>NZ_VLKC01000001.1:701564-839039 GCF_007830295.1 Sporomusa sp. KB1 | reverse complement strand
GAAAGGATAAACGCTGAAAGCATCTAAGCGTGAAACCAGCCTTAAGATGAGGTCTGTCATTCGAAAGAAGTAAGGCCCCTTGTAGATTACAAGGTAGATAGGCCAGATGTGGAAGTGGAGTAATCCATGCAGCTGACTGGTACTAATAGGCCGAGGACTTGACTTATATTCGAGGTTCGGTGATCGAGGTTCGGTGATCGAAGTTCGAGTGTTCGAATGAAGATAACGAATTAATAGATTAATCCTAATGCGTAGTCTTTCTTCTGTGAAGTTTTTAGGGAACATACTCTATTATAGTGCAAAATTAATGACCTACTAGCTCAGTCGGTAGAGCACCTGACTTTTAATCAGGGTGTCCCGCGTTCGAGTCGCGGGTGGGTCACCATTTTCGATGATTCGAGGTTCGATAAATCGTGAGTTCGAACAAACGAGCATGCGAACGAAGCGAACCCACGAATACGGGCGATTAGCTCAGCTGGGAGAGCGCCTGCCTTACAAGCAGGATGTCGGCGGTTCGATCCCGTCATCGCCCACCATTCTAGATAGTTCGAGGTTCGATCGGTCATGAGTTCGAACAAACGAATACACGACCGAAGCGAGCCCACGAAAACGGCCCTGTGGTGTAGCGGTCTAACATGCCGCCCTGTCACGGCGGAGATCGACGGTTCAAATCCGTTCAGGGTCGCCATTCACCTTAGCCCCTGCGGGTGGCTAGAAATGTCCATATGCTAGGCGCGACGAGAACCGTAGCGGAGGCGTACATGGGAGTACGTTGAGCAACGGATCGCAGGAGCAACAACCGTCGCCTATGAGGCTACTATAAAGCCTACTGGTGGCAGAAAACTTGTTGTAACAGCATCGCACAGATAGGCGTTTATAGACAGCTGCATACCGCCTCGGTAGCTCAGTCGGTAGAGCAGAGGACTGAAAATCCTCGTGTCGACAGTTCGATTCTGTCCTGAGGCACCACACATGCTGGCGTAGCTCAATTGGTAGAGCAGCTGACTTGTAATCAGCAGGTTGGGGGTTCAATTCCTCTCGCCAGCTCCATCTTTCTTTTGGAGGGATTCCCGAGTGGCTAAAGGGAGCAGACTGTAAATCTGCCGTCTTTGACTTCGGTGGTTCGAATCCACCTCCCTCCACCATTTATAGTATAATGCGGGTGTAGCTCAATGGTAGAGCACTAGCCTTCCAAGCTAGCTACGAGGGTTCGATTCCCTTCACCCGCTCCATAGAAAATACAAGGTTTTACAGGGCTTCTGTTAGGCCTATTTTTTTTGGCAATACAACCTTATGGCGGTTATAATAATGTACCGCGTATTTAATTAACTAACCACATTTTAGTCAAGAACATCTATAAGAAAAATTCCCTATTGTCAAACTGACTAAGATTATGTTATTATTTTAACAAATACAGTCAAGAAGGCTGTACGGTATGAGTAGTAAAAGACAATAACACAATGTGAGCAAACAACCACGAAGGTATTACGGTAAGAATGACCGTAGATCTTTGTGGTTTTTTATATTGGAGGTGGCACTTTAATTCATTTCAAAATAAAGCTCGGATATTTGAAAGTACTGACACAAGCAATAATTGAAAATAGTGACTAAGGCATGAAGCCTTCCGGGAACTTGAAGTTCCTGTTGGTTTGCATGCTTTTTTATTGTGAACGATGGAGGCAAGAAGAATGAAATTAAGTAAAAAAACACTTGCTACTGCAGCTGCGGTCGGAATAGTACTGGCTGGAATGCCGGTTATGGCTGAAGATATTCCTAGCTACAATCTTGAGGAAATTGTAATTCAGGCCGAGGGGGTTACCAAGAGCAACGCAGATACCACTGTTAACGTCAAAACAGTGAGCCCGGGTAAGGCCGCTACTATTCCCGAACTTTTACGCAGTTCGGCAGGTATTGATGTTCAGCAACGGGCTAGTGCCGGCGACAACCAGGACGGCACAGTCAAGCTGCGTGGTTTTGATGCGCGGCGCTATACCGTGCTTTTAAACGGCCGACAAATTAATTCTGCCGGGGTTATGGGCGGACAGTACGTGGATTGGACAACCATCCCGCTTAATACAGTGGAAAAAATTCAAATTATTAAAGGGGCAAAATCAGCGGCTCATGGCAATACGTTAGGCGGGGTTATCAATATTATTACCCGTGACAAAGGTGTGAATGGCGGGGAAATTAATATTTTATCAGGCAGCAACGGACGGTATGACTATTTATTTAACTATAGCGGCTCAGCGGGGAAGCTTAATTTTAATGTTATTGCTAATAAAACAGGAGCAGACGCATATCTGCGTAACAATGATTATGATGCCAAACAATATGGTTTGCGACTGAACTATGACATAACTAAAGAGGACAACATATCTGCCGGTGTTAACCGTACAGAGACCAAACGGGGGTATATTATTGCCAATAAGTTGGGAGTGAATTATGATTCCAGCTATCCGGTCAGTGATGGCGAGAATTTATCGCCGTCCATTAGCAACTATACATTAAATCCGGGTGCCTATTGGGAAAAAGATAACACCTATTATGACTTTGCCTACAGACATAAGACAGTGAGCGGTTTTTGGCAGATAGATTATTGGAAGAATGACGAAAAACGTCGTGAAGTCAACTATAATGCGGCAGGAACAGCCATTGATCTTGACCGTACCATAGTAAGTGACCAGTCTGACAATATTGGCGTATCAGGTCAATCGAAAATTAATGGTCATACAATTGGTTATGGTGGTGAATATAAGCGGTTGCGCTACGGATATGGTTATTATGATATTCGGCCGGCGGGCAGTACGGATCAGATATATCCTTCGCAAAAGATCGATTTATGGGGAGCCTATATTGACGATAGCTGGAAACTGGATGATAGATGGTCTGCTTATTTAGGCTTGCGCTATGATCATTTATCAGCCAGCCGCGATGATAGCAGGGCTACTGCGATGCGTGATTATGATACTGATTCCCTGTCACCGAAACTGAATTTATCGTTTCGCAATAATGCTGCAACGAACACGTTTGTCTCAGTAAACCGATTGTGGCGCTCACCGTCTATGGCGGAATACTATTGGTGGTCGCAGAACTACAATTCCGGAACGAAGGCTGGTGCAACCAATCCTGGCTACCAACAGCAGCTTAAACCGGAAAAGGGAATCAGCTATGAGACTGGGGTTGAGCAAAAGATCAGTGAAAAATATAATACGAAAGTTACATTTTTCTATCAGGATATTAATGACTATATTAACTTTCAACATGCTTATCCATACTTTTGTTATAACATTGATAAGGCCAAGGTATGGGGTGCTGAGTGGGAGAATGTCTTTAAGCTAGATGATTCGAATAAGCTAATCTTCAACTATACCAATCAACATACGGAGAAAGTGGGAGCAACCCGTACTGACGCTGGTATGACTGATGCGCTTGATTACCGTCCGCTGCACAAAGCCTCTCTTGCCTATCAGTATGATGCCAAACCTTGGCAAGTGAGATATAGCGTGAATTTTACCGGTCAGCAAAAAGCACTGTATAACAATACGGTTAACACCATTGGTAGTTACACCATACATAATTTGGCTGTAGTAAGAGAACTTGACAAGACGCGAAGTATCAGTCTCTATGTAGATAATATTTTTGACAAGCGGTATGTTGAACAAATTGGCTATCCTATGCCCGGACGAACGTACTATGTTAATCTGACCCAAAAAATATAACGGTGATTTCATATGGTAGAAGGTGAATCATGAGCTATACGCGAAAATTAATTAATGTCGCCATGTTTATTGCGTTAGGGGTAACATTGCCACTTGCTTTTCACTTTTTCGGCGGTGTCGGTTCGGTATTTCTTCCTATGCATATCCCGGTATTGATGGCAGGTTTGCTGTTGGGTGTAAAAAGTGGTTTGGCAGCCGGAATATTGACACCTATTATTAGTTGTTTTGCCATCGGTATGCCGCCTGTAATGCCGTTTCTACCGATTATTACAGTTGAATTGGGTGTATACGGTGTTGTGTCCGGGTATTTGTACCGGCAGTGTAAGCTGCCGCTCATATGGTCACTTATTGGGGCCATGCTGGCAGGCCGTTTGGTTGCTATGCTGGTAGTAGCCGGGATGGTTATGGTGCTGGCCATCAAGCTGAAACCACTGACATATATTATTGGCGCTGTTTCTACAGGATTGCCAGGAATCGTTATACAATTACTATTTGTCCCGCTGTTTGTGCGAAAGCTTGAGGCAATATCAGGGACATTTAAGCAGGTGAAATTACATGGGTAATGGACGTGAGTTTTTTGACAAAATTGCCAGCCAATGGGATAGTACACGTGCTGTTGATTCAAAAAAAATAGATGAGCTTGTAGAAATGATTGGTTTAGAGCCTGGCTTTAGTGTACTGGATGCTGGCAGTGGCACAGGTGTACTATTGCCTTTCATCAAAAAATCTATTGGCTCGGCAGGCAAAATTGCGGCAGTAGATTTTTCAGCCAATATGCTGGCTAAAGCGGAGGAGAAATACGGCAGTCTTGGTGGGATTACTTTTGCTGTTGCCGATATTATGGAGTTTGTACCTGAAAACGGCGTATTTGATGCCGTGTTGTGTTTTAATTTTTTTCCCCATATTAAGGAGAAACAAAGGTTCATGACCCACATGCGCAGCCAACTGCGGAAAGGCGGATTTTTGGTCATTATGCATGATATTTCCAGGCAACAAGTCAATGCCATCCATGAGGACAGTAAGGCTGTCAAGAATGATCGCCTGGCGCCTGGAGAAACAGTAAGCAGGTGGCTGACAACTGCCGGATATCAAGTGACCCAAATCATTGATGACGAGGATCGCTATTTTGTTAAAGCGGTAAAGAGCTAGTAAAAATGTAGGAATAGCGTAAGTTAAAAATTTACACATGGTAGAATTTTCTAAAAATTCATATGTGTACAAACGTAGGTATGAAGCCAACGGTAATTTGCCGCAGCTTCATGCCTTTTTCTTTTAAGAAAATCAAAAATTATACTAAGGAGATGAGGGCTGCCCAGACCCAGACGTTCTCTGGCCGCATCAAGCTCCTGTGTGGACATTGATTTAATTGCATCACCATAAAATGATTGCAGCGGATCGCTTGGCGCAAGTCGCGATAAATAGAAAACTCCCAGGGATAAGATAAGCATCAAAAGAACAAACCATATTGTTCTTCTTACTATCTTTTCAACAACCATTGATTTTTTGACCAAACAACAACCCTCGCCTTCATTAACATCAGCTTGCAAATAGCAATTAGGGACAATATAATTTACTGCATCACCCTTCTTGTAAACATAAAAAACCACGAAAGCCAGTTCGTCAACGAACTAAACCTTCGTGGTTTAATTAATGTAATTTATTGTACTTTTACATATATGTATATCAAATTACATTTCCAGTAATATCTAAGGTTTTCATAACCCCTATACTAGGGAATCTAATATAGGCCTTAGAATTTTTGCGTTAGTTCAAGATAGGCAACACGTCCAGGTGCATAAATATCAAATGTGTCAACACGTTGAGTATATTCTCTGTCAAAAATATTATCGACAGAAAGTGCTAAGCTGGTGTTTTTCGACATGGCATAATTAAGTTTTACATCGGCAACAAAATGGCTCATGAACCCATAGGTGTTTTCTTCATCTTCATAAGCAGTGCCAATATAGCGTCCCAATAAATTGGTCGTCCATTTATCTTTGGCGTAGGTGCAGCCAAAGGTCACGGTATCCTTGGGGACTGTCGGAATGCGGTTGCCGGTATAACCATTGGGGTTATTGGTAAATTTGGCATCATTATAGGTGTAATTGATAAAGCCAGTTAATTCAGGTGTGAATTTATGATTGATTTCCGCTTCAAAACCGCAGATTTCTGCGTCTCCCTGCTGCCAACGGTTGGCACCCTGGTAAATTAAATTTACATCATTTTTAAACAAAGCAAGTTTTGTTGTAGTTTTGGGGCTGGCAGACAAATAGGCGCCGATTTCATAGGAGGTCATTTCTTCTGGCTCTAAGTCTGCGTTGGCCTGCAGGTTATTATAATCAAATACCACATTCATGATTTTCGGGCTGTTAAAAGCTTTGCCAGCAGAAGCATACAAGGTTACTTTGTCATCGGCTTTGTAATGAAAGGAAGCTTTGGGCGATACATTGCTTATGCTTCTGTCGGCAAGAGTTTTGCCGTTTTTTACTGTGTCGCTGGTTTTCCATTCATCATAACGCGCGCCCAAATAGAGGGTGCTTTTGGGATTCATAGTGATTTCGTCCTGCAGATAGACGGCATTGGTTTTGGCGGTAGCGGTAGCTGTCAGTTTGCCGGCTTTGTTGTACTGGGAACCCTCGTCTTCTCTGGTGGCAACGCCAAAGGTAAGCAGGTTCTTCTTATCGACAGCCCAGTTTAAACTAATATCGGCTTCTTGGGTTTTGACCGGATTGGGAGAAGGACCATTGCCACCGGCGATTTGCCAGTATTTTTTATAGTTTTGTTCGCCCAGGTGCAATTTGAGCTCTTTGGTGTCATCCAGCTTTTTTTCATAATTAATGCCGGTGAGTTCCAATTTGCGCTGGCCTTTATCCTTGCCACCATTGTAATAGCCATAAGTATAATCGCTTTCTGTTCGCAATATGGACAGGCGTTCGCCTTCGCTGAAATCATACATTAATTTTATACCGGTATTTTCATTCTTAGTAGCAAATTTGCCATAACGGTTTCCTCCTGGCAGCTGTTCCGGCTGATTTACATAACCATCAACATCCCGTTTGTCATAACTTATTACATACTGAAATTTTTTATTATCGCTTTGACCGCTGGTGAAGAAGGAACTAGTTGTTGTACCGTTCTCACCAAACCCACCTGTGACAATTGTCTGTGGTTTTGCGTCTGTTTTAGTAATAATATTAATAACACCCCCCATGGCGTTTGTGCCATACAGGGAGGAAAATGAGCCCTTGATGACTTCGATGCGTTCAATCATTGCTAGCGGAATATTGCTCCAGTTCGCGCCGCCGGAATAGCCGTTATTTAGGGGAATGCCATCCATGAGAACAAGTACCTGGCTTTGCGTCATGCCGCGCAGCGAAATCTTAGTTCCCATCATTCCTTGCGATTCTTTCACATACATGCCTGGCACGTACTGCAATGCCTGATCAAGGGTTTTAATATTTGCTTTGGCTAAATCTTCTGCAGTAATCACCGATACACTGGCAGGAACTTCTTTGATGCTTTTTTCGGTTTTGGTGGCTGTTACAACAATTGTGTCTAAATCAAATTGGTTACTGTTGTCCTCCGGGGTTTCGGCATAACCGGGCGAAGCTGTCAGCAGCATGCCGGCCAGAGCCGACATAAGGGCTAATTTGTGGCGAGTTCTTTTCATGATTAATTTTTCTCCTCTCATTATGGTACAGCCTTTTGCAGGCTGTACCATGTTTCTTCATTAAGAATTCCGTACATGGGACTTACCTTCCAGCCTGTCAAAGCAGCGTTATGCGGCTGGATGAAACTATCCCAATAGAGGGGGATGGCGGGGAGGTTTTCTGCATAATATTGCTGCAAACCAGCACTGTGTTTTTTGTACAGCTCAGGGTCAAGGGTGCTATTCATATTGTCTACAAGGTCTTTAAATTTGGCGTCGCTCACCATGGCCCAGCCAATATTGCGGGCATCCATATAGCCTGTACCCATTCCGGCCCACATCATCATGCCCCAGGGAGTGGTACGGGATAAAAGGCTGATATGGGATTTATCCTTGTCGCAGATTGTCCGGTAGAGTGTGGCATCCACTGTTTTCAGGGTAAGCTTAACGCCAATGTTGGCAAAATATTTCTGTAGAAGCTCGGCCAGCCTGATGTTTTCCGGGATGTCGTTTCTAAGGAGCAGTTCAAAGGTAAGTGGTTGGCCATCCTTTTCCCTGACATCGCTTTCGGCAAGGCGATAGCCTGCTTGGTCCAACAATAGCCTGGCTTTGTCTGGACTAAATTCCAGCGGGCGGGTCTCAATAAATCCGGGTGTGCCATGGGGCGCAAAACCAGCAGTGGGTACAACGCCATTATTGGCGGCAAACAAACGGACAAGCTCGTTATAATCAATGGCATAGGATAACGCGGTGCGAACCTGGGGGTCATTGACGAAGGGCTTAGTGACATTGAATATCAGCGCTTTGCCGACACCGAGATTTGGAATATTCATAAGTTTTATCCGGGAGTTCTTAGCCAGATTAGTGGCATAGATGGGGTCGGTTCCTGCCGAATAGGTATACGGCAAATCCACCTCACCATTTTGTAAAGCCATGTAAAGTGCATCCGAATTTTTAAACAGCCGCACCTTTATTTCAGGAATTGGCGGTGTACCGCGATAGTAGGTATTGTTGGCCTTGAAAGTGACAATACCGGCATGAGTGTCTAACTTTTCAAATTTATAGGGCCCACAGCCAATGGCTGCTTTAGGGTCATTGTATGAAGCTGGGTTGTCCACTGAAGTAAAAATATGCTGCGGTAGGGTTCTAAGTACGAGTAAATTGACAAGAAAACGGGGATTGGGCTTGGTAAGCGTGATAATGACTGTCGTATCATCAGGGGTCGCAATTGATTGTACCAAGGCAAAGTGACTTTTATATTCGATACTGTGTTTGATGTTGTATTCGATAGTAAATTTCACATCAGCGGCTGTGACCTTGGTACCGTCATGCCAAGTGACGCCGTCCTGCAGAAGAAATGTCCAGGTTTGGCCGTCAGTGGTACTCCAGGACTTAGCCAAGTCACCGGCGAAATTACCGTTCTCATCCAGCTTGACAAGTCCCTTGTGGGTGAAGATGGCGCGCAGTATCCCAAAGTAGTAGTCCTCAATATTGATGCCTTCCATCTTCATGGTTGTGCCAATTGTCAGGGAAGGGATTGTCTGAGAAGTGTCGGCAGCGGCTTGCTTATTATTGCCGCAGCCTGTGAGCAGGTAGGTGAAAATCAGGATTACTAAGAGTCCGAGAGTAGTAAAACGCCTCATTGAATTCCTCCATTGCTTTGGTTTAGCATTGCCTGGCGCAAGGAAAATAGATTGCCTGACTGGGTAAGAAGCTCTGAAGGGCGGCCAGATGCAGCAACTTTACCGTTCACCATGCTGATCATGTGGTCAGCACAGGCTTTGATAACGTCAGGGTCATGGGAAATTAAGATCAGGCTGAGGCCTGTTTGCTGCTGAATGGTTTTGAGCAGGGTGAGGATTTGGGCTTGTACAGATATATCCAGCATGGCAGTAGGCTCATCGGCGATGAGCACCTCAGGTTCAAGTCCTAACGCTCTGGCGATAACGATGCGCTGCGCCTGCCCACCGGAAATTTGCCAGGGATATTTTGGCAGCACGTCTGGCGACAGCTGTGTGATATGTAAAAGATTGTCCAGTTTGCTCAAGGCTTGGCTGCGGGATTGGATTAACTTATGGACATAAAGTGGTTCAAGCAGGGCGTCGGCGATTGTCTGCCGGGGATCAAGGGCCAGGCCGGGGTGTTGGCAAACCAGCTGCAGCTTGCGGTGAAAGTGTCTTAGCTCGGCAGCAGGTAAGCTGCTTAGAACCGTTCCCTGGTACACAATCTGGCCAGCCGTAGGCCGGATGAGGCCGGCAATCAGTCGAGCCACTGTTGATTTACCGCTGCCGCTTGTCCCCATAATTCCCAGGGTTTTTCCCGGCGGCACCTGAAAGGAGACATTTTGTACAGCATAGGTAGTTTTCCTTTTTAGTAAGCCTTGGGTAAAATGTTTGGTTAGCTGGATAACTTCAAGCATGCCAGCACCTCACAGCAGAGGTTGCTCCGCGTTTTTTAAGGGCGGGGTGTTTGGCTAGGCAAAGTTGGCTTTGAGCAGCGTTTAACTTGCCATGAAGAGCGCAGCGGTCGGAAAAACGGCAGCCAGCAGCCAGTTTGGTCATATTGGCTGGCAAACCGGGAATGGGAATAAGACCTTGTGATGGGTGGGCGGCTAATAACTGGCAGGTATAGGGATGCAACGGGTTTGTTACTAGTGCTTCAGCCTGGCCTGTTTCTACAATCTTACCGGCGTACATAACGATGATTGACTGGCAAGTGGCGGCAACCCCAATATCGTGAGTAATCAGGAGCAAGGCACTGTTTTCAAATACTTTGTGCAGGAGTAGAACATTTTGATTACGGGTGTCAAGGTCAAGTCCTTTCGTTGGTTCATCAGCAATAACCAGTTTGGGTGTGCCAGCCATAGCGGCTGCCAGTAACACCCGCTGCGCCATACCGCCAGACAGCTGATGGGGATAGGAATGATAGACTGTCTGGGGCTGGTCAAGTCCGGCAGCATGAAAAAGTTCAAGTGTGTTATGATAAAGGGCAAGCTTGCTCAAGGCAGGCCTGACTCTTACCAGGGCTTCGCTCACCTGGAAGCCTGCTGTTAGTACCGGATTGAGACTACCCAGTGGATTTTGCGGAATGAGGGATAACTCGTTACCGCGAATAGTTTTTAATAGTTGTTCAGATAGCGGTGTGTTTTCCCAAGTGATAATTCCACGCGATTGGGCATTATCTGGTAAAATACCGGCGACAGCCATCGCCAATACTGACTTGCCACAGCCTGTTTCACCGATAATGGCTGTTTTCGCTTTTTCTTCAAGAGCAAGACTGACTTCATTTACCGCTTGCAGGACTGATGAACCAACCGTAAAAGTGACGCGTAAATGGTCAATGCTAAGCAACATGGGCTGAATCCTCCGTCAATGTCTGCAGCTTGTTGTCTCTGGATAGTTGCTCCAGATAAAAGCCGAGTAGTGTAAAGCCCAGTGTGGCAGCTGCAATACACAGGCCAGGCGGCAGATACCAGTGCCAAAGATTATTGACAAAACCGCCGCGATGGAAGGAATAATAGAGGATAGTACCCCAACTTATGGTCAAAGGGTCGCCAAGTCCGAGAAAACTAAGTGCCGACTCACTCAGCATAGCGTATGCCACAGAGAGAATAAACTTGGCGGCAATGACCTCAACCACGTTGGGTACAATATGTTTTAGGATTATTTGATGTTCCGGGATGCCCAGTCCCTGTAAGGCTTCCACAAAAGGCAGATCTCTAAGCTGCAGCACCCGGGACTTAACTACTCTGGCTGTTGAACACCAGCCTAATAGACCAATAATTGCAATGATATTTCCCAGGCTTGGCCCCAGATAAGCAGCTAAGGCAATCATGAGCGGCAGCATAGGAATAAGCAGGACAATATCAATGAAACTGTTTAGGAAGTAAGCTAGATAACCCCGGCGGCAGTAACCTGCCAGAATACCGATAGCTGCGCCTAATCCGGCAGAGGCAATCGCAGCTGTGAGCCCGACAAGCAAGGAGATACGGCTGGCAAGGATTAGTTGGGTTAAAATATCATGGCCGATATCATCACAGCCCAAAGGATGGGTTGCTGAGGGTAGGGCAAAAGGCGTAAACCGCTCAGATGGTGAATAAGGTGCTACTATTGGGGCCAGTAGCGCGACAAGTATCAGTATCAATAACAAAAACAGGCCACAGTACGCCGGCGTAGACAGGTGTCGGTATGAGGGCATAGAAAAAGCCTCCGTGATATTAGTGTGAACGAGAAATGCGCGGGTCAGCAATACCATAAGCTAAGTCAGCCAGTGTGTTGGACAAAACCACGAATACAGTGAGAATCAAAAAACAGCCTTGCAACAGTGGATAATCACGATAAATGGCAGCCTCGTAAATAACTGTGCCCATACCGCTGATGGAAAATACAATCTCAACTACTAAGGCCCCTGATACAATAAAACCGATGTTCAAGGCAATTAGACTTAGCAATGGCAGACAAGCGTTGCGCAGTAGATGCACAGCCAGTATGCGCCAGGTGGATAGTCCTTTGGCTGTGGCGTAAGTAATATAGTCTTCATACCGCTCTTTAGCAACACTGTTGCGCAGGACCAGGAACTTGGACGAGGTGGCTGACACTGTCAGGGCCAGTACCGGCAATACTAAATGCCACGCGGTATCCAAGAGGTAAGTGAAGGTTGAATTGCTGTTGCCTGAAACCAGACCGCCAAGTGGAAAGAGCCGCAGTTCAAAGGCGAATACCTTGAGCAGCAGCATGGCAATAAGAAATTGTGGTAGTGAATACATGAAAAGTGAACTGCAGGTTATGGCACTGTCAACTCTGGAGCCGGCTTTCCAACCGGCGATTGTACCGAGAATAATCGCCAATAACGACGAAAGCACTACCACGGGAATGAGCAAGGCCAGTGTCCACCCTAAGTGCTGTTTAATTGCTTGTGTGACAGGCTGGCGGTAATGATAAGAGTAGCCAAGTTCACCCTGGGCTAAGTCTTGCCAGTATGCCAGATATTGTTCAGAGAGAGGTTTGTCCAAACCATATTTGCTTCTTAGTTCAGTAAAATCGGACCCGGTTATAACCGCCGCATCCTGCCCCAGCAGTGTGACTGCTGGGTCGCCAGGCATTAGCCGGGGTAGAAAGAAATTGATAGTTAAAATAATAAACAGAGCAATAAGGAAACGAACCGCTTTTTGAAAAAGTAAATTGTTAACCATTGCACCACCATAAATAAAAAAGGTATGAAAGCATAAGGGAAATACCCCTAGGCTTCATACCTCGATTTTAGAATCTTCATGATTCTTATATTTGTATTAATCATACACGTTTTTGTAAAACTATGTCAACATATATACTCAATAAAATAGTAAAATATTTCACAATAATGTATTGTACTGTTGATCATAATAAGCTATAATTTTAGCACATACTGACTTGAAGGTCGGTGAGCTAGCTAGTAGATTTAGTATCTAAATCTCAATAAGTAAGACATATCCACGAAGGGTATTTGGACGTTACAGTCCGATCCTTTGTGGTTTTTGTTTTTCAGGGGGAGATATATATCACCAGTACTAAGTTGTTGAGTAATATAGCGAAGGTATAGTTAAAATTTGTTTTATAAAGGAGATAATCGGTATGCTGGAACAACGTATTGAAACTTACTGGAATGGACGTGCTGATAGCTATAGTGATCTTATAAAACGGGAAATGGTCTGCCAGAAAAAACAGGCATGGGAGTCGTTACTGCGTAAGTACGCGGGTGAGCAAGAAAATCTTACGGTGTTAGATGTGGGGACCGGGCCGGGATTTTTCGCCATTTTGCTGGCTGGAATGAACTATTCGGTTACAGCCATTGACAAATGTGAAGAAATGTTGAAAGAAGCGCGGCAAAATGCTGTGTCAGCCGGAAAGAACATACGATTTTTGAAGGCTGATGCCCATGATGTTGACTTGCCCAAGGAAAGTTTGGATTTAATTGTGTCTAGAAACGTAACTTGGTTACTGCCAAACCCCATGGAAGTCTATCAAGAATGGCACAGGCTGTTAAAACCAACAGGAAAAGCACTGGTTTTTGATGCAAATTGGCATTTAGGTCTGAGTGACCCGGCTCTTCAGGGCGAATGTGACAAGTATCTGCAAATGGCAATAGAAAAAGGTTACAAACAAAATATTTCACCTATGCAGCGAAAAGAAAATGAGGCTATTGCCCGTAAGTTGCCATTGACCTATGAAAAACGACCGTTGTGGGATGAGCAAGCTTTTCGTAATTGCGGTTTTCGACAGGTTGAGGTTCAAGACAATATCAGTTCCATGGTTCATGATGAAATAGAGCAATTGTTATATAAGCCTACGCCTATGTTTGCCATTTGTGCCTCAAAATAACTGGTTGAGAGGTAGTAGAAGCAATTGCAAATTGCTTCTACTACCTCTTGCATTTCACTTGGACTTAGGCATATCCTACTGATACAGTTGAGCAATCCCCTCGTTGTCGTAAGATTGCTTCACTGTCGCTTGCAAAGATGAATAGATATTTTTCAGGCAATATTTCTGCAAAATGGGAGGAAAAGACTATGCTACAAAAAGATAAGCTGTATGATGTATGGTGGCAAAACCGTACAGAAGGCGAGCAACAAATGGAGGATCGTCATAAAAGAGGTTGGCGGGAGGTTATCCATTTAATCCAGGAACAGGATCTATCCGATATGGCGGTACTTGACTTCGGCTGTAACCAAGGTGGTTTTTTGCGGTATCTATATCAGGCTAAGCCGTTTAAAGAAGGCATGGGTATTGATTTGGCGCAAGAGTCAATTACTGTTGCTAATGCTCGTAAAGGCGGCCTACCGCTTACCTATGTGGCAACAACTACGCCAGAACAGTTTGCCAATCGGTTTGACCTGGCTATCAGCCAGGCTGTCATTTATTTGATTAAAGACCTGAAAACTCATGCCTGGAAGGTAAAGCAGATGCTAAAACCAGGCGGGGTGTATTATGCAACCTATACTGACCTGACTAATAATGACAGTTTGCAGCATTTCACCGACTGGATCAACAAAAATAGTCTGGTTGAGTCTAACCCCCATACTTTGGATTTCATCACAAAAACATTTGCTGAGGAAGGCTTTCAGGTAGAAATCCAGCGCCGCCGTCCCCAGGGATTTATTGGCGTGGACTCTAAGGACGAAGGTTTCTTGTGCATTGCTGACAGGATGAAATCGGTCTATGAACAAGCCTACATATTTCGGTTCGTTTTAATAGAAAAATAAGAAATTGAACCAGGGCATGAAATCGCATGTCATTTATGACTGAATACGGGAGGATACAATGAACCAATGGACGATTTGCGGGCACAGCGTGTGTATATATCGGGATAGTTGCTGTTTTTGGTGTTTTACTAGCGGCGTTTTTCCCGATGCTGATGAGCCCGCTGGTAGGTAAGATTCTGCTAGAGTATTGGCGCTCTTATCTTATGCCAGACTCAACGCTCAGTGCATCGACGCCATGCAGAGGCTGTCAACGTTAATTCACAGGTAGCAACCGGGTGATTCGAGCTTTTACTAAATTGATTGGAGTTTAACAATGCCAACAGATATGATCTTTGCTTTATTATCGCCTTTGACATTTAGTGTGATGAATGCTCTGGTGAAAGCTACTGCCCTATCTATTCCGTCATCGGAAATTGCGTTTTTCCGGAGCATTATCGGGACAATCGTGATTTACAGTCTGATGCGCTATCGTAATATCTGCTTTTCCCGTCAGGGGATATCTGCTCTGACATTGCGCGGAATTTTGGGTGCTTTATATATGCTTGTTTACTTTTACGCTATTTCCCGGCTCCCACTCATGGACGTTAGTGTACTGGTCAATTTAGCGCCGGTATTTGTATTGATCCTTTCGGCAGTTGTTCTTAAGGAACAACTGCCGCCACGTGCTGTTTATATTCTGCCGCTGTTTTTTACCGGCGCTGTGCTGACAGTAAAGCCGTTTCAGTTTTCCAGCTATTCTGTGGATGCCTTGTATGGCGTATTCTGCGCTTTGCTGGGCGCTGGGGTATCGATTACCATCCGGCATTTAAGTAAAAGCCATCATACCTTTGAAATCATTTTTTACTTTATGGCGGCTACCACACTGCTGTCTGTGCCGCTTATGTGGCAAGACTTTGTTGTTCCCAACCTGGCCGAATGGCTATACCTGATTAGTATTGGTCTGGTTTCCTTGGCAGCGCAGGTATTCATGACCAAGGCTTTCACTCACGGCAATGTGGTGATGGTGAATGTAGTCGGTTACAGCGGAATTGTATATAATGCCCTGTGGGGCTTCCTGTTTTGGCGGGAAGTTCCGGACATGCTTACAGTAACGGGCGGTATGCTGATTATTGGCGGCTGCATCGCCTTATCGTGGAAAAAGACTGTGAAAGGCAGTATAAAACTGCCAAACACGAGCACATAGTCAGTCCTTTATCGTATGTGTTGATAAATAATTGATCAGTAGAACGTCGATGGTGTATTAAACATATCAATAGCAGTTATCGATATGTTTCATTTTACAAATATAAACTTTTTTATTTATACTGGTATCAGTTGGTTTTCTACAATAAATTCTACAAGAAAGTAGAAATATGACATTATATGAAATAATGTCTCGTTTACTCAGTAGATGTCATAAAATAATCATATTGTTATGAAACGACAGGCCATGAAGGTCCAAACAAGATGCATATATTATATGCATCTTGTTTGGACCTTCTTTTTTTATGATTCGACATAAAAAAGTTATGACGGAAGGTAAGAGCGGGCGCTGTTGCAGGAAAGGTTGAAAAGGTATGAAAAAGTTCACATTTATTTTTAAAAGGCTGTTGCAAATAATTCCTCTGCTAATTATTGTAACTATTTTAGCCTTTGCGTTAAGCAATATGTCATCTGGTGATGTGGCAGAGATAACCTTGCGCAGTCAGGGCTTGGAAGTTACTAAAAAAAATATTGACGCTGTGCGGGAAGAGTTGGGGCTAAATGCACCGCTGCTTACCCAGTATGTAAATTGGCTGATGAAAGCAGTTCATTTTGATTTTGGAATATCTTTTCAAACAAACAAGCCTGTTGCCGACGAAATATTGTCAAGATACCCCGCAACCTTTATGCTGGCTGTGGCAGCAATGTTTATTTCCATTTTGCTGGCTATACCGATAGCCCTTATTTCAGCGCGATACAAGGATTCGCTGCTTGACCACTTTTTCAGAATTGTGTCTACTGCCGGTGCAACCATGCCGGATTTCTGGCTTGGTCTAATGCTGTTATATATATTTGCCGTTCAGTTGAAACTTGTTCCGGTTATTTCCGGCAGCAAACTGCAAAATATACTGTTGCCTGCCGTAACCCTCAGCGTACATTTCGCAGCTATTTATATAAGAATTTTAAGAAATAATCTCATTGAAATAAATAGTTACGACTATGTGCGAGCGGCAAGAGCAAGAGGTCTTAGCAAAAATGCCGCTTTGCTGAAGCATGGCCTGAAAAATGCAGTGCTTCCCTGTATAACCCTTATCGGCGTAGACTTTGGCAAACTTTTAGCAGGTCAATTTGCTTGTGAAACCATTTTTTCCTGGAACGGAATAGGGAAATTTGCCGTTGACAGTATTAATCTGAAAGATTTACCTGTTATACAGGGCTATATAATCATTGTTGCTGTAACTTATATAATCATAAATCTTTTACTTGATATTTTATACCTCTATATCGACCCTAGAATAAGAATGGAATAACCAGCTTTATGGTTAGAAAGGAATGGTCATACTCTTGAAAAATAGCCTACTGGTTAAATTAAAAAAACAAAAATTGGCCATGCTGGGATTCATCATTATAAGCGTTTTTGTTTTGGCAGGTATTTTTGCCCCTGTTCTGTCTCCCCATGATCCCTATTCGGTTGATCTTAACCAGAAATTGCTCAAGCCATGCACCGAATTCCCGCTGGGAACCGATCATCTCGGCCGCTGTGTATTGTCACGACTGATCTATGGCATTAGGACAAGCCTCTCTACCGCAATTTTGGCTACAGTCCTGATGCTGATGATTGGTGTTCCTCTCGGCATTATGGCAGGCTATCTGGGCGGATGGCTTGATAATGCCATCATGCGTCTGGCCGATATTGCGTCAACCTTTCCGTCAAGCTTGCTTGCTTTAGCGGTTGTAGGTGTGCTGGGACCGAGTATTGTTAATATCATGATTGTTTTTATTGTACTTTGGTGGGCGCCTTTTGCCAGAATTGTACGAAGTATGGTTATAAAGCTTAAGGAAAAAGAGTTTGTAATGGCGGCTATTGCTGCAGGCAGCAGTCGGACATCCGTAATTTTAAGGCACATCACCCTGAATGTTATTTCTCCGGTCATTGTACTGGCAACGCTTAGAATTGCTGCGGTTATTATGCACGTTGCCGGATTTTCCTTTATTGGGCTTGGCTCACAGCCGCCCATTGCCGATTGGGGTGTTATGTTGAGTGACAGCAGACAGTATTTAACCTCACAGCCATTAATGCTGCTTTGGCCTGGACTGGCTATTATGCTTGTTGTGTTTGCCTTCAATGTATTTGGTGAAGGACTGAATGATGTTCTTAGCCCTACTTCAGGCTATAGAGCGGCAGTCAAGGAGGGTGACGAGCAACATGGCTGAGCAGCCGGTTTTATCCATAAAGAACCTTAAAACCTATTTCTACTTGGAAGGACAGGTAATAAAAGCCGTAGATGGGGTCAGTCTTGATGTGTACAAAGGCAGAATAACCGCCATTGTCGGCGGCTCCGGCAGCGGCAAGTCGGTTATGTCATTATCCATCCTTAATTTGATTGATGATCCGGGAAAAATTATTGACGGAGAAATATGGCTTAACGGGGTTAACCTCAGGGATTTGCAGGAAAAACAGCTTATGAAAATTAGAGGCAAGGAAATATCAATGATCTTTCAGGAGCCGACCAGTTCCATGAATCCTGTTTTTAAGGTGAAAAGTCATTTTTTCGAAGTAATTCGTACCCACAGCAAACAAGCGATAAGCAATAAAGATGCCGTAAGCCTGTTCAAGGATGTACTTGCCCGCGTTGGTTTGAAAAATGCCGATCAAATCCTGGAAAGCTACTCTTTTGAGCTAAGCGGCGGTATGTGCCAAAGAGTGATGGTAGCGATGGGACTGCTGGCTCAATCCCAGGTCTTAATCGCTGATGAGCCAACCTCATCACTGGATTTAACAACACAAGCTGCCATACTTGAAGAACTGCTGCACTTAAAAAATAGAGGTATGGCTATCGTGTTAATAACCCATGATTTAGGGGTTGTTGCCCAAATGGCAGATGATGTTTATGTGTTGAAGGACGGCAAGATAGTAGACAGCGGCACCGTATACGACGTGTTCGAATCGCCAAAGCATGAGTATACAAAAGCTCTGCTTGCTGCAATTTTTTAATTGTGAAAATGGGTGAAAGTGTGAATTTATTTGAAATAACAAACCTTTATAAATGCTATAACAACAAAGCAAAGCCCCGGGTATACGCTGTATATAATACGAATTTAACCATTAAAAAAGGTGAAATCCTGGGGCTGGTCGGCGAGTCGGGCTGCGGTAAAAGCACTTTAGGGAAAATGCTGTTAAAGCTGGAGCAGCCCAGTAGGGGAAGAATCATATTTAATCAGCAGGATATAACAGACTATTCCTTTAATCAAATGCGCAAGATCAGAAACAGCATGCAAATGATTTTTCAAGGCAGCGCCAATGCCTTTAATCCGTATTTTACGGTCGAACAAATCATCAGTGAACCCCTCAATAATTACAGCCAGGAATCAACTGAGAAAAAAAGAGAAAAAATCATTGCCATGTTGGAGAAAGTCGGGCTTGACCAAACCTATCTGACCAGATACGGCCACGAAATGTCCGGAGGTCAAAGGCAAAGGGTAGGTATCGCCAGAGCGTTGATCCTGAATCCGGAATTTGTCGTATGCGACGAGGCCGTTTCCAGCATCGACTATGCTATGAAAAATCAGATTTTAACCTTGCTAACCGATCTGAAACAGCAGTTTGCTCTTACCTATTTGTTTATTTCCCATGACATAGCCGCAGTCAACAAGATATGTGACAGGGTTGTTGTCATGTATCTTGGCAATATCGTGGAAATCATTTCCAATATCAATGGCGATGTACAGCACCCCTACACAAAGGCGTTGCTGGCGGCAACCCTTATTCCTGATCCCCAAAAAAGGGAGAAAAAAATGGTGCTGTATAAAGATGAAGAAGAATTAAAAATACCTGAGAGAGGATGTGTTTTCCAGAATCGTTGTCTTTATACGCAAGAAGTTTGCAAAGCTGAGCAGCCATCCTTAGTGCCAAAGACTGGCGAACATTATATAGCCTGTCATTTTTACTATAATCACTAATTTTTTGTTAGGAGAGAAGAAATGAAAAAAAACTATTTCACAACCATTATTGCATTGTTGCTATGTACCTGCCTGATCCTTACCGGCTGCGGCAAAAGCAGTTCCCCAGAAGCAAATAAGTCAAAAGGTGCCAAAGAAATCGTCGTGGCCATCTATCGTGACGGTGCCTTGAGTGAATTGGATGCTGCCAGCTATAATGGGCCGCACTTTTTATATAAAATGCTTTATGAGGGCTTTGTCGAAGATGGCGGCGAGGGAAAAATTCTGCCGCAGCTTGCTACCAGTTGGGACATTTCTCCGGACGGAAAAACCTATACCTTTAAGCTGCGGCAAGGAGTGAAATTTTCTGATGGCACTGACTTTAATGCGGCGGCAATTATCTTCAACCTGAAAAGATGGGTGAACAATGACCGTCATGCCATCCTAAGCGCGGCCAATGTGGAGAGCATGGAAGCACTGGATGATTATACCGTTAAAATTGTATTTAAGAGCGGTGCCTATCCGATTTTGACTGAGTTAACATACCCACGGCCTGTACGCTTTTTAAGCCCTGCCTCCATCGCCAAAATGGAAGGCAATGATAAAGGCAAATTTGTCAAACCTGTTGGCACAGGTCCCTGGATGGTCGAATCCTATACCAAAGATCAGGAATTTACCCTTGTGCCCAACCCCTATTACTGGGGAGAAAAACCTAAAGTGGATAAGATAACCTTTAAGGTAATAACTGATGCGCAAGCGAGATCGTTAGCGCTGCAAAGCGGCGAGATTGATATTCTCGGCGGCGATCTTATCGGCAAAATCCCGATGGAGAGTCTTATAGAGCTGAAAAAGACAGGCAAATTTGACATATACACCAAAGGATCCATGTGTTCGCATTTTATTGCTTTCAATCAAAAGGTAGAAGCCTTTCAAGATAAAAATGTCCGTTTGGCCATGAACTATGCTATTAACAAGCCCAGCATTGCAGCAAACCTGTTTGACAACATTGGGGCAGGCGCTAATGGTTTGTATCAACCCGGCATTCCTTATACTACCAATGAAAACAATTATGGATTTGCCAATGACAAAGAAAAGGCCAAACAATTGCTGGAAGCTGCCGGGTATACTGATACAGATGGTGATGGCATTCGCGAGAAAAGCGGGAAAAAGCTGGAGTTTAACTTTGTATTATCAACAGGAGAATTTCCTGAATGGAAGCAAATGGCGGAGTTTGTGCAAGCTGAATTTTCAGCTGTTGGCATAAAAGTAAATCTTAAGATTTTGGATAAAAACGGCTATGAAGATGCAACCATGAATACCAAGGCGTTTGATATAGCGCTGATGAGAACCTCTTCAGACTCTTGGGTACCGCACGGTTCATCGCTTGAGATGTTCTCCATTCTTGCTACAAGCAAAGCGGCAAAAGTATGGTATGACGAAGAGCTATATAACAATATTGTAAAAACCTTATGTACTCTTGACAAAACAGAAAGGCAAAAAAATTACGATACGGTATTCAAATTTATCAGTGAAGAAGCGCTGACTATTCCTATCTACTATCCAATTACTTCCTTCGCTGTTAATACAAATAAAATAAAAGGATTTGAAATTGGCGTTAATAACTATGCACCAATCGAATGGCAGAAGCTTGACGTAAAATAATAATCACATAAAATACAGATGCGTTATCGTATTGGCTGCGTATCTATATTTTAAAAAACGATGCAGAGGTGGATATAAGTGAATCAAGAAGAAAAATTGCTTAAAAACTGGACAGACAGTTCCAATAACTATAGCAATATAATCCAAGAAGAGTTAAACTGCTTTAAAAAACAGGCATGGACGGATATTATCCTTGAAAACGCTGGGAAAAGCACAAAGATGAAGATTCTTGACGTAGGCACCGGACCAGGTTTTTTCGCAATCATCATGTCCCAGGCAGGACATGATGTGACGGCCATTGATTGCACCGAGGCAATGCTTGCGGAAGCAAAGGCCAATGCCAAAAATGCCGGTATAACTGCCGACTTTAGAGTCTCTGACGGACAAAAGCTGGAATTTGACAACGAGAGCTTTGACCTTATTATTAGCCGGAACGTAGCATGGACTTTAATTGATGCCAGGCAAGCATATAGCGAATGGCAACGGGTTTTGAAGCCGGACGGTAAGATCGTAATCTTTGATGCGAATTGGAACATAGGATTATTTAATGAAGAATATATGAAAAAATACCAGGCGGACGAACAAGAATACGTGAGGTTATTTGGAGAAGAGCCGCCGCAGTTTACTGCGGAAATGATTGATTACAGAAAAAGTATGCCGATGTGCCAGCGGATCAGACCACAATGGGATATTGGCACACTTATAGAACTTGGTTATAAAAAGATCTATTGCGAAACTGATATCGGCGACCGGGTTTATGACGATAAGAAAAAGATACTATACCGCTCGACGCCAATGTTTATGCTGGTTGTCGAAAAATAGTGTGATCACTGGTACTGCTTTGAGTTCGTAGATGATATCTAACAACAGAAGCTGAGGGAGAAACAAGTGAAAAAACAAATAAGAAAACAAATAATTGCAGGTCTTTCTTTAATGTTGCTGACAGGTCTTGGCGGGGTGTCGGCGGAAGGGAATCCTTATGCCGATGTTCCCCCCAATCATTGGGCTTACGCAGAAATTGACGCCTTGGTGCAGGACAAGCTGATTGTGGGCTATGATGCGTCTGTATATGACAAGAACAAAATCGCGACCCGCTTTGAAATGGCCCGGTTTTTAGCCAATGCTCTAAGTAAATATGAACGGGCCGACACACAGCAAAAGGCCAAGATTAACCGGCTGGCGCAGAAATTTGCCGTAGAACTCAATACGCTTGGCGTCCGGACGGTGCAAACGGCACAATACTTCCCGCAAGAGCCGGCGGCTCAGCCGGCAAAACAAACCGGAGCCAAGAAAACGTCGGTTATGATTGACGGCGAGACCTTAATTGAAGCCATGGATGTGGACAGTGTGGAACATGCCGGCAGCAGTGCCTATAATTGGCGGCAGCGGCTGCATATCAATGCTGACTTCAATGACCGGGTGAGCTATAAATCGCGTATTCAGGCCAACGGCAAATTCGGCAGCGGCAGCAGTGCCAGCGGCGGTGCAACCAACGAGATGCGTTTTACCCGCAGTTTTGTCCAAGTGAAAGATTTTTTTGGCATTGACCAGTTTCAGGCTGGCCGGCTGCCGTTGGCTGTTGGGCGCTATTTTACCATGGCATTGCAGGGAGATGCTGACGGCTTTGCACTTAAACATCAGTTTGGCAAGGCCAGGCTGGATGGCTATTGGGTGATCCCGGAAAATAATACCAATGTAAGAGGGGTAAATTTGAATTTTGCGCCGGAGAAATCCTTTGAATATAATATAAGCTATATTTCTGCCGATGCCAGTGCCAAAGCCGGTGTTCCGGCAGCCAACTATGTAGAAGCAGGTCTTTCCAGGGAAATGAAAAAGGGGATCACCGGCGTATTCGATTATACAAAATCCGATGCTCCGGGATCACCGGATGCATGGGCTGCACAAATATCGTACAACTGGGTAAGTGGCAAACGGCAAACAGGATTTTATTCATACGAGGGTCTTGTAAACAACCGTATACCACACGATCAGGCTTTAGCCATAATCTACCGGGATATTGAGAAAAACGCCTTACCGGGAAATTATGGAAATTTTAGCGGCTTTGGAACAGTCAAGACAAACGGACATAAAGGCTTTATGCTTGGTTACCAAAATATGGTAATAGGTGGTGTGCGGTTGTCCCTGCAGTATCAAAATCTGGAGGATAAAACAAGCGGTGATCATGACCATCGCTATTACGGCGCTTTTGATATGTATTTTAATTAAAGGGCCTATTGGCATAGCAGTAGGAAACGGTTTCTCGAACATCATTTTGCCGGTAAAAAGAGAGTAGCAGCTAAATAGGTACTGCTGTCAGATCATACTTACTCATCATATCAAGCCAGTCACGAACAGGCTGCCGGGCAAGACGCTTGGGATGGGTCACTGCATACGTCTGCCAGCGGGGCGGCAAAGGTGAGCCGGTAAGGGGGACTTCGACGACTGAGTTTCTGGCCAGGGCTTTTTGCACAGTAGAACGGGTCAAAATGGCTGCCCCGGCACCTTCCTCAACAAGAGAAACGATAAAAGACGGATTGCCGATATTGGCATGAAACCAGCGTGTGCCCGGAAATAATTGGGCAATCCAATCGCTGAAACTTCCTCCCCAGTCATGAAACAGCAAGTTGATTTTTTCCAGATCCTTAACCGGAATTTCTGTCCGGTCCGCAAGCGGGTCATCAGGTGGACAAATAAAAACAAAATCTTCTTCATTACATAAAAATGTTGCAAAACGGCGAATTCTTGGTAATTGATAAACGATCGCAATGTCGATGATACCATCTACCAAAGACTGCAAAATATCAGTTGAATGACCGGCAACAGCTTTTACCGAGATACGGGGAAAGCTGCGCAGATATTCGCGGTAAACCGGGAATAAGAGGTTTGGCAAAATGGAATATACATTGCCGATGACTAAACTGTCATCGAATAGGGTGGCTGAATTTAATTTGGCTTTGCCGTTTTCTAATTCTTCCAATATATGCTGGGCATAGGGAAGAAACATGAGACCGCTCTGTGTCAGGTCCACACGCTGATTATCTCTTATAAATAGCTTTTGTCCCAGTGTCTTCTCCAACTCAGCAATACGGGCACTGACTGTTGATTGGACAATATTTTGTATTTCCGCCGTTTTTGAGAAGCTCTTGGTTTGTGATAAAATTTGCATCGTTTTTAAAACTTCAATATCCATAGTTGACCTCCTTATATAATCATAAGCACGCCATGTTATTATACAAAAAATATTTACAGCTTTCTGTGAAAATGGTAACATTTAATATAATAATAGCGAATTTAAGAAAATTTGCAAATATGACAGAAGTTATGTTATTGTTTAGACCTATAATAACAGCACATTAGACGAAAATGTGGTATGAAGCCATTCAGTGTAGAAGAATGGCTTCATACTTTTTTGTTGTGCAAAATGTTGTTAGTGAGCTATAGGGAAAAAACTGGTACTGATGAGAAAAAGTACTTAGCTTTGATGGTTTCCCTGGAAGGAACTTGCTTGGACACGGGTGAGACTATCCGAAGGTAACATATGAATTGAGCGTTTTGGGTGTATGTAAGAAAAATGATTAGTTTCCGAATAACTTGGTAATTTATGAATAGTTTTACAAGAATGTATTGCATTGTTGTTTATAATAAGCTATAATTTCAGCAAATGCTGACTTGAAGGTCAGCGAGCTAGCTAGTAGGACAGATCTAAAGCTGAATAAGTAAGACATATCCACGAAGGGTATTTGGACGATTAGAAGTCCTATCCTTTGTGGTTTTTTATTTTCTCAGAGGGTACTACAAAATAATGGGGGATAGTTACAATGAATTGGAAATCGTCATTAAAACAACTATGCTTAGTAGTTTTAGTATTTTTGGTTGCTATTACCGCACTAATAGGCTGCTCACAGCAAACAGCAGTGAAAAAAGATGAACAAATACAGGTTACCGACCTTGCCGGGCGGGAGGTAAAAATCAAAGCGCCGGTCAATAAGGTAGTGCTGCAGTGGAGCGGCAGCGGTGGCGGCTTTATTACCATGCTGGCGCTAGAGGGGAAAAATGTACAGCAAAAGATTGCTGGCTGGGATAATGGATTAAAGATCAACCGCTTCGATATGTGGGAAAAGTATTCTGAAGCCATGCCGGAATTGGAAAAAATTCCTGATATAGGGAATCTCGATCAGGATAGCTTTAATGTTGAAAAGGTTATTGCCTTAAAGCCGGATGTACTTATTTTACCGCTAAGTATGCAGAAACAAGCCCAGGATATTATAAAAAAACTGGAAGCAGCGGGAATACCTACTGTATTTGTTGATTATCACCTGGAAAGTATCGAAAATCATACGAAAAGCATTCAATTGCTGGGGAAAATTTTTGGACAAGAGCAGCGGGCACAAGAACTGGCCGCCTATCACCAGGAGCAGGTCAATAAGATCTACTCACGGTTGCAAGCCATTAATAAGCCTAAGCCTAAAGTCTATGTGGAGTGCGGTTCAGAAGGTCCGGCTACATATGGTAATAGTTATGGAAACTATATGTGGGGGGCTTTAGTGGAAAAATGCGGCGGTAATAATATAACCAAGGATAAAATTGAAAAATATGCTCCAATAAATCCTGAGTTTTTACTTAAGGCTAATCCTGATATTATCATTATCACAGGTTCATATTGGCCGAAAAAAACGGAATCCATGCGTATGGGCTTCATGGCCGACCAAGCAGAATCGCAGAAATTACTTCAGTCTTTTACCAAACGGACAGGCTGGGCAGAACTCAGCGCAGTGAAGAATAAGCAAGTGTTTTCCATCCATCATGCTATTTCCCGTGAGGTCTATGATTCAGTGGTTATTCAATATCTAGCGAAAAAGTTTTATCCCGAAGAGTTTAAGGATGTAGACCCGCTGCAAAGCTTCCAGGAATTCCACAAGAAGTTTTTACCGGTTGAACTAAGCGGTGTCTGGATGATGGATTTGCAAAATTAGGCGAGGAGAATGGGTATGGAACTAGTAAAAGAACAAGTAATATATCATGGTATTACTGCAAAAAAGTATTTATATTTGCTTCTATTCGCTGCGGTATGCACGGTGAGCTTGCTTGTTGATATTTTGGTGGGGCCAGCGTGGTTAGCTGTACCAGATGTAATTAATGCAGTTTTGGGGACAGGTTTGGTTGAGCCGACAACAGCGGTTATTGTCTGGACCTTGCGGCTGCCGACAGCCTTGATGGCCCTGGTTGTCGGCGCAACCCTGGGTATTGCCGGTGCCGAGATGCAGACCATTCTGGATAATCCACTGGCCAGCCCCTATACCCTGGGGATATCGGCAGGGGCCGGTTTTGGTGCGGCATTGGCCATTGTTGTGGGGGCAGGTAAGCTACCAATTCCTGAAGATTATCTTATCCCGTTCAATGCTTTTGTTTTTGCGCTGTTAAGCTGTCTGTTGATTTACTTCATCGGCAGGGTCAGAACGATTACCGCTGAAACCATGGTACTGGCTGGAATTGGCCTGCTGTTTCTCTTTCATGCCTTATTGGCCTTGCTGCAATATACGGCTTCCGCTGAAGCACTTCAGGCCATAGTATTTTGGCTCTTCGGCAGCTTAATGAAGGCAACCTGGGCCAAAGTGGGAGTAGTTGCGACAGTCCTTGTCCTTGCCGTTCCTCTGCTTGTAAAAGACGCATGGAAGCTTACAGCCCTGAAGCTGGGCGATGAAAAGGCCAAAAGCCTGGGAATAAATGTCGAAAAGCTGCGGCTCAAGACATTTGTGCTTATTTCGTTGTTAACTGCTTCGGCAGTGTGTTTCGTAGGTACTATCGGGTTTATTGGTTTGGTCGGACCTCATATTGCCAGAATGCTGGTAGGCGAAGATCAACGGTTTTTTTTGCCTGTATCGGCTTTAGGCGGAGCCCTGCTGCTTTCGACTGCATCTATTGGCAGTAAGATGATTATTCCGGGCGCGATTTTCCCGATAGGAATTGTTACCTCGCTGATCGGCGTACCATTCTTCTTTTCTTTGCTATTGACGCAGAAAAGAGGGTACTGGTGATGCTGAAAATAAGTAATTTATCTTTTGACTATGGCTCACAGCCAATATTAAAAAACGTCAATCTTACCTTTGGGCCAGGAAAAATGACGGCTGTTATTGGCCCCAATGCAACAGGTAAGTCTACGTTGTTAAAATGTATCAGCGGCATTCTGCGGGGGCAGGGTGATATTCTGATGGATGGTAAGAACCTAAGTACTCTTAAGCTACAGGACATAGCAAAGCAGATCAGCTACCTCTCACAAGAAGGTTGTGGAAAAGCTGTTTTGAGTGTTTTCGAGGTTGTTCTTTTGGGAAGAGTACATTCACTGTCCCTGAAAGTCAGTGATGTCGAGGTAAATTATGTTTTGAAAATTCTCAGGCAACTAGGTATAGAAAAATTAGCTGCCAGGAATATTTGCGAGCTGAGTGGCGGTCAAAAGCAGCTGGTGTTTATCGCACAGGCGTTAGTGCGCGAACCTAGCATTTTACTCTTGGATGAACCGACAAATTGTTTGGATTTGCACCGGGAACTGGAAATGCTGGAGTTAATCAAAAAACTGACAATAACCAGGAAGCTGATAACTGTTGTTACATTGCATCAGCTGGATATGGCAGCCCGCTATGCCGATGAAATCGTTGTCTTATTTGACGGCGAGGTGTATGCAGCCGGACAGCCTGCAGCAGTACTGACCACGGAAATGCTCCGGACGGTGTACCAGGTGAATGCTGCCATTCACCTGGCCAGTGATGGCGTTCCCCATGTTATGGCAATGAGTTCGATAAAATAAAACAGGATAGTATTATCAATTCGACAATAATCCAAAGCATAAACAATTATTTTGATAAAAAAGATAAAAATACATAAATTAATAAAATTCTAGCAACATTGGTATTGTAAACTAATAAATAGTACGTTATACTATGAACAAATGCAGCAATGAATGCTGTAAGTGAATTTTACATTATGAAAATTAAAAACTGTTATTTGTTGGTTTGAAACCACGGTTAGCACAGCTAAGAACGGCTGAGCTTATCGTGGTTTATTATTTTTTATCTTCAATATGAACCTTTTTTAGAACTGATATATTATCTGACGAGGAAAAGAATAGGAGAAAATTGATGAAAAAGAAAACTATGATTGCTCTGTGTGCCGTATTCAGTTTAAGTATGGCTGGTACTTCACTGGCCGTCCCGGCAAATCTTTTTGCGGTAATTCCGGAAAAACACTGGACCTATAATGCGATCAGCCAGTTGGCGGAAGCTGGCCTCGTCGAAGGCTTTGGCGGAGGAGCTTACAAAAAAGATGTCATCTTAACCCGTTGTGAAATGGCAGCTATTGTAGCAAAAGCCATGGCAAAATCAGCTAATGCTGATGCGGCAGCCCAAGCCACTATTGAAAAACTTAAGGCTGAATTTGCGCCTGAATTTAACCTGAGTGAAACAAGTACTGTTGCCAGCCGTTTAGATAAATTAGAGAAAAATACGTCGCCGATAAAAATCACCAATGGTGATGTCCGGATTCGTTACCAGAGTAACTGGGATCAAAAAGCTAAAAATACCGCTAAAGACACCGACACACGCATACAAGAGCGAGTAAGACTAAATATTGCGGCAGATGTTACCGATAATTTAAAGTTCAATAGCCGTCTTGTGGCAACACATACCAGTAATAAGCGCGCTGTCGATGGTTCAAGTAAAAGTTCAACTTATGCCAATCCTGCCTTTGACCGGGCTGAACTGCAATGGAAAAATAAGCAGACAACCGTTGCTTTTGGCCGCATATTGCCCTCTTTGGGCCAGGGAATTATCTGGGATGGCAACTCAATTGACGGAGCCTACGCCACCTATGATTTTGGCAATGCCCAACTATCAGCCGGCTACGGTGATTTAGCCGCCTATACAGGCAGTGGGGCCGCGACAAATGCAGCCTTAGCTAATCTGGATGTAAAAATTGGCCAGAATACTAACCTGACTGTCGCTCATCTGGATACCATGACTAATTCTGTCGGGTACAATGTTAACCAAACAGCCTATGGTTTTAAAACAAAAACCGGTGACGTTACTGTTAGTGGCGAATATGTAGAAAACAATCATGACAAATTGCCGTCAGATGCTCAAAAGCATGGCTACTGGGGCCGGGTACAATGGAAAGGCATCGACAACAGCAAGCCTGGTTCCTATGGCATCAATTTTGATTATCTAAGTCTGGGAAATTATGCGGTTGATTCAACTAACAACCCAGGTACTTTGGTAGTAAGCGGCGGTAATGGCATTGGTGGTGCAGGAGCCAAGGGCTTTGGCCTTGGCGTGCAATATGTATTTGCTAAAAACGCCAATGTTGAAGCCAGATATTATAATTTAAAACCATATGATGAAAATAAAGCTGGTTTTAATGAATACAAGCCGTCTTATCATTTGATTACCAACTACAAATTCTAAAACCCATAAGAAGGAGAGTTCAAATGAATTTCCAAAAAGTTCTAGCAATGATAATGGCAATTGCCCTGTGCGCCAGCTTGCTTGCAGGCTGCGGCAAAAGTACTGGTGGTAATGCGGCTGTTGCCAACAAAAATGAAATTAACTACGCCAGTACCAAAGATATCCGTGACATCAATCCGCATTTATATCTGGGAGAAATGGCTGCTCAGAATATGGTGTTTGAAGGTTTGACCAAAAATGAAGGTGGTAAAGTCGTGCCGGTTTTGGCGGAAAGCTGGGAAATTTCGTCTGACGGTTTGGAATATACTTTCCATTTGCGCAAAGGCATCACTTTTACTGATGGTGAACCTTTTAACGCGCAAGCTGTCAAATTAAATATGGATGCCATTGTGGCCAACATCAAACGCCACCAGTGGTTAGATATGGTCAATGAAATTAAGGAAAATGTAGTTGTTGATGAGCATACCTTTAAACTGGTATTAAAGCATCCGTATTATCCGACTTTGATTGAACTGGGGCTGACCAGACCTTTCCGTTTCATTTCGCCTAAATGCTTTATTGACGGTGCAACACACAATGGCGTCAATGGCTATGCGGGAACCGGACCCTGGATTTTGTCCAAGCACGAGAACAATCAGTACGCAACCTTTATCCGTAACGAAAATTACTGGGGTGAAAAAACAAAAGTCGCTACAATCACTTGGAAGGTCATGCCTGATCCCCAGACAATCTTATTAGCGCTGCAAAAAGGTGAAATTGACCTCTTGTTTGGGGCTGACGGCGACCAGATTGACCTGGATTCTTATAAGAAGCTGGAAAAAGAAGGCGCATATAAAACGTATCTCAGTCCACCTATTGCCTCCCGTGCTATTTTGTTAAATACCCAAGCACCTGTTACCAAGGACTTGAAGGTTCGTAAAGCCTTTGAACATGCTATCAATAAGCAAAATATCATTAAGGGAATATTAAACGGCTCTGAAGAGCAGGCCGACACCTTGATGGCTAAAACCGTGCCGTTTTGTGATATTGCTTTACAAACATTTGCTTATGATCCGGCAGAGGCCAACAAACTGCTGGATGAAGCCGGCTGGATTAAGGGCGCCGACGGCATCCGTGTCAAAGACGGCAAGAAATGCGAGGTGACTTTTTCTTACAACGCCAAGAATGCGCAGGAAGGCACCATTGCCGAGTCCATGCAGGCTGATTTGGCAGCTGTAGGCGTTAAAATGAATATTTTGGCTGAGGAAAAACAGGCTTTTCTGGATAGACAGAGAACCGGTGATTTTGACCTGCAATATTCTTTATCCTGGGGAACGCCATATGACCCGCAGTCTTATGTATCTTCCTGGAGAATTCCTGCTCATGGGGATTGTCAGGCGCAAAAAGGTCTCGAAAGAAAACAGTGGCTGGATGATACCATCACTAAAATTATGATTGAAGCTGATGCGAGTAAACGGGCAGAACAATACAAAGAAATTTTGACTTACGTCAATGACCAGTGTGTGTACATACCGATTTCTTACTCCAAAACCAAGGCCGTTGGCATCAAAGGATTGCAGGGGGTTACATTCAACGATTCTCAATATGAAATTCCCTTTGAAAAGATGTATTTTGGCAAATAATCGACCTACTGATGCTATAATGAGCAAGTATTCTGGAATGGAGCAAGCCGATGAAAATTTATATCATCAAACGAATTCTTTGGATGATTCCGATTTTTATCGGAATCTCCTTCTTTTCGTTCATTCTTATTAATGTAAGTCCCAGTGACCCGGCCGAGGTGGCTATTAGGGTGACAGGTATTACGCCTACCGAGGAAAATGTGGCTGAGATGCGGCAGGAACTTGGTTTGGATAAGCCCTTTATGACCCGCTATATTGAGTGGGTAACCAATGCTTTGCACGGCAATTTTGGCAAATCGTATATTACCCAAAAACCTGTTGTCAGTGAATTTGCCGATGCCATTCCCGCTACGTTGTATCTGGCTGGCGTAGCCTTGATTATCACCCTGACAGTATCGGTGGCTGCCGGCGTATTCTGTGCATTACAGGAAGGCAGTGCCGGCGATATACTTATTCGCGGCCTTGTGTTTGTGGGGACAGCCATACCGTCCTTCTGGGTCGGAATTTTGCTGATGTGGCTGTTAGCTGTAGAAATTCCTATTTTCCCGACCAGCGGTATGAGAACGCCGGATTCAGTTGCTTTGCCGGCAGTGACGTTAGCTCTCGGGTACATTGCCACTTATGTGCGTTTAATCCGGAACACCATGATTCAAAATCAGCATGCTAATTTTGTTTTATATGGCAAAGTCAGGGGTTTGAAAAACAGCACCATTACAAAGCATATTTTTAAAAATTCACTGAATACTTCATTGACTGCTTTGGGAATGTCCATTCCCAAGCTCATTGCCGGTACTGTTGTCATTGAAAATATTTTTGCCTGGCCCGGGGTTGGCCGTCTTTGTGTTACCGCGATTTTTGACCGGGATTTCCCCACTATTCAGGCTTATGTGTTAATTATGGCCATATTGTTTGTAGTCTGCAATCTGCTGGTAGACATTGGCGTGGCTGTTATTGATCCAAGAATGAGGAAGGAGGAGGACTAACGATGGCAGGTTTTTGGACAAGGTTTAAAGCAGATAAAATGGCGCTTGCTATGGCTGTTTTTTTAGGTATTGTCATATTGCTATCGCTTTTGGCACCGCTAATAGCTCCCTATCATCCGGCTCACCAGGATATTGCCAATAAGTTTGCCCCGCCTTCAGCCGAACATTTACTAGGAACAGATCAACTGGGGCGGGATATGTTGTCCCGAATTTTGTGGGGCGGTCAAATAACAGTGCTTTGGTCGCTTGCCACTATGTTTTGTACAATCGGTATTGGTATTCTGTTAGGTGTTGTTGCCGGCTATTTCCGAGGCTGGGTAGATGAAGTCATTATGCGTGTCTGTGATATTATGCTGTCTTTTCCCAATGAGGTGCTGATTTTGGCGATTATTGGTGTAATGGGAACCGGAATTCTCAATATTCTTCTCGCAATGGTTATCGCCAAATGGGCCTGGTATGTCCGGATGATCCGTTCCATTGTCATTCAGTTTATGGATAAAAATTACATTTGTTTTGCCCGGGTGTCTGGCTGTAGTGCCCGGCATATTATTAACAAACATCTGCTCCCCAGCGCTATGGGAGAAATCTGTGTGTTGGCTACGCTGGATGCAGGCAGCATCATTTTGAATATTTCCGCCTTGTCCTTTTTGGGTTTGGGTGTTCAGCCGCCAACCGCGGAATGGGGAATGATGCTCAATGAGGCTAAAAAGGTTTTGAGTATAAACCCTTGGCAAATGCTGCCGCCGGGTTTTGCCATTTTTCTGGTTGTTGCTGCCTTTAATTTTCTGGGAGACAGTATTCAGGAAGCGTTGGATCCACAACTGGATAAAAGCATGAAGAAACGACTGTCCATTTTCAGACGCAAGAAGGCGGTGGCTTGATGAGTAATTTATTAACTGTACGGAATTTAAAGGTCACTGACCTGCGAACCCAAGCTGAAATTATTCACGGCGTCAGCTTTGAGCTAAAAAAGAACAGTTGTCTGGGAATTGTGGGAGAAAGCGGCAGCGGTAAATCCATGACGGCCAAAGCAATATTGGGTCTAACTAATCCTTGGCTATGCAGTGAAGGAACGGCTGAGTTGTCAGATGGGCACGGCGTTCTGGATTTGCTGCAACAGGATGAAAGTACGTTACGGTCGATTCGGGGACAGCGTATTTGTATGATTCTGCAGGATGCCATGTCGGCATTTGACCCTCTGGAGAGGATCGGCAGTCAGATGTCTGAAACCTTTATCGAGAATAAAGGAATTTGCCGATCCGAGGCCATGAACATGGTGGTGGAAGCTTTGCAGATGATAAATATGCCTGAACCGGAGCAAGTGTTGAAAAAATATTCCCACCAGCTTTCCGGTGGGATGTTGCAGCGCTGTATGGTGGCGACGGCGTTGGCTATGAAACCTGATATTATTGTGGCCGATGAACCTACAACTGCTTTGGATTCTATCAATCAGCGGCTGGTGGTGGAAGAGTTTAAGCTGCTCAGGCAGGAAATGGGAACTGCTTTGATTTTTATTTCCCATGATCTGGGTGTGGTGCAGCATCTTGCCGACCAGCTTTTGGTTATGCGCTGCGGTGAGCCGGTAGAATACGGCGAAGCCCGGTCGATTTTCAAGACTCCTCAGCATGAATATACGAAGTATTTGATTGACAGCCGGCTCGAAATGTCCAAGTCGTTTCAAAAGGCAATGAAACGAGGGGAAGTCAGTGCCTAATTTGATTGAGATTAAAAATATTGAAAAAAGCTATTTGAAGGCCGGCAGCAATTTTGGCGACACCAAAGTCAAGGTATTAAAGGGTGTAACCTTGACTATTGAAGAAGGCCTTTGCGTTGGTCTTATCGGCGAAAGCGGCAGTGGCAAAAGTACGCTGACGCGGCTGATTTTAGGTCTTGAAAAGCCTGATAAAGGCAATGGTACTATTTTAATTGAGGGCCAGCCTGTGCGTCAGTGGATAAAAGCGAATCAGGGGAAAATGAGTGTGGTTTTTCAGGATTATGCATCTTCGATCAATCCGCAGTACACTGTCCGGGAGACCATTGAGGAACCTCTGCGTGCTATGGGGCACACGGGAAACTTAGCTGGCAAAATTGATGTTCTTTTAGATAAAGTAAGTCTGTCGCCAGACCTGAAAGACCGCTATCCGCATGAACTTAGCGGCGGCCAGGTTCAACGTGTTTGTATTGCCAGAGCCATTTCTACTAATCCCCGATGTATTGTCTTGGACGAAGCCATCAGTTCCCTGGACGTTTCTGTTCAAATTCAGGTACTGAAACTGCTGCATAAACTTCGGCTTGAAATGAAGATGACGTATCTTTTTGTGGCTCATGATTTACAGGCTGTGGCTCATTTGTGTAATAAGATGGTATTTTTGTACAGAGGTGAAATAGTCGAAGAACTTATGAGCGGGGATTTGGCCAATGCGCAGAACGAGTATGCAAAATCACTGCTGGCTTCGGTTATTCCCTTTAGTTGAAAAAAAAGGAGCGGGATTCGTATGGAAATTAAACATAAAGATTGTACTATTCGCAAGATTACAGCAGAAGATATTGTACCTGCACTTGATTTTATCATTCCTATGCTGAAAGAGGTGTATCCTACTATACCTGATGTAGCCTTACGCTGGGACCTTGCAAATATGGAAGAAGCTTATGTTATACCTGATAACTCAGTCATGTTTGCTGCCTTTGATGGCAGCGGACAAGTTGTTGGAACGGTCGCCATCAGACCTTATGATGATAGGATTGAGGCGGTTCGCGGTTGCTATGATGTGTCAGCCACTGCCGAATTATCCCGTTGTTATGTAAAAAACTCACTGCGCCGCCAAGGACTTGCCGGCCGGTTAGTGGCAGCCATTCAAGACGATTGCCGTAATTATGGTTATGAGACTATTTGTCTGCATACCCATAAGTTTCTGCCAGGTGGTTTTCCCTTTTGGCTAAGTCAGGGTTATAAAATCCAAAGTGAGAAACCGGAAGACCTTGAGATTGTATATATGGATAAACGGTTAACTCAGCAATGTTCACTTATTTTTGAACTAGCAGGCAGTTAATCCGCCATCGACTGTCCACACTGCACCAGTGACAAAGGAGGCAGCGTCAGAGGCTAAAAAGGAAATAACGTGGGCAACTTCTGAAGGCTGCGCAATGCGGCCAAGCGGGTATAAATTTGCCATATCTGATAGAGTGCAGATGTTATTGGGAGCGGTAAGCTGACGGTCCAGCAGCGGTGTAGCCACATCGCCAGGGCATACACAATTGGCGCGGATATTATAAGGGGCGCATTCTAAAGCTAATGCCTTGGTAAGAGCAATGACTGCTCCTTTAGAAGCGCAGTAGGCTGTACACAAGAGATTGCCATTGATGCCTGCGTCAGAAGCGAGGTTGATGATAGAGCCTCCACCGGCTTTACGCAGTTCAGGCAAAGCGGATTTGCACATGAAATAAACACCTTTTACATTGACATCCATAATAGTATTATAATCTTCTTCACTGACATCAGAGATTAAATTTTCTTGATAGATACCGGCTGAATTCACCAAAATATCAAGTTTTCCCAAGCTGGCGGTTGCTTGTTTTATTATGTTAACGCAGTCTGCAGGACGAGAAATGTCTCCCTGCACATAATCAATGGTGTTTGAAATTGTAGCAAGGGATTGCTTTGCGGCATGACCCTTTATAGAATCACGACCAACGATAACAACCTTTGCACCGCTGGATAAAAATAGTTCAGCGGTAGATAAACCGATGCCGGAGGTTCCTCCAGTAATAACGGCGACTTTGTTGAGTAGGTCATACTGCATGACATGAGCTCCTATCTTAAAAATATTGTTTAGACTAGAACAGATATTTCGGGTTTATGGTTTGCTTTTCCTGCTACACATATCACCTGCCGCTATGTGGCGGAAAAAGGAGTGGAGCGTGCCCTTCTCAAAAAAACATTTATTTACAAAAATACTAAAATAGTGTAAAATATATGTGAATAGAGTTGTGAAAACTCATTACAAATTTAGTCATATGGAAATGTAAATACAGATATAACGTAACTCAAGGTATGAAGCCGGTAAAGGACGTGAATAGGTCCTTTATTCGCTCATACCTTTTTTATTTATAGTGGCGTTATAGAATTTACTACTGATATGGCTACTTATGCCTAATGAACGGGTATTCATCTTTAATTCAAAAAAGGAGATTTAATCTAGTTTTCTGTATACTCCTTGTTTGTCAGGTAGGCGCAGTTTGCGCCGCCGAAGCTCCGACTAACTATACTTTTTGGCATAATACTGTCGAACAGGCGGACAAAGAAGCTTGGCACTTGATGGGAAGCAAGCCGACGGAGGTTGTGGTGCTGACTAATATGTTAAGATTAAAAATTTAAAAGTTTGAGCAAATCTCTTGAAGAGATTTACCATAGCGAAGTGTAATATTTTGACTTGAAGGTCATTGCTATCCTTCCGTGGCATGTAATGCCCAGCAGAAGGTTACGATGGCTTTTTTGTATTCTGAGTTAAATGAAACTCATCGGTCGTTCAATCCAATAGTTATATTTAATAAAGGAGGTGTTGATAGTTAAGTTTTTAATAAGGTAGCAGTTCGAGAGCGTCAGTGTGTCTATTGCGAGACTGTGTAATCGGCAAAGAAGGGGTGGCTTATGGGTGCTTATAAGGATGAGCGAATTATTAATGGATGATTACAGGAGGGATTAGGTAATGAGAATATTAAATATTGATGGAACGATTACTACTACTACTACTACAAAAATATTGAACAAGCTTGCAGGAGAAAAACAAGAGGATGATTTTGTTAATAAATATGACTTAAATATAGAAAAATTGAAAATCGTAACGCAGGACTCTACATCTGGAGAAGGACATTATATCTTCCTGCCAAGAGGTGCAATTTTATTCAATCTCATTAAGGAATATATCTATGGTCTATATGCTGATCTAGAATGTTTTTATATAGAGACACCTGTGCTTACAGATTTCGAGAATTTAGCTGTTGTAAATCATGTTGAGCAATCAGGAGAGAACACGTATCATACAAATTCTTCAGGAAGACATCTTGTTACAAAAATAGGAGTGCTTTATTCTCAGATGGGATTAGTTGGTAAAAATGGTTTATCTTCCAGCCATCTACCACTAAAGCTTTTTGAGATGACCAAATGCTGTAGGCTTGAGGAAAAATATAGCCCATTACGTAGAGCGTGTGAGTTTACCATGATAGATATGCATGAATTATTTAATAACCTGAATGAATCACTTGACGAAAGTCTTCAGATACATAAAAAGATACTTGAGCTTGCAGCCGAATTTAACCTGGATTTCTATTGTACATACAAAGTTACCAACGACTTTTTAGAAAAAAATTTGGAATGGATATTACAATTGGTTCGTTTGCATGAAAGGGAAGCGTTGCTTCTGGAAGCTAACCCTCGAAAAGGAAGACCAATTAATGTTGAATATCATTTTGATGTAGGTGAAGGGAATCCACTTGAAGTATCAGCCTTTCAGTTAGATTATGACAATCCTATAAAATTTGGCATTTTGAAAGAAGATGGCTCAAATCCCATTGTATTACATGCTAATATTGTTGGTTCAATTGAAAGATTTATGTATGCAATTTTATCAAGGATTATTGATGGGGGCTGCTTTCCAATGTGGTTAGCACCTGAGCAAGTAAGACTCATTCCTGACTCTGTGGATGATTTAGAATTATGTATAAAATATGCTTCCATGCTGAATAAGGAATCATTAAGAGTAACTATTGATGATCAACTGCAGTGTTCTACGGAGCAAAGATATGCATTGGCAAAGGAGAGCATGATACCAGTTATTGTACATGTACGTGCGGAAAATGCGTCAATTTTGCAAGCGCCTTCATTTTATAATTATACTGATTTTAGATTGAAAGAATTCACTGAACAAGTCAAGTTAGAAACGAAAGGGAAGCCTTTCATGAGGGCCACATACCCCCATAGACTTTCACAATGGCCAGGATATTTTTGAGCGTATTAGTAGTCTTGAAACTACCAATTTTGCGAATTATTAGGCAAGCGCGAACTATATACTTGAAAAATGTCTAGGAGGGGAATTTGAATGGAAAGAAATAAAAAGAAGATTGAAAAGATTGAATTTCAGCTTACAACTTCCTGTAATATGTCTTGTAAATTCTGTTTTAATGGTGAAGAAACATCGTGTGACAAATTAAATCCTGAAATAGCATGTAGGACTATAAAAGATCTCGTTATTTACTCAAATGCTAATTCTCCGTATGTAGATCTTAAATCCGTATGGATAACAGGAGGAGAGCCGCTTTTAGAAAAGGATACGGTTTTAAAAATTATTTCAACTTGCAAGTCACTCAAAATTACATCTGGCTTGAGTACTAATGGGCTTCTCCTCGAAAAATACATTGATCAATTACTGGCAACTGGTTTAGATGAAGTAAAAATTTCGTTGGACTCTATAGATGCCAATCTATTCAAAAAGGTTAGAGGTGGCTCACTTTCAACGGTTTTGAAGAATATAAAATTAGCAACAAACACTAGTCTTAAAACATACATCCGAATTACAGTAACCAATGAAAATATTAATACAATTAATCCAATTATTCAATTGTTAGCAGATTTGAGCGTGTCCACAATCGAACTTAAAGCTGTTCTTCCCATCGGTCGTTCAGACTTTGAACTTATGTCTGAACATCTGTTATTAGAAAAAGCATTCAACGATGCTGTTAAAATTTTGCCGCAGAATAAGATGAATCCTATTATAACAGTTATGTGCAATTATCTCCCTCGCTGCAAAGGATTCGTCGTTTCTCCAAATATTGCTTGTGTTTGCAGCCATTCGGCACTTTATGTAGCTGCTAATGGAAGTATTATACCCTGTAGCTATTTCCCAAAAGAAAGTCGTTATAATATTTATCGAGATTCTCTTTTAGATGCATGGACTAGCTCTTTTTTTGAAAACGTAAGAAATAGTGCCACTACCCAATGCAAAACATGTGAAAACTGGGATTCGTGTAGGAATGGGTGTCCAGCAGTACTTTATACCCATAGTAAATTAAGTAGTTCTTGTTTTGATGTTATTAATGAAAATATCTATCCGCATCAAGCAATGTAATTTGCTATATAATCAAAAGTCGATTTCTAGTATACACAGAAACTTATTTTGAAATGTGAGTTATATATTAATTCATGTTTTTTAATTAACATTAATTTTTAGCTGTAACAATGGTTTTATGGAAAGTATTAATTTATCTTGGATACGAGTCAAGACTCCCGCCTCTATTGGCGGGTTAATTCAGGTGGAGTAGACTCTCCACCTGAATTCCCAATGTTTCAGCTATGCTGAAACGAGTTCACTAAACCATTAGTAGCTTTCAAAAATTTGGTTCAAATCAGCTTGGAATTAAGCTTTATATATTGTTTGGTTAATATAACGACGAAACAAGGTAAGGTGATGATTATGATCGTAATGCTTAAGGTGCTGTTAACTTTAACAGTAATAGTTTTCTTAATGCAAAAGAGATTCCTGCTGGGCAATACCATGATGATTGGTGCCGGGCTGGTCTTTCTAATGTGTTCACCTCAATGGAGTACATTTGAGTCGGCAGGAAGAGAGTTATTATATAGTTCAAGTACGTGGGAGATTTTGCTGGCTGTATTTCTGGTTATGTGTTTAGAATATCAGTTGCGAACAAGCGGAATTGTCAATGGTCTAATGACCGTATCCCGGGCATTTTTTAAAAGTGACAGAATGTTATTGGCTTTAATGCCAGCCTTTCTTGGTTTCTTACCTTCCTTGGGTGGTGCTATTTTTTCCGCACCTTTAGTGGAGGAAGCCGGAAAGCAGTATAATCTTTCCCCTGACCAAAAAACATCAATTAATCTTTGGTTCCGGCACGTGTGGGAGTGTACCAATCCAATACTGCCTTCCTTGTTATTAGCCAGCCAAATTGCACAAGTTCCTGTAAGTGCGCTAATTATCAATATGCTTTGGGTCGCAGTTATAGGTTTGGTGGGAGGATGGTTTGTCTACATTTCACCGTTGCCCAATAATATTGAAAATCAGATGATAACTGCTTCCTGTTCGGAAGGGAAAAATAACTACCAGTACCTGTTTCTATCGGCCGGGCCGATAGTTGCCAATTTTCTACTGGTCGTTGGGTTTGATTTTGGTCCGGCGATGTCAATGCTGCTAGTGGTTGTAAGTATGACATTATTGTTGCAGATGAAACTGAAGAATATTATTACCATGTGCCAACATGCATTTGATCGGAAATTACTATGGGGACTCATTGGCATTCTTTTTTTTCAAGCCATCTTGAAGCAAACAGGTATTATTGCAGATGTTGCTTTAGTATTAGAAAGCATGGGTATCCCCATAGTGGTAATGATTGGTAGTATTGCATTTCTTGCAGGAATACTTACAGGTAGTTCCCCGGGTTTTGTGGCGATCGCATTTCCTTTTGTCGCAGCAATTTCTAGTGGTAATATTGCTATGGCTGTAGTCGGTTATGTGGCTGGTGTTGCCGGACAGATGTTGTCACCCGCACACTTATGCCTTTTGGTGACCTTAGAGTATTTTAAAGCTGATTTTTTTAAGTCGTTACGCCCGATTATGCTTATGGAAATAGTTATATTGCTAACTTTATCAATAAAAATGACATTCTAAAATAGACTGGAGGAATACAGAGTGAAATTAAGTTACCTGCGGCAATCAATACGAGTCATTTTTTGTATAATTGTGGTTGCGGCTTTGCTTTGGGGGTGCAGCAGTTCTAAACAACCAGTTTTAACTGACGCAAAAGATATGGTTTTTACCATCGCTGACCATACGGGAGATCATGGCTTTCCTTCACCGTTTGCCCACTACTTTCGCGGTCCCGGTTATCTGCGTATGAGCTTTATTTTTGATGCCTTGATATGGAAGGATGATAAAGGCTACATTCCTGCATTGGCGGAAAGTTGGGAGTACAATAAAGAGGAAAACTCTTACGTGTTTCATTTGCAAAAAAAAGCCACTTGGCATGACGGCCCAAAATTTACGGCCAAAGATGTGATATTTACATTTGAATATTTAAAGCAACATCCCTACTATACCACTAACATCAGTATGATTAAACAAGTAGAAGCCCTGAATGAATATGAAGTCAAATTTTATTTAGATCGTCTTTATGCTCCTTTTTTGGATACCATTGCCGGTACTATACCAATCCTGCCTGAACATATCTGGAAAGGGGTAACAGATCCCAGTAACTTTCGGCAAAAAGAAGCTTTAATTGGTACAGGGCCTTTCCGGTTAGTTGATTACAGTAAAGAAAATGGTACTTATTTATATGAAGCCTACAATGAATATTATCAGGGTAAGCCTAAGTTTCAACAGATCAAAATGGTTAAGATGAATGTGGAAATGGTTGCAGCAGCGCTTAAGCAAAAGCAGATTGACATGGCTCAGATACCGCCAGAGTTAGTAAAACCCTTAGAACAAGCGGGGATAAAAGTAATGGCGATGCCTCATGATTGGGTTGCCAATCTGGTTATCAACCATCGCAGGGAACCTTTCAATAACAAAGAATTTCGCCGGGCTTTGGCCTATGCAATTGACCGAAAAGCACTTATTGAAACAACATTACGGGGTGAGGGAATTGCAGGAAATCCCGGGTTAGTACCTGCTGATAATGAATGGTTCAATCCCGCGCTTAAAGATTTGTATGCCTATGACCCAGCTAAGACTGAAAGTATTTTAAGCAGTCTAGGCTATGTGAAAAATGGCCCGTATTGGGAGAAGAATGGTCAAATACTGGAACTGGAATTACTGGCTGGCAATAGCGGCGGCAGTGGCGGCGTTGATGAACCAGGTGAACGCCACGGAGAGTTTATTAAGTCGCAATTAGAGGAAGTGGGAATAAAAGTAAATCTGTGTATTTTAGAATCCAAAACCGCCGACAGCCGTATCAATGAGTGGAATTTTGATTTAGCATTAAATAGTCATGGCGGTTTAGGGGCTGATCCGGATTATTTGAAAAACGAGATTATGGGTAAAAACTTTAACAGCGCCCGTTTTCAGGACAACGAGACTTTAGCTAAGTTACTTAACCAGCAGGTTTCTATTTTAGATAAAACTGAGCGTAGGCAGCTAATTGATAAAATACAGGCAGAGTACGCCGATGAAGTACCTGCTGTGCCATTATATTATCCTACGAGGTACTATGCCTATAGCCCTAAAATATCTTTATTCATTACTAAACAAGGCATCGGGTTGGGCGTACCCATTCCTTTGAATAAAATGTTCTTTATCAAATAGCTGCTTATTAGCTATGGTCCTACTAAAGAATTAGCATTTGATTTTGCGCAGGCCAATGCCATTGGCAATATTGACAATAAACAAGGCTTTCCATGGGAAAGCAAAATAAAGATTGGCTTCTAAAATTTAGTTGTTGACATACACATAAGGAGTTGCCAATGGTTTGATAGGGATAACTTGTGTAGCTTTAACAACTGGTAATTTATTTCCTAGATAATTAAAGGTAGCTAATTTACCATGGATCTCTACCCAACTGTCACTGTTTATGCTCTGACTGTCATCCCATTCAATAAAAAGTCCACTGGGAACGGCATCGGCAGCGCAGCAGGATATTTCAAACCGGGCGACAAAAAAATGCTGGGCTGGTGTTTGGTCTGGACGGTAAACAAAACCTTTTAGGCTGATGTTTTTCCCAATAAATGCCGTACTGTTTTCATAGAAAGCAGTTATATATTTGACATGATTTTCAGCAGTTATTCCCAATTCAGGCTGGCTATCTGCCGGTAATACAGGTAAGCTGACCGGTACGCTGGTGCCGGTTTGCATGAACTTTACACCTTTTTGTGAGGCGGTTGCCGAGCCAAGTGGGCTGATAGGAACAAGTAGGCCTAGAATCAGTGTACCAACAAATACAATATAAGCTAGCTGACCGGTTTTATGGTGACAACCGCAGGCCATGTTATGACGCCAGTCGAATGTTTTGAACATTTGAATTATTGCTAGTACCAAAAGCAACGTAAATCCTAGTTTGGTATTCCAGATGAATTGTGGATTGATTACTTGGGATAAGCCCGGTGTTGTTAGCGTATTGTAAAATAGCAGGCAAAACCCCATGAGCACAAGGAGCTTTAACAGATTTTGTCCTGATAGCTTAATGAACAAAACAAATCACCTCCCATAGTTGAGGAAAGTAAACCATAGATAAGCTTATGCCAAATACAGTTGCTGTAATGAGCAAGATAAGCTTAAGGGTGAATAGCGGCTTGAAAATAGTAAGCAGCATAGCGGTGTTTTTGATATCAAGCATTGGCCCGAAGATCAGAAAGGCTGCCAGTGATCCGGTACTGAAATGCTCCAGGAAGGGGGCAACAATAAAAGCATCGGCTTGGGAACATACTGAGATCAGAAAAGCAAAAAGCATCATGCCGCCGACAGAATAACCAGGATCTTGGCCAAAAGATAAGAGCGTCAGGCGCGGTACAGTTGTCTGAATTAAAGCGGCCAGGAAAGAACCTATGAGCAGAAACCGGCCCATGTCAAAAAAATCGTCACAGGCATGATAGAGCATAGCGCGCAGGGTACTTTGAAAGTTGGAATTTGAGTCGGGAGGCCGGTGAGTATGATGCCCGCAGCAGTCGGAGGTAGCTGCCGCTTCGCCGCTGGAAAGCATCTGGCGGTCATGGCTGGTACTAATGATGAAGGCAATAATAACAACAGCGATAAAAGCTCCAATTAACCGATAGAGGACCATAGACGGAAATGCAGAAAAAGCCAGGTAAGTAGACCAGGCGACAAGCGGGTTGATGATGGGAGCAGATAGCATAAAGGCTATGGCGATATAGGGTGGTATCCCTTTGTGAATTAACCGGCGTATGATAGGTACCATTCCGCATTCGCAGAGCGGTAAAAATAAACCAAGAAAACTGGCGGCGATAATGCCTGTTAGGCGTTTTCGGGGTAATATCCGTTGAATCCATTCTGCCGGAACAAACAAGTGAATAAAGGCAGAAACAAACACTCCCACAAGTACCAGCGGGAGTGCTTCAATAATAATACTAAGAAAAATTGTGTTAAAATCCTGCATACCGGACCCTCCTGCGAATTGGTAATCAATTGGTAATAGTATATGGCCGGTAAACAAGAATATTCTTAAATAATAGTAAAACGAATCGTAAAAAGGACGATTTTACTTTCCACCACATTAGCCTTCTTTAGTCTTACCGCCAGCTGATGCGGGCTGCCACAGCCAGCAGTTTTTGGGTATATTGGTGCGTCGGGGCGGCAATTAATAGATGGGTTAGTCCCTCTTCCACGATTTTGCCATTTTTCATAACAGCCAGGCGGTCACTGATTTTTCTGGCCAAAGCAATGTCGTGGGTAATAAATAACATGGACAGGCCGCGATCTTCCTGAAGATTGAGCAATAACTTGATTACTTTGGCTTGGATGCTGGCGTCCAGTGCTGAGGTTGGTTCATCAGCAATAAGTATTTTCGGGTTTAAGGCTAAGGCGCGGGCAATGACTACCCGTTGAGCTTCTCCGCCGCTTAGCTGGTGCGGGTATTTATGGAGCAAGGCATCATTTGTTGGCAGTTCAACTTCGGTAAGCAATTTTTTGACAGCAACTAGTCTGTCTGTTTCAGTACCAATTTTTTGAATGTCAAGCGGTTCTTTGATTAGCTGGCAGACAGTCAGGCGGTGACTGAGCGCCTCTTTGGGATTCTGGAAGACCAGTTGGATTTGTTTATAAAAATCTCGGCTGCGTTCCGTGATGTTGACTCCGTTAAGGTAGATATTACCTGAGGTCGGGGGTGTAAGGCCCATAATGGTTTTCGCCAGTGTGGTTTTTCCTGAACCGCTTTCGCCGACAATGGCCAATGTTTCACCTTCATACAAAGTAAGTGTTAGATCTTGTACAGCCTGGTGTTCATCCCAGGCTTTGGTTAGGTTTGTTACCTGAAGCACAGGCACAATGCCGCCACGGTGACAGGCGAGCATGCGCCCGTCAGTCAAGGCAAGCTCTGGCATGCTGGCGTTGCAGCTAGTCAGCCGTTGGGTACAGCGCGGCTGAAAAGGACAGCCAGGAAGATTATGTTGCATGGTGCCGGGAATGCCCTGGAAGTCTTTGACTGTCGTCATGTTGGGGTAGGCTCGGAGAAGACCGCGTGTATACGGGTGGCGGGGAGTTTCCAATATTGCTCTGGCCGGGCCTAGTTCAATAATCCGGCCGCCATACAGCACGGCAACAGTATCAGCCAGTTCAGCGGCGGTGGTAATGTCATGGGTAATAAGGATAACTGCGCGTCCGGCGGCTGATTGCTGTAGGAGAGTGGTAATCTCTTGTTTGGTAAGCGGGTCAAGGGACGCAGTAGGTTCATCCAGCAGCAATAGCTCAGGGTTGTTGACAAGAGCCATAGCAATGAGCGTTCGCTGCTGCTGCCCACCGCTTAATTCATGTGGATACGCAGTGGCCAGCTTGCCGGTCAGTCCGATTTCGGCCAAGGCTTGTAAGGCTAACTGATAGGCGGAAGGTTTTGCGATATCCTTGTGCAGGATAATGGCTTCTGTTATTTGTTCGGCTGCCGTGTATAAAGGGTGTAAGGCATTGTCGGTATTTTGGAAAACCAGGGAAATGTCTTTGCCTCTAATGTGACGCAGCTCAGCCTCGGTGGCTGCGAGCAAGTTCTTATTTTGAAACAGTACTGTGCCTGTGGTGCTACCGGCACAAAGTCCGGCAATGGCAAGTGCGAGTGAACTTTTGCCTGCGCCGGATTCACCAATGACAGCCAGCGTTTGGTTGGTTTTCAGAGTTAGATTAATATCTTTGAGTATGTCGGTTCCTTCATAACTGACATAGAGACTTTGAATGTCAAGTATGGTCTTTTCTTGTTCCATGATTACCTCTTTTCTGGACGCAGCCGGGGATCAAGGGCGGTTTCAAGTGCCAGACCGGTAAAGGCCAGCCCGACAATGGTGAGTGATACTGCCAAACCGGGCGGTATCAGCCACCATTGCCACACGTCTAGGTAGGTGAATGCCAGGGCCTGCTGCAGCATTTTTCCCCAACTGATAAGACTGGGGTCGCTGATACCCAGGAAAGACAACCCGGCTTCCATAAAAATGGCGCGGCGGGCATAGTGAATAAACAGTGCTATGAGCGTAGGCCCAAGATCGGGGAGGACGTGTTTTCTGAGCCGGTATTGCTTAGTAGCGCCAAAAGTAGTGGCGGCAGCATAACTGGCTTTGGCCTTTAGGGCCAGTGTTTGAGCCCGCACAATCCGGGTTCCGTCAGGCCACATAAAGGCAGCTAATAGCGTTATTAGTAAAACTATGCTTGGGTGTAAATAAGCGGCAAACAAAATAATGACAATAATAGGTGGAATAACCAGCCATATATCAACAATGCGCATAATGGTTCGATCACAAAGGCCGCCGTAGAGAGCGGCCAGGCCGCCAGCCAGCAGGCTTAAGGCTACCGCCATAAATGCCGTACCCCCGGCAATACTAAGTGAGGTACGGGCACCATAAATGAGTTGAGTCCAGATATCCTGTCCAACCTCATTGGTTCCCAGCCAGTATCTGGTACAGGGCGGGTGAAAAATATCGCCTGTATAAGCGGTAGGACTATAGTTAGCAAGAACTGGCGCCAGCAGGGCGGCGATGAATGCCGTAAAAAGCAGCGACAAACCTAAACGGCCAAAGTTACTGTCTGTCAGCTCAATATCATACCGGATATGCATGATTGTCTCTCCTTGCTTTTGGCGATGGTGCTGATAAGCGAGGGTCAAATCTGGCGCAGAGCAGGTCGGTGACAAAGTTAACAAGAAGCACCAGCACAGCGGCCAGCAGTAAAATTCCTTGTAGCAGCGGGTAGTCACGGGTAAGAACGGCTTTGTAGAGTAAAGAGCCAAGTCCGGGGTAGGAAAAGACGGTCTCAATAAATAAAACACCGCTTATCACATGAGTGAAGCTGAGGCCGGCGGCGGTAACTATTGCCAGCAGCGCTGAACGCGCCGCGTGGCGATAGCGAATGGCTATGTCCGGACAGCCTTTAGCACGTGCTGTCCGGATAAAGTGTTCTCCCATAACGCCAACCATGGCACTACGGGAAAATAAGTAGGCGGCAGTCAGGCGGACAAGCACTAGTGCTGTCAATGGCAGCGTTAGATGCTGCGCAATATCAGCAACCAGCTTTAAACCTGTGAATCCGCTATAGGGAGTAAACGCGCCGGACAAAGGCATCCAGGCCAAGATAACACCAAAAGTAAGCAACAACAATATCCCAGCAAAAAAGTCGGGAAAACCGCTGATAAGCATCATGATTCCCAGCAAATGACCATCTTGTCTACTACCCCGCTGGTAGCCAGATTCTATTCCTAGCAAACTGCCAAGCAGTGTGGAAAGTACAAAAGCTAAACCAGTCAACAGTAGTGTCCAGGGCAGTACCCCGGCAATTACACTGACGACAGAAGTGTGGTAAAAGTATGAATACCCTAGGTCAGCGCGTAAGAGTGCCTGTATGTAGGCAACAAATTGTTCTGACCAGGTCTGGTCAAGGGCAAAACGATGAATAAGCTCGGCTTGCATTGCCGGTGTCATGACCATTAAGGCTTCATCGCCATAAATGGCTTGTAGCGGGTCGCCTGGCAGCAGTCGTGGCAATATGAAGTTAAGAATGAGAATAGCTGTTAACGCAATTGCGTAGTCAACGGCTGTTTTGGTGGTAGGCATAGTAACCTCTATTTGACAAATGACATTTTATTAAGGGGGATAGGAGCTCCGGAGCCAATGCCTTGCTTAGTAAAGTACAGGTTGGCCCGGTTGCTGTAGGCATAGTACCAGGTAGGATAGTACAAGGCCAAGGCCGGTACATCGGCAGCAAAGACAGTCTGGATTTCGGCAAAAAGTTGTTTGCGGGCGGCGTTATCCATAAGAGAAGCTTGTTTGGCGAGTAAGGTAGTAAGGGTTTGGTTCTGATGGTAGTGAGCGCTGTTGAATCCTTTGCCAACAATCATATTTGTCAGGAAATCGGGGTCAGCCCCCAAACCGCCGTGGCCATTTAAAGCCAATTCAAATTCTCCCTCATTAATGCGGTTGTCCAGTGTTTTACCTTCCAGGGCTTTTAGGTTGACCTTGATACCGAATTGCTCCAGTTGCACTTTGATAAATTCCCCCTGGCGCTCACCAGGGGAGCCAGGGATACCGGCTTTGGCGGTAACAAGTAGTTCGATCTCCAGCGGCTGTCCGTTCTTTTCCCAATAACTGCCTGACTTGTTATAGCCTAGTTTGGCCAGAAGTTTACCAGCACTGTCCGGACTATAAAGGTACATTTCGGCTAATGCCGGGTTATACCACTGGCTGTCAGGCGGGATGAGACCAGGGTTACCAGGAAGTGCCTGACCTCGCAGTGTGGTGTCAATTAGTGCCTTACGGTCAATAGCGTACGCTAACGCCTGCCGGAATTCGGTGCTATTAAACGGTTCTTGTTGGTGGTTAATAACTAGTTTGGCAATCCAGTCGTGTGGCATGGTCAAAATTTTAAGACCTGTCTGTTCCAGAGGCTTGACTAACTCCGGCGGAATCTGGGTGATGTCAATTTGGTGCTGCTTCAAAGCAGCTGTTGCCATTTCGACATTCATTTTTATGAATTTGAGCTGCTTGAATTTGGGGTTACCCTGATAATAGCCTTCATAAGCTTCATATAAGTACGAACCCTGTTCTTTGTTATAGTCAACAAGTTTAAACGGGCCGGAACCAATGAGTGCCTCTGGTTGCCGGAATTGAGCAGGATTGGTAATATTTTGCCAGATATGCCTGGGCAGAATCGGGATGGTGCCGGCAACTTGATCTAAAAATGGCGCGTGCGGGTGGGATAATGTAATTTTCACAGTAGAGCTGTCGATGGCTTCAACGGTTTTAATCATACTAATATTGGTTGTTTGATAGGGGAATTTTTTCAGATAATCAAACGTAAATAAGACATCATCTACAGTCACTTTTTTACCATCATGCCAAGTAGCTGTATTGTTCAGATGGAAAAGGTAAGCGTTTTCGCTTGCGAGATAGTCCCACTTAGCTGCCAATGCCGGAACATAGCCGTCAGCGTCTTTCCATAGTAAGGTATCAAAAATCATACTCATGCGGATATAACCGGGGCCGCGGGAATAATGAGCAAAAGGTGAGGGAAAGCCGTAATCACCGGTGGCATCAGCAATGGTATAGACTTGATCTTGGGCTACTAGGGAGTCCGGCCCTGCTGATCCACCGCAGCCGAGCACCAGCAGGGTAAGGCACACAGCCAGCAGGGTCGCCACCAATATATGTTTATTTCTGGTCAGGTTTACCATCCCCGGCTATATTCTTCGGTACAGGCCAGGCAGGCAATTTTGCCATTTTTCAAACGGGCACGGGCTTCCATGACTTTTTCGCCGCAGTACTCACAGATGACCGAGTTAAAGATTTTGGCTTCTGAGGGAAGTTTAAGTTCAACATCCTGAATTTTGAATATTTCTTCAAACGGAGCAGCTAGCAGACGGGCAGTGCGTTCAGACTGAAGTTTATGCCAGGCTTCTTCCTGCTGAGGCGTGGCCTGTCCGCTGAATACGGCCGCCTTGATGGTTTCCTGTTCTGTTGTCAGCGGCACCATGTCACCAGTCATAACAATTCGCACGGCTTGGCCTGTGCTGCGGTTGCCAATGGTATAAGCTTGTTTGCCATGGTCTTTGTAGATCAGGTTGCCTTTACCAATGGTGCATCCTAATAGCACTTGCACAGCATCAATGCCGCAGCCGTCCGACTCGACAATAGTGACAAGCTCTTCATCGGCGGCGCGTTCTACTTTGAGGTGGGCCAAGGCAGCTTTGGCAGCAAGGTAGCCAATAGTCAGCCCAGGACAGCAGTGTCCATGAAAGTCAATAGCCTTTTGATAGTCAGCAGAACGATTGTTCATGATAATACCTCCAATAATTTTTTATTTTACAAATTAAAAAAAGGTATGAAAAAGTGAAGGGGACTGCGTCTCCAACAAGGCTTCATACCTTTAATTTCAAAATATGTGTAATTTTATAAATATATTATCTCGTAATTGTAGCAAACTTGTCAATGAGTATTTCTGAGTAAAGAATATATTGTAGATAATTTATACTATGTATTGACATTTAAAAGTGAACTTTGGTACAATTAATGCAAAGAAGGTAGCTGAAGCTGCCGAATACCGTATGAAGTACGGTCGGTTTATTGAATGACTTGAAAATAGCTCTTGTAATGAAGATAATAACCATGAAGGTTTCGTGTGAAGCGATATTTTCATGGCTTTTTCGTTTTTATGTGCCGCTGCTTACGCTTTTGGCTACTATGGGAAGGGATAAAATAGTAATGTACAAAATGCTGATATAAAATAGGTGCAGCGTGATAGAGGTTGATCTTAGAACTGATTTTGTAATGCTGGGGGGATTTTGTGTACATTGCTGTTGTAGATGGTCAGGGAGGCGGAATTGGCAGGGTCATAATTGATAGAGTTCGAAACGAATTTCGTAATAACGTTGAAATTTTGGCTATTGGGACGAATTCTCAGGCTACTTCTGTTATGTTACGGGCTGGGGCAAATGAAGGTGCTACTGGCGAGAATGCAGTTATTTGTAATATTGATGAAGTGGATTTAGTACTTGGCCCACTTAGTATAATCTTGCCTAACTCAATGAAGGGTGAGCTAACAGCCAAAATGGCTAAGCGAGTGGTTACCAGCAAGGCAAGAAAGATTCTTTTACCAATTCATCGCAACAACATTGATCTAATTGGTATACACTCAGAGCCATTACCTCACATGGTGGAGGCTATGTTAATACAAATGAAACAATATATAGTGAGTGAAGGGAGGGAATAGTCCTATGTGCGAGGCTAATGCATATCTTCTTAAGGATAATAAAGAAGAGTTATTGATGGAAAGGGTTGATAGGGTAGTGCCTCAAAATGGTGAAATCTATCTCGAAAGCATTTGGGGACAGAGAACAACTATCGCGGCTAGAATTAAAGAATTGAACCTAGTTGACCATCGTATTATTTTGGAACCGGCTCAGGAAGGAAGTAATTGATTACTATTTAGCTGTTGAAGTTTTGACTGCGTTTCTTCTATTATTGACATAAAGGAATTTTGTGTTATAATTACGATTAGCAGCAAAAGATAAATGCAATGATTGAGAAAAGTAGGTTTTTTGTGCTTGGCAGAGAGTCGGTGGAGGGTGCGAACCGGTAAGCAGATTAACTGAAATACACTCATGAGCAGCAGGTTGAAAAGAAATGAGTAGACTGTGCCGGTGTGCCACCGTTACCAAGGCTAGGGTATCGGACCTGGAGTTCCTGTACCTAAAAGAGCGGCTTGCTATAAGCAAGCAGGGTGGTACCACGGATTGTTAATCCCGTCCCTGTAGGAATACAGAGACGGGATTTTTATGTTTGTTAAATATTTTATAGAAGAAATCAGTTGCACTTTCTTTAGTAAAGGTGTATTAGGGGGAACAAATAACGTGTTAATAACGGAAATACTTTCTCGCAATGCTATTATGTATGGTGATGATACCAGCCTGGTTGAAATCAATCCGGAATTACAGGAAAAACATGTAGTTTCATGGCGTGAATACGAACTGATTGAAACAAATCCGGCGGTGAGTTTTCGGCGGGAGATGACATGGCGTGAATTTGACGACAAAGCGAACAGATTTGCCAATCTTCTGCTACGCAGTGGTATAAATAAGGGAGATAAAGTTGCGATACTGTTAATGAATTGTATCGAATGGCTGCCGATTTATTTAGGGATTCTTAAAATCGGCGCTGTGGCAGTACCGTTGAACTATCGCTATACTTCGGAGGAAATAAAATATTGCCTGGAGTTAGCGGAAGCTACTACGTTGGTCTTCGGATCAGAATTTATTGACCGTATGGGAACAATTATCGATAAAATTTCTAGTGGCAAAAGGTACTTCTTTGTAGGCGAAGATTGCCCTTCCTTTGCTGGTAGCTATGACAAGCTGGCAGCAGCTTGCTCCGCTGAAGCGCCTCAAATTAATCTTACAGATGAAGATGACGCAGCAATATATTTTTCCTCTGGAACCACAGGCTTTCCCAAAGCGATTCTTCATAATCACCGTAGCCTGGCATCTTCCTGCTATACCGAACAAAATCATCACAAGCAGACGCGGGATGATAATTTTCTCTGCATTCCGCCGTTGTATCATACCGGTGCCAAGATGCATTGGTTTGGCAGCTTTTTGGTAGGGGGCAAAGCCGTTTTGCTTCGCGGAGTTAAACCCGAATGGATACTAAAAGCTATTTCTGAAGAAAAGGTCACAATCGTTTGGCTGCTTGTTCCCTGGGCGCAGGACATTCTTGACGCGATTGAAAGCGGAGCAGTGAAGCTCGGGGATTATAAGCTTGACCAGTGGCGGTTGATGCATATTGGCGCTCAGCCAGTTCCACCCAGCCTGATTCAGCGCTGGAAAAAATATTTTCCCGACCATCTCTATGATACTAATTACGGTTTGAGCGAATCAATTGGCCCAGGCTGTGTTCATCTTGGTATAGAAAACATTCACAAGGTCGGGGCAATCGGCAAACCAGGGTTTAGATGGGAAGCAATGATTATCGGTGAATCGGGCCACCCTGTTGCGCAGGGAAACGTGGGAGAACTTGTCGTAAAAGGCCCAGGTGTGATGAAATGTTACTATAATGATCCGAAAGCGACGGCGGCTGTATTAAAAGATGGTTGGCTTTTTACCGGCGATATGGCACGCATGGATAAAGACGGTTTTATTTATTTGGTTGATCGGAAAAAAGATGTTATTATTTGTGGCGGAGAGAATTTGTATCCGGTACAGATTGAGGATTTTCTTCATCAGCATGATGCGATTAAAGATGTAGCAGTGATTGGCCTGCCAGATCAACGTCTTGGCGAAATTTCCGCAGCCATCATCGAACTAAAGCCAGATGGCCAATGCACTGAAAATGAAATAATGACATTCTGTTCTTCCCTGCCGCGTTACAAACGCCCGCGCAAGATTATATTTGATATGGTTCCGCGCAACCCCACTGGAAAAATTGAAAAACCGAAACTGCGGGAAAAATACAGCGCAGGAAACCTGGTTGCAGTTCAAAGCGAGAATTGAAAATATGGACAAGGGGTTTATCGGCGGCATTATCTCAGGTGGGGCTGAGTCCTCACCTGAAGATTTGATGGGCAAACTATAGACCTGTGTATATTCCGCGGTAAAGAAGTTTACAGGCCCAGGCGGGTGGTGTATTGCCAACACACCACCCGCCTGCAAAAATCTTTAACGCGTTGTATATAGATTGGATACAGCAAGAAATCGATTAAGTTAGATTGTTAATAACTTGTTGACAATAAAAAAAAATAGTGATATATTATACCCCAACAGAATATCTGGAAACAATGAGCCAAACTCCGTAATGGAAAGTTCTTCCTGCAGAGAGACGTCAAGAGAGTGGAAGACGGTAAAAAATTGAAATTTCTCTGATATGGCAGAGGGTGGCTGCGCAATCAGCAAATGAAATGGTAATGTGGAGGAGTATCTTTCGTCTTCCATGCGTTAATGCATGAGGAAGACGAAGGATTTTTTGTTTATTTTTTGCGATCAGAAGAACATCTGAATTGCCTTTTGGGGTTTTGCAAAGAAATGCCGGATATTCTGAAAAAATGCCAGACTGCAGTCGTCATTACTGCGACACAGGATTGCAGACGCAGCATAAAAATGGAAAGGAATTAAAAATTTATGACTGGCTTAACTTTATTAGGTATTGCGTTACTTGTCTGTGCAAGCGGTTATTTTATTTACGGCCGCTGGCTGACAAAGGTATGGGGTATTGATCCTGATGCTAAAACGCCGGCTTATCGTTTAGAAGACGGTAATGACTATGTTCCTTCTTCAAAATTCACTGTATTTGCGCATCAATTTTCTTCTATTACCGGCGCAGGCCCAGTCACCGGGCCGATTATTGCTGCGATGTTCGGTTGGTTACCAGTTATGCTCTGGTTGATGATCGGTGGGATTTTCTTTGGTGCTGTTCAGGATTTTACAGCACTGTACGCTTCTGTCAAAAATGAAGGCAAGTCTATGGGAATGCTGATTGAAAAATATATCGGTAAAACCGGGAAACAAATGTTTTTGCTCTTTTCCTGGTTGTTCACTCTGTTAGTAACAGCCGCTTTTGCGGACATTGTTGCCAGCACGTTTAATGGTTTTAGTCCCAATGGTTCACTGGCTACCCCTAATGCCGCTGCTGCGTCGATTTCGATGTTGTATATCGTTGTTGCTATTTTCTTCGGACTTTTTCTAGAAAAATTTCCCCTGTCAGAAAAGCCTAAACTGGCAGTTGGTATTCTTTTGATTATTGGTATGCTGGCAGCAGGTATCGCTTATCCGCTTTATTTTGACAAGACAACATGGATCTATGTTGTTTTTGCCTATATGTTTATGGCTGCTGTTATGCCAATGTGGCTGCTGATGGAGCCGCGTGACTATTTGAGTTCATTCTTACTGCTCGGTATGATTGCGAGTGGTGTTATCGGCGTTGTTTTTACCAATCCTACGATTGAATTGCCGGCCTTTGTTGGCTTTGAAGTAAATGGCAAGCCGATGTTTCCAATCCTCTTTATTACCATTGCCTGTGGCGCCGTTTCCGGTTTTCATAGCTTAGTTTCTTCCGGTACTTCTTCCAAAACAATTTCCAATGAAAAAGATATGTTGTTTGTGGGCTATGGTTCCATGATGGTTGAGACCATCCTGGCTGTCGTTGCTTTGATCGTTGTTGGCGCTGCCGCTACTGGCGGTGTGATGCCGAAAGGTACGCCATTCCAGATATTCTCCGCTTCTGTCGGCAATTTTCTGTCCATGTTTGGTATGTCCAGCTTTGTAGCGACCTGTGTCGTCACTATGTGCGTATCTGCACTGGCACTGACTACGCTGGATTCTGTCGGGCGTATCGGACGGATGTGTTTCCAGGAATTGTTTACCGGTGATACGACTGATCCGGCAAAAATGTCGCCAATGCAGCGTGTGTTGACAAATAAATACGTTGCTACCGTAATAACACTGTTTTCTGGTTATTTGCTTTGTCTGGGCGGATATATGAATGTTTGGCCATTATTCGGCGCAGCAAATCAACTGTGTGCTGCGTTGGTTCTGATTGCGTTGGCTGTCTTCATGAAAGTCACCGGACGTCAGGGGAAAATGCTTTACATTCCAATGTGCTTTATGTTAGTAGTTACGTTGATTTCGCTGGGTATGTCAATTTATGGTATCGTTCATAAAATCATCTACACTGGCGGCTTTTCTTTCCTGACCGATGGTTTGCAGTTAATTGTGGCTATTGCGTTGATTACATTGGCAATGCTGATTGCATCTACAAGTTTTAGAAAATTAGTTGATTCTTCTGCTAATAACGTATCTGTTCGGTAAGACGAAAAAGGACTAGAAATTAAATTATATGGTTGTCGTATAAAAAAGTGCTATCGTGCCCTTGAGGATACGGCTCTAACCGCAGAGTACACAGAGAGGAGATGTATATCGAGACATTCCCTCTGCGTACTCTGCGTCTCTGCGGTTCAAAAAACATATAATTTCTTATCTTATAAGATACTACGCCAAACTGGCGTCACTTTAGAGTGACGCCAGTTTTTTAAAATTACTTATGCCGCTAGCGGATGCCTGCATATGGATTCTTAAGGTACGTTATTGGTTGGCGGTCATTTCCATGAATACGCCTTACCAGTTCAGCCGGTTTAGCCAGCCAGTTGATCCGGTTATATTCCCACATCCACGGCACAGCTGCATCAAAATAATAATAACTATCGAAGTAACCCCAGCGGCTAAAAGTACGGCTTTGGCCGATGTCGTTACAACGTTGCCATAATTCTTTCAAGTCAACTAACCGGTAGACGGCACTTGACGCTGTACCGGTTTGACCACCTGTTGCCGGTACTTGTTTTTCCGGAGGGAGCGGGAAAATCCCGCCAGGACCTGGCGCTGCTTCGTAAGTCTTAACTAGCGATATTTCATGAGTACCAGCACTGACTACCAAACTGGGATGTCCAGCTTCGAGCCGCACATGGGAACCGTTCCATTTCAGAAACTCGTTATGATTATAAGTCAACAGTAATTCTAACTGCTCAGAGCCTTTTTGCACCACAGCCAATACCCCGGCCATGTCATGCTCATGCTGGACTTTACCAATATGGCGAGGATAGTAAAGGTAATAGCCGATAAAATAATGCGTGTCACTTTCCACCAGAGAATAGTACACAGCTGCGCCGGGAGGGTAGTATGGCAGGTTTCCCCAATTGTTATTCATTCGCCAATCAAGGTCAAAGTTAGCTACAGTAAAGATATTTTCCCGCGACAGCGGGTTTTGGTCGTTATCCTGCTGATGAATAACCGGCGCCCACCGCAAAATCACGGCAGTTTCACTTGTAGCGCCAGCCTGTACTGGGGTAATAAGCAATACTAGTAGGAATAATGCTGTCATCAGAGCGCGTTGCATAGTCATAGCACCTTCCTCATAGATCAATCAGTTTGGGGGTAATTAGGATAATCAATTCGCTTTCTGTGACTTCCCTATTTGTTGAGCGAAAGAACATCCCAACTAAGGGTAAATCACCTAACAGGGGGAATTTGATCGTATCACTGGTTTTTTGCCGTTGGATTAAACCGCCGAGGACAATTGTCTCGCCGTTTTTTACCCGCAGCGTTGTTTCAGCCTGACGGGTCCGGATATTCGGGTTGCCACTGGTGGTAGTGTCTGTTTTGTTACTGACTTCCGGTTTAATAATGGCAGTTATGGTACCATCAGTGTGGACGGTGGGGGTTATCTCCAGTTTGATGCCGACCTCAACGTAAGTTACTGTGGTGACTGTAGTGCCGCTGGAAATTTGCGTGCTTTCCACCGCTAACTTGTCACCGATGAGAATTTTGGCGGTTTCACCATCCAAGGCAGCGATGCGGGGACTGGCCAACAAATGGCCTCTTTTGTTTTCTATCAGACGATTAAGAGTACCCTTGAGATTGATGCCGTATTCCGGATGATTTGGAATACCGAGGGTGATGCGAAAAGCACTGCTGTCGGTAAGCGCGGTTTCTGTCAGCCCGTTGACAGTTCCCCAGTTGATGCCGAGATTTCGCAGGTTGTCACGAGATATTTCGACTGCTTCGGCTTCAAATATAACCTGGCGTGGTGGGGCATCAAGCTTTGCTAGCATAGCTTTAACAGCGGCACAGTCATCGTCACTGCCTGTGACAATCAGCGTCTTATTTACAATGTCTACCCTGATTCGGTTATCGGGAAACAGCGTGGCGAGCATAAGTTTGACTTGATCTGCTTTTACATATTCCAACCGCACAACCAAAGGCGATAACCCGACAGCTGCCAAGGCATCGGGGGTGGGTTCCGGCACATTTTGCGGCGCAGTCGGAGTAGGCTGTCCTGCGTGGTTAGACGCGGGATTATTCGGTGCAGCTGCAACTGGTGCAGTTGCAGTGGGCGTAGATGAGCCAGCATTCGGCGGAGCTTGTCCCGCAGGGTTAGATGCTGGAGTTCCCGGTGTAGCTGACGCTGCCGGAGTGGCCGTGGGTGGCGGTGAGCCAGCATCCGGCAGTGCCGCAAAAGCAACAAATGGTATGATAAAAAGTAATAAACCCAAAATGAATATGCAGAAAGTTGTCCTCTGGCAATGTTGCAAAACCAATTACTCACCTCATTTCTATTAGTGAATAGCAAACGTACAGAGCATCTGCTGCAGCGGTTATGACTTAAGACCAACTTCCATAGGACTAATCGTCTAGGCAAGCCTCCTTTAACTGCGATTTTGGTTATAGTTAAGGTCAATATACTGTTAACTTGACACCGTTAGGTAAACTATCTTTAAACTGCAACAGCATAGGTTTGACCTTTTCATATGAATTGCTATCTAAAGCATAAAAGGTTACGTAGTTAGAAGCGGGCGTGATCCTTTCCTTCCCTAGTTCCATTACGGCCACCGGTCGCCAGGTGAAAGGTTTATTTCTAAACCAGGAATCGTAAATAATGGCTAATTTTACATTGTGCTTGCTGGCGAGCTTATCCATCCAGGCGGAATCTGTTGCGGTTTGTCTGGATTTGAGTGCTTCTAGTGAAGCCAGCCCCCATAAGTCTAATACATAATTGGGATTCTCATAAGCAACCCAACCCAGATCATTAATGGCAACAGGTGCTTTATAATAATCGTTGACAAATCGGTGCATTTGATATTGTTGCTCAAAAATATTATTGGCGGCAATTGCTGTTGTTGCGGTAGTTTTCCAGGAATTGAATCCAACCCCGCAACATATGATCAGCAAAACCAGAGTATAGGTAACTGGTGAGCTTTCATCAAGTTCCTTGTAGAGGGCATTATAGATTTTCGATAAAGCACCTCTGAAGCTGTAAATGATACCCATGGTAGCTGCACTTACAATGTACATATCATAACGATAATACCACCCGGAATAACCGAACAGCATATGCGCAATTATCGCTGTACCAATAATTAAAGCAAGATATTTATCTGCTGCTTTGGTATTGAAGCAGTTATAAAGTGCTAGCATTAATACGGAAATTAAAAAAATACTAACAGGTACAAATGCTAAATGACTAAGCATAGTATCAATGACAGCGGCTAAATGTCCCTTTTCCAGCAAAGCAGATTTGGCGATGATCGAACTGGGCCAATACCCCAGACCTAATGTATGTAGATAAGCCGAAAAACCACTGACTGACGCAACCAGTAGTAAACCACTGCTAACCGCTGCTAGCCAGTATCTCTGGGCAACAAGATAGACTATGGCGGGCAAGGACAGAGCTAGATTTTCATACCGTACCAGCGGCCCCGCTATTACGGCCAGCACCAGCCACCAGGGAACTCGCTGTTCCCGGAGCGAAATTATTACCCCATACACTGCCAGTAGTGAAATATAGACCTGGAGCGAGTGCTCCATCCCGGTAAAAGCAAGACCAATTATATTGGTAATAAATACGATAGCCATTGTTGCTATTATTGTTAGCAACGTTTGCCGCTGGGCATTAGCTGCGGTAAACAGCATACTGAATAGTTGGGTATACAGGTAAACCGTGCCGAGACTACAAATAAAATTAATAATCAGTGGCACATAATCAAACCAACCGGCACCGGAAAAAACTGCTAAAATGAAGGGCCAGATGATACTGGATGAGGGCGCGGAGTATTCAGTTAAATTTATCCCATAGTGACCGGCAGCAATATTTTTTGCCAAGGCCATGTGGATATAGGGATCATCCAACGTATAGGAAAAAACGCCGGAATTCAGGTACAGAATATACACCAATTCTGCCAAGTAGATGACCGATAACATGACAATATTAATATACAGTGCTTTTGTTTTTATATTAATCATCATACTCATCTCCCTAAAATTAATTTGTTTTTCGGTCCGGCTGGTAACCTTAGCCCCAATATACTGCGCCTTAGGGCCAAAACTAACAATGTTAATAAGATAATAGGTATTATATGAAGGTTAGTTAAGCGGGCAATCGGCGAATTTACCAACGGCATAAACCAGGCAAGTAACAGGACTATCTTTTCATAGGGTAACCAGCCCTGGTTAAGCCCCTCCCAACCGTACCAAGCGATGCTAAGACCTAAAATAGTAAGATCATATTGGTAGGCGTAAGGAGTAGCAAGGAAAATGCTGACTGTCAGGATAATATAGGCCAGCGGGAAGATTCGCTTGTACCACACCCAAGCCACAGCGATAACGGCAACAGCCGTAAACACTGCTTGTAGTCCGTAAGCGAAAGGAACGGAAAATCCGAAGGAACGCGCCATAGCAAAAACTGTTGTCATTTGGTACCAGGGTAAAGAGCCTATTTCTAATAAGTATTGGGCCACAGGCAGGGTATGATAGAACGTTTCCCAGCTGGCAATCCCATATACAGCTATACTAACTATGATTAAGGCTGCTGCTGATGCGCAGGCGGCGATAAGTGCCTGCCATTTTCTCGCGGCAACTAAGGCAATCACTGCTAAAAACGCCAGGTGAGGCTTATATACCAGTAACCCAAGTATTATACCGGAAAGTACAGGTTGTTGCTCAAGCAATAACAGTCCCTGACCGAGCAGCAAGGCACTCAAAAAGCCATTCTGGCCGCAAATGAAATTCTGGAATGTTCCGGGAAAGGCCAAAGTAAGTACCACAGTAGTGGGATGAGGGGCAATTTTGCGCACAACCATGATATATCCGGCAAGAGTGATAGCAAGCCAGGAGAATAAAGCTGCTAAATAAGGTAGAGTGGCGAAATAGGTCACCAGTAACAAAAACGTTGGCGGATAATACCAGCCCACAGTGTTAGTTCGCCCGGTAATTTGCTGTTCAACCGCGCATAAATCTTTGCCATCATAGATGCCTAATACGTCTCCGGACAACAGTTTATGGGAAGCCGCGTAAAAACAAATGAAGTCGCCGCCAATGACTCTTTCGTTCCTGTCGATCATACCCGACCCGGTAAATACCCAAATACTAAAAGTAACTATATAAGCTAAAATGAACCCCCAGGAACAATAACGAATGGTAGTTGCGTTTAACAGTGTCATGTTGCCAATAACTCCTTTGTCTATTTTGGTAAGCCGATGGCGCACTTCGCTTTAAACAGCTTAGTATAGCAATGCACCATAATACTACTCTTGGTAAACTTTATGAGTGAATTAGCTAAATTCCCCAAGAATGTGGCTGCGTCGCTAAAGTCGCCGATTACTACATAACTACAGCCGATTTCCCAAGCCGTATGACAATCGCTGCCGACCGAGATTGGCTTATGCTGCTGGCTGGCAAACCTGGCGGCTTTTTTATTATCCTGATTAAAAACATTCCGGGCATTATAGGCCTCAATAATGTCAACATAGCCGATGATTTGCGTCAAGGTCTCGTAACCTATCGCCGACTTGCGCCAGCGGTCAAAAGGATGGGGCACACACACCAAACCGCCTTGTTCCCTGATGGCCTGCACTGTTGCCAGCGCAGATAGTCCTGGGGGAATTTCCTGCTGGAGAAAATACCCGATTATTTCGCCTTGTAGGGTGTTTATTTCTTCACCGACGACTACTTTAAAGGGAGCCTGTTCACGTAATTCCAGCGCGCCCCTAATGGTGTTGTGATCAGTAATGGCTACGGCGTCCAGCCCTCTTGCCGGGCAAAGCCGGAGCAAATCGGCAATTTTGATACCACAGTCCCGGGAATAGGACGTATGTACATGACAATCCATATTGATTCGCTTCATGCTAGTCAGACCTTGCGTTAAGGTTAAACCTGCGCCAATTGAGCAGCAGGGTCAATAGCCCTAAGAATACGCCGAACCATAATGTGCCAAATCTCGCAAATAGCGTCGCCCCGGCAGCGCCGGTAAAGTCTATCCCGCAACTGAGCAGCAGACCGATCATACTGCCCTCGGCGACACCTAAACCGCCCGGGAGCATGGAAAGCCCACCGGCGATAGAACCCAGCGAAAACACAAACATTGCTACCTGTAAAGAAGCAGCAGTACCAAAACCCAACAATATATAATACAAGGCGATACATTCGCACAGCCAGGCTATGACACTAATTAGTAGTGCTTTAAACAGTAAACTACCCCCACTTAAAATATAAGCGCTTTCATACATAGCATTTAATAGCTGGGCTTTGGGTTTTACAAAAGGAATATGTTCAAGCCCCTTGATTAAAGTCGTTGCTAGCCGGCGCCATTGTAATACACAGATGAGACCTAATGACATGAGCAGCCCCATGACGATAACTGTTTGGCCATAAGTAACGAAATTAGCCGCCAGACTTGCCAAGATCAGCATGGCAATTAAGTCTGTCAGCCGTTCTGCAATTACCGTTGGTGCGCTACGGCAAAAACTGACTTTGTGCTGCTTCAACAACAGGTACGATTTTAAAACCTCCCCGACCTTTCCTGGCGTAACTGCCATGCACAAGCCGGAGAAGAAAACCCGGGCACTATCCTGCCAGCCTATCTTGATGTCCAGTTCTTCAAGATAAAGCTGCCATTTTAGAAATCTCCCCAGGTAACCCATCACTACAAACGCCAGAATTTGTGGTGCATAATGCCAGCCAAAGCCTTTGACCGCATTGCCAATTTGCCCGACATCGCCCCACAGCGCCAAGCTGGTTGAGATGATAAGCCCCAGGACTAAACCAATGATCAGCTTGTTTTGCAGGCTTTTAATAGTAATGCTGGTTTCATCCCTCATAGCGTTCAAATAACTGCCCCCATCGCGTATTTTTTTTGAAATGTTCCATCTTACGCTTGCCTTTGAAAGGCCACCACAAGTAGTCGTGATAGAAAAATGAGCCAAAGATGAACAAATTCACCAGCGGCGTTCTGAACAACAGGTTTTGTAATGATCTCAGCGGTCCAAACCACACCGCATCGCCAAAGCGGGAAGCCAAATTATCCCCGACCCTGAATTGAAAGTTCACCTTTTCCACATCTTCACCAATTACTTCGATCTGCCGAAAGTCGCCAATACCCAAACCGCGTTCATGCGCCAGGCGAATGTAGGGAATGTCCAGCGGTTCAAAGCCCATCATTTTACTGGCAACTGCATCAATCGCCACCTGATCAGCGCTGGCGAGAATATAGTCCTTCTCAATCGGAATCATAGTGCGTGGTCCCGGGCCATTGCCGCAAACTGTGCCATCCATCACGGCAAAGACCCCCGGATGGATCTCTTGTTGAATTTGCAGCAAATCAACCAAGGTCTCGTGAATGACGCTGTGAGTATAATGCCGTTTAGTGTTTAGCAGCCCGCCGAACGCGTTTTTCATGGCGCCGGTGGTAGTTGTATAAATGTGACATTTAACTGTCGGCAAATGCACAACGTTTTTGCCATAAAAGTAGTCGGGAATACGAATACCTTCAGGGAAAACTTCAGGCAACACCAGCAATTTTTTCTTGGGTTGATGGAATACCCATTTCATATCAGCATCTTTGAAGTTATACAGCACCGGAATATTATATTTCTTGAATATAGGAAGATATTTGTTCAGCTTTTCGCCTTTAAAAGCATTTGTTACCACAGTCTCGTTTTGAACACACGAAATTTTCTTAAAACCCTGCTGCTTGAGTCCAAGAATGGTTCCTTCCAACTGCCAGGGCGTGGAATTGGCACTGAGGTAGGGGAAATGCCAGGAGATGTTATCCTTTAAAATTGTTGGAACTGTAGGGTCGAGAATACCGTTAACATTTGCTTTTCTTAGTAATTGTTGATAATCGTTAAGTACTGTTTTTGGCTTAGTCTTCATTACAAATACTTTACTCATTTGCATAGCCCCCAGAGTTATCAGTAATCTTAAGCATATTACGACGCCAGTTATAGGCCAGACGGTGCTTTTGCGCGTAATAGTATAAGCCATGCACCATCCGTAAAAAAGTTAACAGGACGGGAGGAAGGGTAAAGGGTTGATGAAAATTGGCAGACGATAAAATAGTATTGATTTTATAAGCCAGCCGCCAATTACGAAAATCATAATCAGCATCTGCATAAAACGGCTCAAACATAACGGTAATGATATCGCCAAGTACCGGCTGATATTCTGCCAATACCTCGTCCCCAAACCCCAGCACCCTGAGGTGCTTTTTTAATTGTCCCAGATCACAAGCCCGCATTACAATAGCTGCCAGGCAGTTTCGCTGCTCAGTAGTAAATTCCAGTTTGCTGCCAAAGTCCAAAATTGTCAGCTCAGGTGTCTGCCTGGTGCCGGTAACAAGGAAATTCCCCTGATGCGGATCGGCATGGATCATACCTAACCGCCAAAAAAGCTGAAGTTCAAAATTCCACAGTAAATCGTACATTTGTAGCTTTTGGTCATAGGCAGCGTTTGCTAACGCCTCATCCAAAAACACTCCGTTCACCCACTGACTGACAAGCACTTCCGAATTACATAAGGCAGTGATTGGCCGGGGTACATGGATGTGGGAGCCTGCCGCAAAGGTCTGAAAAACCCTGGTTTGCGTATGCAGTTCCTCGTGGTAATCGCATTCCTCCAGCAACTTTCCTGAAATAAAGGCAATCGTATCCCGCAGATAATTACCACTGGGAAGGAAGGGCTTAGCTAAATAGGTCACGGCCCTTAGTACCTTAATATCACTGCCAAGCTTTCTGGCGATATGGGGATATTTAAGCTTCACGGCAATATCGCCATATTCCCTGGTTTGCACCTTAAATACTTGTCCGATGGAAGCCTGAGATATGTTTTGGGGCGCAGTGATAGGGGATACACCAAGCTCTGCTAAAATACCGCTTATGTCACAGAATTCGCTTGTCCCTTGATTGCAAAGAGTTTGCAGGACTTGTGACGCTTCTCCCTCATATAACGTTAAATGCTGACCTAACTTTTGGGGAAAGCCATGAAATTCGCCCAGGGAATTTACTAACTGCCCAGAGTGCAAGTTACGCTGCAGGCGTAACAACAATAGCAATAGTTTTAAACTGCGCAAATAGTACATTGTATCAGTCCTTAGCTAAAAGTATTGAGAATTACTAATACTGTGGCCCCATACAACAGAACCGTGAATAGGATAGGTTTGTCTTCTAACAAGATTTTTTCCGGAGCACCTCCTTGGCCTTTAATGTGTATTAAATACAGATAACGGAAAATACCATAGATAACTAAGGGAATAGTCAGCATAAGCTCAACTGGCTTGCCGGAGGTAAATGTATACAGCGCATAACTCATAATGGTAGCCGTAGTAACAATGCCGCTGAGCTTGTCCAATAGTTCGGTTGAATAATGCATCAGCACTGGGCGGTGCACACCTTTGCTGTCCGCCAGCAAGTGCAGCTCATGACGCCTTTTGCCAATCGCCAAAAACAGGGCTAATAACAAGGTGCATAATAAAAACCACGGCGTCAGCTGAACACCGATTGCCAATCCGCCGCCAACTGCCCGCAGGACAAATCCGAAGGCGATTGCCATAATATCCAGCAGCACAACGTTCTTGAGCTTAAAAGAATAGGCGATATTTATTACTAAATAGGTTACTAGCACTAACCCGAAAGACTCTCTTAATATAAAGGCGTAAATACAGGTGCCGAGGGCCAGGACAATTCCCAGTAATAGACCCGCATAGGGATTTAGTTCGCCAGAAGCCATTGGACGCCGGCACTTCTGCGGATGCAGCCTGTCAGCTTCGCGGTCGACAAAATCATTTAGAATGTAGATGCTGCCTGAGCCTAAACAAAACAATATAAATGCAGTTAGACCTTCAAAGACCTGTGTCAGAGTAACGGTGGAAAATGAAAATAGCAGTGCACCAAGCACTAACAGATTTTTGCTCCACTGCTTCGGTCTTAAACATTTAATATAGTTAGAGGCTTGACTGTAGAAGAGGTTCTGAATAACTCGTTTTTCTAATATTCCATGCGTCTCCAAACCAAATCACCCCTACATAATAAATAGCAATTATTGTTGCCATTATAAACCAACCAATAATGAAAAAAATGTCATAATTTGCGAAATAAACAAAAGTAAACAAAAATAAACAAAGATAAACAAAAATAAACTAACATAAACAAATTAGATATTGAGAGTATGCTTGACAAAAATGTATATGAACAAATATAATCAAATTAACACAGCAAATAGAAAAAATACCAATATCAGTTATATTTTGTTATCATTTGTTATAACCGTTTTTATTTGTTTTGTTTAATAAGGTTGGTGAAAATTGCTGTTGGACACCGGGCTTTCCTGGATATATGGTGTGGACAAGCCTTAGTGTCACAAACGATGCCTCCCAGTGTGGAAAAGATTGTCGGCCCAGCCGGGGTGATCTTTTACATTCCGACTTTTTAAATCTAAAAGGGGATGAGGGGTGATTGATGACTGAGTAATGCAGAGTTACAATACCTTGGTCAAATCCGCCAAAAAAAATTAAGGAGGCAAACAAAATGTTTACGTTTAAGAAAGCTGGTAAAAAAAGTAGTAAGTTAGCCAATATGGCCGCGCTTGCCCTGGCATTTACTGTGGCAGTCGGGTCCAGCGCCTTTGCGCTGAACTATAGCGGCACCCAGACTGGGTCAGGCAGCGGCAACAAGCCAATAAGCTTTAGTGGCTATCAGTATGTGGACAGCACCCATATTGCGGTGTTCTTTGACAAACAAACAGGCAGTCCGGGTGAAACCATTACGGCAGAACTGTTTGACGTCATACCGCACGGTAGTAGCGGCGATAAGGTCAGCTCGGTTTCGGTTAGCTCGGGCGGCACCGGCGGCCAGTATAGCGGCACCACTGACACCAACCTAAGCAAAGGCACCAAAGCGACCATCACGACATCTTCGCTGAGTGCCGACACGCTTTATGACGTGGTTATTCATGGCGTCTTGGAGGATCAAAACGGTCTTAGCGTAGGTAATTATACGAAAGCAAAAGACTTGACATTCACCTTCAGGACCCCTAATGCTTTGGGAAACTATGCAGATCATAATCCGTATGTCACTTTTGTGGTGGGGGACCCTGACAGTACCTCTGGTGTACCGGTAGAGTCCAATACAATACTCATTTTTGACCGGCCACTTGCTTCCGGCTCGCTTTCGACCTATTTAAGTACTCTGAACAGTTCTAGCGCCGGTGTTGGCTTCAAGGACACCACGGGTAGTACAACCGTACCGGGGAGTCAGAGTCATAATGCGATCTCCAATGACTACGGTAGTGTGAACACCACCTTCTACTTCCCCATGACCAAACAAGGCAATAGCACGACAGTTTATAACCGGACTGCCGGCCACAATTATACCCTGTATCTGCCGAGCTTCACTGATACCGCTTCTCATACTTACACTACTTTTACAAATTCCAAAGATAACTCCACGGGCATTACCGCTTTCAATTTCTCTACAGCTTCTACTGATTACGCCGGCTGGGAGAATACTGGCAATCCCCTCGTCAATCTGACGGCCACCCGCGACAGCACCAGCCAAATTACCGTGTCATGGCCTGTCAACCAAACTTATTCGATTACTCCGGCTCCGTATGGGTTTAATGTCTATTATATCGATGCTTCCAACGCTGACGGCAAATATGCCAGCATTGGTTCCTGGACCAAAGCAAACGGCAGTGTTATCACCAATACGCTTAGCTCGCCGATGTCCTATTCCATTACCGGTCTGACCTCAGGCCACACCTATTGGGTCCGCGTTCAGCCCACCAACAGCGGCAATACGCAGCCGGTAGGCTTATCCATCTCCACGGCAAGTGCTCTCTAATTAGAACATCAATAAAGCTTACGCCCCGGCCAATGTGGCCGGGGCGTAAACTTTATACGGAAAGAAAGTTAAGTTTATTGAACCACAGAGACGCAGAGTACACAGGGGGAACGGCTTGACATGCATTTCCCTCTGCGTACTCTGCGTCTCTGTGGTTATACAATCCCACGATAGCGCTTTTTTTAACTTACTTGCCGGTTATCTTCTTTTGGACATCATTGGTGATATCCGGTCCGCCGTAAATGACAAAAGTTTTGGACACAATCATTGTCAGGCCTTGGGCAGTGGCCACTTCCTTGACGGCGGCGTTGATTTTGTCGGTGATGGCTTTCAATAGCTCCTGGCGCTTTTGTTCCACCCGCTGCATGAGCTGGAGGTTGAGATCCTGTTTTTCCTTGTCGCTCAGGCCGGCCGCTTTGGCGTCATATTCCTTTTTGGCCTGTTCGGTTTCAGTGCGATAAATTTCATTGGCTTTCTGGGTATCTGGATGCTGGTTGATCAGCAGGTCGTAGTCAACGGTGCCGACCGCCGAAGCTGCTGGTGCGGCATAAGCTGTGCCGGGTGGGGTCATAATGATCCCGAATAATCCAAGAAAAAGCAATGTAAGCGATAATGCGCTGATTTTTTTTGCTTCATTAAATATAGACATAGTAGTTACCTTCTTTCCTGCCGTTCAAGGCATAATTTTTACCGCCAAGGACACCAGGGAACGCTAAGGGCGCCAAGGGATTTTAACTTATTGTGAGTAGGTAATTTTATAGCTTATGTTATCCTTGGCGTCCTTGGCGGTTTAACACAATTCCTCAAATATTACTGAAATTTAACCGTTACGCCTGTTTCTATATACCTATCAGGGGCCGCAAGATAGGCGCCTGCGTAGTACTTCTTGTCAAACAGGTTGCTGATTTTAATGTAATAATCCCGGTTATCGACTGTCTTGCTGACTTTCAGATCAACAGTGGAGTAGCTGGGCAATTTCTGAACAAGCATTCTGGTGGGAGAATCGCCGCTGCCGTTGCCGTTGCCGTTGCTGAAGGCGCTGGTGCAGGAGCCGATATAGTTTAGGGCCAGATTGGCATTTAGGCCGTCCTGGCCGGTGTAGTTGAGGCCCAAAGAGAATTTGCGGTACGGGATGTCGCGCACTTGCAATTGCAACAGCGTGTCAAAAGCATTGGTGTAGGTGTAGTTCAGGAAGCCTTTGACATGGTCGGCAATTTTTTTGTTAATTTCCACTTCAAAACCATGCATATCGACATGGGGGATGTTGTAATACTGGGTATGCTGCTGGCCGAACCCCTGGCCTTTGATCATATTGGTGATGTCTTTGTTGAAGTAGGTAATATCGAATTTAAACCCGTGCAGCGAGTAACCCAGTCCCAATTCGCGGTTGATGGCTGTTTCCGGCAACAGGTAGTCGCAGACTGTGCCTTGAGATAGTGAGCCATCAGCCATTACATAATAATAAGTTACCGATCCGTCAGAGTTGGTTAGATAGGTTTGCGTGTCGCTGTAGGGATAGATGCCGCCCGGTCCGGACCGTTCTTTGGCGTTTGGCCAGCGGTAGCTTTTGCCGATAGAACCATGTAGATTAGTTTTGTCACTAAGCGCATAGTTGAGGCTGAAGACCGGATCGTCGGCCGTGCCTTTGCCGTATTGCGTCGCCGGTGAGTTATAGGCGATTGTCCGGATGTTGGCATTGTCGGAGTTTTCGTAATGCCGGTAGCCGAAACTTGTTGCCAGTTTGCCGAGATTGGTGACATTTTGCAGATAAAAGCTTTTGCCGGTGTAATCATAATAAGAATGACCGCTGTTGGATTGCTCGGTAAAGCTTCTGGTTTCATAGGAGTAACCCCAGGTTGCGGTATTGACCTTGCTTGTTCTGATGGTATTTTGTAATTCGTAGCCTTTAACCGTACCATCCCACCACAGATTTAACTTGTCGGTCGTGTTGAGCAGGGCAGCCAGCAGATGGCTGTTTTCCTTAGAACGGTACACCTTGAAACTAAGCTCGCTGTTGGCGTTGAGTTTTTGGTTGTATAACGCGCCGGTGTATGAGTTTTTAATCGGGTCATATTCCCAGTCATAACTATTGGACCAGTAGCTGCTTTTGCCGGTCGTGGCACCGCTCCGGCCGCTGTTTAAGACAATCAGGCCGGTAGCCGGGTCGATACGGTTGGGTTGCTCTTCCTGGCGCTCAGAATAGGAACCGAACAGGGTGAGCGAGGATTTGTTGTTGATATCCCAGCTCATCTTGCCGCTGTAGTAGTCGGCCGATAACTTGGAATGAGCGGTATAGCCGTCGGTATCTTCCTTCTTGGCGGTGAAATTATAATTGAACTTGCCGGTATCACCGCCGACTGAGGCAAAATATCGCTGCGTATTGTTGCTGCCGGAGGTGATGGTCAGTGATTCGGCCATTTTTTGAGTGGCTTTCTTGGTGGTGATATAGATAACCCCGCCGGGAGCGTCGGTGCCGTAAATAACCGGCACGGCGCCTTTGATGATCTCAATTTTTTCAATATTGTCGGCCGGGATGTTGCGTAAATCCACCTTGCCGTCGCCGACCGGACTGAGCGGCACGCCGTCAATAAAGATCTTGGTGTTATCGGCGTCGCTGCCGCGGAACTGGGCAATAGCCTTGCCTTTGGTATTGCTGCTGGTAATATATAAGCCGGTTACGTCTTTCAGGGCGTCGGCCGCGTTTTGTGCTCCTTTGGACTTGATCTCGTCCTCGGTAATGACGGTAAACTTAACCGGGTTAAGCTGTTTGAAAGCGGCAGCGGTTACCACCACCTCTTCCACCTCGGTGTCGCCCCCGGTATTGGCTTCTTCGGCCGCCGTCACCGCCAGTGGAAAACTGGAATACAGCAGCAGGCAACTGGCTAAAAACGCCAGTTTCTTTTTTTTCATGACTTTTCTCCCCTTTACGATATTGGATAAACATGATGGATTAACCGCCAAAGACGCCAAGAACGCTGAGGACGCCAAATGTATTATTGTGGGTGGTTAGCTGGTGATTTTTCCGGTGTCTGTTCTTGGCGAGCTTGTGGCGTTCTTGGCAGCTAACTATTTTTTACTCTTAGTCGGCTGTATTATCTTCCTGCTTCTTTATCACCCCGGCGTCGGCTAATTGTTTGAGGATTTGCTGCTGCAGGCCGAACCCCTGGACAAAGCCTTCCAGCGGCAGGATGAGACGGTGGTTGATGTTAAATACTGGCTGGCCATTCTCACTTTTAAGATGAGGCTGCAGTGTCATTAAATCCACCCGGATGGTGTTGTTGGTAATGTGGATGCCGCTAATTCCGTCGGCGAAGATTTCTTGAATGTTCATTACTATTCCTCCTGTACCAGATGTTGAAATATTTTAACCACAGAGGGCACAGAGGGCGCAGAGGGATTTTCGACAAAAGGGACTCTTTTCTGCCAATAAATCCGTATACCCCTTTGTGATCTCTGCGTCTCTGCGGTTAATAGATTTACTATTCCTAAGACAAGACTATTGAATTGCCACACCTTCACCGACGATGGTCAGGAACGGCAAAGTCTCTGAACTTACCGCCAGATCAGCGGCTGGTGTAACTATCGAGCCTAACCTGGCATTGGAGATGAGGGCTTCGGTAATGGCCGCGTTACGTTGTAACTGGGCCGGTGTCAGGGGACGGGTTAACGGATTGGCTGCTGTGAAGATAAAGCCGCTGCCAGTAGCTGGCGCTGATTGGCCATCCCATAGGACAAAGTCACCAGTCAGCCCGCCTCGGGCGTCATAGATGAGCTCGCTGCTGGGGCTGTCCACCTTGCTGGTCATCCGGGACAGTTTGTCATAAGTTCTGGCGTCATAGTATAACGCAGTGTTGGACGAATAAATGAGCTGATCGGGGGCATATACCAGCCAGCGTCCGCCGGCCACGATGGCGTTGGCGCCGCTGTCATTGAGGAAGCCGGTACCGGCCACCAGGGTAACGTCGCCGCTGGCGGTAAGCTCGGTAGTATTGGTTGCTCCGTGGCGCAGGATGATGTTGCCGCCGGCGGTTATGGTAATGTCGCCGCCGAGGGCGACAAGTTGCTGATTGCCTAAATCGAATGAATCAAGATTATTTGCATGAAAGTTGTTATTGAACATAATATCGCCGGGGGTGGTAATGGTAATGGAGCCGGTGGCGATTATGCTATTGGTGCTATTACCAAGTGAAATATCATTGGCTATGAGGTTGCCGTTTACTATAAGCCCGGAGACGCCATTCAGAGTGCCGAATGTATAAAGAATTTCATCGGGTGACTGGTAGGTTGTAAATACATTCCATATACTTGGATCTGTATCCGATGTTGCGCCACTGTTATCGATGAACAGTGTATCTTTGATCAGCTTGCTGCCTGTCAGGCCGTTGCTGGTGGCGCGGTAGATGCTGTTAGCCTTATAGTTGGCGTCGCCTGCGACGTAGAGCAATACTGCTCTGTTGGTAGGCACTGATGTCGTGCCCATGCCATAATAGAAACCATCAACACCGAATTCATAAGCTTGCGCAGCTGTTTGAGTTATTCCCGAATAGTTCGTAAATACAACATTAATCGTTTCGCCGGTGCCTCCCTGGACTGTACCGGTGAAACTTTGTGTTGGCGTACCGTCATACTGCCACTGGAGGTAGGGGAGGAAACCGTTGGTAATTCCCCATTTGCTGGTATCCCATGTGGAGAAATTGCTGCTTTTTAACATATTGGCCCACATCAAGCCCTGGACATTGGTGGCAGTGCCGGAACCGGAACCGATCCCGGTGGTTTGCCCGGAGGTTGTTGTACACCAAACTGCGTCGGTAATGGTGCCATTGTTCACGCCGACCAGACCACCGACTGTGCTGTCAGTGCCGGTGGTGGCGCCGACGCTGAAGGAAGTGGCGATGGTGCCGTTGTTTATCCCGGCCAGGCCGCCGATGGTGCTGCCGGCGCCGGTGCCGGAGGTCTTGATCATGCTGTAGGAGTTGGTGATGCTGCCGTCATTTTCTCCCACCAGGCCGCCGGCTGTGCTGGCGGCGCCGCTGACGGTGACCGCGCTGGTATCGTAGGAGCCGGTGATGGCGCCGGTGGAGGTGTTTATCCCGACCAGGCCGCCGGCTGTGCTGGTGGCACCGCTGGCGGTTACTCTGGCGGAATTATAGGAATTGCTGATCGTGCTATTGTTTCTGCCCACAAGGCCGCCAACGATGCTGTTGTCGGCGGTGCTGGTCACTGCGCCGGCATTGTAAAGGCTGGTAATGTTACTATTATTAGTTCCGATCAGGCCGCCAACGTCACTGGCAGCACCATTGGCGGTTATCGCGCCGCTATTGTAGGAACCGGTAATAGTGCTGCTGGCATTGTTTACCCCGGCCAGACCGCCGACCTTATTATTGGTGGCGCTCGCAGTTGTTTTCACCCCGCCCTTATTGTAGGAACTGCTGATGCTGCCGTCGTTTTCGCCAACCAGGCCGCCGGCTGAGTTGCTGTCGGCATCACTGGTGACGGTAACGGCAGTGTCGACATAGGAGCTTTCAATAGTGCCCGCGTTTGTTCCCGTCAGGCCGCCGACTATGCTGTTGGCGCCGCTGGCGGTTACCATGCCGGCATTGTTGGACCCGGTGATGACGCCATCAATTGCATTCCAGCCCGCCAGGCCGCCCACTAGGCTGCTGGCGCCGGTGGCGGTAACAGCGGCTGTGTTGGCAGAACTCTCGATACTGCCGGCGTTGTAGCCGACCAGGCCACCGACGGTGTTGCCGGTGCCGCTGGCAATAATTTTACCGGCACTGGAGGAACCGGTGATGCTGGTGCCGATCCCACTGTAGCCGACCAGGCTGCCGACATACAGGTTATTTGCGCCGGCCACGATATTGACGTTGGTCAGGTTGATGCTGCTGAGGGAGGCGCCCTTGGTATAGCCGAACAGGCCGAGGGCGGAAGCGGCAGAGTCCGTGATGGTCAGCCCGCTGATGGTATAGCCGTTGCCCTTCAGGATACCGGTAAAGGAAGTTGTAGCACTGTCGCCGATGGGTGTCCACGCCGTGCCAGTCAGGTCGATATCAGCGGCCAGAATATACGTACCACTCAGATTGTTGCTTAGGGCCAGGAGTTGATCAAGCGTGGTGATGATGGTGCTGCCGTTTAATTCCCACTGCAGGAGGGGCCGTGCCCCGGATAAAGACCAGGTATTGGTAAAATCCCAGCCGCTGGGATAGTTGGCGCTGTTGCCCATTTGGGCAGTGGTCAGTCCGGTGACACCGGTGGCGGACGAATCACTGCCGACGCCGCTTGTCTGGCCGGAAGTGGTGGTATCCCACACTGAGGCTGCAACTGTGCCGCCGCTGCCGTCGCCGACCAGGCCGCCGGCTGTACCGCCGCTTACCGCGCCAGCGCTGTAGGAAGTGGAAATAGTACCGCTGTTAACGCCGGCGATGCCGCCCGTCTTGCTGGCGGTGCCACCGGAGACCACGCCGGCAGCATCAAAATAACTGTTGGTAATGGTGCCGGTATTGGTCCCGGTCAGGCCGCCGACATTGCCGGCGCCGCTGACGGTAGCCATGCTATAGGATTGTTTCACAGTGCCGTTGTTAAAACCGACCAGGCCGCCGGCATTGGTACCGCCGTTTACCGCGCCTGTAGTGTACACATCGGCAATGGTACCGCCGTCATTATAGCCAACCAGGCCGCCGACATACGTGTTATTGGCGCCGCCGGTGATGACCAGACCGGTCAGGCCGACATCGCTGATGGTTGCGCCGCTGATATAACCGAACAGACCGATGGCCGAAACTGACGGGTTGGTGATGGTAAGGCCGCTGATTGAGTATCCGTTGCCGTCAAAAGAACCGGTAAACGGCGTGGTAGCACTGCCGATGGGGACGAAGCCGGTAGCTGTGTTCCACATACCGGCGGCGTCAGTGAACAGCCCGCTCAGGTCGAGGTTGCGGCTAAGAGTATAACTGTCGTTCAGGTTCTCAGTTGCGGCGATTAACTGCAATTGGTGGGCGTTACTGATGGTGGAACTATATAATTCGGACCGCAGGAAGGGACGGGTATAACCGTCGATCATGAACCAGGTGTTGGTAAAGTCAAAACCAAGGTTTGTCAAGGTGGTCTTGTCCCTTGCCTGGATTGTTGTCAAACCGGTGACGCCGCTGGCATTAGCGGCGTCGCCAACGCCTTTGGTTGTATCGCTTATGCCTGAAGTCTCGGTATCCCAGTAGGAACCGGCGATAGTAGCGTTCAACCCAAAAGCACTTCCGTTGCTCCCTAGAAAACCACCGAAAGTGTTGCTGCCGTTATTGGTTATCGAACCTGTACTGTAGGAATTTGTGATAGTGCCAAGGACGAGTCCGCCAAAACCGCCAACGTAACTACTGTCGCCATTCATTGTGACCGGACTCGTAGTATAGCAGTTATTGAATGTAGATATGCTCGAGTCAATTCCGACTAAACCACCAATAAAATTAAATCCGGCAGCATCGGTAAGGGTTAGCGCCCCGGTGCTGTAGGAATTTGTGATCGTACCACCACTACTCCCTACCAAGCCGCCCACGCTGGTCCAGTTCCCTGTAGCGGTAACGTCGACTGTACCTGTGCTGTAGCTATTGGTGATGGCACCGCCGCTGCTCATACTCCCGACAAGACCGCCTGCAGTTACACTTGTGCTAGAATTAACAGATATGTTGACGTCGCTGTAGCTGTTGGTGAAGGTGGTGGCTTCGCTATTACCTACCAAGCCACCAGCAATACTACCGATTCCTTTTATTGTGCCTGTGCTGTAGCAATTGGTGATAGTCGTGTAGGCTGCGGCTGAACCTACCAAAGCACCGCCGTTATTCCAGGTGCCGGTTATATTGACATTTTCCAGTCCGACATTGCGAATGGTTGCGTAGATCGTATGGCTAAACAGACCAATGTAAGCAGAAGAACTATTGCTATTAATGGTAAGCCCACTGATCACATGCCCATCACCGTCAAAAATGCCGCCAAAGGATTGAGTGCCACCAATTGGCACAAAACCCGCGCCGCTGTTCCAAGTGCTGGTGGCGCCGGCGTCAATATCAGTACCCAGGGCGTAGACGCCGTAAAGGTTGTTGCTGACGTTCTGCAAATCGTCCAGCGAGTTCACCAGCATGTAGGCGGTGAGATCGCCGGTAACGTAAGAAGTATAAGGATTACTGGTTGTTGTTCCGGCCCAGGTGGTAACCGCGGTCGACTGGGTAGCCGCGTCGTCGTAACTTGTTGGATTATAGTAAATGGACACCGTCCCGCCGCTTACCACCTTGCCGTCTGTCCCGAAGGCAACCGTGCCGCTGCTGTCGGCGTCGCTGTCAGACCGCAGCACCACATTGCCACTGCCGGTGGTGATGGTTGCATTGACATTGACATCCTTGTCGGCCTTGAGGGTAACGCCGCCGCTGCCGGTATTGGTGATGTTGGCGTTGACATTGATATCGTTATCGGCCTGCAGGGTGAGGCTGTTGCCGCTCGACCAGGATACGGGGGCGGCAACGGTGATATTACCGGTACCGGTGCCGTCGGTCTGGAGGGTGATGTTGGCGGAAGTTAGCTGGTTAGCCAGGTCAGTGGCGTTATATACATTGCCGCTGGTGGCGTCCGTGCTGATGGTGTACTCGCCGGGGTCCAGCAGCAGGGTGCCTGTCGTGCCGTTGGGCGCCAGCAGGTTGGTGTAGCCTTTGTACAGCAGTGTCTGTTTACCGGACACTTCGGCGCTGCCGCCGTTGCCGCTGACCGAGCCGCCTTTAGCCGAGATGGTGCCATAGTAATTGGTGGTGTCATTGGCCCACACCACGACCTGGCCGCCGTCACCGCTGGTGAGGGCATCGGCGTTAATAGTGGCAGTGGCTGCTACCGTGGTAGTAGTGGCATTCTGTTCGGTTCCTTTGCCCTGGTAATTACCGCCAATGAGCGCTGTACCGCCGCCCTTGGCGCCGGACACGTTAACCTTAGCGCCGTCGGCCAGGGTGACGGTATTGCCTAGTACCTTAACCGTACCGCCGGTTTCGCCCGCGTTTTTCCCGGAGGCGTCCAGGGTGCCGCTGCTCACTACTGTGCCGTTAGTGCCGCCGTCCAGAATGATTTTGCCGTTAACATTACTGACACTGTGGGCCTGAATAATGCCGCTGTTGTTGACCACTGTGCCGGCCAGGTCACCGGCCGCGCTGGCGGCCATGATGACTTGTCCGCCATCAGCCTGGATGAGATTGTGATTGGCTGCACTGGCATTTATCGCTGCCTTGTCCACAGCCAGGTTCAATAGCCCGTCGCCGTCCATATCCAGCGTGATGGCCTGGCCGGCGCCCAGGGCTACTGTGCCTTGCTGGGCGACAATGATACCTTCGTTGGCCACCTGGGGGCCGAGCAGGGCTACATAGCCGCCGTTGGCAGCCGTAATGGTTCCCTGGTTGACGACTGTGCCGATGGTGCCGTCCCGGCCGGTAAATTTATATTTCCCGGCCTGAAAATCACTGTCAGACAGATCTAAGGTCGAGGCCACCAGCCCGCCGACGTCGACCTTGGCGCCGGGGGCGAACAGGATGCCGTTGGGGTTGATGAGAAATACTTTGCCGTTGGCTGTCAGGGTGCCGTAAATTGCCGAAGCGTCATTGCCGATGACCCGGTTTAAGGCGATCGAACTGGTGCCGGGCTGAATGAAGTTTACCGTTTCACCGCTGCCGATGCTGAAGCTCTGCCAGTTGATGCCGAGTTTATCGGTAGTCTGGGTGATGGTGGTAGTCGTGCCGCTGGAACTGATGGTACCGGAACCGGTAGTCACTGTGCCGCCGGTCGGGTTGGCAAAGACCCCATTCATACTGCCGAGCAGGATGCCTGCTGCCATTACGGACGGTAAGATGCTTTTGGCGAGTATTTTCAGGGGATTAATCGTGGGAGTGGATTTGCTGACACTGTTTTGCCGCTGGCTTGGTTTACTGCGCTCCCAATCGCGCCGCCATTTTCTTTGCATGTAGTATACCTCCTTGCTTAAAATAAAGGGTTGAACCGTTTTTGAACCGCAGAGTACGCAGAGGAATAGGGATTTGAACCACAGAGACGCAGAGTACACAGAGGATTGGGTTTGTGTTTTAATAGAACGCGTTAATTCAAATAAAATAATCTCCCTCCGCGCCCTCTGTGTCTCTGCGGTTGATACATTAAAAAATAAAAGATTGAGTCGATTTGAACCACAGAGACGCAGAGTACACAGAGGATTGGGTTTGTGTTTTAATAAAACGCGTTAATCCAAATAAAATAATCTCCCTCCGCGCCCTCTGTGTCTCTGCGGTTGATACATTGAAAAATAAAAGATTGAGTCGATTTGAACCACAGAGGCGCAGAGTACACAGAGAATTGGGATAATTAGCCTGTTCAGCTTAGAATCCATCTCGTTAACCATTAAAATAATCTCCCTCTGCGCGCTCTGTGTCTCTGCGGTTGATATAGTTTAATATAAAAGGTTGATCTGCAGAGTACGTAGAGGAGTAGGATTATTCTGTAAGTATAATTCGATTAATGCCGTTTTTTAACAAAACAACGTTAAAATTGATCAATAATGCTATTTTGTATCCTGTGGCTTTCATGTAAGAAAGAACCTGGGCTTTATGAATCGGCGCCAAGTTTTCAACAGCTTTTAATTCCACAATTAGCTGCGAATCCACCAGGAAATCTAAACGACTTTCGCCAACCGGAAATCCCTTGTAGTTTATAGATATTGTTTTCTGCCTTTCAAATGGGATATTTTGCATTGTAAACTCGGCAGAAAGTGCTTCTTCATAAACGCTTTCGAGATAACCCGGTCCTAACATACGATGCACTTCAACGGCAGCGCCAATAACCAACCCGGTTAACCTATTCATATTCAGATCAGAATTCATCTCTTTGGCCATTGAAAAATTCCTCCTCCGCGCCCTCTGTGTCTCTGCGGTTAATATATTTAAAAACGCTGAGTACCTTTCACCCACCAACGACCGCTTTTGTCTCTGTCTGAGGTTGCATCGCTGGAGCTTAACTTCCAGGCATAGTCAACCCGGAGGGTGTAGTCTTTTTGCTTATTAAGAATGAGTCCCAGGCCGGCGCCGGTAAGGATGCGGCTGTTATCGCCTGATCCGGCTACCGGATTTTTATCAATTGATACCCTGCCGTTGTCGATGAAGGCTGCCAGTTGGAAAGCAGGGGTCGGCATATTCCAGCGCAGTTCGCCGGTTAAGAGGTAACCCTGGTCGCCTGATGCTTCGCCCTGGGGGTAGGCTCTGACGGCATTGGCGCCGCCGATGAACAGTTTTTCGGAGGAGTCCAGGTTTTTGTTGGCCAGCTGTCCGGTAAAGCCAAGGTACAGGTTGAGTCGGTTATTGAGGTATTGCAGACGGTTGAAGTTAACGTTGGCTTTGGTATAGGAACCGGTAGTTTGCAGGCCCTTGTTATCGACGGTTTGCGCGGCAATGCCATACATATCTTGTCCATCGTCGATGCTCAGGCGGCCGGTGGTAATGGTCAGGGCAAAGTTGTTAACACCGCCGCCGCGGAATTTGTCCCGGTTGCTACCGTTCAGGCCGATGGTCCAGGCATTGCTATGTTTGTCGGTAAAGGCGTCATATGTGTCAATGTGGTCTTCGATTTTGCGATGGTTATACTCAATTACGCCATAAAGGTTGTAGTTACGGGAACGGACAAGGGGGTATATACCGAAAATACTGGTATTCTTTGAGGTACCGCCGGCTTCAAGGGCTTCGAATTCCTTACCGATGGTATAGTGCAACTGGGAATAGCCTACGCCGATTTTGGCGCCTTTGCTGCCGACAGGCAGCATGTAGTTGATGGTGCCGTTGTTCAGGTCGCCCCCGGAATTAGTACCGCTAATGGATACCGCGTCACCTTTGCCGCTGATGTTGTTGAAGTTGAGGTTGAGGTTGCTGCGCCTTTGGCCGGTGAAACGGTTGCCATAGTTGTCGAGGGAGAATTCTGCGGTTGTGGCCTTGGTGTCGTTAATTTCTACGATAAGGTCAGAGGTACCGCTTGTTTTGCCTGGCACCAGAGTGGCTTTGATACTAATGCCACTGGTATCACTTATTAGCAGCAGGGTACGCTCCAGGGTGTCTTTTTTTACATAGTCGCCGCTTTTGAGGCTGCTGAGCAGGCGGGCGGCGGTGTTATCGGCAAGTCTGGAATGGTTGCGGATGTCGATGTTGCCGTATTGACCAGGGACAACCGTGATTTCCGCTATCCCGTCGGTGATGTCCTGGGCGGGAATAAAGGCGTTGGCAACCATATAGCCATGATCGCGAAAGTATTGGGAAATACGGCGGGCGATGGTTTGCAATTCAGGCAAGGTAAGTTCCTGGTTGGTTGCGTCTTTTACCAAGTCTTGCAACGTAGCTTCGCTGTAGATGGTTTGCCCGGTGATATGCAGGCCGCTGATTTTAAACTTGTCGCCCTCGTTGACTGGCGGCGCGGTTGGTTGATCTTCGCTGACTTCGATTTTGATATCGGCTTTGGGAGGGACGACGATCTTTTGTTCTTTCACGCTATCGGCCACTTGGCCGGCGATTTGACCGGCGATCGTACCAGCATCAGGTGGGGCGGCAAAGGCCGGCAGGCTCGTACAGGAGATAACCGCCAAGGCCAGAGTCAGGCAGCGCTTACTGCTGCGTGATAATCTGTTTTTTCGTAGCATAATCTCATCCTTTCTCTTTAATAAAGTGGAGGGAACGAAGCTTTTACAACTAGCACCTCCTTTTTGCTTTTATCTCACCCATAAACTTTTGTCTTGAGTTATTTATCGTAAAGGCCACATGACCATAGCTTGAAATAGAAAAAGTTGTTCCTCTTTTGGAAAAAGACGAACAACATATTCCGACACGCCAATACAGGCATGGCTATGCCGTTGCTACATTGCACTCCTTTCCAAAGAAGGGGAAGCACAGCCGTTTCCAACTGTACCGATCGGCTGAATACCGTGCCTGCAGGGGGGGTTAGGTAGGTCAGCTAAGGAGCTCGCTATTCAGTTTGCGGTTACTTTTATGAATCAAAGTGTACAAATGCTCGGTTTCGTCATATCGACAAAAACATCCCTCCAAATAGTTAGTTTAACTAACAAAAATGACGACAACAGTCCCTTACAAAAAATATATAGCCAAAAGATATATAGCAGAAAATAATGGTAGTTCAACTAAGATTCGAGCGATTACTCTGATTTAATCAATAACGGAACGCCAATCTAGTTATAACTATCTGCAAATATAAATGAACTATATCATAGATAATTTTAAATCGGATTCCTTTATGTTAATTCTTGTTGTACATAGTAGTTGTTTTTGCATCATTCTACATTATTCATGAATTTCCTGCTAAGTTATGCTAATAAATCCATTTATTTTACGATTAGGAAATCTGTACCACCAAAATTGCTGGATTAATTCTTTGTTTTGTTCGTTTTTGATTAGTAAAACTAAGGAAATTTATTCAAATTATCTTGACAAAACTTACCATACGCTATTAAACTACACTAAACTATATTAATTTGAAAGGGGTCATCAAAATGGAGCCAACCAAAACAAACACAGCTCATCAAGCCACGCTAAAAGATAAATTTATCTTTAGCTATTTGGTAAAAATGGCATGCAAATTTCGCCATTAGGCTGCTGCTTACATTTCCCATGGTGTTAAGTAATAATTGTGATATTTATAATTGGGACTCTGGTTTTAGCACCTATCTATAGCCGAAAGCAACGAAGTGAGGTGAATGTACTATCATGAGCAATCCTATAGTGTATTATACCGCCGAAGAAGTCGCTGCATTGCTGAAGATCACAAGATTTACCGTATATAAAATGATTAACCGGGGAGAGTTGCCAGGATATCGTATTGGCCGGGAATTTCGTATTGAAGCTGCGGATCTGGATGCTTTTATTCGAAAATCCAAAGAACAATTGCGCCAAAACCTCAGCTTGTAAAGTTAGTAATGTTTTGTTACTTTAAATTTTGGAAGATGTGGTGATTTAAAAATGTTAAATAGAAGGATAACGCTTAGCGTCCTGTTAATTGTGCTGATTGTCCTGGCTGCCTACGGTACCGAGTATTTAGCCAAAAACCGGGGCTTACATACGGCCACCCTGATTACTATTCAAAGTAATAATAAAACTGCGGCCTTGTTTGGGGTTGATGTGCTGCGACAATTAGATGCCGGCGGCCCGGGACTGCTTGCTGTGCTGGCTGCAGCCGGTATTGACAGGTTCAGTAAAGTCGAGGTTAAAGGGCTAAAGAACAATATCGTATACCCGATAAATAATGAAATAAACAAAGACCTGAATTTACAGTTCACTGACCGGGGAACGGTCAATTTATGTAATAACAAAGCCAATAAAGCTATTTTGGTTGAAGATGTTAATGAAATTAATGCGGTAAATTAATTTCATTAACATCTTGCCAATGGGAATACGAGGAGGAGATAGTCAAGTTATGGTGCTGGAGAAGTTTATGTTTAAACTGGGTTTGGCTGATGTGCTGCGCTTAACTATGTTCGGGACGCTGATTTCGGTAGCCAGGGATATAACCAGGCTGCCTTTGCATCTGCCGGGACATACCAGTATTTATTGGATGGGGATACTGGTGCTGGGTAAGGGGTTAATTCCGAAATTCGGCGCAGGGATTGTCATGGGGATGGTCTCTGGTGTTTTGGCGGTGTTATTGGGGGAAGGGAAAGAAGGTGTGCTGGTTTTTTTTCGGTACTTTATTCCTGGCTTGATACTTGATTGTCTGGCGCCATTGTTTAACTATAAGTTGGAGTCACTGGCTGTCGGGGCCATCTGCGGTGCAGTTGCCAGTTTAGTAAAATTGGCGGTGAACTTTGCCGTAGGGCTATTACTTAAATTGCCGCTGGCACTGCTGGCCCTGGGGCTGGGGATTTCCTCGCTTTCCCATGTACTGTTCGGCGCGGCCGGTGGGATAATTGCCGCTTTGTTAATCAAGCGGCTGAAACCTAGGCTGACTAACTGGGAATAGGAAATGAAAAGGAAGGTTTTTTTAACCGCAGAGACGCAGAGGACGCAGAGAGGGGGATGGGAGAAAGAGCCTTAGCGGTAACTGTTTTTAACCGCAGAGACGTAGAGAGGAGAATGGGAGAAAGAACTTTAGCGGTAATTGTTTTTAACCGCAGAGGACGCAGAGGACGCTGAGAAGATGCAGGAAAAATGGTGCGATATTATCGCGCCGGGATAGAAAATATCAAATCCTCTGCGTCCTCTGTGACTCTGCGGTTCAAACATCGTTCCCTATTTGGCACTCTTGGCAGTAATAATTTCCTAGGAAAGGAGGGGCTGACAGTGCCGGATGGCAGTATCGAATTGGTTAATGTAACTAAGGTGTATCAGGTTTGTGGCACCAGGAAAACGGCGGTTAACAACGTAAGCCTAACTATTCGGCAGGGCGAATTTGTCGGTTTGGTCGGGATGAATGGGTCAGGCAAGTCTACTCTGGCCCGGCTGATCAATGGTTTAATCCGGCCTACCGGCGGCCGGGTGATTGTTAACGGGTTGGATACCGCGGACAATAATTTGTTACAAGCAATAAGAAGCCACGTAGGTATGGTCTTTCAGAATCCCGATAATCAACTGATTAGCGCCATTGTTGAGGAAGATGTGGCCTTTGGGCCGGAAAATCTCAGGCTGCCTGCCAAAGAGGTACAAGCACGGGTGGATTGGGCCCTGCAAGCTGTGGGGTTGGCAGAATTGCGCCGGCATGCTCCGCACCTGTTATCCGGCGGACAAAAACAGAAAGTGGCCATTGCCTCAGCCTTGGCAATGCGTCCAGACCATTTGATTTTAGACGAACCCACCTCAATGCTTGATCCTGCTGGCCGTCAGGAACTACTGGAAACCTTAACAATACTTAATAAGCAATATAACATTACTGTTGTGTTGATATCCCATTATATGGAGGATATGGTCCGGGCTAACCGCTTACTTGTGCTGGAGCACGGCACAGTCCTGCTTGACGGAGTGCCCAGGCAGTTGTTTGCGGCACCGCTGGAATTGGCACAGGTTGGTTTTGCCCCGCCAGGAATTGTCCGGTTAGTTAATAATCTGAGAACAAGGGGGTATGAAATAGACCAAGGCATTAATACTGTACAGGAACTGGTGGAAACTATATGCCAATTATCGAGGTAGAAAATGTAAGCTATGTCTATTGTCCGGGTACTCCTTACGAAAAAAAGGCTGTGGACAATGTTACTTTGTCTGTTAACCAGGGTGAGTTTTTGGGTATCGTGGGGACCAATGGGTCAGGAAAATCGACGCTGGTGCAGCATTTTAACGGGCTGCTGGCCGCCACCTCAGGTCAGGTAAGCATTTGCGGCCAGGATACCGCACATAAACAGTCCCGGAATGAATTATGGCGCAAAGTAGGGTTGGTATTTCAGTACCCGGAACAACAACTGTTTGAAGATACGGTGTTTGCCGATGTAGCCTATGGTCCGCGGAACCTCGGGCTTGATGCCGGGGAGGTTGCATACCGAACCAGCCGGGCTTTGGCCAGGGTTGGTTTAGATTCAGCGGTTGCTGAGTTGCCGCCGGTTTGTCTCAGTGGTGGTTTGCGACGGCGGGTAGCCATCGCCAGCGTGCTGGCCATGCAACCGGAGATACTGGTACTGGATGAGCCAACTGCCGGTTTGGACCCTGGTGGTCGGGAGATTGTTTTACAGCTAATAAAAAAATTGCAGCAGGAAGATCACACCACTGTAGTGATGATCTCCCACAGTCTGCAAGATGTTATCACTCTGGCTGATAATATCGCTGTTATGGAACAAGGCAAATTGATTATGCATGGGCATCCCCGGGAAGTTTTAGCGCAAAGCGGCTTGCGTAAGGTAGCCGGGATTATTTTGCCTGATTTTCTACAAGTGATTTTTTCCCTGGCCGCACGTGGGAAAGCAGTTAATACCGGTATTACTACCCTTGAAGAGGCGGAAGCGGAAATAGTAAAAATCCTTGGCGGTTAATCTGTTTCCTAAGGAGACTCGTCTATGAAAAACATAAAGCTGGGTCAATTTGTACTAGGTGATTCTTTTTTGCACCGGTTAGATCCCAGAACCAAAATAATTAGCTGCCTGTTCATCACCTTTTCGGTATTGTTTGACGCGAAATGGTTCGTGTTGCTATATAGTATTCTGTTGATTATGGCGGCAATTATTTTATCCCGGCTAAAACTTAAACCAATTATGCGTGGTTTGCGTAAACTGAGTCTGATGTTAGTAATGACCTTTGCTGTTCAGTTGCTGCTTACCAAGGGTAATCCGCTGTTGCATGTGGGGTTTGTAAGTATTACCCAAGAAGGTATTGAACTAGGTATCACAACTCTGTTCCGGTTATTAATACTGTATTTGTGTTCCTCCTTACTAACCATGACGACATCACCAGTTAGTCTGGCCACAGGTATCGAAGCGTTGCTGGCACCACTTCGGTACGTAAAGATACCGGTCCACCAGTTTGCGATGATCATCGGTACAGCTTTCCGGTTTATTCCCACAATCCTGGAGGAAGCAGAGACCATTACCAGGGCGCAGCGAGCCCGGGGGGCACCGTTTAATTCACCCAATCTTATAATCCGGTTAAAAAGTATGACAGCGGTATTAATTCCATTATTAGCCGCTTCCTTACAACGGGCTGATGACTTGGCCATGGCCATGGCCAGCCGGTGTTATGCGGGAAGTCCCAATCATTTCCGGATGCGTAATTTGTCTTTGGCAAGGAGGGATAAAATTTCTCTGTTGGTGGCTGGTGTATTATTTGTCGTGCCATTTTTTCTTTAAAAATTAGAATAATGTTTTGGAAGGTGTGAAGTAAATGATTAGCAAATTAAAAGTCAAATTGATAAGTGCGTTATTTACCATCTTATTGCTGCAAGTAGCTGCTTTTGCTTATGCGCAAGGGGACGGAGGCGGACAGGGTAAGTCGTTCAACTTAATCTCTGTTACTATGGTAGATGGTGGAGATCTGCAAGCTGCCACTGATATATCGGTGGAACCGACATTCAAATTACATTTTAATAAAAATGCAGTTTTTAACTGGGAACATAATAGTAAATGTGTTAGCCTTATTTCTCAGGACAATGAAAATATACCGATCAGTGCAACCAAGCTAGATGATAGTGTTGATCTTAGCCAAAGGCAAAATATATATGTGCAACCGGTGAATTCCCTCAGGCCAGGTACTGCTTATTACTTAAAGATTTCCCCAAAAATAAAAGCTAAGAACGGTGCCACGCTTGGTGGAACCAACGGGGACGAGATAGTTATTACCTTTAAGACCAAGGGGGAGGCGACTGTGCAACCGCCCCAGTCTGCTAAGTCTGGTGATATACAGTCTGATACCGCTGCCCCTCCGGCTAATTCTGGTACGCTATAAGACTCTGAACAGTAAGGATAGTGAATAAACCGCCGAAAACGCCAGGGAAAAAGTTGGCGCTTTTGGCGGGTAGACAATATAAGGGGTACTAAATTTTGCGCGGGGTGAGAACATGCTTGGCAAAGTAAAATGGAAGCCGATAAGTGCGATATTGATTATTTTGTTTATGCAAGTAGCTGCTTTTGCCTATGCTGAAGGGGGAAATCAGGCAGCTTCACCAGGGGTGCCAGGTCAAAAATCATTCAATTTAGCAACTGTTACTCTGGTAGGCGGCGGTAATGTGGAAAATGCCGTAGATGTCCCTATAGACGCCAAATTAAATTTGCAATTTGATAAAAATGTAGTAAATAGTCTTATCTGGGGAGTTAACAGTAAATGTGTTAGCCTTGTTTCTCAGGATGATGAAAATATACCGGTTAGTGTAACTAAGCTGGATGATACTATTGATTTTAGCCAAAGGCAAAACATCTTTGTGCAACCGGTGAATCCCTTACGTCCCGGTACTGCTTATTACTTAAAGATTTCCCCGGAATTAAAAGCTAAGAACGGCGCAACGCTTGGCGGAACAGGAATAACGATTGCCTTTAAGACCAAAGGCGAGGCGGTAGTACAACCGCCCCAGTCTGCTACTGAGCCGGATGACATACAGCCTGCCGCCGCTACCCCGGCCACCCCGGCTAACGTCGTTGCGCCTAATGACCTGAGTGGTAAGGACAAGCAATTGCCGGCGGAAAAACCAGAGCAACAGCAAGCTGCTGCCAATACGGCCGCAGCTACAGAAACAAGTATTCAGGATTTGGATAATAAACCCAAGGAAATAACAGCAAACCTTACTAATTGGATAACTCCTATTGGAATTGTCTTAGTTGCCGGGTGGATTGCCTTTGAAATACTGATAAAAAGGAACAGGAAACAATAGAGATGAATGGATAAGAGGGGTGAGTTTTATGAAACTTCTTGTATGTATTGATGACACCGATAGTATTGACAGTAGAGGAACGGGAACACTGGCTGAAATGATCGCAGGTGCTATTGAAGAACACAACTGGGGTAAATGCTCCTGGATTACCCGCCACCAATTATTGCTCGATCCGGCTATTCCCTATACCTCACATAATAGTTCAATGTGTTTTGTCGCTGATATCGAAAACGGCTGTCTTCAGCAGATTATTGACTATGCAGCTGAATTTCTCGTGAGGGAAAGTCAAGTCGAGGCCGACCCTGGCTTATGTGTAGCGGTAATTGATGATTCGCTTGATAAGCAGAGTTTGATAGATTTTGGCTACAAAGCCAAGCGGGAAGTGTTAACCAAAGCCGATGCCTATAGTTTAGCCAGAAAGTTGAACATTCATCTTTCCGAACATGGGGGCAATGGGCAAGGAATCATCGGAGCCTTAGCCGGGGTTGGCTTGCGGTTAAGTTACAACGATGGCCGGTTTAAGGGAACGCTAAAATTTGATGCTCCGGATAACATTATTACAGTGCAGGATTTTTGCGCTCATCCAGCTGTTGATGAAGTAAGAAGCTTGGAGGGCGCCTGTTTGGAGGCTGGTGAATTTGTCTTGTTGGAGAATATGGTTAAGCCGATTTTTATTGAAGGCAAGGCAGTGATTTTGGTTCAACAGTTAAATGACACTAATGAACGGGTTGGGTGGAAAACATGTTCCAAAAACCAACTTAGCGCCTATGAGGAGATGAGGACTCTTGTGGCTGATAAATGAAAAGGGTGCAAAAGAATTTAGCGGTGGCAAGCAAGATTGGACAGGTGCTGCCAGGATAGCGAAAAAATGTCTGAACTTTCGGGTTGATGTGGAAGAAGAAATGATAGCAGATGATACAATTTCCTGTTATAATTGTCGCTTTCGGCGCTGGACAATGCGTTCATTTGAATGTTGCAGTTCTAAGAGAAGATAGGCCCATTTCTTTAAATCTAATTACAAGTTGGGTGATTTTATGAAGATGACATTGATGGCTGTATTTGTCTTTTCCCTGATGACTGTAACCGCAGTGGGCTATTTTATCTACGGAGTTTTTCGCCGTTATCGTTTTACGCAATTAGGCCGAAGCGAAAACCGTCACAATCGTCCTGTTGAACGGTGGAAATATTTTTTTACTAACGTAGTTGCGCAAAGGAAGGTCCGGGAATACCCCGTGTTTGGTTTGTTTCACCTGTTCATAGTGTTCGGCTTTCTGATTTTATTGGTTGGTATGCCGAATATGGCCGCAGAAGGACTGTTTAATACCAATATTCACTATATAGGGGATAATTATTATTTTTTGTTTATAAAAGATATCTGTAATGCTTTGATCATAGTTGGCGTAGTAGGAGCTGCAACCCGCAGAACGGTCAGGAAGCCGGAATGGCTGAAGAACGGTGTCGCCGACTTTGTTAAACTTGGCTTGATTTTAGCCATTGTATTGACTGAGGTTGGTTTTCACGCTGTCCGGTTTGCCTTAGGGCAAGACCTGAATTTGATTACGGCTGCCCCGCTGGCTTTTGCCAGTTCACAGTTTTTTGTAAATAGTAATGAAGTTACTTTATATAAGGTTATGCCTATTTTCTGGTGGACTCATTTCCTGGCTGTATTTTCATTGTGTTTTATTATTCCTAATTCTTCGCATTTACACCTGGTTTTTGCTCCTTTTAACGCTTATTGGCATACCCTTGCTCCTAAGGGAGCTTTAAGTAAAATCCAACAGGACGGTAAGTGCAAAGCTGTTATTGGGGCCAACTACATGGAGGATTTTACCTGGAAGCAACTGTTTGATGTGTATTCCTGTGTTAAATGTGGCCGGTGTAATGGCCAATGTCCGGGGCAATTAAGTGGTGAACCGCTTAAACCACGGGCCATAAACGGTCGTCTGCGTAAACACATCGAAGCAAGAGCTCCCCGGTTGCTGAAGGGAAAAACTTCTGGGGCTATCACAAAACAAGAAATAGGTACAAAAACAGATAAAGCAAATAAAACAGATAAAAAGGCCAATGGAGATAAATTCAAAAAAAATCTGGCCGGGGGGTTGTTTGATCAGGAATTTATTTGGAGCTGCACAACCTGTGGGGCCTGCCTGGAGGCCTGCCCGGTATCCATTGAACATATTTCCAAATTAATTGATATGCGACGTTACCTGGTATTGACCGCAGGTAATATCAGTGAAGGCATGCAGCAAGTCTTTGCCGGGATCACCGGCCAGGGCAGTCCTTGGGGTTATAGTCGCAAAGAGGGTCTTCCATGGGCCAAGGAGTTGTCTGTACCTACTATTCAGGAAAATCCCCAGGCGGAATATCTCTATTACGCCGGTTGTGCAGCTGCTTTTGATGCCAAAGCGCAAAAAACGGCAGCAGCCTTTATAAAACTTTTACAGGCGGCTAACGTCAACTTTGCTGTTCTTGGTAGTTTGGAATGGTGCTGCGGGGATACTGCCCGGCGCATGGGCAATGAATTTCTCTTTGAAAAAGCAGTAAATGATAATATTGCTACTTGGAATAAGCTGAAGATTAAAAAGATCATCACTACTTGCCCGCATTGTTTTAACACCTTGAAAAATGAATATCCTCAATATGGCGGCGGGTTTGAAGTACTACACTACGCTGATTTTTTGGCGAACTTACTCCGGGAGGGGAAGTTGTTGGCTAATAAATCGTTTGCTAAGGTGGTTGTATTTCACGATCCTTGTTATTTAGGACGGTATAATGATGTATTCAGTCCGCCGCGGGAGGTTATCAAAGCGGTTCCTGAGATGCAGCTAGCAGAAATGCCGCGTTCAAAGCAGCGAGCTTTTTGCTGCGGGGCTGGTGGCGGTAGGATTTGGACAACGCCTACCGCCGACAATTTGATCACCGGTAATCGCGTCAAAGAAGCTGTTGCAACCGGGGCTGAAGTAATTGGGACTGCCTGTCCGTTTTGTAAAATGGTTTTCTCTGAAGCAGTGAAATTGGAAGGTTCTCATAATATTGAGGTTTTGGATATTGCCGAAATTTTAGCGGCGAGCTTATGATTTATGGCTATTAGGGCGAACAGCACGAAAGTTAAAGTTTATTGAACCACAGAGACGCAGAGTACGCAGAGGGAACGGCTTGACATGCATTTCCCTCTGCGTACTCTGTGTTCTCTGTGGTTATACATATCCCACGGCATAAACTGTGTTTTTCTTGGCGTTCTTGGCGGTTAAAAATCGGAAAATTTACTTTTGTATTTGCCGATATATCAAGCTGCCCTGGATGGCAGCTTGATTGCTCCGGGGTCTATCTGCAGCCCGGATGGCGTCAGTCATTATTTTGCTGCGGAAACTGTTTGACCAGTTTTTCCAGTAACATTATTAAGAACTGCTGTTCTTCCGGGGTCAAGTACCCGAGCGGACCGGCTAGCTTTTGGACAAATTTGGATTCTGACTTGTGAAACATGTTCTGTCCTTGATCAGTTAAGCGGATTATCCGCATTCTGGCGTCGGCGGCATCGGTAAATCGGGTAATGAGTCCGGCGTTCTCTAAGCGGTCAAGCATTTGTGACATGGTGGCGGGACGAACACCTATCGTTTTCGCAAGATCACCGGCACAACATTGCTTGCGGTCCCACACTGATTTCAAGATCCACCACTGAACCTTGGTAATAGGTGGTAATAGACGCTGGTCTGTTAAGTCAAACTTTGGGCTCCGTAATTTGCGGTTAATTTTATGAATCAAGGTGTATAGATGCTCGGTTTTATCATATGGAACCAAGGAATCACCTCAGTAAAATATAGTTAGCTGAACAAAAAAGTGAAACTAAATGAATGTAAAACGATAAAACTAATTTATATTGTAATGAACTATTCGTTCTTCTACATGTAAAATAAAAATCCTGCAAATTTTAACTATTTATTGAAAATTTTTGTAATTTGGTGAACTCATTTCAGCAAGGCTGAAACAGCGGGAATTCAGGTGGAGAGTCAACTCCGCCTGAACCGACGCCATATTTCTTGCATTATGTATAGCGAATAAGTGTTAAACGGTAATTGCGACAATATTCAGATTAAATCATCAAATGGTAAAATGGACGAGTTTCCGTTATAATGTAAATTAATCATGCTATGACTTTGATGGTTGGGCATAGCAGTTAGCTGCCTAGCTCTGTCAAAATGTTGTGGCTACTATATTTTTTCGGGAGGAGATACAGTAATGCATAGTTCGGATGAAACGCATAATGAGCAGAAAGTAGGCAGTAGGTGGATGAGAGCTATTTCTGTCAAATGGCTGATTCCGCTAATGTGCGTACTTATTATATTTGGGGTAGGGATTTTCACAAATCATCACCAGATAACTAGTGCGAGCAGTATTCCAACAACTGAGCAGGAACCTATTACGCAGGAACTTAGTAAACAGGGACCAATCCAGCCTAGTGGGAGTGGACAGGCTCAAGACCTTGAAAGTATTGCGAAGAAGGTTGCAAAGCTAGCAATTACGCCTTCTATTTGGCCGACAAGCGGAGATGTTACTTCTGGTTTTGGCTGGCGTAGTTCACCTTGGGGTGGGGGTAGTGAATTACATCCGGGGATGGATATTGCCAATAGTATCGGTACACCTATTTTTGCTACTGCTGATGGGGTTGTTGTACAAAGTGGCTGGTCTGGAGGCTATGGCAATATCGTGCAAATTGATCATGGCAATGGTATTGAAACAATATATGGTCATAATTCCAGCGTACTAGTTAATGCTGGTCAAAGCGTGAAAAAGGGTCAAATTATTTCCTATATGGGCAGTACTGGGAGAAGCACAGGACCACATGTTCATTATGAAGTCAGAGTAAATGGCAATGCTGTTGATCCTATTCGTTTTATGGTTCTATAGTAATTGCGATCAGTGAAGTAGAAGGAGGCGTGGGTATGATCACTTTTGTATGTTACCCGAAATGTACTACTTGCCAAAAGGCGAAGAAGTGGCTGGAGGATAATCAAATACCATACGAACAGCGGGATATTAAGGAACAAAACCCGACAGTAGCTGAGCTAGAAGAATGGCAAGCACGCAGCGGGCTGCCGCTTAGAAAATTTTTTAATACAAGCGGGATTTTGTACAAGTCCCTGGGTCTTAAGGATAAACTGTCAACCATGTCTGATTCGGAACAACTTGCGCTGCTTGCAACTGATGGTATGCTCGTCAAACGTCCTATTTTGATTACTGGCAACAAGGTTTTGGTGGGATTTAAGCACGCTGAGTGGGAACTGCTTACCTGTTAAAACCACTACAAAAATTACAAAACCGTTTTTCTCGTTAATCTAGACAGGCTAAGGTGATGGGACACTTGAAAATTTAGTGAATATACTAAATCAAGGAGGGATACTTTTATGCAATCCCACAACGTTCCAGATTGTTGTACTGTTTTGTGCCTGGAGGAATTAGAAAAAAAAGCGAGAAGATTAGCCAATTCGACTAAAACGACCGTAGCTGCTGGCAACTCTATTGTGATTTTTACAATGTTAATATTAGAAGAGATTCTTGAACAACTTGCTTTAGACCCGATTACTAATTTGGCCAGCATTATCGTGGTAGCGAATAGTATTGCAAGTTTGAATAATAGCGTAAAAATTGATCCGTAAGAAAAGGGTAATGGTCGTAGTCTAAGTACCCTAAAAGTTCTTCTTATGTACCCAAGAAAAATGTACGATACTACATATAGCAACAGTGCAGAAATTCATTTGACCGTACAAGTTGTAAAAAGGGATGTGAGTGGCATGCTGGATATAACCCTTCACAATTCTTCGTTCAATAACTCCTCGCCTCTAAGTTCTCAGTATGCACTAAGATAAAGCAGCGGTGATTTCTCTTTAAAGTCGCCTGGACTTTTGGTTTAGGCGACTTTTTTAATTTGAAATAGCAGAACAGGCTAGAGGAATGCAGACTTTCTGTGGAGAATGCAGATTGATGTGAAGCAGATAGTCTGATGAAAATCTATGGGGGAAATGAAATGCGTATTCTGGTGTTAGTTGCTAGCGTTTTATTTGTTTTTATGCCGGTGGCGCTTGCTGGGTCACCGCTAATGGGGGATGAACTTAACAGCAACACGGTGTTTGATTTATCAATTATGGGGCCGCCGCTGGCGACCAAGGAGCAATGTCTGCAGTACCTGTTTAGCAAGAATCCATTTCCAGCGCTTACTGTTTCAGCGGAAGAATTAGTCGACGATTTTTATACTGAGGCAACAGACGAAGGCATCCGGCCTGACGTTGCATTTGCCCAGGCGTTGAATGAAACTGGTAATTTTAAGTATGGCGGTGATGTGATACCGCTACAAAACAATTATTGTGGTTTAGGGACAGTTGGCGATGGGGGACGGGGAGCATGGTTTATTTCAGCGCAAATCGGTGTCAGAGCTCAGATACAGCATCTGTTAGGTTATGCGTCCACAGAACCGCCGAAGAAAGAAATTGTTGATCCCCGGTACAATCTTTTAAAATGCAGCAAGAACTTTGGCGGAGCGAAAACCTGGACTGAACTTAATGGTAAATGGGCTGTTCCAGGTACGACCTACGGGCAAAAGATTTTGAAAATCCATGCGAAAATTATGCGCGAAAAAACTGATTGACAAATGGTGAAAACATGATAATCAGTGCAAGCAGAAGGACCGATATACCGGCTTTCTATTCGGAATGGTTTGTAAATCGCTTGAAGGCTGGTTATGTATATGTAAGAAATCCGATGAATCCTAAACAAATCAGCAAAATACCGCTTAACACCGAGGATATTGATTGTATTGTGTTTTGGACAAAAAACGCAGCACCAATGTTCGATAAGTTAGATAGGATAGACGCGCTCGGCTATCAGTATTATTTTCAATGGACGATGACTCTATATGGTAAAGATATCGAATATAATCTGCCTGAAAAAGCAAAGGTTATTGACAGCTTTAAAGTACTCAGTAATAAAATAGGCAGTCATCGTACCATATGGCGTTATGATCCTATCATTGTCAGTCAACAGTTTACGATAGAATATCATGTCCATACCTTTGCCAAGATGTGCCACTTGCTAAAAGGGTATACTAACAAGTGTATTTTTAGCTATGTTGATTTGTATGCCAAAACCTGCAAGAATGCAAAAGGCATTATTGACAGCGAGGTTGATATACTGAGCATGTTAAAAATAGCGGAAGAGTTTGCTGAGATTGCCAGGCTGAATAACATCTCCCTCGAAACTTGCTCTGAGCAAATTGAGCTTAGTCAATTTGGCATAAGGCATGCCGCCTGCATTAATAAGCACACTATTGAGACGATTATTGGCTATGCTATTGATAGGAAAAAGGCAAAGGGACAGCGTGAATATTGTCAGTGCATTGATAGCGTAGATATCGGCGCCTATGATTGCTGCCCGCATGGTTGTGTTTATTGCTATGCCACCGCCAGCGAAAAGGCTGTGCTTGAAAATAGGAAGCGGCATGATGTTAATTCACCGCTGCTTATTGGCAGACCTTGTGCAACCGATAAAATTACAGAACGGATCGTAAAAAACTTGAAGAATTCGCAAATGGTACTATTTTAATTTTTCTGCAAGAGTTCTAAGCTAAAGAAACAAAGCAGGCGACTTCTTATGAAGCTGCCTGCTTTGTTTCTTTTTAATGTCAAATGCGACTTAGTAATACCTGGGTTGGCTGCGGCTTAGCGACGGCCATCTTCATGGTAACCACCTGGCTCATGATGAGCATTCCCATGTCCACGCATATGATCGGGCCCAAACCGTGCTTTGGGGCCAGGAGCAAAGCTGGCAGAGTAGAGGACATTGCCTTGCAGATTTTTCTGAATAAGAATTCGGTCACCAGGCTTAATAGCGGCGATATTTATCGGAGCGCCGGTTAAGTCAACTGTTTGGCTCCAGAAAAAATTGGCTACAGTAACTCTATTAGCGTCAACACCGGTGACCACACCCCGGATATGGAACATGGCATGCGCTCCTGCTGACAGCGCTGTTACCAGCAGCGCAGCAACCACCAGGCCTCCCAGCTTCTTTTTGTGGCGCTGTAACGTTTCTTTTGTGGCGGTAAAATATTCTTTAATCATTAAATGTAATCCCCTTTCGTGTTGTACTTTGGATATAGAATAACGAATAATCCTTATACTGCCATTAAAATATGATTAAAATATGATTAGAAATAGCTTGCTGCGCTTTTCTTTTAGTTGAAGACATGGTTTCATATAGTAAGGGGGGGTATATATGACGACTGATAAACGAATTCTAATTGTCGAAGACGAGTATAAAATTGCCCGGTTCCTTCAACTGGAATTAGAGCATGAGGGATATCAGACACTGATTGAAACCAATGGTCGCCGTGCTTTGGACCGGATAGTTCAGGAAACTTTTGATTTGGTGGTGCTTGATGTTATGCTGCCCGAACTTGATGGGCTGGAAATCTGCCGGCGTGTCCGGGAGTTGTCTGATATGCCGATAATTATGGTCACTGCCAAAGATGCGATTGAAGATAAAGTCCTGGGGTTAGATACGGGTGCGGATGATTATTTGACCAAACCCTTTGCTGTTCAAGAGTTATTTGCCCGTATTCGGGTCGCACTCCGTAAAAACAAGGAAACGCACAATGAATTGACGGCTGACACGCTCACAATTGGCGATCTGACCTTATATCCCTCGCGATATGAAGCTGAGGTCAGCGGTCAACCAGTGTCCTTAACAAAAAAGGAGTATGACTTGCTGGAATATCTTATTCGCAATAAGCACATTGTAATGAGCCGTGATCGCATCCTCCACGAGGTGTGGGGCTATGATTATACTGGCGATACCAATGTGGTTGATGTCTATATCCGTTATTTACGCGGTAAGTTAGATGAAAAATATGGACAAAAATATATTTACACCGTCCGGGGAGTAGGTTATGTGGTCAAAGAGTAAGCATAGGTTGACAAAATTGCCGGTATCCATAAAATTAACGCTTATCTATGCTGTAATTTTGTTTTGTATTTTACTCCTGACTAGTTTGTTAACTATGGGTGGGGTAAAGCTTTTTCTCGTCACCCAAGCGCAAAAAGACTTGGATAGCAGCCGGGAGAATGTTATTCGCTATCTAGCAGCAGGCAATCTAATCGATCAGCAGTTGTTAGAGCAGGATTTGTTAGCAACAGGCGTATTGTTGCGGATCTTTGATGAACAAAACCGCTTACTGTTAGACAATGCTCCCTACCTGCGGAATTTTGAACATAGACCGCCCCGGCATCGGGAACTGTTGTCAGATAAGAAAAAAGGTTTTCATAATTTCCCTGCTGACGATGACCTTTATGGACAACAGCTTGTGTGGTCTGGCGGCCGCCAATACACTTTGCAGTTTATCAGACCACTTTCTGCTGAGTTCCACTTTCTCCGTATTTTGGCAGCCAGTTTGGCTGGAACAAGCTTGCTTGGGTTAGTAATCGCTATTGCTGCCGGCCTTTATATCAGCCGCAGGATCCTGCGGCCTGTACGCGATATGACCGAAGCTGCCAAGTTGATTGAAATCGACAACCTGGAAAAGCGGCTCAGGGTCAGCGAAGCAGGAGATGAGCTGTCCAAACTAGCCACAACGTTTAACCATATGTTAAACCGGATTCAAGCCGGTTTTGAGCAGCAGCGCCGGTTTGTCAGCGATGCTTCCCATGAGCTGCGTACGCCGATAACTGTTATCAGTGGGTATGCTGATATGCTTGACCGCTGGGGCAAACAGGATGAGGCCATATTGACAGAAGGTATCAGTGCGATACAATCAGAAGCGAGCAATATGCATGTATTACTGGAAAAATTGCTGTTTTTGGCCCGTGCCGACCAGGGTAAGCAGGTAGTAAATAAAACGCCGCTCGCAATCGAACGGCTTATCGACGAAGTTGTGCGTGAGACTAGGATAATTGCCCCTGAGCATCAGGTAGAATTAGCCGGTAATGCCCCAGCCATTATTCAGGCCGATGGAGCCTTGATTAAACAAATGCTCCGGATTTTTTTGGAAAACAGTGTAAAGTATACTCCGGTTGGGGGAACGATCCGTATTACGTCTGAGCACCAGGGTACTCAGCTTGCTATTACTGTACAGGACGACGGTATCGGCATACCAGTCGAGGAGCAAACCCGGATATTTGACCGGTTTTACCGTGTGGATAAATCCCGTACTAAGGCCACCGGTGGAACTGGGCTGGGGTTATCCATTGCCAGTTGGATTGCCGAGCAGCATAATAGCAGTATTCGGGTGGAAAGCAAGGTTGGACAAGGAACGGCCATTACTGTACTGTTGCCGCTAGAACAAGGAAAATAAATTATTTCATTGCCAGAAAAATAGTAAAGGAGAGTCGCATATGAAGAAAATAGTACGCTCAGTCTGCCCCTATGATTGCCCGGATACATGTGGTCTGCTTGTCCATGTAGCTGATGGCAGGGTTGTCAAGGTGGAGGGCGATCCGGATCACCCATTTACAAGAGGAACACTGTGTCCGAAGATGGTTCATTATGAACGAACAGTCCATTCAGAGCGGCGAATCGCCACGCCCTTGCGGCGGATTGGCAGTAAGGGGAGTGGCAAATTTGCGCCGATTTCCTGGGAGGAAGCCTTTGAGCGAATTACAGCAAACTGGAAGGGAATTATTGCTCAGTATGGAGCCGAGGCCATACTGCCCTATTCCTATGCTGGGACCATGGGGGTTGTGCAGCGCAGCGCCGGACATCCGTTCTTCTATAGCCTAGGTGCTTCACGCCTGGAGCGAACGATTTGTTCCCCAGCCAAAGGATATGGCTGGAATGCTGTTATGGGGCAGACAATGGCGCCTCATACCAATGAGATTCATAGCAGCGATTTGATTATTCTTTGGGGTATTCATGCGCTGGCAACCAATATTCATAGTATGCATGATATAAATATTGCCAAAAAACAAGGAGCCAAGGTGTGGCTAATTGATACTTATGAGACACCTACAGCAAAAATCGCTGATCGAATGATTATTGTTCGTCCAGGTACTGATGGTGCTTTGGCACTCGGTATGATGCATGTAATAGCACGGGAGAACCTGGCGGATAAGGATTTTATAGGTCAATATGTACAAGGATATGAGGAATTAGTAACAACTGTTTTGCCGAAGTATTCACCTGAGCTAGTTAGTGAGATAACCGGTATTGCTGTTGGCACAATTGAAGAGATAGCCAGGCAGTATGCGACAGCAGGGGCTCCTTTTATTCGGATGGGCAGCGGTTTATCCCGTTATAGCAATGGCGCAATGAATGTTAGAACAATTACTTGTTTGCCTGGAGTGGTCGGTGCCTGGGGAAAACCGGGGGGAGGACTGTTGACTGGTACATCTACCGATGCGGCTTTTGCGAGTACCATGGTAACTCATGAGGAGTTTCAGGAACAGCCAACGCGAATGGTCAATATGAATAAACTGGGTCAGGCTCTAAATGAAGTGGTTGTTCCCCCAATTAAGAGTCTGTATGTATATCATTCCAACCCTGCAGCCATTGCTCCTGATCAGAACCAGGTATTACAGGGATTGGCGCGGGAGGACTTGTTTACTGTTGTTCATGAACGTTTCATAACTGATACGGCGAAATATGCTGATATCGTTTTACCGGCAACTACCTCACTCGAACACAGCGATATGTACCGCTCCTACGGAAACTACGTAATGCAGCGCGCCTATCCTGCAATTTTGCCAGTAGGACAAGCAAAATCCAACTGGGAGGTATTTTCTTTGCTGGCAGACGCAATGGGGATTAATAAACCTTTCTTTAAACAGTCAGCTGATGATTTAATTGATGCTATTTTGGCTAAACCATCTTCCTGGCTGGTAAGCGCTCAGCTCGAAACATTGCGGGAAGGACGACCACTGGAATTACTGCTGCCTGAAGGTTACAAGACTCAGTTTAGGACTCCATCAGGAAAAATAGAAATTCTCAATCCCCGGGAAGACGATATTTTGCCTAACTATACAAAGCCGCACGGGGATGATGCCGAATTTTGGCTGGTTAATGCGCCTGATATGCGCTTGTTAAACTCATCGTTTAATGAAAGAGCAGACCTGACCAAGAACAATAAAATGCTTTTGCAAATGAATCCGGAGGATGCCGGAAAAATGGGGCTGAAAGAGGATCAATTTGTTATTGCCAGCAACGAACGTGGCGAGGTAGCTTTTACATTACGAATTTCAGCTAACATTCCGCCTGGGATTGTTGTCACTGAAGGAGTATGGTGGCTTGAACATGCTCCAGGCAATCGTTCAGTCAATACTCTGACCTCACAGCGCTTAACAGATAAGGGAAATGGAAGCACATTTTATGATGTCAAAGTGAATGTGAGAGCATCACAGTAGCTCATTTCTATTCACCCGGTGATATTTCTATTCATATATCATTTTAGATCATTCATATAAATTGTATTTATTAATGCGAATTTTTACCTTATATTTATTTTAGTAAATAATTTAATAAATTTAAGGAGGCAAGCTTTATGAATGGTCTTTATCTTGTTATTATTTCGGCTTTGGTGCTAACTCTTTGCTATCGTTATTATGGCGCCTTCATTGCAGCGAAAGTTTTGGCACTTGATACTAAGCGCCCGACTCCGGCTGTTGTCCACGAAGACGGTCATGACTATGTACCCACAAATAAATGGGTAACTTTCGGACATCATTTTGCCGCTATTGCTGGTGCTGGTCCACTTGTTGGGCCGGTACTTGCAGCACAGTTCGGTTATTTGCCGAGCACTCTCTGGATACTTATTGGTGCCTGCATGGGCGGTGCAGTCCATGATATGATTATCCTATTTGCATCTGTTCGCCATGACGGTCGTTCTATCGCCGAAATTGCCAAAGCTGAGATCGGCAATTCCGCTGGTTTAGCTGCTGCAATTGCCGTCATTTTCATTCTGGTTATTACCATGGCAGGTATGGGCATTGCCGTTGCCAATGCCTTGTTTAACAGTCCGTGGGGTGCATTTACGGTTGGTGCAACTATTCCAATTGCACTCTTTATCGGCGTCTACATGCGCTATCTGCGTCCTGGTCATATTGGTGAAGCATCTTTTGTTGGTGTGGTTATGGTTATTGCTGCTGTATTTGGCGGAGCTTGGGTTCAGGGCTCTTCATGGGCACCTTTGTTCACACTTAGCCGTACACAATTAGATATTATTCTTCCTGTATATGGTTTTATTGCTGCTGCACTTCCTGTATGGCTCTTATTAGCACCGCGTGATTATTTGAGCACCTATATGAAAATCGGCACCATCGGTGCTTTGGCTATCGGGATTATCATTGTTAATCCGCAAATCCATATGCCGGCAATTACTCAGTTTGTCAGTGGGGGCGGCCCGGTTGTTCCCGGTCCTGTCTGGCCGTTTGTTTGTATCACTGTTGCCTGTGGGGCAATTTCCGGATTTCACTCCATTATTGCCACCGGTACAACACCAAAAATGATAACTAACGAAAGCGAAATTTTACCAATCGGTTTTGGGGCCATGCTTGCTGAAGCCTTTATAAGTATTATGGCGCTGATTGCAGCAACCAGCTTGATTCCTGCCGATTACTTTGCCATTAACAGTGCTCCGGCAGTATTTGCAAAACTGGGGATGAATGTTCAGGAACTTCCAATCTTAGCACAACTGGTTGGTGAAGATATTGCCGGTCGTCCAGGTGGCGCAGTATCACTTGCAGTGGGTATGGCGCATATTTTTGCCCAAATCCCTGGCTTGGAAAGCTTTATGTCCTTCCTGTATCATTTCGCGATCATGTTTGAAGCTTTGTTCATTTTAACGATTATTGATGCTGGTACTCGGGTTGGCCGCTACTTATTACAAGAAGTTGGTGGCATGGTGTACAAGCCACTTGCTGACGCACATTGGATTCCAGGTATCATCTTCACTAGTGCTTTAATTTCTTTCGCCTGGGGTTATCTGCTATTTGGCGGTTCGATTGCATCCATTTGGCCATTATTCGGCCTTTCTAACCAATTGCTTGCCAGCATGGCGTTAACTATTGGCACTACCATGTTGCTGCGGATGGGGAAAGCAAAATATCTGTGGGTTACACTTATTCCCCTTTGCTTTATGCTTGTAACAGCAATGACCGCAGGTTTCTACAATATATTTGAATTCTACGTACCAAAAGCGCAATGGTTATTGGCTGGTGCCAGTGTAGTAATGATGATTCTCATCGTCTTTGTTATCGTTGATGCCGTAAAAGTATGGTTTTCGATAAAACCTGCTAAAGATGTAGAAGAAGTGATGTAGTTAATGTCTGACAGGCTCACGGCGGCTGCCAGACAGTAGTAGACAAACTCCTGCCAAATTGTTTGGCAGGAGTTTGTCTTTGTATATGAGGAAGTAATACAGGTAAAAGAAATGTGAGTATTGTTTTTTATCTGAAAATATGTTACGATTTAGTCAATATTTAGGTAAGCTGTTTAAGATGAAATGAGTTTCATTTTTTCTTGCGGCAAACCATAGGTAAATTGTTAAAACAAAGTATCGTGCTGATTGCATGAGGGTTCGTCCCAAATGAGAAGGCGAGAGAATAGGTGTAATTTAGGGAGAAGCATAGCCTTGGATATTGCTTCCCTTAATCATTGACGTCTATCCTTGTGGCCTTTTGAGTCACAAGGATTTTTTATATTATATTTTTAAGGAGCTAAAAAGCCTTATGGAAACAAGGATTGCGCTTATTGGAATTGTGGTTGAAAACAAGGATTCCGTCAAAAAGATAAATGATATTCTTCACGAATATGGCGAGTACATTGTAGGGAGAATGGGAATTCCTTATTCCAAACGTAATGTTTCAGTAATTAGTATTGTCATGGATGCTCCCAATGATATTATCAGTGCTCTCTCCGGCAAGTTAGGAATGATTCCCCACGTCAATAGTAAAACCGTGTATTCTAAGCTATCTCCAATCGCAGATAAACAATAATAAAAGGAGTGTTTCTAATGTATAATTGTAAATCAAAAATTGCTACTGAATTTATTGACGACCAGGAAGTGTTGGATACGCTGGCTTTTGCTCAACAAAACAAAAGCAATCGTGAACTTATTGACAGCCTTATAGAACGTGCCAGGGATTGCAAAGGTCTGACTCACCGTGAAGCGGCTGTGCTGCTGGAGTGTGACTTAGAAGATGAGAATGAAAAAATGATGTCATTGGCAAAAGAAATCAAGCAAAAGCTTTATGGAAACCGTATTGTAATGTTTGCTCCGTTATATCTTTCTAACTACTGTATAAATGGCTGTGTATACTGCCCTTATCATTTTAAAAATAAAAATATTTCCCGCAAAAAGCTTTCACAAGAGGATATTGTACGTGAGGTAACTGCTTTACAGGACATGGGGCATAAGCGGCTGGCGTTGGAAACAGGCGAAGACCCTGTTAATAATCCGATTGAATATGTTTTGGAAAGCATCAAAACTATTTACAGTATTAAACATAAAAATGGTGCTATTCGCCGTGTTAATGTCAATATTGCCGCAACAACTGTGGAAAACTACCGTAAACTCAAGGAAGCAGGCATTGGGACCTATATTCTTTTCCAGGAAACCTATAATAAAAAAGCCTATGAAGAGCTGCACCCAACCGGGCCAAAGAAAGACTATGCCTACCATACTGAAGCTATGGATCGTGCCATGGAAGGCGGGATTGACGATGTTGGCATAGGCGTCTTGTTTGGCTTAAATATGTACCGCTATGATTTTGTTGGTCTGCTTATGCATGCTGAACATTTAGAGGCGGCTATGGGAGTTGGCCCGCATACCATCAGTGTTCCGCGGATTCGCCCTGCGGATGATATTGACCCCGAAAACTTTAGCAATGCTATTTCTGATGATATATTCGCCAAAATAGTAACTGTGCTCCGGATTGCTGTTCCGTACACCGGTATGATTGTTTCTACCCGTGAATCCCAAAAAACCCGTGAGCGGGTGCTGGAATTAGGCATATCCCAAGTCAGCGGCGCTTCCAGTACTAGTGTTGGTGGATATTATGAAAAAGAAGCAGAAGACGATAATTCGGCTCAGTTTGATGTAAATGACAGCCGTACTCTGGATGAAGTTGTAAATTGGCTGTTGACTTTGGGGTATATTCCCAGCTTCTGTACGGCTTGCTACCGTGAAGGACGTACAGGTGACAGGTTTATGAGTCTGGTAAAGACAGGACAAATTGCCAACTGTTGTCAGCCGAATGCCCTTATGACGCTTAAGGAATACTTAGAGGACTATGCTTCGGCAGATACCAAAGCAAAGGGTGAGGCCGTAATTGCCAACGAAATTCCCCGTATTACCAATGAAAAAGTTCGTAAGATTGCCATTGAGCATTTGACAGAACTTAACGATGGAAAACGCGACTTCCGCTTCTAAGGCTGTTTACGTGCTACTGCATAGAAACCGCCGGCCTGTGTAAGGTCTGGCGGTTTCTTGTTGAAATTTTTTTGTATTTTTTGCGCTTTTATAATTCTTTTCTAACAATATTCATGTATGCTATAAAAGTCATTAGGAAACGCATCCCTATGACATGACCTCTTACGTCTTACCTTTGGGTGAGGCGATTTTTTTATTTTTTTAAGGGAGTGCTACTGCATCGCCATCTTTTAGATTGTTTATACCACTGGTTATAATGCGGGCCTGCTCCGGTAAACTGGAAGTGATTTCTACGAAGTCATTGATAGTGGCGCCTACATCTACCTGCTGCCGGACGGCTTTGCCATCAATGGCCAGGTACAAATAGTTGAGTTCCTGGTCTTGAAAAACGGCTGATAGCGGTACGGCACGAACAGGTACTGAATTGCCGGTTTTCAGATGAACTTGTACCGGGAGTTCTGCTTTGAGAAGGCCATTGGTATTATCGACCCTGATATGGGCAAGGAATGATGGCGTGTCAGTCCCAACTACCGGATAAATGGCTTCGACTTGACCGGTGAGCGATTGAGGTACTGAATCATTGACTACAATTTCAGCCAGGGTGCCTGAGGAGACAAGATATAAATCCTTTTGTTCAAGGTGAACAACGACGCGAACATCGCCACCAGTGTCTAATACCATTAGCTGCTGGCCTGTCTGGACTGTTTTCCCGTTAGCGGCGGCAAGTCCGGTGACTTTGCCGCTAATTGGAGCAGTAAGGTTAACCGAGCCAGGCAGTCGTGTGGAGCTGCTGGAAGACGCTGTATCTTGGGTATCCTGGGTGCTGGATAAGGCTTCGCGCGCAGCTTGTAAGCGGGCGGACACATCTTCAAATTGCCGGCGTGCAATGCCGCCTACTTGATACAATTTCTGATAACGGTCATATTCTTTGGCAATATTGTCATAATTGGCTTGGGCCTGCTGCCGTGAACCCTCATTTTGACTGGACGGAATAGGATTAGCTGCTGTTTCTATGCCGGCAGATGCTGCGGAGCCTTCAATATGAGCAAGCAATTGTCCGGCTTGTACCTGCTGGCCTTCGGCTACAGTTACCTCACTGAGGTGCCCGGAAATTTCGGCACTAATTATGACTGCCTGGCGGCTTTGAACAGAACCGGGCAGTATGATTGCTGCTTCTTTATTTATGATACTGACAGGTGCAGTTGTAACAGTGACTGGTCCTTGCTGTTGCGGTACAACATGTCCAAATGAAAAAAGACCGAAGTAGCGGACTCCCAATAGCCCTGCTATGAGGAGGACGGTTATCACGAGGGGTGGGATATACTTGGCTGGTACAGAAATTTTATTCATAGACTTCATCTCCAAATGCAAAAGTATACTACTATAGTCCTACTTTTTTCTTTGTACGTCAAGCTTGGGATAAATTCTGTGACAGTGTTTTTCATCGACAAGTGGTACAATTTACGATATATTCTAGTTAAAATACATTTTGGGAGGTTAAGAATATGGTTAAAGAGTTTGTCAAATTTGCAATGCGGGGAAATGTTCTTGATTTAGCTGTAGGTATTATCATTGGGGCTGCTTTTGGGAAAATAGTGTCTTCTTTTGTTAATGACATTTTAATGCCGGTGGTGGGGTTACTGTTAGGAAAGGTGGATTTTTCTAATTTATTTATCAACTTATCAGGCACCAATTATCCTACCCTTGCAGCGGCGAAGGCAGCTGGTGCGGCTACTTTAAATTATGGTTTATTTATTAATAGCATTGTTGATTTTACAATTGTAGCTTTTGCAATTTTTCTTTTGATAACCCAGATAAACCGGATATGTGCCAAGCCGAAAGAAGCACCGGCAGCGCCGGCAACCAAGGAATGTCCGCATTGCTTCTCTAGTATTAATAGCAAGGCTACGCGTTGCCCCAATTGCACCTCTGTGTTCGATAAATAGATAACAGGCTTAAGCAAATTCCTATTTTCTCCGATAGTATTAAATAAAGGAAGGGTACCGCAGGTGCTCTTCCTTTTTGGTTTTTCAAAAAAAGAGGGTGAGGTTTTTCTTGACAAGGATAATGCTGCTGGCTACAATTTAATCAATCGATTAATTAATTGAGTGAGGGGAGTGGATTTGTGGAAAAAGATACAAGAGATAAATTGATTGAGGCTGGGGAGAAATTATTTTCCGCAAGAGGGTTGGCCGGGGTATCGATACGGGAGCTGTCACAAGAAGCTGGCGCAAATAGTGCTTTGATATCCTATCATTTTGGCGGGAAAGAGAGTTTGTATTCGGCAATTCTTGAAAAGCAGTTTTCGCCTATTGGAATATTGTTGGACTCTGTTTCGGGGATAAAGGCTTCACCGACCGAAAAAATCATCAAGTATGCACAAGGTGTAACCATGGTACATGGTAAAATGCCCTTTTTTACTAAATTTCTTATGGGCGAGATTATTAGTCCCTCCCGCTTTTTCGAACCGCTTATTCAAAAGTATATTCACCGCGTCTACGGGTTTTTGACAAATACAATACGCGAGGGAATTGATTGCGGTGAATTTCGTAAGGATATGGATGTTAATGCCGCAGCCTTGGCCTTGGCAGGTATGTTGAACTTTTATTTTATTTCCCGTCCTATTTCGCGGCGCTTTGTGCCTGATGGTACTGTACAGGGGGAAAATTTTGTTGTGCAAGCAGTAGAAATTTTTTTGAGTGGGGTGAAAGAGTGTGGTGATAAATAAAAAAATACTGGTTGGTGTTCTGCTTGCCCTGCTGGTAGCAGGGGGGGCGGCGTATAAGTATCTAAGACCAGCGGAAACCGGTATTACGGCTACAGGCACAATCGAAGTAACGCGGGCCGATGTTATGCCAAAGGTGAACGGTTATTTGTCAGGACTAGAGCTAAAGGCCGGCGATGCGGTTGAGGCTCAGCAAAAGGTTGCCAAGATAACCAGAGCAGATTTGGAAGCCCAGGTTGTCAGGGATGAAGCCGCACTTGCCAAGGCGGCTGCGCAACTGCGGGATTTGGAAGCCGGGCCGCGAAGCCAGGAGCGGCAAGAGCTAAGTGCTCTGCTGGATTCGGCCCGCTCGACGTATGAAAAAACCAGACAGGATTATGAACGCTATCAAAGCCTGTATCAATCTGGCGCAATTTCGCTGCAGCAGCTGGATACCGCCCGTTCCAACATGGAAGTGGCTTATGGTAGTATGATTGCAGCTAATCAACGGCTAAGTCTGGGAAATGAAGGCAACCGGCCGGAAGCTATTGAAGCGCAGCGCCTGGAACTGGAGCGCAGTAAGGCGGTGCTGGCAGCTAGCAAGGTATTATTAGAAGATACGGTGGTCATCAGTCCGATCAACGGATTAATTCTCTCTAAAAATTTTGAAAACGGTGAGTATGTTAATCCGGGAGCCGCCATTTTGACAGTGGGGGATATGACTGATTGTTGGGTAAAGATATATGTGTCTTCAACCCAATTAGGATTGATTGCTATTGGGCAGGAGGCTAAAGTGAAAGTAGATTCTTTTCTGGGCAGAGTATTCCGCGGAGAAATCAAAGAAATTAGCCAAAACGCCGAGTTTACTCCCCGTCAGAGTATTACACAAAGCGAGCGGGCCAATCTGGTGTTTGCGGTCAAGGTACAGCTTGATAATGCCGAAGGGATTTTAAAGCCTGGTATGCCAGCTGATGTGGTGCTTAAATGATTACCCTTACCAATGTTACCAGAAGGTTTGGGGCTTTGACGGCTGTAGATAATCTTAGTATGAAGGTTGCGGCCGGGACAATCTTTGGCTTGGTGGGGCCTGATGGTGCAGGCAAGACTACGACAATTCGTATGATTACCGGTATTATGGCAGTAACATCAGGCAGTATAAGTCTGCTTGGCAGTGAAAATGCCGAGAGTGTAAAAGCTCAAATCGGCTATGTGCCGCAAAAATTCAGTCTGTACGGTGATCTCACTGTTATGGAAAACATTCGCGTTATCGGAGCTTTATACGGAGCAGATAAGCAGCGGATAAATGAGTTGGGAACGGAAATTTTGGCTTTTACTAACCTGTTGCCCTTCAAGGACCGTTTGGCTGACAATTTGTCAGGTGGTATGAAACAAAAGCTGGCCTTGGCTGCCGGGCTCATGCATCGGCCGAAAGTCTTTTTTCTGGATGAGCCTACCACAGGTGTTGACCCTGTTTCCCGGCGAGAGTTTTGGCAAATGCTGTACCGGCTGAACAAAGAAGGCATGACAATCTTTGTTTCTACCCCTTATATGGATGAAGCTGAGCTGTGTACACAGGTGGCATTTATGAATCAGGGCCAGCTTGTGGCCTGCGATACGCCCGCCCGCTTGAAGGCGGCATATCCTTTCCGTCTGCTGGAGCTTAAAGCGGAGGGTAAACAGATAAAAAAACTGCTGGCAAAGTGTCCGATTCTGGACATTAATGCATTTGGCGATCATTATCATTTGGTAACTGCACCTAATGCCGAAGTTAATCTGTCAGTTGAAGCCGCGCTACAGGCAGACGGAGTGACAGGATATGCTCTCCGTGAGATTTCACCGACGTTAGAGGATATATTTGTTCACCTGGCAGGGGGAGGGGAACCGTAATGTATGCTGTAGAAACAGAAAACCTTACCCGGGTTTTCGGCGATTTTGTGGCTGTTAATCAGGTTAGCCTTAAAATTCCACAAGGCAGTATTTATGGTTTTTTGGGGCCTAATGGTTCGGGAAAATCGACGACCATTCGCATGTTATGCGGAATTTTAGCCCCCACGAGTGGGAGTGGGCAGATCCTGGGGCTGGATTTGGCAGCACAAGCCGAAGCGATTAAAGAAAAAATCGGCTATATGTCACAAAAGTTTAGTTTGTATGACGACCTGACAGTGATTGAAAACCTTGAGTTTTATGCTGGTTTGTATAGTTTGCAAGGGCCTCAGCGGCAGGAGCGGATAGAGCATATGCTGGACATGGCCAGACTGAAAGACCGTCGGCAGGAAATGACGGCAAACCTTGCCGGTGGTTGGAAGCAGCGACTGGCATTAGGCTGTTCTATTTTGCATGAGCCGTCGATTTTATTTTTGGATGAACCAACAGGTGGCGTTGATCCTAAGTCCCGCCGCATGTTTTGGGATATTATTTATGAGCTGGCAAACCAAGGCACGACAGTGATGGTTACTACTCATTTCATGGATGAAGTCGAACATTGTGATGCTATCGGATTTATTTATGAAGGTAGTTTAATCGCAGACGACAAACCCGCCAATCTCAAACGCGATTTGCCAGGAACGCTGCTTGAAATTCCAACACAGGACCCCATGGGGTTGTTTAGTGAACTGGTGGCCGAGCAGCGCGAGGTTCTGGATGTGTATCCTTATGGAACCAGTGTCCATGTTCTCGTCGATGAAGCGCGATTAACAGATTATCAGAATTATGACTATCGGGTAATTATTCCGTCGCTTGAGGATGTTTTTGTTTACTATGTAAAGGCCAAACGTAAGGAGCTGAGCGTATGATTCGTCTGAGAGCCTTGCTAATTAAAGAGTTTATCCAAATGCGGCGTGACCGGTTGACTTTTGCTATGATGGTAGTCATGCCTATTTTGCAATTGTTGTTGTTTGGTTTTGCAATTAATACCGATGTCAAGCATTTATCTACGATTGTCTTTGATCAATCGCTGCAGCAAGAGGGGCGTGATTTGCTGTCTGCCTTTCAAGCCAGTCAATATTTTGATACGAAGTATGTGGCAAAAAATTATCAGGAAGTAAACGAGGCTGTTGAGAGCGGTAAGGCCAAGGTAGGCATTATTATTCCCCCGGATTATACGGACAGTATTAAGCATGGGCGCAGTGCAGCTGTTCAGGTCATTGTCGATGCCTCTGATTCAATGGCAGCCTCTTCGGCCATTTCGTCGGCGCAATTAATCGGGCAGCTGCGTTCCCAGGAAATACTGCTAAAACAGATGCAAATCTCGCAGGGAAAGCAGGTAACTTCGCCAATTGATATTCGCATTCGCCCCTGGTATAATCCTGACTTTATTTCTGCATTTTACATGGTGCCAGGTATATTAGGGATTATATTGACCATGACTATGGTCATGATTACCTCAATGGCTATTGTTCGTGAACGGGAGCGGGGTACACTCGAACAATTGATTGTAACGCCGATGAAATCCCATGAATTGATTCTGGGGAAAATCATTCCCTATATTTTTGTTGGTTATGTTCAGGCTACCTTAGCGCTGGTAGTAGGCGCATTGGTGTTTGCTGTGCCGATGAAGGGCAGTATTGTCTTGCTTTACAGTTTGACCACACTATTTATTATTGCTTCTTTGTCTTTGGGAGTGCTCATTTCAACGGTAACCAGGACTCAGATGCAGGCTATGCAAATGTCTTTTTTTGTATTTCTGCCTAGCGTGCTGTTATCTGGGTTCATGTTTCCCCGGGAAGCTATGCCGCAGCTTTTCTACCAGTTGGGGCATTTGCTGCCACTGACTTTCTATCTGGAAATACTGCGAGGAATTGTTCTTAAAGGGATTGGCATCAATTTCCTGTGGTCGCAGGTCTTTGCCCTGATTGTATATATTCTGGTAGCTTTGTCTATCAGTATCGTGAAGTTTCAAAAAAAGATTGCCTAGACCCACATAAAAAAATCCGCGTTCGCTTAGTGAACGCGGATTTTTTTAATACTTACTTATTTACTATAAGTGTTCAGATAATTTAGCCCTAATTGCTCGTACAGCTCGAGATGCTCAATAACAGCAAGTTCTTGGTTACTGCTTAAGTTGCTGATGATGCCAATACCAATCGCTTCTTTAATTATACTTTCAATTTCAAAGGTGCAATAGCCTAAAAAATTTAAGCGTTTAATTAATGATATAATACGTTTCATATCTAGTTCCTCCTTAATTCTAAATGGGTAATCAGCCGCAATTACCTTCGACTACTACCAATTACTAATTAGAACAAAGAGAATTCGGAAAGCTACTTTTTCTAAATAGGGGCTTACAACCACATGGACAATAATCTTTACTAATATATCATGATATGTTAGTAAAGTCAAGATATATTTTTGGCTAATTTATTTTGGCCGATGAGTTAAGAATCCCGCCTCTATAGGCGGCGTTACTTTAGGTGGGGTAGAGCCCCCACCTAAAGATTCGATGTCCAGCTTTGCTGAACGAGTTCACTTAAGTCCCAGAATTTCCTTTAATTTCTTTATTTGGCCTTTGCCGACAGGTACCTCGATATAGCTGCTATTACCAGGTGTAGGCAATTTTAGCCAGTAAGTACCTTTGAACCAGGGGATGACTTCCTTAACTTTTTCCATATGGACAAGGTAGCTTCTGTGTACGCGTAAAATAGGCGTGTCCCGCAGACGTTCCTGTAGTTCTGTCAACGTGCCAGAGTAGCTGTATTCCCCGGCTATGGTTATAATTTTGACTAACCCTGTAAGGGTATGAATGTAGATAATATCATCATAATCAATTAACATGATTTTGCCATTTTTTTCAACAGCCAGTTTGTGTACTGGCTGTTGAACTGCGGAATTCAACGTTTGATCAAGGCGCGTGGTGGCTACTTGCCATTCTTCAGGATGATACTTTTCTAAACGCAGCACGGTAGAGGTTACTCGCTCACTTTCAAACGGCTTTAGCAGATAATCAACAGCGCCTATTTCAAATGCTTTAAGTGCATATTCATCATAGGCGGTGGCAAAAACAATAAGGGCTTGTGGCGCGGCTGTTCGCAGGGCTAGTGCGGTATCAAGGCCGCTCATGCCCCGCATTTGAATATCCAGGAATACAACATCAGGGTCGCACTGGGCTGCAAGGCCGACTGCTGCCGGGCCGTTGTCCGCCTCACCAATCACGGTGATAGCCGGCAGCTGGGACAGCAAAAATTTTAGTTCGTCGCGAGCCGGTAGTTCGTCATCAACAATAATGGCTTTAAGCACAATCATCCACCTCGTCAGTAAGGCATTTGGGAAAACGCAATGTAATTGTAGTCCCCTGGCCAGGTTGGCTGGTAAGTGTTAAGCCATAACTACTGCCATATTGCCCGTAGAGGCGCTCATGCACGTTGATTAAGCCAATACTTTCACCACTTGGATGCTCAAGTGGATTGTGGGCTGCTAAATCCATACCAACACCGTTGTCAATAATATTCATTTCGATATCGTCCCCGCAATCAATAGCTTTAATCGTAAGCGAGCCACCGGTAGGTTTGGGCTGCAAGCCGTGTTTTATGGCGTTTTCTACCAGCGGCTGGATGGTAAGTGATGGAATCAGGTAATGACCAAGCTCGGGCTCGATTGCTTCTATTACCACCAGCTTTTCACCATGGCGGGCTTGTTCAATAGCAAGATAAGCGCGGACTTGTGCCAGTTCCTCATTGATGGTAATATTTTGCCCGGTCTTATGCAGTGTATAGCGGAAGATCATACTTAATTTGATTAGCAACTCTCGCGCTAAATCAGGCTTGGTGCGAATAAGCGAAGTAATGGTATTAAGGGTATTAAATAAAAAGTGGGGATTAATCTGGGCGTGCAAGGCTTTCATTCTGGCTTTGTCAGCCCTTTTAGCCTGGTGGTCAATCTCAGTAAGTTCAAGCTGGGTAGAAAATAAGTGGGCCAGGCCGGTCGCGAAAACGATGTCTGCCTGACCGAGGTTGCTCTTATGGGTATAATATAGCTTTAAAGCACCAATCACTCTGTCGGCGCTTTTTAGTGGCACAACAATAGCACTTGCAAGCTGACAACCAGCGTGGGCGCAACCGATCTCGGACTTGTCCCGGGCAAGCTGCACTTGACCGGTGGCAAGCGCTTGGCGGGTGGCTGTTGTCAGACTGGTATTTACAGAAGGGGCATGATGAGAACTTTCCGCGCCTGTAAACGCTATTACTTTCTCGGTATCTGTAATAGCTATGGCATCATAACCGGCGGTAGCCAAAATGATATGGGCTGTTGCCTGCGCCGATTCTGCAGTAAGGCCGCGCCTTAAATAAGGTAATGTCTTGTTTGCAATATGAAGTGCCTTATGGGATTGTTCGGCACTGATTTTTTCTTGCGCCTCAGTGGCTGTTTTTATAATCAGCATAAATACCATCAAGCCCAGTGAGTTGGCAACAATCATGGGTAAAGCAATTTCGCTGACAAGTTCTACAGCAAGATAATAGGGACGTGCTGTTAATAAAATAATACCCATTTGCATGATTTCCCCAAAAACACCGGCAACAAGTGCGAGCCACCAGGGAATTGGCCGCCCTGGGTAGTGTTTGTGAATCATGCCGGCCAGCAGGCCTTCGCAAATATTGGCTAACGCGCAGGAAAAGGAAGTGAAGCCGCCTAAGAGGTAACGATGGCCGCCGGCAATGATGCCAGCTGATATTCCCATAAAACGTCCACCGATAAAGCCGGCCGCCATAACTCCGACAACCCGGGAATTGGCAATAGCATCATTGATGGGTATACCGGCATAGGTTCCAGAGATGCCGACAAGACCAAAAAAAATAGTAAGCAGCAGGGCATCCTGGCAAGTATTGCGGCGGTTAATCAGACGTCGAAATATGCTGGTTTGAGATAATACAAAAGCAAGCGTGGCGGCTACGCTTAGTCGTTGAATCATTTCTAATAGTAACTGTTCAGACATACTTATCCCCCTCATTTCTTCAGAATAGCATTTTTCACGGTAGCTGACAATCATTTCTGTCAATGCTTGCAGGATAGTGCGGGTAAATTGGTGAATTATGCTTAATGGAAATGAGTGGCTGATTAGCCGAATGAAGGAGGAAGTCAAGAATGAAAAGATTGATGTTGTTTGTTACCATGATTACCCTGGCAGCCATTGTATGGCCGGTAGCGGCGGCAGATGCATATAGGGTGATGCCTAATGTTGTCCCGGCGATGCTTAATGAAACCTATTGGATTAGTAAATTGCAAGAACCTAATCGAGTAATTTTGGAACAAAAGGAGATTGCTGCCTTTAATCAGGCGGTAATCGATAAGTCACCTGATACAGTTTTTGATTTGCGCCAGTACCCAAGTAAATTGTCAAAGGAAAAACTGGTAAGCCTGATCACTGTACCTAAGCAGCCAGAGGATAGGGAATATGTAAATGGTCAAACGGTTACAGCTGATTATTACAGCACACTTGCGGCTAAGTGTAATATAGATGCGATTGCACCCAGTACCCTTGTGCGGTTTGCGTTCACTGTGACTCGTGCTAATATCAGGAGTTATCCTTCAAATGACTTTGTGGCCGACAAGAGTGATGATCATGAATTTGACTTGTGGCAGGAAACGGCGATTGATCCGGCTGAACCTGTTGTTATATTGCATGAAAGCTTGAACAAAGATTGGTACTATGTCCAAACCTATAACTATCGGGGGTGGCTGCCAGCCAAGGCGTTAGCTATTGCTGTCAATCGGCAGGAGTGGCTGAAGTATCTTGATACAGCGGAATTTTTAACAGTGACAGCCCGTAAAATTACCATCGGGGATACTGTGTTTGCCATGGGAGCCAAACTGCCGCTGGCTGACAGCAAGGATTCTTTGCTGCGCGAAAAACAAGGTAAGACAGGAAACTATGCTGTTAAGCTGCCGGTACGTGGTCCTCAGGGAGAGTTAGTTTTCGAGCTGGCTGCAGTGCCGGTGGATAATCAGGTGGTTCGCGGGTATCTGCCCTATACCAGAGCTAATATTATCAGTCAGGTGTTTAAATTACAGGGTCAGCGTTATGGCTGGGGCGGAATGCATGATAGTTGGGACTGCTCTTCGCTGGTGCTTGATGTATACCGGAGTTTTGGCTTAAAACTGCCGCGCAATGCCGATGAACAGGAGCTGACCGCTGGCCGGACTATTGCATTTTCAGGAAGTGACCGAGTCGCGCAAATCAATAAGTTGGAGCCAGGGGATGCTATCTATATGCCAGGCCATGTTATGATGTATCTGGGTCAAGAACAGGATGGCCGCCAATATGCCATTCACTCGCTGGGTGGATATAGTACAGAAGCGGGCCGTATATCAGTTATGCGTGTGATTGTTAGTGATCTGTCAATTAAGACAAGGAGTGGGAAAACATTCCTAAATGCACTAACTAATGGAAAACAATTCCAATAAGTGGAATACTACTGGTTTAGAGGGGGTAAACGTGTTATAATAAGGTTCGTTAACGTGCTTAAAGGAGTTAAATAGTTACCATGACCAACATAAAAAATGTCTATGATGAAGTCCAGGTCTTTTTTGAAGAGCTTGAATGGAATTCAGCAATAAAGCGAGAATGGATTGAAGGTTTTTTGCGTCAGAAGGCTTGGCAGGGCGCCGATGACCAGGTATTGAGTGATAGGTGGCACAACCTGCAAATGTTTGTATCTTATTTGTCTTATTCAGGTGATATAACCCTTAATGAGCTGACAGCTGTCGAGTATAGTTTGGCTGTTGAATGGATGATTGTACAAACAGAAGAGTTTAAACCCAATATTAAGATGGTAAATCATTTATTTGATGTATTGCGAGAGTTTTATGATTATTTGGCCACCAAAAAAATACATCTTGATACTACGGAACTTGAACAGGCAGCGGCATTTATGACTGGAGGTAAGCAGCTTAAGTTTATTGAACCAGGGGACGAGGAAAGCCTGCTGCCCAAAGAAGCATCACTTACTACGATACCGAAAGATATCGGCAGCATAGTTGGTGAAGCGGTAGAACGGTTGATGCATAAGTTTAGTTCTTATTTCCAGCGAGAAAATTTCATTGATGATTTTGACCGGGCGCTTTCACTATACTTAGGACCGCTTGGGCAAATGCCGGACAATGAAAATGACGATGAATTCTGGCTGGGGTTTTGGGATTATTTTTTATTTGATTATCATTTACTGGCAAATGACCGCACGCCGATAACGCAGTTTGAATCGGATTGTAGTAAGCAGTTGAATGACGAGGAACAAAAGATACTGAAAGAGCTTATGGGAGCCAAGTTTACAGTATTTTACGTTGAGAGCGTAGTTAATCAGGAGTGGGTTGATTGTATTAATCTGCTGACTGACGAAAAAATTCGTTTGCCTAATCCAAATTATAATTATAAACTTGTAAAGAAATTGTTATTTTATGGACATGTCTTTCTGCAGCAAGAGGAACACGAATTGGTTATGATTAATTTCATTACCAGTGTTGAAATTAGTAGTAATTTGCGCCGACGGATCAAGGAAGAAATTAATCGCCAGAAAGCTATGTTAGAGTTGCAACAACCGGGTGTTACCTGGGGTGACTTTATTGAGCGGCATGCTAATGCTGTAAGACACACAATTGACCTTCTAGCTACCTGGGCCAGGGTTAATGTTACTTCTTACGCACAGATGGAACGCAACTTTCCGCAGCCGGTAACTGATGAAAAAAACGTTAATATGGCAGTAACAAAATCCATTGCAACTTATATGCCCCAATTTGGCTATTCGCTGCATGATACTGTTTTGGCACAGAAGATGTGGCAGGATTTTTCCCGGATTACTACCGTAAATGTCCGCAAACCAGCTGTATGGGCTGCTGCTGTCATTCAGGTCTACTCCAGGATTAATAATGGTGAGGCCGATATGCCGATAAACGTGTTAGTCGAAGAAATGAAGGTAGGTAAATCAAGTATTAGTACCAGCAGCAATAGACTTTTCGATGTATTAAAGCTGGAAAAATATGATCCCAGATATTTAAGTGAAGAAGGCATGATTTCCTTGCTGTATGATCTACAATAAGTGTCAGGAGGGGTAAACCATGCAATGTCCTTACTGTAATGAGTTAATACAAAACGGAGCAGATACCTGTCCGCATTGCGGCCATACATTGGGAGTTACTGTATTAAGCCGTCAGGAACGGGATGGTTTTAACGGTATTACTATTGAAGGCGATAATGTTCATGCCCGCCACGGGCAGGAGAGCAGTTATGAATCAGGCGCTGCGCCACGGGTTAAACGAATCAATCTTTCCTTTGGTTCTTACGGCTGGGCTGGAAATCTGATGGTAGCCGCTATTTTAGCCGTATTGTTATTCTTTTTTCTGCCTGTACTTCTGCTTATCCTATCGGTAATTAGTGCCGTGTTCATTGGCATCTGGCTATTACGGATGTTAATAAAATAGTAGTAAAAACACGACAAAGGCAAAGGGATTATCCCTTTGCCTTTGTCGTGTTTTTATAGAATAAGAAAGTATAGGTTTTGGGAGTCGCGGAGGCATTATAAAACAAGGGGTGTCAAGTCCAAAACCCGGCACAGGCGGCCCCGTGCTCCGTGCCCCGTGCTCCGTACCCCGTGCCCCGTACCCCTCACTGATCTCCGGATAGTAGGGTATGTTTTATTTTTAGGTATTTTTGAGTAAAATACACACTGTTTTGCGCTTCGCGGTGATCAAAACCGTAGACCCGGCGACTGACAGCCAATACTGGCGGGGCTTGAATGCGTTTGGCTATTGCCATACCGGTATAGAGACGCCACCAGCGTTCCAGGTCTTCAATAAATTCACGCGGGCTGGGAAATAATCGCTTAACAAGACCAGCCTGGCAGCCTAGTTTTTGTTCTAGCACAGCAGGGCCTTGGCTATACCAAACTAAAATATCTTCCGGCGTAGCGCGGTTCCAATATTCCATAAAAGAGCGGAATAAATAGTCATGATAGGGATAGATAATGGGATCCCCTTTGCCTTGGTCAACCGATTGCTCAAAAGAAAGCTCTGCACTTGGCACTAAATCAATGATTGCCTGGGGAATCACTTCCCGCTCATAGACATGGGTATTTAAATAGTCAGCCAATTGATAGACCTGATGTTTCCATAGGTCAGCCAATGCGGCTAAGAATCCGGCCTGATCGCCATAGAGGGTAGAGTAGCCGACTGAAAGCTCAGTTTTGTTGGCATTGCAGGTGAAACCGCCGCCAAAAGCAGCCGCGATGCCTGCCAATAATCGGGCAGAACGATCCCTGGCCTGAATGTTTTCCAGGACAAAGGAAGATACCAGAAAGTTAAATTGCCGACCATCGGCCAGATTGGTGACTGGTGTACCACTGATTTGGGAGGCAGTATATTCGACTGATTCTTCAATAGGCATTACTGTGTATAGGCAGCCAAGATTTTTTGCCAGTTGGGCGGCTAAATCCCTGGTGGTTTTGGAGTTGAATTTACTAGGCATATTGACCAGCAGGATGTTTTCCGGGTTTAAAATACGGGCAAATAGTGAGGCATTTACTGCTGAATCTATGCCGCCTGATAGGCCGATGACAACTTTGGTCATACCAATTGACTGTAAGAATTTTCTGATCCCATAATTGACAGCCTGATATAAGCTGTCAATGGTAAAATCATTAGGTACGCTGATTGATGGCAGGTCTTGATCATTTGCGTTAATAGCAAGGTCAAGGTAATCCAGAGTTTCTGTAAAAGGCTGACAGTAGGCGATAATTTCCCCCATGCGGTTATATACTGTACTGAAACCGTCAAAGGTGTATATTGTTTTACCATTGTTTTGGAGGCCAACAGTGTTTACATAGATAAGTGGTATGCCAATTTCCCGGGCTTGCCTGGAAAATACCCGGTTACGTTTATTGTTTTTACCCAGAGTAAATGGGGAACTAGAGAGATTAATTATCAAATCAAGGGGACCATTAGCCTGAAGGGCGGCAATAGGATCAACATTGTAATCATCATTCCAGCCGTCCTCACAAATAATACAGCCCAGACTATATTCTTTATTTCTGATAGTAACTTTCGCAGGTATCAGCAGGGTTTCAATATCCTGCTTGCATTCAAGGGCCAGTTTGCGCAGACTAAAAAAGTGCCTGGTGTCATCAAATTCACGGTAATTGGGGTGCAGCGTCTTGATGCGGGTGGCGAGAAGTTGGCCATGGTGAGCCACAAAGCAGGCATTATGTTTGCGTACCCGGCCATCATCGCCGTGTTTGTCCCATTGCACAGCAACATTACCGAAAATGATGCAAATAGTTTGGGACGCAGCAATTATCTGACGGCCAAAATCTTCACAATCCTGCAGAAAAGACATTTGTTCCCAGGTATCACCTAATAAATAACCCGGGATGGCCATTTCGGGAAAAATAATCATGTCAGCATGCTGGTTACAGGCATCCTGAATCATGATCAGCATTTTATCGGTATTTAAATCTGGTCTACCAGGAATAACCTCCATCTGGCCTAAAGCAATTTTGAGCAAAAACTATTCACCTCTATCGTACATATGACATATAGTATTTTTTCGCTGCCTGACTGCACTTGTCCTTCTAACAGTTACTACTTCGACTATATTATTTGTAACTATGTTAAACAGATAGATTAATAATTATTAGAATAAACCGCCTAAGGGGGGCGGTTGGTCTAACGCACTATATAATGAATAGTAAGTTCATTCTGTTCGGATAGATCAAGGACTATCCCATTATCTAATTGAACCATTGAGCGTGCAGGCTGATATTTGTTGATATAGACCACGCGGCCCTGGCGTCCGTCTGTGAGTATTACCCGGTTGCCTGACAAAAAATTCGTCATATTATCAATAAAGGTTATGCAAATTTTGGGGTCTAGCCGATAAGCCTCATCGCGCAGTTTCTGCAGGCTAAGATAGGGACTTAGCTTTAACTGTGGATTCTCGCAGTTGATTGTCATTCCTTCATCATATAAATCCGCCACAGCCACAATCTTGGCATAGGGATGGATGTAGTAGTCAGTAATACCGCCAGGGTAACCGCTGCCATCCCGCCGTTCATGATGCTGGAAAACAGCTGCAGTAATGCTTTGCGAGATATTAGGAATTTTACTTACCAGATCATACCCATGGGCAACATGCTGCATATATTGTTCATACAAGTCTGGCGGAAGCCGGTTAGGCCTATTTAACAGCTCTACCGGCAAGCGTGATTTGCCAACATCGTGCAATAATCCGGCCAAAGAGATGGCATTAACGGAATCCGGCGGATAGTTGAGCCAAGTGGCAATAAGAGCAGAGATGGCACTAACATTGACGCTATGGTATATAGTATAGTCATCACAAGGAGGTAAATTGTATAAGCGGTCAATTACGTTGCCAGCTTCGGCGACGCCGGCAGCAAGTTCATCAGCAGTGACAGTAAAGGCGTCTAAAGGAATATTCTGGGTCGTTCTGATATCGTCAAAAGCCTGTTGGACAACGGAAACCGATTGATTATATGTATTAAGAAATTTTTGCAGCTTTGGATCAAGAAGGGGGTTAAGGGTGGTTACCTCAGTATAGACGAAAACACTGGGTATTTGCCAATTGCTTAATTTTTGAATCGTGCTTTGAGTAAGAATACTGTTTTTACTAACTAACACTTTCCCATCAGTGGAGCAGACATCACGGGATAACTGCATTCCAGGGACAAGATACTCAAAGGGCTGATGGATTATTTTACGGTTTTCGGCTGTTTCGTTCATAAATCCTCACAGTATAAGAATTAGCATACTATATAATAGGAGTGCAATAGTGTTATTCAATAAAATATGGCAAAATCCTTTAACTATAGGGAGGAGCTATGTTGGAAAATTTCTGATTATAGCAAATTATAAGAAGGATTTATTATAATTTATGACAAAATGTATATAAATAATATAATAGGAGGTGTTGTTTACAATGGCTGATTGCTCGATAATTATGGCTATTATTCAAGACAATCGTGTGGAAACAGCGGTAAAGGTTCAGGATGTACTTACAAATTATGGCTGCCATATTCGGGTGCGGTTAGGGCTTCATGATGCGGCTGTAAGTTCCTGTACCAACAGTGGCATTATTTTACTACAGTTATGTGGTGAGGAGGTGCCAGTAAAACAGCTAGAACAAGAACTGCAGCAAATACCTAATGTAAAAGTAAAATATATGAACCTTGATTAGCGGATACGGGCGCGGCTTACCGCGCTCGTTCTCTTTATCTGATGATCAAGGTGTTCTACAAACGGAGTCTTAGAACACCTTGATCATCGGATAAGTTCGTCTAAATTTCAGTTGGGTAACCCGCCAACCAAAGCAAATCTCACTTCATTGACAAATAGAGGAATCAATACTATACTGTGAAAAAAATGCAAAAGCAATAAACTAATATTGAAAGAAATTAATTATATATAGAATGCTTGTGAATAGTATAGTATGATTATAGAGTTAGATAATTAGAGGAGAACGTATGGTGCTATGAAAACAAATGCTGCCCGAATATTGGATGGTCTTCATTTTGCCTATGAATTGTGTGAATATGAGGTTGACGAAACTGATTTGAGTGCAAAAAATGTGGCCGAAAAAGTGGGGATGCCAGATGAACAGATTTTTAAAACTTTGGTATTGAGAGGCGATAAAACCGGTATTATTATGGCCTGTATTCCTGGAGCTGCCGAGCTTGATCTTAAATTTTTGGCAGTCGCCAGCGGCAATAAGAAAGTAGAAATGGTATCGCTAAAAGAGGTTCAGCCGCTCACTGGGTATATTCGCGGCGGCGTTTCACCGCTGGGACCTAAAAAGCGTTATCCGGTTTTTTTAGATAAAAGTGCAGCAAAGTGGCAAGTAATTGCTGTTAGTGCTGGTATGCGAGGCTGTCAGATTATCCTTTCACCTGAACACTTAGTGCAGGCTGTAAATGCTCAGGTTTGTTCGATTACTCGCGGTAGTAAAAATTAATAGCTAACTATCCAGGAGGAGTTTGTTTTTATTATGAAAATTACGATTCAAGAAAGTATTAGTCAGGTCGTACCTAATTGCTGCTTGGGATATTTGACTATTAATGATGTTGCTGTCAAGGGTACGCCGCCAGCCTTAAGCCAGGAATTTGATCGGCTGCAAATAGCAGTCGGTCAGGCATATAATATGGATGGACTGCCAAAGCTTCCCCGGATTTTGGCTGTCCGTAATATGTACAAAAAGCTGCACTTTGATCCATCACGTTATCGACCCGCATCAGAAGCGTTGGTGAGGCGTGTATTGCAGAAAAAAAATTTGTACTATGTTAATAGCGCGGTAGATGTCAATAACTATTGCTCCATCAAATTTTTATTGCCATTTGGTCTCTATGATTTAGAGCAGATTGTAGGCGATTGTAGTTACATGCTGGCAACAGAAGGGCATTATACCAGCATAGCCGGCAAAAATGTTTCCACTGATGATAAACCATTTTTAACAGACAGCCTTGGCGTATTTGGTAATCCTACCGCAGATTCACGGCGGACGGCAGTTACTTTGGCAACGCGTAAACTGTTAGCTGTTGTTTACGCTGATGAAAGTGTCAGTACCGCAGAATTGAATAATGTACTTGATTTTGCAGCTGACATGTTTGTTTGTTATAATGGCGGGACTGTGACAGGGAAGCATATTGTTAATGCTAAAGAATAATTATAACTATTGCTTTTATTGGGAGGAGACTTTGTATGTATCTTAGCACACGCGGCCAGGTTGATCGTTTGACGGCGGCTCAGGCCATTGCACAAGGGATAGCCCCTGATGGCGGCTTGTTTGTACCGGAAGCTATTCCGCTTGTAGATGAGACGTTTATAGTAAGATTACAATCGCTTAGCTATCAAGAGCGGGCAGCTGCCATATTGCAGTTATTTTTGACTGATTATACAGAGGACGAATTAAAAAGCTGTGTAGCTGGCGCTTACGGCGGCGGTAAGTTTAGCAGCCCGGCAGTGGCACCTGTTGTTGAGGTTAGCGACAGGACGTTTGCATTAGAATTATGGCATGGCCCGACCAGCGCGTTTAAAGATATGGCACTTCAATTATTACCCAGACTGCTGTCTGGTGCGCTCAAGAAAATTGGCGAGCAGGCCCAAATTGTTATTCTTGTTGCTACCTCCGGGGATACGGGTAAAGCCGCTCTGGAAGGGTTTAAGGATGTGGAACAAACCCAGGTCATGGTTTTTTACCCGGAAGAGGGCGTAAGTCAGATTCAACGCCTGCAGATGGTTACGCAGGAAGGGGAGAATCTCAAAGTATTTGCTGTGAAAGGCAACTTTGATGATGCCCAGACAGGTGTAAAACGTATTTTTAGCGACAACGCTTTTAACGCCGAACTTGCCAATGACGGGTTTAAGTTGTCATCAGCTAATTCTATTAACTGGGGCCGGTTAGTGCCGCAAATCGTGTATTATTTCAGCGCTTATGCCGATTTGGTGAAAAATCAGCAGATAACGCAAGGCGATAAAGTGAATTTTGTTGTTCCTACAGGAAATTTTGGTAATATTTTGGCAGGCTATTATGCTAAGCTGATGGGATTGCCCATCAACAAACTGATTTGTGCCTCAAATAGTAATAATGTATTGACTGATTTCCTTACAACCGGTGTATATAGTCGTAATCGGCAATTCTATAAAACGTACTCACCTTCGATGGATATTTTGATTTCAAGTAATTTGGAACGGCTGCTGTACCAAGTTACCAATCAGGATTCCAAGCAAGTCAGCCAGTGGATGGAAGAACTCAATGTCACCGGGGAATATCGCATTGGTGATGAGTACTTAGCAGCTATCAAAGAGGTGTTTCCGGCAGGTTGGGTCGATGATGTTCAAACAGCAACTACCATTGGCCGGGTACATAAAGAGTTTGGCTATGCGCTTGATCCGCATACGGCAGTGGCTTGGCAGGTTGCCGAAAACTATCGCCGGCAGACCGGCGATACTACGTTAAATATTATTGTGTCTACTGCTAGTCCGTTTAAATTTAATCAAACTGTGCTAAATGCATTAGTCGGAGCTGAGCGCGTTAGTGATAAGTCTGAGTTTGCTGTTTTAAAGCAACTATCCGAAATTATTGATAGACCGGTGCCGTCAGCACTTGCTGAGCTTGAGCACAAGGCTGTTCGTCATACGAGAGTATGCGGTAAACAGGATATGCCGATGGTGGTAAAAACAGCATTGAATATAAGATAATTTAATATAGTATAGGGGGAGGCGAGGTCATGAGTGGGAATGTATATTGTGATTTAAGTCCCGCGCAGTTGGTAGAAGCCGCCATTCGGAGGAACGAGGGGCAACTGACCACTAGTGGAGCGTTGCAGGTTACTACTGGTAAATACACAGGCCGCTCACCTAATGACAAGTTTATTGTTAACTCGCCAGACGTGCATGACAAGATTGCGTGGGGTGAAACTAAGCCACTTGCAATGGATAATTTTACTCAGCTGTATAGCAAGATGCAGGCATATATTCAAAACCATGATATTTTTATTTTTAACGGTTTTGCGGGCGCTGATCCTGAAAATCGTATTCGTGTTCAATTTATCAATGAATTTGCATGGCAGAATCTATTTGTGCATCAATTGTTTATTTGCCCGGAAATAATACAATCAGAAGCGGACTTCGATTATAAAGTGATTTGTCTTCCAGGTTTCAAGGCTGATCCTGCTGTTGATGGTACTGCCTCTGAAGCCTTTATCGTTCTCAATTTTGCCAAGCGATTGGTACTTATTGGCGGTACTCATTATGCCGGTGAAATGAAAAAATCAATCTTTACCGTTATGAACTATATTTTGCCGGAACAAAATATTTTATCAATGCACTGCTCAGCCAATGTTGGCGCTAGCGGGGATACAGCTTTATTCTTCGGACTAAGCGGCACAGGAAAAACCACCTTATCGGCTGATCCGGCCCGTCAATTGATTGGCGATGATGAGCATGGCTGGAATGATAAGGGTATTTTCAATATTGAGGGTGGCTGTTATGCCAAGTGTATTGGTCTTACCTATGAGACTGAACCGCAGATTTGGGAAGCCATCCGGTTTGGTGCTGTATTAGAAAATGTGGTTATTGATTCGGCAACCCGTCTACCTGATTTCGCTGACGGCTCAATCACGGAAAACACTAGAGTTGCCTATCCTGTGGATTATATCCCGAATGCCTTGATTCCCGGTATGGCGGGGCATCCGCAAACCATTGTATTTTTGACGGCCGATGCCTTTGGGGTGTTGCCGCCTATTGCAAAACTCAATACTGAACAGGCCATGTATCATTTCTTATCAGGTTACACCAGTAAGCTTGCTGGTACCGAACGCGGTATTACCGAACCCCAGGCTACTTTTTCTACTTGTTTTGGCGCACCTTTTTTGCCGTTGTCAGCCCACAAATATGCGGAGCTTTTGGGAGAAAAACTTAAGCATCATCAAACCAATGTATTCTTAATTAATACAGGTTGGTCAGGTGGTCCTTATGGTGTTGGCAGCCGTATGAAGCTATCCTATACCAGAGCTATGGTGACAGCGGCCATTGAAGGGCAGTTGGCAGAGGTATCTTACCAACTGGATCCGATTTTCAATGTTTATGTTCCAGAAAGCTGCCCAGGTGTACCGGCTGAAATACTCATGCCGCATAATACTTGGAATGATAAAGCCGCCTACGAACGAAAAGCTCAGGAACTTGCCCGGTTGTTTATTAAAAACTTCAGCAGCTTTGCCCCAAACGTTTCCGAAAAAATTATTACTGCCGGGCCTAAAGGTTAATTAAAAGACCGCCGTTTACCACACAGGGACGGCGGCCTTTTTCTCTAATGGTTCACCGGATAACTGGCAGCTTTTGTTTGAGAGTAAGCACTGGGGCAAATAAATCACCTAGTTTGTCAGTTCGATCTAATACCTGGGAGGCTTCAAAGCTTAGCAAATTAGGATTTTTTTGTTTGTGGGCGTCGAGGACTTCTTCCCAGGTTACGGGGGTAGAAATAGTGGGGCGCTGTTTGGCACGGAGTGAATAGACACAAACAGTTGTTTTGTGTTCGTCATTTTGGCTCCAATCAATAAAGACTTTGCCTGTACGCAGTACTTTCTTCATATTGGCAACAATCAGGTTAGGGTATCTTTCCTGAAAACGGGTGGCAAGTATGCGGGCAAAGTTTTTGGTCAGGTCATAGCTTGCTGGTGTATTGAGAGGTATATATATTTGTAGACCTTTGGAGCCTGAGGTTTTGGGGAAACTCTGCAGCCCATGTTTATCAAAATAATCTTTTAACAGCAGGCCAACTTGGGCGCAGTCCACAATAGTAGCCGGCAGACCTGGGTCGAGATCAAAGACTAATAAGGAAGGTTGGTTTACTTTGGGGGCTACTGACAGGGCGGTATGCAGTTCAAGTGCTGCCAGGTTGGCCGCCCATACTAAGGTTGGTAAATCAGTGGCGTTACAAAAGTTGATCGTGCGATTATTACTTCTGCTCCAGATGGGAATGGTCTTGATCCAATCAGGTCGCGGGGCTGGACATTCTTTTTGGTAGAAGAACTTGCCTTGTGCACCGTTGGGGTAACGTTTCATAGTCAGTGGCCTGTTGGCAAGGTGGGGAAGGATGAGCGGCGCAATACGGATATAGTAGTCGAGCATTTCTCCTTTAGTAAAGCCTGTAGCAGAATAAAATACTTTAGCAAGGTTGCTGACTTTCAGTTTACGTCCCGCTACTTCAAGGGTTGTTTTGAGCTTGCTGTCACTGGGCACTGGCTTTTTTCCTCTTTGCGGTTACCGGGACTTTTTCAGCGATACCTTGCTTTTTAGCTTTGCTGCTGTCGTTTTTGCCGTTTATGGCCGAGATGCTGGCTTCAAGAGCTGCCATCAAGTCAATGACTTTGCCGCCTTCCTTGACTTCTGGCTGGCTAATGACGGTTTGCCCTTCCGCCTTTTTCTCGAGCATATCCATAACCTGCTGATAATACTGGTCATGGTATTTGCCGGGTTCAAAGCCAGTAGCGAGGGATTCGATCAACTGTTCGGCCATGGCCAGTTCTTTCTTGTTAGGTTCTGCCACTTCTGCTGGCAGTTCTTCTAATTCCGCTGCGGCAATAACTTCGTCAGCAAAGTGCATAGTTGAAAGCGCCAGCGCTTTTCCCGTAGGACGAATGGCGGTAAGATATTCTTTATTGCGCATAACTACCCTGGCGATAGCGATTTTCCCGGTATTTTGCATAGCCGCCAGCAATAAGAAATAGGCTTTACCTGCTCCTTTGTCCGGAGTGAGATAATAGCAGCTGTTGTAGTATAGCGGGTCAATCTGCTCCAGTTTAACAAAATCTTCAATAGCAATTGTGCGGGCATTTTGGGGTTGAATGGCCTCAAGTTCTTCGCTGGTGACAATTACATACTGCTCAGGCGAGATTTCATAGCCTTTAACAATGTTGCCAGCAGGTACTTCTGCGCCGTCAGACGGGCAGACTTTTTTTAGGCGAATGCGGCAGCCATCTGATTTGCGCAGTTGATTAAAGTGGATGGATTTCTTCTTGACAGCGTTGTATAGTTTGACCGGAATGTTGACAAGACCAAAACTGATTGAGCCGCTCCACATCGGGCGGGGCATAGGCATTACCTCCTAATGCTTAGTCTTCACGGATAACTTGTCGTGGATCTTTGTCATCTCTTAATCCTTTAAAGGATGGATGCCGAAGGGTATGATTAGGGGTCCATTCAGTAAATTCGAATTCACCAACCAACAGTGGCTCGACAAATCGTGCATCTTTAGTGGTTGGTTGGTGAAAAAAGGGATTAGTTTCTCTATGTAGCGGTGCCAGCAATTTGGTGAGTACTGTAAGTGTGGCCTTGGTAAAACCGGTACCAACTTTACCTGCATATAACAAGTGCTGCGGTATGCCGCAGGCTTTAGCTGACTGAGGTGTACGATCATAATAGCCGAGCAGGAGTGCGCCGATTTGTCCTTGGCGTGCACCCTGACCGGGTATCCAGCCGCCAATGACCAATTCTTGGCGGCGTTGATTTTTGATTTTGATCCAGGCTCCGGTACGTTTACCCGCTTGGTAAGGGCTGTCTAAGCGTTTGGCAATAATGCCTTCTAAGCCTAGCTTACGGCTGGCTGCCAGAATAGCTTCTCCATCGCCTGTTTTGTAAGCTGGGGTTTGCCAGTAAGGGCCGCTCAGAGTTAGGTTTTCTAATATAGCTCGCCGCTGAGTATACGATTTTTCCAACAGTGGGGCATGATCGAGAGACAAGATGTCAAAGATTATATAGTTTACCGGAATCGTTTTTAGCATTTCCGCAATAACCATCGCCTTTTTTAACCCCAGCCGGTGTTGTAACAGTGAAAAAGAGGGGCGTCCGTCAGTATCAAAGGCCACAATTTCTCCATCAAGAATTAATTCAGTATGAGCATTGGCTACTACCGTCGCCAATGCTGCAAGTTCCGGGTATTGAGGGGTAATATCCTTAAGGTTGCGGCTCATAAGCGTAAAACTGTTTTTTTCCAGGTAAAAGAGAACTCTGATACCATCCCATTTAATTTCAAAGCTATATTCAGTTTGGGTGGCAGGCAGCGGACCAGCTTTGGCTAGCATTGGTTTGATGATTGCCATAGTATAGTTGCCTCGTTGAACAAATAGTTTATTAGTAGTAGTTTTTGCAGAGCAGGCAAATATATTACAACAAAAAACAGGCCAGAATTAATCTGGCCTGTTTTGTAAGCAGTACTAAATTATCTATTGGCTTGGAAGCAATCGCGGCAATACACAGGTTTTCCGGCAGTTGGACGGAAAGGAACCTGGGTTGAAACGCCACAAGCACTGCAAGTAGCATCAAACATTTCGCGTTGGGGACGAGCATTGGCACCTATGCGGCCACCATTTTGACGTTTTCTGGCTGCACGGCAATCCGGGCAACGGGAAGGATCATTTTGGAAGCCTTTCTCTGCATAAAAAGCTTGTTCAGATGCAGTGAAAGTAAAAGTTGCGCCGCATTCTTTGCAGGAAAGCTCTTTGTCTTGAAATTCCATGTTTTAACCAACCTCCGTAATATGTGTTTGACACAAACAATTGCTAGTCGGTTGGTCAAGACACGAAGCTGCTAGCCATCGAGAGCAATTATATGTCATATTCAATATAACCCGCCTATATGCAATTGTCAAGACTTGGATAATAATAATTCCAACTCGTCAAGCATGGTTGAAAACTTAGCAAGGGTGAGCTCAACAGGTTGTGATGTGGACATATCGACACCTGCATTTTTGAGTATTGTAAGGGGATAATCGGCGCCGCCGCTTTTCAAAAACCCGATATAGCGTTGCTGGGCACTGGCGCCCTCCTGTAACATTTTTTCGGCCAAGGTAGTGGCTGCTGCATAACCGGTAACATATTGGTACACGTAAAAGTCCATGTAGAAATGAGGGATTCTGGCCCATTCAACATCGATTTCAGCGTCAACCACCATTTCGGGGCCATAGTATTTGGCATTAAGTGTATGCCAAATTTCATCAAGTAAGTCAGCGGTGAGAGTTTCCCCTTCCTCGGACTTGTCATAGATATCTTTTTCAAACTCGGCAAACATGGTTTGCGGTTAGACTGTGGCTCGCACCATTTCGAGGTATTGGTTAATTAAGTATAGTTTCTTCTGCCTGTCGGTTGTTGTTTTTAAAAGAAAGTCGTTCAGTAGGATTTCATTGGTAGTGGAAGCTACTTCGGCGGTAAAGATGGTATATTGGGAGGTGGCATATGGTTGAGTGGCCTGACTGTAATAACTATGGATGGCGTGACCCATCTCATGCGCCAGGGTGCTGACATCTTCCAGGCGATCATTATAGTTTAAAAGTACGAATGGATGAACACCATACACGCCCCAGCTATAGGCACCTGTTTGCTTGCCTTTGTTTTCGTAGACATCAATCCAGCCGGAGGTCAGACCTTTATTCAAGAGTGTTGTATATTCAGGGCCAAGTGGTGCCAAACCGTCCCGGACTAATTGCAGGCTTTCGGGGTAGGTTATGTTGAATTTTACTTCTTGTGCTAACGGGGTATATAGGTCATACATATGGATAGTATCCAGCTTTAGTACCTTTTTCTTAAGGGCAATATAGCGGTGTAGCGGCGCTAAATTATTATTGACAGTAGTAAGCAGATTGGTATAGACGCTTAGCGGGATGTTGCCGTCAGATAAAGCGGATTCGATGGTTGAAGCATATTTGCGGGTGCGGGCATAAAATATATTTTTCTTTACATTGCCTGTTAAGGTGGCAGCAAAGCTGTTACGTAAAGTATTGTAAGAGGCAAATAAGCCTGTGAAAGCATTTTTACGAACCTGGCGATCAGCTGACATAATTAAGGATCGGTAACGCCCTTCACTCAACGTGATGACGTTACCATCTTCGTCAGTGATGTCAGGAAAGGTCATATCAGCATGGGCCAACATGTTAAAGATGTTTTCTGCTGCCTGAGTAGCTTCGGTTGACCGGGATAAGATCTCTTCTTCATTTGGTGATAAAACATGTTGTTTTTGACGAGTGAGGTTGTCAAAGTAAAAGCTGTAGTCGGCCAGTGCCTGTTCCAGGCGGAAAGCGGCTAACACAGTATCAGGCATAGCAAGGATTTCTGGTTCAATAAAAGAGAGGGCTGTGCCTAATTCGGCAAGCAGTCCTTCGATTTTACCGACAAGAGCCTGGTATTTTGCATTGGCGGTATTTTCATCCCGGTGAAGGCGGGCATAGGCGAATAATTTGTCAGCCACAATGCTAAGCTCGTCTCGCAGCGTTAGACAGGCTGCAAGGCGGGAGGCTGACTGGGATAACGTTTCTTTGTATTCAACTATTTTAGGTAGATCTTTTTTGATTTTGGTGAAATCAGTTTGCCACAACTCTTCGCTGGCATAAATATCTTCTACTTGCCATTTATACTCAGCCTGTATTTGATCACGGGTGGGTAAAGCTGTAGATGCTTCTGACATAAAACCACTTCCTTTTGTGAGAATATATAGTATATATTAGCATAGTATGGTGATATTTTCTGGTATATATGAAATCCAATAAAGTTTTTTTCTAAGCGTGGTGTTATACTTTGAAGTATTTTAATATACCGGTACAAATGCTTTCGGCCGCATTATCCCGGCCATCTACGCTGGATAATAGCATTTCTTCTACTATATTGGAAATGAAGGCGACTTCGATTAGTATTGATGGCATATCGGTGTAACGTAACACATAAAAACTCGCAAAGCGGGCGCCCCTGTTTTTAGTAGCTAAACGTTCTACCAGGCTTTGTTGTATGAGACTAGCAAGTCTTGAGGAGTCTTTGTTGCCATAGTGGAAGGTTGTAGTGCCTGCTGCCGTATTACTGGTAAAGGCATCGTTATGGATACTAATAAATAAATCTGCCTCTGCTTGGTTGGCGACCTCAACGCGGGCGCTAAGTTCTTCTTGGTCGGTTGCCTCTGCAGAAGCAACCTCGGTATCAGAGTCTCTGGTCATGACAACAGTAGCCCCGCTTTTTTCAAGCTTTTCCTTAAGCAGCAAGGCAATAGCTAAGGTATTATCTTTTTCCATAGTGCCAGTTGGACCAAGCGCCCCTGTATCACTGCCGCCATGACCGGGGTCCAGGCAAATAACTTTACCGGCAAGGCGGGCATTTTCATCCTCAGTCCGTTCATCTGTATCATTGTCACATGGCAGCGGCGGTATCGAGGGATCTTTAGAGTTTATCATAACTAATTCCCGTTGCGCATCATAGCGGATTCCGAATTGTAAAGCTTTTGCTATATTGCGGAGCGTTATTAATAAATCACGGTTGACGCGGGCGCTGCCAGGCAGATAACGCCCATCAATCATAATCCGCATTGTTTTCACCATCCTCACACTAGTATAGGTGGGCTTTAAGGTAATGGTTAGCTGTTTATCTTATTTTAGTTTATGCAGAGCAGGTTTTAATGGTGAATCGCTGTCTGGACACGCTAAGGGTATTTGACAAGCTAGTCCGAAACTACTATACTTGCAGGGAGATTATGGATGGGGAGAATGCTTGTGAAAGTTGTACTGTCAACATTAAATGCTAAATATATTCATTCATCCCTGGCGCTACGCTATTTAGCGTCTTTTTGTAAAGCCCAGGGACGTACTGTAGCTATTCGTGAATATACAGTGAACAATGGTTTGCTTGAGATATTGAGTGACCTGTATAACTGTCAGGCTACTGTGATTGGTCTAGCCTGTTATATTTGGAATATAGAAGCAACTCTGCAGCTTGCTGCACTTATAAAAAAAGTGCAGCCTAAGGCAATCGTTGTCCTGGGCGGTCCGGAGGTATCGTATCAGCCTGAAGACATATTGAAAGAGCATGCGGCAGTTGACTATATTGTGTTAGGGGAAGGCGAGCAAAGTTTGGCGGTCTTGCTGACAATGCTGGCTGCCGGGCAGACTATGACGAATATTCCGGGGGTGGCATATCGGAACCAGGGAGAACTAGTTATGAGTCAGCCCCAGCAGGTAGCCCGGCTTGATGACATTCCTTTTCCTTATACCCATGAGGATATGGGAGCCCTTAAAGATAAAATATTGTATTATGAAAGCTCGCGAGGCTGTCCCTTTGCTTGCCAGTACTGCCTGTCAAGTGCTACTGCCGGTGTGCGGTTTCTAAGTCTGGAGAGAGTAATGCACGATCTGCAATTTTTCATTGAGCATGATGTAAAGCAGGTTAAATTTGTCGATCGTACTTTCAATGCCCGCAAAGAACATTACTTTCCTATATTAAAGTTTTTAGCGGAGCAAACTTGCCGGACCAATTTTCATTTTGAAATTGCCGCTGATATTTGGGATCAGGAAGTAGTAGACTTTTTGCGGCAGGTACCACCAGGGCGGTTTCAGTTTGAGATAGGTATTCAATCCACCAATGAGCAAACATTAACTGCCAGCAAACGGCACAACAATTGGCCACAAATCGTGAACTATGTCAGTCAAGTCAGGGATTACGGCAATATTCATTTGCATCTGGATTTAATTGTTGGCTTGCCTTATGAAAATGGTACGCTATTTGCCAAGTCATTTGATGATGTTTATCGCCTCCAGCCTGATATGCTGCAGATCGGCTTCCTCAAACTGCTTAAAGGTTCAGGCATAAGGATGAGTGCTGCCAGCCATGGTTATGTATTCATGGAGACTGCGCCTTATGAAGTATTGGCAAACAACTATATGGACTATGCTACAATCAGGCACCTCAAGATTTTGGAAGAGGTGTTTGAGCAGGTGTATAATAGCGGACGCTTTCCATATAGCGTGCCCTGGCTTATTGCACTTGCTGGTGGTGGTGCATTTGCTTTCTATAGCAAATTGGCCGATTATTGGGAGCAGCGTGGTTATCAGCTTGTTGCCCACAGCACCAAGAACTTGTATAACTATATGGCTGAATTTGGCACTGCCTTTTATCCGCAGGTTATGCATGAACATCAGGAACTTCTGAAGTTTGACGCCCTTATGAGCGAACATGGAGCCGTACGTCCTGAATTTTTACCTTGGAACCAAGTTAATCAAGCCGCCAATGACAAATGGGCCGAGAATAAGACGGCCTTTTGGCGGGATTGTGACCGTGTTCGCAGGTATTTGCCTAACTTTACATTTACTACCTGGCGCGAGATTAAGAAGACTTATCATATAGAAGTGTTTAATGCGGATATTCCGGCGTATTTGCAAGGGGCTGCAGGTTTGGAAAAACGCGAGGTGGCCGTACTTTTCTCGTATCAGAATACAAAACCGTCTTATCAGGTGATTAATTATGATGATTTCTGGAACTAGATATAATACATATTCTGCCTACCTGCACCAAAGGTATGGCGAAAAAGTGTACAAACTTCCTGTGAGTCTACCAGTGACCTGTCCCAATCGCGATGGGCAATGCGGACAGCAGGGGTGTGTGTTTTGCGGCGAAATTGGCGCCGGTTACGAAAATCTGCCGGCATCACTAACTGTCAGTGATCAATTGATCGCCAACAAAGCTCATATTGCTCCTAAGTATAAAGCAAAAAAATTCATACCTTATTTTCAAAACTTTAGCAATACTTATTTACCGGTAGAAGAGCTAAAACGGCATGTTCTGGAAGCTTGTCAGGAAGACATTGTTGCTATTGCAATAGCAACAAGGCCTGATTGTATTAATGACAGTTATTTGGAGATGCTGGCAACTATCAGGGAAGAACGCGGCGTTGATATTAGTATTGAACTGGGGTTACAGACTGTTAACTATCACAGCTTGATTAAGATAAACCGTGGTCATACCCTTGCTGAGTTTATTGATGCTGCACTGCGCATTAAACGTTGGTCGATGGATGTTTGCGCACATCTTATCCTCAATCTCCCCTGGGACAACATGACAGATACAATAGAAAGTGCAAAAATTGTTTCGGCATTAGGTGTTGAACAGGTCAAGCTGCATGCTTTGTATATTGTAAAAAATACGGTGATGGCAAAATGGTATCAGCAGGGTGAAATTACTCTGATTAGTAAAGAAGAATATGTTGAAAGAGTGGTTTCGTTCCTGGAATATCTTCATCCAAATATTGTTATTCAACGTCTTATTGGCCGTGCACCGGAGACAAATACGCTGTTTACAAATTGGCAGACTGGCTGGTGGAAGATCCGGGAGGCAATTGAAGAACAATTACGGTTACAGGACACTTGGCAGGGCAAGTACTGCAACTATCTAAATGGTTCAGCAGTAAGAAAGTTCGTATAATGCAATTTTATAATAGATGGTAGTTTTTGAAGGGATTTCCATAAAGGAGGTCGAATAAATAATAAATTTCTCATTAAAGAGGTAAATAATGTCAAATTTTGAAATCCTGAATTCTCCAGAATTTAAAATATTCGTCAATAAGACTTTCGCGGGAGACGAATCTAGTTATCGCTTCTTTGATATGATGCCTATTGGACTTTCAATTACTACAGATATCTCCTGCAAAGAGATTAGGCATAATCCCAAGGCAGCCAGTTTTCTGCGAATTGATAATTGGAGTATTCTTTCGCATTCGGCATTAAATGTCACATATTTAAAATTATTGCGTGATGGGCGGGAACTATTGCCGGAAGAAATGCCTATTCAACGCGCAACATGGCTTGGAGAAGAGATTAAGAGCGAAGAGCTGGAATTTGTATGGAATGATGGAGTTCGCAAATTTGGCTTATGGAGTGCCCGTCCCATACGCGACGAAAATGGAGTTATTGTTGGTGCTTTAGCTGTATGCGAAGATATTACCGCGCGTAGATTATTGGAAGAAGAAAAACTAAAAGCGACCCAAAATCGTTACCTAAAATACCTTGAAAATATGCTAGAATGTTTTGCAGTTTTTCTGGTCGAGTGTGATGAAAAAGGCCAGATCGTTGAATTTCGCTCTGAGTATATTAATGAATCAGGCTGCCGGGATCGTAATATTACTAAGGAAGAGCATATTGGAAGGAGCATGCACGAACTGTATCCGAATTCTGTAGAATCCGGCTTGTTTAAGATGTGTTGTTGTGTAGTCGAAACAGGAGAGCCTATAGAATTAGACTCATTTTATATTTCTAATGTAAAAGAACCGAATACTATCGAAGTATATGAAGGCAGGATAATCAAGCTGGATAATGAAAGAATTACCCTTTCTGGGCGTAACATTACAGAAAAAAAGATACTGGAAAATGAAATTGGGCGTCTTGATAGACTTAACATTGTTGGCGAGATGGCTGCCAGTATTGGACATGAAATTCGCAACCCGCTTACAACAGTACGCGGTTATTTGCAAATGTTTGGAATGAAGGAAAAATACGCTGAACACAAGGAACAGTTTAATACAATGATTGAGGAACTAGACAGAGCCAATTTAATTATCACCGAGTTTTTATCGCTTGCCAAAAACAAGGTTGTTGATTTTCAACGCGCTAATCTGAACGAAATCATAAACACATTATTACCGCTATTACAAGCTGAAGCACTTCACCGGGGAAATGAACTTAGAATCGAACTAGGTGATATTCCTGAGTTAGAGTTGGACAAGAAGGAAATGCGACAGCTTTTAATGAATTTGGTGCGAAATGCAGAAGAAGCACTGTTATCTAATGGTACAATAGTTATCAAAACAGGGTTAGATGAAGGAAACGTATTTTTGTCAGTTCAAGATTCGGGGCACGGAATTTCAAAAGATATTTTAGATAAGTTAGGAACTCCCTTTTTAACAACTAAGGATAATGGGACCGGCCTCGGCTTACCAGTCTGCTATAGAATTGCAGAACGGCACAAAGCTAAAATAAAAGTAAAAACAGGTGTAAATGGAACAACCTTTTTTGTGAAGTTTAATAATCCAGCAACAAGAGAGTGAACTCGTTTCAGCATAGCTGAAACATTGGGGATTCAGGTGGAGAGTCTACTCCACCTGAATTAACGCCGCCTGTAGAGGCGGGAGTCTTGACTCGCGGATAAGATAAACGATGTTACAGGTAGTAAATATGCGGAGCCCACTCTCACATGTTGAGGGTGGGCTTTTATTTACATATCACCTTTGCAATAACATCTGAATAATATATAATGTAAAACCAAAATTTTGAAAAGGAGTGAAAATCTTGAGCAACAAAACCGATAACGGTGATATTATTTTAGGAGCTGCCACTGTTTTAGTAAATGTTGGCGAAACACCATTAGCTTTAATTGGAACAATAGAAAGAATTATAGCGCTTGAACATTTAGAAAGAAAAGATGATACAAACACAGTAATTATTCCAGGAAAGGTTCATGTAGATGCTAATGTCCGCGAAAGAGAACAATTTCTTATTATGGATGTTTCGAACGCTATACTTCCAGAGGATTTCCCATTAACTATTGCACAACTTACAGCGGGAGATGTAGCAATTAGGTTAGAATCCATTATCCTGATTCTTCCAGTAAAAGTTGTGTGATGTGTAAAGCACGATAAAGATTCATTGCGTTAGTGAACTCGTTTTAGCAAAGCTGAAACATTGGGGATTCAGGTGGAGAGTTTATTCCACCTGAATTAACGTCGCCTGTAGAGGCGGGAGTCTTGACTCACGAAATAAGATAAAAAAACTGGAACGGCGGGATTTATACGGTTTATGCAGCGTTATTTTTGTGCAAAGATCGCCGTATATGTATAATTTAGCCCCTGGCGTGTGCTGGGGGCATTATACTATCCCAGCAGGAATGGCTTATTTGCGGTAGCTGTTATAATGGTTTTGTAATACATGGGTAGTTTTAAGAAGAATGCCAAAAGGCGAGTCCAGTAATAATGAGTAGTGAAGGGTAGGATGGAAAGTAGGAAAAATAAACTTACTCTTCTGTGATTAGTTAAAACTATTTACAAATATAGCTAGAGTTGGTAGTATAGGTATTGCAGTTTAAAAATTAAGGGAGAGTGTAGTATTATAAATGAAAAAGCTTCAATTATTAGAGCAGATCGATAAACTTTCATCTTTGCTTCATAGTGACGACTTGCAGGAATTTAATTTCACCGCAGGGACAATCAGTGAAATGCGCATGAAACTGGATATGTTGTCAGAAGAATATATAGAATGCTATTGCTAAACATCGTTTATACGATGTTTTTCTTTTTCAGTGGGAAAGGTTAACTTTTCCCGGGATAGAACGACTAAGGCTTCTGTCGGCGTTATCTTATGAGAAATATACTCATCATGATACTATAAGTGAGTCATTTTTTTTTATAGGTAATGGGGCAACAAAAAGACAAAATGGAATATTGACACTCAGTAATGTGCGTGTTAATATATAAAAAGTCGATTGCGCCAAGCAACGACAAAAACTACAAAAAATGTATATTGACATGTCAAATATGATGTGATAATATATAAAAGCTGTTGCCACACATGGGGATGCTACAGTACGGTCCCGGACAAAGCGTACCGTCCATGGTACGTCCGTGACACTAGCACATCCATATGCGTCGTTCCCTGAAAACTGAACAATGTAAGTAATGCATCAAAAAAGCCAGATGTGCGGTTGTATGTCGATTGCGACATACTAAACCAAAAACAATTTCTTAATTAGATTTATAGAGCCAACAAATGGCTTCATATAATGTAGTCACTCTGTGACTTTGAACTTGTGCCTGGTGCGTCTATTAATGTAGTTTGTCTACTTTAATTAAGACAATCAATGGTATTTAAGTTTGTAAGCTCATAGACGGCAAACTTTATTGGAGAGTTTGATCCTGGCTCAGGACGAACGCTGGCGGCGTGCCTAACACATGCAAGTCGAACGGGGAGTTA
>NZ_VLKC01000001.1:137575-701464 GCF_007830295.1 Sporomusa sp. KB1 | reverse complement strand
TTGACTTATATTCGAGGTTCGGTGATCGAAGTTCGAGTGTTCGAATGAGCAACGAATGAAGATAACGAACTAATAGATTAGTCCTAAATGCGTAACTTTCTTCTGTGGTAGTTTTGAGGGAATGTGATAGAGGTATTTACTTGGCAACAGTATGCTTGCGAACAAGCATACCTCGAACACACGAACTCACGAACATATCGCGGGATGGAGCAGTTGGTAGCTCGTCGGGCTCATAACCCGAAGGTCGCAGGTTCAAGTCCTGCTCCCGCAACCAATTATATGGTGGCTGTGGTGAAGCGGTTAACACGCCGGATTGTGGCTCCGGTATTCGAGGGTTCGAGACCCTCCAGTCACCCCAATTTTATTTATATTTACTAAAATATTTAGGGTAGAAATTTATCACACTTGATAGATTTCTACCTTTATTTTTTCTTAATGACATGGCGGATAACGCGAGGGTTATAGTTGTGTTCCACTTTTAGATTGACACTGCCTAGGGTAGGCTGATATTATAGACATAATCGATATATGTTTTTCCGATAGAGGCGCGGCAGAGCAAGAGTAAGTATGAAGAGTTGGCAGCGATGACCATACTGAAAGGGGCTGACCGCCGAAGTGAAGGTTTTGCCAAGAACTTTCTGCTGGTTTTGCATTTAATAAATGTAAGACTGTCACCTGTGGTTTATCCGATGACCAGGTTGCTCTAAAACTCCACTTCTGCAAGCGAGAGTTAAGCGCAACTAAGTCCCTGGATAGGTTCGACTAAACTTCAGATAGGTTTAAAACCCACCTGAAGCTAAGTCTCACTTTATGGTGGAGCGCTATCCTTGCAGCTGATAAGAGTACTCTCTTGTCTTTAAGCAGTTTGCGGGAGCCAGCGCAAACTGCTTTATATATTGGGCCTTATAGCAGTTTGCAGGCGCAAGCAGGTAGTGTATTGCCAACACACCACCTGTTATGCAAAAAGATGTAACACATTGTATATAGTAAAAATAGTTATTAGCAAAGGTAGGCGAAACAATTGGCTGAAAAAAAATTACCATTTACAAAAGAGCAAGTAACAGAAGTGATCAAACAGTATCCAACACCGTTTCATATTTATGATGAGGCAGCCATTAGACAAAATGTCCGTAAACTAACGAAAGCCTTTGCCTGGGCACCAGAATTTAAAGAGTATTTTGCTGTAAAGGCTACTCCCAATCCACATCTTTTGAAAGTGCTGAGGGAAGAAGGTCTTGGGGCTGACTGCAGCTCGCTGCCAGAACTTATTTTAGCAGAAAAAGCAGGTATGTCCGGTGAAGAGATTATCTTGACATCGAATGATACTCCGGCAATTGAATTCAAAAAGGCGCGTGAATTAGGGGCGATCATTAATCTTGATGATATTAGTCATATTGACTATTTAGATAAGCATGCTGGAATTCCGGAGATGATTTGCTTCCGATATAATCCAGGTCCGCTCAGGGATGGAGGCAACTCAATTATCGGTAATCCGGAAGATTCTAAATATGGTTTAACGCGTAAACAGCTTTTGGATGCCTACCGGATTATGCAGTCAAGAGGAGTAAAGCGGTTTGGTATTCATACTATGGTTATTTCTAATGAACTTGACCCTAATTACTTCATTGAAACTGCCAATATGATGTTTGACCTTATTAGTGAGATTTACCGGACACTTGATATTAAAATCGAGTTTGTTAATTTTGGCGGTGGCATTGGTATCCCCTACCGGCCTGAACAGGAGCCCGTTGATCTCGATGTGGTCAGCCAGGGTATTAAGCAGGCATATGAGGCCAAGATTACGGCCAATGGTCTGGCACCGCTAAAGATTGCTATGGAGTGTGGCCGGATGATTACCGGGCCTTATGGTTATCTGGTATCGACAGTGTTGCATAAGAAAGAGATCTACAAAAATTATATAGGCTTGGATGCCTGTATGGCTAACCTGATGCGTCCGGCCTTATACGGTGCTTATCACCACATTACGGTATTGGGTAAGGAGGAGTGGCCGTTAGGCTATATGTATGATGTCGCTGGCTCTCTATGCGAAAATAATGATAAGTTTGCTATTAACCGTAAATTACCCATGGTTGATATTGGTGATATATTGGTTATTCATGATGCGGGAGCTCATGGTCATGCAATGGGATTTAACTATAATGGTAAGTTACGGTCGGCGGAATTAATGCTGAAGCCGGATGGCAGTGTCGAACTTATCCGGCGGGCGGAAACCATTGAGGATTACTTTGCTACATTGGATTTTTCTGGTTTGGGAAAATAATGCGAAATTCACCTGACGTTTGTCAGGTGAATTTTTTCTCATATCAGCAAAAAATAACAATTCTGTTACATTGGAAATATCAAGTATTTGGGAGGGATGGGTATGGCCTTATCGGTTTTTGAACTGCGAAAGTTTGTTGTACCCGAGTTCATTTTTGGAGTTGGAGCGATTGACCTTGCTGGTCAATATGCGGAAAACTTTGGCGCCAAAAAAGTACTAATTGTTACCGACCCTGGTATTATTAAATCTGGGTGGCTGGAGCCTGTGGTGAAAAGTCTCGATAATCATTCCCTGCCTTATGTAGTTTTCCAAGATGTACATAGTAATCCCCGCGATTATGAGGTAATGGCCGGAGCCAGTGTCTATCTTGCCAATGGTTGTAACGTGTTAGTGGCAGTTGGTGGCGGCAGTCCGATTGACTGTGCTAAAGGTATTGGGATAGTGGCCGCTAATAATTGTCAGATAGCTGACTTTGAAGGCGTAGATCGAGTGACCAGAGCTATACCTCCGCTCATTTGTATCCCGACTACGGCTGGCAGTTCGGCCGATGTTTCTCAGTTCACCATTATTGCCGATAGTATGCGAAAAACGAAGATGGCCATTGTTAGCAAGACGTTAGTACCTGATGTTGCACTGATTGACCCTGGCACTCTGATTACCATGCCTGCTTATCTCACAGCATGTACGGGAATGGATGCTCTGTGTCATGCTATTGAAGCGTTTGTTTCCCAAGCCTGTTCTCCTCTAACCGACCTCCATGCACTAAAAGCAGTGGAGTTGCTTAGTAAATATTTGCCCTTATCAGTCAGTTATCCAGAAAACCTCGAGTACCGTAGCTATACTATGTTAGGAAGCTTGTCAGCAGGTATGGCTTTTTCCAATGCTATACTAGGCGCTGTTCATGCTTTGGCGCATAGTCTGGGGGGCATGTTTGATTTACCGCATGGTGAGTGTAATGCCATTTTGTTAAAGCATGTTATGGCCTACAACTTCTCAGCATGTCGGGATGCCTATGAGAAAATCGGGGAAGCAATGGGGCTGTCGTTGAAAGATTTACCTGCTTCTCAGCGAGAAATGCTTATCTTATCAACTATTGATTCTTTCCGGGAACAATTAGGGATTACTAAGACTCTAGGTGATATTGGTATTACCGAGACCGATATTTCGCGTTTGGCGATAAATGCCAGTGTGGATCCTTGTTTAGCCACTAATCCACGTGTACCCACGCTGAAGGAATTAGAGGAGATTTTTCGCCATGCCTTATGATGCTGATGTTGATGAATTGATGGATAAGTTGATTGGTCTCGGAGACAAGTCTATTCGCAAAAATTATTATCCAGAGTTACAGCGCCGTATGGATGAATTGGAGCAGTTAAACATCGAACTGGAACAGCGAGTGGCTGAACGGACAGCTGAGCTGGCTGCTGCCAATAAAGAGTTGGAGGCATTTTGTTATTCAGTATCCCATGATTTGCGGGCACCTCTGCGTTGTATTGATGGCTTTAGTTTGGCTGTATTAGAAGATTATGGGCATCTTTTAGATGAAGAAGGTCAGGGTTACTTGCAACGAGTCCGGCTTGCCAGTCAGCGTATGGCAGAGTTGATTGATGGGTTACTCAATTTGTCGCGGCTCACTCGTGGCGAGATTGTTAGACAGGAAGTAGAGTTGAGTACTATCGTCAGGGATGTAGCGGAAGTACTCCGCCAAGCGCAGCCTGAACGGGAGGTATGTGTTATTATTGAGCCTGGTCTAAAGGCTTATGGTGACAATGGGATGCTCCGCATATTGTTTGAAAATTTGCTGGGTAATGCATTTAAATTTACTGTTAACCGTACCGATGCAAGAGTGGAGGTTGGCAAAACGGTAGAGAAAGAATCTAACCGAACGATTTTTTATGTGCGTGACAATGGTGCAGGTTTTAATATGGTATATGCAGATAAATTATTTGGGGCTTTCCAGCGCCTTCATACAGTTCATGAATTTCCTGGAAACGGGATAGGATTAGCTACAGTGCAACGTATAATTAACCGTCATGGCGGAGAAATATGGGCTCAGGGAGAAGTAGGGCAAGGGGCGACATTTTTTTTTAGCCTAGCAAAAAAAATGTAAAAAAAATCATGATAAAGAACAATATTCCCTCTTCCAAAATTAGGCAATGTGATTTATAATGTTAATTGTTGCTAATATAAGGAAATTGTTTAGTGGAGGGCACATTTGTTGTTAGATAATATCGAAAAAATTACCATTAACGATATCATAGAAAATTTGCGCGAAAGAATGCATTCACTGGCTGTGTCCTATGGATTGTCACATCCTCAAGTTTTGGAAGCCAGCCAGCTATTAGATCACGAAATAAGTAAATATTACCATCAGCTGCGCAATCATTAATTATTAGGTTGCAAGTACTCATCCGGGAGTTGAATGGTTTGGCTGATTTAAGCAGAGTTTTAGCAGACTTAGAAGAACAGTTGGCTGTATCAGCTAATTTATTACAAGATATCGCTAGCAGGTTTCAAGCGGCAATGACTGCTGGTTTGCTCGGTAAGCCAAGTTCTCTAAAAATGTTGCCGGCATTTGTTAATGTTCCCACTGGGCAGGAGCAAGGTACTGTAGTTGCTGTTGACTTTGGCGGCACAAACGTAAGGGTATTGCTGATTGAACTGACAGGACAAGGTCAGGCTCAGATTATTGCCAGGCGATCATTTCCCCTCAAAAATAAGCAGGCCAATTATGACTTTACGACTGCGTCAGTATCTGGGATGCAATTATTTGACTTCATAGCTGGGAAAATTGCTGAAATCGTGCCAACAGCCGACAAAACCTACCCACTGGGACATACCTTTTCTTTTCCTTGTCGCCAGTATGCTGTTAATGAAGCTGAACTAATTAGTTGGACAAAGGAGATCAAGACAGCGGGGGTTGAAGGAGAAAATGTCGGACAGCTATTGCAAGCGGCATTAGAACGCAATGGGCTTGGATATGTTCAGTCACTGGCGATAATTAATGATACTACCGGTACTTTGCTAACTGCGGCATATAAAGATAATACTACTGATATTGGTACTATTTGCGGTACCGGACATAACAGCTGTTATCTTGAACCTGATCATCCGCTGACCAAGCAGCCGATGATCGTCAATATGGAATCAGGTAATTTTGACCAAATAGTACAAACTAAATACGATATATACCTGGATCAGAATAGTGAAAAACCAGGGGGGCAACGCCTGGAGAAGATGGCTTCAGGCCATTATTTAGGTGAAATTGTTCGAATTATTGTCAGCAGTCTGGTCGCTAATGGTTACATGAACGGAGAGACAGCAGAACCATTGAATATACCATATTTTCTATCTACAGAAGATCTTTCCACAATGCTTGCTGATCATACATCAGGCTTGAATGCTGTAGCTAAAGTTGCTGCTGACCGCTTAGGATTGAGTGAGCTAAAGACAAGTGAGCTTGTAGCTTTGCAAACCATTGCCAGATTTGTTACGATCCGGTCTGCTCGTTTGGTGGCTGCTACCTGGGCTGGCGTAGTGTTTAAGATTGATCCGGAGCTTAAACGGCGGCATACGATTGCGGTTGACGGGTCACTATACGAAAAGATGCCAGGATATGCCGGGTATTTGGCACAGGCGATAAAGGAGGTGTTGGGCATAGGGAACAACAATCAGGTTGCTATTCGCCTTAGTAAAAACGGCTCAGGTATTGGTGCGGCTATTGCAGCAGCCATGGTATATAGTCCTACTAAATACAAAAAATATGATTACCAGTGTTGACATTTTTCAATTTGCATAATATAATAATCAAGTAGCATATGACTCCGTAGCTCAGCTGGATAGAGCGTTTGACTACGAATCAAAAGGTCGCAGGTTCGAATCCTGCCGGGGTCGCCATAGATATTTCAAAGGTTTTACGATACTTTCGTAAAGCCTTTTTTTATTATTGAGAAATTTCGGTATTGTGGCGACCATCGAAAAGGGTTTAGACTGCTTGTTTGTGAAGCAATTCCCTATAAGGTAGTCAGAGACTTTGATGCCATGGATGATGGAGACCCAACAGTACCGCCGCGGTTTAATTGCGAGAAATGTGGTGGGGCCATGTATCCAGAGTATTATAAAGGTATTCATGGATATGAGTATAAGGTTTCGGATGTGAGATAAAGCCCAAGGCCCGCGTTAGCGGGTTTTTTTATTTGCAGAAGCTCATCATAGTGTTGGTATGCCAGGAGCAATAGAAAGGAGTCAGTGTGGATGGGAGTCCAATTTGGTAAATGGTAGAGAAGAATGTAAAAAAATGATTGACTATATCAGGTTATGAATCATATAATGAAAGAAAAAGTAATTGTCAATGACAATTAAATAGAGCTTGATGATGGGAGGAGCAAAAGGGCTTATCCGGTGGAAGGAAAGTCAGAAGGGCTAGTCTCATGAAGGGAGGGGAAAGAAAATGGACAGCGCATTTCGGGTAGGGGTAGATGTAGGTTCAACCACCATAAAAATAGTGATTCTTGATGAGCGCAACAGTATTGTTTTTCAGCAATATCTCAGGCACTTTTCCAATATTACCTCAACTCTTAAGACCATGATTGACACGGCGCATGCGGCAATGCCGAAAAAGTTGTTATCCGTGATGTTTACCGGCTCGGCCGGTATCGGCCTCTCTAAGTGCATGGATGTTTCTTTTGTTCAGGAAGTCGTCGCCTGCACGCAGGCAGTCAGAGAAATCATACCCTATACCGATACTGTTATTGAACTTGGCGGTGAAGATGCCAAGATCACCTATTTTGGCGATACTGTGGAGCAACGCATGAACGGTGTTTGCGCCGGCGGTACGGGAGCTTTTATTGATCATATGGCTGTTTTGCTGAGTACGGGTGCAGCCGGGTTGAACGATTTAGCGAAACAGTATCAAACCATCTACCCGATTGCTTCCCGGTGCGGCGTATTTGCTAAAACCGATGTCCAGGCATTGATGAACGAAGGAGTTTGTAAGGAAGATATTGCGGCATCCGTTTTGCAGGCCGTCGTCAATCAAACTATTGGCAGTTTGGCGCAGGGACGGCCAATACGGGGCAAAGTCGCTTTGCTGGGCGGGCCTTTATATTTTCTGTCCGAACTGCGGCGACGCTTTATTGAGACGCTGGGCTTACAGGCAGATGAGGTCATCAGTCCGGAAAGCTCGCCGTATTTTGTTGCTATCGGGGCGGCGTTGTCATCCAGGGAGAAACCGATCTTGTCTGAATGTTTATATGAGCACATTCCCGGAATTTGTGTATTACGCGGTACTGCTGCTGACGGAGAGAGAACGCTGCCGTTGTTTGCGGACCAAGAAGACGTGAAGCGGTTTCAAGCCCGCCATGCGCAACATGCCGTACCGAAGCAGGAGCTGTCCAGTTATACGGGTAAGGCCTATTTGGGAATTGATGCCGGGTCCACCACAACCAAGCTGGCGCTGATCGATGCGGGTGACAAACTGTTGTATTTCTATTATGGCAGCAACCGTGGCAACCCCTTGGAAACAGTGATTGAGGCTTTGCAAGAGTTATATAAAGTCCTGCCGACGGGAGTCCAAATCGCCGGTTCGGTTGTTACGGGTTATGGCGAACGGTTAATCCAGGCTGCTCTGCAGGTTGATGCCGGGGAAGTGGAAACCGTAGCTCATCTTAAGGCGGCTAATTATTTCCTGCCGGGCGTAACCTTTGTCCTGGATATTGGTGGTCAGGATATGAAAAGCTTTTTTGTCCGGGATGGTGTGATTGACTCCATTATGCTTAACGAAGCCTGCTCGGCGGGCTGCGGCTCCTTTATTGAGACGTTTGCGCAGTCACTGGGTATGACTGTCCGCGATTTTTCGCTGCAGGCCCTGGAAGCTCCGCATCCGGTGGAACTCGGAACCCGCTGCACCGTGTTCATGAATTCGAAAGTCAAGCAGGCCCAAAAGGAAGGGGCGAGCATAGGTGAAATCTCGGCCGGGCTGGCGATAGCGGTGGTTCAAAACGCCCTGTTTAAGGTGATCCGCCTGAAAAATACGGAGCAATTGGGCGAAAAGATCGTCGTACAAGGGGGAACCTTCTATAACGACGCCATTCTGCGAGCCATGGAAACGATAATCGGCCGGGAAGTCGTCCGGCCCGATATTGCCGGCATCATGGGCGCTTATGGCGCCGCTTTGCTGGCCCGGGAGCGCTGCCAGGACCAGGCTCGGTCAACCTTGCTGACAGCAGCGTGAATGAACCCTATTCACAAGGTAAAAAAATAACGTCAAACGGAGACATCATAAGGCGAGAATTGTAGATCTTCTCACTACTATTCGATTGGGGGAGGTAAGTGAAAATGTCAACCGGTGTTCGTATTGTAAGGTCTTCTTGCCGTGGTTGCCACGGCGTCTGTCAGGTTTTGGTTCATATGAATGATGATAAAATCGTCCGTATAACTGGCGATCCTGAAAGTTTGACAAGCAAGGGCTTTATTTGTCCCAAAGGAGCAACAGCAGCCGAACTGCTGTATCATCCTGATCGCCTCAAATATCCCCTTCGCCGGGCAGGAAAACGGGGTGAAAACCGATGGCAGCGCGTCACCTGGGAGGAAGCTCTTGACGAAATGACTTCGCGTTTCGATGAAATCCGACGGGATTCAGGTTCTGAGTATTTAGCCGTAGCGCAGGGAACCGGCCGGCCGTATACCGAGTTCACGATGCGTTTTGCTAACGCATATGGCACGCCTAATTTCATTAATCCCGGCCATATGTGTTATCTGCCGAGAATCATAGGTAGCTCCATCACTCTAGGAAATTTACCGGTGTCGGATATATACGGCTTTGGCGGAAAAATGCCTGCCTGTATATTGATCTGGGGCTGCAATAATACCGCGACGGGGGCATCAGACGGCATGTGCGGCAGTATGTTGAAAAAAGCTTTGAAGAGCGCTGATCAGGTTATCGTAATCGATCCCCGGCGCACCAGTGCGGCGGCGAAGGCGGATTATTGGCTTCAAATCAGGCCGGGCACCGATTGTGCGTTGGCTCTTGCGATGATTCATATCATCATCCAAGAGGATTTATATGACCATGAGTTCGTATCGAAATATTGTTTTGGCTTTGAAAGACTGGCTGAGCATGTCCGAATCTTTACGCCAGAGTGGGCCGCACCCATCACCCGAATCCCCGCGGAGACAATACGTACAGCGGCGAGGATTTACGCCAAAACTAAGCCGGCATGCTTGCAATGGGGCAATGGGGTGGACACAACCATTAACGGGTTTCAGACCGGACGGGCAATGCTTATTCTTATGAGTATTACTGGAAATATCGATCAACCGGGAGGAAATGTGTTTTGGGTGTCACCGGCAGGGATAAAGTCGAAGTCTCCCTTAACCGAACAGAACGTAGCCGGCGGACAATTTCTGCCAGCCGGGCAAGTAGAGAGGGTGATCAGTCAGAACAAGTTCCCCTTCGCCCCCAATTGTCATCCGCCGACATTCTGGAAATCAGTGATTAGCGGTGTCCCCTATCGGGTAAGAGGGATGTGGATCATTGGCTCCAATCCGCTTGTTACCGCCACTCAGGGACTAACTATCGAAGAGGCCTTGCGGAACCATCTGGAATATACCGTTGTTTCCGACCTGTTCATGACGCCGACTGCCCAGTTGGCGGATCTTGTGCTCCCGGCGGCACACTGGCTGGAACAGGATGATGTAGTGTATATGCATAAGATTTGGTGCGTGCTGTCCCGCAAAAAGTTCACACAGGTCGGCGAAAGCCGTGATGACCGCGACGTCATTTTCGATATTGCCCATCGCCTGGGGCTGAACGAAGCTTTTCCCTGGCCCAGCCGCTATGAGTATTTGAACTGGTTGTTGGAGGACCTGGGAATGAGTTTCGACGAATTCAAGGAAAAGGACATCCTGGTCGGTGCGATGGTCTACCGCAAATTTGAAAAAGACGGGGGCTTCCATACACCGTCCGGCAAGGTTGAACTGTACTCCAACGTAATGGAAAGCAGGGGGAGACCGCCGCTGCCTGTCTATGTCGAACCGCCGTTATCACCGCAAGCCTTGCCGGACGGGTATCCTCTCATCCTTGTTGCAGGTTCCAAGGTATTGGAATTCTTTCATTCGGAGATGCATCAGGTCGAAGCACTGCGGCGGATGCATACTGCGCCCCGGGTTCAAATTCATCCCAAGACTGCCGCTGCCTACAACATTTTAAATGAAGAATGGGTTATTTTGGAATCCCCTTATGGCAGGGCAAAGCTCAAGGCGCAGATTTTTGACGGGATTGCTGAGGATGTTGTTTATGCGGACCACGCCTGGTGGTATCCTGAGGCGAAAGCTCCTGAATACCGCTGGAAAGAGTCGTGCGTCAACCTGCTTGCGGGTGATCGGTTTTTTGATCCGGATACGGGAGCAGAGCCTTTGAAGTGTTTGTCATGCAATATAACCAAGGCATCCGCCGACCATTCGCAAAAGCGGACCAGAGTTAGCCGGTAACTTGAACTGCTTGTAGGGATAAATCCACACAGCAGACAGTTAAATGGATAATAAGTACCTGAGGGGGTAAAATACCCGAGACTATTTGTTGTTCACATTAGGCATAAACCTAGAAACCGGATTTCTGACTTGCAGGCTGACGCAGGAAATGTTAATAATGGTAAAAATATTTGTTAGTCACGAGGCGAAAATGTTATCTTCCAGATGATCATTGAATGTGAGGTCAAATCGATATATGAACCAATACGTACTCTTTTTTGAGCAAATCAATCATGTAAGCCTGCCTCTTGTCGGCGGCAAGGGGGCAAATCTAGGCGAGATGACGCAGGCCGGATTCCCTGTACCCGGTGGGTTTTGTGTTACGACCGATGCGTATAAAGACTTTATCGCCACAAGTCCGGAAATGGGTAACTTTTTTGTTGCACTTGCCACCATCGATCCGACTAAATTGGACCGGCTGAGGGAATTAAGTGAGCGCATCCGTGCCCACTTGCAGCAATTGCCGATGCCCGCTGAGATTCATGATGCCATTATTCAGGCCTGGATGAAACGGGGAGCAGGCCATTCGTATGCTATCCGCTCCAGCGCGACGGCCGAAGATCTGCCCAGTGCCTCTTTTGCCGGTCAGCAGGACACCTATCTAAACATTAAAGGCCGGGAAGACCTTTTACTGCATGTCCGCAAATGCTGGGCATCGTTATTTACCGACCGCGCCATCGCATACCGGGCCAAAAATGGCTTCGATCATCAGGAAGTATATCTGTCGATTGTCATTCAGCAAATGGTCATTCCGGAAATTTCCGGAATCTTGTTCACAGCCGAACCGGTAAGCGGAAATCGTACTGTCGTTTCCATTGACGCCAGCTTTGGCCTGGGAGAAGCCCTGGTATCCGGTTTGGTATCCGCTGACCTGTATAAAGTAAAAAACGACACAGTGATTAGCAAAAAGATATCCCAAAAGAAAGTAGCCATTTATTCCTTGACTGAAGGCGGAACAATCACCAAAGAATTACCACCGGAACAACAAGAGAAACAGGTCCTGACTGATCAACAAATTATCGCCTTGGCCGCTTTAGGGAAAAAAATCGAGCAGCACTATGGTAACCCGCAGGATATCGAATTTTGTATGGCCAACGGCGAGTTCTCCATCGTACAGAGCCGCCCTATTACCACACTGTACCCTTTGTCGGACATTCCGCAGCATCCGCTGAGGGTACTGCTGTCGTTCGGTCATGTGCAGATGGCGACCGATGCGATGAAGCCGTTAGGTTTATCGATGCTGCGAACCTTATTCCCCGCTAATTTCTTCAAGGAGGCGGGAGGAAGAATCTTTATCGATATTACCGATTTGTTTCATAATAAAATGATGAGGATGATTTTCCCGAAACTGCTGACAAATGCCGATGAAGCTATGAGCCGCGCCGTGAAGGCAATTGTTAAACGTCCGGAGTTTCTTAAAAAGTATCAATCAATAAATAGCAAGCCTCTCTCTGCTGTTCGCAAGGTTATGAGGCCCGTTATGGGAAAAGCGTGGACTAATCTCCGTTCCGGCGATTCAAAAATTGGAAAATTTCAGGTTAAAAACTTCACGCAGGAAAGATTTGAACAGACCAGGCAGGCTCTTGCCCGGGTGCAGGGGGCCGAACGGATAAAAGCTGTTCAGCGTCAAATGGACAGCCTGCTGCCGGAGATTTTAGACAGGATCATACCCTATGTGGCCCCAGGGATTATCGCCGGTGTCCTATTGAAAAAGATCATTGGCCGCAGGTTTAAAGACACAGTGGAGTTTAACAGGCTAAATAAGTCGCTGCCCGGCAATGTTACTAGTGAAATGGGATTGGAACTTGGTGACCTGGCGGATAGGCTGCGGGAATTTCCGGCAGTCCAGGAGTATCTGAAAACAGCCGGGGACCAAACCTTTTATGCCGGGTTTTACCCAGTTCCCGGTGGGAAACAATTCAGGCAAGCTTTTGAAACTTTTATCGGCAAATACGGGATGCGCTGCCCCGGTGAAATTGACCTGACCAATCCCCGCTGGCATGAAGCGCCTACCCAATTGGTAGCGGCGCTTTTCAGCCATATACGAAGCCTAAAGCCGGGGGAACACCGGCAGCGCTTTGTCGAGGGTGAAAGAGAAGCGGAAACAGCCTCCCGGCATATTTTGAATGCAGTAAGCGGTAATTATTTCAAAACCAAACTGATTACTCGCCTGATTGCTGTGTTTCGCAATATGGGAGGGCTGCGGGAACAACACAAATATTTACTTATTATGGTTATGGGCGAATGCAAAAAAGCAATTATGGCGGAAGCAACCGGGCTTGTGCAAAAAGGGGTATTGGCGCAGGCGGAAGACGTCTATTTCTTGAGTCTGGAAGAATTAGCCCAGTTATTGGAAGGCGATTTGCGGGAGAATGTGTCTGAATTAATCGCTAGGCGCAAGGAAGAATATCGATGGCACCAAAGCCTGAAACCGCCGCGTGTCATGACAAGCGAGGGAGAAATTGTGGTGGTTCCTGCGCGCAAAGGCCCTATTCCTGAGGGGACGCTTATCGGCAGCCCGGTGTCGGCAGGAGTTGCCGAAGGTATAGCCCGTGTTATCCTCAAACCGGAGAATGCGGTTTTAAATGAAGGCGAAATTCTTGTTGCACCGCATACCGATCCCGGCTGGACTCCCCTATTTCAATCGGCAATCGCCATAATCACCGAAGTAGGAGGGTTAATGACCCATGGGGCGGTTGTAGCCCGCGAATATGGCATTCCGGCAGTGGCTGGAGTCGATGATGCGACAACGCTTATTAAAGATGGGCAAAAGATACGGGTGGACGGGGTGCAAGGGGTTGTAGAAATTTTAGAGCCTAAATTGATAGACGTGTGATGCTTATGGAGAAAGAGCATAACCTTGTTAGTGTTGGTGGGGAGAATAGACGCTGGTTTGTTTTTGCAGGCATCCTCCTGGGCGTAACTGCGCATATGATCATGCAGACACTTGTGGCAACTATCTTGCCCAGTATTTCTGCCGAATTGGGTAACTCTCACTTGTATAGCTGGGTGTTCAGCGGCTACTTGTTGATGTCCACTATTACCATTCCTTTGTTTTCCCGGCTTGCCGATCTATATGGCGATAAGCTGTTTTTTCTAATTGGCCTGTCTGTATTTCTTCTTGCCTCCCTCTTGTGCGGACTGGCGACCTCATTTGCCTTTTTAGTTGGTGCCCGTTTGACGCAGGGCATTGCTGGGGAATGCTGGCGCCGGTCACAATGGCACTAATTAGTCAATTATTTCCCTTATGAAAGAGCGGGCCAAAGCAATGAGTGTTTTTGCTGCAGTTCAAATGTTTTCTAATGTTTTGGGACCGCTTATAGGCGGTTTAGTCACTACAGTCTTAGGCTGATCAGCCGCCTTTTATATGGTTATCCCTTTATGTGTTCTGTCTTTTATAATTATCTATTATAGTCAGTTCGGAACTACAAAAACTAAAAACCTGGTTACGCAAAAAGTAGATTACATCGGAGCTTTCTTACATGTTTTGGCTGTTAAACGAGGATCTCCGGACAGCATAGCTCTTAACCCTGTCCAGATGATTTCAAGGCACCAGCCTATTATTCCATAAATGATAAAATTTCTCATGAAAGTAGTTTAAACAATTAGTGTCAGGGGAAATTGGCTTTTTGAGTTGTTTCATTTATAAATATGCTACAATAGCCGGTGTTCTGAAGAAAGTGAATACCGTGTTAAGTGCTTCAATTGTTCCTTCCTATAATTTGTTTTTATGTTCGTAAGTTCAAACTTGTAACATAAGCAATAATTAAAAAGACGATGGGCAACGAAAAAATGATTGACTATTTCCGTAATGAGTTATAGTATAAAACTAGCAAAATTATTGTCAATGACAATTAATCAAGGGGTTAATGATGGTAAATGATGTGCTTGATACCATTGGTTTCTTTATTAGTAGAACCCAGTCTAAATTGCAAAAACGATTTCTCCAAAAATTAAAACCGTATGGTGTTACTCCTGAGCAATGGGCTTTATTTGCCAGGCTTTCTGAAAAAGAAGGAATTTCACTGACCGATTTATCGTATACATCCTTAAGAGATAAGCCATATACGACCAGACTTATTGACAAACTGGAGCAAAGAGGGCTTATCCGGCGGGAAGAAAGTCAGGACGATAAACGCTTCTCCTTAATTTTTCTGTCAAAACAAGGGGGCGAGCTGAGGCAAGAGATCCTTCCGATTATTACTGAATTAAACCAATGGGTGATGGAAACATTAACTGAAGCCGAGATTAAGCAGCTAAAGTTTCTTTTGAATAAATTGTATGATCAGGTTAAAGATTAAAGTGCTTTAAGGCTAATCCATTCTTTTTTCTTTCGTCTTTTCCCTTGGTCATTGAGCTTTTGACCACTTGATCTCCAATATTACCGGCCACCTCAGCGGTGCGCTCCAACGCATACAGTATTGCCAGACTGCATTGTTTTACAAAGCGGACCCGGATTACGGCACAAGAGTGGCAACTTCTCTGGGAATGGATATAGGGAGGGTCACGGAGCTTGAAGCCTTATCTGACGAAGCCAGAGTCTTTGCTACCAATAGTTAATAAATTGCCGTTACACTTGACACAAGAAATGTCCAGGTGTAGCGGCGATTTAAATTGTGTTGCAAGTGTTGAAAGCCGATGGATATGGATTAAAGGAATTGCAGTTGCTGTCAACATACTTTACGGATTTGCTTACTTCATCAGAATCCAGATCAATTACTATTGTTAAGTTATTTTGGGAGTCTGCGTAGTTGAAAAACTATAAAAATCTCCATTCTCTCCGATAATAATTTGGTCAAGAACCTGGATTTCTAGCATTTCTCCAGCATTTCAAACTTTTTTAATATTAGTATGTCTTCATTGGCAGTGGATTGCTGCTTGGATGATTGTGGCCGATAATTACAGCCGCTGCATTGTGAAATAATGCTTTTTTAAAAAGTTCACGGGGATGAACCAAACGAGGCATTGAGTATGCCATGCTATATTTTCGCAGCACCGATGATTCTGTTCTTTATATTTAAAAATAATGCATAGAAAAATTCTTCTGGGGCTTTTTCAAGTTCAAATATGGTTTGAAAGGCGTGGGACGCATCCGTTGTGAATGATATTGCCTTTAGGGGTGCAATTCCGGGTAGTAATAGTGTACATAGCGTATGGAAATGAAACATCGGGATAATGATTTGTCTCATGCAATGTATTTTCCATTGTGATTTTTTCCCCTTCAAATGAAAATATATCGATATAATTTAACGATATTATTGCACAAATTTCTTGATTTTGATGATATTATTATATCTTGTCAGTGGTTTCAAAGATATAAACTTTGAAACTAGATCAAGAATTAACTAGGAGGTTTTTAAATCCATGAAATTAAATAAACCGGACTTGCCGGTTCATCCGTATATCTTGCTTTTCATCAGCATTTTAGCCGTCGCCATATCTTCCATCCTGATAAAATCCTCGAATACGCCGCCCTCTGTTGCGGGGATGTACAGGCTCTATATGACGGTTTTGATGTTGAGCCCTTTTGTGTCTTGGAAGAACCTCTGGTCTTTGCAAATGACTAAGAAAGAATGGATCATTGTTTTCTTATCTGGTGTTTTTCTCGGATTACACTTTTTATTTTGGATGGAATCTTTATCGTATACCTCTGTCGCCAGTTCCATGGTCATCTTAACATTACAACCTTTGTTTGTAATGATTGGCTCTTACTTTCTTTTTAGAGAACGGGTTAATATACTAATGATACTTTGTATGATTGCGGCAGTTTTCGGCTCAATCGTTATAGCTTGGGGAGACATTGGAGTTTCGAGAGGGGCGCTAATAGGAGATGGGCTGTCCTTATTGGGGACAATCTCGCTTTCAGCATATATGCTTGCCGGACAAAAAGTGAGTCATAAAATATCGGCTAATTTATATAGTGTTATTGTTTTTTTTCTTGGTGGGAGTGTCATGCTAGTTTACAGTTTGATTAACAGTTTCTCTCTAACAGATTATCGCGCATCTGATTGGACATATTTCTTTTTACTAGCTTTGCTCCCAACTATTTTTGGACATTTTATATTTAATCTGTTGCTAAAGTTTATCGGAGCGACTACTGTTTCTGTCGGTGTTATCGGAGAACCTGTTCTTGCGATAATTCTTGCATATATATTCTTGGGAGAAACAGTCTCTTCATCTCAAATCATTGGAGGGATGTTCACAATTGTAGGAATGGGAGTGTATTTCTGGGTTAAGTCGAGATGAGACAGAATGATCCATGGCCTTTCCAAGCGAACAAACGGAAGGGGAAGCTGGCACCACATTACTGAGTGACTAATAAGACGGCTTACGAGGCTGAGAATAGAGAGCAATTGAGAACACTTCTGAAGGTTGCTTCCGGTGGTGTCGTTTTTATCACTATTCAAAAGTTTATGCCAGATCAAAAAGGCGATACACATCCACTGCTTAGCGAAAGAGATAATATTGTCGTTATTGCCGATGAAGCTCATCGAAGCCAATATGAATTTATTGATGGATTCGCCCGGCATCTCCATGATGCACTTCCAAATGCTTCTTTCATCGGGTTTACTGGTACTCCAATCGAAAACAATGATCGTAGCACGCCAGCTGTATTTGGAGACTATATTGACAAGTATGATATTGCGGGCAGTTGAAGACGGATCTACTGTTCCAATATATTATGAAAGCCGTTTGGTGCGCATTGCACTCAAAGAAGAGGCAGGAAAGCAAAATCTAAAAACAAAGTGGGCTGCGCTGGAAGCTATGGTTGGAACCGAGGAACGTATATGCCAGGTTGTTGCCGACCTTGTAGAACATTTTGAAAAGCGTTTGGGTGCCATGGATGGTAAGGCAATGGTCGTGTGTATGAGTCGACGAATTTGTGTTGACTTATACGAAGCGGTAAGGAAAATCCGACTGCATTGGCATCACGATGATGATGGGCAAGGTTTCATGAAAATCATAATGTCCGGCTCTGCCTTTGATCATCCTAAATGGCAGGCGCATATACGAAATAAGATGGGGAGAGAAGCATTAGCTACACGATTTAAGGATGCGACAGATGATTTTAAGTTGGTCTTTGTTCGAGATATGTGGTTAACTGGCTTTGATTGCCCTAGCTTACACACCATGTATATTGACAAGCCGATGAGTGGACATAATCTTATGCAAGCAATTGCTCGAGTAAATCGTGTTTTTCGTGATAAGCCCGGCGGTTTGGTTGTAGACTACCTTGGAATTGCCGATTCTTTAAAACGGGCGTTAGCAGACTATACAGCAAGTGGTGGGGAAGGCTGTTTCTGTATTAATGGAAAAATATGAAGTCGTACGTGAGATGTTTCATGGTTTTGATGAAAGCGGCGCACCTGTGAGGCATCCAGCTTTCAGCTTTTCTCACGTATACATTCCTTATTATTTCATCCTAGGCCGAAAGAGGGCCAGGGCCGTTCCAAGCAGGCATAGCCAGCCGAGCCAGTCCCCTAGGCGGCTGTATAGGGAATAGCCACTGCTTAGCGGCACTTTAGCGAGAAGGTTGGCTTCATCTTGACCGCTGGCTGGCTCTGTTCCCAGCAAACGCCCGCGGCTGTCGCTGACCGTGAGTAAGCCCCACTGTGCGGCGCGGACTACAGCGGCATTTCCCTCCACGCCGCGCAGGACGGCGACACGGGCGTGCAGCCAGCCGTCAGCGTGAAAATCCAGCGCCGGTACCAGCAGGAGACCGGTTCCCTGCCAGCTGTATTCCCTGGCTGGCAGGACAAAGTCCATATCCTTGCAGATGGCAATTCCGGCGCTGGTGGCTGCGCCGGTTTCTAGCAGTGCAAGGTCCTTGCCGGGAACGTAGCTGTTTTCATAGGGGGAAAGCAAATGCTGCTTATCATATGACCTGAGCAAAGAGCCATCCGGGGCAAAGGCGAGAGCGACATTGCGGAGCCGTTCCTCCTGCAGGCTCAGGCCGGCAATCAGGGTAACCCGGTTTTTGCCTGCCGCCTGACTTAGTATGGATAAGCCTGTTTCGCGGACGGCCGGATTTAAAAACGCAATTTTTTCCGGCAGCAGCACAAACTGCGCTCCGGCGGCGGCCAGCGTGTCGACGCTGCGGCTGTAGCGGCGCAGGGAAGCAGTTATGGTCGCTATGTCCTGGCTGCGCATTTCTTCGCGGGTGGCCGGCACAGAGGACAGGCCGATGGTAATAACCGGATTGTCCGCCGGCAGGTAGAGACGGCAGACACCAAAAAGGAACACGGCTGCTAATAGGCCGCCGACGAGCAGGCCTGTCAGACGCCAGCGGTTTCCGGTGCGGTAAGCGTGCCAAACGGCGGCCAAACCGGCGGGAATTAGCATGAGGAAAAAAGTGATGCCCCAGATGCCGGTCAGAGAAGCTAGCTGAATGACCGGCAGATTGAGCGCTTGCGTATAGGCCAGGCTTTCAAAGGTGCCGAAAGAGGAAAAGTGGGAACGGACAAACTCGTACGCTGTCCAGGCGGCGGCAAAGGCGAACGGCGCGAAAGGTTGACTAGTGGACCGGGCTGTTGTGCGAAACAATAAAACGGACAAAGCAAAAGCAGTTGCATTCAGCAGGGTTGTGCCGGCAAACAACAGCAGTGGTAGATAGCCGAACTGGTTCATGGCACCGAGGATGAAAGCGGTGAATGCGGCCAGAGCTGTTTCTACGGTCCGGGAATGTAGGGCGAAAAGGCATACCGGCAGCGGCGCTAGCCAGGTCAGTAGCCAGTAATCGTAAAAGCCGGTGGAGAAATAAAATAATATGGCGCTCAAACAAACGGTAAAAAACGAGAAATCAAAGATTTTTGACGGTAGTGCAGGCATGGTAAGGCCCCCTTATCACTTTACTTATGGTATGCTCCAGACAGTGGGAAAAGCCTCTGGATACTAAGTGGCTTAATTGTTCGTGACAGAGATCGGAGGTCCGTTTCGCATTTCTACGAGTGGTATTGTAACAGTTTCATGTACGGATAAAGAGTAAGAGATAGTTTAATTTATCGTGGCTGCGGAATGTGAAACCTTTAAATGGGCCATGATCACCTGCCGGGCGGTTTTTTTTATTGATTGGTGCAATTTACCTACGTGATTTTAAAAAAATTTTAAAGAAAAGACTGTATTATGTAAATTGTGCATCCGATATACATATTTAAAGGAGGTTTTCAGATGAAAGGTACCTTGAAAAAACTTATGGTGTATTCCATGTTAGGACTGATGCAGGTTGGCTTATTTGCAGCTGTAGCGTCAGCATCTCCCAGAGTCGAAGAACCGCCAGTAGTAGAAGAGTGTTGTGGAGATTCCGTTTGCATGCAGGAGTGTGCTAAAGGTGTAACGCCTGAATGCAAGGAAAAACATCATCAAGCAGTATATCAAGAAGAAAATGATGATAACAGTATAAACAGATTTTTCCAAGGCGAGTACAATCAAAGTACGTGTAACAAATAAATAATCGACCGGTAGCTTCGGCTGCCGGTCTTTTTTGTTTTGGGAAGAAAATATCGCCCTATTTTCATGAGGTTCACTCCTTTCGCGGGGTTGTGGCCGCATCCTCCGGGGTGCGGCTTTTTTATTATAATGTTCCCGGAGCAAACCCATCCTGTATAGCATAGTATGTAATGTCCCTACTATGTAATGAAGGAGGTATTCTTTATGGGATTTGGTAATTTCGGAGGTAGTGGTAGTAGCTGTTTTATAATCATCATTATAATACTTTTACTATTTTTCTGCTGCAATAATGAACGTAGTTCAACCTGCTAACATAGTTTGATCGTAGCCAAATCCACAACTAAATCTAAAGTGCGGCCCGCTTAGATATTGGTTGTGCCATAAGTCGCCTGCCCTTAGGGATGGGCGACTTTTCCCATTCATCCCTTCTTTACACCAACCCTTCCATACTGGGGACATTCTGGGGACAGAATGCCTGCCTGACTGCGTATTTTATGCCGATGCATGCACGATTGCGAAAGAAAAAGCCCCGAAAAATGCGGGGCCAAGCAATACATTCCTATCTATTCTACATACATAAAAATAGCGGCTTTTGGCATCCGGATTTCGGATGGATTTAGTCCTTTGGCCTGCGCAAACGCATGTATTGTGTCCAGCTTATCCGTCATGAAGCAAATATAAAAGCCTTTGCTCCTTTTCATTAATTGACCTGGGTCAATTATGGGCGAAAAAAGATGCGTAATTCCTACGCAATCCAATAGCTGGTCAATGATATTTCGAATGTACCTTCCTTGATTCCAAGGATGCGTTCTAATAGAGAGGTGGCCATTTTGGCTTTGCTGGCAATCATATCAGCAGGTTCTTGAAAAAAAATGGCTTCCCACACGCAAGTTAAGGTACTCCAGAAAAAAGCAATCGCTTGTTGCTGACAGGACACATGCATGCTTTCTTCCCGGTTTCCCTGTTCAAGTATGCCGGCAAGCAGCGGGTTAAATACAGTCTCCACCAAATTTCTCCAGGTTTTATAATATAAGTTGAGTTGTTCTTCATCCCATAGCCTTTTAAAAAGAATATTCATTTGATGAGGCAGAAACAGGCGCTCAATAAACAATTGCAGCTTGGGCAGGGCATCAAGATCGCGGCTTTCCAACTTGAAAGAAGCGACCATTTCAGTGGCCCAGCGGTTGCAAATTGCCTGCACAATGGCTTCTTTGGAAGGATAATAGTGATAGAAGGTGCCTTTAGCGGCGCCGACTTGTTTGGTAATATCAATGATCATTGTTTTCTGATAGCCGCCGGAGCGAAACAGCTCCAGCGCTGCATCCATCAGCTCGGTCCGCCGGACGTCCGCTTCTTTTATGATTCTTGTAATAAAAAGTACCTCCTAACCAGTAGTTACGATCCTGTTATAAATCGATACGAAAATAGTAATAATAATATCATGAATGACCTGGGTCAATATAATTTTATAAAAATAGTGTTTGCATTGTCAAGAAAAAAATAATGAGCAGAGAGGGAGTTTTTCATGTATTTGGCAGACGGTTCTTAGGGTAGTTTATTCGGACGCTCCTGTTGCCAGCATTATACGCGAGGGCTTTATGGCGCCTGCACTACAAGCGCTTGCCGAACTGGCAAAAATGCCATCCTTGCTTAAGGTTGTTACGATGGTTTTTTTATCCATTCCCTCAAGGCCGTTAACTCGTCTAAATTAGTTGTCTTTTTTTCGCCTGTCGGTTGTTATTCTGTGACGGCATGCTTAATGTCCTGCGCCTTTTAAGTTTAGTAATACAACGCCAATAATGACGAGGATTATACCGGTAACAGTATAGGCATTCATTGTTTCCTTCCAGATGAATACTGCGATTAACGCTGTCAGTGCTGTTCCTAGTCCTGACCAAATGGCATAGGCTATGCCTAGAGGGATTTGATTCAATGCTTGTGAGACTGCATAAAAGGAAGCACTCATCACTATGATAAATGCAAGGCTGGGGGCAAGTTTTGTAAAGCCTACAGAAGCTTTCAGCATCGAGGTTGCGAATATTTCGCAAACGATAGCGATTGCTAATAACACATATGCATTCATTATTTTATCCTCCAATGTAATTGCAAGGCCGCATGTGCGCTTGACTTCGGGATTTTTCTGATTCCCGCAATAGTGAGTACCGGTATCACGCTCCGCAATTGACCCTAGTCAATATGATTTTATAAAAACAGAAATTGTTTTGTCAAGAAAAGAGTTTTGCTTGACAGCAAAGCCATTAATTTTTTACAATTGAATTGACTTGGGTCATTGCTGGCGGTGTTATTGAAGAGTTTCCGAAAAGAGAGGCTTTTCCACTTGGGGACAGTGTACTCAAATGGTCAATATTCTATAATCGAATTACGCAAGAATTCCATGTCCCTTTATATTTTTTAATTGACCTGGGTCAATCTATGGGCATATTTACATGGTAGGGGGGAGTGTGCATCTAAATAAACCGTTGAGTTAAGGGAAACAGCCAATCAGAAAAGGAGGAAATTCATTATGCAAAGTGAAATTGCACAAAGGTTAAAACTCAGGTATTCTCCGATCGCTATACTCGTTACCAATGAGAAACCGCAGGGTGCTCTGGAGTTTATGGAAGGAAACTGGGGTTGTGTTGCAGCTATGTTAACTGCAGTTGCCAAAGGGCGCCGGGCCGTTTTCAGCCGTTCTACATTTGGCTGTGAGGGCGGCGGCATCGGCTTAGGATTAGTAAATGAGTATTCAGAAGGCATGGAATATTTTCTGTCTACAGGAGAAGATAAATTACCTGAGGGATATAAAACACGTGAGCCGGAGGGTTTCAAAAAAACACCTGAACTAGCAAAAGCCTGGATGGAGTCAGTTCCTAGCATCGATATATCCGAACAATACATTGTATTTAAACCGCTGGCAGAAGTGGATACTACCCAAGAAGAACCGAAAGTGGTTGTTTTTTACGCCAATCCGGACCAATTGACTGCGCTCATTGTGTTGGCCAATTATGGCCGTCCCGGCCATGACAGTGTTATTGCACCCTTTGCGGCAGGCTGCCAGACTACCTGTCTGTTTCCATGGAGTGAGGCAACCGGGGAACGACCGCGGGGCGTTATTGGGATGACAGATATTTCGGTACGTCCTCGTATCGACGCCGATCTGCTGTCCTTCAGTGTGCCGTACGTCATGTTTAAAGAGATGGAAGACAATGTACCAGGCAGTTTTCTTGATAAGCACGAATGGAAGCAAATCGCTGAACGTATTCCCGGTAAATAGCTGATGAGCCTGGTATAACAAAACAGAGGAGCTGAGCATATGCCTGTTATCACAATAGAAGGTCCACAAATGAGTAAGGAGAAAAAGCGGCAACTGGTCCGGGAACTTACTAAAACTGCCAGTGATGTTATCTAACTTCCCGTAGAAATTTTCACAGTTTTGATAAAAGAGAATGACTATGACAATGTCGGTGTTGGTGGAATGTTATTATCAGATAGAGAATAAAAAATAGTCTTTATGAGCAGCTGCTACTAATCGAAAAGCTCTATAGCTATATTCTTCCCGCTATAGAGCTTTTCTGTATTTGCGCTGTTCTTTTCCGAAAACAGTTAGACTACATATGAGACGTTGGCTTTTGCAGTCGCATTTGCTACTTTAATCGTATTGATCATAAGAAAAGGGCGTATCGCTTTGCGTTTTTTCAAAAAACGTTTTGCGGCACGCCCTTTTGCTGGATAGATTCATTCAAAACAGTGACGGGATTGTTCTGTATGCCACTGCCGCAATTGATCGATTTTCGAAAAGGGGCAGCTGCATGGCATTTTTTTAATGGTTAAAATTTTTTTAGACCGAAAAAAAGCTTGACTTTGAGTTAGCTCAAAGTGGTAACCTGTGAGCGTACAACAAATCCAAAGTTTGTTCGTATCTTAGCTTTCATTTGCAAGGAAAAGGGTCTATGGTGATTTTACGGCAAGGGAACTTCGCAGTCAGTTTCGCTAACGATATTGTACCACGATTTTCACTATTCCCAAGGACTGGTCCCAATAGGGCATCTTATGACCGGACTCGAAAAACTGGCAAAGATGACGGCGATTTCACTGTCAGGATTGAAGCTGTAAAGCAATGAAGGGAGTTTTTTTATATGAGTAAAAATAGTTTGATTGTGTATTATTCCCATTCTGGGAACACACGTAAATTGGCGAAGCTGATTGCTGAGGAGACTGGCGGGACGCTCTGTGAACTAGTGCCGGAAAAGTTCTATCCTGACGACTACAACACAGTCGTGGAACAGGCGAAAAAAGAAATCCAGGCAGGCTTCAAGCCTGAGCTTAAAACTAAGGTCAAAGACATCTCAGCTTATGATACGGTCTTCATCGGCACGCCGAACTGGTGGAGTACGATTGCACCGCCGGTTGCCACTTTCCTGGAAAGCTATGATTTGTCAGAAAAAAACGTTGTTCCGTTTTGCACCCACGGCGGAGGCGGCTCCGGTCATATCGAAGCCATAGTCAAAAAGTCCTGCCCTGATTCGGCGGTGCTGTCAGTGCTTTCGGTATACGATGACACGGCGAGGGATTCACTGGTAGAATCCTGGCTGAAAAAGACTGGCGTAAAATAAGCTGATTCGAGTGAAAACGGAAAAGATCTACAAATTATAATGAGGGAGAGGTTCAAATGAGTGATTTAAGCAATAGCGTAATTTTTCCGAAAGGCGATAAAATGCCGGAGCCATTTAATAAAAGTTTTATCGGTCAGGCCTATCTTCAGATGCTGGTACAGGGCGACAAGGAATTCAACTGTCCCATTGGCAACGTAACATTCGAGCCGGGCTGCCGCAATAACTGGCATAAACATCCGGGCGGTCAGATTCTCTTAGTCACAGGTGGCAGAGGTTGGTATCAGGAAGACGGAACACCGGCGCGTGAGCTCAGGGCAGGTGATGTTGTAAAGATTCCGGCAAACGTGAAACATTGGCACGGGGCTGCGAAAGACAGCTGGTTCGTACACCTTTCCGTTGAAACCAACAGCCAGGCAGGTCCGGCAGAATGGTTGGAACCTGTTGCCGATGATGAATACAATCAATTAAAATAATCCTTTGTATTTGTCGATGACAGTACGATGGGGTGCTGTGCTGATAAATTTGTCAGCGCAGCACCCCATTTGCGCAGGGTGGGAATCGTTTAATTCCACCGGTGCCGCGTACCGAGTCAGGCATCCGGGATTATGATGAAATGATATTGCACTGGATTGATTTGGCGATGAAGTTCAAAAAAGCCGGAGTTCCCCTCGAGTCAATCATCGAGTATCTGAAGCTTGCCATGGAGGGAGAACACAAAAAGGCGGCGTGGCGGGAAATTTTAACGGACAACAATGTATATAGGTAATAGTTACTCTGCTCATTATTTGCGTTTTTTTCGTGAACGGAAGATGTCGCCAAACTCATATTTACCGAAACGGAGGAGCTTGGCCTTGGCTTCATGCAGGCTGCCTGTGCTGAGAAAAAGGAAAGCACCTGTACCCAAAACCAGTGCGCCAATGACGAGTAGGGTATCTTGGCGCGGGCCAGGATTGGTATTGGCAGCAATATCGGGAGTTATCGATATTGCTGGTGATGGTACGGCTGCTGGAGCCTGAGCCGCTGGAGCCGCAGTGCCGGGAGCAAGAAAAGAGGGTATCACATCTGCAAATAGAGCGGCGCTACGGTCGGCAGCTTCCCGGTTATTGTATTGGGTGCCAATTTCCACTAGAATACTATGAGGGTTTAAGTCTTGGTTATAGCCGCCATTAGCGATAAAGATACCTCGTATTAAGCCTTTGTATTTCGCATCTGCGGCTGATTTAATGGTTGTGGCATAATTCATGGTGGTATTAATGTTTTGATTTTGGCGGCCAACGACTAATAAAATTTTGGTGGCATCCTGGCCGTTCACATGAAAGTCGTATATTTTCGCTGGCGCGCTGTCGCGATGGATGTCAAACAGTGCGGCCGGTTGTTGTTGAAGCAGTTTCATTGCAGTACGCCGGGAACGTTGATAGGCGTTCGCATCATGGGGATCGTGAAGGGTTTTGTCATGGTTGGTCTGGTAACCAAGTTCGGATAACCGTTTGCTAAAGGCTTCCCCTACAAGAAGGATGCTTCCATCGCCTGTGACGGTAGATTTACCGTCGGTAGGAATATAGGATTCATCTGTGTGTGTATGATAGATGCTCACCAGTTGACTTGCTGACTGGGCGGGTGCCTGCACGGGGATTGTGTCCGGCCATAGGTCACTAATAGACTCTTCGCGAACACATTCTGCTGTAGCAGATGTCCCTTGAACGGCAGTAACAACATAGACCCGGTTATCCTCATCAATAAATTCATCACCAGGATGGACTGCAAGGCCTGTTTGAAAGACAATATTGCCAACTGTATCTATGATTGTGACAAAACCGTTGCTTATTTCGGTGGTGCTAGCTTCTGCGATTGCACTATAGCTGACGTTTAGTGATGCTAGCAGCATCACGGAAACAATAGCAAATAAACGTAGAGCTTGCATAAGTCACCTCGTGTGTAGGATAATTACTGGTAGCATGGCCTGGCATTGCAGATTATATGCTAATATCCGCATGCTATATTCATAAGTTATTCATATTTCATTTGTATAATATAGGTAGTTAGTACTGAATAGGGAATGGAGAGTGAGAAAATGATTAAACAGCAAGAAGGTATTATCTTAGAGGTGATTGGTAAGATGGCCAAGGTTAAGGCTAGCAGGCATAGTGACTGTGAAAACTGCGGTTCATGCCCAGGCAATACAGCTATCGTTGTGGAAGCCCTAAATATGGCTGATGCCAAACCAGGTCAGCGAGTAGCTATCGAGATTCGCGAGGTGAATATGCTTAAAGCGGCATTTGTTGTCTATATGGCACCATTACTTGCAGCTTTCGCCGGGGCGTTGGCTGGGAATTATGCAGCTCACTATATTGGGATAGATAGCTTACTGATATCGATAGCTGGTGGTGTTGGATTTTTTACACTAGCGGTATGGTATGTCAAATACTTTGATCAAATGGCGCGTACCGATGAGCGGATGCGGCCAGTGGTTGTAGCAGTATTATCCAAAAATGTCTAAATTGATTAAGGATAGTTGGCTGTGGAACTATGGCCTTATCGGCTAAGATAAAGCTATGCCCTCATTACTTAAGCTGTGCTGCTTAGGTGACGGGGGCATATTTATTTTGATGATAACGATACATAGACACTTGGAAAGGTCGATAAAAATCGCATAATTTCTTCAAGACATCTTCATAAGTTCTTCATAATGGCTTGCTATAATCATGACAAATACAAAACTAGCTCACTAAGGAGCTTTTGTTTCACGCTACATAAAGCGTTGGATTTTAAGGCAGCTAAACTAGAGTCTAAGGAGGTTGAACAATGAGCAGTATCACCCAAACTGGCACGTTAAGAGCAATCCTAGTATGCAGTATTATACTGACAACAAATTTATCGCCAGTGCTTGCAGCGGAGCAGCCCCTGACCCTGCAGGAAATCGTAAATAATGCGATCAAAAACAATCCAGCGGTTGTAGAAACCGAAAAAAAATGGGAGGAAAAGTCCAGTCGCATTCCCGCAGTCACAGCCCAGCCTGATCTCAAGGTCGGATTTATGAAGGATGATATCCCAACCACGAGTTTGAATCCTGGTAACGCTATGATGACAGAATTTAGTATTAGTCAGGAAATTATGAATCCAGCTAAGCTAAAAGTGATGGGTAAGATGGCGGAGAATGAAGCAAACATGACCAAAACCGGCTGGGCTGAGAAACAGGTTGAGATCTATGCACAAACAAAACAGGCCTATTACGATTATCTTTATTCCAAACAAGCACTGATAATTGGTAAGGAGAGCCAGGAGCTTATGGGTCAGCTTGCAAAATTGGCTCAAGTCAATTACTCAACGGGTATGGTACCACTTCAGGATACGCTGAAAGCCCAGACTGAGTTTTCTCAGATGACGATTGATCTGTTAAATATGGCGTCAATGGAGGCGGTGGCCAAAGCAAAGATTAACAATCTGATGGGACGCAGTACCAATGAAGCCTTCGAAGTTAAAGAAGAATTTACAGCTCCTCCGCCTAATTTTGATTTGGCCGACCTTATAAAAAACGCCACTGAAAATAAGCCATCTGTAGCAGGGATGAAGTATCAAGTAGACATGGCTCAAAAAGGAATCGATTTAGCAAAAAAACAGCAATTGCCTGATTTTGAGGTCAATATAGGTTACAAAAAGAATAAGGAACCCATGGTAGAATCACAGGCAGACCCTATGGACCCCATGAAAACAACATTCATGCTAGGTGAAAGAAAGCCGACCTGGAAGATTGAAGTCATGGCAATGTTCCCCATCTGGCAAGGTAAAAACAAAGCGGAAATAAACGCAGCACAGGCTAGCTTTGCTGCTTCGCAAGCTGCTCTGCAGAATATGAAGAATATGACCGAACTTGATGTCCAAATGGCGCTTACTGAAGCGCAAGCTACGTGGCGGCAGATTGACTTGTATAAAAATACCATCATTCCCCAGGCCGAGCAGACCTACCAGGCTGCCATTGTAGGGTATACCAACGGTAAGGTAGACCTTATGACAGTCCTGGAAGGGGTTAATACCCTGCGCAATGCCAAATTAGGCTTATATAAAGCTAAGACAGATTATGAAAAAGCGGCGGCCAATCTGGAAAAAGCAGTAGGTAAGCCCTTATTCACCAATGGAGTGCAGCCATAATGAGTAGCCGGATGAAGGAGAGGACAGCATGATCGAAAAATTACAGGCCAAAAAGAAACTTATTATTGGTGTGACCGCCGGTGTTCTGGTAATCGGTGGTGCGGGCTACTATTATACTGCTCAGCATAATAAACCAGCGGCTGTAGACCATACGGGGCATCAAGCCAATGCCCCGGTGATGGCCATGGGTGATACTGTTACCCTGGACGCTAAGGCCCGGCAATTGGCCGGGGTGCAAACCGCGCAAGCCATTGTTAAGCCGCTGGCAAAAGAAATCAAGACCACCGGCAAGATTGCCATGAATGAAAGCGGCCGGACCTATATCACTTCCCGGGTTGAGGGACGGGTGGATGAACTCTACGTAACCGCCGATGGGGAAACGATTGCTCCCGGACAAGCTATCGCCGCGGTATACAGTCCAACTTATATTGCCGCTCAGGAAGAATATCTGTTAACGCTGGAGAATGTGCAGAAACTGAAAAACGCCGGCAAAGACATAGTCCAGCTCAACAAAAGCCTGCTAACGGCATCCCGGCGAAAATTGCAACTCTTAAATGTGCCTGACAGCGATATCACTCATCTGGAGCATACCAGACAGATCAATGATCATATGACCATCTATGCCCAATTCGGAGGAACCGTCTTGGAAAAACAAGTACTGCCAGGAGCCTTCATTATGCCTGGCGACAAACTGTACAGTCTGTCGGATTTATCGACTGTCTGGCTGTATGCCGATATTTACGAAAAAGACATAGCCGGTATTAAACCAGGTCAGCCGGTCCTGGTAAATAGTGGAGCCTACCCGGGGGAAACCTTTACTGGGCAAGTGACCTTTATCAACCCGGTGCTTGATGATGCCACCCGGACGGTCAAAGTACGGGTGTCAATGGAAAATTCTAGCGGCAAATTAAAACCCAATATGTTTGTCAATGCCAATGTTCAAATACCGCTGGGAGACAGCCTGGTCATCCCAGAGTCCAGTATCCTGGATACCGGCAGCCGTAAAATCGTCTTTGTCGCTCAAAGCGAAGATACTTTCGTCAAGCGTGATGTAGTCACAGGACAATATGCCGATGGTTATGTCCAAATCTTGTCCGGACTGCAGCCAGGTGAAACTGTGGTGACAGCTGCTACCTTCCTTATTGACTCCCAGACTAAATTAGGCGGCTTTGGCAGCCACGCCGGTCATGGCGGCGGGGGAGCCGCTAGTACATCTGCTGCTACAGGCGCTCAAACCAGCGGAGCAGTTGCTCCGGCACAGGCACCACCAGCTTTGAATGCGCCACCGGCTGCTGGGGACGAACACAGCGGCCATAGCGGTCATTAAGGAGGATCAGCATGCTCAATAAATTAATCGAGTTTTCCTTGAAAAACCGCGTGATTATCCTGGTATTAGCTGCGCTGCTTATTGTCTGGGGAGTCTTTATCGTACGTGATACCCCCATTGACGCTTTTCCCGACCTTAGTGAAAACCAGGTACTTGTTTCGGCCGATTGGATGGGCCGGGGTCCGCAGGAAATTCAGGACCAAGTCACCTATCCACTAGAGACTGCCTTGCGAGGGCTGCCAAACGTTAAAGAAGTACGGTCAGCTTCTTCCTTTGGGATGTCGCTCATTACCGTAATTTTTGAAGATGGGGTCGAACCATACTTTGCCCGCCAAGTTGTGAACGAAAAAGTACAGCAAGCCATTCCCCAATTACCACGTGGCGTGCAGCCAGCCCTGGGCCCAGTAAGCACACCCATGGGACAAGTCTTTATGTATACCGTGGAAAGCGACCGACACAACCTGGCAGATTTGCGAACTATTGAGGATTTCACGATCAAGCAGCAATTGAGTGCAGTGCCGGGCGTAGCTGAGGTCGCCAGCATCGGCGGTTACGTAATGCAGTACCAGATCAATCTTGATCCGCACCTTCTGCAAAACTACCGGGTTACCTTCAACCAGGTATATGGGGCGCTCGGTGCTAATAACGCTAACATTGGTGCCAAAGTAGTTGAACAAAACGGTCAGGAATTTATCATCCGCGGGCTGGGACTAATCCAGTCACCTGACGATATAAAAAATATAGTAATTGCCCAAAACAATAATGTGCCTATTTATATCAAAGATGTAGCCAATGTGACCGCCGGTCCGGACTTTCGCCGGGGCGTACTGACCAAATCCGGTTATGAAGCGGCCGGTGGTATTGTCATTCAGCGTATGGGCGAGAACACGCTAAATGTCATTGACCAAGTAAAAGCGAAGATCGCTGAAATTCAACCAACCTTACCGGAAGGCATGAGGATTGTACCTTTTTACGACCAGACCGACCTGGTGAAAAAAGCGGTCAATACATTGACACGGGCATTGGTTGAAGAATTCATCTTAGTTTCGCTTATTGTAATTCTCTTTTTAGGGAATGTCCGGTCCAGCTTGATTGTGACCAGTGCTATTCCTATCGGTATCCTGATAGCGCTGATTGCGATGAAACAGATCCACCTCTCGGCCAATTTAATGTCGCTTGGCGGTATTGCCATCGGTATCGGCGTCATGACCGACGCAGCCATTGTTATGGTAGAAAACATTTTTAGGCATTTGGCGGAGGACGGCGGGCGACGCAACATTGTTGATGTAACGCTGGAAGCAGCTAAGGAAGTAGCCGCACCAATTTTCTTTTCTATTACTATTATTATTGTCACTTTCTTGCCCGTATTTACCATGACTGGCACCGAAGGTAAAATGTATACCCCGATGGCCTGGGCTAAATCCTTTGCCATGAGCGGGTCACTACTGCTGGCGTTCACCTTGGTACCGGTGCTGTGCACCTTGTTGCTCAAAGGTAAAATCCAGGAAAAGGACACCTGGATTGTTGCTAAAATGCATCAATTGTATGTACCGCTCCTAAAAACCGTGCTGAAGTACCATAAAACCACCATTGTGATTGCTGTTGTCGTGATGATCGCCGGGTTCTCCCTGTTACCGTTTATTGGCACCACCTTTATGCCGGCATTAGATGAAGGAACCTTCTTAGTCATGCCGACCATGCTGCCCAGTGTTTCACTTACAGAAGCACTAGAAGCTGCTAAAACCATGGATAAAGTCATTATGGATATTCCGGAAATCGACATGTCTGTGGGGAAAGTAGGACGTGCCGAGTCGGCCATGGACCCAGCGCCGATTAGTATGATAGAAACCATTGTCACACTAAAACCAAAAGACCAATGGCGGTCTGGAATGACCAAAGAGACGATTGAACAGGAAATGATGGTCAAACTAGCCAATATCCCGGGCCTTAACATGGCCTTTACCCAGCCGATTGCCGGCCGACTATCCATGCTGACTACTGGGGTTCGTACCGAACTCGGCATCAAACTCTATGGGGAAGACCTCAAGGTGCTGCAGCAAAAAGCCTTTGACATTGAAAAGGCACTGGCAACTGTGCCGGGAGTCAGCGATTTGTTGGCTGAACGGGTCTTTGGCGCTTCCTACTTGGAGATTCAAGTCAATCGGGAAAAGGCAGCTCGGTATGGGCTCAACATTGCCGATGTTGAAGATGCCGTTGAATTAGCGGTAGGTGGAAAAACCGCTACTACGACCATCGAAGGCCGCAGACGATTTAACGTCTTAGTGCGCTATAACCGAGAAAATCGAGAAACCATAGACGCTATGCAAAGTATCCTCATTCCGGTAACCGGTGGCGGAACCGCGGTGAAAAGTGGTGGTGGCGGGATGGGCGGCATGGGTGGTGCTGCAACTGCTGCAGTGGCTGGGCCGGCTACTGGTGCCTATGTGCCGTTAGGCGAAGTAGCTCAGTTCCAGGTTGTGGACGGTCCGTCGATGATCAGCAGCGAAAACGGCGTCTACCGGATGATCGTGCAGATGAACACCCGGGGGCGGGATGTGGTCAGTTTTGTTGATGAAGCCAACAAGGTTATCAAAGAAAAGGTTGATTTACCTCCTGGATATTCTCTAAAATGGACCGGTCAGTATGAAAATCAGCAACGGGCGAAAGACAGGCTGTCACTGGTAGTGCCTGCAGCCATCGTGCTCACCTTTTTCTTACTCTATATGACCTTTAAGTCTGCCAGCGATGCTTTCCTCATCCTGATGAACATTCCATTTTCGTTAGTGGGTGGCATTGTGGCTATGTATGTTGCCGGCGCCTATATGACAGTAGCAGCTGCTGTTGGCTTCATCGCTCTCTTTGGGATTGCGGTGCAAAACGGAGTCATCATGGTGACCTACATTAAACACCTGCGGGACCACAAAACATTAGAAGAGGCCATTATTGAAGGTGCGTTCACTCGCTTGCGGCCGGTTATGATTACTGCCTTGGTCGCTAGTTTGGGCTTGTTTCCATTACTCTTTGCTACGGGTACCGGCGCTGAGGTGCAGCGGCCAATGGCCACGGTGGTTGTAGGTGGTTTGGTTACCTCTACAATTTTGACTCTGATTGTGCTGCCATGCATCTATCTGGTCTGGAACCAATGGCGTGAACGCCAACATCTTAATAAAATCAATGGGAGGTTCAATTATGAAAAAAAGTAAAGTAGTACTAGGTATTTTAGCTATTACTGCAGTTATGTCTCTACTAGCCGGTTGCGGCTCTAGCGAAAAACCGGCGGTCCAGGCACCGGCCAGTCAAGAGCAAGCTGCAACGGGTCATCAAGGGCATAGTGCGGCAATGCCGAAGGAAGACCCGATGCCCATGATGAAAGAGCTGGATAAATCGTTGCAAGACGTGGTCAAGCAAGTGAAAGCTGGCCAAACCATGGATGCGCAAAAGAGCGCCGCGCAACTTGTGAGCACCACTGATAAGGTTATGCCGCATATGATGGATGCTGGTTTAAAAGATAACCTGCGCAAGGCAGCAGTTGAGATTAAAGACAGTGTAAATTCAGGTAAAACAGACCCCAGTGCCTTAGAGGGCAAAGTAAAGGCTATGCAGGACCTTATGAAGCAGACGACCACCCACCTGCAAAGCATGAGTCATTAAGTGGTTCGGAAAGGAGGAGCGACCGATGAACAGATGGGTACTGATTGCCGTACTGACTGGCACGTTGCTAAGCGGAGCGGGAGCAGTTGAGGCCGCTCCCGCTTCCGGGTATAACCAGTTTGTCCAGTCGCTTGACTCCATTCTAGCCGGGGCCGTTATGCCGATCGCAGATGAACAGGAAATGGTTGTCCGTAGTTCCTACTTATCCAGCGGGCAGAATGCGCAAATTCTAGCAATAGCCAGGAATTTGCTTGGTCAGCCAGTGGTATGGGGTGGGGCTTCTCCGGCCCAAGGCTTTGACTGCTCTGGGTTAGTGCAGTATGTATACCGGCAGGCTGGTATACATCTGCCCCGTACTGCCGACCTGCAGTTTCTAGTCGGGCGGACAGTTTCGCCGGCAGCGCTGCAGCCGGGTGATTTGGTGTATTTCACCACTTATGAGCCGGGTGCATCCCATGTGGGTATTTATATTGGCGGCAATAAGTTCATTCACACCTCTTTTTCCCAAGGTATTGTGGCCATTGGGGATATGAGGGATAATTATTTTGTCCAGCGTTATTATGGAGCAAAGCGAGTGCTGTAGGTTAACAAAGAATCGTGAATAAAAATAACACATTTATGGAGGGATTGTAATGAATAAAAAAATGGCAATTTGGGTTGTTGGTGGTCTCATAACAGCGTCTGTATTTGGTTTAGGTGTTAGTCCAACGATAACTAGCGCGGCTGAAAAAAATTCTCAGACATGTGAAACACAAACAGATCAGATGGGAGCTATGATGGAGAAAATGGATGCTAAGGCGATGGCCCAGATGATGACAAGTCCTGAAATGTACAAACAGTGCATTGAAATGATGAAAAGCCCCGAAATGCAAAAAGCGATGAAAGATGTCATGAAAACTCCGGAGATGCAAGCCAGTATGAAACAAATGCTCCAGCAGGATATGAGCTTTCATCAGATGATGTCTGATTTAGTTAATTCTGTGGATATGGACAGCGATCACAGCACCGCTCAGCAGGTAGAGCAATCTCCAGGTAATCCTTCCAGCGACCATAGTGGCCATCATGAGTGAACTCGTTTCAGCATAGCTGAAACATTGGGGATTCAGTTGAGAGTCTACTCCACCTGAATTAACGCCGCCTGTAGAGGCGGAAGCCTTGACTCGCGTACTAAGATAAAATCAAACCACAATCATAAGCAGTGTTTCACAGCAGCCCTCTCATTGGTAGGGGGCTGTTATTTTTAATCTCTGCGGGTAATTTCCCCGCAGATCTGCTGCGAGTACTCAGTACAGTCTCCAGAGATAAAAATGATGATAAAAATGATATAAAGAGTAAGAAAAGGAAAAGGGCTTTGAGTGAATATATACATAAATCACATAACGTATCAGGATAAAAAAATACCTAAAATACTCTTACTTGCTGGAAAGGATAGGAATGTTGTATAATGTAATGATATAAAGTGGACAATCTTAAGGAGGATTTGCATGAGTACCGAAATTGAAGCAATTGAAAAAGAGCCTGGCGCTAATCCTGCTATGCCTGCTAATTTTATCGAGGTTAGCATTAATGAAGATATAAAGACAGGGAAATATGGCGACCGGGTACATACACGATTTCCACCAGAGCCCAATGGCTATTTGCATATTGGTCATGCTAAGTCAATTTGTCTAAACTTTGGCTTGGCGATTAAATATGGCGGCAAATGCAACCTGCGTTTTGATGACACTAATCCTACTAAAGAGGATGTTGAGTATGTAGACTCAATCCAGGAAGATGTAAACTGGCTGGGGTTTGATTGGGATGACCGTAAATATTATGCCTCAGATTATTTTGGAAAAATATATGAGTTGACTATTGAGCTTATTAAAAAGGGCAAGGCCTATGTCTGTGATTTGACTGCCGAAGAGACCCGGCAATATCGTGGTACACTGACAGAACCGGGAAAAGAAAGCCCATATAGGAGTCGTACAGTGGAAGAAAACCTGGCACTTTTTGAAAAAATGCGTGCTGGCGAATTTCCAGAAGGTAGTCGGGTACTGCGAGCAAAAATTGATATGGCTTCACCTAATCTGAATATGCGGGACCCTGTTTTGTATCGTATTGTATACACAAAGCACCATCGCACCGGCGATACCTGGTGTATCTATCCCATGTATGATTATGCTCATCCGATTTCTGATTCGATTGAGAATATAACTCATTCCATTTGCACGCTTGAATTCGAAGACCATCGGCCGCTGTATGACTGGACGCTGGCTACATTAGGCATTTATCAAAGCCGGCAGATTGAGTTTGCCAGGCTGAATATAACGAATACTATTATGAGTAAGCGTTACCTGCGCCGACTGGTAGAAGAAGGCTATGTCAGCGGCTGGGATGATCCCCGGATGCCGACGATCTCTGGCCTGCGGAGGCGAGGGTTTACCCCTGAATCTATCCGCGATTTTTGTGATCGCATTGGTGTGGCTAAAAGTAACAGCCTTGTGGATGTTGCCATGCTGGAACACTGTATCAGAGAAGACCTTAACACAAAAGCACCGCGCGTGATGGGAGTGCTTAAACCCTTAAAAGTGATCATTGACAACTATCCTGCGGACCAGGTAGAAGAATTAGTAGCAGAAAATAATCCGGAAAATCCCGCAATGGGTTCACGGACAATGCCATTTTCCCGGGAAATATATATTGAGCAAGATGATTTTATGGAAGATCCGCCGAAAAAATTCTTCCGCTTGGCTCCAGGCAAGGAAGTTCGATTGAAACAGGCCTACATAATCAAATGTGAGCAAGTAGTCAAGGACGAACAAACTGGCGAGATCGTAGAACTACACTGCTCCTATGATCCGGATACCAAGAGCGGCAGCGGTACTGCCAATCGTAAGGTTAAGGGTGTGCTGCACTGGGTATCAGCTGCCCAGGCAGTGAAAGCCGAGGTGCGTCTCTATGATTATCTGTTACTTGATAATCAAGACCACGAAGAAGCAGAAGGGACGGCTAAGGATTTTGTAGATTCACTAAACCCGAACTCGCTGGAAGTGCTGGCTAATTGTTTAATTGAGCCCAGTATCAAAACAGCCCAAGTGGGTAATCGGTTTCAGTTCATGCGGAACGGCTATTTTTCCCTTGATCGTGAATCCACATCGCAAATGCCGGTATTTAACCGCATTGTGTCGCTGAAGGATTCCTGGGCCAAGCAAGAGAAAAAATAGCAGTGGAAAAGACTTTTGTCTGCAGGAATGTTGACAAAAGTCTTTCTGTAACATTTGAGAGACGGGGTATTGGTAAGTGTTGGTTTTGATAAAATTTTTATACATAACCTTTTTGTTGCCGCCAGGCTTATTTATTGCTGCGTTAACTGTATGTTGTGTATGGCTGCATAGGCACAAACAACGGGGAGTAGGAGCGCTGGCAGTGATAACGGCGCTCTTGTATCTCATTTCCATTCCGTTGGTGGGGGATTGGTTACTGCGATCTTTAGAGAGCCGTTACCAGCCACCGTCAACCGTTAGTGGTGATGTTATTGTCGTGCTGGGAGGCGGAGCAACAGCAGACACACCTAATGTGCATGGCAAAGGGCATTTGATGGGCTCGGCTGCCAACCGCTTACTGACAGCAGCGCAGCTATACCATAGTACTGGTGCACCAATCATCATTTCCGGGGGACAGGTATTTGCCAATACCGGCAAGGAGGCAGAAATCGCACGCCATATCCTGTTGGGAATAGGTATTCCTAATGAGAAGATCATTGTGGAAGGGCAGAGCCTTAATACTACTGACAATGCTAAATTCACCAGGCAGATTTTAGCGGAACGGGCTTTTACAAATCCCATTCTGGTTACTTCGGCTTTTCACATGGAGCGCTCAGTGGGGCAGTTTACCAAATATAATATGACCGTATTGCCCTATCCTACCGACTATCAAACAAATACTCGCTTTATCTTTGAATGGAATCAATTGTGGCCTCGGGCTGACGCTTTCTATAACAGTCAGCTAGTTATTAAAGAATATCTTGGGCTGCTGGCTATACGTTGGTTTTAATGTAACTGTATACATGAAGGAGTGGTAATTTGAAAATTTTACTTATCGGTGGCGGTGGGCGTGAGCATGCATTGGCTTGGAAATTGGCGCAAAGCCCCCGGGTAGAAAAAATATACTGTGTTCCGGGAAATCCCGGAATTGCGGCTGTGGCTGAATGTGTGGCTATTGATATAACAGATAATGAGGCTTTGGGTAAATTTGCGCTTGAACACAACATCGGCTTAACTGTTGTTGGCCCGGAGTTACCGCTAACCAACGGTCTTGCCGATCATTTTGCTGCGCTTAATCTGAAAGTATTTGGTCCATCCCAAAAGGCAGCGCAACTAGAGGGTTCTAAAGTTTTTGCCAAAGAGATTATGCATAAATATCATATTCCCACGGCCGCCTCGGCTGCCTTTACTGACATTGACGATGCACTGGCCTATATAAAGGAGCAAGGTGCGCCGATTGTGGTTAAAGCTGACGGACTGGCTGCCGGTAAAGGTGTCGTTGTTGCCATGACAATTGAAGAAGCTGTTGATGCCGTTACCATGATGATGAGAGATAAGGCTTTTGGTAATGCTGGCAATTTGGTGGTTATTGAGGAATATCTGGCAGGAGAAGAAGCCTCCCTGCTGGCCTTTACCGATGGTATTACGGTTGTACCGATGGTTGCAGCTCAGGATCATAAGCGGGTATTTGACAATGATCAGGGGCCCAACACCGGTGGGATGGGAACATATGCTCCGGCCCCGGTTGTTACTCCGGCTGTGCGGGAACAAGTACGGCGTGAGGTCTTGCAGCCAGTTGTCGATGCTATGCGGCAGGAAGGTATCGTTTATCAGGGTTGTCTGTATGCTGGGTTGATGATTACGGCTCAGGGGCCAAAGGTTATTGAATTCAATGCTCGTTTTGGAGATCCCGAGACCCAGGTCGTGCTACCGCTTTTAGCCAGTGATTTGGTGGATATCATGGAAGCCTGTGCGGATGGAAGATTGGCTGATATAACCATCGAATGGGAAGACAAGGCCGCTGTATGTGTTGTGCTGGCAGCGGGTGGGTATCCTGGGAGTTATAATAAAGGGGATAAAATCACCGGTCTTGATCAAGCTGAATCACAAGGGGCAATGGTATTTCATGCTGGAACAGGCACGGTTAGCGGCCAGATCGTGACCCACGGTGGCCGGGTACTTGGTGTAACGGCGGTAGCCGCTAATCTCCGGGAAGCGGTAGATAAGGTTTATCAGGCTGTACCAGTGATAAAATTTGATGGTATGCAGTACCGTAAAGACATTGCTCATAGGGCGTTTAATCGGAGCGACAGATGAGAGCGTTGAAGAGGTGTACGCTTTGGATGCAGGTTTAATAGCCAGCAATTTACTGGTTATTGTGGTTACAGTTGTTGGTATTGGTCTGACGGCTATCGGCCTGCCTGGCAATTGGTTGATATTTTTTGCTGCTTTGGGCTATGGATATTTGGAAAGCTTTACCCATATGAATACTACTGTGCTGCTGCTGCTTTTTGGCGCGCTGTTAACAGGAGAACTGGCCGAATTTGTTGCCGGATCACTGGGAGCTAAAAGGGAAAATGCCTCGCGTGCAGCCATTGCAGCAGCTTTTATTGGCGGTATTGCCGGCGGTATAATCGGTACAGGATTTATGCCCGGACTTGGTTCCATTGCCGGGGCGATCGGTGCCTCCTTTGCTGCCGGATATTTAGCGGAGTATGCGTCTACTGGAAACCAGGAAAGGGCAACCAGGGTAGCCAAAAGTATTGTCATTGGTCAGGCATTGGGTTTAATCTTTAAGTTAGCTGTAGCCATCGGGATGGTGGTGTTTTTAATCTCCCAGCTAACGTGGTGACAGGAGGAAGTACGATGAAACGTCAGCAAATACTGGAAGCCGCTTATACTATTTTCTCCCGCAAAGGGTATCATCGTGCTACAGTGGATGAAATTATTGCGCTGGCTGACACCGGTAAGGGTACAGTATATAAGTATTTTGTCAATAAAGAACAGCTCTTTTATACCCTTATAAAAGAACGAAGTGCCAATTTTGAGGCAGAACTTAAGGAAATTGCAGCTCTTACTGAACCAGCTTTGAACAAAGTGAAAAAGGCTATCAAGATATTTTTGGAATTTTATGTTGCTAATGCTGATTTGTGGCGGGTGCTCATGCATGAGATGCGAGGCTTAGGTCATGAAGAACCATCAAACTTCACCGAGGCGCAGCGCGAAAAATATCGCGAAAGATTTGTGCATACCATCGGGATATTGCAAGCTATCTTGCAAGAGGGGATAGAACAGGGTACTATCCGTAATTGTGATATACATAAAGCTGCTCATGGTTTGTTCAGCGTCATTGTTATGATGGTATTTCAGGGTTTTGTTGATGATAGTAGTGAATCCATTGATACGGCAGCCAACGGTATCACCGATATTTTCCTTTATGGTGTTGCTACGTTAAAAAAGTGAGTCAGGGGATTTCCCTGACTCACTTTTTTAAACTTAAAATGCGGGTACAATGGCGCCTTGATATTTTTCATTAATAAACTTCTTAACTTCTTCGGAAGTTAGGGCTTTGGTCAATTTTTGAATTTCAGGACGGTTTTCATCGCCTTTGCGAACAGTGAGGATATTAACATAGGGTGAGTCTTTTTGTTCAGTAAACAGAGCATCTTTGCTGGGGACAAGCTTGGCTTCCAGTGCATAGTTAGTGTTAATGACGGCTAAAGTAAGGTCATCAAGCGAACGCGGTAGTTGCGCAGCTTCAAGCTCGCGGATTTTTACGCTTTTGGGGTTATCAGTGATGTCGCTAATCGTAGCAGTAACACCGGCGCCATCTTTAAGTTTAATAATGCCGGCTTTGGCTAGCAGGGCTAGTGCGCGGCCGCCGTTGGTGGGGTCATTGGGGATGCCGATTGATGCACCGTTTTCCAGATCATTCAGGTTTTTGACTTTTTTGGAGTAAATACCCATTGGTTCGATATGTACAGCAGCAGTGTAAGTCAGATCAAGGTTGCGTTCGGCGCTAAACTTGGTCAGATAAGGGATGTGCTGAAAAAAATTGGCGTCCAGTTCTTTTTCCGCCACAGCCATGTTGGGACGGACATAATCGCTCATCTCGACAATAACCAGGTTGATGCCTTCTTTTTCAAGTATTGGTTTGACAACATTGAGAATCTCAGCATGCGGCACGGCGGTCGCGCCAACTTTAATTGTTTTCTTATCAGCAGCTGACGGTGCAGGGGTGCTTTTGCCGCAACCAGTGATAAAGGCAGACAAGGCTAATACTGCAATTATTACTAACAGGGTAAACTTCTTCATAAAATGATTCCTCCTACTATTCATTTCAAATAACTAGAAGCCAAAATCCTCCTTTCGAAAAAAAGTAAGCCTCTTCGGCAGTCCGAAGAGACTTGTTGTCCAGTTCTTCATCTGCCAGGAGGTAATCCTGTGGAATTGGCACCGTTCGCAGATGCGATGGTTGCCGCGGCGTCATCGGGCCATTCCCTCAACCAGCTCTTGATGAACAATATTTGAATTTATAAATTTTATATTAGCATGCATAAGGAGAGCTGTCAACAAAAAGAAGTGGTATTTTGTGTAAAAAAACGGGGATTTTATAGAAGAGGTTTTACCTGAATAAAGATGAAAAGTATTAAAGAAGGAAAATCTGGGTAAATGGCGAATAAATATACAATAGCAAGTATTTACAGGGAGGCTAGAAGTATGCCTACAAATCCTAAATTGAAAGATAGGCTTACCGATCAGCTGTTTAGAGGAATTTTATCGCTAAGCAGTGAAGAGGAATGTTATCAATTTTTTGAAGACGTATGCACAATTGGTGAACTTAAAGCGATGGCTCAGCGCCTGGAAGTGGCGCGATTGTTAAAGGCAGGCGTTATTTATGACGATATTGTTGCTGCTACCGGTGCCAGTACAGCGACTATCAGCAGGGTTAAACGCTGTCTGTATTATGGTGCCGATGGCTATAAGACAGTATTAGATAAAATAGAAAACAGCTGACTAGAATGGAGTGTACACAATGAACAGAAATAATTTTGTGCCGCAAATTCCCTATGGAACACGTGATCTGCTGCCACGAGAGGCAAAACAAAAGCGCATTGTAGAGGGAGCTCTGGCCGAGTTGTTTTCCCGTTGGGGTTATGATGAAGTAGTAACGCCAACTTTTGAATATATGGAAACGATAACGCTGGGTACAGGCAATGCGATCCAAGAGCATATGTTTAAGTTTTTTGACAAGAATAATCGTACGTTAGCACTGCGCCCTGATATGACAACACCGATTGCACGGGTAGCTGCGACAAGATTTAAAGAACGGCCGCTGCCGCTGAGATTGTTTTATCTTACTAATGTATTTCGGCATGAGCAGGCGCAGGCTGGAAGACAGTGTGAATTTTACCAGGCTGGGATTGAACTGTTAGGGGCTCCGGGACCAGCTGCTGATGCTGAGATTATCGCGTTGGCGGTCGAAGCCATGCTGGAGGCAGGCTTAACTAATTTCCAGATCGGTTTAGGTCAAGTTGCATTTATTAACGGTCTGATGGCAGAGAGTGGCTTAACTCAGCGGGATCAGCAAAAAGTAAAATATGCTATGGTTACTCGCGATTTGGTGGGTTTGGGTGAGGTTTTGGCCCAAAGCGACCTTAGTCAGGCTGCCAGGGAGATATTTCAGCAAGTTCCGCTCTTACATGGACGGGAGGATATGCTCAGGGCAGCTTACCGGCTTGTTACTAACGAACAAAGCCGCGCCGCACTGGATAATCTGGCCGATATCCATAAGCTCTTAGCAGGTTATGGCGTTGAACGGTATGTCAATTTTGATCTGGGCATCATTCGCGATTTTGATTATTATACAGGCATGGTTTTTGAGGCCTATACACCTGGCCTGGGCTTTCCGTTATGCGGTGGTGGCCGTTATGATACCATGCTGGCTTCTTTGGGTGTTCCTAATCCGGCCACCGGTTTTGCGCTTGGTATCGAACGGATGCTGCTGGCACTGGAACGCCAGGGGATTGACGTTAGTGTACGCGGTAAAGATGTATATATTGCCTGGGCAGAAGGTAAACTGGCTGAGGCTATTGAAGCGGCCAAGGGATACCGTAAAGCAGGCCGCCGAACAGAATTAGCGCTGGCTGGTTGTTCAAAGACGGTTGCTGAAAAGGCTGCTAATGAACAAGGCTATGAAGAACTGATATATATTGAATAAACGCGTTAAGCAGGTCATTGCAGCGCTTACCGCCCGGATTAACGAAGTTGATAAGGTTTTTATCGACAAATACCTAAATAAGGCGCAGGCCGCCCTGTTTTGGCAAATGAATCTGCCTGACCAACGGCATGCCTTGAATGTAGCGTATACAGCGCTGGAGCTTGCTGCCGGTCAAGCGGCTGTTAATCAAGAACTACTTATACAATGTGCGCTTTTACATGATGTCGGCAAGGTTAAAGGTGATGTTAGTACTGCCGATAAAATTATTACTGTTATTTTTGACAGGTTTGCGCCGCTGTGGGCAAAAGCTTGGGGAAAAATGGGGCGGGGCAGCAAAATAGACAATCTCCGTCATGCTGTCTATATCTATTATCATCATGCCGAACGCGGGGCGGCTATGCTGAGTGCAGCCGGTTTGTCCCCAGAGCTAACCATGCTTGTTGCAAGACATCATGAGGCTCCGGCGGTTGGTGAACCACCGGAGCTTACGCTGCTTAAAAAGGCCGACAGTCTAAACTAATAGCCTTTACCTTTATCAACAAGGTTTATCATATCCCGGCCCTGGATAAACCGGGTAAGATTATCAGCAAATAACTTGATGGCCCGGTCAAGGTAAGCCGGTGATAATGCGGCAACATGGGGTGTGATAATAACATTAGGCATAGTCCACAGCGGACTGGATTCCGGCAAGGGTTCATGAGTAAACACGTCCAGGCCGGCGCCGCGAATTAGTTTTTGCTCTAAGGCTGTGACCAAATCGGCCTCATTCACAATTCCACCTCTGGCAATGTTGAAGAAATAGGCTGAAGGCTTCATAATAGTAAACTGCTTCAGCCCAATCAGATTTTTGGTGTTTTCCGTCAGCGGTAAAGCAACAACGACATAGTCGGCCTGAGCCAGCATTTCCTGAAGACTATCACTATCTGGCAGATACAGCTTGTCTACAAACAATTCAGTAGTCATTTCCTGTTTACTGGCAAGGACTGTCATACCTAACGCCTTGGCCTTTTTGGCAATCTCTCGCCCAATAGCACCAAGGCCGATGATGGCAAGAGTATGTTCGTGTAATTCGTCTGTTGGCACTCTCTCCCATATTCTTGCATTTTGCTGACGAATGCTTAAGGTAAGTCCCCGGCTAAAAGCCAGCATCATGGCTAACAGATGTTCAGAGACAGGAATACTATGGATGCCCTTGGAATTCGTGAGTATGGTGTCGGCGGCCTGAATTTCTGGAAACAGCAGTTTCTCAACTCCGGCACTTAACGCATGAATCCATTCTAAGTGAGGGGCAGCTTGATACAGATGCTGGGTTTCAGCCCAGCCCCAGGTTACTAGGATATGACACTCCGGCATATGTTCGGGGACTGTTTTTTCATCACTTACAATTATATTTATATTAGGCTCAGCAGCCTTAATGACTTCTTTATGCCGGTCAGCCAGTGGGTTGAGCACAACAATATTAAGAACAGCCATAGTGAACCCTCCTTATATAAGGTTATTATCTTGCCAAGTACTTCTACATATACAGCTAGTTTTCCTACCTAAGACGAAAAAGCTGGCAATCTTGTGGAACCGTTTTTTGCAAAGGAAAATTCAAATCAGCATATTGACGTTAATAGTATACAGTGTTAATATATTATCATGTTAATTCTTTAATTAACTAAAGAGAAAAACAGGAGGCGGCCATGACCTCAAATGATATGGATTATTTAACAATAGCTTTGCCTAAAGGAAAACTTTTTGAGCATTCGGTAAGCATGCTGACCAAAATCGGCTATACGGCCGAAGGGCTTAGCGAAAACTCGCGCAAACTGGTTATTGCCAATGAGGCAGAGAAAATCCGTTTTATTATTACTAAGACAGCTGATTTACCTACCTATGTAGAATATGGTGCGGCTGATATCGGGATAATTGGCAAAGACGTACTTTTAGAAGGCAACAAAGATGTCTATGAGTTGCTTGATTTAAAATTCGGCTTCTGTCGGATGATGGTAGCCGTGCCTCAGGCACTGAAACAAGAAAAACTAAGTGACTATGCTCATATGCGGGTGGCTACAAAGTATCCCCGGGTTGCTGAGAGTTTCTTTCATAGTGTTGGTATTCAGATGGAGATTATTAAGCTTAACGGTTCCATTGAACTTGCGCCCATGGTGGGACTGGCGGAGATCATTGTTGACATAGTGGAAACTGGTCGTACTCTCAAGGAGAATAACCTTGTGGAAATTGCGCAAATTCATCCGGCAACCGCCCGGTTTATTGCTAACCGGGTAAGCTTTAAAATGAAATTTGACCGGATAAATAAGATGGTTGAAGGATTAAAACCACTAATAGAAAGTGAGAGCAAAGCATGAAAAGGATTCACAGCAGTTTTTTAAATAAACAAGAAATGATTGAATTACTGGAAAAACCAGCCTTTGATAAAGTTGTATTAGGTATTGGCGGACGTGCCAAAGTAAAGGAAACATTTGGTGAAGACCTGTCAGCCCAGCAGGTTGTGGAACGTATTGTTGAAGATGTCCGGCGTCAGGGCAATGAAGCGGTACAAAAATATACGAAGTTAATTGATGGCGCCGATATTACGGACGCTATGCTGGAAGTAACACCGGCTGAGATTGAAAGCGCGATTGCCGGGGCTGATAAGGAAGTACTTGACGCCCTGGAAGCGGCGGTGGCTAATGTCAAGCGGTTTCATGTCGAGCAACTGCCTAAATCCTGGTTTACTGAGCGGGAACAGGGTGCGATTCTGGGACAGAAATGCACGCCGCTTGACCGGGTAGGCATTTATGTTCCTGGCGGTACAGCAGCCTATCCGTCATCAGTGATTATGAATGCTGTACCGGCGGCAGTGGCCGGGGTAAAAGAGATTATTATGGTTGTGCCGCCTAGCCGGGAGGGCAAGGTAAATCCTTATGTCCTCGCGGCGGCAAAGCTAGCCGGAGTTACAAGAATCTTCAAGGTTGGCGGCGCACAGGCAGTGGCTGCTCTGGCATTTGGCACCGAAACCATTCCTAAAGTAGATAAAATTACCGGCCCTGGTAATATTTTTGTTACGCTAGCCAAGAAGGCTGTCTATGGTCATGTTGATATTGATATGCTGGCCGGACCTAGCGAAATTCTCATTGTGGCCGACAGCACGGCTGACCCCAAATATGTGGCAGCAGATATGCTGAGTCAGGCTGAACATGATGTATTAGCCTCAAGCATTCTTATTACCGACAGCACTGAATTGTCGATAAAAGTATCTAAAGAAGTAGATAGTCAATTGGCTGCATTATCACGTAAGGATATTGCCGCCCAATCGATTGACGATAATGGCTTGATTATTATTACCAAAGATATAGCAGAGGCTGTTGAATTGGCTAACATTTCGGCTCCAGAGCATTTGGAACTATTAACAGCCGAACCGTTCAAGCTGCTGCCGTATGTACGGCATGCAGGTGCTGTCTTTATGGGACACTATTCGCCAGAGCCGCTTGGCGATTATTTTGCCGGACCCAACCATGTACTGCCGACCGGCGGTACAGCACGTTTTTATTCAGTGCTCAATGTGGAGACCTTTATGAAAAAAACCAGTATTATTGCCTATACCCAGGAAGCTTTGGCAGCTGTCAGCAACCAGATCATCAAGCTGGCGGAAGCCGAAGGGCTGACGGCACACGCTAATGCTGTAAGATTGAGGGGGAATTAGGATGTTTGTACCCCGTAGTGGGTTAGAAGTTTTAAAACCATATTCTGTGGAAGAAATTCAGTGGCCTATCAGACTTGATGCCAATGAGAATCCGAATGATATGCCACAGGCTATTAAAACCAAGGTCATTGAAAAACTGGCAGCATTGCCATTTAACCGCTATCCTGAAATTAGCGCCCAGTCCCTAAAAGAAACTATTGCTGCTGGTTTTGGCTTAACAGCGGCTAATGTACTTATCGGTAATGGCTCCAGTGAAATTTTAGAGGCACTGTGCTATGCCTTTGGCGGTGCTGGTCGCAGTATTGTGTATCCCAGTCCCTCGTTTTCCATGTACGGCATTTATGCTAAGCTGGCAGACAGCCAACCTGTGCCTGTTGCACTCAATGCCGATTACACCCTTGATGCTGATAAACTGCTGGCAGCAGCAAATGAAGCAGCAGCCAGCGTGGTCTTGCTATGTAATCCCAACAACCCAACAGGTGTGGTATTGCCGCCGGCGCAGATTGAATATATTGTTGCCAATACCAAGAGTCTGGTGGTTGTTGACGAAGCTTATCATGAGTTTTACGGAAAATCGTCGGTGAATTTGCTGGGAAAATATCCGAATCTTGCCATTGCCCGCACCTTTTCCAAAGCCTATGGCCTGGCAGCTGCCAGGGTGGGTTATCTTTTAGCCGGTGAAGACATTGCCCAAACTATCGGTAAAGTATTGTTACCTTACAATGTAAATGCCTTAACATTGGCAACAGCCGAGATCGTATATAACATGCGTCAGGAATTTGCGGTCAGCCTGGCTGAAAATAGCCGTGAACGGGAGCGCATGACAGCAGCGCTTGGTGCTATTGCTGGTGTAACGGTATATCCGTCTCAAACTAATTTTCTGCTAATCAAGAGTGATACTATGGCAGCTATGGTTGCGCGTCTGAGTGCCCGGGGCATTGGCATTCGCGATTTTAGTACTGCACCAGGACTTACTGACTGTATCCGGATTGGCATAGGAACACCGGACGAAAACAAGGCTGTATTGGAGGCTGTTACTGCATGATCCGTACTGCTAGCCTGGAACGAGTCACCGGGGAGACCGCCATAGAAATATCATTGAATCTTGACGGCTGCGGCCAGTCGCAAATTGCCACAGGTATTGGTTTTTTTGATCATATGCTGATTTTATTCAGCAAACACGGACTATTTGATTTGACGGTGGCAGCAAAGGGCGATATATATGTGGACGGGCATCACACGGTGGAAGACACCGGCATTGTCCTTGGGCAGGCCTTGGCCCAAGCCTTGGGTGACAAAGCTGGAATAAAGCGTTATGGTACAGCCTTTGTACCTATGGATGAAGCGCTGGCCATGGTGTCACTTGATATTAGCGGCAGGCCTTTTCTGGTTTTTGATGCCACTTTGCCCAATGAGCAAGTCGGTCAGTTTGACAGTGAGTTAACGGAAGAATTTTTGCGGGCCCTCAGTGTTCATGCCGGACTTACTTTGCATGTGAAGCTCTTATCAGGCAAGAATACCCATCATAGTATTGAAGCTATCTTCAAGGCGTTGGGTCGGGCACTGGATGAAGCTACACGGCAGGATGACAGGATTAAAGGTGTAATGTCAACTAAAGGAATGTTGTAGGGGAAGGTTATTAGAATAAAGGAGGCGCAGTGATGGCGCTTAAGACCTTAGCAATTATTGATTATGGTATGGGCAACCTGCACAGTGTGTCCAAAGCCTTAGCCAAGTTAAACGCCGAAAATGATGGTCAATATACTATTGTTGTTACCAGCGATCCGGCAGTCATCAGTAGTGCCGCCAAGGTAGTACTGCCCGGGGTAGGGGCTTTTGGTGATTGTATGGCTAATTTGAATAGCTATGGCCTTGTTGCTACTATTAAAGAAGTGGCTGGGCGGGGCACACCTTTTCTTGGCATTTGCCTGGGGCTGCAATTGTTATTTGATGGCAGCGAAGAAGACACTGGTGTGCCAGGACTGGGAATTTTGCCAGGAATGGTACAAAAAATTATTGCTCCTGCCCTTAAGATTCCCCATATGGGTTGGAACAGCTTGGCGTTTAAAACACCAAGTCCGTTATTTGCCGGACTGCCGGCAAACCCTTATGTCTATTTCGTTCATAGCTATCATGCTGTGCCGGAGAAGCAGGACGTTGTTACCGCTGTGGCTGAGTATGGCAGCGCTATTACAGCTGCTGTCGGCTGTGGCAATGTGCAGGCTGTGCAGTTCCATCCCGAAAAATCAAGTGCAACAGGGTTGGCTATTTTGGCTAACTTTTTAAAGTGTGTTTAGAAACACACTACCTTAATATATGAGACTGGTCCCAAATGCTTAGATGCTAGGCGCGACAAGAACGGGAGCGAAGGCGTACTGGGTTGGTACGTTGAGCGAGCGCTCGCAGGAGCAACAACGCAGATGAGCGTTTGGGGACAGTCTCGGAGGAGTTGAGATTATGATTATCTTCCCAGCAATCGATATTCGCGGTGGACGCTGTGTTCGTCTCACTGAGGGACGTTTTGATAAGGAAACAGTATTTGCCGATAATCCTGCTGATATGGCTCGCAAATGGGCGGCTGCCGGGGCCGAGTACCTTCATGTCGTTGACTTGGACGGCGCATTAGCCGGCAAATCGGTTAATCTTGAAGTAGTCAGCACTATCGTAGAGACAGTGAATATTCCGGTACAACTAGGCGGCGGTATTCGTACACTTGCCAATATAGAACAAGTACTTAAAGCTGGTGTTAGCCGGGTAATTCTAGGTTCTGTTGCTGTCCGTAGCCCCGAACTGGTACGGGAGGCCTGCCGCCATTTTGGCAGTCAGATTGTTGTGGGTATTGACGCACGCGATGGTCAGGCGGCTGTAGATGGCTGGGAAGTATCCGGCGGTGTGGGCGCAGAGGAACTAGCCAAGAAGATGGCTGATGCTGGTGTGGCTCGCATTATTTACACTGATATATCACGGGATGGCACTCTGCAGGGTGTTAATGTGGCGGCAACCGCCTCGCTGGCTAAGGCAGCCGGTATTCCGGTTATTGCCTCTGGCGGGGTGAAAAGTACTGACGATATTACGGCCCTCCAAGCAGCTAATACTGAGGGCGGTATTGAGGGTGTTATTGTCGGCAAAGCCATCTACACGGGTGCCGTTGATGTAGCAGCCGCTATTCGTCTGGCCAAGGAGGGCAGAGCTTAATGTATACCAAACGAATTATTCCCTGTCTGGATGTCAAAGACGGGCGGGTGGTAAAAGGCACAAATTTCGTTGGTTTACGGGATGCTGGCGACCCGGTGGAACTAGCTAAGGTATATGATGGTAAACTAGCTGATGAACTGGTTTTTTTAGACATCACAGCTTCCTCTGATAAGCGTAAGACCATAGTAGATGTAGTGGAGCAGGTAGCTGCTGAAGTATTTATTCCTTTTACTGTGGGTGGTGGTATCCGTACGGTAGAGGATATCAGGACAATGCTTAAAGCCGGAGCCGATAAGGTTTCCCTTAATACGGCAGCTGTCAAAAATCCGGAACTCTTGGCCGAAGGTGCTAAACGTTTTGGCCGCCAGTGTATTGTGCTGGCCGTCGATGCTCGCAAGTCCGGCCAGGATACCTGGGAAGTCTATGTTAATGGTGGCCGGACGCCGACAGGCATTGATGTGTTAGAATGGGTCAAGCGGGCTACTGAGCTGGGAGCCGGAGAAATTCTCCTAACAAGTATGGATAAAGACGGCACCAAAGATGGCTATGATATTCTCCTTACCAAGGCAGTATCTGAGGCTGTCAATGTACCGGTTATTGCGTCTGGTGGTGCAGGCGAGATGGAACATTTTTATGACGTATTAACAGCCGGGAAGGCCGATGCGGTACTGGCAGCGTCGGTGTTCCATTATGGTCAATTTACTGTCGGGCAGGTTAAAGAATATCTTAGATCACGGGGGGTAGAAATGAGATTATGAATATAGATACCATAAAATATGATGCTAACGGCCTAGTGCCGGCAATTATTCAAGATGAAGTTACCGGAACGGTGTTGATGCTAGCCTACATGAATGCCGAGGCATTGAGCAAAACACTGGAAAGCGGTGTAACCTGGTTTTATAGCCGCAGCCGCCGTGCGCTCTGGCAGAAAGGTGAAACCTCCGGCCATGTACAGACTGTAAAAGAAATGTATTATGACTGTGACGCAGACACTATTTTAGTTAAAGTAAGTCAAACCGGAGCAGCTTGTCATGAAGGAACATTCTCCTGCTTTAGCCGCAGGCTGGATGCTGATACCGAGCAGGCGGCAAAACTGTTTGATCCGGATAAAGTATATAAAGAGCCGCTGGCTGGCGTATTATATGAGCTTTACAATGTCATCAACGACCGCAAGCATAACCCTAAAGAGGGCTCTTATACCAATTACCTGTTTGAAAAAGGACAGGATAAGATTCTGAAAAAAGTCGGTGAAGAAGCCGCCGAAACCATTATCGCATCGAAGAATAACGACAAAGCTGAGATTCTGTATGAAATGGCTGATCTTTGGTATCACTGCCTGGTACTCTTAGCCAACCACAATATTACGCCAAGTGAGCTGTTTGAGGAACTGAAAAAACGCCGGAAATAATAGCTAGCTATATATTTTTTTGCTACCGATTTGTAGCCGAGGAAGCCTTGGAACCTGACAAAGTCAGGATTCCAAGGCTTTCTTCATTAACAGGTTCGAATATTTTTAGCTATGTAATGAAAAATTGACACACGTATTAGCTTTCGTGTAAACTATATATAGATGTATAGATCGCTAAATAGACAGTGTTGGCTTTCGAAGGAAGGGTACTATGAGAAGTCGTGAGAACCTGATACCGGTTTATTATCGTTTGGCTGACGACATAAAACAGCAAATTGAAGCTGGTGTGTTAAAAGACGGGGATTTGATTCCGACAGAAGCACAGCTCGGCGAGCAATACGCCATAAGCCGGATGACTGTACGGCAAGGCATAGCCCTGCTGGCAGAGGCTGGTTTAATTGCTACAGTTAAAGGCAAAGGCAGTTTTGTTACCCGTCCCCGCCTAAATCAGTTGGTTATTGATCTAACGAACAGTGGTGTCAGCAAAGAGCAGCTACGGTATAAGCTTGTAAGCGTCAACTTAATTCGTAATAACTTGGAATTAGCTCATGAATTGGGCCTTTCCGGGGAGACCAATGTTATTGCAGTAAAACGCTTACTGTTCAAAGATCAGTTACCTGTGGCTATTGAGGAAAAGTTTCTGCGGTACCAAAAAGGAAAACCACTTTTGGAAACACAACTGGAATATGCGGATTTCCCTGAATTGGTTGCTAAACATCAGGATAGTGTACCTGTTCGCAATGATATGGTAATATCGGTGGCAGTTTTGTCTGCTGAGCAGGCTAAATTGTTAGAAGCAGAGGAAGTACTACCGGCATTGGTAGTAAAACAAGTTATTTATGCTAAAGAGGACAAACCGCTGGGTGTATCCATTATGGTTTGTCACAAAGACCGATTTGAATTAAAGGCTACCTCATACCCACTTTCAGGAAGGTTGTGAGATTATGCTAAAAATCCAAAAGATGTTAGTTGGTGCTATGGCCAGACTAGACGAAACCATGGTGATGAATCTAGTTAAACAAGGTCTCCAGATGGGGATTAATCCCTATGTTCTATTGGAAGAAATCAGAATAGGGACTGACCGGGTAGGCGAGCTTTACAGTAAAGGCGAGTATTTTTTATCAGACCTAATTATGGCTTCTGAAATTTTTAAAGATGTGCTGACCCTGGTAAATCAAGATCGGGTGGTTACAGCTGTAGTTTCCTATCCCACTGTTATTTTTGGAACGGTGGAAGATGACATTCACGATATTGGCAAAAATATCACAACAGGTATTATGCGTTATAACGGTTTTGACATCTGTGATCTGGGGGTTGATGTACCTGGACCCAAATTTATTGAAGCTATTGAAAAGTATAATAGCCGGGTTGTCTGTTTAACTGGACTTATTACCGAGGCTTTTGATTCCATGAAAAATACAATTGCGTTGTTGAAAGAAGCCGGACTTCGTTCCCGGACTACGGTCATCATTGGTGGATTGGTCAATGAAAGTGTAAAAAACTATACAGGAGCCGATTATTGGGCTACTGATTGTACCAAGGTAAACGAATTATGTCGGAATATTCTTGTAAATAATAAGCGAATTATGCAATCTTCGTAAAGGAAGTGAGCAGTTGAGGACGGCAATATTAGCATGCCAGACACTCAAGGCGGAACTTACCTTGGCAATCAAAGAGACCAGGGTAGATTTCCCAATAATTTATGTTGAATCCGGACTACACAAAACACCTGAATTATTGCATAACAGAATTCAGGAAGAAATCAATCGGATTGATAATGTTGATGTCATCCTACTGTTATTTGGCTATTGTGGCAATAGTCTGCTTGGTATTAAGTCTGATAAGACCAAACTGGTGCTTCCCAAGGTGGATGACTGCATTCCTTTGCTATTGGGATCGTGTGAAGCCAGAAAAAATATAACCAAGGAAATGGGAACCTACTTTCTAACGCAAGGTTGGTTGGAGTATGAGGATAATCTGCTCAGAGAATATGACCGTTGTATCAAGCGCTATGGGCAGTCTAGAACCGCCAAGATAATGAAAATCTTGCTGGGACATTATAAACGTTTTATGCTGATTGATACAGGTGCTTATCCGGTTGAAAATGTATTACCACAGACCCAAGAGCTTGCTGAACGGCTCAATATGTGTCATGAAGTCATTCCTGGTTCGCTGCGTTTATTTTATAAGCTGCTGCGAGGGGAGTGGGATGAGGAATTTTTGATCCTGGAACCAGGAAAAGCTGTTGCAATGAGTGATATTTGCAGTGGTAGTAATCAGCAGGAGTTTAGTCAAAATATAGCCTTACAATTGTGTGCCAACAAGTAAAAACACAAAAGAAAAAGTTCTGAATCCGTTATTTAATGGGTTCAGAACTTTTTTTGTATCAAGGCTGTCTCCCAGTCGAAAAAGAAATTGGCAATTTAAGTAAAAAACAAATAAGTTTAGTATGATTGTTGGGCATAGTTTTCGGAATTATAGGAATTTGACGACACTTGGTATATGTGGATAACATATATAATATGAAATGCATGCAAGATTGCACTAGGTTATGTGAATATGACAGTGTTGTCTCATGCATAGGCTTACCTAGTATCAAATTAATGCAGGGGGGGATTTATGTAGAAAGCCAGCAATTTTTAGTACGCAGCTTATTCCAGTATGACAATAATTGGATTCGTGCTAGTAAACATTTCCTACAGTAGAACAATCTAAAAAAACAAAAAGAACAGGTGGGGGAAATAATGAAAAAGCCGTTAATTGCTTTAGTTATTATGATGATTTTCTGTATTTCCAATATGGCTTTCGCTGCAAACAATAGCTTTAGCGACCTTCCGTCTAAGCACTGGGCGTATGATGCCGTAACCAAACTAGCTAATGCCGGCATAGTCGATGGTGTTGGCGACGGTACTTTCCGCGGTGATAAAACTATGACCAGATATGAAATGGCGCTTATTGTGGCTAATGCACTAACGAAGGAAGATAAGGCTAATGCCGAAAACAAGGCGTTACTGGAGAAGCTATCAACTGAATTTTCTAACGAATTGTCAGGTTTAGGTGTACGTGTTAAGAACCTGGAAGATAAAGATGCCAATAGTTTGAAAATCACTGGTGTTGCACAAATCAGGCATGAATGGACCAAGAATCCGCGTGCACTTGTACCTGACGCAGCGCTTGGCGGTGACCCGTATTATACTGGTCAACCAGCTGATAAATCGGAACTCCGCTCTGCTTTGTACGTATTTATCGACAAAAAGTTTGACAGCAATCATTATTTTCACGCGATAATCGGCAATGACTCTATCGGAGGCGATACGAGAACTGATAGTCCGATGGAGTTTGAGGAAGCGTACTATGCCAGCAAAAATGGTAACTTTGAGTGGGCCGCAGGAAGATTTGCGCCAACAATTGGCAAAGGATTATTATTTAGTGCGCCCTACCTGGATGGCGGAAAAGTGAGCTTCGGCAAAGATGTAAAAACAACTATTTATTCTGGTAAAAAAACAGATTACTCATGGCTGTTAGCCGATACGCAGTTTAAATTGAACGAGCATACAAGCATGTTATTTGCTTATAATGCCGATAAACATAAAGAGTATTATAATTCAAAAGCAGTGGGATTAGAATATACCGGGATACCTAATATCAACCTGAAAGGTGAGTATGGTGTAAACACTGCAGTCAATGCTAAAGCTGTAAATGACGGCAATTCTCCTAAGGGAATGTATATTAAGGCAAAATATAAAGGTGCAAATCCGTTCGCAGTAGGGTCAGCAGGTGCATGGGTAGGTTACCGGAAAGGTGACAATGGTTTTGATTCGCATCAATATACTGGTGCATTATCGGCTCCAAATAACTGGACATATCCTGCTCAAGGCAGCAGTATCAATGATGTAAAAGGTTTTGAGTACGGGGTTGAAGTAACGGTTGCGCCACATGCGATGCTTTCGTTCATCTATGGAGATCTGGAAGCTATAAAAGTAGGCGGCGATGGTTTAGCCGACAAGAGTCAGAAATTCTTGATTAGTCAGTTAACCTGGGTTTTCTAAGGGTAACTGTAATCCAATATCTATATTATCAAGTACCTTCAAAAAAAGTGAGACAGCAGGGTTGTGGTGCTCCTTTTTCCAGGTAGCCATAATGTTATTATAAGCATCCTCTCCTTGCATGCCGACGATAGAAATGCTAGGGGGAATAGTCTGGGTTAACTTTGGATCTTTTAACATAAAGGAAACACCCATACCTGCTTCCACTAACCAATATATACTTTCCATACGAGTCGATTTAATGGGTATATTTGGTGTGAATCCCCGTTTCCCACAAAAATCGATGAACCAGTCATATCCCTGCCGGCATTCTGTTTCATAAAGCAGGATAAAGGGGTCTTGAGCTAAAACCGAGATATCAATAGAGGCTTCATCAGCATAAGGGTGATTATTAGGCAAAAGAAAACATAACGGGCAACGGTGAACTAAACGCTGCATAAACCGGGAAGGTTTTAAATTATCCCCAAGCATGACAACAAAACCAAGATCTAATTCTTCCTGATCCAAGTCATCCTCAATCATTTTGAGGGTGAGGATACGAACATCTATGCTTATTTGAGGGTAAAGTGCTTTGAATCGTTTCAGGGCATGAGGAAGAAAAACACCTTCGATCCCAAAACAGCCAATTTTTAGGCTGCCGCGTATGCCGCGTTGGGCTTGCCGGGTCTTTTCAATGACTTCGCCCACCTTTACGATAAGACTATTGCCTTCACGTAATAAAGTTTTCCCGGCTGGTGTTAGTTCAAGTGAACGGTGGTGACGGATAAACAATTCGACGCCTAATTCTTCTTCAAGCTCGGCAATCTGCTTACTTAGGGCCGACTGTCCGATATAGATTCGTTTGGCAGCTTCGGTGAAGCTGAGATACTGTGCAACCGTTATAAAAGAACGCAAATTGCGTATATCCATAGTATATATCCTCCTCTTGATTGGACAAGCTATCTATTACAATAATAATATAGCAGACGCAAAAAAGGTAGTGTCTGCTAAAATATCTATGATTATTAGGAATAGTTTGTGGAATTACAGGAATTTGACCAAATTATCAGACAGGTGTACCATGAATATGAAGCGTAAGACTCCGTAGCTACCCATTGGGAATACTGGGCATGCAGTAATCGGATAGTGAACTTGTTTCAGCATAGCTGAAACATCGGCGGGAGTCTTAACTCGCCGCAAAAGATAAAATTTTATGGAGAGTGAACATTTATGAAAACAGCACAAGAACTACTTTTAGAACGTAAAACCAGAGTTCATAAAGCCATTTCTTTGGAAAAACCTGATAGAACACCGGTAATAATAATGGCTGATGCTTTTTGCGCTACTCATATGGGTGTAAAGATGGCTGATTTTTGTTCAAGCCTTGCCATGCAGAATCAAACAATGTTAAATTCTGCAAAAGCACTGGGTGATATTGACGGCATGAATTCGGTTTTTGCCGCAGGGCCGGTGTTTCCGTTAATATTTATGACCCATGTTAAACTTCCCGGCAAGGAATTGCCGGAAAATGCCTTATGGCAGCTTGATGAAAAGGAAGTAATGAAAGTCGAAGATTATGATACGATTCTTGCTAAGGGCTGGGCGCCTTTTATGCAGGATTATTTAGTAAATCGGCTGCATTACCCGCTTGGCCGGACGATGGAAGAATTAGCGCAAACTCCTCAGTTTGTTAAAAACTTCGAAGATGCCGGTTATATGGTCTACTCGCCGATTATTGCTACAGCTGTTCCGGAACTGCTCGGCGGCGGTCGTTCAATGCCCAAATTCATGCATGATCTCTACAAAATTCCTGATAAAGTAGAGGCTGTTTTGGATGTTATTCAAAAAGAAAGCCTGGAGACATTGCGTCAGCAAATCAGGGCTACAAATTCCTCCATTGTCTTTATGTCTCCAGCTCGTGGCGCCAGTGAGTTTTTCTCGCCGAAACTGTGGCAGCGTTTTGTTTGGAAATATCTCAAAGAAACAATTGATGTAATTATCGAAGAAGGGGCGGCAGCCGATATCCATATTGATTCTAACTGGGGACGGGATCTTGAGTTCTTCCGCACTCTGCCAAAAGGAAAATGCATATTTGAAACAGATAGTGCCACTGATATTTACAAAGTAAAAGAAGTCCTTGGCGATATGATGTGCATTAAGGGCGATGTTCCAGCAGCCAAGTTGGCACTGGGTACACCAGATGAGGTATATAACTATTCTACGCAATTGGTTAAAGATATGGGCCCCGGCTTCATACTCTCTTCCGGTTGTTCCGTACCACCAAATGCAAAAGTAGAGAATGTTAAAGCTATGATTTCAGCTGCTACCGGTAAATAAAAGTACAGGACTAGTATCGACATTATAAAAGTAGCAGCCTGACAGCCATTGACTGTCAGGCTGCTACTTTATAAGTATTCTTGACAAGCTGTATGTATTCAAATATTATATAGATGTATATATAATATTTATAAACTAGCTGATAGCTATGTGATTAAATACATTAAAATTTTTGCTAACGCAGAAGCTGCCAGGAAATGATGGTATTAGTCTTGCAAGCAGGGAGGTAATTTACATGGTTGATAGTAATGAAGAATTAGTACAGGATGCCTTAGCAGCTAAAGCCGATCATGCGGCCATTGCCGAGGTAGCGAAAATCAAATTTGTCGCGGACTTTAGAAAAGCCTGCGAGCAAAATGTATGCAGAAAATATAATACCAATTGGGTATGCCCGCCTGCTGTCGGACCGTTTGATGAATTGAAAGCGCGGGCCTGTCAGTATACGCACGGACTCTTGTTCCAGACTGTCCATCAGATGAAAAGTTCATTTGACTGGAAAGGCATGCTGGCTGCCAAGAAGATTCATGATGGCGTGTTTCGAGACATTTTGGCTAGTGTAAAAAATAAACATAAAATGCAGAAAGTTCTTCCCTTAAATGCAGGTTCCTGCGAATTCTGTGCTAAATGTGCCTATTTGGATAATGAGCCCTGCCGATTTCCGGAAGAAGCCTTCGCGTCAGTGGAGGCCTATGGAATTGATGTTATTCATTTAGAAAAAACCTGTGGAATTCCGTACTATAATGGAAAGAATACAGTGTCCTATGTAGGACTTATACTGTTTAATAGCGAAGAGTAGTAGGAGAACCTAAAAAGAACCAGGAACCGTGTTGCGGAGACCTGGTTCTTTTATCTATGGCAGGGAGGAGAACATGAATAGTTTATCAATTAAAGCCCATCTTTGGATTGCTTTTGCCGTTATCCCTATAATTCCAGTAATTTTTCTCAGCACTCTTCAACTAATGCAGACCAAGGATCCCTCATTGGAGTCGGTAGTTTTCAACATTAGTATTACTTTGGTGTTCACCCTTTTGGTAGGCTATTTCCATGCAAAACGGATAAATAATACGCTCAAAATTCTTGTGGAATATATTCAGGAAGTAATGAGTAAAGGCTATGAGATTAAGCCGGTTAGTTTTCCACGTTTTGCCCCCTGTGAGTTTCCTATGATGGCCGAACAGTTTTTCATAATGGCCCAGAAAACCAAAGAAGGCCAGAACGCGCTACTTGAGCTAAATGCTGAACTGGAGCAGCGGGTAGAAGAACGAACCGAAAGCATACAGAGAACCAATCATGAGCTTGCCATACTAAATCAGTTAATCACCCCTACCACACCCTACCCAGGAGGGGCAAAGATTATCGAGGGATGCCTCAGACAGTTTTTTGAGCTGTCAGGGGTTAAGGTAAATTTGTACCTTACCAAACCGGTAGTATCTTTAATGGGGCCTTTCGCTGAGGACATGAGCGGCATTAATGACAACGAAGCGGCGGCTAGACCTAGGCATAAAAACGCGCACAGGTACTATATTCAGCCTATTCGCTCAGGCAATACCACTTTTGGACATTTGGTAGTGTCCAATTCCCCGCTAAGTCAAGCAGATAAGAATTTCCTGGAAACATTGTCCTGCTCTGCCGGGATGATTATCCAAAAGGAAATGTTGTCACAAACACTGCAAAAAAATAATGCTGTTTTAAAAGCTGTTTTGGAAAGCATGAATGATGCCATTACGTTAGTTGACAATAGGCGAGAAGTAGCGTACGCTAATGGACGTATGGCCAAGCTGCTCGGTATTGCCGGTGACACGCTGCGCGGCTTGCCGGAAGAATATATTTTTGATGCAATTGCAGGTCGGTTATCTGAGGCTGACAGGCAAATTATTAAACAAGCCAGGCAGAAATATGGTATTTATAAGTTCAAATTATTGAGTGGAGATGGGCAGCAATATATGATGCTGTCAGCGTTTCCTGTTACTAGTGATGAAAATTACACCATTGGCAAAGGCTTTGTTTGGTGGGATGTTACTAAAGCGCAAGAAGTTGATAAGCTCAAGAGTGATTTGATTTCCATGGTATCCCATGAATTCAAAACACCCATAACCAGCATTAAAGGCAGTGTTGAAACCTTGTTGCGTGTAGACGCTGAATGGGAGGAAGACTTCAAACGAGAAATGTTAACAGGAATTCATGAAGATATTGACCGTATTCAGGAATTGGTTAACGATTGGCTGGATATTTCCCGGATTGATGCCAAAGCCATTGGTTTAGACCGGGAACCTGTGCGGCCAAGTGTTGTTGTGGATAATGCCATTAAAAAGCTGCCCAAACATTTTGCCAGCGGAGTAACGATCGAATCAACGGTAGAGAAAACGTTGCCTTTTATCTATGGTGACAGAATTCGTTTGGCCCAGGTGTTGTTAAATCTGTTTACAAATGCCATCCGTTATAATGAGCGTAGTCCGCAAATCAAAATTTTAGCCAGCTGTGATGAAAAATATGTGCATATCAGCGTAGCAGATAATGGTATTGGGATAAATAAAGAGCACTTGGATAAAATATTTGACCGATTTTACTGTGTGGAAAATGGAAAAACACGCCCAAGCGGCAGTACAGGGTTAGGGTTGGCAATTTGTAAAGGGATTCTCGAGGCCCATGGGGGCAGCATCAGAACGGAAAGCAGCCAAGGGCTAGGGAGCGTATTTACTATTTCAATACCTCAATACAATTGTGATGGTGATAAGTATGAAGAAACGTAAAATAATTATTATTGACGATGAACCGAAAATACTGCGGTTCATTTCTGCCAATCTCAAATCGCTGGGCTATGAGCCGCATAGTTTTCTAAATGGTTCGGAGGCGCTGGAAAACATTGATTTATTAGATCCGGAACTCATTCTGCTGGATATCATGATGCCAGGGATGGATGGTTTTACATTATTAAAAAGACTGCGAACATTTTCTGATGTGCCGGTTATTATTTTAACGGCGCGGGGCAATTCAACTGACAAAGTGCAGGGACTCAACATGGGAGCCGATGATTATCTTACAAAACCTTTCTCCCTTGACGAGCTTTTTGCCAGAGTTCAGGCTGTTTTACGCCGTTCTGCCAAGCGGATAGCTAATAACTATTCAGCAAGCGAAATAAAAAATGGCGAGGTTACGCTTAACCTGGCTCAGCGACGAGTTTGGCTAGGCAATACAGAACTAAAACTCACCGAAACAGAATATGGTCTATTTTCGTTATTAATGGCCAATGTGGGCAAAGTATTGACACATGAACAACTTCTAAGTGATGTATGGGGCAGTGAGTACCGGGATGAGGTTGAATACCTGCGGGTAGCCATAGCCCGTATCCGTCAAAAAATCAAACACGCGGATTACGAGGGCGGCTTGATAGTAACCTACCCTGGGGTAGGTTATATGATTTCTAATAAGGAAGTCGAAAAACACCAACTGTGATAAGTTGGTGTTTTTTATGTTTTTGTAATAGGCAAAGTTATGAATTTTATGCGAATTTAATGAGTAATCCGATACAATACAAACAGTAGCAATGCTCAAATAAAGGTATTGAAATTAAAAAATCGCTTAAAAAAATGGTAAGGGAGGCCCTAATATGAATCGGTCTTTGTGGTGTGAACATGAGGAAAAAACCTCCAAAATTAGTACAGTTAAATACAATTTTGACGACAAAGAAATACAATTAATAGTACAGACCTGGATGTGTCCGTTATGCGGAGTTCATGGATCAACCACAGCGGTGGCTGATAGGGCAGAGGGCTAAAATTAACTAAATAAGTAATACAGCATACAAGGAGGATTATTTATGAAAAGTGATGTCGAAATTGCGCAAGAAGCCAAGATGAATCCAATCGCCGAGGTGGCTAAGGAATTAATGATTCCTGCCGAGGAATTGGAACTCTACGGCAATTACAAAACAAAAGTATCTCTTACAACGTGGGAACGGATTAAAGATAAGCCTAACGGCAAACTCATTTTGGTTACTGCCATTAACCCTACTCCTGCCGGTGAAGGTAAAACAACAACAACGGTAGGACTTGGTGATTCTTTGCGGCGAAAAGGTAAGAAAGTCGTTATTGCTCTTAGAGAACCATCTTTGGGTCCTTGTTTTGGCGTTAAAGGCGGTGCAGCTGGCGGCGGTTATGCTCAGGTTGTGCCAATGGAAGATATCAATCTTCACTTTACCGGTGATTTTCATGCCATTACTACGGCGCATAACCTATTAGCTGCCATTATTGACAATCATCTTCATCATGGAAATGCTCTCGGCATTGATTCCCGCCGTATTACCTGGAGACGGGTGGTTGATCTTAATGAACGCGCTTTGCGGAATATTGTTTGCGGACTTGGCGGCAAGGCCAATGGTGTACCCCGGGAAACCGGTTTTGATATTACAGTAGCCTCTGAAATGATGGCCATTCTCTGTTTGGCTAAAGACCTGGATGATATGAAGGAAAGAATTAGCCGGATTATTGTTGCCTATACCTATGAAGGCAAACCGGTAACTCCGCAGGATCTTAAAGTGACCGGGGCTTTGACATTGCTGTTTAAAGATGCTATTAAACCAAACCTTGTACAGACGCTGGAAAACACTCCTGCTTTTGTTCATGGCGGTCCATTTGCTAATATTGCCCATGGCTGCAACAGCGTATCTGCTACGAAATATGCGCTTAAACTGGCTGATTACTGCGTTACTGAAGCAGGTTTCGGTGCTGACTTAGGTGCGGAAAAGTTCCTTGATATTAAATGCCGGTTTGCTGGTTTCAAGCCCAGTGCAGTTGTTATTGTGGCTACCGTTCGTGCCCTCAAGATGCATGGCGGTGTTCCCAAGAATGAGCTGGCTGGCGAAAACATGGCGGCACTGGAAAAAGGACTTGCCAACCTTACCAAACATATCGAAAATATTCAGCAATTTGGCCTGCCAGCAGTAGTAGCTATCAATGCATTTCCAACCGACACTGCTAAAGAGTTAGGCTTTGTTGAAGAAAAATGCAATGCAATGGGTGCCGAGGTAGCATTATCTGAAGTATGGGCTAAAGGCAGCTTAGGCGGACAGGCACTGGCGGAAAAAGTGCTGGCTGCCTGTGAGAAACCCAATAATTTTACTTTTGCTTATGATGAACAAGCTCCGATAAAAGATAAAATTGCGGCTATCGCCACCAAAATTTACGGCGCTGACGGTGTAAACTACACTGCTGCGGCAGAGAAAACAGTTAAGGAACTGACTGCTCTGGGCTTTGATAAAACCCCAATTTGTATGGCTAAGACCCAGTATTCCTTGAGTGATGATATGACTAAAATGGGACGTCCAACCGGCTTTACCATTACTGTTCGCGAAATAAGAGTTGCTGCCGGCGCAGGTTTTTTAGTGGCCATTACTGGCGATATTATGACCATGCCGGGGCTGCCGAAAGAGCCTTCCGCCATTAAGATGGATATTGATAATAGCGGTAAGATTGTAGGGTTGTTTTAACTTCCCTAAGCATACAAAATAAACAGAGAACCAGGAAGCTAATTATGGCGTTCCTGGTTCTCTGTTTATTTTGCCAATGGATATTTCGCACCTCTTGTATTGTTTAAAATTTGAATTTGCGGCAATGAATAGTCTTATAACAGTTAGTTTAATGAAAGAAACATATCATACACTTTAAGGTGCAATTGTGATAAATTTTCAAAAGTGTAAGAATAATTACAGATTTATATCTGCTCAATCACGTATTATAAGGTCAAAGGGAACTAGAGCCAGAGATGGTAATAAAGGAGGGTTTGAGTAATTATCGGAGTTTATAGCTACTAGTATTTTCAATAACTAAGGAGTGAAGAATGAAAATGAAAAGAGAATTGCGCAGTAATTTTGCTATAGGCAGTCCACGGTGGGCAACACGGCGAACAATGTGGAGGGCGCTTGGAATCACAGACGAGGAAATGAAAAGACCAAAAATCGCGATCGTGAATTCTTCTTCAAATCTAGCAATCTGTTTTAGTCATCTTGACGATATAGCAAAAAAAATGAAAGAGGCAATCTATGCTGCGGGCGGGTTAGCATTTGAGGTGCGTACTTCGGCACCAAGCGACTTTATTACCGTTGTGGGCGGCCACGGTGGGTATATTCAAGGCGGGCGCGATCTAATCACAAACGATATTGAAGCCCAAGTCGAAGGGGCATATCTTGATGGTATGATCTGCTTAGCATCATGTGACAAGACTGTGCCGGGTCAAATAATGGCGGCAGCCCGGCTCAACATTCCAACCCTTGTTTTTGCCTGTGGCTATCAGCCGGCTGGTAAATATCGTGGCAAGCATATGGATATTGAGGATGTCTTTGCACAAGCCGGACATTACGCAGCCGGACGGATCACGCTGGAAGAATTGACAGAAATGACCGAGGTTGCCATCCAGGGACCAGGTGTGTGTCCTGGGTTGGGTACGGCGAATTCCACGCATATGATGACAGAAGCATTAGGACTGGCACTTCCCGGCAGCACACCGCTATTAGCCAATAGTCGGAAGATGTGGGATGCGGTACGGACAGCGGGCGAGAGAATCGTGCAGATGGTCTGGGACGACATGAAACCTCGTGATATCCTATCACCGGAGTCCTTTGCCAATGCGGTCATGTTAATGCTGTCAGCAGGTTGTTCAATCAATACAGTAAAACATCTTCAGGCAATTGCCACCGAGGCGGAACTCGATGTGGATGTCTTTGGATTGTTTGACAAATATGGCCCAAAGATTCCGCTTTTGACTGCGGTTCGCCCCAATGGTGAGCATACAATTGAGGAACTTGAGGCCGCAGGCGGTGCGCAGGCGCTGATGAAACAGCTGGAAAGCTTAATGTTTAGGGATGCAAAGACGCTTACCGGTCAAACGTTAGGAGAGGTTCTTCAGAACGTGAAAGTAGCCGATGAGGAAATTATTCGTCCGTTAGACCGTGCTCTGGCCTATCGTCCGGCTATTGTAATGGTTAAAGGATCGCTAGCTCCGGGTTATGGCATTATCAAGCTGGCTGTTGCTAACGATCGGCCGATGAAATTCACCGGACCGGCCATCATTTACCAATCAGGGGAAGAAGCTATGGAAGGTCTGAAGAAAGGCGAAATCAAAGCCGGCATGGTGGCAGTAGTCAGAGGGCTTGGCCCTAAGACTACCCCGGGAATGGGACAGGCTTCCAACTTTATCTTCGCTCTTGATGGCGCAGGTTTGACCGGGAAGGTCGCGGTGGTTACCGATGGCCTTTTGTCAGGACTTGTCAATAAAACTTTGCTGGTGGGAGAGATTTCTCCCGAGGCGATGGACGGCACCCCGCTGGCTTTGGTGGAGAACGGCGATCTGATCACGATTGATGTGGAGCAACGTATTGTTGATCTTGAAGTGTCGGAAGACGTGCTTGCAGAACGCCGCAAGCACGCACAAGACTTCCGTAGGAAAGAACGTGGATGGCTGTCAATTTACCAGAGCTGTGTTTCGCCGCTGAATAAGGGTGCTGTCCTTGTGGACGTTGATAAGAAATAGCTGATAGATGAAGACAAGTAATATGACTTCTCTTAACCGGGAAGTCATATTACGGTAGTCTTTAATCAATATGAAATAATACTCTATTATTTTTAACTGTTTTAATGTGAAAGGATGGAAGAAATGGGCAAAAAACTGAATAATTTTTGGCTGAGAGCGGCATGCTTATCGGTTGCGCCGTTTATGTTTACCATGTCTTTCTATAATCCGGCGCTTGGCGCCATTGCCAAAGCATTTCCTGATACTCCTACCGTTATAATCCAGAATGTTTCGACAATTACATCATTAGCTACGGCTCTTATCGCCTTAATTTATGGCTGGTTGGCCAGACGTATGTCTAGTAGGAATATTGCACTACTGGGGATAGCTATATCTTCGATTGGATCACTCATTCCTGCTTTCGGCGGCGATATTATGGTAATTTTGGTTTGTAGGTTTATAACAGGACTTGGTACAGGGTTAATGTTCCCCCTTGCTACCAACGTAATTATTGAATTCTTTACAGGACGCGATAAAGATGGCATGATGGGGATTAAAGGTACTGTAGGGAATATTGGGAGCATGACTTTCGCGGCTATTGGCGGTTATCTGGCTTCTATTTATTGGCGAACTGCATTCTGGGGCTATCTCATAATGATTATCCCGTTTCTCATCATACTCTTTAAATTGCCCAAAAGTGAAATTCAGCAAGAGGAACATATAGCGAAAGCTAAATTAAATATCGAAGCATATGGCTTGATAATATGGAATTTATTTTTTAATGTTTTTTATCTTGCCGTGCAGTTAAATACGGCTATAGTAATATCGAAAATGAAGCTTGGAACTCCGTCTGATGCAGGGTTGGTTATTTCAACATTCACTTTATTCGGCGCACTTGCGGGTTTGACTTATTTACCGGTTAACAAGCTATTCAAACGATTTACTTTACCCTTTACGCTGGTTTTATTTTCGATTGCCTTTGGTATTTTCTATAATGCCACTTCACTTTCTATGTTTTATTTAGCGGCGGTGCTTGATGGTTTTGCATTTGGAACGTATAATACGGCATTTGTCTTGACTTTGACAGGTATTGTTAAAAAGGACGCAGTACCGTCTGCTCTTGGTTTATATATCGCTGGCATGAAAATGGGACAATTTTTATCGCCTTTCCTTTTAACTTTCTTGGTTGCTGTCTTTGGGCTACAAGGTCCAAAATCTCAGTTTTTAGTATCGGGATCAGTCTTTGTATGTGCGACAATAGTCGCAGTCCTGATTATGTTCTTCTATAAATCTAAGCATTCGGACACCAAACCAAAACCAGCAATCTGATGACCTAGCAGTATTAAACAACAAAAAAAATTTAGGGCTGCTGGAGCCGGTGAGCTTCAAGTTTGAAGACAATAGTTTGGGGCTGTGTTGAAACTTATGTTTCAGGACAGCTTCTTTTTGTAAACAAGCACTAGCTAGGTTGTACCTCGCACGGCAAGAGATCATTTACTTGTTGGCGAAAATCGGTGCCAGCCAAAGCGCAATAAACTTTTTAATTTTGTAAATTATTTTGCAGATTTGTCATTAGTTATTTTATTATGATATAACTGTAGGTTGAGTTCAAAAGGCTGTTGTTATGACTGGCAAGGTTAGGTGGAAAATATCAAATTTACTCGCCCGGATCTATTATATCGTCAGTTCCAGTGCCTTGTTCTTTTACCACTTGGATGCCTGCATTGTTTGTACAACAAGGTTATTCTGCAGCAGATGCGTCATATTGGAACGGAGTAATGAGGTCTAGCGGAACGGGATTTAACTAAGGAGTGTTATCATGCTAGAAGAAAAAGATGCTAAAACAGCGACCCGGACGGTACGTAAGGCAGTTAATGAACCGGTACAGGAAGTCACGGCAGATATTTGCGTTGTAGGTGCAGGTATGGCCGGCATTTCCGCTGCTCTTGAAGCGGCTCGCCTCGGTCGTAAGGTTGTATTGATTGATGGGTTACCAATGCTTGGCGGTCAAGTCGTTAATTCGATCATCGGGACTTTTTGCGGTCTTTTTTCGGACGGTCCGCATTTTTATCAGTTTACACATGGGATTGCCGATGACATTCTACGAGATCTTGCGGCTACGGGCGGCTTGTATTACCCTGAAGGTCGGCGGGATCACAAGGTACCTCTATACGATGAGACTGCTCTGTCTCGGTGGATTGAAAAGGCAGTGCAAGCTGCCGGCATAACAGTTATTCTCGGTGGCATTTTGCGGGGAGTAACTAGTAAGGAGCGACGCATAACCACTCTGGAGATTGCTACCCGTTATGGTGATGTGCGTATTGCTGCTAATGGTTTCGTTGATGCCACCGGTGACGCGGCACTGACCTGGCAGACAGGTCTTCCCTGTCGTAGGCTAACAGGAGACGTGTATGGCTCTCATACGGCCATATTGGACGGGATAGATGTTAATAATCATCCAACGAGGGACGAACTCACTGCCCGCCAGCGGGAAAAAGCTAAAGAGTACGGCTTGGTGCGTACTGATGGTATCGTTTTCGTTTTTCCGGCACGAGGGACTTCAGTGCTTAACATGACCCATGTCCAGACTCCCCTTGAGCCGTTGGCGGCATCGGCGAAAGCCCTTGAAGGCAAGGATCAGATTGATTTGGTTGTTGACTTTCTTAGAAAAGAGTTTCCGCTGGCTTATGGCAAAGCCCGCATCCGGGCTTATGGTTTGCCAGGAGTTCGGCAGACGCGCTGGATTGTTGGTCGTCAACAGTTAACTACCGCAGATGTATTTGCGGGTACGCATTTCAGCGATGCTATTGGGCGCACAGCTTGGCCAATTGAGCTGCATGACAAATCCGAAGGTTACATCTGGCAGCCTTTTGCGGAAAATCATGTGCATTATATTCCATTGGGTGCGTTAACGCCACCTGATATTGATAACCTAGTCGCAGCCGGACGTTGTATTGATGCCGATGTAGATGCCCTCTCCAGTGTTCGTGTTCACGGGCCATGTATCGCGACTGGTATGGCGGCAGCCCATGCTTTAGATCTTGCCGGTACCGGCAGCGTACATGCTATCGACATTGCTGTCTTACAGGAACGACTGAAAGATAACCTGGTACGCACCGACTAAAGTCTGTCGCAAAGCCTGGCAAACGTAAGAAGTATTATAAATCCGTTCCAATTTGCTATAATGTATTGTGCATTATTTAGCAGGGAACGGATTTTTCACGTAAACCACACAAATTGTTTGAAAAATAAAAAAACAAAATTGTAGTTATTGTTACAGATTATAGCTACCGGTTGTACTATAGTACAACTAGATAGCAATAGTATGCTGGTGCGATTGAAAAACAGTGAACTAAAAATACTTGCTGGTTGTTAACTTGAGATTTCGGTAAAGAAAGTTTATAATTAGTATACTTAATGCATAAATTGACAAAACATACTAGTAAATGTCAAAATACTTAAATAATATATAGTACAGAAGTGTTTGAGGAATAGGAGGAGACAAGTCATCATGCTAACCAATCAAATACAGGATTATTATTCACCTTGGATCAGTAAGCAGAATATCCTATGGGAATCTGTTTTGCAGTTGGGACAGCAGCATTTTTATAAAAAAGGCAGTATTGTACTTGGTAACGGTCAGCCTGTAAATCATCTGTACTATCTACGGAACGGTCAGATTAAATTTTCCAAGCTAAATAAGGACGGCGACGAAAAGATTGTGTGGTATATCGAAAGAGGCAACGTTTTTGGCGTAGCGCCCTTTTTTGACAGGCGACCGATCACTAATATGTGTAATATGCTAACGACCATGGAAGATTGTGAAATATACACTTTTTCCCGATCCTGTTTCAATGGAGAGATAGTAAGTAACTATCCTGAACTGGTGGCAAATCTTATGCAAAGTATGGCCTACAAGATATTTCTGGGGGTCAATCGTGGCGGTGATTTAGCATCTCTGCCAAATCGGATATGCAAAGTGTTGTTATATATATTACAAAAGGAAAGCGATAATCTAGTTAGTCACAAAAAAATATGTTCTAAGGGAATTTCCCAACAGGAACTGGCTTTTATTTTGGGCGTGCACCGGGTAACTTTGAATAATGCCATTGCACAGCTTAAACGTGAGGGAATCATTGGACATATGAGTAAACGAAGTCTGGTTATAAATAATATGGACCGTCTTTTGGAATATGCGCAATAAGTGATGGTAGCAAAACTATAAGGCACATGAAGATGAGGTATTGGAGCTGACGCTGGAGTCAGCTTTTTTTTTGTAATGAAAATCGCTAAAATGCGTTCCTCTCACTAGCATAGCTGGTAGTTATCTATAGTACAAAAATTTCTGAATTTGTAAATAAGTTTGCAGAATTCAAATTATTTGTTTGCTAATATATAAGCAAATTCAGATAAGTATAGGAAATCCAATCAAGACTTGCTATTGGCATGCCTGCAAATCATTGTTGGATACTATATAGATGCTATAAAAGGGTGGGGGGATACTAATTGGTATTTACATAAAATTATAAAAACCAGTAAGAGAATGTCGATAACAAGTCAGATAGTAGGCGGGTTCACTAAATAGCAAAAGTTTTTTTGAATTTTGTTTTGATACCGTCAAGGAGAGGACAATGACAGAACAAGTAATAGCAGTACAGCAACGCACTGGAGTCGAGATTCTAGACATGTTTGCTGAATTTTGTTCCTATCTGCCTGATATCATTATCGGGAAAATGAGTGTTATGGTGATAAAAGACGGGATCATTATTGGTTCCGTATCAAGGCTGATTGAAAATCAATCGGAAAGTCACATCGGTAAGCCGGTTAAGGGGCAAACAAGCCTGGATTGTCTGGCAACCGGCGAACGGGTAATTAAAATAGTACCTCAGGACAAGTCGCCTTATGGAATACCTTATGTGGCATGTGCGTTGCCTATTAAAGAGGGGGGCAAGGTGATCGGCTGTGTAACCACCGCCCAACTGCTTGATAAGCAACATGAGGTCTCGTCGGTAGCTGCCAATCTCTCTTCGTCCGCGCAGGAACTCACCGCAGGTATGCAGGAAATGGCAGCAGGCGCGCAGACTGTTGCGAATACAAGCAATGACCTGGAGCTGTTAAGCCAGGAATTGGCCAAGGCAAGTAATCAAACAGATGAAATTGTCAGTTTTATTAAAAATATAGCCGACCAAACCAATTTATTAGGACTCAACGCTGCTATTGAAGCGGCCCGGGTCGGTGATTTGGGCCGTGGCTTTGGCGTGGTAGCAGAAGAGGTTCGTAAATTAGCCACGGCTAGTGCTAGTTCGGTTAAAGAAATCACAGTGGCCCTAAACAGTATTCGGGCCGCCATTAACAAACTTGCCGCTAAAAGTAATATGCTGGATACCATTGTTGGCAGTCAGACGGCGTCAATTCAGGAAATGGCGCGAGCCAGCCAAACATTAGCTATTTTAGCCAGTGAGCTGGGGCAGGTTGCTAACAACATGTATAGTGAATAGCAGACAAAAAATAGGAGGAATACCAATGCAGAAAAAACTAGTTACTCTTTTGGCACTCATGTTTATTCTTAGTATTGCTGGTACCGCGCTGGCAGCGCCAGCCAACCCTTTCGGTGATGTTCCAACGCAGCATTGGGCTTACGATGCCGTTAATAAGCTGGTGAAGGCAGGAATTATTGACGGTTATGGCGATGGCAAATTCTACGGTGACAAGGCCATTACCCGTTATGAAATGGCACATATGGTGGCACGGGCTATCTGGAATGCTGATAAAGCCGATGCGGAAAATAAAGTACTTATTGATAAGTTATCAAAAGAATATGCCAGTGAATTGGAAAATTTAGGCGTACGTGTTACCAAGTTGGAAAAAAAAATCGGCAGTATAGCCGTTAGTGGTGACGCCCGTCTGCGGTGGATTGATGATGGTTCAGGCAACACTAAATTTGCTGAGCGCTTACGCTTCAATTTAAAAGCAGATATTAATGACAATACCAGCTTTTACGGGCGATTCGTCGGTCTCAACCATTCAGAAATGGGAACGTACAAAACCAGCAATGATGCTGACCGGTTCAATGTGGCCGATGCCGCATTAACCACCAAAGGTGTTTACGGTACTACGGTAACTGTTGGCCGTTTTAGCCAAATAATGGATCCCGGTGGCTATTGGATGAATACCACCGGTGGGGTTGATGGTTTTAAAGTTACGGCAGGTAAAATGTTAAAAGTGACCGCAGGTTTTGCTAATTTTGGTCCTTATGCGGCTATGCAAAAAGGCACTGTCCTGTCAGACCCAGCGACAACTACCAGTGGTGAGATTAAAGATGCTTTCTTTGTACAAGCTGTTTATCCGGTCAGTCCGGCTACTACTGCCGGTGCCTGGTGGTTTAAGGAACAGACTGGTGCTGACAGCAAATTTGATGTAACGTCGCTGAATATTACATCGAAGCTGTCACCGGCTGTTACCCTGTATGCTGATTATGGTCGTAATGACATTGAGACAAATGGGCAAAAACCAGAATTTTACCATTATCGCCTGACCTATGGCGCCGCTAATCCGGCCAAACCCGGTTCCTGGAGTGTGGCTGCTGACTACCGTAAGTTTGAAGCCGGCGTCAATAATAGTATTTATACTACCTCTATGGTTGGCTCGGTGAGTGATGCAAAAGGCTGGGCGCTTATCGGCAGCAAGGCAATCGCCAAAAATATCACCTTTACAACTTTCTACGGCTTTAATGCTAAAAGGGTTTCTACCAATGCAGATATCGATAATTATACTCGTTGCCAGATTGATTATTTATTCTAAGTTTGTCTGTTAGGTAATGAGGGCTGTCTCTAGAGACAGCCCTCATTACTGTTCACGAAATAAGAGTTGCTGCCGGCGCAGGTTTTTAGTGGCCATTACTGGCGATAGTATGACTATGCCGGGGCTGACGAAAGAGCCTTCCGCCATTAAGATGGATATTGATAATAACGGTAAGAACCAGGAGGCCAATTTTGGCCCTCCTGGTTCTTTGGCAAATTATAGGGTGACGGTTTTATTTTCGCCACTCATAGAATAAAAATTTGCGATCCCATTCTCAAGATAGAAGATTTCAAAAATCTCATCATCGACAGAATACATATGTTTTAGCATAGGCATCAGCTCTAGTGCTTGAGCCTTAGCTTCTTTTGTAGTGCAGAATACGGTTTTACCACTTAAACGCAGCCAGCGTCCATCTTTAGTTGCTGCACAAATTTCAGTGTTTGGATTGGCCTTTAATTGTGCATAGACCGGTTTTTGGTTGCTGGTAGCAAAGCAGAGCTTGCCGTTATGCTCCATTACAAAGCCAAATGGACGAACCTTTGGTTGATTGCCTTCCACTGTGGAAATGAAAAATGTTCCGCAGTCCTGAAGAAATGTAAGAACTTCATTCATAGAGTAACCTCCAATATAGAATTAATTTATTTCCTATAGTATAATTATAAGTGCTAATAATAATACAGCAAGTATGCAGATTATTATTACTAAGTAAGTTTTTTATGAGTATAGGAGAGTAAAACGTGAAAGATACAGTAACTATTTCAATAGAAGATGATGATGTATGCCCTGTAGGATTCGCGTTAAAGGTTATAGAGGGTAAATGGAAACTACCGATACTCTGGGTGCTTTGTCAAAACGGGACGCTTAGATATAATGAATTAAAAAAATGTGTTGTAGGAATAACTAATATGATGTTAACAAGTTCACTTAAAGAACTTGAGGAAAGTGGAATTGTTAATAGAGTGCAGTACAACGAAATACCGCCACGTGTTGAATATTCATTAACAGAGATTGGGGAGACACTTTTGCCAGTTCTTGATGAATTTGCCAAATGGGGTAAGAAGTTGATAGAAATTAAGAAGCAGAGGAGCAGTCAGTGAACTCGTTTCAGCATAGCTGAAACATTGGGATTCAGGTGGAGAGTCTACTCCACCTGAATGAACGCCGCCTATAGAGGCGGGAGCCTTGACTTGTATCCAAAGATAACCTATTCCAAAATTGATATGTGTAAGAAGAAGCGAAGGGACGTTCTAGGTAGGATAGGGCTTGTGGGGCTGGGATGATTTGGGACATTCTATAGTTGCAGAATATTGGTAAGTCGTAATAATGCGGGTAATAATCATCAGCACTACAATAATAACACACACGGTCTCTCGATCTAAAGGCGGTAATTCCATGTACTGTTGTGTTGGCGAGCCGATGTACAGGAGCTTGCGGAGAATGACCATTAAACTAATTTTTATTTTGAGATTCCCACATGATAGTCTTTAGTATTTTGGTAAGGAGGTTACTGCAGTAGTTCTACTCCTTCTCATTATTTCTCACAATGAGGCAGAGTCCATGTCTTTTAAGGTTTCAGGAACTTTCAGAAAAAATATTGACAAATTGGCAAAAAGAGCATAATATTGAAATTGAAAAATGTAGATAATTTAGTAATAATTATTTATAAATAGCGGCGATGGAGTTCGCCATTAAATCCGCTAATGCGGTGATGACTCCTACCAGTATACCTTGCTGGTAGGAGTTTATTGTTGTGTAAGCGAATACCACATGCTAAGTATATCGACTTTGTCGGGGAGAAATTTAGCATAACAATGAAATAGGCGATTAGCAAAGTAACTCGCCCCTTCTCGAACCGTACAAGCGACGTTAACCGCATACGGCTCTCCATATTCCAAATGAATTATCGTCGGTTAACCTGATTGAGTTGAAGTCTGTTCGTATTGACATTGGTAAAACAGTGATCGCATAAAGGAATCTGACGCCGGTTGATTGCAAGCTTGACAGTGATAATCGGTGAGTACGGCTTAACAAGCTTCTTCTTCGTTTTCCTGTGATACATGCTGACGCCTCGCAAACGATGTATACAGAGCCAGGCTGACAGATCGAGCGTATTCCTTGGTGTTTTCATAGGTCACCGAGAGCCGCTTACTGTAGCGAGCGAACACTTTCTTGAGGCTGATGTCAAACTTGCGAGCCAGCGTTTTAGCTATGGAAAATTGTATGATGTATTGGATGCGCCAGCCTTCAAAGAAATTGCAGTAGCCGTGCTGCTGAGTCAATAGCCCGCGCAGAACTTGGTTACCATATTGATGATGTCTTGTGGAAGTTCTTGAAGTAGAATGTCCGGCAGCGCACTAAGCCATAGACCCGGATTCAGCCCACAGGCTTTACCATTATATGGCCTGACTCGCCAGACCACTCGACAGCAGGCGCTGTCTAATCCCTTTACCGACATGCTATTGTCCCCCAGAGGCTTTCGCGTGAGGTAAGTCGGTTGTCTTACATCGCAGTGCAGGAGCGATGATTTCTGTGAAATATATATGAAGCGCGCAACGTGCGCACCGAGAGGAGGTGAAGCTTGTGAGATATTTTGCAGTAGCGGTTGGTGGTTTTCTGGGAGCTATAGCCCGGTTTGGTATGGGTCAACTCTTTGTTGACTTAGTAAACAGTACAGGATTTCCATGGGGAACACTGGTTATTAATTTGCTGGGCTGCTTTATATTGTCCCTATTTCTTACTGTTACTTTAGACTTATTAGTAATCAGTCCGTTTCTTCGATTGGGATTTTCCACTGGGTTCCTCGGTGCATTTACGACATTTTCTACATTTTCTCTAGAAACGGTTCAATTATTTTTCGCTCATCAATATTGGTACGTTGGGTTATATTTATTTTCCAGTATTTTTTTGTGCATTGCCATGTCGGCATTCGGTTTTGTTGCCGCCCGTGGTGTTGAAAAAATCAAGGCCAATAGACAGGCGGATATAGAAACTATTGGTGATATGGAGGGGTAACAGTATGGAAATATTCATCATTGGTGTTGGTGGCATTGCGGGCGCCTTGGCACGATATAGCATTGGACTGATAGTAGGCAGACATTATTTTATGACATTTCCCTTGGCGACCTTTTTAATTAACATAACCGGTTCGTTTCTTCTCGGTTTATCGGTTGCCCATATTGCGGGCCTTCCAATTAACCGGGTCATCATCGAACGCTATGGTTTTCAAATTGGTTTTTTAGGTGCTTACACGACACACTCAACTTTTGCGTATGAAAGTATCCGGTTGGTGGAAGATGGGGAATGGAAAAACTTTTTCAATTATGTTGCCGGAAGCGTGATCGTCGGGCTATTGTGCTGCGGCATCGGTTATCTCTGCGGGGCTTAAAAAGAAGGAGGGAATTGATATGATATTGCAGTCGGGAAAGTGTAAACTACTGAAAATTTACGTTGGAGAACTGCAAAAATATGAGGGAAAAAATCTTTATCACGCGATAATTTATAAACTCAAAGAGTCCGGTATTGCCGGGGTTACGGCTAGTCGAGGCGTTGAAGGATACGGAGTGGACAAACTCATCAAAAAAGTAGGGATTTTAGATTTGTCGGCTGATCTGCCTATGGTTATCGAAGCGGTCGATACAGAGGAAAAAATCAGCGCTGTGTTGCCGGCTATATCTGAAATGGTCACGCGAGGGCTGGTTTATGTTGTAGATGTTGATGTGGTGAAGCACGGTTAACATTTCATACAATTACAAATTTAGATAATTAGGGTAAGCATAAAACAGCCGGGAACGTGCACACCCCGTTTCCGGCTGCTTTTGCGGTTAATATGTATTAACGTTTGGGAAGCGTTATGCCATATTTAATAATTTCAACGTCATCGATAATGACTAATTCTTCTTCCATTACGAATAGTATTTGTGTATAAGCCGCAGTAAAGTCTTTATGAGAAACCAGGCTTAATTGTCTGGTTTCTTTGTGTTTTAACAGATCTAAAGCATGTGGACAACTGAGAATGTATGATTTTTTTGAAATATGAGATAAATAGTATTGACAAGATGTAAGGCTAGCGTTATTATACATATAGATGTATATACAACGTATAAAAATGATTGGAGGAATAAAGCTTACATGTTAATAATCGGAGAACTCATTAACACTAGCCGCAAGGCGATTCGTGAAGCAGTAGAAGCAAGGAACGCAGCATACATCCAAGAGGTTGCCAAACAGCAAGCGGCAGCCGGTGCTAATTATCTGGACGTAAACTGCGGAACAATGGTCGGACAGGAAATTGAATGTATGGAATGGCTGGTAAATACCATCCAAGAGGTTACCGACATACCTCTATGTATCGATAGTCCTGACGAGAATGCTTTAAAAGCCGGGTTAATGCTGGCCAAGACTACTAATGGCAAGCGAATGATTAATTCCACAACTGCTGAAGAGAAGCGCTACCAAGCAGTTATTCCTCTGGTAAAGGAGTTCAACGCAAAGATAGTCGCTCTTTGTATTGAAGATGCCGGCATGCCGGAAACTGCTGAAGACCGTTTACGAATTGCCAGCAAGTTGGTTGACGACATGGAAAAAGAGGGAATTCAGCAAGACGATATCTACCTTGATCCACTGATTAAGCCATTAAGCACCAATGATAAGTATGGCAAATCTGTATTGGATGCTATTTATGCTATTAAGCAAAAATATCCCGCAGTACACCTTACCTGTGGTTTGAGCAATATCTCCTACGGTTTTCCTAATCGGGCTGTTCTCAATCGCTTATTTGTAGTTCAAACCATGACTGTAGGAATGGATGGCTATATACTTAACCCAACAGATAAAGCTATGATGGGCGTGGTATACGCAGGACAAGCTTTACTAGGCAATGATAGATTTTGTAAAAACTATCTTAAGGCTCATAGAAAAGGAATTTATGAATAAGCCTGTGATGCAGGTGACGCAACGAGTATCGTATCTAATTTAAAATAAATTAATGATATGGGGGAATTTGAAATGGCAAATATTGATTTGGTAAAAGCGGTAATTGAATTAGAGGAAGATTTAGTAATTTCGTCAGTAAATGAACAACTTGCAGCCGGTGTGTCAGCAGTTGAGATTCTTGGGCAGCTGCAAGAAGGTATGGAAGGCGTAGGCAAACTGTATGAAGCTGGTGACTACTACCTGTCCGAATTGATTATGTCTGCCGAAGTGTTTTCAAATGCAGCCGCTCTTCTGGGTTCGGCCCTTGCAGATAACGGCGATAAAAAAGCTGTTGGCACAGTTATCCTGGGAACTGTAAAAGATGATATTCATGATATCGGTAAAAATATTGTTTCTACAATTCTAAGCTGTAACGGTTTCAAAGTCGTGGATATTGGTGTCGATGCCCCGATCGAAACCTTTATTGAGGCAGTAAAAACTCATAATCCGGACGTAGTTGGCATGTTCTGTCTGTTGACAACTGCTTTTGATGTGATGAAAGAAACTGTAGCAGCGGTAAAAGCTACTGGTACAAAAGCAACTATTCTGGTTGGCGGCGGCCCGGTTGACGAAAGTGTTGCTACATGGTGCGCAGCAGACGGCTATTGTAAGAATGCTTATGACGCAGTTGAAATGTCCAAGAAAGCTTCGGGCATTAACTAGGTGGTATGATCCCCAACTAGTAATAGCATAGTATGCACTGCCAAGAAATACTATTTATTCTAGAAATAATCCGGGTTGCAGGGCAATCCGGATTATTTCGGTAGCGGCTCCAAGATACTTCCTAACTTGGTAGATAGATGGTATACTGGTTTTGTAACTATTAGATAGCTTACGTGAGTAGGTAAAGGTGGGGAATGAATGCGTATTTTACTGTTCGGCGGGTTCTTAGGTTCAGGTAAAACTACCACAATACTGCAAATTGCCAAATATATTACCGAAAATAAGCATGAGACAGTAGCTCTTATTGAAAACGAAATTGGCGAAGCCGGTATTGATGATAAGTTGTTAGCTGATAGCGGCTTACAAGTAAGGCCGCTGTTTGGTGGCTGCGTATGCTGTCAAATTACAAGTGACCTAATAACTGCGGTAAGAGAGATCAATGAAACTATTAAGCCGGATTGGCTGATCATTGAGATGACCGGGTTAGCAATTCCTGGTAATATCGCTAAATTGATTAATGAATATTGCAACTTTTATACCGGGTTTAAGACAATAACGATTGTTGATATGGGGCGTTGGCCGGAGTTAAAAGAAGTTCTTGGCCCCCTTGTTACCGGACAGGTAGAGAAAACAGACCTTGTTATTATTAACAAGGCCGATATTGCTGGTTCTGACAGGACGGAAATTATCAATGACATTCGTGAACTAGTCAACACTGCACCGATTAAGGTAGCCAGTGCAGCAGATAAATTGCCTCCAGATATAATAGAGGAGGTAATTCGCTTTGAATAAACTCAAACACAAATTCAAAATCAACAGCAAACAGACACCTACAACCCTAACTGATGCTACCGTTTTTAGTAAAACTCATACCATTAGCTTTGATAAGCCTGTTACCAAGTTAAATGTTGAAAAACTTGTAAAGCAACTGATCCAAGATCTTGGCAGACCTTTAGCCCATAATGGTATTATCGTGGGCCATATTAAGGTGCTTGCCAAAGTAACGAATGAAGAGTTTCTGTTTTTATCGCTTACAAGACTTGACCACCTGGACGTAAAGTCGTCGGCCGAGTGGCAAACTGGCTTATCCAGTGAATTTAATAGTGTTAGTTTGGATATCAATGTATTAGTTTTTGGGCATAGTAAAAAGACTGTAGAAGAAATAGTGAATGATTCACTCGCCATTTTACGCAGGGACAGCTGTGGCAATTGCTAATTGTGATACTACCATGATGTTTCGGCGTCTCTACTCCCGTTAGAGGCGTGTTACATACATTCTGCCAAAAGAAGAACTACCAGCGTAAAGTAGTGGTTCTTCTTTTTGGTTTCTATTTATAGTTTTACTATTTTAAGAAGCGAAAGAGGGTTTACACATGATAGAGGCATCTTCAGTGTATACATTACGTATTGAAGGCGAAGAACGATCTTTGCCATGCGAGCGGGAAAAAACAATTTTGCGTGCTCTCATTGATGGCGGCATATTTCTTGAAGCTAACTGTGGTGGCAGAGGTACATGCGGTAAGTGTAAAATACAGGTTCTTGAGGGCCCTGTTAGCGGTAAAGACGGAATTGAAATTCAGCCGGATAAGGACAATATGTATCAGGCGTGCCAGGTTTATCCCCAGGGCGATATCACCATTGTACTGAAAAGGGCGGAGGTAAGTCAAAAAGGACAAGCTTTTGAAATAGTTATTGACGATGATATGCCTTTACTCAAAAAGGTTGTTTTGGCACCGGCCTATCCTACTGTAGATAATCATTATTCTTTGCAGGAGATGATTCGTCAGGCGCTAGGAAAAAGTAAACCAACTGATAGTGTTTTCGACAACACGGGGAATATTGCGAGTGCTGCAATACTGCGGCAATTAAGTGAAGTGCTGGAAACAAACCCTAAGCTCATAACCGTTACAATGCTTGATAGTAAGGTTATTGCAGTTGAAGCAGGGGATACGTCAAGTATGCTGTATGGTGTGGCATTTGATATCGGTACAACTACCGTTGTAGGCATGCTGGTAGATATTAACGCCAAAAAGATAGTTGCAGTATGCTCTAAAAATAATCCGCAAGCCGCAATGGGGGCTGATGTTATTTCCCGGATTCAAGCTACGCATGAACTGGAGGGCGGGCTGGAACGGCTGTCGGAGCTTATCCGGCATTGTTTAAATCAAATTATCGCTGAGTTATGCAGCTCAGTGGAGGTGACACAAAACCATATTTATGCCGGAACCATTGCTGGTAATGCTACGATGGCACATTTAGTATTGGCAATTTCACCGTCGACGCTGGTGCGAAAGCCATATGCCGCTCTGTTTAATTATATATCGCCGCTTAGTCCCAAGGCGCTGGAACTGGATATAAATCCACAAGGGAAAATTATTATGCTGCCGAATATTGCCAGCTTTGTTGGCTCAGATACGACGGCAGCTATTCTGGCTGTAGATCAGGATATTGCGGTAGAACCAATACTAATGGTAGATTTAGGCACTAATGGCGAGATGGCTCTCGGGGATGGAAAAAAGCTGTATGTCTGTTCGACGGCAGCCGGGCCTGCCTTTGAAGGGGCTCATATCCGGGACGGTATGAGGGCGGCAGATGGTGCTATTAGTGATGTCACGATAACCGAGCAGGCTGTGTCTGTTCAAGTAATTGGCAATGTTACACCTACTGGTATCTGTGGTTCAGGCATTGTAAAGGCCATTGGTGAGATGGTAAAAAATAGTATATTGCAGGAGAGCGGACGGTTTAACAAGCCTGAGCGGGCAAACTTACCAGACCATCTACGGCAACGGTTGAAAGAAAAGGATGGTCAATGGGAATTTGTTCTTTATGAAGGAGAAAATAGTGCCAGTGGGGCTGACATTTCAATTACGCAGAATGATGTGCGTCAGCTCCAACTGGTAAAATCGTCAATATGCACCGGTATCCAATTTTTAATAGATAGGATGCCTGCTGAAACTCAATACAAGGAAGTATGCTTAGCGGGTGCCTTTGGGAATTATGTTGATATTGATAGTGCCTTAACAATTGGCTTGTTACCAGGATTCAAAAGAGAGGCTATCCGTTCTGTTGGGAATGCGGCCGGGACAGGTGCAGTTCAGGCACTATTATCTGCAGAAAAAATGCAGAGATGCGTTAGTATAGCCAATAAAGTCAGCTATATAGAACTGGCCGCACAGCCGGAGTTTCAAAATAGATTTTTGAAAAACTTGAGTTTTACGCAAAGGTAATTACATAATTCCTCCCTTATTTTCCTTTATTATCCTATGCTAACGTGGGCGAAAGGGTACCTTGCTCATTAATAGCAGGTTTTTTTGGAGAAAATAGAGAAATATGGTATTATATTTTTGGACTATATTTTCGTAGGAAAGGAGTTATAATTTATGGCAAAGGATTGTTCCTTCGATATTGTATCAGAAGTAGATCTGCAAGAGATGGATAATGCAGTCAATCAGGCAACGAAAGAGATTGGGCAGCGTTACGATTTCAAAGGCAGCAAAGCGGAAATGGTTTTGGATAAAGAATCCTTAAAATTGTCGGCTGAAGATGACTATAAGCTGGGAGCCATGCTTGATATTCTTAGAAGCAAGATGGTTAAACGCAATGTTCCGCTAAAGTGTCTGGATGTTGGTAAAATTGAGTCTGCTTTCAGTGGCACAGTAAAGCAAACTGTCACCATTCAAAAGGGCATCAGCAAAGAAAAGGCCAAAGAGGTTGTCAGCTATATTAAAGAACAGAAGCTGAAAGTCCAGGCCCAGATTATGGATGATCAGTTACGGGTAACAGGCGCGAAAAAGGATGATTTGCAGGCCGTTATTCAAAAGCTCAAAGAGAAAGATTTTGGTATCGAGCTGCAGTGCATTAATTTCCGCTCATAAAATATAAAAGGCACTCTATTGTGGATTTATTCCTACACTAGGGTGCCTTTTATATTTTCGTGATCAGGCAATAGAGAGTACAAGTTCAATGCACCCGCTGGAAAGAGTGATTGGAATCCGGTATCCTGTATAATGACCGGTATTAGGCGTTATTGCTGGCGGTTGCAAATCAAGATTGAAGCCTTTATCTGATACATTAATAAGAAAGATACCATTATGCAAATTCAGGAATTCACTTACGCTATCTTTTGCCAGTTCATCCACATGGGTTAACGTCTCTTGGCTGAAACGGCTGGCAACATCAATAAGCCCGGCATCGCTGAGGATTATTCCAGTAGAAACGGTATAGTTGCCAATCGCTTGTTGGGAGATATACCAGCCATCAGCTGTTTGGTTTAACGGTTGCGGCCAAGACAGTACAGGGCGTTCATTGAGGAAGCGAATGCAGTTTTTCAGGAAAAGTGCGACATAATCATAGTAGAACTGGGGAACATCATTATCAGGAAAATCTAGAAATAAACGAACGATTTCATCCACATTGCCAGTCTGCATAGCTTGGAGTTGTTCGGTAGATAACTGGGTATCCTGCTTAAATTGAGTAAGTGCTGTTTCTAATTGTGATAATGTAAGGTAGCCTTTATCAATAATTGCCTGACTTAGGCTCAAATGGCGGCTGTCTTGTTGGGAAAGCAGGCTATCAACCTGCGTCTGGGTAAGATAGCCTTTGGTGATGGCAATTTCGCCAAACCGGCGATCCATCGTTCGTTGCAGGCCATGTACTTCTTCAACTTGACTTGCTGTCATAAGTCCGTTATCAATGGCTAAAACTCCAAGCTTTACATGGGTTGATTCGGCTAATGACAGTAACTCGCAAAGCTGGTCGGCAGAAATGAGGCTTGTATTAATTAGGTATTGACCCAAATATTGTGTATACATCATTAGCTCCTTTTATTCAATATAACCAATCGCTTTGGCAATTTGGTCTTTGGTGTAGGGTTTTTGGATAAAATCAGTAGCGCCATTTTTAAGGGCTTCGAGAAGTTTTTTGGCAGTGCCGGTTGATGACAGCATAATAACACGTGCACTTTTGTCACATTGTTTGATTTGCTTAAGGGCTTCCAGGCCGTCAAGTTCAGGCATTACAATATCCAAAAATACTGTGTTAGGGGTGTGTAATTTGAACATTTCAACACACTCAAGGCCATTTTTGGCTTCATAAACCTGGCAGTGCATTGCTTCAAGTGTGGCCCGGAGTTTTTTTCGAATAAGCATTGAGTCATCACAGATTAATACTGGGCAGGTTCGAGATTCCATAGTAAACTCCTTCCATAAACTAATGATTTTAAAGGATATATTCTAGTTTACTTAGTAAAATTCCTTGTAAATTTTACTAAGTAAACTAGAATATTGCAAAAAATGACTAATTTATGGCTTGGAATTTCCTTTATGCTACTGCATGCTCAGCATCGGCAATGGTAAAGGCTTTACTCAGCCGGGTGCGGTCAAAGGCAGTTTTGACTGTGCCGTGCAGGCCTTGAAGAGTGATGCTGCCGCCACTTTGTAGGGCGCGTTTTTGAATAGTAACAAGAATACCCAATCCGGTTGAATCAATATTGCTTACATGGGAAAAATCAACTGTAAAATTGTTGTAGCCGTCTGCGATATACGTTAGCAGCGTCGCCCGGAGCTGGGCGGCTGCTTCTCCTTGCAAGCTGCCTGTCAAATTTGCGATGACCTGACTGTTTTCAATATGAAATACGTGATTTTCCATTCTCTTATACCTCCAAATGATTCATATTTTTATTGTCTGTCGTAAAGAATTCAATGGCAACTTTTAAGCTAGCCGCCATTTGATTGGTTTGAGTAGAATTGACTGCCAGCGAATCCATGACAGCAGCGGTCTGTTTGGTGTTTGCTGAGACTGTTTCGGCCTGTTCTGCCGTATTTTCAATTACAGTTGCCAAAGAGTCAATTAAATCAATAATCCTATCTGAATGGGTGACTTCTTCATCGGTGATGGACAGCACGGCTTCAATGTCAGTTACGGTGCTGGTTACTGCTGAAAAAATATCATTTAACGCCTGCTGAGCCTGACCGGCACTGGCTACGCCATTTTCCACTTCGGCTCGGCTGCCTTGCATAGCCTGAACGGCGTCAGCAGTGCTTTCCTTTATTCTTTGAATAAGTGCCGCAACCTCAGTGGCTCCCTGCGTAGATTGCTCGGCCAGCTTTTTGACTTCTTGTGCTACTACCGCGAAACCGCGGCCAGCCTCACCTGCCCGGGCAGCTTCGATAGCCGCATTTAGAGAAAGCAAGCTTGTTTGGGAGGCAATACTTGTTATGGTGTCGGTAATAGCACCAATTTTGGCGATATATTGATTAAGGGTTCCAATAAGCTCCTCGGTTTCCAGTGTTTTGCTCCGGATGTTATTCATGCGGACAACGGTACTGGCCATGGTTCGACGGCTGTCCAGGGCGGTGTTCAGTGTCGATTGTGAGTTAGCTACCGCTGACGTGGCTTCACGCTTGGCAATTTCAATGAGTGAGGAGAGTTCTAATAATGATTTAGATACTTCGATAACCGAAACTGTGCCGACAGCAGCAGCAGCGGCCAAGTCGGTACTATAACCTGCCAACTCAGTAGCGGTAGTCGAGACCTGCTCAACAGATGCTGCTGTTTCCTCTGAGGCAATCACTACCTGATTCGCTGATGAGGAAACGGTTCCTACCAATGAATTCAGGTTAATGACCATGGCATTGATGGCAATACCCAGACGTCCCAGCTCATCATTAGCGGTGATAGAAATTTCGGGCATTGCCAGATTACCTGTAGCCACTTGTTCGACGTAAGTAACCATATCGTGGATTTCGCGGAGAGTTCGTTGGAGGATAAATAGGACCAAGGCAATGGCTGTGCTTAGTCCGGCGATAATCATGATTGAAAACAGCACGATGAGCCAATGATATCTGTCAGTAGCGGCTTGATATTCTTTTTGGGCTAATTCCAGTTGGAGGTCCATGAGTTCAGACAGTTTACCTGAGACTGGCTCAATACTTGCGTATAATTCTTCAATCATAAAAGCATTCAACGCTTGTTTGTCTTCTTTTATCATGATGGTAGTGGCATTGGCAAGTGCACCCTCAGCAATTCCTAAAAAACCGTCTATCTGAGCAACCAGCCGTTCTTCTTCAGTTGTAGCTACATGGTTTTTGTAAGTGGTCCACTGCTGCTTAATAATTGTGGTGCCTTCAGTAAGTTTGTTTCGGCCCAGAGCCCAGGCCATATGGCCGTCACTAATCTTATGACAGGTTTCTACAACATTCACTGTAAGTGCGTCAGACATAAGCTTAAGTTCTTGTAGGGTTATAATGCGACTAGTGTACATGCTCCTCAAAGCATCGTTGGATGCTTTTATGCCATGCAAGCCAACGATGCCAATGCTAATTGATAACAGGGAGAAGATAGCTACAACGGCAAGCAGCTTAGTGCGTAAACTTAGTTGGTAATGAAATTTTAATTTTACAGGCAGAGTAGCAGTTATGAAGGTTTTTATAGTAGTTAGTGACCTGGTGATAGTAGTAGTAGATTTTTTTAGAAAGCTCATGGCAGATACTCCTTTGTCTACATGCATTTTGCGGGAAGATGCGGCTTAGTACTAAGATAGAAACAATTTACTCAATATAATACATGTTATTCTTTCCAGCTAATTCTCCTCCCCTGGTAATTTAAGGTCTTGTTAACTTTATGTTACGTTTAGGTAAAGTGGCTAAATACTAGAATAAGTAGACATAGTAGGAGGCGGAATATATAATTATTATGAAAAGTAAGTGTATAGGCGAGGAGAATTTTCGATGGCGAAAAAAGATAATAAATGGAAATGGATAGCGGTAATTGTGCTTTTTTTAGCAGCTGTTATCTATTATCAGACAATGCAGACACCAGAAAAATTGCCGTCACCTGGTCCTGGCTATGAACTGGAAAAGACGGGAGCGGGAGTGGTGGTTGACTTCACAACAACGGCTTCCAAGATTCATACTGCTGTGGATAAGGGGTTGGCAAAGGCGTCTATAACTCCGAAAGAAGGTAAAGAGGAACAACGGGAAATTTCCCGCAAAGGGGTGGAGGGACGTATCCGCTGGCATACCCGGAGTATGCTGCTGGTGATCCCGGAAACCATGTCCTTGGAAGGAGTTGAGCAGGCCCTGGCTCCGTTGGTTGGCAAAGCAGGCGGTAAAGTCATCGGGAATGAACCGGATAATTATAATGGCGTATCAGCTGTACGGATGGATGTGGGAATTAAGGATGTTCTTAATAGCGAGCCGCTTACGATAGTGACTGACCGCTTATATATTGTTAAAGCTAACGGCACATTACCGCAGGCTGCACCACCAAAACCCAAGGGCGAAGCTGGGACGGGAAATATGGCGATCGTAATCGATGATTGTGGTTATACCATGGGGCCTGTTGCTGATTTTGCCGATATGGGAAGGCCATTTACTTTTGCCGTTTTGCCTTATCGTACCTATAGCAATGAGGCTGCCTCCAGAGCGCTGAGTGCAGGTCACCTGGTTATACTGCATTTGCCGCTAGAGCCAATGGACGCTAGCGCAGCGACAGAGCCGACCGTGATCACTGTTAGTATGAGTGATGATGAAATCAAGCAGACAGTAGCCCAAGCTCTCGCTTCTGTACCAGGGGTTAAAGGGGTCAATAACCACCAAGGCTCAAGAGCAACATCTGATCGTCGGGTCATGAAGGCTGTACTTGGGGTTTTGAAATCACAGAATCTGTTTTTTATTGACAGCCGCACTATTGGCACAACGGTGGGCGCAGAGGTTGCGAGACAGCTAGGTGTGAGAAGCGGGGAAAATGAGTTGTTTGTGGATAACAGTTCAGATGTAGAACTAATAAAAAAACAACTGCGTAAAGCAGTTGATATGGCTCATAAAAATGGCAATGTAACTGTTATCGGCCATGCCCGGCCCAATACGGTCATCGCGGTGCGGGAGATGATCTCCGAAATGGAGGCTGCCGGCATTCGACTGGTCTATGCAGATCAGTTGCTGAATTAATTGGGCCAGGGACAAATATAAAAATGTAACAGAAGAAGATTTAAAGCAGCGACGTAAAACGAAGCCAGTTAATGTGGAAGGATTTTAAGAATCGGTAGACCGTATCTTTAGCAAAGCCAGAAGAATTTTTGTTCATAAGCATATTCATATACATGTAAAAATCAGGCTGAACAAGTATATAAAGTATTTGCTTAGTAACTCAGTATTAGCAAGGGGTAGCGATTCATTAGGGCACATTAATTATTTTTGTTACATTGTATAATTTTGCGAAAAGGTTATAATGTAAATATTAGTTATATTTGTAGTTGCGGTAAAACAACAGGATTTAGTATAAATGATGGTTCTGAAACTTTTAGATAGGGTGATGAAAATTAGAGCAGTTAGCAGAGTTCAGTTGGCAAAATACGAGATTTTAGAAAAGATTAAAACAAATAAGATTAAGGGCAATAAGCTCCCGACGGAAGATGAATTAACCAAACAACTGCAAGTTAGTTTGGCGACATTGCGGGAAGCACTTTTAGAATTGAATAAAGAAGGCATTATCAGTAAACGGCATGGGTTAGGAAACTTTATTCACAAAAGTACATTAGAAACAAAAATGAGGATAGATCGATTTACCGATTTTACGGATTTATTGCAAGACGGAGGCTATGTGCCAAGTTCAACCTATTTTGGTGCACACTTAGCTGTGCCTGATTCGGAGATTGCTAAGGATCTGAATATACCGAAGGATAGTAAAATTGTTATGTGTGAGCGGATTTTTCTTGCGGATGGCAAAGCTGCAATTTATGCTCAAAATAGAATACCTTATTCCTGGTTTGTAAAGGAGCCGGCAGCAGAGGGGCAGAGTAATCTAACTTCTTATATTGAAGAATATTGTGGGCAAAAAATGACACATGGCATTCAGGAAATTACGCCTATTCTTGCTGAGAAAAAAGATCAACAGTTATTTGGCGTTAAGATAGGAAGCCCTATGATTTCCTGGAAAGAAATATTTTATACACTAGAGGATATACCGATTTGCCTTAGTAACGTAAGGTTTAACCAGGAAATAGTAAAGATGAAGATGCTATGGAAACATGGGCAAAAATGCTAATTAATATTATTATTTTTTATATAGTACTTGCAAGAATTGTCGAAATGGTATATTATAAAAATTAATAGAAGATAAGTGAGCGATGTAGCTCTGCAAATAGTTTATTATTTGCAGAGCTACATTTTTTAGTAGTATTTTTTTGCTTATTAAGTCATTCAGTGACCTGATGAATAGGAGAATTAAATATATGATTCTAACGCGGGCTCAATTGGTTAAAAATATTATTTTAGAAATGATTAAAACAAATAAAATTTGTGGCAACAAACTACCGACGGAAGATGAGTTAGCAAAGTTATTGCAGGTCAGTTTGGCGACATTGCGCGAAGCGCTGCTCGAATTAAATAAGGAAGGAATCATCAGTAAACGACACGGGTTGGGTAACTTTATTCATAAAAGTACCTTAGAAACAAAGATGCGAATTGACCGCTTTTCTGATTTTGTAGATTTACTGAAAGATGGTGGACATAGTGTAACTTCAACCTATTCAGTGTTACGCTTGGAAAAACCAGATGCTGCTGTTGCAAAGGATTTGCAAATAAGTATCGACAGTAAAATTGCTGTATATGATCGAACTTTTTACGCTAATGGCAGAGCGGCGATACATGCACAGAATCGGATTTCTTACTGTTATTTTGTTCGAGAGCGGTCAGAAATAGAAAGTCAATTTGATCTTAATTCATTTATTGAAGAGTATTGTCAGCAAAAATTGACGCATGGCATCCAGGAAATTAGTCCAATGGTGGCAGGAAAATTTGAAGAATGTTTATTTGGCATAATGTCAGGAAGCGCGATGATTTCATGGAAGGAAACCTTTTACACAATTGAAGATAAGCCAATATGCTTAGGGACGGTAAAGTTTAATCCGGATATCGTAAAAATGAAAATGTTATGGAAGTGAGTTGTAGATAATGAATAATGAAGAAAAAGTAACCTGCGGTGCCTTGCACGGATTAACTCTGGTAACAATGGATGAAACAAGAAGGATTATAAAAAATGCTGGTATCTTATGGGAAGATGATCGTATTAAAATGATTGGTTCCTCTACAGAAATAATCAAGTTTGCCGAAGAACGTAATATAGAAAGTCAAGATTGTTCAGGAAAAATAGCTTTCCCCGGTCTTGTTAACACACACACTCATCTATATCAGAATCTTTTAAAAGGGCTTGGAACGGATACTGCTTTAGAGAGTTGGTGGCATAAGGTAATTGCGCCTGCAGGGATACACCTCAAGCACAGCCATTTGGCGGCAGCGGTGGCGGGCGGCGCGATTGAGGCCGTTCGCTCTGGTGTGACGACAATTGTCGATTATATGCAGGTGCATCCGATTCCTAATTTGTCTGATAGCGAAATTACAGTGATGCGGGATATAGGGGTTAGGCTTGTCTACGGACGGGGCTTTCGTACTACCGGGCGCGACAGCGGTTTTCCTGCAGAACTGATTGAACAAACACAGAACGTTTTTTCAGATGTCCTGCGCTTAAAGGAAAGATTTGAAAAGCCTGATCAGATGACAAACATTTGGCTGGCACCGGCGGGGGCTTGGGCGCTTTCTTTAGAAAGCCTGCAGGAAACAAGCGAATTTTCTCGTCAATATGACATTCCTGTCATGATGCATATGTATGAAACTGATACCGATGAGATTGTTTGCCGCAAAAAATATAATACTTCGGCACTTGACTATTTCATTAATAGCGGCCTGTTAACAAATCGGTTATTGGCCGTCCATTGTGTAAAAACCGGAGAAGAAGAATTCAAGATGTTTCAGAAGTATGGAGTTCAAGTTTCTCATAATCCGGTTTCTAATATGTATCTGGCTTCAGGGGTTGCTCCAGTGCCTAAAATGCATCAGGCCGGTTTAACAGTTAGTTTGGGGACTGATGGAGCCGCAAGCAATAATTGCAATGATCTTTTGGAGGTAATTAAAACCACTGCTTTATTACAAAAGGTACATTTGATTGATCCTTTGGCTATGACCGCACAGCGTGTTTTGGAAATGGCAACAATAGATGCTGCAAAGTGCATAGGCATGGAAAAAGAAATTGGATCGCTGGAAGTCGGCAAAAAAGCAGATTTCTTTATAGTTAATCCTTATCGGTGTGCTAGGATGTGTCCAGTGCATGATCCAGTTGCATCGCTGGTTTACTCCGGGGGAAACAGAGCTGTAGAAAAGGTGATGATTAATGGGAGGGTAGTTCTTAATAATGGGAATTTTGTAAAAGTAGACGAAGAAAAAGTATTAGTGGATGAACAACAAAAAGCAAATGAATTGGTAGTCCAAGCAGGATATTTTTCGTAGCTGTTTGCACTGCAAAAGGTACAAATTATTAGGAGGTTATTATGAAGCAAACAAGATTACAGCAGATGTTAGTATGGGTAATGGTTATTATTTTCTCTATGGGAGTTTTGGCTGGATGCAGTTCTCAAACAAAACAAGAAAAAAGTGCAGCAAATAAAGCGTTTCGGGTTGCCATGGTAATGACGGGACCAATTAATGACGCTGGCTGGAATGAGTCGGCGTACAAAGGACTGATGCAGGCTAAAGAAAAATATAAGGTAGAAACGGCGTATACCGAGAATGTACCACAGCCTGACTTTGAATCTGTAATTCGCGATTATGCTGATAAAGGGTATGATTTAATTATTTTGCATGGTTTTGAGTTTAGTGATGTAGTTAAACAAATTGCACCACAGTACCCTAACGTATTGTTTGCTGTTGTAAATGGCGACAGTTTTCAAGAACCAAATATGTTATCCTTGCGTTTCAATACACCGCAGACAGGTTTTCTGGCAGGTGCAGTCGCTGGTTTAATTACCAAGACAAACGTAGTTGGGATGATTGGCGGGACAAAATTACCGCACATCCAAGACGGGTTGATTGGGTTTGAGGCTGGTGCTAAATACGTAAATCCAAATGCTAAAGTATTGACAGGCTTTACAGAAACGATGACAGATGTGCCTAAAGGTAAAGAAATGGCTATGGCTATGATTGAACAAGGTGCCGACGTTGTGGGCGGTAATGCAAATCAGGCTACATTAGGTGTAATAGATGCTGCTAAAACCAAGAAAATTAAGGCAATCGGCTATATTAGTGATCAATATAACGTGGCTCCAGATACTGTGTTTGTTTCAGCAATTCAGAGCGTTACTTTAATGATTGATTCAATTATTAAAGAAGCAGTCAATAAGGAAGCAAAACCAGCGCTATACCTGATGGGAATAAATGAAGGAGCAATTCTGCTTTCTGATTATCATGGCAATGATGCCAAGCTGCCGACAGGGGCAAAGGAAAAAATCCAGGAAGTTATGGCTAAGATCAAAGATGGTTCCTTGAAAACGCAAGGTATATTACCTAAATCAGTTTTTGAAAAGTAATTGCTTGATGACTAAAGTGCAGTACTTATGTGCTGCACTTTAGCGAGGAGGAACAAATGGATACTCAAAATATATTAGAAATGCGTAATATTACCAAAAAATTTGCCAACGTCAAAGCCTGTAATGGAGTAACTTTTTTTGTCAAGTCAGGCGAAGTTCATGCGTTGCTTGGTGAAAATGGCGCGGGAAAAACGACGCTAATGAATATTCTTTATGGGTTTTATCGGCCTGAGGAAGGCGAAATTTATCTTAAAGGCCAGCTTACCGATATTGATTCGCCCAAAGATGCCATTAGTTTAGGCATAGGAATGGTTCATCAGCATTTTATGCTGGTGCCGACTTTAACGGTAGCTGAAAACGTAATTTTGGGTCTTACGGCAAATCTTAAAAAACTAGATATGGAGAAAGCTGTAGAAAAAGTACAGCAGCTAAGTGACCAGTTTAACTTTCAGGTAGATGCCAAGGCTTTAGTAAAAGATTTATCCATTGGTGCCCAGCAAAAGGTAGAACTACTCAAGGCCATTTACCGCGGAGCGGACATCTTGATATTAGATGAACCGACAGCCGTACTCACTCCCCAAGAGGTTAAAGAACTGTTTACGATTCTGCGTCAATTTGTGGCGATGGGTAAATCGGTGATTTTTATCTCACACAAATTATGGGAGGTTATGCAAATTTCAAACCGCGTGACAGTACTTCGCCAAGGCGGTTTTGTCGATGTGGTGCAAACTGCAGAGATTACCAAAGAGGTTTTAGCGGACATGATGGTTGGACGCAGCGTTGTTCTCGAATATGCCAAGACGCCTGTTGCCAGTTCGGAAGCTTTGCTTGCACTACATGGCGTTTGTGCAGAAGGTGATTTGCCGGTGTCATGTCTTAATGAATTTTCACTATGCATAAAAAAAGGTGAAGTTGTAGGCGTAGCCGGTGTTGATGGTAATGGTCAGCGGGAATTAGCCGAAAGTATTATGGGGTTGAGAGCAGTAACCAAAGGGCAAGTTTGTCTGAACGGGAAAGACATTACCGATATGCCTATCCGCAAGAGAATTAAACTTGGTATGGCTCACATTCCAGAAGATCGATTAAAGCAGGGATTGGTACTTGATTTTACTGTAGCGGAAAACATGGCACTTGATACTTATGATGAGCCGCCGCTTACGTGTAAGGGTATTTTCCAGCCACAAAAAATGCAGGATATTGCCCAAGAACTTATTAAAGAATTTGACGTACGGCCGCCTAATTATGATGCTATTATACGCAATTTTTCCGGCGGTAATCAGCAAAAGGTTATTTTGGCGCGTGAATTTACCCGCAGTCCTCAATTTATTTTGGCAGTGCAGCCTACACGAGGACTTGACATTGGGGCAACGGAATTCGTTCATCGGCGATTGCTCGCAGAAAAAGAAAAAGGGGCCGCGGTTTTAATGATTTCGGCTGATTTAGATGAAGTATTGCTGGTGTCAGACCGGGTGATCGTAATGTACGAAGGGCGGATTATGGGACAGTTTATTCCTGGTGAAGTTTCGATTACAGATATTGGTTTAATGATGGGAGGAACTCCTCAAGAAAGGCTGGGTGTGTGTGAATGAACATAAAGCTGGGAAATTCTCAAATTATGATTGAACGAAAACCACAAACAAAAACTATGTTTTCGGACTTAATAGGGCCGCTGGTTGCTCTATTTCTTGCTTTATTGGTTTCGGCAGCAATTATTGCCCTTTCCGGCGTTAACCCGATTCTAGCCTACACGAGCATGATTGACGGAGCTTTTGGCAATTTCCGTAGTTTTGCCGAGACGGTAGTAAAAGCGACACCTCTCTTACTTGCGGCGTTGGGTCTGACTATTTCTTACCGCACAGGGCTCGTTTCTATTGGTGCGGAAGGACAGATTGTTATGGGGGGGCTTATGGCTACACTGGCAGGCATTTACTTTACTATGCTGCCAGGCTTTGTACTTATTCCTCTTGTTATGCTTGCCGGCATGCTTGGCGGTGGCCTGTGGGGTGCTATTCCGGGATATTTGAAGGCTAAATTGGGTGTTTCTGAAGTAATTAACACCATTATGCTTAACTATATTGCCATTTTTTTTGTGACATATCTCTTAGATATTCCTTTGCGTGAACCTCCCGGATATTTTCCTCAGTCGGCAATGATCGCCAAACAGGCTTGGCTACCGATTATGGTTACTGGTACAAGGTTTCATTTAGGCGTGTTGTTTGCGATCATCGCTATTTTGGTTGTGTATTTTCTCCTGTGGCGATCACCTATCGGCTATCAGATGCGCGCAGTGGGGTTAAGTCAAACAACTGCCCATACCAGCGGTATTAATGTAGAAAAGAACCTAGTGCTGGCTATGGGGCTATCCGGGGCATTTGCGGGATTGGCGGGAATGGTTGAAGTTGCGGCTATTCATCACCGGTTGGTCAATGGTTTTAGTTCGGGTTATGGTTTTGATGCCATGGCAGTTGCGTTACTGGGTAAACTGCACCCGGCAGGTGTGGTTATTGCGGCCTTGTTTTTCGGCGCATTGCGTGTTGGAGCAAACATGATGCAGCGTACGGCACAGGTTCCTGCTTCCTTGGTTTTTGTTATTCAGGGTCTAGTTATTTTGTTTGTATTAATGGATGCACTGCTGCGCCAGTACAGCATTCGTATCGTTAAGGAGGATGTGGTACATGGATGAAGTTAATGTAATTGGGTTCATTCAGGCGGCAATTCGTATGTCGACCCCGATTCTACTTGCAGGTCTTGGCGGATTGTTTACTTCCCGAGTTGGAATTATTAATTTTGCTCTGGAGGGAATCATGGTCACGGGTGCTTTTTTTGGCGTTTTTGGCTCGTATATTTCCGGCAGTCCTTGGATTGGCGCCCTCTTTGGTATGATAGGCGGAATGGCAGCTGCATTGATACTAGGCTTTATGAGCATTACCGTAAAAGTTGACCAGGTTGTATCAGGTACAGGGATTAACATTTTATTTCTTGGGCTTACCAGTTATTTGCTGAATATTGTTTTCGATATTGGCGCAAAACCATCCCAGGTAGCTTCTTTTCAGGATATTCCTATTTTAAGCCAGATTCCGTTTATAGGACCAATTCTCTTCAATCAAAATGCGTTAGTATATATTGCTATGCTGTTTGTACCCTTTTGTTATTACGTGATATATAAAACATCGTTCGGACTAACTTTACGCGCCGTCGGTGAACATCCCCGCGCAGCCGACAGCTTGGGGATCAGTGTAGTTAAAACACGCTATATAGCGGTTGTTATTTCCGGGCTACTGGGCGGCCTGGGCGGGGCTTTCTTGTCAATTGCGCAGTTATCTGTGTTCATGGAAAATATGACAGCCGGTCGTGGTTATGTTGCATGGGCCAGTGTTACTGTAGGTAACTGGAATCCGTTTGGTATTTTGGGAGCGTCGCTGCTATTTGGTTTAGCTGATGCACTGCAATTACGCCTGCAGGCTTTTGGAATTGGTATACCACACCAATTTTTCATGATGCTGCCGTATGTTTTAACAATGCTTGTGCTTGCGGGAGTAGTCGGACGTACGGTTGGGCCAAGCGCGATGGGAAAACCTTATAGTTCTGAATCTAAATAGGAAAAAGAGGCTGATAGTATCTTCTCCTATTGGCATATTGCAGTAATAAAACCATTTGCGGCTATTTTAATTATGAAGGAGTATATAGGATGGCTAACTGTTCAACAACAGATATTTATGATTTACGCAGCTTTTTAGCAATATTGGAAAAAAATGATGAGCTTAAGACAATTGACAAAGAGGTAGCGCTTCAATTTGAAATTGGTTCGGTGCTTGCAACCTTAGAAAAGAAAGGTTTAGGAGCCGGGCTATTTACTTCAGTCAAAGACCGTGATTTTTCACTTTGCGGTGGAATTTTGGGATCGATGGATAGAATTGCACTTGCAATGAACTGCAAAAAAGGAAATATCAATGATTTTTTAGTAAAGTGTCTGGAAAATCCGATAAAACCTAACATTGTAAAGCAGGCTGTCTGTCAAGAGAATGTGTATGTCGGCGATGAGGTCGACCTTGATAAAGTTCCCATTCCTCAGCATGCGCCCAAAGATGGAGGACCATTTATTACTGGCGGTGTCATTGTCAGTAAAGAACATAATGGCACAAAACAAAATTTATCCTTTCAACGGCTACAGGTCAAAGGCAAAAATAAGCTAAGCATTATGATTAATGAATGGCGGCATTTAAAAGAATTCTACGATGCGGCGGAAAAAACAGGTAAGTCATTGCCGATCGCGATTGTTTCCGGCACCGATCCTGTTATTTATGTTGCCGCAGGCCTTCGCTATGATGGGGATGAAACCGAAGTAGCAGGGGCGATTCGGGGAAAGGCCATTGATGTTGTTAAATGCGTTACATCTGATATTTATGTGCCGGCGACGGCAGAATTTGTCATCGAAGGTGAAATTCTGCCTGATTATCGCGAAGAAGAAGGTCCGCTTGGCGAATTTACGGGGCATTACAGTGCGCCGTGGTTAAGTCCGGTTGTCAAAGTCACTGCGATTACACATAGGAAGGGCGCCATTTACCAGACAATTAACGGAGCATCCTACGAGCATATTAATTTGGGAAATGTATTGCCTCGCGAGCCACTCCTGAAAAAGTTCGCCACATATGTAAGTTCGGGCGTGGTCAATGTGCACATTCCGCCTTATGGCAGCGGTTTTTTAGCGATTGTGCAGATTAAGAAAAAAAATCCAGGTGAGCCTAAAAATATTGCGCTTGCCGCGATGATGACATATGTCAATATCAAGAATGTAATTGTTGTTGATGAAGACGTAGACATCTACAATCCGGCTGATGTGATGTGGGCTATGTCATGTCGTGTCATACCGGAAAAAGATATATTTTACATTCCTAATGCGCAGGGGCACGAACTTGATCCGTGCTCAGACGAACGTGGGACACAAACGAAAATGGGAATTGATGCTACGCTTGCCGAGAATAGTCGGGAAATTGAGCGGGTGTCTTATCCGGAAGCTGACTTGAGCAGATATCTGGGCTAAAAGCAGGCTAGCATCAGGTGCAAAGGGGAGATGTCTATATGAAAATCGTATCTAAATCCGTTAACAAAATTGATGGTATGGAACTTGCGATGGGAAAACCTCTATTTGTTGATGACTTATGCCCTAAAGATGCTTTGCATATAAAATTGCTGCGCAGTCCTTATCCGTTTGCAAAAATTAAACACATTGACACAGAGTTGGCAAAACAAGCTGATGGTGTTAAATGTGTGCTGACTTATCAAGATGTTCCGGAAAAACTGCATACCATTGCGGCTGAAACCTATCCTGAACCATCACCCTATAACAGGATGCTTCTTGGTTCAACGGTTAGGTATGTTGGTGATCCGGTGGCAGTTGTTGCAGCCGAGACGCTAAGCCAGGCAGAGCAGGCAGTGGCATTAATCAGGGTCGAATATGAAATAGTAGAGCCGGTATTGGATTTTGAGCAGGCGAAGGATCACCTCAGCTTATTACATCAGCCGGAAGAGGTTTTTACCAATTTTGATGTGGGCTCTGCTCCTTTGCGCAATATCGCGGCGGCTTATAACAGGAACCATGAGGATGTTGAGAAGGCGCTCAATGAATGTGACATTGTACTTGAAGAGACTTTTTATACACAGGCACAGGCGCATGCGATGCTGGAAACGCATCGCGCCTTTACGTATTTGGACGGGAGGGGTCGGCTTGTTATTGTCAGTTCTACGCAATCCGCCTTTCATGTGCGGCGGATTGTTGCTTCTGTACTCAATATGCCGCAGAGCTCCATCAGAGTAATAAAACCCCGTGTGGGCGGCGCCTTTGGCGGTAAAAACATTGTGCTAATTGAAGGCTTTGCGGCGCTTGTTACGTTAAAAACAGGCAAACCAGCCAAGATTATTTATGACCGGCGTGAGTGTATGACTTGTACGAACAGCCGTCATGCTATGCGCATTAAAGTTCGGCTGGGCGCCGATAAAGAAGGGCTTATGAAGGCCCTTGATGTAGAGGTGCTGTCGAATACCGGGGCGTATGGCGAACATGCGCCGGATGTTCTTTGCGTGTCTTGTACCAATACACTGCCAATATACGGACAACCTATGGCGGTGCGATATTCTGGTACAGCTGTCTATACCAATAAGGTGTCCGCCGGCGCATTCCGGGGGTTTGGAGCACCGCAGTCTAATTTTGCTATTGAATCCATGGTCAATATGCTGGCGGCTAGGTTAGCGCTTGATCCAATATTTGTAAGGGAACGAAATATCATTTGCCAAGGGGGTTTCCATCCGTTTTTAAATGGCGGACAAAAACCGCCAAGAGTTACCAGCTGCAGTCTTGATCAATGTATTAGACGCGGCAAGGAATTAATTGGCTGGGATCAAAAATATCCTTGCCGCAAGCTCAATAACAATAAGGTCCGCGGTGTTGGCATGGCGGTCGCCATGCATGGATCGGGGATTATCGGCGTACAGACGGCTGTGGCTGAGCTGCGGCTGAATGACGGCGGCAGTTATAGTTTATTTGTTGGTTCAGCCGATTTAGGGACAGGCAGTGATACTATTTTGGCACAAATTGCGGCGGAAATTTTGGAAACCACTATGGAAAACATTTATGTGCTTTCGGCTGATACCGACTTGACCCCGTACAATACCGGCGCTTATGCTTCCTGCACAACCTATATTACAGGCAATGCCGTGTTAAAAGCGGCCAGATTGCTACGAGAAGAGATTATTAAGCAGGGTGCGGCCTGCTGCAAAAAAGATACCGAAAGCATTCAATTTGACGGCAACAGCTTATCATCTGCTGATGGTATATGGCAAATGACTTTAGCGGACTTTGCCGCTTGGAGTGTATCTGGTAAAGGGGCAGGGCAATTGTCTGTGAGCGCGACTGCGCTTGCGGAGGAAAGCCCGCCGCCATTTGTTGCCGGGTTTGCTGAAGTAGAAGTAGATATTACCAGCGGACAGGTGCAAGTGATCAATTTTGCCGCAGTGGTTGACTGTGGTACACTTATTAATCCCACGCTGGCCAGGGTACAGGCTGAGGGCGGAATTGCACAGGGAATTGGGTTTGCTATGTTTGAGGAAGTTCGATATACCAAAGCCGGGCGGATGCTTGCTGATAATTTTGTGCAATATCATATTCCTACCAGGCAAGATGTCGGAAATATTATGATTGGATTCGCGCCTAGCTATGAATCAACAGGTCCGTTTGGTGCAAAATCAGTAGGTGAGGTGGTATTTACAACTCCACCGCCAGCTATTGCAGATGCTATCTACAATGCAGTGGGTGTAAGGGTGACTGAGTTACCCATTACTTCAGAACAAGTGCTGAGGGGCATACGTAACTTGTAGGGGCGGTTTTCATAGGGGAGGTACTAAGGAGGAGGCAGCTTTGGTGAGAATAAAGGAATATGTTAAGCCTGCCACATTGGAAGATGCATACCGTGTTTTGCATAAGGGGGGAAATAATGTTATATTGGCAGGTTGTACACTTCTTAGAACAAGAAATGTTGACATAGATATTGCGATAGATCTTTCAAGGCTTGGCTTACGCTATATTACCGTCACAGAAAAGCAAATTGAAATGGGGGCTATGACAACGTTGCGGGATATGGAAGTACATGCGGAATTGAGCATGCTGTTTTCAGGAATTCTTCCTAAAACTGTACAATTTGGCAGCGTACAGCTGAGAAATATGGCGACAGTTGGCGCGACAGCATACTGTCGTTTTGGTTTGTCTGATTCGCTTACAGCACTGGTAAGTCTTGAGGCGGAAGTGTCTTTTTTTCGTGCAGGCAAAGTAAAATTAGCGCAGTTTCTCGAACAAGGTATGCCTAACGATATTTTAGAAAAAATTATTATACCGCTCGACACCTCTGTGGCCGCTTTTCAGGCAGTGCGAAAAGCCTATAATGACTTTGCTTTGTTGAACACCGCAGTTGCGCAAAACGGTTCGGGCTTAAAAATTGTTATCGGTGCGCGGCCAGGCAGGCCGAAAGTGGCAGTATCGGCCTCGCAGTATTTGACGCAATCAAATTTTACGGAGAACGATATTTCTAAAGCCGCAGCTCTGGCGGCGGGAGAACTGAGTTTTAGCGATGATATGGCTGGCAGCGGGGAATACCGCCGGCTTATTTGTGAAAAAATTGTCCGACAGGCGGTAAAAGAGGTGCTTAGATGATAGTCAGTCTTTCAATAAACGGAGAAATGAAAATACTGGAAATCAATCCGGACGATTTTTTGGCAGATACACTCCGTAAAAACGGCTATACCAGCGTAAAGACAGGCTGCGATGAGGCAACCTGCGGTTCTTGCACGGTATGGATTGATGAAAAACCGGTATTGTCGTGTTCTGTACCTACGGCACAGGCCGAAGGGAAAAAAATAACGACAATAGAAGGTGTACAAACTGAGGCCGAGGTACTTGCTAAGTTTTTGGTTGCCGAAGGGGTTGTGCAGTGCGGCTACTGCATACCTGGTTTAATTATGACTGTGCTTGCTATGAAGCGCGAACTAAGTCACTCGACAGAACAGGAAATCGCGCATTATTTAACAGGAAACTTGTGCAGATGTTCCGGTTATATGGGGCAAATGCGTGCAATTATAAAATATTTGGAAATGTAAATATTCATATGAGGTGATGAAGAGTATGGTTAAGATATTAGGGGTTTGCGGCAGTCCGCGCAGCGGGGCAACCGAAAAAATGTTGAGCGAGGCGCTTTCTTCTATTGGAAATGTATCTGGAGTTGAGACAGAATGGATCACCGTGCGGGGCAAAAAAATCGCGCCATGTAATAATTGTAATTATTGCAAACGGGAGAAAACCTGGTGTGTTATAAAAGACGATATGCAGGAACTATTGGAAAAGTTTGTGGAAGCAGATGCCTATGTTGTTGCTTCTCCGGTATATGTATATACGGTTACACCTCAGCTATTAGCGTTTTTTAGCCGGATGCGCCCGTTATTCCATGTTTATCCGGAAAAACTGCGTAATAAATTCGGCGTAGCAATGGCGACAGGCGGTATGCGAAACGGGGGACAGGAAATGACGGTAAATACGATTATCAATCTTTTGCTTGCCAAAGGGATAAATGTCGTAAGTAATGAAATCGGCGGGTATGCAGGAGCTATGCTGTGGTCGAAAGATAAAGAAGCATTAGGCGCTATGGAAGATGATAAAGCTATTGAATCTGCCAGTAAGCTTGTAAATAAGCTGGCCGAAGTGGCATTAATTTATGATGCTGGACGTAAGGCGGTTAACGTATAAATAGGCCCAAGGGCTGGAGTCCAAGAGGAGGCATGTAGATGATTACGGCAGAACGGGAACAAAAGATTATTTCGATATGTCAAGCCTTGTTACAGAAAAAAAGCTATTCTGGCGAAGAAGCAGGCGTAGCGGAAACATTGCGAGACATATTTATTGAGTTAGGTTACGATGAGTTTTTTGTTGATACCTATGGCAATATTATTGGCGAAATTCGGGGAAAACAGCCGGGAAAATCCCTTTTATTTGATGCACATATTGATACTGTGCCTGTAGTGGATGCGTCACAGTGGAAGCATGATCCGTTCGGCGGGGAGCTTTCTAGGGGGCGGATTTATGGCCGCGGCGCTTCTGACATGAAAGGGGCGCTAAGCGCCATGGTTGCGGCCGCCGGCTTTTTTGCCGCAGATTGCGGTAAAAACTTTGCTGGGCGCATTTATGTGGCAGGCGTAGTGCATGAAGAATGCTTTGAGGGCATCGCTGCCCGCCAAATTAGTAAACGGGTTAACCCAGATTATGTTGTGATTGGGGAAGCTTCAGAACTGAATTTAAAAATCGGCCAGCGCGGCCGGGCGGAAATTGTGGTGGAAACGTTCGGTAAGCCCGCTCATTCTGCTAATCCGCAAACCGGAATAAATGCAGTGTATAAAATGGCGGACGCCATTCAACAGATACGCAAGCTGCCGCTTGTCGAACATCTTGTTTTGGGGCAGGGCATTATGGAATTAACCGACATCAAATCATCACCTTATCCGGGAGCATCGGTAGTGCCTGATTATTGCCGAGCAACATATGATAGGCGTTTACTGGTCGGCGAGACTAAGGAATCCGTTTTAGCGCCGCTCACTCAGTTGCTCCGTACTATGCAAGAAGCAGACCCTAAGTTTGACGCTAGGGTAAGTTTTGCCACAGGTTCAGAGCAGTGTTATACAGGCGAAGCCATCACGGGCGAGCGTTTTTTCCCAGGCTGGTTGTATGAAAAAACTGACGAATTTGTGCAGGCTGCTTTAAAAGGCCTGAAGAGCGCAGGCCTTGAGCCTGATATTACGCAGTATTCTTTTTGTACAAATGGCAGTCATTATGCGGGAGAAGCAGGTATAAAAACGATTGGCTTTGGCCCGTCGCGTGAAAATCTGGCGCATACCATTGACGAATATATTGAAGTAGAGCAGCTTGTACAAGCTGCGGCAGGATATTACGGAATCATCAAAAGTGTATTGACGGATACTGGGAAATTACATGAAAACATTAATTAAAAATGGCATGGTGATTGACGGGACAGGAAGACCGGGGTTTTATGGTGAACTCGCGTTGGATGGTGAATGTATTGAGTCTGTAGGCGTGGCCTTTAACCAGGCATGCTTTGATCAGGTGATTGATGCTAAGGGTAAAGTAGTTGCGCCCGGATTCATTGATACCCACAGTCATTCCGCAGTAGAAGCGCTGAGTCATCCTTGTATTGAATATAAAATCAGGCAGGGAGTTACCACCGAGGTGATTGGCCAGGATGGTATTTCCACGGCACCGTTGCCACGCAAGCACGTTGCAGCTTGGCGTAAAAATCTGACCGGTTTTGATGGTGACAGCGATAAAATTGACTGGGATTTTGCGTCGGTACATGAATATTTAAAAATTATGGAAGAAGGCGGAGTGGGCCTCAATGAAGCTTATCTCGTGCCGCATGGCAATATTCGGGCGGCTGTGCTGGGGCTTGACAACCGGAAGGCTATGCCGGCAGATGTTTCTAACATGCAGGCGGAGTTGATAAACGGGTTGGAGACTGGCGCATTTGGCATTTCGACAGGCTTAATTTATGCACCCTGTGTATTTGCTGATGCGGCCGAACTTATTAACCTGTGCAAAGTTGTGGCTAAATACAATGGAGTATTTGCCGTGCATCAGCGCAGCGAAGCGAATGATGTGCTATCCTCTATGCGCGAAGTGCTTGCTATTGGGCGCAAGTCAGGTGTAAAAGTGCATTTTTCACACTTTAAGCTATGTGGACGCAAGAACTGGCATCTCATGGAGGGCATGCTCAAGTTGTTGGATGAGGCGCGGGCAGAAGGTATCCAGGTATCGTTTGATCAATACCCGTATGTTGCTGGCAGTACCATGCTAAGCGCCGTATTGCCGCCTTGGGTTCATGAAGGAGGCGTGGATAAGCTGTTGACGCGTCTCACCAGTTCTCAACTCCGGCGGCAAATAGTACAAGATATCGAAAATGGTTTGCCAGGCTGGGATAATTTTATCGATTTTGCCGGCTTTGAGCAAATTTTTATTACCAGTGTAGCCAGCGAACAAAATCAGGATTTAATTGGTAAAAATTTAGTGGAAATTGGACAATTGCGTGGTAAAGACGTTTATGAGGCAGTATTTGACCTTTTGTATGAAGAAAACAATGCTGTAGGCATGGTGGATTTTTACGGCGAGGAATATCATATCAAGCAATTTTTGCAGAGACCGGAGCAAAATGTCTGTACAGATGGTATTTACGGCGAAAACCCGCATCCGCGGCTGTTCGGCGCCTTTCCTCGCATACTGGGGAAATATGTTCGGGAAGAAAAAACGCTTAGCTTGGAAGCGGCAATTGCCAAAATGACTGGTAAGCCAGCGGAAACCTTTGGCATTGAACGGCGGGGCAAGCTCAGGGCAGGATATTTTGCGGATATTGTAATTTTTGATGCGGCTACTGTTGCTGACAAAGGGACTTTTGCTAAGCCGAAAGTTTACCCGGTGGGTATCGAGCAGGTATTTGTCAATGGGCGGCAAGTGGTACAGCACGGAGTATATCATACATGTCTTGCTGGAAAAGTGCTACGGAAATAGATTAAGACTTACTATGGGGGGAAAAGATGACAATGCTGGCAATTACAGCAGGTATGCTGGTTTGTTCTGGTGACAAAGTATTATGTCAGGCTGGGTTTGTTATCAAAGATGGAAAAGTTACTGCGGTCATGGTGAACAAGGATCTGGAACAGTGGGCGTTATCCCATGATTGTTCGCTGGTTGATGCGTCTGATGCTGTTGTAATACCCGGGTTTATTGATGCGCATACACATCAGTATGGCTTATTTTCGCATGGCATCCCCATGGATGTTCCTGTAGCAGGCTTTAGAGAGTTTTTGGAAGATTTTTGGTGGCCACGGATTGAAAATCGGCTGCAAATTGAGAATGTAACCGTATCGGCGCTATTTTCGGGTGCAGAAATGATTCGGTCGGGAGTTACGGGTTTTTGTGATACTTTGGAAGCGCCTTATGCACTTCCAAAGGTGTTGGTGCAGCAGGCCGGGGAAATAGAAAAACTTGGGCTGAGAGCCATTTTATCTCTGGAAAGCTCAGAGCGGATTAGTGAAGAAAATGGCGTAGCTTGTTTAGAAGAAAATCGTTCGTTTATCGAGTGGTGCCGTAAGCGGCAGAGCTTGATTCAAGGCATGATTTGCACCCATACGTCCTTTACTTGTTCGCCGTCATTTCTTCGGAAAGCGCAAAGTTTGGCAGAAGAATATGGGGTAAAGTGGCATTTTCATATATCGGAAAGCACCTACGAAAGCGAATATTGTCTTAGGCAATATGGTAAACGAGCTGTACAGTTTTATCATGAGGCTGGGCTTTTGTCGCCGCAGGTGTTAGCTTCACAATGTGTACAAATCGATGCCGCGGAACGCCAAATGTTGCAAAAATCCGGTGCAGGTGCTGTCCATATGCCGCTTAGCAACTGCGAAGTCGGCGGAGGTATTGCTCCGGTGCCAGAAATGCTGGCAGCCGGTATGCAAGTGGGATTGGGTTCTGATGGTTATATTACCGACTTTTTTTCAGTGATGCGAGGCGCTTTTTTAATTCACAAAGGGAATTTACAAAACGCCTCAGTTATGCCTGCGCAAGAGGTGTTTAAAATGGCGACGGAATATGGCGCGAAAGTGCTTGGCTGGGCTGATGTCGGTCGTTTGGAGCCCGGCTATGCCGCTGATTTTGTCATACTGGATAACTTGTTTCCCACGCCGCTAACCCGGAAAAATGTGTTTGACCAACTAGTGGTTCACGGTGCGCGGGAAATGGTTCGCAGCGTATTTGTTGCCGGCAATCCGGTGATGCTTGACCATAAACTGCAACAGGTAGATATACAAGTGGCAGGCGCGGCGCTGAAAAATCAGGTTAGTGTTTTTTGGGAGGAACAATAATGCAAACAAAACTGTTTGGTTTGACGCTCAAGTCGCCAATTATAATTGGCTCAGGTCCTTTAACTTATGGCGCAGAAGGTATGATTCGCCTGCATAATGCTGGGGCCGGCGCTGTGGTAACAAAAACCATTCGCATGGCTGCTGCTGTTAATGCCAATCCGCACATGCTGTTAAGCGGTAGGGACAGCTTAATTAATTGTGAGAAATGGGCTGATTTTCCTGCTGCGCAATGGATCGAGCGTGAAATACCACAGGCTAAAAAAGCCGGTGTGACAGTGATTGCCAGCATTGGCATGTCGGCTGGCGAAGTATCCGAGCTGTGTGCGCCCATTGCAAGTGCCGGGGCGGATATAATTGAGGTGGTTTCTTATGATCACAACGATATTCCGGATATGGTTCGAGCTGCCAGAGCAAAAACCAAGTTGCCTATTCTGGCGAAATTACCGCCGCTTGCCTGCGATGTGGTTAAGCTTGCCGGTGATTGTTTAGCTGCGGGTGCCGATGGAATTACAGGATTTGATTCGTTTGGTCAGGTACTCAGGATTGAGGTGACAACAGGTCGGCCGTTGCTTGGTGGTGTCAAGGGGGCAGGCTGGCTGTCAGGTGCCGCTATAAAACCGCTTGTTCTTTATAAAATTTCAGAGCTCAGAAAAGCCTATTCTTGCCCGATTATTGGCTTAGGGGGCGTAACAAGCGCTGAAGATGCACTCGAAATGCTGATGGCTGGTGCCAGTGTAGTGGGAATGTGTTCCGCTGTTATTTTAAGAGGACCGGAAATGCTTTCGCCTCTGCTTAAGCAAATGGCGCAACTTATGGAAAAGTATAACTATTCTTCGCTGGAAGAGCTGTGTGGGCTGAGTCTTTCGTATCTTGATGCAAAGGAAAATGTTGGGAAACTTTCTTTTACCTATAATGAACACAACTGCACCAACTGCCGTCGCTGTGTGGTGGTATGCCCGTATCAAGCTCGCGAGTTGTCTCAAGACAAAGTGATGCGTCTCAATCAAGATAAGTGCCGGTACTGCGGTCTGTGTGGATCGGTTTGTGCGGTTAAAGCGCTCACGTACCGCAGAATCTGAGGAGGAGGTAGCCATGGGGATTGTGCTTTCAGGCGGAACTGTTGTTACCAGTGAGGCGTGTTTTGCCGTCGATGTGCGTGTCGAAGGGGAAAAGATTGCTGCTGTCGGACTTCAGGTGCAAGAGCCGAATGACCAAGTGGTGGATGTTCGGGGGCGGTTCCTATTGCCAGGGGCGGTGGATGCGCATACGCATTTTGAAGATATCGCGGGAACGGTGAAAACTGCTGATGATTTTTTTACAGGCAGCCGGGCGGGTTTACTTGGCGGGACAACAACCTTTATTGATTTTGCCACACCACTGCCAGGGGAAACCTTGCAGCATGCGTTTGAGTCTCGGCGAAGCCAAGCACTTGGACGCAGTTTTTGCGATTTTGGTTTTCACATGACAATAACTGGCTGGGGGCAGTCGATAGGCTCAGAGATGGAGAAACTGGTAAAGCTGGGGGTTACTTCATTTAAGCTGTTTATGGCGTATAAAAATGATCTTCAGGTAAGTGATGAGGAACTATTTCAGGTTTTCCAAAAAACAGCGGAGCTGGGGGGCATAGCAGCGGTTCATTGTGAGAACGGAGATGTTATCGAGGTATTGATCCGTCAGGCGCTTAAAGCGGGCAATACATCGGCTGCATATCATGCGCTTACCCGCCCGCCAGCTGTCGAAGAGGAAGCGGTGAATAGAGCAGTTAGTCTTGCCATGCTTGCTAAAGCCCCTCTTTACATTGTTCATTTATCTACGCGTGAAGCGCTCCGGGTTGTAGAACAAGCCCGGCTGCGAGGTGCCAACGTATATATAGAGACGTGTCCGCAATATCTTTTGCTTGATGATACGTATTATGCCGGAAGTGATTTTGCTGGAGGAAAGTATGTGCTTTCACCGCCCTTAAGAGCAAAAGATCATCTTACAGTTTTGTGGGCAGGCGTCAGTCAGGGGATGATAGATACCTTGTCAACCGATCACTGTGCTTTTTTGTTTAAAGGGCAAAAAGATAAGGGAATTCATGATTTTAGCAAAATTCCTAACGGTATTCCCGGGGTGGAAGACCGATTAAGTCTTCTGTATACGTATGGAGTTATGCAAAAGAAAATAGATCTTTGCCGTATGGTTTCTCTGACAGCTACTAAGCCAGCAGAAATTTTTGGCTTGTATCCCCAAAAAGGAACGGTTGCTGTCGGCAGTGATGCGGATATTGTTGTATGGAATCCCGCAGAGGAGGGAACCATATCGGCTGCAACTCACCATTATGCCTTGGATTATAATCCATACGAAGGGTTTAGAAAAATAGGGCAGGCAGAGCAGGTCTTTTTACGCGGCGAGCAAGTTGTCACTGACGGACAATTGTCGTTGGCGGCACCGCGCGGCAAGTATCTTATGCGTAAGCCGTTTGCCAATACTGTATATAATAATGAAAGGAAGTTTGAATATGACTAGTAAAGTGCTATGGGTAAGTAATGATCGATTAAAAAATCAGCCTGACACTATGGAGGAACTTGACTATATTTCAGAAAAATCCATTGCACAGGCTACTAACTTTCATAGAAGTTTTCCGCAATATGCGATTACGCCATTACATGAGTTAAACCAATTGGCAAAAGCCTTTCAAGTAAAAAATATCTGGCTTAAAGACGAGTCCTACCGCTTTGGACTGAATGCTTTTAAAGTACTTGGCGGGTCTTTTGCAGTGGCGAATTATTTATCGAAAAAACTCGGAATGGATATTAAACATGTAAATTTTGAACTGCTTGCTTCGCCGGAAGTGAAAGCCAAACTTGGTGAGATTACTTTTATTACGGCAACAGATGGCAATCATGGGCGCGGTGTGGCCTGGGCAGCCCGCCAACTGGGGCAGAAAGCAGTTGTCTATATGCCCAAGGGCTCAGCGGCTGCCAGGTTTGATAATATTAAAGCCGAAGGCGCAGCAGTATCTATTACTGAACTGAATTATGATGATACCGTGCGGCTGGCAAATAAGCATGCCGAAGAAAACGGCTGGGTTTTAATTCAGGATGCAGCCTGGGAAGGCTATAAAGATATTCCGGCCTGGATTATGCAAGGGTATGGCACTATCATGGGCGAGGCAATCCAGCAGATTAGTGAATTAGGCGAAGATAAACCAACCCATGTATTTTTACAGGCGGGTGTTGGTTGTTTTGCGGCGAGCATGTTGGGCTATCTTGTAACAAAGTATGGCGAAAATCGGCCAGTAGCCGTAGTGGTTGAGCCGGATAAGGCAGCTTGTTTTTATAAATCTGTTGCGGCCGGAGATGGAAATCCACATGCTGTAACAGGTATGATGGAAACGATCATGGCTGGCTTAGCTTGCGGAGAGCCAAGCACATTATCGTGGGATATATTAAAATATTATGCCCAGGCGTTTGTTTCGTGCCCGGATTATGTTACTGCACGCGGCATGAGAATTCTTGCAAATCCTTTAGGCAATGATCCGCAAGTTGTTTCTGGGGAATCCGGGGCGGTAGGCTTGGGACTTCTTAGCATGTTGGCAGAAAATAAGGCGCTTAACGCATTGAAAGAAAAAATTGGCCTTGACGAGCATTCTAAAATCCTTATTATTAGTACAGAAGGCGATACAGATGCGGTTGGATATCAGAACATTGTCTGGAATGGCGCCTATCCGTATGAAGCGGGAAACTGCTAATATCATAAATTAATTTGTAAGGAGCAAGTATGAAAATTATTCTCGGCGTATCTGGAGCTTCGGGTATTATGTATGCCGTAAAGCTATTAGAAGTTCTAAATACTCTTAATGCAGAAGTGCATTTAGTTGTCAGTGAGTGGGCTGCGCGCAATTTGGCGTATGAAACTAATTATAGTTTGGAACAGCTTAACTCTTTGGCAGCATACTGCTATGATAACAAGGAAATGGACGCATGCATTTCCAGCGGATCGTTTCATACAGGCGGTATGATTGTTGCGCCATGCAGTATGAAAACGCTGGCGGCTATTGCCCATGGCTATAGCGACAGCCTAATCGTACGCGCGGCTGATGTCACGCTGAAAGAAAAAAGAAAACTTATTGTCATGCCGCGGGAGACTCCGCTCAGCGTCATTCATCTGAATAACATGTTGCTGGTGGCACAGGCAGGAGCCACCGTTATGCCGCCTATGCCTGCCTTTTACAATAAGCCAGCGACGGTCGAGGATATTATCAATCATACCGTGGGCCGTATGGTTGACCACATGGAAATAAAAAGCGGGTTAGTTAAAGAGTGGGGTAGTCTTATATAATCATGATATAATAGGCTGGCCATATGATGGACACTTTCTTCTAGAGCGCCGATGGCAAACCAATCTTAGGCGACGCGCCCCAGATTAGAAATGTATTTGCAGGTTTTTAAAAATATCTATATCAACAGGCTTCGTAATCGTACTCGACATAGCTACGTTTACTGGGTGCTGCAACGGACGCAGAACACAGTAGAGAAGCCATGAAATTTATTATTTGCAGGAGATAGATTTCGATTTTTCATGCGCAGATGTGCTCAATAACTTCACGCTCGAGCTAGGCAGCTTTGGCGTGATATTTTTTTGTATGCGGTCAAACTCGGTCATATATTTCCAGTAACGCTTTGGCATATGGCTCATGCGGCACTCTGGGTTATGCCGTCCTTGTATTGCAATGGTATCGTAAAACAGCTGCCACAGTTCGCGAAAAGTTTGCTCCTCCTCATCTACTGCAGGCAATTCAAGAGCTCCAATAGGAATGACTGCAGACTGGTATGGCTGATAAACCAGTCCCATGCCATGTGTTTTGTCATGGATTAAAAAGCGCTCTTCCGGATAACGCTCACAAAAATGCTGTACCAGCAGTGGCAATACATAATTTTTTGGCTCTATTTCGCCCACAAGAACATTGTTGATGATAGAAAATCGCAGAAAGCCTTTGAATAAATGGCTTTCCTGCTCTAAATACTTAACTGCTTTAAACAGGGTATTTACGATGTCGTCTGTCAGCATATTCATTACGGACCGGCCATGGCGGAATCCTAGACGCAGGAATAACAAGATATGTAACTCTTTTTGCAAAAGACAAGTTAAAAAAGCGTGTTGGACAAAGTTAAGTGCCGATACTCCCATTTTTTTTGGAATAGAATCCAGCACCCGCTTTGCTTTTTGTGTGTCAGTCGGGATGCTTTTTGTGGCAAAGAGTATGGCGTGTGAGGCCTCGGGCAGAAGAATATCTATTGGAATTTCTTTGTTTTCGTAGCTTTCAAATACGCAGCACAATAAGCCATCAAAGCTTCCGTCATAGCAATAAATTAGCTCAGATTGGGTAGGCATTTTCGTAGTTCCTCCTGTGGCAATGATAGCAGTAACGGCTGGTCAAAAAGAGAAAGTTGTTCTGTAGGTGATGAAAAACCCAAATGATGTAGTTCCCGTGTTTTTTCAGACAGTAAGGCGCGGAGCATTGTGTTCGGAGTAAGCTTTATATCAGGTGCTGTTTTTCCACTGAAAGTAACAAAATATTGCGCTCGCTTGAGGACAACTCCCAGGGTTTTAAGGCCATTAAAAGAAAGAGTTGTTGTACGCCGGGCAGTAAGAATACGTTTGGCACTTGTTACGCCAATACCTGGTACTCGCAGTAAGTCGCGGTAAGAAGCGCGGTTTACATCCAAAGGAAAAAAATCCATATGATTGAGTGCCCAGGTGCATTTGGGGTCTAAATAGGGATTGAAGTTTTGATGCTGCTGATCAAGAAGTTCATTAGCGGCAAAACCGTAAAATCTGAGCAGCCAGTCTGCCTGATAAAGCCGGTGTTCACGCCATAGCGGTGGTTTTGTATCTATTGCTGGCAGAAGACTATTCTCTGCAACTGGCATATAGGCTGAGAAAAAGACGCGCTTAAGTTTATATTTATGATAAAGACCTTCGGTTAAATTTAATATTTGATAATCCGATTCGGGGGTAGCTCCAATTATCATCTGCGTGCTTTGCCCTGCAGGAACAAATTTGGGAGCATGCCGGTATTTTACTAAATCCCGCGAGTTTTCCTGTATCCGGTTTTGAATATAGCCCATGGGAGTTAAAATGGAATGCTTGGATTTGTCCGGTGCTAAGAGCTGCAAACTGTTTTGGGAGGGTAGTTCAATATTCACACTCATCCGGTCAGCAAGCATACCAAGGCGGGCAAGCAGCAGACGGTCGGCGCCAGGGATAGCCTTGGCATGGATATACCCGGAAAACCGATATTCTTCGCGCAGGATACGCAGCGCTTCAATCATTTGTTCGCAGGTATAGTCTGGATTTTTTAGTACGCCGGAACTTAAAAAAAGGCCTTCAATGTAATTGCGACGATAAAAGTTCATGGTTAGTTCAGCTAGTTCCTGTGGTGTAAAAAAGGCCCGCGGTGTGTCATTGGATATGCGATTGACGCAGTATTGGCAATTGTAAACGCAAACATTGGTCATCAGTACTTTTAACAGGGAAATGCACCGTCCATCTGCTGAAAAACTGTGACAGATTCCACAAGCAGAGGCATTACCAATTCCTCCGGCCGATGCTTTTTTATTCACACCGCTTGATGTGCATGCTACATCATATTTTGCAGCATCGGTTAGAATTTTTAACTTATCATACACATCCATATACTTCAGCCCCTTACGTAACTAGAATACCATAAGAACAAATGTTTTGCAAACATTTGTTCTTATGGCGCGGTGCCAGATAAAATAGTCAGCGCAGCAGGAAAAGAGGGTCAATGTGTCGAAAAATCTACCAGGACTGTGAAGGTTTAGGAGAATATATACAGTCTGCAATATGCGGGGAGGAAACCGGTGTGAATGACTGTGTTGTGATTGACAGTGACTTGGAAGACTTAATTCCAGGTTTTATAGAAAAACGTCAGGAAGATATTCGGGCAATACTAGCTGCTGCGGCTGCCCGGGATTATGAAACAATACGAAATATTGGCCATAATCTAAAGGGTATCGGTGGCGGTTATGGCTTTGACCGGGTAACAAAACTGGGGGCTGCCATTGAACAGGCCGGCAAACAGCAGGAAGGCGGCAAAGCATGTGAATTAGCGCAAGTAATGAAAACCTATTTTGAAAATATTGAAATTCACTATGAATAGCAGCTGGGAGGTTATGGTGCATGGCAATACTAATTGTTGATGATTCGGCCGACAGCAGGGCGCTGATTAAGCGCTTTTTAGAAAAACATGGATTTGGTGATATTCTTACAGCCGAAAATGCAACCGATGCCTTTGCTTTGCTAGGAATGGATCAGCCAGAAGGTCTGGCTAAGAATATTGATCTTATCCTTATGGATGGTGTTATGCCAGGCATCGATGGTATTAAGGCCTGCGAGCTGATTAAGTCGCATACCTGGTTTAAAGACATACCTGTTATTGTAATTACCGCCAATGATAACGCGGAAACTCTGGACAAAGCCTTTGCCGCCGGCGCGATAGATTTCATCACAAAACCAATCAAGCAACTGGAATTGAAAGCACGGGTTAATTCAGCACTCAATATGAAGCATGCGATTGATCAACGCAAAGCCCGTGAAGCTGAATTGGTCAAAGTCTTGGAAGAGTTGGAAAGTGTCAATAGAGAATTAAGCCGCCTGTCTTCGCTGGACGGTTTAACCGGTATAGCGAACAGGCGGCATTTTGATCAGATATATGAGATGGAACGGCAACGGGCAATACGGACAGGTCATGACCTGTCCATTGTATTTTTTGATATTGATTTTTTTAAAAATTATAATGATACGTATGGACATCAGGAAGGTGACGATTGTCTTAAAAAGGTAGCAGCCGCGGCTGGTAGTGTATTAAAACGTCCCGGTGATCTGCTGGCTCGTTATGGCGGCGAAGAATTTGTTGTTATTCTGCCAGAAACCGGGGTGGATGGTGCCTATAAAGTAGCACAAGATATTCGCACCACCATTGAAAAGTGTACTATTCCGCATAGCGCTTCCAGGATCGCTGATCATGTAACAGTGAGTATTGGGGTTGTTGGTGGGAAAATGTCTTTGACAGACAAGCCGCAGGAATTGCTTGCTTTGGCAGATAAAGCGCTGTACGAAGCTAAGAGTGGTGGGCGCAATCAGGTAAGAGTTGCGGAGTGGTGTTCTGATTAATGAGGTATTGCCAGAATGATTCAAGACAGAAAGGAAACAGCGGTTGACGGCTCACAGCGTAGAATTGGCGCTTGATTGCCGGACCAGGCAGCGGCAGGGTGATGAGTTGACCGGATTTTAGCTCAGTTTCCACTGCCCAGGCCGAAATAAAACCGATGCCGATTTTGTTAAGAATGGCTGCTTTTACTGCTTGGTTACTGCCTACTTCCATAATAACACTAAGCTGTTCAGGTGCAATGTTCAAGCCAGCAAGTGCGTCTAAAGCTGCTCTTGCTGTGCCTGAGGATTTTTTGCGCAAAATAAACGGTAAGGAAAGCAGCCAGTCTTGTACAGGACTGGCCTGGGCGTATGTTTTATAATCGGGATGGGCGGCAAGTACCAGCGTGTCATGCCAAAGGGGCATGCTGACGAGATTATCCGCTGGTTTAGCGCCAACTACTGCGATGGGGATCTCACCCGCATTAAACTTTTCTAAGATAGCCTGGCTGTCACCTGTTACCAGGGATACAGTCAGTCCCATGTGGTCTTTAAGAAATTTTGCAATCAACGGCGGTAAAATATAATCGGCGGGGATGGTACTGCCGCCAAGCAGTATCCGCCCGGCGGAACCCTGTGCCATGGCTTGAATTTCCTGGTGAGTGCCGGCAATCAAGCCATTGATTGTCCGCGTAGTCTCATGAAGCTTCTTACCATAAATTGTTAAAGAAACGCCTTTGGATGTCCGGGTAAATAGCGGGCATCCAAAATCTTTTTCCAGATTGTCAATGTGAAAAGACACAGTTGGTTGTGTAAGTTCTAGCTTTTTGGCGGCCGCGGAAAAACTACCTTCTTCGGCAACATATAAAAATACGGTTAAGGATTGAATATAAGACATGAGCTCACCTCGTTTGTTAATACCAAAACATAGTTATAAGTAGTAATTCGTAAAGGGAGACAAAATTTCCTGTTAACGTCTTCCTCAAGCAGGAATATATATTGCCCATATATAATATTTATTGGTGTAATAATAAATATTTCTATGAGGTGATGTGGTGAACTGGTTAATTATTGTCACAGGCGTGGTATTTGGATTAGGAGCAGTGCTGCTGGTCAAGTTTGGTAACCCGGGCAATTATGGTTTCTGTGCCGCCTGTCAATTGCGGGATATTGCTGGCGCGCTAGGTATTCACAGTGTCGCTACGCTGCAGTATGCTCGCCCGGAAATTATCGGCTTTATCCTGGGGGCGTTTGGCCTGTCCCGTTTTGGCGGTGAATTTAGGCCGCGTGGTGGTTCCAATCCTGTACTACGATTTGTGCTGGGGATGGCTATGATGATCGGGGCGTTGGTCTTTTTGGGCTGTCCGCTGCGGGCCATTTTGCGGGTAGCAGGTGGCGATCTCAATGGCCTTACGGCCTTGGCAGGTTTTATTGCCGGTATTGGCGTGGGCGTTGTATTTTTGAAACGCGGCTTTAACCTGGGCCGGGCGCATGTTTATACAGGCGGCATGCAGATTACAGGTTATCTGGCCGCAGTTGCGGCGCTGGTATTGCTTATTGCTGTAAGTATGGGGGCTGGCTTTTTAAACTTTAGTGCTAAAGGACCGGGTTCTATGCATGCCCCGATTATCATTAGTTTACTAGCCGGTTTGGCAGCAGGCGCATTGGCTGGGCGCACCCGCATGTGTCTGAGCGGTGGTTTCCGCGATTATCTGCTTATTCGTGATACCTCGTTGCTTAAAATCTACGGAGTTATGTTTTTAGCTGCCTTGGCAGGCAATCTTTATTTTGGCTTTTTTAAATTAGGTTTTGAAAATCAGCCACTGGCGCATACCATGCATGTCTGGAATTTCCTTGGACTATTCCTGACAGGTTTGGCAGCTACTTTGGCAGGCGGCTGTCCGCTGCGGCAAATGATTATGGCCGGCGAAGGCAATACAGATGCTATGTTTTGTGTACTGGGTATGCTGGCAGGAGCCGGTGTAGCCCATAATCTTAATGCCGCTGGTTCGGCTGCCGGTGTTGGTATCAATGGACAAATTGCCGTAGTGCTGGGAATTGTTGTAATTTCCGCGTTAGGTTATGTATATCGAGAAAAACTTGTGCCGATAAGCAAAGGAGTCTGATAAGTTATGGCGAATACTCTTGATTTGAGAGGGTTAAGTTGCCCGATACCACTCATCAGGACCAAAGACGCATTAGCCGGGGCTGAAGCAGTCAGTGTTGTGGTTGACGAACCACCAGCTAAAGAAAATATTATTAAATTTGCCAAGTCCCAGAATTTCCGGGTAGAATGTTCAGAGGCAAATGGTGAGTATACTATTAACATATCCAAATAGAGCAGATTATGTACTAGCTGTAAATGATGAAAGGGCCAGTTTATGAATTGTGTAATTACATTTCCATCAGTCTATCATGCTTTCAGGGCCAAAAAAATCTTAAAAGAGCAGAGTATCCTTGCTGAGCTTGTACCTGTACCCCGCGAATTAAGCGCTTCCTGTGAGGGGTTAGCAGCGCAAGTCAGTGAACAGGATGTTGACAGGGCTGTCGAAGTACTGGGAGCAAAAGGCATAGTGATGCTGCAGAAGGGTGTAAAGCTTGTGCAAGCATATTAATCAAAAATAAGAATTTCAAGAGTCTGTAGGTGCAGGCTCTTATTTTTTCGGTCAATCAACAGGAAAAGACAAATATATGGAGAAAATAGTCATGTTTACCCTACTTAACATACGGAGGAAGCTATGCAAAATATTTTTGAGCGTCTGAATCCGGCGCAGCAGGAAGCTGTCGCCCATATAAACGGACCACTGCTAATTATGGCCGGGGCCGGATCAGGCAAAACTAAGGTACTAACCAGTCGGATTGCCAATCTGCTGGCCCAGGGAGTGGCGCCGTATAATATTCTGGCCATTACATTTACCAACAAAGCGGCTGCTGAAATGAAAGAGCGGGTAGCCGGTATAGTAGGTCATGTCGCCAAAGACATTTGGCTAAGTACATTTCACGCATTTTGTGCCAAGTTTTTGCGGATGGAGATCGAAAGCCTGGGCGGCTATACCCGAAATTTTGTTATCTATGATGCCAGCGATGCCCAGTCAGTCATTAAAGGCTGTTTGAAAGAGCTTAACCTGGACGAAAAACAGTTTACGCCAAATGGTGTGCAATCTACTATCTCTAATGCCAAAAACGCGCTGCAGGATGTGCGGGAATTTACCACTCAGGCTGACAACTTTTATAACCTGAGGGTAGCCGAAGTGTACAAACTGTACCAGAGCAAGCTTAAAGCCAATAATGCCCTTGATTTTGATGATCTCCTGATGCTGGCAGTAGAACTTCTGGAATATAATGCCACAGTCCGGGGAAAATATCAGGATAAGTTTCACTATATTTTGATTGACGAGTACCAGGATACCAATCGGGCCCAGTATCTGCTTGCGCGGACACTGGCGGCCAAGTCCCGCAACATCTGCGTTGTAGGCGATATTGATCAGAGCATCTATGCCTGGCGAGGGGCGGATATTAAAAATATCATGGATTTTGAAAGCGATTACCCTGAGGCCAAGGTCATTAAACTTGAACAAAATTACCGTTCCACCCAAATAATTTTGGATGCTGCTAATGCGGTTATCGAGAATAATAGCAACCGCAAGCCGAAGTCACTCTGGACAGATAACCAGGCAGGGGAGTCAATAGCCCACTACCTAGCGGTTGATGAACGGGACGAAGCCCGCTACATTGCCGATAATATTGTTAAGCTCAATACGGTTTACCGTACACCCTACAAAGATATAGCCATCCTGTACCGTACAAATGCTCAGTCACGGGTATTGGAAGAAGCCTTGCGTAATGCCGCTATTCCCTACACCATGGTGGGTGGACTTAGGTTCTATGACCGTAAAGAGATAAAAGATATTATGGCCTATATTAAGGTTCTGTTCAATCCGGCAGATGCTATCGGATTGCTGCGGATTATCAATGTGCCGCGCCGGGGAATTGGCGACACCACCATCAGACATTTAGCCGAATATGCTGCCCAAAATAATGTGCCGTTGTTTGACGCTGTATCCAATCCCGATTTGGTGCCAGGCTTAACCGCCCGTGCCAAGCATCAGCTGGAAAAGCTGGCTGAACTCATCTTTACGCTGATGGCTTGCCAGAATACGTTACCAGTTGCTGAATTGGTAGATAAAGTAATGCGTGATTCCGGATATTTAGCTGAACTGGAAAGCGATGACGATCCTTTGGCACCTAACCGCATTGAAAATCTGAAAGAGCTTGTCAGTGATGCCAAGAAGTTCGCGGAAAATGAAGAGGATAACACGCTGGAAAACTTCTTGAGTCATGTATCACTGCTAACTGATAGCGACAAGTCAGAAGAGGGGGATGATCAGGTTACGGTCATGACTTTGCACTCGGCCAAAGGACTGGAGTTTCCCATGGTATTCCTGGCTGGTCTGGAAGAGGGAATCTTTCCCCATGTCCGGACCCTTATGGATGAGCATGAAGTCGAGGAAGAGCGCCGCCTATGCTATGTTGGTATTACCAGGGCGAAGCGTAAGCTATATATATCCAATGCCCGCCAGCGCATGATTTATGGTAATATTGTATGCTATTCACCCTCCCGCTTTCTTGACGAGATTCCGCCTGAGCTTATCGAGAAGTATGCACCCAAGCGGCCTAATCCCTTACCGTCTGTGCCAATCAGCCGTCCGGCAAGTGTCAACATGCCGCTTGGCGCGATAAACAAACCAGAGCTGACGCTGCTCAAAGATATGGTGCAAAATCCGGCTAAACCGCAAAGCATCAACTGGAAAGCAGGCGAAAAGGTGTATCACGCTAAATGGGGTACAGGCACTATTGTCGCTGTTACCGGCAGCGGCAGCAATATGCAGTTAAGCATTGCTTTTCCTAATGAAGGTATCAAAAAACTGGTGGCCCAGATGGCACCGATCAGCAGAGTGTAATTTGTCCGCGCCGGGCCATTGTTATATATCGAAACAGGCTCTTTAATAAAAACTACCTTTTTGCTGCAGCTTAGCCCCGATGTTTTAGACAGCAAAGAAGCGGGAGGAACTATTGTATGGATATTGGTGCTCGTATTAAAGAGCTAAAAGAGAAGATTGAGTACCATAATAAAAAGTACTACGAAGAAGATGCACCGGAAATTACCGATTTTGAGTATGATATTATGCTGCGAGAATTGAAGAACCTTGAACTTGAATACCCCGGGCTGGCAACACCAGAATCACCGACAAAGCGAGTGGGTGGAAAAGCCAAAAGAGGAGCTAAACAGATTGCCCACGATGTGCCGATGCTTTCCCTGGATGACCGGTTCTCAAGAGAAGAAGTTGCAGACTTTATTACAAAGATACAAAAAGAAGTTGAAAACCCTGTATTTATTGTAGAACATAAAATCGACGGTCTCTCTGTGGCGCTGCGCTATAGAGACGGGAATTTTGTCGAAGGTATGACCCGTGGCGATGGTATAAGCTATGGGGAGGATATAACTGAGAACCTTACGATGATCGATACTGTGCCGCTAAGCATTCATGAAAAACTTCCGTATCTTGAAGTACGTGGCGAAGTTTATATGGATAATGCTGCATTTGAGGCTGTCAACGAGCGGCAGGAAGAAATAGAGGGCAAAATCTTCGCTAATCCCAGAAACTGTGCAGCAGGCACGCTGCGGCAGCTAGACCCGGGTGTAGTTGCTGAAAGGGATTTATCTATTTTTGTCTTTAATCTCCAGGCAATTCAGGGAAAGGAATTTACCTCTCACGCTGAGACCCTTGACTGGTTGTCGACACAAGGGTTTACAGTACCAAAATATTTTATAAGTACTACAGAAGAAGGCGTTTGGGATGCTATCACCTTAATCGATCAAACCCGGGGTGAGCTGCCATTTGGAATAGACGGTGCAGTTGTAAAATTAGACAATCTGGCTGATCGTGAGAAACTTGGTGCCAGCTCCAAAGTGCCGAGATGGGCAATTGCCTACAAGTATCCTCCGGAAGAAAAGGCAACTAAGGTGTTAACTATCGAAGTAAATGTTGGCAGAACCGGCAGACTAACTCCCTTAGCGGTTTTGGAGCCTGTTAGGTTAGCGGGGACAACCGTTTCTCGTGCATCGTTGCATAATCAGGATCAAATTGACCGGCTGGATATACGCATTGGTGATACAGTAATCGTACGTAAAGCGGCTGAAATTATTCCGGAGATTGTTAGGGTTATAAAGGAGCAGCGTCTCGAAGGTACTACTCCTTTTAAAATTCCCACTAGATGCCCGGTCTGCGGCGCTCCTGCTTTACGGGGGGAAGATGTAGCCGACATCCGTTGTAGCGGAATTAACTGCCCTGCGCAGCTCGCACGACGTATTGTTCACTTTGCATCTAGAGGAGCAATGGATATAGAAGGTCTGGGACCGGCTGCCGTTCATTCCCTTATGGACAAAGGCTATATAAAGGACATTGCCGATATATACTATCTCAAAAACTATCGGGATGAGTTTATTGCCAGTGGGATTACTCCTCGACCTCGTAAGCAAGTGGCTCCGCGTAAGGATGGGGGATCACGTAAACAGAAGGAACCTGATTACACAGCCAGTACGGATAATTTGCTTTCTGCCATAGAGCGCTCAAAAGATCAAAGTCTTGAGCGTCTCATAAACGGTTTTGGAATACCCAATGTAGGTAAGCAGACAGGAAGTATCCTAGAGGAAAACTTTCCTGACATCCATGCTATTGCTAAGATTAGTTATGATAAATATAAACAATTGAAAGATAGCGAAAAACAATTAAAAAAAGAACGCAGTAAACTTGAAAAGACGCTGAAGACCGCTACAAAGCCGGAGGACTTAGAACTGCTTAGTGAAATGAATAAGAAGCTAAGCGATGTCGGGAAAGAACTGAAGGCAAATGGAGACATCAAAGGTATTGGGGAAGTAAGTATCAATGCGATTACTGATTTTTTTGCCGAGCCCCAAACCAAAGTTATTCTTGAACGTCTTGAAGAAGCTGGCGTTACTATGAAATCAAGATCTGCTGGCAAAGTGATTGATAATCGCCTTGAGGGAGCAACATTCGTCCTTACGGGGACATTGCCAACATTGGCCCGGGAGGAAGCGGCTCAACTAATTCAGAAGCACGGTGGGCGCGTTGCCGGTAGTGTATCGAAGAAAACGACCTATCTTTTAGCTGGCGAAGGTGCTGGCGATAAAATGAATAAAGCGCAATCTCTTGGTATTAAGAGCATTACTGAGGCCGAGTTTCTAACTATGATCGAGTAAACTTGTTTCAGCATAGCTGAAACACCGGCGGGTTCAGGTGGGGAGTCTACCCCACCTGAACAATTTCTTTTTTGCTAGAATATACTAATCTTATGCACTGTGCAATAGGATTGGAGTGACTTTTATGGAAAAAACATCAAACGATCAGAGTGCTTTTTTGCTATTAATTCTTGTAGTATTTCTTTGGGGCCTTAATTCCGTCTCAATAAAATATCTTACCCATTTTTTCCCGCCACTGGCACTAGCGCCTATTCGCTTAACTTTGGCAAGTGCTTTATTGTTGCCGATTGTGTTTTATCAATATGGTTATCAAAAAATACCAAAGAGAGCTTTATTACCTATTACTGGTATTGCAGTATTTTGCATCTTCCTTCACCAAATTGCACTGACGATAGGAATCGGTGCTACTAGTGGTATTCATGCGGTTCTGATACTGGGATTAAGTCCTTTGTTTACAACAAGCTTCTCCGTTTTTCTTTTACATGAATCGTTTACCCTTGCTAAAGGACTTGGTATTGCACTCGGTTTTAGTGGCTTACTTTTCGTTGTAGCAGGTCAAGCCCAAACCGGTGCAAGCCTTGTAGGCGATGGAATCACGTGTATTGCTACAATTACCTTTGTAATTGGTTCTCTTTTTGTAAAAAAGGCTACCTATTATGTTTCTCCATTGGTGGTTACTGCCTACAGCCATGTGATGGCGGCAATCGGCCTTGATGTTCTCGGCTTAGTCACTAATTCAGTTTGGCTTTATCCAGATCATCTTGGATTCTGGCCCATTGCGGTATTACTATTTTCAAGCTTGATGAGTACTGCTGTGGGTGCACTATTATGGAATATGAGCATTCAAAAAGTAGGTGCCTCTACGGCATCTTTCTTTCAAAACGCTACCCCTCTTATTGGTATTTTCGCTTCGGCCTTATTTCTTGGTGAGGAATTACACTGGCAGCACTTTTATGCGCTTATCCTTGTTATGATAGGTGTTAGCTTAGGGACTGGCGTCTTCAAAATGTCAGCGCCATCCTGGAGCAAAAGCAGATCATAGTCTGAAATTGCAAGCAGTATATGTTTCAACAGTATCCGGGGACACTCCAATTTTTAGAGTGTGGTGTCCAATGTGTGATATAATATATTACAAGTTTCTGGCGCTGGTACAAAAGCCTGAGGCATGATATAATATCTGTTATTGAAAATATTGGCACATTTTACTTTTAGGAAGGTGAGATTATGAAAATAAACCGCCAAGATGTTGAAAACGTGGCCCTATTGTCACGTCTGGAGATGACTGCCGAGGAATTAGAGGCTTATTCCGGCCAGCTCAACGCCATCTTAGAATACGTTGATGTCCTCAATAAGCTTGATACAAAAGGCATTGAGCCTACGGCTCACGTTTTGCAACTGAAAAACGTAATGCGGCCTGATGAAGTTAAACCCTCTTTGCCGCAGGAACTAGCCCTGTCCAATGCACCAGAGGCCGAGGACGGCTATTTCAAGGTACCGAAAGTAATGGAAGGCTAAGCGATTGGAGGTTGATACCATGGAATTATTTAAGCACACTGTGCATGCCCTGCATGGCATGCTTGTTAAAAAAGATATATCAGCCGTCGAACTGGCAAAGTCCGTATTTGCCCGGACAGACGCTGTCGAACCCCAGATACATTCCTACATAACAGAGACCAGGGAGCACGCACTGGCTCAGGCAACCGCTGTTGATGCCAAAATCATGCGTGGCGAAGCGATTGCACCGCTGGCTGGTATCCCTGGAGCCCTGAAAGATAATATTTGTACCAAAGGCATTAAGACTACCTGCGCGTCCAAAATATTGGCTAACTTTGTCCCGCCTTATAATGCTACAGTAGTAGACAAGCTGGCGGCTCAGGATGCTGTCCTGACAGGCAAAGCCAATTGTGATGAATTTGCTATGGGCGGCTCTACCGAGAACTCCGGTTTTTTTGTTACTCACAACCCTTGGGACACCGAGCGGGTTCCTGGCGGCTCAAGCGGCGGATCGGCCACGTCAGTGGCAGCAGGCCAGGCTATCTGGGCGCTTGGCTCAGACACCGGCGGTTCTATTCGTCAGCCAGCTGCCTACTGCGGCAATGTCGGTCTCAAGCCAACCTATGGCCGCGTATCCCGCTATGGTCTGGTCGCGTACGCTTCATCACTAGATCAGCTTGGCCCTATTACCCGGGATGTGACTGACAGTGCCCTTGTGCTTAACGCGATTGCCGGGTATGATGTCAAAGATTCCACATCCATTAATGCGGAGACGCCTGACTATACCAAAGCATTGGTACAGGATGTTAAGGGGCTAAAAATTGGGTTGCCCAAAGAATATTTCGGCGCTGGTATTCAGCCGGAAGTTGCCGCTGCCATCAAACAGGCGATTGACCAGCTAACCGCTATGGGTGCTGAAGTTAAGGAAGTTTCCCTGCCGCACACCGAGTATGCCCTGCCGGCCTATTACCTCATTGCTCCGGCAGAAGCCAGCTCCAACCTGGCCCGGTATGATGGCGTAGGCTTTGGCCATCGTGCGCCAGGCAATGATATTATTGAGATGTATAAAAAGACCCGCAGCGAGGGCTTTGGTCCCGAGGTTAAGCGCCGCATCATGCTGGGCACCTATGCCTTGAGCTCAGGCTATTATGATGCTTACTATCTCAAAGCGCTGCAAGTACGTACCTTAGTCAAGCAGGACTTTGATAAAGCCTTTGCCGAAGTTGATATACTTATTACGCCAACAGCGCCGACAACAGCTTTCAAAATCGGCGAACTTAGTGATCCGCTGGCTATGTATCTGCAGGATATCTGCACCATTCCCATTAACCTGGCTGGACTGCCTGGGATATCCATCCCTTGTGGTTTTGTAGCGGGACTGCCTGTTGGTATGCAGATTATTGGTAAACCGCTGGCCGAAGCCACTATTATTCAGGCGGCTTATGCCTTCGAACAGGCTAATGATTATCATACGCGTTTTGCGCCGCTGGGGGAGGTTTAAGCTATGAACTATGAAACAGTCATTGGACTTGAGGTCCATTCAGAACTGAAAACTAAATCTAAAATATTCTGTGGCTGCAGCACCAAATTCGGTTCAGACCAAAACACCAATGTGTGTCCGGTTTGTCTGGGACTTCCCGGGGTACTGCCGGTCATTAATGAAAAAGTAGTAGAGTTTGCCATTCGCGCAGGAGTCGCCCTCAACTGCAAAATTTTACCGTTCAGTAAATTTGACCGAAAAAATTACTATTACCCTGACTTGCCGAAGAACTACCAAACCTCGCAATATGATTTGCCTATTGCCGTTGACGGCTACCTGGATATTGAAGTCAATGGCGAGACCAAACGCATTGGCATTACTCGCGTTCATATGGAAGAAGATGCCGGTAAACTAGTGCATTCAGGCACTATCAGCAATAGTGAGTACGCTTTGGTAGATTACAACCGCACCGGTGTGCCGCTCATCGAAATTGTGTCTGAGCCTGATCTCCGGTCGCCCGAAGAAGCTAAAGCCTATCTGGAAAAAATGAAGAGCATTCTGCAATATATTGATGTGTCTGACTGCAAGATGGAGGAAGGCAGCTTGCGCTGCGATGCCAATATCTCCCTTCGCCCGGCGGGTACGGAGACTTTGGGCACTAAAGCCGAACTGAAAAACCTAAATTCTTTCCGCTCTGTGCAGCGTGGTCTTGAGTATGAAGTAGAACGCCAAACAGAAGTGTTGGGAGAAGGCGGTCATATTATTCAGGAAACCCGTTCCTGGGATGAAGGCAAGGGCGTAACATTATCCATGCGTAGCAAAGAACAAGCGCATGACTACCGTTATTTCCCTGAGCCAGAACTTGTTCCCATTGTGGTTGACCCGGACAAGGTAGAAAGCATCCGGGCTAACTTACCCGAAATGCCTGATGCCCGTAAGGTAAGGTTCATGGCGGACTATGGTTTGTCGGCTTATGATGCTGAAACCATCATCGCCAGCCGGGCAATGGCTGACTACTATGATGCTACCGTTAAGGCTGGAGCTGATGCCAAAGCGGCTGCCAACTGGCTAATGGGCGAGGTCTCCAAGCATTTGAATGCTGCCAATAAATCAGTTGAGGAGTGCCCGGTTACCCCAACGCAGCTAGCCGGTCTGGTTGGGCTTATTGCCAAAGGAACCATCTCCGGCAAGATTGCCAAAACAGTATTTGAAGGCATGTGGGACAGTGGCAAAGATGCTGAGGCCATTGTCAAAGAACAGGGCCTTGTTCAAATTAGTGACGAAGGGGCAATTGTTGCCATCGTAGACGGTGCCATTGCCGCCAATCCGCAATCGGTAGCCGACTTTAAAGCAGGCAAAGAAAAAGCGATTGGCTTCCTGGTTGGTCAGGTTATGAAGCAAAGCAAAGGCCGGGCCAACCCGGAACTTGTGAACAAATTATTAAAAGAGCGGTTAGCCTTACTCTAAATAGTTGCATAAATTTCCAGGCAGGGCGCAGATTTTCGCGCCCTGTTTTTGCATGGTATGAAAGCTGGTAGGAGCGCACATAATGTAAGCGCGCAATAAAACAGGTGTATATAAAAATTGCAGCCACTGAGATATACTCATAAGTGGCTGCGATTTTTATCTGCAGTTTTTCTAAACTTTCGGGCTCCAAGGCAGGTACGCCTCTAGCAGTTTTGGTTGGTGATGGTATATTCGGTAGGTTCACAAAAGATATGGTATAGAATGTTTGGGGTTGATAAAAAATAAGTTGTAAATTGGTCAAAATAATATATAATAATCAATTATGAGCGCATATAAAAAGAAGAATGGAAACAAAACAGAATACGCATTCAGTGTGATTCGTAGTCGCATTTTAGATGGGGAATATGGTCCGGGGTATCGGATTGTAGCGAGTAAACTTGCCACAGAATTAAGCATAAGCCCTATTCCTGTACGCGAAGCGATCCGACAGTTGGAGGCTGACGGACTTATTGTCTATAAGCCGTATTGTGGGGCGGTAGTGCAAGTTTATCAAGAAGAAGAATATTTCAATGTAATGGCGGTGCTGGCGATCTTGGAGGGGTATGCAACAGCAGAGGCTTGCCAATACATGGATTCGGGAAACTTTGCGGTGCTAGAAGAAATACTGGCGGAAAGCAGACTTGCTTTGGAAGATTACGATTTTGATAGATATGCAAGTTTAAACCGAAAATTTCATGCGACAATGATTTCATATTGCAAAAACCCTCATCTCCAGGACTTAATTAAAGAAGAATGGAATAGACTGACACATGCGAGAAAAACAGTTTTTCCCTTTGTTCCTCAGCGAATAAAATCATCTAACGAGGAGCATAAACAATTGCTCAAAATGATTATAAACCAAGCACCCGCTAAAGAAATTGAGTATTTTGTGCGGCAACACCGGATGAATACAGTGAAGGCGATTCTAGAAAGAAAAGCCATGTCGCTAAAAAAAACAAACAAGCCCTGAAATACAATCAGCTACCGTGCAACGCGGTGGCTGATTATATTTCAGGGCTTTCTTACAAATCGCAGAGAGTATCAGCATTGGCATAGTTGAGGCAATCACTTTCAAGATTCGAGCTAAATAAAATATTCGGAAATATTTTAAAAGCCTATTGAAATAATATATGATTTAGTATAAAATAAAATAGAATTAAAGAAAAAATTATATAATATATTTTAGAAGGAAGGGAAAGTAAAGTCAGAAATCTGCCAGTGAAAAAATATATCATAGGGGGTCATCGATCAATATGGAACAACAGATTAAATCAATGCCGAGTATCCTGTTAAAAAATGCGGAAGTTTTTGCGCCCGAAGCTTTGGGAGTGCAGGACGTCCTAATTGTCGCCGGAAAAATTATCAGTATGGGTAAGGGGTTATCCGATCTTCCATTGGATAATGCGACGGTAAAGGTAGTTGATTGCGATGGGGCATTTTTAGTGCCTGGCTTTATTGACGCCCATGTTCATATGTATGGCGGTGGCGGTGGCGCTGGATATGGTAGCCGCGCTCCTGAACTTACCGCAACGGAGGCTTTTTTAGCAGGTACTACGACTGTTATCGGAGCACTTGGGATTGATACGGTAACGCGTGATGTAATGGGATTAACTGCCAAGGCTAAGAGTTTGCGTGAGAGATATCTTAATGCATATTGCACGGCTGGTGGTATGGATCTTCCACCTAATACGGTTACCGGCAGCCTGCGGAGAGATATGTATTTAATTCCGGAAATGATTGGTGTTAGTGAACCGGCCATTTCTGATAAGCGATCAACCCAGCCTTCAACAGACGATTTGCGCAAACTGGTGGCTGATATGCATGTAGCTGGTCGGATATGCGGAAAAATGGGAGTTGTGCAATTTCATTTGGGCGATCAACCCAGTGGATTCCAACCGCTTTTTGACATTTTGCCGGATGTATTGATAAAACATATTTTCCCAATGCATGCCAATCGCAATGAAGTAACAATGGAACAAGCGCCGCAATGGGCGCAGCATGGAGGATATTTCGAACTGACTGCAGCTCTTTATCCGCCGGCTTACAAGCGTGCAACAGCCGTAATTGATGCCATCGATATTCTCAAGAATAAAGGGGTTAATCCCAAGCTGATGTGTATCAGCACTGATGGTAACGGTGTTAGTACTCTATTTGGAAAGGATAACATCCAGCGCTTCCCACTCAACCTGTTGCACAATGAGTTGAAAAAGATGACTGCCAAGGGTATGGATATAAGTGAGTCACTGTCTTATATTACCAGCAATGTGGCAGATGCTTTAGGGCTTGCTGATATCAAGGGACGTATTCAAGTAGGGAAAGATGCTGATGTACTGGTTCTAGAACGTGATAGCCTGAATATCCGTGAAGTAGTGTCAATGGGTCATATGGTTGTAGAAAACGGAAAACGCTTAAAACCTACGTATAACTTGGATGTATAAATATAATAAGAGTTGTGATATGTGAGGAGAAAAGAGATGAAATACAATATAGAACGCTTAAAAGGATCAATTACGCCAATTATCACCCCGTTTGATGAAAATTTGTCGGTGGATTATGATACATTGACCAAGCTGATAAATTGGCAGATCGAGCAAGGGGCTCATGGAATTTCGGTTACCGGTACTACCGGCGAACCCAGCGCATTAAGTGTTTCTGAGCGCGAGTTAATAATGCAAACCGCGGCTAAAACGGTAGCGGGAAGAGTGCCGTTTATTCCTGGCACAGGATCGGCTAATCTTGATGAAACGCTATATCTGACTAAAAGTGCGCAAACATTGGGGGCTGACGCTGTATTAGTGATTTGTCCTTATTACAGTCGGCCAAATCAGCAGGGGATCTATGATTGGTACAAAACAGTGGCTGATTCAGTGAATATTCCGGTCATTCTTTACAATATTCCAGCCCGGTCATTGGTAAATATTGAGCCCAAAACAATGGCCCGGTTGGTCAAAGACTGCAAAAACATTATCGGTGTAAAAGAGGCTAATAAAGATTTTGAGCATATTAACCATGTAATCCATACCTGTGGCAGGGAGTTTCTGGTTTACTCGGGCATTGAACTGTTGTGCTATCCGGTCATGGCTATCGGTGGAGCGGGTCACATTAATGTGACGGCTAACATTTTGCCAAAAGAATCAATAGCCCTTTGGGATTATTGGAAGGCCAAAGAGATTGATAAACTAGTGGACTTACATTACAGTATGCTGCCGGTGAATGAAGTATTGTTTGTGGAAACAAATCCTGCACCAGTAAAAGCAGCGATGAAGATGTTAGGATTAATTCCTTCTGATCGTACTAGGCCGCCGATAAGTGCATTGACTGAAGCGTCGAAGGAAAAAATTAAGCAGGCTCTGATTCAGTACGGTTTGCTAAAGGCGTAATGAATATTATTTGTCAAGGGTAGAGCGAGGATAGACTCGCTCACCTTGACGACCCCTTGTGATAATGTATATCCTTAAAAGACTGAATTTTATAAGATCGGAAAATGTTTTATTAAGACTGAATTTTACAAAAAAATGTCTCAGCATAAGCATATCAGTAGATATTCGGAAAATCATAAACTTAAGGGGGCATTAAGAGATGCAGGAAAATGATAACGTTGCAAATGTTAGTAGCACAGCAACCCTCGAAAAACCTACGCGCTACCGATGGGTATTACCGTTTCTTCTGCTTGTAATTGGTACTGTTTCTTACTGTGATAGACTCAATGTTGCCGTTCTGATTGCTGATCCGTCTTTTCTCAAAGAAATGGGTATACAAGGTGATTCACTCAAAGCGGGATTGTTGATGTCTATATTTACAATTGGTTATGGTGTGTCGAGTTTTTTGTTTAGCTCGCTAGGAGACATCTTTGGGCCGCGTAAGATAATGGGGTTGGCGATTCTTCTGTGGAGTATTTCTATGTTTGTTGGGCCGTTAGCCGGCTCATTTGTGGTACTTGCGTTTACACGGGTCATACTAGGTGTAGGAGAAGGGATTCACTGGCCTATGCAGTCCAAATATGTAAGCAATTGGTTTCCGTCTTCTGAGCATGGACGAGCAAATGGGATTTGGCTGCTGGGACCCAAACTTGGTCCAGCAATAGCTGTACCGTTATTTGCATTTATTCTTACTCACTGGGGTTGGCACATGACTTTTTATGCCTTAGGGGCAGCTAGTCTTGTCATGTTTTTTGTTCTTTGGTTTTTTGCACCTGATAGTCCGTCACAGTCGAGATGGGTGAATAAGGCAGAACTGGATTACATTACTCAGGAACAAAAACAGATACAGCAAGGGCCTGCGGTTGAAAAAATGACGTTTAAGAAGGGTCTAAAAATAGTAGCAGGCAATGCGGAATTCTGGATATTGACAGCATACTATAGTTGTCAGTGCGCTATTTTTTGGGGGTTGTTAACTTGGCTTCCGTCTTATCTGAAGGTTGCCCGGGGCTTTTCCTGGTCGGCAATGGGAAACTTTACATCACTGACTTGGATAGGGGCAGCAGTTATGGTTGTGCTAGTTGGTGCTTTATCTGATAAACTGGGTCGTCGGTCTCCCTTCCAGATTATTGCTATGCTTGGTTATGGCGGGGGGATATTTCTAAGTTCGCAATTGACTGATAACGTAGCGGCAGCGTGGGCAATCGCCATTGCCACGATGCTTGGGGCCGGCGGGATGCCGGTTACATGGTCTCTGGTAAATAAAATTATTCCCCAGGAAGCAATCGGCACGGGTTCAGGAGTGTTGAACGGCATATCTGTCGGAGTAGGAGCTTTAATGCCTACCCTTATCGGATTTCTTATTAACCTAACCGGTGGCTATACTGGAGGGTTAATGAGCATGGTTGGGTTCGCAGTAGGCGGTTTGGTTTGTGCTGGGATAATGACCATGAAGAAATATTAAGGGTTGCATTCCTACCTGCTATTGTTCTCAAAAATAATTAATGTAATACGGCTGAATTCAGAATTAACATAGTAGTGAACCATGTTTCAAGAAATTTACTGATAGGATATTATTTTGGGACTTCCTTCAAGTGGACTTGGAACATGGTTCCTAATATTTTACACACCTTGTACTAACAGGAGGTTTATTATTTGATGTAGTCATTATAAAAGATAAGAGAGAGAGGGATTTAATTGCAACAACATCAATATAGCAACTTGTTTGAGCCGATCATGATCGGCAAATGTTTAATTAGGAATAGATTTGCCATGGCGCCGATGGGGCCTGCTGGATTGTGCGATAGCGATGGTGCTTTTAATGAACGTGGTATTGAATATTATGTTGAACGCGCCAGGGGTGGTGTAGGGTTAATCATTACAGGCATGAATTTTGTGGAAAATGAAGTTGAAAAGCACAATAAGGGAGCGATGCCATGCCCGACTGATAATCCGGTTATGTTTGTACGTATGGCGCGAACTTTGACGGAACGGGTACATGCTTATGATTCCAAAATATTCCTGCAAATATCGGGCGGTTTTGGCCGGGTGTCCAATCGGGTGAAGCCTGGGGAAGAGCCGGTAGGGCCTTCCGTTATTCCGCATCGCTGGGTCAATGGGATGATGTGCCGGGAATTGAGTACTGAAGAAGTTAAGAGGATTATTCAGAAAATAATTGATGCCGCTGTAATTGCTAAACGAGCAGGGTTTGACGGTGTTGAGATTCACGCAATGCATGAGGGATACCTTATCGATCAATTTGCTATGGCCTTATTCAACAACCGTACCGACGAATATGGCGGCAGTATTGAAAATAGAATACGGTTTGCAGTGGAGATTGTAGAAGGTATTAAACAAGCTTGTGGCACCGATTTTCCGGTTATTATGCGCTACAGTCCCAAAAGCTTCATCAAAGAGCTTAATCATGGCGCTGTTCCCGGTGAAGAATTTCTAGAAAAAGGACGCGATCTTCCGGAAGGGCTGGAGATTGCAAGAATGTTGGAAAAAGCCGGATATGACGCGCTGGATTCCGACGTCGGCAGTTACGATGCGTGGTATTGGAGTCATCCCCCAATGTATCAGGAAAAGGGTTTGGCTCTTCCATTCAATGAAGAACTCAAGAAAGTCGTAAATATTCCGGTTATTACAGCCGGTCGAATGGATAATCCTGACTTAGCCAGTAAAGCCATTGCGCAGAAGCAAACTGATATGATTGGATTAGCCAGGCCGCTTTTGGCAGACCCGTATATTGTTAACAAAATTCGCACTGGCAAAACTGAGAAGATCCGGCCTTGTTTATCCTGCCAGGAGGCTTGTATGGGCAGGCTTAAAGCCTTTCTCACCATTTCGTGTGCGGTCAATCCGGCGGCTGGCAGGGAGAAAGAGTACGTACTAATGCCGGCACCTAGAAAGAAAAAAGTAATGGTTGTAGGCGGCGGGGTAGCAGGCTGTGAAGCTGCACGAGTGCTGGCCGAACGCGGACATGAAGTGGAACTGTACGAGAAAAACGGTCAATTGGGCGGTAATTTGATTCCCGGTGGCGCGCCTGATTTTAAGGAAGACGATGGGGCTTTAGTCGCGTGGTTCAAGCAAGAACTGGAAGAACTGAAAATAAAAATCTATTACAATTCCGAAGTCACAGCTGCGATGGTACATGACACAATGGCTGACGCGGTGATTATCGCTACAGGCTCGCTTCCAAGAGTTTTCGATCTTGGAAAAAACGAGAAGGTATATGTGGCGGCTGATGTGTTGACAGGCAAGAAATCTGTCGGAAACTCAACAATAATTGTCGGCGGTGGGCTGGTGGGCTGTGAGACGGCACTAATGCTTACTAAGCAGGGGAAAAAGGTAACCATTGTGGAAGCTATGGATAGTATTTTAAGCATCGGCGCACCGTTATGCTACGCCAATACTGAAATGTTGAAAGATTTACTCCGGTTTCATAAAGTCGATATCCTTACTAGCACAAAAGCGGTTAAAGCAACAGAATGCGGGTTGGTTGTTGCCAAAGATGGTTTAGAGAGGGAGATTATTGCAGATTCTGTGATCCTTTCTGTAGGCTATACTGCGAATAATCGCCTATATGAGGAAATTCAAAACGATGTGATGGAACGATATCTATTGGGTGATGCCCGCAAGGTGTCCAATATTATGTATGCAATTTGGGATGCTTTTGAAGTGGCGCGAAATATTTAACAAGTGGTGTGCGAAAGTTCTAGAGATTATAGCATAAATCGTAGGTAGGATGTGGAAGTTCCAGCAAATGTTTTCGTGATTGTATAAAAAGTGATTTTAGTATACTGTTAGTATGAATCCATAAAACCATCTCCAATCATGAAGTATTGATCGTGGACGAAATTGGATGGAATTTACTTCAAAAATATGGCAAGCTGGTGATTACGTGGAACTTACTTATGTACATTTAGTCAGTTTGGTTATTACGATTGTAGTTGTGATTGGGAGCGGTATGTATTCAGCACGCAAAGTAAAGTCGGCTGAAGGATATAGTTTAGCAGGACGGTCCTCAGGAGTGACGTTAATTGCGGGAAGCATTGCCGGAACGGTTGTTGGCGGCGGTGCTACGATAGGAACGGCACAATTGGCATTTACGCTGGGATTTACGGCGTGGTGGTTCACGTTAGGGTCAGGAATTGCATTTATTTTAATGGGATTGTTTTATGCCCGTCCACTGCGTAGGACTGGGCTGGAAACGATTCCGCAGTATCTTGTGCTTAATTACGGAAAAATGGCAGGACCTCTGGCTAGTGCGGTTTCATCCATTGGTATTTTGTTTAGTGCTGTAGCAAGCTGCTTGCCTGGAATCATGATTATAGCGGCGCTATTTGGGATTACGGAATGGTTAGCCGCATTGATTCTTATGATATTGGTCGCTGCTTATGTTTTTTTTGGCGGGATGAAAGGCGCTGGAGTATCTGGAATGATGAAACTTATCATTATCTGGATAACATTGTTTGCGGCAGGCGGGGTGGCATTTGTCGATCTGCAGGGGATACAAAATTTTGAGGTGATTTTTCCTGCTCAGCCATGGTTTAGCCTTTTTGGTAAAGGCATTTGGGCAGGTCTTGGCAACCTTTTTTCCCTTATTGTTGGTATTCTTTGTACACAAACTTATATTCAAGCCATTTTTTCTGCTTCGGATTCACGCACAGCAGCAATAGGTGCGTTTACAGCTGCATTGGTTGTAATTCCTGTTGGTCTGCCATCTATAGCTATTGCGATGTTTATGCATGCTACGCATCCTGATGTTTTACCAATTTTAGTTTTGCCAACATACCTGCTCCAATATCAGCCTGCTTGGTTGGGCGGGGTGGGTATTGCGGGAATATTATTGTCTCTTATTGGATCAATTGGGGGACTGGCACTCGGGATTGGTACAATGGTTTCTAAAGACTTTTGCTATGATTTGCTGCATATTACAACTAACAAAACCGTATTGTGGGTTAATCGCATGACTGTACTGCTAGTGATATGTGTCGCTTCTATTATAGCTATAGTGAACCTAGATTCGCAGGTATTAGGCTGGAATTATATGTCTATGACTTTGCGGGGGGCAGGTATTCTACTGCCGCTTACATTAGCTATATTTTTTCCAGGCAGGCTGACGCCCGGGTGGGCAGTATCTTCCATGGTTTTAAGTACAGTAATAGCAATACTTGGTGCGGTAATTTTGAATCCACCAATAGACCCGTTGTTTATCGGTTTAGGAGTAAGCGCTATCATTATAATAATAGGAATGATATTGGGACATAAAAAAATTAGACAGAACTGATCATATCGGTAAAGTGCTGTAGTGTTCCATTCTATAATGTGCAAAATCTACGTCTTTCTCGACTCGGCTGAGCATTAATGATCCGGAGACATTGCAGTCTACGGATTTTTTTCTAATGCAGCCCAATTAACGAACTGATATAAAGAGGCCCTTATTATATAAAAGATAGATAAAAATGGTAATAGTGCAGGAGAATTAACATCTTTGGTGAATACAATATATGATATAGCCATACATTGTATATCTTTTGACGGCTATTTATAATTTTATTTGGAGGTGCTTACTTATTAATGTATGCGATAATAGGCGAAAAGATAGGAGGCAACTTATGAACAGCATACAGGTAAAGCTTACGGCTACTTTCCTAATTCTTTTTTTAGTGGCGCTTACTACTTTAGGGGGACTTAATTATTGGAAGGCTAAAGAGCTTTTGTTCGAGAACATTACTCAAAATGTTTCAGTATTGGCGAATAATTCAAGTGAAGATGTGGGTAACTGGCTCGAAGCGCGGAAGATGGAATTAACAATGATGTCCTATGCTCCCATCGTTCGCAGTGGAAATCCGGAAGCGATGGTGCCATATATGGCAGATGCAGTAAAAGGAAATAAGGTCTATGAGGCGATTGGTTTTGCAGTTCCGTCAGGCTCTTTCTATAATTCTGCTGGCGCTACAGGGAGTTTAGCAGACCGTGAAGCTTTTCAAAGAGCCGTAAAAGGAGAGACAGTAATTACCAACCCCATAATTTCCAAGTCGACAGGGCATATGATTACTGCAGTAGAAATACCTGTTAAAGTCGAGGGGAAGATCATTGGGGTACTATACGGGACGATCAATATGGATGACTTAGCTAAGCGAATTTTGGAACTGAAGGTCGGCCAAACAGGATATGCCTTTGTGATTCAGGGGGATGGCTTGTTCATTATACATCCAGATAAAGAGGTCGTTTTCAAACAGAACAGCTTGAATGATAGCAAAGCCGATGATAAACAAAAAGAAATGATAACAAGTATGATAAACGGAGAAAAAGGTTTTACCCTCTATTATGACTCCCAAAACATTGAACAATTTACAGCGTTTGCGTCCGTACCCGGTGTCAATTGGTCGTTAGGGATAACTGTGCCTGTTAATGAGATTACCGGTAGTGTTTCAGCATTGAAGACCATCTCGTTACTTACGATTGTTATTGTTTTGGTGATCGTGGCAGGGTTTATTGCATGGTATGCGCGACGCATTGCAAAACCAATACGGGAAATAGAAACAGTAGCCAATAAGGTGGCGCAAGGGGATATTAGGTTGACAAAGCTCAATATTGTGTCTAATGATGAGATTGGCAATCTGGGACAAAGTTTCGTACAGATGACAGACAATTTACGCGAATTAGTCCAACGAATTCTTGGCGCTACGGAACAGGTTGCAGCATCATCGGAAGAACTCACTGCCAGTGCGGAACAATCGGCACAGGCAGCCAACCAAGTGGCGATGTCGATTGCTCAAACTGCCCAAGGAACAGAAAGACAATCAATAGCTGTCACTAAGGCATTAAGTCTGGTCGAACAAATAACAGGAAGAGCCCAGCAAGGAGCGAGCAATGCTACTGACACTGTTCATATTGTCAAAAAGGCAGTCGGGGCAGCAACCGGCGGAAACGAGGCAGTGGATACCGCAATCAAGCAGATGGATAAGATCCAGTTTACAGTAGAAAATTCGGCAAAGATTGTAGGTGAGCTGGGTGAACATTCCAAAGAAATAGGTAGAATCGTCGAAACCATAGGGAGCATTGCAGGTCAAACTAACCTATTAGCTCTCAACGCCGCAATAGAAGCCGCTCGGGCAGGTGAACATGGGCGGGGATTTGCCGTTGTTGCCGACGAGGTACGGAAACTTGCAGAGGATTCCCAGAACGCTGCGAAACAGATAACTTCACTTATCACAGACATTCAGGCTAAAACCGACACCGCCGTTTTGGCAATGAAAGAAGGAACTGTAGAAGTGAAAATAGGTACAGAAGTAGTTGATCAGGCGGGTGGGGCTTTTACTGACATTATGGAGCAAGTAAAAGAGGTTGCGGTAATCGCTCAAGGAACAGCCGAGGAATTATCCCAATTGGCGGCAATTAGCGGTCAAGTACTAAATGCTGTGCAGGAAGTAAACGCTGCTAGTCAGGAGATTGGAAGTCAATCCCAGAATATTTCTGCATCCACCGAAGAACAATCTGCTTCAATGGAAGAAATTGCATCTTCCAGCCAAGCTTTGGCTAAATTGGCGGAGGATTTGCAAAACGCTGTTAATACGTTTAAACTCTAACGCTTAAAGAATGAATTTATGATAGAACATTTCAAAAAAGTCAAAAGAAAGGTACTGGACATCCTGATAAGGAAGGTTCCAGTACCTTTCTAACAAAATATAGGATTAATTAGACTACAGCTAATGTCAGCTTTCCTAGAGTATCAAAAGTTGCGGTGACGTTATCGCCGACTGACAGCTTATATGCTGCAGTAACTGCTCCGGTCATGACAATCTGGCCTGCTTCTAGAAACTTTCCTTCTCGATGCAGCATTTTTACTAACATGATGACTGCATTGGCAGGATGATCTAAAACGGCTGATCCCTTCCCAGTGGCAATGTCTGTGCCATTAATATTGATTTTTATCCCCAGTTCCGCCAAATCTGTGTCATAGGGGGATATTTTTTTATTGCCAAGTTTGATGCGTGATGCAGAAATATTGTCTGCAATACCGTCTTGTGACGAAAATTTAAAATCAATGTATCGGCTATCGATAATTTCCAGGGATGCAACAATATAGTCTGTTGCCTTCAAGACTGTATCGATGTCAATATCCTGGCCGCGTAATGAGTCTTTCATTACGAAGGCAATTTCTGTTTCGACTTTGGGCTGGATATGGTTTTTAAATTCCAAAGGTTCATTTTCATCCAATGGCATGTAATTAAATAATCTTCCATAAGTGGGCTCAGTACGGCCAAGCATTTGTTGCTTAGCTTTGCTGGTAAGCCCCATCTTATAGCCAATTGCGTTAAATCCTTGTTCGACACGAAGTTTTGTACGGATATCCTGAATTGCATACGCTTCCTCAAAAGTTAAGTCAGGGAATGTGTGAATCAACTGAGGCATGGCTTGATGGGCGTCTTCTGCTGCAATAGTAAGTTTTGCGCATTCATCCATTTGTTGTTTTGATATTCCAGACATTTTTCGACCTCCTAATGCTTTGTCTATTTTGAACTAGCCAACTTTCCGTACGGCTACTTATAATAAAATGATCACCTCCTGATTAGTCCAGTTTGCTGAATGGCTTATGAAATAAAATCCAGCTTAAAAAGATCGATACAACGAAAAATAGCGTACCAAATCATATATTATATAATATATGATTTGGTACGCCTTGTCAAACTGCCTGTGAATGGAGGGTCTTAATGTTATATTATATCGAGTTGCATTTGACATTTCAGTAAGATTTAATTATTATAATATATGATATGAAAATAAATGATAAAAAAAATATTAGTAAAACAGAATATGCCTTTAGGGTTATTCATGAGCGAATTTTACAGGGCGTATACGAACCAGGGGATCGCATTGTTATTGACCAAATTGCTAAAGAGTTAAAAATCAGTCATATACCTGTTCGGGAAGCTCTAAGGCAGCTAGAAGCGGATGGACTGGTTTCATATAAACAAAATATTGGTCCTGTTGTCCAAAGTTTCAATGAGAAAGAATTTTCTCAAGTAATGGTCGTGTTAGCGATACTTGAAGCATATGCAACTGCTACAGGTGGTTTGGCCTTATTACGTGGTAGTATCAAAAAGCTAGAGAAGATTAATGCAGACAGCAAAATCGCTATTAATGATTTTGATTTTGAGGAATATGGAAGGCTAAATCACGAATTTCATGCAGTTATTTTGGAGCAGTGCGGGAATGCTTATTTACAAGAGCTTATTCAACAAGCATGGCAGCGCCTAACACAGACACAGAGAACCGTTTTCATGTTTATACCGAAGAGAAGTAAATCATCGCTTGAAGAACATGAGAAACTAGTTGAGATGTTTAAAAATAAAGCTTCGGCGGAAGAATTGGAGGCTTTTGCTCGTAACCACAGAATGAATACGATAAAAGCCATTCAAGAGAGAAAAAGGACTATTTAGTTTTAATTTAACATAGCAGAATATATTTTAGTATTTGAAAAAATTACCTGATGCCGGTTGATTTCAACGGCATCAGGTAATTTTTTTTGCGCAAAGTTTATGTCAAATTGTAAAAACTTAATCCCTGTGAGTAAATATTAAAAACACATATTGAATATTAATATAAATTCCGTTATAATCATATATGATATCATATATGATTATAACAAAGAACTAATTAAAGTTTAGATTAAGTGAGGTAGGATATTTGACCGGATTAACTAAAAAAGAGAATCATAAATGGGAAGAGTTATGAGTATTGCCAGGGATTTTAGTTACCTAACAATAGAATTGCCTAATTCATGGAAATTGTAAAGGGGAGTTTGGTAGTGAAGCATAAGATGGTTAGTCGCTGGGGAATTTTGTTTGCAAGTGCGCTTTGCGATTTTTGTATTGGCGCTTCTTATGCCTGGAGTGTATTCCAGAAGCCATTAATAAGTATGTTCAGTTGGTCTCTGAGTGACGCTTCGCTGGCCTTTACACTGCACATTATAATGATGCCGATAGCTATGGTCATTGCGGGAAAAATTCAAGATCAATACGGCCCCAGGTTTGTTTTAATGACCGGAGGCCTTTTGTTTGGCGCAGGTATTATAGCATCCGGTTTTACCACGTCCATAGGGTGGCTATACTTGACCTATGGCGTCCTGGCGGGATTAGGCGATGGGACTGTATACGCTTGTGCCATGGCAAATACGGTGAAATGGTTTCCGGACAAGAAAGGTTTAGCTGGCGGACTGATTGCGGCCTCCATGGGGCTTGGTGCTGTTGTGTGGGCACCGTTTGGCAATGCGCTGATCCAAAGTTATGGGGTTCTTTCAGCGTTTCGAATTCTTGGGATTGTTTATATGGTAATTATCGTTTGCGGGGCTATTTTTGTAGACCGTCCACCTAGTTGTTATAAACCTGTTGGTTGGGAACTGAGTGACCAAAATTCGTCGGCATTAAATAAAAGCGGGAAAGGGGAGAAAACTTGGCGGGAAATGCTTGCCGACCCGGTATTCTATATTTTGTGGGTGATATATTTCTTAGGGACATCATGCGGATTGATGATTATCGGACATGTGGCGTCAATTGCCCAGGACATTTTAAAATTGTCGGCGGCAACCGCGGCTTTATTGGTCAGTATAATGGCTTTAGCTAATACCTGCGGACGAATATTTTGGGGCTATATGTCTGATCGATTCGGTCGATATCCGGTTTTGATTGCCTTATTCAGTCTTCTGGCTATAACGATGCTGGTTATGACCAACGTCGACAGCTTTAGTTTTTTTGCTTTGGCGGTTTCAGTGATTGTTCTGTGCTACGGAGGTCTAATAGGCATATATCCCTCTATAGCAGCAGATATGTTTGGTATGAAAAACCTTGGTTTGAATTACGGAATTTTAATTACGGGATATTCAATTGCAGGGTTTGTTGGTCCCCGCCTGGCAGCGGCAATCAAAGAAGCCGAAGGCGACTACACTAGAGCGTTTTTAATTGCCGCCCTGTTTGGAATATGCGGTGGAATTTTAGCTTTGGCGGTTTTCTGGCAATCAAAGAAAAGAGATTCTTTACTTAAAGGCATGAATTTGTAGGAAATGAAGTTGAAAGGCTATGCGATTTTAGACGCTTTTGAAATGACTAGAAATATCTAAAAGGAGAAGATTACTATGAAAGAATTTGTTTTTAGATTATATACTAAGGTCCTATATGGCGAAGGGGTTGCCAAAAGGCTTGGTGCGGAATGTAAACAGCTTAACGCCAGGAAGGTGTTTTTTGTGACTGATTCCTTTATGGTGGAACATTCAGCCGCCTTCCCGATGCTGATCGACTCAATAAAGAACGCCGGGTTAGAGGTCAAGGTGTTTTCGGAGGTGGAGCCTGATCCAAGTATTGTAACAATCGACGGAGTAGCCGCAAAAATGAAGGAGTTTGGTGCAGATGTTGCAGTTGCTTTTGGGGGCGGAAGCCCGATGGATACTGCTAAATTGGCTTGTATGCTTCAATCCAATGCGGGATCGGTTTGTGATTACATGCGAAAAACGCGCAACATTGATAACCCTGCAGTGCCAGTGATTTGTATCCCAACTACCGCTGGTACAGGCAGCGAGGTAACTTCATTTGGAGTTGTCACCGACAGCGACGCCGGCGAAAAAATTGGGGTAGCCCATGATTCCATGATGCCTAAACTGGCGATTATTGACCCTGCATTGCAGCTAAGTATGCCGCCTTCACTGACGGCTGCGACGGGAATGGATGCATTATGTCATGCTATAGAGGCTTTCGTTTCCACTGACGCGGAACTGCTTTCAGATGCAATGTGTTTACACGCGATCCGGCTGATTGGCGAAAACATCAGAAAGGCGGTAGCTGATGGCCGTGATGTGGAGACGAGAGGTAAAATGGCATTGGCAAGTTTGGCGGCCGGCGTGGGCTTTGCCCAAGCAGGTTTGGGGGCTGTTCATGGGATAGCACATTGTTTGGGGGCGATGTATCATGTACCGCATGGGGTCGCTAACGCTCTGATGCTTCCATATGTTATGAGTTTTAATGTCATGGCTAGCATGGAAAAATTCAGGGAAATCGCAATAGCCCTCGGTGAAAATGTAACGGGCTTATCACTGAGAGATGCAGCGTATCGTTCGGTGGCTGCCGTTAAGTTGTTGAATGAAGATCTGGGTATTCCGCAGACTTTAAAAGAGGTCGGTGTAAAAGAAAGCGATTTCTCGAGTATTATTAAGAATACAATGACATACGGGCGGTTGCCATTTAATCCACGAACGGTCACTGAAAAAGATGTTGAAAACATATTGACAACGGCAATGGGTTAACAATCCCGAACTAATTCTTTAAACCTTTACGCTTGCCGAAACTTTTATTTGTTGTACCCGGATATATAAGGCAGTAATAACCGTTGTTGTTTTTTACCGGTAAAAGTGGGTCAGGAGAGCGGTGAAATTTTGGAGCAGTACAAACGCGAACTGGTCATCTTATGGCTGGGGGTAATCTTGGCTTCTTCGAGCTATACGATGGTAGTTCCTTTCCTCCCACTGTATTTGTTTGAGTTGGGAGGAAGTGCGGACACGGTAAATATGTGGTCCGGTTTGGTATTCTCGGTTACATTTTTCGTGGGTGCTATAATGGCTCCCTATTGGGGAGCACTCGCGGATCGTTACGGGAAACGTAAAATGGTGATTCGCTCGGGACTTTGTTTGGCAGTGGTATATTTCTTTGGCGCATTTGTCAGATCGCCTTTAGAATTGCTAGCAGTAAGAATTCTTCAAGGGTTTTCCAGTGGGTTTGTTCCGGCCTCTATCGCCCTTGTAGCATCATCTGCACCCAAAGAAAGAATGGGTTGGAGCCTTGGTATTATGCAGACAGCTAGTTCAACCGGTGGGATATTGGGGCCGCTTTTTGGTGGAGTTTTGTCTCATTTTTTTGGTATGCGGTTATCTTTTGTTGCGGCTGCATTAGGAGTATTTTTAGCGACTATAGCCGTTTTGATGTTTGTAAAAGAAGGTAAGTCTGTGGCGGAAACGACAGCAAGTAATGTATTGTCGGATCTTAAAGTTGCTAGCACCAACCACGTCCTTTTAATGATGTTGGGATTATTGTTGGTTGTTCAAGTTGCGGTAATGATACGTCAACCGTTCATAACTCTTTATGTTACTAATCTCCAAGGCAGGCTCGAAGGTGCTGTTCTTTCTTCCGGGATAATTTTTTCACTAATTGGGGTTGCTGGGATAATAGCGGCTCCGTTTTGGGGAAACATTGGGCAAAAGAAAGGTTTTATTAACATATTAATCATTGTCTTTAGCGGTGCAGGGTTAATAAATATAGCTCACTTGTTTATAAAAGAGCTGTGGCAATTCGGTTTGTTGCAATTTATTTTTGGCCTATTTCTGGCAGGAATTTATCCTACTATTAACACTATTGTTGTAACTTGTACAGATAGCGATTTTCGTGGTCGTGCTTTTGGCTTAACAACGACGGCCAATCAGATTGGCCAAATGATTGGACCGGCTCTTGGTGGTATAGCAAGTTCGTGGATGAGTATCCCATTGATTTTCGTATGTACAGGTGTCGTACTTGTAATAACAAGTATTATCTCATGGTGCAAATTAAAAGATAATCCCTGAATGAGTCATGGAATTTCACCTAAGGTATTTTTAACGAGCCGTCTATCAATAGCACGAAACCATAGTTGCATATATTTCCAGGCAGGGCGCGGATTTTCGCGCCCTGTTTTTGCATGGTATGAAAGCTGGTAGGAGCGCACATAATGGTATTGATGTACCTAAAAAAAGAGGTTGACAATATGCTAAAAGCCACCTGGAATTTACGTGCTGTACTATCTGTTCACATTTTGCGCCTGGCAGTTGGAATTCTTATTGTGCGACTAGTCTATCCACTATTTTTTGACGCCAGTTCATTTGTTATTGAAATGACTGACCGCATGCTAGTCGTAGGGCTGGTATTATGGACAGTTCGTCATACTAAGGGTGACCTGACACAGCTGGGATTTTCTCTAAATAACTGGGGGCGAAATGTGCTAAAAGGCATGGCAGGCGGGGCAGCACTACTCTTTATCAGCTTGTACAGTGAACGGCTATATACCACCACGCTGCTAGTGTCGCCGACCCAGCATCCAATAGTAGCGCAGGTACAAGCCGCATTGTCTTGGCAGCAGCTCATCATGCCGTTATTTCTGGCTGGCGTTGCTGCACCGGTGACAGAAGAAATACTCTACCGGATGTTTACCTTTTTGCCGCTCAAAGATAAATGGGGATTATGGGGTGGGGCAGTAGCCAGTGCCGCTATTTTTGCTCTTTTTCATTTTAATGCCTATTGGCTGGTGGAAATGATTATTGTAGGCATTGGTTTTGCCTTACTCTATTTTTGGACAGGGTCACTACTAACTTCAATTACGGCCCACTCTTTTATCAATACCAGTAAAATAGTAATGATGGTTTTGGGAGTGCCCTTAGTGTAGCAGGATTTTTTTAATAGCAAGTAGAATGTATTTATGTGGAAATATCTACATAAATATGTAGGAAGATGAAAACAAAGGGAGGACGTCTCTTCATGACCATTAGTCAGGAATTGCCAGTCGAAAAACTCCGCTTTAACTGTGATGAAACTGCTTTTACCTTTGATACAACTGAAACTGTGCCGCCGCTGGAAGTCATGATTGGTCAGGAGCGGGCCGTTAAGGCAGTTGAATTTGGCCTTTTTACCAAAAATCCTGGTTATAATATCTTTATGTCCGGTCTAGTCGGTACGGGAAAAATTACGTACGCGGAAGCAGCGGTAAAAAAAGTAGCCGGCACGCAAGAATGTCCCTATGACTGGTGTTATGTAAATAATTTAGAAAGTCCCGGACAGCCTATTGCCTTAGCATTGCCTTCTGGTATGGGGTATATTTTCAAGCAAGATATGCAAGAACTTATCGAAGACCTGAAAACAGATATTCCCAAAGTATTTAGCAGTGAAGACTATGAACAGGCCAAAGCCGGACTGGTAAAACAATACCAGGAACAGCGAGCGGTTATGGTGGAAGAATTCACTCAATATGCCGAAACTCAGGGGATTTCACCACAATGGAGTTCTACCGGTTTTGTCGGGTTGCCCATGTTGGATGGCAAGACCTTAGCCCCTGAGGATTTTCAACAGCTTGCCAAAGAACAGCGTGACGCGATTGAGAAAAATTTATTTGCTGTTCATGAAAAAGGAATGGAAGTTGTTCGGCGTATTCAACTGCTGGAACGGGCGACGCGTGAAGAATTAAAGCAGCTTGATGTCAAAATTGGCTTATTTGCTGCCGGACACTTAATTGATGCGCTTAAAGAAAAATATGACGGACATAAAACGGTTGTTGATTATCTGGAGGCCATCAAGCAGGATGTATCCAAGAATATTAACGAGTTTAAACCTCAACAGGAAGAGGATAACAACCCGCTGGCCTTGCTCAAACGCCCGGCACCAGATGCTAAAGACAAATATAACGTCAATCTGCTGGTAGACCACCGTGAGACCCTGGGGGCTCCTGTCATCGTGGAAATTAATCCTACCTATTATAATTTAGTGGGTCGGGCTGAGTATCAAAATCATATGGGAGTGGTTAGTACCGACTACACCATGATTAAACCGGGAGCGTTGCACAAGGCTAATGGCGGCTATTTGATCTTAAATGCCCGTGATGTACTGACAAATGTCGGCGCCTGGGAAGCCTTGAAACGGGTACTTAAGACTAAAAAACTACAAATCGAAAATCTGGGCGAACAATATGGTGTATTGGCTATGGCCTCACTAAAACCAGAGCCCATTCCCATTGATATTAAAGTAGTCCTAATTGGCAATCCCAATATATATCAGCTTTTATACAATTATGATGAGGATTTTCGCAAACTATTCAAAGCCCATGCCGATTTTGACGTAGTTATGGAGAACAACGCCGGCAACATTCAAAAATTAGCTGGCTTTATCAGCTCCACCGTCAGCCGGGAAAAACTCAAGCATTTTGACAAAGCAGCAGTTGCTAGGGTTGTTGAATACAGTTCACGCCTGACTGGCACACAAACCAAGCTGACTACCCGCTTTAATGACGTTGTTGAATTACTGTGCGAAGCTGATGTCTGGGCTACAATGGATAACAGCCAGATAGTAACAGCTGCGCATATTAAAAAAACCATCGAAGAAAAGCGCTATCGCGCTAATAAATATGAAGACCGTATACAGGAAATGTTTGCTGAAGGACATCTCCTGATTGACACCGAGGGTGAAAAGATCGGACAAGTCAATGGCTTGGCAGTACTGTCTGTGGGCGAGTACATGTTTGGGAAACCCTCCCGTATAACCGCCAATACCTATCTTGGCAAAAGCGGCGTTGTTAACATTGAGCGTGAAACTAAGATCAGCGGTACCAGCCATACCAAGGGCGTGCTTATCTTAAGCGGTTACCTTGGGCAGAAATACGCTCAGAAATATCCGCTGACCCTGACCGCCAGCCTGACCTTTGAGCAACTATATGATGGAGTTGATGGCGATAGTGCATCAAGTACGGAACTATATGCCATATTATCCAGCTTAGCTGGGTTGCCGATCAAACAAGATATAGCTGTTACCGGTTCAGTCAATCAGAAGGGTGAGATTCAGCCTATCGGCGGGGCCACCGAAAAAATTGAAGGCTTTTTCTCGGTGTGCAAGCTAAAAGGTCTGACAGGCAAGCAGGGGGTAATGATTCCACATCAAAACGTCAGTAATTTGGCCTTAAATGATGAGGTCATTGAGGCGGTGCGGCAAGGTAAATTTCATATCTACCCGGTTGCAACCATTGACCAGGGGATTGAAGTCCTGACAGGCACACCTGCCGGTGAGCCCAATCCTGATGGGACCTATCCACCAGATACGGTCAACGCCCGAGTTAGCCAAAAACTCAAAGAATATACAGATACCCTGATTAAGTTAGGTAAGGCTTCTGAGGATAAGAAAGAGTAAGTAAGAGGGCGGACATCTCCGCCCTCTGTTACTGTTCCGGCAGCATTGCGGCGTGGCAATCTTACACGCTGGTTGATATTGTAAAAGAAAAGGTGACATTCGTGGCCAACAAAGCTCCATCAGTTCCCGTAGAAAAGGGACAAACCTATACGATTGCTATAACCGGTCTCGGACATAGTGGCGAAGGCGTAGGCCGTTATCAGGACTTCACAGTATTTATTCCGGGTGCCTTGCCAGGTGAAACAGTGACGGCAGTCATTATTACCGTCAAAAAGACCTATGCCATTGGCCGTCTGGCAACAGTTCAAACCCCGTCTCTCCACCGGATTGTCCCCAAATGCGGGATATACAGCCAATGTGGTGGCTGTCAGCTGCAGCACTTGAACTATGAAGAACAGCTCAATAGTAAGCGGCAGCAGGTAGTTGACGCTATTACCCGTATTGCCAAGCTGCCGGAGGTTCTTGTTCATCCTACTCTGAGCGCGGCCAATCCCTGGTATTACCGCAATAAAATGCAATTTCCTGTAGGAATAAAAAATGGCAAAGTAGTAGTAGGCTGCTATTCCCAGGGAAGCCATGATATTGTTGATACCGAAAACTGCCTTATCCAGCATCAAGTCAATAACGACATTGTCAGGGAAGTCAGGAAAGCAATCCAAGAACTTGGCATTGAACCTTATGACGAGCGTACCGGCCAGGGGGTTATTCGACATGTCCTGGGGCGGGTAGGCACAGCAACCGGTCAAGTCATGATCGTACTGGTAACAGCCACTGAGCAGCTGCCCCAGCAGCAAGCCCTCCTTGCATGTCTTCAAACCAGGATAGCTGGGCTTGTCAGCATTGTTCAAAACATTAATTCCAAGCGCACTAATATCATTATGGGCCACAAAACCCGTACCCTTTGGGGGCAAGACACGATAACCGATAAACTCGGCGAATTCACCTTTGCCATATCGGCCCGCTCATTTTTTCAGGTCAACACGGTCCAGGCTGAGGTACTCTATAACCAAGCCGTCAAGTACGCCGGATTAACCGGCACGGAAACCGTCATCGATACCTACTGCGGTACTGGTACCATCACATTGTTTTTAGCTCGCAAAGCAGCCAAAGTATACGGCATAGAAATCGTTGAACCGGCTATCCTTGATGCCCGGCAAAATGCCAGCAGCAACCATATCTCAAATGTGGAGTTTATTGTCGGTGATGCCATAGAGGTTATGCCACGCATGTTTAAGCATGGCATTAGACCGGACGTCATTGTTGTAGATCCTCCCCGGGCCGGCTGCGAGCAGAAGGTGTTGGAGACCTTTGTAAGTATGGAACCCAAGCGGATTGTCTATGTATCTTGTAATCCGGCGTCGTTGGCGCGGGATTTGGCGGTTTTGAATGATTTGGGCTATAAGGCACAGGAGATTCAGCCTGTCGATATGTTTGCGCAGACGTTTCACGTGGAGTGTGTTGCGGTGATAGAACCGAAATAGCCTGGTTTCAAAGGGTTTGAAGGTTTTTGAAAATTTAAATACGTGTGTTTCATGTTCTCATAGACGTTCAAAACGGAGCGAACACTTGTTAGGGGGGCACCCCTTACACGAAATGATGGGGTATTTTGCGTAAAGGTATGAGAATGGATTGGTTCTAAGGCGTGCCAGTGCAATTTGACATCTACCGAGCCAAGAGAACAGTTGATATGGTTATAATCAATAGTGGTAGTATTTTTAGAACGATACTAGAAGTGATGATCGGTAAATATATCTTAGATTTGTTATTACCAAAAAACTTCAAAGAATAACAAAAGGTACACTTTCCAATAGGTTCGTGTACCTTTTTGTTATAGACTTATAAAATTAAAAAACCGACCTTTACGTTACGTGGTCGGCTTTTGGCTAAATACCGAAATTATTTTTACCATCAGTATGGTCCGCACTTTTTATTAAAGGATTAAATAATTCAGGTGGATTGAAAAGTGCAGCGATGTGAATATCCAAACCATCAGCAATCACTAGAAGAACGTCAAGTGAGAAACTTGTAGCTGTATTAGGAGCTTCAATTTTTGATAAATGACTGGTACTAATGTCAACTTTGGCAGCTAACTCTTCTTGTGAAAGTCCTCGCAAATTTCGATAAAATGAAATCCGTCGTCCGATTTCTTTATATATAGGAAAATATTTATCTTTATCTTTTTTCCTCAAAAGTTGCACTCTCCTAAATTTTGATTCTATGTACATTATAGGAAAGATATTGCAGTTAATGCACTTCTGACATATCGCAATATATTGCGATATATTAGAAACTTATGGTACAATATAGGTAAATAAATAGGCGAAGGAAAGACTTTAGTTAAAAAGACCGAAAGGCATTAAACGAATCGGTCCAATTGAGACTAAAATCAAAGGGGTAGGAATATACTGCCATCATCACAACGCGTAGTATAACAAAGGCAACTTACTGAATTTAGATATGAACTTTGGCGGAAGTCTATTTACACTCCAATGGTTCTTATTACTAATACTGCTTATCGCACCTTGGCCTATATGGCTGAATAGCTAGATTAAATTTAATAGTTAAGTATCAAGAAATATCGAAGGCATTGGAATTGAGGATGATTATATGTGGCAAAGATTATCAACAGAAAAGAAGCAAGAATATGAGCATCTTTGTTACATAATTCAAAAATTAAGCCGGGAAATTGATCAATTAGAAAAAGAGCAAAAGGATATAAACGAAATAAATCAGCGGCTAGAAGTTGCCTTAAACAATTGCTTTGATTTTATTCGGCGAGAATTTTACGATAAATAAATTATGGAAATGTAATTTTGGGAATCACGAGGGAATTGGAAAAAATCTTAAAGTCACCGAAAAGACGCTTAAACTTCTCAGCCTAGGAAATCGCATCCTGCTAGAGTAATCGAGATTCATTAAAGTATTATTTTTAACGTGTAAGTAAAGGGAAGCAAAAAGAATGTTCCTTTGCTTCCTATCAAGGGTTTGGGTTTTTAGAAATTTTAATACGTGTGTTTATGTTCGCCTAGACTTACGTTTAGGCGATATATTTGTTTAAGGGGTGCATACATTTACAGATAATTGTATTTTTAAACGGAATGATAATTTGAAAAAAGTGTCTTAGTATAATGTTCTAACGGATTATGCTTTTAAAACTGTTTATACAATAAAAATAATTGAATGAAATTTCTAATTAAATTTGTCAAATATCGCAGGATATTAATTATAAATGGAGAAAATACCCATATACTATTTTGCCTGATTATTTAAATTAGGTGAATAGGGCGGCATGACAGATAGTTATGCATTTGCAGAATATAAGAAACTTTTTTTGCCAGAATAAAATTGTTTGTATCCATTTGATGGACAGGACAAACAACTTGACCAGATAGAAAGTGCGATGGAGAAGGCATTGGTTGATACCGGCTTTGGCGAGATCGTTCTCAGTATCCCAGGAATAGGAATAGTGACTGCAGCAAGCTTTTTCGGCGAGATTGGTGATCCAATGAGATTTGATTATCCTCGCCAGATAAGCAGAATGGCAGGATACAACCTTGTTGAGGATAGCTCTGGGAAGAACCAGAGCGGGACAACGATATCAAAACGCGGTAGGAAAAATTTGCGAAGTGTCTTATATCAGATGGCTCGAACGATAATTGTAGTAAATGATGAAATGAAAGAACTTTACGTATACTTAAAAACACGCCCGAATAATCCTCTCAAGAAACAACAAGCCCTTGTTGTTATCGCAAAGAAGGTAATAACAGTGATATATACCCTAGTGAAAAAGAAAGTAGGATACCAGGCTGAATTAGTTCTTGGTGAATTCAGGCAAAACCAAATTAAACAGGCTGCTTAAAAAATAAGAAATCATAATATACGCCGATAAAGCGGAGATAAGGAGTCCGTCCCCATTAGCCCAAAGAGGCAGCATTCAAGCTTAAACACTATCTCTGCTTTTATCCATAAAACAGAACGAAGGAATGTAAGGGCATAGACCCAGCGAGTTGTGATAGGGTGAGTTTTTGGATAGTAATGGCGAAGTATAGTTTTTTATTGCGTCAATTTTTTCAATAGCACAGTATTAAAACAAAATATTGTGTTTAACGGAGCAATCCGTAGATAAATGTTCAAATAAAGAGATAGGAGATGGTTCGTTTGAGTCAGCATATACCGATGCGGCAGAGCCAAAGTTTCGGTGAGCATGGCTCAAACTACCCCCGGAATATTCAAGTCATCAATGCCACCCGTAATATACCTAACGGCGAAACTTTTGTTATCATAGGTAAAAATATAGCAGGATATATTTTTACCTAATGACTATTATCGGACTAGAAATTAGCATGGTAGCAAATGAAGAAAATGGGTAGCTAAATATTGCGCGTCAATGATGTTTCTTGTGGGTATGATAATCCACTTTATTGGTAATCACATTAAAAAGTGTAATATCTTTATATGTGCAGGAATTATACGGTAAATGAGAAGACGCTAAATATTGCTTAATTATTAATTGCTTTCCTTTTGGCGGATCAATTAGGAGTGATATTTTTGAAGATACGCAAATATCCACAACGTATTCTTTCGAGCATGACGAGATTTAAGGATGCTATCGGAAGGTTTTATCGAGATGGCAATAAACAGTGTTATTTAGTAAGAAATAACACCAAGATATATTTCGGGGAAGCAGAAAAATTACTTGGAACGGTAATTATGACTAACCCAGGATCGTACGGTTTAGATGAAATACCAGGGTGGAGTCGATTTAAGTCGGGCTATGGTGAAGTAGAGGCCATAGAGGGATTTGGTTATGCAGACCAGACTATGCAAAATATTATATGGGCGATAAAGGACGCGTTCAAGCTTATGAATATGTGCGTTCCATCTGGATATATAAGAGTACATAATCTTTCAAGTGTTGTTTGCCCTAACAGGGAAAGTGCCGAAGATTATCATCAGTATGTTAGACAAATTATTAATAGAAACAAAGCTGATGATAATTTGCTTGAGGAGTTTGCGACGAAAAATTTCGCAGAGTTTATTAAGATTTGCAACAACTCACCGTTTGTAATATTGGGATTTGTAAAAAATATTTTTTCAGATAAAGCTAATGATTTATTAAACTGGTCAAGCAGTTGTAGTAATGTATTAATCAGTTCAGATAATAGCGGTTGGCCATCACACCCTAGACGATGGAGAACGGAAATAGCTTTACATAACAAGGCAATTGCTGAAATAGTTAAGGTGATCAGTAAGGCTGATTTTTATAAATAAGTCGTTACTTGTCACGTAGTTTAGAAAAAGTGTTGCCTATACGTTGGAATGCGAATTTTTAAGATGTGAATATTCCATTGATAAGCTATCGTAGGAGTTTACAAATAATAGCTAGGTTAGTTGGTAAATCAAATATTAAAATAGGTGTAATTTTTTTTATTGCTGTCTTATCTGCTTCTTTTTTATCGGGATGCACAAATATAGCGATACTCAATGCTGAACAGATAGAAAAAGTTGACCTAAGAAGATTCGTTCCTCAAAATGACGCATCCATTGTAACTCGTTTCAATGGATACAAAATCGATATGTATCATGATACATATCGTATATAGCTTGCTGAGTAGTAATGAGCAAAGTATGACTTATAATGTCAAGCAGATAATCAGGTTACCATCCAGACCGAATGACCAATAGTAGATGATTTTGGATGGGTGATAACTAAAAATACAATTATGACTCTTGGACCATTTGGTAAGAACGTAGCGATGAATTTACCTGAATGGTCAGACGGAGAGTATAAGCACGTGCTAACTGGAATAGGTAAGACTGTAGAAACCAAGATTGGAAGCCTTACCGACTGCATCGAAGTTACATCTGAACGGTTAGGAAATGGTATTTCCTTTGGCTAACAGGAGAAAAAACTGTTGAGAAGTCTTACTGGGCACCAAATCTAGGTGAAGTAAAAAGATACATTAAAACTGGAGATATGGACTATTTTCTTATGTCTGAAATTGTTGGGTACCAAGGGCCTTCAGTAACGACTTCTACGAGTTCGGTTCTTAAGTCCAAAACCTTTACAAGTAGTATAAGGGCTAGTGATATGGCTCTAGTTGGACTACGGTTGGGCAGAGTAGTATTAATGACGCTAAGGAGACATTAGGCGAGTTCCCGACGGTTCTTAAATTAATGCAAAACGGGCCTAATGAAAGAAATGTTTGGGGGATTTTATATAGGAATACCAGCGTAGAAGTCATTACAGGTAATGATGCATTACCAGATAGATTGATATATATTGCGATTAAGGATTCATCTTGTTCGACAACTAAGGGAATAAAAGTTGGTGACAATATCCAAAGGGCATTGGCGTCGTGTGGTGAACCTACACGCATTAATAAAGATCAAAAAGAAGGTTGGTATTTTGTCGAAAGAGTTCCAGAGGTAAATAGGAAAGTTTCGCGTTACATATATCTGTCCCAAGAATCAGGAAAATATGGGAGACTAGTATTTACTGTCGATCCGACAAATAACATAATTCTGAGCATTGCTGCCTCAGTACTACCATTTGGCCCATAACTATATTTCCTTTTGTGCTAATATTGAGCATAGGCTCGAGTCTAGTTTAATACTGGGGAGAATATGAAAAGTGCTCCGGCCCGTGAGAATATGGGTCGAAGCACTTTTTGAATTTGGAGAGCCACTGCGTAGCAGTTTAGTACAATTAAAACGGATACACCAAATTATGGGGTATTTTGCGTAAAGGTATATAGATAAGAAAAGACAACCCTTACCGTGTTAAGTGATATTTTTGTAGGGGAAGTTGACATCCTTTATACGGATGGGGATTTTTACATATAATTGCAGGATTTTGTGTAAAAGTATGGAATATTTGATAAAAATGCCCCGTGAAGATGAATGGCCACTTTGGTGCATTTGTAATGGAGAAAATAGGTTTGCAATGGACTCTAAAAGTAAAACATGAAAATGAAGGGTATTTGATCCTGCAAATTTATATAAGTTTGCAGGATTTTGTATTTTTTATGGTAAATAAGGTATGTATATGGAAGATAGTTACTTGGAGGATCTTATGGAGGAAGAATTAGCACGGGATCGAGCGATAAGGCTATTCACTTTTTTAAGGCAATTGTCTGAATTGCGGACAAAAACTGTACGATCTTTAGAAAGCTATGAAAATGTTTTATGGCTTTCAGAGATCCCGAAGACTAAAGGATGCTTTTTTTATGCTTGGACAAATGAAGCTAACCCTAATAAAGATTCGTGGATTGAAATCGATAAGCCCTATATTATACCTGCTCCTTTGGTTCCTCCTGAAGTTCAGCCGTGGGTTATTAGTGGGCAGATTTCGGATTCTTCAATTGAGTGTCCCAAACTTGCAACTACTAGGGTCGTTGAGATTGTGGAGGAGCCGGAGACAGAGGGCGAAGAGTCAGGAAAGAAATCAGTAATTTTATCATTGGAAGATTATCCTGAAATCCAGAAGTCATGGGATGTATATCTAAAAAATCAATGGATGCCATGGGCAAATGAAGATAGAATCCTACAACAAACCCAGAAGGTTTATAGCGAACTTTATTCTATGTATCAGTATCAGCAACGTATGGGTGAAAGCTACGAGGTTGTGTTATGTACGGGGTATTTAACCTGGAAAACTATGCATGGACAGTTTATTCGTCGACATATTTTATCTTCACAAGCTTTAATTGGCTTCGATCCAGGGAAAGGACGAATTTCAATTGGTGCAAGTGTCGAAGGTGCTAAAACCGCACTTGAACAAGATATGCTCGAACCAGAGGAAAGGCCTGACTCCAACGAAATTCAGGTCATTGAAAGGTCTGTTAATGATCTTGGTGATGACATTACTAATAAGTCGGCAGTTGATAACATACTAAGGTCATGGATTAACACCATACCTAATAGCTTAGGTTATAACGACGAAATTTCTTTTAGTAAAAATATAGAGGATGCTGCTAAGATCACCTTCGCACCGGCACTGGTGTTGCGCCGCAGAACGGAACGTAGTTTGGTGCGCGCTTTTAAGGAAATTACCGAGCAGCTAAAAGAAACAGGAGTTGTTCCAAAAGGTCTACATAGCCTGGTCTATGATCCTGAAAGAGAGCAATTGCAAAGCGGTAGCGATGAACATGATAGAATAGAACTTGATATGGGGTTAGGCGAAAAGGGGGACAACTTAGTCTATTTTCCCTTGCTTGCGAACGATGAACAAATCGAAATTGCGAAGCAAATAAAATATCAACAAGGGGTATTGGTACAAGGTCCGCCTGGAACTGGTAAGTCACATACAATTTCAAATTTGATCTGCCACCTACTAGCAAGTGGGCAGAAGGTACTTGTTACAAGCCATACGTCGCGGGCTTTAACTGTTTTACGAGATAAAATTCCGGCAGAAATTGCGCCACTTTGTGTTGTCGCTTTAAGTGATGACGCCAAATCTTTAAAGGCATTAGAGACTTCGGTTAATGGAATAACCGAAAAATATAATATTTGGAATCCCACCTTAAACCAAAAAGAGATTGATCGTCTGTACCAGGAACTTGATGTTTGCCGTATTGCTGAGAATAAGGCTTCGGCAGAATTCCGTATAATACGGGAGTCTGAAACGCTACGACATATATCCAAATTCGGTTGTTATGACGGAAGCCTTAAGACAATAGCACAGCAGATTAAAGCGACTGAAGACTTGTATTCTTGGCTGGCGGATAATGTAGATGAAGAAAATGAGCCGCCGCTTAGCGACACGGAAATGAGCGAACTCCTCGAACTCGTTAGAAGCATTACCTCCGAACAGGAAACCGAAGCTAATAATTTCGTGCCCGAAATATCAAAACTGCCGTCTGTACATGAAATGCGTATTCTGTTTCAGAATGAAAGGTTGGCAAAGGATAGGTTCGCAGGTTTTCAAAGAGTAAAACATTCGGCTGAGTACGAGCAAATATCTAAATCTGACGTTGATAAACGGGCTAGGCTTCAAAAAGCACTGCTTGACCTGAACAGTAAAAGCATTGCTTTGTCTGAAAATATCTATCCATGGGCAAAAGAGGTAGTCCAGCAGGTTTTAGCTGGTATCACTTTTCCACCACAAGAGCTACAGCGCATAAGTTCACTTCATTTGAAGGGTATCGAAGCCAGCATCGGTGAGGTTGGCGCGCTAAATGTAACTGGAATAGACGGATATGATAAAAGTACTATAAAAATACATGCGAAGGCGTTATTGAATCATTTGGAAAATGGAGGTAGTTTGGGGTGGTGGAAGCTACGCCCGCGAGTAGTATCAGATGCTTTGTACATTATTGAAGAAATTCGTGTTGATGGGCACCCTTGTTCTTCAGTAACTGTTCTAAGGAAACTTATTGATTGGCTGATAATGAACGAACATTTTGTTTCTCTTGAAAATACCTGGGCCAGCAGAGACGAGAATATTGGAAGTGCGGTTTTTACTGTGCGCAAAGCTGAGTTTGACGGTAAACTAGCATCACTTGAAAGATGTTTGAGTTTAGAAAACGAATTATTAGCAGCTAAAGATGCCGTGTGTAGGATTGAGGGACTGTTTCAACCCATCTGGCATAACCGTAGCCAAGTTGAAATGTTAACTGAGGCAGTTGCGGCAGTTGATGCTTGCCAAGAATTATTGGATACAACTAATAAAATAGAAACAATACTGCAAACTTTGCAGCAGCAGATTGACAACAATAAAGACATTCACCCGCTGGTCATCGAGCTACATGGTGCAGTGAAAACAAGGAATAGTGAAGCATATTGTTTGTTGTTACAACAGTTCCAGGAATTATCAGCATTAAAAAACAGTGTAAATCGACGCCGTCAGTTGATATCACGCTTACGGGAAAGAGCTTATAGCTTGGCTGAGGCTATCCAGCAGGATCCGAATAATAAACAATGGGATATTAGACTGGAAAATTTTACGGCAGCCTGGAACTGGGTCAGGGCTGATAGATGGTTGAAGCAAGTTTCTGACCCTGTTCAGCACGAGCAGCTTGAGCTTCAAATTGATCAGTTGAGGAAAAAATCCCAACAAATCGTTGCCGAGCTTGCGGCCGCTAAGGCGTGGCGTAGTTGCTTGTCACGGTTGACTGATTATGAGAATGGTCACTTAAAAGCGTGGCAGATGGCGATGGGGCGACTCGGCAAAGGCAATAGTGTACGGGCGAACGAATATCGTCGCGAGGCCCGTAAGCATATGGAGGAGTGTCGTTCAGCCATTCCAGCCTGGATTATGCCGATTTATCGTGTGGCTGAAACAATTGAAATGAAACCTAGTATTTTCGACGTTGTAATAGTCGATGAAGCCAGCCAATCTGGGCCAGAGGCCCTTTTTCTTCAGTATATCGCAAAAAAAATTGTTGTTGTTGGCGATAACAAACAAATTAGTCCGCAATTCGTGGGGCTTAACAAAGATGATGTTGCTCTACTGCGCCAGCGTCTTATTTCGGATATACCCTTTAGCGATGCACTGGGTATAGAACACAGCTTTTTTGACCATGCTTTCATCCGCTATACAGGTCAAATATGCCTCAGGGAGCATTTTCGTTGTATGCCTGAAATCATTCAGTTTTCTAACAACTTATGCTATAGTTCAACACCGCTAATTCCATTAAAGCAGTTTGGAGGAAGCAGGCTTTCGCCAACAGTAGGTACGCGTTACATTTCGGAGGGCTATCAGAAGGGACGTTCGCCTAGAATTACTAATCCACCTGAGGCGCAGGCAATCGCTGGATTTTTGGCGGAGTGTTGCCGAAAAAAAGAGTACGAGGGCAAAACCTTTGGGGTAATCAGCTTACTTGGAGAGGAACAAGCAAAAATAATTTATTCTTTATTAATCCAATTAATAGGGCCATCGGAGATGGAGCAAAGGGGGCTAATCTGCGGTGATGCGTATGCTTTTCAAGGTGATGAACGAGATGTCATCGTGCTGAGCATGGTTTCTGCACCGGGTGAGGATCATAGGATTGGTACCTTGGCCAAGGCGGATGACGAAAAGCGATTTAATGTTGCTGCGAGTCGGGCCAAAGAGCAGATGATACTCTTTCATTCAGCGACACTTGATGATCTTAGTTCACAATGCTTAAGAAGTAAGCTGCTTAAATATTGTCTAGATCCAAAAGTCGAGCCGGTAGGCGTTGAAGAACATAATATAAATAGCCTCAGACTGCTGGCAGATTCGGCAAACCGCAGTCAAGTAAATCCACCCCATCCATTTGATAGTTGGTTTGAATTAGATATTTTTTTGGAGATAGTATCAAGGGGTTATCGCGTTATTCCTCAACATGAGGTTGCTGGTTACCGTATAGATTTGATAGTCGAAGGGATGCGTGGAAGACTGGCAGTTGAGTGTGACGGGGATTACTGGCATGGTCCCGAGCAATATGACCGTGATATGGTGAGGCAGCGCCAGCTTGAAAGAAGTGGATATATCTTCTGGCGTATTAGAGAAAGTACCTACTATCGTAACTCTGAAGTAGCAATGAAATCACTCTGGACTACTTTAGAAAGTATGGGCATCTATCCTGGTGAGCAGGTCACTATCAATGTGGGAAAAAGTGATAGCAGTTGCTCAGATAAAACCAGCAACGAACAGGATACGAATGTTAATAATACCGATAATAATTTGACCGCGGATCATTCAAGCATTAAAGGAGCGGAGCGTCAAGTACTAGGTAAGACCGCAGAAAAGTTTCAAGAAGAGCTAACAGAGCAAATAAGGGAAGCTAAAGCAACTGAATCGTTACTACCAATCGATGGTTCCAGCACAACAGGTTTAGAAACTCCTTATAATAATTGGCCTGCGCATTCTGTTCCTGACCCTAGAACTGCGCCAGAAGCTAATGTACTGAATGCACTAATTGAAATTATTAAAGCTGAGGGTCCAATTATTGGCCACCGAGTCTATAGAATATACTTAAATGCGTGCGGTATACATCGGACTGGGAGACAGCTTCGTTTCGTATTTAACAAAATTGTTACTAAAGCCGTAAGAGAGAAACTTATTTTGGAGACTAACGAGTATAAATTACAGGATCAAATCCATAAAATCCTGCGCACACCCGATAGTCCGCCTGTTGTGGTTAGAAATCGGGGGAACCGAACTCTAGAAGAAATCCCTCCGGCTGAAATTGCTGAGGTAATGCGGCTATTGACGGAGAGTCAGTCGGAACTTAAAAACGACAAGGAGAAACTATTTAGATCTGTCTTAGACAATTATGATCTTGTTCGCATGACAACAAATGCCAAGGATATTTTAGAAAAGGCACTGGGTATGGGGTAATTGCGATTAAAGCACATCCATATATGGCAAATGGGTGCACAAAAATAATTTGCTATGAAAGGCGGTGATGATGCACATGCGGATGTATGTTGGGCTTACAGATTTCGATTGGTTTAAGACTTTGAAGCAAGCAAATTGCGATGAGGTTAATTTTTGGAAACCTGGAGGCAAAACTAATTTTAAGGCATTAAATGAAGGTGAATTATTTTTATTTAAATTGCACAGCCCGCAAGATTATATTGTGGGCGGCGGCTTTTTCTTAAAGTTTTCCATTTTGCCCTCTTCATTGGCTTGGGAAGCATTCGGCATTGCCAACGGTGCCAAGAGTTTGTTAGAACTTAAGGATCGAGTGCACAAATACAAAAAGACAAACCGTTTATCTGATCCCGACCCACAAATCGGCTGCATCATCCTCTCCATGCCTTTTTACTTGGAAGAAAGAGACTGGATTCCCGCCCCGAAAAACTGGAATCGCAATATTGTGCAAGGGAAAACCTATGATGCTTCTGAAGCTTATGGATTAGCACTATTTGAACAGATTCAAGATAAACTTAGAAATCGAGAATTCGTACCATCAGTTGTAAAAGAGGATGCAGCAGACAATCGTTACGGCAAAGAGCAACTAATTAAACCAAGGATCGGCCAAGGTGCCTTTAAGGTATTGATCACAGATGCATACCAAAGAAGATGTGCAATTACCGGCGAAAAAACACTGCCTGTTCTTGAGGCAGCGCACATAAAACCATATAGTCTTGAGGGGCCGCATGCAATCAACAATGGATTGCTTCTCCGGCGGGATTTTCATACCTTGTTTGATCGAGGATATATTACTGTTGATAAATCCCTGACGGTAGAAGTGAGCCATCGGATCAAAGAAGATTTTGGCAATGGCAAGGAATACTATGCTCACCATGGCAGCAAACTGATTATTCTGCCTGAACGGAAAGAGCAGATGCCAGACTCGCGTTATCTGGAATGGCATAATGAAAATGTTTATCTGGGGTGAATAGAAGTAGTTATAGAGCCAATAGGAGAGGCGTTTTTCGATGGAAGAATCTGAAAGCTATGTTTATAAAAAAGAAGTAGATTGGTCTTTGTTGCATGAAGGGTTGACATTGCCTGTTGAAAATCAAGTGGTGTTTGGCCGCATTATGAATCGTTTTCTAGCCAGAGGTGAGTCTAAGGAGATAACCTTGTACTTAAATGGAAAGGGTTATGCAGCAAAAATAACAAATGTAAATTTTTCACAGAGGTTTCATCGCGTGAAGGACACGCTGCAAATAAGATATTCTCGAAATAGTGAATTAGCACAAGCATTGCGAGGTTGCTTTAGTAATAGCTATCGTTTTTTTGTTGAGAGGAGAAAACTTCGCTTACCGGATGATCGGCGCATAATAAGGTTGACGCAGGATGCTATGGAATATTTGGCTATTTATACAACAGAATACGATGATACATATGTTTTGGAACCCATTTTAGTCGAGGACATATTCGTTTTGCATAAGGTTGTAGAAAAACAGTCGGAGCGAGTTATGGAAGCAAGTTTTAACTATGATGTGGCAGATGAAAATGCAACAATATTTGCATCGGAACGGATTGCCAAGCTTCGTAAGCTGAATAAGAAAATCGGAGATAACTTGAAACTGTTGTATGAATACCGCTGTCAGATCTGCGGCAGACAAATTGGCGAAGCATATGGATCGCATGTTGTTGAGGCACATCATATCGATTACTTCGTGCAAAGCCTGAACAACGATTCGCAAAATCAGCTGATTGTTTGCCCAAATCATCACAGCATTATTCACGATGCAAATCCCGTATTTGATCGAAAACGACTGCTTTATTTATATCCGAATGGTAAGCAGGAAGGATTTGCGCTAAATTTGCACCTTGGATGATACTGAAAATATTGATAGAAAGAAATATTTATTCAATGTTAAGGAAGTGATAATATGACTGTCGAAAAAATTGCCACAGCCATCAAAAATATACTACCCAACCAGGCAATCTATATTTCAGAAACTTTAGAATTGTTGATGGATACATTAAATAGCACAAGAGTAGAAATGCCAATCGGGACGGTTCCTACTGACAACGGAACTCTTGCTGAGCAGTGTTGCAGATTATCGAGAGTGTAACTCACGGGTACAAAGGAAGAAAAGTATAATCCAGGTGACGGTTTCGGTTGTAGAGAACGGAGTTATTGACAACAAAGTATTCTCAGCAATAATATGACAAAAATAAAGACACCGCAAAGTAACGTCCGGACTTTAGTTGGGCAGATTTTTTAATATACAAGCAGCTGGGAAAGATGAAAGTTGCCAGTTGCTGAGCAAATCGTATGTATGGGAGAAAATGTAGTGCGAAAGACAAAGAAAAGGGCGCAACGGCTTCAGTCAGCCCAGCTATGGATGTTAAAATATGAAGGAAAGAACATTGTTAAAGGTTATAGAAAACATTTTGGCGTAGATATAATATGCGCTATTACAGAACTTCAACTGCTTGGATATAAATTTACTGACGAATACACTAACAGTGTAAGAAGAACAATTGAAGCTGAGCGAATAAAGCGACTAGAAAAGAAGAAGCAAAAAGATTTAGCGGGTCTAATATCTTCTGATTCTGATGACACATTTTATTATATTGCTGGATATACTTCCGGCGGTGCACCTTATGGCATAACCTGGGAAGAAGCGGAATGCTTTGTTGGCGAAGATGACGAGTAAGGAGAATAACGATGCCTGTGAAAATAAAGGACTTGGTTGCTGAAATGAAAATGCAAATGGACGAATACAGGCAGTATCTGAACAAAGAAACAGGGATGATTCTTACTGTTAGTAATGAGGACATGGCAATTGCCGAGGAATCGGAAGAAGACGAGGATTCTTCGCAGTATCCTGATTGGCAACGATAATCCATACAAAAGGATACAAGGGGAAGGTTCTGATGTCTCCTATGATTTGGCAATAGATACAATGGGGATGCTTTGTTTCCTTACTATTGAGGTTTGACAGTATTTACGATGGTTCCTGTCAATATTTCTCGTTCATTCGAAACAAGGGAAAGGAAATAAGTTATTTAATATCGAAAAGAAAGGGAAGCAGAGGGACGGTTCTGATGATTCGCATTTTAGTTGGAACATTTAAACAACAAATAATAGGTCTAAACCTTGATGAATAAAGGTTTAGACCTCGTTTTCTCTTAAGAGGAGTCAAGCATTATATGTAGAAACATATTATTTAAGGAAAAACATGGGAAAGAGATATTGTTTTTGACATAAGAGCGTTAGGAGCAGAAGCGGGGTCATAGAAGCGGGGTCAGGCTTGCGTTACTGCATAGTACAATGATTTATCATCTTAGATGTAAAGAGATTGTGAGATAGATGAAAAAAATGCCAAGAATGAGATGGCGGAAAAACTATCAGTAACTCCGTAGCAGATACACTGGGATGCTCAAAACAAAGAAAGCTTGGACATTATTGTTGAAATTAGAGTAAACAATGCAATAACGCAAGCCCTGACCCTATGCTTCCCCCTATGCTTCCCGAGGTGTCAATAGGGACGGTTCCGTTTGACAGCGGAATTTTGCTGAGTTGTGTTGCCGATTATGGAAATTGTGACTCACGGGGACAACGGAAGACAAGGGGACAGTTTGGTTGCTATTGTAGATTTATACTCCGACAGGGTATAAATTGATCAAAAGTAATCCAGTGAAAGAAGCAAAGGGACATTCTTTTGATTCCAATTGCAGATAATGATAGGATTAAAGCAAGAACGTAGGCCCTGAATTGCTTTCCTTCATGGGAGAGGCAAATTCAGGGCTTTTTCTATTTGTCAATGGCGTGGATTACCAGTTTTATTCGATGTCCTCTGGATACGCACACAAGAAGAATACCCAGTAGTGATTAAAGGAGAAAACACCAAGATTTATGCTTATCGTTTACTTATATGAACTTTCTATGTACGTTGACCTTTTCAGTATGGCTCAGTAATGGTTTAGCAATGTGTAAGTTCTTTTAACTCCATTAGGCGGTATAGAAAAAAATCCGGCGGATCAAAGATTTGTCGGGTTTTCTTTTGGTTTGTGAGTATCGCTGATAGACTACGGAAAACCACCGCCGTGCGGTACCGCGTTGCATAAACAATAGTCGATACTATGGCGCTATATCGGTTTTGACGGTGCTTTTATTGGAGGAGATTCGAGCGGAGTGCATCGAGCGGTATGAGCTATATCATATGATGGTTAAGAGCAAGAAGGAAGATCTTTTTCTCGGAACATGTTAATAAAATGAGTTGCAGTTATCGGCAATACTTCCTTTTTGCGCCAGATTAGTGCGCTGGATGTTGTAACAACAGGTTTTGTTATTTTTTTTACTATTAGAGAGGAATTTGATAAAAGATTGATGGCAAATTCAGGAACAATGGCGACACCAAGTCCACATAGAGACCAAGTTAGAAGGGGAACTATTTCGTCACTAGTGCAAAGAATATTAGGTTCAAAGCCGTTTTGGTGGAAGTAGTCAAAAATAATTGTTTCATATCGTCGATGTATTAATAAGGGCTGATCTTTTAGATTAATAAGGGGTAGTTCCTCATCCTCTATAGTAATGACTTGAGAATGCGCTGCCATAACCATGCCTTCGGTGGGGACGGCAACATAATCATAAAGAGACGAATCAACCGGAAGACGGACAAAGCCAATATCAATGAGATGAGAATTTAGCAGTTCCAATATGCGTTGGGTATCTCCTTGTCGTAGGTCAAAAGAAACCAAAGGGTAAGTTTGGAGAAACATTCGTATAACTTCTGGTAACAATAACCTTCCTGATGAATTGATTATTCCGATAGTTAATTTTCCCCGTATTCCGTTTGCAGTTTCCCGTACTTCATTCATGGCCGACTGAATTAAGTCCAGGACTTGTTCTGCTTTGCGTTTCAATACGTAACCCGCTTCTGTCAAGCCAATGTGCTTTTTAGTTCTTTGCAAAAGTTGTACGCCTAATTCTTGTTCTAATAAAATCATCTGTTGACTAAGGGGAGACTGGGTGATGTGTAGTCGGTCGGCCGCCTTAGTAACTAGTCCTTCTTCCGCAACGGCCAGAAAGTACTTGAGTTGGCGAATGTCCATCGTAATCGACCCTTTCGTAAAAAAAAATGTAGTTGAAAATCGAATATAAGTTAGTTGAAATACGTGTTTTTAATCTAATTATTTCTTTGTTATAATATTAGTTGCGAAAGAATATGAAGTCAAGGTTTGTTTTGCAGTATGTGTAGGCTGTGATGTTTTTAATGGAGGAATTAGGGGAATGGAAATGATTGCTTTACCATTGGTCGGATTCTTGATAGGGCTGTTAATAATCTCTTTGGGCGGCGGCGGCGGTGGTATTTATGTGGGAATACTTACTGCTTTTTTCAATGTTCCACCTGCGATTGCCGCAGCCACTTCGCTTGCCACTATTATACCTACGACCACGATAGGAACGTTTAGTCACTGGAAAGCGGGCAATGTAAATCTTCACTTCGGGCTGATAATGATGGGCGGAGCTGTCATAGGGGCTATTGTTGGTTCCTTATGCTCCGATCTCTTACCACAAAGTCTTTACACTAAACTTACTGGTATATTGCTCTTGATTTTAGGCGTTCAAATGATCATGGCATATCATAAAAAAAATAAAGATAAATTAAAAGATGAGCAAATAACAAATTACGAACGCAATGCGTCTGATACGATCAAAGCCGTAATATATGGATTTCTTGGAGGAGTTATGTCCGGGTTGGTCGGTGTGAGCGGTACCACCCCAATCGTTGCGGGCCTTACGGTTTTAGGATGCGGTGCACTTGAAACTGTTGGAACTTCCGTATTTGTTCTGGTTGGCATATCTATCGCCGGCTTTGTAATGCATCTTGGCCTTGGAAATGTGAACTGGATGCTTGTCGGGCTCTTAGTTTTGGGGACAATGTCAGGAGCGTTTTTGGCACCAATTATTCTTAAAAGGTTCAGTAAAGATAAATTGGAAAAAATATTGCCTCCAATTCTTATAGTGATGACGCTTGTGATGGGAGCTATAGTAGTTTTTAGATAATTGCCTTAAGTCTGTATATCATGGTCTGGAGGCCGATCCCTAATACGCGAATGGCAATTGGAAGGCACTGCGCTGGCTAAACAGCGAGCGTATAGGAAAGGAGATAAAAATGAAGATTAAATGGTTTGGACATTCTTGTTTTTTAATTACCGCCGATAATGGTGTAAGTGTCTTGACGGACCCCTTTGACGGGACCGTAGGCTATAAGGTGCCGGAAGTGGCGGCGGATATTGTTACTACAAGCCATGACCATCATGACCATAATTATACCCAAGCGGTGCAGGGAGACTTTCTTCACGTAAATAAGACCGGCACTTTTTCCCATAAAGGGATTGAAATGGTAGGTGTTGCCACTTTCCATGACGAGCGGAATGGTGCGCAACGCGGGAAAAACACGATTTACAAGTTTATTGTGGATGGGATACATATTTGTCATTGCGGGGATTTAGGGCACATGTTAACTCCTGAGCAGATGAAAGAGATAGGCCATGTTGACACTTTGCTGCTCCCGGTAGGCGGATTTGCTACCATCGGACCTGAGCAGGCGGTAGAAGTCACAAAGTTGCTGAATCCTTCGTTGATTATTCCTATGCACTTTCAAACAGAGGTTCTTAATTTCCCCCTTGCAGGGGTAGAAGATTTCCTCGAGAAAATGGGGGGCGGTCAGCACGTAGGCAAACAGGAAGTCGAGTTTGACAAGGAAAGTCTGGGGTCAGTGTCAAGTGTAATGGTTTTTGAATATGAGTAAAAATTTACTCGTTTTGTAGTGCTATATTTGCATAAAAATGTGAAGGAATTTATAAAGGGGCTGTCGCATTAAGACAGCTCCTAAAAACAAAAAAACGGTAACCAGAAATAGCCGGAAGCCGTTTTTGTTGTAAAATCAGGTTATGACAACTGAAAATTTACAATCAGATTATATAGTAAAAACGGGGATATATATCAACTATTTCTTTTGCCTATGGATATTGGCAAAATGATTTCAGCAGAAGGCTCGAAGCGACATTGGCAGGCGTGAGAACACGTCCTACGATACTCAAAGCGAGAGCTATCTCTGCCACATGGGTCACTCCATCACAACAGTTGGCAGATATATTTTTAAAATGGCAAGATTCATATTGACTATGGTTGTTACTGCTTCCGGGAGATTTGCTCAGAGAATGCGGTATATTTAGAGGAGAGGGCCATGTGCTAAAGCTAGCACGGCAGTTTTTGGGAGTGCCCATTCCATAGAAATCCGTTATATCTCGCCGGAGAGATGTCTTTGTATAACCGTCCTGAAAAGAATCGTGTGGGATAATCGAATCTGGGGACGTTTGGTTGCGGATGGTCGGGCATAGGCGGCATATTTTGAAGAACTTGCTAAGAGAAGATGAACGGGACGAGGGGACAGGTACGGTGTCCCACTAAATGATTCCCTGGAACGGGTATATGAAAGTAGGCTTTCATCTGTTCACCTGTGTCAAGCAAGCCTGAACCCGGGAACCTCGAAGAACCTTACCCCGCGCTACTGCGCCGAACAAGATTACTGGGATAAACAACCTGTCCCCTCGTCCCTCTAGCACTCGATGCCGCAATCGAGGCTGCCCGAGCGGGTGAGCAGGGCAGAGGTTTCGCAGTGGTGGCTGAAGAAGTGCGAAAGTTGGCGGAACAGTCCCGGGACGCAGCAAAGAAGATTGAGGTACTGATTGCGGAAATTCAGGTGGACACTGAAAAAGCTGTTGTAGCTATGACCGATGGGACTAGAGAGGTTAAGAAAGGAACTGAAGCTGTCAATGATGCAGGTGTGGCGTTTAGGGAAATCGCAGATTTAGTGACTCAGGTTTCGAGCCAGATTAAAGAAATCTCAGTAGCTATCAGTGAGACGGCAACTGGCAGCCAGCAGATTGTAAGTTCGGTCAGGAAAATTGACGATCTTAGTAAGAATGCGGCGGGCGAAGCGCAGAGCGTTTCGGCAGCTACGGAGGAACAACTTGCTTCCATGGAAGAAGTCGCAAGTGCAAGTCAGGCGCTTACTAATCTGGCCGAAGAAATGCTTGCCACAGTCAGACATTTTAAAATATAAATTCTACTTGATATTGCGGGAGAAGAAAATATGCTTCAGGAATTGCTAAGGATGTCGTTTGCAATGGGATGATGGTTGAGTGAAAAAGAGCTTTATTTTTTGCACAGAACCCTTGATTTTGTGAGGTCTTTTTTGTCGACTAGATGCCAGAAACCATTATTCGTCAAAAGTTTAATAAAAGAAGAGCTGATTTTTAATATAAGAATATGATATATAGAATAACCCAAAGGGTTACGGAGGAATCTGGAGTAGTTTTATTAACATGTGATGGCTTACGATTTCATTTTGGAAGCTTTGAATATAAGTTGCGCACTACAATTATTAGCATAAGGGTAGTGGAGTAGGGAAATATAGCCGTCTGGCGATGTCTCAAGAAGTCCTTCAAACACGTTCATTCAAATTTGGATAGCGGTATGGTAATATGAGCTGACTATCTTAGGCTCTTAGAGGAGTGAGGCTATGGCAAGATATATAACTAAGGGAGTATGCGCCAAGGAGATCCGGTTTGACGTAAAAAATGGAAAGATTTACAATGTGAAGTTTATAGGAGGTTGTAAGGGAAACTTAAATGCTATTAGCAAATTAATTGAAGGGATGTCAGTGGAAGAAGTTATTAAGACGTTCAAGGGAAATACTTGTCGTAACAAGACGTCTTGTACCGATCAACTTGCTCGGGCGTTGGAAAACCTAAAGAACTGATGTTTTGCGTACAAAAAGGCGATAAGAATTTGTAATCTCTTCAAGAATAGGGGGTACCGAACCTTTACGCGAATCTCCAAATTCGCGTATTAGTATCACGTTTCTATCAAAACACACGTTGAGTGCGTCATGGTGAAAGAAAAAATAATGATTTTTTGATCACCAGACCATGTGTTAGCCGAGAGGTGTTTTCTTTTAACTTGTTATGTTAATACGATGCATGTTGAGTGCGTAGCGTTGATAGAGAAGCTTAAGGCTTGATTTTAAAGGCTTCGCGGGTTTCTGTCATTTAAATGCCTCAAGGGTAGTGTGCTTTTGTAGTATATGGGAACATATTTTATGAAAGCTATCTAGCCCCCTGGGGTCGCGTAATACGTGAAGATAAGCGAGTTTCGCGAAAAAGTATATGGCATTTCGAGGGGTTACGGAAAGAAAATTAGCATGGATCTATTAAAAGCTTATGAGCAAATCATTTAGCCGAGAAAGCGCAAGGAGGTATTAATACCTCCTTGCGCTTTCTCGGCTTTTCTATATATAGTATTTTTATCGATGCTTGGCATTTTTTACTTTAAAACAGACAACTCTACGGAGAGTTTATTGTATAGCAGAAGAAGTCTTTGTACAATTTATTACATGGAGGTGCAGAACAATGCAAAACACTAAAGTCGGAAATATAATCCGCACCTTGCGACAGGAATGCAATATGACGCAAAAACAGCTTGCGGACAAAATGAATATTAGTGACAAAACCGTTTCCAAGTGGGAGCGTGGGTTGGGGTGTCCGGATATTTCGCTTATTCCAGAGCTTTCAGATATTCTCGGAGTTGATACAAAAAAATTGCTAGTCGGCGATATGACTCCGAATGATTTTGTAGGAGGCAATATGAAAAACACCAGATATTATGTCTGCTCAATATGCAATAACATTTCACTTTGCACCGGCGAAGCAGAGGTTTCATGCTGCGGCAAAAAGTTAACGGTTCAGGCAATGAAAAAAGCGGAAGAAAGTGAAAAACTGTCTGTCCAAGTCATAGAAGACGATTGGTATATTACGAGTGATCACCCTATGACAAAGACGCATTACATTTCTTTTGTGGCTTTTGCCACGGGCGATCGTATCCATTTAATCAAGCAGTATCCCGAGTGGAATTTAAATGTGCGTATCCCCAAAAGAGGACATGGAATGCTGATTTGGTATTGCACAGAACACGGTTTATTCTATCAGTTAGTTTAAAAAGGAGAATTAAATGAAATGAAATTTATAGTATTTAACGGAAGCCCCGCCGGGGCAAACAGCAACACAAAGCTATTATATTGCGAAAAGGCTGCACAGACATTATCACCCCCTGCATTTCTACGGTAGACCCTGTTTCTGCTGCTGTTTCTGCTGTTTCTGACCCATGCCAACAGCGCGCGGCAGACAACTACCCCGTATGGAAGAGTTGGTAGCGCGGGCCGAGGCAAGGGCACACCAGTACATGATCGGGGAAGCCATTGACATTATTGTGTATCTGCGCTACAGCGGACTGCAACGGAGAGTGGAGCAGATTCTTGCCGTTGACGGCTGGGATGCAGCTAAGGAAGAATATTTGGTCAGAGATTTGTGTGCTTAAAGGGGAGGTGGTCCATTTGACCACCTCAGACTGTAAACAAAAGGGAAATCACTCCTCAATTATGGTAAAATATAAATGAGGGGTGATTTTTTTGTACATCAAAGATACACTAATGAAACTCACGCTGCCCTTCATGCTCCGCACGTTTTTCCGGCCCGAACTGGATTTCCGGGTGCGGCTGTTCAATCTGCTCGCCATGTCGGGTATTGTTATTAGCCTGCTTAATGTGGTGTTTTCGTCGGCAATTGTCGGCGACTTCCCCATGGTGGTTATCAATTTTGGCAGTGCCTGCCTTGCCGGCGGGCTGCTTTACTATTCCAATACCAGCGGCCAGTATCAGCGCTGTTACCTGATTACCATTATCGTTATCTTTTTCGCAGGCTTTGCCTTGCTGTTTGTGGCTGGCGGCGGCCACCGCAGCGGCATGCCGTCCTTCTTTATTTTCAGCATTTTGTTTACCGTGTTTATGCTGGAAGGCCGGAAAATGTTTATTGTCGCCGCTTTGGAGATTATCTTTTACGGCCTGCTTTGTCTGTATGCCTATGCTGTGCCGTCCCATATCGTTTGGTTTGAAACCGAAGAAGAGGTTATTGCCGACATTGTTTTCGGCTTTGTGACTGTCAGCGTCATTTTAGGCATCACTATGCACTTAAGCTTTCGGCTGTACAACATCCAGCAGCGTCAGCTTGAGCAGGCCCGTGAGGAAGCCATCCGGGCCAACCAGGCCAAAAGTCTGTTTCTCGCCAGTATGAGCCATGAAATCCGCACCCCTCTCAACATTATGCTGGGCATGAACGAAATGATCGTAAGGTCGCGCCCCCCGGCGGAGCTTGCCGGCTATGCCGCCAGGGCTCAGGATGCGGGGCGGATGCTGCTGGCTCTGATTAATGACATTTTGGATGTTGCCAAAATCGAATGCGGCAAGCTCGAGCTTGTGGAGGAAGCCTACCTTACCGAGACATTAGTACAAAATCTGGTGCAACTGGGCCGGGAGCAGAGCGAAAAAAAAGGTCTGTCCTTTGCCGCCGAGGCCACCGGACTGCCGTCCGCGCTGTGGGGCGATAGTCTGCACCTGCGGCAGATTGCCGCCAATCTTATCAGCAATGCGGTGAAATATACGGCTGCCGGTTCGGTAAGGCTGAGTCTGACCGGCAGGGAACTGCCGGACAAAAGCGGCACACTGCTTACCATCGCGGTGGCCGATACCGGCCAAGGCATTTCGCCGGAGTTGCTGCCTACCATCTTTGACGCCTTTGTCCGCAGTGAAGAGGCCTGCAACAGCAAAATCGAAGGCACCGGCCTCGGCCTGGCCATTGTCAGGGAACTGACTGAGCGGATGGGCGGACGGCTGGCGGTTGCCAGCGAATACGGTCAGGGCAGTACCTTTACGGTAGAAATTCCCCAGCGCTATGCTGACGATAGCGCACAGGGGGATATAGAACCGCACCCCTGTGCGCAGAGCTTTGTTGCGCCGCAAGGACGCATTCTGGCGGTGGACGACAATGAGGGCAATTTGAGTGTGCTGAAGGCCCTGCTAGCCCGGACGCTGCTGCAGCTTGACACCGTGTCGGGCGGTCAGGAGTGTCTGGACAAGGCGCGTCAAAATCAGTACCATGCTATTTTGCTGGACTATATGATGCCGCACATGGATGGTATTGAGACGGTAAGCAGACTGCGGCAAATGAACTGCCATACGCCAGTCATTGCCCTGACTGCCGATGCTACACCCGGCACACGGCAAAAGCTGCTGGCAGCAGGCTTTGCCGACTATCTCACCAAGCCTGTCAGCGGCAGCTGTCTGGAGCAGACGCTGCTGCCCTATTTACCGGCGGAACTGGTAACACTGGTACATGCCGATGTAGATGGGAGCCGTACGGACGAGATGGTACAGCAGCAGGCACAATGCCTGTTGCCCTATGACATTTCGCTGACTGACGGACTCTCCTTTGTCGGCGGCAATCTAGCCCAGTATCAAGCCATTGCTGGTATTTTTCTCACCCATACGGCAGCTATTCCTCAGTTGCTGCGTAACCTTGCCGCGGAGGGGGATCACCAGTCCTTTGCCCGCACCGTCCATTCCCTGAAAAGCCAGGCCGGGCTGGTTGGCGCCGGAGAACTTGCCGCTCTTGCCCGGCGGCTGGAAGAGAAATGCGCCGCCGGGCAAACGGCCTATCTCGAACCTGCCCTGCCGCTGCTCATCCATGAACTGAACCTGGTTTGCCAGGGACTGAGCCGATTTTTGGCAAACGCGTCTGTCGCTGCCGAAGAGCCGCCGGCAGCGCCTGTCCCGGGCAAAGCAGAACTGCTGGCGCACGCAGCCGCCGCTATCGCCAATTATCAGCGCGCAGCCAGTAGAGAGGCGCTGACGCAGTTGCTCGCGCTGGAAGGGGATGCTGAACGCCGGTTGCTCCTGGAGCAGATCGAGATGGCTGTCGACCAGCTTAATTTTGAAGAGGCGGAGGGGCTTTTGCAGACGTTCCGCCGGATAGAGCAGAAAGGGGAGGAAGCCTGTGACAACGAAAGGTAAAATTTTCGTGGTAGATGACGATATCGGTTTACTTACCGTCATTGAAGAACTGCTCCGGAAAGAGTATGAGGTAAGTCTTGCCAAATGAGGGGCGCTGGCTGCCCGCTTTTTGGAGAAGGGTGGCTCGCCGGATTTGATATTGCTTGATATTGACATGCCGAGTATGGACGGCTTCGAAATGCTGCTCATGCTGCGTTCAAAAGTAGTGTCCCGCCTGTTCGACCGCCTGGACATTGATAAACGCAGTGCGGTAAAAGGGTGCTTTTATTAGCCACGACAAACGCACGAATGTGATTTTGCACAAATTTTCGTAGGGCGACGCCCTCGGCGCGCCGGTTAAACTGCCTACTATACAGGCAGTTTTTCTTATATCCTGACAAAAAGGTAACTTTTCAGGTCTATTTTTATTTATCTCCTGCGGTATATAGTTAAGAAAAGCGCAAGGAGGGAATGCTGTGCCAGCTTATCTAGCGGCTCTGCTATTCTGCGCGGGCGTGATGGCCGTTGTGGCTCTTATCACTGTAGGGCAGAGGTGGCTGTTACCCTGGCCGCGCCGGTTCCTCATCATAGGCAGCCTGCTGCTGGCCCTGCTGATGAGCTTGTATTTGGCCATGACTCTACTGCTCGTAATTAGAGATTAAAAGAGCCTGTTGAAAAAGGCCCATCTGCGTTGTTGGCCTTCGTTCGGGCATCCTCGACGTACACAAAACGTACGCCTCCGGTGCCCGAACTCGTCCGCCTAGCATCTGAACCTTTTTGAACAGTCTCTAAACATGCAAAAAGGAGTTGCTTATTATGCGAAAATTCATCCGAACGCTAACTGCCGTACTGCTATGCTCATTGACCCTAAACATACCGCTGAGCCATGCTTGTGAAGACGGCAAGGCTTTGTCAACAGCAATCGGTAAAGACGCGCCATCCGTAGAAATTGTCGTCCGCGAGGGCAAGATCGCTATTTACAGCCAAGATGAACGGCACGCCCTTTTGCAGGAAATCCCCTATAGTACCCCCGGTTACGCCAATTATGCCTCTAATGCGCTGGTTCAATTCGAGGACATGAACTTTGACGGCTATATGGATTTGAAAATCGCCGCCTCCGTGGGCCGTGCCAACCGGTATGACGACTGCTGGCTGTGGGATACGACCAGCCGGAAATTCGTTTTGCATGAGGCATTAAGTCAGCTTGCCTCGCTGGTATTCAATCCGGAGAGCAAGACTGTGCGTTCCTATACCCATATCAGCGCCTCCGACAGTGAAGAAGCGACTTACACCTGGAAAAACGGCAAGCTGTCGCCGATCCAAAGGATCGAGCGCACCGCCAGCAAGGACGGCAAGAAGCTGATCGAACGAGAGTACCACCCCCATGAACAAGGCAAATTGCGGCTGGTGCGGGAGCAAGAAGTTTCGCCGGAAGAGGCAATGAGGAACCAAGACGAGGATGTGTGATGCATCATGAAAAAAAGTATGTATGTCAGTATACCCATGTCGGTTTAGGTCTGTATACCGCCCCTAATGGCTCCATTTATGGTGTGCAGTATTTGCTAAGCTATAGCATTGGAGGTGCGTTCAATTGCTGAAAACAGTTTTGAATTGGTGCGGCAAACGAATCGTTCCCCTGATGCTGCTGGCAGTTATATGCTTGATGCCGGCTGTCGGCTATGCGAATTCAGCGCAGCCGCCCGCGCTGGTAATTATCATGCAGAACGCGCCGGACGACGCAACCGTTTCCCTTGTGACCGAGAAGGGTGTAGTGGCGGGGTCGAAAAGCCGGACTGCGTGGGAAACCTATTATGTGTTTTACGACCAGAATATCGGCACCAAAGGCGAATATACGCTGAAGGTTTCCGGCAGCGGCAGTGAATATGAGCAAAAGGTAACCAGCGAGTACCTGCGTGGCTACGACCGGGTTATTACGCTGGATTTTGCCGCGCAAACCATAGCCGCCGGCAAGCTGCTCTCCCGCTCCATCCTGCTGGTAGGTATGCGGGTAGTATTTACACTAGCCATTGAAAGCCTGGCATTCTTCCTGTTCGGCTTCCGTCAAAAAAGAAGCTGGCTGGTTTTCCTGGCGATGAATATCCTGACTCAAGGCATGCTGAACATATCCCTTAACGATGGGTTGCCGCTGGCGAATTATTTGATGCTCAGCCTCATCCTGATGGAATGCGGCGTGTTCCTAGCGGAAACGGCGGGTGCGCTGTTATTTATCAAAGAGCACAGCCGCCTGCGCCGCGTAACATTTGTTTGGGTTGCTAATCTGTTGAGCCTGGTAGTGGGCGGGCTTCTGATAACCGTGCTGCCGGTGTAAGGCAACGGGCGGATACTATCCGCCCGCATCGGGGAGGAACCATTATGAACCGAATCAAAAAAGCATTAGGCTTTGACAGTCCGTACTCGTGGGTTAAGTGGCTGCGTATGTCTTTTGCCGCTGTCGCCCTGCTTATTGCTGCCGCCTTTTTAGAGAACTTCGGTTCTCCGGCGCTGGACATGATTATGGACGGCGGTATCATCCACGGTATCATCGGCGTCATCATTCTACTCGGTATTTTTATCTTACTATTCGGGCCGATACTGGCGATCCTGCTGGGAGCTGCCGCATTGATTGGCACCCTCATCGGCGGGACGCAGAGCGTACAGAAGCAGCGGCAAAGCCTTAAAGAAACCTATGCCACCGGCTCGGTTGAGCTCATCGCGCTGGAAAAGCTGCGGCTGAAATCGCAGGTGTTAGACGCGCTTTTACTGGTTACGGCGGTTGCCCTGGTTATTCTGGGATTTTTCCTCGCGGAGGACTTGTACGATGCCTTGGGTGAGGCGGGCTTCTACGGCTATTGGGTTGTGGCGGCCATTATCCTCATCGGTTTTTGGCTGGCGAAAGTGCCTGTCAATCTGCGTTACAAGAACGCTTTCAAAGAGCAGGTTGTGGCCAAGGGGCTGCAGTCGGTTTTGGACAATGTGGATTTTCAACCGGCGAACAAACTGGACGAAAGCATAATCCAAACGGCGGCGCTGTTTCCCCAATATGACATATATAACGGCAATGATTATCTGGCGGCAGACTATCACGGACATCACTTCATCCAGTCAGACATCCATCTACAGGAAGAGCGGGAGGAGACGTACCGCGATAGTGACGATGAATTGCAGACACGGACAGTATATGTCAGCGTGTTTCGCGGGCGGCTCATGGTTTTTGACTATAACACTATTTCCAATGAACCGGTCAAGGTATATGACCGGCGCGGCGGCAGGCCCAAAAGCAGCGAGGCCATCCAAACTGAGCTGGACGCCTTCAACCGCCAGTTTTCCATCCATGCTCCCAGTCCGACAGTGGCCTTGCGCATCCTGACTCCGCCAGTGCTGGAAGGTATCGTGCTGGCGGCAGGCAGGCTGGGCTGTCCGCTGGATATCTCTTTTAAAAATAAAAAACTCTATTTGGCACTGAGCGGTGGCGATGCGTTTGAAGCCTCCGGCGGCGATACAACGCTCTCCGAGCAGCGCCAGCGCGTAACCAGAGAAATTCAGGTTATACTTGACCTTGTTGAAACATTGTACTTGAAAAAATCGTCGTCACCACAATATCACTTTGATACGGGAGGATGATGAAAAATGGTACAAGGGAAAATTTATATTATTGCCATAGCCGTTATAGTAATGAGTTTGGTATTAGGCAGTACATGCTTTGCTAGATTATCTGATGATGACTTGATGATTGATGGAATTTCGCTGGGCAGTCTAATTCAAGATGTTGTAGATAAATATGGTGAACCGACAACTAAGAAAGATTTTACATGGAATAACGGAAATTTTTGCTTGTATGACTATCATGGTATCTATCAAGTTACCTTTCTGAAATCCAGTGGTTCCATTTGGTTCATCGAATCACAGGCAACGCATCTTGCCACAAGTGCGGGTGTTACAGTAGGAATGACCGAGAAGAGTCTAATGGAAGCATATGGAAAACCAGACTCCAAACGTTACTCCAATGGTTCACAGGTATATGTCTATGAAAATGACTTAGTTATCAAGGAACTGAATTTTGTGCTTGATAATAAGGGGTATAACTAGAAAATAGTCTTGCATCCATCTGCCTGCAAGACGGATGCAGCACTGGAAGGAGAGTTTCGGCAATGGAACGCAAGTCGTATGGCGGACGCTTTTTATACGGCAATGTAGTGCTCCGGCAGATTGACCCAGATGAGGCCGAAGGCTTACTTACGCTGCAGGCTTCCTACGACAACCGGGAATATCAGACCATCCTGTACAAGGGTGTATATGCCGGGCAATTCAGAGCCGCCCATACTGGCAAAAGAATTGTCTTGGCAGAAGAACTGCCGCTGTCCCTGCTGCCGGAGCTTTGCGCGGCGCAGGATATCGCGCGGCTCTTTTTCACCCGGGAACACGTATTGCCGGAGTTTCTTCACCTGCAGCAGCAGATGGGCTATCACCTCTATCAGCATTATCTCGATAGCGGGGAAGAATGCATCGTTGTTGCCAGAGAAATACAAATCAGTACAAATATGAAATAGGTGGATTAACAAACCTAACCCGCCCCTTCCCGAACCGGGCAAGCGACTTTCATCGCACACGGCTCTCCATATTCCAAATGAGTTATCGTTTTACGGCGATAACCGTCCAGTCTTTTCGTGAGTTTTGATTGCTCCATTCAAAGCAACTCCTTTCAAAAAAAATGGAACTTGGAATACTGCCCCCCTTCACCATGTGCCTTCCATTACAGAAGGCCGTTGGGCTACTCTTAGGGCTCTCTGCCATATGTCGAGAACGGCACTTAGGCAGGTCACGTTTGACAACTCCCTATAGTGTATCCATTAGGTATCCGGTTGGTCGTTACCCTGCTTACCGCAGGTGCGTCAGTAGGCCTGCTTATCTCCAATCCTCTTCATATTGAAGATACCCATTGATACCGGTAAGTACACCGGCAGCGTTCCACAGCCACAGACCCGGATTCAGCCCACAGGCTTTACCATATATGGCCTGACTCGCCAGGCTACTTGAAAGCAGATGCTGTCTAATCCTGACTTTACCGACATGCTATTGTCCCCCAGAGGCTTTCGCGTGAGGTTAGTCGGTTGTCTTACATCGCATCGCAGGAGCGATGATTTCTAAGAAATATATATGAAGCGCTAACGTGCGCACTAAAGGAGAAAATGAAAATGAAAATGAAAAAACAGAAAATCCTTATCTGCATGCTGGCTTTGGTTCTCATGCTGGCCAATGCTTTTGTAGGTTTAGCCCAATCGATAGAGGGTACATGGATTTACGAGAATGAACAGGCAGGCAGATCATTTTCAATCAAAATCTGGCTGGAAGGGGATACGCTCTACGGTAGTCACTCGGCTGCAGCCAGACAAGGGGCCAGGATCGATTCATCGGAGGGTGAAATTTCTCTTAAAGGCGTACGGCAAAAAAATGCACGAGAGGGAAGCGAGTATTATCTAGTTAAATGGCAAAGTAGTTATAGTGATGCCAGCGGAGATGCGTGGATAATATTTAGAGACGGAACAGCACGCTGGCAGATTGACGACACTTTCCAAGAAGGTGAACATTACTTCCCACAAGAAGCACTACTCCAGCGTCAAGAGTAGGGGCGGGGCTCTGCTCCGCCCGGAATGCATCAGAAGAAGAACCGTCCCCGCGATGCAAAGATATGAAGTAAGGAAAGGGTGAGATCATGAAAAAGTTAAGTAAAATCCTGCTGGCGCTGGTGATGACAGTCGTTTTTGCCGGTCAGCCGTTAGCGCTGGCCTGTGAGGAACGCAGCAGACTCGGTACAGAGCATACCCCGCTTACCGTCGGCAAAGACGCACCTAATGTGTTCTGGACAATCGAGTCAGATAGGATCAACGTGTATACCGCCGGTCCATCCCGCAAATTGCTGCTCGAAATCCCCTATGACCCCAACTATATACCGCTTGCTGACAGCGACCGGCTGATCGTGGAGGACATGAATTTTGACGGCTATGCTGATTTGAAAATGATGGTCTCCCGCGGCATGGCCAATGTGTACTATACGTGCTGGCTATGGGATCAAGCAAAGCAAAATTTTGTCTTGCACAAGGAATTAAGCGAGCTGTCATCACCAAGATTTGACGCGGACAGCAAAACGATTTTTTCTCATAACCGCAGCAGCGCCACTGACAGCACAGCGGAGACCTATGTATTTGAAAACAGCAGGCTCAGGCTGCTGACCATTATGGAACAGGCTTATGACCCGGCGAAGGATAAGGTCATCGCCAGGCACTATAGCGTAGATGCACAGGGCAACCGGCAGCTTACGCGTGAACAGGCCGTCACGCAAGAAACAAGTGAAGCTCCTGATGCCGTAGCGCCACCATTTCCTAATGCCACACATTATCAGTCAGTGCATGGATTTTCTTTGTGGCTGCCAGAAGGTGTCACCGCCGAAGAGACAGCCTGGGGCGTGAAGCTCAAGGCCAGAAAGTGGATGGCGTTTATTGACAGGTTGGGCGAGGCGAGAAATAATCTGGACGATAGAAAGGTTCGGGCTAAGCTTGAAAAACAGGCACTCAGCGAAGTGCCGCTGGCTGGCAATCGGATTGAGTGGTCTTACGCGACCGACACGGCGACCCTAGGCGGCTATAGCTTCTACCGCCGGCCATTCACCGGAACGGTTGACGGTGTAGAGATTGCCGCCGGTGTCTTCTACTATGCTAATATCAACGGCGGGAATTTCCGGGTGATGAACGCCCAACTGCCCGGCATCCACGACGGTCTGATCATCCTCTATAGAACTCTTGATACACTGCTTGTTGATCTTAATGGCGCGGTAGGTTGACGGCCTCTCCTATCCAACCAGCCACTAACCAACTACTATACAAAACGAGGTGTAATACACAAATGAAAAAACGTTTAATTTTTCTAATGGTTGCCGCTGCTTTCCTGATGGTGGCACTGACTGGCTGCGGCGGCGGGGAGACGGCAGCGATCAAACTGCTGCCCAAGGATGCGAATCTGGAAAAATCCCGCGGAGTCATAGTTGAAACGAAACAAGAACCCTTTAACCTGGGCGGTTGGAAGAAAAATGCCGAGGTCAGTTGGACAGTGGATGTCCCGAAAGCCGGTTTCTATGAGATATTGATTGAGTATTCCCGCCCCGGCGGCGAGCCGCCAGCCCACGGCATACTGAGCTTGCGCCAAAACGACAAAGAACCGGTAAACCTGAAGTTTTCCGCCAAGCCTACCGGCAAAGATAAAGGCGACTGGTCGGTGTACACCATCAACGACAACTGCGGCTCAGCTCTAGCAAAGGGCAAGCTGACAGTAGTGGTTGCTCCCAAGTATAACTCAGACTATGAGGGAACCGAATATTTCATGAATTTGCGCAGCATCACCCTGAAGCTGCAAGAAAAATAAACGAGGAGGATGGATGACAATGACAAATATGCATGAAAATTATAGGCAAAAAAGTTATCATATACTCAATGCTTGGTTTACTTCAAGTAGGAATGTTTTCCTCAGTAGCTGCAGCAGCACCAGGACCATTACATAACGATGGTTCACAGCGAATCGCATATCTTGACCGCGATGACCGCCGTGATGATGACCGCCAACGTCAGCACGATGAACGCAAACGCCAGGAAAACGAGCGGCATGAAAGAGAAATGAAGCGCCGGCCGCATGAAGGTGAAAGGGAATGGCGTGAGCGGCAAGAGCGGGAGAAAGACCGTCATGATCAGAATTTGCGCCAAATTGCAGCTCTTTTGATTGGGATTGCCATTGGTTCCGGCTTATCGGGTAATTGATAAAATGAAAAACGTGTCGCTGTATATTTATAAAAACGTACAGCGACACGCCTAATATAATAGTTACTCTACGGATAAAACTACCCAGGCACCATTATCTGATTTCGTTAAAGTGACGTCATAGGAATTCCCATCATGTAAAACTTGGACAACAGCAGTATTCTGATTTTGGCTTACTAAGGTAAAAGTGTCATTTCGAACATTAAAGCCCAATTCACTAGCACAGGATTTAACCACTTCTACCGGGGATTTTTGGGTATTTTTATCATTTTTGTGGCGATCGTGGCTTGCTTTTGCACGTTTAGTTAGTTGATCTTGACCAATTTTATCATGTTTTGAAGCGGACTGCTGCTTCTGGTCTACTGTTTGTGTTTGATTAGGTTGATTTACCGTGGGATTCGCCGACGCATTTACTGCGAGTGGCGCGACCATCATGTACATGCCCAGTGATGTTCCTACCAATGTCAGAATCGCTTTACGTATAGACTGTTTCAAAGATATCTTCCTTTCTTTATTAAAGAATATGCCGTAAAACTAAATGATTGTTTATGACATGGTTATATAGTACCTTGTAATTTTTAAAAAGAGTTTAAAATCTATTATGAAATAATTAGTACAAATTAAATGATCTTCAAGAATAGCATAGTCTAGAATATCTAATTCTAGATATTCAAAAACACAAAAGCAACTCGGCGGTTGAGGCTGAGTTGCTTTCATTAATCTATTGCATTGAAGGATTGTACCCCGAAATCGGCTGCTGTTGCTGTTGCATTGGTACGCCGTACTGCCATGATTGTTGCATTCCAGATTGATTTTGATAATTGGCGGCAGTACTTCTCATACTTTTGATGGCGTTGGATAATTCACTGGTTTTATACTGAATTGCATCTAACACATAGGAAGCCATATCAAGACGCTCATTGATGGCGTAATTTAAAAATTGGGTGGACTGTGCAACCTGGGTAGCTTTACTTCGAATATTTTGTACTAAGTTAACAGCATTTTGTGGATTACCAGAATTAATAGCGGTGACAATATTATCGCAATTCGACGCAATATCCTGGGACAATGATCTAGCGTTGTTGACCTCTGAAATTAGTGATTGCCCGTGATTTACGGCATGCTGCAGAAATGGATTTGTTTGTTGGAACAATTAAATTCGCCTCCTAAATGTTGATAAGATAGCTATTCTCATTTTGATAGCTTTTTATTCACGTAATTTTGGCCAGTACAAACTCATATACCCCACTAGGTAAAACTATTGTTGCGTTTGCAGAGACTATTTTATCTGCGTTTATGTTTATAAATATTACCCCTTCCTGGAGTTATTGGGATAAATCTCTTAATTTGCAGGAATCTTGCCAAATGCATAGAATAGCTTTGCTATACTACCATATTGGAGGGAGATTATGCGAATTAGTTGCAGATGCGGTCATACAGAAACATTTTCGAAAAATGGAAAACTTTGAGATTCATTTAATCAGGTTTTCAGTAGACAGTAAAACAGGAGTAATATCTATAATCGTAAATCTTGCGGGCAGGAAACGGAAGAAATATTAATAGGTACTAAATGTGCTAGTGCCATTAAACGGTTATCCGGTCGAGGGCTTATTTATTTTGTGCAACCGCAACTTTTTAGGCCGCATCCTCTGGGGTGCGGTTTTTCCATTTATTGTCGCTTTACACAGCCCAACACGATAAATTTGGTAATATTAAGTCATTAATCATGCACTGGCCAGACGGCCGCAAATTCGAAATCGACCGTATAATGGACGTTCGCATGGCACCGTCACTGATCGGCGGTGGGCACGGTATGAGGTGTGTTTGCCGGATCAGTAATAAGCAGGTCAATCTGTTCCATGATGATGGGAAATGGTTTTTGGAGAAATAATTTAGCCTCTGGACATCACACAGGTGTGCCGTCTACCTTCGGGTGGGCGGTTTTTTATTTTTACTTACCGAGTAGCATTGTATTTTAAAGGTAAATCTAATGATTATTAGCGATAGCAATAATACGACTTAAATATAGGAGGTAAGCAAAATGAGTGAAAATAAACTGCTCGCTTGGCTTGATTTCCCTAATGGGTTAATAGAAAGAGCCACGAAAGACGAAAACTTTCGCAAGAAGTTAATGGCTAATCCCAAAGCGGTGATGGAAAGAGAAATGGGTAAGTTGAAAAAAGGGGCTAAATTCCCCGATGCTCTGGAGGTTAAAGTAATTGAGCAACCGAAAAATGTTTTTTATCTTGTACTACCAGCCGCTACGAACCAAATTCTTGATGAAGAAGCTGATATGATTTCGGATGAATGGGATGTTACCGCGAAAGGTGAAGTATTTGTTAGTCATCTTGTTAATTAATGTCCCATATTGAGAAATAAAGAAAGTCTTGGACGTGCGCCAAGCAGCATCCCTAAAAGCTGATAGACCTATAGGAAGAGGCTGGTAATTCCAATAAGTAAAACCCGTTTAAAATTCATTATCCGGAATTACATCTCCTCTCATAATGACATCATGAAAGGATGCTTTTTCTTTGGGGTTCGCTCAGTTGGCATCATTCCTTATTGATTGTTGATTTATTGTAAAATTATGTAATATTATAATTGATACCACAAAATAACATTAATTTCCTGTTTTGACAAAAAATAAAATAGCCGGGGCTAGCTCGGCTATTTTTGTTTTGAGTATTTATATCGGATATACTGTTCAATCCGCTTGACGATGGCCGCTCGAGTAGTGGCCGAAACACTCTCTAAAGAGAGTGTCGCGGGAACCCGCTTCGAGGGATGTATGCATACGTCCCCTTTACATAGATTTTGTTCTTTGAAAAAAAAAGACCGTTGGCAATGTCTACTATTTGCCAACGGCGATGAAGTTTACAAGATATGTTGTGAGAAAAAACAGTAATGATAAATAAAGTAATTTCGTTAAATAAATTTTGAAATAAATAAGAAGTGTTGATTTTGTTGCATTGCAGGTAATTTATAATAAAACGTAGTATCTTAAAAACAAACAGGCGCATCTTTTTAAGATGCGCCTTCAATTTACAAGTCATGTTGAGTCAGTTGCGTTGATAGTCCGAAAACCCCATGAATAGCAAGGGTTTGAGGGTCGGGACTACTTTCAAATGTGTGTTTTTATGTTCTGGATAGACGTTCTAAACGGGGCGAACATATGTTGGAGGTGCACCCTTTACACGAAATGCTGAGGTGTTGCTTAAAAAAATTTTAGGAGGTTTTAATATAAGTGTTAAAGACGCTGTTATTGATACTATGAAAGCTGCCGGAAAACCTTTGAGTGCGGGTGAGCTTAAAAAATTAACCGGTTTGGGCCGAAAGATTTATTTCTGGGGGGCTGGTACCTTAAGTATCCACGCAATTACAGAATGTTGGTTGAAATGAGAGAGGATTGAAGATCACCCAAGGACAAGATTACGATTTCAGATTTCAGAGAAAAACCCGGCTCAAAAAATGAACCGGATTTTTCAGTTTACTTAAAGCGGTAATTTACATATATAGAAGTAAGGAACGAAACCTAAAACGACGAACTTGTCTCGGATTTAAGGCTACCTGTTGCCGCTAAGTTTTGTAAAATCTTACGGGAAATATCAGGGTAAGTATTACTGAATTTCTTAAAATATTGGAAAGATAAAACAAGGATTTCTCCATCAGTGCTCGCAAAAACATTTGATGTATGCTTAGTACGATTAACTAAACCGACTTCGCCAAAAAACTGTCCTGGTAATATATATTTACCATCCGACGTTTCCAGTCTTCCGGCAAGTAAAATATTTAGTTCATTACCGGAATCTCTGCAGGTTATTATCGGCTCTCCGGTGTGGCATTTAAGAATTGCTCCGCAACTGTGGACGAATTTTTTGGCCGCCGATTCAGGAATTCCGTGGAGCACCGGAATTGCCTTATGAGGAGAATGTTGTAGACATTTGCGCAGGTAAGCCCAATAAGCATCTTCCGTGACCGCACGGTTGCTGATTACTTTTGCAGCTTCGGGAAATTCCCGGTAGAACCATTTGCGGGTTTGATCATTCGGTACGGTTCTGTTATAAGCCACATTAAGCATGGGGGAGTTTACAGTCTGCAAGTGTGCGATATCGTCTATTAATAAGACAAGTGGTACTTGCAGGCCGTAATCCGGGTCGGCCCAATTGCGTGTGTAACGTCGGTAGCCGTAGCGTTCATGAAAGGGGAGCAAATAAGAATTGCAATTACCGAAGCTAAAATGAACGTGGTTATCACAATAAAGTTTGTAACTTATTTCTTCCAACAAATGGTGTATTCCAGAGCGACGGTAGTTTGAAGATATAATGCCTTTTGAATTATATGCATAGAGTTGACTGCCATTATAACTATTAAAGTTCTGAAACCTGTCCAATAAAAAATTACGCACTATATATGGAGGGAAGTCTTGAAGATATCCAATATTCACTCTCAAAGTACCGACCAAATTTGTTTCTGTCTTAGCATATAACAGTATTCCTCCTTCATCTAATTCATCACATAGCATTTCTTTACGATGGTCAATGGATGCGAGCCGATGGCCAATTTCTTTTGCGTAAACATGGTAACGAAAGCGGAAAATTTCCTTTTTTTCTTGCGGTGTTGTCGCAATTCCGATGGTGAGGGATTTGTCAGATAAGTTAACTACGTTTGTCATAATTTTTTTCGCTCCTTTTTTTGATTTTTTTGTAGCGGACGATCGCGCAGAGGGTATTATGTTTTTATCGCCAATCACCTCCTTTGATTGAAAATTAAGGAAATAGGCTGCATTACCTATCATTGTGTCATGAAAAATGATCTTTTTTGACAAGAAACCCTTTATTCAAATAGATCATTTGAATAAAGGGTTTCTATTTTGCATAAGTTTGGTAAGTTATTACTCATTTCGAGTAATTATTACAATGGGAAGTAGTAAAATAATATTGTTAATTGTTTGAACCGATCAATAATGTTTGAAATAAGGTGAAATTTCGTGAATCACGCGAGCTTGGCAATATTATGCGCGGTAGCCGGAATGTTTTGTATGATTCTTGCTTACAGTTATCTTTACGTTCTATACCGTGAACGTTATATGGGGATTTGGATCATAACCTGGGTCGCCTTTTCCGTGCGGCTGCTCCTTTTTGACTCCGGGATGCTTGATTGGAAACAATCGCTGACCGGATTTATTATCTTTCAAATAACGTATAACAGCACAATCCTATTGTTTCTGTGGGGACAATATCTTTTTGTCGGCAGGCCGTTTAACCGTTGGTGGGTGTACGGCGCTACCGCCGTAACCGTAATCAGCATTACCGCCGCTTTCCTGGATTTGCCCTTTTTATTTAAACACGCTTTTCCCGCCATGTTTGCCGGCATAATCCTGATCACTATTGGTCGTTCTTTTATCTATGATTTAAAAATAAAGGGCATCGGCAACCGCATTACCGGCTATGCCTTTATCCTCTGGGGCCTGCTTACCGCTAGCACCCTTTATACCCTCGGGTTAGGATTGCCCTGGATAACTTCCGCGAATTACGCCATTGGCGGAATATTACGGCTAGTTATTGCTTCTGGTACGTTAATTGTGTATTTTGAAAAAACCCGCGCCGATTTGCTTGAGCGGGAAGCTTACTTTCGGCTGTTAACGGAAGGTGCAGTAGACATCATCTATCGTTACCGGCTTTTTCCTGAACCTAAATTGGAGTATATCAGTCCGTCCATACTTCCCATCACCGGCTATAGTGCCGGTGAATATTATGACGATGCCGGCTTGCTGCGTAGTTTGATTCATCCTGATGATCTGCCTGTGTATGAGGCTTTCATTAACGCCACGGGAGAATATAGTTCTTTGCCTCTTTCGCTGCGTTTAATTAGCAAAGATAACCATATAATATGGATTGAGAATAAGTGTGTTTCCCACTATGACGAAAAAGGAAATTTGCTTTACCTTGACGGCATTATCCGGGATGTCACTGCCCGTAAAGAACTGGAGCGCCTTGCCACCCGTGTTGACAAGCTGAACATGGCGGGAGTGATGGCTGCCAGTGTCGCCCATGAAATACGCAACCCTTTAACAACGGTTAGCGGCTATTTGCAAATAATGGCCCGTGAGGCTGAGTTACATAAGTATGAAAATCGTTTGGTTTTAATGTTGGAAGAACTGAACCGTGCTAATACCATTATCAGCGAATACCTCTTATTAGCCAAAGATAAACGGATTGAACTGAAAAACCACTGTTTGAATACATTAATAAAAAAAATATCCCCTTTAATTGAGGCTGACGCCGCCGCCGTTAATGTCGCTGTAAGTCTTAAATTACAAGAATTACCCACGCTTGCTCTGGATGAAAATGAAATCCGCCAGTTAATACTGAATTTAGTACGTAACGGTTTGGAGGCCATGCCAAGGGGGGGCATACTTGTTATCGGAACAAGTTTTGAAAAAAAGAAAGTTGTCTTGTGGGTGCAAGATCAGGGTATCGGTATGCCGGAGGATATCCTACAAAACCTAGGAACACCATTTTTAACGACGAAGGATACTGGAACGGGATTGGGCCTACCAATTTGCTACCGCATTGCCACCCGACACCATGCCACCATTGATGTAAAAACTGGAAATCAAGGCACGACTTTCTTGATTCACTTTAGTCTATCGCATTTTGTCGCCTGACGCTCTCTCCCCCGCTGAGCGTTTTTTTCCCCGCTCTAAGTTTCCGCAGACCAAAATAAACAAAAAAGCGGAGACTACGGGAAATTTTATTCCCGCAATAGGAGGCACACAGAAAAAATAACACAGCCCCCATACCACTAGCTTGGTACAATATGTATGGGCAGTGGTAGCATCAAATGGTGGGGTACCCTATGAAATAAAATCAGCTTAATTAAATATGACGATGTGATTTGCCGTTATTCGAAGATGATTTACATCCTATAACTCTCTATTACGGAAACGAAGAAAGCCAGCAATGTCGCAATTACACGGCGTGCTGGCTATTTTTTATGACATTTATGCGGTTTATGGAAGGACGCATATATCCATTTTACAAAGTCAATAGTATGTTTTAAATGGAGATATATGTCATGAGTTTTAACATCCCCATCTACTTGGTTATCGAAAGCGGTGTGAAGGGGAGTTGCATAGCTTATAACATTTGTCGGCATAGTAATAGGGTACTGATTTCTCAAAGCAAAAGTATCTAAAGTATTTTTATTACTAAAAGGAGTCTACACATGGAGAGTAATAATCAACAAGCTAATAAAACGTCGTTTCCACCTCAGCACCAAGATCAACAACCAGGCAGTGAGTTAGCCATGAATCCCCGCCCAATTTCTGTAAGGCAAGGCTATAAGCCTAGTGGTAAATTAAATCAAAAGGTAGCGATAATTAGCGGCGGTGACAGTGGAATTGGGCGAGCAGTTTCACTCCTATTCGCGCTAGAGGGCGCTGATATCGGCATAATCTATCTCAACGAACATGAGGATGCCAATTTAACTAAAAGCGATATTGAAAAAATAGGGCGACGCTGCCTTCTCATAGCTGGTGATGTTGGTGATGAAACTTTTTGTCAGGAAGCAGTCACTAAAGTAGTTACCGAATTTGGCCACTTAGACATCCTAGTTAACAACGCCGCAGAACAGCATGTGCAAACAACTTTGGAGAATATTTCGACACAGCAGCTTGAACGGACGTTTCGTACAAATATATTTTCTTACTTCTATCTTAGCAAAGCCTCCTTACCTCACCTAAAGAGTGGAACTGCAATAATTAATACGGCGTCTATTACTGCCTACGAGGGTCATGAGCTATTGATGGACTATGCCACAACCAAAGGTGCAATCGTTAGTTTTACTCGTTCCCTCTCGCAGTCACTAGTTGGAAAGGGGATCCGTGTAAATGGTGTGGCACCCGGACCAATATGGACACCCCTCATTCCTGCCTCGTTTAACGAGCAACATGTAGCCCAATTTGGACAAGACACCCCCATGAAACGCGCTGGACAACCGGCTGAAGTTGCACCATCGTATCTCTTTTTAGCCTCACAAGATTCGTCTTATATGACGGGACAGGTACTACACGTAAACGGCGGGACCATCGTAAACGGTTAGTAGAATCTATTGAATATTAGTTAGGAAGTCGAACAATATAGGTCATTCTAATTCCTGTTGTTCGATTTATTGTGATGTACAGAATTTAGAAAGTTTAGAAAATAAGCGTCAAAGAAACAGTTATTGAAACTATGAAAACTGCCGGAAAGCCTTTAAGCACAGGTGAGGTTGAAAAATTGTCCGAGTTGAACCGAAAAGATATTGATAAAGCATTTAAAGAATTGAACGAGGAAAATGCCATCACTTCGCCTGTAGTTGTAGATGGGAACCGATGAAGTGATAACCAGGGTTTTCAGAAATTTCGATATTAGTAGATGTGATATAATGTACTACATAAGTTGATTCTCTCTTGGAATACTTCCAATGTCTAAGCTTTTCTATTAGAAAATGTCGTACTTTATTTTTGCCCAGACTTGGTCTGGTTTTTTTGTGTTAGGAATATCGGAAATGAAGATTTTTGTGAAGAGCCGCGTGCGGGAAGGGCATTGAAATTTAACAAATCATAGCAGGACACATATAGTTAGATAGAGAAGTTGTATTAATTGCATTTATTTCCATAATTTAATGGGAATTAGCGTGCCAATCGGTGCCAATCGGGACGGTTCCGCCTGACAACGAAATTTCATTGGGACAGCGGGACAGGCTCATTGTCCCAATGAGTTCACCAGTGAAAAGATGCTATTTATTGATATGAAAATAATAAAAGGAAGTGCATCAGGCATGTGTGTAATTAGCGGACAATCAGCTCCCAATTTTTCGTTACCGGATGAAGGTGGACATCTTCATAATCTAGCTGACTATCAAGGGAATTTTGTTATTTTATACTTTTATCCTAAAGACAACACGGCAGGGTGTAGCAAAGAAGCTCAACAATTTGCCGAAGTTTATGCAGCAATCACTGCTTGCGGCGGAAAAATCATTGGGATTAGCCGAGATAGTCAATCATCCCATGAAAAATTCAAAACAAAATACTCTCTGCCATTTACGCTTCTTAGTGATGTTGATAGTACTGTATGTAACCTATACGAAGTGATTAAAGAGAAGAATATGTATGGTGGAAAAACTATGGGTATTGAACGATCTACTTTTATAATTGATCAGGAGGGCACTATCCGTGATATTTACCGAAAAGTCAAAATAGATGGGCATGCAGCACAGATTGTCGAGTCACTAAAAAAGATATCATCATCACAATAATATAGCGATATACACGACAAATAGTCTGATTTCAAAGGGGTGCAGGCTTTGAGAAAATTTCATAACCCTTACTATAACTAGTAACAGCTAGATACTGCTAGTTACTAGTTATAGTAAGGGGAAATTAATGGTAAACGTTGTTCCCGTTGCTCCTGTATCAACATTAATCTTCGCCCCATGCCTATCCGCTATCCGGAAGCATACCGGCAGACCCAGTCCGGTTCCATTGTCTTTCGTCGTCACAAATGGATCGCCCAGCTTCGCTAAAACTGCTTCCGTGATGCCTGGTCCTGTATCCTGAATTGATAGTATAATTTCGTCGTTACCTCGATATGTGCGAATAATTACGGCACCACTTTGCTCCATAGCCTCTAGACCATTTCGCACCAAGTTCAGAATAAGCTGGCGTATTTCTTTTTCGTCAAAATAGCTATCTGGGATGTTACCCGTATCCGCTATAAATTCGTGCCCCATGCATAACGCGTCGGCTTGCACAAGTGGAAAGAGGGTATGAATCACATTGTTTAGATTGCCACATTTCATCTCGACGACCTTATTTTTAGCAAGAGATAAAAATTCTGTAATTATGGCGTTTGCTCTATCAAGTTCTTCAATCATGATACCAAACTGCTCATGAGACTTAGCGGATTCTGCCTTTTGCTGGAACATTTGCAAGTAACCACGTACTGTTGTCATAGGGTTCCTGACTTCGTGACCGATACTAGCGGCCATTTCGCCGATAAGGTTTAAGCGGTCGAGCCGTGCCATTTCTTTTTCAAGCTGTTTTTTCTCAGTTATGTCCACATCCATGCAGACAAACTCTTTTTTATCGTTAGATAACCTTATCGGAAACAAGGTCGAATAAACATATTTCTCGTTTCCGCTTTTATGTTTTATTTTCCATTCTATAGGCCCGTATAGCATATTGGTGACGTCGATTTCTTTTATAATATTGAGCAAGCGTTCCGCCTCTCTGTCATCAAATATTGTTGTATTCAGAGATTTCCCGATTACATCTACCTCCTTAAATCCGTACATATGCTCCGCGGCACTGTTCAAAAATGTGATATTGCCATATTCATTATAACTTTGGATAGCAACGTTCGGCGTGCTGTTAAATATCTTATATATTTGTTCATCACTTCGTTGCGACTCTTGCGTTTGTTGTTCAATCTGGCGAAGGTGGGACATACCTAATTCAGCAAGCATTTTTGCAATCTTAATATGATAATGCATAATGCTGTCAATTTTTTCAGGGGTATATATAGGGACTTTGGCAAGCGCCGCCAGATAAGCCTCTTTATCAAAACCGTAGCGCTCAGCCTGGTGTTCAAAATAGCTGATATCAGGTTTTTCCCAAAAAAACTGCCCCAAGAATACTGAAGCTACATATACCCCATCAATTATTATGGGAGCCGCTTTGTCAATTAAACCATTTGCGCACTTATAACATGGATACAGTTTAGTATCCTCAAGATGCTGTTTAATGTAAGTATCACTTTGTATACATAGTTTTTCCGTATGCAAATTCTGTCTGTGAAAACGCAGACAAATCTCTTGCCACCCAATAGCCACTAATACATTTCCTTCAGCATCGGTAATTGATGATGTGATTCCTGTCGTACGATACAAGTCTTCCATCAGACTGTTAAGTTTTTGTATATTAACCAAATCAGAAAATTTATATTTCATAAAATATCATCCTCTCAACTAGCCTGCTAATATTTTTTCTGCGCAAATTGACTAATTCCTTCCAATATTACAATATAATGTTGATTTTGAAGCAAGGGAACGTTCGAAACCACTGAAAAAGTCGAAATCAGCAGGTTTATCCCACCATAAGTGCGAAATAATTTATATTGATATAATGGGAGGATGACTTGATGCTACGGAATCGATATTTATGTCCCCCGTGAGTTTGAGGTCACCCCGTCCATTGGTTATTACAGTGCAAAGTTTCTTTAGTATAAAAACTCTGCAGGTGGAAGGCTGGAAGATAGTTTAAGAATAAAAAATCCTGTTAAAACCAAGACACTTACTGGAGGGATTATTGTGAAATATGCAATATTGGGCGCAGGCGCCATGGGGAGTATCATTGGCGCAGTATTGAAAAAAGGCGGACAGGACGTTATCCTGGTCGACCCGTATCAGGAACATATGGAGAAAATTAAGCACGAGGGCTTGCACCTTCAAATGATTGACCAAAACGAAACCGTACAGTTGGCAACTTGCGCAAATCCAGCAGAGGCCGGTCCGGCTGATGTCGTGATTATTCTTGTTAAGGGCTTCCATACCGTGGCTGCGGTGAATGGAGCGAAAGGGTTGTTTCGGGAAGATACTATTGTATGCTCGCTGCAAAACGGGCTTGGCAATGAAGATATCTTAAAAGAAATGTTTCCACACAAACCAATTATGCAGGGCGTCATGTGGATGACCGGAACCTTAACAGCACCGGGAAGTGTAAAAGCCAATGTTGGTGCCGGCACAGCGATTGTTCTCGGCAGTGTGGATAAGACGCGGGGGTCTGAGGAAGCGGCAAAAAACATGGTTGCTCATTTTCATGCCGGCGGGATCGCAGCAGAGTTTACGGAGAATGTTCAGAAGCATATTTGGGCAAAAGCTGTGATCAATGCGTGCGTAAACGGACCCTGCGCCATCCTGCGGATAAACGTAAAGAGTTTATTTAACCATCCGCTGGGAATGAAACTGGTGGAGGAAATTACCCAAGAGGTAGTTACTGTGGCGGCACAGAAGGGAATTCAGCTGGACTATGCCGCACTTATGGCTGACATGGTGGCCTCGGTGGCACGGGCCGGAGAGCATCTGCCGTCGATGGCCCAGGATATTCGCTACAAGCGCAAAACCGAGATTGATTTCCTCAATGGAGCAATTGCTGCCTATGGGGCGCAGTTAGGTGTGCCAACCCCGGCCAACGAATATGTGGCTCGGTTTGTCAAAATTATTGAAGAAAGTTATGAGTTTCAATACTAACACGCGACACAAGGTTAAATCAGCTACATTAAGAAAAGTGTTTCTGATCGCTTAGATTTTACCTAAGCGATTTTTTTGTCACGAAACATAAAGGATTTCAAGGGAGGATACAAGGTGACGGGGATTTTGTATCCTTGCTATTGAGGATTGACCGCTCATGAGTGCTAGAAGGAGACAGGACTACTGCTATTCAAGGTAATAGCATATACTCGAAGCGGTTAATGATTCTTTAAATAACCGTCAGAAAGATACAAGGTGATGGTTCTGCTGTTTCCAAGGATTTGGCAATAGATACAAGGGGGATGCTTTGTTTCCTTACTATTGAGGTTTGACAGGATTTACGATGGTTTCTGTTAATATTCTCGTTCATTCGAAAAAGTGAAAGGAAATAAGCTATTTATTGGCGAAAAGAGATAGTGGACTTTTTTGGTAATACTAGTGATCTTTTCAGTGGTTGCCGAAAATGATGTCAGCAAGCTTACCTTTTTGATAGTCATATAGTTCTTGTTCAGCCATCTGGCGCAATAGAGGACTAAAATTAGAGTTGGATATTGTTCTAGATAGCTTTGGGAGCGACCTCATATTTTGATTTCTTTAGGACATCAAGCCGTTGGGATTGGGTATGAAATTAAGGACTATTCTTTAAACGTAGTCGAACATTTAAAAAAGTTAAAAAAATCACTAAGTATTAAAGGGATTGGGGTTAATATATGGAATATATTAACCATATTTTAATTTAGGGAGGAGTGTTAACATGACAAAGGAAGAGTATAAAAAAATATTGAGTTTAGCAATTAGTAATGAAGGGGAGGCATATGAGTATTATAAAGGAGTGTCCGAAAAAACTACCGATAAATTTCAGAAAAAGCTCTTTCGTGAATTAGCCGATGAAGAACAAGGGCATAAGAAGGCACTAGAAGGCTTTCTCAACAGAGATATTAGTGCCCTTCATTTTTATGAAGGTGCTAACTATACAATTTCCGAAAGCGTTGAAAAACCGAAACTGACTTTAGACATGCGGCCAGCTGATGCTGTTGCTTTAGCAATGAAAAATGAAGAAGAGGCAATGATAATGTACTCAGAATTTGCCACTGCAAGCAGTGATCCCGGCCAGAAGAAAATATTTGAAGATCTGTCCTTAATGGAAAAAGGTCACAAAACAAAGCTGGAAGAGCTATATACCAATATGGCATTTCCGGAATCATGGTAATAATCGCTGGTAATGGCGAAAAATAGTTAATTCTGCTAGGGGCGCAATTGTCCGGAAGTGAACTTCCGGACAATTGCATGGCCAGATAAGTGAGCAGTGTGAGGGCGCGGTCACCCAGACAAATCAGAATGCGCACCTTTACACTAGGTAAGAAAACTTATGCTCAATCGGTCAATATAGCCCTTTAATAACCGCCAGTTTCATAGAAATTTACTCAGCAGTAATTTGACGAAAATAAAAGATACCACAAAGGGGCTGTCGCACTAAAGTTCAATTGGCGATCAGCCCCATTTTTTCTTGGCGGATGATTCGATTATAGTGTGCCGCCAAGTTTTATGATTGATTTTTTTGCCGTTACCAATCGGTGCCAATCGGGACGGTTCCGCCTGACAACGAAATTTTACTAATTTGTTTTGCCGATTATCGAGAGTGTAACTCACGGGGACAAAGGAAGACAAGTATAGAGGTGGTGTGCAAATGACTGTTAGTTCACTAAATAAAAAGCAAAAACAAATACTCGATCATATAAAAGAAAACCTTCTCAGGCTAAAGGTTATCCACCGTCTGTCCGTGAAATAGGGGAAGCCGTTGGCCTTAGCAGTAGTTCTACCGTGCATTCCTATCTGACTCAGCTAGAATCGTTAGGTCATATAAAACGCGATCCCACTAAACCACGAGCCATTGATTTTAGTCGATTTTTTGTCAACGGGAGTGCATTTTTGCACGGATCGCTATACTTTACACTATATAAATGAGCTTTTTGGCTTTTGGTCCAATTATAAAAAGCTTTTCTAAATAATTGTCGGCTGCTATGTATACTATATTCATTTAGAAAACTTAAAGGACAATTGAAATTAACGAAGAATAGTTACAAATGTAAGTATATTACAAAGGAGGAATTTGTTGTGGCTGATATGATGTATAAGTGCGTTGAATGTGGTTGGATTCTTGAGTTAGAGGAGGATGGGAAAAAACCTGAAACTTGCCCCAAATGTGGCGCAAACGCAACTATAGTAGCAGTTGCTCAAGAGTCCGGAAAGATTGGATGCGTTGGGAAATAAAAAAGTCATAGCCGATTTTATAGTAGCTCTTTGCTTACTGCAAAGGGCTACTGTAAGGTTCAAAGAGATACGTAAAAGGGAGTGAAAAGAAATGCTGATAGATAAGAGTATAACCGACTTTGTGGACGATCTTGCTTCTGATTCGCCTATGCCAGGAGGTGGTGGGGTAGCTGCTTTAGCCGGTGCATTAGGGGCTGGTTTGGGTTTAATGGTGTGTAGCCTAACGGAAGGTAAAGAAAAGTTCAAAAATGAGCAAGAGTCCATTGTAAAACTTAAACAAGAAGGTACAAGATTAAAAGAAGAGTTATTACGTGGTGTTGATGGGGACGGTTATTCTTATATAGGAATTGTCAACGCCTACAAACTTCCAAAAAGTAATGAAGCAGAGATTAAAATTAGGAACCAAACTGTGCAAGAAGCGACTAAGGAAGCTGCACGTTTTTCACTCTCGGTAGGGCAGAATTGCCTTCAGGTTATGAAATATGCAATTGATGTTGTTCAGTTCGGTAACCCAAATGCGGCTAGTGAATCGTTAGCATGCGGTTTGTTGGCGTATGCCGGAGTATATTCTGCTTTGGTTACAGTTGAAATAAATCTTTCCTCAATTAAGGACTACATTTTTATTAAAGATATTCTCACTATTAACGCTCATATAAAAGAACAGGCGGAAGTATTGAAAGAGAAAATCTCTGCGGAAGCAGCTAAGCGAATTTTAATAAGATGATTAATTGCTAAAAAATATATAGGTAGCAATAATGCTGCCATTTATTTAATGAAGCCTTGTGGCGACAAAAAACGGTTATTCCGGTTCCTCTCGTTGGCCTAGTTACTGCCGGACAGCCGATACTGAGGAGGATACAAGGTGACGGTTCTGCCGTTTCCTATGATTTGTCAATAGATACAAGGGGATGCTTTGTTTCCTTACTATTGAGGATTGACCGTTTTGATGATAAATGTTAGAAGACTGGATCGGCTACAAGAAGTACTTATTATTATGAAGCAACCGTAAAAGTGGATGAATCTGAGTTAGAAAGTAAAATTAAGACCATCTTTCATCATAATCACGATGTGTACGGAACCAGAAAAATCAAGAAAGAATTACAAAAATCAAACTGACAGGTATCTCGCCGGAGAATCGGAAGAATCATGAAAAAGCTTGGTTTAGTCTCGAAATGCACAGTTGCTCAATTTAAACCGCAAACAAAAATGTAATGAAGATCCGATTAAAAATGAATTAAACCGAGAATTTAACGGACAAGCTCCTTATGCTGTTGTTGTCAGTGATTTGACATATCTTGCTTAATTTTATTATCAGGCAAAGCGGATTCTCTTCAACTGGTTAAATTGTAAGAGTCAACGGGGCAGTTTTAACCAGCGCGGCCATCATGCATAATCTCAGCGATTCGTATGCTCAATTCGCGCGGTCAACATGCATATTTCGGCCCGGTATATTCACAATTTACGATTTATTTATTTTATAAAAAGAAAGCATTAGTAAATCCCTCTTGTGACATAGGGCTACTAATGTCTTTTTTATTACGTTATTAGTTTTGTAAAAATAATATTATAATATGTTTCATAATTGACAGATTATTGGTCTAATGATATGATGATAATATCATATTAGTTATTTTTACTTGTAAGAAATAAGGATGGAGGAAAGATTTTGGATTTACTACAAGAGTATAGTCTGAATTGGTTTCGGTAGAGCGAGCAGTATAGGTTGTTCAGTCTGAGAGTGGGTGGAGTATAACTTTGCATTAGTGCAGTCTATACTACTTGACAAGGCTTTGGCGCACGAAAACAGAATTAAGGCACCTAAAAGTAAATAAATTGATACTTCCAATTTACTTAAAATTTGTAATGAAATAACTGTAAAATATGTTGAATATTTTATCATTCTATAATATATATTTGTTAAATTGAAATTGGCACAACCACATATACCGAAAACCGAAGAATTTAATAAATTGGTACTTCCAATTTATTAAAAATTGTGATACGATGAAAAAGATTGAATATTTTATCAATATTTTTACTGAACTAAAATTGGTATAACCACATATTTGATAAGCCGTTCAACAAAAAACAAAAAAGCCACTTCAATGTGGCCACAGTAGTTATATCTTTGTGAAATTTCAGTTGCTGATGTTTGAATGATTAATTTGTTTGAATTTTGCCTTCAGTTATATTCCGAAATTACAAAGAAAGGAGGACAAAAAATAAAATTTTCTGTAAAGGAGGGGATATTTTTCTTTCTTCATGTTGAGTATTGTTTATTCGCCAATTCATGATGAAAGGAAAAATGGACTTAGAGATTATCCAATTGCTCATGACAAAACTCTATAAATATTTGAGGGGATGATAAATTTATGAGTAAATATGTAGAATTAGGATATCCCATTTTTGAAGGAATGCCTGTACACCCGGTTGTACCACAACCGCAACTGACACCGAAAGAACAGATCGAAAGGGGTGATTACTGGAATGGCACTATATTTACAATTTATACCCATGCCGGTACGCATGTGGATGCGCCTTGGCATTATTGTTCAGAAGGAGTAGGCATTGATAAAATTCCAATTGAAAATTTTGTCTATAAAAAGCCGTTGGTTATCAATGCCAAGTGTGAACCCAATCACTTGATTTCAATTGATGAACTCAAGGCTGCAGGTGAAGCCCTTTACGAGGCGGATATGCTTTTATTCAATACTGGTTATTACAAGTATAGAGAACGTGATTTCCAAACCTATAGTACTGATTTTCCGACTTGTTCGCCCGAAGCCGCTGAGTTCATCCGCAAAGAACTGCCTAAAGTGAAAGCTGTTGCTATTGATTCACTGAGTATTGAAAATATCCCGAATGGGATCAAGGACGGCTTCAAAACACATAATGCATTTCTTAACCCGGTTACATTTCCTCAGCCAACTATTCTCGTTTATGAAGACTACAATCCGGAACCGATTATCGGCAAAAAGATTATCTCCGCTTTTGCCACTCCGCTCAGATTAAAAGATAGGGATGGCACTGTCATAAACATTGTCGCAGAAATTGAATAGTGGTAGGCAATTAAAAGGAGAAAAGATAACATGAAAGTCACGATTGTTGGAACTGGAGCAATAGGTTCTATATTTGGAACTGTTTTATGTAATGCGGGGCAAGATGTGACATTTGTTGAAGTGAAACAAGATTACATCAAAGCAATAAAAGAAAATGGGTTGCACATTGATTATGGTCAAGGTGAAAAAATTCTTAATATAAAAATTACTGATAATATTGAAGATGGTGGAGTCCCAGATTTAATTATTAATGCAGTCAAATCCTATGATAATATACAGGCTGCAAAAGACTGTCTTAAAGTTATGAGTCCGAACACCTTGATTTTGACGATGCAAAATGGAGTTGGAAATGTCGAGACAATTTCAGAAATTGTAGACCCAAAACGAGTGATAGCTGGTACTACTACATTTGGAAGTACTGTTGTTAAACCCGGCTATGTCAAGTCATCAATGGGCGTAATTCATATTGGTGAAATTGACGGAGGTATCACGGAACGAATTGAAAAAATAGCAAAAGATTTAGAAAATGGAGGTTTCAAAGTTGAAATTTCCAATAATGTAACGAGTCTTATATGGACGAAACTCCTTGTTAATGTAGGAATTAATGCAATTGGCGCGCTGACATTAAGAAAAAATGGAGAAATACCGGAACTTGCTCCGGCAGCAGCGGTTCAGAAAATGCTGGTTGATGAAGGCGCTGCAGTTGCCAAGGCATTAGGAATAAAATTTGATGTTGAAGACATTCATGAATATGTAAAGAAGGTTTGTTATGGTACAGCCCAAAACAAGGCTTCCATGTATCAGGATATCGAGCGTGGGTCGGTTACGGAAGTTAATTCAATAAATGGGGCAATTGTCAGAGAAGGTAAAAAACTCGGTATTCCAACTCCGGCAAATGAAGTTATCACCAATCTGATACTAACAAGACAGGGAAGATAATAATCATACAAAGTTAAAAATGTAATAATAAAAAATGATGCATTTGGAGATTTATCATGTAAGGTGATTATCATAAAAACAACTATATGGAGGAGTAATATTATGTCAAAAAAGAAAATGACTATTTTAGATTTTCAAAACTATAAGGACGAAGGTCGTAAGTTCGCATATGTAACTGCCTATGACTACACCACTGCATCAATTGTCAATGAAAGTAATTGCGAAGTTATTCTGGTTGGTGATTCTTTGGCAATGGTTATGTTGGGGTATAGTAGCACAGTTGGAGTTACTATGGAAGATATGATTCATCATATAAAACCCGTAGTTAAAGGAGCTCCCAATACATTTATCGTCGGGGATATGCCATTTGGCTCCTACAATGTTAGTGCTGAGCAAGCTATTGCAAGTGCAAATCGTATGCTCATGGAAACCAATTGCGATTGTATCAAACTAGAAGGCGGTGTCGACCTGGCTCCCACCATTACCAAGATGGTAAAGGCCGGAATCCCGGTAATGGGCCATATAGGTCTGACTCCTCAGACGTCCACATCACTTGGCGGATTTAGGGTCCAGGGCGGAACCCCTGAGAGTGCTCGCAAACTTATAGAAGATGCCAAAGCTATCGAAGCAGCCGGCGCGTTTTCTATTGTGGTTGAATGTGTTCCGAGTGTTGTAGCTAAAGAATTAACAAAAGAGCTTAGAATTCCGGTCCTTGGTATTGGGGCAGGTCCCGATGTTGACTGTCAAGTACTGGTAACACAAGATTTACTAGGTATGTACGGAGATTTTAAACCTAAATTTGTAAAACAATTTGCGCAGGTCCGTAAAGCTATGGTCGATGGTCTAAACTTATTCCACGAGGAAACTTTGAATGGAAGTTTCCCCTCTGCTGAATATAGTTTCAATAAGGATGTTGAAATTCCCAAGTTGTATTAAAATTTTTTATCTTATAATAGCTGGCGCTGCTTTCTACAGCGCCAGCCGTCAATAATCTTATCATAATACCAATACAAAAATTGCCTGAAAAATGTATTAAGAGAACCCAGCCAAGAGCTGGTCTGATAATGTTATAAAATGTGTAAGCAAATTGAGGCCATAACCTACTCCGATAGGGTCAGCGAATTCAAAAAATGAGCTGCTTGGTGAGGTATGGCCTCAGGCGTTTTTAGCCTATTTTAGATTAATCACTTCTCTAATAAACTTTTGGTTTATTCCTAAATGCATTCGCATAGCTGAATATGCACCAATTTCATCACGGGCTTCAATAAATTTTGCTATAGCCAAATGTCCTTCACGGGCATTATTCTTAGAAATCTGAGCACCACCATTTGCATTAGAAATAAGGATACCAGTAATTACAAATGACATTATTAAAGGCGATAGCGTTATAAAAACGTTATTATGAGAAGCATTTGCTATTAGACAATGGAATTCTTCATCCTTTTTGTAAAAAAGCTCATCTGAATTCACTAATTTAACAATTTCTTCTGCACATTTTAATATTTGTTGAATTTCCTCAGGTGTTGCTCTTATAGCAGCTAATCTTGCTATCTCAGGTTCACATATCATTCTAAATTCATATATGCTATCTAATTCTAAGGAATGTTCCTTCAAGCTATCGAAATCGGAAACATTATTTAATTTTGAATCATGAACGTAGATTCCAGAACCATGTTTTACCGTTACAATGCCCTTCGTAGCCAATATTTTAATTGCTTCACGCACTGTGTTTCGGCTTACATTAAATTCATCAACTAAGTCTCTCTCGGTAGGAAGTTTTTCACCTAAACTATATTTTTCATCATTAATTTGCTTAGATAACTCAACAGCAATTTGTTGAGCTATAGTTTTCTTTTCCTCCATACTCGATCTCCAATCTGAATGTAAATGAATTTTTGTGTTAGTGAAAGTCTGAGCCACTCAGCAAATACAATGCCTCAATCGGTAGAGTTCGCTGTTCATACTCAAAACAATGTGAATTGCAGGTCATCAATCTACAATCACTATAACCAGATGGTCTTTTCAAAAAGTTCTCTCTACTGGTAGATATGGGTTAGCAGTACAAAAGTATTTGCTGAACGATCAAAAGTGACTAAAAAATTTACTTTTGAATATTAAATTCAAATTTTTCCATATAATTCTTATCTTGCTATCACCTTTATATAAACTATTATATACTAAATACTTTTATATTTCATGATATTCCGTCTAAAGCAATGGCAGCGTCTACGGGGTCAATGAATGGTTTAGCAAATGCCGGGTCGGCATTTTGTCCGGTTTAATCGCATTTTTTTATTGTTTGATAGATGGTTTAGATGAACTTCAAACTAGTACCTTGTCAGCTCCAATCCAGTGGATACTGACGGTTTATTTTCCGCAAGCTCGCGTTGTCATCAGTCGGAATACTCCCGATATGCCTTCTTCCTGCGCCTGCCTTGCGAAAAATAGACTCGCCATTATTCTACTGTTTTAGAGCTGACAAGGTACTAGTTTATTTAGTAGAGGTAAGCCTTACTTATCTGAAACATATTCATATCTGATGAAGTACCTTTAAATATTAAAAATAATATCATAATATATTTCGCAATTGACAGATTATTAGTCTAATGGTATGATGATATTATCATAATATCTATTTTACTTATAAGAAATCAGGGTGGAGGCAAGATTGTGGATTTACTACAAGAATATAAGTCTAAATTGGTTTCAGCAGAGCGAGCAGTACAGGTTGTTCAGTCTGGAGAGTGGGTGGACTATAACTTCGCATTAGCGCGGCCCATACTACTTGACAAGGCTTTGGCGACACGTAAAACAGAATTAAGGGACGTAAAGGTAAGAGGTGGCGTAATAATGGAGCCATTAGAAATAGTCACAGCTGATCCTTTGCAAGAACATTTTATTTACAATAGCTGGCATCAGCTTGGATACGAAAGAAGATTAAGTGATCAAGGACTTTGCAATTATATCCCAATGCTTTATCGCAATATGCCGTTATATTACCGCAAAAGCTTAGAAGTTGACGTGGCAATGTTTGCCGTAAGTCCTATGGATAAGCATGGTTATTTTAGTTTTTCACTTACTAATTCAGCATCTAAAGCTATATGTGAGCGAGCTAAAACTGTAATCCTTGAGATTAATGAGAACCTTCCGGCTGTGTCCTGTGGGTCTGAGCATTGCATTCATATAAGTGACGTGGACTACATCGTTGAAGGCGACAACCAGGAATTGCCGGTCGTTAACCCGGTAGATGTTTCTGAAACCGATAAAAAAATTGCTCAATATATAGTAAACGAAATTCGAAACGGATCGACGATCCAACTCGGTATTGGTGCATTGCCTAATGCAGTAGGCACAATGATTGCCGAGTCTGATTTAAGAGATTTAGGCATCCATACAGAGATGTTAGTAGATGCTTATATGACGATGGCACGAGCCGGTAAAATAACCAATAAACTTAAAAATATCGATAAGGGCAAAAGTATATTTTCTTTTTGCCTCGGGAGTAAGAATTTATACGAATGGGTAACTGATAACTTAGGGCTGGCCTCTTGCCCCATTAATTATACGAATGATCCACATGTCATGGCTTTAAATGACAACCTAGTAACAATCAACAACTGCATTGAAGTCGATCTATATGGTCAAATCAACTCGGAATCTTCCGGGAGTCGCCAGATTAGCGGCACTGGTGGGCAATTGGACTTTTTGACCGGTGGATACATGTCGAAAGGTGGTAAAAGCTTTATTTGCTTTACATCCAAATATACGGATAAAAAGACCGGAACAGCTAAATCCAGGGTACAAATTAGCCTGCCGACAAGTACGACGGTAACAAACCCGCGCACACAGGGACATTATTTGGTAACTGAATGGGGAATGGCAGATTTGGCTGGACGCTCTACCTGGGAACGGGCTGAGCGGATTATTAATATCGCTCACCCCGACTTTCGTGAAGAATTAATTAAAGGAGCCGAACGCCTAGGAATATGGTGCAAGACCAATAAAATATCCTGACCATGCGGTTCAATATTTACCTGATTGAGATCTGGGAATTTTAATTCCAAAGTTTAAAGGCACAGCCTTTAACTATAATGAATGCTTTCGCGTTTTTGAAAGCTCTATTATCTTTAAGGAGGGAAAGAGTATGGCAAAACCAATTTTTCGAGTAGAAAGATGTAAAGGTTGCGAATTATGCTTGGATGCATGCCCCAAAAACATTATTGCTATGTCTTCAGATTTTAATGCCAAAGGCTACCATCCCGCATCTTGCCCTGATGCTTCCGATTGTATAGGTTGCGCGTTATGTGCAAAGACCTGTCCAGATGTAGTAATTGAAATTCATAAGTAGAATGGGAGTGAAAAAATGTCAGAAAAGATATTGATGAAAGGTAACGAAGCGATCGGTGAGGCTGCTGTTATCGCTGGTTGCCGCTACTATTTTGGTTATCCAATTACACCGCAGTCTGAGCTAATTGAATATATGGCAAAGCGGTTACCGCAGGTTGAAGGTGTATTTGTACAAGCAGAAAGCGAAGTAGCCGCCATTAATATGGTCTATGGTGCGGCAGGAGCCGGTGCTAGAGTAATGACTTCTTCGTCAAGCCCGGGAGTAAGCCTTAAGCAAGAAGGAATTTCGTACATTGCAGCTGGTGAATTACCCTGCGTAATTGTAAATATCATGAGAGGTGGACCGGGCCTCGGCGGCATACAGCCTGGGCAGGCAGACTACTTTCAGGCAACTAAAGGCGGCGGCCACGGTGATTATCACTGTATCGTAGTTGCGCCAAACAGTGTGCAGGAAATGGCCGAATTAACTGTGCTTGCTTTCAATTTAGCGGACCAATACCGAAATCCGGTAATGATCTTAGGCGACGGTGCCCTTGGACAAATGATGGAACCCGTTGGCTTTGATGATCTCCGGTTAATACCAATTGATAAACCATGGGCTACAGTGGGGATAGGTGACAGGAATAAACCTAACAGGATAAATACTCTTTATCTTCAACCTGAAGCACTAGAAAATGTAAATAATGAGCTACAAAAAAAATACGCAATGCTTCAAAAGCACGAAGTTCGCTGGGAAGAAACCTTAACTGACGATGCTGATCTAGTACTCGTCGCTTACGGAATATCGTCACGGATTGCTTATTCAGCAATGGAAATGGCTCGTTCAAATGGATATAAAGTAGGTTTATTCCGTCCTATTACTTTGTGGCCTTTCCCGAAAGAGGCATTAGCGAAAGCGGTTAATCACGCATCAGATGTTTTAACAATAGAACTAAGTGCTGGACAAATGGTTGAAGATGTTAATCTTGCAATAAAGTGTTCCAAGCCGGTGCATTTTTTGGGACGTACTGGTGGTATGATGATGAGTCCGCAAGATGTTTATGAACAAATTGTTAAATTATTAATACAAGGATAGGGGGCAAATAAATGACTGAGAAGCTGTTTGCTAGACCGCAAGCTTTAACTGACGTGCCAACGCATTATTGCCCTGGTTGTCAGCATGGTATAATTCATCGGTTGGTAGCGGAAGTGATTGACGAACTGGAGATCCAGAAAAAAACGATAGGTGTTGTACCTGTTGGTTGCTCGGTATTGGCAGATCAATACTTTAACATAGATTCTCAAGAAGCAGCTCATGGGCGTGCGCCGGCGGTTGCCACCGGTATTAAACGTGTACATCCGGAAAATGTAGTTTTTACTTACCAAGGTGATGGTGATATTGCAGCGATTGGCATGGCAGAAATCGTGCATGCCGCCGCTCGGGGTGAAAAGATAACGACGATATTTGTAAATAACGCTATTTATGGTATGACTGGAGGCCAAATGGCGCCAACAACACTAGTAAATCAAGTAACAACAACATCTCCTTACGGACGACAGCTTTCATCGGCGGGGTCACCTATCCGGTTGTCCGAACTATTGGCAACCCTTGATGGAGCTAAATATATTACGCGGGTTTCTGTTAATGATCCAGCTAATATGACTAAAGCGAAAGCTGCGATAAAAACAGCTTTTGAAGTGCAAATTCGCGGCGAAGGCTTTTCCTTAGTGGAAGTATTGGGTACGTGCCCAACAAATTGGGGTAAGTCACCGGTAGAGGCAAAAAAATGGTTGAAAGAAAACATGATGCCGCAATTCCCGCTCGGTGTTTATAAAAATGTTGAGGCGGTGAAATCATGAGACACGAAATTATTATGTCTGGCTTTGGCGGTCAAGGGGTTATGGTTATGGGGCAGCTTTTAGCTTATGCTGGAATGCTTGAGAATAAAAATGTGTCGTGGATGCCAGCTTATGGTCCAGAGATGCGTGGAGGCACCGCTTACTGTTCTGTTATCATTGATGAAGGATCTGTGGGAGCTCCTATTGTTACCAAGCCGACTTCAGCCGTAATAATGAACTTGCCATCACTGGACAAATTCGAATCAGCAGTCGCGGTTAATGGGGCTGTGATCATTAACAGTTCACTTGTTACTAAAAACGTCCAACGTGAGGATATCAAAAGCTATCTTGTACCTATTAACGAAATTGCCAATGAGTTGGGAAACATAAAGATGATCAATATGGTGGCCTTGGGGGCATTGTTGGCTGCTGCGGGTGTGGTAGAGAAAGCATCACTCATGAGCGCTTTCGCGAAGAAATTTGCTTCGAAACCTAAAATGGTACCTGCAAATGAAGAAGCTTTAAACAAAGGTTACGATTATGTAATGAAACTTAAAGCGGAGTAATAAAAATATCTAATTTTGTTGTTTAATAAGCAAGCCCTGCGTTTTAAGTTCTCTCCTGGTGGAATTTATATTGGAGGAAATAAGGTGAGTAATGCTCATGACGGCTGGGTGACTGGTGTAAACCAGTCGCCCGACGCGAGGCCGATAAACGAAAGATGGGAGGTAATATTATGTCTAAATCAGTCTTTGAGTTTGGTTATGGCAGTGGCAAGATAGCAGTGGCTCTGTCGGAGGAAAAGATAATTAACAATGTTTTGGGCAAGTCCTGTGCTGCAATAACAGATGTGCCTGCAGCGGTCCGCGAGGCACTGCGCAATCCAATTGGTACTCCTCCATTAAAGGAAATTGTTCAACTTGGTGATAGAGTTGCCATAGTAGTTAGTGACATTACTCGTGCTTGGGTAAGGTTTGATCAATTTCTTCCGGTTCTACTGGATGAATTGAATGAGGCAGGTATTTCTGATAAAAACATATTTATTGTCATTGCTCCAGGGGCTCACCGTTTGAACACGGAAGAGGAGTTTGTTGTGCTGTGTGGAGAGCAGGTTTACAAGCGGGTTTCCATCTTCAATCACGACTGCCATAATCAAGACCAGCTCGTATACACAGGTAAGACAAAGGGTGGAGTCGATTGTTACATCAATAGGAGTGTAGCCGAAGCTGACAAGGTAATTTTGACCGGTGGCATTGTTCACCATTTAATGGCTGGTTTTGGCGGCGGCCGAAAGGCCATATTGCCCGGTATTAGCGGGTTTAAAACAATTCAGGAGAATCATCTGTTTTGCATGAATAAAGAAGTAGGCAAAGGTCTTAACCCGAATTCTATTTCCGGCAAGCTTGATGGAAATGAAATGAATGAAGACATGATTGAGCAAGCTGCTTTGGCTAAGCCGGACTTTTTACTAAACGCCATTTTTACACCGGAGAATAAGTTTGCCAAGTTTGTGGCCGGGCACTGGCATGACGCTTGGCTGTCGGGAACTAAAATGGTAGATGAAATCTATGGAGTTCCCATTACTGCGCAAGCTGACCTGGTAGTTTCGACCGCAGGCGGCTTTCCCAAAGATATTAATTTGTACCAGGGTGTAAAGACAATTGACAATGCCTATATGGCTGTGAAACCGGGAGGCGTTGTTATTTGTTTTATGGAGTTGCCAGATATTATGGAACCGGCTGAATTTAGTGATTGGTTTAAATACCCGACCATGCTAGCTCATGAGATGGCTTTGCGGACAAACTTTACTATTCCCGGATTTCTGGCTTACAGGTTATTGGATATAGCTCGCCAGATTTCGCTTATCGTTGTAACCAAAAAGGAAAATGCCGAGTTTATTAGAAAAGCCGGCATGATTCCGGCAGCGACTGCCGAAGAAGCGCTTGCTATTGCTCAAGAAAAGATCGGGCGAGAAAATTATACTATTACAGTAATGACTGCTGCAGCCAACACAGTTCCGGTAGTCAGGTAATAATCGCAATACAGAGAAATTTTCGATGTCTCTCTTTATATTTGGGCACGCGTATGCGTGTTCGTTTCTCTAGTTGTAACGCCACAGTGCTGATCTGTTAATAAAAAAGGGAAAGAAGTGAAGAAAGTATGGAGATCATCTTGATAAATGAATTAAGAAAGATAGTGGGAACGGAAAACATTTTAACAAGTAAAGAAGATCTTCTATGTTACTCCTACGATGCGACCCCCGGGTTTTCCCATATGCCAGATGCCGTCGTGTTGCCTGCAAATACAAATGAAGTTTCCCGAGTATTAGCGTTAGCTAATGCCGGAAAGATACCCGTTTACCCTCGGGGATCAGGTACTAATCTGAGTGCTGGTACTGTGCCAACAAAAGGCGGTATTGTTCTCCTTATGACCCGATTTAATCAAATTATTGAAATCGATGAAGCAAATCTAGTTGCCACTGCTGAGCCGGGTGTAATCGTTTCCGATCTCAACAAAGCAGTGGAGAAGTTTGGGCTTATCTATCCTCCCGATCCAGGTACCGTAACCACTGCAACGCTCGGTGGCACAGTTTCGGAAAATGCCGGCGGTTTGCGCGGGCTTAAATATGGGGTTTCTAAACATTATGTAATGGGTTTGGAAGTTGTCCTTGCTGATGGTAGTATTCTCAAAACTGGTGGCAAAAATGTTAAAGACGTAGCTGGATATGACTTAACAAAGTTATTTACCGGCGCGGAAGGGACTTTAGGGATTATAACCAAGATCATTGTTAAGTTGGTACCTGCTCCTGAAACAAAAAAGTCTATGATGGCTATTTTTTCCAAACTGGACAATGCCGGCAATTCTATCGCTGCAATCATCGCTAACAAAATTATACCTGCTACCCTGGAAATACTGGACAACGCTACAATACGAACGGTAGAAGACTATGCCAAAGTGGGTCTGCCAACTAACGCAGAGGCTGTTTTACTTATTGAGGTTGATGGTATTCCTGAAGTAGTGGAAAAAGAAGCTGCTAAAGTTGTTGAAGTTCTTAAAGCTAACCATGCTGATAAAATCCAGGTAGCTAAAGATACTGCAGAGCGTGATAAAATATGGGCAGCCCGGCGAGCGGCTCTTCCGGCTTTGGCCAAACTGCGGCCCACGACTTTCACAGAAGATGCGACTGTTCCTCGCAGTAAAGTACCGGAGATGATCCGAGCGGTAAATCAAGCGGCCGCGAAACATAAAGTCACAATTGGAACCTTTGGCCACGCGGGCGATGGTAACTTACATCCTACTATCGTTTGCGACCTTCGCGATAAAGCGGAAATGGAACGAGTGTATAAAGCCATGGATGAGATATTTACCACGGCAATCAAGCTTGGGGGTACTCTCAGTGGTGAGCATGGAATTGGGTTGGGAAAATTAAAATATATGGAAGAACAATTCGGCGAAGTCGGCATGAGAACCATGCGTACGATTAAGAAAGCGTTGGATCCTAACTGTATCCTCAATCCGGGAAAACTAGTTGGGGAGTGTTAAGGATGAGAGCGCATAAAAAGCTATTGACAGACGTTGAAGATGCCCTTGCTAACTGTATGAAATGTGGCAATTGCATGGAGGTATGTCCAATTTATAAAGAAATTCAGACAGAATCGGCGGTCGCCCGGGGCAAATTGTCACTTATGGAGGCTGCAATAAACGGTAATGCCGAAATCTCCGAAGGATTTGACAAGCGTATGGCTATGTGTGTGTCATGCAAAGCCTGCGCTGCCAAGTGCCCTTGTGGTGTCAAAGCTGACGAGCTTATCTTACGTGGTCGCCAAGCCGCGGTTGAAGCCAGGGGCCTAAACCCTATAAAAAAATATGTTTTTAAATTACTTTCCAACCGGACTCTATTCAATTTCGCTCTGCGTACGGCTGGTCTATTCGGCCCGATGCAAATGAAAAAATTGCCCGGACGAATGGCTGTTGTTGCCCGATTTCCCATGCCCGGACTTGATCGTCGGCGGGTTTTAGCCCCATTCGCTGCCACACCGTTACGCAGCCAATTTTCTGAAAATATTAATGTGGATAAGCCCCGTATGAAAGTGGCATTTTTTACTGGTTGCACCATTAACTATGTATACACTGATATCGGTCAGGCGGTAATTAATGTACTAAAAGCCAATGATGTGGAAATTACCATACCAGCGAAACAACACTGCTGCGGTACACCTGTTTACATGTCTGGTGACGTTGAACTGGCTAAAGTATTTGCCAAGCATAACATTGAGACATTTGAATGTGTTGATGCTGATTATATCGTTGCCGCCTGCGGTTCTTGTGCAGAGGCATTTAAAATCGAGTATCCAGAACTGTTCCATGATGTTCCGGACTTACAGATACGGACTAGAAAATTAGCGGCTAAGACCTACGAAATTAGTGAATTTTTAATTGATATCGTTAAATTCCGCAAAGATAATTTGGGCCAAATAAATGCTACGGTAACCATGCATGATCCCTGCCATATGGCTAGGGGAATTAAAGTGACTGCTCAGCCGCGTAAAATTGTCACCTCCATACCTGGAGTGAAATTCGTCGAAATGCAAGAACCGGCGCGTTGCTGTGGGGCTGGCGGCTCCTTCAGTTTGGCTCACTATGATATTTCTCGAAAAATTAATGATCGCAAAATTGCCGATGTAGCTTCTACGGAGGCTGATATGGTTGTAACTAGCTGTGGTTCTTGCCGAATGCATATTGTTGACGGGTTGGTTCAAAATGGAATGAATCAAGATTGTGTTCATGTTGTTCAATTGCTTGATAAGGCGTATAAAGCTGGAAATGTTCGCAGTTCAATAAATAGAAAATAAAGCCATTTCTCAAACTGGTACAGGCGGTGGAAAATTATGCAGCAATCCAACAGTCCATTTATTAACGACAGAAGAGTAAAAATTTTCCTCGGGGAATTTGGCAGCGGTAAGACCGAGCTGGCTATTAATTGTGCAATGCAAATGAAATCGCTGGGCTTTAAGACGGCAATCGTAGATATTGATCTTGTGAAACCTTATTTTCGTACACGAGAAAGCCGAAGCTTACTCGAAAAAAACGGCATAGAGGTCGTAGCCCCGGAACAACGCTGGGAAAGTGCCGATCTTCCGATTTTGCCGGATAACTTTACGAGGGTAATGGAACAACAAGATTACCAGGTGGTAATTGATGTCGGGGGAGGAAGTTCTGCTATTGTATTGGGCCAATTTAACCAGTTGTTTCTAGCTAGTCATTACCAAGCTATGCTAGTTGTAAATACTTTTCGCCCCTTCACGAGTACGGTGACCGCTATCGTTGAGGTATTTCATAGTATTGAGCAGGTTTCATGCCTAACTATATCAGGAATTATTAGTAATACAAATTTGGCTGGTGAGACCACTGAACAACATATTAAAGACGGATTAGCCATTACAGAGGAGGCTGCATTGAAATTAGCGGTACCAATCATTGGTGTTGTAATACCTGAAGGGTTGGCTGAAAAGGCTAGTACCTACACATATCCAGTCTTTACAAGTAAGCCCTATACTAAATATCCGTGGATGATGTAGTTACATTAAAAATTTAATTGACGCTGTAGAAACTGGATTTTTTAGGAGGAAATATGTGTAAGGGAGTAAATATCAATTGGAATAATTTGGGTTTTGGTTACATTAAAACGGACTTTCGTTATATTTCTTATTGGAAAGACGGCAAATGGGATGAGGGAAACCTGATTACTGATAATATGATTACTATCAGTGAAGCCTCGACCGCTTTGCACTATGGTCAACAATGTTTTGAAGGGCTGAAAGCCTACCGGACGAAAAATGGCGGTATCCAACTGTTCCGCCCCTATGAAAATGCCAAGCGGATGAACCGTAGTGCCAATCGCTTACTGATGCCAGAAATTCCGAAGGAAAAATTTGTTGATGCCGTACGGCAGGTAGTGCGGGCTAACGAAGGTTATGTTCCTCCTTATGGTACCGGGGGGACGCTGTATATCAGACCCTTACTGATTGGAGTAGGTGATAATATCGGTGTGGGTCCGGCTTCTGAATACCTGTTCTGCGTATTTTGTCTACCTGTCGGACCTTACTTCAAAGGTGGCATGGTGCCAGTTAATTTTATTGTTGCCGAATACGACCGAGCGGCTCCCTGCGGGACTGGAGCTGCGAAAGTCGGCGGTAACTATGCAGCCAGCCTTTATCCTTATCATCTTGCGAAGAAAGGCGGCTTTGCCGATTGCGTTTATCTTGACCCGCAGACCCATACGAAAATTGAGGAGGTTGGTTCAGCCAATTTCTTTGGAATTACCAAAAAAAATGAGTTCGTAACACCAAAGTCTCCGTCGATTCTGCCAAGTATAACGAAATATTCCCTCCTCTATTTGGCGCAGGAGTACCTGAATTTGAGAGCTACCCAGCGGGACGTTCTGATCGACAACCTTGACGAATTTAAGGAAGCGGGAGCATGCGGCACGGCGGCAGTTATTACTCCTATCGGTGGCATCCACTATAAAGGTAAGCTCCACATTTTTCATAGTGACACTGCTGTGGGACCAGTTACCACCGAATTATATAATACTTTGTGCGGCATTCAATTCGGCGATATTCAAGCGCCAGATGGATGGATTATTGAGATCTAACATAGTGGGGAATAAAGTTTATGCGGATTACAATTTGTACTAGGATTTTCGTTGCTCCTTTCATTGTCGTAATGCTGATGGTAATGGTAGGAACCAATGCCTTTATATCTTTGCATAATTTTTTTCAGAATATTAAAAACATAGAGTCGGGATGAGTTAGGTGCCGTTGACTCGATAGTTGATATTGTGGGGGCGGCTGTGTGTTTAGATTACTTACAAATGGACAAAATTATGGCCTCTAGTGTTCAACTGGGAGGTGGGTTTGTGAAATGCGCTCACGGCATAATTCCCATTCCGGCGCCGGCGACGGTGGAAATCCTTAGGAATATCCCAGTGAAATCAGGCATTGTTCCTTTTGAGACGACGACACCTACCGGCGCCGCGATACTGGCGGCCAATGTGGACACATTTACCGACAGTATGGACTTTGCTGTCGACAAGATCGGTTATGGAAATAGGGACTTTGAGATCCCTAACGTTTTAAGGGTATATCTTGGTTGCGAAAATAGAAGCGATAAGCAAGGTACCATTGTTAAATATTAATACAAACGTAAATTTAAAAAAGAAAAAATTTTTGTAATTGTCTGTAAATAACTTTAAGAATGTCATCTCAAGCTAAGGGAATTATCGTTATCGAATTTATGTACTCAGTTCTATATGTAGTACCGTTTCCATTTTTGGCTATGTGTTTCGCAAAAGCGGGACCATAAATATAATTTTTGAAGGAGGGTTTATTTTATAGCAAAGGCAAAAATCACAATGCACAATGCAAGGCAATGACGGGTTCGACGAAAAAGTTACCATGTTACAGCCTACGATGTTCTATTGGCTTCAGTAATTGATAAGACACCGATTGAAATGATTCTTGTTGGTGATTCATTGGGAATGACAGTATTGGGGCAGTACTGTACCGGTTACTATGGCAAGATTCAATGGGAATGTTTGACCGTTTTGTATCCAGTAATTCCAATGGTTGAGAGATTTCTAGGCAAGGACAGCCGAGGTGTTGATTGGTACTAACAGTTAAATATTGTGTTTTTAATTAATTTAACGATATGGAGGATTTTGAAATGAAGTTATTAGAAAAAATTGCAATGGCAATTACAAAATTATTTCCTCTATGGCTTATTTTGTTTTCCGGTCTGGCTTTTTTATACCCTGATTCATTAAAAATGCAAGGGCCGCTGGTAACTTACCTGCTGGGCACTATTATGCTCGGAATGGGGCTGTCCATGTCGGTGGCAGACTTTAAACTGGTATTGTCCAGGCCCAGAGACGTTATAACCGGTATTGTCCTGCGCTACCTCATTATGCCTATTGTCGGCTTTGGGGTGGCAAAGGTTCTGGGATTACCGCCTGCTTTGGCGGCCGGACTCATTTTAGTCGGCTGCTGTCCCAGCGGCACTGCTTCCAACGTAATGAGCTTTCTGGCCAAAGCCGATACGGCTTTATCGGTAACTGTATCCAGCTTTAATATCATTCTGGCGCCATTATTGTTACCGACCACGTTTATGCTGCTTGCCGGTGCGGAAGTTCACGTCAATACGCAGGCTATGTTTATGGATGTAGTAAAAATCGTTTTAGGTCCGGTTATAACGGGAATGGTACTGCGCGGCCTCTTTGGAAGCTTCGTGGACCGCATTATGAAAATTGTCCCGGTCGTCTCCGTAATCGCAATTATCTTGGCCATTGCCATTGTGGTGGCCATGAGTGCCGCCAAGCTAATGACGGTAGCCCTGATCGCCTTTATCGCCGTTGCGATGCATAACGGACTGGGTTTGCTTTTCGGTTACGGAACATCAAAAGCGCTTGGCCTGGGTGAAAGGCAGGCAAGGGCCATCACCTTTGAAATTGGGATTGAGATGTCCGGCTTGGCAGTGGTACTAGCAATCGCTCACTTAGAACCGCTGGCCGCCGTTCCGGGTGCCATATTCAGCGTTTGGCATAATTTAACGGGTTCTATTATTGCCGGATATTGGGCCAATAAGCCGGTTAAGGAAAATAGAGGCGAAGCAGTCGCGAATAATTGTGATTCAAAGGTGAACTAATCTCTAATAGGAATCTTTCCCAAAAAGTTTCAAACATCTGTCTGTTATAACATGCGAACATCGTTCTGTAATTATGAACAAATTCGCATGTTATGCAGGCAGAAAGAAGGGCGTTTCAAATGGAATGTATGATGGAATATCCATTCAAAACGCATATGTTCAATGGTTATTGTAGATGTATGAGCGATGCAGTGATAGACACTACAGATTATTGAGGAGGAAGTTTAATGAAAAAAAGACTAATTTGTGCCCTTTCGTTTGCGGTATTAATGTGTGGTACTTCACAAGTGTTAGCTGGTCCATTTGCTGATGTCCCGGCTAAACATTGGGCATACAACGCAATAAATCAGCTTGCAAAAGATGGAATTATTGACGGTTATGGTGATGGCACCTACCATGGTGACAAAACATTAACTCGCTATGAAATGGCAGTTATGGTGGGAAAGGCTATTGAACAAATTGATAAGGCAAATAATAATGACAAAAAATTGATCGATAATCTATCAATAGAATTTAATAAAGAGCTTGCAACTTTCGGTGTTCGCATGACCACTGTAGAGAATAAAGTAAACGATCTAGAAAAGGTTAAAATCAGCGGTGACTTTTTCCTGAGAGGATTGGCCTTTAAAGATACAATTAAGGACGCCGTCGGAACTACAAAGGATAAGGATACCTTCTGGAGAACAAGAATTCGCCTCAACATTGATGACAAGATAGACGAGAACACTTCCGCATTTGTCCGTTTTGGCATTAGGGATACCTTCGGCAGTGCCGGCGTTACTACGCGAGACTGGCAATCAGACAAAACTGCTTCATATCAAGCGCTTGACCAATATGGCATTACATATTCCAGCAACGGCATTTCTTATAAACTTGGCCGTCAGGGCGTAGTATTAGGGCAAGGCCTGCTCCTTTGTACTGGTGACGATGCACAGTGGGACAATAGGTTTGACGGACTGACAGCCAGCGGCAAAATTGGCGCTTTTGACACTTCTGTTGTTGTCGGTACAACTACCAAATCTGCTGCTCTTGATTACTATGGCGATACTCGGGCAACATGGTATGGTGTTGATGTAAAAACAAAGCTTGCCGATAAGTTATCAGTAGGGGCATCTTATGTTAGCCATCAGTTTGAACCACTAGGAACAAGCCCTTATAAAGGATTGGCTGGCAACAAGAATATGGTAGCCGCCAACCTTTCTTACAGCGGCGTTTCTAATTTTATCATTAATGGCGAATATGCCAAGTCCAGTGCTGCAACAGATAATAAGGCATATGTTGTTGGCGCTACCTATTTAATGGGTAAAGACAGTCTGACTGCTAGCTACGTGAATGTGCAGAGATACTCCGTTGATCCTTACAATACTCTGTACTCTGCTATAGTACCATTTATCGATGGTGTCGGAATCAATTTAGATACGAGCCATGCTCCTGTCGCTCGAGATTGGAATGGCTGGATGTACTATTATAAGCATCCTATAAGCAAGACTACTTTTCTCGATCTATATGTAGTCGATGGAAAGAGCAAGGGACTTGAAGGGCATGACCTTGAAGGATTTATGGGACTTAATGTTAAATTTAATTGACTTACCTAGCAACTGGCATCGTTCTTCACGATGCCAGTTGAACCCCAAATTCTTATTTAGAGGCACAATATGTAACATCCGTTTTACAGGTGGTCCTGATTAGATAGATTTGAATTGAAACAAACGTTTATAATATAGAAACAAAATATCATAATCTAAAAATAAAGGTGGATTATGGATATAGAAGCCATGCAACACTTGAAATTCAAAATGTTTGAAAAGTATCTTAGAAAAATGTGTAAAGAAGTTGGCAAGGAAGTAGATGATAGTCCTAAATAGATATTACGTATAAAGGGGATTAACAATGACGGAACTGCAAAGTGTTATCAAAGCTGCCGATAAATATCAATCTCTGATTCCTCTTGATTGCACTGTTACTATCTGTGATGATAAACGTAATATAGTTATGTTTTTAAATGCCAAGACATTTCAACTAGGAATAAAAGAAGGTGACAAAGTACTGGAGGGCACTGCTCTTGACAAGTGTTTAAAGACTAGCGAGAAAGTTCAGGTCATAGTGCCGAGAGAAATAGTTGGAGTTACTCTGAAGGTGGGTTAAACGCTTCTATTGAAGCAGCAAGAGCCGGGGAACACGGTCGTGGTTTTGCAGTGGTAGCTGAAGAAATTCGTAAGATGGCTAACAATAGTGGAGAGTCAGTAAAAGATATTAAGAACATTATATCAACAATTCAACAAGATTTTTCAGGGATTATGCATAGTATCATGCAGACTACAGAGCTAAGTGATCGACAGGCGGCTGCAACTGAACAAATTTCGGCTTCATTAGAGCAAATTGCTACTTCAGCAACTAATCTAGAGAAGATTGCAGAGGTAGTATAAGTTTGAGATCAAGATCAGAAAAAAAATCAAGGAGAAAGCTGTTCCATTACTGACCTCACTTTAATGATTAATCTTATTCGATAACGGGAGATTTCAAGAAAAAAGAAGACTTCTTGTGTTAATGCACAAAGATGTCTTCCTTTTGTATAATTTAGATAAATCCTGTCATTAATTTAGTAATAGTAAGATATATGATTAATTGGTACAATTCCAATGGGCATATAAAAACTACTATTACTTATTATTATCCTGATTTTTCCTATGTGAAACATCTGATAAAACAATTCCAAGTAATAAAGATAAATGTTTTTGCATGCACATTTGGGCCTTCTTGGCATCTTTTTGTTCAATAGATTTAATAATCTGTCTGTGGGATTCCCATGATTGCTCCATTACACCAGGTATATGAACTATGTGAGATTGTTCTTCCTTAATCAAAGGCATAATCGAAGTCCAAAAATTTGAGAGAATTGAATTATCACTGAGTTCTATGATTAGCTGATGAAATAAGAAGTCTTGTTCAGGAAAAGTATAGGGATTGAGATCAGCTTTTTCCGTGCCAATAGTTACATAAAGTTTGGCAACATCCTCTGCAGTAGCACGACTAGTGGCTAATTTTATTGCATAAGTCTCTAAACACTCCCTAGCCTCTAAAAGCTTGGTTACATCTGTATTGCCGAATACGAAAGCAGAGTTGATATGGTTGTATATAGTAGGTTTCTGATCATCATTTACGTATGTTCCGTCACCTTGGCGAATAGACATTTTGCCCAATAATTCAAGTTTTTGAAATGCTTCTCGTAGGGTTGTCCGGCTGACGCCAAATTCTTTTGTCAAAACAGCTTCTGACGGAATTTTTTCCCCAGGTTTAAATCGACCATTTTCAAGAGCTTTTAAAACTTCTTCGACTACTGTATCAGATAGCCTGACTCTTTTAATAGGGGACATAATAAATCCTCCTGAAAATATGAAATATCGTCCTTATATTACATTAAAATGAAACATTTTTCAAGTGTTTCATTAAGCACCTTCAATTAGTCTTTTGGAAACTCATATTCAAAATTTCCAGGAAAATACGCAAATTTGAGCAGCAAAGAGGGTAGGTGGTTCGGAGCAAGTAATTATGCCGGTGAGTTTTCCGGGATTCCCTACGCAGTATTTTTACCAATACTGCGTGATGACAATTTCAAATTTTTAAGTGAAGAAGAATTGCCTGACGGCTATAAACCGGGCGAGTTGATTTGTTAGGGAGTTATTTAAGTATAGGCAGAGAGAACCGTATCACTACTAATGGCGAAAGATGATTGTTATGAAAGATAAATAAACAAAGTTACTGTTGAAGAATGCCGCATGCTAGCGTTGCACCATTGATTTTGCAATTTCGGCAAGTTGATCTCCAGACATTACTTCCTTATCCTGAAGAAAACGTGAAACGTGATGTAATATTTCAATATGATCTGTCAAAATTTTGATAGCAGTTTCTTGTGATTCCTTCAGCAATGATCCAATTTCTTCGTCAATCGAAGCAACTGTTGCGGGACTTAAATCGGTTCTTGCGGTTAATCCGGTTTGTAAATAGGAACCTGTAGAGGTTGCGAGTCTAACTGGCCCAAGCTTTTTAGACATGCCAAATTCCGTCACCATTCGGCGCGCCATTTCTGTTGCTCGATCTAAATCATTAGAAGCGCCGGTGGTGGCTTCTTTAAATACGATAAGTTCGGCCGCCCGTCCACCAAGCATGACAGCCATTCGTGACCGAAGTTCGTTTTCACCGATAAGATAACGATCCTCTTCAGGCATCTGCATGGTATAGCCTAGAGCACCTTTTGCTGTCGGGATAATGCTAATTTTATGAACTGGATCAGTTCCAGACAGATAGTAGGCAGTAAGGGCATGCCCTACTTCATGATAAGCTACTTTTTTACGTATATCTTCGGAAAGCGGCGTTTTTCGTTGAAGACCGGCCACAATACGCTCAATAGCCAAATCAAAATCATGCATTGACACTGTTTCTGAATTACGGCGTATTGCAAGTAGTGATGCTTCGTTAGCAATATTAGCCAGCTCTGCTCCCGAGAACCCTGCGGTAATTTTGGCTAGACGTTCAAGGCTTACATCTGATGCCAGCGGCATCTCCCGCGTATGGATTGTTAGTATTTCAAGGCGGCCTGGTTCTGTAGGTAACGTTACTTGGATTTGACGGTCAAAACGGCCTGGTCGCACTAACGCAGGATCGAGAATTTCAGGCCGGTTAGTAGCTGCCATAATTACTACGCCGGAATTAGACTTAAAGCCATCCATTTCGCCAAGGAGTTGATTAAGAGTATTTTCCTGCTCACTATTACCGCCAATTCGCCCTATACTTGTCCGAGCCTGCCCAATGGCATCGATTTCATCAATAAAAATAATGCATGGTGCTTTTTTTTGCGCTTGCTGAAATAAATCACGAACTCTAGCAGCTCCTACACCAACAAACATTTCAACAAAACTAGAGCCGGTTAAAAAGAAAAAAGGAACACCTGCCTCACCTGCAGTAGCCTTGGCAAGCAAAGTTTTGCCTGTGCCAGGAGGCCCTGCTAGCATAACTCCCTTGGGAAGTTTTGCGCCCATGTGGCTGAATTTCTGTGGTCGCTTTAAATACTCTATAATTTCGCGTAGTTCGACTTCAGCTTCACCGACACCGCCTACATCCTTAAATTTTATACCAATCATTTCACCTTGAATTTCGTTCGCCTTGCTTTTCCCTAGCGACATGGCATTTCCTGCGCCGCCCATACGTTTAAAGATGAAGTACCAAATTAAAAGCAAGGGTAGCATGGGAAGAATCCAGCCAAGTATTGACGCAAACAAACTTTTTGTTTGCGGTTGAGCGGAAAATGATACACCTGAAGCAAGTAGCCGGTCGATCAGCTTTGGGTCGTTAATAGCAACTACGTTAGCTATTGATGTTTTTTGTCCTTCGTCAGCTTTCAAGGTGAATATAATCCGGTCACTTGATAAAATAACCTGTTCGACCTTGTTATCATTTAAGTCTTGAATAAACTCATTGTAACTGACTTGTGTCTCCCGAATGATGAACGGCTTATAAATTAGATCATTAAAAAGCCAAGCGACTATTAATGCCAATACAAAAAAGCTCGTAGAGAAGGTATGCTTTTTATCCATAATTCCTCCGGTGCTGATAATTTTAGTTTGTCGTGGAATTGTTTTCTTAGAAAGAGATACTAAATATAGATTGCCCGGATTTTGGCTGATAATAAACAAAAATAATAGGTAAACATACCAATCGGTAGGTTGGTGAAATCTGATGGAAAGCAGATAGGGTAAGTTCAAGCTATTTACAGTTTGTAAAAGCAAAAATAACTCAGCTAAATCAGGTGAGTAAAATAAGAAGTTCTGCAAATACTTAAAAGTAATTGCAGGACGGTTTACTATTTTCAAGAGGGGTTCGCATTCATGGCCAAAACATTGACTACTTTACGAAAACAGGTGTTGCGTACCTTTTTTCGCAACTCATTTAACCGTGATATAGTGATTCTCTTGATTGTTAGTATCGTTATTGGTAGTGCGTTGGCTAGAGTACTGGCTATGACGGCGAATTCCTATTTTTCAGAGACCATTACTTCACTTGTTGGCGAGTACGGCGAGTTTGACTTTCTAGTTAATGTGCGGGAGGAAGTGAAAGAAGAGGGACGGGCACAAATAGAAAAAATCATAAGTCAGGTATTTCCTGGTGCCAGGCTCAAGGAAGGACCAACTATCACGGGTTTGACAAGCTTTATGGTTGGTATACCAGCGGAATACAAAACGAAACAAACATATGAGACAATTGACCAAATTTTTGGGAGTGTTCCCGGGCGGTCAGGAATCAGTATTATGACCGAGCCACGGATAACCTTAAAAGCTGTACCCGATGGGGCAAAAGATTTGGTAATTGATCAAGTAATGCAAATAAAGGGGGTATTGTTTGCTTTCCGCGACGGAAAATCAGTCACAGTACTTGTACAGTCATTGGAGCAATCTTCTGCTGTGAATGCTGAAATAGAGAGAGTCTTAGGTCAATATCAATTAATTGACATAGCCTTTCCTGTTGGCGGTGAGCCAGACAATCCTATTCGCATGGGCGAGCAGCTTGCAGATGCACTGCGATCCGATAGGGCGATTGGATTTGCGGAAAGCGTATCTGCTGATACCAAGCGCAATGATATGGCTTATCTCGTTAGTACTATGATTGAACTCAAAAAGTTTCTAACTGCTTATGCGACAAAAGCTGTCATTCGCTTGCCTTCAGGTTTTACCATGCGTCCTGGCGATGTAATTGCATTTCAAGGAGCGTCACCCAATATTCTTGCCGCAGGTGCAGTTGTTGACCAGGCAAATGTTTTAGTTCAGGTAACAGCAATAAAGAACGATGGCACTGCCGAGGGCATGGTAATTCAGGGCGATGCTAGCAAGTTGTCTGAAAGTCAGGGTTTTTTGGTTAGTAACTCTACAATAGCCTCACCTATTGGAACGGCAAATTTTCGCAATCCTCGGAGTGAACTTGGCAATGCGCTAGGAGAGACATCTAAGCTAGTCGGCCAAATACCTGGATTTGTCCAGGATGCGCAAAGCATGATTGGAATCGCCAATACGTCGCTTGATAACTATAACACTAGTTTGGGAGCAGTTGAACAAACGTTAACCAGTTTAAGTAATGCAGGGGCTACTATTCAAGCAGCTACCAGTGGTTTAGCTAGTTTGGACACATCGGCGATTCAACTGCAGGTAGGCAACTCGGCCCAAGCAATGGGCAGCCTTGTAAATACGCTGCAAGTCGTTCGGTTGTTAAAACCTGATGTAGCGCCTAGTATTAACGAAATGACTGCTATGCAGCAAAATCTTATTAATCTTCAAACACGATTACGAACATTGGATAACGTTGCAGCTGATGCTCGGCGAGCTCGGACTGCCATTGATAGCATCGTAGCTAACGGCAATAATACAATTGCCAGCTTACGTAATTTCGATACAGAAAAAACGCGTCAAACCCTTGATGCAACTGGAGGGCGGTTAGGACAAATACAACAGTTTAATACCCCACTGGTAGCAGCACAGTTACAGTATCTCGGAGCTGCCGTACCTAATTTAAGCGATGAAGAGATTAGCCGGTCAGTGAAGCTTATGGATCAGTTTATTGCCGGACAGGTTATAGCCAGTCAGCGCCTCCAGATACTGACAAAAGGTAATGTCGCAACAGAGTTGGCAGCGCCAACAATTTATCGGGTCGTTGGAAACTCGAATTTATCGTTCTACACATCGCCACTGGGGGTCATAGAACCTGATCCCCGCGCGGAAGTCATGACAATTTTGACTCAGGTAAAAGCCGTTTTAGCCGGATTAGTTTCGCTGGTTGCAACCGTTGTCCTCTTAACATTAGATCACACCGCAGTTATGACCGTCATCCTGAGACAACGAAATGTTATTCGAAAGCTGCCAACTAAAGGTTGGAGAAGGTTGATACAGGGGGTTGAAAATGTTTTTGCAGCTTCTGAGTGCCTATACGGTATGGGCATGGGGGCATTGCTTCTCACAGCTATGTTTGTTTTATCAGGCGGGGGTATTCCGTATGTACCATGGTTCGCAGTCCCGATCTTAGGAGCCGCACTGGGTTTATTTATAGCGAATAATGCTGAAAAAATTAATCCGGTTGCGAGTGAAGAAGTCAGCGCAGGTGAAGCATTAGGGTTATCCTTTGATGAAATAATGCGTGAGATTGTGATTCCTAATGCTCGTCCCGGCTTGCTCCAAAAGCTTAACCGGAGAAAGGTGAAGTTTAAATAAGCGGGTGTTAACATGCTTGTTATACAAGACTTACATAAACAATTTGGCAGTATCAAAGCTATAGATGGGCTAAATCTCTCAGTTACCACCGGAGAAATTCTTGTCTTGATGGGACCATCAGGTTGCGGCAAGTCGACAACAATTCGAACAATTAATCGTCTTATCGAGCCAGACCAAGGCAACATTTTACTTCATGATGTTAATATCCTTACACTGGATCCAGATGAACTACAAAAAATTCGTAAGCGCATCGGTTTTGTTTTTCAGCACTTTAATCTGATTGGTCGCTTAACGGCTCTGGAAAACGTAATGTTTGGTCTGGTAATGGGCGGAATGGATCGTGATACAGCACAAAATAAAGCTAATGATGCGATGGCTAAGGTTGGCCTGGAAGAGCATTTACATCATAAACCAAATGAATTGTCGGGGGGGCAACAGCAACGTGTTGGCATTGCAAGGGCATTGGCTTATGAGCCAGAACTGATGATGTGGGATGAACCGACGGCATCACTCGATCCAATCTTGGTTCGCGAGGTATTGGTTGTTATGGAAGAACTGGCACGGTATCGATCCAGCACCATGATTGTCGTAACGCATGAGCTGTCCTTTGCATTGCGGGTTGCAGATCGAATTGTTCTTATGGATAAAGGGAAAATCGTAGAAGAAGGAAAGGCTTCAGGGGTATTTGTTAACCCAGCTTCGGAAATCGGTCAGAAGTATAAAGAGCTGATTGAATACCAGATGAACACGACTGCTCAGAGTCTTTCCGGAAAAACTCTATAATTCGCTTGCCCCGTTCAAGAGTTTTAGAACCAAGATAAGAAAGTGGAAAAAACATGTTAGTAGAGTTGGCTAACGGAATCGTCCCTACAGTTGCTTTGATGATTAGCCTAAAAAATGTTTTCAGCAGCGGTGAACGAAGCAGTTACTTTTTGCTTTGTTCACCGTTTATAATAATGAAGAAGGAGGTTGACCTGAAACGTGAAAAAAATAAAAGTTCTTACAGTAGCGATTGTACTAAGCTCATTTATTACACCGATGATACCAGTGAATGCGAGCGTCATACCAAAACCTGTTTATAATAGCAATGGGCAAGTTGTTGGTGCTACGAAGGCTTTACCAACTCCCCTGCCAGCTATTCCGGCAACGGAAATAAACTTACCTGCCGACTATAACATTTTGGATACTCTTGAAGTAGATGTAACTGGTGACGGCATAGCCGATAAGATATATCTTGCTGGCCATAAAATACCGTCCAATTTGCCTGCTGCTAAAGATCTTAGTGTTACGGTAAAAAGCGGCGCAGATGAGTCCCTTACTACTTATTGGCTTGATAAAGTAGGCGGTTATCAGCCACATCTTTTCGCTGGCGATTTTACGGGTGATAAAATAGCTGACGTTTATGTAGAAACAGCATCAGGCGGCAGCGGTGGCTGGTCATATCATAATATCGTATCTTTTAATGGCAGTGAGCCAAAAGAACTGTTCGGCATTAAGGATAACAATGCTAATAACATTACTGGCAAATTTGTAGATGGCTGGAAGGTAGCCCTTACTAATACAACCGATGAAACAACACTAACCGTTGGAGTAAGTGAGCGCCGGGAAGATTATCTGCGGTTAGGTATTTATGATAAAGAAGGTAAAGTTCAAAAAGAAACGCAGATAATGTCTGCTCCTTTTATCAAATTAGAACCGATTGATATCGATAATGATGGGGTCTACGAACTAAAAGGCATGCAAAGTCTTTCGGGCGCTTATAGAGCGGACAGATTGGCCGAAGTAGAAACCATACTTAAATACACAGGCATTAATTGGCAGTCACAATCAACGTTGATTATGGCATCATCTATGACAAGTGGCGATAGCATTAATGCGCTTGCGGAAGAATCGGTCACTAACGTTGCTAATCAAATGGATGGGAACATTGCTAATAATATAATTTCGTCAAAAGGCGAAATAAAAGAAATTAACAGTAAACGAATCAGGATTGTAGGCGAAGGTTCTTACAAGGATATAGTTTTAAATAGTAATGACACCACAAATATTGTAAGTGCAGAAAACGGTACCCCTATTGAGTTTCAGGACTTGAAGCCGGGTGATGCAGTAACAGCTTATTACGGGCCAATGGTTACAAAAAGCATGCCTCCTCAAGGTAATGCCATTGCTTTAATCGTTGGTACGCCCGCAAAAGGCAGTGCGGGCATGTATATGAAAGTGGCTAACGTTAAGGAGAATCAAGATGGCAGCGTACAGGTACTTTGCACAAACGGAGACAGATTAGTGACAATTAGTCCTGATGTATTTGAGCAAACAACAGCTATCAAAGAAGGTTCGGAATTAGTTGTATGGTATGATGTAATGACCATGAGCATGCCTGGGCAGGCTAAAGCAACCAAGGTAGTATTGCTTCCTGCGAGGGCTGATATAAAGGTTCATGTTGGCGCAGGCGTTATTTCTGTAAACGGACGCGAACTGGCGTTAGACAAAGACGATAGTATTATAACAAGAGGGAATATTGTAATGCTTCCGCTTCGTGTTATAGCTGAAAGCTTAGGATATGACGTAATTTGGGACGGTGGACAAAATGCTGTGGAACTTCGAAATGCTATGAATTCAACAGCGACTATGCGAATAGGTAGTAAAAACTATGAAAAGTCAAAATCGACTATCCAGTTGGACTATGCACCTGAGTTAGTTAATGAGAAGACGCTTGTGCCTGCCGAATTCTTTACTAATGTATTGCAACTAAAGGTGGAAATCAGCAACAGTCACGTATAAAGGAAGTTAAGAAACTAATTATCAGCAGTATCTGTCGGCACACCCCAATCAATGTACCAATGATTTTGCGAAAAAGTGTAGTCCCGAAAGCTAACGCGCCCCCCTGTTCAAAAAGGGGGGCGTAACCTTTTCGCGAAACTCTTATTTCGCGTATTAGACAAAAGCAGCGGGACAGTTCGGGTGCTTCATTTATTTCGTTTAGTGTTTAGAAAAAAGGTTCTACGGGGAAGCAAAAGAACCGTCCCGTAGCTTCTACTTAATTTTTATCGAGGTAATTCCTATTAAGATAATTAGTGCACCCGCAATCTTATTTATGTAGCTTATAGTTTTAGGCGTAACTTTGTCACGAAAGAGGGAGGTCACACTTATGAGAATAATCCACCAGAGTAATGAGCCGAGAAAAACCCCAAGAGCGGCTAAGGCTGCTTTCGGCCAAGAGGTTACTAATACGGCAATACCAAAGGATGAAAAGGTGGCAATATAAGAGAAAATAGTTACGGGGTTAGTCAGAGTGAGTAGAAATATCCCAGCAAATACCTTATACAAGCTTTTTGTGGTCTTTTTATCGATAGACGGACTTTGCGGCACAGACTGAAATGTTCTCCAACCAAGATATGCAATAAACATTCCACCTCCCCACCGGAAGGCCGTTTCATATTGATTGATGAACGAAAGTAGAAAGTTTAGCCCGGCGGCGGCAGCGTATCCATACAGGGCGTCGGCGGTTGCTGCTCCTAGCCCTACAACTAGACCAGATATACGTCCTCTACTTAGTGTACGCTTAATGCAAATAAGATTTATCGGACCAATGGGGGCGGCAAGAAGAAATCCACTAATGACACATTTTAAAAAGAGGATGTACATAGGCTGGTGCCTCCTCAACACTATATCAGTATTGGTAGGGAGGGGAACAAATATACTTGTCACACAAAGCGCATAAAGGGAGCAAGACCGGACACAACTATAAGGTATTTATAATAGCTGGGAATGTTAGGAGAATATATGATCGCAGAAACTGTGGACAAAGCGTTGCGAAGATTTGAAGAACATAACTGCCAGCCAGGGGTTATAAAAAGAGCGGGTAAAATTTTACATCGTTTTATAGAAAAAGGGCTGCATCCGGAGTTTATTAATATCATCCAAAGACGGCGGTTGCACGACACTATAAACTATGTGTCTAATCATTCACCTTTTTATAAACGAATGTTTAGTCAGTATGGCATACGCCCGGAACATATACAGGCCATTGAAGATCTGAGGAAACTCCCATTTACTACTGTGAGAGATATTCGCCAGTGGCAGGATTTTTTGTGTGTGCCTGAGGAAAAACTATCTGCCGTTTTTACTACATCTGGAACAACCGGTGAACCTAAGCGGGTATATTATACTTTTAGGGAAATGCAGATTCTTTCTAACCTCTACGGTATGGCTTTGCGCATTGCTCACTCAGGTAGGCTTGTGGCTCTGATTGCATTACCTATTGGACATGGTCTATGGATTGGTGGGGCAAGTGTGCAACGTGCAGTTGAACGTGCAGGGGGGCTACCACTAACTGTTGGTGCCAATAACCCAGGAGAGACTATAAAATGGATGGAACGCTTTGCGCCCAATGTAGTATTTTCCTCTCCATCCTATATGACGGCCCTGACACGCGAGGCGGAATGTTTAGGATATCGCTGTGCCCTTGACAAGATTATACTTGCAGGTGAACTCTTAACTTCTGAGCACAAAAAGTTGTTCACAGGTTACTGGGATGCAGCAGTTTTCGATAGTTACGGATCGACAGAAATTGGAAGCGCCCAAACAATTGCCTTACCAGAATGTACTGCTATTCATTTAAATGATCTGCATCTTATTACAGAGATTATTGATCCAATAACAGGCAATCCGGCTAATCAAGGTGAACTGGTTTTTACTACAATCCGAAGAGACGGTATGCCACTAATTCGTTACCGCTCTGGAGATAAAGCGCGATGGGCCGACTGTGCGTGCTGGTTGCCCTTTAAGGCTATCAACCTAAAAGGGAGAACTGATGACATGATTGTTGCGGGAGACATGAATATTTATGGCAGAGTTATTGCTGATGAGGTAGGAAAGATCGACGGTACTACGGGAAGAGTACTAATAACGGTATCAAGAGAAGATCTTACTGATAAAATATCGGTTATGGTTGAGGGGTATGTGGCCGAAGAAAAAATACAAAAAGCTATTTTGAGTGCTTATCCGGAGCTAGAGAAAAATATGGAAAATGGAAATCTGCGTTTAGCCATTGAAAGTGTTAATAGTCTGGCCTCCCAGATTAAAGACGTAAAAGTCTTAGACTTAAGGCAAGGATAAACGAAACTCCTAATCTCCCAGCTATGCTGGCGAAAACAGAGTAAGTGATGTATTGCAAGCCGGTGCCCAAGTTGCAAATAAAGCTGATAGTGATAAATACTGAATCAAGGAAGGCTTTGACAAATAATTGTCCTAACATTGGGATATTCTTTTGGTCACAAAGTTTTGGTGAAGCAGCCGCTAAGAAAATACCCGGAAAAATCAACAAACAGGAAGATAACAAAAACCGGATTAATCATCCGGTTTTTGTTTTACCTTTTGATATGGAGAGGTAAAGGGGGCACTTGCCAAAACGTATCATAAAAGTTAATTATTATAACAATAACAGATTGTAATTTCTTTCACCCTGTAAATGCCTAGTATAATAGTAGTTAAATCATAGGCGGGGAAACAATGAGGGCTGTAGTCTGGTATGCAGTATAGGCTTACTGTTTTTACCCGGTAAATAAAAGTTTATATATAAGATTTTTTTACGCTAAGGGGATGGAGAATATTTGTAATACGAGTTACCTTCTGTTGGTATTGGCCGCCATTATTTGGGGTGCACAGCCGGTAGTGGTAAAATCACTGCTCAAAGAAATATCACCGATAATAATAACCTTAATTCGTTATATAGGTGTTAGCGCGGTATTATTAATTGTTTTATTTATGAAGGATAAAAGAATCCTTCCTCCCACGCGGTGGATTTTCACACTGTTCTTAATGGGCGCTACCGGCATTGCCCTTAACAATACGCTGCAATTTGCCGGGCTGCAATATTCTACTGCCATTAACTGCACGTTAGTATCGGCGACAACTCCGGTATTAACCGCCATACTTGCATCCGTTTTTTTGAAGGAACAGTTGCATGCAGTCCAGTGGGGAGGAATCGTCATCTCCGTGACAGGTGTGATATTTCTAGTAACCCATGGTTCGCTGGAAGCCATCAGCAATTTTTCGTTTAATTATGGTGACATACTGTTTTTCTGCAGTCAGGCTTGTTGGGCTGTATACTCCTTGTTAGGCCGTAAAATCATGACGGAATTCTCGCCGCTGGCGGTTACGGCCTGGGCGGGAGTAGCCGGTACTGTTCTAATGGGTATTGTTGCTTTGTGGGATGGAACGACTGCTGCGGTGAATATAACTGCCACTGGAATAGTATCAATGTCCTACCTAATTTTCGGCGGCGGCGTCCTGGCTATGACCTGGTGGAACTGCGGGGTGAAAGAAGTGGGTCCGAGCCGGGCAGCTATTTTTACCAACATAATGCCGTTGGTTGGGATGCTGTTGGCGGTAATATTTTTAGGAGAGCAATTAAGTTGGCGTGAGATTATTGGCGGTCTGTGGATTGTCACCGGGGTGTATCTGACAACTCACCCTCAACTGTCATGGCGGCGGAAACTGGCTGACAGTTATAGTTGATACAGCGTTCGATACGAAACACCAAGGGAGAGTGTATTGGAGAAAGAAACTAATAAGACTATCTTGAGGCAAAAAGAAGCTTTTAACGAAATAGTGAAGAATAATGCTAAAACCCCAGAGGGAGCCGTAATGGCTAATCCAATGGGGTTTAACTATTTAAGGCATTATAACATGCGGCCATAGGGTTTCCCAACAACTATATCCGCTGCAACTATTTACTCTGATTGACGCAGGAATTATAGCCATGCTATTATTACTTTGAAATTAACTAGTATTTTCAGGAGGTAAGCAATAATTTGTCAGGGACTAACTACCCTACAATTGCAGCAGCAAAAGCTGCAGGCGCCGCTACTTTGAATTACGGCTTATTCATCAATGCTATTATTGATTTTGTCATTGTAGCATTTGCTCTGTTCCTTATCATAAGACAGGTAAATAAGCTGTGTGCCAAGCCGGAGGCACCAGAAATGCCGACAACGAAAGAGTGTCCATTGCTTTTCTACTGTAAATATCAAGGCGATACGGTGTCCGGCATGTACCTCTGTATTCGATAAATAAAAGAGTTGTGCTGGCAATTGCGATAGAAGCAGAAAATAGACAATAAGACGGTGAGGCGAAGTGAAATCACCCTGCCGGCTTTGGTTTTATTATTGTACTTTCGTTACTTTAAAGATACTGAAAACGTTCAATGAAGTGAATACTTTCATTGTGGAGGGATTTAAAGTGCGTTTAATAAAAAAGATAATAAGTATCAGCATGATTGCTATTTTAGTTTTGGTAATAGATGGCTGTACTAATAAAAGCGGTGGCCTGCCGCCAGAACCTGCGAAGCAGCAAATTGCCGAAGATGCGGCCGCCAATGAACAGGTCATAATGGATAATTACAATGCACTTCTGCAGAATAGGTCGGTTCCTGTTCCTGAGATAAGTAAGTATCTTGATGAAAATATTACGAAAGTATCGCAAGTTGGCGCAGCAAATATGATTATTGGACTTGAAAAGGTTCAAAAAGAAAGGCTGCCTAAACTACAGGATAAGTTTGGTGATAGCGAAGCAGTACAAAAAGCATTGACAAAGAGTTATCGGGATGGGTTAACAAACCAAGCTATTGACAGCATTGAGAACCAGGAGGCAAAAGCTTTGGTGTTGGAAGCCAAAAGCAGCGGCTTCAAAATAGAAACAGCCGAAGGCATGTATTTTCCAGTTATAGACTATTCCGCCTATAAGAAGTACCCAAAAGCCGTAACACCAGACATTGCTGTGTTCATTGATATTATGTCGGTTGAATCAGATAAAACACCGATCAAGGATGCGGCACTCATGATAAGCTGGAATGAGATACTTAAACGGGCGATGGCGCAGGAACAGTTTATCAGGGATTATAGTAATTCAGCCAAAGTGGAAGATATGCGGCAACTGCTAAAACGTTATTTGGTCTTTGCCTTATATGGCGCAAATAATACACCTCTATTTAGTTACGATACCAAGCAGATGGTTTCTGAGGCTAGACAAACCTATTTGGTAACAGAGTTTGACCCTGACAAGGGAAGTTTTTCAAAGGTCATGAGTGAATATCTTGCCGTGCTGAAAAAGAATGATTACCAATTAACCGCTGAAGTACAGGAGTATAGGAATAAAGCATCAGAACAACTTCGCTGAATTTGTACAAAAGTTTTTTTACCCATAAACACGAGGATGGTGTCTCCCAATAGGTCAAAATAACCTGTTGGAGACACCATCTTTTACTACAAAGCATCCAGCATCCATTCACGGCTACACTTCGGCGCAGGGTACTGAAGACTGCCGCAGTGCTATTGCCGAGTCTTTAAACGTCCGGTTTGGAACCGATTACTCGGCAAAAAATCTGTATATGACGCTTGGGGCAGCTACATCTATTTCGATTTGCCTATCAGAAGGAGTAGGCACTACCAGACCTTTTGACTTTGTTGGCGCCCCGTGGTTGGATGCGGAGACTTTTGCCAACCGCATGAACGCCTTGAAACTACCTGGCGTATTTTTCCGTCCGGCTTACTATATACCGCGTTTTGGAACCTATAGTTCAAAAAAGTGCAGGGTTTCTTATTCCTGAGTGTAGGGGATTTCAGCTTTTGGCTTTCGCCATTTTGCACCAAACACATGGACTACCAGGCCTGTCATCACCAGCAAAGCTCCCAAGGTTTGCCAAAGGGATAGAGCCTCCCCTAACAACCAAGCTGAGCTACTCATGCCGAGAACCGGAACCAGCAGTGCGAAGGGAGAAACCACGGCGGCGGGGTAGCGGGAAAGCAATTTGCCCCATAAGGCGTAACCGACGAGGGTAGCGAAATAAGCCAGGTAGAGTACTGAGGCAGCAACCTTCAGGGAGGGGGACCGCCAGGCTGCTTGCCAAGCGATAGGACCTTCGATGCACCAGGACAAGAGAGCTAAGGGGACTATGGCTACAGCGCCAGCCCAAACTACCAGGGATAGCATGGAAAATGGGGGTACTCCCTGGGTAGCCTGCCGCATGATGACATTGCCACTACCCCAACTGGCAGCAGCAGCCAAGGTTAACCAGAAGCCGACTGCTGTCATATTGCCTCCCTGCTGCGAGCCAATGATAGCCATGCCGCAAGCGGCTAACGTGAGACCGACCAGATGATGCCAACGCCAGCGTTCTCCCAACATTGTGACAGCCAATGCCAAGGTGAAAAAGGCTTGGGACTGCAACACCAGGGAAGCCAGACCGGCAGGCATACCTAGCTTCATTCCCAGGAACAGAAAAGCGAACTGGCCGACGTTGATCGTTAGTCCCAGGATAACGAGCCAGCGCCAGGACACTGGTGGTCGAGGTAAGAAAAAGATCGCAGGGAGAGAGGCGACGAGAAACCGTAGCGCCCCCAGCAGTAGCGGCGGCACATCCTGCAAGCCCACTTTGATAGCAATAAAGTTGAGACCCCAAATAACAACTACAATCAATCCGAGAAATATATCACGTCTGCACATAGTAGAAGCTCCTATCGCAATGGATTTCGGGTGAGGGCGGTATTACTTGTAACTGGCTATTTTTGGTTATACCACTATAGTAGTCGATTATAACAATATAGTTGCCAATCGTCAATAAAGTGTACAAAACATGGATTCATACTTTGCCAATAGGATACAAGATGACGGTTCTGCCGTTTCCTTACTGATGCAAAGGATAGATGCAGACAAGAGGATGGTGGATGCGTCTTGAAGCGGAAAGTAAAATACTGGGAATGCCGGGGGACAGGGTTATCGGCAACAAATTTTGCTCAGCAATAATATAGCAAAAAATAAAACACCGCAAAGTAATAGCCAATTAATAATATGGCTACTATTTTGCGGTGATCATATTTTTAAAGCAGAAATCAAGACCTAACCGGCACTTTCAAAGCCCGCTCGGGATAAACACTCGCGTTATTATTTGCATAGACTTTCAAAATATGACGAACATACGTTCTTGCCTGAAATAGCCTCCTCCTTAACGCCGGTTGTACGTAGTATTAGCGTTTTGATGGCACAAAAAATGAATGTTGACATAATATATATTAAAGGGGTGGGAGGTGAAGGTTTGAAACTTTCTTTTTATAAAGCATTGTTAGATAATCTTTATGACGGGGTGTATTTTGTTGATAATGATAGAAAAATAATATACTGGAACCACAGCGCCGAAAAGGTGACGGGATATTCCTCTAACGATATTGTTGGATGCCACTGCTATGGCAATATACTAAATCATACAGATGGAGAGGGATGCTTACTTTGCTCCGGGGGATGTCCGTTAGCTAAGACTATAAAGGATGGGTGCTTGAGAGAAGCCGAAGTGTATCTTCAGCACAAACTGGGATATCGCATTCCTGTTTCAGTTCGAATTTCGCCAGTACGTAATGCTTCAGATGAGATAATTGGAGCTGTAGAGATTTTTAGCGATAATTCACAAAAAGTACAGTTAGTGGAACAACTAGAGCAATTTAAAGAGCTAGCTTTGTTGGATTCTTTGACAGGGCTGGGAAACAAGCGGTATGCTGAATTTGAGTTATCAAATAAAATGAGTGAAGTTCAAAAAATTGGTAGGCCAATTTTTGGCGTACTATTTGCAGATATTGATCATTTTAAGAAAGTTAACGATCAGTATGGTCATGACGTGGGTGATAAGGTGCTCGAAATGGTGGCTAAAACTATTCAAAATGGTATCATCAAAGAGGGAATTGCTTTTCGTTGGGGAGGGGAAGAGTTCTTAGCCGTTATAAATACCTATCATAAAGAAGAACTCGTTAAGGTTGCGGAGCGAGTTCGAGCGCTGACGGAACAAACAGTATTTCGTTCTGATTCTAACGAGATTAGGGTTACTATATCGGTAGGAGCCACTCTGGTCGAGATGAATGATACGGATGAAGCACTGGTTAAAAGAGCGGATAAACTATTATATCTAAGTAAACAGAATGGCAGGAATAAAGTGACATCTTTGTTTGATAAGGGCTTGCTGCCGGGCCTCGTTGGAGTTAAGAGTAGTGATGAAAGATGAGCTTTTTATGGCAATTCATGCGGCCGTTAGTGGAGAATATAGGCACGGTTCCGTTTGACAGCGGAATTTCGCTGAGTGGATACAAGGGGACGGTTCGCTCTGTTTCCTTACTATTGAGGATTGACCGTATTTATAGTGGTTTCTGTCAATATTCTCATCCGTCGAAACAAGTGAAAGGAAATAAGTTATTTAATAGCGAAAAGAACTAGCGGGTGTTTTTGGTAAGACTAGTGAGCTTTCAATGGTTACCTCAAATAGTTTTAGCAATAAAGTTTTGCCTAAGGCGGGATGTTGCTGGCATTATCATGCAGAAAAGGGAGAGATTAATTATGACAGAAGATGTAATAAAAGAAGAACAAGCTAATAAAGGTGACTTTCCGTACAGATCACTTCCAACGAAATATTGTAAAAAAGTAAGACCCCATAGGTGGCGACGAGCTACCTATGGGGTGCAGTTTATCATCTGCTATTAAACTTTCCGGGAGGTAGTCTTTTTGTTATCGGTAAAAAAGGTGGCTGTTTTTCTTATGATGCTTGGCATGAAAAAAGGCCAAAGTATCCTTGAGTTAATGGATAATAGCGAAATCAAAGCTGTTGTTTCTGAAATTCGGAGCCTATCGGCGGTTTCACCAGAATTTCAGAAACAACAGCTGGGCAGAGTTTAAAGAGTTAGGCTTCGAAGAAAACATGAGACCTTCTGAAATAGTAACTGTTCTACGATTTTTATTTAACGGCAGCAAGATAAATGATAAGGGGGATCGGCGATATGATTAGCAGCTTTCCGCCGTTGTTTGCGCTATTCATTCTATGGAATTTAGCTGCATTTCTGATGGTTATGCTGGACAAGCGCCGGGCTCGCAGGAATGAGTGGCGCATCCGTGAGCGAACTTTTTTTGTTTGTGCTGCAGCCTTTGGAGCGTCAGGGATTTTGCTTGGCATGCACGTTTTCCGCCATAAGACACGCCATCGATTATTTACTATAGGCATACCAGTGTTATGTTTGCTTAATCTTATTGTTGGATATTTTCTCGTGAAGTTAATAGCCTAAGTAAAAACACCCGGACGCAAACTGTGTGTTATCGCTATAAAATTTATAAAAGTAGATTTGACCCAAAATGGAGAACTTGCAGAAAAGTAGGGGGGACTAGGTTTTAGTTAATTTATTTTCTTAAAGTCGATATATCCTTCATCCACGTTGGTATGAATTAATTTTACCCGAACTTTATGCCCCACGGCCTGGCCGGAAAAGTGTTCCATCAGCCTTCCTTCGACAGGTAGATTCAGCAAACGAACCCATACTCCTTTTTCTGAGGCGCCAGTAATAATCGCATCGAACTTTTCGCCTATTCTAGCCTCCAGCAAGATTGCCGCGGCCGATTTTGCAACCTGGCGTTCGACTTTTTGCACAATATTCTCAGTTTCGGTACAGTGTTTGGCAATCTCTTCTAATTCAGAGATATCATAGGGAATTGGGCTTCCTGAAATTGCAGCCTTTAACAAACGCTGAGTGATTAAATCTGGATACCTGCGATTAGGCGCGGTGGAATGTTCGTAATCCTTGACCGCAAGACCAAAATGCCCGAGGGGAGATTCTCCAGGACGTTCGACGACATATTCTCCTGCACCTAGCAATTTGATAATACTGAGAGAAAGGTCGGGAAAGCGAAGCGGGTCGGAGGTTTTTGCAACTGCCAAAAACTGAGCCAATGCCCGTGAATCGGCATCCCTGGGCAACACAAAATCGTGCTTGGCGGAAATTTCAACGATTCGCTTCCAGTTATGAGGTGTGCGAACAACACGCCGCAGCGACGGAAACTTCTTAGCTTCAAGGAAACGAGCGGTAACGCCATTGGCTGCAATCATAAAATCTTCAATGAGTTCCCTGGCGCTGTTCTTGCTTTGAACTTCTAAATCTTTAATTTCTTGTTCGTCAAACACAGGGCGTGCTTCAATTGTTTCAAAGTCAAGCGCGCCGTGAATGTGACGAAGGTTTTTAAGTTTTTGTGCCACCCGGTGTTGTAGCCGGAGATTATCGGCCAGACCAACTACCTTGCTGATTTCCGGCGGCATTGAGCCGTTGTCGTCAAGCCATGCGGCGACGCTGTTGTATGCAAGTTTAGCCCGATTGCGGACTACCGCTCTATATATATTCGAACTTTTTATAGTTCCATCATCGAAGAGGACGATTTCAACCACAAGGGCCAGGCGGTCCTCATCATAATTTAAGGATGTGAGATCGTAAGAAAGTTTTTCGGGCAGCATGGTAAATATCTGTGCGGCTGTATAAATAGAAGTTGTATTATGTCTTGCATGCTCATCAATGGCCGATGACTTTTTCACAAGGGCATCTACATCGGCGATGGCAACAAGGATTTTTACGGCTCCTTCAGGCAACTCAACAGCAACCGTAAGCTGATCCAGGTCCTGCGAATCATCATTATCAATTGAACACCATAGCAAATTTCTTAGGTCATGGATAGATTTATCATCGCTAGGAATTGCTTTGGGAAGTTCGTTCATCTCAGCGATAGCTTGCGATGAAAAATCTGGAAGAAGACTCCTTTCAAGCATAACCCTGCGTGCGATACGTTGCAATCTGGAGCGGTGATGTCCGCTATTTGTTTTACTCATAATGCACCTTCCTGTGTAGAAATTTTCGCCACAATCTTAGAAAAACAGTTCATTTTTGGTATTCATGATAAATGTAGCATGTGTTACTTAGCCTTGGTAATTTAAGTTGTTATCTTATGCTGAGATAACAACTTGAATTATTTGAACTAGAAAAAATAATGGGAGGGCATTTTTTCAAGCGGAGTGGTGGTGTTTGGATTGTTTGATTTTTGAATTGCTCTGTTCTTTCAATTTTTTCTACATACTAACACTTCGTTTTTTGCGTTGTTTTTCCTGCAGAACAACATAAGAGTATTTATTAAAAATAATTCCGGAGGATTTGCTTCTTACACGAAGAACTATTACCAATTAGGGTAGTTTATTAATTCAAGAGTATGCAGGATACAAGGTGATGTTCTGCCGTTTCCTATGATTTGGCAATAGATAAAATAGAGAGCTTTACATATAATTTGGATTTTTCGTATGAGTTAGAGAAACGTTATAATAAGATGCGGCGGGAAGATGAGGATTACTGTGACCTGATCTATGAATTCCTTTATGAAGAGGGTGCTGCAAGGTATAACGAACTATCAGAGATAGCATTCAAAAAATTGGTTCATAAGCAATACAATTACATAATAAAAATCGCCCGAGAGGGTTTCTGTTAGTATATTTTATGCAGAGAAGAATTGTTGATCCAATAATTAGAAAGGGGGTTGCCATGACAGACAATAGCAGCTATCTGAAATAAAAGATCATATTACCGCTACCATTCGCTACAATTCAGACAAGGGCTTTATCCCATACAGCGGCTGCAACCGGATTTGCACGGAGTTTCTTGGTATATTACAGGAAGCCGATAATCTGACAGACCAGAGGCAGGCGTTTGATATTCATATTTTTGTATTGCTGCGGATGGTAAAGTTACTTTCTCATGCTGACACATCTTCCGGCGCGGCTACTGACGTATGCCGAGAATGCGAATTGGGTGGGATGAAAAGAAAGCTAGAACCTAAGATACCCATTTCCACCGGATTAGGAAAGATAATCTGGTGATGGTGGAGAAAATGATTATTAGGAGATTAAGAATATGACCAATCGGAATTTAAACAGGACTATTTTGGCAGCTGTTGATAATCAGATTCGAGAGAATAACCCGCCAATTACAAGAATGACATTGGAAAAATTAAAAAAATTAGGATACACCGAGAAAATCGCCAAAGAAAAAATTGCTGCTGTTCTTATTGAGGAAATATATGATGTAATGAAAAATAATGCACCTTATGATGAGGAAAGGTACAGTAAAAAGTTGAGATCATTGAAATAAGCAGTGCAAAAATAAAAACACCGCAAAGTAATAGCCAGTTAATATGGCTACTAATTTGCGGTGATTAAATTTTTAAAGCGGATAGATATCTTCACGACCGAACCGGCACTTTCAAAGCTTGCCCAGGACAAACCTTCGCATTAATATCTAATTTATTTATCTGCCTAATTCAAAAATGACTTCCCTAACATCGTCTGTATCTGCAATTTAGACAGCGGCTTATGTTTATGCATGAGATGGCGTCTGAATGGCCAGATGTGTCAGATGAGGCGCTTACGGCAACATTGATTGACTGGCCTCGGACCTTATATATGCGGCATAACTAGCCGGGCCGATTTAGAGCGCATTAATCTGACGAAGTCTTGGAATGCTTGCTTTCATGGGATGAGCGTAGGGAACTTGATGCATGCGTTCCTATCTATATCATCGTTCCCAGCGGCCAGCGTATTCCCATTGACTACAGCAGCCCGACAACACCAGTACTGGCTAAAATTGTCATGGGGACGGTTCTTTTGACACTCGCCTTGCATTGTGCTACAATAACACAAGATAGTACTTTGCACAGATAATATACTCTGTATTGGAAATGTTGCTGGCAATAGAGACTAATTAAGGAGGAAATTATGAAATTATTTAACTTGCGCTTGTTGCTGGTATTGAGTTTATTAATAGCCCTCGGAACGGTAGGTTCTGTCTGGGCGGAATCTTCCAATGCAACAACTTCAGTTAATTTAAAAACAGAACAATGGACAGGGCATAGCTTCACATTTCTTGTTTTGCCTGCTGATAAGCAAGCTGACGGATACGAAATTTTTGCAGTAGATCAGGCTACTCAAGGATTTGAGGGTGATCGATCGGTACGTATTCCTTATGCACCACATGTCGGAAAACAAGTAACAGTTTCGGAAGTAATTCCCTATTCGGCCGGTCCTAATCAGCAGGATTTTATGGTTTATATGACAGTAAATGATACAGGAGAAAAATTGGTTGGTCGGACAATGCGCGGCCAACTGGAAGGTTTGGTTTTAACAGATGATCTGATGAAAGCCAGACAACAGTTTTTGGGTAAAACCATTTATCCAAAATTTAGGGAATTAACAGGAATGTACATTCCAGGTTCAGATAAAAGCCCTATGGCAGTATCCATCCCAATTGGCAGCCCTGTTACAGTGGTGGATGTATATGCAGGCAATCAGTCTCAGGAACCCATCTGGCTGGTTGTTTCAGTTAACGGGGAAAAGGCAATTTTGCCCATAGCTTACAGTTGGACCAATATTCCCGTTGCTTCTTGGACAGGAACACAACCGTGGCAAGACGCATTGTTTAGCGAAGATCCGCGACTGACTCTCGGCTGGTCCCACAACGTTTGGTATCAGATTGAAAACGGTAATGTTGAAACCGGTATGACTAAGGGGCAAGTACTGCTTAGCTGGGGCAAACCAGCGCGCTCAGAAACAAATGATTCAGTCTGGATTTATGCAAATAGAAAAATCAACTTTTCCAGAGATGTAGTAGACTCTATTGAAGATGTTTCGACTAATCAATAGAGAATAAAGTCATTTAAAATAATACCTGTGCCGGAGGACTCGTTCCCGCATCAATTGGAACGGGTTCTCCTGATAGCAGGTCGTAGCCATGATACAGGTCGGTGCCTTTGGTCGTAGTGATTTGTGTTTCAATGAAGTGGGGTGATAGGAGTGGCCAGGCAGGCAAGAAGCAAAAGTACAACAGGAATTTATCATGTTATGCTGCGCGGCAACGAACGTAAGTCGATTTTTCTGGATGAAGAAGACAAGCTAAAATTTATCGATATTCTGTTGCAAAAAAAAGAAGGGGAAGCTAGCCTCCTGTATGCGTATTGTGTTATGGACAACCATGTGCATATGGTTATTCACGAAGCAGGTCAGTTATTAGACAGGTTTATGAAGCGGATCGGTATAACCTATGCAGCCTACTTTAATAGAAAATACAATCGGGTTGGGCATGTATTTCAAGACCGTTTTCGCAGTGAACCAATTGATGATGAGGCCTATTTGCTGAGTGTTATACGGTACATACATAAAAATCCGTTCGGTCCGGAACAAAGCCTGTCGCCAGACTATCTTTGGAGCAGTTATCCGTCGTATATGGGCTACAACGATAGTATGCCGTTGCTGCCTGAGATGGAAGACATACTTGTGCGCTTTTCTTCTGATAGAAAGAGCGCACAGCAAGGATTTAACGAATTTCATTTGGCTGAGGAGGCACAGCATCTATTTTTGGATATGCCGGATGAAACCGAAAATGCAGAGGATATTTTAAAGAGTTTTCTAGAGAGCCAGGCATGGTCAATGGGGGATTTGAAAAAGAATGAAAATCAACTTATCGTAAAAGAGTTGATTGAGTTGTTGATTGTCCGAAGCAAAATATCAGGCAGACAAATAGCCCAGTTGACAGAGATCAACCGGGAGAAAGTGCGGAAAATGGTTGTGTCACTGGAATTGCTCACCTGACACATGTTTCCCTTGACGTAGCTAGAAAACATTAGGTAAAGCTGTATTGAATTCCGAACCCGTCACGGCGGTTGCCATCATTGGCTATGTCGACTTGCGCTCTATGGTTTTATTGCTTGCGGAGAAGCTAGGGGACGTTCTTCTTGCTTCTCTTTTAAAATACTTCAAACGAAGCAAAATGAACGTCCCGTGCGCCAAGAAGCGCACGGAGTATAGCGGGTGGGAATCCTGCCTGGGAAGGCCTAGCCAGCCACCCTGTATCCAGTCTTGGGACTGAAGCGGTAACGTCAAGTCTAAGCGTAGGCAGGAAAGGTAGTAGGCCGAAAGCGTAAGCTGAAGATGTAGAATCCCGAAATTCCTAATGGGAATGGTCGATGTATGGGACGAGCAGAAGACAATACTGGGCTTAGCGATAAAGGCGAGTTAAGTCTGGCGCTCCGGGATCAAAGTTCTTGGCATGCTATACAACGTTACTCCGTGTGAACTTGGGAGACTCTGCCGTCCTCTCTAACGAGAGTATGGCGGACAAGTCGAAGACGAGAAAGTCAAATAGACGGCAGGGAGTCGGATTACGCTATAGTGTGCGCGTGGCAGCGCGATTATCAGGTGGGTTAAAGTCCCACCAGCCCCGGACTGGGGGGCTCATATCCGAACCTGGGGGTAATGCATCAGGGGCCGAGGATACTCGGAGGGCAGGGCGTCTACCGTGAGGTGAGTCCGGAGGGCTTGAGAAGAAATGCCAGGCTGGAAAGAAGCGCCGGGACGTATACTTTGCTTCTGTTGTGCCAGACCCCGGTCCCTCTCCAGAAAGCATAAAATCAAGTGTTGTTGCGAAGCTGATTTTACGTCCCCTTGCTTCTTAGAAGACGTAGGAAGAAAACATCAGGCTTTTGGGCCTGATGTTCAAGCTGTCGACATTAATATGGCGATAGCTTTTTTATATTAATGATGCTACAATGTAGATAACATTTGTCGGATAATGTGAATGCGTAGAAAATTTATATTATCAGAAGGATAGAAAAGTATGGGTATTGTTTATAATGAAACGAAAAAAGATTTGCCATCTGAACAATTACATAAATTATTTATGTCTGTAGGTTGGTCAGATGGTTCAGAAACTTCAGATATGATAAAAAAATTATAATATTCCGTTTACTAATTCAACTCTTGTAATTTCAGCATGGGAAAATGAGCGTTTGATTGGGGCAGTGCGGGTATTGAGTGATAAAATGTTTAGGTCTATAATTTATGATTTGTTTGTTTTACCAGAATTTCAAAACAAGGGAATAGGCAAAGAATTGGTAAAACGCTGCATTGAGCATTTCCCAAACTCGGAATGGTTAGTTCAAACAACAGAAAAAATATCAAGTTATTACGAGAAAAATGGGTTTAAGGTTAATAATGATGTGTTTTTAACCATCCCGTGTAAATTATTTTCACACACCTAATAAGCATTTTCTACGTCGCATTATACCATAAATATTCAGCGCATACGTTATAAATTGTATGCGCTGTTTTCATGTGAAATCGCCAATATATCACAATTTTATGCATCGACTAGGTTAAAATAGCAATAAAAGTGAGGCGATCCGATTTTTTTAGCTATCACTTTATTCAAAATGGATAGGAAAGCTTAACCCTGTCCACGTTTTTTCTTTGCCTTGATAGAGAAAATAATAGTAGTTGGCAGGGAACAAGTGATTGTTAGTTTGCTTGATGGTATGGAGATTGAGTGAAAGGAAACGCAGGCTAGGGTGGTTTTGATGACCATCTTGTTCGGCTTTATTTCCATTCATGTCAGCAAAAAATACCAAGTCCATCGACATTTACACAGAACATATGTTCTGATATTATATATATGGAGGTGGATAGTGATGAGCGAACATACTATAGATTTACTAAGTATCCCTATTTACCAGCAGATGGCTCGGATAGTTTACGTCGACCGGTGTATGGTAAAGTGGGCGGGAATGCTTCTGTCTGAGCACAACGAGCAGATGAAAGAGAAAGAAGGCAAACGCGATGGGGCTCGTTGATTTTTCTCGTTTTCCCCGCAGGAGCGTATTGTGCGTCGACGTAAAATCATTCTTTGCGTCCGTAGAGGCGGTCCGGCGGGGGCTTGACCCGCTAGAAGCCTATATTGCTGTAGTATCGGATGTAAGGAGAACCGGTGCGATCATACTGGCCAGCAGCCCGAGAGTTAAATTGGAATATAATATCAAGACCGGAAATCGACTCTTTGAAATTCCCAAGCGTTCCCCGATTATGGTAGTAGAACCAAATATGGCGTTATATATCAATGTGAACCAGGCAATACAGAATATATTCCGCCGATTCGTAACAGATGAAGATCTACACGTCTATAGTATTGATGAGTCCATATTGGATGTTACCGCATCGTTAAATTTGTTTGGACCCGCTGAGGCGATTGCGGAAACCATCTTAAAGTTGGTGAAGGATGAGTTGGGTCTTATTGTGACTGTAGGCATTGGCGATAATCCGCTTTTGGCAAAACTGGCACTGGATAATGAAGCTAAAAAGCGTCCGCCGTGGATTGCAAAATGGACGTATGAGACGGTGCCGGAAACGGTATGGAAAATACAGCCGCTGACTGCGTTCTGGGGCATATCCAGAGGATATGATCAGAAACTCAAGCGAATGGGTATTTATACGATTGAGGGGCTGGCTCACGCCAATCCAGTGTGGTTGCAGAAAACTCTAGGCGTAATGGGGTTGCAGTTATATTACCACGCATGGGGCTTGGATGCTAGCATCATTAGCCAGAAGGAACCGCCGAAAAGTAAATCCTATAGTAAAAACCAGATATTAATGCGGGATTATTATGTAAGAGCAGAAATTCTAATGATCATCAAGGAAATGGTGGGAGATGTATGCACTAGGCTGCGTAAGCACCAGGAAAAATGCCAAGAGGTATATTTGGGAATAGGATACTCGGATAGGAATTTTAAGTTGGGTTTTACTGCACGAATTAAGCTAGTTCGCCCAGAACACTCAACGGATATCATTAGTGAAGCGGCACGCCAGGAGTTTATTAAACGGTGGCAGGGTGAACCGGTACGATCGGTAAATATTACTGCTGGGAAAATCGTGTCACAAGGACATGAGCAGTTGGAACTATTTTTTGAAGGAGAAGAAAAGAACCATGCCATAGATAGAGTAGTAGATGATCTTCGGAAGCGATTTGGCAAAAAAACGATCTTTTATGCTGGGTCGATGGCTGGTGGAACCTTTCTTGAACGGGCGGATTATGTGGGCGGACATAAAGGAAAAAGTGAATGATGGAAAGAAGCACCGGGACGTACACTTTGCTTCTGTTGTGCCAGACCCCGGTCCCCCTCCAGAAAGCATAAAATCAAGTGTTGTTGCGAAGCAGATTTTACGTCCCCTTGCTTCCGTCTAGCATAGCTTAGAAAGTTTCTGGATGTTTACAAATGTAAGGTTCAAGAGATTAGACGTTATGGTATTTTTAAGTGCAACCACTTGCGTGAGGATAAGATGAAGATCCTCTTTTGAGAGATTTATGCCCATCTAGGCTTGTATATGCTGCATAATCTCCAATGAGAAACCCAGGGATTCCGCGTTCTCGAGGAAATCCTGGGTTTCTCATTGGAGATTATGTTTTTTATCGGACGTTTTGGACGTGCTAGTCCCCGGGTCAAGGCTTTACATGTGAGAGAATATTATTCGTCTGATGGTTCATGGTTTTCTTCTATATATTCACATTAACCCCTAGGTTACATTATTGGTCCTTTGGGAAGATATCAATTTTTTGCGATACCAAACACCTTAAATATGTGCGCAAGCCATACTTTAGTGGAGAAGGACAGATAGGTGTTGTTCCTCCAGGCTATGGCCAGATGCCACGGTTTAAATTCTTCTGCTAATGGTAAGGTTTTGACCAATTGCGGATCTAGTTTTTCGCATACTGTCCTCGGAAGAAATGCAATGGCTAGCTTGGAAGAGACAATGTCTACCATAAATTGCCACTGCGCCGTTTCGCACATCACTTTAGGCTCGAGACCAAACCTATGGAATTTTTCGATGATTTGGTGGTGCAGGGCAAAGTCTTCTTGGTACAGCACAAGAGGTTCATCCCGCAAATCGTTAAGACTGACAGGCGATTTTGCGGCCAAGGAATGACCAGGATGTACGATTAGCATCATGGGATCTTTAAAAAAGGGGACTACCTCAAGTTCTTGTGAGCTCTCAGAGGGAAACATAATGACGCCGACGTCGATGGTGCCATCAGATAACCCACTTTCTACCTTTCTCGAACCCACTTCGAACAGATCGATGGTAACCTGAGGATACATCGACTTGAATTCGGCAATCGCCTTGGGGAAAAGGTTTATGGCTTGAACCAAGGGCGAGATTGCGACTTTTAGACGTCCCGGTGGAGTACCAGTCAAATCGGAAAACTCGGTCTCAATGCTATTTAAGATGTTGAGAATAGCTTGAGCCTTGGGAAAAAGTAACCGGCCTTCATCGGTTAGGATTATCCGCTTAGGAGTGCGACGAAAGAGAGGTGCACCCAGTTCGTTTTCCAGGTTCTTGATAAGTTTGCTGATGGTGGATTGCGAAACATACAAAGTTTCCGAAGCCTTGGTGAAGCTTTCCTGCCGAGCCACTTCAAAAAAGTATAGCAAATGAATAATATCCATTTAAATCACCAGTTCAATCATACTTCGTTTTTTCAGTTTTAGCAATCGATTTCCATGATCAATATTATGTAACGGTTGTTTTTTTATATTGCAGCTAGTTCTATTCAAATAAGCGCAGATTGTAAGATTAAAGCAGTTAACGACAAGTGGTTATAGGTTGAAGTTGGAAAATAGCATTAAGCCAGATTTTAACGGTCGTTATTCAAGAAAAGTTTAAGGACTCTTTTGGGCATTCTACTTTTACTTAATTCATTATTGATTACATCCATAACGTTTATGGATAAGGGATATTTTACTTAATGCTTGCACGGTAATAGAATGAAGTAAAGCGTTGGCCGACGCGATTCAAAACTAGCGATAATATCAAATAGCAAAGGAGAGTAATACCGTGATTGATATAGTCAATGTAAAAATATTTTTGATCGTGTATGGTTTAGTGGCGATACTTATTTTATGTATGACGTTTCAACATCCTTTTAACGCTGTTCCAGATTTAACATGTCTTAGCTAAAATTCTTTCAATATTACCACATGGTGAGACGCTGTGCGGTAATATTTTTTGTCCGGATTTCATTTCGTTCTCGGTCGGCATTTGCGATAAATAATACGCAATACATAAGATATTAGCTTGTATGTAGCCTCTATGAACATCGGTAGGGAAAAAGTAAGATCGGTACAAATAACTTACCGAAACCCGCGATCCAAATTACCAAATGACATATGTAATATCGTGATAGGAGCATTGACCATGGACTTACAGACCAAAATAATCTACTTGTTTATCGACTTGATCATCCCGCTATTTCTCGGCAATGTATGTCGTCATCAATCTTGGCTGGGCCAAGAGTTTTTCCGGCGTATGACCGTGCTCTACATTTGTGCGGCGTATCCCCTTTTGACGATACTGACCATGTGGAAGTTGCATCTGAATTATGTTTTGGTCTGGCTGCCGGTCATAGGCGTCTTGCTTTGTGTGATTCCAGGCGTTGCGGCTTATTTTCGGGTAGCTACTAAATTCAGCAGCGAACTTGACAAAGGCAGCTACATCCTTAGTGCCATCCTGTCAAACACAGTCACTTTAGGCGGCTTATGCGCCTACATCATGTACGGCGAAGTAGGTTTTGCCTATACTCAGATGGTGATGATGCTCCAGAACATAGTGATGTTCACGTTCTGCTTTCCCTTAGCGCAATACTATTATCAAAAGAGCATTGGAGGCAGTTTTGAAGGGCATTCCATGGCCAATCTGTTCCTCAATCGCAATCAATTGCCAGTGATAGGGATGACCATCGGCTTGGGATTAAATCTTATGAGCATTGGCCGTCCGGCGCAGTTAGAGGCGTTAGTCGACCCGCTGGTGCATTTGGGAGCCTGGACAGCGCTGCTGCCCATTGGCTATGTCATTGACACCACGGGTATGCGTACATATTATGTAACAATCAAAGACTTGATCCCTATTAAATTGATCTTGACACCTGCCACGGCATACCTGATTGCAAGAGTTTTGTTTGTAGATGAGATTATTGTGAATACCATCGTTATTTTGGCTGCGATGCCCACGGCTACCAATACAGTTATTGCGGTACAACTTCATCATTTAAACGTCGATATTGCCACCGCGGCTTTTGTTCTGACTACAACAGTGTGCATTGTGATCGAACTTCCTATACTATTCTTTTTGATGAGCAGCTGATAGTCTAGGCTTTCAGTGAGGGGGCTATGTGAATAGGACCGCGAGTTGAATCAGGATTTTTAATACTAGTTATCTTCAATATGGTCATGTCCCCAATTACAAAGTGCTTGTAAAACTGGCATAAGAGACAGCCCTTTTTCTGATAAAGTGTATTCTACTTTTGGTGGAACCTGAGGATATTCATTGCGGATAATTAATCCATCTGCTTCTAATTCCTTTAATTGATTGCTTAACATTTTGTGTGTAACAGTGCCTAAAGCTTTTTTTAATTCGCCATAACGCAATATGTTTGTTTTCCATAGCCAGAAAAGGATATGCATTTTCCACTTGCCATCGATTAATGATATAGCATATGCAAACGGCTTAATATCTACAATACTTTTATCTAACACTCAATACTCTCCTTTTAGATAGTATCTAACATAAAAGTGCATACTTTCTTTTGAAGTTAATCGATTATACAATAAGTATATAAAAAATTCAAGATTGTGAGGCAAGGAAATGAAAAATTTATTTGATTATACAACTATCAAAAATATGAAGTTGAAAAACAGATTTTTTAAAGCCGCTGTCTGGGAAGAACTTGCAACAGTGGATGGTCATATGACAGATGAACTATTTCATATTTATGAAGAACTTGCAAAGGGGGGAATAGGTACAATATTCACAGGTTACGCCCATGTTGAAAAGGATGAACAACCTAACCCTGGTATGATGGGGATTTATGATGATAGCTTTATTGCCGAATATAAAAAACTGACAGACAGAGTTCATAGTCATGGAGCTAATCTTATTATGCAATTAGCATATGGTGGTTCAAGGACTAACTTAAACCCGCCAAGTCCTGTTATTTGGGGGCCTTCTGCTGTTGAAAACGAGACAACTGGAATTGTGCCAGTGGAGATGAGTAAAGAAAATATTAAGTATTTGATTAAATCGTTTGGAAAGGCAGCCGGAAGAGTTAAACAAGCAGGCTTTGATGGAGTAGAAATTCATGCAGCACATGGGTATTTGCTCAGTCAGTTCCTATGTCCACATTACAACACTCGTACAGATGAATATGGCGGAAATATTGAAAATCGTGCCAGAATTATTCTTGAAATTTATCATGAAATCAGAAAGACTGTAGAAAACAGTTTTCCAATATTTATTAAAATTAATTCTGAGGACTTTATGGAAGATGGCTTAACTAGTGAAGAAAGTATCATCGTTTCTAAGATGCTTGAAGAAGCAGGAATTGATGGAATTGAGGTTAGCGGTGGTAATGATTCATCGCCAAATGTTATTAAAAATAACTTAGGCGCAGCGAGAACGAAAGTCGTGCTTTCAAAAGACAGAGAATCATATTTTAAAGAGCATGCAGCACGACTGGCAAAAATTGTTTCAATTCCAGTCATTCTTACTGGCGGCAATAGGCATATTGAAGTTATGAATGAGATTTTACGCAATACTAACATAGCATATTTCGGTTTAGGTCGTCCTATGATTAGCGAACCTGATTTGATAAATCAATGGGCAAAAAGTGATTATAAAGCACCTAAATGCGTTTCTTGTAATCAATGTTTCGAGCTTTATGGAAGAAGATGTATTTTGAATCAGAAAAAATAAGTAAGAGTTCGTGATTACAATAGTTGTGAAGAAAACAGAAAAAAGGATTATCTATATGAATGTATTCCGGAGGAAGACAGCCGTCAAGCAGGTTGTGTCCATACCAGTTATTACTGACTGGAGGCATTACCGATCCTTAAGCGGTTGAAGAAATTGCTTGACATCAGAAAAGGCCGATCTAACCGGTCTTGGTCGCGCAGTTCTGGAGGACTCACTATGGCCAAACACGCAATCGAATCATCCGCTGCTGATGCCCGGACTTGGCGGAAAAGGCAAAGGCGTGGAAAAAAGTGCCCTTGACGCAGTGAGTCTGGTGAACAGGATCAAGCCGGGAATCATCATCTTTACCACCTTAGCGGTTTTTCCTGGAACTCCCATGTATGATGAAGTGCAGGACGGCACGTTTAACGAAGCGGGTGAAAAAGAGATTCTGCTGGAGCAGAAAACTTTTCTTGAAAACGTGGATCTGCCGGGGACGTATCTCTGGGCAAACCACGTCCTGAACGCCACGCCAATCGCCGGATTTTTGGGCAGAGATAAAAAAAAGATGATCGAAACGCTGAAATGCAGTATGGAAAATATGGATGAAGAAGCGTTTAAGAAGACATTCCACAGAACACGACTTTAATTGATAAAATATAATCGGAGGCAACAGCAAAAGGACGGCTCTGGATGAGAATACAAATCCAGAGCCGTCCTTTACTTTAACCAAATAGTAGTTTTCCTCTTCTACTACTTTTTCAGCATTCTAAGGGGAATATCAATATCGGGCATATACGCTGCATTATTACGGTTGTGAATATAATTTGCAACTGCTCCAAACATATAAAGCCAAAAGGCATCGGCAAGTTCTTGCGGGTCGCCTTCACGAAATTCACCGGTAGCTTGTCCTTTTTTAATGATAGGAGTTATCCATTGTTTTGCAAAATTATCGCGAAGAAAATTCTCCTTCATTTCTATGGGAAGCTCTCCCCTTATGAAAGTAGCTATATAGATTCTCATAGGTGGTATATAGTCTTCTGTCGTAGAAGTAAGCCTAAGTCCGAAATTTTTCAATGAATCTGTTGGAGTAGGGCCACTTAAAACTTCTATTAAGCAAGACTCTATATATTCCGTAATGGCAATAAAAATATCCACTTTTGCCGGAAAATACTTAAACACAAGAGCTTTGCTTACCCCAATCATATCTGCAATGTCACTTACGCGTGTATTAACATATCCTTTTTCGTCAAATAGAACTAATGCCGTGTCAAGAATCTGTTTACGGCGTTCCGCTTGTATTTGCTGGCTTTTTTCTTTTGATATTGCCATAATAAAATATTCACCTATTTCTAGTATTAATAAACTAATTATAACCTATCAGTAAAAAATAGTATAAGTAATTTCTAAAATAAATTTAGAGTTAACAATATTAGACTTGTTTTTGTTTATCCTGGGATTTGATATCTAAATCATACAAAACCAAAACGTTTTTAATTACCTGAATATTCATCGTTGACCGGCCGGTTACTTTTTGATATAATATCAATAAGTGACCGGCCGGTTACTTTTCAACATTACTTGGCCAATCCGGAGAATGTGGTACTGTCGCTAGCAACGGTAATAGCCAGCAGAATTTGGGGTTGCTTATGTGCTTTGGGTACTAGTACGAGCTTTAATGTTCGAAAAATATCCTGTTACCGACAAGCCAGGAAGAGATCGCTTGATACGAGTAAGTATTACCTTCGTTCGTGCCATTATTAGTTTCCTGGCCTATAACAGGTACGGCTTTGCTGTCAATGTGTCGCATGAACCAGTCATTTTAGGCTCTTTTGGAGGTGATGCTCTCGCCTTTATGGATTTGCTCATCTACGTACTGCTGATATACGTAGTGCTTTTCGAATCCCTCGGCTTGGGGAAGAAATCACCAGAAGAAATAAATTAATTAATCTATAAGACGACAAATTTTATGCGTTTCCTATTATGATTACCGCAGATGAATATTTGAGAGGAGAGATTCTTATGTTGGATAATCTGTTCAGTACGTTAACTATTAAGGGTAAAACGCTCAAAAATCGTTGTGTAGTTCCACCTATGGTTACCAATTACTGCAATGCAGACGGTACCGCTACCGAAAAATTTGCTGCTTATCACGAGGCCAAGGCAAAAGGCGGATTCGCAATGATCATCACCGAGGATTTCGCAGTTACACCGGGAGGCAAGGGTTTTACAAATCTTCCCGGCCTTTGGAATGACGGTCAGATACCCGGGTTCGCAGAATTCACCAAGCGGATACACAAATACGGTGCCCTTATCATTGCCCAGATATATCATTGCGGCCGCCAGACGAGCAAGGCTGTATGTGGTCAAGCCCCTTGGGCGCCTTCGGCCATCCCGTGTCCATTCAGTTCGGATATGCCGCACGAGATGACTATAGACGAGATAAAGCTCACCGTCTCGCAGTATGGCGACTGTGCCCGCAGAGCAAAAGAAGCCGGTTTCGACGGTATCGAGATTCATGGCGGCCATGGATATCTAATCGCCCAATTCATGTCTCCTTACTCCAACAAACGCACGGATATTTACGGCGGCGCCCTGCAAAACCGCATACGCTTTGCCCTGGAAATCATCGCTGATATTCGTGCAAAGTGCGGCGATGATTTCATAGTCGGCTACCGCATTTCCGGCGACGAGTATGTCACTGGCGGAAGAACCATTGAGGACACCAAGACCATTATTCCGTATATCGAGGCTGAGGGCATTGATTATGTGCATGTCACTGCCGGCGTTTACAGAACCTTTGACGCGGTCATTCCCTCTCAGTATTGCAGGCACGGGTGGATTGCCGATCTGGCGGCCGAGGTCAAGAAGGTCAGCAAAGTGCCCGTCATTACGGTGGGCAGGGTAAATGATCCTCGTATTGCCAATACAATTCTCGCCAGCGGTAAAGCTGATCTGGTCTCCATGGGCCGTCAATCCCTCAGCGATCCCGAAACTCCCAACAAGGCGAAGGAAGGCAGATTCGACGATATTTGCACCTGCATAGGCTGCCACCACGGTTGCATAGGTAATTTGATGCTTAACAAGCCCATCAAATGCATACTTAATCCCACCTTGGGAATGGAGAGCGAATATCCCGATATCAAGATTGAGAATCCCAAAAATGTAATGGTTATCGGTGCGGGGCCAGGAGGTTTGGCGGCAGCCGTTTCAGCAGCTTCTTGCGGGCACAAAGTCAAGGTTTACGAAAAGAATCGCTGGGCGGGCGGTCAGTTCAGACTGGGCGCTGTTCCTGCGGGCAAGGGCGAGATTATCAACTTTATCAACTGGCAGTTGAACGAGCTAAATAAGCTCGGCGTACCCGTCGCTTTAAACACCGAGGTTATGCTCGATTTGGTAAAGGCCGAGAATCCGGATATCATCATTGCAGCGACAGGCGCAGAACCCATCATTCCGAGAATACCGGGCGCTGATAAGGCGAACGTGGTCACGGCTCATAGCGTTCTCTCCGGGGCTGTCAATACAGGAAACCGCATCGTTGTGATCGGTGGTGGCTGCGTAGGCGCTGAGACCGCCAACCATCTTGCCGCTCATCTGAAATCCGTGACATTGGTGGAGATGCTTGATAATATCGCCATGGATGAAATAATTGTTCCGCGTTGGGGTCTACTGGAAGAACTGTCTGAAAATAAAGTGAGAATTTGCACTGGTACAACTGTCAAGGAGATAATGGACGGAGCCGTTAAGGTCAGCGGCGCAGTCAACGAGGAGATTCCGGCGGATACCGTCGTTTTGGCGGTAGGCGCAGAATCTGTAAATGGATTTGCCAATGCTTTAAAAGAAGAAGGCTACAACGTAAGGATAATAGGCGACGCTCTCAAGGTAGGTCTTGCCGGTGAAGCCGTGTCGAGGGGCTTTGAGCTCGGCCGGGAGCTGTAAGTAATTGGACAAGGCGGTTTTGTGTATAGCAAATAACTTGCTCACTAAAGACTTCGAGAAATCCAAAAACGTGGAGGTGTTTTGTATCATGTATAAGCGTCCTGAAGGAACTGGGCAACCCTTGATATGTCTTCCCTTCCCCTTAACTCGCGTCGATAACACGTCGCCGAACGAAAGAGAGATGTTCCCGAATAACACTAGTGACAAAAATGGTAATCCGATTGTTGAACCGGATAAGTATCCGGAGAAGATCGCTTTGGAGTCCAATCCTAACTTGATGTTTGAACACTTTGACGAGTACTGGCGTAAAATTCATGGTCCCAAATTTGCTCACAAAGAGGGCCCGGAAGATCCCAGTACGGATTACGTCATGATGTACAACCAGGTTCACCGTATCACAGGGGGACCATCTTCACAATTTCCGCCTCCTTACTTACCGCCACTAAAATCAGATGGTATGTTGTCCATGACTCCGGCAGCGGAGGTTCTTCCTTACATTCGTCCTAAATGGGACGGCATGGCGCATATCTGCTATAGAAGCTTATCGGAAACAGCAAAATTCTTTGTGACAGACAAGTATAATAAAAGGATTATATTCGATGAGCGGGTATTCTTGCGCGTAGTTCTCGTATTCGCGTCGGCGGAGTATGTTATAATTCCTGGACCGGAAATTCCTTCTCCCATTGTTGTAGTAAAATTCTATTACAGGAATGGCGGGACTCGCGAAGAATTCCAGAAGCGTTTGCTTTGGGAACATGCAGATCTTGTATACTCCAAACCTGACACGCAGAAATATGTAAGCAGATACGCCCTTTTATTAAATGTGGGGCCTACCGACAAGAGCAATCCGCTTTGGCAGGAAGCAGGGCAGAAAGTTGATGCCATGTCCATGATGTCGTTTAGAACCATGACAGAATGCGAGTGGTATCTGAGCGGAGACGATTATAAAACTATTGATGCCGCTGAGGATGAGTTTGTAGACAAGAAACAATCTGAATGGTTTACTGCCATCAATTACAACGTAGTAAATAAAGGCGGACAAGAAGTTGCAACTAACAGGAACCTTAAACCCCAAGAGTAGGCACGTATTTTTTGCGGGGCATAGCTTTCGTACGGGTAGTGCAAAGACGCTTCTGGTACCAAAAGCGCCTTTGCAAATAATAAATCAAATGAGAGGAGAATGACTATGGATCAGAAGGAATTACAATGTTTATTGGACATCGAGGCGATCAAACATCTCAAGTACACATATGCTGGGTTCTGTGACGACGATCACAATCCGGACGAGGTTGCGAAATTGTTCGTCGAAGATGGCGTGTGGACAGATCCTACTGGAACGTGGGGAACCGGCACAGGCCGAGAGGGAATTCGTAAACTATTCCAGGGTTTTGCAGAGGCCATTGACTTTTCGCAGCATAACATGTTTAACCCGCGAATCCAGGTGGATGGCGACAAAGCGACCGGAACATGGTACTTATTAGGACCTTATAGGTTCCGCAAAACTAAGAAGGAAATGTGGCTCGCCGGTGCTTATTTGGAAGACTATGTAAAGGTCAACGGCGAATGGAAGTATCAGACCATGCGGTTTACCCCACGGATTTGGGCGGGTCATCGCGAAGGTTGGACCAGAACTCTTCTACAATCTGAGGAGTAAATTGCTGGCCGCTGCAGAAAACAGAACTTGCGTATGCCGTAAGAACGTATGTTTTACAGAAAAACGAGAGTTTGCCTTATAGCTGACTCTCGTTTTTTCTGTATTGATATACGGTCCCTTGGCTCCAAGTAATGTCACCAATGCAGATAACCATTTATTTATAGGCGGCATTTTTGATTCATAGAGTATTTATTTGATTTAAGCCCTTTCTTTCATCCGGCCACAAAGTAACCATTTATGAACAAATCTGGCGTTTTGGCGGACAAAAACATGTCAGGAACAGGAATGCCAATGTACCCCAGAGAAGACAAGGAAATGTTTTTATTCCATATCATGTCGAATAATATACTGTTTTAAAGCTTCTAGTCCCAATCTTAGTTCATCCAAAGTATTTGTAGATGAAAGAGCAATACGCAGATACTGGTTGGAAGAGGCTTTTCCGCTCAGGAAGCGATTGGAATGAAAAACACTGATGCCGATCCGTTCCAGATCTGACTCCATTTGCGTTGCATCGTACTGCCTTTTCAGCGGGAGCCAGCGATAAAAACTGAGGGGATGACCAGTAAGCTCATGCTCTAAAAAATACTCCTTGTAGATAGCGTTCGAGGCCTGGGCCCACTGCTTCTTTCTAGAAGCAATTTCAGCCGCCTTGCCGGAGAGAATGAGTTCTGTAATAATTTCTGCGTCTAAAGAAGAGGTTTTAACATTGATACTAAAAATCGCCTTGAAAATTTTCGCACGAAAAGCGTCGCCAAATACCATATAGGCTATTCTTAAGCCGGAACAGATCGATTTGGCAGTACCGCAAATATAAACGGTCTGCTCGGGTAAAAGATTAAACATAGGCTGCTGATAATCCGGGATAATTCCAGCAGTCAGAAAGACATGCGTGTCATCCTCCAACAGGATTAAATTATATTTACGAATGACAGAGGTCAACTCTCGTTTGCGATCATCAGAGATCATGATGGTGGTAGGGTTGCAACAGGAAGGCATCAGAAAAATGCCATGGATATTCGTCTGTCGGCACTGTCTCTCCAGTTCGTCCGGCAGCATTCCATCCTGATCGCCGGCAATCGGCACCAAATGGATGTTAAACATTTTCGCCAGGACAATAAAGTTAGAATAAGTATATAAATCGGTGACGATACGGTTGCCTGACTTAAATAGCGCAGTGACTGCAATGGCCAAGGCATTCTGAGATCCGGAAACAATTGCCACATGTTCCGGATCAGAGCAGATGCCAAAAGGCTCCATCCAGTTTAATCCTGCTCTTTTCTGATGGGGAATGCCTGTCGGATCAGAGTAATTAAGCAGCTTTTCCAAATAGCTTTTATTAACAACCTTTGGGATAATCTCAGCCACGATATGATTGCTTTGTTCAAAGGAGGCTACAAAGGCAAGATCAATGCCGTTTTGTGAAATTTTTTCCGCTGAAATGATGATGGAACGGGCCGCATTGGGTGCGACAAAGGTTCCGCTGCCGGTGACGCCGTAGATTAACCCCTTGGATTCACAGATTTTATAGGCACGGGTGATTGTAGTAAAGTTTATATCGAGAAAATCGGCTAGTTCACGCTGGGGGGGCAGCTTGGCGCCAGGAGCCAAAAAACCATTGGTGATGTCTTGTTCCAGTAGGGACGCTATAGACAAGAAAAATGGACGCTTAAGATCTTTTTTATTCGGTTTCCAAGACATAGGGTAAGTATCAAAAGAATTTATTGGCATACAATATCCACCTTTTGGTTTAGAATACATACATTATAATGAGTTATTGTATGTGATTTCAATGATGTTTTACTCGCGGATCATCCTTGAAGTAAATTGTATCACATACAATTTTTTTGTTGATTGTATGTACAAGGGGGTGATAAAATAGGTTAAAATTATTCAATCCGCATATGCATATGCGATTTAGGTGATCTATGCAAGATTTTACGAATCTCACAACCGGATATTATCGGAGTAAGGTTATTTTTTCTTGTATCAAGTAATGTAGTTAATCAGGCTTGTAATATATGGAGGAATTATGAAATGGTCAATAAAGAAAAACTGGAAGCTGTTTTCAAGCAGGATAGTTTTATTGACTTCAAATGGATAAATGCAAAAGATATTGTTGTAGCCCAATGGGTGCGATTTCGTTGTATGTTCGGTTGTTCATCATATGGGAAAAGCTGTACGTGCCCTCCCAACGTTCCGACTATAGAAGAATGTAAGAAAATGATATCTGAATACAATGATGTGGCAGTGTTCCACATGGAAAAGCAGTTAGAAAAACCAGAGGAGATTAAATCTTGGATTAGAGATACAACTATAAAACTACTTGGACTTGAAAGGGACGTATTTCTTTCAGGGTATTATAAAACCTTTTTAATATCATTTGGTTCTTGTGAATTGTGCGAAAGTTGTGGTGTTAACCGAGCAGAATGTAAAAATCCTAAAATGGCACGTCTGGGTGCTGATGCCATGGGGATCGATGTTTTCTCGACTGTTAAAAATATCGGATATCCAATCCATGTATTAAAGGATCATAGTGAAGCTATGAATCGATATGCTTTTTTGCTTATTGAGTAAAAAAGCAAGGCTCAAGAAGGTTGGATCGTAGAAGTAAAAACAAGCAGATTATAAGGGACCCCCGAATGGGTTCCTTTTTGCGGTCCAGTATAACTTGCGGTTATGGTGCTCCCGTCTGCCGTTTTAATCGTTCAAAAGTAATAAATGAAAATACTGAATTCTAATGGAAAGCCCCTAGGTTGACTGAGTGAGGTGATGTAACATTGTATCTTGTCTTCTTTAATCAAATGGTTGTGCTTTTTATTATCATGCTGTTTGGGGCGATCGCACTTAAAAAGAATATTTTGGATGACAATAGCACAAAAAAAATATCCAGTCTCATCATGAACTTTACCAACCCGGCAATGATCATTTCAAGTGTCGCTTCAGCTAAAAGGATAGGTTCTCCTGCTGATATCGGTTTTATCGCCCTTCTGGTCATAAGCTGTTATGTTGCTTCCGTAATTCTAGGCTTGCTTATGCCCAAGATATTGAAAGCACCGAGACATGAAAAGATCATCTATAATGCCATGACAGTTTTTTCAAATTTCGGCTTTATGGGCATACCGATTATAGGAGCGATTTTTGGCACGCAGTACATACTATACGGTGCTGTATTCGTTTTTTTCAATAACATCATGGTTTACTCCTATGGCATCTATATATTTACCAAAGCTTCTAAGAGCAATGAAGAATTTCAAGTCAACTTCCGCAGCATGTTCGTAAATCCGGGCATGATCGCCAGCTTAATTGCAATGCTCGTATTCATATTGGACATTCACCTGCCGGCCTTTATGGGACAAACAGCGACAATGGTAGGTGACATGACAGGGCCTCTTTCAATGATGGTTATTGGCGTTTCACTGGCAAGTGCCAGAATATCCGATCTGGTAGCTTCCTCCAGGCTTTGGGCTTTTGCTTTTCTTCGCCTTTTGGCGATTCCGCTCCTGCTCAGTCTCGTTTATAGACCATTCATAGACGATCCCGAAATTTTTGCTATACTTATTGTCATGCTGTCAATGCCTGTAGGTAGCATCACCATAATCTATGCATACCAATATGATGTGGACAGTGGTCTGGTTTCCAGCGGTCTGCTACTAACTACCATACTTTCAGTAATCACTGTTCCAGCCGTTATTTATTTTGCAGGGATATGAAACACCTAAACAAATCTTACATTAGTAAAAAAACTTTACAAAAGGCAGCATGCGGGTTGTCATGCTGCCTTTTGACAGAGATATTCTAGCGAAATGTTCTTATTTTGAGAGATTGATATGTCGGCCGGTGCTTCTGTGCTTTGTTTTTGGCGCTTAAACTGGCTAATGCTTAAAATTATTGTTATCCCTAAAAGAAAAACTATAGTATAGATAACGGTTTTTTCATTATTTTTCCGGATGCCCTACCTCAATCAAACGGGTTTATTTGCAATATTCAAATATTATCGGTTCAGTATATTCATAATCAATCATCACAATAACTTTATAAAAGAGTACAAACTGTTTAACAAAGATATACAGTCCGGTTCATCTCCAGGTATGTTTAAAAAGCTCTTGGGCAAAGAAGCAGGAATGCTGCGCTTTTTCCGCATCCATAAAAATTGATTGATAACCTAAATCTCTTTCTGCAAGCATTCCCAAATATTGTAATTGCGAATGCTTACAGTATCGTTTTACACCTTCCGCAAATAAGTCAGCGCCCTTTTCGGGGCGGTAGCCACAAGTTGTGATGATCGCCAGCTGTTTTCCCGCCCAAAGCGCCGGACCCTGGTTATCGCCATAATACTTGTTCATGCCGTACACCAGGCGATCCAGCAGGGCTTTCATCGGCGGCGTGCAATACCACGAGTAGATCGGCGTCGCCAGCACAATGACATCACAAGCGATAATGGTATCAAAAATTTCTTGAACATCATCATTGTAGCGGCAGCCAAAAATTTTCCAGTCCTTCTGGCAGACCCGGCAAGCGATACAAGGCTCGATCCGTTTGTCATAAAGCCAAATTAGGTCGTGTTCGACCTGATGCTGCGCCAATTCTTCAATAAAGGGCTCCAATAGGGCATTGGTATTCCCTTTTTTCCTTGGACTTCCCATGAGAATACAAGCTTTCATTTTTTTCGCTCCCTATCTGCTGATACAGCGTTTTTTGTTTATGCTGCCCTTCCGCATACGTTCGTTAAAAGACTGTTTGCACCAAAACCATAAAGACTAATGTGCCGCCGACGATAGAAAAAAGCATGTTTTTTTTCCAAATATGAAGCAGGGCCACCACCGCTGCGGCCATGAGTTCGGGAACACCGTGGCTGCCGGTATGAAATTTCACATTCTTAAAGCAAAAAATTACCAGAAGGCCTAGCACGGCAGAGGGAAGTAGCGCACCAAGAAATTGTACATATTTTGGTGTAGGCCGGCCGGGAGGAAAAGCGACAAAGGCAAGAAATCTTGTTAGCATTGTTCCTAAAACCACCATAGCAATTGTGATAATCTGTTGGCTTAAAGTCATCGTGAGGCAATAGCACCTTCTTTCTCTAACCAGTTTCTAAGTGCAGTCAGTATTCCTAAGATTGCGGCCATAGCAGGAAGGATGAAGTTTTCGCCACCGAAAACAATAAGGCTGGCCAGCGAAAGCCCAAGCCCTAAAAGCGCACTGTAGTGCGCTTTTTCTTTCAGCCACTGTTCGATAAATATGACGACAAAAAGAGCTGTCATAATGAACTCAAGTCCTTCGGTGTTGAATTGTACGAGAGAGCCAAAAACACCGCCAATCGCAGCTCCCAAAACCCAATATAAATGATTGAGTAACGTAACAAAGAACATAAACCAGCCCTTGTCCACATCTTGCGGAATATCAGCGGTGCAATTGATCGAAAAAGATTCATCGCACAGTCCAAAAATCAGATAGAATTTTTTCTTCCCTGTGCCCTTGTACTTATCCAGCATGGAAATGCCATAAAATAAATGGCGTGCATTCACCATCAAAGTAAGCAACAATGCGTTTATTGGATCGAAGGCTCCGAGCAATAAATTTGCCGCCACAAATTCCATAGAGCCTGCAAATATTGTCAGGCTCATCAAAACCGGATACATTGCGCTGAAGCCTAAAGAATTCATAAAAATCCCGTAGGCTATACCAAGAAATAAAAAACCTGCAAAAATGGGTACTGTGTACGGAAATGCGGCGTAAAATGCAATCTTTATTTTCTCTTTGTTTTTCATATGTTCTTGTGCTCCTAAACGGCTTAATGGTATTATGATTTATAATTTTAACATTACAAATACATGCAATCAATAATAGAATTGTATGTATTGCAATTTTTAAAAGATTAAGTACAGTGCATCAAATACAATAATGGACCTCACACGATTTCATATTTTAGTATGATATTTTTTTAGGATGAAGTAATATTTCGTTGACAAAACTTGATGGTTACCGTATTATCAAATTAGACCGGTTGGTTTATTTTTGATTTGCACTACGACCCAAGTAATGGAGGAAGATTAGTGAGGCCAAATATCAAAGGGGAAAAGACCAAAGAACATTTAGTTGAATGTGCCGCTCATTTATTCCTGCAAAACGGATATAATGCAACCGGAATTAATGATATATTAAGTAAAGCAGGTGTGTCGAAAGGGTCGTTCTATTTTTATTTCGCAAGTAAAAAAGAGTTGGCTATGGAAGTCGCCGATTACTACAGCAGAATTAAAATATCCGAAATATCAAAAACTGCAGAAGGCAGAACATGGGAAGATTTTATTGAAAAACTGATCGGCGATATGATAAAAAGAGCGAAACAGAAAAAAAGCTTTGGTTGTCCTTTAGCTGTTTTAGGCATGGAGATTGCTTTTTTGGAGCCGGATATTGCGGATAGATATTATGAATCGATAAAAAAAGTTGTAGGCATATTTGCCGATGTCTTCAGAAGATCCGGGATATCTGAGGAAAAAGCAGTCCTAATTGCCGATCATGCCTTGGCTATATATGAAGGATATCTGTTATTCTACAGAATAAGCAAAAATATTGATGAATTGGAGAAGCTCCGAAGAGACCTGAAAGCAATTGAGGGAAGTCTCTCACTATAATATTGGTTTGAAATTGAGGAGAACTATGAATTCTTGGGAACTGTTCCTTGCATTAAAAGGAGAAGCGGACAACATCGATTCTGAATATTTGACACAGGTAAACGAATATGATGAGAAACAGAGCCCACTGGGAAGTGCTCAATATATAATCCAATCTGTTGCCAAGTATAACCTGGAGATATTCTCTGAAATCAAAAACCGAAACTGTGTCATTATGTCGGAAGAAATCGATTCCAACAAGCTTGAAGACTTTACTCTTCGAATCAATCAATATATGGATGACCATATACCTGATCAACCCGATTTTAAGGAATATATTCGGATTATATCAACCTATTTAACTTTTGTCGCAAGAAAACCACTGCATCCTCCGGGCATGCTTTTTAGCGATAATCAGAAGATCATTGAACAAGATAATAATTATTATTGTCCTGCCAAAAGTAAGTATATACTGAGTGACAGGTCCTTGTGCGAATATTGTATTGCAAAGTGTTTAAGATACATTTGAATAATTGACGCCTTGTGAAGGGAAAGCACGATGAAATAAAGGTGTATATGCGCGTAGTGCCGAAACGGTGTATATACACCTTTATGGCATAGTATCAAGGAAGAATCGAATGTGAGTGAACACCTTTACACCAAATGACTTATCAGGTATTTTGTCGACAGGGCAAAAGGAGCGCTTAATACGGTGTAGGTAAAAATAGTATAATAAACAAAAATATGCGTATATACACATAAACAAAAAGACTGAAGGGTAATTATCATGAACGATAAAATTTATCCCAAACCTCCCGGCGTATGTTACTGTATGAACATCCGCCGGGCTTCTCGGGTAGTTACCCAATTTTATGATGACGTACTAAAGCCTAGCGGATTAACCGTTGCCCGGCTGTCGCTTCTACGACATCTTGAAATGCTAAAGCCAACTACTATGAATGAACTGGCAGGATGCGTATTGACCGGACTACTCTGAACCGTAATATGAAACCTTTGCTTGAGGCGGGATTTATCGTTGTCAACCCTGGCAAAGATTCGCGTACCCGGGAGATAATGCTGACGAAAGCAGGAAAGGATGCAGCAGACAAAGGGTGGAGCCCTAATGGAAAATTGAGGAATGATTGCAAGTCCAAAATCAGGTCAGTATTTTGAAAACATAAAAAATATGGTAAAGAGGGTGAGCGTATGAATTCTGGAGAAATTGCTATTTTTATTACTGACCAGTATTGCTGTTTTATTTGCATGAAAATTTTGCCCGGTTAGGTTGCCTTAAGAGGGGTTTATTAATTAACGAATTGAAATGACAAGCTTGCTTTTATATGCCATACAAGAGTGCCATGTATGGCCGGAAATCCTAAGGCAGTTTAACGGTTCAAAATATCAAAAGGAGTGAGATCAAAATGAAATCATTGTTTGACCAGACACAATTAGCAGGGATGACGCTAAAAAACAGATTTATCCGTTCGGCTACTCATGATGGTTTTGCGGATGAAAAGGGGCATATGACAGAAGAACTGTTTCAGATTTATGAGAATCTGGCAAAGGGCGGAGTCGGCGCCATTATTACCGGTCTGACCTATGTAAGTGATTTAGAAGAACCATATCCAGGTCAGATGGGCATCTACGATGATTCATTTATCGAAGAATATAAAAGGCTAACGGAGATGAGCCATCGGTATAATGCAAAGATTATTCTTCAAATAGTTAGTCTTGGCTCTCAAACTTCTCCCAGTACAAGCGGAAAAGTTATGTGGGGGCCAAGCGCAGTGACAGACCTGGGTTTTAAAACCACTCCTCAGGAAATGACTGCGCAGGACATCATCCTTGTTCAGCAAGCTTTCGCCGAGGCGGCTCTCCGGGCCAAGAAGGCAGGGTTCGACGGTGTTCAGCTGCATGTGGCCCATGGCTACCTTTTAAGCAAATTCCTAACTCCCTATTATAACCGGAGAAGCGACGAATATGGCGGTAATATCGAGAACAGGACAAGAATGGTTCGCGAAACCTATCAGGCAATCAGAGACAAGGTGGGTCCGGACTATCCGGTTCTTATCAAAATCAACTGTGATGATTTCATGGAGCAGGGACTGACCTTTGCCGACTGCAAATATGTGTGCCATAAATTGGCCGAACTCGGCGTGAATGCAATTGAAGTCAGCGGCGGCATAAGCTCGTCGCGGCCTGGCGAGGGGACGATCCGGACGATTACGGCGGAACAGGGATCGTACTTTCGAACCTATGCGGCGGAAATTGCCGGCGAAATCAATGTACCAGTGATACTGGTGGGCGGTAACCGGGATTTTGCCGCCCTGATGGAGATTCTCAAGCAAACTACGATTGAATACTTTTCCTTCTGCCGGCCGTTGATTCGTGAAAGTGATCTGATAAAACGCTGGCAGAGCGGAGATCTTGGCCGTTCCAAATGTGTGTCATGTACTAAATGTTTTCGTCTTGACGGAACGAGATGTATTTTTAATCAAAAATAGAAAGGAGTATTTTATGGGTAGTGGCTATGAACAAATTTATAAAGGCCTCATTCCCCAATTGCGCAAATGCGATTTTTTAGAAGTTGCCGAACGGCTTGGTCTATCGCTCCGGCCGGATGGTACCTTATCTGTCAATTTTCTGGGTCGAGAATATGAGATTAGTTCCCGCGGCGTTAATCCGACTGACGGTAAGTCGGTTAATGTTAACAACCGCAGTGTGCTGGCTTATTATACATTGTCCCCAGGCGCAGGTGAACCTGCATTTTCCTATGTGCCGATTTCTTATCATACCGGCACAGAAATTATATTCAGTACCGATATAAAATGGATGACCGATCCGCTCGGTAAAACCTTTAGTGGGAACTATGAAGCCTTCAGTGAAACAATGTGCAGGTTAGGTGGGGTTTTTAATGGCAAGCTGAAATCAGGCGGCTATTCATGGCTCCTGCAAGTATTGCCGAAAATTCCTCTTCAAATTATTTATCATGAGGAAGACGATGAATTTCCCTGCGAAGTTCGGATCTTATTTGATAAAAATGCTTCATTGTATTTGGAATTTGAATGTCTGGCTTTTTTAGAGGGATGCCTTGTAAAAGCGATGCTTATGACCGCCCAAACCGGAGACACAACTGGATGGGTGTAAGCAAGCCGTTATCTCCAGCACCTATTACAGCAGGATAAAGGTTGCATGCGGCTTGATTAGTGTATGTACACTGTTGCGTTATCTGCCCAATTATCAGAAATTGAGAGGGGAGTAATTTATGAAAGAGATAATTAGAGCTGAAATTATTCGATATATTTCAGAGAGCGTAGAAAACTGGTCTGCTGAAACGAAAGATCATTATTATGATGAACCGCTTATTCAATACGCATCTGCTGATGATTCATTATTTGAGGAATATAAAAAGCTTCTTTATCCTGAGCACCTTACCCCAAAGGAAGCGTTTGAATTGGCTTTTGGACAGGGCACCTATTCCGGAGGAACCGTGATCAGCATTCTTTTGCCAATCAATGAAAAAATTAGAATATCCAACCGGCCTCAAACAGAAGGGCCGTCAAAGGAATGGGCTTTGTTCAATTCTTTCGGTCATCTGTTCCTTCCAAAGCTAGCAGAACACATAGAAACTTATTTAAATAAGCAGGGCTATAGAACAGTAGCACCCACTATTGCGAAATGGTTCGTGATGAAACCTTTCGGTCCTGATTTGGCGTTAGGTTCGAATTGGTCAGAGCGTCATATAGCCTATGCTGCGGGCTTGGGAACGTTTAGTTTAAATGAAGGATTCATCTCAGAAAAAGGGATTGCAGTCCGGCTACTGTCTGTCGTAACCGGATTAAAACTTACGCCGGATAGCCGAACTGACAGACCTTATAATGCAAATTGTCTATTTTTTAGTAAAGGTACTTGCGGAGTCTGCATTAAAAGATGCCCCGCCGGGGCATTGTCCCAAGAAGGGCATGATAAGACAAAATGCAGAAGTTTTGCTTATGGCGATGAGATGAAAAAATTAGCTGCTTCTTATGGGGGAAAGCCTGGAACGTCAGCAGGATGCTCCTTGTGTCAGACCAATGTTCCGTGTGAATTTAGGCCCCCAATACATTAATCCGTTCGGCGACTTTTGATGGCTTTGCATCTGAAGATGGGCACATGACGGAAGAATTGCCGCAGGAAATGACCACACAAGATATCCAGTTCGTACAAGAGGTTGGTGGGCCGGAACCATCAAAGAACCACCGGGACGTACACTTTAATATTCGCTGATTTGATCGAAAGACTGTTTGGGTAAGAATTAGTTCATTATGTTTATATGAATTTTAATTTTTTTACACTAAATCTTTTCAAACTTCATAACAAAGTGCGACGGCCCTGTTTTGTAGATCGCAAAAGCCAGCGGAAATCGTTATTGACCATTGAATAGTTTAGAACCGTAGCCTGCCGGGAAGTCATGCGGTAGTCTGGGTAGGGGAGCAGGCCGAAAAAGAAAAAAGATATGTACTCCCATTAAAAACACTTGACTTGGAGTGGACTCCATGTTCTATACTGGCGGTGATATAAAAACATTAGGCAGATAGCTAATATTTTATGCTACCTGAATTTATTACAAACTGCAAAACGATCTTGACTTGGAGCTTACTCCGAGTACTAAACGTTAAACAATAATACAGCAGTTACGAAGGGGGTAAATGTATGGCAATTACGGAGTTTTCCAGGAAGTATCATGAAAGAATGTTTCCTGTGGATGTATCGAAATTTTTAGAAACAGATCCGGAATTTATTGAGCGGTTTGACAACTTTGCTTTTGATGAAGTCGTAAACAGTGATGACCTGGATGACTGCACGCGGATGATAGCGATTCTGGCAACACTTGTTGGTGCACAGTGCGTGAATGAATACAAGGCGATAATGAAGGCGGCCCTAAATTTCGGCGTCACGCCGGTTGAAATAAAAGAGGTGGTATATCAGGCAGTCGCCTATCTTGGCATTGGAAGGGTATTTGATTTTTTACATGCTACCAATGATGTATTGGTAGAGCAGGGCATTCAGCTGCCGCTGGAAGGGCAGGTAACCACAACGACAGAAAACCGTCTGGAAAAGGGAATCCAGGCGCAGGTAGACATTTTCGGCCCTCAAATGGCAGAGTTTTATAAATCAGGACCGGAGGAATCGCGCCATATTAATCACTGGCTGGCAGATAACTGCTTTGGAGATTATTACACCCGTACAGGCCTTGATTCCAAAATGCGTGAGATGATTACCTTTTGCTTTCTGTCCGCACAGGGTGGCTGTGAACCACAGCTTACCAGTCATGCAGTGGCAAACATGCGTATTGGCAATGACAAGCAGTTTTTAATTAAAATCATATCCCAGTGTCTGCCGTATATCGGATACCCAAGAAGCTTGAATGCACTTCGATGTGTCAATGAAGCTACGACCCGGATGGAGGAAAATAAGTAAAAGGTTTTTACAGGTAAAACACGACCGAACGAAAAGAATAGGAGGCATATACATGAGTGAAACAACGGATTTAAGTAAAGGAGTCATTTTTTCTATCGGAGATAAACTGCCGGGATAACTGGCATATTCATCATAAAGGCGGGTAGATTCTGTTAGTAACAGGCGGTCGGGGCTATTATCAGGAATGGGGAAAAGAAGCTTTAGAGCTGCGTCAGGGAGATGGGTAAATATTCCGCCGGAAGTAAAACACTGGCATGGAGCAGCCTGCGACAGCTGGTTTTCTAATCTGGCTGTGGAAGTGCCTGCAGAAGATAGTTCCAATGAATGGCTGGAACCGGTGGATGACGAAGTGTATGGCAAACTAAAATAAAATGATATTAGAATAAGTTATTTACGGGTAAAGTATTTTAGCAGGATGATGATATGGGGAAAAATGCTATTAAGAAATTTATCGATGTGATATTGCTGGGGCTGTTCTTTTATGAAGCCGGCTTTATGGCTTCTGCGAGCCGTATTCATGAAATATTGGGCTGTGTCTTTTTTGTTCTGCTCATTATTCATAATGTGCTCAATAAAGACTATTACATGAATGTTGGCCGAGGCAGGTATAGTCGGAAAAGGATAGCAGGCGTTGTGGTTATTGGCGTTTTCGGTATCAGTGTTTTGGTACTGGGAATTAGCGGAGTCGCAATGTCGACACATTTGTTTCCTAATATAAGGTTCCTTTCCGACTGGAATGTTCGCGCTCTGCATCTAGGTGCTGCAATTGCTGCCATGGCAGCATTGCTTTTCCATGTGCTCATGCATATGGGGAGGTATATGCAGGGAAAAAAATTCTGTTATTTGACCGGATTGGCACTTGTGCTGATGATTGGCGGCATCTTTGGCCTGCCCTATATAGAACGTTGGTATCATCCGGTAAATATAAATCTGCAAGAGACCATTGCGGGTGAAAAAGTTGATTTCTCCGGCAAGGTGTTGACTGTATATTTTAGCCGGGTAGGCAATACTGATTTTCCTGAGCAAGTGGATGCCGTATCTGGTGCTTCTTTGCTGAAGGAAAATGGAGCTCTTTATGGAAATTCTCAGGTTTTAGCTATGATGATACAGAATGCAATAGGCGGAGATATTGCATCGATTCAGACAGAGAAAAACTATCCTGCCAGTTATAATGAAACCACTAAGATTGCGGGGGATGAGCTAGCGAATCAGAGCTTTCCTGTTCTGAAGCATAAGCCGCCGGATTTGGCACAGTATGATACGATTGTACTGGTTTATCCTTTGTGGTGGGGGACGCTTCCCCGGCCGGTGGCCAGTTTTATGCAGGCATATGATTTCGAGGGAAAGACCATTGTGCCAGTCGTAACTCATGGCGGCGGTGGTGCGGGTGATAGCGTGAAAGTGTTGCGAGAGCTGGCAAAGGGGAAGGTGACAGATCCACTGAGCGTATACAGCAGCGATATTCCGCGGTTCAGAAACAATGTGACAAATTACTTGAAAAACTTCGTTATAGGAAATACAAATGAGTGATACATCGTGCGATTCCTTATTTTAATCAGGCAGTCCAGTTTATTAATCTAATTGGCATGAACAATACGTGAGGAACGACAGTGTTGCCTAAAAATTAACGGTGACAATCAATTGGAGAGTAAGTTTTATTAACTACTCTCCAATCAATTGTTGAAAATTGATAACGTGTGATAGGAGAAGAGAAATAGAATGAAAGTCATCATTTTTGGCGCTACCGGCATGATTGGCAGAAGTGTCTTACAGGAGTGTCTCTGTGATGCTGAAGTGGATGCTATTCTGACGGTAGGACGCAGCGTGACCGGGATTCAACATGAGAAGCTGAAAGAGATTTTACACACAGATTTGCTTGATTTATCGACAATTGAGGTCGATTTAACGGGCTATGATGCGTGCTTTTTCTGCATCGGAGTGAGTTCATCAGGTATGAAAGAACGAGAATATCAGTTGGTTACCTATGATATTACAATGGCGGTAGCGCAAATTCTGGTTAAACTTAATTCTCAAATGACTTTTATTTATATATCGGGAGCAGGTGCCGACAGCACCGAGCAAGGACGTGTTATGTGGGCGCGAGTAAAGGGGAAAACTGAAAACGCATTGATGCGGTTGCCGTTTAATGGCGTCTATATGTTTCGTCCAGCGTATATTCAACCGTGTAATGGTATTGTATCGAGAACAAAGTTATATCGGGTAATGTATAGTGTTCTGGGTAGTTTCTATCCTGTATTAAAACGAATTTTTCCGAAATCTGTTACAACAACGGAAATTTTGGGGCGAACAATGATCAAAGTAGCTAAACAAGGCGCTCCAACTCCTATTATTGAGAGCCGGGACATTCATTTATAACGATAAAGCTTCTTGACGGTAATAGGAAACACATATTAGTGATATGTTTACAGGGTTCCAGTGCAATAATTTAATATGGTCAAAGCTATTTATTCCTAAAACAAAAGGGGGTCATTGTTTCTATTTACCCCCGGGGTAAATAAACCAAACCTTTTCGCGAACTCTAATTTTGCGGATCAGTATTACCTGGCTATCAAAACACACATTGAGTCAGTAGTTCGGCTGGAAAGAAGACACAACCAATAAAGCCTCGCGGCGCAAGGCTTTATTAGTCTTTGGAAACAGATGTATATGTTGTCCTGCGCGTAGGGAGAAACACTTGTGACGCAGTATTACATCAGAAAAGTAGTAGTACATGAAGAGGGCAGATTGACGGTGGGTTTGCTTGAAGATACAGAGGTCAAATGTCTAATTGAATATAAACAGAATACAGGCCGGTTGGGGTGATGTTTTGGATCACCTTGACCGGCCTGTTCTGGTAAGCAAGAGGGTGTTATAAGCAGTAGTCAGTCTTTGTATTTTGCGATTTTGCAATAGTTGTGTCAGATAATGCGTGATTGCAATGTAGCACCCCATAATCGCCATATAATCCGCAAAGAAGCCCGCAGGAATGAAGCATGGATGCCATAGCCGATAATCATCAATGCAGTGATGCGGCTCAAAAATACATAAGCAAAGGATGTGTAGCTTATTCCAAGCCAACGACATAGTTTTTCCTGCATTTCTTTCCAATGAAAACCAAGATGTATTGCAATAAGGATAAAACCAAGGTAAGCTGATACACCATGCAGTTGATGCATCCAAAGATGACTACCCTATGAAAAGCCGGAGAAAATGGTTTGTGAAATGAGCACTCCGGTTATGGTGACCAGCAACATGGTTTACTATAAGAAGCAGGATTAAGCTGATAGGTACTGTGCGAAAGAGGCATACAAGCCTAGTATTTCATGGGCGGCATCCCCTCCATTTCTTAGCTAAACTCTATCATTTGAAGTAGGCTCCAAGTCAAGTGCGTTTGCTATGAGCATATGTTGTAAAATAATTTTACGTAAAAATATACATTTTTATCTTGACCTGGAGCTTAGTCCAAGGAATAGAATATAAATAATAAAATTTGGGAGGTGTATTTAGATGAAAAATATCAATCGTCGTGACTTTGTAAAAATGACAGGTGCAGCCGCTGCTGGCTTGGCTTTATCACAAATTCCTGGCTTGGGAAATGCTTTTGCACAGGCTCCGGTTATAGGGAGTACTTACATGCCGAAAGCTGGTGGCAATGGTTCTTGTGCAAAAGTTTATTTTACGAAGCATATTGATGCCGAACATCTGATGAAGCTGTATGATGTTATTGATGAAGGGATTTATGGTAAGGTGGCAATTAAGCTACACACTGGTGAGCCGCATGGCCCAAATATTTTACCACGAGATATGGTGAAAGCTTTCCAAGCACATGTACCAGACAGTACCATTGTGGAAACAAATACGCTTTATCGGGGCGGTCGCTATACTACAGAAGATCATAGAAAGACTCTTGAAATAAATGGTTGGACTTTTTGTCCTGTGGACATCATGGACGAAGAAGGTGATGTAGCACTTCCGGTACGCGGTGGAAAACATTTGAAAGAGGTTGCAATGGGAGCGCACATTACCAATTATGATTCCATGATTGTGCTCACACATTTCAAAGGACATGCTATGGGAGGATTTGGCGGTTCTTTAAAGAATATTGCGATTGGTTGTGCCTCGGGACAAGTTGGCAAACGTCAAGTACATGGTGTAGTAGACAAAATGCCAACGGATTTCGGGCAGTGGCCGATGCAGGATTATTTCATGGAACTGTTGGCGGATTCTGGTAAAGCAACTGTAGATTATTTTGGTAAGCATATTATCTTTTTAAATGTTATGCGCCGTATGTCGGTTGACTGTGATTGTGCTGGTGTCAGTGCAGCTGCGCCGACGATTGGTGATATCGGTATTGTTGCATCTGCAGATATTTTGGCAATTGACCAAGCATCTATCGACATGGTTTATCAGCGAATCGATAATCATGATCTTGTAGAACGTATCGAATCGCGCCATGGGCTTCATCAGCTTGCGGCTATGCGTGACCTTAAAATGGGAAATGAAAAGTATGAATTGATTTCAATTGATTGAACTTTTAAATAAAAATATCTGAGGAATACCGTTATTCTCACAAGAAAGAGGATAACGGTATTTTTGTGAAATCATATAGCTACAGTCTTACGATTCGTTCCCAATTGTATTTCTATAAATAGGGATTTCTATGAATAGTGTTAGATTCTAACAAAGCAGTTTACCAGTGGATCTTATTCCGAAATGGTGGCGCTCAAACTCCGGAGATATGGTGCTCTTTTACCAGAAACATGGCTCATTTTGCTCCGGATTATTCACTCTGAAATATTCACTGTAGATTGAATTTATATCAGCAAAAAGCGGCTCAGATAAAATACTTGTGAGATGATTCGGCAATCATTTGATAGTAATGGGATATCAGTCGCTTTTTCTCCTAGTATATACTAAGGATAATCAAGCTTGTTTCACATGGAAGGGGGGATATTGGTATGACGGAATAAAGGACTTCCAAGAAATACTGACTTGAATCTTTCTCTACATAATGGTGATGATCTCGTAACTGCCGAGGGCTGGCAGGATCAAGCTGCGGCATTTGGCAACGGCAATTCTAAAGAAAAAGGAAGGAATTTTTATGAAATTGAAATTAAAAGTAAGCATAGCAATGCTAGCATTGGGGCTGATGGGCATTGGATATGGCGGGCAGGAAGTTAATGCACAGGAGGTGAAGCGAGGCAGTCATCCTGCAGTGATAATGGAAAAGAGAGCCTTTCAGGAAATAGATCCAAGCACAATCAAAAGCCCGAATGAAAATCCATTTGGTCTGGTTTATCAAGGCGCAATTACCAGGAATGTCTCAGGTCAGGTGAATATTCATCCCATCACTTATGATTTGAATGGCATAAAGATTTCGGCCAATGTGTATACGCCGGCAGGCTATGATCAGGCAAGTAAGAAAAAATATCCGGCACTTGTTGTTGCCCATCCTAATGGGGGAGTCAAGGAACAGGTAGCGGGCTTATATGCACAGCGTATGGCCGAAAAAGGCTATATCACCATTGTGGCAGATGCCTCTTTCCAGGGAGCAAGCGGCGGGTACCCACGCAATGTTGATAAACCGGCCTATCGGGTTGAAGACATTCATGGTATGGCAGATGTCATTTCTTCTTACCCGGGAGTTAACGCAGATCACCTGGGTATCCTGGGAATTTGTGGCGGTGGCGGCTACACGCTGAAGGCAGCGCAAACTGACAAGCGTTTCAAAGCGGTGGCAACGCTCAGCATGTTCAATACGGGCATTGTTCGCCGTAACGGTTTCTTGGATTCTCAGACGGCTACTATTCAAAAGCGTTTGCAGCAAGCCTCGGCGGCCAGAGCGCAGGAAGTTGCCGGCGGTGAAGTACAATATACTCCAGACATGTTAGATATGAAGCTGAGTGAAGAACAGCTTGCCAAAATGCCGGATTTGTATAGTGAAGGCTATGAGTACTATGGTAAGACGCACGCACATCCGAATTCCACGTTCCGCTATACGGTGAGCAGCAACCTTGACTTATTCACGTTTGATGCGGCCAATAATATGGATCTGATCAACCAGCCGTTACTGATGATGGCCGGCAGCAATGCGGATACCTTCTATATGACCGAACAGGCCTTTGCAGCAGCAACTGGCACAAATGACAAGGAATTATTCCTGATCAAGGGAGCAACCCATATTCAGACGTATTGGGTGCCGAACTATGTGAATCAGGCCGTTGATAAATTGACTGGGTTCTATGGAAAGCATTTGTGATTACATGTTCCAGCATATTACCATTATGCTGCGGGTGGAAAACATCGGCAGCTTGGTTGGAACCTGGCTTGGCGGAAGAGTTTCAGTTATTGAAATCAGTATATAGGAACGCAGCAGACGGTAACTCAATTGCCAATGCCGGCAATTGCATAGTTTTAAGTTTAGCATACTAACATAAAAGGAGAGAGAATAATGGGACGACTAACAGCCGTAATCCTGTCGCTTTCTCTGCTCGTTTCTGCGAGCGCTTTTACGGGCAACAGCGTAGCTGCCGAAGCAAATAAAAATTCGCAAACAGTCACCCGAGCCGGCGCACAGGCTTCCTACCAAGGTTCAAGTCAATATTTCACTGGCAATGTACGTGTTGATCCTTTATTTTCCGTAAGCGATTCGACTCCATTTTCGGGCAATTACGTTTCTTTTGAACCCGGAGCCCGCTCCGCCTGGCACACCCACCCGGCAGGGCAGCGACTGGTCGTTACTTATGGTGTTGGCTGGACACAGGAGTGGGGTGGTCCGATTGTAGAAGTTCACGCTGGCGATGTAATTTGGTGCCCGCCCGGCGTCAAACATTGGCATGGAGCATCGCCAACCACACCCATGACGCATATGGCTATTACCGGCGTAGTCAATGGCAAAAGCGTTGATTGGCTGGAAAAGGTCAGCGATAAAGAGTATCGTAAATAAACTTGAAAACAAAGAGAGGTAATGTGGATGAAGCATAAAATTGCCATATTTTTGGCAGGAATTTTCTTCTCATTAGTCGGATTAACTCCGGTTTTGCAGGCGGCAAGCGATCAAGACCTGTCTGCCAAACAACAGGGCATCGTTACCATTGCGGCTTTTACTGCCAAAGGCGATTTAGAAAGGCTAAAAACTGCGTTAAACGAAGGCTTGGATGCCGGATTGACTGTAAATGAAATTAAAGAAATTCTTGTGCAGATGTACGCTTATTGTGGATTTCCGCGCAGCCTGAATGGAATCAATACCTTCATGAGCGTAATGAAAGAACGGGAAGCCAAAGGTATCAAGGATGAATTGGGCAGGGAAGCGAGCCCCTTGCCTGCCGGCAAAAGCAGCATCGAACTTGGCACAGAAGTTCAGACAAGCCTGATAGGTGCACCCGCTAGCGGGGCAATCTATACATTCGCTCCCGCCATTGATGAGTTTCTAAAAGGACATTTGTTTGGGGATATCTTCGGACGCGACAACCTGGATTTCCAAAGTAGGGAGATCGCGACCATTTCGGCCTTGGCCAGCATAAACGGCGTCAATAACCAGCTTCGTTCCCATTTCAATGTGGGATTGAATGTAGGGCTGACCGAAGCGCAGCTGAGGAGCCTGATAACCGTGCTTGAAATGAGAGTGGGCAAGCAGGAAGCCGATAATGCAACGGGCGTGCTGAACAATGTGAAAGGCTCTCTTTTAATACCCTAATTCCTTCACCCAGGCAGCAACATCATCTGCACAATTTTGCACGGTATTTCTGGAAACAGTAAAGCCGTTTTTAATAACGTTGGCATTCGGCTGTAATGCGGCAATGGTGCTGATAGTATTAGAAAATCCGCTGCCGCCGTGGGTATTGAACGGAATAATGGTTTTGCCGGACAGATTATGACTTTCAAGGAAAGAGTACAAAATCATCGGCATGTCGCCCCACCAGTTGGGGTATCCTAGAAAAATCACATCATACTGTCCAAGATTCTCTACTTTTTTCGCAAGCTCCGGTCTTGCTTTATTATTCTGTTCTGCTTTGGCCAAATCTACCAATGTTTTGTGATTAGTGGGATACGGCGTTTTTGGTTCAATACGGAAGATATCGGCGCCGGTATTTTTCTGAATCAAATATGCCACATATTGGGTGTTGCCTAAAACTTCACCGCCCACTACTACCGTGCTGTTTGCCTCTTCCTTGGTCATATTATTGGGATTCGTTGTTTCTGGCAGGGAAAAGTATACTACCAGAGTCTTCTTGCCTGCTTTATTTGCAGCTGAGGCTTCGGCAAGGGGAGATGTTGTCTTGCTTTGTTCGGTACTGGAAGGCTGCGGCTGCGAACTGTTGTTGGACTGATTTTTACTGTTGCCGCAGCCCGCCAAACCGGCTAATATAATAATCACAGCTAAAACAAGAGTTAACGTTTTCTTCATTCATATGTCCTCCTAATTTACGCAGACGCGTCTTATTATTTAGAGCGGTTTCACTCAAACTTATTATGCCCCACATGGAATAGCGACCGTTATCCCATTTCTCTCAAATGATTGCCTAATTGTATCAACTGTGCAAAAACCATTCGGGGGAGTGCGGCTTTTACCGACTCCCCCGAATGGTTCTATGCATCGATCTGCTGGTTATAATTGGCTTTCATGCGCTTCATATCTTCTTTGGGCGGAAGGCCAAACATACGGGAATATTCCCGGCTGAACTGCGATGGACTCTCATAGCCTACCCGAAATGCGACCTCAGCGGCATCGGCTGACTCGGATAATAAGAGGCGCCTTGCTTCGTATAAACGTAGTTGTTTCTGGAACTGAAGAGGACTCATCGCGGTTACCTCTTTAAAGTGCCGGTGAAAGGAAGAAACACTCATATTGGCCATTTCCGCCAGATCTTCAATCCGAAAAGACTGATCATAGCGATGCACGAGGCGTTCAATGACGTTGTTAATTCGATAGGTATAGCTTCCCTCCATAGCAATCTGTTCTAATTTTCCCCCATGCTGTCCCCTCAGAACCCGATAGAGAATTTCCTTCGTCACGAGAGGAGCAAGCACCGGAATATCGACGGGATTGTCCAGCAAACGAACCAGCCTGATTACCGCATCCAACAAAGAGGTCTCAATCCGGCTGACAAAAATAGCGCGACTGGAATTTTCTTTCGAATCAAGGCGAGCTTCTAAATTGCTGAGAACATCCAAAACCTGCTTTGGCGTAAATTCCAGTTTGAGAGACAGATACGGAAGGTCGGGAGCGGCTTCCGCAACCTGGCCGATAACAGGCACGTCAATGGATGCAACAAGGTAATCGGCAGGACTGTACCGAAAGCGCTCCTGAGCCAGCCATACATCCTTCGCACCCTGAACGACAATGCATAAGGACGGCTTGAAAACTCCATAAACGGGTCCGGTAATTGCAGACTGGCGGTTAAAAAATAAAGACGGAATAGCAGTCGCATGAACACCGTCCTGGCCGGAATAGCATTCAATGACTTTGGCGAGTTCGTCCTGCTGTCTATCGATTGATTCAGACATAAGAGCCTCCTGTTCTTTCAGCTTGAGTAAGTCTATTATAATACATATTTAGCTGCTTGCAACTCGACGTGATAGGATTAGGCAATTATTTGATATAAATGAGATAGCGGCTGTCTGCCGATTAGTTGCATAATGAAGGTGGCAAAGCTTATATCTCTGGTTACAGGTGCTAGAAAGGTGTGTCGAAATGAAGTTTGTGAGCCGAATCATAGCAGGTAGTCTCTTTTTCGGTTTGATGCTGGTTTATTCCGGTTGTGCGAAAAGCGATGCTGGTATCGATACTTCTATGGAGGAGGCAACAGTTATGCCCGAATCAATTAGCCGTAAAAGTTCATATGAAGGAAAGAGCGTAAATGACAAGAGCAAGTATGCTCATGTGAAAGTCAATAATACCATTTCTGACATTGTGAAGCATCCCGCGTTTGAAGGATTTGGCCAATTTATACTGCCACTCACACGAGGGCATTATGATGAAAATATGCAACTGAATCACGTTAGTTCCCTTCTTCCTTATCACAATAATGTTGATCCCGTAGTGGTAGTAGATACCATTAACTACATGATAGACAAAGTCCAGGATGGAGATAAAATATTCTATCCTTTCTATACAGCTCAGCAAGTACAGGTTGATCCAAGCAAAAAATCTACAGGCTTGTTTTTCTTCAAGGGCGAACCGAGGGCGCCCTTTGCCGTAGTGTGCCCTGGCGGTGGTTTTTCTTATGTGGGTTCTGTCCATGAAGGCTTTTCCTACGCCATAACGTTGAGTCAGAAAGGATACAATGCCTTTGTAATCCAATATCGTGTAGGCAGCGAGAAAGCCGCCTGCGAGGATTTGGCAGCCGCAATTTCTTATATCTTTAGAAATGCGGAATTGTTGAATGTCGCTACGGAAGATTACTCTGTATGGGGCAGTTCTGCAGGGGCAAGAATGGCAGCGAATATCGGTTCTTATGGTCCTTCTGGCTTTGGCTATTATGAGTTTCCAAAACCGTCCACGGTAGTCATGGCTTATACTGGTCACTCGACCTATACCAAGGATGATCCGCCGACCTTTGTTGCCGTTGGCGAAAACGATCAGATTGCTAATCCGGCAGTTATGAAAAGACGTGCGAATGTTTTAAGAGAGGCCGGTGTTGCTGTTGAGTTTCACCAGTATCCGAATATTGGCCATGGTTTCGGACTTGGTATTGGCACTACGGCAGAGGGATGGTTAGAAGCAGCGGTTCAATTTGGGGAGGAGCATATGGGTTCCAATAATTTTAGGCGACCATCTGACAGTATGAAGCGAGAAAATAACGGTAGATTTAGTAAATAAACGAAAGCAGGAATAAAAAATGCCAAAAAATGTACTCGTATTATCAGCAAGTCCTCGAATCGGGGGAAATTCCGATACGCTATGCGATCAATTTATCAAAGGAGCAGAAGCCTCCGGAAATACGGTAGAAAAAATCTATGTCCATAACCAGGCAATCGGTTACTGTATGGCCTGTTATGCCTGTAAGGCAACAGGCGCTTGTATACAGGAGGATGCTATGTCCGCTATTCTTGATAAGATGGTAGCTGCCGATGTGCTTGTCCTTGCGACGCCTGTTTATTTTTATACGATGGATGGACAGCTTAAAACCCTAATCGATCGCACACTGCCGCGTTATACAGAAATCCGTAACAAGGAATTTTACTTCATCGCAACGGCAGCTGACGGAAAAGCCGCTATGGAGCGAACGATGGATGGGCTTCGTGGCTTTACCGATTGTTTGCCAGGTGCTAAGATCAGAGGTCTTATCTATGGTGCCGGTGCATGGCAAAAAGGCGAGATTCAAGGAAACAAAGCAATGAAAGAGGCGTTGGATAAGGGAATGGGAATGTAATTCAACGAAGAAAGGAAGCCTTTGATTTATGCGGCTTCCTTTCTTATATGGAAATGCCTGATCCACAATTCACACGGATATTCATTTGTTGTGTAATGGGATAACAGGATTAGGCAATCATTTGGCATGAATGAGCTAACGTTTGCTGTTTCATTTGGCGCATAATTAAAGATACTGAAGTTGTTCATTGCTTTACCATGAATTACTTTAGCAAATACAGATATAGGAGCATACAGCATTATGAACAACACCTGGAAAATTTACATGCTGACCATGATCAGCTTTCTGATTGGCACATCGCAATTCGTCATCGTGGGTATATTGGATAAAGTCGCTGCTTCCGCCGGTGTATCGGTAGTAACAGCAGGGCAGCTGATTACCGCCTTTGCGCTCGCAAGCGCAATCGGCACTCCCCTTCTCATGGTAGCGACGGCGAGGATGGATCAGCGTAAGCAACTGCTGCTGGCTCTCGCGATCTTTTTACTTGGCATCGTTGCGACGCTGGCCCTTCCGGGCTTTGGCTTCCTGATGGCTTCCCGCGTCATACTCGGGGTCGGAACGGGTGTTTTCGTCGTCACCGCCTATGCGATAACGGCGATGCTGGCTTCTCCCGGACACCAGGGCGAAGCCATGTCCAACATATCTATGGGCTTTAGTGCCTCACTGGTATCCTCAGCTTAAGTCTTACCACGGTTTGGAAACTAACGGCAACATAAAATAGGTGGAAGCCACAACCGATAATATAGAAATCTAACGCGCAATATATCTCTGGATTGAAACCTTTTCACAAAACGATAATGCTGTATAAAAAGTTGATATTTACTCTTTCTTGGAGCTTATTCCCAATAGTTGAATTGTAAAAATTAATAGGAAAGAAGGTCTTAAAAATGAAAAAGTTCTTTATCTTGGCTCTGTCCAGTCTGATGATTTTTTCTCTGACTGCCTGCGGCAATAGCAATATGGCAAATTCAGCCTCTCCCCCCAAACAGACGGCAGCAACTGTCACAGACAAAGATACTGCTCCAAATGCCAAGACTACGGAAGACAAAACCGCAAATAGCAAAGGTAAAAAGATTCTTGTAACCTATTTTTCCCATAGCGGAAACACAAAAAGAGTCGCTGAACAAATCCACAATCTTGTCGGTGGAGACATGATTGAGATTAAAACAGTCGTACCTTATCCGACAGACTACAATGAATGTGTCGAGGTTGCCAAAAAGGAAAAAGAAACAAATGCCAGACCGAAACTCTCTACTAAAGTAGACAATATGGCTGGCTATGATGTGATTTTTGTAGGGTATCCAATCTGGTGGACGGCCCCCATGCCGATTTACACGTTCCTGGAATCCTATGATCTTTCTGGTAAGACGGTAATTCCATTTTGTACTAGTTACAGCGGCGATATCGCAAAAAGCATGGATGCCATTAAGAGCCTTTGCCCCAATGCAAACATCCTGGAAGGACTTACGGCTAATGATGCCAGTAAAATCGAACCCTGGCTGTCCAGAATCGGTATGAGGTAAGTTTATGTTGCAAACTGGGTATTCATAAAGAACTTCAGCAAGACGAAAACTGCTCCGGGCTATGCAGATATGGAAATAGTCCAAAAACTATTAAACAGAAAGAAGCTGAAAACATGGAAAAACGTATGTTGGGTAAAAGCGGTTTAGCGGTTTCAGCCATTGGCCTTGGCTGTATGGGCATGAGCCATGGTTATGGTCCGGCCTCGGATAAAAAGGAAGCCATCGCCGTCATTCACCGGGCGATTGAGTTGGGCGTGACTTTTTTTGATACGGCGGAGATTTATGATGACAATGAAAGTCTGGTAGGTGAAGCGTTGGCTTCCTATCATGGTAAGATGGTCATTGCAACCAAATGCGGCATTAAAAACATTAACGGGAAACAGGTAGTGGACGGACGTCCGGAAGAGATCCGCAAATCGGCGGAAAAGTCCTTAAAACGCCTTAGAGTTGATACAATCGATCTCTATTATCTGCACCGGGTGGATCCAAACGTTCCTATCGAGGCAGTGGCAGAGACCATGAAGGAACTGATGCAGCAAGGGAAAATCCGACACTGGGGCCTATCAGAAGCAGGAGTAGCGACGATTCGCCGCGCCCATGCCGTCTGCCCGTTAACGGCTATTCAAAGTGAATACTCCATGATGTGGCGCCAGCCGGAAGAAGAACTGCTGCCGGCGCTGGAAGAACTGGGAATTGGCTTCGTTCCCTTCAGCCCGTTAGGAAAGGGCTTCCTGACAGGCGCTATTCAGAAAGATGCAAGCTTCGACAGTTCAGATTTTCGCCGCATCGTCCCACGGTTTACGCAGGAAAACATTGCGGCAAACCAAGGTCTTGTAAACCTTGTAAAAGATGTGGCCGCCGTTAAAAACGCAACGCCGGCCCAGATTGCGCTCGCCTGGGTGCTCGCGCAGAAGCCGTGGATTGCTCCCATTCCCGGCACGCGGAAGTTGGTGCGTCTGGAAGGAAATCTAGGAGCAGCGGACATCGAACTGACTCCCGAAGAACTGCGTGATTTGAACGACGCGCTTGCGAAGATCGAAATTTCGGGAGATCGTTACCCGGCAGAATATGCAAAAAGAGCGGGCAATTAACAGGAAGAAATCGTATTTCTTCAATGTTTTCGTTAAAGGCTCTAATGGAGGTAAGTAACTATGAATGTTTTATTAGTCAATGGTAGCCCACACGCCAGCGGCTGTACCTATACTGCACTTGATGAAGTAGCGAAGACGCTAAATAGTGAGGGAATTGAAACACAGGTCTTCCAGATTGGAGTAAAGCCCCTGGCCGGTTGTATTGCCTGCAAAACTTGTGCAAAAACCGGGCGTTGCACTTTTTCGGATCGTGTCAACGACTTTCTTGATCTCGCTAAGGATGCCGATGGATTTATTTTTGGTTCTCCCGTACATTATGCGGCCGCAACCGGTGCGATTACTTCTTTCATGGACCGGGCCTTTTATACAGACTTGCGTTCCGGTCGGCAGTCCTTTTATTTAAAGCCGGCGGCAGGCATTGTTTCCGCCAGAAGAGCCGGGACGACCGCGACTTTTGACCAGCTCAACAAGTATTTCACCCTATCGGAAATGCCTGTTATCTCATCGCGTTATTGGAATATGGTTCACGGTGCCACGCCGGAAGAGGTGAAAAAAGATTTGGAAGGGCTGCAGACCATGCGCGTACTGGCAAGAAACATGGCCTGGTTCCTGAAATGTAAAGAAGCTGGCATCAAGGCTGGTGTGCCATTCCCTGAGAAAGAAGAAGCCATTTATACGAATTTTATCCGGGAATGAACAGGTTTCTTATGATTAACAAAAAATTGATGTATTCCTGCCGAGCGCGATACCACTAACAAGGGTGGTTTGAGTATGATGTATTTTTATTTATAAATATTCAATGTTATCATAAATATGGTTCCGTAAATGATTATGGAACGAAAGGTTGTGAAAATTTTGTTGTACTCTAAAGTTTTAGGTGCCAGTGATGGTTCAGATTTAGCCCCAAAGGCCCTGGAAAAAGCGATGGAATTTGCAAAGCTAGATTCATCAATGCAACTTGAAATAGTCCATGTCATGGCAACCTCCATTACCTTATACCGTTTTAGACAACTCACAAGTCATCGAGGATGCCATTTACCAGGAAGGACAAAAGATCATTGCCAAAGCAGAGTAAGAGCTGTCTAAGCTTCCTAATTTCCATCAGTCGTACTTGTTGGAGGGTTCACCCGCTCATATTATTTTAAAGCATGCCCAAGAACATAACTGTGATCTTATCATTATGAGATGCCGGGGATTAACCGGTATTAAGGAATTTATGGGCAGTGTCAGCCATCGTGCAGTATGCGAAAATTTCCGTTCTTGTTGTTAAATAAGGGAAATTTAGCCTGCTTTCGAAACTTATCTCCCAATACAATAATTTAAGAAATAAGGATGGTAATATGCAAATGGACGAGCCTCAATTATGCACTAAGGATTTTGTGATTGATTCGATAGCCAATTTTCTCATTTATGTAGTGTATTATATATTGATGGTGATTATCGCAATCTACGCGATGGACAAATTACAGGCCTCACCAAGCGAAGCTGGGTTTGCGGCCGGTATTTTTATCTTAGCGGCCCTTTTTGCCCGGATCTTTACCGGAAGATCGATAGAGCAGGTAGGGCGGAAAAGAATGCTTTATATCGGTTTGACCATCTACTTACTGTCAACCTTTTTATATTTTAAAATAACCAACCTGCCGTTTCTCTTTTTTATTCGATTTTTGCACGGAGCAGGATTTGGCATTGCTGCAACAGCGACGGGGACAATTGTGGCTAATATTATACCAAAAGAGCGACGTGGAGAAGGTGTGGGCTATTATGCCATGAGTACCACTCTGGCCTCGGCTATCGGCCCTTTTCTGGGCATATATCTTAATAATCATGTAAGTTTTGACATGATTATGGGTTTGTGCGCTATTTTATTGGCCGTTAGTTACATTGCCGTATTTTTCCTAAAAGTAATTGCCCCTGAGTTGACAGAAGAGCAACTAAACAATATGAAACAATTTACATTAAATAATTTCATTGAATTTAAAGCCTTGCCGATTGCGATTATCGGCGCATTGCTGGGTTTTTGCTTTTCGAGTATTCTCAGTTTTCTGGCCCCGTATACAAGGGAAATCAATTTGATTGATGCCGGCAGCACCTTTTTTGTTGCTTATTCTGTGGTCATCTTAATTTCCCGACCGGTAACCGGTCGCTTGTTTGATCAAAAAGGGGAGAATATTGTGATGTATCCATCATTTATACTGTTCGCAGTTGGACTGATTATCCTCAGTCAGGTTCATCATGGTTTTGTCCTTTTATTGGCCGCCACTTTTCTGGGTTTAGGATGGGGGACCTTCCTATCAAGTGGTCAAGCAATTGCTATCAATGTATCGCCGCAATATCGCATGGGGCTAGCCACATCAACCTTTTTTTCCCTTACGGATGGAGGGGTTGGAATCGGTCCGTTCTTCTTAGGGTTTCTGGTTCCGATAATTGGTTTCCGCGGACTGTATGTAATTATGGCTATCGGCACTATCACCATTATGTGCTTATACTATTTCTTGCATGGGTGCAAAGTTAAGCGTGGAAACCAGCTTATTACTGAGGAGGTAGAGGCATTGCATTCGACGGAAGTCCAAGAGAAGTGATATAAGATTGCATTTGTAAATTCAACAAGAAATATGTTTTTGGAGACTTAAAAGCTCTCTTCTAGGTTTACGATAAAACTAAGCGAAAATGTACGCAGTGCTGTGAGCCAATTTTTGAAGAACCCGGTGCGGGAAATCCGCTCGCCGGGGTCTTGGGGGTTCGGGCCACCAATTGGGTGGCCTCTCTACCCGGCGAAGGTGGAGTTTCACCCTTCTACTCTGTCCTGATGAAGTCAGGTGTGTCAGGGTGTAAAACCAGTCTGGCTATGCCGGAGCCGGGCTGAGAATAGCCGGAAAGTTGCGGCGTGCCGGCCGTGGACGAAGAAAGGCTCCAGTAGGCATTCGTGCGGATCGTTAAACGCCTTATAATAAGGCATCGCTTTTCTTATCAACATATAGATTACCCTCGGGAGTAAACATTGCCAGCGTTACATCTTCAACACTTTTGATGCCTAGGTTGCGCAAATGGTTCTCTAGTTTTTGAAGCGTTAAACCGCTCTTGGCTAATCCTTGGTCGATAACATTCCCATCAATTATAACTTCCGTACCGGCTAGATGGCTTACTGGGGGCTGGCCTACGGAGTTATTTAAATCTTTCATTGTCGGGTTTTGATATTCTGATTTTTTTAATACACTAAGATGGCCGTCCGATTCAATTAGCGCTTTTTCGACTTGATTGGGATCGAATGTCCCTTGTTCCCGGAGCATTTCCAGGAGGGAAGCTCCGCCGCTGGTTGTTCTGCTGAAAAAAGTGGTATATGTTCCCGCTGCCTCTTGTCAGCGACCGCTTTCAACTTAAACGAATGTTAAGTGCCTAGGATAGTCTCCCGGGCACTGTTTTTTTGAGTGAACCTTCGCACATACGCGGGGCTCTTATGCTATTTTCGACGTTTTGTGATGAATTTGCTGGGGTTTGTCAACACCTCCATGCTGTCCCGAAGTCGCAGGGTTTGGGCCGCTGGTCCCAACAAGCAATTTTTTGGATTTGATCGCAGGGGAAAATTCTAAAAAGGGCAAGTGTCTTGACATTTGCCCTGCTTGCCATTTAGTAGAGACCCAAAATAGGCTACGTGTACACAGGCGAAGAATGTCTGTATGGAAGGTATTCTAAAAAACGAGTAACAGCAAGGGAAGCCGTTTTTTTCTCTTTCATTGCAAGACATATTTTACGATAAGCTGGCACTTCCAATTCTTTTATAACTACCTGATAAGGAATGCGATGCAAAATGAGTTGAGGTAAAATGCTGATACCAAGTCCGCCTTCGATCATTGAAAGAATAGCATAATCATCCCAGGTAGTAAACTTTATGTTGGGCAATACATTCCATTGTTCAAGAAGTTCTGATATTTCAGACCGCGCTCCTTTTTCTAATAACATGAAGGGGTAATCACATAACGCATTAATTGGGATTTGTTTGCATTTAGTTAAAGGGTGGTTTTCTGGTAAAACCACTAATAGCTTATCCTGATCTAAAAAAATTGTTTCCAATTCCGGGTGTGCAGGGAGCCTGAGAAAACCACAATCTACCCGTCCTTCTAAAATCCAGCGTTCAATTTCGCTGTAGTCACCCAGCAGTAATTCATAATCAATATTAGGATAACTTTTTTGAAATTCCCGGATAATGTTGGGGAGCCAGTGCGTTGCCACACTTGAAAAAGTCCCAATTCGTATCAACCCGGATTGTAGACCATTTATTTCATCGACTTGTGCTTGTAACTCCTGGTATTCGTTACACACTCTTTGGGCAAATGGCAATAACTTTAGACCATCAGAAGTTAGCCGAACGCCCGAACGGCCGCGCTCCAGAAGCGATACTTTCCAATCATTTTCTAAGTCACTAATCATTCGGCTAATACCAGACTGCGAATAGTTGAGCGCACTTGCCGCTCTTGTGAAACTTCCCTGTTCTACAGTTTTTACAAAGGCCAGGTATTTCTGAATATTCATGTCCATGCTTATTTACCTTTCATCTGGTTTTATCATTGAAATCATGACAAATATTCATTTTTGTAATTTGTAAAAATATGATAACTTATAAATGAAATAAATTCAAGTGAATGTGAATGAACTATGTTATAGATGTTGCTGTTATGCACTATCTCATCAATCAGAAGAAAGCGGGAATATATCGTGAAGGAAAAACTGTATTTCGTGCTGTCGATGATCATCTTCGGCGCAGTTGGCGTGTTTGCAAAATATATCGACATGCCTTCTAGTAAAATCGCGTTGTTCTTGAGCTTGATCGGCGCCCTGTTTCTGTTAGTCGTCTTCGTAGGGACGAAGCAGAAAGTATTATGGTGTAAGGTGAAGAAGAATGTCGCCCCTCTGTTCATAGCGAGCGTTGCTTTGAGCGGCAACTGGATTTTTTTGTTTCAGGCGTATAAGGAAACAACGATTGCCAATGCGGCACTGAGCTATTATTTTGCACCTGTTTTAGTTATTATGCTCTCACCTTTCATTTTGAAAGAAAAGTTGTCGCTCAGAAAGGCAGTATGTATCGGCATTGCTTTGCTCGGCTTGTTCCTCATTTTGCAAAACAGCAGGATGGAAACAACCGGGAATCATCTGCTCGGCATCGGCTACGGACTGGTTGCGGCGGGTTTCTACGCCATTTTGACGCTGGTTAATAAGTTTATTCGGGACCTGGACGGGTTGGCAAATACGCTTCTGCAGCTTGGCTTGTCGGTTACGATACTGTACCCATTTGTGCTGTTCACGGATGGCTTCAATTTTTTTTCGATCACCGGCGACACGGTTATATTGATGCTTGTACTGGGTATCCTTCATGGCGGGGTTGGATTCTATCTGTTCTTTGTCGGAATGAAAGGACTAAAAGGCCAAAGTATCGCCGTATTGAGCTATGTCGACCCTCTTACATCACTATTAATTTCAGCTTTGGTGGTAGGAGAGAAAATGACTTTGCAACAGCTGATTGGCGCCGTCTTGCTATTGGGTTCTATTTGGATAGGTGAAACTGGCAAAGAGAGGAGGGAGAGGGATGATCCCTATTACCTACCAGTCCCAAAAGGGGCGGAGAATACAGTGCCAATGTCCCACATGGAATAGCGACTGTTATGCCATGCCTCTCTCCAAAGTTTGCCTGATTATATCAACTGTTCAAAAACCATTCGGGGGGAGTGCGGTAAAAGCCGTACTCCCCCGAATGGTTCTATGCATCGATCTTGGTTATAATTCGCTTTCGTGCGCTTCATATCTTCTTTCAGTGGAAGGCCAAACATACCCAATGTATGCAGAAGTTTAAACTGTTGACGTTGGAAGAATTCCAATATTAGCGAAGTCTTATAAATAAAGAAAAGAGGATTCGAAATATATTGAAAAAGCAATCTCATTCAGAGCCTTTATGGACAAAAAAATTTATTTTACTCCTGGCTAGCGCTGTTTTCATGTACATTTCAGCATTCATGTTTACTCCGACTTTGCCATTGTTCGCACAGAGTAGCGGCGCTGTCGATCCTGTTAGTCTATACCATCGGTTCTCTTGTTCCACTTGACTTAAGAAATTATTAATCACACAAAATTTGCCGCAGACCCCAGGATTATTCGGTTAACGTTTAACGAATTCCCGGGACTATTAAGGCTTCACATCACACATTTTTAATAATTCACTCCATCTTTGATCGACTTCTTTTTGGAACTCCTCAATCAAATGTTCATTATCTTTTGCGAATAAATGCTTAAATCTTCCTTGTGGCTTGAGAAAAACCTCAATCGGGAGCTTATTTTTGGGAATATAGCTAAGCTTCCAATTTCCATCTTCAACTTCGAATAGTGGCCAATAACAAGTTTCTACTGCAAGCCGGCACATCTCCATTAGATCCTCAGTAGGATATCTCCACCCTCTAGGGCATGGAGCTAATATATTCATAAAGGCGGCTCCTTTTTTATAAATCGCCTTCTCAGACTTTTCATGCAAGTCTTTAAAGTTCTTTGTAAAAGTTGTTTGTGCTACATAAGGTATATGATGGTTGGCTATTATCTGCGTTAGATCTTTTCTCGACTGCGATTTACCAACAGATGCAGCACCGGATGGAGTGGTGGTAGTATCTGCAAACCTGGGGGTTGCAGATGATCTTTGTATGCCAGTATTCATATAAGCACCATTGTCATAGCATACGTAAACCAGATCATGTCCTCTTTCCATGGCTCCAGAAAGTGATTGAAAACCTATATCGTATGTACCACCATCACCCCCAAAAGCAATGAATTTATATTCACCCTTTATTTTACCTTTTCTTTTAAGGGAATTATAAGCTGCCTCCACTCCGCTCATAGTTGCTCCAGCGTTTTCAAATGCATTATGAATAAAAGAATCCTTCCACGAAGTATAGGGGTACATAAATGTTGAAACTTCTAAGCAGCCCGTTGCACAACCTACAACAAGTTTATCATCTTCTTTTACTGCGCGTGTTACCCCTCTTACTGCTATTGGAGCACCACAACCTGCACACATTCTATGCCCACATGCTAATCTTTCGGGCTTTGTCAGTTCTTGTTTAAGATTGTACGCCATTTATTTCTCCTCCTCATTTCTGACAGAAAGGTATCTGTAGGTTTCTCCAGTTATACCAGTTGACATTATCGACAGAAGTGACTTATACACACTATTGACATCTTCTACTTTAATATCCCTACCACCTAAGCCGTAAATGTAGTTTATTATTATAGGAGCTTTTTCAATATGATATAGAGCAGCTTTGATTTCCGCTCCCAAAGGACCGCCTTGATTACTAAAACTCTCTGATCTATCCATTACAGCCAAGACCTTAATATGTTTTAAGGCTTCCGCAATTTCTTCTGCAGGAAATGGTCTAAATAATCTTATCTTTAGTAGTCCTGCTTTTTTTCCATCATTTCTTAGCTGATCAATTGCATCTTTCGCAGTACCAGCCATTGAGTTAATAACCACTATAGCTACCTCGGCATCTTCAAGCTTATATTTTTCGAACAATTCGTATCTTCTACCGCTTATTTTCTCAAACTCAGCGGCTACTTCTAAAGCTATTTCTTTGGCCTTCCGCATTCCTTCTGCTTGCAATCTTTTATGCTCCATATAGTAAGCAGGGGTATCATAGGGGCCTACAGACATAGGCTGTTTCTCATTTAAGAGGTAGTTTTCGGGCTCATACTCTCCAACAAATTCTTTTACCTTTTCATCTTCAATAAGCTCAATATTTTCTACTGCATGACTAGTAATGAAGCCATCTTGACAAACCATTATGGGTAATCTAACGTCCTTATGTTCTGCAATTCTAACTGCTTGTATGAAGTTGTCATAAGCTTCTTGATTAGTTTCCGAATATATCTGTATCCAACCGGAATCTCTTGACCCCATAGTATCTGAATGATCCGCATTAATATTGATAGGACCAGACAAAGCTCTGTTTATAGCCGCCATGGTTATTGGTAATCTATTTGATGCAGCAACATAGAGAATCTCATGCATTAACGCCAAACCACAGGAGGAAGTAGCTGTCATTGTTCTTGCACCAGCAGCTTGTGAGCCAACACATGCGGAGATGGCACTATGTTCACTTTCTACAGGTACAAATTCTGTGTCTACTATTCCATCTGCTACATACTGCGAAAAGTACTGGGGAACTTCTGTCGATGGTGTTATTGGGAATGCTGCTACTACATCAGGATTTATTTGCTTCATTGCATGGGCTACGGCTTCATTACCGGATAATCTCTCTCTTATAGACATTTCTTTTTCCTCCTCCTGCTCTTATTCCGCTTTTATTTCAATTGCATTGACCGGGCAGACTCTTGCGCAAATACCGCAGCCCTTACAATGATTGTAGGCGAAATCTGTTCGTTTTTCTGCTTTTATAGGTATCGATATATCTGGGCATACAGGGACACAGAGTAAACATTGAATACATCTATCCTCGATAAATATTGGCTTAGTGGTTCGCCAGTCCCCCGTATGAAACTCTTCTGAATTGCCACTCGCATAAATGTCTCCACCAGGAGTTATCTTTTGCCAGACAATGGTTTCATCAATAGTTATATTATTAGCCATTATTTAACCTCCTTAAGTGCGGATATAAGGGCATTCATATTCCCGTTGATCATACTCCGTTTAGCTGCAAACTTATGTTCAAATGACAAATTCATCTCTTCAATAAACTTTGCTTCATCCATAAGGTTGCTAATCTTAACAACTGCTGCCAACATTGGGGTATTAGGAAAATACTTGCCAAGTGCTTTTTCTGATATTTTTCTAGCATCAATGGTATGCATCCGGCAAGCATAGTTAGAATAGAGCTTTTTCATTTCCTCTGGTGTCTTATCGGTATTGATTATAATAGCGCCATCATTTTTTAAACCTTTGGTAACAGGCACTGAATCAAGCAATGTTTCGTCTACTACTACAACATAGTCAGGTTCATATATGTTGGAGTGAACCCTAATCCTTGTATCACTTATTCTGTTGTAAGCAGTAATGGGTGCACCCATACGTTCAGGACCATACTCTGGGAACCCTTGCACATACATGCCTGTACTGAAAGCTACGTCAGCTAATAACAAAGCAGCCGTTTTGGCGCCCTGCCCGCCCCTGCCATGCCAGCGGATTTCAATTAATTTGGACATAGATAGAACCTCCTAATCTGATTTGGCTCATAAATACAAGCAAGAACCATGCCAAATCCACAGCTGTTGCTTTTCCCGCAAGACTCATTGCTTATATTTGTTATAAATGTTAGAATAAATTGAAAAAATGTTGTAATGCGGGTGATTTTATTTTAAAGTACGAAGATTTGTATAAACATAAACTACTTGAGAAGATACTTGATTATTGCAAAGACGGTATTAATGTAGTAAATAGTGATGGAATTTTAGTTTACTCAAATAAAATATCTGCTGACTATGCCAATAGTAATCGGTCAGATATGATAGGTAAACATATTGCAGCTTTTTATCCGCAAGCGGCCGTACTTAAGGTATTAAAGAATAAGAATGCTTTGCTAGACAAAAAGATTCATTATGTTGGAAAAAAGAAATATGTGATAAGCTCTTATCCAATATACATAGATAACGAATTTCAAGGAGCCTTTTCGGTGTTCCAAGATATTCAAGAGATTGAAGAACTTAATAACAGAATAAAGAGTTTGGAACTCCATCTGACCCTAAGTAGACCGGAAGACAATATTAGTTCTGTTATTGGTAATACGGGGAGTCTTCAGAATGTACTAGTTAGGGCTAAAAGAACTGTAGGATCATTAGCGGGCCCTAGACATTCCATCATAATTGGTGAATCTGGAACTGGTAAAACAATGCTAGCCAATCTTATATATAAGTACGCCATAGATGTTGGTGTGCTTGATAAGAAAGCCCCTTTTATTGAAATAAACTGTGGCCAATTTACAAATCCTGATATTGCTGCCGTAGAGATATTTGGAAGTGAAGAAGGAGCCTATACAGGCTCCAAACAGAAAAAGGGATTATTTGAACAAGCCAATGGTGGGATTTTATTTCTTGATGAAGCTCATGCCCTGGAAAAGTACCAGACGCTTCTTCTCAAGGCAATCGAATCCGGTCGTATTCGAAGGATTGGCTGCAGTCGAGATATAGCTGTTGATGTAATAATCATAGCAGCCTCTACAAAAAACCTAAAAGAAGAAATGCTGCCAGAACTTTATCAACGTTTGGCACAATACGAGTTATATATTCCATCATTAATGGAGAGGAGCTTTGAGGAAAAAAGGAGTTTATTTAATCATTTTGTAGATAAATATATTCGTGCCGTAGAGAATCTTCATGGAATAAATTTTAATCTAAGTTTTAATAAAGATGCTGAAGAAGCAATTTTGAGTGCAAACTATCCTAGAAATATACGTCAGTTGAGAGATGTTATAAACTACAGCATAGACGCATCAACTCCCTTAATATCTGACATCAAAGGCAAGGATACTATTTACGTAATAGTGGACAAAGAGCATCTTCCCTTTGAACCTGACGATCAATCTGTAACAACTAAGGCAAAACATGAAAAGAAAATCAACTTAGACAAAAGGGCTGAGATAATTATCAAAGACTACCATAACCTAGGTTACGGTCCCCGACGTATAGCACAAAAAATGCTTAATGAAGGATATGAAATTGAGTATTATCGTATAGCTTACTATTTGCGCAAGCTAAAAAGCCAATTTTGATTTATCTTTATAGAATTGGTTACATTAACTAGGCAGAAGAGAAAAGGTTTTGTAAAAATAAAAGAAAACGAAACAACCGAAGATTTACAGAGGCTCAGCTTATTTTTATAAGACGTATCCGCCGTTCCTAGGTTTTGCCAATAACTGCTTACTTATCAGTCAGGATATTCTAAATTAAATATTATACGGGGAAAATATGGTAGATTTACATATACATACAGCTGCAAGTGGCGATGGGGAATATTCACCACAAGAAATAGTCAAACTAGCGAAAACTAATCAGCTTCAAGCTATCGCAATAACTGATCACGATACGGTTTATAATGTTGAAGAAGCAATATATTGGGGCAAAAATTGTGGAATTGAAGTCATACCAGGCTGCGAATTTTCTACTATATATAAAGAAAAATGGCTGCATGTTCTAGGGTATTTCATTGATTATACCCACCCCGACATAACGCATTGGTGTGATATAATTGAAAAAGGCCGCAAAGAAAACATTGATGCGCAGATTGCCAGATTACGTGAGGCGGGGTTTTATTTAGATAAAGAAAAGGTATTGGAGAATGGCCCGCAGCCCATGCCGATTTGTTATAGCCAGGCTATTTTTCTTGATGACCGTAATACCCATAATCGGCTTTTGAATCAATACAGATTTCAGGACAACCATATATTGCAATTTTGCATTGACTGGATCGTTACTGGTCGACCATATAACGCTCCTCGATACATTCCGGGGGTGCAAGATGTTATTCGTCTTATCGTACAGAGTGGAGGTGTTCCTGTCCTGGCGCATCCGGCTGCTACTCTCAGCATTTCTGATGATTCCTTGCTTCGTGATCTTTTGGAGTTCGGACTTATGGGTATCGAGGCTTTTACTACTTGGCATACGAAAGAACAGGAAGATCATTATTTCCAGTTTTGTCGGAAGAGCGGGATCATCGCTACGTGTGGTAGCGATTTTCATGGAAAAAGTAAACCACATATTCGAATTGGACAGGTAAGGAACAACAGTTACGAAGTAGTTGAACTCTTAAAGTGGTTGAACTGTGGTAAGTGATTTCTTCTTTCTTGTGTCTCTAAATTGCTGTTTGGATGCGATTTAAACATAAAATTACTAGTTAAGAAAAATATTAGGAGATAGTAGAATATGAAAAAGAAGATAACGCTTATAAATTTTAAAAAATACAGGCAAGAAGACCAAAACTCTAGTTATATGAGGAAAAGTATGATAGATGCGCTCCACCCTTCCTAAGTATTGCCTCAATGTGGCCTGTGAGGGTTCTGATATATGAAAAAAGGGGCTCAACCTAAATCAGAAGAAATCGCGATTAAAATACGAGATGCAATTCTACTCAAGAAGGAACTATCCCCGGGGGATAGATTACCTGACGAACGCACAATGGCAATACAGTTTGGTGTTAGCCGTACCTCAATAAGAGAAGCAGTTAAAACTCTGGAAGCTAATGGGGTTTTAGTCATTAAAAAGGCGTTGGGAATTTTTGTAGCGGAAAATCCAGGAATGTCTTCCGATCCGTTAGGCATGAGTTTTATGCAGGATAAAAAAAGATGATGCGAGATTGGTATTCTGTACGCTTAGCGTTAGAAACTGAAATAATGCGTATGATCGTGGAGAATGCTACAGATGAGGAAATTAAAGAAATTGCCAAGTTGGAATTGGAGGATTTTCATAATCCTTGACTACTAAACTAGCTCCTACTTGATTTTACAGGTAGGAGCTTTTGGTTGTCTGATGAAAAGTATACGCTTCTAGGCGTGTGGTTCCAGAAGTTTATGGCTATAAACAACAGAAGCAGCAGCTTCCTTTGGTAGTGTCAAGAAAGTTTCGCAAAAAGGTTTGCAGTCCTAGGTAGTAAAATCAGTCATCACTAAAATCCGACTCAGGGTCGGTATTTTCTAGATGTTTCATATTCATATACTTTTTACTGCCCCACTGGGTTCCAGCAACGTGGCGAAGGCGGGCGCAGACCAGCATCAGAGCGGACTGCCCATCCGGGAAAGCACCCACGACCCTGGTTCGCCGCCTGATCTCCCGGTTGAGTCTCTCAATCACATTGTTAGTCCGGATTCTTGTCCAGTGCTCGCCGGGAAAGTCGGCATAAGCAAGCGTTTCCTCGATGCTTTCCTCGATTTTGGCCGCCGCTTCTTTGAGTTTCATGTCGCGCAAGCTTTTTGCTACCTGTGCCGCCTTTTCCCGGGCAGCGGACTTGCTTTCCTGCGCATGAATCGCTTTGAGCATTTTCGCAACCGTTTTGACCTTGGAGCGGGGAACAACTGAAAAGACATTGCGGTAAAAGTGAACAGTGCAGCGCTGGTATTTGGCCTGGGGGAAGACCTCATTTGCCGCTGCCAGCATCCCTTGGCATTTATCACCAATGATCAGTTGGACGCCTGTTAAACCGCGGCTTTTCAGCCATTTGAAGAATTCCAGCCAACTGACTTTGTCTTCTTTCATGCCTTCGGCCGCTCCCAGCACTTCACGGTAGCCGTCTTCGTTGACGGCAATCGCCACCAATACGCTCACATTCTCATATTCACCGCCCCAGTTGCGGCGTAAGTAAATGCCGTCGACGTAAACATAGGGATACTTACCACTTTGCAGCGGCCGACTGCGCCACTCTTCAATGTGGACATAGGCCTTCTTATTCAACTCACTGATGGTGGACGGCGATACCTTGCTGCCCCACAGAGCCTCGGTGATGTCTTCCACTCGCCGGACGGATACGCCAGCTAGATACATTTCGATGAGCGCTTCTTCTACGGAACTTTCCCGCCGGCGATAGCGTTCGATAATGGCGGTTTCAAAAGGAATGCCCTTGAGCTTGGGAACTTTCAGCGTGACATCGCCGGAGGTAGTAGTCAACCGCCTGTCGTAGTGACCGGAGCGGTAACCTTGACGGGTTTCAGTACGCTCATATCGGGCCGCCTGGGTTAGGTCTTTGGCTTCCTGATCCAGCAAGTTATTGAGCGTTTCCTCCACGCTGCTACGCACCAGTTCCTTCAGTTCTACCTTGATGATTTCTTCATTCAACTGTATAATTTCTTTGGACATGTTTGCTCTTCCCCTTTCGGTAAATGGTGTGTGGTGACTTCATTTTACCGGGGAACTGCAAACTTGTCCTCTTTTTTAGCCGTATTTCAATTTGCGAAACTTATTGTACCTTATCCTTCCTTTGTTAGGATTACGCGATCAATGGCGCTATAGTGGAGGAAGGAAAAAAATAGGCATACCTACACCGGTAAATAAGACACTGACCAAGCTGGTTAAGACGGTAGAAAAGCGTGGAAAAATTTGAGAAGTATTACAGAGAAATGTAAGTTTTTTCATTTTTGTTATGTTGTCTAGTTTAAACCTCAGTGTAGTGTACGCCAGTGGGAATCGGCTCAGTCACAAATAAAACATATCAAAAGAAAGTTTATTTTACAAAGGCTACAGAATTAAAGTTATATACAAAGAAATTATAGTTTACTTGTCATTTGGTGTTACGAAAAATAATAATCTTTTGTAATTTGGTATTGTGTTTTATAATGAAGATAATTATAAACAAGTCAGGATGAGTTTATTTTGAATCCATTTTTTAAGCAAGTGTACGCCGTTGTCGAGCAAATACCTTACGGCAGAGTGGTATCATATGGCCAGATCGCCCGGATGTTGGGACGCCCCCGCGCGGCGCGTGTGGTCGGTTGGGCTATGCGTTGTTGCCCGGAGCATTTGCCGTGGCAACGGGTCGTTATGGCGGACGGCTCCATTACAGGCGGCATGTATGCAAATATACGCAAGGCTCTTTTGGTAGCCGAAGGTGTGACATTCCTAATGGATGGCCGCGTTGATATGAAGTCGTGCAGTTGGCCCGGGTGAACTGTTAATCAAGTATAAATGCTATTATGGATGTTACGTGGCATTATGCTTATACTGTGAAATCATACTTTCTTTGCCAATTCTTCACGTTTTAACTGTTTGTGCAATTTCATATGGCAACCGCTACAAAGGGGAATAAGATATTTTATAGGGTCGCTAACTTTCGTGGTGATACTCCACGATGGATGCACTTTTATTGATTAAGCCTAATAAAGAATTGGAAGCCGAAAGAGAGCATTTTGAAAAATGAAAAAGCTAATAATTATCAATGGTACAATGGGGGTTGGCAAGAGCGCGGTATGTAGACAGCTGCTTAAGATTTTGCCGCCGGGAGTTTGGTTGGATGGTGACTGGTGTTGGAATATGAACCCGTTTGTTGTTTCGGAAGAAAACAAAGCGATGGTGCTGGACAACATCTGCTATCTGCTCAAATCGTTTTTGAATAATACTGGGTACGAGTATGTAATTTTCTGCTGGGTAATCCATCAAGAGGATATTTTCAATCAATTACTGATGCGGCTGCAAGGTTGGGAGTTTGAACTTCATAAAATATCGCTAATATGTTCCGAGCAGGCACTGGCAGCTCGCCTGCAATACGATGTGGAGGCAGGTATCCGTAATCGTGATATTATTGAAAGAAGCATACCCCGACTTGCTTTATACCATTCTATGGATACAAAAAAAATTGATGTGAGTGATATTACAGCGGAACAGGCGGCAATAGAAATTAAACACCTTGTACGCCGCAACTGATTATGTATGCTGGATGGAATGCTTTGGACAAATTGCGAGGTGAAAAAATGCCCTTCTTTATAAATGATTGGATAGATGAACTTGTAACAAAAATAAAAAATGAATATAGAGATAGGGTTGCCTTTATCGGTTTGCAGGGAAGCTACAAACGAAAAGAAGCGAATGATAGCAGTGATATAGATATTGTGGTTATTCTGAATGAGCTAACTATGAAAGATCTGCAAAAATATCGGGCTATAATTTCCCAAATGCCTTATAAGGAAAAAGCCTGCGGATTTATTTCCGGACAAAGTGAAATTTCAAATTGGGAAAAATCCGATTTATTTTAATTCTATTATGATACGCAGCCAATCTACGGTAGTATAGACTATTTGCTGCCGCTCATTAGCAAAGATGATGTTAAACGTGCTATAAAAATAGGTGCGTGCAATCTGTATCATGCGTGCTGCCATAATTTCATCTTTAAAGACAGCCCCGAAACGTTATCGGCACTTTACAAGCCGGCATTTTTTATTTTGCAGGCCAAATATTTTGATGAAACAAATCAATATATAAGCAGCAAGACAGATCTGGAAAAACATTTAAAAGGGATAGATAAAGAGATAATGAATATTTGTATGGATAGAAAAAAGCTAACCGCAATGAATGGAACGGATTTAGCCTCATATTACGATAAAATCATTGCTTGGAGCAGTAAACTTTTGCAAACCTACTGATGAGGTGGCAAGCATTGAAAAAAGACTTATCAGCGATGTCATTGAAAGAATTGTGGGAGTTATTTCCCATTATCCTAAAAGAGTACAATCCCCAATATAAAGAATGGTATAAAATCGAAGAAAGACAACTTTTTAATTGTATCAACAATGTGTATATAAAACGTATCAACCATATTGGAAGCAGTGCGGTAGAAGGAATGATTTCAAAGCCGACTGTGGATATTTTATTAGAATTAGAAAATAATTGTCACATTACAAATCTAATTGAAACCCTAAAAACTAATGGCTGGATACTTATGTCAAGTGAGTATGGGCCGGATTTGAGACTTGTATTTAATAAAGGATATACAACGGATGGATTTGCTGAAAAAGTATATCATCTTCATGTTAGGTATCTGGGCGATTGGGATGAGCTATATTTTAGAGATTATCTGAAAGTAGGAGGATTTTGATGGAGAAAAACGAAAAGATGTTTCAAAAGATTTTTGAATGCTTGGCTGACTCGGGAAGAAGACCAAAACTGTTTGAACCAGGCGAGACTTTATTTTGGGATGACCCGCACATTTCAAAGAGTATGCTTGAAAATCATTTAAATCCCAATGTTGACGGTGCGAGTAGAAGGACGGAGTCTATTGAAAAAACAGTAGAGCATCTTCTTGGTGCTTCAATTATAAACCAAGGTGATAAGGTGCTTGATTTGGGATGCGGACCAGGTCTGTATAGCAGTAGACTTTGTATGCATGGCATAAAGGTAACGGGTATTGATATTTCGAGAAGATCAATCAATTATGCGCGGAAGAAAGCTGGAGAGCAAGGGTTAAGCATTGATTATATTTGCGGAAGCTTTTTTGATATTGACTATGATGGTGTGTTCGATTGTGTGCAACAAATATATGGGGAGTTATGTACCTTTTCTGACGAGACGCGGAATCGGTTGCTTGGGCTTATTCACAGAGCATTGAAAGATGGCGGACGGTTTATTTTTGATGTCTCCACTCATAATTTAAGGATGAGTGAAGGAATAAAAAACAGGTGGTACTATTCTGATGGTGGTTTTTGGCGGCCCAATAGGCATATAGTTCTGGAACAGGGATTTGGTTATCCCAAACAGGATACTTGGCTAGATCAATATACTGTTATAGATGAAGCCGGCGAGATTAAAACATACCGGCTTTGGTTTCACGACTATTCATTGCCGACGATTTCACAGGTATTGAACAATAATGGCTTTGAAATAGAATACGTTTGCAGTGCTCTTGACGGTACAGAATATAAGGAGAGTAGCGACTGGATAGCTGTAGTAGCCAGAAAGGTATAGGAACCCCCGGGTAAAATATTGTCGAACCTTTCCGCGAAACTTCAATTTCGCGAATCAGTATCACGTAGCTATCAAATGACACGTCGAGTACGTAGCGTTGATAGAACGGAAATGAGGGGGCGGGAAAACGAAAAAAAGAATTTGTCGCTATGCTTCAGTGTTGGTATTATAGAAATGTACTTAAAACAAAATGAGGGGCGAAAATAATATCTCAGCGCAAACGTTTTGCAAAATTTCATGCTCGAACGGCTGCTGGAACGGATTTCGGTATCTTCCTACTGTGAGAATTTGGCGGATTTTTGGTCGCTGCGCTGGTAGGACTTGATACACGGGCGACCATGGATATGGATGCTACGGTGAAAGGGATGCCGGTCAATCCTGATACGATAATGAAGATGTTTGAGGAGGATGTTGCTAACATCGATAATCGATTGATAACTTTCGTACATACGTCGAGTCAGTAATTCTCCTGCAAAGAAGAGAAACCGCAAATAGTGTATAATATAATTCTAATCAGTAAATTACTTAAAAAGATAAGGAAAGAAGGAGAAAATTATGAATTATAAGGAAGTACTGGAAAATGCACGTACCTGTATCGGTAGTTACTGCAAGGCATGCAATGTCTGCAATGGTATTGTCTGTAAAAACAGCATTCCTGGACCAGGGGCAAAGGGCGTTGGAGACACAGCCATCCGCAACTACCAGAAATGGCAGGAGATTCGTGTCAATATGGATACACTCTGTCAGAGCAGACCAGTAGATACAACATTGAAATTATTTGGACAGACGTTCAAATATCCATTTTTTGCGGGACCTGTTGGTGCGGTAAATATGCACTACAGTGATAAATTTAGCGATATGACTTATAATGATATTCTGGTTTCTGCCTGCATGGAAAATGGAATAGCTGCGTTTACCGGTGATGGTACAAATCCGAAAGTCATGGAGAGTGCAACAGCGGCAATAGCTAAGGTGAATGGTCGTGGTATTCCTACTATTAAACCATGGAATATGGATACAATTAACGAGAAAATGGATCTGGTACATAAGGCAGCAGCTTTTGCTGTTGCCATGGATATAGATGCAGCCGGATTGCCTTTCTTAAAAAATATGACACCTCCGGCTGGTGGGAAATCAGTTGATGAGCTTCGTCGCATTTCCGAAATTGCAGGTGTTCCGTTTATTGTAAAAGGGATAATGAACATAAAGGGCGCACTGAAGGCCAAAGAAGCAGGAGCAAAAGCAATTGTTGTTTCTAACCATGGCGGCAGGGTGCTGGATCAGTGTCCGTCAACTGCGGAAGTGCTTCCTGAAATCGCAGAGGCTGTCGGAAGCGAGATGAAGATTCTTGTTGATGGTGGTATCCGTTCTGGTACAGATATTTTCAAGGCCCTAGCACTTGGTGCAGACGGTGTCCTAATCTGTCGTCCGTTTGTAACAGCTGTCTATGGCGGTGAAAAGGAGGGCGTGAAGATTTATATTGAAAAATTGGCTGAAGAATTAAAGGATACGATGGCGATGTGTGGTGCTTTTAGCCTGAGTGAGATTACAAAGGATATGGTACGTAGATAATGAATTTCGCCAAAAAGCTTAATTAACTAGAAATAACTTATAATGAAATCCCTGTCCCCCCTGTTTTTCTTAAGGGTGGTAACGAGTCAAAGACGTTAAGGCTTGAACAAAGTGAAAGCCGGCGTTTTTAGGCGCTGGTCGGTAGCAGCCCCTTATAGGAGCGAACAAACCCACCCGTTGGACGAGTGGGTTTGATTGTTGCATGAATAAAATTGATACAGGCGCTTGACTGCGTTTAGGAATTACGGTACAGGGTGAGATTGCACAGGAATAAGAGGGATGCGTTGTATGAGCAAATTGTCCAAACTGCCCAACATAGGCAAAATATTAGAAGCAAATCTGCTGGCTGTCGGCATTGAAACGCCGGAGCAGCTCCGGGAGATTGGTGCGAAGGAAGCGTTTCGCCGCATCCGTCTCCAGCGCGACCCCGGCGCCTGCCTCCACATGCTGTACGGGATACAGGGCGCAATCCTTGGTATTCTGGATACACTTATGCCTGCTGATACCAAACTGGAATTAAAAGCATTTTTCCATAGTTTATCAAAAGAATAGCGCGAAGGAAGATGGCCTATTCTTGAAATCCCGGAAGCAATCATTATTGCGGCGCAACTCAATCAAACCATAAAGGACAAGCGCATAGAAAAGGTGACATGGGTCCCACAAAGTCGCGCGGTTTTCCGGTGGTCCTTCCCGGGGAAAACTTAAAAAAAGTCTGTGAGTATTTGGACACGCTCATTTATGACATAAAATGCCTTGATTGGCTTGCGGCATAAGCAGCATACCGGGGTAGACAACCGACTTAGTTTAGATAATCTTACAAAAGTCACCACCACCAATGCTAGTTATGAACTTTTGCCGTATCATCGTATGGGGCAGCCGAAGTACCAATCACTAGGCCGAGAGTATCCTTTGGGAAACGTAATGCTGAGTGAATCTGTCATGCGACAGCTGGCAAAATCAGTTGAGGAAAAATAAAAAACCAACTTGTACGGACATCCTGATGATGGTATAATATAACTACGTTAACGTTTGGTAGATAATTTTTATAAACGTAAAGGTGGGTAATGTTTACTGTAGATAAAACGGACGCAATGCCCCTGCACTTGCAGGTTAGAAATGTTTTGCGCAATGAAATATTAAAAGGGACTTATACAGAGAAGATACCCTCGGAATATGAACTTATGGAAATGTTTAGCGTCAGCCGGGCAACCATTAGGAGAGCTGTTCGTACGCTGACGGAGGAAGGAGTGCTCGAAACAAAGCAAGGTCTCGGTACCTTCGTTTCGGCGAGATCAATCGAAGAATGGTTGGGGAATCTTAGTACGTATTTTGAAATCGTTCAGGATATGGGAATGAAACCAAACATTAGATTGTTAAGTCAAGGCATTGTCCCTTCACCGCAAGATGTTGCTGTTATATTTGGGACTAAGGAGATTTATGAAACGAATCGACTGCGGCTAGCGAATGATGTGCCGATCGTAGTGGAAAAGCAGTATTATCCTTTGAAAATAGGGCAAAAACTGGCTGAGGTAGACTTAAATAATGCATCTACCTATGAGATTTTGGAAAATGAGATAGGCATTACGTTATGGGAAGCTAAGCAAACCATTACGGCGATTATTCCTACAGCAGAAGAAAAAAAGTTATTGAATTTGTCGGCTGCACCCAGTTGTGCATTACTTTCTAAACGTTTGGTGGTTGATTTGGAAGGTAAACCGTGGGAATATGAAAAAAGTCTGTATCGGGCGGATATGTATTCATTTCGCATCAATCTAACACGTAAGAGAAAAAGATGACAGTGGCTGCGAACATGTTATAACTGATTAGAAAAAAACTAAAGGTTGTAGCGCCATAACAGCCTCATAACTCACTATACGACTGATTAGAAACAACTAAAGGTCGGAGAGCATAACTTGCTTTCCGACCTTTTAGTTTTAGGAGGATGTACTATGAGAGAATATAATGTTAGCACAGAAAAACTTATTGAAATGGATAGGGAATGTTTGTGGCACCATATTACGCAGCACAAAGCATTTGAAAGTAAAGAACCACCCATTATGGTGGAAGGGCATGGTGCTTATGTGAAGGATGTTCATGGCAGAGAGTATTTGGATGCTCTGGCCGGTGGCGTATGGTGTGTCAATGCAGGATATGGCCGGAGTTCGATCGCTGAAGCCGTTCACAAACAATTACTGCAGCTTTCTTATTATGCTGGTAGTGCAGGGAATCCGCCGGCTATTTTACTGGCTAAAAAACTGACTGAATTGCTGCCGCATTTTCAGCGGGTTTATCTGTCGAACAGCGGTTCAGAAGCGAATGAAAAGGCCTTTAAGATATCCCGGCAGTATAATCGTCTCGTTCATCCTAAGCAGGATAAATACAAGATTTTATATCGTGAGCGGGATTACCATGGTACAACGCTGGGTGCGTTAAGCGCTACGGGTCAGGGAGAGCGGACAAAGGGATATGAACCGTTGGTTCCTGGTTTCGCTGGTATTCCGCCTGTATATTGCTATCGTTGTCCGTTTAATAAGAATTACCCTGGCTGCAATTTAGAGTGCGCGCACGCCTTAGAAGACGTCATTCGAAAAGAAGGTCCGGATAGTGTTGGCGCGTTGATCTTAGAACCCATCACTGCTGGTGGGGGCATTATTATTCCCGTCGATGAGTATTTTAGCGTGATTCAAGAGATCTGCCGTAAGTATGAGGTTTTGCTAATTGTGGATGAGGTGGTGACTGGATTTGGCAGGACAGGCAAAGCCTTTGGTCACAGTCATTGGGAGGTGAAACCGGATATTCTCACGACGGCCAAAGGTATTACTAGTTCTTATATGCCACTATCAGCAACTATAACAACCGAAGAACTATTCAATGCGTTTAAGCATGAACCTCAACAGCATTTGGATTATTTCCGTGACATCAGTACGTTTGGCGGCAGCGCCGGCGCTTGCGCAGCAGCGTTAGAAAACATAAAGATCATTGAGGAAGAGGAACTAATTTTAAATAGCGCTCGTATTGGAAACTATTTAGCAAATCGGCTAAGGGAGTTTGCTGATTTGCCAATGATTGGAGATGTTCGTGGCAAAGGACTATTTATCGGTATAGAACTGGTAACTGACAAACAATCTAAGACTCCAGCCAGTGAGGCGTATATGGCTGAAGTGGTTGGCAAAGTCGCTGCAGAGGGAGTACTTATAGGGAAAATGAATCGTAGTGTGCCGGGACACAATAACGTGCTGACCATGGCTCCGCCGCTTATTCTTACGCAAAATGAGGCCGATCGCATTGCGGCTGCAATTCAGAAAGCCTTGGAGAGCATGAAGTAATACCTGCAATGCGACAAGAATAGGGGATGGATAACATGAAAGATTCTGAACAGGTTTTAGCAGCTTGTCAACAGGTGGAAGTCTCATTTATTAAGGATTGGCAAGCCCTTGTTGCGATTGATTCACCCACGTGTTGCCAAGATGGCTTGGCGCAAATGGGCGATTTTATAGTAAATAAACTGATTGGGCTGGGTGCGACAGTGGTTACGTACCCTGTGAATGATGGACAGGACGGCTACAATGTGGTGGGAACGATTGAAGGAAATGGAGGGGGCAGCATACTGCTTTTAGTACATATGGATACGGTATTTCCAGTAGGGGCCGCCGTAGAGAGACCGTTCCATATTGATGACGAAGGGATAGCTCATGGTCCGGGTGTTTCGGATGATAAAGCAGGCATTGTGCAATGTTTGCATGCGTTGGAAATTTTGCGGAATCTAGGATATACAGCGTATAAAAAAATCACCCTACTAGCCAACTGTCAAGAGGAAAATGGTTCACATGAAACTAGGGAACTAATCATGAAACTGGCGCGCGAGCATGATTGTGTATTGTGCGCTGAAGCGGGTCTGCCAGGTGATGGAATTTGCACAAAGCGTGTGGGCAGCGGTAATTTAGTAACGGAGGTAAAAGGGCGGACGGCTCATGCGGCCTATCCGTGGCAAGGATACAACGCAGCAGATGAGTTAGCATATCAGGTATTGCACCTGAATCAATTAGCAAATCAAGAAGCCGGTACCATTATTACTACACGCATTTTGGAAGCGGGAATGGATAACGTCGAAAAGAACGTGGTGCCTGATCAAGCTAGAGCAGTTATGCGTGTGTATGCGCATAGTCCTGAAGAAATGGATCGTGTAGAACAAGCCGCATGGGCATTAGCTCAGAAAACGCAAATTTCCGGCACGCAAGTGACATCTAGCTTTCAGTTGGCCTTCCCGCCTTTTGTACAATCGGCAAAGAACCTAAAACTGGCCGGATTAGCCCAACAGGTTTATCAAGAAATTGGGCTTACGCTTACGCTCGCCAGCGGTGCTGCCGCGACAGATGCCGGATGGGCGGCAGCTGTTAATGAAGCAACATTATGCAGTGTGGGTCCCGTCAGTAATGGACAGAACCATACGGTTCAGGAAGGCGCAGATGTAAAATCAATAGTTCCCCGGTTGTATCTTTTGACGCGCTTATTAATGGAACTTGGTCTACAGGAGTGTATTTAGCAGATATAGCAACAACTTAGAGGAGGAATTTTTATGGTAGTATTATCACCGCAAGAAGAACGCATTCAGCAGGAAATCGCCGGAAAAGCGGCGCAGCATCGTCCGAGAACGAATGCTATTTTAGAAGGCTTTAAAAATTTACGTCCGGTAATTGACGTAGAAAGGGCTCGTTATTTTACGGAGTCTTTTCGGCAAACCGAGGGGGAGCCGCTTATTTTACGCTGGGCGAAGGCCATGAAACACATTGCAGAACACATTACCGTCTATATTGATGAGCATCAATTGCTGGTAGGACGGAGCGGCGGCATTGGGCGCTATGGTATTTTATATCCAGAATTAGATGGCGATTTTTTAGATATTGGCTTAGCAGAACTTCCTAAACGGGTCGGCGCACCGTTCAATATTGCACCTGAAGATGTGCAGATTGTGGTTAATGAAATCGCACCATATTGGCGAGGTAAGACCTTTCATGAACACTTGGTTCAAGCGTTACCAAAGGAAACTCTCAAATATACTTATAATCCCGACAATGTACTGGAATCTCGATTTATCGTCAATGAGACCGCTTCATTTCGCTCCTCCATCCAGTGGGTACATGATTATGAAAAAGTACTCAAAAAGGGATTTAAGAAAATTAAAGAGGAAGCGGAAGAAGAATTATCGCGACTGGACCCTCTTAGCGCACGAGATTCTTTGGAGAAAGCTCCTTTTCTGCAATCAGTTGTTTTGGCATCGGAAGCAATTATACTCTGGGCGAAGCGCCATGCGGCACTGGCGCGCCAACTGGCGAACTCGGAACAAAACCCTGTGCGTAGGCAGGAATTATTAGAAATTGCTGAAGTGTGCGAATGGGTGCCGGAAAATCCGGCGCGTAATTTCCGGGAAGCGATGCAATCCCAATGGTTTACGCAAATGTTTTCCCGCATGGAACAAAAAACGGGCACGATTATTTCTAATGGTCGAATGGATCAGTATTTGTATTCGTATTATCAAAGGGATATGGAAGTCGGCGTACTTACTGAGGAAAAGGTACTTGAACTCTTAGAATGCATGTGGTTGGCTATGGCGCAGTTTATTGATTTATATATTTCTCCCACCGGCGGGTCATTTAATGAAGGTTATGCTCATTGGGAGGCAGTGACCATTGGGGGACAAACGCCTGGCGGACAAGATGCCACCAACACTCTGACATATCTCTTTTTACAATCCAAGCGGGAATTTCCTTTGCACTATCCGGATTTAGCGGCAAGAATTCATACGCGTTCACCGCAACGCTATCTCTATGAAGTGGCGGAAACAATTAAGGAAGGCTCGGGCTTTCCTAAACTGATCAATGATGAAGAAGTGGTGCCCTTATTATTGTCAAAAGGCGCAACGTTTGCGGAAGCCTATGACTATGCGGTATCTGGTTGTTCGGAAGCGAGGATGCCAAACCGTGATACGTATACGAGTCCCTGCGCATATATCAATTTCCCGGCAGCATTAGAAATGACACTGCATAATGGCAAAATGAGAAAATACGGTAATGAGCAAATTGGGTTGGCGTTGGGTGATCCAGCAGCATGGCAGGATTGGGAAACTTTTTGGCAGGCGTATGTTAAGCAGCACATCAACTTTTTGAAACAGGCCTTTATTCAGCAGCATGTCATTATCCGGCTTCGTCCGCAGCATTTTGCTTGGCCATTAGGTTCCGCGCTGCATGATCTTTGCATGAAAGAGTATAAAGATATTCACGAATCGCGCATTGAGGGTGGCATCGACTTAGGGTATTTTGAATTTATGGGATATGCTACGGTAGTGGATTCTCTGGCAGCTATTAAAAAATTGGTATATGAAGAAAAACGCCTGAGTATCCCGGAATTAATAACTGCGCTAGAAACGAACTTTGAAGGGCATGAATTTACCAGACAGCTCCTATTGCATGCTCCTAAGTACGGCAATAACAATGAGTATGCGGATTCTATCGCTAAGCAGCTGGATAAGGAATGCTTGGAATTTACTCGTAAATATTCTAAAGAATTAGGAGTTCATCTCGATCTTCGCTTAGTGCCGTTTACTTCTCATGTGCCGTTTGGCAAGGTAGTGAGCGCTACGCCGGATGGCCGAAAGGAATATACGCCACTGTCTGATGGTTCATCGGCCTCGCAAGGGGCGGACAGTAAAGGGCCAACCGCAGTGCTGCTTTCTAACTATGCCTCAAAAAATCCAGATTATCGGGAACGGGCGTCGCGGCTTCTCAATGTAAAGCTGAGTCCGTCGGTGGTGGCGGGCGAAAAAGGCACAGAAAAGCTGGTATCCTTCATTAGAACTTGGTGTGATTTGCGTTTGTGGCATGTTCAGTTTAATGTTATTAATCGGCAAACTTTGCTCGAAGCTAAAAAAGATCCAGAAAAATATCGTAGCCTTATTGTGAGAATTGCTGGTTACAGTGCTTACTTTGTTGATTTGTCGGCAGATTTACAGGATGACTTAATTTCCAGAACGGAACATACGGGCTGGTAGGCAGGTATGAGTTGATAAAAGGAGCTAGATATGAGATGGACACGATCTATATAAATGGCACGATTATTACCATGGATGGCAGCGATATGATCGCCGAGGCTGTAGCTATTAGTGGCGGACGCATTCAAGCCATAGGTTCGGAAAAGGATATTTTGTACCTGCGTACGGCAGGGACGCAAATTATTGATTTGGACGGCAAAACCATGCTGCCAGGCTTTATTGATGCGCACAGCCATTTTCCTATGTCAGGTGCAAATTCCTTATATCGTGTAGATTTAGCTAGCCCGCCGATTGGAACTACAAGCAACATGGCTGCAGTAATTTTGCGCCTGCAGGAAAAAGCAAAGCAAACCCCAGTAGGGGAATGGATTGTGGGTGTTGGCTATGACGATACGCTGCTCGCAGAAAACAGACATCCCAATCGCCTGGATTTAGATAAAGTTTCAACAGATCATCCAGTTGCAGCAATTCATTGCTCCATGCACCGCTTTGTGGTAAATTCAGCGGCGCTGAAGAGGCTGGGTATTAATAGAGAGGCAGGTGTTCCGCAGAGTGGATATATTGAACGTGATGCCCTTACTAATGAGCCGACGGGGCTTTTTGTAGAAACAGGATTTCAATATATTGCTGAGGCGTTAGCACTTACACATAGCCAGCAGCTGTCAGCCATTCAGCAAGCGGCGGTGGAGTATGCGGCACGAGGAATCACGACTACACAGGTAGGCTATCTGTCTGATATTGATTTTCTGGGTAATTTAAAAACAGCCATAAAGCAAAAAGAACTGCCGCTAAGGGTTATTGTTTGGGCATGCCCGCACATTCTCGATGAGATACAGCAACAGAATATACTGAAAGGAGTTGATCCGGACAGACTCTCTCTAACTTCGGGCAAATTATTTTTCGATGGTTCCATTCAAATTTATACAGCCTATTTGAGTAAGCCCTATTATGTCATTCCGCATGATTTGCCAACCGATTATAGCGGCTGGCCAGCAATCAAACGGGATGATCTGTTTGGGCAGATTGAAAAACTCCACTGCGAAGGCTGGCAGGTGGCGGTTCATTGTAATGGCGATGCCGCCATTGATGCTGCATTGGATGCGTTTGCTGGGGCACAACAAAAATATTCCCGTCAAAATACGCGTCACGTTATCGTGCATGCGCAGACGGTAAGAGAAGACCAGTTAGACCGGATGAAACAATTGGGAATAATACCCTCTTTTTTTAGTCTGCATACGTATTATTGGGGTGATCGTCATGCGGCAATCTTTGTAGGGCCTGAACGCGCTTTTCGCATGAATCCGGCGCATTCAGCCGTTATCAGGGATATGCGCTTTACCATTCATTCCGATACGCCGGTGGTGCCCATAAATCCGCTGTTTTTAGCATGGTCAGCCGTACAGCGCCAAACGGCGAGCGGGCAAATCATTGGTGAAAAGCAAAGGATTACACCATTAGACGCCTTGAAGGCACTGACCATACATGCTGCATGGCAAAGTTTCACTGAGACAACCAGGGGTTCGATTGAACCGGGTAAATTTGCCGATTTAGTTATTTTATCAGACAATCCGCTATCTGGCAGAGTGGAATTGAAGGATATCCGAGTGTTGGAAACTATTGTTGAGGGACAGAGTATCTATACAGAGTAGATCTTTAGCAAACTATATATTTAATTTCAGGGAGATGGTATAATGAAAAAATTTTTACGCAATATTGTATTGGCATGCATGATAGTTTTTTTCGCGGTAGCGTTGTCTGGCTGCGGTGGTAAGACAGCAACCGAGAAAGCAGAAAAACCTGTGGCGAAAACTCCGCTAACCGTTCATTATGGCTATCAGCCGGGGCATGTTCAGATCGTAGTTGCGAGGGAAATGGGCTGGCTTAAAGAAGAGTTTGAAAAAGACGAGATTACTTTTGAACTGGAAAAATTCGCTTCCGGTCCGGCTATGAATGAAGCATTTGCTGGCAACCGCATTGACTTTGGGCAAGTTGGCGATCAACCGGCTATTCAGCTTAAATCCAATAATGTTGATGTTAAGGCCATTGGCGTTTATAGCAATGGGACAAAAATAACCGGATTAATAGCTGCGAACGGTGCAAACATTAATTCACCTGCAGATTTAAAAGGAAAAAAGGTTGGTTTTGTGGTAGGTTCTGTTTCCCATCAGTTGCTATATATTTATCTGAAGTCGGCTGGGCTAAAGCCGAATGATATTCAGCAAGTAAATCTGGCGTCGTCAGATATTTTATCCTCGATTGCATCTAATCATATTGATGCGGCAGTTATTTGGGAACCTACTCTGTCCAATGTTGTAGCGTCGGGAGCCGGTAAACTTGTTACGGATGCTACGGGATATAAAGAAAATATTAATGTAATTGTCGGTCGCAGTGAGTTTTTAAGCAAATATCCAGACATCACGGTACGATTGCTAAAAGTGTTGGATCGGGCTGAGAAGTGGATTAAAGCCAATCCAGACAAAGCGTTAGAGATTATTGCCAAAAATTCTGGGTTTAAGCCTGAGGTATTAAGGCCAGGCTTTGAAAACGTAATTTTTGATCTGCGCCTGACCGATGAGGCTGTTAAGTCGATTGCGGAAACCGCGGTATTTTTGAAAGAAAACAAATTAATTCGCAATGACGTAAATGTGAAGGATTTTGTGGATGATCAGTATTTAAAGGCGGCAGGAATTCAATAAGATAATATGCTCTCTTTGAGAAGGTGAGATTTTTATTAGTATTTACATAGTAATAGGCTGATTAGAAAAACTAGAGGCCAAAGAGAGTTGTGTAAAATAGCTTTCTTTGGCCTTTATATTAGACAACCATGGCTTGAGGTTACTGTTTTAAACTATCTATGGTTCTTTAGGTGAGTGAAATGATGATCAACTACCGAAATTATGAGCAATCGGGGCTGACACAGCTAAGTTATCGACTAATTTTTGTACTCTTTTCTTTCCTTGCTGGTCTCAATTGCTGAAATGTAAATAGCAATTAAATAAAATATGAGCATTTCCATTTTTAATGTTCTCCTCATAATATTTCTTGGGTTTGATTAAAGTATAGTCCTGGTACATTGATCTGTGAAATTGGCAATGGTTATTGCATCAATAAGGTTTTCTTAGCAAGCTTCACATTACTCAGCAGGAGAAAGCAGATGGAATTAGAAGAGTATAATGTTACTACGTCAATCATAGTTTTACGATGGCAAACCTGACATTCTAATGGGACAAAAAGGTGAAATATGGACATTCAGTTTTTGAAAACTTTTTTAATGGTTGCAAAACTTGGCAACATGACCCAAGCAGCAGAACAATTGAATTTTTCCCAGCCAGCGATTACGGGACAGATACGCGCTTTAGAGCAAGATTTTGGCGTTATGCTATTTGACCGAGTCGGGAAAAAACTGTTTATTACTGATGCTGGACGGGAATTGATTGATTACGCGGAAAAGCTATTGACGACCTATGATGAGGCTCAGAAGGCATTAAGCGCTCATCCTGGGAATATTAAAATTGGCATTTCGACAACCACGGTCAATTATATTTTGGCGCCTTATCTCCAGATGTTTCAACAACAAGTGCCCCAATGCTCAGTTACCATGGAAATGTGCTCTCATGCGGCCACCGTTCCAAAAGGCATTGCGGAAAATCGTTTTGATTTGGGAATTATTCAAAAAGAACTGTCTTTGGATTACCTCACTGGATTTGAAGTGTTCAAAGAGCAATTGGTTTGGGTTGTACATCCGAAGGTGGCTGAAAAATTCAATCACAGCACGGACATCTTGGATTATCCTCTGTTGGACTATAAAGTAGGGGGATTGTTTCGCACGTTATATGAAAAAACGCTTGGACGCAAAAAAAATGAACCGTCCATTGTCTACAACGATGCGGAAGCGATGAAAAACTCCATTTTGCAGGGATTGGGATGTGGCGCCTTGCCGCTAAATATGGTCAAAAAACTGCTTGCAGACGGCTCGTTAATTGAGTTTACGAATGTCCCACGCCCGGATTTTAGTGTTTGGGTCGTATATCACAAGGAGAAGAAATTATCACGAGCTGCAATGAAGCTAATTACTATTCTGAAGGGCGAAGATAGCACCACGACAGAGTAGGGTATGAAGTAAAAAAAAGCAGAATGGAAGCCATTTGCAGAGTGGTGGCAAATAGTTGTCATACAATAGATGAATGGAGTCGAGATGCACGTGGAGTACGTTACTATGATAGAGTCTAAGGAATTAAACATTTTAAGATGTTCCGCATGATTTACCAAGAAATTACTTGCGAACTACCCGCAGCAGAGCAAAAAAATTCAAAAAGCCAGATAGCGATTGCAATGCTATCCAAAAAGCTATTTTCGGTGAACTCGGCGCAGTAGGAACGTATAGGAAAATTATGTTTGGGCTCTGTACCCAGCGACATCGAGACATGCTATTCGAGATTATTACCGATGAGCTTAAACATTCTGTAAAATGGAATTTCTTATATAGCAAAAATTGTTGTGAAGATTGCTGCTGTTAATCTCTTTAAGCCTGCCTCATTGGCAGGCTTTTATTTTATATACTTAGTGTTTTAGTAATCACTATAAAATTCTTTGCATATCATGTTAAAAACTTGAATTGAGGCGTAATATGGACAAGGATGAATTTATTCAACTTTGTCGAGACAACGTAACAATAGCTAATCATGAGTTATCGGCAAAAATCTTACCTGCTGCTCGCAAATATATATTACAGCAAAGTAAAAATAAACTACCGGTAATATGGCTTGAAACTAATGATAGCGGAGACAACAATATTGCCTTCATGAATACTACCTATCCTTATTTGCAACAAGTATTTACCGATATGATTAACCTCTTATATAGTAATACCTTTATGGCCTCCCAGGGTACGGACGCTCTTGAACTGTTGTTTGGCTCAGCTAAAAAATACAAGGGAAACTTTATCCTGGTAGTAGAAGGGGCTATTCCAACTAAAGATAATGGCATTTACAACGTAGTGGCCCGGACAAAAAGAAGAGTGATTACGGCTTTGGAAGCAGTTACAACTCTAGGAGATATGGCTGGCTACGTTATAGCCCTCGGAACTTGTGCAAGCTTCGGCGGTGCCTCGTCATCTGCACCTAACCTGACTGGCTCGGTTGGAGTCAATAAAATATTAACCCGAGAAGTCATAAATGTAAGCGGATGCCCCGTTAATCCCGATTGGTTTGTGGGTACACTGACTCATTTACTCATGTATGGCATGCCGGAACTTGATCCACTAGGACGCCCTTCTTTATTTTACGGCAATACGATTCACCGGCATTGCCAACGTCGTTCTTATTTTGATACAAAAGATTTTGCTGAAAAACTAGGCGATATCGAGTGTATGTTTTCTTTAGGTTGCGTTGGACCGAAAACTGGCGCAGATTGCCCATACCGTCAATGGGTCAACCATGTAAATTGGCCCGTTAAAGCAAATACACCTTGTATCGGCTGCACCAATCAGGATTTCCCAGACGGCTCCACTCCTTTTTTTGTGCCACTACCGCAAAAAAATAAAAATGCCCAAACAAATGGGCTAAAATCGGATTCAACAGTGAAAGGAGATTCCAATGAGTCCCAAAAAAATCCTGTTTAGTCCAGTCACCCGCCTGAGTGGATTGCTGTCAGTGGAATTAACTGTCGACAACAAAGTGATTCGGGGAGCTGATGTCAGCTGTACCATGTTCCGCGGATTTGAATATATTATGCGTGAACATCATGTTACTGATGCTGTCTATTTAACACAACGCATTTGTGGCATATGCTCAACTGCTCACGGTGCCGTCGCAAGTTACTTATTGGATGCTTTATATAATAATGAAATTCAAGAAAGCGCTCAGTATGTAAGGAATATCATGTTAGCTGCCGATTTTCTGCAGAATCATATCAGACATTTTTATTTCTTTGGTCTGCCGGACTACGTTGTCATGCCAAACTGTCCTCCGTTTCTTGAACAAAACTGTAACGATTGTCGGTTAACTAATGAAGATAATCGTCGTGTAGCCTCTCATTATATTGAAGCAGTACAAATATCCGAAAAATGTCACCAATTGTTGACTCTCTTCGGTGGAAAAGTACCTCATCAACATAGTTTTGTCCATGGAGGCGTAACGGTAGCCCCGACCGCCGATAAAATTAATCAAGCACTTACGTTAATCCGGGATATTCGTAAGTTTATTGGCCGTTATCTGATGCCGGATACTGAACTAATTGCCCACTGCTATGAGGACTATTTTTCTATCGGCAAAACGCCAGGACGTTTACTATCTTTTGGTCTTTTCCGGTTTGGAAGTAAAAATGAACAGCTTCTATGGAAAGACGGCGTTTTTAATGATCAGTACTCTAAACCGAAGCTAGATCTTCTCCAAGAAGACATAACCCATTCATGGTACGAACGTTCTCAATCCCTAATTAATCCCGAAGTTTGTCCTGCCCCCTACAAACCAGAGGCTTATTCCTGGACAAAAGCGGTACTTTATAATGGCAAACCTTACGAAGGAGGCCCCCTGGCGCGCATGATATTTAATAACTTTTATGCAGGCGGGACATCTACTATGGATCGAATTGCGGCTCGATCATTAGAAACAGAGCTAATAGCAGATCTGGTAGAAAAATGGCTCACCGAACTTGAACCCGGTGAACCACCAATTAAGCAGAAAAAGGAATTGGTTAGCAATCAGGCCATTGCTGTAACAGATGCCATGCGGGGTCCATTGCTCCATAGTGCTCAGATTAAAGATGACAAGGTCGAGTATTATGACATCATCACACCTACCGTCTGGAACTTTTCGCCCAAAGATGCAAAAGGCCGCCGTGGTCCTGTCGAATCGGCTTTGGTAGGCACAATCATTCCATCAGCCGACTTGAAATACGTTATACCTGGACGCATAATCCGTTCATTTGACCCCTGCATTTCATGTGCGACGCATTAAGCTGCCAACTTATTATTTCTCATTCTTTTGCAGCTACCAAGTATGAGACGATCTATGTAATATCTTGAGATACTGTTTGTGTACTTGTAAGCAAGTATACAACACCTAAGGACAATGATCTGGAAGTCGTTTCTGAGATTAGGCAAATAAATAATTAGATATAAATATTTTGACTCATATTGTAAGGAGTTTATTGCTGCCCTTACCACCTAAAAAGCCAAAAGGCATCAACCCCATTACATGCTGGTTGATGCCTTTCACGTTCGATAGATACCCCTTTAGGGCTTATGACTGCCGCCCTAAAAGATGAGGCTCTCGTTGGTTTGTGGTTTATCGGGCAAAAATATTATCCTCGCCAATTTAACGAGTGGATTTACGCACCCGATCAACCGATTTGTAAGGCTCTACGAAACTATCTTGCCGATTATTTTGCAGGGAAGTCCAGAACGTTTGATGGACGGCTTAATCCTCAAGGATCTCCGTTCCAAAAAATGGTCTGGAATATTTTGTTGACAATACCGCTGGGACAAGTTGCTACTTATGGACAAATTGCCAAGTGCGTGGCTTTGAAACGGGGCTTAGCTTCAATGTCTACCCAAGCTGTGGGTGGGGCTGTCGGGCATAATCCTATTGGAATTTTGATTCCCTGTCATCGAGTTGTCGGATTTGATGGAAACCTGACTGGTTATGCCGGTGGATTGGATAAGAAAAAGGCTCTGCTAAAAATTGAAAAGGTAAATTTAGCAAATCTTAATTGGAGCACTCAGATTGAAAACTAAATTAATAAAATCCATCATAAAAAACACGGTATTTCCAATGAGGTCACTGAAAAAGTCCCTTTAATGCTTAAAAAGGTATAGTCCCTCAAGAAAACTGAGGAGGCTGTACCTTTTCTAAGGATGGTTTTTATATGATTGAAAACCTTTTATTTTCGACGTTTGCGTTTATCCATAAGGACACCTAGCTGCACCTGTTTATTACTAAGTTGTTTGCGTAGATTCTCCTTATTATCCTCACACAAACAGACCTGTAGAAGACTCTCTAATGATACAATCTCCCGTTTTAGCGCCATCTCAGTCGGAAGAACACCGTTATTTTTTAGTATTTTATACGAAGAGCGGAGTTCTTGTGGTATCTGGGCATCATCAAAGATTAGCGGTTTTCCTTTGCCAGGCAAATTATCAAGTTCGCCTTGTTCAATTGCCTCTTGTATTTTCTGTTCCGCAATCCTAAAAACGAAGAAATCACTCATAATTCATCGTTCCTCCTGCATAGTGGTAGCGGCTAAAATATTAAAAGTATTCTATGCTACCATATTACCACGGTTTTTTTGACATGTCACTGCCATCTTCAGGAGACAGGGGGAAGGTTCGGTTTGTTTCCTTTTGCTAAAAAAAATAAAACACGGCCATTTTTACAAATGCCGTGTTTCTCTGCTTAGTTGCCAATAAGTCAATATCTATCAGGGTCTAACCGGCACTTTCAAAGCTTGCCCAGGATAAACACTCGCGTTATTATCTAATTTATTTATCTTCCTAATCTCAAAAACGATTTCACGAACATCGTCTTTGGGAGTTGCATACTTACTAGCAATTTGCCAAACAGTATCCCCAGATTTTACGTAAACAGTATCATATGTAGTATTATCAACAAAAGCACGAGAAATAGCCAAAGGGGTAATAGCCAAAAAAACAAGAACTAATGATAGTAATACTGACTTTCTCATAATTAAAGCACCTCTTTTGAACGTATGTTTGCTTGGAAATATTGTACCACAGTACATATGTTCCCCGCAAGTATGTTCGATAAAATTTCCGAACTAATGTTCCTTTAGCTGTCGTTTTATGGTACAATGGCACCAAGGTGATAGGAAATCGCCGTATGGTTTAATTTAACAATATTATAACACAGAAACATAATAATACAATAACGATTATTATTTAATTACGATAACAAAAACACAATATCTAAGCAACTTTTAGCTCGTTTAAGGACGCAGAAAAGGGAGAGGATTAATTATGACAGAAGACGTGGTCGCAAATGCAGGACAAACTAACTCCAAGAAGGTGGGATGGGAAGCCTTCGTGAAACAGGATGTGCTTAATTTTATGATGAGCCACAACCTCCAAGCTATTACCGTGGATGATGGTGGCGGTAAGAAAGGTGTCATTAAACGGACAAGTAAAGGTGACTTTTCCGTACAGATCACTTCCAATGAAACATTGTAAAAAAGTAAGACCCCATAGGTGGCGACGAGCTACCTATGGGGTGCAGTTTATCATCCGTTATTAAACTTTCCGGGAGGTAGTCTTTTTGTTACCGGTAAAAAAGGTGGCTGTTTTTCTTATGATGCTTGGCATGAAAAAAGGCCAAAGTATCCTTGCGTTAATGGATAATAGCGAAATCAAAGCTGTTGTTTCTGAATTTCGGAGCCTATCGGCAGTTTCACCAGAATTGCAAAAAAGCGTTTGGGCAGAGTTTAAAGAGTTAGGCTTCGAAGAAAACATGAGACCTTCTGAAATAGTAACTATTCTACGATTTTTATTTAACGGCAGCAAGATAAGTGATAAGGGGGATCGGCGTTATGATTAGCAGCTTTCCGCCGTTGTTTGCGCTATTCATTCTATGAATTTAGCTGCATTTCTGATGGTTATGCTGGAAAAGCGCCAGGCTCGCAGGAATGAGTGGCACATCCGTGAGCGAACTTTTTTTGTTTGGAAGAAGCAAGGGGACGCTTGTTTTTGATGAATTGCGTAAGCAAATAGAAAAACAAAAATCCGCCGTATTCCATATTCATCGGAATAACGGCGGATTTTTTGCTTTTCTTTATGACGGCTGTAGTCGTTTTTTCGGTCGACCCAGACAGGAGCTAGTTTGACTTCCGGGGTCATCGCTCGGTTTGGTTTACCGGCAATTTTTAGTGTATTCGGATTGATAGTTCCACATTTTATTGTATTTTTACTCTTGGACATGGCGACACCTCCTATGATAATACCAGTATAGTGTAGTTGATTTAATTTGGCAAATTATTTGGGTAATATCAATGTCGGGAATGACTAATAAATAAAGGAATATAGCCTATTTAAACGAAAAGATTTAGTAAATCAAATGAAGGATTTCCAATAGCGCAAGAAAGGAGAATTGATTTGGATTCCAAAGACCTATATAAATATTGTTTGACTAAACCGGGGGCTTTCGAGGATTATCCTTTCGGACCCGATGTCATTGTTATTAAGATAGCATCAAAAATGTTTGCACTGATATCACGGAGAAACGGACAAGATAATCTCTCATTGAAATGTGATCCAGACTATTCAGAGGTATTGAGAAAACAATATCCAAGCATAACACCGGGATATCATTTGAATAAACGATATTGGAATACGTTAATTATTGATGGCAGTATTCCGGAAAAAGAAATAATAGGGTTAATCGATCATTCTTATGAGCTGGTTTATAAATCACTTCCACGGAAGATGAGAGCGGTATACCAAGGAGATTGGTAATAGACCAAACCATAGAAACTCCTTTTATGTGGAAAATAAATGATATTTTTCTATAGTACAATATTAATTTTGTTACCTGAGAAGTTCTTGTAGTAGCTCGGGTGTAATATCTTCTTCAGAATATAAAGGGATGCCTAATTTATGCAGCATAGCCGCCGTTACCCCCATGCCTAGTTTGGCTCTATGGCTAAAAGTGCCATCATAAATTTGACGACTACCACAAGAAGGGCTACGCTGCTTTAGTATAGCCGCAGTAATGTTATGTTTGTTCGCTAGCTGAATGCTTTTTTCAGCACCGGAAATAAAAAAAGAGGTAACATCCTTTCCGTTTTTGTCGAGAACCGTACTTTGCCCATTAAGTACATCATCGCCAGAACCTGAAGTAATTTCTGCAGCGGGTCGCGGGGTAGGTAATCCACCCAATACTTCTGGGCAAAAAGCGATAAATTGAGTATGTTTAGCTTGTTCCATAAGCAACGCTATGTTGTTGGAGCCGCCGTCGTATCTTGTGCGATGGCCGAGAAGGCAAGCACTTACAAGAATCACATAATCACATTCTTTCCTGAATTTTTAATAGTAGACAAAATAAGAGGTGTATACAATGGAACAATTTTATCTGGATACTCCGAAGGAAGGTTTTATCGATATAACTGCTAAGGTCAAGGAAATGGTTAAGCGTAGTCAGATTCGGCAAGGAATTTGCCAAGTATTTATTCCTCATACAACGGCAGGTGTAACCATCAATGAAAATGCCGATCCGGATGTGGTTACCGATATGCTGGCCGCGCTTGAACATATGGTTCCCAAACTTCCATTTCGCCACATAGAGGGAAATTCTCCTGCTCATGTAAAAAGTACGCTGGTAGGTTGTTCCATAAGCGTACCGGTTGCAGACAATAATTTATTGCTGGGTACATGGCAGGGAATCTATTTTTGTGAATTTGATGGACCGCGTACCCGTAAAGTTTTTGTTCAGGTTGTTGGTGTATAGATGCAGGTAATCATTTGCTCTATCGAAATATTTATGCATGGCGTCGGTTCATTAAATAAGTAAGACACAACCACTGTCCCCTGGCTCGCCCGGATAGCTATAATATGACATTGCGAAATGCTTATTTGCCGATTAACCAATCAGCTTTAAACCAACAGTAGAACCAAGCACAATGGCAATAGAAATAATTCTTGCTACATTTCGGGGTTCACCATACACCAGCATCCCCAGTATTGCTCCCCCCGAAGCCCCAATTCCTGTCCACACCGCATAGGCTGTTCCCATCGGCAATGTCCTCATAGCAAGTGCTAAAAATAGAAAGCTCAAACCAAAGCCGGTGAACAGTAGGGCAAACGCCTTCCAGTTGCGGTCTTTGTGTAATTTGTTAATCATTGCAACACCAATCATCTCAAAAAAACCTGCCATCACTAGGAATAGCCAATCCATATTATAGCACCTCCTTCTTTTTTTGATTGCTTAGCATCTTAAGACTAATAACGCCGCTCAACAGGAGTACAATCAAGGCCAGCTTCGCCGGATTGACAGGCGCACCGAACAAGATAATCTCTGCCAGTACGGTTCCTGTTGTTCCAAGTCCAACGAAAACAGCATATACCGTTCCAACGGCAATATCACGCCCCGCCATAATCATCAGGTAAAAACTAATGATGATAGCAATTAGTGTCCCTCCCCATTCCAAGGCACCATCCGCGTGCTTCAGCCCGATTACCCAGCCCACTTCAAAAAAAGCAGCAATAATAACGGATAGCCAAGTCTTGTTCACAGCCTTTACCACCTTCTGTTTAGTATTGACAAAATACAGGCAAAAAAAGTAAAAGCCTGGTAAAATAAACTGCGATATTGCAGCTATTCTCCCGGGCTTTTATCCCTCCGTGCTACAGTCCGTAGACTGTCGTTTTCTCTCGGACCAGACCAGCGAACTGCGGAACCCTAGAAAACGATTTATTACATTGAACACTATTATACACAATCGGTCTGAGTTGTCAAGATGCTGCTGGATTTTCGTCATAGACCGTCACAAAATTTTTTTGCCGCGTTGTTGTACGGTTGTTGTAGTAGAAAACTTCGTCACGTTGCCAGTACGCGTGGAGTTCTGTTTAGAATCTGGCACAGCCAGGGGTAATGCTCTGAAGGAATATCGGAAGCCATATGCGGGAAAACTGCACGTATGTAGGGGTCGTGGCTAATCCCACTCTCTACTTTTGTAGCGGAAAGATGCTTAAAAATCTAGGAGGTTTGAAGATGAGTGTTAAAGACACCGTTATTGAAACTATGAAAGTTGCCGGAAAACCTTTAAGCGCAGGTGATGTTGAGAAATTGTCCGGGTTGAACCGAAAAGATATTGATAAGGCATTTAAAGAATTGAAAGAGGAAAATGCCATTACTTCGCCTGTACGTTGTAAATGGGAATTGGTGCAATGATGACCAGTTCTCAGAAATTTCGGTATTAATGTAGATAGGATAGATAAGCTTGATTTCAAAGGGGTTACTGGTTTTGCGGTAATCTCATATGTGGGGTTATGTTCGCCTAGAGTTATATTTAGGCGATTTTTTGTTAGAGAGGCCCCCGTAACACGAGTGCCATTGGGGTGATATTAAGACTCAATTCATACGAGAATACCATCGAAAAATATCAGAAGTTTTAAATTGAGGACTGTAGACAAAAGCAAACACTCCTATCCTGATGGTATAATATACTCAAAGGGATAAGGAAGAAATGTGTCGATTCAAGTTTCTATTCAATTATCCTTAGTCAATTAAAACAAGGCTTGGCCTCAGAGAAAGGAATTATTCCCAGTGTATTAGAAGGAGGAATCATGGCAATAAAAAATAAAATCTTGGCCGGGATTGAACAGTATAAACAAGAGGAAACACAGCAGCTTAAAGCGACAAATCTTTTTAGTAACCTTCGGCTGGCCAGCTTTGTTCTAGGAATAGGTTTTGCTGCAGCTTTATATTATAACGGGCAAGGTAACTTTGGTATATTTATGCTGTTGGTAACGTTAACGGCATTCTTCTATTTTGTGGGCTGGCATCAAGCAGCCAATCGAAAGCTTGAATGCATGCGTTGTTATATTAAAATCAACGAAAATAATCTGGCCCGCCTGAATGGTACATGGGGAAAGTTTAGTGACAGCGGGGCGGAATTTCGGGACCCAGAGCATCCTTATATCAATGATTTGGATGTTTTCGGTGAAAACTCTCTATTTCAGCTGATGAATACCACCAATACCTATTATGGAAGGCAAGAACTGCAGCGCCTTTTAAAGAGACCACAGGCGGATATCGAAGTAATACATGCCCGGCAAAGAGCAGTCAAAGAGCTTGCAGAAAAAAGCGATTTTATCGATAAACTACAATGCGTAGGAATGATGTCAAAGGGAATCATATATGACCCTGCGCGCTTAGTTCAATATGTCCAAGGTGAGGCTGTGCTTTTTTCCCGCAAGAGATTGCACGCAGGCGTTCTTTTCGTGTCAATAGGCACCGTTATTTCGTGCATATTAGCATTCCTGGATATTTTGCCAGCACTGATACCGGGGATTCTTGTAATATGTCAGGGAATACTTTCCGTAGCCGGCTTTAAAGAGGTATCTGCTGCGCTTGATACCATTCACCGGTTCAAAGAAAATATCAAAGCGTTTAAAGAATTGTTTGCTATTATCCAGCAGCAGGAGTTTCATGAAAGTGAACTAATAAAGATGCAGGAAATACTGGGCGGGAGACATGGGCAAGCAATGCACAGCATAAAAAAATTAGAACATATCGCGGAAGCTGTTGATGTCAGGTATAATATTATTAGTTATACCTTGTTTAACTTTTTTCTGTTGTGGGATTATCATTGTGTATTTGCCCTTGAAACGTGGAAAAAACAGGATGGAAAATTAGTGGAACGCTGGCTTTCAGCCGTAGCATACTTTGAAGCAACAGCTAGTTTGGCTAATCTTGCCAGGTTGAATCCAACATGGAGTTTTCCGATACTTACTGATAAATTGTGTTTTGACAGTAAAAAAGCAGGACATCCTTTGCTGGATGCTCATAAACGTGTCGCCAATGATTTTACTCTTAATCAAGGCCTTGGCATTATTACTGGGTCGAATATGTCAGGCAAGACGACAATGCTGCGGACTGTCGGTATTAATTTGGTGCTGGCTTATGCGGGGGCTCCTGTGTGCGCTAAGCAGTTGACCTGTTCGGTTATGGATATAATTACCTCGATGAGAATCAGCGATGATTTGGGTAATGGGATTTCTACTTTTTATGCAGAATTGCTGCGCATAAAGAAAATTATTGAACAGGCTAAGATAAAACAGCCGATGATTTTCTTAATTGATGAAATTTTTCGGGGGACAAATTCAAATGACCGAATTACGGGAGCGCTTGGCGTACTGAGAAACCTAAACAAGGAATGGGTTATTGGACTTATTTCGACGCACGATTTTGAACTGTGCGGTCTTGAACAGGAAGCCGGTATTCAGGCTGTCAATTATCATTTTCTTGAAAGTTATCAGGAGGGAGAAATACAGTTTGACTATAAGATTCGCCTAGGACGGTGCTATACTACTAATGCCAGGTATTTAATGCAGTTGGTTGGCATTGAGTTAATCGAATAGTTTACGATAGGTTTATTATAGACAAATACGGTCATTGGTAGTAAATAAGCATATAATAAGCATATATTACTGCTATAAAAGAGGTGTTTTGCACGATGAATATAAAGCCATCGGCTGCGATACGGAAAAATTATAATAAGATATCTGAGTTGTGCAAGCGCTCGGGAGAACCCGTTTACTTGACTAAAAACGGCGAGGGAGATCTCGTGGTCATGAATATTGAAGCGTTTGCGAGAAGAGAGAGCATGTTGCGGTTGAGAGAAGCCTTGATTGCCGCAGAGGAAGGTAGATTGAAGGGAAAGTCTGGTTATTCTATTGATGATGTATCAGCATTGATGAAATCGGCTATCCAGGAGGTCCTGGATGGACAACGAAAGTAATCAGTATACAGTTTTCGTTTCGGAAGATGCGGCACAAATGTTAGTGTCACATGCCCGCTTTTTGGCACCGGTAAGCGAGAAGGGCTTTGCGACTTGTTGAAGATTTTCAGGCGCAGGTAAAGACGCTGGAGCAGTTCCCGGAACGAAACCCCATGCTTATCGATCAGTCGATTCCGGCAGGAAAATATCGCAAACTTCTGTTGGAAAAAAGATATCTCCTAATCTATCAGAGTAAAGAAACTACCGTATACCTGGACGCAGTGGTAGATACCCGTCAGGATTATGGTTGGTTATTATAGCTGGAGTTTTTTTGTGAATATAGTGAACAAAAGGTGTAAAGTCCGTCGCAGTTCAGCCGGGAATATTCCCGCATGTTTGGCTTGCCGCCGAAAGAAGATATAAAACGCATGAGAGACAGAACCAACAGACAAATGCATAAATAACATTCGGGGGAGTGCAGCTTTTACTGCACTCCCCCGAATGGTGAATAGTACCGTACGCCGAGAGCTGAGCATCCGAATGCTCAGCTCGTTATGTATTCACAAGCATTCCTAGACAGATGGACTTCTTCCCGTTCGATCAGGTCGATACGATTTCACCTCGTCCGATTCTTTCTATTTATGTAAAAAACGACAAAATAACAGCAAATAATAAACGTTTTAGCTAGACTTGCCATATAAATGGTGGTAAAATTTACATAAAAATAGTTGAGTATTAAGCAAACTTATTGAAAAATAAGGACGCAAAACCATGGGTCTAAGACAAAAATGTTATGGCTGCCAGGTTGCAAATTGAGTTAGAAACTCTAATGCAATTTAGTAGCCTATTTATTTTGAAAGGAGTGGGTCATTGCTGTAGTGTTTCAACCTATTATATTTCAGATAAGGTTTTCATGATTTGTATAACGAAGAAATGGTATTGACTCTGAAAGAAGGTGCGAACTGTATGTTTAAAAATCTAAACACAGCAACAAAAATTATCAGTCTTATTATAATAATGGCTATTGGAATGGGACTAATCGGTTTCACGGGTTTCTACTTCAATCAAAAAGCAAATACGGACATGAATAAAATTTATGAAAATAATTTACTACCGATCAAATGGATAAATTCATTTAGAGTCAATATTAGAGCGGGAGAAGCTATTACTCTACGATTGATATTATTAAATAATGATAAAGCTAAAGAACAGGAATTTACTCAACAGTTTGTTAAACTTAAAGATGAAAATGATAGTATAATGGCTAATTATGAAAAAGTGAATCTTGATCTGTCCGAAAGAGAAAGTATTTCCCAAATAAAAGAAGTATTAAACTTTTATAGAATCGAACGCCAAAAATCTTTGGATATAGCATCTACTGGACAAAAGTTAGATGCCTACGAATACTATAAGAATCATGCTTTACCTCATCTCAATACTATGAATAAGCTCGGTGACGAACTTGCAGAATATGACGCTAAAACAGCAGATGTGATTAACATCCAGAATGGTTTAGATTTTGTTTTTGCTAGTAAAATGCTCACTTACATCCCGTTAATATCCATGATACTTGCTTTAGGATTAGGATGGTGGGTAGCAAAAATAATATCCAAACCACTTACTGCAGTAGTTGCTAATGTGCAAGAGATTTCGAATGGAAACTTAAACGTACAAGACGTTAGCTTTGATTCTAAAGACGAGGTAGGTCAGCTAACTAAAGCTGTTAACAGTATGGTTGAAAATCTTCGAGTTCTTATAAAAAACGTAGCTCAGACAGCGGAGCAGCTAGCGGCTTCATCCGAACAGTTAACAGCAAGCGCAGAACAATCTGCACAAGCCGCAACCCAGGTAGCTTCAACAATTGCAGAAGTAGCGAGTGGAGCAGAAAAACAGTCAAAGGCTATTGATGATACATCAATTACAATTGAGCATATGTCGGCCAATGTCCAACAAGCGGCTGCGAACAGTAAGGTTGTTGCAAGCACTACAAACAAAACAGCTGAAACGGCACAAAATGGTTTAGGGGCTATTGCCAAAGCTAACGAACAAATGAATAATATAGAAAAAACAGTAAATAATTCCGCAAACGTTGTTGCGAAGCTAGGAGAGCGCTCTAAGGAAATTGGACAAATTGTTGATACTATATCTGGTCTCGCCGGACAGACGAATTTGCTTGCTTTAAATGCCGCCATAGAAGCCGCTAGAGCAGGAGAACAAGGCAGAGGTTTTGCCGTAGTTGCAGAAGAAGTTAGGAAACTTGCTGAGCAATCCCAAGAAGCTGCAAAACAAATAGCCGATTTGATTGGAGAAATACAACTTGAAACAGATAGAGCTGTTGTGGCTATGACTGACGGTACTAAGGAAGTAGAAAGAGGAACGGAAGTGGTAACATTAGCGGGTCAGTCTTTTGATAATATCGCCAATCTTGTGACGGAGGTTTCTGAACAAGTTAAAGAAATTTCTACTAATATGCAACAGATGGCAACAGATAGTCAGCATATTGTTTCAGCAGTAAAGGAAATTGATAATATAAGCAAAGACGCACTTGGACATACACAAACCGTCTCGGCGGCAACTGAAGAGCAATCAGCGTCTATGGAAGAAATCGCAGCTAGTAGTCAGAGCCTAGCTAAAATGGCAGAAGAATTACAACATGAAATCCGGAAGTTTAAAATCTAGATTAAATAGTCTTTGAAAATCTAAAGTAATTGAATTTCCTAAGTGCTACAGGTATTACTATGATGAATAAAACTATACTGTTGAAGGATGGATGATTAATTTGAGTTTAAGAACACGACAAATCATTGTCGCGTTGCTGACATCATTTCTTCCCCTGATTATCTTGGGGGGGGTGGCGGTCTGGTATGCGAAAGTATCATTGGAGAATGAAATAACACTAGGGTTGAATCAGACGGCGGTGACGGTTCGGCAAGATGTTGATGGGGCAATTAATGACCGCTTGAACTTGCTCAAAAATCTGGCTGAAAACGCGGCGATAAAATCCATGGACAAGACTGGTCAGCAAGAGTTAGTTAGCCTCTATAGCAAGATTTTCACCGATATGGATTCCATCACTGTCATCGACATGAGCGGACAGCAAATTGTCCGTGCTGGCGGGGCATTCGTGAATGTCGCTGATCGCGACTATTTTAAAGGCGTTGTTGCTGATAAAAAGGCGTATTGCATTGGAGTCCCGGCAATCAGTAAGGTTACTACGCGGCCGGTAGTGGGAATTGCTGTTCCTATCATGGATAATGGGCATATTGTAGGGGTATTAGCTGGATATCTCAAGGTAGATGATACCATAAAAGTAATCAATGCCAATCTTAAGGAAACCGATAAGACCGGTAACCGTGAGCTTATCATCGTCGACAAGGACAAGAAACCTATTTGGCATCCTGATGAAAAAGTTATGGCGGAAGGGAAGCCTATTCAATTGCCTATTTTTGACAAAGAAGGTATAGTTGAATTTCGCAACGTTGATCAAGATGCTATCGCCGCCGTTGTTACTTCTGATTTTAGCAAGTGGATTGTTACCGTTAATACCGAGAAAAAAGTCGCCCTGGCTCCTGTAAAGGAATTAACAAAAATACTTATGATTTTCACGGCGTTTCTTGTTGTGCTCGCCATGATATTGACGAATTTTATGATAAACCGGATTATTAGACCGATTACGTTATTGGCGGAACGGGCTAATATAATCGCTTCCGGTGATTTTAGTACTATTATTTCCCAGAATAATCGTTATGACAATGAAGTGCAGAATCTTGTGGACGCTTTCGTCAAAATGGTGAACAATTCTCGTCAGCTAATTACTAACATTCAAGATAAAGCCAATCAGGTGGCTTCAACATCGAAAAATCTATCTTCGAACGCAGAGCAATCTGCGCAGGTGTCCAATGAGGTTGCCTCATCAGTTTCCAATGTTGTATTCAATTTTGATAATCAGTCTGAAGCGACAGACAAAGCTTCGGTTGCTATCAAACAAATTTCAACTAATCTCAGACATGTTGCAGGAATATTAGAGACTGTAGATACACTTTCCCAAGAAGCCTCAAAAGCTTCTTCGGCTGGTGAAAATGCAGTCGGGAATGTTGTTCTCCAAATGGATGTGATTGAAACAAGTGTTGGGCATTCCAGCACCACAGTGGAAAAGCTCGGTAAGCGGGTGCTGGAAATCACACAAATCGTTGATGTAATTTCCAGCATTGCAAGCCAGACAAACCTTCTCGCTTTGAACGCAGCGATTGAAGCCGCCAGAGCGGGCGAGCAAGGCCGTGGCTTTTCCGTAGTAGCTGAAGAAGTAAGAAAGCTCGCTGAACAATCGCAAGATGCGACTAAGAACATTACCTCTATTATCGGAGAAATCCAAAAAGATGCGGAGAGTGCAATCTCTTCTATGGCGCAAGGTTATGAGCAAGTCAAGCAAGGTACTATAGTTGTAGGCATAGCCCGTACGTCATTTGAACAAATCTATAGCACTGTACAGAATGTCACAGCAAAAATATATGAGGCGACTGAGCTTTTGAGTCAAGTGAAAGAAGGCTCTGAACGAATTGTCAATACTATTTCCGATCTGAGCGAAACAAGTAAAGATGTTTCTGGTCAGGCACAGATGATTTCAGCTGCTACGCAGGAACAATCCGCGAGCATTGAGGAAGTGGCCGCCGCTTCGGAAAAACTGCTCGGTATCGCAACTGACCTTCAAATCATGGTTGACAAGTTCAAAATATAACACTAGGTTTTCCTAAAACATGAAAGCCATTAAAGCTAAATTATTTATAAATGCCCGCAAATGTCCGTTTTAAGGCATTTTTATGGGGTAAAATAATATCATGAGAGAATTATATTTATAACGATGAAGCCTTTAGAGCCGTGAACTCTGAGGGCTTTTTTTATGCGCGAAAGGCGGTTAGATTCATGAGTAGGGATCAATCCACTTGCGTTGAAAGGATGTTGGTGATCGGATAATATTTCCATGTATAGGGTAGTCTATAAATAAAACACAGCTTGCGACGAGCCTTTGGCAAAAGGGGAAGTACCCATAGGGTACAGGACGCTGTTGCTCTAAGTGGTGTTAATGGCAACAAAAAGGGGGGATTGTCTATTATTAATAATTCATTATTTAAGGGATATAACTTTTTAAAAGGATTATTGCTATACCAACCTCCCAGCGATCCGCCCCCCTTTGTTTTGAAGGAAGCGCCAAATGAAAAGGGGGTTAAACCTACCCCATGCCCCATTAACCAAGCTGCTTCCTTAAAGGAACTTGAGGCTTTACTGCGTTATGCCCATCGTCTCACCGATTTTCTGAAAAAGGTAAATACCTCTGTACGCCAAGGTAAGCTCTCAGAAGATATCGCGGCTTTAAAGGTAGAATATAGTGCTTTAGAGCAACAGCAGGCTGAACTTTCGCCTATCCTGACAGCTTACGATAACAGCAGCCAAGATGTTAGCCAAAAACGTGTCAGCAGCAGCTTAGAAGAAAATCGCCAAACAATCGAGGCCCTATATTCTTTCCCGCTCAACAAAGATGTTATTATCCGGGAGATAGATATAGCCGCCGACCCGTCGGTAAGAACCATGGCTGTTTTCATTGATGGCATGGTTGAAAATAATACGTTAAACCTGGCTGTGCTGCAGCCGCTCATGCTGCTTGGTTCTGCCAAACACCGGTTATATGGCGATGACTTGGTCGGTCGGATCATAAAGGAGCATTTGCCTAGTAACCAAGTCCAAAGAGCAGATACTTTTGCCAAGGTAGAAGAAGGCATTAATAGCGGCGATACCGCGCTGTTCTTTGATGGTATTGATGAGGTAGTGCTTGTCAGCACCAAGGGATGGGAGCATCGTAGTGTTGAAAAACCCAACACCGAGTCATCAGTGCGCGGCGGGATGAATGCTTTTACTGAAAATTTACGGACAAATACTGCACAGATTAGAGTAGCTTTACGAAACAGTGATCTTGTGACCGAAATGATAAAAGTTGGCAGCCGCAGTCAGACTAATGTTGCAATATTATATATGAAATCTTTGGCCAATCCGCAGCTGGTAGCCGAAGTCAAACGGCGTACTAAAGGAATTAGCACCGACTTTCTTGATAGTTCCGGCACATTGAGCCAGTTTATAGTAGACACTCCCGTTATACCCTTTCCCCAAACTTTGTCTACTGAACGTCCTGACCGTGTTGCTGTTCATTTGTCAGAAGGCCGGATCGCTATTATAGTAGACGGCAACCCCTATATCCATGTTCTGCCTGCTAATTTTTTTACCTTCTTTCATTCCTCGGAAGATTTCAGCATGAGTCTGCTGGTAGCAAATTTCATGCGTCTGCTGCGCCTGTTTGGAACCTTAATATCGACAGTTTTACCTTCCCTGTATATTGCCATTAATTACTTCCATCAAGAGGCGCTGCCGACCGAATTGTTGATGGCGATAGCCAGTTCACGGGAAAATGTGCCGTTTCCGGCTTGGTTTGAAGTGATGGTAATGGAATTTTCCTTTGAATTAATCCGCGAGGCCGGGGTCAGGGTTCCAGGGATATTGGGCTCAACCATTGGTATTGTCGGTGCCATAATCTTAGGCCAGGCCGCAGTAGCCGCACATTTTGTCAGTCCGATTGTTGTGGTTATTATTGCCATTACCGGCTTGTCTTCATTTACCATTCCTGAATACCGGATGGCTTCTGCTATCCGTTTGCTTCGCTTTTTCTTTTTACTGTTCTCAATACTCTTAGGACTTGTGGGCCTGGCCACCGCCCTATTATGGGTTATTGTGCTGTTATGCAGCATGAAATCTTTCGGCATGCCTTACTTGGTACCAATTGCGCCTAAAACTACGACTGGGCTTGACGTAGTCATAAGAGGCCCGGTTTACCGGCAGGAGACGCGGCCTGATGCTTTAAATACTCAGGATGGCAAGCGTCAGCCCAGTAATAGCCGCACTTGGGTTAAGGAGCAGCCTGTCAGAAACGAGGATGAAAAATGAGTTATCAACCGGGGCGTATGGGGATGGCCGAAGCAATTGCGCTAGTTTTTGTGGTAACCTTTCCTGGCATTTTTTTAAGCCTGCCATCTCAAACAATAGAAAACTTTGGCGAGTTGAGTTGGCTGGTAGCTTTGGTGTCAGGCCTGACCACTATGGCGATGCTGTTTTTACTCATCTACGTTTTTAATCGTATTCCCGGAGATCTGTTTTATGTATCCAAACAATTACTAGGCCGTTTTGGAGCCTGGCTGATCAGTATCTACTATATCGCCTTGTTTTTTTCTATGGATGTTTTTTGGATCAGGCAATTCGCCGAAAACACCTTAATTACTGCTTTGCCAGGAATTAATTTTCAGTTGGCTGTAGGCTGGTACGGTCTCAGCGCCGCAGTCCTTGTATATTTTGGAATCGAAGCCCTGGCGCGGGGAGCATATGTTATTTTACCGTTCGTCATTATTGGTATACTTACTGTATTTGCGCTGCTGGGCTCTTTTTATAAGCCTTACTATCTGTTTCCCTGGCAAGGTGCCGGGCTGGCTGCCACAATAAAACAGTCCGCAATATTTGGCATTAATGCCGGTGCCCTGCTGTTGCTTGTACTTGCCTCTTCCTTTCAAAACTCCCGGGTATTAAAAGCAGCCACAATATTCGGACTGGGGGGCAGTGTACTACTTAAAGCAACGGCCTTTGCCGCCTTCACAATGATATTCGGTAAAGCCGTGGCAATGGAAAAAACCCTGCTCTTTTTTGAAATGGCAAGGTTTATTTATCTCACACGTTATATTCAGCGCATTGAGTCCTTGTTTATCATTCTCTGGGTAATTATTGGGATTTTGGCGATAGCTGTCACCCTGTATATAGGGTTATATCTCATAACCAGGCTGGGAAACCTCCCGACCATGCGGCCGCTCATTCCTACGGTAACAATTATTTTGACCGAACTGGCTATGCTTCCTCCTGATGTCAATAGCATCATAACTATTGAAAGAGTTATGATGAACTCCTATTATGATATCGGCATATATATCATCCCTCTGTTACTATTTGCTATAACTATGCTGAAAGGAAAGAGGAGGCCAAAATGTTCTTCCGAGTGATAGCTACGCTTCTGGTAATCGCTATACTACTTACAACTACCGGCTGTAACGGAGCGCTTGAGACTGACGCGGTAGCTTATGTACTGTCATTGGGGGTAGATGCTGCCGAAGACGGCCAGCTTGAAGTCACTTATCGAATCGCCATACCTCGCACTTTAGGCGGCGATGCCAGTGCCACAAGAGACGCTGGCAAATCTTCTATGCTTATTACTATTACTGCGCCAACGTTGGCCGAAGCCCGCAATCTATTAAAATCTTCTATTGCCCGTATTCCTAATTTGTCACATGTTACTGGATTGGTAGTCGGCGAGGACTTGGCCCGCAAAGGTGTGGCTGATGCATTAGCCCCGCTGCAGCGATTCCGTGAATTTCGCGGTGCCACGTATATATCAGTTGTACGGGGTAAGGCTAAAGACTTTATGAAGCATAGTAAAATTGAGGAAGCAATAGCATCGCGTTGGATTGAAACTTTGTTTTTTACGTCAGATGAAAGCGGCTACTACCTCAAGGCTACCGTACACGAATTTTATACCCGCCTCAAGAATTCCAGCGGTGCGCCCTATGCCGTATTCCATGAAATTAATCCCCTAACAGGTGAAGGGCAGCCACGCGGTTCCTTGATCCCGGGTGACAAAACACGCGATTACCTCCCTGCAGACGTGCCGATTGAGGGAGATAGTAATCCAGGGATAATCATAGGAACAGCAGTTTTTAAGGAAGATAAACTGATTGGCATACTGCCCAGTGAACAAACGCGCATGCTGGCTATACTGCTGGGGCAGTTTCCCCGCGGCTTCATGGTAGTGGAAGATCCGCTGACACTCAAACATGCTATCAACACCAACATGCGGCTTGGCCGCAGCCCTAAGATCAAAGTAAATATTGTCGACGGACAAGCGGTGATTGATATTAACGTATTCTTAGAAGGCGAAATCACAAGCATTCCCAGTGGTATTTTCTACGAATCAAGCGAATATGGCTCACTGCTGGAACAGCAGATATCGCAAGTTGTGCGCGGAGGAATACTCAAAATGCTGTCACGAACCCAGGAGTGGGGTGCAGATGTTGTGGATTTTGGCTATTATTTGCGCCCGAAATATGCTACAGATGCGGAGTTTCAAAACTTAAACTGGGATGCAATGTATCGCACAGCCGAAATTAGGGTGGAGGTGACAACACAGCTGCGCCGGACTGGCCTGATGCGTAAGACCTCGCCTATTCGCAGGGAGGAAATGTAATGGATAATGTCTTTATGTTAGCAGCCGTTGCCGCAGCAATTCATGCTTATTCCTATGCTCGCTGGCTGTGGCAGGAGGGTAACAAGCCGGGAGGAATACTTGTGGCGTTGTTGATTATGCTATCGCTGGGAGTACCTATATACCGTTTAATGAAAGCTCAGTAATTTAAATACGGCTACATAGAAAAACATGGCCATCACAACCGTGTTTTCTGATATATGTGTATATATCTTAGAAAACTGAATAAATGTGTGTTATGTTCGCCTAGAATGTGTTTAGGCGATTTTTTGTTGGAGAGGGAAAAACAATGTATTTTAGCGATTCATTTGCCCTACATGGTAAACAAAATTGCCGGTTTGATTACGAAAAAGCAAGCTTGAACAAGCCTGGCAAAGCCTGAATGACTGGTGGCGATTCAGTGTGGATCAATTGCGCCAGATCGTCTAAGGGCGTTTGGACAAAGTTGGAAAGGGAATTGTAAGGACAGGTATCATCCTGTATAATAATTATCAATACGAAATAGAGCGCATGATTGCTCTCTAAATTCGTAGTAAGTAGTAATGCGACAGCAAAAAAATATGAGGAGTGTGGAGAATTTTATATGAACCGTCTGAAAACGGTACTTCTTCTAGCAACACTGACGGGATTGTTATTGGCGATTGGCAACTGGTTTGGCGGAAAGGACGGTATGCTGATCATGTTCTTGGTGTCGGTGGCCATGAATTTCGGCAGTTACTGGTTTAGTGATAAAATTGTGCTCAACATGTATGGCGCACGGGAAGTAACCCTCCGCATTTTAAACTACCGCTCAGCAGACGGCAAAATTGCAGGAACTGGCGCAGCGGTTGGGCCGCTGACAGCAAAAGGAGGTTGAGCATAGGCCAACCTCTTTTTTCGCTGCATAAAGCAGGTACTTGGGTAATGTAAGAGTTGACTCATAATTTTAATTGATATAAAAAAGGAGGTGAGCCGATTTTTCCTGGCTTTTTTGGAAAAATCGGAATTGATTGGACCCAGCGTCTATTATGTGGAGTATCTTTCTAGTAATGTTTTTAGTACTGTTAAACGGGTTTTTTGTTGCTGCTGAATTTGCCATGGTCAAGGTGCGCAGTACGCGAATTGATACGCTGCTGCAGGAGGGAAACACACGTGCGAAATATGCGAAACGGATGGTTGACAATCTGGATGCCTATTTATCGGCCTGTCAGCTTGGCATTACACTGGCTTCTCTGGGGCTGGGCTGGGTTGGTGAACCAGCGATCGCCTATTTAATCAAACCGGTGCTGGCCGATTTCGGTTTGTCAGAAGCTATAATTCATACGGTTGCTTTTGCTATTGCCTTTTCGATTATTACGGCGTTGCATATCATTCTCGGTGAATTGGCTCCCAAGTCACTGGCTATCCAAAAGGCTGACAGCGTAACCATCTGGACGTCGGTGCCACTCATCGCGTTTTATAAATTGATGTATCCGTTCATTTGGGTATTAAATAGCATCACCAACTGGATTTTGCAGGCGGTGGGAATTGGCTTGGCGAATGAGCATGAAGCTGCTCACACCGAGGAAGAAATCCGCATTTTGATGGAAGAAAGTCAACAGCAGGGATATATTAATCAGACAGAACTGACGTATGTCGATAATATTTTCGATTTTGCCGAACGGAATGTAAATGAAGTAATGATTCCGCGGACCGATATGGTCTGCCTCTATGTCGAGGATTCATTTGCTATCAATTTGGAAAAAGCATTGAACGAGCAGCTTACTCGTTATCCTGTCTGCGACCCAGATAAAGACAACATTATCGGTTTTGTGCACATCAAAGATTTACTGGCAGCGTTGGCCAAGGGCGAGACACCCGGGTTGCGAGAGATGTTGCGGGAAATTATGGCCATACCGGAGACGATGCCGATTAGTAATTTGTTGAAACTGATGCAAAAAAAACAGGCACAAATTGCGATTGCGATTGATGAATATGGCGGTACGGCTGGCCTGGTGACAGTTGAGGATATTTTAGAGGAAATCGTCGGCGAAATCCAGGATGAGTTTGATGAGGAACGGCCAGCTGTTGAGCTGCGGGAAGAGCATGTCAACTCGGTGGATGGACGTCTGCTCATTGAAGAAGTCAATGAAGTATTTGGACTAGACCTGGATGCCGAGGATGTTGATACGCTTGGCGGTTGGATGTCAGCCCGGGTGGAAATGCCACCGCGGATTGGACAACAAGTAAATTATGCAGACTATGAATTTGTTATCGAAGAAGTGGATAACATGCGGGTTACCAGGGTGTTACTGCGGACGAACTTACAGCAAGCAACTGTTATGGAACAAAGTTAAATATTGGATTTGTACTACTGACGGTTAAGTGGAGTTTACCACACCAAGTACAAGTTCTTGAAAGATGTCGACCGTCTGGGCAACAATATACATAAGTGTATAAATGTATGTTCAGACGGTTTTTTATTATGCTGTAAACGATGTTGCAAATCGTATATTTATGTTCTGCAATGCAAACCGTAAGTTAAATAAGGCAGAGATGAAGAAATGAATTCGTGATGCAATCACGGATTCAGGTGCAAAAACTCATCGGTTTATAAAACGAAAACTTAAGTCAATGCTGGAATTTAATAGTTTAAAAACTACAAAGAAAACAATTTGCGGAATTGACTATGCATATGATACATTGACGAAATCCATATTCTGCATTATAATAAACCTAAACAATGGTAACAAAAATTGTTTAATAATAAAAATTATTATTTAAATAAAAAAGGGATATAGGAGAGTTTATTATGGCTAATCATTTACGTACTGTTAAAAAGATTATAACGGGAGAAAAGGCAGTAGATGGTGCTGGTGTAAGGTTGGTACGAGTTATTGGTCATAGTGATACAGAAGATTTTGATCCTTTTCTCATGTTGGATGCTTTCGACTCTGTTAATCCTACGGATTATGTCAAGGGCTTTCCTTGGCATCCACATCGAGGAATAGAAACAATAACATATCTCGTACAGGGGAATATTGAACATGAGGATAGTCTTGGAAATCAGGGGAGTATTTTGGATGGAGAATGTCAATGGATGACTGCAGGAGCCGGGATTATTCATCAGGAAATGCCAAAGCCCAGTGAAAGGATGCTTGGAGTTCAGCTGTGGCTCAATTTGCCAGCAAAAAATAAAATGGTTGTTCCCAAATATCATGGAATAGCAAAGGCTGATATCCCGATTATCGATGAGGGTGAGCGGAAGATACACATTATAGCTGGAAGCTATAACGGAAAAACTGGAGCAATGGAAGGTGACTATGTTAAGCCTTTGTATTTGGATGTGGAAGTAAATCCGGGTGTTGAGTGGTCATTGGATACAGAAGAAGATGCAACAGTGTTTGTTTATATTTTGCAGGGAGAGGGGACCTTTGGTTCGGCCAGCGATGAGTTTATTTCGGCAAAGCATGCCATATTATTTAATGAAGGGCGTAAATTCCGGGTAAAAGCGTCAGATAATGGAATAAGGTTTTTGCTTATGTCTGGGCAGCCTCTTAGGGAGCCGATTGCATGGGGTGGTCCAATCGTTATGAACACAAGAGAAGAACTAAATGTAGCTTTCAAGGAACTTGAAGAAAACAAATTTATTAAACGTTGATAGTATTAAAATTAGCAAGTTCTTTGTTAATAATATACGGAAATTAAAATAATGGTTCGCGATTAGTACTATAAATAGAGCTGGAACAAAGGAATTCAAAATATTAATTCAGGTAGGTAATGAATATGTCTGACACACAAAAAATGCCGGTATTGTTTATAGGGCATGGGTCCCCGATGAATGCAATTGAGGATAATGTCTATACAAGAGGGTGGGAAGAAATAGCCCGAAAAATTCCAGAACCGGACGCTATCTTGGCAATATCCGCCCATTGGTACACAAATGGGATAAGAGTTGCAGATACTGCAAGGCCCAAAACAATTTATGATATGTACGGTTTTCCGGACGAGCTTTACAAGGTGGATTACAGCGTTCCAGGCGCGCCTGAGTTGGCTCATTTGACAAAGCGTTTGATAAGTAGGAACGTGCAAATTGATAATAATTGGGGAATTGACCATGGTACTTGGTCCGTACTACATAAGATGTATCCTAAAGCGGAGATCCCTGTTTGCCAGCTAAGCGTGGACCGCAGTGCGAGTGCAGAAACTCATTTTAAGATAGGTCAGGAAATAAGCGCCTTGCGTGAAAAGGGAGTATTAATATTTTCCAGCGGGAATGTTGTGCATAATCTTGCCAAAATTAATTGGGAAATAGAAGGCGGACATCCATGGGCAATGGAATTTGATCGCTATATTAAGGAAAACATAATCAACAGGCAGTTCCAGAATGTCGTAAATTATAAGTCGGCAGGAAAGTCTGCTGAAATGGCATTTTCTACTTATGAACATTTTTACCCGCTTCTTTATAGTATAGGTGCTTCAAAGAAAGAAGACAGGATTATAATTTTTAATGACTCGTGTACGTTGGGTTCATTATCAATGACCTGTTATTTGTTTGAATAAAACTAACTTTGACTATTATAGGAACGATTGCGACAATGGTGTAACACTGGGTGGGAACCGTATTATTGGTAACAGCGAAAAAACGTCACAAGGATTCGTTACTTAAAGGGCCGGAGGTATTGGTTTACTGTCGATATCTCGAATAATTCAATTAATCATAAAAAACACGGCGATCTCATAAAGCCGTGTTTTTTATGATATATGTATGCATTTCATAAGCTTATTAATTATAGGAAAATTGCCTAAGCGGTAATATAGTGGAAATAGTATGCTTGTATACGAGTTGTTGTTTACCTTCATTTTCCAAGGTAACAGTGAAATTATCGAATCCCCTGACGATACCTTTTACCGGAAAGCCATTTACCAAATGAATAATAACGGGGATATTCTCCTTTCTTGCTTGATTCAAAAAGTTGTCTTGTAAATTTGGTTTTGTATTTTGCGTAGATGCCGAAGTTGGGCAACCGTTAGGATGAGTATTCATAAAAACCTCCCCAAGAGTCTTACAATAATAGGTAATAAAGATATCACTTCGTTGTTTAACCATAAAATACCTTTTAAATATTCTAATATTTATTGACTTTTATAGTCTCACAAATAAGGGAAGTTTTATTCCAAGTCAGGGAAATATCGGCCGTAATTCAGCAGGTGGCTTTTGGAAGTACAACAAAACTACAAAGAAAGTTGAAAAAAGTATGATTGAAATTACAGCCATAAAGATATATAATTTATATGTCAAATTCCAATTTATAGGATCACCTTCTCTGGCCCAGCATTAAGCTGGGTACTTTTTTGCCTTCTGCCAAGGTGCCGCGAGCACCCGCATCGTACTCCCTTATTTTCTTAACAGTATTCTCAATTTGTCCCAAGAATTATAAGTATAACATTATTTTTGATATAATCGTAGTGAGAAAGCCTATCGTTGGTCAATTAGATATGTTCAAGACTTGTCGCAAGGAGAGGAATATAACGATGGAATTAACCTTTATTCTGCTATTGAGTTTGATAATATCTATGATGTTTGTCCTATTTCTTGGATTATATTCAGCGCGCAAAGTAAAATCTGCAGACGATTTTAGTATAGGGAGCCGCTCTTCGGGTGTGACAATCGTTTCCGGCACTATCGTTGGCACTATTATCGGTGGTGCAGCAACGATGGGTACTGCACAGTTAGCTTTCTGCGTAGGAGTTGCGGAAGCAGGAAAGCATGATTCGTTTCCTGCCGCGGCCGCCCATCGTAAGCCTGCCCTGCTGCACTTACCGACCAGGCGTCTTTTTTTTTGCCTTGACGCAAAGGAAACTTTTCGGGTCTATTTTTTTTAGCCCTGTCAGTATATAGTTGAAAAAAGAGGAAGGGAGAGCCTCGACAAGGAGTGAATTATTTGCCGCAGACAGCCGTTTACAACACCCAGGCGTTATATTTTTCCGAAAAACTCAAAGTCCGGCTAGCTTCCATACCTGATTTTAATGAAGAGGTGAAGTGTAATGAGAAAAAGCGTATCCAAAATCCTACTTGGTTTATTTATTCTGCTGGCGGTGGTTATTGTCCCGCAGCGGGCGGAAGCAATCAACATCAACATGGAAAATCCTTATTCTGATACCATATGGACGGCAATCGTATATTTTGAGGATTCGTCCAATAAATGGGTAACAAGAGGCTGGTATAAGGTCAACCCCAATAGCACCAGAAAGCTGAATTTTTCCGGTTCAACCAAGAAAAATTCCGTCTATATCCATGCCTATACCAGTGAGGCATCCTGGGGCGGCTACGGCACTGACCCGATAAAACGGACGGTAATTAAAGAATCCTTTAAATATTACGACGGGGAAAATTGTCCGCCGGGCAGCAACCGCCGTCAGGTGTCCCTTGACCGGTGGTATGTGGAAAACGACGGCGCCGTTTATTGGAAACCCTGATTACTTCGAAGTTTCCTGGCGAGTTGCATTTCAAGATGAGCTGGCAATTAAAAACTTTCTCAGTTTTTATCCTGCCGGTTCATCTTTTTTCTCATTTCATATTCCGATTATTTTCCTGTATTTTAAAGCAGCATTCTTTCAGGATTATTGCCTCAGATAAAAAAGGGTTTTATCTCGCTGCGTTTGCCGATATCCAGCCGGTCGAACACCCTGGACACCACCTTTTTCACATAGGCGGGGGAATAGTTTAGCATCCGGCTGACTTCTTCATTGGTATATCCCTGTGCCACCAGTGTGGCAACGGCGAATTCGGTTTTTGTCAGACGCTGCTTCATTTGCAGCAGTTTATCGGGCTGGAATCCGCCGATGCCTGCCTGGTTTTTCTTCAGCATATCCAGTTGGCGGCGGTTTTGGGCATGGGTTAGGTTAAGGGAGATGCGGGCCAGCAACACATCCCTGACCACGGGTTTTCTGATGTAATCCACTGCGCCCAGACAAAGGCCGTAAGCCTCGCTGTCAGAATTGCACAGGCCGGTCAGGTAGATGACGGGCACCTCTGTCTCAGACTTTACGGCGCGCAGCTTCAGCAGAGTTTCAAAACCATCCATGTCCGGCATGTCGATATCCAGCAAAATCAGGTCTGGCTGTCCGCCCTTTTCCAGGAAGCGGACGGCCTGGTGCCCTGATTTGGCAAGGCTCACCTCATAATATTCCATTAACAGCTCCTCCATGACTTTAAGCAGCGTGATGTCGTCGTCCACGACAAAGATCTTATTTTTGGAATTCACGGGGAACCTCCTCTCTTGTCCGTCTATTGCAGAATTGCTGGAAAAGCGCCTCGGCGTCTTCAAAACTGAGGTCATCCACAGCCGCGCGGGCCTGCTCCAGAAGCCGCCTGCGGCCCGGGTCTTGCTCCAGCGTGAGCAGCAGCGACAGCGCCTGCCGGCTTTCTGTGCAGTGATAGCCGGCAATGTGAGTCTGCACACAGGCAATCAATGCGGCAAGGTTTTTATCAGGGGGAAGGGAAGCGGGAAGATCACTGGCGGATGCAGTTCCGTCCGGGTCCATGAGCTGCGCGAGTCCCTGGCGGACGTTTTCCAGTTCATAGAGCAGGAGCGGAAGCGCGGTTTGCATGTACTTTGTTTCTCTGCGGCAGCATTTTTGCTCAATCCGCCGGGCAATGGCGGAAAGCTCCTCGGCGCCGAGGAGCCGGGCAAGGGTTTTGAGCGAATGGGCGGAGTGGGAAAGCGCCGGGAGGTCGCCCGCCTCGGCAAGCCGGGTAAGACGGTTTGCGGTCTGCCCGGTGTGCGTGAGGAAGAGTCTGGAAATGGTTTTGTACTGGGGCAGACTCTGGCTCAGATACTGAAGCCCGGCTTCTAAAGAGATATCATATTTCTGCAGCTGCTGCCGGAGTTCCTCTGCCGTATCAGGGCAGGTGTGTCCAACGCCGACGGTTGTGTGCGTCACCAGCTGCTCCGGTAACAAGGACAGCAGGGTCTGCTCCAGCTTGGTCCAGGGAACAGGCTTGGCGAGATAGCCGGAAAAGCCCACGTTCAGAAGCTTCTGCCGCGTTCCGGCGGTAACATCGGCGGTCAGCGCAATGACGGGAGTGTGACAGTTCATTTGCCGCAGTCTGTGCAAGGTTTCGATGCCGTCCAACTGCGGCATCATGTAATCCAGCAAAATGACATGGTAATGGTTTTGGCATGCCAACTCAAGACATTGCCGACCGCTCAGCGCGGTGTCGATTTGCAGCAGGGTCCGGGCCAACAGCGATGTTACCACATCCAAATTTCCTTCATTGTCGTCCGCAACAAGAATTCGTCCCTGGGGGGCGAAAAAGCTCTGCTCGGTCAGGGGGACGGCGGACTTGCGCGTGGAATCAGGCGCCTCTGCAACGTAACGCTGGGGAATTTCAGCAGTGAAGGTGCTGCCGTAGCCATATTCGCTTTGCACAGACAGACGGCCGCCCATTAGGGTTACCAATTCCTTGACAATGGCGAGGCCAAGGCCGGTGCCTTCGATTTTAAGATGCCGGGCCGCTTTGCTGCGGGTGAACGCCTCAAACAGGAAGTCAATGTTTTCCGGACGGATGCCTATGCCCGTATCCGTCACTGCGATGGAAAGCAAGGTGCCGTCTTCGCCAGGCAGTTCCGTTCCGGTGACGGAGAGCCTGACCGAACCGGATTCAGTGTATTTCGCGGCATTGCTCAAAAAATTAGCGGCAATCTGACGGATATGAAGGGTATCCCCCAAGAGCATGGCAGGCAACCCGGAAACCTCTGCGGAAAAGGAGAGTCCCATTTTTTCCGATTGCTCCCTGCCCATCTGTATCAACTGTTGCACCAGGTCATCGGTAAAATAGGCTTCCTCCCAAAGCTCCACTTTGCCGGACTCGATTTTGGAAACGTCCAGAATATCGTTGATGAGGGACAACAGCATCTGGCTGGCATCCTGAGAACGGGCGATATAGCTGATGATCTCCGCGGAGGGATTTTCCCGCAGAACCATCTCATTCATACCCAGCATGATATTGATGGGCGTGCGGATCTCGTGGCTCATACTGGCAAGGAACATGCTTTTTGCCTGGTTAGCCCGGATAGCCTCTTCCCGGGCTTGCTCCAGCTGCCGCTGCTGGCTGTTGTACATGCGGAAGCTAAGGTGCATCGTGATACCTAGCGCAACGCTGACGGAAACAAACCCTATGATGACATCCGCGAGCACCTGCCCTTCGGTCTCAAACCAGACAACATGCCCGGGTACATAATACCCATAGACGCACAGTCCGGTGTAAAACAGCAGTTCCAGAACGGTGACGGCAATCATCCTCCGTCCTTCCAACATAAATACGGTAAATACGATGCCGAAAATGAAGAACGAAGGAAGGCCGCTCCGGTACCCTCCGCCGTAAACGAAGAGACAGGCAAATCCCATAAAAAAGATAAAGAGGATGCTGATCAGATAACACCGTTGGTATTGTCCGCTGGTGTAGGAATAGTGAAGCAGTCCGAAGGAAAGTCCGGCAATGAACAAATTGAGTACGGCCATAAAAGGTCCGCCGGCAGCCAGCAGTGAGAACACTATCGCAAGAAGGCTGATGACGGTTCCTGCCATGGCGAGCAGGTTAAACAGCCGTACGCGGAAATCCAGTTCAGGCCGGAAAAATGTGGTTTCTAATCTTTGCAGCAAAGGTTTCATCCGGTAACCTCCGAGTGTAGCGGAAAAAATACATAATTACTTATTATTATACTGGATGCCCGGCCCACGGAAAATGGACATTGCCGGAAAAAACTGTATTTTATTAAAAAATAAACACACGGCCACTATCACAAGATGCCGTGTGCTTGCAGGCTTTTTATTTTATAAATATGTGTGCTTTATATTCGCCTAGACTTCAGTTCTAGGCTTTTTTTTGGTAGGGGGGCGAGTTACAACAAAAAGATTTAGCGCGGCTAAAAAGTACAGAGAAAATAATTGCGGATGTGGCAATTAGATAAAACAGTAAACGTTTTATTGCGTACATGTATAAATTTGATTATAATCATAAAAAAGCAGCAGTAATATATGATCCAAAGCCCCAGTAATCTCATTTAGGGAGGGAAAAATGGAAAAAACATCTAAGAAGACAATAAACCAAGTTTTGCCGGTAGGTCAAAAAGTTCAGATTGCTAAGGATGGTTATGTAAAATTACCCGTTTCTTTGGATACGGATCAAGAAGTGTTATTTGTTCCTACTGATAGTGGATATCGGCTAATTACGCTGATACAGGATGTGAAAAGAGTATATATTGAGGTTACTACCAAATGCAATTTTGCCTGTATAACGTGTATTCGTAGTTCCTGGCAGGATGAATTGACACATATGGAATGGAGCACCTTTGAGAAAATCCTAAATAGCCTAAAAGAATTGCCGGACCTGGAGTCGGTTCATTTTGGCGGGTTTGGTGAACCTTTGCTGCATCCTAGGATTTTTGACATGCTGAAGGCTGTGAAGGAACTTGGCTTGAATGTGGAAATGATCACCAACGGTTCCTTTCTACGGGAAGAAGTTATTCAAAAATTAATAGGCCTTCAAGTAGATGTTTTGTTTACCTCTCTCGATAGCCCTGAAGAGGAAGAATATAATGAAATTCGGCAAGGGGCTAACTTTCAGAGCGTTTATAGCAATATAGTAAATTTACAGGCTATGAAGCGGGAAAGGAGGACTAAAAAACCGGAACTTGGAATTGAGTTTGTCGCCATGAAGAAGAATTTTGATCGGTTGCCTAAGTTAATCCGCATGGCCTGGGATTTAAAAGCCAGCCAAGTTATCGTAACCAATTTGCTGCCTTATCATGAATCCATGAAGGACGAAATCGTCTACGATACTGATGACACGGGTGCTATGTTTGGTTGTCACTCTTATGAATCCTTGCTAATTTCTCTTAAGGCTAATATGTCCAATATGAAATTAAGAACAGAACGGTACTGTAAGTTTGTACAGGACAAGTCTTTATGTATCAACCATAAGGGAAACGTTAGTCCCTGTTACCCACTAATGCATACTTATCAGTGTTATGTATATGGTAGACAAAAACAAATGTACCCGTGTTATTTAGGAAATGTCAATGAAAAAACATTGCGAGAAATATGGATGGATTCCGGTTATGTTAATTTTAGACAGACTGTTAATGATTATCGCTTTCCTTCTTGTACAGATTGCAGGATGCTTGACGGGTGTAATTATACGGATAGTAATGAAATGGATTGCTGGGCCAATAGCCCGTCGTGCGCCGAATGCCTTTGGGCCAGAAGAATTATAGCTTGTCCATAATAATATAGCAACACTAGGTAGGCTTGGAAATAGTGAAAAGAACGGAGGAAGAAAAGTGCCAGAGATATATTTGGACAATAGCGCAACCACTAGGCCATATCCGGAGGTAACGGAAAAGGTCGTGAACATGCTCACGGAGGTATACGGAAATCCGTCGTCATTACATCGGCTAGGGGTGAAAAGTAAGTTCGAAATTGAGAAAGCCCGTCAAAATATTGCTGATGCACTTGATGTAACGCCTGAAGAAATTTATTTTACTTCTGGCGGCACAGAGTCCGACAACCTCGCCATAATTGGTGCTTGTTTAGCCAATTCCAATCGTGGCAAACGAATAGTAACCACTGAAGCTGAGCATGCCGCCGTAACTAAAACGATACGGAATCTGAAAAAACAGGGCTGGGAGGTGGAGTATGTTTCAGCACCTGGAGGTAAGCTAAATATGGAAGCTATGGAAAGGTCGATTAATGAACAAACCGTACTGGTAAGTGCTATGATGGTTAATAATGAAATAGGTTCTATTTTCCCCATAAATGAAATAAAAGCAATAATTAAGCGAAAACATTCCCCGGCGTTGCTGCACTGCGATGCTGTGCAGGGGTTTGGGAAAATACCCTTCAACGCAGCTGGCATTGGAGCCGATCTTATCAGTATTAGTGCGCATAAAATACATGGTGTTAAGGGTGCTGGCGCTCTTTATGTGAAAAAGGGTATAAATATGTATACTACTATGTTCGGTGGCGGGCAAGAACGCGGCCTGCGTTCAGGGACAGAAAGTTCTCCGCTTATCGCCGCTTTCGGTGAAGCGGCACGGGTAACTTTTGCTAATTTGCGCAAGGATATATTGCATATGACCGGGCTTCGAGATTATTGCATCCGGGCCATCGCTGATAAAATACCCAGTGCGGTTTTACATTCAAATAACCAGGGTGCACCCCATATCGTAAATTTTTCTTTGCCGGGGATAAAAAATGAAACGGTCGTATATTATCTTGACAGTAAGGGTATTTATATTTCCAGCGGGGCAGCATGTAAATCCAATCATGCCCGAGGTCCTTCAGTGTTGGAATCGCTTGGATTAAGCCGCGCTTTGGCCGACAGTGCACTACGAATCAGCTTTTCGCCTATGAATAGTAAAAGCGATATTGATGTACTCATTGAAGCCCTTGTCGAATACTGCAGCATACCCGGTTCGGCGAGTCGTATCATTAGATAACGCGAAAAGGTTACCCTCCTGTGCTTTCCGCGGCTTCATTCTCCACAATTGTACAAAAACTATATTTAAATAGAGAGAAAATAAGCCGGTTAGAGGTTGAAAAATTACCTTTGCTGGCTTTTTTGGCCTTCTGCACCAAATGGATTGCTCTTCCTTGACTTCCTGCAACTCATAAAGCCAATGAGTTGCTCATCCCTCCGGACAGTATCCAGGGTGATAAGGCAACGCGCTCGCAGCCTGCTATTATTCCCTCAGGCAATTACTTGCAGGGCGTGGGAGCGGCAGCTGATAAAGCCACTGGTACAGCCCGCTTGATCAATCATCCTGGCGAGGGAAACAAGCTGCAGCCGGGTGAGGTTCTGGTGACCCCTTCTACCGACCCAGGTTGGACTCCTCTGTTTTTGAAAGCTTGTGCTGTGATAATGGAAACTGGAGGATATATTTCGCATGGAGCAATTATTGCCAGAGAATATGGGATCCCAACAGTAATTAACGTACCAGGTGTTATGAAGGCTATTCAAGATGGCCAAATCGTTACAGTTGATGGGGATGAAGGCCGGGTAATTCTTGAATAACGCTAGGAACGCTATGCGGTGTGGTGGCTTTTGGATTAAATCCAGGGAGGAAACATGAACGATGGACAGGATAAGCCGGATAATAGAGCGAAACATTAAAAAGGCAATTGACCAGGGGGCTTTTGATGACTTACCCGGTAAGGGAAAAGCTCAAAAACTTGTCGATCTGCGATTTATTCCCCCGGAGCAACGGGCGGCATTTTTGGCTTTAAGAAACTCAGGATCGCTTCCACCAGAAATGGAATTACGTAAAGAAATCGCTAGTTTAGAAGAACAATTGCAAATAGCCATGGAAGAAGAAAAGCCTGGCATAATTAAAACAATTACTGAAAAGAAGATGTTTTATGATATCCTAATGGAACGCCGGAAACGGTAAGGCGGGGATAAGGGGGCTTAACACTGTCTCTCTGTCGGCTGGTGTCCAAAACTAACATTCCCCTGACCATCCAACAGATGGTCACTGCTGCAGTTCCTTCCTATTCAGTAGAGAAAGGTAGTGTCAAGAAAGTTTCGCAAAAAGGTTTGCAGTCCTAGGTAGTAAAATCAGTCATCACTAAAATCCGACTCAGGGTCGGTATTTTCTAGATGTTTCATATTCATATACTTTTTACTGCCCCACTGGGTTCCAGCAACGTGGCGAAGGCGGGCGCAGACCAGCATCAGAGCGGACTGCCCATCCGGGAAAGCACCCACGACCCTGGTTCGCCGCCTGATCTCCCGGTTGAGTCTCTCAATCACATTGTTAGTCCGGATTCTTGTCCAGTGCTCGCCGGGAAAGTCGGCATAAGCAAGCGTTTCCTCGATGCTTTCCTCGATTTTGGCCGCCGCTTCTTTGAGTTTCATGTCGCGCAAGCTTTTTGCTACCTGTGCCGCCTTTTCCCGGGCAGCGGACTTGCTTTCCTGCGCATGAATCGCTTTGAGCATTTTCGCAACCGTTTTGACCTTGGAGCGGGGAACAACTGAAAAGACATTGCGGTAAAAGTGAACAGTGCAGCGCTGGTATTTGGCCTGGGGGAAGACCTCATTTGCCGCTGCCAGCATCCCTTGGCATTTATCACCAATGATCAGTTGGACGCCTGTTAAACCGCGGCTTTTCAGCCATTTGAAGAATTCCAGCCAACTGACTTTGTCTTCTTTCATGCCTTCGGCCGCTCCCAGCACTTCACGGTAGCCGTCTTCGTTGACGGCAATCGCCACCAATACGCTCACATTCTCATATTCACCGCCCCAGTTGCGGCGTAAGTAAATGCCGTCGACGTAAACATAGGGATACTTACCACTTTGCAGCGGCCGACTGCGCCACTCTTCAATGTGGACATAGGCCTTCTTATTCAACTCACTGATGGTGGACGGCGATACCTTGCTGCCCCACAGAGCCTCGGTGATGTCTTCCACTCGCCGGACGGATACGCCAGCTAGATACATTTCGATGAGCGCTTCTTCTACGGAACTTTCCCGCCGGCGATAGCGTTCGATAATGGCGGTTTCAAAAGGAATGCCCTTGAGCTTGGGAACTTTCAGCGTGACATCGCCGGAGGTAGTAGTCAACCGCCTGTCGTAGTGACCGGAGCGGTAACCTTGACGGGTTTCAGTACGCTCATATCGGGCCGCCTGGGTTAGGTCTTTGGCTTCCTGATCCAGCAAGTTATTGAGCGTTTCCTCCACGCTGCTACGCACCAGTTCCTTCAGTTCTACCTTGATGATTTCTTCATTCAACTGTATAATTTCTTTGGACATGTTTGCTCTTCCCCTTTCGGTAAATGGTGTGTGGTGACTTCATTTTACCGGGGAACTGCAAACTTGTCCTCTTTTTTAGCCGTATTTCAATTTGCGAAACTTATTGTACCTTATCTAGAGAAAAGTGTTGTAGCATGCCGAAGTATAAATAATTTCAGTAAAGTTTCATATAGTGAATGTAAGAATCAAAAAGAGAGCTACCTAATTTGTTAGCTCTCTTTTGGGTTTATTAGTAGGAAGCTTTTGTGTTTTTGTTAGCTTATGCTAAAGACAGTTAGTCCCAACATCTCCCAAAAGAGTGACTTTATGTCCGTGCTGGCAACTTCCACCGACAATAGCTAACACAGCCATTATTTCAAAGTAGTAAATGACATAGATAATTGATTTAATTAATAGATACACGTAGATATATTGAGATATATCATTATATTATTTAAATTTAGTTGAATTTGATTAAATTTGGATTTTTTTATTGATTTTTGCCAAATAATATGTTATTTTATTTACAGGAAGAGCTTCCAAAATTTAAAAATAAGGAGTGTTGTACAATGAAAATCAGCGGAAGAAACAAGTTAGAAGCTACTGTTAAAGAGGTTGTTAAAGGAACTGTTATGGCTAAAATCGTCATGGATTATAAAGGTACCGAACTGGTAGCTGCCATTACGATAGATTCTGTTGAAGACTTGAACCTCGTTCCCGGAGACAAAGTTACGGCTTTGGTAAAAGCTACTGAAATGATGGTGCTTAAGTAAGATTTATCTTTTGCGGCGAGTTAAGGCTCCCGTTTGAAATGATAGTGTATTTTATGCAAACAGGTATCGTTTTTAAAACGGTGCCTGTTTTGGTTTATAAACAATCAAACACAGTTGTGATATCAAACTGTTTTATGTTACAATTTAATTAGCAATATATAGAATTGTATAGTGCGGTATATCCCCAATTTTTAAACAAGAATTTATAGCCAATGTCTGTCAACAAATAATAGCAGCATCAAATTAAGTTAAAAAGACAAAATGAGAGAGGTAATTATATTGGCAGATGCGAATATCGCCGAAATTTTTCGGGACATTGTTAGGACCTGTGTGCGGAAGCTGGGCTTGTTACAAAAGGCAGACGCTTCCTGTTGTGGGATTACGGTTGCGCAATGCCAAACCTTGGTGGAGATTGGCAAGTCGAAGTGTTTATCGCTAAATGAATTATCAGAGTTACTTACTCTCGATAAAAGTACCATGAGCCGTACGGTCGATAATCTTGTCAACGCTGGAGTGGTAGCAAGGCAAATCGATAAAGAGGATAGACGATATATGAAGATTACATTAACCGAAAAGGGGAATGAGATGGTTGAAGTAATCAATAGTAATATGGAGAATTACTTCGAACAGATATTGAATTCGATTCCCGAAGAAAAGCACGGGCTAGTGACGGAAGCTTTACCCTATCTCCTCACTGCAGTAAATAACACAGAAATGAGTTTCATTGAACGTCAAATCTGTTCAGGGATTATACGAGAAGAAGGAAGGTGTGAGTGACACAATTTAGAGAGGTAGTAAGGGGCGCGTTAATGGTGTGGATTAGATTATTGTGACCAGCGAAAGCAAAAGTGATACAGAATCAATGCTTAAGGAAGCTAATTAAATTATTATAAAAAAGGGGGGATACATATGTCAGAACAAGAAAAAAGCATTGAGGTCAGGGCTTTTATTCAATTGAGTGCGATCTTCAAGAAAAAGAACTGGCCCATGCCTTTAATTCTTGAGATTGAAAGGCCAATTTCGGGAACTGAGCTAGCTGAGAAATTAGAGATTCCTTTAAATGAAATTGAAATAATTTTTATCAATGGTCGTGCTCAGTCTATGAATGATCTTATACAAGCAGGCGACCGGGTAGCTTTTGTACCACCGGGCTGTCCTGGTCCATACCGTATACATCTGGGCTTTTATGGGAAGCATCAGGATAACAATTAACTTTACTCCTAAAAAAGTTGACAGTATAACAGGTTGCCCAATGCAAGAAGTATTGGGTAACCTGTTACTATATTTAAACTCGGTTAAGCATTGACTAGCAAAATAACCTCGACTTCGCTTCCGCTCGGCAATGGAGGAGTATTTTCCGGAATTACAATAAGTGAGTTGGCAACCATTGCTGATTTCAGCATACCATTACTTTGCAGGCGTAAAGGTTCCGCTAAAATACCATTATCTTTTTGCCAGCAATGCGACCAAACAAAACGTTTTGCCCCTGTACTTTTATTAAACGGAGAGGCTAATACCGCTCTTACCCGTGGCCGCCACCATGACTTATGGCCGCACATCTTCATCAATATTGGCCTAACTAACTGTTCGAATGAAATAGCTGCTGCTGCCGGATTCCCAGATAATCCAAGATAAAGCTTGCCGTTTTTTATACCAGCCAGCATCGACATTCCCGGTTTAATGCTTACTCTGTCAAACAATAAGGTAATCCCGAGTCTTTCATACACTTCGCCAATCAGATCGTGATCACCTACCGAGGCTCCGCCTGTCGTAATTACAACATCACAGGCAGACGCATTCTCTAGCACCAGAGCTATTTCATCTACATTATCTAACACATTGCCCATAAGGACAGTTTTTGCCCCGGCATCCGCTACTTGAGCACTAAGCATGTAACTATTGGAATTGCGGATTTTTCCAGGTGTCAACTGAGAATCTACAGGAATAATTTCACTGCCGGTGGCAATAATCGCTACCAGCGGCTTACGAAAAACACATACCTGCGCTTTTCCCAACACTGCCAGCATGCCGATTACTCCCGCATTTATCGCCGTACCGGCAGAGATTACCTCTTCAGCGAATGAAATCTCTTCACCCTGGAAACAAATATTTTTTTCTGCCCCATGACCATCCAAAATAATGATCTTATCACCATCTGCAATTGTGTCTTCAATACGTACAACGCCAGTAGCTCCAGGCGGCAGAGGGGCTCCAGTCATAATCCGGCAAGCCGTTCCTGATATAATATTATGATGTGGAACTTCCCCTGCGGGGACATAATCCACTTGACGCAAAATTACCGATTTGCCAGGTACAGTCCCCTCCACATCTTTGGCTACGATCGCATAACCGTCCAAAGGAGACCTGTCAAACGGCGGAAAATCCATAGTAGACACTATGGTTTCAGCCAATACCCTCCGCCAGCTTTCGCTTAACTCTACCATCTCTGTCGGCATAAGTTGAACTAGATTTAACAACTTTTTCTGAGCCACTTCTAACTTTTCGGCCATTTTCCAACCTCCAGTAGTATATTATATTATGCAAATTTGAACGTAGTTTCTTTTGTGTGCTTCCGTTGATGCCACCAAAAATCAACAGAAAGCACATTTTCTCTAATAATTAGGCAAAATACAAAAAGGAAGCCCGAGTTAACGGACTTCCTTTGCGCAATGGCTGGTATGAGAATTCCTTCTCATACCCTGTTTACTATCGCCGATCTGACGATAGTAACTCGGAACTCTTGATAGGATATATTCTCTTTATACCAACTAAATTCCTGCAAAAAGTATTACTCGGTAAGTATATATTAGAAATCTTCTTTAAAAAAAAAATTTTCCCCTTGCAGGAATCTTAAAGTATGGAGCAAATATATACATTATTAAGAGTTCCGAGTTGCTATCGCCAGCCAGGTGATAGTAAACAGGGTGCGAAGAGGAATTTTTGCGCCTGCCATTACGCAAAGGAAGTCCGTAACACGGGCTTCCTTTTTTGTTGTTTACGTGCTTATTTCTTATTCTGGTGGACACCCTTTGAAGAAAAATTAAAGAAGAGGTTCTAAAAAATATTTACTAAAATAGTTTACTAAATATTTTTAGCATCTCTTTTTATATAAAATCATAATTGTTGAGGAGGTTTTTTATGAGTAAGTTTATCCGTGTAGACATGGCAACGAAAAATGTTGCTACCAGCGAAGTTCCCGAGAAGTACGCCGGCATAGCAGGCCGTGCGCTTACTTCCAACTTCGTTGCCGACGAAGTGAAGCCAACCTGTCATCCACTGGGGAAAAACAACAAATTGATTTTTGCACCCGGCTATCTTACCGGTACCAACGCCGCCAATTCTGGCCGGCTTTCCTGTGGCGCTAAGAGCCCGTTAACCGGTGGTATCAAAGAAAGTAACACTGGCGGCACGTTTGGTCAAAAGATGGCCAAAATGGGCATTAAGGCAATTGTGTTTGAAGGAATTCCGGCAGAAGATAAGTATTTCATCGTCAAAATTACAATGAATGATGTGACCATTGAAGATGCCCCCGCTGAAACCATCGGCATGGGTAACTACGAAGCCATTAAAGTCCTGCAGGCAAAATACGGTGCTAAAGCCGGTGTGGCCATCATTGGTCCGGCCGGTGAAATGAAGCTTTCGGCAGCCAACATTTCCTTTGCCGATCCTGAAAGCAATATCCGCAGCGCTGGCCGCGGCGGCCTGGGCGCTGTCATGGGTTCCAAGAAGATAAAAGCGGTTGTTATCGATGATACTGGCGCTCCCGGTGTTCCCATTGTTAATCGCGAGGATTTCAAGAGTGCTGCCAAGCGATTTGCCAAAGCCCTTACAACTCACCCGGTCACCAGTCAGGGTATAACCAAATATGGTACCAACATTCTGGTCAACATTCTGAACGAAGCCGGCGGTCTGCCTACTGAAAATTTCCGTCGTGGCCGGAACGAATGGGCCAATGACATCGGCGGCGAAACCATGACTGCAACCATGGAAGCCCGCGGTGGTAAACCTAGCCACGGCTGCCATGCCGGTTGCATCATGCGTTGCTCCCAGCACTATGTTGATAAGCAAGGCAAATATATTACCAGCGGTTTTGAGTATGAGACTATTTGGGCTCTTGGCGCCAACGCCAAAATTAATGACCTTGACCTTATTGCCTATGCCGACCGTGAATGCGATGATGTTGGTGTAGATTCTATTGATATCACTGTTGCCATTGGTGTTTATATGGAAGGCGGTGTCATTCCCTGGGGCGATGGCAAGGCTGCCATGGAACTGATTAAAGAAATTCGCAAGGGAACTCCCCAAGGCCGGATTCTCGGCTGTGGTGCAGCAACCGTAGGACGCGTCTATGGCGTTTCCAGGGTTCCTGTCGTCAAGGGCCAGGCAATTCCAGCGTACGACCCGCGTGCGGTTAAGGGTGTAGGTTTGACCTACGCTACCACTCCGATGGGCGCTGACCATACGTCCGGTTATGCGGTTGCTACCAATATCCTCAAGATCGGCGGCGATGTCGACCCGCTGAAAAAAGAGGGTAATATCGAACTGTCCCGCAACCTGCAAATTGCCACTGCCGCTGTTGACAGCACCGGTATGTGCCTGTTTGTTGCTTTCGCTATCCTGGATATTCCCGATGGTTTCCAGGCGTTGATTGATATGATTAATGCCCAGTACGGTCTGTCCCTTACCGCTGACGATGTTACTGAGCTCGGAAAATCTGTTCTCAAGGCTGAGCGCGGCTTCAACCATCGGGCCGGCTTTACCAATGCCGATGACCGCTTGCCGGAGTTCTTTGAGGAAGAATGTGCACCACATAACACTACCTGGGACTTCACAGACGAAGAAATCGACGAAGTATTTAATTTCTAGACATGTAAAGCCGGGCTTAAGCCCGGCTTTCTGGTCAAAAGGAAAAGGTTAGCTTTTCCTGGATTGAACGACAAAGGCTTCTTACTGGCGTCCTAAGGGACTTGGCACAAGCCAAGTCTTATCTTACTGAACAAAGGGGATTTAGTTGGTGTATTGATGATTATTGCGACAGGTGAATGGCTAACAAGAAAGGAGTGATTTGTATGACGATTATTGCTTTGCCTATGATGGACCCTGTTTATATGGAATGGGAAAAATTCTTACAGACAGGTAATCCCGATACGTGCAAAGCTCGTCAACAGATTATTGAGTCGTGGGACAGGTGCTATCATGAGGGAGTAGATCCTTATGATGATCAAATTCACCACGAGTTAGATGCTTTGGACCTGCATAAGGTTTTGAAAGAAAAAGAAAAACTTATTCAGATCGCAAAACCCTTTATGTCTAAGCTTTATAAATTTTTTAAAGGATCCGGCTTTATAATTGTATTAACTGACGAAAATGGCTGTATTCTTGAAATGTTATGCGACGAAGATAATAAGCATAATCCAATGACTAGATGCTTTTATCCTGGCGTTAGCTGGCGGGAAGAAGATGTAGGGACTAATGCCATTGGAACAGTGATCAAGTTGGGAGAACCACTTCAGGTATCAGGTGCGGAGCATTATTGCAAAAAAATTCATTCTTTTGCCTGCTCGGCAGCGTCGATTTATGATTCAAATGGACGGATTATTGGTGTTTTAGATATATCTCACGCGTCTCATGCGTCCCATTTGCATACACTCGGAATGGTAGCAGTTATTGCTGAAGCTATTACGGCGCAGTTAAGTATTTGGCAAAAAAATTGTGAATTGATTTTGCTTAATAAAAGAGTAACCAATTTTTTAAATACCGTTTCCGATGGCGTGCTGTTAGTTGATAACAATGAGGTTGTAATCGAAATAAATCCGGCAGCTAAGGCTATGCTCGGAAAGTCGGAACAACATATTTTAGGAATAGAACTTAAGCGCTTATTTGACAGTAGATCAGGGGAAATGCTAACTGCTAGTAAAAGTTATCACGATGTCGAGATAACAGTGAATATCCAGGGGGGCGGATGTCAGTGTGTAGCTTCTCGTGAGCCGATAATTAATGAGCAAGACGTGGTAACTGGCGGCATCATTTTCCTCAGATCGCTCAAACAAGTGAAAAATATGGTTAATCGTTTTATTGGCAACTCTGCCACGTTACAGTTCAACGATATTGTTGGAAAAAGTGTTCAAATCTGCGAAGCTATCCATGTTGCTACACGGGCTGCGACTACTACATCAAATATTTTGCTGACTGGTGAAAGTGGTACAGGTAAAGAAATATTTGCCCAAGCCATTCACAATCAAAGTGCCAAGCATAATGGACCATTTGTGGCTGTCAATTGCGGGGCCATCCCCCGGGAGCTAATTGGCAGTGAGCTATTTGGCTATGATGAAGGGGCTTTTACAGGGGCAAAACGGGGCGGTAAACCGGGGAAGTTCGAACTAGCTTCTGGTGGAACTCTTTTTTTGGATGAAATCGGGGACATGCCATTCGAACAGCAAATCGCCTTACTTAGAGTGATACAAGAAAGAAAAGTAACGCGAATTGGCAGCGATAAGACGATCCCGATTAACATTCGTTTGATTTGTGCAACCAATAAAAATCTGTTGGAAGAAGTAGAAAAAGGAGCCTTTCGGCTTGATCTTTATTATAGATTAAATGTGTTGTCGATCATTATTCCGCCGTTGCGGGAGCGGCGTGAAGATATACAACCGCTTTTTGAACATTTTTTAGAAAAGTTGAGCCGCGAACAGGGTTGCCAATATTCTGTGGAATTCAAAGTCATTGCTTATTTAAACAGATATCACTGGCCAGGTAATGTTCGAGAACTACAAAACGTGATCGAACACGCGGCCTGCTTAGCGGAAAATGGAGTTATTACTGTGGGGCATTTACCTGAAGTGTTTTATGCACCATCTTCGCTCAGGGAACAAGCAGTCCCACAACCAAATGACACTATTTTTAGCAGGGAACAGCGGAAGAAGATAGCGGAATTTACGGAGAAAGATAAGATAATTAGTAAGCTCGATGCATTTGCTGGCAATGTTAGTCGAGTAGCAAAAGAATTAGGGATATCTCGAAAAACTCTATATAATAAGATGCGATTGTATGCTATTCCCAATTACCAAAAGCGTTAATTGCCTGGTTTTACAGGAATTGACGCTTTATTTTTTGCGGTGAACTAAGACTCCCGCCTCGGCAGGCGGCGTTTGTTCAGGTGGGGTAGACTCCCCACCTGAACCTGCCGATGTTTCAGCTATGTTGAAACAAGTTCACTTGTATACTCGCTCTAGACACATCTATGCGATTGCTATGGATATGGGGCTGCCAACAGGGATGATGGCTAAGCTGGGGCAAAATATATGTTTTTAGGTGAGAACCCGTATACCTTTATTTGAAAATTTGATAAAATAGTAACATAAAAAAACCTTTTATGACAAATTATATTTGATCACCATAGAATTTGGGAACGTGCTGTTAATTTATGCTTTTCTGAGGAAAGGTGCGGAAAAAATAAGCTCAAAGGCAACGGTTTCACTCTGTTTTGTGCCTTGAGCATGCGAAAGGAATAGTTATATATGGATAGTATATTTTCAGGTTTGTTCCAAGCGCTATATCTTTTGGTAAATGGTGATGCTGAGGTCTATGATGTTGCCCTTTTGACTATCAAAGTATCTGGTTGGGCAACTCTGATTAGTGTGGGGGTAGGAATTCCGGTGGGTCTATGGTTAGCTTTAAAAGACTTTCCGGGAAAAAAACTGTGCCTTAGTTTTATCAATTTTGGTATGGGGCTGCCACCAGTGGTAGTAGGGTTAGTTGTGAGTTTGTTTTTATGGAGATACGGACCATTGGGTATGCTAGGCTTGATGTATACGGTCTGGGCGATGATTATCGCCCAGGCTGTTATTGCCAGTCCTATTGTAGCTGGCTTAAGTTTTGCGGCGCTTAGTGGACTCAATCCTAAACTACGGTTTCAGCTACTTTCACTGGGCGCTACCGAGTGGCAGGCTAATTGGTTACTAATTAAAGAAGCTAAAATGGGTTTATTAGCAGCAGTAATGGCCGGTTTTGGCGGCGTGATCTCAGAGGTAGGAGCATCGATGATGGTCGGTGGTAATATTAAAGGCGAGACAAGGGTGCTGACTACAGCCACAGTTATGGAAGTTAGCAAAGGTAATTACGACATGGCACTGGCTTTCAGTTTTGTTTTGCTGATGGTTGCTTATATGATAGTCGCTTTGCTGACCTATATGCAAAACGATGGAAAGCGGGAAATTGTATGAGGCAAACAGTGCTGAAAATAGCTGATATAGAAGTTTTTCGTAATAAGCGCCAGATATTAAATATTGAAGCATTGTCAATATCGGCAGGTGAGATTATTGCTGTAGTCGGGCCTAATGGTGCAGGCAAAAGTACGCTGTTGCAGTTGATTAATATGCATTTGTCCTCTAAAGTGGGGAAGATGTATTTATTCGGAGAAGATGTTGACAGAGCTGACAAACAGACGCTACGCCGCCGATGTGCGATGGTTTTTCAAGAGACAATGTTATTAGATGATACTGTATTTAATAATGTGGCATTGGCGTTAAAGTTTCGTGGCATGTCTCCTAGCATAATCAAAGAAAAAGTAAATAGGGCGTTAGAGGCTTTTCATTGTACTCACTTGGTTACAAGAAGGGCCCGGAATTTATCTGGAGGAGAGGCGCAGCGGGTTTGTTTGGCACGTGCCCTGGTTTATGAACCTGAACTATTGTTGTTAGATGAACCGTTTGCCGCTCTTGATTCGCCTACCCGCAATACCTTGCTGGCTGAACTAAGGCAGGTGGCTATGGAACGTGGTACTACAGTACTGTTAGTCAGTCATAATTTTAACGATGTACTGTATTTTGCTGCGCGGGCTTTGGTGTTGCAGGCAGGTTGTATCGTACAGGATGATAAGCCGGAAGAAATCTTGCGCCGCCCGGTGAATAAGGCAATTGCCAGTTTGGTCGAAATGGATAATATCGTTCCTTGTCAGGTGGAGCAACAGGCTGATGCCGTTTTTGTGAAACTGGTTAACGGTGTGCGTTTTGCCTGGACGGGAGAAGTTATTCTGGCGGCGACGGTCTGTTGCCTGCCAGGAGATTGTCTGTATGTATGCGATGAACAGTTCGCCTATCAGGATAAGCCATGGGTAGTTATGGGAGGTGTTATTTCACAGATAGTGCCAGGAATTGGGATGTATCGCATTATGGTAGAGGCACAAGGGTTGCCTTTGACAGTGCGTGTTCAAAGAGAGAAAGTTATCGGCAGATTATCAGTAGGGATGCATATTAAGGTCGCCTTTAATCCTGGGGAAGCGCAACTTGTATGAAAATTCGGGGTGTATGATGGATAAAACAACAATAATCAACCGGGAGGAGGATCTGTATATTCCGGTACGGGATTATCTTGTCAGGCAGGGCTATACCGTTAAAGGTGAAATTAGTTACTGCGATGTCACGGCAATCAACAATGCCGGTATTCTCCTGGTTATTGAAATGAAGCTGCGAGTCAATCTTGAAGTCATATTACAGGCGGTGCAAAGACAGCGTACTGCCGATATTGTATATATAGCAGTGCCAAAAAACAATAAAGTCTTATTGACCGTAAAGTGGCGGAATATATGCCATTTGTTGCGACGGCTTGAAATTGGCCTGCTGCTGGTCACTAACGGCAAAACACCGGTAGTTGTCGAAGAGGCCCTGGCGCCGGAACCTTTTAACAGGGAGATAAGCAGGCGGTCAGCCAAGCGGAAAAGAAAGCAATTACTGGACGAATTTTCCAGACGGCATGGAGACTTTAATACCGGCGGCAGCACCGGCAAAAAAATAGTAACTGCATATAGGGAAATTGCCATTCATATTGCTGCATTACTGCTCAAATACGGTTCGCTAAGCGTGAAGCAGCTCAAAGAACTTGGAACTGACGCTAATAAAACAGCCGGAATTCTGCAGAATAATTATTATCATTGGTTTCAGCGGACCGCCCGCGGGGTATATTGTCTCACCGAAACTGGTTCCGCTGAACTGAAATCCTATCAAGAACTGGTAAATTACTACACCGGCATAACAAAATAGACGGAAACTGGTTGGCTGTTATCAGTTCGTAGATTTATGCTATTTATATAGTTTATGCAGCGTTATTTTTGTATAAAGATCTTAAAACGACTGAGAAAGATGTATAATATTTTCAAAGATATCACTAAAAATAGTAGATATCTTTAAGAAAATAAGAAATAATTGACAAAATATTTTCGGAAGCTTATACTGTAGCTGATAAGATATATATTAAAACCGATGATTAAGAAGAGTAGGTTTTGTGCTGGTCACTTACAGAGAGTTGCGGGTGGTGAAATCGCAACAGAGAGGCCTTAGCTGAATGGACTTAAGAGGGCAAGACGAAAAGCGGCTACAAGCACAGCTGCCTAGTAGTACCTGACGGGAACTTCACCCGTTACCAAGGAAGTGCATATCATAATAGTGTATGCAGAAAAAGCAGGTGCGTTTTCGCATCAATTTGAGTGGTACCGCAGATGTAAAGACTTTTGCCTCAATGAAATTTGAGACAAAGGTCTTTTTTATTTATCAAAATGTAGATGAATGAAGGGAGAGTTTATCATGACAAAGAAAATTCCACACAGATTATATTTAACTGAGGATCAGATGCCAACACAATGGTACAATTTGCGCGCAGATATGAGCGAGAAGCCTGATCCCATGCTAAATCCGGCAACAGGAAAACCAGTAATACCAGAAGATTTATATCCTGTATTCTGTGAAAAGTTGGCTCATCAGGAACTCGATGATACAACTAGGTATATTGACATACCTAAAGAAATTTTGGAAATGTACAAGAATTACCGGCCTTCACCATTATGTCGTGCATACAATCTAGAAAGGGCTCTGGAAACTCCAGCGAAGATTTACTACAAATTTGAAGGAAATAATACATCTGGAAGCCACAAACTCAACTCTGCTATTGCGCAGGCTTATTATGCAAAGGAGCAGGGATTAACGGGACTTACAACAGAAACAGGAGCAGGTCAGTGGGGAACCGCTCTTGCAGAATCTTGTTGCTATTTCGGAATTCCACTTACTGTATATATGGTAAAGGCATCCTATGAACAGAAGCCTTTTCGTAAATCAATTATGGAAACCTTTGGTGCAACTGTAATCGCCAGCCCCAGCAACACTACAGAAGCTGGAAGAAAGATATTGGCAACGAATCCGAACACTTCCGGAAGCCTTGGATGTGCAATTTCTGAAGCAGTAGAAAAGGCTGTTACTACAGAGGGATATAAATATGTGTTAGGTTCCGTACTTAATCAGGTACTTCTCCACCAGTCAATCGTCGGCTTGGAAAGTGAAAAAGCTATGGAAATGCTTGGAGAATATCCAGACGTCGTAATCGGTTGCGCTGGCGGCGGTTCCAATCTTGGTGGACTAATTGCACCGTTTATGAGGGATAAGATTACAGGTAAGGCGAATCCGCGCTTAATCGCAGTTGAGCCGGCATCCTGTCCATCTCTGACAAGAGGAAAGTATATGTATGATTACTGCGACACCGGAAAGATTACACCTATGGCCAAAATGTACACACTTGGATGCACCTTCGCTCCATCACCAATCCATGCGGGTGGATTGAGATACCACGGAATGGCACCAATCCTTTCTAAGCTGTATCACGAGGGATACATGGAAGCAGTATCAGTAGAGCAGACAAAGGTATTCGAAGCGGCTACTTTCTTTGCTAAGTACGAAAGCATCCTGCCAGCTCCGGAATCTGCTCATGCCATTCGTACTGCTATTGATGAAGCGTTGAAATGTAAGGAGACAGGAGAAGAAAAAACCATCCTTTTTGGATTAACCGGAACAGGATTTTTTGATATGACGGCATACAGTTCCTTTCACGAAGGAACTATGATCGACCACATTCCAACGGATGAAGAGCTTCAGAAGGGCTTTGACAAGCTTCCTAAAATACCGGGAATACAGGAATAGTATGCTTCACCCCAAAAAAAGGTAGGGGTATTATAAAATAGTCCGTGATTTGTACAGTGAACATCGGCGGGTTCCGGTGGGGAGTCTACCCCACCGGAACAAAGTTATTAATTCTGAAGAAATTAGAAAAATTGGAGAAGATTAAAGATGATACGATTTGAGAGTGATTATACAGAAGGTGCTCATGAGCGAATAATGATACGATTAATGGAAACTAATGAAGAGCAGACAACAGGCTACGGAATGGACGAACACTGTGAAAGAGCCAGGGCTTATATTAGAAAAGCCTGTCATGTAGAGGATGCAGATATACACTTTTTAGTTGGAGGAACACAGGCGAATACCACTATCATCTCTTCGATTCTGCGCCCGCATCAAGGAGCAGTTGCTGCAATTACTGGACATATCGCAATCCATGAGACGGGAGCGATTGAAGCTACTGGTCATAAGGTGCTTACTTTGCCGAGTGATGATGGAAAGATACAGGCAAAACATGTAAAAAAGCTATATGATGCTCACTGGAATGATATAACTCACGAGCATTTGGTGCAGCCCGGATTGGTTTATATATCTCACCCTACCGAGAATGGAACCATTTATAGTAAATCCGAGTTGGAAGCACTAAGTAAAGTTTGCCGGGAATGTGGATTGCCACTTGTTATGGATGGTGCTAGATTAGGATATGGTCTGGCTGCTAAAGATAGTGATCTATCTTTGCCAGATATTGCAAGGCTATGTGATATATTTTATATAGGGGGAACGAAAATCGGAGCATTGATGGGGGAAGCCGTAGTAATTATAAATAATGCTTTGAAAAGAGATTTCCGGTATATTATCAAGCAAAATGGAGGAATGCTGGCTAAGGGGAGATTATTGGGGATTCAGTTTGAAACCTTATTCGAAGATGGTTTATACTATGAAATTTCTCAGCATGCCGTCGATATGGCGCTGATGATTCGAGAGGTATTTGCTGAAGAAGGATTTTCTTTCCGATATGATTCTACGACAAATCAGCAGTTTCCAATTTTACCGAATGAGGTGTTAATCAAATTAAGCGAAAAGTATTCTTATTCTTTCTGGGAAAAAGTCGATACTGAACACAGTGCTGTGAGATTTTGTACCAGTTGGGCTACGAAGAAAGAAAACGTTGAAATGCTGATAAAAGATATTAAGGCATTACACAAGCTAGAGAGTTGATATGAATATAAGAACTGTTGAACAGCTATACAGTTACAATGAACTCGTTTCAGCATAGTTAAAACATTGGGGATTCAGGTGGAGAGTCTACTCCACCTGAATTAACGCCGCCTGTAGAGGCGGGAGTCTTGACTCGCGTACTAAGATAAAAATATAATATAGGAGATTACATTTATGAAAGAAGTAGTAGCCGGTTTAATAAAAAAAAATAACAAACTTCTAATTACAAGACGAACGTTTCCACCAGAGCTAAATGGTAAGTGGGAGTTTCCAGGCGGTAAAATCGAAAAAAATGAAACTCCCCAACAAGGTCTTGAGAGGGAGATATTTGAGGAATTAAGTATGCGTGTATGTGCGCGAGAACATTTCATGTCTGTCCGGCACCAGCACTCACGGGGTCCGATAAACTTGCTATTTTATTGGGCTGAGTGGGTTGAAGGAGATGCAGTCTTGACTGATCACGACATGTTTGCCTGGGTAGATATTCATGAATTGAACCAGTACGATCTTGCTCCCGCGGATGCTGCAGTCGCCCAAAGCTTACAGATTGTCTCGGAATAGACATTGCCCTTAAGGCCTAGACCAAAAATTCCTTTCTCTAAGAGAGATTGCACAGAGTTGAGTCTTGTTAAATGAACAATCTATTGCAAAAAATTGGGAAGTGTATTACTATAATACATAGATATACTATGCATTGAATAACGATGTTTAAATGAGGGGGATTCAAGAGTGCGGGTCAATAAGGAACTGCTTAAGGGAAGTACGGTTATCCTTATTCTGAAATTGCTGGAACGAAAACCGATGTACGGCTACGAAATGATCAAAGAGATGGAGAATACTTCAGGTGGGGTGTTTCACTTCAAGGAAGGAACGCTTTATCCTATATTGCATTCGCTAGAACTGGACGGGATGCTTGAAGCCTATTGGTCGGACGCCAAGGGGAATCGGCAAAGGAAATACTACCGATTGACCGAGCGGGGCCGGTCGCAGCTTGAAGAAAAAAGGCGGGAGTGGGTTGTATTCCGCTCGGCGGTGGAACAGATTCTCGGGGAGGCGATTGTATGTCGTTAGAACAAAATCGTATGGTACAAACCTATTTGAAAGCTGCTTCCTTACACTCCGCACCTTTATGCGGGCACAATACTGCTTTGGTTAGCCGTGTTGATGTTGGGGCCGTCCCTGAATGGAAAATCATTTCTGGCGTTAGGTCCTGTTTTAATCGGTGGTTACAACCATAACCTCTTCATTAACTATATTGGCATTACGCCATGTTTCCTTACTCTTGCGCTGGCAGGAATCTTCATCGGCAGAGATTGGACAAATAGCCCCTGGATGATAATATTGCACTCCTCAAAAAAAACTTGACATGGAGTTAACTTCATGTGCTAATATCAATTATGAGGGTTGGGTTCAAAGTAAAGAAAGTTACAAGTCCTGCAATATAAGTGCCAGCAACAGGGCTAAACAATATTTACTCAAATAAACCGAAAGAAACTCCCGTCATAGTTATAAAAAATATGGCAGGAGTTTTAAAGATTTATGGGGATGCTTGCATTAGGTTGTTACTATTTTATAGATTTTTATTTACGTTGTAATATAAAAAATGATTGTTTTTTCAGGGGGCTAATATGGGATTTCTTCTAACCTTCTCAATCGTTTATGGACTGGCTAACGTATATATTGGCAATCGTTTTTTTTACTGGTTAAAAACCTTGGTAAGCGTTCCGTCAATATTTTATTGGGCTATATTTATATTAGTAGCATCCGCTCCTATTCTCTCACGTATACTGGCACGGGCGGGTATAGCTAAGGCAGAAAGCTTACTTATCATCGGTGATTGGTGGTTAGCCATAACCTATTGGTCAGTGCTGTTGTGGTTTATTGTAGATATTACAAAAGTCGCTGATAAACGATTGAATTTCTTACCGGCTATAGCTAAAGACATGACCAACCAGGGTTATATAGTTTTATTTATCCTCCTGGGAATGTTAGTTTACGGTGCTTGGAATGCGCTAAACCCGGTAATAACCCGCTATGATATGTCGATAAATAAACAGGCCGAAGGAATCGATAATCTAAAGATTGTTTTGGTGTCAGACATTCATATGGGACGAGTCATTGGAATTGACCGAGTAGAACGATTAGCAAAATCCTTAAATGAACTGAATCCGGATATAGTCTTATATGCCGGCGATCAAATTGATGATAACGCAACATATGTTGTAAACAACAAGATCGCAGAACCACTTCGAAATGTAAAAACCCATTTTGGATCATATGCAGTTCTTGGCAACCATGAATATATTAGCGGACAACCGGCCTTAGCAGTTTCACTGTTAAAAAATAACGGTATTACTGTCCTTCAAGATCAATGGACCATGATTGGTGATGCAATTTATATAGTAGGTCGTGATGATCTTTCTGCTGTCCGATATGCTGCCAAAGGAACAGGGACACTTGCAGATATAATGAAAGATATTGATAAGAAGAAAACAATAATAGTAATGGATCATCAACCATCACGCATTAATGAAGCAGCTCAACAAGGTGTGGATCTTCAAGTATCCGGACATACACACAATGGTCAGTTCTTCCCCAATAATCTGATCACCAAACGAATATATGAACAAGACTGGGGCTATCTGAAAAAAGATGCGTATCAACTTATTGTATCGTGCGGCTATGGTACGTGGGGCCCACCAATAAGACTTGGTAACCAGCCAGAGATTGTTGAAATTAATATCAAATTTGAATAGGAAGCCTTCAAGGATCGGAATAGGTTAGTCACGCGATAAAGTTAGAAGCTCAGCAGTAACAATCTGTATAGTGAACTCGTTTTTCAGCATAGCTGAAACATTGGGGATTCAGGTGGAGAGTCTACTCCACCTGAATTAATGCCGCCTGTAGAGGCGGGAGTCTTGACTCGCGTACTAAGATAAAGCAGAAGCTGCTATTAAAGAAGATTACGCATGTTTTTTTGTTCTAAGCAGGATTCTGAAGCGTTATGCAGAATAAAACAAAAAATAATATCGGCAAACCTCCTGCAAACCTCCTGAAAAGGTGGGACGCAAAGCCATGGGTCTAAAGATTCTAGTCTAAGATTGCCAGGTTGCAGCATGAAAGGTAGCTGAAACTTGCAATTTTTTATTATCCAGAAGGAAAGGTTTACTTCTCCTGGATAGAACGACTAAGGCTTTTGCCAGCGTCTTAAAGGACTTGGCACAAGCCAAGTCTTATCGTACGTTATTGGATATTATTATACATTTTACATTGATATTTTGTACGTATTCTTCGGGGGTGGACTGGTGAAAGAGAATTATAATTATTTTGTGGTTGCTATTGGTCTTGAATGTCTTGCCGTTAATGCTGATTGCGTTCGCGACAAAGTCTACAGCTTCTTTAAAGGTGAATCTACAGCTATCTGTCTTGATTTTAAAGACACTCTTTATATGGATGCTGCCGGTGTTGGAGTTATTGCCGCAATAGTCTTTGAAGGAAGACGTAAAGGTGTTAACATATCAATGAGAGGAGCCACAGGTTCAGTACTGGATATGCTTACGTCAACGGGATTATATCGATTACCTTCGTGAAGTGATGATAACTTTGGAGTATGAAAGGCAACGTATTTTAGTTGTTGATGATACAAAGTTAAGTAACCAAATCATGAAGGACATATGTAATTTAGAGAATAAATAATCTTTAGAATTAAGGAAATGTAGAGTTTTGAAAAAACTTTTTGCAGGAATTTTACCTTCTGGTGAAAAATGTAATATAGAGTGATGTATTTCATCAATTGATGATTATAACAACTCAATGAAAGGATTTTAAAGGGGGTAGAACATTATGAAGCACAATAAAAAATCACTGTTAAGCGTTGCTCTTCTTATTAGCGTAACTGTTTTTTTTACTGTTGGTTTGATTCTTGGCGGCAGAGTTTCATCTGTTGAGGCAGCTCAAAATCTGGAAGCAGCCTCACCAAATGTATTTCTAGGGCCTGACACAATCCAAACTATCGTAAAACAAGCAGGACCAGCTGTAGTAAAAATTGAGACTGAGACACAAATTCAAAACAATGGTGATCCGTTTCTAAATAATCCCTTTTTTAGAGATTTCTTTGGAGAACAGTATAAAAGAAAACCGGGACTAACAAAAGCATTGGGTTCAGGTTTTATTATTTCTAAAGATGGTTATATCGTAACTAATAATCATGTGGTTGCCGGCGCTGCAAAAATACATGCCTATTTAACCAATAGAAAAGAACCCTATGCTGCTAAATTAATTGGTTCAGATGAACAATTGGATTTGGCGATAGTAAAGATTGACGCCGGTGATGATCTTCCATCTCTGGAATTTGGGGATTCCAACAAACTGGAAGTAGGCAGCTGGGTTATAGCAATTGGTAACCCATATGGACTTGACCATACTGTTACAGTTGGTGTTATAAGCGCAAAAGGTAGACCACTTACTATTAATGAAAATCAGTTTACAGATCTTTTACAAACTGATGCCTCAATTAACCCGGGCAATAGTGGTGGTCCTTTAATAAATCTTCAAGGAAAAGTAATTGGTATTAATACGGCAATTAACGCGCAAGCTCAAGGAATAGGATTTGCAATTCCTAGTTCAACTGTTACCCAAGTAGTAGACCAACTTATTAATGAAGGAAAAGTTATCAGACCATGGTTGGGGATTTACATGCAACCCATTACTAAGGAACTTGCTAATTACTTTGGGTTACAAGAGCCTGAAGGAGTATTAATAAGTGCAGTTGCAGAAAGCTCTCCTGCCCAAAAGGCAGGTCTTAAACGGGGAGATATTGTTCTTGAATATAATAAGAAAAAAATGAGTGATCCCGATAGATTAAAGAAAGAAGTATCGAATGCAAAGATTGGGGACGAAGTGGTTGTATTAATTTATAGGGACGGTAAAACTATATTTGTACCAATAAAAATTGCAGAAAGATAACAAAAAATCTATATCGCCCTCATCACAGGGGCGTGGATTGAAACAGTAATAACATTAGGTTAGATGCATCAGCTATGACATATTTGGCTTAGCTGGTGTTTTTTTTGTTCTGGTACCAAAAAGAAACAATGATATAATTGAGACTATCAATTATATCATTAATATTTGACGCTTATATTGACCGCCCCCAAGTTGGAGAAATAAGTCCTGTAACTGTTCCTATAGCATATGAAAATAATAGTCAATCATACAAAATAAAGAGCCGGTTTTCATTAGCATGGAAACTCGGCTCTTTAACTTAGTAATTGAATAAAAGTGAATGCTAGAGTATAGAGTGGACAGGTTACACAGTTCAAGTTAATTGGTAAAAAATGAAAATATTATTTATCATATCGTTAATTTTGCAGGAAACATAGAATTTATATAGTATAATTAATATATAGTATATACTATATATTGATTATAAGCGTATTAGTATATAACAAATATTAATATGGTGGAGAGGGAGGCAATAAAAATGAATAAAGAAGCTAAATTAGTCTTGTGGTTTAATGAGATTAATAAAGGTGATGTGGGGATTGTAGGTGGTAAGGCAGCATCATTAGGAGAGTTGACTTCCAGCACTGGTGTACCGGTGCCATATGGATTTGCCACTACTGCCGAAGCTTATAACTATTTTATGGAGCAAAGTAAATTAAAAGAAAAAATAGCTGTTTTTCTAGAAAAACTTGATGACGTAGAGGATAGCAAAAAACTTAGAAATATTAGTGCTGAAATTCGCAAAGAAATCATGGCGGCTTCTATGCCGACAAAATTGGCAACGGCAATTAGTATGGCCTATCAGCAATTGGCTACCAAAGTTGGCGAGAACGATCCGTTTGTGGCCGTACGTTCAAGTGCTACCGCTGAAGATTTGCCTGATGCTAGCTTTGCCGGTCAACAGGATACGTATCTTAATGTCCGCGGTGTCGAAGAAGTGATTGCTAAAATCAAAGAATGTTATGCGTCTACCTTTACCGATCGGGCCGTATACTACCGGGCGACGAAGAATTTCGGCCAATTGGAAGTAGCGTTAAGCGCTGTTGTGCAAATGATGGTATTTTCCAAGGCTGCAGGTGTAATGTTCACTGTGGATGTAGCTACAGGCGATGATAACAACATCCTTATTGAAGGAGCCTGGGGTTTAGGTGAATACATTGTCCAGGGAATTGTTACTCCTGATAGCTTTTGGGTACGTAAAAACTGTCTTGAGATTAAAAACCGTAATATTAACGAAAAGGCTGTCATGTTGGTACGAAAGGCTACCGGCGGGTGTGAGGAGCAGCCAGTACCAAGGAATTTGGTAAACGCCCAGGTGTTAAGTGACGATGAGATTAAAAAACTGGCCCAGTATGCTTTAGACATTGAAAAACATTACGGATCATATATGGATATTGAATGGGGTATTGACGAACGGAACCAAAAAATGTGGATACTGCAGGCCCGGCCGGAGACTGTCTGGTCACGCAGCAACAAAGATAACCCAATAATGGTCAACGGTTCGACGCCAATCATCTCTGGTCGCAAAATAATTGTGCAGGGGTTGCCGGCAAGTCCTGGCAAAGCCAGTGGTGTAGCACGAGTTGTTAATAATCCGGAACTTATTGATATGTTTAAAGATGGTGAAATTTTAATTACAGAAATGACAGCGCCTGACTGGGTTCCTGCCATGAAAAAAGCCAAAGCTATTATTACCAACTTAGGCGGGATGACCTGTCATGCCTCTATTGTTAGTAGAGAATTGGGCATTCCCTGCATTGTAGGAACAAAAAGCCGTGGTATTGGAGCCACTGAAGCTATCAAAGACGGGATGACAATAACGGTAGATGCAAGCAATGGCGTGGTGTACCAAGGTACTATTGAGGATTTGGTAGCTGCTGCGGAGAAACCGGCGGAAAGCCTGACCGTGGCCGAGATTATCCCTGTAACCGGAACCAAAATATATATGAATCTGGGAGATCCGGATTTAGCTGATAAATATGGCTCTTTACCATGTGATGGTATTGGGCTAATGCGGGAAGAGTTTATCTGGACAACATATATCCATGAACATCCACTTTATTTAATGGAAACAGGCCGTCCAGAACGGGTCGTAGATGGTTTGGCTGAAGGCATACGAAAGGTATGTCAGGCGTTGGCTCCACGGCCGGTAGTACTTCGATTCAGCGATTTTAAATCAAGTGAATATCGCGATTTAAAAGGCGGAGATAAATACGAGCCTTATGAACCAAGTGCGCTATTAGGCTGGCGTGGTGCTTCCCGTTATTACGATCCTAAATATATTGGGGCATTTAAATTGGAACTTAAAGCTGTACGTAAAGTCAGGGAAGATTACGGGTTCAAGAACCTTAACGTCATGATACCTTTCTGTCGAACGGTAGCTGAGATGGAAAAGGTAACACAGCTGATGACTAATGAAGGACTGTGGCGCGGACCGGATTTCAAAGTATGGCTAATGGCCGAAATTCCATCCAATATAATTTTAGCTGATTGCTTCAATAAATTTGTTGATGGTTACTCTATCGGATCTAATGATTTGACAATGCTCATCCTCGGCTGTGACAGGGATAATGAGACCGTATCTCATCTTTTCAGTGAGCGAGATCTGGCGGTTAAGCGAGCTGTCAGACGGCTTATTGAAGTGGCTCATCGGGACGGTAAGACCGTGTCAATTTGCGGTCAGGCTCCTAGCGTGTATTTGGACTTTACTGAGTTTCTGGTTAAAAGCGGGATTGACTCTATTTCGGTTAATCCCGATGCAGTTAAATCAACCAAAAAACATGTGGCCCAGGTAGAACAGCGAATAATGCTGGATAAGTTGACAGGCCGAGGGTTGGTTGATCAAGAAGACTATAGTTGGTAACCATGGCTAGCAGGATCTTACCGTATTTAGAGAGGGGGAGGTGATCGCTTTAACAACGCTGCGTCAGAAAAAGATTGCCGAAATAGTAAGAACCACAGGTCCAATAACCGGTAAACAGATAGCCGCGCGCTTGTTCGTTACCAGAGAAGCATTGCGGTCGGATCTAGCCATTTTGGTAATGTCCGGCCTAATTGAAGCTCGCCCCAAAGTAGGCTACTATTACACTGGAAAAAACATTAAGACATTGTTAACCGAGCAAATTAGCCAGATAAAGGTCAGAGACATTCAGTCTGTTCCCGTTGTAGTTACTACTAATGCCAGTGCCTATGATACTGTGGTTACTATGTTCATGAATGATGTGGGGACAGTGTTTGTGGTTGAGTCAGGGAGTATTCTAGCTGGCATTGTTTCACGAAAAGATGCCTTAAAAGTAGCCATTGGTAGCAATGATATGAAAGAAATGCCAATAAAAATTTTAATGACGCCTTTACCTAAGATTATTGTAACTACTCCGGAAGAATCGGCGTTTAAAGCCGCTAAAAAACTTATTGAAAACGAAGTAGACAGCCTCCCGGTAGTTGGTGTGGACAGTGTGCCCGGAAATAAGACCTATGAAGTGGTAGGACGGTTGACTAAAACCGATATTACCAGACTGTTTGTTGACATGGGTGAAGGAAAACAGTAGCATACTATTGACTGCCACGACTGATATTTAAGGGTATTTCGGCTCAAATGACAGCCGTCACAAAGAGGGGCTGAACAAATACATATTAATTATGTCGAAATAAAACTAAAACCACAGAGTGTTTGCAGGATTATTATAGTAAGTGGCAAATATATGAAGAAGCTAGTAGTAAAAACTAGTAAATGAAAAAAAGAAAGTGAGGTTGAAAAAATGAAAGAAGACATTATTTTTTTTCGCTGCAATGTTTGTGGAAATATTGTCGAGCTGATTAAAAAAGGGGGAGGACAGCTAGTCTGCTGTGGTAAACCAATGGAAAAATTGGAGGCTAATACCACTGATGCCGCTGTCGAAAAACATGTTCCTGTAGCTGAACGCAGGGATGGGAAATTGTATGTTAAAGTGGGTAGTGTTGAGCATCCGATGACTGAAGCACATTATATCGAATGGATTGCCGTTACTGATGGTACAAATACTCAGCGTATTTCTCTTTCTCCGTCAGATAAGCCTGAAGCAGTTTTCTGCGATAAAGAGAACGTAGAAATTTATGCTTATTGCAACCTCCACGGTCTTTGGAAAACTACCATATAACTAGAAAGGGAGAGTAGTTTATCTATTTTGATGGTACATTACAGTCCTAAAATTAAAACATGGCCACTATCATTATGTGGCCATGTTTTTTTAGTGCTTGATACAATTCTGAACGATATAAATATTTCCACTCTTGTCGAAAGCGATTCCGATTCCAATTTAGGGGAAGCTACTATTACAAATTGAGATAGGGGAGATTGAGCATGAAAATTGGTTTTATTGGACTAGGAATTATGGGTAAGCCGATGAGCGAAAATTTACTTAAGGCTGGCTACGAGTTGGTGGTTATGGATAGAAACCAAAAAGCAGTGGCTGAAGCTGTAACAGCAGGCGCTAAAGCAGCTACAACTCCTAAAGAAGTTGCACAGCAAGCAGATATCATTATTACCATGCTGCCTAATTCTCCGCATGTAAAAGAAGTTGTTTTAGGCGAGAATGGTATAATTGAAGGCGCTAAAAAAGGCGCAATTGTGGTAGATATGAGTTCTATTGCTCCTTTGGTCAGCCGGGAATTGGCGCAAAAGCTGGGAGAAAAAGGGGTAGAAATGCTGGATGCACCGGTGAGCGGCGGCGAACCAAAAGCTATTGACGGTACCATTTCGGTTATGGTTGGCGGGAAACAAGAAGTTTTCAATACATGCTATCCTGTATTGAAGGCTATGGCTGGCTCGGTCGTTCGTACCGGTGATGCCGGTGCAGGCAATATCACTAAATTAGCCAACCAAATTATTGTAGCTCTTAACATTGCAGCAGTTTCTGAAGCTCTGGTATTGGCTAGTAAAGCAGGTGTGGAACCTGAACTGGTTTATCAGGCCATCAGAGGAGGTTTGGCAGGTAGCACCGTATTGGATGCTAAAGCTCCGATGATGATGGATCGCAATTTTATACCAGGCTTTAGAATCAATCTGCATATTAAAGATCTGAATAACGTATTGGAGACCTCTCACGAAGTCGGTGTGCCATTACCATTGACTTCTGCAGTTATGGAAATGATGCAGTCGCTTAAAGTTGATGGTTTGGACCAAGATGATCACAGCAGTTTGGTAAGATATTATGAGAAACTTGCCAAGGTAGAAGTAAAACGCTAAGTCCTGCTATGTATTAAAAGTAAAGCCTCTTAAAGAGAGGTTCTAATCATTTTTTTATATCATGCAGTTTATTTGTATGGCTGTGGCAAAGAACTAAAAAAGCAGAAGCGGGCTAAATGAAATCCTTTTCGCATGCTTTAGATAGCACAATATGTAAAAAAGAATAAAATGTATTAGAACTTGATATTTGGAGGGGAATATAAATGGGATATTATATTTCGGTAGAGGAAAACATAAAAATTTATGTTGAAGATTTATACCCAGAGGGACATCAGACTATACTGTTTATCCACGGTTGGCCTGCGAATCATAAGATGTTTGAATACCAATTTAATGAATTTTCCTGTAAAGGTTACCGTTGTATCGGTGTGGATACGCGGGGCTTTGGAAAATCAGATAAGCCTTTAACAGGGTATTCTTATGATAGATTAGCAGACGATATTAGGTGTGTTATTGAGGCGCTTGGATTGCAAGATATTACGCTTTCTGGTCACTCCACTGGGGGGGCGATAGCGATTCGTTATATGGCACGTCATCAAGGATATGGTGTTTCAAAGCTTGCCCTTTTCGCCGCAGCCGCACCGAGTCTTATTGAACGCCCAAACTTTCCTTATGGCCTAAAACGAGGAGATGTCATTAAAATTATTCAAGATACTTATAATGACCGTCCAAAAATGCTACAGGGTTTTGGAGATATGTTTTTCTTTCAGTATGTTACCCAGTCATTTTCCAACTGGTTTTTACAATTAGGACTAGAGGCCGCAGGGTGGTCAACAGCGGCAATTGCTAAAACTTGGCTTGATGAAACTTTATTTTCAGATATGAGAGAAATATGTGTGCCTACCTTAATACTTCACGGAATTCATGATAAAGTTGTTCATTTCGACCTGGGAGAAGCCCAAAATCAAGAGATAGAAAACTCACACCTTATACCTTTTAGATATAGCGGTCATGGATTATTCTATGATGAGAAGGATAAGTTCAATAAAGTATTAAGCCAATTTATTGAGGGCTGAGACGAACTTCTATTGAGCTTGGCAGCGGCAGTCTCTTGGTAGCCATGAATGGCCTGGAAGAGTTAGCTTTTGCCCGCGAGGGTTAAAGTTGGTGTAGTATTGGACACCCATATTATAGTAATCTACATGGCTGGCAATGATTTGCTAGATGAGCTAGTAGTTCTCCTGCAAAGAGAAGAAACCACGAAAGTAGTGTATGAACATAGTGGCCACTCCACAATATGTGTTTAGAAAAAATGATATGTTTCCTCAAACAACTCGGCTTGAGAGAGGCAACATATCGTTTTTTTGTATGTTTACATAGCTCAGACAAGACGAGGATATGATCCCTTTTGCTGGCAAAGTTATTTGTAGCTGTTGTGGTAAAATTTATATTTTATATCAAGCTTTAGAGTGTCCAAAATTCTTTGCATAGCGCATGCCAAGTATTAATTGACCTATTCTACTAAATGTGCTAGTCTTATAATGAAAATTGTAAAATAATGCAAAGAAAAGGCCGGCGAATTTATATTATTTGGAGCCGCAATGATAATTCAGCTGTCATTGTGGGGCAGATCGGAGTGGAAGTGGTTCCCCCTGTCCAGGTAATTGTGGTTTTTGCGCTTTTAGTAAAAATCATACTCAATTTCAAAATAATAGGATCAGCGAAAATTGAATTTAAAAGCTGGAATAGGGATGACCAAAGTTGTTGCTGCCAACCACAAGCTGCGGCAGGAGTCAAAAAGGCTCAATCCTTCGTTGCTAGACGCTGGGCGGCACCGCAAAACAACAAAATTATAGTTTGTGAGTAAAATATCTATAATTGCAAGTTTATTTGTAGTTGCAATTATAGATATGCTGCTATATAATGATAGTGGCAATAGGGTCTGAAGCACATGGCAGTACGGTAACATTCCAGTTTAATTACATATGTAAATAATCTTTTATTATGGAGGACCAATTATATGACTAATTTGGAACTGATAGCGTACGCAAAAGAGAATGCGATGTCAGGTAAAAATCTTGATAGAGAGAGTATTATACAGTTACTATCTATTTCACCCGACTCACCGGAATGTGAGGCTTTGGGGAAAGCAGCTCGCGAGGTATCATCAATTATTATCGGAGACAAGGCTTATATATCGGGCTCAATTGGAGTCGACTTTACCCCTTGCAGCATGAATTGTGAATTTTGTTCACTTGGCGAAAAATGGGGTATTGTTCAGAAGGAAGTTAAATACACCGATGATGAGATAATTGATAAAGTAAAGCAATTCGTGGAAGTAGGGGCGAGTCGGATAACCCTCCGGACTACCGAATTTTATAGTCCGGAAATCCTGGGTGTTTTGGCGAAAAAAGTCAAAAAAAACATACCGGGAAAGTATGAACTTGTGCTTAATATCGGCGAGTTTGATTTGGAAACAGCCAATCGCTTAGCTGAGTTCGGTGTAGATTGCATTTACCATACCTTAAGGCTGGGTGAGGGTAAAAACACCAAATTTGCTATAGCTGACCGTCTGGCAACAATGCAAGCAGTAAAGGATTCTCCTTTAAAACTAAATTTTTGTGTTGAGCCATTGGGAATAGAACATAGCAATGAAGAAATTGCGGACCGGTTTTTGCTTGGCTGCGAATATGGTGCAACGCGAATAGGTAGCATGGCGCGGGTACCGGTAAAAGGAACGCCCCTCGCTGATTTGCCGCAAATTTCCGAGCGAAGACTTGCTCAGATTACTGCAGTTATACGCTTAGCCAGTGGTACAGGTGATGTTAGCGTCCACCCTCCCTGCGAACAGGCAGTGGCATGGGGGTGTAATAGCCTCTGTATTGAAATTGGTGCAAATCCCCGCGATACCGAATATGTTCCCGACAGCGAATGGAAGCATTTTACCGCTATGCAGGCTAAGGCGTGGTTTGAGAAGTATGGTTACAAATTCTGCAACAAGAATGAATAGCATAGTTACTTATAAGGAACCGTTATCCGTGTGGAAGTAAGCCTTATTTATAAAGGGAGAATTCTAAATGAAAATACTTTTGAAGTTTGGCAGTGTAATGCTTGTTGCTCTTATGCTGTCATTAACTGCTTGCAGCATGGGATCAAAGAGCACAAATGTGGATAACAGTACAGCAAAAACAGGAGAAGTCACAACACTGAAAGTGGGGATGTCAGGTACCTTGATGAAACCGGTTGGCATTATTATTGCCGACAAAAAGGGTTATTTTAAAGAAGAGGGAGTCAATGTTCAACTGGAGAAGGTTGGTAATCAAAATGATGCCACGACCGCCGTTTCTACAGGCGATATGGATATCTTTCCTTTTGGCGTTGTTGCTCCCTGTACCTTTGTGTCTAAGGGTGCGGATATGGTTATTTTTGGTGGTACAATATCCGAAGGCAGTGAAATTCTTGCATCACAGAACTTTAAGGGAGTTTTGAAAACTGCCGAAGATTTTAAAGGCCGTATTATTGCCGTATCGCGTGCCGAAACAGGGCAGATGGTTTTAAAGGATTACTTAACTCAATGCGGTCTTAAGCTTGGTACTGACGTAAAGTTCGTTTATGTTGATAAAGAGACTGTCGGTATGGAAGGCGTAAGGAAGGGCGAGTATGATTTCTATATTTGCAATAATGCAATGGGCTATATTGGCAAAAAATCCGGCTTGATTGTGGCGGGAACCGTCAGGCAGTTTGTGCCTGATTATCCTTGCTGCCGCCAGTTTTGCTCTCGCAATGCTTATAATAATAAGCATGATGCTCTGGTCAAATTTGAAATTGCCTTATTGCGTGGTTATCAATACTATTTAAATGAAAAGCAGAGCACCATCGAAATACTGGCTGAATATTCAGGGCAAAAACCTGATTATGTGGAAGCAAGCATGTATGGTCTTGCTGATTACGAAAATGTGATGACAGTTTCATTAGATCCCAATAAAAACGCCGTTGTTGCTTTTCATCAAACCTTAAAATCTTTAGGAGAAATCGATCCCAATTCCTCATATGATATAAAAAATTATATCGCCACAGATGTTTATGAAGATGCGTTAAAAGAATTGAGTAAACGCGAACCGAATAATATCATCTGGAAAAAATTAGTGGATGAATTTCGCGCTAAAAATCGCTAAATAGTTTTAAGCGAGTCACTGCACTGCATTAATCATGCAGTGCAGTGATAGTTTAATTGATTAGAATTTTCCTGGAAGCAAGTTTTGGGGGCATACAAAATGGGAGCTATTCATATGAACCATCTTTTTTATAGTTATAAGGATAATACTGAATTAGTTTTGGATGATATTAATTTGACGATTGAAAATGGAGAATTCGTCTGTATTATTGGTCATTCCGGCTGTGGTAAAAGCACGTTGCTTAGAATTTTAGCCGGACTGGCACTTCCTACTGAAGGAGAAGTATCTATAGATCATCAACTTATTCGTGGTCCCGGGACTGATAGAAGCGTGGTTTTTCAGCATTATTCCCTATTTCCCTGGCTAACGGCCAAAAAAAATATAAAATTTGGGATTCAGCAAGCAAAGAAAAACTTGTCTAAACAACAAGTTGAGGAATTGGCAGTTGAGTATTTAAAAAAAGTTGGGATGGAAAACGCGAAGGATAAATATCCCTATCAACTTTCCGGCGGTATGCAGCAAAGAGTGGCTATTGCCAGAGCTTTGGCTATGGACGCCGAAATATTGCTTTTGGATGAGCCTTTTGGCGCTATCGATGCCAAAATCAGACGCGGGCTGCAATTGCTGTTAGAGTCCCTTTGGTATTATAGCGAACGAAAAAAAAACGTAGTATTTGTAACGCATGATATTGATGAGGCAATTTTTCTGGCCGACCGTATTATTTTTATGCGTCCCGGAAAAATCTGTGCAGATATCAAAATACCTTATGCAAGACCGCGCAATCAAGCCGAATTTATAAAATCAGAACACTATGAGAGACTTAAAAATGAATTGCGGGAATTATTCTATCTTGAGGCGGAGTTAGACGAAAATGAAGAATTACTTTAAGTATAAGGAATTTTTTGCGGCAACTGTATTACTGGTCATATTGATTTTGCTTGTTCTGGTGCCGGGACAAAAAAAAGTAATGTCTATAACTCCTTTGTTGGTTACTATTGCCCTTATTGAGCTAATATATATATATAAGTTAATCAACTTAAAACGAAAAAATATAAAATGCAGAGCGCCGTCAGATATTGTTATTATTGTCTGGTTAGTATTTATTATCTGGGAATTATGTACAACGAAACTCGATATCGCCCATCCTGTTTTAGTGCCGAACCCTGAAGATGTGTTTAATGTTTTCGCGACTCAGTACAAGGAGTTATTACTTAATGTTGCCTATTCTATGGAAATACTACTTATTGGTTTTTTTTCTGGCCTTAGCGGCGGTGTAATACTCGGTATTGTTGCAGGACGGATACAGCGTTTGCGTGAGTTTAGCTTTCCTATTGCCAATGTGCTGACGCCGATTCCGGCGGTGGTTTTTTCGCCATATCTTGTTGCGATAATGCCTACTTTTCGTAGTGCATCGGTTGTTGTAATTATTCTTGGTATCTTTTGGCCTACTTTTTTAAACATGATGATACGGGTAAATTCTATTGACCAGCGCATTGAGGATTCGGCCAGAGTCCTCAATGTGAAAAATTCTACTATGATGTGGAAAATCGTGTTGCCTTATGTTTTTCCGGGCATTATTTCGGGACTAAAAGTTTCCATGACGACATCTCTATTAATGCTAAATTTTGCAGAGATGTTAGGCGCTACACATGGTATGGGCTATTATATCCAAAATAACAATGTTTTTGCCAATTATACCAATGTTATCGCAGGTATTATTCTTGAAGGTATAGTTGTTACTTTGTTAAGCGGTATCATATCATGGGTTCAGTGCCGGGCGATTAAGTGGCACTAATGTGTATAAGCTGCAGATTGATCTATATTATTGCGTGGAGCCTATTGGGCCGGAGCATAGCTACCAAGAGCTTATTGATGAAATGATGCGGGCACGACTACCATGTAAAAGTAATGGCAGTCATGCGAAGGATACCTGTGCCAGGAACACCTTTACATGATAAAGGTCAAATTATCGCGCTGGAATTTTTCGGTCGGCTCGTCAATAAGTTTATAGTAAGCATCAAAATTTTCCGAAGGTGTTTTTAGTTTAGTAATCAAATTTAAAATATTAGAATAAATATTTTTTTCTTTATTTTCTTGTTACAGAAAAAACTTCTATAACGACAAAATAATTAGGAGGCAGCCAAATGGACAAAATGATTGTAGAAAGTCAAAGCGTCAGCTATAAGCAAATTACCGATAAACAGTCGCAAAGAGTACTGAGCTATGGGGATACCATCATGTCGGTGGAAAACCTGTTTAAAAAAGGCGGCGTTGGCGCGCCCCACAAGCATACGGATCATGAGCAAGTTTCTTACATCACTAAAGGCAGCTTCGAAATAATACTTGGAGACGAGAAAAAAATTCTCAAACAAGGAGATAGTTTTTACGCTGGTAAAAATATGTTGCACGGTGTAACAGCACTCGAAGAAGGCTCGGTAATTATCGACATTTTTACTCCCATCCGCCAAGACTTTTTGTCATAGATGGAATGAATAAATAAAAGGGGCTGCTGTGCCTTGAATTTGCGAAAGGGAGGGTTATAAAAATATGAAAGCAATGGTAATTCGTCAATACGGGGGTCCTGAAGTATTTGAGCTAGCGGACGTAGATAATCCGGAGCTTCGCGAAGGTTATGTATTGATAAAAGTTGTGGCAAGCAGTGTCAACCCACTTGAGACGAAAATTCGCTCTGGATTGGCTGCCAATATAGGGCCGGTGCTGCCTGCCATTTTGAATGCCGACGTCTCCGGTGAGATTGTAGCTGTTGGCGCTGGAACTGACCCTTGGAAAGTGGGAGATCAGGTATTTGGCTGTACCGGCGGAGTTGGTCAATTGCAGGGGGCATTGGCAGAATATATGTTAGCTGATGCTCGATTGATAGCCAAAAAACCAGAAAATATCGATCACTTTATGGCAGCTTTATTTCCACTAGTCACGATAACTGCCTGGGAAGGAATTGTAGAAAAGTCCTTAGCGAAACCGGGAGAAAAACTTTTAATCCATGGTGCTACAGGCGGTGTAGGTCATATCGCAGTACAATTGGCGAAACAGCAAGGGGCTGTTGTTTACGGTACTGTCACGAACCCTGAAAAGGTTGCTATCGCAAAAGAATATGGTGTGGATTATGTAATTGTGGCTAATGATGAATCAGTTGAAAGTTATGTGGCTAAATTTACCGATGGTAAGGGCTTTGATGCAGTTTTCGATACAGTGGGCGGAAATAATCTGATTCATAGTTTCAATGCTGTCAAACTAAAGGGTACGGTTTGTACTACCAACGCTAGAGCCACGCTCAACATAGGAATGATGCATTCAAAAGCGATTACTCTTCATGCATTGTTGATGACCGCACCCATGCTATTTGATATTGAGCGGGAGCGTCATGGAATAATCTTAGACCAGGCGAGACAATTAATTGAACAAGGAAGTTTACGCATTCTGCAGGATCCACAAAAATTTGCCTTTACTGACATCAGTAAAGCCCATGAGTATCTTGAGTCAGGTAAGGCACTTGGCAAAATATCATTGGTTAATGTTTTATAGGTAAACTAACTGGCACTTTGAAGATATATAATCCATATGTCAAATTCTACTATGTGGGAGCACTTTCTTCGGCCCAGCAACTATGCTGGGTATTTTTTTTTTCGCTTGTCGAGTTGGGACCTGGTGAAAGACTTTTATCAAAAAGCGGCCTACATTTTGGGGCGCAACGATGATTTTTGCGCATATTTATTGGCACTATCAAAATTTTTAACATTTTATGCAGAAATTTTTGTAAAAAAGGAGGAAGATATTAAATTTTATAGAACTGATATCAAAGGATAACAATTATTCAAAAGAGAGGTATAATATGGAGAATTTATTGAGTGATCTTGAAGGCTTGAGAATTGCAATGAACATTGAAAAAAGAGGTTTCAATTTCTATCAGAAGGCATATAACAAATTTAATGATACACAAGCTAAGGCGTTATTTAAAATATTAATGGAAGAAGAACAAGAACATCTAAGTACCTTTACAGAGTATTTCAATCGGATTGAAGCTTGCAAAGAGGCTCATAGTGCGGAATATTTATTTGATGCAGAGACTTCAAAATATTTAACTGTACTGGTAGAATCCCATGTATTTCCGACTGAACAGGATGCAGAGCGCATTATCAATGAGTTGGCAACTGTGGGAAATATTATTAAATTAGCTTTAGGTGCTGAAAAAGATTCAATTTTACTTTATGATGAATTAGCTAAATGTTCCAAATTTGAAGATGCAAAGACTGTATTTTTGAAATTAAAAGGTGAAGAGCAACGTCATGTTACAGAAATCAGCCATAAACTCAAACAGATTGTAAATGCATAATTGAAGACATTTTAGACTTTTGTTACAATAAAACTGACGAAAACAAATTAATAGGAATCATAAATCAGGAAGGATGAATGTCATGCAATGTATACAAGAGATTAAGAAGGATGTGTACTGGATCGGTGGCAACGATTTTTCTACCGAACGGTTTGAAAATATGCTTCCGCTACCTAATGGGGTGAGCTACAATTCCTACCTTATTTTAGATGAAAAAACAGCAGTAATTGACTCGGTCGACGCATCAATCCGGGTGCAATTTCTGACCAATGTAAAATACTTACTGCAGAACCGGAAATTAGACTACCTTGTTATCAACCATATGGAGCCTGACCACTGCGCAGCCTTGGTGGATTTGGTGGAAATGTACCCGGATGTGAAAATTGTCGGCAACGCTAAAATCTTTACCTTCTTCGAGCAATTCTATGGAAAGCCTTGTCCGGATAACTATGTTACTGTCGGCGAAGGGGATGTCATTGATCTCGGCCGGCACAAACTACAATCATTCAAAGCGCCAATGGTGCATTGGCCGGAAGTTACAGTTACCTTTGAACAAACAGAAAAGCTTCTCTTTTCCGCCGATGCGTTCGGTACTTTTGGTATTCTCAGCGGCAACATTTTCGCAGACGAAGTGGATTATGAAGCCGTGTATCTTGCCGATGCTCGCCGGTATTACAGCAATATCGTCGGCAAATTCGGGCCACAAGTCCAATTGGCGTTGAAAAAACTATTGCCGCTTGGCATTGAAATGATTGCACCGCTACATGGCCCAATCTATCGTACCCCGGAAATGATTCAATACATAGTGGGCAAATATAACGCTTGGAGCAGTTACGAGCCGGAAAAGAAAGGCGTGCTTATTGCCTTTGCATCTATGTACGGCAACACCGCAGCTGTTGCCAATGCTTTGGCCAATAAATTGGCATTGCGCGGCATCACTGATATGCGGATGTTTGACGTATCCAAAACCCATTCTTCCTTCGTTGTTGCCGAAGCTTGGAAGTATAGCCACTTGGTATTGGCTGCACCGACCTATAATCTAAACCTGTACCTTACCATGGAAAATTTGCTTCATGATCTCAAATGCTTGCATTTCCAAAACCGTAAATTTGCTGTAGTTGGCAACCATAGCTGGGCATCGGCGGCGAAAAACCGCATGGTGGAATATGTAACAGAATACTTCAAAAAATCCGAGCTCATTGGCGATGCGTTGGATTTCAAGTCCTCATTAAAAGCGGAACAAGAGGCAGAACTAGATGCTTTGGCTGATGCGATTGCAGCAAGTGTAAAGGCATAACCTGAGGCAGAAAATGTTAGGGAAAATGTAAATAAAAAACCGCAAAATGGTGGCTATTTTATGTCGGCCACTATTTTGCGGTTTTTTTTCTCCTGTAGGGCTGCTACTTCCTTTTTACACAATGATACGAACTTGATCCTTTAGCTCCAAACAGAATCGAGATGTGATACAATACTTGTTAGTGCAAAAGAGAAAGAAAGAAGGTATTTGTTCATGGAAAGAAAAAACATTTGGACAAAATATGATAATGAAGAATTGAAGGAATTAGAATCGGTCAATAATGAATATTTAAAATTCTTAGATGGCGGAAAAACAGAGCGAGAATGCGTGAAAATCTCTGTGGAAATGGCAGAAAAATCCGGTTATAAAAATCTGGCAGACATTATAAAAAATAAAACAAAGTTAAAGGCCGGAGATAAAGTATTTGCTATAAATATGAAGAAGGCAATTGCTTTATTTTTGATTGGTGAAAATCCAATTGAACAAGGAATGAATATATTAGGGGCACACATAGATTCTCCAAGACTTGACATTAAGCAGAATCCATTATATGAGGATACAGAGTTAGCTTATCTTGATACTCATTATTATGGCGGAATAAAAAAATACCAGTGGGTTACTTTACCACTGGCAATCCATGGCGTTGTAGTAAAAAAAGATGGAACGGTTGTTGAAATAGTAATTGGTGAAAATGAGAAAGATCCTGTGGTGTTCATTTCAGATTTGCTTATTCATTTATCACATGAGCAACTTGAAAAGAAGGCGGAAAAAGTAATTGAAGGCGAAGAACTTAATGTAATTATTGGAAATAAGCCATTAAAGGGTGAAGAAAAAGATGCTGTAAAAAAACAGATTTTAAAACATATCAAGGATAAATATGGCATTGAGGAAGAAGATTTTATTTCAGCAGAATTAGAAGTGGTTCCAGCAGGAAAAGCAAGGGAAGCGGGAATTGATAAGAGCATGATTATGGCTTATGGTCATGATGATAGGGTATGCGCGTATACTTCCTTAGCAGCAATGTTTGAATTTGACAGCATAAAGAGAACAGCCTGTACAATCCTTGTTGACAAGGAAGAGATAGGCAGTGTTGGTGCAACCGGCATGCGATCAAAATTTTTTGAAAATACAGTAGCAGAAGTATTAAATGCAATGGGCGGATATTCAGAACTTATACTTAGAAGAACACTTGCTAATTCGAGAATGTTATCATCAGATGTTAGCGCAGCCTTTGATCCAACATTTGCTTCGGCATTTGAAAAGAAAAATGCCGCTTATTTTGCAAAAGGAATGGTATTCAACAAGTTTACAGGCGCAAGGGGAAAATCCGGTTCAAATGATGCAAATGCAGAATATATTGGAAAATTAAGACAAATTTTAGATGAACATAACGTTGCGTATCAGACAGCAGAACTTGGGAAGGTCGATTTTGGCGGCGGCGGTACCATTGCTTATATTTTGTCACTTTATGGTATGCAAGTAATAGATTGCGGTGTGGCATTGCTCAATATGCATGCTCCTTGGGAGGTCGTAAGCAAGGCCGATGTGTACGAAACTAAAAAGGGTTACATGGCATTTTTATCATCACTATAAAAGATGCAAAATAAAAAACGATGAACGAAAGTGTAAATTAAATAAATGCTTAGAAATCGTAGATATCCTCTCTGCATATTTGTGGAGAGGTTTTTTGACTTTGCTTCGCCAAAATTTTCAATCAAAAGTTGTGTAGCAGTACAGTTTTTGGGACGGAAATGACATGGCTATATATTGTAGAACATGGCAAAAAACCGATAGGAAGCCGTAGCAGGCTTAAACTATGGTTTTTTAATTTATACTACTAGCATTTAGCGGTATAATGGAGTTATCCATATGCTAAAAGTTAAGTAGTTGTAGTGGCACATATACATTACAAACAACGGCGAGTGATTTTTTAGAAAATGCGGTGAGACGAATGATTCGCAAATGTTCAATGACAGATAATAAATTAGTTTGGATATTAGGTTTTGCAGGATTTATTTCTGCGGCGGATAATTGGATTGTTTCTCCTATCTTGCCAGCAATTGCAGTTGGATTTGGAGTTTCGGTCTCTCAAGTAAGCATTATACTAACCGCATATATGATGCCCTATGGGATAATGCAGCCTGTCTATGGGTTTATTAGTGACCGTTGGGGTAAAGCTAGGATACTACAGTGGATTGTATGTGGACTTGCTTTGGGTACTCTTGGTTGTGCCATTGCTACTTCTTTATGGATGTTATGTCTTTGGCGGATTATAACAGGCTTTTTTGCTGCCGGGGTGATTGCTGTGTCATTGGCGGTGATAGGTGACACGGTATCCTTATTGGAGCGTCAGAAATATGTAGGAAGGTTTATGGGGATTGTTTTTCTTGGTCAAGGGTTAAGTGTTGGATTAGGAGGGATTTTCGCTAACTTCATTAGCTGGCGCGTAGCTTTTATTTTTTTTGCCGTATTAACGCTCTGTATGCTCACCTTTTTGAAAAAACTGCCTAAAGATGCTTCCCAGCCATTAAACTGCAATTTTTTTCTTGAAATCAAACGGGTAGCCCTGACGCCTAAGGGAATGATAATCTTTCCGCTTGCATTGGTTACGGGATTTTTATTACTTGGCCTATATAGTTATTTAGGAGCATTTTTGCATGAAATTGCAGGTCTGGATTACGTACAAGTTGGGATGGTAGTGATGTTTTACGGTTTTGCTTGTCTGCTTGCTGGTTCTCAAGTTGGCAAGTTTGGACAAAAATATGGTCACAAAAAGACGATTATAATCGGTGAGTTTCTTGCTTTATGCACAGCTCTTACTTTGGTAATTTTCCCTTATTGGCAAGCGGGGTGGCTGGCTACGATTAGTTTAGGATTTGGATATATTTTTATTCAATCTACCTTAGCGACAATTGCTTTTGATGTTGCAACTGAAAATAAAGGACTTCCTTCAGCGTTAATTGGCTTAGGTCTTTTTGGTGGTGGGGGTTTAGGCACTGCTCTTGGCAGCTTGTTGCTTTCTCAGGGAAGTTACCAAACTCTTTGGCTGTTTTTGGGTGCTGGTATTGTAATACTTATTTTTATTACAGCTAAACTGCGATTTTCTATGAACTGAATCGGTAAGTAATTGCATCATCAAAATGAGAACCTGGATTCTAATCCAGGTTCTCACACTATACAACTTAACTCTAATGAAGTAAGACGTAGATCAGATTTAGTGTCTGGAATTACTACATTGTGTGCAGCCCGATCCGATTGCCCTCACTGTCTTCAAAATAAGCGCAATAACCATATTCTCCGATACTAGTCTTAGGGATCAGCTCTTTCCCCTTGTTCGCAACTACCTTGTTCAGTGTATTGGTTATGTCGGTCACAGAAAAGTATACTATTGTTCCAGCATAGGACGGCACAAAGTGTTCCTCCTGCACCAGCGCCCCGCCAACGCCAGGAACACCCATTTCCATCGGAAACATAGCCATCTGTCTCGAACCCATGTCGACAATAGTAAGTTTTCTGTCAAATACTGACTCATAGAAAGCTCTGCCTCTTTCCATATCCACCACAGGAATCTCAAACCAAACTACAGGATTCAGTTTCATCTCCATAAATTACACGCTCCCAATATTTTTGCTTTACTATGTCACAGCTAAAAATTGACGCAATTATACAATCTTTCAGCCCATTTAGTATAACCGAGATTTTATGTAAAAAGCCTTTTTTCGTTAGATTCATTATAAAATTCCGATTCGGCAAAAACACGCGGTAGGACAAAAAGGTTCTGCTCGGCTGCCTGCCGGTACTTTTGGTGGAATGAAAAACGCGGGCCAGCGGCAAAGAGATGGGGTTAAAACAATTTTTTCGAAAATAGCCACTTAAATGGGAAAAGCATGGATACCTTTTCTTGATACCTGCGATAACTAGTTCCATACTCTGCAATAATCTTATTCTCTTCAAGAACCGTACCGATTACTATGTAAACTGTAAGAATAAGGTTAATAATCAGCGTTGAAACATATATATCGCGTAGCCAAATAAAGATGATTACCGCTAAGTACCAGGGATGTCGTGTTAATCTAAAAATTCCCGATGTGTCAATATCACCAGTTGCAGACAAAAGAATATGTGAGTTTCCAGATTTAATTTGCCTAATTCCTAAAAACTGTAGCATGTCATATTTTTTTAAGCCTGCAAAGAAAAGTGTTACTACAATTATCATTAATAATGACTGGATTATCAGCGAAAAGCCACTCCACTGGAATAACACCTCGCTTTTTAAACCTGTACTATAAAAGGCTACCGGCATTAGAGTTGTTAGCGATATAAGATTAAATATAAGTCGATAAAATCGGTATTTGCTTCCCATTCTATTTTTAAGATAATTTGTAATGGTCAATGAGATCATTACACTATGAAGCGTACACCATAGGCACCACAATAAGATTAAATATATATATTCCATTTTCGAATTTCTCCTTTTCTTTTTAATTATATAGACAAAGTTAGTTTCGAGAAAGATATATCGAATTGGTAAGCCCTATTTTTAATTACAAAGTGTTTTTGTTTATCAGTTAATATTGATAGTGTATTAAGTCTGATAAAACATTTTTGTGGTTGATGTAAGGTAAGGCCTAACGATTTAGTGAAGCCATAAAAAAATAGACAAAATACGAAAAGAAGAATAAACTAGAGATAAAATAATGCCAATTTTGCCTTAAAAATGAATAAAAGGAACAACTGGGATTTGGAGGCACAGAGTGAAAACGATTAACTTGAAACTGATGCTGGTTCATTGAGGAACGCGGACTCATTCGATTACTCAGATTGAGCCTAGGTCATATGTCGCTGGCAGAAATGATGGCCAGTAAAGGAATTGAGGTCTCTGTCTTTTCGGGAGAATTAGTAAAGGGTCTGGAATTCCTGAGGTAACGCCCAAGCCGGGAAGCTTGGGCGTTGCCTCAAAGTACGAATTGTGCTGACAACACGGTGGTGGGACTATACTCTGAGTATGAGAATCAGTCAGCAGATTTTCGGCAAGGTGAGCGAATCTAATACATGCTGTAGGCGGCTGTAAAATATGTAGTGATTTTGTATCTGGGAGAGAGTGCGATGAAGAAACAGTATGTTTATGTGTTTTTCGCTAGTGCAATTATACTAATCGGTTTACTGGTGGGGTATGGCATCTATGTAAATACTTCCAGTAGCGCTCATGTGGCGAAAATGGCCGCTTCCCAGTATGTCCGGGTAAGAAACGCGCGGGTTTCGTTCCGGGATATCGCGCCGGTAGTTTACTTTCCGGTCGTAAATATATATTCGCCGAATATGCTGGATGTGCATTTTGAAACTGATGGTACTATCGAGCAGGTTTATGTCAAGCCGGGTGATAGAGTAAGGGCCGGGCAGTTGCTGGGTGAAATCGCCAATAGCGGATTGGCCGCTGAAGTACTGCAGGCAGAAGGGAAAGTCCGTTCCGTCGAAGCTAATGTTGTAAAATGGACAAATACATTGCGCAGGTACCAGATGTTAGCGGTGCAGAATGCGGTTTCCCAGCAGCAGCTGGATGAGGCGGACACAAGCCTCAGGGCAGCTGCGGGAGAACTGGCTTCGGCACAGGCATACCACGGAGAAATGGTTGCCCGGTTAGGAAGACAGCATATCACGGCACCCTGTGACGGCGATGTACTGCAGGTGTATCATACGCCGGGTGCGGTCGTGCGCAGTGGTGAATCGCTGGTGTTGATCGGTGAACTGGCGTCCTTGTATTTTCGGAATAATGTTGCCAGCGATGTTCTGGAACAATTGCAGCCACTTACGGGAAACTTCAAAATGGCGATAAAAAGAAACAAAGTTGTGGAGAAGGTCTATGCTTCCCTGATAAAAGGCGGGAATCCTGGTGGAGAAAACGATTTTGAGCTAGCAATTGCACAAGTGTCACCACCGCTGGAGACGCCGGTCCAATACCGTACCGTGGAGTATAAAATCAATAATTCCAGCGGTTTGATCGAGCCGGGTACTTACTATCAGGTCAAGATTTACACTGCAGGCAAACAACGGGTATTATCTGTGCCGAAGGGCTCCCTAATGGGTGATGCGGAGCCTTATGTTTTGGTGATCGACCCGGACAGCCGCCTGGAGCGGCGAACGGTCAAAACTGGAATCAGGGATGACGAATTTGTGGAAATACAATCTGGCCTGACGGAAAATGAGACAGTCGTTGTAGCCGGTAAGGATACCGAATTTATGCCAGGTATGAAAGTGCAGGTAATACAAGCTTTATAGGGTATATGTCAACCCGGGAAGGATTGAAAGAAGATATGCAGAAGGAACAAACCCAGAAACTCTTCCGCCAGGAAGCGCTCGAACGTCTGCGTTCACCGGATCAATTGGATATATTGTTTGCTCCGACTACGCCCGTGGCTTGGATAGCTTTGGCTGCCATATTGCTGCTGGTATTATCCGCACTGGTTTGGTCGGTCTTTGGTGTGATGGCTACTAAGGTTAATGGGACAGGTCTGATCGTTGATGCCAACGGCTCAGTTAATATCAGCTCTAATGTCAGCGGACGGTTGGGAGAACTGCGGGTAAAAGTTGGTGACCGGGTGCATCGTGGACAGGTCGTCGCCACGGTTGAGCAGCCGGATATTGAGGCCCAGATTGCCAGGCAAAATCGGGAGTTGAATACCACAATATCTCGTGAAGATATGGCAACTAGGGTGGCCAGTCTAAATGAACTGCAGGACAAACTGCAGCGCAACAGCCGAGTGGTTAGTCCAGTGGACGGAGTTGTCGCCGACCAGATCGTTAACGGGATGGGTGATATTTTATCGCCAGGTACGCCGCTGTTAAATGTGCGCCTTGACGAGGAGTACCAGGGCGAAATGATGGTCTTGTTTTATGTGCCGGTACTGGAGGGCAAGAAGATTCAGCCAGGCATGATGGCACAAATCGCGCCTGGATCGGTGGATGCATCAGAATATGGCAGCTTAGTCGGTCAGGTACGCAGTGTATCGAACTTTCCCGTCCTGGCTGACAGCATAACCAACTGGACAGGCAACAAGGAATTGACCGCGTGGATATTGAAGCAAACCGGCGGCGCGGCTATGGAGGTTAAGGTCGACCTAATCAAGGACAGCGAGACGGCGACAGGTTATTTGTGGTCTTCCATTCACGGCGCACCGGAAAAAATCACACCGGGGACGACCTGTACGGGAAATGTTGTAGTGAAACGGCAGGCACCGGTTACTAAGGCCTTCCTGAAACTAAACCAATGGTTGCGGAGTGATTGAAAATGACGAAAACACAAGTTATCAAGACTCCGACGGTTTTACAAATGGAAGCAGTGGAATGCGGGGCTGCGTCCCTGGGGATCATTCTCGCTTATCACGGTCTGTTTCTCCCTTTGGAGCAGCTGCGGATAGAATGCGGCGTTTCCCGTGACGGCAGCAAGGCCAGCAATGTAATGAAAGCGGCCCGGCGCCTGGGACTGGAGGGCGCCGGCTTCCGTGACAGCGCGGAAGGACTGCGCAGCAGTGAACTGCCCTTGATCATTCATTGGAATTTTAACCATTTTCTCGTGTTGGAAGGCTTTAAAGGTGAATTAGTTTACCTAAATGACCCCGCAGGCGGCCACCGGACAGTGACTTGGGAGGAATTTACCACGTCCTTTACCGGTGTCACACTGCGGTTAAAACCCGGACCCGGTTTTCAAAAAGGCGGTTCACCGCCTGGTATTATGCCGGTTTTGGCCAGGCGGTTTCGCGGTCAGGAAAAATCATTGCTTTTTGCAATGCTGACCGGTGCCGGGCTGATTGTCCCCGGACTGGCCATCCCGGTGTTCAGCCAGGTGTTTTTAGATGATATATTATCTTTTAAACACGCGGATTGGATATTTAATTTACTGCTGGCCATGGGGATTGCGATGGTGCTGCAGGGGACGCTGACCTGGCTGCGTTCCTGGTGCCTTACTCGTTGGCAAGGGGCGCTAACCATCGGGGAGTCCAGCCGGTTTTTCTGGCACTTGCTCCGGCTGCCGATGGAGTTTTTTCAACAGCGCTATGGAGGAGAAGTAGCTTCTCGGGTGCAGTTTAATGAAGCGGTGGCGTCGGTTTTGGCCGGTCCTGCCGCTACGGCAGTTTTGGATGTGACGATAGCAATTTTTTATCTAGGCTTGCTGTTTCAGTATAATGTCACATTAACTTGTATTGGTATCGCTTTCAGTTTGATTAATGTGGGTATTCTCTATCTAATGTTTCGTTGGATGACTGAGCAGCAGATGAGGGTTCAGCAAGATACGGCTAAAGCCTATGGTACGACTATTGCCGGCATTCAAACCATCGAAACATTAAAGGCGAGCGGCAATGAGGGTGATTTTTTTAACAAATGGGCAGGCTATCAGAGCAAAATGCTGGAAACAATGCAAAAAATTGAATTGTCCTCACAAGTTTTTATGCTTGCACCGTCCTTTTTAACCGGCTTAAATACCGCTGTCATTATGGCGGTGGGAGGGTTTCAGATCATGGACGGGCTGATGACCGCCGGTATTTTTGTGGCCTTTCAGAATCTGATGAGCAAATTTCAAGAACCGTTAAACAATCTGCTTAATCTAAGTCAATCCTTGCAGACGACCCAGATGCAGATGCAGCGTCTTGATGATGTGGCACGTTATCAGGTTGACGAGGACAACTATCCCGCCGAGCCGCCGCCAGACATTGGCAAAGCCAAACTGTCCGGCCGGCTGGAATTACGGCAGGTGACTTTTGGCTATAGCCGGCTGGAAGCGCCGCTGATTGAAGACTTCAATCTGACCATCGAACCTGGGCGCTGGGTGGCGCTGGTCGGCGGATCAGGCAGCGGCAAGTCTACAGTGGCCAAATTGGTATGCGGCCTGTATCAGCCATGGTCGGGGGAAGTACTATTCGATGGTTTGCCCCGCCGCCAGATTCCCCGGGAAGTAATTGTTAATTCTGTTGCAGCAGTGGATCAGGAAATTGTCCTGTTCGCCGGTACAGTAGCGGACAACATTTCGCTGTTTGATTCCACCCTTTCGCGTTTTGAAGTTGTGCGGGCGGCCAAAGATGCCGCGATTCACAGCGATATCACCGCGCTGCAGGGAGGCTACGAGGCAAATGTGCAGGAAGGTGGACGAAATTTCAGCGGCGGACAGCGGCAACGGCTGGAAATATCCCGGGCATTAGCTATGAATCCTGCGATACTTGTGCTTGATGAAGCGACCAGCGCGTTAGACCCCTTGACTGAACAAACGGTTGTTAACAATATCCGCCGCCGGGGTTGCGCTTGTTTAGTGGTCGCTCACCGCTTGAGCACCATCAGAGACTGCGATGAAATTATTGTGCTGCAAGATGGTAAAGTTGTGCAGCGAGGCACGCATGAAGAAATGGTTGTTGTCGACGGCCCCTATCGGCAATTAGTAGCTTATGACACCGGCGACATGACAGCTGCACAGAAAGGAGAACCGATATGACAACGGGGAATTCTGCGAAACAAGCAGAGTATATTGAGTTGGCGCCGGGTGACTTTTTATGGCTCGATGACCCAGAGATAATGTTGCAGATCTCCTCAGGTACTGTGGATGTATATGCTGTTGCTTCAGTAGGCACCTGGCAAGGTCAGAAAATTTTTTTGTTTGAGGCCGGGGAAGGGCAAACACTCTTTGGGCTGCCGCCTGCAGAGAGCAAAGGGATGGTAAAGCTTCTTGTTCTTGCGCCCCGGGGGGCGATAGGTAAACAGATGGCGCGCAGCCAAATACTGGCGAAGGCCATCCGCAGTGGTGAGCATATCCTGGAAGCTATCTGGTTTATGCTGGAGGAATGGCTGGAAGCATTACTGTCCGCGGCAGTAATTGACCCGCCCCCTCGTTCTTTTATATCCCTGGAGGTCGGTGAATCGGTCACCGTCCAACAGGGGCAGAAGCTCAGACCACAGAAAAATATGATTTGGGTCCAGGTGAAGAGCGGTGATGTGCGGTATGGCCCTCTGCCGGAATATGTACTAACTAAGGAAACGGATTTTCCGCTGATGTCCAAGTGGTGGTTGACAGCTGCCGACAAGTCCAGTCTTAGAGGACTAGCTACGGAAGAGGTGTTTCTCTTGCCCGCTAATGGGGACTTGGCGGTTTTTTGGGAACCGCTTGCCAGATGTCATCAATTATTTAGCTCGTTTATTGAACTGCATTTTGCTACTGCCGCCAGGCGCGACAGCGAACGGCTGGCCGCCAGAGGGCAACTGCGAGAACGGCTGTTGTACGGTGCTGCCAATCATCTGCTGCGTACCGATATGCCCGAATTGGCCCCCGCGGTGACAGTGGAAGGTTTGCATTCTCCCTTACTGATGGTGGTAAGAGCGGTAGCCAGCTATTTAGGGGTAGCAGAACAGCAAGTCACTATACCGTTAGGGGAGGATCCGTTGCGACAGGACATGCCCATGCTGAGAAGTGTTGTCCGGCTGGCTGGTATGCAGGTTCGCCAGGTCTGCCTGGAACCGGGATGGCAGCGGCAGGATAACGGGCCACTCATCGGTTTCCGGGGACCTGAACGGCGTATGGTGGCTATATTGCCGGTAACAGCGGATAAGTACCGCTTGTTTGATCCCGGCAGAGCGGAAACGGTACTAGTTAGAGAAGAGACAACCCACGAGATTGAGCCTATTGCTTATACGGTTTATGCCGGTTTACCCAAGGAATCAATTAGTGTGTCCGGTTTGCTGAGCTTCATGGCTAAAAAGTGCTGGCCTGGTGATATATGGGCTGTTGTATTTATTAGCCTTATTGCTGGTATCATTCCTATACTAACCCCGTTTGTTACCCAAACTATTTTTGAACATATTATCCCCAATTATGAGCGCCAGGGCTTGGTGATCGTTGTACAGGTCATGATGGTAGCCGCATTTGCTACAGCCGGCGTCGCTTTTGCCCGCGGTGTTACCTTTCTGAGAGTTAAAAACAGGTCGCATTTGGTCGCCGAGGCTGCATTGTGGCTGCGTTTGCTGTCTTTGCCTGTTGCTTTTTTCCGGCGATATGAGGCCGGAGATTTAGCCCAACGCATGCATAGTGTCAGCCAGATATTTATGCTGTTATCCAATGCGTCTGTATCAGCCTTGTTTAATACGCTGTTTTCCTTTTGGAGCCTGTTAGTTATGTTGTATTACAGCTGGAAGCTTACGTTGGTAGCGGGGACGGTGTGGATTATCTATCTTGTCATAACCGTTTATCTGCAATGGTGTATGGTAGTGGCTAAACGGCGTATGATGGCGGCTGAAGGAGAAACGGCTGGTCAGGTATTACAAATATTTAACGGTTTGAGCAAGTTCCGCATGCAGGGTGCGGAAGCCCAGGCTTTTTATTTATGGTCCAGAAGATTTGGCGAACAGTGGAAATGGAACAGGGATTTTCGGTGGAAGTCCAACTGGCTGGAAATTGTCAACACGTTGCAGCCTGTGCTGTTGATCATGCTGGTTTTTTGGCTGACAATGCGCTGGCTTGAGCCCGAAGGCACCGGGATGCAAGCAGCCTTTATAACCTTGCCGGAATTCATGGGCTTCAACTCGGCGCTAGTCGGCTTTAACGCCACGTTGACCGGCATGATAACGTTGAGTGCCAATTTACTTGATATTGTGCCCCAGGTCGAACGGCTGCGTCCTATACTGGAGGCTGAGCCGGAAATAATCAATGGCAAAGCCGAGGTCGACGCATTAAGCGGACAGATTGAGATCAGTAATGTTTCTTTTCGCTACGGACCTGACATGCCGCCAGTATTGCGCAATATATCCATGAATATACATCCGGGACAATTCGTCGCCATTGTGGGGGCATCCGGCAGTGGTAAATCTACTTTACTGCGTCTTCTGCTGGGTTTTGAAAAACCCGAGACCGGTTCTATTTACTATGATGGTCAGGACCTGGCGGAGGTAAACGTGGCTTCGGTGCGGGCTCAGATGGGAGTAGTGCTGCAAAACGGCCAAATGATGGCGGGTGATATTCTATCTAATATTATCGGTTCTTTGCCGCTGACCATTGACGATGCCTGGCAGGCGGCGGAAATGGTGGGGCTGGCTGAGGATATTCAAGCCATGCCCATGGGCATGAATACTCTGATCAGCGAGGGGGCTTCCAATATTTCCGGCGGCCAACGGCAGCGGATACTGATTGCCAGGTCCATTGTGCACCGGCCACGGCTGATTATGTTTGATGAGGCAACCAGCGCGTTAGATAACAGAACCCAGGCGATAGTGACCGAGAGTCTTGACCGGCTCAATGCCACCCGTATTGTAGTGGCGCACCGGCTGAGCACGGTGATCAACGCCGACATTATTTATGTATTGGATAAGGGTGAGATTGTGGAGCGTGGCACGTATTCGGAACTGATGGCGCAAAGTGGTCTTTTTGCCATCCTGGCTCGCCGGCAAATGGCGTAGGGGCAGAGCAGGCAAGCGGGTAGTTGTCCTGGCGCAATCGAAGAGCAAAAACAAGCCCCTGCAATCTCAAGCAAAAGAGAATACAGGGGCAATTCTTCAATTGTACTGATAGCTATGATTTTTTTTAACATCATCAGGAAATGGTGTGAACGGAAGATGGAAGATACGGCTGCCGCTTTTGTCTATGTAGCTTAAATGTTTGATGAAAAATCTGACGATGGAACCAGTGATGAAGGCAGAAATCACTGTGCCTTCACGAATGCCATGGATTTCGCCAAAGTAAATCCAGGATAAGATACCTGCTATGAGGACGATGCTAGTGTCAAAACAGGTCTTTGTATTGCCAAATTCTAAATGCCAATGAATGGCAATGGCATTGACAATGCCTTCACCCGGCAGAGTGACAACATTGCCGATGATTTCCAGAGTAACGCCTAGGGCGAGGATGCCGGTTCCCGCCAGTAATGTAATAAATTTACTGATGTACAATTCCGGTGTCACTATACTAAGCAGGTACATTGTAAGATCAATGAAACAGCTAAAGATACCGGTTATGGGAATCTGCAGCAACTGAATGTATGGAAACTGTCGCCGCAAGATCAGAATTTGGGTAAGTAGGAATAGCATATTTACGATAAAGGTAAAGCCGCCGAGAGAAATAGGATAACGCAAACTCAAAATATAAGGTGTGCTGGAAATCGGTGCGGTACCCAGCATGCTTTTAACGATACAGGAAATACCAAGAGCTACAAAGAAAAGGCCGAAAAAAAATAAAACCCAACGTTTTACAATAGACATAAAAAAACCTTCTATCAAAATATAATATCCTTTAATTATAACACATAAGCACAATATGTCAAAAAAGCAATAAACCCAAGTAGAACAGGTATAAAAAGTTCAGTCCATAGCAGGATTTGAAGGCGATTCATAGAATAAATTTTAGTTGTTTATATATTATGATATGATCGCAGCAAATCATCAGTAAAGTAAAAAGGGTAATTACAATAGAACTGTAAGTTTGCCCGCATGATTTAAAATGATTTTTCAGGAGGAGTACTTTTATGTTAAATCAAAATATTTTGGCGCTCGGCAAGAAGCGCTCGACAATTCGTGAAATTTTTGAATTTGGTAACCAGCGGGCAAAGCTTGTTGGCCGGGAAAACATCTTTGATTTTTCACTGGGCAATCCCAATGTGCCTGCACCGGATTCAGTACAACACGCCGTTCGTGATATAATTAATACTAAGCATCCGTCAGCGATTCACGGTTATACTTCGGCGCAGGGGAGTGAAGACAGTCGTACTGCCATCGCGGAGTCTTTAAACGCCCGTTTTGGAACCGATTATTCGGCGAAAAATCTTTATCTTACTCTTGGTGCAGCTGCATCTATTTCGCTCTGCTTTAAGGCGCTAACAGCTTCGCCGGCGGATGAGTTCATTGTTTTTGCGCCGTTTTTTCCAGAGTATCAGGTATTTATTGAGCATGGAGCTGGTGCTAAGTGCGTAGTGATTCCCGCTCAGGTACAGGACTTTCAGATTAACTTCGAAGAATTCGAGAAAAAGTTAAACCCTCATACGAAGGGGGTTGTGATTAATTCTCCTAACAATCCTACAGGTGTAGTTTATTCGGCTGAAACCATTAGCCGGCTCTCCGCACTCCTTACTACGAAATCAGAGGAATATGGCCATCCTATTTTTCTGATTTCAGATGAACCTTACCGTGAAATTATCTTTGATGGTATAGAGGTTCCATTTATTGCACCGAAATATAAGAATACGTTGGTTTGTTATTCTTATTCTAAGTCATTATCTATTCCCGGGGAACGTATTGGCTATGTTTTAGTGCCGAACACAGTAGATGATTTTGGAGACGTTTATGCTGCTATCTGCGGCGCTGGACGTGTGCTGGGGTATGTTTGCGCACCAGCGCTGTTTCAACAAGTTATTGCGCGTTGTGCGGCAGATATAGCAGATATTTCTATTTATGAAAAAAATAGAAATATCTTGTTTGAAGGCTTAACTTCTATGGGTTACAGCTGTGTAAAACCGGAAGGAGCATTCTATCTGTTTCCCAAAACGCTGGAAGAGAATGATCAGGCATTTTGTGAACGCGCCAAAAAATATGATCTATTGCTCGTACATGGTACAGATTTCGGCGCTCCGGGGCATATGCGCATCGCCTACTGTGTACAAACCGAAACTGTTCAGCGTGCTTTGCCTTTGTTTGAAAAATTAGCAAAGGAGTATGGACTGTAAAGCAAGTCGTCTTAGATCCTTTGCAAATCTCGGGACCCTTTATTGGCAGCAGAAATCCAGGCGTTTCCGGCAGGCCTTTTCAGCGGCAAAAAAATGAACAGGTAAAATAGTATAGAGGAAGAACCGGTTGGGGTATTTAAAATGTACTCTAACCGGCTTTTTGCTGTTGTCACTAGCTGCCTGTGCCAACGGGGAACAAGGTCTTCATGAATTATTGTCAATGATGAAGGAGAACTGCGAAGATGGCACATTCATTAAACTATCTAAAGAAAATGTGAATAAGTGTGGAACCAAGACAGCAATTGTTGATCAGGATGGAAAACGGAAGATGATCTATGAAGAATTTGATATATGATGTGACATTAGAGTCTGCGGTTTGTAAGCAAAAAGTTAAGATATGGGTAAAGAGTACCTTGTAAACAACTTCATTTACGACAAAATGGAAACTGCTTTGACATATTATTACAAATATGATAATATTATCACTGTGGTATCCCAGGATAGTGTAAAATGGAGCAATATGCGTTGATTCTAGTTAATGATCAAAAGTTAGACAAATTTAGTGATAAATCATCAGATATGCTTTATCACTGGTTGCAGAGCGGGTTACATTCCAATGGCATTCCAGAATACCAATAAAGATATTAATAAGAACTAACTAAATAACAACATAGTAAGGAGGTAGATTTATGGTTAATGCAGTTAATGTTAAAAAGATGGCCGGAAAAAATTTCAGGGACAGGTAATTTTCGCAGGAATATAGTGAGCTTTCAGGGAGGAGGTAAAATGATATAGGCGGGGATGGTTCATCACTGCCGCTTTTCTTGGCACAAGCCAAGTCTTATCTTATCAAAAAGGACAGGTGAAATTGTGAAACGTAAATTAATGATGTTATTAGTTTTAATTGGTATTGTTCCATTATGTTTTTTATCATTTTTCGCTTATTGGCAAATTAGCACTACGATGCAAGACGAGTATCAACGTGCCGGAATTTCTAAGGTTGGCAATCTGCGGCTGGAAGTGGATTCTTTGCTCCAGAAGAATATGTACGGGCTTAAAGCCGTTGCTAATTCTAGTAGCGCAAAAAGTATGGATATTGTTTCCGGCAAAGAAGTGCTGGTTAATGCGGCGACAGTATATACTGATATTTCACCCATCGCATTCGTTAACGGGTTGGGAATGCATATCGTAAGAAATGATAATAATCGTTTGCCGGATGTATCAAAGCGCCCTTATTTTAAGCAAGTCATGCAAGGTTCAGATGATGTTGTTTCCGATGTTCTAATTGGGCAAACCAATGGACACCCGATGGTAATTTTAGCGACGCCAATAAAAAATGAATCAGGTGCGGTAATCGGAGCTATCCAGGGATCACTGGATTTGACTACTTTAAGCGGCTTTATTGCGGAGCGTTCAAAAGATGGGGATACGGCATACATTGTGGATAGGGAGGGAAAAATCCTTGCTCATCCTGATAGCGCGGTTGTAGAGGAACGAAAAGATGTAACCCAGCTTAACTATGTACAACAGGTATTAAGCGGTCAGGAAGGGAGCATGAATATCACAGGCAGCAACGGGGAAAAGCGTATGGTAAGTTATGCGCAGGACCCCTATACAGGCTGGGGAATTTGTATTGAACAATCCTATGACAGATATACAGCCCAAGTACGTAAGCTGGCAGTAACGGATATTATAATACTAATCGTGACGATGAGTATTGTGATTGCCATCGGATATTTCTTCGCCCAAAAAATAGTAAAGCCAATTTTAAGTTTAGTAGCGGCTACGAATGCGGTAAAAGATGGCAATCTTCTTGTAACGGTTGATAAAACCGCAAATGATGAAATGGGATTGTTGACGGAAAATTTTAGTGCCATGGTTAAGAGCTTGCGGGTTCTGGTTCAAAAAGTGTCTGTTTCCTCTGAGGAGGTTACCGCATCCAGTCAGCAATTAACAGCGACTTCAGAACAGTCGGCACAAGCCGCAAACGATATAGCAGGTGCTGTTACTAATATTGCGGAAGAAACTATGAAACAACGTGATATCGTAAATGAGATGAATACCCTAGTCCAGCGGATGTCTGAGGATATAAACAATGCGGCTTCTAATGTGCGACAAGCAGCCGAAGCTGCAGAACAATCGACAGAGACTGCAACACAAGGCGAAAAGCAAATTGATTTGGCTGTAAATCAAATGGAGAATATTGAGAAAACTGTTGCTTGTTCTGCTACTGCAGTCGCTGAATTAGGCCGGCATTCCCAGGCAGTCGGCCAAATTGTTAGTACTATTACGTCGTTGGCAAACCAGACAAATCTTTTGGCGTTAAATGCGGCAATTGAGGCTGCACGAGCTGGTGAAGCCGGTAAAGGATTTGCAGTTGTGGCGGAGGAAGTACGGAAATTAGCTGAGCAATCCGGTGATGCGGCAAAACAAGTTAGTGAAATCATTTCAACGATCCAGGTTGAGACAAGTAAAGCTGTCGAGACCATGGAATCCGGTTCCAGCGAGGTTCAGAGCGGAGTAGCGGTCGTAAAAGCTACCGGGGAAGCTTTCCATAACATTGTTGCTTTTGTAAAGAAAGTATCGGAGCAAGTAACTCAAAGCAGCCAAATTTTGGAAGGTATTGCTGCCAGCAGCAACAAACTCATGGTAGCGAATCAAAAAGTTGAAGGTGTAACAAAGACGACTGCCGCTCAAAGCGAAACAATTTCCGCTTCTACGCAGCAACAGTCGGCGTCGGTGGAGGAAATTGCTGCATCCAGTCAGAAACTTGCCCAAATGGCCGAGGAGCTATCTGTGCTTGTGAATCATTTTAGCTATAAATAAGAAGAACTTTATTAAATAGAAAGGATAAATCAAGAGCTAGTTAAGGTGTTTAGCGACATCATAACTGGTTCTTTCTTTTTATACATAACTTAGTATTTTATTTAGGAGATGATGGAAGCAGTTCGTTGTTTGTAGTGCTTTTTCGGTACAATATGACATAATGAACAAGATAAGTTCACAAAAAGCAAAAATAGTTTGACAAATAGATATTGCTGGAATATAATTAATTTACAAATTGGAATGCCGGAATACCAAAGTACTCAAAAAAGGGATGTTATTATGTTTCGTTTTCCACAGGAAGAACAAGAATTGAAATTAAGTGACAAAAACTCGGAAGTGCTTTATAGTCAAATTGTAGAACGTATCCGCATGTGGATCATGAAAGGCTATATTAAAGAGGGTGAAGTACTTCCGTCGGAACGGGAACTGGCGCAATTCTTTAATGTGAGTCGAATGCCTGTAAGTCAAGCGATCAAAATATTAGAATTCTTAGGTGTTGTTAAATATATCCGAGGTAAAGGGGTATGTGTACAACAAATCGATATCAAACATTTATTGAATAATATTGGATTTTTAGTACTGGATCCGCAGTCTGGATTGAAAGATCTGCTTGAAGCCCGCGAAGCGATTGAAATTCAGGCGGTCCGACTTGCTGCGCAGCGTCGGACGAAAGAAGATCTGGATGTTATGGAAGACGCTCTACTAGAGATGGAAAGAAATATTACTATGAAAAAAGAAGTGAGTAATGCATCTATACGTTTTCACTCAGCAATAATCCTGGCTTCGGGCAATGATGTAATTGTCAAGATCAATGAATTTTTGATGGCCCTATTGCTATTTTCCCGCCAAAAATCTCTTAGAGAAATTACCCAACAAGATATTGCATTGCGCCAACATAAACGGATTTTTCAAGCGATTAAAAATCAAGATGTCAATGAGGCTGTGTGTATGATGTTAGAGCATTTACGTGAATTAAATATATGAAAGGTATCTTCTTAGATTATTATAATGGCATGCCAGCATGCCACTATAATGCATGTCTAAAGTTAGCTACCATTCAATACAATCTGCGGGTGATTTCAAGGTTGTCAATTGAAAAAGAGTAAATCTTCGTTATTTGCTATGATCATATAGATTTTATCAGACTTCGAGAAAATATGGAGGAGGGTCTTATATGATGCATAAGTTTTTGATTCACGGAAAAGAGGACAATGTTGGTGTGGCTGTTCAGGATATCAAGGCAGGCGAAGATGTGGTAGGTATTTTTTTGGATACAGATACTGAAATTACAGTCAAGGCAAATCAAGATATCCAACTCGGACACAAGATCGCTTTAAATATGATAAAGACGGATGATTTTGTAGTTGAATATGCTGAAATCATCGGTAAAGCAACTAAAAGTATCAGCAGGGGAGACTGGGTACATATTCATAACATTAAAAGTGCGAGGTGGTAAACATGAATCCAAATATATTGGGTTATCGTCGTGAAAACGGGAAGATTGGTATTCGAAATCATGTGTTATTACTTCCACTGGATGCGGTATCTTATCCAGTATGTCGGGCAGTGTCAAACATCGTTGCTGGGACTACCTTCATTACCCATCCATATGGGCGGATGCAATTTGGAGAGGATCTTGAACTGCATTTCAGGACGTTGATAGGTACAGGTAGCAATCCAAATGTAGCAGCGGTTATTGTTGTTGGTATAGAGCCAGTTTGGACCCAAAAAGTTGCTGATGGTATTGCTAAGACCGGAAAGCCAGTGGCGGCTTTCTGGACTGTAGAAAATGGCGATTTGAAAACAATCGAGCAAGCAGCACGCAAAGCAGCAGAATTTGTGCATTATGCGACAGGATTGGAAAAAGTAGAGGCTGATCTTAAAGATCTTGTTATTGGCTATAAATGTGGAGAATCAGATACAACTTCGGGTTTGGCAGGTTGCCCGGCCGCTGGTGTGGTTTGTGACCGTTTAATTGGAATGGATGCAACAGTGATGTTTGGCGAAACTCCGGAAATTACTGGTGCAGAGCATATCTTGGTAAAGCATTTTGCCACCAGGGAACTAGGAATGCAATTTCTCAAAATCCATAAAGACTATCTTGAACTAATTTTCTCAAAAGGAGAGGATCTGTTAGGATCGCAGCCTAATCAAGGAAATATTGCTGGTGGTATATCTACCATTGAGGAAAAGGCGCTGGGCAATATTCAAAAGTTAGGCAACTCGCCTATTGTTGGAATTTTGGATACCTGTGAGGCTCCAAAGAAACAGGGACTTCACTTTATGAATACTTCGTCGGCTGCTGCTGATTTGGTGACAGCCATGGCCGCAGCTGGAGCGGTGATGACTGTATTCATTACCGGTAAGGGAAATAATGTTGGCAATCCGATTACTCCAGTTGTCAAATTATGCGCCAATCCCAAGATTTGTCGTCTCATCCCGGAAAATATAGATGTTGATATAAGTGGGGTTATCAGCAGGGAATTAACCTTGGAACAAGCAGGCGACAAAATCATGGAGTGCATCATTAGGACGGCTCGTGGTCGATTCACGGCTACAGAAGTACTTAAACATGACGAGTTTGCACTAACGAGATTATTTCCTCAATCGTAAATTGATTGAAACCAATGTGTGGTAGAACTGAGGAGGATATTTTAAGAATGAACTGTGGGACAAACCGTGTTACAAATGACGCAGACTTGATTGACAAAATGAAGAAGTATAGGTTGTGGATTTTTCTTGTGATCTCCGCTACATACTTGGTTTCCTATTTTCATAGGGCAGCACCGGCGGTGGTAGGACCGGAAATTATGAAAGAATTTTCCCTGGCGCCATCTGCCTTGGGGTTTATCGGATCTATGTATTTCTGGGCATATGCAGCAACTGCTTTGCCGGCGGGGTTATTGGCTGATTCTTGGGGATCTCGCAAGACGATAGCGGCCTTTGTTTTTCTTGCAGGTATTGGAGGATTTGTTTTTTCCTTGGCGACCGATGTGGTGAGTATGGCCTGGGGACGATTCATAATAGGATTTGGTGTTGGTGTCGTATATGTGGCAGCTATGAGGATTCTGGCGGATTGGTACAAGCCTGACGAACTAGCCACATATTCTGGTGTGTTGTTAGCTGTCGGAAATATTGGAGCCCTTATATCTACTACACCTTTGGTTTTTCTTATGGGCAGTATCGGATGGCGAAATTCTTTTAGTCTGGTAGCCGTATTGACGATGGTTGCTAGCGTGATCGCCTATAGAGTGATCAGGGATAAACCTAATGAAATGGGTTTCCCATCTTTCAAAGTAACGTCTGGAACGGTGATGCAGGATACTAATGAAAAAACTTCTCTGAGTGAAGCGATAAAAGTGGTGTTTTGCAATCGGAAATTTTATTTGCTCGGACTATTGCTTTTCTCTTTTTATGGCACTTTCATGGGTGTCGGTTCATTATGGGCTGGTCCGTATTTGCAGAATATTTATGGAATATCCAAACAGCTAGCAGGCAACATTCTCATGATGTTTCCTCTTGGCATGGTTTTAGGTTGCCCGCTATCGGGATATGTATCGGACAAAATTTTGAAATCCCGCAAGAAGGTTTTGTTGTGGGGTTGTATTCTTCACACTTTATGCTATATTCCCTTGCTGTTTTTGACAAATAATCTGTCCATTGTACTATTATATGCATTGTTTTTTTGGTATGGGGTTTCTGGGGGGACTTTTGTTTCTTGCTTCGTTTGTGCCCAGGAAATATATGAGCCGCGATTTGCTGGGACTGCTGTAGGAGCATTGAATATCTTTCTCTTTTCTGGCGGTGCATTTTACCAATATGTCATGGGAATGGTCATTAATTCTTATGCGCCTCTTGCACCGGGAGTATATCCATTGGCAGCATATCAAGCAGCATTTACTATCCCAGCTTGTGGATTACTATTAGGTATTATTGCTTTCGTCTTTTTCAAAGAAAATCGTGTCAAATAAGATAGTTGAATAGGATGACTTTTTTGAAAATGTTGAATAATCATTACTGTAATTGGGCAGTTAACAGAAATTCTTAAATCGTATGGGTATGAATTCATAGTCTGGGAACAGGGTATTATTTAACTCACTCGCAACTGTAGTCGCGAATGAGTTAAAGCCTTTATCCATAGAGCCTCTCGAATTTTTTGAGAGAGTATATTAAACAAGAGGGGGATATTTTGTGAAAATCGTTAGCGTTGATGTAATGCAGGTTCCAAGCGGAAATTCTGGTGCGTCAAGGGGAAACTGGTGTCCGGTTATTGTACGTGTTAATACAGATGAGGGAATAAGCGGTTTCGGTGAGGTTGGCCTTGCGTATGGTAAGGGGTGGCGAGCCGGATTTGGCATGGTGCAGGACTTTGCTGAAGTCATTATCGGAGAAGATCCCTTAAATATCGAAAAGATATGGGAAAAAATATTTAGAAAAACATTCTGGGGTATGGGCGGTGGAACTGTTGTCAATGCCGGTATCAGTGGTATTGATATCGCCCTGTGGGATATTAAGGGAAAGGCATTTAACCTTCCAGTGTGGCAACTTCTAGGCGGAAAAACGAACGACAATCTGCGCACATATGCTAGTCAACTGCAGTATAATTGGGGTCCTAACCTTGTCAAAGAAGCACTCATCGAGCCGGAGGAATATGCAGAGGTTACTAGAGTTGCCATGGCAGAAGGCTACGATGCTATCAAGGTTGATCCGATTATCTTAAGCAACCAGCCGGATGGCAAAGGGCCATGGAAGATTACAGGACCTTTGGAGAAAAAGGTACTTAAAACAGTATATGACCGGGTTGCGGCAATGCGTAAAGCTGGTGGAGATGATCTGGATATTATTATCGAGCACCATTCGAACACCGATACAGTATCAGCGATTCAAATTGGTAAAGCTCTTGAAGATTTGCGGATATTCTATTATGAAGAGCCATGCCATCCGTTGAATCCACAATCGATGCTGGAAGTTAAAAACAATGTTGATATTCCTATTGCTTCTGGCGAAAGAATCTATACAAGATTTGGTTATAGAGAGTTCTTAGAAAATAGATCTATTCATGTTATTCAGCCGGATATTTGTCTTTGTGGCGGTCTTACCGAAGCAAAGAAAATTTGTGATATGGCGTATACGTATGATTGCGCTGTTCAGATTCATGTTTGTGGAAGTCCTATTTCCAAAGCTGCTGCGCTTCAGATTGAAGCGGTGATTCCGAACTTCCTCATCCATGAACATCATCAGAGAGCCCTAAATCCCGAAAGCCGGGCAACATGCCTATATGACTATCAGCCTGTCAATGGTAAGTACAAAGTTCCTGATTTACCAGGAATCGGCCAAGAATTGACACCTGAAGCGATCGCTAAATCCACAATTGTTACCATCTCTGCAGGTAAAACTTACGGTTGAGATAAATGAACATGTACTTTTTTTAAAGCCTGAGTAGCTCATTGTTTAGGTTTTCCGCTTATTTTGGTTTCCAATAACTGAATTTTAGCGTTTCCTGAGCAATGAGCTATTGTTCAGTATGTTGTGTATAGATTTTACTATGAATTTTAAACAGAAAGGAAGAGCATATTTATTTAAAGTTTAACCATACTGAGGGAGTTCCATTAAACGAAAATACATTGTAGGAGGCCATAAATGAAAATTACAAGTGTGGATATCATTGATGTAGCTAACGATTTTTCTTCGGCTACCAGCAAATGGCGTCCGGTTGTCGTAAAAATTAATACTGATGAAGGAATAACCGGCTTCGGTGAAGTTGGGTTAGCCTATGGTGTTGGTGCATCAGCAGGATTTGGCATGGCCAAAGATTTGGCTAAAATTATCATTGGAATGGATCCAATGAAGAATGAAGCAATTTGGGATAAGATGCAGAAAAAAACATTTTGGGGTCAAGGTGGTGGTACGGTAGTTACCGCTGGCATGAGTGGTATTGATATTGCGTTGTGGGATATCAAGGGAAAAATGCTCAATACACCAGTTTATCAGCTATTAGGAGGGAAAACACGAGATAAAATCAGGGCCTATGCTAGTCAACTCCAGTTTGGTTGGGGCAAGGGAACCGATAAAGCTATGCTTGTGGAACCCCAACAATATGCTGAAGCAGCTCTGGCTGCGGTTGATGAGGGATATGATTCAATCAAGATTGATGTACTTGCCATGGATGATAAAGCTAATTGGAACCAGCGTAATCTCAATGGTGTTCTTTCTAACCGGACGTTACGTTTAGGTTATAACAGGCTCAAAGCAGTAAGAGAAGCTGTTGGGACCGATGTGGATATCATTGTTGAAATGCATGCCTTTACGGATACTACTGCAGCTATTCAATTTGGAAAAATGATTGAAGAGCTAGGAGTATATTATTATGAAGAGCCAGTGATGCCTTTAAATCCTAAACAAATGAAAAAGGTAGCCGATAACGTTGCTATTCCTATTGCTGCAGGAGAAAGAATTTATACGAGATGGGGTTACAGGCCTTTTTTTGAAGATGGATCGATTGATGTCATTCAGCCTGACATTTGCACTTGCGGCGGGCTAACAGAAGTCAAAAAAATTTGTGATATGGCTCATATATATGATGTTACTGTGCAAATTCACGTTTGCGGGGGGCCCATTTCTACCGCGGCGGCGCTACAAATGGAGGCGGCTATTCCCAATTTCATGATTCACGAATTGCATAGATATGCTTTGCTGGAACCGAATACAACAAGCTGTAAATATAATTATTTGCCTAAAGATGGAATGTATGATGTACCTGATCTTCCTGGCATTGGTCAAGAATTGACAGAAGCTACAATTAAAGCCTCGATTGTAGAGAGTGTGAAATAGCAAGCACATATCTTCTCGTTTAGCCAATTTCGACAGTACTATCTACCAGAAAGTTTACGCCATTAGATTTGAAGTGGAGCTTATTTAAAAATCAAATAAAAACGGGGAAGGATGTAGATAGACAAATGAATATGGAAAATCGCAATATTGGTGCTCAAATTGATACCCAATTAAAGCCCACCAAGCAACGCTGGTTAGTAGCAGCCGTTTTATTCACCGCAGTTTTTTTCTCCTACCTTGACCGGGTCAATGTTTCGGTTCTAGTGGTTGACCCAGCCTTTTTGACTGCGATGGGCATCTCTGGGGCAGTGGCAAAAGGGATGCTGATGACGTCATTCCTAATTGCCTATGGTGTTGGCAATGTCATACTCAGCCCCTTAGGCGATGTCTTTGGTCCTCGTAAGGCTATGGCCGTCTGTATTGTTATTTGGATTATTTCGATGATTATTGGCGGATTGGCACCGACATACGCAATAATCACCATTTCACGGGTATTGCTGGGATTAGGCGAGGCTATGCACTTTCCTATGCAGAGCAAATTTGTAAAGCAATGGTTTCCGACGCAAGAACGGGGAAAGGCTAATGCTGTATGGCAGACAGGCATGGCTGTAGCACCGGCCATAGCGATGCCGTTTTTTACTTGGATTATTCATGTTTCCGGCTGGCGCATGAGCTTCTTTGTCCTTGCTGCGCTAAGTCTTATCCCATTGTTAATGGTATGGTGGTATACGGCTGACGGGCCACGCCAAAGTAAACGTGTGAACCATCTTGAAAGGGAGTACATTGAAGCTGGTCAAGCGAAGGAATTGGCCGCGGCGGGAGAGCAACAGGGGGACGAGGAAAAGCAAGGTATTGTTGCCGCCTTCAAATCATTCGCTGATAATCGTAATTTTTGGTTACTGACTTTTTTCTATATGATGCATGTTTCGATCTACTTTGGCACTCTGACCTGGCTGCCAAGCTATTTGAAAGAGGCCAGAGGATTTTCGTGGGCGGCTATGGGGATTTTATCGTCTCTGCCTTTTATCCTCGCGGTAGGGACAAAGATTTTATCCGGATATCTTGCCGATAAACTGCCCCGCAGATCATTGATCCTGATCTTTGAAATGGTCGGAGTTGGAGTGGGAGTGTTTTTTGCGGCACAAGTCTCTGATAATAATATAGCGGCAGCATTTATGGTTCTGGGGGTAGGGGCTGTTGGACTGGGAGGTCCTGCTTCCTGGACGGTGATGCAAAGCGTTGTCCCCAGCAAAGGGGTTGCTTCTGCAGCTGGTTTAATGAATGGATTATCGAATGGAGTTTCGGCATTGGCACCGGTGGCGATCGGAGGATTGATTGCTTTCACTGGCACCTATGCAGGCGGACTATCTTATATTATTGGCTGCAGTGTTGTGGGTTGTATCATGGCAAGCATACTGTATTTCAAGAAAATATGACATTTTTCCAGCATTAGCATGCCTGTTCGGTGTGAAACTTAGCCAGCAGATGGATTAATGAACCTGCGAGAAATGTACTTGATTTGCTAGCCAAATTAACTGCATTTCTCGCAGGTATGATGCTCAGGGATGTTATATATGGGGGGAAAAGTTTGACCGAAGACAATAAAAAACGTCGGGTACTTTGGATACTTTGCCTTTGCCAAATTGGCGCAATGCTGATCTGGTATAATTTTGCAGCTGTAATTCCTATACTTCGTACGGAATGGTCGATATCCAACGATCAGGCAGGGGCGTTGCTATCAGTCTTTCAATTAGGCTACGTCATAGCTGTAATATTTACCGGCTGGCTCACAGACAAATATGGCGGTCGTTTGATTTTTGCCCTCAGTGCGATCGAAACAGGGCTAGCTGGACTTGGATTTATCTTTTTTGCCGATAATTACCAATCCGCACTTCTGTGGCGGACTTTAGCCGGCTTGGGACAAGGCGGGCTCTATATACCAGGGATACAAATCCTTAGCACCTGGTATCCGGGACAGGAGAGGGGACGAATTATCGGCATTTTTACTTGCTCTACTGTATTTTCTTATGCGGGTGCCTACTATCTTGCTTCCGCTTTAGCGGTAGCATATTCATGGCAAACAGGACTGTTCTGGACAACGATTTGGGCTTTTCCGGCAGCATTAGCCGTATTCTTCCTAGTAACCGAAAAACAGACGCCCGCTATTGCTGCACCGGTAGCTAAGGCAGAAAAAAAATCTTCGCTCACACTATCTAGTAAAGCTTTTTGGCTAATTATAGTAGGTTATGTAGGTCATATGTGGGAATTGTATGCTTTCTGGGGTTGGCTTGGGGCCTACATAACTTACGCTTTCACGTTTCATGGCTATGAAACTTCTGTTGCTATAGGTTATGGAGGGGGAATCGCAGCTGCCTGTACTGCAATGGGAGGAATTTCTCCTGGATTGGGAGGCTGGGTGTCAGATAGATATGGTCGTTGTCTTTCCGCCACAACACTTATGCTCATAAGCGGCTGCTGTGCTTTGCTTTTCGGGTGGTTAGCTGAGATTTCTTTGTGGCTATTGATTATAGTGGGTCTGATCTATGGGTTCTTTATTGTAGCCGACTCGGCTATATACAAGGCTGGGCTTACTGAGCTGGTTCCAGCCCATGCTATGGGTTCAGCCTTAGGGCTGCAGTCTGTACTTGGTTTTGGCATCACTGTAATTACGCCACGCTTATTTGGATTGATCGTAGATAATTACAGCTGGGGATGGGCGTTTTCTTTCTTGGCAATTGGACCTTTTTTAGGCGTTGTTTGTATGCTGCTGCTTCGCAACCATCCGGAATCATGGCAGATGGCTAACGGAAAGAGGTAAGCCAGCAGGGTCACAATCTAACGCAACACCAATAAAGAAATAACAATCTACTATACATTTTTTTGTCAGTTAAAACGATAGTACTTATTAATCATACAAGGGAGTGATAAGTATGACAAAACAATATAGTGAAGAATTAAAAATGGAAAATGTAAGACATGTTGTTGACAAAGAGTATATGAAACAGGCCGCCGGGCAGAATTTTCGCGCAGGCTATAATTGTGCTGAAGCCATTGTAAGAGCCTTTCGTGATGCGATGCAGCTGGACATTTCAGATGAAGCTTTGAGGATGGCAAGTGGCTTTGGTGGTGGCCTTGGCCATGCTGGTTGTCTCTGTGGCGCTCTAACTGGAAGCATTATGGTTCTGGGAATGCTTCAAGGCCGTGAAAATAAAGAGCAAAGTAGAGAACCTATTTATACAAGCTCGCATGAGTTTCATAATCTTTTCCGAGAAAAATTTGGTGCTACCTGTTGTCGAATTCTTAATTCGCATCCTTTTGACAGCAAAGAGCATTTACGCAATTGTATAAAGATTACCGGCAATACGGCTGAATGTTTGTCTGATTTTATACGGGACAAAAGGTTATAGGAGGAATCCAGGACTATCTCTCGATACTTTTAATAATAATATCGTAGAAGGCTGTAACATTTTCGGAGGTGGTTTGCTATGCCAACAGTGGTTAGTTTACTGTCTGAGGACAAGTTTAATTCTGCAAAACCCGTTATTCCTCAAGAGTTGAACATCTTTTTCCCTAATCAATTGTCTGATCTTGATATTATAAATGCCTGTGAGGGAGCAGATTGTCTCTTTTCAGTTGGGTCAGCAGCGATGATTAACTCTTTTATCCTGGAAAGAATTCCCGATATTAAAATTGTACAATGCATGGGAGTGGGATTTGACCGTGTTGATATTCCTGCGAGTATACGTGCGGGGATTCCTGTGGCTAACGTACCGGGTTCTAATGCAACTTCAGTTGCTGAATATGTTATTGGATCACTTATTGCAATACAACGAAGGCTAGTGGAGGCCGATGCTGAAATTAAGGCAGGAAATTATCTTTCGTTTAGAAACAATATACTGCGAGAGGGGATAAAAGAGGTTAGGGGGAGTAAGATAGGCCTTGTCGGGTTTGGTAATATTGGGAGGCAAGTTGCCCAAATCGCCTCAGTACTGGGTGCATCAGTCAGTTACTGCGCTTCACATAGACAACCTCCTAATGTAGAACTCCAATATTCAATCGAGTACAAAACACTTGATTCGTTATTAGAGACAAGTGATGTTATAAGTTTGCATATTCCATTGAATGATAAAACTAGAGGCCTGATTGGGGCAAGGGAACTAGCACTGATGCCGCAAGGAAGCATTCTTATCAATACCGCACGGGGTGAAATAGTGGACCAAAAAGCACTTGCCGAAGTACTGGAAAAAGGTCATCTTGCAGGAGCATCTATAGATACCTTTACCCCTGAGCCGCCAGGTGACGATCATCCATTGCTTACTCTTTCATCAAATGCTAAAAAACGTTTACTACTAAACCCGCATACCTCTGGCATAACAGTGGGGGCATATAAGCGAATGATTGAAAATGCTTTAAAAAACATGGCCCGAGTAGTGCGTGGCGAAGTACCAAATAATATAGTAAATGGGATTTTAAGAAGGGAAAACGACCTTCAAAGTAGAGAGCGGGTATCCAAACAACTGGAGGAATAGAATTTTGGATAACAGATTAGCCTACTTTCCTGTTGGGTTATTTACCAGCATAATGGGGTTGTGCGGATTGTCAATAGCTTATCAACGCTTTGAACAAGTCTTCGGCTTATGTTTCGGAATAAGCACAAATCTCCTTATAATTTCTTATGTAGTGTTTGCTATGGTCAGTGCCGCTTATTTTTTAAAATTAGTAAAATACACGAAACAAGTAGTAGATGAATTTAAGCATCCGGTTAAAGTTTGTTTTTTTCCAGCGATATCTATTAGCATGCTGCTTTTAAGTGCTGGCACGGTCGATAAGTTATATGAAGTGGCGCAATGTTTATGGATAGCAGGCTCCGCGTTACAGATTGTTTTTACAACAGTCATTCTGTCCAGGTGGATGAATCATAATAATGAAATTGTTCATTTGAATCCGGCATGGTTTATCCCGGTAGTTGGCACTATAGTAGTACCGATAGCCGGAGTGGAGATTGCACACCGTGAATTCGCGTGGTTCTTTTTTAGCATCGGTCTATTTTTTTGGTTAATGTTGTTTTCCGTAATATTTTACCGAATTATTTTCCAAAGGCAGCTTCCACCCCAGTTAATGCCAACATTGTTTATATTAGTTGCACCACCGTCACTGGCGTTTATTTCTTATACAAAAATAACCGGAGAAATGGATAGCTTTGCACGAATACTTATATATATAGCTCTTTTTATTGTTATTTTACTGCTCTCAATGACAAAAAAATTTACTAAGATTAATTTCTTTATATCCTGGTGGGCATATACCTTCCCTATGTGCGCTGTAACGATTGCTACTACGGTTGCCTTTAAATTTACGGGATTGCCATTTTTTTTCTGGCTGGCAGCTATGCTATTAATGGTGACCACTTTAATCGTTGTAACAGTAGTGATAAAAACGATTAACGCCTTTTGGCGTAATACAATTTGCATCCCGGATTGAATAAGCGAAAAAATAAATAATTAATAGTCTGGAGGTATTTATATGTCAGAATTAGAAAAAACATCCACGGCAGATTGGCGCTATCTGGAGCAGATTCCCTGGGAAAATCATTTAACTGCCCCCGGGGTAAAAATTAAACCTTATATTTCTCAAAAAGAGCATTATCTAGACGTTACCTGTATGTTAGTCAAGGTGGCACCCGGGATTGAAGTACCAGAACATATTCATCCGCAACAAGACGACATTCTCTTTCCATTGTCTGGAAAAGCCGCTATGTGGATTGATGGTGTTGGCGATTTCCCATTAATCCCTGGCGTGGCAGTTAGAGTGCCCAAAGGAGTACGACACAAAATTTATGACGTTAGAGAAGAATTGATTATTCATGACGTGTTTTTTCCGGCACTGATTTAATGCAGCTGACAGGAACTCGAATTCCTTGATTGGCCTGATTACTGGATATTGATCCACCTCGATCACCTCTAAAATCTCCTGCTGATTTTGTCTCGTCAACTAAAGCATAACAGGATTTTAATGTACTCGGGGTGGCTCACTTCTGGAAAAGATAATTGCCCATTCTATTTCGAAAAGAGAGTAATGGTTACATCAATTAGTTAATTCATTTTTAACTAACTAATAAGTGTAAGGAGTGGTAGTTTTGTATACTATTGGGCTATACTGTGTAGTTTGTACAGTATTATTAATCTCCTATACAAGAGATAAGCAGGAGACATCGAATGATTTGCAACGAATTGCAAGCTGGGTATCAGGAATTGTAAAAGTATAAAGTCTTTTAAGATGGTAATACAGGGACCAGCTAACTGAAGTCAAGTAAAATATGTGTGTTTATGTTCGCTTAGATGATGTCTAAGCGATTTTTTGTTGGGGGCGCTTCCTACGGATAAATGCGATAACATAAGTGAACACGTATGTATTTAGTAAAAAATGGTTGACATGGTAAAATTATTAGATTATTATAAAAATAGGTCAATCGACCGACCTGATATTTTTAATACTAATTAACTTGCTGTAACAGGGATCAGTTATCTGTTATTGCAGTATAGCTAAAAGTTACTTAGTGCGTTTAATATTTATAGCACTAAGCATTATGGAGGTGTTTATATATGTTTTTATAAATAATCCATTGGTCGATTGAAGTCAATAAACTACATAGCAAAAAAGACAATAAGGGAGGATTTGGATTATGAATCGATGGGAAAAGCTTGAGTACAAACCAGCCCCACTATTTGCCCCTACTTTTGGACCCCTTTCCGGAATAAGAGTTTTGCTAAATGGAACTGTCGTGGCAGCTCCCTTCTGCGCTACGATGATGAGTGACTTTGGCGCCGAGGTAATTGCTCTTGAACGGCCTAAAGTAGGTGGTGATCCTGCCCGCCATCAGAAACCACAGATTGTTAAAGGAGACAAGCATATCGGTGGTGGATGGATGCAAAATTCCAGAAACAAACTAAGTTTTGCCTTGGAAACCAACCTGAATATACCGGAATCCAAAGAAATCTTTTTGTCGTTGATTAAGAACTCAGATGTTTGGATTGAAAACATGGTTTGGATTGACAAGCTGGGAATCACCGATGAAATGTTAATGGAGGTCAACCCCAAATTAGTCATCTGTCACATCAGCGGTTACGGAACAACTGGATTTGGCGGTGAGCAAAGACACATAAACCGACCCGGATATGACCCCTTGGGACAGTCTGAATCGGGCTGGGCGTTGCTGCAGGGGTATCCTGATCTTGCGCCATACTATGCTCAGCAGTATGTAGGTGACTACCTGACAGGTTTAATCGCAGTCAACGGAATTTTGATGGCTTATATGAATGCCCAAAAAACCGGCAAGGGTCAAAGGATCGATGCTAGCTTGACTGAAAGCTGGATGAGGGTAATGGATGACAACTTTGTCCTTTGGACCATGAACAAAACCCTCAAACACAGACAGGGCATCATGCAGACCGCTTTTCAGCCGGCAGGCGTTTTTGAATGTGGGGACGGAGGATTTATTAATCTTGGTTCCTATGGAAAGACAGCTTACAATAACGTATTAAAAGGCTTTGGCATTGACTCGAAGAAATACTCCTACGAAGAATGCAGCAGCTCACCGGAAGCAGTTGCCAGTCCGCTGGGCCGTGAACTGGATGGTATTTTCAAAAAATTCTTTAAGGACCATACGGCACAGGAAGCAATAAATATTTGCATTGACAACAAGATCTCAGCAGCACATATTAAAACCGCTGAGGAGGTTTACAATGAACCGCACTGGCGCATGAGAGGTGACTGGGTAAAATACACCGATCAGACGCTAAACAAGGAAGTGGAAGCCTTTGGTGTTATGCCTAAGCTCTCGGAAACTCCGGGACAGGTATGGCGTGGGGCTCCGGCTCTAGGACAGGACACGAATAAGATTCTTACCGAACTCCTTGGCTACAGCGAAAGCGAAATTGAGGCGTTAAAGGGTAAGGGTGTTATTGATTAAGCCGCTCGTCATAGGATTGCCAAATGATCTCATGGGTTCATCCAATAGGGCAAAAGATTTAGTCTAACGTGAGGAACGGTAAAGAATACCAGCCACGGATAGTCCAATAATTTGGATAAATGGGGGTATTAATATGGAAACAAAATATAACCGTTGGTTAATACTTGGCGCGACAATCATTGTTAATGTTTGTATCGGATCACAATATGCCTGGAGCGTTTTTGCAATGCCGCTGGGAAATTTGTTTGGTTGGAGTGGACCGGTTCTTGCTTTAGCTTTTACACTTACTTTCATCACTGGGCCGATTGTCATGACTGCAGGTGGTATGCTGCAAGACCATAAGGGAGCAAAGTTTAACATTGTGATTGGCGGCATCCTCTTCGGTGTAGGTATGTTTTTTACCGGATTCATTTCCAGCCCGGAGATGCTTTATTTTACGTTTTCACTTATTGCTGGGGTTGGTGGAGGAATTGTTTACGCCGGCAATGTAGCCAACACGAATAAGTTTTTCCCAGATAAACGGGGGTTGGCAGTTGGATTGGCCGCGGCCGGATATGGTTCAGGGGCGATGATTGCAGCTCCAATCGCCAGTTTCTTGATTATGAACAATGGTGTGCTGGATACCTTTAAAATATTCGGGGCCGTGTTTTTGGTAGTTATTTTGGTTTGTTCGTTAATCATAAAAGCTGCTCCCACGGGATACCGGCCCGAAGGCTGGCAGCCTCCGGTCGCCGCTAACGCGGTAAGCCCGGCGTTGATTGACAAAAATTGGCGACAAATGCTGCAAGACCCTCGCTGGTATGTTATGGCCTGCATGTTTGCCATAGCTGCTTTGTCCGGACTGATGATTTTGGCCCACGCTTCGTCAATCGGCCAGACCATGTTCAAATTAAGTCCACAAATTGCCGCCTTTTACGTCAGTTTAATTGCTGTCTTTAACATGGCCGGACGTATTATTTTTGGATTTGTATCAGATAAAATTGGGCGACCTAATACGCTCGCCATTATGTTTACCATCTCGGCGTGCATGCTGTTCTTGTTGACAAATGCAGCTTCGTACGTTGGTTTTGCCGCTGCCGGCGCAGGAATCGGTGCCTGCTTCGGAGGAGCCCAAGCCATTTTCCCATCGCTGGTTGCGGAAAATTATGGGACGAAAAATGTCGGGGTTAACTATGGGATTACTTTTGTAGCTTTCGGTGTAGCGGCTTATTATGGGCCAATGATTGCCGCCAATGTTGCGAAGGCCAATAATGGAATTTATACCCAGGCATTTTGGTTTGCCATGGTCTTAAATGTTATCGGGCTTGTTATTACCTTTGGTTACAAAATGCTTGATAAAAGAAGTAAACTCCTTAGCACTAATCATATTGCACGATGAGACCGTAGTAGCAATATAAAGAATATTATTAGTGCGGAGGGGTTAGTATCATGACTACGAGACGACCGGTAGCACCGCATATTCCGCTCGATAAGCAGCCCTATCTGCAGGGCAGACAGTTAGAATTTGAGAGTATAGCGCAAATGCTTACGGTACGGTCGAGGGAAACTCCGGCTGCGCCGCATGTATATTATTATGATCAGAAATTAACGTACAAGGATACCAATGACCGGGCGAATAAGGTAGCCAATTTTCTCAAGGCAAAGGGCGTGAAAAAGGGAGATGTTGTCGCAGTTATGGTTCAGAATTCTCCTGAAATTTACTACGCCATGTGGGGAGCCCAAAAACTAGGGGCGATAGCTATGGCAGTTCATTATATGTTGAAAGGTACAGAGATTGCCTATCTTCTTAATGACGCCCGGCCTAAGGTAGCATTTGTCGGCAATGATTTTATGACTGAATTCACCAAGGGTTTTAACAAGGCGGGTTGCCATCCTTATGTAGTAGAGGTGGCGACTGAATCTGAACATTCTTCAAAATTAGTACGGGAAAAGATGGCTGACATCTTAGCAAGGTATCAGGTTGATGAATGTTTAGTCCCACAAAGTCCGGACGATAATTTTTTGCTGCTATATTCGTCTGGCACAACTGGGCGGCCGAAGGGAGTGCTGCTTCCCAATAAAGCAGGCCTTTCGGTTTGCCGGGATGTTAACCGCAGCGGTATTGTAACCGGTGATGATGTAATGTTGCTGATGTTACCAATGTTTCACGCCTGTCCGTTATGTGTGTTTACTTATCCATTAAGTTACGCCGGGCAAGCCTTGTGTATCAGCACTCGTTTCTCTGTCAGTGATTTTTGGCGGGATGTTATCAAATATGGGATTACTATTATTATGGGTGTACCGACTATGTATGACTATATTTTGAACAAAATTGACCCGCAAAGTGTTGATATGACCAAAGTAAAAATAAAGTATGCAAATACCGGCGCAGCTCCACTTTCAGTGGAAACGCGCCGGAGGTTTAAAGATTGTTACAATATTGATTTTCTGGTCGGCTATGGTCTAACCGAGGCTTGTAGCGGAACCAGTGTCGAGCCGCCGCTGGGACACTTTAAGGAAGGTTCATGCGGTATGCCTTATACCGAACAAAAAGTTGAAATAATGGATGAACAGGGTAATATTCTGCCAAATAATGTAATCGGAGAAATTTGCATTCAAGGCGATTGCTTGATGTCTGGCTATTTGAATAAGCCGGAGCAGTTTGCCGAGGTGATGCGGGGCGGATTTTTGCATACTGGGGATTTAGGCTATTTTGATAATGAAGGGTACCTTTTTATTACTGATCGTAAAAGGGATATGATTATTCGCGGTGGAGAGAATATTTATCCCCGGGAAATAGAGATTGTTCTGGAAGCCCATCCACTCGTGCGTGAGGTTGCCATAATCGGCATTTCTGACAAAATGTTAGGTGAACGGGTCAAAGCGTTTATAGTTCCCAAAGTCAAAGGCTTATTGTGCGCCGCCGAGCTGAAAGCGTGGTTGACTGAGCGGATTGCCATTTGTAAAGTTCCCGATTCCTATGAGTTTTTGGATAAACTGCCTAGAACAACTACCGGTAAAGTACAAAAATTTGTATTGCGGAGTGGATAACGGTTTTTTACTATTTACCGAGGCAGAACAGAGTTGAGCTACCATCGACAGAAATGTTATTTTGGGCAATGATGGCTTTAATGCCCCCAACCAGATATTCATGAATATAGCTGATAATCAAATCATTTTGATCTAAGGAATCGGCTGTTTGAATTATAGCTTTTAACTTAACAAAAAAATTTGTATTACTGCCACCGGAATCTGAAGAGTTGGTTGTTTGAATTATGTTTTTCAATAACAGTGGGTGTTCAGCGAAGGTAAGTATGGAGCCGTTAATAGTACGGCTAATGACCGCCGCCCAGAAGCAATCATCACGTCCTGATACGGTGACAATTAAACGGGTTAGAGGGCCCTCAATCTTTTCAAAAATGATTTTAGAAAGGATGCCGGCAATTTGCGGCGGGAAGCTGGACTCACGGAGTACGAGACCGATGATATTTCTGTTCCTTTGATTAAAGGAATAATGAATTTGATGCAGCAAAAGTTTATTGATGTAAGACCAGGCCAGATCTCTAGTTATCACGCCGTCTTGGTAAGCTTGTTCAATTTCTTGGCACATCGAGTCATAGGCTGCGGCAATTTGACAAGCCGTGTATTCAACAACGCATTTGCAGAGGTTTTCTTTAGTTGTAAAGTGAAAAGAAATTGCCGATTGCGAAATTCCTGTTTTATTGGCAATCATTCTGGTAGTAGTTGCATCATATCCCAGTTCGGCAAACAATTTGCGGGCCTCGTGAATGAGGCGGTCTTTAGTGGAATTATCTTTACTTTTATTATTTTGAGTATTCATTATCGGTTCCTCACCTGGTTTTCTAAATCATTCTATAAGCTTGCCAATTGGCAATATTATCTAAAAGATATCATACTTAGGTAAAGAATGCAAGGTTCCGACAAACGCTGATATCGCCGATAGGAAAGGGATTGTTTGTAAAGTATCTTTCTAAAGAAGCCCCTGCCTAAATTATTAAATAGTGAAACTGCTTTTGGCGAAAGGATGTGAGCAACTATGTCTTATATAACTTAGGGTTAAAAGGAAAAAATTTTGCACCTTGACAGGTCGGCCGAACTACCTAATTATATTTACACTCCTTTTGCGTTCCAAGTATTCATTACGAATACTTGCAATTAAATCAAAAAAGAACGGAGGAAAAGCATGGAAAAGCAATATGTTACATTGAAAGTTAATGGCAAAGAATATGAATTCCCTGTTGGAACAAGAATTGGTGAGATTCCAGATTCAGAGACACTTTCCCAGACATTGCGCAACCGTTTGGAACTTACAGGTTCTAAAGAGTCCTGCGGTGAGGGCGCCTGCGGTTGCTGTACTGTGATCCTGGATGGCGATGCGGTGACTTCCTGTATGCTGTTGACAGTCGAATGCGAGGGAAAGGATATTATCACGATTGAGGGTTTAGCGGATCCAATTACGGGAGAGCTTGATCCCATTCAACAAGCATTTATTGATTACTATTCGTTCCAGTGCGGTTATTGCACCCCTGGAATCATCATGGCGTCAAAGGCCCTTCTTGACAAAAACCCTCATCCAACGCAGGAAGAGCTTGCAGAGGCACTATCTGGCAATTACTGCAGATGCATAAGTCACTATACGGTAATGGAAGCATTGAATAGCATTGCCGGAAATAAGGAGGCGTAATTAATGGCAGAGTATCGTTATATAGGGAAATATACCAAACGGTTGGAAGCAAACGATATTGTTACCGGAAAGGCGACATTCCTTGACGATTTCAAGGTTCCACAAATGATTTTTGGCAAGGCACTCCGTAGCCCATATCCTCATGCCCGGATCACTTTTATAGATACTACTGAAGCAAAGAAGCTCAAAGGTGTCCATACGGTTATCACCCATAAGGAGATACCGAAGGGGTGGGAACTTGGCTGGCCTGTTCATAAGAAACTGATGGATGAAATCGTTTATTTTGCTGGAGATCTTGTTGCTATTGTTGCAGCAGACACCGTAGAAATCGCGGAGGAAGCCGTTGATCTTATTATAGTAGAATACGAAGAATTGCCTGCTATTTTCGATGCAGCAGTGGCTCTTGCTGAAGGTGCTCCTCAGATTTATGAACGTTTTAAAAATAATCTGGTTGATCCAGGCGTTCCTCACTTCCAGCCTGATGGCCCGCATTGGCAGGTTATGTATGGTGACGTGGAAAAGGGATTTGCCGAAGCGGCATTTGTCGCAGAGGATCTCGTAGAGTTCAATAAAATGCCGGCGCCACTAGCTCCCGAACCCCCTGGCGCCATCGTTCGTTGGGAAGGAGGCCCTGACTATACCATATGGGCGACCTCACAGAGTCCCTATATACTCAAGTTGTTTAATTCGCCCCGTATTCCTGGCTCTAATCTTCGTGTGAAGACCTTTAATGTGGGCGGCAGCTATGGCAACAAGCAGACCTTAAGCGTGACGGTATTATGCGCGGCGCTGCTGGCCAAGACCACTAATCGTCCGGTTAAGTTCTTTTTGACCAAATGCGAGCAGCTTATGGCGCATGAAGTGCGTCTGGGCAGCAAAATTAAAGCAAAGATAGGAATGGACAAAGAAGGTATTGTTTGTGCTGTTGAAGGGGATTGGATGGTCGATACCGGTGCTCTTGCCGATTCAGTGCAAGGTCAGGTCGGTGTTGGCCTAGGTGAAGCACAGTTAGTTATGGCCAAGTGCAAAAACTGGAATCTGGACAGCCACATTGCCGTAACGAACAAATGTCCTGCTGGTATTGTTCGTGGCTATGGCGGACAGGAGCTCAATAGTTGTTTGACATTGTTAATGGCGCGTACAATGCGCGCAGGTGGCTTTGATCCTATCGAATGTTATAAAAAGAACTATGTTTCTCCTGGAGACCGTTATATTTGGCGTGATGGCCGCTGGTGGCAAAGTAGGGTACCAACCAAGTTTCCCGAGGCTATACAAAATGCTGCTGACAAGTTTGGCTGGAAGGACAAATGGAAAGGTTGGGGTATTCCTACATCAGTTAATGGCAGTAAAGCTAGAGGCGTCGGTGCTGCTGTTATCGGAAATGCTGACATTGGAGAGGACAACACTGAAGCTTATGTACGACTAATTTCTGATATTAAAGGCAAAGGATCTACCGTCGTGGTTCAGTGTGACATCACTGAGTCCGGTATGGGTCAACGAAGCAATGTAGCGAAGATGGTTGCTGAGGTGCTTAATGTTCCGATTGAAAAGGTAAAGGTAACTGAGCCGGATTCTATGAATAACCCGACAAATTTTGGACTATGTGGTTCAAGGGGTACCATTACATCTGGAAAGGCTTGTACACTTGCGGCAGCTGACGCTAAGAAAAAAGTTTTTGAATTGGGAGCACTTCACTTTGGAGTTTCCGAAGAGCAACTTGAAATGAAGGATTTCATAGTTTATGTTCGTGATAACCCTGAGAAAAAAATCCCAATTAAGAAGCTAGGACCGAAGGATCTCAATATTACAGGTTATGGACGACATATCGAGCAGTTTGATATTCCCAGTTGTATGATATTCATTGTCGAGGTTGAGGTTGATACCGACACCGGATTTACTAAGATCGTTAAGATTACAGGCGGTACCGATATCGGCCAAATTATAGATTCCAGAGCTGTATTAATGCAATTGCAGGGTGGTATTGGTTCGGCCTGTGTTGACACTGCACTTTTTGAAGAATGCATTTATGACCCTAATACCGGCAGACCATTAACTACCAATTTGATCGAGTACAAGTGGCGTCCTTTCAACGAGTTCCCGCATTATGAGGCAGTAATCATGGAATCACAGGTTGATTCTTTCATGTTCAAGGCTCTAGGCATAGGTGAAGTTTCCGGTGCAGCAGGAGCCAGTGCAGTAATGCTGGCTATTTCTAATGCAATTGGAGTAGAGGTTGCAGAGTATCCCGCTACGCCGGCAGTTGTTCTAAAAGCATTGAAGAAGGCTTAAGGAAGGAGAACATAAATGAAATATTTTAAACATGAAAGTGCCACCTCATTCGATCAGGCAGGAGAGATCCTCATTAGTGCAAAGAAGGGCAAAAAGGTTGCTATTGCTGGCGGAACCGATCTCATCGGTGTTCTCAAAGATAAAATCCTTACTACTTACCCGGAAACGGTTGTCGATCTTAAAACAATTGATAATTCTGCCTATATCAAGCTTGACAGCGATAAGATAGCCATTGGTGCGTTAACTAAACTTAAGGACTTAGTTGCTTCGCCTGAGTTGCAGGCAAAACTACCTATCGTTTCTCAAGCTGCAAAATCAGTTGCTACTCCGCTGGTTCGTAACGTCGCCACCATTGGCGGAAATATTTGTCAGGATGTACGTTGCTGGTTTTATCGCTATCCGCATGAGGCCGGAAGAAGAATGAACTGTAAACGCAAGGGTGGCGAGGAGTGTTATGCTATTCATGGCGATAACCGTTATCATTCGATTTATGGAGGAATGAAGGTAGGCCCAAGCTCATGCTCTGCTGAGTGCCCTGCAGGCACAGATATTCCTGGTTATATGGAAAAATTGCGTAAAAATGATTTTGACGGCGCGGCTGAGATTCTTATGCGCGTCAATCCGATGCCAATGATTACCTCTCGGGTATGTGCTCACACGTGCCAGGAAAAATGCAATCAATGCAGCAATGGCGATAGCGTTGCGATTAGCAGTGTTGAGCGTTCTGTCGGCGACTATATTTTGGCTCACACCGATAAATTTTATGCCAAGCCTGCTACTAACACTGGTAAAAAAGTGGCAATAATCGGTTCTGGTCCCTCTGGTCTGACAGCAGCCTATTTTTTAAGAAAATACGGTCATTCTGTCACTGTCTATGACAAAATGGAGGAAGCAGGCGGCCTTTCAACGTACGCCATTCCTAATTATCGTTTGCCGAAGCAATATGTTCGCAGCCTTGTCGCCGCCCTCGAAGGTATGGGAATCAACTTTGTTCTCAAGACAGCTGTCGGTGAAGACATTCCGATTAGTGAAATCGAAAGTAAATTTGACAGCGTATTCTTTGATACCGGCGCGTGGAAGCGTCCAATTCTCGGCTTTGATGGCGAGGAATTAACAGAGTTTGGTCTGGATTTTCTGATAGAGGTTAATAGCTGGATGGCTGGCAAAGTTGGTAAAAATGTACTGGTTACCGGAGGCGGAAACGTTGCCATGGATGTTGCGTTGACCGCAAAACGACTCGGCGCTGCATCGGTTACGCTAGCTTGTCTCGAATCGGAGCCGGAGATGCCTGCTAGCAAGGAAGAAATTGCCCGCGTCAAAGCAGAGGGCATTACTATTCTTCCTTCTTTCGGAATTTCTAAGGTTGTGCGTGACAACAGCGATAAGATAACCGGCATGGAGCTTGTTCGTTGCACTACAGTGCGCGACGATAAAGGCGCCTTTAATCCTCAGTATGACTATAACGAAAAGCAGGTTGTTAATGCTGATTCCATTCTTATGGCTATTGGTCAGAAAGTAGATCTTTCCTTCCTGGGTGAGAAATATGAAATGCAACTGCAGCGAGGACTTATCCAGGTGAGTGAAGAGACTCATATGACCAGCAGACCCGGCGTTTACGCTGGCGGTGACGTAACATCAGGGCCTTCCACCGTTATCAAAGCGATCAAGGCAGGCGGAATTGCGGCAAAGTCAATAACTGGGTATCTTGGCGTAAAAGCTGCTCCTGTTACTGAGGATAAGGGCTTCTTAACCTATGACGTCAACGGCGTCAAGATTAAAGAAGCAGCCAAACTGACTGAGCTTCCCATTGAAAAACGGAGCATAGAGGCTGAAGATACCCAGAGCCTAGACTTAGCGACAATGCTCAAGGAGGCTTCCCGGTGCATGAATTGCGGTTGTTACTCAGTCAATGCTTCAGACCTTTCCCCGGTTCTACTTGCACTTGACGCAAAAATTAAAACTAACAAAAAAATGATAAAAGCTGGCGATTTCTTCACCACCAAGCTCAAGGCGTATGATATGCTCGAAGTTGGTGAATTAGTAACTGAAATTGAAATTCCAATTTATGAGGGCTATAAAACCGCGTACGATAAATACAGAATCAGAGAAGCGGTTGACTTTGCGATGGTAAGTATGGCTTCCATTTATAAGCTTGATAATGGCGGTATCGCTGATGTGAGAATTGTGATGGGCGGTGTTGCCCCTATTCCACTTCGCCTTACCAATGTAGAGCAATTTCTAATTGGCAAAACGCCTACAGATCAGTTGGCTGAAAAAGCTTCTGAGCTTGCAGGCGCAGGGGCAGAGGGAATCGGTCATAACTCGTATAAGGTACAGGAAGTTAAGACACTCGTCAAACGATTGATTTTAAGCATGTAATGTAAAATAAAATTTGAAGGAGGCAAGTCTGTGAGAAAGATATTAAATTCGGCATGGCTTGCCTCGTTTCTCTTTGCAGCAAAAGTGCTGTATTAGTTCCTTAGTCGGGGTGAGCTGATGAAAACTGCAATAATTTGGGGAACAGGACAAGGCGGTAAAATGCTGCGAAGACTATTGAGCACTGATGTAGATGTTGTTGCTTATTGCGATAATAATGTTAAATTGCAAGGAAAAGCAGTGGACGGTCTTCCTGTTATTAATCCCGGACAGCTTTTTCTAAAAAATCCTGATCGTATCTATATAGCGATTATTAATAAGGAACAAAGTTTAAAGGTAAAGGTGCAGATTGAGAAATTAGGGATTGCTGCTGAGATTATACCAATTAATGCTTACCGGGAAATTTTTGATTTACGCTTGGCAAACTTAAGGTGGATTGCTGAAGAAATATACGAGCAGAACACTAGGGGGGCAGTTGCCGAATTGGGAGTGTATCAGGGAGATTTTGCAACAGAAATAAATCGATTATTTCCCGACCGTAAGATTTACTTATTTGATACTTTTTCAGGATTTGACGAACGTGATATAAACATTGAAAAAGAAAATATGTTATCTTGTGCTGAAGCCGGAAGATATAACAATACAAGTGTAACTAGAGTTTTGGCTAGATTACCTTATCCAGGTCAAGCTGTGTTTAAAGCAGGATACTTTCCTGATACCGCGAGAGGCCTGGAAGAAAATTTTGCTCTTGTAAGTCTGGATGCAGATTTGTATCAGCCGTTATTTGAGGGATTGAAGTATTTTTATCCCCGCGTAAATATCGGTGGCTATATTATTATCCATGACTATAACAGTAGCCAGTACTCCGGGGTAAAGAAGGCAATCCGGGATTTTTGCCGGGAAAACAGATTATTTGTTGTTCCAATTTGTGATTTGCATGGCAGTGCCATAATCATTAAGCAATAGAAGGTAAATAACAACACCTGCTACCACCTCAGACTGGGAGGCAAGCACGATGGGTATTAGGGGCATATTCCTAGACTTTAATAACCCAACCGGCGGGAGCTTCCAAATCGCCGAATTGAATACCACAAAGAGTGTTGTATAGTTTGGTAGTATTTGGACCAACTTCTGTTTCACTATGGAAGACGTGGAGTTTACCCTTATATTGGATTCCACCGATGGGAGTAATAACAGCTGCAGTTCCGCAAGCACCCGCTTCTTTAAACTCTTTAAGATTATCAATCAAAGCGTCCCGCTCTGCCACTTTTAAACCCAAATTTTCTTTAGCTAGATAGAGAAGGGAATATTTCGTAATGCTTGGTAAAATCGAAGGCGATTTTGGTGTGACAAATTCGTCATCTAACGTAATACCGAAGAAATTGGCTGAGCCGACTTCTTCGATTTTTGTATGAGTTAATGGATCAAGGTAAATACAATCACCAAACCCATTTTTCTTCGCTAAATGATAGGAGTACAGGCTTGCTGCATAGTTGCCGCCTACTTTGGCAGCTCCTGTTCCATATGGGGCTGCCCGGTCAAAGTCGGAAACAGTAAAATTGACAGGCGTCATCCCACCTTTGAAATAAGGACCGACAGGGATGCAGAAAACTGAAAATAAATATTCCGGGGCCGGACCGACACCAATATTATCTCCGACACCAATTAGTAATGGCCTGATATAAAGAGTGGCGCCAGTACCATAGGGAGGAACATAGGCTTCATTGGCTCGCACTACTTGTAATACGGCATCGACAAATTTTTCTTCAGGAATTTCCGGCATTAACAGACGTTGAGCACCGAGATTTATCCGTTTGGCATTTTCATAAGGCCGGAAGAGTTGGATATCCCCATTCTTTGTCCGGTAGGCTTTTAATCCCTCGAAACATTGTTGTCCGTAGTGCAATGCGGTCGATGCCACGCTGATTGAAAGTTTATTATCAGTTACTAGTTCGCCCTCATCCCATTTGCCATCTTTCCAAGTAGAAACATAACGAAAGTCTGTTTGCATATAGTTAAAACCTAAATTACCCCAATCAATATTTGCTAGTTTACTCATAATTATATACCATCTCCTAAATATATTATTAAGCTAACCTATCCATGTCAGGATGAATGCTAAAAAATCCCCCCAAGATTTGTATTTTGACAAACAACGTCAAACGAAGTTTTTCAAGTAATGCATCATCATACCCCCCTGTAAAAATAAAAAAACTCTTGCCCTTCAAGTCAAATAGACTTAAAGGGGCAAGAGATTATTCTCGCGGTACCACCCTTTTTACAGATAAAATAAAACTATCTGCATCTCTCATCAGGTCAAACAACCTTAGCAGAATAACGACTGCACTCCTTGCGGAGTTGAGACCGGCGCAGCTTACTTTGCAGTTCAGCCTTGCTGTTCAGGAGCGACGTTTGCATTCCCATCGTACCGGTTCACACCACCCACCGGTTCTCTGAAACGACATAGAGCGCAAGTTCTCCCTCATCACATTTACCATTTTAAGTTAAAGTGTAACTTTGCTTGATTTAAATATACGCTCATAGTTAGCTCCTGTCAATGAAATTAAAAATTTTTTCATGCATTTGGGGTTATGGTAGTTACTTCACTAACTTTACTACCAAGATAAAAATACATATTTAAAAAAAATAGATATTTTGAAGGAATTAGAAGGATTGAGCTGGAATTAAAAATAAGAAATGCTATTTAATGTATTATTATGTCCTTTTAGACGTTAAGCTTAAGAGTAAATTAAAGAGGGAACTAAATCAGGGGACATCACAATTGTTAATTTTAGCCTAGGGGGGCATCAGTCAAATGGGCCAAGTGGATAAAAAAACGCATATTATTATTGTCGGAGCAGGTTTTGGCGGTATCCAGGCCGCGAAACTATTAGCGAATACGGCGGCGCAGATTACGATAATCGATAAGCATAATTATCATTTATTTCAGCCATTATTGTACCAGGTAGCTACTGCCGGTTTGTCTGAAAAAGATATAGCCTGTCCGATTCGGACAATTTTTCGTGACCAAAAAAATATAGAGTTTCATATGGATGAGGTTATAGATATAGATCTAGCTGATAACCGTGTTATTACAGTTACGGGACATCAGATCCCTTTTGATTATTTGATAGTGGCTACTGGCAGTACAAATAACTTTTTTGGAATGGAATCCTTAGCAAAGAACGCTTTATGTGTGAAAACACTTGGCCAATCGGTTGCTACCCGGGACCACATTATAGAAATGTTCGAATTGGCTGCCCATGAACCGGATCCGGAAAAACGCCGTTCGCTGCTTACCTTTGTCGTAGTAGGTGGTGGTCCCACTGGTGTTGAATGTGCGGGGGCGTTGTCGGAACTCATTCATTTTGTATTGGCTAAAGAATACCATAATCTGAACTTTAAAGAAGTACGTATCATGCTTGTTGAGGCTTCGGACGCTTTGTTGCCTGTTATGCCTTTGGATTTGCAAGAGGCCACTGCCGAAATATTACTTCGCAAGCATGTTGAAGTACGGTTACTTGTACAAGTTAGCGGTTTTGACGGTAATACACTATTACTAAAAGGCGGGGAAGTAATTCCCACCCATACAGTTATCTGGGCCGCGGGTGTATGCGCCACTAAACTGCTGGATAGCCTTAAACAAGAACAGGATCGCGCCCATCGTGTCATTGTGAATGAGTATTTGCATATCCAGAATAAAGCCGAAGTTTTTATTATTGGCGATGCAGCGCACTTTGAACAGGATAATTCGCCGCTGCCGATGGTTGCACCGGTTGCTATTCAGCAGGCCGGAGTAGTTGCCCAAAATATTATCAGTCTGATGAACGGCCGTCCACTGCAGAAATTTGTTTACAGGCCTGTCGGTAGTATGGCTACAATTGGCCGTAACGCCGCGGTAGTTAATATTGGCAAATTTAAGTCCCAGGGTTTTATTGCCTGGATGATTTGGTCTTTAATGCATATGCTGCGGCTAGTCCATTTCCGGAATCGCACAGTGGTGTTTATGAAATGGATATGGGAATATCTTACATATGATCGTGTCGAACATGTAATAAACCGGGACTGATAATGGGAGATTATTGTTATTTCGTTTATCTTTTGCGGTATTGTGGCGTTATTAATCAGGCTATGAGGCAAGTAAATGACAATTTAGAGCGATGAAACATCAGCGTCAAAAATGCCGTCACCTTGACATAGTACTTACCAGACTTTACTATTATATGTATGAATATTTAATCGCATAAGAGGTACAGCCTACGGGTAAGGAGCCATGGTAACACTATTTTTGAGGTGACATATGAAAAACATACTATGTGATATGTGTGAGGAAACTTGCGAACATCCGGAGACGATTTGCTGGGCAAAAGAGGAGATGCTGGCGGAACCTACAGTACAGCAGTTGGCTGAAATATTTAAGATTTTAGGCGATAGTACCCGGATTAAAATATTACATCTCTTAACCCTTAGAGAAATGTGCGTTTGCGATATTGCTAAGACATTATCAATGGGGCAGTCAGCCATATCTCACCAGCTTAGAGTGTTGCGCGCCGCCAGGCTAGTCAAGTTCCGCAAGGATGGAAAAGAGGCTTGGTATTCATTGGACGACGAGCATGTAGTAGGTCTGATGTGCCAAGGATTAGAGCATATCAACCACGCCTAGAAGATAAGCAGTTAAAATCACTCTTGGAATTCGCAGATTCAAGCAAGAGCAAACAGAGCAAAACTTGAGTATTGAGTACATCAGGTTTTGCTCTTGTTTTTATCTACTTCTTGTTTGGCATACTAATAGGTAGAAAAGTGCCAACTATATCATACTCCTAGATTATGCTGCCGTTGTGTGGTCTGCAATCCAGGACTTGACAAGAAGGCAGGTAATCATTTATCATGATACATATGAACATATAATCATATGATTGTAGAAATGCCAGGAGGGATGATAATTATGAAAACTAGGGCCGAAGTATGTCATTGTGGCTGCTGCCACAGTTCGCGTGATATTGTTGCCTCGGCGGCTGAGGTAGCCGCCGCTGTAGATAGTGCCAATATGCTGAATAGTACCTTTAGTATTGACGGGTTGGATTGCGCCGACTGCGCGGCTAAACTGGAGAAAGGCATCCGCAGACTGCCGGGCGTGCGGGAGGCCCAAGTAAATTTTGCGGCGGCCAAGCTAAAAGTAGTGTATGATAAGACGCTCTTAGAGGTGGCCCAGATTACCAAAACCGTAAGCGGCTTTGGCTATAGCGCAACGATACTGCAGGCTTCCCAGGACGCGCCGGGTTATCATACGTCGGTGCTTAGGATTGCGGGTATGGACTGCGCTGACTGCGCCGCCAAACTGGAGAAAAAGATTACCGCATTGGCTGGGGTGCGGTCAGCCGCAGTAAATTTTGGCGCCGGCAAATTGACGGTCGAGCATGCTCTGACCGATTCCGATATTATCAAAGCTGTACAGCAGGCGGGTTATCAGGCGGTCAGTGACGGTCAGGCTGCCTGGCCTGGCGCTCAGCCGGCCGGTGCCTGGTGGCGCAAGCCGCGAACGCTGGCTACGAGTATTTCCGGGGTCGCTCTGCTGGCCGCCATCCTGCTGGATTGGGTCGGGGTGAGTGAAAATATCAGTATTCCACTCTATTTTGCGGCTATAGCTGTCGGCGGCTATCATGTGGCAAAGAGTGGTCTATATGGTCTTAAAAGCCTGACCATGGATACCAATTTCCTTATGACCATTGCAGTCGTCGGCGCAGTAGCCATCGGGGAATGGAGCGAGGGTGCAACCGTTGTGTTCCTATTTTCGCTGGGCAATGCCCTGCAGGCCTATACATTGGATAAAACCCGGGAATCCATTCGCTCCCTGATGGACTTAGCGCCGCGGGAAGCGCTGGTGAGACGGGACGGTCAGGAATTGCGGCTGTCGGTGGAAGAAATTGTGGTTGGTGATGTCATCATTGTCAAACCGGGAGAGCGCATTGCTATGGACGGTAATGTTGTGAGCGGTGTTTCTACTGTCAATCAGGCGCCGATTACCGGCGAGTCCATGCCGGTGGAAAAGCAGGTCGGTGATCTGGTGTATGCTGGAACAGTTAATGAACAGGGTGTTTTAGAAATCGCGGTCACAAAACTGACCGCCGACTCGACACTGGCTAAGATCATGCACATGGTGGAAGAGGCGCAGGCGGACAGGGCGCCTATGCAGCAGTTTGTTGATGTTTTTGCCAAGTACTATACGCCGGCTGTTATTCTGGCGTCGTTAGGTTTGATGTTCATCCCGTCGCTGGTGTTCAATCAACCCTTTGATCTTTGGTTTTACCGGGCATTAGTGCTGCTGGTCATCTCTTGTCCGTGCGCACTGGTCATTTCCACACCGGTATCGATTGTAGCCGCTATCGGTAATGCCTCGCGTCGCGGGGTGCTGATTAAGGGCGGGGCTCATTTAGAACAGATGGGGCGTATTCAAGCAGTGGCCTTTGACAAAACGGGGACGCTGACCATTGGTAAACCGATGGTGACCGATGTGGTGCCGTTAAACGGTAATGCCAAAGAAGAACTGTTACTGTTGGCCGCGGCGGTCGAAAAGTGGTCGGAGCACCCGCTGGCCCAGGCGATTGTTGCTAAAGCTGGCAATGCACCTTTAAAGTCAGTAACCCAATTTAAGGCACTCACCGGCCGGGGAGCGCAGGCCAATGTAGATGATCAGACGGTGTATGTTGGCAACTGCCGCTTATTTGAAGAAATCGGGCATGCCTTGGCGAGCTACGAAGAGCAGTTGATTCAGTTGGAACAGCAAGGAAAGACCGTGATGCTGGTCGGTACTAAGCAGCAAGTAATGGGTGCCATTGCTGTCGCTGACACATTGCGGGAAAATAGCATGGAAGCGCTTGCCGCGCTGCGGGCTGCCGGAATACAAAATATGGCGATGCTGACTGGCGATAACCAGCGGGTGGCAGCAGCCATTGCTGATAAATTAAATATAGATGCTTTTTACAGCGAACTGCTGCCGGAAGACAAAGTGTCGGCTTTAAAACAATTGACTCATAAGTATGGCAGAGTAGCCATGGTGGGGGACGGCGTCAACGACGCTCCGGCATTGGCTACAGCCGATGTGGGCATCGCCATGGGGGTGGCCGGGTCGGATACGGCGCTGGAAACCGCCGATATTGCGCTGATGTCCGATGATCTGAGCAAACTGTCCTATGTTATGAAACTTAGCCGCAAGACGGTGGCAATTATCAAGCAGAATGTTACCTTTTCTTTGGTGATAAAATTGTTGTTTGTGCTGGGGACTTTCGCTGGTTTCGTCAATTTGTGGCTGGCAGTGTTAGCTGACACCGGCGCTTCGCTCTTGGTAACGCTAAACGGCATGCGCCTGGCGCGGGAAATACAAAAGTTTTAGCGATCATTTGCCATTGTCGCTAGGTGGAGAGAAACCAGAGGTATATATAATCCGGCCGTAGTACAATATATTCGATATAGTTATTCTGGATACACAGCAAAAGTTTCGATGATAGTAACTTCCCTAGTCAGAGGGGAAGAACGCTAAAGTGAGGTAAGGTTTCGTAGGGCTTTTGAACGAAATGTTTATTGATTGAACAGGAATGTGAAATATGTAGTTTGGAAAATTTATACGAAAAGAGGGATTGCATGGATAGGGAATGTGCTAATTATGACCATAATGAACAGTTGAAAAAGCGTCTGAATCCGCTTCAATTTGCTGTGACTCAGGAAAATGCGACTGAAATCCCCTTTCAAAACGAGTATTGGGATAATAAGCGTGAAGGTATTTATGTTGATATTGTTTCGGGGGAGCCGTTATTTAGTTCAGTGGAGAAATTTAATTCCGGATGTGCGTGGCCTAGTTTTACAAAACCGTTAGATAAAGAGAAAATACGGGAAAAGGTTGATACAAGCCATGGGATGGCTCGTACAGAAGTGCGCAGTAAAAAAGCAGACTCACATTTGGGACACGTATTTACTGATGGTCCACAGCCGGGGAATTTACGATATTGTATCAATTCTGCCGCATTGCGATTTATTCCCAAAGAAGAATTGGCGAAGGAAGGCTATGGGGAGTGGCTGAAATTATTTCAGGGCTAGCCTTTATTGAGGGGTTTTGAAACTGCTGAAAGAATAATTTATGGTATCGAGATAATGCATATGATTAGAAACGGGGGCTGTCGTAGCGATATAAATTTATCGCTGACAACAGCTTTTTTCTTTGCCAAAAGCACGCGATACGTTATGAAATTACACATATTATTATTTCATAAAAAGAAAAAGACATTGGTAAAAATAACATTCCAGATAATTAGGCAATACCATGAAAAGGATTTATTATAGCTTTGTGGAATGTTCTAATAGCAAGGTAGAGCTCTTATGTAATTTATTTTATCTTTATTTTAAGAGGAGTGTGGACATATTGTCGGAAGACAAGCCCAAAAAACCAGCGAATCTCGCTTATGGAGTAGAAGATAGTATGCCATTACGATCATTCATTCCTTTAGTTTTGCAGCAAATTATTATGCTGTCAGTTGATTTAATATTTCCGGTGCTCATTGTTTCGGCTATTGGAGGTACAACCGAATTGGCGCAAAGCGTTGTCAGCCTGATGATGGTTGCCATGGGAATCGGCACACTGATGCAGGCATGTCACAAAGGGCCGCTTGGTTCCGGATATTTTTGTGCACAGGAAACTGGTGCGCCTTACTTTCCTGCTTCTGTAATGGCGGTGAAGGCCGGTGGTTTTCCATTGATGTTTGGCATGACCATAGTAGCTGGCCTATCCCAAATATTGATGAGTCGGGTGCTACATAAAATGCGTGTTCTGTTTCCGGTGGAAATTACGGGCCTGATTGTTACAATGATGGCTGTTTCTTTTATCAATTACAGTATTCCGAGTTTTGTCGGCCTGGATAGAAACGAGGGAGTAAGTGTTGCCGCTACAGTTTGGATATCCTGTCTGACACTGGCTGTCATCATCGTGATGCATGTATGGGGTACGGCTAGGATGCGTGAGTATTCTATCCTTGGCGGAATTTTGGTTGGCTATGTGATTTCGTATTACACGGGAGTTCTTACGGAAGCCCATCTAACCAAATTTGTGGAAGCTCCATTTTTTGCCTTCCCGGACATGGACCATGTCGGCTGGTCATTCGATTCCTCTTTGCTGGCTCCATTTTTGGTAGCTGCATTTTGTTCCAGCATCAAAACTATCGCGAATATTTCTACTTGTCAAAAAGTTAACGATGCTAATTGGCAACGGATGGATATTCATACGGTGAGTAAGGGGCTTTTTTCGGAGGGATGTAGTTCGGTAATAAGCGGGCTTTTAGGTACTATGGGTCAAACCACCAGCTCTGGCAGTGTCGGTTTGTCTGTAGCTACCGGAGCTACCAGTCGGCGTATCTCCTACGGAGTAGGCACGATGTTCATCTTGCTTGCCTTTTTACCTAAAATTGCAGCATTATTTGCTATTATGCCCAAGCCAGTAATGGGTGTCATTTTGCTAATCGAGATCAGTTTTGTGCTGCCGACTGGAATGCAAATATGTTCTTCACGGATGCTGGATGCCAGAAAAATATTTGTTATCGGTTTATCCTTTGCCTTCGGTATGGCGATCGAAATTATTCCTGATTTTTACATGACCTTGCCGGAATGGCTTCAGCCTTTGTTCAAGACGAGCATGGCTATGGCTTCAATTATGGCAATTTTTCTGAGTTTAATTTTTCGAATTGGTATTGATAAGCATCGAATTCTGGAATTGGAACAAGGCACCACGTCTTCCAGCACAGTGTTTGATTTTATGGAAACCAGCGGGGAAATTTGGGGGGCGCGAAGTGAAATCATCAAACGGGCCGCATTCGCGATCAATGAATTTGTCGAGTCAGCTACCGAACTTGGCCTAGCTAATGGAAAAATAAAAGTGGACGTCAGTTTTGAGGAGTTTAATCTTGATGTAGATATATATTATGATGGAATTTTGATGGATTTTCCTGTGGTACGTCCTACAGAAGCTGAACTAATGGAAGATGAGTCCGCATTTATCAGGCTGTCCGGTTTTCTTATGAGAAAGTACGCCGATAAAATGAAATCGGAAATGAGTAATGGACGTTGCCATGTACAATTCCATTTTGATCACTAAAATTAAAGTTAAAAACAGAGAAAGCAGCTTGACAAGGAAAATCATTTGGGTTAATATATACAAAAAAGGTTTAACTTGGTTGACTAGATAACTAGAGACCAATTCCGTCGAGGAATTGGCCTCTTTTTTTATTTTAAATTAGTACCCAGCTATGCTGGAGAGAGAGGGGATAGGCAAAGTCCATAGAGAACAATGTGATTCAGTCACCAATTACTATTACACTAAAAGAGAGGTAGAGAAAATGAAAAAATATAAAGTGTTTTTATTATCCCTATTATTATTGGTGCCATTAATTCTAGTAGGCTGCGGAAATTCTAAGCCTGATAATGAAAGTGCTAAAAAGGTGACTTCCAATACAAATACTGATGTAGACTTTTCCGGGGTGGTTATTAGAATAGGAGCAGCTGAAGGAAAAAATGGTCAGGCAATTATAGAAGCTGCCGGATTAGATAAAACCCCTTATAAGGTTGAATTTCATGTAATGCAAGGTGGAAACCTTGTACTAGAGGCAATGGCAGCAAATCAAATTGATTTGGGAACTGGTAGTCAGATTCCGCCAATTTTTGCCTCACAGTCAAAAAATGAGGGTAATTTAAAGATTATTGCAACCAAGAAATCGTCAACTCTAGATCAAGAATTAATTGTTGCAGCAAATTCACCAATTAAAGCGGTTAAAGATCTAAAAGGGAAAAAAATCGCCTATGTGAAAAGTACAACATCACAATATTTTCTTGCAAAGATGTTAGAAAATGCCGGTCTTTCCTGGGGTGATGCAGAAACAATAGCTATGTCAACGTCAGACGGACTGTCGGCTCTACTTACAGGAGAAGTTGATGCACTTGCAAGCTATGGAAATGCAATACGATCAGCTCACGCCAAGGGTGCAGTAACATTACAATCAGCAACCGGTATTCTTTCGGGCGACTTTTACTGGTATGCTACTCCTGGTGCCATTCAGGATCCTAAAAAACATGCAGCTATTTTGGATTACCTGTCACGGTTTCATGAAGCCAATGAGTGGGCAAGGCAAAATCCTGATAAATGGGCAGCACATTATGCACCACAAATTAATCAAAAAACTCAGGACTATTTGAATCAATTTAACGAAGAAACCCAACAGACGAAAACAATAATTGTTCCAATTGACAATGCAACAATTGCTTCTGAACAAGATATTGTGAATACTTTTGCCAAGCTGGGGCTGTTAAAGAGCGGAATTGATATTAGTAAAATTTTTGATCATTCATTTGATGCTGAAATCAGCAAATTCAAAAAGTATTAGTAAGAAACGGGGTGGGCGACTTGAATAATAAATTTGAAGCTACCGACCTGCTGCTATCTTGGAGTATTCCATTCAGTGTACTTATATTCTGGTATATCATAACGCTGGGACAAAGTAATGCAAGTTTATTTCCACCCCCTGGTGATGTTGGAAATGCTGTAATCCGTCTGATACAAGATGGCACATTGGCAAAAAATATTGAAATTAGTACTTTGAGAGCGTCGGCGGGATTTGTTATCGGCGGTTTAATTGGTTTTCTTCTAGGAGTGGTAAATGGGCAGTTTCGGCTTGCAGAAAAGATATTAAATACACCGATTCAAATGATTCGTAATGTTCCACATCTTGCTATGATTCCCTTGATTCTTATTTGGTTTGGTATTGGGGAAACAGCTAAAATTGTGTTGATTTCTCTGGGAACATTCTTTCCAATATATCTCAACACTTTTCACGGAATTCGGTATGTTGATAATAGTTTAATTGAAATGGGAAAGACGTATGGTTTGACAAGATTTGAATTGTTCAAAGATATTATTTTTCCAGGTTCAATAGCCTCCATTATGATCGGGATACGCCAATCGCTTGGCCGTATGTGGCTAACCTTGATTGTAGCGGAAACGGTCGCGGCAAAATCCGGGATAGGTTTTATGGCTACCAATGCCAGAGAGTTTATGCTGATGGATGTAATTGTGCTTAGCCTGATTATTTACGCACTATTAGGCAGTATCTCTGATTTTATAGCAGGCTTAATTGAAAAAAGAGTATTACGATGGCATGCAAATTATAGATAAGTGTGGCAGGAGAGCAAAATGAGTGAAATAAAAGGATTTGAAATTAAAATACAAAATTTAAGTAAATTTTTTGGTGATTTCCAAGTATTGGAAAATATCAATCTAACAATAGAGCAAGGAGAATTTGTTGCCTTAGTGGGACAGAGTGGCTGCGGAAAAAGTACGCTGTTACGGCTTATTTCTAATCTTGAAGTCCCAAGTGACGGGCAAATTACATTAGATAATGTGCCAGTGAAAAAAATTAATCCGGCTGTTCGTTACTTATTTCAGGAAGCAAGATTATTGCCATGGAAATCGGTATGGGAAAATGTTGCGATAGGTTCAAAAGATAGAAGTAAAGAAAAGGCCTTTAATGCTTTAAAAGAGGTTGATTTAGAAAGTAAAGCAGAAGAATGGCCAGCTGTTCTATCAGGAGGGCAAAAGCAAAGGGTTTCCTTAGCCCGAGCCTTGGCTGGAGAACCTAAATTGCTGTTATTGGATGAACCGTTAGGTGCACTTGATGCTTTGACCCGCATTAATATGCAGATATTAATCGAAAAATTATGGCGGGAACAAGGATTTTCAGTCGTCTTAGTGACTCATGACGTGAGTGAAGCTATTTTTCTGGCAGATCGAGTAGTACTAATTGAAGAGGGGAAAATAGCCATGGATAAAAAAATAACACTTGCCCGGCCTAGGGTAAAAGATAATAATTTTGCCTATTTCGAAAGATTAATTTTAGATAAAGTAATGAAAAATGACCAAGCTTCTTTAAGTGAAGCTGCAGATCAAATTTACGCTATTTAGAAAAATAAAGGTGGGTTTTATAAATGAAAATTACGCAGGTAGAAGTATTTCATGTGCATCTACGTAAAAATTCCGGGCAACGTCCTATTTTAGTAAGAATTGATACCGATGAGGGGATCTTTGGCGTTGGGGAAGCGGGTATGGCTTATGGTGTAGGCGGAAGTGGCGCAGCTGGTATGATTAAGGATCTTTCCCGGCTGATCTTGGGATTGGACCCATTTAATACGGAATTTATATGGGAAAAATTCTTCAAAAAAACTTTCTGGGGACAAGGCGGGGGAACTGTTGTTTTTTCTGGAATGAGTGCACTTGATATGGCACTTTGGGATATTAAAGGAAAAGCATTGGGATTGCCATTATATAAACTTTTAGGCGGAAAGTGCAGGAATGATCTCAGAGTATATGCTTCACAAATTCAGTTTGGCTGGGGTCTGGAGCGGAAGCCGAAGGGACTAAAAGAAGAATATGCAGAAGAAGCCTTGAAGGCTGTTGCCCAAGGATATGACGCCATAAAAGTTGACGTGTTGGCACTTAATCGTAAGGGAACTAATGAAAATGTGCATTTGGAAGGCCCATTACCCAATTCGGTAATTCAGATAGGCGTGGAACGTGTGAAAGCAATTCGCGAGGCAGTTGGCCCGAATGTTGATATCATTATTGAAAATCATGCTAATACGGATATGGTTAGTGCAATTCAGTTTGCGAAAGCGATTGAGGAATATAATATTTTCTTTTATGAAGAAATTAACACACCTTTGAATCCCAAATTACTGCAAAAAGCCAAAGAAAAGATCAATATTCCTATAGCTTCAGGTGAAAGAATATATACTCGCTGGGGGTATTTACCTTTCTTTGCTGATCGTTCTATTGATATAATTCAGCCTGACATCGGTTCCTGCGGTGGCTTTTCCGAATTCAAAAAAATCGCAGATATTGCACATGCCTATGAGGTTACAGTACAAGCGCATGTGGCCGGAACGGGTGTAGCAGAAGCGGCAGCGTTACATGCTGAAACAGCAATTCCTAATTTCTGCATTCATGAACATCACCAAAAAACTTTATTACCTGAGTATGTTGAACTGTGTGTTCATAATTATCAACCAGTAAACGGACGCTATACTGTTCCGGAACTTCCAGGTATAGGACAGGATTTCACGGAAAAAGTATTTACGGATTCAGATAGAATATTGATTAAGTAAGGCTTGTTGCCCTAAAACCCGCGAATTTCGCGGGTTTTTTGTTTATCCAATGGAAAGTATAACTTTCCCTGGACAGAACAACTTCGATTCGTGGAAAAGTATGGAAGACAAATTCGACCTGTTGTACGGAAAGAGGTTGAAAAGTTTCAGCATTGTGGAGATCCCACACTGGATGCTTACGCATTATGGCATCTATGGTCGAAGAATCCGGGGTATATGCAGTAAGATTCTTGGGAAGTGGCAGGAACGAGTGAAGCGATACATTACATCTGTCTGGGCTGTGAAAAACAAGAAGAAATCCCCTACCAAGTGGTAAGGGACTTTGATAGCAGGATAATACAAGGGATCTAAGCTACCCTCCGCAATTCAGATGTGAATCCTGTGGCAAGGCAATGTATCCACGATATTACAAAGATATTTACAAAGGAGTCTATGGATTTGAGTACCGAATTTCGGATGTACTCGAAGCCATAGGACCGCGATAGCGGTTTTTCTTATAGCCTGTTGGATTTAAGTTAAAGAATCTGCAAAGTTTTTATAAACGCGATTGAATTCATACTACTCTTAATCTAGTTGCTTTTATCAATAGTCTCAAGCATGTTAAGAAAAAGTGAAATTGCAGGATTATGGCGGTTCTTTTTCCATTGAGCGACGATATTACTATAAGCCTCTTTGCCCTGCATATCAACGAAAGAGATACCCGGGTGGGTATAACGCGTTAGCGTAGGATTTTTGGACCAGAAGGAAATACCAAAGCCTGCTTCAACTAGCCATAATACACCGTCCATTCGAGTCGTTGTAGTTGATATAGATGGTAAAAACCCGCGTTTTTCACAAAAGGCATTGAACCACTTAATACCTTCATCAGATTCTGCTGCAGACAACAAAATAAATGATTCATTAGATAAAGCAGCAATGTCGATAGAAGGTTCACCAGCGTAAGGATGATGACTGGGCATCAGAAAGCATAAAGGAACTCTATAAATCAAGCGCTGCATGAATTTGTTGGGTTTTAATTCGTTTCCAAGTATTACTACAAAGCCGAGATCTAATTCTTCAGATTCTAAAGCGGTTTCTATCATTCTAAGAGTAAGTAATTGCAGGTCTATACTTATTTGAGGATAAAGAGAATGGAATCTTTTTAAAGCGTAAGGGAAAAAGGCACTTTCTCCCCCGAAGCAACCGATTTTTAAACTTCCACGTATTCCGCGGTCGGCTTGACGGGTTTTTTCTATAATATCAGAAACTCTGTCGAGGAGGTTAACGCTTTCTCTTAATAGAGTTTTACCTGCTGCCGTTAATTCAAGAGAACGGTGATGACGAATCAGCAATTCGACGCCCATCTCTTCTTCAAGATCAGCAATGTGTTTGCTTAGTGCTGATTGACCTATGAATATACGTTTGGCAGCCTCAGTAAAACTCAAACATTGTGCCACCATTATAAAGGAACGTAAATGTCGGATATCCATGCTTACCTCCTAACTGATTGCTGTGAACAATGTAAGCAGCCACAATAAAATGACAGATGTAAATAGGTAATTGGTATCATTGTTTGGAAAAATTATTGGAATTATTAGAAATTGATGAATAATATTAGAGTGAATATTATTCGATTACAATATTTAGTGTTTGCCAAGCAAGCGTTACTTTTCCGTCCAATTTGCATACCTAAGAATGGGATAAAAGATCATAAATTATATATATATTCGTCAAAAACATCCTTAGACCTTTGCATTGCTAACATTTACAGAAAGAAAAAAGTGAAAAATGCTGCTTTAGGCAAGGTATTTTAAAATGGTAATTTGATATCATAGTTTGGAATAGTCGTTGGGTTTAATAGAATTTGACGAAAAGTATCTGGCAGGACTATTATATGATTCATAAGAATTTTTCGACAAATTAGTCGCTTAAGGCAAAATCCCAAAATGTCAAAGCTAGGATTGCTGCCACTACGGATAGATAGCAATAGCTTACGTAATTGTACTCTTTTTCCTGGTTCTAGTCATTGAATATGGCAAGGAATACGGAACTTGGCACTTAAAAAGGAGGTGAACAGGCTGGTTATTGGTGCAGCAAGACTGATAAGGGAACATAAGAGTTTTGTAGCTACTTCTTATTCGTTTGGTGGACAACTATATAGACAAAAAGGAGTGTGGTAAACAGTGGGAGATACACAGAAGTTTTATGGGTGGAAGATGCTGGGCGCCTTGTGGTTTTTATACTTCCTGAACATGGGTTTTCCGCTTTATGGTGGTGTTATTGCTAATACTTATATGCTAAAAGAGATTACCATGGATAGGTCAATCTTTGGTTTATCGTTTACTTTGTATAATTTCTTTGTGGGCGTTCCCTCATTTTTGGTTGCTTCATCAATATTTAAGTGGGGCATCAAAAGCACCTTTTGTATTGGCATAGGGGTTATGATCTTCGGTGGTTTGCTAATGACTTTCTGGGTATCCGAACCATGGCAATACTTGGTTGCCTATGGTTGTATTATTGGAATAGGGCAATGTTTTTGTACAATTGTTCCGATGTCTACAGCTATCACCAGATGGTTTGTCCGCTTTCGGGGAAGAGCAATGGGGATTGCTTTGACGGCATCCGGTTTTTCAGGGTTTGTTGGTGCTCCAATAATTAATAAAGTACTGGAGGCTAATGGAGGCGATTGGCGGCAGGCTTGGCTTGTTATTGCCGGTATTATTGTTGTAGCGGGAATTATTGCCTACGCTTTCATAAAAGAACGTCCTGAAGATTTGGGTCAATTGCCAGATGGTGTGGCGGCTGATATTCAGGCAGGACAAACAGCAAAAAGCAGCCCAGTTAGCAGTCAAGCTGTATGGACTCCGGCACAAGCGTATAAAACGGCAGCGTATTGGCTTGTGGTAGTAGGGTGTATTGGTTGTTCTTTTCCGTTCTATTGGGTAATCGCTCACATGGTATTATTTCTAAAAGGAATTGGCATTGCGCCTGCAAACGCTGCTTGGGCTATGGGGCTTTACACTATGGGGGGGATCGGCGGACGATTAGTTGGCGGCTGGTTAATGGATAAAATGCCTCCTCGCTATGCATTTATTTTGGGTCTGGGCTCTACAATTGCTGGCAGCGTGTTGGCTCTGTTCTTAAACGCAAACCTAGTGCTGATGTCCTATGCTGCTGCAATTTTGTTAGGTGCCGGTTTCGGTTGGACATTTTCCTGCATGAATGCTATTCTCGCTAATTTCTTTGGACCGGCTCCGTTCGCTAAATTATTTAGCATGCTAATGGTGATATCCACTATTATCTGCGCACCTTCCGGATTTATTGGCGGAAAAATATTCGATATCTTTAAAAGCTATACTCCGGCAATAGAGCTAAATATTGTGTTGTGTGTCATCAGTATTATTGCGTTACTATTTGCTAAGGCTCCGCAATTGAATAATGCTGATTCAAATCAGTCAATTAAGGTAAGATAGTAAAACTATAAATAATGTTGTCAAAAAATTAAATATATATTTTAAACAGGGGGAAAAGAATATGTCAAAAGATATTATGACCGCTGAGGAGCGAATTGTTGCTTCCATTAATCTTCAGCCAGTGGATCGGGTAGTTTGTGCACCGATCATTGAGCAAAATGCCGGACAATTTGCAGGAATGACAAATAAGGAATTTATTTGGAATTGGGATAAAGCGCAGGAAGCTATTCAAAAATTTTGGGAAGCGTTTCCTGTCTGGGACAGTAATGCTTACATGTTACATGGACGTATTGCTCAGGTAGCAAAAAAATGTGGTCCGGGAAGATTTAGGATGCCAGGTGCTGAATTGGAAGACAATGCCCAATATCAAATCCATGAATTCGAGGCTATGACTCGCGAGGATTATTCCATAATTAAAGAAAAGGGGTGGACGGAGTATCGGCTTACTTTTCTGGAACGCGCTCATCAGGTGAGTCGTGAAGAGGTTTTAGCAGGACAGAAAGAAATGGCCAGACTCCGTCAGGATGAAATTGAACGTAGTTACGCCCGGGGTCAAAGTTTAACTTGGGGCGCTATTATGGGGACACTTCCTTTTGATGCACTTTCTATTTGCCGTTCGATGGAACGATTTTATAAAGATACGTTTCAAATTGGCAGCGAAATAGAGGAATTACTGTTGATCGTTAATGACGCAATCATTGCCGGATCTGAGGCGGCAGTGAAGGCTACAGGGGTTAATCGGGTGTTTGTTGGCGGAACAAGAGGTTCAGGTCAGTTTATTGGAAAAAAACAATTTGACCGGTTTGTTTGGCCGCAATTAAAAACCATGGTTACGGCTTTGGTCGAAAAAAATATTGTGCCAATTTTGCATTTTGATTCCGACTGGACCAAAAATCTTGAATATTTCTTGGATCTGCCAAAAGCTAAATTTGTTTTAGAATTGGATAGTGCTACTGATATTTTTAAAGCACACGAAATTTTGAAAGGTCATTGTGCGATTAAAGGAGATGTAGGCGCATCATTATTTACAGTAGCTTCTCCAAGTGAACTTGACGAGTACGCTAAAAAGCTTATGACTACCTTCCGTAATGGTGAAGGATTGCTGTATTCCTCAGGCTGCAATATGCCAATGAATTCAAAATTAGAGAATGTAAAAGCCTTCTTTGATGCTGTTGAAAAATATGGAAGGTATAACTAACATCCATTAAATTATATCGCTATTGCTATTGCCTTGAAATTCTCTATTCTAACATATATATACGTATATATAAGGAGAGCGATGTTTATGAAAAAAACAAGAGAAATGATAAAAGCAAAAAGTTTGCTGGCAATTGTCCCGTTAGCTCTAATGTCTTTTACAATGACAGGAACGCCTACGGTAATCACGCCTGTTTACGCGGCTACAACTCCATCCTTTAGTGACGTTCCTGCTGGTAATTGGGCTTATGATGCAGTGGCTAAGTTAGCAAAAGCTGGAATAGTAGATGGGTATAGTGATAAAACATTTAAAGGCGATAGAACCATGAGTCGCTATGAATTCGCATTTATTGTTGCCAAAGCAATGGACAAATTTGAGGCAGCTGATGAAAGTAATAAGCAACTGATTGACAAATTGTCTGCTGAATTTGCCAGTGAACTTAACCGTTTGGGCGCAAGGGTAGCAAAAGTGGAAGCTAAAACAAATACCTGGGTGAGCGGGGAAACCCGTTTCCGTTATTTGGGTAACGATCCCAAAGCGGGCGGAACAAAGATGCATGGTTCAGACCGCTTCGACTTCCGCCAACGAGTTAAACTTAATGGAACCATTAATGATGACGTTTCCTGGACAGCGCGACTTCTGATAACAGGTAAAGCAGGAAATTACAACAACGCAACCGATGGAAGCAACGCTGCTTTTGATATATTTGCTGTAACTGCCAAGGATACTCTCGGTTTTGATAAAGTCCGTATTGGCCGTTTCCCATTGGATTCCTTTACGCATGCTATCTTTGGTAAGGCAGTGGGTGTTGACGGTATTCGCATTGACAAAAATATAGGTAAAGTATTATTTACCGGCGCGGTAAACAACGTTAAGAGCAATGTTAATCAAAATACAGGTACCGGGGACAGCGGCGATGCCAAAACCCTTACTACCGCTCAATTAACGGGAAAATTAAATGATAAAACTGGCTGGAAAACTGGTTACTACTGGTCAGATGTTCCGGGTACCAGCACTGCAGCGGGAACAGGATCACTTAATACCAATGTTGGTTCTTTTGCTCAGTCTAAAGGCTGGACAGCCGGCTTTGATGCCAAGGTGGGTAACTTAATGCTTATTGGGGACTATGTTTCAACAAGTCTTACCAATGCAAGAGGACTCCCATCATCACCTAAAGGCTGGGCAGTCGAACTTTCAAGCGCCGTCAATCAGCCTCCGGCCTTCTTCTCAGTGAAAAATCTTGTGGATTATAAGAAAAAGGGCGATTTCGGTTGGTCAGTTGCCTATCGGAGTATTGACGCGGGTGCAGTTCCTTCCGGTGCCGGTGGATTTGACGCCCAAGCCGTTAGCTATGCTACAGATCCCTACTCCACCATCATAAAAGGTACGGATAACATAAAAGGTCTTTTTGTAGCTTTTCAAAATACAATCAGCAAAAATGTAATCTGGACGATTGAGGGACAAGATCTTAAGATCAAGAATAAAAACTTAACCGGTTTGAGTTCCAATGATCTTGGTAAAACCTACATGACCAAATTTGAATTCTATTACTAATTAATGTTAGTTAGTTTAATGGGCTCCGACCCGCTCGGGGCCCCATTAAACATTATGTGCAACAATATACTGCAATAAAAGGTTAGTGATTTTGTGGTTTAGACATTATTGTAAGCAGTCGCTTTTGACTAATTTATTTGTGAGGGATTTTAAATGAAAAATAGTAATGAATTATATGTCAAACATTTTAATCGCATTACAAATGCCATTGAATTGGGTACGCCCGACCGTGTACCGGTGATACTGGCTGCGGACTCTTTTTACGCCCGCCATATGGGGGTTCCATTGGCTGATTATATTAATGATTTAGAAACTGCCAGCCGTACTAACATAGCATCTATTGCCCAACTCGGAGAGGTTGATGGGGTTGAATATTTAGTTCCCGTTATCAGGGCGTTAGGTATGGCATCTATGGCAAAATTGAAACTGCCCGGCAGAGAACTGCCTGTTGATGCACAGTGGCAAATTGACGAAATTAATCCGATGAAAATCGAAGACTATGATGTAATCATTGACAAGGGTTTTAACGCCTGGTCACAACAGATTTTTCAAAATGAGTTGAAGCAGTCTTGGGATGATTTTCTATGGCATCGGTCCGCTAACTGGTCAAAAATAACAGAAAACTACAAAAATGCCGGTATTGTTCCGGTCAGTCCAGCAACTACTGCACCGCCGTTTGACCGTCTTTCCAATGCACGTGGGATGGCAAATTTACTCACAGATTTATATCGCGTTCCTGATAAAGTAGAAGCTGTAATCAAGATAATGACCGAAGAGATGAAGGAAACAATCAAGACTACAATCGCTCAGACAAAACCATTCGCCTACTTTATTGGTGCCACCCGCTCCGCAACGGAATATATGTCGAAGAAGATGTGGGAGCGTTTTTGCTTCCCGAACATTAAAGAAATCGTCGAAACAGTTGTAAATGCAGGTTCCTACCCGCTGTTACACTGGGACAATAACTGGGATCGTTCGTTAGAGTACCTAAAAGAACTACCTAAGGGCAAATGTATTCTTGCTTCTGACAGCAATACCGATTTGTTTAAAGCAAAAGAGGTGCTTGGTGACCATATGTGTCTGATGGGTGACTTACCTGCAGCCAAGCTCACATTAGGAACTCCCGAGGAAGTGTATGACTATAGCTGCAAGTTGGTCAAGGACCTTGGGCCTAAAGGCTTTATTCTTGCGGTTGGTTGCTGTGTTCCCCTCAATGCGAAAGTAGAGAATATAAAAGCTATGATTTCCGCAGCTACCGGAAAATAGATTTTATAGTATATAGTATGTATTAGCTAATCTTGACTTCGAAAAGAGGCGAAAAATCATTAAAAAACTAGAGTCTATTATTGTATCTGCCGAAGCATTCTGTGCTTTGAATCCTTACGACTGTCATGCCACTGTAACAGATGTCGAAGGAAAAATCCTTTGTTATATTCCTGCCAATACCTATGATACTGGTTTGAAAGTAGACATGATATTAAACCAAGGAACTACCATTCAGCAATGTATTTCTTCAAGGCAGCAATTGAGTGCGATTCTTCCGGAACATTTATATGGGGTAAAGCTCAAGATAGCTGTTGCCCCGATTATTGAAGAGGATGGATCTGTTTCTGGAACAATAGGCATTGGAACATCCATGAAACTACAGGATTCAATCCATGCTGCTGCCAGGTCAATTTCTGCAACTGCTGAACAGATAAATTCTACTGCCGGAGAATTGGCTACGACGGCGGTTAAGCTTGCCGAGAATATAAACAAAGCAAAAGACGTTGGGCAAACGGTATTGGGGCATATTGGTAAGACAGATAATATCTTGCAGTTTGTTAGCGAGGTGGCTGATAACTCAAACCTATTAGGACTTAACGCTGCTATTGAAGCTGCTCGGGCTGGAGAACAAGGGCGCGGCTTTGCAGTAGTTGCCGATGAAATCCGTAAAATGGCGCTTAACAGTTCTCAATCGGTTAAAGATATCAAACAAATATTGCAAACTGTCCAGAATGATACTCAATCAGTGGTACAGATCATTTCAATGACTTCAGAACTTGGCGAACGGCAGGCTGCAGCCACCGAAGAAATGTCTGCTACTATGCAACAATTGACAGCAATTGTTACAGAACTCGAGAAAATTGCTAGCGTAACATAAAAACTAAGCTGAAATTAGCAATCTGGTAATATAATTTGATTGGATTGCAGAAGGTTTTGCAGAACTATGGAGTCATTACGACAGCTCTCTTTCAAAGCGCTTCCCTAATTATTGGTATTTTTGGTTCTGCCTTATTTCTTGGTGAAGAATTGACTGGCGGCATTTTTATGCGCTTTTCCTTGTTATGATTGGTGTTAGCTTAGGGACTGGTATCCTCGAAATGTCAGTACCATCTTGGTTTAAAAATAGATCATAGTTCTTAACTATGATGGTTTCGCAATATCACAACCAATCTAAGTAAATTATGGCCTTGAACCTTATGAGATAAAGGTTCAAGGCCATAATTATTTCCGTTTCATACAGCAGCTTATGAAAGATCATCACTTTTCTTTATTAATGTGACTCAACAGGAGATCCTTTTTTGGGTGGTCTATTGGTTGGCATGAACAGAGCCGCAATCCCTAAAACAATTAATAGGACAGCAACGAAGTTATAAGCGTCCCGGTAGGCAAGAATACTAGCTTGATGAAGAAGATCCTGATATATTTTCCCCATAGCCTTTGTTGAGACCAGAGTGGATGGCACCCCTAAATTCGTCATTACCTGTGTGTAGGTATCAAGTGCGTAGCGGTAACCGGCATCAGCCATTGTCAAATGCTGCACTAAATAGGATTGCTGAATTTGTTGACTGTGTATAAGTTTATTGGTTACCAACGCAATGCCAATGCTTCCCCCCAGATTGCGCGTAAGAGAAATAATCGCCGAAGCATTGCTACTATTTTCCGGAGAAATTTTCGAGAAGGCAAGCGTACTGGCTGGCACAAACAAAAAGGGTAAGCCGAGAGTTTGCAGGATGCGTACAAAAACGAAGGTACTATAATCCGTCTGCGGAGTTATAAGGCCGGTAGCCCACATACCAAAGGCGTTAATCAGCATGCCTAAGGAGATTAAATACTTTGCTGGAACTACATTAACCAGTTTGCCGACGACCGGCATCATAAAGAGGACTACGATTCCGCCTGGCGATAGGAGGAGGCCGGACAAGGTGGCGTCATAGCCAAAGTTGGCCTGTACCATCATCGGTAACAGCGTGGTGCTGCCATATAAAGCAAAACCGACGAAGAACATCATAACACAGGGCATACCAAAACTGGGTATCTTAAAGAGCTTCAGTTCGACTACCGGACGTTTTTGCTGCAATAACCAATAGATTGCCAACACGAGACTGATGGCAGATATAACGGCAAAAAGTATAATAAACGAACTGTCAAACCAGTCTTCCTGCTGTCCCTTATCTAAAACAATCTGCAGCGCCCCGAGGCCGAGAGCGATTAGTCCAAGACCAATATAATCAATGGAATCGACAACTTGTTTTTGCGCACTGGGCGGGTCTTGTACAAGAACTTTGACCAGAAAGGCGGCTAACAGGCCGACAGGTACATTCATGAAAAAAATCCAGCGCCAGTTATAATTATCGGTGATATAGCCGCCCAGAGTCGGCCCCAGTATCGGCGCCAATACTGTCGTTATACCTGTGATAGCAAAGGCCATCCCCAATTTTTCAGGGGGAAAACTATCTTTAATGATGGCCTGCTGGGCTGGTTGCAAACCACCGCCTGCCAGCCCCTGCAACAATCGAAATATAATTAGCATGGGGAGTGATGTCGCAATACCGCACATAAATGAGGTAAATGTAAAGCCAATGATACAAAGAATGAAGAAATTTTTACGTCCCATAAGACCGGATAACCAGCCGGATAGCGGCAAAACAATACCGTTGGACACAAGATAAGAGGTTAGAACCCAGGTACTTTCCTCTGAACTTGCTCCAAGTGAACCCGCAATATGTGTAAGCGCAACATTGGCAATGGTCGTGTCCAGCACTTCCATAAAGGCGGCAAGACTGACGGCGATTGATACCCAAATAGGGTTTACTGGCTTGGGAGCCGCTTCGTTCATATCTTTGCTCCCGGGCTTTCAGTATATACAGTAGGTATAACTGACATCCCCGGTCCTAGCGGAAGAGTAGCATCAGGCGGATTGTCAAACACAATTTTTACGGGAACACGCTGTACGGTTTTAACAAAATTTCCAGTAGCATTTTCCGCCGGAAAAAGAGAAAAATGAGAACCGGTTCCTGCTTGAAAGCTATCTATTCTGCCGTGCAATTTCACGCTGGGAAAGGCGTCAATACGGATATCGACAGGTTGACCGGGACGCATATGATCCAGTTGTGTTTCTTTGAAATTAGCAACAATCCATAATTCTGTCCCAACTAGCGAGGCCAATTGCTGGCCTGCCTGGACATAGTTGCCGGTTTCCACGCTGCGTTTGGTAATTCGTCCATCCATCGGGGCAGTGATTTTGGTATTGCCCAGATCTGTTTCAGCTTGCGCTAAATCCGCTTGGGCCTGCTGCACCTGAGCCAAAAGTTGCTCACCAGTATCTTTAGCTGCGGCAATTACACTGGGTGCTGTTTTGGCTGTACGAAGATCGGCATGTAATTTATCCAAAGCGGAACGATCTGCTTTTTCTGTTGCAATTGCTTGATCCAGCTGCTGACGGGAACAGGCACCTGCAGTGAACAAGCTCTCCATACGTTGCTTATCAGCTAGTGATTTTTCCCAGGTTGCCTGAGCGGATGCCACTTGAGCAGCAGAGGCATCAATATTGGATGATGCGGAAACAGTGGTTGTTTCCAGATTATTGTGGGAAGCGTTGGCAGCCGCTTCAGCAGCCACTAATGCAGCTTTGGCCCGATCACGACGGATAATATAGTCAGTCGGATCAATCTCCATAAGAACATCACCAGCTTTAACCAGTTGATTGTCTTGTATATTCAAAGTTTTTACATAACCTTGTACTTTTGGACTTAAAACGACTGTGCGCCCTTCAATGGCGGCATTATCTGTTGATACCTCACCACGGTGAAAATAATAATAGCCACCAGCGCCAGCAATAACTAGCAAAAGAACAGTTATAAGTTTCATGAATTTTGATGGTATTTTCATACAATCTCTCTTTTCCTAAAAAATTATCAATAAACAAACGTTTGTTTGGATCGGCTGAGACGATCATCCATCTTTATAAATCAACTTGTAGCCTTTGTTTTACCTTGTAATTACATAATTACTAGGTTTCCGAGTTCATAATACCGTGCAGATAAATACGAAAGGCATGCGCTACATATTCGGATTCACTATCGGCATGTTCCGGCAAGGGAAAAATTTTGGAAACAAAAGGTTTGGCAATGAAATAAAAGTTTAGAATACCAACTAGCGAAACTGCTGCATATGTAATATTTAAGTCTTCCCTAAGGTAACCTCTGGCAATGCCTTCCCGTAAGGTAGCATCTATAAACTGATAGACCTGCGATAGATGTTTTTCGATAATAGGTGCACCGTATTCTGTGGGATTCGTCACTTCGCTGTATATAAAACGGGATATAAGGGGGCGCAGCGCATGTATATGCGCAATCTGGTTGGCATAAAGGGTGAGCTGCGCGACGGGCGAGGTAGAATCATTTTTTTGTACTTTTCCTATTGCCTGCAGAATGGGAGAAAGTTGTTCTATCAATACGGCCTCGTAAAGTCCCTCCTTGCCGTTAAAATAATAAGAAATAGCAGATACGTTAGTTTGAGCGGCCACGGTCAGTTCGCGTACTGATACAGCGGCAAATCCTTTGACAGCAAACAGTTCTGTTGCAACTTCAATCAATTTTAAGCGGGTCTTATTTTCCATGACAATAACCTCTTTTAGAAATGTAATAGGCCTTGCTTTAATTCAAACAATCGTTTGTTTTATTTGAGTATAGCACTGGTGCTATACATTGTCAATTTTGGGGAGGACAATGATACTTATAATGTTTCAGAAGCCTTGGCGGAATTTCTGTGTGGCAGAAAGTATGACCCGAAGCTAACTGGAAGTAGATTGACATATATATCGTAATATTGTAATATATAAATAAAACAATACAACGTAGAAGGTGATATACATGGATGTTGGTGATCTTTCCCTATTTACTGAAGCAGCGGAACTTTTGAAAGTGCTTGCTCATCCGATCAGGCTATGTATTGTAAAAGGTCTGATTGAAAAAGGTGAATGCAACGTTTCACACATGCAGAATTGTCTTAATGCTCCTCAATCAACAATATCCCAGCATTTACAAAAACTAAGAGCAGCCGGTGTTATCGAAGGTGTTCGCAATGGTTTGGAGATTAATTATAAAGTACGTGATCAGAAAGCAATCGCCTTGGTCGATGTCCTATTTAAAAGCAGGACATAACGATGTTTGTTTTCACTTAAATTTTTAAAGGAGGTATTATCATGGCTAAAAAGGTATTATTAGTTGGTGGAGTTGCCGGAGGAGCATCTGCGGCAGCAAGACTGAGAAGATTAGACGAAACAGCTGAAATCATTATGTTTGAGAGGGATCAGCATATTTCCTTTGCCAACTGTGGCTTGCCGTATTATATCGGACAAAACATCAAGGAGCGAAGTAAGCTTTTGGTGCAGACACCACAAAGTATGCAAGAACGGTTTGCTATTGATGTCCGAATTCATAGCGAAGTAACTAGTATTAATCCTGATCGAAAAACAGTAACCGTAAACAGTAAAGATAGAGGCATCTATGAAGAATCCTACGACTATCTAGTATTATCTCCGGGGGCTAAAGCGATTAGACCGCCCATTCCGGGAATTGACAGCGATAAGATTTTCACATTACGAAATATTCCTGATACCGATACAATAAAAAGTTTTATTGAAAAACAAGAAGTCAGGCAGGCCGTCGTTATTGGTGGCGGTTTTATCGGTGTGGAGATGGCGGAAAACCTAAAAGACCGGGGATTAGAAGTAACCCTGGTAGAAGCAGCACCTCATATCTTGCCGCCTTTTGACACAGATATGGCAGTTATTGTGGAAAAGGAATTGGAGAATAGCAATGTAAAACTTTTGCTAAGCGATGGTGTAAAATCCTTTGAAGATAAAGGCAGCACGATAGAGGTCGTTTTAAATAGCGGTAAATCACTTACTGCTGATACGGTTATTCTAGCCATTGGAGTAACACCGGATACCAGGTTTCTTAAAGGCAGTGGCATTGAATTAGGGGCTAAAGGACACATTCTTGTTAATGAAAAGCTGGAAACTTCCTGTCCAGGTGTTTATGCCGTAGGTGATGCCATTGAAGTTGTTGACTTTGTAACAAAACAAAATGTGGCAATTCCTTTGGCTGGTCCAGCGAACAAGCAAGGAAGAATTGCAGCCGATAATATTGCTGGATTAACTTCCACCTATAAGGGTACTCAGGGAACCTCGATACTCAAGGTTTTCAGTCTAACGGCCGCAAGTACAGGCAGTAATGAAAGAACACTCAAACGATTAACTATTCCTTATAAGGTAATTTACGTGCATCCTGTATCCCATGCCTCCTATTATCCGGGAGCATTGCCATTGTCATTAAAGCTTATCTTTAACGAGGAAGGTACTATTTTGGGAGCACAGGCAGTTGGCTCTGACGGCGTAGATAAACGCATTGACGTAATTGCTACTGTAATTCGTCTTAAGGGGAAAGTATCCGATTTAGCAGAACTTGAACTTTGCTATGCACCGCCTTTTTCTTCGGCTAAAGATCCTGTTAATATGGCTGGCTATGTAGCAGAAAATGTCTTGGCAGGTCGTGTTGAAACGTTTACTTACGAGGAATTGGAAAACTACAATAAAGAGGAAACTCAATTAGTGGATGTCCGAACTGAATTTGAGTTTGAAAATGGCCATTTGGAAGGAGCCATCAACCTCCCTGTTGATAAACTGAGACAAGAGTTAGACAAGCTGGATAAAAGCAAACCAATTCTAGCATACTGCCAGGTAGGATTGCGGGGCTATATCGCATCGCGAATTTTAACCCAACATGGTTTTAACGTTAAAAACATGACTGGCGGTTACAAATCCGCATCCGCACTGCGCTTTAAACCAGATAGTACTACCGCTGTTTCTAAGAAAAAATCTATCATAGATCCTGATACGCAGCTTATTAAAGAGGCAAAATTCCCAACAAAAGACTATGATAAATTATTGGATGTTAGCGGGCTAAGTTGCCCCGGCCCTTTGATGCAAGTTAAAGCATCGATTGATGAAATGGGCAATGGCCAAATCCTTAAAGTAGTTGCCTCTGATCCAGGTTTCTATGAAGATAGTAAAGCCTGGTGCATTCGAACAAATAATGAACTTCTCGATATAAAGAAAGAGCAAGGTCAAATTATAGCCTATGTGAAAAAAGGCAGTGATCCTAAAATTACAAATCAAAGCGTGTCCACCTTACCAATGAAAGACAACAAAACCATAGTTGTCTTTAGTGGAGACCTCGACAAAGCTATGGCTGCCTTTATTATAGCCAACGGCGCGGCTTCGATGGGAAAAAAGGTAACTTTATTTTTCACCTTCTGGGGTTTAAATATTCTAAGAAAATCCGAACATGTTTCCGTAAAGAAAGGCTTTATTGATAAAATGTTTGGTCTAATGATGCCCAAAGGCAGTAAAGAGCTAAACCTCTCCAATATGAATATGATGGGGATGGGGAGTAAAATGATGCGTATGGTGATGAAAAATAAAAATGTAAGTTCTCTCGAAGAACTTATTCAAGCGGCCTTAGCTTCAGGAATTGAGATAGTCGCTTGCCAAATGTCCATGGATGTAATGGGTTTACAGCCGGAAGAACTGATTGACGGCATAAAATATGGCGGTGTCGGTTATTATCTTAACGAAGCGGAAGATTCCAATGTAAATTTATTCATATAAGTCGAATATGGGGTTACAGACAACAAAAACTAGGCGACAACAAAGTGTCGCCTAGTTTTTGCGGCAGGACTGAAGGTAAGTGAATACACCAATGCCGATAAGACCAAGTAGGGAGATTGCCGCTAATAACTCTGGCATAAAGATCCCTCCCTAGCTAAAGCATTACTGGTTTATATATTATATTGCGATTATCAACGTAATGTTACATAAAAACAGTAAGATGAGGGTGAAGTCTGATTAAAAGCTATCGAGGAGGTGGGCGGAGCAAGCAACGGTTTTGGTGCAAAAGAAATAAAAGGTCTGAATGTTATCTATAAAAATCCTAGAGGAATATGTCAGTTATTGGAGAAGTAGTAGATAATATCGTTATTCGTGATAGTAAAACTTCTCTTAGGTAAGCTCCAGTCTATATATTAATTCTAAAAGGAATACATGGTGAAGGCAGTTACTAGCTCACTATTAAAGTAAATCTAAGAGAGGGTGAGATAATGGAACTGGATTTTAAGCAGTACAAATTAATTGTTGAATCAACTCCCAATATGATTTGGCGGGCGGGGCTTGATGCAAAGTGTGATTATTTCAATCGGACTTGGCTAAAATTCACAGGACGTACAATTGAACAAGAAATCGGCGATGGTTGGACCGCGGGAGTGCATCCAGATGACTATAACAAATGTCTGCAGGTCTATCTTGAGTCTTTTGCCAAAAGGGCGCCCTTTGAAATGGAATACCGACTGAGGCGATTTGACGGGAATTATCGCTGGATTAATGATAGAGGCGTTCCCGTATATGACGACGAGGGGGTATTTACCGGCTATATTGGCAGTTGTATGGATGTAACCGAGAAAGTCGAGGGACAATTATTAAAGGAACAGGCTCAAAAAGACGGACTCTGCCATATTTACAATCGCTATTATTTAGATAAGCTGTTGGAACACCATAGTGAAACAGTCCGCCAACAAAGAAGTTGCTTGGCTGTAATAATGCTGGATATTGACAATTTTAAACTGGTTAATGATCGGTATGGTCATGCGGTTGGCGATATAGTCTTGCAGCAAGTAGCCTCAACAATCCTGGAAAGTATTAGCAAAACTGACATATGCGGAAGGTATGGCGGCGAAGAATTTCTTGTAGTTTTGAACAATACAAGTCGAAGCCAGGCGATTGAGGTAGCGAATCGCATTCGAGGTAGAATTGCTGACAAGACAATCAATAGTAATGTAGCTGGAAGTAATTCAGTCTCTGTTACTGTGAGTGGCGGTGTAAGTTATTTTCAAAGGAATGATTCAGTTAAAGACTTTATCCAGCGTGCCGACCAAGGGCTATACTTAGCGAAACGCTCGGGCAAGAACTGTATTAAGACTGTGGATAATGTGTAGTTTACGATGAGCTGGTTGAGGTAGTTTGATAGTACCTTGACTGGTTTTTCTTTTAGTTGAAGAGACTAAAAGAAAGACTTTATCATTATTGTGATATTGGCTATAATATTCATGAATAGTACTGGTGCAATGGCTGGGGCTAAAAATATGGCAAAAACCATTGTAAATTTAACAATATGTTAAATTTCACTGCTGGTATTGACATTCATGCCTGTTAAATCATACACTAAACTAAACAATTCTCTGTTAGGTGAGGCTCCTGCATAAAAAAATGCCACTACCCGGAAACGTCGAGAGACGCCAATGGGTTAACAGGTACTACCGAATTAAGGTTTTACTTAATGTGGCTGAGTAAGAATCCAGCTCTACGTTATGCAGTGCTAAAACTAAACGAGTAGAGGAGGTCGCAAACATTGCTATTCATTGACTAATGATAGGCCTTCTTCAAAACAGGAGAAGGTCTACTTTGTTTTATGCATACTCTGATATCCAAGGAGGTGGTGTTGCAACGAGCAAACGTTCTGCCTGTCGTTTAAAGTAAAATTGATAGGCCGGACCTATGTATATAGGAGGTAATGGTATGACTATGGCAGCGATTATCGGTGAATTTTATTTCAGTCAACTCATGGGCAAACCAATTCTTGACGCGGCTGGACAGCACATAGGTAAGGTAAAAGATATGGTAGTAAAATGGGACAGCGCCGCACCGCGAGTAACTGGAATCAAGTATGGGCGAAATACCCAGGGATTGGTTCCCATAAAGTTTGTATCAGAAGTGAGCAGCAAGCATATACAACTTGCCGGTGAATTTGCACCCCATGTAATGATTCCGCTGCAAGATGATGAAATCTATGTCCGCAAATGGCTGCTTGATAAGCAGATTATTGATTTTAAAGGATCGAAACTGGTTCGGGTCAACGACATAACCCTAACATGGGTAGCGCATGAGAATCAACGGGACTTAGTATTAGTGGCTGTAGATATTGGTTTACGAGGACTATTTAGGCGTCTCGGTTTAGAGTTTTTGGTTAAAAACATGGCGCACAATTTTATTGGCTGGCAGTTTATTAAACCATTGGAAAACCGGACATCCAGCCTGCAGCTTAGCCGTGACAAAGAGCAGTTCAGTCAGTTACATCCCGCCGATATTGCGGACATTATCGAGCAGCTAGATTATAACAGCAGGGCTAGCTTTATTAAAAATTTAGACTCTCGGCAGGCCATTGAGGCACTGGCGGAAATGGACCTGGATACGCAGATCGAAATTATCACCCAGATGGACCAGGAGCAAGCTTCAGATCTTTTGGAGGATATGCCGCCTGATGAAGCTGCCGATATATTAGGTGAGCTTCCGGACGAAAAATCACAAGAATTACTCAGTTTAATGGAATCTGATGATGCTGAGGAAGTTCAGGAATTGATGAATTATCCTGATGACACGGCAGGAGCTTTAATGACTACCGAGTATATCGGATTGTCCGCCAATATTACAGCCGAAGCAGCAATTGAGAAAATACGCGAGCTGGCACCTACTGCTGAGACGATTTATTATATTTATGTTCTTAATGATAACGAAACGTTACTGGGAGCGCTTTCGTTACGTGAACTTATTCTTGCATCGCCACAGGCTAATTTAGGCCATATTATGCATGAAAAAGTGATCTATATACGGCATGATGATAGTCATCGCAAGGTGGCAGACATTATACACAAGTACGGGTTACTGGCCGTTCCCGTAGTTGACGAACAAAGTACAATGCTCGGAATTATAACTGTTGACGATGTATTAGAAATATTGATCCCTGAGCGCGGCAGAGGGGATGTAAGCTCTGGGTACATTGTCAACAGGCGGCTCTGGAGGTGGTGATAGTGAAATTGGTTAAAGGTATTCGCGGGCGTATTAGCATTTTTTTAGCTGTTATGGGGCCAGGTATTGTGACCGCTTTTGCTGATAACGACGCAGGCGGTGTTGCTACCTACGCGGCCGCAGGAGCAAAATATGGTTATACACTTTTATTTACTATGTTTGTTGCTACTGTTTGTTTGGCTATTGCGCAGGAGATTTCCGCTCGTACTGGAGCTGTCACCGGTAAAGGGCTTGCAGATTTAATTCGTGAACAATTTGGTGTACGATGGACACTTTTTGCAATGGTTGTACTGCTTATTGCTAATATAGGCACAACCGCCTCAGAGTTTTCGGGCATTGCCACAAGCTTTGAAATATTTGGTGTGAACAAATTTGTATCGGTCCCTTTAACTGCAGGAGTAGTCTGGTGGCTGGTAGTTATGGGAAGCTATGATCGAATTGAAAAAATTTTCCTTGCTTTGTGCGTAACTTTTTTTAGTTATGTATTGTCAGGTGTAATTGTTAACCCGCCTTGGCAGGAAGTAATAGTTGCCTCGGTAACACCATCTTTCTCCTGGAATGCCGAATTCCTTTTCATGGCGATTGGCGTAATTGGAACAACAATTACACCCTGGGGACAATTTTATGTTCAGGCTTCGATCGTAGATAAAGGGATAATGGCAAAAGATTACGCCTATACTCGCTGGGATGTATTCATCGGCTCTTTCTTCACTGGATTTGTTGCATTCTTTATCATCGTGGCTACAGCAGCAACATTGTATGTTAACAATATATCAATCGAAACGGTAAAAGATGCAGCACTTGCCTTGGAACCACTAGCCGGAAGATACGCGAGCATGCTTTTTGCTTTCGGTTTATTTGGCGCTTCCATGCTTGCGGCGTTTATTTTGCCTCTTAGCACCGCCTATGCTATCTGCGAAGCATTTGGTTTTGAACATGGTATCAGTAAGTCGTATGAAGAAGCTCCGGTATTTTTCGGATTATATACAGCACTAATCGCTATCGGCGCCGCTTTAGTACTGTTGCCTGGATTGTCACTTTATCATGTTATGCTTACCTCGCAGGTGGTAAACGGCGTATTATTACCGCCTATCTTAATCTTTATGGTTTTAATCGCAAGTGATAAGAATATAATGGGGGATTATTCAAATTCACGCCTATACAATGTGGTTGCCTGGGTTTTTACCGTTGTGTTGATTTTACTAACCGTACTTTTGTTAGTTGCTACAGCAGTACCAGACTTGTTGGAATCGGTAATGAATTTCGTAAGAATGTAATACCAAGATATTAATTAAGAAGGTAACTACTCTCCGATATACGTAGAACTGTAAAAAATTACTTTTTCGATTCAATGTGCTATAATAAAATTTACATATATATCGGGGGGCCTGCGTTTTGAATACAGTAAGAGTAAGGTTTGCTCCAAGTCCGACAGGTTATCTGCATATTGGTGGAGCAAGGACAGCATTGTTTAATTGGTTTTTTGCCCGGCAGTGTCAGGGACAGTTTGTTCTTAGAATTGAGGATACGGATACACAGCGACTGAAGAAGGATTCTGTTTCGCAGATTTTGGCCAGCCTGAAATGGCTGGGGATAGATTGGGATGAAGGACCGGAAATAGGCGGTCCTTGCGGACCATATTATCAGTCGGAGCGATTAGATTTATATCGACGAGAGGCACAAAGGCTGGTTGAGGAAGGTAAGGCATATTACTGTTTCTGCACAACCACGGAGTTGGAACATGTCAGAGAAAGTCAGCGGCAAGCCGGCGAGGCATTTAGATATAATGGCAAGTGTCGCGATCTTCCGCTCTCTATAGCTCAAAAAAGGATTGAAGCAGGGGAAAAAGCGGTAATTAGGCTGCAAATTCCAGATAGCGGACAGGTAAAAATCCAAGATTTGGTTCACGGAGAAGTGAATTTTTCCCTCGATCAATTTGACGACCTTGTCATCCTGAAGTCGAATGGTATGCCAGCCTACAATTTCGCCTGTGTTATTGATGATCATGCGATGGCTATCAGCCATGTAATTCGGGCGGAAGAGCATCTTTCCAATACTCCGAAACAAGTGCTGCTTTATAAAGCACTGGGATATGAGACAGTTCAATTTGCCCACGTGGCAATGATTCTTGCTCCTGATAGAAGTAAACTCAGTAAACGTCATGGGGCAACCTCAGTAGAAGAATTTCGTGAGCAAGGGTTCTTGGCACCCGCGATCGTTAATTACTTGACTCTCTTGGGCTGGTCACCAGGAGGCGAGCAGGAAATCTTTACGCCTAAAGAGACCATGGAAAAATTCCATTTAGATAAGGTTTCAAAGAATGCGGCAATTTACGATACAAAAAAACTTACCTGGATTAACGGTCAGTATCTAAGCAGTATGAATCTTGACGATATTACTCACGAGGCGATTCCTTTCTTTCTACGAAAAGGGTTGATTACAGAAGAACAATCAGTGGAGCAGTATAATTTTATCCGGGCTGTTGTCGGTGTCATGCAAGATAGAGTTAAAACGCTGGTTGAATTGACTGAGTCGGTAGACTATTATTTTGGGGATGTCACTGAGTATGATGAAAAGGGTCAGCGCAAATACTTTTCCTCCCCCGAAGTGGGAAAACTCTTGTGTAAGGCGTTGGAGCGTTTGGAACAGATTAAAATTTTTGATGTTATGCATACGGAGGCGGCTTATAAACAGCTGGTCGAGGAACTGGGTATAAAGTCTGGCGAGATCATTCATCCTACCAGACTTGCATTGACAGGAAGAACGGTGAGTCCGGGATTATTCGACGTAATGGCACTTTTGGGCAAAGCTTGTTGCCTGATGAGGCTAAAGCGAGCCATAAGTTTTGTTGGCAAACAAGCTAAATAATTGGAAGTAGCTCTTGCAAAATGCACTATAAAGATGTAAAATCAATATGTATTAGAGATATTTTCTATGGCCCTATGGTCAAGAGGTTAAGACGCTGCCCTCTCAAGGCGGAGACAGGGGTTCAATTCCCCTTAGGGCTACCAAATGAATTTAGCAATTCCTAGCTAATTGTGACAATTGGCTAGGAATTTTTTATTTGTTTAAGAAATTCTAGCTGAAGATAGTAATTTGAATATAAAGTATATCGATATAAGTTGAAAAATATATTAATACATAAGAGGATTCTATTAAACAATTTGCGAATTTATAGACGGGATAGTATTGGTTGATTTGATTATCATGAATGCACTGTCAAGCTTGAGTTACTAGTGGGGAGGTTCACAGGTGGATTACCAAAAGTTAAAGGTACAATGTGATGACGTCAGAAATCAAATAGTAATGGAAGAGTTAGATGACGAAAAACGAAAAGTGCTCATCAAATACGATCTTCATTGTAATTCTGATTTATATTGGGAAAGGCCCAAGGGAAAATATCCCCAAAAAATATTTTTTAGCCACAAATTCGCAAAAAAATCCTCGGTTATAAGGATTATTTTTTATATATACCAATTATGTTTTGCCAAGGTAAAATATTTCGAGCGCAATTGGGATGACTTCCTACCATATATTCATAGTTGGAGAGCAGGATTTATTGAATGTGAATTATATGATATGGAGTTAATAAAACATAAACATACAGACATTATTTTTGATCTCCGGGACTTAAAAAAAATCACCGACATAAAAGAATTTCGTTCTATCTGTGATTATCTTGATGGCCAAAAGAAAACTTTGAATTATTGAATTAGATTGCTCTGGCTGCATATTGCACGTCTTACTAAGGCGTGGTAACATTAGTCGTATCAGTGCTCTACCGTAAAAAGCGGGGGTGTGCTGACTCGTTGTATTCGGAGTCAAAGGGGTCTATGAATAAAATGCATATATTTCTGACGGGTGAAATACAAGTCGGGAAAAGCACGGTAATTGCTAAAACCCTTGCCCAATTGAAGATAATTCCTGGTGGTTTTAAAACGTACTACGGTCCGGACAGGGAATTGCCAAACAAACTGCTGTATATGAATTCTGCCCCTGAACCAAAGCGTTTTGGGGCAGAAAATGTTGTTGTGCGTTTTTCCGAAGGCAATCCCCCTCAGACGTTAACGAAGAAATTTGACAATTATGGCGTTGAACTGATCAGGTCTGCCAGAACCAGCTCAAAGTTGATTTTGATGGATGAATGTGGCAGCTTGGAATGGGAAGCGCTTGCTTTTCAAAAGGAAGTTGTTGATACTCTTGATGGCAATACACCGGTTTTTGGCGTCATAAAACAGGCAAGCAAAGGTTGGATTGATCGAGTCAGAAATCATCCCCAAGTGAAGCTCATCGCCGTTACCAGGGAAAACCGTGATGCTTTGCCCCAAATACTAGTCCGGAAACTTGCTTTTGCTATAGATTTTAGCTAGTTATAATGGTTTAATTGTAGTAGATCGCAGCATAGGACGTTGTTGGCAAAAATTGAATTCTGCATTATATCTTTTGATTAGGTTTGAAAAGGCAATGAGCATACGAAAAGAAGATAGTTCTTCTCGATAATTTTCAAAAAAATTGCTTATTACAAGTTGACGCTGAAAGTGTTTGATTAGTCCGAATTGACGCGTACTTATTTCCCATTGAATTTTAGCGGTTAACCCATTTTGGTTTGCAAGTGGCATGGTGTTTTGTTTGTTACGATAAGTTGGCATTGCTTGAAGAATGTTGTTAATGTAAAAACCATTTTTGCTATAAATTGGCTCAATATGTTTTTGAAGTATTCTAATTCCTTCTTTTAATAAACGGTTTGAGCTAATTCTGGCAAAACTCCAGCCGTTAAACATGTCTATAAATATATGGACATATAAGCTTCCCTTTTTCGCCAACCTTTTTCCGAAAAGACATTTGTAAACAATAAGTTCGCCAGGGCGGCTTGGACGTACATCGCGGTCATGCAATTCAGGATGCATCTTATAGATGAATTTTAGTTGGGTAGCATTTAATTCGTTATTACAGCCTAGAAATATCCGATTTAACAAAATGTTGCAGATCGCCTCACGATTACTTAAACCACACTCTTGCTTTAATCGATACAGAGTATCCATTGTCAAAGTGGGGTTAGTTTTACGGAGTTTGCTATGAAGATGAAAGTCATTTAAATTTGGGTTATGAAGGCAGATAGTTATAAGCTGGTTGTGCATATCTGTAAGTTCTTGTTCGGGGTTGACGGTGAATGGACTTATGTTTCTGTTTAAATCCACCGTGCTTTGGACACTTGAAACATTTGCCTGTAGGTTATTTAGCTTCCTTTTCTGAAATAAAAGTGACTGTGAATAAGCATCGACCAAGAGAACTTGAAAACCACTATCTGCTTTTGGGGAATTAAATAACGATATTGCCGAACCACTGACCGTCATGAATAATCGCCTCCTAATAGTAGTGCCGGCGCGAATGAATATTCATCCGGCCGGCACTTCATTGTGACACCAAACTAGAACTAATAAAACAAAACAAAACTAAAATTAATTATGGTAATAATTATATAGTAATAAGCTGCTGTCATCAATAGTTATTTTTATACAAACATAAACAAATAAAAATAAGCAAGGAAGTTAAATTGATGCTAGCATTGACGTGAATTCGGTTTGGTTGTAATATGAATGCAAGGATATCCTATAGATAATTTTAAGGAAAGTACTTTGGTACAGTGTAGTATCAACTGGAATGAAAGCGATGCTTTTTTCAGTTGATTTTTTTTATCTAAATGGAAAGGTTATCTTTCCCTGGATTGAATGACTAAGGCTTCTGTCGGCTTGACACAAGCCAAGTCTTTTCTTATGCGTTAGCGGGCAAGTAATAACGATCTGGAGGGTGAGTGGTGATGTTGATTGAGCTAGACCTGACAATTTCTCAAATCCTTGAGATGTATCCTGAGACTCGCGAAGTTTTTATCACGAATGGGTTTCCCCAGTTTGCTGATAAGGAATTTCAGAGGGAGTTGGGAACGGTACTAAAACTGAAGACTGCCTTAAAAAGTAAAAAGTTGAATGCCGACGTTTTCATTAAACTACTCGAGGAAAAAATTTATGAAGTTAGGCAATATTCTAAACTGTCGTCATCTGTAGTGGAAAACGGAAAATGCCTTAATTTACTTGCACTCTTGCCTTGTCCGCTGAAAGTTCCTTTACAGGGAGAACTTCAATTAGTGCTGAATCACCTGCGGTGCGAGAAAGGAGTAGATTTACATTATAATATTGATACTTCGGCCAACAAGTATATTCACTATGAAGAGTACATTCCCTATTTTGAAGACCCAGATGAAATTCCGGACATTATTCTGACAACAGGTTATGAATTTTTGCATGATAAATTTGTCGAGCGATTTGTCAAAACCGGGATTTTTCTACAGGCAACCGGTCAACAGGCTAATCCGCGCTTTCTTTCGGCTCAGCTACTTGATCCGCAGTGTCATTTTTTTATATTGGCAGTGAATGCGTTGGTCATGGTCATTGAAAAAAAACGGTTGGGCAGTTTGCCAGTTCCGCGCACTTGGGGTGACCTATTGGATCCTGTATTTGAAAATCAAGTTGTGATGCGTGGTCACGGGGACATTTTCTGCGATGCTTTGCAACTTTATTATTATAAGGACTATGGCAACGATGGTATCAAAGGGCTGGCCCGAGCGGTACGCTATGGGTTACACCCGGCCCAGATGGTAAAAGAATTAAGCAGTTCGAACAACGGATTGCCGCCGATATATATCATGCCGCGCTTTTTTGCCGAGACACTTAATGGACGCAAGGACATTGAGGTTATCTGGCCGGCGGATGGAGCGATTGTTTATCCGGTATCACTTTTAGTCAAAGCTAGCAAAGCGGTAGAGCTAAAAGAGCTGGTTGACTATCTAACTGGACCGCAAGCAGCCCGCATTTTCGATGAGGCATTCTTTCCATCGGCGCATCTGCAAGGCGGTAGAAGTTTGCCGGTGAACGCCAGCTTTAAATGGGTGGGGTGGGATTATATCCGCAGCTGTGGAATTGAAAGGCTGCAAGAAGAGTTAAATGATCGTTTCCTGGCTTCAAGGAGTGGCGGGACGTCATGAAGCAGTTAATGTTTTTGTCATTTGAGTACAAACTAATTGAGGTGATCTTATTTTGCGAAAGCGTATTCTCATGGCCGCAGCGGAGGAGATGAAAACCCGAGGTGTAAAATTTACAATGAGCGATCTGGCCAGACGTCTTAGTCTCAGCAAAACTTCCTTATACGAGCACTTTACCTCTAAAAATCAACTTGTACATGATATCTTAACTACCGCTATTCAGGATATTCAGGAACAGGAACAGGAGATTTACAGCAACCCTGCATTATCCGTTGCAGAGAAAATTCAGGCTTTGCTTAAAATTTCACCAAAAGTGTTTGGAGCCATTAACAATCATAGTCTTTATGATAACCTTTGCCATTATTATCCTGATGAATGGCAATTGGTATCAGAGTTTCGCCAGAAGCAACTAAATCACTTGACATCTTTTATTATCTCAAACATAGAAAATAACTTGCTTCGCCCTATCAATGTAGTTGTACTCAGGCAAATTGTTACTAGTGCAATGAATGATTTATTTAATTTCCGGTTTCTTGAGGAAAGCAATATGACGCATGCAGATGCCTTAGCTGCAATGGCGGATATTGTCGGATATGGTTTACTCCCCCGAAATATACCAAAGTAAATAGAAAACACGGCCATCGCAGCCGTGTTTTCTGGTATGTATATATCTTATAGTTAAAGTGATATCATTCAAGATTTAACAGGCACTTTCAAAGCTTGTCCGGGATAAACCTTCGCGTTGTTATCTAATTTATTTATCCGCCTAATCTCAAAAACGACTTCCCTAACATCATCTTTATCTGTCATGTATTTAGCAGCAATTTGCCAAACTGTATCTCCTGGTTTTACGTAGATCGTCTCATATATAGTGGGTTCAACAAAAGCACGAGAAATAGCCAACGGTGTAAGAGCCAATATAACAAGAACTAGTGACAGTACCAATATTGTCTTTCTCATAATATAAACACCTCTTTAATTGAACGTATGTTTGGTTGCTGTTATTATAACATAGCACATATGTTCTCCGCAAGTATGTTCGATAAAATTTTTCGAACTAACGTTCTCTTTTCTGCCGTTTTATGGTACAATTATCTTGAGGTGGTAAAAGTGACCGTCGATTCACTAAACAAAAGGCAAAAAGAAATATTGGATTATATAAAAGAAAACCTTCGGGCTAAAGGTTATCCTCCGTCTGTTCGGGAGATAGGCGAAGCAGTCGGACTTAGCAGCAGTTCCACAGTACATGCCTATCTGACTAAATTGGAATCATTAGGTTATATAAAACGTGATCCTACTAAACCGCGCGCAATTGACGTACTTGATGAAGCACCTTGGAGACACAAGACGGTTATCCCAGTTCCGCTTGTTGGCGTAGTTACCGCCGGTCAGCCGATACTTGCCGTTGAAAACGTGGAAGAAACATACCCTCTACCTGCAGAATTAATCGGTAGTGAAGATAATGTGTTTATGTTAGCAGTTAAAGGTGATAGTATGATCAACGCTGGTATCTTAGACGGAGATTACTTGCTTGTCCGGCAACAAAGCAATGCTTGTAACGGCGAAATTGTAGTGGCTTTGATAGATAATGAAGAGGCTACTGTAAAACGTTTTTTCAAAGAAGAAAGACGCATTCGGCTACAACCAGAGAACGATTCAATGGAACCCATATATGCAGAGAATGTGTCTATTGCAGGCAAAGTAATTGGTTTGTTTAGAAGTATATAGATACCTATATTTGGTATGATGGTAGAAATATAAATATAGAAAAGAGATAGATAAAATGCTTAAAGGGAAAAATATTATAGTTGCGGTGACCGGATGCAGTCCGGCATATAAGGCGGCTGATATTGTAAGCAAACTGGTCGCACTGCACGCTAATGTAGATGTAATTATGACAAATAGCGCCACGAAATTTATTGCGCCATTGACCTTCCGCAATGCCTCTGGCAATCCGGTTGTCCTGGATCAATTTGCAGATCCGGTTTCGTGGAATACGGGGCACAAAAAGCTTGCAGATAAGGCAGATTTATTATTAATTGCTCCTGCAACTGCAAACATTATTGGAAAAGCGGCTAACGGTATAGCGGACGACATGCTGTCTACGACTATCCTGTCAACAGAGGCAGTCACCGTTTTTGCTCCTCACATGAATCCCAAAATGTACGAAAAACCGGTAGTACAAAGAAACATTCAAACTTTGCGGGAGGACGGGTGCCGGTTTATTCAGCAGGAGAAAACTATGCCTAGTGGTAGAACATTGTATAGTATGCTTGCAGATATCGAATTTATTATTCAGGAAGTAACCGGAATATTGCTTGCGAAAGCTAAGTGAACTTGTTTCAGCATAGCTGAAACATTGGGGATTCAGGTGGAGAGTCTACTCCACCTGAATTAACGCCGCCTGTAGAGGCGGGAGTCTTGACTCGCGTACTAAGATAACAACTCGTTTTAGGATGAAGAAAAGGGAGCGGTTAATTATGACAGAAGATGTAGTAGGAAATGCAGAACAAGCTAATTCAAAGAAGGTGAGTTGGGAAGCCTTCGTAAAACAGGATGTGCTTAACTTTATGATGACTCACAACCTGCAAGCTATTACGGTTGATGATGGTGCTGGTAAGAAGGGTGTCATTAAGCATACAAGTAAAGGTGACTTTTCAGTACAGATTACTTCCAATGAAATATTGTAGAAACAGTGATAATACCCCATAGAGAGCCGTAACAGGCTTACCCTATGGGGTATTATTATTTAATCAGGTATTAAATTAAGGGAAAATCAGTAACCTAGTTTTGGTTACCAATTTGCCGAACCGAAGCTTTATCCGAGACTACACTTCATTATGAGTAAGATGATAAGGTATACGGTTAAGGGGGTTCTTCCTATGAATCCAACTATTAATAGTCGCATTTCAATTATCGGAGTACCATTAGATCTAGGTGCGGATCGCCGGGGCGTAGATATGGGGCCTAGTGCTATCCGGTATGCAAAGGTGGGTGAAAAACTCCAGGCACTCGGTTATGAAATTGACGACAAGGGAGATATTGTGGCTAATAGGCCAGACTCCTGCTATATGGACGGAACGAGTCTAAAATATCTGGACGAAATTGAAAGAGTTAACACTGAGCTTTGCCGCATGGTAGCTGAGGAAATGGCAAAATCACGTTTTCCCCTGATTCTCGGCGGTGACCATAGCATTGCTATTGGTACTATCTCCGGTGTGCTCCAGCATAAAAAGAAGTTGGGTGTTCTATGGTTCGACGCCCACGGCGATATTAATACTGCTGCAACTTCGCCGTCCGGTAATATTCACGGAATGCCGGTGGCGGTGTGTTTGGGCCATGGTCATGAGCGGTTGACCGGAGTCGGAGGCCGGGCTGCAAAACTTGACCCGGAGAAGTTTGTAATGATTGGTATTCGGGATTTGGACCCAGGGGAGAAAATACTACTTAAAGAACTTGGTGTTATCGTATACACCATGCATGATATCGACATAATGGGTATGGCTAAGGTGATGGAAGCGGCCATTAAGATTGCAACTGATGGCACTGATGGTGTTCACGTGAGTTTTGATATGGATGTCATCGACCCCTTGCACGCACCGGGTGTTGGTACACCGGTACTTGGCGGATTAACATACCGTGAAAGCCATTTAGCCATGGAACTTATTTCTGCAGCTAATATTGTTACCAGCGCCGAGTTCGTGGAAGTGAACACCATATTAGATAATAGGAATCAGACTGCTAAAGTGGCGGTAGACCTGATGGGGTCGTTATTAGGGGAAAGGGTTTTGTAGAGCCAATCCTATTGACGGCACATTCGCTGTATCAGGCAGCGGCACAATCATAAATATGTGTAAGGTTCGGCAGTGTTTTTTATTATTGCGTAATCCGCCTCCGTTGATGTAATAATGTGCAATACATTATAGCAAATTGGAACGGTTTATGTTTACTTGATTTCCGGCATATTCTGCAAATTAACAGTCGTCTCAAAGTTTTAATCTTTTGGGACGACCTCTTATTAGTATTAGGGTTTTATTTCACCAATAAATATATTATACATAAACAATCATAAAATTAATAAATATAATAATTTTGTTGATTTATGATTATTTATGTATTATTATTTTAGTTAGGTTGACATTAATTACTATTTTATTTATTTAAGTGACAGTATATACACAAGCAATGTCGCTAATTAGGTTTGTTGCTTGAAGTTCTGGTTACGCGAGTATTTTTGTGTTGCCAAGCAGCTTTTCTATGGCCCTGGCAACTTTTTGTTTGCCTGTGATCTAAAGTGGTAATATGAACTGGTATATCGGCAATTGCATTGTTATTTTGTATGAGGTTCTCTCGGGTTAAACAATACAGAGAGTGGATGACAAGAATGAAAGCAAATAGGCTAGTGTATTTAGTACGCCCCGGGAAAATTCAGTTGGGTGACGATCAACGACGGTACATTGGGCAAATCGATGTACCGTTGAACGAAGAGGGTATTAATCAAGCGCGGAACTTGTGCAGGAGACTTGGGGATGTGGATATTAGTTCGGTACATTGCAGTGACCTTTCCCGGTCAAGACAAACTGCTGAAATTATAGCTTCACCCAAGGCGATTGCTGTTATCTCTCATAAAAAGCTGCGGGAAATTAATTTCGGCAAATGGGAAGGTAGGACGATCACTGAGATTGCTAAAAATTATCCCGAAGCTTTTAGGGAACGGGGCACAGATTTGAGCTACTATTGTGTGCCCGGAGGTGAAAGTTATATTGATTGCAGTAGGCGAGTGGTATCCGCTTTTCATGATATTTTGAGAAGCTCTACGGGGAATATTCTCATCACAGGTCACAATGATGTCAATCGGCTACTTTTATGCTATATACTGGGAGCTCCGGTTAAATATTTGTTTCGAATAAGTCAGAGGCATGTTTGCTTAAATATAATTAAATGTACCAATTCCAGATTTAGGGTGGAATTAATAAATCATGTTGGTAAATGAGTCGATAGAACACGTTAGCCTTGGTTAATTTCTAAATGGTTATTATATTATAATAATCGCATTGCATTTTGTTTCCTGTGTTAGATAATTTTAGACTGCGGTATCAGCTAGCTGTGAAGTAAGTGTGGTTAGTTGAGTAAAAAAAGGCATATCGATTACACTGAAGCTTTGGCTTCGGTTAATCGATATGCCTTTTTTAATTTTCAAAACAGACAGCAAGTGTACAATTTACCTTTTTTCACTAGGCAGATTTATTAGCTAACTTACATACCAAAAAATCTACTTTGGATGTGGAGAGGTAACCATTTATGACCAATTGAAAGGGGGGATACAGACTCGGTAAAACAAAATTAGGAGGGTTGTTTTTAATGAAAACAGATTATTCGCAATTATTATAGGCTTTATTAACGCGGAAAGGATGAGATTATGCAACGAAACAGATCATTACTGCGCAGCAGGATATGCTGCCTGCTTCCCGTTTTAGCGCTGACCATCGGAACAACTTTGCCGGCTTTGGCCGCTGCTCCCAATACCGGTCAAATCGCCGGCCAGGTAGCCGACAGTGTAAAACAAAAGCAACTTCCCACCCAGCCGAAAAACAACGTCAGCATCGAAGTGAATGAACAGCAAACGGTGAACGAACAGCAGCAAGAGGCGCCCAAGCCAGCAGCAGGCCCCAGGATTAAAGTCCGCGGTTTTCATATCACCGGCCAGAGCATCTACAGTGAGGACAAGCTGCAGGCACTGGTTAAAGACGCGGTGGGCAAAGAACTTACCCTGGATGAACAGAAAGAGGTCGCCGGCCGCATTGCCCAGTATTTCCGCAACCAGGGCTTTGTGGTGGCCATCGCCTATATTCCGGTTCAGGAAATAAGGGACGGCATAGTGGAAATAGCTGTAATGCCTGGAAAGTACAGCGGGATTGATATCCGGAACCACTCCAGGCTGTCCAATGCGGCTGCCGCCAAATTTTTAAGCGGCATCAAGGCTGGGGATTATGTGAAACGAGACGAACTGGAACGCGTGTTGCTCCTTCTAAACAATATTGGCGGAATCAAAGTTCAATCTGTTCTGACTCCGGGCAAGGAGGACGGCACCACTGAACTTGTTGTCGATATCAAGGATGCCAACACAGTGACTGCGACTTTATTGGCGAACAACTACGGCAACCGTTACACCGGTTCCGAACAGAGCAACCTGGACATCAACTTCAATAATGCCACCGGCCAGGGGGACGTGCTGAGCATTGGCGGCAGTTATACCGGCAACGGCATGAGCAATCTCAGCCTAAATTACCTGCTCCCGGCCGGCAGCCAGGGTTGGCGGCTGGGGGTGCATTATTCGCGCCTTAACTACACTCTTAAAGAGGAGTATGCTCTCCTTTCGGCCAACGGCAAATCCGAAACCTATGGCGTTTATGGCCAGTACCCGTTCGTCCGTTCCCGCAATTATGATCTTTATGGACAGATTGGCGTAGCTACGCGCCGGCTTGTTGACGATATTGACTTGTTCAACTCCTCCAACCGGCGGAAAACCGATTTTGTTACCTTGGGCCTTAACGGTATCAGCCGGGACAGCCGCGGCATAAACAATTTCGAGCTAAGCCTGGTGAGCGGTCGGCTCAATTTTACCGGCAAAGAGGATATTTACGGAAACAACTGGGAGGTTACCGACGCCAAAGGAGCGCAGACTGCAGGACATTACACTAAAGTAAACGTTACTGCCAGCCGCTACCAGCATTTGAAAGACCGGTTGAATTTATATCTGTCGATCAAAGGCCAGTTGGCCAACAAGAACCTTGATTCTTCGGAGCAGCTCTATCTCGGGGGAGCCAATGGCGTACGAGCCTATCCCCAGGGCGAAGCTTACGGCGATGAGGGCTATATACTAACCGGAGAACTGCGCTATGACCTGCCTACGCCCAAATTCCAACTGGCAGCGTTTATTGACAGCGGCCATGTCGGCGGCAGTAAAAACAACTGGAAAGACAGCTCTCCCTCCCGGACGCTCAGCGGCGCGGGGCTGGGTTTAATACTAAACAAGTGGCAAAAATACAACCTTCGGGTCGATTACGCGTGGAAGCTATCCTCCAGCCAGGCCACTACGGAAAGCGACAAACACGGCCGCTGGTGGTTGGTCGGCGCACGGTATTTCTAACCTAACAGAATGGTAATGACAAAGGAGGGAGAACGGGAGGAAAGCTCAACAGCCTCGGGGTGGGGCTTCTTCTACCAGCAAGCAAATTAAAGGAGTGATCATCTATGAAACGAAAATGGCGACGCGAGTGGGACCGTCAGCAACAAGGGCAATCAGCAGCCCGGTCACTAAACCCGGGCCGGAGTTCGCTGCAAGCCCTGGCCAAGATTATACTGCCGCCGGTGGCGGCAGCCACCCTGCTGCTATCGGCTATGACCCTGCCGGCCTATGCCAGCCTGGACGGCGGCCAGATTACCGCCGGGGCCGGCAGCATCAGCCAAAGCGGCAATATCACCAATATCACCCAGACCACCAACAAACTGAGCATTGACTGGCAGAGCTTCAACATTGGCGCCAATGAGACGGTCAACTTTCTGCAGCCCGGAGCAAGCTCTATCGCTTTAAACCGGGTGGTGGGCAATAACGCCTCCAGCATCTACGGCAAGCTGAATGCCAATGGCCAAGTGTTTTTGATTAATACCAACGGGATTTTATTCGCGCCTGGCTCGTCGGTAAATGTCGGCGGGATTGTGGCTTCCACGTTATCTATTTCCGACGCCGATTTTCAAAAAGGAAAGTATGATTTTACCGGAAATGGCGGTTCGGTCATTAACCAGGGCTCGATTACAGCAGTGAGCGGCGGCTATGTAGCTCTTTTAGGCGCCCAGGTTTCCAACCAAGGGGTAATCGTTGCCAACCAGGGCACGGTTGCGCTGGGGGCCGGCAGTGCCGCCACCCTTGACTTTCACGGCGACGGACTGTATAGCCTGGCCGTAACGCAAGAAGCCCTGGATGCCCTGGCCGAGAACCACAAGCTTATTCAGGCCAACGGCGGGCAGGTGGTTATGACCGCCAGAGCAGCCAGCGACCTGGCCGGCTCAGTACTCAAAAACACCGGCGTAATTGAGGCGCAAAGCATTGGAAATTCCAACGGGATCATCACGCTTGACGGCGGCAGCGTCGGCGCGGTTGTCAACAGCGGCGTGCTGGACGCTTCCGGCAAAGACGCCGGGCAAACCGGCGGCACGGTCAAGGTTTTGGGCAATGACCTCACCCTGGCGGCCGGAACGGCGATCGACGTGTCCGGCGCTAACGGCGGCGGTACGGTTCTCCTCGGCGGCAACAAGCAGGGCCGGGGTCCGGAACAAAATGCCGCCACTACTACGGTCGCCAACAACGTCACCATTAACGCCGACGCCATCACCGCAGGCGACGGCGGCACAATCGTAGTCTGGTCCGACGGCGCCACTTCCTTTAACGGGACAGCCAGCGCCAAAGGCGGCACAAGCAGCGGTGACGGTGGCTTCATTGAGACCAGCGGCAAGAAACTGAAGATTGGCAACAACGCCCTCATCACCACCGTGGCTGCTAACGGGAAAACAGGCACCTGGCTGCTTGACCCGGACGGCTTCACCATCTCGGCGGTAGGCGGCGACATTACCGGCGTTGAGCTCGGCAGCCAACTCGGCTCCAACAATGTGCTGATCCTCTCAACCGGTGGCCGCGGCTACGACGGCAGCATCAACGTCAACGATACAGTGAACTGGTCGGCCAACACAACGTTGACCCTCAATGCCACCAACAAGATCAATGTCAACGCGCCTATTACCGGCAGCGGCGCCTCCTCCGGGTTAGCGCTGAACGCGCTGCTGGACATCAACATCAACTCGCCCTCGTCCCTGCAGGTGAATACGCTCACCGCCAATGCCACCGGCAATATCAATTTCAACGCGCCGCAAAGCTGGACTAACGACGGGGCGTGGTCGTTCACCGGCAATAACATCAACGTTAACGATACGGTCAACTGGTCGGCCGGTACCCTGACGCTCAACGCCGGCAAATTCGTCAACCTCAACGCCGTAATGACCGCCGCTAACCAAGGAAGTCTCGTCATGAACTACAATGACGACATTGATACGAGTACGGACGCCAAGGGCAATCCGACTTCCAAATACGGAACGCCCCTGGGCGGGCTTAGCCCCCTCTTCGACAAAAAGACCGGGACCTACGTCGGCCGGATTGATTTCAGCGGCAATACCGCCGCCAATCCTCTGACCATCAACGGCAATCAATACACGCTCATCACCAGCATCGCTTCCCCGACCCTGGCCGACGGCTCGGCCAACCCTCACGATATAAGCGTCATCAACAAGAATGGCGGCGTCGGGTTCTATGCGCTGGCGTCAAACCTGATTGCTCCGGACACGGCCTTAACCGATTCTCTGATAAGCAAATTTTCTTCTGGAGCCGTCTTGGAGGGGCTGGGGAACAATATCGCCAATCTGACCATAGACAGCAGCAGCTTTTACCTTGCCTTGGTAGGTACTAATTACGGCGTCATCCGCGACCTCAGCCTGACCAATGTAAATATTACCTCCGACCGGGGCTACATCGGTGCCATCGCCGGGTATAACTACAGCAAAATCATCAATGTTGCAGCAACCGGCAGCATAATCGTTACCAACCCTACGAACTCACTCGGAGGTTACTCGATCGCTCCTGGCGTCGGCGGCCTGGTCGGCATCAACAGCGGCGTCATCTACGGAGGCTACGCCAATGTGGACGTGGATACGAACAATTCGAGTAATGTCGGCGGCCTAGTCGGGAGTAATTCTGGAACCACCGCTGTCATCCAGAACTCCGTCTCCTTAGGAAACGTAACGTCATATCAAGACGCTGCTACAAATAATAATGCAGGCGGGTTCGCCGGATCAAACAGCGGCTCCATCTTCAACTCCGGGGCCACAGGGAACGTGAACGTGGGGACAAACCCCAATTCCCAATATGCCTCCTTTTCCGCTGTGGGCGGGTTTGTCGGAACAAACAGCGGCGGCACTATTGACAACTCCTATGCGACCGGAAATGTGGTCCTCAGTCAGGGGAAGGTCATTAGCTGGGCAAGCGGCCTGAACGACGGCGCAGCCGGCATAGGCGGCTTTGTTGGAACCCTGGCAGGTGGCAGCATCACCAATTCCTCCTCCTTCGGCTCGCTACTGGCTGTCAGCAGTGCAGTCAATACAGTCACTAACACCGGTGCCTTCGCAGGGAACGTTTCCGCTGCCGCCACCATGGAAGGGAATACTTACAGTTCCGCGACTTCAGGCGCTTACGGCGGTATCGGCAAGGGCAGTATGACCGGTCTGACCAGCACTACCGATACCGGGCCATCGTCCACGCAGGGGCCGTTGTCATCGAATACACAACAAGCGCAGCAGGCCGCCGAGGCGCGGTCTGAAGCTACAAATCTGGCCAACCAAGCCACGGCGGAACAAGCGAATGCCGGCATGTACGCTTCGCAAGAACAAGCAATCGCGATAGCGCAGGCCGGCATCAGCGAGCAGTCCGGCCAAACTGAGGGCCATACGTTGAAAACGGCAGAGGATCGGTCGAATCCGGACAACCTGTGGCAAGTGTCGTCGGGCGACGCAAGCAGTTATTCGGCCGACATCACAGCCGTGCAGGCGGATGGAGTCGAATATCAGTTGGAAGACGCCGAACCTAACAATGAGGACGACGACTCCAAAGGTAAAAAATAATCAATGTTCACACCTCAAGAATAACAAGCAGTTAATCGCTAAGTTGTTGACATTGGAATGAAATTGTGTACCGCATCTGTCATCCTGAGCACAGCAAACAATCTCAAACCAGTCAAAAGAGCTCCTTTGCTAACGCTTAGGCTCAGGATGACAAAAGGGGATTGCCACGATAAAACTGAGGAAAACAAAAAAAGAATGGAGAAATCAATATGCTTGCAAAAGTGCTGCCTAATGTAATTGATTACGGTATTATCGGGATTTTACTGGTTCTGAGTATAGCCGTGGTGGCCATATCGCTGGAACGCTACGTTTTTTACCGGAATCTGAACATTACGGACTTTCAGGATATCAAATCCTTAGAACTGATACTAACCCGGAGACTGTTCCTCGTCGCTTCGGTAGGGGCGAATGCTCCCTATGTGGGGCTGCTGGGCACCGTACTGGGCATTATGTTGACCTTCTACAACATGGGAACCGATGTCGCCATGGACACCGGCAAGATTATGACCGGACTGGCCCTGGCGCTGAAAGCAACCGCAGTAGGGCTGATAGTGGCGCTGGTGGCGGTAGTGCTGTACAATGCGCTGTTGCGGAAAGTCAGGGTACTAATGCTGGAATGGGAGATTGCCAATGGACGAAAAGCCGTTTGAAAATATGAACGTTATCCCCTTCGTGGACATCATGCTGGTGCTCTTGACCATCGTCCTGGTTACCTCCAGCTTTATTGCCAGCGGCAGAATCCCGGTCAATCTGCCGCAGGCTTCCCAAAGTGTCGCGCAGGCGGATCAGGCTGTAGCAATAGAGATAGAAAAGACCGGAACCATTTATTTCGATGGGAAAGCGGTCACGCTGGACTCCCTCAAGGCGAACCTCCAGCCTTTGGGCCGGGAAACCAGTTTCGTCATCCGGGCGGATAAGGACGTCACCCTGCAATATTTTATTGATGTGGTCGACCTTTTGAAACAAATGAGTTTTCAGAAGGTCGCGGTGCAGACTAAGGGCCACAGTTAACCATTCGGCACAACAAGGCTTATGCGGTGTAATGATACATGATGTAGCATAACACCGTAAATACGTTATACGAGGATGATGTGAGGGTGCATTGGTTGGGAAAACTTAATCTTTTCCACTGGCTCGCAATTTCTTTACTGCTGCATGTAAGCCTGATTTCTCCGCTGTTTTTGACCACCCTGCACGCGGCGGAGGCGCAGCCAAACAGAGCAGAACGGCTCAGGATTGAGGTTTTTGGGATGGTTGCCAACCGTCAACTGGAAGAGAAACACGAGAGAGTGGCAGAGCCGCAGCCAGTGAACAAGGTTCTGCCGGCGCCGACGCCGGCACCGACGCCGGCACCGGCTAACTATCAAACCGTAAAAAGTCCGGTGCTGGTAGAAAAAGTGGAAGAGGCGCCTTTCAAACCGGTTTTGGCGGCGCCCCATACGGCGGACGAGGCAACAGAGCAAAAACAACAAACCATCAGTCCGGTGACGGAAGACAGTCTCCAACAGTACATGGCCAGGGTAGCAAGAAAGGTCCGGGGCAATCTGACGTATCCCCAAGAAGCCAGGGGAAACGGGATGAAAGGCACTGCGACGATCGCCTTTACCATTACTTCAGCAGGCGACATCAAAGGAAATTCTTTACGGGTGCAAAAAAGCAGCGGCTATGCTGTCTTAGACTCCAGCGCCTTAGAGTCGGCTCAGGTCAGCGCGCCGTTTGAAGAACCTCCCAAAGAAATTGATATCGCTATTGCCGTATCATTTAATGTCGAAAGGTTCTAAAGTGCGCCGATTGAGGTCGGACGGTTATAACTTCAGGCCAAGAAAAGGAGTGAAATAAGCAGTGTCAAAAAAAATCAAAAAACAACTGCAAAAGCAAAACCGGCAAAAAAGCCTGGCGGTGGCTATGGCATTGGTCAACGCTTTCAGCAACGTCATGCCAATCGTTGCTTTAACGGCGGCGTCGCCGGCCGCCGCCCTGCCTGCGCCCCTGCAGGGCGAAATGGGCCGGAACCTGGTCACCAGCTTCAACGGCACCGGCCAGTTGCTGAACCGCTTGTTCTTCAGCACCGCCTATGCGCAAACAATTAATGCCGGGGAAACGAAAGATGTAGAACCGGCCAACGATAATACTCCCGCCTATGGCGACACTGTCAACAGCGGCGGCACTCAGAATGTCAACAGCGGCGGCAGCGCGTCCGGTACCATCGTCAGCAGCGGCGGTACCCAAACTGTAAATGATGGCGGCAGCACGAACTATACCACCATCAACGGCGGCGGTGTTCAAAACGTAAACAGCGGCGGCAGTGCGACCGATACTGTCATCAACCTTAGAGGCATCCAGTATGTCAACGGCGGCGGCTTTGTGTCCAATACCATCATCAGAGGTATCGGCACTACCCAATATATAAACGGCGGCATCGCCTCCGGTACCATCATTAGCGACTACGGTATTCAGAATGTCAACAGCGGTGGCACAGCCGTCAATACCACCATCAGCGGCGGTACCCAAACTGTAAACGATGGCGGCAGCACGAACTATACCACCATCACCCTCGTCGCCAACCCCGGCGGCGGTATTCAGAATGTAAACAACGGCGGCGTCGCCTACGGCACAATTCTCGACGCATTTTATGCCAGTCAGTCTGTGAACAGCGGTGGCATCGCCTACGACACGATCGTCGGCAGCGGCGGTAAGCAGATTGTGTGCAGCGACGGCAGCGCCAGCGGCACGACCATCAATAGTGGCAGTTCGCAGATTGTGAACAGTGGCGGCAGCGCCAGCTATACAACAGTGAATTCCGCCGGCAGCCTTAATATTGCCTCCGGCGGCAGCTCCCTCGATACAAACCTGGCGGAAGGCTATGGGTTAGTTGCCGATACGGGAGCCACGCTGACAACAACCGACCCGAATGTCTATATCAGCGGCGGCACTGCCCAGAACATTACTTTATACGGCGGCGGCGCTCTGACTGTTCTAAGCGGCGACAGCGCGGTCAATACCGTCATCAATAGCTCCGGTTTTCTGTATGTGAAGAGCGACGGCAGCGCCAGCTCTGCGACAGTGAATTCCGGCGGCATACTTATCATTTCCTCCGGCGGCAGCGTAACCGATGCAACCCTGAATGCAGGCTATGTTCTGCGGAGTGGCACTACCGGAGCCACGCTGACAACAACCGACCCGAATGTCTATATCAGCGGCAGCGTTGCCCAGAACATTACTTTAAACAGCGACACTGGCGCTCTGACTGTCCTAAGCGGCGACAGCGCGGTCAATACCACTGTCAACAGCGGCGGAGCTCTGACTGTGTCCGGCACTGCCACCGATACGACAGTATCTTCCGGCGGCAAACTTACCATTCTTGCCGGCGCCAGTGCCATTGATACAACTCTGAATGCCGGCTATATTCTGGTGAGCGGCACTACGGGAGCCACGCTGACAACAACCGACCCGAATGCCTATATCAGCGGCGGCATTGCCCAGAACATTACTTTAAACAGCGGTATTCTGACTGCAGGCGCTCTGGCTGTTCTGACCGGCCATACCGCCGTCAATACAACAATCAACAGCAGCGGCACTCTGACTGTGTCCAGCGGCGGCAGCGCCGCCGATACCGTCGTCAATGGCGGAGGCCGGCTTACCCTTATCGGCAACGCCAGCGCCCTTGATACAACGCTGAATGACGGCTATATCTTAAGCGGCACTACGGGAGCCACGCTGACAACAACCGACCCGAATGTCTATATCAGCGGCGGCATTGCCCAGAACATTACTTTAAACAGCGGCGGCGCTCTGACTGTGTCTAGCGGCCACAGCGCCAGCAACACGACTATTAATAAGGGTGGTACTATGACTGTGAGCGGCAGCGCGGTCAATACCGTCATTAACAGCGGCACTCAAACTGTGGCCGCCGGCGCCAGCGCCACCAGCACGACCGTTAATGCCACCGGCATTCAGACTGTGGCTAACAGCGGCAGCGCCAGCTATACGACAGTATCTTCCGGTGGCACACTTAATATTGTTTCCAAAGGCAGCGTCACCAGTGCAACCTTGAATGAAGGCTATATTCTGAGTGCCACTACGAACGCCACGCTGACAACAACCGACTCGAATGTCTATATTAGCAGCGGCACTGCCCAGGGCATTACTTTAAACGACGGCGGCGCTCTGAATGTGGCTGCCTCCCACAGCGCCATTGACACGACCATCAACGGCGGTACGATGCGTGTGTCCAGCGGCGGCAGTGCGGTCAATACCGTCCTCAACGGCGGTACTCAGATTGTGGTTAACCGTGCCAGCGCCATTGACACGACCATCAACAGCGGCGGTACTCAGACTGTTTCCAACGGCGGCAGCGCCAGCTATACGACAGTATCTTCCGGCGGCACACTTAACATTATATCCGGCGGCAGCGTCACCAATGCCACCCTGGCGGAAGGCTATGCGTTAATTGCCAATACGGGAGCCACGCTGACAGCAACCGACCCGAATGTCTATATTAGAAGCGGCACTGCCCAGAACATTACTTTATACAGCGGAGGTAATCTGACTGTTCTAAACAGCCACAGCGCCAACGATACGATAGTATCTTCCGGCGGCAAACTTACCATTTCCTCCGGCGGCGCCGCCAACGATACGACAGTGTCTTCCGGCGGCAGCCTTAATATTTCCGACGGCGGCAGCTCCCTCGATACAAACCTGGCGGAAGGCTATGGGTTAGTTGCCGATACGGGAGCCACGCTGACAACAACCGACCCGGATGTCAGTATTATCCACGGTACTGCCCAGAACATCACTTTAAACAGCGGCGGCACTTTGACTGTTCTAAACAGAAACGGCCACAGCGCAATCAATACCACCGTCAATGGCGGCGGGGTGCAGTATGTGTACGGCAGCGCCAGCGGCACGACCGTCAATAACGGCGGGGTGGAGATTGTGTACAGCGGCGGCATTGCCGGCTCTACGACAGTATCTTCCGGCGGTATTCAGCAGGTGTTCGGCAGCGCCGGCGACACGACCGTTAACGTCGGTATTCAGTATGTGAACAGCGGCGGCAATACCAGCAATACCGTCGTCAACAGCGCGGGTATTCAGGAGGTGTTCAACGGCGGCAGCGCCAGTGAAACTATCATCAACAGTGACGGCACCCAATATGTGAACAGCGGCGGCAGCGCCGGCGGCACCGTCGTCAACAGCGGCGGGGTGCAGTATGTAAACAACGGCGGCAGCGCTGACGATACAATTATCAACAGTGACGGTAATCAGACTGTATACAGAGGCGGCAGCGCCAGCGACACTACCGTCAATGGCGGCGCTCAGTATGTATATAGTGGCGCTATCGTGACCGATACGACTGCCACCAGCGGTGGCCGCATAGTATTAATGTCAAACGGCGCGGTTCTTTCCGGCCAAACCGTGCTGGATGACGCTACCGTCCAATTGCGGGGCCTCGGCAGTTATATCATCGACCAAGCGGTTGTCAACGGCGGCACCTTCAATCTCACAAGCAATACCGTTGCCAGCCTGCAAAAGGGCGCTGCCCTTGATAAAACGGTCGGGCACAGCCTGACCATCAACAGTCTTTCCGGCGCGGCCAGCTTTATCATTAATACCGACCTGGCCAACAGCCAGGCCGACCAGATTGCCATTACCAGCGGCACGGCCCAGCATACCCTGCAGGTAGCCTACGACCCGCTCTATGACACCGGCAGCAGCATCAACGGCGTTTCCGCCTCCTTTGCCCACGTGGCGGATGGGACAACCTTTACAGCAGTTTCCACCGAATACGGCGCTTACCGTTATACTCCCACGCTCGAAGCCGACGCGCAGGGTACCAACTGGTCAATCACCGGACTGACCCAAAACGGCTCCAGTGAAACAGCGTACACCGCCTCCGGTATGGCAGCCGGCAATCTCATGCTCTGGCGGTGGGAAAACAACTGTCTGAACAGCCGTATGGGCGAGCTCAGAAACAAAGACGTCAACCCTGGCGACTGGGTCCGTATCTATAAAGGCGAACATGAAATGACCGGCCTGGAAGACCGCCGCGCCACCCAGAAATACACCAGTTTCCAGTATGGTCATGACAAGGTCGTCCAAATGAGCGGGCGCACCTGGCACGCCGGCTACACCGTAGGGTTCACTGACGCCAACAACACCCTCTCCCGTGGCGAAGGCGACTCTACCAGCCTGAGTGTAGGAGCTTACGCCACCTGGCTGGGCGACAAGGGGCATTACCTCGACCTGGTTGTCAAACAAGGACGCCTGAATACCAGCTATGACAGCTACCTCAACAATTCCGCGCAGACAAAAGTCAGCGGCAGCTACCATAACTGGGGTACCAGTGCGTCGGCTGAATACGGCTACCGCAAAGCGCTCCCCGGCGGCTGGTATGTCGAACCGCAGGCCGAGGTTATACTCGGGCGCATCAGTTCGGCCAACTATACGACCAGCGACAGCACCAGCGTCAACCACGACGCCATGAACTCCGTCATTGGCCGCCTGGGTCTGTCGGCAGGCAGAAGTCTTGGCAATAGCAATTTATATGCCAAAGCCTCGATTTTCCGGGAATTAAGCGCCAAGTCCAGGGTTACCATGTCGACCAACAATTTGGGCGCGGTCACATTGGAGCAAGATCTGAAACAAAATTGGCTGGAGTTTGCCTTGGGACTGACCAGGCAGTTGAAAGACAATACCAATAGCTACATGGAAATAAGCCGCACTACCGGCGAGAAAGTGAAAACCCCCTGGCGGGTTAATCTGGGAGTCAGATGGGGTTTTTAGTTCAACAGAGTTGAGACGCAAAGTGGCCGGAGTATAACCGGCATTTCGCAGCTCCAATAAAAGGTTTAGACGCAGAGAATCCCCATACAACTCTATAACAACGCAGGAGACCGTAACAGAATAACTAGCTGTTACAGTCTCTTGTTTTGCATGAATAACATAAACGCCTCCCTTGTGCCGCTTCGCTTGCGGCACAAATAGTAATTTTCGCACTATCATCTTTTCATTCTCCACCGGTTTTTTTAAAATGATCAGAAAAAAGGTCTCGCAATAACATTATTGAGTTGAATAAATCTAGTGCTTGATAAAAGGAGAGAAGAACTATTCATGAACCAAACGCAAGAAGGAACACCCTCCCAGCCAGCCAAGAAACCCTACGTAGTCTTTGACGCCGGTCCGCTCACTTGCAAAACTGACGTTAGCGGATTAGAGTTCGACTTTAATTACGGAGCTCGCGTCCAAGTCCCGTCAGGCAACTGGCGCGTCAAAATCACCGACCGCGATACCTTTGTCACCCTCTATGATACTAGCGCAGATAATGTTTTGGTTACCAGCACCAAAAAATATTACGTCAATTTTGGCCTGGAAATCTACCTGGACGATAAACTGATACTACGCCATGACATGAACTTGTCAGGAAAAAAAGTTCTCATCAAATATCCGGTTGGCACTCTGGGCGACATCATTGCCTGGTTTCCTTATGCCCAGGCCTTTAAATACAAACATGATTGCGAGGTTTACTGCGCCATGGCCCCCGAACTGGCCGATCTGTTTCGCCCCGCTTACCCGGAACTAAACTTCATAAGTCCTGACGAGCGTCCCCCCGAAGTTTACGCTTCTTATTACATGGGCATATTCTTTCCTTGTGATGACCGTGTGCACCAGCCGGTGGACTGGCGCATCGTCGGGCTGCAGAAAACCATTCCCTACCTGCTCGGTTTGCCGGTGGAAGAGCTTCGCCCTAGGATTTTGCCACACAACTTGGAAAGAACCATTGCAGAGCCCTATGTTTGTATTGCCACCCAGTCCAGCAGCCAGGCCAAATATTGGAACAACGGCAACGGTTGGCTAGAGGTTATTAAACATCTCAAGAGCAAAGGTTATCGCGTACTGTGCATTGACAGGGAAAATTGCCACGGCGCCGGCAGCCGTTGGAACACCATCCCTCATGGTGCTGAGGATTTTACCGGGACGTTACCGCTATCACAGCGGGTCGATCTTCTCTATCATGCCGACTTTTTCATCGGTCTCTCCAGCGGCCTGTCCTGGTTGGCCTGGGCGGTTGGCAAGCCGGTGGCTATGATCAGCGGCTTCAGCCTGCCTAGCGATGAATTTTACACACCATACCGCATTATCAATTACCATGTTTGTAATGGCTGCTGGAACGACAGCACCATCGAGTTTGAGCATACCGACTTCTCCTGGTGCCCGCGGCACAAAAACACCGACAGACAATTTGAATGCACCCGTTTCATCAACGCTAGCTATGTTAACAGCGTTGTGGATCAGTTAATCCGCGATCATAACTTCAACCCCAAAAAGGAGTAAAATAAGCGGGGCATTTGTGTCCTATCGGCTGATACCTGCTCCGGGCCAATAATGATCCCACGGCATAGCCATCCTGCGGCAGTACGTCGCGAGAGTGACAAAACAAATCCAGGGCCATCTGGAATGTATCGGAAAAAAGGCAGTCCGGTCATCGCCTTTACCATCACCGCGGTGGGAGATATCCAGGAAAACTCGCTACGGGTGAGAAAAAGCGCCCTGGACGCGAGCCCGCTGAAAGCGGCGCGGGTCAGTGCGCCGTTTGAGAAGCCGTCGTTTGACAATGACCTCGATATGGTGATCGCCGTGAGATTTGTCGCCGACTGATTTTGCCGGGCTGTCGTAAAAAGACCTGAGGGGGCGACTTGGCCGCCGCCCAGACTGCTGCGGAAGCGACGAAACAGGCTACCGTGGAAGCTGCCACGCAACAGGCTGCTGCGGCTCAGCAAACCACCGAGCAAGCAGACACTCAGACCGGCACTAGCAATCAGGACCGCCGAACTGGGGACAATACTCCTCCGAATCTGACGGATCGGTTGAATCCGGCTGACCTATGGCAATCGTCAGTTGACGACCCTATTGCTCCTGCCGGTTCGGGCAACTATTCAGCCAACATCCAATCAGTGCAAGCTGATGGAGTTGAGTATCATGTGGAAGATAACGGTTCTGGCAGCGAGGACGACGATTCTAATTTCTTCTTTACGAAAGAGAACTGGCTTGGATACAGGCTAGTTCTCTTTTGCTTGTATAAATACATAAATGTATCGTTACCCGTTGATTAGCATGAAAAACAAGCGCTTTATGTGGCATACATGAATCAGCATAAATAACATCTCAATTGAGAATTATAACCATTGTGTAAAGTGCCAGTTGTTGCACTTTGCCTTTTTATCTATAAATATAGTACAGCTTATGCCAGGTACTTTCATAATATAAGGAGTTGAGCGGATGAAAGCCGTATCAGTATACGAAGCGGAAGGTATGATATTATGTCATGACATTACAGAGATCGTTCCCGGCAAGCCAAAAGGCCGGGCATTCAAAAAAGGTCATGTAGTAAAGCGCGAGGACATACCTAAACTACTGAATTTAGGGAAAGAGCACCTATATGTCTGGGAAGTAAATGAGAATGCCTTACATGAAAATGACGCGGCAATTAGAATCGCTAAAGCCGCTGCCGGCCAAGGTATTACCTTGACAGAGCCAGAGGAAGGCAAGGTTGAACTTAGAGCGAAAATGGCGGGTCTGTTAAAAATTAATACCAGTGCATTAGAAAAAATTAACGACATTGATGAAATAGTGCTGGCTACCATACATTCAAATCAGATGGTTGGCTCCGGAGATGCTGTTGCCGGCAGCCGGGTTGTTCCGCTGGTAATTAATACTGACAAAATACGTAATGTGGAAAAAATAGGTGAGGCATTTTTTCCAATCGTGGAGATCAAGCCGCTAAGATCGCTAAAGGTAGGAGTCGTTACCACCGGCAGCGAGGTTTATCATGGGCGCATACAAGATCAGTTTGGCCCGGTTATACAGAGAAAAATAACGGAATTAGGCAGTCAAATTTTGCGGCAGATCTTTTCTGATGATAATGTTACGATGATTTCTGAGTCCATCCGAACGTTAATCAAAGAAGGGGCCGAAATGATTATAACCACCGGCGGGATGTCGGTTGATCCGGATGACGTAACCCCGGCGGGAATTAAAGAGGCCGGTGGCTATGTCATTTCTTACGGAGCACCAGTACTTCCGGGGTCGATGTTTATGCTTGCCCGTATCGGCGATATTCCAGTATTAGGTTTACCCGGTTGCGTGATGTATCACAAAACAACAATATTTGATTTGCTTGTTCCTCGTATTTTAGCAGGAGAAGCAATTACCCGGAAAGACATTACTCACCTGGCGCATGGGGGATACTGTCTCAATTGTGATCTGTGCCAATACCCTCATTGCACTTTTGGTAAAGGCAGTTAGGTGATGAACAATCTTACTTTATCTATATCGTGTATAGGGCAACCAATGTTGGAAAAAACTAAATAAGTCGTTAAGGACTCGATAGCCAAAAGGAGGACAAAGCATGCTAAAAAAGATTTTAAATAGTAATGGTCTAGACAGAACTTTAATTGTAAGTCCGGAAGAAAGAAGTTAAAGGAGAGAACAAAATGCAGAAGAAAATACTGAAGATCAATGGTGTTGCCAGAACATTGATTGTTGATCCAGATCATTCCTTGGCTGAAGTGCTCCGCGGACAGTTAATGCTGACAGGTTGCAAGGTTGGCTGTAAGCAAGCACAATGTGGAGCCTGTTCAATTATTATGGATGGTCGTGTAGTATTGTCTTGCGTGTTAAAAATGAAGAAAGTGCCTGATGAAGCTTGCATTACAACAATTGAGGGGATTGGCACTCCGGATAATCTGCATCCACTGCAAGTTGCCTGGATGGCTTATGGCTGTGCACAATGCGGATTTTGCAGTCCTGGATTTATCTTATCAGCAAAAGTGCTGTTAGATGAAAATACTAATCCTACTAGAGAAGATGTACGGGCTTGGTTCCAGAAACACAAAAATGCCTGCCGTTGTACTGGCTACAAACCGTTAGTCGATGCTGTAATGGCTGCCGCTCAAGTAATTCGCGGCGAAATACGCAAAGAAGACTTGATATACAAACCTGTGGGCAACAAGATATATGGCACTACTTATATTCGCCCATCAGCTCTCCAAAAAGTTACTGGTACATGGGATTTCGGTGCCGATGTTGCGCTCCAAATGCCTGAAGGAACGTTACGGCTGGCTTTAGTACAGGCCGAAGTTTCGCATGCCAATATTAAAGGTATTGATACGTCTGCGGCTGAAAAAATGCCTGGCGTTTATAAAGTTGTTACCCACAAAGATGTCAAGGGTAAAAACCGTATTACCGGTCTTATTACCTTCCCGAGCAATAAGGGGGATGGCTGGGATCGTCCTATCCTGTGCGATGAAAAAATATTCCAATTCGGTGACGCTGTTGCCATAGTTGCCGCTGATACCGAAGAACATGCCAGAGCGGCAGCCAAGGCCGTTAAGGTTGATCTTGAAATACTGCCGGCTTACATGAGCGGGTGGGCTGCTATGGCGCCAGAAGCTATTGAAATTCACCCTGGTACTCCTAACATCTACTATGAACAAGGCGTTGTGAAAGGCGAAGAGACCAAACCTATTATGGATCGCGCTGATGTTGTCACAGCAGAAGTTGAGACTTACTGCAGCCGTCAACCGCATCTGCCACTGGAGCCTGACTGCGGAAGCGCATATATGGATGAGGAAGGCCGTCTGACCATTCACTCCAAGAGTATCGCACTACATCTGCATCATGCCATGATCGTCGCTGGTATCGGCATTGAACCAGAAAAATTACGTCTTGTTGCCAATCCGACTGGCGCAACTTTCGGTTACAAATTCAGTCCGACCAACGAAGCATTGCTGGGCGTTGCCTGCCTCGCTTGCGACTGCAAGCCTGTTTCCCTTGTATTTAATATGTACCAACAAATTACCTATACCGGTAAACGTTCGCCTGCTCTTGTGAAGACTAAGCTTGCTGCAGATAAAACAGGTAAACTGCTGGCAATGGAAACCGCATGGTGGCTCGACCATGGGCCGTACAGCGAATTCGGTGACCTCAATACCGTGCGCCAAGGTCAGTTTACTGGCGCTGGTTATAATATCCCTAACATTCGTGGTAAAGGCTATACTGTGTGCACAAACCATGCTTGGGGCTCAGCCTTCCGTGCTTACGGCTCGCCGAAAGCGTTCTTATCTTCAGAAATCTGCATAGACGAATTGGCTGAAAAACTTGGCATGGATCCATTTGATCTTCGCTATAAGAATATTTACCGTCCTGGCTCTAATACTCCTACTGGCCAAGTACCGGAAGTATTCTGCTTCGAAGAAATGTTCGACAAACTCCGTCCGTTATATGAAGAAGCCAAACAGCGTTGTAAAGAACTCTCAACCCCTGAAAAGAAACGTGGCGTTGGTCTGGCACTCGGTGTCTATGGTTGCGGCCTTGATGGTCCTGACGGCTCACATGCGTGGGCAGAACTCAACGAAGACGGCACTGTAACCATCGGTAACTCATGGCAAGACCATGGTCAAGGCGCAGATCTTGCTACTTTGACTCATGCTCATGAAACTCTCCGTCAGCTAGGCATCACACCTGACCAAATCAAGCTTGTCATGAATGATATGGCCTTTACTCCTGCCAGCGGTCCTTCCGGCGGTAGCCGTCAAAATGTAATGACTGGTAACGCCACAAGGGTTGCTGCCGAAATGCTAGTCAACGCTATGAGAAAATCAGACGGCACTTTCCGCACCTATGCGGAAATGGTAGCCGAAAACATTCCGCTTCACTATGATGGTTCTTGGGCAGCATCCATGTGTACCGACTGCAGTCCTGAAACTTGTCAAGGTGACCCGTTCTGTATTTACATGTACGCAGTATTTATGCCTGAAGTTGAAGTTGATATGAAGACCTTTAAGGCTAAAGTGGTTAGATTTACAACCGTTAATGATATTGGTACGCTTACCAACAAGACAACCTGCGACGGCCAAATCTATGGCGCTCTAGCGCAAGGTATCGGACTTGCTCTTACCGAGGACTTCGATGACCTCAAGAAACACACTAGTTTGGCGGGTTGTGGTCTGCCGATGATTGATGATGTTCCGGATGAAATGGAACTCATTTACAATATTACTCCGCGGGAAAATGGACCGTACGGCTCTGCCGGTGTAGGCGAAGGCCCACTGACTGCTCCACATCCAGCTATCCTTAACGCTATCTACAATGCATGCGGTGCTCGTGTTTATTCTGTACCTGCATTACCTGAAAAAATTAAGGCAGCTTTAGCAGCTAAAAAATAGTTGTAATATAATAATATTTCCAAGGGCGATTTTCTGAACCGCCCTTTCTTCGATTCTGATGCGAAACAAATTGGGTAAATAAAAACTGGTTCACCTGTCTTTCGGGACAAAAACTTCCTCGGATAAGTCGATCAACTATTTCTGATACTAACATTGGTCGACTATTAACGACCAATATAAAAGAAGGGGAGGAACCAGACATGAAAAAAAACAAACAAAAAATAGACCATGCTAACTATCATGTTCCCTATGATGTTCACGGTACTGATTGCTCATCAATAGGTGGAGCTTCACCGGAAATGACTGCATTAACTGAAATGACAATGTATTCTAATACTCCTCCTGCCTCCAATATAACGACTAGTAAATAGGGCGACAGCTCTTTTCTTTTTCCTATAATTTTTCAAATTACAAACAATGTAATTTGAAGCAAAAGGGCACATGAAACTAGAGGAACACTTGGTGGGCTGCGCTATATACAAAAGTGAGTCTGTACTCTAAACTGGTACAGACTCACTTCTTTTACTGTCAATGTATCTCGTTACTGTTGTTTGTATTGTGGTTCTTGCTGCTCAACCTGCTTTTGTCTTTGCTTTAATGTATCAACAGCATTGTCAAGAGTAGTTGCTAACTGTTCGAAGGTTTGCTTTGCCTGCTGATCCTGAGTCTCTAATGAGAATGTCTTCATAGTGGCGGCTGCATTTTGAACAGTTGCAATGGCTTGTGTCATTTGCGTACCTACGGTCATTTACCTCACCTCCTTTATCCTTTCGGTTTACATAGTAAAGACGCCAAAAATCCAAAAATAATTGCCGCTGAAATGCCGGCACTGGTGATTTTAAAAATACCTGTCAATACGCCGACAAGGCCGGTTTTTTCTGCTTCCTGGAGGGCACCCTTTACCAATTGATTGCCAAAGCTGCTGATAGGAACAGAAGCTCCTGCACCGGCAAATTTAATTAAATCGTCATATAGGCCAAAGCCGCCTAAAACAGCGCCAGACACTACTAAAGCAACCATTGTATGTGCAGGCGTTAGTTTCAGTCCATCCATAAGGAGTTGTCCAATTACACATATCGTTCCGCCAACGATAAACGCCAAAACAAACTTTTCCACATAAGCCTCCCGTTTTACATTTCTATTGCTACTGCGTGGGCCACACACGGTATGGTTTCTTTTTGCTGGTACGACATGGGGGAGAGCAAAGCGCCTGTGGCTATAACCAGAATCCGGTTCAGCTCCCCGCGGCGCATGCGATTTAAAAGATGCCCAAAGGTAGTTGTAGCAACGCAGGCGCAGCCACTGGCGCCTGCGAAAACTGGCTGATCTTCCTTGTACATTAAAATACCGCAGTCGGTCAACTTTTCTACAGGGATGCTAAGTCCATGCTTTGTAAGCAAATCTCCGGCAATACGGTGGCCTACTTTGCCTAAGTCGCCAGTCGTAATGAGGTCATAGTATGTTGGGCAAATGTTCAAATCCCTGAAGTGAGCTTCAATGGTGTCAACGGCAGCCGGAGCCATGGCTGCTCCCATATTAAACGGGTCGGAAAGTCCCATGTCGACTACCCGGCCAATCGTAGACGCTGCAACCCGTGGACCTGTTCCTTGTTTGGCAACAACTGCCGCCCCTGCCCCTGTAACAGTCCATTGGGCTGTAGGAGGCTTCTGTGCGCCGTACTCGGTAGGATATCGGTATTGTTTCTCAGAGGCGGCGTTATGGCTGGATGTACCAACAAGGGCATTCTGTGCGAACCCACTATCGATGATCAGCGAGGCTAAGGAAAGGCCTTCCATGGAACTAGAGCAAGCTCCATAGATACCTAAATAAGGAACGGCAAGGGTACGGGCGGTAAAGCTGCTGGGCATAATCTGGTTAATTAAATCACCACTGAGAAAGAACTGGACGTCCTCTTTTTTTAGTCCCGCTTTTTTAATTGCAGTTTCACAAGCTTGTTCCAAAAATTTTTTTTCTGCTTGTTCGTAACTGTCCTGCCCAAGCCAAATATCACCATGAAGCAGGTCAAAATCGTCTGCCAGATTACCCTGTGCTTCAAATGGTCCGCCGATTGCAGCAGAACCAATAATGGTTGGTTTTGATTTGAAAACCCATGTTTGATGACCCTGCAGCATTTACATTCCACCTAACGACGTAATGATTACTTTTACAATCGCAACAATAAAAGCGGAAAAGACACCAAATACAATAACTGGTCCGGCGATTTTAAACATATTTCCGCCGACGCCTAATACAAACCCCTCACTTTTGTGGTCAAGAGAAGCTGAGGTAATTGTATTGGCAAACCCTGTAACCGGAACGGCACTGCCAGCACCGCCCCATTGGGCAATATGATCATATAATCCAAGGCTTGTAAGAATTACTGAAATCAAAATCAGAATCGCAACAGTGGGATCGCCTGCTGTCTTCTCGTCAAAGTTAAAATAGGTACTGAAAAACAACTGTATTCCCTGACCTATTGTACAGATAATGCCGCCTACAATAAAGGCGCGGATACAGTTAATTACGAGTGGACGCTGCGGTTCCCTTGCGCGGGCAAAGTCCTGGTATTGCTGCTGTACAGGGGTTAGATTTTTGCGTTTACTGCTTGACAATGCAATTCACCTTCTAACGCAATAAATATGGCCTAAGCTTTTCCAAAAGTTGTTGTAACGCTGCTGCATGCGTTGAATACATTTGCTTAGCTGCTTCATTTTTTGTCTCTAGCGCAAAGGTCGTGAGATCAGCCTGGACTTTTTCGAAGTTTGCATATAGCATTTCCTTAACCTTTGGCTGTGGTAATTGTACAGAGTCGTCAAACAGATCTAGGTATAAATCACCAGACGAGTCTACCTGCCCGATAAACACATTATCTAGCGATACTCCGCTGGTTTCTAACTGAATACCTAGCCATTCGGTGTTAAATCCCAAAGAAGCCAGAGGTTCACTGATAATGTTGCCATCAAGTATAACTGTCTGCGGTTCTGCCAGGGGAGCCACTTTTATCCCTAAATCGTGGGCGGATACTGGTGTTTTGTCAGATTTCAAAAAAACATTTATATCTCCGGTATCTTCCATTACTGCAAATTCTACATCAGCTAGAGTAAAGGCATTTTTAAAGCGGAGCTCTCGCAGCAATTCCTCACCTGTCAGCCTTGTTTGCAGAAGATTCTCTTCCATGATTTTTCCATGCTTAATTAGTACAGTTTCCTTGCCATTAACAATGTCATGAACCCATTTGCTTTTTAGGGACAGATAATCCAATGCTACTGGAAATAGTACCCAAACACCAAGAGCAATAAATCCGAAGGCGGGATTGGCAATTAAATTTAGGGATAGTAATGCGGCAATTACTGCTGCTACGATATAGCTTACGAATCTAAAGGGTGTCATGCGAGCGATATTTCTTTTTCCCAGCAGCCTGATCAAGAGCAGTAGCGCAAAAAATAATGAAACTGAACTAAATACTATCTGTATCCATGTCTGCATTGCTCAATCTCCTGACTAGTTCCCTTTGTATTGTGGCTCTTGATATTCTAAATTCTGCATTCTTCTTTCAAGGTCATTGATAATTGTTCCGGTAGTTTCCAAAGCTTCTTTGTAAACTAGCTTGGTTTCTTCATTCCGGGTCTGCGACGCATATAACCGTAATGTACCTTGACTGCCTTTTAAAGTAGCTAGCGTTTGTTTGACCTGAGAAGCAACTGTCATTTATATTACCTCCATTTACCTTATTATTATTGTATTTCCGACTTTACATTCAAAGAGATTCTTGAAATTTATGGAAGGAAATTATGCTGTATTAATTTCTGTGAATAATAAAATCCCCCTGGCAACTTATGCCAGGGGGATTTTATGTACAGGGGAGTACAAGCTATAAATATATATTTAAGGGAGTGAGGCTGCTCATGCGAATTGCCAAAAGTCATGTATTTCTGTGGTAAAAGCGTGAAATAAGCCTGCAGTCGTACGCTGGGCCAGAGGAAGAAGAACTTCTGTCGCCTTGTCGTAATGGACTATATCATCTTCGCAGCGGACCCAATCAAAAAATTCGGCAGCGACACAGGCATTATTGGTGATGAGAGACTCAAGTCCCTGGCAGTATAACCCCTCAGTTAGTACAGCGTACTTATCATAATTCGCCTGCACCCAGCCTTCATATTGCTTGTGACCATTAAACAGCTTTGCTCTTGCGTGGTGAGGGACACATAAATCCTGGAGTATATGGGCGGAGGCGCCTAAGAAAAATGTGGCTTTTTTTAAGTCATACTTTTTTGCCGAACAGAGTGCCAACTGATAATATAATTCAAAGTTTTCGATAGCATGTGTGGAGTGCCATAATCCTTTGCCTGAACAAGGTTCAAAATAGTGGTGGACGTTCTTCCAGTCCTTATCCGCCCAGTACACACCTAAGTTAAGTTCGACAATGTAGTTTGATAGAAAGTTCGAACATTGCCAGAGGCCATCGTTCTTGATGATAGCAAGGGCTTGCTGGTTGCAAAATTCATGGGTTAGCCCTGGTTTATCCAAGAAACCTTGAAAGGGGGATACTACCGCTAGCATAAAGTGAAGGCAAGCATCTGTAGGTACAGTTTTTAATGTAGTAATCATAACTCTCTCCTTAGATACTTTTTTCCTAAAGAGACACTAGCTTGCAGGGAATATGGCAGTACGATTGTGTATGCTGGCAGACAGACACAATGCAATGTGGTTCGCTGCGGCTGGTTTGCTCAGGTCGTGGGCTTTTGAACGCATATCATCTAGGATATGCGGCTTAGATAATAGCTCATCAACTAGACTGGCAAGTGTTCGAGCAGGTGAAATACGAAGGGCAACTCCTTGCTGGGTTAGGAAGTTTGCGTTATCCTCTTCTTGTCCCGGTAGGGGACTAAGTAGTAGCAACGGGAGTTCCTGGGCTAGTGCTTCGCTGCAGGTAAGAGCACCAGGCTTAGTAATAAGCAGCGAGGCATTTGCCATAAGCTCATTGATTCGCTCGGTATAGCCCATGACCGTGAGTGGGTTGCAGGACGTGTTTCTTAGGGTTAACAACCTGTCTCTCAGCTTAGCATTATTTCCGGCGACAACAATGATTTTTACTTGTGTTTTTGTAGATTGCAGACTAATAACGGCCTCTTCGATTGCTCCCAAGCCAAGGCCGCCCCCCATAATCAGTATGACAGGGAGACTCCTGTCTTTCGTACGATTGTTCGGGGGAGTTTGGGTAAATTTAGGAGAGATAGGGATGCCGGTTATAAAAATCCGGTCTTTTGCAATCCCATTGTCATGAAGGGCATGTTGAATTTCATTATTGGCCACAAAATAGGCATTAATTTCTTTGTGCAGCCACATAGGATGAAAGGAGAAGTCAGTCATGACTGCAGCCATCGGTAGGGAAAGCTGACCGGTACGGCGTAAGTAAGCGGCGGCACAGCAGGGAAAAGGATGCGTAAAGACTAACATATCAGGGTGATACTCATAAAGTAATTTTACCATTTTCCTTTTCATAATAAGTGCTGTTACATTCTTTACACTAGTACCAGGTTGAGATTTCTGGGACTTGCGGTAGAGAAAATCATAGGCATTGGGAAGAACGTCGAGCATTTTTAGATAGGTTTCTTTAATGAGATGCCCCAAGGAGATTTCCTGGTCCAGAAAATCGACGACTGCGACATTTGTGGCCGGAGAGATACGGTTAAGTTCATCCCGAACAGCATTTGCTGCCTGGATATGACCAGAACCGATCGAAGCGGACACGAGCAATATTTTCTTACTCATAGCACTCACCCCTTAGATTAAAGTAAGGCTCTAGAAGCATTGTAACAAATTGAATGAGAGATGCTGTTAAATGTATGTTATCGTTTAGTTAAAAGTGCATTACTGTCTAATCAGCAGCCATCCAGCCAGCCATGCTGTAAAGGGTGCAACAAGTACAACACCAAAACTACCAACAAGGGTATGGAGGATCTCTGCGGCGATATAGGTCAGGTTCAATATATTAATTACCGGCGTACCCTGAGCCATAAATACCATCATAAGGGCGGTAAAAGAACCAGAGTATGCCAGTAATAAGGTTGTTGTCATTGTACCGACAACTGCCCGGCCAACATTCATGCCAGATGCAACTGCCGCTTTGCGGGTGATTGATGGATTTTTATCAACAAGCTCAGTAACGGCTACTGCAATATCAACCGCAACATCCATCATGGCTCCTGAAGAGGCCACAAAGATCCCGGCTAGGAAAATTTTAGTAAGATCAAGATGACTAAACCCAACATGCAGTAAGGTTTCGGCAAACGGAATAACCGCGCCATGCACTTTAAATAGTTGGCCAAACAAAATAGCCAGCAAACAAGCGGCAATTGCACCGCACATGGTTCCCAGAAAAGAAACTAAGCCGGTACGGCCAAGCCCTGTTACCAAAAAAGTAACACAGCCGACAATAACACAAATAACTAGTAATGAAAGAATAATGGGGTCCCAGCCTTTCAGAAACAGCGGCCAGAGTACCTTCCATAAAACCAGGATGGTAAAAACAAAGGAAAGTACGGCTTTTACGCCAGTCCAGCGGGCAAACCAAAACAGCACAAGTATAAATAGACCAAACAGGAGCATTTCCTTATCAACCCGATAGTGATCAATTAAATTAGCCGCGATAATCCGGCCGTCTTGTCCCTTGATAACGACTAAGGCGGTATCACCAGGCTGAAACACTTTGTCCAATTCCAGCTTTCCAAACAGTGTATTGGTGGCCTGGATTTCCTGACCGGCAAACTCACCTCCCACAACCTGCAAGGTTACCGCTTGCACTCCGGTCTGGACAACGCCACGCTGATGTATGGCTTGGTTATCGACCGCAGTTACCCTGGCTTTACTGCGAATATAATCGTCGTCTTGTGTCGGAAACCCGGTTGGCAGGAAATACAATAGGATACAGAGTATTGCGATAACGAGCACAAAGGGTTTATCTGTATTCCGGGAATAAGGCATAACAGGCATCCTTTCTTACCTAGTTTAGGCCAACCGGGCGGGGATACTCCGCCCGGTTGGCCTAAAGGTTTACTGCAGTTTTTTTATTGTTGTTTTACACCCATAATGTTCATGGTTTTTTTGGCGATATCGGTATTATCATAGTAGCCCTGGAATAGTTCGCCGCCAATGCCTTGTGCAAATACGGGTATAGCTACACCGGTATGGGCGTAAGTCGTCCAGCCGATACCGGCCTTTTGGTTGAGTATGTGGGTAATTGTAACACTAAATGGTTCATAGGTACCATAGAGCAAAGCAGTGTTGGGATCTTTGACCCGCTTTTTCGGATCAACCATGCTGGCAGCCAAGGCAGCGCTCAGGCGGGTTTTATCATATTCTGTCAAATCAGTCAAACCGAACTCGTCCGCAAGAATAGGCAGCCAGTCATTCAGGCTGGCATACTGTGCATCGACGGTTGCCCGATAGGTTTTGATTTTTTTGTCAAAGGCTTCAAAGGAAGTGGCTTGTTTATCGATTTTGCTGAAAAAGGTTTCATAGTCTGTACCGGCAAAACCAATTGTCATACCACCGGTTTCATGGTCGCCAGTCACGATAATGAGCGTTTCATTAGGATGTTTGGCATAGAATTTGAGAGCCTCGTTAATTGCGTCATCAAAGGCAAGTACATCGCGAACCGTTGTTGCCGCATCATTGGCATGACAGGACCAGTCAATTTTGCCGCCTTCTACCATCATAAAGAAGCCCTGAGAGTTGTCCAACAGCTCGATACCTTTTTTGGTAAAATCAGCCAAGGTAACTTGGTTGGGATTGCGGTCAATATCATAAGGCATTGCGGCTTCAGCAGCCAGTTCTGGAGCAATGGCGAATACCTTGCCGTCCTGTTTGCTCAGGTTGTTAAATTCTGCTTGCGTAGTAACCAGTTTATAGCCATTATTTTTTGCAATCTCAAATACACTTGTTTTATCTTTTTTGGGACCGGTAGGGGCTAATAGACCACCCCCGGCAAAATAATCGAAGCCACTGTTAGCCAGTGCCAGGCCAATTTCATAATAGTTCTTGCGGGTAGGCTCATGGGCGTAGAATGCGCCCGGTGTAGCATGGTCAATGGATACATTGGATACAATGCCGACCTTCATACCCTTTTCTTTGGCCAGTTCAGCCATGGTTTTAAGCTTTACAGTTTTTGTGGCATCCATGCCAAGAATGTCGTTGTTGGTTTTTTGTCCGGTAGCTAAAGCTGTTCCGGCTGCTGCTGATTCGGTGATAAAGGTGTTGTTCGAATGCGTGGTCTGCATACCCTGATGCGGGAATGCGGTAAAACCGAGCTTGCCTTTGTGCATCTTATTATCGCTTTCGAGCGTACCTTTAAAAATTTCAGCAGCATTTATTTGCGGCATGCCCATGCCGTCACCAATAAAGAAGAATACATACTTGGCCTGCTTGCCGGTGTACCCATTGCTGACACCGGCGCTAGCTGTCTGCTGCTGCGGGAAAGCAGATACAAGCATAACAGCAATTAGAGCAATAATTACAGCAGACAAGCTAAACCATTTGATTTTCCTGTTCATTTTGTTACCTCCTTTGAATTTGATTATGTACATGTCCATTATAAGTAGCTGCTGGATAGTTTTGGTTAATTTACTGTTAAGTCTTTGTTAACACCGATAAGAGAGTAGCTTTATTTGATACAATAACAACTTTGCCAATTAAGTTTGCATTGCTTCTTCAGTTGGCTTGCGGTTTCTACTATTTCGAGGATATTTGCATAATTCCTCTGTTTGTCAGTAACAACTGCGATAGACAAAGACATAATAGGAAAGTCTTCATGTATACCATGCCTGTTTTTGGTGCATATATAGCCTCTATTACAGTCTTCGTGGTTATAGTATTCTACAATATGACGATTAAAATCAGAAATTATGCGCTCACATAGCTCTGTGACATCATTACCGCGGGTTATAGCAATGAAATCATCACCGCCGATATGTCCCAGAAAGGATTCTCTATTGTAATAGCTATGTAAATCCTGTTGTATGACTTCGGCGGTAAAGCAGATCACTTTATCGCCGCGTTCAAACCCATAGACGTCATTGTAGGCCTTAAAATTATCCAGGTCAAAATACAATACGGCATAGTTGCCCGAATTTTCCTTAAGGAGTTTATCTAATTCTCCTTCAATAATTAAGTTGCCGGGTAATCCTGTCAGCGGGTTCGCATGTTTTGCGCGGTTAAGTTCTAATTGTGTGGTTTTTTCCAGGATTTTTTTTATAGTGACAGTACCAAAGTATTTGTCTTGCTTGGTTATTATTATATAGTCATAGATATCATCGTCTTTGCGTGATAAAGCTGATTTTGAAACCACCTCTATTGGCGTATCATAAGCGACAATTAGCGGATTTTTATCCATATGGGCGCGAATCGATCTATTCATATAGAGCGCAATACCATATTGTGTAGCCAGGTTAGCTAAAAATTTACTTTTCATCAGCAGCCCGACTGGACGCTCATTATCAACAATGGTAATTCCCTGGCAGGCAGGGTGTTGGCTAAAATAATCAAGTGCTACATTACCGACTGTTGAAGAGGGGAAAGCTTGCTCCTGCTGGGCGATTTCTCCGACCGGCAGCGTCATGGAAGTATGATAAAGCTCGCGTTTTTTGCGCTTATTTAGTTCTACGATGATTTGTTTAATTGAGCCGGGAATCTCACTGAATTCCGGTAGTGGTTTTTGCAACAAAAAACCCTGCCCGTACGGAATACCAATACTGATTAAAGCAGCTAATTCATCCTGTGTTTCAATTCCCTCGGCAATAATTTTGCTATTTGTGCTTACAGAGAAGTCGTATAACGCCTTTAGCATGGCTTGTTTGAGGTTATCTTTGTCAATATCGCGCACTAATTCCATATCTACCTTTATAAAATTAGGGCGGATCTCGGCTAGGGTTCTAAGGCCTGAGTACCCTGAGCCGGTATCATCGATGGCTATTTTATAGCCTTGACTTGTATAATTGTCCAGAATACAGCAGAAGCCTTTGTAATCATCAATCGCCGTTTTTTCCGTGATTTCAAAAATAATATTACCGGTGTTAGCCTGAAATTGGCAGAGCATATCCTGTGTTTGTCCTTTTTGAAAGCGAGGGTCATTGATGATTTTGGGATCTACATTTATAAAAACCATCTTAGAAGGAGCAAGGTCTTTTGCTTTTTCCAAGGTTGCCCGACGGCATAAATACTCTAATTCCCAGACAAGATCATATTTTGCCGCTGTTGAAAAAAGGGCATCAGGCCGCTCCAGCATGGAGTTTTTAGGACCTCTGCTTAATGCTTCATAGCCGATGATTTCTGCATTTGTTAAGGATACTACCGGCTGAAATACTATCCGGATATCGCTTTGTTCGAGAATATTCTTTAATTCCATGAAACTCTTCATCTCACTTGTTTGTTTATTTGCGGTTTTATATAGATGAAGGACTTTGGTACGATAAGAAGCAAATGTAGTCAAGATAATTCCTCCGAAAATACAATTCATAGCCCAAATTTACGAATAATAGTAGAGAGTATGATACGGGTACGAGGTGAGCAATGGTTAGCAATTCCTGTTAGGTAGTGTAGTAGGTGAGTATTGCTTGCCAAAGTATCTTCATAGTTGCCCACTCCTAGTTTTTGGTTTGATAGTAACATAATTTGCGCGGCGGGTGAAAGATGCTTTGCCAAAGCTTAACGGTAGCTTTACACAATCTTAACAAATAGGTTATACCTCCAATTATCCTATCTAGCGGTAACCTGAGAAATTAAAACAACTTATAATAACTTTTTGATAAAAATAGCTTAAAATGGTGACCACACGAAATGGCCACCATTTAAGCTATTAGGCTATTTAGATATTATACATAAATTCTGCCCATGTTTCAGCTATGCTGAAACACGTTCACTTCGCGGCTATAAGTTCGGCAATTTCAGTTTCTTTTACTGCTTTTGGAAGGTGCTCAGTTTCACTATTCCACTTTTCATCAAACTCTTGTGATCCGAGGTATTCAATAGTTATCCCAAGATTCCCCAAATCTTTTTTAATAACCTCATCATGAGCGATTAGCTTAATTCTTTCGACTAATTTCTCTTTCACATCTTTCGACAGCCCTTTCGGGGCTCCAACTCCAAGCCAAAGACTAAATACTACAGCTAGATCCTGTTCCTTAAAAGTCGGCACAGCCTTGAACAGAGGATCAGCCAGACGTTGTTCTGTCGCAATGGACAACACTTTGGTTTTCCCGCTTTCTACAAGGTGCTTTACTTGAGAAAGGTCGGTAAACACAAGTTGTATATGCCCGTCAACTAGAGCCTGAATTGCTTCTGATCCTTCATTAAATGGAACCGGAGTAATAGTAATTCCTGCCTCTTTTGCAAACAATTCGCCTACAACATGATTTGGCGTGCCTATGCCCGTGTGGCCATAGTTTATTTCCCCAGAATGTTCTTTGGCGAAATTCACTAATTCATTAATATTTTGCCACGGATTTTCTGCCAGGACCGCTGCTACTACCGGCAAAGAACTAATCTGGGCAAGTGGTTCCAGCATTGTCGAATAATAATATTCTACCGAGCCATAGAGCGGCTGCAAAGCGATATCGGTAGCAATTGCGCTGATAGTGTAGCCATCCGGATTGGTATCAGCTAGCTTATTCTTATCCACAGTGGCTTCCTTACCAGGTATATTCGCGACAATCAGTGGTTGTCCAAGATGTTTGATTGCCGCTTTCTCCATAAGCCGTACCGTCAAATCTGGGCTTCCACCGGCAGTAGTAGGCACAATTATTGTAATTGGCTTGAAGGGTACTTCAGAAATACATATCGACTTTTCTTCCATAGTTAAATAGCCTCCAAATCTTATTCAGTTCTTATGCGTCGCTATACGCCTGGCAATTCCAGTATCTTTTACGATTTTCGTAAATCGAGCATTATCGGCCATCCACTTGACTAAAAGCTTGCGGTCCAAAATACCAATAGTATAGCCATCCGCATTGGCCTCGGCAAGCTCACTCCAGCGATAGTAGCCGCCCCGCCTGATGTATTCGTAACAACAAGTGGCTGACCAATAAAATTTATCGCTGACTTTGCCATGCCCGCGCCAGTAAATCCACACTCATCTTGACTCCCGTTTTAATTTGGTACGCTTAAATTCATCTATATTTTACCATTTTATTCTATTTTGTGTCAATATTTACTAATTCTGTTTTCTACCAGAGCCAGGTAAGTCAGTTTTAGTTGTCTAATTGATACAAGTAGGACTATGAATATGCTATTAACTCGCAAATCCGTATAGGAAGGTATTGGCGTAGTTCAGAGTAATAAGAGATGCTCTAGTAGACGAATCGAATAAGTACTATTTCTTATCATATATTTAAACTGAGGTGAAAACATAGTGTCTGAATTTAAAGATATCGGAGCAAATGAGCTTGGGCTAATTTCCGCGGTTTTGGGAACAGTTATAGCTCATGATAAAACACCTGACGAGCAAAATGTTCTTGGAAATTTTATTGTTGGAATCGGTTGCATTATCTTAGTTATAGCTTCGCAAGGAGAATATCTCAGTTCCTTGCAAGAGAAGAAAAATGAAAATAAGGATAGTTTAGAAATCAAAAAACAGATCCAGGAAATGCAAAAACAAATAGATGCTATTAAGAGTGAGACACCATAAAATAAAATTTCCCAATAATTCCTCTCTGCGCCATGGAACGTTTAGCACGATGGTAAGTAGTTTATTAAAAATAGGGAAGCATAAAAGATAAAGTGAACTTCATTCAATTAGGAGGGCTGCTCGTTATGAAGAAGATATGGCTTGCAGGAGGTTGTTTCTGGGGCGTGGAAGCTTACTTTATGCAACTCAATGGGGTTCTAAATACAAAAGTAGGCTATGGACAAGGCACTACAGACCGGCCCACATATCAGCAGGTATGCACAGGAACCACAGGCTATACTGAGGTCTGTGAAGTTACTTATGATGAAAGGAGCTTGTCCTTACCGAAATTATTAGAACATTTTTTTCGGATTATTGATCCGACTACGCTAAATCGCCAAGGGCCTGATCAAGGTACACAGTATCGGACAGGTGCGTACTACGCAGAGGCGGAAGACAAGGCAGTAATCAGCAATTTTATAAATAAAATGCAACCGCATTATCCTGAGCCAATTGTAGTAGAAGTTGAAGCGGTGGGACGCTTTTTCCCGGCAGAGGAATATCATCAAAGATATCTGGAAAAGACCCCGGGAGGGTACTGCCATATTAACCTAGGCTTGGCGAAACCAGACGAACGTAATAAGGTTTGATGGCATTGGATAGAGCCAGGAAATGAGAATTGGTTAGTGTGTATATGGAGAAAAAAGGATTTTGACAGTGTAAATAGTTAGAATATAATGGTATAATTAACGTTATAAGGTAGAAAGGAGTACAGTACCTGCAGGCTTTAACAAGTGGAAGATACTAAATTGGTGGAGGGCTTGTGTCGATGAAAAAAATAATTTTAATGTTATGCTTTATTGTATTAGGCAGTTCGCTGGCTTTGGCCAATCCTGCGGTAGATAAAGAAACCATCTATCAAGGAGCGACAATTGAGGCGCTTCTCGCTGGAAATTATGATGGCGTAGCCACTGTTGGAAAAATAAAGCAACAGGGAACTATGGGATTAGGAACTTTTGCCGGCCTTGATGGCGAAATGATTGTATTAGATGGAAAAGTTTATAAGGCGGCGAGGGATGGTAAGGTCACTGTTGAAAATGATAATGTTCAAACTCCGTTTTACGCAGTAAAATATTTTTCTGCCGATATAACGAAAACGATTGAAGCTACGGAGCTTAGCCTGGATTTACTGAAGAAGGAACTTGACCAACTTCGCAAACGTAATGATTTACCTTATGCAATTATTATTAAAGGGACTTTCAAATCCATCAAAGTGCGCAGTGTTGGCCCCTATGAGCCGCCCTATCCACTGCTTTCAGCTGCAGTTAGCGAACAGAGCGTTTTTGAATACGCTAATGTATCAGGCCGATTAGTAGGCTTTTGGCTGCCAGCATATATGGGTAATACCAATGCCGCCGGTTATCATCTGCATTTTCTTTCTGACGATGCTCAAAAAGGCGGACATGTGCTAAACCTTGTTATAACTGATGCCAAAATCGGTCTTGATGAGATACCAAAAATGCATATTGAATTTTCTCCATATCCGACCAAGCCTTTAGAGAAACCTGATAGTTATAAATCTTAATCAGGATATAAAATATAGCAAGGTATATTTACATACAATTGCCACATGCCTAGGAATTATCCTTTGGCATGTGGCAATTGTAAGCACGGACGCAGGCGCCGTGTTTTTTTATTACATAGGAGCATCCATCTCCTCATTTGGGAAAGTAAGACTCTATTCCTACCAACTAAAAAACGGCGACAGTAGCCGCCGTTAGAGGGGAAGGGAAATGAGAAGACGGGAGATTAAACTATTTAAGAACGTTACCGTTTGCCACCGCAGCCACCACCGCAATCTTTCTCATTACGGCGATCTTCTACGTTAGATAACTCACGGGCGAACTCAAGGTTCTTTTGGTTCCTCTCATTACGGCACTGTTCGTTATTTTTGTTACGGCTTTCGTTTTTCATAGTATCACCTCCAGAAGTATTATGCCCATATGAAGAATTATAATAACTGGTAAATATAGCTAGCTGATAATACTTTCATGGGTGTCTTACAAAATAAGAATTCCAGCCTGGAGCATAACCTTTGCGATTGCTTGTATTTTCGGTTTGGTAAGTAAGCAGATGGAAGCGTATGCTGTTTTGGTGATTATTGCAATAGCGTCTGCTTTGTATGATACCGAAAAAAAGTACGCGCATCCTGCAGGGCGGGTGATTGCAGGAATAATAGTTCTATTTGCATCTTATGGGCTGAGAGCACATGCAATTCCTTAGTTTCATAATCTTAAGGTATTGTCTACTGTGTATATAAGTAAGGATGGGATTCCATTTACGCTATATCTTAATTTGATAAAACGATTGTGGGACTATATCATTTACTGAAAAAGTAAGTGATGGGTATTTTCATAGCTTTTGGTAATAAAGGCTTCTATAATATAAAGTAGTAGCCTGTGAATGTTGGAGGTAGATTGATGAATATAGACTTGCATAGTCTCTTGTTGTTTGTAATGGCATCGTTTATTCTGGTGATAATGCCTGGACCCAATACCTTGTACGTGATTACACGCGGAATAACACAGGGTAAAAAAGCAGCTATGATTTCCGCTTGCGGAGCAAGCTTAGGTGATCTTTTGTACGCGATAGCTGCAGTATTAGGCCTAACGGTGATCCTGCAAACATCGGCAACAGCATACGGTGTTGTTAAAATTTGCGGTGCATTATATATGTTATATACTGGAATTCAAATCATTCGCAAGAATGACAAGGTAGTTGACAGTAGTGAAATACAAGCGGATAAAACGAATCGGGATTTATTTGTCAAGGGATTTCTTACGGCAGCGTTAAACCCGAAGACAGCCATCTTCTTTGTGAGTTTTTTTCCTCAATTTATTGATTCTAGTAGTGATTATGCTGCTTATACGATGCTGCTATATGGAGTGATCTTCTTCATATTAGGATTGATAGTACTTAGTATATATGCGCAAGCTTCAAGCCTCATAAGACAATGGCTGATCGTTAAACAAAATGTATATCAATATTTTCGCTGGTTAACAGGAACAATATTTGTAGGAATAGGTATCAGGTTAATCGTAACAGATCAGAGATAAGTAGGCTTAACAGCATTAGCTCCTGGAAAGCTCTGAAATAGGTTTTGTTGCAAATCTAACTCCCATTTCGAAGGCTTTTTCACAGTCTTGCGGGAATATGTCTTGATGGCGTTTCGCTTTGGCAGTTTCATCAAAAGCTGAAGTGATATATTTGGAGTAATCACTAAATTGATAGGTATCGGTAACAATCAACGATTCCGAGGCTCCAAAAATTCTGGCAAATGTCTTTTCGTTTGTCAGAAAAAGACGATCATATCCCCAATCCTGTAGCATATCTTCTTTGATATTCATTGTATAAATAAACCCTATTGGTTTTTTCTTAAGGACAAGTGACGAGTGATTTTCATCGTATACCAGGTACTGAAAGGCCATACGTTCCATGAGCGATCTCAATTCTCCAGTGACATTTCCGAAATAAATAGGTGAACCTAGGATAACGGCATCCGCATGTTCTATCTTTTCAAGGACCGGGGTCAGCTCATCCTGGTAAGCACATTTCCCGTAGCTTTTTCCGCCTATTAGTTTACATGCAAAACAACTGATGCAACCCTTATAACAGAGGTCATACAAATGGATAAGTTCCGTTGTAGCTCCCTGTGAAGCTGCTCCTTCCAGCGCTTTATTCAGCAGAGTGACTGTGTTTCGACTTTTCCTAGGGCTGCCATTAATAGCTAAAATATTCATTATGATACCTCCCGCAATACTAAACATTTCTATGAATATTATATACTTTTAGGGGTTAAGATTAAACATGCTTTTTTTTCTAAAATGAAAATTGTTGTAATCACAGTTGACAATAATCGAATCAGCTGGTATAGTATTGATTCTGGGACGCGGGAGTGGCGGAACTGGCAGACGCACTAGACTTAGGATCTAGCGCCGCGAGGCGTGCAGGTTCAATTCCTGTCTCCCGCACCATAAGCAGAGAACCATATTATCGCGCGCTGTAAGCGAAGAGAGAATATGAGTGAATCGCTTAGTTCTGAGCGTAGCGAAGAACATCCTATATATATGTATCTAGGGGTATAGCTCAATTGGTAGAGTAGCGGTCTCCAAAACCGTTGGTTGAGGGTTCAAGTCCTTCTGCCCCTGCCATAAAGTATTTCGGGGCGTGGCTCAGTTTGGTAGAGTACCTGGCTTGGGACCAGGGGGTCGCAGGTTCGAATCCTGCCGCTCCGACCAGAGACTGTTTTCTTAATTGACATAATTAAAGTGATCTGATATAATAATAAATCCGAAATGATGGCGATATGGCCAAGTGGTAAGGCTAAGGTTAGCAAGACCTTGATCCCCTAGTTCAAATCTGGGTGTCGCCTCCAAAAAATGTCTGGAATGCATGTTATCTTAGCTATGTCCAACCTACTTTACTATATAGGGAATTCAATGGTATGCGGCTGTCGAGCCACCTTAGAGTGGAGGTCAAAAACATATCTTAGGATACCCACCTGCTAGATGCAGGTTTGGACATACAAAGAGACGACATTTTGGGCAACCAATAATTAATACCAATAAGTTACTGAAAATTCCAGCCTTCTTTAAATACGGGAAATTGCGGCATTGCTTTATTGCAGTGTTGAGGAAAGTCCAGACTGCCACAACCTGAGATGGTTGTAGTGTTCGTGCCCGGCGCAAGCTGGGGCAGAGCTAAGCTCTGACGACGGCAAAATCGACTCATGCAGCCGAAAGTAGCCCTAAAGTGCACAGAGAATGAGTAGACTGGCGACAGTCTAGTGAAAAGTGGTAAACTCCACGAGGCAGAAACCCAAATTTTGGTAGGGGAACTTCCTGAAGGGAATCAAACCAAAAGGAAGAACGCAGTTCCTGCGTTAGATAAATAATTTCCTAAAACAGAAACTGGCTTACGGTTTTTAAATGAAGGCTGTAATAATAAAAAAGACTCCGTAGCTCAGCTGGATAGAGCGTTTGACTACGAATCAAAAGGCCGCAGGTTCGAATCCTGCCGGGGTCGCCATAGATATTTCAAGGGTTTTACGATACTTTCGTAAAGCCTTTTTTGTCGTTTTTATAGCAATTTGACAACAACCGTGACAACAACGCGGCCGAATTGCTTTTTGTACATTTTCATTGTAGTGGTGTTTCATGGTCGGTCGGGGCAGCCGGAAAGGAAGAATTGAGCCATAAGGCGATTTTTTCCTGGCCGCCGGATATCCTGTGGGTGTAGACATTGAGAAGCATTTGAGTCGTGCTGTGACCGAGTCGGTACTGGGCGTCCTTGATGCTGACACCGTTTTCCGAGAGTCGGCTGGCATGGTCATGCCGGAGTTTATGAAAGGTGATAGCAAGGCCGGCCGGTGGAGCCGGAGGAAGAAAGCTGCATCCGCGAGCAGGAAGCGCTGGCGGCGGCTCCGCCGGTTAAGACGCCGGGCGGCTGAACCTGGCCCGGAATATTGAGGACCCGGCAGGTAGCTGGTTAGCGCACCTAGACAAGGCTGTACGTCAATCAACGTACAGCCTTGTCTAGCGTAAGAGGCCGTTAGCTGCTGGCGCTGTCATAGCGCTTCAGGCCCACGTGCCACAAGCAGAGCGCCAGCCCCAGAAAAAAGGCGGTAACGCCGGCGCACAACAGCCATTCCTGCAGGCCAAAAGGGGAAAACAGCGCCTGGGCGGGCATATTGGCCATCAGTCCATAGGGCAGGAGGACATACAACAGCAGTTTCCAGGCCCCGTGAATAGCGGGCGCCGGCAGTCGGAACGAAAACTCGACCAGGGCACTCTCCATTTGCTGAAAGGCATTCACCCTGGTCAGCCAGAAGGACGCCGTGCGCAGGCACACCATTAATGCATACATCAGCAGGTACATAAAGAGGAGCACGATGATAAACCGCAGTCCATTGCCAACGGACAGGACGCCGAGTCCGGCTCCGCCAAAGGCGGCAATCCCCAGCCCGGCGGCGGACAGCGCCAGCGCGCCCGGATTGACATGGCCGAAGCTGGTATACAGCAGCGCGTTGACCGGTTTGACCAGGGCCAAATCCAGCGCGCCCGTGCGGATTTTATCGGGCAGCGCGATGACGCCGAAGAAGTAGGTGCCCATATACAGTCCGTCAAGGGCAATAAAGGCACCGGTAAACACCGTCAGGTGGTGGAGGTTCCAGTCGCCGATGCCGCCGTTTTGCGCCAGTACGCCGAAAAATAATAGCTGGATGGAAAATACGGTCAAATCGACCAGGAAGGCGCCCCAGAAGCTGACGCGGTACATCATGGCGGTGCTGATCTGCAGCTTGGCCAGGGTGGCGATGACTTTCAGAGTATGAACGGTCTGCCTGCTCATAAGCCCACCCCCTCAAAGCGTCTGGGAGCCCGTTTTTGCAGCGCCAGGCAAAGCGCCAGCGCCGCCAGCACCCAGCCGGCCAGCACGCCAGCGGCGGTAAGCGGCGGTATTGCCGCCTTGCCCAGGCATAACAGCACCGGATAATACGTGAGATAAGAGAAGGGCGACCACAGGGGCAGGCTGTCGCCAAAGACCATATTCAGAGGAATGACGGCGCCGGCCAGAAAGGCCTTAATCACATTCTGCAGCACGAAAATAAACTCGACGTCAGTCAAGGTAAAGGTGGTCATTGCGATGAGGTGCCCGGTCAGCATGCTGAACAGCGACCCCAGCAGAATAACTGGCAGCGCCTGGAGGACATGGACCGGCTGAATGACCGCGAAGGCGTCCGCAAATCCTAAACGGGCAACGGACAGTACGGCGATTGACGCCAGCAGCGGCAAGAATGCCCTGGCCAAGCCGGCGGCCAGGAAATAGCCGAGCGGTGACAACGGCTTGACCAGATACTTGGCATAGCCGCCACCCCTGATTTCAGCGGCAAAATCCTGCAACAGCCCGTCACTCTGGGTCAGCGGGGCGAGCATGCCGGCCAGCAGATAATAGGTGGTCATCTGCTGCAGGGTAAAACCGTTCAGTGTGTCCGCGCCGCCAAACACGGCGCTCCACAACAGGTAGGCCAGGACAACAGTGAACACGCTGAAAATGGCTGTCAGCCAGGTGTCGCCGCGGTAGGCCAGAGAATTTTTCCATTCACTGCTGATGATGAAGCTATATTTTTTCATACGCCCTGATACACCCTTTCCACTAATAGTGTCGCATCCTCATCGACAATTTTGATGTCCGCGATGTCAGACAAAGCCAGCACCTGTTGCAGGCAATTTTCGACCTGCTGCTTGGGGGTGCGGATGACAGCGGCATACTCGCTTTGCTGCAGAATTTCCGCTCCGGCCAGCGCGGGGAGCTTTTTCGCGGCGGAGAAGGCAACCGTAATGGTGCTGGCCAGACTGTGCCTGGCTAATAATTGCTGCAAATCGCCGTCATAGATTTTTCGCCCACTGCGCAGCACAATGCAGCGCTTGGTCAGCTCCAGCAAATCCTCGGTGTAATGGGAGGTTAGGAGCAGGGTGACGCCCCGCTCCCGGCCGGCGGTTTTGAGCATGTCCCTGATTTGCCGCTGAGCAACGGCATCCAGGCCGATGGTCGGCTCATCCAGGAGCAGCAGCCGGGGTGAATGCAGCAGGGCGGCGATCAGCTCCAGCTTCATCCGCTCTCCCAGCGACAGCTTGCGCACAGGAATGGACAGGATATTTTCCACGGCAAACAAGCCGGTAAAATAGGCGAGCGCCTCCCGGTACTGTCTGTCGGGTATCGCATAGATGGCCTTAGTCAGCAACAGGCTGTCGCTGGCCGGCAAATCCCACCATAGCTGTGATTTCTGCCCCATCACCAAAGCGAAGCTTTTCTTAAAAGTGGCTTCGCCTTTGGCGGGGCAAAAGCCGTTTACCGTCACCTGCCCGCCGGTTGGCTGAATAATCCCGGTCAGCAGCTTGATAAGCGTCGTTTTGCCGGCGCCGTTCGGCCCCATCAGGCCGACAAATTCGCCTTCACCGATGGTGCAGGAAAAGTCCGACAAAGCCTGCCTTACCTTGGTTTGCCGCCTAAACAGCGACTGGATGGAGCCTCTTAAGCCGGCGGCTTTTTCAAAATACCGATATTCTTTACTCAACTTATTGACTGTAATACTATTCAATTCCGGTCATCTCCGTTTCTGTAACGATGTTGCCTTTCCGCCTGTCGTCCGACAGTGGCGGAAAAGCACAATTGACGAAAAAATGCCCGCAGAAGACGGACTGCCTCTCTTGGGCAAGAGCGACATGCTTCTGCGGGCATCATAAACCCTTGGCGATAAAATAAAAAAGCATAACAGGACAGACCTGTTACACCTGGCTTTCGGCACTAAAATAAAGCACGGATTTTCCGTGTTCTCCCGGCCGTATTCGTTGATTGATGGAAGCAGTCTGTAGGACAGCCCGAAAGCACCGGCGGCAATGCCGGCAACTTACGGAACAGGCAAACTTAAACAGACAGGGGGAACCCCTGTCTGTTTAAGCAGCCTATTCAACTATTTAGTTGAATAGCACCGTTACAGACCGAGCAATCATTCATACAGCTCCTTCGCAGATAAGATGATTTTAGCATAGCATGAAACCGCAGGTTTGTAAATGGTTAAGACACCACCGCTATAGGATGAAAAAATAATTGCCACCAGCGGCTGGCCCCGCACGCTGCGCGGGGCCCCGGCAGGACACTCCGGCCAGACCGGCCGAAACACCACCGGCCGACCCAACCGGACGGCTTGCCGACCGTCGGGGATGAAAACAAAGAACGGTAGCAACCAACCGCTCCACCGGGCCAACTGCCGCCACTCGCCTGACCAAGCGGTAACCGCCGTTTGTTTCCTGCCGCGGCCTCGCCCGTCCCGCCCCGTAGACACAAAAGTGGCCTGATGGGGAAATATAATCAATTGCACCAGGTTGTTTTCGATTTCTAGGTTCGATGGACCACATTCGCAAGCCTAAAAAGGATTAATCGGTCTTAGTTTTCGTTATTGGCGCTGCTTTTAACAGCAGGGACACCAGCAGACAGAATACGGCAAATATCCCTAAGACCCAGAAAGCGTCATCGAAGGAAAATACAGTCATTTGTTTTTTCACCAGCCCGTTAATCAGAACCAGTGCCTGTTGCTGGGCCAAGGCTTCGGTGCTGCCTTGCCGCATAAACAGCTGTTTTCCATAGGCAAGCAGATCGACGGTTGCCTTTGAGGTGATATTGATATGGGAAGCAATGGTATCCAGGTGGTAAATCTGACGATTTTGCAGCACGGTCGATAATACGGCGATGCCAAAAGAGCCGCTGACCTGGCGGATGGTATTATTGATCGCGGAAGCCTGGCTGATTTTTTCACGGGGTACCCTGCTCATGCTCAAGACAGTGACGGTGATAATCGAGCAGCCGACGAAGATGCCGCGGAATAGCTGGATAAAAAGGACATAGGCAGGACTGGTGTCAAGATCAAGGTACATCAAAGGGAATGTCCCGGCCATGGCGCATAAGGAGGCGAAAATGACCACAGGCTTTGTCCCGATTTTATCGGCAACTTTGGCGGCGACCGGCATCAGCGCCCCGCTGATCAAACCGGCCGGCAGCAGCAACAGGCCGGTCTGCATGGCCGTATAGTTGAGTATGTTTTGAAAAAAGAGTGGGATCAGAAATAAACTTCCCAATAATATAGTGTAATTGATGAAGCTAAAGATATTGCCCAGCATAAAGTTCCAGTCGCGAAACAGGGATAAGTCGAGCAGGGGAGCATCCGTGTTCAGTTCAATCAGCACAAACAGGGTTAAGGTGGCAAAAGCGGTGTATAAAAGACTGATGATGTAGAAGGAATCCCAGCCTTTGTCCACGCCTTTGCTTAACGCCAGCAGCAGGCAAAACAGGCCGGTTGCGCAGAAAATAAAACCGGCAAAATCAAATTTGAGGTCCGGGGCAGTGCGGCTTTCTTTTAGGGTCAGTGCAGCCAGCAGATAACCAAGGATGCCGATGGGAAGGTTAATTGTAAAGATATAGTGCCAACTCCATTCGTCAATCAGGTATCCGCCCAGCGTCGGGCCGATTGCCGGGGCGACGGCCACGCAAATACCCCATATTCCCATGGCAAGGTTGCGTTCGGCGGGAGAAAAATTCTGCAGGACGATGGACATGCCGACGGGGAGAATTAATCCCCCGCCCAGGGCCTGCACAATCCGAAATACAATCATGCTGCTGTCGCTCCAGGCCAGACTGCAGAGCAGAGAGCCGACCGTAAAAATAAACAAACTCAGCAAGTACATCCGGCGGGTGCCGAAGGAATTGCACAAGTAGCCGCTGGCTGGCTGAAGAACACCCATGGTCAGCATGTAAGCAGTCAATATCCACTGCGCGTCTTCCGTTCCCACCGCAAAAGCGGCCATCATTTTGGGGACGGCGACGTTGATGATACTTGTATCCAGGGTGCTCATAAAGCCGCCGATCAACGTAACACCGAGAGCGGCCCATTTGTAACGCTCATTGTCTATTGCCAATCGCGGAATCATCATCCATTATATTCCTTTCTATTTTCTCTTATTGCAGGTGAATGGCAATCAGCGCCTGCATGCCGGGACGAAAAATGATACCGCTGCTGTTTGCCGGCAAGGTGATCTTGATTGGAATATGCTGGGTTACTTTAGTAAAATTGCCGGAGGTGTTTTCCGTGGGGACCAGGGCGAAGGTGGAATTCGTCGCGATGCCAACCTCATAGACTTGGCCGGTAAACCTACGGCCCGCATAGCCATCAATGGTGTAGTTCACTTTTTGACCTGGTTTAATCTTGCCGATTTTAGTTTCTTCAATCCGGGCGTTCAGCCAAAGATCGTTGCTGTCAACAACGGAAAATAATGTCTGGCCGGCGGTAACCACTTCCCCGGTGTTGACGGCTTTTAAGGCGACTACGCCATCCACCGGCGATAAGATGTCAGTATACTCCACCGTGAGCTGAGCCGCCGCCAAATTCGCCTCGCCTTGTTTGACCAGGGCTGCTGCGGTGCGGATATCTTCCTCGCGGGAGCCGGACACGACCAGGGCCAAATTATGCATTGCGCTGTCGGCGGCTTTGCCGGCTGCTCGCCAGCCTTCTTTCGCCATCAAATAGGCGGCTTCGGCATTATCCATTTGGCTGGCGCTTATGACTCCGTCCGCATACAATTGGTTCATTCGCTGATAGGTTTTTTCGGCATTTTGCAAAGAAGCCAGAGATTGCGCTGTGGCGGCGTGCGCCTTCTCCAGTTCGGCCCGCGCTTGGTCGATTTCCTGGGGGCGGGATCCCGACACCAGGGCATCGTAGCCGGCTTTTGCCGCGGCCAGCGCCGCTTCAGCCTGGCTTTTTTGAACGCTTGCGTCGCGCCCGTCAATTCTGGCCAGAAGCTGTCCGGTCGTCACTGTCGCGCCTTCCTTGACCAGGACTTCGGCTATGCGGCCGGGGATTTTTGAACTCACGCTGACAATCGTGCCGCTGATCCTGGCGTCGTCGGTACTAACCACTTTTGTGGATTGATACCACCACCATCCGCCACCGGCGAGGCCGACGAGCAGAAGCAACATTCCTGTTACAATAATGCGTTTCCGTTTTTCTGATCTTTGTGTTTCCGGCATGGCTTATCACTCCTTAGCGCGTAATGAAAGACAGTTACTGGACATGTCCCCCCAGGGCTTTGTCCAATTGTGCTTTGCTGGCATGGTAATCATAGAGTGCCTGCACATAATTTGTTTTTACTTGTGTCAGTACCAATTACAAAGGCGTACATAACCATTATGTTTACTTGGTAAACATAATGGCAAATTTTTATTACACCTGCTTTATTTTATCAACGTATTTTTCGATATCGGACATAATATTACTTAAAAAAAGAAGTTCTGTTTTATCTAGCGAATCAAGTTTTTGCATGATGCCGCTATCGAATTTTTGATGCCATTCAATATGATGCTGAAAAGCAGTACAGCCTTTAGCAGTGAGTTCAAACAGGACCATTTTTTTATTGTCTTTGGTCTGATAACGGCAAATCAAGTCTTTATCAAGGAGTTTGCGGATAATTTTAGGAATGGCTCCCTTGGTTATCCCTAACTTATCAGCAAGTTCTGTAACGTTAATTCCCGGGTTCCTGCCGATGACATCCAGCATGTGAATTTCGGAGGCGTACAAGATATCATCTGTTCCAAAATGGCGGGGTTCTGTCATAAGTGATGAGGCTTTATTGATAATGCGAGTCATGATGTCAATGATGGTTTCACTTTGACTACCCATTCATTTAGCCCTCCTTAGCTGGAAAAATGTAACCTTTTATTATTGTATACCAGGTAAACCATAAGCGCAAGGAGTAATTTCAATTTATTGAGAAAGCCTAATTAAGAGTCGTTGAGCGTCAGCAGGCCCCACTGGGCGGCGCGAGACGGCCATATTGCCCTCTACGCCGCGCAGGACGGCAATGCGGGCGTGCAGCCAGCCGTCTTAGTGAGAAAACATCAGAACCCAATATTCCTCTCAGGTTGTTAAACTTAAATTCTTTTTGACTAAAGAATAGACAATAAGTTGGTGAAAAGGCTTTATTAGCCCAAAATAGCTTCGTCCTCCTAAATTATGATATTTTATGATTGTTATCACATAAACTTTCGAATCGTTTTGAGCCAAAAATATTGAAAGTCTATAATTGAGATGCTTATCGTTTTTTTCCATCACAATTTCATTTACAGTTCGCTTCAAGACCGTAAACGCAAATAATAAAACCTTAGAACCTGGACTATAACTGCTTGTTCTATTCGTCGGTATACCCTCATCTATTTGGAGACCCAACCTTTTGACTAAGATGTCTCTAATGCGTTTCAGGAGAACTATCCATGAAAGCGATGATAAATCAAAAGGGTCGCTCCCTTGTTATGCATATATTCTACGACAGAAATCTTAAAATCACCAGTATAAGTTCCATGGGTTGTACATAATCCGGAAATACCGTTTTCCCGATAAGCAGCAACCCATTTTTGTATATCTGCCTTTGAACCAATATGATATTTTTCGGCGAGCTGTTTTACACCGACACTTCCTTGTAGATATTTTTGAACAATCTCTAATTTTAATTCCGTATTGTACATCTTTTTAGGCATAGAAAAAACCCCTTTTAGTAGACTTGTTTTTGTCTAACAAAAGGGGTTCTCTTCATAGCCAAGGACTGCGGTTATTTCCTAATAATCAAAACCGAGGCTAACCGTTTCCGGTTAGACAACCTATGGGGCTGGCGTGCTTGCAACACGTCAGTCCTTTTCTTATATTATAGCCACAGATTGTAAAATATGCAACCGGTCGAGAGAAAATCATACCTGCGGTAAAAGATGTGGGTATTGCATAACATTTATCGGCTGCCGAGTAGAACCTGTTCTGATATATTGTTGGCAGTCAGGTCAGACGGCTTACCATGAGCTACGAAAGGCGTATGACTGAGTTACCCCGCCGCCGGTTTTCTCATAGTATCACACCGGTCAAGGCTGCGCCTGCTCCGCTTTCGCTGCGCCCCTGTGGGTGACACGGTGTGCCGCGCCAGAATTTTACCGTCGTCAGAAATTTTTACTCCCGCGCTCTTTCTGAGAGTGACGGCGGCGGGGAGCCGCTGACGATGAGCGGGAGGTGCGTAGTATGTGGGACTATTTGGTGAGACGATGGCGGGTAGAGGCCGCGCTGTGGATTTGTTACTGGAACGCGCTGGAGCGGGATGACCGGCCGAGCATCCGGTATTGTGCCGATCACAGTTTGTTGCTGCCGGTGTTCTGGCTGGTGGTGCTGGTTAGCGGGCTGATGGCTATTGGGATGGTTGTACAGTTCTTGCAGGGAGGCTGCCGGTGATGCCGGTGGCCTTTTGCGCAAAAATGGTTAATTATAAAAACATGTTGTTAATCGGCTGAAAGGTGAAGGAAAAGAGCGATAAATGATGAATTTTAAAATTACATGTAAATTTTCGGAATTATATTTTGCACGTGAAACTGGTAAATCTCAATGTTTTTCACAATAAAGCGCTTTCTTTTTATATTTCTTTAGCTTTTTGTTTTTGGGATTAAGCAGTAAGATAAAACTCCTAGCATAGCAAAGATATAATAAATGATGGAAAAAGGAATATTCAAGTCGATTAGCCGTCCGGCTAACGCAGGGCCGAAGGCTCCGCCCAGAAGATAAAATAGTGTAAAAATACCCATGCCTATACCAAGTTCTGATGCGGACAGCGTTGTTGACACTAAATTTCCACTGGCAGTCAAAAGGCCATTAAACGCAAGCATAAGAATAATGACTACAAGGGCATCGACCCATGGTGGCAGGTTGACAAACAGACCCAGAAGAATAAATCCGCCGATAAGGGAGTATTGGGAAATTTTAAGAATCCATGAACTCCCATAATGATCAGTCCAGCGGCCAATAGAAAATCCGAGAATGGCAGCAGCAGCGGCACCTGGCAATATAAGTAGGCCAATTGTACTCGACGGCAAGTGAAAGGTGTGCTTCATTACTAACGGCAGTAGAAAGAATAATCCAGTGTTACATACAAAAGTAAGAAAGCCTATCCACAAGATACGCAGGAAAGGAGCATTTCTTAGGAATGATGCTTGAATAAAAGGCTGGGGTGTTTTTGGGATATGAATAGCAAACCCTGCAAGAAGTGCAGCGCCGATAAAAAGGTATAGCCAATTCATCGTTACGCCTAACAGTAGACATGCCAATCCTGCCGAAAACAGAACTGCTCCGAAAATATCGAAGGACCCTCGGGTGTGTTCCAGGTCTGGAACATACTTGAGGATTAGAGGGACAACCAAAAAGCTTGAACCGGATACCAGAAACAAGGCATGCCAGCCGGCGTATTGCTCGATAAATCCGCCAAACACAGGTCCGAAACCGGATGCAAAAGCAATGGAGGCGGACAGCGCGCCAAGAGCTTGCCCTCTATTTCCCGGACCAAAATATACGGTTGCAAGTGCATAGGAAAGAGGGGAAATGGCTGACGCGCCTGCTGCCTGTAATAGTCTGCCGCCGATTACCTGCCAGTAGGAAGTTGTCAAAAAGCCAACAATAGAGCCGATGGCAAAAAGAAATAATCCAATGACATACAAATGCCGAATAGAATACGACTCTGTTAATTTTCCATACGTTCCGGCTCCAATTGCCATCAAAATACTATAGCCGACCATTACCCAGCTCACCTGCGAAGAAGTGAGTGTAAAGGACGCGGCAATTGATGGTATTGCCAAATTGAACATTGTTATATTCATATTTCCAAATAAGAAAAGCAAGCAAAGTATGCCAATTAGTTTGCGGTCACTTTTGATCAAAGAGATAGATGTACTGTCCATAAGAACGATTTACCTTAGAAGAATTCGGGGAATGTACGCAAGTTTTCTATTTGCGATTTATCATGACCGAAGAAAATGCTGGAAGGTCGGACTTCTTGAACTATTTCATGCAGACGTTGATTTGATTTTGAAGCCTGGGCAAAATCAAATGATAAAAACGGTATATTATTTTCAAATATATTTTTGTTGTAGGCGGCATCAATTGTCAGTAATATAGGTCCCGACTGTATGGTTGTTACAAGTACAGATTGATGCCCTGGAGAGTGGCCTGGTGTAGATAGAATTTTAATTCCGGGTGCAACTTCATAGTCGCCTTCAATGATTTGGTATTTTAAATCAGGAAGCCTGCACTCCGGCGGTGAGTAATCTGAATTTTTCATGACAGCATCATACTCCGCACGCTGAATGATAATTGGCGTATTGCGGAAATGGCCATTTCCGCCTGCATGATCCAGGTGTAAGTGAGAGCTAATAACTGTCTGTATATCATCAGGCTGGTAACCAACACGTTTTAGAATAGTTACAATTCTATCCTTTTCCCTCATCTTGGGGACACAGCGTCCTTCCCTGCGAGTGCCTTTGTAATAATCAGGATTATCGACAAAGCTATCAGGCATGCCGGTATCAATTAACAGGGGACCGTCACTTGTTTCTAACAGGAAAGACCACACCGGCATTTCTAATAATTTGCCGGATTCAAGGTTTTGATTGACTAAGGATTGATCGAGATAACAGGAACCGGCAGGTAACAAATACATTTTTTTCACTGTCATAGGTCATCACCCTTCGTTTTTAAGATTATTTATTTATTTTTAGTAAAAAGCTGTTTTAAACAAGTCGACGCAGCTTTTGTTAGCCGCCTTACAGAATCATGCAGGTTTATGTCTTTCCACGGAGTTTATTCAGACTACAAATCAGGGTGCCTTGTATGCCAGTCGGTGTTTAATTCATAAACATAGCTGATACCGAGTACGGTTGCTTCGTCAAAAGGCCGGCCGATCAATTGCATATTAACAGGCATCCCGGAGGGAGAAAAGCCACAAGGCATTGATAGGCTGGGCATGCCTGTCAGATTGGTCTGCGCAGTAAAGTTTGTCAACCGGAGCGCATCCTCGTAATTGTCGGCGCGTGGTGCAGTCAGCGGTGTTGCTGGTGTAAGCAGTACATCGACTCCGGATAATGCGTTAAGAAAGTCGTCCACAAATGTTTGACGAGTCCGTTGCGCCTGCAGATAAGCGGATAACTGGAGTTGGCTGCCGCTATCGAGAAACATCCGTACATCAGAACCATAATCATTAGGACACGTTTCAAACCAACGCTTATGGACTGCAAACATTTCACCCATCATGATGTCCATGGCGGCACTTTGAACCTGCTTAATTAATGGTAGATCGACTTCGACGATGTTTGCTCCAAGTTCACGGAGTTTATTTATTGCCGCTTGCATAATAGTTTCTACATCAGGGTCCAAATTTTCGTAATAATGTTGCATTGGCAGACCAATACGTATACCCTTCAGTTCATTCGGATATACCCGAATCCCGGGAACTGGGAGGTCAACCGTCTCTTTGTCCTTCGGATCGCGACCAGACATTATATCCAGACACAAAGAGGCATCCATTACGCTACGGGTCAAAGGGCCGGCGTGGTCGAGCGACCATGCCATTTCAATGATACCGTAGCGGCTAACCCGGCCATAGGTCGGTTTCATCCCGACAACTCCGCAGCAGGCGGCCGGAATGCGGATTGATCCGCCTGTATCTGACCCTGTAGCCAAATAAGCTAGTCCTGCGGCCACGGCGGCTCCTGAACCGCCGCTTGATCCTCCGGGAACCAGGTCAAGGTTCCATGGATTGCGGCAAGGGCCAAAGTGTTCGCTGCTTGTCGTCATGCCTGCAGCGAACTCGTGTGTTTGAACTTTACCGAGTAGCACAGCTCCGGCCTCACGCAATTTGACTACGACAGTCGCGTCGTAATCGGGGACGAAGTCTTTCAGTATTTTAGAACCAGCTGTTGTCCGGATGCCTTTGGTGTAGTAAAGGTCTTTATGCACGATCGGTATACCGTGCAGGGGGCTCTTATATTGTCCCTGTATAATTTCTTTTTCTGCCTGATTTGCCTGTTGTATCGCAAGATCGGCTGTTTGGGTAACGAATGCGTTCAACTTTGGGTTTAGCCGCTTACTGCGCTCAAGTGCGAGCGCAGTAAGGTCAACTGGGGACAATTCGCGTGTCTGGATCATTTTCGCCAAATCATAGATCGTGGCGAAGGAAAGCTGGGAATCTAATTCTTTCATCTGCACTGCCTCCTCGAATCAAATTGCTTTTGTATGAGAAATTTGCTATAATTTTAATGCGGACAATTTGTCCTGAGTAAATTATAGCGGACAAATTGTCCGCATGTCAATAGATAATCTATATATTTTTTCATTCCAAAGAAGGCGGGATATAATGAATAAAGTTAAAACACAAGAACAAGAATATTCGAAAAATCCAAAGGACGAATTATTGCGACGGCGAATTTTGGAATCAGCCAAAGCACTCTTTAGCGAACATGGCGTTGAAAACGTCAACATGCATCAGATTGCGAAAATGGCTGAAGTTGGGCAAGCAAGTTTATATCGCCGGTATAAGGAAAAAGGCGATGTTTGTATGGATATTGTGCGCGAAGAGTGTCAGCCATTATTTGATGAAGTAAAAGCATATCTGGTCCAAGCTACTGATGGTTCTTCTTTGGAGCGTTTCTATCGGGTAATTGTTATATTTGTTGCTTTCTTGGAGACCAAGTCTCCCTGGCTTTGTGCAATTAACCGAGCTACACCCGGATATCGTCCGCTGCAATCGCCGTTATTTAAATGGATGCGTGACACCTGTAGAAATTTATTGAATGAAGCTATCCAAGAGGAGGAAATAGCAGCAGAGACGGACGTTTTATATACTGTTGAAGTCTTACTGTCTGCACTCCAAAACACTGATTTTCATGCACAGGATCAAAGCTTTGGGACTGAAAGAATTCTACAGGGATTACGGCGAATTTTCATTGAAGGATTAAAGAAATAATATACAAAAAGATAATTGGCTCTGCCATCCAAGCTGTGGGCCACGATTGAAATTCATGGGGAAGGGCAATCCCGCGCGGCTGCTCAAAAGTAACAATCCATGGTAAGCTTTATTCTTATAAGAAAACGCAAGCTGTACAACAATATAGGTGCATAGGCTTGCGGTTTTTTTTGATTATGCATTCCCCAATTTTCAGATTGCAATTTTACTATTGGGACGGTCTCTTCAAAATAAAGAAATTCATTGTGCTCTCCTTTTTAATCTTGAGATGCCTGCTGCTTGCCGATAAACCTTGTTCCAACAGCTGCACCATCGAGAATATCATATAGCGTCTTTGCAAAGTATTACGTTGGGAATCGCCATTCCGTCTATAAAGGCAGCTTCACCGGCGGTACGAAAATTTATTGCTTATGCAATGAGAATATTAAAAGAGTAAGGATTATCTCAAGCCAACTAAAAACAGGATCCAAATCTTTGAGTTTCAAGGATTTGGACCCTGTTTTGCTGGGCTAAACAATATTGCGCATTTGGCGGATTCCCGGTTTGGGAATGTATTGTATTGTCTGTGGATTGGCTTTGGATGATAATTTTCCCATGATTGTTGTATTGTACGAATTACCTGTGGGTAGGGAAGGTCCAAAAGATTCCTCATAGTAAGTAACGATGAAGCAAAGCGCATGTGGAGGGTATAAAAGCCTTGCAGGCATTTTTATAAAAGGCTTTTCGATAAGGCCGTGAAATGATCAGGGGAGATCATTTCGTTTTTGTAAACAAACCGATCTTCCAAATGAGCTTTCATACCTTTAAACGTATGAATGAAGGCTTCCAGGGGAGTCAGGTTATAGGTTGCAGTTGAAAAAGTGGCAGTGGCGGCGACGGTACCGGTTGTAACATCATAGACAGTTTGTGTTAGTGTAATGCGGTAGGTGTTGTTCTCTTCTTGTTTTATCCGCATGGCACTTACATCGGAGACAATGGCCCACCGGCAGCCAGCGGTACTGGCTGGCTCCCGCCAGTCTGCCTGAGTAGCAGCTGTGACATGGTCCGGCAATGCCTGTTGGTATTCATCCAGTAACGCTTCCTGCATGTATAAAAAGTCTTCTGTCAAACCAGCAGGAAGGTTACTGACGAGCTGGGCGATATAGACGCGTCCGGGATTTATTTGTTTGTCAACGGACGGGATAGGTAGCTGTATTCCGTCCGCAATAGCCAGACGGCGTTTGTCATAATAGTTTTTTATTGCAGAATCTATGTAGCCGATCAATTGATGACCATCTTCCACTGTAGCGGGTGGGTACCATTTAATTTCCCGGCCAAACTGCTGATAGCCGCCAACCAGGGTTTGCAAGACTCCAGGTACCGCATCGCCGGAATTGACGATCCGTACCAACTGGAGGTTTGGGCCGAATTTAGCGGCAAACGCAGCATTGCCTACGGCAGGCGCACCGAAGGTAATGACTTTCAACTGCTCCGGGTTAACGCCTACGCTAAGCAGTCTGGCCCCGGCCAAAGTGGCGGCTGCGCCGCCGAGACTGTGACCGGTTAAGTATAATTTGCGGGTTGGGTCAGATAAGAGTAAGTCGGGAAGCGAGAGACTAACCTGCCGGGGATTGCGTAAGACAGCTGATAGGCCGGCTTGTACAAATTGATTAAATCCTTTGTGAACCTTAGGTTCAGTGCCGGGAACATCTTTCTTAGAGGCATTGACAGCGCATTCTTCCTCATTGCTGCCAGCAAAATATACTTTATCAAACTTGAGATTGGTTTTAATATCCCTATCGTTTTCCGTGCCGACAATGGCTACCAGATAGTAGGGGACACCTTCTTTTTGAGCAATCAGGTAGCGGGCGCCGGTATGGCCCTGGGACTGAATGTAATGATCAATTTGCCAGCCGTCCTGTTCCAGATAGCGATTGGCTAACTCGCCGATCCGGCCGCTGTAGGCCGCCGCGCTGGCAGCGGCGGTAAGGTAGAGCGTATAGGCTTCTTCATAATCTTCTTTCACTCCGGCAGAGGCTGTGACCGGAAAGTAGGCCAGCAGGCACGTAATAAGGCATAGCAGTAAGAACCGTTTCAATTCATATCACCTCGCAGCTCTCGTTTGTCTTAAGGTGGATAGCCCTAGTCGGACTACTCCAGCGTACCGGTTTTAGTATTGTAGGTTACAGAATCCGCGGACCATGTGTCAGGGCCTTGCGTGACCTGTACATTGCCGGTAAATGTTCCGAGTTTGGTGCGCCAGTTGTAGTCTGCTGTATCAGCGGTGATGGTGATATCGGGCTGCGATAAAGTCACACCGCCGCTAAGTACCGCTTTGTGCTGGGTACCGTAGACGTAAACGCTGTCGGCGGTAAGATAAATGCTATCCTGGGTAAGGGTGATGCCGTCTGAGCCCCAGACCTCCATCGAACTGAGGCTGACTTTGGCCTGACCGGCTGTTATTACGCGGCTGCCAACTTCAACGCGTACATTGCCTTTTAATAGATAGAGTCCGGTATCTGCATCATAATAGGTGGTATCGGCCGTGATGATAGGTTTGGCAGCAACTGGGACTGCAGAGCAGGCTAAAAGATAGGAAAATAAAATAAAGAGTATTAGCGCGTTACGTTTCATATTATATGACCTCCAGATTGATGGTGATGATTAATAAATTTACGCTGCTGATTAGTTTTGCATTGAGCTAGAGTTAATAGTTAGTTGACTTTATTCAATTAACTGTCCTAAAAAACGCTCATCCCAATTGGGTATGGCGGAATTTTTTCCGGGATTATGTTTTAGTTTATCCGGTTGGCGTGATATGAATGGTTTTTTCCTGTGCGCCTAATGCTTTTTCAATAAGAGCTTCTGCCATTGTTAAACGAGAAGTCAAAATCTCGTCAGAAGTCTTTTGATAGAGTGCTTTACTTAAAAAGTCCGCGATGACTAGAATATAATCTACGGCGGTCGGCGGGTAAGGCACGAAAAAATCCTGATTGGCGATTCCTTCTTCTATGATTTTTAACAGCCAGGGAGAGAGCGCCAGCTCGAGTTGGTGAAATAATTTCTCTTTAAGTTGCAAATTCTGAGCATCATATAGCATATTGAGCAGCAATCCGTTTTTATAATTGGCTCTATGTAATGCGACGGAAATTACTAAGGCTATTTTTTCCGCAGGAGTGGTGGTAAGACAATATATATTTTTAATTTCTGAGATCAGGAAAGCGGCGTGTCGATCCAGAAGAGTTTCTAATACTTGTTCCTTTGATTTAAAATAGTAATAAAGCGTTCCCTGTGCTACACCCATTTTTTTGGCAATGTCGCTGATGGTGGTTGCATGGTAGCCTCTGGTAAAAAATAGCTGATCGGCAGTATCTAAGATTTCGTTGATGCGAATTTGGGGATCTTGCGGTGGTCTGGCCATAGTACACCTCAATAATTTGAATTATGTTCAAATTATAAAGTAGCTGAAAAATAATGTCAAGGATAAATATGGTCACTTCAATAAAATTGAAATTTTAGCTTCGCAATAGTAGGGATCTTCAACGGCTGCCGTAGTATCATCCAGGATACTTTCCAGATAGGCGTGTCCAATGAAGGTAAGACTGTGATTATTTGCATAGTCTACAAGTTGTTGAAAGGCTGGGTCCATCTCCGTCCAAGGCCCTCTGTAATAACCAACAAGGTAACGGCCGGCAGGCTTATACGTCCGATTCATAGCTTCGCTGTTATTCTCATCAATATGGTAAAAGCAATTGGTCAATTGGCTGAAATTTCCCTGTTGCACTTTTTCAGCATCCATCATATAGCCAAGGGGGTATCCATTATAGGTCCGGGTATGATAGCAGTCATGCATAAATTTCAGCATAACTTTCATTGATTGTTCCATGGATACTTCGAAAGCCGGTTCGCTGACTACGATTGCTCGCGCTTTAGATTCAATAATTTCGATTTTAGAATAATCCATATCCAGGTTTGCTTCCATGCTGCGAAGCTTATTCTGTACAACCTTTTGCAGCCACATAAGCTCGGCAATTTCTTGCTCCAGAATGTGATTTTGATTATACAGCAATGTTCGTGTCTTTTGTGGAGTGCAATGTGTCAGATGTTTTTTGATCTCTTCCAATGGAAGACGGAGTTTGCGCAGCAGTTGAATCACGTCGAAAAGACAGCCTTGTCCATAGGTATAATAGCGATAGCCGTTTTTTTCCACGATAGCCGGTTTAAATAAATCAATGCTGTCATAATACATCAAGGTGCGCTTGTTAATGCCGTACAGAGCAGCAAATTGCCCGGTAGTAAATTTTTTTTGTAAAAAATCATACATGATGTAAAATCTCCTCTTGACTATACAGTTACTGTATAGTCTATTATAGTTTAATAGCTCCAAAATTGTCAATTTTAGGAGTCTGTTAGGCTGCTTGCCGATATAATTTGGTGTGCAGCAAAGCAATGCTGCAATATCAGTAACAAATAGGGAGGTTGGAAAATTGTGTTTTCAGCAAAGTTCAGGAAGAATTACTGTGTAGGATTGAGTGCTATACTGATTTGTTTGATCATTACAGGATGTGGCGGCACGAAGATGACGGTGCAGGAAACAGCAGTGCCGGTTAAAGCCGTAAAGGTTATCCAGCAGGATGTAACGAAAGCCAGTGAATATGCAGGACAGGTACAGGGAAAAAATGAAGTGAAAATTCAGGCGCGCGTGTCAGGCAATATTGTCGAAAAAATGGTTTCCGGCGGTGACATCGTTAAAAAGGGTCAACCATTGTTTCGCATCGACAGCATTCAATATGAAAGCACATTGCTTTCTGCTCAAGCGCAACTGGTACAAGCCGAGGCTAATTGGGAAAATTCACGGATTGATACAGAGCGATACCAAAGCCTGCTGAATGCGGCAGCCATTCCGGAACAGCGTTTGACTACTCAGAAAGCGACCGAACGCCAAAATGAAGCTGTCGTGGCTTCTTACCAGGCACTAATTAAAAAAGCTCAGGATGATCTAAACAGTACTTTGGTTGTTTCGCCAGTAGACGGACGCATTGATGTAAATGATGTCGGCGTGGGAACTTATGTACAGGCAGGGGGTACCACGCTAGTCACGGTAGGCACTCTTGATCCGGTGTTTGTACAATTTAGTATGAGTGAAAATGAATACCTTAGCTTGCGGCAGGTTTCGCAAAACAATATTGCTAGCCACGGCTGGGGCGAGGATGTCATGATTACATTAAGTAATGGTGAAGTGTATCCGTTAAAGGGAAAAGTAACACAGGCGGACAGAAGCTTGGCCAATAATAGCGGAACTCTGACGTTAAAAGCTTCTTTTGCCAATCCAGATGAGATTTTAATCCCAGGCATGTTTGCTAGAGTTAAAATCGCTGGCGTGCCAATAAAAGATGCGGTGCTGGTTCCACAGCGGGCTGTACAGCAGGTTTTGGATAAATCGCTTGTCATGATTGTCAATGCTGAGAATCAAGCGGAGCCCCGTCCGGTAATTCTGGGGGAAAAGGTGGGCAGTTATTATCTGGTAAAAGAAGGATTGACAGTAAATGATACCGTGGTTGTAGAAGGACTGACAAAGGTTAAGGAAGGAGTGGCGCTTGATGTGACAATCGTTACTCCGGAAGAGTTGGAGTTATCGGTTAACTCATAGGAGGTGTGAACAATTGTGGCAAGATTTTTTATAGAGCGTCCAATTTTTGCGATTGTTATTGCGATTATGATAGTAATAGCGGGAACGATTGCCGGACTGAGCCTTCCCATCGCCCAGTATCCACAGATCCAGCCGCCAACTGTATCGGTATCGGCAACATATACCGGGGCGAACGCCGAAGTAGTCAATCAGACGGTAGCCCAGGTTTTGGAAGAGCAGATTAACGGTGTACAGGGTATGAACTATATGAGTTCAAATTCTGATGATTCGGGTACGTACAGTCTGGAAGTTGTCTTTGATCTCGGAGTCGATGGGGATATCGCTGCCGTTAAGGTACAGAACAGTGTTGCACAGGCCAATGCCAATTTGCCGACAGAGGTAACCGCGGCTGGTATTACCACCAAAAAAGCATCGTCTGATATGGCTACGATGCTGAGCTTCTTTTCACCCAAAGGTACTTATGATAATACATTTTTAACTAATTACTTCAATGTTTATTTAAAGGATGCTATTAAGCGGGTCAATGGCGTCGGCGATGTCATGGTCTTTGGGGCGGAGTTTTCCCGGCGCATCTGGATCAATCCGGATCGCATGGCAGAACTGGGGTTAACGGTTGCTGACGTAATTGAGGCCGTCAAGGAACAGAATGTTCAGGCGCCGGCCGGTACAATCGGCGCTATGCCTGTACCTAAAAAACAAGAGTTTCAGTATACTGCTAAAGTCCGGGGGCGTTTAACGAGTATCGCCGACTTTGAAAATATCATTGTGAAGGCCCAGCCGAACGGCTCCTTTATTTATCTGAAAGATATTGCGCGGATCGAGAATGCCGGGAAAGAATTGAATTATACAACAAAACAGGATGGGGCCAATGCGGTTGCGGCTGGTATTCAACTGACCAGCGATGCCAACGCAATGAATACCATCCAAGGTGTAAAACAGGCCGTGGCAGCGGCGGCAGTGAATTTTCCACCGGATATGAAATACCTGTCTGTTTTTGATAATACGGATTATATTTCAGAATCTGTGACAGAGGTAGTTAAAACCTTCCTTGAAGCGATGGCTCTCGTTATGATCATTGTATTTATTTTTCTGCAAAGCTGGCGGGCGACCCTGATCCCGATGCTTGCCGTCCCCGTATCATTAATTGGTACGTTTGGTGCCTTTGTTGTTCTTGGTTTTTCAATCAATACATTAACGCTGTTTGCAATGGTGTTGGCAATCGGCTTGGTTGTCGATGATGCTATCGTCGTTATTGAAGCAGTCGAGCATCACATTCGCTATAGTAAACTGACACCTGTGGAGGCCACAAAACGAGCAATGGACGAAGTATCGGGGCCGGTTATTGCCATTGCTTTTGTATTGGCCGCCGTATTTATTCCGGTTGCTTTCATCGGCGGCATGGTGGGCGTTCTCTACCGCCAGTTTGCCTTGACGATTGCGGTGTCGATGGCTTTATCTGCGGTAGTCGCCTTGTCGCTGACCCCGGCACTGTGTGCTTTGTTATTAGAACCACATAAAGAACAGGTAAAAAGCAGTGTTTTAGGTCGATTCTTTGGCAATTTTAATGACTGGTTTGACCGAACCACCAGCGCTTATAGTGAAACGGTGAAATCATTAATCTCCAAGGCAAAATATTGTTGTATTTTCTTATTGATCATCTTAGTGGGAACAGTGTACTTATACAAAATTGTCCCGACGACGTTTGTACCGGATGAAGATCAGGGCTTTTTTGCAACGGTTGTTAATCTGCCGGACGGTGCGAGTATGAACAGAACGCAGGCAGTGACCGGACGGCTGGTTGAAGAAATCAAAGTACTGCCAGGTGTCAATCAGGTTATTTCAGTTGACGGTTATGATATGTTGTCAAATGGTGTAAAACCCAACGCTTCCGTCCTCTTTGTTGGACTCGAACCGTGGAGTAAGCGAAAGGATCCCGCTACCCAGATTGATTCCCTCATTACTCAGGTTTATAGCAAAACGGGCCTGTTTCCGGAAGCATCTATTATGGCCTTTAACATTCCTTCTTTGCCAGGTCTGGGTATGGTCGGCGGTTTTACTATGGTATTGCAGGATATGTCCGGCCATAGTAAGGAAGAACTGGATGCGATTACAAAGAAATTTGTGCTTGCTGCCAACCAACTGCCGGAAGTGACTGCAGTATACTCTACGTATAAAAGTGATTCTCCCGGCTATGAGTTCGAAGTTGACCGGGAAAAGGTAAAAAATCTTGGTATTGCGTTAAACGATGTATTTACAGCGCTGCAAGTCAATTTCGGCGGTTCCCAGGTGAATGATTTCAACATGTTTAACCGTACCTATAAAGTGGTTATGCAAGCAGATACAATGTTTCGCAATGAAGCGGATATGACGCGTTTTATCTATGTCCGCTCTTCGAATGGTTCTATGATTCCGCTAGATACCTTATTAAAGCCTAAGCTAACTACAGGACCGTCCATTATTTCGCGTTTCAATGCGGCGCGCAGCATTCAGATCAACGGCTCTGTAGGGGCAGGCTATAGTTCCGGGCAGTCTCTCGCTGCCATGGAAAAATTGGCTAAAGAAACGCTGCCTTCCGGTTTTAGCGTGGAATGGTCAGGGCAAAGCCGGGAGGAGAAGAAGGCAGGCAGTACAACCATGCAAATATTGATGCTAGCCCTGGTATTCGTCTTTTTATGCCTGGCGGCGCTGTATGAGAGCTGGAGTGTTCCTTATGCTGTCATGCTTTCCGTACCAACAGGCATTTTCGGGGCATTATTGTCTCAGTTTGCTATGAATCTGCAAAACAGTGTTTATATGCAGATTGGAGTGATTATGCTAATCGGTTTAGCCGCTAAAAATGCCATTTTGATCGTCGAATTTGCTAAAGTCAGGGTGGATAAGGGGATGGACCCGGTTAAAGCTGCTATCGAAGCTGCGGCATTGCGTCTGCGACCGATTCTGATGACTTCATTCGCTTTTATTATTGGGTGTTTGCCGCTGGCGATGGCTAGCGGTGCTGGTGCTGGCGCAAGAAAGGCGATGGGCACTGCGGTTGTTGGCGGTATGACGATTGCTACGGCTTTTGGCATCTTTCTCATCCCGGTATTGTTTGTGGTTGTGGAATGGATTGTGGCTAAATTACATTGGAAGAAAAAGAAAAAAGAAGCCTATTCAGCATAACTACAGGCTTGAGTAGGATAAGTTCGATTTAACATAAAAAACACATATCTTCGAATTGCACTTTGCATTCGCCTAAACCAACTATGGTTTAGGCGAATTTTTACTTGGGCGGTGTCCGAAAATATCGTTAATTATTGCCAAAATTATTATAAATGTGAATATTTAAAAATATTCACATTGACAAGCAACTGTTAGTTAGGATAAAGTATGATTAAAGACAAATAAAAACACTGTTTGACAATATCAAACAGAAGTAGTCAAAAGCTGCAATTTCTTTAATGTCGTGCTACAAAAGTTAATTTAGTAATTGAGTAAAGCTTGGACTTAGTATCTGTGAGTTTATATTCCATCGATGCAAGTCTTGCTTAATAGAAAAGTTTGCGGGAAGGAGGTTGGTTAAAAAAGGAGCGGTGACAGTTATGTTAGAGTCCATGCTGCCAAAGAGAATGAGTAGTAGTTGAAAGTTTTTATGGAGGTGTAGTTACTTGGCAACTATAAATTTTACTGAAGAACGCGAGAATCAGCTAATGAATAAAATACGGTGGAAACTGGTGCCGTATGTTATGCTTTTGTATATTGTAGCTATGTTAGACCGGGTCAATATTGGTTTTGCTGCTTTGCAAATGAATAAGGATTTGGGGATTGGCGCTAGTACGTTTGGTATGTTGGCTGGTATCTTTTTTATAACATATTTCTTTTTCGAAGTTCCTAGTAACGTTATTATGCATAAAGTAGGTGCTAGGAAATGGATTGCCAGGATTCTTGTCAGTTGGGGACTAGTAACGGTTGTCCTGGCATTTGCCCAAAATGTTACCCAGGTTGCAATCCTGCGGGCGTTGCTCGGCGCCGCTGAAGCTGGTTTTTATCCTTGTATTGTCTTATATTTTACGTTTTGGTTCCCGACAAAGCATTTTGCCAAAACTATGTCCCTGTTTATGTGCGGGATGGCATTGGCGAATATCGTCGTTGGTCCAATATCGTCGTGGATTATGGAAAACGTGGTTTGGATGGGGCTGGCTGGTTGGCGCTGGATGTTTATCTTGGAAGGATTGCCTGCCATCATCCTCGGTATTGTTACACTCTTTGTTATGGTGGACAGACCTGACCAGGCAAAGTTCTTGAATGCTGAGGAAAAACAGTGGCTTATTGCAGAACTGGAACGCGAGCATGTGGCCAAACAATTAAAGGTCAAAGTTGCTAATAAATGGGAAGTATTTAAGAATGGCCGGGTGTGGCACTTAGCTTTCTGTTACCTGTGCTATGTACTTGCTCTCTATGGTCTTGGAATGTGGATGCCGCAGATATTGAAAAATCTGTCCAAAGCTATGAGTTTGTCAAATATTGGTCTGATATCCACTATTCCCTATATATTTGCTATAATTGCTATGGTTTATGTCGCTAAACGTTCGGATGCCGCACAAGAGCGCCGGTATCATACTGCTTTACCAATAGGAATAGCCTTTTTTAGCTTGATTAGTTTAACCATGACAGATAATCTGATGGTTTCAATGTTGCTGCTGTGCATAAGTCAGGCCGCCATCTACTCGTTTGTTGGCACATTCTGGACATTGCCGAATCTGTATCTGTCGGAAGCTACCGCCGCTGTCGGTATTGCGATTATTAACTCGTTCGGCAATTTAGGTGGGTTCTTTGGGCCTTATATGGTCGGCTTCCTGAAAGACGCAACAGGTTCGACCAACGCTGGTATGTATTTCTTAGCTTCGTTCGCGATTCTGGGCACTATTTCTGTACTGGCAATCCCCAAAAAAGAAGCTGCTGCTGAATCGCTAAGATCCGGTAAGAGTGAATAGCCTTATGAAGTCTTGTGAACTTGTTTCAGCATAGCTGAAACATCGGCGGGAGCCTTAACTCGCCGCAAAAGATAAACATTTGTGAACAAAAGACCGGGCAATCCCATTTGGGGGATTGCCCGGTTATCAATGTAAAAGCCAGAAGCGTGTAGTTGAACTGCGTTGCACTTAGTGCAACCCTAATTCTTTGCGTTTTTTCTCAATATGGTCAATGTATATTTGTACAGTCTTATCAGCATTAGTTTCTACTGTGAGTTTGCCAAGTCCCAGGGTTTCAGTCGTTTCGGTCAATGTCTTGACTACAAGATCACTGCCAGTAACTGACGGTACGGGAGCTACATGCACCAACCAGCCGAGTGCGATAGCTGTGCAAGCATCAGCAACAGCTTTTTGTTCAAGATACTCGGGAGCGCCGATGACAAGTGGCAATTTATTGGTGTCAACATCTAGAGCATCGGCAAGTTCTTTAGCCGTTTGGGTCATCTTTCCAATGTCGACACAAGCCCCGTAGGAAAGAACCGGTGGGATACCCAGTGCTTTGCAGATTTCTTTGAGGCCTGGGCCGCATTCTTCGGCAGCTTGTGGATTGGTTAACCCGGAATATTGCATGACTGCAGAAGTACAACCGCCTGACAATACTAGTATGTCTTTTTCGATTAAGCCTTTGGCAATGCGGAAGATATTACTGCCGCCTTGACCATAGCGGGCGGTAGTGCAGCCAACAATGGTTGCGATACCGCGTATTTTACCTGCGGCAATTGCATCAATGAGTGGTTTCCAGGTACCGCCAAGTGCTTCTTTCACTGACTCGGTGCTAAAACCAATTACACAACCTTCAGATATATGGGGCGGGATGTATACCTCCCGGTTTTCGGCTTTACGCTTGGCATAGGATTCTATTGCCATTTCGAGAATCTTTTCGGCCTGCTTTTTCATTTCCTCAGGCTTAAACTCGACAACTTCAGTGCCAGGCATACGAATAACCTCATGGGTGCTAACCATTTTAGTGCCAAAGCGTTCTGCGTAGAGCGGTAAAGTTGGAATGGTACAGTTGTAATCAAACATAAAGAGATCAACTGCACCTGTGGCAAACAGGTATTCCTCAGATAACCATTCGCCTTCCTGACCGCCATAGGCGCTCATTTCTCCAGTATCCTTGTAATTTAGCAACTGTTGACCTTCACAGACATGCCCCAGTATCTGCATGCCACTGGCACCTGCTTTTTTGGCTTTTTCCTGCCATTCCGGCGTAGAAGCTAGTTCAATAACTATGTGGGCCGTCAATGGCATATGGCCGTTGGTGATAATATTAACCATATCTTGTTTAAGAAGCCCCATATTCTGCTTAGCAGCGCGAATTTTTTGCGTTCCCATAAGGATCTCTTGCAGAATATCAAGTGCAAAGAGACCCTGATATTCATTGATTATCCCCAGACGGACAGACGTTAGCAAAAAATCTACAGGGTCGGCGTTAAGGTTGGTCATGCATTTGGTTTGGGCTAATCCGATTTCACTGAAGCCACCACCGGGGTAAATACCAAGTTTGCGCCACAACTCTTGACGCTTGGGTGGGGCAAAGGCCTGAACCATAGCTGATTCTTCCCAGTAGGGTTTACCCATATCTGCAAGCACCCAATTAGCAAAATTAATAGCTACTTTATTAGTATCCTCATGGCTGTTTAAACCTGCCATTTCAGCATATTTCAAAAGTTTTTGCTTGTCGCGGATTTTTAGGCCGCTATCTGGTTTTTCGGCAGCTGCTTTCAGGGTCCGGGCGGCTTGCTGGGCGTGGAATATATTTGCGGATGTACCGATGGTGACATGACGATAGACAAAGTTTCTGGATACCATAACGTCAGCATCAACACCACAGTTGCCACGAGGCGCTTTGGGACTAATGCGGCAGGGGCCGTTGGCGCATAGTTGGCAGGATAAACCAGAAGAACAGAAGCTGCAGCGGATTTTTTCTTGCTGCTCAAAACGGTCAAATACATTGGTTAAACCTTGGGCGTGTACGTGCTGATACATTTCGCGCATAGCTGGGTCAATGATAATATTGAGTGGAAACCCATCTTTGCTCTGGTCGTGAACCTTAATATGTTCGCGCTGCCATTTATGCACTTCAGGCATAGAGGAAGGTGCTTTTTCAATGTCGTAGTATTTTTTCGCGTTTTTGTGAATATCAAAATGTTGGTCCGGATTATTTGTACCACTGGCGTCACCTTTATTGAGAACTGATTCAACGTCTCCGCGGTTGGTAGTATCTTGGCTTTTAATTAAGGTTTCATTAGACATCTGGTATATACCCTCCTTTAGGTTTCTAACGTTAGTTTGTTACCTTAGAGGAAAATTTATTTATAAGTATGGAAGAGTAAGGGGCTTTTTCCAGCACAATATTCCGAGTATGTACATTTTAGCATTGCTGGTGGAGGTAATTGTATAGCAAGTTCACTGCCAAGAATAGCGTAACGTAGGAAGGCCTGTGATAATACAGATAGATATCTTTCATTCAAATTAATCAAAAATTAATATTGAATTAACGCGACTCTCATACCCACATGGTACTATATTAATAGACTTTTGTTATTCAGATGGGAAGAATAACTTTCTCTGGATAGAACGACTAAGACTTGTGCCGGCGTCCTAAAAGACTTGGCACAAGCCCAGTCTTATCTTAGTGCGATACAGGTTAGAGGGGAGTGAATTTAGTGCACCATAACGTAAGCGCTGGCTTACTGTTGTACCGGCTAAATACTGGACGATTAGAGTTGCTGTTAGCGCATCCGGGTGGACCATATTTTGAAAATAAAGATGACCGGTATTGGGGGATTCCCAAGGGGAATCTTGAGATTGGTGAAACAATTGTTGAAGGTGCAGTGCGGGAGTTTGTTGAAGAAACTGGTATCGATCCGGATTTAACTTATTCAATCTATCTTGGTAGCGCTCCGGGAAAGTATAAAAGAATTCTACATATTTGGGCATTTGAGGGAGATTGGGATGTATCTAAGCCAGTGCAAAGTAATGCGTTCCAGTTAGAATGGCCTCCCCAATCGGGTCAGGTTTGTCTATTTCCCGAAATTGATAAGATCGACTTCTTTTCGATAGCAGAAGCAAATAGGAAAATAGAGCGAGAACAATTAATATTTATAAACCGTCTTGAAAAAAGGCTATTAGGCAGTAATTATCAAAGTCAACTTGATTTATTACCGAAAATTGCGCATGGTTAAGCTAAAGGATATTAAATCTATCGCCAAACTAGCTTAACGTTTTGTCCAGTTCACCAAAACGTTATCATTAATAGGAAAAAACCTTTGCAAGCGCAAAGGTTTTTTCCTATTAGATACCTATCTTTATTCTGCGGATGAACCTATTTCCTCGTGGCTACTATCTGATTGTTCATCAATTTTAAGTGCTTCCTCAATAGTTGCTTGGGTAGTATGATTAATAATCCTTCGAGTACCAAGAATAAACCCGTGCATAAACGGCGGCATAGGCGGCATACGTAAAGGTGGTTTAAGGTTGTGTAAGTAATTTAATATTGCCGGGGGAGTTAAATCATCTTTGATAAGCAGAAGCGGAGTATGTTTTCCCTGATGAGCAAAGCTTGACGCAGCTACAATCAGATCCCAGCAATTCAAGTTAGCGAACGTGAAGGCATCGCCTAAGCCCTTGTGATTCCTGTTCCAACCAAGGTTTGTAACAGGGTCATGGTATTGAGAGAATGCAACCGACGTTTCAAAGGGATCAACGCCTGCTATGCGCTGCACTGGCGGTTCTACGATAGTGCTGATTTCCCGGAAAACACTATCTGACACTGCCTGCCTGCCGCCAATAATGTAAACGTTTTTCTCAGCCATATCCTGTAAGGCTGTAGCTGTTGAGCGAGGGAGACGGTCTTTATGTGTAAACAGAATGGGCACCCCGGAATGTGTTGAATAGTAGGTAGCTAATACACTTTCGTAAGGGTTATCGGCAGACACGACAAACAAGCTTATAGGGCCATCTGGTGATTCGGGTGGTATTTGTTCCCGCAATTTAGCTACTTTGACAGCGCTAGTAAAGATGCTTTTTCCCATAATGTGCAACACATCATAACCCATACTCTCAATTTCGCGAATGACTTGTACCTCAAACGGGCCAATTGCAATGATTGGGGGAGCAGAGTCAGTGCCTGGAGGGTCCAGACGTTCAATTTCTTCACGGGTAAGGGCTGCAAGTTCGTCTAGAGGCGTAAACAATATATTTCCCATAATGGGGTCATGCACCAAACTAGCAGCAGCAAAGGCATAAGGAAACTGCTTAGCAGGTACTAGTATTATTACCTTGGGGGCTGAGTTCATAGCAGGCTTAGGCCACTGCATGCGGGATACAGCAACCGACAACTCAATTGCCGTATCATAAGGAATACGTGTTGTGTCCACTGTATTTAGGGGTACCATCCTGAATTTCACCTCTTTCTGACATAGTTGATATTGGGTATGTTATTTTAGTATATATTTTATGCTAGAGGTGAAGTGATTGATTTATAATTGCTTATAAATAAGTAAAGAGATTTTGAAAAAGGGGAAGTCTATGATGTGTCATTACATTCATGTAAGTTTGATTAACATTTCATGTAATCATTTCAGGATATAAATGCAATATAGAACAGCGACCGTAGCCGCTGTTCAGAGGAAGAGTTGCTAGGTTGGAGTGATCTATCAAAAATATTACCGTTTGCCACCGCAGCCGCCACCACAATCTTTTTCATTACGGCATTGTTCTACGTTAGCTAACTCACGTGCGAATTCAAGGCTCTTTTGATCCCTTTCGTTACGGCACTGTTCGTTATTTTGGCTTTTGTTTTTCATAGTATCACCTCCGATAATTATTGTGTCCATATACGGCTCTTAAATAGCTGGAAAAAAAGAATGTACATCTGGAATTTATTTCCTGGAAATAAACTGATCTAATAACCTGGGACCGCATTCCGGGACGGCCAGTACAAAGGCGAAAAATCACCTCCAGATGACGCAGTACCATGATATTGACTACAAGCCGATTAGTGCCATTGCCTTTTCTTCTTCAATCAATATTCATTTTACCCAGAGTATCTTCTCCCCAAACTTTAATCATTTTTTTACCATTTTCAATAAAACCATGGACAAGTTCACAATGTCTTAATACGGCAAAGTTTCTTTCCAGCTGTAACTTAGATAAATTAAATTTGTTCATAATTTGCTCGGCAGTAACCGAACCCGCTTCTTTAATGTAATTGTAGATGTTTTTTTGCAGTTCAGTTAATCCGTCGCTTCCTTCTTGTCCCGCCATTTTACGGGCCAATTTAGCACCATATACGGCGGCAACATCACACGTACGTGGGGGTTCCAACATTTCAAGATAACAATCCTCACAGAGCATTTTACCGTGATGCAGACATTGTTCTCCCTCGGGGATTTCACTGTTACATTTAGTACAAATCATGATTATCCTTCCTTTCAGTACGTATAATCTCTTGAATGTTAACATACTAACAATAAAATGTTAATATATTAACGTTTTATTGTCAATGTTTTTTAAAAATGTCAAATGGGGGAATTGCTCTAAATTATTTTGTATATTTGTCAACTTTGCGCTATGATGTAATAGTCCGAAAGATAATACAATATTTAACCAAATGAGGTGATAATCTAATGAAAAAAGTTTTGATGGCTTTTCTATTGGCACTGGTTATCATAAGTTCAACTACCAGTCCTGCTGCTGCTGCCGATAGTAATGCGACTGCAGCTGTCGCTCTATTTATCGACACGTCCGGTCACTATATTCCGGGAGTTGATATCCTAAATAAGGCGCTGAACGAAGTAATTCGATTTAAGATAAACGTCTTGCTTTTAGGAAGTGAAGTACAGTCTGGAAATGAGGTGTTACGGGATCTTAACCGCTGTAACGTCAATAGCGCAGCCGATGCTACCCTCGAAGAATTGGCTAAATACGGGAATGATCGCCATGTGAATTATATTGTTTTGGTATCTGTTCGGCCACTGGATGTAGCTCTCGATTTAAAGGCTTATTCTACAGCCGATAACGCTTATATTGTGGATAAATCAGTTACTCGTCCGGATGGAACTGAAGCTGCATCAGTAGTGGATACGCTATCAGACATGGTTGGTAATGAGGTCGCTCAGGTCCTTCAGACAATTCATGGTTCTTAACGTTCATTAAAAAAGTAATTTAATGAGGCAAGGTTATTTCCAACTAAATCACTAACTGCAAAAAAAAATGAGCCAGCTAAGTTACTGACACTTCAGCCGGCTCATTTTTTCTATCACTGGATTTTTCTCTGAATATTACGTGAGAAGTAGAATGATATTGGTATATTTTCTAAAGTTTGCCCGAACGTATTATCCCATATAGTACCCATACAAACATAAGTATGGCAATAAAAAAACCAATTTCAACAATAGGAAAGTTCCATAAAAGAGAGGCTTGTCCCATTAGGGAAAAACTAATTATAATGCTACCCATTAAAATGCTAAAAGCTAATAGCATTATGCTTACCGATATTCGATTACTAATTTGAGCAAGGTGTTTTAAAAAGAGCTCTGTTTCAGAAAAGGATACGTCCAAATGTAAACGTCCGTGATTTATAACTCTGCTTAATTCCTTTGCATTTCTAGGAATATCATTAAAGAAATCGCCAAAGTCAGTTGCTGTTTTCCATACTGACTCGGCAATCGTTCTAGGATGCATTCTTTCCAGCAACAATTTTTCACCAAAAGGTTCCACAATATCAATAAGACTTAAAGCTGGGTCAAGTTTTTTTACAACACCTTCTACAGTGAGTAATGCCTTGCCGACTAATACCAGATCGGACGGGACTCGTATGCTATGTTTTTGAGCAATTCTGAAAAAGTTGGTAATTGCCTTACCAATACTGATTTTACTCAAAGGCAGTCCATAATATGTATCTTTAAAAAGTTCAACATCATCTCGTAATTGCCGCAGGTTTACCTCAGGTGAAACAATTCCTATTCTAAGAATAGCTTTCATCAAATCGTCTGTGTTATTACGTTTAAGTCCTAGCAGTAATGAAGATAAACTATTTTTCATCTCGGAGCCCAATCTTCCTACCATACCAAAATCTAAAAAACCAATCACTTCTTTTGGCAGTACGATTATATTTCCGGGATGCGGGTCTCCATGGAAAAATCCTTCGATAAATATCTGATGGAAAATTCCTTTAGCAAAACGATTAGCTATCAATGAAAGATTATATCCTTGCTGTAAAAGTAGATCACTTTGGTTTACTTTTATGCCTTGGATAAATTCTGTGGTAAGAATTCTTTTAGTAGAATAATCCCAATAGATAGTAGGAATATAAAAGTCTGTCTGATCTTTTAATTGAATAGAAATTTTGTCAGTATTACGTGCTTCTATGGTGTAGTCAAGTTCTCTACGAAGAGATTTAGCAAATTCATCAACCATATCGGCAATCTGGTATTGCTTTGCCCATTGAAAGCGATTTTGAGCTGCAACAGCAATTTCAAATAGAATTTCCAGGTCTGTCTCAATATCGGCAGCAATGCCGGGACGTTGAACTTTTACTGCTACTTTTTGTCCTGATTCTAAAGTTGCTACATGAACTTGTCCGATAGAAGCTGCTGCTAACGGTTGAGAATCAAATTCGAGAAATATCTCCTCAATGTCAGCACGCAGTTCTTCTTTAATTAAATTTTGAACTTGTTCAAAGGGAATAGCAGACACTTCATCTTGCAATTTTTCTAAGTGAACAATAATTTCACTCGGTAAAATATCTGGTCTAGTACTGGCGATTTGGCCTAATTTTATGTAGGTAGGACCTAGTTCCTGCAAGACTATCCGAATTCTTTCACCAAGGTCAATTGAGTTTACTGCAAATGGTTTTATCCGTAACCGTTCATGATAGGGAATTTTTTTGATGAAGTCCATTTCTTCGATAAGATAGCCAAACCCTTGGTTTGCTAAAACAGTAGCAATTTGACGGTATCGATTTATATGACGCAGCTGTTTACTAAACATAAAATTCTCCTATTCAAATTATATTTCAGGGAGTAAAGTAGTTAGAGAGTAATAATTATTGTTTCTTATGAGATAGATTCTATTAGAAAAATCCTTATTTAGCAAGGCCGGTTCTAGTGCGAATTTTCGATTTAAGAAATTATCATTTTCCAAAAAAACATATTATATATCGTATACTCTACTTTAAAATACGAGAAAATAGATTTAAAAATTTGAGGGAATGGTTTTTATACTAACAAATAGTTGCGATTGGATTTACAAGGGAATAATAAGCCGTGAAGGTACTGAAGCTAGTACTTTCGCGGTTTTTTAAATCGCTTTTAGCGTATAAAAACTAAAACCTGACAAAAAAGCTATTGACTTTGAGTCGACTCCAGGTGATAAGCTCTATGGATAAAGATGAATGTAATTTTGCAAGAAGGAAAGGGTGATTGTTATGAAAAAGCTGTTCGGTGGTATTGTCGCTGTGATGATAGTTGGTATATTCAGCTCGGTTTTATGGCTGAACTGTATTGTCAACAGTAATGTGTCTGATGATGAATATGCCCGGATGGCTCAGGAACTTGTAGATCAGAGCATAGAAAGATAATTTTTCTTCAATAAAGTTGAAGGAAGGTAGAAATGAAAATGAGATATATTTAATATTGTTGAGTGAACTTGTTTCAGCTATGCTGAAATAAGTTCACTTTAAAAATTCACATCAAGCGGCAGTGTTGGACGTTTGGGTAGATTAATACCTGTGACGGCGAAAGTGATGGTGAAACTTTTATGGGAAATGTAGCCAGCCTAGCAGGATACATTGTGCGGATGGAGAAAATATTTATAACTGGCAGATATAAGGGGGAAATAAGACATGTACAGTAGAAGGCTGTTGTTATTTTTATTGATTTTTGGTTTGTCAATTTTGTTTGTTGGTTGTTCCGGTACACAAGAGACTAAAGCTTCGACTGCAGGGAGTCTCCTGGTGGGGATGAGTACAGATGCCGGCACAATTGATGATAGGTCATTTAATCAGGCAACATGGGAAGGCCTTGTCAAGGCAGGAACGGATTTCAATTTTAAGCCCAAATATTTGCGACCATCCGGTACGACAACAGCCGATTATGATAAAGAGATTGCCAATTTCCATGATGCGGGCTACAGGCTAATCTTTACCCCCGGATTTAAGTTTGAAAATTCGATTTATGCAGCGCAAGAAAAGTATCAGGATACCAAATTCGTAATTTTGGATGGAGTTCCCCATCCAGGCAACGATTACAGTAAAGTTAAGGTTGGGCCGAATACAGTAGCTATTAACTTCGCCGAACATGAATCCGGTTTCCTGGCAGGTGTTGCGGCTGCTTTACAGAGTAAGACCAGTGAATTTGGTTTTATTGGCGGCATGGAGTTTCCATCTGTGCAGCGTTTCAATTGGGGTTTTCAACAAGGTATAAAATACGCTAATGCCAATTTGGGGACTCAAATTAGCCTGAAAACCGAAAACTTCATTTATCAGGGCACTTTTCATGATGTTGCGGCAGGTCAGCAACTGGCTGCGCAAATGTATGACCGAGGCGTCAATGTCATCTTTGCCGCAGCCGGCAGTGTCGGTATTGGAGTAATTAATGAAGCGGTAGCACGGACAAAAGGCGGACAACCAGTTTGGGTTATTGGCGTCGATGTAGATCAATATGCACAAGGTTATTATGATGAAAACAAGACAAAATCAGTTATTTTGACTTCGGCGATGAAGTGCGTTAATCAGGCAGCTTATGATATGGTTAAAAGTGTAAAGGAGGGCGATTTCCCCGGCGGCAAGATACTTACTTTTAATGTAAAAAATGATGGTATTGGCCTTCCTGCTAAGAACCCAAATCTCAAGGAAGAGGTTACAAGTAAGATTAAAGAAATTGTTGATAGTATGAAAGCAGGTAAAGTAACGGTTGCTGATAAAGGTGACGGGTTATTGCGTTAAAGTTATGCCGTAATAGCTGCTGATAACCCAAATTCACCTGAATGTACTGGGCAAGAATAGGTCCGGATTGGGGAGAGAGCTCAGCTGTACGAGCAGCTCTCTTATCCGGACCTACTTTTTATCTTAAGAAATAATCATTTTTGGGGGATTAAATATCAGCAAGAAGGAACAGCTATTTCGCGGGATTGGAGGTTGTCAGGGTGTGGAGTATGTTGTAGAAATGCTGGGCATCCGCAAAGAGTTTGCAGGGATTGTCGCCAATGATACTATTACATTAACTGTTCGGCAAGGTGAAATCCATGCATTATTGGGGGAAAATGGCGCAGGTAAATCCACGTTAATGAATATTCTGTTCGGACTGTATCAGCCAGATAGTGGCAGAATACGGCTGCGGGGGCAGGAAGTCCGGATTAGTAATCCGAACGTTGCCATTGATTTGGGAATTGGCATGGTTCATCAGCATTTTCAATTAGTTCACAACTTTACCGTTACGGAAAACATTATTTTGGGGATTGAGCCTAGCCGGTTTGGCATTGTCAACACCCGGTCTGCAAGCCGGCGGATAAAAGAGTTATCGGAGCGTTATGGGCTGAATGTTGATCCGGATGCAAAAATTGAGGATATTTCCGTAGGCATGCAGCAACGGGTAGAAATTTTAAAAATGTTGTATCGTGCTGCAGAAATCCTGATTTTTGATGAACCGACAGCTGTTCTTACGCCACAAGAAATTGCCGACCTTATTGAGATTATGAAAAACCTTGCCGCAGAGGGAAAGGCTATTATTCTCATTACTCACAAGCTAAAAGAAATTAAAGCGGTAGCTGACCGTTGTACAGTGATAAGACGGGGACGATGCATTGGTACTGTAGATGTAGCTGCATGCAGTAAAGAAGAGATGGCGGAGATGATGGTCGGGCGGCCGGTTTTTTTAAAAGTGGAAAAAGCGGGGTACTCTCCAGGGGAAATTCTACTGGAAATCAAGGAATTGACAGTACTTAACCAGAGCAAGAGGCCGGCCGTTAAAAAAATATCTTTTTGTGTACATGCCGGCGAAATTCTCGGTATTGCCGGTATAGACGGCAACGGGCAGGCAGAACTAGTCGATGCTATAACCGGTCTTAGAAAGATTCAGACAGGCCAGATTCTATTACAAGGCAATGATATTTCTTCCTTACCAATTAAAGAGCGGATTGATGCCGGATTGGCACATGTGCCGGAAGACCGCCAGAAACGGGGCCTGGTGCTTGACTATAGCCTGGAAGATAATCTGGTGCTTGAGGTATATGACCGGCCGCCGTTTTCCCAAAACTATGTGCTAAACCGCCCTGCTGTGCGGCATTACGCTAAAGAGATTATGCAGTATTTTGATGTTCGTGCCGCACAAGGTTCTGTTACGATCGCCAGGCTATTGTCAGGCGGTAATCAGCAGAAAGCCATCATTGGCAGGGAATTAAGTCTAAATCCTAAGGTACTGATTGCCGTACAGCCGACAAGAGGTCTTGATGTTGGCTCGATTGAGTATATTCATAAACGGTTAATTGCACAGCGGGATGCCGGCTATGCGGTGCTGTTGGTATCCTTGGAACTGGAGGAGATTTTGAATCTTTCCGATCGTATTGCGGTTCTTAGTCAGGGCGAATTGATTGGGTTGGTCCAGGCTGATGCCACAAATGAAAATGACCTCGGTATGATGATGGCCGGTATTCGAAAGGAGGCAGACTATTGACAAAAATAAATTGTCAAAGTCAAAAAGAGGCTCTCATTTTATTGATGACCATTCTATTAGGCCTGCTGGCCGGAGCCGTTTTTATGTTTTTAGCCGGCCATGATCCGGTAACTGGCTATGAGTTTTTATTTCGTGGCGGGTTAATGAGTTTGGAACGGGTCGGGAACACAATAGCAACAGCTGTGCCCTTGATTTTTACCGGGTTATCAGTAGCTTTCGGGTTTAAAACCGGTCTTTTTAATATTGGGGCGGCCGGTCAGATGTTAATCGGTGGCTTTTGTGCTATTGCTGTGGGGTTGACAGTGGATATACCCAAGCCGCTGCTGCTAACTGCCATGGTATTGACGGCAATGGTATGCGGCGGTTTATGGGGGGCAATACCAGGCTGGTTTAAAGCCAGGTTTAATGTTCATGAAGTGGTTTCTACGATAATGCTTAACTGGATAGCCTACTGGCTGGTATACTATCTTGTGCCAGCCTACTTCAAGGGCTCGTTTGAAACAGAATCCCGGAATATCCCGGTAGCCGCTTCACTACGTACTGATTGGCTTTCACAGTTATTTGACGGGTCGTATATTAACCTGGGGATCTTTTTGGCCATTGCCGCCGTGCTGCTTAGTGTATTCATATTGCAACGAACAACACTCGGGTTTGAATTAAAGGCTGTGGGATTTAATCGCTATGCAGCGGAATACGCAGGTATTAATGCTGGCCGCAGTATTATTCTTTCGATGGTGATTGCCGGGGCTCTGGCCGGATTGGGCGGTATGACACTATACTGTGGTTATGCTACCAACCTTCAAATTGGGATATTGCCGTCACAAGGAATTGACGGTATTGCAGTAGCTTTATTGGGGGCTAATTCGCCGTGGGGAGTCCTGGGAGCTGCGTTATTTTTCGGCTTGTTATATTCCGGTAAAGGCTTTATGAATGCTATGACCAGCATACCGCCGGAAATTGCCGACACTATTATTGCCACAATTATCTATTTTGCGGCCACAAGTGTACTTATTGAAAAAGGTATTGACAAGCTTCTAAACAGGCAAAAAGGAGGGGCTTAATGTGTGGCAGGTTTTGCAGCAGATTTCACCTTATGCAATTGCGTTTGCCATTCCTTTGCTTATTACTGCGATTGGTGGTCTGTATTCTGAGCGCAGTGGGGTGGTTAATATTGGGCTGGAGGGCTTAATGGTTATCGGCTCTTTTGCCGCAGCGATCACAATCTCAGTTTTGCAGCCGGTTATGCATAGTCAGGCTCTCTGGCTGGGGCTGTTAGCGGCGGTGCTGGCAGGTGCGCTATTTTCCCTGTTGCATGCGTTTGCCAGTATTAGTTTACATGCTAATCAGGTAATCAGTGGAACGGCTATCAATATGATTGCCGGTGCGCTTACCGTGTTTATCGCCCGCAATATGACAGGCAGCGGCAACATCCAGATTAGCCCGTTTACCCGGTTTGATATACCGGTACTTAGTGATGTGCCGCTGGTCGGAAATTTGTTATTTGTCAATACTTATGCGACAACCTGGCTCACGCTGCTTATATTGACAGCTGCTTATTTTGTCTTATATAAGACTGTTTTCGGACTGCGTCTTAGAGCTTGTGGGGAACATCCGCAGGCCGTTGATTCGGCAGGGGTTAATGTTCAGTTGGTACGTTATATAGCGGTCATCATATCAGGCGCATGTGCCGGGCTGGGTGGTGCCATTGTCCTGACAACCTATTCAGGTGAGTTTAGTGGCACGGTATTCGGTTTAGGTTTTTTAGCTTTGGCGGCACTGATTTTCGGACAATGGAAACCGCTTGGTATTTTAGGGGCAACCTTTTTTTTTGGTTTTGCCAGCACGATAGCGACATCTGCACAGGCTATTCCGGCTTTGGCGCATATACCGGGCTTAGTACTTAAAACATTCCCGTATATTGTTACGTTGCTTGTACTTGTTTTATTTTCGAAAACAACACAACCGCCGCGTGCATCCGGGGAGCCCTTTGAGCAGGGAAAACGTTAGTGATTGTGGTTCCAAAAATAAAAACGTAAACGAATTAAAACAAACATAAATAGCCTGATATAGTGTAAGCAGACAATTATGTTGTTTTATGTTTTATTTTGTGATATTGTATTTAAAAATACAGAATATGTAACGGCGGTGAAATTATGCAGTTAATTACAGTATCCGGTCCGCCTTCTGCAGGGAAAACGGCAGTGATTGCCAAGATTGCTGAAGTCTTGCAGCATGACAAAATGAAAGTGGCGGTTGTCAAATTTGATTGCTTATCGACTAAAGATCAGGAATTTTATCAAAAAAAGGGTATAGTTGCCAAGACTGGACTGTCAGGCAATATTTGCCCAGACCATTTTTTCGTCAGCAATATTGAAGATTGTGTAGCGTGGGCAAACCGGAAAGGCTTTGCGATGTTAATCAGTGAGAGCGCCGGACTATGCAACCGTTGTTCACCGCATATCCGCGGGGCGCTGGCGGTATGTGTGATTGATAATTTGAGTGGTGTTGAGACCCCGCGGAAAATTGGGCCAATGCTAAAACTGGCTGATATTGTTGTGATTACCAAAGGGGACATCGTCTCGCAGGGGGAACGGGAGGTCTTTGCTTTTCGCGTCAAACAGGCCAATCCCCGGGCAGTAATTGTTCATCTCAATGGCATTACCGGGCAAGGAGCTCAGGAAGCCAAAGAATTATTTTGTAACGCCGCGGAGTTTGAAAGTCTTATTGGCAGTCAACTGCGGTTTTCCATGCCGGCAGCCACTTGTTCGTACTGTTTGGGGCAGGTTCGTATTGGCGAGGACTTCCAAATGGGTAATGTAAAAAAAATGGAGTTAGACTGAGAAGGGACTGGGGTTTAAGTGTGGGAAAAGCTGTCTTCTATGACGATGCAAGAATTGTTTACTGCCTATCCGTATGCGGCTGATTTTTTTCAAGCCTTACCATTGCCGGTTAAACCGTTTGACCGGGTTTGTAATTATTTTTCAAGTATGGACGAAGAAACTTCCCAGGATTTAGGGATGGATCAGCAGGTTCTTATCGAACAATTTGTCGCTTTTATGACTCAAATGCAGCAACTGCAGGTTGCGGAGGAGGCAGTCCAGTCTGTTACTATTGTTGGCGGACAAGACAAAGACGGTCAGAGTGAAAATATAGCAGTAACAATTAATGCCGGTGAAGTTATTTGCATCGTGGGACCAACCGGTTCGGGGAAGAGTTGTTTGCTGGCAGATATTGAATGGATTGCTCAACGGGATACGCCGACAAAACGAAAGATACTGATCAATAATCAGATTCCGGATGGCAAACGCCGCTTTTCCATCGAACATAAGCTGGTTGCTCAACTTTCGCAGAATATGAACTTCATTATGGATTTGACGGTTGAGGAATTTGTTCAGATGCATGCCGAAAGCCGAATGGTGGAAAATGCGGCGGAAATTTGCGCTAACATTATTGCGAAAGCCAACGAATTAGCTGGCGAGAAGTTCTTGCCAGGTACGCCGGTTACCTCATTAAGCGGCGGTCAATCCCGTTCCCTGATGATTGCGGATGCGGCCTATTTGAGCAAATCACCGATTATCCTGATTGATGAAATTGAGAATGCCGGAATTGACCGCCAAAACGCGATTCGGCTGTTGGTTGACAGACAAAAAATTGTATTGATGGCTACTCACGATCCGATTTTGGCCTTAATGGGCGATAAGCGGCTGGTGATTAAAAACGGTGGAATTAAGAAAGTCATTGTGACTTCAGAGCAAGAACGCCATAATTTGGTCTTGCTGGAGAAATTGGATCGTCAACTATCCGCAATCCGGGATATATTGCGTAACGGGGGGTGCATTGATCTAATACCGGCGGAACCGGGAGTGACAATTTGTTAACTCCGTCTGTGCCGCCAAGTTCAAGAGGATGTAGAGGTGAATGATGATTTATTATAAACCAATTGGCGTCATTCAGTCGCCGTTTAAAGAGCCAAGAGGAACGCCTATTCAACCAACGGCAGCGCGGGATGTGGAAGGTATCATTGAAGTATATCCCGGTTATTGGGAGGGCTTGAAAGATATTGAAGAATTTTCACATCTGATCCTTCTTTATCACCTGCATCTGGTAAAGGAGTCTGGTTTATTAGTTAAGCCATTTCTGGGCGATGAACTGCATGGCATCTTTGCTACGCGATCACCGGGAAGGCCAAACTCCATTGGTTTTTCAGTAGTGCGTCTTACCAAGGTTGAAGGCAATAAACTTTGTATCAGAGATGTAGATATTGTAGATGGAACTCCTCTTTTGGATATAAAGCCTTATGTAGCAGAATTTGATGCCCGGCAAGATGTAAAAGCCGGCTGGTTTGAACAGAATATGCATAAGCTTGCGACAACAAGAGATGATGGGAGATTTGCAAAATAAGTATATATAAGGCCTGCATTCGCCTGATGATCTTGCGCAACTAAGCGAAGCCTAAAGCCGTCCGAAGCAGGCAACTCTAGCATCTATTCACGCAGATGCTTTTTTTTTTATGTCTATTTATACTAAAGAAATACCAATATTATTAAGATTTCTTAATCAGTATCGTGGATGGGATTATTGAAAATGTGGACTTAGTATCGCAATTTCTTTAAAAAATCTTTAAATTTCTCTGAAAAGCATTATGGTAAAATAAGTCTAGAACAAACAATCCCGATCATAAAATGCTCGATGTAAGACTTGAAATGAGAGAAAAGTACGAAAATTAAAGGTTTTTTTGCAAAAGTATGGAATTTAAAGGTAAAATACCTTGTAGATTTTGTATGAGATGTATTATGGTGGGAGGCAAATGACCGGCAGTTTCAGTTTAATATAAATCCGCGGGACACCTCGGGTTTGTTGTACCAGCCATTGCCAGTCCATATGTCAGCAAAAGGCAATACGATTCATTAACTGTGTGCAGCATGGGAAGGAGTAATCAATGGTAGAAAAAAACGGAATTATTTCTCAACACCCTCTGGTTTTATTCAGGGACTTTCGTATGCTTTTTCTGGGCCGAATTATTTCCGCTATCGGGGATAAATTTTTTACTATTGCACTTGCCTGGTGGGTGGTTTCGTATGGCGGGGAAAACAGTAAGCTCCACCTGGCTTTACTGATGGCCAGCAATGTAGTAGGAGTGGTGGTGTTTGCCCCGTGGATGGGAACCTTGGCTGATAAATTGAATAAAAAACATTGTATGATGGCCGCGGATGCCGTTCGGTTTAGCATTTTAGCACTGCTTTCTTATTTTTTTTATCGAGAAGAATTTAGCTTGCCCTTTTTATATTTTTGCTGCTTTGCGATTGCCGCTTTTGTTCCTCTGTTTGAAGCCGCTGCCGGCAGTTCCCTGGGACTGCTGACTGATACCAAAAGGCTACCGGAGGCTGTGGCAATTGACTCTTCTATTTTAGGATTATCTAATGTTTTAGGAGCTGCAGTCGGCGGAATTGTTTTAGCGGCTATTGGAATGTTGGGAGCTTTTGTGGGAAATGGATTGACTTTCCTGCTTTCTTTTTGCTTTATCTGGGCTATTCGTACCAATTTAGAATCCTCTACCAGTTCGCGGGCGGAAAGTCAGCAGGGAAAGATGGGTGAAATTATTGCTTACTTAGTGAAGAAGCCTGCCATCGGCATTTTGGCACTGATCCTTTGTATCATTAATTTTTTTGCGGCTCCGTTACTATTGTTTATTCCTATGATCGTTAAATTTCTGCTACAGTACTCTGTTGGCTGGGTGGCCGCCATGGAAGGAGCCATGGCCTTAGGAACAGTAATCGCCACACTTATACTAAGTTGTTTCCCCAGGCTGAATCAGGGGAGTATTTATCCGAAAATTTTCTTGAGCGTGCTAACCATGGGGGCTATGGCTTTAGTAATGGCTTGGGTCCCCAACGGGTTGGCAATTACCGGTGCTCTTTTTATTTCCGGCATTGCGATGGGCTTGGTTAATACTACGCTGCAGGCAACATTCCAGCAAATTATTCCTAATACAATAAAAGGAAGGTTTTTTGCTCTTGCCGGTGCGGCTAGTTTCGCGCTTGTGCCGCTGGCTTATGTATGTAATGGTTTGCTTTTACAGTATTTTTTGCTTCCGTGGGTTATTGCGGTTAATGGTATAACCCTAATGATCACGTCGGTAGCTTTTTTATTCATACCGCAGGTAGCAGAAGACACTCACGAATGACTGTAAAAGATATAAAACGAAATATTTGGGGGAGGAATTTTATGAAGAAGCCTGTTTGTTATCCGCTTAGCCATCCGCAACAGCGGATTTGGTCTACGGAAATGATGTTGCCTGAAACAAGTTTCGCTAATATTTGCGCGAGCATGCTACTGAAAAAAAGTAATATTAACCTGGAATTGCTTACGAAAGCCATCAATCTGGCCATTCAGCATAATGAAGCCTTGCGTATCCGGCTTATTCAGAGCGACAGTGGTGTGCAGCAGTATGTAGCAGAATACCAGGAAATTGACCTGGATGTAATCCAAGGCCCTGGTTTGTCTGAGTGGTTTAAAAAACAGTCACAGACCCCCTTGGCCTTACTGGATGCACCTTTAGCTTATTTTGCCTTGGTAAAATATTCGGAAGAAAGCTATGGATTTTATATTAAACTGCACCATGTAATTAGTGATGGGTTCTCGTTTTCCATCTTGAATAAGCAAATTGTAGAATATTATGAAAAACTGGAAAGCGGAAGGGATATAGAAGCGATAGCTAAGCCTTCATTTACCGATTATTTTGCACGGGAAGAAGAGTATTTGGTTTCCCAGCAATGCACGCAAGACCGTGAATATTGGCTGCAACGACTTGACAATCTTCCGGAGCCGCTTACTATGCAATTTTCTTCAACAAAAACTGGTATTGCTGCCACACGCCGGATTTTTGGTGTAGCGGAAGAGCTGCAAAATAAAATCGATCAATTTTGCCGCGAACAGGAGACTACCTTATTTCGGTTTATGATGTCTGTACTCTATATGTACTTGGCCCGGGTCTACCGCAGCAATGATATTATTATCGGTACAGCTTATTTTAATCGGGTGAATAGAAAAGAACTTAATACCATTGGTATGTATGTAAGCACAATACCTCTGCGCATAGCGGTTGATGGTGAGAGTACATTTGCCGATTTACTGAGTCTTGTTCATTGTCAGTTAATGGAAGATATGGCTCATCAGCAGTATCCCTACAACTTGCTTGCACAGGACTTGCGCGCGAGGGGACAAACACCTGATGGCCTGCTCAATATCAATGTGGTGCAAATACCCAATGCCAAAGCTGATAAATTTGTTACCAAGGAATGGTATCAGGGAGCTGACCCAGCCCTACTAAATATGGTGATTAATCCTAATCAACTTCCGAAAGGTTCGCCGTTAGAGATAGCTCTTGATTATCGCAATGATTTATTTAATGCGGCTGCTATCGAGCGATTATTTGCTGGTTTGCTGGCGTTAATCCAAGATCTATTGGATAACCCGCAGAAACAACTATTCCAGCTGGAAATTATGCCTGAAGCAGAAAAACAGCAGCTCTTAGTGGAATTTAACAAGGCGCAGCTACCTGTTCCGGACAAAACCTTTATTGAGTTATTTCAGGAACAAGTGGACAAAACTCCTGAAAATATTGCGGTACTGGATTTCCAGCAAAGCTTGACCTATGCTGAGCTGGACAAGGTAACTGATAGTTTAGCTGCCCGTTTGCAAAATCTTGGTGTTGTACCTGATACCGTAGTTGGGATTATGGTCCCCCGGACTGCCGATTTTGTTATTGGCACCTTGGCAATCATGAAAGCAGGGGGGGCTTATCTGCCGATTTCAGCCGACTATCCTGATGGAAGAATTCAATACATGATTGCCGACAGCAAGATTCCTGTTTTGCTGGGAGTAGAGCAGTTTAAGGCAAAAACGGTTGGGTTTCAGGGTACCTTTATTGATATGGGGATGCCCGGGTTATTTGATTATCCGGTTCAGAATCTGGCAAAAGTTAATAGACCTTCAGACCTGGCCTATATCATTTATACCTCAGGTTCAACAGGCAACCCCAAAGGGGTAATGATTAGTCATGCTAATCTGATTCATCTGTGTATTTGGCATAACAGCCAGTATCAAACAACGCCAGATGATATTTCAGCCTTGTACTTTAACACCAGCTTTGATGCCTCTGTAAAACAGATTTTCCCGTTTCTGATTGAAGGGGGAGCTGTTCTCATTATCCCGGAAGAGCTGCTGCAAGATATTACAGGTCTGAATAAGTATATTGTCGAAAAAAAGGTAACCTTTATTGGTCTGCCAACTCAGTTTGCCGAAACCTTTATGGCCAGCTGTGACAATAGTATTTTGAAATATATGATTGTCGGTGGGGAAAAGCTGCGTAGTTATAAGCCACGCGGCTATCAATTAATCAATGAATACGGCCCTACCGAGTTTACGGTCTGCGCGACTTATTATCTGGTGCAACAACAGCTGGATAATATTCCGATTGGGAAACCGGTTGCCAATTCGTGGGCTTATATTCTGGATCAAGCAGATGCCTTACAGCCGCTGGGCGTACCAGGGGAACTTTGCTTGGCAGGACCGCAAATTGCCAGAGGCTATTTAGGCCGGCCAGACCTAACAAACGAAAAGTTTATCGATAATCCATTTCAGACCTGTGGAAAAAATGCCAAGCTGTACCGTACCGGCGACCTAGCCTGTTGGAATGAACAGGGTGAGCTTATATACCTAGGCAGAATGGACAATCAAGTTAAGCTTAGAGGCTTCCGGATTGAGCTTGGGGAAATAGAAAGTGCCATGACAACCTTTGACGGAATTACCGAAGGTGTTGCTGAGGTTAAAGAAATTGGCAAAGTCCAGCATTTGTGCGGTTATTTCACTGCCAATATGGAAATTGACATAAATCAATTACGAGAGCATCTGAGTCAAAGCCTTGCTGAATATATGGTGCCAACTGCCTTTATGCAGCTTGATAAAATTCCCCTGACACCAAACGGCAAGGTAGATAAAAAAGCCCTGCCAACTCCAGTCATCGAACGTCAAGAGCGAGTACTGCCGCAAACGGAAAGTCAGCAGCAACTATTTAACCTAGTAGCCAATCTGTTAGGGACCGACGACTTCGGCATTACCGATGATCTATTCCATGTAGGAATGACTTCTATGTTGGCAATAAAGATGTCAACCGCAATCTACCAGCAATTCAATAGCAATATAAAAACAATCGACATTATTAACAACAAAACCATCGAAAAGCTGGCAGCAATCCTCCAAACTACTGTCCAAGCAGAAGCAGCAGTTTTTGCCAAAAGAGAATTCTATCCACTCACGGAAAATCAGCGCGGCCTTTACTACGAATGGGAAAAAGAACGGGCAGCATTGCAATACAATATTCCCGAGGTAATCAAATTCTCCAATAAAGTAGATCCCCATAAGCTGCAAACCGCTGTTGAAAAAGTGATAGAAGCCCACCCCTACCTGAAAACCTGCCTGGGAACCCAAGAAGGGCAAGTTGTACAACTAAGACAAGATGGCCAGCCAGTAGCCATTCGCGTAGCAAAAGCAAGCGAAGCAGAAATAGAGAGCATCAAAGCAGCCTTTGTTCAGCCCTTTGACCTCTTTGCCGGGCCGCTCTACCGCATTGCCATTTACTATACAGAAAACTACACTTATTTATTTATGGATATCCACCATATCATCGTTGACGGCAGTGCAATAGGGGTGTTCACCACTGACTTAGTAACAGCCTATAACGGCGCAGAACTTCAACAGGAAAGCTACACTGCCTTTGAATATGCCCTCGAAGAAGAACAGCTGGCAGGAAGTGAAAAATATCTTGTAGCCGAAAAATTTTTTGATAACAAGCTAAGCGGGAACATGACCGAACTTCCCCAAACAAGCAAAGGAGAAGGCACCGGGCAAGCTGAAGTCGTTGTCGTCAATGTTCCAGGCCAAAAGCTAATGGAATTTTGTAAAGAACATGCCGTAACGCCAAGTAATTTATTTCTGGCAGCACTCTGCAATACCCTAACCCGTTATACAAGAGAAGAACGAATAGCCATAACCACAATTTCCAGTGGCAGAAACGAAAGTAAACTAATTGGCATTATGGGAATGTTCGTAAGAACCCTGCCGGTAGTTGTTCAGATTAATCCTGGGGAAACAGCGGTAGCTTGTGTTAAGGCAATACAAGAGAATACGTTTACAACCCTGGCCAATGAACTGTATCCTTTTACTAAAATGGTCGAAAAACATAAAATTGTACCACAGATTAACTATGTATATCAGGGCGGTGTGCTCGACACCGTTGAACTTGCCGGTCAACCCTTGGAACCAGAAGGCTTAGCACTTAATAAAGCTAAATTCCCAGTATCTATAGTTGTAGGCCTGAAAAATGATGAGTATGAACTGTCTATTGACTATGACGGCAGCCTATATACAAAGGCATATATTGAGGGACTAAGCAGTGCGATAGCTGAATGCGTCAATCAAATCGCAGAAAATCCCGAACAGAGCTGCGGCAAACTGGCAATCATCTCTAAAGAAACTGAGCAGAAACTGTTAAACGATTTTCGAGGTCGAAGTGTAGCTTATGACAGGCAGGCTACCTTCCTTGACTTATTTAAAAAGCAGGTTGAAAAAAATGCAAGCAATATTGCGTTGGTTGATGAACAGAGCAGTTTTACCTACGGACAAACAGATGGTTATACTGACTGTCTTGCCAAAGAACTTGTACGCTTAGGCGTAACGGCAAATACCTTTGTAGGCATCATGCTGCCAAGGCGTAAAGAGTTCATGGTAAGTGTTATCGGAACCATGAAAGCAGGCGGGGCCTATGTACCACTAGACAATGAGTATCCGCAAGAAAGAATCGAGTATATGCTTGAGGACAGCAAAGCCAAAGTGTTAATTACTGAAAGGAGCATCTATCAGCAAAAAGGTATGCAGGTAGACAATGTCATCTTTATTGATGAATTTGATTTTGCCACAGCAAGCAACCAAGACATCCAGCTTACAGTGCCAACTACAGAAAATCTAGCCTACATGATTTATACATCAGGCTCAACCGGGAAGCCCAAGGGAGTTATGATCAGGCATAAATCGTTAGCGGCATTTTTAGCATGGCGGACAAGAGATTACCAATTAACAGCAAAAGATAACCTCTGTTGTCACAGCAGCTTTAGCTTTGATGCTTCAGTGGAAGATTTATTTACAGCACTTAGCGTTGGCGGCCAATTGCATATCATCAGCGAAGAACTGCGGCAAAATATGCATGGCTTACATCAATACTTTCATGCCAATCACATTACCGGCGGTACCTTTAGTACACAGTTTGGCATGGAATTACTCAATCAATTTGATTTGTCGCTGCGATATATAATCATGGGCGGCGAAAAGCTCAAACAAGTGAAAAAAACAAATATAAAAATGGTAAATGGCTATGGACCAACAGAGTTTACTATTTGCTCCAGCTATCATGTGGTAGACCAAGAGAAAGATAGTGGCAACATACCAATCGGCAAGCCTGTCGCAAACTCCTGGGCGTATGTGGTTGATAAAAACAATAACCTAATGCCGATAGGAGTAGCCGGAGAATTATGCATGTCAGGTAGTCAATTAGCACTCGGTTATTGGAACAGAGAAGAGCTAACGAAAGAAAAGTTCATCGACAATCCGTTTAAGACCTGCGAAGAAAATGCCAAGCTGTACCGTACCGGCGACTTGGTTTGTTGGAATGAAAATGGTGAGCTTGAATATGTAGGGAGAATTGATAATCAAGTAAAACTGAGAGGTTTCCGTATTGAGCTAGGAGAAGTAGAAAATGCAATGGCTAAATTTGCCGGAATCACAGCGAGCGTAGCTGAAATTAAAGAAATTGGCAAAGTCCAGCATTTGTGCGGCTACTTCACAACGAACAAAACGGTTAATACGGAAGAACTAAAAGAACATCTGGCCGCAAGCTTGACTGGGTATATGGTGCCGTCTTTCCTAATGCAATTAGATAGTTTGCCGCTGACACCTAACGGTAAAGTGGATAGGAAGGCGCTGCCTTTACCTGAGATACACGGCAGCGCCACGTATGTAGCTCCTCACAATGAAACAGAAGCCATTCTTGCCAGCGTATTTGAAATGATACTAGGCATAGAGAAGATTGGGATTGATGACAGCTTCTTTGCTTTAGGTGGAGATTCTATCAAGGCCATACGGATGGTGTCCAAACTTCGTGAGCAAGGCGTTTTTGTAACAGTGCCAATAGTGATGCAGGGAAAAACCATTCGTGCTATTAGTGAAACAGCCGCCTGTCAAGGTACGACGCCAACTATTGATCAGCAAGCCGTCGCAGGCGAAGCTCCGTTAACCTTCATTCAAGCCTATTTCTTTGCGCAAAACTTGCCTCGTCCCCACCATTTCAACCAATCTATAATGCTGGAATCAGCCCAGCGCGTAGACGAAACCGTACTAGGTCAATCGTTACATGCCTTGACAGCACACCATGACATGCTGCGGGCTGTTTATCGTTCGGCTGGTCGACAAGAGATTCGTCCGGTCGAAAGCGAACAACTCTACAGTCTGACTACCTATGAGTATCAAGAAGATAACCGGTGGCAAAGTGCTATGGAAGTAGCCTGCAATAACATGCAAGCTGGGTTTGATTTGACCAGTGGTCCCATGCTGCAGGCCGGACTCTTCCGTACACCGTCTATCGATATGCTATTTATTGTCATCCATCATCTGGTAGTGGACGGAGTATCCTGGCGTATCCTCATCGAAGATATAAATACCGCGTACAGACAAGTCATGCGAAGCGAGCAAATTGCGCTTCCTCCTAAAACCGTATCCTTCAAAATGTGGAGTGAGGCCATCGGACGTTATCGCACAAGCTATGCGATCAAACAGGAAATTCCCTACTGGAAGAAGGTACAGGATAGTTTTTCTGCCGGGCGTATTCCTGCTGCTTGCTCCGGGGAGACAGGTTTGGGAAATGTAAGTGTGGCGATAGACGAAGAGCAAACTCGTGCCTTAGTTTCCACCGCCTCCATAGCCTATCATACCGAAGTCAACGACTTACTGCTCTGCGCTCTCGGGAGAGCAGTGCATAAGGTTACAGGGCAAACAACGGTAAGCATTAATCTGGAAGGTCACGGCAGAGAACCTATTGGTGAACATCTGCCAATTGACCGGACAGTAGGCTGGTTCACCAGCGTATATCCTATCGTTCTTACTGATATCGGTTTCGATATAAGGAGTGATATACGTCGCGTAAAAGAAACACTGCGACGTGTGCCAAACCACGGTATCGGTTACGGTATTCTCCAATATATCGGTGAGACCGCATTAGACCAACAGCTTCAGCCAGATATCTCCTTTAACTACTTAGGGGAATTATCTGAAGAACATACAGGGGCCTTGTTTGCTGTAAATAACCAAGCACCGCAGGGGCAGGCTGTCTATGAAGGCAACACCTTTGGTTCGCCCATTGCCTTAAATGGTTTAGTGAAAGATAAGCAGCTATTGATGGATATCGGCTATGACCGAACAAAATACAAGGATGCCATGATAACGCAGCTAGGGGACGCTTTCGCCCAAGAACTAAAGCTGCTGATAGCCCATTGTGTTTCCCATGAAAATATTGAGATAACGGCTGCCGATTTAGGCGAAATAGTCTGGAATGATACCGAATTCGAAGCCTTATTGCAGCAGACGAAAGCCAAAGGCTGGGAAATAGAGTGCATCTATCCACTAACCCCTATGCAAGAGGGAATGCTGTTTCACCGCCTGGCTGAACCAGAGTCTACCAGCTACTTTTTGCAAAACATTTTTCGTTTGACTAAGCCATTATCTGTAGCTTTATTACAAAAAGCACTCTACCACTTGGGACAAATACATGAAGTACTCCGGACCGCTATTCTTTACAAAGGTCTGAGTGAATCTCGCCAGGCTATTCTCAAGGGAAGAGCTTTTGAAGTAAGTCAGGTGGACATAAGTGGTGCTAGTGATACGTCAGAACAGCTGGAAATGCTTAAACAACAGGATATTCAGCGCGGCTTTGATCTGCAGGAAGATCCACTACTGCGAGTAACCATAGTAAAAATATCCGCAGACAATTATTGTCTGATCTGGAGCACACATCATATCATTATTGATGGCTGGTGTCTTTCCCTTGTCATGAACGATTTTATGAATATCTGTAACACTCTCTATGCCGGTCAGGAATATATTGCAGTTGGGCAACCAACAAGAACACGCTATGAGGACCATGTAAGAAGCCTTCTCGCTCAGAATAAGGAAGCGGCCCATACCTATTGGAAAAATCTCCTTTGCGGCTACTCTACTGACGCAGCGATTCACCCATTGGGTATTCCTACTGGCGGCGAGGAACAGGAAAGTACAGTAACCTACCAGTTCAGCAAAGAAATTACCGAACAAATACAAACTGTTTGCAGTCACTATGATGTGACTATCAACACCGCAGTCGAGGCAGCCTGGGGCTTGGTGCTGCAAAAATATACCAATACCGGGGATGTCGTATTCGGGAAAGTAGTATCTGGCAGAAATACAGGCATTGCCGGGGCAGAGGAAATGGTCGGTCTCTTTATCAATACCATTCCGGTACGTGTGCAAACAGACAAGGAGGAAACCCTTGGCAGTCTGCTGCAAAAACTGCAGCAGCAGGCCATCGAAAGCACCCGCTATGACACCTGTGCGCTCTCTGAAGTCCAGCAATTAAGTGATGCTGGCAGTAGTTTGATCAGGACAATCATGGCATTTGAGAATTACCACATCGCCGAACCCAAAATACAGCAAGCTGCTATTGATTTTATACCTGAGGCGGTCCGCGAACAAACCAACTATGGTATTTCGGTTATAGCCTATCTTCAGGAAAGCCTGACAATCGGGATTACCTATCATACCAATACATATGGTAATGCGGAAATTGAACAAATTCTGGCGGGAATGGCTGCTGTATTAACAGAAAATCCAACCATATTATGCAAAGACATTGCTATTATAAGTGACGAACAACTAAAAACATTGGAATGCTTTAACCAGACCGATACCGAATACCGCAGTCCATGTGGCAGTATCGTTGAAATGTTTAAGCAGCAAGTACGACGAGTGCCCAATAATATCGCCGTAGTCTATGAGCAAAAGCAATATACCTACCAAGAACTTGATGAAATAACCGATAAGCTCGCCAAAAAACTCAAAACAGTAGGTGTCGGCGCGGAACAAATTGTAGGTGTACTTATTGATCGCAGTGAATATATGGTTATTTATCCACTGGCCATCATAAAAGCCGGCGGAGCCTATATGCCGCTAGACTATTCCTTTCCAACCGACAGACTGGAGTTCATGATCCAAGATGCCGGTGTTCAACTGATACTATCTGAGCAAAATAGAGTAGCAGAACATCTTCCTCAATTTAGCGGAACGGTAATAACAACTGCAGATATTGCCACAATCGAGGTTGACGAAAGTATAACCCTGACGCTTCCCGTGCCTAAGGATATGTTTGTCATACTCTACACATCAGGGTCTACAGGAACTCCCAAGGGTTGCATACTTGAAAATCATAACCTGGCCAATTATTGCAATTGGTTTCAAGCGTATTACCGCGTAACTGAAAATGATCGAGCAGCAGGCTATGCAAACTTTGGCTTTGATGCCCATATGCTGGATATCTATCCCTATATCACCTGTGGAGCAGCGACCTATATCATCCCAACAGCAATGCGACTGGATTTTATCAAACTTAATCAATACTTTGAAGAAAATCAACTTTCCATAGCCTTTATGACTACCCAGCTTGGCAGACAGTTTGTTGAAGAATTTGATAATACGTCATTACGGGCACTCCTTGTGGGTGGGGAAAAGTTATTGCCGATCAAAAAACCAGCCTATGATTTTTATAATGTCTATGGGCCGACAGAATGTACGCTTTTTACAACAAGCTATGAAATCAAGAATGATTACAATAGTGCAATTATTGGCAAGCCACTGGCTAACTATCAGCTCTATGTGCTGGATACCAATCTGCAACTGCTTCCCATCGGAACTGCCGGTGAACTGTGCATTGGTGGGGCTGGTGTTGGTAGAGGCTATTTAAACCGTGAAGACATAACCCGGGAAAAGTTTATTATGTGGCAGGGGAAACGTATTTATCGAACAGGCGATCTGGTACGATGGACCAAGGATGGTGAAATTGAATACCTGGGGAGAATGGACGGACAAGTAAAACTACGCGGTTTGAGAATTGAATTAGGCGAAATTGAAAGTCAAATCCTAACTTATGAGGGCATAACAAGCTGCGCTGTTGTCGTTAAAGAAATTGGCGGCACACAGCACCTTTGCGGCTACTATACAGCGGAAAGCAACATTGATGTAGAAAAACTAAAAGAACAACTGGCCGCGAAACTTACAACCTTCATGATTCCGACTGCCTTTACTGAGCTAGCTCAACTGCCGCTTACTTCAAACGGTAAAGTAAATCGCAGAGCTTTGCCTGATCCGGTGATTGAACGTCAAGAGCGGGTACTGCCACAAACGGAAAGTCAGCAGCAGCTATTTGACCTGGTAGCCAACCTGTTAGGAACAGAAGACTTTGGCATTACCGATGATCTATTCCATGTAGGCATGACCTCCATGTTGGCAATAAAGATGTCAGTTGCCATCTATCAGCAATTCAACCTCAACATCAAGACAAATGATATCCTCCAAAACAAAACCATCGAAAAGCTGGCAGCAATCCTCCAAACTACCGCCCAAGCAGAAACAATAGCAGCTTTTGCCAAAAGAGAATGCTATCCACTCACAGAGAACCAACGCGGCCTTTACTACGAATGGGAAAAAGACCGGGCAGCACTGCAATACAACATTCCCGAAGTAATCAAATTCTCCAATAAAGTAGATCCCAATAAGCTGCAAGCCGCTGCTGAAAAAGTGATAGAAGCCCACCCTTACCTGAAAACCTGCCTGGGAACCAAAGACGGGCAAGTTGTACAACTAAGACAAGATGACAAACCAGTAGCCATTCGCGTAGCAAAAGTAAGCCAAGCAGAAATAGAGAGCATCAAGGCAGCCTTTGTTCAGCCCTTTGACCTCTTTGCCGGGCCGCTCTACCGCATCGCCATTTACTATACAGAAAACTACACTTATTTATTTGTAGATATTCACCATATCATCTTTGACGGCAGTGCCTTAGGGGTGTTTACCGCCGATTTAGTAACAGCCTATAACGGTGCAGAACTTCAGCAGGAAAGCTATACTGCCTTTGAATATGCTCTTGAAGAAGAACAACTGGCAGAAAGCGAAACATATCTTGCTGCAGAAAAATTCTTCGATCATATGCTAAGTGACAGCATGACTGAACTTCCCAAAGTAGCAAAGGGAGAGGGGGAAGGTCAAGCTGAACTTGTTGTCACCAATATTCCCGGACAGGGCATAACAAACTTCTGCAAAGAAAATGCTGTAACGCCAAGCAGCGTATTCCTGGCAGCACTCTGCAATACCCTAACCCGTTATACCAGAGAAGAAAGAATAGCGATAACCACGATTTCCAGCGGCAGAAGCGAAAATAAGCTAAATGGCATTATGGGGATGTTCGTAAAAACCCTGCCGGTAGTTGTTCAGATTAATCCTGGGGAAACAGTGGCAGCTTGCGTTAAGGCCGTGCAAGAAAACATGTATGCAACCCTGGCAAATGAAATCTATCCCTTTACCAAAATGGTCGAAAAACATAAAATCGTACCACAGATTAACTATGCTTATCAGGGCGGTCTGTTTGATACTGCTATCCTCGAAGGACAAGCCTTGGAAACAGAGATCCTGGCGCTGAACAAAGTGAAATTCCCCTTAGCAATTGATGTAAGCCTGAAAAATGAGGAGTATCAGCTTGTTATTGAGTATGATGAAAGTCTGTATACTAAGGCGTATATTGCGACCCTAAGCAGTGCCTTGGCTGAATTTGCCCAACAAATCGCCAAAAATCCCCAGCTGTTATGCAAAGATATTTCCCTTGTAAATGAAAAGCAGCGACAATTGCTGGCAAGCTTTATTCCTGCAAGCGAGGACTATGCCGACCAAACCCTGCAAGAACTATTTGAGAAAGCGGCAGCCGCAAATGACGAGAAACCAGCACTTATCGCAATTGACAAAACCTTATCCTATGCCGCGTTGAATACGGCGGCAAACAAAATAGCAAATGCATTAATCGCCAAAGGAATCAAACCAGAAGACAAAGTCGCCTTTTTATTGCCACGCGACAGCAGGCTTATTTGCACGATATTCGGCATAATCAAATCAGGCGGTGCCTTTATTCCGGTTGATCCCGAATACCCGGCAGACCGAATCAAACATGTGCTGGAAGACAGTGAAGCCCAATATATAATCACAACGGAAAGTAAGCAGGCAACACATCAGTTTAGCAATGGCTTAGTTGTTGATGAATTATTGCAAAATAAGAATGAAGCTAATCCCCAAACCGAAGCAACTGCAAAGAATCTGTGCTATATCATCTATACCTCAGGCTCAACCGGCAAACCCAAAGGCGTAATGATCGAACATCGCAATATTGTAAATTATGTATTGCCGCTAAAATCTAACTTCTATATTAACAAGATAGTAACCACTTGTTCGACAATGCTATCAGTCACTACCGTCGCCTTTGATGTATTCCTGGAAGAAGCCTTAGTAACACTCGCCAATGGCTTAACCCTGGTTTTTGCCGACGAAGATCGAGCCAATAACCCCATGCTGTTAGCTGAGTTTATTACGGAAAACGGTGTTGATGTGATGTCGACAACTCCCTCACGGATAATGCAGTATATTGAAGCAGGGGCTTTTGCTAAGGCGCTTGGTAAAATTAAATTAATTATCTGCGGCGGCGAAAAATTTCCGGTAAACTTCTTTACTGCGCTGAGAAAATATACGGCGGCGCTAATCTATAATACCTATGGACCGACCGAAACCACGATAGCGACAAATGCGAAAGAACTTGAAAATGAAGAAATAACAATCGGCAAAGCACTGTCTAATGTTGCGCTGTATGTTGTCGATAAAGAGTTGAATGTACTGCCAATCGGCGTAGTTGGCGAATTACTCATTGGTGGAAAAGGGGTAGGCAGAGGATATTTAAACCGCCAAGACCTGACTGACGAAAAGTTTATCCAGTTTAAGGGCGAACGAGTCTATAAATCTGGTGACTATGCCAAATGGACGGCTGCTGGCGAAATTGATATTATGGGCAGAATGGATGATCAGATTAAGCTGAGAGGGCTTCGGATCGAGCTAGGCGAAATTGAATCCCGCATGAATGAATATGCAGGCATAACGGCAAGTGTAGTTACGATCAAACAGCTGCAAAATGCAGATTATCTTTGCGCCTATTTCACCGCGAAAGACAAAATAGACATAAGTGATTTACGCGAGTACTTAAAGCGGCAGCTTACCGCCTACATGGTGCCTACCACCTTTACCCAGCTAGACAAGATGCCAGTTACACCCAATGGAAAAATGGATGTAAAAGCCCTGCCAACGCCGGAAATCAAGAACTACAATGAATATGTTGCGCCTACGAACGAAGTGGAAGAGCAGCTTTGCCATATTTTTGCGGAAACGCTAACACTTGACAAAGTAGGCATTACAGACAGCTTCTTTGACCTTGGGGGCACTTCCCTGCAAGCCATGAATGTAGTAGTTAAAGCAATGGCACTCGATATTGGAATAACCTATGCCAATGTCTTTAAACATCAAACGCCGCAAAAACTTGCCGAGTTTTTAACCAACAACGTAGAAGAAGCGGTAACTACCGACGTGAGTGCCTATGACTATAGTGCTATTGATAAACTTCTCGCCAAAAATACCTTAAGCGAAATAACCGAGACGCCAATCGGTGATATCCTCTTAGCCGGCGCTACCGGATTTTTAGGAATTCATATCCTGAAAGAATTCCTGGAAAACTATCCCGGCAAAGTGTATTGTCTCATTCGTTCCAAAGATAATATTGCCTCTGATACCAGGCTGAAAGTCCGGCTAGTATACTACTTTGACAATGAGTATGCTGAACTGTTTGGAAAACGGATCTTTACCGTAGAAGGCGATATTACCGAATTGGCAGCAAGCCAAGTAACAGTCGATACAGTAATAAACTGCGCGGCGAATGTTAAACATTTTGCGGCCGGTGATGAACTGGAAAAAGTCAATGTCGGCGGCGTACAAAAGCTAATCCAGTATTGCCTGGACAATAAGGCACAGTTAATCCAGGTTTCCACTACCAGCGTTTCCGGAACAGGCGATGCGGCCATGAAGGATTGTAAGATTAAAGAATCCCAGCTATATCTGGGACAAACCTTAGACAATAAATATATCTATAGTAAATTTTTGGCAGAACGGTGTGTGTTAGAGGCAATAGTAGATAAGGGATTGAAAGCCAAAATCATGCGTGTAGGCAATTTGATGTCGAGAAATACAGACGGAGAATTCCAAATCAACTTCCAGGGCAATTCCTTTATGAATAGTTTAAAATCTTTTAAACTGCTAGGGAAATTCCCGGTAGCATTTATGGGTGGTGCGGAAGAGTTTTCGCCAATTGATAGTACGGCAAAAGCCATTGTAAAGCTGGCGCAAACCAATAAGGAATATACGGTATTCCATCCCTGTAACAATCATGCTATCTATATGTCGGATATTATCTACGCAATGAAAGAGTATGGCTTTGCGATCGATATTGTAAGTGACCGTGAGTTTGCAGAATGCTTAAAGGAAAAGATGCAGGAGGCTAAACTTATGCCCGCACTTACAGGAATTTTGGCATATCAAGAAAATAGCACAGAAAAACCAGTCTATGGATTAGGTAGAACAAACGAATTTACAACAGAGGTTCTATACAGACTAAACTTTAAATGGCCACTGACTTCAGAAGTATACATTAAGAAAGCAATTGAAGCATTAGACGGATTAGGGTTCTTTGATACCGAGTATTAAGGAAAGAAAAAGAGGAGGTATTACCTCCTCTTTTCTTTCCTAACTCGCTACTGTGGCTCCTGCTTTGTAAACATAAAATAATCCCCACCTTGAACCATACAAGATGAGGATTACATAGGCCTTTAACAGCCTTTTGTTAGTTCTTTCACCATTAGCGCACAATATCCCTCCAGATTTTCAAAAGGGTTAGGGCCATCACAGTTTAGATCACCATAGACTATACGATTTTCTTCCCGAAATCCTAATTTCTCCAGGACTTTTTTTGATTTTAAGCTGGTACACTCGGCGAGGGCATATTTATATCCTTTAGAAACTGCATTTGCCAAAGCTTTTTCTGCTAAGCAAGTTGCTATCCCCAGCGCCTTAAATTGGGAATCTACTCCGGTATAAAACATATGCAGACAATCTCCAGCAATGAAGTCCATTTTTTGGATAAAGCGATTCCCCAATTCCTGAAGCAACACACTCGAAGGTATTACTTGCTGCATAATTACGGGATCAACAGCTTTCGCACGTGCGGGATCAAATTTTAGATCAACACAAATTGCGAAACCAATCACGTTACCTGTTGCTTTTTCAATCGAAATATAACTCAAGCCATCCTCGGCTGCAAGTTGGCAATAATCTTCGGCTAAAGAATGAAATTGCTGGTGGCTCAACCCCAGGCTTTTTGTCATTGGCTCTTCAAAAATAAATATTTTGCTAAAACAGGCAGCAGTTTGCTCAGTGTCAGCAAAAGTCAGCAACTTATATTCTATAAGCTCATTAGTGTCTAGAGTACTTTTACTCATGATACTTACCTCCTCAAAATCAGTTCACGACGGTGATCGTATAGTATTGGTTAAGAAAATTTCAACTTGTTTTCAGTATAGCAAAGTTTACCAAAATAGGATAGGTTTTGATTAGGAAGGTAGTGCAATTTAGACAAAAATAAACAATATATGAAATTTAAAAAGGTTTTTGTAGGCTATGTTTATATACAGTTACTATTTGTACTAAAACTATATGTTTTTTAATAAGTGGGAGGGGCCGTGCTAAAACTCTTACGTTTCAACACGGCCCCGTCTTTGTTTGGTTAAACTGTCCACAGCTATATCATTCCATGTCACTTAACCTTTAGCAATACAGTCAGTGACTACGGTCTTTCTTAGCTGACTAGAAATTGAATACTTCGTCGATTTCTTCGTCTGTAAAGTCCCAGGTAGTGTTATGTGGTGCACATTCTTCCTCGAAGAACTCCGGCAAACGGTCATCGGCATTGGTAAAGCCGGCCCGATGGTTGAAGCCGCGCTCAGCCTTGAGAACAGATTTTCCGAGCTCAGTAACATCGTCGGCGGTAAGAGACAGACCATACTGGGCATTAATCATATCAATCAACGCCTGGAAACCATCGGGAATGTCCAGGATAGCGAACGCAACAAACAGGCACATACCGGTGCTGTCAACAGCGGCAGTGGCAATTTGCAGGTTGCGGGACAGTTCGATATTACCCTCTTTTTTCAGCGGGTCGACATCGCCGCCGATCTTGAGGATATTGGTAGCAACCGCATAACCGGACGTATGGTCAGCGCCCATCGGAGTGGTAGCGTAGGTCAAACCTACACCCTTAACCGCACGCGGGTCGTACGCTGGAATTGCCTGGCCCTTGACGACAGGAACCCTGGAAACGCCATAGACGCGTCCTACGGTTGCTGCACCACAGCCGAGAATCCGGCCTTGGGGAGTGCCCTTGCGAATTTCTTTAATCANTTCCAGGGCAGCCTTGCCATCGCCCCAGGGAATGACACCGCCTTCCATATAAACACCAATGGCAACAGTGATATCAATGGAATCTACACCAACATCATCGCATTCACGGTCAGCATAGGCAATAAGGTCAAGGTCATTAATCTTGGCGTTGGCGCCAAGAGCCCAAATAGTCTCATACTCAAAACCGCTGGTAATATATTTGCCTTGCTTGTCAACATAGTGCTGGGAGCAACGCATGATGCAACCGGCATGGCAGCCGTGGCTAGGTTTACCACGCGGGCTTCATGGTCGCAGTCATAGTTTCGCCGCCGATGTCATTGGCCCATTCGTTCCGGCCACGGCGGAAATTTTCAGTAGGCAGACCGCCGGCTTCGTTCAGAATGTTGACCAGAATGTTGGTACCGTATTTGGTTATACCCTGACTGGTGACCGGATGAGTTGTAAGGGCTTTGGCAAATCGCTTGGCAGCACTTTTGAAATCCTCGCGATTAGCAATGGGAACACCGGGAGCGCCAGTATCATCAATAACAACCGCTTTTATCTTTTTGGAACCCATGACAGCGCCCAGGCCGCCGCGACCGGCACTGCGGATATTGCTTTCAGGATCGGCAAAGGAAATGTTGGCTGCCAAAAGCTTCATTTCACCGGCCGGACCAATGATGGCCACACCGGCTTTAGCACCGTATTTTGCCTGCAGGACTTTAATGGCTTCGTAGTTACCCATGCCGATGGTTTCAGCGGGGGCATCTTCAATGGTCACATCATTCATTGTAATTTTGACGACGTAATACTTATCTTCTGCCGGAATTCCTTCAAACACAATTGCTTTAATGCCCATTTTGGCCATCTTTTGACCAAACGTGCCGCCAGTGTTACTTTCTTTGATACCCCCGGTTAACGGGCTCTTAGCGCCACAGGAAAGCCGGCCGGAATTGGCAGCGTTGGTACCGGTAAGATAGCCGGGTGCAAAAATTAGTTTGTTGTTTTTCCCCAGTGGATGACAGGTTGGCTTCACTTCGTCGGCGACGAAGTTGGAAGTAAGCGCACGGCCTGCTATGCCGTCGTACTTCTCAGGAACCTCGCTGGTAGCAACATTCTTTGTTGCCATGTCTACACGGATAAATTTACTCATAAAAAAACCTCCTCCATAATTGCCATGTTAATTATTAAAAAAGAGGTGCTAAAAATATTTTAGTAAATATTTTAATAAATCATTTTAGAACCTCTTCTTCTTTAAATTTTCTCCCTAAGGCATCACCAGAATAAGAAGTGAACTTGTTTCAGCATAGCTGAAACATCGGCGGGAGTCTTAACTCGCCGCAAAAGATAAAGTATGTAAACAGCAAAAAAAGGAAGCCCGTAATACGGACTTCCTTTGCATAATGGCAGGTGCAAAAATTCCTTTTTGCGCCCTGTTTACTATCTCCTGGCTGGCGATAGCAACTCGGAACTCTTAAAACAATATATTCGCTTCCATCCTTAAAATTCCTGCAAGAAAAAAAGAATTTTAAGAAAATTAGTATATTTTTTTATCGGTCCGTCTAAATTTGGACAACTTTTCTATAATTCTCCCTGCTTTCTGATAGCTATTGACTCAAACTGTTAATGCATTTACAATATTGCTAGCATGTTAACAATTAAGCCTTGGGGGGTGACATAAATTACTAACAATGATATTTCGGACCGTTATTTTTCAATACGTACGCTGATTGAACTGACCGAATTCCAGGATAGCTTAGATGATGTATTGGAGATGCACTTTGCCCGGTATAGTTTGTCCAAGGCTAAGTTTAATGCTCTAATTCAGCTATTCATGACAGGTGGGCAAGGGCTGACACAGTCAGAATTAGGCAAAAAGTTGCTGGTTTCCCGAGCCAATGTTACCAGACTCATTGATCGATTAGAAAAAGAAGGCCTGGTGATTCGCAAAGGTGATCCAGCTGATAAAAGGGTTCTCCAACTTTACCTTACAGACCGGGCTAGTATGCTCATGAACACCTTTGTTCCTATCCATAACCAGTATGTGCATAAGATCATGTCTGTGCTTGATACTGATGAAAAAGAATTGCTTATTACCTTGTTAGATAAGCTTAAAAAAGGATTGGATCAATGTTAGTCAGGACGATAGCTATAAACAATAGCATTTTTACAATGATTACTTTAGCGGTAAGTGGCAGGAAGATTGGAAGTGATTTAGATTCAAAAACAACATAAACAAACTAAAACATAGATAGTTAATATTTATTATCGTTTTAGTTTGTTTATGATTATTGATAATATTGACAGTATTAACATAACAATATATAATTTTATCTAAAATGGGAAATAATCCCGCGGATAAGATCGTTTTAGCCAATACTGCAGAATTTTTTGCGTGATGGCTCTTTTTGAATTTAACTATTTATTTTTTGCGGCGAGTTAAGACTCCCGCCTCTGCAGGCGGCGTTTGTTCAGGTGGGGTAGACTCCCCTACCTAAACCCACCGATGTTTCAGTTGTGCTGAAACAAGTTCACTTAAACGGAGATATTATGAGCAACTATATGTCTAATGTAGTAAGCTGTCAATACAAGAAAAAACCTGATGAGCTGGATAAGGTACTTCGTTTTGTGCCGTCAAGTATTGGTGAGGCATTATTGGTCACTGACCTGAACGCTAAGATACTGTTTATGAACAGTACGGCAGAAAACCTCACGGGTTATTTAGAAGCAGAAGTTTTGGGTACAACGGTTATGGAACTATTTGAAATAATTGATACAACCACCGGCAAGGTTGAGTTTCCAACAGGCGACAGAACCAAAAAAAATACAGTTATTAGATTTGGTAAAAATACATCTCTTTTCACAAAGCATGGTAAAGAAGTCGCTGTTTATGGTTCGGTTTCTCATATAATGAATGATGCTAAGAATCTCGTCGGGTATGTGATTGCTTTTTTCGATATGACCGAGCAGCGGCGGCGCGAAAGAGTATTCAAAGACAGTGGCATGCGGGATAATCTGACAGGTCTCTATAATCGTTCTTATTTTACATGGGAAACTACGCGAGTGAAGGGAAAGCAATCTGTTCCAGTTGGTTTGATTATGTGTGACATTGACGGGCTGAAAATTGTAAACGATACACTGGGTCATAATGCTGGTGATAATCTGCTCAGTGTCGTAGCGATGATACTGAAGAAGAGTTTTCATGAGGAAGATATAGTGGCCAGAATCGGCGGAGATGAGTTTGCTATTTTGCTTTTCAAAAGCTCGAACTCCGCGGTAAGTAACGCATGCCGGCGAATTCGCAAAAATATCGCGGAGTACAATGAGATGAATGCCGGACTACCGCTTAGCGTTTCTCTTGGCTATGCTGTCGGTAATAATTTATCGACAGATATCAGTAAATTAATTGAACAAGCAGACCGAAACATGTATAAAGAGAAACAGCAGCAAAGCAGAAGTATTAAGCGATCTGTCGTCAATACCATCATGCGGATGATTGGAACAAAAGATTTCATTACCCAAGGGCATTGTGAACGCGTAAAAAACCTGATGGAACCAGTGGCCTTGTCCTTGGGTCTATCTGAAGAGAGTATAAATGAACTAAAGCTATTAGCTGAGTTTCATGATATCGGCAAAGTTGGCATAGCTGACCGAATACTATTAAAACCAGGTACACTCACTGACGAGGAAAGAAATGAGATGCAGCGGCATTGCGAGATAGGGCAACAGATTGCCATGGCAGCGCCGGATCTTGCTCATATAGCCAACGGAATACTAAAACATCATGAATGGTGGAATGGTACAGGCTATCCACAAGGCATAAAGGGAGAAATCATACCCATTGAGTGTCGCATCTTAGCTGTTGCCGATGCATACGACGCCATGACAAATGACCGGCCCTATCGCAAGGCTATGGCACCCGAAGCAGCATTGGCGGAATTGAAAAAGGGGGCTGGCATTCAGTTTGATCCAGTTGTGGTAGTGGAATTTACACGCATGCTCGGAGCGCTGAAAGTATATGCTGCAGCCAGTGTCAAGGATGCACTCTTGAAAGTAAAACGAGCATATATTGCTAACAACCCGGAGCGACGTTTGTTGCTTCGATTCGGTGGTTCGGGTGAACTGAAGCAACAAATAGAAGACGGAGCACTGGCGGATGTTTTTATTTCGGCAGCGCATAGCCAAATGAACCAATTGCAGGAGAAAAAGATGTTACTTGATGAGACGAGAATAGAACTTCTGCAAAACAGAATTGTCCTGATTGCATCGAAAAATTCTGATATTTCCTGCAATTTTCAAACGCTAACCGAAGACCAAGTAAAAAAAATAGCTGTTGGTAATCCCGAAAGCGTACCGGCAGGTAAATACGCCCAGGAATTGCTAATGTCACTGGGGATTTTCGAAATCGTAAAAGCAAAATTGATTATTGCTAAAGATGTCCGGCAAGTTTTGGCCTTCGTTGAAACAGAAAATATTGATGTGGGTATTGTATATCAGACTGATGCCCAAATATCCAAAGCGGTGAAAATTCTTGACCGGGCACCCTTGGAGTCATGTTCGCCAGTGGTATATCCTGTGGCAGTAATGAAGGACAGTAATAATATTGAAGCAAGTAAGGAGTTTATTAAATTCCTTACTGAATATCAGGCCCGAGAAATATTTAAGAAATATGGCTTTACGATTTGCGGTGGATCATAAAGTGGCAATTTACATGGGACTAATGGCATATCAACTATCGAATCAGAGTAAACGCTCTGGTTATTTGAATCTGAAATCGAAACAAGTAAATTTGATTCTATAGTAAAAGGAACCGGCTTGGACAGCGTGATATCCAAGTTTAACTATTCTGAAAATGACTCTCTTACCCTTGATGGCAATAATATATCAATAGGCCAGATAAAATTATTGGGAATAACAAGAGCTTTGCTGCAAAATGCCCATTATTATTTCTTTGATGAAATAACTAAAAAGGATTGCTTTCAGAACTTACCTGTTTACATGAACTTTTAACGGAAGTATACTGGACGTAAGAATGAGTGTTCATGAAAGTTTTCCTACACTTCAGTCGAATTTAGGTAACTTTTCGCTATTGGAGGAGCGTATGAATAGTGCATTTTTTCTAATCCCCAAAAACGAAGTAGTGTATATGTCCATAAATTCTACTATGCGCCAAGCACTCGAAAGAATGGAATATCATCGTTATACCGCTATTCCGCTTATTGATGAATTTGGTAAATATGCTGGGACCATTACTGAAGGTGATTTTCTGTGGAAGATGAAGAATACACCAGGGTTAACATTTTCCGATACTGATCGGATCCTTATTAAAGAGATCCCCATGAGAATGATCAATAACCCGATACACATTGATGCTCAAATGCAAGATCTGCTCTCATTGGCTATTGCTCAAAACTTCGTTCCAGTTGTTGATGACAGTAGAGTATTTATTGGAATTGTTCGCCGTAGGGAAATTATAGAGTACTATGCGAAACTACGGTAGGGCTGTAAAAAAGTTTGAACAACGGCAAAAAACATTGAATACGAATTAAGAAGTTCTTTTTTCGTCATAATCAACTAAAAATAGGGACTGTGATACATAAATATCTTTAATATCTTTGATTTTGCGAAGACACGGCACTAGAGTACTGATAGGCCGTGTTTTCGTTCGTCTTTTAGGCAAGATAGGAAAGTCGATAATAGGAAGCCATTTAAGTATTCTCCCGTAACCCCCGGCCTTTGCCGGAAAAAGCGTTCCGCCGGAGAAAAGCCGAGCGGTATTCCGTTAAAAAACCCGTACTTTTTGATACAATTATAAAAAGCCAAAAAGTTATAGTTGACATAAGCGGAAGGACATGATAATCTATAAAAAGTCGCTATGAGCGGCGGCAATAATTGGTAAAAGAAAAATAGTGTTGACATAAACTAATGAAGATGCTATTATAATATTCTGCCGTTAAACATGGCACATCGGTTACGGACAACGCGTACCGTCCATGGTACGTCTGTGACAAAACGTTCCCTGAAAACTGAACAATGTAAGTAATGCATCAAAAAAGCCAGATGTGCGGTTGTATGTCGCTTGCGACATACAAAACCAAAAACAATTTCTTAATAGCTTTAAAGAGCCAATTGGCTTTTCATAAAATTTTTATGGAGAGTTTGATCCTGGCTCAGGACGAACGCTGGCGGCGTGCCTAACACATGCAAGTCGAACGGG
>NZ_VLKC01000001.1:0-137475 GCF_007830295.1 Sporomusa sp. KB1 | reverse complement strand
GAAAGGATAAACGCTGAAAGCATCTAAGCGTGAAACCAGCCTTAAGATGAGGTCTGTCATTCGAAAGAAGTAAGGCCCCTTGTAGATTACAAGGTAGATAGGCCAGATGTGGAAGTGGAGTAATCCATGCAGCTGACTGGTACTAATAGGCCGAGGACTTGACTTATATTCGAGGTTCGGTGATCGAGGTTCGGTGATCGAAGTTCGAGTGTTCGAATGAAGATAACGAATTAATAGATTAATCCTAATGCGTAGTCTTTCTTCTGTGAAGTTTTTAGGGAACATACTCTATTATAGTGCAAAATTAATGACCTACTAGCTCAGTCGGTAGAGCACCTGACTTTTAATCAGGGTGTCCCGCGTTCGAGTCGCGGGTGGGTCACCATTTTCGATGATTCGAGGTTCGATAAATCGTGAGTTCGAACAAACGAGCATGCGAACGAAGCGAACCCACGAATACGGGCGATTAGCTCAGCTGGGAGAGCGCCTGCCTTACAAGCAGGATGTCGGCGGTTCGATCCCGTCATCGCCCACCATTCTAGATAGTTCGAGGTTCGATCGGTCATGAGTTCGAACAAACGAATACACGACCGAAGCGAGCCCACGAAAACGGCCCTGTGGTGTAGCGGTCTAACATGCCGCCCTGTCACGGCGGAGATCGACGGTTCAAATCCGTTCAGGGTCGCCATTCACCTTAGCCCCTGCGGGTGGCTAGAAATGTCCATATGCTAGGCGCGACGAGAACCGTAGCGGAGGCGTACATGGGAGTACGTTGAGCAACGGATCGCAGGAGCAACAACCGTCGCCTATGAGGCTACTATAAAGCCTACTGGTGGCAGAAAACTTGTTGTAACAGCATCGCACAGATAGGCGTTTATAGACAGCTGCATACCGCCTCGGTAGCTCAGTCGGTAGAGCAGAGGACTGAAAATCCTCGTGTCGACAGTTCGATTCTGTCCTGAGGCACCACACATGCTGGCGTAGCTCAATTGGTAGAGCAGCTGACTTGTAATCAGCAGGTTGGGGGTTCAATTCCTCTCGCCAGCTCCATCTTTCTTTTGGAGGGATTCCCGAGTGGCTAAAGGGAGCAGACTGTAAATCTGCCGTCTTTGACTTCGGTGGTTCGAATCCACCTCCCTCCACCATTTATAGTATAATGCGGGTGTAGCTCAATGGTAGAGCACTAGCCTTCCAAGCTAGCTACGAGGGTTCGATTCCCTTCACCCGCTCCATAGAAAATACAAGGTTTTACAGGGCTTCTGTTAGGCCTATTTTTTTTGGCAATACAACCTTATGGCGGTTATAATAATGTACCGCGTATTTAATTAACTAACCACATTTTAGTCAAGAACATCTATAAGAAAAATTCCCTATTGTCAAACTGACTAAGATTATGTTATTATTTTAACAAATACAGTCAAGAAGGCTGTACGGTATGAGTAGTAAAAGACAATAACACAATGTGAGCAAACAACCACGAAGGTATTACGGTAAGAATGACCGTAGATCTTTGTGGTTTTTTATATTGGAGGTGGCACTTTAATTCATTTCAAAATAAAGCTCGGATATTTGAAAGTACTGACACAAGCAATAATTGAAAATAGTGACTAAGGCATGAAGCCTTCCGGGAACTTGAAGTTCCTGTTGGTTTGCATGCTTTTTTATTGTGAACGATGGAGGCAAGAAGAATGAAATTAAGTAAAAAAACACTTGCTACTGCAGCTGCGGTCGGAATAGTACTGGCTGGAATGCCGGTTATGGCTGAAGATATTCCTAGCTACAATCTTGAGGAAATTGTAATTCAGGCCGAGGGGGTTACCAAGAGCAACGCAGATACCACTGTTAACGTCAAAACAGTGAGCCCGGGTAAGGCCGCTACTATTCCCGAACTTTTACGCAGTTCGGCAGGTATTGATGTTCAGCAACGGGCTAGTGCCGGCGACAACCAGGACGGCACAGTCAAGCTGCGTGGTTTTGATGCGCGGCGCTATACCGTGCTTTTAAACGGCCGACAAATTAATTCTGCCGGGGTTATGGGCGGACAGTACGTGGATTGGACAACCATCCCGCTTAATACAGTGGAAAAAATTCAAATTATTAAAGGGGCAAAATCAGCGGCTCATGGCAATACGTTAGGCGGGGTTATCAATATTATTACCCGTGACAAAGGTGTGAATGGCGGGGAAATTAATATTTTATCAGGCAGCAACGGACGGTATGACTATTTATTTAACTATAGCGGCTCAGCGGGGAAGCTTAATTTTAATGTTATTGCTAATAAAACAGGAGCAGACGCATATCTGCGTAACAATGATTATGATGCCAAACAATATGGTTTGCGACTGAACTATGACATAACTAAAGAGGACAACATATCTGCCGGTGTTAACCGTACAGAGACCAAACGGGGGTATATTATTGCCAATAAGTTGGGAGTGAATTATGATTCCAGCTATCCGGTCAGTGATGGCGAGAATTTATCGCCGTCCATTAGCAACTATACATTAAATCCGGGTGCCTATTGGGAAAAAGATAACACCTATTATGACTTTGCCTACAGACATAAGACAGTGAGCGGTTTTTGGCAGATAGATTATTGGAAGAATGACGAAAAACGTCGTGAAGTCAACTATAATGCGGCAGGAACAGCCATTGATCTTGACCGTACCATAGTAAGTGACCAGTCTGACAATATTGGCGTATCAGGTCAATCGAAAATTAATGGTCATACAATTGGTTATGGTGGTGAATATAAGCGGTTGCGCTACGGATATGGTTATTATGATATTCGGCCGGCGGGCAGTACGGATCAGATATATCCTTCGCAAAAGATCGATTTATGGGGAGCCTATATTGACGATAGCTGGAAACTGGATGATAGATGGTCTGCTTATTTAGGCTTGCGCTATGATCATTTATCAGCCAGCCGCGATGATAGCAGGGCTACTGCGATGCGTGATTATGATACTGATTCCCTGTCACCGAAACTGAATTTATCGTTTCGCAATAATGCTGCAACGAACACGTTTGTCTCAGTAAACCGATTGTGGCGCTCACCGTCTATGGCGGAATACTATTGGTGGTCGCAGAACTACAATTCCGGAACGAAGGCTGGTGCAACCAATCCTGGCTACCAACAGCAGCTTAAACCGGAAAAGGGAATCAGCTATGAGACTGGGGTTGAGCAAAAGATCAGTGAAAAATATAATACGAAAGTTACATTTTTCTATCAGGATATTAATGACTATATTAACTTTCAACATGCTTATCCATACTTTTGTTATAACATTGATAAGGCCAAGGTATGGGGTGCTGAGTGGGAGAATGTCTTTAAGCTAGATGATTCGAATAAGCTAATCTTCAACTATACCAATCAACATACGGAGAAAGTGGGAGCAACCCGTACTGACGCTGGTATGACTGATGCGCTTGATTACCGTCCGCTGCACAAAGCCTCTCTTGCCTATCAGTATGATGCCAAACCTTGGCAAGTGAGATATAGCGTGAATTTTACCGGTCAGCAAAAAGCACTGTATAACAATACGGTTAACACCATTGGTAGTTACACCATACATAATTTGGCTGTAGTAAGAGAACTTGACAAGACGCGAAGTATCAGTCTCTATGTAGATAATATTTTTGACAAGCGGTATGTTGAACAAATTGGCTATCCTATGCCCGGACGAACGTACTATGTTAATCTGACCCAAAAAATATAACGGTGATTTCATATGGTAGAAGGTGAATCATGAGCTATACGCGAAAATTAATTAATGTCGCCATGTTTATTGCGTTAGGGGTAACATTGCCACTTGCTTTTCACTTTTTCGGCGGTGTCGGTTCGGTATTTCTTCCTATGCATATCCCGGTATTGATGGCAGGTTTGCTGTTGGGTGTAAAAAGTGGTTTGGCAGCCGGAATATTGACACCTATTATTAGTTGTTTTGCCATCGGTATGCCGCCTGTAATGCCGTTTCTACCGATTATTACAGTTGAATTGGGTGTATACGGTGTTGTGTCCGGGTATTTGTACCGGCAGTGTAAGCTGCCGCTCATATGGTCACTTATTGGGGCCATGCTGGCAGGCCGTTTGGTTGCTATGCTGGTAGTAGCCGGGATGGTTATGGTGCTGGCCATCAAGCTGAAACCACTGACATATATTATTGGCGCTGTTTCTACAGGATTGCCAGGAATCGTTATACAATTACTATTTGTCCCGCTGTTTGTGCGAAAGCTTGAGGCAATATCAGGGACATTTAAGCAGGTGAAATTACATGGGTAATGGACGTGAGTTTTTTGACAAAATTGCCAGCCAATGGGATAGTACACGTGCTGTTGATTCAAAAAAAATAGATGAGCTTGTAGAAATGATTGGTTTAGAGCCTGGCTTTAGTGTACTGGATGCTGGCAGTGGCACAGGTGTACTATTGCCTTTCATCAAAAAATCTATTGGCTCGGCAGGCAAAATTGCGGCAGTAGATTTTTCAGCCAATATGCTGGCTAAAGCGGAGGAGAAATACGGCAGTCTTGGTGGGATTACTTTTGCTGTTGCCGATATTATGGAGTTTGTACCTGAAAACGGCGTATTTGATGCCGTGTTGTGTTTTAATTTTTTTCCCCATATTAAGGAGAAACAAAGGTTCATGACCCACATGCGCAGCCAACTGCGGAAAGGCGGATTTTTGGTCATTATGCATGATATTTCCAGGCAACAAGTCAATGCCATCCATGAGGACAGTAAGGCTGTCAAGAATGATCGCCTGGCGCCTGGAGAAACAGTAAGCAGGTGGCTGACAACTGCCGGATATCAAGTGACCCAAATCATTGATGACGAGGATCGCTATTTTGTTAAAGCGGTAAAGAGCTAGTAAAAATGTAGGAATAGCGTAAGTTAAAAATTTACACATGGTAGAATTTTCTAAAAATTCATATGTGTACAAACGTAGGTATGAAGCCAACGGTAATTTGCCGCAGCTTCATGCCTTTTTCTTTTAAGAAAATCAAAAATTATACTAAGGAGATGAGGGCTGCCCAGACCCAGACGTTCTCTGGCCGCATCAAGCTCCTGTGTGGACATTGATTTAATTGCATCACCATAAAATGATTGCAGCGGATCGCTTGGCGCAAGTCGCGATAAATAGAAAACTCCCAGGGATAAGATAAGCATCAAAAGAACAAACCATATTGTTCTTCTTACTATCTTTTCAACAACCATTGATTTTTTGACCAAACAACAACCCTCGCCTTCATTAACATCAGCTTGCAAATAGCAATTAGGGACAATATAATTTACTGCATCACCCTTCTTGTAAACATAAAAAACCACGAAAGCCAGTTCGTCAACGAACTAAACCTTCGTGGTTTAATTAATGTAATTTATTGTACTTTTACATATATGTATATCAAATTACATTTCCAGTAATATCTAAGGTTTTCATAACCCCTATACTAGGGAATCTAATATAGGCCTTAGAATTTTTGCGTTAGTTCAAGATAGGCAACACGTCCAGGTGCATAAATATCAAATGTGTCAACACGTTGAGTATATTCTCTGTCAAAAATATTATCGACAGAAAGTGCTAAGCTGGTGTTTTTCGACATGGCATAATTAAGTTTTACATCGGCAACAAAATGGCTCATGAACCCATAGGTGTTTTCTTCATCTTCATAAGCAGTGCCAATATAGCGTCCCAATAAATTGGTCGTCCATTTATCTTTGGCGTAGGTGCAGCCAAAGGTCACGGTATCCTTGGGGACTGTCGGAATGCGGTTGCCGGTATAACCATTGGGGTTATTGGTAAATTTGGCATCATTATAGGTGTAATTGATAAAGCCAGTTAATTCAGGTGTGAATTTATGATTGATTTCCGCTTCAAAACCGCAGATTTCTGCGTCTCCCTGCTGCCAACGGTTGGCACCCTGGTAAATTAAATTTACATCATTTTTAAACAAAGCAAGTTTTGTTGTAGTTTTGGGGCTGGCAGACAAATAGGCGCCGATTTCATAGGAGGTCATTTCTTCTGGCTCTAAGTCTGCGTTGGCCTGCAGGTTATTATAATCAAATACCACATTCATGATTTTCGGGCTGTTAAAAGCTTTGCCAGCAGAAGCATACAAGGTTACTTTGTCATCGGCTTTGTAATGAAAGGAAGCTTTGGGCGATACATTGCTTATGCTTCTGTCGGCAAGAGTTTTGCCGTTTTTTACTGTGTCGCTGGTTTTCCATTCATCATAACGCGCGCCCAAATAGAGGGTGCTTTTGGGATTCATAGTGATTTCGTCCTGCAGATAGACGGCATTGGTTTTGGCGGTAGCGGTAGCTGTCAGTTTGCCGGCTTTGTTGTACTGGGAACCCTCGTCTTCTCTGGTGGCAACGCCAAAGGTAAGCAGGTTCTTCTTATCGACAGCCCAGTTTAAACTAATATCGGCTTCTTGGGTTTTGACCGGATTGGGAGAAGGACCATTGCCACCGGCGATTTGCCAGTATTTTTTATAGTTTTGTTCGCCCAGGTGCAATTTGAGCTCTTTGGTGTCATCCAGCTTTTTTTCATAATTAATGCCGGTGAGTTCCAATTTGCGCTGGCCTTTATCCTTGCCACCATTGTAATAGCCATAAGTATAATCGCTTTCTGTTCGCAATATGGACAGGCGTTCGCCTTCGCTGAAATCATACATTAATTTTATACCGGTATTTTCATTCTTAGTAGCAAATTTGCCATAACGGTTTCCTCCTGGCAGCTGTTCCGGCTGATTTACATAACCATCAACATCCCGTTTGTCATAACTTATTACATACTGAAATTTTTTATTATCGCTTTGACCGCTGGTGAAGAAGGAACTAGTTGTTGTACCGTTCTCACCAAACCCACCTGTGACAATTGTCTGTGGTTTTGCGTCTGTTTTAGTAATAATATTAATAACACCCCCCATGGCGTTTGTGCCATACAGGGAGGAAAATGAGCCCTTGATGACTTCGATGCGTTCAATCATTGCTAGCGGAATATTGCTCCAGTTCGCGCCGCCGGAATAGCCGTTATTTAGGGGAATGCCATCCATGAGAACAAGTACCTGGCTTTGCGTCATGCCGCGCAGCGAAATCTTAGTTCCCATCATTCCTTGCGATTCTTTCACATACATGCCTGGCACGTACTGCAATGCCTGATCAAGGGTTTTAATATTTGCTTTGGCTAAATCTTCTGCAGTAATCACCGATACACTGGCAGGAACTTCTTTGATGCTTTTTTCGGTTTTGGTGGCTGTTACAACAATTGTGTCTAAATCAAATTGGTTACTGTTGTCCTCCGGGGTTTCGGCATAACCGGGCGAAGCTGTCAGCAGCATGCCGGCCAGAGCCGACATAAGGGCTAATTTGTGGCGAGTTCTTTTCATGATTAATTTTTCTCCTCTCATTATGGTACAGCCTTTTGCAGGCTGTACCATGTTTCTTCATTAAGAATTCCGTACATGGGACTTACCTTCCAGCCTGTCAAAGCAGCGTTATGCGGCTGGATGAAACTATCCCAATAGAGGGGGATGGCGGGGAGGTTTTCTGCATAATATTGCTGCAAACCAGCACTGTGTTTTTTGTACAGCTCAGGGTCAAGGGTGCTATTCATATTGTCTACAAGGTCTTTAAATTTGGCGTCGCTCACCATGGCCCAGCCAATATTGCGGGCATCCATATAGCCTGTACCCATTCCGGCCCACATCATCATGCCCCAGGGAGTGGTACGGGATAAAAGGCTGATATGGGATTTATCCTTGTCGCAGATTGTCCGGTAGAGTGTGGCATCCACTGTTTTCAGGGTAAGCTTAACGCCAATGTTGGCAAAATATTTCTGTAGAAGCTCGGCCAGCCTGATGTTTTCCGGGATGTCGTTTCTAAGGAGCAGTTCAAAGGTAAGTGGTTGGCCATCCTTTTCCCTGACATCGCTTTCGGCAAGGCGATAGCCTGCTTGGTCCAACAATAGCCTGGCTTTGTCTGGACTAAATTCCAGCGGGCGGGTCTCAATAAATCCGGGTGTGCCATGGGGCGCAAAACCAGCAGTGGGTACAACGCCATTATTGGCGGCAAACAAACGGACAAGCTCGTTATAATCAATGGCATAGGATAACGCGGTGCGAACCTGGGGGTCATTGACGAAGGGCTTAGTGACATTGAATATCAGCGCTTTGCCGACACCGAGATTTGGAATATTCATAAGTTTTATCCGGGAGTTCTTAGCCAGATTAGTGGCATAGATGGGGTCGGTTCCTGCCGAATAGGTATACGGCAAATCCACCTCACCATTTTGTAAAGCCATGTAAAGTGCATCCGAATTTTTAAACAGCCGCACCTTTATTTCAGGAATTGGCGGTGTACCGCGATAGTAGGTATTGTTGGCCTTGAAAGTGACAATACCGGCATGAGTGTCTAACTTTTCAAATTTATAGGGCCCACAGCCAATGGCTGCTTTAGGGTCATTGTATGAAGCTGGGTTGTCCACTGAAGTAAAAATATGCTGCGGTAGGGTTCTAAGTACGAGTAAATTGACAAGAAAACGGGGATTGGGCTTGGTAAGCGTGATAATGACTGTCGTATCATCAGGGGTCGCAATTGATTGTACCAAGGCAAAGTGACTTTTATATTCGATACTGTGTTTGATGTTGTATTCGATAGTAAATTTCACATCAGCGGCTGTGACCTTGGTACCGTCATGCCAAGTGACGCCGTCCTGCAGAAGAAATGTCCAGGTTTGGCCGTCAGTGGTACTCCAGGACTTAGCCAAGTCACCGGCGAAATTACCGTTCTCATCCAGCTTGACAAGTCCCTTGTGGGTGAAGATGGCGCGCAGTATCCCAAAGTAGTAGTCCTCAATATTGATGCCTTCCATCTTCATGGTTGTGCCAATTGTCAGGGAAGGGATTGTCTGAGAAGTGTCGGCAGCGGCTTGCTTATTATTGCCGCAGCCTGTGAGCAGGTAGGTGAAAATCAGGATTACTAAGAGTCCGAGAGTAGTAAAACGCCTCATTGAATTCCTCCATTGCTTTGGTTTAGCATTGCCTGGCGCAAGGAAAATAGATTGCCTGACTGGGTAAGAAGCTCTGAAGGGCGGCCAGATGCAGCAACTTTACCGTTCACCATGCTGATCATGTGGTCAGCACAGGCTTTGATAACGTCAGGGTCATGGGAAATTAAGATCAGGCTGAGGCCTGTTTGCTGCTGAATGGTTTTGAGCAGGGTGAGGATTTGGGCTTGTACAGATATATCCAGCATGGCAGTAGGCTCATCGGCGATGAGCACCTCAGGTTCAAGTCCTAACGCTCTGGCGATAACGATGCGCTGCGCCTGCCCACCGGAAATTTGCCAGGGATATTTTGGCAGCACGTCTGGCGACAGCTGTGTGATATGTAAAAGATTGTCCAGTTTGCTCAAGGCTTGGCTGCGGGATTGGATTAACTTATGGACATAAAGTGGTTCAAGCAGGGCGTCGGCGATTGTCTGCCGGGGATCAAGGGCCAGGCCGGGGTGTTGGCAAACCAGCTGCAGCTTGCGGTGAAAGTGTCTTAGCTCGGCAGCAGGTAAGCTGCTTAGAACCGTTCCCTGGTACACAATCTGGCCAGCCGTAGGCCGGATGAGGCCGGCAATCAGTCGAGCCACTGTTGATTTACCGCTGCCGCTTGTCCCCATAATTCCCAGGGTTTTTCCCGGCGGCACCTGAAAGGAGACATTTTGTACAGCATAGGTAGTTTTCCTTTTTAGTAAGCCTTGGGTAAAATGTTTGGTTAGCTGGATAACTTCAAGCATGCCAGCACCTCACAGCAGAGGTTGCTCCGCGTTTTTTAAGGGCGGGGTGTTTGGCTAGGCAAAGTTGGCTTTGAGCAGCGTTTAACTTGCCATGAAGAGCGCAGCGGTCGGAAAAACGGCAGCCAGCAGCCAGTTTGGTCATATTGGCTGGCAAACCGGGAATGGGAATAAGACCTTGTGATGGGTGGGCGGCTAATAACTGGCAGGTATAGGGATGCAACGGGTTTGTTACTAGTGCTTCAGCCTGGCCTGTTTCTACAATCTTACCGGCGTACATAACGATGATTGACTGGCAAGTGGCGGCAACCCCAATATCGTGAGTAATCAGGAGCAAGGCACTGTTTTCAAATACTTTGTGCAGGAGTAGAACATTTTGATTACGGGTGTCAAGGTCAAGTCCTTTCGTTGGTTCATCAGCAATAACCAGTTTGGGTGTGCCAGCCATAGCGGCTGCCAGTAACACCCGCTGCGCCATACCGCCAGACAGCTGATGGGGATAGGAATGATAGACTGTCTGGGGCTGGTCAAGTCCGGCAGCATGAAAAAGTTCAAGTGTGTTATGATAAAGGGCAAGCTTGCTCAAGGCAGGCCTGACTCTTACCAGGGCTTCGCTCACCTGGAAGCCTGCTGTTAGTACCGGATTGAGACTACCCAGTGGATTTTGCGGAATGAGGGATAACTCGTTACCGCGAATAGTTTTTAATAGTTGTTCAGATAGCGGTGTGTTTTCCCAAGTGATAATTCCACGCGATTGGGCATTATCTGGTAAAATACCGGCGACAGCCATCGCCAATACTGACTTGCCACAGCCTGTTTCACCGATAATGGCTGTTTTCGCTTTTTCTTCAAGAGCAAGACTGACTTCATTTACCGCTTGCAGGACTGATGAACCAACCGTAAAAGTGACGCGTAAATGGTCAATGCTAAGCAACATGGGCTGAATCCTCCGTCAATGTCTGCAGCTTGTTGTCTCTGGATAGTTGCTCCAGATAAAAGCCGAGTAGTGTAAAGCCCAGTGTGGCAGCTGCAATACACAGGCCAGGCGGCAGATACCAGTGCCAAAGATTATTGACAAAACCGCCGCGATGGAAGGAATAATAGAGGATAGTACCCCAACTTATGGTCAAAGGGTCGCCAAGTCCGAGAAAACTAAGTGCCGACTCACTCAGCATAGCGTATGCCACAGAGAGAATAAACTTGGCGGCAATGACCTCAACCACGTTGGGTACAATATGTTTTAGGATTATTTGATGTTCCGGGATGCCCAGTCCCTGTAAGGCTTCCACAAAAGGCAGATCTCTAAGCTGCAGCACCCGGGACTTAACTACTCTGGCTGTTGAACACCAGCCTAATAGACCAATAATTGCAATGATATTTCCCAGGCTTGGCCCCAGATAAGCAGCTAAGGCAATCATGAGCGGCAGCATAGGAATAAGCAGGACAATATCAATGAAACTGTTTAGGAAGTAAGCTAGATAACCCCGGCGGCAGTAACCTGCCAGAATACCGATAGCTGCGCCTAATCCGGCAGAGGCAATCGCAGCTGTGAGCCCGACAAGCAAGGAGATACGGCTGGCAAGGATTAGTTGGGTTAAAATATCATGGCCGATATCATCACAGCCCAAAGGATGGGTTGCTGAGGGTAGGGCAAAAGGCGTAAACCGCTCAGATGGTGAATAAGGTGCTACTATTGGGGCCAGTAGCGCGACAAGTATCAGTATCAATAACAAAAACAGGCCACAGTACGCCGGCGTAGACAGGTGTCGGTATGAGGGCATAGAAAAAGCCTCCGTGATATTAGTGTGAACGAGAAATGCGCGGGTCAGCAATACCATAAGCTAAGTCAGCCAGTGTGTTGGACAAAACCACGAATACAGTGAGAATCAAAAAACAGCCTTGCAACAGTGGATAATCACGATAAATGGCAGCCTCGTAAATAACTGTGCCCATACCGCTGATGGAAAATACAATCTCAACTACTAAGGCCCCTGATACAATAAAACCGATGTTCAAGGCAATTAGACTTAGCAATGGCAGACAAGCGTTGCGCAGTAGATGCACAGCCAGTATGCGCCAGGTGGATAGTCCTTTGGCTGTGGCGTAAGTAATATAGTCTTCATACCGCTCTTTAGCAACACTGTTGCGCAGGACCAGGAACTTGGACGAGGTGGCTGACACTGTCAGGGCCAGTACCGGCAATACTAAATGCCACGCGGTATCCAAGAGGTAAGTGAAGGTTGAATTGCTGTTGCCTGAAACCAGACCGCCAAGTGGAAAGAGCCGCAGTTCAAAGGCGAATACCTTGAGCAGCAGCATGGCAATAAGAAATTGTGGTAGTGAATACATGAAAAGTGAACTGCAGGTTATGGCACTGTCAACTCTGGAGCCGGCTTTCCAACCGGCGATTGTACCGAGAATAATCGCCAATAACGACGAAAGCACTACCACGGGAATGAGCAAGGCCAGTGTCCACCCTAAGTGCTGTTTAATTGCTTGTGTGACAGGCTGGCGGTAATGATAAGAGTAGCCAAGTTCACCCTGGGCTAAGTCTTGCCAGTATGCCAGATATTGTTCAGAGAGAGGTTTGTCCAAACCATATTTGCTTCTTAGTTCAGTAAAATCGGACCCGGTTATAACCGCCGCATCCTGCCCCAGCAGTGTGACTGCTGGGTCGCCAGGCATTAGCCGGGGTAGAAAGAAATTGATAGTTAAAATAATAAACAGAGCAATAAGGAAACGAACCGCTTTTTGAAAAAGTAAATTGTTAACCATTGCACCACCATAAATAAAAAAGGTATGAAAGCATAAGGGAAATACCCCTAGGCTTCATACCTCGATTTTAGAATCTTCATGATTCTTATATTTGTATTAATCATACACGTTTTTGTAAAACTATGTCAACATATATACTCAATAAAATAGTAAAATATTTCACAATAATGTATTGTACTGTTGATCATAATAAGCTATAATTTTAGCACATACTGACTTGAAGGTCGGTGAGCTAGCTAGTAGATTTAGTATCTAAATCTCAATAAGTAAGACATATCCACGAAGGGTATTTGGACGTTACAGTCCGATCCTTTGTGGTTTTTGTTTTTCAGGGGGAGATATATATCACCAGTACTAAGTTGTTGAGTAATATAGCGAAGGTATAGTTAAAATTTGTTTTATAAAGGAGATAATCGGTATGCTGGAACAACGTATTGAAACTTACTGGAATGGACGTGCTGATAGCTATAGTGATCTTATAAAACGGGAAATGGTCTGCCAGAAAAAACAGGCATGGGAGTCGTTACTGCGTAAGTACGCGGGTGAGCAAGAAAATCTTACGGTGTTAGATGTGGGGACCGGGCCGGGATTTTTCGCCATTTTGCTGGCTGGAATGAACTATTCGGTTACAGCCATTGACAAATGTGAAGAAATGTTGAAAGAAGCGCGGCAAAATGCTGTGTCAGCCGGAAAGAACATACGATTTTTGAAGGCTGATGCCCATGATGTTGACTTGCCCAAGGAAAGTTTGGATTTAATTGTGTCTAGAAACGTAACTTGGTTACTGCCAAACCCCATGGAAGTCTATCAAGAATGGCACAGGCTGTTAAAACCAACAGGAAAAGCACTGGTTTTTGATGCAAATTGGCATTTAGGTCTGAGTGACCCGGCTCTTCAGGGCGAATGTGACAAGTATCTGCAAATGGCAATAGAAAAAGGTTACAAACAAAATATTTCACCTATGCAGCGAAAAGAAAATGAGGCTATTGCCCGTAAGTTGCCATTGACCTATGAAAAACGACCGTTGTGGGATGAGCAAGCTTTTCGTAATTGCGGTTTTCGACAGGTTGAGGTTCAAGACAATATCAGTTCCATGGTTCATGATGAAATAGAGCAATTGTTATATAAGCCTACGCCTATGTTTGCCATTTGTGCCTCAAAATAACTGGTTGAGAGGTAGTAGAAGCAATTGCAAATTGCTTCTACTACCTCTTGCATTTCACTTGGACTTAGGCATATCCTACTGATACAGTTGAGCAATCCCCTCGTTGTCGTAAGATTGCTTCACTGTCGCTTGCAAAGATGAATAGATATTTTTCAGGCAATATTTCTGCAAAATGGGAGGAAAAGACTATGCTACAAAAAGATAAGCTGTATGATGTATGGTGGCAAAACCGTACAGAAGGCGAGCAACAAATGGAGGATCGTCATAAAAGAGGTTGGCGGGAGGTTATCCATTTAATCCAGGAACAGGATCTATCCGATATGGCGGTACTTGACTTCGGCTGTAACCAAGGTGGTTTTTTGCGGTATCTATATCAGGCTAAGCCGTTTAAAGAAGGCATGGGTATTGATTTGGCGCAAGAGTCAATTACTGTTGCTAATGCTCGTAAAGGCGGCCTACCGCTTACCTATGTGGCAACAACTACGCCAGAACAGTTTGCCAATCGGTTTGACCTGGCTATCAGCCAGGCTGTCATTTATTTGATTAAAGACCTGAAAACTCATGCCTGGAAGGTAAAGCAGATGCTAAAACCAGGCGGGGTGTATTATGCAACCTATACTGACCTGACTAATAATGACAGTTTGCAGCATTTCACCGACTGGATCAACAAAAATAGTCTGGTTGAGTCTAACCCCCATACTTTGGATTTCATCACAAAAACATTTGCTGAGGAAGGCTTTCAGGTAGAAATCCAGCGCCGCCGTCCCCAGGGATTTATTGGCGTGGACTCTAAGGACGAAGGTTTCTTGTGCATTGCTGACAGGATGAAATCGGTCTATGAACAAGCCTACATATTTCGGTTCGTTTTAATAGAAAAATAAGAAATTGAACCAGGGCATGAAATCGCATGTCATTTATGACTGAATACGGGAGGATACAATGAACCAATGGACGATTTGCGGGCACAGCGTGTGTATATATCGGGATAGTTGCTGTTTTTGGTGTTTTACTAGCGGCGTTTTTCCCGATGCTGATGAGCCCGCTGGTAGGTAAGATTCTGCTAGAGTATTGGCGCTCTTATCTTATGCCAGACTCAACGCTCAGTGCATCGACGCCATGCAGAGGCTGTCAACGTTAATTCACAGGTAGCAACCGGGTGATTCGAGCTTTTACTAAATTGATTGGAGTTTAACAATGCCAACAGATATGATCTTTGCTTTATTATCGCCTTTGACATTTAGTGTGATGAATGCTCTGGTGAAAGCTACTGCCCTATCTATTCCGTCATCGGAAATTGCGTTTTTCCGGAGCATTATCGGGACAATCGTGATTTACAGTCTGATGCGCTATCGTAATATCTGCTTTTCCCGTCAGGGGATATCTGCTCTGACATTGCGCGGAATTTTGGGTGCTTTATATATGCTTGTTTACTTTTACGCTATTTCCCGGCTCCCACTCATGGACGTTAGTGTACTGGTCAATTTAGCGCCGGTATTTGTATTGATCCTTTCGGCAGTTGTTCTTAAGGAACAACTGCCGCCACGTGCTGTTTATATTCTGCCGCTGTTTTTTACCGGCGCTGTGCTGACAGTAAAGCCGTTTCAGTTTTCCAGCTATTCTGTGGATGCCTTGTATGGCGTATTCTGCGCTTTGCTGGGCGCTGGGGTATCGATTACCATCCGGCATTTAAGTAAAAGCCATCATACCTTTGAAATCATTTTTTACTTTATGGCGGCTACCACACTGCTGTCTGTGCCGCTTATGTGGCAAGACTTTGTTGTTCCCAACCTGGCCGAATGGCTATACCTGATTAGTATTGGTCTGGTTTCCTTGGCAGCGCAGGTATTCATGACCAAGGCTTTCACTCACGGCAATGTGGTGATGGTGAATGTAGTCGGTTACAGCGGAATTGTATATAATGCCCTGTGGGGCTTCCTGTTTTGGCGGGAAGTTCCGGACATGCTTACAGTAACGGGCGGTATGCTGATTATTGGCGGCTGCATCGCCTTATCGTGGAAAAAGACTGTGAAAGGCAGTATAAAACTGCCAAACACGAGCACATAGTCAGTCCTTTATCGTATGTGTTGATAAATAATTGATCAGTAGAACGTCGATGGTGTATTAAACATATCAATAGCAGTTATCGATATGTTTCATTTTACAAATATAAACTTTTTTATTTATACTGGTATCAGTTGGTTTTCTACAATAAATTCTACAAGAAAGTAGAAATATGACATTATATGAAATAATGTCTCGTTTACTCAGTAGATGTCATAAAATAATCATATTGTTATGAAACGACAGGCCATGAAGGTCCAAACAAGATGCATATATTATATGCATCTTGTTTGGACCTTCTTTTTTTATGATTCGACATAAAAAAGTTATGACGGAAGGTAAGAGCGGGCGCTGTTGCAGGAAAGGTTGAAAAGGTATGAAAAAGTTCACATTTATTTTTAAAAGGCTGTTGCAAATAATTCCTCTGCTAATTATTGTAACTATTTTAGCCTTTGCGTTAAGCAATATGTCATCTGGTGATGTGGCAGAGATAACCTTGCGCAGTCAGGGCTTGGAAGTTACTAAAAAAAATATTGACGCTGTGCGGGAAGAGTTGGGGCTAAATGCACCGCTGCTTACCCAGTATGTAAATTGGCTGATGAAAGCAGTTCATTTTGATTTTGGAATATCTTTTCAAACAAACAAGCCTGTTGCCGACGAAATATTGTCAAGATACCCCGCAACCTTTATGCTGGCTGTGGCAGCAATGTTTATTTCCATTTTGCTGGCTATACCGATAGCCCTTATTTCAGCGCGATACAAGGATTCGCTGCTTGACCACTTTTTCAGAATTGTGTCTACTGCCGGTGCAACCATGCCGGATTTCTGGCTTGGTCTAATGCTGTTATATATATTTGCCGTTCAGTTGAAACTTGTTCCGGTTATTTCCGGCAGCAAACTGCAAAATATACTGTTGCCTGCCGTAACCCTCAGCGTACATTTCGCAGCTATTTATATAAGAATTTTAAGAAATAATCTCATTGAAATAAATAGTTACGACTATGTGCGAGCGGCAAGAGCAAGAGGTCTTAGCAAAAATGCCGCTTTGCTGAAGCATGGCCTGAAAAATGCAGTGCTTCCCTGTATAACCCTTATCGGCGTAGACTTTGGCAAACTTTTAGCAGGTCAATTTGCTTGTGAAACCATTTTTTCCTGGAACGGAATAGGGAAATTTGCCGTTGACAGTATTAATCTGAAAGATTTACCTGTTATACAGGGCTATATAATCATTGTTGCTGTAACTTATATAATCATAAATCTTTTACTTGATATTTTATACCTCTATATCGACCCTAGAATAAGAATGGAATAACCAGCTTTATGGTTAGAAAGGAATGGTCATACTCTTGAAAAATAGCCTACTGGTTAAATTAAAAAAACAAAAATTGGCCATGCTGGGATTCATCATTATAAGCGTTTTTGTTTTGGCAGGTATTTTTGCCCCTGTTCTGTCTCCCCATGATCCCTATTCGGTTGATCTTAACCAGAAATTGCTCAAGCCATGCACCGAATTCCCGCTGGGAACCGATCATCTCGGCCGCTGTGTATTGTCACGACTGATCTATGGCATTAGGACAAGCCTCTCTACCGCAATTTTGGCTACAGTCCTGATGCTGATGATTGGTGTTCCTCTCGGCATTATGGCAGGCTATCTGGGCGGATGGCTTGATAATGCCATCATGCGTCTGGCCGATATTGCGTCAACCTTTCCGTCAAGCTTGCTTGCTTTAGCGGTTGTAGGTGTGCTGGGACCGAGTATTGTTAATATCATGATTGTTTTTATTGTACTTTGGTGGGCGCCTTTTGCCAGAATTGTACGAAGTATGGTTATAAAGCTTAAGGAAAAAGAGTTTGTAATGGCGGCTATTGCTGCAGGCAGCAGTCGGACATCCGTAATTTTAAGGCACATCACCCTGAATGTTATTTCTCCGGTCATTGTACTGGCAACGCTTAGAATTGCTGCGGTTATTATGCACGTTGCCGGATTTTCCTTTATTGGGCTTGGCTCACAGCCGCCCATTGCCGATTGGGGTGTTATGTTGAGTGACAGCAGACAGTATTTAACCTCACAGCCATTAATGCTGCTTTGGCCTGGACTGGCTATTATGCTTGTTGTGTTTGCCTTCAATGTATTTGGTGAAGGACTGAATGATGTTCTTAGCCCTACTTCAGGCTATAGAGCGGCAGTCAAGGAGGGTGACGAGCAACATGGCTGAGCAGCCGGTTTTATCCATAAAGAACCTTAAAACCTATTTCTACTTGGAAGGACAGGTAATAAAAGCCGTAGATGGGGTCAGTCTTGATGTGTACAAAGGCAGAATAACCGCCATTGTCGGCGGCTCCGGCAGCGGCAAGTCGGTTATGTCATTATCCATCCTTAATTTGATTGATGATCCGGGAAAAATTATTGACGGAGAAATATGGCTTAACGGGGTTAACCTCAGGGATTTGCAGGAAAAACAGCTTATGAAAATTAGAGGCAAGGAAATATCAATGATCTTTCAGGAGCCGACCAGTTCCATGAATCCTGTTTTTAAGGTGAAAAGTCATTTTTTCGAAGTAATTCGTACCCACAGCAAACAAGCGATAAGCAATAAAGATGCCGTAAGCCTGTTCAAGGATGTACTTGCCCGCGTTGGTTTGAAAAATGCCGATCAAATCCTGGAAAGCTACTCTTTTGAGCTAAGCGGCGGTATGTGCCAAAGAGTGATGGTAGCGATGGGACTGCTGGCTCAATCCCAGGTCTTAATCGCTGATGAGCCAACCTCATCACTGGATTTAACAACACAAGCTGCCATACTTGAAGAACTGCTGCACTTAAAAAATAGAGGTATGGCTATCGTGTTAATAACCCATGATTTAGGGGTTGTTGCCCAAATGGCAGATGATGTTTATGTGTTGAAGGACGGCAAGATAGTAGACAGCGGCACCGTATACGACGTGTTCGAATCGCCAAAGCATGAGTATACAAAAGCTCTGCTTGCTGCAATTTTTTAATTGTGAAAATGGGTGAAAGTGTGAATTTATTTGAAATAACAAACCTTTATAAATGCTATAACAACAAAGCAAAGCCCCGGGTATACGCTGTATATAATACGAATTTAACCATTAAAAAAGGTGAAATCCTGGGGCTGGTCGGCGAGTCGGGCTGCGGTAAAAGCACTTTAGGGAAAATGCTGTTAAAGCTGGAGCAGCCCAGTAGGGGAAGAATCATATTTAATCAGCAGGATATAACAGACTATTCCTTTAATCAAATGCGCAAGATCAGAAACAGCATGCAAATGATTTTTCAAGGCAGCGCCAATGCCTTTAATCCGTATTTTACGGTCGAACAAATCATCAGTGAACCCCTCAATAATTACAGCCAGGAATCAACTGAGAAAAAAAGAGAAAAAATCATTGCCATGTTGGAGAAAGTCGGGCTTGACCAAACCTATCTGACCAGATACGGCCACGAAATGTCCGGAGGTCAAAGGCAAAGGGTAGGTATCGCCAGAGCGTTGATCCTGAATCCGGAATTTGTCGTATGCGACGAGGCCGTTTCCAGCATCGACTATGCTATGAAAAATCAGATTTTAACCTTGCTAACCGATCTGAAACAGCAGTTTGCTCTTACCTATTTGTTTATTTCCCATGACATAGCCGCAGTCAACAAGATATGTGACAGGGTTGTTGTCATGTATCTTGGCAATATCGTGGAAATCATTTCCAATATCAATGGCGATGTACAGCACCCCTACACAAAGGCGTTGCTGGCGGCAACCCTTATTCCTGATCCCCAAAAAAGGGAGAAAAAAATGGTGCTGTATAAAGATGAAGAAGAATTAAAAATACCTGAGAGAGGATGTGTTTTCCAGAATCGTTGTCTTTATACGCAAGAAGTTTGCAAAGCTGAGCAGCCATCCTTAGTGCCAAAGACTGGCGAACATTATATAGCCTGTCATTTTTACTATAATCACTAATTTTTTGTTAGGAGAGAAGAAATGAAAAAAAACTATTTCACAACCATTATTGCATTGTTGCTATGTACCTGCCTGATCCTTACCGGCTGCGGCAAAAGCAGTTCCCCAGAAGCAAATAAGTCAAAAGGTGCCAAAGAAATCGTCGTGGCCATCTATCGTGACGGTGCCTTGAGTGAATTGGATGCTGCCAGCTATAATGGGCCGCACTTTTTATATAAAATGCTTTATGAGGGCTTTGTCGAAGATGGCGGCGAGGGAAAAATTCTGCCGCAGCTTGCTACCAGTTGGGACATTTCTCCGGACGGAAAAACCTATACCTTTAAGCTGCGGCAAGGAGTGAAATTTTCTGATGGCACTGACTTTAATGCGGCGGCAATTATCTTCAACCTGAAAAGATGGGTGAACAATGACCGTCATGCCATCCTAAGCGCGGCCAATGTGGAGAGCATGGAAGCACTGGATGATTATACCGTTAAAATTGTATTTAAGAGCGGTGCCTATCCGATTTTGACTGAGTTAACATACCCACGGCCTGTACGCTTTTTAAGCCCTGCCTCCATCGCCAAAATGGAAGGCAATGATAAAGGCAAATTTGTCAAACCTGTTGGCACAGGTCCCTGGATGGTCGAATCCTATACCAAAGATCAGGAATTTACCCTTGTGCCCAACCCCTATTACTGGGGAGAAAAACCTAAAGTGGATAAGATAACCTTTAAGGTAATAACTGATGCGCAAGCGAGATCGTTAGCGCTGCAAAGCGGCGAGATTGATATTCTCGGCGGCGATCTTATCGGCAAAATCCCGATGGAGAGTCTTATAGAGCTGAAAAAGACAGGCAAATTTGACATATACACCAAAGGATCCATGTGTTCGCATTTTATTGCTTTCAATCAAAAGGTAGAAGCCTTTCAAGATAAAAATGTCCGTTTGGCCATGAACTATGCTATTAACAAGCCCAGCATTGCAGCAAACCTGTTTGACAACATTGGGGCAGGCGCTAATGGTTTGTATCAACCCGGCATTCCTTATACTACCAATGAAAACAATTATGGATTTGCCAATGACAAAGAAAAGGCCAAACAATTGCTGGAAGCTGCCGGGTATACTGATACAGATGGTGATGGCATTCGCGAGAAAAGCGGGAAAAAGCTGGAGTTTAACTTTGTATTATCAACAGGAGAATTTCCTGAATGGAAGCAAATGGCGGAGTTTGTGCAAGCTGAATTTTCAGCTGTTGGCATAAAAGTAAATCTTAAGATTTTGGATAAAAACGGCTATGAAGATGCAACCATGAATACCAAGGCGTTTGATATAGCGCTGATGAGAACCTCTTCAGACTCTTGGGTACCGCACGGTTCATCGCTTGAGATGTTCTCCATTCTTGCTACAAGCAAAGCGGCAAAAGTATGGTATGACGAAGAGCTATATAACAATATTGTAAAAACCTTATGTACTCTTGACAAAACAGAAAGGCAAAAAAATTACGATACGGTATTCAAATTTATCAGTGAAGAAGCGCTGACTATTCCTATCTACTATCCAATTACTTCCTTCGCTGTTAATACAAATAAAATAAAAGGATTTGAAATTGGCGTTAATAACTATGCACCAATCGAATGGCAGAAGCTTGACGTAAAATAATAATCACATAAAATACAGATGCGTTATCGTATTGGCTGCGTATCTATATTTTAAAAAACGATGCAGAGGTGGATATAAGTGAATCAAGAAGAAAAATTGCTTAAAAACTGGACAGACAGTTCCAATAACTATAGCAATATAATCCAAGAAGAGTTAAACTGCTTTAAAAAACAGGCATGGACGGATATTATCCTTGAAAACGCTGGGAAAAGCACAAAGATGAAGATTCTTGACGTAGGCACCGGACCAGGTTTTTTCGCAATCATCATGTCCCAGGCAGGACATGATGTGACGGCCATTGATTGCACCGAGGCAATGCTTGCGGAAGCAAAGGCCAATGCCAAAAATGCCGGTATAACTGCCGACTTTAGAGTCTCTGACGGACAAAAGCTGGAATTTGACAACGAGAGCTTTGACCTTATTATTAGCCGGAACGTAGCATGGACTTTAATTGATGCCAGGCAAGCATATAGCGAATGGCAACGGGTTTTGAAGCCGGACGGTAAGATCGTAATCTTTGATGCGAATTGGAACATAGGATTATTTAATGAAGAATATATGAAAAAATACCAGGCGGACGAACAAGAATACGTGAGGTTATTTGGAGAAGAGCCGCCGCAGTTTACTGCGGAAATGATTGATTACAGAAAAAGTATGCCGATGTGCCAGCGGATCAGACCACAATGGGATATTGGCACACTTATAGAACTTGGTTATAAAAAGATCTATTGCGAAACTGATATCGGCGACCGGGTTTATGACGATAAGAAAAAGATACTATACCGCTCGACGCCAATGTTTATGCTGGTTGTCGAAAAATAGTGTGATCACTGGTACTGCTTTGAGTTCGTAGATGATATCTAACAACAGAAGCTGAGGGAGAAACAAGTGAAAAAACAAATAAGAAAACAAATAATTGCAGGTCTTTCTTTAATGTTGCTGACAGGTCTTGGCGGGGTGTCGGCGGAAGGGAATCCTTATGCCGATGTTCCCCCCAATCATTGGGCTTACGCAGAAATTGACGCCTTGGTGCAGGACAAGCTGATTGTGGGCTATGATGCGTCTGTATATGACAAGAACAAAATCGCGACCCGCTTTGAAATGGCCCGGTTTTTAGCCAATGCTCTAAGTAAATATGAACGGGCCGACACACAGCAAAAGGCCAAGATTAACCGGCTGGCGCAGAAATTTGCCGTAGAACTCAATACGCTTGGCGTCCGGACGGTGCAAACGGCACAATACTTCCCGCAAGAGCCGGCGGCTCAGCCGGCAAAACAAACCGGAGCCAAGAAAACGTCGGTTATGATTGACGGCGAGACCTTAATTGAAGCCATGGATGTGGACAGTGTGGAACATGCCGGCAGCAGTGCCTATAATTGGCGGCAGCGGCTGCATATCAATGCTGACTTCAATGACCGGGTGAGCTATAAATCGCGTATTCAGGCCAACGGCAAATTCGGCAGCGGCAGCAGTGCCAGCGGCGGTGCAACCAACGAGATGCGTTTTACCCGCAGTTTTGTCCAAGTGAAAGATTTTTTTGGCATTGACCAGTTTCAGGCTGGCCGGCTGCCGTTGGCTGTTGGGCGCTATTTTACCATGGCATTGCAGGGAGATGCTGACGGCTTTGCACTTAAACATCAGTTTGGCAAGGCCAGGCTGGATGGCTATTGGGTGATCCCGGAAAATAATACCAATGTAAGAGGGGTAAATTTGAATTTTGCGCCGGAGAAATCCTTTGAATATAATATAAGCTATATTTCTGCCGATGCCAGTGCCAAAGCCGGTGTTCCGGCAGCCAACTATGTAGAAGCAGGTCTTTCCAGGGAAATGAAAAAGGGGATCACCGGCGTATTCGATTATACAAAATCCGATGCTCCGGGATCACCGGATGCATGGGCTGCACAAATATCGTACAACTGGGTAAGTGGCAAACGGCAAACAGGATTTTATTCATACGAGGGTCTTGTAAACAACCGTATACCACACGATCAGGCTTTAGCCATAATCTACCGGGATATTGAGAAAAACGCCTTACCGGGAAATTATGGAAATTTTAGCGGCTTTGGAACAGTCAAGACAAACGGACATAAAGGCTTTATGCTTGGTTACCAAAATATGGTAATAGGTGGTGTGCGGTTGTCCCTGCAGTATCAAAATCTGGAGGATAAAACAAGCGGTGATCATGACCATCGCTATTACGGCGCTTTTGATATGTATTTTAATTAAAGGGCCTATTGGCATAGCAGTAGGAAACGGTTTCTCGAACATCATTTTGCCGGTAAAAAGAGAGTAGCAGCTAAATAGGTACTGCTGTCAGATCATACTTACTCATCATATCAAGCCAGTCACGAACAGGCTGCCGGGCAAGACGCTTGGGATGGGTCACTGCATACGTCTGCCAGCGGGGCGGCAAAGGTGAGCCGGTAAGGGGGACTTCGACGACTGAGTTTCTGGCCAGGGCTTTTTGCACAGTAGAACGGGTCAAAATGGCTGCCCCGGCACCTTCCTCAACAAGAGAAACGATAAAAGACGGATTGCCGATATTGGCATGAAACCAGCGTGTGCCCGGAAATAATTGGGCAATCCAATCGCTGAAACTTCCTCCCCAGTCATGAAACAGCAAGTTGATTTTTTCCAGATCCTTAACCGGAATTTCTGTCCGGTCCGCAAGCGGGTCATCAGGTGGACAAATAAAAACAAAATCTTCTTCATTACATAAAAATGTTGCAAAACGGCGAATTCTTGGTAATTGATAAACGATCGCAATGTCGATGATACCATCTACCAAAGACTGCAAAATATCAGTTGAATGACCGGCAACAGCTTTTACCGAGATACGGGGAAAGCTGCGCAGATATTCGCGGTAAACCGGGAATAAGAGGTTTGGCAAAATGGAATATACATTGCCGATGACTAAACTGTCATCGAATAGGGTGGCTGAATTTAATTTGGCTTTGCCGTTTTCTAATTCTTCCAATATATGCTGGGCATAGGGAAGAAACATGAGACCGCTCTGTGTCAGGTCCACACGCTGATTATCTCTTATAAATAGCTTTTGTCCCAGTGTCTTCTCCAACTCAGCAATACGGGCACTGACTGTTGATTGGACAATATTTTGTATTTCCGCCGTTTTTGAGAAGCTCTTGGTTTGTGATAAAATTTGCATCGTTTTTAAAACTTCAATATCCATAGTTGACCTCCTTATATAATCATAAGCACGCCATGTTATTATACAAAAAATATTTACAGCTTTCTGTGAAAATGGTAACATTTAATATAATAATAGCGAATTTAAGAAAATTTGCAAATATGACAGAAGTTATGTTATTGTTTAGACCTATAATAACAGCACATTAGACGAAAATGTGGTATGAAGCCATTCAGTGTAGAAGAATGGCTTCATACTTTTTTGTTGTGCAAAATGTTGTTAGTGAGCTATAGGGAAAAAACTGGTACTGATGAGAAAAAGTACTTAGCTTTGATGGTTTCCCTGGAAGGAACTTGCTTGGACACGGGTGAGACTATCCGAAGGTAACATATGAATTGAGCGTTTTGGGTGTATGTAAGAAAAATGATTAGTTTCCGAATAACTTGGTAATTTATGAATAGTTTTACAAGAATGTATTGCATTGTTGTTTATAATAAGCTATAATTTCAGCAAATGCTGACTTGAAGGTCAGCGAGCTAGCTAGTAGGACAGATCTAAAGCTGAATAAGTAAGACATATCCACGAAGGGTATTTGGACGATTAGAAGTCCTATCCTTTGTGGTTTTTTATTTTCTCAGAGGGTACTACAAAATAATGGGGGATAGTTACAATGAATTGGAAATCGTCATTAAAACAACTATGCTTAGTAGTTTTAGTATTTTTGGTTGCTATTACCGCACTAATAGGCTGCTCACAGCAAACAGCAGTGAAAAAAGATGAACAAATACAGGTTACCGACCTTGCCGGGCGGGAGGTAAAAATCAAAGCGCCGGTCAATAAGGTAGTGCTGCAGTGGAGCGGCAGCGGTGGCGGCTTTATTACCATGCTGGCGCTAGAGGGGAAAAATGTACAGCAAAAGATTGCTGGCTGGGATAATGGATTAAAGATCAACCGCTTCGATATGTGGGAAAAGTATTCTGAAGCCATGCCGGAATTGGAAAAAATTCCTGATATAGGGAATCTCGATCAGGATAGCTTTAATGTTGAAAAGGTTATTGCCTTAAAGCCGGATGTACTTATTTTACCGCTAAGTATGCAGAAACAAGCCCAGGATATTATAAAAAAACTGGAAGCAGCGGGAATACCTACTGTATTTGTTGATTATCACCTGGAAAGTATCGAAAATCATACGAAAAGCATTCAATTGCTGGGGAAAATTTTTGGACAAGAGCAGCGGGCACAAGAACTGGCCGCCTATCACCAGGAGCAGGTCAATAAGATCTACTCACGGTTGCAAGCCATTAATAAGCCTAAGCCTAAAGTCTATGTGGAGTGCGGTTCAGAAGGTCCGGCTACATATGGTAATAGTTATGGAAACTATATGTGGGGGGCTTTAGTGGAAAAATGCGGCGGTAATAATATAACCAAGGATAAAATTGAAAAATATGCTCCAATAAATCCTGAGTTTTTACTTAAGGCTAATCCTGATATTATCATTATCACAGGTTCATATTGGCCGAAAAAAACGGAATCCATGCGTATGGGCTTCATGGCCGACCAAGCAGAATCGCAGAAATTACTTCAGTCTTTTACCAAACGGACAGGCTGGGCAGAACTCAGCGCAGTGAAGAATAAGCAAGTGTTTTCCATCCATCATGCTATTTCCCGTGAGGTCTATGATTCAGTGGTTATTCAATATCTAGCGAAAAAGTTTTATCCCGAAGAGTTTAAGGATGTAGACCCGCTGCAAAGCTTCCAGGAATTCCACAAGAAGTTTTTACCGGTTGAACTAAGCGGTGTCTGGATGATGGATTTGCAAAATTAGGCGAGGAGAATGGGTATGGAACTAGTAAAAGAACAAGTAATATATCATGGTATTACTGCAAAAAAGTATTTATATTTGCTTCTATTCGCTGCGGTATGCACGGTGAGCTTGCTTGTTGATATTTTGGTGGGGCCAGCGTGGTTAGCTGTACCAGATGTAATTAATGCAGTTTTGGGGACAGGTTTGGTTGAGCCGACAACAGCGGTTATTGTCTGGACCTTGCGGCTGCCGACAGCCTTGATGGCCCTGGTTGTCGGCGCAACCCTGGGTATTGCCGGTGCCGAGATGCAGACCATTCTGGATAATCCACTGGCCAGCCCCTATACCCTGGGGATATCGGCAGGGGCCGGTTTTGGTGCGGCATTGGCCATTGTTGTGGGGGCAGGTAAGCTACCAATTCCTGAAGATTATCTTATCCCGTTCAATGCTTTTGTTTTTGCGCTGTTAAGCTGTCTGTTGATTTACTTCATCGGCAGGGTCAGAACGATTACCGCTGAAACCATGGTACTGGCTGGAATTGGCCTGCTGTTTCTCTTTCATGCCTTATTGGCCTTGCTGCAATATACGGCTTCCGCTGAAGCACTTCAGGCCATAGTATTTTGGCTCTTCGGCAGCTTAATGAAGGCAACCTGGGCCAAAGTGGGAGTAGTTGCGACAGTCCTTGTCCTTGCCGTTCCTCTGCTTGTAAAAGACGCATGGAAGCTTACAGCCCTGAAGCTGGGCGATGAAAAGGCCAAAAGCCTGGGAATAAATGTCGAAAAGCTGCGGCTCAAGACATTTGTGCTTATTTCGTTGTTAACTGCTTCGGCAGTGTGTTTCGTAGGTACTATCGGGTTTATTGGTTTGGTCGGACCTCATATTGCCAGAATGCTGGTAGGCGAAGATCAACGGTTTTTTTTGCCTGTATCGGCTTTAGGCGGAGCCCTGCTGCTTTCGACTGCATCTATTGGCAGTAAGATGATTATTCCGGGCGCGATTTTCCCGATAGGAATTGTTACCTCGCTGATCGGCGTACCATTCTTCTTTTCTTTGCTATTGACGCAGAAAAGAGGGTACTGGTGATGCTGAAAATAAGTAATTTATCTTTTGACTATGGCTCACAGCCAATATTAAAAAACGTCAATCTTACCTTTGGGCCAGGAAAAATGACGGCTGTTATTGGCCCCAATGCAACAGGTAAGTCTACGTTGTTAAAATGTATCAGCGGCATTCTGCGGGGGCAGGGTGATATTCTGATGGATGGTAAGAACCTAAGTACTCTTAAGCTACAGGACATAGCAAAGCAGATCAGCTACCTCTCACAAGAAGGTTGTGGAAAAGCTGTTTTGAGTGTTTTCGAGGTTGTTCTTTTGGGAAGAGTACATTCACTGTCCCTGAAAGTCAGTGATGTCGAGGTAAATTATGTTTTGAAAATTCTCAGGCAACTAGGTATAGAAAAATTAGCTGCCAGGAATATTTGCGAGCTGAGTGGCGGTCAAAAGCAGCTGGTGTTTATCGCACAGGCGTTAGTGCGCGAACCTAGCATTTTACTCTTGGATGAACCGACAAATTGTTTGGATTTGCACCGGGAACTGGAAATGCTGGAGTTAATCAAAAAACTGACAATAACCAGGAAGCTGATAACTGTTGTTACATTGCATCAGCTGGATATGGCAGCCCGCTATGCCGATGAAATCGTTGTCTTATTTGACGGCGAGGTGTATGCAGCCGGACAGCCTGCAGCAGTACTGACCACGGAAATGCTCCGGACGGTGTACCAGGTGAATGCTGCCATTCACCTGGCCAGTGATGGCGTTCCCCATGTTATGGCAATGAGTTCGATAAAATAAAACAGGATAGTATTATCAATTCGACAATAATCCAAAGCATAAACAATTATTTTGATAAAAAAGATAAAAATACATAAATTAATAAAATTCTAGCAACATTGGTATTGTAAACTAATAAATAGTACGTTATACTATGAACAAATGCAGCAATGAATGCTGTAAGTGAATTTTACATTATGAAAATTAAAAACTGTTATTTGTTGGTTTGAAACCACGGTTAGCACAGCTAAGAACGGCTGAGCTTATCGTGGTTTATTATTTTTTATCTTCAATATGAACCTTTTTTAGAACTGATATATTATCTGACGAGGAAAAGAATAGGAGAAAATTGATGAAAAAGAAAACTATGATTGCTCTGTGTGCCGTATTCAGTTTAAGTATGGCTGGTACTTCACTGGCCGTCCCGGCAAATCTTTTTGCGGTAATTCCGGAAAAACACTGGACCTATAATGCGATCAGCCAGTTGGCGGAAGCTGGCCTCGTCGAAGGCTTTGGCGGAGGAGCTTACAAAAAAGATGTCATCTTAACCCGTTGTGAAATGGCAGCTATTGTAGCAAAAGCCATGGCAAAATCAGCTAATGCTGATGCGGCAGCCCAAGCCACTATTGAAAAACTTAAGGCTGAATTTGCGCCTGAATTTAACCTGAGTGAAACAAGTACTGTTGCCAGCCGTTTAGATAAATTAGAGAAAAATACGTCGCCGATAAAAATCACCAATGGTGATGTCCGGATTCGTTACCAGAGTAACTGGGATCAAAAAGCTAAAAATACCGCTAAAGACACCGACACACGCATACAAGAGCGAGTAAGACTAAATATTGCGGCAGATGTTACCGATAATTTAAAGTTCAATAGCCGTCTTGTGGCAACACATACCAGTAATAAGCGCGCTGTCGATGGTTCAAGTAAAAGTTCAACTTATGCCAATCCTGCCTTTGACCGGGCTGAACTGCAATGGAAAAATAAGCAGACAACCGTTGCTTTTGGCCGCATATTGCCCTCTTTGGGCCAGGGAATTATCTGGGATGGCAACTCAATTGACGGAGCCTACGCCACCTATGATTTTGGCAATGCCCAACTATCAGCCGGCTACGGTGATTTAGCCGCCTATACAGGCAGTGGGGCCGCGACAAATGCAGCCTTAGCTAATCTGGATGTAAAAATTGGCCAGAATACTAACCTGACTGTCGCTCATCTGGATACCATGACTAATTCTGTCGGGTACAATGTTAACCAAACAGCCTATGGTTTTAAAACAAAAACCGGTGACGTTACTGTTAGTGGCGAATATGTAGAAAACAATCATGACAAATTGCCGTCAGATGCTCAAAAGCATGGCTACTGGGGCCGGGTACAATGGAAAGGCATCGACAACAGCAAGCCTGGTTCCTATGGCATCAATTTTGATTATCTAAGTCTGGGAAATTATGCGGTTGATTCAACTAACAACCCAGGTACTTTGGTAGTAAGCGGCGGTAATGGCATTGGTGGTGCAGGAGCCAAGGGCTTTGGCCTTGGCGTGCAATATGTATTTGCTAAAAACGCCAATGTTGAAGCCAGATATTATAATTTAAAACCATATGATGAAAATAAAGCTGGTTTTAATGAATACAAGCCGTCTTATCATTTGATTACCAACTACAAATTCTAAAACCCATAAGAAGGAGAGTTCAAATGAATTTCCAAAAAGTTCTAGCAATGATAATGGCAATTGCCCTGTGCGCCAGCTTGCTTGCAGGCTGCGGCAAAAGTACTGGTGGTAATGCGGCTGTTGCCAACAAAAATGAAATTAACTACGCCAGTACCAAAGATATCCGTGACATCAATCCGCATTTATATCTGGGAGAAATGGCTGCTCAGAATATGGTGTTTGAAGGTTTGACCAAAAATGAAGGTGGTAAAGTCGTGCCGGTTTTGGCGGAAAGCTGGGAAATTTCGTCTGACGGTTTGGAATATACTTTCCATTTGCGCAAAGGCATCACTTTTACTGATGGTGAACCTTTTAACGCGCAAGCTGTCAAATTAAATATGGATGCCATTGTGGCCAACATCAAACGCCACCAGTGGTTAGATATGGTCAATGAAATTAAGGAAAATGTAGTTGTTGATGAGCATACCTTTAAACTGGTATTAAAGCATCCGTATTATCCGACTTTGATTGAACTGGGGCTGACCAGACCTTTCCGTTTCATTTCGCCTAAATGCTTTATTGACGGTGCAACACACAATGGCGTCAATGGCTATGCGGGAACCGGACCCTGGATTTTGTCCAAGCACGAGAACAATCAGTACGCAACCTTTATCCGTAACGAAAATTACTGGGGTGAAAAAACAAAAGTCGCTACAATCACTTGGAAGGTCATGCCTGATCCCCAGACAATCTTATTAGCGCTGCAAAAAGGTGAAATTGACCTCTTGTTTGGGGCTGACGGCGACCAGATTGACCTGGATTCTTATAAGAAGCTGGAAAAAGAAGGCGCATATAAAACGTATCTCAGTCCACCTATTGCCTCCCGTGCTATTTTGTTAAATACCCAAGCACCTGTTACCAAGGACTTGAAGGTTCGTAAAGCCTTTGAACATGCTATCAATAAGCAAAATATCATTAAGGGAATATTAAACGGCTCTGAAGAGCAGGCCGACACCTTGATGGCTAAAACCGTGCCGTTTTGTGATATTGCTTTACAAACATTTGCTTATGATCCGGCAGAGGCCAACAAACTGCTGGATGAAGCCGGCTGGATTAAGGGCGCCGACGGCATCCGTGTCAAAGACGGCAAGAAATGCGAGGTGACTTTTTCTTACAACGCCAAGAATGCGCAGGAAGGCACCATTGCCGAGTCCATGCAGGCTGATTTGGCAGCTGTAGGCGTTAAAATGAATATTTTGGCTGAGGAAAAACAGGCTTTTCTGGATAGACAGAGAACCGGTGATTTTGACCTGCAATATTCTTTATCCTGGGGAACGCCATATGACCCGCAGTCTTATGTATCTTCCTGGAGAATTCCTGCTCATGGGGATTGTCAGGCGCAAAAAGGTCTCGAAAGAAAACAGTGGCTGGATGATACCATCACTAAAATTATGATTGAAGCTGATGCGAGTAAACGGGCAGAACAATACAAAGAAATTTTGACTTACGTCAATGACCAGTGTGTGTACATACCGATTTCTTACTCCAAAACCAAGGCCGTTGGCATCAAAGGATTGCAGGGGGTTACATTCAACGATTCTCAATATGAAATTCCCTTTGAAAAGATGTATTTTGGCAAATAATCGACCTACTGATGCTATAATGAGCAAGTATTCTGGAATGGAGCAAGCCGATGAAAATTTATATCATCAAACGAATTCTTTGGATGATTCCGATTTTTATCGGAATCTCCTTCTTTTCGTTCATTCTTATTAATGTAAGTCCCAGTGACCCGGCCGAGGTGGCTATTAGGGTGACAGGTATTACGCCTACCGAGGAAAATGTGGCTGAGATGCGGCAGGAACTTGGTTTGGATAAGCCCTTTATGACCCGCTATATTGAGTGGGTAACCAATGCTTTGCACGGCAATTTTGGCAAATCGTATATTACCCAAAAACCTGTTGTCAGTGAATTTGCCGATGCCATTCCCGCTACGTTGTATCTGGCTGGCGTAGCCTTGATTATCACCCTGACAGTATCGGTGGCTGCCGGCGTATTCTGTGCATTACAGGAAGGCAGTGCCGGCGATATACTTATTCGCGGCCTTGTGTTTGTGGGGACAGCCATACCGTCCTTCTGGGTCGGAATTTTGCTGATGTGGCTGTTAGCTGTAGAAATTCCTATTTTCCCGACCAGCGGTATGAGAACGCCGGATTCAGTTGCTTTGCCGGCAGTGACGTTAGCTCTCGGGTACATTGCCACTTATGTGCGTTTAATCCGGAACACCATGATTCAAAATCAGCATGCTAATTTTGTTTTATATGGCAAAGTCAGGGGTTTGAAAAACAGCACCATTACAAAGCATATTTTTAAAAATTCACTGAATACTTCATTGACTGCTTTGGGAATGTCCATTCCCAAGCTCATTGCCGGTACTGTTGTCATTGAAAATATTTTTGCCTGGCCCGGGGTTGGCCGTCTTTGTGTTACCGCGATTTTTGACCGGGATTTCCCCACTATTCAGGCTTATGTGTTAATTATGGCCATATTGTTTGTAGTCTGCAATCTGCTGGTAGACATTGGCGTGGCTGTTATTGATCCAAGAATGAGGAAGGAGGAGGACTAACGATGGCAGGTTTTTGGACAAGGTTTAAAGCAGATAAAATGGCGCTTGCTATGGCTGTTTTTTTAGGTATTGTCATATTGCTATCGCTTTTGGCACCGCTAATAGCTCCCTATCATCCGGCTCACCAGGATATTGCCAATAAGTTTGCCCCGCCTTCAGCCGAACATTTACTAGGAACAGATCAACTGGGGCGGGATATGTTGTCCCGAATTTTGTGGGGCGGTCAAATAACAGTGCTTTGGTCGCTTGCCACTATGTTTTGTACAATCGGTATTGGTATTCTGTTAGGTGTTGTTGCCGGCTATTTCCGAGGCTGGGTAGATGAAGTCATTATGCGTGTCTGTGATATTATGCTGTCTTTTCCCAATGAGGTGCTGATTTTGGCGATTATTGGTGTAATGGGAACCGGAATTCTCAATATTCTTCTCGCAATGGTTATCGCCAAATGGGCCTGGTATGTCCGGATGATCCGTTCCATTGTCATTCAGTTTATGGATAAAAATTACATTTGTTTTGCCCGGGTGTCTGGCTGTAGTGCCCGGCATATTATTAACAAACATCTGCTCCCCAGCGCTATGGGAGAAATCTGTGTGTTGGCTACGCTGGATGCAGGCAGCATCATTTTGAATATTTCCGCCTTGTCCTTTTTGGGTTTGGGTGTTCAGCCGCCAACCGCGGAATGGGGAATGATGCTCAATGAGGCTAAAAAGGTTTTGAGTATAAACCCTTGGCAAATGCTGCCGCCGGGTTTTGCCATTTTTCTGGTTGTTGCTGCCTTTAATTTTCTGGGAGACAGTATTCAGGAAGCGTTGGATCCACAACTGGATAAAAGCATGAAGAAACGACTGTCCATTTTCAGACGCAAGAAGGCGGTGGCTTGATGAGTAATTTATTAACTGTACGGAATTTAAAGGTCACTGACCTGCGAACCCAAGCTGAAATTATTCACGGCGTCAGCTTTGAGCTAAAAAAGAACAGTTGTCTGGGAATTGTGGGAGAAAGCGGCAGCGGTAAATCCATGACGGCCAAAGCAATATTGGGTCTAACTAATCCTTGGCTATGCAGTGAAGGAACGGCTGAGTTGTCAGATGGGCACGGCGTTCTGGATTTGCTGCAACAGGATGAAAGTACGTTACGGTCGATTCGGGGACAGCGTATTTGTATGATTCTGCAGGATGCCATGTCGGCATTTGACCCTCTGGAGAGGATCGGCAGTCAGATGTCTGAAACCTTTATCGAGAATAAAGGAATTTGCCGATCCGAGGCCATGAACATGGTGGTGGAAGCTTTGCAGATGATAAATATGCCTGAACCGGAGCAAGTGTTGAAAAAATATTCCCACCAGCTTTCCGGTGGGATGTTGCAGCGCTGTATGGTGGCGACGGCGTTGGCTATGAAACCTGATATTATTGTGGCCGATGAACCTACAACTGCTTTGGATTCTATCAATCAGCGGCTGGTGGTGGAAGAGTTTAAGCTGCTCAGGCAGGAAATGGGAACTGCTTTGATTTTTATTTCCCATGATCTGGGTGTGGTGCAGCATCTTGCCGACCAGCTTTTGGTTATGCGCTGCGGTGAGCCGGTAGAATACGGCGAAGCCCGGTCGATTTTCAAGACTCCTCAGCATGAATATACGAAGTATTTGATTGACAGCCGGCTCGAAATGTCCAAGTCGTTTCAAAAGGCAATGAAACGAGGGGAAGTCAGTGCCTAATTTGATTGAGATTAAAAATATTGAAAAAAGCTATTTGAAGGCCGGCAGCAATTTTGGCGACACCAAAGTCAAGGTATTAAAGGGTGTAACCTTGACTATTGAAGAAGGCCTTTGCGTTGGTCTTATCGGCGAAAGCGGCAGTGGCAAAAGTACGCTGACGCGGCTGATTTTAGGTCTTGAAAAGCCTGATAAAGGCAATGGTACTATTTTAATTGAGGGCCAGCCTGTGCGTCAGTGGATAAAAGCGAATCAGGGGAAAATGAGTGTGGTTTTTCAGGATTATGCATCTTCGATCAATCCGCAGTACACTGTCCGGGAGACCATTGAGGAACCTCTGCGTGCTATGGGGCACACGGGAAACTTAGCTGGCAAAATTGATGTTCTTTTAGATAAAGTAAGTCTGTCGCCAGACCTGAAAGACCGCTATCCGCATGAACTTAGCGGCGGCCAGGTTCAACGTGTTTGTATTGCCAGAGCCATTTCTACTAATCCCCGATGTATTGTCTTGGACGAAGCCATCAGTTCCCTGGACGTTTCTGTTCAAATTCAGGTACTGAAACTGCTGCATAAACTTCGGCTTGAAATGAAGATGACGTATCTTTTTGTGGCTCATGATTTACAGGCTGTGGCTCATTTGTGTAATAAGATGGTATTTTTGTACAGAGGTGAAATAGTCGAAGAACTTATGAGCGGGGATTTGGCCAATGCGCAGAACGAGTATGCAAAATCACTGCTGGCTTCGGTTATTCCCTTTAGTTGAAAAAAAAGGAGCGGGATTCGTATGGAAATTAAACATAAAGATTGTACTATTCGCAAGATTACAGCAGAAGATATTGTACCTGCACTTGATTTTATCATTCCTATGCTGAAAGAGGTGTATCCTACTATACCTGATGTAGCCTTACGCTGGGACCTTGCAAATATGGAAGAAGCTTATGTTATACCTGATAACTCAGTCATGTTTGCTGCCTTTGATGGCAGCGGACAAGTTGTTGGAACGGTCGCCATCAGACCTTATGATGATAGGATTGAGGCGGTTCGCGGTTGCTATGATGTGTCAGCCACTGCCGAATTATCCCGTTGTTATGTAAAAAACTCACTGCGCCGCCAAGGACTTGCCGGCCGGTTAGTGGCAGCCATTCAAGACGATTGCCGTAATTATGGTTATGAGACTATTTGTCTGCATACCCATAAGTTTCTGCCAGGTGGTTTTCCCTTTTGGCTAAGTCAGGGTTATAAAATCCAAAGTGAGAAACCGGAAGACCTTGAGATTGTATATATGGATAAACGGTTAACTCAGCAATGTTCACTTATTTTTGAACTAGCAGGCAGTTAATCCGCCATCGACTGTCCACACTGCACCAGTGACAAAGGAGGCAGCGTCAGAGGCTAAAAAGGAAATAACGTGGGCAACTTCTGAAGGCTGCGCAATGCGGCCAAGCGGGTATAAATTTGCCATATCTGATAGAGTGCAGATGTTATTGGGAGCGGTAAGCTGACGGTCCAGCAGCGGTGTAGCCACATCGCCAGGGCATACACAATTGGCGCGGATATTATAAGGGGCGCATTCTAAAGCTAATGCCTTGGTAAGAGCAATGACTGCTCCTTTAGAAGCGCAGTAGGCTGTACACAAGAGATTGCCATTGATGCCTGCGTCAGAAGCGAGGTTGATGATAGAGCCTCCACCGGCTTTACGCAGTTCAGGCAAAGCGGATTTGCACATGAAATAAACACCTTTTACATTGACATCCATAATAGTATTATAATCTTCTTCACTGACATCAGAGATTAAATTTTCTTGATAGATACCGGCTGAATTCACCAAAATATCAAGTTTTCCCAAGCTGGCGGTTGCTTGTTTTATTATGTTAACGCAGTCTGCAGGACGAGAAATGTCTCCCTGCACATAATCAATGGTGTTTGAAATTGTAGCAAGGGATTGCTTTGCGGCATGACCCTTTATAGAATCACGACCAACGATAACAACCTTTGCACCGCTGGATAAAAATAGTTCAGCGGTAGATAAACCGATGCCGGAGGTTCCTCCAGTAATAACGGCGACTTTGTTGAGTAGGTCATACTGCATGACATGAGCTCCTATCTTAAAAATATTGTTTAGACTAGAACAGATATTTCGGGTTTATGGTTTGCTTTTCCTGCTACACATATCACCTGCCGCTATGTGGCGGAAAAAGGAGTGGAGCGTGCCCTTCTCAAAAAAACATTTATTTACAAAAATACTAAAATAGTGTAAAATATATGTGAATAGAGTTGTGAAAACTCATTACAAATTTAGTCATATGGAAATGTAAATACAGATATAACGTAACTCAAGGTATGAAGCCGGTAAAGGACGTGAATAGGTCCTTTATTCGCTCATACCTTTTTTATTTATAGTGGCGTTATAGAATTTACTACTGATATGGCTACTTATGCCTAATGAACGGGTATTCATCTTTAATTCAAAAAAGGAGATTTAATCTAGTTTTCTGTATACTCCTTGTTTGTCAGGTAGGCGCAGTTTGCGCCGCCGAAGCTCCGACTAACTATACTTTTTGGCATAATACTGTCGAACAGGCGGACAAAGAAGCTTGGCACTTGATGGGAAGCAAGCCGACGGAGGTTGTGGTGCTGACTAATATGTTAAGATTAAAAATTTAAAAGTTTGAGCAAATCTCTTGAAGAGATTTACCATAGCGAAGTGTAATATTTTGACTTGAAGGTCATTGCTATCCTTCCGTGGCATGTAATGCCCAGCAGAAGGTTACGATGGCTTTTTTGTATTCTGAGTTAAATGAAACTCATCGGTCGTTCAATCCAATAGTTATATTTAATAAAGGAGGTGTTGATAGTTAAGTTTTTAATAAGGTAGCAGTTCGAGAGCGTCAGTGTGTCTATTGCGAGACTGTGTAATCGGCAAAGAAGGGGTGGCTTATGGGTGCTTATAAGGATGAGCGAATTATTAATGGATGATTACAGGAGGGATTAGGTAATGAGAATATTAAATATTGATGGAACGATTACTACTACTACTACTACAAAAATATTGAACAAGCTTGCAGGAGAAAAACAAGAGGATGATTTTGTTAATAAATATGACTTAAATATAGAAAAATTGAAAATCGTAACGCAGGACTCTACATCTGGAGAAGGACATTATATCTTCCTGCCAAGAGGTGCAATTTTATTCAATCTCATTAAGGAATATATCTATGGTCTATATGCTGATCTAGAATGTTTTTATATAGAGACACCTGTGCTTACAGATTTCGAGAATTTAGCTGTTGTAAATCATGTTGAGCAATCAGGAGAGAACACGTATCATACAAATTCTTCAGGAAGACATCTTGTTACAAAAATAGGAGTGCTTTATTCTCAGATGGGATTAGTTGGTAAAAATGGTTTATCTTCCAGCCATCTACCACTAAAGCTTTTTGAGATGACCAAATGCTGTAGGCTTGAGGAAAAATATAGCCCATTACGTAGAGCGTGTGAGTTTACCATGATAGATATGCATGAATTATTTAATAACCTGAATGAATCACTTGACGAAAGTCTTCAGATACATAAAAAGATACTTGAGCTTGCAGCCGAATTTAACCTGGATTTCTATTGTACATACAAAGTTACCAACGACTTTTTAGAAAAAAATTTGGAATGGATATTACAATTGGTTCGTTTGCATGAAAGGGAAGCGTTGCTTCTGGAAGCTAACCCTCGAAAAGGAAGACCAATTAATGTTGAATATCATTTTGATGTAGGTGAAGGGAATCCACTTGAAGTATCAGCCTTTCAGTTAGATTATGACAATCCTATAAAATTTGGCATTTTGAAAGAAGATGGCTCAAATCCCATTGTATTACATGCTAATATTGTTGGTTCAATTGAAAGATTTATGTATGCAATTTTATCAAGGATTATTGATGGGGGCTGCTTTCCAATGTGGTTAGCACCTGAGCAAGTAAGACTCATTCCTGACTCTGTGGATGATTTAGAATTATGTATAAAATATGCTTCCATGCTGAATAAGGAATCATTAAGAGTAACTATTGATGATCAACTGCAGTGTTCTACGGAGCAAAGATATGCATTGGCAAAGGAGAGCATGATACCAGTTATTGTACATGTACGTGCGGAAAATGCGTCAATTTTGCAAGCGCCTTCATTTTATAATTATACTGATTTTAGATTGAAAGAATTCACTGAACAAGTCAAGTTAGAAACGAAAGGGAAGCCTTTCATGAGGGCCACATACCCCCATAGACTTTCACAATGGCCAGGATATTTTTGAGCGTATTAGTAGTCTTGAAACTACCAATTTTGCGAATTATTAGGCAAGCGCGAACTATATACTTGAAAAATGTCTAGGAGGGGAATTTGAATGGAAAGAAATAAAAAGAAGATTGAAAAGATTGAATTTCAGCTTACAACTTCCTGTAATATGTCTTGTAAATTCTGTTTTAATGGTGAAGAAACATCGTGTGACAAATTAAATCCTGAAATAGCATGTAGGACTATAAAAGATCTCGTTATTTACTCAAATGCTAATTCTCCGTATGTAGATCTTAAATCCGTATGGATAACAGGAGGAGAGCCGCTTTTAGAAAAGGATACGGTTTTAAAAATTATTTCAACTTGCAAGTCACTCAAAATTACATCTGGCTTGAGTACTAATGGGCTTCTCCTCGAAAAATACATTGATCAATTACTGGCAACTGGTTTAGATGAAGTAAAAATTTCGTTGGACTCTATAGATGCCAATCTATTCAAAAAGGTTAGAGGTGGCTCACTTTCAACGGTTTTGAAGAATATAAAATTAGCAACAAACACTAGTCTTAAAACATACATCCGAATTACAGTAACCAATGAAAATATTAATACAATTAATCCAATTATTCAATTGTTAGCAGATTTGAGCGTGTCCACAATCGAACTTAAAGCTGTTCTTCCCATCGGTCGTTCAGACTTTGAACTTATGTCTGAACATCTGTTATTAGAAAAAGCATTCAACGATGCTGTTAAAATTTTGCCGCAGAATAAGATGAATCCTATTATAACAGTTATGTGCAATTATCTCCCTCGCTGCAAAGGATTCGTCGTTTCTCCAAATATTGCTTGTGTTTGCAGCCATTCGGCACTTTATGTAGCTGCTAATGGAAGTATTATACCCTGTAGCTATTTCCCAAAAGAAAGTCGTTATAATATTTATCGAGATTCTCTTTTAGATGCATGGACTAGCTCTTTTTTTGAAAACGTAAGAAATAGTGCCACTACCCAATGCAAAACATGTGAAAACTGGGATTCGTGTAGGAATGGGTGTCCAGCAGTACTTTATACCCATAGTAAATTAAGTAGTTCTTGTTTTGATGTTATTAATGAAAATATCTATCCGCATCAAGCAATGTAATTTGCTATATAATCAAAAGTCGATTTCTAGTATACACAGAAACTTATTTTGAAATGTGAGTTATATATTAATTCATGTTTTTTAATTAACATTAATTTTTAGCTGTAACAATGGTTTTATGGAAAGTATTAATTTATCTTGGATACGAGTCAAGACTCCCGCCTCTATTGGCGGGTTAATTCAGGTGGAGTAGACTCTCCACCTGAATTCCCAATGTTTCAGCTATGCTGAAACGAGTTCACTAAACCATTAGTAGCTTTCAAAAATTTGGTTCAAATCAGCTTGGAATTAAGCTTTATATATTGTTTGGTTAATATAACGACGAAACAAGGTAAGGTGATGATTATGATCGTAATGCTTAAGGTGCTGTTAACTTTAACAGTAATAGTTTTCTTAATGCAAAAGAGATTCCTGCTGGGCAATACCATGATGATTGGTGCCGGGCTGGTCTTTCTAATGTGTTCACCTCAATGGAGTACATTTGAGTCGGCAGGAAGAGAGTTATTATATAGTTCAAGTACGTGGGAGATTTTGCTGGCTGTATTTCTGGTTATGTGTTTAGAATATCAGTTGCGAACAAGCGGAATTGTCAATGGTCTAATGACCGTATCCCGGGCATTTTTTAAAAGTGACAGAATGTTATTGGCTTTAATGCCAGCCTTTCTTGGTTTCTTACCTTCCTTGGGTGGTGCTATTTTTTCCGCACCTTTAGTGGAGGAAGCCGGAAAGCAGTATAATCTTTCCCCTGACCAAAAAACATCAATTAATCTTTGGTTCCGGCACGTGTGGGAGTGTACCAATCCAATACTGCCTTCCTTGTTATTAGCCAGCCAAATTGCACAAGTTCCTGTAAGTGCGCTAATTATCAATATGCTTTGGGTCGCAGTTATAGGTTTGGTGGGAGGATGGTTTGTCTACATTTCACCGTTGCCCAATAATATTGAAAATCAGATGATAACTGCTTCCTGTTCGGAAGGGAAAAATAACTACCAGTACCTGTTTCTATCGGCCGGGCCGATAGTTGCCAATTTTCTACTGGTCGTTGGGTTTGATTTTGGTCCGGCGATGTCAATGCTGCTAGTGGTTGTAAGTATGACATTATTGTTGCAGATGAAACTGAAGAATATTATTACCATGTGCCAACATGCATTTGATCGGAAATTACTATGGGGACTCATTGGCATTCTTTTTTTTCAAGCCATCTTGAAGCAAACAGGTATTATTGCAGATGTTGCTTTAGTATTAGAAAGCATGGGTATCCCCATAGTGGTAATGATTGGTAGTATTGCATTTCTTGCAGGAATACTTACAGGTAGTTCCCCGGGTTTTGTGGCGATCGCATTTCCTTTTGTCGCAGCAATTTCTAGTGGTAATATTGCTATGGCTGTAGTCGGTTATGTGGCTGGTGTTGCCGGACAGATGTTGTCACCCGCACACTTATGCCTTTTGGTGACCTTAGAGTATTTTAAAGCTGATTTTTTTAAGTCGTTACGCCCGATTATGCTTATGGAAATAGTTATATTGCTAACTTTATCAATAAAAATGACATTCTAAAATAGACTGGAGGAATACAGAGTGAAATTAAGTTACCTGCGGCAATCAATACGAGTCATTTTTTGTATAATTGTGGTTGCGGCTTTGCTTTGGGGGTGCAGCAGTTCTAAACAACCAGTTTTAACTGACGCAAAAGATATGGTTTTTACCATCGCTGACCATACGGGAGATCATGGCTTTCCTTCACCGTTTGCCCACTACTTTCGCGGTCCCGGTTATCTGCGTATGAGCTTTATTTTTGATGCCTTGATATGGAAGGATGATAAAGGCTACATTCCTGCATTGGCGGAAAGTTGGGAGTACAATAAAGAGGAAAACTCTTACGTGTTTCATTTGCAAAAAAAAGCCACTTGGCATGACGGCCCAAAATTTACGGCCAAAGATGTGATATTTACATTTGAATATTTAAAGCAACATCCCTACTATACCACTAACATCAGTATGATTAAACAAGTAGAAGCCCTGAATGAATATGAAGTCAAATTTTATTTAGATCGTCTTTATGCTCCTTTTTTGGATACCATTGCCGGTACTATACCAATCCTGCCTGAACATATCTGGAAAGGGGTAACAGATCCCAGTAACTTTCGGCAAAAAGAAGCTTTAATTGGTACAGGGCCTTTCCGGTTAGTTGATTACAGTAAAGAAAATGGTACTTATTTATATGAAGCCTACAATGAATATTATCAGGGTAAGCCTAAGTTTCAACAGATCAAAATGGTTAAGATGAATGTGGAAATGGTTGCAGCAGCGCTTAAGCAAAAGCAGATTGACATGGCTCAGATACCGCCAGAGTTAGTAAAACCCTTAGAACAAGCGGGGATAAAAGTAATGGCGATGCCTCATGATTGGGTTGCCAATCTGGTTATCAACCATCGCAGGGAACCTTTCAATAACAAAGAATTTCGCCGGGCTTTGGCCTATGCAATTGACCGAAAAGCACTTATTGAAACAACATTACGGGGTGAGGGAATTGCAGGAAATCCCGGGTTAGTACCTGCTGATAATGAATGGTTCAATCCCGCGCTTAAAGATTTGTATGCCTATGACCCAGCTAAGACTGAAAGTATTTTAAGCAGTCTAGGCTATGTGAAAAATGGCCCGTATTGGGAGAAGAATGGTCAAATACTGGAACTGGAATTACTGGCTGGCAATAGCGGCGGCAGTGGCGGCGTTGATGAACCAGGTGAACGCCACGGAGAGTTTATTAAGTCGCAATTAGAGGAAGTGGGAATAAAAGTAAATCTGTGTATTTTAGAATCCAAAACCGCCGACAGCCGTATCAATGAGTGGAATTTTGATTTAGCATTAAATAGTCATGGCGGTTTAGGGGCTGATCCGGATTATTTGAAAAACGAGATTATGGGTAAAAACTTTAACAGCGCCCGTTTTCAGGACAACGAGACTTTAGCTAAGTTACTTAACCAGCAGGTTTCTATTTTAGATAAAACTGAGCGTAGGCAGCTAATTGATAAAATACAGGCAGAGTACGCCGATGAAGTACCTGCTGTGCCATTATATTATCCTACGAGGTACTATGCCTATAGCCCTAAAATATCTTTATTCATTACTAAACAAGGCATCGGGTTGGGCGTACCCATTCCTTTGAATAAAATGTTCTTTATCAAATAGCTGCTTATTAGCTATGGTCCTACTAAAGAATTAGCATTTGATTTTGCGCAGGCCAATGCCATTGGCAATATTGACAATAAACAAGGCTTTCCATGGGAAAGCAAAATAAAGATTGGCTTCTAAAATTTAGTTGTTGACATACACATAAGGAGTTGCCAATGGTTTGATAGGGATAACTTGTGTAGCTTTAACAACTGGTAATTTATTTCCTAGATAATTAAAGGTAGCTAATTTACCATGGATCTCTACCCAACTGTCACTGTTTATGCTCTGACTGTCATCCCATTCAATAAAAAGTCCACTGGGAACGGCATCGGCAGCGCAGCAGGATATTTCAAACCGGGCGACAAAAAAATGCTGGGCTGGTGTTTGGTCTGGACGGTAAACAAAACCTTTTAGGCTGATGTTTTTCCCAATAAATGCCGTACTGTTTTCATAGAAAGCAGTTATATATTTGACATGATTTTCAGCAGTTATTCCCAATTCAGGCTGGCTATCTGCCGGTAATACAGGTAAGCTGACCGGTACGCTGGTGCCGGTTTGCATGAACTTTACACCTTTTTGTGAGGCGGTTGCCGAGCCAAGTGGGCTGATAGGAACAAGTAGGCCTAGAATCAGTGTACCAACAAATACAATATAAGCTAGCTGACCGGTTTTATGGTGACAACCGCAGGCCATGTTATGACGCCAGTCGAATGTTTTGAACATTTGAATTATTGCTAGTACCAAAAGCAACGTAAATCCTAGTTTGGTATTCCAGATGAATTGTGGATTGATTACTTGGGATAAGCCCGGTGTTGTTAGCGTATTGTAAAATAGCAGGCAAAACCCCATGAGCACAAGGAGCTTTAACAGATTTTGTCCTGATAGCTTAATGAACAAAACAAATCACCTCCCATAGTTGAGGAAAGTAAACCATAGATAAGCTTATGCCAAATACAGTTGCTGTAATGAGCAAGATAAGCTTAAGGGTGAATAGCGGCTTGAAAATAGTAAGCAGCATAGCGGTGTTTTTGATATCAAGCATTGGCCCGAAGATCAGAAAGGCTGCCAGTGATCCGGTACTGAAATGCTCCAGGAAGGGGGCAACAATAAAAGCATCGGCTTGGGAACATACTGAGATCAGAAAAGCAAAAAGCATCATGCCGCCGACAGAATAACCAGGATCTTGGCCAAAAGATAAGAGCGTCAGGCGCGGTACAGTTGTCTGAATTAAAGCGGCCAGGAAAGAACCTATGAGCAGAAACCGGCCCATGTCAAAAAAATCGTCACAGGCATGATAGAGCATAGCGCGCAGGGTACTTTGAAAGTTGGAATTTGAGTCGGGAGGCCGGTGAGTATGATGCCCGCAGCAGTCGGAGGTAGCTGCCGCTTCGCCGCTGGAAAGCATCTGGCGGTCATGGCTGGTACTAATGATGAAGGCAATAATAACAACAGCGATAAAAGCTCCAATTAACCGATAGAGGACCATAGACGGAAATGCAGAAAAAGCCAGGTAAGTAGACCAGGCGACAAGCGGGTTGATGATGGGAGCAGATAGCATAAAGGCTATGGCGATATAGGGTGGTATCCCTTTGTGAATTAACCGGCGTATGATAGGTACCATTCCGCATTCGCAGAGCGGTAAAAATAAACCAAGAAAACTGGCGGCGATAATGCCTGTTAGGCGTTTTCGGGGTAATATCCGTTGAATCCATTCTGCCGGAACAAACAAGTGAATAAAGGCAGAAACAAACACTCCCACAAGTACCAGCGGGAGTGCTTCAATAATAATACTAAGAAAAATTGTGTTAAAATCCTGCATACCGGACCCTCCTGCGAATTGGTAATCAATTGGTAATAGTATATGGCCGGTAAACAAGAATATTCTTAAATAATAGTAAAACGAATCGTAAAAAGGACGATTTTACTTTCCACCACATTAGCCTTCTTTAGTCTTACCGCCAGCTGATGCGGGCTGCCACAGCCAGCAGTTTTTGGGTATATTGGTGCGTCGGGGCGGCAATTAATAGATGGGTTAGTCCCTCTTCCACGATTTTGCCATTTTTCATAACAGCCAGGCGGTCACTGATTTTTCTGGCCAAAGCAATGTCGTGGGTAATAAATAACATGGACAGGCCGCGATCTTCCTGAAGATTGAGCAATAACTTGATTACTTTGGCTTGGATGCTGGCGTCCAGTGCTGAGGTTGGTTCATCAGCAATAAGTATTTTCGGGTTTAAGGCTAAGGCGCGGGCAATGACTACCCGTTGAGCTTCTCCGCCGCTTAGCTGGTGCGGGTATTTATGGAGCAAGGCATCATTTGTTGGCAGTTCAACTTCGGTAAGCAATTTTTTGACAGCAACTAGTCTGTCTGTTTCAGTACCAATTTTTTGAATGTCAAGCGGTTCTTTGATTAGCTGGCAGACAGTCAGGCGGTGACTGAGCGCCTCTTTGGGATTCTGGAAGACCAGTTGGATTTGTTTATAAAAATCTCGGCTGCGTTCCGTGATGTTGACTCCGTTAAGGTAGATATTACCTGAGGTCGGGGGTGTAAGGCCCATAATGGTTTTCGCCAGTGTGGTTTTTCCTGAACCGCTTTCGCCGACAATGGCCAATGTTTCACCTTCATACAAAGTAAGTGTTAGATCTTGTACAGCCTGGTGTTCATCCCAGGCTTTGGTTAGGTTTGTTACCTGAAGCACAGGCACAATGCCGCCACGGTGACAGGCGAGCATGCGCCCGTCAGTCAAGGCAAGCTCTGGCATGCTGGCGTTGCAGCTAGTCAGCCGTTGGGTACAGCGCGGCTGAAAAGGACAGCCAGGAAGATTATGTTGCATGGTGCCGGGAATGCCCTGGAAGTCTTTGACTGTCGTCATGTTGGGGTAGGCTCGGAGAAGACCGCGTGTATACGGGTGGCGGGGAGTTTCCAATATTGCTCTGGCCGGGCCTAGTTCAATAATCCGGCCGCCATACAGCACGGCAACAGTATCAGCCAGTTCAGCGGCGGTGGTAATGTCATGGGTAATAAGGATAACTGCGCGTCCGGCGGCTGATTGCTGTAGGAGAGTGGTAATCTCTTGTTTGGTAAGCGGGTCAAGGGACGCAGTAGGTTCATCCAGCAGCAATAGCTCAGGGTTGTTGACAAGAGCCATAGCAATGAGCGTTCGCTGCTGCTGCCCACCGCTTAATTCATGTGGATACGCAGTGGCCAGCTTGCCGGTCAGTCCGATTTCGGCCAAGGCTTGTAAGGCTAACTGATAGGCGGAAGGTTTTGCGATATCCTTGTGCAGGATAATGGCTTCTGTTATTTGTTCGGCTGCCGTGTATAAAGGGTGTAAGGCATTGTCGGTATTTTGGAAAACCAGGGAAATGTCTTTGCCTCTAATGTGACGCAGCTCAGCCTCGGTGGCTGCGAGCAAGTTCTTATTTTGAAACAGTACTGTGCCTGTGGTGCTACCGGCACAAAGTCCGGCAATGGCAAGTGCGAGTGAACTTTTGCCTGCGCCGGATTCACCAATGACAGCCAGCGTTTGGTTGGTTTTCAGAGTTAGATTAATATCTTTGAGTATGTCGGTTCCTTCATAACTGACATAGAGACTTTGAATGTCAAGTATGGTCTTTTCTTGTTCCATGATTACCTCTTTTCTGGACGCAGCCGGGGATCAAGGGCGGTTTCAAGTGCCAGACCGGTAAAGGCCAGCCCGACAATGGTGAGTGATACTGCCAAACCGGGCGGTATCAGCCACCATTGCCACACGTCTAGGTAGGTGAATGCCAGGGCCTGCTGCAGCATTTTTCCCCAACTGATAAGACTGGGGTCGCTGATACCCAGGAAAGACAACCCGGCTTCCATAAAAATGGCGCGGCGGGCATAGTGAATAAACAGTGCTATGAGCGTAGGCCCAAGATCGGGGAGGACGTGTTTTCTGAGCCGGTATTGCTTAGTAGCGCCAAAAGTAGTGGCGGCAGCATAACTGGCTTTGGCCTTTAGGGCCAGTGTTTGAGCCCGCACAATCCGGGTTCCGTCAGGCCACATAAAGGCAGCTAATAGCGTTATTAGTAAAACTATGCTTGGGTGTAAATAAGCGGCAAACAAAATAATGACAATAATAGGTGGAATAACCAGCCATATATCAACAATGCGCATAATGGTTCGATCACAAAGGCCGCCGTAGAGAGCGGCCAGGCCGCCAGCCAGCAGGCTTAAGGCTACCGCCATAAATGCCGTACCCCCGGCAATACTAAGTGAGGTACGGGCACCATAAATGAGTTGAGTCCAGATATCCTGTCCAACCTCATTGGTTCCCAGCCAGTATCTGGTACAGGGCGGGTGAAAAATATCGCCTGTATAAGCGGTAGGACTATAGTTAGCAAGAACTGGCGCCAGCAGGGCGGCGATGAATGCCGTAAAAAGCAGCGACAAACCTAAACGGCCAAAGTTACTGTCTGTCAGCTCAATATCATACCGGATATGCATGATTGTCTCTCCTTGCTTTTGGCGATGGTGCTGATAAGCGAGGGTCAAATCTGGCGCAGAGCAGGTCGGTGACAAAGTTAACAAGAAGCACCAGCACAGCGGCCAGCAGTAAAATTCCTTGTAGCAGCGGGTAGTCACGGGTAAGAACGGCTTTGTAGAGTAAAGAGCCAAGTCCGGGGTAGGAAAAGACGGTCTCAATAAATAAAACACCGCTTATCACATGAGTGAAGCTGAGGCCGGCGGCGGTAACTATTGCCAGCAGCGCTGAACGCGCCGCGTGGCGATAGCGAATGGCTATGTCCGGACAGCCTTTAGCACGTGCTGTCCGGATAAAGTGTTCTCCCATAACGCCAACCATGGCACTACGGGAAAATAAGTAGGCGGCAGTCAGGCGGACAAGCACTAGTGCTGTCAATGGCAGCGTTAGATGCTGCGCAATATCAGCAACCAGCTTTAAACCTGTGAATCCGCTATAGGGAGTAAACGCGCCGGACAAAGGCATCCAGGCCAAGATAACACCAAAAGTAAGCAACAACAATATCCCAGCAAAAAAGTCGGGAAAACCGCTGATAAGCATCATGATTCCCAGCAAATGACCATCTTGTCTACTACCCCGCTGGTAGCCAGATTCTATTCCTAGCAAACTGCCAAGCAGTGTGGAAAGTACAAAAGCTAAACCAGTCAACAGTAGTGTCCAGGGCAGTACCCCGGCAATTACACTGACGACAGAAGTGTGGTAAAAGTATGAATACCCTAGGTCAGCGCGTAAGAGTGCCTGTATGTAGGCAACAAATTGTTCTGACCAGGTCTGGTCAAGGGCAAAACGATGAATAAGCTCGGCTTGCATTGCCGGTGTCATGACCATTAAGGCTTCATCGCCATAAATGGCTTGTAGCGGGTCGCCTGGCAGCAGTCGTGGCAATATGAAGTTAAGAATGAGAATAGCTGTTAACGCAATTGCGTAGTCAACGGCTGTTTTGGTGGTAGGCATAGTAACCTCTATTTGACAAATGACATTTTATTAAGGGGGATAGGAGCTCCGGAGCCAATGCCTTGCTTAGTAAAGTACAGGTTGGCCCGGTTGCTGTAGGCATAGTACCAGGTAGGATAGTACAAGGCCAAGGCCGGTACATCGGCAGCAAAGACAGTCTGGATTTCGGCAAAAAGTTGTTTGCGGGCGGCGTTATCCATAAGAGAAGCTTGTTTGGCGAGTAAGGTAGTAAGGGTTTGGTTCTGATGGTAGTGAGCGCTGTTGAATCCTTTGCCAACAATCATATTTGTCAGGAAATCGGGGTCAGCCCCCAAACCGCCGTGGCCATTTAAAGCCAATTCAAATTCTCCCTCATTAATGCGGTTGTCCAGTGTTTTACCTTCCAGGGCTTTTAGGTTGACCTTGATACCGAATTGCTCCAGTTGCACTTTGATAAATTCCCCCTGGCGCTCACCAGGGGAGCCAGGGATACCGGCTTTGGCGGTAACAAGTAGTTCGATCTCCAGCGGCTGTCCGTTCTTTTCCCAATAACTGCCTGACTTGTTATAGCCTAGTTTGGCCAGAAGTTTACCAGCACTGTCCGGACTATAAAGGTACATTTCGGCTAATGCCGGGTTATACCACTGGCTGTCAGGCGGGATGAGACCAGGGTTACCAGGAAGTGCCTGACCTCGCAGTGTGGTGTCAATTAGTGCCTTACGGTCAATAGCGTACGCTAACGCCTGCCGGAATTCGGTGCTATTAAACGGTTCTTGTTGGTGGTTAATAACTAGTTTGGCAATCCAGTCGTGTGGCATGGTCAAAATTTTAAGACCTGTCTGTTCCAGAGGCTTGACTAACTCCGGCGGAATCTGGGTGATGTCAATTTGGTGCTGCTTCAAAGCAGCTGTTGCCATTTCGACATTCATTTTTATGAATTTGAGCTGCTTGAATTTGGGGTTACCCTGATAATAGCCTTCATAAGCTTCATATAAGTACGAACCCTGTTCTTTGTTATAGTCAACAAGTTTAAACGGGCCGGAACCAATGAGTGCCTCTGGTTGCCGGAATTGAGCAGGATTGGTAATATTTTGCCAGATATGCCTGGGCAGAATCGGGATGGTGCCGGCAACTTGATCTAAAAATGGCGCGTGCGGGTGGGATAATGTAATTTTCACAGTAGAGCTGTCGATGGCTTCAACGGTTTTAATCATACTAATATTGGTTGTTTGATAGGGGAATTTTTTCAGATAATCAAACGTAAATAAGACATCATCTACAGTCACTTTTTTACCATCATGCCAAGTAGCTGTATTGTTCAGATGGAAAAGGTAAGCGTTTTCGCTTGCGAGATAGTCCCACTTAGCTGCCAATGCCGGAACATAGCCGTCAGCGTCTTTCCATAGTAAGGTATCAAAAATCATACTCATGCGGATATAACCGGGGCCGCGGGAATAATGAGCAAAAGGTGAGGGAAAGCCGTAATCACCGGTGGCATCAGCAATGGTATAGACTTGATCTTGGGCTACTAGGGAGTCCGGCCCTGCTGATCCACCGCAGCCGAGCACCAGCAGGGTAAGGCACACAGCCAGCAGGGTCGCCACCAATATATGTTTATTTCTGGTCAGGTTTACCATCCCCGGCTATATTCTTCGGTACAGGCCAGGCAGGCAATTTTGCCATTTTTCAAACGGGCACGGGCTTCCATGACTTTTTCGCCGCAGTACTCACAGATGACCGAGTTAAAGATTTTGGCTTCTGAGGGAAGTTTAAGTTCAACATCCTGAATTTTGAATATTTCTTCAAACGGAGCAGCTAGCAGACGGGCAGTGCGTTCAGACTGAAGTTTATGCCAGGCTTCTTCCTGCTGAGGCGTGGCCTGTCCGCTGAATACGGCCGCCTTGATGGTTTCCTGTTCTGTTGTCAGCGGCACCATGTCACCAGTCATAACAATTCGCACGGCTTGGCCTGTGCTGCGGTTGCCAATGGTATAAGCTTGTTTGCCATGGTCTTTGTAGATCAGGTTGCCTTTACCAATGGTGCATCCTAATAGCACTTGCACAGCATCAATGCCGCAGCCGTCCGACTCGACAATAGTGACAAGCTCTTCATCGGCGGCGCGTTCTACTTTGAGGTGGGCCAAGGCAGCTTTGGCAGCAAGGTAGCCAATAGTCAGCCCAGGACAGCAGTGTCCATGAAAGTCAATAGCCTTTTGATAGTCAGCAGAACGATTGTTCATGATAATACCTCCAATAATTTTTTATTTTACAAATTAAAAAAAGGTATGAAAAAGTGAAGGGGACTGCGTCTCCAACAAGGCTTCATACCTTTAATTTCAAAATATGTGTAATTTTATAAATATATTATCTCGTAATTGTAGCAAACTTGTCAATGAGTATTTCTGAGTAAAGAATATATTGTAGATAATTTATACTATGTATTGACATTTAAAAGTGAACTTTGGTACAATTAATGCAAAGAAGGTAGCTGAAGCTGCCGAATACCGTATGAAGTACGGTCGGTTTATTGAATGACTTGAAAATAGCTCTTGTAATGAAGATAATAACCATGAAGGTTTCGTGTGAAGCGATATTTTCATGGCTTTTTCGTTTTTATGTGCCGCTGCTTACGCTTTTGGCTACTATGGGAAGGGATAAAATAGTAATGTACAAAATGCTGATATAAAATAGGTGCAGCGTGATAGAGGTTGATCTTAGAACTGATTTTGTAATGCTGGGGGGATTTTGTGTACATTGCTGTTGTAGATGGTCAGGGAGGCGGAATTGGCAGGGTCATAATTGATAGAGTTCGAAACGAATTTCGTAATAACGTTGAAATTTTGGCTATTGGGACGAATTCTCAGGCTACTTCTGTTATGTTACGGGCTGGGGCAAATGAAGGTGCTACTGGCGAGAATGCAGTTATTTGTAATATTGATGAAGTGGATTTAGTACTTGGCCCACTTAGTATAATCTTGCCTAACTCAATGAAGGGTGAGCTAACAGCCAAAATGGCTAAGCGAGTGGTTACCAGCAAGGCAAGAAAGATTCTTTTACCAATTCATCGCAACAACATTGATCTAATTGGTATACACTCAGAGCCATTACCTCACATGGTGGAGGCTATGTTAATACAAATGAAACAATATATAGTGAGTGAAGGGAGGGAATAGTCCTATGTGCGAGGCTAATGCATATCTTCTTAAGGATAATAAAGAAGAGTTATTGATGGAAAGGGTTGATAGGGTAGTGCCTCAAAATGGTGAAATCTATCTCGAAAGCATTTGGGGACAGAGAACAACTATCGCGGCTAGAATTAAAGAATTGAACCTAGTTGACCATCGTATTATTTTGGAACCGGCTCAGGAAGGAAGTAATTGATTACTATTTAGCTGTTGAAGTTTTGACTGCGTTTCTTCTATTATTGACATAAAGGAATTTTGTGTTATAATTACGATTAGCAGCAAAAGATAAATGCAATGATTGAGAAAAGTAGGTTTTTTGTGCTTGGCAGAGAGTCGGTGGAGGGTGCGAACCGGTAAGCAGATTAACTGAAATACACTCATGAGCAGCAGGTTGAAAAGAAATGAGTAGACTGTGCCGGTGTGCCACCGTTACCAAGGCTAGGGTATCGGACCTGGAGTTCCTGTACCTAAAAGAGCGGCTTGCTATAAGCAAGCAGGGTGGTACCACGGATTGTTAATCCCGTCCCTGTAGGAATACAGAGACGGGATTTTTATGTTTGTTAAATATTTTATAGAAGAAATCAGTTGCACTTTCTTTAGTAAAGGTGTATTAGGGGGAACAAATAACGTGTTAATAACGGAAATACTTTCTCGCAATGCTATTATGTATGGTGATGATACCAGCCTGGTTGAAATCAATCCGGAATTACAGGAAAAACATGTAGTTTCATGGCGTGAATACGAACTGATTGAAACAAATCCGGCGGTGAGTTTTCGGCGGGAGATGACATGGCGTGAATTTGACGACAAAGCGAACAGATTTGCCAATCTTCTGCTACGCAGTGGTATAAATAAGGGAGATAAAGTTGCGATACTGTTAATGAATTGTATCGAATGGCTGCCGATTTATTTAGGGATTCTTAAAATCGGCGCTGTGGCAGTACCGTTGAACTATCGCTATACTTCGGAGGAAATAAAATATTGCCTGGAGTTAGCGGAAGCTACTACGTTGGTCTTCGGATCAGAATTTATTGACCGTATGGGAACAATTATCGATAAAATTTCTAGTGGCAAAAGGTACTTCTTTGTAGGCGAAGATTGCCCTTCCTTTGCTGGTAGCTATGACAAGCTGGCAGCAGCTTGCTCCGCTGAAGCGCCTCAAATTAATCTTACAGATGAAGATGACGCAGCAATATATTTTTCCTCTGGAACCACAGGCTTTCCCAAAGCGATTCTTCATAATCACCGTAGCCTGGCATCTTCCTGCTATACCGAACAAAATCATCACAAGCAGACGCGGGATGATAATTTTCTCTGCATTCCGCCGTTGTATCATACCGGTGCCAAGATGCATTGGTTTGGCAGCTTTTTGGTAGGGGGCAAAGCCGTTTTGCTTCGCGGAGTTAAACCCGAATGGATACTAAAAGCTATTTCTGAAGAAAAGGTCACAATCGTTTGGCTGCTTGTTCCCTGGGCGCAGGACATTCTTGACGCGATTGAAAGCGGAGCAGTGAAGCTCGGGGATTATAAGCTTGACCAGTGGCGGTTGATGCATATTGGCGCTCAGCCAGTTCCACCCAGCCTGATTCAGCGCTGGAAAAAATATTTTCCCGACCATCTCTATGATACTAATTACGGTTTGAGCGAATCAATTGGCCCAGGCTGTGTTCATCTTGGTATAGAAAACATTCACAAGGTCGGGGCAATCGGCAAACCAGGGTTTAGATGGGAAGCAATGATTATCGGTGAATCGGGCCACCCTGTTGCGCAGGGAAACGTGGGAGAACTTGTCGTAAAAGGCCCAGGTGTGATGAAATGTTACTATAATGATCCGAAAGCGACGGCGGCTGTATTAAAAGATGGTTGGCTTTTTACCGGCGATATGGCACGCATGGATAAAGACGGTTTTATTTATTTGGTTGATCGGAAAAAAGATGTTATTATTTGTGGCGGAGAGAATTTGTATCCGGTACAGATTGAGGATTTTCTTCATCAGCATGATGCGATTAAAGATGTAGCAGTGATTGGCCTGCCAGATCAACGTCTTGGCGAAATTTCCGCAGCCATCATCGAACTAAAGCCAGATGGCCAATGCACTGAAAATGAAATAATGACATTCTGTTCTTCCCTGCCGCGTTACAAACGCCCGCGCAAGATTATATTTGATATGGTTCCGCGCAACCCCACTGGAAAAATTGAAAAACCGAAACTGCGGGAAAAATACAGCGCAGGAAACCTGGTTGCAGTTCAAAGCGAGAATTGAAAATATGGACAAGGGGTTTATCGGCGGCATTATCTCAGGTGGGGCTGAGTCCTCACCTGAAGATTTGATGGGCAAACTATAGACCTGTGTATATTCCGCGGTAAAGAAGTTTACAGGCCCAGGCGGGTGGTGTATTGCCAACACACCACCCGCCTGCAAAAATCTTTAACGCGTTGTATATAGATTGGATACAGCAAGAAATCGATTAAGTTAGATTGTTAATAACTTGTTGACAATAAAAAAAAATAGTGATATATTATACCCCAACAGAATATCTGGAAACAATGAGCCAAACTCCGTAATGGAAAGTTCTTCCTGCAGAGAGACGTCAAGAGAGTGGAAGACGGTAAAAAATTGAAATTTCTCTGATATGGCAGAGGGTGGCTGCGCAATCAGCAAATGAAATGGTAATGTGGAGGAGTATCTTTCGTCTTCCATGCGTTAATGCATGAGGAAGACGAAGGATTTTTTGTTTATTTTTTGCGATCAGAAGAACATCTGAATTGCCTTTTGGGGTTTTGCAAAGAAATGCCGGATATTCTGAAAAAATGCCAGACTGCAGTCGTCATTACTGCGACACAGGATTGCAGACGCAGCATAAAAATGGAAAGGAATTAAAAATTTATGACTGGCTTAACTTTATTAGGTATTGCGTTACTTGTCTGTGCAAGCGGTTATTTTATTTACGGCCGCTGGCTGACAAAGGTATGGGGTATTGATCCTGATGCTAAAACGCCGGCTTATCGTTTAGAAGACGGTAATGACTATGTTCCTTCTTCAAAATTCACTGTATTTGCGCATCAATTTTCTTCTATTACCGGCGCAGGCCCAGTCACCGGGCCGATTATTGCTGCGATGTTCGGTTGGTTACCAGTTATGCTCTGGTTGATGATCGGTGGGATTTTCTTTGGTGCTGTTCAGGATTTTACAGCACTGTACGCTTCTGTCAAAAATGAAGGCAAGTCTATGGGAATGCTGATTGAAAAATATATCGGTAAAACCGGGAAACAAATGTTTTTGCTCTTTTCCTGGTTGTTCACTCTGTTAGTAACAGCCGCTTTTGCGGACATTGTTGCCAGCACGTTTAATGGTTTTAGTCCCAATGGTTCACTGGCTACCCCTAATGCCGCTGCTGCGTCGATTTCGATGTTGTATATCGTTGTTGCTATTTTCTTCGGACTTTTTCTAGAAAAATTTCCCCTGTCAGAAAAGCCTAAACTGGCAGTTGGTATTCTTTTGATTATTGGTATGCTGGCAGCAGGTATCGCTTATCCGCTTTATTTTGACAAGACAACATGGATCTATGTTGTTTTTGCCTATATGTTTATGGCTGCTGTTATGCCAATGTGGCTGCTGATGGAGCCGCGTGACTATTTGAGTTCATTCTTACTGCTCGGTATGATTGCGAGTGGTGTTATCGGCGTTGTTTTTACCAATCCTACGATTGAATTGCCGGCCTTTGTTGGCTTTGAAGTAAATGGCAAGCCGATGTTTCCAATCCTCTTTATTACCATTGCCTGTGGCGCCGTTTCCGGTTTTCATAGCTTAGTTTCTTCCGGTACTTCTTCCAAAACAATTTCCAATGAAAAAGATATGTTGTTTGTGGGCTATGGTTCCATGATGGTTGAGACCATCCTGGCTGTCGTTGCTTTGATCGTTGTTGGCGCTGCCGCTACTGGCGGTGTGATGCCGAAAGGTACGCCATTCCAGATATTCTCCGCTTCTGTCGGCAATTTTCTGTCCATGTTTGGTATGTCCAGCTTTGTAGCGACCTGTGTCGTCACTATGTGCGTATCTGCACTGGCACTGACTACGCTGGATTCTGTCGGGCGTATCGGACGGATGTGTTTCCAGGAATTGTTTACCGGTGATACGACTGATCCGGCAAAAATGTCGCCAATGCAGCGTGTGTTGACAAATAAATACGTTGCTACCGTAATAACACTGTTTTCTGGTTATTTGCTTTGTCTGGGCGGATATATGAATGTTTGGCCATTATTCGGCGCAGCAAATCAACTGTGTGCTGCGTTGGTTCTGATTGCGTTGGCTGTCTTCATGAAAGTCACCGGACGTCAGGGGAAAATGCTTTACATTCCAATGTGCTTTATGTTAGTAGTTACGTTGATTTCGCTGGGTATGTCAATTTATGGTATCGTTCATAAAATCATCTACACTGGCGGCTTTTCTTTCCTGACCGATGGTTTGCAGTTAATTGTGGCTATTGCGTTGATTACATTGGCAATGCTGATTGCATCTACAAGTTTTAGAAAATTAGTTGATTCTTCTGCTAATAACGTATCTGTTCGGTAAGACGAAAAAGGACTAGAAATTAAATTATATGGTTGTCGTATAAAAAAGTGCTATCGTGCCCTTGAGGATACGGCTCTAACCGCAGAGTACACAGAGAGGAGATGTATATCGAGACATTCCCTCTGCGTACTCTGCGTCTCTGCGGTTCAAAAAACATATAATTTCTTATCTTATAAGATACTACGCCAAACTGGCGTCACTTTAGAGTGACGCCAGTTTTTTAAAATTACTTATGCCGCTAGCGGATGCCTGCATATGGATTCTTAAGGTACGTTATTGGTTGGCGGTCATTTCCATGAATACGCCTTACCAGTTCAGCCGGTTTAGCCAGCCAGTTGATCCGGTTATATTCCCACATCCACGGCACAGCTGCATCAAAATAATAATAACTATCGAAGTAACCCCAGCGGCTAAAAGTACGGCTTTGGCCGATGTCGTTACAACGTTGCCATAATTCTTTCAAGTCAACTAACCGGTAGACGGCACTTGACGCTGTACCGGTTTGACCACCTGTTGCCGGTACTTGTTTTTCCGGAGGGAGCGGGAAAATCCCGCCAGGACCTGGCGCTGCTTCGTAAGTCTTAACTAGCGATATTTCATGAGTACCAGCACTGACTACCAAACTGGGATGTCCAGCTTCGAGCCGCACATGGGAACCGTTCCATTTCAGAAACTCGTTATGATTATAAGTCAACAGTAATTCTAACTGCTCAGAGCCTTTTTGCACCACAGCCAATACCCCGGCCATGTCATGCTCATGCTGGACTTTACCAATATGGCGAGGATAGTAAAGGTAATAGCCGATAAAATAATGCGTGTCACTTTCCACCAGAGAATAGTACACAGCTGCGCCGGGAGGGTAGTATGGCAGGTTTCCCCAATTGTTATTCATTCGCCAATCAAGGTCAAAGTTAGCTACAGTAAAGATATTTTCCCGCGACAGCGGGTTTTGGTCGTTATCCTGCTGATGAATAACCGGCGCCCACCGCAAAATCACGGCAGTTTCACTTGTAGCGCCAGCCTGTACTGGGGTAATAAGCAATACTAGTAGGAATAATGCTGTCATCAGAGCGCGTTGCATAGTCATAGCACCTTCCTCATAGATCAATCAGTTTGGGGGTAATTAGGATAATCAATTCGCTTTCTGTGACTTCCCTATTTGTTGAGCGAAAGAACATCCCAACTAAGGGTAAATCACCTAACAGGGGGAATTTGATCGTATCACTGGTTTTTTGCCGTTGGATTAAACCGCCGAGGACAATTGTCTCGCCGTTTTTTACCCGCAGCGTTGTTTCAGCCTGACGGGTCCGGATATTCGGGTTGCCACTGGTGGTAGTGTCTGTTTTGTTACTGACTTCCGGTTTAATAATGGCAGTTATGGTACCATCAGTGTGGACGGTGGGGGTTATCTCCAGTTTGATGCCGACCTCAACGTAAGTTACTGTGGTGACTGTAGTGCCGCTGGAAATTTGCGTGCTTTCCACCGCTAACTTGTCACCGATGAGAATTTTGGCGGTTTCACCATCCAAGGCAGCGATGCGGGGACTGGCCAACAAATGGCCTCTTTTGTTTTCTATCAGACGATTAAGAGTACCCTTGAGATTGATGCCGTATTCCGGATGATTTGGAATACCGAGGGTGATGCGAAAAGCACTGCTGTCGGTAAGCGCGGTTTCTGTCAGCCCGTTGACAGTTCCCCAGTTGATGCCGAGATTTCGCAGGTTGTCACGAGATATTTCGACTGCTTCGGCTTCAAATATAACCTGGCGTGGTGGGGCATCAAGCTTTGCTAGCATAGCTTTAACAGCGGCACAGTCATCGTCACTGCCTGTGACAATCAGCGTCTTATTTACAATGTCTACCCTGATTCGGTTATCGGGAAACAGCGTGGCGAGCATAAGTTTGACTTGATCTGCTTTTACATATTCCAACCGCACAACCAAAGGCGATAACCCGACAGCTGCCAAGGCATCGGGGGTGGGTTCCGGCACATTTTGCGGCGCAGTCGGAGTAGGCTGTCCTGCGTGGTTAGACGCGGGATTATTCGGTGCAGCTGCAACTGGTGCAGTTGCAGTGGGCGTAGATGAGCCAGCATTCGGCGGAGCTTGTCCCGCAGGGTTAGATGCTGGAGTTCCCGGTGTAGCTGACGCTGCCGGAGTGGCCGTGGGTGGCGGTGAGCCAGCATCCGGCAGTGCCGCAAAAGCAACAAATGGTATGATAAAAAGTAATAAACCCAAAATGAATATGCAGAAAGTTGTCCTCTGGCAATGTTGCAAAACCAATTACTCACCTCATTTCTATTAGTGAATAGCAAACGTACAGAGCATCTGCTGCAGCGGTTATGACTTAAGACCAACTTCCATAGGACTAATCGTCTAGGCAAGCCTCCTTTAACTGCGATTTTGGTTATAGTTAAGGTCAATATACTGTTAACTTGACACCGTTAGGTAAACTATCTTTAAACTGCAACAGCATAGGTTTGACCTTTTCATATGAATTGCTATCTAAAGCATAAAAGGTTACGTAGTTAGAAGCGGGCGTGATCCTTTCCTTCCCTAGTTCCATTACGGCCACCGGTCGCCAGGTGAAAGGTTTATTTCTAAACCAGGAATCGTAAATAATGGCTAATTTTACATTGTGCTTGCTGGCGAGCTTATCCATCCAGGCGGAATCTGTTGCGGTTTGTCTGGATTTGAGTGCTTCTAGTGAAGCCAGCCCCCATAAGTCTAATACATAATTGGGATTCTCATAAGCAACCCAACCCAGATCATTAATGGCAACAGGTGCTTTATAATAATCGTTGACAAATCGGTGCATTTGATATTGTTGCTCAAAAATATTATTGGCGGCAATTGCTGTTGTTGCGGTAGTTTTCCAGGAATTGAATCCAACCCCGCAACATATGATCAGCAAAACCAGAGTATAGGTAACTGGTGAGCTTTCATCAAGTTCCTTGTAGAGGGCATTATAGATTTTCGATAAAGCACCTCTGAAGCTGTAAATGATACCCATGGTAGCTGCACTTACAATGTACATATCATAACGATAATACCACCCGGAATAACCGAACAGCATATGCGCAATTATCGCTGTACCAATAATTAAAGCAAGATATTTATCTGCTGCTTTGGTATTGAAGCAGTTATAAAGTGCTAGCATTAATACGGAAATTAAAAAAATACTAACAGGTACAAATGCTAAATGACTAAGCATAGTATCAATGACAGCGGCTAAATGTCCCTTTTCCAGCAAAGCAGATTTGGCGATGATCGAACTGGGCCAATACCCCAGACCTAATGTATGTAGATAAGCCGAAAAACCACTGACTGACGCAACCAGTAGTAAACCACTGCTAACCGCTGCTAGCCAGTATCTCTGGGCAACAAGATAGACTATGGCGGGCAAGGACAGAGCTAGATTTTCATACCGTACCAGCGGCCCCGCTATTACGGCCAGCACCAGCCACCAGGGAACTCGCTGTTCCCGGAGCGAAATTATTACCCCATACACTGCCAGTAGTGAAATATAGACCTGGAGCGAGTGCTCCATCCCGGTAAAAGCAAGACCAATTATATTGGTAATAAATACGATAGCCATTGTTGCTATTATTGTTAGCAACGTTTGCCGCTGGGCATTAGCTGCGGTAAACAGCATACTGAATAGTTGGGTATACAGGTAAACCGTGCCGAGACTACAAATAAAATTAATAATCAGTGGCACATAATCAAACCAACCGGCACCGGAAAAAACTGCTAAAATGAAGGGCCAGATGATACTGGATGAGGGCGCGGAGTATTCAGTTAAATTTATCCCATAGTGACCGGCAGCAATATTTTTTGCCAAGGCCATGTGGATATAGGGATCATCCAACGTATAGGAAAAAACGCCGGAATTCAGGTACAGAATATACACCAATTCTGCCAAGTAGATGACCGATAACATGACAATATTAATATACAGTGCTTTTGTTTTTATATTAATCATCATACTCATCTCCCTAAAATTAATTTGTTTTTCGGTCCGGCTGGTAACCTTAGCCCCAATATACTGCGCCTTAGGGCCAAAACTAACAATGTTAATAAGATAATAGGTATTATATGAAGGTTAGTTAAGCGGGCAATCGGCGAATTTACCAACGGCATAAACCAGGCAAGTAACAGGACTATCTTTTCATAGGGTAACCAGCCCTGGTTAAGCCCCTCCCAACCGTACCAAGCGATGCTAAGACCTAAAATAGTAAGATCATATTGGTAGGCGTAAGGAGTAGCAAGGAAAATGCTGACTGTCAGGATAATATAGGCCAGCGGGAAGATTCGCTTGTACCACACCCAAGCCACAGCGATAACGGCAACAGCCGTAAACACTGCTTGTAGTCCGTAAGCGAAAGGAACGGAAAATCCGAAGGAACGCGCCATAGCAAAAACTGTTGTCATTTGGTACCAGGGTAAAGAGCCTATTTCTAATAAGTATTGGGCCACAGGCAGGGTATGATAGAACGTTTCCCAGCTGGCAATCCCATATACAGCTATACTAACTATGATTAAGGCTGCTGCTGATGCGCAGGCGGCGATAAGTGCCTGCCATTTTCTCGCGGCAACTAAGGCAATCACTGCTAAAAACGCCAGGTGAGGCTTATATACCAGTAACCCAAGTATTATACCGGAAAGTACAGGTTGTTGCTCAAGCAATAACAGTCCCTGACCGAGCAGCAAGGCACTCAAAAAGCCATTCTGGCCGCAAATGAAATTCTGGAATGTTCCGGGAAAGGCCAAAGTAAGTACCACAGTAGTGGGATGAGGGGCAATTTTGCGCACAACCATGATATATCCGGCAAGAGTGATAGCAAGCCAGGAGAATAAAGCTGCTAAATAAGGTAGAGTGGCGAAATAGGTCACCAGTAACAAAAACGTTGGCGGATAATACCAGCCCACAGTGTTAGTTCGCCCGGTAATTTGCTGTTCAACCGCGCATAAATCTTTGCCATCATAGATGCCTAATACGTCTCCGGACAACAGTTTATGGGAAGCCGCGTAAAAACAAATGAAGTCGCCGCCAATGACTCTTTCGTTCCTGTCGATCATACCCGACCCGGTAAATACCCAAATACTAAAAGTAACTATATAAGCTAAAATGAACCCCCAGGAACAATAACGAATGGTAGTTGCGTTTAACAGTGTCATGTTGCCAATAACTCCTTTGTCTATTTTGGTAAGCCGATGGCGCACTTCGCTTTAAACAGCTTAGTATAGCAATGCACCATAATACTACTCTTGGTAAACTTTATGAGTGAATTAGCTAAATTCCCCAAGAATGTGGCTGCGTCGCTAAAGTCGCCGATTACTACATAACTACAGCCGATTTCCCAAGCCGTATGACAATCGCTGCCGACCGAGATTGGCTTATGCTGCTGGCTGGCAAACCTGGCGGCTTTTTTATTATCCTGATTAAAAACATTCCGGGCATTATAGGCCTCAATAATGTCAACATAGCCGATGATTTGCGTCAAGGTCTCGTAACCTATCGCCGACTTGCGCCAGCGGTCAAAAGGATGGGGCACACACACCAAACCGCCTTGTTCCCTGATGGCCTGCACTGTTGCCAGCGCAGATAGTCCTGGGGGAATTTCCTGCTGGAGAAAATACCCGATTATTTCGCCTTGTAGGGTGTTTATTTCTTCACCGACGACTACTTTAAAGGGAGCCTGTTCACGTAATTCCAGCGCGCCCCTAATGGTGTTGTGATCAGTAATGGCTACGGCGTCCAGCCCTCTTGCCGGGCAAAGCCGGAGCAAATCGGCAATTTTGATACCACAGTCCCGGGAATAGGACGTATGTACATGACAATCCATATTGATTCGCTTCATGCTAGTCAGACCTTGCGTTAAGGTTAAACCTGCGCCAATTGAGCAGCAGGGTCAATAGCCCTAAGAATACGCCGAACCATAATGTGCCAAATCTCGCAAATAGCGTCGCCCCGGCAGCGCCGGTAAAGTCTATCCCGCAACTGAGCAGCAGACCGATCATACTGCCCTCGGCGACACCTAAACCGCCCGGGAGCATGGAAAGCCCACCGGCGATAGAACCCAGCGAAAACACAAACATTGCTACCTGTAAAGAAGCAGCAGTACCAAAACCCAACAATATATAATACAAGGCGATACATTCGCACAGCCAGGCTATGACACTAATTAGTAGTGCTTTAAACAGTAAACTACCCCCACTTAAAATATAAGCGCTTTCATACATAGCATTTAATAGCTGGGCTTTGGGTTTTACAAAAGGAATATGTTCAAGCCCCTTGATTAAAGTCGTTGCTAGCCGGCGCCATTGTAATACACAGATGAGACCTAATGACATGAGCAGCCCCATGACGATAACTGTTTGGCCATAAGTAACGAAATTAGCCGCCAGACTTGCCAAGATCAGCATGGCAATTAAGTCTGTCAGCCGTTCTGCAATTACCGTTGGTGCGCTACGGCAAAAACTGACTTTGTGCTGCTTCAACAACAGGTACGATTTTAAAACCTCCCCGACCTTTCCTGGCGTAACTGCCATGCACAAGCCGGAGAAGAAAACCCGGGCACTATCCTGCCAGCCTATCTTGATGTCCAGTTCTTCAAGATAAAGCTGCCATTTTAGAAATCTCCCCAGGTAACCCATCACTACAAACGCCAGAATTTGTGGTGCATAATGCCAGCCAAAGCCTTTGACCGCATTGCCAATTTGCCCGACATCGCCCCACAGCGCCAAGCTGGTTGAGATGATAAGCCCCAGGACTAAACCAATGATCAGCTTGTTTTGCAGGCTTTTAATAGTAATGCTGGTTTCATCCCTCATAGCGTTCAAATAACTGCCCCCATCGCGTATTTTTTTTGAAATGTTCCATCTTACGCTTGCCTTTGAAAGGCCACCACAAGTAGTCGTGATAGAAAAATGAGCCAAAGATGAACAAATTCACCAGCGGCGTTCTGAACAACAGGTTTTGTAATGATCTCAGCGGTCCAAACCACACCGCATCGCCAAAGCGGGAAGCCAAATTATCCCCGACCCTGAATTGAAAGTTCACCTTTTCCACATCTTCACCAATTACTTCGATCTGCCGAAAGTCGCCAATACCCAAACCGCGTTCATGCGCCAGGCGAATGTAGGGAATGTCCAGCGGTTCAAAGCCCATCATTTTACTGGCAACTGCATCAATCGCCACCTGATCAGCGCTGGCGAGAATATAGTCCTTCTCAATCGGAATCATAGTGCGTGGTCCCGGGCCATTGCCGCAAACTGTGCCATCCATCACGGCAAAGACCCCCGGATGGATCTCTTGTTGAATTTGCAGCAAATCAACCAAGGTCTCGTGAATGACGCTGTGAGTATAATGCCGTTTAGTGTTTAGCAGCCCGCCGAACGCGTTTTTCATGGCGCCGGTGGTAGTTGTATAAATGTGACATTTAACTGTCGGCAAATGCACAACGTTTTTGCCATAAAAGTAGTCGGGAATACGAATACCTTCAGGGAAAACTTCAGGCAACACCAGCAATTTTTTCTTGGGTTGATGGAATACCCATTTCATATCAGCATCTTTGAAGTTATACAGCACCGGAATATTATATTTCTTGAATATAGGAAGATATTTGTTCAGCTTTTCGCCTTTAAAAGCATTTGTTACCACAGTCTCGTTTTGAACACACGAAATTTTCTTAAAACCCTGCTGCTTGAGTCCAAGAATGGTTCCTTCCAACTGCCAGGGCGTGGAATTGGCACTGAGGTAGGGGAAATGCCAGGAGATGTTATCCTTTAAAATTGTTGGAACTGTAGGGTCGAGAATACCGTTAACATTTGCTTTTCTTAGTAATTGTTGATAATCGTTAAGTACTGTTTTTGGCTTAGTCTTCATTACAAATACTTTACTCATTTGCATAGCCCCCAGAGTTATCAGTAATCTTAAGCATATTACGACGCCAGTTATAGGCCAGACGGTGCTTTTGCGCGTAATAGTATAAGCCATGCACCATCCGTAAAAAAGTTAACAGGACGGGAGGAAGGGTAAAGGGTTGATGAAAATTGGCAGACGATAAAATAGTATTGATTTTATAAGCCAGCCGCCAATTACGAAAATCATAATCAGCATCTGCATAAAACGGCTCAAACATAACGGTAATGATATCGCCAAGTACCGGCTGATATTCTGCCAATACCTCGTCCCCAAACCCCAGCACCCTGAGGTGCTTTTTTAATTGTCCCAGATCACAAGCCCGCATTACAATAGCTGCCAGGCAGTTTCGCTGCTCAGTAGTAAATTCCAGTTTGCTGCCAAAGTCCAAAATTGTCAGCTCAGGTGTCTGCCTGGTGCCGGTAACAAGGAAATTCCCCTGATGCGGATCGGCATGGATCATACCTAACCGCCAAAAAAGCTGAAGTTCAAAATTCCACAGTAAATCGTACATTTGTAGCTTTTGGTCATAGGCAGCGTTTGCTAACGCCTCATCCAAAAACACTCCGTTCACCCACTGACTGACAAGCACTTCCGAATTACATAAGGCAGTGATTGGCCGGGGTACATGGATGTGGGAGCCTGCCGCAAAGGTCTGAAAAACCCTGGTTTGCGTATGCAGTTCCTCGTGGTAATCGCATTCCTCCAGCAACTTTCCTGAAATAAAGGCAATCGTATCCCGCAGATAATTACCACTGGGAAGGAAGGGCTTAGCTAAATAGGTCACGGCCCTTAGTACCTTAATATCACTGCCAAGCTTTCTGGCGATATGGGGATATTTAAGCTTCACGGCAATATCGCCATATTCCCTGGTTTGCACCTTAAATACTTGTCCGATGGAAGCCTGAGATATGTTTTGGGGCGCAGTGATAGGGGATACACCAAGCTCTGCTAAAATACCGCTTATGTCACAGAATTCGCTTGTCCCTTGATTGCAAAGAGTTTGCAGGACTTGTGACGCTTCTCCCTCATATAACGTTAAATGCTGACCTAACTTTTGGGGAAAGCCATGAAATTCGCCCAGGGAATTTACTAACTGCCCAGAGTGCAAGTTACGCTGCAGGCGTAACAACAATAGCAATAGTTTTAAACTGCGCAAATAGTACATTGTATCAGTCCTTAGCTAAAAGTATTGAGAATTACTAATACTGTGGCCCCATACAACAGAACCGTGAATAGGATAGGTTTGTCTTCTAACAAGATTTTTTCCGGAGCACCTCCTTGGCCTTTAATGTGTATTAAATACAGATAACGGAAAATACCATAGATAACTAAGGGAATAGTCAGCATAAGCTCAACTGGCTTGCCGGAGGTAAATGTATACAGCGCATAACTCATAATGGTAGCCGTAGTAACAATGCCGCTGAGCTTGTCCAATAGTTCGGTTGAATAATGCATCAGCACTGGGCGGTGCACACCTTTGCTGTCCGCCAGCAAGTGCAGCTCATGACGCCTTTTGCCAATCGCCAAAAACAGGGCTAATAACAAGGTGCATAATAAAAACCACGGCGTCAGCTGAACACCGATTGCCAATCCGCCGCCAACTGCCCGCAGGACAAATCCGAAGGCGATTGCCATAATATCCAGCAGCACAACGTTCTTGAGCTTAAAAGAATAGGCGATATTTATTACTAAATAGGTTACTAGCACTAACCCGAAAGACTCTCTTAATATAAAGGCGTAAATACAGGTGCCGAGGGCCAGGACAATTCCCAGTAATAGACCCGCATAGGGATTTAGTTCGCCAGAAGCCATTGGACGCCGGCACTTCTGCGGATGCAGCCTGTCAGCTTCGCGGTCGACAAAATCATTTAGAATGTAGATGCTGCCTGAGCCTAAACAAAACAATATAAATGCAGTTAGACCTTCAAAGACCTGTGTCAGAGTAACGGTGGAAAATGAAAATAGCAGTGCACCAAGCACTAACAGATTTTTGCTCCACTGCTTCGGTCTTAAACATTTAATATAGTTAGAGGCTTGACTGTAGAAGAGGTTCTGAATAACTCGTTTTTCTAATATTCCATGCGTCTCCAAACCAAATCACCCCTACATAATAAATAGCAATTATTGTTGCCATTATAAACCAACCAATAATGAAAAAAATGTCATAATTTGCGAAATAAACAAAAGTAAACAAAAATAAACAAAGATAAACAAAAATAAACTAACATAAACAAATTAGATATTGAGAGTATGCTTGACAAAAATGTATATGAACAAATATAATCAAATTAACACAGCAAATAGAAAAAATACCAATATCAGTTATATTTTGTTATCATTTGTTATAACCGTTTTTATTTGTTTTGTTTAATAAGGTTGGTGAAAATTGCTGTTGGACACCGGGCTTTCCTGGATATATGGTGTGGACAAGCCTTAGTGTCACAAACGATGCCTCCCAGTGTGGAAAAGATTGTCGGCCCAGCCGGGGTGATCTTTTACATTCCGACTTTTTAAATCTAAAAGGGGATGAGGGGTGATTGATGACTGAGTAATGCAGAGTTACAATACCTTGGTCAAATCCGCCAAAAAAAATTAAGGAGGCAAACAAAATGTTTACGTTTAAGAAAGCTGGTAAAAAAAGTAGTAAGTTAGCCAATATGGCCGCGCTTGCCCTGGCATTTACTGTGGCAGTCGGGTCCAGCGCCTTTGCGCTGAACTATAGCGGCACCCAGACTGGGTCAGGCAGCGGCAACAAGCCAATAAGCTTTAGTGGCTATCAGTATGTGGACAGCACCCATATTGCGGTGTTCTTTGACAAACAAACAGGCAGTCCGGGTGAAACCATTACGGCAGAACTGTTTGACGTCATACCGCACGGTAGTAGCGGCGATAAGGTCAGCTCGGTTTCGGTTAGCTCGGGCGGCACCGGCGGCCAGTATAGCGGCACCACTGACACCAACCTAAGCAAAGGCACCAAAGCGACCATCACGACATCTTCGCTGAGTGCCGACACGCTTTATGACGTGGTTATTCATGGCGTCTTGGAGGATCAAAACGGTCTTAGCGTAGGTAATTATACGAAAGCAAAAGACTTGACATTCACCTTCAGGACCCCTAATGCTTTGGGAAACTATGCAGATCATAATCCGTATGTCACTTTTGTGGTGGGGGACCCTGACAGTACCTCTGGTGTACCGGTAGAGTCCAATACAATACTCATTTTTGACCGGCCACTTGCTTCCGGCTCGCTTTCGACCTATTTAAGTACTCTGAACAGTTCTAGCGCCGGTGTTGGCTTCAAGGACACCACGGGTAGTACAACCGTACCGGGGAGTCAGAGTCATAATGCGATCTCCAATGACTACGGTAGTGTGAACACCACCTTCTACTTCCCCATGACCAAACAAGGCAATAGCACGACAGTTTATAACCGGACTGCCGGCCACAATTATACCCTGTATCTGCCGAGCTTCACTGATACCGCTTCTCATACTTACACTACTTTTACAAATTCCAAAGATAACTCCACGGGCATTACCGCTTTCAATTTCTCTACAGCTTCTACTGATTACGCCGGCTGGGAGAATACTGGCAATCCCCTCGTCAATCTGACGGCCACCCGCGACAGCACCAGCCAAATTACCGTGTCATGGCCTGTCAACCAAACTTATTCGATTACTCCGGCTCCGTATGGGTTTAATGTCTATTATATCGATGCTTCCAACGCTGACGGCAAATATGCCAGCATTGGTTCCTGGACCAAAGCAAACGGCAGTGTTATCACCAATACGCTTAGCTCGCCGATGTCCTATTCCATTACCGGTCTGACCTCAGGCCACACCTATTGGGTCCGCGTTCAGCCCACCAACAGCGGCAATACGCAGCCGGTAGGCTTATCCATCTCCACGGCAAGTGCTCTCTAATTAGAACATCAATAAAGCTTACGCCCCGGCCAATGTGGCCGGGGCGTAAACTTTATACGGAAAGAAAGTTAAGTTTATTGAACCACAGAGACGCAGAGTACACAGGGGGAACGGCTTGACATGCATTTCCCTCTGCGTACTCTGCGTCTCTGTGGTTATACAATCCCACGATAGCGCTTTTTTTAACTTACTTGCCGGTTATCTTCTTTTGGACATCATTGGTGATATCCGGTCCGCCGTAAATGACAAAAGTTTTGGACACAATCATTGTCAGGCCTTGGGCAGTGGCCACTTCCTTGACGGCGGCGTTGATTTTGTCGGTGATGGCTTTCAATAGCTCCTGGCGCTTTTGTTCCACCCGCTGCATGAGCTGGAGGTTGAGATCCTGTTTTTCCTTGTCGCTCAGGCCGGCCGCTTTGGCGTCATATTCCTTTTTGGCCTGTTCGGTTTCAGTGCGATAAATTTCATTGGCTTTCTGGGTATCTGGATGCTGGTTGATCAGCAGGTCGTAGTCAACGGTGCCGACCGCCGAAGCTGCTGGTGCGGCATAAGCTGTGCCGGGTGGGGTCATAATGATCCCGAATAATCCAAGAAAAAGCAATGTAAGCGATAATGCGCTGATTTTTTTTGCTTCATTAAATATAGACATAGTAGTTACCTTCTTTCCTGCCGTTCAAGGCATAATTTTTACCGCCAAGGACACCAGGGAACGCTAAGGGCGCCAAGGGATTTTAACTTATTGTGAGTAGGTAATTTTATAGCTTATGTTATCCTTGGCGTCCTTGGCGGTTTAACACAATTCCTCAAATATTACTGAAATTTAACCGTTACGCCTGTTTCTATATACCTATCAGGGGCCGCAAGATAGGCGCCTGCGTAGTACTTCTTGTCAAACAGGTTGCTGATTTTAATGTAATAATCCCGGTTATCGACTGTCTTGCTGACTTTCAGATCAACAGTGGAGTAGCTGGGCAATTTCTGAACAAGCATTCTGGTGGGAGAATCGCCGCTGCCGTTGCCGTTGCCGTTGCTGAAGGCGCTGGTGCAGGAGCCGATATAGTTTAGGGCCAGATTGGCATTTAGGCCGTCCTGGCCGGTGTAGTTGAGGCCCAAAGAGAATTTGCGGTACGGGATGTCGCGCACTTGCAATTGCAACAGCGTGTCAAAAGCATTGGTGTAGGTGTAGTTCAGGAAGCCTTTGACATGGTCGGCAATTTTTTTGTTAATTTCCACTTCAAAACCATGCATATCGACATGGGGGATGTTGTAATACTGGGTATGCTGCTGGCCGAACCCCTGGCCTTTGATCATATTGGTGATGTCTTTGTTGAAGTAGGTAATATCGAATTTAAACCCGTGCAGCGAGTAACCCAGTCCCAATTCGCGGTTGATGGCTGTTTCCGGCAACAGGTAGTCGCAGACTGTGCCTTGAGATAGTGAGCCATCAGCCATTACATAATAATAAGTTACCGATCCGTCAGAGTTGGTTAGATAGGTTTGCGTGTCGCTGTAGGGATAGATGCCGCCCGGTCCGGACCGTTCTTTGGCGTTTGGCCAGCGGTAGCTTTTGCCGATAGAACCATGTAGATTAGTTTTGTCACTAAGCGCATAGTTGAGGCTGAAGACCGGATCGTCGGCCGTGCCTTTGCCGTATTGCGTCGCCGGTGAGTTATAGGCGATTGTCCGGATGTTGGCATTGTCGGAGTTTTCGTAATGCCGGTAGCCGAAACTTGTTGCCAGTTTGCCGAGATTGGTGACATTTTGCAGATAAAAGCTTTTGCCGGTGTAATCATAATAAGAATGACCGCTGTTGGATTGCTCGGTAAAGCTTCTGGTTTCATAGGAGTAACCCCAGGTTGCGGTATTGACCTTGCTTGTTCTGATGGTATTTTGTAATTCGTAGCCTTTAACCGTACCATCCCACCACAGATTTAACTTGTCGGTCGTGTTGAGCAGGGCAGCCAGCAGATGGCTGTTTTCCTTAGAACGGTACACCTTGAAACTAAGCTCGCTGTTGGCGTTGAGTTTTTGGTTGTATAACGCGCCGGTGTATGAGTTTTTAATCGGGTCATATTCCCAGTCATAACTATTGGACCAGTAGCTGCTTTTGCCGGTCGTGGCACCGCTCCGGCCGCTGTTTAAGACAATCAGGCCGGTAGCCGGGTCGATACGGTTGGGTTGCTCTTCCTGGCGCTCAGAATAGGAACCGAACAGGGTGAGCGAGGATTTGTTGTTGATATCCCAGCTCATCTTGCCGCTGTAGTAGTCGGCCGATAACTTGGAATGAGCGGTATAGCCGTCGGTATCTTCCTTCTTGGCGGTGAAATTATAATTGAACTTGCCGGTATCACCGCCGACTGAGGCAAAATATCGCTGCGTATTGTTGCTGCCGGAGGTGATGGTCAGTGATTCGGCCATTTTTTGAGTGGCTTTCTTGGTGGTGATATAGATAACCCCGCCGGGAGCGTCGGTGCCGTAAATAACCGGCACGGCGCCTTTGATGATCTCAATTTTTTCAATATTGTCGGCCGGGATGTTGCGTAAATCCACCTTGCCGTCGCCGACCGGACTGAGCGGCACGCCGTCAATAAAGATCTTGGTGTTATCGGCGTCGCTGCCGCGGAACTGGGCAATAGCCTTGCCTTTGGTATTGCTGCTGGTAATATATAAGCCGGTTACGTCTTTCAGGGCGTCGGCCGCGTTTTGTGCTCCTTTGGACTTGATCTCGTCCTCGGTAATGACGGTAAACTTAACCGGGTTAAGCTGTTTGAAAGCGGCAGCGGTTACCACCACCTCTTCCACCTCGGTGTCGCCCCCGGTATTGGCTTCTTCGGCCGCCGTCACCGCCAGTGGAAAACTGGAATACAGCAGCAGGCAACTGGCTAAAAACGCCAGTTTCTTTTTTTTCATGACTTTTCTCCCCTTTACGATATTGGATAAACATGATGGATTAACCGCCAAAGACGCCAAGAACGCTGAGGACGCCAAATGTATTATTGTGGGTGGTTAGCTGGTGATTTTTCCGGTGTCTGTTCTTGGCGAGCTTGTGGCGTTCTTGGCAGCTAACTATTTTTTACTCTTAGTCGGCTGTATTATCTTCCTGCTTCTTTATCACCCCGGCGTCGGCTAATTGTTTGAGGATTTGCTGCTGCAGGCCGAACCCCTGGACAAAGCCTTCCAGCGGCAGGATGAGACGGTGGTTGATGTTAAATACTGGCTGGCCATTCTCACTTTTAAGATGAGGCTGCAGTGTCATTAAATCCACCCGGATGGTGTTGTTGGTAATGTGGATGCCGCTAATTCCGTCGGCGAAGATTTCTTGAATGTTCATTACTATTCCTCCTGTACCAGATGTTGAAATATTTTAACCACAGAGGGCACAGAGGGCGCAGAGGGATTTTCGACAAAAGGGACTCTTTTCTGCCAATAAATCCGTATACCCCTTTGTGATCTCTGCGTCTCTGCGGTTAATAGATTTACTATTCCTAAGACAAGACTATTGAATTGCCACACCTTCACCGACGATGGTCAGGAACGGCAAAGTCTCTGAACTTACCGCCAGATCAGCGGCTGGTGTAACTATCGAGCCTAACCTGGCATTGGAGATGAGGGCTTCGGTAATGGCCGCGTTACGTTGTAACTGGGCCGGTGTCAGGGGACGGGTTAACGGATTGGCTGCTGTGAAGATAAAGCCGCTGCCAGTAGCTGGCGCTGATTGGCCATCCCATAGGACAAAGTCACCAGTCAGCCCGCCTCGGGCGTCATAGATGAGCTCGCTGCTGGGGCTGTCCACCTTGCTGGTCATCCGGGACAGTTTGTCATAAGTTCTGGCGTCATAGTATAACGCAGTGTTGGACGAATAAATGAGCTGATCGGGGGCATATACCAGCCAGCGTCCGCCGGCCACGATGGCGTTGGCGCCGCTGTCATTGAGGAAGCCGGTACCGGCCACCAGGGTAACGTCGCCGCTGGCGGTAAGCTCGGTAGTATTGGTTGCTCCGTGGCGCAGGATGATGTTGCCGCCGGCGGTTATGGTAATGTCGCCGCCGAGGGCGACAAGTTGCTGATTGCCTAAATCGAATGAATCAAGATTATTTGCATGAAAGTTGTTATTGAACATAATATCGCCGGGGGTGGTAATGGTAATGGAGCCGGTGGCGATTATGCTATTGGTGCTATTACCAAGTGAAATATCATTGGCTATGAGGTTGCCGTTTACTATAAGCCCGGAGACGCCATTCAGAGTGCCGAATGTATAAAGAATTTCATCGGGTGACTGGTAGGTTGTAAATACATTCCATATACTTGGATCTGTATCCGATGTTGCGCCACTGTTATCGATGAACAGTGTATCTTTGATCAGCTTGCTGCCTGTCAGGCCGTTGCTGGTGGCGCGGTAGATGCTGTTAGCCTTATAGTTGGCGTCGCCTGCGACGTAGAGCAATACTGCTCTGTTGGTAGGCACTGATGTCGTGCCCATGCCATAATAGAAACCATCAACACCGAATTCATAAGCTTGCGCAGCTGTTTGAGTTATTCCCGAATAGTTCGTAAATACAACATTAATCGTTTCGCCGGTGCCTCCCTGGACTGTACCGGTGAAACTTTGTGTTGGCGTACCGTCATACTGCCACTGGAGGTAGGGGAGGAAACCGTTGGTAATTCCCCATTTGCTGGTATCCCATGTGGAGAAATTGCTGCTTTTTAACATATTGGCCCACATCAAGCCCTGGACATTGGTGGCAGTGCCGGAACCGGAACCGATCCCGGTGGTTTGCCCGGAGGTTGTTGTACACCAAACTGCGTCGGTAATGGTGCCATTGTTCACGCCGACCAGACCACCGACTGTGCTGTCAGTGCCGGTGGTGGCGCCGACGCTGAAGGAAGTGGCGATGGTGCCGTTGTTTATCCCGGCCAGGCCGCCGATGGTGCTGCCGGCGCCGGTGCCGGAGGTCTTGATCATGCTGTAGGAGTTGGTGATGCTGCCGTCATTTTCTCCCACCAGGCCGCCGGCTGTGCTGGCGGCGCCGCTGACGGTGACCGCGCTGGTATCGTAGGAGCCGGTGATGGCGCCGGTGGAGGTGTTTATCCCGACCAGGCCGCCGGCTGTGCTGGTGGCACCGCTGGCGGTTACTCTGGCGGAATTATAGGAATTGCTGATCGTGCTATTGTTTCTGCCCACAAGGCCGCCAACGATGCTGTTGTCGGCGGTGCTGGTCACTGCGCCGGCATTGTAAAGGCTGGTAATGTTACTATTATTAGTTCCGATCAGGCCGCCAACGTCACTGGCAGCACCATTGGCGGTTATCGCGCCGCTATTGTAGGAACCGGTAATAGTGCTGCTGGCATTGTTTACCCCGGCCAGACCGCCGACCTTATTATTGGTGGCGCTCGCAGTTGTTTTCACCCCGCCCTTATTGTAGGAACTGCTGATGCTGCCGTCGTTTTCGCCAACCAGGCCGCCGGCTGAGTTGCTGTCGGCATCACTGGTGACGGTAACGGCAGTGTCGACATAGGAGCTTTCAATAGTGCCCGCGTTTGTTCCCGTCAGGCCGCCGACTATGCTGTTGGCGCCGCTGGCGGTTACCATGCCGGCATTGTTGGACCCGGTGATGACGCCATCAATTGCATTCCAGCCCGCCAGGCCGCCCACTAGGCTGCTGGCGCCGGTGGCGGTAACAGCGGCTGTGTTGGCAGAACTCTCGATACTGCCGGCGTTGTAGCCGACCAGGCCACCGACGGTGTTGCCGGTGCCGCTGGCAATAATTTTACCGGCACTGGAGGAACCGGTGATGCTGGTGCCGATCCCACTGTAGCCGACCAGGCTGCCGACATACAGGTTATTTGCGCCGGCCACGATATTGACGTTGGTCAGGTTGATGCTGCTGAGGGAGGCGCCCTTGGTATAGCCGAACAGGCCGAGGGCGGAAGCGGCAGAGTCCGTGATGGTCAGCCCGCTGATGGTATAGCCGTTGCCCTTCAGGATACCGGTAAAGGAAGTTGTAGCACTGTCGCCGATGGGTGTCCACGCCGTGCCAGTCAGGTCGATATCAGCGGCCAGAATATACGTACCACTCAGATTGTTGCTTAGGGCCAGGAGTTGATCAAGCGTGGTGATGATGGTGCTGCCGTTTAATTCCCACTGCAGGAGGGGCCGTGCCCCGGATAAAGACCAGGTATTGGTAAAATCCCAGCCGCTGGGATAGTTGGCGCTGTTGCCCATTTGGGCAGTGGTCAGTCCGGTGACACCGGTGGCGGACGAATCACTGCCGACGCCGCTTGTCTGGCCGGAAGTGGTGGTATCCCACACTGAGGCTGCAACTGTGCCGCCGCTGCCGTCGCCGACCAGGCCGCCGGCTGTACCGCCGCTTACCGCGCCAGCGCTGTAGGAAGTGGAAATAGTACCGCTGTTAACGCCGGCGATGCCGCCCGTCTTGCTGGCGGTGCCACCGGAGACCACGCCGGCAGCATCAAAATAACTGTTGGTAATGGTGCCGGTATTGGTCCCGGTCAGGCCGCCGACATTGCCGGCGCCGCTGACGGTAGCCATGCTATAGGATTGTTTCACAGTGCCGTTGTTAAAACCGACCAGGCCGCCGGCATTGGTACCGCCGTTTACCGCGCCTGTAGTGTACACATCGGCAATGGTACCGCCGTCATTATAGCCAACCAGGCCGCCGACATACGTGTTATTGGCGCCGCCGGTGATGACCAGACCGGTCAGGCCGACATCGCTGATGGTTGCGCCGCTGATATAACCGAACAGACCGATGGCCGAAACTGACGGGTTGGTGATGGTAAGGCCGCTGATTGAGTATCCGTTGCCGTCAAAAGAACCGGTAAACGGCGTGGTAGCACTGCCGATGGGGACGAAGCCGGTAGCTGTGTTCCACATACCGGCGGCGTCAGTGAACAGCCCGCTCAGGTCGAGGTTGCGGCTAAGAGTATAACTGTCGTTCAGGTTCTCAGTTGCGGCGATTAACTGCAATTGGTGGGCGTTACTGATGGTGGAACTATATAATTCGGACCGCAGGAAGGGACGGGTATAACCGTCGATCATGAACCAGGTGTTGGTAAAGTCAAAACCAAGGTTTGTCAAGGTGGTCTTGTCCCTTGCCTGGATTGTTGTCAAACCGGTGACGCCGCTGGCATTAGCGGCGTCGCCAACGCCTTTGGTTGTATCGCTTATGCCTGAAGTCTCGGTATCCCAGTAGGAACCGGCGATAGTAGCGTTCAACCCAAAAGCACTTCCGTTGCTCCCTAGAAAACCACCGAAAGTGTTGCTGCCGTTATTGGTTATCGAACCTGTACTGTAGGAATTTGTGATAGTGCCAAGGACGAGTCCGCCAAAACCGCCAACGTAACTACTGTCGCCATTCATTGTGACCGGACTCGTAGTATAGCAGTTATTGAATGTAGATATGCTCGAGTCAATTCCGACTAAACCACCAATAAAATTAAATCCGGCAGCATCGGTAAGGGTTAGCGCCCCGGTGCTGTAGGAATTTGTGATCGTACCACCACTACTCCCTACCAAGCCGCCCACGCTGGTCCAGTTCCCTGTAGCGGTAACGTCGACTGTACCTGTGCTGTAGCTATTGGTGATGGCACCGCCGCTGCTCATACTCCCGACAAGACCGCCTGCAGTTACACTTGTGCTAGAATTAACAGATATGTTGACGTCGCTGTAGCTGTTGGTGAAGGTGGTGGCTTCGCTATTACCTACCAAGCCACCAGCAATACTACCGATTCCTTTTATTGTGCCTGTGCTGTAGCAATTGGTGATAGTCGTGTAGGCTGCGGCTGAACCTACCAAAGCACCGCCGTTATTCCAGGTGCCGGTTATATTGACATTTTCCAGTCCGACATTGCGAATGGTTGCGTAGATCGTATGGCTAAACAGACCAATGTAAGCAGAAGAACTATTGCTATTAATGGTAAGCCCACTGATCACATGCCCATCACCGTCAAAAATGCCGCCAAAGGATTGAGTGCCACCAATTGGCACAAAACCCGCGCCGCTGTTCCAAGTGCTGGTGGCGCCGGCGTCAATATCAGTACCCAGGGCGTAGACGCCGTAAAGGTTGTTGCTGACGTTCTGCAAATCGTCCAGCGAGTTCACCAGCATGTAGGCGGTGAGATCGCCGGTAACGTAAGAAGTATAAGGATTACTGGTTGTTGTTCCGGCCCAGGTGGTAACCGCGGTCGACTGGGTAGCCGCGTCGTCGTAACTTGTTGGATTATAGTAAATGGACACCGTCCCGCCGCTTACCACCTTGCCGTCTGTCCCGAAGGCAACCGTGCCGCTGCTGTCGGCGTCGCTGTCAGACCGCAGCACCACATTGCCACTGCCGGTGGTGATGGTTGCATTGACATTGACATCCTTGTCGGCCTTGAGGGTAACGCCGCCGCTGCCGGTATTGGTGATGTTGGCGTTGACATTGATATCGTTATCGGCCTGCAGGGTGAGGCTGTTGCCGCTCGACCAGGATACGGGGGCGGCAACGGTGATATTACCGGTACCGGTGCCGTCGGTCTGGAGGGTGATGTTGGCGGAAGTTAGCTGGTTAGCCAGGTCAGTGGCGTTATATACATTGCCGCTGGTGGCGTCCGTGCTGATGGTGTACTCGCCGGGGTCCAGCAGCAGGGTGCCTGTCGTGCCGTTGGGCGCCAGCAGGTTGGTGTAGCCTTTGTACAGCAGTGTCTGTTTACCGGACACTTCGGCGCTGCCGCCGTTGCCGCTGACCGAGCCGCCTTTAGCCGAGATGGTGCCATAGTAATTGGTGGTGTCATTGGCCCACACCACGACCTGGCCGCCGTCACCGCTGGTGAGGGCATCGGCGTTAATAGTGGCAGTGGCTGCTACCGTGGTAGTAGTGGCATTCTGTTCGGTTCCTTTGCCCTGGTAATTACCGCCAATGAGCGCTGTACCGCCGCCCTTGGCGCCGGACACGTTAACCTTAGCGCCGTCGGCCAGGGTGACGGTATTGCCTAGTACCTTAACCGTACCGCCGGTTTCGCCCGCGTTTTTCCCGGAGGCGTCCAGGGTGCCGCTGCTCACTACTGTGCCGTTAGTGCCGCCGTCCAGAATGATTTTGCCGTTAACATTACTGACACTGTGGGCCTGAATAATGCCGCTGTTGTTGACCACTGTGCCGGCCAGGTCACCGGCCGCGCTGGCGGCCATGATGACTTGTCCGCCATCAGCCTGGATGAGATTGTGATTGGCTGCACTGGCATTTATCGCTGCCTTGTCCACAGCCAGGTTCAATAGCCCGTCGCCGTCCATATCCAGCGTGATGGCCTGGCCGGCGCCCAGGGCTACTGTGCCTTGCTGGGCGACAATGATACCTTCGTTGGCCACCTGGGGGCCGAGCAGGGCTACATAGCCGCCGTTGGCAGCCGTAATGGTTCCCTGGTTGACGACTGTGCCGATGGTGCCGTCCCGGCCGGTAAATTTATATTTCCCGGCCTGAAAATCACTGTCAGACAGATCTAAGGTCGAGGCCACCAGCCCGCCGACGTCGACCTTGGCGCCGGGGGCGAACAGGATGCCGTTGGGGTTGATGAGAAATACTTTGCCGTTGGCTGTCAGGGTGCCGTAAATTGCCGAAGCGTCATTGCCGATGACCCGGTTTAAGGCGATCGAACTGGTGCCGGGCTGAATGAAGTTTACCGTTTCACCGCTGCCGATGCTGAAGCTCTGCCAGTTGATGCCGAGTTTATCGGTAGTCTGGGTGATGGTGGTAGTCGTGCCGCTGGAACTGATGGTACCGGAACCGGTAGTCACTGTGCCGCCGGTCGGGTTGGCAAAGACCCCATTCATACTGCCGAGCAGGATGCCTGCTGCCATTACGGACGGTAAGATGCTTTTGGCGAGTATTTTCAGGGGATTAATCGTGGGAGTGGATTTGCTGACACTGTTTTGCCGCTGGCTTGGTTTACTGCGCTCCCAATCGCGCCGCCATTTTCTTTGCATGTAGTATACCTCCTTGCTTAAAATAAAGGGTTGAACCGTTTTTGAACCGCAGAGTACGCAGAGGAATAGGGATTTGAACCACAGAGACGCAGAGTACACAGAGGATTGGGTTTGTGTTTTAATAGAACGCGTTAATTCAAATAAAATAATCTCCCTCCGCGCCCTCTGTGTCTCTGCGGTTGATACATTAAAAAATAAAAGATTGAGTCGATTTGAACCACAGAGACGCAGAGTACACAGAGGATTGGGTTTGTGTTTTAATAAAACGCGTTAATCCAAATAAAATAATCTCCCTCCGCGCCCTCTGTGTCTCTGCGGTTGATACATTGAAAAATAAAAGATTGAGTCGATTTGAACCACAGAGGCGCAGAGTACACAGAGAATTGGGATAATTAGCCTGTTCAGCTTAGAATCCATCTCGTTAACCATTAAAATAATCTCCCTCTGCGCGCTCTGTGTCTCTGCGGTTGATATAGTTTAATATAAAAGGTTGATCTGCAGAGTACGTAGAGGAGTAGGATTATTCTGTAAGTATAATTCGATTAATGCCGTTTTTTAACAAAACAACGTTAAAATTGATCAATAATGCTATTTTGTATCCTGTGGCTTTCATGTAAGAAAGAACCTGGGCTTTATGAATCGGCGCCAAGTTTTCAACAGCTTTTAATTCCACAATTAGCTGCGAATCCACCAGGAAATCTAAACGACTTTCGCCAACCGGAAATCCCTTGTAGTTTATAGATATTGTTTTCTGCCTTTCAAATGGGATATTTTGCATTGTAAACTCGGCAGAAAGTGCTTCTTCATAAACGCTTTCGAGATAACCCGGTCCTAACATACGATGCACTTCAACGGCAGCGCCAATAACCAACCCGGTTAACCTATTCATATTCAGATCAGAATTCATCTCTTTGGCCATTGAAAAATTCCTCCTCCGCGCCCTCTGTGTCTCTGCGGTTAATATATTTAAAAACGCTGAGTACCTTTCACCCACCAACGACCGCTTTTGTCTCTGTCTGAGGTTGCATCGCTGGAGCTTAACTTCCAGGCATAGTCAACCCGGAGGGTGTAGTCTTTTTGCTTATTAAGAATGAGTCCCAGGCCGGCGCCGGTAAGGATGCGGCTGTTATCGCCTGATCCGGCTACCGGATTTTTATCAATTGATACCCTGCCGTTGTCGATGAAGGCTGCCAGTTGGAAAGCAGGGGTCGGCATATTCCAGCGCAGTTCGCCGGTTAAGAGGTAACCCTGGTCGCCTGATGCTTCGCCCTGGGGGTAGGCTCTGACGGCATTGGCGCCGCCGATGAACAGTTTTTCGGAGGAGTCCAGGTTTTTGTTGGCCAGCTGTCCGGTAAAGCCAAGGTACAGGTTGAGTCGGTTATTGAGGTATTGCAGACGGTTGAAGTTAACGTTGGCTTTGGTATAGGAACCGGTAGTTTGCAGGCCCTTGTTATCGACGGTTTGCGCGGCAATGCCATACATATCTTGTCCATCGTCGATGCTCAGGCGGCCGGTGGTAATGGTCAGGGCAAAGTTGTTAACACCGCCGCCGCGGAATTTGTCCCGGTTGCTACCGTTCAGGCCGATGGTCCAGGCATTGCTATGTTTGTCGGTAAAGGCGTCATATGTGTCAATGTGGTCTTCGATTTTGCGATGGTTATACTCAATTACGCCATAAAGGTTGTAGTTACGGGAACGGACAAGGGGGTATATACCGAAAATACTGGTATTCTTTGAGGTACCGCCGGCTTCAAGGGCTTCGAATTCCTTACCGATGGTATAGTGCAACTGGGAATAGCCTACGCCGATTTTGGCGCCTTTGCTGCCGACAGGCAGCATGTAGTTGATGGTGCCGTTGTTCAGGTCGCCCCCGGAATTAGTACCGCTAATGGATACCGCGTCACCTTTGCCGCTGATGTTGTTGAAGTTGAGGTTGAGGTTGCTGCGCCTTTGGCCGGTGAAACGGTTGCCATAGTTGTCGAGGGAGAATTCTGCGGTTGTGGCCTTGGTGTCGTTAATTTCTACGATAAGGTCAGAGGTACCGCTTGTTTTGCCTGGCACCAGAGTGGCTTTGATACTAATGCCACTGGTATCACTTATTAGCAGCAGGGTACGCTCCAGGGTGTCTTTTTTTACATAGTCGCCGCTTTTGAGGCTGCTGAGCAGGCGGGCGGCGGTGTTATCGGCAAGTCTGGAATGGTTGCGGATGTCGATGTTGCCGTATTGACCAGGGACAACCGTGATTTCCGCTATCCCGTCGGTGATGTCCTGGGCGGGAATAAAGGCGTTGGCAACCATATAGCCATGATCGCGAAAGTATTGGGAAATACGGCGGGCGATGGTTTGCAATTCAGGCAAGGTAAGTTCCTGGTTGGTTGCGTCTTTTACCAAGTCTTGCAACGTAGCTTCGCTGTAGATGGTTTGCCCGGTGATATGCAGGCCGCTGATTTTAAACTTGTCGCCCTCGTTGACTGGCGGCGCGGTTGGTTGATCTTCGCTGACTTCGATTTTGATATCGGCTTTGGGAGGGACGACGATCTTTTGTTCTTTCACGCTATCGGCCACTTGGCCGGCGATTTGACCGGCGATCGTACCAGCATCAGGTGGGGCGGCAAAGGCCGGCAGGCTCGTACAGGAGATAACCGCCAAGGCCAGAGTCAGGCAGCGCTTACTGCTGCGTGATAATCTGTTTTTTCGTAGCATAATCTCATCCTTTCTCTTTAATAAAGTGGAGGGAACGAAGCTTTTACAACTAGCACCTCCTTTTTGCTTTTATCTCACCCATAAACTTTTGTCTTGAGTTATTTATCGTAAAGGCCACATGACCATAGCTTGAAATAGAAAAAGTTGTTCCTCTTTTGGAAAAAGACGAACAACATATTCCGACACGCCAATACAGGCATGGCTATGCCGTTGCTACATTGCACTCCTTTCCAAAGAAGGGGAAGCACAGCCGTTTCCAACTGTACCGATCGGCTGAATACCGTGCCTGCAGGGGGGGTTAGGTAGGTCAGCTAAGGAGCTCGCTATTCAGTTTGCGGTTACTTTTATGAATCAAAGTGTACAAATGCTCGGTTTCGTCATATCGACAAAAACATCCCTCCAAATAGTTAGTTTAACTAACAAAAATGACGACAACAGTCCCTTACAAAAAATATATAGCCAAAAGATATATAGCAGAAAATAATGGTAGTTCAACTAAGATTCGAGCGATTACTCTGATTTAATCAATAACGGAACGCCAATCTAGTTATAACTATCTGCAAATATAAATGAACTATATCATAGATAATTTTAAATCGGATTCCTTTATGTTAATTCTTGTTGTACATAGTAGTTGTTTTTGCATCATTCTACATTATTCATGAATTTCCTGCTAAGTTATGCTAATAAATCCATTTATTTTACGATTAGGAAATCTGTACCACCAAAATTGCTGGATTAATTCTTTGTTTTGTTCGTTTTTGATTAGTAAAACTAAGGAAATTTATTCAAATTATCTTGACAAAACTTACCATACGCTATTAAACTACACTAAACTATATTAATTTGAAAGGGGTCATCAAAATGGAGCCAACCAAAACAAACACAGCTCATCAAGCCACGCTAAAAGATAAATTTATCTTTAGCTATTTGGTAAAAATGGCATGCAAATTTCGCCATTAGGCTGCTGCTTACATTTCCCATGGTGTTAAGTAATAATTGTGATATTTATAATTGGGACTCTGGTTTTAGCACCTATCTATAGCCGAAAGCAACGAAGTGAGGTGAATGTACTATCATGAGCAATCCTATAGTGTATTATACCGCCGAAGAAGTCGCTGCATTGCTGAAGATCACAAGATTTACCGTATATAAAATGATTAACCGGGGAGAGTTGCCAGGATATCGTATTGGCCGGGAATTTCGTATTGAAGCTGCGGATCTGGATGCTTTTATTCGAAAATCCAAAGAACAATTGCGCCAAAACCTCAGCTTGTAAAGTTAGTAATGTTTTGTTACTTTAAATTTTGGAAGATGTGGTGATTTAAAAATGTTAAATAGAAGGATAACGCTTAGCGTCCTGTTAATTGTGCTGATTGTCCTGGCTGCCTACGGTACCGAGTATTTAGCCAAAAACCGGGGCTTACATACGGCCACCCTGATTACTATTCAAAGTAATAATAAAACTGCGGCCTTGTTTGGGGTTGATGTGCTGCGACAATTAGATGCCGGCGGCCCGGGACTGCTTGCTGTGCTGGCTGCAGCCGGTATTGACAGGTTCAGTAAAGTCGAGGTTAAAGGGCTAAAGAACAATATCGTATACCCGATAAATAATGAAATAAACAAAGACCTGAATTTACAGTTCACTGACCGGGGAACGGTCAATTTATGTAATAACAAAGCCAATAAAGCTATTTTGGTTGAAGATGTTAATGAAATTAATGCGGTAAATTAATTTCATTAACATCTTGCCAATGGGAATACGAGGAGGAGATAGTCAAGTTATGGTGCTGGAGAAGTTTATGTTTAAACTGGGTTTGGCTGATGTGCTGCGCTTAACTATGTTCGGGACGCTGATTTCGGTAGCCAGGGATATAACCAGGCTGCCTTTGCATCTGCCGGGACATACCAGTATTTATTGGATGGGGATACTGGTGCTGGGTAAGGGGTTAATTCCGAAATTCGGCGCAGGGATTGTCATGGGGATGGTCTCTGGTGTTTTGGCGGTGTTATTGGGGGAAGGGAAAGAAGGTGTGCTGGTTTTTTTTCGGTACTTTATTCCTGGCTTGATACTTGATTGTCTGGCGCCATTGTTTAACTATAAGTTGGAGTCACTGGCTGTCGGGGCCATCTGCGGTGCAGTTGCCAGTTTAGTAAAATTGGCGGTGAACTTTGCCGTAGGGCTATTACTTAAATTGCCGCTGGCACTGCTGGCCCTGGGGCTGGGGATTTCCTCGCTTTCCCATGTACTGTTCGGCGCGGCCGGTGGGATAATTGCCGCTTTGTTAATCAAGCGGCTGAAACCTAGGCTGACTAACTGGGAATAGGAAATGAAAAGGAAGGTTTTTTTAACCGCAGAGACGCAGAGGACGCAGAGAGGGGGATGGGAGAAAGAGCCTTAGCGGTAACTGTTTTTAACCGCAGAGACGTAGAGAGGAGAATGGGAGAAAGAACTTTAGCGGTAATTGTTTTTAACCGCAGAGGACGCAGAGGACGCTGAGAAGATGCAGGAAAAATGGTGCGATATTATCGCGCCGGGATAGAAAATATCAAATCCTCTGCGTCCTCTGTGACTCTGCGGTTCAAACATCGTTCCCTATTTGGCACTCTTGGCAGTAATAATTTCCTAGGAAAGGAGGGGCTGACAGTGCCGGATGGCAGTATCGAATTGGTTAATGTAACTAAGGTGTATCAGGTTTGTGGCACCAGGAAAACGGCGGTTAACAACGTAAGCCTAACTATTCGGCAGGGCGAATTTGTCGGTTTGGTCGGGATGAATGGGTCAGGCAAGTCTACTCTGGCCCGGCTGATCAATGGTTTAATCCGGCCTACCGGCGGCCGGGTGATTGTTAACGGGTTGGATACCGCGGACAATAATTTGTTACAAGCAATAAGAAGCCACGTAGGTATGGTCTTTCAGAATCCCGATAATCAACTGATTAGCGCCATTGTTGAGGAAGATGTGGCCTTTGGGCCGGAAAATCTCAGGCTGCCTGCCAAAGAGGTACAAGCACGGGTGGATTGGGCCCTGCAAGCTGTGGGGTTGGCAGAATTGCGCCGGCATGCTCCGCACCTGTTATCCGGCGGACAAAAACAGAAAGTGGCCATTGCCTCAGCCTTGGCAATGCGTCCAGACCATTTGATTTTAGACGAACCCACCTCAATGCTTGATCCTGCTGGCCGTCAGGAACTACTGGAAACCTTAACAATACTTAATAAGCAATATAACATTACTGTTGTGTTGATATCCCATTATATGGAGGATATGGTCCGGGCTAACCGCTTACTTGTGCTGGAGCACGGCACAGTCCTGCTTGACGGAGTGCCCAGGCAGTTGTTTGCGGCACCGCTGGAATTGGCACAGGTTGGTTTTGCCCCGCCAGGAATTGTCCGGTTAGTTAATAATCTGAGAACAAGGGGGTATGAAATAGACCAAGGCATTAATACTGTACAGGAACTGGTGGAAACTATATGCCAATTATCGAGGTAGAAAATGTAAGCTATGTCTATTGTCCGGGTACTCCTTACGAAAAAAAGGCTGTGGACAATGTTACTTTGTCTGTTAACCAGGGTGAGTTTTTGGGTATCGTGGGGACCAATGGGTCAGGAAAATCGACGCTGGTGCAGCATTTTAACGGGCTGCTGGCCGCCACCTCAGGTCAGGTAAGCATTTGCGGCCAGGATACCGCACATAAACAGTCCCGGAATGAATTATGGCGCAAAGTAGGGTTGGTATTTCAGTACCCGGAACAACAACTGTTTGAAGATACGGTGTTTGCCGATGTAGCCTATGGTCCGCGGAACCTCGGGCTTGATGCCGGGGAGGTTGCATACCGAACCAGCCGGGCTTTGGCCAGGGTTGGTTTAGATTCAGCGGTTGCTGAGTTGCCGCCGGTTTGTCTCAGTGGTGGTTTGCGACGGCGGGTAGCCATCGCCAGCGTGCTGGCCATGCAACCGGAGATACTGGTACTGGATGAGCCAACTGCCGGTTTGGACCCTGGTGGTCGGGAGATTGTTTTACAGCTAATAAAAAAATTGCAGCAGGAAGATCACACCACTGTAGTGATGATCTCCCACAGTCTGCAAGATGTTATCACTCTGGCTGATAATATCGCTGTTATGGAACAAGGCAAATTGATTATGCATGGGCATCCCCGGGAAGTTTTAGCGCAAAGCGGCTTGCGTAAGGTAGCCGGGATTATTTTGCCTGATTTTCTACAAGTGATTTTTTCCCTGGCCGCACGTGGGAAAGCAGTTAATACCGGTATTACTACCCTTGAAGAGGCGGAAGCGGAAATAGTAAAAATCCTTGGCGGTTAATCTGTTTCCTAAGGAGACTCGTCTATGAAAAACATAAAGCTGGGTCAATTTGTACTAGGTGATTCTTTTTTGCACCGGTTAGATCCCAGAACCAAAATAATTAGCTGCCTGTTCATCACCTTTTCGGTATTGTTTGACGCGAAATGGTTCGTGTTGCTATATAGTATTCTGTTGATTATGGCGGCAATTATTTTATCCCGGCTAAAACTTAAACCAATTATGCGTGGTTTGCGTAAACTGAGTCTGATGTTAGTAATGACCTTTGCTGTTCAGTTGCTGCTTACCAAGGGTAATCCGCTGTTGCATGTGGGGTTTGTAAGTATTACCCAAGAAGGTATTGAACTAGGTATCACAACTCTGTTCCGGTTATTAATACTGTATTTGTGTTCCTCCTTACTAACCATGACGACATCACCAGTTAGTCTGGCCACAGGTATCGAAGCGTTGCTGGCACCACTTCGGTACGTAAAGATACCGGTCCACCAGTTTGCGATGATCATCGGTACAGCTTTCCGGTTTATTCCCACAATCCTGGAGGAAGCAGAGACCATTACCAGGGCGCAGCGAGCCCGGGGGGCACCGTTTAATTCACCCAATCTTATAATCCGGTTAAAAAGTATGACAGCGGTATTAATTCCATTATTAGCCGCTTCCTTACAACGGGCTGATGACTTGGCCATGGCCATGGCCAGCCGGTGTTATGCGGGAAGTCCCAATCATTTCCGGATGCGTAATTTGTCTTTGGCAAGGAGGGATAAAATTTCTCTGTTGGTGGCTGGTGTATTATTTGTCGTGCCATTTTTTCTTTAAAAATTAGAATAATGTTTTGGAAGGTGTGAAGTAAATGATTAGCAAATTAAAAGTCAAATTGATAAGTGCGTTATTTACCATCTTATTGCTGCAAGTAGCTGCTTTTGCTTATGCGCAAGGGGACGGAGGCGGACAGGGTAAGTCGTTCAACTTAATCTCTGTTACTATGGTAGATGGTGGAGATCTGCAAGCTGCCACTGATATATCGGTGGAACCGACATTCAAATTACATTTTAATAAAAATGCAGTTTTTAACTGGGAACATAATAGTAAATGTGTTAGCCTTATTTCTCAGGACAATGAAAATATACCGATCAGTGCAACCAAGCTAGATGATAGTGTTGATCTTAGCCAAAGGCAAAATATATATGTGCAACCGGTGAATTCCCTCAGGCCAGGTACTGCTTATTACTTAAAGATTTCCCCAAAAATAAAAGCTAAGAACGGTGCCACGCTTGGTGGAACCAACGGGGACGAGATAGTTATTACCTTTAAGACCAAGGGGGAGGCGACTGTGCAACCGCCCCAGTCTGCTAAGTCTGGTGATATACAGTCTGATACCGCTGCCCCTCCGGCTAATTCTGGTACGCTATAAGACTCTGAACAGTAAGGATAGTGAATAAACCGCCGAAAACGCCAGGGAAAAAGTTGGCGCTTTTGGCGGGTAGACAATATAAGGGGTACTAAATTTTGCGCGGGGTGAGAACATGCTTGGCAAAGTAAAATGGAAGCCGATAAGTGCGATATTGATTATTTTGTTTATGCAAGTAGCTGCTTTTGCCTATGCTGAAGGGGGAAATCAGGCAGCTTCACCAGGGGTGCCAGGTCAAAAATCATTCAATTTAGCAACTGTTACTCTGGTAGGCGGCGGTAATGTGGAAAATGCCGTAGATGTCCCTATAGACGCCAAATTAAATTTGCAATTTGATAAAAATGTAGTAAATAGTCTTATCTGGGGAGTTAACAGTAAATGTGTTAGCCTTGTTTCTCAGGATGATGAAAATATACCGGTTAGTGTAACTAAGCTGGATGATACTATTGATTTTAGCCAAAGGCAAAACATCTTTGTGCAACCGGTGAATCCCTTACGTCCCGGTACTGCTTATTACTTAAAGATTTCCCCGGAATTAAAAGCTAAGAACGGCGCAACGCTTGGCGGAACAGGAATAACGATTGCCTTTAAGACCAAAGGCGAGGCGGTAGTACAACCGCCCCAGTCTGCTACTGAGCCGGATGACATACAGCCTGCCGCCGCTACCCCGGCCACCCCGGCTAACGTCGTTGCGCCTAATGACCTGAGTGGTAAGGACAAGCAATTGCCGGCGGAAAAACCAGAGCAACAGCAAGCTGCTGCCAATACGGCCGCAGCTACAGAAACAAGTATTCAGGATTTGGATAATAAACCCAAGGAAATAACAGCAAACCTTACTAATTGGATAACTCCTATTGGAATTGTCTTAGTTGCCGGGTGGATTGCCTTTGAAATACTGATAAAAAGGAACAGGAAACAATAGAGATGAATGGATAAGAGGGGTGAGTTTTATGAAACTTCTTGTATGTATTGATGACACCGATAGTATTGACAGTAGAGGAACGGGAACACTGGCTGAAATGATCGCAGGTGCTATTGAAGAACACAACTGGGGTAAATGCTCCTGGATTACCCGCCACCAATTATTGCTCGATCCGGCTATTCCCTATACCTCACATAATAGTTCAATGTGTTTTGTCGCTGATATCGAAAACGGCTGTCTTCAGCAGATTATTGACTATGCAGCTGAATTTCTCGTGAGGGAAAGTCAAGTCGAGGCCGACCCTGGCTTATGTGTAGCGGTAATTGATGATTCGCTTGATAAGCAGAGTTTGATAGATTTTGGCTACAAAGCCAAGCGGGAAGTGTTAACCAAAGCCGATGCCTATAGTTTAGCCAGAAAGTTGAACATTCATCTTTCCGAACATGGGGGCAATGGGCAAGGAATCATCGGAGCCTTAGCCGGGGTTGGCTTGCGGTTAAGTTACAACGATGGCCGGTTTAAGGGAACGCTAAAATTTGATGCTCCGGATAACATTATTACAGTGCAGGATTTTTGCGCTCATCCAGCTGTTGATGAAGTAAGAAGCTTGGAGGGCGCCTGTTTGGAGGCTGGTGAATTTGTCTTGTTGGAGAATATGGTTAAGCCGATTTTTATTGAAGGCAAGGCAGTGATTTTGGTTCAACAGTTAAATGACACTAATGAACGGGTTGGGTGGAAAACATGTTCCAAAAACCAACTTAGCGCCTATGAGGAGATGAGGACTCTTGTGGCTGATAAATGAAAAGGGTGCAAAAGAATTTAGCGGTGGCAAGCAAGATTGGACAGGTGCTGCCAGGATAGCGAAAAAATGTCTGAACTTTCGGGTTGATGTGGAAGAAGAAATGATAGCAGATGATACAATTTCCTGTTATAATTGTCGCTTTCGGCGCTGGACAATGCGTTCATTTGAATGTTGCAGTTCTAAGAGAAGATAGGCCCATTTCTTTAAATCTAATTACAAGTTGGGTGATTTTATGAAGATGACATTGATGGCTGTATTTGTCTTTTCCCTGATGACTGTAACCGCAGTGGGCTATTTTATCTACGGAGTTTTTCGCCGTTATCGTTTTACGCAATTAGGCCGAAGCGAAAACCGTCACAATCGTCCTGTTGAACGGTGGAAATATTTTTTTACTAACGTAGTTGCGCAAAGGAAGGTCCGGGAATACCCCGTGTTTGGTTTGTTTCACCTGTTCATAGTGTTCGGCTTTCTGATTTTATTGGTTGGTATGCCGAATATGGCCGCAGAAGGACTGTTTAATACCAATATTCACTATATAGGGGATAATTATTATTTTTTGTTTATAAAAGATATCTGTAATGCTTTGATCATAGTTGGCGTAGTAGGAGCTGCAACCCGCAGAACGGTCAGGAAGCCGGAATGGCTGAAGAACGGTGTCGCCGACTTTGTTAAACTTGGCTTGATTTTAGCCATTGTATTGACTGAGGTTGGTTTTCACGCTGTCCGGTTTGCCTTAGGGCAAGACCTGAATTTGATTACGGCTGCCCCGCTGGCTTTTGCCAGTTCACAGTTTTTTGTAAATAGTAATGAAGTTACTTTATATAAGGTTATGCCTATTTTCTGGTGGACTCATTTCCTGGCTGTATTTTCATTGTGTTTTATTATTCCTAATTCTTCGCATTTACACCTGGTTTTTGCTCCTTTTAACGCTTATTGGCATACCCTTGCTCCTAAGGGAGCTTTAAGTAAAATCCAACAGGACGGTAAGTGCAAAGCTGTTATTGGGGCCAACTACATGGAGGATTTTACCTGGAAGCAACTGTTTGATGTGTATTCCTGTGTTAAATGTGGCCGGTGTAATGGCCAATGTCCGGGGCAATTAAGTGGTGAACCGCTTAAACCACGGGCCATAAACGGTCGTCTGCGTAAACACATCGAAGCAAGAGCTCCCCGGTTGCTGAAGGGAAAAACTTCTGGGGCTATCACAAAACAAGAAATAGGTACAAAAACAGATAAAGCAAATAAAACAGATAAAAAGGCCAATGGAGATAAATTCAAAAAAAATCTGGCCGGGGGGTTGTTTGATCAGGAATTTATTTGGAGCTGCACAACCTGTGGGGCCTGCCTGGAGGCCTGCCCGGTATCCATTGAACATATTTCCAAATTAATTGATATGCGACGTTACCTGGTATTGACCGCAGGTAATATCAGTGAAGGCATGCAGCAAGTCTTTGCCGGGATCACCGGCCAGGGCAGTCCTTGGGGTTATAGTCGCAAAGAGGGTCTTCCATGGGCCAAGGAGTTGTCTGTACCTACTATTCAGGAAAATCCCCAGGCGGAATATCTCTATTACGCCGGTTGTGCAGCTGCTTTTGATGCCAAAGCGCAAAAAACGGCAGCAGCCTTTATAAAACTTTTACAGGCGGCTAACGTCAACTTTGCTGTTCTTGGTAGTTTGGAATGGTGCTGCGGGGATACTGCCCGGCGCATGGGCAATGAATTTCTCTTTGAAAAAGCAGTAAATGATAATATTGCTACTTGGAATAAGCTGAAGATTAAAAAGATCATCACTACTTGCCCGCATTGTTTTAACACCTTGAAAAATGAATATCCTCAATATGGCGGCGGGTTTGAAGTACTACACTACGCTGATTTTTTGGCGAACTTACTCCGGGAGGGGAAGTTGTTGGCTAATAAATCGTTTGCTAAGGTGGTTGTATTTCACGATCCTTGTTATTTAGGACGGTATAATGATGTATTCAGTCCGCCGCGGGAGGTTATCAAAGCGGTTCCTGAGATGCAGCTAGCAGAAATGCCGCGTTCAAAGCAGCGAGCTTTTTGCTGCGGGGCTGGTGGCGGTAGGATTTGGACAACGCCTACCGCCGACAATTTGATCACCGGTAATCGCGTCAAAGAAGCTGTTGCAACCGGGGCTGAAGTAATTGGGACTGCCTGTCCGTTTTGTAAAATGGTTTTCTCTGAAGCAGTGAAATTGGAAGGTTCTCATAATATTGAGGTTTTGGATATTGCCGAAATTTTAGCGGCGAGCTTATGATTTATGGCTATTAGGGCGAACAGCACGAAAGTTAAAGTTTATTGAACCACAGAGACGCAGAGTACGCAGAGGGAACGGCTTGACATGCATTTCCCTCTGCGTACTCTGTGTTCTCTGTGGTTATACATATCCCACGGCATAAACTGTGTTTTTCTTGGCGTTCTTGGCGGTTAAAAATCGGAAAATTTACTTTTGTATTTGCCGATATATCAAGCTGCCCTGGATGGCAGCTTGATTGCTCCGGGGTCTATCTGCAGCCCGGATGGCGTCAGTCATTATTTTGCTGCGGAAACTGTTTGACCAGTTTTTCCAGTAACATTATTAAGAACTGCTGTTCTTCCGGGGTCAAGTACCCGAGCGGACCGGCTAGCTTTTGGACAAATTTGGATTCTGACTTGTGAAACATGTTCTGTCCTTGATCAGTTAAGCGGATTATCCGCATTCTGGCGTCGGCGGCATCGGTAAATCGGGTAATGAGTCCGGCGTTCTCTAAGCGGTCAAGCATTTGTGACATGGTGGCGGGACGAACACCTATCGTTTTCGCAAGATCACCGGCACAACATTGCTTGCGGTCCCACACTGATTTCAAGATCCACCACTGAACCTTGGTAATAGGTGGTAATAGACGCTGGTCTGTTAAGTCAAACTTTGGGCTCCGTAATTTGCGGTTAATTTTATGAATCAAGGTGTATAGATGCTCGGTTTTATCATATGGAACCAAGGAATCACCTCAGTAAAATATAGTTAGCTGAACAAAAAAGTGAAACTAAATGAATGTAAAACGATAAAACTAATTTATATTGTAATGAACTATTCGTTCTTCTACATGTAAAATAAAAATCCTGCAAATTTTAACTATTTATTGAAAATTTTTGTAATTTGGTGAACTCATTTCAGCAAGGCTGAAACAGCGGGAATTCAGGTGGAGAGTCAACTCCGCCTGAACCGACGCCATATTTCTTGCATTATGTATAGCGAATAAGTGTTAAACGGTAATTGCGACAATATTCAGATTAAATCATCAAATGGTAAAATGGACGAGTTTCCGTTATAATGTAAATTAATCATGCTATGACTTTGATGGTTGGGCATAGCAGTTAGCTGCCTAGCTCTGTCAAAATGTTGTGGCTACTATATTTTTTCGGGAGGAGATACAGTAATGCATAGTTCGGATGAAACGCATAATGAGCAGAAAGTAGGCAGTAGGTGGATGAGAGCTATTTCTGTCAAATGGCTGATTCCGCTAATGTGCGTACTTATTATATTTGGGGTAGGGATTTTCACAAATCATCACCAGATAACTAGTGCGAGCAGTATTCCAACAACTGAGCAGGAACCTATTACGCAGGAACTTAGTAAACAGGGACCAATCCAGCCTAGTGGGAGTGGACAGGCTCAAGACCTTGAAAGTATTGCGAAGAAGGTTGCAAAGCTAGCAATTACGCCTTCTATTTGGCCGACAAGCGGAGATGTTACTTCTGGTTTTGGCTGGCGTAGTTCACCTTGGGGTGGGGGTAGTGAATTACATCCGGGGATGGATATTGCCAATAGTATCGGTACACCTATTTTTGCTACTGCTGATGGGGTTGTTGTACAAAGTGGCTGGTCTGGAGGCTATGGCAATATCGTGCAAATTGATCATGGCAATGGTATTGAAACAATATATGGTCATAATTCCAGCGTACTAGTTAATGCTGGTCAAAGCGTGAAAAAGGGTCAAATTATTTCCTATATGGGCAGTACTGGGAGAAGCACAGGACCACATGTTCATTATGAAGTCAGAGTAAATGGCAATGCTGTTGATCCTATTCGTTTTATGGTTCTATAGTAATTGCGATCAGTGAAGTAGAAGGAGGCGTGGGTATGATCACTTTTGTATGTTACCCGAAATGTACTACTTGCCAAAAGGCGAAGAAGTGGCTGGAGGATAATCAAATACCATACGAACAGCGGGATATTAAGGAACAAAACCCGACAGTAGCTGAGCTAGAAGAATGGCAAGCACGCAGCGGGCTGCCGCTTAGAAAATTTTTTAATACAAGCGGGATTTTGTACAAGTCCCTGGGTCTTAAGGATAAACTGTCAACCATGTCTGATTCGGAACAACTTGCGCTGCTTGCAACTGATGGTATGCTCGTCAAACGTCCTATTTTGATTACTGGCAACAAGGTTTTGGTGGGATTTAAGCACGCTGAGTGGGAACTGCTTACCTGTTAAAACCACTACAAAAATTACAAAACCGTTTTTCTCGTTAATCTAGACAGGCTAAGGTGATGGGACACTTGAAAATTTAGTGAATATACTAAATCAAGGAGGGATACTTTTATGCAATCCCACAACGTTCCAGATTGTTGTACTGTTTTGTGCCTGGAGGAATTAGAAAAAAAAGCGAGAAGATTAGCCAATTCGACTAAAACGACCGTAGCTGCTGGCAACTCTATTGTGATTTTTACAATGTTAATATTAGAAGAGATTCTTGAACAACTTGCTTTAGACCCGATTACTAATTTGGCCAGCATTATCGTGGTAGCGAATAGTATTGCAAGTTTGAATAATAGCGTAAAAATTGATCCGTAAGAAAAGGGTAATGGTCGTAGTCTAAGTACCCTAAAAGTTCTTCTTATGTACCCAAGAAAAATGTACGATACTACATATAGCAACAGTGCAGAAATTCATTTGACCGTACAAGTTGTAAAAAGGGATGTGAGTGGCATGCTGGATATAACCCTTCACAATTCTTCGTTCAATAACTCCTCGCCTCTAAGTTCTCAGTATGCACTAAGATAAAGCAGCGGTGATTTCTCTTTAAAGTCGCCTGGACTTTTGGTTTAGGCGACTTTTTTAATTTGAAATAGCAGAACAGGCTAGAGGAATGCAGACTTTCTGTGGAGAATGCAGATTGATGTGAAGCAGATAGTCTGATGAAAATCTATGGGGGAAATGAAATGCGTATTCTGGTGTTAGTTGCTAGCGTTTTATTTGTTTTTATGCCGGTGGCGCTTGCTGGGTCACCGCTAATGGGGGATGAACTTAACAGCAACACGGTGTTTGATTTATCAATTATGGGGCCGCCGCTGGCGACCAAGGAGCAATGTCTGCAGTACCTGTTTAGCAAGAATCCATTTCCAGCGCTTACTGTTTCAGCGGAAGAATTAGTCGACGATTTTTATACTGAGGCAACAGACGAAGGCATCCGGCCTGACGTTGCATTTGCCCAGGCGTTGAATGAAACTGGTAATTTTAAGTATGGCGGTGATGTGATACCGCTACAAAACAATTATTGTGGTTTAGGGACAGTTGGCGATGGGGGACGGGGAGCATGGTTTATTTCAGCGCAAATCGGTGTCAGAGCTCAGATACAGCATCTGTTAGGTTATGCGTCCACAGAACCGCCGAAGAAAGAAATTGTTGATCCCCGGTACAATCTTTTAAAATGCAGCAAGAACTTTGGCGGAGCGAAAACCTGGACTGAACTTAATGGTAAATGGGCTGTTCCAGGTACGACCTACGGGCAAAAGATTTTGAAAATCCATGCGAAAATTATGCGCGAAAAAACTGATTGACAAATGGTGAAAACATGATAATCAGTGCAAGCAGAAGGACCGATATACCGGCTTTCTATTCGGAATGGTTTGTAAATCGCTTGAAGGCTGGTTATGTATATGTAAGAAATCCGATGAATCCTAAACAAATCAGCAAAATACCGCTTAACACCGAGGATATTGATTGTATTGTGTTTTGGACAAAAAACGCAGCACCAATGTTCGATAAGTTAGATAGGATAGACGCGCTCGGCTATCAGTATTATTTTCAATGGACGATGACTCTATATGGTAAAGATATCGAATATAATCTGCCTGAAAAAGCAAAGGTTATTGACAGCTTTAAAGTACTCAGTAATAAAATAGGCAGTCATCGTACCATATGGCGTTATGATCCTATCATTGTCAGTCAACAGTTTACGATAGAATATCATGTCCATACCTTTGCCAAGATGTGCCACTTGCTAAAAGGGTATACTAACAAGTGTATTTTTAGCTATGTTGATTTGTATGCCAAAACCTGCAAGAATGCAAAAGGCATTATTGACAGCGAGGTTGATATACTGAGCATGTTAAAAATAGCGGAAGAGTTTGCTGAGATTGCCAGGCTGAATAACATCTCCCTCGAAACTTGCTCTGAGCAAATTGAGCTTAGTCAATTTGGCATAAGGCATGCCGCCTGCATTAATAAGCACACTATTGAGACGATTATTGGCTATGCTATTGATAGGAAAAAGGCAAAGGGACAGCGTGAATATTGTCAGTGCATTGATAGCGTAGATATCGGCGCCTATGATTGCTGCCCGCATGGTTGTGTTTATTGCTATGCCACCGCCAGCGAAAAGGCTGTGCTTGAAAATAGGAAGCGGCATGATGTTAATTCACCGCTGCTTATTGGCAGACCTTGTGCAACCGATAAAATTACAGAACGGATCGTAAAAAACTTGAAGAATTCGCAAATGGTACTATTTTAATTTTTCTGCAAGAGTTCTAAGCTAAAGAAACAAAGCAGGCGACTTCTTATGAAGCTGCCTGCTTTGTTTCTTTTTAATGTCAAATGCGACTTAGTAATACCTGGGTTGGCTGCGGCTTAGCGACGGCCATCTTCATGGTAACCACCTGGCTCATGATGAGCATTCCCATGTCCACGCATATGATCGGGCCCAAACCGTGCTTTGGGGCCAGGAGCAAAGCTGGCAGAGTAGAGGACATTGCCTTGCAGATTTTTCTGAATAAGAATTCGGTCACCAGGCTTAATAGCGGCGATATTTATCGGAGCGCCGGTTAAGTCAACTGTTTGGCTCCAGAAAAAATTGGCTACAGTAACTCTATTAGCGTCAACACCGGTGACCACACCCCGGATATGGAACATGGCATGCGCTCCTGCTGACAGCGCTGTTACCAGCAGCGCAGCAACCACCAGGCCTCCCAGCTTCTTTTTGTGGCGCTGTAACGTTTCTTTTGTGGCGGTAAAATATTCTTTAATCATTAAATGTAATCCCCTTTCGTGTTGTACTTTGGATATAGAATAACGAATAATCCTTATACTGCCATTAAAATATGATTAAAATATGATTAGAAATAGCTTGCTGCGCTTTTCTTTTAGTTGAAGACATGGTTTCATATAGTAAGGGGGGGTATATATGACGACTGATAAACGAATTCTAATTGTCGAAGACGAGTATAAAATTGCCCGGTTCCTTCAACTGGAATTAGAGCATGAGGGATATCAGACACTGATTGAAACCAATGGTCGCCGTGCTTTGGACCGGATAGTTCAGGAAACTTTTGATTTGGTGGTGCTTGATGTTATGCTGCCCGAACTTGATGGGCTGGAAATCTGCCGGCGTGTCCGGGAGTTGTCTGATATGCCGATAATTATGGTCACTGCCAAAGATGCGATTGAAGATAAAGTCCTGGGGTTAGATACGGGTGCGGATGATTATTTGACCAAACCCTTTGCTGTTCAAGAGTTATTTGCCCGTATTCGGGTCGCACTCCGTAAAAACAAGGAAACGCACAATGAATTGACGGCTGACACGCTCACAATTGGCGATCTGACCTTATATCCCTCGCGATATGAAGCTGAGGTCAGCGGTCAACCAGTGTCCTTAACAAAAAAGGAGTATGACTTGCTGGAATATCTTATTCGCAATAAGCACATTGTAATGAGCCGTGATCGCATCCTCCACGAGGTGTGGGGCTATGATTATACTGGCGATACCAATGTGGTTGATGTCTATATCCGTTATTTACGCGGTAAGTTAGATGAAAAATATGGACAAAAATATATTTACACCGTCCGGGGAGTAGGTTATGTGGTCAAAGAGTAAGCATAGGTTGACAAAATTGCCGGTATCCATAAAATTAACGCTTATCTATGCTGTAATTTTGTTTTGTATTTTACTCCTGACTAGTTTGTTAACTATGGGTGGGGTAAAGCTTTTTCTCGTCACCCAAGCGCAAAAAGACTTGGATAGCAGCCGGGAGAATGTTATTCGCTATCTAGCAGCAGGCAATCTAATCGATCAGCAGTTGTTAGAGCAGGATTTGTTAGCAACAGGCGTATTGTTGCGGATCTTTGATGAACAAAACCGCTTACTGTTAGACAATGCTCCCTACCTGCGGAATTTTGAACATAGACCGCCCCGGCATCGGGAACTGTTGTCAGATAAGAAAAAAGGTTTTCATAATTTCCCTGCTGACGATGACCTTTATGGACAACAGCTTGTGTGGTCTGGCGGCCGCCAATACACTTTGCAGTTTATCAGACCACTTTCTGCTGAGTTCCACTTTCTCCGTATTTTGGCAGCCAGTTTGGCTGGAACAAGCTTGCTTGGGTTAGTAATCGCTATTGCTGCCGGCCTTTATATCAGCCGCAGGATCCTGCGGCCTGTACGCGATATGACCGAAGCTGCCAAGTTGATTGAAATCGACAACCTGGAAAAGCGGCTCAGGGTCAGCGAAGCAGGAGATGAGCTGTCCAAACTAGCCACAACGTTTAACCATATGTTAAACCGGATTCAAGCCGGTTTTGAGCAGCAGCGCCGGTTTGTCAGCGATGCTTCCCATGAGCTGCGTACGCCGATAACTGTTATCAGTGGGTATGCTGATATGCTTGACCGCTGGGGCAAACAGGATGAGGCCATATTGACAGAAGGTATCAGTGCGATACAATCAGAAGCGAGCAATATGCATGTATTACTGGAAAAATTGCTGTTTTTGGCCCGTGCCGACCAGGGTAAGCAGGTAGTAAATAAAACGCCGCTCGCAATCGAACGGCTTATCGACGAAGTTGTGCGTGAGACTAGGATAATTGCCCCTGAGCATCAGGTAGAATTAGCCGGTAATGCCCCAGCCATTATTCAGGCCGATGGAGCCTTGATTAAACAAATGCTCCGGATTTTTTTGGAAAACAGTGTAAAGTATACTCCGGTTGGGGGAACGATCCGTATTACGTCTGAGCACCAGGGTACTCAGCTTGCTATTACTGTACAGGACGACGGTATCGGCATACCAGTCGAGGAGCAAACCCGGATATTTGACCGGTTTTACCGTGTGGATAAATCCCGTACTAAGGCCACCGGTGGAACTGGGCTGGGGTTATCCATTGCCAGTTGGATTGCCGAGCAGCATAATAGCAGTATTCGGGTGGAAAGCAAGGTTGGACAAGGAACGGCCATTACTGTACTGTTGCCGCTAGAACAAGGAAAATAAATTATTTCATTGCCAGAAAAATAGTAAAGGAGAGTCGCATATGAAGAAAATAGTACGCTCAGTCTGCCCCTATGATTGCCCGGATACATGTGGTCTGCTTGTCCATGTAGCTGATGGCAGGGTTGTCAAGGTGGAGGGCGATCCGGATCACCCATTTACAAGAGGAACACTGTGTCCGAAGATGGTTCATTATGAACGAACAGTCCATTCAGAGCGGCGAATCGCCACGCCCTTGCGGCGGATTGGCAGTAAGGGGAGTGGCAAATTTGCGCCGATTTCCTGGGAGGAAGCCTTTGAGCGAATTACAGCAAACTGGAAGGGAATTATTGCTCAGTATGGAGCCGAGGCCATACTGCCCTATTCCTATGCTGGGACCATGGGGGTTGTGCAGCGCAGCGCCGGACATCCGTTCTTCTATAGCCTAGGTGCTTCACGCCTGGAGCGAACGATTTGTTCCCCAGCCAAAGGATATGGCTGGAATGCTGTTATGGGGCAGACAATGGCGCCTCATACCAATGAGATTCATAGCAGCGATTTGATTATTCTTTGGGGTATTCATGCGCTGGCAACCAATATTCATAGTATGCATGATATAAATATTGCCAAAAAACAAGGAGCCAAGGTGTGGCTAATTGATACTTATGAGACACCTACAGCAAAAATCGCTGATCGAATGATTATTGTTCGTCCAGGTACTGATGGTGCTTTGGCACTCGGTATGATGCATGTAATAGCACGGGAGAACCTGGCGGATAAGGATTTTATAGGTCAATATGTACAAGGATATGAGGAATTAGTAACAACTGTTTTGCCGAAGTATTCACCTGAGCTAGTTAGTGAGATAACCGGTATTGCTGTTGGCACAATTGAAGAGATAGCCAGGCAGTATGCGACAGCAGGGGCTCCTTTTATTCGGATGGGCAGCGGTTTATCCCGTTATAGCAATGGCGCAATGAATGTTAGAACAATTACTTGTTTGCCTGGAGTGGTCGGTGCCTGGGGAAAACCGGGGGGAGGACTGTTGACTGGTACATCTACCGATGCGGCTTTTGCGAGTACCATGGTAACTCATGAGGAGTTTCAGGAACAGCCAACGCGAATGGTCAATATGAATAAACTGGGTCAGGCTCTAAATGAAGTGGTTGTTCCCCCAATTAAGAGTCTGTATGTATATCATTCCAACCCTGCAGCCATTGCTCCTGATCAGAACCAGGTATTACAGGGATTGGCGCGGGAGGACTTGTTTACTGTTGTTCATGAACGTTTCATAACTGATACGGCGAAATATGCTGATATCGTTTTACCGGCAACTACCTCACTCGAACACAGCGATATGTACCGCTCCTACGGAAACTACGTAATGCAGCGCGCCTATCCTGCAATTTTGCCAGTAGGACAAGCAAAATCCAACTGGGAGGTATTTTCTTTGCTGGCAGACGCAATGGGGATTAATAAACCTTTCTTTAAACAGTCAGCTGATGATTTAATTGATGCTATTTTGGCTAAACCATCTTCCTGGCTGGTAAGCGCTCAGCTCGAAACATTGCGGGAAGGACGACCACTGGAATTACTGCTGCCTGAAGGTTACAAGACTCAGTTTAGGACTCCATCAGGAAAAATAGAAATTCTCAATCCCCGGGAAGACGATATTTTGCCTAACTATACAAAGCCGCACGGGGATGATGCCGAATTTTGGCTGGTTAATGCGCCTGATATGCGCTTGTTAAACTCATCGTTTAATGAAAGAGCAGACCTGACCAAGAACAATAAAATGCTTTTGCAAATGAATCCGGAGGATGCCGGAAAAATGGGGCTGAAAGAGGATCAATTTGTTATTGCCAGCAACGAACGTGGCGAGGTAGCTTTTACATTACGAATTTCAGCTAACATTCCGCCTGGGATTGTTGTCACTGAAGGAGTATGGTGGCTTGAACATGCTCCAGGCAATCGTTCAGTCAATACTCTGACCTCACAGCGCTTAACAGATAAGGGAAATGGAAGCACATTTTATGATGTCAAAGTGAATGTGAGAGCATCACAGTAGCTCATTTCTATTCACCCGGTGATATTTCTATTCATATATCATTTTAGATCATTCATATAAATTGTATTTATTAATGCGAATTTTTACCTTATATTTATTTTAGTAAATAATTTAATAAATTTAAGGAGGCAAGCTTTATGAATGGTCTTTATCTTGTTATTATTTCGGCTTTGGTGCTAACTCTTTGCTATCGTTATTATGGCGCCTTCATTGCAGCGAAAGTTTTGGCACTTGATACTAAGCGCCCGACTCCGGCTGTTGTCCACGAAGACGGTCATGACTATGTACCCACAAATAAATGGGTAACTTTCGGACATCATTTTGCCGCTATTGCTGGTGCTGGTCCACTTGTTGGGCCGGTACTTGCAGCACAGTTCGGTTATTTGCCGAGCACTCTCTGGATACTTATTGGTGCCTGCATGGGCGGTGCAGTCCATGATATGATTATCCTATTTGCATCTGTTCGCCATGACGGTCGTTCTATCGCCGAAATTGCCAAAGCTGAGATCGGCAATTCCGCTGGTTTAGCTGCTGCAATTGCCGTCATTTTCATTCTGGTTATTACCATGGCAGGTATGGGCATTGCCGTTGCCAATGCCTTGTTTAACAGTCCGTGGGGTGCATTTACGGTTGGTGCAACTATTCCAATTGCACTCTTTATCGGCGTCTACATGCGCTATCTGCGTCCTGGTCATATTGGTGAAGCATCTTTTGTTGGTGTGGTTATGGTTATTGCTGCTGTATTTGGCGGAGCTTGGGTTCAGGGCTCTTCATGGGCACCTTTGTTCACACTTAGCCGTACACAATTAGATATTATTCTTCCTGTATATGGTTTTATTGCTGCTGCACTTCCTGTATGGCTCTTATTAGCACCGCGTGATTATTTGAGCACCTATATGAAAATCGGCACCATCGGTGCTTTGGCTATCGGGATTATCATTGTTAATCCGCAAATCCATATGCCGGCAATTACTCAGTTTGTCAGTGGGGGCGGCCCGGTTGTTCCCGGTCCTGTCTGGCCGTTTGTTTGTATCACTGTTGCCTGTGGGGCAATTTCCGGATTTCACTCCATTATTGCCACCGGTACAACACCAAAAATGATAACTAACGAAAGCGAAATTTTACCAATCGGTTTTGGGGCCATGCTTGCTGAAGCCTTTATAAGTATTATGGCGCTGATTGCAGCAACCAGCTTGATTCCTGCCGATTACTTTGCCATTAACAGTGCTCCGGCAGTATTTGCAAAACTGGGGATGAATGTTCAGGAACTTCCAATCTTAGCACAACTGGTTGGTGAAGATATTGCCGGTCGTCCAGGTGGCGCAGTATCACTTGCAGTGGGTATGGCGCATATTTTTGCCCAAATCCCTGGCTTGGAAAGCTTTATGTCCTTCCTGTATCATTTCGCGATCATGTTTGAAGCTTTGTTCATTTTAACGATTATTGATGCTGGTACTCGGGTTGGCCGCTACTTATTACAAGAAGTTGGTGGCATGGTGTACAAGCCACTTGCTGACGCACATTGGATTCCAGGTATCATCTTCACTAGTGCTTTAATTTCTTTCGCCTGGGGTTATCTGCTATTTGGCGGTTCGATTGCATCCATTTGGCCATTATTCGGCCTTTCTAACCAATTGCTTGCCAGCATGGCGTTAACTATTGGCACTACCATGTTGCTGCGGATGGGGAAAGCAAAATATCTGTGGGTTACACTTATTCCCCTTTGCTTTATGCTTGTAACAGCAATGACCGCAGGTTTCTACAATATATTTGAATTCTACGTACCAAAAGCGCAATGGTTATTGGCTGGTGCCAGTGTAGTAATGATGATTCTCATCGTCTTTGTTATCGTTGATGCCGTAAAAGTATGGTTTTCGATAAAACCTGCTAAAGATGTAGAAGAAGTGATGTAGTTAATGTCTGACAGGCTCACGGCGGCTGCCAGACAGTAGTAGACAAACTCCTGCCAAATTGTTTGGCAGGAGTTTGTCTTTGTATATGAGGAAGTAATACAGGTAAAAGAAATGTGAGTATTGTTTTTTATCTGAAAATATGTTACGATTTAGTCAATATTTAGGTAAGCTGTTTAAGATGAAATGAGTTTCATTTTTTCTTGCGGCAAACCATAGGTAAATTGTTAAAACAAAGTATCGTGCTGATTGCATGAGGGTTCGTCCCAAATGAGAAGGCGAGAGAATAGGTGTAATTTAGGGAGAAGCATAGCCTTGGATATTGCTTCCCTTAATCATTGACGTCTATCCTTGTGGCCTTTTGAGTCACAAGGATTTTTTATATTATATTTTTAAGGAGCTAAAAAGCCTTATGGAAACAAGGATTGCGCTTATTGGAATTGTGGTTGAAAACAAGGATTCCGTCAAAAAGATAAATGATATTCTTCACGAATATGGCGAGTACATTGTAGGGAGAATGGGAATTCCTTATTCCAAACGTAATGTTTCAGTAATTAGTATTGTCATGGATGCTCCCAATGATATTATCAGTGCTCTCTCCGGCAAGTTAGGAATGATTCCCCACGTCAATAGTAAAACCGTGTATTCTAAGCTATCTCCAATCGCAGATAAACAATAATAAAAGGAGTGTTTCTAATGTATAATTGTAAATCAAAAATTGCTACTGAATTTATTGACGACCAGGAAGTGTTGGATACGCTGGCTTTTGCTCAACAAAACAAAAGCAATCGTGAACTTATTGACAGCCTTATAGAACGTGCCAGGGATTGCAAAGGTCTGACTCACCGTGAAGCGGCTGTGCTGCTGGAGTGTGACTTAGAAGATGAGAATGAAAAAATGATGTCATTGGCAAAAGAAATCAAGCAAAAGCTTTATGGAAACCGTATTGTAATGTTTGCTCCGTTATATCTTTCTAACTACTGTATAAATGGCTGTGTATACTGCCCTTATCATTTTAAAAATAAAAATATTTCCCGCAAAAAGCTTTCACAAGAGGATATTGTACGTGAGGTAACTGCTTTACAGGACATGGGGCATAAGCGGCTGGCGTTGGAAACAGGCGAAGACCCTGTTAATAATCCGATTGAATATGTTTTGGAAAGCATCAAAACTATTTACAGTATTAAACATAAAAATGGTGCTATTCGCCGTGTTAATGTCAATATTGCCGCAACAACTGTGGAAAACTACCGTAAACTCAAGGAAGCAGGCATTGGGACCTATATTCTTTTCCAGGAAACCTATAATAAAAAAGCCTATGAAGAGCTGCACCCAACCGGGCCAAAGAAAGACTATGCCTACCATACTGAAGCTATGGATCGTGCCATGGAAGGCGGGATTGACGATGTTGGCATAGGCGTCTTGTTTGGCTTAAATATGTACCGCTATGATTTTGTTGGTCTGCTTATGCATGCTGAACATTTAGAGGCGGCTATGGGAGTTGGCCCGCATACCATCAGTGTTCCGCGGATTCGCCCTGCGGATGATATTGACCCCGAAAACTTTAGCAATGCTATTTCTGATGATATATTCGCCAAAATAGTAACTGTGCTCCGGATTGCTGTTCCGTACACCGGTATGATTGTTTCTACCCGTGAATCCCAAAAAACCCGTGAGCGGGTGCTGGAATTAGGCATATCCCAAGTCAGCGGCGCTTCCAGTACTAGTGTTGGTGGATATTATGAAAAAGAAGCAGAAGACGATAATTCGGCTCAGTTTGATGTAAATGACAGCCGTACTCTGGATGAAGTTGTAAATTGGCTGTTGACTTTGGGGTATATTCCCAGCTTCTGTACGGCTTGCTACCGTGAAGGACGTACAGGTGACAGGTTTATGAGTCTGGTAAAGACAGGACAAATTGCCAACTGTTGTCAGCCGAATGCCCTTATGACGCTTAAGGAATACTTAGAGGACTATGCTTCGGCAGATACCAAAGCAAAGGGTGAGGCCGTAATTGCCAACGAAATTCCCCGTATTACCAATGAAAAAGTTCGTAAGATTGCCATTGAGCATTTGACAGAACTTAACGATGGAAAACGCGACTTCCGCTTCTAAGGCTGTTTACGTGCTACTGCATAGAAACCGCCGGCCTGTGTAAGGTCTGGCGGTTTCTTGTTGAAATTTTTTTGTATTTTTTGCGCTTTTATAATTCTTTTCTAACAATATTCATGTATGCTATAAAAGTCATTAGGAAACGCATCCCTATGACATGACCTCTTACGTCTTACCTTTGGGTGAGGCGATTTTTTTATTTTTTTAAGGGAGTGCTACTGCATCGCCATCTTTTAGATTGTTTATACCACTGGTTATAATGCGGGCCTGCTCCGGTAAACTGGAAGTGATTTCTACGAAGTCATTGATAGTGGCGCCTACATCTACCTGCTGCCGGACGGCTTTGCCATCAATGGCCAGGTACAAATAGTTGAGTTCCTGGTCTTGAAAAACGGCTGATAGCGGTACGGCACGAACAGGTACTGAATTGCCGGTTTTCAGATGAACTTGTACCGGGAGTTCTGCTTTGAGAAGGCCATTGGTATTATCGACCCTGATATGGGCAAGGAATGATGGCGTGTCAGTCCCAACTACCGGATAAATGGCTTCGACTTGACCGGTGAGCGATTGAGGTACTGAATCATTGACTACAATTTCAGCCAGGGTGCCTGAGGAGACAAGATATAAATCCTTTTGTTCAAGGTGAACAACGACGCGAACATCGCCACCAGTGTCTAATACCATTAGCTGCTGGCCTGTCTGGACTGTTTTCCCGTTAGCGGCGGCAAGTCCGGTGACTTTGCCGCTAATTGGAGCAGTAAGGTTAACCGAGCCAGGCAGTCGTGTGGAGCTGCTGGAAGACGCTGTATCTTGGGTATCCTGGGTGCTGGATAAGGCTTCGCGCGCAGCTTGTAAGCGGGCGGACACATCTTCAAATTGCCGGCGTGCAATGCCGCCTACTTGATACAATTTCTGATAACGGTCATATTCTTTGGCAATATTGTCATAATTGGCTTGGGCCTGCTGCCGTGAACCCTCATTTTGACTGGACGGAATAGGATTAGCTGCTGTTTCTATGCCGGCAGATGCTGCGGAGCCTTCAATATGAGCAAGCAATTGTCCGGCTTGTACCTGCTGGCCTTCGGCTACAGTTACCTCACTGAGGTGCCCGGAAATTTCGGCACTAATTATGACTGCCTGGCGGCTTTGAACAGAACCGGGCAGTATGATTGCTGCTTCTTTATTTATGATACTGACAGGTGCAGTTGTAACAGTGACTGGTCCTTGCTGTTGCGGTACAACATGTCCAAATGAAAAAAGACCGAAGTAGCGGACTCCCAATAGCCCTGCTATGAGGAGGACGGTTATCACGAGGGGTGGGATATACTTGGCTGGTACAGAAATTTTATTCATAGACTTCATCTCCAAATGCAAAAGTATACTACTATAGTCCTACTTTTTTCTTTGTACGTCAAGCTTGGGATAAATTCTGTGACAGTGTTTTTCATCGACAAGTGGTACAATTTACGATATATTCTAGTTAAAATACATTTTGGGAGGTTAAGAATATGGTTAAAGAGTTTGTCAAATTTGCAATGCGGGGAAATGTTCTTGATTTAGCTGTAGGTATTATCATTGGGGCTGCTTTTGGGAAAATAGTGTCTTCTTTTGTTAATGACATTTTAATGCCGGTGGTGGGGTTACTGTTAGGAAAGGTGGATTTTTCTAATTTATTTATCAACTTATCAGGCACCAATTATCCTACCCTTGCAGCGGCGAAGGCAGCTGGTGCGGCTACTTTAAATTATGGTTTATTTATTAATAGCATTGTTGATTTTACAATTGTAGCTTTTGCAATTTTTCTTTTGATAACCCAGATAAACCGGATATGTGCCAAGCCGAAAGAAGCACCGGCAGCGCCGGCAACCAAGGAATGTCCGCATTGCTTCTCTAGTATTAATAGCAAGGCTACGCGTTGCCCCAATTGCACCTCTGTGTTCGATAAATAGATAACAGGCTTAAGCAAATTCCTATTTTCTCCGATAGTATTAAATAAAGGAAGGGTACCGCAGGTGCTCTTCCTTTTTGGTTTTTCAAAAAAAGAGGGTGAGGTTTTTCTTGACAAGGATAATGCTGCTGGCTACAATTTAATCAATCGATTAATTAATTGAGTGAGGGGAGTGGATTTGTGGAAAAAGATACAAGAGATAAATTGATTGAGGCTGGGGAGAAATTATTTTCCGCAAGAGGGTTGGCCGGGGTATCGATACGGGAGCTGTCACAAGAAGCTGGCGCAAATAGTGCTTTGATATCCTATCATTTTGGCGGGAAAGAGAGTTTGTATTCGGCAATTCTTGAAAAGCAGTTTTCGCCTATTGGAATATTGTTGGACTCTGTTTCGGGGATAAAGGCTTCACCGACCGAAAAAATCATCAAGTATGCACAAGGTGTAACCATGGTACATGGTAAAATGCCCTTTTTTACTAAATTTCTTATGGGCGAGATTATTAGTCCCTCCCGCTTTTTCGAACCGCTTATTCAAAAGTATATTCACCGCGTCTACGGGTTTTTGACAAATACAATACGCGAGGGAATTGATTGCGGTGAATTTCGTAAGGATATGGATGTTAATGCCGCAGCCTTGGCCTTGGCAGGTATGTTGAACTTTTATTTTATTTCCCGTCCTATTTCGCGGCGCTTTGTGCCTGATGGTACTGTACAGGGGGAAAATTTTGTTGTGCAAGCAGTAGAAATTTTTTTGAGTGGGGTGAAAGAGTGTGGTGATAAATAAAAAAATACTGGTTGGTGTTCTGCTTGCCCTGCTGGTAGCAGGGGGGGCGGCGTATAAGTATCTAAGACCAGCGGAAACCGGTATTACGGCTACAGGCACAATCGAAGTAACGCGGGCCGATGTTATGCCAAAGGTGAACGGTTATTTGTCAGGACTAGAGCTAAAGGCCGGCGATGCGGTTGAGGCTCAGCAAAAGGTTGCCAAGATAACCAGAGCAGATTTGGAAGCCCAGGTTGTCAGGGATGAAGCCGCACTTGCCAAGGCGGCTGCGCAACTGCGGGATTTGGAAGCCGGGCCGCGAAGCCAGGAGCGGCAAGAGCTAAGTGCTCTGCTGGATTCGGCCCGCTCGACGTATGAAAAAACCAGACAGGATTATGAACGCTATCAAAGCCTGTATCAATCTGGCGCAATTTCGCTGCAGCAGCTGGATACCGCCCGTTCCAACATGGAAGTGGCTTATGGTAGTATGATTGCAGCTAATCAACGGCTAAGTCTGGGAAATGAAGGCAACCGGCCGGAAGCTATTGAAGCGCAGCGCCTGGAACTGGAGCGCAGTAAGGCGGTGCTGGCAGCTAGCAAGGTATTATTAGAAGATACGGTGGTCATCAGTCCGATCAACGGATTAATTCTCTCTAAAAATTTTGAAAACGGTGAGTATGTTAATCCGGGAGCCGCCATTTTGACAGTGGGGGATATGACTGATTGTTGGGTAAAGATATATGTGTCTTCAACCCAATTAGGATTGATTGCTATTGGGCAGGAGGCTAAAGTGAAAGTAGATTCTTTTCTGGGCAGAGTATTCCGCGGAGAAATCAAAGAAATTAGCCAAAACGCCGAGTTTACTCCCCGTCAGAGTATTACACAAAGCGAGCGGGCCAATCTGGTGTTTGCGGTCAAGGTACAGCTTGATAATGCCGAAGGGATTTTAAAGCCTGGTATGCCAGCTGATGTGGTGCTTAAATGATTACCCTTACCAATGTTACCAGAAGGTTTGGGGCTTTGACGGCTGTAGATAATCTTAGTATGAAGGTTGCGGCCGGGACAATCTTTGGCTTGGTGGGGCCTGATGGTGCAGGCAAGACTACGACAATTCGTATGATTACCGGTATTATGGCAGTAACATCAGGCAGTATAAGTCTGCTTGGCAGTGAAAATGCCGAGAGTGTAAAAGCTCAAATCGGCTATGTGCCGCAAAAATTCAGTCTGTACGGTGATCTCACTGTTATGGAAAACATTCGCGTTATCGGAGCTTTATACGGAGCAGATAAGCAGCGGATAAATGAGTTGGGAACGGAAATTTTGGCTTTTACTAACCTGTTGCCCTTCAAGGACCGTTTGGCTGACAATTTGTCAGGTGGTATGAAACAAAAGCTGGCCTTGGCTGCCGGGCTCATGCATCGGCCGAAAGTCTTTTTTCTGGATGAGCCTACCACAGGTGTTGACCCTGTTTCCCGGCGAGAGTTTTGGCAAATGCTGTACCGGCTGAACAAAGAAGGCATGACAATCTTTGTTTCTACCCCTTATATGGATGAAGCTGAGCTGTGTACACAGGTGGCATTTATGAATCAGGGCCAGCTTGTGGCCTGCGATACGCCCGCCCGCTTGAAGGCGGCATATCCTTTCCGTCTGCTGGAGCTTAAAGCGGAGGGTAAACAGATAAAAAAACTGCTGGCAAAGTGTCCGATTCTGGACATTAATGCATTTGGCGATCATTATCATTTGGTAACTGCACCTAATGCCGAAGTTAATCTGTCAGTTGAAGCCGCGCTACAGGCAGACGGAGTGACAGGATATGCTCTCCGTGAGATTTCACCGACGTTAGAGGATATATTTGTTCACCTGGCAGGGGGAGGGGAACCGTAATGTATGCTGTAGAAACAGAAAACCTTACCCGGGTTTTCGGCGATTTTGTGGCTGTTAATCAGGTTAGCCTTAAAATTCCACAAGGCAGTATTTATGGTTTTTTGGGGCCTAATGGTTCGGGAAAATCGACGACCATTCGCATGTTATGCGGAATTTTAGCCCCCACGAGTGGGAGTGGGCAGATCCTGGGGCTGGATTTGGCAGCACAAGCCGAAGCGATTAAAGAAAAAATCGGCTATATGTCACAAAAGTTTAGTTTGTATGACGACCTGACAGTGATTGAAAACCTTGAGTTTTATGCTGGTTTGTATAGTTTGCAAGGGCCTCAGCGGCAGGAGCGGATAGAGCATATGCTGGACATGGCCAGACTGAAAGACCGTCGGCAGGAAATGACGGCAAACCTTGCCGGTGGTTGGAAGCAGCGACTGGCATTAGGCTGTTCTATTTTGCATGAGCCGTCGATTTTATTTTTGGATGAACCAACAGGTGGCGTTGATCCTAAGTCCCGCCGCATGTTTTGGGATATTATTTATGAGCTGGCAAACCAAGGCACGACAGTGATGGTTACTACTCATTTCATGGATGAAGTCGAACATTGTGATGCTATCGGATTTATTTATGAAGGTAGTTTAATCGCAGACGACAAACCCGCCAATCTCAAACGCGATTTGCCAGGAACGCTGCTTGAAATTCCAACACAGGACCCCATGGGGTTGTTTAGTGAACTGGTGGCCGAGCAGCGCGAGGTTCTGGATGTGTATCCTTATGGAACCAGTGTCCATGTTCTCGTCGATGAAGCGCGATTAACAGATTATCAGAATTATGACTATCGGGTAATTATTCCGTCGCTTGAGGATGTTTTTGTTTACTATGTAAAGGCCAAACGTAAGGAGCTGAGCGTATGATTCGTCTGAGAGCCTTGCTAATTAAAGAGTTTATCCAAATGCGGCGTGACCGGTTGACTTTTGCTATGATGGTAGTCATGCCTATTTTGCAATTGTTGTTGTTTGGTTTTGCAATTAATACCGATGTCAAGCATTTATCTACGATTGTCTTTGATCAATCGCTGCAGCAAGAGGGGCGTGATTTGCTGTCTGCCTTTCAAGCCAGTCAATATTTTGATACGAAGTATGTGGCAAAAAATTATCAGGAAGTAAACGAGGCTGTTGAGAGCGGTAAGGCCAAGGTAGGCATTATTATTCCCCCGGATTATACGGACAGTATTAAGCATGGGCGCAGTGCAGCTGTTCAGGTCATTGTCGATGCCTCTGATTCAATGGCAGCCTCTTCGGCCATTTCGTCGGCGCAATTAATCGGGCAGCTGCGTTCCCAGGAAATACTGCTAAAACAGATGCAAATCTCGCAGGGAAAGCAGGTAACTTCGCCAATTGATATTCGCATTCGCCCCTGGTATAATCCTGACTTTATTTCTGCATTTTACATGGTGCCAGGTATATTAGGGATTATATTGACCATGACTATGGTCATGATTACCTCAATGGCTATTGTTCGTGAACGGGAGCGGGGTACACTCGAACAATTGATTGTAACGCCGATGAAATCCCATGAATTGATTCTGGGGAAAATCATTCCCTATATTTTTGTTGGTTATGTTCAGGCTACCTTAGCGCTGGTAGTAGGCGCATTGGTGTTTGCTGTGCCGATGAAGGGCAGTATTGTCTTGCTTTACAGTTTGACCACACTATTTATTATTGCTTCTTTGTCTTTGGGAGTGCTCATTTCAACGGTAACCAGGACTCAGATGCAGGCTATGCAAATGTCTTTTTTTGTATTTCTGCCTAGCGTGCTGTTATCTGGGTTCATGTTTCCCCGGGAAGCTATGCCGCAGCTTTTCTACCAGTTGGGGCATTTGCTGCCACTGACTTTCTATCTGGAAATACTGCGAGGAATTGTTCTTAAAGGGATTGGCATCAATTTCCTGTGGTCGCAGGTCTTTGCCCTGATTGTATATATTCTGGTAGCTTTGTCTATCAGTATCGTGAAGTTTCAAAAAAAGATTGCCTAGACCCACATAAAAAAATCCGCGTTCGCTTAGTGAACGCGGATTTTTTTAATACTTACTTATTTACTATAAGTGTTCAGATAATTTAGCCCTAATTGCTCGTACAGCTCGAGATGCTCAATAACAGCAAGTTCTTGGTTACTGCTTAAGTTGCTGATGATGCCAATACCAATCGCTTCTTTAATTATACTTTCAATTTCAAAGGTGCAATAGCCTAAAAAATTTAAGCGTTTAATTAATGATATAATACGTTTCATATCTAGTTCCTCCTTAATTCTAAATGGGTAATCAGCCGCAATTACCTTCGACTACTACCAATTACTAATTAGAACAAAGAGAATTCGGAAAGCTACTTTTTCTAAATAGGGGCTTACAACCACATGGACAATAATCTTTACTAATATATCATGATATGTTAGTAAAGTCAAGATATATTTTTGGCTAATTTATTTTGGCCGATGAGTTAAGAATCCCGCCTCTATAGGCGGCGTTACTTTAGGTGGGGTAGAGCCCCCACCTAAAGATTCGATGTCCAGCTTTGCTGAACGAGTTCACTTAAGTCCCAGAATTTCCTTTAATTTCTTTATTTGGCCTTTGCCGACAGGTACCTCGATATAGCTGCTATTACCAGGTGTAGGCAATTTTAGCCAGTAAGTACCTTTGAACCAGGGGATGACTTCCTTAACTTTTTCCATATGGACAAGGTAGCTTCTGTGTACGCGTAAAATAGGCGTGTCCCGCAGACGTTCCTGTAGTTCTGTCAACGTGCCAGAGTAGCTGTATTCCCCGGCTATGGTTATAATTTTGACTAACCCTGTAAGGGTATGAATGTAGATAATATCATCATAATCAATTAACATGATTTTGCCATTTTTTTCAACAGCCAGTTTGTGTACTGGCTGTTGAACTGCGGAATTCAACGTTTGATCAAGGCGCGTGGTGGCTACTTGCCATTCTTCAGGATGATACTTTTCTAAACGCAGCACGGTAGAGGTTACTCGCTCACTTTCAAACGGCTTTAGCAGATAATCAACAGCGCCTATTTCAAATGCTTTAAGTGCATATTCATCATAGGCGGTGGCAAAAACAATAAGGGCTTGTGGCGCGGCTGTTCGCAGGGCTAGTGCGGTATCAAGGCCGCTCATGCCCCGCATTTGAATATCCAGGAATACAACATCAGGGTCGCACTGGGCTGCAAGGCCGACTGCTGCCGGGCCGTTGTCCGCCTCACCAATCACGGTGATAGCCGGCAGCTGGGACAGCAAAAATTTTAGTTCGTCGCGAGCCGGTAGTTCGTCATCAACAATAATGGCTTTAAGCACAATCATCCACCTCGTCAGTAAGGCATTTGGGAAAACGCAATGTAATTGTAGTCCCCTGGCCAGGTTGGCTGGTAAGTGTTAAGCCATAACTACTGCCATATTGCCCGTAGAGGCGCTCATGCACGTTGATTAAGCCAATACTTTCACCACTTGGATGCTCAAGTGGATTGTGGGCTGCTAAATCCATACCAACACCGTTGTCAATAATATTCATTTCGATATCGTCCCCGCAATCAATAGCTTTAATCGTAAGCGAGCCACCGGTAGGTTTGGGCTGCAAGCCGTGTTTTATGGCGTTTTCTACCAGCGGCTGGATGGTAAGTGATGGAATCAGGTAATGACCAAGCTCGGGCTCGATTGCTTCTATTACCACCAGCTTTTCACCATGGCGGGCTTGTTCAATAGCAAGATAAGCGCGGACTTGTGCCAGTTCCTCATTGATGGTAATATTTTGCCCGGTCTTATGCAGTGTATAGCGGAAGATCATACTTAATTTGATTAGCAACTCTCGCGCTAAATCAGGCTTGGTGCGAATAAGCGAAGTAATGGTATTAAGGGTATTAAATAAAAAGTGGGGATTAATCTGGGCGTGCAAGGCTTTCATTCTGGCTTTGTCAGCCCTTTTAGCCTGGTGGTCAATCTCAGTAAGTTCAAGCTGGGTAGAAAATAAGTGGGCCAGGCCGGTCGCGAAAACGATGTCTGCCTGACCGAGGTTGCTCTTATGGGTATAATATAGCTTTAAAGCACCAATCACTCTGTCGGCGCTTTTTAGTGGCACAACAATAGCACTTGCAAGCTGACAACCAGCGTGGGCGCAACCGATCTCGGACTTGTCCCGGGCAAGCTGCACTTGACCGGTGGCAAGCGCTTGGCGGGTGGCTGTTGTCAGACTGGTATTTACAGAAGGGGCATGATGAGAACTTTCCGCGCCTGTAAACGCTATTACTTTCTCGGTATCTGTAATAGCTATGGCATCATAACCGGCGGTAGCCAAAATGATATGGGCTGTTGCCTGCGCCGATTCTGCAGTAAGGCCGCGCCTTAAATAAGGTAATGTCTTGTTTGCAATATGAAGTGCCTTATGGGATTGTTCGGCACTGATTTTTTCTTGCGCCTCAGTGGCTGTTTTTATAATCAGCATAAATACCATCAAGCCCAGTGAGTTGGCAACAATCATGGGTAAAGCAATTTCGCTGACAAGTTCTACAGCAAGATAATAGGGACGTGCTGTTAATAAAATAATACCCATTTGCATGATTTCCCCAAAAACACCGGCAACAAGTGCGAGCCACCAGGGAATTGGCCGCCCTGGGTAGTGTTTGTGAATCATGCCGGCCAGCAGGCCTTCGCAAATATTGGCTAACGCGCAGGAAAAGGAAGTGAAGCCGCCTAAGAGGTAACGATGGCCGCCGGCAATGATGCCAGCTGATATTCCCATAAAACGTCCACCGATAAAGCCGGCCGCCATAACTCCGACAACCCGGGAATTGGCAATAGCATCATTGATGGGTATACCGGCATAGGTTCCAGAGATGCCGACAAGACCAAAAAAAATAGTAAGCAGCAGGGCATCCTGGCAAGTATTGCGGCGGTTAATCAGACGTCGAAATATGCTGGTTTGAGATAATACAAAAGCAAGCGTGGCGGCTACGCTTAGTCGTTGAATCATTTCTAATAGTAACTGTTCAGACATACTTATCCCCCTCATTTCTTCAGAATAGCATTTTTCACGGTAGCTGACAATCATTTCTGTCAATGCTTGCAGGATAGTGCGGGTAAATTGGTGAATTATGCTTAATGGAAATGAGTGGCTGATTAGCCGAATGAAGGAGGAAGTCAAGAATGAAAAGATTGATGTTGTTTGTTACCATGATTACCCTGGCAGCCATTGTATGGCCGGTAGCGGCGGCAGATGCATATAGGGTGATGCCTAATGTTGTCCCGGCGATGCTTAATGAAACCTATTGGATTAGTAAATTGCAAGAACCTAATCGAGTAATTTTGGAACAAAAGGAGATTGCTGCCTTTAATCAGGCGGTAATCGATAAGTCACCTGATACAGTTTTTGATTTGCGCCAGTACCCAAGTAAATTGTCAAAGGAAAAACTGGTAAGCCTGATCACTGTACCTAAGCAGCCAGAGGATAGGGAATATGTAAATGGTCAAACGGTTACAGCTGATTATTACAGCACACTTGCGGCTAAGTGTAATATAGATGCGATTGCACCCAGTACCCTTGTGCGGTTTGCGTTCACTGTGACTCGTGCTAATATCAGGAGTTATCCTTCAAATGACTTTGTGGCCGACAAGAGTGATGATCATGAATTTGACTTGTGGCAGGAAACGGCGATTGATCCGGCTGAACCTGTTGTTATATTGCATGAAAGCTTGAACAAAGATTGGTACTATGTCCAAACCTATAACTATCGGGGGTGGCTGCCAGCCAAGGCGTTAGCTATTGCTGTCAATCGGCAGGAGTGGCTGAAGTATCTTGATACAGCGGAATTTTTAACAGTGACAGCCCGTAAAATTACCATCGGGGATACTGTGTTTGCCATGGGAGCCAAACTGCCGCTGGCTGACAGCAAGGATTCTTTGCTGCGCGAAAAACAAGGTAAGACAGGAAACTATGCTGTTAAGCTGCCGGTACGTGGTCCTCAGGGAGAGTTAGTTTTCGAGCTGGCTGCAGTGCCGGTGGATAATCAGGTGGTTCGCGGGTATCTGCCCTATACCAGAGCTAATATTATCAGTCAGGTGTTTAAATTACAGGGTCAGCGTTATGGCTGGGGCGGAATGCATGATAGTTGGGACTGCTCTTCGCTGGTGCTTGATGTATACCGGAGTTTTGGCTTAAAACTGCCGCGCAATGCCGATGAACAGGAGCTGACCGCTGGCCGGACTATTGCATTTTCAGGAAGTGACCGAGTCGCGCAAATCAATAAGTTGGAGCCAGGGGATGCTATCTATATGCCAGGCCATGTTATGATGTATCTGGGTCAAGAACAGGATGGCCGCCAATATGCCATTCACTCGCTGGGTGGATATAGTACAGAAGCGGGCCGTATATCAGTTATGCGTGTGATTGTTAGTGATCTGTCAATTAAGACAAGGAGTGGGAAAACATTCCTAAATGCACTAACTAATGGAAAACAATTCCAATAAGTGGAATACTACTGGTTTAGAGGGGGTAAACGTGTTATAATAAGGTTCGTTAACGTGCTTAAAGGAGTTAAATAGTTACCATGACCAACATAAAAAATGTCTATGATGAAGTCCAGGTCTTTTTTGAAGAGCTTGAATGGAATTCAGCAATAAAGCGAGAATGGATTGAAGGTTTTTTGCGTCAGAAGGCTTGGCAGGGCGCCGATGACCAGGTATTGAGTGATAGGTGGCACAACCTGCAAATGTTTGTATCTTATTTGTCTTATTCAGGTGATATAACCCTTAATGAGCTGACAGCTGTCGAGTATAGTTTGGCTGTTGAATGGATGATTGTACAAACAGAAGAGTTTAAACCCAATATTAAGATGGTAAATCATTTATTTGATGTATTGCGAGAGTTTTATGATTATTTGGCCACCAAAAAAATACATCTTGATACTACGGAACTTGAACAGGCAGCGGCATTTATGACTGGAGGTAAGCAGCTTAAGTTTATTGAACCAGGGGACGAGGAAAGCCTGCTGCCCAAAGAAGCATCACTTACTACGATACCGAAAGATATCGGCAGCATAGTTGGTGAAGCGGTAGAACGGTTGATGCATAAGTTTAGTTCTTATTTCCAGCGAGAAAATTTCATTGATGATTTTGACCGGGCGCTTTCACTATACTTAGGACCGCTTGGGCAAATGCCGGACAATGAAAATGACGATGAATTCTGGCTGGGGTTTTGGGATTATTTTTTATTTGATTATCATTTACTGGCAAATGACCGCACGCCGATAACGCAGTTTGAATCGGATTGTAGTAAGCAGTTGAATGACGAGGAACAAAAGATACTGAAAGAGCTTATGGGAGCCAAGTTTACAGTATTTTACGTTGAGAGCGTAGTTAATCAGGAGTGGGTTGATTGTATTAATCTGCTGACTGACGAAAAAATTCGTTTGCCTAATCCAAATTATAATTATAAACTTGTAAAGAAATTGTTATTTTATGGACATGTCTTTCTGCAGCAAGAGGAACACGAATTGGTTATGATTAATTTCATTACCAGTGTTGAAATTAGTAGTAATTTGCGCCGACGGATCAAGGAAGAAATTAATCGCCAGAAAGCTATGTTAGAGTTGCAACAACCGGGTGTTACCTGGGGTGACTTTATTGAGCGGCATGCTAATGCTGTAAGACACACAATTGACCTTCTAGCTACCTGGGCCAGGGTTAATGTTACTTCTTACGCACAGATGGAACGCAACTTTCCGCAGCCGGTAACTGATGAAAAAAACGTTAATATGGCAGTAACAAAATCCATTGCAACTTATATGCCCCAATTTGGCTATTCGCTGCATGATACTGTTTTGGCACAGAAGATGTGGCAGGATTTTTCCCGGATTACTACCGTAAATGTCCGCAAACCAGCTGTATGGGCTGCTGCTGTCATTCAGGTCTACTCCAGGATTAATAATGGTGAGGCCGATATGCCGATAAACGTGTTAGTCGAAGAAATGAAGGTAGGTAAATCAAGTATTAGTACCAGCAGCAATAGACTTTTCGATGTATTAAAGCTGGAAAAATATGATCCCAGATATTTAAGTGAAGAAGGCATGATTTCCTTGCTGTATGATCTACAATAAGTGTCAGGAGGGGTAAACCATGCAATGTCCTTACTGTAATGAGTTAATACAAAACGGAGCAGATACCTGTCCGCATTGCGGCCATACATTGGGAGTTACTGTATTAAGCCGTCAGGAACGGGATGGTTTTAACGGTATTACTATTGAAGGCGATAATGTTCATGCCCGCCACGGGCAGGAGAGCAGTTATGAATCAGGCGCTGCGCCACGGGTTAAACGAATCAATCTTTCCTTTGGTTCTTACGGCTGGGCTGGAAATCTGATGGTAGCCGCTATTTTAGCCGTATTGTTATTCTTTTTTCTGCCTGTACTTCTGCTTATCCTATCGGTAATTAGTGCCGTGTTCATTGGCATCTGGCTATTACGGATGTTAATAAAATAGTAGTAAAAACACGACAAAGGCAAAGGGATTATCCCTTTGCCTTTGTCGTGTTTTTATAGAATAAGAAAGTATAGGTTTTGGGAGTCGCGGAGGCATTATAAAACAAGGGGTGTCAAGTCCAAAACCCGGCACAGGCGGCCCCGTGCTCCGTGCCCCGTGCTCCGTACCCCGTGCCCCGTACCCCTCACTGATCTCCGGATAGTAGGGTATGTTTTATTTTTAGGTATTTTTGAGTAAAATACACACTGTTTTGCGCTTCGCGGTGATCAAAACCGTAGACCCGGCGACTGACAGCCAATACTGGCGGGGCTTGAATGCGTTTGGCTATTGCCATACCGGTATAGAGACGCCACCAGCGTTCCAGGTCTTCAATAAATTCACGCGGGCTGGGAAATAATCGCTTAACAAGACCAGCCTGGCAGCCTAGTTTTTGTTCTAGCACAGCAGGGCCTTGGCTATACCAAACTAAAATATCTTCCGGCGTAGCGCGGTTCCAATATTCCATAAAAGAGCGGAATAAATAGTCATGATAGGGATAGATAATGGGATCCCCTTTGCCTTGGTCAACCGATTGCTCAAAAGAAAGCTCTGCACTTGGCACTAAATCAATGATTGCCTGGGGAATCACTTCCCGCTCATAGACATGGGTATTTAAATAGTCAGCCAATTGATAGACCTGATGTTTCCATAGGTCAGCCAATGCGGCTAAGAATCCGGCCTGATCGCCATAGAGGGTAGAGTAGCCGACTGAAAGCTCAGTTTTGTTGGCATTGCAGGTGAAACCGCCGCCAAAAGCAGCCGCGATGCCTGCCAATAATCGGGCAGAACGATCCCTGGCCTGAATGTTTTCCAGGACAAAGGAAGATACCAGAAAGTTAAATTGCCGACCATCGGCCAGATTGGTGACTGGTGTACCACTGATTTGGGAGGCAGTATATTCGACTGATTCTTCAATAGGCATTACTGTGTATAGGCAGCCAAGATTTTTTGCCAGTTGGGCGGCTAAATCCCTGGTGGTTTTGGAGTTGAATTTACTAGGCATATTGACCAGCAGGATGTTTTCCGGGTTTAAAATACGGGCAAATAGTGAGGCATTTACTGCTGAATCTATGCCGCCTGATAGGCCGATGACAACTTTGGTCATACCAATTGACTGTAAGAATTTTCTGATCCCATAATTGACAGCCTGATATAAGCTGTCAATGGTAAAATCATTAGGTACGCTGATTGATGGCAGGTCTTGATCATTTGCGTTAATAGCAAGGTCAAGGTAATCCAGAGTTTCTGTAAAAGGCTGACAGTAGGCGATAATTTCCCCCATGCGGTTATATACTGTACTGAAACCGTCAAAGGTGTATATTGTTTTACCATTGTTTTGGAGGCCAACAGTGTTTACATAGATAAGTGGTATGCCAATTTCCCGGGCTTGCCTGGAAAATACCCGGTTACGTTTATTGTTTTTACCCAGAGTAAATGGGGAACTAGAGAGATTAATTATCAAATCAAGGGGACCATTAGCCTGAAGGGCGGCAATAGGATCAACATTGTAATCATCATTCCAGCCGTCCTCACAAATAATACAGCCCAGACTATATTCTTTATTTCTGATAGTAACTTTCGCAGGTATCAGCAGGGTTTCAATATCCTGCTTGCATTCAAGGGCCAGTTTGCGCAGACTAAAAAAGTGCCTGGTGTCATCAAATTCACGGTAATTGGGGTGCAGCGTCTTGATGCGGGTGGCGAGAAGTTGGCCATGGTGAGCCACAAAGCAGGCATTATGTTTGCGTACCCGGCCATCATCGCCGTGTTTGTCCCATTGCACAGCAACATTACCGAAAATGATGCAAATAGTTTGGGACGCAGCAATTATCTGACGGCCAAAATCTTCACAATCCTGCAGAAAAGACATTTGTTCCCAGGTATCACCTAATAAATAACCCGGGATGGCCATTTCGGGAAAAATAATCATGTCAGCATGCTGGTTACAGGCATCCTGAATCATGATCAGCATTTTATCGGTATTTAAATCTGGTCTACCAGGAATAACCTCCATCTGGCCTAAAGCAATTTTGAGCAAAAACTATTCACCTCTATCGTACATATGACATATAGTATTTTTTCGCTGCCTGACTGCACTTGTCCTTCTAACAGTTACTACTTCGACTATATTATTTGTAACTATGTTAAACAGATAGATTAATAATTATTAGAATAAACCGCCTAAGGGGGGCGGTTGGTCTAACGCACTATATAATGAATAGTAAGTTCATTCTGTTCGGATAGATCAAGGACTATCCCATTATCTAATTGAACCATTGAGCGTGCAGGCTGATATTTGTTGATATAGACCACGCGGCCCTGGCGTCCGTCTGTGAGTATTACCCGGTTGCCTGACAAAAAATTCGTCATATTATCAATAAAGGTTATGCAAATTTTGGGGTCTAGCCGATAAGCCTCATCGCGCAGTTTCTGCAGGCTAAGATAGGGACTTAGCTTTAACTGTGGATTCTCGCAGTTGATTGTCATTCCTTCATCATATAAATCCGCCACAGCCACAATCTTGGCATAGGGATGGATGTAGTAGTCAGTAATACCGCCAGGGTAACCGCTGCCATCCCGCCGTTCATGATGCTGGAAAACAGCTGCAGTAATGCTTTGCGAGATATTAGGAATTTTACTTACCAGATCATACCCATGGGCAACATGCTGCATATATTGTTCATACAAGTCTGGCGGAAGCCGGTTAGGCCTATTTAACAGCTCTACCGGCAAGCGTGATTTGCCAACATCGTGCAATAATCCGGCCAAAGAGATGGCATTAACGGAATCCGGCGGATAGTTGAGCCAAGTGGCAATAAGAGCAGAGATGGCACTAACATTGACGCTATGGTATATAGTATAGTCATCACAAGGAGGTAAATTGTATAAGCGGTCAATTACGTTGCCAGCTTCGGCGACGCCGGCAGCAAGTTCATCAGCAGTGACAGTAAAGGCGTCTAAAGGAATATTCTGGGTCGTTCTGATATCGTCAAAAGCCTGTTGGACAACGGAAACCGATTGATTATATGTATTAAGAAATTTTTGCAGCTTTGGATCAAGAAGGGGGTTAAGGGTGGTTACCTCAGTATAGACGAAAACACTGGGTATTTGCCAATTGCTTAATTTTTGAATCGTGCTTTGAGTAAGAATACTGTTTTTACTAACTAACACTTTCCCATCAGTGGAGCAGACATCACGGGATAACTGCATTCCAGGGACAAGATACTCAAAGGGCTGATGGATTATTTTACGGTTTTCGGCTGTTTCGTTCATAAATCCTCACAGTATAAGAATTAGCATACTATATAATAGGAGTGCAATAGTGTTATTCAATAAAATATGGCAAAATCCTTTAACTATAGGGAGGAGCTATGTTGGAAAATTTCTGATTATAGCAAATTATAAGAAGGATTTATTATAATTTATGACAAAATGTATATAAATAATATAATAGGAGGTGTTGTTTACAATGGCTGATTGCTCGATAATTATGGCTATTATTCAAGACAATCGTGTGGAAACAGCGGTAAAGGTTCAGGATGTACTTACAAATTATGGCTGCCATATTCGGGTGCGGTTAGGGCTTCATGATGCGGCTGTAAGTTCCTGTACCAACAGTGGCATTATTTTACTACAGTTATGTGGTGAGGAGGTGCCAGTAAAACAGCTAGAACAAGAACTGCAGCAAATACCTAATGTAAAAGTAAAATATATGAACCTTGATTAGCGGATACGGGCGCGGCTTACCGCGCTCGTTCTCTTTATCTGATGATCAAGGTGTTCTACAAACGGAGTCTTAGAACACCTTGATCATCGGATAAGTTCGTCTAAATTTCAGTTGGGTAACCCGCCAACCAAAGCAAATCTCACTTCATTGACAAATAGAGGAATCAATACTATACTGTGAAAAAAATGCAAAAGCAATAAACTAATATTGAAAGAAATTAATTATATATAGAATGCTTGTGAATAGTATAGTATGATTATAGAGTTAGATAATTAGAGGAGAACGTATGGTGCTATGAAAACAAATGCTGCCCGAATATTGGATGGTCTTCATTTTGCCTATGAATTGTGTGAATATGAGGTTGACGAAACTGATTTGAGTGCAAAAAATGTGGCCGAAAAAGTGGGGATGCCAGATGAACAGATTTTTAAAACTTTGGTATTGAGAGGCGATAAAACCGGTATTATTATGGCCTGTATTCCTGGAGCTGCCGAGCTTGATCTTAAATTTTTGGCAGTCGCCAGCGGCAATAAGAAAGTAGAAATGGTATCGCTAAAAGAGGTTCAGCCGCTCACTGGGTATATTCGCGGCGGCGTTTCACCGCTGGGACCTAAAAAGCGTTATCCGGTTTTTTTAGATAAAAGTGCAGCAAAGTGGCAAGTAATTGCTGTTAGTGCTGGTATGCGAGGCTGTCAGATTATCCTTTCACCTGAACACTTAGTGCAGGCTGTAAATGCTCAGGTTTGTTCGATTACTCGCGGTAGTAAAAATTAATAGCTAACTATCCAGGAGGAGTTTGTTTTTATTATGAAAATTACGATTCAAGAAAGTATTAGTCAGGTCGTACCTAATTGCTGCTTGGGATATTTGACTATTAATGATGTTGCTGTCAAGGGTACGCCGCCAGCCTTAAGCCAGGAATTTGATCGGCTGCAAATAGCAGTCGGTCAGGCATATAATATGGATGGACTGCCAAAGCTTCCCCGGATTTTGGCTGTCCGTAATATGTACAAAAAGCTGCACTTTGATCCATCACGTTATCGACCCGCATCAGAAGCGTTGGTGAGGCGTGTATTGCAGAAAAAAAATTTGTACTATGTTAATAGCGCGGTAGATGTCAATAACTATTGCTCCATCAAATTTTTATTGCCATTTGGTCTCTATGATTTAGAGCAGATTGTAGGCGATTGTAGTTACATGCTGGCAACAGAAGGGCATTATACCAGCATAGCCGGCAAAAATGTTTCCACTGATGATAAACCATTTTTAACAGACAGCCTTGGCGTATTTGGTAATCCTACCGCAGATTCACGGCGGACGGCAGTTACTTTGGCAACGCGTAAACTGTTAGCTGTTGTTTACGCTGATGAAAGTGTCAGTACCGCAGAATTGAATAATGTACTTGATTTTGCAGCTGACATGTTTGTTTGTTATAATGGCGGGACTGTGACAGGGAAGCATATTGTTAATGCTAAAGAATAATTATAACTATTGCTTTTATTGGGAGGAGACTTTGTATGTATCTTAGCACACGCGGCCAGGTTGATCGTTTGACGGCGGCTCAGGCCATTGCACAAGGGATAGCCCCTGATGGCGGCTTGTTTGTACCGGAAGCTATTCCGCTTGTAGATGAGACGTTTATAGTAAGATTACAATCGCTTAGCTATCAAGAGCGGGCAGCTGCCATATTGCAGTTATTTTTGACTGATTATACAGAGGACGAATTAAAAAGCTGTGTAGCTGGCGCTTACGGCGGCGGTAAGTTTAGCAGCCCGGCAGTGGCACCTGTTGTTGAGGTTAGCGACAGGACGTTTGCATTAGAATTATGGCATGGCCCGACCAGCGCGTTTAAAGATATGGCACTTCAATTATTACCCAGACTGCTGTCTGGTGCGCTCAAGAAAATTGGCGAGCAGGCCCAAATTGTTATTCTTGTTGCTACCTCCGGGGATACGGGTAAAGCCGCTCTGGAAGGGTTTAAGGATGTGGAACAAACCCAGGTCATGGTTTTTTACCCGGAAGAGGGCGTAAGTCAGATTCAACGCCTGCAGATGGTTACGCAGGAAGGGGAGAATCTCAAAGTATTTGCTGTGAAAGGCAACTTTGATGATGCCCAGACAGGTGTAAAACGTATTTTTAGCGACAACGCTTTTAACGCCGAACTTGCCAATGACGGGTTTAAGTTGTCATCAGCTAATTCTATTAACTGGGGCCGGTTAGTGCCGCAAATCGTGTATTATTTCAGCGCTTATGCCGATTTGGTGAAAAATCAGCAGATAACGCAAGGCGATAAAGTGAATTTTGTTGTTCCTACAGGAAATTTTGGTAATATTTTGGCAGGCTATTATGCTAAGCTGATGGGATTGCCCATCAACAAACTGATTTGTGCCTCAAATAGTAATAATGTATTGACTGATTTCCTTACAACCGGTGTATATAGTCGTAATCGGCAATTCTATAAAACGTACTCACCTTCGATGGATATTTTGATTTCAAGTAATTTGGAACGGCTGCTGTACCAAGTTACCAATCAGGATTCCAAGCAAGTCAGCCAGTGGATGGAAGAACTCAATGTCACCGGGGAATATCGCATTGGTGATGAGTACTTAGCAGCTATCAAAGAGGTGTTTCCGGCAGGTTGGGTCGATGATGTTCAAACAGCAACTACCATTGGCCGGGTACATAAAGAGTTTGGCTATGCGCTTGATCCGCATACGGCAGTGGCTTGGCAGGTTGCCGAAAACTATCGCCGGCAGACCGGCGATACTACGTTAAATATTATTGTGTCTACTGCTAGTCCGTTTAAATTTAATCAAACTGTGCTAAATGCATTAGTCGGAGCTGAGCGCGTTAGTGATAAGTCTGAGTTTGCTGTTTTAAAGCAACTATCCGAAATTATTGATAGACCGGTGCCGTCAGCACTTGCTGAGCTTGAGCACAAGGCTGTTCGTCATACGAGAGTATGCGGTAAACAGGATATGCCGATGGTGGTAAAAACAGCATTGAATATAAGATAATTTAATATAGTATAGGGGGAGGCGAGGTCATGAGTGGGAATGTATATTGTGATTTAAGTCCCGCGCAGTTGGTAGAAGCCGCCATTCGGAGGAACGAGGGGCAACTGACCACTAGTGGAGCGTTGCAGGTTACTACTGGTAAATACACAGGCCGCTCACCTAATGACAAGTTTATTGTTAACTCGCCAGACGTGCATGACAAGATTGCGTGGGGTGAAACTAAGCCACTTGCAATGGATAATTTTACTCAGCTGTATAGCAAGATGCAGGCATATATTCAAAACCATGATATTTTTATTTTTAACGGTTTTGCGGGCGCTGATCCTGAAAATCGTATTCGTGTTCAATTTATCAATGAATTTGCATGGCAGAATCTATTTGTGCATCAATTGTTTATTTGCCCGGAAATAATACAATCAGAAGCGGACTTCGATTATAAAGTGATTTGTCTTCCAGGTTTCAAGGCTGATCCTGCTGTTGATGGTACTGCCTCTGAAGCCTTTATCGTTCTCAATTTTGCCAAGCGATTGGTACTTATTGGCGGTACTCATTATGCCGGTGAAATGAAAAAATCAATCTTTACCGTTATGAACTATATTTTGCCGGAACAAAATATTTTATCAATGCACTGCTCAGCCAATGTTGGCGCTAGCGGGGATACAGCTTTATTCTTCGGACTAAGCGGCACAGGAAAAACCACCTTATCGGCTGATCCGGCCCGTCAATTGATTGGCGATGATGAGCATGGCTGGAATGATAAGGGTATTTTCAATATTGAGGGTGGCTGTTATGCCAAGTGTATTGGTCTTACCTATGAGACTGAACCGCAGATTTGGGAAGCCATCCGGTTTGGTGCTGTATTAGAAAATGTGGTTATTGATTCGGCAACCCGTCTACCTGATTTCGCTGACGGCTCAATCACGGAAAACACTAGAGTTGCCTATCCTGTGGATTATATCCCGAATGCCTTGATTCCCGGTATGGCGGGGCATCCGCAAACCATTGTATTTTTGACGGCCGATGCCTTTGGGGTGTTGCCGCCTATTGCAAAACTCAATACTGAACAGGCCATGTATCATTTCTTATCAGGTTACACCAGTAAGCTTGCTGGTACCGAACGCGGTATTACCGAACCCCAGGCTACTTTTTCTACTTGTTTTGGCGCACCTTTTTTGCCGTTGTCAGCCCACAAATATGCGGAGCTTTTGGGAGAAAAACTTAAGCATCATCAAACCAATGTATTCTTAATTAATACAGGTTGGTCAGGTGGTCCTTATGGTGTTGGCAGCCGTATGAAGCTATCCTATACCAGAGCTATGGTGACAGCGGCCATTGAAGGGCAGTTGGCAGAGGTATCTTACCAACTGGATCCGATTTTCAATGTTTATGTTCCAGAAAGCTGCCCAGGTGTACCGGCTGAAATACTCATGCCGCATAATACTTGGAATGATAAAGCCGCCTACGAACGAAAAGCTCAGGAACTTGCCCGGTTGTTTATTAAAAACTTCAGCAGCTTTGCCCCAAACGTTTCCGAAAAAATTATTACTGCCGGGCCTAAAGGTTAATTAAAAGACCGCCGTTTACCACACAGGGACGGCGGCCTTTTTCTCTAATGGTTCACCGGATAACTGGCAGCTTTTGTTTGAGAGTAAGCACTGGGGCAAATAAATCACCTAGTTTGTCAGTTCGATCTAATACCTGGGAGGCTTCAAAGCTTAGCAAATTAGGATTTTTTTGTTTGTGGGCGTCGAGGACTTCTTCCCAGGTTACGGGGGTAGAAATAGTGGGGCGCTGTTTGGCACGGAGTGAATAGACACAAACAGTTGTTTTGTGTTCGTCATTTTGGCTCCAATCAATAAAGACTTTGCCTGTACGCAGTACTTTCTTCATATTGGCAACAATCAGGTTAGGGTATCTTTCCTGAAAACGGGTGGCAAGTATGCGGGCAAAGTTTTTGGTCAGGTCATAGCTTGCTGGTGTATTGAGAGGTATATATATTTGTAGACCTTTGGAGCCTGAGGTTTTGGGGAAACTCTGCAGCCCATGTTTATCAAAATAATCTTTTAACAGCAGGCCAACTTGGGCGCAGTCCACAATAGTAGCCGGCAGACCTGGGTCGAGATCAAAGACTAATAAGGAAGGTTGGTTTACTTTGGGGGCTACTGACAGGGCGGTATGCAGTTCAAGTGCTGCCAGGTTGGCCGCCCATACTAAGGTTGGTAAATCAGTGGCGTTACAAAAGTTGATCGTGCGATTATTACTTCTGCTCCAGATGGGAATGGTCTTGATCCAATCAGGTCGCGGGGCTGGACATTCTTTTTGGTAGAAGAACTTGCCTTGTGCACCGTTGGGGTAACGTTTCATAGTCAGTGGCCTGTTGGCAAGGTGGGGAAGGATGAGCGGCGCAATACGGATATAGTAGTCGAGCATTTCTCCTTTAGTAAAGCCTGTAGCAGAATAAAATACTTTAGCAAGGTTGCTGACTTTCAGTTTACGTCCCGCTACTTCAAGGGTTGTTTTGAGCTTGCTGTCACTGGGCACTGGCTTTTTTCCTCTTTGCGGTTACCGGGACTTTTTCAGCGATACCTTGCTTTTTAGCTTTGCTGCTGTCGTTTTTGCCGTTTATGGCCGAGATGCTGGCTTCAAGAGCTGCCATCAAGTCAATGACTTTGCCGCCTTCCTTGACTTCTGGCTGGCTAATGACGGTTTGCCCTTCCGCCTTTTTCTCGAGCATATCCATAACCTGCTGATAATACTGGTCATGGTATTTGCCGGGTTCAAAGCCAGTAGCGAGGGATTCGATCAACTGTTCGGCCATGGCCAGTTCTTTCTTGTTAGGTTCTGCCACTTCTGCTGGCAGTTCTTCTAATTCCGCTGCGGCAATAACTTCGTCAGCAAAGTGCATAGTTGAAAGCGCCAGCGCTTTTCCCGTAGGACGAATGGCGGTAAGATATTCTTTATTGCGCATAACTACCCTGGCGATAGCGATTTTCCCGGTATTTTGCATAGCCGCCAGCAATAAGAAATAGGCTTTACCTGCTCCTTTGTCCGGAGTGAGATAATAGCAGCTGTTGTAGTATAGCGGGTCAATCTGCTCCAGTTTAACAAAATCTTCAATAGCAATTGTGCGGGCATTTTGGGGTTGAATGGCCTCAAGTTCTTCGCTGGTGACAATTACATACTGCTCAGGCGAGATTTCATAGCCTTTAACAATGTTGCCAGCAGGTACTTCTGCGCCGTCAGACGGGCAGACTTTTTTTAGGCGAATGCGGCAGCCATCTGATTTGCGCAGTTGATTAAAGTGGATGGATTTCTTCTTGACAGCGTTGTATAGTTTGACCGGAATGTTGACAAGACCAAAACTGATTGAGCCGCTCCACATCGGGCGGGGCATAGGCATTACCTCCTAATGCTTAGTCTTCACGGATAACTTGTCGTGGATCTTTGTCATCTCTTAATCCTTTAAAGGATGGATGCCGAAGGGTATGATTAGGGGTCCATTCAGTAAATTCGAATTCACCAACCAACAGTGGCTCGACAAATCGTGCATCTTTAGTGGTTGGTTGGTGAAAAAAGGGATTAGTTTCTCTATGTAGCGGTGCCAGCAATTTGGTGAGTACTGTAAGTGTGGCCTTGGTAAAACCGGTACCAACTTTACCTGCATATAACAAGTGCTGCGGTATGCCGCAGGCTTTAGCTGACTGAGGTGTACGATCATAATAGCCGAGCAGGAGTGCGCCGATTTGTCCTTGGCGTGCACCCTGACCGGGTATCCAGCCGCCAATGACCAATTCTTGGCGGCGTTGATTTTTGATTTTGATCCAGGCTCCGGTACGTTTACCCGCTTGGTAAGGGCTGTCTAAGCGTTTGGCAATAATGCCTTCTAAGCCTAGCTTACGGCTGGCTGCCAGAATAGCTTCTCCATCGCCTGTTTTGTAAGCTGGGGTTTGCCAGTAAGGGCCGCTCAGAGTTAGGTTTTCTAATATAGCTCGCCGCTGAGTATACGATTTTTCCAACAGTGGGGCATGATCGAGAGACAAGATGTCAAAGATTATATAGTTTACCGGAATCGTTTTTAGCATTTCCGCAATAACCATCGCCTTTTTTAACCCCAGCCGGTGTTGTAACAGTGAAAAAGAGGGGCGTCCGTCAGTATCAAAGGCCACAATTTCTCCATCAAGAATTAATTCAGTATGAGCATTGGCTACTACCGTCGCCAATGCTGCAAGTTCCGGGTATTGAGGGGTAATATCCTTAAGGTTGCGGCTCATAAGCGTAAAACTGTTTTTTTCCAGGTAAAAGAGAACTCTGATACCATCCCATTTAATTTCAAAGCTATATTCAGTTTGGGTGGCAGGCAGCGGACCAGCTTTGGCTAGCATTGGTTTGATGATTGCCATAGTATAGTTGCCTCGTTGAACAAATAGTTTATTAGTAGTAGTTTTTGCAGAGCAGGCAAATATATTACAACAAAAAACAGGCCAGAATTAATCTGGCCTGTTTTGTAAGCAGTACTAAATTATCTATTGGCTTGGAAGCAATCGCGGCAATACACAGGTTTTCCGGCAGTTGGACGGAAAGGAACCTGGGTTGAAACGCCACAAGCACTGCAAGTAGCATCAAACATTTCGCGTTGGGGACGAGCATTGGCACCTATGCGGCCACCATTTTGACGTTTTCTGGCTGCACGGCAATCCGGGCAACGGGAAGGATCATTTTGGAAGCCTTTCTCTGCATAAAAAGCTTGTTCAGATGCAGTGAAAGTAAAAGTTGCGCCGCATTCTTTGCAGGAAAGCTCTTTGTCTTGAAATTCCATGTTTTAACCAACCTCCGTAATATGTGTTTGACACAAACAATTGCTAGTCGGTTGGTCAAGACACGAAGCTGCTAGCCATCGAGAGCAATTATATGTCATATTCAATATAACCCGCCTATATGCAATTGTCAAGACTTGGATAATAATAATTCCAACTCGTCAAGCATGGTTGAAAACTTAGCAAGGGTGAGCTCAACAGGTTGTGATGTGGACATATCGACACCTGCATTTTTGAGTATTGTAAGGGGATAATCGGCGCCGCCGCTTTTCAAAAACCCGATATAGCGTTGCTGGGCACTGGCGCCCTCCTGTAACATTTTTTCGGCCAAGGTAGTGGCTGCTGCATAACCGGTAACATATTGGTACACGTAAAAGTCCATGTAGAAATGAGGGATTCTGGCCCATTCAACATCGATTTCAGCGTCAACCACCATTTCGGGGCCATAGTATTTGGCATTAAGTGTATGCCAAATTTCATCAAGTAAGTCAGCGGTGAGAGTTTCCCCTTCCTCGGACTTGTCATAGATATCTTTTTCAAACTCGGCAAACATGGTTTGCGGTTAGACTGTGGCTCGCACCATTTCGAGGTATTGGTTAATTAAGTATAGTTTCTTCTGCCTGTCGGTTGTTGTTTTTAAAAGAAAGTCGTTCAGTAGGATTTCATTGGTAGTGGAAGCTACTTCGGCGGTAAAGATGGTATATTGGGAGGTGGCATATGGTTGAGTGGCCTGACTGTAATAACTATGGATGGCGTGACCCATCTCATGCGCCAGGGTGCTGACATCTTCCAGGCGATCATTATAGTTTAAAAGTACGAATGGATGAACACCATACACGCCCCAGCTATAGGCACCTGTTTGCTTGCCTTTGTTTTCGTAGACATCAATCCAGCCGGAGGTCAGACCTTTATTCAAGAGTGTTGTATATTCAGGGCCAAGTGGTGCCAAACCGTCCCGGACTAATTGCAGGCTTTCGGGGTAGGTTATGTTGAATTTTACTTCTTGTGCTAACGGGGTATATAGGTCATACATATGGATAGTATCCAGCTTTAGTACCTTTTTCTTAAGGGCAATATAGCGGTGTAGCGGCGCTAAATTATTATTGACAGTAGTAAGCAGATTGGTATAGACGCTTAGCGGGATGTTGCCGTCAGATAAAGCGGATTCGATGGTTGAAGCATATTTGCGGGTGCGGGCATAAAATATATTTTTCTTTACATTGCCTGTTAAGGTGGCAGCAAAGCTGTTACGTAAAGTATTGTAAGAGGCAAATAAGCCTGTGAAAGCATTTTTACGAACCTGGCGATCAGCTGACATAATTAAGGATCGGTAACGCCCTTCACTCAACGTGATGACGTTACCATCTTCGTCAGTGATGTCAGGAAAGGTCATATCAGCATGGGCCAACATGTTAAAGATGTTTTCTGCTGCCTGAGTAGCTTCGGTTGACCGGGATAAGATCTCTTCTTCATTTGGTGATAAAACATGTTGTTTTTGACGAGTGAGGTTGTCAAAGTAAAAGCTGTAGTCGGCCAGTGCCTGTTCCAGGCGGAAAGCGGCTAACACAGTATCAGGCATAGCAAGGATTTCTGGTTCAATAAAAGAGAGGGCTGTGCCTAATTCGGCAAGCAGTCCTTCGATTTTACCGACAAGAGCCTGGTATTTTGCATTGGCGGTATTTTCATCCCGGTGAAGGCGGGCATAGGCGAATAATTTGTCAGCCACAATGCTAAGCTCGTCTCGCAGCGTTAGACAGGCTGCAAGGCGGGAGGCTGACTGGGATAACGTTTCTTTGTATTCAACTATTTTAGGTAGATCTTTTTTGATTTTGGTGAAATCAGTTTGCCACAACTCTTCGCTGGCATAAATATCTTCTACTTGCCATTTATACTCAGCCTGTATTTGATCACGGGTGGGTAAAGCTGTAGATGCTTCTGACATAAAACCACTTCCTTTTGTGAGAATATATAGTATATATTAGCATAGTATGGTGATATTTTCTGGTATATATGAAATCCAATAAAGTTTTTTTCTAAGCGTGGTGTTATACTTTGAAGTATTTTAATATACCGGTACAAATGCTTTCGGCCGCATTATCCCGGCCATCTACGCTGGATAATAGCATTTCTTCTACTATATTGGAAATGAAGGCGACTTCGATTAGTATTGATGGCATATCGGTGTAACGTAACACATAAAAACTCGCAAAGCGGGCGCCCCTGTTTTTAGTAGCTAAACGTTCTACCAGGCTTTGTTGTATGAGACTAGCAAGTCTTGAGGAGTCTTTGTTGCCATAGTGGAAGGTTGTAGTGCCTGCTGCCGTATTACTGGTAAAGGCATCGTTATGGATACTAATAAATAAATCTGCCTCTGCTTGGTTGGCGACCTCAACGCGGGCGCTAAGTTCTTCTTGGTCGGTTGCCTCTGCAGAAGCAACCTCGGTATCAGAGTCTCTGGTCATGACAACAGTAGCCCCGCTTTTTTCAAGCTTTTCCTTAAGCAGCAAGGCAATAGCTAAGGTATTATCTTTTTCCATAGTGCCAGTTGGACCAAGCGCCCCTGTATCACTGCCGCCATGACCGGGGTCCAGGCAAATAACTTTACCGGCAAGGCGGGCATTTTCATCCTCAGTCCGTTCATCTGTATCATTGTCACATGGCAGCGGCGGTATCGAGGGATCTTTAGAGTTTATCATAACTAATTCCCGTTGCGCATCATAGCGGATTCCGAATTGTAAAGCTTTTGCTATATTGCGGAGCGTTATTAATAAATCACGGTTGACGCGGGCGCTGCCAGGCAGATAACGCCCATCAATCATAATCCGCATTGTTTTCACCATCCTCACACTAGTATAGGTGGGCTTTAAGGTAATGGTTAGCTGTTTATCTTATTTTAGTTTATGCAGAGCAGGTTTTAATGGTGAATCGCTGTCTGGACACGCTAAGGGTATTTGACAAGCTAGTCCGAAACTACTATACTTGCAGGGAGATTATGGATGGGGAGAATGCTTGTGAAAGTTGTACTGTCAACATTAAATGCTAAATATATTCATTCATCCCTGGCGCTACGCTATTTAGCGTCTTTTTGTAAAGCCCAGGGACGTACTGTAGCTATTCGTGAATATACAGTGAACAATGGTTTGCTTGAGATATTGAGTGACCTGTATAACTGTCAGGCTACTGTGATTGGTCTAGCCTGTTATATTTGGAATATAGAAGCAACTCTGCAGCTTGCTGCACTTATAAAAAAAGTGCAGCCTAAGGCAATCGTTGTCCTGGGCGGTCCGGAGGTATCGTATCAGCCTGAAGACATATTGAAAGAGCATGCGGCAGTTGACTATATTGTGTTAGGGGAAGGCGAGCAAAGTTTGGCGGTCTTGCTGACAATGCTGGCTGCCGGGCAGACTATGACGAATATTCCGGGGGTGGCATATCGGAACCAGGGAGAACTAGTTATGAGTCAGCCCCAGCAGGTAGCCCGGCTTGATGACATTCCTTTTCCTTATACCCATGAGGATATGGGAGCCCTTAAAGATAAAATATTGTATTATGAAAGCTCGCGAGGCTGTCCCTTTGCTTGCCAGTACTGCCTGTCAAGTGCTACTGCCGGTGTGCGGTTTCTAAGTCTGGAGAGAGTAATGCACGATCTGCAATTTTTCATTGAGCATGATGTAAAGCAGGTTAAATTTGTCGATCGTACTTTCAATGCCCGCAAAGAACATTACTTTCCTATATTAAAGTTTTTAGCGGAGCAAACTTGCCGGACCAATTTTCATTTTGAAATTGCCGCTGATATTTGGGATCAGGAAGTAGTAGACTTTTTGCGGCAGGTACCACCAGGGCGGTTTCAGTTTGAGATAGGTATTCAATCCACCAATGAGCAAACATTAACTGCCAGCAAACGGCACAACAATTGGCCACAAATCGTGAACTATGTCAGTCAAGTCAGGGATTACGGCAATATTCATTTGCATCTGGATTTAATTGTTGGCTTGCCTTATGAAAATGGTACGCTATTTGCCAAGTCATTTGATGATGTTTATCGCCTCCAGCCTGATATGCTGCAGATCGGCTTCCTCAAACTGCTTAAAGGTTCAGGCATAAGGATGAGTGCTGCCAGCCATGGTTATGTATTCATGGAGACTGCGCCTTATGAAGTATTGGCAAACAACTATATGGACTATGCTACAATCAGGCACCTCAAGATTTTGGAAGAGGTGTTTGAGCAGGTGTATAATAGCGGACGCTTTCCATATAGCGTGCCCTGGCTTATTGCACTTGCTGGTGGTGGTGCATTTGCTTTCTATAGCAAATTGGCCGATTATTGGGAGCAGCGTGGTTATCAGCTTGTTGCCCACAGCACCAAGAACTTGTATAACTATATGGCTGAATTTGGCACTGCCTTTTATCCGCAGGTTATGCATGAACATCAGGAACTTCTGAAGTTTGACGCCCTTATGAGCGAACATGGAGCCGTACGTCCTGAATTTTTACCTTGGAACCAAGTTAATCAAGCCGCCAATGACAAATGGGCCGAGAATAAGACGGCCTTTTGGCGGGATTGTGACCGTGTTCGCAGGTATTTGCCTAACTTTACATTTACTACCTGGCGCGAGATTAAGAAGACTTATCATATAGAAGTGTTTAATGCGGATATTCCGGCGTATTTGCAAGGGGCTGCAGGTTTGGAAAAACGCGAGGTGGCCGTACTTTTCTCGTATCAGAATACAAAACCGTCTTATCAGGTGATTAATTATGATGATTTCTGGAACTAGATATAATACATATTCTGCCTACCTGCACCAAAGGTATGGCGAAAAAGTGTACAAACTTCCTGTGAGTCTACCAGTGACCTGTCCCAATCGCGATGGGCAATGCGGACAGCAGGGGTGTGTGTTTTGCGGCGAAATTGGCGCCGGTTACGAAAATCTGCCGGCATCACTAACTGTCAGTGATCAATTGATCGCCAACAAAGCTCATATTGCTCCTAAGTATAAAGCAAAAAAATTCATACCTTATTTTCAAAACTTTAGCAATACTTATTTACCGGTAGAAGAGCTAAAACGGCATGTTCTGGAAGCTTGTCAGGAAGACATTGTTGCTATTGCAATAGCAACAAGGCCTGATTGTATTAATGACAGTTATTTGGAGATGCTGGCAACTATCAGGGAAGAACGCGGCGTTGATATTAGTATTGAACTGGGGTTACAGACTGTTAACTATCACAGCTTGATTAAGATAAACCGTGGTCATACCCTTGCTGAGTTTATTGATGCTGCACTGCGCATTAAACGTTGGTCGATGGATGTTTGCGCACATCTTATCCTCAATCTCCCCTGGGACAACATGACAGATACAATAGAAAGTGCAAAAATTGTTTCGGCATTAGGTGTTGAACAGGTCAAGCTGCATGCTTTGTATATTGTAAAAAATACGGTGATGGCAAAATGGTATCAGCAGGGTGAAATTACTCTGATTAGTAAAGAAGAATATGTTGAAAGAGTGGTTTCGTTCCTGGAATATCTTCATCCAAATATTGTTATTCAACGTCTTATTGGCCGTGCACCGGAGACAAATACGCTGTTTACAAATTGGCAGACTGGCTGGTGGAAGATCCGGGAGGCAATTGAAGAACAATTACGGTTACAGGACACTTGGCAGGGCAAGTACTGCAACTATCTAAATGGTTCAGCAGTAAGAAAGTTCGTATAATGCAATTTTATAATAGATGGTAGTTTTTGAAGGGATTTCCATAAAGGAGGTCGAATAAATAATAAATTTCTCATTAAAGAGGTAAATAATGTCAAATTTTGAAATCCTGAATTCTCCAGAATTTAAAATATTCGTCAATAAGACTTTCGCGGGAGACGAATCTAGTTATCGCTTCTTTGATATGATGCCTATTGGACTTTCAATTACTACAGATATCTCCTGCAAAGAGATTAGGCATAATCCCAAGGCAGCCAGTTTTCTGCGAATTGATAATTGGAGTATTCTTTCGCATTCGGCATTAAATGTCACATATTTAAAATTATTGCGTGATGGGCGGGAACTATTGCCGGAAGAAATGCCTATTCAACGCGCAACATGGCTTGGAGAAGAGATTAAGAGCGAAGAGCTGGAATTTGTATGGAATGATGGAGTTCGCAAATTTGGCTTATGGAGTGCCCGTCCCATACGCGACGAAAATGGAGTTATTGTTGGTGCTTTAGCTGTATGCGAAGATATTACCGCGCGTAGATTATTGGAAGAAGAAAAACTAAAAGCGACCCAAAATCGTTACCTAAAATACCTTGAAAATATGCTAGAATGTTTTGCAGTTTTTCTGGTCGAGTGTGATGAAAAAGGCCAGATCGTTGAATTTCGCTCTGAGTATATTAATGAATCAGGCTGCCGGGATCGTAATATTACTAAGGAAGAGCATATTGGAAGGAGCATGCACGAACTGTATCCGAATTCTGTAGAATCCGGCTTGTTTAAGATGTGTTGTTGTGTAGTCGAAACAGGAGAGCCTATAGAATTAGACTCATTTTATATTTCTAATGTAAAAGAACCGAATACTATCGAAGTATATGAAGGCAGGATAATCAAGCTGGATAATGAAAGAATTACCCTTTCTGGGCGTAACATTACAGAAAAAAAGATACTGGAAAATGAAATTGGGCGTCTTGATAGACTTAACATTGTTGGCGAGATGGCTGCCAGTATTGGACATGAAATTCGCAACCCGCTTACAACAGTACGCGGTTATTTGCAAATGTTTGGAATGAAGGAAAAATACGCTGAACACAAGGAACAGTTTAATACAATGATTGAGGAACTAGACAGAGCCAATTTAATTATCACCGAGTTTTTATCGCTTGCCAAAAACAAGGTTGTTGATTTTCAACGCGCTAATCTGAACGAAATCATAAACACATTATTACCGCTATTACAAGCTGAAGCACTTCACCGGGGAAATGAACTTAGAATCGAACTAGGTGATATTCCTGAGTTAGAGTTGGACAAGAAGGAAATGCGACAGCTTTTAATGAATTTGGTGCGAAATGCAGAAGAAGCACTGTTATCTAATGGTACAATAGTTATCAAAACAGGGTTAGATGAAGGAAACGTATTTTTGTCAGTTCAAGATTCGGGGCACGGAATTTCAAAAGATATTTTAGATAAGTTAGGAACTCCCTTTTTAACAACTAAGGATAATGGGACCGGCCTCGGCTTACCAGTCTGCTATAGAATTGCAGAACGGCACAAAGCTAAAATAAAAGTAAAAACAGGTGTAAATGGAACAACCTTTTTTGTGAAGTTTAATAATCCAGCAACAAGAGAGTGAACTCGTTTCAGCATAGCTGAAACATTGGGGATTCAGGTGGAGAGTCTACTCCACCTGAATTAACGCCGCCTGTAGAGGCGGGAGTCTTGACTCGCGGATAAGATAAACGATGTTACAGGTAGTAAATATGCGGAGCCCACTCTCACATGTTGAGGGTGGGCTTTTATTTACATATCACCTTTGCAATAACATCTGAATAATATATAATGTAAAACCAAAATTTTGAAAAGGAGTGAAAATCTTGAGCAACAAAACCGATAACGGTGATATTATTTTAGGAGCTGCCACTGTTTTAGTAAATGTTGGCGAAACACCATTAGCTTTAATTGGAACAATAGAAAGAATTATAGCGCTTGAACATTTAGAAAGAAAAGATGATACAAACACAGTAATTATTCCAGGAAAGGTTCATGTAGATGCTAATGTCCGCGAAAGAGAACAATTTCTTATTATGGATGTTTCGAACGCTATACTTCCAGAGGATTTCCCATTAACTATTGCACAACTTACAGCGGGAGATGTAGCAATTAGGTTAGAATCCATTATCCTGATTCTTCCAGTAAAAGTTGTGTGATGTGTAAAGCACGATAAAGATTCATTGCGTTAGTGAACTCGTTTTAGCAAAGCTGAAACATTGGGGATTCAGGTGGAGAGTTTATTCCACCTGAATTAACGTCGCCTGTAGAGGCGGGAGTCTTGACTCACGAAATAAGATAAAAAAACTGGAACGGCGGGATTTATACGGTTTATGCAGCGTTATTTTTGTGCAAAGATCGCCGTATATGTATAATTTAGCCCCTGGCGTGTGCTGGGGGCATTATACTATCCCAGCAGGAATGGCTTATTTGCGGTAGCTGTTATAATGGTTTTGTAATACATGGGTAGTTTTAAGAAGAATGCCAAAAGGCGAGTCCAGTAATAATGAGTAGTGAAGGGTAGGATGGAAAGTAGGAAAAATAAACTTACTCTTCTGTGATTAGTTAAAACTATTTACAAATATAGCTAGAGTTGGTAGTATAGGTATTGCAGTTTAAAAATTAAGGGAGAGTGTAGTATTATAAATGAAAAAGCTTCAATTATTAGAGCAGATCGATAAACTTTCATCTTTGCTTCATAGTGACGACTTGCAGGAATTTAATTTCACCGCAGGGACAATCAGTGAAATGCGCATGAAACTGGATATGTTGTCAGAAGAATATATAGAATGCTATTGCTAAACATCGTTTATACGATGTTTTTCTTTTTCAGTGGGAAAGGTTAACTTTTCCCGGGATAGAACGACTAAGGCTTCTGTCGGCGTTATCTTATGAGAAATATACTCATCATGATACTATAAGTGAGTCATTTTTTTTTATAGGTAATGGGGCAACAAAAAGACAAAATGGAATATTGACACTCAGTAATGTGCGTGTTAATATATAAAAAGTCGATTGCGCCAAGCAACGACAAAAACTACAAAAAATGTATATTGACATGTCAAATATGATGTGATAATATATAAAAGCTGTTGCCACACATGGGGATGCTACAGTACGGTCCCGGACAAAGCGTACCGTCCATGGTACGTCCGTGACACTAGCACATCCATATGCGTCGTTCCCTGAAAACTGAACAATGTAAGTAATGCATCAAAAAAGCCAGATGTGCGGTTGTATGTCGATTGCGACATACTAAACCAAAAACAATTTCTTAATTAGATTTATAGAGCCAACAAATGGCTTCATATAATGTAGTCACTCTGTGACTTTGAACTTGTGCCTGGTGCGTCTATTAATGTAGTTTGTCTACTTTAATTAAGACAATCAATGGTATTTAAGTTTGTAAGCTCATAGACGGCAAACTTTATTGGAGAGTTTGATCCTGGCTCAGGACGAACGCTGGCGGCGTGCCTAACACATGCAAGTCGAACGGGGAGTTA
>NZ_VLKC01000002.1:5155872-5218573 GCF_007830295.1 Sporomusa sp. KB1 | reverse complement strand
TGTGGGCGCGATTCTTTTCATAGACGCTCTGGCCTGTCTCTGGAAAATATGCTTCATAGTTCGTCCAGTCAGACCGGCGCTGGGTTGTCGTGCCACGACCGACTTCACGCGAGATGGTGCTGACGTGGCGGCCCAGTTGCCTTGCAATATGACGAAGAGAATAGCCTTCTCGAAGCAGAGCGAAGATCATACTTCGTTCGATAAGGCTCAGGTGTTTAAAAGATCGTGCAGATGTGGTATCCTTGGTGATAACAGCCAATGTGAACACCTCCGTATGATTGGGTTTGGTCGCTTTTATCATACATGAGTTCTCACATTGGTTGTTCTTTTTTATTCATTAGGAGTGTTGCATTTCATTTTACAATGAACCAAAAATTAATTAGTAAAATATTATATTGACGGGTTATTCAATATGTGATAACATATATAAATGTCGCCACTGGTTGCGATTTAAGTTATTTTGTTCCAAAAAATTCCAGCCTTTTTTAAAAACGGGAAATTGCGGTACTGCATATTGTTGTAGTATTGAGGAAAGTCCAGACTGCCACGACCTGAGATGGTCGTAATGTTCGTGCCCATTGCAAGGTGGGGCAGGGCGAATGCTCTGACGACGGCAAAATTGACTCATGTAGCCAAAAGTAGCCATAAAGTGCATAGAGAATGAGTAGACTGGCGACAGTCTAGTGAAAAGTGGTAAACTCCACGAGGCAGAAACCCGAATTTTGGTAGGGGAACTTCCTGTAGGGAATCAAACCGAAGGGGAGAACGCAGTTCCTGCGTTAGATAAATAATTTCCTAAAACAGAAACTGGCTTACGGTTTTTAAATGAAGGCTGTAATAATAAAAAGACTCCGTAGCTCAGCTGGATAGAGCGTTTGACTACGAATCAAAAGGTCGCAGGTTCGAATCCTGCCGGGGTCGCCATAAGAATGTAGACGTGTCGCGGGTTTATAGCCTGTGACACGTTTTTGATTATGTAAAGTTGTCCCTTATATTGTCCCTTGAAGCATTTTTAAAAAGACAAAATTAATAAATGTACACAGTGAATAGACGAATTATAAAACCAACGCAATCTAAAACTTGCGAATCATTAATTAATGATCTATAATAAGAACAACAGAACCCACCACGCCTATCCTTGTTTGCAAGTGAAGCGGACCAGGGTGGGACTTTTGCTATCATGTAGGGCGGGAGAGCAAAACAATGAAACAAAACTTAAAAGATAATGAGTTGTTATTTATAGACATGGGGCGGGATACCGGGGAGATAACCGCCTGCGGTAACATTGAGGATTTAAGTGAAACTGAATTAATTGAAATCGAAAAAGCCTATAAAGAAATACAAGATGGCAACGGAATAGAGTGGAAGATGGGAATGATCTAATAACATAATACCAAAATGAAAAGGACAGGCAATATTTATGCCTGTCCTTTCTTTATTTCGTCAGATACCGGTGTTAAGCTGTCCACAATAGCGTCCATAGCGTCGGCGGATTTATCTTTTTCAGCGTCTAGTTCATGAATGTAGGTGCGCATCGTAAAAGCCTTGTCACCGTGGCCTAAATCCGCGCTGATGCGGGCTAGGTCTATTCCTTGCCGGAGTAGATAGCTGCCGGACATATGCCGCAGCAAATGTGGACTGACCTTAGCAAGACCATTGTCCATATAGAATCGTCTCATAAACGTTGTGAAACTGCAAGGATGCCTGCAATCGCCGTTTGCCCGTTGGAATACCCATTTATCCGGGCCGCAAGAATCCTCAATACTCAAAACTTTTTTCCGCTTGTTGCGCTTCTTCACTCTTGCCCGCAATTCGGCCTCCCACGCCGTGAACATAGCGACGAGAAACTGTGGCATAGCAACAACGCGGTAAGAATTATCCGTTTTAGTGTCCTTTTCAATAAGCGGCTTACCAGGGACATATACAATAGCCCGGTTAATTTCCATCTTGCGGGTCTTGAAATTCAAGTCTCCCCATTTCAAGCCAAAAATTTCTTCGCGTCGCAGACCGCGCCCAAAAGCGATCATAAACCAAAGCCGATGCTCAAGCGGTTCACTGTCCAGAATTTGCAATATTTTAGTTAGTTCGGTATCGGTAGGTAATTTCTTATGAGGTTTATTCGTCTTGGGACGGTCAATAGAATTCATTACATTTTCGGTAAGAAATTTCCACTTCACTGCCGTCTTAAACAGCGTATTCAGCAGTATGTAGTATTTGTTTATAGTGTTCCCGTTTAGCGGCCCATCTTTACAACTAATATCATCAGCGGATATTTGTTTAAAAAAATCTAAAATATGATGTGGCTTTATCTGATCTATCCGGTAGGGGCCTAAGACCACTTTTATGCGCTGAAAAAGGTTATCGTTATATGCCTTGGTGGTTTCCTCATGATTAGCTGCCGAATAATGCTCTTTGTAATAATCGAAAAACTGGATAAGCGTCATTTTTTTAGTTCCGGCAGCAAGAACCTTACCATGCAAACAATCGGCTTTAAAAAGATCATATAGCTTTTCAGCTTCCGTATCGTTGGCGGCATGGACGGTTTTTTCAAAGCCTTTTTGCTTCCCGTTCGCATCGTAGCCATTAGGCACGAAAAAATGATAGGAGTCTTTACCACGCCGCCTGATTTTACTAGGCATAAAATCACCCTTTCCCTATGAAAGAAAGGCCAAATGCGGTATAATAATACATGAGTAGACGCAATGGCCTTTATGGTTATTGTAGACCGCCTGTGTTGAAAGCGCAGGCGGTTTTTTATTTGCAAATATTTGATTTAACTAAGAAGGTTAAATAATTAACATTCAAAGCAAAAGCCGCGAATTTAAACACCGTCCTAAAATGGACGGCTTTTTTTATGCCATTTTTCCGAACCCATTTATAGTAGTGGAAGCTAACAACATTTCCCTTTTTTCTTCTGCGTCTAATTGTTGCTTCATCAATTCTTCTTTTTGGGCGCGTGTCAATTTTTTATCACTGACGGCGGGGCGGGTAACGACAGTAGCGGCTATTTCATCCTGAGAATTATATGCAACGGCAATTTGACGCCAAAACTCTTTAAAATTTTGCCGCTGTTCTTGATCGAGACTAAGATAAGCGCTTAGAAATCTTTGCTCTATATCGTCTAACTTAAGTAATTCGGCAGCTTTCGTGAGAGCCGTTTCGGCTTTATCTACAAACATATTGCCTTCGCCAGTTCGAAGCCACGTTTCCGACACATCAAAACCAGAATAGATATCTTTAATAACACGATCTGATACATTTACTGCTATATTTTCAATGCTTGACAATGAACTTTGTTTAATACCAATTCTATGAGCAAACTCACCTTGTTTAAGATTGAAATAAAGGCGAACTTCCTTAACCCTGCGATTAATATCAGGGAATTTAACAATTGCCATTTTTACACCACCTTGGAATTATATTACCACTTAAAATATTGATTGTCTATATTTTAACATAAAAAATCTATTGACAATATCGTTTATCAATATTATATTATAGACAAACGTTAAAAATGAGATAAAAGCGAGGTGATAAGATGCAAGCGACTCTAAAAATAAGCAACGCGGAAGACGTAAACAAAACAATAATTCGAACAGAAAAGGCGATTAAAGAACTCAGGGATTGTCTTTGGAACTTAAGTAAATTAGAAGTTGAAGTTGAACTAACACCTGCTAAGAAATAAACCGTCAGCGGCAACTGACGGTTTACGGTCAAGGCTTTTCTAAATACTCAACAATATGTTTTCTAAAATCATCCAAAGTATAGAAAACTTGTTTTGCAAAGTCGTGAACATCACATTCTCGAATCGGATTTGATTCAGAAGCATCGAGCAGGGAATCTGTATTTTCCTTGTAGTCATCTAAAGCCTTTAAGAGTTTTTGGTTAAGATCGTTTGTTCGCATAACATTCACCTCCTTTATAGGGTGAAAATACGACAAATGGAAGCAACTTCCTTTATGTACAGACTAAACAATAGAAATGGGGTGAAAAAATAATGACCGAAAAAAAGAAAAGCCTGTTTGAAGATGCGGCAGAAATGATGGATATTTTCCGCTCTCTACCAGCAATGGAAAAAGCAATAGCTATTGCTTATGTAATGGGCTGTGTGGGCCAACCGCTTGACACGTTAATTCGCTCACCGAAAAAACCAGAACAAGGCCCGGCAGCATAAAACCTGCCGGGCGGGAAAGCGAGGTTAAAAGAATGGATTCAAAAACAGAGTTCGAGCTTTGCTTAAACAGAATAATTAGCCTAGCAAAGCATAGAGAAATGGTATTCCAAGAATTAAAGGACTATGAAAATGAAGATTCGCACAATCAGTTAGATGTTTTAGATGATACTTTCAAAACAACCATTAAGAAAGAAGCTAAATTCCTAACAAGTTTGTAATTGCTTTTCCAGCAACCAGTTTAATAATTTCAAGGGATGCCGAAGACCCAATTGCAGTTAATTTACTTTTTGTTTCTTTCCACACTTTATTATCACGGATATTGTCTAAGTAATCATACCCTAAAGATGTAATTCGCTTTACAACATAGTTATCGCATTCTTTAGTTCGTAAATCAATAGCCTCAATATAGTTACAATCCATTAACAGTCGGAGATGAAATCCGATTTTATTAAACTCATCTGTAGTAATGCCGCCTAAATCATGAATAGTAATCGTTCTTTTATCAAGGCTTTCAATTTTCAAAAGAATATTCCTGATCAATTCAAGATCGCGTTGCATCCATACACATCCTTTCTAGTGTGATGCTTCGACAAGAACCATTAATTTCCTGTGAGAAAGGAGAAAAATCAATGCCGAGACACACCAAAAAAGCTTTCTGCGAAAAAGAAAGCATAACAGAACCAATTTTAAACAACTGGATATATAACTACGGCCTGCCGGTAATCAAGATCGGCAGGCGCGTATACATCGAAGAAGCGGATTTTCAAGACTGGTTAAAAAGCCATACCAAAACCATAACGCTCCAAAAGCGCGAACCTGAACAAATTGCGTTACCGCGCCAGCTTCAAGGTAAAGGAACCGGAATATTAGGAAAATTACAGCTTGCAAGGTAAGGAGGGAGCAACAAAAATAAAAGCTGCGTGAGTGGCGGGGAGGTGGAGAAAGATGGATTTAGAACAGCGTGTATCTCAACTGGAAAAAGAAATGGCCGACCTCAAGCGGCAACTTGAAGAACGGCCAACAGCAAAAGAATTAAAAGAATCGATAATTGAATCATTCAGAAAATCATGTCTCGAACCGATTGAGTTTACTTCTTTAAAAGTTCCTGAATCTGAGAAGTAATTTTTTCGTTATTTGCCTCAATAACGCGAGTTAACACGATGGGAATGAATTTTAAAGCCATTTCGTTAGTATATCTGCGAAGAATGTCTTCAGGTGTTTTTTCTTCTTGGATTGCTTTGGACATGGATTTTGCAAGCTCTTCCTCGTTAGTTTTCCATATTTCCTTAGATAAATCATACATTTCTTTTGCGGTTAACCCTAAAAGCTCCATAATATCACCTCCCTTTGAGGTGACACATTCGACGGCAGTAAATAATTTCCTGTAAGGAGGTGAATAAAACCCTATGAAGTGCATTATCGACGCAACGAACTGCCTACATAACACAGGCGGTAAATGTGCGGACAAACCAGACCCCGAAGACCTAGGCTGCTTTGGAATTGTATGCTTCAATATCAAAACAACCAGGAAGGACAATTTGGAAGATCAAGAAAGGAGTGAAAACATTGCTTAAAATCATTGCAGGCACCATGACCGGCATAACAGTTGCACTTATCACTGCCATATGTATAGCGGCATGGGAATTAGGCAGTTGGCGAGATATGCGGATACATTTCAGCGCCAACAATCGTAACCATCAAAGGAGGCACGAAAATTCATGAAGCAGTACACCCCGCCTAACTGGCCTGTTACCTGCCAGTGTACAACGTGCCAAACAGATTGCGGTTTTCGATTCTGCGCCGGTGACTGCCGAGCGAACTGCACCCCGGAGTATGACTGCAACGAATACAAAGCCGCAGACCTGGCGGCCTGCGGCAAACTAAAACAGGAGGGACAAGCCCATGCCTGATATTATTACAGTACTTTGTAATGGCGACTTCCACGGGCGGGACTTAGCCCGACAGCAGTTCAGTATTTCTGACATAGAACTGCTAATCGAACAAATGAAAAAGGCCGCTGCTACCAACAGCGACCCCATCCGATGAGAATACCGAATTCCTGAAACGAAACCCTTACGACTGCTACCAACAGCGTAAGGGTTTAACCAAAAGCATATGGACTACACTTCACTTCCATTATAGTCCATATGCGGCCTAAAAGTCAATAATTACGCGGCTTCAAGGCCGTTTTTGACTTGATAAAAGTGATTAATATTAGGACAAAACTATAGATTTTCTATTAGTAACATACCCCAATTATTATTAGTTATTCACGGATAGAAATTATAGTTAGTAATGGGAGAAAATTACAATGTCATACAAGAGGATAACAACTAAGGCAGGTAATGTTACAGACGTGGTAGTCTGCCATGATGCAAAACATAATTCACCAAAGAGACCAAGAAGCAAAAACCGGAAAAAGACCACAGAAACCCAAAAGAAACACAATGACCGCAGATCAAGGAAAAGCCTATACCTCCTAATATGTGCCAACTACAAAGCAGACGACCTATACCTGACACTGACCTACGGTGGGGAAGCCCCGCCCCCGGAAAAAGCCAAAGAGCATATTGACAAATTTCTTCGCGCCCTTCGCCGCCTGCACCACAAACACGGAGTGCCGCTAAAATACATAATCACTACAGAAATGAACCGGATACACCACCACATGCTAATAAACAACATTGGACTTAGCATTACGCAGATAAAAAAACTGTGGGATAAACATGGATTTTCTAAGATTCAGCTTTTCGGCGGGGAACCGGAAGACTGCAAACGCCTTGCCAACTATATGGAAAAAGACCTGAAAAAGCAACCAAAGAACCACAAACGGAATTGGAACTGCAGCCAAAACCTCATTCACCCCAAGCCAATAAAAATCATAGTTCCGGCCAGCACCTGGCGCGAACCGATAAAACCGCCTAAAGGATACTACCTAGATAAAGACAGCGTTATGCGCGGAGAAACCGAAGCGGGCTACCCATACCTGCATTATCAACTCATAAAATTACTGGAAGAAGACAGTACATGAAATGCCTACCAGGTAAAGCAAGTCGGACATATTGCCTGAAATGTAATAGCCCAGGGCGGGTAGTCGGCTATAGTAACCCAATGGTTAACATGGAATGTAAGGTTTGTGGAGCAACATGGCGAACAATATCCGCGATTTGCGAATGTTGCCATATGCCGAGCGGAACCCCGTATTATACGGATTGCAAATATTGCGTAGGTAAAAAGAAACATACAAAGGAGAGTTGATTCATGAAACAACAAATTATCCTGAACAGTTTCATTACAGCCGACTTAAATCAAGTCACCATGCCAATGATCACAGTCTACAAGAATCCGAGCGACTTCCCCGGCAAGTTTGTAGCCAGGTTATTCCGGCTGCAGAAGCCAACCATCATAGCCGTAGTAAAAGACACGTTGCCAGAAATACGAATGACGATACCACGGCACATGGTAAGACTACCGAGGCACCAAGCGGATGACCCCACGATTTTAGAAACTTGGATATAAATGAGTTGGGCGGGATGGAACGAGATAATCAATACACCAAATTAGGAATGGCAGTTTTTAAAGTATTTCAAAAATCCGAAAACCAGGGTGCAGATTGTCCCATACCGGGACATGTAGAAGATTGTGAGGATTGCCCGTTTTCATTGGCTTGCGACATGGTAATAGAGATAGAGCGGCAACAGGGCGGGGAGGAAAACAACAATGATAAGTAAACCATACCCAACGAAAGGAACGGCCAAGAGCGCCGCTAAAGTCTGCGCACAAGAGAACGGAATCAAGAAATTTCTACTTATGCTTGACTTGGACAAGCGCCAATATCATTTTTCCGATCAGGAGCTCAAGGATTCAAAGCTAATCGTATTTGCCAGATATGCACTCATAAAAGATAAATGGCGTGATAAAACGCCGCTAGGGAAAGTAATATGCGGCGGGAACGTAACCGAAACAAAGCGCACATGGGGAGAAGCGCCATGAACAAAGTTATATTAGTGGGCCGCTTGGCTCAAGATCCAGAAGTCCGTTATACTGCCAGCGGTAAAGCGGTAGCATCCTTTAACCTGGCAGTTAACCGCTTCAGCAGCGGTCAGGGACAAAACAATGCAGATTTTATTCCGATTGTGGCCTGGGAAAAATTAGCCGAAACCTGCGGCAACAACATTAGCAAAGGGCAGCGGATACTGGTAGAAGGCCGTTTACAAATACGTTCCTATGAAGCCAATGACGGCCATAAGCGCCGCGTAGCCGAAGTAGTAGCACAGTCAATTGAATTTTTAGAGCGGAAGCAATCTACCGGCAATAAAGAAGCTGACGCCGTATTAGACAGCATGGGAAAAGATATATACCCGGATGAAGAAATACCCTTCTGAAAGGAAACAGCGACCGGCGGGGCGTCGGTAAACCCCGGCGTCCCAAAGCGCCGGAAACGGGCCATAGAAAAAGCCCGTAAGCTATCAAAGGAGTAAAACATGCTTAACATGCTATCTCTTTGCAGTGGTATAGGCGGCATAGACCTTGCTGCTGGATGGGCGGGAATAAAAACAGTCGCCTTTTGCGAAAAAGACCTATATTGCCAAAGAGTGCTTAAAAAGCATTGGCCGGATACCCCGATATTTGACGATATCAAAACTTTAAACAAGGGGGGGTTAGAACGTGCAGGAATCAGCAGAATTGACATTGTGGCCACAGGATATCCTTGCCAGCCATACAGTCTTATCGGGGAGCGCCGAGGCGAGGAAGATGACCGCGCACTCTGGCCATATGTGTTTGATCGGATATCCGAAATCAGGCCCCGTTGGTTTATTGGTGAAAATGTTGCTGGTCATGTATCCATGGGACTCGACGATGTGTTATCTGACTTGGAGAGCGTCAACTACACCACACAACCGATTGTTATACCGGCTGCAAGTGTCGGAGCAAATGACGAACGATACAGATTGTTCGTTGTGGCCAACCTTGATTGCGCGGGATTGGAAAGCGGGAGCAAAACCATCACGCACACAAAAAATGCAGGAAAATTCATCCCGGGGAGTGGATTTACCGTCATTCCTCCGGCTATTACACCCCGAAATGAGTGGAAACATAAACCCTTGCTGGGCCGAGGAATACATGGGATTCCCAACAGGATGGACAGAATTAGAACCCTCGGAAACGCAGTGAAACCTCAACAGATTTACCCCATATTAGCTGCAATAGCGGAAATAGAAAGGAAGGAATTGCTGAATAATGATTGATTTTACAGATGTATCTCCAATTTTCCGGTGGAGTGCCTACGACTCTACAGTTGCTGAAAACATGATAAGGCTCGAAGGAACACCTGAAGCAATCAAATATTTTTCAGAGGTATGCGAAAAACTGACCAACTATGCCTACTGGTTTTTCCTCTCAACGCTTTGGGTTAACTACAGCGGACGTTCGGATATCGAGCTATGGAAACGACTATTTTCTTCAGAAAGAGGCCAAAAATTACGGTCTATCATGAAACCATCAGAGTTAGCGGAATATGACCGGTTACCATATTTTATAACCGCTTACCGTGCTCATAGGCCGGAAGAAACAGATTGGATTGCCTACACTCTTGATCTAAATATCGCGTGTAGATTTGCAAGGGAGCGCGAAGTAAATCGAATATCTGAATACTCCATTAAGAAGAGGGACGTACTGGCGTTATTTCTTCGGCGGGGTGAAAAGGAAATACTGGTGCTTGACAAGAGTAAGACAAAGCATATAAGGGATATTGAGATTGTATTTAGGAGTGAGAAACCATGAAAATCATATCCATAATCAACCTAAAGGGCGGGGTAGCCAAGACAATAACCACAATCAACATAGGCCATATATTGGCTACAAAATGCGGCCAAAGGGTATTATTCATCGACAACGACAAACAGGGAAATACTTCAAAATTTCTAGGATTGCATAACGATAATGATCCTAGCCTTGCTGACTTATTAACAGAAACCGTAACCGCCAGCACGGCAATACGGAAAACGGAATATCCGGGGTTAGACATTATCCCGGCAAACATGCACCTTCTGAAAGCTAACCTAAAAATCATGTTAGATGAAACCAGAGAACAGCAAACCATCCTAAAAAACGCCTTACAACAAGTCGCGTCAGAATACGACTATTGTATAATCGACAATGCCCCTGATATCAACATGAGCGTCATAAATGGCCTAGTTGCAGCCGATGAAGTCATAATTCCCCTAAAAATAGACCAATTCGGCTTTGATGGTCTTAAAGAGATAGCAGAACAAATAGACCAAATCAAAGAATTTAACCCCGGCATAAATTTCAGGGGATGCCTCATAACCCAGTACGCCAACAATGATGTAAATTCCCAAGGAGAAGCCCATTTAAGGGAGCAAACCAAGTATCCCATATTCAAAACTCATATACGCCGAACGGATAAGGTAGATGAAAGCACCTTTGCCAGGAGACCAATAATCGAATACTCTCCAAGGTGTAACGCGGCCAAAGACTATCTTAGTTTCGTCAAGGAATACCTAGGAGAATAAAAAATGTGTTCAATTTGAACACAAAAGGGGCGGGATAATGCCGAAATTTAGTCTTAATGACCTGCTTAACTCTACTTCAAAAGCCGAACCAACACCAGCAGATAACTTTAAAATTGAGTTAATCAGCGTCCATAAACTTATACCATCAGCCGACAACTTTTATAGCTTAGAAGACGTTGCAGACTTAAAAGACTCTATTGAAATGCTGGGCATACAGCAAAACCTAACCGTGAAACCCATTACCGGCAGTGACACATACAAAGTAATAGCCGGACACAGGCGAAGGCTTGCCAGCCTTAAATTGGTGGAAGAAGGTAAAAGTCAGTTCGAGCATATCCCCTGCCGGGTCGAAACCAACATTGACGATATCAAGGAACGAATATTGCTCATTTATACCAACTCAACAACCAGGCAATTAAGCGACTGGGAAAAAGTAACTCAACTGGACCAACTGAAAGAACTGCTCAAAGAGTACAAGAAAACTCATGAGCTGCCGGGGCGGGTAAGGGAGCTATTAGCAGAAACACTAAACGTGTCAGTAAGCCAGGTCGCCAGGATTGAAAGCATTAACGACAACTTGACAGAGGAATTCAAAGAAGAGCTAAAGCATGACAATATTAACTTTTCAACAGCTGCCGAACTATCCCGGCTATCGGTGGTAGACCAAAAAGCCGTCTATGAGCAGCACAAGGAAACCGGTCAAACAAACCTAAAGACTGTCAGGCAGAAAAAAGCTGAAACTGTACACCGGGAGGAGCAACCAGCGCCAGCGCCGGAACCGACACCGGAACCGCCAAAAATCAGACTTACCGAGCTACAAGAGCTATTAAACAGTTTAGTACGCATTCGAGCGCAATATAACTGCCTAATGGATATACCGGCAGGTGAACGAGCATTAAAAGCCTTAGAAACATTAAACGCCCTAATTTATGATGATATTGAATCAATTAAGGCCAGTGTACTGGGTGAGCCGCTATTTGCCGAGAATGGGGGCGGGGTATAAATGAAAACCATAGAAAACTGCCGTGTAATTCGGCGTGGTAAATGGTTAGGAGTCGGAGCGCCAAAAACCGAACTGCCGGACAAATGCGAAGGATATTGCACCCATGAGAGCGACGAACCTTACGAACAATGCAAACGATGCAGATATATGCGGAATTGGGAGAGTGAAAAATAGAAATGAGCTTTTCAAAACAATTAGCCCGACTGCGTGAGGCGGCAGCTAACCGGCAAGAAGGTGTAAGACAAGATAAAGCCTATGTGGACAGAAAGGACCTACAGGAACTGATTTATCACTTTGACCGCATCGACACCGAAATAAGGACTTTGCTCCCTAGAAACGGATCAAAGAATATCAAAAGTTTCGGCAGATAGGAAACCGGATCATTGATAAATTTATAGCTAAGGAATCCAGTAATGAAAGAACATAGGACGGGATAAAACGCTTAACGGGGTGAAAGAATATGAACCAATTATTTGTGCTGATACCGTGTTTTATTATCATTTTGGCGTTAATGGCTACAGTAGCATGGTTATTGGACAAGGTAAATTGTATGGCAGATGATAGAGAAGACAAACGGGCGGGGCAAGCTGCTGGCGGAGTAGTTAAAGGCGAGAAGACAATTAACTTAGAACATTGGCTTGTCATGCCGGGCCGCCAACAAGGAAAAACGTTACCGTTTATGAATGTTGTAACTAAATTTGAAAATTATAAGGCAAAGGATGGTCAAAGGGTAAGGTGTGGATATTGCGGTCAAATATTTATCTCCATTGGCGATACAAAAGAATATGAACATGATTTAAATAAATGCGAACAATCCATGGTACATATTACCTGTAGAGCAAATATTAATCATGCGAATAATGGAAATACAGAGGTAATTAGTAATGCTTATCATAAATGGCTACACAATAGACCATTTAACCTAGAAGGTATTAAAAAAGCAGCGCAAAAATTAAAAGACGTGACCACAAATAAACTAACCAAGCGTAAAAAGTTCAGATGGAAAAATTACTATCGCGCTAAGAAACTTTGTCGTAGCGGTCAACAGATATCAATAGGGAGATAATAGGGGGAGTAGAAATGAACCAGCAAGAGAAAAAAGCAGTAATACAATACCTATATTCAATTAAGCGCACTGAGTTAGCAATCACAAATCTTGAACGGGCTATCGAAGATTTAGAAACGCGCCGCGAATCGCCACCGGTTTGGATGCACAACCTTGATTCGGTCAGCGTTACGGGCGGGATGGAAAGTTCTAAGCAGGAAGCATGGGTTCAATTTATCGAAGCATATCCAGAGAGAAAATCTTTTCTGAAAGATCAACTACAACAAAAACAAAATAAAATTCAGCAGTATAATGAAATCATTACAGCATTATCAAGAGAAGGTAATTGGGGAAGCTTGGCGGCGCAAATAATCAGACATAGATACATACAAAGAATATCGCCAGATAAGGCTATATATACCCTGTTCTTATTTTGCAGCGAGAGTACGTTTTACAAGACACATCGACAAGCACTTAAATATTTTAATGATGTGCTACCAAAAATAAAAAATACAGTTTTGATACAGTAAATTCAGCAAAAAACGTGATATAGTGAGAAATGAGAAAAGCCGCTCCAATACGGGGCGGCTTTTATATAGAGAGAAAGCAGCCACTAAGGCTGCTTTTTAAATGGTTTATTGGCATGTAACCCAAGATGCTCTTTTAATGCAGATTGCAGGATTTTAGAAAAGTTAACATTCTGCTTTTCGGCAATATCGTTAAGATAACGGGGAATAGTTAAAGTTTTTTTGACAGCACGATTATCAAGCTCAGCCCTAATGGGAAGCATCCATACTTCGATTAAGCCGATTACTTCGCCTTCTTCCAACTCAATGCTATCGATAGAGGAAGGTGCAGGGATATCGTCGCCGTCGCGCTCCATTCCCCAAAGGTGAAGCCCTAAAGCTTCCTTAGCCATTTCGTGAGCGTGTTGCAGGTTATCGCCAATAGATATACAACCAGGAAGATCAGGAAAAGAAACTCCGTATTTGCCTTGTACTGACTTCTCGAAGATTGCGGGATAAATATAAGTGTCACGCATAATATAAACCTCCTTGCAAGCAGGGCTATTAAATTAGCCCTGCTTGTTTTAGTATAGATTTTTCTGTTTTAGGCGTTAAGTCATCGTTTGTACCATGTATCGGTATAGTGACTTTGCCTTGTTTTACAGGGTGCTTGAATTGCCGATGCGAACCCTTCTGTTCTATTTCATACCATCCATCTTTCATTATTAGTTTTAGTATATCTCTAACTTTCATCGGCATTACATATCCCCTCCTGATGTTTATATTATAACACACGTATAAAATACGTGTCAATGAAAATATGTATAAAACACGTATTTATTTTTAAGGAGACATTATTATAATGCTGCCAAAACGTAAGAAAGTACGGATAACCGGTAAGAAACTTTCTAAACTCAATGACGATATCCACGGAAGAGACGACAGTAAATGCATAATCAAAGGTTGTGGCCGGTATGTAGACCCAAGAGAAAAGTTTCATCATGAACCACAAGGAAACGACAAAGAAGATCGCATTGAACATGGAGTTACACTTTGCTTGAAACATCATACAGAGCGGCACAGTGGAACGAATGGTGCAGACATAAGAGAACAATGCGAAGAATACCTATCTGGCCTTTATCCTAAGTATTGGGAAAGATTTATGTAATAATGTGACACTAGAACAAATCAGACAGTTTTACCGCTCTGCTGTATGGCTGCACAAAAGGACAGAGATATTAAAACGTGACAATAACGAATGCCAAAAATGTAAAAGCCGAGGAAGATTTTCAATAGCTGAATGCGTTCACCATATAAAGCATTTAAAGAATAGACAAGACTTGGCATTAGAGGACAGTAATCTAATTAGCCTTTGCAACTCATGCCACAATGAGGAACACCCGGAAAAATTACATTCGAAACAAATAAAGAAAAAATTCGTTAATAACGAACGTTGGTAATACCCCCCCGGTCAGAAAAACGGCTTTTCCTGCCTAAACCCCGGACCGGGGAGGGGACAGGACAAAAGATATTTTTTCAAATTCTCGCGTGAGGGGGGAGGGGGGTAAATGGCAAGGAAAGTAAAAAAAATCGATATTGAAAATGACCTCATGGAACAACTGGAAAGAAATGGAGTTTACGGCAACCAGTATACAGATTTGGTCAATGACTACATGGCCTTGTGGCAAATAAAAAATAAACTCATAGCGGATATCCGTAAACGGGGCGTTATGGTTGCCTGGAATAACGGCCCTAACCAGGGAGGATATAAAAAGAATGAGTCCATAGGAGAACTAAACAAAACCAATGCGCAAATGTTAAAAATCCTGAATGACCTTGGTCTTAGGGCAACTGAACTAAAAGCGCCTGGCGACGACGATGAGGAAATGTAACTATCACCCTTACATTGATTCGTACATGGATAATATTCGCGGCGGTAAAATTACAGCCGGAAAGGATATTATCAAGGCATTAGACTACATCGAATTTAAACTTGCCCCGCCAGCCGATGTACTGATTGCCACAGAGAAGATAGACAAAGCCGTTGAGCTAATCGAGCGGTATTTTGAAATGAAGCTCCTGGATTGGGAGCTTCTTGCCATTGCCCTTATCCATTGTTATTACAGGTCAAATGATACGGTAGTATTTGACGAAATATTGATTGTCATGGGGCGGGGCAATGGGAAAAATGGTTTTGTGTCCCCGGTGATATGGTACTTAACCACGCATTACCATGGCGTGCGGGGCTATAATATTGACATTATAGCCAATAATGAAGATCAGGCAAAAACGTCTTTTAACGATGTTTACGAAGTATTAGACCGAACGTGGACAAAGTCAAAAAAATTCTTCTACAAATCCAAAGAAGAAATTATCAATCTAAAAACACAGTCTTATATCAGGTACAACACATCAAACGCCAGAACCAAGGACGGCAAACGTTCCGGCTGCCTGGTATTCGACGAAATACACGAATATGAAAACTATAATACCATTAAAGTGTTTACATCTGGATTTGGGAAGCGAAAACATTCGAGGATTTTCAAGATCACCACTAACGGCTATGTACGGGGCGGGGTGCTTGATCAGGAACTAAAAATAGCCGAGGATGTTTTGAACGGCGAAATAAAAGACATGGGACTACTGCCGCTCATATATAGGATTGACAAAAAAGAGGAAGCCAAAAACCCGGACATGTGGCCGAAAGCCTGCCCGTCCTTGCCTTATTTCCCGGAGCTAAAAAAGGAAATGGACAAGGAATTTATAAAAATGAAATACCAACCGGAAATAGCTATTGAATTTATGACAAAGCGCATGAATTTTCCAGCAGAGGATATATATGCTGCCGTGGCCGAATGGGAAAAAATCAAAGCAGCCGCTAGCTCGGACAGACCAATCCCATACGACGAATTAGAGGGATTAGACTGTATTGGCTGGCTAGATTATGCGAGTATTCGTGACTTTGCCAGTGTGGGACTGTTGTTTAAACACAAGGGCAAGCGAATTGGCATAGAACATTCATTTGTTTGTCATAAAGCTCTGCAGATCGAAAGCCGACCAATTAAATTCCCCGTCCAGGTTGCTGAGGAAAAAAAGCTAATAACCATAATCAAAGGCGATTCAATAACCGCCGATCATATCGCCGACTGGTTTTTAGAGCAGGCAGAAAAATACAATATAATCAACATTGCTTGCGACGATTACCGGGCCAAACTGGTGGAAAAGAAATTCACGGAAGTAGGGCTGCCGCTTAAAGTTGTTCGCAGCGGGCCGATTACCCATGCCAAGGTTGCACCGCTCATTGAATCTATATTTTCTGAGGAAACAGTTATATTCGGCGATAATATGACAATGCGGTGGTACATCAATAACACGTGCCAGGAAATGGACAAAAAAGGAAATGTGACCTATAAAAAAATTGAGCCGAAAACCCGTAAGACTGACGGATTTTTCGGCTTTATTCATGCCCTAGTGCTTGATTCTGAATTAGTAGAAATCAGCGAGGATTTTAACACAATGGAAGTGAGGACGTACTAATGTTTTTTGTAGGGGGTTGGGTATGGCTGTATGGGATTGGTTTTTAAGCCTATTTGACAGAAATACCAATACGTTAAAGCTAGACACCCAGGTAGGGCTATTGACAGCGGAAGTATATTTTAAAAAATTAGCTATCCAGTCATGCATTAACCTGATTGCCAATACCGTGGCCCGTGGTGAGTTTTTAACGTATTTAAAGGGGGAGGAAGTGAGGAAGGACAACTATTATCTGCTTAATGTGGAACCGAATCAAAACAAATCCGCCTCAAAATTTTGGCGGAACGTTATTAGTAAATTGGTACTAGATAATGAATGTCTGGTTATCGAGCAGAGCGGAAAATTTTATGTAGCAGACAGTTTTCAGCCAAAGGAATTTGCATTTCTTGAAAACATCTACACCGACATAGTTATTGGCGATTTAAAATTGAATAGGCCATATAAAGAATCAGAAGTATTCCGCTTTGAACTCCATAACGAAGAAATAAGGCCGGTAGTTGAAGGGCTTTATATTTCTTACGCCAAACTAATCGCGGCCAGCCAGGATAACTATAAAAAAAGCCGGGCCAAACGCGGAACACTGGAGCTTGAATCAACTTACCCGCAAACGCAAAAAGCACAAGAAGACCTGACAAATCTCCTTGATATTCGTTTTAAACGATTCTTTGAAGCGGAAGGAAACGCCGTCATCCCATTAGCCAAGGGGATGAAATATAACGAATTAAACAGTAAAACGGCTACAGGAAGCAGTAGTACGGAAAGCCGTGATATACGTGCTCTTGTTGACGATGTTTTTGACTTTACAGCTATTGCCTTTCAGGTACCGCCGCCATTACTGAAGGGGAACGTGGCGGATTCTGACAAAGCTATGAGTAATTTCCTGACATTTTGCATAAACCCAATGGGTGAACTAATCACCGATGAAATTAACCGCAAATATTACGGCAAAGCGGCGTACCTTGAAAAAACATACACCAGGTTAGATGTTTCCCGCGTGAAAGCCGTTGATATTAAAGAAATTGCCAACTCTCTAGACATACTGGAACGCATTGGGGCATTCTGCGTCGATGACAGCCTTAAAGTTTTAGGCATGGAACCGCTAAACACCGAATGGAGCCGCGCCCGCTGGATGACCAAGAACTATGAACCAATTGAAACAAGATTAAAAGGGGGTGAAAAACAGTGAAACAAGAAAAACGCACATGGGAATTAAAACAGTCGGCACAGCCGGATTCACTGGATATGTATATCTATGGGGATATTCAAGCGGATTATATAGACTGGTGGAACTGGGAACTTGTCGAAAGCGAAACCTCTGCCGAGTATTTCAGGAGAGAATTGGCTAAATATCCAGATGTTAAGCAAATTAATATCTACGCGAATAGCTTTGGCGGGTCAGCCTATGAGGCTTATGCTATCAGAAACCAATTAAAACGACACAGTGCGCATAAGACGGGATATGTCGATGGCTTTGCATGTTCAGCGGCGTCATTTATCCTTACTGCTTGCGATGAAGTTTTTATGTACTCAAACACAATGCAAATGATACACGATATACGTCTTTATGTATTTGGAAACTCACGGGAACTGCGCAAGGCGGCTGATGACAACGACATGAGAATGGAGGGTAATCGACAGGCATATCTTGAAAAATCAAGCGGAAAAATAACCGAAGAAAAATTAAAAGAACTAATGGAGGCGGAAACGTGGCTAACAGCCAAGCAATGCCTTGAATATGGATTGTGCGACAAGATTTTAGAACAGGAAGCCGACTTAACGACGGCAAAACAAATGCTGCAAGCCGTTAATAAAACATTAGAGCAACAATTGAGTTATCACCGGGCGCTTACGGCACAATTCCGCGAAATGAGCCAACAAAGCAAACCGGCAGTGCATCCCGCGCCGGAACCACCGCCCAAACTGGAAGAAAAACATCAACAAAATAACCCAAAAAAATTATTAGCGGCATTATTCCGCTGATTTTTTTATTAATAAAGGAGTGAAGCATGTGAAAAACTTGGATTTAATCCAGCAAAAGAAAGCAGAAATCATGGTCAAAATGAATCAGGCCATAAAAGACGGCAACGAGGAAGATTTTTCCCAGGCGTTTACCGATTACACCGACATGCTGCAAGAAGCGGTAATGTCGGAGGCTAAAGGGCTTGTCCAGTCTTCCGACAATACCATTCTTGCCGGGCGTGGCGTAAGGGTTTTGACTTCACAGGAAACTAACTTTTATGAAAAACTCATCACCGGCATGAAAACGGGGAACATTCAACAGTCCCTTACGGAATTTGATGTTGTTCTCCCTAAAACCGTTATTGATTCGGTATTTGAAGACATAACCGAGGCACACCCCTTGTTAGATGCCATTAATTTTATGCCTACCGGCCCATTGGTTGAAATCTTGGTCAGTGTTCAGGATGGTCGGCACTTAGCGACATGGGACACCTTGACCGCCGCTATCGCAACCGAATTGACAGCAGGATTTAGTAAAATTGACTTGTCGCAAAAGAAATTATCCGCGTTTATCCCGATTGGCAAAGCAATGCTGGATTTAGGACCGGCGTGGCTTGATCGGTATATCCGTACAATCCTATCAGAAGCAATCGCCAACGGCCTTGAAAAAGGCATTATTAATGGAACCGGCGTAAATCAGCCTTGCGGTATGCGGCGGGACCCGAATTCGGCACTGCATCCCACAAACGGCTATGAATTACTGGTAGCCGTGCCGTTTTCCTCATTTACCCCGGAAAATTACGGTGGCATTCTGGCAAGTTTGGCCGTCGCGCCTACTGGGTTATACCGCACGATCAGCGAAGTTTTGCTAATAGTCAACCCGGTTGACTATTTTACCAAGGTTATGCCTGCATCTGTTTTCCAGAGGCAAGATGGCAGTTATGTGACCAACATCTTCCCATTTCCCACCAGAGTAATACAATCAGTATGGGTTCCGGCAAATGAGGCCATTATCGGCCTTGGAAAACGGTATTTTATGGCGCTTGGAACTGGCAAGGGCGGTAAAATAGAGTATTCGGATGAATACCGTTTCCTTGAAGATGAAAGGGTATATTTGACCAAGTTATACGGAAATGGTAAGCCGCTTGACAGCACCTCTTTCAAACGCCTTAATATCACGAACTTAAAGCCGGTTTACCCGATTATGCGCACTAAGCCTTTTGTTGATGCTACTTTGGCCGGGTTGAAGGTCGCTAACGGTGCTGTTGAGATAAGCCCGGCGTTTAATAGTGCAATCCATTACTACACGGCTGAAACTGGAAACGCTACTGACTTGGTAACTGCAACGGTTAAAGATGGAGAAGCAACCATCACGGCGACATTAAACGGTACGGCGGAAGACCTAGCAAACGCCTTGACATGGGTAGAAGGGCAGAACGTGGTTGTCATTACCGTAACCAAGGACACGGAAATGGAAGCATACGTATTGGCTGTAACCCATACCGCGTAGGTGCATAATGCTACTGGATGAAATAAAAGACTATCTTAGAATAACCGGCAATGACGAAGATACCATATTAGAAAACACAATATTGCGCGGCAGAACGCATTTGGAAGGATTGACAGGTACAACCCTTGACTTTGAAAGTGAAGGGCTTGCCAAGTCACTCCTTTTTGATTATTGCCGCTATGCCTATAATAACGCATCCGAGTACTTTGAAGAAAATTTTGCCGGTGCAATATTAAGACTGCAACTGCAAAGCGCGGTGATGGAACTTGAAAACCAAAATTGAGGCCGCAAAAGACCTTGCCGGGGTTAAAAACAAAAAAATAATTATACAGCGGGAAGCAATCGAGGAAGAATTAGAGGATGGCCGGGGAGGGCGCGAAACAGAGTGGATCACAGTGGCTACAGTGTGGGCCAGATTCCGTAAGCCGCGCCCTACGGTAAAAGAGGAAGCAGGAAACCTCGTCGGCAACATTCTGCAGGAATTTGAAATATGGCGGCGGCAAGACGTGGAACGCGGCTGGCGGGTGCTATGGGGTGAGCATATATTCAGTGTGGAGAACACCTATAGTTTTGATACAGAAAACATGATCTTGATTTGTCGGGAAGTGGTGCGTTGAGAGGTTTTTATGTCAATTATAAAGTGCCGGAACTGCAGGAAGCTATCAAAAGCATAAGTGCTTACGATAGAAAAACGGCGGCGGGTATTGAGCATGTAGTATATAATTCCACCAAAACAATATGTGCCGGGGCAAAGAAACTTGTCTCGGTAGAATCTGGAGACTTAAAAAAGCACATTTCTTTCCGGTTCAACAAACTAAGCATAACCGGCACTATCGCGGCCAAGAGGCCCCATGCTCACTTAGTAGAGTTTGGGGCCTCTGCTGCTACAGAAGTACCAAAAAGAAAAAAGGCCCTGACTGTCAGCGGCAAAACACTGGGGCCGCTCATGCCGGGGCAGACTCATTTCGCCGCCAAGGCCAACATTCCGAAACGCCGCGCCAAACCATACATGGAACCGCCTTATAAGGATGAAGCCCCCAAAATGGTCAACGAATTAAAGAAGGTGATTAAAAAACCATGAGGCGCAGAGTCCCTATTAATCCATTGCAGACTGCCATATATAACCTATTAAAAGAAAAGCAGACCACGCCTGTATATGACAAGCTGCCAAAGAAACAATCATTCCCGTATATCCTTATCAGTGACTATGAATACACACTAAGCGGCGCGAAAGATACTGATATCTGCGACATAACATTTGAACTTGAGATATGGACGGATTACCAGGGTAAGACAGAAGTTAATGAAATTGTAGAGGATATTACCTATGTTCTGACGGCGGGTAAGATTGATTTGTCAGCGAGTGGATATAAGCTAATTGAAAAAGATGCTAAAAGCGGCAAGGGTGCCAGGCAAGACGCTTTATTTTACGGGATTGTAAACTTTAACGCAAAAACTCAAAATATGGGAGGTCAGCATGAAAAAGTATAAATTAAATATCTTTGAACTACAAAAATTCGCTGTTGTAGGCATGGAGCAGGAATTACCAGAAGAACCGAACGCAAGCATAGCTACTGCCGGTAAGGACTATTTGATGTATGTCAATATAGGGACTGCGTTTGTCCCTGATTGGTTGCTGGTGGGCGGACAGCGCGGCGCATCCTTGAGCCAGTCAGCTGATGAAATTTCAACGGGACATAAAACGTCTGGCGGGTTTAAAGAAACAATGCCGGGTTTGCTTTCCTGGTCAATAAGTCTTGATGGGTTACTATTGCTTAAGAATGAAGGCGTAGCGGTACTCAGGCAAGCGTTCTATCAAAGAAAGAAAATCAACATAAAGTTACGGTATCCTGATGATAGCTATCAGGTAGGGTGGGCTGCTATTACTGCCTTTGACAGTGACACGCCGCACGATGGAGAAGCGACCTTAAAAGGAACGCTAAGCGGTAGTGGGCCAATATCTAATCTTTCAGAGGTTGTTTCAAAAACTGCTGCCGATGATATAGCAATTTACTTTGATGCCAAAGCAAAAGTGAAAACCCTAAAGGATGCGTCTGGGGCGGTCCTGGCTGCAAACTATACCACAGACTACGGATACATTATTATCAAAGGTGACTATCTTGAAACCCTGACAGTTGGAGAACACCTATTTTATGCCAGCCTTACAACCGGGGGAGATATTCCCTGCGTGACAGTAATTGCCGCCTAACCAAAAACATTAAAATAAGAGAAGTAAAAGGAGAGAGCAAAAACATGAAAAACAGCATACCTTTTGAGTTATTTGATAAAAATCAATACCTATATTTTGATATTCAAAGGCTGTCAGAACTAGAAAGAGTAACAGGAAAATCAATTATCAATATCGCCAACCTGGAAGTTGGTGTAAACTTTTGCCTACTTGGGCTACAAATCGGGCTAAAACATCACCATCACAAGGCGACATTGGAATTTTATGCCGAAAAGATCGAAAAATATCTGGAAGAAGGCGGCAGTATTAATGAAATCGGTATATTGATTGCCAAGGCTATTGCCGCCACAGGAATTTACGGTAAGGATGCTAAAAAAAGAGCATTAGCCAAGGATGAAACTGAGGAAATTCAGGATAAAGAAGAAAAAAACGAGAAACAGGAAACAGAGTAACTGTTTCCTGTTTTACTGAATGGGTAGAGTGGGCCGAATCTATTGCCTACGGCCCGCTAAACCTAAAACCATGGCAGTTTGAACGATTACAGCCGCATGAATTTATAGCAATGCTCGACGGGTATGAATGGCGGCGGGAGCAGGACAGAACCACAACGGCTTATTTTGTCAGCCGTCTAATTAATGTATGGATAAAAAATCCAATCTCAGCCAAGGATCTGCTAGAACCGCTCAATCATCCTGAAACAAAGCGGAATGACCGCAAGAAAGATGAAGAATATCTAAGAAAAAAATTTAAGAAGGTATTAAGAAATAAATAAAGAGGCTTTTGCGGCCTCTTTATTTTCCTGATAAGAGTAATACTCTTTCCTCATTATTAAACTTCAATTTGTCGGCAATTTGAATTAATTCATCAGTGGAAAAAAACTTACTCAGTCTTAAGATTTCATTCTTATGATCTTCAGCAAACTCCTTATAATATTTCTGGTCTAATTCCTCTGAAGTAGGAGAAGGGAAACGAGTATAACCTTTATGTGCCTGATTTGATTTGTAAGAGGACATTTCTGGATGCACTTTTTCTTTATTGTGACGATACATGGAAATTTCTATTTCTAACTCTTGAACTAATTCTAACTTCCTCTTAGCGTCATATTGTTCCGAGTATTTTTGATTACTAAAATTACGACTGTATTCAGCATTCGCTTTTTGCGTTTCGGGAGTATAGCTTTCAACTACTGCATTGTACACAAAATTTAAATCCATATCGTGCATTGTCTCTTTGTTATAGCCGTTAAGTATTTTTTCAACTAAAAACGATTCTTTCAATGATTCAGAAAAGAGAACCCTGTAAAGTTGATTCTCGGTGATCAGATGGGCCTCGTAATAATGGCTATACTCAGGGAAAACACTGATAGATTTTTCATCCTGAAACACGGTAAAGGTGTTAGTTGATGCCACCGTGTTTTTTGTGATGCTTTCCGTTCGCAAATATACCGGGTGGCCTTGATAATCGCCACAGTAAACATCAGCCGCAAAGGCTGGTATTGAAAAAATAAGCAGCCAAAACATTAGAACTATCTTTTTCACATAATCAGCTCCTTTCCTGTTATTATAACCCATCATTTTACAAAAATAAACAATCTTTAAGAAGGGGGGTGAGTAAAATAGCGACAGTTGCGGAACTTCTGGTGAAAATAGGCGCGGATAGTTCCGGTTTAAAGCGGGAAATAGCGGCTTCGCAGCGGCAATTAAAAAGAGCATTTGGCCCGGAATCATTAGAATTATCATCAAATGCGGCGGGGCTGCTGGGTGGGCTAGTAACCGGCATGACTGCTGCCGGTGTTGCCAGTGTGGCGTTATCAGGAAAAATGAACGCCAGCAATAAGGCGTTTGAAACCCTAATAAAAGATGGCACAAACGTCCAGCAGTTTTTAAGCGAATTGACCCAATTTGCCGCTGACACGCCTTTTGAACTAAAAGGTTTACAGGATTCCAGCAAGAAGCTATTGGCCTTTAAATTTGTCGCCCAAGACATTATTCCTATTATGAATGTCTTGGGCGACACTGCTGCCATGTTGGGCAGCGGACAAGAAGGCATTGACAGTATGCAGCGCTCAATTGGACAAATGCAAGCCAAAGGCAAGATACAGGCGGAGGAAGTCATGCAGCTTGCTGAGGCCGGTGTAAATGCCTGGCAGTACCTGGCTGACAGTATGGATATGTCCATTGCCAACGTGATGAAGAAAGTTACAGACGGCGAAGTGGATGCTCAAAGCGGCATAAACGCTATACTATTGGGCATGCAAAAAGATTTCAAAGGTGGCATGGAAGCGCAAGCCAAAGAGATTCCAGGACTATTCTCTACCATAAAAGATAACGTGGAAATGGTCATGAAAAATCTAGGGGACAAGCTAAATGATACCCTAGGAATCAAAGAAAAAATGCAGGACACAGCCAACTATCTCAGCGAATTTTCCTCAAAAGTACAAAGCGCAGGTGTTAAAGCCGCATTATTGGACATGGTGCCACCGGAAGTATTGGCAGGGATTGCGGCGTTATCAACTGCGATTATGTTTGTGGCAGTACCGGCCTTGTATTCCTTGGCAGCTAGCGCGTGGGCAGCCGTATCACCATTTTTGCCGTTGATCGCAGCAGGCGTCGCTTTCGGCATAGTAGCCTATGAAATCTGGAAAAACTGGGAACCGCTTACACAGATATTTTCAGCCTGGGGAGATAGTATTGCCGATAGTGTTGCATTAGCTTGGGAACGAATCAAGCAGCGATCTTATGAAGGCGTAACGGCGGTTTTACGTATTGCCAAAACATTGGTAGATTTTTTTGGCGGCGACAGTTTATCTGGTACTATGGCGGACTGGATATCTACTTTCAGTACCAAAGCTGTTAATTCCGCTACCACAGCCCGCAATCTGGCCGCGAATAATAACGGCGCGGCGGCCAAAAGAGTAAGTGACGCTTGGGGAAAAATCAATATCGGACTAAACTACAGCAAAATAGAAGCCGGATTGCGCTCTATCAAAGAAGTGGCGGGCGGGACAGACCGGACATTCAAAGGGTTGTCAAATTCGGCGGCCAGCGTGGGCGATTCCAGCGCCAAAGCGGCCAAGGAAGCGGAAAAAGAATGGGAAAAATTAAAAACTAAGGCGGAAGAAGTTCATAGGTCAATAAGGCAAGAGTGGATTAGCACCACTAAGACCCAAACGGAACAAGTAGACATAGGGTATAGTGACACGTTGGAAAAACTCAAAGAATCAGCGGCGGCTAACGAAACCTATCAAAAAGATTTAGACATGCTGGAAGAAACCTACAGCAGAAAGCGTATTAAGGCCGCTTACGACAAACAAAAAGAAGTTAACGACATAAGAGATTCCGCCTATAACCATGCGAGAGAATTGCAGGAAAAAATTGATAAGCTAGGATTGTCTAAAAAAGTTAATTCTGACTTTGGTGTTGAAGCTTCGCCGGTAGCATTAGAAAAATCAAATATTAATAATGATGCCAAGAAGCAAAACACAGAAACAGAAAACTGGTATAGAGATTTAACAGAAAAATACAATGCCGCAACCCAAGAACAACAAAAAAATTATAGAAAAGCATGGGAAGATAATGGGATAATTTTTGAAATTACGGCCAATGGCATGGTAAATTTTCAAAAACAAAAAAATAAAGAAATTCAAATTATTGAACAAGAAAAATTATCAAAACTAAAAGCCCTAAATTTTGACTATGCCAAATGGAAAGAAGACATTGAATCTGCTCAAAATGCCGGGAACTTTGAAAAAATGAAGCAGCTTATTGAAAGCGAGCAGTCATTATTTAATCAAGACTTAATAGGCCGCAAAGCCATGTTTGAAGCTTATTACGATGCCTGGCAGGACTCCCACCGTTCCAGCATGTCCATAATGGCTGGCGCTACCAATCAATTTCGCTCCGGCATGGAAGGCATATTCAAGGATATGATTGTCAACCTTGACACGATTGGCAATAAGTGGGTATCTTTTCGCGACATGGTTGTCAATATCATTGCGGATATTTACGCTAAACAAATGGCGGCGAACCTGACAACTAGTCTACTAAGCTGGTTGCCGGGAATAAAAAGCAGTTCAGGCAGTTCAAGCAACTATTCCTTTTCCGGAATAAGCGTACAAACCCCAATTACTACCCACTTAGCCACAGGTGGCCTACTAACCGGCCCAGGGACAGGCACTTCAGACAGTATATTATTATGGGGTTCAAACAAGGAATATATGCTGAACGCGGCGGCAACAGAAGCAATTGGCATAGACAACCTGAACTATATGAATGAAACCGGCAAGATACCGGCCTATGCCAGCGGTGGATTAGTAACAGGCCCATCACTATCCAGTCTCAGCAACCGATACGACAGCGCCGGTGTAAGCCAGGCAGGCGGAGGCCGGGCAGGTGGCGTACAAATCATAATCAACAACCACGGTAATGACAAGGTAACAGCCACTGACGGCGGACTGCTGGAAGGAATACGGCAAATTATTGTTGAGATTGCGCCGGATGCGGTACTAAATAAAACCGCTAGTAGCCCGGCGTATGCAAGAAATATGAGCGCAGCTTTGGGGGTGTAACATGCTAATATTTCCAAGTGATTTCCCGGCCCCGGTAATCCCAGAAGCGGAGTCCGGAAGCTTCAAGGAAGATTTCCGGGATTCCACAATATCAACCACAACGGATGCAAACTACAAAGTTACAAGACCACGCGCCAGTAGAATGCCTGGTACGTGGTCTTATTCATGGCGCGGGGTGTCTGATGCCGATTATCAAAAATTGATTGATTTTTGGTTTACTGTCAACGGTACCGCTGGTATGTTTTATTTTGCTCCGTATTATGGGCCATATGCCGGGGTGCCCAAAGTAGTCCGGTTTACTGCGAAAGGCGACTGGCAGCCGTACGCGGAAGGTTATCGCGGCTCCCTAACCTTCGAGGAGGTATAACATGCTAATCTGGTCAGCAGCCGGTATTCTTGAAAAAAATAAACTTGCCAACGACAAACCGTTCCTAGTACTAGTGAAAATCGACGTAGACGGCATACCGGAGCCAATACGCCTAGTACGGGATAACCAAAATCAAACATGGAACGATCAACTGTGGCAGCGATTTCCTATCGACTTCGATCAGGTAAAAGAGGACGGCAAGGAACTTTCGACAGTAAACCTAAAAGTTAGTAATGTTCAAGGGATAATTCAATCATACGTACAACAATATCGTGGCTTTTGTGACGCAAAAGTAAAAATCATGGTGGTGCATGCAGCCCATTTAGATAATCCAGTCCCTGAAGTGGAACTGGATTTTATCATTACCCAAACAAAATATGGTGAACAGTGGGTTACGTTCATCATTGGCGCGTCAAATGACCATAGCTTTAGGTTCCCGTTTTGGCGGTATATGCGGGATTTTTGCCCATATCATTACAAGGATATTCAGTGTGGATATGCGGGTGATTTACCGGAATGTGACTATACACTATCGACGTGCCGCTGGAAAGGAACGAATCCGAATCGATTTGGCGGGGAACAAGGGATACAGTCGACATGATAGAGTTGGATGATTTACTTGCAAAAGGACGTTTTAAGGACGGCGGGCGCGGCCCCTATGAATTCGACTGCTGGGGCCTTGCCTGTGAAGTATATCGCCGTTACGGGAAAACGCTATCTGACTACCGTATTTCAGCTATGGACTATGTAAAAATAGGTCAGCAAATGGCCGACGAATCACCCATGTGGGTAAAAGTCAAACCGCCTTTGCCTGTTCCTTGTCTAGTGGTTATACGCCTGGCTTGCGGCTCATGGGCTAATCACGTTGGCGTATATATTGGTGACGGAAAATTTATCCACGCTTATTCAGCTAGTGGCATATGTGTTACGCGCATATATGATCCTGGTTGGAAAAATAAAATCCTGGGGTACTACGTGCCAAGGGAGTGATAACCAATAATTGAAATCATTAAAGTAAAAAATCCATTTGATAGAGCCTGCCGGGAAGTAGAGCAGGTTATTTTTGTGCCTGGGAAGCGGCTAACAGAGTATATCGAAGAACCGGATATTGATTATATACTAAACAGCAACTTTGTGGAGCAGCCAGAACTAACCTATCCGGCTGATGGGGATCAGATTGTAATAATGCCACATGTCAGCTCTGGACTTAAAAAAATTCTTGGTACAATAGCTTCCATGTTATTAATGTCTTATGTCGGTAATATTGCCGGTGGCCTATGGACTGCGGGCAAGGTTGGTCTAACATCATATCTCGCTGCCGGTGCAGTAATGGCAATCGGTGGCAAGCTAATCAATACTATGTTTGGCACCAAGGCAAATAGTATTAGTTCCGAGGGATCATCCCAGACATACGGCTGGAATACACCGTCCCCTCTGTCTGGCGAGGGAAATGTCATTGGTGTAACTTATGGCGAATGCATCCCGGCACCCCAGATACTAGAAACTCATATTGATACCGTAAACGATAAACAGTATTTAAATGTTTTGCTTTGTGGCGGCATGGGGCCGATTGACGAAATTACTGATATCAAAATCGGCGGAAACCCAATAGAAAACTATACTGATGTGTCATACGAAATTCGGTACGGCACAAATGATCAAGAAGTAATCCCAAACTTCGGGGACACGACCAATAATCAAGAATTGTCATACGAACTGTCAGAATCTAATTGGTCTACACAATTAATTGACGGTAGCAACGCAGAAGGGCTGCAAATTACACTTGAGTTTCCTAATGGGCTATACCACATAAATAAAAAGGGAAATTTGGAAAATGCATCTGTAACGCTTGCAGTTGAGTATCGTTTACAGGGTGATTCTGCGTGGACTAACTGGTTCGGTAATGGTTCTCATATTGCATCTACATCAATAGCGGGGGCGACGTGTTACCCTACTGCACCTGTAGAAACATGGACTATAAGTGTAATAAATACGGGTACTGGTACTAATGTGGTAATAGTAAAAGGCAGTGTATCTGGCACACAATTACCAACCGCTGGAGGCGCAATAGTTGATAATGGGAGAATAAAATTTACTGCTCCTAACAAAAGGGGTACATATAAAATAGTGATTGCCAATAACTCAATAATTTCCGCAGCGCAAAACACGGCAGTAAGACGGTCTTTTAGGATTGATAATCTAACTGCTGGTAAATACGAAGTGCGCGCAAAAGTAACCGCCAGATCAGCCGCAACAACATCGACCATGGACTGCACAACGTGCTATTTGACGCAACTAACCAGCATAATTTATGATGACTTTTCCCGACCCAACAAAGTATTAGTCGGTATTCGCGTTTTAGCTACTAGTCAATTATCCAGCGGCATGCCTGACGTTACCTGGCGGCAAAAACGCAATACCGTTTATGTTTGGAATCCTGAAATATCAGCATACGAAACCCGCGCCGCAAACAACCCAGTTTGGGCAGCATACGATATTTACCACCAGTGCAGGTATTTAAAAAATATCAACACTGGACTATATGAATACACCGTGTTTGGCGTGACTCATACTCGACTTGACCCGTACTGGGAAGAATGGGTGGAATGTGCGGCCTATGCAGATGAGCAGGTATTAGGAACCGATAGAACGACATACGAAAAACGTTTTGAGTTTGACGCATTTTTTGATAGTGCTCAGAAACGATATGATGCAGCGCAGCAAGCCGCGAATGTCGGACATGCTACCATAATGCCCCGTGGTAACAATATCGGTATCGTTTGCGACAAACCTGGCACTATGACACAAGTGTTCGGTGAGGGCCGGACTACCATGTCGAGTCTGCAGGGAACATTCTCCGGCATAGACGACCGAGCCACGGCGGTTGAAGTCGTTTTTTCGGATACTGATAACGATTTTAAAAATAAACAATTTTTAGTTCGCTCCCCGAAATGGGCTGCACAGACAGCCGCGCAGGACAATCCTGCACAGCTGCAATTATTTGGCGTGAAACGTAAGTCACAGGCGTACCGCGAAGGTATGTATACGCTGGCTAACAATCTACTAATAACTCAGTTTGTGGACATTGGCACCGACATTGACGCGCTTGTTTGTCAATACGGGGATATTATTGGGTTAAATCATACAGTTTCCGAAATGGGGATTGCATCTGGACGTCTTATATCAGCTACTGCTAGTACAGTAACGCTCGATAAGACCGTCAAATTGACTACTGGACAATCATATCAGATTATAATTACCCTGTCCGTTAGTGATGTAATTGTAAAAAGAAGCACTGTCCCGGTTACTGCAGACACTGAGACGAATGTATTAACAGTAACTCAACCGTTTACCGTTATCCCGGCACAGTACGACAACTACATGTTTGGGGAAGCTGACAAAGCTGTTAAGCCGTTTCGAGTGGTGGGAATAGAAAAGTCAGGGGACCTGACATGTAAGCTCAGCCTGGCTGAGTATGTTGCAGGCGTTTATACCGGAGACTTAAACTATCCAATTATAGATTACACGCCTCAGACAAGTACGTTGGCAGATGTCATAGGCATGTCGTTGTCTGAGGAAAGCTATCGAACGACGGAAGGTACTTCGGTGTCGCTTATTCATGCATCGTGGTCACTACAACAAGGTAAGTCCGCAGACAGTTTTCACGTGTGGTATTCCGACGATAATGCAAGCTGGATATTCTGGGAATCAACCTACAATATGATGTCAACCATAAGCGGGATTATCCCAGGTAAAACGTATTATGTTAAAGTGTGTGCCTCAAACGGGCTGCAGCAGTCAGCCGGGGTAATAAAAAGCATTCTGATAATAGGAAACACGGATACGCCGCCTGTTGTTACTGATATTACGTTCGAAGAGCATTCCAGGGATGTGGGTAACGGTGTTGTTGTTATTGATCTGCAGGTATCATTTACAACGCCTGATTATGAGTTTTATAAATACTGTGATGCTTACATGAAATCAAATAACCCTGCAGCGGACGAAATACTAGAAATAACCGAATCCATGCTAAGCACTCCATATGAGGATCTTGCTACTGTGCAGCAGGGATGGAAGTTTTTTGGCAATCCGATCAATACATTTACTGTGCAAAATGTTGTGCAAGGGCATATATACTCATTCAAACTGGTGTCAGTGGCAAAAGGGGACATTAAGGCAGACTTTGACACTGCCCCGACAGCAACATATACAGTCGGCGGCAAGACATACGCGCCATTCAAGCCAAGCGGGTTTGCTATAACCATAACCGAGACAGCAACCCTGTCTTGGATGGCTGCAACACAAACCGATGTTGATTTTACGGAAGCTCGCACAGACACCAATACCGGCAGTGACACTAATAAACTAATCAAGACAACAGCAAATAAAGCAGTGGTTACGTTGCCAACTAGATCAGGGAGGGTGTATCTGTACCACCACAATACTGCTGGGAAATATTCTGACGATGTATGGGCCGAATATAACAAGCCAGCACCTGCCGCGCCAACAAACGTAATAATTACAGACATATTCCAGGGTATTGTGATAACATGCGATGCTCTACCTGCTTATTGCTTGGGGATTAACGTCCATATCAATGACACGGTTTATTTTAGTAAAAATAATAGCTATACCTTTAAAACCACTGGTGGTATTTATGATATACAAATTGCGTACGTTGACCTGTTTGGCGAGGGAATATTAAGTGCCGTAGTTCAGAAAGTAGTTAAAGCAACTATTGATCCAGCACTTATTGCTAAGGAATCGTTGTCGCTAGAAATGATGGATGCGCTGATAAAGGCCGCAGTAGCCAAGGCACAAGTAGCAATAGATCAAACTGTACTTAATACCGCACTTGACGGAGTAAGCGAAGATTTATCGACTGCTATTACAGACGTAAATACCAATATAACTAATACAAAGACAGAATTAAATACCACCATTACAGCACTTGATCTCGCTAAAGTTAGTAATATAACATTCACAAGCCAAGTTAATGCACTCACTCAGGCTGACACAGATAATAGATCATTGATTAATCAAAATGCTAATAGTATTACTTCCATGATAGGAACTCTTAATAGTGCACCGAATGCTGCAGGGCAATATTCTGCTATCTCTTCAGTAAAACAAACAGCGGACGCTATTATCACGACATTGGGTAAAGCCCCAGATGCTGTTGGTCAGTATACGGCAATAACATCAATTAAAACTACAGCGGATGCTATTATTACTACTTTAGCGAAAGCTCCGGATGCAGCGGGACAATATGCCGCCATAACGACATTAAAAACTACCGCAGATGGATTGGCAAGCACAGTAACAGCTAACAAGACAGCTACAGATAATTCAATATCTACCGTTAGTCAAAAAGCAGACGCTATTATAGCTACGCTAGCAAAAGCTCCAGATGCTTCTGGTCAGTATACTGCCATAACAACACTCAAAGCTACTGCAGATGGATTAGCTACTACTGTGGCGTCTAACAAGACTTCTGCCGACACCGCTATATCCAATGTTAGTCAGACGGCAAATGCAATTATAACTACATTAGGGAAAGCACCTAATGCAACAGGACAATATTCAGCTATATCGCAACTAAAGGCCACTGCCGACAGCATTAGCACCACTGTTCAATCAAACAAGACTACGCAAGACGGAATAAATACCAGTGTTTCTAGCCAAATAACGCAGAATGCTAACAGTATAACTTCTGTCATTACGGAATTAGGGAAATCACTAGATACCTGTTCCTATACCGCAATCGCTCAAGCAAATTCAGCAATACAACTTAGAGCAACGAAAGCAAATCTAATATCGCTGATTAATGTTTGTCCCGAGGCAATTACTTTAAAATCATCATTGATTCGTATTTCTGGTGACACGCAGATTGATGGCAATGTTATTACTTCCGGTATGATTCAATCAAGTGCTATAACAGCAACAAAAATAGCAACGGGAGCGGTTACAGCCGACAAAATGAGCGTAACATCTTTAAGTGCTATAACGGCTAATATAGGGACTCTTAGGACAGCAACAACGGGAGCAAGGTCAGAAATAAGTAACAACCTTATACTTGTTTATGACGCTAATAATGTTCTTAGGGTCAGAATGGGGGTATGGTAATGCCAGCAGGATTACAATGCTGGGATGCTGACGGAAATTTAACATTAGATATTACTGATAGATTGACCAGAGTATTAGGGACGATTCAAACAGGTACAAGCGATGGTTCAATAACTGACAACAATCTCCTTTTGGGAACACCTTGGTATTTCACATATTATTTGGACGATAACCATTTCTGGAGAAGTCGTCCATTAAAAATAAGTTTTAGTAGCAATATTTTAAGTTGGGCTTTTATTAGCACTGGAGGAAATTACCAAAACACAAATATAGATACTATGATTTTATATGGGGTGTACTGATGGGAGCAGGACTACAAATATACAACAATAATAATATTTTACAAATAGATAGTGCTTTTAAAAATATACAGTTTATAGATAAACATCAAATTACAGTGTCTAGTCAATATGTTTACGATGGCAGCTTGGGAAATACACTAGACATAAGGTCAACGAGTTTGACACTTGATGCTTACCTAAATTCCTTTTTTGCTTGTAGGGTAGAAAACGGCTTAAGTGTTACATGGAGTGAAATTTACCCAAAAGATGGAAGTTCTCCAGGTATCAATTTTATTGGAGACAACGGAGCCATAGTTACAATATATCGTTTTAGTTATGCTTCTATCCCCGCAGGACAGTGCTTTGAAGTAATGAATTCATCCGGCGAGCGTGTATTTTCAGATACGGCTAAATTTTTAAAGGTATTAGATTCACGAACCGGATATGCCGGAGGGAAGCTAAGTACCGGATATGTATTAGGATCAACTTCTCACAGTTCTAGTATAAAAACTGCAGTAGCTGTTGGTGGCTGTTACTGGTTGACGGAAAATGATAATTATGCACAAACTGGTTACGCTTGGAGACAAGGATATACCTTTAATTCAACCGAAACTATAGGTTTTTGTAAACAAATTATTAACGGAAAATATATGACAAATTATACTTATAAAGACACTAGGTTGAATTACAATTATCATTATTTTGTCATTGATGTTACGGGATTATAGAAAGGAGTTGATCAAATGGCTTATGAACAGGGCGAAATTCGGGACTCTGCCAATAACATAATCCTAGCAGGGTCATGGGGAATTAAGACACCGTTCAAGGACATAATTAACATTTTAACTGAGAATGGTAGGGCACTTAAGAATGATGGTATATCCACTGCCGCCTCTGTCCCTTGGGCCGGGGTAACAGGAAAACCAACTACTTTGGCAGGGTACGGAATAACTGATGCTTACTCAAGAACCGCTAGTGATGCTAAATATGCACCGTATGGTTATGGGCTAGGCACGGTTTCTAAGCAATTAACAACCGGGACAGACCTAAATACGGTAACAATAAATGGTATGTATTATATCGTTACTCCCGTAAATAAGCCAAGTACACTTGCGGCTTGTTATTTGTTTGTGCAATCGTTCAATTCAAATTATATCCAACAAACTTGCTATGATTATGCAAGTCCCGCCACATGGCAGAGAACAATGAATAACAGTGTTTGGTCGGCTTGGAAACAATCGGCTTTTACTGACGGCCCTACTTTTACAGGCACTTCTAAATTCGGCAGCAATATACAAATAATTGGAACCACAACAGGAGTAGGTAACGTTGCATTTATTGAGTTTTATGAATCCAATGGTACTACCCGTACTGGTTATATAGGTGATGGTAGTTCTGCTAATTCAGATATTACGGTAAAATCTGATAGTGGTAGAGTGGTGTTATCAGGAACAGACGCTGTTATAACTAAAGATAATGGGGCTAGCTATCATCCTATTGCTCCACTCGACGATGCAATATTCACTAGTAGTTTAGGTGTAGTATCTAGTGGTGTGTCAATTGGGGCTAGTTTTAGTAGTAACTTTAAAATACAAACCCCAACATTAAAGGGTATGCGTCTTGGATATAATCCTACAAATAATAATGCTGTAATAGCGCCGATAGAAAATCAATCAAATGCGCTAGATATTGCCTTTTATGATGCAACTAGTGGTACTATGTTGCCGAAAGCTACATTCCTATCCAATGGGTTCGTGGGAATAGGAGATACAAATCCAAGTAGAATGCTGACTATCAATAATTCTTTCGGTTCTACTGGCACATTATTGGCTTATAATACCAATGCTTCTTACACTGGAGTGGTAGGTCAATTCAAGACCGAGGCAACTGCTAATGCCACTATATTAAGGTGTGATTCTGGAGCTACTACTGGAGTATTCTCTGTGTTTGCTAATGGAATAGTATCTACGGCAGGCCAAATAAAGTTCCCAATTACACAAAATGCTTCATCTGACCCTAATACTCTTGATGACTACGAGGAAGGCAATTGGACACCAAATGATTCAAGTGGTGCGGGACTTACACTTACCCCTGTTGCTGATGCTGCACAATATACTAAGATTGGTAGGTTTGTAATAGCTACATGCTTTGTTGCATATCCTACCACTGCTGCGAATAACGGTGCTACTATCAGTGGACTTCCATTTGCTAGTAGCTCATATTTCTCAAGCACTATGACTACTAGCTCTGGTCTAAATATTGTCGCAAGAACAACCCCATCTGCTGCAAGTATGGCTATATTGAATACATCGAATGGTCTTGCAACAGTAGCACAATTAAGTGGAAAGTCAATAGGTTTTACTATAATATATACGATTTAGGGAGGTTTTGTTAATGTCGGTTTTTACAGAAGAAAGTGTTTATTGTCCAGAGGTAACAGAAAGATTCTTTATAAATGTTAAAAGAATTGACAAGGTATTAAAGGACGGAGAGGTAATCTCGATTACCAACCATCGTCATGTACTTGCTCCCGGTGATAATTTAAATAATGAAGATTCTGTTGTCGTTGCGGTAGCAAATGCAGTATGGACACCAGAAGTAATTGCAAATTATAAAGCTAGTCAAACGACAACTGAAACTGAAACAACTATAGAAACGGAGGTGATTTAATATGACAGTAATAGAATTAAAGGCTGAAATCTTTGACATAGTAGCTGCACAAGAACAGCTTAAAGCTCAGTTTGAACAACTTGATAGAATGAAACAAGGGAAACTCCAAGAACTCCAGCAATTATTGCTACCAGATAACGAGAAGACAGTAGCTGATAAAGACGCATAGGCGTCTATTTTTATTATATAAGGGGGAATCACCGTGAATATTAAAATGAAAGTCAATGGAAAAAGCGAGTTTAATAACGGAACCACTATTACGACAAACATCACGTTGACACCGGTTACAGATACCTCATCAGCAGTGCAGGCCCAGGGAAGTATTACACTTGTTACTCAAGATCAAACTTTTGCTGATAGTATCAATTTTCGTGATGTGCTGGAATTAGAGGTTAGTAATACTTCGACGAAATAAATTATATTGGAGGTCTACATATGAGCGAGCAAAAAGAAACTGCTCAAACAATAGGGACTGTTGAGCGGTTAGAAGATCAAACAATTATTAGGTTCGGAAAATCAGAAGCGGTTATAACTAAGGATTCAATAAACGTTAGAGTTCAATCGACATAGTACCATCGTTATTATCAAGTAATTTCTTATTTGACTTGATAATAGTTAAATCAGCATACTGGGATATATCTAAGACTAATCCATTAGGATATGTTGATACGCATCTATTACATTTCGCTGTTTGGGTAATTTCAGTCTTGATATCTTCGGATTTAAGACCGTATGGTGTTTTAATAGAAACATTAGTACCTGTAGGAAAAGTATAAATATATTCGTCGGACATGCTTATCACCTCCCTTCAGAGGTGATGATTCGACAAAAACCAATAATTTCCTGTTAAGGAGGTCGTATGCCGCGTGAGCCGTGCCGCTAAAATGCGGTTATTTTTATTTCAAGAAGGAGTGAACGTATATTGAACGAAGTAATAAATTTTTTTCGCGAAATTCTCCCTGTAAAAATGGAAATGGAATGGGGGGCAGCCGTGTCAATTGTTGGCACGGTTTTTTGTTATGTAGTCGGTGGATGGGATGGGCTTATTGAAGCTTTGGTGTTTGCTATTGGGATTGATTATGTATCAGGTATGCTTGCGGCCTACATCAATCCTGATAGCCAGCTAAATAGTCAACGCGGATTTCGCGGAATTTGTAAAAAAATAATGATTTTGTTATTGGTCGTCTTGGCCCACTTCCTGGATCAAGCAACACACCAAGAAGTTATTCGTACTGCCGTAATTTGGTTTTTCCTGGGAAACGAAGGTCTATCCATAATTGAAAACGCTGCAAAAGCGGGTCTACCCATACCGGACAGTCTAAAAAATAGTTTAGAGCAACTAAATCATCAAAAAGCGGAGGTAATGCAAAAATGAAAGTATTAGTTAATGCCGGTCATGCCCCAAATGGAAATCCAGATCCGGGAGCTGTCGGCCCGAATGGATTGCGAGAATGTGATGTTACCTGCAATGTTGCCCATATGACAGTTGATTATTTACAGGTCGCAGGAGTGGAAGCGGATTTTATCCAGTCTGACAGCCTGGAAGAAATTTGTGAAACGGCAAACGCGGGTGGGTATGACCTATTATTGTCGATCCATTGCAACTCGTTCAATGAAACTGCTGTAGGAATTGAGGTTTGGACTTCCCGAGGTTGGACAAAAGCAGATATATTTGCTAATAAACTCATGGATCAGATGCACGGCACATTTCCGGACCAGGTTGTCCGCGCAGATTGGTCAGACGGTGATGTTGATAAAGAAGCCGGATTATATGTCCTAAATTATTCCGATTGTCCAGCTGCTTTGTTTGAACTTCCGTTTATTTCGAATCCTGATCAAGAAGCCTGGCTGGCAAATTCGGATAATCAGCGGGAATCAGCCAAAGCCTTTGCACGGGGTGTTACAGATTACTTTGCGTAAAAAAAATGGAGGAATGAACATGAGAACCGAGATCAAACAAGTACAGAAAAAATTGGACAATGCTGGACATAAGGCCGATGATGCGGTAGAAGCCGTGGCCGAAAAGCATAACTTTGAAAAATGGCAGGTTTGGTTAGGTGTACTGGTAGCGTTGATGGCCGCTGTCGGCATTGCGCATCTAGCCGGGTGGATATAAAAATAGCGCCACATAACGCGGCGCTTAATAGAAGGGGTTGGAGGTATGTTTAGTTTAACCAAGCGCCAGGCTGTTATGCTTGGCGCTGTTTTATTGTTGGTAGTGGCTGGGTATTTGCTATACCAGCATAATGCGGCCCAAGAAGCGCGACTGCAGCAGGCCGTTACAATGACGGCCAAACAGGCAGAGGATATCAACGTTTTGCAAAATGAGCTTAAAATATCAAAACAAAATGCGGAACTGCTGGCCAAGGCTGTTGCAGATGCCCAGGTCGGGAAACTACAGCCGGAAGTAAAATTTATTGTACAGGCCCCAACTGTCCAGACTGCAGCCGAAAAGATAACTGAGCAGATAAACCAGCAGGACAACTCGCTGCCGCCGCTGGCACTTGAAAAAACGGACCGAACCCTGGTTGTGCAGAATGAGCAGAAAACGCCTGAATCCAACTGGGATGTAGGCATTTTCAAGGTAAATAATTATAAAAATTGGTATGTTGGTGCCGGTATTGGTGTACATGATAGTGACTGGTATTTGCCGGTATCTGCCCAACGGAACTTTAGTAAGGATGCTGCTGTCGATGTGCAAGCGCATCTCAATACTAATTTAAAGGAAGTAAACGGCGGACAGATCATGTATAAACGCGCCGTGAATAAATTATTTTTGCTATTTTAACCACTGCCGCCTGCCAGGTTCGCCTGGTAGGCTGATTTTTTTATTTACTTGCGTTTTTAAGCAAATATTGCCGCTTGTCAATAGCAAACGTTTGTTCTATAATAAACACAAACAAATGTTCTGTAAGGAGGTTCCTTATGCCCACAACCGATACCCCTAACAAACATAAAATATTCGTAAAAATAACAGCCGAGCATGACACAAAGGGTAACATCAGGCCGATTCTACTTCACTGGGAAGATGGACGGAAATTCGAAGTTGATAAAGTCCTTGATGCGCGTCCTGCAGCATCACTCAAAGCGGGCGGGTATGGTATGCGATATACTTGCTGGATTGCAAATAAGCAGGTGTATTTATTTTGTGTTGAAGGAAGATGGTTTATAGAAAAATAACAAAAATTAAAGTCAAAAATACCGGGAAATAATTAATTTCCCAAAAGCAAATTGTCCCTTATTTTGCACCTTATGGAGTGATATAAGGGACAAAAAACAGGTTAAAACAGATAAAATATAAAAATAAATTTTAAAATATATAAAAGATACCTGTTGATTTTACGCGGGTTGTGAGGTATAATCAGAACATAATTTTTTGTAAACATGGCAATACCTTTTGACTACGAATCAAAAGGTCGCAGGTTCGAATCCTGCCGGGGTCGCCATAGATATTTCAAAGGTTTTACGATACTTTCGTAAAGCCTTTTTTGTCGTTTTTATAGCAATTTGACAACAACCGTGACAACAACACGGTCGAATTGCTTTTTGTACATTTTCATTGCAGTGGTGTTTCATGGTCGGTCGGGGCAGCCGGAAAGGAAGAATTGAGCCATAAGGCGATTTTTTCCTGGCCGCCGGATATCCTGTGGGTATAGACATTGAGAAGCATCTGGGTAGTGCTGTGGCCGAGCCGGTATTGGGCGTCCTTGATGCTGGTGCCGTTTTCGGAAAGCCGGCTGGCATGGTCGTGCCGGAGTTTATGAAAGGTGATCGCGAGATTTGCCTGTTGGGCGATCTTTTGAAATTGTTTGGACCAACGGCGAGGGTCCTGAAGTTTACCGTTGAGATCGGGAAATACCAGTTCGTTGTTTGCCCAGGTTTTTTTGTTAGCCCGGATAAATAGCTTCTGGCGCTCCTGGTGCAGCCGGATTTGCTGCATGGTGACTTCCGGCAGGGGCAGGACGCGCTGACGGGCAGCTGTTTTGGTATCATCGAGTTTGGTACCGTGATCAGTGATGATCGCGGCCCGACGGATGCTGACGGTATCGGTGCTGAAATTAAAGTCTATCCACTTTAATCCCAGCAGTTCGGAGCGGCTGATGCCGGTGGCCCATTCGAGCGACAGGGCGGTATACATTTCTTCATCCGGTTCGGCAGCCGCGAACAGGTTCATCCATTCCAGCTGGGTCAGCGGTATAAATTCCTTGCGCCGCTTCTTGGGCAGTGCAACCGTTTTAAACGGCAGCCGGTGCAGGATTTCCTCATGAAAGGCTTTGTTTAGGGCAATGCGCAGGACGGCAAAGGTAAGTTCCGCCAGGCGCGGGCTGCCGCCGTTATCTTTAATCTGATTGACCATATGCTGAATATCAATCCCCCTGAGTTTTTGCAGTTTTATGCCGCCTAGGATGGGCAGGATGTGGGTTTCGACGACCGAACGGTAGCCGGCGTAGGTATTTTCCCGGACACTGGCTTTAGCGTAGATGGTCAGCCATTTTTCCACCCACTGGCCGACGGTGATTTTATCGGCGTCGATGTAGACCGGCCCTTTGCGTTGTTCGAACAGGGCTTCTTTCTTTTGGAGCACTTCGCTTTTGGTCTTGCCGTAGCAGTATTTGCGGATCACTTTGCCGGTCTTATGGTCCCGCCCGAGCATGATCGAGAGCATCCAGCGGCCGTCGGACCGTTTGCAAATGGTTCCTTCGCCATTGGACCGTTTTGCCATGAGCACACACCACCTTACAATTTTGTTCGGTGGCAAGGGCGGCTGTGCACTGTTGTTGTATAACCCGTTGCCACCGCATGCGGTTTGCAACGAATTACAGGCACAGCCTAGCTTGATTGGGCAGTCAGGCCGTGAATGGCGTCAGTCCCTTTGCTTTTAGCGGGCAGGTCCTTACCCATCGAGCGACCATACTGTCGTTGATAAATACTGCCTTTGCCATAGTTACTTTGTTTCATATCACACACCTCCTTTGTTGACGATTGCTCCAGTCATTTGCCGCAGGGCTTGTCCCCCTGTTATGGCGGCGTCCCGGAGGCACGCAGGCATTCTGCCACATGCGCCATACTCACACACCATCCTTTTTATTTTAAGTCCTATGTAGTTATCAGCGGCCGCCACTCGGCCGCTTTTTCATTTCCGGCGCTTGCCGCCGGGATACAACATATTGCGAATCCACCGGTTAACCAGGGACAACCTTGTCTTTGTCTTCAGCTTTTAAGGCTGCCACGATTTTTTCGATGACGGCCCGGTCGGCTGGTGACAGGCTGGCAATGTCTTTGGCCAGATCGGTCACGTCGGCTGGCAGGGACATAACATCTGAGTCGAGGCCAAGTAAATGATCGGTTGAAACTTTTAAGATGACAGCCAGCCGGGCCAGTGTCTCGCCGTCCGGTTCGGTCCGGCCCCGTTCCCAGCCGGCTACTGTGGACTGATTGCCGGCGCCGATGGCCTCGGCCAGAGCGGCCTGGGACATATGGAGCTGTTCACGGGCGGCGCGCAGGCGTTTTCCTAGTTCTTTGCTCATGTTTTTTCACACACCATCACATTTTATTTGCACACACTAAAAAGAGCTGCTACCCACATTGTACTCAGTGTATTGCGATTTGTAAATATAAAATTGCAAAATGTATTGAAAAATAGTAAAGCCTCACTTATAATTATTACATAATGCAATGTTAATATTGCAATGATCAGTTTGTGGGAGGGATTGTTTATGACAAACACCAAGCTGGTGGTTACGGTCAAGGAGTTTGCGGCCATGACCGGTATCGGTCAGAACCGGGTACGGGAGTTTTGCTATCTGCCGGATTTTCCGGCGTCGAAAGAGGGGAACCGTTTTATTATTCATGTGGAGGCCGCCAATGAGTGGCTGCGGCGGCGGACCAGCGCCAAGACGGGTGTGGATACGGCCGGTTTAAAGCGCATCCTGCCGTGAAAGGGCACCGGAAACAAGCTGTCTTTAACCGGTGGAAGTGGGCGGGGCCATGAATTACATTACCGAAATCAATGCGTTTTATGCCAGGCTGCTGGTGCGGCCGCTGTCGAGTGAGGCCCAGGCTTTGTGGAATGTGTTGCTGCATTTGTTCAACCGGGCCGGATGGCCGCCCCGGCTGACGCTGGCGGCCAGTACGCTGCTGGGATTTCTGGGTTACAGCTATGCGACGTTGTCGCGGGCCAGGAGTGAGTTGGTGGTGGCCGGGCTGCTCGTTCATACGCCCCGCCCAGGCCGGCTGGCGCCGTATTATGAACTGCAAGCATTAAGTGGTAAGGCTGTGGATAAATCTGTTGATAACCCTGTGGATAAACCGCGCCTGGCCCTGGTAAAGCCCATTTGCCAATCATAATGAATGGCAAATGGAATGGCAAAACCGGGTTTGTCAATCATTATGATTGGCAACCTGAATACATTATTTAAACGTAAACTTTATTTATAAACGTAAACCAATAATAGTAGTAGAGCCTGTGACTATGTGGACAACAAGGGGGAGGACGGGCATGAATAAGGTCTTTCTGGTGGGAAGCTTGTCCCCGGACCTGGACATGCGTTATACCATGAGTGGCAAGGCGGTTTGTTCTTTTTCTTTGACCGTCGCTTTTAAGACGAAAGTACGGGAGGAAACCGATGCGATTGACTGTGTGGCCTGGGATACGCTGGCGGAGCAAATTGGCCAGGCGGGGGAAGGCGGCCGGCGGGTGGCCATTGAAGGCCGGCTGCATACCCGGCAGCTGGAGGGAGCGGACGGTCAGCGGCGGAAAGTGACCGAGGTGGTGGTCCGGGATGTGGAGTTTTTGGACAGGCCGGGATTGGCCCGGCCTGGTTAGCTGACGGACCAGGTATGATGAACAGCAATTGAATTTGGATAGGAGGGAAGGTTTATGAAGATAGTCCTTGATCCCGGCCATTCCGGTCCGGTGGAGCCGGGGGCTTGCGCCGGCGGTGTGCGGGAGTGTGATGTGGTGCTGGCCATAGCCAGACTATTGGCAGAGCAGCTTGAGGAGCAGGGATATGAAGTCTTACTAACCCGTAGCGGCGATATTGCCACCGATGATCTCGCCTTCCGGGCAGAGCTGGCCAATGTACATCAGGCCGACCTGTTTATCAGCATCCATGCCAACAGTGTGGCCAATCCCGCTGCCCGTGGGACAGAGGTCTATCATTTTCCGGGGAGCGAACAGGGGCGAAGATTGGCAAGCCTGATACAGAGGCGACTAGTGGCGGAGCTGAATACTGCCGACCGGGGCGTTAAGGAAGCAAACTTTCAGGTGTTGCGGGAAACGCAGTGCCCGGCGGTTTTGGTGGAGGTTGCGTTTGTTTCCCATGAGCAGGACCGGCAATTGTTGACGGCTTATGCCGGGCAACTGGGGGCGGCAATTGCTATTTCCACGGCAATTACTCAATATGCCGGTAGATAACTCTTGACATATTTGCGAAATGTATTTATGATAAATACAAAATGAAATATTGCCCCTGGAACGGGTAATCGTTGGTGACCCGCGTGGCCATAGGCCGCGCTTGTCATAATCCGTTCCAGGCGTAGAAGGCACACCTCCCGGGGTGTGCCTTTTGCGTGGGACAATCGGGAAGGAGGCAAAACGGAATGGCGATAGTAAAAGTGCCGCAAAACAGCACGATTGCCATTAAGCTGCAAAAGGGCATCACGTCTGCCGGCAGTCCGGCGTACGTGACCCGGAATTATCCCGGCAAGCCATCGGCCACAGACCAGGATTTGTTTGATGTCGCTGTGGCTTTGATGGGGCTGCAGGCGTATCCGCTGGTGGATATTGCGCGGGTGGACAATGCTTATTTACTGAGCGAGTAAGTCCTGGCAGTGTAGCGAAACATTGAGGGAAGGAGGAATACCTAATGGCTGATACCAATACCAAAACGCTGGAAATGATTTTTGCCACGGAAAGCGGCAAAGAGGTCACGGTGGCGGTCAAGGACCCGAAGGACGGCCTGACGCTGGCCGAGGTGCAGGCGGTGATGAACACCATCATTGCCAAGAATGTATTTTCCAGTACCGGTGGCGATCTGATGAGTGTCAAGGAGGCGCAGATCCGTCAGCTGGCGATTACCGAGTTAACCTAAGCTAAGGCTGAGAGGAGGCCCTGCAAATGGAAGAAATGGCCCGCCTGACGGCGACCTACGGTTTTCCCATGGTGGTGGCCTTCTATCTTTTGGTCAGACTGGAAAAGCGTCTGACCGAACTGACCAGCGCAATCAATCAGATGTGCAGCTGCGTTGAAAGGATGGAGGTCACAAAGAAATGATCTTAAAAACAGTGTACGGTCCGCCGCCGGCGGCTATGGAACGGATTGAGGCGGTGGAGCCGGAGGAAGAAAACTGCATCCGGGAAGAGCCTGCGCCTGGACTTCCGGCCAAGAACCGGTGTTTTCGCAATGAACCGCAGACGCATAAAGCCGGGCAATTGGCCGGTGTGGTACCGGATGACAGATACCGGTCTGTAAGTGTCACCGCCGTAAGGTGAACTGACGGTTATTAATTTAATCTTTTGCAGGAAGGACAGCAGCACGCTGGTGGGGCGTGCTGCTGTGTTTTGTGGGGAAAGCCGGAAGAGTTCTGAGAAACTCTTCTTTTTTTATTTCAGTTTCGCTATTTAATTACCATTACGGGGATTTTGGCGTACGTTACCAGAGTACGCGCCACACTGCCCAGCAATAAGCCGGCAAAGCTGCCCAGCCCCCTGGTACCGCAGATAATCATGTCAGCCCGGCAGGAATCGGCATGAAGCAGAATTTCTTTGACGGCATTGCCAAAGAGCGAATGAGTTGTGGCCTCAACGCCGTTTGACTCACAAACAGCCTGGACTTCTGAAAGAATCAGCTTAATTTCCTGTTCCGCTGCTTCTCTTACTTCCGGGGATGCATAGGCACCGGCGGACCGTGTACTGATGGCGGAAGGCACCAGGACCATGATCACGTCGATTGTAGCATGCGCGAGCTGCGCCATGTGGATGGCCCAGTTCAATGCCTGCCTGCTGTGTTCGGAGCTGTCGTAGGCAACAACAATTTTTTTCAGATCAATCATTTTTCACTACCTCTTTTCCATAAACGTACTTGGCGTCCCGCAGGAAGAACCCTATCTGTTAACGGCTGCCGTATACATGGTCATAGGTTAACGGGATACTGTTATTCAGATCTTTGGTAAATAGCAGCTGGTAGATATCAAGCCCGGATACCCGGAAGGCGGCTGCGCAACCGCGTAAATATAAACTCCACATCCGTATGAAGCGTTCATCGTGTCTTTGCCTGATCGCGGCGATATGCTGCATAAAGTTCTCATGCCACCGTTCCAGGGTCAGGGCGTAATGCAAGCGCAGGCTTTCCGCCTGCAGCAGGTGCAGCTGATTTTCCGGTGAAATCCAGATGGTTTCACGTAAGGAAGGAACATAGCCGCCGGGGAAAATGTACTTTCCCATCCAGGAGTTTGCCGTAGTTTCACAGGCCCGTGATGGTGTGCAGTAAGAACATGCCGCCTGGTGACAATAATTCCTGAACCTTGTCCAGGTATAACGGTAAATTGTCCTGGCCAACATGCTCAAACATACCCACACTGACGATTTTATCAAAACGCATTTGGGCGGCATCGATGCTTTGGTAGTTGAGCAACCGGACATCCACCCGGTTTTCCAGCCCCAGTTCCTGGATACGCTGCTGTGTATAGCGGTATTGGTCTGTGCTTAAGGTAATGCCAGTCGCTCTTACCTGATAATGCTGGGCGGCATGCAGTATCAGGGCGCCCCAGCCACTGCCAGTGTCCAGTAGGGTTTCATCAGGCTTCAGATTTAATTTTTTCAGGATATGGTCCATCTTCTGCAGCTGCGCTTGTTGCAGCGTATCCTGTGATGTTTTGAAATAGCCGCAGGAATAGCTCATGGTGTCATCGAGCCAAAGGGAAAAAAAGTCGTTGCCGATGTCGTAATGGTGGTGGATGTTTTGTTGTTCGCTTTGTATCCCGGGGTTGCTTTTTTTAGTAATCTGTCTGGCCGTATTCTTTGAAGCAGGTTCCCGTCCGGGCGTGTTGCGGGAAAGAACCCGCAGTACTTCGTCCATAGGGCCTTCAATGTCGACCGTTCCATCCATATACGACTCACCCAGTGTAAGGATGAGGTCATCCGTAATGGTTAGCTGCGGTTCTTTATGAAAGATGACGGTAAATGCCGGTGGCTCTTTTCCGTAGTTTTTCCGGTCTCCGTCCCAGAACAGAACGGAGAAGCTTCCCTGCTTCCAGGTATGAAACAGGATATGCAGTGCGGCTTTTTTTAACATGGTTTCACCTCTTCTTCTTTTAGTGCATTCTCAGCTTGTTCCCTGGGGAAAACATAACGGTCTTTGCCTGCACACAAGCCGAAATAGAGCAGGAGCACGGTGGCCAATATCCATAGGACGATGGAGGATGTCCAGGTTTGGGAGTAGTCAAACAAAAAGCCAAGCAGTGCCGGGCCAGTGGCTGCCAGCAAATAGCCTACTGACTGTGACATGCCGGACAGCTCGGAGGCTTGTCCAGCGCTGCTGGTGCGCAGGCAAATAAACGTAAATGCCAGGCTGATGCTTGCTCCGGACCCGGTGGCAATCAGTGCGATTCCCAGCAATAGCAGGAAAAAGCCGCTGCCCAGGAAAAAGATCAGCATGCCGGCTAAATAGATCAGACATACGACGACGGTAATTCCGCGCTGATCGCTGCAGCGGTCGGCGAACACAGGCGCGATGAAGCTGGCGGGAATAGCGCAGATTTGGTAAAAGGTCAGCATCCAGCCGGCCGTCGCCGCATTGATGCCGTAGCTGCGGAGGATCGCGGGCAGCCAGGCGACTACGCAATAGAAGAGAAACGACTGCAGCCCCATGAAGAGCGAAACTTGCCAGGCCAACGGGGAGCGCCAAATGGAGGCGGGGGCAGCAGCAGCTTTCCGCAAGGCGGCAGGGTTAGGCTGCCGGAGCTGCGGCAGCCACAGCAGCAGGGCGGCCAGGACAAGCACAGCCGAAGCGTCCAGTGTATAGCGCCAGCCTAAGTGCAGACCGTCGGCAAGAGGGATGCTGAGCCCGGAGGCAAGACCGCCTGAAATAAACATGGAAACACTGTAAGCACTGGTTACAATCCCAACTTTGTCCGGGAACTTTTGTTTGATTATGCTGGGGATGAGGACATTGCCGGCGACAATGCCCAGCCCGATAAAAAAGGTTCCGGCCAGCAAGGCGGCAGTCCCGCCAGCCGAGCGGAAGAGTACGCCTGCTGTTAAAATCAGCAGGCCGATCAGGATAGTAAGTTCATTGCCGATTTTGCTGCCTAACATGGAAGAAGCTGGCGAAAAAGCGGCAAAAACAAGTAAAGGCAATGCTGTCAGGAAGCCGGCCAGACCATTGGAAATGGCAAGATCAGCCCGGATTAGGTCGACAAGCGGTCCCACGGCCGTCAGCGGGGTTCTCAAGCAAAAGGAAACAAGGATAATTCCTGCTAGGAGTACGGTTTTTTTAGTATTCATCACCTGTTTTGTTCTCCTTCTCGATCTGACATTCACACATGTCCGGAATTGATGTTGCACAGCCTAAGCTGTAATAAGCAGCATATTGATGTTCACCTCCCGGTAGTAAGTGCTGCATAATCCCGTATTGTCACAGTTCGTATTATAAATGGTATAATTGATAAATTAAAATATATGTTATAATATATAACCATAACTTAGGATATATTGAGAGCGGAGGAGACACTTGTATGGAATTATTGCAGCTCAAATACTTTCAGGTCGTTGCCCGTACGGAACATATGACCAAAGCCGCTCACGAACTGCACATTGCCCAGCCAGCCCTCAGCATGACCATTGCCCGTCTGGAAGAGGACCTGGGAGTGCCTTTATTCGACCGGTTAAACCGCGGCATTGCCCTTAATTCGTATGGGCGGGCTTTTCTTAAAAGTGTGAATACGGCGCTGGCTACTCTGACGCAAGGCCGTCAGGAGCTTGCGGATTTGGCGGGAATGGAGCACGGCACCTTGTCGATTGCCACAACGTGCCTGGATGAGGATTTCAGTAACATGATCGGTTCTTTTGTCAGCCAGCACCCCTTAATGCGTTTTCGCATTATGCAGTTGTCAGAGGATGAAACCAAGCTGGAGCTCCTGGCAGCGGGGGATGTTGACTTCGGTTTTATTAATCAGACCATTCAATGCGCTGATGTTGCCAGTGTTGAACTGCTGTCGGAAGAGTTGCTGCTGGCGGCGCCGCCAGGGCATTCTTTCGGCAATTGCCGGACGATTTCGCTTGCCGATCTTGCCGGTGAATCCTTCGTACTGCTAAAAGAAAATCACAGCATTCGGAAACGCTGTGATGAGCTGTTTGAAAAAGCCGGCTTTGTCCCCAAAATAGTGTGCGAATGCGATGAAATCAGCGCAATAAGGAATTTGGTTCATGCCGGACTGGGCATTTCGTTTCTGCCGGAACCCTTCAGTAAAGAGGTTGCCCTGCCGCTTACCTTTGTTAAAAACAAGGAACTTACCTACCCCAATACGCTTTTTCTCGCCTGGAATGAAAGGCGGTATTTGTCTAAAGCCGCCGTTAATTTTAGGGAGTATGTGATCCGGTATTATACCGAATAGGTGCCACTACAAGCAAAGAGGATGGCAATCGCGAAGAAATCTTCACAATTGCCATCCTCTAAAATATTTGCAGATATGAGGCCCGCTCCGCATCCCTGCGGGCGGCGCTGCAGCCGCTGACGCGTCTTCCGCCTGCCGTCCTCGGGCTGCTCCGCTCAGTGCCCAAAAGACGGATACCACTCTATGGCTGCCCGTCCGCTCCTTGCGGCGTTCCGCTGGCGCTGCACTCTCCTCATCCGCTCCCGTTCAGCCACCGCTACGCTTAGAGTCGTATCCTGCCGGGCGTCTGTTCATAGTCTGGGCAGGGAAGGCAGACCGGAGCACTCCTTATCACTCGCGCCCGGACTGCGGGGAACGTCGGCTGGCCCCGCACAGCTGCGCGGGGCCCCGGCAGGCCACTCCGGCAGGCCCGGCCGAAACACCACCGGCCGACCCAGCCGGGCGTCCTGCCGATCGCCGGGAACGGAAAACAAAGTACGTAGCCCGGAGAACGGGGGCAACCAACCGCTCTGCCGGGCCACCTGGTGCCACTCGCCTGGCCAGGTGGCGAGCAAACCGTTCGTACCCTGCCGTGGCCGCGCCCGTCCCGCCCCGTGGACACGAAAAGCCTGTGTCCACTCTCCGTCCTCCCTTCCCCCCGAGCCCCCCATCCCTCCTGAATGGCGTTGCCGTCCAAGCTGTGGGCCGCGATTGAAATTCGGGGGGAAGGGAGGACTCCGGGCGCCCTAGCGGGAAGGACTACCCCCCAAACCCCCCGCTAAGGAGCGGCCGAACAAATTGGGGGGTACGCGGCCGCGGCAGGGCCCTTCACTAGCCGGGAGGCAATCAGACGGCGGCGGCACCAGACGGCCCGGCTCCGCTCCAGGGAACCCACCCCCTTAATCCCCCTCCCGACCGAATAAACGGGAGGGGGAAGCGACAGTCCGGTGCTTGCAACTCAATCAACGGCTTACAATGAGCAGCCGCCAAAACCACGCGGCTGCACATCGTAAGCCTGGCCGGTGGCGATAGTAAGCTTGCCAGGGGAGCGCACCGGCCACGGCGGCCAAACCCGCGCCGCCGCGCCCCGTGCGAACGGGCCTGCCGGCAGCAAGGGAGCCGCGAACTGCGCAGCAGACTATGTCAATATAATTATCTTTATGTTCAGGTTATCTCTTTTTAATTGACAAATTAAAGAAAAAGTGTCATAATTTTTTTAAAGACCAATTTTGAAAGCAGGTGATATTTTAAGTGTATGAGTATCATGAAGCCCATTTAAAGGCAGCCTTTCCCCAGGAAGTACGGAATGCTATTCGAGGAATGTTTGATGAAGCCTATACTATAACGAATGAGCTTATCCAGCGCGAAAAATGGCTAACTGAAAATCCTGTGGCTAGAGATATCCGGCCAGATATTCTTCGTGCAGCTAGTGCTCGGACAGCACAACTTTGGTGTTCCAAAGGAATATTACCTTTCCATTGTTCTTTTCCAACTAACTCTATTAAAAATTGCCACCATGTAGAGCTTAATGGTGAGGGCGTTATTCTATTGCTGGCTCGTGTTGATGCGCCTAACGCTATTCCTCCATCGTCAACCTTTCGGGATAATATTTTTGATATTAGCATTCCTCTTTTTTCTGAATATGTAATAGAAAAAAATCCTAATATAAAACAAGGGTTTCTTGCTACATATGGGGACCGTGGTAAAAATGAATTTCAATTTGGCAGAGTTGGCATTCCAGGTGCAAAATCATGGTTGGCTGCGTTGCCGTTGGAACGTGGTCCATATGGATATATAAGTGCAAAAGACCATGATGAAATGTTAGTTGAATTGTTAGACAATGCAAGAAGGGTAGGAGAAAAAAGTGCGGGAGAAAGTGAAGACTAGCTCCAATGGCCTGCTTCCCCAGCGTTTACGGGATGCTCGTCTTGCTAAAGGACTTTCTATTAAGGAAATTGCTGATTTAATCGGTCTAAGTAGACAAATGATATCACAGTATGAACTAGGCAATGTGCCACCGAGTCCAGAAAACTTGCTTAAGATGCAACAGATATATCAAATGCCTACGTCCTATTACTATAAACCATATAATGACACTCCAATTCGCAGCCAAGAATATTTCAGAAGTTTCCAAGCCGCTACTAAATCAATGCGCGAAACAGCTATGTTGCAATCGATATGGGTAACTCGCGAGGTGATACCGGCACTTGATTCCTATGTAAAGCTTCCGGCAGTCGATCCGTTGTTTGCTAAGATAAAAAATTCTGAAGCACTTGATGTACGTACAGAAAGAAATATGGAAACATTGGCAAAGCTTGTGCGACGTGAGTGGGACCTCGGTCTTGGACCGATAGGCAACCTCACCAGGATACTTGAAAAACGGGGTGTAGTGGTCATTGTTCTTTCATTGGATGATAAGTTAGATGCTTTTTCATTTTGGGAACAGGGTAGGCCATACATTTTCGTTAGCAAGTCCAATAATGCTGTACGTATGAGAATGAGTGTGGCCCACGAGTTATGCCACTTGTTGTTCCATGATGCAGAAGAAATTGAACAACATCTTAAAGAACTTGAAGATGAGGCAAAGTGGTTTGCAAATGCATTTTTGATGCCTCTGGGAGGCTTCGAAAAAGATGTGTTCTCAACGGCGCTTAACCAGCTATTACTGCTAAAACCAAAATGGAAGATATCCGTTCAGGCAATGATTATGCGTTGCGAAAGATTAGAGCTGATTTCAGAAGAACGATCTACTTATTTATGGAAGCAAATCTCTCGGCAGAGATGGCGGAAAGCCGAACCTTATGATGACCAATTGGAAACTGAAAAACCAGTACTTCTGCAGCAGGCTGTAAAATTAATAACAGAGCATGGAATTAAATCCCGTAGGGATTTGGTAGAAAAGATTGCATTGCAATCTGATTTTATTGAGCAGGTTTGCGGACTCGAACCAGGTTTCTTAAGCCACGAGGACAACCTTGTGAAGATCAATTTTTCCAAGGGCCTTCATCCCGATGTGAATAATACATAAGATGATGGCTTGAGGAAATAGTATTGGTTATGTTGGTTGTAAAGGCAGGGGTAATATGATTCTCTACACAATCGGATTTGGGAAAAAAACGGCGCAGGAGTTTTTTACGCTCCTACACAAGAATGGAGTTAAGCGCGTAATTGATATCCGACTGAATAATGTCTCACAGCTTGCAGGATACACCAAGAAGGCAGATTTAGCGTATTTTCTTAAAGCGATAGCGGATATTGAGTATATTCATTTGCCGGAATTTGCTCCGACTAAGCAGCTGTTGGATGGGTATAAAGGTAAAAAAATAAGTTGGCGGGAATACGAAACCGAATATGCTTATATTCTGGAGGAACGTGCTTCTCTCAATCAATTAGATAACAGCTTATTTGATGGAGCCTGTTTACTTTGTAGCGAACCAACACCTAAACAATGTCATCGCAGGTTACTTGCTGAATATTTGGCAGAAAAGATTAATGGATTGAGAATTGTTCATCTTTGATCGGTACTGTGTAGCGAATTTGGTGATATAATGAACGTAAGATCAAAAAAAGGGGGCGCGGAAGCAGTGACGAATGCTAAAAAGATTTATACCCTGGGACATTCAACTGTCTCCAGCGCATTTTTTTTAAGTATTATCCAAAAATTTGGCATCTCTTGCATCGTAGATGTACGGAGTGTTCCTTATAGCCGACATGCTCCACAATATAATAAAGAGGAATTAAATCGTTTTTTGAAACGGAATTCTGTTCAGTATGTCTTTATGGGCGATGAATTTGGCGCGAGACGCGAGGAGCAGAGTTTATATTCGCCTTCCGGTTATCTTGATTTCGAGCGTACTCGTAAGTCTGAACTGTTTATGTGCGGCATTGAGCGTATTAATAAAGGCTTGCAAGCAGGATTTATAATAGCTTTGATGTGTACAGAAAAATGGGCAATTGAGTGTCATAGGAGTATTTTAGTAGGCAAGGGATTAGCCGATGCCGGTTTTGAAGTCGTACACATTGACCATGATTGTAAGACTATGACACAACATGAATTGGAAAAGGTTTTGTTAAAGACGTATTTCCCGGAAGTTAATATGTTTGCAGATCAATTGGGAGAGCCTTTAGATGAGAAAGCAATGATTGAAGAAGCATATCGGCGTAAAAACGAAGAAATTGGTTTTGTAGGATATGAAGAAAAAGAGGCCGCCCACAGCTAAGTGGAGGGCGATTTTATGGAAAAAGAAATTATCCTTATGGCTAAATCCTGGAAAGGTGGCGGTTACTGCACTGCTGGTATTGACACCACAACGGGAGAGTGGGTTCGAATAGTATCAGATGATGCAGCTAGGCAGCATGCGGTTACGGATGAAGACATGAAGTATGAAGATGGGACAAGTCCCCAAGTATTGGATAAAGTGAGCATTAAATGGACAGCTCATACACCTAATGATTACCAGCCAGAGAATTATACTATGGATAGTTCTTATTATTGGGTAAAAACTGGACGAGCAGATATTGATGAGATTATAGACCTTCACCCGACAGACTTTCATGGAGAGCTATTTTATAATAACGATAAGAAGGTTACTCCAGGAGAAATACAAGCTATTAGCGATGGCAATAAATACTCATTAGCATTAATTAGGCCTTTAGATACTAAAATTAATGTTAAGCGATGGGATGGAAACACACGGCCAAAGATTACAGCATGCTTTACATATATGGGGCGAAGTTATCGGTATATAAAAGTTACCGACCCTATCTTTGTAATGCAGTATCAAGATATAGAAGATGGAGATTATTCGCTTGATAATGTATATTTTGTTGCTAGCTTAGCTGATCCCAATCCGAGCGATGGTGATCATTGGAAGTTAGTTGCTACCGTTTTAGAGGCATAATTTATTTTAATAATTATAAGGTCAAAACCTTACCCATAAATTGGGTAAGGTTTTTTTATGCGCAGCCGAAAACCCCACGCTATGCGTGGGAGTTCAAAAAAGGCGAAGCCGATGTGGTAGAGACAAAAAAGCTCTCTTTTGCTCTAGAATTGAAGTGATACTGTCTTCAAAACAATGCAAAGGAGAGGGAACAGGATGGATGCAAGTCAGGAACATACAAGGTGGAACTGTAGATACCACATAGTATGGGCCCCGAGATTCAGAAGAAAAAATCATATACGGAAAGTACAGAAAAGAAATTGGGGCGATATTCCGGAAACTATGCCAATACAAAGGGATCGAAATAGTTGAGGCAAACGCATGTATAGACCACATACGCATGTATTTAAGGATACCGCCTAAATACAGCGTAGCACAGATAATGGGTTACCTCACGGGCAAGAGTTCACTCATGATTTTCGAACAGTTTGGAAACCTCAAATACAAATTTGGCAGCAGGCATTTCTGGTGTAAGGGGTACTATGTGAGCAAGGTCGGTATCAATGAGGAAATAATCAAGAAATATATCCGAGAACAGGAAGATATCGACAAAATAACGGATAGCGTAAAAGAACCGGACAATCCCTTTAAGGGATAGCCCGATATTCAATGCGGGAGACAATATCATGCATTTTAAGGTGCGGTTATGATTTATATGTTAACGGCTTACGATGAGCAATCACCAAAACGTGTGGCTGCACATCGTAAGCCGTTTTATTACTAATTAATAGGCTTGAGCAGTGAAGGAAAAGAATGGATAAATGATGAACTTTAAATTATATGTAAATTTTCGCAATTATTCTACATAATTTTGACTGCATTTGTATGGTGAGTTCATATGAAATGCTCGGGAACAAATAGGGCGATTATGATTGGCAGGGGGATTGCAATGATTTTTACGTTTAACGCACGAGGAAATATATTTTGGGAAGTGATGACAGATAGGTTCTCACTTAGCCCTAGTGATGTATACCAAGAAATATCGCATTTTTTTCCAGTAATGAAAACAATGTTACGTTCCAAAAGAATCAATTATGATGATTTGAAAAATTGTTTAACACCTCAACTTCACAAAAAAGAATTATTACTTGTTTTCGATAGTTCAAAAATTGATCGTAGTTGGTATGCGCAGGATGTTTGGGATAAAATTTTACCTCTATTTACATTCGATAGTAGCCATAGTGTTTTAACTGGAGATTATATTGATATTATTTCTAATCAAAAGCTTTTACGCAATATTTTATTAGAAGAGCTCAAAGTAATACATGAGTGTAAATTTCAGCACAGCAATCAGTTTTTTTGTGTTTATATTAATAATTTAGCAGATACAGTGATGGATAATATAGTTGCTAAGTTAGAAGGCTATGAGCCATTCTTTGGATTTGCAGATATGACATTTAGCTCCGGATTAAAAGAATATATATCACATATTCTTGGGTCAACATTTATAAAGCACAAGAAGAAAATAATAATGACCCATGGACCTGACCCGGACAATATTCAGAATGAAAATTTCTTGGGATATGCTTTTGAAGAAAACGGTTTTGAATGTTATAGTCTACCAGACATTGCTTACAGTACTTTTTTATCATATAAGATTGAACGAAACGTAATTAAAGGATTTGAAAGAGATAATACATTTGCTTTAAACACAATAACCGCTGATATTCATGATTTAAATGATTTAAATGTACTTGTTGAAGATAAAAAATTAGAATATCTATTAAGTGAAAAAACAGGAAAATTTAAAAAAGCAAACTTAATTGATATTACTAAAGATAAATTAGAACTGTTAATACAAAAAAAAATTAAGGAAAACTATCTATTCAATTTAGTTTATATTGAACAGCATCATACTTATAAATTTAATTTGGCTCTAGAATTTGAAGCGGATGATCGGGATTTAAAGGTGAAAATGATTTTGGCATTTGAGTATTTGTCTAATGAAAAGTTGCTAAGATTAATTACCATGTATTAATTCGTTTGATATATAATGTTGATGATCTGTGAACAGGGCTCTTGTTTGTCAGATGAGGAAAAGGTGTGTGCATAAAATGTATCTGCAAAAGCTGACAATTAAAAATTATCGATGTTTTGATGACCAAGGAATTCAAATATATTTTAAGCCTGATATAAATGTAATTATTGGTGAAAACAACATTGGAAAAACGGCCACTATTGACGCATTGAGATTGGCTTTCTCTCTAGGGGGCGGTCGGAGAGATCTCTATGTCACGCCTCAGGATTTTTACATAAATAAAATAGGTGAACCGGCAAACGTAATTACGCTTGACCTAACATTTGCGGCTCTATCAGAAAAAGAACAGGCTACATTTTACGAAATGTTAGTGATAAAGGAAGCGGAAGTTACCGCACAATTGCACATTCGTTATGAACGTGATGTGAAGTTGCAAGGCGTAGAACGGATTAAGACAACCGTCTGGGGAGGAGAGCTTGAAGGGCAAAGTATTAGTTTTCAAGTTTTAGAACTTTTAAATCACGTGTTTCTAGGGGCTTTACGCGATGCAGAAAGTGATCTGCGACCGGGAAAGGGAAATCGGTTGGGGCAACTGCTACGAAAAGTAGTAGCCGGTGATGATGATAAACGGTCTATTCTTGAGCATGTTAAACAAGCAAATCGGAAAATAATCCAAGAAAGTCCAGTAATAAAGACCGGAGAGATAATCAATGGAAACCTGAAAGAAATTGAGAAACGGAGACTAAAGCAGAATGTACAAATTGGTCTTATGCCACCCGATTTTAATAAAATCGCGGATTCTCTCCAAACACTTTTAGTTACAGGCAAGAAGTCTCTTAAGCTGCAATTCGATGAGAGTGAATGGAAGTACCTCACAATTAAATACCATGTAAAAGAATGCCCTATTGAGAATTTGAACGGAAAAGTATTAATAAACCTAACTGATGTATCGAGCGAATTAGTTGGTCAGGATTTTTATAACGTTCTGCTAGAACATGCCAATTTTACCTTTGATCTTCATCAAAACGGACTTGGTTATAATAATATCATTTATATAGCCACAGTTTTAGGAGATTTAATTGAACGAAAAAATATTGAATCTTACACATACAATGCGTTACTTATAGAAGAGCCAGAGGCACATTTGCACCCTCAATTACAAGATCTACTCTTTAACTTCTTTACAAATCGATTACAAAATGGGACAGACGATTCGCCGATACAACTGTTTATTACATCACATTCACCAACGTTAACATCCAAGGCACAAATCGACAATATAATGGTCTTTCATGAGGATCGTTTGGGAAATGTAGCAGTAACTTCACTGTCAAATTGTCCACTAAATAATGATGAGAAGGCAGATCTAAAACGATACCTTGATGTAACAAAATCACAGTTGTTTTTTTCGAAGGCTGTCATACTTGTGGAAGGTATATCAGAGGCCTTATTACTACCTGTTCTTGCCCAGAGATTAGGATGTCCGCTAGATGAAAATGCTGTTGAAATTGTGAATATTGATGGAGTTGCTTTTGAGCCATTTATAAAATTATTTAACGCAAATGAAAAAGATAATAGGATCGATATTCCTTGTATTGTTGTTACGGATGATGATCGATGTACAGATGATACCGATGACGATACTAATGAGGAGAAGGGCTCGGAAACAAATGGAGTAAAGCTTACTGGCGATGATTTAAAGCTTAAAAAGGCTGACATTAAGACTGTTATGGAAAAACTTGGGATTGGAATACCATCGGATAGAGCAACCAAAGTAAAAGGATGTGAATCCAAGTTTGTTACGGTCAGTACTGCTTTTAAAACATTTGAATATGAATTAGCGAAAGCTTCAAACAACAACATTGACGTGATAATGAAAGTTCTTGCTGTTATGCAACCTAAAAATCATACATGGATATTGAAGAAAATAAAGGAAAAAGTCTTATCAGAAGAGGAAGCGGCCATTTTAATTTGGTTAGCAGTTCGCAAAGAGAAAGGTATATTTGCTCAGAAGTTAGCAGTAAAAATGGAAGAAGTTGATGAAAAGGGAGCGGCCAAGTATAAATTTATAATTCCAACCTATTTGCAAGAAGTCTTTAAGAAAGCTTGCCCAATGCAAATAGAAGGTGTGGGGGATGTACCGTGCTGACGACTTTATCTATACAACAAAGAACGGTAATTGACTCTACAGGGAAAAATATTTTAAAAGCTTGCCCGGGTAGTGGGAAGACCTATACAGTAGCATGTAAAATGGCATGCCTGATAAGTTCATGGTCTCAAACGAATGCTGGCATTGCCGCTTTATCTTTCACTAATGTGGCTAGTGAAGAGATAATATTAAAGTTAGCGAAACATTCGATTGTGCCTAGTTATCCTCATTTTTTTGGGACAATTGATAGTTTTGTTAACAAGTGGATTTTTCTTCCTTACGGACATTTGGTTATGAAATGTAAATCGCGCCCGAATATAGTTGGATTAAGTGAAGCTGGGTGGGAACTTCCTCTGGCATGGAGCTGGGGAAAAGCTCACAATCAATGTTATAAAAAAAGATGTAACCTATTGGATTTTACTTATAATGAAGATGGAGAACTTATCAATACTGATCCATTATTCAGTAAAGACGCATGCCCATATAAAATGGCACGATGTATAGAGTTAAAAATGCAGTTTGTTAAGGCAGGGTTGGCTACTCAATCAGATGCAGCTTACTGGGCAATGCGAATATTAAATGCTTATCCAGTATTAGCCAAAGCTTTAGTGAAGCGATTTCCGACATTAATTATTGATGAAGCCCAGGATACTAGCCAAGTTCAGATGAAATTGATAGACCTGCTTATTCAAAACGGTTTAGAAGAAATTACGTTGATTGGCGATCCAGATCAGGCAATATATGAGTGGAGAAATGCTGATCCCGAAATATTCTTGAATAAGTATACCGATAACGAGTGGAACTCCCTAGAGCTAACTGAGAACAGGCGAAGTTCGCAACTAATTTGTAATGCTACGCATCCTTTTTCATCATTAAGGAACCGACTGTTGCTGTAGGGAATACAAGTGCTTCCAAAACTAGGCCTATATTATTGATGTATAAAGCTGGGGGCGACGAGGAGTTTCTTAAAGACAAATTAAAGGATATTTGTAACGAAAACTCAATCGAGATTTCCTCTGATTTGATTGCTATCTTATGCCGGGGAAATTCTATGCTACGTAAAATCTTAAAAGTTGAACCGGACTTTAATCCCTGGAATGACGAGATTACTAGATACTTTGCACAGGCGACGTATTATCGAGATATAAAAAATTACAAAGCTGCAATGCGTTCCACAGATACCGCTCTACGAAAAATTTATTACGGAAGTAACGCTCATCGAGTAAACTATGTAGAGACGGAAATTGCCAAGAGTATCGGATTAGAAGCTTGGCGTATCAGGTGCTGGAGTATTCTAAAAAATGCACCAGTAACAACAATGTCTATTGAAATGTGGAAAAGTCAGACTCAGACATTGTTAAATAAAGTGCTTGCGAGAACAGTAAATTTAAGTTATAAAAAGACAACTCCAATAACAAGAAGTGTGGCATCATTTTTTGTAAAAAATCAATCTGAAGATATTATGGTCGAAACTATTCACGCTGCAAAAGGGAAAACCTATGACGCTGTAATGGTGGCTCTTTCTAATAGGGGCAAGGCAACTGTAAAACAAATTGCAACCTTGACACCAGCTGATGAAGAATTAAGAAATGTATATGTAGCCATGACAAGACCTCGAAAGCTCTTAGTAGTTGCAATTCCTGATAATACTTCGGAAGAATACTTATTGCGATTTCCAAAGGGGATATGGGAATATAGGGCGATTAAAAGCGAAAATGAGTAATCTTATTGATGTATGGGAAAGAGAAAATAACAACGTTTTATCAGTGGAGGGGTTATGGTTGAAAAAAATTCGACTTGGATGAAACAATTTAATCCAGAGCACATATTTTTATGGATACAAGTTTCCGCTATTCATCCTGCAAATCGAAGATTTCAGAAAAGATTCGAGATTTTATTGGAAGTGATGTTTTCAATAAAAAATAGTGAATTTGAATATAACCATTTATCAAGAGAAGAATATGAAAATTTTTTAACTACATTTGATTTGCAAAGCAAAGTAATTTTTTCGCAATTAGAAGACTGGCAACCTTTTGAACAATCTAAATTAATTCCCTACTTCTATAACCAAAAGAAATACTATTTCTTTTATGGCGATTTAGAGCGACCATATGAACTACTGAACAGACTAGGGACCCTTATTAATCTGACACATAAAGACTTATTAGCTAAGACTAGTCCGGTGGAATTTCTATTTATAAAAAGCTTAGAGTTTCAGACTAGACTGCTTGCCAAATTAAAATCAGAACCAGTTTGGGTAGAAAACCAGCCTAATATGCATGTTCCTTCACAAGCTTTTTTTGATAGCTTTTCTAGAGAATTTTATCTTGACTCTCTAGAGTCTGTTCCGGAAAGTATAATACTTGATCAAGGAACATGTAGGCAAGCGAGACGGCTGGAGCCCGTTACTAGCATATTGGAACATTGGGTATATGCTAGGTTTACAAGTGGAAATGGTTTTTACCTTTTACCACAGATACATTGCCAGGCTCTTTATAATTTGTTTAATGGCTTAATTATTCGTTCTGAAAAACTAGGAGAGATTGAGCAGTTTTTATTTGAGGAGGCAATGGATTATATTAGATTTCGAACTACGGAAGTATGTTCTCTTAATAAGTCTTTACTAGGAATTTTAGGACAAGGTGAAAAAAAACTTCTTACAAACCAAAATGATTCATCATATTTGTTAGATGAAAATAAGGTTTTAATCGTCAAAGTGGTACCACCTAAGTTCAAAGAAGATATTTCGCAAGAAATTATAGGAGAGATACAACAATTTAATGAATTCCAAGAACGGAGAAATTGGGGAGAAGTCAGGGGTATAATTGCCCAAGATTCTGAAGTGATTACAGTGTCGCCGAAAAGACTTGAATTTTATTGTGTGGTTGTGTTTAGACCTACTACATATGCCTTTGGCTATACGCTTCCTCTTGATTTACCACTAGATAATATTTGGATATTAGACGTAACAGACTGGGAAAGATTGATTGAGCATTCTGATTCTTCCAAAGTGTGAATGATATTCTAGAAGTGAGCCAAAGTGGCTCAAAATGACAATGTCAAAATGAGCCACCCCGACCCCATTAAAATCCTGTATGCTAGAGTTGCTGAGACAAAAGCGACAGGAGGTTTTAGAGGTGATCGAGGTGGATCAATACCAGTTTATCAGACATGCCTACGCAGTTGAAGGGCTTTCGCAAAGAGAAATTGCCAGAAGGCTCGGTATTTCTAGAAATACTGTAAAAAAGTACGTTGAAGGAGAGGTCATGCCATTGACCGTCAAAACCCCTCAGCGTGGTTTTCCAGTAATCGGGCCGGTCAAAGATATCATTAATAGCTATCTTGAAGAAGACCGGCAAAATAATCTGCCCAAGCAGCGACACACCGCCAAACGAATTTATGATCGTTTATGCAAAGAACATGGTTTTACCGGTGGATACTCCACCATTCGTCAATTCGTCCGTCAGCTAAAGCAGACAACAAAGGTACATATCCCCCTTGAATTTGATCCAGGCGAAGCAGCCCAGGTAGATTGGGGAACGGCTATCGCGTATATAAAAGGCCAACGTACCGTAGTCCAACTCTTTTGCATGCGCCTCTGTCATAGTGCGGCCATTTTTGTAGCAGCCTTCCCAACTCAACGTTATGAGTCTTTTCTCATGGGCCATCGAAAGGCATTCGAATTTTTCGGCGGCGTGCCCCGACGTCTAATCTATGACAACGTAAAGACTGCAGTAAAGGAAGGCTGGGGCAGACACGTTACCCAGGAGCAATTGCCCTTTCAATATCTCAAAGCTCATTATGCCTTTGCCAGCACGTTCTGCAATCCAGGACAGGGTAATGAAAAAGGTCTGGTGGAGAATCTGGTAGGATTCTCCCGGCGTAATGTCCTCGTTCCAATTCCCCACGTAGATTCATGGGAAGAACTGCAAAGTTGTTTGGATCAATACAGCAAGGATTACTTGACTCACAAAATCCAAAGCCGTCCAGCACTGGTTGGTACTATGCTAGCAGAAGAACAGGCCTGTCTCACGTCTCTGCCGCACAGTAGCTTCGAATGNGCCATTACAAAACCAGCTAAAGTGNGAGANGGATCTTTGATACAGTTCGATCATAACGAGTACTCTGTACCGGTGCACCTCATTGGTCAGGAAGTCACTGTTAAAGGATATCCTCTNAATGTGGAGGTTTGGTACAAATCAGCAAAGATTGTGACTCATCAACGCTCTTACAAAAGAGGTGCTGTTTCCTANAAGTTAGCTCATTATTTGCCGGTGCTTGAGAAAAAACCACGCGCTGTCACCAATGCAGCACCAGTACGCCACGCCGGACTTCCGTCAGAGATTATGGATTTCAAGCATCGCTTGGCGGGGAAAAACGCCGACAGAGATTTCGTTACTATTCTAAAATTCACTGTTCAGTACGGCCAAGAAGCGGTCTTGGGTGCTGTTCGGAAAGCCCAATTAGCCAATCATTACTCCGTTGAGGCTGTCCGATTTCACCTTCTACAGGCAATACATAGGCAGGTACAGCCACCAGAGCCTATTCTTACCGATCCGCGCCTCCCCAAAATCA
>NZ_VLKC01000002.1:4896674-5155772 GCF_007830295.1 Sporomusa sp. KB1 | reverse complement strand
GATTGTCAATATATCCAGCAAAAAGAAGGCATTGTCTTTTGTGGCAACCCTGGTACTGGGAAAACGCATCTGGCAACTGCCCTCGGTCTAAAAGCCTGTGAAAAAGGACTGCGCGTGCGGTTTTACACTGCTGCGGGGCTAGTGAATGATTTGTTAGAAGCTCAGCAAAATCACACACTTTCTAAGTTGGAACAACAACTCACCAAACTCAATCTATTGATTTTGGATGAACTGTCGTATCTAACCTTCGCGCGTTCCAGCGCCGAGCTGCTATTTCAGATTCTATCCAGTCGTAATGAGCGTGGCAGTGTGATCATCACTACGAACCTGGAGTTTTCACGCTGGACGGAGATCTTCGGTGATCCTATGCTTACTGCTGCTATCGTGGACCGAATGACGCATCGTTCTCATATTGTCGATACTAACGGTCCCTCATACCGCCTCCGCCAGAGGATTGCGGCAATCGGACAGTTTGGAGGTGAGACTCCAGACAACAGCGGAGACCAAGAGGTCTAATATTTTTTATCGGGGTGGCTCACTTCTTGAGCATCAAAAGTGGCTCACTTTCTGAATGTCAAATGGCTCACTTTTCTATTGCTTTTCACACAAAGTTCTTTTTGATTTTTTAATGAAAGATACGGAATTACAATTAAACTCTCATATAGTTAGCACTAGTATTATGGATCGATTTGCTTATTATCTATCTAACAACCATGTATTTCTGGAAAGTGGTGTTACGCCTGAGACGATTGTATTTGATCCCCATTATTGGCATAGTTTTTTTCATGATAGTCTTTATAATAAATATAAGGATGATATTCACGAAATATTAGAAATAAAATACCCAAAAAGTTTTAGTAAAATCATTAGAATTAAAGAAAATGTATATGAGTTTTGGGAGCCAATATGGTTAAATAGTGGAAGAATTGTCAAGCAGGGCTCAGACCTGATTTGGCTCTTTTATCCTTCAGATCTTATTGAATGTACTCATGATGAAATAAAGAATTGCATTCATTTTCTTGGCCCGCTTTATTCGGATTATTTGAACCGTCTTTTTCCACAAATTGTTGAGCTATTACAGGAATATAATTACTTTAATGATGATGATTTTACTATCCAGCTTTTGCCTAGCTCGTTGGTCTTACGGCATGAAGACTATGCTTTACTGAGATATCATATACAATTTTTAAATGATGAAGAACCGATAATGATAATGACTAATATTAATGATGATAGTTTATATTCAGTAATATTATATGATTTTGATAGACTTCATAATAAATTTGGAGCACAAGATAATACGGGCGAACGATATTGTTTATATAAATTAGTCTATAGCTTTTTTCATTGTTTTGAAAATGATCTTGAGCTTATACGGATAAAGGCTCAGAGTTTCATCAAGGATAATATTCCAGTTCAAACTAAAGGTTATACGGTGGAATTACACCACATTGACAACCCGAATTTGAAGTACTATTATCCACCGCAAGAAATAACAGAGGCTGAGCGTTCAAAAGTCAGGAAGATGATTGCTGAACGATTATTCCTTAGGGGAGTTAAACCTGGAGAATACACAGATGTACAAGCGAAAAAAATACTCAATAGTCTTGTTATTTATTTAGAACAAGTTTTAGAGGAAGAGATTAAGAATTTTGATGAGAGTGTATTATATAAAACTTATGAGCAATGTGAACTTGTCGAAGGGTTGCGTGAAACAACCATTATTCTGCATGGAATGAATGCTAGTAAGTATACTGAATATGATGTTGTTGAAGAGCATTATGATAAAGCTAGCAAAATTTCTGAGTTAGCCACAATAACGAAACAACTTCTTGTTTATGTTCTAAAAACAAAAATTAACGGGAATACAATTATAACGACAAGTAAAATATGTCACTTAATGGCTATAGTGGACGCATTAAATCAAATGATAACAATTTCAGATTATATTCATTATCATCTTTCGCCATACACATTGATTTTGACAGAAAGCTATGAAATTAGTTATAAGGCTGAAACCGGAGTTATTGACCATCAAAATTACTATTGGATGGATAGCCAGATACACGTTGAAACTGCAAAGTCTATTTACGAGCATAGAAAAAACATCCGAATTAATGAGGATGTACATAAACTATTGCCTGAATATAAGGCAGGCTTTGACTTGGTTTTTTATAATGAATACGGTTTTAAATTTAGTAATTTAATAAATGTTTTATACTGTCTTGGGAGATCATCTGACCACGCCGATTACAGGTTCCTATCTGTTTGGACTATAACAGAGATAATTCAGGAAGTCAGAGAACATGTTTTTGATTGTCCATCTGAGGACGAAATTAGAAAAATTTTAGACTTTGTTAATTTAAGTTTTTCTAGCTATTCTGGAGATACAGTTGTTCATATAACAAAGTTACTTCGTCGGAAAGAACGCCCAAGTCTGTGCCCAATAATTAAACTAGATTCTTCTAGGTTTTTATTCGGTAATCAAATGTGTTTGACCGCTATGAGAGACTGGGCAGTTTATATAGAAGAAGCGGACTTTCCCTTTTATCTGGATGAGCAGAACCAAATCAATGTATTTCTTAAAGCGTTTCATCGTCAACAAGAGCTTGAGTTGGAAGATAGAACAGCTGAAGTGGCGCGCAAAATTGTTGGAGTAAAATTTGTTGAAGCAAGGATAAATAATTTTACGAGGTTATCATCCTCTTTTCCTAAAAAGCCTCCGTGTGGAGAGATTGATGCACTAGTAGTTCACAGCGATTCCAAAACGGTATATGTGCTGGATGCTAAAAATATAAAAAAGAAATTGCTACCTGCAGATATTGAGAGGGAGATGCGCAAATTTAAAGATCACGAGGAAATGCTGCTGAAAAAGAAAGCCTTTGTCGAAGAGCATTTGACGACAATTCTTCGGTATTTTAAGATAGACAATTCAAGTAACTGGAATGTACAGGCAGGGTTTGTCGTAAGTCAAAATTACCCATCTGCTCATGCATCCAATTTTATAGTCGATTTTATTCAAATTGATTATCTTAATGAATACTTGACAGCAAACATAAAAAAAAGGGCGTGTCGCAAAACGTTTTTTGAAAAACGCAGAGCGACACGCCTTTTTGGGTAATTTAGGAAGGAAACTCCTAGTAGGGAGAATGAAAAAAAGGTAGTGTCAAGAAAGTTTCGCAAAAAGGTTTGCAGTCCTAGGTAGTAAAATCAGTCATCACTAAAATCCGACTCAGGGTCGGTATTTTCTAGATGTTTCATATTCATATACTTTTTACTGCCCCACTGGGTTCCAGCAACGTGGCGAAGGCGGGCGCAGACCAGCATCAGAGCGGACTGCCCATCCGGGAAAGCACCCACGACCCTGGTTCGCCGCCTGATCTCCCGGTTGAGTCTCTCAATCACATTGTTAGTCCGGATTCTTGTCCAGTGCTCGCCGGGAAAGTCGGCATAAGCAAGCGTTTCCTCGATGCTTTCCTCGATTTTGGCCGCCGCTTCTTTGAGTTTCATGTCGCGCAAGCTTTTTGCTACCTGTGCCGCCTTTTCCCGGGCAGCGGACTTGCTTTCCTGCGCATGAATCGCTTTGAGCATTTTCGCAACCGTTTTGACCTTGGAGCGGGGAACAACTGAAAAGACATTGCGGTAAAAGTGAACAGTGCAGCGCTGGTATTTGGCCTGGGGGAAGACCTCATTTGCCGCTGCCAGCATCCCTTGGCATTTATCACCAATGATCAGTTGGACGCCTGTTAAACCGCGGCTTTTCAGCCATTTGAAGAATTCCAGCCAACTGACTTTGTCTTCTTTCATGCCTTCGGCCGCTCCCAGCACTTCACGGTAGCCGTCTTCGTTGACGGCAATCGCCACCAATACGCTCACATTCTCATATTCACCGCCCCAGTTGCGGCGTAAGTAAATGCCGTCGACGTAAACATAGGGATACTTACCACTTTGCAGCGGCCGACTGCGCCACTCTTCAATGTGGACATAGGCCTTCTTATTCAACTCACTGATGGTGGACGGCGATACCTTGCTGCCCCACAGAGCCTCGGTGATGTCTTCCACTCGCCGGACGGATACGCCAGCTAGATACATTTCGATGAGCGCTTCTTCTACGGAACTTTCCCGCCGGCGATAGCGTTCGATAATGGCGGTTTCAAAAGGAATGCCCTTGAGCTTGGGAACTTTCAGCGTGACATCGCCGGAGGTAGTAGTCAACCGCCTGTCGTAGTGACCGGAGCGGTAACCTTGACGGGTTTCAGTACGCTCATATCGGGCCGCCTGGGTTAGGTCTTTGGCTTCCTGATCCAGCAAGTTATTGAGCGTTTCCTCCACGCTGCTACGCACCAGTTCCTTCAGTTCTACCTTGATGATTTCTTCATTCAACTGTATAATTTCTTTGGACATGTTTGCTCTTCCCCTTTCGGTAAATGGTGTGTGGTGACTTCATTTTACCGGGGAACTGCAAACTTGTCCTCTTTTTTAGCCGTATTTCAATTTGCGAAACTTATTGTACCTTATCGAAAAAAAGAAGCCGCAGTCGGTTTATGTGCACAACAAAACAGAGGAAGCCTCTTCCTCTAAAAAAATCTGTATATAGTTGTCAGGCCGCTTTGGGAATATGTAAATAGGTTCCACAGCGGCCGCTTTGGATTTTGTTATGGAGTTTGTTTAGGTTATACCCCATACATAGCAGCAACAACTCGGTCTGGACCTTGCCTTTGCCCCTCAGCAGAAACCGTCGGAAGNCCATGTCCTGTTTAAGTACACCGANCGCTCCCTCTACCTGGATGGAGCGGTTTATGCGCAAGAGGACACCTTCCTCACTTTGAATGCGCGCCTGCATTTCCTGCCTCTGCCTGAGAAAGGTTTTGGATACGTACAGGTTCTTGCTCCGTTCTTCGAGCGGCGTCTTGCTCTTGCCTTTAATGCATTGGGCCTTATACGGACAGCCGGCACACTCGGTGCAGGCGTAGACCGTTGTCACAATGGGATAACCCGCCTTTGACTTGGTTTTTTTTTCATACGCCGCCTTGATGGGGTGGCCCCTGTGGCAGCGGTAACTATCGCTTTTCGCATCATAGGGCATATTCTCACGCTTGCCGATGTCACTTTGGTATTTGCGGGTTTTGGCTTTATCGTGATTCGACGGCTTAATAAATGCTATTTGTCCGTTTTCTTCGCACCAGGTGTAGTTTTCTTCACTCTCGAACCCCGCGTCCGCTACAGGCTTGGTATATCCCAGTCCTTTGAGCGTCTTCAGCATCGGGATGAATGTTTGGCTGTCGCTTCGTTCCTGACTGATCATGGCAGATACGATATATTCTGCATCTACCGCCAGTGTCGCGTTGTATCCCGGTTTAAGCTGCCCGTTTTTCATATGGTCTTCCTTCATCCGCAGGAAGGTGGCGTCTCTGTCCGTCTTGGAAAAGCTGTTGCGTTCCCCGAAGCTGTGGTTGTAGTCGTTGTACTTCTTCTGCCGGGCAAGATATTCGTCTACCGTTTCTATCGCCCGCTGCAGTGGCGCCTTACGCTGTCCCTTGCCGTGGACAAAGACGATGCCGCGTTCGGCTTGCAGCGCTTTGAGCCGTTTGCGCAGCTTTTTCAGGTCTTTGGCCTTGATCGTCTGACCGACAGGAAAGCGCAGACCGAACTCTGCCGCCAGCACCGGGAGCTGAGCTTTCATTTTTTCCTGCAGCTTCTCCTCGTTCTTTTGCGTCGATTTCTTCCAGACAAAGCTGTAGCGGTTGGCATTGGCCTCCAGCTTGGTTCCGTCGATGAAGGCGCTTGACAGTGACAGTTCGCCCGCATCGGCCAGCAGTAGCACAAGCTGGGTAAACAGGTCGTCTACAACCTCTGCCAACCGCTCGCTGCGAAACCGGGCAATCGTGGCGTGGTCCGGTGCTTTTTCCCGGCCCAGCAGGTACATGAAATTGACGTCTCGCCGGCAGGATTGTTCCAGTTTGCGGCTGGAATAAATGCCATTCATGTATCCATATACGAGAATTTTAAACAGACGTTTCGGTGACTTCTCGATTCTCCCCAGGCGGGAGTACGCGGCATACAATCTTCTGTAATCCATCCTTTCCATGACCGCGTTGAGTAATCGCACCGAATCATCTGCCGGGATCATTTCTCCGATGTCCATGGGGATAACCAGTTGATATACATTCCCGTTTGTTGTATAATCTGGTTGTAATTTCTTTGTTTTCACAAACTTGATTTTACAACAAAAGACGGCTCCCGGCTACATACCGGGGCCGTCTTTTGTTTTTTTAGGCCTGCTTTAGTGCAACAGCCCCTTGGCAGAGCCAAATATACAGAAAGTACAGTGGATACGGACACAGATTAGTTAAGCGAAGCAAAGTATCAGATGAATCTTACTTGTAGTGATGAATTTGAAAATTGATCATATAGTCCCAATGTTCAGTGGGGTTCGACAACAATTTTACAACAACTACGATAAAAAGTTCTGTGACGCTCCGTGATGAAAATTCAACAGTGACAAATATCCATGGCGTTTTGAAACGTAATATGGAGTCAAACCTTGACTACGAATCAAAAGGTCGCAGGTTCGAATCCTGCCGGGGTCGCCATAGATATTTCAAGGGTTTTACGATACTTTCGTAAAGCCTTTTTTGTCGTTTTTATAGCAATTTGACAACAACGCGGCCGAATTGCTTTTTGTAATTTTTCATTGTGTGGTGTTTCATGGTCGGTTGGGGCAGCTGGAAAGGAAGAGGTGAGCCATGAGGCGATTTTTTCTGGCCGCCGGAAATCCTGTGGGTGTAGATATTGATAAGCATTTGCGTGGTACTGTGGCCCAGACGGTACTGGGCGTCTTTGATGCTGACGCGTTGGCCGATAGGCGGCTGGCGTGGTCATGTCGGAGTTTATGAAAGGTGACATTGACGTCGGCTGGTTTGGCCAGGCGTTGAAAACGTTTGGACCAGCTGCGCTGGTCCTGGAGTTTATCGAAGGGGTCGGGAAATACCAGGTCATTGTCTTCCCAGGGCAAGCCTGCGGCCTTATTGGCAGCAATGGCTGCCATTTGGTGCGCCTGGTGCTGCTTGATCTGCAAAATCGTGATTTCCGGCAGCGGCAGCACGCGCGCTGGCGGGCGATAGTTTTGGTGTCGTCGAGCATGAGCCCATTGTCGGTGATGATGACGGCCCCTGAATGCTGACGCTGTCGGTGGTGAAATTCACTTCCCGCAGCATATGAGAGTAGTAACAGCAAGAAAATCCATTTAACGAAGGGCCTTAATGGAAATTTTCGATTCCCAGTGACAAGCGGGCATCCACCAATTATACCGAGTGGATAATTGGTGGATGTATAACTTTTCATTGCTGAGATAAAATTTGATAGGGTTATCTATTTACCCAAGAAATTCGGGTCATTTAAAAAAAGATTTCAGAATATCCTTCGTGCATCTTAATGGAATGTTCTGCACCTTCAGAAATGTAATATCTGTCTCCCTTTTAGGCTCCTTACCCGGCGGATCTTTTGAGGCTGTATGTATAAGTAAGGACAGAACTATTAAAAAGACTATGCAGATCAACAAGATTAGGGCGAATAAACAGATTAGGCTTATCACAAAGATTGTGATAAGGATATCCTGGCACCACAGCCACAGAGCTGGCATAGCTTTCACGTCCTTTTTCATTTTTCCAAGCTGAGGAGAAAAGCGTCATAATTTATAGATTTACTATGGGAGCGGCTGGTTTTTCCAGTGGATGCTGTGGTGATGGCTGGCCGGGCTCAGCTTTATACCAGGCGGCATACATGACCGGTAGTACGATCAAGGTCAGCACAGTAGCTCCCAATAGTCCGCCGGCAATGGCGACGGCCATCGGTCCCCAAAAGATACTGGATACCAGGGGGAGCATGCCTAAAATAGCGGCGGCAGCTGTCAGCATGATGGGACGGAAGCGGGTGACAGTGGCATTCATAATCGCATCCCATAAAGGATCGCCAGCTTTTATGTGCTGCTCAATCTGATCAATGAGGATAACGGAGTTGCGCATGATGATACCGGCCAAGGCCAGTAAGCCTAATTGCACAACAAAACCAATCGCCTTACCTGTGATTAGCAAGGCTAAACTGGCACCAATGACGCCTAACGGAGCAGTTAGCAGGGTCAGAATCATCTTGGGGATATTCTGCAATTGGAACATCAACAGAGTAACAATAATAAGAAGCATAACAGGTAACGGTTGCAGCAGCCAGCGAGTTGCTTTTTCGCTTAATTCGGTTGTGCCGCCAATTTCAATAGTGTAACCGGGAGGTAGGGAAGCTTGCAGTTCCTTTAAACTGTCATAGGCTTCATAGGTTGCATCGTTACCGGTAATTTCGTGGGTAATATTGGCTTGTACGGTAATGGTCGGTTTTAAATCCCGCCGCCAGATACCGCCGTCTTCCGCGTCATAGCTGATCTTGGCAATTTGGTCCAGGGGAATGTATTTGCCATTGCCGGTATATATGGTTAGGTTTTTAATTTGCTCAAGATCGTTGCGGTCCTGGACTGCAATCCGGAACATAATTCCGACCGTTTTGTCTTTTTCACGAAACTCAGATACTTTTGTTCCTGACAGCAGGGCTTCCAGACTTGAGGCCAATGATTGGCTGTTCAAGCCCAGCATTCTTGCCTTATCCTGGTCGATAGTCAAATGCATGACTTTGGTTTTTTCCGTCCACTCCAGATTGACATCATGCAAATGGGGATTGGCCGCGAGTATTTCCTGCGCTTGCTGGGAAATGGCGCGAACTTTATCATGGTTGTAGCCGCTGACCCGGAGCATGACGGGGTAGGGATCGGATGGGCCGGTAGTGACTACCTTGACGTTGCCGCGTACATTAGGAAATTGTGTGGATAGAAGTTTTTCCACCTTTTCCCGTAGTTGCTCGCGGGCTTTCAGATCTTTACCGACAAAGACAAATTCGGCAAAATTTGTGTCGGCGTCAGGTGGAAACGCGGTAAGCACAAACCGAGGCGCTGCTTGCCCGGTATAATAAGTAAAATTGGCTATATTGTCATCTTGGGCAAACTCTGCAGCAAAACGTCTGGCTTCTTCTTCTGTTGCTGTTAACGAAGAACCCGCTGGCAAGCGTAGCTCCACCAGCAATTCGGGACGGGTGGATGGCGGGAAAAATTCCTGCTTGATAGCAGTCATCAGAACCACGGAGCCGATAAACAGGATGGCGGTAATTCCCAGAACCAAGCGACGGTGCATTAAGCACCAATGCAGCACCTGTTTAAATTTCCGGTAAAATTTTGTATCGTATATATCATGACCAGGCATAGCCGGGGCGACTTTTACCAGTTGGTAGCCAAACAATGGTGTAATCATGCCAGCTACTACCCAGGACAGTAGCAGGGCAATGGTTACTACCGAAAAGATGCTGCCTACATATTCGGAAGCGCTGCCCTTGGAAAACCCGACTGGGACAAAGCCGGCACAGGTGATAAGTGCGCCGGTCAGCCTGGGAGTAGCGGTAGAGGTGTAGGCGTAGCAGGCGGCGTCAAAACGGCTCCAGCCCTGCTCTAGCTTAACAATCATCATTTCGATGGCAATGATCGCATCGTCCACCAAAAGACCCAGGGCGATAATCAAAGCGCCGAGAGAAATTTTGTGCAGGTCAATACCAAATACTTTCATGAAAATGAAGGTGCCTAAAATGACAAGCGGAATACAAAAGGCGACAACCATTCCAGAACGCATCCCTAAACTTAAAAAGCTGACAATCAGTACAATGACTACCGCTTCTGCCAGTGATTTTACGAATTCGTTAATGGATTCCTTCACAACATTTGGCTGGTTGGAAACGGTATTTAGCTCCAGACCCAGCGGCAGGCCTTTTTTGATTTGCGCTGCTGTCTTGTCTAAGTTTTCGCCAAGGGTGAGTATATTGCCGCCATTTTCCATCGACAGAGCAATGCCGATTGCCGGCTGGCCGTTGTAAAACAGTTTTGGTTCTGCTGGATCAATATAGCTGCGTTCGATTTTAGCAATGTCTCCAAGCCTAAAGGTATGTCCGTTGGACCGTATCGGCAAGTTTTTCAGATCGTCCATATTTTCAAAGATACCGGAAATACGCACATAAACATTGTCGAATGCGGTTTCTATCATTCCGGAAGCATTCATGGCATTTTGCGCCTGGACAGCGCTGGTGATATCTGAAGGGGCAAGTCCCAGTTGTGATAATTTGGTGTTTTCTATTTCAATAAATATTTTTTCGGATTGGACACCGACTAAATCCGCCTTGCGTACATTGGGTACACCAAGGAAAATACGGCGGATGTTCTCTGCTTTTTCCCGTAAATCTTCGTAACTGTAGCCGTCTCCGGTCAGGGCGTAAATGCAGCCGAATACATCGTCAAAGCGGTCATTGAAATACGGTCCCTGGACACCTGCGGGCAAATTGGGTTTAATGTCATTGACCATATTGCGCACCTCCAGCCAAGTGGGCCTAAGCTGAGCACTAGTAACGACATCATATTTCAAATTGACGTAAATGGTCGCCTTTCCTGGACGAGAATAGCTACGTAAGAAATCCAGCCCGGGAGTATCCTGCAGCTTTTTTTCAATCTTGTCAGTGACTTGATCTTCGACTTGGCGAGCGGTGGCTCCGGGCCAATCGACAGTAACAACCATTTGGCGAATTGAAAAATCGGGATCTTCCATGCGGCCAACATTTTGGTAGCAAAAAATTCCTCCTATGATCAACAGGGCAATAAAGAAATAAACAATTTGTTTGTGGTGCAGTGCCCATTCCGTTAAATTAAACTGTTTCATGGAGTTTCCCCCTCCACTAGTTTTACGGTCTGTCCCTCTCGCAGTTTATGTACACCTGCAGTTACGATTATATCGCCGGGATTCAGGCCGGCGATAATCTGGATTTGCCCATTGCCGAAACGGCCAATTTGTACCGGGCGCAAAGTGGCCGTATAATTATTGATGACCCAGACGCAAGGTGTGGTATTGGTCTGATAAATCGCCGCAAGAGGAACCATGGCCGTGACCTGATTACTGGAAACGGGCAGGCTGACACTGGCCGTCATTCCCAGTTTGACCTGGGGAGGTGGATTGATTAGACTGATGCGAGCTTTGTAAGTGCGTGTTATCGTATCCGCCATAGGAGCGATTTCTCTGAGCTTGCCAGTTACCGTTACCTGGGGAAGAGCCCAGAAAGTAATCATAAACTGGTTGGCATTGCGGATTTCTTCCACTCGGTTTTCCGGTACGTTAATTTCGATTTCCCGCTCTCCGTTTTGAACGATGGTTATGACGGTCTGACCGGCGCTGACTACTTGACCGGCTTCAGCGGTGATAGAGGAGATTACGCCGTCTTTGTCGGCGTAGAGCAGGCTATAATCCAGTTGGTTGGCACCCTGCACATGTTGAGAAGTTGCTTGGCGCAAGGCTGCCTGGGCGACCTCATAGGCATTTTCATATTGATCCAACTGTGCTTGGCTAATCGCGTTTTGTGCATATAATTGCCGATAGCGGCGCAGGTTGCTTTCCGCCAAGTTAAGCTGGGATTCGGCGGCGGAGACTTGTGCGGATGTACTGTTGACCGTTTGCTGAAGGTCACGCGGATCAATTTGCATAAGAACATTGCCAGCTTTCACCGTGCTGCCAAGTTCCACATTGCGTTTGTTGATTTTTCCGGTTACCTGGAAAGCCAACTGGCTTTCATAACGGCCGCGCACTTCCCCGGAATAAAGGTAGTTTTGCGGGGCATTGGCAGCGCCTATCACCGCGGTTCGCACCAGCGGAATATCTTCCACAACAGCTGGGGGCTGGCTGTGAAGTTTCCAGAACCCGAAGCCGATGATGCACAATCCTGCGATTGCTGCAGTCAAGCTGTAATAAAATCTCTTTCCGGATAGTTTTGTAATTGAATATAATGGCGGCATAGTATTCACTCCTTGATATGATTTGATAGGGGGATGAGCAAAGTGGAAGGCTTTTCGTACATACATACATGAACCCATTGTCCTTGGCGGAAAAACTCAACTCTACCCAATTGTCTGCCTTCCCAAATCCAGGACTGACTGATGTCATTCAATAGAGTTGTAATTTCCTCGTGTGATAAAGAGGGAGACGCTTCAACGGGAATATTGTCAATGAGAAAATGGCGCATGGTGGTTTGCACGTTACACCTCTCAGTTAAAAAATATTTGAACTGTTCAATTAATGAGTATGAAAAATCACCCAAACAGCTTGATTGGATGGTATGAAGAAGGTTTAAAGAATAGTGGCAATTATTTTTTGAACAATTCAATTAAAGGGCAAAATTTATCCATACCGTAGTAAACGGTTGGATAATCATGTGCTGTGTCAGGCAGTAACTAAAGATAAATGCAAGGTATTCTCAGGCACTCCCAGTGCTTTTTCAATAAGAGAGTTAGCCATTTGCAGGTGGGAGGTCATTTCTTCATCTGGAATTTTTTCACACAGCGTGTCGGCCAAACATAGCATGATGGACATGATGAACGTTAGCGCAACCGGAAGATGAGTAATAGCAAAATATTGCTTGCGGACCCCTTCCTCGATAATCCTTAACAATGAAGGCTTCAGCAAGAGGGCTGCCTGTTGAAAGATTTTATTCTTTATATGCAGATGTTTTTCGTCATGGAGAAAATCAAGAAAAAGACCGTCTTTATAGTGGGCTGTCCGGAAAAAGGTATGTACGACGAATTCAATTTTACGGGGCGGAAGCATATCGGCAGACGATGACATAGTGCTGATATCAGCCAAAAAATGGGCGATTTGCCGGTTGATAAGGGCTTCAAGGATTTCTTCTTTGGATTTAAAGTAATAATAGAGCAGTCCCTGCGCGCCGCCTAGCGCTTTGGCAATGTCCCGGATGGTTGTTTTCCGGTAGCCGTTAGCGGCAAACAGTGGTTCGGCTATATCCAGGATTTCATCCATTTTAATCTTTGCGTCTTGTGGCGGCCTAGCTAAAAGAATCACCTCCGTTAATTGAACAATTCAAATTATATTTCGTATAGATGATATTGTCAAGGAGATTTTCCTTTATATTACATGCTAGTATCATGAAACACCCGCTCCGCATTCCTGCGGGCGGCGCTGCAGCCGCTGGCGCGTCTTCCGCCTGCCGTCCTCGGGCTGCTCCGCTCAGTGCCAACCAATACCCCTACGACGGCGCTCTATGTCCGATCGTCCGCTCCTTGCGGTGTTTCGCCTCGCTGCACTCTCCTCATACGCTCCCAGCCGGACCGCCCGCAACACCACCGGCCAACCCAGCCGGGCGTTCCGCAGCAGCAGCTCTCTTCTTGGGTTTACAAGGCACTAGGCTTACAACTGATTATTAAATTTATACCCTTTGCCCCAAACAGTGAGGATATACTCCCGCTTGCCTTCATTTTGCTCCAGCTTTTTGCGCAGGCGGTTGATATGCACTGCCACCGTCCGGGTATCAATGCATTTTTCGCCCCAGATCAGCGAAAACAGCTGCTCACTGGTAAACGGCCAACCGGGATTGCGGGCCAGGCGTACCAGCACCTGAAATTCCAGCTGCGTTAGGTCCAGCGCTCTGCCGCCCAGCCAGGCCAGCGACTCTGCCAGGTCAATTTTTAGCCCCGGGAACTCCAGCACTTGCTTGCGGGTTACGGACGTATCCGGCAGGCCGCTGCGCCGTAAGGCTGCGTTCACGCGGGCTAATAGTTCGGCCAGGCTGAACGGTTTGGTTATGTAGTCGTCACCGCCGGCGTCCAGACCGCGGATTTTATCCTGCTCTTCCCCCAGACAGCTGAGGAATAAGATCGGGATATCGGTTTCCTGGCGCAGCACCTGGCAGATATCGACGCCGTCCCGCCCCGGCAACTGCACATCAAGAATCAAGAGAGACGGCTCCACCTCCCGCGCCATACGGAGCGCCTCGTTGCCGTCAAACGCCTGCTGGCAGTCAAAGCCGTTTTTGCTTAAATATACCGCTATGATTTCACTGATATCTTTATCATCTTCAATAATGAGAATTTTTTGCTCTGTCATAACAAGCCACCTCGCTTCTACTAGTTCGCGTTTACAACGCTTACTCCTGCCGAACGGCAGCACGGCCGCGTCCGGAGCAGCTATGGGCCCCAAAACGCATGGTTACTGGCCTGATACCTGTTTGGGCTAAACCGCCGGCTAAAAAGTTTAAACTTTGTTTAACTTTTTGCGGCAGGGCGGGTTTGTCTCCTAGCAGCCAGTGCCTGAGCTTCCCTGACGAGGAAATCCCGCTAAACAGGAGAATTAGGTGATTGTAGCGAAAACACCAGTAGGGTAAAAAGGACTTATTTGGATGATGAATGGTGCGAGAGAAGGTGCGTTCGGATGATGAGTAAAGATCACAAACGGCAGCTGCTAGCAAGCCTGCTAGCGATACTTTTTTTTCTAGGGACCGCCGGTTTGCCGGTTGCTGGCTATGGCCAACTGACGATGGGGGCGGGCGGTTATCCTACTGTTATCCTGGACGACTCCTGGAAGATCAAGCAGGCAGACAGCCCGGAATTTAGCAGTCCTCTGTATAACGATGCCGACTGGCAGGCCATCCAGGTGCCAGCCAATACGCAGGAACTGTTCCCCGGTCAGACCGGGTATCTTTGGTACCGTAAATGGATCTATATAGAACCCGGTAAAACTCTGTATGACTTGGGAATTCAGCTTGGGAAAATCGCCTCCGCTGATGAAGTCTATGTGAATGGTTACCAGGTTGGCAGCAGTGGTTCAGGGCGAGCAGACGAGCTAGATAATAACAAGATCCGTATTTATCAAATCCCGGCTGCCATTTTAGCGGCAGACGGTCGTAATTTGGTGGCTATTCGAGTTAACCGCTATTATTCCAATATTGGTGGACTTTACAGCGAGCCGGTTGCCATCGGCGAATACAGCCAACTTATCAATCAACTGATCCGCGCGGAAAGCGTTAATTTCGTGTTTAGCAGTGTATTCCTGCTGCTGGGCACGGCTTTATTATTTTTTTTCGCGATACGTCGGCAGCAAAAGGAACTCCTTTTTTTCAGCCTTGGTGTCATTAGTCTAAGTGTCTATATCTTTTACGGCTCCCAGTGGCGATATCATCTTGGCTTGGAAACAACATACGACACGCGTCTGTATTATGTAGCCGCAATTACCGTTGCGCCGGTTTTCGCCCGGTTTGCCTATGTGTATTTAGAGGGCCAGCAAAAAAGAGACAAAGCTGTTATTGAAACCATGTTTGGCTATTATACCAGAGGGATGCTACTGTATGCCGTTGTAACGGACGGTTTGCTGCTGCTCTATGACAATGCAATCTTTTGGTATTACTTCACAACGTTTGTTAGTCCGTATCTGGGCATGCTCCTTTGTGGTATCGCCAGCCTGTATTCGCTTTATCAGTTCACTGTCGTTTCCTGGGACAGAAAACTGTTAGTGTTTATGTTTGGCGTTGCTTTTGCCAGCGGGATGGTGGAAACGGTAGAATATGAAAGTTACATTCCAGGTAACTTTGTCATGTGGGGCGTGATGGCCCTGGTATTAATCAGTACTATGGTTATGGCCAATCGCTTTTTTCGGCTGCAGGACAAGGTAAAGGTATATTCCACCGGTCTGGAAAAACTGGTCGATATCAGAACCCACCAGCTCAAAGTCATGGAAGAATCGCGCCGCCGTTTGCTGGCCAACATCTCCCATGACCTGAGAACACCGGTAAGCTCGGTGCTGGGGCACGCCGAGCTTCTTCTGGAGGAGGTCGTCGAATCGCCTGACCAGCAGCGGGCGTACATCAAACGGATTCATGACAAGATGCTCGGTTTCAACCGCCTCATTCAGGACTTGTTCGAACTGGCCAAAATCGAATCCCAGCAGGAACGCTTCCGCCTGGCGCCAGTTGTGGCGGCGTCCCTGGTCGAAAATATCTATCAAAAATATCTCTACGATGTCCAAAATGCCGGTATTACCTTTGAAAACAATAGCCGCATCCCGCCGGCTGTCAGGATAATGGCCGATGAAGACCGGCTGGACCAGGTGTTTGCCAATCTCATCAGCAATTCCCTGCGCTACACCTCGCCAGGCGGCAGCATTGCCATCGGCTGCTGCCTGGCCGATACGCTGCCTGCCAATTTGTCTGGTGCTGGCAGCGGCCAGTTTATCTGCTTTACAGTGGCCGATGACGGCATTGGCATCGAGCCAGAGCAGGCTTCGCGCATCTTTGAACGTTTTTGCCGTGGCAAGGAAACCGCCAGGGACAACCCCTCCGAACATAGCGGCCTGGGTCTGGCCATTGCCAAAGAAATTATCCTCGCCCATAGCGGCCGGATTTGGGTGGACACTACCGTAAGCCGCGGCTGCACCATCCACTTTCTCTTGCCGGCTATCGAGTGAAACAGCAAAGGAAGATCTCGCAAGGAGAGGTCTTCCTTTGCTGTTTGCTGCTTGCACCTTTACCACTACTTTGTCGGACTTGGCACACAGCCTAGTCCTTTTTTTGCGCCCGGGCCTGTCTCCGCCCATTGGCTGGCTGAAGAAAGTTTAAACTTTGTTTAAAATTTTGTACTGAAGTTATTGTTATAATTTTCTATATAGCCAACAGCAATGTTACATTGTAAGCTGAAAAACGCTCTGTGTAATGCAATATGGCAGCAAAAAAACAGATGGAAGGATGAATTTATGAAAAACGTAAGTTACCGAACTAACAAAAAACTCGTTTTCCTCTTAACGGCAGCGAGTCTTTTGACCACATATCCTGCTTTGGCCGCGCCGTCCAATACGTCCTATAGCGGCACTGCCTTAGAAGGCGTCAAGCCGCCGACGGTTCAAGCGCCGGCACAAAAGGGGCCAAGCATCACCGTCGAAGAACGTGAACCGGTAGTCAGCGCCGACGGTCAGCAGAAGATTCCGGTCAAGGGTTTTCGTATTAGCGGCGAATCCCCGTTGCCGGAAAGCGAACTGTTACCTCTCATCCAAAAGGAAGCCGGCCAGGAAATCACCTTAAACGGTCTTAATGAGTTGGCCGTCCGCTTAACCAAGCACCTGCGCCAGCAAGGCTATCTTGTCGCCTTTGCCTACATACCGGCTCAGACGATAAAAGACGGCAATGTTGAAATCGCCGTCGTTCCCGGCAAATACGGTCAGGTGAAAATCAGCGGTGACGGCCATATCGACCAGGAGCAGTTGAAAGCTATGCTGTTTTGTACCAAGCCCGGCATGCTTATCACCCGCGCTCCGCTGGAGCGGGCCCTGCTCTTAATCAATGATTTATCCGGCGTTACTGTTAAGGCTACTCTATCGCCAGGCCAAGAAGCCGGCACCGCCGATCTCATCCTCGAAACCGGCGACACAGATAAAACCAGCGGCGCAGTTTATGCCGATAACTGGGGCAATCGCTACACCGGCCGGACCCGTTACGGTACCCAAATCACCTTCAACAACTTCAGCGATCATTACGGCGACGCGCTAACTATCGGCGGCCTCACGACTAGCGACGGCATCAACAACTACAACTTCGGCTACAGCGCACCTCTCGGCTATGACGGTGCCAAAGCCGAAGTGAAATACTCCCACGTCGGCTATACCCTGGGCGAAGAATACGCCGACCTCGGGGCCACCGGTCGGGCAGCCGTTACCAGCTACGCCATAAGCTACCCCTTCATTCGCAGCCGGTCATTCAGCCTCTACGGCACCGTCGGCTATGACGTCAAGCACCTCAAAGACAATATAGCCGACTACGGCAGCTATTCACCGCGCAGCAGCAAACTTTGGAACCTGGGCCTGTCCGGCAGCTTTGCCGATATCTGGTTGGGCGGCGGCAATAACGCCTTCAGCCTCACCCACTACCGGGGCAACCTCGACATCAACGACGCTTCGGCGCAGGCAAACGATGTCTCCACCGCCCGGACCAGCGGCGACTTTAATAAAACCGTACTTACTTATCAACGCCAGCAATATGTGGCCCAAAACCTCAACTTCTACTTGAGCTTTACCGGCCAGTTGGCCGACAAGAACCTCGACTCTTCCGAAAAACTGTACCTTGGCGGTGCGGACGGCGTACGGTCCTATCCGCAGGGAGAAGCCTCCGGCGACCAAGGCTATAAGCTGACAGGAGAGTTCAGATGGCGGCTGCCGGGCCTGTCCGGCGGCCCCAACAACCTCTACCTGAACACCTTCTGCGATTACGGCAACGTCATGGTAAACAAGCATCCCTACAGCACGGACGACAACCGGCGCAGCCTGATGGCGGCAGGTCTGGGACTCTTATGGACAAGGGACCGGGACTTCGTCATCCGTATGGACTACGCTTGGAAGCTTGATAATGAACAAGCGACGGCGGATGCTGACAAGAGCGGCCGTTTCTGGCTGCAGGGTGTGAAATATTTCTAGGGAGGAATCAATATGCAACGAAAATGGAAACGGCGCTGGCAGCGCCTGACCAAAGCTATACTGCCGCCGGTAGCAGCGGGGCTGCTGTTCGTATCGGCCTACAGCCCGGCTCTGGCCAATCCCGCCGGCGGCACGGTGGTGAGCGGCAGCGCGGCCATAGCAAGCAGCGGCTCAACTATGACAGTTAACCAAACGACCAATAAAGCCGTTATTAACTGGCAAAGCTTTTCCATCGACAAAGGCGAGACGGTGAACTTCATTCAACCAAACGCCAGCTCGGTAGCCTTAAACCGAGTCGTCGGCAGTGATGCGTCAAACATCTACGGCAGCCTGAACGCTAACGGCAAAGTCTACCTTATTAACCCCAACGGCGTACTCTTTGCTCCAGGCTCGTCGGTCAACGTCGGCGGCCTGGTGGCTTCCACTTTGAATATCAGCGACAGCGATTTTCTAAACGGCAACTATACCTGGCAAACCGACGGCAGCGCCGGCAGTGTGGTCAACCAGGGCACGATAACCGCGACTAATGAAGCGGTGCTCATCGGTTCCAAAGCAGCCAATGAAGGCGTCATTGCTGCCAAAGTAACCGGTTTGGCGGCAGGCAGCAAGGTCAGCCTCGACTTTAGCGGCGACAGTCTCTTAAGCGTCACTGTCGACACTGGCGCGCTGAACGGCAGCGCTACGAATAACGGCACCATCACCGCCAGCGGCGGTTTGGTGCTCATGAGCGCCGGTACTAAGGACACGCTCCTCAATACCGTTGTCAACAATAGCGGCGTTATCCGGGCGCAAAGCGTGAACAACGTAAACGGCGTCATCCGCTTGGAGGGCAATACGGTAACCAATAGCGGCACTCTGGATGCTTCCGGCAAAGCAGCAGGCCAGACCGGCGGCACGGTCAAGCTGCTGGGCGACACCGTCACTCTTAAAACCGGCTCAACCATCGACGTATCCGGCGACGCCGCTGGCGGCATCACGCTCATCGGTGGGGCGTACCAGGGCGGCAGCAGCGAATACGCTGCCACCAATACGACGGTACAAACTGGCGCTACCATCAACGCCGATGCCATAACCAGCGGCAACGGCGGCACCGTTGTAGTGTGGGCTAACGATACAACCAATTTTGCCGGTACTATTACTGCCAAAGGCGGCAGTGTATCCGGCAATGGCGGCAGTGTGGAGACCTCGGGTAAAAGGACACTGGTGTATCAGGGCCATACCGATACGACAGCGGTCAACGGCCAGACCGGCAGCCTGCTTCTGGACCCGGGAGAATATACCATCAGTACCGGAGCTACCGGCGGCAATGTTAAGAATGTCGACGAGTTGGTTACTGAACTTGGTTCCAATAACATTACCCTGGCCACCGACGGCATAGGGACAGGAGACATCACCGTCAGCGCCCCGATGAGCTGGGACAGCAGCAATACCTTGACGCTGTCGGCTCAAAACAACATCTACCTCAACTCCGCTATTACCGCGACAAATGGCGGCCTGACGCTGGCGGCCAACATCTTCGGCAGCGGCGACGGCACAACAACCGGCATCATCACGCCGGCGGCTGGCAGCAGTATCAGCGTCGGCACGTTTACCCTGCAAAGCGGCACCTGGCGGGAAATCAGCAGCAGCCTGTCGAGCTTCTACGCCAAAGACTTTCGCATCAGCGGCGGCACCTTTATCCGAGCCCTTGGCGGCAACGGCACCAGTGCCGGCACCGCTTATCAGATCGCCGACGTATACGGCCTGCAGGGCATCGGCTCAGCCGGCATGCTGGGCAACTATTACACGCTGGCCAATACCATCGACGCCAGTGGCACGGTAACCTGGAACAGCGGCGCGGGTTTCGCGCCCATCGGCAACTACAGCACACGTTTCACCGGCAGCTTTGACGGCGGCGGCCATACCATTACGGGCCTGACCGTCTACCGGCCGTCTACCGATTTCGTCGGCCTGTTCGGCTATACCAGCAGTACGGCGATCATCAGCAGCGTGGGGCTGATCGGCGGCAGCGTGACCGGCAACAACTATACCGGCGGATTGGTGGGGGATAACTACGGCGGCAGTATCACGAACAGCTACAGCACGGGCGCAGTGAAGGGCAGTAGCTTCATCGGCGGGCTGGTGGGGGTAAACGACGGCACTATCAAAAACAGCTACAGTACGGGCGCGGTGATCGGCAGCGGTAACTATGTCGGCGGGCTGGTGGGGGATAACTACGGCGGCAGTATCACGAACAGCTACAGTACGGGCGAGGTGACCGGCAGCGGTAACTATGTCGGCGGGCTGGTGGGACGTTCCTCTGGCAGCAGCAGCAGTATCACGAACAGCTACAGCACGAGCACGGTGACCGGTAACAACTATGTCGGCGGACTGTCGGGTGGTAACACAGGCAGTATCAAAAACAGTTACAGCACGGGCGCAGTGAAGGGCAGTAGCTTCATCGGCGGGCTGGTGGGGATGAACGACTACGGCACTATCAAAAACAGCTACAGTACGGGCGCGGTGATCGGCACCGCCTACGTTGGCGGTCTGGTGGGGCATAACAGTGCCACCATTACCGCTTCCTATTATGCCACCACCGATGAAACCGGAGCTGCCATCAATTCCGGTAGCGGCTACAGTAGCTACGGCACCGGCAAAACGCTGGAGGAGCTTACAGACCCTGCCACTTTCAGCGACTGGGGCAACGACATCTCCGCCACCGGCGGCAGCAGCGCCGTCTGGCGCATTTACGCCGGCTGCACTACCCCGCTGCTCCGGAACTTTTTGACGCCGCTGACCGTCACGGTGGCCGGCAGCAGCACGACCTATGACGGCAGCGCCTACACCGGCGCAACGGCCAGCTATTCGGTGACGCCTGACAGTGCCTTACTCTTAGGAACTTTGTCCTATACCTATACCGATCAGGCCACCAACACCGCTGGCGAGGCGAAAAACGCCGGCACCTATATCGTTTCCGGCACCGGCTTGTATTCTTCACAGCAGGGCTATGATATTACCTATGTCAACGGCACGCTGACGATTGCCAAGCAAGCCATCACCTACAGCGTGGCTGACGCCGCTAGTACCTATGGAACACTGGCCGCACCGACGGTGACACTGACTGGTCTGGTCAGCGGCGACGCTGGCGCCGTAACCGGCACAGTGGCACTAACCGACAACAGCAATAATGCGGTAACCCTGGCGTATAACACAGCAGCCGGAAGCTACACCGAATCGGTAAGCGGCCTGACCGGCACGGCAGCCGGCAACTATGAATTGTCTGCCAGCGGCAACACGAACGGCACGCTGACGATTGCCAAAAAAACCATTACATACAGCGTGGCTGACGCGTCTGGTACCTACGGAACCCTGACCACTACCGGAGCGGTGACACTGAGTGGCCTGGTCAGCGGCGACGAAAATGTGGTATCAGGCACGGTGGCACTAACTAACAGCAGTAACCAGGCAGTGACGCTGGTGTATAACACGGCGGTAGGAGGCTATACCGAGTCGGTAAGCGGTCTGACCGGCACAGCGTCCGGCAACTATGTGCTGGCCGGCTCCGGCAACACGACAGGAACGCTGACGATCAATTCCAAAACCATCACCTACAACGTGGCTAACGCCACTGGCACTTATGGTACCATGGCCTCCACCGGCGCGGTGACACTGACTGGCCTGGTCAGCGGCGACGAAAATGCGGTATCAGGCACGGTGGCACTAACTAACAGCAGTAATCAGGCGGTGACGCTGGTGTATAACACGGCGGTAGGAGGCTATACCGAGTCGGTGAATGCCCTGACCGGCACAGCATCCGGCAACTATGTGCTGGCCGGCTCCGGCAACACGACAGGAACGCTGACGATCAATCCCAAAACCATCACCTACAACGTGGCTAACGCCACTGGCACCTACGGCACCCTGGCTTCTACCGGTACTGTGACACTAAATGGCCTGGTCAGCGGCGACGAAAGCAAGGTAACCAGTACGGCAGGGCTGACTAACAGCAGCAACCAGGCAGTGACGCTGGCCTATAACACGGCAGCCGGAACCTACACCGAATCGGTAAGCGGCCTGAGCGGCACAGCAGCCGGCAACTATGAAATTTCTACCAGCGGCAACACGACCGGCACGCTGACGATTGCCCGGGCGGACCTGACAATCACGGCGTCAAATCAGTCGAAAACCTACGGGAAGAGCCTGGATCTCGGGACGACCGCCTTCGGTGTCAACGGCCTGGTAACGGGCGACAGCGTAACCAGCGTCGTTCTGACCAGCAGCGGCGCCGACGCCACCGCCAAGGCCGGTAAATACACCATTACCGCCGGCGGCGCCAGCGGCAGCGGCCTTGGCAATTACAACATTATCTACGCCGATGGCGTATTGACGGTACAATCGTTCACTAATCCTGCCTATGACGGCGCGGTCAGTTACGCCGATCATATGGCTAACGGCCTTCACGGCCCGCTCAAGCCATACGGCCAGCCGTATGGCCTGGGAGGAGCCAGCGGCTACCAGGCCGGCGCCTCCGGCAGCGCGGCGCCGCTGACCATTGTTGGCACAGGCATTAATACCGGCGGCTATCTGCTGATGAGCGATACGGCGCAGTAGGAACAACGTATCCGGCACCGGAACCGCAAGGGGAATCTGTGCCGGACGCAGTATTACAGAGTAAGCAGGTAAAATAAAACAACAGGAGGCAACCCATGAACCAGGAAATCTTCGCCGACGGCATCAGTGCCGTCCACGTGACCGGCAATCTTGTCCGTATCGACTTGATGACGGTGCAGCCTCATCTCAAAAGCGACAACGGCCAGCCGGTCGTTGATATCAGCAAGCGGATTATTATGCCGCTCGATGGCTTTGTTCAGTCTTTTTCCGTTCAGGAAAACATCATTAAGCAGCTCATCAAGGCCGGCGTGCTGAAACAAAATCCGCCGGAAGCTGCAGGTGTTGTCAGGCTGGCGGAGAAAAGGGTAGACAAAGAGCCCGAACAACAGGGATAGTTCGCCAAGTGACAGAAAAGAGGAAATTAAAAGCCAGCGTCTTTAGGCGCTGGTCGGTAACTGCCCCTTATAGGGGAGAGAAAACCACCCGTTCCCGTGGGACAGGTGGTTTTGATTTTATTTGATGAACCAATATTCGAGGTCGCTGGCTGCCTTGTTCTGAAAGTCGCGGAACAGGTTTTCCAGCAGTTTCTTCGTATGCTCCGGGTTGCCGTTCTCACCGATTCTTATAATCATATAGGTACTGCCGGACTCTCCCCGGCCAGTTTCGCCGCCAGGTTCGTCTAAAGCACCGTCTTGGTTCAGGCAGTTTAGGAGATCGGTTTTGGACCCGATGTTTTTCAGCGTAATCGGTGTGATGCTGACCTTATATTCAGTAGTGTCGTCCCCCAGGTTTTGCCAATGATGGATTTTGTCCGCCACTTTGCCGTCAACCGCTGTGGCTGCCCGGATATCCTTACCGATTTCCGGCTGATAGATTTTGCGGTACTCGGAGGGCTTTAGCAGAAACCATTTTTTGAAAGTCCGGTTGAAATACTTGATATCGGAGAAGCCGCACCGTTCGGAGATCATGGTGATGCCGCAGTCGGTCTCCAGCAGCAGACGTTCCGCCCGGAACACCCGGATATAGCCCAGGATATCCTGAAAGCTGGCGGCACCTACATCTCTGAACAGATGAGAGATGTAAGACTTGGAATAGAACTTACGGCGGGAGATGTCTTGCAGGAGGTTTTTGTCATGGTAGTTTTCATAGATATGTTGGATGATGGTGTAATATATCGCCAACTTGTCGGCGCTGATGTCCCAACTGCGATTGTAATACCGTTCCAGGGAATATTCCCCGACCAGTGCCTGCATGAGGCTGGCGGTCATGTCCGCCGCCGTTTCGCCTGCCTTGTCCCCTCCCCGCAGCAGGCTGTCCATCAGTTTGAGCAGCAGCCGGCGGAGCTGGCCGGTCTGGCCTTTATATTTGGCAAGATCAAAGGATTCGCAGGCAAAGATGACGTAATCAATGTGGGGAAACGAGGCGCGGTAGGATTTGAGACTGATATGAAAGATCGCGACCATATTATCATCTGCGTTCTGCCGCCAGATTTTATGCGAGTCTTCCCGGTTGACGACGACGTAATCGCCTTCGCTCAGGGTAAAGTGTTCAAAGCTTATTTTTACCTGTACCGTGCCTTGGAGGACAAAAATGATTTCAATCGCGTCCTCGTGACAGTGCAGGGGATATTCGTCGATGTGGCAGACATTCAGGACCACTGGTGATGTATCGTCAAAAGAAATGCTTTCCGTATATATTTCACACACCTCACAATCTGCGCGGCTGCCTGTCGGTGTGGTCCGGGGCGGCCGGCAGGTACAATGTACAATATAAGCTGTAACAGGTACAACGTTTTTGTTATTTTGCCTGTCACGTTTCTTCTTGGTTGTCTGTTAGCTCCGGTTTATTTCAGTTTCAGGCCGGGCGGCGGTCTGCGGAAGCCACGGGTGATGACTGCCAGATAGAACGCGCCCAGTCCGAGCCACAGCAGGCCCAGCAGTTTCGCCTGTGCTGGCAGATGAAACAGAAAGTACAGGCACAGGCTGGCGCCAAGGAGCGGGACGAACAGATACTCAATGGCAGCTGCGAGGGAGCGCCGCTTTTCCCTGAGATAAAAGTGAAAAATGACGGCGATATTGACCATACTAAAGCCGGCCAGGGCGCCGAAGCTGATGAGAGCCATGACGTCCAGGAGGCTGTCGCTATAGAGGATGGCTGTCAGCGACAGGCCAGATGCGAGCAAAATGGCACAGACCGGGGTTTGAAAGCGGGGATGGACATAGGCGAAAATCTTTTTGGGCAGGGCGCCGTCCCGGCCCATGCTGAAGAGGAGGCGGGCCACTGCGGCCTGGGCCGCTATGGCGCAGGTCAGGCTGGCCAGATTGCCGATCCAGAAATACAGCGGCTGCATGTAGTTGGCCCGAAGTTTCAACGCGACTTCAAAAAAGCCGGTATTGGGGTCGGCGATTTCCTGCCAGCCGGAGGGCCAGGCGATTTGGCACAGATAGGAGATCAGGATGAAAAAGCCGCCGGCTAAGAGGCAAACTAACAGCAGGGCGCGCCCCACGCTGGTTTCCGGCTGCAGGGTTTCTTCCGCCAGGGTGGTCACCGCATCAAAGCCGAGAAAGGCGAGGGTCAGGGTTCCCACCGACAGGAGAAAGGCGTCCGCGTGAAATTCCGACGGATTGTAGACGGCCTCCCAGGAAAAGAAGGTTCCCGCCCCGCCGCCGGCCAGGATGAGCCTGACCACTACGAAGAGGAACAACAAGGAGAAGCCGGCCTGGAGCAGGACGGTCCAGGTATTGACGGTAATCGTCGGTTCAATGCCCCGGATGTTGATCAGGCCGACGATGGCAATGCTGAGGAGTATCCAGGCCCATACCGGCAATGCCGGACATTCCCTGTTCAGAAACAGCCCCAGCAGCAGGATGCAGATCATGGGCAGCAGGAGGTAGTCTAAGAGCAGCATCCAGCCTGTAATAAAGCCGATGTGGGGGTTGACGGCGCGCTGCACATAGGTATAGGCGGAACCGGCAACCGGGAACACGGATACCAGCTTGACGTAGCTGAGGGCGGTAAGCAGGATGACCACCATGGCTGTGATGTACGACAGGGTGGTCATGCCATGGGTCAGGCCGGTCATGACGCCGAACTGGGTGAACACGCCGATGGGAGCCAGGTAGGAAAGGCCGAACCACACGAGCTGCCGTACGGTGAGCACCCGCTTCAGCGAGGGGCGGCGTACAGGGTTTTGCCTTTACCGATGGTTTCCAGGATTTCTGTCGAATGAATTTCGTGCGCGGGGATGGTCAAAATGTTTTTGTCCAGGATGACCATATCGGCCCGCTTGCCGGTCTCCAGGGAGCCGGTGATGCCGTCCAGTCCCAGCGCCCGCGCGCCGTTGATGGTGCACATGGCAATCGCCTGGCGGCGTGACAGGCGCTCAGGCGGGTTGTGCAGCCGACTGTTGTTAACGGCCCCCGGCGCATTGCGGGTGACGGCGATTTCGATGCCCCAGAGCGGCGCCGGCTTTTCGCTGACGGTGCCGTCGGTGGCCATGCAGGCCAAGACGTTTTCGGCCAAAAAGCGATTGGCCGGAAAAGCGGCGTCAGCCCGCTGGGGGCCAAGGAGGGGGATGAATATTTCCTCATAGTAGAAGGGTTCTTGATAATGCCAGTAGGAGTTGAGCGAGGCGACTACGTTCAGCTTGGCCATGCGCCGGATGTCTTCCGTCCGGGCCAGCAGGAGGTGGGTGAGGGTGTGGCGGAGATTTTTTCTGTCGTACTTCGTGCAGGCTTCTTCCAGACCGTCCAGGCATTCTTTCACCGCCCGGTCGCCCATAGCGTGGATATGTACCGGTATGTTTTCCCGGTGCAGCGCCGCGATACATTCTTTGAACGTTTCCGGGGACACGTTATTATACAGGCAGCCGGTATTGGCCGGGTTGTCCGGGTCATCGGCGAACGGTTCCAGGACATACATGCCCTTTAGGGTGGCGTCGGCAAATAGTTTGACGGAAAAGATGCCGAATTCTTCCACGCCGGCATAGCGGCGCTGCGCGGTGCGAAATTCCCGGACGGTCCGGGCGGGGTTCTTCACATCGCCGAAGAGGGACACCCGCCACAGCATGTGTTCCCGGCCGGTTTTCAGAGCCTGGTACATAGCGTCGACATGGGCATTCTCTGTAAGCGGCGTAATGAGGATATCCTGCAGCAGCGTCACTCCGTACGAGTGCATCTCCCGGATAAAGCCCCGCAGCCCCGCAGCCGCCTGCTGCCGTTTCGTCGCGGCAGGCACCGGCGGCATATAGGCGTCTATGTAGCCGGTGGCCGCTTCTCGGAATACGCCCCAGGGCTGTCCGCAGTAGCGGGAAAAATCTACGCCGTGATATTGGCCGGTAACATCCGGGGGAACCCGGGTGATAATGTCGCTGCCCCTGTTTTCGGTGATACCGCCGCCGATGTCGAAGCCTTTCCCTTGAGACAGCTCGATGGCCACACTGTTGTACCAGGCGCAGTGAAGATCGCTCGAATAGAGCTTGACGGGCACGTTTGCCAGCGGGGTTCCCCGCAAAGTCTCATCAAGGAGGAAGCGGCTCGGACCCAGATTGATGTCGGGTGAAATACCATAGGTCTGGCGGTTGTATTCCTGAAAGACGGCCTGTTCCCAATTGCTGCCGGTGATAAAGGGTGCCTGAGCATTGGCCTTGCCTTTCGCAAAGGAGCGGATGATGTCCAGATATTCCGGTACCGTCTTTACTTCACCTAAGTAGATGCCGGTGAACTTGGTCGCCGCTGCGCCGGCATGGGTATGGTTGTCGGAAAATCCCGGAAGGACAAGCCGGCCGGCCAGATCGGTAACCACGGTGTCCTTACCGCAAAACGTTTCGGCGGCCGCGTTATCGCCGACAAACAGGAGATTGCCGTCCCGGCCGATGGCGATGGCTTCCGCTACGGTCTCTTCGGGGCTCATTGTATAAATGTAGCCGTTTTTGAGCAATCTGGCCGTAACCGCCATATTATTTCCCCCATTGCGCGTTCTTTTTCGCCGATCGGTGCCTGCGCAGCCGACCGCTTGTTTTTGTACAGTCTTCATTATAACGCAATTTTCGAGTTTGGAAAATCGCCAAGTGGTTTTGCCGTGGGAAGGGCGCGCGGGAATACCGTCATAGACTGCAGGCCGTCTTCCAACCTGAAGGGGTATGAGGGGGTGGTATGGTGTCAACATTTGAGGCAATGTCCGTAATGGTCGCATTCGCAATACTTGTTATGCTCATTATAAAATGTTTTCTAAGAAAAGGTATTGCCAAACGAGGTCTGGCAGGTTATAATAATCTTCGCAATAAGATGACAGTTTGTAACGGAAATGCAGTTTTTTTGCATGCACGTACGATTTGGTTACCTAATATACAATCGGGGCGTGGCTCAGTTTGGTAGAGTACCTGGCTTGGGACCAGGGGGCCGCAGGTTCGAATCCTGCCGCTCCGACCAGTAAAAAAGAATCGCATGATATGCGATTCTTTTTTGTATACTTTGATGCAGCTCGGGAAGAATAAAAATTTGTATGAGGAAGACAGCAATTTTTTTAGGCGGCGGTGCTTCTGCGGCGGAGGGAGCACCAGTACAAAGTATGATTTTCAAAAAATATTTTACAGCACTCCGCGCAGAAAATAACTATAGTGACTGTACGCTGGTACAAGAGCTAAGGGCGTACTTTAAACAAATGTTTTATATTGATGTGCTTCAGGATGATTTGGATAAGATTCATTTTCCAACTTTTGAGGAGGCGATTGGTCTTTTAGATTTGGCAGTGCGCAAGCGCCAGTCTTTTAAAAATTTTGATCTTGAGAATCTTGCCCAAAATTCTAATCGAATAGGTTATATTAGGCAGTATCTAGTACTGCTAATGGCTGGAGTACTGGAAGATAAAACTTCAGTTGTCCGGGGATTTCACCGTGAATTGGTTGAACGCTTGAATGAATTTGGCTGTCTAAGAGACACAATATTTATATCAACTAATTATGATATTCTGATTGACCGGGCGTTATCTTTTAGAGACAGTATTGCAATCGATTACGGGATTGAATTTACTGCGGATAGGAAAAAAGCTGGTTTGTTATCACTTCCCCAAAGCGTGTCGCTAGTAACTCTTTATAAAGTGCATGGATCGCTGAACTGGTCTTATTGTCCTACCTGTAATTCAGTGAAATTAATTGATCAGCAACAGGGTATTCTTAATCTGTTAACAGATCCTTCTCAGGCACGATGCTCCCAATGCCAATCAGTGAGAACTCCTGTGATTGTGCCGCCAACGTTTTTTAAAGATATGTCTAATAGTTTTTTAACTATTGTTTGGCATAAAACGGAAATGAGCCTTAATGATATTGGGCATCTCATTTTTTGTGGGTATTCGTTTCCTGATGCTGATATGCATATTAAGTATCTAATAAAGCGAATTCAGACCAACCGGACTGATAAGCTAAAGATAACGGTGATTAATAATTATCCTGGCAAAAAAGCGGAAAAGCTGGATGAAGAAAAAGAACGATATCTGCGCTTTTTAGGGACAGATATCCGTTTTACAAATAATACTTTTGAGGATTTTTGCAGACAAACGGAGAATTTTATAGAATAAAAACTAAGTCGCCCAATGGGCGACTTAGTTTTTATCCAGCTAGGCTGAATGATTTTACTTATTTTTGCTTAAAGGCTAGCAGCAAGATGTTATTACCGTATTTAGCGGCAAACTCTTGTTCAAACTTTTTAATGGTATCAAGTTCATTAGTAGACAAAGTAGCAAAATTGACATTGTTAGCGTCCATGAGAAATCCCCTTTCTATAATAGGCTTATTATTATTTTTTCCTATTATAGAATTTATATGCCGTGATTTTAAAGGCGGTTGCTACAATTTAAGACATTGCGGATCTTATGTTGAACCATGCTTTTAATGGCTGCACGGGCTGGTTTGAGGTATTGACGCGGGTCAAAGTCGGAGGGGTTTTTCGCAAAGTGTTCTCTGATGGAAGCGGTCATGGCAAGGCGGAGGTCGGTATCAATGTTAATTTTGCATACTCCCAGTTTTCCGGCTCTGAGCAGCATATCCTCAGGTACACCTTGAGCGCCTTTAATTTGTCCGCCAAAGTCATTGCATTTTCCTACAAATTCAGGCAGTACGGTCGAAGCGCCATGCAGTACCAGTGGGTAGTCAGGTAGAAGTTTAGAAATGGTTTCAAGGCGGTCGAAGTCCAGTTTGCACTCACCTTTGAATTTATAAGCGCCATGACTTGTGCCGATAGCAATGGCTAAAGAGTCGACACCGGTGCTTTTTACAAACTCGACAGCTTGATCAGGATCAGTATATGTAGCGTCCTTTGTGTTGACTTTAATCGCATCTTCAACACCAGCCAGACGGCCAAGTTCTGCTTCAACGACAACACCGCGTTCATGGGCGTAGTCTACTACTTTTTTAGTAAGCGCAATATTTTCTTCAAACGGTAGTTTAGAGCCGTCAATCATTACTGAAGAAAACCCGCCATCAATGCAGGATTTGCAAATTTCAAAGTCTTCACCATGATCTAGATGTAAGCAAATGGGTAAGCCGGTGTCTTCCAGGGCGGCTTCTACCAGTTTGACCAGGTAGATATGTTTGGCATATTTACGAGCGCCGGCCGATACCTGGAGAATAAGTGGAGCTTGTTCTTCCTTGGCGGCGTCAACAATGCCCTGGATAATCTCCATATTGTTGACGTTAAACGCGCCAACAGCATACTGGCCCTCGTAGGCTTTTTTAAACATCTCTTTCGAAGTGACTAATGGCATTGAAATCCCTCCTCTATTTTTTGGAACCCATATAGTATAGCATATTTCGTATACATTATAGCACATTTAGTTATAAATTACTCGCCAAGTTGGTTATAAAATTACTGAGATCGTCTGGCAGTGGACTGACAAGCGTAAGTTGCTGCTTGGTAATAGGATGCGGTAAGATTAGTTTTGCCGCATGGAGAGCTTGGCGGTTAAGCAGGGTGATAGAGCCGCCGTATAAATCATCCCCTAGCAGGGGGCAGCCGATATGGCTTAAATGGACTCTTATCTGATGGGTACGCCCTGTTTCTAGTGTAATGCCGAGCAAACAGGCAGTGCTGAAGGTGGCAAGGACCGAATAACGGGTAATTGCCTGCTGACCGTCGGGGCGAACCTCACGTTCAATAATACTGCCTGGTTTTCGGCCAATAGGTACATCAATTACACCCTGGGGCGGTTTCGGAACTGCTGCAGTTATAGCCAGGTACTGTTTAGTTATATGCTGCAGGTTTTGATTTAGCATATGCTGAATATCAGGCCGTTTGGCGATTAGTACCAGACCTGAGGTATTGCGGTCTAGGCGATTGACAGGGTGAAAGCCATACAGGTAGTTATGTGTGCTATAATAATGCAGCACAGCATTGCCAAGCGTACCGGAGGATTGACCAGAGGTTGGGTGAACAAGCATGCCGGCAGACTTATCTACCACCAACAGCCACTCATCCTCATATAAAATAGTAAGCGGCAGATTTTCCGGCGTAATAGAGGAATTATTCGGCCAGGAAACTGTAATGATGTCTCCAGGATAGACTAGGTCATTTATTGCTGCCGGGCGGGTGTTGATGACAATACTGCCACTATTTTTTATTTTACGCCATAGTGTTAATGATAATCCAGCCTGTCGGCGTAAAAAATCTTTTACTGGCAGGACAGGACAGGAGGAAGGTACTTTAAAATCAGGCATAGTGGCTCCTTGTGCTAACTGGTTATATTCTATTATTCGTATTGTCAATAAAAAAATCCTTTTAAAAAATACAGGAGGCAAGCTGCCTCCTTGTACGAATGGTGGGATTACATCATATTTTGTACCATACCAATCATTTCTACTATATGTTCGCGTTCCATAGCTACAGATTCTTTGATATACTCTCCCATGGGATTTGCCCGTAAGCTGTAGAAGTAGGCAAAACGCCGGTGGCGGCGGATAAGTCCTAAAAGGAGTGCCATAATTAGTGCGCGGCTGCCAAAGAATTGTCGCTGCTCGGTGTCAACAGGTTCATTGTCGTGCGTTGCAAAGCCGTGTTTTTTCATGACGGCGGCAAAACTTTCTTCATGCATGCAGATCATGTGGAGTACATCCAAATAGGCTTCCCAGTGGTTTTCAGCCATCCGGGTAAGTGTATCATGCATCCCATCACTGGCATGTTCTGACGCTTCTACGACAGTGTTCATAAGCTCAAGTTGTTCAATGGCTTCTTGATGCAATGTAATCATATGCGCAGGGTCGACAGTTAACGGGCGACGGCTGAATAGTTTTTTCATGGTATATCATCTCCCAATGCCAAGGCTTGCAATGTTACCGACGGCCTTTAAATGGAGCGATGAAACGAATCATTTTAATAGGCACATGCAGTGAAACACAGCGATGGCAATGGGTGCTATTGACAATGATGTAGTCACAACCAATGTAGCAGACAGTACCACAGAAAGTGGAGCCTCTGCGGTCAATCACAGCGTCAGTACCAAGGATGACTTCGTCACCTAAAAAGCAAAGCAACCGGTCTTTAAAGTTATCATGTTGCATTTTGTAAGACATGGGTTCTTCCATGAAATGATCATCGCAGCACATCATTTCTTTGTCGGGATAGTCGCAGCACATGTTATCTTCAGGGCCATACCAATGCGGATATTTGGTTTCCATAAATATTAATGACCTCCTTTATTTACTATAGGAAAACTTATAATTCTTATATACCTGTTCTACTTCAATATATGAAGTACAAAAACATAATGTTACAGCCGTTAACAATTTCAACGATAATCAACTAAAAAATAAAGGGAAATAGTTGGTAAGCAGGGAAAAAAGTAATAAGTAGCGAATATAGAGCTATTCTTGAAATTAGGTAGGTGAAGCTTCAAGCAATGGAGTTCATGAAAAACAGTAATATAATTCTTATAGGTTTTTTAGTGTGGCTAATTATTGCACCACGCGTGAATAGTCCACGCTATGGTGAACTATTTTTAGCCTATATGACGGCGCTTTTATTCAGCCTTATTGGCAGCTCGGAAATTATGATGGTAAAGCCAGTCGCGTTCTTCTTTACATTGGGTGGAGTACTGGCCTTTTGTTACGTTGTTATGCGTAAAACAATCAGGATAACAATTCATAAATAAGGAGGCCAACCTATGTCGTTACAGCCTGATAAGACAACTTCTCCGCGGGAAAAGAACAAGATTAAGAATAACGAACGGGCTGAGGTTCGCTATTTTAAGGGTGAAGAACAATTTGAGCGCTGGCGGAAGGAATTTATCCAGCATCAAGACAACGAGCTTAAATTAGCGGCTGTCAGCAAATTTAGTTATGAGCCGGCAGACTATGAACCGTTGCTTGTTCAGGAACCATTCCCAGAGCTTGTTTTAACAGACCATAGTTATCTTATTGATAAAGCAGTGACCAAAACAGAAGATAGCTATGTTTATCCCCTGGGAATCAGGGTTGCAATAATCATTTCTTTATTTGTCATATTAGTTATTTTCTTTAGTCCTATTGTTCTTTTAATTACAGTGGCGATGGGAGTGGCGGCAGCAGTATCACTGCACTTTACCCGGAAAGACCGGGATCATGCGATCAAAGAGGCCGAGCGGGAAGCCAGGGAAGAAATGGAGCGGCGTAACGAGCAGGAAAGACTGGTTTATGAAGAAAAGAGGCGTCAGCATGAAGTAAAAGAAACCGCTCGGCTGGCACTGATTCAACAGTTGCTGACAGGAGCATCAGGCGCGGTTAGGGCCAGACTTGACGAGGTCTTGAGTCATTTAAAACTGCCGGTAGTTGTTGAAGTGGATATTGATTTTTTTGCGGATATTCCCTTCGTTAAGGTGTGGTTGCCATCCAAAGCGGTTATTCCCAAACAAACTTGCGAAATGCTACCCTCAGGTCGTCTTCAATTCCAGGACAAAGATACACGGGTGTTTAACAAGCAGTATTTTGAGCTATGTGGTGCTATTATTTTGCAGGTAGTATCCACTATTTTGGCAAACATACCGTCTTTCCAGGAGGCATATGCGGCCGGTATTGTAAAAAATGACCTAACTGACGATTGTATTTTATCTGTAAAAATTCCCAAAGAAGAGATTGCTTCTATTAATCGGGCTAGCAGTGCTATTCCTGCTTTACAGGCATTTGCAGCCATATATGAGTGTGATACTTCCTTGACACTTTATCCTGTAGAGATGTTATGTCCGCCTGAATGGGAAGAGATTGACAAGCAAGAGATAAAAAGTTTGAAGGTGCGAATATTTCAATAAGGGATAGCCAATACTAAAAAAGAATTTTAAAAAGGTTAGCAATAAAAGAAATTCTAATTTTTATAGAGAATAATTATCCTTAAAATAATTGGCAATAGATGCTACATAGTTTCAAGGGGGAATATTCAATGAAAATTGCTGATTTAGTACAAAGTGCTGATTGGAAAGCTGAGAAACATGTACCGGTAATTGAGGCACCAGATAAAGGTAAAGCAGGGGAAAAGGTTAGTGTTGAGGTTTGTGTTGGTAAAGAAATTGCTCATCCGAATACAACAGAACACCATATTCGTTGGATAAAACTCTACTTTAAGCCTGATAACGCTAAATTTGCCTCTGAGGTTGCTACTTTTGAATTTGCAGCTCACGGTGAATCTACTGAAGGTGCTAATAAAGGTCCGGTCTATACCGAACCTTTCGGTAAAGCAGTAATTAAACTTAGCGGTTCCGGTACGTTAGTTGCTGAAGCCTATTGTAATATTCATGGTTTGTGGGAAGGGACTAAGACTATTTCTGTAGAATAATTACATAAGATGTTCTTGAGGCCAGGGAGTAGTTCCTGGCTTTTTGCATACCTGGCAAAAGTATAACTTTCTATTAGGGCTGTAAAAAAAACAGCTAGATACAGTGGCGGGGATTAGTGAAAATAAATGTCTGATTGTTCGATTAATTAAATAATGGTATAATATAGCTGAGGACTTCAGGGGGAACTGCATTATAATGTACCGGGAGGTTGATTGTATGCAGAAACTACTATTAGTCATGGCTTGTTGTTCTATTGTTTGGAATTATGACATTCCTCAGCGTTACAGACGTTATGAAAATGGTCAGGTACTTTGTGGCCGTCGTCTGGTTAGACTAACGCTATTAAGGATGGGAAGACACGTTGGGGCTAAAGTTGCCCGCCGCTTAACGCTTATGCTGCTGTTTTTATCCTGGATGACCCTTTCGTGTTATTTTATTGCCATTAGCGCTGCTTTTCAGACAATTGGTCTTAAGCTGGTAGCATTGCTTGCTGCTATTTTTGGAACCATTGTTTTGTGGCAGGATATGGAAGGCGCCTATCGGAACTTTACTGAGTGGTGTTACAATCAGGAAGATAGTATTATTTTGGTTACTAAAGGCTGTTGGGAGATTATCCTTGCAGGCTTAATTTTTATCAATGTGTATGTAGTGAAGTAAAAAAGTTTACTGTTTTGTCCACTTGTAGAAGGATATTGTATTTATATGGAGAATATAAACTGCCATGCTTAATTATATGCAGCGTAGATAAAGGGGGATAGGCATGGCACTAATTGTAAAAAAATTTGGCGGAAGCTCAGTAGCTACACCGGAAAAAATTATAGCAGTTGCCAGGCGGGTATTAAAGGAAAAAAATCCTGATGATCAAATTGTCGTTGTAGTGTCAGCAATGGGAGATACTACAGATGATTTAATAAGTTTGGCGAAAGCGATTACGGATCAGACGACTGGACGAGAGATGGATATGCTTCTGGCAACCGGCGAACAAGTATCGATTGCGCTTTTAGCCATGGCTTTTGCCAAGCTAGGGCATGAGGCAGTATCTATGACTGGTTTTCAAGCTGGCTTTACCACCAATGAGATGTTTAACAAAGCAAAGATAACTGGCATTGCTGCCGACAGAGTCCGGCAAGAACTTAATGCCGGTAAAATTGTTGTAGTAGCAGGTTTTCAGGGATTGACTAAAAATGGTGATATCACTACCTTAGGGCGGGGTGGTTCTGATACTACGGCAGTGGCGGTAGCAGCTGGCCTCAAGGCAGACCACTGCGAAATCTATACTGATGTTGATGGAATCTATTCGTCTGATCCCAGAGTTGTGCCGACTGCAAGGCGCATGAAAGAAATTACATATAATGAAATGCTCGAAATGGCGCGGCTCGGTGCCGGCGTAATGCATCCACGTTCAGTAGAATTAGGTATGCATTATGATATGCCCATTCATGTCCGCTCCACGTTTACACAGGAACCAGGTACATTTATCAGGGAGGAATATACTATGGAAGAAAAAGAGTTTGTCATTCGTGGCGTAACACATGATACTAATGTTGCAAAAATAGCTGTGCTGGGAGTAGCAGATCAGCCCGGAATTGCCTATAAGATATTCTCTACCTTGGCAGAGGCCAATGTTGACGTAGACATGATTGTTCAAAGTGTTCGTGCTATGGACAAACACATTATCGACATGGTATTTACTATTGCCCAAGGCGATGCTCCCCAAGCTAAGAAAATTTTGGAGAGACTGAAAACGGAAATGGAATTTAGCGGCTTGATGATTGATGAGAATGTAGCCAAAGTATCAGTAGTTGGTGCTGGCATGCTAGGTAACCCGGGCATTGCCGCTACTACCTTTGGTGCGCTGGCTGATGCCGGTATTAATATAGCGGTTATTAGCACTTCTGAAATCAGTATTTCATGTTTGATTGAATTAGATAGAGTCAAAGAAGCTGTAAATGCCATCCATTCCCGCTTCTTTCCTGATTAAAGCAAAGGATCAAGCAAGACAGTCCTGACAAGGGACTGTCTTTTTTTTCAAAATACCAATTATTAACAATTTTTAAAAGGAAAAATAATGATATATCCAGAATAAGTACATAATAGCCATATAACCTATTAGTGTCTAGCATTGTACCCTAGATGCACGTATTGGAAAGGAGGGCATTGGGTGGAAATAGCACTCATAAAAAATTTGTCTTGCCATGTTGGCAAGCAAGTAACTATACAAGGATGGATTTATAATCAGCGCTCTTCCGGGAAAATAGCGTTTCTTATTATCCGGGATGGCTCGGGGCTGATGCAAGGGGTAGTGGTTAAGCAGGAAGCAGGCGAAGTCCTGTTTTCTGAGGCCAAAAAGCTAACCCAGGAAAGCGCTGTTAAAGTAACAGGCTTGGTGCGTGAGGAACCACGGTCAATTGGTGGCTATGAAATGCAAATCACAGCCTTAGAGATTGTCAGTATTGCCGAAGATTATCCCATTACCCATAAAGAGCATGGTGTGGATTTTCTGGCCGAACACCGACATCTCTGGATTCGTACACCACGACAGGCTGCTGTGTTACGTATTCGTTCTGAGATTGAACATGCGCTCAGAAACTTTTTTTATGAACGTGATTTTGTCTTGGCTGATGCGCCGATTATCACACCAGCAGCTTGTGAAGGTACAACTAACTTATTTGAACTTGACTATCATGGCGAAAAAGGCTATTTATCGCAAAGTGGTCAACTGTATAATGAGGCTAATGCTATGGCTTTAGGACGCATATACTGTTTTGGTCCTACTTTCCGGGCTGAGAAGTCGAAGACCCGTCGGCACCTGCTGGAATTTTGGATGATTGAGGCCGAAATGGCCTATTTTGCTCTTAATGATACCATGAAACTCCAAGAAGAAATGATTAGCTATGTTATTGAACGGGTGCTGGAAAAATGCACTAATGAGCTTAAAGCACTGGAGCGGGATGTTGAAAAGCTGAAGGCCATTAAGCTGCCGTTTCCGCGTATTAGCTATACAGAGGCTGTTGAAATCCTGAAACAAGCAGGTGAAGAATTTACATGGGGAGATGATTTTGGTGCGCCCCATGAGACCATTATTTCCAGCCACTTTAATGCGCCGGTATTTGTTCACCGTTATCCAACAGCAATTAAAGCTTTTTATATGAAACCTGATCCAGATAATCCTGAAGTAGTGTTAGGCGCTGATCTGTTAGCTCCTGAGGGCTATGGCGAAATCATTGGCGGCGGTCAGCGTATTGATGATTTGGCATTACTAGAGCAGCGGATTGCCGAGCATAAGTTGCCACAAGAGGCCTTTGAGTGGTATCTGGATTTAAGACGGTTTGGTACAGTACCGCATTCCGGTTTTGGACTGGGCCTTGAACGGACAGTTGCCTGGTTATGCGGTCTTGAGCACATTCGCGAGACTATTCCATTCCCGCGCATGCTGCATAAAATGTATCCTTGAATTAGAATGAAACAGGGGGAGAGAAGCATGACATTAAGTCTTGCCGCAACACACGCAAAAGGTAAATTTGCTACTGACAAAATCTTTGGAGCTTCAGCAGCAGCTAATAAGGATGCTGCTCAATATGGGAAAGATAAGGTTGTCAACGCTACTATTGGCGCAATTTTAGATGATAAGGAAGCTTTGGTATGTTTGCCTACAGTCGAAAAAGTATATCGAAATCTACCAATAAATGAAGTCATTAACTATGCACCTATTGCTGGATTACCTGAGTTTTTAGAGGCTGCTACGGCCTTAGCTTTTGGTGATAACCGTCCTGAAGCTTATACCAGTGCGGTAGCCACGTCTGGTGGCTCAGGGGTAATCCATCACACGATTGCGAATTATACAGAGATTGGTGATACATTACTAACTTCTGACTGGTACTGGGGCCCGTACAAGGTATTATGCCAGGATGCCTTGCGCAAGTTGGATACATATACTTTGTTTGATGAAAAACAAAACTTCAATAGTAAGTCATTTGAAAGCAAAGTCAACGAACTTTTGACTAAACAAGATAGTTTAGTGACTATTATTAATACTCCGGCCCATAACCCTACTGGTTATAGCTTAAACGACAGTGACTGGGATAACGTGCTGGAGGTTCTTAAAACGGCGGCTAAAGACCAATCCAAACGCGTGATTCTGCTAGTGGACATAGCTTATATTGATTATGCAGGTGAGAAGAATGCGTGCCGTACCTTTATGAAGAAGTTTGGCAATTTACCGGATAATTTGCTTATCATTTTGGGCTTTAGTATGTCCAAAGGGTATACTATGTATGGGCAGCGTACCGGTGCTATGATTAGTATTTCCCAAAATAAGGATGTCGTCCAAGAATTTACTGATATTAACCAATTTACCAGCCGAGCTACCTGGTCTAATATCAACCGCGGTTGTATGCGGCTCTTAGCGACCATTTATAACGATAAAGCCATATTGGCACAAGTGGAAAAGGAACGCAATGAATATTACAATATGATCCGTGACCGTTCGGACATCTTTGTCCGTGAGGCCAAAGCGGCTAATCTGCACATGTTGCCATATATCGCAGGTTTCTTCTTAACTGTTCCGGCTAAGAATCCTGATGCTGTGTGCGATAAGCTACATGAAGACCATATTTTTGCTGTACCGCTTGCCAAGGGTATTCGCATTGCTGTATGTGCTGTGCCGTCATTTAAAATTACCGGTATGGCAGCCAAAATGGCTCAGACCATGGCTGTCGTGGATAAATAAAACATGTTTGCTAAGTAAGGTGCGGGAAATACTATTTCTGAAGGAGGTTGATACGCATGAATTGTGGTCACCGCAACTTACTTAAGAATACTACATTGGAATTTCCTCGTACCGGTTTTTGGATGATGCATGTTTTGGGAGCAATGTTCCTTGTTTTATTCGGTATGCGCTTGGCGGTAAGAAAAGCGTCAATACCAATACTTGCTTACCGGCTATTGAAAAGATTATAGTAAGCGCTGTATACAGACTGGCAATAATTTCATACGGCCATCTTTCCCCGGTATTGTATGGGGGAAAGATGGCCGCATTTGTTTTAGCTATTGCCCATAAGTTGACCGGTTTGGGACAGATCATAACCGCCCATGCCGCTCACTTCGTTACGGAATGTATCGGAACGAATAACGTCCAGCAGAGCTTGAAAATGTGGTTTATCGATATCTTCCTTGCGAAGGACAAGGTCATAACGCTCTTTTTTCTGAAAAATAAATTCAATATCATTTACTTGTAATGCGGCTTTTTCAATGCCGATACCTACATCGGCTTCGCCTCTGGCAATACAGCTTGCGACTGCCAAATGGCTCATTTCTTCTTTGGAGTAGCCTTTGATCTGATGATAATCAATATCAAGAACGTGAAGCATTTCGTCGAGTAAGACCCTTGAACCGGAACCTCGTTCCCGGTTGATAAGTGTTATGTCAGGCCGGGTTAAGTCCTGCCAATTGTTGATGTTTTTCGGATTGCCTTTAGCAACATAGAAACCGGTGTTGCGATAGGCCAGATTGTAGACCTGCGTCCGGTGTCCTGGTAAAAACCTACGTACATAAGGAGTATTGTACGTATCAGTGTCGCTATCCCACAAATGGGCAGTAGCGATATTAGCAGTCCCGCGATAAAGGGCTAATAAGCCGTCGATGCTGCCAGAGTAATTACGAAAACAGCGGACGTGAGGCAGGGCTTTTTCTAGGTGCCGTATCAGAATATCAAGCACAATATCTTGCCCGCAGATAATAAAACTGTCGGGTTCTGGAGCAGGGTCATCTGTTGGCGGTTGGGCAGCGCTTTGTTTGGTAAGCATATTGTTCCTCTTTGATCTTTGGATATAGACTTCTAAATCCGGTGCTTCGACACGGACTTTCCGTCCAATATGATAGGCTGCAAGATCGCCACGCTTAATCATTTCATAGACAGTGAAACGAGAAATTTTCAGGATCTTAGCGACCTCTTCGGGGGTGTAAGCAGTTGTATCACTCATAAGTATGCACCTCAATAAAAAAGTTGTAATAATTTATTAACAAGCTCTTGCCAATATCATACAACAAATATTATAATAATACCATAGGGATTATGTTATGTTTTGTTAGTTTATATTTATTTTAATTATTGCTATTGTTTCAGACGCCAGTCAAGAGCGTATTGTCTAACAGTTGGCACCAAACCAGCAGCAAGCGTAAACCCAGCAGCAAGCTGCTTTTTCGCTTATTGGTTGGTCTAAACGGTATGATATTAGGAGAATCAGTAAAGGGTGTGTTCTAAGTGCTGCAAGTAACGATAAAGAAAAGATTAGCAGATTTTACGCTGAACATTGAGTTTACTGTTGAAGATAGTATTTTGGTTTTGTTTGGTCATTCGGGCGCAGGTAAGACAACCATCTTACGCGCGATTGCCGGTCTTTTGCGCCCAGATGAAGGAACCATTATTCATAATGAACGCATTTTGTTCTCTTCCACGGACAGAACATTCGTACCACCGCAATTTCGGCGTGTGGGATATATGTTTCAGGAATTTGCCTTATTTCCCCATATGAATGTAAGAGAAAACATATGGTATGGTGTTAAACAATATGATAATAAGTCGCAGGAACTTTATGAAAGACTGCTGGGGCTGCTGCGTATAGAACATCTGACAACGCGGTTCATTGATAGGTTATCAGGAGGGGAGAAGCAACGTGTTGCTCTTGCGCGTGCCCTGATGGCCGAGCCGGCTATTTTATTGCTGGACGAACCTTTGTCAGCGCTTGATAGTGATACACGGCTTGAATTACAGTCAGAACTGAAAAAAATTCAACAAATCTGGAATATTCCTTTTGTTCTTGTAACCCATGATCTTTCAGAGGCCAAGGCGTTAGGAGATCAATTCTTATTTTTGGAGAAAGGCAGACAAATGGTCAACTCTGCTTTGCGGTCAAGTGAGTTTCTTCAGTGTCAAAGTATTGGGTAACAGGAACGTGATGAATCTACCAAGTGTGATTAGACGTATACTGGAATTCATTATCCGTAGGGAGGATGGATTCCGGTATACGTCTAGTTTAGTTTGGGGTAATAGCTGCAGGAATTAGAGGAATATGGTTGAATAAATTAAATATAGTGTAAGAAAGTATATCCTGATAGGGGGGCCTTTTTATGTCAGCGAAAATTCGTATTACGTTTTCTAACGGCCATACGGGTGAGTATGCTAAAGGTGTTACGCTGCTGGAACTTAGCCGGGATGCTGCGCATAGGTATACTACACCAGTAGTGGCTGCCAAAGTGAATAACGAAATTAAAGATTTGCAAAGTGTGTTAGAGCAAGATAGTAGGGTAGACTTTATCGATCTTCGCAGCAGTGATGGGATGAAGGTTTATCAGCGCAGCATAACGCTGGTTATGATTGTCGCTGCGCAAGAATTGTTTCCCGGTTGTGAAGTGACAGTGGAGCATTCTTTAAGTAAAGGCTTATATTGTGAGTTGCACCATGGGCGGGATGTAACGCCTGAGGATATTACTCAACTTGAGCAGCAGATGCGGCAAATTATAGTTGAAGATCGTCCCATTATCCGCAAAACACTGCTCAAAACTGAGGCAATAGAATTATTTAAGGCAGCTGGACGCAAGGAAAAGGTCAGTCTGTTAGAGCAGCTTAACAGAGAAAAGGTAAACATTTACTATTGTGGACAGATTTACGACTATTTATACGGGACGATGACACCATCCACAGGCTATTTGCAGGTGTTTGAGCTCAGAAATTATCCGCCAGGAATTATTCTGCGACTCCCTGAACAGGAAAATCCTAATAAACTGCCACAGTTTATTGAGAATCCAAAGTTGTTTAAGGTATTACAGGAAGCCGAGGAGTGGGGCAAGATCTTGCGGTGCGGGTATGTGGCTACTCTTAATGAGTGTACGAAAGCGGGAGGGCTTAGCGATATTATCCGGGTAGCCGAAGCACTGCATGAGAAAAAAATTGCCCAGATTGCTGATTTTGCAGCTTCCCATCATAACGATGTGCGAGTAATCTTGGTAGCTGGACCTTCTTCTTCCGGTAAAACAACCTTTGCCCAACGGCTTAATATTCAACTACGGGTTAATGGTGTGTGGCCTGTACCTATTTCCCTGGATGACTACTTTGTTGATCGAGATAAGACACCGATTGATAAAACGGGAGCCTATGATTTTGAGGCTATTGAAGCCATAGACCTGCAATTGTTCAACTCTCATTTGGCCCGGATTTTAGCTGGAGAAGAAGTGGAGATGCCTACCTATAACTTTAAGACAGGGCAGCGGGAGCACCGGGGGCACCGGATTAAAGTGGATAAAGGTCAACCGCTGATCATTGAAGGTATTCATGGCTTAAATGAACGCCTGACAAGTGCTGTTCCCCGTCACTGTAAAATAAAGATATATATTAGTGCGTTAACACAATTATCCATAGACAGTCATAACCGTATCCCGACAACCGATGCCCGTCTTATTCGCAGGATTGTTCGTGACAGCGAATTTCGCTCACATGATGCGCTGATGACACTAAAGATGTGGAATTCTGTGCGGCGTGGTGAGGAACGCAATATTTTTCCTTTCCAGGAACAAGCTGATCTCATGTTTAATTCAGCTCTTATTTATGAATTGGCGGTGCTTAAAAAATATGCTGAGCCGCTTTTGCAAAAAATCACCAGCCAAGATCCTGAGTATTCTGAAGCACGGCGGTTACTAAATTTTCTGGTGTACTTTGATTCAGTGGAAGATGATGAAATTCCCCCTAATTCTATACTGCGCGAGTTTATCGGTAAGTCCTGTTTCGAAAAAAAGTAAAAATAGAAAAGACCCTGTCCGTCTTCAAAGTGGCAGGGTCTTTTCTATTTTTACTTATCTGTTACTTTCAAAGAACTTCAGCGCTACTTCAGGGAACACGGCATAAGACAGTACATCTTCGGTAGAAGCATTTGGGTAGCCTTTTTCAGCTAGCTCCTGGCGAAGCGCAGCCATTTGCGGCTTAATGTCATCAGCCGGGCGGTGGGTAATAACCTCATCATCACCAATAAGTGATTGTAAAAACGCAGGATCAATAGGGGCTGGCGTGCGGCCATATTTGCCACGGGCCAGGTCTTTGACTTCCCGGGGTACGACCTTATAGCGGCCCAGCATAACGTTAAAGGCGGCCATGGAACCGACAATCTGGCTTGTTGGTGTTACCAGCGGCGGATAACCCAGTTCGGCCCGCACTTTCGGCATTTCTACGATAAGTTCAGGGAATTTGTCAGCCATACCCTGTTCCTTCATCTGGTTCAAGAGATTAGAGAGCATGCCGCCGGGGATTTGGAAGGACAATACCTTAGTATCAATTTCGATATTTGTATTAAGATGGAAAGTTTCAGCAAGCTCTTTTTTTACCCCTCTAAAATGATCGGCAATTGGGAAAAGTTTTTCTTTGTTCAGACAAGTATCACGCTCATTGCCTTCCAGTGTGGCAATCATGGCTTCAGTAGGCGGTTGAGAGGAAGCGAGGGCAAATGGTGACAGGGCACAGTCAATAATATCAACACCGGCCTCAATAGCCTTTAAGTACGTCATCGAAGCCATGCCGCTGGTGTAATGGGTGTGCAGGTGAATAGGAACATTAATTTCGGCTTTAAGAGTCTTGATAAGCTCATATGCTTTGTAGGGAGCGAGTAAGCCGGCCATATCTTTAATGCAGATAGAATCAGTGCCTAGACTGACAAGGTCTTTGGCTACCTTGAGGAACGACTCATTGTTATGGTAAGGGCTGATCGTGTAAACAAAGGCACCTTGCACATGAGCACCAGCCGCTTTGGCAGCCCGCATGGAAACTTCCATATTGCGGACATCATTAAGCGCATCAAAAATGCGAATTACGCCTACGCCGTTGTCAACAGCACGATTAACAAACTCGCGAACAACATCGTCGGCATAGTGATTGTAGCCAAGTACATTTTGGCCGCGTAAAAGCATTTGAATGGGGGTTTTTTTCAAATACTTCTTAAGCGTACGCAGCCGCTCCCATGGATCTTCATTTAAGAAGCGCAGACAGCTGTCAAAGGTAGCGCCGCCCCAGGCCTCAATCGAGAAATAGCCAATTTCGTCTAGTTGCTCCAAAACAGGCAGCATGTCTGAAGTGCGCATCCGTGTAGCCGCCAGTGATTGATGGCCATCGCGCAGGATGGTTTCTGTTATTTTTACTGGATTATTTGTAGTCATGCAAATCCCCCTTATTTTAGTAAAACATAGGATAATAAATGCGTAATAATTAAATTTTAGTCGGTTATTAGCATTTTTACCAGCATTATTTTAAAAAAAATACTGTATACATGACACAAAAACCAAAATATGTATTATTATTTTATAACAGAACCAAGTTTTCGGGCCAGAATGGCCGCCATTTTACTTGTACCAGTCATGGTGGGCATACCGTTGTAATGACCAAGCTTGGCCAGGGTAGAATATATCTGCGGATTCTCGACTGGAGTATGCGCAGGAGCGGCATTACCATAATCATTTACATGGTTGGTGCCTTCTTCAGGGGGAAGAAGCCGGCCAGGTCCACCTACGCAGCCACCTCTACAAGCCATACCTTCGATAAAGTTGAATTCCCGTTTGCCTGCTTTGATTTCTTCTAATAGTTTTGTGCAGTCAGGAATACCGTCTGCCTTAATGGGCTTAAACAGCTCAGCCCGGCGAGGAATTAATTTTTCCAAAGTGGTACCAACCGCGTCGCTGACGCCGCCTGTACGGGCATAGACCCGACCGCCCCAGGAAGCTAGCGGATTTTCTTCATCTGGTTCCTCGGAGGGAGTGATAGCAGCTGCTTCAAAGATCGTTGTAAGCTCCTGAAAGGTCAAGACAAAATCGATAGCACCTTTAAGATCAGGTAGCTGTGCTTCAGACTTTTTAGCAACACAGGGGCCGATAAAAACGACCTTAGCCTCAGGTTCAAGTTCTTTGATTAACCGCCCTGAGGCGATCATAGGCGATACTGATGGCGATATGTGGCCCATTAAGTCAGGAAATTTATTTTCAATTAACTTAATCCAGATAGGGCAGCAGCAACTGGTGATTAAAAAATCATGTTCGCTTTTGACCTTATCATCATACTCGAAGGCTTCTTTTATGGTGATAAGGTCAGCATATAACGCCGTTTCTACCATTTCAGTAAAGCCTAATTTTAACAAGGCGCTGCGCAGCTTTCCTGCAGTTACTTTAGAGCCAAACTGTCCGGCAAAAGCGGGGGCAACAGAGGCATACACTTTATGAGAGTTTTGACGCAGGAGATTAATGAGTGGGACGAATTGGGATTTGTCGGCTAAGGCACCAAATTGACAGGCGCTGATGCAATAGCCGTCATTCGCGCATTTGGTTCTGTCAATAGAGGGTCGTCCCAGTTCGTCACGGGTAATAGCGCCAAGCGGGCAGGCTTTTTCACAGGAGAAACTATGGCAATTTTCGCAAGCTTCTGGATTGGCAATAACAACAGGCTCGCTGCCTATGCCCATGAGCGCCTCTGCATCATACTCATTGATGACTTCTTCCGAATCGGTAGGCTCCAGTCCCATCGCGATGCGAATCTGATTGGCAACAAGGCGACGGGTAGCTTTATCTGCAAATTCTCGCTGTAATAAATGGCAGATTTCTCCTTTGCGTTCAAATAATGTTCCTTCCCAGGCAGCTTTGGCAACTTGGTACAGAATTCTTGGACGGATATTGAGGTCAGGAGGGGTATTTTTTGGCATATGTATCACCTATCCAATATAATATTTTCAATTTTTTGGGATTTTTGTCGAATTCCCATTGTAGTGTATGTAATTCTTTATAGGTAGTATTCGTAAAAAAGGATAAAGCTGTCTTACTGCCTGTTTTCCAGGATGAATCATCCGCGGCAAGCGCACACTAACCAAGATGTAATTCAATGAGGTGAAACATATGGAAAAGATTTGCCCGCTGTGCAATGCCTTGCAGCAAATTACAGCAAAGTGTCCTCAGTGTGGCGCCGCTCTAGTTGATGGTGGCGCTGTCAACAGCTATCTTGGACCATACAGTCCGTATATGGATACTCAATGTCTGCCTTTTACATCAGAGGACTATTGTTTGCATCTGCTATACTGTCCTGTGTGCCAATATGATACAAGAATACAACTAGCATTTGTGATGATTTAATGAGCATAAAAGATGAAAAACAGATAAATACTATAAAAAAAATAAAGAGGTGAACTATATGTCGAATCCAACGGTTAAATGCAGTGTTGATCAATGTACCCACTATATGCCCGGCGAGCAGTGTATGGCCGCAAAAATTAGTGTCTATAATGATGAGCTCAAAGGGACTTCAGGCAAGCCACAGGATACCTTGTGCAAGGCTTTTCATCACCGTAAGACAATGGGGGATATGGTTGGTGCTTTCCACAACGCCAATATTGGCGGTACTATGTCAGCCGCCTTTTTGGAAGGTACACAAATCACTCCAGCGGTAGAATGTTTTGTTAATAACTGCAAATTTTGGGATAATGGCAATTATTGCAACGCCGAAAGCATTCATGTAGCAGGTCCTAATGCTTCCAAAACAGCAGATACTGACTGTGAAACCTTTCAAGATAATAAATAATTTATTCACTTGCTGGACTATAATAGATAACGCCGGAGCCATGGCTCCGGCGTTATCTATTAGTGCTGATTATGACAGCCGCAATTGCAGTTTTCCTCATGATCGACAATTTCTATACAGTCAAGCTGTGCTTTAACCTGTGTTCGTATATTGTCAAGATAACGGCGGCGAAGCTCGGCTTGTTCAGAGCGTTCATTGTCAGTAAGACCTATTTCACGACTCTTTTTTGCCAAAGCATTTATTCTGGCAATTAGCTCAGGCGTTATCATCTTTTTTCCCCTCTCTTTTCTCAAAATTGTTTAAAAACTAACTATTTACAGTAAATGCATTGTATTTATAAAAAATAGTAACAAATTATTGACAAATACGCAAGTTGGAATGAAAATAAGAAGCAAAGAATAATTATTTTTTGACAAAGGTGGAAAAGCTTATGAATAAATGGCGTTGTAGTGTATGTGGATACATACATGAAGGAGCAGAGCTGCCAGAAAAATGCCCGATTTGTGGTGTTGGTCCGGAGGAATTCACTGTCGTTATAGAGACGCCTGCGCCAAAGCAGGCAGGTAAGCGCTGGAAATGTACAGTATGCGATTATGTTCATACCGGCGATACGCCGCCTGATAAGTGTCCCGTCTGCGGCGTTGGTTCTGAACTATTTGTTTTGCTGCTTGATGAGGTCTTGGAACTAACCACAGAGGCGGTGCTTGCGGCAGGCCTTGATACGGCTAATTCGGCTGTAGATAAAATAAGCTACGGGCTGTATATTGTTACTTCTGTTAAAGCTAATAAGTTTAACGGGCAATGCTGTAATACTCTGTTTCAATTAACGAGTAACCCTTTGCGGGTGTCGGTATGTCTTAATAAAAATAATCTTACCCATGAGTACCTTATGGAAAGCGGTGTATTTGCAGTGTCGATGCTAACTACCAGTCAATCGGAAGCCGTCCGCCGGTTTGGCTACCAGTCTGGCCGTACTACAGATAAATTTGCGGGTGTGGAATATATTTCCGGAAAAAATGGCTGTCCTATTCTGAAAAATTGTCTTGCGTATGTTGAAGCAAGCATATTGCCGGAAAAAATGGTGGATGTGGGTACTCATACATTATTTGTTGCCGATGTTACTGCCGGAAGAATGGTAGCAAATCAGGAAGCACTAACATATAGTTTTTATAGAAACAATAAATAATGACTATTCATTTATGCGTTATATACAGCTAAATACTAGTGCGAGGGTGATAGCTTTGTATGAGTTGATCATTATTGGCGGAGGTCCCGCCGGTATGACAGCTGCCGTGTACACGGCGCGCAAAAGACTGAAGGTGCTTATGCTGACTAAAGAGTTTGGTGGTCAGCCGATGTGGACGATGGACATTGAAAATTATATGGGTTATCAATTTATTACCGGGCCTGAGCTTATGGATAAATTTGATGAGCAAGTAAGAAAGTTCCCTATTGAAATAAAATATGAGGAGGTTACTGATTTATCCCAAAATACGGATGGAACCTTTAGCGTAATAAGTGATAAGGGCGAGTATCAGGCTCAAGCCGTTATTATTGCTTCAGGCAAACGTCCACGCCGCCTGGAGATACCAGGAGAAGCAGAGTTTACCGGAAGGGGAGTCAGTTATTGTGCTACCTGTGATGGACCACTGTTTGCCGAGAAAAATGTAGCCGTTATTGGTGGCGGAAATTCGGCTTTGCAAGCTGCAATCGAAGTCAGTGGTGTGGCTGCCAAGGTTTACCTCATAGCCTTACATGGTTATACTGCCGAGCCTATTGTTATTGAAAAGCTCAAAGAACTTGCGCAGCCAGTTATTGAATTCAGTGGTTATACGACAACCGAGGTCAAGGGAGCGCAGGCGGTAGAAACTCTGATTATTACCAACAATGAAACCAAAGAACAAACTGAGCTTATGGTACAGGGGATCTTTGTCGAAATTGGTTTATTGCCTAACACGGAATACTGTCAGGGAATACTTGATTTTAACAACTACCGGGAAGTGGTTACTGACTGTCGTGCCCGGACCAATATTCCAGGCTTATTTGCTGCTGGTGATGTAACTAATGGTCCTTACAAGCAGATTGTAATTGCAGCCGGCGATGGTGCGAAGGCGGCTATGGTAGCATATGAATATTTGCTGCATAAACGCGGGTCTAAATGCTAGTTTTATAAGTGAAAGTACGAACAAATTGACACCTGTTATGGGCGACAGGTGTTTTTTCTGTACATACGCTTGGCTTTTTTACGAAAATGAGTATAATATTATCATACCATTAAGCAGATAATACAAAATTTTGGAGTGTGATACTATGAAAACTGTCATTACAATTGTCGGACAAGATAGGGTCGGCATTATTGCCATGATCAGTAATATTTTGGCGGAAAACAATATTAACATTCTTAATATCAACCAGAATATCCTGGAAGGCTTCTTTAACATGGTCATGTTGGTTAATATGTCGCAAGCTATTATCAGTCTGAAAGATTTAGGACAACTGCTAGGCGAAAAAGGTACTGCTATGGGTCTTGATATTAAAGTGCAGCATGAGGATATATTCAATGTAATGCACCGCGTATAATAACTGTCTTAAGCTTGGAGGAAGATACACATGTTCACAATGAAGGACGTCAATGAAACTAACCGCATGATTGAAGAAAATAAGCTCGATATTCGGACAATCACGATGGGAATCAGCCTGCGAGACTGCGGGCACCCGGATACTAAGGTATTTTGTCAGAATATCTATGATAAGATTACCCGTACTGCTGAAAAATTGGTTAAGACAGGGGAAGATATCGAAGCTGAATATGGCATACCTATTATTAATAAACGTATTTCGGTAACGCCGATTGCTATTGCTGCCGAAAGCTGCCATACAGATAGCTATGTTGCAGTGGCACAGGCATTGGATGCTGCTGCCAAGGAAGTCGGGGTAAACTTTATTGGCGGCTTCACGGCGCTTGTGCAAAAAGGCTATACCAACGGGGACCGCATACTGATTCGCTCCATTCCGGAGGCATTGGCAGTGACTGAACGAGTATGCTCGTCAGTCAATCTGGGCTCAACCAAAGCGGGTATTAATATGGACTGTGTCCGGGAAATGGGCGAGATTATCAAGCTTACCGCCGAACGGACCAAAGACCGGGACGCACTAGGTTGTGCTAAGCTGGTAGTGTTTGCTAATGTGCCTGAGGACAACCCCTTTATGGCCGGCGCGTTCCACGGGGTTGGTGAGCCTGAGGTTACTATTCATGTAGGTGTAAGCGGTCCTGGTGTTGTTAAACGGGCACTGGAAGATGTACGCGGTAAGGATTTTAGTGCTGTGGCTGAAACAATAAAACGCACGGCCTTTAAAATTACCCGTGTTGGCCAATTAGTGGCTCAGGAAGCCTCACGCCGGCTTGGTTATCCGTTTGGAATTATCGACTTATCGCTGGCACCGACACCGGCAGTTGGTGACAGTGTAGCGCATATTCTGGAAGAAATGGGCCTGGAAAGCTGTGGAGCACCAGGTACAACCGCCGCCCTGGCGCTTTTAAATGATGCTGTTAAAAAAGGTGGTTTGATGGCTTCCTCCCATGTAGGTGGTCTTAGCGGAGCCTTTATCCCCGTCAGCGAAGATGCGGGTATGATTGCCGCTATTGAACGTGGCAGCTTGACTTTGGAAAAATTAGAGGCGATGACCTGTGTATGCTCGGTTGGTCTTGATATGATTGCTATTCCGGGAGATACTTCGGCAGCTACCATATCGGCGATTATTGCCGACGAAGCGGCCATTGGCATGATTAATAACAAGACAACGGCTGTGCGGGTTATTCCTGTACCAGGCAAAAAAGTGGGAGATAATGTTGAATTCGGCGGACTGTTGGGCTATAGCCCGATTATACCTGTGAGCAAATTTAAATCAGATGATTTTATTGCCCGGGGCGGGAGAATCCCGGCTCCTGTTCGCAGTTTGACTAATTAGCAGGTAAGATAACGTAGAATAAGAAAAACGCTATGCGTCCTTTGTCTTACGTTGAGTCAATGGAATACAAGGAGAGGGGTTTTACTTTTGGCATTGCCCCAAAAGTAACAAAAGGTCTAGGCCCCAAGCCTCCAAAAGCTGAAAAGCCGGGCGATATTCCTAAAATCCGTAAACTCGCTACGCTCAAACAGTACGGATTTTTTAACGGAATACCGCCCGGCTTTTCTCCTGCGGAACGCTTTTTCCGGCAAAGGCCGGGGGGTTACGGGGGGCACGAAGCACGGGGCACGGGGTCGCCTGTGCCGGGTTTTATACTTGACACCCCCTTGTTTTATAAGGCCTCCATAACTCTCAAAACCATATATTTTCTTAGCTTAAAATAAAAGGCGAGATTGCCGTACTGTCGCTCGCAATGATTGGGAACAGGAAGTACCTGTTGGTTATTGTGAACAATAGTGTAAGCAATCTCGCCTTTTGGGGCTATTTTACTAAAACCTTTGATTTGCCTCCCGATGGGTGGTGATAGCCGCCAGTTTGTCCTCAATGGTTGCTGCCGCTGTCCAAAGGTTTTTAAATACAGTGGAATTTTTGAAGCTTGCGCTCCAGAGATAGGAATCTTCTGGCGTGTAGTAGGCAAAGATGATTTCCTGGTTGGGAGTTTGCGGCATGAGGCCCTCCGCATCAGTGAGTAAGGCGTAAGCCCCCTCTGGCGTAAGCTCAATACCCAGTACCGTTTGTCCATCTTCCACTTCGGTTTCTTCAAAGCCTAGCGATTGGTAAAATTCTACAATGTTGTCACTCATACGTGCTCATCTCCTTAAGATTGTTGAATGGTTGTTATTGCTAGAAAAGGGATTACAGTAGTTGCTGTTGAATTAGGGCATGATAATAACCAGCAGATTTAGACTAGCGGAGGTTGAATAAATAGTATATGAAAAAAGACTTTGAACAATTAGGGCTGATAGCACCGCTGGCCCAGGGGCTTACCAAAGCGGGTATCACTGAGCCTACAACGATACAGCTTGAAGTTATACCACCAGCATTGGCTGGCAAAGATAGTATCGGCCAATCGCCTACCGGTACAGGAAAAACACTGGCCTATCTTTTACCGCTTTTCCAAAAAATTGACACTGCCAAACGCGAGACACAAGCTTTTATTTTGGCACCAACTCATGAATTGGCCATCCAGATCCAGCGTCAGATTGAATTGTTGGCAACTAATACCGGCTTGCCGGTGACGGCTGCCCCCATCATTGGTGATGTCAATATTATGCGGCAAATTGATAAATTAAAGGAAAAACCGCATATCATTACCGGTTCAAGCGGGCGCATCCTCGAATTGGTGCAGAAAAAAAAGATAAACACCCAGACTGTTAAGACCATTGTTCTTGATGAGGTTGACAGATTGCTTGATGATAATAATATGGACAGTGTTAAAGCTGTCATTAAGACTACGCAAAAGGACAGACAACTTTTGGCCTTTTCTGCAACAGTACCGCAGGTGACGCTTGTGCGGGTGCAAGAGCTTATGAATAACCCTGTTGAAATAGTGGCGGCGCAAGAAAAAGCCGGTAATAAGCCGGATATTAAGCATATTTATTTTGTAGCTGAGCGGCGGGATAAGTTTGAATTGCTGCGAAAAATAGTACGAGCCATGCCCATTGACAGAGCGCTGGTCTTTATTAATCGTAGTGATGATGTTGAATTAACGGTGGACAAGCTCAACTATAATGGCTTAACTGCAGCCGGTATCCATGGGCGTTTTCTTAAAGAAGACCGGAAAAAAGCCCTGGATGGGTTTCGGAGTGGCAAACTTCAATTGCTGATCGCCTCTGATTTGGCAGCCCGTGGGCTTGATATCCCCGGAGTAGATTTTGTAATTAATTTAGACTTGCCGGAAGATCCGGCCATCTATTTACATCGAACCGGACGTACCGGGCGGGCGGGGAAAAGCGGGACAGCGATTTCCATAGTATCACCACAGGAAGCTGCTTTAATTACCCACTATGAAAAACAGCTAAAGATAGCAATGCTGCCAAAGCAATTAGCCCATGGTAAGCTATTTGATAAAAAAGCAGGAACTAAGCCAAGGCTTAAGGTAAAGAAATAATCTTGCATGTAAAATATTCTACATTTTCCTTACTATTCCTCTTGCACTTGTCACAGTTGCCAAGAGTTATGTTAAAATGTCACAAGGAGAAATAGTGAAAAATGAATAAAATAATGATGATAGGTATGCTGGTAGTAGTAATGGCTATCAGCGCTGGCTGCAACCAGGTTGTTGCCAGTCAAGGAGGAATTAGTATGACTACCGAGGAAGCGCTTTCTTTGTGGCAGGCCCAAAAAACTGCCATTATTGACGTGCGTACCCTAAAGGAATATCAGGAAGGCCATATTCCTGATGCAGTGCTTATCCCGCTCAATCAATTGGAAACCCGGTTAGATGAAATACCCAAAGACCAGACGGTGCTGCTTATTTGCCGCAGTGGCAGAAGAAGTGCTCAGGGAACAAACCTGTTGCGCAGCAAGGGTTTTGAGCAGGTGGTAAACATCGAAGGCGGCATGCTCGCCTGGCGTGGACCGGTGGTTAAGTGAAGTTATATATTGCTGAAAAACCCAGCATGGCAGCTGAAATTGCGAAATATTTGCCAGGACCGGTAAGCCGCAAGGATGGTTATATTACTACCGGCGATGGCGTAATTACCTGGGGTTATGGGCATATTCTCCGCCAGGCTGAACCGGATGAATATGATCCCAAATATGAAAGATGGCGGGTAGAGGATTTACCGATAATCCCGCAAAACTGGAAGCTGTTGGTGGCTGATTCCTGCAAAAAACAATTTGAAATTGTCAAAGGCTTGATCGACCAGGCAACAGAAATTGTCCACGCCGGTGACCCTGACCGTGAAGGACAGTTACTGATTGATGAAGTGTTGGATTATGTTAATAATCAAAAGCCGGTGCGCCGGATTTTGTTAAATGCACTTGATGAGCATAGCATAAAAAAAGCCATTATCAGCCTGCGGGATAACCAGGAGTTTCATGACTTGAAGCAGTCAGCCTTAGCCAGATCCCGTGCTGACTGGCTGATTGGCATGAATCTATCCCGGGCATATACGTTAGCAGCCCAGCAGGCAGGTCACCGCACAACCTTGCCGGTAGGCCGGGTTAAGACGCCAACCCTGGCCCTTGTTGTCCGCCGTGAGCGGGAAATAGAAGGCTTCAAACAAGTGGAGTATTTTACTGTTAAAGCTGATTTTGAGCATGATACCACTGTTTTTACCGCCTATTGGAAACCGCAAGAGGAACAACCAGGTCTTGATACGGAAGGCCGGTTGGCAGATAAAACCATTGCCAAGGACTTGCTGGCATGGCTGCAGTCGGCTAAGGAGCCAGTGACTGTAATTTCCTGCGAAACAACTGAAAAAAAGGAGCAGCAGCGTCTGCCGCTAGCACTTTCAACCCTGCAGGTTATGGCTGGTAAAAAGTTTGGTTATGATCCGCAGGTGGTATTAGATACGGCCCAAAAGCTATATGAACGCAAGCTCACTACCTACCCGCGTTCTGACTGCGAATTTTTGCCTGAGGCTCAGCATGAAGATGCTGCCACAATTATTGGTAATTTAGGCCGAATTGCTAATAACGAACTGGCAGGCTGGGCGGCTAAAGCCGATACCAATATTAGCAGCCGTGCCTGGAATGATAAGAAAATCACCGCTCACCATGCCATCATACCTACTGTGGAACGATGTAATTTTGCCAGTTTGAATGAGACAGAAAGAAATATTTATTTTCTTATTGCTCAGACCTATATTGCCCAATTTTATCCGGTTCATGTTTATGATCAGACGCGGGCTGAACTGGAACATGCCGGTGAAACCTTCATCGCCAATGGCCGTATTATCAAGGAATTAGGCTGGAAAGAAATCTATAGCGCCGATACCGAAGAAAAAAAAGAGGATGACAGTACAATGCTGCCATCCATGATGAAAGGCGATCAGCCTTTATTTATACGGGCTTCGGCTGAGAAAAAATCGACAAAACCACCAGGCCGGTTTACGGCGGCTACGCTGCTAGCTGCTATGAAAGAAATACATAAATATGTAAAAAATCCTGACTTGAAAAAGCAGCTCAAAGATGTGGCCGGCATTGGCACCGAGGCTACCCGTGCTACCATTATTAAAGAACTGATTGACCGCGGCTTTTTGAAGGAAGAAACCAAGAGAAAATATCTTAAACCCACTGAGCCGGCGTATTTGCTTGTCGATATACTGCCGGAAGAAATTACCTATCCTGACTTTACCGCTTTATGGGAGGATATTTTACACCAGATGGCCGAAGGCCATGCCAGCCTGGACACTTTTTTAATGCAGCAAGCCCGGTTTACGGCCAGTCTATGCACCAAGGCCAAGGGGGCCGACATACCACTCAATGGTGAGTATCATTGTCCTCGCTGTCGTAAAGGGGTGCTCCAACTCCGGAATGGTAAGCATGGCAAGTTTTGGGGCTGTTCACGCTATCCGGCTTGCCGGGCTTCTTATAATGATAAGAATGATAAGCCGGATATGCCGGTACCACCAGCAAAAAAACAAGGGCAAGGCTGATTACGCCTTGCCCTTGGATACTTTCCGCTTGGCACCATAGGTCTTGGTGCTGGCGGGTTTCGGTTTGCGACGGCTTCTTAAATTATTAGATAAGGTACAATAAATTTCGCAAATTGAATTAAGGCAATAGTGACCAAGCAGTTTTGTTATACGGAGATAGCTGTTTTCACCAAATAAAATTCCTAATTACCGCACATGCCGGGCAAATTGATAAAGCTGGGGCACCATACATTTTTCATTCTCTTGGGTAATGATGGCAGGCAAAAGTGAAATTGAACATATATGTGGAGTTCTACACGATACCATCGAAGATAGTGACATTACTTTGGAATTTTTGCAAAATAGCCACCGGTAGCAGAGATGTGAGCGAGTGGTGTTTTGCTTTTTATGTGGAAATTTGTGCGCTTGTCATGATATTTATTTGAGAAAAAATCGCAAATATCTATATATTTTTGCTATTGATATAAGAATTACTATGATATAATATACAATGTAAATTTTTGTTAAAACAATTGAGGTGTTGAATAATGGACGTATGCTACAACAAATTACTTAAGCTGTTGATTGATAAACGCATCAAAAAGACTGAACTGCGAAAAATGACCGGCATTAGCCCGAACACCTTGACCAAATTATCTAATAATGAATTTGTGTCTATGGAGGTACTGGTGAAGATTTGCCGCGCGCTCAATTGTGATATTGGAGATATTGTTGAAGTCGTTCAGAGTCCTGATAATAATGCGGCCTTGTCATCAAGTAAAACAATTCTAGAGCAATAGGAGAAAAACAGATATGGAACGCAAGGAATATAGTGCAGGGATGGTCAAGCTTTCCTTCTGGTTTGCTGAGTTCCGCAAGGTGATTCAACTGCTGAGCAGCGGTAAAACTTTGCCGGAAATTAAGAAGCTGAATGTAGAAGAAAATATATTTTTAGCGCCAACACAGGCAAGGGCAATCCAGATATTCAACACGGTGTCAACTCGTGTGAAGAGCTTGAATCCCTCTTTTTATACATTGTTTGAGCAAAGCAATATTTCAAACCAGAAAGTAATTGCCCTAATAGCGGTGATGCAAAGTGACAGCTTGTTTTTTGACTTCGTTTACGAGGTCTATCGTGAAAAGCTGATTATTGGTGTTGATGAATTGACAGACAGCGACCTTGGAGTTTTTTTCAAAAACAAACAGCTACAAAGCGAGAAGGTGGCGAAATGGACGGACTACACTTTAAAACGTTTGGGCACCTGTTATAAGACTATGTTCATGGAAGCAGGCTTAATTGATCGAGAAACAGGAAGTAGGAAAATCCTAAAGCCAATCATCGATAACGCTTTGGAAGACTGTTTGAAGGCAAATGGCATGGAAACCATACTCCGTGCGCTGACAGGGGTGAGATAATGGCAAGCTTGGAAGAACGACTGGATGCGGCAGAGCACATGATTAAGTTGCCCAGCTTCCGGGAGAACAAAGGCCTGGGAAACGAAGTGGGCTATTATGTATTTGATTATCCGGCCGACAAAGAATTGATTGTGCGAGAACATATTGCATATATGAAGGAAAAAAACAGTAAAGGCACAGACGGGTTTGAGCTTGTTGTGTATGACCTTTACGACATAATCATTGATCTTCTGGAAAAGGAAGGATTCATGAAACAATGTTTCCAGTTTGAAAAGAAAAAAGGGATGGAACGCATTGTCAAGGCAGTAGGAAATCTGCTGCAAGTCAATGATGATGAAAGTCTGATTGTAAAATACATTCAGGAGCATACTCCTCAAGATGCGGTGGTTTTTTTGATCGGTGTAGGAAAATGCTATCCGCTGCTACGCTCACATAAGGTGCTCAATAATCTTCATCAGGCCATTGATCGTGTTCCGGTTGTCATGTTTTATCCCGGTAAATATAACGGGCAGGAATTAGTCTTGTTTGGTGCGATTAAAGACGATAATTATTACAGAGCCTTTCGGCTCGTGGATTAAAGGAGTGGAATGCTATGATGCTGAAGGAACTGTTTGCCAAGGATATTGAACGCGACATTAAAGGTGTGATCAAGGTCGGCCAAGGCGATGATGAAAACATTCGCCAGGAACTGGAGGAATACGTTGTCACCCGCGAATTGCAAAAGCATTTTGCGGATTTCTTCGCCAGTTACAAAAAAGGCATCAACGGCCATACCGATAAGATGGGCGTTTGGATTTCCGGTTTCTTTGGCAGCGGTAAATCCCACTTTCTGAAAATCTTATCCTACCTACTCGAAAACAAAGAAGTAAACGGCAAAAAGGCGCTGGAGTATTTTACCGATGATAATAAAATTGCCGATGCCATGGTGTTGGCAGATATGAGACTGGCTACCAGTGTTGCCACAAACACCGATGTGGTGTTGTTTAACATCGACTCTAAAAGCGAGATGACCGGCAAACAGTCAAAGGATGCCATCGTCTCGGTTTTCTTAAAAGTATTCAATGAAATGCAGGGGTTTTGCGGCTCCATCCCTTTCCTGGCTGATTTGGAGCGCACTCTTGCCGAAGCGGGGCGCTATGAAGAGTTCAAAGAAAAATTTACCGCTGATTTCGGCAAACCTTGGGAAACCTCCCGTCACAAGTTCGATTTCATTCAGGATAAAATCGTTGATGTTCTAGACGAGATGGGCTTTATGAGTGAAGCTGCAGCTCGTAACTGGTGCGAGAAGGCAACGGAAAGCTACAATATCAGCATCGAAGATTTCGCCAAGCTGGTGAAGGAATACATCGAGCGCAACGGCAACAACCATCATCTGGTATTCTTGGTAGATGAAATCGGTCAGTACATAGGAGATGACTCCAAACTGATGCTGAACCTCCAGACGGTAACCGAGGATCTGGGCACTGCCTGCCAGGGCAAGGCGTGGGTCGTTGTAACCAGTCAGCAGGACATTGACGCTATTGCCAAGGATATGGGGCTCAGGAGCAATGACTTCTCGAAGATCCAGGGACGGTTTGATACCCGTCTGTCATTATCTTCAGCAAACGTGGATGAAGTCATCAAGAAAAGGATCTTGGGCAAAAAGCCCACTCCGGAACAAATCCTTACACTTCTGTATGAGCAAAAAGCCACCATCATCAAAAACCTGATTGTTTTCAATGACGGTGTAGAAAAAAAACTATATGCCGGTGACAAGGATTTTGCCGCCGTTTATCCCTTTGTACCCTACCAGTTCAACCTGCTGGCCAGCGTACTGACTTCCATCCGTACCCATGGCGCTTCCGGCAAGCATCTGTCCGAAGGCGAACGCTCGATGATTGCGCTGTTCAAGGAATCGGCCATGAAGCTGATGCATAAGGAGACAGGAGCCATCATTCCGTTCAACGTGTTCTATGATGCCCTACACCAATTCCTTGATCACAGCCATAAAGGCGTAATCATCCGGGCCTGGGAAAACGATTATATCAATCCAGACCGCGAGGCAGACTGCTTCAATGTCAATGTTCTGAAAACGCTGTTCATGATTAAGTATGTCAAGGAGATTACTGCCAACCTTGACAACATCACCAGCCTAATGATTGATGATATTGATACCGACCGTATCGAATTGAAAAAGAAAGTGGGAGAAGCCCTGAAAGTCCTTGTCCGCCAGATGCTGGTGCAGAAAAACGGCGATATCTACGTATTCCTGACCGATGAAGAGCAGGAAATCAACCGGGAAATTGAAGGCCAGAATGTGGAACTGGCTGAGGTGCTGGGCAAGGTTTCCGAACTGATCTTTGAAGACATCTTTACGGATAAGAAATATCGCTACCCTGCCTTAAACGGGCGGTATAACTTTGCTTTTAATCAGTTGGTGGATGACCGTCCGTATAAAACCAATCAAAATCATGATATTGGCGTTCATGTGGTGACCCCGAAGTCAGAGTATGGCGGAGACGAAATCACCCTACGCATGCTGTCCGGGCAACGTAAAGAAGTTTTGGTGGTTCTACCTAACGACGTAGCGTTTATTGATGAACTGCGAAGTGCACTTAAAATTGAAAAATACCTGCGACTTACCACTTCCAGTACGTTAACCAAGTTTGAAACCATCAAAGAAGCGAAACGGGTAGAGATGCGGGAACGTAACGGGAACGCCAAACTGTTCCTGATTGAGTCAATGAAACAGGCCGATATCTATGTGAACGGCGATAAAGCGCCGATTGTCAGCAAAGATGTCACGGCGAAAATCAATGATGCCCTAGGGCGTTTGGTTTCTGCCGTTTATCATAAGCTGACCTACATTGATGCAGTCATGGGGGAAGCCAACATCCGCGCTTTGTTCAAGAGATCAAATCAGCAGGCTCTGACCTTGAACGGCGATACGGAAGCGAATGTTCATGCCCTCAATGATATGTTGAATTTTATTTCGATGAATTCCGGTTCCCACATGAAGACCTCCATGAAAAGCCTTTTGGACCGGTTTATGAAAGCTCCTTACGGTTTCGTTGAGGATGACGTGGAATGGCTAGTGGCCAAGTTGTTCAAAAATGGCGATATCGCGTTCAATGTCAACGGCAGCAGCGTCACGCTTTTGAATAAGAGCGAGGATGACCTTGTCCGCTATATCACCAAGCGGGAGTATGTGGAAAAGCTGCTGACCGAGCGTCGCGAAAAAGCCAATGACAACCAGAAGAAGGTTGTTCGTGAAGTCATGAAGGAACTGTTCGGCATTTCCAGCGTAAATGATGACGATGACTCTATGATGCGATCTTTCCAAAGCTACAGCCAGAACATTGTCACTGAACTGGAAAAATTCGAGATCATGCAGAGAACAGCGGCTTTGCCAGGAAAGAAAGTGGTAGTCAGCGGAAAAACCATCCTTCGTGCCGTTACTCAAATACAGTCTCCCATAGAATTTTTCAAAAAAATCCATGCCGATCGCAATGATTATCTTGATTTTGCCGAAGATTATGAGCCAGTGAAGACCTTTTTTTCCGGTGAACAGAAAACCATCTTTGAGCGGGCTTTGGATCTCATGATGATCTACGATGACAGTAAAACATTCATTGTGGATGAGGGCGTGGAAAGCGCCGTTGCGGAAATCAAGGCCATCTTGCATAAAGAAGCTCCTTATAAGGACATTCCGAAACTGCCGGAGTTGATTGACTGTTTCCGTGATGCCTACATGAAAGTCCTTACCTCGATGGAAGCGCCGGTTCTTGCCGCCATTGACGATGCTCGCAACCGGGTGTTTGAAGTGCTTAATATCAAAGAATACAAGGATGAATTTGCCGCTCGCTTCCGTAAACTCTTTACGGAAATCGAAGAGAAGGCCAAGTCATGCAATAACGTGGCTACCTTGCAAAATATCAAGGTAGAAGCCGATGCCCTGAAAGTTCGCTTGCTCAATGAGATTGCCAAGAAGGATGAACAGATTGCTATTGCCCTTGCCAAAGCGAAAGCTATTGCTGAAAAGCCTGCTGAATATGGCAGTACAGGAACAAAGCCGGTTGCTCCTCCCCCGAAAATCAAGAAGCACAAAAACATCAGCATCAAAACTGTCAACGTGGCCAATTCCTGGCAGATTGAATCGGTGCATGACGTGGACAAGTATATGGCAGTCCTGAGAGAACAGATTATCAAGGAACTGGATGAGGATACGGTTATCAATATTGAATTCTAAGGAGCTGTAGACAATGAACAAAACAGCTATTAAAAACTTTGCAATCTGGGCAAGAAATAAGCTGATCGCAGATATCACATATAAGGCAGGACTTTTAGGAATTACTGAAAAGGCGATTAAAAGCCCTCTGCCGCAGTCTACAAAAGATGTACATTTCTTCGGCATCGGCACTAAAGAGCCATATTCCATTTCCGGCATCGAGATCAAGCAACGCGAAGCACTGGCAACCGTTATCCGAAACAAAGAGCAGCAAGCTGATTATTCGACCGCCTACAAAGCGGTTATCGAGGAAGTGGACTATACTTGGTTTAACCGTTTGATTGCAGTGCGGTTTATGGAGGTCAACGATTATCTTACTTCCCGCGTCCGTGTGCTTTCTTCAGAAAGCACGGGGAGCCGGACCTGGTGACCCATCCTTTTGATAACGATCTGGAGTTTACCCCTTATGAAAAAGACCGCATTATGCAGTTAAAACAGGAGAATCAGCTGGATGAGCTGTTTTGCATGTTGTTTATCAAACAGTGCAATGCGCTAAATGCCATTTTGCCGAACCTGTTTGAAAAAACCAGTGACTATACTGAGCTGTTGCTGAATGTAGTGTTCACTGACAAGGATGGCTTGGTGTATCGTCTAGTTCATGACATTTCGGAAGATGATTTTAAAGAAGCTGTAGAAATTATCGGCTGGATGTACCAGTATTACAATGACGAACGTAAAAATCAAGTTATCAATATTTACAAAGGGACAGTGAAAAAAGAAGATATTTCTGCGGCAACTCAGTTGTTCACAACAGATTGGGTAGTTCGTTATATGGTGGATAACTCCCTAGGACTGTATTGGATAGAACGGAATCCGCAAAGTAAACTGCATGAAAAACTAGAGTTCTTTGTCACCCCTAAGAGTGGAGAAATTACATACATCGACGAAAAAGTTGAGCCAAAGGATTTGACTTTCTTTGATCCATGTATGGGAAGTGGTCATATACTGGTTTATACTTTTGATGTTTTGATGGAAATTTACCGTGAACGTGGCTATTCTGACCGCGATGCGGCTGTTTGTATTTTGAAAGATAATCTATACGGTTTGGATATTGATGATCGCGCATATCAGTTGGCTTATTTTGCAGTTATGATGAAAGCGAGAAGTTACAACCGTCGTGTGCTGACTATGGGGATTTTACCCAATGTCTGCGCAATTCAAGAAAGTAATGGGATTTCAACATTTGTACAAAATGGTATTACTGTCGATAGCAAACTTAATGTTATTGGTGAATACTTAATTGAGCAATATTGTCATGCAAAGGAAGTCGGTTCTTTACAATCAGTTGATCAAAAAAATTACGACGCATTTGAAGCCTACTTGCGGGATTGTGAAAAGGCTGTGCCAATGGATCTCTTCTCATCGGCTCAGTTTAACTACACTGCGAATATCATGCGTAATTTAGTGCAACAGGCAAAAATCATGGCTAAGAAATATACGATAGTTTGTACAAATCCGCCATATATGAACAAGCTTGAAAGTCATCTGAAAGAGTTTGTAATTAATCAATATAAGCCCTATAGTGGGGACTTGTTCAGTGTGTTTATGTACCGCAATTTTGGTTATTGCAGGCCTAATGGTTATTCAGCATTTATGACACCATTTGTTTGGATGTTTATAAAAACTTATGAGAATTTGCGTAAGTTTATCATCAATAATAAATCTATTACTACTCTTATTCAGATGGAGTATTCTGCTTTTGAAGAAGCTACAGTGCCGATTTGTTCTTTTGTGCTACAAAATGCAAAAGATATGCAAAATGGATACTACTTTAAGCTATCCGACTTTAAGGGTGGCATGGAAGTGCAAAAACAAAAAGTGCTGGAAGCACTGGTAGATAAAAATTGTGGTTATTTCTTTGAAACTAACGCTGAAAACTTTTCTAAAATCCCGGGGATGCCGATTGCGTATTGGATATCTGACAAAATGATTTATCCTTATTCGCGGTGTTTGTCGGAGCAGCTAATCTATGATGTATTAGATTTGAAAGCGGGATTATCCACTGCTGATAATCCCAAATATCTTCGGCATTGGTCTGAAGTTGAAGTAGGGAAAATAGGATTTTACTATAAAAATATAGAACAAACATTAGATGGATGTCATAAATGGTTTCCTTGTAATAGTGGCGGTGAATTTCGTAAATGGTCAACAAATGATGAATATGTTATTGATTGGGAATTAGGCGGGAGAAAACTTAAATTGCAAAAAGGAGCAGCACTAAGAAATCAAGACTGTTATTTTCAGGAAGGATTAACTTGGAATAAATTAAGCTCGTCACGATTTGCTGTTAAATACAAGGGAATAGGGTATATTTTTGATGATACAAGTCGCTCTGCATTCGGAAAGCATAAAGAATATTCATTGTATTATATTGCAGGATTCTTGTGTTCGAGAATAGCATTTCAGTATTTGCAAGCACTTAATCCTACAATGAGTTTTACAAATTATGACTTGGAACGATTACCTATTATTTTTGCTCTGGATCAAGGTGCGGTGGAAAGGCTCGTGAAAAATAACATTGCGATTTCGCAATTAGACTGGGATGCTTTTGAAGTATCATGGAATTTCCAGAGACATCCACTGCTTATTTACGGTAATAATGGTCAAATTGCATATGCATTTGCATCATGGGAAGTTTTTGCCTACAATCAATTCGCTCAACTCAAAGCCAACGAAGAAGAATTAAACCGCATTTTCATCGAAATATACGGTTTACAAGACGAATTAACTCCCGAAGTTGAGGAAAAGGACGTGACCATTCGAAAAGCTGATTTAGGACGTGATATCCGCAGCTTTATTTTATATGCTGTTGGCTGTATGTTTGGTCGTTATTCGTTGGATAAAGAAGGTTTGGTTTTTGCTGGTGGTGATTTTGAAGATTACTACCGGAAATACAAGGGTCATGCGGCACTTGATAAAGACGGAAATCCAATTCGTGGTGGTTATGCTGGAATCAGTTTAGCATCATATCGTTATGCTGATATAAAAATTGATGGCGCGTGGAAAAGGGCAACATATGAACCAGATGCGGATAATATCATCCCTATCACCGACGAAGAATACTTCGAAGATGATATTGTTGGTTTATTCGTCGCCTTTGTCAAAAAGGCGTATGGTGCAGAGACATTAGAAGAAAATCTTGATTTTATCGCTGCTGAAGTGGGTAACAAAGGAAATACCTCTCGCGAAATTATTCGCAACTATTTTCTGAAAAACTTTTTCAAGGATCACTGCAAAGTATACCAAAAATGCCCCATCTATTGGCTGTTTGACAGCGGCAAGGCCGATGGCTTCAAGGCACTCATTTATATGCACCGTTATGATGAGAATACCATTGGCAACCTTCGTATCGACTATCTGCATAAGATGCAACGAGTTTATGAGCGCGAACTTGCCAGGATGCAGGAAACTATTGATAATAGCACCAATGCCCGCGAGGTGACTGCTGCCGAAAAGCGCAAGGACAAGCTGACCAAACAACTGAAAGAAACCAAGGACTACGATGAAAAGATTGCCCATCTGGCGCTTGCCCGTATCGCCATAGATCTGGACGACGGCGTCAAGGTCAATTATGAGAAAGTACAAACTGGAATAGATGGCAAGAAGCTGGACGTGCTGGCGACGATATAGAATTGTAGGGTTAAGAGTTGAAAGTTAAGTGAAGGTCTGAAATAACTGAACTCTTAACTCTAAAAACTTAACTCTATTACCTTGGAGGTGACAGGGATGAACGAAAAGGATAATGAAATTTCTTCGTCCAGAGGTGAATTCCTTTTTTATCAGACGCAAGATGGTAAAACCCGCGTGGAATGCCGCTTTGAAGATGAAACTCTTTGGCTCAGCCAGGGCTTAATGGCGGAGCTTTATCAAAAGGATGTTCGGACGATCAATGAACATTTGAAAAATATTTACGCTGAAGGTGAATTGTCACCGGAGGCAACTATCCGGAAATTCCGGATAGTTCGATTGGAAGGCGAACGAGAGGTTAACAGGGAAATTGAACACTATAGCTTAGAGGCAATCCTTGCTGTCGGGTATCGGGTTCGTTCGCAGCGCGGTACACAATTTCGTCGTTGGGCAACAGATCGGCTCAAGGAATATTTAGTCAAAGGTTTTGTTATGGATGATGAGCGACTGAAAAACCCACCGTTTCCAGGATCAGGCGTGCCGGATTATTTTGATGAAATGCTGGAACGCATTCGCGACATTCGCGCCAGCGAACGGAGAATGTATCTGCGTGTCAAAGAAATTTTCGCTATGGCCGCTGATTATGAACCTTCTTCACAAGAAAGCGTACAGTTTTTTAGTGTTATTCAAAATAAGCTGCATTATGCTGCAACGGGAATGACCGCTGCTGAATTAATTCAGTCCCGTGCCAATCATAGCTTTCCGAATATGGGGTTGATGACATGGAAAGGCGATGAAGTCCGTAAGACAGATGTAATTGTAGCCAAAAATTATTTAAATGAAATGGAAATTGATGAGTTGAATCGGATCGTTGTCATGTGGCTGGATTATGCAGAAGATCAAGCCAGAAGGCGTAAGCAGGTATTCATTAAGGATTGGGAACAAAAGTTGGATGAGTTTCTCAAATTTAATGAGCGCCAGGTGCTTTCGAATAAAGGAAGTGTAAGCAAACAGCGAGCCGATGAATTTGCGAAACAGGAATACGATCGCTTTTCTGTTCGTCGCCGTGAGTATAAAGAACTAGCCGGTGGAGAAGAAAATATCAAGGCATTGGAAGTTGCCGCAAAACAATTGCCTTCACGAAAAAACGTGAGACAACCGGATGAATAGAAAATTATTGATCACTTTAAAACTAAACTTTCAACTCTTAACACTCAACATTAAAAAGCCGGAGGCTAAAAAATGCCTGAACTTAACTTAAAGCAAATTACAGACAAGCTCAACGCCGAGTTCTCTGGCGATACCCGGAAGCTGGTATTCTGGTATGATGAAAAGGCAGAGTTTGCCGACGATATTGATACATTGAAACTGGCAGATGCTAAGGTTTATCATTTGAAACCAGATAACCAGTTCTATACCAAATACTTTTTAGAGCGGTTGGACAAGGAAACCAGCTATTTGATTTATGCGCCATTTCCGAAGCCGCCGATGCGGGATAACCATTTGGAGGACACGCTGCTGTATTCAAAGCAGTTCTTTGCCGACCGCGTATCTTTACTGGCGGTGGATTTGGGCATTGATGAAAAGTACAAGCCGGTTATTCAGAAGTATATTAAATTCTTCGGCGCTAAGGATCGGACGCAGAAGTTCTATGATCTGGAGATTGAAAATTTTACAAGGGAAAGTATTGAAGTCGCCCTAATGAGTGTGCTCTGCAAAACTCGCACCGCTTCCTTCGATGAGCTGCTGCGTGTGGTTATGACGGAGGATAGTTTTGAAGACAATAAGTTCCTGGCCGAATTGACAAAGTATGATCTGTTGCCTGCGTTTTGGCGGCTTTGTGAGGAACAGTTCGGTTATACCGATGTGAAACCAACGCTGGAAAAGCTTGTCGTGAGCATGTTCGTAACCTATACCGCCAGATATCTGAAAAGTGAAGTGCCTGTAAGCTGGCGCAGTTTCGTGTCCTACAAGTCCGGCAATATTATTGCCTTTATGGACAACTTGATGAATAACATATTGTATCGTGAGCGATATGACGAAATTTCTACTACTATTGCAGTTGGATTTAAAGTCGCTGCAACGCTCGAAAGTTACGAACCGGAAGATCTGCTGGATTGTGATACCTTTGCGGTGTTGGACAGTTTCTTTTTGCGGTGGATTTCGGAGCGACTGATGAACGAGAACACCGGAGCAAAGCTGAATGGACTAGATATACCAGCTATTTGCGAGTATCGCAGCAAGAAGCATTTTGGCGTGAAGTTTAAGACGCAGTATCAGATGCTGTCCAGCGCTTTTAACCTTATAGGCGCGGCCAATTATTTCTGCCCGGATGATATGGAATCGATCTATGTGTATCACAACCAGATTGATGCCCGGGGCGACAAGCCCAATACTGAACATGAAGTCTTTACTGCCTGCGAGGAAGCGGTCGAAGAAATCTATGATCTGATCAAACGGTTGTCTGTTAGCGCCAATACCTATCACTTTATCGTTACGGCGGATCATGGATTTATTTATAAGCGTGATAAACTGAGTGAGAGTAATAAAATTAGCGGAATTGCCGGAAAGGGTAACTTTATGAATCGCCGCTTTATGATCTCTGATATGGCGATTGCAGATGATGGCGTGGCATCTTTCTCATTAGGTACGGTGCTGGAAAATGACGACAAAAGAAGCGTATCATTCCCGATCAACTCCCACGTATTCAAGGTTCCCGGTGGCGGTCAGAATTATGTCCATGGCGGTTCCTCGCCACAGGAAATGATTGTTCCGGTTATTGATGTTCGGACCGAAAAATACCATATGGAAACCCGAACGGCCCAGATTTCGCTGGTGAGCATGGTGCAGAAAATCACGAATCTGATTGCTTCTCTCGACTTCATTCAATCAGAACCGGTCAGTGATGTGGTGAAAGCAACCAGTTACAAGCTGTTCTTTATTTCCGAGGATAATGAGAAAATCTCCAGTGAGTGCATGTATTTGGCGGATAAACAGGATGTTGACCCGCAAAAGAGAATTTTCCGGCTGCGGTTCAATTTTAAGAATAAACAGTATGATAATTCCAAGCAGTATTATTTGGTGGCTTATGATGAAAAGAATGACTTGGAAATATTGCGTCATGGAGTAGTAATGGATATTGCTTTCGCCAATGACTTCGGATTTAACGTATAAGGTGGTGATGGCATGAGTGAATTTCAGCTCGCCTCGGCAGAAATGACAGCAGAAAATAAACCAGAAGAATTATTGGAGGGTAAAATAAAAAATACGGTCTCGTCAGATAATTGAAGGCATGAAATGTATGCCGGTACCACCAGGGCAACAAAAAGGGCAAGGCTGATTACGCCTTGCCCTTGGATACTTTCCGCTTGGCACCATAGGTCTTGGTGCTGGCGGGTTTCGGTTTGCGACGGCTTCTTAAATTATTGCCGCCATGACTGTCAGTTTTTTTATCAGCAGTCTTTTTGTCGGCCACTGGTTTTTCCATGAATCTCTTAGGCGCAGCGGCAGGGGTTTTTTTGGTGGCATTTTTAATTACTCTTTGTCCATTGGCCTTATATTTTTCAATCGTTGAACCGATACCTTGTTCAATTAAACGCAAATACATATGTTCACCGGGAACAATGAAGGTGATGGCTGTCCCGGTTTCACCGGCCCGGCCAGTACGTCCGATACGGTGGATATAACTTTCGGTGTCGTGCGGGATATCATAACTAAATACATGAGTAACACCTTCGATATCCAAGCCGCGGGCGGCAATATCAGTGGCAACCAGGAGCTGTAGCCTGGCTTCACTAAAGCGCTTCATAACCTGAGCGCGTTTGGCCTGGGACAAGTCGCCATGCAGTTCGTCTGCTTTGTAACCGCGCTGAATGAGTGCAGTATTGAGAGCCTTGGCCCGTTCCTTGGTATGACAGAAGACAATGGCTAGATAGGGTTGATATTCGTCAATCATAGCGCAGAGTTTGTCAAGCTTACCTGCTTCAGGCAGTTCAATCATAACCTGCTTGATTTCATCTAAGGTTATATTTTGCGTCTGGATATGAATATCTGCCGGTTTGGTCATATAGCGTGCCGCCAGCGAGCGTACCTTTGGCGGCATGGTGGCTGAAAACAGCAGGGTTTGCCGTTTGGGGGAGGTCAACTTAATAACCTCTTCCACTTCGTCTAAAAAGCCCATATGGAGCATTTGATCGGCCTCATCCAAAACCAGCTTAGAGACTCCTGAAAGCACCAGTGTTTTGCGGCGTACATGATCAAGCAAGCGGCCGGGGGTACCGATAACAAGGTGTGGCTGACCGCGGAGTTTGCGAATTTGTTCATCCACATCCTGACCGCCATAAACGGCTAATACGTTACTATCCAGCACATTTGCCAGTTTTACGGCTTCATCCCTGATTTGCATAGTTAATTCCCTGGTAGGGGTGACAATTAAGGCTTGTACATGCGGGGCCGAGGTTCTTATTTTTTCTAAAATAGGCAGTAAAAACGCCAGCGTCTTGCCGGTGCCTGTCTGTGACTGAGCAATGACATCTTTGCCTGCCAGTACCACCGGAATAGTTTGTATCTGGACTGGAGTAGGCTGGATAATACCAGCTTGTTTTAAAAATTGAGTCAGCTCAGGGCGAATACCCAGGGCTGAGAAATTTGTTGCCATTAATAAAACACCTTTCTTTTCCAAGTGAACTCGTTTCAGCATAGCTGAACCATTGGGGATTCAGGTGGAGAGTCTACTCCACCTGAATTAACGCCGCCTGTAGAGGCGGGAGTCTTGACTCACGTACTAAGATAAATAGCTGTTATTTCAGTTTGTGCAAGCAAAACTAAGGGTATACAGTGTTGAGTAATAATCTAATATACTACTATTTTCCATTAAAGTAAAGAGTATTTCTTCAATAAAGCTGATGTTTATGTTAAAATAAATAAAAATGACGAAAAGGACTAGAACATGAACTTACTATCTCTAGAGAATGTGACGAAAAGCTACGGCGAGAAAGTCTTATTCAGACAAGTTACCTTTGGCATTGACGAGGGCGATAAAATTGGTTTGATTGGCGTCAATGGCACAGGTAAATCAACCTTTTTGAAGGTTATTGCCGGCGTGGATACAGCCGATGCTGGTAAAATAACGACAGGTAACAGCCTGCAGATCGAATATTTGCCGCAAAACCCAAAATTTGATGCGAATGCTACTGTGCTGGAACAGGTTTTCAAAGGCCATTCGCCAGTGATGCAGGTGCTGCGGGAATACGAACAGGTTTTGCTGCAGGCGCAGAATTGTCCGGCAGATGAGGCGGGGCAAAAACGGCTTATTGCATTAAGCCAACAAATGGATGCCAGCAATGCCTGGCAATTGGAAAGTGATGCTAAAACAGTTCTTACAAAACTGGGAATTTTTGATTTTGCAGCTATTGTCAGCACCTTGTCCGGCGGACAGCGCAAACGAATCGCGTTAGCCAGTGCGCTCATTAATCCTGCAGACCTCTTAATCCTTGATGAACCTACCAATCATATTGATAACCAGACGGTGGCCTGGTTGGAACAATACCTGGCCAAACGTAAGGGGGCACTGCTGATGATTACCCATGATCGCTACTTTCTGGACAGAGTGACAAACCGGATTATCGAACTGGATAAGGGTAACCTGTATACCTATCTGGGGAACTACAGCCAGTTTTTGGAATCTAAGGCGGAGCGGGAAGAACAACAGGAAGCCAGCGAGCGTAAGCGCCAGAATATCCTGAGAAATGAGCTGGCCTGGATAAGGCGGGGTGCGCAGGCCCGCAGTACTAAGCAAAAGGCCAGAATTGAACGGTTTGAGGAACTAAGTGCCCAAACGCCTGAATCAGCAAGCGGACAATTGGAAATTACTGTCGGGGCCAGCCGGTTGGGGCGTAAGATTATCGAACTGGAGCATATTAACCAAGAATTTGACGGCAAAACGCTAATTCAGGACTTTAATTATATTGTACTCAAAAATGACAGAGTAGGTATTACCGGACCCAATGGCAGCGGCAAATCCACCTTGCTCAACCTGATTACCGGGAGGTTGACTGCTGATAGTGGGCAGGTGGAGATTGGTCAGACTGTTAAAATCGGCTATTTTTCGCAGGAAAGCAGCGAAATGAACCAAGATTTGCGGGTGATTGAATATATCAAGGAAGAAGCTCACTTTTTACCTACCGCTGATGGTGGTACGATAAGCGCCGGACAGCTTCTGGAACGATTCCTCTTTCCGCCCAGCCTGCAATGGACACCGATTGCCAAGCTGTCAGGCGGGGAAAAGCGTCGTTTGTTTTTGCTCCGGATTCTTATAAGCGCCCCGAATGTGCTCTTGTTGGATGAACCCACCAATGACCTGGATGTGCAGACCCTAAGCATTCTGGAAGACTATCTGGAAGACTTTCCCGGTGCGGTGATTGTGGTTTCTCATGACAGATATTTTCTCGACAGGGTTGTTGAAAAACTATTTGTTTTTGAGGGCCAGGGCAAAATTACACAATATCCTGGCAACTATTCAGATTATCAGGACAAAATCAGTGTGCAGGAAACTGAAAATGCTGATAAAAGCAAAGGTGCAGCAGATAAGAAACCAACAGTGCAGGACAAACCTAAAGAACGGCCCCGCAAGCTGTCTTTCAAAGAACAGCGGGAATATGACCAGATTGAAGAGGTAATCACCAGCGTTGAGCAGGAGCTGGCTCAGGTAGCGGCAGGCATTAATACTGCAGGCAGTGACTTCGAACTGCTGCAGAAGCTTACCGACAGGCAGCAGGAGCTGGAATCCAGGCTTGATGAACTGCTTGAGCGCTGGACCTATCTTAATGAACTGGTGGATCAGTTCGCAAACTAATGGCAACAAAGGAGCTGGTTGGAAGGCGATGAATATACAGATATTTGGCACCAAAAAATGCCAGGATACGAAGAAAGCGGAACGGTATTTTAAAGAACGTAAGCTACCATTTCAGTTTATTGATTTAACCATAAAGGGCTTAAGCAAAGGGGAACTAGACAGAGTAAGGGCAGCTGTCGGTGGGCTGGAAAATCTGATTGATAAAACCGGTAAGGAATATGCCAAACGCAATTTAAAATATCTGGTACACAATGTGGAAGAGGTGCTGCTGGAGCATCCGCTGCTATTACGAACGCCGGTAGTGCGCAATGGTGCTAAGGCCACAGTGGGGTATTGTCCTGAGGTATGGGGCAGCTGGCTGTAAGCTGAGCGGATAAAATAACCGGATTTATTATCTACTAAGGTTGATAAAAAGGCTTTGTTTTCAAAAAGGGTTTTTAAAACCTCTTTTGGACAAGCCTATTTTTATTGCCTACTATCTCAGATATCCTTATATTGTATTTTTCAAAAAAATAAATAATTTAGCAATATATGTTAAAAATAACAGGATTTTTTTCTCATATGTAGAATTATATGTAAAACAGCGTGCACTAGGAGAGTGAACTCGTTTCAGCATAGCTGAACCATTGGGGATTCAGGTGGAGAGTCTACTCCACCTGAATTAACGCCGCCTGTAGAGGCGGAAGTCTTGACTCACGTACTAAGATAAAACCAGGAAGGGGTTTTCAATTTGGAATACAAACCAGTAACTGCTGTTTGGGAAATTACCATGGGCTGCAATATGCGGTGCAAGCATTGCGGTTCAAGCTGCAAAGAACCGTTGCCTGATGAATTAAACACAGAGGAAGCCTTGGGTCTTTGCGATGAGATTGGGGCGCTTGGTTTAAAATGGATTACTCTTTCTGGTGGTGAACCGTTGACGAGAAAGGATTGGCCTTTACTGGCGCAACGACTTCGCCAAAATAATGTAATCCCCGATATCATTACCAATGCCTGGATGGTCACAGAAGATACTGTTGATATGGCAAAAGCCAGTGGGATCGGCACTTTTGCAATCAGTCTTGATGGTTTGAAGGAAACCCATGATTTTATGCGTAAAGAAGGATCCTTTGACCAAATTATGGCGGCATTGGATTTACTGAAAAAAAAGCAAATGACTGCTGGAATTATTACAACCATTAGCAAAAAAAATCTTCCGGAATTACAAGCAGTACGGGATATACTCATTAGTAAAGGCGTAACTGTTTGGCAAATTCAGATTGGTTTACCAATGGGGAATTTTTCAAATCAGAATGATATGCTAATTCAACCGGACGATATCGATAAAATTATTGATTTTTCTTTTGAAACTAGTAATGATTCAGGGATTAGCATCTATCCGGCTGATTGTATTGGTTATTATAATCAAAAAGAAATACAAGTCCGCAGCAAGGCGTACCGTTCTTCCACTACTTTGAAGTGGGAAGGATGTACTGCCGGCAAGCGCAGTTTTGGTATTTTGCATAATGGTGATATTTTGGGCTGTACTTCGATAAGAGACAGGCAATTTATTGAAGGGAACATACGTACAACTTCTCTTACTGACATCTGGAATGATAAGGAACATTTTCAATGGAGCCGTAAACTGAAGAAAGAATCCTTAGCAGGGTTATGTCGTATCTGTCAATATGGTGATACCTGTTTAGGCGGCTGCCCTAATACCCGACTAACTTTAAATGGGGGTATCTATTCTGAAAATACGTATTGTTCGTACAATGCTGCAATAAATAAAGCTGTTGCAAGGGTGCAAGAAATAAGCGAAGCTGAGCTTGCATCGCTGGGAAAAAAGTTTGCTCACAAAGGAAATTGGCAATTGGCTGAAATTCTGATGGCAAAAGTAATCGAAAAAAATCCCCACGATATTGATGCGCTAAATTACTATGGTTATACTAATTTTATGCTGGGGAATTATAAAGAAGCTTGTCAAGCCAATGAAAAAGTTTTAGCTATAGACCCACAGAACGCCTATGCCTATAAAGGCTTGGGCCTGTCGCGCGCAAAGCTTGGCGAATTGGAGGAAGGTATTGGTTTGTTGAAAAAATCAACACATTTGGCAGAGGCAGACTACATGGATACTTACTATGATCTGGCAGTGCTTCTTTATGAAAACGGAAAACTAGAAGAGGCGCGCGCCGTGCTTAATGACGCTGTGCAAAAATCAGAGGCTTTTGCTGCTATGAATAGTAATCTTTGTCGCATAATTTCTCACGCCGAGCAAACCGTAAGGTGAGCTGCCTAGTAGAAACCACCATAAAACAGACACCATTAAAGCATGCATAGTAACCATCACCAAAAAAAAGTCCCTCAACAGGCTCAACAGGGGACTTTTTTGTGATTTACTGCCCGAACTGGTTTATCGTGTATCTTTTTTCATTTTGAAATGTTTGTTTTTGCGTATTTTTTCATAAAAAAGATACTATGTAATTGCAAGGTTAAAATAAACTTTTCAAATTAGATGTGCTATTATAGAATGTAGGTTGTTGGATTAAACCGAAATTGAGACAATTTGGGCTTCAGGTATCTTTTAACAACTACATCAATTTAAAACTGGAGATAAATAAATGTTAACAAAAGCTCGGGAAATATTAAAAAAATATTACGGTTACGACGAATTTCGGCCAGGGCAGGCTAAGGTCATTGGTAGTCTGCTTGGCGGTAAGGACACGGTAGCCATAATGCCGACTGGGGCAGGTAAATCGTTATGCTTTCAGATTCCGGCGATGCTGCTGCCTGGCATTACCTTGGTGGTTTCGCCGCTTATTTCGCTTATGAAGGATCAGGTGGATGCGTTAGCTGGGCAGGGGATACCTGCTACTTTTATTAACAGCTCGCTGACAGGTGCAGAGGCTGGGCGACGGTTGCAGTATATGCGCGCCGGCCGTTACAAACTGGTCTATGTGGCGCCTGAACGGCTGACTGCCGACTGGTTCCAAGCGGCGGTTGGTGAACTTAAAATAAGTATGCTGGCTATTGATGAAGCCCACTGTGTTTCGCAATGGGGCCATGACTTTCGTCCAAGCTATCGAAATGTGGGTACGTTTATTGCCAGTTTGCCTGAAAGGCCGGTAATTGGTGCTTTTACGGCTACTGCCACCCCTGAGGTAAAAAATGACATTGAGAACTTGCTGGCCTTACGGTGGCCACAAGTCCATATAACAGGGTTTGACCGGCCTAATCTCTCTTTTTCCGTCCTACGCGGTGAAAACAAACAGCAGTTTGTTATGAAATATATTAAGGCCAACGCCAATCAAGCCGGTATTATCTATGCAGCTACCCGCAAAGAAGTTGACAGTCTGTATGAATTGCTCAGGAAAAAGGGGTTTGCTGCTGGGCGGTATCATGCCGGGTTAAGTGATCAGGAGCGTATGTCCCAGCAGGAACAATTTCTCTATGATGATATCCGGGTTATGGTGGCCACTAATGCTTTTGGTATGGGGATCGACAAATCCAATGTACGTTATGTAGTGCACTATAATATGCCCAAGAATATGGAGTCTTACTACCAAGAAGCTGGTCGCAGCGGACGGGATGGCGCACCGGGAGAATGCATCCTGCTGTTCGGGCCGCAAGATCCGCTGTTACAACGGTTTTTGATTGATAAATCGGTTGAGCATCCGGAGCGCAAACAACATGAACTAAAGAAACTGCAGGAGATGGTGGATTATTGTCACACTCCTGATTGTCTGCGGCAGTATATATTACATTATTTTGGTGAACCGACGACAAACGAAGGCTGCGGCAATTGTGGTAACTGCATGGCCGATGGTGAACAGGTCGATATTACGGTTGATGCGCAGAAGGTTTTTTCCTGCATTTACCGCATGCGGGAGCGGTTTGGCATTGCGGTTATTGCTGATGTATTAAAAGGATCTAAAAATAAAAAGGTCCAGCAACTGGGCTTCGACCAGTTGCCGACCTATGGCTTAATGGCAGAGCGTACTGTGCAGGACATTAAAACCCTGGTACAACGCTTGCTGGCCACAGGGTATCTACGTTTGACTGAGAGTGAATATCCGGTAGTAAAATTAGAACCGGAAGCGTTTTTAGTGTTGCGCAGCGAGGCCAGAGTTTGGCAAAAGGTATTTACTGAACGTCAGCCAGTGCAGGACGATTCCCTATTTGAACTGCTGCGGCAGTGTCGTAAACGCATCTCTGAGCGGGAGAATATACCACCATTTGTTGTGTTTGCTGACACCACTCTGCGGGAGATGAGCCAGCAGCGACCGGCAGACTTAATTGCTATGCGCCAAATCAAGGGCGTTGGTGAGCTTAAATTGCAAAAATATGGCGGAGAATTTCTGGGGATAATTACTGCCTATCTGGCAGAAAACGTTGCTGCAGCAAGTTATGCAGAGGTGGCTGCTGTTTCGGCGCCAACCAAAAAGGTGACAGCCCAAAAGAGCAGCAAGGCAGATTCTGAACCCAGCCATATTGTAACTCTGGCTATGTATCAGCAAGGCCTTGACTTAGAGGACATTGCCAAGTCGCGGGATTTAACGGTTAACACACTGCAAAATCATCTGGTACGTTGCGCGCAGGAGGGGCATGCTGTTGACTGGGACAGACTTATTCCCACCCAGTATGAAGAACTTATTATTGCCACGATAAAAGAAATTGGCACAGGCCAATTGAGACCACTTAAGGAGGCCCTGCCTGATGGCGTGAGCTACGGTGCCATCAAGGCGGTTTTATGTAAGCATTTTTCTGCGGCAGGCAAAGCGTAGAGGGGGTAAGAAAATTACCGATGATGAATAAGAAAGCAATAGTATGGTTATACCAGCAATTGCCAGAACTTGTTGCTAAGGGCATTATTCCGCCGGAAAGCGCCGATAAGCTAAAAGAGCATTATGGGTCTATAACTGAAAACACAGGTAACAGGACCTTTATGCTGGTCTTTGGTATCATTGGTGCGCTCCTGGTGGGGCTTGGTATTATTTTGATTTTAGCCCATAACTGGGCGCAATTAACCAAGCTGCATCGACTCATGATTTCGGTTGGGCTGCTTGTAACTGCGCAAATTGTAGCTGGCAGCGTACTGTGGTTTAAGCAAAACAGCAGGGCATGGCGCGAGGCGGCGGCAACCTTGCTAATGCTGATGGTTGGTGCCGCCTTGGCATTGGTGGGGCAGACCTACCATCTGGTGGAGGATATGGATGCTTTTATGCTCACCTGGATGCTGCTGTCCCTGCCGCTGCTGTATCTGATGAATTCCGCAGTGGCAGCTGCATTATATTTTATCGGAATAACTGCTTGGAGCGGCGGTCAGTATGGCTTAAGTAAGCAATTTATTTGGGTATTATTCGGTTTAGCACTGCCCTATTGCCGGGGAATGCTTGTCAACTGCCGTCAGGCCAATACTACAGTCATTTTATCCTGGGTGGTAACTATTTGTTTTTATTTTATTTTTGGGGCAGCTTTTTCAAATTATCTGGATTGGCTGGGGCTGCTCATATATAGTGCGCTATTTGCCATAACCTATCTGATTGGAGTAGTATGGTCTAATCAGGGAGAATACAATTGGCGCCTGCCTTTCAAAACGGTAGGCTTGACAGGGAGTATCGGGTTAACCTTTATTTTAACGTTTAATGATGTTTGGCGGCATATGGCATCAGGTTGGCGCTCAGAGTCATTGCCGGCTTATGGATTAGCTGCTGTGCTGCTAATCATGGTGACAGGCGGTACTATTCTTTTGCGCAATCGCAGCGAGCAGGATTTCAGGCGTTTTTCGCTGATACCCTGTGTAATTGGAGTCGCATACTTAATTCAGTTTTACGATGTCAGTGGTACTGGCGCAACCATCATTTTAAATGGTTACCTGTTGTGGCTGAGTATCAGCATTATGGCCACAGGAGTGCGTAACCAGAGTATTGGCGTCGTAAATTTGGGTATGCTGCTGATCGTAGCGCTGATTGTTGCTCGTTTTTTCGATATTGATGTAAGTTTTGTTGTGCGCGGCATAGTATTTGTTTTGGTAGGTCTGGGTTTTCTTGTGGCAAATATTGTTTTACTGCGCCGCAAAGCGGGGTGGCAGCATGAAAAATAGAAAATGGCTGCTAGGCTTATTTATCATTGTCGCTCTTTTGCAGGCAGCTGTACCACTCTTTATGGCTTGGCGCTGGGAGGACGTATTGCAGACTGGCCGGCAGTTTTACTGGCAGACGGCCCCGGTTGACCCCTATGATGCGTTTAAGGGGCGATATGTTGAGCTGCGGTTTAAAGAAACCACAGCTCCTCGCAGTAATAATGCCGACTTGGTTGCAGGACAGCTGGTATATGCTATTATTAGTGAGAATGCAGAAGGCAAAGCTTATATCAGCGGGGTGAGTGTAACTTGTCCGGAAACAGGTTACTACGTAAAAGCGAAAGCCTATGCGAACGGGCAAAATACAATTTATGTTAGCTTACCATTTACGCGGTATTATTTGCCGGAAGATCTGGCTCCTGCGGCTGAAGCTGCTTATCGCGAAAGTGCAGGTAAACAAACAAGTGTGGCAGTTGTTCGTATTAAAGACGGTTATGGAGTTATTGAGCAGCTGTATATCGGTGATAAGACATTACTAGAATTTTTGCAGCAATCGCCGCAAGGGTAATAAACAGGAAGGAGGAGAATACAGTAATGGACGGAACACAACGGAAAAATATTACCCCAGGTGCGAAAGTAAAAATTGTGCAAAAACCGCACCAGCGGACAGGACAGTTAACTGAAGGGATAGTCAAAGATATTTTAACAAGCAGCGCTGTACATCATCGGGGCATTAAAGTCCGGTTAACCGACGGCACGGTTGGCAGGGTTCAAGAAGTTTTGGGTTAGTCTGCTATGAATACCGCTAACGGTCCTTTGTCTTACGTTGAGTCAATGGAATACAAGGAGCGGGGTTTACTTTTGTCATTGCCACAAAAGTAACAAAAGGTCTAGGCCCCAAGCCTCCAAAAGCTGAAAATCCGGGCGATATTCCTAAAATCCGTAAACTCGCTACGCTCAAACAGTACGGATTTTTTAACGGAATATCGCCCGGATTTTCTCCTGCGGAACGCTTTTTCCGGCAAAGGCCGGGGGGTTACGAACTTAGCTCGCCTTTTTTACACAGTGCGATTATCAATGCGGGCAATTTCCCGCAGGGAATTCATAAGTGCGGCAAATCGTTCAGGTTTTATGGATTGCTGGCCGTCGCATTTGGCATTGCTTGGATCTTGGTGAACCTCAATGATGACCCCGTCAGCGCCTACGGCTACAGCGGCCTTAGACAGGGATTCCACCATCCACCACAGTCCGGCCGCATGACTGGGGTCAACGATGACCGGCAAATGACTGAGTCTTTTGATAGCCAGTACGGCACTGAGATCAAGAGTATTACGAGTATAGGTTTCAAAAGTACGGATGCCGCGTTCGCATAAGATTACATTTTCGTTACCGCCAGCCAGAATATATTCGGCAGACATTAAAAGTTCTTCGATAGTTGCACTTAAACCCCGTTTAAGCAAGATGGGTTTAGTAATTTGACCGGCTGCTTTTAAAAGATCGAAATTTTGCATATTGCGTGCGCCAATTTGGATAACGTCAATATCCTCGTGATATTGTTCCAACTGAGATATCGACATAATCTCAGTAACAATGGGCAGACCAGTCGCTTGTTTGGCTTGTTTTAACAGCTCAAGTCCCTCAGCCTGCAGCCCCTGGAAGCTATACGGTGAAGAACGTGGTTTGAAGGCACCGCCTCGCAGAAAGCCAGCTCCAGCGGCTTTAACATCCTGCGCGATACCGACAATTTGTTCGCGGCTTTCAACAGAGCAGGGTCCGGCAATGATGGCCAGCTTGTTGCCGCCGATTGTTTGCGAGCCAACCTTGATTACGGTGTTTTCGGGATGAAAGGTTCGATTGGCCTTTTTGTAGGGCTCTTGTACAGACAGTACTTTTTCGACATACATTTTACTCAGTAAATAGTCGCGGTCAAGCTTGCCAGTATCACCTACAATACCCAAAATCGTCTGAAATTGGCCATAAGTAGGCCAAACACTGCAACCGTAAGTTTCTAACTCCTGTTTTAGCTTTTCAATTTGCTCGGGTGTAGCCGAAGCATTTAATACAATAATCATGAATAGCGCCTCCTGTAATTTTATAGATTTATAGATAAGACTTGGCTTGTGCCAGGTCCTTTAGAAGCCTTAGTCTTTCAGCGAAGGTTAACCTTTCCAGCTGGAAAACAAAAAAACCTAAGACTCAATGAGCCTTAGGTTTTGCTTTCGCAACGTAGCTTGTTAATTGTTAAGGCCTCATAGGCAAATTTCGTATTAAGTTGTTCCACATAAATAAGCCTGCGCCAAAAAAGATGGCCCAAGCAAAAAAATAAAAGTATTGGTTTGTATATAAATTAACATTGGTTATCATAATAAATCACCTAATGTGCAGTATTTTAAATCATGTATTTATTATAGCAGACGATAAGGCGGTGTCAAGCATGTTTGATTATATTAATAAAATTTAATGGTAATGTAAATAAGATACTAAAAGAATGATATATATGTACGCAGTTATTTCCTGTCTGGGAAAGTTAGCTAGTATATCAACGCCCGTAACCGAAACAAATTGACGCAGCCATTATTTACTTATATACTTTACTTTAATGCAGTAACTTTCAGATTGGGGGCAAAGATGTGCGTATTACCAAGGCCATTAAGCAGCAAATGCTGGAGTTGTTGGAAGAACATTATAAGAATACTACCACAGCGCTGCAGTATACAGCGCCATTTGAACTTTTGATTGCAGTAATTCTATCCGCACAGTGTACTGATACCAGAGTAAACATTATTACAGCGCGAATGTTTCCTCATTACAATACGCCGGAAAAAATTCTTAAATTAGGCCAAAACGGACTTGAAAAAGAAATAAGGGATTGTGGTCTCTTTCGGAGCAAAGCAAAAAATATCCTAGCTACTTGCGAAATGTTGTGCCGGGAATTTGACGGACAAGTACCGAATACGTTTAATGAATTAATTAAATTACCGGGGGTGGGGCGCAAAACGGCTAATGTCGTGCTAAGTCAATGGTTTGGTGTGCCGGCGATTGCTGTCGATACCCATGTATTTCGGGTGTCAAACCGCCTCAAGTTAGCAACTGGTGAGACGCCGCTCGCAGTGGAACAGGAACTAATGCGGGCGATACCTAAGGAAAAATGGAGCGACGCTCATCACTGGTTAATCTGGCATGGTCGCAAGATTTGTAAGGCAACCAGCCCAGCCTGTACCGTTTGCCCACTCAATCATCTATGTCCGAGTAATAAAATTAAAATCTGATGCAATCTTGTATAAATATTACCCTGGATGTATAATGATACAAAGAATTGGGGGAATGAATATGATTTTTCGTAAGGCGAAATTTAGTGATGTGGAAGACATCCTTAAATTAATTAATGATTATGCTGAACAGGGGTTGATGCTGGCACGGGCGCGCAATACCCTGTATGAAGGTCTGCGGGAATTCATCCTGGCAGTAGAAGATGGGCAAATCGTTGGTATTGCCGCGTTGCATTTGGTGTGGGATGAACTGGGCGAGATACGGGCACTGGCTATCCATCCTAGCAAGATAAAGACCGGGGTAGGTACTAAAATTGTTGAGATTTTAACAGAAGAGGCTAGAGAACTTGGTATTAAAACCTTGTTTGCTTTAACCTACCAGCCGGGTTTTTTTGCCAAATTGGATTTTGAAGAAGTACCAAAAGAGAGCGTGCCTCATAAGATGTGGAAAGAGTGCATTAATTGTCCTAAGTTCCCTAATTGTGATGAGATTGCTATGGTTAAAAAACTGTAAAAAACGTCCGTGTCAATGAAAAATTTGCCACGGACGTTTTTTGTATATATATTTAGTTGATATGGTCATACTTTGTCTAGGGTTCCTAATAGGTAGAGGAATAGGCAATACCTCCACTCTTCCTTTATGATAAACTGTTATTGTGAGAAAAATTTGTAAATAATGATTTTAGAGGAAGGTTAATTGGGTCTGATGAAGAACTTTTCATAATATAGAGTAATTGATCGGTTTTTGCTGATAATTAAGTTGCTTTAAAAATCACTTTTTAAGGAGAGAATAATGATTCCTATAATATCTGTAGTAGGGCGATCAAATAGTGGAAAAACAACATATTTGGAGAAATTAGTTACTGAATGCAAGCGACGGGGCTATAAAGTTGCAGTTATTAAGCATCATCACAATGACTTTGAGATAGATAAGCCAGGCAAAGATACCTGGCGGCATGCAGAGGCCGGTGCTGATGTAGTGTGTTTGGCTTCACCACATAAAATGGCCATGATTAAAAAGACTGATCAAGAACTGTCGCTTGACCAGGTCGCTGGTTACATAGACAATGTGGATATCATTTTTACCGAAGGGTATAAGCAGGAAGCAAAGTGTAAAATTGAAGTATATCGCCAAGGGAACATTAATGCCCCACTTGGCGTGAAACCAGAACTTTTGGCCGTGGTTTCGGATATTATTGTATATGAGACAATACCACATTTTGCACTTGATGATCCTAGTGCTTTGGCCGATTTTCTAGAAGTAAGGGTACTAAATAAGTAAACAGCAAAGGCGTGAGTGGTATGTTTGACAGCTATAACCGACAAATCCAATATTTGCGGGTTTCTGTAACTGACCGATGTAATTTTCGTTGCGCTTATTGTATGCCGGCACAGGGTGTAAAAATGCTCAGTCATGACGAAATTCTGTCATATGAAGAATTTTTACGGATTATAAGAATTCTTAGCAATCACGGAGTAAAGAAAATCCGTTTGACCGGTGGCGAACCGCTTATTCGTAAAGGCATTATCCAATTTATCCGCGATATTACCGCATTACAAACCATTACGGATATATCAATGACGACGAACGGTAGTCTGTTGGCAGCTATGGCCGGAAAGTTAAAAGCAGCCGGTTTGACACGTGTTAACATTAGCCTTGACACCATTAATCCAAAACTATTTCGGCAAATTACCCGCGGCGGCGATCTTGTCCAGACACTGCAAGGGATTGAAGCCGCTTTGGCGGTGGGACTGACACCGGTTAAACTAAATATTGTACTTACGAATATGATTACTGAACAGGATATTGCTTATTTTGTTGACTTTATACACCGTGAGCCTGTATCGGTCAGGTTTATCGAATACATGCCGATAGGCGAAAGCGCGACTGGTCCTGGCCCGAGTATTGAAGAGATTAAGACTATGATTAATAGTTTCGGGCGGGGAAAGCTAAAGCCCACTATTGATATTTGCGGCAATGGTCCGGCGAAATACTATAATTTGCCACAGGCCAAAGGATCATTTGGTTTCATTACCCCAATCTCTGAACATTTTTGTGGTGTATGCAACCGGATCCGCCTGACTGCTGACGGAAAGTTCAAGCCTTGTCTATTGTCTAATCAGGAGATTGATGTTAAGACTGCGCTACGTAATGGTGCCAGTGACGATGAAATTGCCGAACTTTTTTATCAGACTATTGCCAAAAAGCCGCAGGGCCATACCCTGACAAATCCGGATGAGCCAACACAGTTTTTTCGGAAAATGTCGCAAATTGGTGGATGAGTTAAAAAAGTAGCATAAAAAGGTAGTCTAAGGATAAATTAATTAGGCTTAACTTCTTAACAGTAAGAAGCTAGGCCTTTGTTAGTTTGTTACTAAAATACTTTAGCACCTTCTTTTTTTTGTGTTAGCAGTAGATTAAACTGTTCTAACCCTTACCATGAAAAATAAGTTGCCATAAAATATTGCAGGAATTGTGAAAGAAATGACAGAATATAAAAAAAGATACTTTACTAATGGTGGAGGTAGTCATGGAGGAATTAACACACTTTAATCACGCCGGTAAGGCGCGGATGGTAGATGTAACTGTTAAAGATGAGACCAAACGGGAAGCTGTGGCTGAAGGCCGGATTACTATGAAGCCAACTACTCTTGCGTTAGTGAAACAAGGTGCGATGGGCAAAGGTGATGTTTTAGGAGTAGCTCAAGTAGGGGGGATAATGGGAGCCAAGCGGACCTGGGATTTAATTCCCATGTGTCATCCGCTTTTGCTGACTGGCGTTAATCTTGAATTTACCATTGAAGACGCAGCTAATGCTATTAATATTAAGGCGATAGTAAAAACCACCGGCAAGACTGGGGTGGAAATGGAAGCTTTGACAGCCGTGTCAGTAGCTGCCTTGACGATCTATGATATGTGCAAAGCAGTAGATAAGGCAATGACTATCGAATATGTCCGATTACGCGCTAAGTCAGGCGGAAAAAGCGGTAATTTTGTAAGGGAGGATTAAACAATGCAAGGAAAGATTGTAGCAGTTTGCACCAGCAAAAATAAAGGCGAACGCAAAAAAAATGTCGGGGAGGCTAATCTTTTAGTCGGACTTGGCCTGGAAGGCGATGCTCATGCCGGGTTCCAGCACCGCCAGGTCAGTCTTCTAGCTGTAGAAAGCATTGAAAAAATGCGACAAAAAGGGCTTGATGTTCATCCGGGAGATTTTGCTGAAAACTTGACGACTGAGGGAATTAATTTACCAGCGTTGCCTATTGGTACGAAATTAAAAATTGGTGATGTACTAATGGAAGTCAGTCAAATTGGTAAAGAGTGTCACAACCGCTGCAGTATCTACTATCAGGCTGGTGATTGTGTTATGCCTAAAGAAGGCATATTTGCGATCGTAGTGACTGGCGGACGGGTAGCTAATGGTGATACACTAGAGGTGATCGAAAATGTATAGTATTGGCATTATCACAGCCAGCGATAAAGGGTCACGCGGTGAACGCGAGGATTTGAGCGGTAAGGCTATTGCTGAGACACTGGCACAGCTTGGCGAGGTTAAGCAGTATGTAATTGTTCCTGATGAGCGTGAGGTTCTTAGTCAGGCTATGATTAACATGGCTGACAATGAAAAGATAGATATCATTCTCACTACCGGTGGCACTGGGCTTGGGCCACGGGATGTAACACCAGAAGCTACTTTGGCAGTAATTGACAGACAAGTTCCTGGTATTCCGGAAGTTATGCGGGCTAAATCGCTGGAAAAAACTTCACGGGCGATGTTGTCGCGGGCGGTAGCTGGGTTACGTGGCAAAACGCTTATTATCAATCTTCCTGGTAGTCCCAAAGGTGTACGCGAATGTTTGGAAGTTATTTTGCCAGCGCTTGATCATGGTTTAGCCATTATGAAAGGGGAAGCTGGTGAATGTGCCAGACCTTAATACATAGTTTAATAGTTCAATAACTGCTTGTTCTATTCGTTTAAGGCCAGGTATCTGTTCAAGTTCCTCCATGAGGCTGAATAGGGCCTGGTCATATATATATATATATGAAAAAATTCCAGAAGAGTATAGATTGAGGAGTTGAGAATAGCTTGTCCAAACCAATTTACATAATTGGTCATCGCAATCCTGATACTGATTCTATTTGCTCAGCAGTTGCTTATGCAAATCTAAAAACAGCTTTGGGCGAGCACGTAGTTCCGGCACGGGCGGGAAAGATTAATGCCGAGACTAAATATGTATTAGAACTTTTTAGTGTTCAGCCGCCACAACTTATTTTAGACATATATCCCCGGGCCAAAGATGTAATGCATGAAAATATTATAACAATTCATCCCTGGAACACCTTGCGGAAGCTAGGTCAGCTGATTCAATCCCATAATCTGAAATCCATTCCTGTTGTTGAAAATGGCGGCAAGCTAGTAGGAATAGTCACAGTTAGCGATTTGGCTGAGCGGTATGTCAGTGAACTGGGTATGCAGGATTTACGGGAAACTGGTGTTAACTATGCGGGAATTTTACGCTGCCTTAATGGCACACTTGTGTGTGGTGGGGAGTTGTCACGGATCATTGAGGGGCATGTGAAAATTGCTGCGTCTCATACCAAGACGATGACTAAAGTTATTAAGCCTGGTGATATCGTTCTGGTAGGCAATCGTACCAAGGCTCAACTGGCTTGTATTGCTATTGGTGTATCTTGCCTAATTGTTACTGGTGATTTTGAGGTTGCACCTGAGGTGGAAACTGCAGCTCAGGCGGCAGGCACCTATATCATTAGAGCACCGCAGGATACCTATACCTGTGCACGCTTGATCAACCAGAGTATTCCGGTGCGGAACATCATGAAAACTAATGTTGCTTCCTTTAAACCTGAGGACCTGGTCTCTGATATAAAAAATAGTATTATTCGTACCGGCTACCGCAATTATCCAGTTGTCCAGGCAGGAAATCTGGTGGGGCTTATTGATCGGGACCGGCTGATTGTGCCTGAGCGTGATCAGGTTATTCTGGTTGACCATAATGAACGTTCGCAAGCAGTAGACGGAATAGAAGAAGCCAAAATTGTTGAAATTATTGACCATCACCGATTAGGTGGACTAGAGACTAGTGAACCAATATTTATCAGGCATGAACCGGTAGGGTCGACAGCTACTATTGTGGCTAATATGTACTGGCAGCGGAATGTTCCAATACCTAAGTCGATTGCCGGTCTGTTGTTAGCTGCCATCATCTCTGATACTGTACTTTTTAAATCACCTACAGCAACGAAAAAAGACGGTGATACGGCCAATAAACTAGCCCAAATTGTTGGGCTTACTATTCAGGATTTTGGTATGGCGATGCTAAAAGCTGGTTCAGTCATTGATAAGTTAACACCGGCTGATATTGTGGCTGCCGATTTGAAGGAATTTCAGATTGGCGAATATTATGTTGCCATAAGTCAACTCTCAATTATGGATCCGGAAAGTGTACTTCAACAGCAAAGCCAACTGGAAGCTGCGTTACAGGCCATTTGCAATAAAGAGCCGTATAATATGGCAATATTGCTTATTACGGGCATAGTAGACGAGGCAACATATCTGCTCTACTACGGACAGCCAGCAGGACTGATTGCAGCCGCTTTTGGCGAAGGACGCCCAGATGGCACCTGGTATTTGCCTGGCGTTATGTCACGTAAAAAACAGGTTGTACCGCCATTGATTGATGCTGTTCGCCGGTCGTAAAATAGTAATGTTCACCGTACAGGTTGTATGCTATAATGTTTCCATAATCCATAAGTAGGAAGGAAGAGCGGAACATGAATACTTACATACCCAGCGGTGTGTGTTCAAAAAAGATTGAGTTCCTGGTAGAAGACAATATCGTAAAGGAAATTCATTTTCAATCAGGCTGCCCTGGTAATTTACAGGGCGTAAGCCGGCTGGCAGAAGGAATGACAGTCGATGCGGTTATTACTAAATTAAAAGGGATAAGATGCGGCGCTAAAGCAACTTCTTGTCCTGATCAGCTGGCTCAGGCGCTAGAGCAGTTAATGAGTAAAAATGCGTTAGAATAAATAAGGCTATTGACAGGAATTTTGTTATGTGATATATTCATTGGCAACAGCATATGCAAATGCAATGAATGGGATAAGTAAATTGGCTGCGCTATTATCAGAGAGCCGGGGGGTGGTGTGACCCGGTAGGCGTGCTTATTGAAATACACCTGTGAGCAGCAGGTTGAACGGATTGATTCCAAGTAGACCGCGCCGGATGCCACCGTTATCAGAGGCTAGGGTATCGGAATGTCCTGTACCTGAAAAGAGTGGCTTGCTATTTTAAGCAAGCAGGGTGGTACCGCGAGTAAAGTCTCGTCCCTGTTAGGGATGGGGCTTTTTTTATTTTCCAAAAATTTTAGGAGGCGACAACTATGATTATTGTGATGAGCCCGGCAGCTACTCAAAAAGAGATTGACACCGTGGTTGCCCGGGTAACAGGCGCTGGATTAAGAGTACATTTGTCAGAAGGAAAATCACGTACAATTATTGGCCTGATTGGTGAAAAAAAATTAATGGCTCAACTACCTTTAGAGGCCATGGCTGGTGTAGAGAAGGCGATATCTGTTACTGCTGGTTATAAGCTGGTCAGCCGGGAAATCAAGAGCGAAGATACAGTGATTAATATTGGCGGGGTACTTGTTGGCGGTACTAATCTGGTAGTGATGGCAGGTCCTTGTGCAGTGGAAAGCAGAGAGCAGCTGCTGGAATCAGCAAAAATTGTTAAAGCAGCTGGTGCTCAGTTTTTGCGAGGGGGCGCCTACAAGCCGCGGACTTCACCCTACTCTTTTCAGGGGCTTGAGGAAAAGGGGCTGGAAATGTTGGCCGAGGCCAGGGAGGTCACTGGGCTAAAAGTAGTTACTGAGGTTGTCGATATCCAATCCGTATCGGTGGTAAGTGCTTATGCCGATGTATTACAAATCGGTGCCCGCAATATGCAAAACTTTCAACTGCTTAAGGCAGTAGGTAAAAGCGGTATGCCAGTGCTGTTAAAGCGTGGGATGGCGGCAACTATCAATGAGTGGTTGCATGCGGCCGAGTATATATTAAGTGAAGGCAATTTTAATGTTATGTTTTGCGAACGCGGTATCCGGACATTCGAGGATTACACCCGCAACACGTTGGATTTGAGTGCGGCAGCAGCACTTAAAGACTTGAGTCATCTGCCGGTGATTGTCGATCCCAGTCATGGCACCGGCGTGTGGAAACTGGTTAGACCCATGGCTAAAGCAGCCGTGGCCGGCGGAGCTGACGGCTTAATGATTGAGGTTCATCCTAATCCGGCAGAGGCCTTGTCTGATGGCAGTCAGTCGTTGACTCCTGCTAACTTCCAAGCTCTGATGAATGAAGTGGGTATTATTGCTGCGGCAGTTGGCAGGAAAATGGCATGAAGCCGGCAATCAAACAGATTGCAATCATCGGTATGGGGTTAATTGGCGGTTCGCTTGGTTTGGCCATCAAAGCCTCCCAGGGGGAGAAGGTTGAAGTTACAGGCATTGACACGAACGAATTGTCAATGCTTAAAGCCAAACAATGCGGCGCTGCTGACCGGATTACTGCTGATTATAAAACAGGCATAAAGAGTGCCGATATGATTTTTGTGTGTACGCCTGTACTGCAAATAGCGACGCTCATAAAAGAAATAGCACCCCATTTAAAACCAGGCGCTATTTTGACAGACACTGGCAGTACTAAAACTTATCTAATACAAGAAATCGCGGCAGTATTACCACAGGGTGTTCATTACGTTCCCGGTCATCCCATGGCCGGGCGCGAAAAAAGTGGCATCGAAGCTGCCGTTGACACACTTTTTTACGATAAGTGGTATATACTCACTCCTACAAGGGATGGGGATGCTGCAGCTGTAGAAGCAGTACGGCAGGTGATTAACTGGACAGGGGCCAGAATCACGGAAATGAATGCTGCCGAGCATGATTGGTGTACGGCTTTAATCAGTCATGTACCACATATTGGCGCTGCTGCGCTGGTAAACCTGCTTACGTATTTGCAAGACCAGGAAAACAGCATCAAACTGGCAGGCGGCGGTTTTCGGGATACAACACGCATTGCTTCTTCCAATGCTGATATGTGGGCTGATATTTGCATGACAAATGCTGAACCAATTGCCGACAGTTTAGATAAATTTAGTCAAATTGTCAGCCAAGTTGCGACAGCGGTTCGTCAAGGCGACAGAGCGAGCATTCATAAATTTTTTTCTAATGCAAAACAACGGCGCGATGAGTTATTACTACTGGAACAGGCTGCTAGCGAACAACCCTTGACCAGTGAGCATTTATAATTTGTGCTATGAGTTTTTTGCCTTCAATATCCGGGTGTAAGCCGTCAATAGCCAAATAATCCGGAAGCTCACGGTTACTGTCAAGAAAGTGAGGTTCAAGGTCGATAAAGTAACGCTGCTGCCGGATAAATTGATTGACAGCATCAAACTCTTCCCGCCAGTTGTTAACTGTTTCTTCATGGAAGACATCAGCAATTGCATCCGGGTTGATTGGCGGTAAGGTTAAAAAGATAGGTCGAATGCCATTTGTCAGGCATTTATCACGAATCCCTGTGAGCTCAGTAATGACCTGAGCAGCAGGGACACCGCCACGCAGGCTGTTGGTACCACCCAGTATTAGTAGATATTTCGGTTTGAAGGGTAGTACATCTTGATCAAATCTGGCTAGCATAGCTGCCGTAGTATCACCACTTTTACCAAGATTGACAGCGGGAAAATTAAGATAGGTTTGATAACTGTAATCAAAATCGGCAGGTGAATAGGAGATAGCGCCGCCGCCGTGGGTGATACTGTCACCAAAGGTGGCCGCATAGTGTCCACGGCTCAAGTCAACGCTAAATTCAGCGGCGTCCGAATAGCCGCCGACCGGATTGCCGGCGGCATCAATACCACGTACCCGCCAATAGTATTTTCCGGGAATAATTCGAGGCTGATCGTCATAACAGTCATTTAAGCCAATGACTGTTTGACTCCAAATACGGTATTGTGAGGGTTCAATGCCACCAGGGTTTTCCGGTGGTTGACGAGTAAGCTCAATTTCATGGCTTAAAGCTCCCAATACGGGTATCAGGGAGTAGGCGGGATAGAGTGGTGCAGGCAGGTTGGTCGGTTTGTGCTCATTGATCAGCGGTCTGGTGACAGGGATAATATCGTGATTAAGGTAAAGTTCAGTAGCATTAGAAAAAACGCCTAGGGGGTTGCCGTGATTATTTAGCGCGCGGACGCGCCAGAAGATACGGCTGCCTTCATACCAGGACAAATCAGCATTATAGCCATTGGTAAACACCTCGCGGGTTAAGAGAACCTGCTTGTCAGATGAAAAAACATCGTTGGGATTTTCCGGTGGTTCTGTTAAGAACTCGAGCTCATAGTATACGGCGCCTGGTACTACCGTCCAGGTTAGCATTGGCCGGATAGAGGCCGGAGTGCTGGCAGGGTAAAAGGAAGTGGGCTCTGGCTTTACATTGTTAAAGTCGGCGGCTATTCCATCGATGGTTTGTGTTAGGTTAACGTGGTCAGAGTATTTGCCCAGCGGCTGATGAAACAGAGTTTGGGCCGATACGCGCCAGTAGGTGCGAAAAGGAAAATTTTCGTCAATAGGCATTTGGTTTTTCCAAGTACGATAGCTGGCAATTAGCTCTGTATCAGTGGCTTGCTCAGCGTCATTGTCAGGCGGAATACTCAAAGCTTCTACCTCATAATAAGCAAAATAAGGTAATCGTTGCCATTGTAAAATATTTTCATTGGCTTTATGATTAATTTCCAGATGGGGTTTAAAACTTTTGAGGCCAACAGCTTCGGAGATTTCTAATACGTAAAGCAGGGAAAGGGTTAGAGCCATAATAATAAAAATTCGTTTCAACGTGTACACCTGCCGAATCCTAATAGTATTTATAGAGTATATATTACCACATTTTATTAGTAATACAAATCAGAAGGTAAACCGCTATTCTTTTGAATAGCGGTTTTGCAGTTTACTACTAAACCATGGTAGAATATGAAGCGAAGGAGGCGATTGTCGCGGAACAGGTTTTTCAAATTGTAATTGATTATATTGCTCTTTTGGGTTATACCGGAATTTTTATCGGCATGGCGCTGGAGAGTGCATGTATACCTGTCCCTAGTGAACTTATTTTTGGTTTTGCAGGGTATCTGGTATATCTTGGCAAGCTGGATTTTACTATGAGTGTTTTTGCTGGGGTGTCAGGTGGATTACTAGGTTCGATTGTTGCTTATTTGATTGGGTTTTACGGTGGACAACCTTTTGTTACAAAGTATGGAAAATACATGTTTTTATCTAAAAAACATGTTGATACTGCGCAAAGATGGTTTGACCGCTATGGGATAAAGGCCACTTTTTTCAGCCGATTGTTACCCATTGTCCGTACCTTTATTTCGCTGCCTGCCGGGTTTGCCAAAGTGAATCTAGGTAAATTTATGTTTTATACCGTGTTAGGCTCCCTTCCGTGGACAGTGGCTTTAATTTATGCCGGCCAAATGTTGGGCGAAAATTGGCGCGAGTTAAATACGATGGGTCATGAGGCTAGTCTGATAGTTGCAATTTTGCTTATCGCTTTTGCAGTATACTACTTTTGGAAGAACAGGACACAATCTGACCAAAATTAGTATAATAGACTGAAGACCGTTTTTGGGGAAGGGATGAATAGCTCAGGATATGAAGCAACAGGAAATAGTACGTAAGCCTAACCGTCTTCTTCAAGGGACTCTTGTGTTGACAGTTGCTGGTATTGTCGTAAAAGTTATTGGCTCGCTCAACTGGATCATTCTGTCGCGCGTGTTGGGTGGGGAAGGGATCGGCCTCTATCAAATGGCCTTTCCCATCTATCTATTGGCGCTTAGTCTGTCAACTGCCGGTATTCCGGTGGCTATTTCTGTTATTACCGCCGAAAAGGTTGCTTTTCAAGATTACCGGGGAGCTAACCGGGTTTTTTATTTGTCGCTGTCTATTCTTACAGTGACAGGCATTGCTTTAAGTACGCTAGTTTATTTTGGTGCCGGTTGGTTAATTGAATATCAGGTCATTCGTGATCCACGTGCATATTATGCATTACTGGCGCTAGCACCGGCTGTTTTTTTAGTTACGTTACTTTCCAGTTTCCGGGGTTATCTTCAGGGCTGGCAAAACATGACCCCCACTGCTGTGTCCCAAATTGTAGAACAGCTATTTCGCGTGGGAGCCATGCTGTTATTTGCTATTTGGCTGCTTCCCAGAGGTATTGAATATGCTGCCGGTGGTGCAAGCATGGGCGCTGGTGCCGGAGCGGCAGCCGGACTGTGTGTATTACTCTATTACTACTGGCGGCTGCAGCGCAATTGCAAACGATTTTATGCAGGCCCAATAGAACGGGAGCAGGAAGCGGCAAGCAGTATTGTGCGGCGTATTGTAGTCCTGGCATTGCCAGTCTCTTTTGCCAGTATTATGCTGCCACTGGTGGCTAATTTAGATCTGTTGATTGTTCCTGTCCGGCTGGAAGTAGCTGGTTATACTGTCGAGCAGGCTACTGAATTATATGGTTATTTGACAGGTATGGGAGTGCCGCTGGTTAATCTGGCAACCGTCATTACAGCAGCGCTGGCGACCAGCATTGTGCCTGCTGTGTCAGAGGCCAAGGCATTGGGAAATATCGCGCAAATTCGTGAACGGGCAGCTTCAGCTATGCGGCTTGGCAATATTGTGACAATTCCCGCTGTTGCGGGGCTGTGGGTGCTGGGAACCCCGATTGCTGCCTTTATATACCATGCGCCTCAAGCGGGGGAAGTAGTGAAAGTACTTTCTTTTGGTATATACCTGTTAGGTATTCATCAGATAACAACCGGGGTTTTACAGGGGATGGGTTATACTGTATTGCCGGTAATCAATATGGGCATTGCGGCTGCAGTCAAAGTCCTGTTAAATTGGAATCTGACTGCTATGCCTAGTCTGGGGATACAAGGGGCTGGTTGGGCGACTAATGCCGATATTGGCGTTGCTGCGTTGCTAAATTTATATTTTGTTGCCAAATACACAGGTTTGCACATGGACTGGCAGGAACTATGGAAATGTGTCCTTGCAGCCATTGTTATGGGGGCAAGTATTGATGTTATCTATCAATTCATGGTAGCAGGCGGAGTTAGTGATGCTATTGCGACATTTGGGGTTATGTGTTTAGCGGCCATCATTTACGGCGCTGTTCTACTACTGCTTGGTGGAGTGACAGAGCGTGATATTAGCAGAATACCCTTTTTTGGCTCCAAATTATCTCAGCTATTAATGCGGCTAAGAATGCTGAGAGCCTAAGCTGAGAATAAGAAGACTCCCACCATTTTAGGCGGCGGGGGCTTAGCTTTGCTGGAACGGGTTCACTGCTTGGCGGCGTAACCGGATATTCGTGCTAACGTTTTTACTCTGAGCACATCGACACCGTTAAAATTAATATTGGGTATATAGTAAGTCTCAAGTTCATCATGCAGCTTCTTAGCTTCATGGATATAAGCACCTGCTTTGCCAAAAAGCTCCCAGAAAGTTGTTCGATCATAATCAGTTACCGGCTCTAACCGTAAGGTGATGTCTGTATCAAGGCAATCATTCATGTCAATAACAGCGGTAGCGTTGGTAAAACTTTGATTATGCGGCGGGGTTGAGGTTATGAGGGCTGTATCCAAGGCGGGAATAAGGATATGTTCGGGTTTACGCGGGTCAAGCGGGCAGAAAAAGACTTCAATATCCAGCCCCTTGGCGATGGCTGTATCGGCAACCTTAGCCAGCAAGGTTGCTTTACCGGTACCAGGCAAGCCGGTGATAATATAACGTTTTGCGAAGCCGGCACTGATAGAATCAATATAATTTACCGGGCCATTAGGCGTAATAGCTGAAGCAAAGAGCTTCCGCTGTTTGCCGTAACCAACAGTAGTTATGTTACTAAAAATTGATTCGATACTATTTGCAGCTTTTTGGTTAGCAAGATTATAATTCATGGCTTCACAGTTGGCGGCTTCCCAATCGTCATAGACTGCCTTGGCACTCTTTAGCATACGATAAGCGCGCTGAAAGCGCCTGCTGATTTCTTTGGTATAGGCTATTACTTCAATTTTGTTATGAATCATCTTCGTTTCGTTCCAATATTCGCCAAGGTTGAGAATTTCATCAACACAGCCAGGATGTTTAGGGTCGACAATATGAGGAGCGGTGCCATCAATCAAGGCAACCCGGAGTGCTGGTATGACCAACCCGTCAAGGGAATTAGGATCACTGGAACAATGGTGATGCTCAACATCAAAACCATGTTCAACAAGTGTTTGCCCAATCTTTTTCATAAAAGTGGATTTACCGACACCAGGCCCGCCTTTTAATAAAAAAATTCGTGTTGCATCAGTGGGGATTACATAATCATAATAAGAAAAAAAGCCTTGGGGAGTATTGCCGCCAGGGAACAGGTGTCTGATTTTTCCTTCAGCCATTTTTATCCTCCCTTTTGTTTATGGTATTACCAGTGGTGTTTCTCTACAATGTATGAGTTGTGCTGCGTGAGTATATCAAAAATCAGCTGCAAGGGGTAGGATTTTTGCTTTTGGTGTAGAATAGATTTTACTTTGATCTTTTACTAAGGAGTTGTCATGCGCAAAGAAGTATATGGTTATTTTGCCGTTATTGCTGCTGCCTGTATGTGGGGTGTTGGCGGTTCGGCAGCCAAAGCGTTATTTAATCAAAATATTACGCCTTTTCTGTTGGTGAAGATTCGTCTGACTTTGTCATTTTTATTAATGCTAATCGGACTCTTTGTTTACAATAGACGGCTGCTTGTTATTCCACGCCGGGAGATTGCTTATTTTGCGCTGCTGGGTACAGGGGGAATGGCACTGTTGCAGTTTTTTTATTTTTACACCATTAGCCTAACAAATGTAGCTACCGCTGTTTTTTTGCAGTATCTGGCACCCGTATTTATGGCTGTTTACGCTGTTGTTTTCGAAAAAGAGCGGTTAGGCGCCAGGCGTGGTGTGGCTATTGCTTTAGCCACTTTAGGCGGTTTTTTGATTATGCTTAACGCTGGCGGCGGGGCTTCAATTAGTGTGCTAGGGCTTACCAGCGGCTTATTAGCGGCTGCGTCGATGGCATTTAGCACAGTATATGGCCGGCGGGCGGTACGAAGGTACCACCCACTGACGGCTGTAACCTATTCGTTTGGTTTTGCTGGCTTATTTTGGTGGCTGGTATCGCCGGAAGCCTGGGTTCAAGGGACTATAACTACTGAAAATTGGTGGCTTTTTGCTTATATTGCTGTGTTTTCGACAGTGATACCTTTTTTGTTGTATTTTTTTGGCATACGCTTCTTATCGCCGACCAATGTAGGTATTACCGCTTGTTTGGAACCGGTAATTGCTGCTGCTACTGCCTATTTGCTTTTGGGTGAGGTTATGGGCTTGCTGCAAATGCTGGGCGGGCTGCTTGTAGTGCTGGCTGTTATTGTGTTGCAAACCGGCAGTGAACAGGAAGCCCTGAAAGCAGCGGTGAAAAAGACAGATATTGTATAATTGGAGTGATTTTGATGCATATTGTACTGGTAGAGCCGGAGATTCCCGGCAATACAGGTAATATTGCGAGATTGTGTGCAGCCACTGGCTGTGAACTGCATTTGGTAAAGCCATTAGGATTTTCCATTGAAGACCGCTATTTAAAACGGGCCGGGCTTGACTATTGGCATTTAGTCAAAGTGCATGTGCACGAAAATTTTGCTGCAGTAGTGAAGCTATATCAAGGTCATAATTTTTATTTTAATACTACCAAAGCCAGAAAACGCCATAGTGATATTGCTTATCAGAGTGATGATTTGCTGGTATTTGGCAAAGAAACTGCCGGGCTGCCGCAGGAACTGCTGAATGCTAATCCAGATAACTGTATTCGCATTCCGATGATTGAAGATGCCAGGTCACTTAACCTGTCGAACGCGGTAGCTGTTGCAGTATATGAAGCATTTAGGCAGCTGGAGTTTCCGGGACTAAGGTAGCAAAGCCTTTAGGATGGTGATACGATGTTTGCACAATTTGGACCGGCAGGAAATCCAGATGCGTTTTATGAATCTGGACATAAGGCTTCGGCTGACATGCCGGAATGGTTAGCAGGCCAGGAACTTAAGGCCTATGAGTATCAATGCAGTCGTGGGGTTACTATCAAACAGCCTACGGCTGAATTGGTGGGACAGAAGGCCGCTCAATATGGCACTAAGCTTAGTATTCATGCGCCGTATTATATTAGTCTGGCTACCGAAGATGAGACTACGGCAAGTAACACGCAGCGGCACTTTTTGCGATCGCTGGAAGTAGCCAAATGGATGGGAGCTGACCGGATTGTGTTTCATATTGGCGGCCCTGGTAAAGGTGCTGACCGGCGTCAGGCTATGGAGCGGGCCAAGCGTTTGTTTGCCAGGGTTTTAGAGCAAGCTGAGGATCAGGGCTTGACAGGTCCGCAACTGTTGGCAGAAACTATGGGTAAGCAAAATCAGCTGGGGTCGCTTGAAGAAGTACTTGAGCTATGTAAGCTGGATAAGCGGGTCCGGCCAGCAGTCGATTTTGGCCATATGCATGCTGTGACAGGTGGTCTATATACGACAAGTGCAGAGTTTGCCGCTGTATTTGAAAAAATAGGCGAAGCACTGGGGGCAGAAGCGGCAAAAAATCTGCATATCCATTTCAGCCCCATTGAGTTTACCAGGGCGGGCGAAAAACGGCATTGGTGTTTTGGTGATCCCTATGGGCCGCCGCATGAGCCGTTATTAACTGTCATCGCTGATCAGGGGTACACCCCCCGGATTATTTGCGAGTCAGCAGGAACTCAGGCTAAAGATGCCAAAACAATGCAGGATTATTATTTAGCAATGCTGAAGAAGGATTTTTAGCGTATACATGCTGAATATAACGCATAAAATAGATGGTGAACTGGAGGAATCTTCATGACTGTACATGATAAAGCCCATGAATTAGGGAGGACGCTGAGAAATTCTGAGGAGTATCAGGCCTTTTTAGCTGCCAAGAAAAATCTTGATAGTGACATAACTAGCAAAACCATGGTGCAAGATTTTTTTAAGAAAAAGCTGGCTGCTGAATATGATATAATGGCTGGCAACCCGGAAAATAAAGAGAAATCTCAGGAACTTCAAAAAATGTATGAGCTCATTGTCCTAAATCCTAAAGCTAGAGACTTTATCCACGCTCACATGCGTTTTCAGCAGCTTGCTGCTGATATCTATAAAATAATTGGCGATGCGGTCGCTGAAGGAATGGATTTATTTGGCAAAGAATGAGATGTTGGTTAGTAGAAATATGGATTTTGCTGCCGAATTGAAAAAAGCTATTCCCCCGGAAAGACTGCTAGTTAATGAAGCTATGTCTAAACACACTACCTTTCGCATCGGTGGTCCGGCTGATTATCTTGCACTGCCTGCTTCAGTTCAAGAGGTGGCTGCGATTTTGCATATTACTAAACAGTTTGCCATACCTGTTACTGTGTTAGGTAATGGTTCTAATGTATTGGTATTAGACCGGGGAATCCGTGGTCTGGTTTTGAAATTTGGTCCTGAGATGGGCTGTATCCGGCATAACGGTCATACTGTCGTTGCTGGTGCCGGTGCGCTTTTAGCGGCGGTATCCAAGTATGCTGCCCAACATGATCTGACAGGGTTTGAATTTGCTATTGGCATTCCTGGCAGTATTGGCGGTGCAGTTTTTATGAATGCCGGTGCCTATGAAGGTGAGATGAGCCAAGTAGTGCAGGCTGTTACGGCAGTATGTGCGGGCGGCGAGTTAAAACGGTTTTCGGGGGAAGAACTAAAGTTTGGTTATCGTCATAGTGTCTTTCAGGAAAATGGCTGTCTTATTTGTGAAGTAGAACTGGCGCTCTCAAATGGCGTAAATAACTTGATTCGCGTACGACTTGACGACTACACTGCGATGCGTCAAACCAAACAGCCAATTGAGATGCCGAGTGCGGGCAGTACCTTTAAACGTCCTAATGGTCATTTTGCGGGTACGCTAATTGAAAAAGCCGGACTGAAAGGAACTAGTGTCGGTGGTGCGCAGGTTTCTACAAAGCATGCAGGTTTTATTATTAATGCTGGCGGTGCAACCGCCCAGGATGTGTTGGCTTTAATCAGCAAGGTTCAGGATAGCGTTTATAAGCAGTTTGGCGTTTCTCTCCATCCTGAAGTACGGGTATTGGGCGAAGCGTAATTATCGTATAATTACTATCAACAAGGAACCGGGAGCAATAATGCCCCGGTTTTTACTATTTTCTGCAGGGGAAAGAGAACAAATGTAGAATTTAAAAAGATAATTAGTACAATAATTTAAAAGGAGCAAGCTTATGCATTTAACATTTTTGGGAGCCGCAGGTATGGTAACCGGGTCTTCTTATCTTTTGGAAGTCGGGCAAAAGAAGTTTTTAGTTGATTGCGGTATGTTTCAGGGCTCGAAGGCCATTACTGCCCTCAACAGACGGCCATTTCTCTATAATCCTGCAGATATCGAGGCTGTATTTCTAACCCATGCCCATATTGATCATAGCGGTTTGCTGCCGCGTCTGTGCAATTTAGGTTTCCAGGGAACCATCTATGCTACTAAAGCAACCGCTGAATTATCTAGTATTATGCTGCCTGACAGTGGACACATTCAAGAGTTTGAGGCTGAGCTTGCTAACCGGAAGGGACAACGGGCCGGACGCAAGCCGATCGAACCGCTGTATACCGTAGATGAGGCTTATAATTGCTTACAACAATTTTCACCGATGGCTTATGATACAGCGATCAAAATATCAGACGAGGTGACACTTACCTTTCGGGAAGCTGGCCATATATTAGGTTCGTCTATGGTGGAGATTGTGGCAGTAGAAAACGGCGAGACTACAAAAATTTTATTTTCTGGAGATTTGGGTCAGCCTGACCAACCAATTATTCGGAATCCGGCTGTTATTGAGCAGGCTGACTATCTTATTCTTGAATCAACCTATGGGGATCGGATTCATGATCCGAGTGACCCGATAGAAAAATTAGCTCAATATATTAATGAAACGATTGAGCAAGGCGGTAACGTCATAATCCCGTCGTTTGCTGTTGGCCGTACGCAAACCCTTCTCTACAATTTGTATACTTTGTTTAAAGAAGGTTTGATTCCTAAAATTCCGGTAATTATTGACAGTCCGCTGGCTATTTCGGCTACAGAGATCTTCTTAAAGAACTCACAGGAATATGATCGCGAAGCCTATGATCTGCTGTATAAAGACCAGGAGCATCCTTTACAGTTTCCGCAATTGACTGTTGCCAAGACAGCCGAGGAATCCAAAGCCATTAACAATTTGGACCATCCCGCCATTATTATCTCAGCGAGCGGCATGGCCGATGCAGGACGTATTCTCCATCACCTGAAGCATAATTTGTGGCGACCGGAGAGCACCGTGCTGTTTGTTGGTTATCAGGCGCAAGGCAGCATGGGACGGCGTTTATTAGAAGGCATTAAAAAGGTTAGGATTATGGGCGAAGAAATCACTGTCAAGGCCAGAATTGCTAACCTTGAGGGCTTTTCCGCTCATGCTGATAAGGAACAGCTGACAACCTGGCTAAGCAATTTTACGAGCAAACCGGCTAATATCTTTGTTGTTCATGGTGAACACCAAATGTCAGAGCCATTTGCGGCACTTATTACTGACAAGTTTAACATACCAACCTATATACCCAAGTATGGGGATTCTGTCACATTGACTGGCCGCAGTTGGCAGATTGAGCCTTCGGCTATTATCGAGTTTGAGCCTGCTGTTCAGCAGCTTAGAGAGGTTCTTGACGAAATGGAGAAAGAATTCGGCCAATACCGGAGCAAAATGGAAGACCTGGTCCTTATCAATGGCAACAAGCTGCAAGATGTGCTTAAGCGTATTGATAAAATCCGCAAATTCATTAAAAAAACCCTTAGTGATTTATGGGCGTGAGCTCATTTCAGCATAGCTGAAACATCGTTAATTTAGGTGGGAGTCTTGAGTTACATTCAAGTAATGGCCTATAAAACCAGCAATCTTTCAAATAAGATACTGGTTTTTTTTTGCTTTTTTGGAAAAAGAGGATATACCCCTTGTTTATTGAAGCATAAATATAATAGTTTTGGGGGCAGCAAATCCGGATGTGGCCGTTACACTGTCCGGATACTACCAAAATGGGTGTCCGGGTGCGGCCTAAATATGCAACTGGAGGTATAACTAGTGGGTATTATATGCCTATCTAAACAAAACATAGGTCAAGAACATATTTGTTGCGCCTTATCTGACAAAAAGGGTGAATCCGGCGTAAGACTAAAAAAGGAATGGCTTACTTGCCGATTTGAAGAAGGATTGAAATTCAAGCGGCTAAACGAAAGAGGAAAGGTATTTATCGAATATTTACCTGCCGAAAATGCCTGGGTTCCAATCGAAGCAAATGGTTATATGTTTATTAATTGCCATTGGGTATCAGGAAGATTTAAAGGTCAAGGTTGGGGAACTAAACTATTTGAAGAATGTGAAAAAGATTCTGAAGGCATGAACGGTATAGTATTAATTTCAAGTAATAAAAAGAAGCCATACTTGTCTGAAAAAAACTTTTTCATAAAAAATGGCTTTGAAGTATGTGATACTGTAACTCCATATGAATTAGTCGTAAAACGATTCAATCCTCAAGCTCCTTTACCTAAGTTTCGTACAAACGCAAAGCAATTAACCATTAGTAATGGTGATGGATTGGACGTTTATTTTACTGCGCAATGTCCATTTGCAGTCAATTATGCCCATGAGATCTTAGCAAAAGACTATTCCCGTCCTGTAAGAGTTCATCAAATCACCAGTAAAGAACAAGCGCAGAGTCATACCTGCCCTGTAACGAGATATAGCGTATTTTTAAACGGAAAGTTTGTAACTCATGAAATACTAACTCAAACCAAAATTCTTAAATTGTTAGAATCATAGTAACATCTTACTACGCTAAACGTGCGGTTTTTTTCGTTTCGTGACGTGACCCCATTTAGACTTAGGACCGTAAAAAAATCTAAGGTTGCCAGTACTAAAATTAAGGATACGGAAATTTATCTTAAAAGTAAAAAATCTATATAAAAAACTTGTTGAGAAGGGAAATCAATGTATGCATTAATTAACAAAAGCGGTAGTCTGATTGTTAAAAACAAAGACCGTACAAGGCTTCGTAAGCTTTGCACGGTCTTTTAGTTTGCTTGAATTTGAATTTTTTAGTAAAACTCATACTTTGTTGTAAAATTTAACAAAAAAATAACTTAATTTAGCATAATTTGTTTGACAATGGAAAGGAATAGGCATAAAATTATTATAAAAGCGAGTAAACACTCGCTCGATAAGGTGAGGGCGTAATGAGCAATAATGCAAGTAAGTTTCTCCATCGTAAAGAAAATGTTATCTTAACTGCTATTGAAATAATTGATGACCTTGGTATTCAGGGCTTATCAACACGTGAGATTGCGAAAAGACAAGGTATATCAGAAGGAACGTTATTTCGACATTTTAAATCGAAAAGTGATATTGTTCTTGATGTATTAGACTATTTTTCAAAGTATGATTCCGATATATTTCAGTCAGTCAAATTAAAAGGTCTAAAAATGAAGGAGGCAATCGTCTTTTTGGTAGATTCCTATATAACCTATTATGAAAATTACCCGGCCATTACCGCCGTGACACAAATATACGGTGTCCTGTTATCAGAACCAGACTTTGTTGATAAGATTAAAAGCATTCTTGGCAGTCGTAAAAATTTTTTAAAGGATGTGATTGAGGAAGGAAAGAAAGCGGGTGAGATTAATCCTCAGGTTGATAGTGGAATTGTAGCAGATATTATTATTGGAACACTTGGCAACATTTGTCTGGAGTGGCGCTTACACGGACGTAACTTTTCTTTACGAAGTAAAACCCTAATGGCTATAAATATGATACTTGGCGTCTTGTAGTCTAAAGTAAAATGATAAACTGGAGGGTAAAAAAATGAAAACAGTATTGGTTGTCGATGATATGCTTTTTATGAGAATGGCTTTGAAATCAATTTTGGAGAAAAACGGATTTTCAGTTATTGGTAATGCCGAAAATGGAGTCGAAGCGGTAAAAAAATACATGGAATGTGCGCCTGATCTTGTCACAATGGATATTACTATGCCTGAAATGTCTGGATTGGAGGCGTTGAAAAAGATTAAGGAATATGATCAAGATGCTAAAGTTATCATGGTTTCCGCCATGGGGCAGGAGCGGTTTGTTAAAGAGGCAATTATGAACGGTGCCAACTATTTCATTGTAAAGCCATTTAAAGAAGACAAGGTACTAGAAACTCTTAACAAAGTTGTGGCTTGGTAAAGAGTCATCAAAGGGGACGATTATTGTGTCAGATGAATCTACAATGGAACCCATGTTGGAGCTATTTTTGTTTGAAACCACTCAGCTTGTGGAGCAATTAGAGCAAAGTGTAATTGACAGTGAAAAATGCGACGGCTATAACATAGCAGCAATTAATGAGATTTTCCGTATTATGCATTCCATTAAAGGGGCAGCGGCAATGATGATGTTTGATACTATTGCACAGCTTGCTCATTGTGTTGAAGATGTATTTTTTTATTTGCGTGAGGGTAAGCCGGAGAACGTTGATTACATGATACTGTCAGATCTGATTTTGGCAAGTGGCGATTTTATTAAAAATGAAATTGACAAGATTAGGAGTGGAGGCAATGCAGATGGCAATGCCTCTTCGTTAATTGATCAAACACACAGTTTTCTTGATGAGTTAAAAAAGGTGAATCCCAGCGTACAGACAGTGGCTAAGGAAAGTACGGTACTCAGTCAAAAACAGTATTATGTCAGCCAGGACAAGAAGGCAGTTTCTCTGAAAAAGCAGTCTTTTATGGCGACAGTTTTTTTTGAAGATGGCTGCGATATGGAGAATATTCGGGCATATACCATTATTCCTAGTTTACGGGATATTGCCAAAGATATTACATACATACCGGAAAATATTATGGAGGATGATGCGACGGCAGAAATTATTCGCACAGAGGGATTTAAGATATTCTTTTCATCTGGCCGTCCTTATAGTGAAATACATGAATTACTGGAAAAGACAATCTTTCTTAAAACCTTAGAATTAGTAGAAATTGACGGTGCGGCAACAGAGAAACAAGAGTCACGGCCAAAGCAGATTATTTTGGAGGATTTTACTGATAAAAATAGCAACCCAATTGGGCAACATCCCGCTGCTATAAATAAAAAAGCTGTTTCCAATAGCGGGCAGAGTATGATCAGTGTTAATGTGGCTAAATTGGATACACTTATGGATTTAGTTGGTGAATTGGTGGTAGCAGAAGCTATGGTGATACAAAATCCTGACTTGCGGGGGTTGTCTCTTACTAATTTTGCTAAAGCGGTACGGCAGCTTGAGAAGATTACAGGCGAGATGCAGGATATTGTGATGTCAATCCGGATGTTGCCCCTTGCTACTACTTTCCAAAAAATGAATAGAATTATTCGCGATATGTGTAAAAAACTTGGCAAGGAAGTTCAACTGGAGTTAATCGGTGAAGAAACGGAAGTTGACAAAAATATTATCGAACATATATCAGATCCCTTAATGCACATCATTCGCAACGCTGTTGACCATGGGATTGAATCAGGCGAGGAACGGATGGCAGTGGGAAAACCGGCAAACGGCAAAGTTACGTTAGAAGCTAAGAATGATGGTAGCGATGTCGTTATTTTAATAAAGGATGATGGCCGCGGATTGAACCGGGACAAGATACTCAAACGTGCCGGAGATAATGGCTTACTGCATAAGCCTGAGAATGAGTTGACTGACAAAGAAATTTATTCCTTTATTTTTGCTCCGGGTTTTTCTACCAACGATAAAGTGACTGAATTCTCCGGTCGAGGCGTTGGGATGGACGTAGTTACTAAAAATATAAATAGCATCGGCGGTATGGTAGTAGTTGATAGTATTCCGGGTGCAGGGACAACAATCTCTCTAAGGATACCTCTTACCTTGGCTATTGTTGACGCTATGAATATAGGAGTAGGAGATGCTCGGTATACGATTCCAATTACCGCGATAAAAGAATCCTTTAAGCCTAGGGAAAAAGATATTATCATTGATCCGGATGGAAATGAAATGATTATGGTGAGGGGGCAATGCTTTCCAATTTTACGTATTAGTCAGGTATTTAAAGTGAATACTCGTACGAATGATATTACGGATGGAATTATTATTATGGTTGAAAACGAAGGCAATATAGTATGCCTATTTGCGGATGAACTTATCGGCGAGCAACAAGTGGTTGTAAAGGCACTGCCTCCCTATGTAAAAAATATCAGGCAGGTAGAAGGATTAGCGGGATGCACGCTTTTGGGTGACGGCAGTATTAGTCTGATATTAGATATTGGTGGCATGGTAAAGCGTAAAAAAACTTCATAGACGAAGAATACAAAAGAGGTGAAAGAAAATGGCTTGGTTTCATAATTTGAATATCGCAAAAAAATTACTGTTTAGTTTTGTTTTTGTATCAATGATAGCTGGGGCGGTAGGTGTTTTTGGAATTCATAACCTTTATAGCATTACCGCAGAAGACAAGAAATTGTACGATCTTTATACTGTTCCCTTAGGCGATTTGTTGGATATAACGGAAAACTATTATATTATGCAAAATGAGTCTAGAAACATAGTTCTAGCAAGCGACCCCGGCACAAGAGGGAGAGCCAAGGGAAAGGTTAGAGAAGAATTGCAAGAATTGAAAAAGTCAATGCAAAATTATGAGAAAACAGTTCATACTGACGAAGGACGTAATACCTTTGCTGCCTTACGAACCGGTGTAACGGAATATGAGGCGTTTATTGAAAAAATAATTGGATTGGAGCAGGCCAATCAGTTGGATATTGCTGGACAACTCTTGCAAACCGACGGAGCGAGAATTGGCAAGATCATTGAGAATACTCTGCAAGAGGCACAAACTATCAAAATTAAACAGGCTGGCGAAAAGGCGGCGAGCAATCAAGCAGCGGCTAGCCAGGCAATTGTTGTAGTAAGTCTAATTATAATAGCTGGGGTATTAGTTGCGATAAGCTTAGGAGTATTTATAGCGCGCGCTATCAGCCGGCCAATACAAAATTTAGTTGTAGCCGCCGACTCACTTGCCGTAGGGGATGTGAACGTTACTAGTAAGACTGCAATAATGAAGGATGAAATCGGAATGCTTATGCAGGCATTTGACAGGATGATTACTAATATCAGGGAACAGTCGCTGGCAGTCGAAAAAATAGCGGCAGGGGACTTAAACGTTGCAGTTAAAATACACTCAGAAAATGACCTGCTTGGTAAGAATCTGAATAAATGCATCGATAATATCAACCGAATGATCGCCGACGTTAACCTCTTGTCTACAGCTGCTGTGGAAGGAAAACTGACAACCAGAGCTGATGCCGAAAAACATGGGGGTAGTTATCGGCAAATTGTTGAAGGCATCAATCACACTTTAGATATGATAAATGAACCGATTAAAGAGGCCTTGGCGGTATTAAAGGAAATGGCTTCAGGAAACTTGCGGCAGCAGGTTGAGGGAGATTATCGAGGTGATCATGCGGCGATTAAAAATGCCATGAACGAAACGTTGGACGCACTAAATAAAGCTTTTGCCGATGTAAAACAGGTTGCGGAACAGGTTGCGGCAGGTGCCCAGCAGATTTCAGCATCCGGTGAGGCTCTATCGCAGGGGTCTACTGAACAAGCCAGCTCAATTGAGGAGATTACTGCTACGATGGAGCAAGTGGCAGTCCAAACTAAGCAGAATGCTGTTAATGCTAATCATGCCAATGAATTGGCTAACTCTTCCCAGGAGCAGGCGGTGCAAGGAAACCGGCAAATGCAGGCAATGGTAACAGCGATGCAGGAAATTAACGAGTCGTCTGTCAATATATCCAAAATTATCAAGGTGATTGACGAAATTGCCTTTCAAACTAATATTTTGGCCCTTAACGCGGCGGTAGAGGCGGCCAGGGCCGGTCAGCATGGCAAAGGCTTTGCAGTGGTGGCAGAAGAAGTCCGAAATCTTGCTGCCAGAAGCGCCAATGCCGCGAAGGAAACAACGGTAATGATCGAAGGATCAATTCAAAAAGTGAATGCTGGAACAAAAATTGCCAATGATACGGCAGTGGCGCTGGAAGGTATTGTACAGGAAGTAGCTAAAGCTGCGGCACTGGTCGATGATATTGCCGGGGCATCGAACGAGCAGGCTACAGCCATTGCCCAAGTTAATCAGGCTATTATGCAGGTATCGCAGGTTGTGCAGACTAACTCGTCAACAGCGGAAGAGAGCGCTTCAGCAAGCGAGGAATTAGCCAGTCAGGCTGAGATATTAAGAAACAATGTGTCCAAATTCCAATTGAAACAAACCGGTCGAAATATTCAAGCTACAGAGGGATTACGTCCGGAGGTACTGCGCGCCATCGAAATTATGCTTGAAAAAAAGAAGCAGGGATCTAAACAAGAAGTGCGTTCGGGGAAAAATGAAGCGGTATTGACAGCAAGGGAAAAAATTGTTCTTGATGATAGTGAATTCGGCAAGTATTAACAGGAAAACGTTAGTGTAAAATTACTTGCAACACGAGAGGAGAAGTGTTATGTCCGAGATTAGCGAAAATGAGCTGGAATTGGAAGAAGATACCCAGAAGGGTAAGTTTCTGACATTTACTTTGGGTGCGGAGGCGTATGGCATAGAGATTAAGTATGTCACTGAGATTATCGGCATGCAGCCTGTTACACAGGTACCTGATCTTCCGGAATACGTCAAAGGGATTATTAATCTGAGAGGGAAAATCATTCCGGTTATTGATATGCGATTAAGATTTAAAAAATCCTCTATAGAATACAATGACCGTACTTGTGTCGTGGTAGTTGATATACATGAAATTGCTGTAGGATTAATTGTTGATGCTGTTGCCGAAGTACTGACAATTGCGGAAAAAGATATCGTTCCACCGCCACAATTGCAAAATGGCAGCTACCATCAGCGGTTTACCAAGGCGATTGGAAAAGTTGGTGATGACGTAAAATTAATCCTTGATAGTGAGCGGGTATTAAGCAATGATGAAGTGAACTTTTTGGAAAAAATTAATTAACTGTATATGAGGTAACAATAAGGAGGCTTAAAGTATGAATTGGTATCTAAATCTTAAAATTGCCAATAAGCTTATTATCGCCTTTCTCTGCGTGGCTGTGGTGACTGGTATTGTTGGTATAGTAGGTATAATTAACCTGTATAACCTGGCTCGGGAAGATACAATGCTGTTCGAGTATTATACTGTGCCGATTGAACAAATGGGGAATGTGACAGAAGCTTATCAAAGAAGCCGTGTCAATGTAAGAGAGGTAATATTGGATAGAAATCCTGCGCACCAGGCCGATAACATGAGCAAGACTACTGCACGTATTGGAGAAATGAAAGAAGAAACCGAGAAGATTAGCAAAACTCTCATATCTGAGGAAGGACAGAAGTTGCAAAAAGCTCTTGTTGGTGTGATAAATGATTATGAAGCGTATATCAAGCGGTTATTTGTTATGATTCAAGCTGGCCAGTATGAGCAGGCCAATCAGATGATGGCAACTGAGGGGATTCATTATGCAGATATCTTTGATGATACATTGAATAATATGAATGCTCTCAAAGTTGAACTTGCTAAACAAAAAGCTGCTACAAATAAGCAGGAAGCGAACAGTGCTATCCTGGTTATGGTTGCTTTTGTTGTAACAGGAGTTGTTTTGGCTATTGTGCTTGGCCTTTATATCGCCCGGGTGATTTCCCGGCCAGTTAAGGAAGTTGCTAAGGTGGCAGGTAAAATTGCCAGTGGTGATTTAAATAGTGAAGTCAAGGTTACAACCAGGGATGAGATAGGCGAATTAGCGCAGGCTTTCAACATGATGGCCGGTAACGTCAACCAGGCAATGAGAAGTATCAGCGAAGCTGCAGGGCAAGTGGCTGCAGGTACTCAGCAGATTGCGGCATCCAGCGAGATTCTATCGCAGGGCTCTACTGAGCAGGCCAGCTCGATTGAGGAGATTACGGCTTCCATTGAGCAAGTGGCAGTTCAGACCAAACAAAATGCGGCCAACGCCAATTATGCTAATGAATTGGCTAATTCTTCCCAGGGTCAGGCGATGCAGGGAAATCAGCAAATGCAGGCAATGGTAACCGCGATGCGGGAAATTAATGAGTCGTCTGTCAATATATCAAAAATCATCAAAGTGATTGACGAAATTGCCTTTCAAACCAATATTTTAGCTCTTAACGCGGCGGTAGAGGCGGCCAGGGCCGGGCAACATGGCAAAGGCTTTGCGGTGGTGGCAGAGGAAGTCAGAAATCTTGCTGCCAGAAGCGCCAATGCCGCGAAGGAAACAACGGTAATGATCGAAGAGTCAATTCAAAAAGTGGCTGCCGGAACGAAAATTGCCAATGATACGGCAGCGGCGCTGGAAGGCATTGTACAGGAAGTAGCTAAGGCAGCGGCACTGGTCGATGATATTGCCGGTGCATCGAACGAGCAGGCTACAGCCATTGCCCAGGTTAATCAGGCTATTATGCAAGTATCGCAGGTTGTGCAGACTAACTCGTCAACAGCGGAAGAAAGCGCTTCAGCAAGCGAGGAATTAGCCAGTCAGGCCGAGATATTAAAAATTAATGTTTCCAAATTCAAATTGAAAGAAATGGACCATGGCATTCAGGGGACACAGGGCCTTAGTCCGGATGTACTGCGTGCCATTGAAGCTATGGTTGAGCAAAACAAGCAGAGTCAAAAGCGTGAAGACAGAACGGGTAAACCTGAAATGGTACTGACGACGAAAGGCAAAATTCTTCTTGATGACAGCGAGTTCGGCAAATACTAACCGGAAGTTAAAGTTACAAGTCATAAGTGCGCTGACTACTTTGTATTTGTTAAAGGACGGAAGACATGAAAGCAATAACCGACAGAGAGTTTATCGAACTTGTTCAGTTCATCAGACGAAATTTTGGTATTAACCTTACGCATAAAAGAGGCTTGGTGTTGGGGCGTTTGCACAACTATATTGAGCAGAATGGCTTTGATAGTTTTTCTGAGTATTTTCATTATATAGTAAATGACCGCACAGGTAAGGCCGGGTCAATATTGCTAAATAAACTGACAACAAATCATACTTATTTTTTGCGGGAACCCCAGCATTTTAATTTTTTGGAGCAAGTGGTGCTGCCTGCTTTTGCCAAGGGTGTGAGTAAAGATTTACGCATATGGAGTGCCGGCTGCTCAACAGGTGAAGAACCATATACGTTGGCAATGAGTATCGATTCTTTCTTCGGGGTGGCAAAGTGTCAGTGGGACACTAAAATATTGGCAACCGATATTTCCACGGCTGCTTTGGAACGTGGGCAGCGTGGGATTTATCCTAATAGTCAATTAAATGAATTGCCTGATCGTTGGCGAAAACAGTATTTATCTAAATTTGATGATGAATATAGTGTTATTAACGAGAAGATACGAGAAGAAGTCATATTCAGACGTTTCAATCTAATGAACGCAACATTTCCTTTTAAAAAGAAGTTTCATCTTATTCTTTGCCGAAATGTAATGATCTATTTTGACCCAGACACGAAACGAAATTTGATCAACCGGTTTTATGACCATATGGAACCGGGGGGATATCTATTTATCGGCCATTCTGAAGCCTTAAGCCGCCATGAAAGTAACTATGTTCTTGTAGCGCCGGCAATCTACAGAAAGGAATAAATAATGATTACCATGAAAAAAAAGATTAGGGTCTTAGTGGTCGATGATTCAATCGTATTCAGGGAATTTTTACTCCGGGGGATTGGCAAAGATTCCATGCTCGAAGTTGTGGCGACAGCTTCTGACCCCTATATGGCCAGAGACAGGATTTTAGAATTTGAACCAGATGTTATGACGTTGGATGTTGAGATGCCACGCATGAACGGGATTGAATTTTTAAAAAAACTTATACCGCAATATCCGTTACCTGTTGTTGTAGTAAGCGCAGTGAGCGAGAATATATTTGATGCCTTGAACGCCGGTGCTGTTGATTTCGTTACTAAGCCGGACGCGAAGTCACCAGTAAATTGGGAAATGTTTATTCGTGAGTTGATCGTTAAGATAAAGATTGCAGCAACTGCAAAGGTCGGTCAGCTAAAGCGTGAATATGTCAATGGTCAACCTATAACTGGAACTGTTCCGATAAAGAGAGACCGAATCATAGCCATAGGGGCATCAACAGGCGGTACAGAAGCAGTCTATGAGGTTGTTCGCTCGTTTTCCCGGGATATACCAGGTGTGGTTATTGTTCTGCATATGCCACCTGTATTCACTGGTATGTATGCGAAACGATTGAACAATTCATGTTTAGTGGAAGTAAAAGAGGCAGAAACCGGCGATACTGTTATACCCGGAAGAGTATTAATCGCGCCGGGAGATCATCATATGCGCTTAAATCGAAATGGAAAAATATATACTGTTGAGTGTTTTAAAGGCGATAGGGTAAATGGACACTGTCCTTCAGTAGATGTTTTATTTGATTCGGTGGCCGAGAAGGCTGGGGCTGCCGGAATTGGTGTTATTTTGACCGGGATGGGTTATGATGGCGCGAAAGGGTTGCTTAAAATGAAGCAGGCCGGTGCAAATACCATTGGGCAAGATGCGCAATCCAGTGTGGTCTATGGGATGCCTAAAGTTGCGTATGATATCGGAGCTGTAAGAAAGCAAGTTCCCGTAGAAAGGATATCCCGGCAAATTTATTCCATTTTGACACAATAGGCACTGCAGTTAAATGTTGTCCCTATTAGCATTATATAAAATTAGATTGCAGGTGATAGGCTGATGAATATGCATTTCATGGCCGGAATACTAGCTTCCATTGGAGATGGAGTTATTGCTGTTGATACGGCAGAGAAGATTATTTTTATGAATGAAGCAGCTGAACAAATTACAGAGTGGAGTAGGATAAAGGCTATAGGTCAGCCCTTTGGTGCTGTGTTCAGTCTCTATAGTGCCAATACCAGAGAACCGTTGCTCAGCCCTATTACCCAGGTTTTACAAACGCATACCGCCACGGGCTTGCAGAATGAATCGGTAATTATTATGGAGGATAAAACAATAAAGTATCTATCTGCAAGCTGCACGCCGATTAAACAAACTGGCGAGAGAATTGATGGTGTGGTGGTGGTATTTCGTGATGTCACGCGCTATAAAATGTTGGAAAAGAAGATCGAGAGTGAAGAAAACAATTTTAAAATGATATTTAACTCCGCTCCGGTAGGCATGTATACTGTCGATGAAACTGAAAAGATTATCCAGGTCAATGATGCGGCACTAAAGATGCTTGGCGGAGACCGGTTAAAGGTAGTGGGAAAGAGTTTCGGCAATGCAGTTGGCTGTCAGGGTAGTCTGGAGAATGAGAAGGGCTGTGGACACGGAACTACTTGTCAATATTGCGAATTCCGGCGGGCCACTTCACTTGCTTTTGAAGGACTGCCGGCAGCTGGCATTGAATGCAACAAAACCATTGTTAATGAAGGGAAAAAAGTGGTATTTTGGTTCAGAGCCAGTGCAGCACCGATTATCGTAGATGGCAAAATTCGTGTTGTGGTAGCTTTAGTTGATATAACTGACCAGAAACAAAAAGAAATATCTATTATCAAAACAAGGGATTTTTATTTGCGGATCTTTGAGAGTTTTCCTACAATTATTTGGCGAAATAACATAAACAGCGAGACGGAATCTATTAATGAAAACTGGTATATACTAACAGGTCAGGCCACTGAACAGGCATTAGGGCATGGTTGGCTGGACCGGCTCCATCCTGATGACAAAAAAAGATACGTTAATTCCGAACTGGGGCTGCGGGACAAAGAGGTTTTGGAGGAAAGCGAAATCCGGGTACTTGATCGTAATGGACAGTACCGCTGGCTTTATAGAGTTTGCAAGCGATACTATAATATGCATGGGATACCTGAAGGATATATTGGTATGGGGATAGATATCACCGACAGAAAAATTGCCGAAGAAGGTTTGAACAGATATAAAGTACTTTCTGAACAGGCGCAGGATATAATCACCTTTATTGATATCGATGGGCGGATTATTGAGGCCAACGAAGCCGCTGTTAAGGCTTATGGTTATTCACGCGAAGAACTGCTAAATTTGACTATTTTTGATCTTTGTGCAAAAGATACGGAAGTATTCATGAAGTGCCAGATGGCTATAGCTGACAGGAAAGGCGTATTTTTTGAAGCGGTGCATAAAAGAAAAAACAGTGAATTTTTCCCGGTGGAAATAAATTCTCAAGGTACGATCATTGGTGAAAGAAAAGTACTGCTAAATATTATCAGGGACATATCTGAGCGAAAGCTTGTGGAAGAAGAACTCAAAGGGGCTAAGGATAAAGCAGAAGCGGCTAATAAAACCAAAAGTGAGTTTCTTGCCAACATGAGTCATGAAATCCGAACCCCGATTAATGGCATTACGGGAATGATCGATTTAACGCTAATGACCGAATTAGCCAGTGACCAAAAAGAAAACTTAACGGTCGCAAAATCTTGTGCACATCAGTTGTTGGGAATTGTTAACGATATCCTGGATTTTTCCAAGATGGAAGCCGGAAAACTGTCGCTGGAGGTTGTCAGCTTTAAATTCCGGGATTTAATCGCTGAAATAGTAAAAGCTTATTCGTATCGTGCCGGAAGTAAAGGTCTGGAATTAAATTATACCTTATCGGCTGATGTTCCGGATATTGTGAGTGGTGATCAGAACCGATTGCGGCAGATATTAAATAACTTACTTGACAATGCCATAAAATTTACCGAAAATGGTGAAGTTAGCTTATCAATAAAAAGAACCGGAGGAAATGCTGAAACATTTGAACTTACCTTTGCTGTGCGCGATACCGGCATCGGAATTGCTTCTGGTGAAATGAATAAGCTATTTAAAACATTTAGCCAAGTGGATGGCTCCATTACTAGAAAATACGGCGGAACAGGATTGGGGCTGGTTATTTCAAAGCAGCTTGTAGAGCTGATGGGCGGAAAGATGTGGGTTGAGAGTGTCAAGGATACGGGGAGCGTTTTTTATTTTACTATCAGTTTAAAAGCTGGCACAATTGATGACCGGTCGAAGTTACCGCAGAAATTTGTCAAGCCATTGATACCATTGAAGCTTTTGTTAGTTGAAGACGATGCGATTAATCGTGTTGTGACTGAAAGAATGGTTCGCAAGCTGGGCTACCAAATTGATACGGCAGAAAACGGTGTCGAAGCATTACTGCTTTGGCGGCAAAAACACTATAATATTATTTTGATGGATATTCACATGCCTGAAATGGACGGTATAGAGACCACAAAGCGCATCAGGGAAGAGGAAGCTCATACCCGCAAGCATACCCCGATTATTGCGCTTACGGCACACGCGCTTTTAGGAGATAGGGAAAGGTTTTTGGCAGCAGGAATGGATGAATATATCGCTAAACCAATGAAGTTTGAGGAACTGATTAATAAAATTGAATTGTTTTCACCACAAAATACATGCATGAATCCTGCCGATACTATTCGTAGTTTGCAAATTAATGAAAATGGGGACATTGTTTTGGCTTGCGAAGCAGATGCGGTAAATATAGAGTCTTCGACATTGTTGGAAATAGTAAAACTGCTTGAACAGTGCAGTGCTGGCGAAAAAGGTTTAGGGTTAATGGAGGAGTCTGCCCACAAGATTAAAAAACTAGCGACCCAAATTGGTTCAGATGAATTAAAGACTATGGCTTTTAAGGCTGAATTGGCCGCAAGGCGCGGTAATATGCGAGAAACGCTTGCGTATTTAGAAAATATTCGACAGCTATGCGAAGTTCATAAAAGATAAAAGTTCTAGGGGGGATAGGGATGAGGATATTAATAGCAGAAGATGATATGATTAGTAGAAAGTTTCTTTCGAAGTTTCTTTCTCAGTACGGAGAATGTGACTTGACGGTAGATGGGTTAGAGGCTTTGGATGCATTTTTTTTGTCTCTGAAAGATAACAATCCTTACGACTTGGTCTGTTTGGATATTATGATGCCTAAAGTTGACGGCGTTAAAGTGCTGAAAACTATTCGGCAGTTGGAACGGCAGAATGGAGTTTTGCCTGAAGAACATGCCAAGGTAATCATGGTAACTGCATTGGGAGAAACGAACTATGTTCAGCAGTCTTTTGAACTTGGTTGTGATGCCTATGCCGCAAAGCCTATAGATATTGACCAACTGGTGAAAGTGATGGAAAAGCTGGGATTAGTTCAGCAGAATATAGTAGAGTAAGTATTATGTTGAAGTTTTGTCTCAGGTTACTATGTTATCTGAGTGAAAGGTGCAAACCTGGACAGCGCAACTGTAGTCGGGAGGATAGTTATGCTCCGTTTAGCAACTTCGCAACTCCAACCGGGGATGGTTATTGCCCGGAATATTTTTAGTGCCACCGGAAACCTTCTGCTGTCAGAAAATGCAATTTTAAATGAACATTTGATTTCAAGATTGGGTATTCTGGGTATAGATTCTGTATTTGTTTGTCATCCTCACTTGGAAATTACGCCCGAGGAGATTGTTAACGAAGAAACCCGAGTGGAGATCATCAAAATGGCTAGTCAAGCTTTCGGCGATATCCGTCAAAATCGGACATTCAATCTAACCGGAATATGCGAGGCTATGAAGAAGATTATCGAAGATGCGATTGGTAGTCGCCATGTGCTTATACAAATGACAGACATTCGTGCTCGTGCTGATTATACATTTGGTCATTCGATTAATGTCTGCTTACTATCGATCATGATCGGAATCAAAATGAATTTGAATCCCCAGCAGTTACTTGAACTCGCAATGGGGGCAATTTTGCACGATTTAGGAATGCTATTGGTTCCTTACGAAATTCTTCAAAAGACGGACTCACTTTCGCCTACTGACTGGAATCGAATACAAACCCATACTAAAAAAGGGTTTGAAATTATTCGCAGAGTTGGTCCAATTCCCTTAGTATCCGCGCATGTGGCTTTCCAACACCATGAAAATTTTGATGGCACCGGTTATTGTCGAGGCTTATTAGGGGAAGATATTCATATTTATGCGAGAATAGTTGCTGTTGCAGACCTATATGATGCGATTACCTCAGATAGGCCTTATAGAAAAGCCTTTTTACCCCATGAGGCCTATGATATTATGTTAGCCTCAAGAGGGACTAAGCTAGACCCTGCGATTGTTGATCGTTTCCTGGAGAATGTGGTGATATACCCAGTTGGTACCACTGTATTATTGGACACCGGTGAAATTGGTGTGGTCGTTGAGATTCACCCGCAGTTACAAGTACGGCCAGTGGTGCGGATTATCATTGATCAATTCGGCAACCCGTGGCCGGGGCCGGAGAAACTGGTGGACTTCACTAAAGATTTAATTCGATTTATTGTTAAAGTTTTGAAGCCGGAAGAAATTTTTTCATTAAGGGCAAAAGCTTGTAAAGGTAAAAGTCCACTCAAAGGAAAAGGTGTACCTATAGATGAAAAATGTTATGACTAAAAAAAAGTGGTTACGCCGCCGACCAGGTATTTTAGCAGCGCTTACCGCTGCTTTGTTATTTGGTGCAGGAACACCATTTGCGAAACTATTGCTAAATGCCGTTAACCCATGGTTGCTAGCGGGGCTGCTTTACATTGGCTCCGGTATTGGCCTAACTCTATATCGTTGGTTGACCAAAGCTCCTGCCGTCAAACTGCCGCGCCATGAGGCGTTCTGGTTTGCTGGTGCGATAGTGGCGGGTGGTATTGTTGCTCCGGTCTTATTGATGTTTGGTCTAACCAAGACGCCTGCATGTGGAGCATCTCTACTGCTCAATGCCGAAAGCGTATTTACGGCCTTACTGGCCTGGTTCGCCTTCAAGGAAAACTTCGACCGGCGCATTGCACTGGGCATGTTCGCCATCGTAGCCGGTGCAGTGGTCCTGAGTTGGCAGGGGGATGCCAGCTTTGCCGGTCTGTGGCCGTCTTTAGCGCTGCTGGGCGCGTGCTTTGCCTGGGGCATCGACAACAATTTGACGCGCAAGGTGTCGCTCGCGGATACAACGTGGATTGCTTCAGTCAAAGGTCTGGTTGCCGGTTCGGTCAATCTGGCCTTAGCCTTCATGCTCGGCGCATCCTTGCCGCCGCTCCTTAATCTGGTTTTGGCGATGGTGGTGGGTTTTCTCTCCTATGGTGTGAGCTTGGCCTTGTTCGTAGTTGGTTTACGCCTCCTTGGCACTGCCCGTACCGGGGCTTACTTCTCTGTTGCTCCGTTCATTGGGGCTGTAATATCGCTGGCATTTGGTGAGCCATTGACGCTGCCGTTGGTGATTGCGGGGGCGCTGATGGCGCTGGGCGTCTGGCTTCACCTAACAGAGCACCACAAACACGAACACATGCACGCAGAGCTAGAACACGAACACGAACACGAACATACACATGATGAGCATCATCAACATACACATGATAGCCTTGCTGCAGATGGAATAAAACACAACCACCAACACCGGCATTTGGCACTGGTTCATAGGCATGAGCATTTCCCTGATGCTCACCATCAGCATGAGCATTAAAAAAGACTTTTGGTTAGTCCTCAATTCGGACCTCGTATTCGTATTGCTTGTTTGTTGACTAATGCACCGATTATTTCAGACCAACCACTCTTTAGAGACCATATTTTTATTCCTATGTGTATAGGATGAAAATATGGTCTTAACTTTACAATAAAATGTATAAACAGGCAGGAGATCCTACTTTATTCTAGAATAGACAAACACAAACAAACAAAAGAAAACGAAGATCAATTTAACAAAGGCATTACATTGAATATAGTTGTGTTATATTTATTATTCATCTGTAGTGCAGAAAGGAGTATAAAAAATGGTTATCTGCAAAATTTTTAAATCGGTATTATCGTCCTTAATGCGTGTTGGAATACTATTGGTTATGGTAACGGCCGTTTGCCAACCGGCCTACGCTAAGGAGATGGTCGATGTTAAGCCACCCTTGATTCCGCTCAAGGAATTTTTCTGCAATCCGGAAGCAGCAGAATATCAAATATCACCGGATGGTAATAAATTTGCTTTTCTCAAGCCTTATAACAATCGTCTAAACATTTTTGTTCAAAGCAGCGCCGATACAAAAGCCAAGCAAATTACTGCTACAACTGCTAGTGATATTAGAACCTATTTTTGGAAAAACGAACAATTGATAATTTATTCTCAGGATTGTGACGGGGACGAAAACTACCACATCTATGCCGCAGACATTCAAACCGGAAAAAGCCAAGACCTAACACCTTTCCCTGGAGTTCGAGTTCGTATTGTTGATAGCCTGCCTGATAACGAGCAGGAAATTCTCATTTCGACCAATCAACGTAATCCGAAAAAATTTGATGTTTACAGGCTCGTATTAGCAACCGGTGAAATGAAACTTGAGGTGGAGAATCCCGGCAATTTTATGGGCTATAAAACCGATAATCAAGGTGTCGTCCGCATAGCTTATGGAAAAAATGTGATTAACGGCAATTATTTAATGTATTACCGCACAACTGCCGATCAGCCTTTCAACGTAATTCTATCCACCGATTATCGGGAATATGTATCAGCTTTACGTTTTGATGCCGCCAACCAGAAAATATTCATGCTGTCTAATAAAGGACGCGACAAGCTAGCGTTGGTAATGTTTAATCCCGACCAGGAAAAAGAAGAAGCGGTATTATTTGAAAATCCTGATGTAGACATTGCCGGGGCAAGCATATCACAAAAAAACAAAAACTTGCTTTTCGCGTACTATGTGACTGACAAGTTTCACAACTATTTTTTCGACAAAGAAGCGCAAGCGATTTATGATCGCCTTACGGCTCACTTTGGCAACAACGATTTCAAGATTGCTTCGACCAACAAGAATAGGGATAAGTACATCATCTTTGAATATTCCGCTAGTAATCCAGGTGCTTATTATTTCTATGATAGTACTGCTGATAAGCTGACCAAATTGGCGGATGTGGCGCCATGGCTAAAAGAAGAACAATTGGCAACAATGCAGCCCATTCAATATACAACTCGTGACGGCTATACTGTCCATGGGTACTTAACTTTACCTAAAGGAAGGGGAACAAAGAATCTGCCTGTAATTATAAATCCACACGGCGGACCAATGGGAAGAGACGCCTGGGGTTACCGGGCTGACGTTCAATTTCTGGCTAACCGGGGTTATGCCGTACTGCAAATGAATTTCCGGGGATCAATCGGCTACGGAAAGGCATTTGTCAATGCAGGAAATAAAGAATGGGGAAAAAAGATGCAAGACGACATTACGGACGGAGCTAAGTGGCTGATTGACCAACACATTGCTGATCCCAAAAGGATAGGTATTTATGGTGCAAGTTACGGAGGATATGCAGTGTTGGCCGGCTTAGCTTTTACTCCGGAACTTTACGCATGTGGAGTTGATATGTGCGGTCCATCAAATTTGTTTACGTTTATCGCCAGCGTGCCGCCGTATTGGAAGCCTATGATTGATGAATTTTACGAACGGATTGGTCATCCTGATAAAGATGCCGAACTACTAAAGGCGGCATCACCGGTATTCCATGCTGATAAAATCAGGGCACCCTTGTTTGTCGCCCAGGGAGCAAACGATCCCCGCGTAAAGATAAAAGAGTCAGAGCAAATTGTCGGCGCATTGCGCGATAGAGGCATTCCGGTGGAATATATGGTAAAAGACGATGAAGGGCACGGTTTTTATAAGGAAGAAAACCGGTTGGAGTTTTATCAAGCCATGGAAAAATTTTTAAATACATATTTGAAACCGGCTCCTTAGCCAATACAGTTGTCAGAGGCACTGGCTTATTTGGCAAGGCAATCTCTTATATAAATGTAGACTGCTCAGTAGGGAAAACACGAATTGCAACGGGAAATAGTATTGGCCTGACAATAGTGAACTCGTTTCAGCATAGCTGAAACATTGGGGATTCAGGTGGAGAGTCTACTCCACCTGAATTAACGCCGCCTGTAGAGGTGGGAGTCTTGACTCGCGTACTAAGATAAAAACAGCTAAAACTCAGATTTGTTCTGTTTTAGCTGTTTTTGCAGATCTTACTGTTTTTTTATTACCTCAATAACTCCTATTCCCGATCGATTTCCCTCTGCATTTAACGGATTTTTCGGCTGGTGGATGTTGAACATAAAACCATCCTGTCCATATCTTTTAAATGCATTTCCGGTAAAACTCTCGTCAAGTGCTATAGCGCCTACCTTCCCAATGATCAGCGCAGATATTCCCATTTGAGATAAATCTTTCTCCAGTTCCAGGCTGCATTCCAGGGATAAAAAGCTTTCTTTTATACGCGGCGTGTTAATGGTTTTGGATGGTTCAAGCGTAAACCCGCCTGCTGCAAATTCATCGGTTTCAGCGTCGTTGTTGATAACAGTTTTTTGGCACATTTCAAGATAATCAGAACTGAGAAAATTGACACAAAACTCTTTAGTTCGCAAAATGTTTTGATAGGTATGTGACCGTTGTAATATGCCGGGCATTACAGCGTAAAATCCACCACCATCGCCGGAAAATGAACTCCAGGAATGTAAGCAGGCATTTGGCTGACCATTGTCTTTATAAGTTGTAAGCAGAAATAACGGGTGGGGAATACCGCACACAAATTCAAACCAATGAAATATATCGTAGTGCCCGGGCCATTCCTCCTGAAAGAAATCTGGTTTTTGTGTAAGAATTTCGAGTTTCATAGGGAGACCTCCTTTGGTTATTTTCTTTACTTTAGCATAAAGGATATTTAGTGTATTGCAAAAAAACGACAAGTTAACTTTCCGCATACTGCAAAGCTTCCAAAGGGGTTCTGCCTGCATACTTTTTAAAATTGTTGATAAAATGAGACTGGTGAGCAAATTGGTAGTGATACGCAAGATCACAAAAATTTCGATTGCGGGAATAATACATGTCTTGCCAGATCATTTGAAACCTTACTATATCGGAAATCTTTTTGGGCGAAGCGCCGATAAATTCTGTAAACAGGCGTTCAAGGTGTCTTTGACTGATCGTTAGGCTGGTGCATATGGCAGGTATTGAGATTAGGCCTTTTGTTTTTAAAATATAATACAGAGCATTTAAGATATTGGGGTCCATAGGACGCGATGCCTGAAGACAGGATAGCAAATATTCTTCCGCCGCCGCTATCTGGTCCATAAGGGATGGTCTTTCTAACAGAATGTCTGCCAGTTTTTTTCTGAAATCATAAAAATAATTGTCGACATCTATAAATGCATTTAAGGCGTCTCTCATGGTAGTATCGGCAAACAGAGGAACAGCCCAGAAGTAAAAGCGAATGCCAAATGTAGAAGTAGTTGCTGTCTTAGTAGTAACCGCAGTTTGAAAGGGGGCGTCATTGATACCGCAAAAAGCCGCGCTTAGTGTATTGGAAATGTGATTGATGTCAACAACAATATCCATACAGCCATCTGGGATGATGATCGTAGAATAAGATCGCTGCTTATTCTTACCCGATGGTAGCAGTTGGTGAAATGACCCCCAAAAGCATCTAATATAGGGTTTAAGCAAATTACTTGGCGGAATTTCAACATATTGCAGCGTGTTTTTGGGTTTTGCAATGATCGGATTAAATAGGTTGGACAGAGTATGCATTCAGTCCACCTCCCCGTTGAGTCCTGCTTTGGCTTGTTCTAGTTCATTATTATCATTATAGCACTGCGAATGATAATAGATTTGCATAAACTGGCAAGTTAAGATAATATTTTAAATAGCAGTGAAGTCTAGAGGGAGTTTTTATACATAAATGAAAAATGTAAATACAAAAGATATCTTGGAAAAAAGTGATTTTTTATTTGAATTAATTTATAATGATAGTCCTATTCGTACAGCACAAGAAGGTGCAGATTATTTTAATGTTGATATTGCTCAAATAGCGCCAACGTTGATACTATATACAGGTATAGGCTTTCATGTGTTAGTTATTTCAGGGGAAAGAGGTCATGTTAATTTCAAAGAAATCAAACACTTGCTACATTGCAAAAATGTTAGATTAGCGACAAAAGAGGAAGTTAAATCAGTAACCGGATTTTCAGTTGGCAATGTACCCATGTTTGGAATTCCATTGCCTTATATCGTGGACAAGAGACTTCTCCAATTTTCGTTTATTTATGGTGGTTTAGGAGAAGAAAATACAACGTTAAAGGTTGATCCGCGGGCTTTGTTTAATTTAAATAAAGTTGTTGGGTCATTAGAATAAGTAAAGGTTGCTCCATTGCCAGGAGCAATGGATGTTGGAGGTATACTTGTTTTTTTCATTTAAAATAAATTTAATTTGACATATGACAAGTGGTATAATATAGTGAAGTGTGCATGACACTACAAAAGGGTGCAAAATATAAGCATCCTTTTGCTCATTATAGGGGAGGCTATCATTTTATATGGAACGCAATGACTTACGTAATATCGCTATTATTGCCCACGTTGACCATGGTAAGACAACTTTAGTTGACGCTATGCTTAAGCAAAGCGGTGTTTTCCGCGCGAATGAACATATTATTGAACGCGTTATGGACTCAAACGATCTTGAACGCGAACGTGGCATTACCATCTTATCTAAAAATACGGCGGTAATGTATCATAATATCAAAATTAACATCGTCGATACCCCGGGCCACGCCGATTTTGGCGGTGAGGTTGAGCGGGTGCTTAATATGGTTGACGGTGTATTGCTCCTAGTAGATGCTTTTGAGGGACCGATGCCTCAGACCAAGTATGTATTGCGCAAAGCCTTAGAGCAAAAGATTAAGCCAATTGTTGTTATCAACAAAATTGACCGTCCTGATCAGCGGGTAGAAGATGTTCTTGACGAGGTATTAGAATTATTTATTGAGCTGGATGCTAATGATGAACAGCTTGACTTTCCGGTAGTATATGCAACTGCCCGCGCTGGTATTGCCAAAATGGCCATGGATGATAACAGCGACAATTTGCAACCGTTGTTTGAGTGTATTGAGAAAACCATCCCTGCGCCGCGGGGCGATATTGACGGACCGTTGCAGGTTATGATTACTACACTGGATTATGACGACTATGTCGGCCGGATTGCTATTGGCCGGGTTGTACGAGGGCGAATTAAAAACGGCCAAAATGTCGTACTGGTGAATGGTGAGACGGAAACCAGAGGCAAAATCGGCAAATTATATATATACGAGGGACTGAAGCGTACTGAGGTCCAAGATGCTGCTTTAGGTGACATTGTTGCGATGATTGGTCTTGAATCAATCAATATCGGTGATACGGTAGCTGATACCGAGAATCCGGAGGCGCTGCCTGCCATTCGAATTGACGAGCCGACACTGGCTATGACTTTTTCGGTAAATACGAGCCCCTTTGCCGGACGGGAGGGCCAGTATGTTACGTCACGCCATATTCGTGACCGTCTGTTTAAAGAAGCCGAAACTAATGTTAGCTTGCGGGTAACAGAAACCGGCAGCCCGGATTCTTTTGTGGTGGCAGGCCGGGGGGAGCTGCATTTGTCGATTCTTATTGAAACAATGCGCCGCGAAGGTTATGAGCTGCAGATCGGCAAGCCGCAGGTAATCTATAAGGAGATTAACGGCAAGCGCTGCGAACCGATGGAGTTTTTGACAATTGATGTACCACAGGAATTTATGGGGCCGGTTATGGAAGGCTTAGGTACCCGCCGGGCTGAGCTTGTCAATATGATCGAACTGGCTGGCTACTTACGGATGGAATTTATTATTCCGGCTCGTGGTTTAATTGGTTTTAGATCAGGGTTTTTGACCAATACCAAGGGCAATGGCATTATGCACCATGTTTTCCATGGTTATGTGCCATATAAAGGCGATATTCCCGGTCGTACCCGGGGCGCACTGGTAGCGTTTGAACAAGGCGAAACCACTGGTTATGGTATTAATAGTATCCAAGACAGAGGCATTATGTTTGTTGTCCCCGTACAACCTGTATACGAAGGTATGATTATCGGGGAAAATGCCCGGGATATGGATATGGATGTTAACCCTTGCAAGAAAAAGCATGTTACTAATATGCGGGCTAGTGGTACTGATGACGGTATTCGTCTGACACCGCCGCGAATTTTAAGTCTGGAACAGGCACTTGAGTATATTAATGATGATGAGGCTGTAGAAGTCACACCACAAAGCATTCGTTTGCGTAAGCTTATTTTAGATCGGCACATCCGTGGCCGTGAACGCAAACAGTGAACTCGTTTCAGCATAGCTGAAACATTGGGGATTCAGGTGGAAAGTCTACTCCACCTGAATTAGCGCTGCCTATAGAGGCGGTAGTCTTGACTCGCGTACTAAGATAAACGTAGTGAGATTTGTAATTAGAAAAGGTCAGTTATAGTGCTAAAGTCCTAAATTACTAGGAAATTCCTCCTCAGTTTGCTATTAATGTTAAAATTCATTGTTGTAAGGCAGGAATTGCCATAAACGGTGTCGAAGCTACTTTACTAATAAGGTTAGAAATTGGAATTTTTTGAGGAGGCGTTTACCAGTGGCGCTTGGATTAATGGATAAATTAGCAAATTTTTTAATACCGATGGAAGAAGATATGGTAGCGCCGGAAAAAACGGATACGCCTGTTGCTAAAGAATTGCCTGTACAGGAACCTGAGCGACGTCCCAAGTTAAAAGTACACAGTCAGCATTCAGGTCATTTAAAATTATTTGTCGATTTGCCAATCTCTTTCGATGATGTACAAAGTTACGCTGATTATCTCAAAGACAGTGTTGCTATTATTGTTAATTATCAACAGGTAGATGATGCTACTCAGCAACGGATGTGCGACTTTTTAAATGGCGTATGTTATGTTTTGGGCGGTCACGTCCAGCGGATTTCGGAAAGAGTAATACTTTACACTTATGCAAGTATTGAAGTGGATAAAAAGATATTTGCTTATTCAGTGCCTACTTATGTGCGGGTAAAGAATGAAATGTAAGTAAGCAGTTCTGGTGTCAGTTAACAAAAACGCTATTTACCTTGAATAGGTAAGTAGCGTTTTTTATTGCTTCAATTTCGTTAGCACAGGCTAAATCACATTCGGGGAACTTGGGGTCTTGCGTTATTGAAAAATTGCTTTATTTAAAGTAGATAATAAAGCAATTTTGTATATTACGCAAGTCTGACCCCTTTCGATCCTCTACATATTTCTACCTCCTTTTGTAAACAATAAATTTATATAGGAGGGATGAAATGGCGGAATTAATTGAGTTACGGGAGATGATTGAGAAGTTGCGTGATAAGATGAATGAGGTTGCTTTAAAGAAAACGCTTACTGATCCAGAAGTTGTTCGAGCAAGTCAAATGCTTGATGTACTATTAACAGAGTATCAACGAATGTTAAATGAAAAGATTAATAGATAGAGACCAATCGGGATAAAAAATTAATGGCGAAAAAGCTATTTTGAGCATCCGTATAAAAGATGAGGCATCTGTTTGCCTCTATACAAACGGTTAAACTGCTTAATAACGGACATGCCGAGTTTCTCGGCTACATTTCTGGAACTGAAGTTTTCAGGTCTGATCTGAGCAGTTAATTCAGAAATTTTTAAGGTACGAAAAGCATAGTTTTTGCAAGCATTTGCACTCTCAAACGCTAAGCCCTGATGCCAGAATGCTTTGTTGAATATATAGCCAATACCAACATGATCTTCATTATCTGTGCTTTCTGCAATTATTCCACAGACACCAACCAATTGTTCACTACTTTTTTCAATCACAGCCCAATAACTATAACCATCTCTAGCATATCTCATAAGATTTTCATTGATCCAATCGGTGACTTCCTGATCGGAAAAGGCATGCTCCCAAGCATACATCACTTCAATGTCTTGTAGAATTTTGGATATACCTTGATAATCATCAAGACAAAGTTTCCTCAAAATTAACCTAGATGTTTCAAGGATAATGTTCTGCTCCATAATCCACGCTCCTTGAGGCAAAAAATATCATTATACTATATTATACATCTGTGTTGTTATAACTTTTTTTCGCTCACTTGGACGTACTGCATATAGGGGAACCTAGGGTCAGGCTTGCGTTATTAAGAAATTGCTTTATTTAAAGTAGATAATAAAGCAATTTGTATATTATGCAAGCCTGACCCCTTTCGATGCTTTACCTTTAGCGTGGGTTTGTCGGAACTGTTGGCGACACCCCTTGTAGTAGTCTTAATTGTACCTTATAATGGATATATAGGTAATTATTTAAAATTATTCAAGAGATAAAAACTTATCTTGACTTTTGCGTAATTCACCAACACAAAGGCCGATATAAAAAATTCAGATCATTTAGAGAGGAAAGGTGAGAGAAAAGAGTATGATATATTATGGTAATATAAAATATCGCCCTTCTAATTGGGCAATTGTCAAGATACTCCTTATCATGCTGTTAATTTTGTTCATCGCCAATTCCCCTATCTCTGCCGCGAGTAGCCAGCCAGTTACCCAATCCTTAGATCTTGACGAAATCGAAAAGGAAATCAACGCTTACGTGCCTGACCCCCGCTATGAGGATGACCCTTTCATCCTAGTTACGGTAAAGGAAGCGCTGCTGGGCTCCAAAGAGCATAACGGTGGAATAGGTGCCTGTCTTGTGTACGAAGCAACCGGCGAGATTGTAGAACAAAGCCACAACCGGCAGCATGCCCCTTATTTCCGCAGCGACCTGCACGCTGAGATGGATCTTCTGAATCGATATGAAGACAAAGTGGGAACCACACGGTCGACGAATTCGAGTGACCCATCCTTGCGCAACCCTCGAAGCAACAGGAAAGGGCTTGTCCTTTACACCTCCGTGGACCCTTGCCCCATGTGTCTCACGCGGATCATCAACTCAGGCATAAAAAAGGTCTATTATGCCGCCCCTGACGATAACGGCGGCATGGCCCACAGAGTAGATGACCTACCGCCTGTCTGGAGGAATATGGAGCAAGGAATGGTAATTGAACCCGCCCGTTGCTCACCAGGCCTAAAGGCACTTGCCGAGAAGCTTTTTCACCCCATGGCGTTTAGCAACAGCGCGGCAGGACATTAAAATATTGATGGAGTAACTTGGGGTCAGGCTTGCGTTATTAATAACGCAAGCCTGACCCTGTTCGAATACTGTGAGGAATGGATAGAGGTTGTAGCGTTTTTATATGCATTTTAATTAATAAACCCAATTTCAGTGACATATACTTCAGTAAGTCTTAAAGGAAGGATGGGATTTGATGATAGGATTTAAGAATCGAACCAGCAAGTTTGGTTCACTGGTCAGTTTACTTGCAATTAGTGCAATGCTGGTGCTTTTTGCTGCCAATTTTCCGGCATTTATGAAATCTGTTTCCGGACAGGTTTTTGCTGGTATGTGGGCCAGTTTTTCCGTCCTTATGATTGTGACTCATGCTATTCGCTTAACGACTGAGCGCCAGCGGGCGGCAGTAATATTGTTACCAGGGAAAAAAGATGCCCGCACCCCGAAAAATATTCGCCGGGTGCAGGCTATGCGCGGCTAACAGCAGCAGTTGCCAACAAATTTTTTATAAGATAGAAAGTATAAGTTTTTTGAACCGCAGAGACGCAGAGTACGCAGAGGGAATGTCTCGATATACATCTCCCCTCTGCGCTCTCTGTGTACTCTGCGGTTAGAGCCGTATCCTCAAGGGCGCGATAGCGCTTTTTTAATATGTTATATCCAGTCTGATGCGTAATGCTTATTAAGCTATATGGGCCAACACGTCTGCCAGATTATTTAACAGATTATCCAAATCTTCACGGGTGATTACCAGTGGTGGCTGGAAGGCCATAACATTGCGGTCAGGGCCATTTTTACCAAATAAGAACCCCCGGTCTTTCATTTGCTCTAAAATAGTGTCAAGCTGCTGGGCAGCCGGAGATGTATTAGGGTTAACCAGTTCGGCCCCCAACATCAGGCCATGACCACGAATATCGCCGATGAGAGGGTGCTTTTTTTGCAGCTCGGTCAGACCGCGTTTTAGGTATTCACCAAGCTCGGCAGCACGGGCCGGTAAATTGTTTTTGGCAATTACATCCAGGGTAGCCAAGGCGGCGGCCGAAGTCACCGGGTTGCCGCCAAGGGTTGATGCGCCAGGGCGGGTATAGGTATCAGCAATTTCCGGTCGTGAAGTAAATGCGCCGACAGGAACGCCATTACCGAGAGCCTTGGCCATGGTCATAATGTCCGGTTCCACGCCATAGTGCTCAATGGCGAACATTTTACCTGTACGGCCAAAGCCTGTTTGGACTTCATCAATGATGAGCAGAATGTTGTATTTGTTAAGAATTTCTTTCACTCGTTTGAAATAGCCGGGTGGCGGGGTGATAATACCGCCATTGCCCTGAATAGGCTCAGCGATGAAGGCAGCTACCTGGCCAGAGGTGGCTGTTTTTATTATTGCTTCAATTTCGTTAGCACAGGTTAAATCACATTCGGGATGCCGCTTGCCATAGGGGCAGCGGTAGCAGTAGGCATTGGGGGCAAAACTGATACCGCCGACAGGATTAGTATCTGTACGCCACAGTGAGAGGCCAGTCAGGCTCATTGTCAGTTTGGTGCGTCCGTGAAGACCCTGCCGTAAGCTGATGAATTCCTGTTTGCCAGTATAGATAGAGGCTAGCAAAGCGGCTCCTTCGTTAGCTTCTGTACCGCTGGAACAAAAAAAGGTCTTTTGCAGCCGGCCAGGTGTGATTTGAGCCAGGCGTTCCGCCAGATTCACAATATTTTCGGTTAGATAAATGGTACAGGTATGCTGCAAGGTTTGGACTTGATCACAGATAGCTTTGGTAATCTCAGGATTGCAGTGCCCGCAGTTGACAACCGACACACCGGCAAAACAGTCAAGGTATTGTTTACCGGTATGGTCGTACAGGTATTGCATTTCTCCTTTGACTAGCTGCATAGGCTCATTATAAAAATGGTATACGCAAGGAATGATATAGTCTTTCTTTTTTTGCAGAACTTTTTCCGGGCCAATGTATTGGCTGCTGTTTATGTCACTCATGATTTCACCTCTTAAATTGTTAAATTACCGTGATATCCGGTAGCGGAAGGCACCAATGCCCAGCGAACGCGGACTGGCGTCAGTAAGTCTAGTAATGCAGGTTTTATCAAAAGTATAGTTATCGCCGGCAGCCAGTTTGTCAAGCTCTGTCCGGTAGAGAGCTGTGATTAACCCGACAAGCTCTGGCGTATAATGCTGGCCTTCAATCCGGTAATGGCTAATGCCGGCACTCATAAGTGCCGGCAGATGGGGAAGCAGGCACAAATCTTTAGCAAACAGAATATGGTTGCGGCAGTATTGGTCAATTGCAATGTCATGACGTTCGCCTGCACTGTCGAGGAGAGAGTAGTGCTTTTCTGAGCACAAATGGTGGCAGGGATACGTTGCTGTTCCTTCCAGGACTGCCGAAGGAACACAATGATCCAGCACCATGGCCTCGATAGCGCCATGGACAATCATTTCCAGCGGTAAGGGACTGTTTTTGACTAACTCGGCAATTTGCTCGTAGGTTGCTTCCGGGGAAATGGCAGCCTTGCTGGCGCCGTTGGCTTTCAGCCAGGCAGCAGTAAGGTGATTAAATAGGTTAAAGGAGAAGTCAGTTTGAATTGGGATGTTGACGGTTTGTTGTGCCAAGCGCAGCATGCCGCTGTTGGAAACCATAACGCCATGAGGTTTTACAGCCTTCAGGCTGTTGAAGAATTGTTCAGCTTCACCGATTTCCCGTTCCATAGTAATACGTGGCGTAGTAACAATGACCTTAGCCTGGTAGTTGTTGGCCTCACTGACGGCAGCTGCCAGGTCATCTAATGTCCATGGCTTATTAGGTTTAAAGGCTTCGCCACCAATATAGGCAATCGTAGCGCCGTTTTGCAACGCGCTGGTTAACGAGTCTGGGCAAGCCACACGGACGGCTAATTGCGGCCGGGGACGGTTGGCTGGATCAGGAGACTTTGTGCGGGTAACGGTTACTGGTGGCAGGGAAGCAGCGGCTGCAATGCTTGCTTCTTTGACAGCCTGGCTGAAAAAGCGCGGTTCGCGTTCACCTGTGTAGCCAATGGAACTGGCACCAGGATTGCCAAGCGCAAAGCAGGTGGAGAGGTCGCGGGTGCGGTATTCGGAGAGCTCCTGCCAGTCAGACATATCAAAAGTATAACCTGCGGGGTCGGCAATATAGCGGTCAATAGCCCGGCGATAGACTTTTACAATCCGGCTGACAAAATCAGCAGTACGCATCCGGCCTTCAATTTTAAAAGAGCAGACACCAGATTGAATTAGCTGCGGTAAAGCGGGATACATGCACATATCTTTCATCGCTAATTTATAGGGGCCGCGATCATTTGCGGCCACCGTTTGTCCGGTAGTGGTATCGACCAACTGATAGGGCCAGCGGCAAGGTTTTAAACAGCGTCCACGGTTAGAACTCTGCCCGAAAACAATTCCCGAATGATAGCATTGGCCGCTATGGGCCACACACATATCACCATGGACAAAGTATTCCAGCTCAATACCAGTACGTTGTTTAAGCAGTGTAAGCTGAGTCAGCGTTAACTCACGGTTGGCTACTATCCTGGTGACGCCATAGTCCATCAGCGCTTTGATAGAATGTTCGTTATGGGTATTCATCATAACCGAGGCATGGAGCGGAACGGTAATATTCATGTCACGAGCCAGTTGTAAAGTAGCTAAGTCCTGGACAATCAGTGAATCTGGCTGTATTTGGTTTAATAGCTTGAGATATTCGCGCACACCGGGAAGTTCCTGTTCACTAATTAAGTTATTGACAGTGACATAGAGACGGACATTATGGGCATGAGCGTATTTTACCGCCCGGGCTAGTTTTTCATCATCAAAATTGGTATCCGTGCGGTGGAGCCGCATATTAAAACGTTTGCCGCCAAGGTATACAGCATCAGCACCAGCGCCAATGGCGGCTTCAAGCACGTCCCAGGTGCCGACAGGGGCTAAAAGTTCGACAGATTGCGGGGTTAACAGCATGTATTTCACTCCATGTTTAAAGAATTATTATTCAAATACTTCAGCCGCTTTTGCTAGCAATGCTGGTGGCAGTTCAATGCCTAAATTGGCAGCAACAAACGCATTAAGCAGAATTTCGGGGTTATCAACTATATCGACAGAAATAGCAGCTGGTTGAGTACCCGCAAGGATCTGGGCCGCTTTCACGCTGCAGGTAAGTCCAAGCTTATAGTGGTTAGCTACCAGCGCACCTAATGCGCCTGACGGAACATTGGGTGCATGAGAAGTAATAATCGGCAGGTTGGCTGCTTCAGCATAGTAGGCAACACTGGCAAAGTTCTCTTCAATAACCCGGCCAATAGGCAGGAACAGCGCGTCAAGGGTAGAAGGTAATTTGTCAGGCAAGGCAGACAGATCCTCTGCTCGATCGACAGGCAGGTCAATAAGGGTGAAGACATTGCCGGCAGCCTGGTTAAAATTGCTTACCTCCAGCAAGGCATTACTGTCGCCGGTGTGATATAAAATACCGATTGTTTGAGCAGACGGTAAAAGCTCGCGGATAAAGTCTGATTTGGCTGCAGCCGGAACCATACCGGCCACGCCGGTCGCTTTACCGCCTGGCTTATCCATACTCTGTGTTAACCCAGCGCCTACAGGATCAAACACAGGTGTAAATACTACCGGAATAGTGCCTGCTAACTGAATAGCCGCCTGAGCGGCGGGGGTGGAGCAGGCAAAAATGAGCTCAACCTTTTGGCTGGCCAGTTTTTCGGCAAGCTGCGGCAAATCGCTTACAGCGCCATCCGCATTGAGGTAATGAAAATGTGCAGTCAAACCTGCTTCAGCCAGTCCGGCTTTAAAGCCGCGGACTGCATCATCCAGGTTTTGCGTTAGTTGTAAAATACCAATTTGATGCAAGTGTATAACACCTCGATGATTATTTTTTATTACATTTTCCACATGAGCTGGATTAATACCTGCCATAATGCGGGAGCAATCATTAAAGAAAAACAGAATATGTGTTATAATTGTTTATAGTTGTGCTTTATGGGGTTGCTCTGAAAAAGCAGTCACACCGTAGGCGCGAGTTTGTAAGCTGGATACTGGCGGCAGTCAAGCCAATAGGCAGGAGGTTAGAGTTTAAGTGAAAATATGTTTTCTCGGCTGTGGAATTTTTCAATTGGAACTGGAAAAAATTATCGCGGAATTTGAGCAGGAAAAGCTCTTTGATTGTGAGTTTTCCGTAGTGTATCTGCCGCTGCGTGTGCATGTAGACTTAAAAAAATTACAGGAAAAAGTAGTGCAGGCCTTGGACACGGTGCAGGCAGATAGAGTGATTTTTATGTTTGGCGAGAAATGTCATTCGCTGTTTGATGAATTTTTGCGCGGCTATGATTTGATTCGTTTGCGGGGCTCAAGTTGTTGGGAAATTTTTTTGGGAGAGCTGTTGCCGGATGGGCAGAAGCGCGATCCCAAAACTTTCTATATGACACCCAGCTGGCTAAAGAAGTGGCGTGAATTTTTTGATCCGGGCTGGGGTGTGGATGAAGTGGCTATGAGACAGGCTTTTGCCTTTTATGATAATATTGTGCTGGTTGATACCGGCATTTGCGAATATACGGATGAGGATGTACTGGAATTTTTTGAACATACGCAGGTACCGATTGAAATTGAAACAGGAGATTTGACGTATTTTAAAAATAGTATGATTGAAGCGGTGCGGGAGGCCTTGGCAAGTGAAAAAAATTTTGTGGGACGAAGGCCAGCCGATTAAGGTCAAGCTACCAATACAACTGATGACTATATAGGAAGGATAATTAGTCCTTATGAATACTGAAAAATATGATGCTAACAAAATAGGCTTTGTCCATCTCCACAATCACACTGAATATAGTCTATTAGACGGGGCCGGACGAATAAAAGACCTGGTGTCCCGGGCCAAAGAACTGGGAATGCCTGCAGTAGCCGTGACTGACCATGGCACTATGTATGGTATTATCGATTTTTATAAACAGGCTAAAAAACAAGGCATCAAGCCCATTATCGGTTGCGAGGTATATGTCGCGCCCCGTTCACGATTTGATAAAGCAGCTGTCGAAGGGGAATCCTACTATCACTTGGTGCTGCTGGCTGCTAATGCGCAGGGGTATCGCAACCTGATCGAACTGGTGTCACGCGGTTATAGTGAGGGATTTTACTATAAACCCCGTATTGACAGGGAGATACTTCGCAGCTATAACGAAGGACTTATTGGCTTAAGTGCCTGTATTGCAGGGGAGATCCCTGCGGCCATACTGCGAGGAGATATTGACAAAGCCGAGGCCCTGGCTAGCGAGTACAAGGAGATTTTTGGGGCGGAAAACTTCTTTATTGAGCTTCAGGATCATGGAATGCCTGAAGAAAAACAAGCCAATCAGCAGCTCGTCAAAATAGCGCAAAAACTGGGTCTGGGTCTTGTTGCCACAAATGATGCTCATTATATCAACAAGCAGGACGCTGAATGCCATGATGTGCTGCTTTGTATTCAAACAGGTAAGACGGTGGACGAGCCAGGCCGGATGCGGTTTCCGAGTGACGATTTTTACTTGAAGACCCCAACTGAGATGGCGGAACTCTTTGCTGAATATCCAGAAGCGGTGGCAAATACCTGTAAGATTGCTGAGCGGTGTGATGTCACCTTCAATTTTGATATACTCTATTTACCTGATTTCCCGACACCGGACGGAACAAGTGATGCTGAATACCTGACCAAGCTATGCCGTGAGGCCCTTTCCTGGCGGTATTCGGAGGTTACACCTGAAGTAACGGCCCGGCTTGACTATGAGCTTGAAGTAATAAAGAAAATGGGGTATCCCAGTTACTTTCTGATTGTTTGGGATTTCGTCAATTATTCCCGCACAAAATCGATTCCCGTAGGTCCGGGGAGGGGTTCAGCGGCAGGTAGTATTGTCGCTTATTTATTAGGCATTACTAGTATTGATCCCCTTAAATATGGCTTATTATTTGAACGGTTTTTAAATCCTGAACGGGTATCCATGCCTGATATTGATATTGATTTTTGCTACGAACGCCGCAGTGAAATTATTGAGTATGTTGTAGCCCGTTATGGCAGCGACCGGGTGGCGCAAATCATTACCTTTGGTACCATGGCGGCGCGGGCGGCTATTCGTGATGTAGGCCGGGCGCTAAACCTGCCTTATGGCGATGTTGACCGTATTGCTAAACTGGTGCCTGCCGAACTGGGGATCACGCTAAAAAAGGCATTAACCGCTAATAAGGAACTAAAAGAGTTATACGATACGGAGGATACGGTAAAGAAGCTGGTTGACCTGGCGATGGCCGTGGAGGGTTTGCCGCGTCATGCCTCAACTCATGCTGCCGGCGTAGTTATTGCCAAAGAGCCGCTGACGCATTTTGCGCCCTTGCAGCTGTCAAGCGAGGGTTTTCTTGTCACTCAGTATGATAAAGACCGGATTGAGGAAATCGGTCTGTTAAAGATGGACCTTTTAGGACTGAGAACGCTGACGGTCATTGGCGATGCCATTAAGCTTATTAAAGAGAACCGGGGCGAAGAACTGGATATAGAACAAATTCCGCTTGCCGATACAAAAACCTGTGCCATGCTGGCAAGCGGTGATACCTCAGGCGTATTTCAGATGGAGTCCAGCGGCATGACTAATCTTGTGAAAGAACTTAGGCCTGAGCGGTTTGACGATTTGATTCCACTTGTGGCGCTTTACCGGCCAGGACCGCTAGGCAGTGGTATGGTGTCCGACTTTATTGAGGGTCGTCACGGCAAAAAGATCGTTACGTATTTGCACCCAATACTTGAGCCGATTTTGAAAGATACTTTTGGGGTTATTTTGTATCAGGAACAGGTTATGCAGATTGCCTCGACGCTAGCTGGTTTTACGCTCGGACAGGCTGATCTTTTGCGCCGGGCCATGGGGAAAAAGAAACATGAAGTACTGGCTGCGCAGCGCGAGAATTTTCTCAGGGGAGCAGCTGAGCGGGGGATTGATGCTAAGCTAGCCCACGAGGTGTTTGAACTCATGACCCATTTTGCTGACTATGGCTTTAACAAATCTCACAGTGCTGCTTATGCACTGGTTGCTTACCAGACAGCTTATCTCAAGGCACATTATCCCCAGGAATTTTACGCCGCTTTGCTGACAAGTGTCATGGGTACGAATGATAAGATTGGTTATTATATTGAAGAATGCCGTCGCCGGAAGATAGCTGTTTTGCCACCAGACATTAATGCTAGTGGCAGGGCCTTTTCTGTTGACCGCGGCGCCATACGCTTTGGTTTGGCAGGTGTAAAAAATGCCGGCGAAAATGCGTTGGAAAGCATTATTGCCGCCCGGAAAAAAGGCGGAAAATTTACTTCACTTGTTGATTTTTGCTCCCGCGTAGACATGCGGCTGGTCAATAAGCGCGTAATTGAGAGTTTGATTAAGTGCGGCGCCTTTGACTCGCTCAAGGCTCGCCGGGCCCAATTTTTGGAGGTGCTAGAACAGGCAGTGGAGGTGGCCGCCTGCCGGCAAAAGGATGCCGCAAGTGGTCAATTAGGGCTGTTTGGTGATGATGCGTTGGAATGTGTTAATGATGTTGTGCTGCCTGACATAGCTGAATTGCCTCAGGAGCAACTGTTGGCGATGGAAAAAGAAATAACCGGTTTTTATATAACCGGTCATCCGTTAGATAAATATCGTGCTAAGCTTGAGACTTTGCCTGCGCTGGGAAGTTTGGCAGAAGGGCAGTACACCGATGGGCAGCTCATTCGTGTGGGCGGACTGATTGCCAGTGCTAAACGCATTAATACCAAGAATGGCAGTATGATGTGTTTTGTTGCTCTTGAAGATTTCACCGGACAGGTGGAAGTCATTGTATTTCCCCGGGTTTTTGAAAAAACAGGTCGTCTGCTGGCGCCTGACTTGCCGGTAATGGTTTACGGGCGTCTTAATATTCATGAAGAAGGTGCCAAAATTATGGCTGATGATATCCTTCCCCTGGGTAATGCCGGGGCAGAGGTTAGAATCACCTTGAATAAAGACCAGGAAACGTCTGACGTTTTAGCCGGACTGAAAAAACTGCTCAATAAATATACCGGTTCGTCTGCCGTTTATTTGCATCTTGTGGATAGCCGCCGGGTAATTAAAACCGAACGGGATTTTTGGATTGAGCCGTCACCAGCGGCACTTGCCGCCATTGAAGGGCTTTTGGGAAAAGGGACGGTCACTACTTGTTAAACACCAGCAGCGATATCATTGCCGCTCCTTCGCGGGCATACTGCTTGGCCGTAAGGTAGGCGTTGTCTGCCATAGGGGCTGGCGAACCGCTGGCCTCTATGCCAAGCTGCCGGGCAAGCACTAAGGAACGTCTAATGTGGGAGGCATTAGAAACAATGATGGCCTGACGAAAGCCCTGCTCACGCATAATCATTTTTGAATTGAGTAGATTTTGGTAGGTATTATAGGATTTATCTTCCAGATAAATTTTTTCAGTTGGAATACCGCTGGCGACCAGATAGCTGCGCATGATACTGGCCTCAGTGGCTATCTCATCAAGTCCCTGGGCACCGCTGACGATAATGGTTGGCGCGTAGCCCTGCTCATACAGTTGGATGGCTTCATCGAGACGTAACCTGAGCATGGTGCTAGGCTGGCTACCAATAAGTTTGGCCCCTAACACAATGATGGTATCGCTGGGCAGTGGTTTTGTTAGGTGGCCTATCGCAATAATGGGGATTTCAACAACTGCCACAGTGAGTATGACTAGCAGTAATAGATAACGACGTAGTTTTTGCTGGATAAGTAGCTTCATAGTTGTTGCCTCCGGCTGATGCAAGTTTTTCTTTATTATACCACTACGAACTATTTCCGTGTGTAACTGACGTAAAACCACCTGAAAAAAATCGTAAAAGCCTTGTATAAAGTTTTAAGTTTTACAAAAAATGTTGCAGTTTCCCAGTAAATAATATTAGAATAAGAGATGGCCTAATTTGTAACCCATATTCTGATATTTTACAACAGGAGGATTCTTAATGGACATAATAGTCTGTGTCAAGCAAGTGCCTGACACCACTGAAGTTAAAATTGACCCGCAGACAAATACATTGATTCGCCAGGGCGTACCAAGCATTGTAAATCCTTTTGATAAAAATGCGGTAGAAGAAGCCTTGAGGCTGAAAGAAAAGCATGGCGGCAAGGTCACGGTTATTTCGATGGGACCGGCGCAGGCCAAAGATTCCTTGAAAGAGTGTATTGCACTTGGGGTTGATGAAGCTATTTTACTAAGTGATCGTGCGTTTGGCGGAGCTGATACGTTAGCTACCAGCCGTACGTTAGCTGCCGGGATTAAGAAAATCGGTAATTTTGATGTAATCCTTTGCGGTAAGCAGGCCATTGATGGTGATACTGCCCAGGTTGGACCGGAGATTGCCGAGCATCTGAACATTTCCCAAATTACCTATGTTTCCAAATTGGAAATTACTGATGGTGTTGTTCGGGCTGAACGCGAACATGAAGAAGGCTATGAAGTTTTTGAGACTAAGCTGCCAGTGCTTTTGAGTGTGGTGAAATCGATTAATGAACCACGCTATCCTAGTATCAAAGGCACTATGAAAGCCAACCGCAAAGAGATTCCTGTCTGGACGGCTGCTGATGTTGACGTAAATCCTGAGCACATCGGACTTAAAGGCTCGCCTACCCAAGTGCGCCGTATCTTTACCCCCAAACAGCGGGTGCAAGGTGAGATTATTCAGGAAGATAACGCTCATACTGCTGTAAATCGTTTGCTGACGAAACTGAACCAGGTGAAAATCATCTGATTAACAGGGGGTATTTTAAATGGCTGTAATTATAGAAAAAGAACAGTGTATTGGCTGTAGTGCCTGTGTCGGCGCCTGCCCATTCGGCGCGATTGTTATGGAAGATGATAAAGCTGTAGTTACCGATATTTGTACAGTATGTGGCGCTTGTGTTGATGTGTGTGCTGTAACGGCCATCACTCGTCCTGAAGCTGCCAAACCGGCGGTAGATACCAGCGCGTATAAAGGCGTTTGGGTATATATTGAGCAGTTTCAGGGCAAAGCCCGGAGCGTTGGGCTTGAACTCTTAGGCCAGGGACGCATACTAGCTGATTCTATGGGCCAGGAATTAGCCGCCGTACTTATCGGCGATGATGTGGCACCATTAGCCAGGGACCTGTTTGCCAGTGGTGCAGATAAAGTGTACTTAATTGAAGGCACAGAATATAAGCACTATAGTACAGATGCTTATACTATTGCAATTACGGATTTAATTCATACCTATAAGCCTGCGGTTATTCTCATGGGGGCGACCAATGACGGGCGCGATCTTGGCCCACGGGTAGCCTGCCGGGTAGGTACCGGTCTGACAGCTGATTGTACCAGTCTGGGGATTGATGAAGAATCAGGGCTTGTTGCCTGGACTCGTCCGGCCTTTGGCGGCAATATTATGGCTACCATTCTTTGTCCTAACCATCGCCCGCAAATGGGGACTGTTAGGCCAAATGTTTTCAAACGTCCTGAACCGGATATGTCCCGTTCCGGGGAACTGGTTCGGGTTGCCAGCAAAGTTAAGGCAGCTGACATTCGCACCAAGCTGATTGAAATTTTGTCACTTGCTGACACGGCCTCCTGCAATCTGGAAGAGGCTGAGTTTATTGTTGCCGGTGGCCGGGGTATGGGAAAACCGGAGAATTTTGTGCTGATTGAAGAACTGGCTGCTGTATTAGGCGGCGCTGTCGGCGCTTCCCGCGCCGCAGTTGATGCTGGTTGGAAACCGGCCATTCATCAGGTTGGGCAAACCGGAAAAACAGTAGCCCCTAAGGTCTACATTGCCTGCGGCATTAGCGGCGCTATCCAGCACTTGGCAGGGATGTCGACATCGGACATCATTATCGCCATCAACAAAGATGCCGATGCACCTATATTTAAGTCGGCCAACTTTGGCATTGTCGGTGATGTTTTGGAAGTACTGCCGATATTGATTGAGGAAATTAAGAAGCTAAAACAAGCTTGTTAATGAATGCAATAAGTCCCGCGCGCAGGGAGCACCAGCGTGCGGGGCTTGGTATACTAATACAATTGTGGAGGAATAACCAAATGCCAATATATGAATATTCATGTAAAAAATGTGGGAAATTGGTAGAATTGCTGCAGAAAACGGGTGTAGATAAAGCCGGTATTAACTGCCCGGACTGCGGTGAAGATGCCTTAATAAAAGTGCTTTCCGTAACAGCACCGTCTCAAATGGGGAAGCCATCGATGCCTGGGTGCAATATGCCTAGTCATACGGGCGCTTGTGGTGGTTGTTGTTCTGGATGTCATTAAAATAACAATTTTTTAACAGGAAGAAGCCTTTTCTCTATACATTAAGAGGAAAGGCTTTTTTATCTAATTAAGTCACCACTGACGGTACGCCAGTTAGTTGGTACGGCTTACAGAACTGGGCTGACCAAGGGAAAATGCCGGGAACAACTCCAGCAGAGGAAAAGAAGTGGTTGCCAAACTGCAAGCAGTGGGGCAAGTTTTTAAATTTTTGCAGGTTTTTATAAAATAATGACGAACTAACTAATTCTAGAAAAATGTTCCAAAACCCGGTAAATACAATAGGAGGCACACTATTGATTAAACAGATACAACAATTTTTTAATCTGTCGTGGTTTGAACAACGATTGTTTATCATAGTGCTTTTTTTGACTGGTATAGTTCGGTTATCGATTTTATTCTTGCCGTTTCGCTGGTTGGGTCCGGTACTAGGAGGGCTGATGCAGGAATCGCAAGCAACAGAAGAAAAAGTCAATGTTGATAAGGCCAAACAAATTGGCAAGATGGTAGAACGAGTAAGCCGGTACACGCCATGGGAGAGTAAGTGTCTTGTTCAGGCATTGGTGGGCAAGATTTTGCTGCGACGGCAGGGAATAACGAATACACTGTATCTGGGAGTCGGCAGGGACGAGAGGAATGCTTTGATTGCCCATGCTTGGTTGAGGTGTGGCGAAATCATCCTCACTGGGGGTAAGGGGCGGGAGCGGTTTACGGTAGTGAGTAAGTTTGCTGACTGTGCAGCAGGTGAAGAAACGAGGGATTTTAGGGTATGAGTACTGAACGTCTTAATAAACTGGAACAGCAAAGCATTTATATTATCCGTGAGGCCTACGCTAAATTCAGTAAGCCCGGTATATTGTGGTCGATTGGCAAGGATTCGACGGTGCTATTATGGCTGGCGAGAAAGGCGTTCCTGGGGTATTGTCCCATGCCGCTGGTGCATATTGATACTACGTTTAAGATTCCGGAGATGATTGCTCATCGTGACCGCATTGTCAGGGAGTGGGGGCTGCAATTGGTGGTCGGAGCCAATCGCCAAGCTTTGGCTGCGGGGATGAACCCTGAGTGCGGACGGCTGGAATGCTGCGGGGCATTAAAGACTGAGGCGTTTCGCGAGACTGTGAATGAACATGGGTTTGATGCTATCCTGCTGGGTATCAGACGGGATGAGGAACGTTCCCGTTCTAAAGAACGGATTTTTAGTGTGCGTACTGCCAATTTTGAATGGGAATACAAAGAACAGCCGCCGGAATTGTGGGGACAGTACAATGTCGATGTGCCACCAGGGGAGCATGTGCGGGTGCATCCCATTCTGGATTGGACAGAGGTGGATGTGTGGGAATATATTCAGCAGGAACGGATTCCAGTGGTTACGCTTTATTTTGCCCGTAACGGCAAACGTTATCGCAGCCTGGGCTGCTGGCCCTGTACGCAGCCGATTGATTCAACAGCGAGTAATATTCCTGAGATTGTGGCTGAACTTAAATCTATTGGTCAATCGGAACGGGCCGGCCGGGCGCAGGATCAGGCAGATGCCTACGCGATGCAAAAACTGCGGGCCAAGGGGTATATGTGATGGAAACGACGGTAGTAGTGCTGGGGCATGTTGATCACGGTAAATCTACCCTGGTGGGGCGGCTGCTATATGATACCGGTCAGGTGCAGGACGACCGGGTGGATTTTGCCTGCCGCCGCTCGGCAGAGCAAGGACGGAGTTTGGAATTTGCTTTTTTACTGGATGGTTTGGCCGAGGAGCAGGAACAGGGAATTACTATTGATTTCACCCAAACAAGACTAAAATTTGATGACCGGGATTTTGTGATTGCCGATGCCCCCGGGCACCGGGAGTTTTTAAAAAACATGATCAGCGGCGCAAGCCGGGCGGAAGCCGCTATCGTTGTTATTGATGCCTCGGAAGGGGTTCGAGAGCAGTCTCGCCGGCATGGTTATTTGCTATCACTACTCGGCGTTACACAGATCGCGGTAGTTATAAACAAAATGGATTTGGCTGGTTGGTCAGAAGCGGTATTTCAATCTATCCGGCAAGAATATGCGGACTTTTTACATAGCCATGGCATGAAGGCGATGCAGTATATTCCAGTTGCTGCGTATACCGGCGATAACCTGATCCAACCTTCGAAAAACCTGGCTTGGTATCAGGGACCGACGGTGCGCGAGCAGTTTTTGGCTTTTCAGCCGGTGCGGGACGCACAGGAGGCATTGCGGTTTGTTGTACAGGATGTTTATCGTTTTGGTTCGCGGCGCTTACTGGCTGGCCGTATAGAAGCTGGTTGCTTAACGGCAGGACAGAAAGTGGTTGTCTGGCCGACGGCAGAAAAAACGAAAGTGCTGCGTATTGACTGCTGGCCGCGACTAGAGACCCGGTCAGCCAGTCAGGGGGACTGTGTCGCACTCGAACTGGCTGATCCCTTGTTTGTAGAACGTGGTATGCTGCTTGCCGGGACAGAGCAGCCGCTAACCAGCAGCCGCTGCTTTTATGCCCGCGTGGTGTGGTTGGGACGCAAGGAACTAGTGAGTGGGCAGCGGTATAAACTGAAACTGGGCTGTCAGGAAACCGGCGCCTGGTTTGAGCGGTTTGACAGGGTGATTGATATCGGCAATTTGCAGGATGCCAGCCTTGCCGGTATACCGGCGGGGTTTGTCGGTGAAGGACTTCTCATGACCGATCAACCCATCGTATTTGATGCGTTTTCGGCTATTCCGGCAACAGGGCGTTTTGTATTGGTGGACGGGTATCAAATTGCCGGGGGCGGCATTGTGCTGGCTGCGGCTGCTGGCGAGCGGCAGGATTTTGCCCGTTTTTCCCATGAAAAACAAGCAGCAGAAACAAATCCGGCACTGTTTGCTGAAGCCAGCCGTATCAGTCGCTTAGAACGGCGGGAGAGAAATCGCCACAAGTCTTTTGCCGTTTGGCTGACAGGCTTGTCTGGCGCAGGCAAATCTACGCTGGCGCGTGGTTTGGAGGAAAAGCTGTTTCGCGCCGGGGTTCAGACTTATGTACTGGACGGTGACAATATCCGCGGCGGCTTGAATCAGGATCTTAGCTTTTCCGCCGGCGGACGACGGGAAAATATCCGGCGCGTGGGTGAAGTGGCCAAGCTGTTTGTGGATGCCGGTTTTGTTGTGATTACGGCCTTTATTTCTCCCTATGCCAACGATCGCGGTCATGCGCGTGAATTGCTGGCGTCAGGGGAATTTGTCGAGGTATTTGTCAAATGCTCGCTGGCAGCTTGTGAACAACGTGATGTTAAAGGCTTGTATGCTAAGGCCAGGCAAGGCATTGTTCGGCAGTTTACCGGTATTGACGATGTGTACGAAGTACCTGAGCAGCCGGAACTGGTGATCGATACTGAGCAATATAGCGTGGAAGAATGCGTTGAGCAGTTGGTTCAATATGTCATTGCAAACTGCAGGCTGGCAGAGAGTGCAGAGAGTTAGGATGGTATTGGGCAAGACAATGTTGAAAGGATTGTACTAGGATGCAGGATATACAGAGTGTAAAAGCAGAATATCCCTTTAATACCATATCCCGTGAGCTGTGGCTGTTACTTGCCTGTGCAGACCGGGATGAGGTCAAGGCGCAGGCTTTGGCTGCGCAGCTGATAAACTGGGATATATTTATAGAGCTGGCAGTCCATCACCGTGTGTATCCGCTAGCATATCAAACGCTGAGCAGTTTAGCTGAACAGGTTGTGCCGGCACGAGTTTTGGACTGTCTACAGAAAAAATACCAGGCTAATACTTGGCAGGCGCTGCGAATGGCCGGCGAAACGGTGCGGGTGGTAAAGCTGCTGACAAACGACGGTATTCATACGGCGGTATTAAAAGGCGGGGTACTTGCTATGCGCCTATATGGCGATCTGGCCGCCAGGCCGTCGCGGGATATCGACCTGCTGGTGAGGACAGATGATTTGGAGAAGGCAGATAGTCTATTATTAGGGCTTGGCTACCGGCGTGAGTATCCTTATCTGATGACTCCTAAACGCTGGCAGATTTGTCTGCAAAATAACCGTCATTTTTCGTATGTTCACCAAAAGACGGGGATTTATCTTGAACTGCACTGGCAAATTGGACAGGTTGGCATGGAACTGCCGCATGCAGTGGAGAATGCTGTGGAAACAGTAGAAATGGCCAGTTATCGGGTGCCGGTATTCGCTGCTGAAGAATGGTTTCTCTTTTTGGTACAGCATGGTGCCAGTCATTCTTGGTTTCGTTTGCGCTGGCTTTGTGATATAGCTGCTTTTATGCGGCAGGGTGATCGTCTTGACTGGGCAAAAGTTGTGGTGTTGGCTGAGCGTTATGGTATGTGCCGGTTATTGCATCAGGCATTGATTTTAGCAAACCTGTTATTGGACATTCCGTTACCGCGACTATTTTCTCCGATATTGTCTGCTAATGCCTCGGGTTTGCATTTAGCCGAACTGGCAGTGCCCTTTTTCCGTGAGACGTATGATTCAAGTACTGTCAAAATTTCGCAGAAACTATATTATTGGCAGAAGGCATATCAGTTTCAATTGCGGACAGGCTGGCGGAACAAACTGCAGTATATGCTACTACATTTTGGCGCGGAAGAAAGCGATATCTTGCGTTTCCCGCTGCCTGACGGCTGGTATTGGTTATATTACTTGATCCGGCCGGTTACATGGCTGGAGCGGCGGCTGAAGCGCGGCGGCTAAGTAGGAGTGGATACATATTGAGTGGAATAGTTTGGCTTGCTAAATGAATGGCAGGGCGGCGACCAGGAAGCTGTCCTGCCATTCATTCAGATTAAATTGCAGGAAGCGCATGCTACCTTTTCATTTACGATCATGCAGCAGGGAGCGATTACTGTACAAGTATCAAAGAATAGACGGTCGTCGGAAAGATGGTACTATGAATACTCTGATCTCTTATATGCAAGAACTGTATGCTTTTTGCAAAATTAAGTTGATTGTCAATCTTGTGCTGATGGTTTTTCTCGGCCTTATCGAGGGGGGCGGTGTGTTATTACTGATCCCTTTACTTAGTTTGGCTGGGGTTATGCCTGGCATGTCGTCTGGCGGTAACTTGGTTTTATACATCGAAGGCTTATTTCAGACGATGGGTCTGACGCCGACTCTGCCTGTCGTATTAGGACTGTATATCGCGATTATTACGGGGCAAAGCTGGCTGCAGCGTTCACAGGCCATTCGCAATGTGGAGATTCAGCAGTCTTTTAACAGTTTTTTGAGCATCAGGCTATTCCGGGCGATTGCGTATAGCAGGTGGTTGTTTTTGCTGTCACAGGCAAAAGCGGATATCACCCATGTTCTGACTAACGAATTAACGCGTGTCAGTACTGGAACTCATTTTTTCCTGCAACTGTTCGCCACCGGGCTGATTGCGATGGTTCAAATCGGGCTTGCTTTTCTTATCGCTCCTGGTTTAACGCTGCTGGTGCTGGGCTGCGGTGCGGTTTTGTTTGTTTGTTCCTATCCGTTTATCCGTGAATCGCGCCGTATGGGGCTGTCAATTTCTGAATTTACCCGGAATTTAATGTTTGAGGTTACCGAGCATTTGAATGGTATCAAGGAAGTAAAAAGCTATGGCATGGAGCCGGTACAGATACAGAATTTTGCTAAGCTGCGCCATACAATAGAGAAAAACTTTGTCCAGTTTACGGTCATTCAAAGCCAGACCGATTTGTATTACAAAGTAGGCGCCGCGGTTTTTATCAGCTTGTTTTTTTACAGCGCCATTACGGTTTTCAAACTCAATCCGCAGGAGTTTCTGTTGATTGTCGTTATTTTTGCCCGTTTGTGGCCGCGGTTTTCCTCGTTTCAGGTAGGGTTGCAGTATGTGGTGATGATGCTGCCTGCTTTTCGGGTCGTTTTGGACTTGGAACGCCGCTGTCTGGTGGAGCAAGAGTTGTTGGTAGAGGAACCTGATTCCACTAGGTTGGAGTTGGAGCAGGGAATAGAGTTTCGCGAGGTTTCCTTTGGCTATGATGCCGTGCGGTTTGATTATGCTGTGGATGGAGTGAGTGTGGTGCTTGCTGCCGGTACGACGACTGCTTTTGTAGGTGTGTCCGGTGCGGGGAAAAGTACGATGGTGGACTTATTACTTGGGCTATTGACACCAGAGTGGGGGGGCATTTTCGTTGACGGACGGCCTTTGACGGAGAATCTGCATGGATGGCGGCAATCCATCGGCTATGTCCCTCAGGATTCATTTTTATGGAATGCCAGTGTTCGCGACAATTTAAGGTGGGCTTGTCCGGAGGCATCTGAGGCTGCCATGTGGGAGTCGCTGGGGTTAGCGGCGGTGGACGGGTTTGTCCAGAGTCTGCCGGAGGGACTGGATACTGTTGTAGGCGACCGCGGGGTGCGACTGTCTGGCGGGGAGCGGCAGCGCATTGTGCTGGCACGAGCCTTGCTGCGAAACCCATCGGTGTTAATCTTAGATGAAGCAACCAGCTCTTTGGATACTGAGAATGAAAGACGAATCCAACAGGCGATTGAAGAGCTGCATGGCAAGCTGACAATCGTTGTTATTGCCCATCGATTATCGACCATCCGGCAGGCAGATCAGATTTATGTGCTGGAACAGGGGCGAGTCGTAGAGCGGGGAGATTATCTGTCGTTGACCAAGGATAAAGGGAGTAGGTTTGCTGCTTTGACAAGTGCAGGCCACGAGGTTTGAGGCGATTTGTAATTCAACAAAGGATGGGAAGATCATGTCAATAGATATTGGCAGCGGTGCTGATATTGCATGGTAGAGCAGTAACGAAATATAATAAATCCCGCACTCCAAACTAACGGAATGCGGGATGTTTGCTTTTGCAAGCTATGCCGACTCATTGCATTTTTCTGTTACAGTTTTTGTGCTCTTGCCTTTGGAAACATACAGACCAACCAAGATGGTAACTGCGCCAATGAATTGGAACCAACCAAAGGTTTCTCCCAAGAAGAAGTAGCCGCCAGCGACGGCAAAAACAGGTGACAGGTTGTTGTACAGGGATGCGGTGGTGCTGCCAGCCTTGGCTGTTCCCCATATCCAAAGACAGTTGGCCAAACATAGCGGAAAAATCCCTGAGTATACTATACTGGCCCAGCCAGGCCAGGGTACTGCCTGCCAGTCTACGGCGATAACTGATGGCAAAGATACAAGGGTAAACAGCCCGGTGGAAATCAGCAAAATATAAGCAGTAATTTGATAGGCTGAATAAGTGGCTGATAATGGCCGGGAAAAGACCGTGTAGTAGCCATAACTCAATTGAGCAAACAAAAGCAGCACAGCACCGATAGTATGATCTCCCGCAAGGCTGATTTCTGTGTTTGTACCAGCTACCATTAGGGATATGCCGGCCAGCGAGAGGAGGATACCCGTGATGGTATGTGACTTGATGCTTTCAAGCTGGTGAAAGTGGTTGATAATGGCGATACTGACAGGTAGGCAGGCCAAAATAAGTGATGCATTACCAGCAGTGGTTAACTGCACACCAAAGGTAAAAAAGAGTTGAAAACAGAAGAAGCCCAGACTGGATATCGTAAGAGTTTTCCAATCTTCACGCCTGAGGGGTATCCATATGCACATCCGCCGTAAAACAAGCCAGCCAACCGCTAAGGCAGCAAACAAGCGGACTGCATTGTACGGCATGGACGGAATATGGATAAGTCCAATCTTCATGATCGGCGCGTTTATTCCCCAGAGAAAAGCAACAAGGACTAAAAGTAAATGTACACGCATCTAAACACCTCAACGTTACTATACAATAAAAATCGGGAGACTCCTCCCTAGGTTAATTAATAATATTAGTGTAAGAGTCGAAGCAATTGAAGTCAAGTCCACTGCACCCGCTCAGGCCGGATACCTTTAATTTTTTTTTAGATTGTGTAAAACACTTTACAACTATAATAAGAAAATTAGTATAATATATTTTTTAACAACATAGTTGTGATCAGCAGAATTTAAAGGAGGCAAAAAATAGTGAAAGTACTTGGAGTTTCAGGCTCACCTATTTCCAACAGCAATACCGACCGCGCTGTCAAGGCAATATTGGATGCAACAGGATTGGAAGCAGAGTTTATCAAATTGAGCGATTATAAATTCTCTGGTTGCATGCACTGTCTGAAATGTGTATACACGAATAAGTGCGCAATTACAGATGACGATGGTCCTATGCTAATTGAAAAAGCTAGGGAAGCAGCTGCAATTGTGATAGGAGGATGGACGCCTTACTCATCATTGGATTCACGTACAAAGGCCTTCATGGAGAGATGTTTTGCTAACCGGCATTTAAAGAACTATATGAAAGGTAAACCAGCTGTTTCCGTGGTTACACATGCAGCGCCAGAAGAAAATCTTGAGTTGCCGCAGGCGGCTTCTATGGGGCAAAATTCCATCATGTACTATATGATGGAGGAAGGAATGAACTATCTTGGTGGGGTGAAAGTCATGGGTAACGTGCCTTGTATCAGATGCGGCGTTGGTGACACGTGTGAGATATCTGGTCTTAAAATGCTATTAGGTCCGACCGCCACGGTAGCAAAAGCCGGTGTTAACAATTTCGAAGATCAGCCATCAATGGAAGAAGCTAGTAGATTGGGCAGATTAATTACCGAGATACTTAAAAAGGAAGTATGATGAGTAATAAACCAAAACAATTTTTGTGTTGCGCCATATTGAAAGATGAAGATTCTAGAGTTTTTTGACTTTACCGAAGTCCCGATAGAGATTGTTTCTATTGATTCGGAAAATTTGCGAAAGTTGCTGATGGTGTAACTTACTTCAAAATAGAAACATGGGGCTGTTGCACTAAAGCAGGCCTAAAAAAACAAAAGACGGCCCCGGTATGTAGCCGGGAGCCGTCTTTTGTTGTAAAATCAAGTTTGTGAAAACAAAGAAATTACAACCAGATTATACAACAAACGGGAATGTATATCAACTGGTTATCCCCATGGACATCGGAGAAATGATCCCGGCAGATGATTCGGTGCGATTACTCAACGCGGTCATGGAAAGGATGGATTACAGAAGATTGTATGCCGCGTACTCCCGCCTGGGGAGAATCGAGAAGTCACCGAAACGTCTGTTTAAAATTCTCGTATATGGATACATGAATGGCATTTATTCCAGCCGCAAACTGGAACAATCCTGCCGGCGAGACGTCAATTTCATGTACCTGCTGGGCCGGGAAAAAGCACCGGACCACGCCACGATTGCCCGGTTTCGCAGCGAGCGGTTGGCAGAGGTTGTAGACGACCTGTTTACCCAGCTTGTGCTACTGCTGGCCGATGCGGGCGAACTGTCACTGTCAAGCGCCTTCATCGACGGAACCAAGCTGGAGGCCAATGCCAACCGCTACAGCTTTGTCTGGAAGAAATCGACGCAAAAGAACGAGGAGAAGCTGCAGGAAAAAATGAAAGCTCAGCTCCCGGTGCTGGCGGCAGAGTTCGGTCTGCGCTTTCCTGTCGGTCAGACGATCAAGGCCAAAGACCTGAAAAAGCTGCGCAAACGGCTCAAAGCGCTGCAAGCCGAACGCGGCATCGTCTTTGTCCACGGCAAGGGACAGCGTAAGGCGCCACTGCAGCGGGCGATAGAAACGGTAGACGAATATCTTGCCCGGCAGAAGAAGTACAACGACTACAACCACAGCTTCGGGGAACGCAACAGCTTTTCCAAGACGGACAGAGACGCCACCTTCCTGCGGATGAAGGAAGACCATATGAAAAACGGGCAGCTTAAACCGGGATACAACGCGACACTGGCGGTAGATGCAGAATATATCGTATCTGCCATGATCAGTCAGGAACGAAGCGACAGCCAAACATTCATCCCGATGCTGAAGACGCTCAAAGGACTGGGATATACCAAGCCTGTAGCGGACGCGGGGTTCGAGAGTGAAGAAAACTACACCTGGTGCGAAGAAAACGGACAAATAGCATTTATTAAGCCGTCGAATCACGATAAAGCCAAAACCCGCAAATACCAAAGTGACATCGGCAAGCGTGAGAATATGCCCTATGATGCGAAAAGCGATAGTTACCGCTGCCACAGGGGCCACCCCATCAAGGCGGCGTATGAAAAAAAAACCAAGTCAAAGGCGGGTTATCCCATTGTGACAACGGTCTACGCCTGCACCGAGTGTGCCGGCTGTCCGTATAAGGCCCAATGCATTAAAGGCAAGAGCAAGACGCCGCTCGAAGAACGGAGCAAGAACCTGTACGTATCCAAAACCTTTCTCAGGCAGAGGCAGGAAATGCAGGCGCGCATTCAAAGTGAGGAAGGTGTCCTCTTGCGCATAAACCGCTCCATCCAGGTAGAGGGAGCGTTCGGTGTACTTAAACAGGACATGGGCTTCCGACGGTTTCTGCTGAGGGGCAAAGGCAAGGTCCAGACCGAGTTGTTGCTGCTATGTATGGGGTATAACCTAAACAAACTCCATAACAAAATCCAAAGCGGCCGCTGTGGAACCTATTTACATATTCCCAAAGCGGCCTGACAACTATATACAGATTTTTTTAGAGGAAGAGGCTTCCTCTGTTTTGTTGTGCACATAAACCGACTGCGGCTTCTTTTTTTCATTCTCCCTACTAGGAGTTTCCTTCCTAAATTACCCAAAAAGGCGTGTCGCTCTGCGTTTTTCAAAAAACGTTTTGCGACACGCTCATGTTTCTATTAAAAGATTATAAACCAGACTAATAATTTACTTAAATGCCCCGATTCTGATGCATCGTAATGCTTTCAGTAGGCAAGGTAATACGATGACCATCAATATGAACCAGATGCTCTTTGCGTAATTCACCTAACACATTTGTCACCATAACTCGAGAGGCGTTGACAAGGCTACCGATATCCTGATGTGTGAGATCCAGTGCTATGGTAAGTCCGGCACCGGTTGGTGTCCCGTAGCTTTCCGCCAATCGGCAAAGCACACCTAGCACCCTGCCTTTTACGTCTTTAAAGGCGGTGTGAGACATGTGCTCAGTATACGCATTCATTTTTTTGCCCAGATATTGGACAATTTTGAACGCTGTTTGGGGATTGCTTAAGAGCTTGATAAAGAGTTCCTTAGTGCAGCAGCATATAAATGTGTCTTCCATGGCTACGGCATTCATGGTATGCACAGCGTTCTCGAAAAAAGTGACTTCACCAAAAATGTCTTCAGATTTCAAGTAGTCGAGCGTAAATTCCCTACCATCTTCTGATATCTTATATAGCTTCACCCTACCGGATTTAATGAGGTAGATCGAGTCTGCCTCCACTCCTTCAGTGAAAACCAGCTCATTTTTACGGTAAATTTTCTTAAGAGCGAGATCGCCAATCTGTTCGCGATCAGTGTGACTTAAAGCGGAAAAGATATCTAAATTTTTCATGCATCGTTGGGTCATAATCACTATCCTCCAATATGGGTATTTTGCCCAACCCACCCACTTGGGGGCAAGTTAGGATTACATATTTTTATACCCGAGGTTGGATTGTAGATAAACTTCCGGTTTTGACGTTCGTTGAACAAGTGGCGAGATTAAAATTCAATTAAATTACTATTTTTCTGTTATATTGCGGGTGTTGAATGGTTTATACCTCGATTACATCATACATAATATTATTTTATCGCATTTTATGTATGACGTAAATAATTGATGCGGAAATTGCTCATTAAAGTAATGATAACCCTTTATATTACAAGGGTTATCATTACTTTTGGCAGATGAACGGCTTGAATATATTCGCATCAAACTCAATATAAGCGAGTGGGAATTAGCCTGTACTATACTTTTCAGATCATGACTCAAATATCGCAGAGGCGCTGTTGCCTGAAACCAAGAGTTGTGCTAATATTATATCCGTCCTTACAGGGTTTGCCAAAAAGTAACCCTTCTCAAGTTGGGAGAAGATAAGATGAAATTAATTTGCAAAATCACTCTTTTACTGCTAGCCGTTTTGCATCTGATAAAACCGTTCATTACGATTGATATATCACAGGCACTATTTGTGACCGCACTTGCAGTGCTTTTAACAGGTTTGACTATGATGGGAAAAGGCTTTGTTAAAGCTACCCTGGCCTTCCTGGTACTAGGTACTGCCATGTTGGTTTATTTTGCGCAGCCTATGCAGATTTGGATAGCAGGCGTGAACTCCATGACCAATGTAATTGCCATATTGGTAGTCATGCAGACTTTTTCTATGCCAATAAGAATTGGCGAATATAATGAGGCAATACGCTATTGGCTCAATAAAACTTTCAAAGGTGAGGGCGCACTCTTTTTATTTACTATGGCCGCTACCCATCTATTTACAAGCTTTTTGATGTTTGGCGCTATTCCTGTTATGGTGTCTCTAATGGGACACACTCTAAAAAATTCTGTTGAGAACTATAAACAGTTTATTGCAGTAGCTATTACGCGTGGATATGCACTAACCTCCCTGTGGGCGCCTGGAGCGATTAATCTTTTTCTGGTCATTCAGGCGACTGGTATAAGCTGGTCCGCAGTTTTCTGGCCTGGGGTGGTGTTAAGTATAATTGGTATGGGTATTGCTTATTTTCTTGAATTGAACGGCAATCTAAGCAGTAAAACCAGCCAATCGGCCGCCGCTGATGAAACGGTGACAATTAGTCATAAGCAGGAAGGGCAAAAAGCTCTGCATATCATACTAGTCGTTAGCAGTCTGATTTCACTTACAATGTTTTTTGATAAGCTGCATGTGGGGGCTGCATATAATCGAATTATTCTGGCTGGTTTTGTAGTTATTTCCGTATGGATGGTAAGCTTTATCCGCAACCCGAACACGGGGGCAGTTATCAGCAGTTATTGGCAAGAAGGCGTTTTAAAAACAGCTGATTTAGCCCCGTTTTTTATTGCAATAGGGATTTTTTCGACAGCCTTAGAACATTCCAGCTTTATGCCAATTATCCAAACTGGTTTGCAGCAGCTCGCAGCTTGGTTAGGGATAGCTTCTATTGCCATGATACCGTTATTAATTATTGTTACTGCGGTGCTGGGACTCCACCCATTTGTAACCCTGGTTATGTTTGGAAAAATCCTTACCCTGCTGGCGTTGCCAGTTACTTCGCTTACAGTAGCACTGTGTCTTGCTGTAGGCGGGTCGATATCTTATATGGTTTCTCCTTTTGCCGGACTGGTTATGACAACTGCCAAATTGATTAATGTCAGACCCCGAGATATAGCTATTACTTGGAACTGGCATTTTTGTTTGATTTATTTTGTTGTCGGATTGGTATTTGCATATTATTGGGGTCAGTTTGCCGGATGACTAAGCACTTAAAAGAAGGGTGACCTGCAGATTTCAGGTCGCCCCCGTTGCCCTAGTTACTACTATAAGTGTTACCCGCAGGAAAGAATTAGCCTCACTTTAAAGTAATGCCGATACTAATTAAGCGGCATACTCTGGCAGTTGCGGCTTCAACAAGTGTTGCTGCAGAGTTTATGCATTCTTCAAGTGACATGGGATGGGGAACAATACTCATTACCCCGTCAATACCGTGCTGCAGTACTTGTTCGTGATCTTTGCCAAGACCGCCTGACAGGCAAACAGTGGGAACGGCAAACTGCCTGGCAATTTTGGCTACGCCGACAGGAGCTTTGCCAAAAGCTGTCTGAAAATCCGTATTGCCTTCACCGGTAATGACGAGGCAGGCTTCTTTAACAATATCGGCAAAGCCTGTAGTTTCGAGGACAATTTCTACTCCTGGTCTAAGCTGGGCATTTGTAAAGAACAATAGACCGGCGCCTAAGCCTCCGGCAGCACCGGCGCCTGGTAATTCGGCTACATCCTTGTTGGTGGCTTTTTGGGCGACAACGGCAAATTGCCTGAGGGCAGCATCCAATTCGGCTACTACTTCCGGTGTAGCCCCTTTTTGTGGTCCATATACTGCCGAAGCTCCCTGGGGGCCGCATAATGGATTGTCAACATCACAGGCTACTAAAATAGAAGCCGTTTTTAATCTGGTATCCAGGCCGGAGAGGTCAATGCTGGCAAGCTTAGCTAGAGCTGCGCCGCCATAAGGCAGTTCATTGCCTGACTCATCATAGAATTTGGCTCCTAACGCCTGCGCCATACCGGCCCCGCCATCATTGGTTGCGCTGCCGCCAATACCAATAATAATTTTCAAGATACCCTGATCGAGCGCGGCTTTCATTAGTTGACCTGTACCAAAAGTGGTAGCTAGCCCGGGGTTGCGTTTTGCTTTGGGAACAAGAGGCAGGCCGGAAGCAGCAGCCATTTCAATGATCGCAGTCTTGCCATCTCCTAATAGACCCCAGTACGCTTTTTGCGGTTCACCTAAAGGACCTAGGACATCCTGGCGGATGATACGACCGTTTGTGGCCGTTACTAAGGCTTCAACCGTTCCCTCGCCACCGTCGGCTATTGGCACTTTATGTATCTTAGCGCTGGGAAAAACCGCAAGTATTCCCTGTTCCATAGCTGCAGCCACAGCTACAGCAGATAGGCTGCCCTTATAGGAGTCTGGTGCTACAACAATACGCATTTTCTATCATCACATCCTCAGATAAGATTAACATTATGCTCTTTCATTGTACTAGCAAAGGGAAGTAGATTTCTGAATGAGCCCGGTAGGAATGTCAGGAAACATGGTTTTGACTTCATTGTAGGTTTCAATGTAGGACTTTCTTTGACTCTGTGTCTAAAGCTTCCATTTTTGCAACGTAGTAGTGCGATAAGTCCGCACTAATGGTGAGTAAGTCCTGTAATGTTTCCAGTTTGGTTTTAGTCGGGTCATCAATTTTTACGGATATGGTTTTGGTGATAGTTGGCATAACATATCTCCCTATTGAAATGCTCTATATACTTTAGTATAGACTTATATTTAAACTTTTGAAAGGAGAATTATGCAGTGAAAACTAACGCTACCAGCCATAGCAAGTACAATAGGAACTAATATACCTCCAAATTTTGTCCTTAAAAGGTCGGACAATAGGTAGTATAATTTGCTACAATTACAATCGGGAGGTGAAACAACGTGGATATATTGAAAAGACTTAATGATGCAATTACATATATCGAAGCTCATATTTGTGATGAGATTGATATGGAGGAGCTATCGCATATAACTCTTTACACACCGGATGGGTTCAGTAGATTTTTCAGTTATATAACTGGAATGACACTCAACGAATACATTCGGAGAAGACGGCTCACTCTCTCCGCTTATGAACTACGCGAATCCGATATAAAAGTCATTGATGTCGCTTTGAAATATGGGTATGACAGTGCTGATGTTTTCACAAGAGCTTTTATCAAACAACATGGCATTACGCCGACAAAAGCCCGCTCGTTGATTGCACCGCTGAAAGTATATCCCCCTGCTTCATTTCACATTTGGATTAAAGGAGCACAGGAAATGAACTTCAAAATTATCGAAACGAATGGAATCATACTGTGCGGATTGTCGAAACAATTTTCGGGAACTGCTGGCAACCGTTTTGAGCAGGAACACATAATGTGGGCGAGAGAATGTGACGACTGTCCAAGCAAGTTGTGCAAAGAAATTCCCGGAGTGTGGTACGGCATATGGGACAACGGTCGATATTGGGTTGCAAAAGCAAAAGACGAGGTCGATTTTGACGGACTGGAAGCACATGAAATTCCAAGCGGAACATATGCAGTCTTTACTACTGGGTATGGCGGTTTCGCCGGTGATGAACTACCAAAACTCCGTGAGCAGATATTTGACGCATGGTTCGCGGATTCGGGATATGAACTAATAAGTGATTACGAAGTCGAGGTTTATCACTTGTGTTCACAAACAGAAAAACATAAACGATATTATGAGATATGGATTCCTGTCCAAAAAAAACACAAAACATAAACAGCAACCTGACGCAAAGGTCATTGACGAGCTTGTATTTGATGTAAATACCGCCTACTTTGACCGCAACGGCGGCTATGAATACGCAAAGGAATTTTTCGCGGAAGCCTACCGCTTGGCGGTTCAGGAAGCTGGAGGCGAACAGTACGTTTTGTCGGCGGTCATGCACGCCGACGAGCGTAACCGCGCTTTGTCGGAACAGCTTGGGCGTGATGTGTTCCACTATCATTTGCCTGTGGTGTATTGGGCCGGGTGCTGTTATGATAACGCCGCCGCCCGCCATGAGTTTACTTGCTTCCTTTAGGACACTGTCCTAAGGGCGCGGGGTTTTACGCGCGACGTTATAAAATTATCAATAATAAAAACGAAAAATGGTCTTGACAAGACAAAACTGATGCGCTATACTAACTTTAAATTTACATACTGTAAATAGCTGTGAGCAGGACGAGTACATGTGTACACTTTAGTTCAGCGAGCTGGTGACCGGATTTTCCGGAGGTGTGATGACCGGCCTTGAGAGCATATGGAATGGACCTGTGAGCTGCCCACCAAACGCAAATGCAAGTAGGCTGGGTCGGATGCCACCGTTAACAGGCTAGGGTATCGGATGTATTATATCCCGTACCTGAACAAGGGAAAGTGTTAGGCTTTTCAAATAGGGTGGTATCGCGACCATTTCGCCCCTGGGGTGAAATGGTCTTTTTATTTTCTACCTGCACTTTCCAATTTAGGGTGGTACCGCGAACCATTTCGCCCCTTTTACGGCGAAATGGTTCTTTTTATTTTCTGAAGGAGGCGGAAAGTTATGTTAAAAGACTATCTTTCACAGGCAATTGCTGGTCAAGACTTCTCACGGGAGGAAGCCAGAGCGGCTATGCAGGTAATCATGTCCGGCCAGGCCAGTGAAGCGCAAATAGGTGCTTTTTTAACAGCTATGCGCATGAAAGGGGAAACCAGTTTAGAGGTTGCCGGTTTTGCTGAAAGTATGCGTAGTCAGGCGCTTAAGGTAGAGTGCAGCTCAAATAAAATAATTGATACCTGCGGCACTGGTGGTGACAGGCGGGGGACCTTTAATATTTCAACAGCAGCAGCTTTTGTTTTGGCCGGAGCCGGACTTAATGTAGCTAAACATGGGAACCGGGGCGTGTCCAGCTCCTGTGGCAGTGCCGATGTGCTGAATGCATTAGGAATAAAGCTGGAATTACCGCCTGAAGGCGTGTCTGAGGCTATTGATACGATTGGTGTTGGCTTTATCTTTGCTCCTAGTTTTCACCAGGCCATGAAGTATGCTGTAAAGCCACGTAAAGAACTTGGTTTTCGCACTGTATTTAACTTGCTTGGTCCGCTGACTAACCCGGCCGGCGCAAACTGTCAGCTTATTGGTGTGTATGATCAGGCGTTGACTACCAAGGTGGCTCATGCGCTTGCTGAACTGGGGGTAACAAGCGCCATGGTTGTGCATAGTTTTGATGGGCTTGATGAAATATCAACAGCTTCGCCAACCCAAGTTGCCGAAGTACGCGGTGAGGAAATTCGCTCTTATGTAATTGAACCAGAAGCCTATGGCTTTACGCGATGCACGTTGGCCGATTATCAAGGTGGCACTATCGAAGAAAATGCGCAGATTATCATCAGACTGCTTAAGGGTGAGCAAGGATTTAAACGGGATATTGTGTTGCTGAATGCTGCTGCCGCACTGGTTATCGCCGATGCAGCAGGTGATCTTGAGGAAGGGATTCAATTAGCAGCTAAAAGCATTGACAGCGGCACTGCGTATACCAAGCTGGAAGCGCTGCAGCAGTTTACGCAAAACTACCAGGATAGGGGCGAATTGCCATTATTATAAAAATTTGCGGCATTAGCACTCTGGAAGCAGCACTGGCTGCCAGGGAATTTGGCGCTGATTTGCTGGGATTGGTATTTGCACCCAGCAAGCGACGTATTACGCTGGAACAGGCGCAAAAAATTTCCCGCCAGGTTTCAGGCATTAAAAAAGTAGGTGTATTTGTCAATGCACCACTAAGTGAAGTACAGTCAGTGGCGCGTGAGTGCCGGCTAGACTATGTTCAACTCCATGGCGATGAATCACCGGAGTACTGCTCACAGGTTGGTTACCCGGTTATAAAAGCCTTCCGCATCAGCCCTGAATTTAGTGTAACGGCATTTACTGGTTATCAGCCGGCCTGGACTCTGTTTGACAGCTTTAGCGTCGGACAGCAGGGCGGAACAGGGATAGCTTTTGACTGGCAGCAAGCCCAGGTACTGGTGCAGCAAGCGCCAAGGCCACTATTGGCAGCGGGTGGTTTAACACCGGACAATGTGGCTGAGGCCATTCAGGTCCTTAAGCCGGATGGGGTTGATGTCTCTGGCGGTGTTGAAACCAATGGGATTAAGGATACAGCAAAAATAGAGCGGTTTATTGCCGCTGTCCGAAGAACCGAGGTGCAGTATGTTAGATAAAATTGTAGTGCAAACAAGACTGGCGGTTGCGGCAGCCAAAATGGATGAACCACTGGCGAAAATAGAAAATCAGGTAGTATCAGGCAGCTTTGCCTTTAGCGGGGCAATCAAAAAAGCCGAATGGGCACTAATTGCCGAGTGCAAGCTGGCTTCGCCGGCCAAAGGAACGTTATGTAATAAGTACACAGTGCTTGAATTGGCGCAGATTTATGCCAGTAATGGTGCTACCGCCTTATCGGTGCATACCAATACTGCATTTCACGGCCATATCGACGATATTGCCAAAGTAAAAGCAGCAGTAGAGCTGCCGGTACTCTGCAAGGAATTTATCATTGACGAATATCAACTGTATGCAGCCAGAGCAGCCGGAGCCGACGCTGTACTGCTAATTGCCGCTATATTATCAGATGCTGAGTTGGTGCGCTTTTTGCAAATTGCCAGGGAGTTAGGAATGGACTGTTTGGTGGAAGTGCATACCTTGGCAGAACTTATCCGGGTACAGCAAACGGAGGCCCAACTGATAGGAATCAACAACCGGGATTTGCAGACTTTTACAACTACTATTGCCCAGACCTTCACGTTGTTGAAGCATTGTGAGCCAGACCGCGTGCTTATCAGTGAAAGCGGTATTAAAAACGGGGAAGATGCCCAAAAGCTAAAAACGGCCGGTGTAAAGGGCATTCTGGTTGGTGAAAGCTTGGTTATCGCCAATGATGTGGCTGTTATGACACGTGAACTGGCGTTAAGCGGTTCAAAATAAGAAAGGAGAGGTTGCAATGCCTAATGAAAAGGGAAGGTTTGGACAATATGGAGGGCAGTTTGTGCCGGAAACAGTTATGCCGGCGCTGATTGAGCTTGATGATAATTATCGCAAATTAAAAGACGATCCCGGATTTAAAGCTGAGGTAGAATTTTATTTTAAGGAATATGCCGGCAGACCGACCAAACTCTATTTTGCCGATAATTTAACCAAGCATTATGGAAAGGGGAAAATTTATTTAAAGCGGGAAGATTTGCTGCACACTGGTGCTCACAAAATTAATAATGCGATCGGTCAGGCGCTGTTGGCACGGCGAATGGGGAAAAAACGCATTGTGGCTGAGACTGGAGCCGGGCAGCATGGGGTGGCTTGTGCTACGGTGGCCGCACTGTTTGGCATGGAATGCTGCGTATTCATGGGCGAGGAAGACATGGAACGGCAGGCTCTGAATGTTTTTCGGATGAGGCTGCTCGGAACCAAGGTTATACCTGTCACCAGCGGTACCGGTACTTTAAAGGACGCGACCACAGAAGCTATCAGATACTGGGTTACTAATATTCGGGATACGCATTATATTATTGGTACTGTAGCCGGGCCGCATCCGTATCCGATGATCGTCAGGGATTTTCAGGCGATCATCGGTCAGGAACTGGCAGCGCAGATTGCCGAAAAAGGGGAAAATCTAAAATATATAGTAGCCTGCGTTGGCGGCGGCAGTAATGCCATGGGAATCTTTTATCAGTTCCGGGATACTGCCTCAGTCACCAAAATTGGTGTTGAAGCTGCCGGCAAAGGGTTAAATACCAACGAACACGCGGCATCGCTGACTAATGGCAAACCAGGAGTACTTCACGGCGCTTTAAGTTATTTGCGCCAGGATAGTGATGGTCAGGTAATTCCGGCTTATTCGATATCAGCCGGCCTGGATTACCCTGGTGTCGGGCCGGAACATTCCTTCTTCAAGGATGCCGGCAAGGTACAATATACGGCAGTTACAGACAAAGAAGCGTTAGCCGCCTTTCAACGGCTGTCACGGGTGGAAGGCATCATTCCGGCAATGGAAAGCTCCCATGCGCTCGCCTATTTAGAGCATTTAATGCCCCAGACCGAAATAACAGATGCGATTGTTGTCTGTTTGTCTGGACGCGGGGATAAAGATGTACAGATGGTATCAAATGTATTGGGGGGGTTAGCATAATGAAGCTAGCAGAAAAAATGCAGGATTGTAAGTCATCTGGCCGCAAGGGGCTGATTATCTATATAACAGCCGGCTATCCTGACTATAATGCGACATTACAGGCCGTCAAGGCAGTAGAAGCAGCCGGTGCCGATTTGGTTGAGATAGGGTTGCCATTTTCTGATCCAATGGCTGACGGTCCCATCATCCAGAAGGCGGCTGCGCAGGCATTAGCCGCCGGGGCTACTGTTGACAAAACGCTCAAATTGGTAGAACAGCTTACTAAGGAAACGAAAATTCCCCTGGCGATTATGACCTACTATAATATCGTATTACAGTATGGGATTGACAAATTTGCCGCCGACTTTGCCAAGGCGGGTATCAGCGGTCTGATTCTTCCTGATTTGCCAATAGAAGAATCTGCTGTTGTTGAACCTGCATGTCAGCAGGCGGGAATTGATTTAATCAGGTTTATTGCGCCGACTACGACACCGCAGCGGTTAAAACCCATTTGCAGTCAGGCGTCTGGCTTTATATATTGCATATCAAATACGGGTGTTACCGGTGTGCGCCAGATTGATTATAGCCAGCTTGCACCGCTATTGGCTGATGTGCGCAAGGAAACCACAGTGCCGCTGGCGATTGGGTTTGGTATCGGCACTCCGGAAGCTGCGTGTCAGGCAGCCAACTATGCGGATGCGGTTATTGTTGGCAGCGCGGTTGTGGATCGTTTGGCAAAACAAGGTGTTGCCGCTGTGCAGGAGTTTACCAGTACGCTTAGGCAGGCACTTGATAGGGGGGTGCAAGGATGAAAGCATTTCCCGAAAAAGAAGAATTTTGCCGGTTAGCGGCAACCTACTCCGTGATGCCGGTAAGTGTTGAGTTGCCAACCGATATGGAAACTCCGGTTTCTCTGTATTATAAACTGGTAGGCGATGAGCCGGGATTTATCTTAGAAAGTGCCCAGACCGGCAAAAACTTTGGCCGCTATTCCTTTATTGGAACTAGGCCGTTGGCTACATTTACTGCCTATAGCAACAAGGCTGAACTCAGTTTTGGTGACTGTATTTTTAAAGAGCAAGGGCAGCCGCACCGATTGCTTGCTGATTTTTTGCAGCAGTTTTCCATGCCGGAAATGCCGGAATTGCCGTCATTTGCCGGTGGTGCGGTGGGCTATGCCGCTTATGAATCAGTGGCTTCCTGGGAACGGGTATGTGGTCTGACAATACCAGATGACTTGCCGCTCATTGAATTATTGGTTTGTAAATATATCATTGTTATGGATCATCTTACTCATTGCACGCAACTGATCAATTTGGTACACCTTACCCCCGAAGTTCAGGCTGCGGCGGAATATGATCAGGCACTGCAGGAACTGGAAGAGCTTGTGGCTAAACTCAGCCAGCCTGTCATTTTGCCTGACGATCAGTCCGCTCAGGACAGCCAATCCAATGTAAACTCGGTTGAACTACATGGTGAGGAGGACGAAGCTTTCCGTAAGCAGCAGTATATCAACATGGTAGAACAGGCTAAAGAATATATCGCAGCCGGAGATATTTTTCAGGTTGTGTTATCGCGTCCCTTTCATTACAAGTTGACCCAGCACCCATTTGCGCTATATCGCCGGTTACGGCAGGCTAATCCGTCGCCGTATATGTTTTATATTAATTTTGGCGAAAAGCAGCTTGTTGGCGCATCCCCGGAACGGCTAGTCAAGCTGGAAGATGGTAAGGTGCTGACTTGTCCGATTGCCGGTACACGCCGCCGGGGCAAAACTCCGGCAGAGGATGAAGCGTTGGCTGCCGAATTATTAGCTGATACTAAGGAATGTGCAGAACACTCGATGCTGGTAGACTTGGGTCGCAATGATATTGGCAGGGTCAGTCTGCCAGGAACCGTTACGATTGACCGGATGATGGAAGTGGAAAAATACTCCCATGTCATGCATATTGTATCAGAGGTATCAGGTCAGGTTGATCCTAAGTTTTCCGCGGTTGATGTGCTGGCCGCCTGCTTTCCGGCAGGTACGGTAAGCGGCGCACCAAAGGTACGGGCAATGGAAATCATTTATGAGTTGGAAGGCGACAGCCGTGGCCCTTATGCCGGTGCGGTAGGATATTTTGACTTTCGGGGCAATATGGATACCTGCATTACCATCCGCACATTAATTATTGATGGTCAGCTGGTTACTGTACGAACAGGGGCCGGGATTGTTGCCGATTCTGTGCCAGAGATGGAATATAAGGAAATCATGCATAAAGGCAGAGTTTTAATGCAACTCATTGAGGAGGCTGAGTGACATGATTTTGTTGATTGATAATTACGATTCATTTACCTATAATGTGTACCAGTATGTAGCCAATCTGGACTATCCAGTGTCTGTCATCCGCAATGACAAGATAACACTTGAGGAAATAGAGCGTACAGATTATAGCGGGATCATCATTTCGCCAGGACCGGGAACACCTGCTAAGGCCGGGATATGCAAAGCAGTTATTGCCCGGTTTGCAGGCAAGATTCCAATACTGGGAATCTGCCTTGGTCATCAGGCTATTGGTGAGGTGTTTGGCGGCAAGGTTATTCGCGCGCCACAGCCGGTGCATGGCAAGGCCGAGTATATTATTCACCGGGGAAAGGGAATTTACAAGGATTTGCCCAAACCTTTTGCGGCTGGTAGATATCATTCGCTAATTGTTGATAAAACCGGATTGCCTGACTGCCTTGAAATTACGGCTACTTCACAGGATGGTTTAATTATGGGGCTTAGACATAAAGAATTCGAGGTAGAAGGGGTACAGTTTCATCCTGAGTCAATTCTCACACCACAGGGTAGTAAAATTTTGGAGAACTTTCTTGTGAAGACAAGATAAAGTAGATTGTACTTGAATAAATACCAATAGCATGCTATAGTAAAAAAAATAGCAGTAAAGACTAAGAAGAGGAAAAGTAGGTATACTGATTTCTTCACAGAGAGCCGGGAGGCTGAGAACCGGCAGGGATTGGTCTACTGAAGTTCGCCTTGGAGTTGCTTGCTGAAATCTGGTCTGACAGGAGTCGCAGATGGTAGGTGTAGCCGGAACCCTTCACCGTTATCAATGAAGGAGAGTATCGGCGTTAGCCCGTACTTTACAAGGTGATTCGCCGTTAGGCGGATAACAAAGGTGGTATCGCGAGAGTTGCTCTCGTCCTTTTCAGGGACGGGAGTTTTTTATTTTATACTGGAGGGATGATGATTATGGCGAGGACAGTTGGTTATCTTGGCCCGCAGGGAACATATTGTGAAGAAGCCGTTTTACACTTATATGGTAAAACAGATGTTTGTCTGAAACCGTTTACTGGGATTGATGATGCCATTCGGGCAGTCGGGTCAGGTGCAGTGGATGAAAGCATTGTGCCTGTGGAAAACTCACTGGAGGGTTCTGTCAATATTACATTAGACACTATGGCGCATGATGTTAATCTATATATTACAAAAGAAATTGTTTTGCCTGTTAGACATAATTTGTTAATGAAAAAAGGCAGTGAAGAAATTGCCGTCATTGTGTCTCATCCCCAGGCCCTGGCTCAATGCCGAAAAACACTGGGAAAACTGTATCCGAAAGCTAAACTGAAACCAGTTGAAAGCACTGCCGCCGCGGCCAGAATAGTGGCAACAAGCGATGGGTTATGTGCGGCTGTAGGTAGTTTACGGGCCGGTGAATTTAATGGATTAACAGTTGCAGCAAGCAATATCCAGGATATTGCTTCTAATTCCACCCGCTTCATCGGTTTGCAGCGGCAGCCGATTGTCTGTAAACCGGGAAACTGTAAAACGACACTAGTCTGCCAGATTAATGGCGAGCATCCAGGCAGCTTGTATAATCTATTAGGGGAATTTGCCCAAAGACAGGTGAACCTAATGCGGATTGAGTCCCGCCCTGCCCGTACTGGACTGGGTATGTACATCTTCTTTCTCGATATCGAAGGCAATGCAACTGAAAGCAATATTGCTGCCGCAGTTAGTGCGATTGAGAAAAAATGCTTATGGTATAAAAACCTTGGTTCCTATCCCGTCTATCATGTTGAGAAATAGGAACAGGGGACCAAAGTAATTTGGGGATTCGATACCATACCTGATTTGTAAAAGTAATGGAAGGCTTATATTTGGGCAATAATAAGCTCAAAGGAGGTGTTCTTGTGGCAAAAAAGGTAGCTGTAGAAGATAATTTATCAACAATTAAGCAAGCACTGGAAAAGAGTGGCTACACGGTTGTAAGTCCTACGAGCAAAGACGGTGGTATAATGGCGTGTGTAGTAATGGGTATGGATAACAACCTAATGGATATTCAAAATACTATTACTAAAGCTCCTGTTATTGATGCGGCAGGTATGACGCCTGAGCAGGTAATTTCCCGCATTGAATCGCTTCAATAGTAAGTAAAGTAAGTAAAGCCCTTTCGCGCAGGCGATAGGGTTTTTTATTAGCAATTTGCCAAACAGCATCTCCTGGTTTTACGTAGACCGTCGCACATGTAGTGGTATTAGAAAACGCAAGTGAAATAGCCAAATGGGTAGGGTAATAGCTAAAAAAAAACAAGAACTAAAGATAATATTCAATACTGTGTTTTATACATAATTTTGTTTTAGTATTGACAAGCGTTGTTATAGACTATATTATATTCTATAACAACATGAGTGTATATACACAATAGTAAATAATATAGGAGTGCAATAGTGAAACATGTCGATGGATACTACCCCAAAGCCCCTAGTCTATGCTTGTGTCTTAACATACGTAGGGCTTCCCGGGCAGTAACTGAATTTTATGAGAAGATTTTGGAGCCAAGCGGGCTTAAAGTTACACAATATTCATTATTGCGTCATCTTGAGCAGGTAGAGCCGGTAAAAATTACCGAACTTGCCAAAATCATGCGCATTGATCGGACTACTTTGAACCGGAATATGAAACCGCTTACTGAAGCTGGCCTGATTGAGGTTAATACGGGTCAAGATCCCCGTTCGAGGGAAGTTACTCTTACCAAGGCAGGCAAGATGGCGTTGACAAATGCAACAGTATTATGGGATCAAGCGCAGGCTTCGCTACAGGAATATTTGGGGGACGACAGCAGGCACTTTCATCATTTGATTTCTAAACTGGAAGCGCTGGTGCCGTAACTTTTTCGTCCTGAAAGAAAATATAACGTTAGTTTTGATAAGGACAACATCGGCTTGCGATTTCTCCTAATGCTCGGCGAGCCGTGTTTTCTTTTTTAAAAATAGTGCATATACACGCAAAAAACTATATAAAGGGTGCTATATGTGTTTCAACTGCCTGAAAAGCTGTCCCATTGGATTGTCTTAGCGGATAAACGACAGGAGGTCATCCTTTCATGAAAATATGTCTTCTGGGCTGCGGGATTTACCAGCCGGAACTGGAACAGGCTTTAGCTCAGATTAAAGTGGAAAAGCTGTTTGATTGTGAATTTACGGTAACCTATCTGCCGATCAATCTGCATATCGATTTGAAAAAACTGAAAACGGCTGTCCTGGAGGCCTTGGATGCTGCAAACGCAGACCGGATTATTCTGCTCTATGGTTCGAAATGTCATCCTGAGTTTGATTTATTCCTGCAGGATTATCCAATCGTCAGGTTTGACCAGTCCAACTGTGTTGAACTGGTTATGGGCGAAGGCCTGCCGGAGAGTGGGATGGATTCCCGGACTTTTTACCTGACTTCCGGGTGGATGCTTAAATGGCGGGAACTTTTTGATCCGGGCTGGGGTGTGGATGAGGTTGCCATAAGACAGAGTTTTGCCTGTTATGACCGGATATTGTTTACCGATACCGGTATCGGTGAGATCAGTGATGAACAGCTACTGGAATTTTTTGAATATACCAGGGTGCCTATTGAAGTTCAGAAGGGAAGCTTGGACGAATTTAAGAAAAATATTGTGGCAGCAATCCGGCAGGCTATAGCAGCGGCAGAGCAGAGACCAGCATGACAAATCAGGAGTTGCTCCATGTGTTAAAAAAAGAAGCCGGTGTACTTTGGTTATGGCAGAAGTTGCCCCGGGAGTTTCGGACAACGGACCAGCACCGCAACCTGGCAAACGGCACCGGTATCTTGCCAACCAGGTGGCTGAGTACAATCGGCAGACACCGCAGGAGATTAAGAGCAGAGACAGTGTCGATGTGATAGCCGACATTGATCTTGAAGTCTTTAATGAGTTTACGTTGCTGCTTACCCAATATCTGGCAGATAATGCCCCCGGTCAGGAAAATTTACAGAGATATGTCCGGCTTACTGCCACCTATCTTATCTTTATCGCCCGGAAGCCTTTGCACCCGCCGGGCCTGCTATTTGCAGACGGGCAACGATTGACTGCCCATGGAAATACGTTTTACTGTCCGGTCAAAAGCCGACAATTACCTGGCGTGCCGTCGGTGTGCCAGTACTGCGTGAGCAGAGATATCAGCGAAATGCCAACAGGACAATAAGCTTACGCTAATAAAGCCGTTTCATCCCGGCTGGGAATGAAACGGCTTTATTAGGTTTTAAGGAATGAACGTTTAATTGCCGATCCGGAACCAGGTGACATACATCGTAGGTAGTACGAGCAGGGTTAGAATGGTTGCGACCAGCAGGCCGCCGGCGGTCCCGGCCGAATTAGGAGTAATGAGCAATGCAGGATAAATCAATAGAGTTGCTGATTGACGGGCTCATAGCGGGTAGTTCGGAAAAGTAAAAAAACTCCAGCCAGTGAATAGTAGTCCTTTTCAAAGTGCATCTAGGGGGTCGGGGGTGATTCTAACTCACGCTGTAAATAAGGCATTGGTCAAATTTTGACTAATGTCTAATACTATTTCGTGGCATGTAAATATAAGGATGTTCCACTTTTATAAATGATTGACGAAGCTTGCGGGGAAGCAGTATAATAATAACGATTAGAGTGTATGTACACCTTAAAGCGATGACAAGACGAATTGTGCCGCTAGCGTATCTAGTGACCCTCTTTACAAATTGTTAGGAACATGCTGCGGAGGCTATATGACAATTAAAATAATTGCCTGTGAGGTCATGCGGGAAGAACTTCTTACCGTAAAAACCAAGCAAAATATCGAAATTGAAGTCGTTCCGATGGGGCTTCATTCGCATCCTAAGAAACTGCATTGTGAGTTGCAAAGGCTGCTTAATGATTCGGTGGGATACGAAAAAATCATTCTGGCGTTTGGTCTCTGCGGCGGGGCTGCCAAGGGTTTACAAGCAGGGGCTAACCCATTAATTATACCGCGGGTTCACGATTGCATATCCCTATTTTTGGGATCGAGAGAACGATATGACTGCCTAAGCAGGGAAGAGCCCGGTACTTTTTATTTTACATGTGGCTGGACGACTGCCGGGAAAGATCTTTTCTTCGCACGGCAGCGAATTATGGAAAAATATGGCGAGAAAAAGGCGCTGCGCATTCTTTCCAGAATGTACGACGGTTACCGGCGCATTTTATTTATTCGTACAGGCTGCCAAGAAGAGGAACGCGGTCTGAAAAAGTCGTACGAGCAGGCTGAAATACTAAACTTACGGCATGAGACAATACCTGGCGATCTTTCATACATTGGCAAATTGGTCAATGGTCCTTGGCGCCGGGACCTGTTTATTCACATTGCGCCCTATGAAACAGTCCGGGAAGAACACTTCGGACTTGGTGCAGGGAAAGTAATATAAAAAAAAGGAGCGAAAACAAATGAAATCATTGTTTGACCAGACACAGTTAGCGGGGATGACGCTGAAGAACAGATTTGTACGTTCGGCTACGTACGATGGAGTTTCAGATGAAAAGGGGCACATGACGGAAGAACTGTTTCAGGTTTATGAAAAGCTGGCCAAGGGTGGAGTCGGCGCCATTATTACCGGTCTGACCTATGTAAGCGATTTGGAAGAATCCTATCAAGCTCAGATGGGTATCTACGATGATTCATTTATCGAAGAATATAAAAAACTGACAGAGATGAGCCATCGGTATAATGCCAGGATTATTGTTCAGTTAGTCAGTCTTGGTTCTCAAGCTTCTCCCGGTACAAGCGGGAAAGTTATGTGGGGGCCAAGCGCAGTGACAGACCTGGGGTTAAAAAACACCCCTCAGGAAATGACTGCGCAGGATATCCGCCAGGTTCAGCAATCATTCGCCGAGGCGGTTCTCCGGGCCAAGAAGGCCGGGTTCGACGGCGTTCAGATGCATGTGGCGCATGGCTACCTTTTAAGCAAATTCCTGACGCCCTATTATAACCGCAGAAGCGACAGCTATGGCGGCACTATCGAAAACAGGGCAAGAATGGTTCTGGAAACATACCAGGCAATCAGGGACAAGGTGGGCCCTGACTATCCTGTTCTTATCAAAATCAACTGTGATGATTTCATGGAGCAGGGACTGACCTTTGCCGACTGCAAATATGTGTGCCACAAATTGGCCGAACTCGGCGTAAGCGCGATTGAAATCAGCGGCGGCACACCCTCGTCGCGGCCCGGCGAAGGAACGATCCGGAAGGTTACGGCTGAGCAGGAACCGTATTTTAAGTCGTATGCCGCGGAAATCGCACAGGAGATTAAGGTGCCGATCATAGTAGTGGGCGGCAACCGGCAGGTAGGCCAACTGACGGAAATTATAAACCAAACAGGGATTGAATATATCTCCCTCTGCCGCCCGCTGATCCGTGAAAGTGACCTGATTAACCGCTGGCAGGCTGGTGAAACAAGTTCGGCAAAGTGCATTTCGTGTACTAAATGTTTTCGTCTTGATGGAACGTGCTGTATTTTTGATCAACAATAATTTCGACCGCAAGTGCTGGAATTTGAAAAGATGGCATCTGAAATGATTCGGTGCCGTCTTTTCTATAGTTGTTGCAAGGCTACTTGCCGCAGAGAGCAATTTATGCGAGATGGCCTTAACCGGACGCAAGGAGGTTTATATCTGCATACCACGCAAGAAACGAAGGCTGCCTGGCGATTAATGCTGAGTGCGGCAGCTATTTTGATGATTACGATGGGGGCCAGGCAGTCAGTGGGACTGTTTGTCACCCCGCTGGATGCGGCTACGGGTCTGGGCATTGTCTCGATTAGCTTTGCCCTGGCTATCGGCCAGTTTGTGTGGGGCCTGGCCCAGCCCATATTCGGCGCCATTGCTGACAAAAAAGGCCCCTACCATGTACTCGTTTTTGGCACATTCCTGCTGGCGGGCGGTACGGCACTGACGTCCCTGGTACAATCGGAATGGGCCCTGGTGGCGACAATGGGTATTTTAAGCGCGGTCGGTGCGGGGGCCGGCAGTTTCCCGATCCTGATCGGGGCCACCAGCGGACGGCTGCCGGCCGAAAAACGGGCGTTCGCCGGCGGTTTTATCAATGCCGGCGGCTCGCTGGGCCAGTTTATTTTCCTCCCTTTATTACAAGCTATTATTAGCGGCTTCGGCTGGGTAGCGGCCATGCTTACCATGGCAGCTACCGCTCTGCTGAGTATTCCGCTGGCCGCCGTGCTGTGCGGACAATCAGCGGCACCTCTAGCCGCAGCCAATCAGTCTGCGGGCGGATTGGCTGCGCAAGTCCGGCAAGCATTGCGTAATCCCAGTTATTTGTGTCTGCACGCCGGGTTTTTCACCTGCGGCTTCCATGTGGCTTTTCTGGTCACCCATTTGCCAGGCGAAGTATCGTTATGCGGCCATTCGGCCAGTGTATCGGCCACATCGCTGGCACTCATCGGTTTGTTTAATATTGCCGGCAGCCTGGCAGCCGGCGCGCTGGGCAACCGGTACCGGATGAAATATATTCTGGCCGTTATGTACGCCAGCCGCGTCGCTATGATTGCCCTGTATCTTTTGGCTCCTAAAACGCCGCTTACCTTCTATATCTTTGCCGCCGGACTGGGGTTCACCTGGCTGGCGACGGTGCCGCCCACAGCCGGGCTGATAGGCAAGCTGTTCGGCACGCGCTATATGGCTACCTTATTAGGCCTGGCAATTCTTACCCATCAGATCGGCGGTTTTCTGGGGGCATGGTTGGGTGGAATCGCGGTGGCTCATGACGGCAACTACCAGTGGATGTGGTATGCCGATATGCTGCTTGCCGGTGTTGCGGCCTTGGTGAATTTGCCGATCCGGGAGGCTGAAGTTTCTGTCGAACCGGTAACGGCGCATAGGTGAGAGAGAAGAAATAGGCTTCCAGCTTGCTCACTGGTAAAAAAACCACTTCAAAAACCGTTCCTCCGGCTGACGTCACGGTTCCGATAAACTCGCTGAACCATAACCGGCGTTTCGGTCATTTTTATTCCGGCGTTGACACACGTGAATCGTCGTTCCGTCCGGAGAAATCGGTGGTACCCCCAACGCGAAATAAAGTGATACTATAGGCTAGGGTTGTATTTATTAGGGACAATGGCCTTTCCATCAATTTGCATGAAAAAATTCCATGTGCTCATACTTCAATTAGTCTTTTGGAAACTGATATTCAAAATTTTCAGGAAAATACGCAAATTTAGGGTATTTTATGGATGTTTGACTGATAATTTATGCATAAAATAAGCAGCAATTTTTGCATATTCTGTATAAGACTAATTGAAGGTGCTTATATAATCTTCTTGACCGGAAATTTTTTCAATGGTATACAAAGTTTTTAGAGAAGCTCAAGTAAAAAAAATATATATGGAGGGAGTGGAGTTATGAAGTCAATCATCATCACCTGTCGTACCCTCAAAGCAGAAGTTGATAAGGCAATTGAGGAAACCAGTTGTAACTATTCGTTATTAACCCTTGAATCAGCACTGCATAACGAACCAGATAAACTGAGAGAGGTCCTGCAAGCAACACTTGATCGAATTTCCAATGTAGATCAGGTGTTGCTGATGATGGGCTTCTGCGGTAATGCGATCCTTGGACTCAAGCCGGAAGGGTTCAACTTAGTTGTTCCCAAGGCCGATGATTGTATAACTATATTGCTTGGGTCACAGGCCAGGCGAACCGAAGTCCAACGCGATATGCCGACACTCTTTTTTTCAAAAGGCTGGCTGGATAGTTCTCAGCTGATGGAAAGAACGGTATTTGGGGAATACGAGCGAATTTTGCAGCGCTATGGTAAAGAGAAAGCCCAAAAAATATCGCAAATTACCTTTAAGCATTATAAGCGGATAGGGTTAATCGATACCGGCTCTTTCGAAATGGAAGAAATGCTTGAAAAGTCGCAAAAATATGCGAACTTTCTGAAATTAAGGTGTGGAATCATTCCCGGTACGATTGATTACTTGAAAAAGATTCTGATCGGTCCATGGGATGAAGATTTCATTGTTGTTAATTCCGGGGAGACAGTCACACTTGAACACCTTTTCGGCAAACAAACAACTAATCCACCAGCTTAGAACTATTTTTAAGCGGGAAGACATTCAGTCGGTTGGTAATACAGCAATATTGAATTTCCCGAAATAGAATAGTAAATATAACAAAAAATTCAGGAGGTTTAATCAATTATGGAAATTAATTTTAATGAGTTAGTACAAGATGCCCTTGCGTTACAAGCAGACCATGCAGCAATTGCTGAAGTATCGAAAATTAAGTTTGTTGAAGAGTTTCGAAAAGCCTGTGAGCAAAATACCTGCAGAAGATATAACACAAATTGGATGTGTCCACCTGCAGTTGGTCCAATTGGCGAATTAATAGCCAAGGTCTGTAAGTATAAGCAAGGATTGTTATTTCAGACGGTGCACCAGTTAGCCAGTTCCTTAGACTACAAGGGAATGCTGGCGGCAGGGGTCGAACACGAAAAGCGATTCCGGAAAATAGTTGCTAATATTGAAAATAAATATCCGTCACTTGATATGCTGCCATTGAATGCCGGTCCATGCCTGTATTGTCCCAAATGCGCGTATCTGGATAATGAGCAATGCAGGTTTCCTGATAAGGCAATTTCTTCCGTAGAAGCACATGGGATAGACGTAATGAATTTGGAAAAGGTATGTGGAATTCCCTATTATAATGGTAAAAATACCGTCTCCTATGTCGCTCTTATTCTCTTTAATGGGACCAGCGAGGGACAGGGGTAACCTACCCTAACGGATGTAACCATCTATAAGTGGAGTATAGAGAAGAGAAGGAGTGACCACGAAGCACGTTAACCACCTGGCTAATGAGAAGAGGCTTTTATAAACGCCTTGACGTGGCTTGCAGGGGAGCAGTATAATAACTACAGTGTATATACACCTTGAAGCGATGACAAGACGAATAGTGCCGTCTTTACAAATTGTCAGGACATGCTGCGAAGGCTATAACAATTAAAATAATTGCAGATGGTGTAAGTTACAGCTGTTGGTAGCAAAATTGAACTTTGATAGTCTATCCCTTTTTCTTGTTAATTTAGTGCATATACACCAAAGATGGAGGGAATATTTCAATCGGTTTTAAGTCCATAAAAAAGGAGGTTGCCAATGGAAACGAATTATCGCATAGCATATGATAAAGGATGGCGGGATTTAAAGAAGAAGGTACCCGAAGAGATCGTCTCTAGACGCTCAGTGTCCTACTGCAGCAGCAATCGCCAATTCACCATGCCATTTTTTAATTCAGAGTATATTCTGGACTGCGACAATGAAACCATTACCAGAAAAACCGACGGGCAGATTCCTGAGATTATAGCATCCATAATAATTCTTAACTACCTATCATTCTCAGACACATCCCCTGAGCTAGACCAAAAATGGGTATCCCTAAAAGAAATACCTAACGGTGGAGCGCTCTTTTACCCTGCATTTCGAAAGAATGCAGTTGAAGTTCTAATCAGAACCTTTGGGAATCAGACCCAAGAGCTATTGACCTGTGCGGCTGCTTTGGGAGGTCAGCCAGCGTCATTGGGCAGTGCATCCGTTGTTTTTCATGCATTTCCCGAAATACCTATATGTGCAGTTATGTGGGAAGGTGACGAAGAAGTTCGGGCCAATGCCACTGTTCTTTACGATCCTTCCATTGCGTATCTATTGCATATTGAAAGCCTTATCGGCCTTGGCATGTATCTTTCGGCAAAATTAAAGCAGTTGGCGAGTTCGCTTTGACTAGCATAAACAGACCAGTCTACATAAACTGGAGGTGGTTATTGAGGTTAGTCTTGAAGAAATAATTCTCCAAGACTAACCTCAATTTATGCATAAAAACTGGTAGACAGAAAGCTTCTGCAGATAACCCGGCAGTAGCGACGTGCGGGTATCAACCCATTGGGATCTAACGCTAAGGTCGATCATCGGAGCCAATAAAACAGAGTGGAAGGAATGGAAATATAAGGAATTCGCGCTAGACTTAGGCTACAGCCAGGTGGGGGTTACCACGGCGGACAGCTTTTCCGAGTATGCTGCGATCATGCCATCAGTAAGGCGGGTAAGGATAATGCCATATGTTCGCATTACGTGGAAGAAATGAAAGTAAAGTATGCCCCCCGTTATGGCTGCGGCAAATGCCAGACAGCCGTGCCTTGTGAAGGGCGGAATCCCAGGGGGATCGGGGGGATACCGGCGATATGAAATGACTTAACGGCAACGACTATGAAGAAACCACATAACTACTGGTTATTCAAAATTAAACACTGGAGAAAAAGGAGAAATGAAATCATGCATGAATTAACGCAGTGGCACAATGATGTTCTTGGGCAAAGGGCGGTAGAGGCACTGACAAAGCATAATTTCAGCGCGTATTATTTTGCGGACCGTAAAGAAGCTGTGGATCAGATTATGCAGCTTATTCCGCCCGGCGCCACCGTGGGCCTGGGAGGCTCCCGGACTGGGATGGAACTGGGACTTTGGGAATTGCTGGCCGGGCGGGGGCATGAAATATTCAACCACAATCAAGAAGGATTAACACCGGAAGAACGCGTTGAAAAACGCTATAAGAGCTTACCTGCGACATATTCCTGACCGGTGCGAACGCGATCACTCTGACTGGTAAAATCGTGAACCGCGACGCTTTCGGGAATCGGGTAGCTGCGATGATGTTCGGACCGAAAAAAGTCATCATTATTGCTGGGACTAACAAAATAGTCAGGGATTTCGAGGAGGCCGATAAGCGGAGTAAGATGTACGCTGCTCCCATGAATGTCAAGAGATACGAAATGAAAAATCCCTGTTTGAAGACTGGTGAATGCATGGATTGTAATAGTTCTACGCGAGCCTGCAATATCACGACCGTTTTAAGCAGACGGCCGCCGCTGACCGAAATTCACATCGTTATTTTGGGAGAGGACTTGGGTTTTTAGCAGTAGATGGCCGCAGCTTATTTTGCGAGAAGGGTATATAGGATTAACATGCTGAGAAACTAAAAGCACAAACTGTCGTTAGGCGGTAAAGGGGAGATGCGAGAATTTGGTGCCGGCTACTGGAATAAGATAAATGAATCTGCAGTAGTTTTGCATATAAGCAGAAAAAATAAAAGGGGGATTTACTATGGAATTTATGGAGGTTATAAAAAAAAGGCACAGTATCCGTAAGTTTAAATCAGAACCGGTTTCCCAAGAAGCCATTGAGAGCATTTTGGAAGCGGGAAGGCTCGCTCCGTCCGCCAGCAACCTGCAGGCCTGGCGATATATTATTGTTAAAGATGCCGGCGTCCGTGCTAAATTGGCTAAAGCATCGCCGGTCTCGTTTTTCAGCACGGCACCGGTAATCATCATATGCTGTATTGATCAGGAAGTTATGCGTTCACAGGGGGCACGGTACCAGGAACTGCAGGAGGCAGGTGCTTTTTTGGGCGTGAGCATGCCCGCCGATGAGGTGGAAGCCCTTCTGAAAAAAATGCGGGTCGATGAGTTGGCAATCCGGGCGAACCTGGCATTCAATGCAGCCATATCCATAACCCATATGGACCTGCAGGCGGTGGATTTGGGGTTGGGAACTTGCTGGATCGGCTTATATGACGGTGTCGTTTTAAAAGAACTGTTAGACATTGATGACCGTTATCATATTGTCAATGTATTGCTTGTCGGTCATCCGGACCAGGCGCCGGCGGCCAGACCGCGCGTGAAAAAGGAAGATATTGTTATAAAAGAGTTTTAAATTGATAGTACTAAAATGACTAAGGAGAAGCAAGGGGGACCTGAAGTGCGTCCCTTATGGCAGGCAGGACAGATGTTATAATTTCTAATCAGAGCTTGCTTCTTCTTGGTTGTAAAATTCGTCGATTTTGGACCGCCTGATGCTTTACATCAGGTGGTTTTTTGGTGTGCCCGGTGGACGCTTACTAGTTGGTGAAAGTCCGTCCTTTTTGGTTTCGGTAAGACAGTCGATCTTAGAAGCTTCATGTCAATAATTTAAATGTCAAAATGAAACTGATTTACCAGGCGAGACATATTTTAATCTCATTATGACTTTGATTAGAAAGAAGATAAGTCGTTAATGACTCATTTTAAAGGATTCAAAAATATTGGCATGGTTATTGCGTAATTATAGTTTAATGAGCAAGTGAGAGAAATTTTATAGATGCTTATTAAAAAAAACAATATGACAAGCATAATTTTGTTAATTATAGTGCCGAAAAAGATTAAACTAGTTATAAAAGAGAAGGGATGATTGATGATGGATAAAAAGGAACTGACAAAGAAAATCAAAATGAAGGCATTGGAGCTAGGGTTTTCCAAAATTGGCACCACTACTGCAGATGATTTCGTCGAGTACGAACAGGAACTGAACTCCCGTCCCGACTACACTCCCTGGATTAATACTCCGGGAACCGGCTATTTGATTGACGGATGCCGCCCTAGCACATTTTATCCAGAAGGAAAATCTATCATTTGCACTGTCTACGGTTTCAGCGATATCCTGTTCCCGGAAGAACTGACGCCATATGTGGGCCGCGCCTATTTAAGCCGCTCCTATCGACCTTTAGAGGAGTCTTCCTGTGGTTTGCGCGTAAATGCGTTTAAGGATTTTATCAAATCTCTGGGCATCTCCATGTATGAGGGGGGTATCATTGTTCCTGAACGCATGGCATGTGCGAGAGCCGGAGTTATTACCTACGGTAAGAATAACTTCGCCTACACCGAGGAAGATGGCTCCTTCATCATTTTGTATACATTCGTAGTTGATACGGAACTCGAATGCGACGAACCTACAATAATCTGCAAATGTCCGCCAGATTGCCAGGAATGTATAAAGGCCTGTCCCACTCACGCAATAGCGCAGGCAAGAAGACTGCTTCCGTTGAATTGCGTATTGCGGAATAATCTAAGTAACATGGTTATCCCCTATGAATTACGTGAATGCCTTGGTACAAAGATCCACGGCTGCGATGCTTGTCAGCTCGCTTGCCCTCGAAATAAGAAGGTATTGGCAAATGCATCGAAAAAAGATTTATTCCTGGAAGAACTGAAAAAAGACTTCGATTTAGAGCGGATTCTACTCCTAGATGAGAAGTATTATCAGAATGTGGTCTATCCCATCATGTATAACTACATCAGGGATATGGATCTGTTCCGACGAAACGCCGCTATCGCCCTTGGTAATACGGGTGACCAGTCGCATATCCCAGCACTAAAAAAGGCACTGGAGAATGCAAACCCCCTAGTTCGGGACGTTGCTCAATGGGCGATTGATAAACTGAGTGTGAAATGAACTCTCAACCGATTTAATTCCTCATTTTTGACCGAGGGTGATTCCAACATCTGAAATCATTTTATGTTCTCAAGCCTAAGTCTGTGCACAGACTTTTCCGCTGAAAATGCTCAAACGCTCCATCATCGGAAAAGCAACGAGGCGGACATTGCCCTTTACTCCCTCCCAAATTTAACTCCAGTTTTGTGACGGATGAGGCATTTACATATTTCCTTTTCAACTCGTATTTGTATTTAGTCAGGACCACCCGTTCATGGACGGGTGGTCCTGACTCTCAGCTATGCACCTTTTGGAAATGAGTACAGGAGCAAACCCGTGTGTACAATCAGAACTGTCGTGAATTTTGCGAGCAGGTGGAATAAAAACAACGGCGAAGTAAATGATAGTGCAAATAACATTCTATAAGTAAGGGCGGTGGACTTTATGACCAAATATAAAGTTGTAATTACCGGAGAAATATTACCTTCAGCACTGGCGGCCATTGAAGAGCAGTGTGAGGTTCGCCAATGGCAGAAGTCAACGCCGCCGCGCGTTGAAGAGTTAGCAAAGTGGCTGGAGGATGCGGAAGGATTGTTTGTTACTGGCAAGATTGCAGTAAATGAAACATTATTAGCGGCTGCGCCCAAAGTAAGAGTGATTGCGCAATCGTCGGTAGGCTATGATAATATTGATATTAAGGCCTGTACCAACCGGAAAATTCCTTTTGGTAATACCCCTGGCGTGCTTGTTGAGGCAACGGCAGATTTGGCTTTCGGACTACTTTTGACAGCAGCCCGGCGTATTCATGAAGGCTGGGATTGGGTACGGGCCGGGAAATGGCAAGAGGGACAACTGCCGCTAGGCGTAGATTTGTATAATAAGACAGTTGGTATTGTCGGTATGGGAGCTATTGGTTCAGCTGTTGCCAGACGGGCTCAGGCCAGTGGAATGAAAGTCATCTATAATAACCGCCATCCCCGTCCTGACCAGGAGCAGCTCAAAGCCGAGTATCGTACTTTGTCTGAGCTTTTAGCCGCAGCTGATTTTATTATTGTGCTTACCCCGCTGACTCCTGAAAGCCAGGGAATGTTCGGGGCAAAAGAGTTTGCCCAAATGAAACCGACAGCCTATTTCATTAATGCGGCTAGAGGCGGGGTTGTAGATACGCAGGCTTTATACAAGGCGCTATCTGACAAACAGATTGCCTATGCGGCGCTGGATGTTACTGATCCTGAACCGCTGCCGGCAAACCATCCCTTGCTACAATTGCCGAATATTCTTGTTGTTCCACATATTGGCAGCGCCACAACCGAAACCCGTAACCGGATGGCAATGCTGGCAGCAGAAAATCTCTTACTTGGTTTGGCAGGTAAACCCTTGGTGACTTGTGTAAATTCTGAAGTGAATTATCGTTAGAGTTTTGTGCTTACATACTCTTTGTCCTGGTTGAAAGGTTAATTGCGAATTTAGAGCTAAGCCGAAAGCGAGAATTGCTTCGCCCTACCTTTTCTGCAATGATGGGAACTAGAATTCATCTCATTGCGGGTGGTCGCGTGGCAATCTCGTTTTTATTTCCCGCATTAGTTCTCTTTGGTAATTTTACCAGAGTAAGTCGCAGCAAGACGATAAATAGTATGATAGATAAATTATTGAATAAAATATTGCTATGTGTCGCAAAGCTTATTATGGTTTATGATAGATATAAATTTTATTTTGTGGAGGAAAGTATGGATCAATCTGGAGCCTTGGGGCAGAAAAAAATAAGTAAGCTATTATGGGAATTTTCCCTGCCGGCCATTATTGGGATGGTGGTGAATGCGCTATATAATATTGTGGACAGTATCTTTGTTGGTAATGGGGTTGGTGATATTGGTCTTACTGCGGTAACGATAGCTTTTCCTATCATGATTATTTTAATGGCAATTGGTATGTTGATTGGTATTGGTGCTTCGACACTGGTATCCATTCGTTTAGGCGAACAAAATAAGCACGAAGCCGAAATTATTCTTGGCAATGCCTGCAGCCTGATGCTTGTGGCTGTGTTATCGACAACGGTGGCTGCCCTTATCTATTTAGATCAAATACTGGTGCTGTTAGGGGCAGAACCTCACGTATTGCCATATGCCCGCGAGTTTACCCGCATCATTCTTTTAGGCAGTATCTTTATGCATATCGGCTTTGGCCTCAATAATATTATCAGGGCTGAAGGCAATCCAAGAATGGCAATGGCAACCATGTTAATTGCCTCTGTGCTGAACATTGTACTAAATCCACTGTTTATTTTTGTATTCAAACTGGGGATAGCGGGATCGGCCTTGGCTACAGTAGCTGCTCAGGCAGTTGCAGCTGTATGGGTACTACGCTATCTTATCAGCGATGAGGGGGTTCTTAAGCTGCGCTGGTCTAATTTGCGGCTTGATAAAAATATTGTTTTCGACATTTGCAAAATCGGTTTATCGCCGTTTTTAATGCAGATTGCTGCCAGTGCGGTAACTATATTATCGAATTACAGCCTGCTCAGTTATGGAGGAGAACTGGCTGTAGCGGCATATGGGGTGATTAACAGAGTGGCAATGCTAATACTAATGCCTATATTCGGCATCAGCCAGGGTGTTCAGCCAATTCTGGGATATAACTATGGTGCAAAAAATTATAAGCGTGTAATTGAAGTCGTGAAGCTTGGCACATATGCGGCTACCTTGGTATCGGTAATTGGTTTTGCGGTAACACAACTTTTGTCCAGCCAGATTATCCGATTATTTAATAACAATCCAGAGCTCATTGCACTAGGCGCAGATGGAATTGAAACTTCTTTGATTATGCTGCCGCTGATCGGGTTTCAAATCATCGGCGCTAGTTATTTCCAGGCAACTGGCAAGGCAGGATATGCCATTTTTCTTAGTATGTCACGGCAGGTGATTATCTTAATACCGGCACTTATTATCTTACCTCGATTTTTTGGTTTAGAAGGAATATGGTTGACAATGCCGGTATCTGATGTCATTTCATCACTTTTTACTGGGAGTTTTTTATGGCTGGAACTTCGCAGAGTATCTCCTAAACTATTGGGAAATAATTCTTAAACAAGAACGGCAACTTAGCTGCAGGAACTGACCTATAGGGGACGAATACTACCAATAGTAATAGTAAGAAAGGCTGGTAGCGATGAAAAGAAGGTTGTTTGTTGCCGTTCTTTCCATAGCTGTCTTAACTATGGCGACTGCGCCGGTTGAGGCGGCTAAACTGAGTGATCAGGAGACAAATTTAACCCCAATGAAGGCTGATTCCAAGAGGGTAGAAAAGCCTCATCACGGCTATATTACATATGATAAAAATAAAATGTATTATTATTGGTGAAATTTATAATACGAGGCGGACCGCAGAGGTTTTAGCCTTTATTTTTTTGCCCTGAATACTAATTAAAAATAGATACTATAGTGCAATAAACTGTCAGCTTGTAATATGCAGGAGTTTTAGTAGTATTTGTATAAAAAGAATATTGACTAATTTTACAGAAACAAGAAGGGAAAGGACGACACATATGAACAAACATATCCATGAATTAGTAATAGAGGGTAGCGACTATGTCGTTACCCTGCGGCGGCATTTTCGAGCCTTTCCAGAGCTCGGTGGTCAAGAATTTGAAACTCAAAAGAAAATTATCGCCGAACTCACGGCAATGGGGTTAAATCCCCGTTCAGCTGCTGGTACTGGGGTTATTGCTGAGATTAAAGGAGGTCGACAGGGAAAAACAGTTGCCATCCGCGCCGACATTGATGCGTTGCCGATTCAAGATGAAATTGATCAGCCGTACCGCTCACGCAATGCCGGGCGTTGTCATGCCTGCGGCCATGATGGTCATACAGCTGTGCTGCTGGGGATTGCGAAAGTATTTAGTACAATTAAGGAAGAGCTGCCAGGTACGATCAGACTGCTGTTCCAGCCAAGCGAGGAAAAGTTTCCGGGTGGTGCGATAGCAATGATTGCTGATGGCGCAGTGGAGAGCGTGGATGCTGTAATTGGGGCGCATCTGTGGCAACCGTTCGCAGTGGGGACCCTGGGGCTAACCTATGGTCCGATGATGGCTTCTCCTGATAATTTTACTATTACCATAAAGGGTTCTGGCGGACATGGTTCTATGCCGCATCAGACGATTGATCCACTGTATGTTGGCGCACAAATTGTATTGGCACTAAAGACGATTACCGGCAATCTTGTGAATGCTAATGAACTGGCCGTATTATCGCTAGGGGTATTTAACGCCGGTGACACTTTTAATATCATACCTGACTCGGCTACTCTGAAGGGAACCGTACGGACATTTGCGCAAAGCACCCGGGAGACAATCTTTGCCGCGATTGACCGGATGTGCAGCGGTATTTGCGCAGCCGCCGGTGCAACCTATGTTTTAGATTGCTATTATGGTTACCCACCTGTTATTAATAATCCGGAGGTAGCCAGGGTTGTCGCCAAGTCGGGGGAAGCCGTATTGGGTAAGACGGCTGTTTTTGAGATGAGTCCAACGATGGTTGCCGAGGATTTTTCCTATTATCAGCAACAGGTGCCAGGCTGTTTTATGTTCATTGGTGTCGGTAATAAAGACAAGGGAATTGTCTATCCTCACCATCACCCTAAGTTTGACATGGATGAAAGCGGATTTAGTCATGGGGTGGAGATTATGGTAGTGTCCGCATTGAATTTATTACAGGCGTGAATCTGGCCTTTTTGCTGCCTTATTTGCAACTCTGCTAACAGGGATAGGTCTTATTATAGAAACTTGCTCTTATGGGCAAATTAGCAAGGTACAGGCCATGCCTTGGTAAAATGAACCCGATGCCTTTTGCTGGTTTACACCTGAATGCTGGATTTGTGGCTTTAGTTGCCAATTCCATTGTCTTTGTGGCAGTCAGCCTGTTGACTGCCAATGTCAAAGCCGATCAGTCCGGTTCTGCTATTATGAAGAATTCTTACCTGCGGATGACAGGCAGCAGCCCGGACTTATGTCCGGGCTACTATTTTTTATTTTTAGCAGGAATACAGCTAACTTTGGAGAACAAAGTTTAATAATTAGCTTTATTGTCAGTATGTCATTATTAGATTAATGCGGTTAGTGGTTTATTATTAGAGAGAAGCTAATAGGAGGATACGTATGTGGACCGTAGTATATATAGCTTCTAATCGGGCACAGGCCGAAAAATTTAAAAACGTGCTGTGTAATGAAGGGGTGCTCGCCGATATACGCCCGGCGGGACTGGTTTCAGCCTTAGGCGATGGCTTGTATGAAATTTTGGTTTTAGAATCAGAAGCCGATGAAGCCCATGCTGTTTTATGTCAATATGTAATACGCTAAGCAGTAGTAAGACTGAAGGAGTGAATAGTATGCTTAAAAAGACTAAGATTGTTTGCACTGTAGGTCCTAGCACTGATAAGTCAGGTATTTTAGAATCAATGATGGAAGCGGGTATGAATGTTGCCCGGTTTAACTTTTCTCATGGTTCACATGAAGAGCATGCAAAACGAATTGCCAGGGTAAGGGAAGCGGCTAACAATGTAAAGAAACCAATTGCATTGATGCTTGATACCAAGGGACCGGAAATGCGGTTGGGTTTGTTTGCGGCAGGTAAAGTTGATTTAGATAAAGGTCAGAAGTTTGTTCTTACAGGTCGTGAGGTAGTCGGTACCAAGGAAATGGCTTCTGTCAATCATAAGTTTTTGCCGCAAGAGGTAGCTGTTGGACAAACCATCCTTATCTCTGATGGTCTGGTGAGTCTGCATATTGACGCTATTGAGGGCGATGACATTATTACTACTGTAAATAACAGCGGTCAAATCAGTGATCGCAAACGGGTTGCCGCACCGGGGGTTGCTGTTAATCTGCCGCCTCTGTCTGAGCAAGATGTAGCAGATATCAAATTTGGGATTGCAAGTCAAATGGACTTTATTGCTGCTTCCTTCATCCAGCGGGCAGCCGATGTATTAGCTATTCGCAAGATATTGGAAGATGGCAATTATTCGATGGAAATTATTCCAAAGATTGAAAATGCCGAGGGTGTCAAAAACATAGATGAAATTATCAAGGTTGCAGACGGCCTTATGGTGGCCAGAGGTGATCTCGGGGTAGAGATTCCTGCAGAAGAAGTACCGCTTGTACAGAAAATGCTGATCCAAAAATGTAATAAGGCCGGCAAGCCTGTTATCACCGCGACTCAAATGCTGGAGTCTATGGTTTCTAATCCCCGTCCTACCAGAGCGGAAGCGAGCGATATTGCTAATGCTATTTTTGATGGCACTGATGCGATTATGCTTAGCGGTGAAACAGCCTCAGGTCAATACCCGCTGGAAGCAGTGCAAACTATGGCCCGTATTGCTGTTCGTACAGAAACCTCCCTGCAGCTTAGCGATATTCTGATTGGTAAAGGGATTCAATTGCAGCGGACTACGACAGATGCGATCAGTCATGCTACTGTACAAATATCGCATGAACTGGGCGCTGCCGCGATTGTGACTTCAACCCAGTCGGGCTATACGGCACGAATGGTATCAAAATATCGTCCGCAGTCCACAATTGTGGCTGTTACACCTTGTACTAAAACAGTCCTGCGAATGCTATTATTATGGGGCGTCTATCCTATTTTGGGACCTAGCTTTAATAATACGGATGAAATGGTGCAAAGTGCGGTAGCCACTTCATTAGCAGCCGGGGTTGTTAAAGATGGTGATTTAGTTGTCGTTACGGCTGGTGTGCCTGCAGGGCTGTCTGGAACAACCAATATGATTAGGGTGCATGTTGTTGGCAATATTCTGCTGCGTGGCACTGGGATTGGTCAGCGGGCTGTTACCGGTCAAATTGTTGTGGTTACCTCAATTAAAGAAATTACAACCAAGTTTAAAGCAGGTGATATTCTGGTTGTAAATAGTGTTGACGAAGAAATTGCCCCCTATGCTGCTAAAGCGGCTGCTATCATAGCCGAAGAGGGTGGACTTACATCTCACGCTGCTATTGTCGGGGTAAGCTTTGGTATGCCAGTGCTAGTCGGTGTGGAAGGCGCTGTAGAGCGTTTACAGGATGGTGCGATAGTCACTGTGGATGCTTCCCGCGGTATTGTATATCAGGGAGAAATTAACGCTAGATAGGGAGAACCCTTTTATGGCTGTATGGTTGATCGTGCTTACTGGGATAAGCTTAGCCGCTTGGTGGTTGTACACTAGGCGGCTTGCTTGGCAGTTTAAGCATATAAAGTTTCAATTGAGTACTATTACGCAAAAGCGGCAAGTGGGTAGTAGGGCCGGCAAAGCCAGTATGCGTTCGCTCTATAAAATTCTGCATACTAGTCTGGCCGCCGGTAGAGCAGATGACGCTTATCAAGCTCTTGACTTGCTAAAGTTAGCGTTAGGTCACGGTCTGGGCAGGGACGGAGAGCCAGCACGATTGACTGCTGTTATTTATTTAGCTTTGCGCACTAACCAGCTTGATGTTGCTGGTCATTGTATTGACGCGTTTCGGCCATTGCTGAAAAATATGACTGTGATAGAGCTGCCGGTTGCTATTGAGCAGCTTGGTTTGATTGCCGTTATGAGTTTGAAACAACGACAGAACTTTTTGGCAGCGCGTGCGGTGGACGTTATTTTTTCCGTCAGCGGGATTCAGGATGAGGCTGTTTGTCGGGCTGTTATTCGGGCTATACGATTAACCGGGTTAACTGCTTTGCGACGGAAAGACACTGGCCTTGTTCGTGAAATATTGGTAAAAATAGCCAGCTGGCTGGCGACTGAACAAGGAGACAGTCCCTTGCACGAACAGGCAGCCTGGGTATTAACAGCGTGGCTACACCGGATAGTTAAAGCTGGTAATGTTCCTATGTTTGAGCTAATAACGCAATATATTGACCAATTGGCCGAAAAAAATACTTTGTCAGAGAAGGCATTGGCAAGCCTCATTGTAGAATGTGCTCATTTATCAAGTATGGATAGTCTTGATCCATTTAGTCAGTTAAGTGGACAGATAGCCATGTTCAGCCTCGAATTAGCGGTGGAAATTAAAAACATTAGTATTTGGCGACAGTCACTTGACGGGGTTGTTCAAGCAGCCAGACTGGCTGTAACCCAGCGAAGTTTGACAGAAAGCTTTACCGTTATTTACCCGCTCTTTGAAATAGGACGCCGTCTGTTAGCTGCTGAACTTACTGCTGCTCCAAGGCGTGATTTGTTTCGTCAAAAGGCGCTTTATATACTGATACGCGAATGCCTGCAGTTGGTAGAATTTGTGTCAAGACAAAATTTTACTACAACCATAGCAGATATTATTGAACAGATATATCAAGAATGGATTAAGTGCCCGCTTAATTCAGGTCAACACAAATCGATAAAACGGTTTTGCCAACTGCTATTTCAATATTGTACACAGATTAAACGCCGGCAGAAGATGCTGCTCGATGAAGAAGATAGCTTTAATGCTGAAAATGTTATTACAGTGGCGGATCGGGAGCATTTGAAACAAATAGGTTATTTATCCTAAACCAAAGGCGGACAATTAGTATGTCCGCCTTAACTTATAGTTGTTTATGCTTTCGCGTCAAGTCTGTTTTTCTTGGGAAATGAACCAGTAAGTAACAACCCGAGTAAGGGGACGTGGACCCCTAGCTTATTGATGCTCCAGGCCAAGCCAGAACTTAAAGCAAGTGTTGTTACATAAAAGCCAATAGTAGTCAATGGCGTTAACGCCTGGGAACGTTGATTAAGTTCAATAAGTAAATAATACATTACCAATGGATGAATAAGATAAATTAAATAAGAGTACTTACCTAATTGGTGTAACATAGCGGCTAGTGATTCAGGTAATGGTCTGGTAAAGGTTTTAAACCAGAATAAGGTTGCACTGGCGGTATATAGCACACCCAGTGGACTGAGCTGGTGAACAGTATTAGCTGTTGCTTCCAGCGTGTAGTGCTGTTGGTAGACAAGGTAGTAATAATGGGACAGTATTCCGGCTAAGGTAAGAATAAAACAGGCTGTGATTCGTCTGCTGTTTTGTTTTAGGAGTGCGAGAAACTGTGAATAGCGTTCGGCACAAATTCCACCAAGGATGAAGATAAACAGATAATGAAGAACCCAATAGCTCATGCGGTGCTGGATCATAAGGTTAAGATAATGATTATTATAATTTGCGTGAAGCAGATAACTGGAATAATAATTAAAAGCTATTTGAACAAGTAACAAGCTGACTAATCCTACGAACGGGGCTTTAAGAATCATGCTGACAAGTTGCCGCCATAAGGGCATAAGGGCATAAAACCAAACTAAAATCACTAAAAAATATAACTGGTAAGAAGCTAACCCAAACAAAAAGTATTTATATATAAGCGGCCTGTGCCAGAGGTCTGTTGCGCCACTTATCCAGGTATAATGCAACATATAAAGAATAGACCAAGTTAAATAAGGTAATAGTACAGTTCGAAAGCGTTTAACCATAAACGTGGGGTAGTGAAATTCCTTTTTTAGCGGTTGACTGAGAAATAAGCCGAAAGCTGATACAAAGAAAAATATCGGCACGCTAAAGCGGGTAACTATTTCATAGATAGCAAATAGATGTAAATTAGCAGCCTCATATGTCAGCGAATAAGCACCGGTATGGATGCCTAGCACACCTAACATAGATATACCGCGAATATAATCAAGAGCCACAATGCGTTGATTAGCCATAGTTTTTTTTGCTCCTTACGATGTAAGCTGCAACTGGTTATGTTGCCACAGCGTATATTACATTACTATTTTAGCTGTTACCAGTAGATAAGACACTATTATCAATTATAGGCTGTAACGCGTTTGGCTGCAAGAAACTTTTATAACATTACCAGATAACTCCTAATTTCCCAGAGGTTATGTGTCTTTTGAGCGTCTTACGGCTAAAACAAGATAAGCAGCAAGATAAGAGTAGCCTAGCGGAAGCCATACTTACTGATAAAGAAGCAAAAAAATATATAATAGCAGCAGGAAATCATGAAATGCTGCATAATTTGTATAAATAATAGCTTATCTATAATAATAATTTATAAGGAGATTTTTTCATGAAGCCAATCGGTTTGGTAGATGGTAAAATAATAGATATAAGTGAAAATATTGTATCGATGGAAGATCGGGGTCATCAGTTTGGCGATGGGGTCTATGAAGTAACAAAGGTGTATAATGGTCATTGCTTTGCTTTGCAGCCACATATGGACAGGTTATACCGTTCCTTACGTGAACTAGCAATTCCGGCCGTATATACGTTTGAAGAATTGACTGAATTTCATGAGCTGCTTATCAAAGAAAGCGGTATTATGGATGCAGCCATCTACCTTCAAATCACGCGCGGAGTATCCCCCAGGACACACAGCTTTCCCGAAAATGTTGTGCCGCGGTTAACAATGTCAATTCGTCCCTCCAGCGCTGCCATTGATAAGAATAAAGCCGAAGGGTGCAAAGCTATGCTAATTCCAGACGAAAGATGGCTCAGATGTGATATTAAATCGCTTAATCTTCTCGGTAATGTATTAGGAAAACAAAAGGCCAAGAGCGCAGGGTGCTGGGAAGGTATCCAAGTTCGTGACGGTATTGTAACCGAAGGCACAAGCAGTAACTTTTTTGTCGTTAAGGATGATGTGGTCTGGACACATCCTAAGTGCAACCTGATCTTAACTGGTGTCACCCGTACACTGGTTATCGAAAAAATAGCGTCAGACCTGGGTATTGTGGTTGTCGAGAAAAAGTTTGATGAGGCGTTTGTTAAATCGGCACAAGAGGCTTTTATTTCAGGGACCAGTACCGAGATTACACCCATTGTAACTTTAAATAATCAGCCTGTTGGCAGCGGCAGCGTTGGTCCTGTCACTCGCAAAATTCAGAAGGAGTACTGGACCTTGATTGACAAAGAATGTCAGCGTAAGTAAACTAAGGAGGGTGAAAATTATGAACATGACAGTTACAGAACGGGCACAGGAATATATTGCCCAAGAAGGTAATGTAATTTCGGTAAGGATCGCCAAACGTCTGATACCTAGCTGCACGGCTACGAAGACAGCTGATCTGCCGACTGTACAATTGGGAAAACCCGTGGATTATGAACAAGCTGATTATGAAGCAGTAACTATTGATGGTGTTGAAGTCTATGCTCATAGTTCGATTATCAATTATAATGGCCAAGTTCCTTTACGCGTTGATATTGAAACCACATTGTTTGGCAAACAGCTGGCCGTGTATGGCATGCCGATTCCTCCCCAAAGCTGTGGTGACTGCACGTTGTGCTAGTGCGTGAACTCGTTTCAGCATAGCTGAAACATTGGGGATTCAGGTGGAGAGTCTTGACTCGCGTACTAAGATAAAAAACTGCTGGAGGCCAAAGGCTTCCAGCAGTTTTTTATTTAATTATGTTACTTGCACAGCTTGAACAACCGCCATCTTGTTCTTGGATTGCTTCTTCCAGTCGGCCATTGTTAAACAAAATCATTTCTGATATGGCCATCGGTAAAACTTCGGTTAACAGCACTTCCATAGCGTTGTGCATTGCTTGCTTTTGATCTCTGTGGCTTAGCGCAGTAGTGAGCTTTTCTTCAATTGGCTCACGATAGGTGGTTAGCCAGCGTTGGTAGTGGGCAAGCAATGAAGGTCCGTCGAAATACATAAGAACACATCCTTTATTTTTTTATACTAAGCACGTATATATCAAGATTGCCGAGTTAGGTTGAGAGATAATATTTTAGTCAGGTGGGCTAGCGAGTAACATTCGAACATGGCGCAGAATTTGGCAAACAGTGGTATGGCACTGTTTTGGGGCCAACGTTCCTTGGGCTGGGTATTGAGCCACAAAACACGTTTAACCTTTTTGCTGATTAGGGATAACTGACCGGCCGTTTCCAGCGGTGCTAATGTGTTGGCGTCACTGATAATAAAGAGTAGAGTAGATGGCGTAAGCAATTGCTTATGATCTTCTTCCAGGCTTGATAAGGCAATAAATAAATTAGTACCCTGTCCCATTTGGGAAGAATTTGTGGCTAATTTTTCCGTAACCTGGGCAAAGTCAGCACCACGGCGGAAATAATCGGTTACTTTTTCCAAATCAGTGGCAAAAATAAAGCTTTCAATATTTTTTACAACACTGGATAGGCCAAACAGCAGCGGTAGGGTAAACCGGACATATTTTGTCATCGAGGCGGATACATCACAAACAACAATAATATTAGGTTTATGAATTTTTTTGGTTTTATACTTTAAGGAAATCATAATACCGCCATAACGCATATTGCGACGGATGCTTTTGCGTATATCAATAAGCTTGCGTCGGCCGGTTATGCGAAAGCGACGGGAGATACGGGTTGTTAAACGGCTGGCTAATCGTTTAATTAGGGCTGTAACTTGTGGGATCTCATGTTCGGCAATATCTTGCATATTTTTATAGAGGAGCGGGTTGCCGCCAGTACCGCCAAGCCCTGCCGCCGAGTCTACGACATGATCAAGTTCGTCGTGTCCCAGCAATTGACGGCGGGCAGCAGCAAGCTGAGCTAAATCTTCAGGTGATAGCTGGCGCTGCCAAAAGGAAAGTGAACTCCTAAGCAGGTTTTCAACTATTGGTTGAAAGGATTCTTGGACCTTGTTACCTGTGGAGGTCTTTTCTAAAAATTCCTGCAGTCGCTGCTTTTCCTGTTCAGGTAAGCGTTTATAGACATCTTTAAGGTCATCAGGAATTTCCAGCGGGCGTCCCTGGAAAACCAGTTCTTCTTCGGCCTGTTTGGTTTGTTCCAGATCAAGCTGCTGTTTGGAATCCCAGGCAGTTTGCTGCTCTTTTTTTGCTTCTGGCGGCACAAAGAATAGGTTAAAGGCCTGATTAAAGGCGGTTTGATCTTCGGCATGTTTTATAAGGGTGCTTTTTAATGCTGCGCGGAATTCTGTCTGATCAAAATTATCAATGACTGTTAAGCTATCTACAGCATCAATGGTTTCAGCCGTGCTGATCCGTACTCCAAGCTGGCGCAAGATCTGGATAAACCCGACAATATTATCAGCAAGCGAGTTCAAGATAATCAGCCCTTACAGCTTGCTGTGCCATGGCAGTCACAAGCTTGCGTTTTATTAGTGGCAGTAGCCTGTTTGACTGCGGCACATAATCCGTCTACGCCCAAATCTTTTTGAAATGCCAGCAAATCGTCGCGGTTTTTTAATAGCAAGCCCATAGTTTGTTTTACTAATGTAGAATCCAGGTAATCAGCATGCATAGCAATCAAAGATCTTGTCCAATCCAGCGTCTCAGCAATCGATGGCTGTTTATTGAGTGTCAGGCTATGCCGCAGGTGGTTGACAGCGGTGGCAATCTGCAGGGCTAGTTTTTCTGTAGCTTCTGGGATTTTCGTGCGAATAATATTGATTTCTTTTTCAATCGAGGGATAATCAATATATAGATATACACAACGGCGGCGTAAGCCTTCCGAAAGCTCACGGTCATGATTACTTGTCAATATTACGATAGGAATATGCTTGGCTTTGATGGTGCCAAGCTCGGGAATGGAGATTTGGAAATCAGAAAGGATTTCAAATAAAAAAGCTTCAAACTCCTCATCTGTTTTATCAATTTCATCAATAAGTAACACCGCACGTTTTTCGGCACGAATAGCTTTGAGCAGTGGCCGTTCCAATAAGTATTCCGGGGAAAAGATATCCTGCTCGGAAATATCTTGGGAAGCGTTATCCCGGATCATTTGGATTTTAATTAATTGCCGTTGATAATTCCATTCATATAAGGCTTTGTTTTCATCCAAACCTTCATAGCATTGCAACCGGATAAGCTCAGTATTAAATACGCTGCTTAAGACTTTGGCAATTTCAGTTTTACCAACACCAGGCGCGCCTTCAATTAATAGTGGTTTTTCTAGTTTTAAGGCTAGAAAGACCGTAGTTATTAGTTCCTTATCACTAATATATCCTTGTGCCTCAAAAGCAACTTTTAATTCTGCCGCAGTGAGTGTGTTCAATTGATTGTCCATCTTTTGTTCTCCTATCTTCTTAATAACGGTTGCTTTAATTTTACAGCATATTGATAATAATTGACAAGAGAAAACAGTTCTTTTTTAAGAAAATACGGTTTGCGCCGGACCTGCCTTTATCCGCTTTTCTTTTAAGGAAAGCTAACCTTGCTGTTAGGGTACAAAAACAAAAGTTACTCATTGGGAGTAACTTTTGTTTTTGTCTGATAATAAAATATAGAGGCTATAAAGTTAGGCCAATAAAGGAACCACTTTTGAATGGAGTATTTTCAACTAACTGGCTTGGTAAGATATCAAAGTGCTTAAAAAACTTTTTTGCGCCGATATAGGCGCCTTTGGCTGCATAACGTACAGGAAAAGCGTTTGGTTTCAACTCTTCTGTCGGCAAAATGCCGAGTGCCCGGTTTTCAGGATCATAACCAAGCATGCAAAAGTTGCTGTTTTCTAACAACTGGGTGGCATTTTTGTTAAAGACAATACGGCCATTGGGACGTACTTCCACTGCCGGTTGATCATTTTTGGGCAGGCGGGTGCGATGTGGCTCAAACAATGTAAAGGAAAAATCTCTTTCTTCACTCATGGTATTCACTCCTTGGAAAGTTAGTCTGCAATAAAAAGTATGCTCAAATTAACAAAACTATAAACATTATTTTAAAAAAAATATACTATTTCTGATATTTTTTATAGTTAATCAGAGGAAGGCAGGAATTTTATAAACTTGGGCATAATTAATTGTTAGTGAGGCTTTAGTTAATGGATAGTCATGGGCTATCACAGAAAGTAGAGGGAGGTAACAATGAATCAAACATGGTTTAAAATACTGGCAGCGATGATTATCGGCAGTATGCTTAAGTATCTTGTTTTCAGCGCCTTAGCGTGGGTGTTTATTGATTTAGCCGTACTGGGAGTAGCTTATTTGTTATTACGGCGCGATCCTTTTACAGATATGAGGCATTCGATGCTGTTTCTTGGCGGGTTAACCGCCGTCAATGTACTGGTTGACTTAGGAATAATTGGTGGAATGATTGGCAATCTTGTTCTATTGGCTCTTTTAGCCTATATGATGTTTGGCCGCGACTACACTCGCCGTCGGCGCAGATAACAGGAGAAATTATGTCAGACAATCGGATTATTACGAGAACGGCACTATTGTTGGCGCTTACTTTGCTTTTTCAGTCACTGCGGTTTTTTATTCCCCTGCCGCCTTTTCTATCTACTTTTATTATTGGAAGTTTGGTCAACTCTTCATTACTTATTGCTGCCGAAAAGGCAGGTTTATGGCCGGCGCTCATTATTGCGGCAGTTACTCCGTTGGTAGCCTATTTTCAAATGCTGCTGCCATTACCGGTGTTTATTCTTCCTGTTGCGTTAGGGAATGCGGCTTATATTTGCCTGTTTTTGTTTGCCTGTAAGTGGGGGCGCATTCCAGGTACTGTTTTAGCAACAGTAGGCAAAACGGGATTTTTATACCTAGCATTTACTTGGTTGCTAACCTTTATAGCCATTCCTTCCAAATTGGCTGCCGGGATAATGCTTGCAATGAGTTGGCCGCAATTAGTTACTGGTGCCCTGGGGGGCTTGCTGGCTTCGCTGGTAGTTAAACGTATTCGGTAAACACTCCATCACTGGAGTGTTCTTTTTTTTCCCAGATGGAGAGGTTAACTTTCTCTGGATAGAACGCTGGCAGAATTGTTTTGTGTTAAAGCAGGAATTTGAGGATAATATAGCAAAATAATAAAACACTAACTAAATGGAGGATATTATGAGCGAACAAAATCAGGTACAGTTAACAGCTAAGGAGTTGACAGGACAACACTTTAAAGACGGCTTTAATTGTGCCGAATCAGTTGTTAGGGCCTTCCGGGACTTTTATAAATTAGATATTTCTGATGAAGCACTAAAGATGTCATCAGGCTTTGGCGGTGGGCTGGGACATGCCGGTTGTATGTGTGGCGCGCTTTCCGGTGCTACGATGGTACTGGGAATGCTACAAGGCCGGTCCAATAAAGAGCAAAGCCGCGGACCTGTTTATGACAGCGCGCAAGAGTTCCATGATATTTTTTCCGGGCAATTTGGTGCTACCTGTTGCCGGGTGCTTAACCCTCATGAATTTGGTAGCAAGGAGCAACGGCATACTTGTTTCAAGTTAACGACTACTACTGCCGAGATATTGCTGAAATATCTCCAGAATAAACAATTGGTACCAGCAAAATAAGCTAAAATAGCCGGGATAACAGCTTGCCATTATCGGTTAGCCATTTACGGCATTCCTGGTAGTTTGGTGAAAACCGGCTGACTTGTTCCCAAAATTTAGCAGAATGATTAGGAACAAGCATATGGCACAGTTCATGAATTACCAGATAATCAGTTACCCAAAGGGGAGCCATGATAATCCGCCAGTTATAATTAATATTACCAAGGCTTGAGCAACTGCCCCACCGGGTTTTTTGGTCTCTGATAGTTATCTTAGCAGGGCGAACACCAATAACCGCGGCCCACTGCTTGGTTTTATCAAGAAATAAACTCCCAGCCTGGTCAACAAGCCAGGCTTTTACTATTTGTTCCACAATAGCTGCAGCCTGTTGATGGTCAGCATAGTTCTGTGGCAATTGCAACTGTAATTCGCAGGGAAGTAAGACTAATTCTACCTTGGTGCTGCCAGGTAAGATTGTCAAAGTATGGGGCTCCCCTTTATACAGTAGCTGTGAGCCAGATTCCAATTGCTGATTAACAGGGTTTTCAGCCAGTGAAGCCAGTTTGTCTAAGCGTTTGCTAAGCCATTTGTTTTTGGCAGTAAAAATATGTTCAATCTCAGACTGAGTCAATTTACCAGGGGTGACAATTTCTACAACAGCAGAGGGGAGTATCCGTAACTGAATGGCCTTGCGACGCTTATCCATTCGGATGGTATAGGTAATGTTTTGTCCATTGATGTTCATTATCGGCATAAGGCTCAATCCTTCCTGGTTATCGCGCGGGGGACTTTTCCCCAGCTATAGTGGTTAACCAAGATATATATTTGTCAGCAAACGATATTCTCCTTTAAACATAAAATAAAAAAATCCCTATAAACGTACTTGACAATAATACGCCTAAATGATATCATAACAAATGTCCGATGCAGGACATAAACAAAATAATTGCTCGGGTGGGATATTTCCTCCTCAAAATTTATGCGGGTGTGGCGGAATGGCAGACGCGGCAGACTCAAAATCTGCTCTGGGTAACTAGGTGGGGGTTCAAGTCCCTTCACCCGCACCATTAAAAGTTCTAAGTTTACTTAGAACTTTTTTTCGTTTGCTCTCAATATCATTTTTGTTACTCTTTAGTCTACGATATTTTTTGTAATATAGTAAAATGAGGACGTAAAAAAAATATTTGTAATTTTTTTACATAAATTCATAAAAATAGCAGGAAAACTACTTTGTGATCGCGAATAGTATCGCAACAACAAAATTGCAGAGGTGGTTTTTGTGTCAGAATTGCTAAGTATCAAAGAGATATCGCAGGAACTGGGCATTCCTCAAAGCACTTTGCGGTATTACCGTGATTTATTCATGGATTATTTGCCAGCTGCCGGTGAAGGGAAAAAGAAACGCTTTTATCCCGAGGCGGTTGTCGTGTTTCAGACTATTGCCAAAGGTATGCATAAAAACAAAAGTGCTGATGATATTGCCAGTGACCTCAATCAGCGTTTTACCCGCTTTATTGACGTTAATGAGGCCGAGGAAAAAACGCAGGAAAGCAGCGCAACATATTCGCAAAAGGATGAAATCCATCAATCGCAAGCCTTGACGTCACTAACGCAGCTTGACGGTTCGGCGATAATGGCTGTGGTTGCTTCACAAAATCAAGCTTTACAGCAAATAGCGGCTACGATTAGTATTGTTAATGAACAGCAGGAAGAATTGCACAATTTAAAGCAAGAGGTAAACAAATTGGAGGAACGGCTGGAAAAAGAGCTGACTGATCATTTCCAGTTGGTAGATACCCAGTTGCGTCAGGCTATAGAGCAAAGGGAAACCAAAAAAACCAAGTCATTCTGGCAGCGGTTATTTGCATAAATTTAAAAGGCTAAACAAATGAAACGGCAGCGGCAAAAGGTGTAATTACCTAGGCTGCTGCCTTTTATATTCGGCTAATACATGGTAAAAAATGTAAAAAGAATTCATTGAATTACAAATAATGGAAATTAATGAAGCTTAGTACCTTATTATGCTGCAAAAATAGTGGATAGTAATCCGGAACGGCGGCAACATGTCGAATTAGGCAACTGTGAAAATAGTAGACAACAAAAGGTCTGAATGGCTGCCTGGAGTTAATTCGACATGTAAATATTAAAAAGTGTCGGTTTTTTACGAAAAGTTATTCTGCTGATTTGGCAGGAATTACAAAAATTTACAAGAATGTTTACTACAAGAATTAATAAAAATGGTCGGTAGGAGGAGATCGAAAATGTCGGCTGCAGAAGCGCTCAACAGTAAAATAGTATATTTGCACGGAGAAGATGATTATCAAGACTCCATTGACACTACAACCGGAATTATTTTCCTAGACAATGATTTTCGGGTAAAAAATCTAAATCGCGAAGCTGAAAAAATTTGTGGAGTTGAGCGGGCCAGGTCAATTGGCAGAAGGGCGGATGATGTTTTTAAGCAGCATGGCGATAAATTTTTACAAGCCTTTCATCTGCAAGAATATGAAGAATTAAATACGATTAATTTAAAATTAAAAGTACAAGATCAATTTATCTATGCCCATATTGATACGCTCAAGCTTCGGAGCAATGCTGGACAAGCCAATGGATTGATTGTTATTATCCAGGATTTATCAGCAGTTCGGGCCACAATCAAACAAATACAGGTAACGCAAATGCTAATGTCGCTAGGCGAATTGGCGGCAGGGGTAGCGCATCATGTCCGGACACCGCTTACTACCATCAGCGGCTATTTGCAGGTAATGCTCGGCCGTTTGGAAGATGATCGCTACACGGTGGGACGTGATGTGCTGGAAATGATGCTAGATGAAGTATCTGCTATCAATAGTGTAGTAAAGGAACTTGTTTTATTTGCCAATCCACCAGTTAATAAAGAAGATAATATTGATATAAATCGCACTATTGGGGAAGCACTGCTTTTGACCTTTAAACAACTGGATGGTGAAAAAATTGAAATCGATAAACAGCTGGCTCCTAACCTGCCGCTGCTCAAGGTGGATAGTAATTTAATAAAACAGGCCATTGTAAATGTAATGCAAAATGCTATGGAAGCAATGCCGGGAGAAGGGGTACTGTCAGTAAAGACTTGGCTTAATTCTGAGCTTAATATGCTGGTTATTGCTATCAGTGATACTGGATCAGGGGTAAATCCTGAAATTCTGCCCCGGATATTTGAACCATTTTATACAACGAAACTTGAGCATATGGGACTTGGCCTGCCTGTTGCTCATCGGATTATTGGCGAGCATGGTGGCTTTATCAATATCAGCCCAGCTAACCAGATAAACACAGGTGCTTGTATCCATATCTATCTTCCTATAATTGATGACCGCCACCGGCATTTACGGATAATAGATCAGCAGATACTTAACCTACAGTAAGGAGATAATGAAAATCACTACAAATATTATTGCAAGTAGGGGTAATATTGCCTGGTATTCTTCATATTATGTTATTGTTACAAAAATTAATGTGAAGAAGGGATGCAAGTGTTACTCCGGTTTAGGTTTTGGTTTACTACACTTTTTTTATTAATTATTGTTAGTTGCTACTCCACAACAATTGCGCTGGCTGGACCCAGTATTACGGTGAATTTGCCTAGTCGAACGATTGAACTGTTTGCAGACAATAAAGTAATAAAAGAATTCCCCATAGCTATTGGAAAAGCATCTACTCCTACCCCAATTGGTACGTTTGCTATTATCAGTAAGGATATAAATCCTGCCTGGTATCCGCCAGATCAGCCGGGGAAAGTAGTACCATCCGGACCAGACAACCCATTAGGCTACCGTTGGCTGGGTATCTGGAATAATTACGGAATCCATGGTACCAATGCACCTGAGTCAATTGGTGACGCTGTGTCAAATGGCTGTATTCGCATGCAGGAAGTTGATGTAGAAGAACTTTTTGAGTTGGTTAATTGCGGAACACCAGTAAAAATAACCTATGACCGGGTAAAGGTTCGAACCAATGCCCGGGGGCAGGTGTTACTGGCTGTTTATCCTGATATTTATGGTTATAGCAGTATTACTGTCCAGGATGTTAGAAACAAACTGAATACGTACCGCCTAAATACGCTGGTACCTGACGAGTTATTGCGCGAAATGATTAATGATCCAAGTGATGAGCAGGTCGTTATTGCAAATCGGTTTGCGATTCAGGTTAACGGTAAGCAAATAAGTGAACAAGGGCTAATTGTTCAGGATGTGCGCTATGTTCCCATCTATGCGGTTGCCGGGACGCTCAAGCGGCAAATAAAGTGGGATGAGAAAACCAAGGTCGTTCAATATGGAGCAACCACCGTACCGGGTATTGTAGTTGACAATGTGGTATATGTAGCTACAGACAAGCTGACAGCATTATTTGCCAGCCAGCCAAGCTGGAAAAACGAAGAAAATACGTTATTTTTGGAATACCAGGGAGTTTTCCTGAATGATAAGCCAGTCAATCTTGAGGTACATGAGCTGCAGGGAATAGCAGCAGTACCGGCACTGCCATTGGCAGAGGCTCTCGGGTATAAAGTTAACTGGAATCAGGAGAAACAATTATTAACTATGGCAGTTAAGGGGGAAATTGTTACCATACCTATTGTTATGGTAGATAGTGTTCCGTTCATCAAAATCACAAATATCAATCAATATTTTAATGCCTATGTATATTGGAATAAAGAAGCTAAAACGATAGAATTTATTTATCCGTAAAGGCAAGGACTATTTTGAAACGAGATTGCTTCGTCGTATGCGAAAGCAATCTCGTTTTTTCTTAATACATAAGGTTGGAGTATATTTAGAAAAATAGAGAAGGGATTTAAAGTACTAATAGCCAATACAGATAGACTGGATACAATATTGGAGCATAAGGTGGTGGGCATATGTCCCAAAAATTTATTATAATTGACGGTAGTAGTTTAGTGCATCGCGCATTCCATGCATTACCCATGCTGCGTACGGCAGATGGGCTATATACTAATGCGGTATATGGGTTTACTACTATGCTTGTCAAACTGTTAACAGAGTACAGCCCGGATTTAGTTGCTGTGGCGTTTGATAAAAGCCGGGTTACCTTTCGAACAGAGGTCTATCAGCAGTATAAGGGGCAGAGGCAGGCTACTCCCAGTGAGTTATCTGAACAATTTCCGCTGGTGCGTGAGTTACTCCAGGCACTTGGTATAACTACCCTGGAGGAACAAGGCTATGAGGCTGACGATATTATTGGGACATTATCTGAAAAGGCAGCTAAGCTGGGGTTTGAAGTTCTTATTGTTACCGGTGACCGTGATGCGTTGCAATTGATAGGACCAGCAGTCAAGGTATTGCTTACTAGAAAGGGTATAACAGAAACGGAAACCATTGATGTTCCGGCACTTAAAGAAAAATATGGGCTAACTCCAAGTCAGATGATTGATATGAAAGGGTTAATGGGAGATACTTCTGATAATATACCAGGCGTTCCAGGCATTGGCGAAAAAACGGCGCTCAAGCTATTGGCCGAATTTAGTTCCATGGAAAATGTCCTGAATAATATTGATAAAGTTGCCGGGAAAAAACTGCAGGAAAATCTCCGGCAATATACAGACCAAGCAGTATTATCTAAGCAATTGGCAACCATTATTCGTGATATGAACATCGATTTTATTCCTGAAACTTTGGGCATTACTCCGGCAAAACAAGCTGTCAAAGAATTGTTTATAAAATTTGAATTTAAAAGCCTGATAAACAAGGTCGATACGCTGTTTCCGGGAAACTGTGCGCCAGGTGCCGCTGAGGAACCTGCGAACGAGGTGGAGTTTTTGCCGTTGGTTACGGTCACCAGCCGCTCGGCGGCAATCGCACTTTATACGGAAGCAAAAGATCTGAAGCGAATCAGCTGTTATCCGCTGCCGGCAGGGCATTCGCCGTTAGCCGGACTGCTCGGTCTGGGTATTACTTGCGCAGATAAAACCGTTTTTATTCCTGCTGACTGTGAAGGCTGGGAGGTTGTTTTTGATCTTTTGGCTGATACCGGTATAATAGTAGATACCTACGACTCGAAGAAACTGTATCATATCTGCCAGCTAAGAGGCTCTGCATTACAAGCACAGCTATTTGATGTGCTGATTGCCGCCTATTTGCTTGAACCTACGGCAGCTTCCTACCCGCTTGATGTTTTGGCAGAAAAATATTTGGGGCAGGCTGCCTCTTTGCCGGCCGGGGACAAGCAGATGATGCAACGACCGGAGTTTGCCTGCTGGGCCAGCAAGGTTGTGGGGCAATTGCAAGCCAGTCTTGCCGCAGCACTGGCTGAGGACGGACTGGACAACTTGTTCGAACAAGTTGAATTACCACTTGTCGAGACTTTAGCAGCCATGGAGGTCGCTGGCATTCGCGTTGATCAAGAATACCTTAAGGAGATGGCAGTAAGTATTGCCGCTAAAATTGACCAGCTTGTTAGTGAAATCTATCTGCTTGCCGGTGAAAATTTTAATATAAATTCTACGAAGCAATTGGGTGTCATTCTGTTTGAAAAGTTGCAGCTTCCGATTATTAAAAAGACGAAAACCGGTTACTCTACTGACGCGGAAGTATTGGAAAAACTAGCAGGTCAGCATCCACTTATTGACAAGCTGTTAGAGTACAGGATGATGACAAAACTCAAATCAACCTATCTTGATGGCTTGGAAGTGTTAATCCAGCCAGAAACTGGCAGAATCCATACCAGCTTTAACCAAATGGTTACGGCTACCGGCAGACTAAGCAGTTCTGAGCCTAACCTGCAGAATATTCCTGTTCGTTCTGATATGGGCCGGAAAATCAGGGAGTTATTTGTTCCCGGTGAGGGCTATCAATATATTATGTCTGCCGACTATTCGCAGATTGAACTGCGCATCCTGGCCCATATGGCTGGAGATACTAGTTTGCTGGAGGCATTTAGGCATAATCAGGATATACATACCCGGACGGCAGCTGAGGTTTTTGGTGTAACCATGTCAGAGGTTACGCCAGAACTGCGCTCTAGAGCCAAAGCCGTCAATTTTGGTATCGTGTATGGTATCAGTGATTATGGTTTGTCACGGGATATCGGCGTTAGCCGGAAAGAAGCCGCTCATTATATTGCCAGCTATTTTGCCAAATACCAGGGGGTAAAACGCTATATTGACGAGAGTGTTGCCAGTGCCCATCGGGATGGCTATGTAACTACTCTGTTTGGGCGTCGACGTCAGCTGCCTGATATTAATAGCCGCAACTTTAATCAACGTTCCTTTGCGGAACGTACGGCGATGAACACTCCTATTCAGGGTGCTGCAGCTGATATCATTAAAATTGCTATGAATAAGGTTTACGCTGCCCTTAAGACCAAAGGACTTAAGAGCCGGCTGTTATTACAGGTACATGACGAATTATTGCTGGAAGTAACAGCAGAGGAACTTAATCAGGTAACCTCACTTGTAAAACAAGCTATGGAGCAAGCGGTGGAACTTACCGTACCGTTAGTGGCCGATGTTAAAGCAGGCCCCAATTGGGCCAAAGCTAAGTAAGAAGGGGATGCATTATGCCGGAAATGCCGGAAGTCGAAACAATTCGTCGGACACTTGCAGACAGGGTAGAGGGGCGCAAGATTATTCGAGTGGATATTGGTTTGCCCCGCCTTGTAAAATGGCCGACAGCAGCTGAATTCCAGGCTGTCCTTACAGATAGAACGATTACGAAATTGGTGCGCCGCGGCAAATATCTGCTTTTTTATCTTGATAACAATTTTGTACTCATTATTCATTTACGGATGACCGGACGTTTGTATTATAAAACGCCAGGCAGTGAGCTTGATAAGTTTACTCATATTTTATTTAAACTTGATAATGATGACATTTTGTTATATGCTGATACGCGTACGCTGGGAACACTTTATCTGATGCCAGAGGAGGAACTGTGGCGTATTGCCGGCCTGGCCTCTATGGGACCGGAGCCATTGTCAGCAGAATTTACATTAGAATATTTTGCTGACATGCTAAGTAAACGCCGGGCTAAGATAAAGACGGTGCTGCTTAATCAGAAGTTGATTGGCGGTCTTGGTAATATTTATGTTGATGAAGCCTTAGCCGTTGCCTGCATTGATCCGGAACGTATAGCAAGCAGCCTTACTGCACAAGAGGCAAACTACCTCCATCAGGCGATTAATCAGGTTATTGCTGACGGCATAGCGCATGGCGGCACTACCTTTCGTGATTATCGCGACGGCGCCGGCCAGAGTGGCAGTCACCAGCGGTATCTGCAGGTTTATGGACGAACCAACGAGCCTTGTCAGCGCTGCGGCGGTATCATTGCCCGCAAGGAAGTGGCTGGCCGTGGTACGCATTATTGTCCTAACTGCCAGAAGTAGCCGGGAGGATAAAGCATGTATTTAATTGGATTAACCGGAGGAATTGCGAGCGGTAAAAGCACAGTAAGCCGGATGCTTAGTGAATTAGGTGCATTTATTGTTGATGCTGACAAGCTTTCCCGAGAGGTTACGCAACCGGGAAAACCAGCCTGGCAAGAAATTATTGAAAAATTTGGTCAGGATATTGTTCAGGATAATGGCGAAATTGACCGCAAACATCTGGGCCAATTGGTATTTGCCAACAAGCAGGCTCGCTCTGAACTAGAAGAGATTACCCATCCACATATTGAAGCAGCAGCAAAAGCGGCTATGGCTGCTGCCTCGGCAGGCGGTTTTGCTGTGGTTGTACTTGATGCCCCGCTCTTAATTGAAGTGGGGTGGCATACCAGGGTTGATGCCGTATGGGTAGTCTATGTCAATGAACAGACGCAGCTCAAGCGGCTAATGGCGCGTGACAATAGTGGCAGGGAGGCTGCACAAGCCAGAATCAATGCCCAGCTTTCACTTACGGAAAAGCTGAAATATGCCGATGTTGTTATTAATAACGGTGACGCTATCGAAATTACCAAAAAAAATGTCCAAAAAGCTTGGAAAGAGATAGATATTCCGCATTAAAATGTGCAGATCCAGGCTGTAACATGTTGTATATATTGAAGAGCAGTTAAAATTAGTGGTATTTTTTAGCGAGTGTACACATAATTTTCTACAGTGATTTTCTTATTACGGAGTGATTTTATTGCGTATCTGGACTTGGCTGAAAGTCCTGATAATTGGTCTGTTATTAGCTGCCATAGGAGTATATGCTGTATTCGCCAGTGATTGGTTTCAGAAGAAGTATATGTATCCATTTTTATATCAGGAAGCCGTATATACCTATGCACTGGAACGAGAACTCGACCCATTTTTAGTCACCGGTGTTATTCGAACAGAAAGTAAATTTATTAGTGAAGCCCGGTCACCCAAAGGGGCATTAGGATTAATGCAAATTATGCCTGAAACCGGTCGATGGATAGCCGAACAGCTTGGAGAAACAGAATACATGACCGCCGATTTGATAGATCCGGACCTGAACATTCGGTTTGGCAGCTGGTATTTGGCCTCCTTGAAAAAAGAGTTTGGCGGCAATGAGGTATTAATTCTTGCCGCTTATAATGGCGGTCGCGGCAATGTGAAGCAATGGATTGAACGGTATGGTTGGTCCAAAGATTTTGACGATATTCAGCAAATCCCTTTTAAAGAGACCAGAGAGTATGTAGAAAAAGTAATGTTCAGTAAGAAACGGTATATAGAATTATATGGTAGATAAGTTTTAGAACAAGGGAAATGAGGAGAATGCATCATAAATGCGTAAGCTAATGATTCTATTATTGGTACTATTCATTGTTGTCATTACCGGTTGTAGTCATAAGGCAGATACTTTGACTCCAGAAGAGAAAAAAGTGAATGTTCAGCAGGGTGGTCAACTTAAGTATGGCAGTTTGAATGAGCCTAACACGCTCAATCCACTGATTTCTAATCTATTGGCGACCGCTGAAGTAGGTAAACTAGTGTTTAGCGGCTTGGTAGTTACCGGGGATAAAGGGGAATGGGTTCCAGATTTAGCAGTTGGTGTGCCAACAACTGCTAATGGAGGTGTTGCTGCCGACGGGCGTACAGTAACATACCGTTTGCGTCAGGGAGTAACATGGCATGACGGCACACCTTTTACTGCCGCAGATGTTAAGTTTACCTGGCAGTATATTATGAATCCGAAAGTAAATGTTGTGTCAAGAACTGGCTATGATCAGATTAGTTCTATTGAGACCCCGGATAAATATACTGTTGTTGTCAAGTTTCGCGAATACTATGCGCCATATTTAACGTTGTTTGGCACAATATTGCCAAAACATAAGTTGGAAAATGTCGGCGATCTCAATAAAGATCCTTTTAACCGAGCGCCAATCGGTACTGGTCCATTTAAATTTAGGGAATGGCAGGTGGCGGAGGCTCTTATTTTTGATGCCAACCCCGGCTATTATCGTGGTAAACCAGTTTTAGACAGTATTGTTTATAAAATTGTTCCTGAACAAAACCTTTTGCTCACGCAGCTAAAAACAGGAGAATTGGATGTTGTCGGTAATATTGCCTTTTCTAATTTTGAACAGGTCAAGACCATAGACGGGATACGAACAGTTATTGAACCAACTATGGTTTGGGAGCATATGGATTTTAACCTTGATAATGTATTGTTTCAAGACCTGCGGGTGCGTCAAGCCATTGCCGCTGCTATTGACCGTCAAGCCATTGTTGCGAATGTACTTAAAGGGGTTGCTGTTCCAGCTTATGGTGATCAGTCGCCTTTATCCTGGGCCTACAATCCAATGCAGCAGCCGCCCACCAGAGATGTTAACATTGCCCGTGAATTATTGACGCAAGCTGGCTGGACTCCCGGACCGGACGGGATAATGACCAAGGAAAACAAGAAACTGGCATTTGCGCTGGCTATCCCCAACGGTAATAGACAACGGGAACAAACGGCGCAAAAGATTGTTGAACAGCTTAAAGAAGTTGGTATTACTGTTGAAGTACGGCCTGTTGATACACAGCTGTTTTTTAGTGATATTTTAAAGAACCGTCGATTTGAGGCGGCTATTTATGCCTGGGTTGCCGGCGTTGATCCAGATAATCTCAATCTTTGGCATTCGCGAAAAATCCCAGGTCGTGGCAATGACGGCCAGAATTATTCTGGTTGGCGTAATCCGGAGATCGATAAATTGACTGAACTGGGGACGAAAACAGTAGATGTTACTGCCAGAAAAGATATTTATTTTCGCATTCAGGATATAATCAGAGAAGATTGTCCTGTTGTGCCGCTGTACTTTAGAGGGAATATTGCTGCTGTAAAAGAAACAGTGGCTAACTACCAGACCAATCCAAATCCGGCTGGTAATCTATGGAATGCCTGGCAGTGGGGGTTTAGTGCTGCCAAATGAGTGAACTTGTTTCAGCATAGCTGAAACATCGGCGGGTTCAGGTGGGGAGTCTACCCCACCTGAACAAACGCCGCCTGCAGAGGCGGGAGTCTTAACTCGCCGCAAAAGATAAAGTGAGACTAAACATCAGATGGGGGTAACCTCATCTGATGTTTAGTTATTGACGGTAATTTACGGTATGATAAGATATAGCAGGTTGTGCAAAGGGTGATAAAAGCTTAGAATAGTTTCAAAGTAAGACTCCATAATATTTGTGCTTGACGAAACAGCTATTTTGTCATATAATATCGATTGTTGATAATTGATCATGCGGCCGTGGCGGAACGGCAGACGCGCTAGCCTCAGGAGCTAGTGGGGGCAACCTCGTGGTGGTTCAAATCCACTCGGCCGCACCAACTAGACGTTCGATATACGACATTCAATATTCTTACGAAAATCGTAAGTCGAAGATTGAAAATCAAATATGCGGTAGTGGCGGAACGGCAGACGCACCAGCTTGAGGGGCTGGCGGGGGCAACCTCGTGATGGTTCAAATCCATTCTACCGCACCAAAATGAAGCTTTTGAGATGATTTCTCAAAAGTTTTTTGTTTTATCAAAAAAATGCATCCTCAAAACATTGAAGATGCATTTTTTCTTGGCTGATATATTAGTTTTCTACAAAAATAATATTATTCAATCGGAAATAAATAAACCCAAGGAACAGAAACCGCTTTCCTGATGCTCTGAATTAGAAGTTATCAGTTAGTTTTTTCGCCGCTATAAGCTCGGCGATTCCAGTTTCTTTTACCACTTTTGTAAGGTGTTCAGTTTCACTATTCCACTTTTCGCTAAACTCTTGTGGTCCGAGGTATTCAATGGTTATCCCAAAGTTCTCCAAATCTTTTTTTATAGCCTCATCATGAATAATTAGCTTAATCCCTTTGACTAGTTTTTCTTTCACATCTCTCGATAGTCCTTTCGGAGCTCCAACTCCAAGCCAAAGACTAAATACTACAGCTAGACCTTGTTCCTTAAAAGTCGGCACAGCCTTGAATAGAGGATCAGCCAGATGTTGCTCTGTCGCAACTGACAACACTTTAATTTTACCGTTTACTACAAGGTGCCTTACTTGAGAATGATCAGTAAACACAAGTTGTCAAAATGATAGCAGCAAAATAAAGGATGAGAAAATTAGTTTTCTCACTGACTACCGAATGCTTGCCCTAACGGCAGCTTATCAAAAAAAATTACGTGAAACCATGAAAAATCTAGAAGCTAATATTGGCTGTGATAAATAGAACTTTACCGGAGACCGGGTTACCGACAACTATGCATTTAGCGGTTCCCATAGTCTCTTGGAGTATAGCTTCGCAGTAATTCAGTGTAAATCAAAATAGCTTAACTGGTGACCATTTTATGTTGGGTACCAGTTAAGCTATTTTGATATCCTACGGATAAACCTATAATACACCTCATAATCAATGTTTCAATCAACAATCCTGGTAAAATTTTAGAATTAGCTTCTCGCCAATGTACCATATGATTAATAGTCTCTTGAATTTTTGCTAAACGGCTTTCTGTAAAGCTGTTTTTTGAATTATTTTCGCTTTCCATTTATATGACGACTTGCGGAATATGGGTTAATATTGTATATTTACTGTATATCTATTATACATTTACTATATATTACTGTGGTTATTCAACTTTTGAAGCATAAAGATGTATTTTTAACAAAATGTTTATATTGTTGCTGTTTTAGCAGGAGAAAGTGTTTAATAAAAGGGGATGACCATATTAGAAGTAATCATGATTATTATTTAGATGAGGAATGGAAGCCCTAATGACCTACAACGAATAAAATCGCAGGAATTATGGAGGTTTATATGCTAGATGTATCAATGAATAATTTGCAATTTGGTTATGACGGGGAGTTGGTTTTAAGTGGCGTAGATTATAAAGCCAAAGCCGGTGATTTTGTTTGTCTTTTGGGACAATCTGGTTGTGGAAAAAGTACGCTTTTACGATTGCTTGCTGGTTTAGAAAAGTCAAATTCTGAGCAGCTGCGAGTTGCTGGTAAGCCTGTTACCGGGCCAAGCCTAGATAGAGCTATGGTATTTCAGGATTATGGCTTATTCCCATGGATGACAGCTGGTGATAACATCTGCATTGCATTAAAGCAAAGGTATAAGGAGTGGGATAAACACAAAAGAAAAGAGGTAGCTTTGGAATGGGTGCGCAATTTGGGCTTGGACGAAGACCTTTTTGACAAATTCCCAATGAACCTTTCTGGGGGGCAAAAGCAACGTTTTGCAACCGCTCGTGCTTTTGCAATGGATGCTCCATTGCTCTTGATGGATGAGCCTTTTGGGGCTTTGGATGCTGTTACCAAAGCATTGTTGCAAGATACCGTTTTGGAGTTGTGGCAAAATGGAAAGGAAAACCGCAAGACTATCTTTTTTGTAACCCACAGTGTTGACGAGGCATTGCTGCTGGCAACAGATATTTTGGTTTTGGGACAAGCTCCAAGCAAAATCATTTATACTCATTCATTTACCGAAGAAACAAAGCCAAGACGGGAAACCTTGTTTACGGATCCAGCGGTGTTGGATTTACGCAACCTCTTGATGAAAATCATCAATGATGAAGTTCACGAAAAAGCACATCGCCTGAAGCAAGAAAAAGCGAAGGCCGTTGTTGGCAACCATCCGGAAAAAGTATCATTTTTCAAAAGAAAGAAGGCTAACTAATTAATGAAAAAACTATTATTCGTAATTATTTTTTGTTTAGTTGCGTCGCTTGCACTTGTAGGCTGTGCTTCTAGTACTAGTACAAATACTAAAGGTACCGCCAATACCAAAACCGATGTTTTGAAAATTTCCGTTGCTGCTCAAAACAACTCCGGACAAGTTTTCCAATATATAGCTGAAGCTCGCGGGTTCTTAAAAGAAGAAGGCGTTGATGTCAATATGGTATATATCAACAATGGTACAGATGCTTTCACAGCTCTTGCCGGTGGCAAGGTTGATGTAATCTCTACCTACGGTACTGGTGGTCCACTCATTCAAATTGCTAATGGCCAAGATTTTACCGTTTTCGGCGGCTATATGATTATTGGTGAAACACCTTGCTTTGCTAAACCTGAAACCGAATGGACAGGCCTGGAAAGCTTTCGTGGCAAAAAAATTGGTATTACTCGTGGTGGCACACCTGATATCGTCTTGAAAGGTATATTATATGATGCAGGTCTACTTAATGATGTAACCTTTGTTGAATATAAGAAAAACCAAGAGGTTTTACAAGCTATAGCCAGCGGCGAAGTTGACTTTGGGGCAACCGCAACCGGTTATGAATTGCAAGCAGCCGATCTAGGCTTGAAAGTCAAAATGTGGCCTGATGAGTACTGGCCAAACCATTCCTGCTGTCGTATGCTTGCTACAGGCACATGGATGAAAGACGAAAAAAATCAAGAAGCGCTGTATCGGTTGCTCCGTGCATATTTGAGAGCTGAAGAAGCAATGCAGGGCAACAAGGACGAAGTTGTTGATTTGGTTGTAAAAAAACTTGACCTTGACAAAGCTACTGTAGCAAGCTTTGTTAAGAGCGAGCATATGAAATACGATTCTGACCCATACAAAGACAGTGTAGTCAAGATGTGGAACAAAATGGGTAAATTCGGTTATATAAAAGATAACAAAATCAAAATCGAAGATCATATCAATACTAAAATTTATAAAAAGGCTTTGGATTCTTTGATTAGCGATTATCCTGATAGCCAATTCTTTAAAGATAAACTTGTTCAATTCAACAAAAACAACGCAGAGTGAAATTGTTTTGTTGTTAAGGGAAAATTTAATTTGACAATTTTCTGTCAAGTTTGAAAAGAGGTATTTGTTGATGGGGAAAATTGCCAAAAATTATAGTGGCATTATCACTATAGGTATTTGCATTTTGCTTGGCTATATCTTGCTGACTGATGTGTTTGGAGTTTTATCCACCTTTCTTTTTCCAAGCATCTTTAAAGTTATCAAACTGTTTCCTCAATATATTGGCCAGCTGTTGAACGGTTTAAAAAGTTCGTTGTATTTGTTGGGTACTGCTTATGTTTTGGCTGTTATCAGTGCAATTACACTTGGCACTCTGATTGGTTTAAAAAGCGGTTTGCGCAGAAACGTGACACCTTATATCTATGCTTTCAGTGCTATTCCGGTGCCACTTCTTACACCCTATGCGATCAACTTGTTTCCAACTTTCCAGACAGCTTCTATCTTTTTGATTTGGCTGGCTGCATTCTGGGTGATTTTGGGGACAACCATCGGTGCCGTTATGAGTATTGACAAACGTTATTTGGAAACTGCGTCAACCTTGGAAATGCCGAAAATAGAAATGCTTTTCCATATTATTTTGCCGGCGGCATCTCCTAGCATTTTGGTTGGTTGTTCCATAGCCTTAACCTTATCATTTATGATGTTGGCTGTTGCTGAAATGTTCGGCGCAAGCTCTGGTATGGCCTATTTTGTTCAATACTATTCTGACTTTGCAAAGTTTGATGTGGTAATGCTGGGCTTCTTATTTACAGCTGCGGTTTTAGTCTTGATTATGTATATCTTTGATACAATCAAACACCGGATTTTGCATTGGACAATAAATAACTAATTATTGAATTTCATAATGTTACAGAAAATGGGACGGTGTTAGTGATGACAATACACCGTCCTTTACCTGAATTCAATACTAAAGAGGGGACTGAATTGATATGCAAGATCAAATGACGCCAGCTCAAAGAGCTGCTGCTATTGCTAATGGCTCAGAGGTAGATAGATTGCCATGTAACCCCAATATCGCAAATGGAGTTGCCAGAGTCTATGGCTGCAAAATTTCCGAGTTTAATCACAATCCTAAAGCTATTGCCGAGGCACAAATGGCTGCGTATCGTAAGTTTGGCTGCGATGGTTTGCGCATTTTTACTGATTTATTCCCATGGGCAGAAGCAATGGGTGCCACAGTTGCTTATCCAGATGATGATACGGCTGATTTGCTAAAACCTGCAATTTCCAGTGTGGAGGACATTGATAAACTTCACCCAGCTAATCCCTATAAGGATGGACGGCTGCCGGTGCAACTGGAAGCAATGAAATATCTAAAGGATCTTGCAAAGGATGAAATAACATGTTCTGCAGGTATTGTAGGAGCATTTACTAATGCATTTTTTTTATTCAATACAAGCAAAACGCTAAAGCTTATTCACAAAAACCCTGAAGCAGTACATAAGCTTTGTCGGGTTTCCCTCGAAACCTGTAAAGCTTATGCTAAAGCGGCACTGGATATTGGCTTAAATCCCACTATATCAGAACCAATGTCATCCTGTACTGTAGTCAGCCCCAAGGTTTTTCGTGAATTTTCTTTACCTTATCTTAAAGAGCTTGTAGACTTTATAAAAAGCTATGGGTCTAACCCAGTTGTGCATATTTGCGGCCAAACTGACAAAATATGGAGGGACGTTGTTGAGCTGGGGATTGGCGGTATCAGCATTGATAATGTAGCCAGCTTAAAGGAATGTAAGCTGGCTGTTGGTTCGCAAACCAAAATTATGGGTAACGTAGATCCCGGTGGAATCATGTATTCAGGAACTCCACAAGATGTTCGTACTAAAACCTTGGAGGGAATTTTGGATGCTTATGATTCTCCTAAAGGCTATGTGATTATGTCTGGGTGCAGCTTACCTGTAGAAACGCCTTTTGAAAATATTCAAACGATGATGGATACTGTACGTGAGGTTGGTTATCCTGTTTGTCCTGAACGTGTTAGAGAAATGATTCAAAGTGGTAAGTAAGCTGTTGTGCAGATCAAATTAAGAAGGGAATAGATTGAGATGGAGAACAAGGAAGAATTACTAAAATCATTATCAGAGTGCGTTGTGGAAATGGAAGATGACAAAATCATTTCCACAGCAGAAGAATATATACAATCCGGATATCCCGCTATTGAGGGTCTTCTGTATGGATTGGTAGACGGAATGAATAAGGCTGCCGACTTGTATGAAAATGAAGAATATTTTATACCTGAACTCTTGATTTGTTCTGATGCCATGTATAATGGCCTGGATGTGTTACGCCCACATTTGGGAAAATCTGATTATAAGCAAAAGACTAAGGTGGTCATCGGCGTTGTAGAAGGTGATACCCATGATATTGGGAAGAATCTGGTGAAAATCATGCTGGAAACAGCGGGATATGAACTTATCGACTTGGGACGCAATGTTCCTGCTGTAGCTTTTATTGATTCTGTCAAAAACACTGGAGCAGGTGTAGTTGCGCTTGCAACTTTAATGTCCACTAGTACCGAAAATATGAAAGAGGTTATTGATTTACTGAATAGAGAAGGTCTGCGTGAAAATGTAAAGGTTGTTGTAGGCGGAGGACCTATTTCAGCTGCTTTTGCCAAGAAGATAGGTGCTGATGGATATGCGGCAAGTGCAGTGGAAGCTGTTAAATTGGTTAATCGTTTAATTGGCGTATAGTCGTTATAAGCTGCCTATTTCTTACCATATATCATTTCTTGACTCTGTTCTTTCTGGGCAGTGTGATGAAGTTTGCCATTTCAATCTGAAGGGGGGTTAGATGGATGGAGTTTGTTGATGTAAAATGTCCGTTGGGATCTGATATTTGTGGATTTGACGAAAAGGTTGTTGAACAAGTGGGGTTGGAATTTCCCCAAGCTTATACCTATGCAGAAGGGATTGCTAAAATTGCAGCGGTTGTTCGCGAACAGGAGCATGGTGCAGTTTGTATGATTCCATTCTGCCATACTGTGGAGGCAGAAAATTATGGTGGAGATATTGAGCTTGGAAATGCAAGGATTGGACCTAGATGTAATATGCCTATCTATTCCTCGGCAGAAGATCTCCTTAGATTACCTGAGTTGGATTTTGGGAAGGGAAGGCTAGGGGAGGTCATTAAGTCCATTTCTATTTTGAAAGCCAAAGGTGAGTCAGTGGGTGTTGAAATTTGCGGCCCTATCACAACACTTAATAACTTGATTGATATAGCTAAGCTGTTTAAAATTTGGAGAAAAGAACCGGAAATAATCACTGTAACCATGGAAAAGATGAGATTAGAACTATTGAAGTATATAGAAAAAGCACTTGATGCTGGTGTGGATTTTATAGCATTTGAAGATCCTGTCGGCGGGTTCAATATCCTTGGACCAAAATATTTTGAGCAACAGGGGAGGAACTTTTCTTATCCGTTTGTTCAGGCTGCATTGAAGCTCATTGACGGAAGATGTGTGATGCATCTATGTCCAAAGACAACATCACAGCTTGTATCACTTGGTTTTGCACAATGGGATGAGTTTGATCTTCCAGAGGAGATGACGTACGCAAAAGTATGTTTGGAGTTACGAGGAAAGATCAAACTAGTAGGCAATATCTGTATTCACAACCGCAATAGGTTGCTTGCAAATAAAAAAATGAAGAGTTTGAAATTGCTTTAAAATAGGTATGGCTGAACAGGCAATATCGAAAGTTTAGATATTATATACAGCGTGTGGTCGGAGAACCTATTTTCCCTTGCAAATATTCGAACGATTAGCGACAGTAAAGGAAATGAATACAAATGCGTTCCGATACGTCAAATCGGATATAATTTACCTGAGAAACATCGGAGAGCATGACATTAAAGAGATACTAGGCGACAGAGCATTCCTGTCGCTTTTATTGCGTAAGCAGAATACCACATGCATAGCATGTGGTATTCTGCTTACGCAATAAGGGACGTTTCTGTGCGCTTCTTGGCGCACAAGAACGTCCATCTGATTCTCTTGACCTTTCCTGCGGGCGCGTCGAATTGGTCTTATCCATAGTCTGATCACTGTACAAGCCAGGCAATAAGTACAGGCGCCAGCATCGAAGTAAACACCCCAGCCAGCGCCATGGCCACTCCGGCCATAGACCCCTGCTGCTCGCCTTCTAGGAGAGCCATTGCGGTCCCTTGGCCGTGCGATACTGTCCCCATGGCCAGCCCGCGGGCTACAGGATCATAGATCTTAAACCAGGAAAGCAGGGTTAACCCGATTACCGAGCCAAACGTTCCGGTAGCCACAACGAAAGCTACCGCCAACGCAGAATTGCCGCCTGCCAGTTGCGCCACTTCGACGGCAAACGGAATGGTTGAAGATTTCGGGATAATTGATACAATGATTTCTCTTGATAAGCCACCGGCCCTGGTAATAAACAGTACAGTTGCCATGGATACCAGCGTGCCGATACCAACCCCCATAAAAATTGCCGAACCGTATTGTTTCAATAAATGCCGGTTCCGGTACAGCGGCACGGCAAGAGCAACCGTAGCCGGTCCAAGTAAAAACGTCATCACGTCTTTTGCCGGAACGTAGGCTTGATAAGGCATTTTGCAGATAACCAAAACAGCGATAATAACCGCTGCACTCAGCAGGACGATATTAATGAGCGGATTATTGTATCTAAAATACAGGTACCGGCTCAACAGATAAACGGCAACCGTCATGATCACAAAAGCAAGCGTTAGAGCCGTGTCCATCATTGCCCCTCCTTGTGTAGCACCCGTGTAATTATACCTACCGTAAAGAACGGTAAAACAGCTCCGGCTAGCAAAGCAGCCGCCAATACCACACCATGTTCATAAAACACGGCGCCCCAATCCATTAGACCGACAGCAACCGGGATAAAGAAAAACAACATATGCTTAAGTAAAAAATCGGCAGCCTCCTGAATATAGCTAAGTTTAAGAATGCCACACAACAAAAGCCCAAACAGCAGGATCATGCCAAATACCGTACCTGGGACAGGCAAACCGATTACGGCAGTAATTTGGTTGCCCAGCCAGTAGATAATCCATAGAAGCAAAACTTGTCCGCTCATCTTGAGTAGCTTTTTTAATACCATCATTTGTGCGCTCCCTACCTGATTTATATTACTCAGCGTATACGAAAATAGGCTACTCTGTCAATTCAAATAAGTAAACCACGCTACACGTCAAAAACTGGGCGGCAACGTGGTTTACTTATTTCTTTTAGGCCGTTTTTCTGTCTAGTTAATTGTAGCCGATCCACGCCGCTTAACAGTTCCAAGGCAGAAGCCATTAAAAGGTACTTACGTTAAGCAGGCAATCGATTAGTAGAAGGCGAGTCATCCCTTCTGCCCACTAAACACACACTAAAAAACATTTAATAAACACATATATTATATAATTTAAAAACACATATATAATATATAATATATAATAGGAAGGTGAATTCACCTTGCATAAACATTAGAAGAGTATTTAAAACTGAATACCCATACTCGGTACGTCCGCTAATCGAAGATGAAGGCAGTGGATGGTCGAGTTTCAAGGTTTAAAAGGATGTATCGGAACTGGGATTCGGTGAAGGGACAGGTTATCTGTCCCGAATAAAGATACAGTCTATACAAAGGCATTGCAATACGGCAATTAGTAAGAATGTAGTATCGAAAAGTAGATTAATAATATATAGGGGACAGCGAACCTGTCCCCTTGTCCCGTTCTATCGATAATATTGAGGTGATAATGTGAGAATCTCTGTAGCGATGTGTACTTATAATGGAGAAAAATATGTAAGCGAACAAATTAACAGTATTTTATCTCAAACCGTTCCAGCAGATGAAATAATCATTTGTGATGATAAATCAACCGATAATACACTAAATATTATTAAGAATAGTAACAGTTCGATAATAAAACTGCATCAAAATCCGGTTAACCTCGGTTATATACAAAATTTCACACAGGCCGTCAATATGTGTAACGGCGACATCATCTTTTTTTCTGATCAAGATGATGTTTGGCTACCTAATAAAATTGAGGAAATGGTTGCAGCATTTAATGCCGACCCTAATGCTTATATGATATTTTCAGATTCATATATTACTGATAAAAACCTAAATATTTTATGGGATTCGCTGTGGAATTATAAACATTTTGATTATAAAAAATTTAATGCAAATACTTATTTAACTTCCATTTTGGCGGTACATGGCTGTGCAATGGCAATTAGAAAAAGTGCTTTAGAATATACGGGTTCATTTCCTTCGTTTATTGGTCACGATACATGGCTAGCAACGGTTTTATCCTTAATGGGGCGCGCTAAACCTCTCAATAAAAAATTAAATTATTATCGTGCTCATGAAAATCAGCAGTCATTTCGTTATAAAAAGAAAAGAAGTTTTGTTCATTTAAGAAATAAAATTTTTGGAGAACATATTCGGTACTTTTCTTGGCAGTTAAAACTATTTTATGAATCTCAGAAACGTTTGAAAATGCTGCCGGACCAAACTCCCTATTTATTATTGAATGATTATATTCAACACATAGAAACCCGTTCTAACCTTCCGTCAAATAAATTAGACAGATGGATAGCAATCTATAAGGAAATGCCACGATATTTAAAATATAGCGCGCCACTTACCGCATTAAAAGACTCTTTAAATATATAAAGGAGATAATGCTTTAAACTTGTACGCCACTTATAAAGTCTCAACAAGAAGAAATAAATAGTAAAGTAAGTGACTAAAAAGTGCCTACGAAGGAAGTTGTGTTCGGAGAGAAGCCGGATAACACGGCTAAGACATGATCATTACGATTGTTTAATGTTGATTTTCTGGATTTTTTTATGCCAAATGTAATGGAAGACTAGTGTTGCTATGGTTTAAAATACATATCTATCAAGGTTTTATAGTTTAATGAATAGATTTCATTAGCCATGTTAAGGCTATCAAGAAAGTATTCGGTTTTTTTGCTCTTGTGCTCAAAACTCATTTCAGTAGCCTGATGTTCTTTGTGAAAGATGTAGGTGGTATGAACAAATTTTTTTACTAGACTCACTTTACCAGTCAGTATGGTAAGAATAGCCTCTTCATAGAAGAGAAAGGTACCCGGAAAAAGCCAAGGGTAATACTTAAAGTAATCTGTGGTAAGGAGAAAACAGGATCCATGTAATACTAAATTTGCCGAGGTGATACTTTTAAAGGCCAAATTATTGCGCGCAATTTTACCGTTTTTTTTCTTTTTTTCCCTAAAGATCTTTAGCCGTAGTCTTTTTAGGCTTTGATACAAACTACTTTGCTTAAGCCTTATACGCCAATAATACAAATGCTGTTGTAGGTTACCTCTGACCATTACCCTTGCCGGGTTTTGTTCATGTCCGTCAGCGGCTAAGATCCGTGGACCCAATACACCTACTCCCGGCTCATAGGCTCCCATTAGAGTAGTTATCATGTTGGGATCATTGAAGATGGTGTCATTATTCACAAGCAATACGAAGCTACACCCCAGAATATCTCTGGCATAGCGGATGCCTAAATTATTGCCTCTGGCAAAACCTGCGTTTTTATTATTCACTAATAAATGGATTCCAGCATTATTCCTGAACTTTTCTTCCAGCTTTGCTTTAGAATCATTGGTCGACCCATTATCCACAATAATTATTTCTTTTAGCGGGTACTGATCGATAGCGATACTCTTGATGCACTCAATGGTATCTTGATAGTTTAGGTAATTTAATACTATAATTGCAACTTTATCCATATGTTCCCCTAATCTGTAACAATCTACACTTCGTACCCTTTGCGCTCTTTGTGTCTTTTGTGGTTTAACAAACCCATTAAACATTGAGTTCAAATAGTAGCTTTATAACAAATATAGTAGCTTATTACTATTAGGAAATAATTTGGAGAGCGTGCTTAGAATGAAAAACTTAATAAATAATAGAGTACATGAATATTACTGGAACCAGAACCTTAATTGTGCGGTAACGACTATAAAAATTCTATCAGAATTGTATCCTATTGAGATTAACGCCCAAGTCATGGACGCTTCTACCGGAATGAATGGTGCGGGGAGATTTGGTTCTCAATGTGGCTTGGTTGAAGGGGTGTTAATGTTTATTGGTATCTACGGTATTCATAAGGGTATTCAAAAAGAAAAAATAATAGATTTATGTAATAATTTTTCTAAAGGCTTTCAGCAAAACTTTGGCAGTTTATTATGTAGAGAATTAAGACCACAAGGATTTAGTTCAAGCAATCCCCCGCATCTTTGCGAAGATATAACCAAGCGTGCTGTTTCTTATTCAGTAGAATTTATAGCAAAAAGCATAAACCTTTTGTAGGCTGGAAAGCCAAGAGAATAATGCAGTAAATAACGGGCCTTTTTCGGATGAAGGAGCGACTGTTGAAAATTTACATTCATTTATTCATGTTAGTGGTATGCTGGAGGTTGTGAATGAAGGATAAACGAAGTGGATGATACCCTCTTGACAAGCCTTGGCGAAATCTGTTATTATTATTGCTAATAAGAATATGGCCTTTAAGCTGGTCCTGTGAGGCTGGCAAGGGGACGGTAAGGATTATTTACGCCTTCTTGTGCGCTTTTCACGGCAAGAAGGCTTTTATTATATCTAACAAAAGCAAATACTATCCTTTAAAATGATCCTGAGAGGTCGGCAAGGATGTTGGTAGCTGTTTGTGCTTATTGGCATGGCTATAAAATAACTCCTTGCGCTATTCTGGCAAGGAGTTTGTTTTTTATAATACGAAGGGGGAGTGTGTAATGAGTAAAGCTCAAGTATCGCTCAGAAACAAAGATATCCTGGGTCTTGAAACGATGTCCGCCGATGAAATGGATTTGATTTTGGATACGGCGAAAGAAATGAAGAATATTATTGACAGGGATATTAAGAAAGCACCAACCTTACGCGGTAAAGCGATTGTGAATCTATTCTTTGAGAATAGCACCCGGACACGTACCTCGTTTGAATTGGCCGGTAAATATCTTGGAGCTGATGTAATTAACATTTCGACAAGCTCAAGCAGTGTAACTAAAGGTGAGAGCTTGCGCGACACTCTTCTTACCGTGGAAGCTATGGGCGTAGACATTATCGTTATGCGCCATGAGGCGGAAGGCTCATCGCAATATGCTGCCAATGCTGTAAAACCAGTTATCATCAATGCCGGTGACGGGGCGCATGAACACCCGACACAGGGGTTGCTGGATATGTTTTCGATTAAACAATACAAAGGAAAAATTGCTGGACTTAAAGTGGCGATTGTCGGCGATATCTTGCATAGCCGGGTGGCGCGCTCCAATATCTGGGGTCTGCAGAAAATGGGAGCCGAGGTTCATCTTGCCGGGCCGCAGACACTACTGCCACGTGATATAGAAAAAGTTGGTGTCAAGGTACACAACCGAGTCGAAGATGCTCTTGATCAGGCGGATGTCGTTAATGTACTGCGTATTCAGCGCGAACGGCAGAAAAAAGGGTTGTTTCCTTCGGCCCGGGAGTATGCTCGCCTGTTTGGTGTTAATGCCGACCGGTTAGCCTTAGCTAAACCTGATGCGCTCCTGATGCATCCCGGCCCGATGAACCGCGGTTTGGAAATTGCACCAGACATTGCCTATGGCGAACAATCGGCAATACAGGAACAGGTAAAAAATGGCCTGGCAGTCAGAATGGCGCTGTTATTTTTAGTTCTGATGGGAGGGACTCGCATTGAAACTGCTAATTAAAGGTGGACGAATCATAAATCCGGCTGAAAACATGGACACTATCGGTGATATCTTAATAGAAGCTGGCAAAATTGCCGCCATCGGTCAGAACCTGGATGCAGGCGAAGCCCAGGTAATTGATGCGGCGGGGTTAGTTGTCGCGCCAGGTCTTGTTGATATGCATGTCCACTTGCGGGAACCGGGGCTTGAGGCTAAAGAAGATATTGCTTCAGGTACACGGGCTGCAGCGGCAGGCGGGTTTACTACCATTGCCTGTATGCCAAACACCAAGCCTGTTGTGGATAGTTCGATTATCGTATCAGGGATCATGCACCGCGGACAAACCGAAGGTGTTGTCAATGTCAAGGTGATCGGTGCTCTCAGTAAAGGGTTAGAAGGCAAGGAACTGGCTGAAATCGGTGATATGATCCAGGCGGGAGCAGTAGCGATTTCAGACGACGGCGGGCATCTGGACAGCACCCGCTTACTGAAAACCGGGCTTGAATATACAGGGATGTTTGAACGCCCGGTCATCACCCACTCTGAAGATGAGGAGCTTGCCGGTGAAGGTTTTATGCATGAAGGTGCGGTATCGGCCATATTGGGAATCAAAGGCCGCCCGTCGGTTGCCGAAGATATTGCGGTAGCCAGAGATATTATGCTGGCCGAATATACGGGCGCTCCGCTCCACATCGCCCATGTCAGCAGTAAGGGAGCGGTTGAGCTTATCCGCAAGGCTAAAGAGCGTGGCGTAAAAGTAACAGCAGAAGCCACGCCTCATCACCTGACACTGACAGATGAAGAACTAAGAAGCTTTAACACTGCCTTTAAGGTAAATCCGCCGCTCCGCTCGGCTGATCATGTTGAGGCGCTGATTGCCGGCCTGAAAGATGGGACAATTGATGCCATCGCTACCGACCATGCTCCTCATGCCTTTGAAGAAAAAGATGTGGAATTTCGTTATGCTCCCAGTGGTTTTGCCGGTCTGGAAACAGCACTTGGTGTTATCCTTACAGGACTTTATCATACAGGCAAACTTTCACTAATGGAAGTAATTGAAAAGATGTCATTTGCACCAGCCAAAATTCTTGGAGTAGCAAGCGGGGCCCTAAAAGTAGGCGCTCCAGCCGATATTGCGATTATTGACACTGAATATAAATGGAGTGTAGACTGCATAAAATTTTATACTCGTGGTAAACATTCTCCATTTGAAGGCAGGAATTTAAAGGGTAAGTCGCTAATTACTATAGTGAACGGCAGTATAATTATGCAAAATGGCGAGGTGCTTAAATGAATGGCAAACTGATATTGGAAGACGGCAGCGTTTTCCAAGGGATGCTTGCTTCCGGTACTAACACAGTCGGGGAAGTAGTATTCAACACCGGTATGACCGGTTACCAGGAAGTATTAACAGATCCGTCCTACTGTGGACAAATTGTAACAATGACTTATCCGCTCATCGGGAATTACGGTGTAGCTGAACTTTTTGAACAAGGCCGGCAATCCTTCGTGCGCGGCTTTGTAATCAGTGAATTATGTGGCCGACCCAGCAGCTGGCAAGCGGAAGACTCCTTGGTTTCCTATCTTAAGGCAAGGAATATTCCCTGTATATATGGTGTTGATACCAGGGCAATTACCAGACGGATACGCGCGCATGGCACAATGAAAGGCGTTATCGTACCAGCAAGTGCCAAAGAGATCGAGATTGCCGAATTGTTTGCCACGCCACCATTTATTGAGGTAGTGGAAGAGGTTACAACTCCTAAAGCATATAGAATACCAGGCCAGGGAGCGCATGTTGCAGTTATGGATTTTGGAATTAAACGCAACATTTTAAACTCTATGGCCAAAGCTGGCTGCAATATAACCGTATTACCTGCCAATACACCGGCAGAGGAAGTACTAGCCCTCAATCCCGACGGTATCTTCCTGTCCAATGGACCTGGCGATCCGAAAGATGCGCCGGTGGAGACGGTGCGCCAACTGATCGGTAAAAAGCCGATATTTGGTATCTGCCTGGGCCATCAGCTCTTAGCGCTGGCATTAGGCGGCGATACGTATAAAATGAAGTTTGGTCATCGCGGATCGAATCACCCGGTTAAGGATTTGACTACCGGCCGTGTATATATTACTTCGCAAAATCATGGATATGCGATCGAAGAACAATCATTGGCCGGACTTGATGTGACAATAACTCACCGCGCAGTCAATGATAATACAATCGAAGGTTTGCGACATAACGGCCTGCCGGTATTTTCGGTCCAATATCACCCGGAAGCAGCCCCCGGTCCAGATGACAGTACCTATATGTTCGAAGAATTTATGAATTTACTCGACAAAACGCAGAGTAAGGCGAGGGGGAACTAACGGTGCCCAAAAAAGAACATTTAAAAAAGATTATGGTCATTGGTTCAGGCCCGATAGTCATCGGCCAAGCCGCTGAATTCGATTATGCCGGCACGCAGGCGTGCCGGGCGCTTAAAGAAGAAGGCTTTGAGGTTGTGCTGGTTAATAGTAATCCGGCTACCATTATGACTGATACCCATGTTGCCGACTGGGTATATATCGAACCGCTGACTCCGGAATATTTGGAAGAAATTATTGCCAAAGAACGTCCTGACGGCCTGTTAGCCACGTTAGGCGGTCAGGCAGGCCTCAATTTAGCCGTTAAACTTGCTGATAAAGGCGTACTGGAAAAGTATCAGGTAGAACTCTTGGGTACACCGCTGGAAGCCATCAAAAAGGCGGAAGACAGAGAACTGTTTAAGGCCACTATGGAAGAACTTGGTCAGCCTATTCCGGCCAGTACCATTGTCGAAGATATTGACAGTGCACTCAAATTTGCTGAGGAAATCGGTTATCCGCTCATTGTGCGTCCAGCATATACGATGGGCGGAACTGGCGGTGGCATTGCCCACAATGATGAGGAACTTATTGACACAGTTAACAGAGGCCTAAAATACAGTTTTATTGGTCAGGCACTGATTGAACGCAGTGTCGCCGGCTGGAAAGAAATCGAGTATGAGGTCATTCGTGACGCCGCTGACAATTGCATTACAGTGTGTAATATGGAAAACTTTGACCCTGTAGGCATTCATACCGGTGACAGTATTGTTGTAGCTCCGTCGCAGACGTTGACAGACTACGAATACCAGATGCTGAGAAGTGCATCGCTAAAAATCATTCGCGCTCTGGGGATTGAAGGCGGCTGTAACGTCCAGTACGCGCTTGACCCGAAAAGCAGTAACTACATTGTTATTGAAGTAAATCCCCGGGTCAGCCGTTCCAGTGCTCTGGCCTCAAAAGCTACTGGCTACCCGATTGCCAAAGTAGCTACTAAGATTGCTATCGGCTATAACTTAGACGAGATTACGAATGCTGTAACAGGTAAGACCAAGGCTTGCTTTGAACCGGCGCTTGACTATGTAGTCGTTAAATTCCCGCGTTGGCCGTTTGACAAGTTCAGTTTTGCTGATCGGATTCTTGGTACCCAGATGAAGGCTACCGGCGAGGTTATGTCCATTGATCGCAACTTTGAGGGCGCGCTCCTCAAAGCTGTGCGGTCGTTGGAGATTAGCTTAAATCGTCTGTATATCCCAGAGTTCGCCGCGTTGAGTGATAAGGAAGTAATCGAAAAACTTAAACTTGCCAATGATGAACGGTCGTTTATGATTGCCGAAGCCCTACGGCGTGGGGTTGCAGTAAACGAAATTCATGCCATAACCGCAATTGATACATTTTTCTTAGATAAGATTGAGAATATCGTGGCGATGGAACGGCAAATCAGCCAAGACCTGACCACTGACGTACTCTTGGCTGCCAAAAAAATGGGCTTTGCTGATAAGAGTATCGGCGAACTTGCAGGTAAAACAGTATATGAAATCCGGGAACTGCGCAAGCAGGCCAATATTGTGCCTTGTTACAAAATGGTTGACACTTGCGCCGCCGAGTTTGAGGCTGTTACTCCTTACTACTACTCCACTTATGCGCAAGAAGATGAAGTCGTAACAAGCGATAAACGCAAAGTCATGGTACTGGGATCAGGCCCTATTCGGATCGGTCAGGGCATAGAGTTCGATTATTGCTCAGTGCATTCAGTCTGGGCACTCAGAGAGCTGGGAATTGAATCCGTCATTGTCAATAACAACCCGGAAACTGTTTCTACCGACTTTGACACATCTGATCGCCTGTACTTTGAACCGCTTACCCCGGAAGATGTACTTAATATTATTGATAAAGAAAAACCTGAGGGTGTTATTGTCCAGTTCGGTGGCCAGACAGCCATCAATTTGGCTGGACCGTTGTCGCGGGCGGGGGTCAAGATTTTTGGCACAAGTGTGGAAGATATTGACCGGGCTGAAGACCGGGAAAAATTTGATGAATTACTCGGTCAGTTGAAAATCCCGCGTCCTAAAGGCGAAACCATCACCGATGCTTCTTTGGCTCCGCAGGCTGCCGCCCGTATTGGCTACCCTGTTGTTGTCCGGCCTTCCTATGTACTTGGCGGGCGGGCCATGGAGATTGTTTACAACGAAACCGAGTTAAAGGATTATATGGTGCGGGCCGTTAAAGCCTCACCAGAACATCCGGTTTTAGTTGACCGCTATATGCAAGGTACTGAGGTTGAGGTTGATGCCATATCAGATGGTAAGGATTTTGTCATCCCTGGCATTATGGAACATATCGAACGGGCCGGTGTACATTCTGGCGACAGTATCGCCGTCTATCCGCCGCAAACACTCTCCCAAAAGGTTATTGACACCATTGTTGAATACACGGGACTGCTGGCAAGGGGACTTACGGTAAAAGGTCTTATCAACATTCAATATGTAGTCATGGATGAAGAAGTATATGTAATCGAGGTAAACCCTCGTTCCAGTCGGACCATCCCTTACCTTAGCAAGATTACCGATGTGCCGATGGTGGATGTTGCTACCCGCGTAGCTCTTGGTGAAAGCTTGCAGGAAATGGGATATACAACAGGACTTCTGCCGGCGAAAGAATATGTTGCCGTAAAAGTGCCGGTATTCTCTTTTGCTAAAATGCAGCAGGTAGATATTTCCCTTGGACCGGAGATGAAGTCCACAGGTGAAGTATTAGGTATTGACTACAACTATTCCCGGGCACTGTATAAGGGAATTATCGGCGCCGGGATGAATGTGCCGCAAACCGGAACTATTCTTGTGACAGTCGCCGATAAAGACAAAGCAGAAGCAGGCGAGATTGCCAAAGAATTTGCCAAAATGGGCTATGAACTAATCGCCACCAGCGGCACGGCCAGTTACCTCAGTTCCTTAGGCTTGACTGTTGGTATGGTACCCAAACTTCATGAACAGCAGCCTCATATTATTGAGATGATTAAAGCGGGAAAAATTAATATGGTTATTAATACCCTGACTAAAGGACGGGATTTTGATAGTGATGGCTTCAAAATCAGAAGAGCCGCTGTCGAGCATTCCCTATTGTGCCTGACTTCGATGGATACAGCCAAAGCTGTTCTTGATGTACTTAGCATCATACGCCAAAGAAAGTTTCTCTATGTACTGGCACTGCAGGATTATGTAAGTGGAGGCGAAAGAAACTGTGACTAAAACCTGTGTGACTGCTCAGGTGATGAAACATACTGTCCTTGCCGGAGATGTATGGGAATTGGTAGTAGCTGCTGCCGGGATTGCCAGTATTACCAAACCAGGCCAGTTTGTCCATATTCGGCTGAACGACACCATTGACCCGCTGCTCCGGCGGCCGTTCAGCATAGCAGACTGTGACACGGTGAAAGGGACATTGACTTTTATTTATCGTGTTGTTGGTCGGGGTACGGCGCTCATGACTAAGCTTCAGCCAGGTGACACCATCAATTGCATGGGGCCGCTTGGCAATGGCTTTGCTGTAACTGCTAAGCGCCCCCTGCTTGTGGGGGGCGGTATGGGACTGGCACCGCTGCTGCTATTGGCCAGAGCTTTTTGTTCTCGCCCAGCCACCATCTTGATGGGGGGGCGTAATGAACAGGAGTTATTTTGGCCAAACCTATATGCCAGTGTATGTCAAAATATCCATATTACATCAGATGATGGCAGTATTGGTCACCATGGTTTTACCGTGGATCTACTGCCTGAACTACTGAAACAGGACAAGTTTGATACTATCTACGCCTGTGGGCCGCATGTTATGCTTGCGGGCGTGGCTGCGGCTGCGGCCCAGTATGATGTTCCTTGTCAGGTATCCCTGGAAGATTACATGGCTTGCGGCGTGGGGGCCTGTCTGTCCTGCACTTGTGAGAATACCAGCGGTAAACGGCACAAGGTTTGCACTGACGGTCCGGTGTTCTGGGCTCAGGAGGTGGTATGGTGAATACAGCGGAAGCAATGCTGGCGGTCAATATTGCCGGAATAAAAATGAAGACGCCGGTTATGACCGCGTCAGGCACGTTTGGCTTTGGTCTGGAATACAGCGACTTTGTTGATTTGAACAAAGTCGGCGCCATTGTCGTTAAGGGCACAACGCTGGCGCCTAAGGCGGGCAATAACGGGCGGCGCATAGCGGAAACACCGGCTGGGATGATGAACTGTATTGGACTGGAAAACCCTGGTGTTGACGAATTTATTACGAAGACCATGCCCCAATTAGCTGCCTACCAAGTACCGGTTATTGTCAATATTTCCGGTAATACGGTAGAAGACTATGGCGAGTTGGCAGCCAGGCTGGATCAGTCAGGGATTGCCGGATTAGAAGTTAATATTTCCTGCCCTAATGTAAAACAAGGCGGGATTGCCTTTGGAACTTGCCCGGAAAGTGCGTCTGAAGTAGTACGGGAAGTAAAGAAAAAAACAAGCTTGCCAGTAATTGTCAAGCTATCGCCTAATGTCACTGATGTTGTGCTCATGGCAAGAGCGGTAGAAGACGCCGGCGCAGATGCTATTTCACTCATTAATACCTTGCTGGGGATGGCGATTGATATCAAGACCTGGCAGCCTATTCTGGGCAACACAGTGGGCGGCTTATCCGGTCCGGCAATAAAGCCGGTTGCGGTGAGGATGGTATGGCAGGTAGCACAAGCCGTCAAAGTACCGATTATTGGTATGGGCGGCATTATGACTGCCGAAGATGCCATTGAATTTATCTTGGCCGGGGCCAGTGCTGTGGCTGTTGGTACAGCCAATTTTGTTAATCCTTATGTATCTGTGGAAGTGGCTGAAGGAATTAAAGAATATCTTACTAAACGTGGTTTAACTCAGATTGGTGACCTTGTCGGCAAGGTGAACTGCGGCTAAATCGCCTAAGATGGAGGATACAGAGTGGAACAAGTACGTAATCGATTAATTGTAGCCCTTGATTTTGCCTCAATGGCCGAAGTCAGGGAGCTTGTCGAAAGCTTAGGCGATGCCGTAAGCTACTATAAAGTAGGCATGCAGCTTTTCTATGCTGTTGGCATGGAATGTCTGACTTATTTGCGCGAGCAAGGCAAAGATGTTTTTCTGGATTTAAAAATGCACGATATCCCGAATACAGTGGCCCAGGGTGCGGCTTCGCTGACTCGATTAGGTGTGGCTATGATTAATGTTCAGGCATCAGGCGGGCCAGCCATGATGCGGGCGGCTGCCGGGCAGGTAGCTGAAACCGCGGCTAGTCTCAACATACCTCGGCCTAAGTTGATTGCCGTCACAGTGCTGACAAGTATGAATGACACCGAATGGGCTGCCCTGCGTTCGGCTACCAGTATTCCGGAACAAGTTGTGCATCTGGCCAAGCTGGCCCAGGAAGCGGGCTTGGACGGGGTGGTAGCATCACCGCAGGAAGCCGAGCGGATCAGAGAGGCCTGTGGTACAGATTTTGCCATTATTACACCTGGTGTTCGTCCCCAAGGCGCAGCCTTAAATGACCAAAGCCGGGTAGCTACCCCAGCTGATGCGCTGAAGGCAGGCGCTCATTATCTAGTAGTAGGCCGGCCGATTACCAAAGCTGAAAATCCGCGTGCGGCCGCGCTCTCAATTTTAGCAGAAATGAGGAACGCATAATGAACGAAGCAGAAGTTCGACAAATTTTTGTGGAAACAGGGGCTATCTTAGAAGGTCATTTTTTACTAACCTCCGGTTTGCATAGTCCGTTATATGTTGAAAAATTTCAGGTGCTACAGTACCCTAAACATACCGAAAAGCTCTGTGCAGCCATGGCGGAGCGCTTCGCCAACGACAATATTGAGCTTGTCATTGGCCCGGTAACTGGCGGTATTATTCTGGCCCATGAAGTGGGAAAACATCTCGGTACCCGCGCTATCTTCACTGAGCGCGAAAACGGTAAGATGACGCTCAGACGTGGTTTTGTTATTGAGAAAGGACAGCGGGTCCTAATTGTTGAAGATATTGTAACAACCGGCGGATCAGTAAAAGAGGTAGTTGATGTAGTGCGCGAACATGGTGGTGTTCCGGTAGCCGTTGGTATGCTGGTTGACCGTAGTGGCGGCAAGGCTGATTTTGGCATACCGGCCCAGGCACTATTACACTTAACTGTTCTTACCTACCAGAGTCAGGATTGCCCGCTATGCAAAGACGGCATTGCGATAACCAAACGCGGCAGTCGCAAGCTGTAAGTCACATGCCTCCAGATAGTCAAGGCTGTACCATTTCTTCGGACTTTTCATCCGCAGACTGTTAGACTAGTTAACTGTGTAGCAAAGCGTAGTATATTACGCGCTACACTTTGCTACACAGTGCTACAAAAACAGCAGTAACTTGATGGTGATAACGCAATGCTTAGAAATAATATAATATTGTGAAAAGGTCGAGAGGAAAGGGACCACATAACCCCCATGAGGAGGAGTTATGTGGTCCTTTGTTTGTTGGCATAAATCTTGCAAACATATTTAATATATAATACAGTAATTTTTCTGACCCTTAGGACATGTTGCAGGCAGTGCCAGTAGAAGGGAAGCTATCTGCGATTGTTATGAGACAGGCTTTTCCAGGCCATGTCTCGTTATTTTTGTCGTACATAGTAAAAGGAGGGGATTAGTATGAACTTTACTACACAAATGAATGCTGCGAAACAAGGGCTGATTACTAAAGAAATGCAAATTGTTGCTGCCAAAGAAAAAATGGAGGTTACTCGTCTCCGTGAACTTGTGGCCGAAGGCAAGATTGTCATTCCGGCTAACAAAAATCACACGACACTTAGTCCAGAGGGAGTTGGAGACGGCCTCAGGACAAAAATAAACGTGAATCTGGGTGTTTCCAAAGACTGCTGCGATTTAGCGCTGGAATTGGAAAAAGCCAAAAGCGCAGTAGCATTAAAAGCAGAAGCAATTATGGATTTGAGCTGCTATGGCAAGACCCAGGAGTTTCGACGTCTGCTAATTGATACTTGTCCGGTAATGATTGGGACAGTACCCATGTATGATGCGGTAGGGGCATTGGATAAAGAATTAAAGGATATTACTGTCGATGAATTCTTCCAGGTAATAGAAACGCATGCGGCAGATGGTGTCGATTTTATGACGATACACTGCGGCTTAAACCGGGCCACGGCCGAAAAAGTTAAGCACAATAAGCGTCTCACTAATCTGGTATCCCGGGGTGGCTCGCTGCTATTTGCCTGGATGGAACTTAACGGGCAAGAGAATCCTTTCTACGAGCATTATGACCGCCTACTGGATATCTGCGCCAAATACGACGTGACCATAAGTCTTGGCGATGCCTGCCGTCCCGGTTCGATTAATGACTCAACAGATGCTGCACAAATTGAAGAGCTCATTGTACTGGGAGAGCTTACCAAACGCGCCTGGGCTAAAGACGTGCAGGTAATGATTGAAGGCCCGGGACATATGGCCCTTAATGAAATTGCCGGAAATATGATGCTGGAAAAAAGACTCTGCCACGGAGCGCCTTTTTATGTGCTGGGGCCACTGGTTACTGACATCGCTCCTGGATATGATCACATTACCAGTGCCATTGGTGGGGCCATAGCAGCAGCTAATGGTGCTAATTTCCTCTGTTATGTAACTCCGGCTGAGCATCTAAAACTACCTGATTTGTGTGATATGAAAGAAGGTATAATTGCGGCAAGAATAGCAGCTCATGCCGCGGATATCGCTAAAGGCTTGCCCGGTGCCCGGGAGTGGGATAATAAAATGAGTGCCGCCAGAGCAGAGATTGACTTCCCCAAAATGATTGAGCTAGCTATTGATCCGGATAAGGCCAGAGCCTATCGGGAAGAATCTGCACCCGAAAGTGAAGATACCTGCACGATGTGTGGTAAAATGTGTGCGATGAAGAATATGAAAAAGATTCTTAATGGCGAAGACATTTGCATTAAATAATGTAATGGGCAACAATTAGGTAACCTGAAGCATAATTTATCATTCGTGACATTTTATGCTTCATTTATTTGCTATAATTATTTCAAAGAGTTTTTGCTGCAGACAAGTTCAATAAAATGAAATGTAAAGAAGGGTAATTGCTGATTACTTTAGAAAGTTACTAACGATAATAGTATTATTGTATAATGCGAATGCCTAGATTATCGGTAGGTGGTGTGGAAAATGGCAAGCGACAACCCTATAAGTATAATCAGTAAGGATTTGATTTGGAAAAAATTTATTAGTAAAGGTGAACTGGAAAACCGGATCATTTTACCACAAATTACTGACTCATGGGTCAGATGTTCGCAAATTGATCTAAATCCTAATGATGGTAAATGTCTGAACATTCTGGAAAAACAAGACATTCAGATGATGCTGGAAAAGAACCAGGACATTGTAGATATTGCTAAACCCTTCATGGCCAATATTTACGAGTTCTTCCGTAATTCTGGCTTTATTGTTGTGTTGACTGACGAGAATGGATATATAATGGAAAGATTTGGGGATCCTGATGTGTTGACAAGTGCTAAGCATATTCACTTTGTTCAGGGCGCGAGTTGGCGGGAGGAACATGTAGGGACCAACGCAATCGCCATTGGCCTAAAGACCGGAGCGCCAGTACAGGTTTCCGGAGCAGAGCATTACTGCCGCAAACATCACTGGTGGACGTGTTCGGCTGCACCTATTTATGGTTATGACGGCCGGATTGTTGCCTTACTTGATATATCTGGACCAGCTCAGTCCGCTTACTCTCATACCTTAGCAATGGTAGCCGCTGCTGCTAATGCGATCACTATGCAAATCGGTATTCAGCAAAAAAATTATGAGTTATCACTGATGAATAAACGCTTGTCCAGTATATTTAACACCATGTCAGATGGCGTAATTTTCTTTGATCGCTGGGGTAAGGTGAGGGAGTTTAATCCGATAGCCCAAAAAATTCTGGGGAAAAGTGGTAATATTCTTAATGGAGCTTCGGTGCAGACTATTTTTAAGGGAAAAAATCAGTTAATTCAGACATTATTGAACGGTAAAGCAGCTTATGCTGATGTCGAGTTTTTTACCGACACGGAAATGGGGCCAAGTCGTTGTGTTATATCTGGTGAAACGATATTCGATAAACAGGGCTGTATAAATGGTGGCGTTATTATTTTGCGGCCAATGGAAAAAGTTCACAATCTGGTTAACCGGTTTAGTGGTAATTATACAACATTTAAATTTAGTGACATTATTGGCAAAAGTGAGCAAATTTCAGAGGCAATACGCCAGGCCTCGCTCGCAGCTGCGACTTCCTCCAATGTTATTCTGCGGGGTGAAAGTGGTACAGGTAAAGAGATGTTTGCCCAGGCAATTCACTGCCGGAGTTCACGGCGCAATGGCCCCTTTATTGCCGTGAACTGTGGGGCTATACCACGTGAACTTATCGGCAGCGAATTATTTGGCTATGAAGAGGGGGCCTTTACCGGAGCTAAGCGAGGTGGCAGACCTGGTAATTTTGAATTAGCTTCCGGTGGAACATTGTTTCTTGATGAAATAGGGGATATGCCTTTAGAACAACAGGTGGCTTTACTCAGAGTACTTCAAGAAAAGAAAGTGGCCCGTCTTGGTGGGAACAAAGTCATTCCGATTGACGTACGTATCATCTGTGCTACTAATAAAGACTTAAACCAGTTGGTGGCAAATGGGACTTTCCGTCAGGATTTATATTACCGGTTAAATGTGTTTACGATTGAGATACCACCCTTGCGCGATCGTCGCGATGACATTGAAATGCTGTTCCGTTATTTTGTCGAGCAGATTGGTAGTGAGCAGGGCTGTGAGTATACTATAGCGGCTGATGTCTTAGACTGTATTAATTCGTATGACTGGCCGGGCAATGTCAGGCAAGTTCATAATGTTGTTGAACGAGCTTGTAATCTCACTGAAAATCATAGTATCTCAATCGCATGTTTACCGCCTGAGCTTTGTTGCGCACCAGGGCGAGAATTTTCACTGAAAGCAAGGCAACATGAAAATGCCGGAGTGTGTCATTATCAGGAAATAAAGAGTGAGATATCAGATAAAGAGTGTGAAGAGATTAAGATGTTATTGGCAAAGGAACGGGGGAATCTCAGTAAGGTAGCTGCTACGCTGGGTATTGCCCGCAGTACGTTGTATCGGAAACTCAAGAAATATGCTATTGAATAACCATATTGAAGTACTGTAGCGATGTGTAGTAAGTACAGCGCTACACACTACTACAAGTGACTACATAAATAATAGTTGCTGCACTATATAGCAGAATGTCTGAACAATAGTGCGAAATATTCTGGTAAAGCGAAAAATAAGAGGAATCACGTAATTCTGATTAGGAGTTATGTGATTCCTTTTATTCTTGGCATACATCTTGCAATATTATTAGGCGTATGGTCATTACCAATGACTACAGCTAAAAACCTTGAGATAAGGACGGAGGTGAAATGATGAAACGTGGGCGATATATTGTCGAGATAGGCATTGGCACTGATTTGCATGGCGGCAATTTTACCAAAGCAGCCCAAAGAGCAGTCAAAGATGCCATGTCACGAAGCTGTTTGTGTGGTTTGTTTGACATTGTCGGGATTAGTGACCCCAATCAAATGGTTGTTGAAATTCGGGTCGGGTGTTCAGAGCCAGATAAAGTCAATATAGCCGAAGTACAAGCAACAGTTCCCTTTGGCACTGTTACCACCGAAATTGTGGCAGGGGGATTACATGTACAGGGCTTACATCTGTCTGCGCTGGGGGAAGGTGACACCATAGTTGTAGCTGTAGCCGCACTAACGGTATATATTGACATACCATGATCGATTGGCCAGAATTTACTGTAAAAAAATAAGTGGGGGGAGAATTATGGAACTAAAGAAAGAGAAACTGCTTGGTTTTTACGAAACCATGATGACCATAAGAGCCTTTGAAAGTAAAGCTGTAGAATTATTTGCCGATAATCAACTACCTGGTTTTGTGCATCTATACCTAGGGGAGGAAGCGGTTGCTACCGGTGTTTGTGCTAGTTTAACAAACAATGATTATATCACCAGTACGCATCGTGGACACGGACACTTAATTGCCAAAGGCGGCAAGGTTGATTTGATGATGGCAGAATTATTCGGCAAAGCGACTGGCTATTGCAAAGGTAAAGGCGGTTCAATGCATATTGCCGATGTTGAATTAGGCATTTTGGGAGCAAACGGCATTGTTGGTGCTGGGCAGCCAATTTCCGCAGGCGCGGCGTTTGCCTGTAAATATAAGAAAACCGACTCGGTAGCGGTATGCTTTTTCGGGGATGCTGCCTCCAATCGTGGTACCTTCCATGAAGCCTTAAATATGGCTACTATCTGGAATCTTCCCTTAGTATTTATCTGCGAAAATAACCTGTACGGTATCTCCAATTGCCAGCGTGACCATATGAAAGTTACTGATGTTGCCGATCGCGCGTCTGCCTATGGAATTCCAGGCGTAGTAGTCGATGGTAATGATGTTATCGCTGTTTACGAAGCTGCCGCTGAGGCTATTGAACGCGCCCGCAGAGGCGACGGCCCCAGCTTAGTGGAATGCAAAACCTGGAGATGGCGCGGCCATTTTGAAGGTGATCCTGGCGCCTACAAAGATCCCGAAGAACAAGCAGCCTGGCTGAAAAAAGACCCGATACCCCGCTTCGAGCAGAAACTTGTGGAACTTAAATATGCCACCAAATCAGAATTAGAGGAAATTAAGGCAAAAGTCGAAAAACAAATTGACGCGGCAATCCTCTTCTCGCAAAACAGTCCTTATCCGAACCCCGAAGACGCGTTAACAGATGTTTACGCAGAATAATCTAATTTTGGAGGGTGAAACCATGATGAAAGAAATGACATATGCTGAGGCCATTAGAGATGGAATGCGGCTGGAAATGAAGCGCGACCCCAACGTATATATTTGGGGTGAAGATGTTGGTAAGTTTGGTGGTTGTTTTGGTGTAACAGCTGGTCTATTTGAGGAATTCCCTGGACAGGTAATTGATACCCCTATCAGTGAGACCGCAATTGTTGGTGCAGCGGTAGGTGCAGCAGCAGCCGGCTTGCGGCCGATTGCCGAAATTATGTTTGTTGATTTTATGGGCGTTTGCTTGGATGAATTATTCAATCAGGCCGCAAAAATGCACTACATGTTTGGTGGCAAAGCCAAAATCCCGATGGTTCTCAGGACGCCCTGCGGCGGCGGCATGGGTGCTGCAGCCCAACATTCACAATCCATGGAAGCCTGGTTTACCCATATCCCCGGCGTAAAAACGGTAATGCCTTCGACTCCTGCGGATGCCAAAGGGTTAATGGCTGCAGCGGTTCGTGATAATAATCCGGTAATGTACATTGAGCACAAGCAATTGTTAGGTATTAAAGGTGATGTGCCTGAAGAGGATTTCGTTATCCCGTTGGGCAAGGCTGACATAAAGAAAGAAGGTTCTGATGTTACCATTGTAGCCTGGTCCTGGATGGTTCATAAGGCCTTGGCTGCAGCTGAAGCTCTGGCTCAGGAAGGAATTAATGCTGAAGTATTAGACCCTCGTACACTTGTACCGCTCGATACGGAAAGTATCCTGAAGTCTGTGGGCAAAACCGGTAAACTCGTTATCGCGCATGAAGCAGTTAAAATTGGCGGCTATGGCGGAGAAATTGCGGCCATGGTTGCAGAAGAAGGACTTGATCTTCTGGATGCTCCGATTAAACGGGTTGCAATGCCTTTCACTCCAATTCCGTTTAGTCCGGCGCTGGAAAGCTGCGTAATCCCAAGTGAAGAAAAGATTATTGCCGCAGTTAAGAGTTTGTTTTAACTAATGGCATAGGTGGTGAAGGGAAGTATGAGGCAGGTTGGTATCATTGCTAATCCGGCATCAGGTAAAGATATTCGCCGTCTGGTAGCGTATGGCACGATCTTTGATAATCAGGAGAAAGTCAATATTGTGCGCCGGCTGATTTTGAGCTTGGCTGCAAGCGGTATTAAAAAGATTGTCTATATGCCGGAATATTACGGGATTGTCCCCGGTGCGGCTGATAGTATTTGCAGCCGTGATCGTCCGGATATCGAAATTGTCCAGGCAGATATATGCCTAAGTGGTACGCAAATTGATAGTTTTTATGCAGCAGAGGTTATGGCTAGAAGCGGCGTTGCCTGTATAGTTACCTTGGGCGGTGATGGAACAAACCGGATGGTAGCAAAAGGATGTCGGGATGTTCCTCTTCTTCCCATTTCCACTGGCACTAACAATGTTTTTCCAACCATGATTGAGAGCACGATTGCCGGCCTGGCGGCCGGAGTTGTGGCGCAGGGATTAGTAACTGGGGCTCCAGCTATTAACCCTAGTAAAAAGCTGATTATTTATAAAAATGGTGAGCCGGTAGATATTGCCCTTGTAGATGCTGTAGTACTTAATGACAGCTTTATTGGCTCACGCGCAGTTTGGAATGCCGAACGCATAAGCAAGATTGTCGTTACCAGAGGTGAGCCGCATAACATTGGCATAGCGTCCATTGCCGGTAACCTGGCACCAGTAACACCTTATGATGATTTGGGCCTGGTGATTGAGATTGGCCCGGGAAATCTCGAGGTACGTGCACCAATTGCACCAGGCCTCAATGAGAAGGTACCAGTCCGGAATTATCATTATATTAATGTGGATGAAGTAATTGAAGTGGCGGCACCTTGTGTAATCGCCCTAGATGGCGAACGGGAAGTGGAAGTTCGGCCAGGTGATGATGTCCAGATAAAACTTACGTTTGAAGGCCCCAAAGTGATAAAGGCGGAGGAAGTACTACGGGCCGCAGTTGCTAAAGGGTATAGTTATCGAAATATATGATTGATAGGTTGGCAAAGGAGGAGCAGCAATGGCAACACAAATTAATATGCCAAAACTAGGATTGTCCATGAAGGAAGGTACTGTAGGTAAGTGGTTAAAAAAAGAGGGAGACACCATCAAAAAAGGGGAAGCTCTCCTGGAAGTTATGACAGATAAAATCGCGAATAAAATTGATGCCCCGACTGATGGGATTTTGCTCAAAATTGTTGCTGACAAGAAAGCTAAGCTGCCAGTAGGCGGTTTGCTGGGAGTTATGGGGGATGCAGGCGAAGATATCAGCGCCGTATTATCAACAGCTGCTAGTAGTGTCAGCGCAGCCCCGGCAGCAAAAGCTGCTGCTAGTCAGCCAGGAGTGCAAAAAACAGTTAACGCCGCAAATGGCGCGAAGGTAAAAATTTCTCCGTCTGCCCGTGCTTTGGCCCAAGAAAATGGTGTAGATTACACGCTGATAGTTGGCACAGGCCCTGAAGGCCGGATAGTCAAAGAAGATGTGGAAAAAGCCATAGAAGAAATGAGTATGGGAGCTGATGAGCGGCCTACTCTTGAAGTTATTCCTTATGAAGGAATGCGTCAGGCGATTGGCGAGAATATGGCCAATAGCTGGACGATTGCCCCGAAAGTTACGCAGCACGTCGGTGTGGATTTGTCAGCGTTGCTAGCCTTACGTTCTACTATCAATAGCGACGTTAAGGATGCCGATAAGATTTCAGTAACCGATATGCTGGTCAAAGCTATCGCTAAAGCATTGGAACTCTATCCGCGAATTAACAGTACGCTAAGTGGTGAGGAAATAAAAGTATTGCAAGATGTCAATGTTGGCGTAGCTATCGCAATTCCTGATGGTCTAGTGGTACCGGTAGTGAGAAATGCCAACAAAAAAAGTTTAGCTGACATCAGTAAGGAAATTAAGGACTTTGCGAAACGTGCCCGGAAAAATAAACTGGATCCCGAAGAGATGACTGGCGGTAGTTTTACGGTTACTAATCTTGGCGGCTATGGTTCTGTTGATTACTTTACCCCCATTATCAATCAGCCGGAATCAGCGATATTAGGAGTTGGCCGGACAGTGAAGACTCCGGTTGTAGTTGGCGACCAGATCGTAATCCGGCCAATTATGGGACTGTCATTGGCCTTTGACCACCGGGTGATTGACGGGGCTCCGGCAGCAGAATTCCTGGCTTTGGTAATGAAGTTGATAGAGCAGCCTCACAAAATTTTCATTTAAATTAGGAAATAATCATTAATTCGATGAAAAATATATTTTTTAGAAAAGGTAGGGATATATATATGTCAGGAGATAGTGTTGATTTAGTAAATGATCTGCAGGCGGGGATTGGTAATCTGCAAAGTGAGAGCCCTGAGTTGGTTGCTGCCTTTGTACAAATGGATCAGGCAGCCTATGTGGAAGGTGAGTTAGAGCGCAAGTATAAAGAACTTATTGGCATCGGTATTGCTGTAGCCGTGCGCTGTGAGTATTGCATCAATATCCATGTAAAAAATGCTTTATCAGAGGGTGCATCCAGAGAGGAAATATTGGAAGCAGCGGCAGTCGCGGTAGCTTTTGGTGGATCACCGGCTATGGCCTATGTGGCCACAACTGTGCTTAAAGCTCTCGAAGCTTTCGAATAGTGGGATTACATGAATACAGATAGACCAGCCTGGTTGACTTTACCTTTGCCTGAGGGGTCAGCGCTTGATCAGATGAAAACACTGTTGGAACAAGGACATTTGCATACTGTATGCGAAAGCGCAGACTGTCCGAATATTGGTGAGTGTTTTAAAAATCAAACATGCACGTTTATGATTCTGGGAAATAGCTGCACCCGTAACTGCCGGTTTTGTGCTGTAAGTCATGGTATTCCTGATATTGTTGATGCTAATGAACCCGGGATGGTAGCCAGTACGGCCAAGCATTTAGGTTTAAAGCATGTTGTTGTCACATCTGTTACCCGGGATGATCTCAGTGATGGGGGGGCAGGACATTTTGCCTCCACCATCCGGGCGATCAGAGAACAATTGCCGCAGGCAGCAATCGAAGTTCTTATTCCCGACTTTAAGGGGAGTAAGGAAGCGTTACAGACAGTATTGAATGCTAAGCCCGATATTCTTAACCATAATATTGAAACCGTACCACGATTGTACTCTACTGTAAGACCTCAGGCCATATACGCCAGGTCCTTAGAATTAATTAAGCGGGTACGCCAAAGCGGCGGGGGGGCACTGGCAAAATCCGGTTTAATGCTGGGTTTAGGTGAAAAAACGGAGGAAGTCCTTGTCGTAATGAAAGATTTATTTGCGGCTGGCTGCCAAATGCTCACTTTGGGTCAGTATCTTAGCCCGTCAGCAGAGCATTTACCTGTCGTCGAATATATTCACCCTGATACTTTTCAATGGCTCCAGGAAGAAGCTTTTAAAATTGGTTTCTCCCAAGTAAGTTCCGGACCCATGGTTCGCAGTTCGTATCATGCTGAATCTTCTTTTGAGAAACTTGGTCACCTGTCTATTTAGTAATCAAATACTAAAATTAGGGGAGGGGTATAAATGCTTAAAGCAGCATTTGTTTTTATTGCACCAGAGGCCAATAGTAAACAGCACAGGTCAATCATCGCCACGCCTGCTGTGGAATTGACAGTCGTGGGAGTAGGCGACTATAAGTCAGCCGTGAAAGTAGTTGAAGAACTGGTTGAACAGGGAATTGGCGCAATTGAACTCTGCGCTGGTTTCGGGCATGAAGGGGTCGCAGCGGTGAAAAAAGCCGTTAACAACAGAGCTGTTGTCGGTGTGGTCCGCTTTGATATTCACCCCGGGCTGGAAGGCAAAAGTGGCGACGAGCTGTTCTAAGATCTGTAAGCTGTTACTATTAGGACGAACTCCGTATGTGGCTGCGTGGAAATTACAGCAGGAAATTTCGTCTGTTCGCCGCAGCGGCCGTGGTGACGATACCCTGATATTACTAGAGCATGATCCTGTGTATACCATGGGACGTTCTGGCAGCCAGGATAATGTTAAAGCATCACCGGAAACCTTGTTAGCAGCCGGACTTGAGGTTATTGAAGTAGATCGGGGCGGTGATGTAACCTACCATGGCCCCGGTCAATTGGTAGGCTATCCGGTGCTTGACCTAAAGGGGCATGGACAGGATTTACACCGCTATTCCTGGATGCTGGAAGAAGTAATTATCAGGACACTGGCTGAGTATGGCATTAGTAGTTTCCGGGAAACTGGTTTGACTGGCGTTTGGACCGAGAAGGGGAAGATCGCCGCGATTGGCATTGGTGTCCGCAACTGGGTATCCATACACGGATTCTCTTTAAACGTCAATCCTGATATGTGGTATTTCAGTTTAATCAACCCCTGTGGCATCACCAACCGCCCAGTGGCAACTATGCGGGATTTCGGTATCGATACCAGTCTTGATGAGGTCAGGGGTAAGTTAGAGCAACAATTTTCTGCTGTGTTTAACGTCCAGCTATTGCCGGTGCAGGAGGACTGTATAGATGAACTTATACCGGCTAGGACTCATGCCGTGGGCTGAGACCCAAGCAATCTATCATGTATTGGCGCAAACAAGGCAAGAAGGGCTAGTCATCTGCCGCCCTTCTGCACCCTGCGTTTGTCTCGGCTTACATGATGACCTAGAGCAAGAAGTAAATGTAAAATACTGTCAGGACCATAATATCCCGCTTATCCGCCGCGACATTGGCGGTGGGATGGTTTTACTGGCTAAAGAACAAATTTTTTTCCAACTGGTCTTGCGTGCTGGCAATCCCTTGTTAGCAGGCCGGCGTGAGGAGTTTTTTGCCAAGTTTTTGGAACCTGCTGTAAGAACTTTGGCGAGTTTCAATATTAGCGCTGCCCTTAAACCTCCGGCGGACATTGTTGTCAACGGCAAAAAGATTTCGGGAAATGGCGCAGGCGACATTAATGGTTTTGCCGTGTATACAGGTAATATCTTAGTAGCCTTTGACAGGACTACTATGGCCAATGTCTTAAACCTTCCCAGCCCGCGGTTTCGCGAACTGACCAGGTTATCCATGGAACGGTATTTAACGACCATGGAGGAGGAATTAGGTTATACACCTGACTTTACTGCTATTGAAGAACAGTTAATTGCCAATTTTTCCGCCTGGACAGATGGTTTGCAGCCTGCTCCGTATTCTGAAAAACTAAAGGCAGCTAGTAAGGCCATGGCCGATAACCTAACAAGTTCTGACTTTCTTAACCTGCCAGGCAAGCAAACCAAAGTACGACAAGTGAAAATTAACGAAGGAACCTATATCCGTCTCCACCGTTTACCGGAGTGCTTTACACCTAATGTCACTGGTAACAGGGAATGCGTTAACCAGCAAGTCTGTCCAGGGTATGCAATTCTTATTATTCAGGGCGGAAAAATAATAGAATTTGAAAGTAACGGATTTCTTTGTTGGGCGAATTCCCATATTAATTCCCTGAAGGATTATTTGCTAGGTACCAAGTGGTGTGATTCTGATATCAGATCAGCCATCATCAAATGGCAGCAGAGCTCGGCAAGCAATATGGCTACTAGTAGTGAAGATCTGCTGCTGCGTTGGCTATTAGCCAGATAAGTAAATAGGAGTGATTAACCAATGGAGCAATATAATATTCCGCAAGGTTTATATTACACTCATGATCATGCATGGGTGAAAGTTGAAGGCAACACAATTCGCATCGGGGTTACTGATTTTTTACAAAAATTAGCTGGCGAGATTACCTTTATCAGGATTCCGCGAGTCGGGAAAGCACTTGCAGCCGGGGCTACGCTTTCTTCAATCCAGTCAGGCAAGTGGGCCGGCAAAATTCAAGTGCCAATGTCGGGTAAAGTACTTGAGGCCAATGGTGAATTGCCGACAAATCCTAAACTGCTCAATAGTGACAGCTATGACGCGGGGTGGATTTGTGTAATGGAGCCTGATGATTTAGCTGCCGGGCTGCAAAACCTAATCCATGGTGACGATGCAGATAAATTTTTTACTGAGGAACATGCCAAATATTCTAAGCCTGAATAATTATTGGGTAGGCATGCCCAATATCGCTTAGGGAAGGAGTAAGATATGGACGCTCAAATATTGGAAAATTTGAAGACTGCCTTTGGTGACCGTGCAACTACAGATCTGTTCGAGCGCGGCTTTTATCAACGTGATTTGGCACCTGTGCCGGATTTTTTGGTTAACCCTATTGCCGATACTCTGCCGGATATTGTGATCAGGCCCCAAAATACCGCAGAAGTAGCTGGCATTGCCAAGCTGGCAGCTGAGAAGCGAATCCCCCTGACCGCACGGGCGGGGGGCTCTACTGTCTACTTTAATACGGTATGTACGCGCAAAGGGATACTGGTTGATCTAAACGGTTTGGATCAGATAGTGGCAGTTGAGAAAGAGAACAACATTGTACGGGTCGGGGCAGGTATGACCTGGTGGCAGCTGGAACGCGCCCTCAACCGCCTTGGCTTAGCTACCTGTTCATACCCGAGCAGTGCGCAGGCGGCAACGGTTGGCGGTTGGTTAGTCATGATGGGATACGGGCTTGGCAGCTTAAAGTACGGTCCGGTAGTGGACCAGGTAATTTCGGCTCAGACCGTTATGCCTGATGGCAGTGTGCAAGAATTAAACGCCATGAGTAAGCCGCCGGTTTCCTGGTTGGCTGGTTCTGAGGGAACCTTAGGAGTAGTGACTGAAATAGAATTAAGGGTTCGCCCACAGCCAGAAACCGAGTGGCATGGCTTAGCCGAATTGCAAGATGCCAGGCAAATGCAGCGATTTATCGAAGGTGCAGTACTATCTGCGGCAATCCCCTTTAATTTGCACTTTAGCGATCCCGGCTGTAACGCGTTACGTTACAGGCTGGGGATGGCCAGTAAGCGGACTGCTAAAGCCTATACGGTAGCTTTTGATGCGGATGGTTCACAAGCAGAAACAGCAGCCGCGAAAAAGAATTATACCAAATGTTTGCAAATGGCAAATGCCGGTGATTTAGGCGAAGAAGGCGAGCATGAGTGGCAGCACCGCTTTTTTTCTCTAGTCTTAAAAAGAGAAGGCCCCTCCTTGCTTGGAGCCGAGATTTGGTTGCCGATTAGCAGCCTGGCTGCCTATCTTCATGATATAGAACTATTTGAAAACAAAAAAAATCTCGGCCTAAAAAGCTACGGGCATGTTGTAACAGCTCAGCATGCTATGGTTATGACAATGTTTAATGCGGATGAGCGTGATACCATAGGCTATCTGCAGGGATTGGCCTTAGTAAAAAAATTGCATGATATTGGGGCCAAACATGGTGGGTGCCCCTACGGTGTCGGTTTGTGGAATACACCTTATGTAAGCAGGTGCCACACGGCAGCAGAGATGGCTGAGCTTAAACATCGGAAAAAACTACTTGATCCTAACAATATTATGAATCCTGGTAAAGTGTATCAAGCTCCCTTGCTCTTGAATCCAGCGTTGTTTAGTTTGAGCATGGACTTCTTGGCAGCTACCACACTGGTGTACAGGGGCAAAATAGGAGGGGAACAGGTATGAGTACGGGCAGCTTTTATAAAAATTTGATTGATGAATCCTTAATTTGCGGGAGATGTGGTAATTGCCGCAATGACTGCCCGGTATATAAGGAGATTGGCTGGGAGTCAGCCGCTCCCCGCGGAAAGATTTCGCTAGCCCGGGAATTATTTGCCCGAAATAGTGAGACCACTATTAGTCCTGAATATGCTAAAAGAATTACCCAGTGTACAATGTGCGGGGCTTGCACGCGCGCTTGCGCTGCGAGGATTGATCTCCAGTCATTATGGAAGGATTTACGGGCTAAACTGGTAGCTGGCGGCCAGGCGCCTGCAGCTTATACGGCAATGATAGATAACCTGAAGGACAAGAAGAATATTTCCAACTTTGCCAATGTAACCAGACTTGACTGGGCGGAAGAGCTGGATGAAATACCAGAGAATTTGGATCAGGAACCAGAGGCGGAAGTCGTATATTTTGTCGGTTGTGTATCTTCCTTTTTTCCCCGCGCAGCCCAGGTTCCAGTCGCCATGGTACAGTTATTGCAAAAAGCAGGAGTAAACTATACCACAATGGGTTCTGAAGAGTGGTGCTGTGGTTTTCCCATGCTGGCAGCCGGGCATGCTGATGAGATAGCGGAATTTGCGCGGCACAATGTCGATACGGTACGGCAGATGGGGGCCAAAACCTTAGTGACTGGCTGTGCTTCCTGCTATCACGTCTGGAGCCATGTATATCCGGAGGTGCTGGGTGAGAGTCTGGGATTTAGACTGGTCCATGCCACGGAAATGCTGGCAGAGCTAATCGCTGCAGGTAAGTTAGTGCCAAATGAACTAAACCAAACAGTGACCTACCATGACCCCTGTGATTTAGGGCGCAACAGCGGCATTATCAATCCGCCGCGGCAAATCATTACCAGTATTCCAGGAATCAAATTTGTAGAAATGGCCACTAGTGGAGAAGAATCAACCTGCTGTGGCGGTGGCGGAAATCTCCAGGGTGCAGATGCCGGTTTGGCAGATGCCATTGCTGGTAAACGGATAAAAGAGGCGGCTGAGACGGGAGCCGGCATCGTCGTATCTGCCTGTCAGCAGTGTGAACAAATGCTGGAAAAGGCAGCCAGGGCCGAAAAACTGCCCTTGCAGGTAATGGATGTTGCTGAATTATTATTAATGGCTGTAGACAACTAAGTTGGCAAGCAGGGAAAGGAGCAGGAGCTAATGAGCGTAAGCAAATGGAGTTTTCCTGAAGAATTATTGTATGATACCCATTACCAGTGGATTAAACGGGTTGGCAACAAAGTGCTGTTTGGATTAACGCCCTACGGTCTGGATATTACTGGTGATGTTTTATATTTGGTTTTACCAACAGTGGGAACTGCTGTTGAGGGGGGGGGAACTTGCGGGTCACTGGAAGCAGGAAAATGGGTCGGGCGTGTTTACGCGCCAGTAAGTGGTCTAGTAACCAAAGTCAATGATATGGTAACCGCAAGTCCGGCGTTAATCAGTCAGTTGCCGTATAACTGCTGGTTTGCAGAAATTGAGCTTTCCCGCCCCGCTGAACTTGACAGCTTGATGTCAGCCGCAGCTGTGCAGGCATGGCTAGCCGAGGACATGAAAGAAAATGCCTAGTACAGAAAATAACACTGTGTTTAGGGTGCTTGATTCTGCGCCCCGTACAGCTGCTGAGCATATGGCTTTGGATAAAGTCATAATGAACGCCCATAGTCAGGGATTGATTCCCAACACAGTGCGGTTTTTGCAGTTTAAGCCTTGTGTACTGGTTGGATTGCATCAAAACACGTTCCTGGAAGTAAATGTCCCTTATTGTCAGCAACAAGGGATTGATATCAACCGCCGCATTACAGGTGGTGGCAGTTTATATTGGGGGCCGCTGGAGTTAGGTTGGGAGATCTATGCCGCAAAAAACACTCCCGGGATTCCCCGGAAAATAGAAAGTATGTATAAGTTGTTATGTGAGGCAATGACTCTGGGGCTAAAGAACCTCGGTCTGCCTGCAGCCTATAGGCCAGTAAACGATATTGAAATAGCTGGACGTAAAATTGCCGGTACTGGCGGTACCGAACTAGCAGATTCCTTCGTCTTTCAGTGTAGTATATTGGTTGATTTTGATGTTGATGAAATGCTGCGGGTTTTGCAGTTTCCCTTGGAAAAACTAAGTGATAAGGCCGTTAAGTCAATGCGGGAACGGGTGACTTCCATTACAGAACAAATTGGCTATGTTCCAGAGCATAGTAAAATAAAGTCAGCAATTTTGACCGGTCTCAGGGAAGCATTAGGGTATGATTTTTGCCCCGGAGAACTTATAACCGAAGAGATCGAGCTGCTGAATAAGTACTTGCCGTATTTCCAGAGCAAAGACTGGATTTACGGCAAAGATAGTACGTTTATCAATACGATTGACTGCATTGCCAATTATAAAGCTCCAGGGGGTCTCATACGGATTCAAATGCGGCTGGATGCAGGCATCAGAGTTATCAAATATCTAATTATTAGTGGTGATTTCTTTGCTTATCCGCCTAGAGCCATTAATGACCTGGAAACAACTTTGAAAAATACACCAATTGATGAACAGCATATTATTACCACAATTAATAACTTCTTTGTTAACAATAAGGTAGAAATTCCTGGTATTGCTGCTGAACACTTTATCAAGGCTATTATGCTGGCGATAGAGCAGGCAAAAACAGAAAAAGACCACGGAAAAAACTAGTAGCAGAGGTTAATCATGAAAAAAACAGGCGATCACTATGACGCTATAGTTATTGGCGCTGGTCCTGCCGGTAGCACAGCAGCCAGGCGGCTGGCCCAGACTGGGTTACAGGTGCTCATAGCAGAGCAGCGGCAAAGTGTTGGTGATCATGTGCAATGTGCGGAATTTGTTCCCCGGATGATTACTAAGTACGCTGGCCTGCGGTCCATAGATGTGGCGCAGCAAGTAAACGGGATTAAAACCTTTATTAATGGCGAAACAGCCAGTGTGGTGCGAGCTCCTGGCTATGTACTGCACCGCTGCCGATGGGATAAGGAGTTGGCTGATGCAGCGGTAGCTGCCGGGGCCAACCTTATGACCGGAGTACGTGCTGTACATGTCAACGGCTCAGTAGTAACGCTCTTGTGCGGCGGCGAACAGCAGGAGGTTACAGGAACGTTTATCCTTGGCTGTGATGGCCCCCGTTCGCTGATTAGCAAGCAGTTAGGTAATAAACAAGGTGAAACCTGCATAGCGCTGCAGCGGGAACTGACTTTGGTTAAACCGCTGAATTATGCTGAGATTTACTTTGATCCGGCTTGGTATGGCGGCTATGGCTGGGTGTTTTCTAAAGGAACAACCGCCAATGTCGGTTTGGCTGTCCATACATCACATACCGGACGGTTAAAAGAACTGCTGACAGATTTTTGCCGTACCCTTGTCGCAAGACAGATAGTGCAGGCTATAACTGGGGCAGCGACAACCGGAGGACTAATACCGTCAGGTGGTTTAGTGCAATGCTTAGCTAACAGGCACATGCTGGTAGCTGGTGATGCGGCTGGCTGCACACATCCGATTACCGGCGGCGGGATTATGAATGCTGTGGTTAGTGGACAACTTGCGGCAACAGCAGTTATGCAAGCTATTGCGCAGGGTAATGAGCAGTTGGCAAAAAGCTATACAGCGGCAATACAGGCTGAATATGGGCGACAGTTTGCCATTGCTGGTGAGCGACTTGCTAGCCGTAATCAAGAGTGGACAGGCAATAACGCAGAATTTGCGACGCTAATCCGGCGCAGTTGGATTACTTTCCCCGAATATTACATGCAATAGGTTGCTAGTGTCTACGTAGAGTTATAGAGGAGGCCGGTCATGGATACTATCGAAAAGCAGGAAAGTCCGGATTTTGTACAGACAAGTTTGGCTGGTGCTATGGCGTTAGGATTGGAGCCGGGAAGTTTTTATCGTAACGCCTATCCGGGAAGTTTAAATTTGCTTATGACTTATCAGAATGGGTGCCGGGCAAACTGCAGCTACTGCGGGTTAGCCAGGGAACGCAAAACAGAGCCAGAGGAAAATACCTTTATTAGAGTAAAATGGCCAGTTTATAACTTGTCTGCTATTATTGATATTTTAGTCAAACCACAGCAAGAGATAGCGGCTAAAGTGCAACGGTTAGGCCGCATTTGTATATCAATGATTACTCATCCCCAAGCGCCGGGCGACTGCGTGAATATTGTCAGGAGGCTTAGCAGCGCAACAAACTTACCAATTAGTGTGTTAGTATCGCCGACGGTAGTACCTGATGCCGGGACATTTTTTCAGGAGCTAAAGACGGCAGGCGCAGATTGTGTTGGTGTAGCCATTGATGCTGCTACTCCGGAACTGTTTGCAGCCGTGCGCGGACCGGCTGTAGGCGGACCGCATCGCTGGGAAACCTACTGGACAGCAGCAAAGCAAGCTGTCAGGGTATTTGGGCGAGATCATGTCAGTGTACATTTGATTGTCGGCTTGGGAGAAACCGAGCAGGCTATGGTCGAGACCATCAGTCAAGCTAGTGTTGCTGGTGCTCAGGTGCATCTATTTTCCTTTTGTCCCGAACCAGGTAGTTTGCTCAGTAACCACGAGCCGCCGTCTTATGGTCAGTACCGGCGTATCCAATTAGCCGCGTACCTATTTAACAATAAACAGATAACGCTTGGTGAATTCAAGTTTGATTCCAAAGGTAAAATTATGAGCTTTGGGCAGCCGCTGGAGGAGTTACTGGGGGATGACCTGGCCCAGGGGAAACCGTTTATGACATCAGGTTGTCCTAACCGGGACGGTTGTGTAGCCTGTAACCGTCCATACGGTAATGAGCGTCCTGGTCCTAATTTGCGTAATTATCCTTTTCTGCCAGAAAAGCAGGATATGAATACGGTTAAAGGACAGATATGGCATGACTAAAATCGCTTTTTATGCCCCAGGTTCACGGCACTATGATAATGGTCTTTTCGAAAATAGCGCCCATTCATTTGTTAACATTAGTATTACCGGAACCCAGTGTCAATGCAATTGTGAACATTGCCAGGGGCGACTACTACAAAATATGTTATCAGCGACCGAGCCGGAATTACTTGTTCGTCTGGCTGCGGATTTGCGCAGCCGCGGCTGCCGTGGCGTGTTAGTTAGCGGTGGTGCGGGCAGTGACGGCAGTGTGCCGTTACAGCCATTTGCCGGCGCGCTAAAAGAAATGGCTGGTATGGGCCTTTCAGTAGTAGTCCACCCCGGTTTATTGACGGCGGAAACAGCTGAATTGTTAGCACAAGCAAACATAACACGGGTAGCCCTTGATTTAATTGGGGATGGTGATACGATTCGCGATGTTTATCATTTGCAGCGTACGCCAAAAGACTATCATAACAGCTTGCGGATAGCGCGGCAGGCAGGCCTGAAGGTCTCGCCCCATATTGTCATTGGACTTCATTTTGGCCAAATTCGCGGTGAATATCAAGCTTTACAGATGGTGGCGTCTGAAGGGGCTGCAAGTTTGGTGCTAGTAATCCTAAATCCCTTGCGGAGTACGCCCATGGGCGAGGTTGCACCGCCGCCGGCAGCGGCAGCAGCTGAGATATTTACTACTGCCAGGCGGCTGTTACCTAACACCCCAATAGCGTTAGGCTGTGCACGCCCGCCAGGCCTGTATTCCCGCACAATAGAACGATTGGCAGTGGATGCCGGCCTTAACGCAATTGCCTATCCCGCACGGGAAACTGTCGATTACGTGCAGTCACTCGGCTATGATATCAACTATTTGGAAACGTGCTGCGGTATTGTAGCGGATTAGTTTAGCCCTATACTGGTATGAACTTGTAGCAGGAGGAGATTTTAGTGATGCAGGATCATGGGCTTAGGACGCAGCTGATGGATCTTGGTATTCATCAGGAAGAGATGAAGGATATTACTGTCGTAGGGAATTGCTTTAACGACGGAGTTTGGGCAACATTACAAGATCTTTTTCAGCAAGCAGCCATTCCCCTTTTGCTGCCTTACTGTGCGAAAAAAGTGGTCTGCAAATACCGTTATACAGATGGGTGTGGACGCTGCGGACAATGCGATATTGGTGAGGCATTTACACTTGCAGATGAATATGGCATGGAGCCGATTACGATCCAGAACTATGAAATGTTGGAAGAAAAGTTGAAAATGTTAAAAAAGAGCGGCTGCAAAGTTTTTTTCGGTACCTGTTGTGAACGTTTTTGGACCAAACATTGTCAGGATTTTGAACGAATTGGCTTGCCAGGAATACTTGTTAATGTGGATAATTCTACATGCTATGAGGCTGGATCAGAGAAAAAAGCTTACAAAGGTAGTTTTGAAAATCAGATCCGGCTAAAAAATGATCTTATGCGGCGAGTATTAAATGGCATTAATAACTCTTCTTTACCCCTAGCGTAATGCCAGGGGGTTTTTAAATTAGCGATAATCTAAAAGGGAGAAGATGCTATATGAGTGATAAAGTGACAAAAGAAGCAGCTAACCAGAGACAAGTAAAATTACAAGACATTATTGATGTGAACTTTTTACAACAATTTCAGGATAATTTTTCTGAATGTTTGGGTGTGGCTAGTTTGACGGTAGATGTTGACGGGAATGCTATTACGCAGCCAAGTAATTTTAAGAAATTTTGCATGGAATATACCCGTGGTACGGAAATTGGCAGCAAGCGCTGTATGGAGTGTGACCGGAAAGGTGGCGAAGAATCAGCGCGAACAGGTAAACCGGCTATTTATCAATGTCATGGCGGTTTAGTCGATTTTGCCGCACCAATTATGCTGGAGGGGCGGCAGATAGGCGCCATCTTAGGTGGACAAGTATTAATTGAACCTCCTGTTGAAGAAAAATACCGGCAAATTGCGGTGGAGCTTGGCGTAAATCCTGATGACTATGTAGCAGAACTGCGTAACATTCAACAATTGCCACTAAAAAGCGTAGAAGCGGCTGCTACTGTTTTGTATTTGGTGGCAAATGCTTTGTCAAAACTTGGGTATCATCAGTATAAACTCAAGAATATGGCTAACATCATCAATGAAAACCTCATCCAGGTATCTGCTACCATGCAGGAATTGGCTGCTTCTGCCAGTGATATAAACCAAAATCAAAATTCTTTAAACGAAGAAATTAACCAGGTAAATATTGTGTCTGGTCAAATTGATGAAGTAATGGATTTTATTAAAGAAATTGCCGATGAGACAAGATTGCTTGGTCTTAATGCGGCCATAGAAGCGGCAAGAGCTGGTGAAGCCGGTCTGGGCTTTGGGGTAGTAGCTCAGGAAATTCGTAATCTCTCCGGTGATTCTAAGAAAACGGTTGGCAGAATCAAAGAATTTACCAATATGATTAAAGAATCAGTAAACAAGACAGTAGCTACGGGAAATACTACCGCGTTAACAGTGGAGCAGCAGGCGGCAGCTATCGAGCAAGTAACTGCCAGTATTGAGGAAATAACCAGTTTGACCGAGCAGCTCTACAATTTGGCCAATGAAGTATAAGTACAATATCAGTGTGGATAACAAGCAGGGGCTGTGCTGAAGTTATAATTTCAGCACAGCCCCTTATTCAGTGGAATACAGGTTATTTTTGTAATTTCAAAGGCCAGCTGGCAAAATACACTGTGTATATTAACAAAACACAGTTAAATAAGTCCATAAATAGTAACGGATTTCCGCCAAAGTCCTTGGTGACTGGTGCTTCTTGCAGTACAAAGCCAAACCATCTTGTGTAGATATAAAAAACCAGTATACCTGCGGCGAAGCCGATAATGGTTCTGATAATTAGCCTGGCAGACAAACTGCCAGCGGTCGGCCAGCTTTGGAAGCATAAGAGCATGGTAAGCTCTACTCCCGCTATGCATACTCCTAATTGTGCCGGCCACAATGTAATACCATCGCCCAAAGCCTTTTGGGCATCTGCCGGAATTAAAAAATTTTGCAATAGGTACATAAAGAAGTAAAAAATAACAGTACCGCCCAAAAAGTTACCGAACAAAGAGGCAATCGCTTTAGTAGCCCGTGAACTAAACATTGACCATGGCCAGTTTTCCCATATTAAAGCGGAAGACAGCCAAAATACTACAACCGAGTAAAACCAGCCGACAACAGTAGGTAAAGGGAGGATTGGCTGAATTTTGTTTGCATAAGCCGCCAGGTTTGGATACATCAGCAGAAAATATAGTACTCCGGTAATAAAAGTACCGGCAAAAATTTCAATTATGCCAACATATGGTTGCTTTAATCCGATATCCTTCCACGGCCAGTGATCCATATTATTAGACTGTACGCCATAACCGTAAAAGCCAAATAGAACAATCATCGCTATAGCGGTCCAGCCGGTACCGCCTGGTGCAGTGCTAAAGGTCGGAATTACACTGCCATAGGCACTTAAGGCATTTACAATAATAACATCTAAGATCAGCGTGACAAGAAGGGCCAAAATTCCAGCCTGTGGCTGCGGCAATTTGGTGAACGGCCATGATTCGCCGCAAAAACCTAAAAATACGATACAAAGTACCGCCCAAAACAAATAGGCGCCGAACATTCCCGGGAACAGTGTTTCGATATCAAGTCCCCACAAAAACCATACAGCTAAACTCAAAACCAGGATTATGACAGTATTGCTTATTCCATAAGTAAAAGTTCCTAGTGCAAACGTACTGTTTTTTTTCTCCATCCGATTAACCTCCTTTTGGATTTTACTATACTCGCACCGGCAACAGGGTTTCTACCTAACAAATAATAATTGCAGCTATCAACAATATCCCTCCTTCTCTCTCTAGCCTGCCGTCTGAATTATTAGACAAAAGCCCTTGCTATGACTTTAATTGCAAGTACCATGCCAGTAATTACCAGACCGCTAAACCCGCTGAATTTTCCTGTAGGAGGCTGGTTATGCTCTGGCCTATACCGCAGGCAGGAGGTTGTGGTCCCGGTTTGCCGGAAAATGTAGCGGTGTGTAGTGTTCTTATGGTTAAGGGAGCTACACTTTGCGAATGTTTGCGGCAATATGCTACAATTTACAGCTTTAGATTCGGTTTTAGATTTTGTGGTAACGATCAAATAGCGGCTTAATTCACCGTCTGTCCAGATGGTGGCATATTTTTTGCGATAAGTAAAGGATGCAATATGGTTTGTTAGGAAGACAATGCCAAATAGGAGCGGAAGGAGGCCTAGCAATGAATTAGCAAACCAAGCAATGCTGATGCGGGAATAAAATATTACTCTAGGAGGCGCTTATGAAAAAACGGTATCTATCCATCCTGGTTTTAGTACTTGTTATGATTTTTTCTTCCACGGTAATTGCCGCCCAACCTACCATCTTTGAAGATGTTCCACCAAACCACTGGGCTTATGATGCCATAAATCAACTAGCAAAAGATGGTATTTTAGATGGCTATGGTGACAGATACTTCCGTGGTGACCGCACTCTAACCCGCTACGAAATGGCTGTTATTGCCGGTAATGCCCTGACAAAAATGAATAAGGCCAATGCTCAGCAAAAAGCTCTCATTGAGAAACTGGCAAGTGAATTTAATTCCGAGATCGCCAGGCTGGATGCACGCGTAGACAAAGTGGAAGCCAAGCAAAAATTGAACTTTAGTATGAACACTCGCTTTCAATTTACCCATACCTCGCTTGGTCATAATGAGGGGGGCGGCTTAGTTGGCAATGCCGACATTGACCAAAAGAGCCAGTTTTCTGAGCGTGTCCGTATTAATTTTAATCAACAAGTTAATGAGATATGGCAATGGGATGCTCGCATTCATCAGGACAATTTTAATTTCCATCAGGGAAACTACGACGATAATGCCCAGATAGATTTGTTTTATGTGACCGGCAATGTGCTGGGTGGTAAAGTAGAATTAGGTAGAAATATTCTTTATCCTGGCAAAGGCGGTTTTATAAACCGCGACTTTAAGGCTGATGGCATTAACTACAGTGTTTACAACGCCGACAAGAGCTTATGGTTTCGAGCCGGGACAGGCCGTAGCACCAACCCGCCATTTGATGTAACGAAAAACCGCACATCATCATACAGCTATGGTGAGTTTATTTTTAAACCATCCAAGACTTCTGATATTGGTGCGTATTATTACCAGCAGGATGGCTGGAACTTTCCGGTAAACGATACTAAAGCAGAGGAGCTTAAAGTATATTCAATTAATGCTGCTTTCCAGATTCCTAACTCCAAATTGGCAATTTCGGGTGAATGGGCGAGAAATGAGGCCGATAATCCTGCTGTTAAAGGCAAATCCGGTTATTGGATAGCTCTTAATTCTGATTATGGCTTTACCTATTGGAATCCTGCGTTAGTTACCATGGTTGACCCTGCAAAGACAGGTGCGCAGGCTTGGGGATTATCCTATCGTCATATGCCGGCAGGCGTTGCCGGGAGACATAACTATAACGCGTACGCAACTTGGTCGCCGTGGGCCACCGATACGCAGGGTAATTTGATGAATGCCATTGATAATGTTAATGCAGTTCGGTTCGATTATCAGTGGGTTCCCTGGAAAAATGTCATCGTAATGGCCGGCTATGATCGAATTAAGCCGATTAATGCAGCGGCAGCTAAAACTAACAGCGTCTTCTACTGTGCCCTGGATTTCATTTACTAAAACTAGAACTCTGGACAAAAAGGTCTACCGTGAGTAAGACGGTAGACCTTTTTCGTTTCCGCTTTAAGTGCTGGCTAAGCTGTTAATGCGCAATTGTTGTTGGTTTTTGGACGAAATGTTGCAATGTGTAGTATGGGTTATGTAGTTGCAAGAATACACTTTGCAAATTATCGAAACACTTCGCTACAAGCCGGGTTGTAGCGCTACTTTCTAATATAAACAAAATGCTTCCATTCCGCAGACTTATTTAAATTGTACAATAATTCAAAATGTTGGCATGTTTTTTGCAATAAATAGGGGTGTGATGCTAGCGCTTATTCATGAAAATAAAATTTGTAATATTGCGACTTTGGGTATTGTTCATAAGATATAGGCGATGCCAAAGCAGAAAAGGGGAAGGAGGAAAGTGTTTTACATTTAGGATATATTTTTAAAACCAACATATAAAAGGGGGATCTTTTCGATGAAAGCAGCAGTATGGTATGGTAAAAAGGATGTTCGGGTTATGGATGTTCCGGAGCCGCCAAGCCCTAAAGAAGGTTGGGTAAAGGTTAAAGTAGAGTGGTGTGGGATTTGCGGCTCAGATCTACACGAATATTTGGCTGGTCCAATTTTCATTCCTGTAGATAAACCGCATGCCCTGACTGGAGATACAGCACCGATAATTCTTGGTCATGAATTTTCCGGGCAAGTAGTAGAGGTAGGTCCTGGCGTTACGAATGTTAAAGTCGGTGACCGGGTTGCTCCTGATGCCTGTCAAGTATGCTGGGAATGCCCGCGCTGCAAAGAGAATCGGTATAGCCTATGCGAGAAACTGGCTTTTACCGGGTTAATGACTGATGGTGCTTTTGCCGAGTATGTAAATGTACCTGCGTATACAATGTATAAAATTCCGAATGAAATGTCCTATGAAACGGCCGCTGTAGTTGAACCGCTGGCTGTATCCATTCATGCTGTGCGCCGGGCGCCAGTGATTATTGGCGACACCGTAGTTGTTGTCGGTGCAGGGACTATCGGCATGGGTGCTATTATGGCCGCAAAGGCCGCTGGTGCCAGCCAAATTTACTGTATTGAAATGGCTAAAGCCCGGAAGGAGCTTGCTCTACAGGTGGGCGCCAATGAAGTTTTGGATCCTTCGAAAATTGATGTAGTGGCTAGAATCAAGGAACTTACCCATGGCGGCGCCGATGTTGTGCTAGACTGTGTGGGTAGTGACAAAGCAACCCCTACAGCCATTGAATGCGCACGCTCTGCAGGTAAGGTAGTTATTGTAGGTATTTATGAAAAAGAAACTTCTCTGAATTTTAATGCGTTGTCTTTCACCGAAAGAGATGTAAAAGGCTGTTTGGCGTACTATGGCGAATTTGCACCGGCTATCCAGCTTATGTCGGATGGCAGGATAAACGTTGAACCAATGATTACCGGTAAGATTAGTATTGACGATATTATTGAAAAAGGTTTTGAGGAACTGGTAAACCGGAAAGAAGAGAATATCAAGATTATAGTAAGACCGTACTAAATCGACAAGGATGAAGGGGCGCGACGGGCTTACTGCAAGAGTAGGCCCCTTCACTCGTACTATATGGTCATTGGCTTAAACTGGCGCCAGTTGAGTTAATGTGACTGGAATGACTAATTGCCAAATAATCTTATCATCGGTGCTTGTGTAGGTTGTGGGTACCTGGAAGAGCAAAAGGAGTATTGGATATGACTGATCCATTAAAGATGCAAAACGAAATTGAGCGTCTATGGGGTGTTATTAGATTAGCCAAGGAATATCGTGAGGCTAGAAACCGAAAACAAATGACTCAGTGGCGCGAACAGGAGATTTATGAAAAAGGTGAGGCCTTGGATATCGCTTTAGCAGAGTTGAACAAATCAGTAGAATGTAGACGGGAGCTTACTGCTAAATCCAGCAGGCTATACCAGCAATATCCGGCCAGAAATAAATTGGCAAAGAAAATCTTAGGGTAACAATGATGAATAATAATTGTAATTTAGCACTTAGACTAAATAAATGCCTTACAGTTCAAAGCTCCGAACTGTAAGGCATTTGTCTGTTATATAGACAGTAAAAGTAAACTCGTTTCAGCATAGCGAAACATTGGGGATTCAGGTGGAGAGTCTACTCCACCTGAATTAACGCCGCCTGTAGAGGCGGGAGTCTTGACTCGCGGACTAAGATAAATAAGCCGTTATTATAGGTGGATGTGTAAAACCATATCACTAGTAATGTAAAAACAGTTTAAAATTCCTGTTAAATTATGTAAATGCGGCAGGAATTTAATAATTTATGGTAAATATAGTAATATTATACAAGAATTAATGTAATATATAATGTTTTTGATAGAGGAACAGAGAGTATAGAGGGGGGCAGAATAAAATGCCAGAGCTTAACGCGATAACGCTTGTCTTATTTTCTTTTCCAGAAGCCATGGTCGTAGCCTGGTTGAGTCTGTCCATGGTCGGAGGTAGACCCAGTTTTCGCCAAATCCTGCAGATGGGTTGTATCCAGACGTTGTTTGCCATTTTTTTCTTACTAGTGGCTAAAATGGTTACACTGCCGTTTGGTGTGCATACAGCAGTGCAGTTGCTGGCATTTCCCTTGCAATTAGCGATTAATATACTGCTCGTTTTTTTGATTTACCGCTATAATATATGGATAATAGAGCACTGTCCACCGGAAAGCCGGATGATTTTTTTTCGATTAACGGGATTATTATTCACCCAAACAGTAATAATTTTACACATGGGTTATCAATATCATTCGGTAATGCAAGAACATCTACGTGAAGATATTCAACTGTTATTTTATATAGGTACTGCAGTTTTACCCATTATCACTATAATTATAGTCAAAGAACTGACAGAATTCATGAGCCGGGAAATTGAACTCAAGGCACAGCTTGATACCTTTCGCCAGGTAGAAGAATTGTTGTATACCATGCGCATACAGCGCCATGACTTTACTCACGAACTGCAGGTAATTTACGGCTTATTAGAAATACAGGAGTTTCAAGAGGCCAGGGAATACATAAAAAAAAGTGTAGGCGAAGTGGCAGCTACGGCCGAATTGATAAAAACCGGCAATCTAGGGGTTACTGCCCTGCTCTATACCAAGACTGGTCTGGCCGAAGCCCGTAAAATTGACCTGCAGATTACAGTGGAAACCAGTTTTCAGCAGTTTTCCCAACAAACCCGGGATATTAACTTTATTTTAGGAAATCTCATTGACAATGCTCTAGACGCAGTAAACGATCAGCCAGTGCCAGAACGTAAGGTAACGGTCAGTATCAGGCAAGAGTTGGCAGGTTATATTTTGGAAGTGAAAAACCCTGGGCCGAATATTCCGAGTAATGTTGTGGACAAGATTTTTGCACCAGGATTTTCTACCAAAGGGGAGGGGAGGGGTATGGGACTATACAGCACGCAAAAGTTAGTACATAAATATAATGGTGATATTAGGGTGAACAGTGATTGCAATGGTGTTTGCTTCAAGGTGATAATACCGGAGGGCAGAAAGCAGCTGCAAGGGTTAATACCTAAAGGAAGCGAGTTATGAATGGCAGGGTTAAGAGATGTTCTTATAGTATTACTAATGGGAAAGGTAAATATATTACATGTTAAAAGTTATCATTGCTGAGGATGATTCCATAATGCGACGGGTTTTAAAACATATCCTGATGGAGATTCCCGGGGTCAGTATTATCGGCGAAGCGGAGAATGGGCAGCAACTGGTAGAAATGGTGGAAAAGCTAGAGCCGGAAGTGGTATTGTTGGACATTGATATGCCGGAAATGAGCGGGCTGGAAGCATCCAGGAAAATTTTTGAACTTAACGTCAATGTTTTTCTGGTGTTTGCTACCGGATATAATTGCTATACTCATGAGGCTTTTGAAGTATATGCCTTTGACTACTTACTTAAGCCTTTTAATAGGGAACGCATTGAGCACACGATACAACGAATTAAAGAATTGAAGACAGTTAGAGACGGAAACGATTTGCTGAGACTGGAAAGTCCGTTAGATAAAGGAGAGCCTATTAAACTTAAGATAGTCTCCAATGACAAAAGCACGTTTATAAATATTTCCGATATCGTGTTAATTACCCGCAGCAATCGTAAAACAATGATTTATGCAGTAGGAGATATTGTTTTGCAGACCTATGAATCTTTACAGGATCTGACAGAACAATTGGGAAGATACCATTTTTTCCGTTGTCACAAGAGTTTTATCATTAATCCAAAGATGGTGAGAGAACTTTCTCCCTGGGGTAATAAATCCTATCTTGTTAAGTTGGCCAACACGAAAGAAACCGCACTAATGACCTTGGAATGTGCGAAAGAGTTTCAAAATCGATATTGCATTTAAGTATAGTTAGAAGGCTTGGCCATAAATTGGGCAGGAATGCAGCATGTTGCGACATGTTTTGCATTCTTGCCCCTTTTTTGTCTGTAAAATATACTGCTTAAGCTATTCAATGCGCTGCTGTTTCATTCGGTCTGCTCAACTTTATAAACAAGCATAGTGCCTTTTAAGACAAACTTTATGGAAATAAAATCAAATATTTGATATAAATGTAAATAAATAACTAATAATTAACAACTTAATAACGATGTATGTTAGTACACTGACTATTAATAAAAAGGGGGATAGGAAGACATGATTACCTATATTTTTCCCGGTCAGGGTTCACAGACAAAAGAAATGGGTGGGACACTTTTTGAAGAGTTTAAACAATTAACGATGCAGGCAGATGCAGTTTTAGGCTATTCCATTAAAGAACTTTGTCTGGAAGACCCACAAGCAAAATTAAGTCAGACCCAATATACGCAGCCAGCTTTATACATAGTCAATGCGCTAAGTTATCTGCAAAAAATCAAAGAAACAGGGAAGAAACCTGATTTTGTAGCAGGTCACAGTTTGGGAGAATACAATGCATTATTTGCGGCAGGAGCGTTTGATTTTGAAACTGGATTAAGAGTGGTAAAAAAAAGAGGGGAACTCATGAGCCAGGCTACAGGGGGAGGCATGGCCGCAGTTATCGGGCTGGATGAAGAACAAATAACAGCTGTTTTACAACAGAATCACTTGCAAAATATCGAAATTGCCAATTATAACTCACCATCGCAAATCGTAATTTCAGGTTTAAAAACTGATATCGATCAAGCGAGGGTAGTTTTTGAGAAAATCAAGGCAGTCCAGATGTTCATTCCTTTAAAAACAAGCGGAGCTTTTCATTCCCGGTATATGACAGAAGCTAAAAATAAGTTTGCCGTTTTCCTGGATAACTTTAAGTTTTCCGAATTGGCGATTACAGTAATTTCGAATGTTCACGCCCGGCCATATAAACAATCAGCTATTAAACAGACCTTAATTGAGCAGCTTACAAGTCCAGTCAAATGGAATGAAAGCATTAAGAATCTACTGATCCTTGGGGAAATGGAATTTGAGGAAATCGGACCAGCCAGAGTTTTAACTGGTTTAGTCCAACGAATAAAAAGGGAATCTGGTTTATAAAAAAACGTATGACTTGCAGCAGGAAATAAAAAAAGACCTACGTTAATTTCCTTGATACATATAACATCTCAAGTTTCCGAGAAACTACTAATTTATTAAGGGAGGAGTCAAAGTTATGTCAGATAAAAAGTTTCAACCGGAGAATGAAAAGTATCAAGAAGGGAACGAATGCAAGTATTATCAACAACAGGTAACTGATATAGCCATTATCGGTATGTCATGCCGGTTTCCCGGAGCCTACAATTATGAACAATTCTGGGAAAACCTTAAACAGGGACGCTCAAGTATTCAGGAAATTCCTAAAGAACGCTGGGATTATAAAGCTTTTTGGGGAGATCCTCAAAGTGAAATAAATAAGAGTATTAGTAAATGGGGAGGATTTATTGCTGATGTGGATGCTTTTGACGCCGAATTTTTCAACCTTTCTCCCCGGGAAGCCGAAGTAATGGATCCCCAGCAACGGATTATGCTGGAACTTACCTGGGATTGTTTAGAGGATGCAGGGATTTGCTCTTCTCAGGTATCAGGGGAAAAAGTTGGTGTTTACATCGGGGTTTTTAATTTTGACTATAAAGAATTGCAAGAAAGAAAATTTCGCAAAATAGAAACTTATCATTCTACAGGAACTGCCTCGCCAGTAATCGCTAATCGTATTTCCTATTATTTGAATTTAAAAGGACCAAGTATTGCGCTGGATACTGCTTGCTCCGGTTCTCTTAGCGCCATTCATACAGCTGTTCAGTCTTTGCACTCAGGAGAGTGCAGTATGGCCTTGGCAGGGGGAGTTAGTATATTATTGACGCCAACCCGCTATATTTCATTTTCAAAAACCGGTATGTTATCGCCTACAGGGTCGTGTAAAACCTTTGATGAAAGTGCTGACGGCTATGTACGCGGTGAAGGTGCAGGCATGATTTTGCTCAAGCCTTTAGATCAAGCTATTGCGGATGGGGATTCTATTTATGGCATTTTGAAGGGAAGCGCTGTTAATCATAACGGAAAAACCCATACCTTAACCTATCCTAGTGCCGACGCCCAGGCAGATGTGATTGCAGCAGCACATAAACAAGCAAGGGTTTCACCTGAGAGTATCAGTTATATTGAGGCTCACGGAACTGGTACTCCCAAAGGAGATCCCATTGAGTTTCAAGGATTGCAGCAAGCATTTTCCCGCCTTACTTCGCAACAGGGGCAAACAGTAAGGAAAAATTATTGCGGTTTGGGGTCTGTAAAAACCAACATAGGTCATTTGGAAGCTGCGGCCGGAATTGCCGGGGTAATCAAAGTGTTATTGTCCATGAAATACCGACAGTTACCCGGGCTCCAAAATTTCAAACGGCTAAATCACCGCATTGTAAGTGAAAACAGCCCGTTTTATTTTATAGATCAGTTAACGGATTGGCCTCTCTTAGCAGATAAAAACAATGAATATTTTCCCCGGCGAGCAGGCGTAAGTTCTTTTGGATTTGGCGGTACGAATGCCCATGTGGTTCTGGAAGAGGCACCTGTTACTGCCAGGCATCCCAATCCTGAACTTCCTTATTATTTAATTTGTTTATCCGCCAAAACAGAGACAGCATTGCGGCGGAAAGAAAAAGACCTGCTGCATTGGCTGGAGGACAAGAGACAAGAAAATAAACTCATCGATATTAGTGCGACCTTGCTTTTGGGCAGAGAGAATTTTGAGAAAAGGTCCGCTTTTGTGATAAAGGATGTGCAAGAGCTCCAGGAAGAATTAAAGCAAGTTCTGGAAAAAGGAAAAGCGGCAGAATATTTTACAAAAAGTAGTATGGAAAAAGAACACCAAATACAACCTCTCTTTGCAGAGTTAGGTGAGACGATTATCAAAGAATTGCAAGCAAATGACTTGCAGGATCAGCAGGAATATGGCAATAAACTCAGGGTTTTGGCTGAATTGTATGTAAAGGGACATAATCTCAATTGGAAGATGATTTTTCCTGATGAGAAAATATATCGAATCAATCTTCCGACTTATCCGTTTGCCAGAGAACGTTTTTGGATATCTGACACCGACACTGAAATGTCCGCCAGTACAATAACGGGTTTTGGCACACTGGCTTCCGGCCATCCGTTATTGCAGCAAAACACATCGGATTTTTCTGAACAACGCTTTAGTTCGACCTTTACAGGGCAGGAGTTTTTCCTGGCCGATCATATTGTGAAGGGCCGGAAGATGTTACCTGCCGTGACCTATCTTGAAATGGCCCGGGCGGCAGTAGAACAGGCAACAGGAGATTGGCAAGCGGAACAGACCGGAATCCGGCTCAAAAATGTAGTCTGGGCCCGACCAATTGCTGTGGAGGATCAGCCGGTTCAGGTGCATATCGGACTCTTTCCTGAGGATAACGGACTGATATCTTTTGAAATATATAGCGAAGAGAACCAGGCAGAGCCGGTAGTACACAGCCAAGGCAGCGCCGTGCTGAGCAAGGCGGCAGCGCTTCCAGCCCTAAACCTTGAAGAGTTGCAAGCCCAGTGCAGCCAGGCAACCCTTTCAGCCCTGCAATGCTATGATACTTTCCGGGCTATGGGGTTCGCCTATGGTCCGGGGCACCAGGGGATTGAGAAAATATATTTGGGCGCAGATCAGGTGTTGGCGCAGCTGTCCCTGCCTTCTTCAGTCGCCGGTACACAACAGCAATTCACTTTGCATCCCAGTTTGCTGGATGCGGCCTTGCAGGCGTCGCTGGGATTACTGCTGGGTGCTGGTACTATACAGGATACAAGTTCCCTCAAGCTGCCGCTTCCCTTTGCCCTGCAGGAACTTGCCATCCTGGGCAATTGTACAGCAAAAATGTGGGCTTGGATTCGCTATAGTGAATCTAGTAAAGCCACAGCTAAGCTGCCGAAATTCGATATTGACCTGTGTGACGGGCAAGGAAATATCTGTGTGCGAATGACCGGGTTTTCATCAAGGGTTCTGGAAGGGGAATTAGGTTCGGCAGGATCGCAGTCAGTTCCCGGGACGTTAATGCTCCGGCCATGCTGGCAAGAACAAGGTCTTGCCGGACAAGCCGCAGGCCTTGAGTATGATCAGCATTTGGTTATGCTCTGTGAACCGGGCGATATTATCCGGGAAAGCATCCAAACGCAAATAACGGGGGTACGCTTTCTCACCGTAGAAGCAAAGGAGCAAGACATAGCCAAGCGGTTCCAAGCCTATACCACAAAAGCCTTTGAAGAAATCCAAACCATCCTCAAACAAAAAACCAAGGACAAAGTGTTGCTCCAGATAGTCGTTTTCAGCCAGGGTGAGCAGCGGCTTTTCTCAGGACTCTCCGGACTGTTGAAAACAGCGCAGCTGGAAAATCCCAGACTGACGGGACAGTTGATTGAGGTGGAACCGGGAGAAGCGGCAGCAGGGCTGGCAGAAAAGCTGAAGGAGAATAGCCAAAGTCTTGTTGGC
>NZ_VLKC01000002.1:4385156-4896574 GCF_007830295.1 Sporomusa sp. KB1 | reverse complement strand
TATTTGCCAGAGAAATCGCGCAGCAGGTTAAGAATGCGACATTGATTCTTACTGGACGTTCTCCGCTTACTAACGGTAAGCAAGCCCAATTAGAAGAACTGGAAGCCNTGGGTGCNTGTGCGGTATACAGACAAACCGATGTGACCCAAAAGCAGGCAGTTACCGACCTAATCACAGGTATCAGGGAAGAATTCGGCGACCTTCACGGCATTATCCACAGTGCGGGTATGATCCAGGATGGATTCATTATTAAGAAAACCAGCGACGAATTGCAGGCAGTCCTGGCTCCCAAGGTTACAGGGCTTGTGAACCTGGATCAGGCAACAAAAGAATTGGCGCTTGACTTCTTTATTCTCTTTTCTTCTGTGACCGGAGCTTTTGGCAATCCAGGCCAGTGCGACTACGCAGCTGCCAACGCTTTTATGGATGCTTACGCCAAGTATCGTACTACCTTGGTCGCTTCAGGCCAGCGGCAGGGACAAACCCTGTCTGTCAACTGGCCGCTGTGGAAAGATGGTGGGATGAGAGTTGACGCCGAAACCGAAAAGGTAATGTGGCAAAACACAGGACTGGTTGCCATGCAGACCCAAGTCGGCATCCGGGCTCTGTATCAGGGCCTGCTCGCCGGCAAGGAGCAAATGATGGTACTGGAAGGCGATCTTACACAGATTCAGGCCAAACTCTTAGGGCAAGCGTCTACAACAGAAACCGTAAAAGCACCGGTTTCCATCGAAGAAAACCAAGTAATGCCAGTCATTGCCCAGGATTTGCTCCAGGAAAAAGCCATACATTATTTCAAGAAAATGCTTGCTTCGGTCATCAAATTATCAACTGATCGTATTGATGCAGATGCTTTGTTGGAAAAGTACGGAATCGATTCGATCATGGTTATGCAATTGACAGCTCAACTGGAAAAAACATTTGGTTCACTGCCAAAAACATTGTTTTTTGAATATCAAAATATCCGGGAATTAACCGGATATTTCATGGAAGCTTACCGGGATCAACTGATAGCATTACTGGGAAGCAAGGGAAAAGCAGCAGCAGTTGTCCCGGATATCCAAGACCATATCCCTGTGACCGGGACTAAAGAACCGGTCCTTGCCAGTCACAAACGTTCCCGTTTTGCATCCCTGCGTATAGAATCCAGGGAAGAAAAAAAACCATTAGATATCGCCATTATTGGTGTTGCGGGCCGGTATCCGCAAGCGAGAGATATCCATGAATTTTGGAAGAATCTGCGGGAAGGAAAGGATTGTATTACTGAAATTCCCCAAGATCGTTGGGATCATAGCTTGTACTTTGATGAAGACAGAAATAAACCTGGAAAAACCTACAGCAAGTGGGGAGGTTTTATTGATGGTGAGGATCAATTTGATCCGCTGTTCTTTACTATTTCACCCCGCGAAGCAGAAATTATGGATCCTCAGGAGCGTCTATTTTTAGAGTGCGTCTATGAAACCTTAGAGGACGCAGGCTATACAAGGGAAGAGCTTGGACGGATTCAGGGCTCTGGTTTGGAAGGCAATGTAGGGGTTTTTGTGGGAGTGATGTACGAAGAGTACCAGCTATATGGAGCCCAGGAACAGATTCAGGGCCGATCGGTCGCTGTCTGGGGCAATCCATCATCAGTAGCCAACCGTGTGTCCTATTTTTGTAATTTCCATGGACCCAGCATGGCTGTGGATACCATGTGTTCCTCCTCTTTAACCGCAATCCATCTGGCCTGCCAAAGCCTGCAACTGGGCAAATGCGAGTTTGCGATAGCCGGTGGTGTCAATGTTTCCATTCACCCTAACAAATACCTATTTCTCGGTCAGAGTAAGTTTGTATCCAGTAAAGGGCGGTGTGAAAGCTTTGGTGAAGGCGGCGACGGTTATGTGCCCGGAGAAGGCGTAGGGGCGGTACTGCTCAAACCGCTGTCGAAAGCCATTGCCGATGGCGATCACATTTATGGCATTATCAAAGCGACCTCCATCAATCATGGAGGAAAGACCAACGGGTATACAGTGCCAAACCCCAACGCCCAAGCCAGTGTTATTGGCCAAGCTTTTAAGGAAGCCGGGATTGATCCCCGGACGATCAGTTATCTGGAAGCTCATGGTACCGGAACTTCACTGGGTGATCCGATTGAAATCGCGGGCTTGACGAAAGCGTTTGAGGACTACACGAAAGATAAACAGTTCTGCGCAATCGGATCAGCTAAATCGAATATTGGGCATTGTGAAAGTGCGGCAGGAATTGCCGGAGTAACGAAAGTATTGCTCCAGCTAAAATATCGCCAATTAGTGCCTTCCCTGCATTCTGAGGTATTAAATCCCCATATTGATTTCAACAATACCCCCTTCATAGTCCAGCAGAAACTTGCGGATTGGAACCAGCCGGTGCTCAATAGCAATGGCGAAATCAGGGAATGCTCAAGGATGGCCGGAATATCATCCTTTGGCGCCGGAGGAGCAAATGCCCATATCGTGATCGAAGAATATATTCCCCCAAGCCCGGAACAACCTCAAACGCTGGTTACCCCCGGCACGCCGGCAATTATCATGCTATCGGCAAAAAGTAAGGAGCAGCTGCAAGAGCAGGTGCAACGATTGTTGAGCGCAATTGAGGCGCAGCAAATTACCGACAGCAGTCTGGCCGATATGGCCTATACGCTTCAGGTAGGACGCGAGGCTATGGAAGAACGTCTGGCGGTGCTTGTTTGCTCGATCACAGAACTTGAAGAAAAATTAAATGATTTTCTGGAAGGTAAGGCTGATATAGAAGATTTGTACCAGGGACAGGTCAAACACAATAACGAGACGGTATCAATTTTTACTGTGGATGAAGAATTGTCGGAAGCCGTTGATAAATGGATCAGCCGCAAAAAGTATGGGAAATTTCTAGAACTGTGGGTCAAAGGGTTACGGTTTGATTGCAACAAGCTTTATGGTGACAATAAGCCCCGGCGCATCAGCTTGCCAACCTATCCTTTCACCAGAGAACGGTACTGGATTCCTGAGGTTGACGCCAGGGCTGATCACAGCATAGCGGCAGCTACAGCTACTACAGACTCTATTCATCCCTTGTTGCACCAAAATACATCTAACTTATATGAACAGCGTTTTACCTCTACCTTCACCGGCAAGGAATTTTTCCTGGCTGATCATATCATAAAAGGCAAACCGGTTTTGCCTGGCGTGGCCTGCCTTGAGATGGCCCGCACCGCAGTGGAACAGGCGGCAGGAGCCCCGGAGGACGGCCAGACCGGAATCCGGCTCCAAAATGTAGTCTGGGTACGCCCCATTATCCTGGGAGACCAGCCGGTTCAGGTGCATACCGGAATCTTCCCTGAGGATAACGGACTGCTATCTTTTGAAATATATAGCGAAGAGAACCAGGCAGAGCCGGTAGTACACAGCCAGGGCAGCGCCGTGCTGAGCAAGGCGGCAGCGCTTCCAGCCCTAAACCTTGAAGAGTTGCAAGCCCAGTGCAGCCAGGCAACCCTTTCAGCCCTGCAATGCTATGATACTTTCCGGGCTATGGGGTTCGCCTATGGTCCGGGCCACCAGGGGATTGAGAAAATATATTTGGGCGCAGATCAGGTGTTGGCGCAGCTGTCCCTGCCTTCTTCAGTCGCCGGTACACAACAGCAATTCACTTTGCATCCCAGTTTGCTGGATGCGGCCTTGCAGGCGTCGCTGGGATTACTGCTGGGTGCTGGTACTATACAGGATACAAGTTCCCTCAAGCTGCCGCTTCCCTTTGCCCTGCAGGAACTTGCCATCCTGGGCAATTGTACAGCAAAAATGTGGGCTTGGATTCGCTATAGTGAATCTAGTAAAGCCACAGCTAAGCTGCCGAAATTCGATATTGACCTGTGTGACGGGCAAGGAAATATCTGTGTGCGAATGACCGGGTTTTCATCAAGGGTTCTGGAAGGGGAATTAGGTTCGGCAGGATCGCAGTCAGTTCCCGGGACGTTAATGCTCCGGCCATGCTGGCAAGAACAAGGTCTTGCCGGACAAGCCGCAGGCCTTGAGTATGATCAGCATTTGGTTATGCTCTGTGAACCGGGCGATATTATCCGGGAAAGCATCCAAACGCAAATAACGGGGGTACGCTTTCTCACCGTAGAAGCAAAGGAGCAAGACATAGCCAAGCGGTTCCAAGCCTATACCACAAAAGCCTTTGAAGAAATCCAAACCATCCTCAAACAAAAAACCAAGGACAAAGTGTTGCTCCAGATAGTCGTTTTCAGCCAGGGTCAGCAGCGGCTTTTCTCAGGACTCTCCGGACTGTTGAAAACAGCGCAGCTGGAAAATCCCAGACTGACTGGACAGTTGATTGAGGTGGAACCGGGAGAAGCGGCAGCAGGGCTGGCAGAAAAGCTGAAGGAGAATAGCCAAAGTCTTGTTGGCAGCCACATTTGCTATCAGGACGATAAACGTTATGTTGCCAGTTGGCGTGAAATGGAACCTTCCCCGGAAGAAGTAAGAATTCCATGGAAAGACAGGGGTATCTATCTGATCACTGGCGGCACTGGTGGTCTGGGACGCCTATTTGCCAGAGAAATCGCGCAGCAGGTTAAGAATGCGACATTGATTCTTACTGGACGTTCTCCGCTTACTAACGGTAAGCAAGCCCAATTAGAAGAACTGGAAGCCTTGGGTGCTTGTGCGGTATACAGACAAACCGATGTGACCCAAAAGCAGGCAGTTACCGACCTAATCACAGGTATCAGGGAAGAATTCGGCGACCTTCACGGCATTATCCACAGTGCGGGTATGATCCAGGATGGATTCATTATTAAGAAAACCAGCGACGAATTGCAGGCAGTCCTGGCTCCCAAGGTTACAGGGCTTGTGAACCTGGATCAGGCAACAAAAGAATTGGCGCTTGACTTCTTTATTCTCTTTTCTTCTGTGACCGGAGCTTTTGGCAATCCAGGACAGTGCGACTACGCAGCTGCCAACGCTTTTATGGATGCTTACGCCACGTATCGCACTACCTTGGTCGCTTCAGGCCAGCGGCAGGGACAAACCCTGTCTGTCAACTGGCCGCTGTGGAAAGATGGTGGGATGAGAGTTGACGCCAAAATTGAAAACAGTATGCGGCAAAACATGGGGCTGGTTGCCATGCAGACTACAACTGGTATCAGAGCCTTGTACCAGGGCATTGCCTTAGGCTTTGAGCAAATGGCCATTATGGAAGGTGACCGCAAACGACTTCATGAAGTTTTCTTGGGGCAATCCATCGATACTGAGACAACGCAACCGGCTGGCGGAGAACAAAACAAAGCGGTTACGGCAGGTGAGCAAAATTTGCTGGGGGGAAAAGTCGTAGATTTTCTTAAACAACTGTTTTCTTCCATTATTAAGTTGCCGCCGCAGCGGATTGAAGAGGATGCTCCGCTGGAGAAATACGGCATAGATTCGGTCATGATTATGCAATTAACCAATCAATTAGAAAAAAGATTTGGGTCATTGCCGAAAACACTATTTTTTGAATACCAAAACATCCAGGAATTAAGTGAATATTTCTTACAATCATACCGGAAGCAACTCCTCCATTTATTTGAGATAGAGGATAAAGCTGCAGCAACTATTGATGATCCCAGCTGCTTTGCCGCTAGGACAAAACCTGTAAAACCATCCTTTAGTAGTCGTAAACGATCCAGATTTATCTCTCCTAGAACAAAAGCTCAGGAGAAAAAAGAAATAGGCCCCTTAGATATCGCCATCATTGGTGTTTCAGGCCGCTATCCTCAGGCGGACAATATGCAGGAATTTTGGCAAAATCTGCGTGATGGCCAGGATTGTATCACGGAAATACCCCCTTCGAGATGGGATTACCGTCAATATTATACCCGTAATAAAGATATAGCAGGAACCATGTATTCTAAGTGGGGCGGTTTCTTAGCTGATATCGATAAGTTTGATCCGTTGCTCTTTAATATTGCCCCCCTGGATGCCCAGCAGATTGATCCTCAGGAAAGACTTTTTATGGAGACTGTATGGGAGACTATGGAGGACGCCGGTTATACCAAGAGCCGCTTACGCGAGCACGCCAAAGTGGGAGTGTTTGCAGGGGTTATGTGGAGCGAATATCAGCTCTTGGGGGGTGGACACAGGGAGAATGGTGTACTGCCAACTCAATCCTTTGCCTCGATTGCTAATCGTATTTCCTATTTTTATAACTTTAATGGCCCGAGTATAGCTTTGGATACCATGTGTTCCTCCTCATTGACAGCTATTTATTTAGCCTGCAATAGCATCTGTCACGGCGATTGTGAAATGGCCATTGCGGGTGGGGTTAGTCTTTCCTTACATCCAAATAAATATCTGCAGTTATGTCGGAACAGATTTTTGTCCAGTGACGGTCGTTGCCGTAGTTTTGGCGAAGGCGGGGATGGCTATGTACCCGGTGAGGGTGTAGGGGCTGTTCTGTTGAAACCGTTGCAAAAAGCTATTGCTGATCAAGATCAGATTTACGCAGTAATTAAAGATATTTCCATAAACCATGGTGGAAAAACTAACGGATACACCGTCCCTAATTTAACTGCGCAAGCCGACCTGATAGCAGAATCGCTGCACAAAGCGCAAGTAGACCCGCGTACTATCACTTATATTGAAGCACATGGTACAGGTACTTCGCTTGGTGATCCTATTGAAATAAATGGGTTAACTAAGGCTTATCATAAATTTACTCAAGATAAGCAGTACTGTGCGGTCGGATCTGTGAAATCTAATATTGGACATTTAGAAGCAGCTGCAGGGATGGCAGGGCTAACCAAAGTATTACTGCAATTAAAGCATAAGCAAATCGTGCCTTCATTGCATTCAGAGAAGCTTAATTCGAACATTGAATTTGATAATTCACCCTTCTATGTACAGCAAAAGTTGACGGAATGGACTCCCATAACAGAAAACAAAAATGGCATTTTTCAAACTCTTCCCCGAAGAGCGGCCATTAGTTCTTTTGGAGCTGGCGGGGCAAATGCGCATATGATCCTTGAAGAGTACCAAAGTATAACAAAAGCACAGGAATGTGAGCGTGTTGCTCCTCAAATTATGTTGCTTTCAGCAAGGACTAAGGCTTGTTTGTATGAGTATGCCAAGCGGTTGCGTGATTTTTGCAGCAATTCCAGTGCAGTTCCTACAGATAATGCTGCTATTGCGGATATCGCGTATACTCTGCAGATCGGCCGGGAACCTATGGAAGAAAGAATGGCTATCATTGGCGAGACATGGAACGATTTTATTGACCGATTAACAAAATTTGTTAATCACCAGGAGACGGCCGCTGATCTTAATACCATCCTCTATGGCTGTACAGCCGGATTGCTGCCAGTATTGAGCAAGGAACAATCCCGGGAGAAGGTAAATGTGTTAATCCGACAACATGATATGGAGAAACTGGCCGCTTTATGGGTTGAAGGAGTTTCAGTACCATGGAAAAAGCTTGATCACGGAAATATAATTTCTTTGCCGACCTATCCATTTGAACAGAAGTCGTATTGGATTTCGGCAAAAGATAATCACTTAGCGTCATGTGGAGAACCTGTTACTACAGGAAATCAACTGAATAATCAGGCCGGGAATCTAGTGCGAAACGAAATGGAAGAGATAAAGGAGGCAGGAAGTAACCCGAACGCTACAATGAACTCATTCGATGACGAAAATTCTTTGCAGCAGGTAATAATTGACCAATACTATAGGGGTGAAGAAGAACAATCTGCTGCCGGATTTAACGAAGTTCAAGACTTGCTTACACATGTTGTTGCACAAGAGTTAGGCTTAGAACTAGAAGAATTGAACCCGGAAGTTGATTTTGAGGTATATGGTCTTGATTCTTTTGCCCGAATTAAAATCATTAATGATCTGCAAAAGGAATTTGGCGACATAGTTGATATGGAGGTTATTTTTGATCAAAACACAGTTAATAAATTGGCCGGGTATATTAATGGGAAAGTTAACCAGCACCAGCCTGCCGCAGCAGAACCAATGATTAGTAACAACAGGAATGCAGCAGGGCAAAACAGTAAAATTAAAAAACTGACTTCGACAACAAAGCAACCATCCCAGTTGCCGGCTGACTCACTAGAACTTAAGACAAAAAATATATTATTAACTGGTGTTACCGGTGTTTTGGGAGGGAGACTGGTCTGGGAATATCTGAATCATAGTGATAGTATGCTGTATTGCTTGTTAAGGGCGGAAAATCTCGTGCAAGCAAAGCAAAGGATTCAAGCTATGCTAGAGGTTCATGATCCGGATCACAAACTATTATCCGAATTTGACCGCCGTGTAATTCCCGTCTTAGGGGACATAACTCACCCTTCTTTGGAAATGCCGCCTGAATTATATCAAGAATTAGCAGCAACAATTGATATGGTTGTCCATTGCGCCGGAAAAACCAGTCTTCATGGATTATATAATGAAGTAAAGGGTGTGAATATTGCTGGAACCCAAAATATGGTTAACTTTGCTTTGAAAACTTCACAAAAATATTTTATTCATATCTCTACCATCTATGGGATTATGGGTGATCACCAGTTTAAAGAAGGTGAAGTCTTTACCGAAAACGATTTTGATTTTGGCCAGCAATTTAACAAACTTGGCTATTCCCAATCTAAGTTTGAAGCAGAAAAAATCATTCGCTCCACCAAAGATTTAAAATGGATAATAATGCGGTCTGGTTACATTATGGGAGATAGTAAGCTGGGATATTATCCCTTTAACCTGACCAATACTCCTGGTATATTCTATGATTTTTTCAAAACGGCAATTGAGCTGGGAATGGCCATAGATAATCCCTGGCATTTTGATATAACGCCTATTGATTATGTGAGCCGGAGCATAGTATGGCTTAGTATGTCTGTAAAGAATCTCTATCAAACCTATCACTTATCAAATCCGGATTATAAGACTTATAAAGATATTATAGCGATGATTGATAAAGTGGGTTATCCTATTCGGTTTGTCAGCGCCGGGGAATATATGAACAACTTGCATAGTGAAAATAATAGTTACCGTTCGATATCAACTGAACTAATTATGTTTAATCCCTCAATGGTACAAAGATCACATGTCGATACTACCTATACCAGAAAAGTGCTGGCACAGGGCGGCATAATTTGCCCTGAAATCAACGAAGAGTTAATCGCGGTTTATTTAGATTACTGCAGCAAGGTTGGTTATCTCAGAAATAGCAGTAGCAACAATAGTTTTTGGAACTGGCAGTTCCAGAAACATGCTATGTCCGGAGGTATGTAACAACAAGGTTGGTTTTAGTAAGTGAACTTGTTTCAGCATAGCTGAAACATCGGCGGGTTCAGGTGGGGGGGTTACCCCACCTGAACAAACGCTGCCTGCAGAGGCGGGAGGCTTAATTCGCTGCAAAGATAAACGGGGATTAGAGGAGGCAAAAGGTCATGGGGAATATTACCGGGGAAGCTTTTTGTGAGGGTTTGGAGATAGGTTCTGTAGCTGTTAAGTGGGTCCGCAGGACAAACTCACAAGAGTACTATATGGGTATGAAACGACATGAAGGAAACCCATTGGAAAAGGTTCAGGAAATTATCAAACGGTATCCGGCACAGGGAAAAGTCAAAATGGTAGTTACCGGACAAGCTGTAAAAGGATTATTTAATTTGCCATACCGTTCTGAATCGGAATGCTTAGAAAGAGCATTGGCGCATTTTGATTTAAAACCAGATATATTGCTTTCGCTTGGCGGAGAAATTTTTAGTGTGTATACATTGAAAGACGGGCGGATTCGCAATATCATTCCTTCATCAAAGTGTGCCGCCGGGACAGGTGAGTTTTTAGTCCAGCAACTTCAAAGGATGGATTTGACATTAGAGCGTGGAATTCAGGAGAGCCTGAACGGGAACCCGGTGGATCTGGCTACCCGTTGTTCTGTTTATTGCAAATCAGATGCCACGCATAAGCTCAATAAAGGCGAATGCAGCCGCGCGGATATTGCCAAATCGCTGATTGATGATTTGGCAAAAAAAGTATATAAAATGGTGGCAGCGGCGCGGTGGGAAACAAGGTCGATTATGGTTATCGGCGGGCTAGCCTTAAATGAGCCATTTATTGAACAATTACGTCGGTTATTTCAAGACTCAGAGCTGATAGTGCGGGAAGAAAGTCCTTGTTTTGAGGCTTTTGGCGCATCACTGTTTGCAGATGAATTACCTCAGCAAGCAGCTGTTTTCTATTCAAATATCAGTATTAAGGAGCCCCAAGCCCCTTTTAGCATGCCGCCTCTTCGCCAAGCGGAAAACCTTCTTGATTACAGAGTACAGGGGAATTATGCCCGTAAAGTGGTTGAAGGCGCATCTTATATCATGGGGGTCGATGCCGGCTCAACAACTACTAAGGCGATTCTTTTTAATCTATCACGGGGAACTGTTGATGCAAGCTGTTATCTGCGAACTCACGGAAACCCCATAACTGCGGTGAATAATTGCCTGCAGGAATTGGTTAAACAGGTGGGCGAAAAAAAGATTCATGTTGTTCAAATTGCAGTCACAGGGTCCGGCAGAGGAATTGTTTCCGTATTTTTCGAAAACTGCCCAAGCTTTAATGAGATTTTATCGCATGCCAGAGCAGCGGCAGAAGAAGTACCGGATGTGGATACGGTATTTGAAATCGGCGGACAAGATTCGAAGTTTATTTCCTTCCTCAACGGAATTCCTGTCGACTACGCCATGAATGATGGCTGTTCAGCCGGGACTGGTAGTTTTCTTGAAGAAGCAGTGTCTGTGGATCTGGGTATTTCTGTTGAAGATATCAGCAAAAAGGCGGAAAGCAGCCTGCAGCCGATTGCTTTTGGAGAACGATGTGCCGCTTTCATCAATACTGATTTACGCAGTGCCCTGCAACAGGGGGCCCTGCCGGAAGATGTTATTGCCGGCCTTGTTTATTCAATTATACGAAATTATATTTCCCGTTTAGTCGGCGTAAGAGAAGTGGGAGAAAGGTTGCTGTTCCAAGGTGGGGTAGCCCTGAATAGATCAGTTGCCCTGGCGATAGCGGCTTTAACCCAACGCAAAGTAGTTGTGCCGCAATACCCTGAGTTAATGGGGTGTGTCGGCAGTTGCCTAATGGCCCAGGATATGATTAACGAAGGAGAACTTTCGCTAAAAACATATAACTTGGGAGAGTTACTCAAAGGTGCTATGGAAGTAAAAAGAACATTCAAATGCCCGGCTTGTGAAAATATATGCGAAATTAAAAAGATTCAAGTCCGGGGCAAGGAATTTCCGTTTGGCGGACTATGTTCAAAATATGAGGTAAAGCCAAAACACAGCCGGTTAAAGGCTGAAGGACAGGATCTGGTTGCGGTTCGCAATCAACTGATGTTTGAAAAATATGGTGCCGAAACATTTCGGCACCCCCGGGGTACGATCGGGATTCCTCTGGCTTTAACTACGTATGAGTTCTACCCATTTTATGCTAAACTCATCAATGAGTTAGGATTTAATGTTAGTTTATCCAAGGCCTCGAAAGAGGGAAACGCAAAAACATTGGGATCGATCTGCTACCCCTGTGAGATCGCGCACGGTGCAGTCTATGATTTGTTGCAGCAAGGGGTTGACTACATTTTTTTACCCCATGTTTTTGAGGGGAAAAACCCGGATCACCAAACACATAACTATATTTGCGGTAATGCGGAAATTATTCCGGATTTGGTTCGAACCGCATTTAATCTCGACAGCAGCAGGCTGTTGCCGCTCCCAATCAGTTTTTCAGATGAATTTAGAGAGACTTCGCTTAAACAGATCGGAAAGTTAGGGGAGCAGCTATGTATCGATAAAAATATTGCGGTAAGAGCCGGTGAACGGGCCTTTGCTCACTATGAGTCCTATAAAACAGAATTTGAGCAATTTAAAAAGGAGAATTTATACAAGATAATTTCTGAACCAACGATTGTTCTCGCCGGCAGGCCCTATGTAATTTGTTCTGCAGAAGCCAATTTGGCCTTGCCCCGGAAAATAACCAGCAGAGGATATAATGTGGTCACTGCTGATATGTTGCCGCAAGTGGAAGAAAACGGAGCTGACCGCAATGGTGTTTGGTATTTTACCAGACAGACTATAAATGCCATCAATTATGCGAAAAAAACGCCTAACGTATATATTTGCCTGGTATCCTGTTTTTCCTGTGTGCCTGATGTCAGCATGTACCATACTTTCCGCAGTAAATTAGCGGGAGAAGTATTCTGCTATTTAGAATTCGACTCACATACTGCTCATGCCGGTTTTGAAACTCGCGTAGGCGCATTTTTGGATATTATTGAACTTAAAGAGCGGGAAATGTCCAAAAAAAGAAATTTCAAATTGGAGGCCTAAATAGAATGATGAACCAAAATTTTAAGGCTGCTTCTTTCTCGGAGGATTTCACTCATATTATTGATGGTAATGGTAATAAATTTACTATCGACGATCAGCGAGTGGAACACATTTGGCCGATTAATCAGTATATGTTTAATGCAACACCTTTTCTTAAAAGCATCTTTGAACAGCGGGGCTGGCGTATCAGATTTTTAGAACCAACCTTCGATATGATGTACTATTCTAAGTTATTATGTTCTGGCAGGGAATGTCCATCACTGAATTTATTTGCAGGAATGTACTATGAAGATATTGCCAAAAATTATATAAAAGATGAGCTGTTTGTCTATTGGGGGGTTGAACATGCCTGTCCTTGTCAAATTGGCGCGTGGCCTGATGCCTGGGAAGTTTTTTCAGAAAGGATAGGAAACCCTAATGTCCTTTATTCCGTCTTTACTACTTTGGAAAACAATTATCTTGGACAAGGACTTGAATTTGGCAAGGATATAGTAACCGCTTTTGTTTTGGGCGATCTATTTGATGAAGCAGAATGGGCTTTAAAAATCATCTCCCTTGATAAGGAAGAAGCATCCGGAATATTTCATGAAGAAATGCTCAAAGTTGTCCCTAATCTTCATAAAGGAATGCAGGAACTGGAAAGCTCTTTGAAGAATGGGCCAGGAAGATAAGAAAAATCCCTTTAAAAGCCACACTGGATGAAACGCCAAAAGTATTGCTGTTTGGCGGGGGCTCTATGGCTTTTATCCGGGAACCGTTAATCACCTATTGCAGCCAACAGGGAATCATCCCCAAAATCGTGGGATTTCACGAATTTATACTCTATCTTTTTTCCGATTGCGCCAGAAGCTATGGATTTAAAAAAGGGTATGATAGCTTAGAACAGCAATTTAATTTAGGATCAATAATTTCTTCCTCCTTTAATTCCCCGCAAGACGCACAGGAAGCCAATCTTGCCATATCTTCGTGTTTTACATTACAGCTTGCTGATTTCATGAATCAACGGTTTCGTAAAGCGATTCAAGGTTCAGGTATTGTATATGATAAACATGTATCCTATACAAATATCTTAAAAGAAGGTCACCGGTTTATAAACGACAATGTTTTTACTGAGGCGAGTGTTGCGGTAGGGAAGTATCTAAGTTCAATTGAGACAGGAGTTTTCGACGGACTCGTTAATATAGCTTTGTTCACCTGTCAACCATCCATAAATGGCCAAGCTTTTATTCGAGCCTTATCTCATCAATATGATATTCCTTTTACCGGCCTGGAGTTGGAAGGACCCTGGTTGTCAGCAAACCATCACCGTCTATTAGAAAATGTGATATTCCAGGCACGGCGTTTGCGGCAGGAAAAAAATACCTGGACGACCACCGCTGACTGGCGGTCCACAACAACAGGCTGATCAGCCTGAAGCAGTGGCCGAATAATTTTTCCACTAAATAACAGAATATTGCACTAGTTTTTTATTGACAGAATATCCAAAATAAGGATACAATAAAATAAATCTGCAGTGATTTTTACAATTTGTTTCCATACACCGGCTGGTTAGACGGGTAGTTGGACAAGCGATAATCTGCTCAAGTGCTCTGTACACTCATTAGTGCTAGTATCCAGAACTAACTTCTGCGCCGTGCGACAGTCAAATTATGCGTGATCAAAAAGTGAATTTGTTCAGCACGCCGCCGATAAAGGGGGGATTCTTAACTCAGCGACTAGATAAAAAAGAAAAGAGGAGAGAATGATGAATTTTAAATCTGGATGTGTTCCGCCAGAACAGAGTGATGTACCGGTATTTTATTTTTTATTCCAGCAGAATAAGTTGTTGGTAAAAAAAGTGGATGGAGGTTTTGCGATTCCATCTTCAGATGATCTTGATAGTAGTAAAACTAAACTTACAAATAGGCATTACATTGGCAACATAGGTGAACAGGCATGCTATACAGCAGTATATGCTGCCGGGCAATTAGTGCCAGATAATATGGAATTTCAAGGTCTTATGGACTTATATGGTCAAATTGAAGACAATATGTTTAGGGTTGCCGGTTGTGCAATACAGGTAATCACCTGGGATGAGACACATCAATTCTGCGGAAAATGCGGTGAACCTACCGTAACGAAAGCAGATGAACGAGCTAAAGTCTGTCCAAAATGTGGCTATATGTCTTTTCCCCGTTTGTCTCCAGCAGTGATATTGTCGATAACAAAAGGAGACAAGATTCTGTTAGTAAAGAATCTAAAAACCGATTTTTATACAGTTGTTGCCGGGTTTGTGGAGGCTGGAGAAACGCTGGAGGAATGTTTAAAAAGGGAAGCCAGAGAAGAGGTAGGTATTGAAATAAAAAACATAACTTATTTTGGAAATCAGCCGTGGCCATTTCCCCATTCCCTGATGCTGGCATTTAATGCAGAGTATGATAAAGGTGATCTTACCATCGAACGTAATGAACTTCTACACGCAGATTGGTATACAGTTGATGATATTCCGCAAATCAAACTTAAACCTATTCCGTTTAGCATTGCCAGGCGGTTAATTTCCTCATTTATAGAAAAAAATAAACACTCTAGTTAGATTGCTTGGTTACATGGGTAGGGTAATAACCTTGCCCTTTTATTTTGGAACTGGGCGAGTGAACTTGTTTCAGCATCGCTGAAACATCCGGTTCAGGTGGGGAGTCTGCCCCACCTGAACAAACGCCGCTTGCAGAGGCGGGAGTCTTAACTTGCCGCAAAAGATAAAATAAGCGGGATAAAATGCGTGAAAGGGGGGGCTTGTGTGGCAAAACGACGAAACGTTGTGGGAGCTTATATTTGCTTGATTCTGCTGATAGGTGCAAACATAAGCGGATGTTCTAAAACGCAGCCTGCAACAGAAGAAATACCAGCAGTGCGGGCGCAAATTGTCGAAGAAAATTCCTATGGTATAAATTCTAACTATTCCGGTGAGGTACGCGGCCGTTATGAAAGTCAGCTGGCTTTTCAGGTAAACGGGAAGATTATTAAACGAAATGTGGATTTGGGGAGTGTAGTCAATCCTGGTGATGTTCTAATGCAAATCGAACCCAAAGACATTCAACAGACTATGAATATTAATTCAGCTCAGGTAAACTCTGCCGAATCACAAGTAGCACTTGCTGGGAGTAACCTGCAGCGCTACAAGCAGTTATATGAACAAAATGCTATTAGCCGGGCACAGTATGATCAGTATCAAACTGCTTATGACACTGCCGTGGCTGATCGCAGCAAAGCGTTAGCCCAATATGCACAAAGCGCCAATCAAATGGATTACAGCAGTCTCTATGCTGATAGCCCGGGAGTGATTTCCAGCATCAATGCTGAAATCAATCAAGTGGTAAGTGCCGGACAGTCGATTATTACGCTTGTCAAGGACGGCGCATTGGAAGTAGAAATCAGTATTCCGGAGAATCGCATCGAAGAAGTTCGTAATGTACAACAAGTGTCTGTCACATTTTGGGCACAGCCAAATGTTGTGGTAGATGGAAAAGTGAGAGAGATTTCACCTATGGCGGATAAGATCTCCCGTACCTATAAAGTGCGTATCAGCTTGCCTGATGTTCCGCAAAGCATTAAGCTAGGCATGACAGCTAATGTCACGATTACAGGCCCTAACAGTCAAAAGGCATTATATATTCCAGTGACGGCGATTTATCAGACCCAAGATCAGCCTTATATTTGGGTTGTCAATAATGATATAGTTAATCTAAATCCCATTACAATTGGTACCATTGGTGATGGAAAAGTTCAGGTTATTGAAGGGCTGCAGGCAGGTGCGGTTATCGTCACGGCAGGAGTGCATAAGTTGCGCGAAGGGCAAAGAGTGCGTATTGCAGGTGATGTCTTATGAAGAATATCAATTTAACAGAATGGGCCCTGCGGCATAAACAACTGGTATACTATTTCATTGTTGTCATACTGATAGTAGGGACCTTTTCCTATGTTCAATTAGGACGAATGGAAGAACCTGATATGGTACTCCACACAATGCTTGTTTCTATAGAGTGGCCAGGGGCTAACGCGCGTCAGGTAGAAGAACAGGTTACTGATAAAATTGAAAAAAAACTGCAGGATACACCTAAGTTGGACTATATAAGAAGTTATTCACGTCCGGGACAAGCATTGATCTATGTCAATTTAAAAGAAACTGTGAATCCCAAGGATATCCGTCCAATCTGGCTGGAAGTGCGCAATATGGTAAATGATATCAGGCATACGTTACCGCAAGGCATTGTTGGACCATATTTTAATGATCGGTTTGACGATGTGTTTGGTAACATTTATGCATTGACTTCTGATGAATTCACCTATGAAGAAATGCGAAAAAAGGCTGAACAAATACGACGGATTTTATTGGGCGTACAAAGCGTGAAGAAAGTTGATCTGATAGGGGTCCAAACAGAAAAAATCTATATTGAAATCGAAAGCAGCAAGCTGGCTCAGCTTGGAATTGATCCAAATTCCATTATAAGCGCTATCCAAACCCAAGATGCTATGGCGGCTTCAGGATCAATCGAAACATCGTCAGATAATATTTATTTACGTGTCACGGGAATGTTTGACGATATTGAGAGTATTCGTAATTTACCTATTCGTGCCAATAACCATACAATCAGATTAGCTGATATCGCCAAGATACAGCGAAATTATGTTGATCCAATTGAGCCAAAGATGTTTTATAATGGTCAAGCGGCAGTCGGTCTTGCGGTATCAATGGAAAATGGCGGTAATATACTAAATCTGGGTAAAGATCTGAATAAAACTATAGCCATGATTAAACAGAATTTACCGGTTGGTTTTACAATTAGCCAGGTGTCAAATCAACCCAAAGTAGTTGAAGAATCAATTGGCGAATTTGTTAAAACACTGGGTGAAGCTGTAATCATTGTACTGGTTGTCTGCTTTTTTAGTCTTGGCATACGTTCAGGACTTGTTGTAGCTGTAGGCATGCCGCTGATTTTCGCTGGCGTATTTGTCTGCATGAGAATAGCAGATATTGATTTACATAAGATTTCATTAGGATCATTAATTATTGCCTTGGGATTAATGGTAGATGACGCTATCATCTCCTTAGAAATGATGTCAGTTAAAATGGAGCAAGGCTGGGACCGGACTAAGGCTGCTTGCTATGCGTATACGGCTACTGCTTTTCCAATGCTGACAGGAACACTTATTACATGTGCAGGCTTCATTCCCTTAGGACTGGCTAAAGGTGATTCAGCAGATTTCACGAGCAGTATTTTCAAAGTAGTTACCATCGCCTTACTGATATCATGGTTTGTATCTGTTCTGGTAACTCCTTTATTGGGGTATAAACTAATTAAGTCAAAGCCTGGTGAAAAAGATGGTCATGCTGTGTATGATGCGAAATTTTATCAGCTTTTCCGGCAGGTTCTTACGTGGTGTTTAGGTCATCGAAAACTGGTGCTTGGTATAACACTGGTCTGTTTTATCGGGGCTATTGGTTTACTGCAATTCGTAAGAGAGGAATTTTTTCCGCCATCCATGCGTCCTGAACTCATTGTTGAATTGACTTTACCTGAAGGGTCTTCCCTCCAGTCAACCGAATATGAGGCCCGGAGATTTGCTGAATATCTTACTGACGATACCAATATTAGCAGTTATAGCTATTATGTTGGCCAGGGTGCACCCAGGTTAGTAATATGTATGGAAGCAATGCCTCAGGCTAACAATTATGCCCAGTTCATTATTGTGGCTAAAGATATAAAAACACGTGCAGAATTGATGCAAAAAATCAATACATTGTTTGCGGAAAAATTTGATAATGTACGTGGGCATATCAATTTGATCCAGACCGGCCCGCCTGCGGACTACCCTGTTATGTTTAGAGTGTCAGGATATGAGCATGCAAAAGTAAAGGAAATTTCTAACCAGGTAAGTGAGCTCATGGCGCAAAATTTATGGCTACGCAATATAAATGTTAATTGGAATGAAAAAATAAAAGTCATGCATTTAGAGATTGATCAGGACAAAGCGCGTATACTTGGAATAAATAGTCAGGCTTTGGCGGCGGCTTTACAAAACCAGATATCTGGAGCGAAAGTGGCAGAATTTCGGGAACGTGACCAAACAATTGGCATTGTTTACCGTATGGACTCTCAGAATAGAAAAGATTTAGCCCATATAAAAGATATGCCAATTCATATCGGTAATGGCCAATTTGTTCCACTGGAGCAAATCGCCCGAATCCACTTTGAGGCTGAAGAAGGCTTAATTTGGCGTCGTAATCTTAAACCAACCGTAACCGTGCAGGCCGAGGTAGCATCAGGAATTACTGGAAATGACGCAACTAAGCAAGTATATAAAGAGCTAAACGATATCCGTAATAATTTACCTTTAGGTTATAACATCGATATCGGCGGTTCACTCGAAAGAAGTATTTCATCCCAGGAATACCTGGCTCTGCCTGTGCCAATTATGATGTTAATTATTCTTACCTTATTAATGTTGCAGTTTGAGAAAATGTCACTGGTGATTTTGACGATATTAACCGCTCCGTTGGGTATTATTGGGGTTAGTCTCTCAATGATATTGACGCAGCGCCCAATGGGTTTTGTGGCTCAACTTGGCATTTTGGCTCTTTCCGGTATGATCATACGAAACTCAGTAATTCTGGTGGATCAGATTGAAAAGCACATTGCAGCCGGAGCAACACCTTGGGATGCAATTATTGACTCTGCGGTACAAAGGTTTCGCCCCATTATGCTCACTGCAGTAACGGCCATGCTGGGGATGATTCCCTTGGTGCTAAGCAACTTTTGGGGTCCTATGGCTGTAGCCATTGCAGGCGGATTATTTGGGGCCACTGTGTTAACACTGCTGGTTTTGCCGACCATGTATGCGGCATGGTTCAATGTGCATCAAAATAAGGCTGTAGTACAAGATACCGATCATAATGCCCTGGTACCATGAACCTTAACTTTGATGAAGAAAGAGGATGATGGTGATTGAGAAAACCTATTGTTTTTATGTTTTCAGGTCAAGGATCGCAGTATTACCATATGGGCAGAGAACTCTATCATCAAAATACCGTATTTAGACACTGGTTATCCCAGTTGAATGACATGGTGTATCAAAGTGCTGGTATTTCAATTATTGATGAAATTTACAATCCTGCCAAAAGCAAAGCGGATAAATTTGATAACCTCTTATACACTCATCCAGCAATTTTTATGGTGGAATATTCTTTGGCACGTGTATTAGTCGAACTGGGAATCAATCCTGATTATGTTTTAGGGGCAAGTTTAGGAGAGGTTACCGCAGCAGCAGTTGCGGAAATGATTTCACTGAAGGATGCGTTAGATTGTATTCTGAAGCAGGTGGAGTTAATTGGGGACCATTGTCAAACTGGCAGGATGGTAGCAGTTATTAATAAGCCGGAATTGTATAACCAGTCCTCTGTAATTTTCCGCTACTCAGAATTAGCTGCAGTAAATTATGCTTCTCATTTTGTCATTTCTGGTGCTAGTGAAAATTTATTAATTATTGAAAACCATTTAAAAACTACAAATGTCCCATTTTTAACACTTCCTGTAAGGTATGGCTTTCATTCAACAAAAATTGATCCGGCAGGAGGTGAATATAAAAAGTTTTTACACAATTTCTCTTTTAGAACACCTGAAATACCAATAATATCATGTTTATCGAGTGAACGTATTACTGATATCCCGCCAGAGTATTTTTGGGATATTGTTCGGCAGCCAATTCTTTTTCAAAAAACCATACTTAAGCTAGAAGAAATTTATCAGTTTCACTATATTGATTTGGGACCAGCTGGAACATTAGCTAACTTTGTAAAGCATAACGTAGAGAAGAACTCTGAATCACGATTTTATGATATTTTAACTCCCTTCGATCAGGAGATTAAACGATTGGAAAATTTAGCTGGAATTTATTGAGAGGTATAATCCAAAATGCCAAACAGTAGTGTTTATATTGGTAAGTTGGACTTAATTAGAGAGGAGAATATATTTAAAGCAACTTTATGTTGCTGTTTTTTTTCTTGTAAAACAGATTATGGCGAGATAATTTCGCACTTGCATACTCAAGAACGTAATTATTACAATACATTGAAATTTGAAAAGCGGATCAGAAGTTATCTTATCGGGCGCTTTGTTGCTAAACAGGCGATAGCTGCGTTAACCGGTGAAGACAAGTTAACGCAGATTGTCATTCAATCTGGTGTCTTTACTCAGCCAATAGTTATATCCAACAAGCAAAATATTCAAGTCAGTATTACCCACTGTGAGGATTATGGAGCGGCACTTGCCTTTCCGGAAGCACATCCTATGGGAATTGACCTGGAAAAGATTGATTCCTCCCAAAACGGTGTTTTAGCAGGGCAATTTACCGAGTTTGAAACCACAAGGATTATTCCCTTGGTTACTCCCTATGAAACAGGTTTAACTCTTCTGTGGACAGCTAAAGAGGCATTATCTAAGGTTCTTAAAACAGGTTTAATGACCCCGTTTGAAGTTTTTGAGATCTCAAGAATTGACCTTTGCAATAATTTTACAATGTGTTACTATAAAAATTTTGCTCAATACAAAGCCATTTCTTTTACTATCGGCAATTATATGTGCTCAATCGTTTATCCTATCAAAACCGAGTTGTATGTAGATATTCAGTCTTTGAGAGACTACTATGCTAATGTGGCTAAGAATGCAATTTGAGAGCAAGTGAAAAAATGTATCAGTGTGTAGTATGCTTATATGCTTGAAAGCAATACACTTTGCGAATTCTTGCAACAATATGCTACAATTATGGCTTTAGACCTTATAGTAACGATAAAAAACGGTTTAATCAATGCTTATTCCATTCAATATGTTGGCATGTATATTGCTATAAGTATATGATAAGTTCATTTAAGATACCTAGGTTGACTGCATGCCTTACAGTTCAAAAGCCCGAACTGTAAGGCATTTATTTGCTGGAATTTATTATCTACAGCAAATTTCTATATAAGATGGTAAAATTAAAGTGAAAATGGCTTCAGGCCGCGGAGAAAAATGACTGTCGAGGGGAGTGAACCTTACCAATGGCTACAGTAAGATTGACTGAACTTATTGAATTGCCCTTTCTCCAGGAATTTCAAGATAACTTTGCCTTAAGTGTCGGTATGGGTAGTTTAACTGAGGATAGTGACGGTAATGCGATAACCCGCCCGAGCCGTTTTTGTGAGTTCTGCACGAATATCATGCGGTCGACCGAGGTTGGACGAAAGCGCTGTCAGGAGATTGATATGCTGGGGATAGCAGAAGCAATCCGTACGGGAAGGCCTGCTGTGTACCATTGTCATGCTGGTTTAATTGATTTTGTCGCTCCTATTATATTGAATGGAATCTCAATTGGCGCAATATTTGGGGGACAAATCTTGACTGCGGCTCCTAATGAAGAACAATGTCTGAAAATTGCCGGTGAAATTGGTGTGGACCCGGATAAATATATAACTGAAATTAAAAAAATCCCGGTTATTCCGGAAGAAAAGATTCAGGCAGCAGCTAATGTTCTCTTTTCCGTAGCGAATACAATATCAAAGTATGCTTACCAGACTTTGAAACTACGGGAAAAGAACCGGGAAATAGTATTAGCTTATAACCGCATGGATAACATTTTCAACACGATGTCAGATGGAGTCATCATAATTGATGATAAAGGAATTGTCAGGCAAGTCAATCTGGTAGTGGAAGAAATTTTCGGCAAGTCAGGTTCAACTCTGCTCAATAAGTCTGTAAATGAATTAGCTGGCAGCGAAGCACCCTTTGTGGAAGGTGTTTTTGAACGGCAGGAAGCTTATAATGATATTGAAATTTTTAATGATGCAAGTTTAGGGCGGCTGCACTGCATATCCTCTGGCCGGCCAATTTTTGATGACCAGGGAATGTTAGCAGGGGGAGTTATTTTACTGCGCCCCATAAAAAAGGTGCATAATCTAATTAACCGCTTAAGTGGTGCTCAGGCTGCTTTCCGGCTTGGTGACATTATCGGGCAAAGTCCGGCAATATTGAAGACTATTCAAGCAGCCTTCCAGGCTGCCAGTTGTATGTCTAACGTGCTTATCGAAGGGGAAAGCGGCACAGGAAAAGAGGTTTTTGCGCAAGCAATTCATAATCAGAGTGCGCGGCGAAAAGGGCCCTTTGTAGCCGTTAACTGTGGCGCTATCCCCAGAGAATTGATTGGGAGCGAATTATTCGGCTATGCAGATGGCGCTTTTACCGGAGCAAAACGTGGCGGGAGACCGGGAAAATTCGAATTTGCGTCAGGAGGGACCCTTTTTCTCGACGAGATAGGGGACATGCCCCTGGAACTGCAAGTTACTTTACTCAGAGTACTACAAGAACGCAAACTAACTAGAATTGGTGATAATAAGCTTATTCCAATTGATTTAAGAATTATTTGTGCCACTAACAAGGATTTGGCGCGCGAGGTAGAACAGGGTAATTTTCGCCAAGACCTATATTACCGGCTCAATGTTATTTCTATTAAAATACCACCGTTACGGGAACGACGGGAGGATATACTGCTTATTTTTAATTCCATCCTTACGAAAATGGCAAATGAATTGGGACGGACTATTAAAAATGTTGATTCTGAAGTATACCTGTTGCTCGAACAGTATGACTGGCCAGGTAATGTCCGTGAATTGCAAAATATTGCAGAAAGGGCAATAAATGTAGCCGAAGGTGATACAATTCGGTTGGAGCATTTACCAGAGTTTATTATCGATAACAAAGGCATGAGTATTCGGACTTCCCCCGCAGCAAAACCGGATAATTTACGTGAGCCAGTGAAAATGAAGCACAATCTAAGTGAACAGGAACGGCAGCAGATCATTGACCTTCTTTTTAAATTCAAAGGGAACGTTAGTCATGTTGCTAAGACAATGGGCGTTGCCCGCAGTACTGTTTACCGGAAAATGCATCAGTATAATATTTTTCATTAGCAAGAGTTTTTCACCATATCTGCTGGAATTTGATCAAATTCCCCAAAGCAGGGTTTTAACGCAGCATTTCGATCAAAATATAGATAATAACAGAATTATACTAAAAAAATATAGAAATTCCGCTAAAACCTATTGATATTATGTCAAAAGCATGGTAATATTAGATCTCGTCAGGGAGATAGTAAATAACACGGCCCAGTAGTTTAGCGGTTAGAATGCCGCCCTGTCACGGCGGAGGTCGTCGGTTCAAATCCGATCTGGGTCGCCACTCTCAACATTCGATGTTCGAAATGCGACATTCGATAAGTACGACGAAAATCGAACGTTTAAGGTCGAAAGTCGAATATGCGGAAGTAGCTCAGCGGTAGAGCATCGCCTTGCCAAGGCGAGGGTCGCGAGTTCGAATCTCGTTTTCCGCTCCATATAGGGGTATAGCTCAATTGGTAGAGTAGTGGTCTCCAAAACCATTGGTTGAGGGTTCAAGTCCTTCTGCCCCTGCCACAAAAACACTGAGAAGTTATTCTCAGTGTTTTCTTTGCATTAGTTATCAGCGCATTCCCTGTCTTTAACTTTCAATACTTCCTCCCGCAGTGTCAGCCAAATCGATTGGAATAACTCGTTATACCTCATCGTAGTTCTAATAGCGGCAATATCGCGGGGGCGGGGCAGGTCTACATTTACAATTGATTTTACGGTGCCAGGATGGGCAGTCATAATTAAGATTCGGTCACTCAGGCAGAGCGCTTCATCAATGCTGTGGGTGATGAAAACAGTGGTTTTCTTGCTTACATCCCAAATTCGCAGCAATTCTTGCTGCAACAGGATTCTATTTTGTTCATCAAGGGCACCAAAGGGCTCATCCATCAGTAAAATTTCCGGATCATTAGCAAAAGCCCGGGCGACACTTACCCGTTGTTTCATACCGCCGGAAAGCTGATGCGGGTAGGCTTTGGCAAACTTAGTCAGGCCAATCATGCGAATATATTTTTCGGCAATTTGATAACGTTCTTTTTTAGAAATACCCCGTAACTTTAGGCCATAGGCAACATTATCCATAACAGTTAGCCAGGGAAAGATTGACTGTTCCTGAAATACCATAGAGTTTATCGGACGATCATCGGTTGTAACTTTGATTGTCACAGTACCGCTTGATGCTGTATCCAGGCCGGCGAGAATGCGCAGCAGGGTAGTCTTGCCGCAACCGCTGGGACCGACAATAGAAAAAAACTCGCCGTCACCAATAGAAATATTGATGTCAGTCAGAGCGGTAACCTGACCACGGGCGTTAACAAATACTTTGCCAATGTGATGTAAAACAATGCTGGTACTGTCGTAAGGCATAACCGCACCTCCCTTAGTTGGTTTGTTTCCATGGAAGTACCAGACGTTCCAGAAAGTCAAGCGCCAGGGCGAAGATATAACCAAGAACAGAAAGCGTAATTAGCGCGGCAAACATTTGTTCAATATCAAACATGTCATAGGCTCTCCAGATCATCCAGCCTACACCAGCCTTGGCTGCTGACATCTCGGCGGCGACAATCAGGATAAGTGCCATACCCATGCCAAGCTTTAAGCCGGCAAAAATCATCGGCAATGCCCCAGGTAAGGCGACCGAGAGATAAAAATCTTTGCGACCGGCGCCAAAGTTTTTGGCCACTTCCAGATAGATTTTGTCAATATTTAAAACCCCGGCCATCGTATTAATCACCACAAGATAAAATACGCCAATGGCAATGGTAAATATTTTGGAGGTTTCCCCAAGGCCAAATATGAGGAGAATAAGCGGCATAAGGGCTAGTTTGGGAATAGGATAGGTAGCTGCGATCATCGGTTCAATAGCAGAACGGACAAAAGGGGACAGGCCCATACTCATACCAAGCAGGATAGCCGGAATGGAACCGGCGAGAAAGCCGCAGATAACTCGTAAAACACTTACCCAGGTGTTGTAGATAAGGTCGCCGGAAATGAGCAGCGGAAAAAACGACTGTAGAATAAGCGAAGGACTTGAGAGCAAGCGGGTGTCAACAAAACCTAAATGAGCGGCAGCTTCCCAAAGCAGTAACAAAGTCAATGGAGAAAGAATTGAAATGGCTGTTTTCATGATTTACCAACTCCTGATAGTTGACATTGGTGTTATTCACTGATATTTCCCTAAGGTTTTTACAGCAAAGTCTACATAGCGGTTATCAACAATATCTTCCAGTTTAATTTCTGATTTAAGCAAATTGTTTTCTTTGTACCAGGCTAAGTCGGCAGCAATCCCGTTCATTCGCAGGTAGCCGTCAGGATTTAACCCGGTGGGATACATTGTTTCATATAAAGCAGGCTCTTTGATTACAGAATACTTACACAGCATCCCGATCACTTCCGCCTTGTTCTTATTTTTGAAGAAGGCGTCATTATAGTCACGCATAGCTTTTACATAGGCTGTCATAAAGAGGTTAGCCACTTCAGGCCGGGTAGTCATGCTTGTGCCGTAGACTAACAGCGCAATTTGCGCGTCAGGGTCATATTCAGACGGGTCTTTCCAGGGATCAACAATGCCTTTGGCTATACCTTGCGTTACAAAGGGTTCGATGACCATGGCGGCATCAATGCTTTTGTTGCCTAGTGAAACAAGCATATCAGGGAATGCCCGGATGACTTGCATGTCAATATCCTTAGTTGTCAAACCACCCTTAGCCAATACCCTGGCCAGACATATTTCGTCAAGCGAGGCAGTGCCAACCACTGCAATTTTTTTGCCACGCAAGTCTGTAAAGTCTATAATGCTATTGGCAAGATCTTTCCGTATAACCAAGCGGTAGTAACCTTGGCCAGGCATATTAATACCTTTATCGGCAACGATTTTAACAGGTATGTCGCGCGATATTGCATTTAACAGCCCGGAGGCCGTCACGGTAGCGCCCACATCTAACTGACCTGCGGCTAGTTGATTAATCATTTCCTGGCCGCTGTTAAACTGGACTGCTTCAATTTTAATACCGACATCCTGGTAATACCCTTTTGCCATACCAATGAGAATTCCAGCATCAGAAACAACTTGTTTCATACCAACCTTAATTACCGTTTCCTGTGGCAGCACCCTGAGTGCTGGCGCCCAAGCCGGTCCCGTAAATGGAGTTACTATCGTGGCAGGTGCCTGGCTGCAGGCGGTAATGAGCAAAGTGATGACAAGCAGGATTGCCACTAATCCTCCCCAACGTTTTACCATAGTTTTCCCTCCCCATTGCTGTAAGGTTTCGTTTTGCATCGAAGTTACTTCATAGTATTCTGAACTTACTTTTTGGTTACTTCGCCTGCAGGTTTTTGTGATGTAATCAAGAATATAATCATAGAAGAATCGGAGGTCATATATCATGGAAAAAATTATTGAACAAGTGACAGCCTGGGAGTTTTTCAAAAAAATGCCACAAGAAATTTCTGGGTTTACCTTGATTAATGAACTCATGACTTGCGGTTCGCAATATCGTATTTTTACCTACAATAATCAACAAGCAAGGCGGAGCTTTACTGGTTTGTATGATGAAGCGACAAAAGATTTTTTGGTTCGTGTAGTCATTGGCTTAACAGAATACTGTGATATAAGTTTTTTTACACCAGATTTGGCGGCTTTTGAAAAGGTTCTGACAGAGCGTATGGAAAAAGTGTTACAGCAATTAGCCGTTTTTGATCCTGCTTCGGTATGTACACAAATTACCGGCAAGAAGGTTCTTGAATGGCCCTATGCGACAAAACTGCCAGAGCAGGTAGCGGGATTTACTCTTTTTATCACTCCAGAAAAACCAATTAAAGCATTGAATGGATCTTATGTTATAATAGACTACAGTGACTTTTCGGCAGAAAGTAATCTGACGGTAAACTATAACATCTTTCGGGATGAGTTTTTCAGTGAAATTCGACTGAAACGGGTGCCGATCATGACAACTGCTTTTGATGCGAAGACATTGCCTGAGCTTGAAATACGGTTAAATGACAATCTAAGTCAGACACTTGAAAATATAAGGTTAAAGTTAGCAGAATAGGTTGAGCTCAATAGAGGAGGAAGTTTTATGGCCAGAGTTCTAATATGTGATGATTCTACGTTTATGCGAATGATGATAAAAAAACTGCTGCAGGATATGGGACATGAGATTGTTGCCGAAGGTGGCGATGGCAAACAGGGAGTGCAGCTCTATCGTCAGTTTAAACCGGATTTGGTAACCATGGATATTACTATGCCAATTATGGATGGAATTCAGGCGGTAAAACATATTCACGAAGAAGATCCAGTAGCGCGTATTATCATGGTAACAGCTATTGGGCAGCGTAGTATTATTTCTGAGGCGCTTAATGCAGGGGCATCAGGTTTTGTCATTAAACCATTTGATCCTGAGCAGGTACAAGAAACTGTTAATAAAGTACTAGCTGAGTGATCTTATTTTGCAAAAGCACTTGACGTTTTCGCGATAGTAAGATATAATAAATTCCGTCGCATTGCTTATAAATAAAGATCATTTTTGCAGTATTGACTTTATTGTAAGCCTACTATATACTAAATAATGCGATTGTACGCGGCCCTGTGGTGTAGCGGTCTAACATGCCGCCCTGTCACGGCGGAGATCGACGGTTCAAATCCGTTCAGGGTCGCCATTCACCTTAACACCTGCGGGTGGCTAGAAATGTCCATATGCTAGGCGCGACGAGAACCGTAGCGGAGGCGTACACGAGAGTACGTTGAGCAACGGATCGCAGGAGCAACAAAGCAGATGGGCGTTTATAGACAGTTGCATACGCCTCGGTAGCTCAGTCGGTAGAGCAGAGGACTGAAAATCCTCGTGTCGACAGTTCGATTCTGTCCTGAGGCACCAATCTCGATGTTCGACGTTAGACATTCGATTTTAGATAGCGAAAATCGAGCGTCTAGTGTCGAACGTCGAATATGCGGAAGTAGCTCAGCGGTAGAGCATCGCCTTGCCAAGGCGAGGGTCGCGAGTTCGAATCTCGTTTTCCGCTCCATAACTATGGCGACATAGCCAAGTGGTAAGGCAGAGGTCTGCAAAACCTCTATTCCCCAGTTCAAATCTGGGTGTCGCCTCCAAAAAAATAATAAAGCCACATAAGTGGTTTTTCTCTAGATTATTACATGCCGGGGTGGCGGAACTGGCAGACGCAACGGACTTAAAATCCGTCGGAAAGAAATTTCCGTACCGGTTCGATTCCGGTCCTCGGCACCAATTCTAAACGAACGACAATCGAATTCACTACGTTTTGTAATATGGCCTGGACTCTGTCCGGGTTTTTTCTTTTATAGCAAGAGACCAAAAATTATAATGTTCCTGGAGCAAACCCATCCTGTTTAGCATAGTATGTAGTGTTCCGAATACGAAATGAAGGAGGCATGCTTTATGGGATTTGGTAATTTCGGAGGAGGTCGTGGTAGTAGCTGCTTTATAATCATCATTATAATACTTTTACTCTTTTTCTGCTTCAATGATGAGTGTAGTTCAACCTGCTAACATAGTTTAATCGTAGCCAAATCCACAACTAAATCTGACGTGCGGCCCGCTTAGATATCGGTTGTGCTATAAGTCGCCTGTCCTTAGGGATGGGCGGCTTTTTCCCATTATTATGGGTATAGTTGTCCATGGTGAATGTTGCTGTTGCATGTCCTAAGCAAATTTGAAGAACCCGGAGTCGGCTACTCAAATAATGGGACCTCCTACTCAATTTATAGGAAGAAGTGAATAAAATAAAGGGATTTTTACCATTACGTAGAACAAGATAATGTTAGAGGTGGTATGTTTTGCCTAAATGGTTGACCCATTTAACTCCTGAATTACGGCATGAATTGTTGGGCATTACCATGGTTACAGGAGGAATTTTAGCGTTAATTAGTCTGATCGGTCTCAATGTTGGGCCGTTTGGGTTATTTTTAGCCAAAATACTCAAATATACTTTTGGAATAGGTGCTGTAGCTGTACCTTTAGTATTTTTTATTGTTGGACTGAAGTACATTGTGGCGAAGAGTCCAATTGTTTATTCAGTTAAGTTTTGGGGTCTTCTGCTTTTATATTTTGTGGTTTTAGCAATTTATCATCATATTAGAATTCCTGTTGGTCAGGAAATAATGCCTGATAGTTTGGTGACAGGTGGGGGATTAACCGGTGGGATGGTGCTTTTTTCCTTGCGTAAGCTACTGGGGGTGCATGGCTCAATTATTGTGCTCTCAGCATTGCTGCTTTGCTCAATTCTGCTGACTACAACCTGGTCGCTGGCAGAAACGCTATTAAATGCCAAAGACAAGGCAGTAGAGAGTATGTCTTCAGCGAAGGAAGCTATTGCTGCGTCGGCAGAAACAATTTTTTCCGAGCAAGAAGAGGAAAAGGATCTACCAGTATTTTACGATCAACAGCGTGATGATAAGCCTGAATTGGCGATACAAAAGTCCCCCAAAGAGAGCATTATTCCTGATAATAATCAGGATCCAGTTATGCAGCAGACGCAAAGGCAGTCTTTTACAGTAACTAAAGAGGGTAGTACTGATAGTAATACCGACTATCGTTTACCGCCTATGTCATTATTAAAAAAACCTAATCGTCCACGTGTAACCAAAATGCCCAAAGAAGTTGCCGATAACGCCCGGATACTTGAACAGACGCTTGATAGCTTTGGGGTTAGTGCCAGGGTTATTAATACTTGTCAGGGACCGACAGTTACTCGTTATGAATTGGAACCTGCTCCAGGTGTAAAAGTAAGTAAAATAGTAAACCTGGCAGATGACTTATCACTAAAATTGGCATCTTCAGGAGTACGGATTGAAGCTCCTATTCCAGGTAAAGCAGCTATTGGCATTGAAGTGCCAAATAAAGAATTATCTGGCGTTGCACTGCGGGAGGTATTGGAAACTGACGAGTTTCATCGTGCTTCTTCCAGTTTGACAGTGGCGTTAGGAAAAGACATTGCAGGACAGCCAATTGTTACAGACTTAGGGAAGATGCCACATTTATTAGTAGCTGGTGCAACCGGATCAGGAAAAAGCGTTTGTATCAATACCTTGATTACAAGTATATTATTTAAAGCCCGGCCGGACGAAGTTAAATTGGTGCTTATTGATCCCAAGATGGTAGAACTGTCAAATTATAATGGTATTCCACATTTACTTACTCCTGTAGTAACTGATTCGAAGAAAGCAGCCTCAGCCTTAAACTGGGCGGTCCAGGAAATGGAACGCCGCTATGAAGTTTTTGCTACTACGGGAGTGCGGGATATTACCCGCTATAATGAACTGCATAATGATGGGCGACTGCCATTGATTTTGATTATAATTGATGAACTTGCTGACTTAATGATGGTAGCGCCTGTTGATGTTGAGGATGCTATTTGTCGATTGGCACAAAAAGCAAGGGCAGCGGGATTGCATTTAGTTCTTGCTACGCAGCGTCCTTCTGTTGATGTCATTACAGGAACTATCAAGGCCAATGTGCCTTCTCGTATTTCCTTTGCTGTTTCATCACAGGTTGATTCACGAACTATTTTAGATATGGCTGGAGCTGAAAAACTGTTAGGAAAGGGTGATATGCTATTTTATCCTGTTGGAGCTTCCAAGCCTATCAGGGTACAGGGGGCTTTTATTGCCGACACTGAAGTTGAAGATTTAGTAGTCTATATCAAAGAACAGGCTGTACCTGAATATAATGATGGTGTAACTACTGCTGAAACTGCGGTCGCCAGTAAAGAAGATCCAACTCATTTTGAGGATGAACTTTTAGAAGAGGCTGTGCGCATGGTGCTTGAGACAGGTCAGGCTTCCGTATCCATGTTACAACGCAAATTTCGCATCGGCTATACACGTGCTGCAAGGCTAATTGATACTATGGAAGAAATGAAAATCGTTGGTCCTAACATTGGAAGTAAAGCACGAGAAATAATCATGACAACAGAACAAGTTTATTCCAGATATTTTAAAAAATAAATTGCTTTTATGCTTACAGCATTTTACGACAGGGCAGAATAGTAGTGGTGATTTATATTGTATAAAGTAATTAAAGTAGCGGAAGCTGTAACCTTAGATAAAACGATTTTTATCGACGTGCGTTCACCGGCAGAATATGCCGGTGGGCATATTCCCGGTGCCGTGAACATACCGATATTTAACGATGAGGAACGGGCTCAAATTGGAACTATCTATAGGCAAGTGAGTGTCGAAGATGCTAAGCATCTAGGCTTATCATTTGTTTCTACAAAGTTGCCGGATATTATTGAGCAAATTCGCCAGTTTACTAAAGAGGAACGAAAGGTTATCATATATTGTTGGCGGGGGGGAATGCGTTCCAAATCAATAGTAAGTGTGCTGGAAATGATGGAAATTCCAGCCTCACAGCTAGTTGGCGGATATAAAGCGTATCGTCAATATGTTTTGGACAGATTAAAACAGTTTGAAGTTAAGCCAAAGATAATAGTACTATGTGGTTCAACAGGAACTGGAAAAACCTTGCTTATAAAGCAATTGGCTAAACGCAATATTCCGGTAATTGACCTGGAGAATTTAGCTAATCATCGAGGATCAGTTTTTGGTCAAATCGGTTTAGGCAGGTCGGCAACAGCGCAAAATTTTGATGCAAATCTGCTTAACGAACTTGATGCGCTAAATAATCAGCCTTATATAGTAGTTGAATGTGAAAGCAAACGTATTGGTAATGTATATCTACCTGAATGTTTATTTAACGCTATGCAGCAGGGACCAAAATTACTGGTAGCTGCCAGCATTGAAGTAAGGGTGGATAGATTGATAGAAGAGTATCTGGATATCTACCATGATAATGCAGAAGCGATAATCAGCAGTATTGCGTCACTACGCCGGCGCCTTGGCAATAAGAAAACTGACAAGTTGATTGATGAATTTAAAGCAGGACAGATTCGAGTGGTTGTTGAGACTTTGCTCGTAGAATATTATGATCCAATGTATGGTTATGAGAAGTCAGATCTTGCGGACTATGATGGAGCAGTAAGTGCTGATAATCTGGAGCAAGCAACAGATTCGATAATCCAATACTTACAACAGTTGGGGAGGTAGTTATTTTGCAAACCGTAGGGGAATTTTTGCGCGCTGAACGTTTAAAAAAAGCCCTGTCAATTAAAGATGTTGAAAGTGCGATAAGCATTAGAGCGCTATATCTTAACGCTATTGAAGAAGGTGACTATGACATTGTCCCCGGTGAAGTATATTTAAAGGGTTTTATCCGCAATTATGCTACCTTTTTGGAACTTGACCCTCAAAAGGCAATTGAGCTATATTCCCAAAATAAAGAGCAGACAAAAGCGCAGACAAATGAAAATATAATTGCAGAGCAGCAGCAGGAAGCAATACCAGTCACCTCAACCCCACGTAAAGGTAGTGGCGGAGGCATAAAAAAAATGCTTACCGTAGTAGCAGCCATGGCAGGCGTCCTTATAGTAGCCGGATTAATAATCTGGTGGCCATCAGAGAGCCAGCAACCTGCTCCGGTTCCACCACCAGCTGTAACCCCACAACCGGCTCCGGCGGTTCAGCCGGGTACTTCAGCAAATCCTGCAGTCAAAGTGATTGTAACTGCTAAATATAGTGCTCCGTGCTGGACGCAAATAATAGCAGACGGCAAGGAGATATATGAAGGTACTCCTAAAAGTGGCGAATCAATAACTTGGGAAGCCGCGAATAAACTGTCAGTAAAGTTTGGCAATGCCGGTGTTGTTGATGTAGTATACAACGGCAGCCCTGTGGGTAAAATTGGTGGTAATGGTGAAGTAGTGGTCAAAACGTTTACACTGACCGAAATGACAAAATAGGAATGAGGTAAATCTAGCAGCATGACAGATTTTTTACCAATGACCAAGGAAGATATGGCTAAACGTGGCTGGGAGCAGTTGGACTTTCTTTTTATAAGTGGTGATGCCTATGTTGACCATCCCAGCTTTGGTCCTGCGATTATTTGCAGGCTGCTGGAAAAATACGGTTATAAGGTTGGAATAATTGCTCAGCCGAATTGGCGTTCAACTTCTGATTTTAAACGCTTAGGCAAGCCGCGACTAGGGATATTGGTTTCGGCAGGCAATCTTGATTCTATGCTCAATAAATTTACGGCAGCTAAAAAATACCGCAGTACAGATAATTATTCGCCCGGTGGCCAGGCTGGACTTAGGCCGGAACGGGCGACAATTGTTTATTGTAACAGAATAAGGGAGATTTGGAAGCATACTCCGCTTATTATTGGCGGTATTGAAGCTAGTTTAAGACGATTTGCTCATTATGATTATTGGTCAGATAGCGTACGACGATCAATTCTGATTGATAGTAGAGCAGATCTGTTAATTTATGGTATGGGCGAAAGTCAGATTAAAGAGTTAGCCGCACAATTATCGACTGGTATAAATATCAAAGATATTCGGGATATACCTGGAACCTGTTATCCTGCAGAATCAATAGAGCATCTGTGGGACTATATCGAAACACCGGGTTATCAAGACGTTACTGCAAATAAGGTGCAGTTTGCGAAAGCTTTTAAAACGCAATATTTAGAGCAGGATGCTATACGGGGAAAAACGATAGCTCAGAGGCATGGGGAACACTATGTAGTGCAGAATCCACCAGCAATGCCACTTTCCACCACTGAAATGGATGAAATATATGATTTGCCTTATCAGCGTACTTACCATCCTTCTTATAGTGCAGCTGGCGGTGTTCCGGCTATCCAGGAGGTAAAGTTTAGTATCGTTAGTCATCGCGGCTGTTATGGCAGTTGCTCTTTTTGTGCTTTATATGCCCATCAGGGAAGAATGATCCAAAGTCGCAGTCCGGAATCAATACTACGGGAAGCTGCCCAAATCGTTCAGTTGCCAGATTTCAAAGGCTATATCCATGACGTCGGCGGTCCTACTGCGAACTTTCGCCAACCTGCTTGTGAGCAGCAAGCAGAGCGGGGAACCTGCCGCGGCAAGCAGTGCCTGTTCCCCAATGCCTGCAAGAGTTTAAACACCAGCCATCGCGACTATTTAGAATTACTTAGGGCAATTCGACAAATTCCAGGAATAAAAAAAGTCTTTGTTCGGTCAGGTCTGCGTTATGACTATCTGTTGGCTGCCAAGGATATGGGATTTTTACGAGAATTATGCGAGCACCATGTTAGTGGTCAGCTAAAGGTTGCGCCAGAACATATTTCGTCTAAAGTTACAAACTTAATGGGTAAATCAGGTAAAAATACCTATCTGAAATTTAAAAAAGCATATGAACAAATAAATATAGACTTAGGGAAAAAACAGTACTTAGTACCCTACTTTATGTCTAGCCATCCGGGAGCCGGCCTAAAAGAGGCTATTGAATTGGCTGAATTTCTACGTGATACCAGCTATCGACCGGAACAAGTACAGGATTTTATTCCCACTCCGGGAAGCTTATCAACCTGCATGTACTATACAGAAATTCACCCGTTAACCGGGGAAAAGGTCTATGTTGCCAAAAATCCCCATGACAAAGGGCTGCAGCGAGCATTGCTGCAATACCGCGATCCTAAAAACTACAATTTGGTTTATGAAGCGCTTAGTAAAGCAGGCCGACAGGATTTAATCGGCTATGAACCAAAATGTTTAATCCGGCCGCCCCGCAACAAACAGCCTGTTACCAGCGTAAGCAAAGGGGAATCACAAAATAAGTCCCGTAGATTACATGCTTCGCGCAGCAAAGAAACCAAAAAGAAGGCTAGATTCAAAATCTAGCCTTCTTTTTGGTTTTCAGATTTAAAACCTTCCTGGATTGAACGACTAAGGCTTACTTTATCATACCAAATGCCCGCCGGCAGTCATTTGATAAAAGGTAAATGGCAATTAAACCATGGGGGACAAGTGTCATAATACCCATGGTCAGGCTATAACCAAACAGGATTACCAGGCCAATTATTACAAATAATATGGACAATCCCAACTCAAATAAGCGGGCCCAACGCTTAAGCCGCAATAATCCAAATGCCGGGATAGCATAGAGCAGCACTGCAACAAACGAATTAAAGATAGCAGTAGGGTTATTATTTACCAGTCCATCGTAGATGCCAAATACATAACCAATAGCAATGAGCAGCAAAAAAATTATGACAATAATCAAACGTGCGGTCAAATCTGGATGAAAAAAAGATAAGAATGAGGGCTTCTCGGTCAAAAAAACAACTCCTTTCCTTTTTAATTTTATCATAATTCACCGCTTTTTTAAATGCAATCTTCTGCATAGAAGGGATTAGGACTTGCATAAAGAACAAATAAAAGGTATAGTATATATGTTTGCCTTAGTTGTTAATGCTAGTAACCAGATCAATCATATGGGGGTAATGTATGAAACGCTATCTGCCATTATTAGTAATGGCTATTTTTGTAGCACTAGTAATTACGGCTACTACTTACCTTATCGGTTATGCAGGTAAACAAAATAAAAACAGTTTACCGACGATTAATGTTTATACGACCTTGCCTATTGAGCAGGTAGCCGTATTAGCTCAGGAATACGAAAAGGTCGCAAAGGTCCGAGTTACTATTACACCGCTTACGGAAAAGGATTTGTTTAGTAGGCTGATCGAAGACGCAGGAGACCGGCAAGCAGATCTTATTCTTGCTAACCGTAAAACATTAAAACAGGCACGAAACAATGCTCTGCTGATACCTTACCAATCTGAGTATACGGATATAGTACCAAATAGATTTCAAGATACTGATGGTTATTGGGTAGGCATTTGGTATGATCCGATAATTTTTGCAGTCAATCAGGATTATTTAAATTCAACCAAGAAAAAACCAGCAAAATGGTCTGACTTGCCGTCAGATTCTAAGCAGAGATTGGGTTTGACCGACTTTCTAGCAGCCGATGCTGCCGCTAATCTTTTATATACGCTAGTTGCGGCTAATGGCGAGCAACCAACCTTAGACTTGTTTAAAAAAATTCATCCACAGGTTGTGCAGTATGCCAAATTTTTAGCAACGCCAGCGCGAATGGCCAGTATGGCAGAGGTTGACCTGGCTATAGCTGTGCATAGTGAAGCTATGCGTTATGTTAAAGATGGTTTTCCTGTACAAATTATCTATCCTGAGGAGGGAACTGCGTTTTTATTGACAGGGGTAGGCCTGGTTAGGAGCGCTCCCCACACGGTTGAAGCACAGCAGTTTATTGATTGGCTTACTCAAGAAGAAGCACTCGCATGTATGGCAGAACATAAATTTTATTTTATGCCGACAAACCCAGGAACACCAACGTATCGGGAATATGCCGCTAAAAATATAAAGCTCCTGGACCATCATGATATGTATTCTCCCGAACAGCAACGGAAAATATTGGATAACTGGGTACAACAAGCTCGTTTGGGGATACAGTGAGACTTAGATTCAAGTGGGATTATAGAATAATTTGGTCATCAGATATAAGGAGGAGCACGTAATGCTTAAAGCAGGATTTATTAGTCTGGGATGTGCCAAAAACCTCGTAGATACCGAGGTAATGCTGGGCATTTTAGCGGATAATAATATACATATTACCGATAATCCCCAGGATGCTGAACTATTAATTATTAATACCTGCGGGTTCATAGATTCTGCTAAAGAGGAATCGATCTCAACCATTATGCAGATGGCTGAGTATAAACAAACTGGTAAATGCCGGGGGGTTATTGTTGCCGGCTGCTTAGGCCAGCGTTATCAGCAGGAATTATTAGACGAATTACCGGAAATATCCGCAATTGTTGGTACAGGTGCATGGCATCGAATTATGGAAGCTGTTAATGCGGTACTGGCGGATGAACGGGTTTTGCTTATTGGTGAAACAGACACATTGTATGATGAGACTATGCGGCGAATTACTACTACTCCAGCATATAGTGCTTATGTAAAGATTGCAGAAGGATGCAGCAACTGCTGTTCCTATTGTGTAATTCCTCTTGTGCGAGGCAAATACCGCAGTCGCTCAATAGAATCAATTGTAAATGAAGTGAAAAAACTTACTGAGCGGGGAGTAAAAGAAATCAACCTTATCGCTCAGGATACTACAAGTTATGGGCGTGACCGTTATGATAAGCCCCAATTAACGAATCTGCTTAACGAACTGGTTAAAATTGAAGGTGTTTTTTGGATTAGATTGCTATATTGTTATCCTAAATATTTCACTGAAGAACTTATTGAATTTATTGCCAGTGAACCAAAGATTTGCAACTACATTGATCTGCCGCTACAACATGCTGATGACGAAATTCTGTCGGCAATGAATCGCCGTGACACACGATCTGATATTGAAAACTTACTGAAGAAAATTCGCACTGTTATTCCTGGGGTGGCCATTCGTACTTCATTTATTGTTGGTTTTCCAGGGGAGACAGATAAACATTTTGAGTCATTGAAAAACTTTATGCTGGAGCAAAAGTTTGAGCGAGTAGGTATATTTACCTATTCCCAGGAAGAGGACACGCCTGCTGGAATTATGGAGAATCAAGTGCCTGATAGTGTCAAAGAGGAGCGCTTCCACGAACTAATGTCTTTACAATGCCGCGTTTCTGAAGAGTTGAACCATGATATGGAGGGGAAAATGCTGACAGTATTGATTGAGGGACATAACCAGGATCAGCCTAGTGTGGCATTTGGCAGATCTTACCGGGAAGCGCCTGATGTCGATGGCTGTGTTTATGTTGAAAACGCTATAGGCTTGTTGCCGGGAGAACTTGTACAGGCAGAAGTTGTACAGGGCTTCACATATGATTTAGTGGCCGAAAAAAAGTAAGAGTAGCTGCATAATAGTATAATGCAAGCTTAAAAATAGTAGAGGCGCTTAGGCTCTGCTATTTTTTGTTAAAGTTCAGCAATAGAAAGGAATTACCAATTTGCAACGCGAATGAATTAATGCTGGGAGGGAATGAGCTATATGATTATTGAATTAGTAAACACTGGAACCGAACTTCTTTTGGGGCAAATTGTGAATACAAATGCACCGTTCTTAGCAGCCCGATTAAACGAGCTAGGTTTCAGCGTATTATATCAAACTACAGTCGGTGACAACCGGGAAAGAATGAAAAGCGTTTTAAAAACAGCGTTAGAGCGGGCCAACATCGTTATTACCAGTGGCGGTTTAGGGCCTACACAAGGGGATATAACGAAAGAAGTAACTGCTTCACTACTCAATAAACCAATGTATTTGCATGCAGCCAGTGCTGAGCGAATACAACGTTTCTTTACCGAGCATCGTTTATGTATGACAGATAACAATTTGCGTCAGGCTATGATGCCGGAAGGCGCACAAATTATTGAAAATACTTGTGGCACAGCACCAGGGGTTATTATAGAACAAGAGACAACAGGAAAAGTAATTATAAATTTGCCAGGTCCACCGCATGAATTAGCGGCAATGTTTGAGAAATCGATCATTACATATCTTACTGAGCGATTTGGAGTCCAAGGCGCAATTGTGTCAAGAGTTCTCCGGACATATGGACTGGGAGAATCTGCATTAGAAGAAAGAATTAAGAAGTATATTTCAGCCCAATCGAATCCGACATTGGCTTTGCTAGCCAGAAATGGTGAAATTCATGTACGGATCACGGCGCGAGCAGGCAGTGAAACCGAGTCAGTACAATTGATTAACGAACTTGAAGGACAAATTCAGCCGTTATTAAACGAATATATTTTTGGCATTGATGAAGAAACTATGGAAAAGTCTGTAGGTAACTTGCTTTTAGCCAAAAAATTAACAATCGCATTAGCGGAATCTTGTACCGGTGGGCTTGTTAGCAGCCGTATTACCGATGTTCCTGGTAGTTCACAGTATCTATTAGGTTCAATAGTATGTTACAGTAATGCTGTCAAAACGCGCCACGTCGGTGTCCCTGAAGAAATAATTGCAACCAAGGGTGCTGTAAGTCAAGAGACAGCTGAATGTATGGCTCAAGGTATTAAGGAAAGATTTCAAACAAGTATAGGCGTTGGTATTACGGGTATTGCTGGTCCGGACGGAGCAACTGAAAATAAGCCTGTAGGCCTTGTCTATATTGCTATTGATGGTTCGGCAGGAAAAGTGTGTTATGAGCATTACTTTAATGGAACACGCCTGGATATAAAACACCGGACTGCTTTAGCTGCCCTTAATCATGTAAGGCATTATTTGCTTAATATATAGGAGGTTTTTTATGTTGAAAGATACAGTAACTTTATTTGGTAATATTTCGTTAACTAAAAAAACAGCGGCGGCTATAACTGAAATGGGTTTTGAAGAACCCTCGCCGATTCAAAACCAAACAATTCCGCTGGTATTGGCTGGAAACGATGTTTTGGGACAGGCACAAACCGGTACTGGAAAAACAGCTGCTTTCGGTATACCCATTATGGAGCGGATAACTGAGCTCAAACAAATTCAGGCTCTAGTATTAACGCCTACCAGAGAACTGGCTATCCAGGTATCAGAAGAATTAGGGAAAATCGGAAAATTTAAGCGGATAAAGACATTACCGATTTATGGCGGTCAGGCTATAGATCGACAGATTAGAACTCTCAAATCAGGTGTGCAGGTAGTTGTAGGAACCCCGGGACGGCTCTTAGATCATATTCGCAGAAATACCATCAAACTAGACAATGTAAAAATGCTGATTCTTGATGAAGCAGATGAGATGCTGGATATGGGTTTTGTTGATGATCTCGAAAGTATCCTGCAACATGTTCCTGCTGAACGGCAAACGCTGTTATTTTCGGCTACTATGCCAACAGAAATAATGGTTTTAGCCAATAAGTATATGAAGGATAGGGTAACGGTAACTATTAGTAAAGAACAATTGACAGTGCCGCTTACCGACCAAATATATTATGAAACCAGGGATAAGCTTGATGGTTTATGCCGGGTACTTGATTCGGAGACAGTTGGCAGAGTAATTATTTTTTGCCGCACCAAAAAAGGTGTTGATGATTTAGTTGCTTCTCTGTCGGCACGCGGCTATATCTCAGACGCCTTGCATGGCGATCTTAGTCAGGCCCAGCGTGACCGGGTTATGAAAAAATTCCGGGATGGTAAATTAGATATACTTATTGCTACCGATGTAGCTGCACGTGGACTGGATATTGACGATATAACTCATGTTATCAACTATGATATCCCGCAAGATCCCGAGTCATATGTTCATCGAATTGGCCGTACTGGACGGGCCGGAAAAAAAGGGGTAGCGATTACATTTATTCAGCCGCGTGAATACAGGCAACTAAAACTTATTGAGAAAGAAGTAAAAACACGGATATTACGGCGGCAGCTGCCATCTCCGGCAGATATCCTGGAGCGTCAAACTGAGGTTATTAAGAATCAACTTACACAGACCATTGCCAGAGGCAGTTTTGATGTGTACAGCGGCATCGTTGCCGATTTAGCGGCAGACTATGATCCAATTGATCTTGCTGCGGCGGCACTAAAACTCTTTCAGGAAGGGTATAAAGAACAAGCTGTTATTGAAAAAGCTCAGTTTGGTAATACTGGTGCCGAACCAGGCATGGTACGGCTGTTTATTAATGCTGGACGGGCGCAAAGAATTCAGCCTCAGGATATTGTCCGTACCATTGCAGAAGAGGCCGATATTGAAGGCAGCATTATTGGTGTCATAAATATTTATGACAAATTTACATTTGTAGAAGTTCCGGAAAGTGTTGCTGAACGAGTATTATCAGTCATGAATAAGAACACGATCAAAGGCTATCGCATTAATATTGAGCCAGCAAAAGGACGCTAAAATAGAGGAAAATTATAGACTTAACCGCGATATTGTCATTGACAAAACGAACAAACGTTTGTATAATGTGCTTAGAGTTGTCGGGGGAGGTTTATAGTACTATGGATAAGACCAAAGATTTTGAAAAGAATCTGGAAATGGATAAAGCTAGAGCGCTTGAAAATGCCATGCGTCAAATAGAAAAAGATTTTGGCAAAGGCGCGATAATGAAGCTTGGCGAAGCCGCTGCCAAAATGAATATTGAGGTTATTCCCACAGGGTCGTTGCCGCTTGATATTGCTCTCGGGGTCGGCGGAGTGCCGCGGGGACGGGTTATTGAGATATTTGGGCCAGAATCGTCAGGTAAAACAACAGTAGCGTTGCATGTTATTGCTCAGGCTCAAAAAATGGACGGAATTGCTGCCTTTATCGATGCAGAACATGCACTTGATCCTTCTTATGCCAAAAAGCTGGGTGTTGATATTGATAATCTTTTAATATCGCAGCCTGATAATGGTGAGCAAGCGCTGGAGATTACAGAAGCACTTGTGCGCAGTGCGGCTATTGATGTCGTTGTTATTGACTCGGTAGCGGCCTTGGTGCCCAAAAATGAAATTGACGGTGATATGGGTGATTCCCATGTCGGCCTGCATGCCCGTCTAATGTCCCAAGCCCTTCGTAAACTAACAGGTGTTATTAGTAAATCACGAACCACCGTTATTTTTATTAATCAAATCCGCGAAAAAGTGGGCGTTATGTTTGGCAATCCGGAGACAACTACTGGTGGCAGAGCCCTCAAGTTCTATGCTTCTATTCGTATGGATGTTCGCAAAGCCGAGACTTTAAAACAGGGAAATGATGTTGTAGGCAGCCGGACCAAGGTTAAGGTTGTTAAAAATAAAGTGGCACCGCCATTTAAACTGGCAGAATTTGATATAATGTATGGCGAAGGTATTTCCCGCGAAGGGAGTATCGTTGATATGGGTGTTAATCTTGAGATCATAAATAAAAGCGGTGCCTGGTTTTCTTATAATGGACAACGGCTAGGGCAAGGCAGGGAAAATGTTAAAGAGTATTTTAAAGAAAACCCGGGCGTTGCTGACGAAATTGAGAAAAAGGTCCGCGAAAATTTACTTGCCGGCGATACCAAGCTTGATCAGGTAGTTAGTGATGGCGATGAGCCATTTGAGGATAATGATGAGAGTTTTGAAGCCTAATGAATAGAAACGTATCTGAAGCTGCTGTTACGCTTTTAAAAATCAGAACCTACAGCCAACAGGAGCTGGAACAAAAGCTTTTAAAACAGGGCTATGATGAAGTGACAGTCGGCGAGGCTATTGAATATGTCACAAAGCGCGGTTATCTAAATGATGCCGCGCTTTGTGACATGCTTGTAGAGCGGTATACAGAAAGCAACAAATATAGTTTGAAAGAAACCTATCTCAGGCTGCGGCGCAGAGGTTTATCAACCACTCTGATTAATGAAAAATTAACAGACTGGGATAGTAATTTGGAATACCAGGCAGCTATAAAAATTGCAATAAAAATTTTGCACAGTAAGGAGAACCAGGATTTACATAAAATAATTCGCCGTTTGTCTGCAAAAGGCTTTAAGGCGGCGACTGTTAGTAAAGTTTTAGCACATCTTAGGGATATGGCTCCTTGACACACATTTGAAAAACATTTACAATAAAATTATCCAATCGTGTAATCGAACTAAATCTATTTAGACAATCTTTTAGGAGAGCTTGGATGCTTTACAAAGCAACGAAAAGCTACTTGTAAAAGCCGAGTTTAACTCGGCTTTACCCTTAATATCAGTATGAGAAAAAGGAGGTGGAATATATACTAGAGATTATTATTACTGCAATTTTAGTCGGACTGTTGGGTGCTGCCGGCGGCTATTGGATACGTAAAAATATTGCCGAAGCCAAAATCGCTTCTGCTGAAACTGCAGCCAAAAGAATCTTAGATGATGCTGAGAAGGCCGGCGAATCTAAGAAAAAAGAAGCGTTGGTCGAAGCAAGAGAAGAAATTCACAAGCAAAGAAGTGAGCTCGAACGGGAGATTAAAGAACGTCGTACAGAACTTCAGCGGCTAGAGCGTCGTTTGGTGCAAAAAGAGGAAAACCTTGACCGAAAAATTGACTCCCTTGAAAAGAAGGAAGAGATCCTTAGTCGTAAAGAGATTGAGGTAGATAGAAGTCAAGAAAAAATTAGTGAACTCTATGCCAAACAGCTAACTGAACTTGAAAGACTATCTGGATTGACATCCGCAGATGCCCGTACATTACTGCTTGCAAATGTTGAAGAAGAAATCAAGCATGAGACAGCAATGCTCATCAAAGATCTGGAGCAACAGGCCAAAGAAGAAGCGGAAAAGAAAGCTAAAGAAATCATATCCTTAGCTATTCAGCGCTGTGCAGCTGATCATGTTGCCGAAACTACGGTATCTGTAGTTTCTTTACCTAATGATGAAATGAAAGGTCGGATTATTGGGCGTGAGGGCCGTAATATTCGAACCTTGGAGACACTCACTGGTATTGATCTGATTATTGATGATACGCCTGAAGCAGTCATTTTGTCAGGATTTGATCCTGTCCGGCGCGAGGTTGCTAGAATCGCACTGGAAAAACTAATAGTTGATGGCCGCATTCATCCTGCGCGCATTGAAGAAATGGTTGAGAAAGCTCAAAAAGAAGTTGAACAGAAAATTAAGGAAGCAGGCGAACAAGCTACCTTTGATACAGGGGTTCATGGTTTGCATCCAGAACTGATAAAACTTCTCGGACGGTTAAAATTCCGTACCAGTTATGGTCAAAATGTACTCAAACATTCCATTGAAGTATCACATTTGGCGGGAGTTATGGCAAGTGAACTTGGCGTCGATGTAATGTTAGCCAAGCGCGCGGGTCTACTCCATGATATTGGTAAGGCTGTAGATCACGAAGTTGAGGGACCTCATGTAACCATTGGAGCTGATTTAGCGAAGAAATATCGTGAAGCAGCCGAAATTATTAATGCAATTGGTGCACATCATGGTGATGAAGAACCGAAAACTGTCCAAGCCGTACTTGTAGCAGCTGCTGATGCTGTATCTGCTGCGCGGCCAGGAGCGCGCAGAGAAACGTTAGAAAGCTATCTTAAGCGATTAACACGATTGGAAGAAATCGCTGAATCATTTGATGGTGTGGAGAAATCATTCGCTATTCAGGCAGGTCGCGAAATTCGCATTATGGTTAAGCCTGATAAAATTGACGATTTAACGTCTGTTCGTTTAGTACGGGATATTGTAAAGAAGATCGAAAGTGAACTTGAATATCCAGGTCAAATAAAAGTTACAGTCATTCGTGAAACACGTGCTGTTGATTATGCTAAATAAATATTAAACAGTTATTAAAACGGCTTTACCTTTAGGTAAAGCCGTTTTTTAGCTTTTTTACCAACAAATTAAAAGCAGGATTTAATTATCTTCTAGAGAATACTTAATCAGAAACTTTATAAGTAAATCATATATTGTATAATTTTATTGGATGGTGAAAATAATGCCTGAAATTTCCCAAACAGATCAGCAAGTTTCCGATGGAGCAAATTTAATAATATCTATGTTAGTGCGTTATCCTGAGATTGGCACTATTAATTTTAATCCAGAAGCAAACTCATTAAAACTAACTTTTATGATTTCCGGCATTCCTGCTGCTGGGGATTTTGAAAGCACTAAACAGCTAATTATTAGTAGTATTGCGGCCTATCATATGCTTGAAGGTATTACCAATATTAGTGTTGCTATTGAATTAAGTTCCTATGAACAGGTGGCAATGGTAACGATTATTCGCGATGTACAGACCTTGACACGAGGAGAAATCAACCTGACGATTAAAATTCTTCGGGAACGTTTTAGTGAGCGTTTAGTTGCTGATCACAATGATGCTATGTTAGAGGAAGACCTTCTATTTCAAGAAGAAGTAATTGAAGATATGTTGGAAAATATGCGTAAACAATATAATGATCATCATAACCTTATTGGGATTCGTGAAGATGGACGTGTTTTCGTGTTTAATAAATAAACCTAAAATGAATTAGTTGAAATAATTAGATTTTTTTCATGTGAAAAAAGGAATTTTTTCCCGTACCACGAATATATCTAATTTATAGGACTAATAAATGTTTTTTTATCAAAGGAGGCACATATAAACATGGACGTCTTGAAAGTATCAGCAAAATCTAATCCTAATTCTGTAGCAGGGGCTTTGGCCGGAGTGCTGAGAGAACGTGGCGGCGCCGAGATGCAGGCAATCGGTGCAGGAGCACTTAACCAAGCTGTCAAGGCAGTTGCGATCGCTCGAGGGTTTGTAGCGCCACATGGTGTAGATTTAATATGTATCCCAGCCTTCACAGATATTCTTATTGATGGCGAAGAGAGAACGGCTATTAAGCTAATCGTTGAACCGCGTTAACAATAGATAATGCTCGAAACCTGTTCACCGTGAACAGGTTTTAGTGTTTTTAATGAATGATTTATGGCATAATATAATAATATAATTATTGATATCAAATTAAGGAGTGAAAAAATGAATATTGAAGTTGTCTCTGGCCCAATAACTGAAATACTATGTGATACAGTCATTGTTAGCTTATTTGAAGGAATTATGACTCCATGTGGGGCAACCGGAGCCGTGGACAAAGCATTAGATTCGCATATAAGTGAAATAATCCGTGATATGCCAGACTGTGGCAAATACGGGGAAACTATGGTTATACATACATTTGGTGCTATTGGTGCTAAACGTATTCTTCTTCTGGGTCTGGGTAAAGAAAATGAAATCACGGTAGACAAAGTACGGGCACTGATGGCTGCAGCTATGCGGACAGCTAAAAAAATGCATTCCCAGACCGTAGCAACTATCATCCCTAGTGCCAGTGACAAGCTGGCAGCTTGCCAGACAGCACAGGCTGTTGTTGAGGGTGCAGTAATGGGCTTGTATCAGTTTGCGTACTATAAAACAAGCCAAACTGATAATCCTGGTATTACAAGGTTGTTACTTATTGAAAATGATCCCGCAAATGTTGCCGTAATTACAAATAGAATTGCGACTGGTCAAATCATTGCAGAAAGCGTAAACTATGCCAGGGATTTAATCAACCATCCTGCTCAGTACATGACGCCAACGAAGATGGCCTGGCATGCTGGGGAGATAGCAGAGCAGTACGGTTTTGAGCTTACTGTACTTGAAAAAGAAGATATGCAGCAAAAAGGAATGGGTGCATTACTGGCTGTAGCGCAAGGTAGTACTGAACCACCGAAACTAATTGTCTTAAAATATCAGGGAGACCCGTCTAGCCAGGAAATAGTAGCTTTTGTTGGCAAGGGTATTACCTTTGACAGCGGTGGCATATCAATCAAGCCTAGTCAAAAGATGGATGAGATGAAGAGTGATATGGCGGGCGGCGCTGCCGTATTAGGAGCGATGATGGCTCTTGGCCAACTAAAACCCAAAGTAAACATTTTAGCCGTTGTACCATGTACAGAAAACATGCCGTCAGGTAGTGCATTTAGGCCCGGAGATATCCTGACTTCCATGAGCGGTAAAACTATTGAAGTATTGAGTACTGATGCCGAAGGACGGTTAATTTTAGCGGACGCTGTTACCTATGCTAAGAAGCTGGGGGCTACCAAAATAATTGATTTAGCAACTCTGACGGGAGCATGTGTTGTTGGTCTTGGAACTGTTTATTCCGGTGTTATTACTAACAACAGGCAGTGGTGTCAAACCGTTCTTGACGCTGGGGAGCAAATTGGGGAAAAACTGTGGGAATTGCCTAACGATGTTGAGTATTTTGAACAAATAAAAAGTTCTATTGCCGATCTTAAAAATACTGGCGGCAGGCCAGGGGGCACTATTACAGCTGGATTGTTTATTGGACAGTTTGCCGATAAAACTCCCTGGGTACATGTCGATATTGCCGGAACAGCTGATACCGATAAAGATAAGGGATATAATCGTAAGGGCGGTACAGGGGTAGGAGTTCGTACCTTAATCCAATTGGCAACTGCGTTAAGCAAGTCATGATTACAGACCTTCATATTCATACCACGGCCTCTGACGGGCGATTATCACCGCTGGAAGTAGTTCAGCAGGCCGAACTTGCCGGTCTTAACTATATTGCTATTACTGACCATGATACGGTTGCTGCTTATGCGGACATAACAGGATATTTGCATACTTCGGCCTCCAAGCTGGCAATTATTCCTGGAATAGAATTTAGCACTGACTTATCGCACCATGAAGTACATATTTTGGGATATTGTATTGATATTAATAATGTGAAATTGCGCGATCAACTGGAAATTATCCTTAATGCCCGGTTAAAGCGGTCGCAGCTGATGGTAGATAAGCTGCGAAAATTGGGCTATTCGATCAATTATAATCAGGTACTGGACATGGCTGGGGAAACGCGGGCCGTAGGGAGACCGCATATTGCTCAAGTACTTGTTGAAGCTGGCTATTTTAAAACGATACCAGAAGCAGTTCAACAAGTATTAACCAAAAACTCTCCCGCCTATGTTCCCCATTACAAACTAACTCCAGAACAAGTCATCAGGCTTATAGAGCAATCTGGAGGCATTGCAATATTGGCTCATCCTGGCCTAGTGGGCGACGATAATTTAGTACTTGATTTGATTAAAGCTGGTATTCGTGGGTTGGAGGTTTATCATCCGAAACATGATCAGACAGCGGTTAATAAGTATTTAGCTATTGCTAATAAATATAATTTAAAAATAACTGGTGGTTCTGATTTCCATGGTATTCCTGGCCGGTATCCTGAAAAATTGGGAATTTTCACTGTTTCAGCCAAGCTTGTTGATTTTTGTCAATGTAATACTTTTACTTGACAACACCTGCAAAGGTGTTTATTTTTATGCTATACCCTATTACTATTTTATCAGGAGGCTGTCTATGGACACCATCGCTTTGGTCGGTCCAAGTGGAACGGGCAAAAGCCATCGGGCGTTAATCGTTGCACACGAGTATGATGTTGATACAATTATTGACGACGGGCTGTTAATTATGGACAGTAAAATTATTGCAGGTCATTCGGCAAAAAAAGAACCTAGCAAAATTAAAGCTGTAAAACGTGCCATATTTATGGAACCTGACCATGCCAATGAAGTTAGAGAAGCTATCGCTAGAGTAATGCCTAAACGTATCTTACTACTTGGTACTTCCCGAAATATGGTAGAAAAGATTGTTGATGTGTTAGGATTACCAGCAATTAGTAAAATAATCCGGATTGAAGATATTGCTACCAAAGGTGAAATTGCCAAAGCAAAAGAGAGTAGGCTCAAAGAGGGAAAACATATTATTCCTGTGCCAACTATTGAACTCAAACCACATTTTTCTGGTTATCTGATTGATTCGCTTGATGTTTTTTTCAAAAAGCCTCGTTCCAAGCAACGACGTAAACTAGGTGAAAAATCAATTGTCCGGCCAACCTTTAGCTACTATGGAAAACTGCTTATTTCAGATGCAGCGATAGCTGCCGTTGTTGACTATATTGCTATCAGTGAGGGTGTTATTACCAAGACAGGACAAATAAATATAAAAAACTCCCATGATAGGGAAAAAGGAATTTCAATTTCACTTGATGTAATTATAAAATATGGGCAGCCTATTTGGCAGGTAGTACATGATGCCCAAGTACGTATAAAGCAAATGGTTGAATATATGACAGGTATGATGGTTAGAGAAGTAAATATTGCAGTTAAACGGCTAAGCATTGAATAAGTAAGGGGTTTTATCATGACTGAACGATTGAAATTTGCAGGTGCCGGATTTGTAGTAGGTATTCTCAGCGGTTTGCTTGGACTCGGGGGCGGTATTTTTCTTGTGCCAATTATGGTAACCTATTTCAATATTACCCAGCATATTGCCCAAGCTACGTCGATGGCAATAGTTATTCCTACAGCATTAATCAGCAGTATTATCTATGGTTTTCATGGCAATACTGATGTAAATTTGGCTCTGAATTTAATTGTAGGCAGCACCCTTGGGGCCAGTATCGGTGCGCGGATAATGAAAAGAATTCCGCCCATTCGCTTAAAACAGCTATTTGCTATTTTGTTGATTGTTGTAGGTGTAAGGATGGTACTAGCATGACTATGATATTGATAATTTTTGGTATAGGACTTACCGCTGGTGTTTTAAGTGGACTTTTGGGTATTGGCGGCGGAGTAGTGTTAATACCGCTGCTGGTTTTACTATTAGGGATAACTCAGCACACAGCACAAGGAATATCGATGCTGGTTATTATACCTACATCAATTGTTAGTGTATGGTATTTTTATAAGAAAAGACTTATCAATTATCAAGCGGCAGCTTATATGGCAGGAGGAGCTGCTTTGGGGGCTTTAGTCAGTGCTAATTTTGTTCAAGCAGTGCCGGCAAGCGAGCTTAAACGGATTTTTGGCATTTTTGTAATTTTTTCGGGTCTTAGAATGATTTGGGCAACACGTAAAAAATAGTACAAATTATATAACTTTGCCATTGGAGCTGATACATAGATGGATTTGGACCAGAAAGACAAAGATCATAAATTTTTTCATACGATCACCTTTGGGTGTCAGATGAATCTCAACGACTCAGAAAGGTTAGCTGGCCAATTGCGGACAATTGGCTATGAAGCTACCGAAAATATTGATCAGGCTGACGTAATTTTGCTAAATACTTGTTGTGTCCGGGAAAGTGCGGAAAAGAAGATTTATGGCAAGATTGGTGAGCTGAAAAGGCTAAAGTCAGTCAATCCCAATATAATTATCGGCGTTGTTGGCTGTATGGCACAAAAGGATAGAGATAAAATAGTAAAAAAGTTCCCTCATGTTAATCTGGTTATGGGGACACATAATACGCATCAACTGGTGGAACTCATTGCCCAGATAGAAACAAGCGGGGAAAAGGTTGTTTCTGTATGGGATCAGGCTGAACGTTTGGCACCTGATGTCCCAACTGTCCATAAAAGCCAGATATCGGCATGGGTACCTATTATGTATGGCTGCAACAATTTTTGTACCTATTGTATAGTTCCCTATGTCAGAGGCCGTGAACGCAGCCGCCCACTGGAAAATATAATAGCCGAAATTCGGCAGCTGGGAGCAGAGGGCTTTAAAGAAATAACCCTGCTTGGTCAAAACGTTAATTCCTATGGCAAAGATCTTGATACACAGGTCGATTTTTCCGATTTACTGCAGGCAGCTGATCAAATTGAAACCATAGCTCGCATTCGTTATATGACATCCCATCCGAGGGATATGAATACTAAGCTGATTGACATTATCAAAAACAGTAAAAGAATTTGTGAGCACTTTCATCTTCCTGTGCAATCCGGAAGTAATTCTATCCTGAAACAGATGAATCGCGGCTATACTACAGAGTATTATCGTCAGCTTGTTACTGACATTCGTAAGTCCATTCCTGGCGCCAGTATAACAACCGACTTAATTGTTGGCTTTCCCGGGGAGACGGAAGAACAGTTTCTCGAAACACTTGCGTTTATCAAAAGTGTCAGGTATGATGTAGCCTATACTTTTTTATATTCGCAGCGCTCAGGGACACCGGCAGCCCAATATGAGGGCCAACTGCCACTGGCAGTCAAAAAGGCGCGTCTTAATCAGCTGATGGCTGTGCAAAATGAGATAAGCCTGGAAATAAACAAACAGCTGACAGGGACTAGTATTGAAGTATTGGTTGAAGGTGTAAGTAAAAATGATACGATGAAATTAATGGGACGAACTCGTACCAATAAGATTGTACTATGGGAGAAAACGGGTACCGAGAAGATCGGTGATTTAGTAAATATACAAATTGACAAAGCCCAAACTTGGGTTTTAAAGGGGCGCTTGCTCTAATAGCAGAGGAGAATTTACAGTATGGCAACAAATTATACTCCGATGCTGGAACAGTATCGGGAGGTAAAAAGTAACCTTAGCAGTGAAATACTGTTTTTTCGTTTAGGCGATTTTTACGAAATGTTTTTTGAAGATGCGGAGCTAGCCGCGCGTGAACTAGAGATTACATTAACTTCCCGCGAAGGGGGCAATAACAAAAGGGTCCCGATGTGCGGTATACCCTACCATGCTGCTGACAATTATATTGCTAAATTAATTACTAAAGGCTATAAAGTAGCTATTTGTGAACAGGTTGAAGATCCCAAACAAGCAAAAGGGATTGTGCGCAGAGAAGTCGTTAAGATTATTACACCCGGGACGATTCTGTCTGAGTCCAGTCTGCCTGATAAGGCCAATAATTATTTAGCACTGTTATATGAAGAAGATGATGAATTATGTTTGGCCGCAACAGATATATCAACAGGTGAATGCTTATGGGCCATATTTTCAGGCAGTTCGCGGACAAATACTGTTTGTGATCAACTGTATCGGCTGCTGCCGGCAGAATTAGTGCTGGTAGGTAAATTAGATGGAATCACAGCTATAACAAATTTCGTATCACAAAGAGTGTCTACTTGTGCGGTTACTACCCTGTCAAATGCAGACCTTACGGTAGCTGCACAGTTACCGCATAACCATTTTACGGAAGAAGAGCTTCCCGCAAATCCTGCGGCACAAGCGGCCGTAAGCTATCTGCTGTACTATTTGCACTATAATTTAAAAAGCCATCTCTCTCATCTCAACAAACTGACAAGAATCAATACGCAGGAGTATCTAGTATTAGACGCCTCCACCTTGCGCAATCTTGAAATCACCCGGAATATGCGTGATGGTGGGCGCAAAGACACCCTGCTGTCAGTAATGGATTTTACAAAAACCGCAATGGGCAGCAGGCTGCTTAAAAAGTGGTTGGAGTTTCCCTTATTAAACCCGATTACGATTACTAAACGTCAGGACGCTATTGCCGATTTGTTAGATAAACGGGTAGTGCGTGAGCCGTTAAAAGAACTTCTTGGTAATATTTATGATTTTGAGCGCATTCTAACCCGGATTGAGGTCGGCAGTGCCAATGCCCGTGATCTAACGGCGCTTAAAACTTCACTGTCAGTGCTGCCTGAGATAAAGCTAACGCTGCAAGAATGTCAGTCGCAGCTGCTTACCGATATTGGTATGGCTATTAAAACGCACGTCGATGTAACTACTATGATTGAAAATGCAATCGCTGATAATCCGCCATTTACTATTCGTGAAGGCGGTATTATCAGAACAGGTTATGACTTAGAACTTGATGAGCTTAGAAGTATTGCCCGCGACAGTAAACAATGGATACATGATCTGGAACTGCGTGAACGCGAAACTACGGGCATCAAGTCGCTTAAAATAGGGTATAACAGGGTTTTTGGCTATTATATTGAGATAACTCATGCCAATACGGGTGCGGTACCGCCAAACTATACCCGCAAACAGACCCTTGTTAATGCGGAACGGTATATTACGCCTGAACTGAAGGAGTTTGAGACCAAAGTACTTGGCGCCCAGGAAAAAATTATCAATATTGAATACCAACTATTTTCTGTTATCAGAGACTATATAAAAGAACGCATTGGTGAAATCCAGCAGACTGCCTTGCACGTTGCCCAGTTAGATGTCATTATTTCTCTAAGTGAAGCTGCGGCCCGCTTTAATTATGTCCGCCCCAAGCTTAACCAAACTAGGGATATTATTATTAAAGATGGCCGTCATCCGGTAGTTGAGCGCCTCTTGCACGGGGAAATGTTTGTGCCTAATGATACAGAACTCAATCACCGTGACAGTGAAATATTGATTATTACCGGCCCTAATATGGCTGGCAAGTCTACTTATATGAGACAAGTGGCACTGCTTACAATTATGGCCCAGATGGGCAGTTTTATTCCGGTAAGAGAAGCATCCATTTGTCCTGTTGATCGGATTTTTACCAGAGTCGGTGCTAGTGATGATCTGGCTACAGGACAAAGTACGTTTATGGTTGAAATGACTGAGACTGCCCAAATTGTGAAATATGCTACCGCCAATAGCCTAATAATCTTAGATGAAATTGGTCGTGGAACAAGTACTTTTGATGGTATGAGTATTGCCCGGGCCGTTGTTGAGTATATCAAAGATAAAGTGAAAGCGAAAACTTTATTTGCTACGCATTATCACGAACTAACAGAGTTAGCTGATACCAGCAAAGTAATAAAAAATTACTCGGTAGCGGTAAAAGAGCGTGGTAATGAGATTGTATTTTTGCGCCGCATAATACCAGGTGGCGCTGATAAGAGCTATGGTATCCATGTTGCTCAGCTTGCCGGACTGCCGAAGCGAATTATTGAAAAAGCGCAGCAGACCTTACATGAATTGGAACAAGGTAAGCTGCCTGCAATACCTATGCCGCAACCTGCTAAGGGACCATATAACGAGCCTGCTGCAGTCACTACAGTTTCTTTGTTTAGCTCATGCATTGCTGATGAATTACTAGCTCTTGATATTATGACCCTGACTCCCTTAGAGGCGCTTAATATATTATTTCGGCTGCAAACGCAAGCCAGAGAGGAAAACGGAAGTTTATGAGTCAGCAAGTTATTCATATCTTAGATGAGAATACAGCCAATAAGATTGCTGCCGGCGAGGTTGTTGAACGCCCGGCAGCGGTTATTAAAGAACTTGTTGAAAATTCAATCGATGCTGGCAGCAAGAACATTGAAATTGAAATTGCCGAAGGTGGAATAAAATCCATTCGTGTTACCGATGATGGCCAGGGGATGAGTCATGAAGATGCTCAACTTGCGGTAAAACGCCACGCTACCAGCAAAATTCGTACTGCTGAAGATTTAGCAGCAATTCAATCACTGGGGTTTCGCGGAGAAGCCTTGCCAAGTATTGCTGCTGTGTCTAAATTTACATTGACCTCCCGTTTGCAAGCAGAAGCATTGGCAACCTATGTAGAGATTAACGGGGGGATAATTGCCGATATTCGAGAAGCCGGGGCGGGGTGTGGCACAACCATAACCGTAACTGATTTGTTTTTTAATACGCCGGCTCGCCGCAAGTTTTTAAAAACACCACCTGCCGAAAGCGGCCATATTAGCGATATTGTCACGAAGTTGTCGCTGTCTCATCCCCAAATCGCTTTTAAACTAATCAGTAATGGGCGTTTGACATTCTCTACCGGCGGTAACGGACGCTTGCTTGATACAATTGCCGATATCTATGGGCATAAGGTTACCCCGGAACTTTTACCAGTAGAATACAGTAATGAGGGTATTAGTGTTTCAGGCTATGTTGCCAAGCCGGTTTTGCTTAAAAGCAGTCGTCAATGGCAGACATTTATGGTCAATCAGCGGGTGATAAATAGCCGGATGCTGGCCAAAGCGTTAGACAATGCCTACTTTTCTTTATTGCCGAAAAACGGGCATCCCTTAGCGATACTTGATATCCAAATTGCTGCTGAAGCAATTGATGTTAATGTTCATCCGCAGAAAAAAGAAGTTAAATTCAGTGATGACCAAAGGATTTACCGGGCAGTATATAAATCCATTTCTGCTAGTCTAACTGCGCCGGTGTCCCACATGCAAGCCGCGGCAACTGTGCAGCCAGGGCCGGCAGCGTCAATAAGTCCACGATTTCCAGCTAGTACCGGCAAGGATAGGTATAGCAATGCGCATAAATATATTGCCGCCAATACATCCGAAAACTCTGCCGCTCAGTCGTGGACGCCGGCATTATGGCACGAAGAAAATACTTCTTTGGCTGAGGTCAGACAAACTATAAAGCAAGAGGACCAGTTGCGGGAATGTAGTGAAGCTATCGCTACCGAATCTGCCTGTCCCTTGTATCCTTTGGGGCAGATTGAGACTTGCTATATTGTAGCGCAAGGCCAGGATGGCCTCTATATCATTGACCAGCATGCGGCCCATGAACGAATACTCTATGACCGCATGAGCCGCTCTACAGGGCGTGTACCGGCACAACAGTTATTAGTAGCTCAATATCTGGAATTTACCAAAGATGATTGCAATATCATTACCGGAAATCAGGATACATTGTATCAATTGGGTTTTACTCTCGAACAAGTTGGCCCCGACACCATGAGACTACTAGAGATGCCTGTGGATATTCCCCTGGCTGATGCAGAAGAAGTGTTGCGGCGAGTGTTGCAGCTAGTTGCAGATATGCACCAGCCTACGGCTCAGGAATTGCGTCATGCCTATTTGCAAATGGCGGCCTGCCGTAGTGCCATTAAGGCGGGTGAGACGCTTACCATGCGGCAAATACAGGCTTTACTAAGTGAACTATATACAACTGATCTGCCCTATACTTGTCCGCATGGTCGTCCGACTATCATAAGATTTGGTCCAGATGAGCTGGCAAAATTGTTTAAACGTACATAGGTGATGAGTATATGAACTTAATTGTAACGACTGCCCAACAAACTCTGCCAAGTATCACCCAACAAGCAAAAGAGATAGCAGACAAACTAGCAGTGCCGTTTGTGCCGCGCAACCATTATTCGTTAGCTGCCCTCAGGGAAAAATATGAGTTAAATCAGCTTATCGTAGTTACTACTACCGGGCCAATCGTACATACCCCTGCGGGGGAGTACTTTTTTCACTTAAGCATGGCTGAACTACGCATAAAAAACTTACTAAATGGAAATCATGACCATATGGTGACTGCAATGGGTCTTATGCCGGGTATGTCAGTTCTTGACTGTACCTTAGGACTTGCGACAGATGCCATTGTTGCCAGTTTTGTGATCGGTGAAAAGGGTATGATTGTTGGATTTGAAAGTTCGCCGGTAATTACGTTGATAACCGGCTATGGACTACAAAACTTTACGCTTGCTTCCGAACCTGCTATTACAAAAGCTTTGCGGCGAGTGAAGGTGGAAAATGCCGACTACAGTGATCAGCTTGCCGCTTTGCCTGACAACAGTTTTGACATCGTTTATTTTGATCCCATGTTTCGCGAGCCGATTTTAAAAAGCTCTAATGTAAATCCCATTAGGACTTTGGCAAATACACAACCAGTTACACCGGCAGCGATTAGCCAGGCTTGCCGGGTGGCCAAACAGAAGGTTGTGGTCAAAGAAGCTGCCGGCAGTAGTGAATTTGCGCGACTGGGAATGAATAGAGCAGTTGGCGGTAAATATAGCAGTATTAATTATGGTATTATTGAATGCCAGCCAAAAATGACTGGCGGGAGCCAACCATGAACCGTCTAATTGTAATTATTGGTCCTACTGCTGTAGGCAAGACTAAAATAAGCATCGATTTAGCTAAAAAGCTTGATACCCAAATTATCTCCGGTGATTCCATGCTCGTATACCGGGGAATGAATATTGGTACTGCCAAACCAGATATGAGGGAACGCGAGGGTATTGTTCATCATCTTATTGATATCCTGGATCCGGATCAAGAATTTAATGTAGTTGATTTTCAACAATATGCTCAAAAACTCATTACACAAATAAATAACGATAACCGTATTCCGATTCTGGCAGGTGGTACTGGTCTTTATGTGCGGGCCCTGCTTGAGGGCTATCAGTTCAACCAGGCACCGAGTGATGAAAAGCTACGCCAAAAACTGACTGGGCTGGCAAAGCAATATGGTAATCAATACCTGCATGATCTTTTGCAGCAAGTTCAGCCGCTTACGGCCGCCAGACTGCATCCTAATGACCAGCGTCGGATAATCAGAGCCCTTGAAGTATATTACCTGAGCGGCGAAACTATTTCACACGAAAAAACAGCAACAAATGAATTGCTGTTTGATGCTGTGGTGATTGGTCTTACTATGGAACGTGCTGCCTTATATGAACGGATTAATCGCCGGGTTGATCAGATGATCGAACAGGGCTTAGTTGATGAAGTGGCAGGGCTCTTGCAGCAGGGTGTACCACCAAGCTGCCAGGCCATGCAGGGAATTGGCTATAAAGAAATTGTTGAGTACCTGCTCGCAGATCAGGATTTAGTAACCGCTACTGACCAATTAAAACAGGCTACTCGTAATTTTGCTAAGCGTCAATTGACTTTTTATCGGCGGATGCCTTATATAACATGGTATAATGTAGATGACTTTGAGGAATACAATAACCTGCTGGAAACAATTTACAATGGTATTGCAGGAAAGTTTGGTGTAAGGTAAAATAGAAAAAAGAGAAAAACATAATACGGAGGGGTTTCATTTGACGAACAAAGTCATTAATCTGCAAGACAGTTTTTTAAATCAAGTACGAAAAGAAAATATGCCTGTAATTATATATTTGGTTAATGGATTCCAATTACGTGGGGCTGTAAGAGGATTTGACAATTTTACCGTAATTATTGAAAATGATGGTAAGCAGCAGTTGGTTTACAAACATGCTATTTCAACCATAACCCCATTTCGCCCGATAGCTGCCAATATGCATGAAAAGAAAGATGAGGCTGTTAAAGCCGATAAATAAACTCATTTCAGCAATGCTGAACATCCGGAATTCAGGTGGAGAGTCTACTCCACCTGACCGACGTCGCCCTGTAGAGGCGGGAGTCTTGACTCGCATACTAAGAAAAAAATAATATCATGGCTTCGTGAGTATTCACGAAGCTTTTGTTTTGCCCAAGAAAAATAGAAGGACAGGGAGTGCGCCAAGCTAAGGGTGCATGAACAATCTGCATTCCTTCTTCGGAAACATCATTAATATTAGCCATATTTTTACTTCCTTTTTTCTTGACCTATATTAGCGGACATGTTAATCTTATTTCAATTGAATCATTAGCGGACATCAAAAGCTGCTTAAGGATTAAAATAAAAGACCTGCTAATGTTTAGCGGTCTTTTATTTTAATCCTTGAGAGTTCTGCCTAATGGATTCCAGCGACCACTCAGAAGAACGAAAAAAATGGTTTAACATTTCATAACAGGCGGGATTCAGGGCGAGATCCTGAATGAAAAAAGTGGTTCCCAGATGGTCGGAACGCAGCAGTAAGCCCACAATGATTACGACAAACCAGTGGGAAAGTGGTTTCTCTGGAAAAGCAGCATCGAAAAGAATATAATACAGAATCCATAAATTTCAGCATATGGTATGGTCAATCTGGAAGGAATATGGTAGGCTAACTACGATAACTCTTTCGACAATTGCATCTCTTTTTAGGGCTGGAAGCCTAATGATATGATACAATCGCTTGAAAGGATAACTTTTTTGAAAACTTTTCACTATCCAGTTATTATAGAAGTTTAGATCAATCTCGATAAATAGTAAGGAGTTTATAAATAATGAATATTGCAGTAGTACATGGCGGAGCATCAAGTGAGAGTGCTATTTCTACAAAAAATGCGGGTTATATAGCGGCGACACTTGAGGAAAATGGACACATAGTCAGTTTACTGGAATTTGATGAAAATATATATATGAATTTACAGAAAAGGAAACCACAATTAGTCTTTATAGCGGTGCAAGGTAAATATCATGGTGATGGAACATTACAATCCATTTGTGAGCATTTAAGGTTGGCTTATACTGGTTCGAAGTCTACAGCAGCAGCTATAATTAATGATAAATGTTTATGTAAAAAGATTTGCGCTTATCACGGTATCAGAACACCTGCATTTATTTATGTGAATAAACAGACTTTTTGGGCGACTCCAAAGGTGGAATTGCTAGAGAAAATAGAAAAAGTTATGTCCTACCCTGTTGTGGCAAAAGCGGTAACCCAGGGGGGAAGTTATGGAATTGAATATATACAATCAAGGGATGATTATGAAAAAATAGCACAAACCTTTAATTATGATGATGAAATAATAATTGAACAATTTATTAAAGGGAAATTTGTAACAACGCCAATACTAGAAATAGAAAAAGTACCAATAGCATTAACAACAGTATCAGGCGAAAATGTGATTGGAAAGCAAAAGGATATTGTTTTGTTTAATAAAGATTTTATTGTAAAAGAGGCAGACTTATCAACTGAGCAAAAGGAAGAACTTGAAAAAATATCCATTGAGGTATTCGATATTGTAAATGCGAAAAATTACGCGCGGATTGATTATATGATTGAGGAGGAGACACAACTTCCTTATTTTATTGAAATTAATGCAGTACCTGGGCTAAAGCCGGAAAGTTTTTATCCACAGGCGGCTGCGAAATATGGACTATCCTTTAATAATTTAATAGAGATAATTGTTAAAAACGAGCTATAGGGGGAAATAAACCATGCGGAATCTCAAAATAGGAACAAAGATTCTTGCTATTATTTTGCTGGTATCGCTTTTTTCATTGTTTTTTATTTCAGTTGTTTCATATACACAGATGCTGAATTTAACGAGATATTCCACAGATGCAAATACCCAGCTTGGGATAAATTCTTCCGAAAGGTCAAAGGCTGCACTGCAAAAGCAAGCAGAGGAATATATTGTAAAAATTGCGAAAGAGCAAGCATTGAAGTCAGATGCAATACTGTCTAATGTACAAGAGAAGATTACATCTCTGTCAGAGTATATGACTGCTATTTATAAAAATGAAAATAACTTTAAAGGTAAAAATGTACCAATGGTGTCTGACACGGTAATGGGAGTGGTAAGCGCAAAATATATGCTGGCGCCGGGGATTTTACGTACACCTGACATTGACCAGGAATTATCTCTTATCAGTAATGCTGAATATATGTTTGCACCTATATTTAAAAATAATAATATTTTTAATAATATATATTTAGGCACAAACACAGGTATTTCTTATCGTTATTCAAAATCTAACGAATATAACGCTAATTATGACCCAAGAGCGCGTGATTGGTACAAAAGCGCAATGATAAATGAGGGAAAATCCATCTGGATTGATACATACTTAGATGCTTTTGGTTCCATTTGTGTTACTAACGCTAAAACCTTTTATGATGAAAATGGACAGCCACGAGGGGTGTTAGCTGCTGATATTACACTTAAAAGCATGCAAGATGATATTATTTCAATGAAAATCGGAGAAACAGGTTACGCGTTTTTGCTTGATAATAAAGGTAATATTATAGCCCACCCCAAATATAATGAAATTAACACAAAACCACTGGAAAGTGGGACTGGAGATTATCTTCAGGCGATTAAGGACATTGTAACACACCCTGAGGGGTTAACAACTGCTCATATAGATGATAAGTTGTGTTACATTGCCTATTCACAGCTTCCAACAACAAAATGGTCACTGGCTGTTGTTGTTGAGGTTGATGAAATTATTAAACCGGCTGTAGAAACAAAAAAGCAGATAGATGAGTACACCGCGCAAACGCAAGGGTATATTACTAAAACCCTGAGAGAGGTGTTAATTGTTCTGGTTATTGTATTAGCAGTTTCGGCAATGGTTATTTTGGTGTTTTCCTATCTGCTATCAAAAACCATTACCAATCCTATAAAGGTATTGCTTTCAAAGGTTGTAAAAATTGGTGAGGGAGATCTTGATACTCAAATTGATGATAGAGGAAAAGATGAAATAGCAGAACTTGCCAAAGCTTTTAATAAAATGACCATTGATTTGAAGACATATATAAGAAATATTTCAAAAATAACGGCTGAAAAAGAACGAATAGGTGCAGAGCTTGCTTTTGCAACAAAAATTCAAGCAAGTATGTTACCTTGTATTTTTCCGCCATTTCCCGATCGGGAGGAATTTGAAATTTATGCAACTATGCTTCCTGCAAAAGAGGTGGGCGGCGATTTTTATGATTTCTTTCTCATGGATGATGATCATTTAGCAGTTGTCATAGCCGATGTATCTGGTAAAGGAGTACCAGCTGCATTATTTATGGTAATTACCAAAACCCTTATTAAAAACAGCATGCATGGCAAAACGCCAAAAGAGGTGTTTGAAACAGTTAATCAGCAGCTTTGTGAAAATAACGAGGCTTCCATGTTTGTAACTGCTTTTATGGGGATTTTTGAAATTAGTACAGGGGAATTTACCTATGTAAATGCAGGACACAACCCCCCGCTTATTAAAAAAGCGAATGGTGATTTTGAGTGGTTATCAATAAAACCTGGGTTTGTTCTAGCTGGTATGGAAGATATGAGCTATAGTCAGGATAAAATTATATTAGGACAAGATGATATTATTTATATGTATACTGATGGTGTAACAGAAGCGGTAAATAGAAATAATGATCTGTTTAGCAATGAGAAACTGCTTAGGGACAGTAACAAATACAAAGACTGTAGCTTAAATGAACTGCTCAGGAATATAAAAAGTGAAATTGATGAATTTGCCGATGGCGCAGAGCAAGCAGACGATATTACAATGCTTGCCTTGAAAATAAAACAAGGCAGGACAAATTATGGTCACTAAAAAACGAAAATGGCTTGCACTATGCACATTAGCCATTGTTTTGGTTATACTGATATTCTTGTGGATAATAAATAAAGGACAACCTGCAGAAATGCAGGGGACACTTAATGTAACCCTGGTAATTTTAAGCTTTTTTGCAGTTATTGCGCTTATGCTTTTTATCTTCTTTGGAGAAATCTTTAACGAAGATGGCAGTATGCAAAAGAGTGAAATTATTATAATGCTGACAGCGGTCATCTGTATCATTCAAATAACGCTTGCTTTTGCCACTTATTCCTTTAAACAGCTTGATTTTGAAAACAATTCACTGCAAAAGGCAAAAGAAACTTTTGCGACTATGAGCTCTGAAATGTTAACAGATAATTTTGCGCTTGAGCAAGTGAAGATTTGCGATGAGATAAGTTCAATGTATATTGTTGATGGAAAAAATATTGTTCGGGATTCTACCGATAAAACCCAAATTGGGCAGAGTGTAACGGTTGATCCATTAAAATCGTATCGGTTTCCAAATGGTGATGTAACGGTAGTAATGGATATTTCGGAGGCTTACCAAAACAAAATGGTTAGTAAGATCCTTTTGGATTTACTGACTGTACTTATAGCGTCGATTATCTTAACCATTGAGCTTGTCATTTTCGCCATTAAGTTTATCGAAGATAAATTTGCCGATAAGAGTAAAATAGTTGCCCACCATTCCTACAACATGGTGGGATATGTGAGGCAAATAGCCTTTTTCTTTTACTTTGCTTCACGTATGGCAACCACCTTTATTGCCATTATTGCTAAAGATTTAGGCGGAACCTTTTTCGGATTTCAAGGCAATGTATTAGCTGGGATACCACAATCAGCTGAATTTTTATTAACCTGCGTAGCAATTTTTGTGACATCAATAATTATTGAGAAAAAGGGTTGGAAACTTTCCTTTGTTGGTGGACTGGTTATAGTGGCACTGGGAACGCTTATGAGTGCATTCTCCACAAATATCACAATGTTTATTCTTTCCCGTGGAGTGGTTGGACTTGGCTATGGATTTTGTTGGATGACACTTAGAAACTTTGCACTTTTCACTGTAAATGACAAGGATAAAGCGATATGTTTCGCCATGTTAAATGCGGGCATTTATGCAGGCATGAATTGCGGTGCCGTGCTAGGCTCTGTTCTTGCAGATATACTGGGCTATGGACCAGTGTTATTGATTGCCTCAGCACTTACCATGGTATGTATTGTGGCAGTACTAGGACTTGAAAATGCAACCTACCAAAGACCGAAAATAGAAATACAAAAATTGAAGAAAATAACTAATGAAAAGTATAATTTTCGCTATATGCTACATGCAATATTTTTTGTGATACTCATGATTGTACCATCATGCATTATAGGATCGTATCTTGGGTATTATCTTCCCATATATTTTACAGATATCGGCAAGTCAACCTCAGATATTGGACGGTCACAATTAATTTACGGATTAATAATTGTTTACTTAGGGCCGTGGCTTATAAAGTGGTTAAACAAATATCCAAATCTATTTAGATGGAATATAGCCTATAATGTTATTTTTTCGTTAGCACTGATCGCATTTGGGTTAATGGGTGGATTTGTCCCAGCGATGATTGCGGTATTGTTTTTGGGGATTGCTGACAGCTTTGGCTTTGTAGCCCAAAATAATTTTTTCTTAAATCTTGAAATTGTCAAGAGGCTAGGTGAAAGTAGAGCCTTATCCTATATCAGTATCATAAAAAAATTAGCTGAAATGTTAGGCCCGATTGCGTTTGGACTATCTTTTATGGGTGGAAGTTTTACGGGCGTGGCTGTATTGGGAATTATATTTTTAATAGCTGTAGCACTTTATGCTTTAGTAACTGAGTCAGGAAACCAATTCAGAAGGAAGGAAAGTTTATGAAAGAATTGATAGTGGATGCAGATATCACCAGTAAATACTTTGTTTTACTTTTTTAGTAAAATTTAGTTACCAAATCACCATACTGTTCAAACCAGAAACTAAATTTATAATATGGGGGAAAAAAATGCGGACTCAGGATTCAATAATCTATTTAGATCAACTTGAGTATCAACAGTTGCAAAGTTTTCTAGGGCATGGCCCACTGACAAGCGCAAAGTATGTATTTATGGGGCGTGAGGAAGGTCTTGGAGATGCGGGCGGAAATAATGAAGAATCTGTACATAAAAGGTTACGGTGGTACAACGAATTACAAGATTGTTTGGGGCATCTAAGGCAAGGTAACAACCCAAAGTGGTCTGACGGTTTTTTTATTGAAAAACCAGAAGCTACCGTTCGAGAGGTAGTTAAAAGCCTCACAATGTACTTTCAAGCTTATGCTAAATTAGTACTTGACAGTAATTTTACCAAAGTAAAAAAAGAAATTAGTATGGGAATGTTAAAAAAGTGCATGGTGGACACCTTACATGTATCAAGTGGCAATACAGCAATGACGGAATTATATCCACTACCCAAACAAGGTAAGTTACTCTACCGAGTTGAGGGTGAGAGCTGGAATGAATATAAGCGAGCAAGGGACAGTTGGGAAAATAATATTAACAATCGACGACAGCTACTAAATCATTTATATAATAAATATTCTGTACCTGTGACAATTTGCTATGCAGGTGTAGAAGAAGGGAATTTCATAGCTAAAAACTTTTTTGATAATCTTAAGTTTGATTTTACAAGATGCACTACAGGTATAGTGCCGGAAAAATTAAAAGGGAAGGTCAACCCATCGCCTAAGCCAAAGGATATTATGCTCGGTGAGAGAAATAGTCCTTTGGGCCATCAACAGCGAGTGATTCTTACACCATTCTGGGGCAACGGTCAAATGTCGTATGATGATATAAATGTTGCAATGGCCTGGGCTGTTTCTTAGTTTAAAAAATACTATTATAAATCCTACTCGTAAATATGGGAAATTATTGACATTTGGATGCTTTTGGAATATAATCGCAATATAGTTGAAATTTGATAGCTGTTTAGAAATGTTTTGTAGAAAAGAATAGAACAACGCGATAGCTATACCTTTAGTCAAACAAGAAGCTTCCGGTTAAACCGGAGCTTTTTTAATTTTGATTAAAAACAAAAATTGCATGAAAAAAGGAGATAGTTGTGTGTTGAACTGAATGCAATTGCTTGGATTTTAAATGAGAAAGGTGTGCGTATTTGGGAAAGTAATATGCCTATCGCTAAACAGGATAAGCTTAAAAAAGATTGCAAATAAGAGTGGAGGTGAGTTGTTTGCAAGAAGAGTCTAAACATAATAAAGCCCAGCGTATGATTAGCCATATTTTGAAATTATTGCAACACTTTCCCGAAGGTGGATTGACCTTTGAAGATTTATTTGATGAAGATGAATATGATGAGCGGAAGATTCGGCATGATTTGAAAGATTTAACAGAAATGACTGAAGAATTAGGCTGGAGGTTTAATAAGCCAACGCCTGGGCGGCCAGGAAAGGGAGAAGAAAAAAAGTATTTTTTGGATATACCATTTATTCCGGAGCTAGATGACAAACAAACTTTTCTTAATTTACTAATGATCGAGCGTTTTGAAAAAAGACCGTGGGGCTTTGGTAATACGGAAGCGGAAAGGCAGTGTGAATTGTTGCAACGCCTTTTACGGTACAAACTCTTCACTCAATACATCGAAAAAATGCGCAACAGGGTTATTTTTATGGAACCGGAATTTCAAAATAGAGACGATATTTCACAAAAGTTGGCTGAGTGTATGGATGCATTGGCTCATGAAAAGGTGCTTAGCTTCAAATATAATCAACGAATGCGTATAGTCTGGCCATTAGGCTTGATTTCTAAGGATGAACGGTGGTACTTACGTGCATATTGTTGTGAGGCTAAAGAACAACGAACATACAGATTAGATCGCATGGCCGATGTAAGTAAAACAGGCAAGAAGTATGATTATCCGGGAGATTTTTCATTACAGGAACTAACTAAAAATGCATGGGCAGTACTCTTTGAAAATCAGGGAGATTTAATCTCGGTCAGGCTTATTGCGGACGAATTAGCTGCAGAAGAATTAATTAATACTAAGTTTCATCCCTCACAAAAAATCGAGACCTTACATGACGGTAGGGTTCGAGTGACATTTGAACTCGATACCTGGAAGGGGATGGTGGGTTGGATTCTGCGCTGGGGGTACTTAGTAGAAATACTAGAACCTGAAGATTTACGCAATGAAATTAAAGGTATTGCTAAGAAAATAGTTGCAAATTATGAAAACCCTGTTAATAAGTGACATAGTTTAATACAAAAACAAATGGTAAATTAAATAAAGAAGTTCCAAGTAATATAGAAGGAGGTGATTGTGTAATCACCTTCTTTTTGTCCAAACTGAGGAACCACAACTACCAACACTTGTGAAAAAGACACTAAAGTATTTAATCAGATTCTACGTTCTTGCTTGATTCCAACAGATAGGCCTAAATTGCGGGACGTATTGGAAAAGGCAGGCATTCAAAACCTGAACGACGCTGTTATATTTGCAAATTAAATATTATAAGATCTAATTATATCATAAAATAAATTAGGAGGTTTATGGATGGATATGAATTGTAAGAAAGCCGAGAAACCCATTGAGACCTTTGGACAGGATCAAAGATTCTGGGGCCAACCGGTTGTGAATTGGAACAAAGAGGAGAAATTTACTGAGACATCTATGTATGAAAAAATTAGCTTATTTTTTCATATTAAGAATTTAATAACTTTGAAGATTGTTGCAAAAATAAAAAAATAGGTAAAAAGAAGCTCCCAATTAGTGTGATATTAAAATGATGGAGTGATGTTATTGAAATTTGAAGAGTATCTGAACCACGTACAATACATTACTAACAGTCATCCACAGATTCTACGTTCTTTAATTGAAAACTATTTTGACTGGCGGAGCCGTTCGAGATTGGCACGCTGGTTGCTCCGGGTTGGACAATTGGTTCCGGCCATTGATCTTTTCAAAACTATAGTCTCAGTTAAGGTAATAGAGACACCAGAAGATGCTTGTATTTTATCAGAAACCGAAGACAAGGTATGGTGTATGATGGAACTTGGGCAAGCAATATGGCAGCATGAAAAAAATGCAGAACAAGCCCTACGGTATATCGGCCAGGCTATCAATATGGCTCAAGCCTACCCTTGGAAGTTTAATTTTGTAGTTCGAGGAGAACTATTAAGACATAGATGGGAAATATTACAGGCTTCCAGCCAAGGCGATATCGCCTGCCAGGAAGCCGTTGAACAGAGCCAAAGAGTGTTTCCGGTACGTGGCAAAAGTAATAGTGTGCTTTTCCATGCATTCAGTTTTTTAGCCGCCCATGCTAAAAAAGTAAATAACGTACAATTAGCAATTTCGCTGCTAAGAAAAGCATTGCGCTTCTTTCCTGAAGACTACGAAGACATTAAACAATTAAATGCTATATGGAGAAATCGACACTATCAACCGGAAGAGACTTATCATAATTTAATCGAACTTACGCAGCATTGCAATTTAGTGTGGGATAATATAGGTGAAGAAACGCCGGAAACTATAGTTAAGCTAAACCAGCGGTGCGTTGTGTTTGCGCCAATTTTGTCCAGTCGAACACGAAATTTTTAAACGCACTTACACTGCGTACAGTATTAACGTCTTTCGGTATGGCTAAAGCTATAGTGACATTGAATTTTTCTTTTAGTCGAATAAATTCTGTATTATGGCGTTCCGAAATGGCATTTGCAACCTGTAAAGTTACTAACGAAATGCCTAAGCCAGCTCCAACTAAACCGGAAATCGTATCCCAGTTATTGCTTTCATGAACTATTTTTGGTTCAAACCCCGCACGCTTGCAGGCGTTTATGCAAATGTCATGGGCAAAAGCATTACGCGTCATAAAGATGAATTTTTCTTTCGATGCTTCAGAAAGGCTTATCAAATGATTATTTCCCAACGGATGAAATTTACAGGTCATTAGCATCAAATTATCTTCGATTAACGGATAAAAATCAAAAAAACAATCATCATCAGTGTAGTTTCCAATAGGGATGAACGCTGCATCGATTTCCCTGTCTTTGCCCAACTGCAGTAATGTTTTACTCTCGGCTTCTCTTAACTTGAGTTCAATGTTAGGATAAGCTTTGTGAAAGTCTACAATCAGTGAAGTCAATCCAAGATGACTAATGATGGGAAATGAGCCAAGAATAATACTTCCTTGCTCCATTTCGGTGTATTCTCGCATCTGTTTTTTTGCTTTGTCTACCTCATCAACGATGTTCATTGCATATTTGCAAAATTCTTTTCCTGCTGGCGTTAGCCTGACGATGCGAGTTGTTCTATCAAAAAATTTTACATTAAACTCTTGTTCAAGCTTATCGACTTGTTTGGAAAGAGAAGATTGTGATAAGCAAATTTCTTCTGCCGCTTTAGAAAAATGGAGAAGTTTTGCTAGAATTAAGAAGTTTTTCAATTGCTCAATATCCATGATAGACCTCTGCTATTTATTCGTTATTTAGATTAATTTTATGACAAATATGATTTGAAGGAAACAATAAAATAGATAATAATAAGAATGAGGCAAAAATATATCATAAATAATTGTTTTTGCTGCCCATCAATATATAATTGATGGGATGAAGACGTAATAAAAATATGCTAAATGGCGATGGAGGATAATAATGGAAACTCGTATCTTTTTAAATCATGGTGAAAAAGACACGCAAAATGTTAAACAAGTAAAAAATCTTTATAAGGCTTTAAAAGCGAATGATAAAGAGGCTGTTGCTAGAATACTTGCGGACGATCCGGTCTGGAATGTATCCCCTGGATTTCCCTATGGTGGAGTTTACAATGGAATGGCTGAAGTATTTGGATCCTTTTATTCAAAACTTCGCAGTCAATTTAACAGTTTTGGGGCTATGCCTGAAACTTTCATTGATGGAGGGGATGTTGTTACTGTTTTGGGATTTTACACATTTGATAGTAATCAAGATAATTCAACTCAATTTGTGCGTTTTTCTCACACCTGGAAGATTAATGGTGATGGGCGAATAAAAGGTGTATGGCAAGTAGCTGACACCGCACAGTTTAAAAGGGCGTAAAAACACTGTTTATGAAGACCTAGTACTCCTTCAAGTCGTGTCGCTCCGACCATGAATTTCAGCAATTAACCCCAGATAAATCATGGCTTTGCAGGTTTTAACTGCAAGGTCTTTTTTATTGCGTATAGACTTATTTTTCTTGCATGCGAAGTTGCTACTGCATTACAATGAATATAATATAACATTGGCAGTAGGATACCAGATCTAAGTTGGATTATCCTATCCACCTGGGAGGGATTAACATGATTGCATTATCAGGCGCTAAAATCCTGACAATGTGCGGTAAAAGTCTGGATCACGGCACCGTGCTGATTCATAACGGTAAAATACAGGCAGTTGGCAAAAATATTGACATTCCGCTTGGATGCCGGATTATTGATGTAACCGGCAAGTTCATAACCCCAGGACTCATTGACGCTCATACCCATTTAGGCATTGACAACGAAGGTATGGGTTGGGCCGGCTCTGATGAGAACGAACGCAGTGAACCGATTACCCCCGGTCTGCATGCGCTTGACGCCATTAACCCCGCAGACCTCGGCCTGTTGGAAGCCTATCAGGGCGGCATAACCACCGTCATGGTGGCACCTGGCAGTGCCAATCCAATTGGTGGACAATGCGTTCTTCTTAAAACAGCGCCCAAACCCACAGTTGAGCAGATGCTGCTCAAGTGGTATGCAGGACTAAAAATTGCCTTTGGCGAAAACCCTAAACGTGTTTACGGAGCCGATCAGAGAAAAATGCCGGTCTCGCGCATGGCAACCGCTGCCTTAATCAGGGAAGCCTTCTGGAAGGCCCGTGAGTACCTGGCCAGCCAGGGAAAAAAAGACTGGAAATATGATATGGGAATGGAAGCAATCGCTAAGGTATTGCGGAAAGAAATGCCGCTCAGGGCACATGCACATCGGGCCGATGACATTGTTACGGCCGTACGGATCGCTCAGGAATTTGATGTTGATATCATTATCGAACATGGAACAGAAGCGTATCTTATTGCCGAACTGCTGTCAGCCGAAGAAATTCCAGTTGTAGTAGGGCCAACATTATCCACCAGGTCAAAGGTGGAATTAAAAGATAAAACCATGGAATCACCGGCACTGTTATACCGGCAGGGTGTATTATGTGCCATGATGAGCGATCATCCGGTAACGCCTAGCTGCTTTCTATCAGTATATGCCGGGTTAGCCACCCGCTACGGCCTACCACCGTACCAGGCTCTGAAAATGATCACCTGCGATGCCGCTAAGATTTTAGGCCTTGATAACCGGCTTGGCAGTCTAGCACCGGGAATGGATGCCGATTTGGTCGTGTGGAGTGAAGACCCCATGATGGTTTCTGCTCACCCGGAGATTGTCATGGTCAACGGACAAATCGATTTTTTAATAGGTGAGTAACCGGCTGACTAGAGTTCAATAGCAGATAACTTGGATAATATTGTTTACATACAACAATCGGCAACTAATAAAATACAAAATAGCATAACCAAGTGAAGAAAGTTGGGCATCCAGTAATACGTGATATTGTGTGACAAAAAAGGAGATTTTGTATCAATGACACGAAAAGGTGCAATTTTAACGTATACCAATACCGTATTCTATCCGCTTGAGCCGCAGATGGAGGACGTAAAAATAGAAGATATTGCGCACGCATTATCACAAATGTGCCGGGCAAACGGCCACTTCAAAACTTTTTACAGTGTTGCGCAGCATTCCATTAATTGTGCTCAGGAGGCCAGAGAAAGAAAATTATCTGCTAGAATACAATTAGCATGCTTGCTTCATGATGGCAGTGAAGCCTATATTGCTGATATCACAAGACCGGTAAAAGGTTATCTTGATGAGTACAGAAAAATAGAAGAAACCTTGCAGCAAGTAATTTTTGCGAAATACGGGCTTGCTGATTTGACAGAGCAAGAATTGAGGCAGCTTGCCGATATTGATACTGACTTGTTATATTACGAATTTGAGCATTTGCATCAGCAAAATATCAGGGGAAATATTACAGAGCTTTGTTCTCAGCCCGATATTGCTGAAAAAAGTATGACCTCTGTCGAGGAAAATTTCATTCAAATGACCCAGCTCATTATGAACAAACTGAGAACAAGCTATACATGAAATAACCGCACAATATTCCAAGCAAGTGATAAATGATTTTGTCGATGCTATGGTGTTCTCTGTTATTGGCTGCACTGGTATGCAAAACAGTTTTGACACATACCGGAAGAACCCCAAAATAACTGCAAAGGTCTTCCTATGGAAATTGTATATAGCAAAGTGTAATAACAAACCGCCAATGTTGTGTTGGCGGTTTATTGTTGCAGGAGTTAATTCACTTTTACCGAATTGTGTAAAGAAATTGAGAAAATGAACAGAAGTACCATAATAGATGATTATATTTTGCCGAGAGATTTCGAACACTTTGGGCAGTTTATTTCAATATCGCCGGTATTATAAATTTTTTTCATTTCCACCCATAACTTACATTTAGTTAGGAGGCCACCGCGTTCGTTAAATACCGGTTGGCCATCATCCAATTTCAATAAATGGGTTTTATTGTCTGCAGATTCAATTATCATTTTTTCACCTCATAATTTATTTTAAATTACATGTTTTTCAACTTGTTTGATGCGTTTTTTAATTTCCTTGATCGTGTTTTCATCTTCCGGTAATTCATAGCGTGCAACCTTAGCTTTTAAAACTATTTTGGCTTGCGTATAATAATCCCGCGCACGCTTGTAGCGGTACGCATTACTTGGATCACTACTTGCTTTTGCCCATTCTTTATCACCTTTTTTGATGTAATATATTGCGGTTTTGTCATATGACTCTGGGGTTTTATCACCTTTCGGCATTCCTTTCGCCTCCTTGAAAAAACAGATCACACACGGCCTTTCTTGAACTTGGTCTATGATTAATTATATAAAAATGGTGTTCGATATTCAAAGACATAGTAAAGAAATTTTAAGGACAAATTTAACTCTTTATGAGGACGGGAGATATATGACATTTGGTGAATTAATCAAAGATTTGACTAAGTTAAGAGATAGAAATGGCGAGAAAGTATTTAGGATTCTACGCAATAAGTTTGCTTATCAACTGTTAAATGCTTCGGGAATTAAAGATAAAAAAATTGAGCTTGAGTCAGTTGGTAAATGGATTGATAGAAAAGTTCCTGATAATATCAGTTCTTACTTCCCTAATGGGAGAATCAATAGATCCAAAGTTTATCGTTACTTCCGGTTTCGTTTAAATAAAAATAATAATTGGCAGATAGTGCAAAATAATCTCTACTTGAGAAATGATAATGGTCGTTTTAATTGTTCCAACGAAGATCCAGAGGTGTTTTATCAGAGCCTTCTTGATGAGTTCGTGGAGTCACTTGGCTTACCATCATCAGAAGAACCAGACAATGACATATCAATGGTTAACGAAACTCCTGTTTTATCAGCAGCTTCCTTGTCCTCATTTAATAATGCTGAAGGTGAGATTATATCTCAAACGGAAACACCATCTGAGCAAATACGTGGAATCTTCAAGCAAGCTATTCAAGACTATAGCATGGAAGATTTTATACGATATGACCCAACAGTTTCTCTTGATGATAATTTGTTAGCTAGGGCTGATAACTTTTTGAAAACGATCGAGACCGATATAATAGCTGCGTATGAACAAAGCCACGGTCAAACACTGATATATATAAAACTCGTGGAATTTTATCATGAATTGAAAGGTTATGTTTCATGTTTAAGATTAGGCTTTATATCATACTCCCCATCCTATATAAGAGATAGTGGAAGAAATACAATTAAAAATCTGTATTATGGCATCTGCCCTGATGAAACACGCTTTGAATATAGAAATACTCCGCAAGAAATGAGGGAGCCGCTCTTTAAAAGAAAAGCTGAGGATTGACCAAACAGCAAAAAAGTAAAAACAACGGTACATTTGCGCACTCAAAGAGTTGGATAAGCCAGGCATAGAAATAAAAACGCTCGCTGAGCGTTTTTTTATTTCCACTCTCTTTGTCCCTGGCTGGCTGTACTTTACACGGAAATAAATACACGAAACTTGGAGGACTTTTGTGTAAAAGCATGGAAACTTATCTTAAAACTCATTTAGTATTTTAAATCTGGAATATCACAGGTTTAAGAATAACCTAATCAGGTTAAAAAGATAGTATCTAAAAATTCATCGGTGTTTTAGTCGGGGACTGGAGGCGTCATTTTTGAAATCTAATTTTTCATTTTTAGAATCAAGATGGTCTTTACTTACTTCTATTGGCGTGATGGCGGAAAAGTATATTTATACAGACTCTAATTCTTGCCTTATTAAACTCGGTCTATTTGCTGAAACCATCGTACGGTTAATTTTTACATTGGATAACTTAGCTGAACCCCTTGTGGACAACACGCATGCCAATCGAATTAAGATTCTAAAAAATGAAGGTCTCCTTCCTAAAGATATTGATGATATTCTTTACGCGCTTAGAATGGCGCGTAATAAAGCAGCCCATGACGGCTACGAGTCAATAGAACAAGCCTCAATACTAATTGAGTTTGCCTATAAGCTTGGTGTTTGGTTTATGCAGACCTATGGAGACTGGAATTATGAGTCCCCAGGTTTTGTCATGCCCGAAGATACAAGCAAAGATATTGATTTTAGTACTACAATTAAGAAACAGGAAGCGAAAATCCAAGAGCTTACTGAAACTATCAAAATGACTTCTTCCGCCGAGCCGGTAGTTTCTATCGTGGATCGGAGAAAAAGAAGCCATTCGACAGCCGACAAAATCAACCTGTCTGAAAAAGAGACTCGTTACCTTATTGATGAGCAACTAAGAAAAGTTGGCTGGGAGGTTGACACCCTTAATATCAGATATTCTAAAGGAACAAGGCCGCAAAAGGGGAAAAACTTGGCCATAGCCGAATGGCCTACTAATTCAACCGTTAGCGATCGGGGCTATGCTGACTATGCCTTATTTGTTGGCACCCAACTAGTGGGAGTTGTAGAAGCTAAGCGACATCTTACCGACATACCTGCTGTTATTGACTATCAATGCAAGGATTATGCGAAGAACATCAAAGCAGAACACTCTCCCCATCTGCTTGGCCAGTGGGGAGAATACAAAGTACCATTCCTTTTTGCCACAAACGGCCGAAAATATTTAAAACAACTGGAAACCAAATCAGGCATTTGGTTTTTAGATGCCCGGAAATCCACCAATATAGCCAAAGCGCAGCAAGGCTGGGTAAGCCCACAGGGTGTAATGGAATTACTTGCCCAGGATATTGATAAAGCCAATCAAGATTTGAAACATACGAGCTATGACTTATTAACAGATAAGGACGGTCTAAACCTCAGGGACTATCAGATTAAGGCCATCAAAGCAGCAGAACAAGCCGTGCTGGAGGGCAAGCAGACTATTCTGCTATCTATGGCCACAGGCACAGGAAAAACACGAACAATTTTAGGAATGATCTACCGGCTCATCAAAGCTGACCGTTTTAAAAGAGTACTCTTTTTGGTAGACCGGTCGGCGCTGGGGGAACAGGCTCAGGACGTATTTAAAGAAGTAAAGCTCGAAGATTTAATGACCCTTGACGAAATCTATAACATAAAGGGCCTTGACGATAAAGAATTTGACAAAGAAACCAAGATTCATGTTGCCACCGTACAAAGCCTTGTGAAGCGAATACTATATAACGATGGGGAAATTATGCCAGCAGTTACTGATTATGACCTCATTGTTGTCGATGAGGCGCATCGCGGTTATATATTGGATAAAGAAATGGGCGAAGATGAACTTCTCTATCGAAATCAAGACGACTATGTCAGCAAATATAGAACAGTCATCGAGTATTTTGATGCTGTGAAAATAGCACTTACGGCAACGCCAGCGTTGCATACTACTGAAATTTTTGGTAAACCAGTATTCAATTATTCCTATCGAGAAGCCGTCATCGAGGGTTATTTGGTTGACCACGATGCTCCGCATAACTTGAAAACCAAACTGGCTATTGAAGGAATTTGCTATGAAAAAGGGGACACTGTTGCCATTTATGACCCGGTTACCGGTGAGATAACCAACAGTGACGAACTAGAAGACGAACTCAAGTTTGACATCGAGAGTTTTAATAGAAAAGTCATAACCGAGCCGTTTAATCGCACTGTACTGGAAGAAATCGCAAAATACATCAATCCAGACGGTCAAGGCAAAACGCTAGTCTATGCTGTTGACGATTCGCATGCTGACCTTATTGTCAAATTGCTGAAGGAAATTTACGAAGAATATGGCGTTGACAATGACGCCATTATGAAAATCACCGGTTCAGTCGGCGGCGGCAACAAAAAGAAAATATTAGAGGCCATCAAAAAATTCAAGAATGAGAAATATCCCAACCTGGCTGTGACAGTTGACCTCTTAACAACCGGCATTGACATTCCCGAGATTAGTACCCTTGTCTTTATGCGCCGGGTGAAATCAAGAATTCTGTTTGAGCAAATGCTAGGACGGGCTACCCGACTTTGTCCTGGCATCGACAAAACTCATTTTGAAATATTCGACCCTGTAGGTGTTTATGAGTCTTTAGAGCCAGTCAATACCATGAAACCGGTTGTAGCCAATGCATCAGTTTCGTTTGCAGATCTTATCAATGGACTGGCAATACTACCGACAGAAGAACAAAAGAAAAATCAGATTGATATCATTATCGCCAAGCTGCAACGATCCAAAAGAAAAGTAAGTGGCGAAATGCTAGAACACTTTATCGATCTAGCTGGTGGCAAAACTCCGGCAGAGTTTATTGTCGCCTTACAAGCAATGCCCATTAACCAAGCAGAAGAGCATATTATAAACAATAAACGCTTGTTTGAACTGCTCAATGAAGGCAACTATACCCCGACAAGACCTGTTGTTATTTCCGTAAAAGAAGATGAGTTGGTGTATCATACTCGCGGCTACGGCAATGCGCAAAAGCCAGCAGACTATTTGGAAGAATTCAAACGCTTCATCGTAGAGAATAAGGACAAGATCGCCGCCCTTACTATTGTCTGCACAAGGCCCAAAGAGCTTACTCGTGATACACTGAAAAGTTTACGACTTGAGCTTGACCGCAACCAGTTTACTGAGGTACAGTTAAATTCGGCCTGGAAAGAGCTTAGTAACGAGGATATAGCCGCAGACATCATTACCTTCATCCGCCAACAGGCTATTGGTTCGCCGCTCATTAGCCATGAACAACGGATTAAAAACGCGGTCAACAAGCTCAAGAAAAAACACAACTTTAGCAAAATGGAATTGGATTGGCTAGGCAGAATCGAAACCCACCTTCTGCATGAAAGCATCTTGGAACTGGAAACCTTTGAAACAGGCGCTTTCAAAGCAAAGGGCGGCTATAAGGTTATTAATAAAATATTTGGCAATAAATTGGAACAAATCATCGCAGAACTCAATGACTATCTATATGAAGACTGGAGCGCATAACAAGTGACAAATCAAGAAATCGTAGCAAAACTCTGGAATCTCTGTAATGTACTTAGAGATGACGGGATTACCTATCATCAGTATGTTACCGAACTTACTTATATCTTATTTCTTAAAATGTCCAAGGAAACCAACACCGATAGCCAAATACCGGAGAATTACCGTTGGGATAAACTGGCGAAACAACAAGGCACAGATTTAAAAAAGTTTTATAATGCTCTGCTGAGCCATCTGGGTGAAGAAAGTACCGGCAGAATCAGAGAAATCTATTCCGGTGCCAGATCCAACATTGATGAACCCAAGAACCTGGAAAAAATCATAAAATCCATTGATGAACTTGATTGGTATTCGGCTAAAGAAGAAGGTCTGGGCAACCTGTACGAAGGTCTCTTAGAGAAAAACGCCAACGAGAAAAAGTCAGGGGCAGGGCAGTACTTTACGCCGCGCGTCTTAATTGACGTCATGGTAAGACTCATTGACCCCAAAGCCGGTGAACTCTGTAACGACCCGGCCTGCGGTACATTCGGCTTTATGATTGCCGCAGACAAGCATATTAAAGAGCAAACCGATGATCTGTTTGCCTTGCCAGCCGATGAACAGGAGTTTCAAAGAAAAAAAGCCTTCACAGGCTGCGAGCTTGTGCATGATACCCATCGACTGGCTCTCATGAATGCCATGCTGCATGATATCGAAGGCGAAATCATGTTAGGTGATACCCTGTCCAATGCTGGCAAGAACATGAAAGGATTTGACGTGGTATTGACCAATCCGCCGTTCGGTACCAAAAAAGGCGGCGAGCGTGCCACCCGTGATGACTTGACCTATCCCAGCTCCAACAAACAGCTGAACTTTTTACAGCATATCTATCGGTCATTAAAACCCAACCATCAAGCCAGAGCGGCGGTGGTATTGCCAGACAACGTGCTGTTTGCCGATGGTGATGGGGCCAATATTCGTGCTGATCTCATGGATAAGTGCTACCTGCATACCATTTTGCGCCTGCCTACCGGTATTTTCTATGCCCAGGGCGTCAAAACCAATGTGTTGTTCTTTACCCGCGGCACAACCGAAAAGGGCAATACCAAAGAAGTATGGATCTATGATATGCGTACCAATATGCAGAACTTCGGCAAAACTATGCCTTTAAAACAAGAGCATTTTGATGATTTCATCAAAGCCTATACTGCCCAAGATAGAAAAGTCATCCAAGATGAGCGCTTGAGTGTGTTCACAAGGGAGCAAATTGCCGAAAAGGGCAACAGCCTGGATTTAGGATTAATCCGAGATGACAGTGTGCTCGATTATGAAGACCTACAAGACCCAGTGGAAAGCGGGGAAGAAGTGGTCGCCCAACTAGAAGAAGCAGTTGATTTAATTTTGAGTGTGGTAAAAGATTTGAAAAGCCTGGGCGGTGGCAAGTAATGGCGAAAAAGCAACAGTTACTGCTAGAGGAGTTGTTGGAACAGGCGCTTGTTAAAGATGAGGATAAGCCTTATGAGGTGCCTGAAAATTGGGTGTGGGTTAAACTTGATTATTTGTGTAAATATATTCAGCGAGGAAAAAGCCCTAAATACTCAACAATAGAATCGATACCTGTTATTTCTCAAAAGTGCATTCAGTTGACTGGTTTTGATTTATCTAAGGCGCGATTTATAGATCCTTCAACAATCAATAGTTACATAGCAGATAGATTTATTCAGCCTATGGATTTATTATGGAATTCTACGGGAACTGGTACAGTCGGTAGAATAAACTGCTATCCAGGGGATTCTACCTTTCAAAAATTAGTTGCTGATTCACATGTTACAATTATTAGGCCTATAAAGGAAAAAATTTCGCCGAAATGCTTGCTTTACTGGTTATCCTCGCCATATATTCAGGATAAAATTGATTTACTTACATCTGGTACAACAAATCAAATCGAATTAAACACTACAACCGTAAAAGACCAGCAAGTTCCACTCCCCCCCCTTTCCGAACAACAAAGAATCGTTGCCTTAATCGAATCCCTTTTTGAAAAGTTAGACCGTGCTAAGGAGCTTGCACAAAAGGCTCTTGACTCTTTTGAAAACAGAAAATCGGCAATACTGCATAAAGCGTTTACAGGAGAGTTGACGAAAAAATGGCGTGAGGAAAATGGGGTTGATTTTGAGCGCGATTGGGAAGAAAAGAAGTTTAGCAGTTGTGTTTTGTTAATGCAGAATGGTATTTCCAAAAGGGGTGGAACAAACGGAATAGATACGGTTGTTCTTAGATTGGCAAATATATTAGATAATAGGATTGTTGAGGATGACTTAAGGCACATAAAGTTAAATGAAAAAGAATCGGAAAAATATTTACTAAGCAAAAATGATCTTTTAATAATTCGTGTTAATGGTTCTTTAGACAATGTTGGGAAATTTATTATCGTACAGAATGAGAATAGCTGGGCATTTTGTGATCATATGATTAGAGCAAGAATTAATGAGGACATTGTTATAGCTAAATTTGTGATGTACTTTTCACTAACAAATTGCTACAAGGTGTTTGTTCAAACTAACATTGTTTCAAGTGCAGGGCAGAATACTATAAGTCAGAAATCACTTATTGAATTACAAGTTCCTGTTCCATCGCTAGCCGAACAAAAAGAAATCGTCCGCATTCTCGACAGCATCTTTGAAAACGAGCAAAAGGCCAAAGAACTTTGTGATGTTATTGATAAGATCGGCCATATGAAAAAAGCCATCCTGGCCCGTGCGTTTCGAGGTGAACTCAGCACCAACAATCCGGACGAAGAAAGTGCTTTGGAGTTGTTGACGGAAGTGCTGAAAAAAAAGGTTAATTTTAAATTGTAAAACATTCACGGCGTCGGAGATTATAGCTAAACAGCTCTTAAAGGTAGGATTTTTGATAGTCGAGGCTCAGCATATGACAGAGGTATTGAAGAAACACACGATTAAAAAATCGTGAAAGGGGTAATGAAACTATGGCAATGCCGACATACGAAGATATTATGCTTCCATTTATGCTGCGACTGGCCGATGGGCAAGTTCATTCGCTTAAAGAGTTACACAAAGTATTGGCCGACGATATGAAGTTAAGTGACGAAGATAGAAATACAATGTTGCCATCAGGTAAACAATACAAATTTTATAGTCGCATTGGCTGGGCTAGAACCTATCTAAAAAAGGCTTTGGTGATAGAGTCCGTATCAGCAGGGCATTTTAAGATTACTCATCGTGGGCAGACTGTTTTAAATCAACAACCTTTACGTATTGACAATAAATTTTTAGCGCAATTTCCCGAATTCCTGGTATTCAGAGATTCTTCGCAATCTGCAAATGCCATTACAAAAGAAGAAGCCAGTGACGAAGCTAGTGAAAGCGAAAAAACTCCCAGAGAACTGATGGATGCATGTTACCAGGAATTACGCGCTGCTTTAGCGGATGAATTACTACAGCAGATTGCTGATCAGACACCTGCCTTTTTTGAACAACTGGTGTTGGATTTATTGCTTAAAATGGGCTATGGTGGGTCACGGGAAGATGCAGCTCAGGTAGTAGGAAAGACTGGGGACGAGGGAATTGACGGTATTATCAAAGAGGATCGCTTGGGACTCGATGTCATTTACGTACAGGCCAAACGATGGAAAAACGCTGTCGGTAGTCCTGAAATTCAAGGCTTCATCGGAGCTTTACAACTAAAAGGTGCGCATAAAGGGATATTTATCACGACTTCCTATTTTACGCAAGCCGCATATGATGTAGCTTCAAGAGTCGGTAATCGTGTGGTGCTGATGGATGGTTCAAAGTTAACGCATTTAATGATCGAATATGGCGTAGGCGTATCAAGCGAGACTGTTTATGATGTCAAGAGAATTGATATGGATTATTTTGAAGGTGAATAAAACTTCAAAGAGTAGCACCAAAATTGGATTTATTGGAGGGTAATGGTGGAGAATACAGAGTTAGGAGAATTAATTGAATGTAGAAAAGCCAGGTATTATGCTGGCAAATCCACTATAACGAATAAATCCCTTTGGCAAATCTGCTATCACGTATATTTCTATAACCCAACAAAGAAGCCCATTGGTTACATTGCATCCAACAAGCCGTATACCATGAATAAGTCATTTAATAATCAGGCGGAATTAAAGGATTTTTTAAAGATTAATGGTTTTGAAGAATGTGAAATTATTGATAGGTGACTTGCCACCATCGTCGAAAAAAATGAACAACAAAAATCCCTGATGCAGCAGAGCCTTGCCGAGATGGAAAACAACATGAACAGTCTGATGCAACGGGCCTTTAAGGGTGAGTTATGGTAAATGAATTAAAAAACCAAATTAAAACAGCCATCCGCCGTAATTCCGACCGGGGTTTTGTACCATATAGCAGTTGCAACCGGGTATGTGCCGAGATGATGGCGGTGATGCAGATGGCCGAAGATCAGGCCCAGGTCGGTGATTATCAGCAAGCCTTTGACATCTACATTATGGTACTTGTCGAAACAATTAAGCTGATTGCTCATGCCGACGATTCCTCCGGTGCCGCCGGGGATGTGATTCATGGCTGTATTAGCGAGATAGATAGACTGTGCATTGATGTTCAGGAAATAAAACCGCCACACTTTTTTGATGCCATTATCAAGACTGTTAAAAAGAAAGCCTTCATTGAATGGTCAGAGCTTGGCTACCGGCTGCTAAAGTCGGCCGTCTATTTTGTCCAGAACAAAAAACAGGCGCAGAAGATCTATGATCTCTTTCCGGTGCTTGGCACCATGTATGATGACAAAGAGTATCCTGACAAACTGCTTATTACCCATGGCATACTGGTACGGCTGGAAGGTAGAGAAGCAGCTGACCGATATCTGCTGAATAACCTCCATGTAACGGAAATCCGCATGCTGGTTGTGGAAAATGCCCTGGCTGCTAAAGACTACATGTTGGCAGAAAAACTATGTACCGAAGCATTACGGCAAGATCCCCGTGGTTATTTCAACAAGCCTGCACCGTGGGCCTATTACCTGGAACAGCTTTATACCGAAACAGGCAATGAGGCCAAGCGCGAGGAAATGCTCCGATTTATTCTTTTGCACGGCGATACGTCATATTTCAAGAAACTAAAGGAGTTGTACCAGGAGCAGGGGAACTGGCACAAGCAAAGAGAAGTACTTTGGCAAGAATTAGCCAAGTCCCTGATGCACCATATCTATGCCTCACTACTAGCGCAGGAAGGTGAAACGGCCTTATTGCTGGAGGTAGTAAAACAGCATAAATCCTATATTGTACACTACGGTAAACAACTGGCCAAAGATTTTCCGCAAGTGACCTACGAAATATTTGAAGAGTATATCCTGGCTGAAGCCAAAGCGGCAACCGACCGTGGGAAATATAAAAATGTTTGCCGCATTATCAAAAACCTATCGGCTGCGGGCGGGAAAACTAGGGCACTAGATATAATAGAGAGTTTAAATGAACTGTATCAGCGCCGACCCGCTATGCAGGAAGAACTTGCTGCCATAAGAAAGAAAATATGACTTTCGAATTTTCAAAGTGGCAATAATATGTAATAATAAATATGAGATAAAAAGGCTTGGGACTTCCAACAGGGAGGTGTTTTCATGGCTATACCGATAAATTGTAGTCTGCCGCAAGAGTTACTTAACGAATTAATATATCGTATTCAGGCTAAGCTTGATAGTCATATTGAAAAGATAATTCTCTATGGATCCTGTGCCCGGGGTGAAGCGCAGGAGGATTCAGACATCGACATAATGGCCTTAATTAGAACCGATGGGCACGATCTGAAGAAATTCCGCGAGGATTTGGTAGACATTGCCTTCGATTTGTCTCTTAAACATGATTTAGATATTTCAATTTTATCTCAGGATCTTGAAGAATATAAGAAGTGGTCGCCCTATATACCATTCTTCCAAAACGTTCGGAACGAGAGTATAGTGTTATATGAACGAACCAATCATTTTGTTGAATTTCCTAACACCAAACTACAGAACGAATTGGCGACCACCATGGATGATATTATAAGCGTAAATAAAGAGGCGCTGCTGGAGTTAGCTAAGTAACCTTCGTGCTGTCTACGGTAACCTACGTAACTCCGTTACCCTTGGCCATTGCCGGAAAAAGCGTTCCGTAGGAGAAAAGCCGGGTGGTATTCCGTTAAGAAATTCGTAATGCTTGAGCGCAGCGAGTTTACGAATTTTAGGAATACCGCCTGGATTTTCAGCTTTTGGAGGCTTCAGGCCTAGACTTTTTGCTTACTTTTGTGTCATGACAAAAGTAAGACCGCTTGTATATGGCCGTATTCCATGAATAAGTCACGCCTTTAATCTAATGTCTAATTCTAATATGCGGGAGCATTTCTCCGGCCCAGCTACTAAGCTGGGTGTTTTTCTTGTTGCCTGCCGAGTTGAGGTTTATTGGCTGGCGGTTTCTCAAGCAGTTTTATTCTTTTCTATCGGATGATTTAGGATCTATCGGATGGATTTAGGAGAAAAATCGAATGTATTTCAAACGATACTGCAGATATGAGATTGTTATTTGAGGTTTTTTCGCGTATAATTATCAATTACGACTTGGACTATAAAACAGAATGTGTTTATATGTATGTGAGGTGGCCGATTGTGAAGCGAACACGTACGCTGCAAGGGAAAATTAGGCAGTTAGTAATTATTTTATTACCTTTATTTATTACGCAGATATCATTATGTTCCTTAAGTTTCTTTGATACCATAATGTCAGGTCATGCTAGTCAGAATGATCTAGCGGGTGTGGCAATCGGAGCGAATCTTTGGATGCCGGTGTTTACAGGAATTAACGGAATACTGATGGCACTTATGCCAATAATTGCCCAGCTTAACGGCGCGGGACGTCATAAAGAGATACCGTTTGTTGTAACACAAGGAAGTTATCTAGCTGTTGTACTTGCAGGTGTTGTATTAGTTGCCGGTGTATTTTTAGTTGGGCCGATTCTTGCTTTTATGAATCTTGAACCAGCTGTGTTTGATATTGCTTACCGTTTTTTGGCGGCTATTGCTTTTGGAATTGTTCCGCTTTTTCTTAGCACAGTGCTACGCTGTTTTATTGACACACTTGGCTTTACACGCATTACAATGCTAATCACTCTAGGATCGCTGCCGATTAATGTGGTACTTAATTATTTGCTAGTTTTTGGTAATTTAGGTTTTCCGCGTTTAGGAGGTGTGGGAGCTGGCTACGCATCTGCCATTACCTATTGGGTTATTCTGTGTATTAGTGGCTTGATTGTTTTGCGGATGCGACAGTTTAGTTGCTTCGCCATATTTAAAAAATTATATCCTATTTCGATATCGGCATGGAAGGAACTGTTGTCCATAGGCATACCTATTGGCTTTTCTATTTTCTGCGAAACGAGTATTTTTGGTGTTGTGGCTATATTAATGGCGCGATTTGGTACAGTTACCATTGCCGCTCATCAGGCAGCCATCAATTTTGCTGGATTAGTATATATGTTACCTCTAAGTATCAGTATGGCGTTGACTATTGTTGTCGGTTTTGAAATAGGGGCAAAAAGATTCCGTGATGCTCGTATGTATACCTATTTAGGTATTGGTTTTGCTGTATTCGCTGCAATCTTTTTTGCGTTAGGCTTAGTATTATTTAATAAAGAAGTAGCAGGCTTATATACAAATGATTATGAAGTACTTACGTTAACACAACAGTTCTTGGTGTATGCGGTATTTTTTCAACTCTTTGATGCTGTTGCGGCACCCATACAAGGGGTGCTGAGAGGATATAAAGATGTTAAAGTTGTTTTTATTATGGCTTTATTGGCCTATTGGATTATAGGTTTGCCAGTTGGTTATCTTTTGTCATATCATCAAGATTTTGGACCGTTTGGTTACTGGATTGGATTTATTGCCGGATTGGCTGTTAGTGCGGTTGTATTATTGCTGCGTCTTATTAGCGTTCAAAGAAGAAGCCATGCTTGAGATTTCCTCTATGAACGGTGGTTAGTCTTATGATTATTAATGAGAAGGGGCTGTCGCGCTAAGTTATGTACCTTCGTACTGTCTACAGCATCCTTCGTAACTCCCGTAAGGAAAAAGCGTTCCGCAGGAGAAAAGCCGGGTGGTATTCCGTTAAGAAATTCGTACTGTTTGAGCGCAGCGAGTTTACGAATTTTAGGAATACCGCCCGGCTTTTGAGCTTTTGGAGGCTTTGGGCCTAGACTTTTTGCTTACTTTTGTGTCATGACAAAAGTAAGACATCCCTTTGTACTCCAGTATATATCAAATCATAAGTATTGAGAGTCTCAAAGACCATACAAAATAAGAGGTATCATATGGGCTTGCGAGCCCCTGTGATCAATCTCACGGTAATAACACTATTTATAGTGTTATACTTGAGCGACGGGGAGGCAAACAGGGCAAGCGTACATAGTCCGTTATCTAAAATTAACGTTCTGTAAAAGAGGAGGCAGAACTATATATCTGATATTAAATCGATATAAGCTAATTACAATAAAAATGAATAGAAAATGAGGTAGAGAAATGTCAGCCGCGAATAGTAAGATATCTAAGCATCAGAAGTGGTACCATCGGCGGCTCAACATAAAACGAATCTTTACTTCGTCAATAGGATCGATGCTCGGGATTGGGACAGTCGCCTATGTATCTACTATAACTGGTGTTAATTTCATTATGCCTCCGCTAGGGGCAACTTGTTTTATTGCATTTGTTATTCCAGATAGTGCTTTTGCTCAGCCACGAAATATTATTGGCGGGCATGTTATATCTAGTATAGTCGGAATACTATGTTCTTATTGTTTTGGTCAGCAATGGTGGGCTTATGCGTTAGGAGTTGGCGTTGCGATTGCAGCCATGCAGTTACTGCGGATCTTACACCCGCCTGCAGCGGCAAATCCCATATTAGTAATGTTAGAATGGGGATTATCCTTAGATATTCTTTTAGCGCCGGTGCTAATTGGTAGCAGTATCTTAGCCTTGGTAGCTGTGATATTTAATAAATTCGTTATTAAACATAGATACTTTCGTGTAGTATTGCTATATGTAGCAAATATCTCTGAAAACATTCGTATTATTAGTTCGCCTAGAACTCTATAATTTAAATGCCGCCTTGAAAGAAACATCATTCATTATTTTGTGCGTCTTTAGACGCTAAGCCATTTATTGCCTTGACATACTGATGTTGCCATGATATATATATAGTAAGTTAACGAAAAAGGGAGTGTATTGATGTCGGTAATTCTGTAAGGATTTAGGTTAAGCGCATGAGATGAGCAATTGTTTTGCTCTTATTTGTGTTGTCAAAAACTGCCTTACAGATTGAATGAGCATCCATTTTTATAATGGAGTAATTTGTAGCGCAGTAGCATACTGTGCTTTTTTTATTTTCTTTCTATAAGGCAAAATTAGAGAGGAAGAATAACATGTATACATTTACAAACCAGTTTATTTCTAATGCTAAAAATGCTGATTTCTTGAAAGCCACTATGATGGGGCCAAACGCCATGCGAGTAGCGGAGGAATTAACGTCACACCTACACATCAATGAGAATATGCGAATACTTGACCTCGGTTGCGGGTGTGGCCTTTCCACGATTTTATTAGCGAAAAAATTTGGTGCGTCCGTTTTCGCCGCCGACCTTTGGATTTCGCCAACTGAAAACTATGAGCGTTTCCAATCTATTGGAATTGATGATAAGGCCGTTCCAATTTTCGTAGACGCGACCAAAGGGTTGCCTTTCGCAAATGGATATTTTGACTTGTTGTTCACCGTGGACGCTTACCATTATTTCGGTGATACGGCGGAAATGCTCCCGTCGCTCATTCCTTTTGTGAAAAAGGGCGGCTATATCGCCGTGGCTATTCCCGGCTTACAATACGAATTTGAGAAAAATGTTCCCGCTGAAATGCAGCCGTTTTGGAATAGTGAGATGGAAAGAACCTTGCACTCTCTTGATTGGTGGAAAGATTTGTGGAAGAGGACAGAGGGTATTGAACTAGTGGACAGTCGTGAAATGGCCAGTTGCAGACTGGCGTGGGAAGAATGGCTGACCGGTTATCACCCCGTTGTCGCTGATGACATCAAAATGATGGAAGCTGAGGGCGGAAAGTATTTTAATCTTATTCAGATGATAGCTAAAATTATCTGAATATCTTTGCCATTTTACCGCTCACCTTAGCCCGCAAAGGCGTATCTAATAAGCATTATTTACGCCGAATCTGAAATAGACAGCCACATGGCTGTCTATTTTTCGTAAATCCACTTGCATTTCATGTAAAAACATACTATTATTAGAAAAGGATGGAAATTAAAAAGTTAGAGTCGCCGTGTCCCATAGGTGGTGAGACACCTATAGGCACGAGCAGGTGCCCAAACACCTACACGTAACAGCGAACTGTTCACGACGACAATCTTATTATACCCGCTTGCCGGCTTGATTACAAGTTTTGGCAATTGTAGGTGTAAGGATTGTCACGAAAAGCAGCAAGCTGTGCGACTGCATGCCATATTAACTTGATTCATATCTGGCTACAGGTTTGGTTGTGCCTCTGTAGCTTGATACTGCTGCAAGTATTGATTGGATCGCATGTGTAGGGTGAATAATCCTGCATTTGTGATCCTTTTTAATTTCCTCCTGTAAAATTTCCCATGATCCGATGACTAATCTTCAGATGGGATTAGAACCCTACCTGAAGCTAAGTCTAATTTATGGGTGGTTACAGGAGGGCATAGAGCCTCCGTATTAAAAAGGGAGGGTATTTCATTATGGTAATGGTGTATACACCAGGTAAAAAATTCGAATGTGTAGAGCTTAAACAAGTCCAATTCAAACTGCTCATTGATGAAAATGGGCAGCAGTATCTACTGATGTACGATTTGGGTCAGCAATACCTATATGGCGTACAACATAAGAAAAGGGACCGGCCGGATTTCTCCTATATTGATGAGGTAATCCATATCGAAGAAGAACCGCAGCGTAAGAGCATCTTTCAAAACTTGTCCAGGATAAACCTTAGCTAATTTTTTATCCACCGCATGGTAACTACCAAGAGCAGCTAACGTACGTGGTCGCCAAGGATTGCCAAGAGGTTATTTGGCTTTTTCCCGACTTTAGATCTGCCCATAGGCTTTGGAAAACGCGTCCCGAAAGTTTGTCAACTACCGTTGATATTGGGGGGAGTTTTAGCGTTGTTTCGGGCGGCTATGGTATAATTAATAGGCTTTTGGGATAAAAGACGAATTAAGAGGTGATGGCATGAAAGAAATGAGTTTAGAAGAATTGTGGCAGCTTTATCCTATTATTCTTAAAGACCATAACCCAAATTATCAATCGTGGTACGCCGAGGAAAAGCAGCGGCTACTTCACATCCTGCAGGACTACGATATTTGTCGTATCAATCATATAGGAAGCACGTCTGTTGAAGGACTTATTGCGAAACCAACCATTGATATTCTATTGGAATTACCTAAAGACCATGCTGTGAATGACATTGCTCAGCTGTTGCAGAACGATGATTGGATTCTAATGCAAAAAGATGATAAACAAAGAACGCTTGATCTGGGAAAAGGATATATGCCCAACGGCTTTGCAGAAAAGGTATACCATCTTCATGTGAAACCGTTGGGAGATTGGAACGAACTTTATTTTAGAGACTATCTGCGACAATACCCTAATGTTGCACGGCAATACGAGGCGTTGAAGCTGGGTCTTAAAGAGCGGTTCGAACATGACCGTGATGCCTATACCTATGCAAAGTCGGATTTTGTCATGGAACAATCTCAAAAGGCTAAATTAGAATTTGCAGGACGTTATTTGCCACCTGAACACTAATTCGCCTTTCAAACAGTAGACGCCAACGAAGTTTTTGGGATAAATGACCTGTCGTGCGCCATGAAAGCGAGGATGCTACATATCCTCGCTTTCATGGCGCACGATAGGGATCGTGTTTTGTAGTTTTCTAAAAAAATAATATCATTCATTCAGAAATAGATAAACTCAATAAATGTTATTTTTGAAACAAAATCCTTGTCCCTGTACCTTTTTCCCCGGTCCCTTCTTATTGATGCTTTAAATCAGGCCATTGGCATAACCGGTGCAAAACAAGGTTTGCATTCAAGCAATGCATATAAAACACTGATGGAACTTATAAAGGTATCCCCAAAATCCCTAATTTGTCTTGCATTGTTTATACTTAATGTTGATATTTGGGATTTGTATCTACAAACCCTGGAGAAAATAAAAAATATTGACATTTTTGCGAATTGGTGATAACATCAAAATTAATTAAATCTAAATTAAATATTTGTGTTATCAGGTGCGTAAATGCTTAATAGAGAAATCGGTTAAATGCCGATGCGGTCCCGCCGCTGTATGGATGAGCGAACTTCAATATGTCACTGGATTTAAGAATCTGGGAAGGCGAAGCGAGCAATGAATCCGAGCCAGAAGAACTACCTGAGAACAAGCCGTAAAAACTACGCGAGAGACGTCGGTGGCTAGGGATCAGTATAGTTCTGTTGATATCAACCTCTTCGTGTTAATTTACGAAGGGGTTTTTTGTTTTCTAAAATTTAATAAAATAAGAGGAGAACAGGTGCCTCTGCAGGACAACTCAGCGACGCTAAGAGGCCTAACAGGAAAGCCGGTGCAAGTCCGGCGCAGTCCCGCTACTGTAATGGGGAACTATCAGCAGGTTTGCCATTGAGCATAAAGTGCTTGAGAAGGAGCTGGTAAGTAATGAACCAAAGCCAGGAGAACTGCCTGTTTTTAACATCCGAGCAAGCTTGCGATGCACAAGCGGATACTATAGTAATTTGAACAGGTCGACGGCATATTTGCTGTGCCCATTACGTGTTCTTGTGATTTGTTTTGTGCATTTGCAGGGTGTAAGGTTGTCACACTCTCCATTGGCACGCAATTTTTACCCAGGTGTTTTTTAAATGGGCAAAAGTTGCGTACAGTTTTTTAAAAAAGCATTTTAACGGAATGGGTGGGGTGTAGTGCTGGATTCATTAAATATATTCGAAAAAGGGGAGGGGCTTAATGAGTAAATTGGATAAATACATCAAAAAAATAGAACAGCTAGAAAAAGAAATTGTTGAGGTTAGCCGTATTACTTATCTGGAAAATTTACGTGAATTGGCAAAATTGCGCTATAAAATAAGCAAAGTCAAAAAAAGGACATAGAATAACATGGAGTTTTGTACATTAATTTGGAGTTTTATTCGGTTTTGGCGCGAAATTTAATCGTTGTGCAGCAAGTTACTGAAAATTTAATAGTTAACTATATAATCAGGTAATCCGCGTGTGACTGCGGAGTTTAATAGGAAAGTCCGGTGAGATTCCGGCACTGTCTCGCAACTGTAAAAGAAAGTTGTAATAACGATCTTAAGTCAGAACCTGCCTGTTTAGAGATAATACCGCCTGCGATGTACGGGTTGAGTATAAGGAATGCTTTACGCAATTGGTTTTAGTTGATTGTGCTAATGTATTCGTTATATTCTCTTTGCGTATGATGGCGGTTTTTGAGTTTATTAAAGGCACAAACCCGTACTTCAACTGCGTAAAGAGTTGAGCGTGTTTGTGCTTTTTTGTCTTTTGAAACGAAAGGTTGTGATTGGCTTGGCATATATAAGCATGTTAAAGAGAAATAAAAAGCTGAAAGCAGCGATAGCTTTGGGGTGTCTTATGCTGACACCGTCAGCCTATGCGGCCCAGGAAGACCAGGATAGTGTAAAAGAATTTAGTTTGGAACCTGTCACTGTTGAAGCCAAAAGACCAGACTGGGAGAGCAAGTTGTCTCCCGGAACGGTGACGGTCATTAAACCGGAAACATTTTCCGGCGAACAAAAAGACTTGCCTGCAATGCTCAAACAGGTTCCGGGAATTTTTGTGCGCGAAATCAACGGCAAAGGGCAGTACACTACCGTAAGCGTACGCGGTTCCACGGCAGCACAGGTAGGAGTTTTTGTAGATGGTGTTTTGACAAATCTTGGCGGTGACGCTGCCGCAGATATTTCTGCTATTCCCGTAAGCAATATTGAAAGGATAGAAGTATATCGCGGCTACATTCCTGTAAGGTTTGGCGGTACTTATATGGGTGGCGTTATCAATATTGTTACCAAAAAGCCGGAAAAGGCGGATATCAGCCTTGAAACCGGCATAAGCTCCCACGGCGGAAGAAACTATGGCCTGGAACTTACGGCTCCGTTAAGCACGGGCACCTTACTATTTGGTCTGAACAGGGAACAAAGCGACGGTGATTTTAAATACACTAACTTTGCTGCGGAATCCTACGGTGGAGATGGTACCCGTTACCGCAAATACAATGACTTTAACAATACGGACGCTATCATCAAATGGCAGGATGATAACTGGATGATTAAAGGCAGCTACAAGAAGGTTGACAGGCATTTGCCGGACAATCTGTGGCCTGAAGGGTCGATTGCCAATGCGTATGACCCGGGAGCTAAAACAGATCTGGCGGACATTAACCTTGCGGAAGGCAAACGTCAGACTGTCGACAGTAAGGAACTGCTGGTTAGCCGCAGAGCGCAGGCCGGCAATCTGGAATGGGGCTGGTCATTGAATTATCTGGATCAGGACAAAAATTACCGGGTTGAGAAAATTAAAAACCCGTATTTCTCCTATTGGTCCACCCCTCTTCGCGCCTGGAGCGCTTATGACAGTACACGCTGGGGTGGAAAACTTGATGGAAGCTATAAGCTTGATGATCATAACCTGATTGAATTTTTAGCCAGCTATTCAAAAGAAAAAATGAATGTTGACGGCTCGAATCTGGCAACAGCAAACAGCAATTATGATTCATTCCGCAATTATTATGAGCAGAAGTTACTTAATATTCAATTGCAGGACACGGTAACGCTGGACAAAGAAGGCACCTGGCAATTGACTCCCAACATCAGATACAACCGATCTGAAATTCTTGGCAGAAGCCACCGTGACGCAACAAGCGGCCATAGCTGGGTGCAAAAAGAGGAAACGCAGTCCAATGGTAAAACCACCTGGCAATTGGCTGTCAAGAAGGAATTTAATGAAAACTTTTCAATGCGGGCAACTGGCGGAACGTATTACCGGCTGCTGAATCTCTATGAAATTGCCGGTGATGGCGCCGGAATTCTACCGCCTCCTAAAGATAAAAATGCCAGTGGCACCGCCTATCCGCTGCCTGAAGAAGGGAAACAATTTGATGTAAGCGGCCTTTGGCGGAATAAGTGGTTTGGGTCCGATGCTTCCAGCCTGACCTTGACTTACTTCTGGCGTGATTCGGATAATATGCTGCAGCTTTCCCGCCGCGGTTATGATTATTGGTGCTATTTCAATGACAACAAGGGTAAAGTGTATGGCTTGGAAATGCAGAACAACTACTCCTGGAAAAAATTTGATCTCAACCTTTATGCCACTTACACCAAGAGCAAGCTGCAGCGCCAGGACAGTGCCTATGCGGATTATGGTCCAGAGTACACGCAGGGGTATAAAGACATCTGGGCTACTTACCAGCCGGAGTGGCAGACAGGCTTACGTCTTACGAATAAACCCTCGGATAAATTCGATATTTACGCCGAACTAAAATACCGTGACGAGATGTTTACCAATGCTGTTAAGGACAAACGTGGTGGACATTATGCTTACGAAAGCGGCGCCCCTGTCAGGGCACTGACAACTGTTGATCTGGGTGTTAAGTTCAAGCCCACCAAAACATGGCAAGTCACTGTCGGCTGTAATGACATTTTTGACGCTGCCAGTGATTTGAAAATTGATTATCGCGACTATTCTGATAAACATATTAGTGTTAATCCTGAATATCCTTTGGCGGGCAGAACCTTCTTTGTAAATGCACGTTATGATTTTTAAGCTATTTAAGGATTTAATTGGAGGTGTAAATATATGAAGAATTGTTTACGCAGGCGTAAAGTTAACCGCGCATTAGCTTTACGCGTCACAGCGGCGCTTCTGGGCGGTTACTTATATACCATGCCGGTCTTGGCGGCTGATCTGGGTGTTGTCACGACCTATTCGTATGGCGGCACTGCTGCCGGGCAGGTAGGGACGATTACAGGCTCCAGAGTAGAAGCTACTGTTGATGCCCAGGGGCAGGTAAAAATTGACAGTGGCATTAACGCCGATGCCCAAAGCTTCAGTATTATTGACGACAACGGACAGGTACGCATTCTTATCCGCCAGAGGACAGAAGCCGGCAAGCAGAGTCTGGTTGTTGATCCGGAGGGAAACTGGAAAGCGGCTGTTGCCTCCACGGATTTGACTCCCGAACCCAATATTCATGCGGTTGCCTATAAAGGGAATTACCTCTTTGCAACAGGCTACGACTACGGCAGATTGGTTGTTGCTGATTCTGCCAAGAACTATCAGCAGGCGCATGTCTATGAAGTGCCTGCTGCGGTAAGAAACGCTACCACAGGCTATAGCAACCTGACTGCTTACCACGGTGAAGGACTGGTTGTGAGAGGCAATGAATTATACGCGTTGTTTACCTGCAACCCTCAGGGCGGTGTTGATACGTACGCCGACAGCTTTGTCATCCATTATACGATTGCTGCTGATGGCAGCCTGGTATATAAAGACTACACCCGAGTCGGCAAAAACACGATGGACATGAAAGAATATAATAACGTACTGCTGACGGCCAGCAGCGGCGGCTATCAGTATGGTGGACAAGCCAACGACGAAACAGCGCTGCACTATGTCAGACTGGACGAAACCGGCAAGCCGGTAGCAGGCAAAGTTACTTATAAGGGTGCGGAGGCGTTGAAAGGGGAGTACCGGAATGTTACGGTAACTCCTGACGGCTTTGCCTATGTTTTCACAGGCAACTATGATAACAGCTGGGCAGGCATGAAGGGGGCTGTTTACCGTACAACGGTGAGTAATTTGCTGTCGTCAGCGCCGGAAAACTGGCAGAAGATCATTGACGTCGACAATGTTCCCAGCTATGCCTGGGGCATTGAGGTGGAAAGTACGCCGCACCGTCTGTGGTTTGTCAGCGGCAATAAGATATTGGTTTATCTGGACGGCCAAACAACGCCGATAGAGTTCAATATGACCTCAGGCGGACTTACCAGTCTGGGTGATGCTAGCATAAATGGCTTTGACATGATAAAAACAGATGTCGTTACAGGTGCTGCGGATAATATTGTCAAAGCCGGAAATCTGGCCGGCGCAACTGCGGATTATACTGCAAAGATAAGCGGCACAGGCGCTGCGGATGAAAGGGACGCCTACTATCTTGGCCCAGATGCAATTACCAATAATCTTTACAGCACTTTTACTTTCAAAAAAGACGTTGTTATCGGTCTAGGCACAGACCGGCTGGGTGATAAAACCACTAACGTACTGGCTGCCGTTTATGGCCGCGACGGCAAAAACCTTACTATAAACGCTGAAAGCAGTTCAGGCGCCAGGGATAAAACCCTGACTCTGAATGTGACGAATTATGTAGGAACTCCCGCCGGTGTTTATGCCGGCAATGGAAAAGACGTCACTATCAATGCCGGGGCATTGAATATCAATACTGTTGCCTATAAAGACGGTGAAACGGTCACCAACGCTGTCTGGAATGACGCTGCGCAGGATAAGGGCAACAGCATCACCATCAATGCGCCTGTGAACATCTCCATGCAAGGCGGTCAGGGAGGACACGCGGTTGCGGTAACCAAAACTGACCGCTGGGGCGAAAAATCTACTGCTGCTGATCAAAAATCGGAGATTATCATAAACGGTGATTTGACAATTGGCAATGCTGCTACGGGGGACTACGGCGTAGGCCTTAATACCAGGAATGTCATTTCGCGGTTTAATAGCGCCGGTCTGTATACTTCTGTTGAAAAAAGTGCCATTACCGTCAATGGCGATGTTACTATGGCGATTTACGGCAATGGCGCCGCAGCAGCAGCAAAAGACAGTACAATTACGATCAAAGGCGGCAGTATCAAAGTACCGGCAGGGAAAAACTATGGTTACTATACCCTTGCTGCCTATCTTGGCACGATTACTATGAATGCCGGTGCGGATGGTACAACGCCTGGCACCAGTGACGTGAAACTGGACGGCGATATTTTTGCCCTGAGCACCGGCACCGTAAATCTCGGACTGACAACAGCAGACTCTTATCTTAACGGTATTGTCGACAATGGCGGTACTGTTAACCTGTGGCTGCAAAACGGTGCAACCTGGACCAATAAGGGCAATAATACCAGATATGCCCAGGATAATGAAGATGTCGGCAATAACGGCGCCAGCCGCATTACGAAATTAACAGGCGGCACAAGCGCGAGCAAGGCTGGTGTGATTGTCCAAAAAGCAGCCGGCAATGATCTTACGATTGATAATTACAGCGGTTATACTACCGTATTGTATAACCATGATGCAACTACCCCGACAACAATTCTCGGCGGCGCCATAAAAATTGGCAGTGCGGCAACAGGCGGCAATATCACGCTGCGTACCGATTATGATACCAACATGAGCACCAGTGAAATTCAGAATAATGTGCTGAATGCCTTGGCTAATAAGCTGTATTACAACGCTTACACTACCGGTGAACGCAATCTGACCGGCAAAGTCGAGATTGCCGAAGGCTTGACAGCCCAGTCGGCGGCGAAATATGTCGGCGGCGTAACTTTCAGCCAGACAAATGGTCAGGGAAGTTATACAAGCAGCAGCCCACAGCCACCGGTAGAACAGATTACTACCGCATTTATCACCAGTCTGACCGGCATAAAAGGTACTAATAATGAATATGTAAACGGTGGAGTATGGAAAGATGGCGCCTATGTCTTTACCAAGGACAGTACGATTACTGTTGATGATGGCGATGTGACCGGCGGCAGCATCGGCGATAGCAAAGCAGTTGCCGGTATCGTAGGCAATGGCGGCGATATTACCGTCAATGGCGCCGGGAAATCGTTACGTATAGCTGCTGCAACTGCAGCTGCGGGCAATCAGGCGATTGGCATTTATACCAATAAAAAACTTAATCTGACGGTGGATAGTCTGACAACTACCAGTACGTCGGCAGGAAAAACGGCAGCAGGTATCTTTGTCAATAACGGCGGCGAGGCGGTTATTACCGGGAATGTCAATAGTAATGCCAAGGATACTGCCGGCGGCAATGCCTATGGGATTTATGTTTCTAATGGCGGGTCAAAAGTAACCGTTAACGGCGACCTTGCTATGAAAGGCACTGGCGCAGGCGATAATGCCTATGGAGTGTCTACTGCACAGAAGAGCGGTTCCGGCACGCCTGCCTATCAGGCCAAAGGCATCTACCTGGATAATAGCACTACCGGTAGTGAAGTAACAGTTACCGGTAAAGCGGATATTGCTGTTAAAGGTACCGGCGTGGAGATGAGCGGCAGCAAAAATAACAAAGTAACCCTTGCCAGCGGCAGTATTGTTACCCCGGCAAGCACCGAAGACGAATTCAATGCCCTGCACATCGCGGCCGGCACCTTCACTATGGGGATGAATACGGCGGCTACTGATGCCAGCGGCGGCGACGTAACCATTGCGGGCAATATTTACCTGTTGAAAGACGGCGCTGTAAATCTGGGCCTGGGCAGTGCGGCATCCGCGTTAACCGGGGTGGTGGACAATCGCAATGGCGGCACGGCAAACCTCTACTTGCATGAGGGTGCTGTCTGGAACAATACGAGTACTTCTAAAGCTACCACTTTCACTGGCAGTCACATTAACAAACTGGCCGGTGGCACAAATACGGCCAAGCAGGGCGTAATCTTCCAAAACGATAGCAATCCAATTATTGTTGATAATTACAGTGGGTATACGACGGTATTGTACAGTCATGACGGCACTGCGCCAACAACGATTATCGGCGGCGACGTAAAGATTACCAGCGCGGCAGCAGGCAGCAACATTACGTTGCGTACCAATAACGCCGGTTTGAATACTGCTTCAACCCTGGCGGCGGATAAGAATCTGGTCAGCGCTACCTTGAATGCGCTTGCCAATAAGCTCTACTATACCGCGTATACCACGGGTGAAAGAAACCTCACCGGCAAGGTTGAGATCGCGGAAGGACTGACAGCACAATCGGCCAGCATGAAGGTCGGCGACATTGCCTATAAGGCTGACAGCGGCCAGGGACAGTATGAGTATACGCCAGCGGTAGATATTCCTGATTCCCAGAATAAAACCGAATTTATAACGGCTATTACCGGCGATGGGACAGCCGATACGGAATACGTAGCCGCCGGCGTAAGGACAGACAACGGCAGCTATGTGTTCACTAAAGACAAGACAACGCTTACGCCGGCTAAGCATCTGATTGCCGCCGGCGCCTGGATGCCTCAAATCAGTTCGGCGATATCCGGCAGTACGGCGGATAAATCCGTCAGCATCGATCTGCATAACAAGGAACTGGCGATCAATACGGTTACTGATACCCATACTACCGGCATTACGGCTATTGGCGACGGTAAGGTGGAAATTAATAATGCCGGCAAGATTACCATTCAGGCCGAGAGTACGAAAGGCGGACAGACAGCCGCCCTGTATGCGAACGGCGGCGGACATATCGTTATCCATAACGGCGGTGACAATTCCCGGGACAAGGTCCTTACTTTAAGAGCCGATACTACGGCAAAAGCCAATGGTGCGGTGATCAAAGCAATGAACGGTGTTAGCGGCAAGGAATCCAGCATCGTAATTGACGGGCTTGTTGACGTGGTGGCAGATGGCGACACTACTGACGGCAAAGGTGCCAACGAAGCGATCAGCGCGGTGGCCTCAACAATTGATATTGGCGGCGGCAGCATCAAGGCCATTAATGACGCCTGGTGCGCCATCCGCGCTTATGGCGAGTTCGTTTCCAATAATTACGGTACGGTTAATGTCAATGTTGTCAAAGATAGCGGCGACAATGTTATCGGCGCCGGGAAAAACAAGACTGTTATTGAGGGGAATATTGTTACCAATGGCGGTATGGGGACGAAAGGCAGGGTCAGCATCGGCCTGAGTACGGCAGATTCCTACTGGAAAGGTGATTATACCGACATTACCGGTTATGGTGTAACACAGGGACAATTAGGCAATGTTAACTTGTTTATGTCGAACGGAGCTAACTGGACCGGCTATACCAAGGGCACGATGAATGTAACTATGGCCAGTGGTGCAACCTGGAACGGTTATAACCTCGGTGATGAATTCGCTTTACATGTAAGTGATGACGCTGTCTGGCACAATACCAACACTGCCGCTGATAACAGCAAGATAAAATACTTTACCGGCAGCACCGGCACTGGCAAAACCGGGTATATCGATATGACCATGGCCGGTGCCGGCAATGTTGTAATTGATAACTATAGCGGCAGTACTACGGTGCTCTATAACCATGATGCAACTATGCCGACAACTATTCTTGGCGGCGATACAACCATTAAGCATGCGGCAGCAGATTCTTCCATTACCTTGCGTACAGACAGCAGCGGTATTGACCTGGAAGATGATACTACCATTAATTCTGTACTTGACGCATTGGCGAAGAAGCTATATTACACCAATTACACAACAGCCGAAAGGAATCTCAGCGGCTATGTGCAGATTGCCGAAGGCCTGACTGCTGCCTCGATTACCAAGCAGACCGGTACTATGGTATTTGATGGTACAACTGGTCAGGGCGGGCTGGATAAAACCACCGTTACTCCCGGCGTTGACTATCCTGACAGCCAAACGACAGCAAACTTTACGACTGCTATTACCAGCGATTGGACTACCGATAAAGAATACAAGAAGGCCGGCGTACTGAAAGCGGATGGCAGCTATAGCTTCAGCAAGGATACGACAACAATTACGGCTGGAAAGAATTTAATTGCCGGCGGGCCCTGGCTGTCACAGATCAGCTCCGCAGTATCCGGCAGCAGCGCGGGTATTGCAGTCAGCATCGATCTGAACAATAAAAACCTGGTAATTAATACCGTCAGTGATACCCATACGACCGGCATTACCGCTATCGGTGACGGCAAAGTGGAAATTAATAATGCCGGCAAGATTTCTGTTAATGCCGAGAGTACGGGCGGCGGCCAGACAGCAGCCGTGTTTGTCAACGGCGGCGGTCAGATTGTCATTCATAACGGCGGTGATGATCTTGCAGGCAAGGTGCTGACGGTAAGAGCTGACACCACGGCCAAGGCTAACGGAGCGGTTATCAAATCGATGAATGGCGCAGACGGAAAGCGGTCAAGCATCACGATTGATGGTCTGGTAGACGTTTTAGCCGACGGCGATATGACCGACGGCAAAGGCGCGAACGAAGCTGTCAGTGCCGTAGCCTCCGACATCAGCATTGGCGGCGGCACAATTAAGGCTGTTAACGGAGCGGCCTATGCTATCAGGGCCTATGGCGAATTTGTAAGCGCCAATACCGGCACAGTACAGGTTAATGTCAGCAAAGACAGTAGCGGCAACATAACCGGAGCAGGTGACAATAAAACCGTTATCGAAGGCGACTTTTCTACCCGCGGCGGCATGGGCACCAACGGTTTGATTACAGTTGGGCTGGGCACTGCCGATTCTTCCTGGACCGGCAACTATACTACCAACGGCGGCAATGTCAACCTGTACATGAAAGACGGCGCAACCTGGACAGGGTATAACACGGGCAAGAATTTTGCACTCGACATGCAGAATGGTGCCAAATGGATCGTTACCGGGGACAGCACAATCAGCAGCCTGACCAGCGGCAGCAGCAGCGCTGCCAAAACCTTGGCGGCTGCCGGCACTAATGGCGGGGTAGTCGATATGACCAGTGGCAATGCCGGCCATGTGACCATTGACAATTACAGTGGCAGTACAATATTCCTCTATAAACATGACACAGCTGCACCTGCCAGCATTTTGGGCGGCAATACCACCATCAAACACGCTGAGGAGAATTCTTCGATTACCCTGCGTACGGACAGAAGCGGGATTGATTTGAGCAATGATACCGCAATTGACGCTGTACTTGCTGCTTTGGCGGCAAAACTCAATTATGCCAATTATGCCGGTGGCGAGAATAACCTCAGCGGCTATGTGCAAATCGCCGAAGGGTTGACAGCTTCTGCGGCTGGCAGGGCTACAGGCACAATTAATTATAGTTCCACTGACGGACAGGCATCGCTCCAACCGGGTTCTGTCATTACAACCGGTGGCTCTGAGGTAATCTATGGTTCTACAGAAACTGCCATGATGCGAGGCGCTAAATCGGCAATGGCCTCCTCGGCGATGCTGTGGCGCAGTGAGAATGCCGATGTTATGCAAAGAATGGGCGACCTGCGCCTGGGCGGTGAAGGAAAAGGAATCTGGGCCAGGTATTACAATGGGAAATCAGAGGTTAACGAGCAGAATACAGAATTTGAAACTTCCTATAAAGCCTACCAGCTGGGCTTTGACCGGCAGATAGCCAACGACTGGACAGTTGGCGCCGCTGTAAGCTATAACGATGGCTCGAGCAATTATTCACTGGGCGGGGAAGGCGACAATTCGGCAACCAGCCTTTCCCTGTACGGAACGTGGCAGGGAAGCCGCGGCCACTACCTTGATGTACAGGTTAAAGGCAGCAGCCTGAAAAATGATTATACTGTCTACAATGATTTCGGGCATAAGCTGGACGGTGACTATAAGACCTGGGGCGTTTCTGTAAGTGCCGAATATGGCCGGCATATCGAAGCAGGCAATGGTGTTTACTTTGATCCTGGTGTCAAACTGACTTTAGGCAGGATACAGGGTAAGGATTATAAGGCGCACAGTGATTTCCTTGACTCGCAGGGACTTGCCAGGGATATGTCCGTAAGCCAGGATGGCTTTAACAGCGCCATCGGTAAGCTCAGCGTAGGTATTGGTCAGAAAACGAAGACTGGCAATATTTTTGCCAGATTTGCCCTTGCTCATGAATTTGCCGGTAAATTTACCACGAATTACGCAGCCGAAGGGGAGCCAACAGGCAGCACGAAAATTGATTTCGGCGATACCTGGTATGAAATGCAACTGGGCGGCAGCACTAGACTTAGTGAAAATTCCTATCTTTATGCAACCTACGAAAAAACCTTCAATGCCGATGTGACCAACAAATGGCGGATTGACACAGGTTTGCGGTGGACCTTCTAAGTAACTCTCTTAAAAATTGAGGATGGCCGCTCAAAGGCTATCCTCAATAATAATAAAAAATAACATAGTAAAGGAGTCTGTGAAAATGGGAAGCGACCAAGAAAAAGACGAAGTTATGAATGCAAAAACAATAAAAATGAGGGAGTTTTTAGCAGCAAATAAAATTGAATGCTTTGCTTTACAAGAAATGGAAAATGAGGAGCAGACCGCAATTTTCCGCAGCCATATGCAGGTTAAGGGTCAAACCCTGCCCTTTGCCATTCTTATTGATACCAGCGTCTATACCTTACTGCAGGTTCAGATCGCGACAGGAGTGGCCCAAGGTGAAAAATTCCTGAAAATTGCGCCTTTTCTCAATGAAATAAACAACAATTACCGGTTATTTAAATTCGTCGTTTCGCCAGACGGCGACGTATTGCTGAATGCCTGCCTGACTGCCAAGGATGATAAGTTTGATCCGGACTTGATTAATGCCATTTTGGGAGAAACTTTGAAATTCCTGGAGAGTGAATACCCTAAATTTATGAGCCGAATATGGGATGAAAAATAACTAAACCAAGACAGTGAACTTATTTCAACATAGCTGAAACATCGGCGGGTTCAGGCGGGGAGTCTACCCTTCCTGAACAAACGCTGCCTGCAGAGGCGGGAGTCTTAACTCGCCGCAAAAGATAAAACTTGGGAAAAGAGGAATAATCATGAAAAAGAAATTGATAGCTTTCATATGCCTGCTACTGCTGATGTCAGGTTTTGCTTCCACTGCCTTAGCGGCAGAGCAAAGTTCTCTGGTTGGTTTTGTGAATGTGCCGAATGTGCTGCAAAACTATCCTGGCATCAAAGATATTCTACAGAAAATCAGTGACGAAAAAGTCAGGTTGCAGAATCAATACAATGAACAAGCCAAAGATATGCCGGATAGCGACAAAAATACACTGAGTACCAATCTCTCCCAAGAGTATGCAAAATTCGAACAAAGCACAATGGCGCCTGTTCAGCAGCAAATTCAAAATACCATTGCCAAAGTGGCCAAAGATAATGGCATCAAAAATGTTGTGAACAGCAACGCTATGCTGTTTGGCGGCAAAGACCTGACAGGTGAAGTTGTCAAAGCCTTGCAAAAGTAATAACGGTAAGGAAATAACCAGGCTTGCTAACAATTGAATATAGAACTAGGTACTATGCTTTTGCCACCCTGTGAAGGTGCGAACTGGTGCTCTTTTGGCTTTTAGCAAAGTGCTTTTACAAGGGGGTGAGAGGAGCCGGTTAAGTGCCAAAGACAGAAGAAATACTTGTAGAGGAGATGTTTACGTTGAGTGGTAATTGGCTGAAAGTATTAAAACGCAGAAAATTACAAAAGAAGCTGGCAGCAGCGGTTGCGCTGGGATTGCTCTGCGGCACGTATCTGCCGGGAGCGCAGGCCGCGGAATACACCGGCAAAGTAACCAGCAATGTTACCGAGGATAATAAGGTATTGCCGGGTAAGGCGGTATTCGACGAAGCTGCTGACACAGTCAGGTATACCTTTACGGAAAACACGATGATCAACAACAGTTATACCTGGCAGGAACTGGCTGCCATGGGGATAACAGCAGACAATCAGGGCTATATCAGCACTATTCAGCCCGGTGGTCCGACGGCCCCGAACGTAAAGAGCGGTGAATACCACAATATGCTGTTTAATCTTAACGGGCATAATTTGACTGTCAACCATGTTGTTGACACCGGCATAGGCCAGATTGACCCGGCCAGACCAACTGTCGGTGCCTATATCTCCAGTACGCCGCTTTATGTGGAGAAACCGGTAAGTATTACATTTGACAATGTCGGCAAGCTGACGCTGAACAACCAATCGACAGGCTACTATCTGGCCGGAATTTATGCAGGCTATTACCGGGGATTAGGAACAGAGGAAAAAGAGCTGGCAGCCGGCCGGCCGGCCATCATCATTAACAACGCTGGGGGCTGGGATAATGCTGTCACTGTTACCGCCGGCGGCGGTCAGTATTCGGAGAACATAACCGGTGTTAAGATATTTAACCGCGGCGAACTGATCATCAAGGGATACGCCGATTTTGCCAAGGATACGAAGGATGCCCAGGGAAAGATTTTATCTACCAAATACTTTGGTCTTGACGTTAATACGATGGGCAACAGAGTGGAGACCAGTGCGCATCTTTCCCTCGGCGGCGGCCGCTGGGGAACTATTTATGGCTATGGTAATTCGTTATTAGAGCTTAATACTGTTAAAGACTCTGCTGGTAATGTAACCGCTACTAATAATGATGTTATGATGGTAGGCGATATCCAAACCAAAGCAGCCTACAGCACGGATATTACCACTGTTAATTTAGGCCTGACAACGAAAGATTCTTTCTGGCAGGGCGCCACGAATGCCGGCACCGACAATCAGGTTGAGAATTTGTTTATCCAGAACGGTGGCAGCTGGATAAACAATGCGGCCAGAGTATCAAACATTATCAAGCTGCATGGCGGCACGACCGCGGATACGGCAGGTGTATTGAAGTTTTCCAACACAACTGCCGGGGCGAGCATTGATAAATATGACGGTCATGTCGTTGCCATGTATGCGCATGCCGATGCAACCCCGAGCACAATGCTCGGCGGCAATATTACGATAAAAAGCGCTGCTGCCGGCTCAGAAATTACCCTGCAGACAGGCAGTAATGGCATCGATGTGACTAATCATGCGATCGTGAGCGGCGTTTTTGATTCGTTGGCCAATAAGCTTTTTTATACCGGCTACATAACGGGTGAGCGCAATCTGACCGGCAAAGTAAAGATCGCCGAGGGTCTGACCACGGAATCGGCCGAAAAGGCGATTGGCGACATCTGGTACGACCCTGCTAACGGGCAGGGCAACTATATCCAACAAGCAGTGACCGATTATACCACGACGCTGACCGGCACTGCCGCGGATCTTCCCTATATTGCCGGCGGTGTCTATTATGCCAATGGCGATATCCGCAGCAAAAAAGCCACCAGCATCAGCGTTGCTGATGCACCTGCTATTGATGTGGGAAAAAACATCGATTTAGTTATTGATATGCTTGGCAGCAACTGGAATATTGCTGCTGCATCTGACCAGAACGAGATTACGGCGGTGGCCGTAGACAATAACGGCTCGCTGACAGTTAACAACATGGGGACGGTTACGGTTGGCGCGAACGGCCGGAACGCTGTGGGTTTTTACGCCGGTATCGGCACCGGCGGGGCGGTAGCCGACAAGGCTTCCATAACAATCAAGAACAAGAATACGCCCATTATTTTTACCGGGGACCCGAACTATGCGTACACCGCTGTCAAAGCTGGTAAACAAGGAAACATCACGATTGGCGCGCCGATACAGTTGGCGGGAGAATTGCAAAATTCTGTTAACAGCACGGTGTTTGACGCTGACGGCGGGACTATTGCCTATAACGGCAGAGTCAAAAACATTCTGAAAACCAACGGCTATTTAGTCAAGGCCAGCAATGGGGCGACGGTAAGGCTTGGTGATTTGAATTACGGCGCCGCCACGGAATTGCGGGGCGATATTTTAATCAGCAAAGGCACTTCTACGGCCGACAATCTGACGAATGTATTTTTGAATGTGAATAAGATGCAAACCTGGACCGGCAGCGCGGGCGGCGACGGCATTTTTGAGATGCGTATGGGCACCAGCGGCACAACCGCTGACTTTGGCGGCACCTGGTACAATCGCTGGCTGAACGGTAGCCAGGCCGACACCCGTGTGTCGGAGCTTACAGTGGGCTCAACAATGCCGTCAAGCATTTACCAGCAAAATGCCGGGAAACTGTATTTGGACAAGGTCAGCGACGGTGTTCTGAATATTTATTATGAGCATGCTCAGGATAATGTTGCTAATTTTGCCGCCGGTGATACGGTAATAGGCCATGGAGAAACCAACTCCGGGAACAAGACGGAACTGACTTTAAAGACGGACAGCACGGGCATTGATATGAATAACAAGACACAAGTCAACAGTGTGCTGCAGGCATTGGCCAAGAAGCTGACCTACACCGGCTATGCTAGTGGCGAGCGTGATGTCAACGGGCACGCGGAAATCATGGAAGGGCTGCTGAATTCCTCCGCGAAGCTGGCCGGCGGTCTTATCGGCTTCAACGAAACCACCGGCCAGGGCTTTTATGCGCCGCAAACCGCAAATTCGTTTACGACAGCGATAACCGGCGGCACTGATGAAGAATACGCCCTTCATGGTGTTAAAAGTGGCTCAGACTATTTGTTTAAAGAGGACACTACCATTAATACGGTCTATGACAAAAACGGGGCTGTTTACGCGGCGGTGGATGTCGGTGCAGGCAAGACTGTCACCATGAAAACAGACGGCAATTTGCTGAAGGTGCAAAGCAGTGCCACGGTGGCGGACGCAGGGACCGGGTATGCTGCCGGCATAAATGTGCGCAAAGGCGGTACGCTGACTGCAAATAACGGCAATCTACTGATTACTGCCGGCGGCAATGTCAAAGACGTTTACGGTATATATGCTGACGGCGACCCTGCTGCGGCGGCAGGCGATATGGTCACAATTACACAAAAGACCATGAATGGCGGGTTCAACGACGGCAACGTTCTGAAAATTACGGGAACAGCCGGTGAAGGCGGCAAATTTACTGCCATAAAGGCCAATAATAATGCGGGCATTACTATAACCAGCAAGCTTAAAATTGATGCCCAGGCTGGTATCGGCATTGTTGCCGATAATGGCAGTAATGTAGATATAAGCGTTGCCGTCGACACGTATAATGCAGACAAACAAAGCAGTTACCTTGATGCGACCGGCGGTATTGCCATAACGGCCGGCAAAAACAGTAAAGTAACCTTGTCCAACCTGAAGACCGGAGATTATGTCAAGGGTGATATTTATACCGATATTGCCGGTGAGGGCGGGCGGGTTGATCTCGCCTTATCAAGTAACACCCATTGGACCGGCGGCGCCCAGGGCCAAGGCATTTTCAATCTTTCCTTAAGCAGTGCCCTGGCTCTGTGGACAAACCAATGGCAGCAGGGCAGCGGCGATACCCATGTAACCCTTCTGAAAGGTCCGTCAAACAGCTACGCCGGATTTGGCGTTATTTATCAGAAAAACAGCGGCAAATTAGAGGTTGACTCTTTTGCCGGCATAACCGCCGTGCATTACGATCATGACGGGACGGACCCGACGAAGCTTACCGGCGGCGATGCGGTTATCAAGTCGTCGGTATCCGGCGCCGGCTACAGCAAAAACAATGTTGTTTTTGTCCGCACCGATACCGCAGGCATTGACTTAAGCAACACGCTGCAGGTCAATAAAATCTTAAATGCGCTGGCGAATAAGCTGTATTACACGGACGCCATCCAGGGTGGCTCCAGCGGCGGCTACAGCCTGATAGGCTCGGCGGCAATTACCGAGACAGTGACCGGCGGCTCCAAGACAGATCTCGGCGTCAGATCCGGCGCTATCGCTTTTAATACCAAAACCGGCCAGGGCTATTATTATTACGCGGCGCCCGAGCAGGTGGCGACCGAATTCGGCAGCACCCTTACCGGACATAATCAGATCCGCGACAGCAAAACCACGGATTACGAGTACGCCCAGGGCGGCGTGATCGACAGCGAGGGCAATTACGCGTTCAAAACGGCCGGCACGGCTGTCGCCAACAAAATCGCAGTCGACGATGTTGACACCGTTACCATCGGCAGCGGCGAAAGCGCGATTACGGCGGTCAGCGGCATCGCTGCCCAGGATGCCGGCATCAAAGCAACGGCGGAAAATACGCTTGACGTTACGGCCAAAGCCACGGAAGCGGGCAAGGCTGCTATAAGCGTCTATACCGCAGCAGGCAGAACAGCTGATTTAAGCGCAGATAATCTGGCCCTCACCGCCAGCAGTGAAAAAGGCAATGCGTATGGCATTTATAATGAAGGTACTGCTACTATCGCCAAAAACCTTAGTGTTCAGTCGACAGGAACCGGTATTTTGGCAGCAAGCGGCAATGTCAAGGTTGACGGACATACAATCATCAACGCTGGCGGAATTGGTGTACAGGCCGGAGCAACCGGCGTTGTTCAACTGGCCTCAGCGGAAATTAAATCCGGTGAAGGCAAAGCGGCCATTGATGCCGCCGGTGGCAGTATCCTGCTTAATACAGGTGAAACAGGGCAGGCTGTCGTCGCGGGAGATATCATCGCCAGCAGCGGCGGTACCGTGGATGTAAGCTTCAACAACAGTGACGCCTCCTTCCACGGCAACATTATCAATGACAGCAGTACGGTTAACATGAAACTGAAGAATGGCGCAGTCTGGACCAATACGGCCAAAGACAGCGGCAATGCAAGTGCGGTCATCAACAGCTTCACAGGCGGCGACAGTAAAGCCAATGCCGGCATTATCAAGCAGGAAAACAGCAATAAAATTACCATTAATAATTACAGCGGCAGTGCGAAATTCATCTATGCGCATGATGAAAATGATCCGGCGAACATTCTTGGCGGCGGCGTAGTGATCGGCACTGCGACCCAAGGTTCAACAATCAGCCTGGTAACAGACTATAAAGGCATAGGCGCAGGCAATGAAGCCGTATTGAGTGTGTTTGAAGCCATGGCCAACAAGGTCACTTATGAAGAAGCGGTAAAGAACAACCTGACAGCAGCTTTGGCTGACAGCAGCAATAGCGGCAAGCTCAGCGGCACGCTGGAAATAGCGGAAGGACTGCTTACCAGCAGCGCGGCGCTAAAAACCAGTGACCTGAGCTTTGACAACCAGGGCAAGGGGCATGTCGGCGGCACAGTGCTTGATGTCGATCCGGCCACAGGCAATACAACCGAACATACTCCGGAGATCACCTACGGCAACAAGCAAACTGCCATGATGCGCGGCGCCAAATCAGCGATGGTATCGTCCGCCCTGGTCTGGAGAGCGGAAAACAATGACGTCCTGAAACGTCTTGGCGACCTGCGTCTTGATCCCAAGGCAGAAGAGGGTCTTTGGGTGAAAATGGGCGGCGGCAAAACCAGCTATGAGCAGGATAATACCGAATTCAAAACCGACTTTAAAACCTACCAGCTCGGCTATGACAAAACCGTAGGCAAAGCTGGCTGGCGTCTTGGCGCGGCGGTAAGTTATCTTAAAGGCGACAGCACTTACGAAGCCGGCAGCGGCGACAACCGGTCCACGAGCCTGAGCCTGTATGGCAGCTGGCTGGGGGAAAAAGGGCGCTATGCCGATATTATACTGCGCGGCAGTAAAGTAAAAGCCGATTATACCGTATATAACGATTATGGCTATAAGCTTAACGGGGAATATGACACAACCGGCATGGCGGCAAGCGCGGAATACGGACAGCGCATTAAGACCGGCAGCAAAGGCTTCTATTATGAGCCGCAGGTTGAACTTACCTACAGCAGGCTGGGAAGCGACAGCTATGGTGCGCACAGTGACTATCTGAACGGCACTGCGCTGCAGGTAAAGCAGGACAGCTTTGACAGCCTGATTGGGCGCGTGGGTATTGGCGCCGGAATTCAAAACGAACGTGGCAGCGCATTTGTCAAGGTATCGTTGCTGCATGAGTTCCTGGGCGATTTTGACACCAGCTATTCAGCCGCCGGCGAGCAGTCTAAAGGCACAAGCGTGGACTTTGGCGGCACCTGGGTCAATCTGCAGCTTGGCGGTACAACTAAGCTCAGCAACAACAGCTATGCGTATGCTACCTTCGAGAAATCGTTCAGCGGCGATGTCAAGACGGACTGGCGTGTTGACGGCGGCTTCCGGTTCACTTTTTAAACAGCGGTGAGGCAGAGTAAACTGTTGTTGAGAAATTGGCGGTTGCGCTAAAGAGCCTCAACAAAAAAGACGGCAACCGGCATAAAACCGGTGGCCGTCTTTTGCATTCGCCCGGCATAAGCAAAATCTTTCCTACAGAAGTAACTCGTATAGCGATGCGGTAGGTGGCTTCGCCTCTGCCTGGCGGAACTAAATAAGATAATTATTTAGTTCCTGCTTAATTGGCAAAAAGATTAATCACCATTGGGCATTGGTGACGTATACTATATACCACGAAGCCTCTGTGGGGGTGATAATCATGAATTGCCAGTGGCCTGAAGATATAGTAACCGCTGTTGAATCCGGCCAAATATCTCCTATCGAAGCGTTTAAGAAACTGCGTGAGTTAGATAGTACTGCTTTTGCCGGTGATTATGCGAATGATATTCACTTTACTGTAGAACAGCGTATCGAAAATATATTGCGCGAACTGGACAGCCTGATTGGCCTTAATGAAGTTAAAAAGTTAGTGCGTGAAATATATGCCTTTATTGAAATTCAAAAGCGTCGCGAAAGAGAACATTTAAATACTGAGCCGATGGTGTTGCACATGATCTTTAAAGGCAATCCTGGTACTGGAAAAACCACAGTAGCCAGAATTATGGGCAAAGTATTCCGGGAGATGGGAGTACTGTCAAGGGGACATCTAATTGAAGTCGAGCGGGCTGATTTAGTAGGTGAGTATATAGGTCACACAGCTCAAAAGATGCGTGACCAACTAAAAAAAGCATATGGAGGAATATTGTTCATCGATGAAGCTTATTCATTGGCCAGAGGAGGCGAAAAAGATTTCGGTAAAGAGGCTATTGATTGTATGGTGAAAGCCATGGAAGATCATAAAGATGAATTCATCTTAATTTTGGCTGGATACCATAAGGAAATGGAAATTTTTTTACAAACAAATCCAGGTCTGCATTCGCGGTTTCCTATCCATCTTAATTTTCCCGATTACAACAAACCGGAATTATTAGAAATTGCTGAACAACTGTGTGTAAAGCGTCAATATCAGCTTACCAGTCAAGCCAAAATTGCATTGCTTACTTTGATTAATCCTCCAGAAAACAACAGCGATGATAATTTTGGCAACGCCCGTACTGTACGGAATATTATTGAGAAGTCTATTCGGAGGCAGGCTGTGCGATTAATAAGCAAACATTCTACCACCAGGGAAGAATTGATGGTTATTGAACCATGTGATTTAATGGGGGTGGGACCATGCGGGAATGTGTGATCATCGGTCGCCCTAACTCTGGCAAAACCTTATTTGCCCTTAATTTTGCCGGATATCTTGGAACAAAAAATATTGATGTTACATTCCGGACATATGATGGTTTAATGACTTGCCGACATTTTTCCATTGAAGAAGCGAAACGGGAATTATGCAGCAACACCTTACATAAAACATGTTCTTTACAGTCGATGCTCCTAAATATGAAAGTGGGCAAAGCAACTGTAAATTTTAAACTTACCGATACTTGTGGTGTCAGCGAACAAATTCATGCTGATGAACGAATTCGTAAGGGGATGGCACAAACTATCGGTTTGTTACGTTCGGTTGACCTGCTTTTGCATGTAGTGGACTTATCACTTATCAATAAAGGGTTTTCCAAACAATCCTCTATTGACTATGAATTTTATAACTATGGTATGATTTGCAAATCCTATGTACTGCTTGGAAATAAATATGATTTAAGTTCTGCTAAAAATAATCTGCCTCATCTGGCAACTGCTTTTCCTAAAGCTAGGATTATGCCTATCTCGGCTTTATATAGTCAGGGATTTAGGGAGGTGAAGGCTTGTGTGGCCAGAAATATTTGAATTTTTGTCTACCATTGTAGCGGTTGCCTGTTGTGCAGCAGCTGTAAAACTAGCCGATGATTACCTGGATAAGGAATATGATGCTATAGCGGGGAAAACTAACTGGGCCGAGATTTTTGACAAAGGGACTATGTTGTATGCTATGTTTTTATTAGCTCTGTCAGCAGGCATCAATGCACCTTTGGCTCTGTCTTTATTTTTAGGCAGCTATATTGTGGGAATGTTTAGTGCTATGCGCGATAAGTTTCCCAGTCGCTTAAACGGATTTCAGGAATCACTTGTTGCCGTTACTGTTGGTCTGGTATTATTCGGTTGGAATACTATGCTATTTTCGGTTAGCTTTGTATTTGCTATCCAATTATTTGACGACTATATTGATGCCCACAGTGACTGCTTATCTGGTCAGCGTAATCTAGCTAATCGATATGGTAAAATGGAATGCTTACTTGTAGGGTTATTTTGTACCCTAGCAGCTTTTTGGCTGAATGAAAGGTTATTTGTTCCGACACTAGCCGGAACGGCTATCGTTTATTTATTATCATTTCGTTTTACTAATACGGTGCGAATATGATAACCTATGCTATATTCGGTATTCTAGCTGCCTTTTTATTAGGATACATTCTAGGAAAATATCATGGCTGGGAAAAAGGGTATCAGGAAGCAGCTGCCACTTTGCCCCTAGAACTGCGCCAACAATCTTTAGAGGACGGAAAATGCATTATTTGTGCTGAATGCTGGGCAAAAACAAGCAATCATGAAAATTTTAGCAGGGATTTGAATACTTTATAACAAAAGTGTTGTACAATATTAAATGACCAAAAGTAAGGTTGAAGTTAGGGGTGTTTACTGATTGCCTGAGATATATGGAGAAAAGACTGGCTTAAAAAAAACAATTATTGAGAATTTAGAACAGTTATATGAATATACAGTTCCCTTCGGTCAAACAATCACGGCTGAATTGGCACAAGCCATGGGGGCTATTGCCGAACAGTTAAACAAGGAAATTGCGGTATATATTAATAGACGGGGAAATGTTGTTCAAGTAGCAGTTGGCGATACTAAGACCGTGCCACTGCCAGAAACAGATGGAAGACGCGCTTTAAATCGGCTGAGCGGTATTCGCTGCATACATACTCATCCAGGCGGAGACAGTCAATTAAGTAGTGTCGATTTGGCCTCACTAAAAAAAATGCGGTTTGATATCATGGTCGCATTAGCCGTTAGCGAAAATATCCTTGAATTTAGTCTTGGTTTTATTTCAGGGCATTGTCCTGATAGTTATGAAGTACAGACAGTGGGGCCATTGTCATTAGCTGAGTTTGTCCAGATCGATTTAAACTATCTCACCAACCAAATCGAGCAATTGCTGGAAACTAAAGATGTTAGTTCAACTATAGTGCAAACAGAAAAAGCCCTATTGGTTGGCATTGAACGGCAAGGAGAATGGGATGTTAGTGATTCGCTTAGTGAGCTGGCACAATTGGCTCAGACAGCAGGCGCTGAAGTCGCAGGTTCAGTTTGGCAAAAGCGCAGTCGCGCTGATGCTGCTTTATATATTGGTCGCGGCAAAGTTCAGGAGATTAGTCTTATTCGCCAGGAGTTGGGCGTTAATATTATTATTTTTGATGACGAACTTTCACCGGCTCAACAACGCAATTTAGAGCAAGTACTAGGTGTTAAAGTAATTGACCGGTCAGCATTAATATTGGATATCTTTGCCCAACGCGCGCACTCTCATGAGGGTAAGTTACAGGTTGAACTGGCTCAATTAAAATATAATCTGCCACGCCTGGGCGGCCAAGGGCTGGTGCTGTCACGCTTAGGTGGTGGCATTGGTACTAGAGGACCAGGGGAAACGAAACTTGAAGTTGACCGGCGGCGAATAAGAACAAGAATCAGTGATATTGAAAAAGCAATTGAAAACCTAAAAGCCCATCGGTCTTTGCACCGTGAACGGCGTCAGGCATCTGAAATTCCTACAATAGCATTAGTAGGCTATACCAATGCCGGAAAATCAAGCTTGCTTAATAAACTTACTGCTGCCGAAGTTTTAGCAGAGGACAAGCTGTTTGCTACATTAGATCCAACTACCAGACGAACTAAATTACCGGGTGGGCAAGAAATATTACTAACAGACACTGTGGGATTTATTCAAAAGCTTCCTCATCAGTTGATTGCTGCATTTCGTGGTACGCTGGAAGAGGTAGTTCAGGCTGATTTACTGCTTCATGTTATTGATGCCAGTCATCCACAATTTGAGAAGCAAAATATCGCTGTATACCAAGTGCTCAAAGAACTGGGAGCTGATACCAAACCAGTAATAACGGTATTCAATAAAATAGACAAAATTGACAATGAATACGTAACTGAGCGTATGCTCCGGCAAGCTGACAGTATTGCCGTATCGGCAGTTGCAGGAACCCATATTGATAAGCTGCTTGCCATGATCGAAGGCACTATTAAAGCAAAAAGTATTGATGCAAGGTTAATAATACCCTACGATGACAGTGGTTTTATGGCCAAACTATATGCCGTTGCTACTGTAAATTCAGTTGAATACCAGGCAGAAGGCATTTATGTTTCTGCTTCTTTATCACCAGAATATTGGGAGCGGTTTAAGAAGTATGTAGTAGGAGATGAGTAATTAATGAATTTATTTTCCGATCAGATTATGGCACTAAAAGCAAAAACCATGGAACAGGCACGGCCGCTGTTTGCGAGAATTGATGAGATATCAGAAAGAAATACAGCCAAGGTACTTAAGGCTTTTCGCAACCATCAAATTTCCGAGTATCTTTTTCGTACAACAACCGGCTATGGCTATGGCGATAGTGGACGGGATCGCCTTGAAGCCGTATGGGCGGAGCTATGTGGAGCTGAAAAGGCTTTGGTGCGTACTCAATTTGTATCTGGGACACATGCGTTAGCCTGTGTCTTATTTGGCTTGTTGCGTCCAGGAGATGAGTTGCTGGCCCTTACAGGTACACCCTATGATACCATGCAGACAGTCATTGGACAGACAGTTAACACCCCAGGTTCACTGATAGAAAGTGGCATTACCTATCAGGAAATACCGATGACTCCAGACGGAATCAACCTGAATGCAATTGCCGGCTATCTTAAAAGTAATACTAAAATAGCATTGATACAACGTTCACGGGGTTATAGTTTACGAAAACCATTATCTATTAGTGAAATTAGTGCCGCCTGTGCTGAAATAAAGAGACACAAGCCAGATTGCATCTGCTTTGTGGATAACTGTTATGGCGAATTTGTGGATATCACTGAACCAACAGCAGCCGGTGTTGATATAATGGCAGGATCGCTGATTAAAAACCCGGGTGGCGGCTTGGCGCCATCAGGCGGATATATTGCTGGCAAAACAGAATTAGTAGATATGGCTTCCTATCGTCTAACAGCACCGGGGTTGGGTGGACATTTGGGAGCTAGCCTTGCTGATAGCCGATTACTTTATCAAGGTTTGTTTTTAGCGCCTCATGTTGTGGCGCAATCGTTAAAAGGAGCCATATTTGCTGCCATATTATTTGATTTGCTGGGCTATAAAACTTTACCACACGTTAACGAACTGCGAAGCGATATCATCCAAGCTATAGAACTTGGATCACCAGAGAAAATGATTGCATTCTGCCAAGGACTACAACAATATTCCCCCGTAGATGCACATGTACGGCCACTACCTGGCCCTATGCCTGGATATACTGATCAGGTAATTATGGCAGGAGGGACGTTTATTCAAGGTTCATCAATTGAACTTAGTGCGGATGGTCCGTTACGTCCGCCTTATATCATCTACCTCCAAGGTGGATTAACCTTTGAGCATGCTGCACTCGGCATTCTAGGAGCAGCGAATGCTATTATAAACATGTAATTTAGGTATTTCTTTGTACATTTCTTAAATCGAACTGCTTGCTTGACAGGAAAAAAGTCAAAAGCGTCGAATACAGTAAAAGTATGACTTATTATGGCTTGGAAAAAATATGTAGCTTTTGGTGGTCTATCGTGGAATATATAATTGCCAGTTCGGTTGCTATGTTTATTGCAACGCTGATTGTCTATAAGGTGGCAAACAACCTATTTGGGCTTGGCTTGCGAATAAAGCCGCTCTTGTTATGTGCAGTATGTGCCATGTTTATCAGCCTGGTTTTACCTAAAATTGTTGTGGGATTTGCCGGTTTACCTGGAACTTTGGCTGTATTGGCAATTTTTTCAGTTGGATTTGCTTACTTTGTTGCCCGATGTGATAAAGAACCTTCGCCGCCGCAAACACTCGACACTGAGGCCGAAAGTGCGTGTTGCCAGGCTGAACCGTTAATCCTGCCTGAGATAACAGCTAAGATGGCGACTCAGGAAGAAACCAATCAGGATGCTTCGCTAGCTGGTACGCCAGTTAGCGAAGCTGATGTAGCGGAACCAATAAGCAAGGGTTTGACTACTGAGGGTATTGAATCTTCAGAAGACCTTATAATTGAGCAGCAATTTATGGATAGTCATGAGAATGGAGAAGATGCAGAAGTTTCGCTACAAATCTCTGATGCAACTGGTGAGGAGGTAATAGTGCCAGATGACGGTGTACTGCCGCCAGAGCAGTCATCTGTGCAGGAAGCGGCTAAAGCAAAATCAGACTCTCAAGCTGCTGCACCAGTTATCGAATCCGATTTCGATGAATTAGATGAATTAGAGGAAACAGTAACTACTGGTTTGATCCCGGATACTATAGGGTCTTCAGAAGACCTTTCAGAAGACCCTATAGTTGAGCAGCAATTCATGGATAGTCATGAGGATGGGGAAGATGCAGAAGTTTCGCTACAAATCTCCGATGCAGCTGGTGAGGAGGTAGTAGTGCCAGATGACGGTGTACTGCCGCCAGAGCAGTCATCTGTGCAGGAAGCGGCTAAAGCAAAATCAGACTCTCAAGCTGTCGCACCAGTTATCGAATCCGATTTCGATGAATTAAAGGAAACAGTAACTACTGGTTTGATCTCGGATACTATTGGGCCTTCAGAAGACCTTATAGTTGAGCAGCAACTCAAGGATAGTCATGAGAATGGAGAAGATGCTCAATTGGCAATAGGAAACTCTACAGAAATTACTGTTCCTGAATCTGAATTCAGACAGTCTATCCAACTAGAAGATTCTACTACTGAGGAAGATCAGCCCAGTACAGAGATAAAAGAATTTGAAGAATATACGCAAAATACAGCAGAAGTTTCGCAACAAATGTCTGACGTGACAGTTGTTGCGAATGTAGTAGTGCCAGATAATGGTGAACTGTCTCCAGAGCAGCCATCTGTGCAGGAGGCTGATGATTCAATAATGAAATCCAATAAACCACTGGATCTTAACCAGTTGGAATCTGAGAAATTAGATGATTTGATTGATTTTGCTTTCTTGAATAAAGAAAGTCAAGATTATGAAATTGCATTTAATGCTTTTAATAAAGCATTAAAATTATATCCTAATAGTGAAGCTGCTCCATTTCTCGTCGTTGAAATTGGTAATATATTAAAAAACAAAGGAGACTACGATGGTGCCATTAATGTATTTGGGCATGGTCGTAATTTATCGCAAACCAAGCAAGACGAAATGATGGAACAGGAATTTATTTGTACAATTGCTTATTTGCGGATTATCAAAAATGTTTTACTCCAAAATCGTCTTGGAAATATACCGTTTTTAAAAATTCCGCCACATATAGTAAAACAGATTGATGAAGAATTTCACGAGTGGCGTAGTGTAGGTAATATCTAATTTATTAAGAGATATATGGAGGTCATAAAATGAAAAAAAGTGTGGACATTATTGGACAGCCAATTATTAGCATTACCGAAGGTAAAGAATTGGGTAATGTTAAAGAGCTTCTTGTTAATTATTCTAATGGTACAATAGCTGCATTAGTTATTGATGATGGTAAATGGTATTTAGGTGCTAAGCTTTTACCATTCCCTGCAATCGCCGGTCTTGGTGAATCTGCCGTTACTATCAATAATAGCAGTGATATCATAGCTATTACTGGACAATCTGAGTTTGAAAAAATGTTTGAAGCTGATGTTAAAATTATTGGTACCAAAGTGCTTACTAAAGGCGGCAAAATTCAAGGTAAAATTAATGAATTTATCGTTGATAACTCAGGTAAAATCACTACTTGTGAGTTAGAGAAACCAGACGGTGAAGTTGTCCAACTCCCGGCACAAAATATTGTTACATTTGGTAAAGCGGTCTTAATTGTTTCCGATAGTGATGAGGTAAATACTATATCTGCATCTGCAGCCAATAGTGTGGAAGTTGAAGTTATTGAAACTATCCCTACTGTACCTGTTCAACCAGAACCAGTGGTTGAGCCTGAAGCTGAACCTATTCCAGCTAATCTTGATTCTGACCCTGTTTCTCAGGCTGAGGTTGCTGATCCGATTCCAACTAATGAAGTTCGTGAAGCGGAGCAACAGCCTGTTGATGATTCTGCGAAAAAATTTGATGACAAACATCGTAAGTTCTTACTTGGCAAGAAAGCTGCTCGCCGGATTGAGACTGATAATGGAATGTTAATTGTTGATCAGGGTAGCGAGATTACTGAGGAAGTTTTGCAAAAAGCAAAGCTTGCCGGTAAATTTGTTGAACTATCAATGAACATTCAATAATAGTATCCCCAACAGTATCCAAAATTCCCCCGCTATATCGGCGGGGGTTTGTTACCATAACGAAGGGATTGATTATGCCTTGTGCAGACTGTAACATCAAAAAATGCAAACATACTATTTTTCTTACTTATTATAATGTTATTTAGTTCAGTAAGTATGATTGCGGCTAATACAGCTTTCTTAGTCAAAAATGAAATTTACCACGGAGTCACTGTTGGCGATATTCATGTTGGCGGTTTATCAATAATGCAAGCGCAGGAAAAGATTGCGGCTGCATTTAAAGAACGGACTGCCAAAACACCTGTGATTACAGCAGTATATCAAAATCAAAAGTGGACAATTTCTGCACAGGACATTGACTTGAGTATTCAGGCAAAACAATTAGCTCAGCAGGCATACGATATTGGACGGACTGGTAACATTATTCATCGCTTAAAAGAAAGATATTTAGCGGTAAATCAGGGACATAAATTGCCATTAGCTTTCCAGTATAACCAAGCAAAAGTTCAAAGTATTTTCACCAATATTGCTACTAGTATTGATCAAGAACCACAGAATGCCAGGATGAAATTAGCTGAAAAATTCGAGATCGTTCCCGAGATAGTCGGACATAAAGTTGACTTAGCTAAAACTCTGGCGTTGGTGCTTGATAATCTTAATACTAAGATTACTTTTACCTTTACAATACCGGTCAACGACTTTATACCGTCAGTAGTGGCTAGTGATTTCGCAGAAATTGATGGAATAATTGCTTCTTATATTACGCATTTTGATCCTTGGGATCAAAACCGTATGCAAAATGTGATTTTAGCCGCTCGCAGTGTTAATGGTTTGCTGGTGAAAACAGGTGAAGTATTTTCTTTTAATGATGTTGTAGGCTTACGATTGCCTCAATTTGGCTATAAAAAAGCTCCTGGATATATTAATGGAGTTTTAGTACCCGATTGGGGTGGAGGAGTATGCCAGGTTAGTAGTACCCTGTACAATGCTGTTTTATTAGCAGATTTGAGTATTGAAGAACGAACAGCTCATTTTCATCCACCTGGTTATGTACCCCTAGGACAGGATGCAACCGTTGCTGATAATCAATTAGATTTTAAGTTTAAGAATACTCTACCCCAGAATATTTATATTACTAGTGAAGTATCGGGGAGTAGGCTTACTATAAATATCTGGGGCAAACAAATTCAAAAACAGCCTGAAATTTATATAGTCTCTACAGATAAAAAGATATTAGAGCCAAATACCATCATCCAAAAAGATCAGCAGCTAGAATTAGGAAAAGAAATTGTAGAAGATGAAGGACAAAGAGGGGTTCAGGTATCTACCTATCGTATTAAAAAAGTCGATGGACAAGTTGTTAAACAGGAACTGCTGGCAATTGATGAATTTTCACCTGTTGACAGGATCATACGCGTTGGAGCTAAGATTCCAGCCCAGCAACCTAAACCTAAGAATAGCACTAATTATTAATTATTTAAATTTAAGGTAATAAAAAAATCAGCTTGCGTGAGCTGATTTTTTATTATTACTTTGCTGAACAAGTTCAATCATGTTCGTGGTATTTCTAATCAATTTTTTATAAATTTTATGTCCGATAATATTTATTACGTAAATTTAAAACTGAGCAAGGCGTAAAATCGTGTATCTTTAAATTAAATTGAATTAATTGCTAAACTCTACAGAGAACTATTAAATAAAATAAATCAAAGTAAGGCGAGACTCGCTCGCTGCAAAAGATCAAAGAAGTCGTTCTCAACTGGTCGCAACACAGCGGCAAGCCCACCGGATGATTACAGCACACCACAGTCCACAGCAAGGTGGCTTCTCTGGCGCAGCAGGGTCAAAAGATTAGATACGAAAGATTATGAATATTTCGTATGTGCGGAGCAACGCGTACGCGCAAAGTGAGCCAGCGAAAACCATGAACCTGTACAATGAAAATATGCATCAATAAGATGTGAATTTTCATCAGGAGGTCATGTAAATATGACGTCGTACAGAGAAATTCTAAGACTACACACCCAGGGAATCAGTCAGCGCAGCATAGCTGCCAGTTGTGGCTGCTCAAGGAACACCGTAACTAAAACCATCAACACAGCAGAAGAAGCTCAGTTATCGTGGCCATTGCTGGAAAAGATGACCGATCAAGAAATCGGCAAGCTACTTTTTCCAACAATCACACCGAAAAGTCTGTACAAATTTCCGGACTACGAATACGTCCACAAGGAAATGGCTAAAAGCGGTGTAACCCTAAGCCTTTTGTGGAATGAGTACTGCGAACAGAGTCGCTTGTCCGGCGATGTACCGTTTATGTATACGCAGTTCTGTAAATATTACCGAGAGTTTGCAAACAAAACAAAAGCAACTATGCACATTGATCGCAAGCCTGGTGAAAAGCAGGAGGTAGACTGGGCCGGTCAGACAGCTTTCATTACGGATACCGATACCGGAGAACTTATTCCGGCATATATCTTCGTGACAGCATTGTCCAGCAGTGGATATGCCTACGTGGAAGCGTTTCTTAATCAGAATCAAGAAAGTTGGATTACTGCTCATGTAAATGCCTATCGCTTCTTTGGCGGCGTTGCCCGTATTCTGGTACCAGACAACCTAAAAACTGGTGTTGAGCGTGTGAACTGGTATACACCGATCATTAACCGAACGTATCATGAAATGGCAGAACACTATGGTACCTGTGTTATCCCTGCTCGTGTCAGAACTCCAAAGGACAAGCCAAAGGTAGAGGGTACCGTGGGCATTATTTCCACTTGGATCATCGCTGCGTTGCGTAAGCAGCAATTTTTCTCATTGGCGGAACTGAACAGTGCCATCCGAGAAAAGTTAGAGCAGTTCAACACAAAACCTTTTCAAAAGAAGTCCGGTAGTCGCAAAAGCGTTTTTCTTGAAGAAGAAAAGGAATATCTTCTGCCTTTACCTAAACAGCCCTACGAGTTGTCAACATGGAAGATTGCCACTGTGCAGTACAATTACCATGTTGCCGTGGAAAAAATGTACTATTCAGTGCCCTATGAGTATATCAAACAAAAAGTGGATATTCGTCTGACACGCAACGTGATGGAGGTCTTTTTTCAAGGAAACCGAATTTGTTCACATCCCAGATTACATGGATATCCCGGACAATACAGTACAACTGTGGAACATATGCCGGACGATCATCAGAAATACACCGCATGGAATGCGGAACGTTTTCTTTCCTGGGCAAAGAGTATTGGACCGAATACTGAAGCGGTGATTAAGGCAATCTTTGCGTCCCACAAGGTCGAGCAGCAAGGATATCGGGCATGCATGGGACTTCTGAAATTGGCAGACAAATACTCTATACAGAGATTGGAATCCGCATGTACCCGTGCTTTAACATATACACCGCGTCCCGGATTTAAAAGTATCCAAACCATTTTGCATTCCGGTAGTGACCGAATCACTCAGGAAACTCCATCCCAAGAGAAGCCGAAAACAAATTCCCATGGATTCACCCGTGGAGCTGCATACTACGGAGGTGAATCCAAATGATGAATAAAACAACTTTAAACAAGTTATGTGAAATGAAACTATCTGCCATGGCGGATTCTTATAGGCTACAGATCCAGGATGCATCTCTGGGTGAACTGAATTTTGAAGAACGTTTTGGGCTAATGGTTGATGCAGAATGGACGCGCCGCAAAAGTAATCATCTGAATCGACTTATAAGAAAAGCGAGTCTACACTTTCATAGTGCGGCAGTTGAGGACATCGAATACCATGTCGATCGTAAGCTGGACAAAACACAAATTATCCGCCTTGCCACATGCAACTACATTGGAGAATGCCATAACATTATCATACTTGGCGCTTCTGGTGCCGGTAAAACATATCTTGCCTGTGCTTTTGGTGTGGCAGCTTGCCGTAACTTCTATACCGTGAAGTATGTTCGGTTGCCTGAGTTATTAGATGAATTAGCTGTAGCCCGTGGAGAAGGCAATTATCAGACAGTAATGAAACAGTATAAAAAGGTTAGCCTGTTGATTCTGGATGAATGGCTTTTGACATCGCTGACCGGTGCTGCGGCTCGCGATCTGCTGGAAATCGTGGAAGCTAGGCACAAACAAGGCTCAACTATCTTTAGTTCTCAATTCAGTCCTGCTGGATGGCACGCAAAAATCGGTGAAGATACGTTGGCCGATGCTATCCTCGATCGCATCATCCATGATTCATACACAATCTTTATTGATGGACAAGATTCTATGAGGAAACGAAAAGGGATTGCTACAGAAGCCTAAACTTTTTTATCCTACCGGGGGACACTCTCCCCCGGCAACTATTTCAAACTGGCTCTCGCAACGTAGGGGTGGCTCAATTTATAGCGTGAAGGTGGATCAGTCTGCTGCGTTTTACTGGCTCACTTGAGGCGAAATATTCAAGATTAGTACGAAATCCAAAAATTTCTGTATAAGGTATGGTCAATCGGAACGGAATATGGTAGGCTAACTACAGAAAGAAATATTCAATAGTTTAACCGTATAAATCTTATAAATTTAAGAATTTTATAACTAGTGATAATTTATAGTTATCACTAGTTGATAATGTTTTTTTCGAGGAGTCTATCTATTATGAATAACAATGATAAAGATTTTGTACTACGTAAAAATAATTTTATTCAAAATAACAAGAAGCTATCAATAAAAAGCAAAAAACGCTTGCAAAAATCTAAATCGGATAATACCTTACGTGCATATGAAGCTGACTGGATGGATTTTTATGATTGGTGTACACATCATAACTTGCAAGCTTTACCTGCGGAACCGGAAACTATTGTCAATTATATTAATGACCTAGCTGATCATGCTAAAGCTAATACGGTATCTCGACGCGTAAGCGCTATTTCGGAAAACCATAAAGCCGCTGGATGTGTTGACAATAATCCATGTCGCGGTGGTCTCGTTCGAAATGCATTGGATGCCATCAGACGTGAAAAAGGCACTCTGCAACGAGGCAAAGCGCCAATTTTAATGGAAGATTTGCAAAATATTACATCTTACTTTGATAATACAGATATAGCGGGAATTCGAGATAAAGCTTTGTTGCTGCTTGGTTTTATGGGTGCTTTTCGCCGATCTGAGCTGGTACAAATAGATATTGAAGATTTAACTTTTACGCAAGAAGGTGTAATCATTCTGGTAGCACAATCTAAAGGCGACCAGGTAGGCCAGGGGGCCCAGGTAGCCATCCCCTACTATCGCTCAAATCGGGATATCTGTGCGGTTACTGCTTTAAAATCTTGGATACATACAGCACATTTAGATTCAGGTCCCCTCTTCCGCCCTTTAAATAAATATAAACAAATTCGTAATCGAAGATTAACAAATCAGTCTGTGGCAATCATCGTAAAGAAATATGCCAAACTCTCCGGTCTAAACCCAGATAATTTTGCTGGACACAGTCTCCGGCGAGGATTCGCCACGAGTGCAGCCCAACATGATGTTGATGAACGTTCAATAATGCAGCAAACACGTCATAAATCTGAAAAAATGGTACGTAGATATATAGAGCAAGGTAATTTATTTAAAAATAACCCATTGAATAAAATGTTTTGAGCTAGTCATTTACATTTATTATATATAGCCACATGTATATATAGCCACATGCACAGCATGTGGTATTCGCTTACGCAAATATGCCTTGTAAGGCATCGCTGAGCGATGCCTTACAAGTTGGTTCATATATCTCGTTATGAATTTGAACTGAACAAAATACCTAACAGGTCGGACTACAATCATCTTCAAAGCAGCAGAATAACAAAATAATAATAATGATTATTATGATACAACTAAAACTGCCACCTCCACCACAGCCAAATCTTCCTCCCATAAGTAGACCTCCTCATTCGTTGATTGATTAAGGTAATATATTATAATATATGGAGTTTTGAGCGTTTGGCGACAGTTAAATCCAATTAGCTTATCGGAAATGGCCGCATCATTCAAATTCTCATCTGCCAAAAACGGCGAAATTCGCCGCGTCACCACTTCCGGATCAAGTGCCAACACCTTGTTATTCAGCTATATTCCATTAGTTAGTAAAGCAAGGACAATAGTTACAAGGAGGTTTCATAAGGAAAAAGCAATGAACCCTAACCGAGGCTAGGGTTCTATAAATGGGGGGAGGAGATCTCTATATAAACCGAATGGAGTTGCCCATCCGGAACGCTTTATCTAGTCTACTCTTCCTGAGCCTTTAATCTTGCAATTACATGGAGAACATAAATTATAACAAACAAGTTCATAAAAAATAGAATCCACATCATCTTCCATCACTCCGCATCATTTAGTTTCGCTTTGCCTTGACTTGATAGGTATATAATACACGATAAGTGTGAAGAACTCATGAAGAAATTATGGCTATTTTGTGAACTTTGCAGGCAACAGGACGTAAAAGGACTTCCTTAATGCCACTTGACCGTCAAACTGCTTACATTATTTTCTCGTCTACTTCAAAACTACAAAAGCCAACTACAGCCAACTACAAAAACGGAATAAAACTACCCAAGTGGCGTTTCACGTTCAGCCCACTTGGGTTCTTATTTTTCAAACGACTAAGATAGATAATAGATAATATTACTAGAATTTCCGCAGTATAGCAGTATATAAGACCAAGACTAAAATTTATCTCAGCCTAACATAACGAAAGCCGGTTCCCATATAGAACACCCATTCTGCGATATTTACCGCCCGGTCAGCAGACCGTTCAAGATAGCGAATGGCGGTGTGCATTTCTAACATAGCCTGGGATAGGCTGCCGTTTCTCCTACCAGTGTCAATCATTAGGTTAAACAATTTATAATTAGCCGAATTTACTTCTGCATCCTGCTCTTTGGCAATAACGACAAAATCGTGGTTTCTGCTTTCATAGGCTCTCAATGTATCAGTCAACATATTTATTGCCAAGCTCCCCATATCTCCGATAACACTACCTAAATGGGAAACTGGTGCTAAGTCCAATCCCGAAAGTTTTCTGTGAGTTATTTTAGCAATATTGTTTGCATAATCGGCAATTCGCTCAATTTCTGCGGAAATCTTAATACTGGCGATTAAGAATCTCAGATCAACGGCCACTGGTTGTTGAGTGGCTATGATAGCAATACATTTTTCTTCAATTTCGCGGTGTAAGGCATCTATTTCACGCTCATGATGACGAATAGTTTCCGCGCCCCCGGTATCAAAGATAGCTAAGGCCTCCACCGCCTCAGCAACAAATGTTGTAGTTTGTTTTCCCATCCGACTAATTTGCTCATTGATTTCGTGGAGTTCTTCCTGGTAGCCTTTTCTTACATTCATAGAATTATCCCCTCCAAACTATCTTTTTCCCGGGTGAAAATCAAGAATGTTAACCAGCCTATTTATGTCGCTCTCAATTTCAGCTTTGTTGCGCTGCCCATATATAATATATGACCATTTACCTTTTCTTGCAGCGCCCGGCTTCATTGAATGAGACTACCTCCCTTTTTGACCCGTCCTGATTCATTATTTTAAATCTTAGTCATACCTTAACTTTAGTTTTCTCTTTGGGGAGTTTCGTCGACTTGTCGACTTGATCTGTTCCTTTTTGGCTAAGATAATTTTCCAGAGCAGTCATAATAGCCACTGCCTTCGGACTATCAATCTGTTTCAAAAGTTTTACGATACGCTTCCACTCTGCCTCTGTCGCCTTGATCGATCGTGGTTTTCTTTTCTCCTTGACCTTAGGACGACCTACGCCTTTTGGTTTTTCGTCTTGACATCCCATTTTGCCAACCTCCTTAATAAAAATAAAGATACGAAACCAAGAAGTAACTTCGTAATAGAAAATTTACCTGGTAGTATAACCGTCAATAGCCACACCCATATAGTACTATGTTAATTTAAGTATATACCGAAATTAATTTAAGTCAATACCAATTTTCATTTTAATGAAAATTAGTATTGTAATAATTGCACCTAAAATAATACAAAAAACACCTCCCTCTGCAACTTTGTGTAAGTGTTCCGTACTATCAGGAAGTCAGCTGGCAATGGCTTTTGACAATCTCCATGCGATTATCAGACTCAATGAACACAAAAGGCTCTGCAGCTTTCGCCAGAGCCTTTTGTGTTATCCAACTTTTTCAGTTCTTGAATCTCTTCCCCAGTTGAACATCATGTCCATATCCAGAGTAATATGAGGAAGCACCCCTGTACTGGATGATTTCTTTGACTTGAGTTATCGATATCGCATATTCCTTATCGCTTAGTCGAAGCAAAACCAATTCTATATTTTCTATATTGCGTCACTACAAGCGGTAGTACTTTCTAAGACTGGAATAGTGCGTACACGCGAAAGTCCGGCATCGATTATCCCAGTGGCTACTGCCAGAGCACTAGCCACAGCCCAGTCACCAGCAGATAAAGAAACCGTACCAAAAATTGACTGTAATAATGGAATGTGGACACTGGCAGCAACCATACCCATCGACAAGGCTACCGCAGCAACAAGCCACAGATTACTGAACAAACCTACCCTTCCTGTTTGTTTTTCGCCGCGGCAATCAAAAATATGCACAAATTGGCTGAGTGCAAGTTGAACCAATACGATGGTTTGCGCAAAAGCCAGGTTGCCGGTTGACCGCAATTTCCACACATACAACGCCAAACTAGTAAGGCCGATAATCAAACCCCTAACGACCACTTTCATCCCCAGACCACCGGCAAACACACTATCGCTAGCTGTTCTTGCCGGCTGGCTCATAATATCCTGGGCAGGTGGATCATTCACCAGCGCCACGGCTGGCAGCCCGTCTCCCACCAAATTAATCCATAAGAGTTGAATCGGGATGAGCGGAAACGGTAATCCCATTAACACAGCCAGCAGCATCAGTATAACCTCACCGACATTGGTCGCAATCAGATAGCGAATGGCCTTGCGAATGTTAGCATAAATAGACCGCCCCTCCTCCATGGCGCGTACTATGGTAGCAAAATTATCGTCTGACAGTGTCATGCTAGCAGCTTCTTTGGTTACGTCTGTTCCCATAATTCCCATAGCGATCCCAATATCTGCCGCTTTTACTGCCGGTGCATCATTGACACCATCGCCGGTCATCGCCACCACATAGCCTCGTTGTTTTAATGCTTTTACTATCCGCAGCTTATGTTGCGGCGAAGTACGGGCAAATACCGTGCTGATCTCGACCGCATCGGCGAGCTGTTGGTCAGACATCCGGTCTATTTCGCTACCCAGTAAAATTCCGTCCCCAGCTCGTAACAGGCCGATTTCTCTTGCGACAGCACTTGCAGTCTGTTGATGGTCGCCTGTGATCATAAGGACTTTTACTCCAGCTTGACGACATTTAGTGATTGCTGGCGGAACTTCCGGACGGGGCGGATCAATCATGCCCATGAGACCGCAAAAGATCATTTCCTGCTCCGGTTCTTCATCGCTCTGTTCGTCAAACTGTTCCATTACCCGATACGCGCAGGCTAAAACGCGAAGAGCCTTATTGGCCAGCTCATCATTCGCGCACATAATCTCAGCACGAATTGTATCGTTCAATTGGCGGATCTCACCGTCCCGAAGGTAGTGGGTACACGCGGATAATACACGATCTGTTGCCCCTTTAACATTCAGGATCATATCGCCCACTTGAGTTTTATAGATCGTTGACATGATGCGTCGATCTGATTCAAACGGATATTCGTAAACTCTTATAAATGTTTTTTCTAGTTCGTCTCGCCATAAGCCAGCTTTAGCCGCTGCCACCAGGATGGCACCTTCAGTAGGATCACCTTCCACCTTCCAGACAACATTATGTTTTTCCTTCATCGGCAATACATTATCTTCTTTAGAAACCCTATTTTGATTCAATCGGGCATTGTTACATAATGCGCCAGTGAGCAGCGTTTGATAGAGTTCGGCATTCTCATGAATAGTAACAGGCCCCCCTCCATCCAGAAAAAAGTCACCTACAGGTGCATAGCCCTCGCCTGCTACCTGCCAATTACGCCCATGCGTGTATACCATGCGAACCGTCATCTCGTTTTTGGTAAGTGTTCCTGTTTTGTCTGAGCAAATTACAGTAGCACAGCCCAGTGTTTCAACCGATGATAATTGGCGGATGATTATATTTCGTTTACTCATACGTTGTACGCCCATGGCTAAGGCAATGATAACAATCGCAGTTAAGCCCTCCGGTATAGCTGCTACAGCTAGGCTTGCCGCAATTTGCAGCATATTCAAGCATCCTTGACCCCGTAATATTCCTGTGACCATGACAACTCCAGAGACGCCTAAGCAACCGTAAACAAGGTATTTTCCTAGTTGCTCCAGTTTGCACTGCAACGGCGTAAGCTCTTCGGTTTGATGCTGGATAAGGGAAGCGATTCTACCCATCTCTGTTTTCATTCCTGTTGCAACTACGATCGCCGTGGCGCGCCCCCGCGTTACACCTGTGCCCATAAACACCATGTTTCTACGATCTCCAAGAGTAGTGTCTTCACTTCCACGATATCTCGGATCTTTTTTGGCAGGTACTGTTTCACCAGTAAGCGACGCTTCCTCAGTAGCAAATTGAACTGCAGTTATTAGATGGGCATCAGCAGGTACCCGATCACCTGCTTCCAGGACGATCAAGTCACCCGGAATCAAATTCTCAGCCGCCACCTTTTTAACTCGGCCCGCACGAATCACACGCGCCTGTGGTGCCGCCAGTTTCTGCAAGCTTTCCATAGACTGCTCGGCCTTGCGTTCTTGAATAACACCCAAAACGGCATTAGCCACTACAATAGACCCGGTCAGGAGGGCGTTACTACGTTTCCCCAGAACAAACGAAATCCCTGCGGTTCCAAGCAGCACTTGCACCATAAAATCTTTGAATTGATTGCTCAACAGTTCCCAAAACGTTGCCCGCTTTCCTTCGGTAAGCTTATTAGGGCCTACCTTCTTAAGGCGGCTGGCAGCTTCCCAGTCACTCAAACCAAAACGATCTGAGGTATTAAGTAGATCACAGACACTTTCCATGCTTTCAGTATGCCACAGCTTACTAGAACCAGTGTACGCAAGGCCTTCTATCTGCGGGTTAGAGACGACCGGTAAAGATACCAGACTAGGACTGCCATCGGCAAACTGCTGTAGATTTAACGTTAGAGTGTTATTTCCCCGACAAAACCGCCCCCATGCCTGTGTTAAGACTTGTTGGATCTCCTTTACGCTGAGCACATTCTGGTTGAAATAAATTAAAGCTCGCCCAGTGAGGTAATTTGCACTGATTGAGATAATATTGTGGTCAGATGCCAGCTGTTCGGTTAAAAAGCTCGCGAATTTTTTATTGTGGCATAATCCCGGTACACTGACACGTAATCGTCCGGGTAATGCGTGATAAGTTTGTCGTTGTTCTGCGGATAAGAACAAGCTGTTTCCTCCTTATGGTTTCTTGCATCAGTATTATGCAGATTTCCTGTGCACAGAGGTGACAATAGTCTCGCATGTCACTCCTTTCCTTTGGGACACCGGCAGAAGCCTAGTCGTATCCAGGAAACTACTTTTCATCTGGGCAAAAAAATGACAGCACGGTATGAAACCTTGCTGCCAAATATTCTGGCTGTTCTAGAACAGTTTCATTCTTGACCATGAAAGGCTTGCTAACAGATTATCGCGCGATTCCTTACTTCGTTGCTTGATGTAGCCGAATAATTGACCCAAAAAGTCTTCCCACAGCCGCGCAACCTCATTCTTATTCTGCGCCGACTCCGCCCGCAGCTGGATACTTAAATCTACCGTGTCTTTCAATTCACGACTGAGTCCTCGCAATTTTTCGGCTAAATGCTCAATTCGAAGTTGCTGCTCGGTCCCTATTGACATACTACCTCACCTCATTCATTTAAATTCGGATTATCAACTCCACCGTCAGCTGGCAATTCATCAAAGGAAGTTTCGATGGACTGTTTGAACTTATCAAATTGGGCCTCTGCCACTAAGTCTTCCAGATCCTCTTTGACGCCGCTAAACAATCCTTGGGCTTGTTCTCCTAGTTCCATTACTCCCTGAACAGTCTTTAACGCTAATGGTCGCAGAGTCTCGCGGACACTCGGAACTAGCACAGCTCCTACCAAAGCCGCCGCCAGCCAGAAACCAGGGGGGCGTCCAGTACTTGACTTGACGCGATGATTAAATTGCCGGTTAAGACGTCCGACCCCGCTCATATCGGGGCTGACTTCTACATATTCGATAAGTTCCGCTAAACGCATCAATTCGCGCCGCTCTTGCTCTATCATCTGCCGTAAAGCCTTGAGTGCATATGGGTCAGTTATCGAAGACATGCGCTGCTCATAGCTCTGTACGGCTGCCAATTTGGCCTCAAAGACCTGTTCCAAACCGGTTAACGTTTCTTCGTTTGACGACTGGGCGATTTTATCTTTTAGCCTTTGGCTTCGTCTTACCGGTGGTTGCTCCTGGCGTTCATCTTTTTGCAGCCCCTCCATGCTTTTCATTATGTCTCTTTCCCCCCAATCGTATTCCCAAATTCATTGGTTATATTGTCCAAAATGTACCATGTATATACCAGCGAATCTTGAAACAGGAAGCTATGTACCAATAATAAAAGGAGCACCCAAAGTTAAAGGTGTTCCTAAAATGTTTCCGATTTATGATTTACTATATTGTTTACTATTTTTACCCCTTCCTCATAATGCTCACGGATACTGTCACGGAAGAAGCACCCATTTACTCTCTGCTGATAACTAACATAAGCAAAAATTGCTTCGCCGATGGAATACGTAAAAGCATAGGCTAACGCGCCTTTGGCCACCATCCCTGCCCGCGTAGGTAACTTCCCAATAATGCTGGTAGCTGTACTTTGAGCCAATAAGGCCATACCCATCAGTACTCCAATTTCAGGTAATTGGCGATAAGGTACAACGGTGTACCCTGATAGGCCTACTATTTCAAATAACATTTTCATTTCATTAAGGGAAAGAATGATGCAATCGGAAATGCCCTCAAAGGGTATAGAAACAAGCTGATGTGGACCAGGAACGGTATTTGGCATTGAAGTAATGACCGTCCAGGCTGTATTTTGATACCTCGGTTTTAAAACGTCGGACTTGATTGACGTATTCCGGGCTCACAATACAAAACGTCGTCGATTTAATAAGTTTCTCGTCAAGTTTGTCGCCCGTACTCCTAATATAAATAGACGTTATATATCTTGCCAGCAGCCGGGTATCGCATTTCACTCGTATCGGGGCTTGATCTGGACTTGCCTGGCTTGGAAAGGAAATCAGCCAGTTTTTTATTGCTTCAACATCCCTTTCGGAACCAATAAGGCCAATATGAAAGTTCTGTTGACAAAGTCTATTTATCTCATGCCAATTAATTCTCTTCAATTCATTCCAGGCTCTGCCGAGTATATTGAGACCGTTAGGGCTTGTATCCTTTTTCGCCATGTTTAGCCCTCCCTTTGCCGTTTAATTTTCCCATTCAACCAGTTTCTATCCAATACTACAATAATATAGGTTCATAAATAATGCCTTGATTATGAAAAAACCACTGTCTTTGGCCATATCTCAGGCTTTAGCAGTGGGTTTAAACCTAGCTGGTTATATAACTGATCCTCGCCGATCACTTACCCATGTCGATCCCTCAATCATCTTGGCTCTCTTTTTTAGCTGAGCGGCAACTTCGCTGACTTCAGATAGTTTGTAAATTGATGATTTTGATTATCTACAAGCGCAAATATAAGGGCAACTACTGCAAAGCTTGAATGTAATACTCCTTGCAGATAAATTGTATACTTTTCGACATTACATTTATTGGCAGGATTTCTGAGTATTATACTGGAATATATTTATATAACAATAAAAGGGGGAACTGGCAATGAATAAACATCAATGGATACTTAAAGAAAGCTGGCCTGTGGAACAAGGACAACGACTTATCTTTCAGGACTCCCCTAAAAATATACATATAGTTGATACGACGATTATTAAAAATATTGACGAAGTTATTAGCAAAGTTGAAACTAAACGATGGTCCATAAACGAACTACTGCTTTTTTTAAACCAATATTCACATACCTGATAACAAAAACAGATCTCGTGAAACTACAACGAAATCTTGAATCTATTATTTGATATGGTCTGCGTCTTATTAGTGTAAATAGAAATTCCTCATTGCAAGGAAAACAGTTTTCCATATAGAATCAAGGATATTCCACTCGCGGACAAAATTTTTAATACCTCTGGTTGTGGCGAATTGTTGCGAATGACGAGCAAATTCCATAGGAAAAAGTTGCAGCAGGTACGAGACCTTGCTGCAACTTTTACTCTTTTAAGCTTTGTATTCCTCCTGTAACTAAGTAGCTGTAATTTAATGGTGCGCCTATTAGAATCCCTGTCACGATTGGAGTGTATAGGGGGAGTATACCAAATAAACTCGCTGCAAAAACAGCCACCATATTATCATCTTCACTCCTCCATTCCCTCATCCACTGCAGTGAGTTGCAATTCACATGAGTATTCTTACCATGAAATGAACTCATTTCAGCATAGCTGAAACATTAGGGATTCAGGTGGAGTAGACTCGTATCCATAACAATTTGTTTATACAGCCGTTCATTCAATAGACGTTGCATATTGTCACTATAATAATGGAATATTAAAAATGTCATTTTAATAGAGAGGATTGTTTGGCGGCGTTGAAACTAAGCCTGCTAATATTGAGCCGGGCACCTAGCACTAGGGAAATTTCCGCATAAAAGTGCAGGGCTCTTCTGTTTCAAAATACAAGGAATGTTTGTATTAATAACTGTAATAAGGGGGATTAAGCTATGAATGTTTTGCGTTGGGGATCACGCATGCTGTCGAGGACTACACCTGCAGGACTTATATTAACCGGTGCAGCAATTGCATTAGCGACTCCAGTAGTACGGCGGGGACTGCGTTCTACAGCTCTTTTAGCTACTAAAGGAGTTCTGGCAATAACGGATCAGACGAAAGGTGTTATTGCCAGATTCAAAGAAGATGCCGAAGACTTTATGGCTGAAGCACGTACAACAGAACAAACTACCACCAGAGAAATTAGTAATAAATGGGATGAAGTAAAGGATCATGCCCGGAGACATCGTCGCCGTATTTTAGCCGCTACTGCTACCGGTGTTGTAGCTATGTCGGGTAAAGCAAAAAAACTTAAACATGAGTTTCACGACGCAATCGAAGAAGCTAAGGGCAAAGGGTCCCAAGGTGATCACTCCGCACCTGAACCTGGGACACACCAACATGAAAGGGATAACTTAGCAACCGATCCAGTTTAACTGTCTCTCACAAGTCGCCATACAATTATTCTTCCCGCTACGTAAAAAACAAGAAACGCACCATGCTAGTGCGCTTCTTATTTTTTTATATTACGCTTTATTCCCATATTTCGGGCTTAGCGATAAAAACCACTAGTAATTGCGACTTAACGAAGTAATGTTACTGCTTTTGCTAAGACACCTGGTAAAATACTACACCGATCGGGATTCCAAGAAACAACCGAATTGATAAAATAGTTTTAGTTGCCCCCTTGCCTTGTAAAGATTAAAGGCCAGGATTCTTATCACGAAAAATGAACCTACAATCATCCTGTACAGACCATTTGTCTATCCTGTTTACAGGCTGAATGGTTACCTTTTGAAAATAGCCGGGCAGAATTGGCGATAACACCGAGGGTGCCAAAATTTAGTAATAACGATGCTGCTAATGGCGAGATAATATTGGCTGCTGCCAAGGCGATACCCGCAACATTCACACCGACAGCAAAGGAAAGATTCTGACGTATGACCTGATTGGTTTTCTTGCCAATGCTGATCATCTGGGAAACTTTTCTTGGGTCATCCCCGGCAATAGCGACATTGGCCGCCCGCAGGGCAAGTTCCGGACAGTTGTCGGCCATAGTGACACCAACGTCGGCCGCTGCCAGGGCGGGCGAATCGTTAATTCCATCCCCCACCATCATGACTGGATACCCTTTTCGTCTTAACTGAGTTATCATCCGAATCTTGTCTTCGGGTCTCATTGTGCTCCAGTATCGTTTAATACCCAGTTCATCGGCCACTGCATTACCCGTGTTAGCCGTATCTCCTGTTATCAAGCCGATATGAGGTATACCGACAACTCGTAATTGTTCAATGGCCTGATAGCTTTCCGGCCGTATGTGTTCCTTTACCCCAATTAAGCCTACTAGCTTTTTATCAACAGCAACATAAATAGCACTATTGCCAAAGTGCTTCAGCCGTAATACGCGAGCCTTACTTGTCTTTATGTCTATGTGTTCTTTGTACATCAGAGAATCATTGCCCACTAAAACCTCTTGCTGATTTATATAGGCTCTTACTCCATAACCAACAAGTACTTCACTCTCGGCGGGCTCAAGAATTAGTCCTTTTTGCATAGCTTCTTTTACTACCATCCTGGCTAACGGATGGCAATTGCCTTGTTCAGCTGACGCAACCAGTAGCAATATCTCCTGGTTGCTTTGCTTTCGTTGTAGTGATATCACTTCCGTTATTATGGGATTCTCCGTAGTTAAAGTACCCGTTTTATCCCACAAAACCACCTCTGTCTGCCCTGCAACCTCTAAGCACCGGGACTGCTTTACAAAAATACCCTTGCGTGCTGCGTCGGCTACCGCCGTACCTAGAGCCGTATTCTTAGCTATCGATACTGCGATCGGACAACCGGCTAGTAACACGGTTAATGCGCGATAGAAGTCACGAGTAACGAGAAAGATCATGGCAGCAATACCCATTGTTAAAGGCATCAGCTTTTGCGCATAGTAATCTTCTGGTTGCTGTAGCGCTCCTCGTGCAGCGGCGGCCTGCTCAACCATCTTAAGCATATGGGCTATAGATTCACCATCTTCCGGAACTCGTTCTCCAGCCTGTACCATAACAGTATCTCCGGCTAAGACCTGCCTTACTTCGCCGTTTTCCAAACGTCTAGCAGTCAGTTCTTTTGTTGCCACCATCTTACTGATGGCATACTGTGAGCGGGTTTGCATAACGTGATGAAACAGGTCGCTCAGATACACAATCCCCAAGATTGACAGACCGGTTATACTTTCCTTCATGGCCAGCAGGACAAGCGTTGTTGCGAAAAGCAATAAATCGGAATTGATTCTTTTCTTCCTAGCCAAGGTGTCTACCCCTCTTCTTAATAAAGGGTAACTCCCTATAATTGTCGTCAAGGCAGCTAGGTAAAATACGTTAGTGGATGACACCAGCGGCGAGCGCCCCACAAGCATCCGCTTGGCAAGTAACCCGGTCAGGACCCCGCCTGTTGCCAGTACATATAGCTTTGTTATACTGCCCTGATCGTTCATGATTTGACTGGTTGCCTTTGGCAGTGACAGTACCTCATACTTACTTTCCTGGTTTACCTGCTGTTCAAAAAAAAGCTCCCACGTATTTTCTATTTCTTGACATAGCACAGGGAAACTAATCCTGGCTTGATCAAAATAAATAAGAGCACGCCCGGTTAAAGAGCTTGCTGTTATTGTTTTAACGCCAGTAACCTTACTCACCTGTTTAACAAAGTAAGCTTCCAGCAGGCTGTTTTTTCGAAGATTAGGAATAGTTATCCTTAATCGTCCTGGTAAAAGCCGATAGTCGTTTTCCGATAGCAAAGCAAGCTCCCCCTAGCCAAGTTTGAACAAATCATATGTATTTATTGTATCCATGTTAGCTAAGCCATATGTGCTAAATAAAAGCATAAAGATAACTATAGCATTATTCATGGGGAAAAATGACGGGCTGAACCCTACCTAGCCGCATAGGCGGTCTTGACTGGTCAAATAAGGGGGTGTTTTCTATCCTGCAACTAGGAATTAAATCACTTTTTGCCTACATAGCTAAAGAGAACCATCTATAGTGTGCTGCCCTATTTTTACCGATTCAAAGGTAAAAAACAGGCCATTTACATGGCCTGCTGGTCAATTCGTTCCGTAATAAACTTAGCTTGTTTAGCCTTACAAAATTTTCGTGTCCTAATATTATGCTCTAAGGACACGAAATAACTGCCATATGTGTTGTCGTACATTTCATAAAAAATTTGAGTCGCTTTATTACGCGTAAAAATTTTTACTTTATGTGTAATGTTTAATAGGATACCAACCATCTCTTGTTCCAGTTGCCGTCGGCATTGCTCAAATAGCGTCTTGTGGTCACAGCCGACACTCTTCATTGCAATAGTACCTAGTTTTATTCTTTTCAGTAGTTTTCCGAGTACTGGACTCAAGTCTAGTTTACCCAGAGCCTGCTCCCAAGTTTGGTCGCCCACCTCAATTGCTATCTCTGCAAGAAGCAGAGTATTTCTATACTCGTCAACCCTGTCTACCATGTAGTTAATCACTTCGAAATCAGTGGCAATATACTGCAAAGCTGCGATATCCACATATGCAGCACCAAAACATTTTTTCATTTCAAGTTGAATACTATGCTTTATATTATCAAGCAGGTTATCTATAGCCGAGGGACTGAGAAATTCTTGAAAAAAGCAAGCTTTTGTCTTGCTTTTTCCTCCCAGTAAGTCACTAGTATATGATTCAATACTCTCATTCTCTCTCAGCAAAAAAGCATTAACCTGTCTCTCGATCAAATTATGACAACGCTCCACCGTGAAAGCAATTTGCATCTCTTTTTGACAGCGTCTACAATCTAGGGTTTCTAATAAGGCTTGTTTTAAGTAACGGCGTTGCTGCATTACAATATTTTTAGCTAGAGGGCGAAAACATCTAATTCCTTTTAGACCATTATGTAAAAGATGGGGGATTCGGTTACAATGGTTTTTTCCAGATAGTAGCTTCAACATTTTCCACCCCGCTTTTAGATCTAGACTACTGATCCATGTTTATATTATAAGTCAGACGTATTAAGACAGGGTTAAGGAAATATTAACGTATTATTAAATCTAACGCCGGGAAGATTGAGCAGACACTGCGTTGTCGTGAAAGAATCAAAAAGGATGTGTAGTATACTCCTGTCCTCCATTCGGAGCGAACTCACACCCCTTCGTTTTCTTATCCGATCTTGTTGTCAAGTTAACTTACTTCTCAGTCTTGATTACCTGATTTCGTGTTGCACACCAAGCCCACAGCAGACTAACTGCCAAGGCCGTGAGTACAGCCGTTAGCTGCGCAGCCTTAAATCCGCCGATCAACAGACTATCCAAGCCCAGCCTCAAAAAGTTCAGCCAGCACCAGCGACACCTGACCCCAGGCCTCATACGCCGGTGTTCCTGGCTGATAGACTACACCATACCAAGCATCGGTGGGTTTGCCGTAGGCATCGCCATTTAGCAAACACCCAATTCTTCCAATGGCTTGACCAAGAATGAGCGCCGGAGCCCCAATATCTACAAACCGCTTGAAGGACAATCCCTTGCGGTGAAAAAACCATAACGCCAGCAAGACATTAGCCATGACCGCTCCCTGTATGGACAGGCCTCCTCCCCAAAACATCAAGACTTGCATAGGATTGGCAGCATATTGTGCCCAGGAAAAAGCAACCGCCCACAGCCTTGCCCCCAAAATACCGGCCATAGAACCCATAGAGTACATACTCTTGCAGCATATCCTCGGTAAATTCACTTTTTTTTGCCAACCGTGTCGCCAGCCACAAACCAGCCAGCACCCCTGCAGCTACCATAAGACCCCAGACACGGACTTCGAAACCATTAATACTAAATAAAATAGGTTACAGTAGTTTCTCTCCTTTCCCTATCTTAAGAATGCATAGCATACATGTTATTCATGAACGTTATGCAACAGTTATATGCCATCCTTCCTTCCCTTATTTAGTATTTAGCCCAATATAATAAAAAAGAGTCCGTACTATGCAAAGGTAGCACGGACTGGTACTGTCAGTTATAAATTGTTAATTGAAAAATAAGTTACATATTTTTCGAGTTAAATGGGATTATTTTCAATTAGGCATTTCGATTGCAACCGGATGCATTGTCAAATTCTTACCATTGCGAGTAATTTCAACATCCACCGTACTGCCTATCGGAACATTATCTAAAACAGCTCGTAAATCGGCCACGCTGTTAACAATTGTACTGTTAACTTTTTCAATGATATCACCCTGTTGGATGTCAGCTTGATCAGCCGGGCCACCTTTTTCTACACGGGTTACATACATGCCATGGTCGATTTCTACATTGTAACTATAACGGAGTGCTGATTCGCGATCCAGTGCTGCAACGCCAAGATACGCCCTACTTACCTTACCCTTTTCCACTAGCGATTGCAAAATTGGACGGACAGAATTAATGGGAATTGAAAAACCCATTCCTTCGACACCCGCGGCGGAAATTTTGACACTATTAATCCCAACCACCTCGCCGTCAGCATTGACCAACGCTCCTCCCGAATTGCCAGGGTTGATTGCTGCATCGGTCTGGATTAACTTAAATTTGCGGTCCCCAACTTCAATAGTTCGGTTTAGTGCACTAATCACGCCGACCGTCACACTACCGCGAAACTCAAGGCCGAGGGGATTGCCAATAGCAACGGCCGGCTCGCCTGCCATCAACGAATCAGAATTCCCAAATTCCACAGCCGGCAAACCGGTCGCATCGACCTTAACTACGGCTAAATCCGTTGCCGAGTCTACTCCCAACACTTTACCATTTAAAGTCCTGCCATCTGTTAACGATACGACAATTTCTTGCGCTCCTTCAACAACATGATAATTGGTTGCAATGTATCCATTCGAATCAAATATTACTCCCGAACCTACCCCTTTTTCCACAAGTACTTTCTGATCAAAATTGTCTCGCATATAGGCCTTGTTGGTAATGCCGACAACTGCAGGACCTACTTTTTTAACTGCCTGAACGACAAAAGTATTACGGGCCAAAGATGCCCCCTCATCTTGTACAGCGGTTGGTATTGATAAATTAGGCATAGCTGCAGCTTTGGTGTAATTCGTTACACATAAGCCGCCAATAATAATTCCAATAATTAAGACATTGAATCGTCGCAACCATTTATTCATACTATTGTTTCTCCTTTATCTCCCATGTTCTGAATAATTTATCACAAATATGTGAACTAACCATCCATCCTTTGCCGAAAAATCAAACATTCATTTTATCAGCAATCCGCTTCACGACTTAAAAATATTATATAGTAAATATAATCCGTCACCAACAACGGCTAAACGCAACATACCGAAAGCAACCAAGCCTGGTGGGAAATGACCATACATTTTAAAACCTCCCTGACTTGACTACAATCTATCTTAATAGAGTAGCTTTTCCACTCTAAATATATTTCATCAACCTGATGACTATATAATAACCTCTAATTTTTAGAATAATTTTAGAAGAAATAAGTGGCAAACGATGATAGATAAACTAAAGAAAATATACCCTGCCTTATCCCAACGTAATTTTCGATATTATTGGTTTGGCCAATGCGTTTCTTGAATTGGCACTTGGATGCAGTCTACTGCTCAACAATGGCTGGTGTGGTACATTCGATGACCAAATCCGCGCTGTTGTTAGGGCTGCTAACATTCCTAACGATTAACTCTTCCCTCATTTTTCTCAATTATGGAAAGAGTATATCCTTGTTTCTTTTTTTGCACCAGAACCGAAAAAATAAGGTATAATATTATTAGAATTACTACACATGTATTATTGTTATTTTTAAAGGGGCTTTTGTGATATGGACTATCAATCACTACATGAAATGAAAAATGTTTTTTCTTCTCAAACATTATCTGAGATGTTATCATTTTTTCATTATACTTCAAATCAATTTACAGAAATTCAAAATTACTATACTAATTTAATAAAGTACAATCAATCCCCATTAGAATATTCAATCGTAAGAAAGCCTATAGTTAATTCTTGGATTCGATCGAAAAATTATAATATAAAACCTGATAAAGCACTTATATTGAAAAAAATAAACGATAAACAAAGTAAAATGTTGCTTAAGGATAATAAAACACTAATTGATTCAGCTATGCCCTTATTAACGAATTTTGCATCTCATAATCTTATGAATAAATCCTCTGGACTATCATTGTATGATAAAAATGGTATTACTCTGTTTGTAGCTAATAGTGCTTTAGATGGAATGGGATTAGGCAATGATTTGTCCGAAGAGTCAGTCGGGACTACCTCCCATACCCTTTGCGTTAACTTAGAAAAGCCGGTGTTCGTTCTTTCACCGGAGAATTTTCATCCGGATTTACGAAAACCGAAAGTTACATTTTCTGTACCCATTTACGATCAAACTGATACCATTATAGCAGCATTAACGATTCCATATTTTGAAGAGATTAAATACACCGAAATGGAAAAATCCCATTTTCTATGGATGCTTAATTTTTTATTTATGTTAGAAAAAAATATTGAACAAACCATCGTAGCGCAAACTTACAAACCACAAATCAGGGTAGAGAGCTTTTCGTTTGATACGGCGATGTCTCTAGTTGATGAATCTGTTATCGCTGTTGACTCAACAGGAAACATTTCATATATAAATAATAATGGAGAAGCTCTGTTTAATATAAAAAAAGATAATGTAATAGGAAAGCCCTATTCCACTATTCTTGGTGTAATACCAGCAATAGAAAAACTTTACAAGAAAAAAACAAGAAATAATAAATTGACTGCCCAGTATACCTGTGTGAGTAATGACCATAAATATCTTATTAAAGCGAAACCTTCCTCTACCGCGCTAAATGAAAATTCTGTGTTGATCTGTATTTCCAATCTGATAGGCAACAAGATACCTTTACCCCAAAATGCAGATATTACTCATCCTGTGGATACAATTTTGGGTGATAGCGAGGAAATGCTTAAATCCAAACAAATAGTGAAGAGAGTAACTAATACTATGAAAAGTATATTACTGATTGGAGAAAGTGGTACAGGAAAAGAACTATTTGCTCAGGCAATTCATCAAGAATCGCGACCAGAAGGACCTTTTGTTGCTGTCAATTGTGCAGCTTTACCGAAAGGTATTCTTGAAAGTGAACTTTTCGGCTATGAAGGAGGCTCTTTTACTGGTGCTGACAAAGGTGGACGTATTGGGAAAATCCAATCGGCACATGGCGGAACACTTTTTTTAGATGAAATAGGAGATATGCCATTAGAATTACAGGCGGTATTTCTTCGTGTTCTAGAAGATAAACAAGTAACGCGTATTGGGGGAATAGAATCTAGCAAAGTTGATTTTCGTATAGTAGCGGCCACTAATAAAAATTTGCAGGAAATGATCAGCAATAAGAGCTTTAGGGAAGATTTGTATTATCGTATTGCAACTTTTGAAATTTGGATTCCCCCACTTCGTCAAAGAAAAGGAGATATTTTAAAACTTGCTGAGCATTTTATTGAAGAGGAATGTGCAACGCAGACTGCAATACCCCAGATGGATGATGCAGTAAAACAAAAAATTCTGAGATATGAATGGCCAGGAAATGTACGAGATTTAAAAAACGCAATGGATTATGCAGTAAGTATGTCCGTAGGTGGAAAAATTACTTTGTATGATTTACCCATAAGAATAACCAAAAGCGAATATTTGACTAATAATGAAGGTTCAGCAAAAACATTGGCCGAATTAGAGAGAGAAGCTATTGAAAGTGCTCTATTGGCGGCTAATAATAATGTGAAAGAAGCTGCCAATATACTTCGGATGAGTCGTACTACTTTATATAGAAGACTTAAAGAGTACGGCATCTGTACTATTAATTTAAACTAAAATTACTATATATATATTCCGCATTAAAGAAGCTTGCAGGCACAGTCGGGCGGTGTATTGACAACGCCCCACCACTAGCGTTTGACTTCAGCTTTTGCCAGCACACCACCCGATTGTAAAAATCTTTAATATGTTGTATATAGAAAAAATAAATGAGTTTCTAATTATAAAGCTTGTCTCGATAATTAGAAACTCATTTTATTTTAGGCTGCTTACCCTAACCGCTTTGACATTCAATCATTCATTACATTCTGAACTTATTAATCGCGCCCTGTAATTCTTCAGCCAATTGCGAGAGGTGGTGACTTGAAGACGCGATTTCTTCCATTGATGCCGATTGTTCTTCTGTCGCAGCAGAAATACTTTGTGTCTGACCTGCGATCTCACGACTGACACCTTCAACTTCTTTCATTGATGTGAGAACCTGTTTGCTGAATTTGGCAAGTCGGTTCATTCCGTCAGCTGCTTCCTGGGAAAGGGATGCCACCTGCTTGATATGTGTATCAATATCAATGAACGATCTACCGGCCTGATTAACCACTTCGGTGCCTATTTTTACTTCTTGCGTACCATTAGCCATTGCTGCTACCGCCTTATCCGTTTTACTCTGGATATCGCTAATGAGTGTTGCAATTAGCTTAGCTGCCGCTTGGGATTGTTCGGCCAATTTTCTAACTTCTTCGGCAACTACGGCAAATCCTCTGCCTTGTTCTCCCGCTCTCGCCGCCTCAATAGCAGCATTTAGTGCCAGTAGATTGGTTTGTCCAGCAAGACCAGAAATTGTTTCAACAATTTGTCCAATCTCTTTGGATTGCTCTCCTAGTTCAGAAACAACCTGAGCAGAATTATCCACAGTCTGCCTGATATTATTCATCTGATTAATGGCGCTTTCCACTGCCCGATTTCCCGTTGCAGCCGCATTAACAGCCTTGGTAGCAATAGTAATGGCATTCCCTGTTTTAGCCGCCTCTTCCTGGGCACCTGATGAAATTTTCTCCACCATCAATAGCGCTCCTTCAACAACATTAACCTGGCGTTCTACCCCCTGAGCTGTATCGGTAATCGAGGCACTCACCTGACCTGCGACTTGAGCGACCTGCTCGGCATTCGCAGTTAGTTCTTGTGAAGATGCAGCGACCTGTTCTGAAGAACCGTTGATATGTTGTACCAGGCTGCGCAAATTACCGACCATAGTTTCGAACGCGCGAGCTACATGTCCCATTTCATCCTGAGAGTTAACATTAATAGTTGTCAACGTAAGATCACCATCTGCAATGCATTCGGCTGCAGTCTCAAGTTTTCTCAACGGCTTAGCGAATCTGCTGGCCATTATCATCACGACAACGGTGGCTATAATCAGCACAATGAGACTAATACTAAGTGATGTCCAGGTAAATGTGTTTAGTTTTGCCCGGACTTCATTTACTGGAACATTTACGCCGATTGACCAATTGCACCCCGTAACTGGTGCATAAGCAAGATATTTTTTACTTCCGAAATTTTCGTAGTTTAAAATTCCTTGTTCTCCTTTGATCATCTTCTCTGTAGCCGCTTTTAATGTCGGGGGAGCATTAGGATCATTAAGACAGCTGATTGAGTTAACCAATTCTTTGTTTGGATGCATTATGATGACTCCATCGCCCCGGATCATATAGGCATAACCAGTTTCACCAGTTTTTACATCTGAAACTAGCTTTTCTAGCTCTTCAATATGAGTCATAGCAGCTACTACGCCAATGATGCGGTTTTCAGCGCGAATGGGAGCCGAGATAACAACGACCGTCTTATTAGTTTCTTTGGATACGATAGGATTAGAGATAAAAGTTTCTCCCTTAATTGAGTGTTGGAAATAATCACGTTCTGCTAAATTTCTTGTTACTCCTTTCTGATCAAAAGAATCTCCTTTTTCATCAATCCATATCAGACCTTCATAAATCTTAGCATTGCTTAGCTCGGCGCTTAGGTAAGGCATAATGATCTCCCGTTTGCCACTAGCGATAATCGGTGAACGGGCAAGTGTTGCAATATCTCTTTTATTACTATCTAACCAACCACCGATTTGTACGGCACTACTTTGTGCTTTACCCGTAAGTTCTTGTTCTGCATCTTGTACTATAATTTTTTGAGCTTGCCAATAGTTCAGTCCTGATAATAGACCCAGTGCAAGTACAACTAAGGTAAGAACAATTGCAGCAAATTTTACCTTAATACTCTTCATTACAAAACTCTCCCTGTATATTGTTTTTGATGTATTATCCTTACGAGAAAAATTGCAAGAGTTCGCATTTAAAAATTGCCGCTTCCGGATATTACTTGCTATGCTAGCTATACTTCCATTGCAGTTAACCTATTTTTTTTTAATGTCGCTATCAGAATAGTTCTTGTTCTACCTTGTATTTGTCACTATTAAATAAAATTATCGGAAAATGCAGGAAGTGTCAAAAACAGCTATAGCACTCATAGCCAATGATAAAAATTTAGAGACAAGTGAGGAAAACCTTTTGAAATAGTTGCCAAATATCCTTATAGTCCAATTAAGGCAACAGCAAATGGTACCCAAATGGCCAACAAAACTATCATAACCAATGAAGGTATAAGTCCTCCTTTTAACGTATCCAGCATAGTATAATAACCCTCATTGTAGGTTAACAAAAACACTGGATTAATTGGGAGCAGCCATGTTGCACCAAAACCAAATGCTAGGATAAATGCAGTAATTACCGGTGAGAAACCACCGGCAGTTGCAACTGACACCATAGGTGCAGTGAACATTGCAACTGCCGCCGGGCCAACAGGAAATACCGCATGCATGCAAACAATAAGAAGTGAAAAAAGTATTAGGATTGGTAAAACTGCCATACCATGAATAGAGCTTATGAATAAACCTGCAATCCATTTCGCTGCGCCATTCGTTAAAACTGCCGCAGCAACAACGTTTACACTACCGAATACAATTACAACCGCCCAAGGGACTCCTTTGCAAAATTCATCCCATGTCATGAGTTCAATTTTAGGCAAGAACATTGCGACTAGTCCGACCATGGCTACAGTGGTTGTGTTCAATGCGGGAACCCAGCTTCCTGCAATCCATAGTACAAACAAGGTAGTAATGGCGATTTTAACCTTTTGCTCATAAGCGTCAGCTTTCCCAAATTGACTTGTTTTTTTGCGTAATTCGGCCAGAATCTCCGCGGTAATCGCTTCCGGTTTAAACACCTTTACAAGAGAAAACCATGTTGCTACAGTCATCACCAGGTACATGGGAATACCTACAACCATCCATTGCAAAAACGAAACTGAACTGCCTGTGGCTTCTTGGAAAAGACTCAGTGTAAGAATGTTAATATTGGTTCCTGCGGGTGTACCAAATCCACCTATCATTGCAGCGATCGGTATTCCAATCATCAGGCATCTACCCAAATTAGAAAAACCCGGTTTGGCATTCACAGCTTTCAATATTGGGTAGGATAAACCGAGAAACATTAATGCAACTGGTGTATTCGACATAATTGTAGATACTGTTGCCGTACAAAGCAGAAACCCGAGCACTAGTTTTTTAGAATCTGTGCCAGCCCAAAGCATCATTCTAGCAACTATCTTATCAGGGATTTTCGTTTTGCTTAAAGTTATCGTTACTGAAAAGGTTGCAATAATGAAGAACACGGCTGTATTTCCGAAACTTTTAAATGCACTATTCATATCCATAGCGCCAAATATGGGAACAAGAATCATCAAAAATAAACCGGTGATTGCCGAAGGAAAAGTTTCACAAATCCATAACACAATTCCCACTGCCAATATGCCCAAAGAAAGCAAACCTTGTGGTGAGAGCCCTGCCGGAGGGGACATATATTTTGCACATGCTAAAATTATAACCCCTAAAATAAGACCAATATATTTTTTTGTCATGTAACACACTCCCTACATATTTTGTAACAAAGAAAAAATAAAAAGTAACTCAAGATTCTCAAAGGTGTTTAAAATATTCCAACATCCAAAATTATGACATTGCCATAATTGAGCATGGCAATGTCATAAAGTTAATCCGTTTAGTAAATGTTTATTCTTTTTCTTTTACTAGCGGTTCTTTGCATTTCCTGCAAACAGTACTTGTTGAAGGATTTGATGTTCCACAAGAGGGACATTTAACCGGTTTAACTGCAGTTGGGGGGCGAAAACACATCGTTATTTCTCCTTTATGTAATGATTTTTATTTTAACGCGAATAAAACCATTTTTTCGCGGTCGATTTTTTTTGCCAAATCAGTAACTTCACCGAAAGACATACACCCAGCTTGGCAGTGTTTTACGCAACTCGGAACTTTGCCTTTTTCAACTCTATCTTGGCAATGATCACACAACGCTGTAGGCGTAGGAATAAAATCATATTGCCATTTCCGGTTATCTAGCTCTGTTGGACCAAGTGTTTTTATCTCAATTCCCAGCGTTTTAGCATCATAGCCGTGCTCTTGCTGACATGCAACTTCACAAGTATGACAGCCACTGCAATATTGATAATCAATCAACAAACCATGCGCCATTATTGATCGCTCCCTTCATGTTTGGAAATTTTACATAATAATGATTTATATGACGCACCAATACCGGATTTTCCTGGTCTCATTGGAACCAGGCAGTTAATATTAGACTCAAATACTCCGAACAAAGTGCCATCTTCGGGATCTCTTTCCGGGAACCACCATGCGTGGTCGGCTGATACTGTATCCTTACGGATGCTGATCGTAAGCTCCGCTTTTAATTTGCATTTTCCGAAGTTGTTCTCTACTTCTACCCAGTCCCCATCCTTAATTCCGTATTTGGCTGCAGTTTCTGGATGAATTATAATCATAGGCTCAGGATTTATCCGGCGCATTGATGGACTTTGCCGATGTTCTGAATGAAACAGGGCCCATCTTCTAGCACCAGTTGTTAATACTAATGGATATTTTTCAGCTAGTTCGGGAGTGCTGACAGGGCTTTCCGGCGGCTCAGTATAAATAGCCAACGACTCCATATCGAACATCTCCAAGAACTCACATTTAAATTCATATTTTCCACTGGCTGTTTCAAATCCGGGTTCACCGTCAGATCTTAGCAGTCCTTTTTCATGTTTGTAATATTCAAACTCCGGGTAAGCCCAGGTCCGTTCTTTTATGTCATCATAGGTGATGCCAGCATGCTCAAGAATTGTATTATAGAACTCTTTATCGTCATTCCATTCATTTCTATCTGGTCTAAAACGTTTACCCATTTCATAGATTATTTGTTGGTCTGATTTACATTCACCAACTGGTTCAACTGCTTTAACAATCGCCCCAAGATAATAAGGCTGGTGCCCTGTCAATCCTATTCTCTCTGCAAAACCCGCGGCAGGCAGCACTACATCGGCAGCAGCAAGTGCAGTCGGAGTCATAAACATATCTACGACAACGTTGAATTCCATCTTCAGCAGGGCTTCCAAAATTCGTTTCGGGTCTGCCCCCATGCAGGTGATCGGATTATTCGTTTGCATCCAAGTAGCTTTAATCGGATAGGGCTCACCTGTAAGCATTGCCTTTAATAACATATCCTGACTGATACAATTCATTGCTTGTAATGTAGGATAATCCGAGTTCATCCTCTTAACAGCCTGTTCTTCCGAAAGTATCGGTTTGTCTCCACCCCAGCGTCCCGACCATGTTTGTGCTACGCCAAAGCAAGGACGAGCTGCAACCATAGAGCCTGGTTTTTCCAAATTACCGGTTAAAGCGACTAAGTCCATGCAGGCCATACCAGTTATAAACCCTTCTGAAGTATGGTCCATAGCGACTCCCCATTGCAAAGTTGCAGATTTTGCTTTTGCAAAGGCGCGCGCAGTATCCCGTATCAAGGAAGCATCAACCCCACATATCTCAGCTGCCTTTTCCGGGGTATATTCTTTACAATGTTCGGCATATTCCTCGAATCCATAAGTCCACTTTTCTACGAATTCTTTGTCATATAAGCCTTCTTCGCAGATGACATTGGCAAATGCCAGCGCTAACGCAGCATCCGTTCCGGGTCTAACCTGCAAAAAGTACTCTGAACGTGCAGCAAGCCACGTCAATTTTGGATCAATTGTAATTAACTTGCTGCCTCTCTTCATACATTCAACAATCCAATGCCCTAAGAAACCATCTGAGTTTGACACGACCGGATTATTGCCCCAGATCAAAATATATTCGGGTATCTCATAACCGGGATGATCATAGCGATCAGGGAAAAATTGAGAATAATCGCCAACGACCAAAACACCTAACTTCAATGCAGTGCTGAAAACTCTTGGTACATAACATGCATTACCACTAAGAAATCCCATGCCATAATTGGGGCTACCCATGGATTGAGCAACTCTGCCGCCATAACCGTTAATGTCTCGGCCAGTTCCTTGCATTACATAGATACTTTCCGGGCCGTATTTTGCAAAGATTTCTTTTAAGCTTTCTTCAATGAAGTCATAGGCTTCATCCCAGGTAAGTCTTTCCCATTTATTTTCGCCACGCTTACCCACACGTTTCATTGGATATTTAAGACGATCCGGATGATAGAGCATCTCTTTAACTGCTAGACATCTCGGACAAAGCCGTCCTTGATTATATGGATTTTCCGGGTCTCCTTCAATCTTTTCCAACACACCGTCCTTAACATACATTAAGACACCACAGTTATCGTGACAGCCTGGGCCTGTACGGGCATTGCCGCGAAAAACAGTATATCCGTCTTCTTCCCAAGTCCATTTGCGATCCCCCGGGTCATCCTGGGTTTTAAATTCTTTAACGTCTACTATGGCATTACCATATTTTATTTTGGCACTGCCTTCAGTATTTAAGTTTTTCTCTTCCATCGTTTCCTCCTTAAGTGCTTAATTTAGTTTTTAATCACTACTTTTAACACTCCACCTCCTGTATTGCAATAAAATATTAAGCAAAAATCATGCCAATATCAAACATAACTTAGTAATAACTTGCTAAACATCTCTATAAAGCTAGCAATTTTAGATGGTACAGTGTTTAAAAATTTTATTAATTGGATACCAAGTATTTGTTTGATTGCCACATTTTCGATCAAAAATAAAAATTGTATGGAGCATTAAATTTTCAGACTTGAACATAAACTTCAGTGGTTGTGTTTCAAATTGGTTTATAATCTGACCAAATATTTCTTAGTAACCAATTAAATCCGCTCCTATTAAATAACACCCCCATTATTAGTCAACACATATCTTGCCTAATAACGGGGGCGTTATTTTAGTTAGCCGGTTATCTCAATTAACTCATATTCCATTGATCCCATACCAATTTTGGCTGCGTGTTCGATCTGAATACTGGCGTTTCTTTGTGGAAATGATAAATGGCCTAATGTATGTCCATAAGCAGCTTTAGTCAAATCTTGTGTTGCTTGATCAACTGCTACCGGGTTGCTTGATGCTAAGATACCAAGATCAGGTATTAGCTTTTCCCCAGGGCTTTTTACAAGGCAATCACAGTTTTGGGTCATATTTATTAATACGTTAAAATAAAAGCATTTGCCAAGCTTATCAATCACTGCGCCGTAGGCGTGTTCGGCCATACTCTTCTGAAGATAACCCTCATCAGCATTAAAATTGTATTTTACTGCATCGAACCGGCATGTCGCTATACATTCACCGCATCCGATACATTTTTCTTCAAGAATATATGCTTTGCTATTATTTTCAATGATAGCATCGGCAGGACACCATTTCATACATTTTTGGCAATATGTACATTGTGTGCTATCAATTATTGGCGAAACAGCCGAGTGTTGGCGTCTTTTCCCCTTGCGACTGGCTAAACCCATACCGAGATTTTTGATGCAGGCTCCTAATCCCGTAGAGATACAGCCGGTAGCATGAGAGATAACTAATAAAGCATCGGCTCCAATAATTTCTCTGGCAATATTTACTGTTTTATGAAGATCACCCGGTATGGACACTTCATACTCGGTATTGCCAAGCAAGCCATCCGCCATAAGAAAAGGAGCGCCAACATTCTCAATGCCGAAACCCTGACAATGAGCCTGCATGAGATGTTTAATCGCATTATGCCGCTCTCCTTTATACAATGTTGAAGTTTCGGTCAAAAACGGAACTCCGTTCCCACTTTTCACTTTGTTCACCAACTCACGGATTAGTTCAGGCTTAATTCGAGTATTATTCGTTCCCTCACCTACATGTAGCTTAATTGCAACAAAGTCGTTACTGCCAATGATGGATGATACCTCAGCAGCAGAATAGAGTTTACTCATAGCCTGTGCCTGTTCCGCCGCAACTGCGCCGTCTGCTAGCCTATAAAAATATACTTTTGACTTCAAAATAAATCGCCCCCTATTTAATTTGATATGGCTCATCGCTTGCCTAACTTAAACCTGCATGCACTTAGTCGGTTTACTTTTTTATTTAGTACTCAAATCATATTTCAATTCAATGCATATCTCATGCCAACGAACTAAAAAAAGACTTGATTTGTGGTCGTCCTCAGAACAAACCAAAAATCAAGTCTCTATAGCATGTAGCCAGTTAACTGCTATTCTTTAAAATCAATTCTACAAAAAGTCTCTTTCGTGTTCAATTTTGAAGGGCTATCAATGCTTAACAATAATACCATACGTCTTAATTTTTCGATAAAGAGTTGTACGGCCTAACCCTAGTATTTTCGCCGTTTCACCAAGGCTATTGCCTGTATACGCCAACGTCTCTTCTATCGCTTCTTTTTCCAACTCAGTTAGTGACCTTATTGTTTTATGTTGATTCATTTCCGAAATATCCAATAACTCCTCTGGCAAATCGCATAAACGGATATTTCCTTTCTCTCTCATATTAACTGCGAAACACATAGTATTTTTTAACTGCCGGATATTCCCTGGCCAATCATATTGCATAAGGCGTTTACAAACCGCTGCTTCCAGCTCAGGTAGCGGCCGATTCAACTCGCTACTTTGCTTTTCAACAAAAAGGCGGGCCAGTTCTAAGATATCCTTTCCTCTACTTCGTAACGACGGTATGGAAAGTTTAAAAGTTGCCAGGCGAAAATACAGGTCTTTCCGGAATTCTTTTCGTTGCACCGCTTCATATAGGTTTTTATTCGTCGCGGCTATCACCCGAAAATTAACTTTTATATAGTTTTCTCCCCCGATTCGCATAACACGCTTATCTTCCAATACTCGCAATAAAACAGCCTGAACTTCCAGTGGCATATCACCAATTTCATCCAAAAACAAGGTTCCGTCGTTAGCCAATTCTAACTTTCCGGGTTTTCCTTTGCGATTTGCCCCGGTAAAACTGCCTCCCTCATAGCCAAATAATTCACTTTCTATCAGGCTCTTGGGTATAGATGCACAATTAATAGCAACAAAAGGACTTTGCGATTGGCGATCATTGTGAATAGCATGGGCAAACAGTTCTTTCCCTGTGCCGCTCTCACCAATTAACAACACGCAGCCTCCAGTGCCAGCGATTTTTTGTGCCACTTGCTTTGCTCTGACCATTTCGACACTCTTTCCATAAATGTCATTAAAGGTGTAGATAGCTTCAAAGCGCTCCTTTTTATCTATACTGCCAGTATTTCTCAATTCGGTTAAATGAATAACCGCGCCTTCAATACTGTTTTCCTGATTATCTACGACTGGTTTAACTTCGAACAAACAGCGCTTAAGTTTATTGCCACTGACTATATCTGCGGTAAAATTGGATTTCGCCATTTTCCCTTGTAATACGCTTTTAATCAACGGCAAATTTCCGATAATATTAGGGTAATTCTGCCCTAATATTATGTTCTGACCTAATCCCAGAATTTTTTCTCCACCATTGCTTACATAGGTAATTTTTCCTGAACAGTTGACGCCAACCATTCCGTCTTCCACCATGGACATAGCGGTAGACAACATACTAACATCAAAGCTGTATGACTGTTTCTGATTTACCATTTCCAGAGCATTTTCAATTCTCTGGGCCATAGAAACTTGCCAGGCAATCCACCATACAAACAATGTTTCTTCATCTTTACTTTGGGTGAGATCCCTGTGATAAGAAAAGGTAAAGGCGGCAACTATGTTTTTTTTTGTATCGTGTATGGGAATCGCCGTTATAACTTTACTGCTTCTTTGCATAACTTCGTTATAATGCTCCGGCCCTATTAAATACATAGGTTTATCTAATTTCAGACATAGAGAATGTGCAGATGTACCAACCGATTCTTCTGAAAGATTTAAGCCAGAACATTTAAGCTGATCAACATGTGAGTTATATAAAAATAGTAAAATACCGTTACGGTCAGTTAAACCTATCCGGAAAGGTTTTGTTTTGTTTAAAAAATTAATTTGTTTACTTAATAAAGGTACTGCAGTTTGCATAAGTTGTTCATTTTCTTTAATTACTTTATCAAATTGAATTGAATCTAAAACTTTACGTGTCAAAGGTTGATTAGGTACAACACCGTAATTTCTGGAACGACGCCACGAGGCAACAACTTCCGGCCGAACAGCAGCAAAAATTTCCGTTTCTTCGCTATTTCTCAAGAATTGCTCTCTGCATTTGCTTATTTTTTCCCATTGCTTGAATTGGGAACGAAAAAAGGCGGTAAGTTCTTTAATTTGCCTTACCTCATTCTCTTCTAAAATAAACTGCTTGTCCTGCATTAACTAACCTCCCAGGTCATTTCTATCTAATCTCGTACCTGCAAACGTCTAAAAATGTTAGTCGGAGACCTTTTTAACCGAACAAATTCATTGCTAATTATTTTGTATTATGTCATACATAAAAATTTGACGCAAGGGCTGATTGTTTCTTATTGGTTATAAAGTTAATAATTGTTGGCATTAATTACGATTCCCCACTTGTTAAAATGGTTTCTTGTTTCATACATAAATAAAAAAAGCCCAACCCATAGAAAAGCAACACAAACAGGTTGCTTCTCTAAAGAGCCAGGCTTTCAAAATTATAGCACAGAATTACGCATTCATACCTGCAACAAAGCCTTCAAAGGATGCTTTTTTGAGGGCGTCTCTAACGACAACAACCTCACAGAGGCCATATATGTCATCCTGCAGAAGATTGTAGGCTTTTGTTCCAATGGCAAGGACCACTGTATCACAAGAATAGAGTGTCACACAACCGCCTTGCTCAATAAGAGCTCCCTTCTCGGTAATACCGGCTAGCTTTGTTTCAACCAGAATCTTGACAAAATACTTATTCCCTTCTTCTTATCTATTAGCACTAATGACTTGGGTTGGTTTGCGCATCATTTTAACAAGGTATAATCCACAACAAATACTAATTGCAACAACAAATACTTGAAGCCACAAAGCAGCCTCGAAAGCCTCTACCGGATATGGTGTAACTCCTTTAGATATATGGTTGATAACCAAACCCCATATCTGTTGAAAAGCTCCTGCCCCCACAACCCAAACAAATCCGTTATTTAAGCCCGTAGCAGTGCCCATCTGCGATGGTTGTACCAACTCCCTCATAAGAGAAAAGTAACCTACCACTGAATACTGTTGTAAGAATCCGAATGCTGCAAACAATATTTTAAGCTCCATTGTACTCAGTGTACGAATATTCAAGGTCATATACAACCAGCCAATTAGAAATAAAACGGTTCCTGATAACATTACATTTACAGACCCAAGTTTTTTGACTAGCCAACCTGCCGCAAATGAACCTATAATAAGGCCCGTTGCGGAAACCATAAGTATTTCAGCAACAACGGGTTTGCTAAACCCATAAACATTGGCTAAAAAGACTCCACCCCATAAAGCAACAATAGCTTGCCCACTGGAGTTAACTCCAAGTATAAAGAAATTAGCCAACCATAGTTTAGGCATACGGCAAACTTCTTTGAATACCTCCCAGCCACTCGCCTTGGCTTCTTCCTTGTTCTTAACAGGCACTGCCTCTCCAGTTATTTCGTCCGGCGAGGGCAGAGCTACATCTGCCGGACGATCTTTCACCACAAAATAAGCAATAACAGCCAAGATGATACTTATAACCCCAATAACGGCAAACGAATATCTCCATCCATAGTTTGTCATCATAAACTGGAGGGGACCAGTCGCTCCCACCCCACCCAACATGGCCAGTCCTAAATACAAACCGTATATGGAAGGAAATTCCTTGGCACTATACCAATTGGATATAACCTTCACACCAGCAATAAAACAACCGGCGACAGCGATAGCAACGATAATTCGCCCGATAACGGCTACAAGAAAAGTTTGTGCAGCGCAAAAAATAAAACTCCCGAGACCAATCATTATTAATAGAACAGATAAGCCCCGGCGAACGCCAAATTGATCCAGCAAATTCCCCAGAGGTGCATTCATCAGCGCATAGGCCCACATAAAAGACAAACCCATAAGTCCGAAATCTACCGCATTGAGCCCTAGATCTTTAATAAGTTCCGGTCCCATTACTGCAGGCGCCTGACGATTAAATGGTGTTAACATAAATGCTAAAATAACAACAATTAAAATAGGTAACCGATATTTTTTTAACTGACTTAACGCCTTTTCTTTATCCATAGTAACCCTCCTCAACTATTAGCTATTTTTTCGCCCACTTCTTTTTAATGCATTTTGTATGCCAAAATAGTTAAAATTTTTAATTAATTTCACTTGCAACATGTTCAAAATGAGATGTGGTTCCTGTTGCTTTTATTTCTCATAATTATGCTTGCTGTCTATTGGTTAGTTACAGATATGCAATCGTTTTTTACCCTGCAGCAAATCATGTAAACGAATAATTGCGTCAGCGTATAGAATTTTCACTGCCGAGCATTCCCCAACCATATTAACCGACCTTTTTGTTTCACTTTGAATGCAAACCAATTGGCGGACATGTTTCTTGTTCCATATTGAAATACAACCTAGTAAAAAATAGGCTACTAATTGCTAAATTACAATTAGTAGCCTATTTCTTTCTTTAGCACTCATTAATTACTCTTTTGAGTCTTTTTCCATTTTAACTGCTACCAAGCTCAACTACTCCTCTTACATCTTCCCCTGTTCTTGCCTACTGTTCAGTAAGCTAGGTATCCTCACGACATTTTGTTTCATTTTGAACCCTCCCCAGAATCTGCTTTTAAGCATACTTCCATTACATACCAGTTATGGCTCCAAATTGCCTAGTTCAACTTGTTCATTAATAAACTCTTATTTGTCTGCAAATACATTTCATCTTTGTCAATAAGCTTCAAAGAAATAGCCTAAAATATGCTTCTAACACAATATCTTCGCCATTTTTAACTATAAGTTTACATTCTTCTAAGGAAAGCTCGCAGATAATAGACACCTTTTGCCGAATTCAGTAAATTTTTCAAAAATTGGCATATAACTTGCATATATTTTGATTGATCGCTTGTCTAGTTCATTATACTATAAGGAGGTTTACAATGTTTTCGAAAACCACTGATAGCTAGCAAAGAAAAGAATTTGAAGCGGTTTCACTCTAAAAATATGGAGGTATTAAATGGCTGATATTATGACTGCAGAGGAGAGGTTTGCCGCCTCTATTAACTTTTAACCAGTGGAACGAATTGATGGGTGTTATCTGTCGATTCAATGGATATAAAAAATCCATAATGTTACAAAGCTCCGTACTATTTATAATGATGAAAGCAGAAAGTCTGTTGGCAATTATACCGTTAGCTTTAATGTCATTCACAATGACAGGAACTCCGGCAGCAATCAATAGTAAAGCAAGGAGATTAAATTATGAATACAATAGACGTTAAGAAGTTGCTTGATGAGAGTTCTATTCAGAAACACCATTGGCGACTATTTTTCTGTTGTTTAGCAGCACTTTCCTTTGATGGATATGATCTTGTTGTATATGCCACGACAATCCCCCTCCTACTCGCCGAATGGAATATGAGCCCTGCTTACGCAGGCATTATAGGCAGTTACGCATTTGGGGCCGGTGTATTTGGCGCTATTTTAGGCGGTGTACTAGGAGATAAATGGGGAAGAAAAACCACAATTATTACATCTGTAGTAATATTCACAGCAGGTACCTTTGCAACAGCGCTGGCAAGTGACCCGGTTTCATTTGCTGTATTTCGCACGATAACTGGGTTGGGACTTGGAATGACATCGCCTAATGTAATGGCCTTAATTTCCGAATATTTCCCCAGCAAGTCGAAACAGGCAGCCGTATCCGCGAGTGCCACCGGCATGCAGATTGGGGGAATTATGTCTGCCCTTGCCGGTATGTACCTACTAACGCCTTATGGGTGGAAGTCCGTTTTTTATTTTGGATCAATTGTGATTTTTCTGGTACCCTTCTTTTATTGGTACATGCCGGAGACGCCCTGGATACTTGTTGCTAAAAACAAGGTTCAACAACTCAGACAAATACTGAACACGTTCAGACCAGATGTGACTGTGCCTGATGATGCACGTTTTGAGTATCCTCAAGCAAAAGAAAAGTCGTCGCTCGCCAATGTTTTTGCAGAAAATAGGGGTCTAAGTACAAGCCTTTTTTGGCTGGTTTACTTCATGAACATGTATATGATCTTTGGAACAAATACTTGGATACCAACATTGATGATGAATGCAGGTCATGAATTTGGAATAAGCTTATGGTTTTTTCTATCCCTTTTCCTAGGTGCGGGCATAGGGAGCTTGGTTTGCGGATATTTATCTGAATGTTTCGGTGCCAAGCGAGTTCTGGTAATTCTCTATTATGGCGCCTTCTTTTCCATCTCATTATTAAGTATCCCTATGGACATTTATTCTACGACTATAGTTACTGCGCTCGTGGGCGCATGTACCATGGGAGCTCAAAATGTTACCCATGGATACATTGCACAATACTATCCGCCAGCTGTGCGGGCGACCATGATGGGATGGGGGCTTGGCTTAGGCCGGTTTGGTGGTCTTCTCGGGCCTATTGTAGGAGGTATGCTGTTGTCTATGAAGGTCACCCTGTTCCAAAATTTTCTCTGCTTTGCGGTACCGGGCCTGATTGCTGGCACTGCGATTGCGCTTGTTCAAGACAAGTATAGTTATACTAAACGCCTCACCCATAATTTCCGAACATAATTCTCTGTTCTATCAGCAAATTCACAGCCATTTTCTATTAGACTACTCACATCTTAAAAAGAAAACACCCATCATTTACCTTTCAGTAAACGCTGAGTGTTTTCTTTTTGGAGCGTGCGAAAGGCATCGAATCCTAGCTTGGAAGTCTAGCTCCTACCATTAAGCTACACCTATCCTTTTGCTCGAATTTTGTTTTTGGTCATCATGTAGCGATTTTGTATCATTTGTATTGCGGTAATAAGAGCGCGCTTTGAACTCATATGGATTCTTTCTTCAACTTCCGCAATTATTATATTTACATCTTTTTCTAGTGATTTTCCCTTCATAATATCAGATATAAATTCATTACCTTGCTGACAATATACTGGTATAGAACATTGCAATATTTCACCACTATCTACGTCAACCGTTAAAACTAGCGACACATATTTAAATATTTCGAATAAATCAGTTCCTTCTGGAAGCTGCGCATTTGCAGCAAATAGTTGCAGGTTCATATTTCTATTCCTCCTCGCACATATAAGAAACTATTTTTAATGAGTGTTCACAAAAAATGTTGGTGTGTTTATCCATACATTAATTAGTTGTACTATTATTAATATTTCTATAAGAAAAAAAGAAACTCCTCTCTGCATAGAAGTTCTAGCCAATTGTAATTAACAGTATGCAATAAATAAGGCCAACCCATTAGGGTAGGCCTTATTTATCTTAGATACGAGTCAAAAGACTCCCGCCTCTATAGGCGGCGTTCATTCAGGTGGAGTAGATTCTCCACCTGAATCTCCAATGTTTCAGCTATGCTGAAACGAGTTCACTATGTCCCTTTTCTTATCTATCAATACTAATGCCTGGGGCTGGTTTACACATCATTTTAACAAGGTATAATCCACAACAGATACTAATTGCAAAAACAAATACTTGAAGCCACAAAGCAGCCTCGAAAGCCTCTGCCGGATATGGTGTAACTCCTTTAGATATATGGTTGATAACCAAACCCCATATCTGTTGAAAAGCTCCTGCCCCCACAACCCAAACAAATCCGTTATTTAAGCCCGTAGCAGTGCCCATCTGCGATGGTTGTACCAACTCCCTCATAAGAGAAAAGTAACCTACCACTGAATACTGTTGTAAGAATCCGAATGCTGCAAACAATATTTTAAGCTCCATTGTACTCAGTGTACGAATATTCAAGGTCATATACAACCAGCCAATTAGAAATAAAACGGTTCCTGATAACATTACATTTACAGACCCAAGTTTTTTGACTAGCCAACCTGCCGCAAATGAACCTATAATAAGGCCCGTTGCGGAAACCATAAGTATTTCAGCAACAACGGGTTTGCTAAACCCATAAACATTGGCTAAAAAGACTCCACCCCATAAAGCAACAATAGCTTGCCCACTGGAGTTAACTCCAAGTATAAAGAAATTAGCCAACCATAGTTTAGGCATACGGCAAACTTCTTTGAATACCTCCCAGCCACTCGCCTTGGCTTCTTCCTTGTTCTTAACAGGCACTGCCTCTCCAGTTATTTCGTCCGGCGAGGGCAGAGCTACATCTGCAGGACGATCTTTCACCACAAAATAAGCAATAACCGCCAAGCTGATACTTATAACCCCGATTACGGCAAACGAATATCTCCATCCATAGTTTGTCATCATAAACTGGAGAGGACCAGTTGCTCCCACCCCGCCCAACATGGCCAGTCCTAAATACAAACCGTATATGGAAGGAAATTCCTTGGCACTATACCAATTGGTTATAACCTTCACACCAGCAATAAAGCAACCGGCAACAGCGATTGCAACGATAATTCGCCCGATAACGGCTACAAGAAAAGTTTGTGCAGCGCAAAAAATAAAACTACCGAGACCAATCATTATTAATAGAACAGATAAGCCCCGGCGAACACCAAATTGATCCAGCAAATTACCCAAAGGTGCATTCATCAGCGCATAGGCCCACATAAAAGACAAACCCATAAGTCCGAAATCTACCGCATTGAGCCCTAGATCTTTAATAAGTTCCGGTCCCATTACTGCAGGCGCCTGACGATTAAACGGTGTTAACATAAATGCTAAAATAACAACAATTAAAATAGGTAACCGGTATCTTTTTAACTGACTCAATGCCTTTTCTTTATCCATAGTAATCCTCCTCTTTTAATAATATTAGATCTACCGGATAGAGTAATTTTCAGTTGTCAAACAACATTCAGGGGAGACCAAAATTCTAAAAAACTCTTAGCAACGCTAAAACTTCAACTCTGCTGAAATCAACAACTCTTACTTTGCGTTAATTGATACGCTTTAGACAATACTAACTACTAGAATTGCTAGATTTCAGCAGAGCAGAGTTAAAAACCAGATAGCTGGAGGATCTCCTTAATTAGTCAAAGCGACCATGCTTGTCAACTGCGTCAAAGAAAGCCTTGACGTTTTCATGTTTAGCATTGATTGGTATGTTGCAACCTGATGAATAGATCAGGCTTGCGCCGCTTTTACGGAAGGTAGTGATGAGTTTTTTGGCATATTCATCAAGTTCACTCGGAGATGCGACGGTAAACAAAGCAGCTGATACATCGCCCATTATAGCGCAGTGATCCTTCAAAATGTCGTGAGCCTTGAAAATATCCGTAGCGCTATCAAGTTCCAGCACGAATTTTCCTTTGGGCAGTTCCAGGAAATACGGTAAATTCTTTGTCCAGTCACTATCATAATGGAGAATTGGAACTATATCGTTTTCTATCAGTGTATTAAGAAAATATTTCAAATTAGGCCAAACAAACCGTTCGAAATTTTTCAAAGAAATGAACTGACCGCATCCTCTGACGCCACCAACAAATACCCGATTTACTCCAGAGGCTTTAACGGCCGGTATAACACTGGTCAAAAGATCTTTGGTCGCTTTCGTCAACAGTTCTTCCAATTCTCCACGCATTTGGAACATGTCTTTATAAAATTTTTCGAGGGAACGCATTATGGAAAATGCTTCAAAAGGAAATGTACCTACTATAAAGCCATAACATGCACTTTGGCCACGTGCAAAGGTTCTGGCAATTTCATCCGCCCTAAGCCTTGCAGACTCTTTTAGCCCTGTCAGCACTTCTTCTCTCGATGTCTGGTGACACCGTTCCAGATAAGTCAGACGGTACTCATCAAATCCTTTTTCTTTGATGAGTGAATAATCATCCCTAACCATAGCCTCATATTCTAATATTTGATATTGAGCATTATCATCTAATTCTTCACCCGGCAATTTCATCCGGCCAGGACCGCACTTGTGGGCAACCGAAGCAAAACGCCCACAAAGCATCCAAGAATTACAATCCCATACAGGATATGCTTCCCAAACTCTTTGGACCGCCGCCATAGCTTTATCCCAGTCTGACATATACTCTTTGTTGGTAAGGCCCGCAAACTGACCGGCATATTGTTCGATGATCGGCGCGCAGACAATTCGATCCACGGGCTGTAAATTTATTGCCGCAACAATTCTTTCTTCCGCTGTCATACTATCTCTTCCCATTTAATATCATTCCTTTATTATTTATTTAATTCTACTGAACAAACTTTACAGCCATTTTTGTACTGTCATAAGTATTTCCTTCACTTGCTTTATTAACAAATCATACCATTTTCCTCCTTTGCTTGTTTTATCTCCAACTTAGCAAGAGCCCCCCTCTATATGGACATAAAACTTGATTTAAACAAATAAAATAGCCTAGCTCGAAGAAAAGTAGCGTAAAAACGTCACTTTTCTAAAGAGCTAGGCTTAACTACTATATATTAGAATTTTGTTCCAATATCATATTCAAGCTACTCATGCTATTTATAAAATTCAATCTTATTATTATATTATACTCATTTTTTTTGTATTTTCAACTATTTTTTCTGAATATCCTTTGAAATTCAGCCATTTCAGCCATTTTGGCCCTCTACCTTCATGCAATTTTATGTGTGCAGTTCTTCCGGGGGCCAATACCATCATTTTTGAGAAATTTGTCTTAAACCAACCACTCTCGCGCATACAAAATATGCTATTACACCCCCAGTAAACCCAAGAATCAAGTGGGACACCAATACAACACTAAGCCCTAGAGATAAGAAGGACATTGGTAAATCCAAGATGCTTCCAAAAATATAATTAACCAAAACCTTTGATAGCTGGGCTAACCCAGCTATCGTTCCTATCATATACCATTTATTTATTGCTATCGGAATTACGCTTACAAATACATCCATCACTATTCCTGGTAATAAAAAATCAAAAAAAGCAAAAATCCCTTTGACACCCGGCGCGATAAATACCGTAACAAAGCCGGCAATAAAACCAGCCAGTGTTCCAGCGCCCGGTTTCCTTATCATAATGCAGCACGCAGTTATTGCTAACATAATAAACAGACCCCTATGTCCTGGAAGATGCAAAGGTAATTTTAAGGCTACATTCCCAATAGCCGCCACTACACCAAAAATTGTAACCACCAATGCTTGCGTAAGGGCCATTCCGAAAATTCTAAAGTTATTTCTAATTACCGATTGATTTTTTTCTAGCATCATTAAAAGCTCCCTTTAATAGCCTGCCTCAATATCACAATCCATGCATTAAAAGGTGATCATTCCATTAATATGCATAATATGCAGAAAAGGTAGGCACTGTTTACCTTTTCTGCATATTTTCCGAAATCGCTATGGCTACTTTTTTAAACCATTCAACTATTGATTAAAACTTAATGGTTGTACCGACCTCTGTATATCGGCCAGGCGCAACAAGGTATGCCCCTTGGTAATACTCCTTATCAAATAGGTTTAGTACTTTAACATAGTACTCGGTATTCTTTACGGTCTTGCTGACTTTTAGATCAACGACATGGTATGCTGGCAAAGACTTGGATGATGCCCAGATATCGTCACTTACACTAGTATTGCCATCGCTAGAACCATTGCCATTGCCCTGACTAAACATACTTCTTACTGCTCCAACATAGTTAACGGCCAGGTTGGCATTTATTCCATCTTTTCCTGCATAATTAAGACCATATGAGAACTTTCGATAAGGGACATCACTTACTTGTGTCTTCACTCGAGTGTCATAAGCATTTGTATATGAGTAATTTGCGAATCCTTTAATACATGGACTGATTTTTTTGCTGATCTCGGCCTCAAAGCCATGCATGTCAACATCTGGTATGTTGTAGTACTGGGTACGACCGCCGCCCGCACCATTGCCTTTAATCATATTTGTTATGTCTCTGGTAAAATAGGTAACATCAAATCCAAGTCCAGACTTGGTCGAGGAAGACAGTCCCACTTCGCGGTTAAGGGCTTCCTCAGGCAAAAGATTATTATTAGTAAGCGGTGCAGACCGTTCCATGGCATTAGGAGATCTGAAGCTTTTTCCGATTGAGCCATGTAAAGCAGTATTTTCGCTTAGCTTATAATTTAAAGTGAAAACCGGATCATCTGATGAATAGTTACCGCGTATATCTTGATAGTTTGGGGTATATGCTGTTGTTCTTACTATGATACGATCATCGGTTTCGTTATGCCTGTAGCCAAAGCTGGTATTCAGTCTGTTGTTGACCTTAAGTACGTCTTGGATATAAAAGCTTTTGCCGGTGTAATCATAGTCACCGCGGTTATATGTACCATTGGGAGTTGTGCCAGAACCATTGGGCGTTATTTCAGTGAAGTCTCTGGTCTCGTAGGAATAACCCCATGAAGCAGTATTTACTTTGCTTGTTTTAATCGTATGCTGCAATTCATAACCCGTTACATCGCCATCCCAATCCACACGCTGATAACCGGAAGTAGTAAGCAGACTTTTTTGGTTGGATTGATAAACTTTCAAGCTGAGATCGCTATTATTGTCTAGCTTTTGGTCATATACGGCACCGATGTACGATTGTTTAATCGGATCATATGCCCAGTCATAAGTAAGGCCAGAGCCACCGCCGCCAAAATAATTGTTTCGTGAAGAAAGCGTACCGCCTGAACCAGGATAGTTTTTTATTTGGCCAGTAACAGGATCAATACGATTAGGAAATTGTTTGGTAGTGTCTGAATACGAGCCAAATACGGTCAGAGAAGCTTTAGGATTAAGATTCCAACGAACTTTTCCATTGTAGGATTCTGATTTTTCGGCAGAGTGGGTTGTATAGCCGTCAGTATCTTGTTTTTTCACACCAAAATAATAGTTAACCTTTCCGGTATCGCCGCCAAATGAAAGCGAATATGTTTCGGTGTCCCAACTTCCCTTTGCTATCGATATAGAACCGGAACTTCCCTTACTGCCACTTTTAGTAGTTATAAATATTAGTCCGCCAGGAGCGTTGGTACCGTACATTACGGGCGCAGGGCCTTTTATTACCTCAATCTTCTCGATATTATCTGCAGGTATAAGTGATAAATCTGTCCTCCCGTCACCAACTGTACTGAGCATCACTCCATCAACAATTACCTTAGTGCTATTAGCATCGCTGCCGCGAAATTGGGCATACTTTTTACCCTTTGTATTACTACTGGTAACATATAAGCCGGCTACATCTTTCAATGCCTCAGCCGCATCTTGGGCCCCTTTGGCTTTTATCTCATCTGCTGTGATCACAGTCATTTTGACAGGAATTTTGAGTGGATTAAGCTTAGAGCCAGTTACTACTACTTCGTCAAGTGTTGTATCACTGTTATTGGCTTCTTCTGCAGCTGCCATGGCCGCGAAACTAGAATATATCAGTATGCATCCAACTATAACTGCTACTTTTTTTGTTTTTCTCATTTTCTTATACCCCTCCATAAACATCAGCCTATCTAAGTGCATCTAAATTGTATATTGGTCTCTAAACTTTTGCGAATTAATTATTCCTGCAGAAGATCTTGCCTTGCAGCCGCAATATATCCCCTCGCCTCCCTTCATCATACACTTACCTGATGTCCCCTCCTTCCCTGCACCAGTGACTTATTTATGATTTTCCAGCTCCGCATGAGTGTGGTTTGTTCTCCCACTTTTTCTATGTAAGCTAGGAAACCCGAAAGCATAACCTTTTTTCAACAGACTGTCATTTCCCAAACCATTTCATTATATAGTGCCAAAAAAATTCACTATTTTACACCCTGACGACACTTGATGGAAAAACGTATATAATCTTCTAAAGTTTGGATCAAATCAATACCCTGTTGCGAATCTAGGTCTTTGATTCTAACTGTTCCTGTAGTCTCCCTAATTATTTCTTCTATTTGATAATGACTGTAACCAACCTCGTATAGCTGCTTTATTAATTGAGCAATTTCCGTAGTCATAACACTTCACTCCCTAATATAATACATTGACCTAAAATTACATTGATTATGATGGTTGCGGTGATTGAAAATAGTTAGTTGAACTAAATAAAAAGGCAATATGTTTTGCCTTTATCGATTAAGCAAATTATCACTCCGGCGTTCGGCAGGATCTGTGTAAACAAAATGGTGCGGGGACGAACACCTATCATTTTCGCAGATATCCGGCAGTACATTGCTTTCGTTTCCGCGCAGTCTTCAGTATCCACCAGTTTGAACCTTTGTAATAGGTGGTAATACATTCTGGTCTGTCGAGTCGAACTTCGGGTTTTGCAACTTGCAGTTAATCTTATGAACAAGGTATACAACTGCTCTGCTTTGTCATATAGAGACAGAATCACTTCAAAATAGTTAGTTAAACTAAAAAAAATAGCATAACTAGTCTCTTCCATGAGTAGTAAACATTACCACGCAATTGGTGCGCCATTGAACTCGATAGTTAGTCTGCCTGTGCAATAATCAGTTAAAATGAACTGGATTCCATTAAGATTTTATAGACTATTTATATTTATATTAGTTATTGTTAGTTTATCAAGTAATATATTATAACTAAGAGTCAAGAAAATCTATCATTAAAGTAAATTTTCTCATCATATATAGCACATAATCAGCATTAACTTATATCTGCATCTGTAATTTAGTATGTTTATGTTTATTTATATTGGCTATTTTAGTTTATATATGTTTCTACATTGATTATGAAATTCCTGCCATGTTAAAAAAATATTTAGGTAGGTGTCACAGGCATCAAAATGAATTTTTATCTACGCCACACTCAAAATAAAAAACCACGAAGGTATTACGGTCATTCTTAACCGTAATACCTTCGTGGCTATTTACTCATATTATTTATTAACAAAGCTCGTTATGTATTCAATGTTGGATTATCTGTTGCCGAATTACAACAGATAAAAGAAGATCTGGTCCACCGGCGAAAACGGCAGTTATAGCAGGAAATTGTTTCATCTGCTACCGTTTCTTCTTCAACGTCAGATTGAAAGGATAGACAGCTGGCAGCCGTAGAAGCGGCCCCAACCCAATCCTTCTTACCACCACTAAACTCTTTTTCGCCACTTTCATTGGTTCTCCACAAGTGTTCTCATCTCCTCATAGTTAGCAAGTTGTTTTTTAGAACAGGTTGTCCATAAACTTAAATCATTAGCTTCATCTAATTTATGGACTAAAACTACTGCACTACCATCCATAAGAAGCGACTTAACCATATCTCCCAATAAAATTAATTCAGAATCTTCCAAATATCCTCCCTGGATATTTCTTACCTTGTCAATAGCGGGATGGGAACAAAGATCCCTAACATTTATGATGTTATTAGGTACATTAATTTTGACCTTTCCCTTTACCCAGCCATCGTTGTCACTTAAACGCAAACCGGCTCCGGCTAAAGCCCCGATGATTCCCTGTCCAGTGCCTCCATGCTCAGAAAGATGAACATTCAACCGGCTAGCCAAGTTATAGGCAGCATCTTTTGTGACTACTTCCTGCTTTACTCTGTATCCAAAATCTATCAAACTTTTACTATCAAGAAAGTCATCAATAACGGCTACACATAAACCGGGATCGGCCTCTACTTGACTTTCCTGCTCAAGAAACTTAGCTGCATAGTCAATAATCAGCTGCAAATATTCAATGTTGATATCAGCTTTAAAACACATTGAACTATTATGCGAAGTATATGGAACAGCCGGATCAAGCAGCAACTGGTGGCGTGTAATCCAAGAACACTTACCCCAGTCATGTTTCTCAATAGCCTGCGCAATCATTTCGGCCAGTTCCCCTGTTCCTCTACTTTCTATATTATCCGTATCATCAATACACACAAGAATTTGCATATCTTACACCGCCACTCTTTAAAATGTACTAGTATTTAAGAAAATATGGTTATTTACATTTTCGAGAAATTTGTCTTAAAAAAGCCAATCGTTCACATGCGAAATATGCTATAACACCCCCAGTAAACCCGAGAATCAATTGGGACACTAATTACAACACCATCGCCCCTTTTGTTGTACACTCACCCGATGTCCCCCTTCCCGGCACCAATGACTTAATTTATTTTAGATTACAAACTTGATGCTAAAATTTCAGCAATATCCAAAACCTCAATATTATGAGAACCTTCCAATTTCACTGCTTCAGAGAAAACCATTTTACAAAATGGATAGGCAGTCCCAATTACTTCTGCCCCGGTTGCAACAGCTTCTTTGACGCGATTACCGGTGATCAAATTATCGGCTGTAGGCGTTGTCCAAACCCTACCGCCACCAGCCCCGCAGCAAAAAGCTCGCTGCTTTGAACGCGGCATTTCTGCTAGCTGAATCTCAGGAACCGCTTTGATAACCTCCCGCGGCAGACTGAATACATCATTATACCGCCCTAAATAGCACGGATCGTGAAATACAACCACCTTAGCAAACGATTTATTAGCCAACAGCTTCCCCTCCCGGAGTAAGTTCGCCAAAAAATCAGCATGGTGTAGTACTTCAAACCCGCCACCATATTGAGGATATTCATTTTTCAAGGTGTTAAAACAATGTGGACAAGTAGTAATGATTTTTTTTATCCCCAGCTTATTCCAAGTAGCAATATTATCATTTACTGCTTTTTCAAAGAGAAATTCATTGCCCATGCGCCGGGCAGTATCCCCGCAGCACCATTCCAAACTACCAAGAACAGCAAAGTTGACGTTAGCCGCCTGTAAAAGTTTTATAAAGGCTGCTGCCGTTTTTTGCGCTTTGGCATCAAAAGCAGCTGCACAACCGGCGTAATAGAGATATTCCGCCTGCGGATTTTCCTGAATAGTAGGTACAAACAACTCCTTGGCCCATGGAAGACCAGCTTTGCGGCTATAACCCCAAGGACTGCCCTGGCCGGCGATCCCGGCAAAGACTTGCTTCATACCTTCACTGACATTACCTGCGGTCAATACCAGGTAACGCCGCATATCAATTAGTTTGCTAATATGTTCAATGGATACCGGGCAGGCCTCCAGGCAGGCCCCACAGGTTGTGCAACTCCAAATAAATTCCTGATCAAACAACCCCCCGGCTAGATTTTTTTTGAATTTATCTCCATTGGCCTTTTTATCTGTTTTATTTGCTTTATCTGTTTTTGTACCTATTTCTTGTTTTGTGATATCCCTGGAAGTTTTTCCCTCTAGTAACCGGGGAGCCCTTGCTTCGATGTGTTTACGCAGACGACCATTTATGGCTCGTGGTTTAAGCGGTTCGCCACTTAATTGACCCGGACATTGGCCATTACACCGGCCACATTTAACACAGGAATACACATCAAACAGTTGCTTCCAGGTAAAATCCTCCATGTAGTTGGCCCCAATAACAGCTTTGCACTTACCGTCCTGCTGGATTTTACTTAAAGCTCCCTTAGGAGCAAGGGTATGCCAATAAGCGTTAAAAGGAGCAAAAACCAGATGTAAATGCGAAGAATTAGGAATAATAAAACACAATGAAAATACAGCCAGGAAATGAGTCCACCAGAAAATAGGCATAACCTGATATAAAGTAACTTCGTTACTATTTACAAAAAACTGTGAACTGGCAAAAGCCAGCGGGGCAGCTGTAATCAAATTCAGGTCTTGCCCTAAGGCAAACCGGACAGCGTGAAAACCAACCTCAGTCAATACAATGGTTAAAATCAAGCCAAGTTTAACAAAGTCGGCGACACCGTTCTTCAGCCATTCCGGCTTCCTGACCGTTCTACGGGTTGCAGCCCCTACTACGCCAACTATGATCAAAGCATTACAGATATCTTTTATAAACAAAAAATAATAATTATCCCCTATATAGTGAATATTGGTATTAAACAGTCCTTCTGTGGCCATATTCGGCATACCAACCAATAAAATCAGAAAGCCGAACACTATGAACAGGTGAAACAAACCAAACACGGGGTATTCCCGGACCTTCCTTTGTGCAACTACATTAGTAAAAAAATATTTCCACCGTTCAACAGGATGACTGTGACGGTTTTCTCTTCGGCCTAATTGCGTAAAACGATAACGGCGAAAAACCCCGCAGATAAAATAGCCCACCGAGGTTAATGCCATTAGAGCAAAGATAAATACGTTAAGTTCCCTGGCACCAGTTTCATTTATTAACACGATCTGTCATCTCCTCAATAGTTAGTTAAACTAAATAAACAGTGTTACGATCTATCCCGGTTATTAACTTATTAATCTGCGGTTTCTCGCTTGGAGTGTAGTTCAGTTATTTTTTGCGGCGGAAAGTGCTTAGCCAATTCTTCGACAAACTTGGTTTCTGCGTGATGAAATAGGTTTTGTCCTATCAAAGGTCATTACACTCTGCATATCAAAACCTAAAAATAGTTGGTTAAACTAAATAAATAGTGTTACGATCCATCCCGGTTATTAGCTTATTAATTTGCAGTTTCTCGCTTGGGGAGTCGTCAGTTATTTTTTGGCTGTGGAAAGTGCTCAGCCAATTTTTCCAGTAATACTATTAAGAATTGCTGTTCTTCCGGGGTCAAGTACCCGAGGGGACCGGCTAATTTTTCGACAAACTTGGATTCAGAGTTGTGAAACATGTTTTGCCCTCTATCGGTTAAGCGGATTATCCGCACTCTGGCATCGGCAGGATCTGTAAAGCGGGAAACGAAACCGGCCTTTTCCAAGCGATCGAGCATTTGCGACATGGTACTGGGGCGAACACCTATCATTTTCGCAAGATATCCGGCAGTACATTGCTTCTGCTCCCACACAGTCTTTAATATCCACCACTGAACTTTTGTAATAGATGGTACTACATTCTGGTCTGTCGAGTTGAACTTCGGGTGTCTCAGTTTGCGGTTAATCTTATGAATCAAGGTATACAGCTGCTCTGTTTTGTCATATTGGGACAAGGAATCACCTCGAAAAATAGTTAGTTAAACTAATAAAACTGTGCAACTAGTCTTTTCCATTAATTTTTTACAGACTATTTATATATTAGATATTACAACCATGCGTCAAATGAACTTGTTTCAGCATAGCTGAAACATCGGCGGGTTCAGGTGGGGAGTCTACCCCACTTGAACAAACGCCGCTTGCAGAGGCGGGAGTCTTAACTCGCCGCAAAAGATAAATCTGTCATTAAAGTAAATTTACGCATTATATTGAACATATTCAGCATTAACTCATATTCGTATCTGTCATTTAGTATTGTTATATTTATTTATGCTGGATAGTATTAGCTTTTATATTTTTCTACATAGAATATGAAATTCCTGCCATGTTTAATAAATAGGTTAGGTAGGAACGTCGAGATATATGATAATTCCCCGGAACTATCTTATCACGGTTTCATTTAGAATTCGATACCCTTTTGCGCCATCACTCCCGTTTTATAGGGATGTTTAATCTCTTTCATTACAGTTACCAAATCTGCCTTGTCCATGATTTCCTGCCGCGCTTCACGTCCGGTAAGCACCAAGTGCAAGGACTGTGGCTTAGTTTTCAGCAACTGAATTACTTCGTTCACAGGAACCAGTCCGAACATAATTGCATAATTGATTTCATCAAGGATAATCATGTCCCATTTACCGGACATGATTTCCGTTCTCGCGTCATGGAGCGCTTGTTTGGCAGCCTCTTGGTGATCAGTTTTGCCATCCCCTGTTGTATTTGTCACAAAACCTTCGCCCAATTGACGGATGACAAAATTATCTCCCATTCTCTCGGCAGCCTGCAATTCACCAGATTTCCAGCCGCCCTTAATGAATTGTAAAACCAACACCTTAAGTCCCTGGCCCCATGCCCGCATCCCCACCCCCAAGGCAGCAGTCGTTTTTCCCTTGCCGGTTCCCGTGTTTACAATAATCATGCCTTTGGTTTCTGACATAATAGTAGACCCCTCTTTACTGCAAATTTGTTGGTATCCTTGGTAAAATACTGTACAGAATGTGCAAGATCTGAATTCATATCCAACATTTTTTCCTGAGATAAGCCATCTGCCTTGCCTTAAAACACCCCTCCTGATCCTGTGAAGCAGTTACCTGCAAGGTATTATTATTCAAATAAACGCTCTTCGCAGATTTACTTACTTGTTTTGACTGATCAGCGGTATCTACCGGCCAATTTTTTGGAACATATTTACACATATTGTTTTCTCCTCCTGCTTGTTATTGTTTACACATCTGCAGCAATAAGTTATACCCATCTATTTCACCTTCGCTGCTGACAATAAGCAGCGTCGCATATCGCTGCCATTAACCTATATAAGCTATTTGACCCGCGAAGTAAAAAAAGCGCGGGCCACAGTAGGCCCGCAAACATGAAGGAGTATAGAAGAATGACACTAATAAGAAACTCCCGGCTACCATGGGCAGCCAGGAGGATTCTACAGCATAAAACCAAATAGAAACTCCTGGTCTACGACCAGGAGTAAATTCAGCAAAACAACATAGCTTACTTGGAATGACTCCAAAATAAGCAGATGCAACTGTAATCTCCTCCCCATCACTCGTGGGTAAAACGGCGATCTTTAGACAGGCAGTTCTCCTGGCTCTGGATCATAGCTTGTCCAAACCTTCCCAAGACTCTCGTCCCAGTGGCATATTCTTGGATTCACTCCCCATTACAGTGGCGGGACCGCGCCGGTGTTACACCGATCTTCCCTATTAAGCCCCTAAGGGCACCTGACTCAACTATATTCATTTATTATTAATTTTATCACTCTTTGGTAGGTATTGTCAAATACATTCTTATAGGACTTATTTAATTGGCTTGGCAAGACATTTTTTTTCAATGGAAAAACCTCTCTCAATAATCAATAAAAGTGCCTTTTCCCCGGCCTCATCACCGGCAGTAATCTAATAACCTGTCCATCTTTTTACATAGCCGAGCGCACCTGTAAACCAGCTCCGTACAGGATAGTGTTCAAAAAACAAGAAAACAATCGGAATAACAAGCAAAGTAAATACCGTAGATGATACCAACCCGCCAATGATTACCCAGGCCATACTAACCCTCGTCTCTTCTCCTTCATTTAAAGACAAAGCAGTTGGCAGCATCCCCACAACCATGGTAAGGGTGGTCATAAAGATGGGCTTCAGGCGGGTCTTGCCTGCTTCCACCAACGCCTCATAGGCGCTCATTCCCCGTCCCATTAGCGTCAGCGTATAATCAAGCAGCAAAGTGCCATTTTTGGCTACCAGCCCATCCATGACTAAAAAGCCGATAAGCGAGTAGATATTGATGGTATTATTGGTAAATAGGAGCAACAGCAAACTCCCGATTAAGCCTAGCGGCAAGGATAGCATCCGGATCATGGGCGTGAAGGCCGATTCATATAATACGGCAAGCAGCATATACACCAATAAGAGAGATAAGAGTAACGCCTGGATAATTTCGCCATAGCTGCTGCCCATATTAGCCGCCTGACCGCCCAAACGGTAGGTCACTCCCTCAGACAACCCTTCTTGTTTAATTAAGCTTTCCAGTTCTTGCACCACTTCGTTTAACGGTCGGTCGGTTACATTGGCTTGTACAATGACAGATCGCTGCTTATTAACCCTGGTAATGCCAGTAGGCCCAACCGTTTCTTCAATATGGGCCACATCACCAAGAAACACTGTTTTATTATCAGCCTTAACCGGAATACTTGTCAGGTCAGAGGGTTTAAAACTATCACTGCCCTTGAGCCGGACAACAATATCTGTATCCCGCCCGTTATTTTGACTGTCATTTGGTAGTACACCAGCCTTTTTGCCACTAATAGCACCAGCAAATGCTTCCTTAATATCCTGCACCGAGGTATTGAAAAATTTCATTCTGTCCCGGTCCACTGTTAGTTTGAATTCAGGAACCCCTACCCGGTAATTACTCCGAATATCTTTGGTGCCTGTAACCTTGGTCAGTTTTTTTTGCATTTGATAGGAAGCTTTAATCAAGCTATCCATATCTGATCCCAACAAATAAATCAGCAGTGAGGAGTGCTCTTCTCCACCACCTGTTGAAATACCGGCTACTGATGACTTTGATTCAGAAAATTCGTACCGCTGCTTGTGAAAGATTATTTTTAGCAAAGCTTCTGGTAGCATCAGTAATTTGCCAAACACTGCGACTACGTTCTCTTTTACCAACAAGCTGCACGGTCAGCTTGGCTTTGTTACTGCTGATCAACCCTACATCACTTAAACAATACGTTACTTCGGGGATTGACAGTACATACTGCTCTAACTCAGCCACTACCGCATCTGTCATCTCCAGATTTTGACCTACCGGTAATTCAACAGAAATCTGGAAGCTGCTTTCATCTGTCAGTGGCATATACTCGGCGCCAATAATCCCGGTTGGCAACAACAAAATAGTGGCAATAAACAAAATAAGAACAGTACCGACAACCCGTTTGCCATTTGCCAAACTCCAGCATAATAGCTGCTCGTATCTCTTAACTGCGGCTGCTTCTAACTTGTCTACAAACACCCATATTTTCCCCGAAGCTTCCTGCGATGCCCTGGTTGTAAACAAACGTGAGGCCAGCATAGGCGTCAGCGTAAATGATATGAACAACGAAAACAACGTGGCAAATACAATCGTTAAGCCAAATTGGCGAAAGTACTGACCAGTCATATCAGTCATAAAGGCAATCGGCAAAAACACGACTACATCGCACAAGGTCATCGCAATCGCGGCCATACCAATTTCATTGCGGCCTTCTTCTGCAGCTACTGCGGGTGTCTTTCCCATTTGCCGATGCCGGTGAATATTTTCTAGAACAACAATCGCATCATCAACCAATATCCCAATGCACAAAGCCATACCCATCAAAGACATCATATTAAAGGTAAAGCCTACCGCATACATAACCAAAAAAGTAGAGATTAATGAGGTAGGTATGGCAATCATGACGGCAACTGTTGACCGCCACCCGCGCAGGAACAAAAACAGCACTAAGCCAGTGGTAAGTATGCCCTCGACCAGCGCAGTCAGTGTGTTATTCAATGATTTATCAATATAATTGGCATCATTAGCCACCACAATAAACTGATAGTCCGGATATTCGCTTTGCAGCGCTGCCAGTTGCGCCTGTATAGCCTTAACAGTATTAACAATATTGGCATCACTGTTTTTATACACTTTTAACGAAACCGTATCGTCTCCGTTTATCCTGGCATAGCGGCTTACACGGCTGTCTTGCTCAGTTACTTCTGCAATCTCAGTTAAAGGAATAGCGGCACCATTGGCATTGGGAAGATATAACCGTTTAATTTCATCTGGTGAATTATAACAGGCTGCCAAGCGTACATCACTTTCCTGCGTATCCGTATATACCGAACCGGCAGGCAGCAGCAGATTATCTTCGGCAATGCGCTTAGCAATCTGGTCTAGCGACAAATTGTACAAAGATAATTTATTGCGGTCCACCAAAATAGCCACTTCCCGGTCACGACCGCCGCCAACCGTAACATCAGAAACGCCATCAGCCCGCTGTAGCCGTTCTTTAAAAATCTGATCCGTTTTGCCATAAATATCAGACAATGTATACTTGGCTTTTACCGCAATTTCCATAATCGGTTCAGAGTTGGCGTCCCGCCTGATTATCGCAGGCTCATCGACCTCATCTGGCAGATTTTTGCGCACCCGGTTAATCGCCTTAGACGCATCAATGGACGCGATATCGGTATTAGCCGTATAGTCAAACTCTAATACTATCGTAGCTTTTTCCGGTTTGGCTATCGCGAGAATCTTTTGCAAATGGGATAAAGATGCCAGTTCCTTCTCTAAAGGTTTAATGACACTTTCTTCCACTTCTTCCACACTGGCACCGGAATATTCAACAGATATAGAGAAATAGGGATTATTTAGTGCCGGCAATAACTCAATCCCGATGTGAAAGAAGCTATACAAACCAAGCACCACAAATAGCATAACAATCGTTGTTATGCCTACAGGACGCTGAATGGAAAAGCGGGTAATGTTCATAATGATGTTCCTCTTCCTTCCACTTCAACTACCGTATCCTGTTTTAGGCGGGCGATATTACTGACCGCCACGCGCTCCCCTTCGTTAATGCCTGTAAGTATCTCCACAGAATCATCATTGCGTTGTCCAGTTGTCACCAGCCGTTGTTTGGCTTGATTATCGTCATTAATTACAAATACATATTTCTTGCCGTTTTTTTCTAAGACAGCCGTTTTGGCAACAAATAATGTCTGCGGTCTAAGCAGACCTGTAATATCGGCATGGGCAAACATACCGCTTCGTATTGCAGGTTCTCCTGGTGTAAGCGCCAGCCGAACAGTAAAGGCCTGGGCTTTGGCATCACTTGCCGGACTCACATAAATAATCGTGCCAGGATATTCCTGTCCCAACGAATCAATAGTCATCTTCACCTGCATGCCGGTACGGATTTGGGCAGCATTCTGTTCAGAGACCTGACATTCAATGTAGCTACTGCTATTATCGACAACAGTCAGCAGCTTTTGACCTGCCTTGACAAAGGCGCCATCTTCCACCTGCCGATAACTGATGATCCCGTCCCGTGGTGCACGCAATATCCGATCTTTATACTGTTTTTCTAAGGCTTCCAGATTGTATCTAGCCTTAGATAATGCGGCCTGTTTGATTGCCAACACTGCTGGAATGCCGCTTTCCATGGCCTGTTTCTGCAAAGCCTCCAAAGCAGATTTGGCATTAATCATTTGCTGCCTTACTGTATCAAGTGCCTCACGGGAAATAGCACCACTAGTATGTAAAGATTGATAACGATGATAATTAGCAAGATTCCGTTCATAATTAGCCTCAGCTTTTTGATAGTCTGCCGCATACGTGGCTTGTGTTTCGGTAGTTTCGGCACTGGCCTGCTGGATAGCTGCTGTTGTCTGTGCAATGGATAGCTCAATATCCAGAGTATCCTGCACAACTAGCACTTGCCCGGCCGTTACTGCCTGCCCCAATTCTACGGCAACCTGTGTAACATACCCCTTATACTTGGGCGCAATATCGATTTGCGCTGCCGCCACAGTCTGACCACTTAATACAATCCTTGACAACATATCCTGCCGCTGAACAGTCTCTACTGCTACCAAAGGTTTCAGCGCACTAACCTTAGCCATATTTACTGAACTAGTATTATGGGTTTTCCAAAACACCACTGCTCCGAGAAAAACTACAGCTCCCACCACAACTCCGAACATCAGCCAGCGCTTTCTGCTGTTAAGAATTTTTTTCATTTTTAGATTTGCTCACTCCATTCCTGCCAACTGGCAGCTATGACACTATATATCCCGCCCATCGTAACAAACCAATAACCGCCAACTAATCTGCTTGACGGCTATTGCTAAAATTATCCATTAAAACACAGCTTTTACCCCTATTACATAGTTACGCCCACCACGCGGATAACTGGCATAGCCGTCATAGTATTTATCAAAAATATTGTTAACAGTGAGAAAGGTCGTATATTCCTTACTTAATTTCCAATTGACATCAGCATCCCATACCCAAAAACTTTTTTCGATATACTTGTAGTATTTAGGGTCTGTTCGATCAAATGCCGCTGTGCCTTTAACATCAACACTTACTTTTTCATCCGCGTAGGATACACCAATATTCCAGGTCTTTTTAGGAATATTGGTGTCTTGTGTATAGTCCGCGCTGCCACTTTTATTTTGGGCATCAACATAATTAAATCCGACAAATCCTTTTAGTACAGGAGTCAACTGCTTACTTACCTGAAGTTCAACACCATCGGCTTTTTGTTTATCGACATTTGACGGTATCCAATGTTGGTTATTTACATTTTTTCCAATATCCTTCCAAGTAATGGCATCTGTTAATTTACGTTTAAAATATGCTATCTTCCCTTCCGTAGTGTCGTCAAATTTATGGTTTATGCCGAATTCCATACTCCAGCCGGTTTCCGGCTTTAAATCAGGATTGCCGTCATATGTATAGGTCTTCGAACCATAGGTATTTACCTGATGCGGCCAGTACAAATCGTCAAACCGCGGGGCGTGAAATACCTCTCCCCATGATGCATAATAAGTAGTTCTGTCACTGGCTTGATAATTTGCCGCAACATGTGGAGTCGAACTCTTGCCATATACGCCATTATCATCGTAACGAAAGCCGGGAGTTAAACTAAATTTTTTAGCGATATCCCATCTATCCTGAAGGTAAAGCCCCTTTACTGTATTATCTTTATTGCCATAAGATGAACTTTGGATTTCATCCTTGCGCCAGTCAATACCTGAGGACAACATATGCTTATCACCAAGTTTTGAATTAATTTGATAATTGAATCCTTTAATTCTTACATCATGGTCAGAGCTTTCACTGAACCGATGGGAGGCATTCTGATAAACCTTTACTTGGTAATCGGTAGTGGCTGAGGTGCTTTCTTTGTAAGTAATATCCCAATTGTGCTGCCTGATCTTGTCATATTCAGCCGCAGCTTTACTTTCATTTTCATCATTAAAATATTCATAGGATACTGTCAAATCACCATTGCCCACCTTGTTATCCAGCCTCAGCGTATACGCATTTTGATCAACACCTGTATAATCGACAGTCTTACCACTGCCATCGGTATAATTGCCTAAATGTTTTTTATCAGCACTAAAATACCAACCAAAGTCACCCTCTTTTCCCTGATTTGTCATTGAAAGATTGCGACCATCCCAATTACCACCAGCAACTTTGACAGTGGTCTGGTTTTTTTCACCTTTTTTGGTGATGATATTAATTACGCCGCCAACAGCATCCGCACCATATAAGGCGGATCGTCCACCTTTTACAATTTCAATACGTTCAATATTTTCTATACCTACAAGGCCTGTCAAGTTAGTCGTTGCCGAGCCAAAGCCGCCAATGCCATTTGGCATGTTCATTCGTCGGCCATCAATCATAACAATGACCTGTTCACTGCCATTGATAAAAGGAGCACTAATACTGCCCGGACTACCATATGAGCCGATATTCACCCCGGGAGTATGTTTCAATATATCTCCTAAATTGTGATAATTTCCTTTCTCAATCTCTTCACTGGTGATTACCGTCACATTCGCTGCCGTTTCCGATATTTTTGTTGGCACACGATTAGCCGTAATCACGACCTGATCAAAAGAAAACTGGTCTTGCTCCTCAGCCTGAGCACCCCCTGTAATATGGCATAACAACGCGCTTGTCACCATAGCATACAGCAGAGCATTTCTTTTTTTAGTCGTTTTCATTTTTTTCATCAATTATTTTTCTCCTTTGCATGATTATCTACAGACATATACAACGCGTTAAAGATTTTTGCAGGCTGGTGGTGTGTTGGCAAAAGCGGAAGTCAAACGCTAGCGGTGGAGCGTTGCCAATACACCGCCAGCCTATGCCTGTAAACTTCTTTACTACGGAATATATAGCTGTCAAACATAAAAAATACACTTCCAGGACTGACCCAGAAATGTATCGGCGGTACTTTCGGTAGCTTGTTAAAAGAATAGCAAGCTATCGCTAAAAATCCCCTTCCCATCACTCGCGGGTTAAATCGGTGATTGTCAGACAGGCAGTTCTCCTGGCTCTGGATCAACACTTACCTAAACCTTCCCAAGACTCATAGTCTCAGTGGCATACATTAGGTTTGCTCCCCATTACAGTGGCGGGACCGCACCGGTTTTTCACCGGTTTCCCTATTAAGCCTTTTCAGGCACCTGGCTCATCAGTATTTAGTTTTCTATTCAATATTTCCGCCTAAACCACGAAAATAGACATCTACTTGAAAACTGGCTGCAGCTAACTGCGACTTAGCAGAATCCACTTCATCACCAGCCATGTCATTAATGGCAATACCCCTTTCTGAAATTCAGGTATTGGCAATAACAATTAGTAACAAGCAGATGAACCTTACATCAAAGAACATGCCGCGCCATAGGCAACTGTGAACTGGGGATAGGAAAGAACATTAACATCTCTAAAGATCTCATCTTCAATTGCGGATGCAAGTCCGCCATTATTTGCGGAGCCACCATCAAGATACAGATCGTCCTCAATTTCTTGATTTCCCAGCATACCAGCTATGCGTCTGGCAATCGATTCATGCAACCCCCTAATGATGTTCTCCTTTTTTGTCCCTTTGGCTAAAAGAGATACGATCTCGCTTTCTGCGAAAACCGCGCACGTACTGTTGAGGTTGACAGAAGCATCAGCATTGTCAGCTAATGCCGCAAAATCATAGATGGGTGTGTCCAAAATACGCCCAGCCATTTCAAAAAACCTCCCGGTTCCAGCCGCACATTTATCGTTCATTTTAAAATCATTAAGTTTTCCAGTTTCAGAAATTCGGATAATTTTTATATCCTGTCCGCCAATATTAATTACTGTACGCGCTTTTTTATCACTTAATAAGTACACTCCCCAAGCATTGGCGGAAACTTCATCAATGACGGTATGTGCATTGTGTATCAGGTTCTTGCCATACCCGGTGACAGAAATGCCTTCAATATCCTTTTCTCTGATTGAAAGATCAGCCAGTCCGTCATCAATTAATTTTAGTGCTAACGCTTCCTGCCCCGGTGCTGTTGGCACCGCTTTTTTCCAAATAAGCTCTGTATTGTTAACAATTACAATCTTTATGGCAGTGCTGCCAAGATCAATGCCAATTTTAGCTCCCATAATAATCTCTCCTTCTTATAAAGTTTGTTTAAAAGCCTCAAGGCGGGTCAGAATGTTCTGGCTGTCTTCTTTCACGTAATCAGTTTCAATCTTGAGAAACTTACGCCCACTTTCCCGTAGTTTATCTTCAATTGTGAAACTCTCAATATCATAAGGATGACATCCTTTTAATACATGAAAGAGAATTCCTTTTATATTGTGGCTCTCTGTTATCTTCAAAATATTATTGATGCGCCAGTCATTATCGGCGAAGGTCGGACAGGTGCAGGCTTTATGATATCTTTCAGAAAGCGCTTTTAAGAGACCGTGTTCAGATGGGTCGTCATAAACAGTCGCTCCGGGAAATATTCTTTCAGAGGAGCAGAGGTCATCGGCACAAATTGTCATACCGGCTTGTTCAATAAGCTGTATCAGCTTAAGATTAGGAAAGATGATCGGCGAACCGGCGAGAAAGATCTTATGCGGATTTGTTTGCGGTTTTTCCTGTTGCATTCTTTTCACTACAAGTTCCAAATTTTTTGCCCATTGATCAATATCATCAAGCATAAACGTATTGGCAATGGCAGCAAACCAAATCCCGGAAATTATCTGTTTTCTTTTTAATTCAATCAGTTCGTGAAACGTTTTCCAGACACTCATGAATTTATTCATAGAATGCATGAGGCTTTGTCGTTTCAATTTAGTACCCGTTTTTTGCTCTAAAAACAGTTTTAATGCATAGATTTCTTCAAGCCAGCGTTTCTGCCCCTTTTCGTTCTGTTTAATATGGGGTAATTCGAGGTAATGTAAGTGTCCGATTTTTTCTTTTACTATTTCAGGCATTTTTACGACCCAATCGCATGTTGTCGGTACAATCGTGGCATCATAACAGGAGGGGGCTGAGGCTTCAAAGTTCATACTGCCAATATAAGATTTGAGCATCGGACACATAAGCACCGGGAGAGAAGCTGAGGAAAGCCGCTGCGCTGAATAAGAACCACTGCACAGTTTTACCGGATGAATCCCCAAAGCATAAAACAGTTCAACCGGTGCTTGAATGCAAAACAGCCCCATCAGCGGACGGCCAACATTTTCTCTTAGCTGAGAAGGCCGCAAAGGCACTGTTAATAAACTCAGGAAATAGTCAAATTCTGCGATATAGTCAGTTCTTGCTTGCAATAATTTAATTTCATGATCGTATTCTTCACAAGTTTTTTCATAGGCTTTCGTTCTCTGTCTGATGCGGCGTTCTTCCTCTTTTTGTCCATTTTTATCCATGTAATGTTTTCTCCTGTTGATAATTTTTTGCGACATACTTTCCTGAGGAAGAAAACAGGCGGTAATTAAGGAATTTTGCGGTTAATGTATTGTCTTCAGGACAAGCCTCAATACATCTCATACACAGCATACAGTCTTCACTCATTACATTTTTTTTCGTTTTTTCAAGATGAACATCCCTAATATCCATAGGACACATTCTTTGGCAATTACCACAGCCCGAACAGGTATGCACTGATTTTTCAAACCGGATAAAACTGATTTTTTTAAACATTTGAATCAATGGAAGCATCGGGCAAAATAGGCAAAAAAATCGGTCTTTGAAAAAACTTCCTATCAGCGTACCAGCTGCAATCATTACAGATATTGCGGAAAAGGTCAAGGTGATTATGTTCGTAAAGTCCAGCGCGAAGTTTCGCGTATCCCCAACAAATAGAGGCATAATCGGTTTTGCCGGGCAAATCTGACAGAAGAATAAGTAAAAATCACTATGTAGTCCCGCATACGTAATTAGCAGCGGGATACTAAGAAGCAGTGCCAGTAATACATATTTGACCGGCTTTAGGCTCTCCCGGATTTTCCAGGAAAATTCTGTTTCCCGTATTCCCAGTTTCTTTCTGAGTTGGGACAACCAGTCTTGCAACGTACCGAATGGGCATATCCAGCCGCACCATATTTTTGACAATACGATCGTTAAAATAGCAAAGACCAAAAAATACAGTATTACCTTGAACCCTTGGTAGGAAAGCAGCTTGGGAAAGTAGAAGCCAACCCCCCATTGTCCCTGCAGCGCCATGAGATAACAGTATCCAGCACAGCCATGAACATAAGGACAGGAAAAACAGGGGATAGAATACCCAAAATTTAATCCAATTCGACCGCCATAGGTCAGTAAAACGAACATAAAATTTTGTATTAGTAAACGTATGTTACCTATCATTTAAACGTAAAGCTCCTTCTTCGAAGTAGTACAATAGCTACACTAGCTGCCATTGTAGCGAAAAAGAGAAAGATTCCCGGCTTCAGGTCGCGGTGAGCAGTAAGCGACCGGTGCAGGAGAAGATTCATGGAGGTTTTATACACCTCGTTTCCCGCGAGCTCTTCTGTATAGACAAGTATTTCTTTGTATTCAGAATATCCGCTCTCGTCTAATCGTTTATCATGAGACGGGGTAAAGGAAAACATCCCACCAGCATCCAGTGTCAGTTTTTCAGAGCACTTATTAGTTAAGTCAATAATTTTCATTTCTTTGACAGGATCACCGGACTGATTGATTGGCGTATATATGAACTGGAATGTTTGCCCCGTCTGAGGCCAGTAACCCTCCCCGGATCGCAGGTCAATGAAAGGAAATGGTCTTGGCTTCTCCAGCAAAGCCGGTTTCTTTTCTCTGTTATCAGCAAATCCATTTGCATAAAGGAGAAAAGATATCTGCGCTGTAAAATGTTCTCCACTGCAAGTTCCTGTAACATATATATAATAGCGAAACGGAGAGGCGGTATTGACTCTTAGAACATAGAGACCATTTTTTTCTTCTACCGGGATTTCATAATATTGTTTTTCACCTTTCTCACGCCCGTCACAATAAAAGGCTGTTAGATCTTTAATGTCGGCAATATCCAGTGAATCATTACTGCTTTTTATATACACTGTTTGCGTTACCGATCCGTTCGGTTCATTGATCTTCTTGCCATATTCAAGCCAAAGAAATGCTGCACTTTCCAAGTTGCTGCTTTTTGCGTAACCATGTAAACAAATACTGACTAATAGGATAATGCCTGCAAGTATAAAAATTGGCTGAAAATTCATTTTATCAATCAAGGTAAAACACACCTGCTTTGACTCAGTTTAAAAGTATCAGTACACAGATATTGGAAGTGAGTTTCATCCATTTGGTAGCTGCTTTTTTAAATTAAAATTTTCTTTCATAGGTAAGATTAAAGTTTGCCGGTGTACAATAGTATTCATATGCCGCGTATTTAACACCATATTGCAGCACCAGCTCCTAAAAGTATTTTTTTCATACTTCTCCCCCTTACCGGATAACCAATACCGCCGCTAAATACCTTAAACAGCTATTAAAATATTTTCATCTCCTGAACCATGTTCAGGAGATGAAAATATTCAAATGCTTATATACAACATCTGTCTATTGTACGAAATCCCCTCCCCATCGCTCGCGGGTCAAACGGTGATTGTTAGATAGGCAGTTCTCCTGGCTCTAGATCATTGCTTTTCCAAGCCTTCCCAAGACATCTTGTCTCAGTGACATATTTCGGATTCGTTCCCTACTACAGTGGCGGGACCGCGCCGGCATTACACCGGACTTCCCTATTAAGCCCTTTCGGGCACCTATCTCAATACTATGCAATTGTAATTCTTCCATCCACAATCCGGAAACCGTAACATAGCAGCTTACGCACAGCAGGCTTTACTGCTATGGATCGTCAATTACACCCCCTGCCACCTTCATATAGCTCACGAATCACTGTACGCCTCAGCTTTGTGAAAAATTTATTGCTTGCATCAATATTCCGCAAATAATCTACAGAAACCGATAACCAGCATATCTGGTGATACAGCTTATAAAATAACAGCTTATTTCGGTCATATCTTTTAGGCTTACTGGTGGATAAAAAGGTATACAACATATCCAGGAGAGCATATTCAAATTCAATGTCGAAAAATTTGATGCCTTCGATGTCGATAAACCCAATTGTGCCGTCAGTCAATAACCAGACATGCGGCGGTGTTGGTTCTCCATGTATAAGTGCATAGCTGACCGGCTTTAATTGACAGGCAAAGATAGTTATGTAGTCGTCCAACTGTTGCAAAACCGAATGCTTCATTCCTTTTACAGTGCTGTCTAAACTACACGCTATTTCCAGTTCCTCAACAGCATGTTCATAACATAAACGCTGACAAGATTTAGCATATCTGTTGGTGAGTAAAGGAGAACCGTAGTAATCCCGGCTGCAGGTATAGAATTTATTAAGTTCTGCATTCAACGTATCAGTAAATTCAATTTCCGCAATATTGCCGTGTTGCAGATACTCCTGTAAACTAACCCCGTCAAAGCACTCCGCGTAGGCATAATCAAAGGCCTCTTCTGCGAAAAAATGCCCTGTTTTTATTATCCGGGGAACTCTGATGCCCAGATCAGTCAACAACCTGGTGTTATGGTAAAAATATTCAAATCCTTCTGCATACAAATAATGTAAACCGTCAGTATGCGCTTCTGTTAGTCCTAGAAAAGGTTTTTGCCAGATATAAAGGATGGTTTTGTGATTATTGCCATCGGTCACTAAGTACACCTTTTTTGAAATACCATTGACAATACCAACCAAGGTGAATTGACTTAAATTCAGATCAGCTTGAATAATATGGTATGGTAGTTCACACAAATTCATCGACTTCGTTATCACTTTAAGCACCTCGGCTCTAGGAGATATATCCGGAAACTAGCTGATTAGCCGTATATAATTTGCTGATGATCAGTGAATAGCAAATCTTATCGGTTTGGCCCAGACGGTCACACACGGAAGGGTTACAATCTTGTCAAACTCGTTCCGCTCGGCATAGTCCTGAACAACATCTCTGACTTTTTCGTACTCTTTCCCTGCAGCGATCTGAAAGGGCTGCACGATAATCTCGGTAAACCCTTCTTCTTGTAGGCGCTCTAATGCCTGTCTCTCGTCATCGGCCTGGATACCGTCTCGTTTCGCCAGTTCTTCTATCAGGGTATGGGAAGCAAAGGCCCGGCGCACTTCATAGTGTGGGAAATCTGCCCAATGTTTGATATCAATATTTTTACTGGCCAATTGACGGGCCTCTGGGTAGGCGGTGCCTAAACCCACCATTAAAAAGGCTTTTTTCTCTATTTTCCTCAAAGTTATTCCACTCCTATCAACCAATGTCAACTCTCTGGCCGTTGTAAGTTCCCGTTTCTCCGGGAATGAACTACATTTTTGCTTTATTATTTTAAATCTACGATCTCAATCCTTTAGATATCCACATTAGGGAATAAAGACAAATCAGTATGCGGAATAAACAGCGATGAGACAAATTCGTCCATAAACAGATTGCCTACTGACAATTCAATATAGGTCATCTTACCAGCCACATCCTGGGCCTCAGCCCAAGCCTCGGCCGACAGAAGTGCCATACAAGCTCCTTTTGCTGAGCTGTTACCGATAAACTTATATTTTTCTATAGGCAAATCAGGCAATAATCCGATGGCAATGGCGTCGGGTATATTCAGGTAGTTGCCAAAGCCACCGGCCACATAGATAATTTCAATACCATCAAGTTCGAAACCGACTATGTTAAGCAAGGTCTGGATTCCGGCAAACACCGCGCCCTTGGCTCTAAGCAAATTCTTGACATCAGCCTCACTGATCACAATATCCCGGTCTATCTCAGTATCAGCGGCCCAAACCAGCACGAACTCGGGCCCAGTTTCACCAAACCGCATACGTTCAGTAGGCAGGTTTGTCTGAAATTTTCCGGCCCGGTCAATAATTCCGGTTCGGCGCAGCTTGGCTAAACCGTCAATTAAGCCTGAGCCGCATATGCCCAGCGGTTTCCCGTTATTGATCGTCATGTAGGATACTTCGTATGTTTCCGGGTCAATCATGAGATGCTCAATGGCGCCGTGCATAGCCCTCATACCAAATGTAATCCCCGAACCCTCAAACGCCGGACCGGCTGAACAAGAACAGGTCACCAGCCAATCACCAGCCCCCAGTACCATCTCACCGTTTGTACCGATATCAATCAGCAAAGCTACCGGCGCATCAGCCTTGCCCATACTGGTGAAGAGAGCGCCTGAGACAATATCGCCGCCCACGTAGCTGGCCACTGCCGGGTAACAAAATACTGGTGCATTAGGATGAACCCTAATTCCCAGTTCCTGAGCCTTAACTACCGGAAAAAAATTTGCGGTTGGAATGTAAGGTTCCAAGCGGATGTGTTTGGGGTTTATTCCTAAAAACAGGTGCGCCATGGTCGTGTTGCCGGCAGTCATTATCACGCGGATGTCGGTTTCTTTTATTTTGCGCTGCTTAACCAATAAATCCTGAATTAACGTGTTAATGGTGTCAATAATGCTTTGGTGAACATTTTTCATACCATCGGGTTCATCCACAGCATAGACAATACGGCTGATCACATCATCACCAAAGCGTGCCTGACAATTGTGAGTACCTGCAGTATCAACAACAGTACCTTTATAGAGATCCAATAGATACGCAACTACAGTGGTAGTTCCAATATCGACTGCGATACCATACAGAGGCTGATGGCAATGACCAGGCTCAATAGCCAGGACTTCGGCCTTACCACTAACTTCAGATAACAGTACAGATATTTTAAAATTTTCTATCCTTATAGTATCACTCAGATTGTGAAGGAGAGAAAGAGATACATTAATATCCGTACACTTGGTTTCTTTCCGCAAGGTTAACACAAACCGACTCAGGTCATCCCGGTTGTCTTGGAAATTAGCAGCAGGCATAGTTAACTGCACCCAACGGCATAACGGGTTAAGCGGATACCCGTGTAAAGGGTTTTCCCGCTTTTCCTGAAAGAGATCTTTTAGTTGCCAAACACTGAGCAGATACTCCCGTAAAACATCTGAAGCGCCATCCCCTGATGCAACATTCTCAACCAGTACCTGGTGTTTGCTCATGGATGATGTCTTGGGAATTTCAACAACCAAATCATCATCCTCAATCAGGGTTTGGCAAGCCAAATTCAACCCTTTTGCCGCCATGCGCACCTCTAAATGGCTATCGCGTCGCGCTTTCGCCTTACCGCTTTTTACGATAATGGCACATTTGCCGCAAGTGCCGTCACCGCCGCAAGGTGCTTTGATTTCTAGATTTACCTTGCCCGCGGCAGTCAACAGATCGGTACCTCGCTCAACTGATACTGTAACTCCTATGGGGAGAAATGTTACGGAATGTGTATCCATTATGTTTAACCCCCTTTGCACAATATGACCAAGAAAAAATAGCAATAAAAAACATAAGGAGTAGTAAGAAGAAGGACATATTAGAAAACTCCCGGCTGCCATGGCAACCGGGAGATATTCTACAGCAAACTAAATAGAAACTCCTGATTAATAATAACCAGGAGTGAATTCAGCAATACCACACAACTTACTTAGAACAGTTCTAAGTAAGCAGATGAACAACTGTAATCCCCTCCCCATCGCTCGTGGGTGAAAAACGGTGATTAAAAGATAGGCAGTTCTCCTGGCTCTAGATCATTGCTCCTCCAAACCTTCCCAAGACTTCTCGTCCCAGTGGCATTCCTTGGATTCGCTCCCTATTACAGTGGCGGGACCGCGCCGGCATAAACCGGACTTCCCTATTAAGCCCCTTAGGGGCACCTACCTCAATACTATTCAATTGTCAGTCAAAACACACTATTCTACATTTAATACTAATAATATCATCTTTTGCCATGAATTGTCAATTACTTCTTTGCTGAATTATTCAGTCTGACTAAATATATCTTATAATTATCAAGCGAACCCTATGGCGACTCCGCTAGGATTCGAACCTGCGATCTTTTGATTCGTAGTAAAATGGAAATTTTCACTGTTGACTCTGTTACGATACCATGTCGCCTTTTTTATGAGGGCGGTAAAGGCCAAGCATAGCGTTTCTTTTTCCTTACGCTGCATCCGCACCGGCTCACAGCCGGTTATTTTTTCGTGTCGATTTTGAAAAAGGCATTATAATCAGCGACAGCCTTGTTGGCGCTTTCGATGGCGGCGTTTCGTTCCTTGATGACCAGATTGGCGTCGTTGGTCGCGGCGTCAATGTAGATCTGGGACGCTTTTAGATAGGCATCCACTGCGGCAATGTAAGCGGCGGTAGCCTTGGCGTCCTCTATCGAGGCCGGCGGGGTCGGCAGCTGCGGCAACGGCCAGGCCGGCCACACTCATTGCAAAGAAAATCAACACGGCATAGATTCTTTTTTTCATTGTCTTTCCCTCCTCACTGATGGTTTCAGACAGTCGCCACAAAATAAAAAAGAAGCCACCCTGCTGCCAACCTTCCCAAGACGCGTATGTCTCAGTGGCATATCCTGGCTTTGCTCCCCATTACAGTGGCGGGACCGCGCCGGCTTTCAACCGGCTTTTCTGTTAGGCCCTTACGGACACCTGTACCAAAATTTAGTTTATTAATTAGTTTTTCTTTATTTTCTTTGCTGTCCAAATTTTACCACATATACCGCCTGCTGTCGAGCGGTTTCGCCCTATTTTGTTGTGTTTTTTGTTTATTCTTGCTTTTTTGACATACGGCTTGTTCTCACTATCATAGCCGGAGCGGCAGTGGCTCCGGCCATGGGAGAAATCGACAAGGCGTTTTCGGGTGAAAGTCAAATCATGATTAAACTAATTCTCTGCTGCCGGCCGCCGGAGTTTGTGTTCTAACCACTTTTTCTCGTATGGGCGGATTCCGGGCGGGCCGCCCGGTCCGGCAGACCGCCTTCTCCATGACAGCGCGTTGCGAATCAGGATATCTCTGATAGGCTGAACGAATTAAGTCAATCAAAACCTAGTCTTACAATGGTTAAAGAGAACGCGGTGCAGGTCCCTATCCCGGCTTATAAACTTAAAATACGGGAAGGATACTGACAGTTTTGGTTGAAATGATACTATAACCTTTATATTTAAAGCAATAGTGAACTCGTTTCAGCATAGCTGAAACGAGTTCACTGTCTACCTCCATTAATTACAAATTTCCGTCCTGGCTGGTATGAAAATTGATGTCTTTTATACTGATTAACCTCAACTATACCTTATTTTTGCTCCGTAGCCTGCACATTTTCATTGGTTATCGGTTCCTCTGGCAGATATTTTTCTACTTTAACCTGTAAAGGCAAAATGAATGAACTGGCTACCGCCTGATGATCACTAGTATAAGCCGGACTAAATACCGATTGTTTTACTGATTCTATTACGGCCTGATCAAAAGCCTCATCACCAGAACCTGTAATTATTTTTATATCGCTAGCTATTGTTCCGGCTTCAGCTATTGTCGCCTTTACTTTGACCAATATTGTTTGTTCCGAGTATTTTTCCCTCATTTCCGGTGAAAGAGAAATCGGCGCTAAAGTAATAATTTTAGGAGGAGTCATCGTAGAATTGGTACTCGCCATAGCCGGAACTGCTATCCCAATAACTAGTAATAAAATGGTTGCAATGATTAATCGCATTTTAGAGAAATACCTCATGCAAAACACCCTCTCTTTTCTTTCTTTTTTTGATATCTTCGGTATCAGGAATAAAACTCCTGCTCACTTCTGTCCCACATAGCTAAAATAGGTCACTATTTATGTTCTTTCCCAGCCTCAGCCGGTTCAGGCCTGGTGCCGCTTTATACAAGACGGCGTACATCACCGGCAACACCAACAGTGTTAATACAGTGGCAGCGAAAAGTCCTTCATAAATTGAAGTATCAAGGATTTCCTTCACCTGTGTAACACCCATTTCTTGCAGTGGGCGGATCAGTGTTAAAATCGCTATTGGGCATGGTCACGACCTTACCGGTTTTCCATTCTTTCAAAGAGTATTTTGACATTACCCCTAAACAGTACCGTCAGAGTGGCGTTTTGCCGGCAAAGCCTCAAGCAATGGAAAAAAGTCTTTAATATCCCGGCAAATTGGTTACCGATTTGGCAACAAATTCCCCAAAGCAACTAAAGCTGCTATTTGTCAGTTGCATACAAATAGCAGTTTTTTTGTTTGTGAATCTGTTTTGCTTACTTATTTTATATGCTCCAGCCTTCCGCTGTTTTTCGTATTGCTATGAACCGCTTATAAACGCCTTCCTGTTTCATGAGCTCCTCATGAGTTCCTCGCTGCGCAATGCGGCCATCATCGACCACAAGGATCTGATCTGCATTCCGGATGGTGGCTAAACGGTGGGCAATGATGATCATCGTTTTACCATGTACCAAAGCACTGATCGCTGTTTGAATTGTATGCTCGTTTTCCGGGTCCACGCTGGCGGTTGCCTCATCCAGAATAACAATCGGCGCATTCTTCAGCATTGCCCTTGCGATTGAGATGCGCTGTTTTTCACCGCCGGAAAGAGTAGAACCACCGTCGCCAATTACTGTTTGATATCCGTCAGGCAGATTGATAATAAAGTCGTGACAGCAGGCTTTTTTTGCTGTTTCCACAATTTCTTCAAAGGTGGCCTCCGGTTTTCCAAACCGAATATTATTCAGTACTGTATCATGGAACAAATACACCTTTTGAAATACCATGCTGATATTTTTAAGAAGGCTGTCACAAGTCATAGCTTTTACATCGACGCCGCCTACAGAGATACTGCCTTGATCAACATCATAGAATCTGGCAAGCAAACTGCATATTGTCGATTTGCCGCTTCCTGAGGGGCCAATGATTGCTGTAGTCATATTCTCCGGGATGCTGAACGATACATTCTTTAACACAGCCCGCTGTTCATAGGCGAAAGTGACATCCTGAAACTGAATATCATAGGTAGATAACTTTATCTCTTTGCTGTATTGATCAATAAATTTAGCCTGTTCGATGCCAGCTAATTTATCCAGGGTGGCATCAATCATTTCCAATACATGGGCGGCGTTATTTATTGTTTCAATCTGACCAAAGATGACAAAAGAGAATATTACCATCATGAGCATGGTCGGGATATCCATCGCTCCATTTACAGCCAATAGTGCCGAGGCAAGAACAATTCCTATCGATGCCGCCTTAAGCGACAACAAATGGAGGCAATTATAAGGAACATAATTCTTTTCAATTTTTATACTAATGCTCCTACTTATCTGATAAGCCTTGCGAATTCCCTCCTGGGAAACTCCAGCCTGCTTAAACGCCTTAACTACAGGCATTCCTCTGATATACTCAATTGTAGCTGCAATCATGCTATCCTGTGCCTTTTGATGCACCGGTGCATTTTCTTTGCTCTTATTTCCCAACAATGCTAAGAACAAGGCAGACAGCAGTATCCCTGTTAGCGCAATCAAAGCAACCCAGATATTATAAAAAGCCAGACAAAACACCATTGTCACTGCGCTAATATATCCATTTACAACAACATCGATCATTTTCATCCCGAACATCTCAATATATGATAAATCTGTTGTTACAGCCGCGGCAATTTCTCCGGCATTCTGCTTACTAAAGAAGCCTAAAGAAACCCGTTTTAAGCTGGCGCCAATTGCAATTCTTTGTTCTGCCGCCACTTCATAACCAATACTTTCCTGCGAGGCAGCGCGCAGATAAGCAAACAGAAACCTGCCTGCTACAGTAAAGATCATAAACCCTAACATATAGAATACCCAGTCTATTGTCAGCGTGCTGCTGCCATTCATGTCGGCTATGATGAGATTCAGTCCATATGCAGCTCCCATAATCGGCATCGCTGCAAACATGCTATGAAAGAAGGAATATACAAAGCCGCTGTACAAGCGCTTTTTCCGCTGCCCGGACCACTCAATAATTCGTTGTATTGATCTGAACATATCACTTTACAGCTCCTTTCTCATTGTTAGCTGCCCAGTTCTTTGCACCGATATGAGCTTCCCACATGTCCCGATATAGTTCGCAGCCCTTAAGCAGCTTTTCATGTGTACCGGTCTTGGCAATATGCCCTTTTTCCATAACGACAATTTGATCTGCATTGCTAATCGTTGACAGCCGGTGCGCAATAACCAATAAGGTTTTATCTTTAGTAAGGGCGGCAATAGATTTTTGTAGTTTATCTTCATTTTCCGGGTCGGTAAAAGCGGTTGCTTCATCCAGGATAACAATTGGCGCATTTTTTAAGATGGCTCTGGCGATGGCAATTCGCTGCTTTTCTCCACCTGATAACTTCCCTCCTGCCTCTCCGGCATTGGTATCATACCCGTTAGTTAAATTGCGGATAAATTCATCACAACAAGCTGCTCTTGCTGCTGCTATTACTGCTTCATCAGAAGCCTGGGGATTGCCAAGGCGGATATTTTCCCTAAGCGAGCAGTTAAACAGGAAATTGTCCTGAGTTACGAAACTTACCGTATCGGCAAGTTGTGTCAGTGGCAGTTTTTTTATATTAACACCGCCTATTTTGATTTCGCCGCTCCCGACATCCCAAAAACGCGCAATCAGCCTCGCAACTGTTGATTTTCCCCCGCCGGAAGGACCAACCAACGCTGTAAAGGTCCCTTGTGCGAGCTTTAGATTAACGGTCTGGAGTACGTTGTTTTCCATACACGTAGGGGAATTTTTATCTGCATCATAAGAAAAGGATACATTATGAAGCTCAATATCATACTGCTTAAGCTTTGCTGGTTCATTCGCATTGTCAAGTTCCTTTAGGTTTAAAAATTCAGCTGCATCCTTCACAGCATATTCTATGGCCTTTGCATCATTCACAAATACCGTGAAGCTGGCTAACGGTGCTACTATTCCCAAAGACAATATCAAACACATCGTAAGCTCTGCCGGACTTAAGGAGCCATTCAGATACAGATACATGCCGAATGGCATCGTACCAAGCAAGGTTGACGGCAAAACCGCTCCACCAAAGTTCATAAGTTTCCAGGTACTTCTAAACCAATTGAATGTATACGCTTTAAAAGACTCTACTGCTTTTTCAAACTTTTCATAAGACGAGGTGGACTGGTTAAATGCCTTGATGACTTCAATGCCTTCTACATATTCTACAATTACGCTGTTTACATAGCTGTTGGACTCCATATAATCAGCATACTGTTTATTAAATGTTTTCATCATAATTGCATATGCACCGGCGGCGACCGGCACCGTAACTATTGCTGCAAGTGCCATGCGCCAATCGATCATCATAAGATAAGCAACTACGCCTAGGGGCAAAAGCAGGTTGGAAATACCTTCCGGAATCAGATGGGCCAGCGGAATCTCAATGGTTTCCACCCGGTCTATAATCACATTTTTCAGCTTTCCTACTGTTTGATTGAGCACAGTGCCCAGCGGCGCTTTCATTAATCGGTCAGCAATCCTGAGCCGCATATTCTCTAATATACTATATGCGGAAAAATGCGCGAACATAGTAGATATGGCATAAAAAACGAGCCTTACGATATGCCCGGCAAGACCTATTGCCGCCCAGAATAAGATGCTGGTTACCGTCTGCTTTCCATCAAGAAATAAGATGATGATTTGATATACACCAACATAGGGCACAATTCCGCCCGTGACACTGACAATGGCGCATAGTACCGAAAAAATCATCTTCAGTTTACACTCTGTGGCAAAGGACAACACTATTCGCAGCCAATTGGTTTCTTTCATCTGTATTTTTTCCTCTCCGAGATTTTGCGGTAGCTGCGCTTTCAACAAGAATCGCTATTTGCCATCTGCAGGCAAATAGCGGTTTCTTGTTTCCGGCCCTGCACTTGTGTTCTATATCCGCTGATCAATACCAATAACAATCTGTCTTCCCGCCATTGGATAGAGTCCTGTAAACCCGCTGGCATCTCCGTAGGAGCCATGCAGTTCATAAGCTTCGTCTGTCAGGTTGTATACTTTCAGATAAAGGCGGGTAGCCGGGTTTATCTGATACTTTACTCCCAAATCGACCACCCAGTAGTCTGATGATGTAAACGCCCGTAAATCGCGTCCGGTTGCGCCCCGGAGAGCAAAGTCGGCATCCCATTTGTCCTGTCCGTACTGTAGGCCCAGCCGGTAACCATGCGGCTCATTGTTGTTAAACTCTTCTCGCTCAGTAGCCCCCTGCTCCTCCACTTTTACATAAGAATACCCTGCCGTTACCTGCCATTGCGGCGATAACCGGCGTTTCAGACTAATATCCAGCCCTCGTCTTTTCAATTCAGCTATATTTTGCCACTGATACTTATTTGTCCCAACCATAATATAATCAAGTGCATCGTTAAGACGACTGCTAAACACGCTGGCCTGGAGCTCGGTTCCCGCGGCCAGGCGGGTGTTCATCCCCAGTGTGATCACATCGCCGGTTTCCGGCTTGAGGTTCAGATTGGGCACCATGAAACCGCCCCCATAGACATCTGCAATGAACGGCGTTTTGAATATCTGTCCCCAAGAGGCAAAAACATTGGTGTTCTGATTGAGTTCACGATTTGCTGTAATACGGGCCGTGGTTTTATCGCCGAACAAGGTGTAATCATCATAGCGCACCCCGGCTGTCACCGACCAGTTTTTCGGCAGCCGCCAGTTATTTTCTAAAAAGAAGGCCCTATTGGATATTTTTTTGTCGCTGTAATTGTATCCCTGAACCCCCATAAACGAAATCGGATACTCCACGGAATCGGCCGTGACCTCACGCCAGGACGCGCCGCCCAGCAGTGTATAGGTATCACTGAGCTGCCAGGTTTGCTGCCATTCCGCGCCGTCAGCCTGATTCGTATATGACAGCCCGTTAAAATAATAATCGGGATACGTATAGTCCATATGCCGATCGTAATTATATGTAAGATAGTTGCGGTACACTCGAATAAAATTATTGTTTTTTTCTCCCTGATTCCAGCGATAGGTTAAAGCAACATTATTCTCGACATAGGGTTGCACTATATTGGCAAAATAGTTGGTACTTCCACCAGATTTGGCGAAGAGAATGGCATCTGGCATGACATTAAAGCCTTTCCGGCCGTCGGTATGATCAATGGTCAGAGTAAGTGAACGGTCATTGCCGAATTCTTTATCCAGCCGTATTCCCAGTTTATCCTGATCCAGGGCAGTATTTAAGGCTCTGGCGTCCTGACCGTCAGACCTTTTATAGTGATAGTCATCCTGGCGTTCCCGTTCAAAATTGATGCGGTAGCTGAAATCACCGACCTTATTCTCGGTAGTCAGTTTATACCGGCGCAAACCCCAACTGCCGCCTTCCGCCGAATAACGGGTGACCGGTTCGGAGCTTTTACGGGTGATGATATTGATGACTCCGCCTACCGCGTCGCTGCCATACAGGGCGGAAGCAGGCCCTCTGACGATCTCGACCCTTTCAATGCTGTCCACGCTGGGTAAATAGTCAAGATTTGCGCCGGACTGCCCCATGTGCATTCCCCCGCCTTTCCAGTTGACTTCGCGGCCATCGACCAAAACCAGCACGCGTACGTCGCCATTAATGGTAGGAACACTGGCGGTACGGTCATTCTGCATTGTCACGGTAGTCTTTTTCAAGATATCCGGTACACTGACTGCCCCGCTTTTTTCAATTTCTTCACGGGTAACAACGGTCACACTGGCTGCCGTTTCCGTCTTTTTTACCGGCATCCGGCTGGCCGTAACCACATACTCGTCCAGATTGAATTCCTGTTCTTCAGCAAACGCCGCCGATCCGGATAATAATACAGCCCCGCTCACCAGAACGCTGAGTAAACGCTGTTGCTGCTTTTTCTTCATAACATCACCTCATCATTATAATCAAAAGCGAATCAGTAAACGAACACACACCGCTTTCTCCGGTTATGCAATACCTGCTTTTTTAAAATGTGTGCGCAGCAACCGCCGGCCCCATAAGCTGCCCACATAAGCGGCAATCACGGTAAGCAGACAAATAATAACCAGCAGGGTCGGATTCATATAATCCAGGCATTGTTGAAGGATAGACAATTGCTCTGCTCCATTTGCCGCCTGCTGCGCCAGGTAGGCTTCCTTCATAAAGGTAAGCGGAAAGCTTTCCCCCACGGCAAATCCCAGCATGTAACAAGCAAAGCCAGTTGCCGCCGCAGCAAACTTTTCTCTTCCCAGCAGTTCAAAGACCAGCTCTCCCAAAACACCTCCCAGAAAAATGCTCAGTCCAAACATACCGGCCGGTGCCATGTTAATCATAACCAACCCCAGCAAAGCGCCACTGATGACGAATACTCCGCGCAGCGGCGCTTTGGTCAGCATTAGCATAAAGATTATTCCTCCCGGTATCGCTAAAATGACCGGCATGAAGATAAGAATCACAGGAATGAGGCCAATGGTAAACCCCAGCAGCATAAAAATTCCGATGATTAATGCATTGAAAATACCAATAGTAATCAAATAGCGCACCGTCTGACTGTTGGTTGTTTTTGCAGTTATGGTAATTCCCCCTTTTTTTCATTGCATACTAAGACTGCCGTCTGCCGTCAAATACAATATTTTATCAAAGGTGTTTTCCGCAAATTCGTCATCATGCGAAACTACAAAAATGCATCGCCCCGCGTGCGCCATTGTTCTTATGGCCTGACTAACCTTTGCCATGTTTTCCCCATCCAAGCCGCTGGTAGGCTCATCCATGTATACAAATTGGGCATTGCGCATGCACGCCAGCGCAATCGCCAACCGCTGCTTTTGGCCGCCGGACAGAGCAGCAGGATGAATCTCTGTAACGTTTCCCAGCTGAAAAAAACGGAGATACTGCGTTGCTTTCTCCTCCATACTTTGTGGTTCTTTACATCCCAGCAGCAGCTCATCCCATACACTGGGGGAAAAAAGCTGGTAATCGACATCCTGCATTACATAAAAGGAACTTGCAATTCGCGCTTTGGCGCCGGCCGGTTTTCCCTCAATCCGGATTTCTCCCCTGCTTTGTTTTTCCAGTCCCATCAGCACACGCAGCAGGGTGCTCTTGCCAACGCCATTTTTGCCCATGATACCGACAACTTCACCGCGATAAGCGCATAAGGAGATGTTATCCAAAATCGGTTTCCCTCTCATATAGCCAAAAGATAGATCCAGGGCCTGCAGCAAAGGAGATTCGCCGTCTGCCCGCTGGCGCAGCACAGGGACTCCCAGCTGCCGGATCGTCTGCACCAAGCAACGCAAGCCTCTATCCCGGAACCACTGATTCGGCTTTGCAAAAAAATCCCTGCCGCTTAATTCCTCCTTCAGCTTCCCGTCTTCCAGCAAAATCACACGGTCAACCACAGCTTTTAAATAGGACAGTTTGTGTTCAGCAATAATAATGGTATGGCCTTGGGTTTTGAGCGTCTGCAGTATAGCGAGCAGCTGCCCGGTCGCTGCTGCGTCTAAATTAGCGGATGGTTCATCAAGCACATAAACCTCCGGGTCCAAGGTATACACAGCTGCCACGGCTACTTTTTGCTTTTCACCGCTGGAAAGCGCCAAAATCGGCCGCGGCAGCAGCTCTTTCAGGTTTAAATCCTGCACGCTCTTCGTTATTTGAGCCTGCATCGCACCTCTTCCAACCCCATAATTTTCACTGGGAAAGGCCAGTTCGCTGCTAACATGCAAGGTGAAAAACTGGGAGCGCGGGTCCTGAAAAACCGAGCCTACCTTGCGTGATATTTCGCGAATGGATGCCGTACTGATATCCAATCCACCAACAGAAACTTTCCCCGTTAGCTCAGCGTCAAAGAAATTCGGTATTAAACTGTTGACACAGCGAGTTACCGTTGTTTTCCCACAGCCGCTTTTGCCGGTTAAGACTACAAATTCGCCTTGCTTTACATCCAGACTGAAACCCGCAAGGCTTTCCTGATCACGATTGCGGTAAGTCACATGCACATCCCGGAATTGAATCACCGTTTTTAAAATTCTCCCTTCTACCTAATTAACCGGACATAAACAGCTGCTTATGCATAACAATAAATGTCACTGCGACCACGGCAAAGATAACGCAGCAAATGGCATCCTGTTTGTCAAAGCATACTCTGGTGCAGGACGTTCTTGGATGCCTGGCATCAAGCCCTTTGCACAACGCTGCCGCCGATAATTCATCTGCCAGTTTACTGCTGCGTACAAGCAACGGAATCATGAACTTTTCTATTGTCATTACCGGGTGTAACAGCAGCCCCATAACTGATGGTTCCAGCCCTCTCATTTTTAAACTATCATTGATATGTGCGATTTCGTACCTCACTGTGGGGATATAACGGTAGACTACCGTTAAGGGAATAATCAACATTTTGGGAACTCGCAGCTGTTCCAATGCTGCAATTAATTCATTCATGGCCGTTTTTTCCACCAGAATGCTGTAGGCCATATACAGCGGAATAAGCCTGAACAAAAGCAAGATAACCATGGCAACAACCATACTGATCAGTGGTATTGATATCAGCCCAAGACATGCATTGAGTACCAATAAGACCGCATAGAATGCCACAAAATAACCAGCGACAGATATCATTTTCTGCCAAACCATGACCGCAGCAAGAATGGCAAACAAACTGAAAAGCTCACTGCGACTCCCGCAGAGAAAAGTCAATAAGGATACGATCATAACCAGAAACAACCAGACCCGGGGATCAGGCTTAGAAGCTTTAAATACAATTACATCATTCACGCTTTCACCTCCCCATTCATTGCTTTACAGGTGATATTGATAATTATTATCAATATCACCTGTAAAGCATACTAAAAAACGGCAGTTCATCTCTACCTGTAAAAGGATTTGATGAACACTAAACGGATTTTTTACCCACTAAAGAAAACACGGCTTGCGCCGCCTTGGGCTAAGATGACAGCCTACGTTGCCTTTACCCGGGGAAAGTTATACTTTCTATCAGCGAGTCTGCTTAAAAAACAAGTGATATGGACTGGAACAGTCCATATCACTTGTTTTTTAAGCAGACTCTATCTTATAAACGAGCAACTTGCCTATCCCCTTTGCGATAGAAGATATTCACTCGGGGTTATACCAAATTTTTTGCGAAATGCCAGTGCGAAATAACTGGCATTAGCATAACCGATATGAGATGCCGTTTCACTCACATTGAATTGCTTTTCCTCAAACAGTTGTTTTGCCAGTTCCAGTCTTTTAGTTACAACATAAGCATGCACGGTTTGACTAAACAATTGTTTAAATCCATTTTTCAACTTGAATTCATTCAGGCAAATCAGTTTTGCCAACCCGGCAAGAGTTGGCGGCGAAACAAAGCTTTGATCCAAAATTTGCTTTGCCTGATAAATACATTTTACATCCTGCCGGGAGAGGTGCGGGTAACCTCCGGGCATCGTTTCCTGCTGACAGATGATCTCATTCAGATAAACTGCCATAAATTCAAGCAGCTTTCCTTCCATATAGATCGTCCTTACCAAATCATTATAAGGACAATTGAGCAATTGATGCAGTACTGTTTTCATCGCCAGTGACAGTTTATGCGTGGAAAAAGTTGTATTGAGGGCTAACAAACGCCGCATCGCGGTTGATAAACCATCGTCGTCACAAGCCTTGAGTTTATCTGGATAGATTTCCACCGTGACAATCCATTGCCGCACATTGGGGGGAAATATAACACGCTTCAGATCGGTTGCACTAAAGGCAAGAAATTGAGCGGGATTTACAATCAGGTTTTTATCCTCCAGCACAAATTCCCCTGCCAGACAAATATAAAGCACCCTGCGCGGCATGCCAAAATTCATGCCGCCGCACATGGTATCACGAAATGTAAATTCAGTCTCTCTGATTCGGGCACAAGGACAGGTTAACAATTGCTTTACTTTCCCACTGCCAAAGTCGTGGGTAAATGAGAGAGAATTCATACTGTCCTGGGCAGAGTACATCAAATGTCTCCTGTTGTTATAAAACAACCAATGCTCTTCCGGTTTATTATCTGTTTGCCTTTCCGTTTGCAATCCATTCACAGCAGTTTCTCCTTTTGGGTAAAAGTGCATTTCCCACCTCCTTTGCTAAGGATTACCTAGCCGGATTAACCGTTTAAACGAAAAGATACGGGAATTGTGGTGACGCATGCGACTGTCCGCCCGGTATCCCGGTTGCGAGCCGGTACAAACCGCCATTGCTGTACGGCATCTATTGCCGCTTCATCCAAAGAATCATTGCCAGATGTCCGCAGCAGCACTATGTTCCCTGGATTCCCGTTCTCCAAAACCTGAACTTTCACTACCACAGTTCCATTTATTCCAGCTTGCCGGGCCGCGTGCGGATAAACAGGTTCTACCCTGCTCAGTACACCGGGTGGAGCTATCCCGCCGCTTTGACTGCCGCTTGGTACGCTGCTCCCGACGTCCGCAGCCGCCGTTACCGCTTCTGCCTCTCCTGTGCCAACAACAGGTTCAGTTGGCGCAGGAGCCGAAGCCGCCGACACTTGATTGACAGCAACCGGCTGTGGAGTGATCCGGGGTTGGTGTGCCGCTGCTGGGGCGGTAAGTGCCGGCTGAGTATTAGTTTGCTGCACCTCAGGCGCCGGTATATTTTTTGCGACCGTGGCCGCCACCTGCGGTTCGTTTTGGAAATCCAGTTCGATATATTGTTCGTTGATTACTGTCTCAGGAAATAAGCCGGCGAACAAATGCCCGGAACCTGCCAGCAATAAAAAATGAACAAAAACAGATATCGCTGTTGCCCGCCGCCAACTCATGCCGACTACCATACCAATTACCTCGCTTTCACTTCGGCTGCCACCGCTACCTTGCGGGCGCCGGCCAGTTTCAGTACATCTAAAACGTTGATAACCTGACCATATTCCACTTGTTTATCAGCCTGGAGGACAAATACTTTGTCAGGCTGACCGGCGACTTCCATTCCTACCCTCTTTTTTATCAGCGCCAGCGGAAGTTCTTCCTGTTCAAACAGTATCCACCCATCCTGCGTGACAGTAACATTAATATTGCGCTGTGTATCCTGCTGTACGGCAGTCGCCTGCGGCAGGCTGACCGGCATAGTATGCTGCTCCACCATGTATAATGTACTCATCATGAAAAAAACCAGCAAAAAAAAGTATAATATCAATCATCGGAATAACCATCAGTTGTGGCTGCTCTTCCACCCGCAAGCTACGCAATCTCATGATTTTGCCTCCGCACCGGCCAATTTCGCAGAGAAGCGATAACAACAGCACAGGTTTGTTCCATATCGGTAACCAGGCGATCCAGACGCTGAGTAAAGATAATATTGGCGACAAACGCCAGTACGGCAACACTTAGGCCGGTAGCAGTCGCCACCAACGCCTCACCGACACCACCGGTAATGGCCATCGGCTGTCCGGACTGGATAACTACTCAAATAATTAAGATAGGCTCTGAGCCGTGCTGCCGTAATCACAGCAGCATTCTCCAATACTCCATGCACATCATCTCCCTGCTGATAAGCCTGTAGTCCCTGCAAAGTTATCTGGGATATTGCCGCCGGCATTTGTTCGCAAAATATTATTTAAATAATAGGTTATAAGCAGTAAATTTCAGAGCTGTTTATAGCGATAATGATTATCATTATCGCTATAAATTATAACCTATGACACTAAAAATTTCAAATATATTCCTGATATTTAATTAAAAAATTTTTACTCCTTTAGATACAACGCACCGCCTTGAAAATAGTACCTCTACCAGAAAAAATCTCGGATATGCCATTACTAAGCGCATCGAAAGAAAGGTCCTTCCAAAGAACACCGTCCTGATCCAATTGTACAGATGGGGCTTCTGATGGACTCAAATGGTATTCCCATGGCTTTTAATATTATTTCCGGCGGTGAAAGTGAAAAAACCTCTCTCATTCCTATCATTCGCAGGGTGAAAAAAGACTACTCTATAGAACGGATAATTACACATCCTGCACCGAGGTATTGAAAAATTTCATTCTGTCCCGGTCCACTGTTAGTTTGAATTCAGGAACCCCTACCCGGTAATTACTCCGAATATCTTTGATGCCTGTAACCTTGGTCAGGTTTTTTTGCATTTGATAGGAAGCTTTAATCAAGCTATCCATATCTGATCCCAACAAATAAATCAGCAGTGAGGAGTGCTCTTCTCCACCACCTGTTGAAATACCGGCTACTGATGACTTTGATTCAGAAATTCGTACCGCTGCTTGTGAAAGATTATTTTTAGCAAAGCTTCTGGTAGCATCAGTAATTTGCCAAACACTGCGACTACGTTCTCTTTTACCAACAAGCTGCACGGTCAGCTTGGCTTTATTACTGCTGATCAACCCTACATCACTTAAACAATAAGTCACTTCCGGGATTGACAGTACATACTGCTCTAACTCAGCCACTACCGCATCTGTCATCTCCAGATTAAATCACCATTGCCTACCTTGTTATCCAGCCTCAGGGTATACGCATTTTGATCAACACCTGTATAATCGTCTTACCACTGCCATCGGTATAATTGTCTAAATGTTTTTTAATATTTAGTAAGTGCAGATGGACATTACTCATTCGATATATATATTTATTTGCGCAAATTAGGGGATTCTAGCTAAAACCCCGGAACGTATAGCTTTTAATCACTTTTCAATTCTAATCGTCAAGCGGCATTTAATTTGCTATACTAGTAAAAAAGCGAATCATGATTTGAGCACAATATACAATAGTGCTATCTCATGCATAAGAGCGTACAGAGTAGAGGTAACTATGGAACAAATGACCGTAAACGACTGGGAAGAATTAAAACAAGGCTTGCAGCAGCAAGGCTACATTGCCGATGACAGTACGGCAATGCTTCTATCAATATCGGTATTGTTAAACAAACCAATATTGATAGAGGGACCGGCAGGTGCCGGAAAAACGGAATTGGCAAAAGCTTGGAGCCACTATCTGCACCGAAAACTGATCCGGCTGCAGTGCTATGAGGGAATTGACGAAGCCAAAGCTTTGTATGACTGGAATTATCAGAAACAGTTGCTATACATCCAGGCACAGGGGGCAGCTCCAACGAATTGGTCTGCTACGACTCAGAGTATCTATGCTAAAGAATTTCTGCTGACAAGACCCTTACTGGAAGCCATCAGCAGTAAACTGCCCTCGGTTCTGCTTATTGATGAAATTGATAAAAGTGATGAAGAATTCGAAAGCTTCTTGCTGGAAATACTTTCTGACTGGCAAATATCTATTCCTGAGACTGGAACGGTAACAGCCGCCAGTATCCCATCAGTCATCCTGACCAGCAATAATTCCCGTAATCTAAGTCATGCCTTGCGCCGGAGATGCTTATATCTATACCTGGATTATCCCAGCGAACAAAGAGAACTCGAAATACTAAAGCTGTATTTTCCGACACTTAATGATGTTCTGGGAAAGCAAGCCGTGGCTTTTGTCCGGAGGGTAAGACTGGAAAAATGCAAAAAACATCCAAGCATTAGTGAGGTCATTGACTGGGTAACCGTACTAAGTCATCTGGGTGTACAGGAGCTTTCTGCCGGGACAGTGATCAGCACTGTAAATATCCTTTTGAAGTACCGGGAAGATTGCCTGAACATTATCGAAAAAATGAATCAAAAGGACTGGTTGCGTGGACTACCTAATCTTTGATCTGGCCAGGATTCTCAGGAAGTCAGGCATTTGTGTCAGCACCTGTGAAATCGCCGACAGCATCCAGGTTCTGAACCTGCTAAAAACAAATAAACTGAATAAGTATGCTGTTTATAATCTACTGAATGCAACAATAGTTAAAACCGAGTGGGGCGCCAGATATATTCAACAGCTTGTTGAACTTTTTCTGGAGCCGGACCCCGAGATTGCGACCGACCATACCGGCGTACTATCACCGCAAAATTTTTCATCCTGGGAAGCAGGCTACGGCGAAACAGGTTCTGGCCAAACACAAAGCGGAGCCTCCATAGCGTTATTAACAGAGACGGTACTAAAAAAAGATATTGACTTAATTTATGCCATTGTTAAACGGCATAAATTAAGTCTGGATCTGTACTGTGAGAATCAATCAGAGGCTGTTACCGGCTTTAAGCTGCAAAGCGGCTGGTTTCAAGTATCCGACACCATTGAAGAGTACCTTAAACAAGGAAAGCTTACCCCGGCAGCTTACCAAAATGCGCAGGAAAGCTTGAATCAATGGGAGAACTTTCTTGTCGAAGAATTTGAGCGTCAGCAGGCAACAATCATGAGCCGGGATTATTTGAGCCGGTTGCTGCAACAGCACAACCCAAAGTGTCTCAATTTCCTGGACGTGGCTGATGCAGATCTTGCTCTCATGTCCCGTGAACTGCACAAGCTGGCAAGGAGACTGGCCGTAAAAAAAGGCCGTCGGAGCAAGGCGGCGCAGCACGGCAAAATTAATCTAAGTAAGAGCATAGGACATGCCATGCAAACTGGTGGTATACCATTGAAACTGATAAAATTGGTGAGAAAACCAGCAAAACCTGATATTTGCCTGTTATGTGACATGTCTAACTCAGTCAGGAAATTTAGTTACTTCATGCTGTTGTTTGTATATGCCTTGCAAAAACAATATTCAACGATTCGCTCATTTTTGTTTGTTGATCAATTGCTGGAGGTTACCGATTATTTCAGAGACCAGGATATAGACAGTGTTTTTAGAAAAATAAGCAGTTTAAAGGGGTTTAATCTATCCGGTTTCTCCCATTACGGCAATGTAATCCATCAGTTTACCACCCACCACCTTGGCGTATTACATAAAAATACAACGGTCCTGATTTTGGGAGATGCCAAAAACAACTGGAATACGGTGGATGGCAGTGAAGTTTTGTATAAAATTCGGGAACAGGCAAAGGCCTTGTATTGGCTCAATCCCGTAAAGCAGGAGTTATGGCAGCAAAGCGATTGTATTATAGAAAAATACCGGCCAAGCTGTAACGGTGTCTATCCCTGTGCCACCATCGAACAATTAGAGCGCTTCGTTACCGCTGTTTTTTGATTATCATTGACTTCTTTTGGCCCTTGTAAATTACAATAGTAAGGTTTTCGCCAGATATACAACCTACCTGACTTATCCTCAAAATATTAAATCACGTTAATGCTTTTCCACTTACCATTAAGAAATCTATTAGTTACTAATATCGTCATAATTACGCTGTATCCTAACAGTGTAATCCATAGCCAGACCAGGGGGAACTGGGCCACTACACAAAATACATATGGCAGAATTACATAAAACAAAAACGGTACAATTGCATAGATTACCATCATAAACTTGGTATCACCTAATGATTGCAATACACTGCCAATAGTTAAATGAATCGTATCAAATATAAGCCAAAGTGATGTAAGTCTCACCAGCAGGATGGTGGCATTATTTATAAGCAGAACGTTTTCTTGTTTTTGTTCGCTGTTAAAGAATGAAATCAAAAAACCAGGGAAAAAATAGCACAAAGTAATCAGGACCAAAATAAAACAAAGTCCAACCATTATCCCCTTTTTTGTGACTATTGCAATATTCTCCAGCCTGTTGGCTCCCCTCTCCTGGCCGACGATAATACCCACTGCGGTTGTAATGCCAATCACAGGCAATATAAATATTGCTTCAACTGCAAAAGAGATATTGGCGCAAGTCAAATTAAATTCACCGGTTGTGCCTATAATAAGAAGAAGAATGCTGAAATATCCTGTATTGACAAATGACTGTATGCCAGCAAACAAACCGAATTTTAACAATTTATTAAGTAAAGATCTATTAATATTGTAGATTCTTAAAATATTATACTGATACTCAAATTTTTCCTTGGTTAAAAGAAAAACATATAGGATAAGACCAATCGTACAGCTTATAATTGTCGCTATGCCTGACCCATGCATTCCCATTTCAGGTAAACCATACTTCCCGAATACTAAAAGCCAGTCCAACACTATATTTACAATATTTGTGACAATACCAACATACATTGTGATTCTAGTATCGCCAATACCGCGATAAAAGGCAAAAAAAGCGATAGAAAAAAGTTGAACGCACTCGGCTAATATAATAAGGCGAAAATATTCCCTTTCGTATTTTAAGATATCTCCGGTATGGCCCATAATTTGAAATGTATTGGCTAAAAACGGCGAAAGCATAAATAACGCCAAAACAAAAACCAGGCTCAAATATATGCCTTGCCACATGGACGCTGCACAGTCCTGATATCTACCAGCGCCATAGTATTGTGCAACAAGTACTGAGACATAACCTATAATTCCTGTAAAAATATTGGCGACTGCAATGGCGAAAAAACCAGCCGGCATCATGGCGGCGAATTGAGTAAGATTATATTGCGCCACAAATGTTCTATCAACAAATACCATTATGTTCATTGATAACATAGAAAGCACTACCGGATATGAAATTTTAACAATATGCCTATATGTAACCACATGTTTCACCCACTTTAATAATCACTTTCCACCTTCATACCTATTAGCCATTTCCGTCCGCTAAAATCTTCACGACTAGGGTGGACCAGGCTTGAATACTAGTTGCCTGATCGGCGGTGGTCATTGCAGAAGGTGAAATGTGATATTTCCCCGCAGTCAACAAGAGCAGATCAGTGCCGGCTCCTTGTCCAGTTGCTGCTGGGACGTTAAAAACTGCTGCTTGCCCATCATCCCGTAATTCTGCAAATATTCCTGATACAGCGTTTCCTGCGTAATTAAGGAGATATATACAAGAACAACAGGAAGAAGCTAAGAAAGAAGAAATGAACTAAAGAGCCTCTTTTAGTGGCCGATGGTAACAGTGCTTGCGATACCTCCCGCCTTTTAGGCGTAGCAAGTAATCAGCCCTTACAGGGCTAATTACAAACCACCACTTGAAGGAAGTGGTGGTCATGACTTAACCTCCATCAGTATAGATCTTGTTTATAATCGTGTAACCTATAAACTCATTTTATAACCTAACTGGAAGGTTCTTCCTAAGGTATAGTATTCAGACGTGGAATGAGAAGTAATATCCTTACGGTCAAATAGATTGTCTACTGTTAAAAAGATCTCTCTATCAGCCGCCAATTTATAGCTGACATTAGCACCTGTTAATAACATTGGCTTAATGCTGCCGCCAGTATCGGTATCCCGTTCACGGGAAGCTAAATAGGTAGCTGTAAGTGCCGCCTTCCATTTTTCATTGGTATAGTTTATTCCCCCGTTTAGCTGCAGCTTACCATAGTAGCGATGCCAGCCTTCGCTGTCCCCATTTTTATCTGTTTCATATTTTTGCGGATTACTATAGGAAATTCCCCAGTTGGTATGCCAGCCACCGCCATTATTAATATTGCAGGATAATTCAATTCCGGTATTTTTAATGTCTTCATTGGTCGTGTTAAAGGTATCTGTACTTTCGACATAAGTCGTTGAAATACTATCATCTATCGTATAGTTAAACACAGCTAACCGCCAGGCATGAGTAGCAGTGTTCCGTTTTAATCCTATTTCATAATGTTTCCCTTCCTGTGGTTTAACACTGGGATTGCCTTTTACCCTGCCAGCTGAACCGTATATCTGAGTAAAGGTAGGCATCATGAAAGACATCCCGGCATTAGCATAAAAGCTGGTATTATTTCCTAGCTTTTTCAAGTATTGTAGTTGTGGTGTAAATTTACTATAATCCTTATCATCGACAGCACCGCCTGTCCAAGTTTCGCGGGCACTCAGGATGATATTTGACGAAGAATTTAGCTTATGATCATATTGCCCGTAAACAGAATATACGTTACGGTCAAAGGCGCGAGTATCCCAGTCGCCGCTATCTACTTTTTCTTTAGCATCATAGCTTTCTCTTTGGGCATTAATACCGATAAGTAAGGTATCAGCTTTTAACTTCCAGCTGTTTTGCACATCTAAGCCAATTGTTCGGTCTTTGTCAGTACCATTGGTTATACTCGGTGTAGTCAGTTGTTGATATTTTTTACTTACAGTAGCCCAATACTCGGTTTTATTGTTATCCATTTCCTTTTGATTGAAATATAAAGTACCTTTTACATTATCTTTTTTATAGTTTAATTGCATACGATTATAGGTTGTATCAAAATTACTGGCTGAACTCAGGCTGCCAACCGTCGCTTTATTTGCCGCTTCGGCATGACGATAGAAATAGGTCGAATCACTCGTACCATACGAATGACTGAAATCCCAATTGTCATCAAATGTATAGCGCCAAGACAAGGCTTCCCGGTCATTACCGGAGAAATCATAATATCGTTTGGGAACATAGCTAGCACTTGTAGACGCCGATGTGCTTCTGGTATAACCACCAGATATATGGTCAATTTCATCTGTTTTATTAATAGAGTAATTCATGCCAAATTTACCCGCCTGGAAGCTTATATTATGATTTTGCGTCCCATTATTGCCGACAGAGGCGGATATACTATTGCTTTTTTTACTCTTGGAAATAATATTGATAACCCCACCAGTTGCTTCACTACCATACAATACTGAACCCCCGCCGCGAATCACTTCAATTTTTTCAACATCATCCAACGGGATGTCTTCTAAATTATAACGTCCATGCAGATTTAGTGGTACGCCATCCATTAACACTAATGTTCCTTTTTCTACGCCGCGGATAATAATTTTACTGGTCATTGTGCCCTGGGCATTCCCCATCGGCCCCTGGGCATGATAAATAATGCCTTCACTATACTTTAGCGCCTCAATCACACTGGTTGCTCCGGTTGCCTTTAATTCTTCCTGAGTATACACACTGATTGCCGCTGGCGTATCTAAATCCTTGGTGGCATACCGCTGGGCAGTTACTACAATTGGATCTAAGTTAAAGGCATCTTCTTCTGCCGCGCTTACCGTACCTGCCAATAACATAACGGTAGTCGGCGCTAACATTCCAATTGCGATTTTTCGTGCTAACTCTTTTTTGGTTACCAATTTTTTCATGAAGTACACTCCTTGTATCCAAATGTCCTTGTTCATTAGTCGCTTTATAGACATTTTTCCTTCGTTACTATCTCTTACTTGCGTACCTTTTCCATGGTCCAAATACTAGTGGCTAACAACACTACGATATACCCCAGCATAACAAGCCAAGACAGACCTGCCGGCTCGCCGCCGCTGCCGATAGCCCTAAGGGCATGGCTGGCATGTGTCAGCGGCAAAAGCTCAAGCACCCACCGGACAATAGCCGGCAATTTGTCGATACTGAAAAAGGTTGCACATAAAAATGACATTGGCAGCAGCACATAGGTACTAAAGTTCCCCATATCTTCATGGGAATTAATAAGCATCGCCGCCACAAAGCCTAAACTCGAAAAGACGAGACAATTTAAGATGATAACAAGCCAAAATAGCATGGTCAGCTGAAATTTAGCGCCAAATACATAGGCCAAGAGAATAATAATCACTGATGAAATCATACCGCGTAAGGTTCCTGCCAATACCTTGCCAATAATAAATGATAGCGAACTAATCGGGGCAACCAAATATTCTTCCAGTGTTTTATGGTATAACCGGCTCATATTGAGCGGCGAGGCTACTGAGTTAAAGCTAATATTCATAGAATTAAGAGCAAGAATGCCTGGCACAATATAATCCAGGTAATTGCCTTGGCTAACCTGTACACTCCGACCCACTCCCCAGCCAAATGCCACCAAGTACAAAATTGGCGTGATCATGCGCGAAAGAATAAAAGTTCCCAGCCGTCGGTGCAAAACAACCCAATCCCGCCAAAATACAGTTGCAATATCCTGTAACATTAGTCCACCACCTTTCTGCCTGTTAATTCTACAAAAACATCTTCCAGATTGGTACGCCGAATGGTAGTTGTCATTGTCAGCGTACCGGCAAATGAGGCCGCTTCTCCCCGGCTGTGAAAGAACTTAGTCTGACGGCCTTCATCAACATTCCACTCCACAACATACACACCTAGACGCTGACACAATTCTGCCGGACTGTGTAAGGCAATCAGTCTGCCCTTTTCCAAAATGGCCACCCGCCCGCACAAAAACTCGGCTTCTTCAATGTAATGAGTTGTCAGCATAACTGTGAGCTTGTCAGCAGCCATACGTCTGATCAAATCCCATAGCCGCCGTCGGACTTGGGGATCAAGGCCGACTGTCGGTTCATCAAGAAATAAGACCTGTGGCTCATGCAAGAGCGCCCTGGCAATCATCAGCCGCCGTTTCATGCCGCCGGAAAGGTTCTGTACCTTATCATCGGCGCGTTCGGCAAGTTCTACATATTCCAGGAGTTCAAGAATACGTTGCCTGCGCTTTACACGGGGAATATGCTGCAGCCTGCCGTGCAACTCCAGGTTTTCCTGGGCTGTCAAATCTGCGTCAAGATTAAAATGCTGGGGTACAATGCCAAGTATTTGCTTGATTTTTTGCTCATCCTGCGGCAGCTGCCAACCATTTATGCTTAGCATTCCGGCTGTAGGCCGGGTCAGCATTGTCAGCATTCGAATCATGGTCGTTTTACCTGCCCCATTCGGCCCCAACAGGCCAAAGATCGCTCCTTGCTCGATAGTAAGCGAGATTCCGTCAACCGCAATACGCTCACCAAATTTTTTGACCAAATTTGCCATCTGAATCATGTTTGTAAACCTCTTTACCCAATAATATGCGCTCTGGTTTTGGCCCAGATGAATATCCCGGCACATCAGCAGCAGAGAGAATTCAATCCTGCGGGAATTTTGTTAGAAACGGGCAGTGACTCCCAGTTTATATGAACGCGGCAATGTATAGTAAGCCGAGGTTGAACTGTTATTGCTGACATCTTTGCGATCCAGTAGATTTTCAACGTCAAATGTCAGTGTGTACATTTTGCTCAAATCGTGCGTGACATGTAATGCCACTGGGAAAAATGGAGAGATATCCTCACCTTCATCACTGCGATCAGCAAAATAGGTAGCACTTAAAGCAGCAGCTGTCGGACCGCATTTATAATTTAAAGCTCCGGACAGTTGTATGCGCCCTAATGTTTTTTCCCAGGTATCGCTGCCGCTGCTTTGGGACTCAGGATTGCCGTAGCTGCCGCCAACAGTATAGGAAAATTTGTCACTAAGTTTATTGTTGTAACTGACTTCTATACCTGAATTACGAAACCCGGATAGGTTTTGGGCTTGTCTGGTAACACCGTCAGACAAAGTTTTCCATTCAATCTTGTCATCAATATCCAATTTGAATAAGGCAAGCTTCCAACTACTGCTTCCCTGTTCCGCTTTATAGCCGATTTCGTAGTTCATGCCTTTTTCCGGCTTCAAATCCGGATTGCCGACAAATAACCCCGAAGTGTAGTACAGTGATGTAAAGTTCGGCATATTAAACGATTTGCCAATATTGGTATACCAGGAACTATGCTCGTCAATCTTTGTTATTGTCTGAAACTGGGGACAAAAGGCGGTAAATCGCTCATCATCAGTATCTACGACATCTTCACGGGCACTAAGGATCATCCGGGTTTTATCGCTCAGCGGCGTGTCCCATTGACTATACACGGCATAATGATCCCGGTTAATTGATCCGGTTGCTCTAACTGCCGCCAGTTTCCGGCTTGATGCGGAACCGGTAAAGGCCTGCTGGGTTTGCTCAAAACCCTCATCCTGATAAGTAAATCCGGCTAATAATTTTCCTTTACCTACTTCCCAGGCTTTTTGTGTATCCAAACCCAACACTGTATTTTCTGCTTTTGTCCAGGCCAGAATAGACGGACGAGCGGTTTCCAACGTAGTATAGTCCAACTTCTGCTTATTGAAATATAGTTTGCTGGTCAAATCATCTTTTTTGTATTCCAATTGTGCCATATGCTTGTCATTTTCATAATGCGAATCCTGTAGGATGCTATTGGTACTAGTTTGCCGGTACAGGATATGGTAATCATCAGCTCCATACATATAACTAAAATTTAAATTATCATTAAACTTATAATTCCAAATAAGGCTATTCCGGTTACTGTCACCAAAAGCAATTTTATAGTATACGGGAGTTTTTGTTGTCCCCAGTGTTGTGCTGGATTTGGTGGCAGTCACCGTACCGCCTTCTGTTGTCTTGCCATAATTATAGTTAAAACTTGCCTTTCCCGCCTGAAAGGATAATGCATGATTCTGTTGGTTGGTGCCACCTGATACAGTCACCGTGTTGTCTACTTTTGTTTTGGTAATAATATTGATCACTCCGCCAAAGGCCTCACTGCCATATAGCACCGAGCCGCCGCCTTTAACAATCTCCACCCGTTCCACTGAGTCTACGGGAATCTGCTCTAAATTATATTTGCCATTCAAATTGGCAGGAACGCCATTGATCATTACCAATGTACCGTTGTCTACGCCGCGAATGATGATCTGGCTGGTCATATTACCCCAGGACTGCCCTTGTGATCCCATAGAGTGATAGATAATGCCTTCCTTATATTTTAAGGCTTCAACTATATTAGTAGCTCCGGTAGCTTTCAGTTGCTCATTGGTGTATACAGCGACATCTGCCGGCGTATCCAAATCTTTCGCTGCATAGCGCATGGCAGTGACAGTTACTTCGTCAAACGAATACTCCGGATTAGCTTCTTCGGCCCCTGCTTGTAACGGCCACGCCAAACAACATAAGGCTACAGGTACTGCTAATTTTTTCTGCCAATTTCTTTTCCTGCTTTTTTTCAACCTTTCTCCTCCTCATATGTAACCCATTTATATACACTCGCTACCCATCACCACGTTCTTCCTACTCTCCTTTAATCGAGAGCTAAAGTTCGCGCAGTTCCTGCTCATAAGTTCACGCTCGTAGTTTAAACACTACCGGCATGGTAGTTTGACAGGCAATCCTTTGCCCTGTCCCTCTCATCTTGGCTGGAACAAAACGCCAGCGCTGAACGGCGGCTACAGCAGCAGCATCTAAAAGATCTGAGCCGCTGGATTCAGCAATACTCACCTCACCGGCATGTCCATTCTCCAAAATTTCAATTCTGAGCACTACTGTACCCTCAACACCTGCCTGGCGTGCTTGCTCTGGATAATTGGGTTCCCGGCGTGACAATATTCCGGGTGGAATGACTCCCCCGGCACTGCCAGAACCTCCCCCGGACATACCATTGCCGCCGGAACCCTGGCCTCCTTGAGAAATACCGTCACTGCCGCCGCTGCCGGCCGAAGTTCCACCGCCATCACCACCAGCCGATTCACTGGCAGCCGCAATAGCACCACTATCAACGGCTACCAACGCCATAGCGCTAACCGCTACCACCGGCTCTGGCATTACCGACTCAACTGCAGGTGCTGGCTGAACCGGTGTGGGCTGCGGCAGATTAGGCACAAGCGCCGGACTGGCCGCAGCTGGAGTGGCTGGGGCGGCCGCTGATGCAGCAGCCGTCAAGGATGGGCCTTCCGGTCCTTCCGGTCCTTCCGGTCCGCTGGCTAACTCCAGCTCAATCAATGTCTCCGGCGGCATCTCAATAGGCAGCAAAGCCTTATTAACCAGCCAGCCGGCACCGGTTAACACAATACTGTGTACAAGCAGGGAAATAACCATAGCTTTTCGCCAACGTAAACCTGCCGCCAATTCCATTACTTATCCTTCCTTTCAGTAGCGATAGCCACTCTGTGGGCTTCCGACAAATTTTTAACAATGTGCATAATATTTTGCTCTGACAATTCCCGCAGGCTGTAATAGGTAGATCCCATTTCCCTGGCTACCGCCCGGGCCAGCCCCAGCTTAACAAAATCATTCTCGGTATCAATAACCACACTATGTATGCCTGCCATATTTATCTTGCCGGCTATTTTTAAGGCATCAGCCATACCATCACCGCCGCCGGCGGCGGTATTGGCCCGCCCATCGGTAACAAGTACCAGCACCGACTTCATTTCCTGTTCTTTTTGCTGGCGGGAAGCCAGCACGGTCAAGGCTGCTCTCAGACCTTCTGCCAGTGGCGTTTTACCGCCTGTCGGCAGATGGCGCAAACATTTTTGTGCCAAATCTACGCTGCGGGTAATGGGCAACAGCACCTCGGCCGTCTGCCGCCTAAAGGCAATCAAACCAACTTGATCCCGCTTTTGATACACGTCCTGCAGCATGGCGCACACGGCGCCTTTAACGGCCCGCATCCGCTCACGCGCTCCCATAGAACCACTGGCATCCACGACAAATAAGAAGGTGCTGCCAATGCGCTTTTCGCGAATTTTTTGCCGTAAATCTTCACTCTCAATGGCAATGGCGCATTTGTTTTTGGCACGGAACTTCTGATAAGGCGCAGCCGCCCGCAAAGTAGCATCAAAGGCCAAATCAGTCACTGGCCCGTTCGGGATACCTGAACGGACATAACGTCCCTGCCTGGTATCGGTGCGTGTCAAACTGCGTTTGCCGCTGCCCCGGCGTTCCTGTCGATCCTGGGGCAGTGCTAAATCCATCCGGATAAAAGGAAAATTTGTAGCAATCTCTGCCACTTTCTCCTGGTCGCTGCCCTCGCTTTCCGGCTGCTCAGCAGGCAGATCAGGCTGTTCTGCCGATTCCTCCTGCTGTTCTGCAGGCGAATCAGATGGCGGCGGTGGGGGCTGGTTTCCCTGATCCTTGTCCTGATCTTGGTCTTGGTTTTGCTCCGGCGGTTCAGGTGGCAGCGGCTCTTCTTCCTGGCGCATGCGCTGCGGCAGTACATAACAGGCAGCTTCGTCCAGATCACCAGGCAATAAATAGGTGCGCCCGGCAAGTGCTGCAATCGCCCGGGCGGCTTCTAATAAGAACAGTTCAGCCCGGTGACCTGCCGAATGTGCCTTAGCACACAACTGTGCGGCAAGCAGCATCATAGGTTCAGCTATAGTAATATCAGGGAGCAGGCTTTTAGCAGCAGCCACCTGCTGTTTGATTTCTTCCGTGTCAGCAGCATAACGCTGACAAAATTTTACCGGTTGGGCTTCGCAATCCAGAATCCGCCGTACGATTTCAGCCCGCTCAACTTCATTTTGTTCCCGGCTGACAGCAACATATAACCCAAACCTGTCAAGAATCTGGGGGGATAAAGTTCCCTCCTCCGGATTCATAGTACCGATAAGAGTACAAGCTGCTTCATGTAAGCAGGAAATCCCCTCGCGTTCCACTTGGTGCATACCGGTCGTAGCTGCATCTAAAAGACTGCCCAAAAAGTCATGGCGCAGCAAATTAACTTCATCAATATAAAGAATCTGGTTATGGGCTCTGGCAAGTATGCCAGGCAAAAAGCGGCGCTCACCGTGTTCTACAGCCTGCTGTATATCCAGGCCGCCAAATACCATATCTTCAGTGGCATTAAGCGGCAGTTCAATCAGCTTGGTTTCACCAATAACTTCGGCCAAAGAACGCACCAGTGTCGATTTGGCTGTACCCTTTTCCCCTGCCACCAAAACACCGCCAGCCTTGGGGTTGATGACGGCAAGCAAAAGCGCTCGCTTGACAGCTTCCTGTCCGACAATGGCCGCCAACGGAAATATCATACGCTGCATTATAGCATTCCTCCCGCTTGGCTATTGCTGCGCAAACACAGCTTCTACTTTATCCCAGTCCAATGTGCCATCCTCAAAGGGGCGCCGCCGCATCCGGTGCGGCAGCGCCAAACGGGCGGCTTTGTTTACGTCCCCTGTCTCTACTTCCGTTCGTCCGGCAAAGGCAGTCAGCGTCATGGCAGTCTTAATAACGGTAATATCGGCCCGGTGGCCATCAACATCAAGCGCAATGGCCAGTCTGGCGGCAAGCATGAGCAACTCATCCTTAATGGTTACCTGGGGCAGCAGGCGGTGGGCCTGTATAATGCTTTTTGCCAGGGTTTCCTGTTCCACCTGGTATTGCTGGGCAAAGCTGTCGGTATCCTGTTCATAGGCCAAACGCCGTTTAATAACCTCCACCCGCCACTCGGGCTGGTTTTCTCCGGCCACAGCTACCGACAACCCGAAGCGGTCCAGCAACTGTGGCCGGATATCGCCTTCTTCCGGGTTCATTGTGCCTACCAGCACAAACCGGGCCGGGTGGGAATAAGATACACCCTCGCGTTCCACAGTATTGACTCCCATGGCGGCGGCATCCAACAACACATCAACAACATGGTCATCTAAAAGATTAATTTCATCCACATACAAAATATTGCGATTAGCCTGAGCTAACAGGCCGGGGTCAAATTTCTTTTCCCCCTGCTTGATGGCATGTTCAATGTCCAGCGTGCCAACAACCCGGTCCTCAGTTGCACTAACAGGCAGCTCTACCACCCGCATCTTGACAGACTGAACAGGCAGACCATGATCCTGTCCCGCTTTTTCCCGGCAGACATCACACCAATGGCTGCTATCTGTCGGATCACAATGGAAAGGACAGCTTTTGCTAACCTCCATGGCAGGCAATAGATCGGCCAGCGCTCTGACGGCTGTTGATTTGGCTGTGCCTTTTTCCCCTTTGATTAGTACCCCGCCCAGCAGGGGGTTAATTACATTTAATATGAGCGCCAGTTTCATGTCCTCTTGTCCAACAATGGCAGTAAACGGATATACAGCAGTATGTTGCAACGTCAATTCATCTCCTTGTTAGTTTCATCCATTTAGCTCTTACTATTGTTTTGGTCTGCATAATAAAAAGAGACCTCCCTTATATAAGTAAGGAAGGTCCCGCGAAAACTTGTTACATACCTATAATCCCCTTCCCATACCTCGTGGGTAAATCGGTGACTGTTAATCAGGCAGTTCTCCTGGCTCTGGATCATGGCTTGCTTAAACCTTCCCAAGACGGTTTCATCCCAGTGGCATATCTTAAGCTTGCTCCCCATTACAGTGGCGGGACCGCGCCGGTGTTTCACCGGTCTTCCCTATTAAGTCCTTACGGGCACCTGACTCTGTCAATATTCTGTTAAGATAGGAAACTCCCGGCTACCCAAGCAGCCGGGAGTTTCCTACAGTAGCTAATAAAAAACTCCTGGTTTTTATACCAGGAGTGAATTCAGCTAAATCGCAAACTTCTTGAGAATATCCCAGAAGAACTGCTTAACTGTAATCCCCTCCCCATACCGCGTGGGTGAAAAACGGTGATTGTCAGTTAGGCAGTTCTCCTGACTTCGGATCATGGCTTGCTTAAACCTTCCCAAAACGGTTGTTTCAGTGGTATATCTTAAGCTTGCTCCCCGTTACAGTGGCGGGACCGTGCCGGTGTTTCACCGGTCTTCCCTATTAAGCCCCTTAGGGCACCTAACTCAATACTATAAAATTACTAATACTTATAGTATTCATACTACAGAGAAGCTACTATTTTGTCAATACTTTCTAAATAGAATCCCAGGGCTTGTTCATGAAATCTAATAAATAAAAAGGCTGCCAGTTGTCCTGAACAAAATATCCGTTCATTTCCGCTTCCAAAGAACTCAGACTGGTAGTGTTTACAGCTGCATCTCCATTTTTGCCGGACTTATACTTTCCAGCATAGCCAGGCAACCTTGGACTGCACTTTTTCAGATACAAACCCGTCAACCGCTATGCTGACAAGATACCGGGAAATTTTTTCTTCAATGTCCCCGGGGTTCTGTCCTGATTTTGTCATGCGCTTTAATTGGTGGCTGTACAATTCAATGGCTTTGTCCAGCGGCCAAACATGGTCAAACTCATTATCATAATAGGTGATTTCCGGATAGTAGCCTGACAGCCACAGTACATTAATGGCATAGTAGATATTTTTTCCCCAGCGGTGATCAGGGTCGCAGCCATACACCTCTTGATGCAGCTTATCCCGCAGGTCATCCTTCCGCTCGACAAAGCTGCTGAGAAAACAAGCGCCCTTGCTGGCCTGGCACATTTTCAGCAGGCTGTCGGCACTGCTGATGCCAGGACACATAGAAGCAAACACCAGGTCGTATTTTTTCTGCCAGCCGCACTCCTCCAGCTTGAGGGTTTCCCATGGTGACAGTTCAAAAAGTACATTATCCAGCTTATGCTGCTTGGCATTCTCGCTGGCATATTCAAGCATTTTAGGCGAAATATCAATCCCTGTTACCTGTTTGGCTCTCTGGGCAAAGGCAATAGAATACTTGCCCGGACCACAGCCAATGTCAAGAATTTTCGCATCGGCAGGCAGCATATTCCGGCTTGCTAAGAACTCAATCACCTGCTCCCGCCGGTTTTCACCCTGTTTTTGATTACCATGCTGCTTATTAAAATCATCGGCCCGCATATTCCAGAATGCTTGTGTATCCTCTAATTCGGACAGATCTTTTTTCCAGGCTTCCGTAAAATAATCAATATTCATCGTTCACCAGCCCCGGCTATATTCTTCGAAACAATCCAGACAAACTCTTTTTCCGTCCTTATCCATAGTACCCTCCCCCAAATAGTCTGTCAACAGCCTATTGGACAACAAAATAAGTATGAAAACAGAGGGCGCAGTCTTTTGCTCCCAATGGCTTCATACCATATTTTTATCATCTATGCTGTTATGCTTGTCGTTTAAAACGCTAATATGACATCGGTCATATCTGCGAATTTTCAAAATTCGCTTTTCTACGTCAAATCTTAGCATTTTCAGGGTATTTTGTAAATGTATATTGTGTGATTTTTTCCCTTAATAGCGTGGCGGGACCGCGCCGGTGTTACACCGGTCTTCAATTCAAAATGAAATGACAGGCAGCACTGTGTCTTTTAGAAATCTCCTTAAGCACCGGTTTTTCTTGCCTGCAAATCTCCCTGCGTTCCGGGCACCTGGTCTGAAACGGGCACCCGCTCGGCAAAGCCAGTGGACTTGGGATCTCTCCTTTAAGCAATCGAATCTCTGCAGCCCCTTTTTTCGTCACCGGAAAAACCGCCTGCAGAAGCGCCTTCGCATAAGGATGTTTTGCCGCTTTCAGTGCGCCGCCCTCAAGTACCTCGACGATATTGCCGAGATACATGACAGCGATACGATGACTTATCTGTGATACCAGCGCCAAATCATGGCAGATAAAAATCATGGATAGGTTCTTTTCATTTTGTATTCTGACCAAAAGTTCCACGATTTTTTTCTGAACAGATACATCCAGCGCGCTTGTTGCCTCATCGCAAACGAGGATTTCCGGCGCCAGTGCCAGCGCACGGGCAATTCCGATGCGCTGACGCTGTCCGCCGCTCATATTTCCTGGATAGCGTTCTGCAAAATCCTCCGGCAATTCCACTAATTTTAAAAGCTCTCCGGCCTTTTTTCCTGTTTCGTTTTCTTTTATCAAATTGAAATTGCGCAGCGGCTCGCAGAGGATATCTTTTATCTTCATCTTCGGATTGAAAGCTTGCGCAGGATCCTGAAATACCATCTGGATATGCTTCCGACTCTGCCGCATAGCCTCTCCATTAAGCTGCGTAAGGTCTTTGCCACGATAACAGATCGCCCCACTCGTTGGCGCATACAACTGCATAATCAGTTTTACAAGTGTACTCTTGCCGCAGCCGCTTTCTCCGACAACACCCAGTGTTTCTCCCTGATAAAGCAACAGCGATACATCATTGCAGGCTGTCAGCATACGTCCGTCAGACACCGGGAAACGCTTTACGACATGTTTGATTTCCAGGACTTTTTCCCTTTCAGCCGACATATCTTTTCCCTCCAACCTGTGGTACAGCATCTAAAAGCTCTTTTGTATATGCCGACTTCGCCTGTGCGATGACATCATCCGTTCTGCCGGCCTCTACAATTTGTCCTTCGCGCATGACCAGCAGCATATCCGACATATAGGCTGCCACACCGATATTATGTGTAACAAGGATAATAGCCGTTTTATCCTGGCGGCAGATCTCCATCATTTCCTTCACCACTTGTGCCTGTGTCGTAACATCCAGGGCCGAGGTCGGCTCATCTGCCAGCAGCAGGCGCGGCCTAAAAAACATTGCCAGGGCCACACCGACACGCTGGCGCATACCGCCGCTTAGTTCAAACGGATAACTTTTCATGATATTTTCTGGATTGGGCAGATGCATCTTTCTGAGCATACCCTTTGCCGCCTCTGCTGCCTCCCTTTTCGTCATCGGCGAATGCTCACAGATATACTCAACGAATTGCTGACCGATGCACTGAATCGGGTCCAGCATACTGCCACTCTCCTGAAAAACCATGGCAACTTTTGTTCCACAGAGACGGCACCATTCTTCAGGTGTATTTTCCAATAAATTCTTACCTTCAAAAAGAATCCTTCCGCCGTTCACACGGCCCTCATGTGGCAGGCAGCCAAGGATTGCGCGGACAACGGTTGTCTTGCCGCTGCCGCTTTCTCCCACAATCGCCAAGACTTCTCCTTCATCAAGTGACAAATTCACATTCCGGACAATTTCATGCTCCGCATAGGATACAAAAAGCTCTGATACCTCTAGCAACATCCCGCTTCTCCTTCATTCAATCTTATTTTTTTGCTGGTCTAATCTTGTTCGTCAGCCAGTAATAATCAGACGGATACATTTTTGCGCCTTCAAGCGAGGTCGAGCTGATGATGTTGGTTTCTGGATACCCAAAGAAAAGGGCTGCACCGTCGTTCATAATGATCTGTTGAATATCAATAATGAGCTGGCGGCGCTTTTGATGATCAAATTCGGTAGAGAGTTCTGCAAACTTCGCATCCAGTTTGGGATTGCTGTAGCCGGAACCGTTCTGCGGATTATCGCCGTTACTATTTGTTCTCCAATACCAGTTCAAAAAAATCTCGGGATCTCCGGTATTTGCCGTTGTAATATTGGAAATCAGCAGGCCATACTCGCCGCTAATTCCCAGCTTGTCAATCAAATTATAGTCTACCGTCTTGATTTTTACATCAAAACCGATTTTTTTCGCATCTGCTTGCACGGCCTCTGCATAAATCGGCAACTCCGCGCGGCTGTTATACACAACAAAATCTACGGTCAGCTTTTTACCCGCCTTCTCCAGTATGCCGTCACTGTCCGTATCCTTCCAGCCTGCTTCTGCCAAAAGCTGTTTTGCGCGTTCGACATTGTAGCTGTTCGGGTCTTTAAGCTGGTCGAAACCATAATCCATTGAAGGTGGAACCGGAGCTTTCCCTTCGATAAAGGTGCCTTTCAAAATAACCTCATTGTATGCCTTGCGATCGCAGGCGCTGATGAACGCCGCACGGACCTTCGGATCGCCAAGGACGCCCTTTTGATTGATCCGCGCAAGCACTGTGCGCAAAGAAGAAATTCTGTCAATATGGAACTTTGCACTATCATTAAAGAGGCTAATGTCGCCTGCCGCAATGTTGACTGCCATGTCCACCTCACCGGACTGCAACGCCATTGCACGTGTATTGGGATCATCAATAGACAGGATTTCGACGGTTTCATACGGTACTTCACCGTCCCAGTAGTAGGGATTCTTTACCATAACCGCTTTATCCTTGACGAAAGATTCGCACATATAGGGGCCTGTGCAAATCGGACCTTCTTTTGCAAAATTACGTCCGGATTCAGATGCTACATCTACAATCAAAAAGAGCGGATCAGCTAAAAACCCCGGCATATTCGGCTCCGGTTTTTCTGTGCGAATCGTAAGATTCTGACCATCAGCAAGCATTTCCTTATACTTAAAGAATGTCGCCGCACGTTTATTTTTATCAAAGGATCTTTCCAAAGCAGCCTTGACAGCGGCTGCATCCAGCGGCTTGCCGTTCGAAAACTTCACCCCATCCCTGATTTTGAAGGTCCAGGTCATATGGTCCCCGCTAATCTGCCAGCTTTCAGCCAGCCAGGATTTTACATTCATTTTCTCGTCAAATTTTGTAAGGCTTTCCCCCATGCCATAGCGCATGACGACCCAGCCAAAATAATTTTCTGTCGGTTCGAGCGAATCCGCAAAATTTGTCACACCAATTTTCAGCATCTTCTTGTCGGCTTCCTTTTTGCTGCTGCCTCCGCAACCTGCCATAAAGACTGCCGCCATACAAAATAACAGACAAACGCAAATAAATTTCCCCCAATTTTTCACAAACTTCATCCCTCTCTATGTTTACTCAGTTTGCCCGCTGCGGGTCCATGATATCGCGCAGGCTGTCTCCCCAAAGATTGAATATCGCCACAACGATCAAGATTGCCGCCCCCGGATAAAGCATCAGCCAGGGAGCTGTCTGGATATGCTGCCTTCCCTCATTGAGCATTAGGCCCCATTCCGGTGTCGGCGGCTGAGCTCCAAAGCCTAAAAAAGATAGCCCGGCAAGTTCCATAATCATCGTTCCGATGTCCATAGCAGCTGTTACGACAATCGTAGACAGGATATTCGGCAAAATATGACGCCGCAGAATCTGCAGCGGCCTTGTCCCGTTGGTTACAGCTGCCGCGATAAAATCACGTTCGCGCAATTTCAGCGTAAGGCTGCGTCCCAACCGCGCATATTTAGTCCAACTCACTGCAGCCAGTGCTAAAATCGTATTCAGTATAGTCCCGCCCATTATACCGGCGATTGCAATAGCCAGCACAATCCCCGGGAAGGCCAGCATCATATCCACAATTCGCATGAGCACAATATCCACCTTGCCGCCGCAATAGCCGGAAATTACACCGATAAACGTTCCTAGCCCCGAAATAATGACAACCAGCGACACGGTCATCATCAGTGAGGTCCGCGTCCCGTAAAGAATACGCGTCAGGCAGTCGCGTCCAAGCTTGTCCGTGCCGAATAAATGTTCCGCCGACGGCGCCATCAGCGAATGCCGCATTGTCGCCTCATAAGGATCATAGGGTGCCAGCCATGGTGCAAATAGCGCAAGACCTGCAATCAAAAGAACAAAAAACGTATACAAGCCAAATAAAAACTTATCCTGTGTCCCCAATAACACTCAGCATGCTCCTTTCTTCAGCCGCGGATCAAGATAGGTATAGGAAATATCAACCAATAAATTAATCCCTGTATACAAGATGGCAATCCAGAGAACAAAGCCCTGTACCAGAGGATAATCACGCATCTCTATGGCATGTACAGCCATCTTGCCAAGTCCGGGCCAGGAAAAAACCATCTCAATAACAGCCACACCGCCTAGTAGCCAGCCAATCGACAGTCCCAGCAGCGTAACGAGCGGCAGACAGGCATTGGGCAGCACATGCCGCCAGAGAATCTTCCGCATGGGAAAGCCCCGTGTCCTTGCACCAATAATATAATCCTGTCCCAGTTCCTCCAAAACGGCCGTACGTACCTGCCGCGTGTACTTAGCCGACATCGCAATGGCCAGCGTAAGGGCGGGGAGCACCATCCTGTCCAGCGACACTACACCGCCTGCGACCGGAAAAAGCCTCAGCTTCAGCCCCAAAACATACAAGAGGATGAGTCCCACCCAAAAGCTTGGCATGGATACGCCTAAAAACGAAATTCCACGGATCAGATAATCAACCATGCGGTTTCTATACACGGCGGAAAGAATCCCGCAAGGTACTGAAATCAGGAGCATCATCACCAAAGCCGAGCCTGCCAGCACCAACGTTCCCGGCAGGCACTGCCAAAGGCGCTCGGCTACCGGTATCTTCGCCGAGTACGACATGCCCATATCCCCTTGCAAGACACCGGTAAACCAACGGATATACTGTATATGAAAAGGCTGGTCCAAGCCCAGCTGCGCCCGCGTCTCCGCAATCGTTTCCTCTGAAACAATGGTATCGCCTACCTCCAGCAGCATCTCTACCGGATCTCCCGGCGACAGATACATCAGGCAAAATGTTAGAAAGCTCACACCGACAAGAGCAAGCAGCATCTGTACCAAGCGATGTACAATCTCTTTTCGATTCAAAACACCATCTCCTCTGATAAAAATCCGTATAAAATCGTTTTCATAAACTAAAACCTTAATCCGTGGCACGTTTTAGCATAAAAGCAGAAAGAACCAGCGTTATTCTTTTAGAATTTAAAGTTGGTAATCAAGTGATACGAAGGTTTATACTCACTAAAGCCGGCTTTGTTTTCATCATATGGTTTTAGATTATAATATCTGGCTTCAACATTGGCGTTTTTGACAAATACATATTGCACGCCAAGGCCAAAGCCCTTGGCTCCTGCACCACCAATACCATTACCGCCGTTTACTACCAAAGTGCCTGGGTTGTTAGTTGAATCAACCGCATAATTTCCCAGACTTAGATAATCAAAATTGATGCCATAGGAACCAGGCTTGCTGTTGTCGATGCCTTTCCATTGTACCCTGCCCCAGTAGCCATGCTTTTGAGCATCTGACGGCAATTTGTCATGATTGTTTTCTACATATTCGCCGCTAACAGTAACGTCACCGGTTTTTGTTGTAAAACCATAGGCTGTTTGGTTAAAATTGTACCCGACAGAATTAGTCATGGTATCCAGATGAGCGACAGTCAGGTTAGTATTCTGGCCAATTTTTACATCCAGATTAGCTAAGGCTGCGTTTGTCGCGGCCCCACTGCCTGTATAGGCGGCTAAATCACCATAGCCGGCTGCTAGTTGGGCCCTGCCAAAATCATAGGTGGCGTAGGCTCCGTCAATTGAGTTGCCATCCCAGATAATTCCCTGGCCCAAAGATGGCACTATGCGACCAAGAGCAACGGTAATCTGCTTATTCTTCCATTGCAGTTCAGCCCGGTCAAAGGCAGGATTGGCATAAGTTGAACTTTTACTTGAACCATTGGCAGCGCGCTTATTACTGGTATGTGTTGCCAAAAGACGGCTATTGAATTTTAGATTATCGGTTATATCTGCCGCAATATTTAGTCTCACTCGCTCCTGGATGCGTGTGTCTGCGTCTTTATCAGTACTTTTAGCTTTTTGATCCCAGTTACTTTGGTAACGAATCCGGACATCACCATTGGTGATATTTATCGGCGATGCATTTTTCTCTACTTTATCTAACCGGCTGGCAACATTACTTGTTTCACTTAGGTTAAATTCAGGCGCAAATTCAGCTTTAAGTTTTTCAATTGTGGCTTGGGACGCCGCATCAGCCTGAGCTGATTTTGCCATGGCTTTTGCTACAATAGCTGCCATTTCGCAGCGTGTTAAGATAATATTTTCTTTATAAGCGCCACCGCCAAAGGCTTCGACAAGACCCGCTTCCGCCAATTGGCTGATAGCACTATAGGTCCAGTGTTTTTCCGGAACTACAGCAAAAAGATTTGCCGGGACGGCAAGTGAAGTCCCGGCCATACTTACACTGAATATGGCACACAAAGCAATAATCGTTTTCTTTTTCATCAATTTTCCCCTATTCTTGTATTTGCCTTTTTACAGTAAGAACAAAAATTAATTTAGTTTCTAATGCTTCATTATCATCCTCCAGGTTTTATAACCCACACCAAATAAGACATACTTAAACAATTGTGGTCAAAGGGAGCGGCAAAAACAAATTCCCGGCAGTAAAAAAGCCGGGAATGGAACAGTAAAGTAAAATAAAAAACTCCTGGTTTAAAGCCAGGAGTGAATTCAGCAAATACGTAATAGCACTTAACTGTAATCCCCTCCCCATACCGCGTGGGTGAAAAACGGTGATTGTCAGACAGGCAGTTCTCCTGGCTCCGGATCATAGTTTGCTTAAACCTTCCCAAGACTATTGTCCCAGTGGTATATCTTAAGCTTACTCCCCGTTACAGTGGCGGGACCGCGCCGGCTTTTAACCGGTCTTCCCTATTAAGCCCTAATGGGCACCTATCTCAATATATTCAGTTGACTGTTGAAACCATAATATTCTAAATTTTAATTAATGATATCAATGATTGACAAGGTTGTCAATCATTTTTTACAAAATTCACCATCAGACAGCTCTTGCACACAAGGCAATACCGGCAGTTATCACCACCATCGCAAGATAAATAGCGGTACCTGCAAGAGTAAGAATAACACCCAGCTTGACGCCAAATATCGAAACATTTGTCGGTAATACACGGGATACAGCATCATATACATTATGAAAAAAGGACGCCACCAAAAGCGTAAAAATTATCTCCTCCGCCACCAGTGCGCCGCTTTGCAGCAGCGTTCCGGCAACACCTATAGCCGCTATCAGCGTAGGTATACCGGCCAAAATGACTAAAGCTCCGGCTGCGGTCAGGTGAACCCCGTGTAAACCAGGAGCAACACCTGCCAGAATCTCATTAATGATATCTGTATGCATAAACAGCGCAAAGGCAAACGTAACAGGCATAAAGACTACGACTATATCCCAAAACTGCCAAAAGGCTGTCTTGGCCGCAACTACCAGATCGGTCTTGTCGGCTGTCGTACCGGAAAATGCCTGCCGGTGATCCGGCTTGCTGCCGTCATCTTGCCGGAAGTTAATGCGATTCCATAAGATGCCAATTACTGTTACAAGTGCACTCATGCCAATGTTTATCGCGATAAACGCCATGCCCAGCTTCCAGCCCAAACCGGCGATCAAAGCTGGACTGAAATAAAAGATAGTGAAATAGATCCCGGTAGGCAGAGAACCCATCAGATAAACAGCAATGATGCCACTTCTATTTACAATAGCGTTACGGCCGATTTCCGCCAGCATAGCATTAGCCGCATACCTGTTCAGTAAACATAAAATAAAGAACGGACCTAAAGCTTCCGGCAATTTGCCCAATGCTGTCATTGGCCGCAACACTTTGCTGAACCAAGAAAAAAAACGTCCGCTCTTAAGTACAACACCACAATAACAGCCTAAAAACATGGCCGGCAATGCTGTTTTCCACATTATTAAAACATCTGATAAGGCTAATGATATATCCATAGTATTATTCCTGTCGTGTTACTATAATTGTTGTAAAAATTAAAACTCTTGACCGTTTATAATCAGGAGTGGTGATAACCAGTAAGCTAATATAAAACTCCTGGCGGTTAGCCAGGAGCGAATTAAACTAGGTACACTTAAAAGTGCCTACTGTAATCCCCTCCCCATACCTCGTGGGTAACAAACGGTGATTGTCAGATAGGCAGTTCTCCTGACTTCGGATCATTGCGTGCTTAAACCTTCCCAAGACTATCGTCCCAGTGGCATATCTTAAGCTTGCTCCCCGTTACAGTGGCGGGACCGCGCCGGCGTTTAACCGGTCTTCCCTATTAAGCCCCTTAGGGCACCTAACTCAATACTATAAAATTACTACTACTTATAGTAGTAATACTACAGAGAAGCTACTATTTTGTCAATACTTTCTAAATAGAATCCAGGACATTAATCATTCATTTAGAAAAATAATCCGCCAGCCCACTGGCTATAGCTGCCGCCGCTGCCAACTGTCCCGCATTACTTGTCAGCAATTGCCGGTCGCTCTCATTAGAAATAAAGGCCACTTCCACCAGCACCGCCGGACAGTCCGTTTCCCTAAGCACCTGGAAATTAGCTTCTTTTACGCCACGATTGGCTGTTCCCAGTTTCTCTACCAGCCGGGCCTGCAGGCAGGCCGCCAGCTGCTCGCCGTTTACACTGTCCGGATAATGATAAACCTCCGTACCATGGGCAACCGGACTTTCTGCACTGTTAGTGTGAATGCTGATAAACACATCGGCCCTGTTTGTATTGGCAAATTCCGCCCGGAAAGACAAATCATCGGTCATAATGTCGCCACTGCGGGTAAGTAAAAACTCATAACCCTGTTCACAGCACTGCTCTGGCAGCAGCTTGGCAATTGCCAGCACCACATCGCACTCCTGCACGCCTTCGGCGCACGCTCCCGGCTCCACCGGCCCGGAATGGCCAGGATCAATCACAATTTTCATAAAAATTCCCCCATTTGCTTTTTTATTCAACGCAAATTTTTTTCACGTTGGTTGTCTTGCCTCGACATAGTGCCGCCTTACTAGTGAAGGCGGCATTTTCTATTCTATTTCTGCATTTATAACCAGCGCAAGAATCTTATCAGCAATGGCCGCATCATTCAAATTCTCATCGGCCAAAACCGGCGAAATTTGCCGCGATACCATTTCCGGATCAAGTGCCAACGCCCTGTCATTCAGCCATTGCGTATTTTTGCCTGTTTTGCTGCCTGGTTTGCTTTGGAAGGATATCCGCTCTTCATACTCCTTTTTTAACGCGGTCGCAACGCGCGTTTTATCGACGTAAGTCAAATCATCGGATTTGAAGACCGCCAGCATGACGGTTTTGAGGATCGTATCGCCGTCTGTTTTGTTAGTCATGCCTTTTTCAATCGCCGTATCCATGAGACTGCTATAATCGTCGAAATACCGGAAATCATCCCGATACAAGGCCGCTTCAATCAGGAACAACATATAGTCGTAACCAGTGAGTGGTTTGGCCGATTGCGAATCATCGCCGAACTGCAGTTGTGAATCCTTCACAAATAATTTTTCTGTTTCAAACTTGGCCGCATCGGCGGCAATGACCGCGAAATAGCCGTTTTGCAAGGATACCCCGCCAAGGCTGTCAGTACCTGAATATTCGTTGTGAAACACCAGATGAATCTCTTTATCCCCGGCATCGAATAAATCTTGCATCCCGCTAACAGCACTGGCAACGACCTTGAGAGTTGTCGACAGCTGGCCGGTAGTCAATAAAGTGGCAATACTGTTACTTATGTTGAGAAATTCCTGAAAGTAGTCTTTGGCAACATAGGCCAGTAACGCGGCACTAATGGCTACGTTGCCGCCGTGATACGGCACCAGGTTTGTTAAGGAATAATTGAGCTGTACCCCTTTTCCCAGGGAAGCTTGGTCAAGATCAAGCGTAAGCGGCCCGGCAATATAGGGTAATTCCTGCGCTGCATTGGAACCAAACTGCAGCTGCACGCTGGAAGAAACCACCGGGACATAGTTGCGGAATAATTTACGGTCATCCTTTAAGAACATTTCCGCCAGCCGCAGGCGGAAATAGTGCTGTCCCTCCTTAAACGCAATCGGCTCAATATCAGCTGCGATGGGAGTAAACACATAGTGCTTGGCCTCTCTTTTTATTAGGTTTTTAAACCAGTCGATGATGCTCATGGTTATACCTTCCCTTCCTTTCCGGTATTAAATTCCAAACTGATCGGCTTCCAGCCATTCCATATTGAGCAGCGACCAGAAATCACTCGCCAGCTTATTCAGGACATACGCATAAGGCAGCCAGCCATAGCCCGCCTCACCCCAGGCACTGCCCCAGGAATTGCGGATCAAGAGAGCGCCGCTAGTTTCCTGGTTGTACTTAGTATTTTTGATGACGACAGCATCATCATAGCCCACGGCAGCCACCGCGTGCCCCCACTCCGCCTGTTCGGCCGCGCCGGGGTAGGGAATGCCGCCGGCCACGTCCGACTCGGCAAACGAAGGAAAGCCATAAAAGCCGAACATCGCCGGAATACCGGCAGCCAGATATTTTTTCACGCTTGCCAGTACTTCAGCCGAGGCTTTGCCGCCGCCGGCCGCGTCGTGGCAAAAATACTGCAAAGCCTCATAATTGTCGGCCACGGCGTAGACGAAAGAGGTCGGCTCCTTGTCAAAATCCGGCGCTTTGTCGGTATAGGGCCAGTATTTTTCCGGCGGCACGCCGCACAAAGCCAGCGCGCCCATCGTATCCCGGATATAGGTTCCCTGGTCGCCGGTCACGCCCTGGAGATTGCGGGCATTTTTGTAGATAAACAGCCGGGAGGCGGTAATGCTCCGGGAATAAGAACGGTTTTCAAAATACTCGATAATGCCTGCCGCCGCATGGGCGGTGCAGGAACCCAGTTCCCCCTGCTCCTGCACCGGGGAGCACCACTGCCTTAGATCCACTTGCTGCGGCAGCGGGACCGTATCGTCGATCCCCAGCTTTGCCAGCGCGGCCGCCAGTTTCGGGTGAGACTCGTCATAGTCGCGCAGATCAGGCAGCGGCGGCCGCCAGCCGGTGCCCAGCCGCCTGTTGTCAGGCAATATTACCTGCAAATTCATGGGATTTCCTCCTTATCACCACATTTTATCAGAATTTTTCCCTTTCCGTTTTTCCAGGCGTTGCATATTTGGCGGTGTAAATGTATAATATAAAAAGGCTGACGTGTTCGACACACGCCAGCCTGCCAGGCTGCCTAACCGGTAACGGTTAGCCCAGCTAAAACGGTATCGAGAAATAACCGCATCCTTGGCCGGGGCAGTTATTTCCGGTTTATAATGAGCACAATCAGTGACGCAAATGCAATCATGAGATACATTGCCTCAAAGATTGACATCCCTACCACCTCCTTCCCAAAAAAGGAAGGAGCTAACCGTCGCAGCTCAGCCTGTATCACTATTATATCACATTTTCCAATTAAAGGAAATTGTTCCTTTTCCGGCTTGCCCGCCGGAGCAGACCGCCCTTACAGGATGAGGGCGGCTTTTTTGCTTTGTTCTTGGCTGGGCATAGCGCTAACCCAAATCCCAATGACTAGGCAACGCTATTTTTTCACCGCGAGCTTTTCCGCCAGTTCGCGGGCTTCGCGGGCCAGACGGATATGGGAGGCGAAGGATTTGGCCACATGCGCCGGCCGCGCTGCGCTGGCAGCGGTCAACGAGGTGTCGGGTGCGATGAAGCAAGCCGAATTGAGCGCGGTATAACCGGTGCTGCCCGCCAGATTGCTGGTGCTGAAGCTGGTCGGCGTCGAGCCGGTGGTCGTCGGCAGCGAACCATAGACATCAATAAGATTGCCTTTGATATACCAGAGCCGCGTTGGCGACGCTTCGGCCTGAATCCCCCATAAGTAGCCTGCGTTATTGATGCTCACCACTTCTGTCCAGTTGGCCGGCGACGACAGGTTGGCCACTGTGCTGTGGTAAATTTTACCCACCAGATTGGCATAGCTGCTGTCGTAATACCCCAGCAGGATATAGGCGTTGCTGCTGTTGGCGATCGTAATATCGCGGAAATCGCCGCTCATCCCGGACGCCAGCGACACGTTGGCAACCGACATGGCGTCATCGTCGTCGATAGTAACAATGCTCAGGCAGGTAGCGGTGTTGTAGCTGCCGGCGTTCTGCATGCCGCCCAGCGCGCAAATGTACAGCTTGTTGCCGTACAGCTCCAGGGTGAAGGCATTTTTGCCGACGCGGATATAATCGATGTACTCTAGGGTCCCATCACTCTTTATTTCGTATTGCACCACATAGCTGTCGTCATAGGTGGAATAGCCGCCGCCGGGATTGCAGGTGAACAGCGCGTAGAGAAACCCGTTATAAACCGCCAGTCCTTCGCCGTGATAGGATGTCCCCGTCACCGCCAGTTCGGAAGGAAAATCATAGCTGGATTGCTGGCTGTATGTATCGCTAGTCATAAGAACACGCGCAATTTTGGCCAGATCATAGCCGGTAGCATAAAGATAGCTGCCGGAGGTTGCCACTGCGTGCAGATTGGCCACGGCCGACCAGGTCTGGCTGGCCAGCGGGCTGGTCCAGGTCCCCTGCGGGGCGATGATCTGATTGGCAATTAAAGAAGTTGTACTATAATTATACTGCCGCAGCACCAGCCGGCTGTTCAGGCCCTGGAAGAAATTGAAGAAGGCGGCGTCGCCGTTTAACAATGCGGTCTCAGCGTCAAAGATTTTTATAACAGCCGTCGTATCCACGCTGGCGCTGCTTCTGTCGCCCACAATGGCGCCAGCCGCGCTGGCGCTGTAATTAGTAATGGTATACGCGAATAAATTTTCACTCATAATTTTTCCACTCCCTGTTTTTTATTTTTTGTTCCGGCTATCCCCTTACGGGGGTCTTCCCTTGCACCGCAGCCTAGCCCATTGGCCTCACCCCCTTTGCAGGCTGTCCCCGCTCAAAAATTATATTGCAGCGTCGTGTAATAGGTGCGCCCTTGATAAGGATACTCGATGTTATAAATGTAATTCCCATTCCAGCCCCCTTTGACTTTCGGGCCGGCGTTGCAGAGGTCGTCGACGCCCACGACCAGTTCCACATCTTTGCGGAATTTATGCTTTACCCCCAGGCCGACCGTCGTCAGCGCCTCTATGGCCTGATTCTCGTAGGTACTGTAGGAGGTATACATTTTCCCGACATATTTGACTTCGCCGAAGATGGAATTCCGGTTGTCCGGCCGGTAGGTGACCCGCGCCGAACCTTCCCATTTCGGCGTATAGCTGGTGTTGATGTCATAGTAGGTATTGTCGCCGGTGGCGGACGTGTCGCGGCGTTTGGCTGTGGTGTCCATATAGGTGGCCGCCAAGTTCAGATCCCACTTTGCCCAACTGAGGTTGGTCTGCAATTCCAGGCCGCGGACCCGGCCCTCGGCACTGTTGCTGTAGCACCAGTAATCATAGCCGTAGCGCCAGAGCTGCAGCAGATTCTTGGCATTGCGGCCGAAATAGGTCAGTTGAATATTGCTGTCCGCCCCCAGCAGCCGGTTATTCCAGATAGCGGTCACGTCCCACTGCTTGCCTTCCTCCGGCAGCGGAAAGGACGATACCAGGCTGCCGTTCTTGTACATGGCCGGCGCCGGCAGGATGCCGGCGCCGTCGCCGGCGATTTCGTAGAGGTTGAGCAGGCGGTAGTAGCTGCCGCCGGTGGCCCGCAGGGTCAGGTGGTCGTTGACCTTCTTCTTCAGGGCCAGCTGCCAGGTCGTCTTGTCCGAAGTTTGCTCGATCGACTTGTTCCACTGGTGCTGCGCGTCATAGTCCAGCGGGTTGGAGCCGTAGGTGGTGCTGGAGTTGTAGCGGATGCTTGGGGTCAGCCACAGATCGCCGGCGTCGTTTAAGGTAATGGTGTCCTGGAGCTGCAGGTTGAGAAGCGCCTGCGTATAGTAGGTACGGTAGCGGACCGGGTCGGGATTGGTGCCGTCGGTTACCTTCGAGCCGCGCACATGCATGCTCTCCTTGGAATAACCGGCCAAGAACTCCAGCAGATGGCGCTCACCGGCCTTGTACGTCCCGTCGATGCTGCCGCCCCACCGCTGGGAGGTATACTCGCTCCATTTGCGAAACGGCGTATTCCAGTAAGCCGAGTTATCATTCTCATACAGGCCGGCGCTTAAGTTGCGGTAACTCTTCTGGGAGTCCAGGTAGTTGACCGACCAGCCCCATTCCAGCTTGCCGGCCGTGTCCCGGCGCCCGACCTGCATTTCCTTGGTGACGATTTTTTGTTTCCGCTCGCAGTTAAAGATATTGGCATTATCGGTATCAACGTATGCACCTATGTCCCCGCCCGCTGACAACAGCGAATTGGGCAGATGACGGTCGATCTCTTTCCAGGTGGCCTTGGCCGTCCAGTGGTCGTCCTGCCACTTGATGATGGCGTCGGTGTTCTTATAGTCGTTGTACTTGCGATGGCGCGTCCCGTCGCCCAGCTGGTCCTTTTTGGCCTGATCGGCGTCCTTTTGCGTTTGAAAGGATTGATAGTCTGAACTCGTAGCAGGATCCACCGAGTCAACTACTGTTGTCGCATTTTTCATCGCATAGTACTTGTAATAGGTGGTATCGCCGGCGGCTATCGCGGCTTTGATTTCCTCATTGGTAACGGTTACGCCATAGTAGGCGGCGGCACTGCGCAGTTTAGTCACGCTGACCGAAGACGAATCTGAGTAATACTTACTGTAGACCGTCTCATAAAGATTGGTCAATCCGTCCCCGTTGTCATCCCCATAAGCCCATGTCTGCCAGGCGGCAAGATCTGCCGCATAAGAAGCCGCTTGGTCATTGGTCAGAACACCTGAACCCGAGTATGTAGAACCAGTAGTAAGGTCTGTCCAGCTGGACCCCAGACTAACTATCTTATAATACTGCCAGCTTGCCATAGAGGAATCCATCAGCGCCATATCTGTATCCAGGTCAGCCACCACCGACGAACTGGCGTAGTTCTTGTAGCGGAAATCGCCTTTGCTCTGCTCCCGGTTGACGCCCACCATCAGGCTGCCCTTGCCCAGCGGGGCGTCGACTTCCAGGCTGCCCTTGTAGCCGCCGTAGGAGCTTTTGCCGATGGAGGCACTGATATCTTCTTTGGTCGGTCTTTTGGTCACAATGTTGATGACGCCGCCCATGAAGGTGCCGCCGAACCGTGCCGGAATATAGCCGCGGTACACTTCAATACGTTCCACGTTTTTCACCGGAATGGTGGATATGTCGGCAGCCGCATCGCCGCCCAGCGTAAACAGCACCCCGTCAACAAACACCCCCACCTGGGCAGCCGTTGAGCCGCGGACGCTGACGGTGGTATATTGGCCTTTGCCGTTAACGTCCCGGACATGGACGCCCGGTACGGTTTTTAAGAGATCGGCCAGGGATTTTTGTTCGCCGCGGTAATCAGACGGCCGGATGATGGTCACCGTCCCCGGCGAGAGCTTACTTTCCCAGTCCGGCCGCGGCGCTTCTACCGTCACCGCCGGCAGGTCATAGGCCTCAGCCCCTGCCTTGTCGCTGCTTACCACACCGCTTGCTGCCTGCACTTGTTCACTGTCAGTTGTTTTTGTAGTCTCATTTGACGCCTGCCCCGGTTCACTGTCAGCCGCAGTTGCAGTTTCCTTTGTTTCCTGCAATTGCTCACTGCCTGTTGCCGGTACAGGTTCACTTGTCGTTTGCGGCTGCTCGTCATTTGCCGCATACACCAAGCCATGGAGCTGGGGCGCAGTGCTGAGCGTCAGCGCACAGGCGATACTCATTGCCAAGACTTTTTTCGTTAACTTGCGTTGCTTCACTGTAAAACCTCTCCTCTTTCAACCATATGGAAGCCCACCTTGATAAAAATAATAAGCTGGCAATAGCAAATAAAAAAACTCCCATATTGGGAGTGCTTACGCCAAGCTGCCAGATCATTATTATCCGGTAACCTTACGTAATCCCCTCCCTGTCACTCGCAGGTAAAATGGTGATTGTCAAATAGGCAGTTCTCCTGACTCCGGTTCATGGCTTTCCCGCGCCTTCCCAAAGCGATTGCTCCAGTGGCAACTATGCGAGATTGCTCCCCGTTACAGTGGCGTGACCGTGCCGGCCTTTAACCGGCTTCCCTATTAAGCCCCGAAGGGCACCTATTCCGATATCCTGTGATATCTGCTATGCTGTTGTTGGTAAGTCATTGCTTGTCCCACCTGGTGACAAGCGGTAAATAAAATAACCCCCCGGTATGTCATAGGGGGGTCACTGCTGTTTGTTCATTAAATCCCCTCCCCATCTTCGCAGGTCAACGGTGATTGTTGTACAGGCAGTTCTCCTGGCTCTGGATCATTACGCTGCCAAACCTTCCCAGGATTTGTATCCCAGTGGCATTTCTTGGCTTTGCTCCCCATTACAGTGGCGGGACCGCGCCGGTATTTAACCGGCTTCTCTATGAAGCCCTTACGGGCACCTGTACCTTTAGGTTATGTATTTGTCTTATATTTCCTTCTTTTGTATAATTTTAGCACTAATGGCTATGATTGTCACGAAAATTTATTCTGCTTATTTCGACATTTTTTCTGCTTTTCTCCAACACGTATATAGTACAGGCATCACTTGCCGGGTTTTGCCGTTTCTTTCACTTAGGTTATAGCCGCCTGACAGCAGGTTCAAAGCACTTTCCCTGTAGACTACACTCACCGGCGGCCACTTCCTTTTCCATTTCTGCCTTTTGACTGCTTTGCCGGATTAAATGACAAAATTCATATAAGATGGTTGTTACGATCTTAGGATGTACTTTGATTGACGGTATCGGAGGAACCAATTCTACCAGTTTTTTCTCGTTCAGGTACTCTATTACCGCATAATAATCCAGTTTTTTGTGTTCTTCCTGGCATTGCTCCCTAAATTGTTCGGTAAACGCTTTGGTATCATTCAGATTTCGAATTAACTTAAAATAATTCGGCACCCGCTTGTGATTGTTAGTAAAATATTTTTTGAAGATCAATATCAATACGGCATTCACATCTTCGGTGCTAAATTTTATGACCTGCCCTTGTTGTCTGTCAACATATATGGCATTAAATAACGAATAGCAAAAAATAAAAAGAAAATATTGATTAAAATCAAGGGAATTGGCTGCACTGGGCAAAAACAGACTGAATTTTGTTATCACATACAAATATCGATTTAATTTTTTTTCGCTAAGCCCATTCGGTTTTTTTACCACTTCCGCTAACACCTCTGCGGCCCATTGTACGATTTCTTGATCGGCCGCTTGCCGCTCACTGGGGGTCGCCGTATCCAGGTGAACGAAATCAATATTTGGCACTTTAATCATAGGCATACCTACCTCCCTACACCTTGCACAAGAGCTTAATGAAATGACCAAACGATGCATATCTGATTATATGCATCGTTTGGATTTAGGGACAGCGCACCTGTCCCCGTATTCCGTTCCAGGCGGCGTCGATTCAGGTGGAGTAGCCTCTCCACCTGAATTCCCGATGTTTCAGCCTTGTTGAAATGAGTTCACTTGTTTCGGTCATAGCTTTTAACAATATAGTACATGGACTCAGCAAAGGTATTTGGCGTAACAGCAACAAATTTGGCAGTTTTCTTGGTATCTTCCACTACAATTCCTTGTTCGCTAACTATCCTGGTCTCTGTTACTGCATACATTTTTCCCTTTAGCTGAAAGACCATCTGCATTTCGCTGAGGGTGACTTTGTCACCTGCGCTCAGTTTTCCCTGATACTTTTCGTTCAAATTGCCGATAATCTTCGAATCGGCAAAAATGGTTCTAACCAGAACATGTACCAAATTTTTATCTGTTTCATCAATGTGCAGTGATTTATTGTCAAACAAATAACTACCAATGTCATTGGCAAATACACCAGACCAGCGTTGCCGCTCGATTTCTTCTGCGGTTGGTTTTTGCAAAACGCTAAGCTCCCAAGCCAACGGCGAAGTATCTGCCGGTTCTGCGGCCTGTACAGAAATACCGGGAAGTAAGAAACAACCTAAAAGTAATAATAGTACTGAATTCTTCATTGTAAATGCTCCTTTAAGCCCTCTCCCTGCTGAATTAATTTATAAAATAAAAGCATCCCCCTGTGACGACCGAAGGAGGCTGCTTGTTCATCAAAATCCCCTCCCCATCGCTCGCAGGTCTACGGTGATTGTTGTACAGGCAGTTCTCCTGGCTCTGGATCGTTGCGCAGCCAAACCTTCCCAGGACTATATATCCCAGTGGCATCTCTTGGCATTGCTCCCCATTACAGTGGCGGGACCGCGCCGGTCTTTCACCGGCTTTTCTATGAAGCCCTTGCGGGCACCTGTACCTTTACGCTATATATTTGTCTTATATTTCCTTCTTTTATCTAATTCTAGCACTAATGGTTATACTTGTCATGAAAATTCATTCTGCTTATTTCGACATTTTTTTTATTTAGCTATTCTTCTCAGTTATTAAGGCATACCCTGTTCAAATTTAACCTTTATCTTCGCTGCCCCTATTTCATTAAACTCAACAGCTGAGCCTGCAGAAAAACCTTTGTGTGTTCCATCTTCAGCTAACAGCACTACATCTTCTTTTACTGTTCCGGAAGTCAGTTCTCCTTTTTCATTGAACGTAACGGTTTTTCCCTTACTAAATTTAATAAATCCTGCAGAATTATCTCCTTTGAGAAGCTTTTGCCAGCCAACCGGGCGCAAATATGTATCCTCATCCAAAGTACCGGATAAAACCGCACCTGAGTTGAAAAACATCAAAATGGTATCACTCTTGAAAGTCACAAAACCATATTTTTCGTCTACCAAACGAACCGTAGCCTTATTCGCTATTGTCCCAGAAATAACATCTCCCTGTTCACTAAAAATCACCTCTGTTCCACCTTTATAAAGCAAGTGTCCGTAACCCGGAATGCTCACAGCATAATCGTTGTTGAAAAACGGATGGTAATAAAAATGGTGGTAATAAGGTCCAAAATCGGTATGGACAGTTGTATAGTAATAGTCATTAATCACCCGATTCCAGCCACGCGGCGCCAGCAAAGTGTCCTTGTCAATTGTCCCAGAAACAACTTCCTCTTGTTCATTCAAACTGATGCTAGTATTTTTTTTGAATTGAATAGAATCACCGACACCCCATCCCTGCGGATGAAGTTTAGTATCTTTCGATAAAATTCTGGTTTCAGCACAAACATCAGGCATTGTCACAGTAAGCGATACCCCACACACAATTATGCATACTAATAAACGAGCAACAAAGTGAACAATCATAGCTCATCATCCCCCTTGTAATCTTTTCCTTTATTATAGCAAATTGTTAGCTAAATGAATGCTTTTAAACGAATTAAAAACAATAATATATACAAAGCTTAGAAATCATCCTATTAATTCCCTGCACTTTTTCTTAATAATTGCCAGCAGCACAGACTGCCAGGCTTTTAAGCAAGAATCAATACAAGTGCCAATAATCACCGGCGCTTCCACACCGTATTTGGTGGCGGCTGCCGTAAGCAGTTCATTAGCAGCCTGCCGCACTTCGATGCCTGACAATAGTTCCCACTGGAGTTCATCCAAAAGGTGTACATATAAAGCGGCATATGTCACTAAGTAGTTGTCGCTGTCGATTTGATGCAGTACATCGAGAAACTTGGGTTTAATCACCACCTTGCCGGTATTGCCGACATAAGCCTGCCAAAGATTTTCTTCCAATATTCCATACCGTTTGAATCTACGTAACATACTGTGCTGTTGGCGTGGCGACAAACCGGTCTGCTTGCCTAAAGCCTCTTTGACCGCCGGCAGTACTGCCTTGCCAATCAGTTCCCCCAGCTTAGAATGCTTGCCAGCACTTTCCAAGTATAGCGGCGAGGCGGGATTGGCAATGACAATGGTCTGATCGGTGCCTGAACCGGTAGCCAGACCTGTCGAATAATTACTGCCTGCCATAAGCTCCTGCAAAGCAGCCGTTTTAGCCTCAGTACAAGTAACCAGCACCCGGTTCAGGATACCTGGCGGCAAATCAGCGTCAATGACCAGAATAATATTGATGGTGCCAGGTTTTTCCAGTGTACTTTTAGCAATCGGTTTAAAATAATCTGCCGGATCGCCAACACGACCGCCATTAACCTCAACCCCGCCGGTGACAATAGCGGTTACTGTCAAATTTTCATAGCACTCCGTATGTATTGCCACATTTTCCATTGAGGCCGCCGTCCCCATTCCGGCGGTTGTCGCCGGGTCAAGGCCGATTTCTTCGGTAATGATCCGCATGTGTTCCTGATAGGTGGGCGCCCGCATAGTGCAGGCCATCCCCGTCCCGGGGTTACAGTCATTATTGAACACGGCTGTCAGATCTTCCCGATAGCCGCCATTGACAATCGCGGTGCTACTCACTTTGCGCGGTTGCTCAAACGGAATGACAATACTTTTATAATACCTATAGACAGAATCACCGGTAGCTAAAACGCAAAGTTTCAAAGCCTGTTCCCTCCCATGTATCCAAAAGCTCAATATTTCCACCCTCTTTACAGTGTTAAGACAGCAAATTCATTTACCCAGGCGCATTGCTTTTTAAAATCCCATTCAAATAAGAGTACGGCAGGCTCACCACTATATTCCAGTTGCATTTCGCCGTCGACGACGACAGCGCTCTGGGCGTGAGTAAAGTCCAGCCGTTCCTGCTTGCCTGTCTGATTGCACACCCACAGTGCCCGTTTGCTGACAGCCGAAGCCTTTTTCCAGGCGTTTTCCGGCGGACCGCCGCAGCCATTGGGCGGCCAGGCAGCAGGCACGACAATGATGTCGGCACCTTTGTCAGCCAGCGCAACGGCATTCTCTTCATACCAGGAATCGGCACAGATTAAGATGCCTGCCTTCCTGTCACCGCATATAATTGGTTCCAGCTGTTCGCCTTTATCTGCCCAGCCTTCTGACACACCGCCATGAGCCTGTTTTTTCCGGTGACGGCCCAGTATGCTGCCATCAGGACCGATAACCAGACAACTATTATAATGCTTGCTGCTTTCCTCATCCTGCTCGGCACAGCAGAGAAATACAGTTACCTGCTTCTCGGCGGCCAGCTTTTGAATCGGTTCCACCGCTATTGATGGCTGAATAGGTACCTCAATAGGTGTGGTCTCTCGTTCACAAGCAAAGAAATATCCTTGCACCGCTGTCTCTGGCGTAACAATCCAGCTGGCGCCCACTTCCGCCGCTAACCGGATGCCCTGGCTTAGAATTTCCAGGTTGCGGCTCTCTGGTCCGCCGCTAACATCTACATGCAGTAACGCAACTTTCATACCCTATTCTCCCCTGTCCCTGATGTTCTAAGTACCATTCTATCGCTACCTGTTTTAACGCACATTCAGCGGCATACCCCTGCTTGCCGCAATTGGCTCCATACCAACGGGCAAAGCATGCGCCGCCGCACAAAGAAAACGAGGGGCATTTCATGCAAAAGCTCATTCCGTCTTGAATCAAAGCTGCCACTTTGCGCTGTTTGACTGTATCCAATCCTGTTGTCACATGCCCTAAAGAGAAATCCGGATTGCCTGCCAGCGAAGCGCAGGCATACAAGCTGCCTTGGGCATCAACAAAGGCAGCTTCGCCGTTCATGGCATGGCAGTGAGCAAAGCCCTGCATTTGGCTGTTAGCCAGTGCAGCTACTCGCTCGACCTGGGAAAATAGCATAGATTTCCCTGTCTGTCTAGCCAAGCGTTCAGCTGTCTGAAGCGCTTCCTTTACGCCCTGCCACACGGCTTCAGATGAAGGCGCCGCCATCTCGCCGCCCCGCCCTTGGGCGCGTAACAGGTCAAACCCAATCCGCCGGATATTACCCAAGTAATAGGCCATTTCCACAATGCCGCTCAGCTTAGCTGCATTTTCATTGGTTACAACAGCGGTTATCCCTGCAGCAATGCCCTGTGCTGCCAATTGACCTGCGCCATTCAGAATCTGCCAACAGGTTCCCTTGCCATCAGGCAGACAGCGCTGCCTGTCATTACTATCCGGCCGCCCGTCCAGGCTGATCCCAATACCCACCTGACCAGCTTTCAGGGCAGCCGCTCTTTCCTTAGTCATGAGTGAGGCGTTGGTCTGCAGCTGTATAATGGCAGGCAGACCGTTCTCTCTTACATAGCGGATAACCTCCTGCATTACAGGAAAGTTTAGTAACGGTTCGCCACCACTAAACTGCACTACAAAGGCCTGCCCAGCTGCCGCTGCCAGTTCTACGGCAGCAATGGCAGTAGCAGCGTTCATGCTTTCTGCCGGATGTTCATGAGCATAACAATACTTGCAGGCAAAATTGCATTGTCCGGTCAAACTCAATATCAACATTTTTACCATAACGCTTACCTGTCACTCCGTTCTTCCAGTTCACCGTCAATATCCAGATAGATTTGCTGTAATTCTTGTTTGGTCCTCACGTCGGCCTGCCACAAGCCGCGCTGCTCGGCCTCTAAGAGTTTTTCGGCAATCCGCTGCAGCGCCCAGGGATTGACAGCCTGCATCCACTCCCGCATGTCCTGGTCGATAGCATATTTTTCTGCCAGGCACTGGTACATCCAGTTTTTCATTACAGCACTGGTGGCATCCCATTCATAGCAATGAGCCACCACCGCCGCCAAGTCGGACGCGCCTTTGTAACCGTGCTGCTTCATACCTTCAATATACTTGGGATTCATCGTCTCCCCACGAAACAGCCGTTTAAACTCTTCATCCAAACTCCGCAGCCTGACTTGCTGGCGGTTGGAGCTGTCGCCACAGTACGAGCGCGGCGCCGCGCCTTTTAGGCTGCGGACAGCAGCAATCATGCCGCCATGGTAGGAGTTGAAATCATCTGAATTGAGCATATGTACTTCCCGGTTATCTTCATTTTTTACAGTAACATCCAGGCTGGCCAGGCGATGGCTAAACAACTCAGGCACAAAGGCGCCGCTGCTCTTAGCACCATAAGCATGGGCGCCCCAGCGTATATATACCTTAGCCAGGTCGTCGATTGTCTCCCAATTCTTTTCCTCCAGCAGATGGCTGACACCGGCGCCATAGCTGCCTGGCGGGCAGCCAAATACCCGGTAGCAGGCCTGTTCCCAGGCAGCAGGCGTCGCTATGCCTTGCTCTGTTAGCCGCTCTGAATCTGCCAGCACATGCTTGCGAATATAGTTAACTTCACTGCTTTCTTCCAGATTAGTCACAAGACTGACGGCCTTATCCAACCATTTTACCGGCATAGGCATGGTGTCGCGGAACAAGCCGCCAATACGGGCGGTCACGTCAATCCGTGGCCGTTTGAGTTCTGCCAGTGGAATAACCGCTAAATCAACCACCCGCTGACTACCCCGCTGCCATACTGGACGCACACCTAAGAAATACAGAAATTCAGCAATACACTGCCCATGGCTGCGCATGTTGGAGCCGCTCCAGAAAATCATGCCAATGTTTTCCGGGTAATGGCCTTCGTCGGCAATATAGCGCTCAATCACACTATCCCCCAAGGTCTGACCCAGCTCCCAGGCAGCCGGAGTTGGCAGGATACGGGGATCAACTCCATAGAAATTACGGCCTGTCGGCAAAATATCGGCCATGCCGCTGGTAGGTGCACCTGCCGGACCGGGTTCAACAAACCGGTCTTCTAAGGCGGCCAGCAAATTAGTGATTTCCTGCTCGGTCTTACTTAAATTAGGAATAAGTGTCTGGCAAATATACCGTGCCGTTTGCCGCAGCTGCTCTTTAAGCTCAGAACTGGTTCCGACCGCCCAGGGCAACCCGGCCACCAACTCGGCCCCGGCCAGCGCAAAGTCATGGTCATACAGCCAGACAACGACGTCCCGGCACTGCTGGCCAATTTCGTCAATCAATACGCCACAGGTTTTGCTGCCGTCGGGCAAGAGCTTACCGCTCTGAGCCAACAGTTCATGGTAATCGCAGCCATGGATGGCAGCTATTGTTTCCGTGAGAGACGGCGTTTCTCCATTAGCCAGTCGGGTTAAGGCCAACAAGTATTCTAGCAGCGTATCGCCTGCGGGCGGACAGCCAAGAACATGCAATCCTACCCGGATTTGCATATTTTTTATATCGGTAATATAGCCGTGCAGCCGCTGAATATAATCGGCAAAGACTTCGTTCACTGCCTGGCCCATATCATCCTGCAGATTGGCTTCCACAACCTTTTTTTTAATCAGCTTAGCAACTACTTCGGTATTTTCCGGCTGATTCTGGGCAAAATGACAGTATTCATCCAGCAGCTTTTCCAGCTCTGCCAATTGATCATAAGTTCCGGACTGACTCACAGGCGACGGCAAATGCCCAATCATACAGGCTGCACCGCGCCGTTTGGCCTGTATGCCTTCACCAACAATGGTAATAAGATACGGATATACATTAGGTAAATCACCAATAGCCAAATCCGGATAGCAGGTGTTCGATAACCCTGCCCCTTTGCCAGGCAGCCACTCCAGCGTGCCATGGGTACCAACATGCACAACAGCGTCAGCCTGCCAGATATCGCGAATCCAGTGATAATACGCCAGATAATGATGGGTGGGGGCACAGTCCGGTGAATGATACAGCTTGCCAGGGTCTTCACCAAAGCCGCGTGGCGGCTGTACAGTAATGAAAATATTGCCGTTTAGCATACCGGGTACTACTAATTTTCCCGCATAGTTAAATACAGCACCAGGCGGTTCACCCCAGTCCTTACTGAGCTGTGCTTGCGTCCCTGGTTCAAGTAAGTCGAACCACTGGCGATACTGCTCACTTGTCACCTTACCAGATGCTTGTTCCACCATCGCCTCCGACAAAAAACGGCGGTCGTTGGTGGCAGCGTACAGCAAACTATCCATAAGCGCCCGGCTATCCGGAGGAATGCTATCCACTTGATAGCCCCGCTCAGCCATGCATTCTAAGAGCAGCCTGATGCTGGCTGGTGAGTCCAGGCCCTGAGCACTGCCAATGTGCGAGTTAGCAGCCGGATAATTATGAAAAATAATAGCAATTTTCTTTTCGCTATTGGCTTTACGCCGCAGGTTGGCCCATTTGGCAGCTTTAGCGGCCACGCGGTTGATTCGCTCCGGTATTGTCTGATATTTTGTTGTGCCATCAGGCATTGGCTCTTTCCCGGCTATGGGTACAGCGTGAATAGTCCCGTCAAATTCAGGCATGGCAACACTGCAGGAAATTTCTACCGGCGTTAGTCCTTCGATGCTCTTCTGCCACATTTCCCGCGACCGGAGCAGTACATACGCCTGCAATACCGGCACACCCAGCTTATGCAGAAATTGGGGATCAACAGGCCTGCCCACTGTAAGGGAAAACTTGAAGGTATTAATCAACACATCAATAGCTGGCACACCCTGGTTATAAAAAAAGTTGGTTACAGCAACATCAACCCCTGGCGCATTAAGCTCAGTATTACGCGCCCAATGACTAAAGACAGCAATGACGTTAAGCCCTTGGGCTTCGATGGCCATAATAAGCTCGCTCTGGTAGGTCAAATCTGACCATACCCATTCATCCCGGGGAAAAAGGATGCCAATAGTAGCCTGTTCCGGTTTACAAAATAGCTGCCGGTATACTTTAGCATCTGTAAAAAATTTGTCAGACCGCGGATGGAAAATACCATTCCACGCTAGTTTACGCGGCGGTTGGTATGCACAAGCGTGCTGACAATAGCGGTTAGCAAGCCATAACCAAAGGTTGCGGTAGTTGTCCAGCCCGCTATAGGATAAATAGCTGCGGATAATACTTCGTTCCTCCGGCGTTACCCCGCTAAGCGCATCCTCTGGCTGCATTTCGGTCGCCAGCATAGTGTGCGTGATTTTATTTTTTCTTAAAAAAGCAACGGCTTTTTTAAGAAAATGCGTATCCCTTCCCATTCCCATCCAGGAAAAGAGCACAAGATCACTAGCAGCAAACCTTTTTTTCCATTCTGTTCCCCATACCAGGCTGTCATTCAGAAAAAGGACACTGCCTTCCTCAGGAAGATTCTTCTCTGCTATTACTTGCTGTCTGGCTTTTTCGAGCATGACAATTTGCCGGTCAATATTGGACATAAACAATATGCGGCCCATGCTTGCCACTCCCCCCACTTTTTTCACCATCTAATCTCTCTTCATATCGCAGTCACAGTCTTTGCCAATTTATCCGCATCCTGCATAATGAACCTGCCCGCGCTAACAGTCAGATTTATTATTTATTTTTGATACTGACTCCTTGTCGCCGCCGGTCGGCCGGACTGAGCAATGCCTCCTGCTGGCGCCGGATTTTCCGCTCCCAGTCACTTACTGATTCCATTCGGAAATGATGCACCAACACCTCTGGTTTCACAGCGTAGATAATGCGCTTGACAGCCGGCACCCGAAAGGACCGCTGTTCGTCGATACGCAGCCGATGTGCCAAGCGTTCCAGTGTTCCATGACTGTACCCGTCTCCTTGCTGTTGCTGGCGCTGTACATATTCTCCTGATAACGAGCAACTTAAGTGCAAGCCCCGGATATACCGCCGATACGACCCCAGTTTGTTCAGTACTGCCAGAATATAATCCACACCCTCAACCTCAGTCTTTAGATTTTGGTTGGTATTCATCAGGTGTCCCGTGTCCAGCATGAAACCAACATTGGGATGTTTTACCCCGCGAATTAGTTTGGCCGCTATTTTCTTATCCAGCAGTCTCAGGCCCGGCCACCACTGGTTTACAAACAAGAGCGCCATATTGTCCGGGATATGGGGTGCCAGTTCATTAATGATCTCAATAGCGGCAGTAACAACTTCGTCGTCGGTGGCGCCAAACTGCCACGTATAGATTTCCCAGGGCTTAACCTCGCTGATCGGAAAGACGAGATACCTGGCTCCTGCTGCCCGGGCGGTGGTAATCTGCTGCCGGCAGCCTTCCAGCCATTCGTCCCGGGTCAAGCCACCATAGTAGGTTTTAATTCCCGCTTTGCTGCCGAATTGAGCCAGCAGTATCTGCAGGTCCTGCCGCCAGAAAGCCAGCCAGGAATCACCCATTGAGAAGTGAGCTCCCTGAATCCATTGTGAGGGCAACAACTTAGGGTTCCCGCAACTGTCAAGGTATATTTCGATGCCGGCGAGCTGACGACGCATTAGCAAGGGTTCCAGCCAGTCCAACTGAGCATAGCTGAACTCCTGGTTGCTGCCCCAGTTCGACAGGCTAATTAACTGCCGCATAGTTTTTTTCTCCTTTCGAAAAAGTTTTTGCCGTAACTAATTTTCTTTAGAATAAAATACGTTTGTTATAGTTTGTCAGTTAAATTTTTTCCCTTTTGCACTTGGCTCCAAATTCCACATAACTTTCAAGGACATCAATAACCAATTGTTCTTTCGAAATGCCAGTGTCAGTTGGTGTATCACTCTCCATGGCATCGCTGATGATCTGCTTAATCTGATAAGGATAATAGCCGCAATCCAAAAGCTTTTGAGTTAGCTGTTCAATTTTTTGGTGTTTCAAAAAAATCCACCCCCTAAACTGCTCTGTCCAAAGTGACACTATTTACTAGTCAGTTCTGCCCGGGAACTTATTCCCATTTTTGCAAGCAGGTTTCTTATGTGATTTCACAGTTTTTTTTGGGTCAACAAGGTTAGCTTATACTCCCCGATAACCTGGCCATCATCTAATTGCAGGGGCGCTTCTATTCCAGCTGCATACTGTCCATCCGCGCTGATAGCGGCAGCAACACACGGGCCGCCGCTGGTCGCTGCGTAATCAACCAGGTGGGTTTCCGGTATTGTAACAATATACAAACCATGCACTGACGGATCTTTGGAACGTACATTCCTGCCGATTGCTAAGGCTGCTAACGTATTGCCTGCTGCAATTTCCTCAATCATGCCGCCAAATTTATAGTTATTCATTAGCTTGCCTTGTAAATCAAACACAAACAAGCTGTTGGAATTAGGATGTTCTACCGGGGTTGGCAGTTGCCAATTGGCGCGGTTGTAGGTATTACCGGTTGTAAATACAGCATATTCACCCAACAATTGACTGTAGTTACCGGTGGCGTTGATATATACGCCGCCGATTTTTTGCGGTTGGCTGATACTGCGCCGCCACACTTCCTGCCCCTGCTCACTGTCAAATAAAAAGCACCGACCGTCGCTGGCAATACCGGTGATATACCGCCCATCGGGGGTAATATCAGTACTTGTGCGCATGGTAACATTCTGATAGGGTGATACTACGTCAATATACTTACTCCACAACACGGTCTTCAGCTGGCCGTCCAGACAATAGATATTCTGATCATACTTGTATTTCGCCACATCAAAATTAGCCGTAGCAAAGGCAGCCTTATCACCTGCTGCAGCTACACTTATCCAGCTTACCCAAGAGTCCAGATTGTGATTGCCAGGGAAAGTTCCCACCTGTTCTCCGGCAGGCGTAAATTTATAAATACGGCCAGCATACTCGTTGTGCCCATCAGCATGCTTGATATACCGCTGGGCAACAGCGTAAATCATACCTGCTGCATCTGTCCGGATGGCCACTATGCCGGGATAGGTTTTTTCCTTAATATTGACACCCAGTTCATTTACACTGGATTGGCGCCATAACTCACTACCGTCCTTAACACTTAAACTAAATATCCAGCCCTGCTGGCTGGTTTCGCCAACAAGCACCGACTGCCCATCTGACGAAAACTCCAGCGCCGCCAGCTTTCCTAAGCCCATATTTTTACGCCAGACAAGGCTTCCTTTGGTAGTATAGAGCAACACTTCCCCTGTTTCCGATCCAACTGCCAGAAATTTGCTGTCAGGGGAAAAGCGGATAAACCCTTTATTAAAGCCCATTCGCTGGTAGTTATATACCTCAATTTGTCCTAAGACAGTTTCCATTACTTTGCCATAAGCGCCGGTCTGTGTACCACTTTGTTTGCTTGAAAAGCTCATATGGCTGTTCATGCCAAAAATATGTGCAGCTAGTAATCCCAGCGTACCAATAAATAAGAGGGTAATCCCTGTCGTGATAAACTTTTGCATCACCTTACAGCCACACTTTCATCAAATCATATACCCCCCGCCAGGAGGACACATAGTAAAGTCCGTTAAATTGCAGTGCATCCATGATTTTTAAGAGTATTAGACCACACACAGTCAGTAGCATGGTATGACAAAAAAAACGTTCCTGGTGTGACCATACTGGTAATGCTGCCTGCGGTGTTTCCCGGCCAAAACCGCGACTTTCGACAGAAGAAGCCAACGTCGCCGCCCGGCGCAGCGTCCGTGCTAAAATAGGAAACAATGTTTGAAAAGCCGTTTGAATCAGGCGCTGGGGTGATAGTGCTCTAAAGGGGTTAAATCCTCTAAGGCGCTGCGCTGTCAGTACAATACCAGTCTCTTGAAAGATGACAGGCAAAAACCTGAGGCCAGTTAGCACCATAAAACCTAATTCATAAGGCAGCTTCCAGGACAACAAACTGCGCAGCAGTTGCCGCGGGTCAGAAGTCCAGTTAATTAATAAACCCAGGGTTAGCATCGTGCCTGAACGCAGCGCTTGCACAGCACCGTATTCCAGACCCTCCCGGTAGATATATACTCCGCCGGTCAATGCGCCAATACCCGGTGTAGCCGGCGCCAGCAGGCAAGCAATAATGGTTCGCGGTTCTCTGCTGTAAAATAGGGCCTGGCTTGTCATTGATCCCCAGATGCCAAGCAGGATAAAGACCATAAGTATGCGCCATCGGCCAGGGGATGACCGGGCAATAACATGCAGGCTAAGAGCCAGACCAAATAGCAGAAATAGCGAACGCGGGCTGTCTACAATCAGCACCACAACTGCCAGCAGGAGTAATAACACCATTTTAGTACGGACATCAATCTTATGAAGCAGGGTTTTCCCCGGTGTAGCTTCCCATACATGTCTGTCGTACATACCCTACCACCTCCTCTACGGTAAGTGCTGTACCACTGTACAAAGCCTGGGCGGTAAGCAGGACTGCAGGCGGTTTAAGTCCGCTGGCCTTCAGTATCGCCTGCTGCTGAAAAATGGCAATGGGCGCATCATCAGCCACAATTTTTCCCTGGTGCATAACGACAATGCGATCTGCAAACCGTGCTGCCACTTCCGTATCATGGGTACAAAAAACAATACTGCCACCTTGGCTGGTATATTCCTTGAGCAGCAACGCAATATCTTCAATATGTCCAATATCCTGGCCTGTTGTCGGCTCATCCAAGAGCAGGACAGGCGGCCTGCTGGACAGTACGGCGGCAATGGCCACCCTGAGCCGCTGCCCCCGGCTTAATGCTAACGGAAAATCTTCTTCCAAGCCGCTTAATCCCAGCTTATCTACCAGCAGCTGGCAATACCCTGTCCAACCATAAGCATCTCCTTTATGCTGCTGCTGTAAGCTAAAACCAATTTCCTCCCGTACGGTGCTATTAAATAGCATGAAATCCGGGTTTTGTAAAACCATGCCAACTGCCGGCGACACCGCTGTAAGCTCTTGCCCCAATACCGTTATTGATCCTGCTGTTGGTCTGAATAAACCGCCAATCAAGTGCAGCAAAGTGGACTTACCCGCCCCATTACTCCCCATAAGAGCAACAAATTGCCCAGGAAAAAGTGTTAGGTCAACCTCTTTGAGTACCAAATTCATCGGCTTATCATAGTAAAAAGATAGCCTCCGGACTGTAGCAGCTGGTAGCTTTGACCGCAACTCCTCCAGTCTGCCCGGTGCTGTCGCAGCCGCTATCACCTCATAGTGAGGAACAGTATAGCATTGCCGAATGGCTGCCACAGCCTCGCTGACCTTGGCCGAACTCACCGCAACTCCTAATTGGTGACAGATGGTAACAGGTTGCGGCAACCGGAGGCCATAGGCTGCGAACAGTTCCTGGCGGCCATAGGCCGCCTCACATTTTCCCTGCCAAATGAGCTTGCCGGCATCCATAATGGCAACCTTGTGACATAAGGGCAATACCTCATGCAACCGGTGCTCAACAATGATAATGGTAATTCCCAGATTAGCATTCAGCTGTTTTAAGACCGACAATAACTCCACCGCTCCCTGCGGGTCAAGCTGGCTAATGGGTTCATCCAGGGCCAATACCAGTGGTTCAGCTGCCAGTACAGCCGCCACTGCTAATCGCTGCTTTTGTCCGCCTGACAAAGCATGTACACTGGCTTCAGCCTTATCTAAAAGCCCTACCAGTTGCAGCGCTTCCTTGACCTGTGGCTCAATTTTGGCCAATGGCATTCCCATATTTTCCAGTACAAAGGCTGCTTCATCAAACACTGTAGTTGAAAAAATCTGATCATCCGGGTTTTGAAATACCATACCCACCGTACGGCTCATCTCAGCCACAGCAAAATCACGCGTAGACCGGCCAGCGACAAAGATTTCTCCTGCCAGTTTGCCGCCGCTTTCATGAGGAATCAAGCCATTGATCATCTTTAGCAACGTACTTTTACCACAACCTGTTGCTCCGGTCAGCAGCAAGAAGTCTCCGGGCAAAACCTGAAGACTGACATTGTTTACACTGGGAGTACTGCGATGCTTGTAGGTAAATGAAACATTACAAAACTGTACCATACTGTCCATCCTGTCAATCCCCTCCCACTCTGGCTAATCGTTTGCCTAAGGCTGTGCCACAGGCCGCTCCGATAACTGTATAGATAAATCCGTTAACAAGCAAAACCAAAGCAATATACCAAGCAGCATAATACATGCGATACAAAAACGCCATCGCCTGCAACCCTACATATGTAGAAATAGTATCAGCCACGCCGCAGCTAATAGCCAAAAGCACGATTTTGCCCCAGGGTATGCTTTCATCTTCCTGTTTTTGCAACCAATCATACATCCCGCTGCTGTAAATCAAGAGCTCCAGCAATAGCGCATGCATACCATAGGTCAGTAAACTAATGGGTGAAATTTGCCCAAAAGCCAGCATGCCTAAGAGCATACGCACAAGAGTCATAAGTGCCACTACACCTGGCCGGGGAATTAAGATAACCAGTGCCACCACCAGCATATAGAGAAATACACCACTAAACAGGCCAGTAAGCAAAAAGCCGAACGGCCCCAACAGAATGTGGAAAAAATCATTTAGCAAGGTAGATGGTACATTGACTACCGCAAACGCAGCCGCACCAAACAAGGCGATAGTTACCAGCCAGCGTGTTTTCAACACCGTCAGCACTTGCCGCAAACGACTAAGTACCACAAACAGACCTGCCAGTACCATAAGCGTTGCTATACTGACCACTACCAGCGCCTTGCTGTCTTTTTTTATAACAGTAAACGGCATTTCACATACCAACGGCGGCTTTATTCCGTCTTGTAGCTCTGCCTGGAGAATGTAAGTGCCACCAGTCAAATCACGCTCATCTGCATACACCGGTATCTGCAGACGTTGCCAGGAGTCACCATTTAAGGCCGTAAAGGCTTCTAAATAATTCTTTTGACTATCCAGCGCGCCACCATTTACATCTTCACTGGTCGCGCCAGGAGTAAACAAGCCGTTCACCGGCTGATGACTGGCTGCATCCAACAGACGAACGGTAACAACAGCCAGCTTCTGTATTCCGGATGGATTTACAATATCCACTCCCAAATGCGTTACCGGATGAATGGCTTCAATTTCCTGATTAGAGGCGCCTTTGTCGGACAACACATTTTTGTAATAGTCCCATTGCCGGTCTCGCAGCACTAAGACGCTGCGGCCCATACGGTCATCTGTTTTGCCGTCTTTATCCAAAGGTAAAACAATACCTGCTATGGTCACAGGCGTGGCAGCATCACCAGTTCCCGCACCTACGTTAATTGGCACCTGCTGCGTAATTTCTCCGGCTGTAACAGCAGCTGTATACTTACCAGGCGGCAGCTCTGATGCCACTTGAAAGGACAGCAGGTCATACCACTGGCTGTAACCGCCTGCCAGCAGTTGCTGTCTTGTTAGAACATAATGGTCTGTTTGCTCTTTTATCTCCCAATTCTCCTGAGAAGCAGCAGGCTTAAAACCTGTTGGCAGGGTGATTGTCACGACTATCGTTTTAGCGGTTGAATCACGGTTTTCAATACTAAACAGCGCTGCTGTTTGCGCACCAGATGTCACAGAATCTCTGACTTTTCCGAGATAATAGGGAATTTGGCAGGAAAAAGACAGGTCATCCTGGGCCTGACCAGTAATTGTCAGCAATACTAACAGCACTGTCACTAAAACGGTCAGTGTTTTTTTGCTGGGCAAATGCTTTCCCCCTTTTTTAGCGATAAAAAAATGCAGCCCCTGTATTTTCTAAGGGATGCATTTTTTTATTTTATCGTCGTATAAGCAGCCTCCTTGTATAAAATCTATTATTTATGTCATAGCAGAATTGAAAAAAGAAAGGGTCAATATTGATGACCCGCGCCAACGGCGCAAAGTTCTTAAGGAGCGTAAAGAAAAATGGCCTAAAATATTAAAACTCCTGACCGTGAAAAGTCAGGAGTAATAACCAGTAAGCGAGTTAAGCTAGGTACACTTTGAAAGTGCCTACTGAATCCCCTCCCCATACCTCGTGGGTAACACGGTGATTGTCAGATAGGCAGTTCTCCTGACTTCGGATCTTGGCTTGCTTAAACCTTCCCAGGAAATACATCCCAGTGGCATATCTTAAGCTTGCTCCCCGTTACAGTGGCGGGACCGTGCCGGCATTAAACCGGTCTTCCCTATTAAGCCCTTAAGGCACCTATCTCAAATATATTTAATTTTCTTTTATAAAAAAGTTGTGTCTAATTAATAACCGGAATGGCCGGACGATCTTTGCTTCTTTCGATATAAGCTCCTGTAATAGCATCTTTTACATGCTGTACATAGATATTCTGAATGCCAACATTTTCACCGAGTCCATGAATATAGGTTTCTACCTTGAATCCAGCGGCGATCAACTGCGATTTAAAGGATTCTTTATCGTCACCAGCCATATCGTTATTTGCATGATCACCGGCAACCAACATAATTGGCATTAAAGTAACTTTTTTAATTTTATTGTCTTTTAATTCCTTAATCACATTTTCAATGGTAGGATAACCCTCTACTGTAAATACAAAAACATTTTTTAAACCCGCATCCTGAATTTTCATTTGAAGGGCTGCATAGGCTGCGTTAGAAGGATTTACGCCGCCATGACCCATTAGGGCAATTGCTTCACCTCTTCCTAATTTAGGAAATTGAGTTTGCATTGCTTTAATGGCCATCAAATAATCATCCGGTTTTTCCCCCTCTTGTCCTGTGTAGTACAGGAGCGGGCGACCAACGGAAATTTTATCAAAGGATTTCTTATAATTGTCAACTACATGCATAAGTTTTGCATATTCATCACCAGCTTCCATATGCAGCGGCTGAATAATAATTTCTTTATAACCATCGGCTTTCAATTTATCAAGTGCCTGTTTTTCTGTATCAAAGTGCAATCCATCACGATCAGCTAATCGTTTAATAATAATACGAGAGGTAAATGCATGGCGAACTTCATAATCGGGGAAAGCAGCTTTAATTTTGTCTTCAACCGCTTCTGTTGTAATTTTACGCGTATCAGCAAAAGTAGTGCCAAAACTTACAACCAAAATTGCTTTTTTCCCTGCTGTTGCTTCGGCAGCATAGGTTTTTTGTCCAATAGTAAGGACCCCAAAACATACTGTCATCAAAAATAAGGTCATCATAATCCAAATGCTTTTTTTCAAAATTCTTCACTCCTTATTTAGTACAAATATTTAATGGAAATTTACAGAGAACTCAATTCACCTCCATATTTTCGTGAATAATAAGTGAACTCGTTTCAGCATAGCTGAAACATTGGGGATTCAGCTGGAGAGTCTACTCCACCTGAATTAACGCCGCCTATAGAGGCGGGAGTCTTGACTTGTACCCAAGATAAACTTACCGCTTGCGTTATTTGGTTTTATTTATATCATGGCAGAATTGTAAAAAGTAAGGGTCAAAATGACCCGCGCAAAAAAGCGCAATGTTCAAAAGGAGTGTAGAAAAGAAAAATGGCATTAAATATTAAAACTCTCAACCGCTAAAAGTTGAGAGTAATAAACAGTAGAGTACATACAAAACTCCTGGCGTATAAAACCAGGAGTAAATTAACTCAGAACGCCAAAAGCGCCTACTGTAATCTCCTCCCCATACCTCGTGGGTAACAAACGGTGATTGTCAGATAGGCAGTTCTCCTGACTTCGGATCGTTACTTGCTTAAACCTTCCCAAGACTATTATCCCAGTGGCATATCTTAAGCTTGCTCCCCGTTACAGTGGCGGGACCGCGCCGGCATTTAACCGGACTTCCCTATTAAGCCCTTAAGGCACCTATCTCGTGCATATTTAGTTTTTTACTATGTGAATAGGATATCATTCCTGGAAACCGTTGTCAAGCCTTAATTAGTTTATAGTGAGCTTGGTGCATTTGCCGCATATTTTATCTGAATCTGTTGCCAAGCCGTATGATCAATAGTTACCCCAAAGCGGTCCTTTGTCAATATTTGAATAAGAAAGTAATCTGGCAGCTCCTGATCAGCAAATGGAACTTTAATAATCACATCGTCGTTTAACCGCTTTATATTTTCTTGATCAGTACTATTCGTGCTAAAAGAAAAGGTTCTTTTAGCACGAGTAAGCGTACCGTTATTTAACTGAAAACTGACAATAAGCACTTGATATTGCTTATGATGCTCTGAGAAACCCGGTATGTAAAATCGAAACCATAAAGATGTATCCTGAACCACGCAGGCAAGTGCTTCTACCCTTGCTTTACGTGCTAAAGCGCCTAGGGCACTTACACTTTTCGGATACACTAGCAGCGGTTGTTGGTTCACCCAGTTAGTAATCTCTGCTAGTTCTAAATGGGAAGTCTGAGATACAACAACAGGAATATCAACTTCTTCAAACAATTCATTTCTCCGGATAAAACTACGCAGCAGGCTAGACATAATTGGAACGCGTAATTGGCTCACATATTCATTAAGCGCAGTTTCTTTGATTGACTCCTGTTCTGAAGTTAATGCATAAACCTGCCATTGCCGACTGTAACTATAAAGCGGCTTTGGCGGCAGTAGCGCTGCGTCCGGACTATACCCATGAGGAATTGGAAAGTCGCCACGATGAACGAGATATGCATATAACTTTGGCTTTGACAATATGCCATTATTGACGACTTTGGTAACAACAGCAGAGATGAAACTCCAAGTCGCTGCATGATCAGGATGTTCGTCGGCTGGGTGTGGCAAAAAAATTACGTTAGGCTTAAACTCACGTAGAATTGTTTCCAGGTCATCCATTACGGCTTCTCCGGCATAAGGAGTATTAGGCCGATAGCTGTTGCTGTACGGGGAGTGATCTTTACCAGTATACCGGGATTTATAAGGCTGGTTTTTATCCCAATATTCTGTCCAAAGAGCCCGAAGACCTCTGTCAGGGTAGCCGAGAAAAGCAATTTGGTTTTCATCCACCCCCAACCGGTGTAAGGCTCGTAGCAACTCATTCTGACGGACGTATCCAGATTGAATGTAGTCATCCCGGGTAAGGAAAATCTGATGAATTTGCTCCTCAACCGCAAACGTAAAGCCGTCGCCATTGGTCATTGTAACGACCATGACTTGTCCGCCCGCTCTTATTACTTCCTGGATAGTCCCCGCACAACCTAAAACTTCATCATCGCAGTGAGGCGCTATAACAAGCATTCTAGTCTGATCCGGGATGAGTGAAATCGAGGGCAGAGCTACGCTTACTTCAGGTTTCTCCTGGTAGTAAAAATAAATTTGATAGATACCGAAAAACAAAAGCCCAATGCATGCAACAATCCCACTCAACCAATATATGTATCGCAAAATTATAGCAATCCTTTCGAACAATAGTTACTATTTTCATTTCGTCTTGCATATAGTTAGCATCAAATTAAATACCTAAGGATGTTATGCGGCACCTTAATTTGCAACGTATATTATTTGCTACTCTATAAAATAGTTGACCTATAGGGGGTGGTTTCATGTGGATTTTATGTCTTAATAAACGTTATTGTATTGTACTTTTACTACCTATTATTTTTTTATTAAGCAGTATCTATGCCTATAATTCTACCCATACTTTAACAGGCAAAGTTATTGTTGTTGATGCAGGTCACGGCGGAATTGACCCTGGTGCAAATCGACCAAACGTACTTGAAAAAGACATTAATTTGGCTGTAGCACTACAGCTTAAGGAGATGTTAAACAAGTATGGTGCCAAAGTTGTATTGTCTCGTCAGACAGACGTTGAATTGAGTACCGAATGCGATAATGAAAAAGTTCGTGGGCGCTACCATCGCGATTTAGCAGCGCGAGTGGAAATGGTTGAAGAATCAGATGCAGACTTGTTTATTAGCATTCATGCCAATGCCGTCCCTAATGCTAAACAGCATGGCGCTGAAGTTTTTTACTATAAGAAATCTGAAAGTAGCAAAACATTGGCTGAAGCGATACAAAGTGAACTCTGTATCGTTACCCAAGCAAAACATACTGTTAAAACTGCTGATTACTTTGTGTTGCGTCGTAACAAAATCCCGGCAGCCCTCATTGAAGTAGGCTTTATTACAAATATGCACGAACGTGAGTTATTGCAGACCCCGGAATATCAGCTTAAGCTTGCTGAGGCAATCGCTAAAGGGATTTACAATTATTGTCAGTGAACTTATTCAGCATAGCTGAAATATCGGCGGGAGCCTTAACTCGCCGCAAAAGATAAAAACAGAAAGGGTGACTATTCAATGAGAAGACATCATTTTTGTTTATACTTTTTAGCTTTCTCGTTAGCTATAGCTGGTTTAACACAACAATATACGTCGGATGACACCCAGGTAATTTCCAGAGTCCACACTAATCAGAAGGTGGTAGCCCTTACAATAGATGATGGGCCTCATAATAAAGTAACACCAGATATTTTAACCATTCTTCGAGAAAAAAATGTCAAAGTTACTTTTTTTGTACTCGGAACCAACGCCAAAGATTTTCCTGGTATTGTAGCTCAAGAAGTAGCTGACAATCATGAGATAGGTGTGCACACATATAGCCATGCCTCATTACCTAACTTAAGCCGGCAAAAGGTTGATGAGGAATTCAATAAGGCAGAGGAAGTAATTCAATCAATAGCTCCTAAACCGAACTTATTTAGACCCCCTGGGGGAGCATATAACCAACAAATAATTGAGGCTGCACGCCAAAAAGGCTATACCGTGATCCTTTGGTCAGTTGATCCTAAAGATTGGAGTTGTCCACCTGCAGAAAAAGTCGTTGATAGAGTATTGAATGCGGTCCAGCCCGGCAGCATTATCCTACTTCATGATGGGCAGTACCCAATACCTACACCCAAAGCACTGGGTACTATAATTGATCGTCTTCGTGAACGTGGGTTCGAATTTGTGACTGTAAGTGAGTTGCTGCAATACAATGAAACGCGTTCTTCTCTAAATTTGTTTAACAAACGTGAACTCGTTCAGTAAAGCTAAACATCGGGGGTTCAGGTGGAGTAAACTCCACTTGAACCCCCGATGTTTCTGCTTTGCTTAAACGAGTTCATGCAATTTCACATAGTTAATTGTTACCCTTATGGGCTAATAAGATTTTATCGTTATTAGTAGCCAGAACTATGACTTTATCTTGTAAAGCGGCTGGTAGTTGTCGATACTCTGTATCTTTGACAATAAAGAAAGCAGCTGTGTTTTCACCCAGCAATGTGGTAAGCGCCTCATCTCCGCTTATCTCTTTGCCTGGAATACCGCTATAAAACATGAACCCAGGCCGGAAACTTTTTTTTACATATACTTGACTTTGCCCGTCATAGTACTGATTGAAATCCTCAATAAAGGGCTTCATGGAAAATACAGGCGTTATAACAGGCAGTAACTGAGTCACCAAATATGTCGAAAAAAACAACATAGCAACAACATTGACAGCAAATACCGAACGGAAATCCTGTCGAACACTTAACCACCACACCAAAATATTTGCTACGGCAAACACTACCGCTGTTACCATACCCGGAAAATATAAACCAGACATTACCGCTTTACCTGCATAAAGTAGTCCGGCTTCGAGTATAAGGGCGACAACCGTTAGTATTGTGGCTGACGATTTTAATACAGAAAATCGCTTTTCAGACCATGCTTTGTCAAAATACCACCCCACCACCAGCGCCAGCGGCGGATACATCGGTAAAATATAAGAAACCAATTTTGTTTGCGACAAGGTAAAAAAGCCAAACACAGTTGCCGCCCAGATAACTAGAAATACAAGCTGGTGCTGATTAGCTCCCTTATCCTTCAGTGCAGCATAGACAGCTTGCACCATAAATGCTATCCAAGGAAAAAAGCCAACTAATATAACAGGAATATAGTAATACCAGAGACTCCCGGCTGGATGCTCCGGTTGTAAAAAACGCGTTATGTTGTGAAAACCCAGGAATGTTTCAATAAAGGCCATTCCATGGTAATGGTACATTAATAGATACCAAGGTAACGCAATAACAAGAAATAACATTGTTCCACTCAGCAATTTCATGCGTTTAATTAATGGCCATTTCCCAACAGCTAGTAAATACAATCCTGGTATTGCGCCACAAAAGATGATTCCAATTGGTCCCTTGGTGACAACAGCGAAAGCGGCGCAACCATAAAAAAGATAATACTTACCATGCAAAAAAGCAAGCAACGCTGCTGTCAGAAAAAAAGTCAACGTAACATCGGTAACAGCGGCCTTGCTTAAATAGAAGTATTCCAGGCTTGTTGCCAATATTAATCCGGCTAATAGGCCCGCACGTTCACCAAACAGCTTACGCCCTGACAAATAGACCAATACAGCTCCCGCTGTTGCCAACAAAGCGGATGGAAATCTGGCTGCAAATTCCCCTTTGCCAAAAATTTCAAACGCACCAGCAACCAGCCAATAGTACATCGGCGGCTTATCATACCAAAACTCCCCATATATCCGTGGGGAAATAAAATCATGAAATTGCAGCATTTCACGGGCGGTTTCCGCGTATACCGGTTCATCAGGGTCTAGCAGCGGTAAGCTACCCAAATAAGCGAATGTAATGACGCCGGCAACACATAAAAGTAATACTATATTGAGCCACACTCTTCTTTTAGTCATATAACTAGTAGCCTTCACTTTCTCAGCGTAACTCATGCTACCGTTTCCTGTTTTTTAGTTCTTACTTCTACACTGCTTTTTAGTTCATCGCTTATCCAATATAAGGGACGCTCTTTTACTTCCTCGAAAATCCGGCCAATATATTCACCGATGATACCCAGCCCTACAAGCTGAAGTCCGCCTAGCAGCAGCACACTGGCCGCAATCGTAGCCCAGCCGGGAACCGCCTCTGTAGTAAACAATTTAGTATAGACTACGTCAACTGTTAAAAATAAGCTCAATAGGCCAGATAGTAAGCCCATATAAAATGCCAAACGCAATGGTAATTTTGAATAAGCAGTAATACCATCAAGCGCGAAATTCAGCATTTTCTTTAAAGAAAACTTAGATTTGCCGGCAAAACGCTGGGGAGCTACAAATTCGATCTGTATCCGTCGATAGCCCATGGCACCAATAATGCCTCTAATAAACCTTGCCTTTTCTTTAAAATTTTTAAAAGTATCTACTACTTTTCGATCAAGCAGCCTGAAGTCTGATCCACCTTCAGCCATATCAATATTTGACATGGCATTAATGGTTCGATAAAACATTCTGGAGGTAAACCCTTTAAACCAGGAAACACCTTGCGTATCCTTACGAATCGTCTGAACAACCTCAAAACCATTTTCCCATTTTTTAATTAAAAGTGGCAGCATTGCCGGCGGATGTTGCATATCGCCATCCATAGTAATAACAGCGTCACCGCGCGCATGATCAAGACCGCAAGTCAATGCTACTTGATGGCCAAAATTGCGAGCCAAAATAATCGCACAGACCCGGGTATCTTGTTGGGTTAGTTTCTTTAAAATAAGAGTAGTTTCATCACTCGAACCGTCATCAACAAAAATCAACTCAAATGGATAACCGGTAGCCTCCATATGCTTACAAACTTCTTGATAAAATACTGACACATTTTCCTGCTCATTATATACAGGCACAACAATTGAAATATATTTCATCGTATTTTCCCTCACAATCGTATATGCGAATAATAATACTGCTTATTTCTTAGTAATTATAGCAATTGATTCTGAAAACAAAATGAAAAGCTGCGCAAATGTTTTGAGACGCTGTATTAGTTTAATTTTTGACATAAAAATGCTCCCCTTTACGGTAGTAGGTATTTATAATTTAACCTGTCTACCTTTAGGGGGAGCATATCATCTAGTAATTTATGGTAAATGTAATAGTCGAATGTAATCATGTTGAGCTTGTAGAACCTGTTCTGCAATATATTTACTAAAAGCTTTGTAATTTGTTCGACTATTTTCTAACGCTTGATTGTATTCATGCTTAAATGCAACTGGAATTATCACAGGTGGATATCCTCTGGAAAGAAGAGCATGATTCATAATCAAACGTGCAGTACGGCCATTTCCATCCTCAAAGGGGTGAATGAATATAAAATCCTTATGAATAGTAGCGGCATATTCAACCGGGTGCAGCTTTTCTCTTTTTTCTGGCAATGCCTTTACAAATTCTTGCATACATGACGGTACTTCCTGATAACGGGGCAGTTTATCATTATGTTGTGATCCTGTAATTACTACCTCTATCTGGCGGTATTGACCAGCAGCGGCACCATCTTTGGGCTGGAAACATATTTGGTGCAGTTCTTTTATATCCGCTTCTGTAATATCTATTTTTTGGGCTAACCACCAAATATAGTCGAAGGCCCTAGCATGGCCAATTGCTTCGAGGTGATCTTTAAGCGGTTTACCGCCAATCGTTATTCCATCTTCAATAACTACTTTAGTCTCTGCTTCTGTAAGCGTATTTCCCTCAATTGCATTTGATGAGTATGTAAGGCCAATTTTGAAGTACTCTTTTAAATTTTTTACTCGTGTTTGGTCTAAAGGCCGGGCCTGATTGATACGTTCTTGATTCTGGTTTATCTGTTTTAAAGTTTGTTCTAGCAACTACAATCCCCCCAGTTCCCAATATACGTTTCTTCGGTGAGAACTAATCCTTACTTGCACTTTGAACAATTTGTTTTTCACCGTTCTTCTCAAAATATTTATAAAACTGCATACCAATCTTCTCAGCAACTTTTTGTGATGGAATATTCCGTGTTGTGGTATATGAAAATATTTCCGGATAATGTAAAACTCTAAATGCATATTCCTTACAGGCAAGAGCAGCTTCTGTTGCAAATCCCCGATTACAATATTCCTTAATAATATGAAAACCAATCTCTGGTACAGTCTCATCGCCAATGTTTTGCATTGTTATGCCACAATCTCCAATAAATACCTCGCCTTCTTTTAAAATTACAGCCCATAATCCGTGGTTATAATTTTTATAATTTTCAATATTCCATTGAATCCACTTTTCTACCTTTTCTTCACTAAACGGATTGGGATAGAATTCCATTGATTCAGGATTAGAAAGGACTTTCATTAATTCTTTTTTATCATCAATTAGCAGTTCCCTCAGATACAATCTTTCTGTCTCAACTATTTTCAACCTTAATCACTGCTTTCTTAATGCCTCTCCCGCAAGCTTGTCTGCTAATTCATTACCAGCAATACCAGAATGTCCGGCGACCTTATTAAACCTAACCCAGCTTAGATAAGGGCGAATAAAGGCAGAATATGCGGCTGTAATCTTATTATTGGTTTTCCATTTACCTGTAGCCCATTCAGATATACCTATGTAATCATGGTGAATTGTGATTGAGCCAATATCCTGTGTTTCAGCCCATTTTATTGCTTCAATAGTAGCTTCCAGCTCGCCGGCAATATTGTGGATAGCAACTGCTTCTGCGTTCTGACCTACGCCACTGGCTGTATGGATTACCTGCGAGCCATTGAACACAGCAAACCCCCAACTATAGCGCTTGTTGTGATAGCTGCCATCAACATATATATCATAGTACTCACCTGCCGGTCTTTCATCTTGATTACTTACTAGCGGTGTGCCTGGAGCATTGCCGCTTACATAGTCTTTAGCTTCCGCTTCAGTAGGGAAGCTCTTAAACAATGCTCCAGAGTATCCGGTCACTTGTTTTTGGCACTCTGCCCATGTTTTATATATGCCAGGTTGTTTGCCCACTTTTACCGCATAAAATTTCTTTGGTGCCATAGTTCCTCCTTGTTTTTAACCATATAACCTAATGCTATGTTATCATGTTATATCAGTAAATTCACTATGAATTTTGAATTCTAAAAGCAAATATCAAGTTTATCAAGCACATGTTGAATTTTATTGAACATTGTAGCTCGTTCTGAGCCGGCAAATAATAGCCCGATGGCATAATTATCATTTGTTAGCACCAACGAGCCGCTATCACCAGGCATACTCATGGGACCGGCTAATATCTGGTCAGTAAATATGCCATATTTTTGATTACTCATACTGACTTTTACAGTTAAATTTGTTGCCACTACCAGGCCGGAAGTTACCCCGGTTGTCCGGCCGCTTTTTTTTATGGGCATGCCTAAGGTTGCTTCTTTTACGCCAGCTACCAAACCAATTTCTAATATCTCTGCACTAATATCTGTTGGATTTATTGGCGCTGCGACGGCACAGTCTACAAAATTAAGTTTTTCGCTTTCCCGCAATACCCGAACTTGATATTTGGGCTGAAAAAGATGAATGCATTTATTAAGCACCATTTCAAAGGTTTGAGCAATTTTACAGCGTGGAAAAGCAATTTCATTATATAGTGGCACAAATTTCGCCAGATGTGCAATCGTGCTGGTCTCTAAGTTACCCCCATCATATATCCCGGGTTGAATAATAGGATCGCCAATACTAGCACGTGCATCGCTGCCGTTGGTTATATTTGCTAATACATGATTGTTAGATAATAGTAGGAGTTCGCCGGTATTTTTATCTTTAACAACTGCCCCGAACGTTCCAGCTGAAATCTTATAATGCCCAAGACTCATTCCCGGCTGAGCTGGGCGATTAAAATCTAATCTTTCTTTTAGCAGTCTAATATCTCCAACTTCGATTATGTCTGTTGCTATGTTAGCTATTGTTTTTGGTATTACCTCGCTACGCTGTAACTCTGATATACGATACTTTTTTTTGACAAGTATTGTTAACGTTTCTTTTTTCGTATTTTCACCGCGAACATATTTATGACCTTGCCCAACCCCAACTATATTATTGGCAAGGTTATCCTTTTTTACTAGTTCATAAAAGATTCCAGGTATATCCACTATGTTCATATCTTCTCCCCCTTCGGTGCTTCCCTACAGTAAGAGCAGATTATAGTAATTGCTTAATTTCATTAATTTTTTCAAATGCTGCCTGATAACCGCGTTTTACAAACTCATTAGTCTGTTTAAAATCTTTATGATTTAAATCAGCGACTTGTGGTCTAATAATTATATCTGCAAACTGCTCAGATTTCATTAAAGTGACTTCTCTGCCCATAATCTCAATACATTGCATCAGTATTTCACCAACAGAATCGATTTCATAGTTTGGCTGACCAGTATAGCCTAAATCAACAGCAATAATTTTTTCAGCACCCATATGGTTTAATATATCTGTAGGCAAATTATTTTTAACTGCACCATCTACCAATGTCATCCCCCGATACTTTTTGGGGAAAAATACTCCAGGTATAGAGATGCTGGCTCTAACAGCCTCATAAAGTAGCGCATTATGATAATATCGTGCATTAAGAATACTTCGCATGTGAGATAGCGGAGATGTGAAAAACACGGTATCTGCCGAATTCAAGTCAACAGCAGTTATCGCTACTGGTATTTTTGTATCGCGAACAGTCCTTTGCTGCCATAATTTTTTCAGAATGGCTTCAATTTTTTCCCCTTTAAGCAGTCCTGTAGGCAGTACAGACCAGAAACGGAACCTGCCGCTTAGCATCCATTTAAATCCATGTTTAAATAGATCTGAAGTAGTTACTTTTAAGTCGATTAAATCCGGAATATGGATACTTTGAATGATCGACTGCATTTGCTGTGGTGAGTAACCGCAAGCATACATGGTTGCTACTATTGCTCCGGCACTGGTTCCTGAGATATAGTCAATTGGTATGTTATAATCAGCGAAGGCTTTAAGCACTCCAATATGTGATGTTCCTTTCAGTCCGCCACCGCTTAAGGCAACTCCTAGTTTGGGGTGAGAGCCACGCGAATGATTATTAATGGTAACAATCATGTCATTCACCTCGCTATTCCCTCTTCGTATTATGTTATGAAAGAACAACGAACTATGATATAAATTAGTGCAAAAAAAAAACAGAGACTTTATGAAGATCTCTGTTTAGACTAGCTATTTTTTTTTGCAAGAATGATCATGCGAGGAGTTTCGGAGCTATATAACCGTCCGTCAAAGCCACCATAAGTTGCTAGAATAGAAAGACCGCTGTTACTAAATATATTAGCCATTTCGGGGAGTGAATAGGCTCTTAAAACAAATTCATACTGTGTTTTAATGCCTGTCACCTGATTAATTAACTGCCGTTTCATAGTAGCAATACCGTTTTCGAGCTCCACTTTATAGGAAAGTACGCATTCGCCGCTAGGATGCCGCCAGTAACGATTTAAGTTGTTGCGAACCATCCAATCTCGATTTAATAAATCAATGAGAAATAAACCATTTGGCTGTAAGGCTTTGGCAACCAGTTTTATTACCGCAGCGTTTTCCTCATCAGTAAAATAACCAAATGCAGCAAACATATTAATCACTGCAGCAAATTTTTCACTATAGTCAAGTTCCCGCATATCTTTTTTTATAAATGTTATACTGACATTTGCCTCCTGAGATTTTTGAATAGCAATATCTAAAAAATCTTGGGTCCCATCTATGCCTGTTATATTAAATCCCTGCTTAGCAAGTTCTATCGCATGTCGACCATAACCACAATATAAATCCAAAATAGATTCGCCGGGTTTGAGTTTTAGAACCTGGGTAATAAATTGGACCTCCTGATCTGTACCAGCCAAGGAGTACGTTTTGTAATCACCTATTGTTTCATGACTCACGTTTGACACCACCAATACATACTTTTCATTTGTGCGGGTTGAGTATGGGCATTTTGAAATGGATTCAGCTGTAGCCTTCCTTATTTGTTCTGCAATTATGTGCGCCTACGATGACTGTTATTAGTAAAAATTCGCTATTTGTAGTAAAAATCCTTCCCACCATATTGATTAAATAAAAATCACCCCCCATATCGTATCAACAAACACGACATGGGGGGTGATTCCAATTTTCTCTATTTTAGAAGTTCTACGGTATCACTATTACCAATCTTAGCAGCATTAGCTTCATCAGTGTCAAGGTGGCAATCAAGTTTATAATTATCGCTCACTCTGATTAGAACCTGGTCAAATATGAGACTCCGTTCGCCGCCAAAGGCAATTTTTACAATATCTTTATCTTTTAAGCCTAATTCAGCAGCATCAGCTTTGGTCATATGAATATGGCGACAGGCGGCAATAACACCTTCTTCTATTGTTACCTGACCTTTAGGACCAACGATAGTAAGTCCTGGTGAACCTTTTAAGTTGCCAGAATCACGAACAGGAGGCTTGATGCCGAGTTTTAAAGCATCAGTAAGGGAAATCTCGACTTGCGTTTGTGGGCGCTCAGGTCCAAGAATACGAACTTTTTTGAACGAACCCTTTTCGGTAATCAAATCGACCTGTTCTTCAGAAGCAAATTGACCAGGCTGTGACAGAGGTTTTTTTACAGTGAGCTGATATCCCTCACCGAATAGGATAGCGAGATGTTCACGGGTTACATGTACATGGCGAGCTGAAACACCTACGGGAATTGCTTTAGACATAGAAAAATGCACTCCTTTTATTAATATATATTCTTCCTGCTATTCGATGACTTCAGAGAAATACACTACAGTAACAAGATCACTGCAGGTTAAGGTCTTGTCATAAATAGATTGCAAAAAGACCATTAAATCATCGATGCTGGTAAGATCCGGATTTTCACCTTGTAAATCATCTATGGTTAATTGGGCTATCGGCTTAACTAAAACACGGTCAATAGCCGCGGTAAATATTCTTTTCTTTTGGGAAAAGCGTTTGCCAACAGTTACCCATACAATATCGCCTTCTGTGTATTTATTAGTTTTGTCACCAAGCCGTATAGTGCAAATTTTACGGCGGCAGACTAATTGACTGTGATAGTTAGATGAATAAAAATTCAATGCTTTCATCCCAAAATCCTCCTATTCACTATAACTTAGCCAGTTTTTTATTCGCGATACGGCTTCTGTTAGTCGACTCTCAGACTGCACCAGTGCTATACGTACATAACCTTCACCGTAATTACCAAAAGCACTGCCTGGGATAACAGCAACTCCGGTATGTTGTAACAGTGAGACGGTAAAATCAAAGGATGATTGTTTAGTAGGTACTGGAGCCCAAACATACATTGATGCTTTGGGACGGTCTACCTTCCAGCCAAGTTCATTGAAGCCATCAACAATAATATCGCGGCGTTTTTGATAGCTAGCCGCTGTTTCACTAACGCAATCCTGGGGACCAGTAAGCGCTGCTATGGCGGCCTGCTGGATTGGATAGAAAATCCCGTAGTCAAAATTAGATTTCAGACGACCTAAGATTGAAATTACGTTTGCATTACCTACAACATAACCGATCCGGCAGCCTGCCATATTATAGGTTTTTGACAGCGAATTAAACTCTATACCTATATCCTTAGCACCAGGAACAGCTAAGAAACTATCCGGTTGATAGCCGTCAAATACCAAGTCACTATAAGCGAAATCGTAGCAAACTAAAATGTTATGACGCTTGGCAAAAGCAACAACTTCTTCCAAAAAGCTACGCGGTGCTGTAGCAGCCAACGGATTATTGGGATAATTCAAAATCATAATTTTTGCTCGTTTTAGTACATCCTCTTCTATCGCCGTCAAATCAGGCAGATAGTTATTGGCGGCAGTAAGCGGCATACGGTAGATTTCAGCACCAGCAACAAGTGGACCAGCGCTGAATATAGGATAGCCGGGATCAGGTACAAGCACGATATCACCAGGATTAACAAGACACAGGGCGATATGTGCTAAGCCCTCCTGCGAGCCAATAAGCGAATGAATTTCGGTTTCCGGATCTAGTTCAACGCCAAATTTACGATACCACTTAGCGATAGCGTCTAACAGCTCGGGAACTCCTTTTGATAAGGTGTAGCCATAATTAAAACAGCAATCGATAGAATTTTTTAATGCTTCCACAATATGCGGCGCAGGTGCCATATCAGGACTACCGATACTTAAAGTAATAACATCTTTGCCGGCAGCAACTTCGGCTTTGCGCAAATCATCCACTTGCGTAAAAACAGCAGAAGTTAGTGCTTGCATACGTTTAGCTTGCTCAAACATGGTTGCCTCCATTTAGCCTCAGATAATAGGCTTAGTTACTATGATTCCAATAGTTATTAATTCAATATTAGCAGGACAAATCCTGTTGAGTAGCCAAAAAAAGTTTATAATTTCACTTAGTTTGTGGTTTGCTGATTAAGCTCATACCACGGCGGCTAACCTCGGATAGCAAACGTTCTTGGTCGATAGTGGTAAGCTGATGATTATCCATTAGGATCTTACCATCAACAATTACTGTATGAACATCGCGGGCACTAGCGGCATACGTCAAAAGCGATAACCGGTCATGACGCGGATACCAATGCGGTTCCTGCATAGCAAAGATAGTGATATCTGCTTTGTAAGCACTTTGGATTTTGCCGGTTATATTGCCCAATCCCAGTGCCTCAGCCCCCTGGCTGGTTGCCATGTCTACGGCTGTTTGAGCGGGAATCGCCAATGGGTCTAACCGGTGAACTTTATGGAGCATTGCTGCTAAGCGCAATTCTTCCAGCATATCGAGATTATTATTGCTGGCTGCGCCATCAGTCCCCAAGCCAACACAAATTCCTGCTTGGAGCATATCCGGAACCGGTGCTACCCCACTGGCTAACTTCATATTACTGCCTGGGTTATGGGCCACTCTTACCTTCTTATCCTTCATGATAGAAATATCTTCCTTCGATACATGCACACAGTGGGCAGCTAATACACCGTAATCAAAAACACCTAACTCCTGCATTAATGCAATCGGCGATTTACCGTATTGCTTTTGACAATCAGCCACTTCACTGGCCGTTTCTGATAAATGGATATGGATTTGCGCTCCCATTTTGGCAGCCAATGCTGTTACTTTTTTTAGATACTCCGGCGGACAGGTGTATGGTGCATGTGGCCCCAGCATAACGGTGATTCGACCGTCAGCTCCATGATGCCATTCTTTATAGAAGTTTTCACTTTCAGCCAACGCTTGATTGGCTGTTGGGGCTACGCCAGCCATTCCTCTTGCTAATACTGCACGAATACCGCTTTCGGCTACTGCCCTGGCGGTGTCAGGCATAAAAAAGTACATATCCGCAAAGCAAGTAGTACCAGATTTAATCATTTCAGCAATGGCTAACTGCGTTCCCCAATAGACATCGTCTGCTGTTAGGTTCTCTTCAGCCGGCCAAATCTTTGTTTGCAGCCAATCCATAAGCATCATATCGTCAGCATAGCTTCGAAAGAGTGTCATAGCTGCATGAGTATGGGTATTAACAAAACCAGGAACGATTAATTTATTTTGGCAATTGATTATCCTGTCAGCTTGCTCTGTGACAGTTCCAACTTGCGTAATAAGCGAGCCGTTGATGGCAATATCCAATTGGCGTACTTGCCCGTCAGGGCAAAGGACGTCGCCGCCTTTAAGCAGCATAGTTATCATTTGTATGCCCCCTTCACATTTCAAAACTAGGCTTTCTGCAGATAGTCTTCCTGTTCAGAGCTAAGGCTGTCAATGCTAAAGCCCATAGCTTTCAATTTTAGTGCAGCAACGCGATTATCCATTTCTGTTGTCACCGTGTATACCTTATTATCCAATTTTGCGTGATTTTCGGCAATATGGAGAACAGCCAGTGTTTGCATAGCAAAGGACAAATCCATGATTTCTGTTGGATGGCCATCGCCGGCAGCCAGATTAACCAGGCGACCCTCAGCCAGCAGATATAGTTTACGACCGTCAGGCATAGCAAATTCTTCAATATTTTTACGTACTGTTTTCCGGGTCTGAGCTAAAGCAGTTAAGTGTTCTTTGTTAATTTCAACATCAAAATGACCAGCGTTTGCCATGATCGCGCCTGCTTTCATGACTTCCATATGTTCACGGCGGATAACATCCTTGCAGCCTGTCAGGGTAACGAAAATATCGCCCTGTGAGGCTGCTTCCTGCATAGGCAGCACTCTAAAACCGTCAAATACAGCCTCAATCGCTTTGATAGGATTAATTTCGGTAATAATAACATTGGCTCCCAGACCCTTAGCGCGCATAGCCACGCCTTTACCACACCAGCCATAGCCGGCGACAACCACTGTCTTGCCAGTTACTGTAAGGTTTGTTGTCCGCATAATACCATCCCAGGTAGACTGACCGGTACCATAGCGATTGTCAAATAAGTACTTGCAATAGGCGTCGTTTACCGCAATCATCGGGAATTTCAGACGGCCGGCTTCAGCTAGTGCCCGCAATCGCAGGACACCAGTTGTTGTTTCCTCAGAACCTCCGAGAATATTTTTCAGCATATCACTGCGGTCACCATGGAGTAATGACACCAAATCGCCGCCATCGTCAACAATGATATCAGGTTTGGTATCAAGGGCCTTATGTAAAAACTTTTCGTATTCTTCGGCGGTAGTATTGTACCATGCAAAAACCTTGACACCTTGCGATGCCAGGGCAGCCGCTACATCATCTTGTGTAGAAAGAGGGTTACTGCCCGTTACGGTCACATTAGCCCCCGCATTTTTAAGTACTAGTGCCAAATAGGCTGTTTTAGCCTCCAGGTGCATGGTAATTACCAGATTTTTGCCAGCTAGTGGCTTTGTCTGAGATAATTCTGCATTTAAGGTATTAAGAACAGGCATAAATTCCTTAACCCAGTTAATTCTATCCATGCCTTGCGGCGCTAAGCTACTATCGCGAATCATTGATTCCATAATGAAATCTCCTTTCGTTACTTGCATTTTTGGACTAATTGGCTGATGGCCTGGCTATAGGGCGTACGTAGTATACCATATTCAGTAATAATGGCCGCTACCAGGTTATTGGGGGTTACATCAAAGGCTGGATTAAATACGTTTACTTCTTTAGGTGCTACACAATTGCCACCTAAAGAAGTAACCTCAGTTGCACACCGCTCTTCTATGGGAATATCAGCGCCAGAATGGATAGTGAAGTCAAACGTAGATGACGGTGCAGCGACATAAAATGGAATACCGTGCTCTTTAGCCAGTACGGCTACACTGTAGGTGCCAATCTTATTGGCAACATCACCATTTAACGCAATACGGTCAGCCCCGACGATAACAGCCTGAACCATATTATTTTTCATGACCCAGCCAGCCATATTGTCGGTAATTAAAGTTACTGGAATGCCAGCTTGCATTAGTTCCCAGGCGGTGAGCCTGGCCCCCTGTAATAGTGGCCGGGTTTCATCGGCAAAGACCTGGGTAATATTGCCCTGTTCCCATGCTTTACAGACGACCCCCAGGGCGGTGCCGACGGCTACTGTAGCCAGAGCTCCGGCATTGCAATGGGTTAGCACAGCGGTGGGCTTAGTAAACAGGCTTGCGCCGTGAACTGCCATTTTCTCATTTACCGTTTTGTCTTTTTCAGCAATTGCAATAGCTGCTTGTTCTAACGCAGTAACAGCTGCGTTACTATCGGCATTTTCGGCCATTTGGTCAAGAACAGTCAGCATGCGGTCAATCGCCCAAAACAAGTTTACTGCTGTTGGTCTGGTTTGGCGGAGTACACTGGCAATTTGTGTTACTTTTTCCTTAAACTCAGGCATAGCAAGTTCAGTAAGCTCGCCGGCACCCAGCACCAAAGCGAAAGCTGCTGCCGCTCCAATCGCCGGGGCGCCGCGCACTTCCAGCCGTCTTATGGCTTCTGCTACCCGCTGCCAGTCATGACACTCAATATATTCAAGCCTATTCGGCAACAAGGTCTGATTTAATAGGGTAAGACAGTTATTTGACCAAACAATAGAACGCATGGGTAAGTATCTCCCTTACAGTTTAAATCCGCCATATTCGGCTAAAGCATGCTTACAGGTACAATCAGTTTCCGGGGCCAGCCGTTCTATAGTAGCGAGAATCAGCCGTTTAATATTTTCGGTATTAGCCTGCATAGTTTCCAGGACTTCATGATGGGTTAACGGCTGCGGTGAAATACCGGCAGCAAAGTTGGTAACCATCGAAACGGTGGCATAACACATTTCAGCCTCTCTGGCTAAAACTACTTCCGGTACATTGGTCATGCCAACAACATCACCGCCAAATTTAGCAAACATCTTAATTTCAGCCGGTGTCTCAAAACGAGGGCCGTCAGTACAGACGTATGTCCCCTGCTGATGAAAGGGAATGGAAAGCTTTTTGGCAGCTTCAAACATTACATTACGGATTGACGGGCAATAGGGTGTTGTTACATCAACATGAACAACACCCCGTTCCCCACCTTCATAAAAGGTTGTTGTCCGGTTTTTTACAAAATCAAGAAATTGGTCAATAACTACAAAATCGCCTGGTTTCATGTCCAGATTGAGTGAACCTACAGCTGTTGTCGCAATGATATTTTGTACACCTAGTTTTTTTATGGCCCAGATATTGGCCCGGTAGTTAATTAAGTGTGGCGGAATCGAATGATTACTGCCATGGCGCGGGATGAATGCAACCTCTTTACCAGCATATTCACCGCTTTTACAATGTACAATACCGTAAGGAGTAGGAATCCATTGTTCCTGAATATTATTTAAGATTTTGGGATCATATACACCAGTTCCACCAATGATGGCAATTTCCATAGTTTATCACCCTGCCTATTCGTTTTCTATATTGCAGATAGTTAGCAAATCTTCAATGGTAGTAAGCACATAGTCCGGTTGCTCGGCAAGCAGCTGGTGCCAATCAATTTGCGTCCAACGGACAGCGGCAGTTTTAACTCCGGCTGCGCGTGCACTGGCCAGGTCAAAGGGGCTGTCGCCTACCATCAAACATTCAGCTGGCGCAAGTTTGATTTGCTCCAGCGCCCGCAGCACTGGTTCAGGATGTGGCTTATGTTTTTGGCATTCTTCATGGCCAATAACGACAGAAAAGTATTTATCCATAGCAAATAGCTTCAATCCGCGGATAGCAGTACTTTTGGACTTTGACGTCACTATCGCCAGAAGTAGGCCATTGTTATAGAGTTTCTGCATAGTTTCCGGCACACTGGCAAAGCCGGTCGTCAGTTCATCATGGTAGGTAAGGTTGAACTGACGATATGTTGTAATTAGTTCATCAACTTTATCCGGGCCGTAATGCTCCATGGCATCTCTGAGGGGTTTACCAAAAAAAGCATATACTTCCTGCGGAGTAAGTGCTCGCCCATAATGCTGCATAAAGGTGTGCTGAAAAGAACGAATGATCAAATTTGAAGTATCGATCAGTGTACCGTCCAGATCAAATAAAATGCCTTTAAATCTCAATGTTATCCTCCTAGATATTCCGCTAAAAAAGAACAGCTTGTCCACCCTATATATGCAACGTGCTAAAGACTTTTGCAGGTAGGTGGTGTGTTGGCAAAAGCGGAAGTTAAACGCTAGTGGTGAAGCGTTGTCAATGCATCACCTACCTGCGCCTGCAAACATTTTTACTGCATAATATAGTATTGTGATATTATTTTTCAATTTATAAAGTGGACATAAAATTGCCCACTTCTCCGCTGCATTATTCCAGTCAAACTATGTAAGTAATTATTCAAGATTAAAAAAAAAATCCCTGCCTGCACTGTTGGCATAAATTACAAATTTACGCCAATAAAGCCGCCTAGTGCCCCGGCTAAACTACCAGCAGCAATCTTATTGCCCAGCATAAGCCAGGATATTTGCTCCTGACCTAGTTCCATTCCGATACCTAATGAGAATAGTACATATACAATGCCAACGGCACAGCCTATAAGTAAACCCTTCGCAGCTGTTTGTTTTGTTGCATAAACACTGCCAACAAAAATGCTAATCATAGTAACTGCCACCATTATGTATTCAAGATAGTTGTCGATAAATCCATTTTCAGATATCAGACTAATTATCGACAGGCCTACAGCACAAAGGAGTGAGATAACAATACTAACAGTTACTCCTTTGAAAATAGCCATAGAACTATTGATATTTCGTGGAACTTGGGGGTAGTTTTTTGTCCGTCTGGAAGCTTTGGCCATAATACTCCCTCCTGCAAAATCTTTTACTGTAAATTTATGCAAATAACGGCCAAATATACCGGACTTCTGATAAGTTTATAAGCCCCAAGTCCCTAATGCATTCATAATCCCATAGTTGGTTAAATCGAAGTGAATCGGTGTAACTGAAATCTTACCGTTTTGGACAGCAACTATGTCGCTGTCTGGAGCATTTTCAGTATCTGAAACACGACCACTCATCCAGTAATAGGTGCGACCACGGGGATCTTGGCGGCGTTCAAACGTATTTTCATAGTTTCGAACTCCCAGCTTGGTAATAGCTATCCCCTTTAATTGGCTTTCTGGTAAAGCCGGAACATTGACATTAAGCAGGGTATTAGGTGGCAAGCTTCGATTAATCATGGTTTCAATCACTTTTCTTGCCGTCTTGGCGGCCGGTTCGAAATCAAATGTCTCCCAACTGTCTAATGACATCGCGATTGCCGGCAAACCATGTAGTGCCCCTTCAATAGCAGCACTAACAGTACCTGAATATAAAACATCGGTGCCCATATTTGAGCCCTGATTAATTCCAGAAACAATAATATCAGGTAGATCATCTGCCAACAGAGATTCTAAAGCGACTTTAACACAGTCGGTAGGTGTGCCGCCGACCCGCCAAGCACAAATATTGGCAGCATCTAAAGGATGTTCATCTACCCAAATGGGATGATGTACAGTAATGGCCTGACTTGAGGCGCTTTTTTCACTATCTGGCGCTACTACCGTAATTCTGGCAAAGTGAGACAATTCTTGCCAGAGTGCTTTTATTCCTGGTGCAAGTATGCCATCGTCATTTGTCAATAGTATATGCAAAGCACAACCCCCCCAACATTGTAATTCATCATACTCTACCCCTGTGGACAATATTTAACAGCTGACCGGGGAGATTCCCATACCTGGACACAGCATATTTTAATTGTTTGCTGAAAGCTAGACTGCTTCGCTAAGGAATCATAGATATATTTTGCTATATTTTCTGCAGTCGGATTCATTGCCTTAAATGCCGGCAAATCGTTTAGATAATAATGATCAAGCTTGTCAATTACTTTGCCGACCTCGGCCTTAAGGTCTTTAAAATCCATAACCATGCCTAAATGATTAAGTTCATGACCAGCAACAGTAACTTCCACTTTCCAGTTATGTCCGTGCAGACGACTGCACTTACCCGGATAGTCAGGCAATTGATGGGCAGCCTCAAATTCAGCAAGAATAGTTAACTCATACATAATAACGCCTCCTTGAACAATACATTTTATTATTGGGATATAGATATACTTTGGAACACTCTGTCAAAGTATTCAATTGTATATAAAAAAAGATGAGTGTTAACTCACCTTTTATTTGATAGCTTGCTTACTTACAAGGTTTTCCTTGGAAAACTCAGTCGAATTACTTAAAAGTACATCTTGATAACTAAGGCTGCGGGTATGTTTAGTGTGACTCCAGTTGCGTTCATGGCGGTGTAGATAACCTACGAACGTTATTGGTATCCAACTGTATATAAAAAGCGGGTAGAAAATGGAGTAAATCCAGGTTTTCCAGTTAGCACGAATTTTAAACAAAATAATCGCTGGAAAAATATATTGACCAACGCCAATAATTGTCCACACTTCAATAGGCAAAACCATATAAAGAATATTGGTATAAAATGGCGTAATATAACCAATATAACTGAATAGCACAAACAATGTTGATAATAGTAAGAAATACGGTTGAACCAAATGAAGTATGCCATCCAAAATTCTAATATCGCGCCGTTTTATTCCTTCTATGAGTAGTTTGGGAATGAAACGGCCAGCAACATCAAAGTGGCCCTGGGCCCAGCGCTTACGCTGTTTCCATGATTGTTTGAAGGTGAGTGGTTTTTCATCATAAACTATGGCGTCATGCGCCCAGGTGGTACGAATGCCAATCAGCAGTACTTTCATCGTAAATTCCATATCTTCGGTAAGACAGGTGGCACCCCAACCAAATTTTTTGAGGATATCTGTTGAAATGCACATACCAGTGCCGCCTAAGACACTTGACAAACCTACGTTATATTTAGCCAAATGCCAAATGTGGTTTACCACCCAGAAGGAAATGGCAAAGGTAGCCGAAATCCAGGTATCATTCGGATTTTTGGCGTCAAGGTAACCTTGAATGACCTTTTCTCCTTTGCACAGGCGATTATTCATTTCCAGAAGGAAATTCGTATCCACTAAATTATCGGCATCAAATACAACTACCGCATCATACTGCTTTTTCTGTGTAAACAGTTTTTCAAACATCCATTCCATAGCATAGCCTTTGCCCTTCTGGTCAAGACTAAACCGTTCGTGCACAATTGCACCAGCATTTTTTGCAATCTGGGCTGTTTTATCTTTGCAGTTATCCGCGATGACGTAAATATCGTACAGTTCACTGGGATAATTAAGTATATGTAAATTTTCTACTAATTGACCAATGACCTGTTCTTCATTATGGGCAGCCACGATAACGGCAAAGGTATTTTTGGGAGTAGTAATTTTATCTTCATGTCTTTTAAAAATCCCAAAAAATGCAAGGAAAAAGTAGTACAGAGTAAAAAAAACAATAATGAGTTGCATGGGAATCATTATGTAATCAAAAATATAATTCATGGATTATTCTCCTTACAAAATCCTGTGTTAATGAGTACCATGATTTACAGGATTTATACACGGTTTTCCTGAAACTTTTCATAATAAATCATATGCTGATTTTTGAGGTACATGATTTATTTTTTGCTGTCTGGCGAAATCTGACAGGATCGTCTTACACGGCCTGACGGTGGTCAAATAAGCCAAAAATTGTATTTAAGATACCAAACAGCGCATAAACAAAAAACGGCACAAATAAAACAGACTTGAATGTCAGAAATAATATGTATACACCGATAGCTACAGTGATAATTGCTGGAATTGTGCGAATGGGCTCGCCATCTTTACCTTTAAAATCAGGATAACGAATAGTGCTGACCATTAAGTAGGCAAAAACAGCTACCATAAGCGGAAAGAGCCAGCCTGAAGGTTTCATATCAAGCATGACAAAAGTCGCAATTACACAGCCGCCGGCAGGTATTGGCAAGCCCATAAAGTATCCTTTTACTGTACTCGTATTAACATTAAATCTCGCCAACCGCAAAGCGCCGCAGGTCGCAAACGCAGCGGCTATGAAAGCTCCGCCGGAAAAGTCTTTAAGCATATATGCATAGGCCATAACGGCTGGAGCTACGCCAAACGATACTAAGTCACATAAGGAATCAAGTTCTTTACCAAAATCGCTGCTTACGCCAAAATACCGGGCTACCCGCCCGTCCAGACCATCTGCCACCATAGCAGACACAACAAACAACGCTGCATAGGTAAGCTCACCTTGAAACGTAAATATAATCGCAAACACACCTAAAACAAGATTGAGTGCAGTTACTATATTAGGAATAGCGTTTTTCACTCTTCCATTACCCTCCCTATTACTGTTTTTCCTCCGATTACTCTATCCCCCTTTTTTACTAAAATTTCTACTGTTGGTGGTACAATAAGTTCAGTACAAGAACCAAATTTAATAAGTCCGTAGCGTTCGCCCTGTTTAAGGACAGTACCTAATGTAACCCAAGAAACTATCCTCCGGGCTAAAATTCCGGCAATTTGTGTGACTAGTACACGCATTTTCTCATTTTCTAAGCCGATAGCATGACGTTCGTTTTCACAGGCTGCGGATTCTTTATAAGCCGGTTTAAATCTACCACAAGTATATTGTTGAAATTTAATTTCCCCTCTGACAGGGCTGCGATTAACATGAACGTCAAATACTGACAAAAAAATAGTAACCTTTAACCCTTTATCATTTAAAAACTGGTCATCGTAAACTTCCGCAATACCCATTACTTTACCATCTGCAGGCGATAAGATTAAATTATCATCATCAGGAAAATTGCGTTTGGGATTACGGAAAAAGAAGGTAACAAAAGCTGTCAATATCCCGGGAATAATAGCCCAGGGGGCACCCAGGTTTAAGGCAGTAATAATTGTAACCAGTCCAAGTATTGCGATGTATGTGTATCCTTCCTTTACTATAGGATTTCTTACCATCTATCCACCTCCCTGCCAAAAACCTCCTCATAGTATTCAAACCAAAAAGCAAGTTCAGTATATCAGTATAATATACTTAGTTTACTTTGTCTAATCTTTTTTCCCTAACATGACTTTAAGAGCAAACTTTGGCAAAGCCAGCATTCTGATAGCGCGCTGAGGCTGACAAAGTAAACGGAACAGCCACTCCAAACTAGTACGCTGCATCCATAGCGGCGCACGCTTAACAGCACCAGCCATTACATCAAAGGTTCCACCCACTCCCATGCATACAGGGACGCCCAGTTTTTCCAAGTTCTTAGCCAGCCACTTTTCCTGTCTGGGAACCCCTAAAGCTGCCAATAAAATATCCGGTTTGGCAGCTGTAATGGTTTGAACAATAGCAGGTTCATCTTCTGGCGTAAAAAATCCATGTCTTGTCCCGACTATGCATAATCCGGGGTAACGCGCCAGCGCCACAGTTTTGGCTTTAGCAACAATGTCAGGCCGGCTGCCGAACAGAAATACACGATATCCTTTTTGTGAAGCTTCTAATAACAGGTTTTGGGCCAAATCATAGCCAGCTACCCGCTCTACAATAGTATTTCCTTGACGTCTTACCGCCCATACTACACCAGCGCCATCTGGAACTACTAAATGAGAATTGGCAAGGATAGCAGCCAATTCGTTGTCTTCTTGTGCCAGCATCACCATTTCGGCATTGGCTGTGGCCACTAAATGCGGCGTTTTTTCTGCAATAAACTGCTCAAGTTTAACTACTGCTTCAGACATGGTTACAGTATCAATCGAAACGTCTAAGACGGCTATTTTTATACCCACTGACAACTATTTACTCCTTACAATTGTTTTACATTCCTTAGCACATTGTACCACAAGTTTAAAATGACGGCAATCTCGACCAGGGCCATTTCCAGAAAGGCTGCTTTTTTTGTTCCTGTTGTTCAGGCGGTTGCGGCTGAGTTTCATCAGGAGTCAACCATTGTTTAATACGGTTGTTCACACGCGGAGCTGTTGGCTCAGTACCTTTGATAAAGGCGCTGTACTCCGTTTCCTTGCAGCCACTTCCAGCCAGCTTGCCTGTGCTTGTACAAACAGGAATACCAACAACTACATTAGGCGGGATGGGAAAATCAGCAGGCGGTGTACTGGCTACTATTTTAGAAAGCATTTTTCCCCATAATGCTGATACTTCAGTACCAGAAATGCTAACAGGCTTGCGGTTGTCATTTCCGACATAAATGCCTACTACAATATCTGGCGTATAACCGATAAACCAGGCCGTCTCATAGTTATCTGTAGTACCTGTTTTGCCGGCAGCGGGACGGCCAAGATTAGCCGGTGTGGCAGTACCATCCTGCAGCACACCTCTGAGCATATCTGTTAAAATGTAGGCTGTTTCGGGTTTAAGCACCGACTGTTGCTCTATTCTTCCTTCCTCAAGCACCTGACCATTTTCATCAAGTACCTTTACGATTGCCATAGGTTTAGATAATACGCCGTTATTGGCAAAGGCTGTATAAGCTGTCGTTAACCCCCATAAATTGACCCCCTGAGTTAAGCCGCCTAATGCCGAGGCCAGATTATCATCTTCGGGTGTTAAAGTGGTGATGCCCATAGTTTTCGCAAGGTTTAGAACTTGGTCAATGCCGATCTGCTGCCCTAGTTTGACGGCAGCTATATTGACTGACCAGCGCAGCGCTTTTTTCATAGTTATTGGTCCACGGTATTTTTTATCATAGTTAAGTGGCGAATAGCCATTGATATTAATAGGTTCATCAATGATAATAGCGTTAGCAGTGAGTCCCTGATTAATCGCAGTTGCATATAAAAATGGTTTAAAAGCCGATCCCGGTTGGCGAACTTCAGTAAGTACCCTATTGATCTGACTTTCCTCATAATTACGCCCACCAACCATAGCTTTAATATATCCTGTTTTGGAGTCAAGTGCCAATACTGCTCCCTGCATTTGCCCTAACACAGCCTCGGCTGCTTGTTGCTGACTAATGTCAAGCGTTGTATACACCTTGAGCCCACCTTTATATACCCGGTCTGCACCATAGCGATCAACTAATTCCTTAGCTACATAGTCAAGAAAGTAAGAAGCCTGGACTATCCGCTTTTTTTTACCAGCAAGCGTAATCGGCTCAACTTTGGCGCGTGCTGCTTCTTGCTGCGTGATATAGCCCTCTTTAACCATACTGTCCAGCACTACTGCCCGGCGTTCCATAGCTGCCTTCATATCAACATAAGGCGAATAGATATTCGGTCCGCGTGGTAGTCCTGCCAGCACAGCACTTTCAGATAAAGTCAACTCGTTAGCATGTTTGCCAAAGTACATTTGAGCGGCAGCCTCCACACCATAAGCCCCTTCGCCAAAATATACCTGATTTAAGTATGCTTGCAAGATCTCTTGCTTCGAAAATTTATAATCAATAACTAATGCTAGTACCGCCTCTTTTACTTTGCGAATAAATGTTCGTTCCTGTGTAAGAAACTTGTTTTTTGCCAATTGCTGGGTTATAGTACTACCGCCTTCCACCAGAGAGCCCTGACGGATATTGACCACGACAGCACGAATAATACCAATCGGATCTATGCCAAAATGATTATAGAAGCGAGTATCTTCATTAGCTATAATGGCTTGCTGAATATAAGGTGACATGTTATTAATAGTTACTACTATCCGGTTTTCCTCAAACAGTTTAGAAATCAACTGCCCATTTATATCAAATACTTGCGTAGCAGCTACTAGATTTAAATCGTTTAAACTGTCAGTTCCCGGCAATCCTAGAAAAGCAAAACACGTATTAACCGACATTGCAAATAGGAGAGCCAGGATAGTAACTCTAATGCTGTTTTTTTTCATAGGTATACACTCCTCTTAGAAATAGTATCCCCAAGCTTTCTTACTTTACATGCAGGAATAGCCTGTCTTATAGAGAATATACGAAAATTAGACATAATTATTAAAAATATTTAATCAGGAGCGCGCTATATGCAACATACATCGAAATTCTTTCAGACAGTGTGTGCGTTAAGTGTCATCTGCCTCACACTATTAGTATCGTCACCGTTAGCTTTACTTGCTTTCTCTGATTCTGCCTCGCCTATACCTGTTTCCGGTCCACCTAACGATCCGGAAGGTCCGGAAGATCCGGATCCGGACCCTGAACTTGTACCTGTACCTGAAAATAAGTATACCATACCTAACAACGCAATAGATGCCTACTATATGAATGAAAATCCGGATAATCCCGCCATTCCGTCAAAACCGGTTTATGATGTGTTTACTGTGGAAGAGCGACAAGCACGGGGATTGGTCTTGGAAGTTCCTAAGGTAAGTCCGTACTATGGACAAAAAGTAGTATATCTTACTTTCGACGATGGACCTGAGCCGGAAAATACGCCTGCTGTCCTTGCTATTTTGAAAAGCCAGGGCATAAAGGCGACCTTCTTTGTTGTAGGTAATCAGATTGAAAAATATCCAGCGATTTTACGCCAAATTTATCAGGACGGCCATGCTATTGGTAATCATTCTTACAATCATGTCTATCGTGAACTGTATCAATCAACTAACAATTATTTTTCCCAACTTCGTCATACTGATGAAATTATTAAAAATAGTATTGGCGTACGCCCCCGCATTTCCCGGGCACCTGGCGGGTCAGCCGGGAGTTTTACCAAAGAATACTGGGCAACCCTAAAAAATCTTGGCTATACGGAGGTTGGCTGGAATATTAGTTCAGGCGATGCCTCCAGTGCAAAGGCCGGCCAACTGGTAAATAATATCGCTGCCCAAATGGACAACAAAAATTTATGGAGCCATGCGATTTTGCTGATGCATGACGGCCGTGGCCATGCTGAAACGGTAAAAGCGCTGCCAGCTATTATTAAATTTTATAAAGACCGCCAATTTGAGTTTCGGGTAGTTAATTTTGAAACACCGTCACCGTGGTAAGAAAAATAAAAATGCTTTGGACAAATTAAATGTCCAAAGCATTTTTGTTGTTCTTACTTATCAGCCACTATAGTTTGGTGCTTCTTTTGTAATGCTGATATCATGCGGATGGCTTTCTCTCAGACCAGCACCGGTGATCCGGATAAATTGGGTGTTAGTAATAAGTTCCTGGATATTACGCACACCACAATACCCCATACCGGCGCGAAGACCGCCAATTAGCTGGAATACCGTATCGGCTACTGAACCCTTATAAGGTACTCTGCCTTCAATTCCCTCAGGAACCAGCTTGTCCATATTTTCCTGGAAGTAACGATCCTTGCTACCTTCGGCCATAGCTCCCAGTGAGCCCATACCCCGATATACTTTATAGCTGCGCCCTTGATAAATAATGGTTTCTCCCGGGCTTTCCTCTGTACCGGCAAGTAAGTTGCCGACCATTACAATCTGAGCACCAGCGGCAATAGCCTTAGCTACATCACCTGAGTATTTAATACCACCATCGGCTATAATCGGTACATTGTACTCCTGTGCAGCCTTAGCACAATTATAAATTGCCGTAATCTGAGGTACACCAATACCGGCAATTACCCGGGTCGTACAAATAGAACCTGGTCCAATGCCAACTTTAACAGCATCTGCACCTGCTTCGATTAAGGCACGAGTGGCTTCTGCAGTGGCAACATTGCCTGCAATAAGATCCACATGCGGAAAAGCATTTTTGATTTTCCGTACACACTCAAGCACTCCTGTTGAATGACCATGCGCGGTATCAACAACAATGACGTCAACCTTAGCGCCGACAACGGCCTCAACACGCTCCATCATATCAGAACCTACTCCGATGGCGGCAGCTACTAGCAAACGTCCTTTGGGATCTTTGGCGGAATTAGGATATTTCTGGGCTTTTTCGATATCTTTGATGGTAATAAGTCCTTTTAAGTTACCGTCAGTATCAAGTAATGGCAATTTCTCAATCCGGTGTTCACGCAAAATTTCTTTGGCCTGCGTTAGTGATGTGCCAACAGGTGCAGTAATGAGGTGCTCTCTCGTCATACAGTCACCAATCTTACGGCTTAAATCAGTTTCAAAACGAAGGTCACGATTGGTTAAGATACCTACTAATTTACCCTTATCAGTTACCGGCACACCAGATATATGGTATTTTTCCATAAGGTCATGGGCATCTTGCAGTAAGTTATTAGGTGATAAAAAAATGGGATCAACAATGATACCATGCTCAGAACGTTTGACCTTGTCAATCTCGTTGGCCTGAGCAGCAATAGGCATATTTTTATGGATTACTCCTACCCCGCCCTCACGTGCCATGGCAATTGCCATTCGAGCCTCGGTAACAGTGTCCATTCCCGAGCTAATGATAGGAATGTTAAGCTTAATGTTTTTGGTTAAAAAGGTAGATACTTCAACTTCTCTGGGCAAAACGTCTGATTTGGCAGGTACAAGTAATACATCATCAAATGTTAAGCCTTCTGGGCCAAATTTGTTGTCAAACATTAACAGAACTCCTTTCGTACACAACATGATCATAAAAGGTATTTCCCAATATAATAACATAAATAAACTTGCCAAATCTACCACTTTTTATGTAGATACAAAAAAAATAATAAAAAAATAATACACTGCCTGACGAAACCGTCAGGCAGTGTTGCTAGTTAAGGACATAAACTTTTACATTTTGGACACCAAAGTCATAGGCTTTGTCGACAGAATGCATCGCAATGTCGATACGGTTTCCTTTAATTGCGCCGCCTGTATCTTCAGCAACACCATACATACTATTGCCATCGGCAAATTCAATATATACTCTTGAACCAAGCGGAATAACATTGGGATCGACAGCAATTACGCCTGGACGCACTTGGGTTCCCATATAGGTTAAACTGCCCCATTGTTCATTATCATGCGGACCGGCAGCGTAGGCGGTAGCTTTTATGTCCAGCACGGTCTTATAACGTCCTGGTGCAGTGCCGCGCGATGTTTCCGGCATACGACCACCATATAGGCTTTGTAAGGTATCTTGACCGACAACACCATCGGCAGTAAGGTTTTTCGCCTGTTGAAAGCTAATTACCGCCTGTTCGGTAGCTTCACCAAAAACACCGTCAACGGTAAGATTGCTATACCCCAAATCACTAAGCTTAGTTTGCAGTTCAATTACATCTGGTCCTGTCATACCTATGCTAAGTGTCTGGTCGCCAAGCGCAGCAAAAGCCAGCGGTGTCCAGATGGCAGCTGCTAAAACTGCCATTACAATGGTACTTGTAATGATTTTTTTGATGTTTTTCATATAAAACACCCCTTTCTAAATGCCTACGAGGTTAGCTGACGGGTTCGGGACAAAGGGAAATCCCTACCGCAATCGCGGATTCACCCCATAAATGGTTCCCCCATTTTCCTATTTCATTAGGAAATTCGGCATGCTGTTATGATACAGGATAGTTTGGGAGGATGCAATTCTTGTTTTAACAAATTATCTGAGAATATTGATTATTAACAGCTATTTTCTTTATAATGCGTTGGTATGCGCGCCCCTAAATATATATTCCTCATTAAGCGTAAACTAAAGCTGGGTGAGTATATGTTAAAGCATTGGTATGAGGCTAAAAGACCACACAAAATACCAGATAAAATCAGCAGCTTACAAACAGAAAATCAGGATACTGCCATCGCTGAAAAAAAATATGACGTTATTGTAGCCGGGGCCGGTCCAGCCGGATTAACAGCGGCTTATTTTCTGGCTCGTGACGGTCTTAACGTGCTTGTCCTGGAACGCGGCCCTTATGCCGGGGCCAAAAATTGCGGCGGCGCCAGTATTATGGCTGAGCCTACCCATAAACTTTTCCCTAACTTTTGGGAAGAGTGTCATTGTGAACGAATTATCACTGATCAAGCCTATTGGTTGATGACTGAGGATTCTGTTCTTTCTTCAAGGTTTCAGAGCGACCGGCTTGCCGCCGCACCTTACAACAAATTTTCTGTTAAGCGTGTTAACCTCTATAAGTGGCTGGCTGGCAAAGCAACGGAAGCTGGCGCGCAAATACTTTTCAACCATACGGTAAAGCAAGCCGTATTTAACGAGAATGGTCTGGCTGGAGGTGTACTAACGCAAAATGATGGTAAGTATTTGGCCGATATCATCATTCTGGCAGATGGCGCTAATTCTTTGTTGGCGGAACGTTCAGGACTGGTGCCCCGGGTAACACCGGAAAACATGTCTCTATATGTAAAAGAGACTATTGCCCTGCCTTCAAGTCTGATTGAAGAAAGATTTAATTTGCTGCCAGGTCAAGGCACAATAATCGGGTTGCTTGGTTATCCTACTGCTGGATTTAACGGCACTGGTTCCATACATACCTTTAGCGACAGTATTAATATCAGTGTAGGCATGGCGGTAGCCAGTTTTGCCCAAGCAGGCTTCAACCCCAATGACCTCTTAGAACGCATAAAAAAACACCCCCACATCAAACGGTTGATTGCTGGGGGCCAGACTATTGAATATGGCGGCTCATTAATTCCTGAGGGGGGTTATAACGCTATTCCCCCATTGGTACATCCCGGCCTGGTGATTATTGGTGATGCTGGTTCATTGGTCAATGGTACGCATGGCATAAACCTTGCAATGTGGTCTGGCTTTTATGCGGCCAAAGCCGTCTATGCGGCAAAGATTAGCCGGGATTATTCGGTAGGTAAGCTGTCTTTATATACCAAGCTCTTGCAAGAAAGCTTCATTATACAAGATTTACAAGCTAATGCCGGTGCTGCTGCACTAATGCGCAATATCCCCTATGCTTTTGATCTTTATTCCCGCATGGGAAACGAAGCGGCTTATCAGGTTGCGCGGGTATATACAATGCCCAAACGGGCCAAGAGGCTTATGGTGTACAAAAAAATAACAAGCATGCAGCCGGTCTTGAAGATATTGTCCGATGTTTGGAAAACGTGGAAGGTGATTCGTTAATGCAACTACAGGATAAAATTATGCTCATACATTTTAATCCAGATAACAGCATTCAGCATGTTGCTGTACATAATCAGGAACACTGCCTTACCTGTGAAGAGAAGCAATGCCTAACTATCTGTCCTACCGGCGTATTTAAATGGGACTGCCAAGCAGGCAGTCCCATACTAGTACATTATAAGCAATGTGTTGAATGCGGTGCCTGCCGGCTAATTTGCCGGTTTGACAACATCCTGTTTGAGTATCCGCCAGGAGGTATGGGAGTGGCGTACTGGGAAGGCTAATCCTTTCCCAGTACAAACGGTGCAAACCCGAGCTCTCCCCAGTAGTGGTTATAGTATATCTGGATAATACCATTCAATCTTCTGCACAAAATCTTCTTTACATGACTAAGGGAACTAAAGAATAATCGAGTCTGAGGCTGGGCGCTGTTCGCAGCTGCCTGTTGGTAAAATTGGACTGTCTTATCGGTTGCCATGTAGATAGGCCACAGAGTTGTAAATACCTGCAAACTGGCGTTAGTGGCATCGGTATGTAAAGTAAGTTGTTGCCAGGAGGTATCTGAGCCAAGTAATTGGTCCTCTGCTACCAGCGGATACGGAGCTATGTCGATATTTATTGTGCTGGCGGCTGATAACAACTCCAAAAAATTCATTTGACAGTTATGGATAAGCGTGATTACCGGTATAATAGCAGCTGGAGCAGCTAGCTTTGTTAACTGACTGTTTATCACTGTTTCAAGTTCAATCGCAAAATGCAGCGGCAGCATATAAGGCACCACCTTTTTAGAGAGTAAGCCATTGATTTATGAAATGGCTTACTCTTTTATCTGTCAGAGGCTAATACACCTGCTTTACCAATATGTTGGGCAGGAGCTTCGCGAACCACGATCGTTACAGCTTCCGGTGGACATTTGGCTGTATCAACAATGGCTTCAGTTACTTTTTTTACCATTTCCCGTTTTTGGTCTAAGGAACGACCTTCAATCAAGTCGATTTGTACGATTGGCATATGAGTCACCTCCTCATGATATTTTGCTTTCACTTGCAACTAGTATTTTCTTTATCAAAAGCAAGAATCCCTGCAACAGTAAACTTTTTATTCACTAGCCTGACATAAAACCATTCGCGAGTAACATTTTGCTGCTACTGCTCATACAGTATAGTAACATACCTGTTTATCAGATATATTGAAGGGGGTCTACTTATGGGCATATTCAGAGAGCTCCGCAACGAATGCTTAATTAAAGAACTCGAACATGAGTTAAACACTGACGTATTATTGTTTGGTTTTGATGGTATAGTTTATTTTGGCAATCTGCAAAAAGTTGATGACTGCCGTATAGCCTTTTTATCGCCAGCCATTGAAGCGGATTCGAACGTAGAGATTCTTTCTCCTGGCGGAGAGGTTGTGGATGTAAGATTCCTTAATCTTGATTTGTGGCAAATCGTCGCCAAAGCTACGGGAGTAAAGACAAGTCCTTTTGACAATAGTACTACTACTGCTGCTGTCTCACAAAGAACCGAAGCAAGTGAGCGTCAGGAGAGCCACGAATTGATCTGCCTTTTAAGGCGCATGATCGGTGATCTTGTAGTAATTACAACCCTTGGTGGTTTCATATTTCAAGGAACACTGGGCAATGTCGATGATGAACTGGCATTTATATCGGTTGATGAGATTTTTGGTCCGGCAACCTCTTCAGGAATCTCTGACAGTGTGGTAAGCACAGCCGTAATTAATCTTGAAGCAATAACATCCGTATCCCGCTCAGCAGAATGCTGTTAACTTCCGCAACATCGGTATGATGTAAAGCTTGGTAAATTTTATACTGCTATTAGGGTAAAAGACTCGGTGAATTTTTTACCGGGTCCTTTTTCTTATAACTATATTTATATTGTGGGAGGCTGAGCGGTATGCTCATGGCGATAGAGTATTTGGGCAAAGTGGGCGTTGGGGTCACTTTGCCTCAGTTTTTTCGCGCTCATGATGGAAATATCTATGTAGTAAAATTCCAAAATAATCGACTAGGCTCCAGGGTATTAGTAAGCGAATTATTGGCAGCTAAGATTGGTGCACTCATGGGTTTATGCTTTCCGCCCAGCGATATTATTGAAATTGGTGAACAGCTGTTACAGGAAAATCCTGCTTTGATGGATATCGGCTTAGAACCAGGACTGGATTTCGCCTCTCTCTATCTGACTCACGCAGAATATGTTGGCAAAAACCGATTATGCAAAGCAATTAATGTATCAGAAATGGCTGGAGTTGTGTTGTTTGACCATATGTTTCATAATGCAGATCGCGCTAAAAATCAAAAAAACCTGTTACTTAGACTTGAAGATGAACAATATAGAATCTATGCGATAGATAATTCACATTTGTTTCGATCCAGTCGCTGGACTATTGAATCTTTTCAAAACTTGGGAACAAAAATAAAAACGTATTATTATCAGCATTATCGAAATTTACTTAAAGACCTTCTTACTCCCCAAGATTTTGTTCCCTACATTGAGTTAGTAAAAAAGATTAGTGATAAACAGATTGACTGCATCGTGGAAGAAATTCCTCATGAATGGCTGCCTGGTGAAACAGAGCGTCTGGCTTTGGCCGACTATACCAAAATGCGACGGGATATGGCTGGTGAAATCTGGGAAAAACTCTGCCGGCTTATTCCTCGCAGCCGTGGTGGCCGAAGATGGTTATTTTCTTCTTCTCCGCCACCAGAGGATGGCGTAAACAAGGACAACAATGACAATAATAAATAGTAGCCTTCCCATGTTTTCGCCTGCAAAAACGATATCATGGCCAAGCAGAACTTTGATAATAACTGGCGGCAATTTTCCGATTAGCGTCGCCCACCAAAAATCCTTAAACGACATTCGGCTAATCGCCGCTATGGCAGTAATAATACCTGAGGGGGCCAGTGGTAATAATCTGGCAAATAATAGGGCCTTAAACCCATTTTCGGCACTATAATCGTCCACCTGTTTCAAATAACGGCTTTTCCTAATCCAACCTTCAACAGTATGCCGAAAGAAATAGCGGGCAAATACAAACATCACTAGTGCACCGGTGACTTCACCAGCCCAGGAAATGATTGTACCCCAGAAAAGTCCAAAGACAATACCTGCTGCGCCTGACAAAATCATAAACGGAAAAACAATTGTAAAGGTCATGATTACAAATAAAATAATTGTGATAAAAACAGAGCTAGCACCAAAAGAGCGAAGATATTCAGCTAACGCTGCAATATCGCCTCTCTCTATAATTCCATATGCATGATGAAAAAATTCAGGCTGCCACATGTATGTTAACCCAATCATTGCTGCAATAGCCAGCCAACCCAATAGTTTGTTCATTAATACCATCCTGTTCTCTAAAAACAGCGCTGTAAGGCAGCGCCGTTTAAGGTCTATTTCCATTGAGAAATTTCATTTTGGAAAATCGTACACGAGCCACCTAGCCAATTGGTACAATCAGTACAGCGTCGACTAAAATCTTCAGCTGATACGTTTAGAAGTGAATATCCATACCCCATAGCATTGATAATATGTTCAAACTCCTGACATTCTTCGGCAATACTTCTAAGCTGGTTTTGTGTGTACTGTTCCATTTTGCACCACTCCTCACTGTTATTTATCTTTAGTGTGCGCGAGGGTGCAAAAAAAATAAGAATCTTTTTAAAATATTTAGTGAAACCATGTATAAATATTGTCTAGAATGCCAATATTATGAATGTAAATTTTCTCCTCTCCCATAATTGACGGCCTGCGGGCCGTCCCTTTTTTGCTTTCTTTTATCTACAAAATATCATTTTGAATTTTTCGCCAAACCAATCCTGGAGTGTTTTCCATACTTTGTCTAAATACTCAGCTGAGCAAATTGTCTGCTGTGCTGCCCGTCTGGCTTCCAGCAAAATATCGGTATCTCTTACGATATCAGCAATCTTTAAATCAGGTAAGCCATGCTGATTAGTGCCAAAAAACTGACCCGGACCGCGTAACAGCAAATCTTTTTCTGCAAGCACAAACCCATCATTTACCTGGGTCATAATGGTAAGCCGTTCCACCGTTTCTTCATTGGTGTTGTCAGATAATAAAATACAATAAGATTTGTGCTCGCCCCGGCCAACGCGGCCACGCAGCTGGTGGAGTTGTGCCAAACCAAAGCGGTCGGCTCCTTCAATAATCATGACAGTAGCATTAGGTACATTAACACCTACTTCAATAACTGTTGTAGCAATTAATGCTTTAATTTCACCACAGGAAAAGGATGCCATGACAGCATCCTTTTCCTGTGATTTCATTTTGCCATGCAGTAGACCGCAGGAAATGTTTTTTAAAAAAGTAGCTGAGAGTTCTTCATGCATTTTTACAGCCGATTGGGCGGCAACTTTATCTGATTCATCAACTAGTGGACATACGACATATACCTGCCGTCCAGCTTTGATTTGTTCGACAGCAAAAAGATAAACCTTATTCCGGCGGTTATTGCTGCGGGAATAAGTAGCAATTGGCTGTCGTCCGGGCGGAAGCTGACGAATAACGGATACATCAAGGTCGCCATAGACAGTAAGCGCCATTGTTCGGGGAATAGGCGTTGCCGTCATGATAAGCACATCTGGTTGATTGCCTTTGGCTTCTAGTCGTGCCCGTTGGCGTACACCAAACCGGTGCTGCTCATCAGTGACTACCAGGCCAAGCTGCGCAAATTCAACATCATCTTGAATAAGTGCGTGGGTACCGACAACAATATCAATTACGCCTTCCTTGAAATGGTGTACGATTTTATCTCTTGCCCTGCGAGTCAGTTTCCCTGTTAGTACCGCCACTGTAATACCCTGTGGAGTCAACAATTGAGCTAGTGTATGATAGTGTTGTTCGGCTAATATCTCAGTTGGAGCCATCATCGCGCCTTGATAGCCACTTTCGACTGTCTTAGCCAGGGCGATAGCAGCAATAACTGTTTTTCCTGATCCGACATCCCCTTGAACCAGCCGTTGCATGGTAGTAGTATCTTCCATATCGGCTTTAATTTCCTGTAATGTTTTTAATTGGTCATTAGTTAGGGTAAATGGCAGACTTTTTTCAATTTTGGACACTAACTCTCCGTCAGGAGCATGTTTAACACCCTTCAATCCAGCTTTGGTTTTTTGCTTCAAATAGGCTAACCCACATTGCAACAGGAATAATTCTTCAAATACTAAGCGCCGACGGGCATTAATTAGGATTTCCATATTTGCAGGCAAATGGATATTTACTACTGCTTGCTGACGATTCAGAAGCTTGTGAGCAGCTATTATATCTGCAGGCAGCGATTCGACCACTTCCGGAGCTGCACCATTTTGAAAGAGTTCCAGCGCTTGAATGATAAGAGCTCGCCAGCGCCATTGGGGAAAATCTTCGGTAGTTGGATAAACAGGGATAATGTGCCCGGAACCAGCATTAAATTCAGCGGCTAGTTCAATATCTGGTTTATTTACTTCAACCACATTGAGACGACGCTGAATTTTCCCTGATATAATAAGCTCCATACCAGGTTTATATTTGCTTTTCATATAGGCCTGGTTGAACCAGGTGAGTTGCGCTATACCGGATTGATCCCGGACGGTAATTTTGGTTATTTTAAGGCCACGCTGTGATTTTAAGTCACTAATGTTAATGACAACTGCCCGGAAGCTTTCATACAATCCGTCAGTCAACTCGCCAATTAATTTTAGTGTACTCCGGTCTTCATACCGGCGCGGATAATGCTGCAGCAGCTGACCAATAGTATAAATCCCCAGTTTGTTGAGCTTAGCAGCATTTGCCGGTCCTACACCTTTTAAAAATTGGATTTTAGCAGACAAAAAGTTTTGAATAAGAATCACCTTACAATTTTACTGGTTCCACCAGCAGGCTATTTAATTCTGCAAGTAGTGCTTCAATATCAATATCATGCATCTTGGCACCATTTTCGATCGTTTCCGTCATTGAGCCCATACAACCGATACAGCCCATACCGTGTCTGGTGAAAATTTCGCGTGCCTGTGGATGTGAGCGTAATGCATCAATTATCGGAGTGCTTTTGGTAATCATAGGTAAGCCCCCCTTCATTTACTTATTTCTATTTTCAATATAATACGCATAATTCCTGCTGATGCACACTAAATGCCAGGTATTTATGAAAATATCGGTTGAAAATTTTATTTGCCCTTGCATATCATAAGTAAATTGTGCTAAAATAGTCACGTTAAGTACATGAGGATGATTCCTACAGGAGGTGTAAATAGATGGCAAATTTATGTGAAATTTGCGGTAAAGGTGAACGTTCCGGCTTCAATGTCAGCCATTCTCACCTTAAAACCAAGCGCACTTGGAAACCTAATATACAAAGAGTGAAAGCATTAGTTAAAGGTGAAATTAAACGGGTTAATGTATGCACTCGCTGCTTACGTTCCGGTAAAATCCAACGCGCGGTATAATCTCAATATAAGCACTGGAGGACTTGATTAACCAAGTCCTTTTTTATTTATTATAATGCAAAAAAACCAGCGATATGTATACCGCTGGTTTTTGTTTGCTTATTATCCGATTTCTACCTCTGGTAATGGTTGAGTAAAAAATCCGCCTGCCGCCGCTACGGTTGTTGTGTCAGGGGCAATCAAAACGCCTAACGCAACGCTTGATGGCGTCTGTTCTGATACGGCAAGATATTGGGTTATATCTTCCGCTATTTTGCCTGAGACTAGTTCTGCAATGCCTGTAAAGGGTTGCTTGAGGCCAAGTAGTTTTGGTACTGAAAATGCTTATACTGTACTCTTATAGTTTTCTTGCTTTGACTACAAAAGTTATAGGAAGCATCTTTGCTTTTTGGGAAAAATCGCTGTTATCGTCCCGCGATTGCATAATTTCATCATCAGATTGCTCAATCATTTGTTCAATTACAAATCCCGCTTTTGCCAACGCATTCACATAGGTTGATAGTTTACGGTCTGATAATGTTAGCGCACCTTCATCAAGAGATACCGAATACCAAGATTCATCGAAATAACATTTTTTAAAAGCAAGTATATTATTTTCTGCAACAACACATTTGTGTATAGGGTGAGACCAACTGAAAATAAATGCGCCGTCTTTTTTAAGGTAAGAAGCGATCCGGCAAAAAGTACCCTCAAGGTCGGTGGTCCAGCCTATGGCATAAATCGAATAAACAAAGTCAAAATAATCCACTGGTATGCCACATTCTTCTTCCATGGGACAACAGATCAATTTTGCTGAAAGACCGCATGCCGTCAAATGTTGCTTTGCCTTTTCGATTTGTTTTTCTGATATATCCATACCCCATAGTTCAGATGCTTTGCGTTCCCCCTGATATTGCAAGGAATGACCGGTTCCACAGCCTATCTCCAGCATCTTTTTTCCTGATATATCGCCAAAAAGTTGGCATTTTTCTTCTGAGACAAACGCTCCATAAAAAGGAAGCGAGATTGCTCCTAAAACATCATTTCCTTTTGTGTCCCAAAAGAAGCAGTTTGTTTTATAAACAAACTGCTTGTCCATGTCGATCGAGCTGGCGCAGCCAACCTCGCCAGCACCTATAATGTTTGTTCTATAATCAGAATTCTTGTCTATGCCGACACCCTCCATTAATATAATTATCTTCAGTTCACAATTTACTACTATTCTATAATAACGTATTTCTAAATTATACCACTATATGTAAAGATTCGTTATAGCTTAGAGTGGGTGAAAATTCGACTTTTCATCCAGTTTTTGTCTTAGCGTGGGTTTTGTCGAAAATGTTGGCGTTACCCCATATAAAACGAATAAGCAATAACCATCTTCTGATTATTTTCCATTATTTTATATTTTCATATAGGTGTCAACGTAAAATCTCAGTACTTTCAAAATTCAATCCAACTTTTGGGCCAATGCCAAAAGTAAAACCCCTCTCCTTGTATTCCATAACGTCTCCAACTATCGCCTAATTTCGGTCAAGCCGGTCGTATGGGAAAACGGCTTTATTCCTGCTACAACTTCCTTAACGTATGAAATTCGCATATATTTTCTATTAGCGTGGAATTTGTCGGAAATGTTGGCGACACCCCTATCTATGATCAGGATTACCCGTTTTATGGGGTGGTCTTGATTTGTCGCTTATAATTTGCGTCGTTTTGGCTTTCGGCCCACGATTATTTTTTCTGAGACGCAATAAGTTCTGCAATTCCGGTCTCTTTTACTATTTTCGTTAATTTTGCATTATCTTCTATCCATCTTTCACTAAAATCCTCAGGCCCCATATACTGGACTGACATTCCCAGTTCCTCCATGTTCTTTTTGAAGTCAGGGTCATTGATCATTTCCCTTAGCCCGGCTGCCAGCCTGGCCTTTTCCGCTAGTGGCATGCCCTTGGGGGCAGCGATACCATTCCAAAGACTAAAAGCGACATTAAGCCCTTGTTCGTTGAAAGTGGGAACATCTTCAAATCCGGGAATACTTAATCTATCTTTTTCTGCAACTCCCAGTATTCGGATTGTGCCGTTCTGTATATGTTCCTTTAAAGCAGAAGGAGTGGCGGCAACTATCAATTGCACATGCCCACCTAAAAGTGCAGCAAGTGCTTCTGAATCACCCTTAAATGGAACCGGTACTATCGAAATACCTGCTTCTTTAGCAACCATCTCTCCTGTAATATGTGGTGCCGAACCTAAACCATTATGCCCATATTTTATTTCACCTGGATGTTGTTTCGCATAGCTGACTAATTCATTAAGGTTCTTCCAAGGTTTCTCCGAAAGAGTGGCCAAAACCATAGGCATAGATGTAGTTTGAACTAATGGTTCCAACGCAGAAGGATAATGGTATCTGGTTTGTCCGTATAAAGGTTGTAAAAATACACTAGCGCCAACAATTCCAATTGTATATCCATCTGGTTTAGCTCCGGCTAATTCGTTCATACCAATTGTAGCTGCTCCACCAGGCATATTAACAACAATAAACGATTGTCCGAATTGTTTTAGAGCTGGCTTTTCCAGCATTCGTGCTATTATGTCTGAGCTACCGCCAGCGGCAAACGGCACAATTATCGTAATGGGTTTTGCCGGATATTTTTCAGAAACCATACTCTCTTTTGCTCCCATGCCACAACCTCCTAGCGTGATTGTCATGCCTAATAGGCTGGTAATTCCAATAAGTAAAAGCCGTTTTGAATTCATTAAGCCGGATTCCATCTCCTCTCATAATGGTATCGTGAAACGGTGCTTTTTCTTTGAGATTTGCTTAGTTGGCATCACCCCTTATAAATTGTTTATTTCTTATAAAATTGTGTAATATTATAATTACTACCACAAAATAACAATAAATTCCTGCTTTTTACAAAAAATAAATTAACCACCATGCTTGTTTATTCACTCGCCCCTGGTACGTCCGAAAACAACCGATTATATAAATAGTAAAAGCCAGGAACACTGGGTCTTTCCCCGGGTTACTGGCTTTTGTATTCCATGTTAGCAAAGTTTTAATTAAAAAATGTCTTTAAGTTAGCCAACAGACAAGGCCGCAAGGCCGCAAAGTATTGCGGTAGCCCCTGCAAGGCGCAGTTTTATGTTTTTTTCAGCAAGAAATTTAGCTCCCATAAAAGTTCCGATTAAAATACTGATTTCTCTTGCCGGTGCGATATAACTTACGGGACTAAAAACCATAGCAGACAAGACCAAAATGTAGGCCAACGGACATAGTATCGCAACGCCTAAAATTTCCAATTTATGAATTTTCCATTGCTCTTTTATGCTGTTCCAATTTCTAAATGCATATGGAGTTAACATACATGTCCGGCCTAAATTGGCTGACCAATCCAGTAATAGCGGAGGAATCAAAAAAGTGCTAACAGCCAATTTGTCTGAAATCGTGTAAGCGGCAATCACCGTACCACACAGTATGGCAAAAAAAATGGGTTTATAGGCGGCAGTTTTTTTTATTTCCAGGGGATTTCCGGTCATTATAATAATTCCCAGTCCAATTAATCCGGCTCCTAGTAGTGCAATGAGAGATGGTTGCTCGCCAAGAAATACAATGGCAGCAATGGTCGAAAGCATGGGACCTGTGCCGCGGGCTAAAGGATAGACCAGCGATAGGTCGCCAACAGTATATCCCTTGTCCAGTAAGATAAAATACAAAGAATGAAGAGCAGCACTGCCGACCATAAAGGCCAACTGATGCCAGCCGATAACAGGTTGTTGTATGAATACAATCCAACAGGCTAAGGGCAGATAAATTAAGACCGACATACTGGCGAATAACCAGATAAAAGCTGTTCCTCCTGCTGCTCTTTTCGATAGATAGTTCCATCCGGCATGAGCGAAAGCGGCCACTAGTACAAAAGCAATAGCGAGCCCTGTCATTTACATCCCTCCAATAAAATTGACTAATAGATTCATTCATGATAATTTTAAACATATAGATGCTTCTTGTAAAACTCAAATAATTTGTGATTTATATTAATATTTTCTATAATTAGAGGGTGTTTATTGATGTATTTTCTTGGAATTGAAGCTTTTATAGCTATTGTACAGACTCAAAGCATTAGCAAAGCTGCCAATCTGCTGCATCTATCGCAGGCCACCGTAAGTTACCGGCTCAAGACATTGGAAGAAGAGATGGGCGGATTATTAATGGAGCGAAAGAAAGGACTAAAAAAAATTAGTCTGACTCCTATGGGAGAAAGTTTTTTTAGCATTGCGGAGCGGTTGGATGCATTGAGGCGGGAAACGCAAATTTTACAAACTAACGGTCCTCAATTGGCTCTTTCCATTAGTGTTGCTGAAAGTTTGAGTCATTTTGTTTTGCCTCCTGTTTATCACAGACTCAGTCAATACTCTCCGCCGATACGCCTGCAAATTCGTACCCAGCATACACAGGAAGCTTTTCATAGCATTGAAAGCCGTGAAATGGACGTGGCATTTGTGGTGCGTGAGATTGTATCGCCAAGTGTTACTGTTAAACCAATTTTTACAGAAGATATGGTCTTGTTGCGTTTGGCGGCTCCTGAGCGACAGACTGGTGACAGTGTTGATAAAAAAGACCTAAATCCTTGCTATGAAATCTATGTAAATTTAAATAAAGAATTTCAATTTAAACATGACCAATGGTGGGATCCTGTCTGTCCATCGCGCATTCATTTGGATAATGCGGGTCTGATTCCCGTCTTTATGAAGGATATGCAACATTGGGCCATTGTTCCTGCTTCCGTAGGGAAGCAGCTTATTCAGTCCAACCCGTTTGTACTTCAAAAGTTATCCGAGAAAATACCAGGGTGGCGATGTTTGCAAGTGATTCACAAATTTCCCAATGAGTCCACTATGAAAAGTATTCGTATTCTTGATCAATATCTCCAAGAAATTTTTGGCGTATTTCAATCCTGGTCTTCTTTTTGAAGAAGAACGGCTATACGATTGCACTGTGAAGCTATATAAGCATTTTGCCGAAGAGGACTATGACGATAGTCTTCTTTTCGCCACCTCCTTGCCTTAAAGAAATTGTATCCCCATAAGGTGGTACCCCTGCACCCCTCGTAACTCCCGTAACCCCCTGGACTTTGCCGGAAAAGCGTTCCGCAGGAGAAAAGCCGGGCGGTATTCCGTTAAAAAATCCGTACTGTTTGAGCATAGCGAGTTTACGGATTTTAGGAATATCGCCCGGCTTTTCAGCCTTTGGAGGCTTAGGGCTTAGACCTTTTGTTACTTGGGGCAATGCCAAAAGTAAAACCCCTCACAGAGTTCACTATAATGCAAAAAAACAGCGATAGTTACACCGCTGTTTTTGGTTTGCTTATTATACGATTTCTTGCAAAATAGCAGTAAGTTCCTGAGCGGAAAATTGATACTTTTCGCTGCAAAAATGACAACAGACTTCTGCCTGGCCTTCAATAATCATTGCTTTAATTTCGTCAGCGCCAAGACTAATGAGCATATTTTCCACTCTTTCCCGGGAACATTGACAGTTAAACGTAAGTTCCAGGGAGTCATAGCAGGTGATTGGCAGTCCGGCAAATAGCATTTCTAAGATCCCTTTAGCATCTTTACCACTACTAATCATTTGTGAAACTGGCGGCAGCTGCCGAAGATTATCTTCAAGTTGAGCCAGTGCAGTTTCTTCTGCACCTGGCAATGCTTGAATAAAAAATCCGCCTGCCGCCGCTACAGTTGTGTCAGGGGCAATCAAAACGCCTAACGCAACGCTTGACGGCGTCTGTTCTGATACGGCAAGATACTGGGTTATATCTTCCGCTATTTCGCCTGAGACTAGTTCTGCACTGCCTGTAAAGGGCTGCTTGAGGCCAACAAAGCGGGTGACATAGATGTGCCCCTTCCCTACAGCCTGTCCGACATCCCATTTACCCTGATTAAGTGGTAGATCGACAAAGGGATTTCTGACATAACCACGTACTGAGCCATCAGGATAGGCATCAGCCACGATCTCTTTTAACGGCCCGTCGCCAGATATCCTTACAGTTATGCTTTCGGCTGTTTTTAAGTTGGCAGCCAATAATAATGCCCCTGTCATGGTGCGCCCCAGCGCAGCTGTAGCTGTAGGATAACAATTATGCCGCCCCCGTGCTTCTTCCACTAGATTAGTGGTAATAGCCGCAAAGGCACGAATTCCGGGCGCTGTCGCCCGGATAAGATGGTCGTGCATAGTTTCTTAAACCTCCGGATACTAGGCCAAAACCTCGGAAATAAGAGGCTGACCTGTTGCTATCTCTAGTATTTCAACTTGATTGTCATTTATCCAGGCAATGGTACCGCGACCATCCGGTCGTTTGGTCATGCCAGGTGAGCCTGGATTCAAATAAATAATTCCATCAAGCTTTTCCATTGTGGCAATATGGGTATGACCAGTAATAAAGATATTGGCCTTCAGGCGCTTTGCCAACTCCTGTTTAGCTTCATCAGTAAGATTGTGGCCATGAGTGACAACAATTCGTAAGCCGTTTAGCAGTAGGTAAGAATATGGTGATTGAATAGGCAGTTTAAGCACCATACTGTCAACTTCGGCGTCACAGTTACCACAGGCAGTTACAATCGGCACCGGGCAGTTGTTAAGAACCTCTGCCAGCTGCTTCGGATTATATTCGGCAGGAATGGTGTTACGCGGGCCATGATAAAGAACATCACCGGCATGGATGATTAGGTCGGAATCCTGAAAATATGCAGTAAATACTTTTTCCCAGGTTTCCAGACAACCGTGAGTATCGCTGATTATGCCTATTTTCATAGTTACCCTCCCTGGAACTATAATCCTTTGAGCAGATTGGCCATTTCAATAGCGGAAACAGCGGCGTCAAAGCCTTTATTGCCTGCTTTGGTGCCAGCGCGTTCAATAGCTTGTTCAATGGTATCGGTTGTAAGCACACCAAAGAGTGTGGGAACACCGCTCTCTAAACCAACATGAGCTACGCCTTTGGATACTTCGGCACAGACATAGTCGTAATGACTAGTGCTGCCTCTGATAACTGTACCCAGGCAAATGACGGCATCATATTTTTTGCTTACAGCCATTTTTTTTGCAGCAAGGGGAATTTCAAAAGCACCTGGTACCCAGGCAATCTCCACATTGTCTGTGCTGGCGCCATGGCGTTTTAGTGCATCTAAGGTGCCACCCAGCAATTTACTGGTAATAAACTCGTTAAATCTGGCAATAACAATACCAAATTTTAATCCCTCAGCAACTAAGTTTCCTTCGTAGGTTTTAATTGTTTCCATTATTTTTGTGCCCCCTCATATTGTTTTAATAGATGTCCAAGTTTGGATTTTTTGGCAGACAAATATCTGTTATTAAATTTGTTCGCAATGATTTCCAGCGGCACCCGTTCGCTGATGGTTAAGCCATAGCCTTCAAGACCTACCCGTTTACGAGGATTATTCGTTAACAGTCTAATACTGGTTAAGCCTATGTCAGCCAAAATTTGCGCCCCAATACCGTAATCTCTAAGATCTGGGGCAAAGCCCAGCAATTCATTGGCTTCGACAGTGTCTTTGCCTTTGTCCTGAAGCGCATACGCCCGGATTTTGTTGGCAAGTCCAATACCCCTGCCTTCCTGGCGCATATAGAGCAATACGCCACAGCCTTCTTTTTCAATGCATTTTAAGGCATGGGCCAACTGATCACCACAATCACAGCGTAGTGAGCCTAAAACATCACCTGTCAGGCATTCGGAATGAACCCTGACCAACACATCTTGTTTGTTAGTTACATCGCCTTTAATCAGGGCAATATGGCATTGGTTATCCAGCTGGCTTTCGTAAGCAATCAGTTTGAAGTCACCATACTTTGTTGGCAGTTTGGTTTCGGCCGCTCTGGTGATAAATTTTTCGTGCTTTTTGCGGTATTTTATCAAGTCGGCAATAGTGATTATTTTTAAATCATGTTTTTGTACAAACTCCATTAACTCTGGCGTCCGGGCCATAGTGCCATTTTCATTCATGATTTCGCAAATTACACCTGCCGGGTATAAACCAGCCATTTTAGCTAAATCAACAGCAGCTTCAGTATGTCCACAACGGCGTAGTACACCACCTTCGCAATACCTGAGCGGGAAAATATGGCCAGGTCGTCTAAGATCACTGGCAATTGTTTTTTTGTCTAACACGGCCTGCACCGTCATGGAACGTTCGTAAGCTGATATGCCTGTAGTTGTGTCTTTGGCATCAATAGATACTGTGAATGCAGTGCAATGATTATCTGTATTTTCTATTACCATCTGACCGATATCAAGTTCATCCAGTCTGCTGCCGATGATTGGCATACAAATAAGACCGCGGGCATGAGTTGCCATAAAATTAATGACTTCAGGTGTTGCTTTTTCGGCTGCTACTAGCAGATCACCTTCATTTTCCCGGTCTTCATCATCAATTACGACAACCATTTTACCGTTTTGTACATCTGCAATAGCTTCCTCAATCGTATTGAATTTCATGTAAATTCCTCCATTTCGTATTGGCAATCGCGTTAATTTATAGGGTAAATCCATGCTGTTCGAGAAATCCCAGTGTTATCTTTTCGTTTGGTTTCGTATTTTGTTGTAAGCCCAGCATTTTTTCCACATATTTGCCAATAATATCTGCTTCCAGATTAACTGGCTCCCCTGGCGCCTTCAGGCCTACTGTGGTCATAGCAGCCGTATGGGGAATAAGTGACACGGTAAACCAGTCAGCACCAACGTCAATAACCGTAAGACTTGTACCGTCAATAGCAATGGAGCCTTTGGAGATAATGTAGCGCATAACTTCAGGACCAGCGCCGATCCGGACAAGTATGGCATTATCATTTTGTTCTTTGATCAAAATAGTTCCTACTCCATCAATATGACCGCTGACCATGTGACCACCAAGTCGATCACCCACGCGCAGGGTACGTTCGAGGTTGACAGTGTCACCTGCTTTGAGACCAGCCAGCACGGTACGGTCTACTGTCTCAGGCATAACATCAGCAGTAAACCAATCACGGCTAAACTCGACTACTGTCAGACAGGTGCCATTTACGGCAATGCTGTCACCCAGTTTGACGTCAGCCAATACTTTACTGCCAAAAACCGAGAGCCGAACTGATTTACTGCCGCGTACAATATGCTTAACTTTCCCTAATTCCTCCACAAGTCCGGTAAACATTTCGTCCCTCCCGTCCAGTTATATAACCATTTAGTAAGACATCTGTCCCGATGGTTTGTGTGGCAATATCCTCAAGCAGTATGGCTTGATCTACTGTTTCTACGCCTATACCGCCAACTGGGCCTGGCGCCGCTTTACCACCAAGTATTTTGGGGGCTATAAAGCAATACACCTTATCAATCAGATTAGCGGCTAAGAGCGAGGCGTTTATGGCTGCACCGCCTTCAACAAACACGCTGGTAATACGGCGTTCGCCCAAAATCGTAAACAGCTGACGCAAATCAACACCAAGCGGCGATCGCGCAAGCACCAACACCTCTACCCCATGGCTCTGTAATGCAGCTATCCGTTCTGGTGGTGCTGCCTGGCTTACCGCAATGATCGTTGGCGCCTGCTTGTCTGTTATGACGTTAGCAGTCAGTGGTGTGCGGGCCATGGTGTCAATAATAATTCGTACAGGGTTTTGTCCACCTGCCGGCAAACGGGTTGTTAGCCTGGGGTTATCTGTCAGTACTGTACCGATACCTACCAGTATGCCATCATATATATCACGCAGTCGATGCACATACTCCCGGGCAACCGGGCCTGTTATCCACTTAGAATGGCCAGTATAGGCAGCAATTTTTCCATCAAGTGACATCGCTGTTTTAAGAACACCAAATGGCATTTTGGTAGTAATCCACTTTATAAATACTTCATTGAGTTTTGCGGCTTCGGCTGCTAGTATTCCCTCAACCACTTCAATACCAGCTTCTCTAAGCCGGGTTAGGCCCTTGCCGGCGACCTCAGGATTAGGATCAGTCATGGCGGCAACAACTTTTTTTATTCCAGCCGCAATCAGGGCATCGGCACAAGGACCGGTTCGCCCATGATGGGAACACGGTTCAAGAGTAACATATATGGTTGCTCCTTTAGCTAACTCGCTGGCTTGGGCCAAAGCATGAATTTCTGCATGCGGTGTACCGGCCTGATGATGCCAGCCTTGGCCGACTATGTGTCCATCTTTTACAATAACGGCACCCACCAGTGGATTGGGGCTGGTACGGCCGATTGCATACTGCGCAATGGTAAGGGCCTGCTGCATATAATATTTGTCCATAGAAGTCCTCCAATGCAAACGTAGTAAGTGAGTAAATAAAAAAACTGTTGATTAGCTTTGGGGCTATCAACAGTTAAATAGGCAATGTGGTTGGGAAATGCCAATATGGCAGAACTTACGCCTTTTACCATCCAGACTATACTGTCGGCTCTGGAATTGAACCAGATCAGCCGTAAAAACGGCTCGCGGGCTATACCGCCGGTCAGGAATTAAAAGATTTTACTCTTTTTCACCTTGCCCCAAAGGCTTTAGTATGTAATTTTCATCCATAATGTAACTATCTACTACCTATGTTACCACTAAGCAGCAATTTAATCAAGCCCCCGGATGTCTTTAATTGCCTGCCTCATATCCGGCGCTCCATATACTGCTGATCCAGCAACTAATATCGTTGCACCAGCGGCGATTACCTGACGCGCCGTACTGGCATTAATGCCCCCGTCAACTTCAATAGCAATAGTGAGTTTGCGTTGCTCAATTTTTGCCCGCAACCGGGCAATTTTGTCAATGGCTCCCGGGATAAATTTTTGGCCGCCAAAGCCAGGATTAACACTCATAATAAGAATCATATCCAGGTCATCAAGTACTTCTTCAACTACAGTAAGCGGCGTTGACGGGTTTAATGATACCCCGGCCTTCTTGCCATGCTCTTTGATGGTTTGCAGCAAGCGGTGCAGATGGGGCGCAGTTTCGGCATGAACAGTAATAATATCGGCACCAGCCTTGATGAAGGGTTCAATTAAGTCTTGAGGATTAGTAACCATTAAGTGAACATCAAAAGGCAATTTGGTTACTTTGCGAATAGCAGCAACAACCGGTGGGCCAAATGTCAGGTTAGGGACAAAATGACCATCCATAACATCAATATGAACCCAATCAGCGCCTGCTTCTTCTATCTTGATTATTTCATTAGCTAACTGGGAAAAATCGGCGGATAAGATAGAGGGAGCAACTTTAATCATCGTATTCATCTAGTATCCCTTCTTGTTTTCTCTAATTTCGTTCAGTATTTCAAGATAAGACTGATATCTGTCAGCATGAATAACCCCCTCAGCTACCGCCTGTTTAACAGCACACTGTGGCTCCTTATAATGAATACAAGTGTTAAATTTGCATTTAGGAGCTAGTGGGAAAATCTCGGGGAAATAGTCCATTAAGTGGGTTTCTTCCATATCCTTGAATTCAGTAAAGCTGAAGCCGGGAGTATCTACTACAAAGCCACCACCCTCAAATGGCAAAAGTTCAGCAAACCGGGTGGTATGTTTACCACGGCCAATTTTTTGGCTGACTTCACCAGTTGTAAGGCCAAGTCCGGGTTGGATGGCATTAAGGATGGTGGATTTTCCCGCACCTGACGGACCGGCAAAAACTGATATTTTATCATGCAGCTGTGCGTACAATTGCTCTATACCGGTACCTAATTTAGCAGCTACAGAGAGCACCTTGTAACCAATTTGCTGATAACGCTCAACTAATTCAGCTAGAACCTCAGAATCCGCTAAATCAATTTTGTTAATACATAGAATGATCTCAAGTTCTGAGAACTCAGCAATTACCAGGAACCGGTCAACTAAGGATGAACTAATGTCAGGATTAACAGCGGCAAAAGTCAAAACAACCTGATCTACATTGGCGACCATTGGACGCTTTAACAGGCTGCGTCTAGGCAGTATTTCTTCAATGATGCCTTTTTCCGGGCCGGTTAGAGTATAGGCCACTTCATCGCCTACAAGTAGGGAAAAACGCCCTTTCTTAAACCGGCCGCGTAAATTGCAAGTGACAATTTTGCTGCCTGACTGGATATAGTAGTAACTATTATAGGCTTTTACTACGATGCCATTCAGCACATAGGACCTCCTACGATAAAAATGTCTAAATTGTTTGTTCTTGAAGCAATTTTTCGTTGATATAAACCTGAACGCGTACCTGGCCAGTGCCTTCTACTGTTTTTTCAATCCGTTCACCCGGTTTGTGTGTGCCTTCATAAGCAACCCGGCGGCCATTGGTATCGGTAACTACTATTTGCAGTGCCTGGCGACCTGAGCCGTCGGGGACAGTTACTTGAACAACTGCCCGCTTGACAGCTCCAGGCACACCTTTGGCAACAGAGAAATCAATAGTTGTTCCTTCCGTAACTTCAGTAGCCGGTGGCGGATTTTGACTAATAATTGTTCCTGGCGGATATTTGTCATTAGGAGTTTCTGTTATTTTTCCTTGCTTAAGCTTCAGGCTTTCGAGCTGAGTTGCCACTGTGGTTAAGAGCGAGCCTTGGAAATCCGGCAGGGCAACTTTTTTCGGACTAGTCCCTTTACTTATGACAATATCAATCGTTGTGCCTTTGGTTACTTGTGCCGGCGGACGGGGATTTTGGCTAATGACCGTATCAGCTGGCGCAGCATCAGCAAATTGTTCGTCAACCCGTCCCAGTTTCAGACCGGAGTTTTTAATCTGCAGTTCGGCATCCCGGCGGCTAAGACCGCGTAAATCCGGAACAACAGTAATTTCACCGCCTTTGCTAACAATGATAGTTATTGTCCGTTGTTCTTTGACTGTGGTTCCTGCTTCTGGCTGCTGGGAAATGACCTGGCCTGCCGGAACTTTGTCATTAAAGGCCTCTGAGACAGAAACTCTGAGATTATTACTGGTAATAATATTACGGGCAGTATCTACCTGCTTGCCCACAACGTCTGGCACGGTAACTTCATTTAGACTCCAAAACTTACCAAATCCCAGAAAAGCAACTACTGCTGAGACCAGCAGCAACAGTGCTATTCCCAAAAGCCAGGCTTTAGAAAGTTTGGCCTCCCTTAATAAAGAGGCAGGCGTATTGGATGGTTCTATGTGCTTTGAATCATCCTGCTGCGATGTTGGAGTAACTGTCGGTAATACTTGGGTAGGGAAATCAGTAGGCGATAACCGCCGGGTATGATCATCTCTTAAATAATTTTGGGCTAATTTAAAATCAGCAATCATTTCACCAATATCATCAAATCTGGCAACTGGATCTTTATGCATCGCCTTTACGACAATGGCCTCAATCAATGGCGGTATAGAAGCGTTTAGTTCCCGTGGCGGTTTTGGTTCTTCCTGAATGTGCTTAAGGGCAATACTGATTGGTGATTCACCAATAAATGGCACCTGACCTGTAAGCATCTCATAGAGTACAACACCAAGAGAATAGATGTCGGATTTAGCGCCGACAGACGTACCTTTGGCCTGTTCTGGTGAAAAATAATGTACGGAACCAATAATTGTACCCGAATTAGTCATTGTTGATGACGTAACTGCTCTGGCAATACCAAAGTCGGTTACCTTAACCCGCCCTGAACGGGTAATAAGAATATTGTGTGGCTTAATATCGCAATGTACTAAATTATTTTGATGAGCATGTTCCAATGCCTCTGCTATTTCCATCGCAATGTGTACCGCAGTTTCTACAGGCAGTGGAGCTTCTCTGTCAATTTTATCTTTAAGCGTTTCGCCGGAAATGTATTCCATAATTATATAGTACGTTTGTTCATCAAAACCAACATCATAGATGTTAACAATATTAGGGTGAGAAAGCTTAGCTGCTGCCTGGGCTTCCCGACGAAAGCGACTAATAAACTCTTCATCATCAGTAAACTGAGAACGCAATACCTTGACAGCTACTGAACGGTCTAACAGTTTGTCATGCGCGCGGTATACATCAGCCATACCACCGCCGCCAATTCGTTCTAATATTGTATAACGATCATCAAGTGTGCGATTAAGCATTAATTCACCCCCTTAACGTAATGCCTGTAACAAAATCTGCCTGGCGAGTGGTGCTGCTACCTTACCACCAGAACCCGCATTTTCAACAATTACCGCTACGGCAACTTGTGGATTGTTTGCTGGTGCAAAGCCAATAAACCAGGAATGGGAAGCACCATGCGGATTTTCGGCAGTACCTGTTTTGCCGGCAACCTGGATGTCGCGTATTGCTGCCGCAGTGCCGGTACCTTCATCTACCACGCTTACCATCATAGCAGCTACCTGACCGGCCAACTGGCTGTCTGTGGGTGACAGCCAGGCATTTGGTATCGTTTGCTTTACGATAGTGCCGTCAGGTGCCATAATTTTTTGTACTAAATAGGGTTTCATCATAATTCCCTTGTTCGCAAAAGTTGATGCCAGCATGGCCATGCGAAGTGGTGTAATTAAGAGACTACCCTGTCCAATGCCGATTTGCGCCAAATCACCATCATTTAGCTGTGAAAAATCGGGAATCCGGTTAGCAGATTCTTGAATATCACCATTCACCAGTTGAGTAAAACCATAGCGTTCAAAGTTCTTGGCCATTTTTGTGCGGCCAAGCTCAAGTGCTAACTGACCAAAAGTGACGTTACAGGACACAGCTAGCGCTTCGCGCAAATTTACTTTGCCGTGAGCTATATTATTAGATTCTGTTAATGTATAATCAGAACCGATTTTGAGAGATCCATTACAGGTAAATTGGTGGTTTCCGTTAGCTAATTGTTCGGCTAGCGCGGCTTCGGCCACCATGACTTTGATAATGGAACCTGGGGGATATAATCCTTGCGCGGCCCGGTTAAGAAGCGGACTATTTGCAGCTTGTGAAATACTCTCCCAGGTAGTGTCAAGAGTGTTTGGATCAAAGCTTGGGCGACTAACCATTGCCAATATCGCACCCGTTTTAGGTGACATGACAACAATTGCGCCACGCTGATTGCCCAGGGCCTTATAAGCCGTTTGCTGCAGCTCAGTATCAACCGTAAGTACGACCGTATTACCGGCAGCATTTGCAAACAATTGACTGATTGCACCTAAGCGTTTTTCAGGATTTATTTGCCCTGATAAATAACCGTCATAGCTGCCTTCAATGCCTGTTTTGCCATAGGTAGAATTAGCATAACCCACAACATGGGCAAATACGGCATCATAAGGATATTCCCGCTGGTATACTTTTTGTGCTGTGAGTTTGCTTACAGCCAGAACTTTCCCATGAATATCAGTAATTTGACCTCGTTCTACCTTGCGGGACGCCTCAGCTGTCCGGCGATTAAGCGGATGAAACGCAAGTGTGTTACTTTCGATAACCTGAATATATATTACATAACTGAGCAGCAACACCAACAGGCTGATAGAAAAAAGTGCTGCTTTATGGATACTCCTGCGTATTGCCTTATGGGGAATGTCGTGTTTATTCATAGGTGGCTGTCGCCTCCGATATGGCAAATAACATACCCAGCAGGATAAAGCTTGCCACCATAGAGCTGCCGCCATAACTGATAAGTGGCAGTGTTATGCCTGTCAGCGGCAAAAACTTGGTGACCCCACCGATAATAATAAAAACCTGCAATGCGGTAAGCACACCTAAGCCGGCAGCCAGCAGCATGGTAAACGGTAATTGCGAAGCAAGTGCTGTGCGAAACGCACGGTAAACAATAAGGATATAGGCAATGATTACTCCGGCAGTACCAGCAAGACCCAGTTCTTCACCAATAGCAGCAAAAATGAAGTCAGTATGTACTTCAGGAATAATGCCAGGATAACCGAAAGTTAAACCGCTGCCCAGCACTCCGCCTGAACCTAACGCAAATAGTGACTGGACAATCTGGTACGAACGTCCAGTCGGATCAGACCACGGATTTAACCAGATATCAATTCTAACTTGCACGTGAGGAAATAAAAGATAACATACAGCAGAGCCGGAAAAAAACAGACAAAGTGCTAACGCTACATAGCTCCATCTGCCACTTGCCATATAAGCCATCGTTACCGTTGTGCCAAAATATAGTAAAGCAGAACCTAAATCCCGCTGGACGATGAGCATCGCCATAGTTAACGCCCACAGCACCATCAGCGGTGCAATAAAGCGGGGATGCGGCAAGGTTAGCGGACCGTAATGGCGGGTAGCGTAAGTTAGCAACTGACGCCGCTCGCTCAGGTACGCTGCTAAAAATATAATAATCAACAATTTGGCAAACTCGGCAGGTTGAAATCGTACCGGGCCTAGAATAATCCAGTTTTTGTTACCGCCGATGTCGACGCCAAACGCAATTGTGCTCACCAATAAAACAAGACCAGTTATGCCGCAAAGATATTTGTATTTAGAAATATCTTCCGGCTGGCGAAAAATTACCACTGTAATAATAAAGGCGATTAGTCCTGCAGCTAACCACATAGCCTGCGGAATGAATAAATCAGGACGCAGCCTTAGAATAAGTGTTAACCCAATAGAAGCTAAAAATACAGCTAAAGGCAACAGCACCGGATCTGCCCTGAAAAAATAACGGCGAAGCGCTAGTGCAGTAATCGTCCAAAGAACAGGTAAACCGACAATAATGGCAAGACCCTGAGAGGAAAATCGATGATTTGCCAGTGTTACGACAAGGTAACCATTTATCAAAATGAGACCAGCCAGGAGTAAAAGTCCAAACTCGGTTAATCTTGTGCGTCTCATGGTCAATCCCTGTATTGCAGTAAAATAGCAGTAATATTGTCATAGCCGCCTGCCTGTCTGGCTTGGGCCACAAGGGTATTAACAATTGTTTGCGGGCTGCTAGGTTGCAGGCAGATATTAAGAATGGTTTCTTCACTAAGCATGTTGGTTAACCCATCTGTGCATAATAGCAAATTATCGCCTGGTTGCCACAGGAACTTACCTGAATCTACAGCAAGTGTATCACTAGTACCTACAGCTCTTGTTAATATATTGCGATGAGGATGGGTTTGCGCTTCTTCGCTGGTAATACTGCCATTTTGCATCAGTTCCCAAACCAGCGAATGGTCGTTGGTTATCTGGTGTAGCTTGTTTTCTCTGATTAGATACAGTCTGCTGTCACCTACATGGCCCCAATAGATTTCCTCATTATCAAGATAGGCAGCAGTAACCGTAGTACCCATACCCTGGCACTCACTTTTAGCTTGAGACATTTGATAAATTCTAGTGTTCGCCTGGACAATTGCTGCTTGTAAAGACTGTTCCCAATCTACTGGTGGTGAATTTTTTTCTATGTACTCCTGAATAGTATTGGCACCAAGGTTGCTGGCAATTTCTCCGGCAACATGTCCCCCCATGCCATCAGCAACTACAAATAAGTGCGGTGGCAAAAAAACATAACTATCTTCATTGGTTTTACGTACCATACCAATGTCTGACTGTGCAAATGCCAGCATGGAATCACCTCTCAAACTTAAGCGTAACTGCCCCAATTTGTATTATATCACCATCTACCAGGGCAATTTCTTCTTCTACCTGTTGACCATTAACAAGTGTCCCGTTTGTACTGTTTAAATCAGCCAGCAGATAGTTGTGTTTCACTTTGGATATACAGGCATGTTCATGTGAAACAAAACTACTGTCAATAACTACATTATTATGCTGACTGCGACCAATGGTTAAGCTGTCGACTATTGTAAAAAACGTCTGTGATAGCAGTTCCTGATGATCATCAACTACTACTAATCTGGGCTGAGAAGAAAAATCAGCATCGCTTACCCCGGTGTTATTAACAATCGAATCATCCAGATCATCAAAGGCCAAGCGATTCAAATCCCGGGCTGCCAGTTTTACTACCCGGTACAAAAAGTAATAGAGCAGCACTACCAGGCTATACTGCAACGCGATTACAACTATATTTAAAACTTGCAATTTACCAGGCAATCTACTTCACCTCATATAAAATAACGGTGTTACCTACTTTTATTCTATCACCGTTTTTTAGATGCTTATGAGTAATACGAATTCCTCCGACATACGTCCCGTTAAGGCTTTTTGCATCATGAATGACATGGTTGTTGTCTTCGTAAACAATGTAAGCATGTAAACGTGAAGTATTCATATCTGTAAGCGGCAATTCGTTGGTGTTGCGACGGCCAATGTTTATTCTGTTTGTTGTGCAGTCCACTTTTAAACCGGCATCTAAGCCGTCAATCACGGTTAAGAAACTATGCAATTGGTGCTGCACCGATGGGATTAGAATCATAGGTTCTAGTTTATCAAATACTTTGGTTTCACTGTCTGTTGACATGTTTTCAGGCTTTTTCACACTTTCGTCGTAAGAAGTTTCCGTAAAACCTGACGTAATACGAAACGCCTGCCTGCCTAATTTTTCATCTGAAAAGAATTCGATTTGCGGTCCGCCAGCCATAGTATAGCCTTTGCGGCGGCTCTCATCAATCAAGTAAGACGCCAATTCGCTGCATACAGATTCAGCATATGGTTCCAGCCGTCCATAGTCTTCATGATTTATATAGATGGCATAGTGATTAGGCACATAGACATGAGAAACACCAACTGTACGCTCGTCTTCCATCTCCCTGGCTAATTGTTTGGCAATTTCAATAGGCTGCAAGCTGCTGGAAAATTGTTTGTTAAAGAAACCTTCAATATATTTTTCAAAAAAGCTCTCAATATTGCGGACAAACTTCACTTAAAACACTCCCGCTAAACTGCATAAAATAGGATCTTTTTTATTATACGCGATATTAGCAGTCTAGTCAAAAGTAACCATTCTAACAAATTTGTGTCGCAGTTGTCCGCAGGCAGCAGCAATATCGGTGCCCATCTCCCGCCTGACAGTTACATTGATATGTTCGTTTTGCAAGAGTTTTTCAAATCTAATAATATCGCTGGCCGCAGGACGAAGCAAACCACGTTCGGGTACCGCATTAATGGGAATTAGATTGACGTTTGCCAGTCGTCCTTTAAGAAGTGTTATCAGTTCTCTTGCTTGTGCGGGCCCATCATTAACACCGGCAATCAAGATATATTCATAGGTGACGCGTCTGCCGGTTGCGGCGGCGTAACGGTCACTGGCGGCCAAGACCTGTTCAAGGGGATAACGGGAATTAATCGGCATAAGCTTGGTTCTAAGCAGGTTATTAGGTGCGTGTAAGGAAATTGATAATGTGATCGGTAGTCCTTCCCCCGCAAGCTTATCAATTTGAGCAACAAGTCCTGAAGTTGATAGCGTGATATTACGGTAACTCATGTTGAGACAGTAACCTTCATGGACAAGCCGGATAAAGCGCAAAACATTGTCATAGTTCGCTAACGGTTCACCTGACCCCATAATAACAATGGAGTCAATTTTTTGCTCTTCCTGTTGTAATAACTCAGTAATATACAGTACTTGCGCCAAAATTTCACCGCCAGTGAGATTACGCACCAGCCCACTCAGCGTTGAAGCACAAAAAGAACACCCCATAGCGCAGCCTACCTGGGTAGATACGCAAACACTGTTACCATAGGGGTGGCGCATGAGAACAGTCTCCACAGCCATATCATCAGGAAAGGCCAGTAAAAATTTGCTTGTCCGGCCATCGGCCGAGTGTTGCGTTGCCTTACGACTAACTTGGGTAATTGTAAAACTATTATCCAAGCTAGCGCGCCATTCTTTGGCGATGTTGGTCATCGCTTCAAACTGGCGTACATTATGCTTATACAGCCATTCAGCAATTTGCTTGCCCCGGTATGCTTGTAAACCCAGCGGTTTTATTTGCTTAGCAATCTCGGTGGCAAACAAGCCGAATAAGTCTGTTTTTATGTTGGTTGTCATGGTTGTTACCGCCTTATTTTTGCCGAATCATACGGGCTATAAAGAACCCGTCTACATTATCGGTATGTGGCCACAGTTGAATCATCGTGTCAGACCTTTTAGCTGCCGGCAGGTATTGACCGGTAGTTTCCGGTATGAATTCAGGATTGGCCTGTAAAAAGGCAGTAACAATATCCTGATTTTCCGCAGGTTCCGTTGTGCAGGTGCTATAAACCAACACCCCACCTGGTTTTACACACTGGGCAGCACTTGCTAAGATAGCTGCCTGTAAGGCAGGCAGATCTCGCAAAATGTCCTCAGATTTGCGCCAACGGGCATCCGGCTTGCGCCGTAGTACCCCAAGACCTGAACACGGGGCATCTACAAGTACTCTATCAGCCTTACGTGGATACATAGTACCTAAATTAACGGCATCCAAAGCCTTGGTCTCAATGTTTGTTAATGCCAATCGCTCAGCATTTTCGCGGGTAAGTGCTAATTTGTGCTCATAAATATCGGTAGACAAAACCTGTCCGGTATTATTCATTAAAGCAGCGATATGGGTAGTTTTTCCTCCTGGAGCACCGCAGGCATCAATAATAAATTCGCCTGGTTGAGGATCAAGAACATGTGCTACCAACATCGAGCTTTCATCCTGTACCTGAAATAGTCCCTCCTGCAGGGACGTAAGGGTGGCAAAACCTGGATGTTCATAACAGACAATGCCCTCCGGCGTCCAGTTTGACGCCTGGCATACTGCTCCCTCTCCTGCCAAACGCAGCAAAAGGGAATCACGATCTATTTTGATGGTATTTGTGCGCACCGAAAGCGGCGGTACTGTATTATTGGCTTGACATAATTCTTCACAGGCCGCTGCGCCTAAACGTTTAACCCAGCGTGCAATAAGCCACTCCGGATGAAAGTATCTAAGGGCAAGATATTTCACAGGTTGTTGTTCTCTGTCTGGATAAACGATTTTTTCCGGACTGCGGGCAGCATTTCGCAAAACGCCGTTAACGAATTTGACGGTACCGGCATGGCCATATTTTTTTGTCAATTCAACAGCCTGATTGCAGGCTGCCGATGCAGGTACTTTTTTAAGATAAAATAACTGGTACATGCCTAGCCGCAGAATATTTCTAATAACAGGAGCTACTTTGGCAAGCGGACGGCTCAAATAGCAACTGAGCATCCAATCCAAAGTAGCGCCAGTTTTAACAGTTCCATATATTAGCTCTGTAATAAACCGCCGGTCTTGCTCAGAAAGATGTCCCTGAAGTGTTTGACGGTTTATCTCTTTTGCCAGGGCAATATTAGCATAAGCACCATTATTTTCAACTTCATTAAGTATTTTTAGCGCAATTGCCCGGGCGTTCACTATTTTATCAGTCATGTCAATGCACCATCTCTACTATTTTCTTGAATTAGCTTTGGGTAAAAAGCTTTGGATAGCTGCTTCCACCTTAGCAAGATTAACGCGGGTATTGCAGCAAGGACCAAATGGACGATCATTGAGCACGCCAATTACCGGTAATGGAAAAACATCCTGAATACCGCTCGTAAGATCGCGTTCACAGGCAATGGCCAGTACGGCTTGGGGACGGATGGTCTTTACTACCTTACGGGCTAACGTACCGCCAGTTACCACTGCCAAATGAACACCGTAGGTTTCAGCAAGTGTCACTAAGTCGCCGATCTGGCACTGCCCACAGTGATGGCAATTTGATACATCGCGCGTAATTTTATAAGGACAGGTCTCATGTTGTAAGCAGTGTGGTGTCATAATCAGCAGCTTAGACGGTTGCACCATTATTTTCTTTTGCTTGATTAAATGGTTGCTTACTTCAATAAAAGAACGTTCAATCCGTTCCTTATCCACATCAAACAGCTTGCCAATGAAAATTGCCACAGGGAATAGCAGGTTAATCGCTGACCATGCCAGACCTTGAAAAATTCCCAGGGTCCTAAATCCTAAAATAGCCAGTATAATACCGCCAACACCACAGGCAATCGCTAAAATAACGGCTGCTAAAACTATACCCAGCATCAGCGGTAAGTAGGTACTGATATTTGCTAACCCTGGCAGACTGACGACCCAGATACCGTAACTTGATACAGTTGCCAGGAATAAACTAATCAGAATTAATGTTAGAAACAAGCGTTTACGAGGTCTGTGTATTATTTCAATCATCCCCGACACCTTCGCATTCTAGCATAGTACCTGTTGTAAGAGAGTAGCCGCAAACAAAGTCGCTGGCCTTCATTCGCCGTTTGGATTCAGGCTGTACTTCCAGCAACTCAATGGTCCCTTTACCAGTTTCAACAACCAGCCCTTCTTTGGTGAGCTGGATAACTTGTCCTGGTTGAGCGCATGGTGTTGATTCGTTATATACTCTAGTTTGCCATATCTTTAGCGATTTATTTTGGTATTTGCAGTAGGCTCCCGGCCAGGGATTCAGTCCGCGTACTAAGTTATGAATAGCTGCTGCCGGTTGGTGCCAGTCGATGCGTTCCGTACTGCGGCAAAGCAGCGGAGCGTAAGTTGCCTCACTATCATTTTGCGGTATGCGTGGTGCATTGCCGGCTGTTATTTGCTGCAAGGTATCTGATAGTACGCTTGCGCCCAAGTCTTTTAATTTGTCGTGAAGATTACCGGTGGTATCAACTGGTAAAATTGGTGTTTTGGCTTTTATGATCATATCACCGGTATCCATGCCGGCATCCATATACATAGTAGTAATACCGCTCATTGGTTCGCCGTTGATTATGGCCCAGTGGATGGGTGCTGATCCCCGGTAGGCAGGTAAAAGTGAGGCATGCACGTTAATACAGCCATGAAGCGGTAAGTCTAAGAGCCTTTGGGGCAGAAACTGTCCAAAAGCGATAACAATAATAATATCAGGTTTAATAACGGCAATCCGGTTATAGAAATCATCATTTTTAATGTTGTCAGGCTGTAAGATGGTAAGATTATAGTGTAAAGCCGCTTCTTTAACCGGCGAGTAGGCTAGTTTCTGTCCGCGTCCTTTGGGACGGTCAGGTTGGGTGACAACTGCGGCTACCGGATAGCCCTCCCTAACCAGCATATCTAAACAAGGTACCGAAAAATCAGGCGTTCCCATAAATACTGTACGTAATTTTTTCATCTAACTACCCCTTGTGTATGGTTTTAGCCAGTTCAATAAACAAAATCCCCTTAAGATGATCAATTTCATGTTGCAACGCCCGTGCCAACAGACCTGAGCCGCTAACCCGAATCATTTTACCAGCTCGATTCAGCGCGTCCACTGTTACTGTTGCGTATCTTTCAACCTCGCCAAACATACCGGGAACACTCAAACAGCCTTCGCTGCCAATTTCACAGCCTTCACAGGCAATAATTTTAGGATTAATAAGCTCAATAATACCCTCGCCAACATCAATGACGACTAGCTGTAGAGAAGCGCCAACCTGCGGTGCGGCCAGCCCTACACCATCTGCAGCATACATGGTTTCAGCCATATCATCAAGCAAATGTTTGATTTTGCGATCAATCTTTTCAACAGGGGCAGCAATTTCTTTTAACACCCTGTCTCCTGCTTTTCTAATTTCCATTACTGGCATTATGTGTTCCTCCTTACCTATCAGGCCATCAAAAGAATTTTACCATAGATTAGCTCATCATAAAAGTGTTCCTCTAGACTAAAGAACATTAACCGGGTCAATATCGACAATAATATTTTTTTGATTCGCTATGCTCATCGTGCTAATTTGTTTAGTTATTGTGGGTAAATCTTTGGTTTTAATGAGAATATTCACCCGGAAGATATCCTTAACTTTATTTACCGCCGCCGGAAACGGTCCGATAATGGAAGCGCCCGCCATAGCTAATGACTGAGTAAGTTCTGCGGCTACTTGGTTAGCCTGACGGTGAACTATGGTTTCGTCATTCGCTTGTACCGTTATTTTTATCAGATTCGCATAGGGCGGGTAGCCTAACTGCTGGCGAAAGCTCAGCTCCTGTTGATAAAATTCCTGATAATTATGCTCTGCCCCGGCAGTTATCGCATAGTGTTCCGGATTATAGGTTTGCATGACTACTCGTCCTGGTTTACTGCCACGTCCGGCTCTCCCCGCAGCCTGCGTCAGGAGGGCAAAGGTTTTTTCTGCGGCGCGAAAGTCAGGCAAGTTGAGCGCCGTATCTGCTGAAATAATACCAACTGCCGTTACATTGGGAATATCATGACCTTTAGCCACCATTTGCGTACCGAGGAGAATGTCATACGAACCGGCAGCAAAAGCAGCGAGAATCTTGTCATGGGCCAGCTTGCCACGGGTAGTATCTTGATCCATACGTGCAATTCTGGCAGCTGGGAATAACCCTTTCAGCGCTTCTTCCACCTTCTGGGTGCCTGCACCAAAATAACGGATGTACCGGCTGCCGCATTCAGGACAAACATCTGGTACTGCATGGCGTTCCTGACAATAATGGCAGCGTAAGATACTAGTGGGAGCATGGTAGACAAGTGAGATATCGCAGTGGCCGCATTTAAGAACATGGCCACACTCACGGCACAGGACAAATGTGGAATAGCCGCGACGGTTAAGCAAAATAATAGCCTGTTCTTTCTTGGCTAAGATTTCGGTTAACATGGTCTGCAAAGGCAGTGAAATGACACTGCGGCGACCTTGTGCCAGTTCTTGCCGCATGTCAACAATAGTAACTGCTGGCATCGGTATATCGTCCACCCGTTTATTCATCGGCAGCAATCGATGTTCTCCCTGCAACGCCTGGTAATAGGTTTCAATAGCAGGTGTCGCGCTGCCAAGCAGTACCGTAGCTCCAGCAAATTTAGCTCTGGCTGACGCCACCTCCCGGGCATGATAACGGGGTGTTTCCTCTTGTTTGTAGGTAAATTCGTGCTCTTCATCAATGATAATAAGCCCTAACCGGCTAACTGGTGCAAACAATGCTGACCGGGCGCCAATGACAATTCCAGCTTGGCCTGCATGTAGTCGCCGCCAGGCATCATAGCGTTCACCTACTGACAGCTTGCTATGCATAACAACTACGTCATCACCAAAAGCCGCCCGGAAACGAGCGACAATCTGGCTTGTTAACGCTATTTCCGGTACCAGGACGATAGCTTGGCGGTCAAGACGCCGCGCTTCAGCTGCTGCATTGATATAAACCTGCGTCTTACCACTGCCAGTAACACCGTGAATTAAAAAAGATGTATAAGCACCTGTATTGATCGCTGGAATAATATGCTGCAGGGCCTGTAACTGCTCTGAGGTCAGGGTCAATTCGGCTGCCTGGGGCTGGGCTGCGGTATAACTATTACGAAATACCGGCACGCTGCAGATAGTAATAAGCCCTTGTTCAGCTAGTTTTTTCACAGTAGCCTGGGTAATAGCCAGACTGCGCAGCTCAGCTGCAGTTAGTTCTTGCGTAGGTAAAAGCGCCTGGAGCAAGCGTCGTTGGGCAGTTTTAGATTTAGGCAGCGTTTTTTCCATTTGGGCAGCAACTTCCCTGCTTACGGCCAGCTTAATAAGCATGGTTGAGTTAGCCTTGCCGCGCTTACTGACAGTATCAGCAGTTATGATTAGCTTGTGCTGTAAACAGAATTTTATCATGCCCTCAATACTGGTGAATCTTTTAGCAAGGTCGGTCAATGTGACCGGACCGTGCTCATAGATGTAGTTAAGTATTGTACGGTATTCTTCTGGTTTATCACGCAGCAATGCTTTGGTATACTCCCAATCAAGCGCCCGCGGCACTTGATATGCTTTTTGCGTTTTGATGCCTGATTGACCTGGAATAAATAACCGCATTGCTTCAGCCAGCGAGCATAGGTAATAGTTACTTAGCCATTTGGCAGTTTGTAGCATATTGTTATCAAACCACGGATAATCATCGAGAACATCAAGAATGGATTTTAAGCCGGGGATGCTTTCAGCCTCTAAACCGACAATAAATCCCTCTACTTTTCGATTACCAAACGGCACCAGCACGCGCCAGCCTATAGCTGCAAAGGACAAGTGTGCGGGAATAAGATAGGAAAAAGGCTTAGTTATGCTGCGAGTAGGAATATTTACAATTATTTGGGCGGTAGTTGACATTTTTTCACCTAAAGTATCATTTCTTTATTGGGATAAAAGAGAAGGAGACTTGTTCAGTCCCCTTTTTAATTACAATATATATTCGCTTTTATCTATCAAATACCTGCTACCGGTTTTTCATGGTAATGAGCGGCCATTTCCCAATCAAGACCGGTGTCCATTGGCAAACGTTTAAAAAAATGTTTAATCCGTTTCCTTTTTTGCGGAGAAAAATGAAGCTTCATTTGCTTATTCCTAACTTAGAACTGAATAGCCAAGTGATTGTAGTGTTTCTTCAATTCCGCTAGAAGGTAACGCTTCATCGTGGCTAACGGCAACTTGCTTGGAGGCCATGTCCACCTTAACTGAGGCAACGCCCTGGAGATGGGACAAGGTATGTTCAATACGGTCCCGGCAGTGGTCGCCTTTGATGCCGCCAACATGGTAAACAGATTGTGTGGTATTTTTCTGAGTAACCAATAGAATACCTCCTTATTACTGAATTAAATGTCCAGCAATGTTAGTATTACCATTGGCTATCAATTAATAAGTTTATCCGCTGTCCCAAGTTGCGCTAAGGCTCCTTTAGATATTGGCTTCTTTGCGAAGAAGTTCGGCTTTATCAGTATGTTCCCAGGGCAAATCCACGTCAGTACGGCCAAAGTGACCGTAGGCGGCTGTTTGGCGATACAGAGGCCGTCTAAGATCAAGCGACTTAATTATCCCGGCAGGCCGTAAGTCAAAATGTTTATTGATAAGTTCAATAATTTTATCTTCTGCAATTTTATTAGTTCCAAAAGTTTCTACCATAACAGATACTGGCCGGGCAATACCGATGGCATAAGCCAATTGAATTTCACATTTATCGGCTAGCCCGGCAGCAACTACGTTCTTTGCAACATAGCGGGCAGCATAGGCAGCAGACCTGTCAACTTTTGTGGGATCTTTACCCGAAAAAGCACCGCCGCCATGACGCGCCATACCGCCATAGGTATCAACTATTATTTTACGTCCGGTTAAACCAGAATCGCCTTGCGGTCCACCCACTACAAACCGGCCGGTCGGGTTAATATAGTATTTAGTTTTAGCATCCAATAATTCTCCCGGAACTATGGGTATGATTACGTTGGCAATAAGGTCTTTTTCAATAGTCTCACGGTCAACGTCAGGGCTATGCTGGGTTGAGATTACAATTGTGTCAACACGCACTGGTTTGCCATCTTCATATTCAACAGTGACTTGTGTTTTTCCGTCAGGACGCAAATAATTCAGATCGCCGTTTTTACGAACTTCTGATAAGCGCCGAGCCATTTTATGTGCTAAGGCAATAGGCAGCGGCATAAATTCCGGAGTTTCATTTGTTGCGTAACCAAACATCATGCCTTGGTCACCGGCGCCAATAGCGCCAATGGCATCAATCTCACCTTGTTTAGCCTCAAGTGCTTTGTCTACACCCAAAGCAATATCAACCGACTGCTCGTCAATGGAAGTTAATACACCGCAGGTTTCACCATCAAAACCATACTTGGCACGGGTGTAACCGATGCTCTTAATGGTCTCACGCACAATTTTGGGAATATCAACATAGCACTTAGTGCTGATTTCACCTACTACATGTACGATCCCTGTGGTAACTAATGTCTCGCAGGCTACCCGGGCCTCAGGGTCCTGGGCGATAATAGCGTCAAGCACACTGTCAGAAATTTGGTCAGCAATTTTATCAGGATGGCCTTCCGTTACAGACTCAGATGTAAACAGCACACGTTTTTTGGTCAAAATAGTATTCCTCCTAATCCTAACTGGGTTACTAAAAAAAGAACTCCCGCAAGGGAGGTGTGATTTTCCACTCCCATCTCGCGGTTTTACCGCTGGAATTGGCACCGTTTTTAACATAAATATGCTAAATGGTTGCCGCGGTTTCATTGGGCCAGTCCCTCCACCACTCTTGATGAGTATAGTATATGCAATTTGTCACTTCAAAAAAATTTTAAACTAATTACCTAAAAAAATCAAGTAGATTTTGTCAGCAATGTACTGATTTTGTCTATCATGATCTCAGCTACCTGCTGTTTGCTAAGCTGAGGAAGTTCTTCTACATTGCCATTTTTATGGATAATTTTTACAATATTAGTATCAATATTGAAACCAGCCCCAGGCAGGGTGACATCATTAGCAATGATCATATCAAGGTTTTTTTTGGTTAATTTTTCCCGGGCATGAATTATAAGGTCTTTCGTTTCGGCGGCAAAGCCAACTAGTATTTGCCGTTTTTTCCTTTGCCCCAGCTCAAGAAGAATATCCGGATTCTTAATGAGATTAATGGTCAAAGTGTCCCCTGTCTTTTTTATCTTTTGTTCAGCTACCTGCTCTGGACGATAATCCGCAACAGCTGCCGCTTTGATTACAATATCGACAGTATCAAATTCAGCAAGTACAGCAGCCTGCATTTGGGCAGCTGTTTCTACTCTGGTAATAGTTACCCCCGGTGGAGCAGGCAGACTTGTCGGACCGGAAACAAGTATGACTTCAGCCCCCCGTCTGGCTGCTACTCCGGCAAGCGCATATCCCATCTTGCCGCTCGAACGGTTGCCAATATATCTGACAGGGTCGATGGCCTCACGGGTACCGGCCGCTGTAATTAGTATGCGCTGCCCCCGTAAATCCTGGCAGTTATGTAGCAGCGCTACTACTTTATCCACGATGACTACCGGTTCTGGCAACCGCCCCGGTCCTTCAACGCCACACGCCAACAAGCCGGTAGCAGGTTCTATAATATGATAACTCAACCCTGCCAATTTGGTTAAGTTTTGCTGAGTAACCGGGTTAAGATACATATTGGTATTCATAGCCGGTGCCAGTACTACCGGGGCTTTTGTAGCCATAATGGTAGTAGTAAGCATATCATCAGCTATACCATTGGCGATTTTACCAATAATATTGGCGGTAGCAGGTGCAACAAGAAACACATCCGCCCAGTTAGCTAAGGCAATGTGCTGCACGTTCCAAGTTTTGGGTTCTTCCCACATATCAGTTACTACCGGGTTACCGCTAAGCTCACGAAAAGTTAACGGGGTGACAAACTCTGCGGCTGCTTTGGTCATGATAACGTTGACGTTACAACCCGCTTTTTTCAAACGGCTGACAACCTCAACTGCCTTGTAGGCTGCGATTCCGCCGCTAACTCCCATAACAATGTTTTGACCTGAAGACATCATTGACTCCTATTTAATACCAGTTTTAGTACGCTCATAGGACATTTCGCCCTGAGCAACTTCTTCTAACGCAATTGTCACTGGTTTGTTGGATTTGCATTCAATAAGCGGCTGCTGCCCATCCATAATTTCCCGCGCCCGTTTGGCAGCTAGCACTACAAGTGTGTATTTACTGTCAACCTTTTTTACTAAAGAATCTAATGACGGATTAATCATAGCGTTTCCCCTTATTTATTATTTAACGGTGTTGGCACTCTTCACCAACACAACCAGCATAATAGAGATTATCAATTAAAGCTGTGTTACGCTGGGCCCTTAATTTTTCAGCCGCAATAATGGTTTTGATTTTCTGTACGGCTGTCGCCACCTGATCATTCATCACAATATAGTGATAGTTATGTGCCAGGGAAAGCTCACTACTGGCGCACTTCAGGCGTTTTTTGATGACATCAGAGCTATCGGTGCCACGCTTGTGAATTCTGTCAGCCAGTTCATCCAGCGAAGGTGGAATAATATATATGTATACACCTTCCGGAAATTTTTCTTTAACTTTCATGGCTCCTTGTGTATCTATTTCTAATATGACATCATAGCCCCTGTTTAACTGCTCAACCACATAGTGACGTGGTGTCCCATAAAAATTACCGTAGACTTCAGCCCATTCCAGGAGATCGTCATTTTCAATCATCGTTTTAAATTGGTCTTTGGCAACAAATAGATAATTTATTCCTTCCACTTCTCCTGCCCGGGGCGACCGTGTAGTAGCCGATATAGAGTATTTCAAATAGGGGTTGCTATGCAATAACTCTCGACAAACGGTGCCTTTACCAGTACCCGAAGGGCCGGAAACAACAATTAATATTCCTTTTTGCGGCATGGGCTGTCTCCTTTCCAAGATTATTCAGCAGGGTCATCAGCAGTCTCTTTGCTGGTCAAGCGGTGAGCTACTGTTTCAGGCTGCACTGCCGATAAAATGACATGATCGCTGTCGGTAATAATTACAGCGCGAGTCCGGCGGCCGTAGGTAGCATCAATAAGCATACCCCGGTCACGCGCTTCCTGAATAATACGTTTTATGGGGGCTGATTCAGGACTGACAATAGAGATAATCCGGTTAGCCGAAACAATATTACCAAAGCCAATATTAATCAATTTTATATCCATTAGAACTCCTCCTATAAATTTATAGGCTATTTAGACGTAATGTTTCTATATTACTCTATGTTTTGGATTTGCTCTCTGACCTTCTCTATTTCACTTTTAATTTCAACCACAACATTGGCAATAGTAGAATCATTTGCCTTGGAAGCAATAGTGTTCGTTTCCCGGTTTATTTCTTGAACAATAAAATCCAGTTTACGTCCTACCGCCTCAGAGGCTTTAATCGTTGTGTTAAACTGTGCTAAATGACTTTTGAGCCGGACAATCTCTTCAGTAAAATTTGTCCTGTCAGCAAATATAGCTGTTTCCTGGAGCAGTCTGGTTTCATCAGGCTCGGCCCCTGCGGCAGTTAGCAGTTCACGCATGCGGGATAATAATTTCTCCCGGTATTCGACAAGAATTTGCGGTGCCCGTTCCTCTACTGTTGCAATATATGTCTGGAGTTTATCAACCCGCGCTTCCAGGTCTTGCTCAATGTTGGACCCTTCAGTTTCACGCATTTTCATAAGATTACCGATTGCCCCTTCAATGGCGGTAAGCAGTTTGGGCCATAAACACTCTACATCTTCAGTAACTTCCTCCACTTTGAGAACGTCGGGATACTTTGATAAATGGTATATATTGTCAGTTACTGGTACTTCTAGCAAACCCGCTAATTCTCTCATTGCATTATGGTAAGCCATTGCCAATTCTTTGTCAACCCTTACGGCCTTTTTCTTTTCCCCATATTCATCAACGGTAATAAAAGCGTCTATCCGTCCGCGTAAAATAGTATTGGCAATCGTGCGGCGAATCCTATCCTCCAGACTTCCCAGAGTTTTAGGCATGCGAATGACAATTTCATTGTAACGATGATTTACTGCTTTAATTTCAACCACAATACGGTGAGTAGAATCAATATATTCTCCCCGGCCAAAACCGGTCATACTTTTGAGCACAAATTTGCACCTTCCTTTGCGTATGTTATTATTGACGGATAACACGATTTTAACCGTAGTTTTTTACATTTACTTCGCTTTGCTCGTTATAAATCCCTTTTTCGCCAAATAAAAAAATAAATGGAGATCATCTCCATTTATTTTAAAAATTATTTAAAGTTGGGTAACTCAAAATAAAAGCGCCGTTCTTGTTTGTCTTTGGTAGTTACTGTCAGGGTAATTGGCTTGCTTAAAACTACGTCTCGCTCATAAAAATAAAAATAGTAATGAGCAGTATAATGCGGCTCCTTTGAGGTCCAGGAATTTTTTACCGGGGGGTTGATTACAGCATGGTAGGGTTTGATTATCTTTTTTTCTTGCTTAATAATAACTTGAACATTATCACTAAATTTTTCAGTATTGCCATTTACGATTATACTGAAAACAAGACACCCGGCATAGTCAGCCAGAATCTGTTCGCTATTAGCAAGCTCAATAGTTTGCTTGCTAATAGCTTTATCACGAGCGTCGTAAGCTAAGAGCAAAAATGGTGTGTACAAATAAGCTCTTTCCGTTGTTTCATTGATGATAGCAGCTTGTTCCTCATAAGCAAGCCAAGGCTGAAGAAAATCTGAGAGAGGCAGTTGGCTGCGTTTGACGCCATATTCTTGCGCTTCTAAGATAACATCCCTATTAATAAAAGTGATAGCCCTAGCAGACAGCGGAACAGAAAGCATGATGATTAAGCCGAGAATAACGGTAACAAGCTTCACCTAAACACCTCCGCGGACAAAATACTTTCCGTATAACTATTATACTTCCGATTAAAAAATTCCTTTTTTTTCTGAATCTTAAATCAATCATTAATCGAATCTGCATGAGCCAGTTACTTTATAATAAATAGTTACCGCGAAATACCTCTACGGCCGGACCTGATTTATAGATATGGTTGTTTTCGGCCCATTCAAGGTAAAGATCACCGCCATCTAATTTGACTGTGGCCTGGCGATCGGTACAGCCATTTAAAACCGCAGCTACCAAGGCGGCGCTAGCTCCTGTGCCACAGGCCTTGGTTATGCCGGCACCACGTTCCCAAACCCGCATTCTTATTGTTTTCCTGTCAATAATTTGCAGAAACTCAACATTGGTTTTTTTGGGGAATAAGGCATGGGTTTCGATTTTGGGCCCAATAAGTGCCAGTTCAACTTTGGTGATATCGTTGACAAAGATCAGGCAATGGGGATTACCCATAGAGACACAGGTGATGTGATACGTTTCTCCCTCTATCGCCAGCGGCGTGTTTATTACTTGTTCTTCCGCATTACCGATAATAGGAATTTCGCCCCGCTTAAGTCTGGGGAGTCCCATATCAACTTTAACTGTTGCCAGTGTACCATTTTTAAAGATTAGTTCAGGCGTAATAATTCCCGCCAGGGTATCTAGGGTAATAACGGTTTTGGCAGTTAATTTGTTTTCGTAGAGATACCTGGCAACGCAGCGGGTAGCATTACCACACATATCAGCTTCGCTGCCGTCTGAGTTAAAAATTCGCATTTTAAAATCAGCAATGTCTGATGGCAGCAGCATGACAAGTCCGTCGGCACCAATCCCAAAGTTTCGGTCACAGACAGCAATCGCTTGTTGCTGGTAATCAGCAATATGTTCTTCCATACCATTGACAATTACAAAATCATTACCTAATCCATGCCATTTAGTAAACTGCATGCTATTTCCTCCTAGGATAGTATAGCTATCGGCTTTGTGGTATAGTGGCTCGGCGGGCGGGACGACGTTTGAATATCTGCTTGCAGGCACTTACTATTAGTGTCCAGCCTGATACGATCAAGATAAACAGCCAATGCCCCACAGATAAAGGTACCGTCGAAAAGATGGCGCTTAAAAAAGGTATGTACATTACAGAAAGTTGCATGATACTCGAAAAAGCAACGGCTGCCAGCAAGTATCTGTTGGTCATGAACTTAAGTTCGAAGATAGTAGCCATTTCCGACCGGCAATCAAATACATGAAACATCTGACAATATACTAATGTAGCAAAGGCCGCTGTACGGGCTGCAGCTAAATCGTCCTGCATATAGTATATCATACTAAAGACAAAAAGTGTGCTCAAACCAATTTGGATGCCACGGCCAATGATTTTCTGACTTAGTCCCCGGGAAAAAACGCTTTCTCCAGGATGGCGGGGTGGCCGCTGCATAACATTGGGGCTGCTGGGGTCAACTCCCAGTGCCATGGCAGGCAGTCCGTCAGTGACAAGATTGACCCACAGTATTTGTACAGGTAAAAGTGGCATCGGCAGCCCGAAAAGGGCAGCTAAAAACATAGTAAGGACTTCGCCGATATTGCAAGCTAGCAGATAACGAATGAATTTGCGGATATTCTCATAGATGCCGCGGCCTTCTTTTACCGCGGCCACGATTGTTGCAAAGTTATCATCAGCTAGAACCATAGCCGAGGCTTCTTTAGTTACATCGGTGCCGGTAATTCCCATGGCAACGCCGATATCAGCTTCTTTAATAGCTGGAGCATCGTTAATGCCGTCACCGGTCATGGCTACAATATGCCCTTGCCGTTTAAGCGCCCGAACGATTCTTAATTTATGGGCTGGCGAAACACGGGCATAAACGGTAACACGATTGACAATTGCATCAAGCTCAGGCTCAGACAAGGCGTCAAGTTCTTTACCAGTCAGTGTCATATGCTGGTTTTCTTTATAAATATTTAGCTCCTGGGCAATAGCAATCGCTGTATTCTTATGATCGCCAGTAATCATCACTGTTTTAATACCAGCATCACGACACAGGGCAATCGATATTTTAACCTCTTCCCGCGGGGGATCAATCATGCCGATAATGCCGGCAAATACCAAATCATTTTCGATGGCTTCATCAGGATTTTGGGCTTGTGCAGGGGTTAGGCGACGGTAAGCGACAGCCAACACTCTGAGGGCTCCTGAGGTCATTTGTTCATTCATGCTGTTTATCTGGGCAATGTGATTCTTGGTTATCGTAGTGGGACCGGCATCTGTATGATAATACCGGCATAATTCCAGGATCACGTCAGGAGCGCCCTTAACATAGAGAGTATTGTTGCCGTTAGTATCACGGTACACAACCGACATCCGGCGACGTTCGGATTCAAAAGGAATTTCAGTTACCCGTTCCTGGACTTTCTCAATTTCGCTTTGCCAAATGGCTGCTTTGCCTGCTGCTACAATAATAGCCCCTTCTGTTGGATCACCTTCTATACACCAGCCAGTTTCAGTTTTATTACGCCATACACCGGTAATAGCAATCGTATTCTGTTTTAAGATGCTGTTGTTACAAAGCACGCCGATTGTAAGGCATTGTTGCAACGCTTTATTTTTATTTATATCAAGGGGCTGCTGGTTGAGCAGGATGCTGCCTTTAATATCATACCCCGAACCGGTAACTTCATAATGATTGCCATCAGTGAATATTTGGCGTACCGTCATGGCATTTTGTGTTAGTGTACCAGTTTTATCTGAACATATTACTGTTGTACAGCCTAATGTTTCAACTGCTGGTAATTTTCGAATAATGGCGTGTTGTTTAATCATTCGTTGAACACCAAGTGCCAAGGCGACTGTAACAATAGCGGGCAACCCCTCCGGAATAGCAGCAACTGCCAGGCTAATACCGGCCATACACATAAGAAATACCGATTCTCCTCTAACTACCCCGGTAATAACGACAATTAAACAAATAACCAGACAAGCCCAAACTAACCATTTTCCCAAATGCTCAAGGCGTCGTTCCAGCGGAGTGGTTTCTTCTGTTGTAGCCTGAATCATATCTGCTATATGACCGACTTCGGTAGCCATGCCAGTCGCACAAACAACAGCCCTGCCACGGCCCCGGACTACGTTAGTGCCGGAAAAGACCATATTTTTCCTGTCGCCTAAAGGAGCATCCTCACTAAATTTGCGGTCAGCTACTTTGCGAACAGACGTAGATTCTCCGGTTAACGCTGCTTCCTCTACCTCCATATTATGTACATCAATGAGTCGGCCGTCAGCCGAAAGCTTGTCACCTGCTTCAAGTACTAAAATATCACCAGGCACAAGTTCTCTGGCTGGAACTTGTTGGACCATACCGTTTCTCACTACTCTGGCAGTAAGCGAAGCCAGTTTTTTTAATGCCGCCAGTGACTGCTCAGCTCGATATTCCTGAATAAAACCTAATACAGCATTCATAAGGACAATGACTAAAATGGTAATGGCATCAGCATATTCACCCAGAAAAGCCGATATCAGTGTCGCTCCTAGCAGCACTAATACCATAAAGTCCTGAAATTGTGCCAAAAACCGTTTCCACCAAGCTGGTTTTTCTTTTTCAGCCAGTTCATTACAGCCGAATTTTTCCAGCCTGGTCTTGACTTCAGCAGAAGATAAGCCATCAGTAAAACTAGTTTGCCAGAATTGAACTGCCTCCTCAGACGTACGTGTATACCATTTTTTCCTATCCATGCAGCCACCTCGCTACCATGTGTTGTGTTTGCTATATTAACCATAGTATTCTATTGGCAGCAGAATTAGACCGGGTTTGACCGCTAAATGGCAGGGTGTTATACTATTGGCAAATTGTCTTATGTTTTTGCGGAGGTTATAGTATGAATATTGATGGATTGTCGCTTGCACCGCTTGTAGGTGAGCTTAATGCAGCGCTTACGGGTGGACGCATTGATAAAGTATTTCAACCAGACTCTTACTCCCTCTTACTATGGGTACGCCAGCCAGGAGAAAACCTGCGTTTTTTTCTATCGGCAAACCCTGAGCGCCCTAAATTGCTCATTACAACGACTATACCCGAAAATCCGGCTGTAGCCCCTAATTTTTGCATGTTGCTCCGGAAACACCTGGAAGATGGGCGCATTGCCAGTATTGAGCAGCATAGTCTTGACCGTATTGTCAATGTCAATATTGATGTTCGTGGTGAACGCGGCCGGATTTTCACTAAACGCTTAGTCATTGAAATAATGGGGAAATATAGCAATATTATTTTACTGCAAGATAATATTATTATTGATTCTATAAAAAGAGTCAGTGCTCATGTAAGCCGCCACCGTCAGGTTTTGCCTGGTAAAGAGTATATTTACCCGCCTGGTCAGGATCGCCTGAATATCCTGGATATTGATTCTACCCAGTTTGTCACGCAAGTATTAGCTGCGCCTGCCACTTCACTGAGCAAGGCTATTATTGCAACCGGAATTGGTCTTGGCCCGCTTACGGCAAAAGAACTTGCCTGGCGTGGTGGTTTTTCCCCTGATATTCGCATGAACGATCTTGATACTGCCGACATAGGCGCACTAAGTGAAGCCGTCACCAGTATTGCCAGCCAACTCAAGGACGGTTTGGCAGCACCGACTGTTGTAGTTGAGGGGCAGGACAAGCCGCTGGCCATTGCCGCCTTTGTTCCCGAACATCTTAGACAGCATAACCTGCACAATTTTTCTACAATGAGTGCTGCTGTCGATTTTTTCGATAAGTTTAAAGGCCGGCCGCCCTTGCCTGCAAAAGAAGTAGTAACAAAACTACTAGCTGCAGAAATAGCAAAGTTAACCCGTAAGCATGCTGTGCTGGCAGAAGAATTGTCTCAGGCCGAAAACGCCGGTGAACTCAGAAAGTGCGGCGATATTCTTATGGCCAATTTGTATAGTATTATTCCAGGTGCTGACAAACAGGCTTTCTTAGACATATATAGTGAAACAAGCGAAGCACAGGAAATTATTATCAACCTCAATCCGGCGCTATCCGCGATCGAAAATGCGCAGCAATATTACACCAAGTACAATAAAGCCAAACGTTCGGAAGAGCATTTGACCGGTCAGCTGCAGGAATGCCAGACAGATTTTACCTACCTGGAGAGCATTGCCGTCGCCCTTTCCCATGCCGATGCGAGTGCCGAGATAAATGAAATTCGTCAGGAATTAGTCACTGCCGGATACATAAAAACAGCCGACAAACGACGTTTGTCAGCTGCTCCGTTAGCACCGCTTTCGGTGATAACTACCGATGGTTTTACTGTTATTATTGGTAAAAATAATCGTCAAAACGACTTAGTAACTTTCAAACAGGCTCGCCCGGATGACATTTGGCTGCACACGAAAGATATTCCCGGTTCACATGTTATTATTCGCGGTGAAAACCGGGAAATATCACCACAGGCGATCAATGAGGCCGCACAATTAGCCGCCTATTACAGCAAAAGCCGTCAGTCGGCCAGTGTTCCTGTCGATTATACAAAACGCCGCTATGTGCGCAAACCTTCAGGTGCAAAACCAGGCTTTGTTATTTATGACCATCAAAATACTGTTTATGTAACTCCTGAAGAGGCGCTTATCGGCAAATTACTTACTCCTCAATAATTTCTTTAATGACAACCTGTTCACTGCAATCTGTTGCCGTTAGCTGCACGCTGACGATTTCTTTGCTTGAGGTTGGCACATTCTTGCCGACGTAGTCAGCCCTAATCGGCAGCTCACGGTGACCGCGGTCAATTAGTACCGCTAATTGAATAGCAGCTGGCCGGCCAATGTCCATGATAGCATCAAGTGCTGCCCTTACGGTTCGTCCTGTAAATAAAACATCGTCAATTAGTACGACTTTCTTGTCATTAATGGAAAACGGGATTAGCGTCTCATGCACAATAGGCTGATAAGCCAAGGTTGATAAATCATCCCGATATAAGGTGATGTCCAGTACCCCAACAGGCAGGTCAACCCCTTCGATTCGTTTGATTTCTTCAGCAACTCGCTGGGCTAACGGAACGCCGCGTGTTCTGATACCAACTAGTGTTACATCGCTAACTCCTTTGTTGCGTTCGACAATCTCATGGGCCACCCGGGTCAGGGCACGTTTAATCGCTTGGGAATCCATAATGATGGCTTTATCTAACATCGTAACCTGCTTTGCCATATTCTTATATCTCCTTTCTTCTACTTGCCTGTAAGCGGTTAAGTATAGTAGTCATATCTGCTGGAAGTGGTGCGGTAAACAGCATGTCCTCCCCGGTAATGGGATGCTTTAGTGACAGTTCAGCTGAATGCAATGCCTGCCCTTTTATCGCAAATTGTTTTTTTTCAGGACCATATTTGGGGTCACCTACAACAGGGTGGCCAATATACTGCATATGAACTCTAATTTGGTGAGTCCGTCCTGTCTGTAATTTGCACTCAACCAAAGTAAAGTTAATAAACCTTTCAATAACGCGAAAACGGGTTATCGCTTCTTTGCTGTTACTAAATGTGACGGCCATTTTTTTTCGGTCAGCAGAGTGCCGCCCGAGAGGAGCATTGATAATCCCCTGTTCTTCCGCAATATTCCCATGAACAATTGCCAGATATTTGCGGCTAGCCGTGCGGGTTTTAATTTGTTCAGCAAGGGTAAGATGAGCATGATCATTCTTAGCCGCTACCATGACACCAGAAGTGTCTTTATCCAAACGATGTACGATACCAGGACGGATTTCACCATTGATACCGGATAAATCCTGGCAGTGATCCAAGAGCGCATTGACCAGCGTGCCTTGATAATTGCCGACTGCCGGATGAACAACCATACCGCGTGGTTTATTGATCACAATAATATCTTTGTCCTCATAAAGGACGTCAAGCGGAATGTTTTCAGCCAGAATCTCGACCGGTTTGGCTTCTGGAATAGTTACAGTTATAGTGTCGTTAGCCTGGGTTTTATAGTTTGCTTTAGCCTGCTTACCATTCACAGTAATCAGCCCATCGGCAATAAGTTTTTGCAAATGAGAACGGGACAGTTCTCCAAACCGGCCTGCTAATAAAACATCCAGGCGAATGTCTTTGTCTTCGGCTGTAGCTATAAAATTGGACGTGCTGCTGCTAGCTTTTTCATTTTGTTCCATGATATCATCCTATCTTGGGTTTTCTTGGTTTTCTGTTGGAAAAGTGCTAAACACAAGGGTATAAATAACACAACCAACACCTGTTACAATGGCAATATCGGCCACATTAAAAACCGGCCAAATGCGAAAGTCCAAAAAATCCACCACATGTCCGGTTTGCACCCGATCAATAACATTGCCAATTGCTCCGCCCGCGAGCAGGCTTAGGCCTAGTCGCATAAGCCGGAAGGGTTCGGGTATATGTTTTAAGAAATAACCGGTAAGTCCCAGCATTACGAGTGCAATTACAATAAAAAGCATTCTTTGATTTTCTAAAATACCAAAAGCAGCGCCAGGATTTAATACATAGGTAATATGAAATATCCCGTCCACCAAAGGTATAGACATTCCGGGCAGCATCTGGCTCTGAATATACTGTTTTGACCACTGGTCAATAAGTACTACTGTTGTAGCAATAACTGCTAATAGTGATATTGGCACCCATCTTCTCTCCTATCCTACATCAACTGTATAAGCTATGATAACATGATACCAATATAAAGAAAAGCACAGCAATAGTTGCCGCGCTATAATTTACTTCTCTTTTGGGAAAGTGAAATAACGCTCAATAGTACTGCGATAGTAATAGACTAGTAGGCCAAGCGCTATTAATATGGAGGTAATAGCGGCTACTGCCTTACTATTATGGAAAAGGTGTTGTCCAAGGATCGAATAGAGCACAATGGCGGGTGTTTGGCCGATCGCAGTCGCGGTAGTGAACTCACAACAGGTAAGTCTAGTCAGACCAGCCCCATAGCTAATAACTTTAAAAGGTACAATTGGCACTAGTCTGGTGATAAATACGGCTATGATACCATGCCGCTTAAAAAAACGATCAGTAAAGTTTAGATATTTACTGTTGACAAATCGCTCGATTACCGGGCGGCCATACCAGCGGGCAATCAAAAAATCAAGGACGGCGCCCAGGAGTGCTCCGGACCAGGAATACAGGGCACCATATTGCCAGCCAAATATCCAGGCATTGGTAATCGTTATGATAATTCCCGGAACCAGTGGTACCAAGGACTGTAGAGCCATAAGGGCAATACTTGTTATAGGTGCCCATATGCCATAAGACAGGATAAACTGGCGCAGACCTTGAAAATTGCGATATTGCAGATAGGTAATGCCTTCACTGGCAAACTGCTGTACTCCGGGTAAACAAAAATAAGCGGCTACAACCAGTCCAAAAACGCCAATTCTACTTAGCACTATATAGGTGTTTTTGGGACTGGTCATTAAGCGCCCTCCTAGTGCATTAACTTTTTCCATAAATACTATCGTCTCGCTCTTATATGATGTCTATGCTAGCAACCAAACTAGTGTATCCACTTGCACAGTTTATAATTAAACACAAGCAATTAAATTCCTGCATACCAAGTAAAGAAACCAGGCTATCGCCCGGTTTCTTTTTCTTCTATTTGCCGTCGTTTTCTAGCATGGTTACTAGTGCTTCCGGGTTCATTAGGGATAGCGTCAGCCAAGTCAACAATACCCTGGTGTTCATTGCTATTAAGAAATAGAGCTTTATAATCATAGGTTCCGGGGATATCCTGCGGTGTGTCTGAGCTGCCATAGCGGGCCACGTCCTGCCAGGCGTCCTCCCCGTCATAACCGACAGAATCAACTCTGTCCGAGTCAAGAAAACTTCGATGAAACGGCGGCGCAAGTGAATCTTCTTCCAGCGGACGGGGTGTAACATCAATCTGTTCTGATTCCTCTTGGCATTTTTTGCACTGAGTGGCCCACGGAAGCGCTTCAAGCCGCTCAGTTGCTATCTCGGCGCCGCAAGTGTCACAGCGCCCATAGGTTCCTTGATGAATTTTATCCAGTGCGTGTTCTACGCTTCGTAAAAGCACGCGCTCGTTGTCTCTTAGTCCCAAATCCTTGCCACGCTCAAAGGTCTCACTACCTAAGTCAGCCGGGTGATTATCATAAGCCGACAGTTCACCGGTTGTATTAGATAATGCAGCACGCAGGCCATTATCTTCTAACTGCAAGATGGTATGGACTAAATCCCGTTTTTTGGCTTCCAGCTGTAGTTTGAATTTTGTTATTTGTTCAGGGTGCAAGGTAAAGCCCCCTTGTCAGTGAATAAATTTGACGACTTCATTCAAGCGTAGCCGCTCTTTATATTCTTTTGGCTGTTCACCACTATAGCCTAAACAAATCATGGCTACAGCCCTAAGGCGAGGCGGAGCCTCTACGGCCTCCTGGACTTTTCTTTCATCAAAAGCGCCGACCCAGCAGGCTGCAATACCTAATCCTTCTGCTGCCAGGAGAATGTTTTGGGCGGCGGCAGCTGAATCCTGGAGACAATATAACTGGGCTCCACGTTCGCCGTACCTTTCGTTGGAACGGGCGGGATCAGCTAAAATAACAACAACAGTGGGTGCGTCGCTAATTTGTTCTTGATTAAAGGAGGCAGCAGACAATTTTGCTTTTACTGCTGAGTCTTGTACTACATAAAAATACCAGGGCTGCAGGTTGCCGGCACTAGGCGCCATATTACCGGCGTCTAAAATTCTAGTTAATGTTGGTTCCGGAATTTGTTCAGACTTGAATAGGCGAACACTGTGACTTTCACGGATGCAATCAAAAATGTCTTTTGTCATGCGTCATCCTCCTGGCTTGGAATTAGAATGTTCCGTTCTTGGTTTCAACAAACCGGAGAATATCGGCGATAAAACCACCGATACCCGGTATATTGAGCATAATCAACTGCTTGAGAAAAGCGAGTAATAAGGCGAACACCAAGCTGGCTCCAATGGCAATCCCTAATCCGCGGGCAATACCGGCCACAAAATTGGTGAAAATCAGCTTAGCCGGACGTTCCAGCATCTCCATATAAGCAGCAATTCTCATAGCCTCTAACCGGTTTACCAGCCGTTCTAGCTGTTTGGCTACAAATTCGGTCTGATCTTTAGCAGTCTTTGTAGTATTTACCGGATGTTTATTATCCATACAATAGTCCCCCACTTGTATTATTATTATTACCCGGCGAATAAAAATAAACCGGAATTAAGCTCCGGTTTATCATACATGCTTACATGTTTTTTACTACAGCAGCGCACCGTTGACAAAGAGCTGGATGTTCTTTGTCCTGGTTCACTGTCGGGCTATAAATCCAACAACGTTCGCATTTCACGCCCTGAGCCGGAGCCACAGCAACTGCAAGTTGCATGTCGGCGGCCCGGTAGGCTTCACCCGGAGCCTGTTCAATAGTATCAGATAAAGTTACTTCAGACACAATGAGTAGTGTGGCTAAATCGTCCTTAATGGTCGAAAGTGCAGTCAGCTCCTCCCCGGCAGCATACAGACTAACCGCTGCATCTAGCGAATGACCAATAACCTTGTTGCGGCGGGCTGTTTCAAGTGCTTTAGTAATTTCACCGCGTAATTCAAGTATTTTTCCCCATTTAGCTTCCAGCGCAGTATCCAAATATTCAGGACGGGCTACTGGCCAACTTGTTAACTGAACGCTTTCAGCACGGTTTGCTTCTTTGGGCATATACTGCCATACTTCCTCGGCAGTAAAGGTTAATACCGGCGCAACCACAGCAACCAGGGTGTTGAGAATCTCATACATCGTCGTTTGCGCAGCGCGGCGTTCAATTGAAGTCGGCAACCCAGTATAAACGCGATCTTTGAGGATATCAAGATAAAAAGCGCTTAGATCTACCGCACAGAAGTTATGCACTGTATGATATAACAAATGGAATTCGTAATCTTCATAGGCCTGAGTGACTTTAGTCCGGACTTGTTCTAACCGCATCAGCGCCCAACGGTCAATCTCAAGCAGCTGGTTGTAGGACACTTTGTCGGTGTCAGGGTTGAAGTCATGCAAGCTGCCTAGAATGTAGCGGAAAGTATTGCGGATTTTGCGATATACTTCTGACAACTGCTTAAGGATATCATTGGAAATGCGAATATCAGCTTTATAGTCGGCTGATGCTACCCAAAGGCGCAGCACATCGGCACCATATTTTTGGATAACCTCCTGCGGGTATATGACATTGCCAATTGACTTGGACATTTTTCGACCATCACCATCAACAACGAAACCATGGGTTAATACCGCTTTGTATGGCGCTACCCCCCGTGTGGCTATTGAAGTTAATAGTGAGGATTGAAACCAGCCGCGATGCTGGTCACTGCCTTCCAGATATAAATCAGCCGGCCACTGAAGTTCTTTACGCTGCCCAAGTACAGCCGCATGGCTGGAACCGCTGTCAAACCATACATCCATAATATCGGTTTCTTTTCTGAATTCTTCATGGCCGCAATGCGGACAGGTAAAGCCTTGTGGCAGAATTTCCTCCGGCTTTTTGGCCCACCAGGCGTCAGAGCCTTCTTTGCGGAAAAGTTCTTTGACAGCATTAATTGTTTCATCATTAATTATATGCTCATTACATTTGGTGCAGTAGAAAATCGGAATAGGAACACCCCACACCCGTTGCCGCGAAATACACCAGTCTTGACGATCAGCCACCATATTGCGGATACGATCTTCGCCCCAGGTGGGAATCCACTGAATTTCGTTGGCTATGGTTTTGAGAGTAGCATCTCTAAATCCATCAACTGAGGCAAACCATTGTTCAGTTGCACGATAGATAATCGGGTTCTTACAGCGCCAGCAGTGAGCATATTGATGTTTAACCGAGCCTTTGCCGAGTAGCAGCCCACGCCCAGCCAATTCTTTTATAACAGGCACATTAGCATCAGACACAGTCAGGCCTTCAAATTTACCGGCTTCTGCAGTAAATTTACCAGTTGGATCAACAGGACTAATGATCGGCAGGCCGTATTTCATACCTACCTCAAAGTCTTCCTGGCCATGGCCGGGAGCCGTATGTACACAGCCGGTGCCAGCTTCCAGGGTGACATGCTCACCAAGGATAATAGGTGACTCACGCTCAAAGAATGGATGACTGAAGGTCATACCTTCAATGGCAGCACCCTTCATTGTTCCCAGGATTGTGTATTCTCCCAGATTATTAGCCTTAACAACTGATTCCACCAATTCACTTGCAAAGAGATAAATTTCATCATTAATTTCTACCCAGGCATATTCAATCTCAGGGTGAACACAAATGGCAACATTCGCCGGCATAGTCCAGGGAGTTGTTGTCCAGATAACGGCATACACTTTCTCCCGGTCAACACCCACCGGCAGGTTACCTTTATCATCAATAAGAGGAAATTTAACATAGATAGAATGTGATTTTTTCTCGGCATATTCAATTTCGGCTTCAGCTAATGCGGTTTCACACGAAGTACACCAATAAACAGACTTTAGGCCCTTATAAATATAGCCTTTTTTGGCCATTTCCCCAAACACTTCAATTTGTTTGGCCTCATATTCGGGGTAGAGTGTTATATATGGATTTTCCCAGTCACCAGCAACGCCCAGACGTTTGAAGTCTTCCCGCTGAAGGTTTAGACATTTAAGAGCATATTGCTTGCATTCACGCCGCAAATCAAGCGGGTTGAGCTCATGGCGGTTTAACCCAAGAATTTTAATGGCAGCATGCTCAATCGGCAGGCCATGAGTGTCCCAACCTGGAACGTAAGGAGCATCGAATCCCTGTAGCGATTTATATTTGATAATAATATCTTTAAGGATTTTATTTAAAGCAGTACCGATATGAATATTACCATTGGCATATGGCGGGCCGTCATGCAAGATAAACTTGGTTTTACCCTTGCTTTGAGCCAGTTTTTTCTCATAGATTTGTTGCTCATTCCAGTATTCCAACATTTTCGGTTCCCGTTCGGGAAGATTCGCGCGCATTGGAAAATCGGTTTGTGGCAAGTTAAGTGTTTTGCTGTAATCCAAAATTAGCACCTCCATATAAAATAAAAAACCCTCATCCCCAAAAAGGGACGAGAGATAAGTTCCCGTGGTACCACCCTACTGGCTGATATAGCCGCTCTACAACGCGGTAACGGGCGTTAGACGGCGGAGCCTACTTGAACTTTCAGTCCGCAGTTCAGGAGCGATGTTAGGCCATGATCTTGATTACCAGGCTCACACCATGTCCTGGTTCGCTGTAAACCGCCATCAAAGCGTGTCTCCGTCATTACTGATAAAATATTATCATGTACGCATATATTATACATGATTGGCGCACAAAGTCAATTATCCAGGCAGAGCATAGTGAAAAATTTCTTTTTATCAATGCCTGTTACCTTAATCACTTTTAAACGACTATTTTGGCCAGTAGTAATAACTACAGAACTTTTTGCTACATCCAGAATGCCAGCAATAAAGGCAGTACAGGCAGCATTAGCTGCACCATCAACTGGCGGCGAAGTCAGTTTAATTTTAAGACAATCTCCCATAATGCCGGCAACCATATTTTTACTTGCACGCGGCTGAACACGAACTTTAAAGGCAATGCCGTCTGGCAGCTCTCTAATGTCAAGTACATTGTCAGGCAAGATTAGTTTTCATCCTCATCAACATTGTTAAGCATTTCCATTTGCGCTTGTAAGAGAGTACGCAGCCGAGTACGGAACACCTTCGATTGTTTTTGTAATTCTTCATATTCGCCAGTCATTCTGCGAACTTTAGCCAAGGCTTCCTCAACCAGTTTTTGCGCACTAATTTCAGCTTCCTTAATTATGAGCTCTGTTTCTTTTTTGGCATTAAGTTTGACTTCTTCAGCTGTTTCCTGGGCAATGACCAGTGTGCTATGGAGAGTGTTCTCCATATGCTGGTAGTGCTCGAGTTTGCTGTTAAGGCGTTCGATTGTTTCTTTCCGCTCAATATTATCACGATATAGTGTCTCATAATCTTTAATAACTCCGTCAAGAAACTCATCGACTTCATCTTCTTTATAGCCACGAAAACTACGCTTAAACTCTTTATTATGGATGTCTAATGGCGTTAGCATAACTCCCCACCCCTATTCAAATTACATAAAGCGTCTAAGTAAAACGCTATATCTGCCTTTTTTCGTTTGTCCAGGCACTTCAATAACTTCTACCCGTCCCCGGCCACGCATAGAAATAATATCCCCCACCTTTATGACTTGTGATGGGCTTTTGGCTTCTTGCCAATTGATTTTTAGTTTGGCGGCTACAATATCTTCAGCCATTCGGGTGCGTGAGGTTCCAAAACCAGCGGCTGCTACAGCATCTACTCGCATAGAAGCCACAGTTGCCCGGATTTCTTTGATTTTTTCCTCTTTTGCCGGAATATCATCAAGCGATACTTGTGAAACAGAGACCACAGCTTGTCCAACTTCAGTTACGTTCTGTACAATATAAGCAGCCATAGTTGCGTCGGCTAAGACATAACATTGATCTCCAGCTACAATAATGTCACCAAGGATTTCACGTTTTATGCCAATACCCATGAGCGCTCCGAGCACGTCCCGATGTGACAGGCGATAATAACGACTATCCCATTTAAGCAAAATGACTTTTAACCCAAAATCAAATGAATCGGCATACTCAAGAAACTCAGTGTCAACAAACGCCACTTTAACCCGTTCTGCACCAGGATAACCGCCATTTGTTTCCAATGTCAGCCTATCATAATGGGCAACGATAGTTTCAGCAATACTTAAACCATACGGATCAAGGAATTCGCTGACTTTGTATTTGCGGCTTTTGAGCGCAATCTCTGCCAAATCCAAAAGCTTTGCTGCTAGCTCCGCATCACCTGAAGCGCGATAATAGCGTAAAATTTTGTCCCGTTCACTCATTACCTTTTTCCCATCTCCCGGGACCGTTCTGTGGCAGCAACAACAGCATCAATAAGTGCAGCCCTTACTCCCTTTTGTTCTAATACATGGACACCAGCAATAGTAGTACCACCCGGCGATGTTACCATATCTCTCAGTTTGGCAGGATGTTCGTTTGTTTCGAGTACCATTTTAGCAGCGCCCATTAACGTTTGGGCTGCCAATAATATTGATGTCTGCCGGGCTAAACCAACTCTGACGCCAGCATCGGCGAGAGCATCAATTAAAACAAAGGCATACGCCGGACCGCTGCCTGACAGGCCGGTAACAGCATCCATCGAATCTTCGCTAACAGTAACAACCCGGCCAACAGACGCAAATACTTCGGCCACTGGGTCACTAGCTGCTTTTGTTGTATACTTCCCCAGCGCCATAGCGGAAATGCCTTCACCAACGGCCACCGGGGTATTAGGCATAACCCGAATGATTGGAACTTCAGCCAATTTGCTTTGCAATGCAGCAATTGTCACGCCGGCTGCCACTGATACCACTATCGTAGTTTTCGTTACTAGCGGTGCAATTGTGTCAATAACGTTAGCAATAACTTGTGGCTTTACTGTTAGAAATACGATATCAGATTGTTTGATAATTTCCTGACTATCAGGTGTTGTTGCAATTGCAAACGTACTGCTTAGGTAAGCCAGACGTTCACGGGAAATATCATTCACCATTATTTGGGACGGCATTACCAATTCCGCATGTAAAATACCGCGAATGATTGATTCGGCCATCGCACCGCCGCCGATAAAACCAAGCTGTTTATTTGTTAACATAATTCCTCCATTTGGCATTCAGTCTATTTATTGGCCCCAAGGCAAGAACGTCTTATCACTGACATCTTCCCGCGGACTATAGGCAACGTCAACATTATTGGGGGCACATAGGAAAATATTATTGCCGACTTTCTGAATTTGACCATTTAATGCATAGGTCGTACCACTAATAAAATCAATCATCCGTTTGGCAATATCAGGGTCAGAGCTTTCAAGGTTAACGACTACTGGTTTACGGCTTTTTAGATAATCGGCAATATGCTGAGCGTCATCAAACGAAAAGGGTTCAACAACCATAACCTTGATTTGTTTCGATTGCTGTTGGGTATTATTGCTATTTTGGGCCATGGGTAGTGAGACCACATTATTATTTTTTGGTTTAACTTTTGTTTCGGCCTCCTCTAGTTTCGAACGATCTTCCTCTTGTTCTGCTGATTCAAACAGACCAAGACTGCCCCAAACTTTTTCCATAAACTTCATAACGTTCTTTCTCCTCCTTACTATTGACGCGAACCAAATATTCCAGTACCAATACGAACCAAGTTTGCTCCTTCTTCGATAGCTACCATATAATCATTGGTCATTCCCATGGATAACCATTTAATGTCAGTATTTGCCAGATGCAAGCCCTTTAATTCGGCGTATAACTGATAAAGTTCTTTAAATACCGGACGCACTGTTTCCGGGTTTTCACTATAGGGCGCAATCGTCATAAGACCGCATAACCTGACATGTTCGAGCTGGCTAATATAGTTAGCTAATGGCAAGGCCTGACCAAATTCAGTGCCAAACTTGCTTTCTTCATCAGCGACATTAACCTGTAGGAGTACATCCTGGCATTTGCCTAGCTTAGCAGCAACCTTATCAATCTCAACAGCCAGCTGTTCACTGTCTACAGAATGAATGAGGTCTGCCAGCGGTACTGCCTGACGAACTTTATTTGTCTGTAGGTGACCAATAAGATGCCACTCAGGCGATAGACCAGCCGCCTTTATCTCAGGATACTTAGACAGCATTTCCTGAACCCGGTTTTCTCCCACAGCTGTTATTCCAACAGCTAATGCCTCTAGCATGGAGGAAACGCTATGATTTTTGGTAACAGCTACCAGTTTTACTTTGCTTGTATCTATTTTAGTTTTTATTTCCGCAATATTTTGCGCTATGGACATGGTAAACCCTCCATTCAAATAGTTTATTCGCCCACAAACAAAATTTTCCTCTATCAAGTACATATATTATTCTATCTTTTTGACGTAAAATCTATTAATAGATATCTAATGTGTGAGTGAAGCTACTATTGGAGATGGAAAAAAGATCGCCACCTGACTTGAACTAATCAGATGGTGATCTTTTTTTGCCTTAACAGAAATGATAAACAGGATAAGAACAACATCCACTTCTACTGTCATCAAAGGCTGGGCGTAAGCCGTGTTTTCTTTATAGCAGCATCTGTTATGGTTTCACAGTCTCTTTATACACTTGCTTACCATCTTTCAATTCAATAATGACTGCGCTTCTAATTGCGTCGTGCGTCGAAGTCAAACTCATATCACCGCTTACGCTTTTGAAACCTTGGGTTGCTGCCAGAGCTTCCCTAATCTTGGCTGGTTCGGCGCTGTTAGCCCGTTTTATGGCATCTACCAGTAAGTAAGCTGCATCGTAACCCATAGCAGCCATAGAATCAGGAACTTGACCATATTCTTTCTTAAAAGCATCGACAAAGGCCATGGAGGCTGGATTAGTATCTTCTATTGAATAAAAGTTAGTGAAATGAGTATTATTTAAAGGTTGGGCACCACCAATTTCCAGCAATTTGGGAGAATCCCAGGCATCACCGCCCAAAAACGGTACAGTAATCCCCATTTCGCGGGCTTGCTTAATAATTTTACCTACCTCTTCGTAGTAGCCCGGAAGATATATAACTTCTGGATTGAGGCTCTTAATTTTAGTTAGAATAGCTTTAAAGTCTTGATCTTTTTGCAGATACGCTTCCTCGGCGATAATCTGTCCACCGTTTTTAGTGTAGGATTCCTTGAAAAACTGAGATAAACCTTTACTGTAATCACTGGAGTTGTCAATCAAGACAACGGCTGTTTTCACTTTAAGACTGTTGATGGCGAAGTTTGCTGCTACTGTACCTTGAAACGGATCTATGAAACAAGCGCGAAATACATAGTCTTTTGTTTTGCCTGAATTTTCGTCAAGGGTAACTTTCGGATTAGTAGTTGCTGCGGCTACAAGCGGGATTTTGTTTACTTCAGCGACTGTTGATCCGGCAATGCCGCAGGAACTAACAGTAAAGCCGGTTATAGCTACTACTTTATCCTGAGTAATGACCTTTGTTACAGCATTGGTAGATTCGGCTGGTTCACCCTTATTGTCGGCAATTATCGGTTGGATTTGTTTACCGAGAACACCGCCTTTGGCATTGATTTCTTTAAATGCCAATTTCGCACCGTTAGCTGCCGCAGTACCGAATGACGCAGTATTACCGGTAAGTTCGTACACTACACCGATTTTGAGGTCTTTGCTGGCGGTATCGCTGCAACCAGAGACTAAGCCGGCCAGCATTACTAGCATGGTTAACAAACAGGACATTTTTAATCCTAATTTTCTCATAGCTATTTCTTTCCTCCCCTATTATTCCAAAGTTCTAAGGATACCATATATCTACCTATATCACCTCCGCAGCGATTAGCTTTTGCGGCGAGTTAAGACTTCCGCCGCTGTAGGCGGCGTTTGTTCAGGTAGGGTAGACTCCCCGCCTGAACCCGCCGATGTTTCAGCTATGCTGAAACAAGTTCACTTATAAAAAAAGCTTTTTAGGGAGAAGGAATAAGTATCTCCCCAAAAAGCGCCTTTGCTGATCTTGCATCTAATTTTACTTGTACTTTTGTATGTTGTCAATATACATTAAGTTACGTTTAGTTATATTTGCGGAGTAAAACCGGCAGAACATTCACCAATTATAAAGCTATAATGGCGCCAATGCGTCCTGTTCGTCCGGCTTCAGCACGGTGAGAAAAGAAAATTTCAGTGTTGCAGGCGGTACATATGTCGCATACAGTGATAGTATTGTCGGGTACTCCGATTTCTCTAAGTTGGCGGCGATTGGCTTCCCATAAATTTAGTCGCCAACGGTTATTGTGAGGCTCCACAAGTTCTTCCCATTTATCGAAGTTATCTTTTAGCTTATTAATCACGACTTCGTCAACTTCATAGCAGCAGGAACCAATTGATGGCCCAATGCCTACCAGGCAATCGGCCGGGTTGGTGTTAAACTGCTGCTGCATGGCAAGTACTGTTTTTTGTGCTATTTTGCCAACCGTGCCTTTCCACCCGGCATGGCTAATGCCAACCGCTTTAGCTACCGGATCAACAATGAGTACAGGCACACAGTCGGCAAAGAACAGCATAAGTGGCAGCCCTGGCACGTTAGTGATAAGGGCATCCGTACCTTTAATAGCTTCATGATAATGTTTAGCGCCGCGACCCGCATCTGCAGCTGTAACTTGCTTAACCACAACACCATGTATCTGTTCGGCAGTGACCACTTTGTCCGCTGACAGACCTACTGCTTGACAAAAAAGCTGCCTGTTATTCCAAACTGTCTCAGCGTCGTCACCAGTATGTAGTCCTAAGTTCAGGCTAAGAAACGGCGCTGTGCTGTGACCACCCAGCCGTGTAGATATACCATGCCTGATACCTAACGCAGCAAAGCTGGTGAATATTCCGTACCAAACTTTATTTACACTTTGTTTCAACATAAATTCACCCATATAGTAACCCTCCGTAAAATACTAATGTTACTCCTATTTTACACAAATATAGCTACAAGCGCAAAATTTGATTACTGCTGTATACAACGTGCTGAAAATTTTTGCAGGCTGGTGGTGTGTTGGCAAAACGGAAGTCAAACGCCATGGTGGAGCGTTGTCAATCTTACAAATATAAAAAACCTTGGCAGACGTTTATCCCGTGCCAAGGTTTTTTTCGCTTAGTTGCTAGGCTTCTTCTATTTTATCTTTCTTAGCATTAGCAATAATCGCTTCCGCAATACGCGCCGGAACATCTTCGTAATGGGAGAAATTCATATCAAAAGAGCCCCGCCCCTGGGTAATGGAACGCAAGTCAATGCTGTAACGAAACATTTCTGCCAATGGTACCTGGGCTTTGACCCGGCCTAAGCCGCCCCCGATAGGCTCCATGCCTTGAATCCGCCCTCGCTTGGTATTAAGATCGCCAATGACATCTCCCATATAGGATTCAGGCACGATAACTTCTATGGCATAGATGGGCTCAAGTAAAACAGGCTTGGCTTGTAATACCCCTTTGCGCAAAGCCAACGTGCTGGCAATTTTAAAGGCCATTTCTGATGAGTCGACCGTATGATACGATCCATCGGTTAACGTTACCTTAACATCAACCATCGGATAACCGGCGAGCAGGCCGCCGGCTAATGCCTCTCTTACCCCTTTTTCAACAGCCGGGATATACTGGCGAGGTACCGATCCGCCAAAAATAGAGTCAACAAACTCAAAGTCAGCGCCTGGTGCTAACGGGTCAAGCTGCAGCCAGACATGACCGTACTGACCATGTCCTCCGCTTTGCTTTTTATGCTTGCCTTCTACTTTGGCTGAGCCTCGAATGGTTTCGCGGTAAGGTACTTTGGGGGTTGCAAGCAGTGTTTCGACGCCAAACTTGCGCTTCATGCGCTCAGACATAATATCCAAATGCAGTTCGCCCATGCCTGAAATAAGCAACTGATGGGTTTCCACATTCTTATATACTTTAAATGTAGGATCCTCGTCCATGAGGCGGGCCAACGCCTGACCAATCTTATCCTCGTCGCCTTTATTCTTAGCCTCAATAGTTCTGGTGAACATTGGCTTAGGATAGGCAATTGATTCAAACAGAATAGGTTTATCTTTGTCGCAGAGCGAATCGCCAGTAGCCGTTTCCTGTAGTTTCGCCACCACAACAATATCGCCGGCATATATATTCGAAATTGGCTCTTGATGTTTACCACGCAAGGTAAAGATTGAACCGATACGCTCTGACTTTTCTTTGGTGGCGTTATACAAGGTACTGTCTGGCTTCATACTGCCTGAGAACAGACGAATATAGCTTAGGCGGCCGACAAACGGGTCGGCAGTGGTTTTAAATACCATTGCCGAAACTGGATCGGCAGCGCTTCTTTCAATAGGATCCTTGCTTACCGGATGATAGCCGAGAACCGGCGTGGCCTCTGGAGATGGCAGACAGCTGATAATAGTGTCCAATGCTTGTCGCACACCAATATTTTTAAGAGCTGAACCGCAAAGTACCGGAAATACTTTGGCTTGGGCAATACCAGCCAATAAACCGGTGTTTATTTCTTCATTGCTCAACTCTTCTCCTTCAAGGTATTTCGTTAACAGCTCATCATTTCCTTCGGCAGCTGCTTCAATAAGTGCCGCTCTTGCTTCCTGGGCTTGCTCCAGCATATCTGCCGGGATATCTATCTCAGTACATTCTTTACCATTTTTCGCCGCTAAATAAGCTTTCATGGTAAGCACATTAACAATGCCGTTAAAACTATCCTGGGCCCCAATAGGCAATTGAACCGGGATAACGCCATTGCCGAATTTTTCTTTCATACTTTCGACAACACTATAAAAGTCAGCGTTTTCCCGGTCCATTTTGTTAATAAATCCTATCCGTGGTAAAGATAATTCATTGGCATAGTTCCATACTTTTTCGGTTTCCACTTCGACGCCGGCAGCGGCGCACAGAACAATGAGCGCACTATCTACAGCACGTAGAGCGCCCTTAACTTCAGCTACGAAATCAGCATAGCCGGGAGTATCAACAAAATTTATCTTATGATCGCGCCACTCACAAGGCGCCAAAGCCGTACTAATTGTTACTTTCCGTTTTACCTCTTCCGGTTCAAAGTCAGTTGTCGCCGAACCATCATCAACACGTCCTAAACGGTTAACCGCGCCAGAATTAAATAGCATGGCTTCTGTTAAGGATGTCTTACCGGCTCCACCGTGGGCTACAATTCCAACATTTCTCAACTTGTCGCTCTTGTACTCTTTCATGGCTAGTCCCCTCCTGTTGTGGTCTGCTTAAATTCATTACTGACATATGCTTTTTCTAGTTCTCTGTTTACTGTAAATATTCCTTCTTTTCTGTCTATTTTGTTTAGGTTAAAATGAGCAATTTTTCTATTATTTATTCCATATTTATAATTTTTTTCCAAAATATATACCAAGAATAAAAATCAACAAAATTATTGGAAACTTCCAGTACATACAAAAAGAGCTACTGCATCACAATAGCTCTTTTTGTATCTATCTGCTCTATCCTTTCAAGAACATACGCATCAATTTACGCAGCGGTCCTGGCAGTGACATTACATAAAAACGAAAATTCACAGTGCTCGCCCCCTCATTTTAGCTATTATCTATAGCTAATGCATCTTTATGCTGTCGATATAGTTTATGCGGAGCGAAGAAAATTGTGCCTTACCTGCTAACAGCTATTTGGTACTTTCGGCCTCAAAACGGGATAATACAAAACAAAAATCTGACAGACGATTTAGGCTGATAAGTAAAGGTTCTGTGACGCCAGCATCAGTCTCAGCTTCCTTGAACCGTAAGGTCTGGCGTTCAGCCCGCCTGGTTACTGTTCTTGCCAAATCCAGTGCTGCAGCTCCCGGAGTATCGCCGGGGATAATAAAACTTTTTAGCGGCGGCAGCTTGGCATCAAACTCATCAATCATTTGTTCCAGTGTTATAACATGGTCATTCGTTACATATTGCTCTTTATCACCGCCACTGGCTAAATCGGCCATAATCAACATCAGCAGTTTCTGTAGTTTTACTATGGCTTCTTTGACCTCTTGCCTGGTACAATTAGCGCGGGCTAAGCCTAATGCTGAATTAATTTCATCGACAGTACCATAGGCTTCTACTCTGGCACTGGTTTTCTTAACTCGCTCGCCAGTTAGGAGACCAGTTGTTCCTTTGTCCCCGGTTTTAGTATAAACTTTACTCATAACAATCCTCCCAGTGATACTGAACAATTTCCTGTTCAGTAAAATAAATAGCTATCTCTCGTGCCGCGCTATCGGCGCTATCGGAACCATGTACAATATTATAGGACATAACCTTAGCATAGTCGCCACGAATGGTTCCTGGCAGTGCATCAACTGGATTGGTCGGCCCCATCATGGTTCTGACTACTTTAACGGCATTAGATCCGGTTAGTACCATGGCTACTACCGGTCCGGAAGTAATAAATTTGACAAGAGCCGGGTAAAATGGTTTGCCGATATGCTCAGCATAATGCTTTGCAGCCATTTCAGGCGTTAATTGAAGCAATTTAAGCGCTGAAAGCAACAAGCCTTTACGTTCAAATCGATGAATAATTTCACCGCAAAGCTTTCTTTGTACCGCATCAGGTTTTAAAAGCACCAGGGTATTTTGGGCGATATCACTCATGTTATGTACTACTCCTCATATAGTTTTGGGCGATTTCAGCATATTTTAAAGCCGAGTTGCGTATGGCTTCAATCTCTTCCGGGCTGACCTGGCGGATGATTTTGCCAGGTGAACCCATAACTAACGAATTGGGTGGAATCTTTTTACGTTCAGTAATCAGGGATCCAGCTCCAATAATACAGTTTTCACCAATCTCGGCATAGCCTAATAGAATGGCTCCCATACCGATCAAGCAGTTATCAGCTACGGTACAGCCGTGGAGTATTACGTTATGACCCACTGTAATATAATCACCAATAATGCAGGGAAAGTCATACATAACATGTACCGTACAATTATCCTGAATGTTAGTATACTGGCCAATCTTTATCGGGTTAATATCGCCTCTGACAACTGTGTTATACCAAACACTGGAGTTTTTTGCAATCGACACATCCCCGATAACTCTTACTCCCGCAGCTAGAAACACGCTGTTGTCAATTTCCGGACTCAAGTCTTTATATCGAAAAAGTGAACTTTCCAAGCAACCAATCACTCCTCTTCTCAGCCAGACACGATACTATTATTCAAACAACCAATCCCCTCAATCTCAACAGTAACCGTATCTCCCACCTGCATCGGGCCTACTCCTGAAGGTGTGCCTGTCAGGATGACATCACCAGGATATAAGGTCATAACCTGGCTAATGAACGCTACTAATTTAGGAACAGTAAATATCAGATTAGACGTATTAGAAGACTGTTTTACCTCCCCATTAAGTAAAAGCATAATAGCGACGTTATGTGGATCAAGCTCAGTCTCTATGCATGGGCCTAACGGCAAAAAGGTATCAAACGACTTACCGCGTGTCCATTGACTGTCCTTCATCTGAATATCGCGGGCAGTTACATCATTGGCACAGGTATAACCTAATACATACTCAAAGGCTGTTTCGACAGGAACTTTACGCGCTTCCTTCTTAATTACAACGGCCAATTCACCTTCATAGTGAAGGTTCTTCGAGATTGATGGATACTCGACAGTGCCGCCAGGATGATTTAATGCCGAGGATGGCTTAAGAAATAGTAATGGCTCTTCCGGCAATGGAAGATTCATTTCCCGCGCATGATCGTGATAATTAAGACCAATGCACACGGCTTTGCTTGGTACACAGGGTGCCAGCAATTTTACATTCTCCAGAGGTAGTCTTTTGCCGGTTTCAGTGAAAGTATCGCTAAATATATCGCCACTTAGCACATGAATCTGGTTGTCTGCTGCTAAAACTCCATAGCTAACCGTGTTGTCAATTTCAAATCGTACTATTTTCATAGCCAGCCTCCCTTGTATTAAAAACTAGTATATTTTTTCCCTACCTATTAGCCTATATCCTGCAAAAGGATTCTGCTAACTACAAAAATTTAGCAGTTTTTTTGATTTGCAGTTTATATGGGTCCCTGAGCAAAGCTTGCATTCAACATTTATTGGGTATAACATTAAAGTACTATTGCAGTGTTATATGAAGATGATCTTATGCTAGTACAAAGCGAATTCTCTTTGGCCCGATTACTAGTAGAAATTGGTGCTAGCATCAGATTATACTTGATTATTGAAGGAACGATTAGGAGGAATGACTAAGTGAAAAAAATTCTTGTGCTCATATTGTGCGCAGTGGCTCTCAACCTTACACTAAGTAGTGCGAGTGCGGCCGAAATTACTATAAGGAATGATTTTGAGAAATATTTTGCAGGCTTTACCGGTACCTTTGTTATGTATGACCCGGCAAACGATCACTATGTGATCTACAACGAATCACAAAGCAAAAAAAGACTCTCCCCTTGCTCAACCTTTAAGATTTACAATTCCCTCATTGGACTTGAAACAGGTGTGTTAGATCAGGAGGATGTCTTCACCCTGTTTAAATGGAACGGAACAAAGTACGATTTTCCCCACTGGAACCATGACCACACGCTGGCCTCTGCAACCCAAGAGTCAGTGGTCTGGTACTTCCAGGAGCTGGCGTCCCGTATAGGACAAGAGCGCATGCAGGAGTACCTAAACAAAATTGATTACGGCAATCGAGACATATCCGGCGGATTGACCACTTTCTGGCTACGATCTTCCTTGCAAATCTCGGCAATAGAACAAGTAAACTTACTTAATAAACTATTTGCCAATCAATTGCCGTTCTCAGCAAGCACACAAGAGATAGTAAAAAAGAACATCACGTTATCAGACAGTAATGGCATCAAATTTATGGGCAAAACTGGCTCAGGGTTTGCGGATGGAAAGTGGATTTCAGGCTGGTTTGTCGGTTGTATAGAAAAACATGGTCAACGATATATTGTCGCAACCAATATTGAAGCATTAGACGGAGCAACCGGCGGCAAAGCCAGAGAAATAACCAAGATGATCGCCAAAGAACTTAATCTCTTGTAATCCTGTCATTGCCGCCGATTTTTACGACGAGTTCCCGACTAGCATACAGCATTGGGGCCAACTAAGTTAGAAACCCCAATTCTCCATCAGTCCGTCAACCATGCCAAGTATAAAGAGAAGGAGCATATCACAATGATATGCTCCTTCTTCTTATGCTTGCTGTTACCTTGTTTTTTTTGCCTGTTCTTCCAATTTAGCCACTCTATCAGCTGTTGACGGGTGGGTGCTGAATAGACTAACCATCATGCCGCCTGCACCGCTAAACGGGTTAATGATAAAGAGATGAGAGGTAGCAGGAGTAGCTTCAGCCATTACCCGGTGTTGGGCAAAGTATTCAATCTTCTTAAGAGCACTGGCTAGTGCTAATGGATTGCCGGAAATAGAGCCTCCTGTTTGGTCAGCCAGATATTCGCGCGAACGAGAGACACCAAGCTGGATAAGAGTAGCAGCTAGCGGTGCCAGTACAACCAGGAAGACAAACTCAATAATACCGCCGATACCGCCCCCCTCCTCATCATCGCCACGACCCAGGCCGAAGATGGCTGTCCATTGTGCAATATTAGCAATCATGGTGATGACACCAGCCAGACTAGCAACAATAGTGCTAATCAAAGTGTCACGGTTTTTGATATGAGACAATTCGTGAGCGACAACGCCTTCTAACTCTTCATAGTTGAGCGCGCGCATAATACCTGTTGTCACAGCGACAGCAGCATGCTCAGGATCACGACCGGTGGCAAAGGCATTAGGCACATCTGTATTGATAATATAAACCTTAGGCATCGGCAGTTTGGCCTTTTGCGCCAAATTGCTCACCATGCGGATTAAGTCTGGGGCATCTTGGGGCGTAACCGCTTGCGCACCATACATATTGAGTACAATTTTATCACTAAACCAGTAGCTGGCAAAGTTCATCAAAATCGAAATAACAAACATGAACGTCATGCCTTTAGTGCCACCAAAAAAGGCACCAACTGCAATTAGTAAACCTGTTAGTGCAGCAAGTAAAACAGTAGTCTTAAGCGTGTTCATTAAGACACCTCCATAGCATATATTTTATTCTATAGTAAACTTTACCGTCTTAACTATTCCACGCTAGCTAAAGATGACATCGCTCCTCCATTCTTTTTATGAATCTATATTAATTATAAGTGATTAACTTATAATTAACAACAAGCATTTAAGCCCGATTTTCCATGCGTTCCTTGATGGCGGTCAACATATTCATACTGTTGTCCCGTACCTTTCTCTTAAGAATCGGATTAAGCAATCCCGCAATCATCGGAATGCCAAATTCAAAATCAACGGTTAGTTTGATCTCGGTGCCGCTGGCAATTGGTGTTAATATCCATTCGCCCTGAAATCTTTTTAAATCGCCTTCGGTTTGTTTATAGCTAATATGCATATTGGTATCATCAAAATTATCAAGCTCAGTCCACTTGATAATTCGACCATCTACATTTGATACCCATTTCGTTATGGTGGTATTGTCTTTTCGTTCAATAACCTCAACGCTAACCAAATCAGCCATAAACTCGGGGTATTTCTCCATATCCTTTAAAATAGGATAAATTTGGCTGCGATCAGCGTTAACAGGCAAAGTCACTTCTACATACGGCATATTCATTTCCTCCTGTCCAATTATGCTATTTATGCAAAACTATAGGTCTTCCAGCATATCCTGTGCCTTTACTAATGCACTTGACAAAGCTGAAATGACATAATCAATCTGCTCCTGCTCAATGATAAGCGGCGGTTCAATTCGCATAACTTTAGGATTGTTAAGTGTGTACGCAATAAGAACACCTTTGTCAATCATTTCAGACATGATTAACCCGCCAATACCTTCTTTAGTCAGTTCTATGCCAATCATCAGACCCTTGCCGCGTACTTGGGCTATTACCTCAGGGTACGTCTTGGCTAGCTCTGTTAGCTTACCCATAAAATAGTGACCGCTTTGTTCAGCCCGCTTAAGTAGGCCCTCCTCGCGGATAACGCTGACAGCGGCGATAGCAGCTGCACAGGCCAGTGGGTTGCCGCCAAAGGTTGAGGTATGCAAAAACGGACTGGTGATGTACTTATCCCAGACCTTTGGCCGCGCTGTAAACGCACCAATAGGCATAATACCGCCGCCTAAGGCTTTAGCGGTTGTTATAATATCAGGCACCACACCATAGTGCTCAACCGCAAACATCTTGCCGGTACGGCCTAACCCGGTTTGTACTTCATCACATAACAGCAGTGCTCCTGTTTTGTCACAGATCTCACGTACTGCAGGCAGATAGGTATCAGGAGGGACAATGATTCCCCCTTCGCCCTGAATGGGTTCAATAATGACAGCTGCTGTCTCCTTGTCCACAACTTGGGCTAAAGCATCAATATCACCAAATGGCACATGACTAAAGCCCGCAAGCAGCGGTTGAAACGGCTCCCGGAACATTTCCCGTCCAGTAGCACTCAGGGAGCCTAGTGTTTTGCCATGAAACGAATTGGTGGTAGCAACAAACTTACTCCGGCCGGTGTGGACCCGTGCCAGCTTGAGACTGCCTTCTACTGCTTCCGTTCCACTGTTGACGATGAAGCTATATTGAAGGTCACCAGGCGTTATTTCAGCCAGAAGTTCTGCCAAATCAGCCATCGGCTTATCAAATAACACCTTACTTGATAGCGGCATGAAATCTAGTTGGCGCTTAACAGCCTCAACCACTTTGGGGTGACGGTGTCCCAGACTAAATACCCCATAGCCCCCCAGACAGTCGATATATTCCTTACCGCCAATGTCCTTGATAATAGTACCTTCGGCCTCCCATTCAATGGTAGACAGCCCCATGAATCGGAACAGTTTGGCCATAGCCGGGTTAATATATTGCTCATACTTGTTAATTGTTTGGTTTATCATTTGTTCTTTATTAGACATATAAACCCTCCTTGTAAAGTCAATGCCACAATTTATAAAAATCTACACATGACATTATTTTCTATTAATATCAAAAGAACTCCTGCTTTATTCAAAAAAAGCAGACATAAGTGAAATTTCTAGTTGACAACAGGATTTGCCCTTACTCGTCTTGAATAAGAAAGAGCTAACTAAGTTAAGGGATGGTGTAACTAATGAATGACATATTTGCTGCAATCACGCTGCTTTTACTCTTCGGTAACGGCGGATTACTCTTACTGCTGCTAGTAAAGGCTAACAAGGCTGGGAGTCCAGACTTGACGCCGTTCAAGCAACTCGCCTATAATCAGGAACGCCTTGAGGCCATGCTGCGCGATGAACTGGGAAAAAATCGCCAGGAACTGGCTTTTACGAGTAAAATACTGCGGGAAGAACTGGCAGGCCAGCTGCATGAATTTACGAATAGTAATGACCAGCGATTTACGCGTCTTATTCAGCTTAATGAACAAAGACTTGACAAACTCCGTGAGACAATTGAAGTCAAACTTATGGATATTCAAAATGATAACAGCAAAAAACTTGAAGCAATGCGGGCAACGGTAGATGAAAAACTGCATGCAACGCTAGAAAAACGGTTGGGGGAGTCGTTTCAACTTGTGAGCGAGCGTCTGGAACAAGTGCACAAAGGGTTGGGAGAAATGCAGCAGCTGGCGTCCGGGGTCGGAGATCTCAAGAAAGTCTTGTCCAACGTTAAAACCCGTGGCATCTGGGGTGAAATGCAGCTTGCCTCGCTATTAGAACAAGTCCTAACCCCTGAGCAGTATTCTGCCAATGTGGCAACAAAGCGTGGCAGCCAGGACCGGGTAGAATTTGCCGTATGCCTGCCAGGCAAAGATAGTAATGATACTCCTGTGTGGCTGCCCATTGACGCCAAGTTTCCCCAGGAAGATTATCAACGGCTGTTAGAAGCCCAGGATATGGCTAATGCCGAACTGGCCGCCGCTGCTGCGGCCAGTTTAGAGACCAGGATTCGTCTGGAAGCTAAAACCATCAAAGATAAGTATATTGATCCGCCCAATACTACTGACTTTGCTATTATGTTTCTGCCTATCGAAGGATTATACGCCGAAGTATTACGGCGTCCTGGACTATGTGACAGCCTACAGCGGGAATATCGTATTAGTATTACAGGTCCAACTACGCTGGCGGCGTTATTGAATAGTCTGCAAATGGGATTTCGGACATTGGCGATTGAAAAACGATCAAGTGAAGTCTGGGGCCTTCTGGGCGCTGTAAAAACAGAGTTTGGTAAGTTCGGCGATGTTCTTAGTAAGACCAAGGAAAAGCTGGATCAGGCCAGCAAACAAATTGACGCTGCTGCCGTACGCACCAGAGCCATTGAACGGAAACTTAAGGACGTTGAACAACTGCCCGCAGCAGATGCTGTTCGTATCCTGGGACAATATGATAGTAATCAAGAGTAAAGCAAAAGCACATCCAACCATGGTTGGATGTGCTTTTGCTTTACTCTCAGAACTACTCACATAATAATTAAACTGCTTTTTGGTAATAATAACCACAAAATAGTTCGAAAGGAGGAACGCTGCTATGGAGACTATCTTTTCTAAAACCTACAAATATTTGAAAAACATCCTTGTCTATCAGCCACCGCATACTCCTACTCCCTTTGTATTAGATGATAGGTTAGACCAAAAGCAACAAAACAGCAGTTTGCGCTTAGAAAACGGACTTGTGGGGCCGGCGGAGGAACTTCAGATACTTTTGCGCCAAGCCAAACAGCTAAAAGAAGTCTTAGAAATGGCGGCTAAACATCTTAAACCAGGTCAGTTTACTCATCTAAAACAAATGAAAGCTGTGGTTAAAAAACTGGCAGCGATTAAGGCAGAGCGTTCTCCTGTCAGACTAGCTTATGACGCCGCAAGTCACCCGGATAACAGGCAGGTGAGTGGTGTGCTTGCCGAAAACCGCGCGCTGCTGGAAAAACTATACAAGCTGCCGCACAACAGAGATCTTATTATTCGTAATCTTATTTTGCCTTTTGCCCCGCCGATAAAAGCTATGCTGGTGTTTTTAGATGGTATGGTTGATAGTAAAACACTCAATCTGGCTGTTTTACAGCCATTAATGCTTTTCTCGGCTGATCATGTGCGAGAAGGCGGTGCTCCTGGCGGTCTTACCGCTCAGATTATCGAGGAATGTTTACCTGCCAACCAAATCAACAAAGCCATAGATTACCAATCTGTCCAGCATGGTATCAACAGTGGGGATACCGCACTCTTCGTTGATGGTGTTCCTGAAGCTGTCTTAATTAACACCAGAGGTATGGTGCAGCGCGGCGTAAATAAACCTACAACAGAGCAAACGGTGCGCGGATCACAGGCAGCTTTTAGTGAAGGGCTGCGCATTAATACTGCCTTGATTCGCGGTACGTTAAAGAGCAGTGAGCTTGTTACCGAGATCCTATCTGTCGGCAAAAGAACCAATACCAGCTGTGCCATTATGTATTTAGAGTCTGTGGCCAATCCGTTGCTCGTAGCTGAACTAAAGCGCCGGATTGAGGGAATTTCTACCGACTATATGGGAGATATCGGGTCGCTCCAGCAGTTCATTGAGGATCATCCTGGCAATCTGTTTCCCCAGGCCCTTTCAACGGAACGGCCTGACCGGGTGTGTGTGCATCTGGCCGAAGGCCGGGTAGCCTTTATACTTGATGGCGTGCCGCTTGCCCATGTTGTGCCTGTCAACTTTTTTACATTCTTTCATTCAGCAGAAGATTTCTCGCTTAAAGCAATTGCAAGTACTGGGCTGCGTATATTGCGTCTTGCTGCTGCCTTTATTATGCTATTACTGCCTTCTTTCTATTTGGCAATTAACTATTTCCATCAGGAGGCACTACCTACCGAGATTGCTCTGGCTATTGCCGGCGCCCGCGAAAGAGTACCATTTCCCGCACTCATTGAGATTGTCCTCATGGAATTTTCTTTTGAACTTATTCGGGAAGGAGGATTGCGGATTCCAGGAGTGCTGGGGTCGACAATCGGAATTGTCGGTGCGCTTATTCTGGGGCAGGCCGCGGTTACTGCCAATATTGTCAGTCCGATTGTAGTTATTATTATCGCCTTATCAGGACTTGCTTCCTTCGCTATTCCTGATTTTCAGATGGCACTGGCTTTCCGCATTTTCCGCTTTCTCATGCTTATGCTGGCAGCGGGATTAGGCTTAGTCGGCGTTGCTTCCGGGTTACTACTGCTTGTACTCTTATTATGCAGTATGAAATCTTTCGGTATGCCGTATATGCTGCCAATAGCTCCCCGGGTGGAGGGCAACCTGGATGTGGTGGTGCGCGGTCCCGTGTTTCAGCAAGAGAAACGACCAGACGGTTTGGATACCAAAGATACTATAAGGCAGCCTGCCGTAAGTCGCGAATGGCTAAAGGAAAAACCACTAGGAGGACAAGATAAGCCATGAGTTATCAACCTGGACGCATGGGTATGGCTGAGGGAATGGCCTTAGTATTTATTATACTCTTGCCTCGTATTTTTCTGACATCACCTGCCAATGACGCCGCAGATGTCGCTACTGCCAGCTGGTGGGTAGGCATTGTTGCCGGCTTACCCGCGATCTTGACCATTATCGCCTGGGTTTATATTTTGCAGCAGACGCCTGGCGACCTTTATAGCGTTTCTGAACAGCTGATAGGACGTGTTGGTGCATGGGTAGTGACAAGCGTATGCATTGTTATTTTCTTTCTTAACGCAGCGCTCTTACTGCGCCAATTTGCCGAGAATACCTTACTTACAGCCTTACCCAAAATGGAGTTTAATTTCATTGTCGGCTGGTATGCTTTTATCGCTGCACTAGGTGCACGCTTAGGACTGGAAGTATTGGCACGCGGAACCTACTTGTTATTGCCGATAAGCGTTTTTAGTTTACTAATAGTCCTGCTCTTATTAGCTCCCAATTATGACATTTATAATCTAGCTCCCTGGCAGGGTTACGGGCTTCTACCTTCACTCAAACAGGGAATGTATGGAGCAGGTACCAACTTTGGCGCGCTGGTTCTTGTGATTGTTGCACCTGCTATGCAGAATGTCCGAACTTTTAAATGGGCTAGTATCTTTGGAATAATGGGCTGTGTCTTGCTCAAGGCATTTTCCATGATGGTATTCATCATAGTATTTGGAGTGGCCGTGGCAAGTGAAAAAACACTACCTTTTTTTGAGATGTCACGCTTAGTATATTTGAGCCGCTACCTGCAACGGATTGAGTCATTATTTATCATACTGTGGGTTATTGTAGGGTTGCTGGGAATTGCTATCAGCCTTTATATGGGAGCCTATTTAATTACCCGTTTATTGAAGCTGCCAGCCCTTAAACCACTCATTCCGCTCTTGGCTTATATCATTGCGCAGCTAGCCATGATACCACCTGATATTGCCACCGTTATTCGCCTGGATGAGTTTGTAGTAGCTAACTTCTTTACCACTACTCTATTTTCCCTTACACCGCTGCTGCTGGTAGCGGCGATGGTGAAGACTAGCAAAAAGGGGGGCCAGTCGTGTTCTGCCGATTGACTATATTATCTTTAGGCTTAGCCGTATGCCTTATACTATCAGGTTGTTCCGGTGCTAAGGAAACCGACGAAGTGGCCTATGTTTTGGCTGTTGGTGTTGATTATCTGCCAAACGAACAGATAAATATTACCTATCTGATTGCTATTCCCAGGGCACTAGGCACTAGTGGAAGTGGCAGTAATGCAGACCGTGACAAAAGCGTGGTTATTACTACCATCAAGGCTCCCTCCCTAGCCGAAGGCCAGTCTTTGCTCGGCGCCTCAATTGGCCGGGCCCCTAATTTATCCCATGTTAAGGTATGGATCGTCAGTGAAGAATTAGCACGACAGGGACTAGAGAATTTAGTAGGACCACTCCTCCGGTTTCGTGAATTTCGCGGATCTATGTTTATGATGGTGGTTCGTAATACAGCACAGGAATTTATCAACAAAAATAAGCCGTCAATTGAAGTATTACCTTCACGCTGGATTGAAGGTCTCTTGTTATCAGGGAGTGAGACCGGCTATTTACTGCCTACGCATGTTCATGAATTTTATAATCGACTAAAGACTACGAGCGGCGCTCCCTATGCCGTGTTGGCGGGAATTAATCCCTTATCAGGTACAGACAGGCCTACAGCCAACCCAATCCCACCAGAACGAGCAAAAGAGTATTTGCCCGGCGATATACCGCGTGAAGGCGGTAATCCTGCCGCTGTTATTGGTACGGCTGTATTTAAGGGTGGCAAACTGGCAGGGATGCTGACTAATGAAGAAACACGCATGATGGCTATTCTTATGGGGAATTTTCCTAAAGGCTTCTTAACTATAATTGATCCCAAAAAACCCGAGCGGAATGTGCATATTCTTTTCCGGCTAGGCAAAGATCCACAAATTAATGTTGGCTTCGTAAATAACCGGCCTGTTATTGATATTGATGTGCTGTTAGAAGGCGAACTCACCAGTATTGCCAGCGATATTAACTATGAATCCGAGGATAACAGGAAACTTCTGGAACAAGAAGTGTCAAAAACCATCAAGCTAGAAATGGTAGATATGCTTAACCATACGCAAGCGCTGGAAACTGATGTTGTTAATTTTGGCCGCTACTTCCGACCTAAGTTCCAGACCTATGATGAGGTTGCCAGTTTTAATTGGAACAGCCTTTATCCTGAGGCTGAAATTCATGTCCAAATCAATACTAAAATCCGTCGTACCGGACTAATGTTTAAGAGCATGCCGATAAGGGGTAATGACTAATGAATTATATCAACCTCGTTATAGGTGCTGTCATTGGTTTTCATGCCTTGACATATGCCCGTTGGCTGAAAAATAACGGCAATATATTGGGGGCAATTGGAATAGCTATCTTGGTTCTGACCGGTCTGGCTCTGTCATTGCTGCATATGTTCAAGGAAAATTAGAACATCATTTTGAGAAAAAACATGCTATACCACAAAAGCAGGAGATATCTTGCAAATTTGGTAGGAATACGCCGGTATCTGTCTTTTTTCTGTTATCGAATATTTGATTTTATAAATTATTTTCGTTATTATTTAGATAGTGTTAGCACTCAGCTTCTAAGAGTGCTAACAACAGAATTTTTGATGATATTGGAGGTTCGTAATGTCTCAAGAAACAATCAACAAAGAAACAAAAGAATTCCAGGCTGAGACTAAGCAGCTACTGGATCTAATGATTCACTCAATTTATACAAACCGGGAGATTTTTTTACGGGAGCTTATCTCAAACGCCTCAGATGCTATTGATAAAATTCGGTTTGAATCATTAACAAATCATGACTTGCTTGAAGACACTGCTGATTTTGAAATTTTTATCCTGCCTGACGAAACGACCAACACCCTCACTATCTCTGACAATGGCATGGGTATGACCTACGCCGAAGTTGTGGAAAACATCGGCACAATTGCCAAATCTGGCACCAAAGCCTTTTTAGATAAAATAAAAACAGCTGGCTCAGCAGCTGATACTGAACTAATCGGTCAATTTGGCGTTGGTTTCTATTCGGCCTTCATGGTAGCAGAAAAAGTTACTTTACTTACCCGTGCTCCCGGTCAGTCTAAGGGCATTCGCTGGGAGTCAAACGGTGATGGCACTTATACTATTGAAGAGTACGCCAAAGATACTCGAGGTACGACAATCATCTTAACCCTCAAAGAGGAATATCGCTCTGCCGAACATGCTGAGGAAAACTTTCTCAACAACTACCGTCTGGAAAACCTGATCAAAAAATATTCTGATTATATCCGCTACCCAATTAAGATGAATTTTACTAAAGAGGAAAAACCGCTGGATGCGGACGGCAAAGTGATAGAAGATGCCCCGCCCACCAAGACCGTTGAAGTTCGTACACTCAACTCTATGGCCCCCCTCTGGACTAAGAATAAAAACGACATCACTCAGGAGGAGTATTATCAATTATACAAAAATCTATTCCATGACTGGGAAAATCCCCTGGAGATTATCCACTCCAAAGTGGAAGGAGCTGTAGAATATACCAGTCTGCTGTTTCTTCCATCGCATGCGCCTTTTGACTTTTACCAGCGCGAGTCTACGACAGGCATTCGTTTATATTCAAAAAATGTCTTTATCATGGATAATTGTCAGGATCTCCTGCCTGAGTACCTGCGTTTTGTTCGCGGGTTAGTCGATTCTCCCGACTTTTCCCTCAATATCTCCCGTGAACTGCTCCAACAGAGTCAACAGTTGAAACGGGTTGGCAAAAATCTGGAGAAAAGCATACTAAAAACGCTGGAAACTATGCTATCAAAAGATCGGCCGAAATACGAAAAATTTTGGCATGAGTACGGCAAAGCCATCAAGACTGGCATATATTCTGAGTACCAGAGCCGGGATAAATTAAAGAACCTTTTGCTTTTTGCCACCTCGCAGGCGGCCGATGAGCTGACTACGCTGGAAGACTACACCAAACGCATGCCGGAAACCCAAAAGGTTATCTACTACGCGACAGGCAAAGACCGCTCCGCAGTGGAACGCTTACCACAAATGGAATTACTGCGTGAAAAGAACATTGAAGTGCTCTATCTTTTTGACCGGGTAGATGAATTTGCTATTGATGCCTTGCAAGAATATGAAGAGAAAAAGTTTCAGTCAGTCAGCCGCGGCAACCTGGAACTTGACGACATTGACTCGCCTGAAACCAAAAAGGATATTGATGCACTAGCAAAAGAAAATGAGCCGCTGATCAAGGCCGTCAAGGAACGCCTTACCGGTAAAGTAGCTGACGTTAAAATCAGCAATCGCTTAAAATCCAGTGCCGTATGCCTGGTTAGCGATGATAGCGGCATTAGCCTGTCCATGGAACAAATTTTATCGGAAATGAACAAAACTATGTATAAAGCTAGCCGGATTCTTGAGATTAATCCTGATCATGAGATATTTGGTGTACTGAAGAATCTGTATCAGACAGCTCCTGATTCTGACTCATTTAACGATTATTGTGATTTATTGTATGGACAAGCATTGCTGATGGAAGGAATTACCCCAGATGACCCCATCAGTTTTGCCAATAAAGTGGCCCGTCTAATGGCCCGTAGCGCACAATAGCAATAAGCGCCTACCTGATTTTTGGGGTAGGCGCTTATTTATATAGTACTTTTTACTATGTATTGTTTCTTTGCACCACCAACATAGCAGCGGCTTCCTCCGTTAGCGGTTTACTGAAAATATATCCTTGAATATAGTCACATCCAAGCACTTTCAATATGTTTAACTGTTCTTCCAATTCCACCCCTTCAGCCACTATCGTCAACCCCAGATTATGACCTAAATCAATAATTGAGCCTACCACCTGCAGCTGCATTTTATCATTACTAATCTTGTCAATGAATGACTTATCTATCTTCAATACTCCCACAGGTAAACTGCGTAAATAAGTTAACGAAGAGTAGCCTGTGCCAAAATCATCTAGCGCCAATATCACTCCAATATCCCGTAACTGACAAAGTTTGAAAACACTCTCTTCCATAGATTCAATAAAAACACTTTCCGTAATTTCAATTTCAATTTGCCATGGCTTTATGCCGGCATTCTCAATACTTGTGCGAACATGGGTAACAAAATCATCTGCCATCAGCTGTCGAGACGATATATTCACCGCTACACGAATACTTTCTTTCCCCATATCGGCTAGTCGCCGGGCAAACCGGCAGGCTTCTTGAAGCACCCATTGCCCAATAGGCAAAATAAGTCCGTTTTGCTCAGACAAAGGAATAAACTTTGCTGGCGACACGAAACCATGATCAGGACTATTCCACCGCAGCAAGGCCTCAAACCCGACAATACGGTCACCCTTTGCAGTAAACTGCGGCTGATACTTTAGAAAGAATTCGCCCCGTTCTAATCCACGACGCAAACCATTTGTCAGCATCATCTTTTCATAAGCCGCCTGTAGTAAAATTGGTTCATAAAAACGCCAGCAGTTTCTTCCCGCCTTCTTAGCAGCATACATAGCACTGTCGGCCTTTTTTAGGATATCCTCCGCCCTATCACCATCATCAGGATACACCGCAACTCCAATACTGGCTGACATTTGAATTTTTTGGGTAGCGACTTCGTACTCTTTACAAAGTTCTGCAAGGACTATGTCTGCAATGTGGGCCGCTCTTCCCCTGCTGCTCTTCCCCGGCATAATAACAATAAACTCATCACCGCCAATGCGGGACACAAAAGCCTGTTCACCGACTGCAACAACAATCTGCTGACTTGCTGCAACAATAATATTGTCACCAAAAGAATGCCCAAAATTGTCATTTACCGCTTTAAGATCATCAAGATCAATAAACAAAATAATACCCTGTGTTTCGCCGCGATGAGCCTTCTCCATTTCGGCCTCAAGAAAAGCAGTTAAACTCGCCCGATTAGGCAAACCTGTTAATGGGTCGCAAAATGCCATGTGGCTAATTTTCTTCTCGATCATATCCCGTTCCAGCGCTACCACAGCCAAATCGCCAAACTGACGCAAAGCATCCAAATCTTCCTTATTGACTGGATGTATGTTATCCTCCCAACTTAACACAAGAACGCCTTTAACCTTACCCGCTTGTTTCAGCGGCGTCATAATCACACTGCTTGCTGAAGAATCCATTCTTTTATCGTCGAGGCAACCGGGATAGTTACGATAGTCCTCAACATAGAAAATCTCACCACTAGTATAAACCTGCCATTTCATCCCAACTTCAACCGGTAGCGGTTTCCTGATCAAAGCTGCATCAATCCCGATACCATTATGTATATAAAAAGTCTTTCCGCCCTCATCAAACAAGCCGATATAGCCTGCTGCCGAGTTGAGCAGGCGGACTGCATTATGCAAAATTAACGCAAGGATATCTTCCGTGTCATCGCCGGCTCGTATCAAGAGGCTTGTTATGGCTCGGTATTGCCGTTCACGCAAAACAAGCTTGCCTTCGGTTTGACACCTAGCTTTGTTTTCATCATTCAACCGTTGATTTGTATCCTCTAAGATTTCATTCATGGCTGTTAGCTCTTGATTAGCAGCACCCAGCTCAACCGTGCGTGCTTCCACCAACTCTTCCAAACCTTCACGGTGTTGGCGCAGCTCAGCTACCATCTGATTAAAATTTTTCGCTAACGCATTAATTTCATTAGACGATTTAATGGCAAGCTGCACTGCCAAATCGCCCTCTTTGATTTGGTTAGTGGCATTCACAACATCGATCAATGGATTGGTTATTTTCCGTGAAAACCAAATTGTCAAGAGTATTGCAAACACAATGACCAACATTCCCACAATAGTAGTCTTTACTGTTACATACTCCATAAAGGCCATAGCAGCACTTTTCTTTTGTACAACAATCAGGCTCCACGGGGCAGATGCTCCTGGCAATGCTATAGTCCGGTAAGCACACAGATACTCCTCGCCGTTAAGGTCAGTATATTCACCAACTCCAATTTCGCCGGCCATAGCTTTAGTAATAATAGTCTGCAGGGAAGACGCAACGTCAAAATTGATTTCCTCGGTAATTTCGTTATTCTTATCATCTTTTACTATCCTGCCGCCAGCATCTCGCAATAACACCTTTTTCTTCATGGTTTTGTAGTTATACAATTCGGCAACCTGTTGCCTATTAGGATGAGCAATCACCACACCTTCCCCATCTAAAAGATAGGCGTAGCTACCCTCCCCAGAATTATAATTCTCGACCATCTGCTGTAATTTGTTTGTTTCAATATCAGCCATAAGCAGTCCGGCTAAATTGCCATTTGAGTATATGCCATGAACAATCGTTGTGACAGGAGACTCAGAGAATAGTGAATAATAAGTCTTAGAGATAAATGGCTGCTTTTCCGTCATGAACATTTTAAACCACCAGCGTTCAGAGCGATTAGCCAAAAGACCACTTGATCTGGCTAATTGGTCTCCATTAAGATTATGCACGGCCAGTACTTGGAAAAATGGATACAGCTTTGTCGTATCTGCCAATAGTTTTTGTTGTCTTTTTGTATCCCACTTTTCCAAATCGGGATACTCTGCGATAAATTGGCTAATATTGTAAGCATTCTGCATGAATTGAGTGATATTACCTGCCAAGCTTTCTGACATAACCGAGTTGTTATGTTGCATATTGGTTTCGTAATCTGCTGCAATTAAAGAATAACTAATCGTCAGCGTTGAAACCATCGCTAGCAAAATCAAAGAGCATATAATTAACGTCAATTGCTGCCGAATTGAAGGTAACATATCCATCCACTCGTTTCATTCCGAAATTATTTACCATTGCATTGAATAAGCAGGTATATAATTCGCCATTATTCGGCCATACCCTTGCCAAAAATCGTATAGATAATTTTGAGATTGAAAAATAGTGCGTCTATCAGAGAGTGTATTTGCCTGACTGAATTTAAAATACTGATTTGCATCCTGAGTTTCACAAAACCCAGGATGCAAATCAGTATAAATAAAAGCAGCCAGTTTGTGGCTTTATGGGCCGCAAGGCTGCTTAGTAATACCATGCACCCAATCCCTGATTCATAGCTTCCAAAATTATAAATCCAGAAGCTATTCCCATATTCTCAAATGTCCTTGCCATCAGTGAAGATGACTTCGCAGCTAGAGCCTGAGCTAACTCGGTATTAAGATAGGTTTTGTCAATATTCCTCATCAGACATATTAAATCCAGAATTAATTAATAACTCTTTTACCTTCCATGCTGATTATTTTTATCCCATGACTTTTAATTGAGACCAACACAGCATGGTAGCGGAATCTTTTTTATCAATACTCCCATAGCAAACGCTTCTGCTAATTTCAACTTATCAGATTGCTTTTCAATAGAAATAAATATCCAGGGCTGAATTTTTTTCCAAGAGGGAGCACGCCGCCTCCTCCATCACACTAATTAATTGCGCACGTTGGAGCAATCTCAAATAATCAATTATACTCAACTTCAGCACGAATTATTTAACATATTTGATGAATTCTTTGAACGTGCTACAGGTTCACAAGTTTTGTTGCTCCTGCTAAATTGCTCATGACTGCTCAAAAAACAGACGAGCCTTTTGCCGAATCTTTGCAAGTGCTCTGGAAACAGGGCTAACCTGCTTACCTATCCTCAGGCCATCCGCAAAGCCAATGTTATTCTGCTGGCGCAAAAAAACCAGCAAGGCGCCTATCATTCGGTGCAGGGTAAGCTAAACAGTGCATGAAGGAATATAACCCTCCGAATTATTCGGAGGGTTATATTCCTTCCATGTCTTCAGGGCCACTTATGATCAGCGTCCAATTTCTCTTGTTGTGTAAAATACGATGTATCTCAATAACCGGCCCGTTCCAGACCCATAGGGCTGAATAGTTTGTGTGCACGGAAAACCGTAAGTATCCTTGTTCCGCTAAAAAAGGGTACGCTCTAGGCGGTAAACAGATATTGGGACTATTCGCTAAAACATTGTTCTGGCCTTTACGTCTGCGACAAATTTTCTGGCATTCGCAGAACTGTCTTGCGCTATATACATAGCTGCATCCCGGAGGTCTTTCTGAGCCGTAGGTACGATTTTAACCTGATACTTTCCGCTCTGTTTGCCTGTCGTCATCTTCTCGCTCCCTTAATTCAGCGTCTAATTCGTCCAAGACATCATTAACATCCCGACTTTCGCCTCTACGGCTCTCGCCCGCCGCTTGAATAAGAGATTTATACAATTCATTTTCTTCTTTAATTTTTTCGAGTTCGGACATTAGATTTTCATAGTTTGCATGACCAAGGACAACCAGCCTGCCAGTGCCTTTTTTCGTGATATATACCGGTAAGCTTTCGGTAATACAAAAATGTTCAATTTCGTCCATCTTCTTTGCCAAATCCGTCATGGGACGAATGATAGCTTTCATATTGTTTCACCTCTTTATGTTAGAATTCTACCTATATTTATTATACCCAAATATCAATATAAAATCAATTTATAATCATTTTATAATCATTTATTTTGTGAAAAACCGCTGTGTCAATGATGGTATCAAAATATCGATTATAGTGGGCGCTGGATCGGAAGCCAGTATACTTACTTGCGTATTCTGCTTTCTATAACCTTGTTCAGCGGCTGCATTATCGGCTTCCTGCTGTCCGACTCTGGCTTCGAGAACTACTACCAAGCTCCTCATCTGCGCTTCGGTCAGCCCTACATTCATGCCAACATTGAAATAGGAGCGAAACTGGTTGTTAACGCCGTTCATGCTCTACAGTTTTTTTAAAAAACAGAGTATAAAAAACACCATCAGACTATGTGAAATCTGATGGCATTTTCTTCAGTTATGCTTTCACAATATTAATACCTAAAGTTTTCTTCCTACGTCTAAGGAAACATATACCATATTTCCCCACAGCCATGAAGTCAGGCGCCGCCTAGCTTCACGGGCTGTGTTTTCTTTTCAGCAGAACTGTGCACTCCACGTGGCTCGTATGAGGAAACATATTTTGCATACTTTGGTTAGCCTTAAAAAGAAAGCAATGTCTCGCTCTATTTGAGTGTTTTTTAGAAGCATTAGGGTATTTTAGTTATCAATCCTCGAATAGCGAGGACCTAATGCTTAAGTGTTTGCGGGAAAAAATACCAGTTTTAAATGCTGATTTACTTCTACGGTTTCACAAAACCCAGGATGCAAATCAGTATAAAAATAGATTTACAATTATTTCCTGGAAATAATTGTAATGCAACTATCTAAAGTCTCGCGGCAGCTTAATTGAACCTGCCGGCAATTTTACTTGCCCTAATTCATAGGCCGGACATCGTATTGGCGTACCTTCTTTATATCTATTATTTCCGATCAAAAAATTTTGTTTAAAGTGGTCACAGCGATTTGCGGTTTTAAAGCGGCAACCCGGACAATCACTAGTAGGCGGAATGCTTCCCTGCTTTGCCTTATGAATAAACTGCTTGGCATGTAAGAGGTCATTTAAATAATAGTTAATAAGCCTCATTACACCCTCTGTCTGCAACGTATTCAATTTTTGCAGATTCTTAATGGCCTTGTTAAGTTCAATCTCATACGGTAGTGTGTCAGGTATTTGATCGAGAAGTGCCAAATCATCTGTAAACGTTTTTAGCTTAGCTTTTGCCTGCAGAGGATTGGAACCAAGATAAATAGAGGTGTTTTTAGGAAGCTTGGTTTCAGGATTATAGCTGCTGTCTTTCAGATAAAACGTTCCGTTTTTACGTAGCTCAATATTCATTTTCAGTTACCTCTCAAACCTAAATACATATATACTCACATTAAATTTATGAGTATATATCCCAGGAAAACCGGTATACTCACAAATTTTTCGTGAGTATATTATAACACGCAAACTGTATACTCACAAATTAAATGTGAGTCTGCTGATATGAATTTTTAATAAGATTTCCGTCAAGCAGACAACCTGAGTCAGCATAGGATTAACTGAGGTGAAAATGAAGCCAATATTGTTAGAATGATTTTCAACTTCTCTGTTATCAATAAAATGGGTACAGCACGAATCTGCAAGGAGCTCAATGCGCGGGGTATCCCCTCGCCCCGCGCAAAAAAATATTGGATAGTTTCCAGCATATATAGGATTACCTGTGCCCGCTGCGGGCGAGCTATGGTTATCTCGCATTCTGGCTGTAAAGAACATATCAGCTACTATGCCTGTCTTAGCCAGAAAAGCACCTCCTATGCGTATTCCGGCCTGGAGCCATGTACAGCCAGGCAAGTTCCTACCAAAGTATTGGATGAGTATGTTTTCAATTACTTGCTGGAATTCTATCACAATCATGATAAGCTTGCCGAGCATATTCAGGCAGTTCCTGAAGGCAAAGACATGCAGCAGCATAAAGCAGCACTAGAGCAAATGGGCAACGCTGAAAAAGAGCTGATAAAGCAAAGAGAAAGCGTTCTTCGCTGGTTTCGGCAAAAGATGTTGACTGAGAATGATGCCGAAAGCCAACTGCAAGATATCAGCCGTCAATTAGCCGATATTGCGCAAATGAAAAAAGCATACCAAGCCGAATTGGCTACTATCGCCCCTGCTCGCTCGACGGCCGAAATTGCCGCTACAATTAAGACCAGTTTTGACAAAGGAAATTTTACCAGCGATGAAAAAAAGCCGCAGTACGGGCTATAATGGACAGGGTTATCGTTGAACGAGTTGACAAATACCCGGGGGCGCGGCAGTTGTCCTCAAATCAATGTTCAACTTAAACTAAAGTAAAAAAGAGGTCCTGCCTTGACTGGCAAGGCAGGACCTCTTCTGCTGAGACAATTTTTCTAATCTAACGTAACATCCTTTGTTTCCGGCACCAGGAAAAATACATTCACTGCGGCTGCCACATACATAAAGGCAAGGATTACCAGGGCGCCGTTGAGAGTATACTTGGCTGCCAGCATACCGATAATAACCGGGGCAAAACCGCCGACAGCCCGGCCTGAATTAAAGATAAAGTTTTGCGCTGTAGAGCGGGCGTCGGTAGTGTAATGCTCAGATAATAGTGCACCATAACCGGCCATCATTCCATTGCAAAAGAAGCCGAGGAGAGCGCCGCCGATGAGGAGAAAAATTGGATCATTCAAAATGGAGTATATCCAAACAGCCGCCGCTGAGCAAATATAGAAGGTAATATAGGCCGGTCTTCTACCCACTCGGTCAGCGAATTGTCCGAAAAGGTAAATACCGATAACCATTCCGATTACCGTAACAATCATCCATGTTGTGGTTTTATTGAGTGAAAGGTTATGTTTTTGCATCAAGATAGTTGGCAGCCAAATCATGATGCCATAATAACCGAAGTTTTGGACACTGGTCATTACTGTAAGCGCAAAAGTAGTTATGAATTTTCTTTTGCTGGCAAAGAGATGAGTCAGCGGGAACTTGTTAGCCTTATTCCAAAATTCTTTTTCAGTATCAGAAAGTGCTTCTTTGTTAGCTAATTTTTTTGCGACCGTGTCTTTCATTATCTTGCGGTTAACCCAAATATCAGGTTCAGGCAGACCCCGCCGTGCCCAAGCAGCAAATAAGGCAGGTAACACGCCAATGGCAAAAAGACCTCTCCAGCCGAAATGTGGAACTACCATAGCTGCGAGAACGGCAGCCAATACTGCACCTAGCTGCCAGCCAATAGCTACACCAGCAGTCGCACGCGCCCGTTTGGCAGCAGGCCAGGTTTCAGCGACAAGTGTCATTCCGATGCCAAATTCGCCTCCCAGACCCAAACCAGATAGAAAACGGTAGATATTCAGTTCAGTTAGGGAACTTGCTATTGCGCACAGTCCCGTAAAAATTGAAAAAAGAATAATGGTAAGTGCGAATACTTTTACCCGGCCTATGTAGTCGGCCATAATGCCAAAAATATAACCACCCATGACTGCCCCTATTAAAGTATAGGTCGCAATTAAGCCAGCATCAACGAAAGACAAGCCGAATTCCTTTATAATGGCGGTCATAACGAAGGAAAGAATCAGCATATCCAATCCATCCATGGCATACCCGGCTATCGAGGCATACATCACTTTCCAGCGGCGTTTCCAGGTGGCTTCATCCTCACCCGAAAACAGATTTTGCTTGCTTTGCAATTCCACTTTTTCTCCTCCTTATTTCATCATAATAATTTTATTTAACAAAAGGTAATCTTTAACGGCTTGCTCTACCATCAAAGATTACCTTTCCGTTAACTAAAGTAAGCCAAACACTGCCTTTTACGCTGGCTCCGTGGTAGGGTGTATTACGACTCTTTGAAAAAAAAGCATTTTTATCTATTGTCCATTCCCGAATCGGATCAATAACACAGACATCTGCTGCTGCTCCTGCTGCCAGCGTTCCCCCGGGAAGACCAAAGATTTGTGCCGGATTGCTGCTCATGCGTTTAATCAGCCAGGCAGGTGATTTGCCTTGCTCATGCACAAGTTTAGTGAGTAAAGTAGGCAGCGCTGTTTCAAAGCCAACAATGCCATTGGCCGCCAAGTCAAAGGTCACATTCTTGTCATCTAGGGCATGTGGTGCGTGATCGGTGGCAATCATATCCACCGTTCCATCGTCCAAGCCGTGAATTAGTTCAGCAATATCCTCGTGGGTGCGTACAGGCGGAGCCATTTTGGCATTTGTGCCTTGATGGATAACATCGGCTAATGAAAGAGTTAAATGATGCGGACAAACTTCTGCTGTTACATTAAGCCCCTCTTTTTTTGCCCGGCGAATCAACTCAATACTATTTGCTGTACTCAAATGCTGAAAATGTACCTGCCCGCCAGTAACACGCAAGATTTCGAGATCGCGCGCTATGGCGGCAATCTCATTAACCGGTTCATAGGCAGTCGGCCAATACGATTTTAAGGTTGCATCTTCCTCATGCAGCGAAAGTACGACCTTTAACTTCCTGGCTAACTGTAACGCTTGATACAATACCGAAGCACGATCAATATACAGCCCATCATCAGAAAATATCCGAACCCCTGCAGCCGCCAGCGTAGCCATATCACACAGGTCACGTCCTTTTAAATCCTTGGTGACGCTGGCAGCCTGAATAACATGCACGAGGGCTTTTTCGGCAATTAGTTGCTGGATTTTGTTATACACACTGAGCTTATCCGGAACAGGATTGAGGTTAGCCATGGCTACGATTGTTGTGAATCCACCGTGAGCGGCGGCTTTGCTGCCAGTTTCAATTGTCTCTTTGTGTTCAAAACCTGGTTCGCGTAAGTGGCAATGAACATCAATCAATCCCGGTACCACCCACTTGCCGGTGCAATCAATCCTGATAGCTCCCTCGCAAGACAATTTTGGAGCAAGAGCAGCTATTTGACCCTCAGAAATTAGAACATCTGCAGGACCATCAATGCCTTGGGCTGGATCAATAACCCGGCCATTTTTCAGGAGTATCGGCTCTGCCAATTGTATGATTTTTTCTCCTTCCATAATGACACCACCTTCCGTGCTTTACCTAAATAGTAGCCTCCTGCTCGGCGGGCTTCATATCATTTATGATACTTGCGGCTACTTCACGAGGATTATCTGCTGATAAGATCGGTCGACCGACAACTAAATAGTTTGCGCCCACCTTCAGCGCCTGGGCCGGTGTGGCAGTCCTCATTTGATCCCCCTGTTCATCAGGAAGAAGACGTATGCCTGGTGTAACAATCAAGAAGTCCGGCCCGCACAAGGCGCGAATGGCGCCAGCCTCCCGGGGAGAGGCAACAACACCGTCAAGTCCTTCTTCCTTGCACATGACTGACATCCGCAGTACTGACTCACGTATGGGACTCTGGTAGCCAATTTCAACCCAATCACGCTCGCCAATACTTGTCAAAACTGTGATAGCCAGCAGTTTGGGACGCGGTCGATTGGTTTTACCGGCCCATTCATCGGCTGCCCCAATCGCTGCTTTAATCATCTTTGATCCGCCTGCTGCATGTAAGGTAAGAAATGCCGGTGAAAACTGGCAAAGGGTTGTTACTGTTCTGGCTACCGTTGTGGGAATGTCGTGCAGCTTGAGATCGAGAAAGGTTTTCTTGCCGCGACCGGCGATTTGTGCCAATACAGCATGCCCCATTCCATAAAATGCTTCCATCCCAACCTTGTAATATTGCACAAGTTCTCCCAATGAATCTACCACACTAATGGCCTGTTCTGTTGTAGGAACATCGAGTGCAACAATAAGCCGATTTGTTATGTTTTCCATATTTGCCCATCCTTTCCTTCATGTTATCTAAGAAAACGCTTACCTAAAAAATAGGTGAGCGTTTGGTCTGCATAGGGCCTTACTATACAAAATAATAAACTCTCACCTAAAATTAAGAACTTTATGCATCTGTATCCCTAGTCGTAACTGTAGTTCCGGATAGCGGTTAATTAAATCATATGCTTTTTGGAGTGACTCTTGCCGGCCACTTTCTATTTGAAGAAAGATCCTTCCTTCTGGTACATCATGCTTGCTGATAACATCAATGCTAAATTCGTCATCCACTACATATTTCAATTCATCCGCCCGACAAGACAAAGCAAATCCGTTAGCTGGTTTTGGGGATGCAGTAATCCAATCGATCCCCCACTCAACCGGTATTGGATTTGTGCCATTGGTTTCTATAGTGACATACTTACCTAATTTATGTAATGCCCGTACTAATGGTTCAAGATTGTATAATGTCGGTTCTCCTCCGGTAATGACAACAAGCTGATGAGAAAAATGCTCAGCAGCTACTATAGCATCAACACTCATCCACTTTGATTTTGACAAATCAAAGGAATACCCGGTGTCACACCATGAGCATCTTAGATTACATCCCGCGACCCTAATAAAGGTTGCTCCCTTACCCATATGAAAGCCTTCACCTTGAATACTACTAAATATTTCGATTATCGGATAAAGGATGTCAACCATTGCACACCTTACGATCAACCTTCGTTAGTTTAATAAATTTTCCCAATTATTGTTTGCCTGCCTTTGTTTCAAGATATTTTTTCAAACCAGCATTCCGTAGTTTACATGCGGGACATTCGCCACACCCGTCTCCCATGATGCCATTATAACAGGTAAGTGTATTCTGACGAATGTACTCCAATTTACCTAAGCTATCGGCTAACGCCCAGGTATCGGCCTTATCTATCCACATCAAGGGAGTATGAATGACAAACGGGTAGTCCATTGCCAGATTTAAAGTAACATTCATTGATTTGACAAAAACGTCACGGCAGTCGGGATAACCACTAAAATCAGTCTCACAAACCCCTGTAACAATATGACGAATCTGCTTTTGTTTGGCGGCTACTGCTGCAAATGACAGGAAGAGTAAATTACGACCATCTACAAATGTTGTAGGTAGTTGTCCGTTTTCACCGGCTTTTATTTCGATATCACTTCTGGTTAGCGCATTAGGAGCCAACTGATTCAGCAAGCTCATGTCTAAAACCATATGAGGTATCTTAAATTCATTGGCAATAGTAGTAGCACACTCTATCTCCTGTTTATGTCTTTGGTTATAGTTAAACGTAATCGCTTCCACTTTATCAAAGTGTTGCATTGCCCAGAACAGACATGTAGTGCTGTCTTGTCCACCACTGAAGACTACTAGCGCTGCTTTTGACATTAATTTTTACCCCCTGGTATGCTTAGTTGGGTTACTTTCTTCTGCTCAAATACTAAGAATGGTCAAAAGTGACAGTAAAAAACCAAAAACTCCTACCCTCGGTCAAAAGAGTAGGATAACGGCATAGAAGCCAAGGATTTTACTATCATGTTATAAAGAAGGGATTCCAAGATGGAATCCCAAAACTTTTTTGGTCGGAGCGACAGGATTTGAACCTGCGACCCTTAGTCCCCCAGACTAATGCGCTACCAAACTGCGCTACGCCCCGATATTCTTGTCTCCAGCCATTGGCAACTGCTGCGTCTAGTATCTGACTGACAAAATTCATTGTACCCAATTTAGAGAGAGATGTCAACCCTAAATGCCAAAATTTTTATGAAGGGATACACGGACAGTGGTAATGTCTTTATTCTTTCAATAATCCCTTTACTTACACCACTCACTCTAGATGTCCGCCGTATAGATAAACCTCTTTTTTTAATTCTTTGATAAATATATTTCGGTCTACGGCTGTTTGATTCAAGACACTACCACCATCCCCCTGTCTTTGACAACCTCTTCGTCATTCATTAGAATATTAACAACCAAACATTACCGAAGGACCTTGCAATATATCCCAGCCAGCTTCTTTGAACACTGTTTGCGTTCGTTTCACGGTCCATCCTCTAACTGTTTGTTCACTGGTATCTCTTGATTTGCACCTTGCTCAGCCCAAAAAAGGTTAGCTCCGGCCATAGCCCCTATGCCATTCGGTTCATGTGTACCGTGACCAATGATGTTATAGCCGCTGGCTAACCGGATTACCGCAAGAACATGCGCCATTTGTCCGTAATTCATCGATCCATGGGCGGTGAGCGGTAAACCGGGGATGTTGATACGACGGCATGAGGCGTTATTTATCGGTTTCAGGCTTCTGGTTAATATTGTGGTTTCCACTAGTTCATCAAGCGTATGTTCCGGTCCTACCGGACCTACGCTTGTTCCTAATAGCAGACCTGCTTTTTGTGCCGCATGAATTGTTTTTATCCGCACCTTAGGATCAATGTCCGTAATTGTTCCCTCTCCAATGCGTACACAATGATAAATGCCGGCAAATCCGGCTTTTTTAAGTGCCTTTGCTCCATCTTCATCGAAATCGTCAATGTTTGCTACAAGGGGAATTTCTGTTTTTAATGAAGCTTTCACTTCTTTCCCCATTTTAATGAATTCATGGATGTTAACAGCAGCCGTTGCCATGAGATAAACTGCATTAGCACCCGCATTCTCAAATTCAAGGCATTTTTCAATAATATCCTCCAATGCATGTACCTTGGGTTCATGAAAAATCTTATTTTTGATTGCAAAAGAACAAAAATCGCAGTTCTTGAGACATGGTCCAACATCAATTCCCACCTGACCATGAACTTCCGCCTTTCCCTTTGAAGTAGCGCTACTGAGTCTCCTTGAAGCATGTTGAATCATATATGCTTCTTCAGAAAGATAATATACACTAAACAACTGGCGTAACTCTGATGCGTTGAGTTCACCGCCATCCACAGCCTTTTGAATAACTTGAGCAATATTTATATCCATTTCTTATGTACTCCGTTCTTTTGAAAATTTACGTTATTTCCCCAATAACATGACATTGATGAAATGATGGTCCACATTTTCCTGTCTTTCATACATATATCCATTATATAATAAAAGAGCTAACGATTGCAATATTGAATTATATCGCAATCGTTAGCTCTTCTTAACTAATCACCTTGTTTCTACCCGATCCTTGATGGGTAACCTTTGTAGAGTAATACCTAAACATGTAAATAAGGACACCTGCTAATTGTGGTAGTTAGTTCCCTGTTGGAGTGGAATTTTGAAAAAAGGCTTAATTATCAAGCTTTTCGACATGATCATTTCATGTTGTATCTCTCTTTATAAACTTTCTTTTAACTGACAACTCTTTGCTCCGATCGGTGTAATGCGTATGAAGCAGTTTTTCAGCCAGTTCGCTCATGGGATGGTCCAAGTAGTTCTGATAGAGAGCTTGCACTTTCTGATTTTGATAGCTCAGACGTTTTTTGTAGATTTTCCCATCCAGACGGTAGAGACTGGCGATACGTGCCTGACGCACTTCATCTGATGGTTGAAGGGAAGTACGGGGTTGTCCTCCACCCCCAGCACAACCGCCTGGACAGGACATAAATTCGATGAACTGCCAGCGCGATTTTCCGGCTTGGATTTCATCTAAAATAACCCGGGAATTTTTGAGGCCATGGCAAACAGCTACAGAAAACGGTCCGACACCCGGAATAGTTACCGTAGCTTCCTTTACGCCCTGTAATCCACGCACTGGAGCAAGATTTAACAATGTTTCAGGTGGGTCCTCATGGGTAATAAGATAATAGGCACTGCGCACGGCGGCTTCCATAACACCACCTGTGGTACCGAAAATAACGCCTGCGCCAGTGCCTTCACCCATGATACGGTCATACGCTGCATCCTCTAGGGCATTAAGATCGAGGCCCTTTCGTTTCATTAAACGAGCCAGCTCCCGCGTCGTTAATACAATATCTACATCGCGAATCTGCGGTTTGCCGTGTAACACGCCAGCAGAATTCATTTCCGGACGTAGACATTCAAATTTTTTAGCTGTACATGGCATAATAGCAACAGAAATGATCTTTTCGGGAGCAATCCCTTTTTCTTTGGCATAGTAGGTTTTGACAAGAGCGCCCAGCATTTGCTGCGGCGACTTAGCTGTGGAAAGATGCGGAATCAAATCGCTATAATAATATTCACAGAATTTGACCCAACCGGGACTACAAGAAGTAAACTGTGGCAACGGGAAGTCTTTCATGCCTTGGATACGTTTAACCAGTTCCGTTCCTTCTTCCATAATAGTGAGATCTGCGCTATAGTTCGTGTCAAATACGGCCGAAAATCCCAGTTCTCTTAATGCCGCCACTTGTTGTCCTTCAACAATGCTACCTGGCACCAATCCAAATTCTTCGCCTAAGGCAACTCGCGTAGCTGGAGCGGTCTGAACAACAACATGGATATCCTTATTTTCAAGAGCTGCAACAACTTTATCAATGTCGTCCCGTTCGGTAATTGCTGCCGTAGGGCACCACAAGCTGCACTGTCCGCAATTGACACAAATAATATTCTTTTTAATGGGAAGATCATAATATCCATAGACAGATTGGACCTTCTCACAAGCTTCCAAACATTGGCCACAGAGGATGCATTTCTGATCATCACGAACAATGGATGGATTATCGGGATCGATGGGAACACGGCCTTCTGCCGCTTCCGTACTGCAGGCTACTATTGTGACAGCCATACTGCCAAGACTCGCGCCGCCAATGAATTTTAAAAAACTGCGTCGTGTCATTTTTGCTTTGGTAAAACGTGTAGTCCAATTTTCCATCAGCTTTCCTATTGCCCATCAATCTCTATCGGCAGTTCCTCTCGTTGACTCCATTCGATCCACGACCCGGCATAGTTTTTCACGTTTTTGTAGCCGAGAACCTCACTCAGCACATAAGCAGTATGTGCGGCACGAACTCCGGCCTGGCAATAGGTAATGACCGTCTTGCCCGGAGTAATTCCCTTTGCAGTGAATATTTTTCGCAACTCGCCGGCATTTTTGAGCGTTTTATCCGGATTTAGCACATCTCCCCAGTATAGCCAAACGGCCCCGGGAATTCGGCCCTTTCTCACTGCGCCTGGGGCCTGTATGCTACCCGAGAATTCTTCCCATTCCCTGACATCCAAAATAATCACATTGGAATCATGCTTTTTTACGGCAGTCCAAACTTCTTCCGTTGTCGCCAATTTACTAGTATCTATCCTAGTTAACCGGAAATTGCCGGAGTCAACTTTCGAAATCTCGTTAGACAATTTATACCCTGAAGCCTGCCAAGCTTCCAAACCACCATCCAACATTTTCACGTTATGATAACCAAACATATCAAGCAGCCACCAAAAGTGAGCCACATACGCCGGGCCATGCTTATCAGAATCGGCATAGAGCACAATGGTATCTTTATTATTAATCCCCAGTTTACTTAGCAAAGCAGCAAAACGCTCGGGTGACGGGATCAGACCTTTTTCATCCTCGTAGTCTTTCCACCATGTATTCACGGCCTCGGGAAGATGTTCTTTCTGATAGCGTTCCGGTGACCTTACATCAATTATTTTGACGGTTCTGTCCTTCATTAAGTCGTTCAATTTTATAGGGGTTATCAGTGAATCCTTGTTAATAAACCCCTGATTTCTGGAGTCTGCAGCATTGGCGTTCGCGGTAGCGCCAAAAATCTGCGGACATAATGATATGCTCACAAAAATCGCCACAAGCAGGCTAACAAAAATCGTTTTTGTGCAAATACTTTTTCTTCTTGGCATCTGTACTTAACCTCCTGTATGATTAACTGCGCATCATGTTGCGTCTTCTAAGATTTCTCGTCCAGTCTATATGAATCGTCTTACCTGCTCGCAGTCCTCCATAATGAATCCTTTTAGGAATTCTGCCATATACCGGAAAAACTCTTGACAGGTATTGCCTGCGATATCATCACAAAAAGTCGAAACCCATTGGCTCAGGTGCCCAGTGAGAAAGCGGCTTTGTGCATCGAGTGCCGCGAGCATGGCAGGTACGTCGCCTCGCGTTAAAGCTTCTAACGCTTTTCTATTAAGGTAGTACATGAATTCTAATTCCAAACCGATATGATCGTCAGGTTCATGATTTAGGTTTTTCACCTCAAGACCGGCATCCCGGTATTTCTCCCGAACTTCAATGGTTATTGCTTGCATCAAGACACGCTCCGCCGATCTGTAAACCGATTCGTAAGGCGGAGCAGGCAAGTGACGGGGCCCAATGAAAAGCCGGGTAAATTCCGGCTGCAATTTTTGAACCAGTGCCTCAGCCAAATCAGGCTGCAGGGTTTGTAAAAAACCAACCCATTCTCTTTCTCCTGCTGGGCACTCCACCGCATCTTCCTCTTGATAAGCAGACGACAATTCAATCAATTCTGTTACTAATCCGACAGTCGGCCCAAACAAAAACAATCTCCGCAGCATTTCATACACACAGCCGCGCTCTAGCAACATTTCAGCAAGCTCGCTAAAAGTGTCGCTAACCACATTTTTTGGGTACATTGTGCTTTATCCTACCTTTTCTCAGGGGCAAAGCGGATGGATGGGCCGGAGCCTGTTTGCAAGAAGCCCTTACATTCCTTTACGGCCCCTTCCTTATCCATAGCACTTATCGTCCCTGCTTTCAACACCTGTAACGGACAGCCGCGGACACAGGCCGGAGCCTCACCTTGCTGCAGGTAATCTAAGCACAAGTTGCATTTCGATGCCTTTAATTTCTTACGGCTAAAACTAACCGCTTTATAGGGACAAGCATTGACACAGGCCCCACAGCCCACACATTTTTCATAATCCTGTACTACGATACCATCTTTTGCCCGCTTACTATAGGCTTTCACCGGACAGGTGGCAACACAGGCCGGTTTTTCACAATGCATGCAGGCATGGGTAAAATATCGGTCAACCTGACGCCCGTTAACGGTAGTTTCAGAATGCTCAACCACACGCCATCGAATCCCGACGTCCAGCTTGTTCTTATTTTTGCAGGCAGTTTCACAGGCCTGACACCCAATACAGTAGTTTTGATTATAATAGAAGCCTACTTGTTTTCCCATTTATTTCTCCTCCATTTATCCGGATACTATATCTTTTTGGCAACTTGTACAAGATTGGTATGATACGTCGATACGCCTCCCATATCGCCTAGTCTGTCAGGCGCCAGGGCGTTGACATTGGTTTTCCCTGGGCTCAGTTTTTGCCACGGAGCTTTAGGCGACATGGCTACCCCCGGTTTTACTCCTTCGGTTACTCTAACTTTCAGCTTAACCTTACCGCGATCATTAAAGGCGTAAACCCAGTCGCCACTCTCGATCCCCCTATCTTCAGCATCTTTAGGATTGATATAGACTAATGGGCCATCGTAAATTTCCTGTATATACGGCAGATTGTGAAACTGAGTGGTAATAAAATGCTTGGTGGCCGGGGTCAAAAAATGGAGGGGATATTTATTATACAATTCAGGAGTTTCTTCCGAACCTTCAGCCGGTGGCACATGTTCAGCCACCGGATCAAAACCGGCCTTGCCTAAGGCTTCAGAATAAAATTCAATCTTGCCGGAGGGTGTTTTAAATTTCCGGTCAGCAAAAGGTATATCCAGTTTAAGTTTCATCCAATGCTTGTCTTTAAGGGTTTCATAAGTTATGCCTTCAAACAGAGGGCTACCGGATTTTAAGCCTGCTTTGATAATGTCGGCAGCAGTATCGCCAAAGCATGGCTCAGTAAAGCCCATTCGATTGGCCAATTCAGCGAATATCTCTAAATTGGATTTACTCTCGCCAAGGGCCGGAATGGCCGGTTGATTGAGCCGTACATACCAGCCGAGATAGTCGGAGTTTATATCTTCATATTCAAAAAAGGTGGCCGCAGGCAGAAGAATATCGGCATAATCGCCTGTGTCGGTAATAAAGGGATCGACAACAACAGTAAATAAATCTTCACGTTCTAAGCCTTGTTTGATCTGATTGGTATTAGTAGACATGGCCAAGGGATTACTATTGTACACAAAGAGCGCCTTAACTGGCATACCTTCCGTTTCTTTGGTTTGTCCATTAAGGGCCTTACCGATTTCATTCATGTTGATAGAGCGTACCTTGCTATCAGCCAGTAAATCGGGTCTTTGAAGGGCTTTCCAATCGTACGCCCAATAATCGCCATTGATGTAGATATAGCCTCCGCCATCAACGCCTACCATGCCTACCAGTGCGGGCAACAGAGAAATAGCGCGCACCATCCGGCCACCATTGGAACTACGTTGCATGCCATAGCCAACCCGAATGATAGACGGCTTGGTTGTCGCATATAATCTGGCAAATTCAACTATTGTAGCGGCAGGTACGCCAGTTATTTGCTCCACCTGCTCTACCGGATAGTTCTGTACCTTTTCCACCAACTTATCAAAACCCAAAGTGTAGTTTTCCACAAAACTTTTGTCATATAGACCTTCATTAATGATAACGTTCATAATACCCAAGGCCAATGCAGCATCCGTTCCCGGCTTTGGTTGAATATGTATGTCAGCCTGGGAACCCAGTGGTGTCCGTACTGGGTTAATTTCCACCAGTTTGGCCCCGTTGTCCCGTGCCCGGTTGATGAATTTAATGATATGAACATTAGTCGCAGTATGGTTAACGCCCCAGGAAACGAAAAGTTTGGTTTTAGAATATGTTTCCGGATCAATACTCCCAACCTGACCATAAGTATAATTTGTTGCAACACTACCTGCACCGGCGCACACCGCGCGATCCAGCTTACTGGCACCCAGCTTATTCCAAAAACGATTGGGCCCCCCGTAGTTGTTAACAATCCCAAGATTGCCGGAATAGCTATAAGGTAGAATGGCTTTGGCACCATCACTTTCAATAATTGCTTTAAATTTATCTGTTATGGTGCTGTATGCCTCGTCCCAGGAAATCCGTTCCCAGTTGCCTTCGCCTTTTTTGCCGGCCCGCTTCATCGGATAAAGAATTCGGTCAGGGTGGTAGACCCAAGTAGGATAACAATGTCCCTTCACACAAGGTGTCCCGGCGGTAATTGGATGGGTGGGATCGCCGGTAATGTTCACGATTCTTCCATCAACTACTTTTGATATTAGGGTACAGGTATCATGGCAGTTACGCGGACATGCCTGATAGGATAGAATGCCTGACTCACCGGTTTTTATTCCACTGGCCTCGGCTGTCATACGATCAAGCAATCCAAAAAGAGTCAAGCTCGCTCCCATTGCCACTGATCCTGCTAAAAATGTCCGGCGGGTCATTTTACATCCTGGTTTAAATAGGTTGCTCATGCAATCACTGCTCCTTTTTCTTACATAATAATAGTTCATTTGTTTGCCGTCGAACAACACCGACAGGCCCCCAACGTGTTAAACAGGCCATTCTGATTGGTAGTCCATGCTTTGATCCCTCAGTGGTAACACAAACCTGTCTCCTTGCATCAAAGATTGCCACTTTTATCACCTCAAAAGCAGAAATATACTGAAAGCCAAATTGCATCATTCAATCATTTTGCAATCATAAGACTAAAAATAAGAGCAAAACTGCGTATTTTACAGTTCTGCTACGTGCTTCAACCACTATTGCCATTATATAACACCATATTTATAATTGCAAGAATAAAACAATTTGCAATTATAAGTAAATGTTCTATATTATTAGAAATAACCAACCAGGTCTAATCCATCTTTTAGCCCCATTTGAGCAACATCATCTGGATTCATTTGCAAAAGCATTTGGTCATAGTCAGCAAGGTTTAATACCGCTTACAAAAGCACTAACAATTGAGCTTTTAAGTTCCGTCCTCTCAGTTAAGGATAGGCCGTCAATTAAATTTTTAAAATTTTGTTTCGTGAAATCCAATTCCCGTGTCACTTCAATATCAATTTCCACAAAACCTGCAGCAGTTAGTATATTTTTGTACTCTTCTTCTAAAAGTGCTCCAGCAATGCAGCCTGCCCAAGCTAAAATATCCTTCGCAATTTTTTCTGGAAGCGGCTTTTTAAGTACAATATCAGAAACAGCAAATCTTCCACCATGTTTTAATACCCGAAAAGCTTCCTTTATAACTTCATTTTTATTACCACTGAGATTAATAACACAGTTAGAGATAACAACATCAACTGTATTGTCAGGCAAAGGAATATCCTCGATGTGCCCTTTTAAAAACTCTGCATTGGCAATGTTAGCCTTTTTCTGGTTTTCCTTAGCAACTAGCAGCATCTCATCGGTCATATCCAGTCCATAAACTTTGCCCTTTGGGCCAACTAGCTTGGCAGCCAGCAATACATCCAGCCCGGCGCCGCTTCCTAAATCCAAGACAACTTCACCCTGATTTAAGTGGGCCAAAGCAGTTGGATTTCCACACCCAAAAGAAGTGGCAATGAGTGCAAGATCTAAATTTTCTAAATTGTCTACCAAATACAGGTCTTTCGAAATAGAATGTTGACTATTGTCGCAACAGCTATTAACCTTGTTGGTGATTTTTTCCGCATAATTTTTCCTGACAGTTTCTCTAATATCTTGCATTTGTCTTCCTCCTTAAATTATTATTTTTATGGTCTATAATCACATCCATTATATTTTTCTTCCAAAATACTCAAGGCAAAGACATTTTCAACCAATACATATATTTCCGCTATTCCCGCCTCAAGAATGTTTTTTATGAGCCTTATTTTTCATTTTTGCCGGTTCAACGTCATCAAGACCGTTTTGATATTTAAGATAATTGGTCTGCGGAATGTAAGAAGTTTCTATAATGTCAAAAAAAAGCACACCTGCTATGGCAATTAATATTAATAACAGTACGGGCATTGGCGGCTTTTACCATAAATTTTCCTTCCAATGTGGCAACCCACCATTTTCAGCGACTGCTCTTACTGCAATACGTTTATTTACTTCTATTGTCTTTGCAAATTTCTGCGTGGCTTCCGTCTTGATTTGTCTCTGCTTTTTTGTAAATGCCAAACATCTGTTCAAAATGCTCACCTCTTTTCTAAATGTTTAAGAGTGTCTTATTTCTCATGGTATTCAAAAATTCGTGCACGTAGGTTCGTACTAGAAATATCAGTTTCTGAAAGTGCTAGTACGGAATATGATAAAAAGTCGCTATATTTCTGTAACTTTTCTGGTTTTTGAGCCTCAGAATTCTTATCACGACTCGCCTGTATACAAGATTTAACTGCAAGAATAGATTCTGTAATAATTTTAAGGTTACCAGTTAAAGATGAAAGAATTTCAACATATGCTTTGAACGTAAAGTTGTTATTATTCGCCATAGCTTCTTGAATGCTCTTATGTGTTTCCACAAGCACTTCACGCAGTGTATGTTCTAAATATTGTAAATCAGTTAGTGTACGGCAACCTGGTGTACTATCGGTCAATAACATAATTTTCCCGTTTTCTAAAATATCGCTTTTATTATGGATTCTTGCAAACATAATTTTTCCCCCTTTATATAATTGTTCCCGGAGGTTGAGTATACTCGCAAACTGACTACTCATTTAAAACATTTTGTAATTGCTAAACCATAAATATAGGGCAAATCAGCGATGTTGCAGTCTTGTCATTTGTTTTAGACTGCTATTCCAGTATATACCAACGCATTTGCGATTGCAAATATAAATCTATATGCAATTCAAATAAAGTGGCTCAAGATGTTTCCTTAAAAGCTTGCTTTTCTACCTTGGACTAAATAGCACCGACGGTCCGTCGACTATTTTCCAGCCGGTTTCATGAAGTATTTCCCGCTTGCTTGCCACTGTCCCACCAATTACCGTATTGGCTTTGGTATCCCGCGGATTAGAGCCGGACTCGGCCCACAACAGGTTCCCTCCGGCTAAAGTTGTAAGTTCCTCGCATCCACACCCAGCGCCGTGACCAGCTATACTATATCCCATTGCTAGTTTAACCGCTCCAACAATGTGGGCTTGCTGAACTCCAGTCAATATGCCATGAATAGCCAAAGGCGATCCTGGTATCTTTAACCGCCGCCCCACTCCGGCATGTACCAGCTTCATTTTCTTTATAAACATGGCCTTTTCAACAATTTCATCAATGGAGTGTTCCGGCCCTATCGGCTCAACACAGGCACCCACGAGCAACCCTGCTTTTTGGGCTGCGGTTATTGTTCTTACCCTCACTTGCGGATCAATCCCGGTAACAATTCCTTCGCCCATCCGCATCACATGGTAGACTCCGGCAAAACCGGCCTTCTTCAGTGCTCTGGCTTCGTCTTCGTCAAAATCGTCAATGTTGGCAACCATCGGAGTTTTCGGTTTTAAGGCCGCTCTTACCTCTTTAGTAACTTCCAGATAATCAGCAAATTTGTAATTGGCTGTTGCCATAAGATATATAGCGTTGGCGCCATCGACTTCAAAACGTAGCGATTTTTCAATAATCTCTTCCAGACTGTAAACCTTTTCTTTAGGAAAAACCTTATTGACCGGCGCAAAAGAACAAAATTGACAGTCTTTCGGGCACGGTCCAACATCCATTCCTACCTGGGCATATACCTCAGCTTTTCCATTTGCAGCAGCGGCGCTGACTTTGCGTGCGGCGCATTGAATCAGATAGGCTTCTTCCGACAGTGAATCGACGTTAAGTAAGCTGCGTAGTTCCAGGGCAGTAATTTCGCCGCCGTCGATCGCCTTATTAGTAATCTGCGAAATTTGATTATTCACGGTTAATTAACCTCCAGTCATTTTTTATTTGGACAAATTTTTTCTTATCCTCCCTCCCGCAATCTCGTCGGCCCAATCAATCAATTGAGGGCTTAGGTACACCGCCCATTCTCTCAAAGAATGAGCGCGTACCTGGTTCTGTCCACAGCGTTATAGGCCCAGTGTTTCGCCGGCACATCGGCAAACGGGCTAGCGGCAAAAGTGGTTCCCGCAATTCCCAGTGCAAAGCTCAGTGTCAACACCATTGCTTACATTTCCCATTCTAATCAAATGATTGAGCTTAGTTGTACATCCCTCCGGATGAAGTACGGCAGATGCCAATTTTTCAGCGTCTATATCTGCGTTAGCCCGTCTCAGAAAGATTGTCACTTTTATCACCTCCAAGCCAGTATATATTAAAATATCGATTGCAATAATAAATACATTTGCAATTCATAAGCCTAAAAAAATAGGGCAAATCTGCAATGTTACAGTCTTGGCCAAGTGTTTTAGACCACTATTGACATTATCAGCAATCCATTTTTAAGCGTCATTTTCAGTTCGAAATGCGCAGGATCTCACCCTGCATGCTCATGCGAGTCAAGGCATCAAGAGCGCCCAACGGTTCATCCAAAAGCAAAGCTTTCGAATGATTTACAAGGGCACGGGCAAGTGCTACACGTTGTTCCATCCCACCGGAAAGTTGATGGGGAAAAGCGGAAAAGAAGCGATGTACAACAATACTATTTTGCAGTTTCTATGTAAAAGGTTGCTGCGGATCATGTGAAATAAAGTCATTCATCTTCATCCTCGTCAATCAGTGTATGACTGCGAAAATTTTTGCAGAAAATACTTATGCCTAATAAGAACAGGGGAATCGCTCCCACCCATTGTATACAGATAAGTCTTATGACAGGCCATAGTATCTTTGACACACATGCCGAGTCCCCACGACTGGGGTAGTGCTGCGGCAATAATTCCACAGATGCACAAAACCAGACCCAATGCTTTTTTACCTGAGAGCTTGATGTAAAAATGAGGTAGATGCTGACAATGACAGCCATAATTGCATTAAATGGTTCAGATTGCTATGTATACCAGCAAGACATATGCCCCATGCCGTGAACTTGTGAAACACATGGTGGAAAAAGGAACGGTACTACCAAGAGCCATAATGATAGTAAGAGACATATACCCGGTATCAGTTTTTTATGTTGCAGTTTTCTTCCTCCTTTATTGCTTGAAACCACTGTGTATGCATCAACTTCCCTTCATTCCAGTTTCACGCTGTGCTTCAGATCTACTATTATTTTATAGTAAAATTTTATCAATTGCAAGATTAAATTTATTTGCAATTAATACTTGAAAACTCTTCAAAGCTTTTACCATTTTTTTTGCTGGCGAATGATCTTTAAGTAAAAATCGAGATCATATTCATGCATGGCCATTAAATATAGACCATATAAGTCTCCTTCTTTACAAAAGTCCGTAACTTTCGTAATAAATTCATTCTCGCTGATTCTATTATTTTGAAAGTGGGTATGATTTTTACCAAAAGCGCAAAAGCTGCAATTACCTGGACAGAGAGCCACTTTCACTCCAATCTGCCCCACAATGACAGCAGAATTATCATTACGGCTCCGAATAATACACTTACTGGATTTAGTCCTTCTGATGGCACTTTCTATTTTAAAAAATCTGCAATAGCTGATATAAACAGGTGCACTAATTCCAGCATTTACCTACATCCACCCACGCAGAATAGTTCGAGTATTTTTCCAGTTTCTCTATTGTCAGCTCAATGGCGCTATTGCTGCTGCCGCAAGCTGGAAATACCGTTTCAAATCTTTTTAGAGATTCATCCAGATAAACGGCAACTCCCTCTTTGACGGCAAAAGGACAAACCCCACCTATAGCATGGCCAATCAGATCAACTACCTCGTCGGAAGTAAGCATTTTCGCTTTCGTTCCAAATTGTGCCTTGTATTTTGCATTATCTATTTTGGCATCACCGGCGGTGACGACCAAAATAGCCTGTCCGCCGACCATAAAGGAGAGCGTTTTTGCAATTCTTTTCGGTTCACAATTTAATGCGGCTGCAGCAAGCTCCACGGTTGCACTGGACACTTCAAATTCCTGTACCCGATCCGCCAAGTTATATTTTTCAAAATACGCTTTTACTTTTTCAATCGCCATGATGATTCTCCTTTTCGGCAAAACATTTTACAATCTTCAAATCGAACGCTTAATTTTCTGGAGAGACAGAACGACAGTTCATTTGTCTCCCCGTCCCTTGCTTAACTCAAATTGGGAATGTCTTAGCGTTGGTGTGTCAGGTTATTTAAGCTTATAGGCGCGGTGTATGAAATAGCATAAAGTCCCCAGAAATATAAATAAAAACACAGGTGAAAACAACGCTTTAGCCTTAGCTATCATAGTCCATTGGATGTAGATAAAAAGCAACACTATTTCAGTCTTTACCGCTATTATTAAAGTGCGAGCCGTTCTGTACTGTCTTTCTGCGTTTTCCTCAGTAATATTGACTGGATAGTTGTAACTATGCGGAAAACGAGTTAGTACAGATAAGAAGATATAAATGATAACCGCAGACGTAATGGGCAAATAAAGAAGATTCTTATTGCCCCATGCATCGATTTTTCCTGTAAGACCGAAATGCTTTGGCACTACTTCTGGAATTGATGGCCACGAAGAAACCAGTGTTCCAAGCATGAAGATTAAACTAATAACTGCAATACATTCTAAGATAAGTTCGGTGCTTGTAAACGGTAGTTTTATGATTGGTCGAACACTCTTTTTTTCTGAAAAAGCCATATATTTTGCCCTCCTTACCAATCGCTATAATTGTTAATTATGCTCACTGGCAAGTAATTCCTTTAATCTTCATTGGCTTAGTATCAAAGGAACCCCTGTTCGTATTAATGATGAACAGGGGTTCCTTTTTTACTTGTAATCCAACCGGACAACTATATAATGACAGCACCTTGCTGATCAATTTGCAAAAGCTGATAGCTTGCTTTTACTTTGTGAATACGAAAGGCTTTAACCATAGCCCTTCCGATCTTATCAGAGTCTCCATCAGTAAAGGCTAACAGGCAGGGACCAGCACCGCTTAGAACTGCCCCCAGTGCTCCTGCCTGGCGAGCAGCTGACAGGACTTGAGCCATTCCGGGAATAAGTTTTTCCCGGTAAGGCTGGTGTAGTCTATCTTGCAGTGCATGTGATAATAACTTCAATTCGCCAGTACATAATGCACCAATTAAGAGTGCTGCCCGGCTGACATTGAATACAGCATCAGCAAAAGGTACGGTTTCCGGCAGTACCTTGCGGGCGGCTTTAGTAGATAGATTAAATTCGGGAATTACAACCACCATCGAAAAATTTGTAGGTGGTAAAAAACGCAGATAGTTAGCGATGCCACTATCCATAATGCTTACAGTAATCCCACCAAAGATGGCGGGAGCAACATTATCAGGGTGACCCTCGATGGTTGTTGCCATAGCCAAGATATCTTCTTTGGTAAAGTGGCGACCAGTAAGCTCATTGGCACCGACCAGTCCACCAACAATAGCTGCTGCACTGCTGCCAAGACCCCGGGCAAGGGGGATTTTATTAATCATCGTGAGTTTTATGCCTTTGGCTGTATGGCCGGTTTTGTTTAGAATCATTTTTATCGCCTTAATTACAACGTTAGAATCGTCAGCGGGAATGAACTCAGCCCCTTCTCCCGTTATCGCCAGCGATATACCGTCCTCGTCACTCAAGGTAAGCTCAAGATCGTTGTATAATGTACATGCAATGCCGACCGCATCAAACCCAGGGCCACAATTGGCGGTTGTTCCCGGCACGCGAATTTTTACGGTGTTTGCCATAGTATCGCCACCCTTTGAACTTATGAAATTTGTTCTGCTTCTACTCGAATAACACTACCTAATTTACTTACTACTGACATACCCAGCAAGGTGCTCATGGCCAAACGAATATTTTCATCAGATACCCGGTAGGTAATAAGGACAAGTTCAGTAGAACCTTCGACTTTTCGCTTTTGAATAACAGAATGTAAGCTGACTTGCTGAGCGCCAAATGCGCCGGCAATGGCTGCTAATACGCCAGGTTTATCTTCAACAAGTAGTCTAATGTAATAGGGGGATTCTATTTTATTGACCGGATAAATAGGCTTTTGATCAAAACAAGTACATAAAATACGGCTACTGACATTATGGCGAATATCACGTGCGACATCAATTATATCAGCAACAACTGCACTGGCTGTCGGCAATTCCCCTGCACCACGGCCATAAAACATAGTTTCACCTACGGCATCTCCTTTGACGAATATTGCATTATACACGTCATTAACTGAGGCTAAAGGGTGGCTGGACGGCAGGAATGCCGGATGAACCCGGACATTAATCCCCTGCTCATTTTGCTTGGCAATGGCCAGTAGTTTGATGATAAAACCAAGTTCTTTAGCATATTCAATATCTTGAATAGAGATGTTGGTTATACCTTCGATGGAGACATCATCCAGTGTAATTCGGACACCAAAGGCAATGGATGCCAAAATGGCAATCTTGCGGGCAGCATCGAAGCCACCGACATCGGCTGTTGGATCAGATTCGGCATAGCCTTTGGCCTGTGCTTCGGCTAGTACGTCAGCATAGTCCAGTTTCTCATTTGACATTTTGGTAAGCATATAGTTAGTGGTCCCATTAACTATGCCCATAATTTCGGTAATCTTATTGGCAGCTAAGCACTGCTTAAGAGGACGGATAATGGGAATGCCACCGCCCACGCTGGCCTCAAAGAGAAAATCAACCTGGCTGGCTTCAGCCGCCTCAAAGAGTTCACGCCCATATTTGGATACAACATCTTTGTTGGCAGTGACAACATGTTTACCGGCTTTAAGTGCAGCCAGCATATAATCCTTAGAAGGAATTTCTCCACCCATGATTTCGACGACAATTGAAATGTCAGGATCATTTAGGATTTCTTCCATATCTGTCACTAGTTCAGCCTCTGTTGCTACATTTCTAGCTTTGGTAAGATTTCTCACCAATATTTTCTTAATTACAACTGGTATACCTACCTTTTGGGAAATATTACGGGCGTTGTTAGTTAAAATTTTCACAACGCCGGTACCGACAGTACCCATTCCCAACAAAGCAATATTAATTGCACTCATAGTTAGCCTCCTAAGCCTGGCCTAAAACTTCCAGTCTTTTTACTCCATCTACCATTCTCAACTTGTCAAGCAGTGCCTCCAAGTCGATAACTAACTCGGCAGTTTCAATAGATATTGTCGCGTTTGCCACTCCTTGAAGTGGAATACCTTGATTTATTGTTAGTACACTGCCATGTTCGTTGGCTACGGTGTTCAAAACCCGTGACAATACACCTGATTTGTGTTCTAGCAGTAAAGCGATTGTTACAATTTTTTCTTTACTTGCTTCGTAAAACGGAAATACATAGTCCTTATATTTGTAGTAAGCACTACGGCTCAATTCCATTTTTTCAACTGCTTCGTTGATTGTTCGCGCTTCACCACGCTTTAATAATTCTTTTACTTTAATTGTTTTTTTTATGGCTTCGGGTAAAATCTCTTCCCGAACTAGATAAAAAATAGCTTTTTGTCCTGTAACCATTTTGCCCTCCTTGGTACTGCTGTTGCGGATGGATATCTTTATATGGTAGACATTATATCATCAAAATAGCGGCTTTTACAAGCAAAAATACAAAAAAATTAGTCAGTCCTTTACAGAACTGACTGCTAACCTTGGATAAAGTACTGGATTATTTAAAAAATGATACATATTAATCCGCCACTACCATCATTAACGATCTTCTGAAGTGTATCTTTTAGTTTCATTTGTGCGTTTTCCGGCATACTTGTTAGTTTATTTTGAATACCTTCACGAACAAGCTCATTTAACGATTTACCAAATAGGTTAGTGCGCCAGATTTTTTCCGGCTCGCCTTCAAATTCGCGCATTAGATATTGAATCAGTTCTTCGCTTTGTTTTTCAGTGCCAATAATAGGCGAGATTTCAGCTTGCACATCAGTGCGGATGATATGTAAAGAAGGTGCTGAAGCTTTGAGTTTTACGCCAAAGCGATTGCCGGTACGAATAATCTCTGGTTCTTCCAGAACCATTTCATCAAGCTGCGGCGGCACAATACCATAACCTGTTTGTTCAACCTCTTCCAGCGCAGCCGATATTTTGTCATACTGCCGTTTGGCCACTGAAAGGTCCTTCATAAGCCTGAGCAGGTGATGTTCTCCCGTGATGGTAAAGCCTGTGAGCTCTTCAAGAACACCGTAGAATAGGTCTGTGCGAGCGGTCATTTCAATAACGGCAATACCGTTGCCAAGATCCATATCATGAAGAATTACATCGGCGACAAAATCATAGCCTGATAAATCGTCAATTGCCCGGTCAATATCGCGCAGGCGTCGAATATATTGCACTACATTGTTGACAGCGCCTTCGAATTTCTGACGTAACCAGTGGTCTTTATCAAGTTCCTCAACCCACTTAGGCAGGGTAATATTGACTTCTCTAACAGGAAACTCGTAGAGTACCTCTTGCAAAATGCCATATATATCATCATGGGATAATTGGGCACAGTCTACCGGAATTACCGGTACATCATAAGTACCTTCTAATTTTGCTACCAGCTCCCGTGTTTCTTTTGCATTGGGTTTGCTAGTATTTAGAATTACTAAGAATGGTTTTTGTAGTTCTTTGAGTTCGGTAATGACCCGCTCTTCAGCTGCTAGATATTTATCTCGCGACAGCTCGGTAACAGTACCATCAGTAGTAACAACTAAACCAATTGTTGAGTGTTCAGTAATTACCTTGCGAGTGCCTACCTCAGCCGCTTCCTGGAAGGGAATTTCGTTCTCGAACCAGGGTGTGAGCACCATGCGAGGTCCCTCATCTTCTTCATAACCTAACGCACCATCTACTGTGTAGCCAACACAATCGACCACCCGCACTCTAACATTCACGTTGTCTTTTACATTAATTTCTACTGCCTCATTAGGAATAAATTTGGGTTCAGTCGTCATTATGGTTTTACCGCCGGCACTTTGCGGTAATTCATCTTTGGCACGTTCTTTGTCATAGGGATTAGTGATATTAGGCAGTACCATAGTCTCCATAAAACGCTTGATAAAGGTTGATTTACCCGTGCGGACCGGGCCGACTACACCAATATAAATATCTCCACCAGTGCGTTCGGCGATATCTCTAAACAGGTCGAATTTTTCCATCTGGCGTATCCCTCCCTGATTACGGTAGTTGTCATTATAAATATATGACAGGCCACTCCAAATATTACAAAATAAAAAAAGTATGGTAACTAAAAAGTAACTTACCATACTTTATTAGTTACCATACTTTTTTATGCCAAGTTTATTTAATTCCAGTTTAAATTAGTAAGAGCAACTTCCTCGACCTCGTGGGTGCGACTGCGGGTCATTAACTCCAGGACAGCGTCTTTGGGAGACTTATTTTGATATAGTACTTGATAGATTTGATCTGTTATCGGCATAGTAACTTCATACCTGGTTGCTAGCTGATAGGCAGCTTTGGTGGCCCTGATGCCTTCTACCACCATTGATGTTTCAGCCTGGATTTCATCTACCGTCTTACCTTCTGCCAACATAAGTCCGGCTCGCCGGTTACGACTGTGGATGCTGGTGCAGGTAGCAATTAAATCGCCAATACCTGCGAGTCCGGCAAAGGTCAGGGGATTGGCCCCCATGGCCATACCCAGACGGGCAATTTCAGCCAGTCCGCGCGTCATAAGCGCAGATTTAGCGTTGTCGCCAAAGCCTAATCCATCAGAGATACCAGCCCCTAGCGCTATAACATTTTTTAATGCTCCAGCTAATTCGACGCCAACCATATCAGGATTGGTATACACACGAAAATAAGGGAGCATAAAAGTATCTTGGATATACTCAGCAACGTTGCGGGACTTAGCTGCTACGACAGTGGCTGTTGGATAGCGCAGGGCCACCTCTTCCGCATGATTAGGGCCGGATAATACCGCTATTTGGCCGGCAATTGCCGGTAATTCTTCAGCAATAATCTCCGATAGCCGCTTGACACTGCTTAACTCCAGACCTTTAGCTGCAGTAGCAAGAATAGTCCCGGATTTGATATAGGGAGCTAGCTTTGCCGCTGTTTGCCTGATAGCATGTGATGGGGTTACCAGCACAATGAGCGAAGCCTCTGCGGCGACCTCTTCCAGGTTATGGGTAACAGTAACCGAATAAGGTAGGTTGCAACCCGGCAAGTAGGTTGCGTTTTCTCGGGTTAGCTGGATCTGCTCAGATAGCTCAGGTGAGCGGACCCATAGTTTAACAGCTGTGTGTTTTTGGCCTAATACGGTGGCCAAAGCTGTACCCCAGCTGCCTGCACCAATGACGGCTATATGCATGTTAGTAATTATCACTTCTCTTTCGCGGAGCCTGGTTCAGTTTTACTGCCGGCTTTAATTTTCGACTCTGTCCCGGTTAGTAATCGTTCAATGTTTGGCCGATGTCTGATAATGACAAACAGTGCAGCTAGTACGCCAAAATAAAAGAATTCCTGCCTGGCGTTCAGTAGCCACATTGAAACTGGAACTAAGGCGGCGGCGATAATCGATGCTAGTGAAACATAACGGGTAAAATAGACAATAATTACCCAGATAACAACGACAATTATTGTAACCTTTGGTGCGAGCATTGCAATTACGCCCACCCCGGTAGCCACACCGCGTCCACCTTTAAATCCCAGGAATATTGACCAGTTATGGCCGGCAATGGCCCCCATTCCGCCAAACAGTTCAGCTATCGCCGTTTGGCCGATATACTGACCGAGAAGAACCCCGGCGATTCCCTTGCAGGCATCTGTAAGAAATACCCAGGAGGCTGGCCAGGGACCCAGTATTCGATAGGCGTTTGTTGCGCCAATATTTTTACTGCCAAACTGCCTTAAATCAACTTTATAGAATTTTTGACCAATAATCAACCCATTAGGGATTGAACCAAGCAAATAGCTGGCGACAATAACCAGCAAATATTCCATTCTCCCACTCCCTCAATTTGTTTACTCATCTTTCTCTTTGCGTCCGCGAACAATCAGTTTGAGTGGGGTTCCTTCAAAACCAAATGCTTCTCTTAATTTATTTTCTAAAAAACGCAAATAGGAAAAATGCATGATCTCAGGGTCATTGACAAAGAAAATAAACGTAGGTGGTTTAACAGCAGGCTGGGTAGTAAAGTAAATTTTGAGCCGTCGTCCCCGCTCAGAAGGCGGTGGATTGATGGCTGTTGCATCTTCAATAACTTGGTTAAGTACACTTGTTGTCACCCGCATTGCATGTTGATCAGCTACATATTTAACAAGCTCGGTTACCCGCTGCACCCGTTGTTTGGTAAGGGCTGAAGTAAATAAAACCGGAGAATATTGTATAAAGCCCAGTTCTTCACGGATGGTTTCGGTAAATTTAAGGGAAGTCTTACTGTCTTTTTCAACGAGATCCCATTTATTGACAACAATAATACTGGCTTTCCCTGCCTCGTGGGCATAGCCGGCGATTTTTTTATCTTGCTCGGTTACTCCCTCTTCGGCGTTAATAACCATGAGTACTACGTCACAGCGGTCAACTGCCCGCAGTGAACGAATAACACTATATCGCTCAACAGGCATGTCAACCTTAGCCTTACGGCGCATCCCGGCAGTATCAATCATTACATAGGACTGTCCCTCTTTAGTGAAGTGAGTGTCAATAGCATCTCTGGTAGTTCCGGGAATATCGCTGACTATGACTCTATCTTCACCAATGATAGCATTAACCAGTGAAGATTTGCCAACATTGGGACGGCCGATTACGGCAACTTTAATCTGATCATTTTCTTCAGGTTCAATATGTTCTTCAGGCAAGTTCTCAATCAGCCTGTCCAGCATGTCGCCAAAATTAAGTGCATTGGTGGCCGAAAGAGCAATTGGATCGCCTAGTCCCAGGTTGTAGAACTCATAAATGTCAGCCTCATTCTTCATGTTGTCAACTTTGTTTACTACTAATAAAACTGGTTTTTTGGTATTGCGCAGAATCACGGCTACTTCGTTGTCGGCGGTCGTCATACCTACCTTGCCGTCAACAACAAACATGATGACATCAGCCTCGTCGATGGCCAGCTTAGCCTGATTGCGAATTGCTGTAAGCATTTTGTCAGTAGTTTCAAATTCGATACCACCAGTATCAATCATGGTAAAATTACGGCCCAGCCACTCGGAATCCATGTAGATGCGATCACGGGTAACACCAGGTATATCTTCTACAATAGATAACCGATTTTTTCCGATATAATTAAATATGGTTGATTTGCCGACATTGGGCCGGCCAACGATTGCAACAATTGGTTTACTCATCAAATATCACCTTGTATCTTTCTAATAATCAACGATTGCTGTGCACAGACAAGTTACCGGTTAGCAATAGTTTTGCCTGTCCCTGCCACGCTATACTCTTATCTTTGGCGGCGAATTAAGACTCCCGCCTCTGCAGGCGGCGTTTGTTCAGGCGAAGTAGACTCCCCACCTGAACCCGCCGATGTTTCAGCTATGCCGAAACAAGTTCACTACCGCCAGGCGGCGAGCAGCTGTTTTAAATCCTGAGCAAAGTAGGCCGTGCGCACAGGAACATCTAGTTTGGCGGCAATTGTATCAGGTGTCAGATTATCGAGAAAAACATGTTCGCCTTTTCGGAGTGCCACCCCTGGAATAATAACCCCGGTACGGGAACCTGGTATTTCTTGTAAAGCTGCTATTATATCGCCGCCTGTCAAGAGTCCGGTGACAGTTATGCTACTGCCAAAAAACTTATTATCTACAGCAATTATTCGGACTGTCAGGTTGGAAATCCGAAATTCAGCTATAAGGGGCGAGAGAATTTTCGCTGCTGAAATACCACACACAACATCAATATAGTGAGGTTCACTATATCCTTCCATTGCTACCTGTTCCTGCTCCCAATCAGCCAAAAAGCTGCGAACAAGGCCGATACCATTTTCAAGCTGCGGAAAGCCATCATACGATTCATAATCAGGAATTTCTTTACCGGCAGCCAGATAAAATTCATCAGCCAGGTATACAAAGGATGAGTGGCTTTCTTCACGACATTTTTTTTGCCAGTGGTGTACCAGCTTAATTATCTCTCCAGCAGCTGAAGATGAAAATCCGGTCAAGGGGTGACAGTTATCACGATAACAGGTAAGACCGACAGGTACAATGGCCAGTGATAAAACCGCAGGGTGCATAGCATATAAATCACGGATAGTTTTCTCTAATTCTATGCCGTCATTAAATCCGGGGCATAAAACAACCTGAGTGTGGAGCTCAATATCTTTCGCTACTAGTTCATTTAGCTGTTCCATAATTTTCCCAGCATGCTTACTGCCCAGCATTTGCTGTCTAAGCTCACCATTTGTCGTATGTACTGAAACATAGAGTGGTGATAAGTGAAGTCTGGCGATTCGATTCAGGTCGCGTGAACTTAAGTTCGTCAAGGTAACAAAATTCCCATACAAAAAGGACAGTCGGTAATCATCATCTTTGATGTAGAGACTATCACGCATACCGCTAGGCATTTGGTCAACAAAACAAAAGATGCAATTGTTGGCACAGTGCCGTACGTTGTCGAATACTGCACTTTCAAATTCCAGCCCTAAATCCTCGTCGTACTCTTTTTCAAAGGCAATTAGTTCCTGATTGCCTGAAGCATGTTCAATTAGGAGTTCAATTTCTTCCTCTGCTAGTGCAAAACTGAGATCAATAATATCCTGAACAGCCTCTCCATTGACCTCAAGTAAACGATCTCCAGGCACAAGGCCGATTTCAGCGCCGATACTATCTGGTATAACAGTAGATATAATGCCTTTATATGTCAAAGTATTCCCCCCTTTCTTTACTATTCCGTTAGTAGCTATAATTTCCTGCAAATTGTTTATTAAACAACAAAATAAAGTGAGAATTAGCTTCAGCAAACTGTAAGGCATAAGGTAAATAAGAAAAAGGCAGGACCTAAGCCTGCCTGGTAAGAGCTACTTTTTATCGTCCTGCTGATCTGTGTCCTCTGACTTTGCTGGGGTATTACGCTGCTTGCTTTTTTTGGTTCCCAGGAAGTTAGTAAACTCAGTGGAAGTAAAATTTTTAAGTTTGGCGCCAGCTTCTTTTAAACTCCCTGTGCTTAGCAGCAAAAAGGCTGCGCCGCCGACAAGTAAGAGTCCTAAAATCCATCCCATTGATTTAGTCGCACCTGACGCGCCACCAGCTGCCGAACCTAAACCGGTATTACCAGCTGCACCAGTCGCCCCGGCAGCATTGGGTCCTGTGGGAGTGCTGGATTTTCCCAGCACAGTGGGCACAATATCAGAAAACAAAGCAATCCCCTTTTCGGCTGATTCACGATCATTGGTTTGAGCACCTACTTCCAGCAGCATAGAACGCGGGTGCAGATCCTGATTGTAATCACCGCCTTTGGCGAAAAATATTCCTTTTACCAATCCGGGATGCTGTTTGTCAGACGCTGCCTTTATCTGGAGTGCATAGTCTTCAATTTGTTTACCTGTTGGTCCGTATTTACCGACAACAAGCTGAACTTTACTCACATCTTGCCCATCAATGGTGGTTTTATATACCTGTGGTGGTACTGCATCACGATGAACATCAAAAATAGCATCAGGCTGTTCTTTTTTTATCAAATCCAGTACCGTCCGCCGAGAACGCTCGTAAGCCATATCGTCATGTGGATCATGCTTTGCTTGCGAGTGGATGACGGTAACTCCCTTTTTCTCTAATGACGCAGTAAAGGCATCGCCAACTTTGTAAATGCCGCCAGCTCCCAAGATGCTTTCTTCACCATCTGTAGGCACATAGGATTCATCGGAGTGGGTATGGTAAATAGCAACTTTACCGTTACCTTCTGCTTCGGCAATGGCTGGTTTAAGATAGGCTTTTAAGTGACCAAGTATACTTGTATCCTCATAATAATAGGCAGATAAGTTAACATCACCGAGAAATTTAGCATAGGCAACGTTTCCCTCAACACGAAAAACTTCATAGCGCCGGTTATTTTCAGTAAGTACCTGATCGCCGGCTCGCATTTTCCAACCGGTCATATACACCGAATTACCGGCTTCATCAACAACTGTCGAATAATTTCCATTGCTGCTTTCAGTAGCGTAGCATAAAGCATTTGCTGTAATAAATAGCAGAGCCAGTAATGTAGTAAGAAGCTTATTTACCATTGTTGCTTTCCTCCTTGTCAGAGGTATCGCTATCTTCCAGCTTCTTAGCCACTTTGTGATCCGCTATTGCTTTTTCTTCAGGATGTAGTTCTTTACTAAATTCATATAAACCTTCAGGCCGGTTGGGGCCGAGTACTGGACCGCCTTGAAGCTTCTCCCTCGTTTCGCCCACGAGTTCGGCAATCATTACAGCGACAATACCAGCGATAATGGTAACATCAAATGCTCCGGCCCCGCCAAGTGAAGTAGTGCCAGGAATGCCCAAACCTGAAAGCGTAATAATGTGGACAATATCACTGAGCACGACGCCTAGAACACCGCCGACAAAAGCGCTGCGGCGAGAACGACCAGCTATATAGGCGATAAGGCCAGCTGCTAATCCATAGATTAGTTTGGGATCAAGAAACATGTTCTCTGGCTCATATGGCAGGTAGCGAGAGCCTAATGATATAGTCGCGGCAACAAGCACTGCGGCTACAATTGCCCGTACTCTTTCGGCTGTTTCATCTGCTTTGGTAATTAAGTAGATGCTCAGTATAACGGGTAGCACCGCCCCGCCGACATTGATAGTAATCTCCATCGGAGAACGCATAATGGGAATGTCAATGAAACTGCCGACAACAATACCGGCAATAAATAGTAATGCTTGTTTATCCGTCATGCGCATGCGATCTAAGATTCGTTGAGCTAATCCAAAGTAAACCAGCACACTGACAACTAACAGTAAAATCATCCCAAGCGGCATATTCATCATGTTATCTCACCTCATAGCCCTGTAATGTTGATTTATCAAGGCTAGTTTGTGCTGTTACCGCTTAATTAATGCAAAAAGCATGGCTTTAAGCCATGCTTTTTGCATATTTTTTTCGCTCAGCAAATTGCGCTGTAGTAATTCCCCGGGCTGATAGCCATTCTTGACTGAAACCGGTAATTACCATCGGGACTGATCGTAGATCAGTGATAGTATGGGCACCGATCAAGAGCATGAAGCGTTTTATATCAATAATGAAATTTTCATACCAGCGGATAGCCTCTTCTAGTCCCTGGCAAGTAATTACTTTTAATACAGGACCGGCAATGCCTACTGCCATACCGCCAAGAGCAAGAGCTTTTACGGCGTCAAGTGGTGTCCGCACGCCGCCTGATACAACCACATTCACGTCTGGTGTGACTGCCGACATTACTTCGACGGCTGCAATAGCTGTAGGAATCCCCCAGGACATCATCTCAGCATCTAGGGTTAGCTGCCCGCGGGCAGCTTCAATGGCTAGAAAGTTGGTGCCGCCGCTGCCGCCTACATCTATGACTTTAACGCCAATACCGGTAAGTGCTTGCGCTTGTTCACGGGCAATACCGCAGCCCACTTCTTTAACAATGACAGGCACGTTAACTTTTTTGACAATAGCTTCAATATGAGATAGATAGCCGCTAAAATTGCGGTCGCCTTCACTCATAATGATTTCCTGGCCGGCATTAAGATGAATCTGGATAGCCTGTGCGCCAATCATTTCAACAGCACAAAGAGCAGCCTCCGGGGAAGCATGGGCGCCCAGATTGGCAAATATTACGCCATTTGGATTACGCTTTCTTACCACTTTATAGGACTCAGCCGCCGCCGGGTCTTCAATAGCGGAATATTGTGATCCTACCGCTATCGCCGCTCCTGTCAACCGGGCAAATTCTGCTAACTCACAGTTAATAGGCATGACATCGGCTGCGCCGCCGGTAATTGCATTAATAATAATGGGTTGTGACAAGGGGATGTCAGCGATAGCTGTATTGATAGTAATATCCTGCCACGCCAAATCAGGAAGGCAGTTATGCACCAAATGAAAATCAGTAAATCCGGCAGCCGCCGGGCCATCATCCAAGAGCAGAGAATACTTCAAGTGTTCCAATTTGCGTGACTGCCGTATCATGTGTTTTTTTAGTCCTCCCGCTTGAATAAATGACCAAACTTATCGCCAAGTGTAACTCCTGATGAAGGAGCTTGGGCTAGGAGATAATCGCTGAATTCGGCTCGCTCTTTATCTTGTTCGGCTTGGGCGATACTAAGCGCAATCCGCTTGTTTTCTTTGTCAATAGCAAGAATCTTAACAGCAACTTGTTGACCGACGCTGACCACTTCCTCAGGACTAGCTACTCGGCGCTCGGCCATTTCGGAGATATGTACCAGTCCTTCAACCCCTTTTTTAAGTTCAACAAACGCGCCAAATTTGGCAAGCTTGCTAACTTTGCCAGTCAGGACGGTTCCCACTGCCAAAGTTTCCACTGTGGCGTACCAGGGATCACGTTCTAAATCTTTTAAGCTGAGGGCAAGTTTTTTTGCTTCCGGGTCGACTTTGAGGACAACCACAGTTACCTCATCGCCAACATTGACAACTTCTTGGGGGTTTTTTACCCGCTGCCACGACAAGTCGGAGATATGGATAAGCCCATCAATACCACCCACATCGACAAACGCGCCAAAGTTAGTCAGGCGGCTTACTCTGCCGGTAATGTTTTGTCCTACTGCCAGTGTGGCAAACAGTTCTTTTTCTTTTACTGCTCTTTCTTGCGCTAAAAGCTGCTTACGCGATAAGACGGCTTTTTGTTTTTCTCTATCAATTTCAATCGGGATTGCCTGAACAGTCTGACCGACAAACGGCTGCAAATCTTCGACAAATCTAAGGTCAACCTGCGAAGCCGGAATAAAGCCGCGTATGCCGAAAACGCTGGAAACCAGCCCCCCTTTAACAACTTCGGTAATTGTAGTTTCCAGCGGCAGTTTGTCAGTAAGTGCTTGCTCTAATTTATCCCAGGCAGTAATTCTATCTGCTTGTATCTTGGACAGCTTGACCTGACCATCAGCACTGTCGGCGTCAAGCACCAACACCTCAATGACCTGTCCTACGCCAACAATTTCAATCGCCGTTTGCGGTGCCGGGTAGGCCAGTTCTGATAACGGAATTACTCCTTCGGCCTTATAACCAATGTCAACAAATACCTCATCATGCCGGACACCAACCACAGTCCCTTTTATAATACTGCCATTCTCTACTTTACTAATATCAGTCATAGTTAGTGCTTCCATTTTTTCATATACCTCCTTAATTACCCAATCAGGTGTTGATGCTCCAGCTGTAATCCCGGCAGTTTGTACACCTGTAAACCACTCAGGCTGTAGTTCATCAGCTGATTCGATGTGATAAGCAGCCTTGCCGGTTTCCTGGCAGACGCTGGCCAAGCGAGCTGTATTGGCACTATTTTTGCCGCCTACAACAATCATAAGGTCTACTTTTTGGGCCAAATTGATGGCTGCTTGCTGCCTTAGATCAGTTGCCGTACAAATGGTGCGTTCAATTTTGAGTTCCTGGCATTTGGCTTGTAAAATTGTGACAATAGCTTGAAATCTCTCAGCGGCAAATGTAGTTTGAGCTACTACCCCCAGCCTGGAACAATGTGGCAGCGCTTCGGCCTCAGCAGGTGTTTCTACTACTGAGGCTGCTTGGTTTGTCCAGGCAAGAATACTTTGCACTTCAGGATGGTGAGGTTCGCCAACAATAACTACCTTGTAGCCTGCTTGTAAGAGCTCATGGGCTGCTTGTTGAGCCTTCTTTACATGTGGACAGGTGGCATCTACCACCTGCAATTGCTTGCTTTCGGCCTGGTCGTATATGTCGGGGCCAACGCCGTGTGACCGGATAATGACTTTGCCTGCTGCTATTTCTTCCAGTTTGTCAACCGTACTAATACCTAATTCGTTAAGGTGGCTTATCATCTGCGGATTATGGATAATCGGACCTAAAGTATGTACCGGACAGTTTACATCAAGTGAGCTGATAGCCATATCGACAGCTCGTTTGACGCCATAACAAAAACCTCGGTGTTCGGCCAGGAAAATTTTCACATTAGCCTCCTGCATGGTAGTCTTTGGTTTAATCACCTTATTATAACCCCTTTATCCCTATGTTTCAAATAAAAACCGCCACTATTCAGCCAAAGCTAACATAGTGGCGGTTTTGTTTCCCTAATCTAATTATTAGCTGGGAATGTTGGGCGGAGGATTGGAATTAACTGGGCAAGACTGAAATGAAATCTCGGTATTCATACCGACAGGCTTATCAGTTTTTAAGAGTTTGAGCCACACTCTAATCGAGTCAGCCAAAGTAACAATTACTAGAATAATGAGGGCAATACTTATCGAGCCGTTGGTAGTACCAAGTGCATCACCACGTTTGAAGAACATTTCTATGTTCATTACACCAGCGGCAAGAACAGTTACTGCCAGGAAAACAAGTGGCGCAAATGTTATCAAGGCATATGATTTTTTCGGAGCAATTTTTAAGATAATGGTTGTGCCAATAGATAGGGCAATTACGGCCAAAAGCTGGTTGGCGACACCGAAGAGCGGCCAGATGGAGGCAACATCTCCACTATAGAGCAAATAACCCCAGAAGTAGGATACGAGAGCACTGGTAAAGAGAATGCCAGGCCACCAATTAGCTTGTTTAAGTGGAGCATACAAATAAGTGCCAAGCATATCTTGGAGAATATAACGGGCTACACGGGTACCGGCATCGATTGTGGTCAGAATGAAGAGCGCCTCAAACATAATAGCAAATTGATACCAGTAGCTCATAAGGTGCTTCATACCGCCGATATTGGAGAAGATATGGGCCATACCAACGGCCAGCGATACTGCGCCGCCAGGACGATGGGCAACATCCATTTCTACTAGTCGGGACAATTCTTTGAGCTCAACAGGGGGAATTCCCAGTTTAGCAAATACTGCCGCGGGGCTGTTGATTGCAAAATAGTCGCCAGGCATAAGTACAACTGCCGAAATAATAGCCATTACAGCAACAAAGCCTTCTGTAATCATACCGCCATAAGCAATCATGCGGGCCTGAGATTCTTGTTCAATCATCTTACAGGTAGTACCTGCACTAATTAGCGCATGGAAACCGGAAATGGCTCCACAGGCAATGGTGATAAACAGATATGGCCACCAGGGCCCGGGAATGATAGGTCCGCCGCCATCCATAAATCTAGTAGTAATAGGCATATTAATCGTAGGCTGGACAATGAGAATACCAAAGGCCAACGCAAAAATGGTACCAATTTTCATGTACGTGCTTAAGTAATCACGCGGAGCCAACAAGAGCCATACTGGCAGAACAGCCGCAAAGAAGCCATAAAGTGGCAGTGCGACTGATAACTGTGGTTTGGTAAGGTCAAAGATACTGGCTATACCAGCCCACGGCTGACCAGGGCTCAGCCAGTGACCGGTGAATACTGCACCCAGTACTAAGAGGAAACCGATAATTGAACCAGAACGAATGGCGCCTGGGCGAATTTTAAACATATAAAGACCAACAAAAATAGCAATCGGGATGGTCATCGCTAATGTGTATAAGCCCCAAGGATTTTTAAATAGAGCATTTACAACAACGATAGCCAAGCCGGCAAGAGCAACGATAATAATAAAGAAAGTGGCAAGTGAGGTTGTTATCCCGCTCAACGGGCTAACCTCACGCCGGGCAATAACGGCCAGTGATTGACCATTGTGGCGCATTGCGGCAAACAAGACGATAAAATCGTGAACTGCGCCTGCAAATACGGAACCTAGCAAAATCCACATAAAACCAGGACCCCAGCCATACTGGGCAGCAAGTACCGGACCAACAAGCGGACCCGCACCAGCGATGGCAGCAAAGTGATGACCAAATAATACCCATTTGTTGGTAGGAACAAACTCACGGCCATCATTGCAACGATAGGCAGGAGTTATGTTGGCATCATTTAATGCCAGTACTTTTGCCGAAATAAAGGCGGAATAATACCGATATGCCAGAACATAAACACAAACAGCAATTACCAAAAGATTCACTGAATTCATTAAATAAGTCCTCCTTTCAAAATAAGAAGTAGAACATAAACAAGCGCCTCCGTAGTAACTACCCGCCTCCTTTCACTGGAATTTTCTTCATCCTATTTCAAATAATACAGTATATTGTGTCAGCTAACAATATGTATGCGGTGAAATGACAAAAAAACAGGATGAAATACATTATCATCCCGGTCAATGGCAGAATTTATTTACATAGTTACATGCCTTTTCATAAACCAAACATTTTTTTCAGCTTTGAGACTTGCTGGCGACTTACGGGGATTTCTTCGGCTAATCCCTCTACTATTAGATTATAAGTACCGTTAAACCATGGGATTATCTCGCGGATCTTTTCAATATTAACAAGATAGGCACGATGTGTACGAAAAAACAAACGTTCATCGAGGCGAGACTGCAGATCCTGGAGAGGCATATTGGAGTAGTAGCATTTGTTAACCGTCCGTATGGATAATTGTCCTTCTGTACAATACGCAGCAATAATGTCTTTAGTATCAATTACAAAGGCTTTACCATTATGCTCTATTGCTAGTTTCTGTAAGCTATAGAGCGCAGGCAAGTCGTCATTTCGCTTATTGGCATTTACCGGCATCGATTCAGAGAGTAGCGTGCGAACTTTTTCAATACATTTTGCGACCCGTTTTCCAGAGAAGGGCTTTAGTAGATAATCGACGGCGTTAAGTTCAAACGCTTTTACAGCAAATTCTTCATGAGCAGTAGCAAAAACAACCAGCGGTATGACATTAGCTAAATTCATTTTTTCGGCGGTTTGTAATCCATTTAAACCTGCCATTGCAATATCCATGAAAGCTAAATGGGGATTAAGTGCCGGTATAGCAGCAAGAGCTGCTTCACCGCTTGAAAATTCCCCAACAATAGTAACTTCGGGAAATTGCTCTAATAGATATTTTAACTCACTGCGTGCTGGCGCCTCGTCATCAATAATCATAACCCTAATCGTAAGGTATTGTTCAGCCATTAACAACCACCTCTGCATCAATAGGAATATGAAGCAATACTGTTGTCCCCTCCCCTTCTACACTGTGAATGGCGAGAGCATATTTGATTCCATATATAGCTTTAAGCCGTTCATTGACATTGGTTAGTCCCACACCAGCACCTTTGCCAAACCCCGGTTCCAACACTTGCTCCTGGATCGCGGGGGGAATGCCTTGACCATTGTCGGTTATGGCAATTTCGACACACCTCCCGATTGTTTTAGCAACAAGCTGAATGGTACCTCCATCTGCTTTAGCTAAGAGACCATGCTTTACCGCATTTTCCACTAAGGGCTGAAGCGTGAAGGTAGGAATTAATATCGCAAGAGTATCTGGGGCAATATCTTGTTCAATAATTAGTCTGTCGCCAAACCGGGCTTGTTCCAAGGTTAGATAAGAGTCTACATGCTCCAATTCTTCTTGGAGAGTTACAAAATCACGGGCCGTTTTCAGACTGCGGCGAAAGAATTCACTCAATTCGATTAGGAGCTTGCGTGCTTTATCTGGATTGGTACGACAGAAAGAAACAATCGTGTTTAAAGAATTAAACAGAAAATGCGGATTAATTTGGGCTCTGAGAGCTTTGAGCTCGGCTTTTGCGGCCAATTCTGCCTTATGCTGAAGGGCTGATAATTCAAGCTGGGTACCAAATACCTGTCCAAGTCCTTGAGCAAATTCAATATCAAGTGCTGTAAGTGCTTCTTCGTGGGCATAATACATTTTCAGAGTACCGACAAGCTCATCCCGGCAGTAAAGCGGTACTACTATGGCTGACTTTAAGGGACAAGACGCTGCCGTGCAGCCAATTTCCTTTTGGCTCTGTGCTACAGTAATCTGTCCCTGAGCCAGGCAGGATTTAGTTAATTTCGTAAATATCGGCAACCCCTTGATATGGTGATCGTTTCCTAATCCAATATGGGTTAAAACCCGCTCCAAATCAGTAATCGCTACTGCCGCGGCGGAAGTCATGCTTAATATGTTGACTGCCACCTTTTCAGCCGACATCGAATTAAGTCCCTGCCGAAAGTGAGGCAAAGTTACATTGGCTATTCTGAGCGCTCTGTGTGTTTGCAGAGCAGCAATTTTAGTCTGATGTTCCCGGGCATTATGAATAATAATCATAAAGATAGCTATTCCCAGAGAATTGGCCATTGACATGGGAATGGTAATTTGTTTAACAAGTGATAAGGCTGTTTCATAAGGTTTAGCAAATACTATAATTAACCCCATGCTAAGTAAAATAACGCCAATGCCAGTAATTGTACCAGTAATCCATTCGGGAACTTTGGGCTTTGTTCGTTTGTGGATGTAACCTGCAAGGATACCGCCAAGCAAAGTAGCAATGCCGCATTGCAGAGCCGTATAGCCTCCCAGACAAATGCGATGGATACCGCTAATCAGGCCAACTGCGGTTCCAACTACCGGGCCGGCCAGGAGGCCGGCGACAATGGTTCCCGTATCCCGGACATTCGCAAGTGCGCCTTCAATTGGGATACCAAAATATGTGCCGGCAATAGAGATCATTGAAAAGATAAAGACCAATATGAGTTTCTCACGGGAAGTGGTATTTTTTTTGAAAATTAGTCTAAATGCTTGTGTATGAGATAATACATAGGCGAAAACAGCAATTATGGCAATCCGCTGCACTAAGATTATGGATAAGTTTGTGTCTAACACTTCAATTGTCGTGTTTTCCATGCTTATACCTGCTTAGTTATTGAAGTATCTGCTTCTTCCAGGAGGTGACTAATTTCAGTCATAACCTGGGCACTCATTTTTCCCATACTTTCTTTACCGGCAGTGTCGCAGCCAAACAGGATCGGTTTACCAAACCGTATGCAAAACTTCGGCAGCACATGACCATCACGAAATATCTTATTTGTGCCAATAACAGCAGCCGGGATAACTGGAACACCAGCCTTGAGCGCCAGCAGAGCCAGTCCTGCTTCCGGAGCCCCTAGTTTTCCATCTTTACTACGGGTTCCTTCGGGAAATATCACCAGAATAGAACCATTTTTAAGGAGCGTTAATGCGGTTTTAATTGCTGTTCTGTCGGCTGCGCCGCGTCTTACGGGAAAAGCCCCTAATTTGCTAATCAGCCAGCCAAACACAGGATTGGCAAATAACTCTTCCTTAGCCATAAAGTGCGCTCTGCGTGGTATGGCAGTACCGACTACCGGTGGATCCCAAAGACTTATATGATTTGCTGCAATGATAGCGCCGCCGGCAGGAATATTCTCAACTCCGGAAATTCTCCAGCGAAATACGATTGAAAAAAGAATGGTAAAGAACATACGCAATAATTCATACACCTGTCAGTTTCTCCCTACACAAGTCTATTATTTTTGTCACCGCAGCTTCAATAGAAAGGTCGGTAGTATCAATGGTAATAGCATCAGGTGCGACTAGTAAAGGGGCAAGTTCACGTTCACAGTCTTCCTTATCGCGGTAAGCAATTTCCGCTTCCAGTTCACTCAATTGTATTGTATACCCTTTAGATAGTAACTCCTGCCAGCGGCGTTTAGCCCGTTCAGCAATTGAGGCAGTCAAAAAAATTTTTATATCGGCATGCGGTAAGACATGGGTACCAATATCACGGCCATCCATAACAACCCCACCCAGTTTGGCCATATCTTGCTGTAATTTTAACATAACCTCTCTAACTTCGGCTACTTGGGCTATCTTGGGTACAAGACGGCTGATTTCCGGAGTGCGAATAGCCTCGGTAATATCCTGACCGGCTACAGTTATATTGGTTTTGCCATTTTTATAATCCAGCTTTAAGTCAAGGTTATGGGCTAATTCAGCAATTGTTTGATTAGTTGGTTCAACGTTTTGTTGGAGCGCCTGCCAGGCTGCTGCCCGGTACATAGCCCCGGTATCGATATAGTTATAATTTAATTTTTGGGCAGTAAGCTTAGCCACAGTACTTTTTCCTGCACCTGCCGGCCCATCAATGGCAATAATTAATCGCTTCATAAGTTGTCTCCTTGTTAATCCTGCCTAAACTTAGATAAAACGTCAAAAAAGTCAGGATAAGAAATTTTTACACAGTCCGGTTCGTTAATTGTAACACCCTGAGCAGCCAAGCCAGCAACCGCCAGCGACATGGCCATACGATGGTCATGGTGGGAATCGCAGCTAGCGGAGTTTATACTTTGTGGTCCGTCGATAACAAGGCCATCCGGATTTTCAATAATTGTAGCCCCCATTTTTCCCAGTTCGAGTGCAACGGCCTTTAAACGATCGGTTTCTTTTACCCGGAGCTCTTCTGCACCTTTGACAACAGTTTGTCCCTCTGCAAATAAAGCAGCTACGGCAAGTATGGGAATTTCGTCAATAAGACGCGGGATAATCTCAGCATCAATCGTCACGCCTTTTAGATTAGCCGAACGGACAATAATATCAGCAACCGGTTCCCGTCCGCTCCAGCGATTATTGGTAATGGTTATATCTGCCCCCATTTGTGTTAAGACATCAAGAATACCTGTACGCGTCGAGTTAATACCAACATTAATTAAGGCTAATTCACTATTAGGAATTATGGATGCCGCTACCAGCCAAAAGGCAGCTGAACTAATATCGCCAGGTACATCAAGGCGCTTGGGCGCAACAATTTTTTGTATTGGTTCAAGGATAATAGCCCGGCCTTCCCGTTTCACAGGTATCCCAAATGTTTCAAACATGCGTTCTGTATGATCGCGTGAGGGTATGGGTTCTGTAATGGTGGTCGGCGTATTGGCATAAAGTGCTGCCAGCAATATCGCCGACTTTACCTGGGCGCTGGCAACAGGCATATCATATTCAATACCGCAGACTTGCTCAGGTGCACTGATGGCCAGCGGCGCATAGCGTGATTGACCGCGTCCTGCTATTTGTAAGCCCATTTTAGCTAGTGGTGTGATTACTCGCGCCATCGGACGTTTTCTAATGGAAGCATCGCCTGTCAGAACGCTAAAAAACGGCTGAGCACCCAGTAAGCCTGTTAACAGCCTGATGGTGGTTCCAGAATTACCAGCGTCAAGTACATCGCCAGGCTCGCTCAGTCCATAGACCCCCTTGCCTTTGACCGTAAGTACACCGCCCGTATCTTCCTCAACGATTACCCCTAGGGACCGCATACAATTAATTGTTGACCAACAGTCAGCCGCATGCAAAAAATTTGTTATTGTCACAGGTGTATCAGCAAGCCCAGACAGCATGATACTTCGATGCGATATTGACTTGTCTCCGGGAATCGTGATTGCTCCTGTTAAGCCACCGGTTTTTGGTATTTGAATGATTTTACTCATAATCTTCCCTCTTTACTATTTGATTTTGTTAGTTAATGAACGTCCGAGTACGGTAGTTAAATTACTCAAGTCTACCATAAGTTGAGCAAAATTTTCCGGCGTTAGTGACTGTGGTCCATCAGATAAGGCTTCTTCCGGGTTTTGGTGCATTTCAATTAAGAGGCCGTCTGCCCCGGCAGCTATCGCCGCCTTGGCCATAGGACTAACCCAACGCCAGCTGCCTGTACCATGGCTGGGATCAACAATAATAGGCAAGTGACTTAGATGTTTAATTACCGGTACGACGGTCAAATCTAAGGTATTTCGTGTATAGGTTTCATAAGTCCTGATCCCCCGCTCACAAAGTACGATTTGATTATTGCCGCTTGACAGTATGTATTCGGCAGCCATAAGCCATTCCTCAATAGTTGCCGCCAGACCACGTTTAAGCAAAACCGGTTTCTTGCTCAAGGCTACTTCTTTGAGCAACACAAAGTTTTGCATATTACGTGTGCCAATTTGCAGCATGTCCACATGTTCTGCCATTAACTCCACGTTACGCGGATCAGTTACTTCCGAGATAACCGGCAAAGCTAATTCTCGCCCAACCTTCTTGATTATTTCCAGTCCTTTTTTTTCTAGTCCTTGAAAACTATAAGGTGAGGTGCGTGGTTTATAAGCGCCACCGCGCAGCATGGCTGCGCCAGCGGCTTTGGCACTTACACCTGCCTGATATAGCTGCTCATAACTTTCAATCGCGCATGGTCCGGCAATAACCGGTATGGATTTACCACCAAAACTGGCGCTGCCAACCTTGACAACAGTATTTTTGGGCTGAAATTCTCTGCTGGCCAATTTGTAAGGTGTTTCAACAAGCAGAACTTTATCGACACCAGGCATTCTTTCGTATAAGTCGGGATTACAGGCAGCTAGGTCACCATTGGCTGTAATAATTTTATCACTTAAGCCGGAGATTAAGTGGCCATCTAAACCTAGTTGACGAAGCTTATCCAATACTCGGTCTACTTGGTCGGCAGTGGCTGCATTCATCAAAATAATCATAATAGGCCTCCACAAATATCGAAAAATATATTAAATATAACTTCCCTGCCTAATAAAAATTTCCTCTAATCTTTAGCAACTATTGGCAATTTTATGTGATGGCTTTCCAGCAGTAGTTTACCGTTTCAATATAACCTTGCCGACAACTATGACATTACTCCGGCTTTGGAGTAGAATACCATCTAACGGTGATAGTATCCTATCATTTTTATGGGTATCAATAATAAATTGAGCAGGCCTTGTAAGCTTGGTAACGTCAATTTCAATATAATCACCGTTATATACAGTAAATTCAATGTTTCCTTTGGCAAAATTACCAACTACTTCACCATTTATTGTTAGCAATCCATCGCCAGTAGCTGCCGGGGTAATCATTCGGATCGTAATCTCTTGACCAGAGCGTAAGGAACGTATGGATTTGGCAATAACTTTGTCTACCGTGGTCATTATTTTATTAGAATCAACCCGGGAAATGTCAGCAGCATACATTGTTGGGGGAGATGTTAGTTGTTCTCCCTCCAATTTATCTACTAGCGATAAATATTTCCGGGTGTCGGCATGTAAGAGGAGTGCTTGAACAACTACTAACAGGATAACAGCAATTGTCGTCAGTCTTATAAGCAGGCGATCAATAGTAATAATGTATTTGCGACGGAACCTGTTATTCCTGTTTTCCATACGACTCCCTCCTATCGCTATATACAAGATGTAAGATTTTTGCAGGCGGGTGGTGTGTTGGCAAAAGCAAAAGTCAAACGCTAGTGGTGGAGCATTGTCAATACACCACCCGCCGGGCCTGCAAACATAGTATTACGTCGCCGCATACTTGCCGGCCACATAACCGGTAGAAAAGGCTGCTTGCAAATTAAAACCACCAGTATAACCATCAATATCAATGACTTCTCCCGCAAAAAAAAGCGCGTTGACCAATTTGGACTCCATTGTGCGAGCATCTATTTCTTTAGTGCTGACACCACCGGCGGTTACGATAGCTTCAGTCACCGGCCGGGTTTGAGGAATTGTAAATGTGAGATGTTGTAAAACATTCAGTAAACGAGAGCGTTCTTCTTTGGTAATCTGATGAACAAATTTATCGGCGTCGATAAACGACAAGTCAATTACAACAGGAATTAGTTTGGCTGGCAGCAGTTCATGCAAGGAATTTTTTAGTTGTTTTTTAGCAAATTTGGTAAAATCACGTTGTAATCGCTTGTCCAAAATCTCCATGCTGAGTGCAGGTTTAAGATTAATTTCTATTGTTACTTCTTTATCAGGAGTGGCAACAAATAGTTCTGCGACCTTTTTGCTCAAGGATAGAATTATAGGGCCAGACAAGCCGTAATGAGTGAATAGCATCTCACCAAATTCATCAGCTGCTTTTTTACCGTCACAGATAACAGTTGCCGTAACATTTTTGAGTGATAATCCCTGTAGCTCGGTTATCCAGTCTTCTTCGACTTCAAGCGGTACCAAGGACGGTTTGAGCGGTACAATGGTATGGCCGATAACCTCAGCCAATCGATAGCCATCACCGGAAGAGCCTGTACCTGGATAGGATGCGCCACCTGTGGTGACAATTATAGCATCAGCCCGATATTCAGCATCAATCGTGGCAGCGCCAATGGCCCTGCCATTTTCTACGATTAGTTTTTTTACCGGCTGCCCCAATGTAACAGCAACATCTAGTTTGGCTAGTTGCCTGGCAAATGCTTTAATGACATCTTTGGCTTGATCGCTGACTGGAAAGACACGTCCGCCGCGTTCCACCTTTGTTGGTAAGCCGGCCTGATTGAAGAATTCAATACTATCAAGATTGCTAAAGGCATGAAAGGCGCTGTATAAAAAGGAACCGTTTCCTGGCATGTTTTTTACTAATTCAGGAATATCACAGCTATTAGTAAGATTACAGCGTCCCTTTCCCGTAATGAGTATTTTACGACCGATATCCTTCATTTTTTCCAATATTGTTACCTTAGCTCCGTGCTGTGCGGCGCTGACTGCTGCCATAAGGCCGGCAGCACCGCCACCAATGATAAGAACCTGTTTCATATCTCACACTCACTTTTCAAAAGTAGTATTGTAGTTAATTTAGTAAAAAACCCTTATTCTCCGAAATAAGGGTGAAAAAATTAATCGCTTTGTTTTTTGCCCAATCTTTTTAATTCCTCCACTTCCCCCGCGTGCAGTTGGCGGTACTGCCCACGGCGAAGCCCTTCTAATGTTAAGAAGGCAATTTGAATTCGTTTGAGATTTTTCACAGGATAGCCGATGGCCTCACACATTCGACGTATTTCCCTGTTTTTACCTTCATAGATAACTATCTCCAGTGTAGTCAGTTCTTTTTCCTGGTCAATGGCTATCTTATTGATTTTAGCAGGGGCAGTCATGCCATCTTCCAGTTTAATACCTACCCGTAACTTATCAAGCTTCTCCTCCGGGGGATACCCCTGAACCTTCGCTAAATAAGTTTTAGCAATTTCATGACTGGGATGGGTTAAGGTATTGGTTAAATCGCCGTCATTGGTCATAATAAGTAATCCTTCGGTGTTATAATCCAGTCTGCCAACAGGATAAATTCGCTCCGGAATATTGGCAACAAGGTCGGCCACTGTTTTGCGGCCTTGAGGATCTTCCAGAGCTGTTATTACCCCTTTGGGTTTGTTAAGTAAAATATAGAGATATTTTTCGGCTTTTATCAGTTTGTTATCAACGGCAATCCGATCCCGTTTAGGCTCAACCTTGGTACCAAGTTCGGTAACAACCTTGTTATTAACCGTTACCCGCCCCGCTTTTATGAGCTCTTCGGCATCCCGCCGTGAAGCAACTCCAGCTTGCGCAATTACTTTCTGCAAACGTTCTAACATTAAATTTCGATTCCTACTTTCAAAATGTATTTTACTCTTGAATGAATTGACTAAAATCAGTCTGGACTTTACAGGTACGCACATGTTTATTGTCCTTGGTTACTCGTTCACAACTGCCACAAATTCCTTCACCGCAGCACATAGTAGTGTTATTAGTAGCTGCCATCGGCAGACTAACTCTCGCGGCGTGCATAGCAGTAATAATTCCATAATGTTGGTCATCAGGGCCGGCACTGACGATTAGTTCCGGACATTTTTGGCTATCGGCCAACTGCTCGGACAAAAGACGTATTCCCAGCTCACGCATAGAGGCTACTTCCTGAACGTTAACTCCAAGCTCGATAAGTTCGCCGGCAATAAATACCTTCCCAATCTTTCCAGGTGCTACAATAACCTGGATAGTGTTGTTCTTTTTTACTAGTTGCCGGGCTATTGGTATAGCTGGTGACTGTCCGATACCTCCAACTATTAATAATATTTTACCATCATCTATATTGTCAATCCAGGGTTGACCAAAAATACCATTATAATATGGTCCACGTACTAATACTTGTTTATTATCATTAGCTAGCAGACGCGCAGATTTAGGACCAATTGTTTCGACAACTACCTGAATAGTATTCCCGGTTACCTTCATTACACCGGTGGGAAAGTGATAAAATTGCTGGTCTATTGGCCGGCGCAAAAAAACAAAAGAGCCGCATTTGTCAACTGACTGAGCAAGTTCAGGCGTAACTTCAATTTCTAATAAGTATGTATGCTCAGAAATTTTCTCTTTTACGACAAACTCAGTATCAGCTTCCAAACGTACTGGTGCATCAATATCACTTAGCCAATTATTTTTTTTCAGTTGCCACTGTTTTTCATATAGTATGCACACTCCACTCCAGTTACAGTCACATACCTCCTTACCTTTCAAATGACTGCAAAAAGTGCAATGATTAGTTTCCGCTAGCAGGCAGGGACAATAGGGTGAGTTGATATCAATACATCGGCTAGCCAATTTTTTAAGCATAACGATCCCTCCTCATTATACCAAACAAGTATTATAAATATCGGTAAGGCCGGCCTTGTTTATTCGTTCCGTAATATCGCTGCGTTGTGCTGAATAAAGCCCTAAGCTTTTCATGCGTTCGAAATATATCGAACCCGAGAAGGTATATCTTAGTTTAATTCCTTCCTCTGTGGTCATTTGTTCATGAATAAACCGAATAAAATCACCGGAAGCCAATTCGGACGGGAGTTCAAGATACTGCATATCAAGGCAACAGCGAACGGCATTGTGGCCAGCAAGCAGCCCGGTTACCACAGCTTCCGTGTGACCAACTAATATTCCTGATTTTTCGCCTGCACAGAATAAATTATCTATTCCCTCCACTTTTAGTGAACTATCACAGGGGGCAATGCCCAGATAGCGGATAGAGTTGCCTACTCCGCCAGAGTAGGGATCTTCATAACGGGCGCGTTCAAGTCCGGGTATCGTTCGTAACAGGTCAAGCGGAAAAAAAGGGGTCATCAGCTTGGCATGACCAGTATCAATAAGAACAATATTCTCGGCATAATCAGCAATGGCATATTGTGAACAAGCCTTTTTGCCGAGCATACCTGATTTTTTAAGATTTTCAGGCAAGGGGATTACTGCCATGCCCTCTTTTTCCAACTGGGATTTGAGCTCCAAGCTAAGCGAATCTTTATTAATCTTGCAGGAGCCACTCATTGCACCATAGGAGCCATCTGCTTTTTTACCCATTACTTCTTTGATTTCAGCTTTGGCGGTTAGGCTCACCCGCGGCCCAAAAGTCGGGCAGCGAAGAATACACATGGCACAGCCATTACCATACTTTAAGCAATTGCCCATTGGACCGGTAGTTCCTGTTGTGTCAACAAAGGCATCACCATTAATAATTTCATCATTGTCGTCAGTGAGATACTGGATTTTCTTCCCATGTTTAACAACACCAGATACTCTTGCACGTGTCTTAATATCAATACCATAGTTTTGGAGAATCCTTTTTACCAATGGCTCCATGGTAGTTACATCATAAAAAGACGCATGACTATGTCCGGGAAAATCTATGCCCCGGTGTCTGGTATTAGCATCCATGGCCACAAATAAATCTCCGCCGCCCATGGCAATTGCTTCTTCAGCTGCTGTAAACCTGCCGTTATTACGGAATATACCGCCAACTAAACCCGTTCCCAGCAATAAGTCGGTGCGTTCAAGTAAAACTACCTGAGCTCCCGCTTTAGACGCTGCTAACGCTGCGGCACAACCAGCCCAGCCACCACCGACCACGACCACCTTAATCATAGACTTCCCCTCCAATTCCTGCTTTGAAATCACACTACAGTGTATTCGTTGCTCCTTGAAGTGCCACAAAATACAAGCATAAAAATACTGGTAACAAATTGTTACCAGTTAGTACCGAACAGATATTGGCATATGTAAACAGAAGCCAGGAAACTGGCAATATCACCAGACAATCCAACTAGCAGTGCATAGCGGGGATTATTGACAGCCACTGCGCCAAAATAGACTGTCAACACATAAAAGGTTGTGTCAGTACTGGCTAATACGGTAGAGGCTATTCGCCCAACCAGGGAATCAGGACCATAGGTGTTGAGGAGTTCGGTCGCTATTCCCAGCGAGCCGCTTCCTGACAGTGGCCGCATGATTGCCAGCGGCACTAAGTCAGCTGGTACACCTAGCATATGCAGTACCGGGGCCATAAACTCTACACACGCATCCAAGGCCCCTGATGCCCGGAAGATACTGATAGCTACCAGCATGGCAACAAGACATGGCAGGATGCGGATGGCTGTGTGAAACCCTTCGGCAGCGCCTTCAACAAAGGCTTCATATACTTTTACTTTTTTAAAATACCCAATTACCGGAATTAGGAGCAGTACAGCAGGAATTACCCAGACTGATAACTGCTCACACAGTTCAAGCAACATGAGGACATCCCCCTTGCTTACCGTTTACATATCATTTGACACAGCCGATCAACAATAAGTACCAAAATGGTAGCAAACAAACTAACAATAAGGGTTGACCCTACAATTTCGGTAGGATTGACTGAACCTGCCGCAGAGCGTAAGGCAATAATCGTGGCCGGAACGAGAGTAAAGCCGGTAGTACAGAGTGCCAATAAGGTGCACATAGCTGCAGTAGCCGTATCTTTTTTGGGGTTAAGGGTTTGTAACTGCTGCATAGCTTTAATCCCAAGCGGTGTTACAGCATTACCCAGCCCTAACATATTAGCACTAAGTGTCATAATAATGGCACCCATAGCCGGATGGTTTTTGGGTACAGAGGGAAACAGTAAACCTACGAGGGGCTGTAAAAGATAGGAAATGATTTTGATTAGGCCTGCTGATTCAGCAATTCGCATAATACCCAACCATAAACACATGACGCCAATTAAGTTAATGGATAATTCTACTGCGCTTTTAGCTGCACTGATAGCACTTGCTGTAACAACTTCAATACGTCCATTCATGCCGGCATAAATAATACCACTGGCTATAAGTACCATCCAAATTAGATTAATCATGGTAAATATCACCCATTATGATGGTATGACAAATTATAGCCAGCTAGAACGTAAAGAAAGACGCCTAATGGCGTCCTTCAAGCAAAGTTATGAATTACGAATGTTACGAAACTAACTACTGATCCCCAAAACATGGTAAAAAATGATTTTTTTTCTACCGGCTGGTCGGCAATTAAATCTGTATTGGCAACCTCTACGTTATTGTACATAATTTTAACTGTGCCAAGTTTCTGACCAATAGCAATCGGCGCTGTAATTTTGGCGGGGGCTTCAACAACAGTGGTAAATTTGTCGTGCTCATTGTCTGCTATCGGTAAGATAATATCATTGGCTGCCAGTAACTTGACATTGCTTGCTTTTCCCTCTTTGATTTTAACAGTTTTTAAGATATCACCCTTAGTAATGACAGGCACTTGTTTAAGCTGCGCAAAGCCATAATCCAAAAGCTTGATCGAATCATCCCACATGCGTTCACTATCCAGTACGATCGCAACGATTTGGATACCATTTCGATTGGCAGCTGAAACCAGGCAGCGTCCCGCTGCGTCGGTATAGCCGGTTTTAACCCCATTTGCCCCATCATATAACCATAACATTCTATTTTCGTTGTATAAATCCCGATCATGTTCTTTGCCAGGCCAGGGAATGATTTTATTCTTGGTAGAAACAATTTGAGTAAATAGCGGATTCTTATAGCCATATGCCGTAATTATAGCTAAATCATAGGCGGTGGTGTAATGTCTTTCATCAGGTAGTCCGCTGGTATTTACAAAGTTGCTGTTGACTGCACCAAGCGCATGCGCTTTTTCAGTCATTAGCTTGGCGAAGCCTTCGACTGATCCCGAAATATGCTCAGCTACGGCTACGGTAGCATCATTACCAGAAACAAGCATTATACCATACAACATGTCACGTAGTTTAAGCTGTTCTCCAGGTGAAAGCCACAGTGACGAGCCTTCGGTGGTAGCGGCATTGGGACTGGCAACTACATTATCATCAAGATTACCATACTCCAGCGCGGTAATTAATGTAATAATCTTGGTAGTACTGGCCGGATAACGCCGTTCGCTGGCATTTCTGCTATAAAGCACTTTTCCTGTTGACGCTTCCATGACGATGGCTGATTTAGCCGTAAGTTCTGGTATAAAATCTCCTGCGAATACTGTTGTTGGCAAAAACACCAGGCATATGACTAACAGTATTCCAAGATTAGCTAGTTGTCGCATGAGTCCAATCCCTTCGTTTAATTATAAGCCAAATCTTATTATATAATTAATTTGGCTCAAGGTCAAAATTAACTTATTACAAAACTTGTCTAATTTTGGATGTAATAATATCCGGGGATTATTTAATGCGCAGCCGGAGATAATAGTAACAAATTCAAGGAGGTGATTCACTATGGAAACTCTTGACCTCAAAACAGCCTTACGTACCACACTTACGCAAAAGCAAGAACTTGTGCGTGATTATCAGTCTTTCGCTGATCGCATTGGCGACCAGGAAGTCGCTAAAATGTTCAAACATTTTGCTGAAGCAGAGGCTTTACATTCTACTCAAATTAAAGAGAAACTTGATGGCTTAGCTTAATGATTAGTAGATTTATATGTAAAAACCCACACAATTATGTGTGGGTTTACATATAAATCAATACATGCTCAGATCAAACTATCTGTAAGCCGAATGCTGGTGGGAAGAATCGGTTGCGGCAGGATGAGCAAGCTGTTCAAGGTCAGTTTCCTCATCAGTACCACCTTTTAGCATATTTTCAATTTTAGTCATTACTTGTGGCACCATATCTATCAGACGGTCATAAAAAAGATTGCTTTCTACAGACATAAACCGTACACCATTAGTTGGCGAGCATACTAAAAAGCCTACTGGCTTAACGCTAATACCAGCGCCGCTGGCACCACCAAAAGGGTGGTCGGTTTTTAACTCCTCCGCTTCATAGTCACCGCCGCCAGCTGCAAATCCAAATGCTACCCGCGAGATGGGAATAATTACTGTGCCATCAGAAGTTTCCACTGCATCGCCGATAATGGTATTGACATCTATCATGCCTTTGATGCTTTCCATAGCCGTTTTCATCAAACCCTGTATTGGATGCTCAGCCACTGCGAGTCGCCTCCCTGTGCATTGAATTTAGTAAATTTGCCATAGTTGCAGTAATAACATTACCAAATCGTATCCTGAATATACACTTGAGCTCAATCTCAAGTTGACTGTGCCCATAAATTGGCTGTATTTTAATACACGGCTTGGCATCTAATACCAGTCGATTATGTATAGATCTCAGCATACTTTCAGTCAATGAACCTAGTATACCCATCATAATGCCAGTAAAGGCGGCATCTTCAAAACCATATATTATCTTTAACTTAAATTTTTTACAATGAATTCCCTTGGAAAGGCTATTCACATAGCGGAGATAGCCACGAATAAGCTGGTTAGCTGTTCTGAGCAGACGCAGGAAACGTTCCGGATTATAGAATAATAGTTTGATGCTTTTTTGTATAAAGCGCTGTTCACGATTTACCTTTGTTGTTGCTGCCCCCCGCGGAGCGTCTATTTCAGATGTAATCCAAGGTAAATCATCATACTGAACAAGCTTAATTGTTGGGATTTTTATAGTATAAATAAAGAGTTTCTGCAAGGCATATACAGTAACAGCTACATAATCGTCATCGTTACGGCGGCAAAAGCGTAAATCAATATATACGTTGACACGAAAAACCAGTACTAGCAAAATGGCTGTCGACGTCAAAACGAATAGCCAATTGTTCATGTATTTTACCTCTTTGTCTTCGGTATATTAGATTTTTTACACTACTGCCCGAAACTATGCATTTCATGTCTCTACGCGTTAACGCAAACTTTCCATCTGGATAAAAAAAAAGACAACCATTAGTTGTCTTTTTATCTTTTGCGCGAGTTAGACTCCGGCCCCTGCAGGCAGCGTTTGTTCAGGTGGAGTAGACTCCCCACTTGAACCCGCCGATGTTTCAGCTATGCTGAAACAAGTTCACTGCTCAGGGGCAACAGGCACTAAGCTGGCAATAGCTGGCAAATCATCCAGGCTTTTTAACCCAAAGCATTGCAAAAATTCGTTAGTAGTGCCATATAAAATCGGGCGTCCTACCGCCTCTTTGCGTCCGATTTCTTTAATGAGAAAACGGTCAAGCAAGGTTGCAATTACTCGATCGGCGTTAACGCCACGAATGCCTTCAATCTCCTGTCTGGTTACAGGCTGCTTAAAGGCTACAATTGCCAGTGTTTCCAATGCAGCTGCCGACAACCTGCTGTCTTGTATTTCAGCCAATTTACTGACAATGGAAAACCAAATCGGCTTGGTACATAGTTGATATCCACCTGCTACCTCAACAATCGTTAAGCCCCGTTTTTCATCAGCCATTGAGGTTGCCATATCATTAGTTAGTGTATGGACCTCCTCAATAGAAATGTTGAGTATCCCGGCAATTTTTTCCGGTGGAAGCGGTTGCCCACTAGCAAACAACAACGCCTCAATGGCTCCCCACAAATGCCGGTTCGACATATTCTCCTGTCACTCCTTTAATGTAAGGCCAATCGGTGCAAACGGCTTCTGCTGGTAAATGACGATCTTTTTTAAGCGGATTAGTTCCAGTAGTGCCAAAAAAGCAGCAATAAACTCCGACCGGGAGCCTGTCCGGATAATAGTCCTGTTAAATTCCAGATGCCCGTTGTTATTTCGTAAGAGGGTAATAATATCATGCATTTTATCTTTAACGCTAATTTGTTCAGGGGCAATTTCGGCAAATTCCGGGATAGAACTTTCCCACAGTGCGGCAAATGCCTTCAGGAGATCGTCAAGGCAAAGTCCTTCCGGCAGCGGGAATTGTTTGGCAAATTCCTGAGGAAAGCGGGTAACAAACTGTTCCCGGTCGTGCCCTAATTTATTAAGCAGCAGTGAAATTTGTTTAAATTTACGGTATTCAATTAATCGTTCGACTAGTTCTTGCCGTGGATCAATACCTTCTTCGGTTGCTTCTAAAACAACTGGACGTGGTAATAGCATCCGCGATTTTATCTGTAACAGGGTAGCTGCCATAACCAAAAATTCGCTGGCCACGTCAATACTAAACTGTTCCATGGCCTTAAGATAATCTAAATATTGCTCAGTTATTGTGGCTATGGGAATATCATAGATATCCACCTGATTTTTTTCAATCAGATGCATCAATAGGGCTAATGGCCCCTCGAAAGCGTCTAGCTTAATACTATAAGCCACAAGTTAGCTCAGATGCATAATTGACCGGACTTCTTCCATGGTTGCAGCTGCTATTTTCCGTGCGCGTTCAGCACCGTAGGCTAGTATCTCTTTGATCTTATCAGGTTTGGCAGCCAGCTCTTTACGACGACCGTGAACATCGGCAAGAGTAGTGATCATCTTTTGGGCTAACCGCTTTTTGCAGTCTACGCAACCGATGCCGGCATTACGGCAATGACCGGCAATCTCACTGTGTTCGGGACTGAAAATTTTATGGAAGGTATATACTGTACAAATATCGGGGTCGCCAGGATCAGTTTTCTTGACCCGCTGGGGGTCGGTAATCATAAGTCTTACCCGGGCCTGCAGTTCATCCGGTTCAGCTGCATAAGGAATTTCATTACCGTAGGACTTGCTCATCTTGCGTCCGTCAATACCTGGCAGCAGTGGACTTAAGATAGCCTGAGGTTCAGGAAACACCGGCTTGTACAAATTCGCAAACCGGCGAACAATCTCTCGTGTCAGTTCAAGGTGCGGTATTTGGTCTTCAGCTACCGGAACAGCATCAGCTTTATAGAGCATGATGTCGGCAGCCATCAGTTCAGGATAACCCAAGAAGCCGTAGGTATTAATTTCTTTACCCATTTCACCCAGTTGCTGTAATTTATCTTTATAAGTGGGTACCCGTTCAAGCCAGGATAACGGGGTCATCATGGATAATAACAAATGCAATTCGGCATGTTCTTTTACGTGTGATTGCACAAAGATAATATTTTTTTCCGGGTCAAGCCCAGCACTCAACCAGTCAAGTGCCATATGTTCAATGCGTTCAGGAATTCTGCTGGTATCTTCATACGAAGACGTAAGCGCATGCCAGTCTACTATCGCATATACACAATCATACTCTGCCTGCATGTTAATCCAATTGGCAAGCACCTGATAGTTCCCCATATGAAAATTTCCTGATGGCTGCATGCCACTAAAAATACGTTTTTTTGCCAAGTGTATCTCCTCCTGTTACAAAATTGTCATAACTATTGCATTAATTACATAAGACAAGCCTTTTTCAAGCGGATAAGTAATCATACCAATAACGCCAAGATAGACAAGCCCCATTAATATAAATGGTCCATACTGTTCTACTTGTTCAAAAATTCGTCCCTGTCGACCAGGAAGTATGCTTGCCAATATTTTGGAGCCATCTAACGGTGGTATCGGTACCAGATTGAAAATGGCCAGGATGATGTTATAGGTATAGGTCATCCACAAAACCTTAATCCAGCTTCCGTTTAAAAGCTGCATTTTAGCCAAAATTCCAATAAGGAAAGCTGTTAACAGCGCAAGTAACATATTTGACACCGGACCGGCTAAGGACACGATTAACATATCCTGGCGATAATTCTTAAAGTAGTTGGGGTTGATAGGTACCGGTTTAGCCCAGCCAAATTTAAACAACCATAGCATGATAAGACCAAGCGGATCAAGATGTGCGACTGGATTTAGCGTTAATCGCCCCAGAAGCCTTGGTGTCGGATCACCTAAAGTCACAGCAGCCCTCGCATGCGCATATTCGTGTACAGTCAGTGCAATTAATAGTGCCGGAATCCGAAATATCATATCGGCATCAAAACCAAACAATAGACAGCCTCCTTATAACATAACTTTCGTTTAACGTACTACTAAATTATACTAAAAAAGCAGTAAAAAGCAAAATGAAATAGACGATTATTTCTATACTAAAATGTGTAACACTTGTTTAGACTAAACATAGGTGGCCCAAATGGATGATTTTTGTCTAAAAAAGAAGGAGGTATTTACTTAGATGCGGCTATCATTACCAGTAAAAGTTGGTATAATGTCCTTACTTTTCTTGACACTATTTCTAACTGGCTGTGGCTTTTTATCCGGATCGCTGTCTGAACCTGCTCCCAAACCAGAAATAGGTCCAACAGGTAAACCAGTAGAGTCAAAACCAAACCCACCGTTTATCGAACGTTTTTTTTCAGCACCTGTTGAATTATATGACCTGGAAGCAACTGCCGGGGTTGTATTTGAGGGAGTTAATAAGGAAGATTGGTCACAGGTTCAGTCAGGAATTACTAATCTACAGGCTTTGTGGCAACAGGCTAAAGCCGCAGTCGGCGACAAAAAGGGCGTAAAAGAAGCCGATGCAGCGATGGAAGAATTAACAGCAGCCATCAATGGTAAAAAGGTAACCGGCTCCTACGAAAGTCTAATTAAGTTTATGGGTAGTGTAAGCGATATTGGCAAATCATATAAACTATCCCCTATTGCCGATATTATTGCTGTTAGCAACGGAATTCGTAATGTCAGCTTCTTTGTAGAAGATAAAAATTGGCCAAAAGCTGCAGCTAAAGTAAAAGAATTACAGGGAACATGGGAAAAAGTAAAGCCAAGTATGGAACAAATTGGTGTTTGGGGTGAGGTTACCAAGACCCATGCAACAGTAAACCAAATGAAAGATGCTATTAATGCCGAAAACAAAGGGGCGTTTGAGGAACAACAAGCTACTATCAATGAAAGCATGGGACGTATACGCCAATTTTTCCGCGGTAAGTGAATCTCAATAGCAACTTAAATGCCGCCCGCAATTGAAAGTGGGCGGCATTTTCTTATTTGTTTTTATTGCCCTTATTCTTTTTAGTATCTTCTTGTTCGCCGGAACTTTGAAGTCGATCCTGATCTTGCGGTTTAAGCACCGCTGGACGTAGGATCTTGTTTGGTATCGGCAGACGGAATAATACATCTTTCATGGCACTAAAATTAAAAGGCAGCGCTGGCCATAAATAGGGAATATTGAAACATTTTGTTGTTAGCATCAGCAGGAAGACTGCTAGTAACCCACCCAATAAGCCTGGTATTTTAAACAGCATCACTAAAATAAGGATGATGACCCGAAAGAGACGTATTGCCATAGCAAATTCCATACTGGGAGTAGCAAAAGCACCGACTGCCGCTACGGCAGTATAAAAAATAGTCTCATTGCCAAATAACCCCACCTTAGTGGCAATGTCGCCCAGCATGAAAGCGCCGATAAAACCGAGCGCAGTAGACTGCGCTGTAGGAACATGCACAGTTGCCATTCTGACTAACTCCACGCCGAATTCTGCCAGGAGAAATTGGATACCGATAGGTATTATGCCGGGCGACTGGGGGCCGAGAAAAGCAAGCGACTCAGGCAATAACTGGCGGCTTAATACGAATGCCAGCCATAAAGGCGGCAGAATTAATGACAGTAACACACCAACTAATCGAATTAGCCGCAGGTAGGAGCCAATAACTACATTTTGATGAAATTCCTCGACGTGTTGTACATGATGCCACAGAGTTGTTGGCAAAATCATAATATTCGGCGAAGTATCCACAATTATGCATACATGACCTTCTAGCAGGTGGACTGCAGCAACATCGGGACGCTCGGTGTACCGCACTTTTGGTAACGGGTTCCACTTACTGCCGCCGACAATATATTCTTCGATAGCCTTTTCGGCCATCGGTATGCCATCAATATTGATATTGTTAAGCCTGTCTTTGACAGTAGCAATTAACTCTGTATTGGTAATATCTTTAATGTAGCAAACGGCAATATCACACTGAGACCGCGTACCAACCTTAACTATTTCAAATCGTAGATTGGGGTCACGTAAACGTCTGCGGATTAGAGCCGTGTTAAATACGATCGTTTCGACAAAAGAATCACGCGAACCTCTGGTAACTTTTTCAATATTAGATTCGGCAGGAGCGCGGGCCGGGTAGGCACGAGCATCTAGAACGATGACCTGTTCTGCGCCATCAACAAAAAAAAGCATTTCTCCTGATAACAGACTGGTTATTGCATCATTCATAGTTGTCAGTAGTTTGGCCTGGGAATGGGTTGCCCGGGAATAAAACAGTTTCTCTAAGGTATTAATCGTCAAATCTTCCTGGTTGTAGGCAGTCAATTCTTCGAGTACATTTGATAACACAACATCATTGGTCATGCCATTTATGGAAAAGGAAGCCGCACGTTTTCGACCTACTTTGTATTCACGGAAGATGATATCAAAAGTTTCGCCAACCCCCAGTTTGGCTTTAATATAATTTATATTGCTGTCAATCTCTTTGGCAATTGTTTTTTCATCAGCCATGAATAATGTCACTCCGTTTCAGTATCTCTTCAATTGCTCTCCGGGTGATTGGTGCACCTCGGCTAAGATCGTCATGTTTATCCATTTTTCCGATATCGCCTACACCGATAATAACCGGTATTTCAACATCATTAAGCACATCAACAGTATCACCAGTAATCATCGGATTGCAGGCACAATCCTTTTGTTTTTTTATTTCTCCTTTTTTATCAACTGACAGATCAATTACATGCCCTTGGCAGTCAATACATGCATCAGCATGGACTCCGTCGATACCAGTAGTATTGGAGGCTACTGCTACTGCGCCGAGTACTTCGATGTCAGGATGATTGGCAACATATTCAAGTGCCTGTTCTCCCTCCGCTTTTTCGCAGCGGCCTTTATCATCAAACATAACTAACACCGGATCATAGGGGACGGTTTTCAAAAGCTCAACAATTTTTTTGCCGCTGATGGGTGTTGGATTGCCTGCTGAAGCTGAAATACATCGTAATCCCAAAGAGGCGCCAATTGTTTCAACTGCTTGCTGAGCTACCCTGTCACCATCGGTAACAAGAATAACGCGGATTTTTTTATCAAGTTCAGTTACCTTCTCCAATTCAACACCTCATTGCTTTTGGTTATTTTCTTCTCCTAATAAATTGCTAATTTTATTAGCAATTTTTTCACTTTCACTTATTACTTGTTTGAGACTTTGCAGGCTTGCTTCTAATTCATTGGAAAGTTCATACTGGGCTTGGGAAAGTACTTGTGCCGCTGTTTGTACAGCAATTGAGGAATTTTGATTGTTACCTTGCGTGGTGTTTTGGCTTTGTTGCTGCTGAATTTGTTTTTGGCTGCTTGCATTTTCCGCTTGCTTGCCACCGGAGGTGGTTGCTTGTCCGCCAGTTGTAAGTAAAGTGCTAAATAATTTTTTTAATTCTTGTGACACATCAGATTCAGCGGTCGAACTGGCAGTTGCCTGAGCGTTTTGCCCGGATTGTATCTGTTGGCTTATTTGATTTTGCCCAGATTGTGGAATGTCTTGCTGGGACTGATCATCGGCATCACTACTGGTAAGAGAGCCTTGTAAGTTTTCTAGTTTATTATTAATTTGGTGTAATAGGTTTAGTACTTCCTGGGAATTATTCGTTTGTTGTTTAGGATTATTTACCATATTAGCCTGTGTTTGCATAAAAATTTTGGCCATGTCTTCGATAACACTCTCATCGATCTGTGAACGCTCCGGACTTTGTGATCGTAACTGGTTAGGCTTAATATAACTTGCTATTTTAGAAACTCGCTTTGGCACATTTATCACCCCATAATTTACTAAGGACACTATCCCATAGTACTAGTATTTACCCTTTCGGATTAAATACTATTGCTATGGCCAGAGCGAAAACGATTGCAGCCGTTATTCCGGCTGCAGCTGCTTTAACAGCTCCGGTAAAGATTCCCCATAAACCTACTTTGTTTATTTCCTCAATTGTGCCAGACACCAGGGAATGACCAAACCCAGGTAACGGAACGGTTGCTCCGGCGCCACCAATATCAACTAACGGCTGATATAGACCTAAGCCGCTGAGAACACCGCCTAAGACGACAAATAATACTAAGACATGAGCTGGCGTAAGCGGAGTGAGATCCATGAGTAGTTGCCCAAGTACACAAATCAAGCCGCCAATGACAAAGGCCATTAGATAGGTTTGCAAATGTGGGTTACCTCCTTTACATCTCGAGTGCTACAGCATGCGCAATACAGGGTATAGATTCTTTTTGTTGATACGATGTCGTACTGTGTAAACTGCCTGTACCTACTAGTAGAATCCTGTGCAGCTTTTGCTGCATAAGCAGCCGGTAAATATAGCCGGTAAATACTATAGCTGAACTGGCGCAGCCGCTGGCACCGGCATGGGGATCCTGATCTTTACTGAAAATCATGCAGCCACAATCTTCGTAATTTGCCGATAAATCAACACCTTTTTCTTTAAATAGCTCGATAACCAACGCTTTACCGACACTGCCAAGATCACCAGTGTATATCATGTCATAATAATCAGGCTGGCGGCCAGAGTCTTCAAAATGATGCCATAACGTATCAACAGCGGCGGGAGCCATTGCCGGTCCCATAGCGTTAGGATCTTTTAGCCCCATATCTACTATTTTACCCACTGTTGCAGCGGTAATCCGCGGTCCATTACCAATGGCCGAAATAACTGCAGCGCCTGAACCGGTCACTGTCCACTGTGATACCATTGGCCGTTGCACACCCTGTTCTGTTGGAAAGCGGTATTGCCGTTCGGCTGCATCATGGTGGCTGGACGCAGCGGCAACAATCTTGTTGGCAAATCCCCCATCAATCAGCGTAGAACCGACTAGCATCCCTTCCACCATTGTCGAGCAAGCGCCATACAACCCCAAAAAAGGTCGTCCGACGCCTCTTAGTGCAAAATGGGTACTCATTAACTGATTAAGCAAGTCGCCGGCAAGAACATAGTCAACATCATCAATGGCACTAGTTTCTTTAGTTACTGCGGTTTTTATCGCCCATTCCATCATGGCGGATTCACATTGTTCCCAGCTGGAATTATTATCAAGAGTATCGCTGAGTATTCGATCATAGAACTCGGTTAAGAGGCCATCCCCTTCCATCGGCCCCACTATATTAGCTGTACTTGTTATGACCGGTGGCGAGGCAAAAATAATGCTTTGTTGTCCGCGTTTTTTATTCATGCTATTTCCCTCGCTTTTTATAATCGTAACCAATAAATAAAGCCAATAAGTATGGCTGTTGAGATGCCATATACGAGTACGGGTCCGGCAATGATAAACATCTTTGCGCCAATACCAAATACATAGCCTTCGCGTTTAAACTCCATAGCAGGAGCTACGATTGAATTGGCAAAACCGGTAATTGGCACAATAGAACCAGCTCCTGCCCTGCGGCCCAGTTCATCATAGATACCTAATCCGGTGAACAAAGCACTTAAAAATATTAATACAACAGAAGTAGGACCACCAGCTTCTTTGTTACTAAACCCCAAACTTACAAAATAATTCACTAAAAATTGTCCTAACACACAAATTAACCCACCGACAATAAATGCCCAGATTACGTTTTTGAGGATCGGTGTTTTAGGTTTTAGTTGTTCAAATTTTTCCTGGTATTGTTGTTGCTCGGCCTGACTGGCTTTACTCTTAAACATGTGTTTGCCACCTCCACTCGCGCGAGTACTTTCTAACAAGAAAAGACACCACAAGAGGTGTCTTTCTTGATTTCCAAGAAATCTTAGTGGTGAACCTGGAAAGCAATCTTCACATCAGCTTTGTATTCTGCAATATGCCCCTTGCCTACATTCGCGGTAAAATTGGTGACTTCAACTCCCATAATGTCGTCTACCGTTTTAGAAGCTTCCAGAACAGCATTGTCAACTGCCTCAGTCCAATTGTGGTGAGATGTTCCTACTAACTCAATGACTTTTACAACCATCGTATTACCCCCTGTAATGATTATAGTTAATTGGCAATACTAGTTTGTGCATTATTTTGATTGTTATGCCAAAGAAAAACTTGTTTAGCCCGCATCGGAGTTTTCTTGGGAATGTCTGAACTAAAATAAAGCCAGGCGGCCGTGCTGCTGGCCATCACCAAAAATACTATGAACAGGTAAATGATCCCTTTAAGTTTGTAATTATCGATACTACGTTCCATTATGATCACCCCTATTTATTATGCCCGCAATTTAATTTACTATATACAACGTGGTTAAAGACTTTTGCGAATATATAGTAAAATAAAAACAGACCTCACTTATGAGGTCTGCAATAGTTTTCTAATTATTTTGAGTGCTTGCTTTTCTATTCGTGATACCTGTACCTGAGATAATCCAATTATCGTTGCAATTTCTGCCTGGGTTTTATCAGCAAAGAAGCGTAAATAGATTACCGTGCGTTCCTTTACCGGCAGACGGGTTAATACCTCTCGCAATGCTAATTTATCAAAATAACCACTATCCTGACCATCTGCTAATACGAGTTGATCCAGCAGATGGATAGCATCGCCGCCATCACTGCTTTGAAACGTCTGTTCATATAAAGATACTTGGGGCTGAACGGCTTCCAGTGCTGAAACAATTTCCTGCGGGGCGAGCGACAGTTCTTTAGCAATTTCAGTAATTGTTGGCTCACGTCCCAGGTTTCCCTGCAACTTTTCCTGTGTCTTATGGACCCGAAAAGCAAGTTCTTTTAACGGACGGCTGACTTTAACCGGATTATCATCTCTAATATATCGCCGGATTTCACCAATGATCATCGGCACAGCATAGGTAGAAAATTTAACATTAAAGCCCAAATCAAAACGCTCAATCGCTTTTAAGAGGCCAATACAGCCGATTTGGAACAAATCATCCCATTCATAGCCGCGATTGGTAAAGCGGTGCACAATGCTTCGTACTAGATTTAGATTGGTTTCAAGAATACGCTCTTTCGCTTGGTCACTTATCGATATGTCGGCAGATTGGGCCTTAGTTAGCAGTTCTTTAAATTCTTCTTCTTTGAGCATGCTCTTCACCTAGTGCTCGGTACTTGGTACAAGCAGTTTAACCATTCTTATGGTTGTACCCTGACCGAGTTTAGATAGAACCTCCAGCTCATCCATAAAAGAGTCCATAAAGACAAAACCCAGCCCCATGCGTTCCGGATCACTTGAGAATGAAGGTTGCCGTGCTTCTTCAATATTGGCAATTCCATGGCCATAGTCAATTATGATAAACTCAAGTTTATCTTGATACAAGTTCATTACTAATTCAATATAATTTTGCTTATGGGGATCACTGCCATAACCATGAATGACGGCATTAGAGACCGCCTCTGAAACAGCGACTTTAATTTCATCAATTTCCGTGAGCGTCAAATCTGCCTGGGCTGAAAAAGCGGCGGTAGCGGCTCTGGCAAATCCCACATTTTCATTAATACTTAAGATTGTGAGCTTTATCTGATTTTTTATTTGGATTCCCACTGGCAAAGCCTCCTCATAGTAAATCTAACGCTTGCTCTTCTGATTGATAGACTGTCAATATTTTCATTAATCCAGCCAATTCAAATATCCGCTTTATCTGTGGTTCAAGATGAACGACAAGTATTTTACCTCCAAGTTGAGCAATACGCTTGTACCGCCCAAGAACAACACCCAATCCCGAACTATCGATAAAACTAACGCCCTGCATATTAAGTAAGATATGTTTGGCACCTGTTGCAGCAAGCGCCTCGTCAACTGAAGTACGAAATTCGTTAGCCCCGCAAACATCCAACTCACCCTCAAGCCTTACAACAAGAATACCTTGCTTCATAAATGTAACGACTTTCAACGATATAACCTCCTAAGTTATCAGCATTACTATATAGCTAATTCGATAAAAGGAAAAATTTTCCTGCCAAATAAAAATAAAAAACTGCAGAAATTTTCCTGCAGTTTCAAGAACAGCTAGATTATGAGGCTAGTTAAATACAGTAAATATATTAGTGATCATAGTCTGAAAAATGCGTATCAAACCAGCTTTAGGAATGGATTTTTCTGCAATCAGATTAACCTTGCCGACTTCTTTACCATCTTTGATTACAACTAGTTCGCCGCATTTTTGACCTTCGGTTATTGGTGCGTTAATACTTGAATCGGCTACTATCTTTTTCTGTAAGTTTTTGCTTTGTCCTTTGCTGATAATTAGATTTAAGTCTTGAGAGGCTACCAGTTGGATTTCCTTTTCAATCCCTTTGTTGACTTTTAGCCGCTCTACTACTGCTCCCTGATTTACTATTGGTACAGCGGCAAAGTTAGCGAAACCCCAATCAAGCAATTTCATACTTTCTCTAAGGTGTGAGCGTGGTTCAGGTGTGGCAAAGACTGACGAAATAAGCCGGAGGCCATCCCGCTTGGCAGTGCCGACAAAACAATACTTTGCTTCTTCCGTCCAGCCGGTTTTTAAACCATCGCCGCCTTTGTACCACCACAGCAGTTTATTGGTATTAACAAGCCAATTCTTGCCGTCCCGCAGCCATGTTTCTTTGATACCACACATGTCCATATATAATGGGTGTGTAACAGCTTCTTTAGCAATTAGCGCAGCATCATAAGCGCTCATATAGTGATCGGTTGTTGGCAATCCATTCACATTGTTAAAATGAGTATCCGCAAGGCCAAGCGATTCAGCCCGGTTATTCATAGCTTCAACCGCTGACTGTTCACTGCCATAAATATGCTCCATCAGTGCTACGGCAGCATCGTTAGCACTCACAACAGCGATAGCTGACAGCACATCCTTAACTGTCATCTTTTCTCCTGGTTCCAGCCAAATCTGCGAACCACCCTGACGCCAGGCAGTTTCACTGGTATACACTTCATCAACAAGATTAATGCGCCCTTGTTCAATGGCTTCAACAGCTAAGAGCAACGTCATAATCTTAGTTACACTGGCAGGTGGCAATCGCTTATGGGCATCCTTCTCAAAAAGCAGGGTTCCATTTTCGTCCATGAGAACAGCTGATACAGCACTTGTCTGCAACTGTGCATCTGCCGGTGATTTTGCTGGTGCCAACGGAGCGCCAAGAACGGTAGTAACAGCAAATGCAAATAATACTAATGTTGCTAGCAATGTTTTTCGGATCAATTTAGAACACTCCTTTCCTTTGAATTTATGATTTCCCGGATTAAAAAAGCTTAACCAAAATTAGAACAAAAAAAATTGACTGGCGTTATGCCAGCCAATTGCGAAATCCATGTTTATCAACAATTCCCATTACCAGTGGTATGGCAGCAGCGGGTTGGGTATTAATCCGAACAGCCTGCTGGATCATTAATCTGGCTTCTTCAAGCCTTGACTTGTCATTCGTATAGATAGTTGCCAGGGGCTGCCCGCGTCTAATGGCTTGACCCAACCGGCATTGCATAACGATACCTGCAGACAAGTCAATTGCTTGTCCTTTAAATTCCCGTCCTGCTCCAAGCCGCATTGCAGCATACCCAATCTGAGCGGCACTAATAGCCGTAACATAACCTTGTCCCAAACTGCTTACTTCTTGAATAAAATGGGCCTGGGGTAACTTAGTATTGTCATGCACAATAGTAGCATCACCGCTTTGAGCAGCAATGAATTCTTCAAACTTGGCTAAAGCCTGCCCATTATCGATCAAGGCGGCTAACTGCCGGTATCCCTCTTCAGGGGTTGATGCTTTCTTTCCTAACACCAGCATATGTGAGCCGAGTGTTAGACAAATCTCTCTGAGCGCGAGTTCTCCCTGTCCTGATAATAGTTTAATCGCTTCCTTAATCTCGAGGCTATTGCCGACAGCCATACCTAAGGGCTGCTCCATGTTTGTTATTATTGCTATTGTTTCCCGGTCAACAAATTGTCCAATACCAACCATCGTTTCAGCTAAACGAATGGCATCTGTTTTATTCTTCATAAAGGCACCATTGCCGACTTTGACATCTAACACAATTTTATCGGCGCCGGAGGCAATCTTTTTACTCATTATGGAGGAGGCAATGAGCGGTATGCTTTCTACTGTGGCTGTAACATCCCGGAGCGAGTAAAGTTTACCATCTGCCGGAGCAATGGCAGCTGACTGACCGGTTAATGCAATATTATAGGTTAGCAAATTGGCAATAAACTCACGGTGAGCCAGTGTGGTCTTAAAGCCAGGAATAGCTTCCAGCTTATCAATGGTTCCGCCGGTAAAACCCAAACCCCGTCCGGACATTTTGGCTACAGGTACTCCGGCAGCAGCTACAAGGGGTGCAAGGATCAAAGTAGTACTATCGCCTACTCCGCCTGTACTATGCTTGTCCACCTTAATCCCCGGTATTTGACTTAGATCAACTATATCCCCGGAAGTTGCCATAGCCATGGTAAGAGCAGCCGTTTCCTTGTTTGTCATGCCTTGAAAGAAGATCGCCATCAGCCAAGCTGCCATTTGATAATCTGGTATCTCATTACTTGTATATGATTTTATCAACCACTCAATTTCATTATCTGAAAGCTCTGCGCCATCACGTTTTTTGGTAATTATATCAGCAGCCCACACTATTTATCACCTCAATAGGTCTTTTAGAAAACTTTGTCCATACGCCAGCGGTGGTAACCCGAAATTATCAGCTATCGTTGCTCCCAGGTCGGCAAATGTTGATCGTACTCCCAGATTTATCACCTGTCCCGCCAAGCGTTGGTGATAGGCTAAAAGCGGCACATATTCTCTTGTATGGTCAGTACCTGCTAGTGTAGGATCACAGCCATGGTCTGCAGTTATGAATAATAAATCATCCTCTGTGAGTTTAGCTTTGAAACTGGCTAAAGCAAGGTCAAACTCTTCCAGTGCCTGAGCATAGCCTGCCGGATCGTTGCGATGTCCGTAAGCACTGTCAAATTCGACAAGGTTGGCCATTATCAGGCCATTGGTGAAATCTCTTTCAGCAAGGTCTGTAATAATTTCCATACCCTGCTTGTTGGATTTAGTAGGATACGACTGAGTTAAGCCCTGATGGGCATAAATGTCGGCAATTTTACCAATACCAGTCACTGATAAGCCGGCTTGCTTCAGCAGATCAAGAACGGTTGCTTCAGGTGGCTGTAAACTATAGTCATGGCGATTGGCAGTGCGGGCAAAACTTCCCGGTTTACCAATAAAAGGTCTGGCAATAATCCGGCCAACAGCATGGTCACCAACGCAAATTTTCTCTCTGACTATTTTGCATAATTCATATAAACGTTCCAGAGGAATTATTTCTTCATGGGCAGCAATTTGAAAAACACTATCAGCTGAAGTATATACGATTGGTTGGCCTGTACGCAAATGCTCTTCGCCTAATTCCACGATAATTTCTGTACCTGATGCCGCTTTATTGCCTAAGACACGCAGCCCGGTATAAGTGGTGAACTTTTCGATGACTTCAGGTGGAAACCCGTTTGGGTACACAGGAAATGCGGTAAACAGTGGACAACCAGCCAATTCCCAATGGCCACTTGTTGTATCTTTACCAACAGAAATCTCAGCCATCTTCCCAAAAGCAGCAATAGGACGGGAAACTTCCGGAATACCAGCAATGGGTTCAATTAAACCTAACCCCATGCTAGCCAGTACCGGCAAATTCAGCCCGCCCTTATATTCAGCAATATGTACCAGCGTATTGGCTTTCGTATCGCCATAGTGAAAAGCATCAGGCATAGCTCCAATTCCTACACTGTCAAGTACAATCACAAATATTCGTTTAAACAAATTTCTATAGCTCCTCTGTAAAGTAGTATAGTACTATTATGCGCGGGGATGTGTTTTATCATATACTTCTTTCAAATGATTTTTTGTTACATGAGTATAAATTTGTGTTGTTGATATATCGGCATGACCGAGCATTTCCTGAACCGAACGTAAATCGGCGCCGTTTTCCAATAAGTGGGTAGCAAAGGAATGCCGAAGGGTATGAGGAGTAATGTCCTTGGTAATATTAGCTTCCAACGCGTATTTTTTAATAATTTTCCAGAAACCCTGACGAGTAAGCCGGTTACCATGATGGTTGACAAACAAAGAAGACTCTTCGTAGGTGCGAACCAGCTTAGGACGGCCTTTATTTATGTATTCTTGCGCACATTTGGCAGCAATTGAGCCCAGTGGTACAATCCGTTCCTTAGCCCCTTTACCATAACATTTGATATACCCCATATCAAGATTTACATCAGATATATTGAGATTGATTAACTCTGAAACTCTGATACCAGTAGCATATAATAACTCCAGCATGGCTTTATCCCTAAGGCCAGTAGGTTGAATGGTGTTGGGTTGTTTTAATAACTCTTCCACTTCAGCAATACTAAGAATCTTAGGTAATTTCTTTTCGAGTTTTGGAGACTCCAGGTTCACGGCCGGGTCTTTTTCGAGATGACGTTCGCGAACAAGATATTGATAAAATGATTTGATCGCAGCAAGATTGCGTGATATTGTAGAAACAGCCCGCCCCTTGACTTGGAGATTGTTAAGATAACTTAGGATGGTGTCACGATTTGAGTTTTGTAAAAAATCTAATTGACTATTTTGCAAAAACGTCTGGTATTGCCTGAGATCCCGTCCGTAAGATTCTAGCGTATTTTGAGCTAATCCCCGCTCAACTGCAAGGTAGTTAATGAATTCATTAACATACGATTCCATTTTATTTTACCACCCTTTTTTCTTCCCAGATTTCCGGCCAACACATTACAAGTATCTGGTCTAGCTATTTTATTCAACATTAAGTTTACTTTTCCTTTATTTGTCTACTGTTGTTTTGTAAAGTTTTAGCATTTTTTTGTAAGAGCTGCTACTCTATGTCATACCGTAAATGTCAACCAGACTAGCAGTAGCCATAACCCGTAAAGGCTTTTCTAATAGATGTTGGTCGCGTATTTTCAGACCAGGACTGTTGTATTCCATTAGTAAGGTAATCAATGCAGGTAGAATATAGAAGATAATAAGCGTTAATAGAATAATCTTGATATATAATTTGGATCTTTTAAGGAAACTTCGCCAATAAAATGTTATTACCATGCGCCTTTACTTCCCCTCCCACCGTAATTTGTTTACTCATTGCTGCTTAACTTAATAGTATAACTTATTCACCCCGTAGTAGCTTTATTCTTATTTTGTAAATTCAATTATAAGTAATAACCCCCCGGCCTTTGCCGGAAAAAGCGTTTCGCAGGAGAAAAGCCGGGCGGTATTCCGTTAAAAAATCCGTACTGTTTGAGCGTAGTGAGTTTACGGATTTTAGGAATATTGCCCGGCTTTTCAGTTTTTGGAGGCTTGGGGCAATGCCAAAAGTAAACCCCTCACCTTGTATTCTCCATTGACTCAACGTAAGACAAAGGACGCGTAGCGTTTTTTTATGTGCGGATAAGATGTGCTACCAGTTTCATAAATACCGGTGAAACAAATACTTCTATTAGTGCCGCGCCCAGCATTATCACCAGCATAGCTAAACAAAATACCGAATAGGCGATTGAGTTGTAAAGTAGATTATCTTTGCTATGATGCTTACGCCGCACTAACATTAAAGAAAAGGTTGTCGCCGCTACCCCGGTGGCTAAAATAGCGGGCACAGCTAGAAAATTGTGCGGCAACACGGCAACAATAGCAAATAATAACCCTTTCATTACATATTCGTTGACTAAGAACCCAACAGTAAACCCAATAACAAATCCTCGTAAACATACCATGAACAGGACAAAGGGTATACCGACAATAGTAAAACCCAGCAGCCACATAATACCAATTAGTCTACTATTATTACCAATTACACTAGTTAACAGGGATTGGGTAGTACCGATTCCCGATGGTTGTTCCGTCAGACCTTGAAAGAATACTCGCAAATAGCCGACAAGTTCTATTTTTTGTTCATCAGGCAGTGTTTTTACAGCCATAGCTCCAATAACTATGCCGATAACAAAAATAAGTATCATAAAAAAATAAGCCACAATATTCGCGCGAATATAATCGGCGGCATTACGGCGAAAAAGTTTTAGCATGCATGTACCTCCCTGTCAGTACCTGCTACAATATATGTCTTGCTAAAACTGTTTAGACCTATTTGTCCACTATATTTAGCATGCGACCATAAATGCCGCCGCCGCCAGCACTGATTGCTGCCGTTCCAACTCGTGCAGCCATAATAAAATTGGCAATTTTAATACCAGCCACGGTTGACAAAGCTTCATGCGTCGCGTAGTGTAGAATATTCATTTCTGTGTCAAATGCTTCCAGTAGTTTAGCCATAACTTTTTTACCTAGTCCGGGGATAAATTCTAAAGGTATTTGATAACAATACTGCGGCCGGTGTGCAGGCGGATGTGGCTCAGCATAATCGGCTATTTCATTAATCCGTTCAAATACACCCTTAGTTAACGTATTGCTGCCGCATTTTGGGCAGCAGGCATCAAGATTCAGACCAGTTTGGTTATCAGTAAAGCCACACTTGTGGCAAAAAGTACGGTGATACTTTCCTAAGCGGGGATCAAGCCCATAGTTGGCTATAACCTGACGCTCTCCTGTACGGGATAAGGTGTTAGCTATCTCTTGAAATGACAAGGTTTCCATAGAAAAAATATTGTATTCACGAGCAATTTTATCAAGTGAGTGGGCATCTGAATTGGTTATAAACGTGTAGCCGGCTAACTCACTGATTCTGTCTGCCATGTTGCTGTCCGCACTTAGTCCTAGTTCAATTGCCGCTATTTTACCCATATCCTGATCAGACAGAATATGGGATAACCGTTGGCAGCATACGCCGAAAAGGCTTTTATGGGGAGTGAAAACATGGGCTGGGATGATAAGGGCCTCAAAACCGCTGGCAATTTGAATGAGCTGTTTTAGGGGTATATGGGCATTTTGCGAACTAAGATTAATATTACGGATATATTGACTCATATAGGCAGAGAAGGTTGTCATTGTTTTAAAATCAGGCACAAATATCAGGGTATGTGCCAAACCACCGTTTACTTCCCGTGTTTCAATCTCCGCACCAAGTACAACGAGCGTATTATCCCGGTAGATATAGCCACCACTGCTGGCTGGCAAAAGTACTTCTTCTTCGATAAGCGCTTTTAAATCGGCAAGTACCAATGGCGATAAGGCATCAATAATACCGATGATATTCAACCCTTTACGATCAGTTGCTTCCTCTAAGATTCCGCGGACTGTTAACCGCCTTGAAGTTGGGATTTTTACCCATTTACCGCTGTGGCTCATGCCTACATGAATGTGCAGATCAGTAAAATACTGATTTAACATATAGTTATATTCCTGCCAAACATAACGCCACTAAGCTCTTGGCATCACATAGTTCACCACTGGCAATCATTTCCCGGATTTGTTCAGGGGTAAAGACCTCAGTGTGAATAAACTCGTCTTCATCAGGCTGTTTATCTGATTCGACAAGATCTTCTGCCAGATAGATATGAATAATCTCATTGGAAAATCCCGGAGTTGTATACATGGATGTCAGCTTGCGCAATTTATTGGCCATAAAACCAGTTTCTTCAGCTAATTCACGCTCTGCACAATCTGCGGGGTCTTCACCAGGATCAAGTTTTCCGGCAGGTACTTCGAGAATAATCTGGCCAATGGGATGACGAAATTGCCGTACCAGGATAATACCGCCATCAGTTGTTACCGGCACAATGGCAACTGCGCCAGGGTGTTCTACCACTTCCCGCATTCCGGTTCGGCCATTAGGAAGAATTACCTCATCCCGTCGCAGGTTAATGACTTTACCCTCAAATAAACGTTCCGAGCTTGTTAACTGTTCATAAAGATCTGTCTGGGTGTGTGACATATAATAGCCTCCTATTTTTTTTAACATATATTACTAAAATAGTTCATATCTTACCTCCATAAGGAGGGATGTCCCCATGAAAGTGATTTTGGCTCAAGGCTTTTACTTTAGTGGTACGATCCGGGAGTTACTTAAAGAATTACATACCATGAGCAAAAAGTATAAAACGCTGCATGAGTTGCTGAGCAAGAATACTCACCAGTAATTACCAGTTTCCTGTTTATCTTTTGCGGCGAGTTAAGCTCCCGCCTCTGCAGGCGGCGTTTGTCAGGTGGGGTAGACTCCCCACCTGAACCCACCGATGTTTCAGCTCTGCTGAAACAAGTTCACTCATAGGCTTTCGCTTGCTCCTCACCACGCAATACCCGTAAAGCCCCTTCAACCAAAGCCTTAAGTTCGTCTTCCCCGGGATGGACGATCACTGGACCGATAAAATTCACCCGGTCGGTAATCATTTTGACCAGCATTTGTGAATAAGCCAAACCACCGGTGAGAACAATTCCGTCCACCTGCCCGTGTACGACAGTGGCCATAGCGCCAATCTCTTTTGCTACCTGATAAGCCATCGCCTCATAAATGAGGGCAGCTTTAGTATCGCCACCCGCAATGCGGCTTTCCACTTCCCGGCCGTCACTGGTACCAAGATGAGCCAGCAACCCCGCATTGCCAATTAGCTTCTTCTTGATTTCATCAAGGGTATATTTACCGGAAAAACACAGGTTAAGCAAACCATAGGAAGGTACAGCACCGGCACGTTCCGGAGAAAAAGGACCGAGATCATTAGGATTGGTTACATCAATCATTTTGCCATTTTGCTGCACACCAACAGAAATACCACTACCAAGATGAATAAGAATTAAGGTAAGGGCAGCATAGTCTTTATTTAAATCTTTGGCTACGCTATGGGCAACGGCTTTTAAATTGAGGGCATGAAACAAGCTGCGGCGAGGTATCTCTGGTAAGCCGGTAATTCTGGCCAATGGTTCGAGCTCATCTACACTTACCGGATCTACAATAAAAGCCGGAATATTGTTCTGATCGGCAATGCCTCTTGCTAACATGCCACCCAAGTTGGAGGCATGTTCAGTTTGTACTTCTCGTTTTAAATCATGGATCATTCTATCGTTTACCGCATATGTGCCACTGCCTAGCGGTTTTAACGGACCACCACGCCCGACAACAGCCGCTAAGCTATTAACTATGATATGGTGGTCTGAGAGAGCTTTCTTCACTAACTGCAACCGGTAGTCATACTGATCATAGATTGTTGTGAAAGGTTTAAGCTCGTCAATACTATGACGGATAACTTGCTCAAAGTCAATTACATCATTAGTATAGACAGCTATTTTGGTTGAAGTTGAGCCAGGATTAATAGCAAGAATCTTATACTGCTGCATACTAAAGCCTCCGTAATGAGTTGAATAAAGATAAGTATGTTGTTATTTTATTCATTGCCTGGCTAAAAAATCCTGCAATAAATAAACAAACCCTCAAGACAATGCTGTGCACCCCGTCAAGAGGACAATGAAAAAATAGAAGAACTTGATCGCTGTTGACCGAATGGTGGGCAGCGTTTTTTTATGCAGCCTTTGTGTACTGTTGATGGAACTCCATCGGTGTCATGACAGACAAACGACGCTGTAAACGCTGGTAATTGTAATAATAGATGTAGTCGGAAATAGTTTGCGCAAGCTGTTCCCGGCTGGTGAATTTGTACCCATAATACATTTCACGTTTTAGAATGCTCCAAAAGCCTTCCATCGGACCGTTATCGATACAGTGCGCCACTCTAGACATGCTTTGCTTCATTCTTGCGGCCTGAATCTTCATGTGAAAAGAACGGCTTGTGTATTGGAAACCACGGTCGCTGTGAAACATCGGATGGGCATCGGGATTGGAGGTCACTGCAGCGTCAAATGTGTCGAAAACGATCCTGTTATCATTGTGATCGCCTAGGGCATAGGAGACGATGCGCCGATCATACAGATCCAATATAGCGCTCAAATATATCTTGTGGACTTCCGGCCCAATGTAATACTTGAACTCCGTCACATCCGTCAGCCATTTCGAGTTTGGCACATCTGCGTGAAACTGCCGTTTTAGATAGTTTTTGGCGATGTATTCCGGAGATGTCGCGCTCCTGGTGCATCCGTGCCTTCTATACTTAATCGTTGATTGGATATGAAGAGCACGATTGATCCGAAGAATACGTTTATCATTTACATGGATGTCGTGTTTCCTGTCTAACTCGTCCCGTATTCTACGGTATCCCATATCCGGATGCGCTTTATGTATATTCCCAATTACACCTGCAATTCGCTCGTTCTCCAACTCACGGTTGCTCTTCGGATGCATCAGCCATCGATAATATGCTGAACGCGTGATGTGTAAAAAGTCGCAGAGCTTCCATACAGGAAATGACCGCTCCTCAGATAGTATTCTCACTGCTTCATAGGTTGACTGACACCTTACGAAGCTCAGCGTCGCCTCCTTTCCAATTCCTTCACTTTTTTTAACAAGGCGTTCTCCATTTCAAGATCGTATTTTTCCCGTTCAAGCTGCGCTATCCGGTCTCTTAGTTCTTCCTCCGGCGTACGGCTCGGCAGCGTTCCGGCGCGGTGTCCCCGCCGGTCTTCCAGCCCCGCTTCTCCCATCTTGCGATATTTATTTGTCCACGTGTAGACCTGCTGGTATGAAACTTGGTATTTGAGCGCTGCTGCGCCATAATTATATCCATTGGAAATACACTCTTTTACAATCTGTATCCGCTCTTGTGCGGTGGTGTTCCGGCCCTTCGTCATGCGGCTTCCTCCTGTCTGTATCGTGAAGTCCTCATGACGATTATACACCTTTAACCAGTCCCGGAGTTGTTTGGTACTCCGTATTTTGTATTCCTGGCATATTTCCTGCAAGGAACCTTTTCCAGTCAAATAATCAAAAACCGCCGATAGCTTCGTTTCCTTGCTGTATGCCCGCTCATGCTTTTGGGGCAGAAATCCTCCCGACCCTTCCGACTTATATCGGCTGACCCAATCTGCAATCGTCTTATGATTTACTCCTGCCAATCGTCCCGCTTCACAACATCCGACTTTTCCTGATAGATATGATTCTACGATACGTATTTTTTCTTCTGCCGCTATCTTTCCTTTTTTCGGCATAATATTACCCCCAGACTGAACAGTGTTTTTTATTTCACTGTCCTGTCTGGGGGTAGCATATCACAATCGTCAAGAGGGTTTGCAATATTTGCTTAGCTAGCCCGCATTTCCATTCGCAGTTTATCGGCAATCATGGCCATGAATTCTGAATTAGTGGGTTTACCTTTATCCAACTTGATAGTGTAACCAAAGATCTTATTAATCATCTCAATATTACCCCGGTTCCAGGCGACCTCAATAGCATGGCGAATGGCTCGTTCTACCCGGCTAGGGGTAGTCGAATATTTCTCAGCAATCATGGGATAAAGAACTTTGGTTACAGCTCCTAATAACTCCACTTCTGCTACAATCATCATAATTGCGTCGCGAAGATACTGATAGCCCTTAATGTGGGCTGGAATGCCAATTTCTCTAATAATATTAGTAACTTCCACATCTATCGGGCGAGATTTGACTACAGGCATGGTAGCTGCAGCAGTAACCGGGTGCGCCACATTCACCGTACCAGCTAACTGCCTGATTCTACTAATAAGTACATCCATATTAAACGGTTTTAAAACATAATAGTCGGCACCTAACTCTACCACTCGCTGTGTTATAGTCTCCTGGCCAAATGCAGTCAGCATAATTATTTTAGGACGTTTCGTATTATTAGAAAGATTAAGTCTCTCCAAAACGCCAAGTCCATCTAAATGTGGCATAATAATATCTAGAATAATAACATCTGGCAACTTTTCCTCAATAATGGACAATATTTGTTCGCCGTTATAAGCTACACCGACTAATTCGATATCAGGTTCTCGGTTAAGACATTCTTGTAAAATATCCGAAAACTCTTTGTTGTCGTCAGCAATAGCTACTTTGATTGTTTCTCTCACCATACTTCCCCATCCTCCCAGTACCTATTCTATGTATAATAAACATATTCGACAAGCGCACGGCAATTCCTTCCTTCATTGGAAGAAAAAACCATATTATTTTAATTTGATTCAAAATTCACCTTTAATTATATAGGATTAAGATTGTATATGACAAGTAACAACTAATTCTTTAACTAAAGATAAAAAATACTGCCAGAAAAACTAAATAATTTTCTGGCAGATTGACGGTCTTTTTTAGGAATTATACCACTTTCCATCAACATCCAATCGATAAAACAACCATAACCGCTTGTTGGATCATGGACAAAAACATGCGTTACCGCCCCGACAAGTTTACCATTTTGAATAATAGGACTACCACTCATACCTTGTACAATTCCACCAGTTTTTTCAATAAGTCTTTGGTCAGTAACCTTGATAACCAATCCTTTGCTTTCAGGGAATTCCTGGAGGTTTATCTTTTGGATTTCGATATTAAACTTATCAATGGTTTGATCATCTACTACGGTCAACATCTCAGCCGGTCCTACTTGAACCTGGCTCATAGAAGCTACGGGAATTGATTCGGGGTATTTTTCATTTACTAATTTTGTATTTAACTCTCCATAAATTCCAAAGGGGGTATTTTTCCTGATGTTACCTAGTAATTGGTCTTCTTCAATAAAAATGCCAATTTTTTCCCCCGGATGTCCTCTTTTACCGTGTTGAATCCCTGATACTGTTGCCAGTACGATTTTTCCTTGATCACAATCAATAGGTTGGTTGGTGTCACTGTCGGTAATAACGTGACCTAACGCACCATATGTTTTGGAGTCAGGTTCATAGAAAGACAATGTTCCAACTCCTGCTGCACTATCACGCACAAATAATCCGATACGATAGCGGTTGGTATCATTACATAATACAGGTGATACTGTAACATGCTGCTGGCCTTCGGTGCGTTTAAGCAAAATATCAATATTACGGTTATTTTTGCCACTTTCATCAATTATTTCAGCCACTTGGGCATCACTTTGCACAGCGATGCCATTAATGCTGATAATTACATCCCCTACCACTATGCCTGCATCTTTCGCCGGAGTGGTATATTGTCCTTGCACAGTTAATACCGGCGAGTTACCAACAACGATGACACCTTGAGAACGAAGAACAACTCCAATAGAGTGTCCACCTGGAATCAGACGAACAGGCGGCAATACATCGACTTGAACACTTCGAAATGGAATAATACCGAACAGTTTAAACTCCACCGTGGATTGTCCGAGCTTGATTGGTTGCAGCGATACGGAGCGTGATAGTGCCATAATTGGTAAAAATTCCGGAGTTTTTACCCGAATACTCTCACTATCATGTCTAACAGTAACCGTAAGCGGAAAATTCACATCAAATAGCGCTGTTTCTCCTTCAATAATTCTGATTTGCAGAGGAAGACCGTAAATATTTCGGAATTGGGGAGAAAGACAAAATGCAAAGATTGCGCTGATAATCAACATTGCCCCAATTAGCCTGCTGTTGAATAGCCGATTAAATCTTGTCATATTTTCTGCCATCACTCCCTTATTACATTCTTCCCCAAATTACTGCTTGACCGCTCACCTCTTGAATTATTTTAGTTTTAATCTACTGCAAAATTAGAGTTTCCCGAATTTAGAGGGGATTATTCCGGAATTATTAGCATTTATTGTCTTGGAAGCTGAATAGTAAGCATTTTTTCAATAAAAATAGCGCAAGCTCACGCTTACGCTTTATTTTTCCAATTCACTTTTTTTTGCTTAGCCATTTCTAACATTTGAGCTGCATTATCCCTAGAAAGTTGTGTTATTTCACCGGAGGCCATCCTGGCCAATTCGGTTAACTCCTCATCGGGAGTAAGAGTAGTGACTCTGGTCATTGTCCGTTCCTCGGCGATAATTTTCTCAATATATATATGACAATCAGCCATTGCTGCAATTTGCGGCAGGTGGGTTATACATAATACTTGCGTATCAGCAGCAGCAATTCTAGCAATTTTTTCTGCTATTTTTTGGGCTGTTTGTCCGCCAATGCCAGCATCAATTTCATCAAATACCATCGTCGGCGTTTCCTCACGCTGGGAGCATACTGTTTTGATAGCAAGTGCTATCCGTGATAATTCGCCGCCTGATGCAATTTTTTGTAATAACTTAGGCTCTTCTCCCAGGTTTGCTGAAAACAAAAAAACAATGTCGTTAGCACCAGTAGCAGTGTAATGTTGAGTCTGTTTAACATCTACTAAAAATTTGGCCTTAGGCATACCCAAATCAGCCAAATGGGCTGATATTTGCCCAGCCATTTCCTGACCGGCTGTCTGTCTCAGGTTAGTAAGTACCGCTGCCAATTGCTCTACTTCCCTGGCAAGATTAACTTCTGCCTGTTCAAGCTGGGTTAGGCGATCATCATAATTAGTGATAGCTGCCAGTTCCGCAGCAGCCTGTTCGTAATAAGCAAGTATGTCCGCAACGGTTGCACCATACTTTTTTTCAAGTTTATGGATTATATCAAGCCGCTCTTCCAGTTTAGCTAACCTGGCTGGATTAAAATCAATAGTTTCCCGATAATCCCTGAGCGCTCCCATTGTTTCTTCCAGCTGGTATAAAGAATCGGTCACGACAACTAACTGCTCATTGATAGCAGTATCATAACGTACCGCCATTTCGAGATCATGTTTAATATCAGCAAGGCAGGACACGACACCGCTAAACCCCTTATTCCCCTGGCTTAAAAGCATATAAGAACGCGATACGGCATTGATGATTTTTTCGGCATTAGCCAGAATTGTAATCTGGCTTTCAAGCTTTTCTTCTTCACCGACCGTCAAAGTGGCAGTGGCAATTTCCTGTGTTTGCCAGGCAAGCATTTCTTCGCGCTGCAGTCGTTCCCGCGAATCCTGGGTAAGTGAAGCTAGCTCCGTCCTGGTCTTGTGCCATTTTCTATAGGCTTGCCGGTATTCTTCAAGTTTGGGGCTGATTTCCGGCACAAATGTATCAGTAAGTGCCAGATGAACATCAGGTCTCAATAAGGCTTGGTTTTCATGCTGTCCATGCATATCAACAAGTCTTTCACCGATTTTTCGCAAAGTGGTTAACGTTGCCTGACAGCCATTGATATGAATAGAATTCTTGCCATGCTTGGTGAGACGTCTTGTAAGGATTAATGTACCGTCATCTTCCTGCGTAATGCCTTGTTCGTCTATACTATCTTTTATCGAAGCAAGGTTAGCTATATCAAAAACAGCTTCGATACGGAAGTGGTCAGCCCCAAAGCGAATGGAATCAGCGGAAGCTCTGCCGCCAATAATGATCGACAAGGCATCAATTAGAATCGATTTACCAGCCCCTGTTTCCCCAGTCAAAATATTGAGCCCTGACACAAATTCAATATGGGCTTTATCAATAAGCGCAAAATTGTTGACTGTCAGCGATTTCAGCATCTCTTATCTCTCCTCAAAACGCTACATTCCACTGCCCATGAGTAATTGAAATTTAGCGATGACCGGCAAAACAGCTTCAAGCGGCTTAACCAAAACAAAGATCGTATCATCACCGGCCACTGTGCCGATAATTTCCGGCCATTTTACATAATCAATAGTATAGGCGACTGCCTGTGCAGTACCTGGCAGTGTACGCAAAACGACGATGTTTTGGCTGGAATCGATAGCTACGATAGAATCCCGAAACGTGCGTTCTAAACGGGCCTGGGAGAAAACAATATTTTGCTCAGCTGGGAAAGCATAGCGATAGCGTCCATCGCCTGTAGGAACTTTAATAAGCATAAGTTCTTTAATGTCTCTGGAAACAGTGGCCTGAGTAATAGCAATACCTTGTTTACTTAGTGCATCTGCCAATTCTTCCTGAGTTTCAATTATGTAGCGTTCAATAATTTCTTTAATTTTTGAGTGACGTAGAGCCTTCAAGCTATTCACTCCTTCTTTTTTCAATTACATAGAGAACTGGCGGACTGTTTGTCTGATTTACCATGCCCCAGCTGCCAATCGCAAATGTCTGTTGCCTTAAACCTGCTAGATACTGGTGAACGGCCTGGCATTCACGCTTACCATGCTCATAACCGGGGTAAGCAGCGACAGTTAGTAAGCCGCCAACAGCAAGCAATTGCAGGGTTTGGCTTATAGCCTCGATAGTGATATCCGGACAAGTACTTAGCGTGTGATCCCCGCCTGGCAAATAGCCCAGGTTAAACATAGCAGCATCTATCGGCTGATCAATATAATTGGCAATATTGGCGTGACTATCTAAAATAAGCCGTATTTTATGGTGGAATTGATGCTGCTTTACTACTATCTCTGTATTGGCAATAGCTTGTGGTTGGATATCGAAGGCTAAAATGGCAGTAGTCGCGGGAGTGTTCTTTGCCAAAAATAGCGTATCTTTACCATTGCCGGCAGTGGCATCAACTACGAGCTTAGCCGCTTGTAACCGGGAAATTATAAAATTATGAGCCATTTGAACGGCATTAACAACTACCATCCCGATCGCCTCGCCGTAGTTTAGTCCGTAGGGTTTCATAATAGCTTTTACCAGTAAATTTGATAAACCGGGCGCGAAAGGCTGAACGCCGCACAACTACGATATCATCAGGCCGCAAACTATATACCGTCTGGCCATCTACTGTAAGCACAATATCGTCATGAGTAGCCTGCATTCGTAATTTTATTTCCTCCCGTTCGGAAATGACCAATGCGCGCGAATGCAGTGTATGCGGACAAATAGGGGTTATAACAATTACCTTTAATTCGGGGTTAATAATCGGTCCACCCGAGGATAGTGAATAACCAGTTGAACCGGTTGAGGTAGCAATAATTAGTCCATCTGCCGGATATTCAGCCGTGAGCTCATCATCAATAAATAATTTTAATTTTATCATCCGGGAAAAACCGCCTTTGGCAACAACTACATCATTGAGTGCAGGCGAAATGTAGATGGGACTGCCATTACGGATAACAACAGCATCCAACATTAATCGTTCTTCAATATAGTAATCACCTTTGACCAACCGGTCCAGGGCAACACTCAAATCCGGTAACTCAATCTCTGTCAGAAAACCTAAATTTCCCATGTTTATTCCACAAACTGGAATGCCAACAGGAGCAATTTCCCGGGCCGTATTAAGGAGCGTACCATCCCCGCCTAAAGTAATACCAAAAGTAATTTCGTTTTTCATGCATTCCAGCTTTCCGGCTAGCTGCATACAGTTAAGTTTTTGTGCCGCATCTTCCGGCAAAATCACTTTTACATTGCGTTCTTTAAAATACTGTACAATCCAGCCTAGTACAGTACCAATACTTTGCTTTTTCGTGTTAGGAAACAGCCCTACAGTCAACACACCTGTGTTCCTCCGTCATCCCGTTAAGTTGGTATGAGCCTCGGCGACCACCGCCGCAACACTTGACTCATCCATTATTTCTGCGGCTGAATAATTAGCCAGATATAATAGGTATTCAATATTACCTTCCGGGCCTTTTACTGGTGAGTAAGTCAGTCCTAAAGGTGTAAGTAGTTTTAATTTAGCAGTTTTTATGACATTGTTAATAACTTCACGATGGATGGCCGGATCACGGACTACCCCTTTTTTACCGACTTTATCCCGCCCTGCCTCAAATTGTGGTTTGATGAGTGCCACAACTATCCCCTGAGAGCTCAGCAACGTTTTTACTACCGGCAATACTTTATCAAGTGAGATAAAGGCCACATCAATAGAAACAAAATCCAGTAATTCGGCTAAATCTTCCGGACGCACATTACGAATATTCGTACGTTCCATATTTATTACTCGCTCATCTGTTCGCAGCGACCAGGCAAGCTGTCCATAGCCAACATCAATTGCATAGACTTTAGCAGCACCATTTTTTAAAGCACAATCAGTGAAACCGCCTGTTGAAGCACCTACATCAGCCATAACTTTACCTGTTAAGTTAAGACCAAAATAAGTTAGAGCTTTAGCCAGCTTGAGGCCGCCCCGGCTAACATAGCCAATATTGTCACCATGAACAACAATATTGGCTTTAGTGGGAACAACAGTACCGGCCTTATCTACTTTTTGGCCGTCAACAGTAACAAGGCCAGCCATGATATAGGCTTTGGCCCGTTCCCGGCTAGCAGCCAGCCCTTTTTCCATTACTAATATATCAAGGCGTTCTTTCGTACGCTCTCCAGTCATTTTCGCGCTCCAAACTGGCTGAGAAAAGTTTCAACACTGTCTGCAATGCCTTGCGCATGCAAGCCATATTTATTCAACAGGTAATTACGAGTTCCATGTTCAATAAATTTGTCAGGCAGTCCGAGCCGCAACACCTTTACCCAATTAAGGTGTTGTGAGTTAATATATTCTAGTACGGCTGAACCAAACCCTCCTGTGACAACATTATCTTCAACCGTAATAATAATACCAGTATCACGGGCTATTTGACGGATCAATTGACCATCCAGCGGTTTTATAAATCTACTGTTTACTACGCCTGCCGCAATTCCCTTGTCAGCAAGTATTGCAGCAGCCTTTTGACAAGGCTCGACCAACGCCCCGACTGCCAGTAAAACTACATCTTTTCCTGAACTCAAATTCTCGGCTTTGCCTATTTCGAGTTTCGTATATTCAGACTGCAGCTCTACCCCTACACCGCTGCCTCGCGGAAAACGAATGGCTACAGGCGCGTTAAGCTCAGTTGCCGTATATAGCATATTTTGCAGCTCATTCTCATCTTTGGGAGCCATAATGACAATATTAGGAATATGCCGTAAGAAAGAGTAGTCAAATACACCGTGATGGGTTGCCCCATCTTCACCGACAATACCGGCCCGATCCAGCATAAAAATAACAGGTAAATTTTGCAGACATACATCATGAAGAATCTGGTCATAAGCGCGTTGGATAAAAGTTGAATATATGGAAACCACCGGCCGTTTTCCCTGGGTAGCCAGGCCAGCGGCCATCGTAACGGCATGTTGTTCAGCAATACCCACATCAAAAAAACGTCTAGGAAATTTCATGGCAAAATTTCTCAGGCCTGTACCGTCAGGCATGGCCGCAGTTATGGCTACAATATTGGGATTGCACTCTGCCAGCTTGACGATTGCATTACCAAATACCTGGGTATAGGAAGGCGGTGCTCCGCTTGGTTTTATTATTTCTCCCGTTTCTACACAAAAAGGTCCTACCCCGTGAAACTTATCAGGATTATTTTCTGCCGGTAAATAGCCTTTGCCTTTATGGGTCACGATGTGAACAATTACCGGCCCGTTAATGCTCTTTGCTTTAGTAAGTACATCCAAAATTAACGGGATGTTATGTCCATCAATAGGACCAAAATAAGTAAAACCTAGCTCTTCAAACAACATTCCCGGAACTAAAAGATATTTGAGGCTGCCTTTAAGCCGGTCAACCGCTTTGGCAACACTTTCACCGATTGCCGGAATACTACGCAGCAAAAAATCAATATCACGTTTGACTTTTGAATATGTCGGCGCTGTACGCATTTTTGCCAGGTATTCTGAAATGGCACCAACATTTTTGGCAATAGACATTTCATTATCATTCAAGATCACCGTAAGATTTACACCAAGATGCCCAGTATGGTTAAGCGCCTCATAAGCTTCTCCGCCTGTTAGTGAGCCATCACCGATTATGGCAACCACATTGTATTTCTCACCTGACATATCCCGTGCTAAGGCTATTCCTAAAGCCGAAGATATCGAAGTACTTGAATGCCCGGCACCAAAAGCATCATGCTCACTTTCAGAGCGTTTAGGAAAACCACTAATGCCATTAGCAGTACGCAGTGTAGAAAAATTTGTGCGGCGTCCTGTTAAAATTTTATGTACATAGGATTGGTGTCCGACATCCCAAATGAATTTATCCTTAGGACTATCAAACATTTTATGTAAGGCCAGTGTAAGTTCTACAACCCCTAAATTAGGTGCCAAATGGCCGCCGGTAGCGGCAACTGTATGTATAAGAAGCTCGCGGATTTCTTCAGCGAGCTGTTCCATTTCGGCCAAGGAAAAGTGTTTAATATCCTGTGGGCCATTAATACTGTCAAGCAGTCTACTCAAAGTTGTTCCCCGCTTTCCCTGACTAGGGTCAGGTAAGTTGCTATTAATAATATGATATCTAATGAAACTGTATCTTTACCACACATATTATAGCATATCTAAATATTAACATTCATCTATAAAATACATAAAATGCGTAGGCCACAAGTGTACCATGAAGAGCTCCGCCCAATACTTCCAGTGGTGTATGGCCTAAAAGTTCTTTAAGACGGGTTTCCTTTACTTTATGTTCTACTCGCATCTCGTGTACCAACTTGTTAATTACCTTAGCCTGTCGCCCTGCCGCCCGCCGTACTCCTGCAGCATCATACATAACTATACCTGCCAATATTACCGCTACCGCAAACAGGTCTGATGTAATCCCTTCTCTCAATGCGATACTGACAGCCAGGCTTACTACTAACGCCGTATGCGAACTGGGCATACCACCGGCACCAACAAGCCGTTCCGCATTAAAGGCACCATGCCGCCAGTATGCTGTCATGGTTTTTAACACTTGCGCAGTAAACCAAGCGGTCAAAGCTGTCATTAAGATAATATTTTGTCCTATTCCGGCTAGGAATCCGGCCATTGACTACACCTCAGGCTTCCCGATTTATTAGGTATTCTACGAGTTCACGCAGTATAGTAGCTTCAGATCCAAACCCGCGCAGACTGTACAGAGCTTCGTTTACTGTTTGCTGAGCTAACTGTTTAGCTCCGGCAAGGGTGTAGAGTGTTACGTAAGTTGCTTTGTGGTTTTTCACATCACTGCCTACAGGCTTCCCAATTTTATCCTGAGTACCAACAATATCAAGAATATCGTCGGTTATTTGAAACGCTAAGCCAAATTGTAAAGCATAACTAGTCAAAGCAGTAAGCTGTTCCTGGCTGCCGCCGGCTAACAAAGCTCCGGAACGCAAAGCCGCTTTAAATAAGGACCCGGTTTTGGCCTGATGGATATATTGCAGCGTTTTGGCATCAACGGTCTGACCTTCAGAAATAAGATCAATTGCCTGACCGCCAACCATTCCGGCAGGCCCGGCGGCAACAGCTATTTCATTAACTACCTGGATTAGTATTTGAGGCTCCACCCCGGTCTGTGACAACATTGTGCCAAAAGCAGCTGTTAGCAGACCATCACCAGCCAATACTGCCATACCATCGCCATATACCTTATGGTTAGTAAGTTTGCCCCGCCGGTAGTCATCATTATCCATGGCCGGCAGATCATCATGAATAAGTGAATAGGTATGAATCATTTCCAGACCGCAAGCTACAGGCAAATAATCACTGCCTTTGCCGCCAACGGCATCCGCGGCTGCCATAAGCATAAGCGGCCGCAGCCTTTTTCCTCCGGCAAACAGGCTGTAACGCATGGCTTCATATATAGTGGGTTGATAGCTGTCAACCGGAATATACTGCAAAAGTGCGGCATCAATCAACTCCATTTTTTGCTGGCAGTACTGTCCCAATGTTTCTGCTGTCATAGTTAGTTCCCCTCCACGATTAACGGCTGCTCAACTAAACGCCCTTGTTCTTGCTGCAAAATTTTATCTATTTGTGTTTCAGCAGTATTCAATTGCTCAAAACATAACTTAGCGTTGGCTATACCTTCACCAAATTTATCTAACGCTTCTTCCAGCGGTAGTTCACCTGCTTCTAATTGTTTTACAATTACTTCTAATTTGCCAAGAGCCTCCTCAAAACATACATTTTTTTGTTTGCTGCTTGTTTTACTAGCCATGAATATCCTCCTTTGCTTTACTAACTTCAACACTAAGGCGCCCTTGATGTAAAATTATTTCTAATGGCTGATCAGGCTTTACCTGGCAGGCATTTGTTATAACTTGTCCCTCCAAAGTACGAACAAGACTGTAGCCTCGGGAAAGGACCGCTAAAGGATTCAATACTGCCAGTTTTTCCGTATTTATTTGTAAGACCTGTTGTTTAGCTGCAAGAATTTTTCGCATCGATTGCCCCAACCGTTCCATATACGAATCAATACATTGTCTTTTATCAGCAAAAAGTTTTTCCGGCTGAGTAAATACTTTGCTATCCCGCAATTGGCAGACCGCCTGACGGCGGTGCTTGATATATAACCGGATATTGTTTTCCAGCATGGTTTGGAGTGTAGTAATATATCTTTTGAGTTCGTAGACATCTGGTACCACAATTTCGGCTGCCTGTGATGGCGTTGCCGCCCGGCAGTCAGCAGCAAAATCAGCTAAGGTATAATCGGTTTGATGCCCTACGGCCGATACAATTGGGATGTGAGAAGCCGCTATTGCCCGCACCACTTGCTCATCATTAAAGGCCCACAATTCCTCGATAGAACCGCCACCGCGGCCAACAATAAGTACATCTACATTTTTTAAACGGTTAAAGTCGCGGATGGCCTGTACAATCTGACCTGGCGCATCTATCCCCTGAACCAGAACCGGGTATAAGGTGAGTGGTATGCCTGGGTGGCGACGTTTGGCAACTGTAATAATGTCACGCAGGGCAGCGCCGGTCGGCGAGGTGACAATACCGATTGCTGTAGGTAAAAGAGCTAACTTTTTTTTGCGGCTGTCATCAAACAGACCTTCTGCCGCTAATTTCTCTTTTAATTGATTAAACGCAATACTTAGTTCGCCTACACCGTCAGGTATTAATTGCTCGGCATAAAGCTGGTACTGCCCATCCCTTTCAAACACAGTAATCTGACCAACAGCTACAACCTTCATCCCATCACGGGGCTCAAATTTTAGAAATTGTGCCCGGCTTTTGAACATGACTCCTTTAATCTGTGAGCCAGCATCTTTAAGGGTAAAATAACAGTGACCAGAATAGTGACTTTTAAAGTTGGAAATTTCACCTTTGACAAAAACGGAAATTAGTTTGGCATCCCGGTCAAATATACTTTTGATATATTTAGTTAGGTCACTAACGGTATAGATATTATTCATAAAAATACTCCATATTTTTTACTTTCTGCTGAGGAAAAAAAACCAGACATAAGTCTGGCTAAAGAGTTTTGAAAGCCTTCTGCCCGGCTTTTGTTTTTATTCCCTAAAAGCGGGTGCCAAAATATCGTTGCGCTGCATAGCCACCGACACTTCCCACCACGAACCAGAAAAAATACCCAGGGGGAATTAGATGTCCAATAACTGCGCCAATTAACGCACCTGACAGAATATAAGGTACCATAGTGTCACCTCCAGGCCTATAACCTTTTTGTATTCTATGCAAGAAAGGTGGCCATGGTGAGTTTATATGGTCACTAATACTGGCTGGTTAAGGCAAAATAAGCAGCACCAGTTGCATTGTCAGGACTATAACCAGGTTGAGGAAAATACAATTTGGCATGCAAGGGTTCTGCCAGCTGATCGCAGAGATATTTTCTGATAAACTGATTGGCAGTTACGCCGCCAACCAGCAATACATCAGTAAGCCCAGTGCGGGAGATAGCCTGTTTTATCATCGCTGTCACTGCCTTGGCAATACATAGTTCGACGCTAGCGGCAATTATCGCTGGAGCTATACCTTGTGCTGCTAATTTGCGAATATGGGTCTCCGGGCCGGCAAAACTAACACAGGCTTCCCGTACCGTTAGGGGAATTTTAATAGCCTGCTCATGGCTCTCTGCCGCTAATGCTTCCAGGCGAGGACCTGCAGGAAACGTTAAACCTAGAAGAACTCCGATACGGTCGACCAGTTGCCCGGCATGAATGTCTCTCGTGCCGCCCAGAATATCAATAGACAGACGCCGTGAGTCAGGTGCGCTTGCATTGTTAGCTACCCGGACAATTTCTGTTGTACCTCCCGATAAATGAACAGCTAAAAAGCTGGAAGCAACAGGGCCGCCAGCAGACCAGAGTCCGGCAAAAACATGATTTTCCTGATGGCTAATACGATAAAGCGGTATATCCTGGCTCAGAGCCAGCACTTTGGCATAGCCTTCACCTACCAGAAAAGCAGGCATATAGGAATCAGGCAATGGCCGTGGAAAAGCCGAGACCCCAATCGCTGTAAAACATATAGGTTTGTCTGGCCAGGCCTGCAGAAAAAGTTCAGGCAAATTGCGCGTGTGCTGAAATACCATCTCTGATTGCTGCAGGCCGCGCTTCCCTGCTTTGACCGATAATATTCGCCGGCAATCAGCAATTAGCTGACCCTGTTCATCAAGTATTGCCACTGAAGTAGTATAGCAGCTGGTATCTATCCCTAATACAACATTCATCATAACTCTTTATTTTTTACAATTGACCCTAAAATACCATTAATAAAGCGGCTTGAATCCTCAGTGCCAAAAGTTTTAGCCAGTTCGACCGCTTCATTTATCGCAACACCTGGCTGCATAGGTTCCGGACTATATTTCATTTCATAAATAGCCATTCTGGCTATATTGCGGTCAACGCCAGCCATACGGTCAATTTTCCATTCCCGTGACAAATCGGATATATATTCATCAATTGCTGCAAGGTTTTGCTTAGTCCCTTCCACCAATGACTGGGCATAAAGTCTGGTAGTCTCATTGGTATCTTCCCGCTCACTAAGTACAGAATTAAGTGCTTCATCACTGGTAGCACCGGAGTTAAAATCTAATTGAAATAGTGCTTGGACAGCCATCTCACGGGCTTTTCTGCGACTCATAATTTCCCTCTTTCTTTCAGCAACTACCGATTATAACCTGGCGGCAGCAGCTTGTCCAGTATTTCCAGAATATCTTCTTTTTGATCAATACGTTTACCAACAATATAACCAACTACAGCACACAAAACTACAAATAGTGTACGGAAAAAACCAAAAGATATGACGAGGATGCCAAAGACGAAACCGAATACTACCCCTAGAAGTTTACCGTTATGTTGTTGCCAGATTTCCTCCAAGAGTTTAGAATTCAATGCTGCCACCCCTATTCAACACGCTGCTTAGTTTTGAAATCATTGCTAATGTTCTCTACCATGACTTGCACATCGGCTAATTCAATACCAACCGTATTTTTTATGTATTCATGTACACGACTCTGAATGTCGCTGGCAACTGTTGGAACATGACTTTCCGGGCTTACGACAGCGTTTAACTTCACCGTTATTTCCTGCCCAACTAGCGAAACTTTGACCTTAATACCGCGTACGCCTCGAATATGCCGTGCTACCTTCTCTACCAGATTTTCTACAGCTGTAAGAGAAATATGCACATCTCCTATGTCATTATGGTGAACAATGGTATCTTTCACTTTGCGGGAACGAAGGCCAGCCAAAAGCAGTCTGATACTTACCAGAAAAAAAACGGCTCCAACCAGCGAAGCTTCCCATTGACCATATACATAGGCAAGGCTCGTCCCCGCCACTTCCAAAGGAATAAGGCGTAAAGACAGGAGAATAACGACAATTGACAAGAATGCCAGTAAAAATGTGTAAATTGATAAAATGATGCGGTCAATGATTCCCATAGCGTCTCCTTTCTTTGGCCTTTCCTAATCCTAATTATCTTACCCTAAATTATCTTACCCTAATATCTTCTTCTTTACCTTCTGCGGCAAAACCTACGCCTTGAACATGAATATTAACCTCAACAACATCAAGACCAGTCATAGACTCAATGCCGCGCTTAACATTTTCCTGGACCCGTAAGGCTACATCCGGTATGCGGACACCATATTCAACAATGATATATAGATCAACAGCTGCTTCCCGTTCGCCGACCTCAACCTTAACACCTTTTGAAAGGTTTTTCTTGCCCAGCATTTCAGCAATACCGCCAACTAAGCCAGCGCTCATGCCAGCAACACCAGCTACCTCTGTTGCTGCAAGTCCGGCAATTATGCCAACTACTTCATCAGCTATCCGAATAGAACCAACATCATTATGCTCAGTCTTTTCCAGGCGTTCTTTCTTTTCCACTCCAACCCCCCTAACGCTCAGCTACATACTACTAACTATTATATAGAGAGACAGATATCTTATAACTATATATTATACCAAGCTTTTTCCACTTTTACAATTTTGGTTAGAAAAATAAACCATAGCCGTATGCTGTGGTTATGGTTTTGCACTAATCGTTATATCGCCAGGCTTGATCCCGGAAATACGACTGATTACTTCGGCCACCTGAACAACCTCTTCGTGGGTAAGTGCCGTTGTCTTAACTACTGCGCTAACCGAATTGTCGCGAACAAAGACCAGCGCATCAGTAAACCCTTTTGCTTTAATCAGGTTTTCCATTTCTACTTCCCGCTGTTTTTCCAAAGTCATTTTGAGGATTGTTTCCTGCGCTTGTTGTTTGGTATCCTGGGTGGGGGCATTCTGGATAATCTCTCGCAAAAGATCAGACCGTTCACTGCGTATTTTATCCCGTTCCAGACGATACTCGGTAAAAAAATCAGGAGCCATAACCGGTACAACTTGATCAGGAAATACCTGCTTTGTAACCTGCATAGCATTAGACCGGTTAGCCCTGACCTGAAGCATATCCTGGTAGTAGTTCCAGGCACCGCTGATTATCAGTAAAAGTATCCCTAAGACTACGAGCAAAGAGGCAAATTTTCCTAGTTTGTTTATGAAAAAAACAGATATTATTTTCATCTCTTTTAACCTCACTTTCTTTGGGGCAAAACAGTTATTTTATAGGCTGGAATTCCAAGACCTGCTTCAATGGCTTTGGTTAGATTGGCTTTAACTGCTGAGTCCTGGGCGCCCTCAGCCACTACCAGTACACCTTTAATGACAGGCTTATATTCTTGAACCATTACTGGTTTATCAGCTCCACTTTCTTTGCTTAATAACACTTGCTGCGATTCTTTCGTTTCCGTTGTGGTGCGGATACCACCGGTATTATCTTTTTCTTGGATTGTTTTTGTTTCTTTGGTGATATTTTGAGCATGCTCCTGCTTACTGCTTCTTTCTAGTGTTATACTTACAGATACCGCGCCTGCGCCTTTAATCTGCGCTAATAAATTGCCCACCTTGCTCTCAAGAGCTTCTTCATAACTACGGTTCACCGCCGGCGTATTTTTGACAGTTTCGACGGGAACAATTGGTTTCGGTGTAGCAATAAACGGTTCATAGACACCGCCAAATACCAGCAAGATAATTCCCAGTAATCCCAGCCATAGCAGCCTGGCGTTTACTACCCCAGCTTTCAGCAATTGGCTGGGCATAACTTTTTTTGCTCCTGATAGCCATTCCTTCAGGAAAGTTCCTTGCATACTCATAGCCTTAACCTCCTTAATTCATCCACCTAACTTCAACTTGACTAGCTCTAAGCTGATAGAGTTCTGTCACTACCCGGGTAACTTTATCTACTACCACTGCAGGCACTTTCTTTGCTTCAGGGGCCGCTTCAGGAATAGAAACGCCGACAGCAACCTTGGAAATTTTTCGTTCACTGGCAGTAATTCCTGGTTCAATATATATCACTACATTTTTTAATTTACCCATTCCTTTACTAGTTGGGGGTGTGCCAGTATCGCCATTATCAATAGTTACTACTGCTTTAGCATCAGCAACACCATCGACGGCCATGACAGTTGCTCTAATTTGTCTGGATAAATCTTTTACATATAAATCACGGGCCAATTGATCACGTTTTCCGGCAACATTGTTAGTAGCCTGTAAGACATCGACAGCAGCTACGTTACTGTCTGCTCGTGCTGCCAGTACCGGTAATTGATCAGCCGTTAATTGATGCTCAATAACACCAATGATAGGATTTACTATCGCCAGCATGATGAATAAACCCATAATTACTCTAACAAAGCGTTGCATACTGTTATTAGGTAACAAAAGTTCAAGAAAGGAGGCAAACAATACTACAAATATAATGCCCTTTATCCAAACTGTAATGAAAGCGATCATATGTTATTTTACCAACCCCTATCGAAGCATCATGGCAACACTGCCAGCAGCAATAATCATGGTAACTAGCAAAAAAAACATTAAGACTACAGTAAGTAATGCGGCAAAAACTAATACTAGATTGTTTCCCATGGCATCAAGACACTTTGCCATTTTCTCATCACCCATAGGCTGAATCAATGCTCCTGCTATCTTCATAACTACGATCAGCGAAAAAAGCTTAATAAGTGGTAGTGCACACAGTAAAGCAATAGCTACCACACCAAAGATACCCACAGCATTTTTTAGTATCAGCGATGCTCCCATAACCAGTTCAACGGTATCAGCAAACATTTTGCCGACAACCGGTATAAAGGTTGCTGTAGCATATTTGGCTGTCCGTAAAGTCAAACCATCAGCGATACTGCCGGCAACACCCTGAATACTAACGATGCCAATAAATACTACCAACACGAAGCCGAGAATCATCATTCCGGCCTGTTTTAGTACTCCGGTCAAATTACTGAGCCGATATGTGCCGGAAAGATAGTTTACACACTCTAAAACAGCGGTTAAGAATAGTAACGGCAAAACAACATCTTTCACAATGACACTTATTACACTAACAACCAGCAGCATAAGCGGGGTTAAAAGCGCCGCCGAGGTTAATGCTCCAACCCCAGCTAACAAGGATAATAAAAGCGGCAGCAGCGCCTCCATAAATCCGACCATAGTACCGACCGTTTCCCGCGCAAGTGTTAGCCCGTTATAAAAAGCACCCAGGGAAATTACACATAAAAAAATAAAACACACACTATACGCTAATAACGAGATTGACGATTGCTCAAATGAATTTTGCAGATTTTGTAACAGTGCGCATAGTACCGCTAAAAATAACAACTTGCCCATAAGATGAATATTTGTTGCCAATTCTTTAAACAAACAAGAGAGAATGGTAGTACTCATTGTCTGCCAGTTAAAATCCAGACCTTTGGTAGCAATATCTTTAATTGTTGCTGCAGTTAAAATGGGGATATCTTCATTCAGTTCCTTATTAATTTCCTGAATAAAATGGTTAATATTATTAACTGATGAACCATCCAGCAGCTCAATAGGCAATTCCGGGGTGACATCAGGTGCCGCCCAGGCAATATTACTGCATAAGATAAACAAAAGCGCGAGTATACCTTTTTTCATGCGCATTCCACCTTAAGGAATGAGTCTTACGATGGTATCTAATACTAATGCAATGATCGGTACTGCCAGGACCATTACAAGAATTTTACCAGCAAACTCAATTTTGCCGGCAACTGCACCTTCACCAGCATCACGACAGACTTGAGCGCCAAATTCAGTTACATAAGCGATACCGATGATTTTAAGAATAGTATTCAGGTACATCTGACTGATATTGGCCTTTTCTGCTAAATCACGAAATAAATCAAGCACAACACTCAGCTTACTTAGTACCATTAAAAAAATAATCGCTGATAGTGTAAGCCCGAGCTGTACAGCCAGTTCGGGGCGTTGTTGTTTAATAATTAAAATCAACAAGGTAACAACAAGTCCCAACCCGATAATCTGGATGATTTCCATGGTGCTTACACCCCTTAGAACAGCTTAAATACATCCTGTACCGTGGTAAACAATCGCCCCAACAATTGTACAACCCATAATAACACTAGCGCAAAACCGGCAAGCGTGCATAAGTGAGCCATATCTTCTTTGCCGGCTTGCTTTAACGCTGTATGAAAAACAGAAATTAAGATACCTACCCCAGCAATTTTAAACAATACATCAATTCCCATTTCCATTTCCCTCCTATGCCAGACAAATGCTATATACAACGCATTAAAGATTTTTTGCGCCTGTACACTTCGTTACTGCGGAATATATCGTTACACTAAAATTATGACTATTGCTAAGCTGCTGCAGAGCCCTAAATATCGATACATCTTGACGTTCTGCTCACAAAGCTTTTCCGCTTCATATTGAATCCTGGATAATTGCTCCTGGACCAATTCCAGCGACTTATGCTGTTCCTCGCGGTCCATACTGCCAAGATTAGCGCTAAATACTGCAAGAATTTCCCGTTCGGGCTGATTTAAAACAAGCTGTTTTGCTTCGATTAGAGCCTGATCCATAGCAGCCTGCGGTGTTAACCAACCATTATTGAGTAGCAGTAATGACATCGTGTGAAAAAAGTCCGCTACTGGCCCGGCAATACCTGAGGTACATTGCGACAAAGCTTCCGGCAACGGTATTGCTGCATAATTAATGTGCGATTTTAAGGCCGACAAACAACTGATTAGCTGCCGGATTTGGCGCGGACGCTCAGCATAGCGTGCCGCGACACTAAAGCCCATAGCTGTGCCGGCGACAACAATCAACAGACTGCCCAAAATCTTTAGCCACATTCTCTCACCTCATTTGAACAAACATATACTATCTTTTCCAAACGGGAATCAACTATTTCTTCAATTGTTCCCGGTCCTAAACGGTTGCTCAAGATAACATAGCGATCAAACATTCTTTGTTGTACCAATTCACCAATATAGGGACGTTCACGCAGTTCGTTTATTGTCCGGCTATGAACAGTGGCCAGCACACTTACGCCGGCATGAATCGCTTCCCGCACTGCAGCAGCATCCTCTGCCCGGCCCAATTCGTCTGTTGCTATTACTTCCGGCGCCATTGAGCGGATAAGCATTAATAATCCGCTCGCCTTAGGACAAGCATCCAGCACATCAACCCGGGGACCCAGGTCGATACTGGGAATACCATTTTCGCAGGCAGCAATTTCTGATCGTTCATCAACAAGACCAATTTGTACGCCCACAATGCCTAACGTCGCTTTACCAGTGCTCAACTGACGAATTAAATCCCGCAAGATTGTTGTTTTGCCACAGCGTGGCGGCGAAATAAGTAAGATATTATATATTCTTCGGCTAACACTATCAATGACAAAAGGCAAAATAATATCAGCGCAGCCAGGTATAGCTCTGGCTAAACGAATATTGAGTGAACTAATATGGGTAAGTGTTTTAACCGTTCCATTAAAAGCCGTTGCCTGTCCTGCCAAACCAACCCGGTGACCGCCCTTGATGGTCAGGTATCCTTGCCTTAATTCCGGCTCAAAAGCATATACGGAGTTTTTACATAGCAGCTGAAAGGTCTTAAGCAAATCTTGAATGGTGCAATAGTAAGCCTGAGATTGGCTGGTTGCCTGTCCAAAGACATCTATCATAACGTCATGGTTACCTAATACTAATAGTAACGGCTGATTTGCTCTAATGCGGATTTCAGTTACTTTAGCCAGCAAGCTGACAGGTACTGCCATCAGTATTTTCGACAGGTGGGGCGGCAGAAGCGGATAAATATGTTGAGTTAAGATATCTTGTGTATTTGTCATTCGTTTATCATTCCTTAGTTAATTTTTCGGGCAATTGTATTTATCTCCATTATCTTTTCTTTACATAGATATGTTTTTCAAAAATAATTTATGACAAAAAGAAAGACTTGGCTGCTGTGCCAAGTCAGTAAAGAGAATTAATTTTTCTAATAAATAACGCTGGGGTTTTTCCGTGATAATCAATGCTATCGGTTAGAAGGTTTTTCAAATACCAGGATGCATAATATGGTTAGATTGCTCAGCCTGGAGGCTGTCGGTGGCAACAATATCCAGGGTGTTATCGTAGACTGTACCGCCGCAGTAAGGGCAAGTTACCTCAATGTCATCATCATCGTCCAGGATATCAGACTCAAAGGTAACTAGTTCATGACAGTCCGGACAAGTTACTTCCACCATATCATCATCAAAAACATCTTCACAGCCGTCGTCGTCAAAAGCATCGTCTGTAGCGCTATCAAAGTCTTCATAAATCTGCTCTTCCAGGTCGGTTAAATCTTCGTCAATTGACTCCACATAATCCTCAAGGTCTACTTGTGCTACATTGACACTTTGGACCTCATCAGCAAAAGAATCAAGTACATCAATAATATTGATTAAAAGTTTGCCCTCAGAGGAATTGTCGCTGACATTAAGACCTTGTGTTAATCCATGTAAATAGGCCACTTTCTCCTTAAGATTTCTCATAAAAAAAACCCCCTTTAGCTATGTTCTGTTCTAAGCATTAGACACTATTTGTAGTATATCCAATGCTTATTAAAACATAACTTTCGGAGGTTTCTTTGATCTAAGTTTTATTCACTAGGCGCGCTCAATATAGTCACCGGTGCGGGTATCAATTCTCAGCACCTCGCCGATGTTGATAAAGAGCGGTACACGCACAATATGCCCAGTCTCTAATTTAGCTGGTTTATTACCGCCAGTAGCAGTATCACCCCTGACACCAGGATCAGTTTCAACAACTGTCAGCTCAACCGACATTGGCAAATCAATACCGATAACGGTGCCCTGGAAAAACATTACAGCAATATTCATATTTTCTTTTAAGAATTTGGTAGCATCACCCATTTGCTCAGCTGACAATTCAATCTGTTCATAATTCTCATTATCCATCAAATTGTACATGCCGTCACTCATATAGAGATACTGCATTTCGCGGCGATCAACATGCGCTTTGGGTAATTTTTCACCAGCGTTGAAGGTGCGTTCAACGACAGCTCCGGTACGGCCATTTTTCAGTTTGGCTCTAACAAAAGCAGCACCTTTACCTGGTTTTACATGTTGGAAGTCAACTACGCTCCACACATCATTATCAATCTCAACTGTTACCCCTGTACGAAAATCATTAACTGAAATCATTAATATGCCTCCCCATGTTCGGTCAATTACTCTATTTCTAATAAGCTCTTGCTGCTGGCAGTAAGAACTGTGCAGCCGGCAGCAGAAACCACAACCAAATCTTCGATACGTACGCCACCCCAGTCGGGAAGATAAATTCCCGGTTCAACAGATACTACCATGCCTGCCGCCAGTTTACTGTCATTTGCAGGCGATAACCGGGGCTCTTCATGGATAGCAAGCCCAACTCCATGACCTAGACTGTGACCAAAGTATTCGCCATAGCCCGCTTCGGAGATTATTTGTCTGGCAGCCTGATCAATTTCTTTACCTGTTTTACCAGCTGCTACAGCTTCAATGCCTGCCAACTGAGCAGCCTCTACAATATTATATATTTCCTGCTGCTTATCACTAGCCTTCCCTGCCACCACGGTTCGCGTCATGTCAGAATGATAGCCCTGATATACGGCACCGAAATCCATTGTAATAAAATCCCCTGCCTCAATGATTTTATCAGAAGCCTGACCATGCGGTAAAGCACTGCGATAACCGGAGGCTACGATAGTATCAAAGGCTGGTTTCTCTGAACCAAGCTTGCGCATTTGGTACTCAAGGTCCAGTGCAATTTCCAGTTCAGTTATTCCAGGTCTAATGATCGTTACTGCATGATTAAAGGCTGCATCGGCAATTGCGACAGCCTGCTGTAAGAGTGTAAGCTCAGACTGATCTTTAATCTCTCGCAAAGCATCTAATTGGACAGGTTGCAATTCCGCCATAGTCAGCTGCGCAGCCTGCTTATGATAAGTGTCCCAGGTTATAAAGTCACTTTCAAAACCAATACGGGCAATTCCTAGTTTTTTAGCTGTATCTGCCAGGATAGCAAACATATCTGCTCCATGACGAACAATTTGATACTCTGGTGATTGCTTATTAGCTTGCTCAATATATCTAAAGTCAGTAAATAACAGCTGCCTTTGTTTATCAATTAAAAGTAATCCGGATGAACCGGTAAAACCACTAAAATATCGCCGGTTTTCCGGTTTGGTTACGATAATAGCATCAAGGCTGTGTGTGGTCATAAGCTTACGCAAACCAGTTAAACGCTGCTGGATCATAGCTTTGTACTCTTAATCAGATTCGCAGCCGCCTCTAATGCCAGTAAATAACTATTTGCCCCAAAGCCGGCTATTTGTCCAATGGCTACCGGTGAAATTACTGAATGATGACGAAATTCCTCTCTACGGTAAATATTGGATAAATGCACCTCAATTGCCGGCACATTTACGGCTGCCAACGCGTCACGCACCGCAATACTGTAATGCGTAAAGGCAGCCGGATTAATTATAATACAGGCATAGTTGCCCGGGGCTTGCTGGATAGCGTCAATCAGTTTACCTTCATAGTTACTTTGAATAAAGACGAGTTCCAAACCCAGCTCTCCTGCCCGTCCTGTTAACATAGCGTTAATATTCTCAAGCGTAGTCGTACCATATACTTCCGGCTCACGCTTGCCAAGCAAATTCAGGTTAGGCCCGTGGAGAACCAAAACTCGTTTTTTTAAAGCTTCCATTCCATTCATCTCCAGCGTTTACTTAATTCCTGCGGGTACTTGTTGCTAGCAGCAAAAAATATCCTTGTGTACTAACTTTAACATTTTAGCATATATTTTGTATTTTGACTACAGAAAAACTATTTCATAGGCAAGAGGTTTGGTTAACTAGTTTTTAAGAATATCGGTTGCTATGTCACGAAAGATAGGGGCGGCAACATTACTGCCAGACATGCCTTCCTCCACAAAAACGACAATGACATACTTAGGATGCTCAAGCGGCGTAAAACCAGCAAACCAAGCATGATTTATACCTTTCCCGTTAGTACTTGTGCGTCCTGTTTCAGCCGAACCAGTCTTACCTGCTGAACCAAAGACCTCCACATAAGCAGCCTGGCCTGTGCCATATTGTGTAACAGCCATCATCATGTTGCGTAATCTTTCAGCTGTTTGCCTGGATATTACCCGTATACCAGGATGTGATTGAAACTTCTTAACAATAGTTCCATCTGGTGTTGTAAGGAGACTGACAATATATGGTTCAACCTTAAGGCCATCGTTTACGATTGTGGCTACTGTCTGAGCTACCTGCACTGGCGTAGCTTCACAAAAACCCTGACCGATAGCCAAATTAGCCAGATCACCCGGGTATAATTGATCGGCAACCGGTAAGTTACCTTCACTCTCACCTAAAAATCCAAGATTTGTCCTGGAACCATACCCAAACTTTGCCGCCATATCAATGAGCTTTTCAGCTCCTAATTTCAAGGCAACTTCGATAAACACCGGGTTGCTGGAATGAGCCATGGCTTCTGTGATGGTAAGGTACCCTTTGGGCGCCTCACCATAATCCCAGCCTTGAAAACGAACATTATTGACGTCAATATAGCCGGCGTCAAAAAACACATCATTCATTTTTACTGTTTTATTTTCAAGTGCGGCAGCAGCTACTACTAACTTAAACACAGAACCAGGCTGATAGGCCGAAATGGCACGGTTTAACAAAGGCGCACTGCTTTGCTCCAAATAATGGCTAAGATTATTGGCATCAAATCCCGGCCTGGAGGCCATAGCAAGTATTTCACCAGTACTTGGACGCATAACGACTACGGCCCCCTTGACAATTGTGCGATCCATACAATTTTCGACCTTTTGCTGAATCTGTTTGTCAATCGTTAATACGATATTCGTTTCGTCATTACTAGCCGAAAGCTTTAGCCGCTTATAGCCCAGACCGGGGATGATTTGCTGACTTGCGTCAACAATAGCAGCAACATATTCAGGCTGATTACCGCGCAGCAGATCGTCATACATGCCTTCAATCCCGCTTACTCCCTTGTTGTCAGCTGAATTAATGTAGCCGAGTATATGGGAGGCAAGCATTCCCTGTCCATAGCGGTTTTTTTCTGCGATTGCTATAATACCTGGGATATGCAGATCATTAATTTTTTTTGCAGTATCACTGCTAATATCTTTAGCTAGTCTAAAGGGGTATTCACTGGTCTGTATACCCTGTAAGAAATATTCAAGCTGTTCGCTTGGCAAGCTTACACTAGCATTAAGTTTGCGCAATAATTGCAGCGGGGTATATTCAACTTGTCCAGGAAAAACAACAAGACTATATTGTTGAGCCGTATTGGTTAGTGGTAGACGATTACAGTCCAGGATTTCACCCCTGGCAACCTCGACTGGTAATCCTTGAACACGAATATTAAGTCCCTCTAATGCCAATTGTTGCCCCTGGATAATCTGGAGATAAAATAATCGCATTACCAACAGGCTGGACATGACCAAAAAAAATAAAACCAGTCGAAATATACGTGTACTGGAATAAGCCATACTGCCACCTTCTATTGTTGTTAGATAGGTATAGTATGGCTTACAAAGGCAGCCGGTTATTCAGAGCGTTCAACATAACGGATTTCAATCGGGATATGGGCTAATATGTCCCGAACTTCGTCAGCTGTATCAGGTGTTGCCCGGATTTGCAAGATTCCTTCATGCCGATCCAGAGTACTGACGACTCCTAAATATTCATAGCCTTCCATAATTCGATTTACATAATTAACATATTTGGGTTCAACCTGGATATAAATCGGTTTATCTATTGCCGTTGTCATGTTCATCGCTCCTGCCCTGCGGCCGCCTGAGCATAGCATAGGGCACCACCGGTTGCGACATTGGCATAGTCACAATTTGCTGTGGATGAGGCGCTACACTGATCAAGTTGCCTTCGGAATCAAACATTTGGCTAATTGTTTGTACAAAGTTGCTCCTGCCAGGCTGCATAATTTCAATTTTTTCGCCAACCTTCATATTATTGCGCTGCTCTACTGCTGCCATACCGGTCGACGGATTATATTCCTTAACAAGGCCGATAAAATTATGTGTTTGAATATAGCTGGAAGAAGTATAAATTTGATCTTGCTCTGTTGGCTTATTAAAAGTAAAACCAGTTGTGTATTCCCGGTGCGATACTTTTTGCAGTTCATCAAGCCATTCCTGTTTGACAGTAAAGGGTGCTGACGAACTGGCATAGCTGTCAATCGCCTCTCGATAAACCTTGATAACAGTAGCAACATAGTGAACACTTTTCATGCGGCCTTCTATTTTAAAACTATGTAAACCACTATCCATAAGTTCAGGTATATGGTTGATGAGACATAAATCTTTGGAATTAAATATGTATGTACCCCGCTCATCTTCCGCTACTGGCAAGTATACTCCCGGACGGCTTTCTTCCATGAGATGATACTTCCAACGGCAAGGCTGGGCACATTCTCCCCGATTGGCATCCCGTCCGGTTAGATAGTTACTTATTAGACAGCGCCCTGAATAAGACATACACATTGCCCCATGAACAAAGGCTTCGAGTTCAATGGCAACCTTTTGCCTGATAAGCTTTATATCAGTAAGTGAAAGCTCTCGTGCTAACACTACCCGCGTTGCACCTAGTTCTTGCCAAAATTGGGCAGTGGACCAATTGGTGCTATTGGCCTGGGTACTAATATGAATAGGCAGCGATGGTGCTACTTGCCGGGCAATGCGAAATACACCCAAGTCAGAAACCAGGATTGCATCAGCACCTATCTTGGCAAGACGCGTAATATACTCAGGCAAATCAGGCAAATCATCATTATGGGGAAATATATTAATGGTTATATATGCTTTTTTACCAAGACTATGAGCAAAATCAATCCCCTGCTCAAGTTCAGCATCATCAAAATTATCACCAAAAGCTCGTAAACCAAACGCCTTTCCGCCCATATACACAGCATCGGCACCATAAATAAGTGCCATTTTAAGTTTTTCCAAGTTTCCGGCCGGAGCCAGAAGCTCTGGTTTAGTTATCATTTATTCGCCTCTCCCTGGTAACGCGATACGGCCATACCATCGCCAGTCTGGTGAATTACCGTATCAAACCGCGCATCATTAGTAACAAAATCAAGATAAGCCTGTAGACGTTTAACAATTGTCCGGAAACGCCGGGGTGTTGCTTGGTTACCAAGCACCCAGCCTCTAAATAAGACATTATCAGCAATGACAATAGCTCCTGGAGAAAGTTTATCCATAACTTTATACAAATAATCAAGATATTGACCTTTCGCAGCGTCAATAAATACTAAATCAAAACTGCCAGTTAGTCCGGACACAACTTCGCCGGCATTGCCGGCAATAAGTTCTATTTGATCAAGAACACCTGCTTGCGCCAGGAATTGCCGGGCAACCAGTATCCGGTCTGCATCTTGCTCCAGTGTCGTTATTTTCCCCCCAGGGGCGATGCTGGCAGCCAGGAGTAATGTTGAATAACCAATTGCTGTACCTATCTCCAGGACAGACTTAGGAGCAGCAGTGGCGGTTACCGTTTGCAACAACTGACCGCTTTCCCGGGTGATGACTGGCACATTATGGGTAATAGCATACGCTTCCATTTCAGCTAACAGTGTAATAAAGTTATCCCTCATAACTGCACCTGATTGATTGCCAGTAAATGTTCTGCATAGGAATTGCTAAAATGGTGCTTGCCTTGTTTATCGGCTACAAAATATAAATAATCGGTTTTATCAGCTGAAAGCACGGCTTTGATAGCAGCAGTCCCAGGATTGGCAATAGGCCCTGGTGGCAAGCCCATGATTTGATAGGTATTATAGGGTGAGGCGATTTCAGTGTCCTGAATGGTAAGTTCAGCCTTAGGATAACCAAGAATATATTGAATTGTGGCACATGACTGCAAAGGCATGTTTTGCTTTATCCTATTGGCAAAAACTCCTGCAATGACTGGTTGTTCTTCATTGAGTTTGGCTTCTTTTTCCACAAGGGAAGCCATAATGATAACCTCACGGATAGAAAGTCCGAGTTCTGCCGCCCGCTGCCTACTATCAGGAGTCATTTTAGCATCAAATTGTTTGACCATCATCGTCAGCAGCTCTTCTTCAGAAGTACCCCTGGCTAAACGGTAGGTGTCAGGAAACAGAAATCCTTCCACACTGTATTTGGTATTAGGATTAGCTGCCATATAGGAAAAAGGGGCAAAGTTTTTAGCTAATGCTTTAAATTTTTCAGGATTTGCCAATTTCTTTTCGGCCAGCAGTTCAGCAATTTGGTCAACTGTATATCCTTCAGGAACTGTAAATTGTTGATAAGCAGTTTGTCCCTGAGACATCATAGTAAGCATTTGCCGCACAGGCATGGCCGGACTAATGGAATATTCTCCAGCCTGCAGTGAATTCTCCAGTCCCTGCAGCTTAGCTGCAACCCGGAATACAACAGCATTTTTTATCAAATTTTGTTTTTCTAAATCTTCGGCTATAACTTTAGCAGGAGTACCTGTTTTGATACTTACAAGTATGGGTTCTCCTTTGCTGCTAACCGGCTCAGTCAGTGTCCAACCAACTAGTAGCGCGCCAAAGCTGAGAATAGTGGCTGCCAAGATTCCAATTACAATTTTCCTGGAAACCGAAATATTTAGTAGTAACATTCACTATCCCCTTTTCGCATTCTGCTAAACTAGTACTATTATAATCGATAATGTCTTATGAGACAAATAAGGCTGCTTTTCCATCTGGAAAAAAAAGAAGCCTGGCGGCTTCTTTTACTCTTCCTCTTCGTCAATCAACTCTTCGTAGGCTTTACGAACTTCTTCAAATTCTTCATCAGTAGGGTCTACGTAAATTTCTTCGCCGCTTTCGTCAACGTCGATACGGGCAATAAATACGTCAGTTTCTTCACCGCAGCCACAGTCACAGCTAGCATCGTGGCAGCTGCCGTCGCAATCCTCTTCATCAACATCAAACGGTACCAGTATAGCGAAGCGCTTGTCACCAACAGGAACGATCATGTCTTCGCGATAGTAGTATTCATTGCCTTCTTCATCAGTCATGACGACTACCGGCTCATCAAACTCCATAAGTTCATCGTTTTCATTTTCAGTCATGTTTTTCACCTCTTTTTACACATACGCAACATAATTTTATCTTAGAAAGCATATCCTGTCAAGGGACTCTCTGGAAAGTCAACTAGCCTCGTGGCAAACTGTCAAGATAGCCTTGTAAAATGAAGACAGCAGCCATTTTGTCAATAACCTGACGTCGTTTGGCCCGGCTGACATCAGCTGCTATCAGCGATTTTTGCGCTGCAACAGTAGACAAACGCTCATCCCAAAATGTAATCTCAACATTGGGGATAGTCTGTATCAATTTGTTGGCAAATTCCTTCACAAGTTCGCCTCTTGGGCCAATCGTGCCGTTCATATTTTTGGGTAACCCAATAACAACAAGCCCGGCCTGATACATGGTTATCAGTTCATTGAGCCTAGTGAAATCCTTAGCTGGCGATGTTCTTCGAATGACTTCGACCCCTTGTGCTGTTAGCTTAAGCTCATCGCAAACCGCTATCCCAATAGTTTTGTCCCCGACATCAAGTGCTAGTATGCGCATTTATCCTCCCCATTATCACAAAAAAATACTATAAATAAAATTGACCCCTGCGTCAAGTGCTGCCCGAATAACGCCAGCACTTTCGGCCAACGGCCGGTTTGACTGCAAGGGACCAATAGTAAGTCCGCCAAAACATAGTCTCGATACAAAAAGGCCTGTTTTTCCAACTGCATGATAATCCATCTTATTTGTCTTTTAGATAGGCACGTACCAATTCCTCAATAATCTCATCACGCTCTAACTTGCGAATCAGTCCCCGGGCATTATTATAGCTGGTTATATAGGTCGGATCTCCGGATAAAAGGTAGCCTACCAGTTGATTTATTGGATTATAGCCTTTTTCCTTTAAGGATTGGTAAACAGTTGTCAGGATTACTTCAGCCGCGTTAGTCTCATCATTATTTACCTTAAACATCATTGTTTCTTGTGATATATTGGTCATGAAGCCTCCTCCTCCCTTATATTATCGACAAAGTATAGATCTATATATTCTACCTGTCAGTATATTTTCCTGTTAGATTATGATAAATTTTTACAGGCAGGCCCAAAGCCTGCCTGTAAAATGCATTATTTAATTTGTGATTTAATGATTTGCTCAGCCATTTTGAGAGCTTCGGACAATTTTTCCGGCTGTTTGCCACCAGCTTGTGCCATATCGGGGCGACCGCCGCCGCCGCCGCCGGCTACCGTAGCAGTTTCTTTAATAATCTTACCGGCATGAATGCCTTTGGCGACGCAATCAGCGGTAGCCATAGCAACAAAGTTGACTTTGTCACCACTAATAGCGCCTAGTACCACAACTCCGGATTGCAAACGGTCACGTACCATATCGCCAGTTGCTCGCAGGTTCTCCATATCGGCAGCAACTACCTGGCCCATCACTACCTGAACGCCGTTAATGGTGTTCGCAGCAGCTAAGAGATCCTGTACCTCATTTTTAGCGAGCTTGGTAGTTAAGGTACCAACTTCTTTTTCCAGTTCCCGGATGCGTCCGTTGAGCGTATCAATTCGAGTGACAATTTCCTCAGGCCGAGTCTTTAGCGCACCAGCCGCTTCTTTAATAAGTTCATTTTGCAGTTTTAAATACTCATGGGCACCATAGCCGGTAACAGCCTCAATTCGGCGCATACCAGCACCGATACCTGCTTCACTGACAATTTTAAACAGACCAATCTCAGCAGTTGAACCAACATGAGTACCACCACAAAGTTCTTTACTAAAGCCATCTACGATAACTACCCGTACCCGTTCGCCATATTTTTCACCAAAGAGAGCCATTGCTCCCATTTCTTTGGCGACAGCTTGCGTTGTCTCAATAATGGCTAAGGTAGTATTACCTAAAATAACCTCATTTACCATTTGCTCAACCTCAGCCAACTGCTCGGCAGTAACAGGCGCAAAGTGGGTAAAGTCAAACCGCAGTCTATTGCTATCAACAGAAGATCCTGCTTGATTAACATGTCCGCCTAAAACCTGTTTTAAGGCAGCCTGTAATAAATGAGTAGCCGTATGGTTACGGGCAATATGACGACGTCTGCTTATATCAACAGACAATTGTACATCTTCGCCAGTTTTCAAAGCTCCCTCGCTAATATGGCCAATATGATAGATGGTTCCATCTGGCAATTTGCGGGTAGTATTGACTTCAATTTTACCAAGGGCACTGGCAATGCTACCAGTATCACCTACTTGGCCACCGCCTTCAGCATGAAATGGTGTAACATCTAAAATTACAGCAACCTCGTCTCCGTCAAAGGCATCTTTAACTACTTTACCGTCTTTCAAGATCAAAACGACCTTAGCACTTTCTGCTTCCGGATTACAGCTTAAGGTTTCTGTTACCAAACCGGATAAATCAGGTAAGGCCACACTTTCCTCACTGTCCTGGCGGGCGGCACGGGCCCGCTCGCGCTGCTCGGCCATAGCCTGCTCAAACCCATGTTTATCAAAGGTCATAGTATGTTCACTTAATATTTCTTCAGTAAGCTCCCAGGGAAAGCCAAAGGTATCATAAAGTTTAAAAGCCATAGAACCATCAAGCACTGTTTGACCTGCCTGGGCAAGTTCTTGAACATGCTTGTTTAACAATTCAATTCCTTGTACCAAGGTAGTATGGAAGCGTTCTTCTTCTAATTGGATTACTTTTTTTATGTAGTCTTTTTTATCAGTGATATCAGGATAAGCCTGCGCAAAAATAGTGGCAGCAATATCAACAATGTCAGTTAAAAACGGTTTTTCAATTCCCAGTAAGCGGCCATGTCTGACAGCCCGCCGGAGAATCCGGCGTAAAACATAACCACGTCCCTCGTTGGAGGGTAACACGCCATCGCCAATCATAATCGTCATACTGCGGCCATGATCGGCAATTACCTTTAACGAAACGTCATTTTTGGCTGACTGGCCATAGGTAACACCAGCTACTTTAGCAGCATAGTCAATGATGGGGTACAATAAATCAGTTTCAAAATTAGAAGGTTTGTTTTGCAGCACAGAAGCAATACGTTCAAGGCCGGCACCAGTATCAATATTTTTCTTGGCCAGCGGAGTATAATTTCCAGCCTCGTCCCGGTCGAATTGAGTGAATACCAAGTTCCAAATCTCTAAATACCGGTCACAGTTACAGCCTACGGCACAATCCGGCTTACCACAACCACGTTCTTCTCCTAAATCAATATGTATTTCTGAGCAGGGGCCGCAGGGGCCGGGACCAATTTCCCAGAAGTTTTCTTCCATTCTAATAATCCGGTCAGCTGGAACTTTTATATCGTTATGCCAGATATCAAAAGCTTCGTCATCATTTGTATAAATAGTAATCCAGAGTTTATCCTTCGGCAACTCCAGATATTCGGTCAAAAATTCCCAAGCCCAGGCAATCGCTTCTTTTTTGAAATAATCGCCAAAGGAAAAGTTGCCCAGCATTTCAAAAAAAGTATGATGGCGTGCCGTCCGGCCGACATTCTCAATATCACCAGTGCGAACACATTTTTGACTGGTAGTAATACGCGGGTGGGGCGGTTTCATTTTACCGGTAAAAAAAGGTTTAAACGGAGCCATACCAGCGCCAATAAGCAGCAAAGTCGGGTCGTTTTCAGGAATAAGCGAAGAACTTGGTTGAATTAAGTGATCTTTACCAGCAAAAAAATCCAGAAACAGTTTTCTTAATTCGTTTCCGGTCAATTGTTTCAAATTAATCAGCTCCAATGTATAAAAGTAATCCATTATTCTGGTGGAATTATACTACAATTTAAGATTTAGTGTCAATATTTGGTGTGAAGAGAACTATAATAAAAGCTTAATACTGTGTTGCAGCACTACTTTTCCCACTGCCGCAACCGGTACACCTAGCAGCATGCCCACAACTCCAAATAACTCGCCGCCGGCAAATAAACAGAAAATGACACTCAGCGGATGCAATCCCACGCTTTCTCCGAGAATTTTGGGACCAATTACGCTTCCTTCCAATTGGTGAATTACGAAAAACAGTAACGCAACTTTCCCCGCAAGCAGCGGTGACTCCAAAAGTGCCAGGGTTATAGCCGGCGCGGCGCCAATAAATGCGCCAAAATAGGGAATGACATCAAGTAAACCGGCAGTAATGCCAATCAGTAAGGCAAACGGGACATTAAAAAAGTATAAACCGACACTAACCAAAACACCGACAATTATGGCAACCGTAAGCTGCCCTCTAATTACACCATTTAATACTTTATCAATATCTTTAAGTGCTAAAGTAAACTCCTGTCGTAAGCGGCATGGCACCAATAACAGCAAGCCTTCTTTGATGGCTTGCCAGTCATGCAAGAAATAAAAGGCCAGTATTGGTGTAATGGCAAAGCCAATGAAATAGGTAATAAGCCCCAGGATGCTGTTGGCTAAGTCACTGGCAAAGGACTGCCCTTCCTGTTGTAAAGATATTATTGAATTATCAATAGCTATTCGGATCGAGTAAGGCAAAACTGAATTTTGGTAGTGGCTCTGAATGAGATAAAATAATTCTTCACTTTTTCCCAGAATATGCGGTAATTCCTTGCCAAAGCTTTCTAAATCTCTTATCAAAATCGGCAGAAGACGAGTTCCACCAAGAATAATAACCGAAAATAAAATTACATATAACAGCAGGATAGCTAACGCTCTTGACAAGCCTTTTTTCTCAAGGTAACATACTGCAGGGTTGAGCAAATAGGCCAGTAGTAAAGCGATAATGAATGGGTACAAGCCGCTGCGCACAAGCCAGAGAAAATATAAAGTTATAAACGCAAATAATAAAATAATAGTAAGTCTGAAATGTTGTTTCGTAAACTGCATATGTTCTCCTTATCAATAAGAAAAAGGAGACCACACTGGCCCCCCTATTTCCGGACACTAATCCAGCTTTTTCATCAACCGTTTACGCGCCCGGCGTGCATCCCGCATTAAATCACGGGTGGTATCAGCAACTGCATCAGCACTACATTCAAACAGCGGCTTTTTTTGTGGTTTAGCCCTGGGAACTATGATAGCGCCTAATGCTGTTCCTACAAGTCCACCAAAAAACAATCCTTGCCAAAACCTGTTGCGCATCATATCACCCCTTTTGTACCTCTAAATTAACAGTACCCTGCGCCGTAGCATCATATAGAGTTAACGTACCATCAGCCTCAACATTATAGATTTTCAAATCCTGATTTCGTATCATAAACTCTACACAACAATCCCCGCAGTAGTACTGGTCGGCACCGACTTTACCTATATCCCGTTGCCCGCATATAGGACAAGTTGTCATAAACTACACCTCACACCTTATTCGATTCAGGTATAAGAAGATTGGTCATCGCATCGGGAATGATTAAGCGATCCTGACCAACAACTTGTGCTTGCGGCAGCGGCATAATTTTGCGGCCATATAACAAATCCGTAATAAGACCGTCAGAAATCTCATAAGCCTTTATCTCACCGGTAGTACTATCATAAAGAGCGTCCACCAATATGCCAAAGCTTAACCCTGCATCAGTATAAATTTGCTTGTCCAGCAAATCACACAGATAATAAACAGTTCCCGGCATCATAGCCGGTGTTAGCTCTTGTACAGCATATGTGGCCCGAAGCATTAAGGCATCTCTGCCAATCCTAAATACATCTTCAAACACAACGCCTTGATCCTTAGTAAACCAATTAGCACCAGCAAGAACAATACCACGAACAGCAGCCTGCTCTAAGTCAAGAAGTACTTCTTTTACCTCACCAATCTGCACACCAGTTCCGGTAATTAGCACCGGCAGGCCAAATAAATTACGCAGTTTTTGCATCAAGTAGGCCTCCATAACAGATTGTAGTATTAGTATGGCCAAAAAAGTAATTATTTATAGCAAGTATTGTCCTATATAAAAATTTATGGCGCAGTTACTTTACCGTCTTTGTTATAATTCCCCCGCCGACAACAATATCATCATGGTAAAATACAACAGATTGTCCCGGTGTAATGGCCCGCTGCGGTGTGGCAAATTTTACCTGAACCTGACCATTACCAAGTGGGGTTACCATAGCCTGGGCGGGAGATCCACTATAGCGAATTTTAGCTTCTACGGCAAGCGGCTCTTCCAGTGTATCAATTGTAATAAAATTGAGGTCACCGGCAATAAGCTCTGAGGCAAAAACATCCTGGTCTGAGCCGACAACCACTTCATTACGTTCGGCATCAAGTGCGATAACGTATAAGGGTTTACCAACTGCTAAACCAAGACCTTTGCGCTGCCCAACCGTATAAAGCTGGACTCCCTGATGTTTACCTAGAATGCTGCCAGTCAGATCTACAATATTTCCCGGTTTCAGTGATTCAGGAATACGTTTTTTTAAAAAAGCTTTATAATCATCATTAGGTACAAAACAGATCTCCTGACTGTCAGGTTTATCAGCAACCGATAAACCTAACTCTCTGGCCATTTTTCTGGTTTCAGTTTTCGCAAATTTTCCCAGCGGCATCAAAAAATGACTGAGAGTATGTTGATTCAGGTGGTATAAAGCATAGGACTGGTCTTTAGTGAGATCAATCCCCTTACGCAGAATATAGCGCTGGCGGTCTTTGGCATACATAATCTGCGCATAGTGACCAGTAGCCACATATTGGGCCCCCAGTGCCAGCGCTTTGCTTAGCAGACCCTCGAATTTAACATAGCGATTGCAGGCAATGCATGGATTAGGTGTCCTGCCTGCTGAATATTCTGCCATGAAATAATTAACCACTGTATCCTGGAACATGTCCCGGAAATTAAGCACATAATAGGGGATTCCTATTTTATTAGCAACCCGCCGGGCATCATCAACAGCTGATAGTGAACAGCAGCCTCTACTGTCAGGGTCATTATTTTCCTGATCTTTTTCCCATATTTGCATCGTTGCGCCAATTACATCATAGCCTTGATGAACAAGAAGGGCGGCAGTTAAAGAACTGTCCACCCCTCCGCTCATGGCCACAAGCACTCTGGGCTTATCAGCCATTAATGAATCACTTTCCTTTTTTAGCAATATAGTCTTTAATCGCTTCATGCAACGCATCGGCTGCCAGATTAGAACAGTGCATTTTTTGTGGCGGTAAGCCACCTAAGGCTTCAGCGACTGCCTGGTTGGAGATTTCCAGGGCTTCATCTAAGTGTTTACCCTTAACCATCTCAGTTACCATACTGCTGGTTGCAATGGCAGCGCCACAGCCAAAGGTTTTAAACTTTACGTCGGTAATTATATCATTTTCTACTTGCAGATAAATTCGCATAATATCGCCGCATTTGGCATTACCTACTTCACCAACACCATCGGCCTCTTTTATTTCGCCGACATTACGGGGATTGGAGAAATGATCCATAACTTTATCATTGTACATAGTTATTCTCTCCTCTTGTGCTAAATTAATGGTGATGACAGCTTGAGCATGGATTGGAAGGCTTGCACTCAGCTGCACTACCATATAAAGGTGACATACTACGCAGCTTTTCTACAATCTCCGGTAGGATTTCCAAAAAGTAATTAATATCTTCTTCGGTATTGCCGCGTCCCAGTGTAACCCGCAGCGAACCGTGCGCTACCTCATGGACTAACCCCATAGCTAAAAGTACATGAGAGGGATCAAGTGATCCTGAGGTGCAGGCAGAACCGCTCGAAGCGGCAATTCCCTTCATATCAAGATTCAAGAGTAATGATTCGCCTTCAATGTAGAGAAAACTAAAGTTAACATTACCTGGTAATCTCAAATCCGGATGACCATTAAGTTTGACATGCGGAATCTTTTCCAGGATGGTAGCTATTACTTTATCGCGCAAGCCTTTGATATAAGCAGTCTTTTTTTCCATATCCCGCTTGGCAATTTCTGCAGCTTTTCCCAGACCAACGATTCCCGGTACATTTTCAGTACCTGCCCGTAAATTGCGTTCATGACCGCCGCCGTGCTGAATTTCCTCGATTTTTACACCACGACGGATATATAAGGCACCAACGCCTTTGCTGGCGTAGAATTTATGTCCTGACATGGAAAGCAAATCTATATTTAATTCTTTAACATCAATAGGGTAGCTGCCAACAGCCTGTACTGCATCAGTGTGGAAATAAATTCCCTTTTCCTTGGCAAGTTGTCCAATTTCTTTTATCGGCTGGATGGTTCCTACTTCATTATTAGCGAACATAACGCTAATAAGTATTGTTTGGTCTGTTATCGCATTTTTTAAGTCTTCCATACGTATCATAGCATTTTCGTCAACTGGCAGATATGTAACTGTAAAACCATGTTTCTCAAGATATTCACAAGTATGCAAAATAGCATGATGTTCAATGGCTGTTGTTATAATATGATTGCCTTTCTTACGATTAGCAAACGCCACACCTTTAAGTGCCAGGTTGTCACCTTCAGTACCACCACTAGTAAAGAATATTTCATTAGGAGTGGCATTAATCAGAGCTGCTACTTTTTCCCGGGCTTCTTCCACTGCTTTGCGGGTTTCCCGGCCAAAAGCGTGGACGCTGGACGGATTACCGAATTTGTCAGTCATATACTCCAGCATCAGTTCGGCAACTTCCCGGTCAACCGGGGTAGTAGCCGAATGATCAAAATAAATACGTTTCATGCTACTCATCTCCTTGTCGCTTTTCTTTATCTTCCTTGCATAAATCAGCAAGAGTAATTGAATCCAATACAGCAGTGATACTATCTCTTACCTTAGCCCAGACATCACGGGTCACACAGATATCAACCCGTGAACAAAAAGTTCTGCTGGCATCATCAGCCAATAAACAGTCTACTGGGGCAATCGGACCTTCCATAACCCGGATAATGTCACCAACCGAAATTTGCGCCGGTTCTTTAGTCAATGCATAACCGCCTTGGGCACCACGTACGCTTTTTACGTAGCCTGCCTTTCTTAGTGTACCCATTAACTGTTCAAGATAATGTTCAGATATTTCCTGACGCCGGGCGACACTTTTCAGTGAAATGGCACCTTGCCCGTAATGGAGTGCCAAATCATACATCGCCGCAACACCATATCGACCCTTCGTTGACAGTTTCACAACATCCTCCCACTCCGGCTTCCCTTTTCCGACTATTATGATAGGTTTTATTTAAATAAAATATAGCAGAAATTAAAACCGTTGTCAAAGGATAATGTTCTAATTATTTCCTATATTATATATCATAATCCCGGAGAATAATCGATTCTTTATATGATTGACAGTATATTGTACCCTGTGGTATTTTTTATATATTAAATCATAGGAGGTCTTATATGAGCAATACTAATGGCAACACACAATCGGTAAAAATCGTTACCGCTGATCCAGGTGGCTTAGGTCTGTTTGGGTTAGCAATGGTTACTCTGGTGGCTTCGTCGCAAAAACTTGGTTGGACTACCGGCCTTGCTTTTGTCATTCCCTGGGCTGTATTTTTAGGTGCTATTGCGCAATTAATTGCCAGCTTCAATGATTTTAAACACAATAATACGTTTGGCGCAACAGCTTTTGCCGCGTATGGTCTGTTTTGGCTGGGGATAGCCACTAGCTGGTTGATTAAAATGGGGGTTTTTGGCGCAGCATTAGCCGCTGATGTTAATGGTGCACAACTTGGAATTGCATTTATAGGGTATTTCATTTTTACTGTCTTTATGACTATTGGGGCTATGGAAACGCATAAAGTTCTTTTTATTATTTTTTTCCTGATCGATTTTTTATTTCTCGGTTTGGCGGCAGATGCCTTTGGTTTAGGGCATATCTGGCACACGATCGCCGCTTGGGCTGAATTCTCTATTGCAATTGTTAGCTTTTATGGCAGTGCCGCTGCTACCCTGAATACACATTTCGGCAAACAATTTTTGCCCACTGGTAAGCCTTTTGGTATTTTTAAATAATTTTACTTGAAATTTTACTTACATAAATGAATGCCCCCGCAGTTGCGGGGGCATTCATTTATTCACTGCTTACCTTTTTTGTTTAAGTTGCTTGAGCCGCTCAGCAAAACTAGCTTCAAAGCCATGAGCTTTGGGTTGATAGTAATCGCGATCGCGTAATTTGTCAGGCAGATACTGTTGCTCAACAAAACCATCTTCATAATTGTGAGGATACAGATAACCTTTACCGCTGTCAAGCTTACGAGCGCCGGCATAATGAGCATCACGAAGGTGCAACGGGATACTGCCATAATCTATCTGGCGAACATCCTCAATCGCTTTGTCAACAGCTACATATGCCGCATTGCTTTTGGGGGCGCAGGCTAAGTAAGTTACAGCCTGCGCTAAGGGAATCCTGCCTTCCGGCATACCGATGAATTGGACAGCCTGAGCTGCCGCCATGGCTACTACCAGCGCTTGCGGGTCGGCATTGCCAATATCTTCTGCAGCACAAATGACTAGTCGGCGGGCAATAAATTTGACATCCTCGCCTGCTTCCAGCATTCGCGCCAGATAATGTAAGGCGGCATTAGGGTCAGAGCCACGCATACTTTTGATAAAAGCCGATACTACGTCATAGTGATTGTCACCTTTTTTGTCATAAGCCTGCAGCTTTTCTCCGGCAACTGCTTCGATGATCTCGGCAGTTATTTCTTTTGGTTTCCCGGATTCAAGCATTGCTGACGCTTGTTCAAGAATATTAATAGCGGTTCGGGCATCCCCACCGGCAATTGCTGTAATCTTAAGCAGGCTATCTTTGCTGCAGGTAATCTCCTCTTGCCCCAGGCCGCGTTCTTTGTCAGTTAGCGTCTGTTGCAAAATACCGATAATTTCCTGTTCACCCAGGCACTTTAACCGTACTACCCGCATTCGCGAAAGCAGCGGAGAATTTACCTCAAAATAGGGGTTTTCGGTGGTCGCCCCAATTAAGATGACAGTGCCGTTTTCAACATAGGGCAGTAAAACATCTTGCTGTCCCTTATTGAATCTATGAATTTCGTCGACAAATAAAATGGTTCGACGCTGCTGCGTTCGCAGGCGCTCTTGGGCACTTTCGACCACCTTCCGAATGTCTGCCGTACCGGCAGCTACCGCATTCAGTTTTTCAAAATGGCTGCCTGTTGTTTGGGCAACAATGTGAGCTAAGGTTGTTTTTCCCGTTCCTGGTGGACCATACAGAATAATTGACGGTATGTTGTCAGCTTCTATCATTCTCCGTAAAAATTTCCCCGGGCCCAAAATATCTTCCTGACCTTTGTATTCGTCAAGTGTTCTTGGCCGCATTCGAACGGCTAATGGTCTATTATCCTTCAATTGGGGTTCAAATAAGCTCTGTAAAAATAAGTCCACACTATCACCCTTTTATTCACTGCATATGTTCTCTTACTAGTATTCTATGAAAAAATGAAAAACTCCTTGATGAACAATAAATTAAACATAAATAGGCCATCACTTCCGGCTATACACCAAAAATGATGGTCTATGCTGTAAATAAAAACACTCATTCCCCACTATGCCGTATCGTCTCTGTTTTGAACCTGCCCTCGGCAGGTGGGTGCTCGCCTGCTTATTTTGTGTGTCCCCTAAAACCAGGGCATACACGCCATAACCAGAGACAGGCTCCCGCAGTAAAAGTGTTGGCTCAAAACATCGACATTCCACGCACACAGCAGGGTATGAGTGCATTTCTTAGCACGCTTTTATAGTATCAAATAAATCACGCAATTGCAATAGTTTCAATATTGGGATATTATTCCACTGCCGGAGTGATCTTATTTTTGGCAACAACAGCAGACTTGATATACAACTCTTTAAGCTGTTTCGAACCAACTTCTGACGGCGCTTGCATCATCATGTCGGAAGCACTTTGTGTTTTGGGGAAGGCAATAACATCGCGGATGGAAGCCCGTTTTGCCATTAGCATAACCAAACGATCTAACCCAAAAGCAATGCCGCCATGAGGTGGAGTACCATACTCAAAAGCTTCCAGCAGGTAGCCAAATTTATCTACAGCCTCTTCTGGACTTAAGCCAATCGCTGTAAATACCTTTTCTTGAATGCTGCGATTATAAATACGAAGACTGCCACCACCCAGTTCAATGCCGTTAAGTACCAGGTCATAGGCTTTGGCTTTAATCTTGCCGGCATCATTGCCTAAGAATTCTACGTCTTCATCGCGTGGTGAGGTAAACGGATGATGCATAGCTACCCAGCGCTTGTCCTCTTCATCATATTCAAACATTGGGAAATCAATAACCCACAAGAAGGAGAGTTTATCGGGGTCGATTAAGTTAAGACGACGACCCATTTCTAAACGGAGCTGTCCTAATGCAGCGGCTACAACTTTAGGTTTATCGGCGACAAACAAGATCAAGTCACCAGATTCAGCTTGCGTGGCAACTGTCATTTTATCAATCGTGTCTTGGCTGAAGAATTTAGTGATCGGCGATTTTAGACCCTCGTCAGTATAGCATATCCAGGCAAGGCCCTTAGCACCATAGGTAGCAACAAAATTGACTAAACCATCAAGTTCACGACGCGGGGCATTGGCGTAGCCCTTGACATTAATGGCTTTAACCTGACCACCATTAGCTAATACGGTATCAAATACTTTGAACCCAGAATCCGTAAAAACACCTGATAAGTCAATTAGTTCCATACCGAAACGAAGATCCGGCTTATCAGAACCGTAGCGGGCCATAGCCTCGTCATAGCTTAAACGAACAATCGGTGTGAGCACCTCTGCTCCAATACTCTCTTTAAAGATATAAGCAATCATTTCTTCTGTGAGGGATAAGATATCCTCCCGATCAATAAAGGACATTTCAATATCAAGCTGAGTAAACTCAGGCTGACGGTCAGCACGGAGGTCCTCATCACGGAAACAACGGGCAATTTGGAAATAACGCTCCAGGCCGCCAACCATTAATAGTTGCTTATAAATTTGCGGCGATTGGGGCAGAGCATAAAACTTGCCTGGATTTACCCGGCTAGGAACGAGATAGTCTCTAGCGCCTTCCGGCGAACTTTTAGTAAGTATTGGCGTTTCTACTTCAACAAAACAGTGCTTGTCTAAAAAGTCCCGCATTGATTTGGTTACCCGGTGTCTAAGCATAAGGTCCTGCTGCATTTCCGGACGCCGTAAATCAAGATAACGATATTTCAATCGCAAAATTTCATCAACATCAATGTTGTCTTGGATATAAAAAGGTGGTGTTTTCGCTGAATTTAATATTCTTAACTCATTGCCAAAAACTTCAATCGTACCTGTAGCCATATTAGGATTAATTGTGCTTTCAGAACGAACCTTTACAATGCCGCGTACTGCGAGTACATATTCATTCCGAACAGCCTCAGCCTTACTAAAGGCGTCTATATTAACATCAGGTGAAAATACCACCTGAACAATACCGGAACGGTCACGCAAATCAATAAAAATAAGCCCACCATGATCACGCCGTCTTGAAACCCACCCGCACAGGGTAACTTCCTGTCCGGTATGATCCTGATTCAGAGCATTGCAAGCATGGGTACGTTTCAAACCCTGCATGGTATCAAGTTTACTAGTAACTTCATGATCAACTGTCTCTATTTGTGCCATTACTTCTCCATCTCCTCTAAAATCATCGGTACCAGTGCAGTCCTGGCGATTAGTTCCTGACTGCCTGTATCCATATTTTTTACCATTACTTTCTGCGCTGCTAATTCATCTTCGCCAATAAGCGCCACAAATTTAGCGGGATATTTGTTAGCATATTTCATCTGCGCTTTCAAGCTGCGGTTCATAAAATCCATATCGGCAGCAATACCTGCGTAGCGAAGCTCTGTTAGCAACTGAAAGGCCACAGCCCGGGCCTCCGTTCCCAAAGGGGCAACAAAAACATCAATGGCGGTATTTATTGACGGCAGTAATGCCTGTTTTTCCAAAGCTAACAGCACTCGCTCAATACCGATAGCAAAGCCGATACCTGGTGTTGGTTGTCCGCCGCATTCGGCAATGAGACCGTCATAACGTCCGCCGCCGCACACTGCACTTTGTGCCCCTAAGGGTGAATACTGAATTTCAAAAGCAGTTTTTGTATAATAATCAAGCCCCCGCACTAAACGGGGATTTATCACAAAAGAAATTCCAGCTGCTGTCAGTAATTCTTGTAAGCCGGCAAAGTGACTGCCGCATTCCTCACACAGGCAATCAAGCATATGAGGAGCGCCTTGGGAATACTTGGCACAGGTTTCATTTTTACAGTCCAGGATACGCATAGGATTACGGTCATAGCGTGACTGGCAATCTGAACATAAATGAGCACGTTTATCCTGGAAAAATTCCTGTAATTTAGCTCGATACACCGGACGGCACTGCGGGCAGCCGACAGAGTTAATCAGTAATTTTAAATCACTTAATCCCAACTTATTGAGGAATGCTACCGCTAAGCTAATGACTTCAGCATCAATAGCCGGCCCCTCAGCGCCAATCGCTTCAATGCCAAACTGATGGAATTGACGGTAGCGACCGGCTTGCGGCCGGTCATATCGAAACATCGGGCCAATATAAAATAGCTTCGTTGGTTGAGGTCCGCTATAGAGCTTGTTCTCAAGATACGATCGAACAGCAGACGCCGTATTTTCAGGCCGCAAAGTAATACTGCGTTTAGCTCGATCAGTAAAGGTATACATTTCTTTTTCAACAATATCGGTGGTATCCCCGATACCGCGCAGAAAAAGTTCAGTATGTTCAAAGACGGGAGTGCGAATTTCCTGATAAGCAAAATTATGGCATACTTCACGTATTATTTTTTCAACATACTGCCAGTGTCCACTGCTGTCAGGCAATATATCTTTGGTCCCCCGGGGGCCGGTTGTCAGCATAGTTAATCCTCCTCATGGTCGCCATACAATCTTGAGAGCAAGGTATGTCTTTCGCTCAGATATATATCTAAATTTTTTATGTAGGAACCAACATCTTTGGCGTTATAGGAACTTTGCAAGCGCCAATTACTGGGGTTTACCGCCTTTGTACCAGCTGCTGGCCCAATGCCGATGATAGTCTGTCTTTCCTCCATAATTTGCATATTATACAGACAATCGGTATCCGGTTTGGCATAGCCAATGTTTTCCAGATTGCCTGTCATATACTTTTGACGGTATAAATAATAAGGATGCATATTCATATTGGCAGTATACTCTGCAGCAGTCTTAAGCATTGCCTGAGTAATTTCCTCATTAGGCAATGCCTGTCCTGTCATCGTACCAGAACTTAGTGATTCTTTGAGAATCGAACCACGTTTTAACGCCAAGGTGTGGACAGTAATATTTTCCGGATTAAGCAGCGCAATTTGCCGCATCGTATCTTCCATGTCAGCTTGGGTCTCTCCTGGCAGTCCGGCAATGACATCCATGTTTACTATCGGTATTCCTGCATGACGAATTTTAGCGAATACGTCTATTATATCCTGAACAGTGTGCCGCCGTCCAATCTGTTTTAACGTTTTATCTTGCATTGTTTGTGGATTTATACTAACTCTGTTTATGCCATATTGCCGTAAAGCATCAATTTTTTCATCGTTAATACTGTCAGGCCGACCGGCCTCAACGGTAAATTCCCTTGTTTGCGACCCACAAAGCTCTTGTCTTACCAAGGATAAAAGGGTGGACAAATCGGCTCCATCCAGACTGGTAGGCGTTCCGCCACCCACATATATATTCTCTACTGACAAATTAAATTTTGCCAGTAAGCTCGCGGTGCTCTCAATGTCTTTAGTGATTGCCCGCAGAAAGATCTCAAGTTGTTCGCGCCGGTCTGGCAGCACGTAAGCTGGGAATGAGCAATACAAACAACGGGATGGACAATAAGGTATGCCTACATAGATACTTACCTTTTTTCCTCCTGCAGGTTTATCAGGGGTAGCAATAAACGGACGCTGATGAACGGCTATGCCGGTAACAAGATCAGCTTTCACCGGTGTTGCCGCATATTCTTTTATCAGCTTGGCAACAATTTCAGAATGACTAAGCCCCTGATCTAATAATCGATGAACAATTTTGGTCGGACGAACACCGCGCAGTATCCCCCACGGTCCGGGGTTATGGCCAGTTATCTGCCGCATCAGCTTCAATACAGTAAGGCGTACCAGTCGTTTTATAAGTCCTGTTATGTCTTCCCCATCTTTATTTTTCATACTTTCCTGTGGCAGCGGACGACGCTCATATTCTGTTAGCTGATTCAGTACGGCGTTGGAATTATAACAGCTGATGGTTACTTTGACCTCTATTGTATACTCATCAGATGTAACAGCACATTTTACTAACAAACTATCAGACCGCAGTTGACTCAAAGGGGCTTCTTCCTGCCAAATGCCTGCCGCAGTAACATCAAATAGTGCCATAATATCCCGTATTGCGGCTAAAACATCAACATTAGTGCCAGTGGCAGCAGTAATCAAAAAATCCTTAATCATCACATTTCTTCCGGCATTCCTGACAATATCCATAAAACTTTACTTGATGATCTACGATGCTAAAATTGCTGTTTTGGGCGATGATATTTTCCAGGTCTTCCATTAAATCATCCGCAAATTCAATTACCCTGCCACAGGTAAGACAAATAAGATGGTGATGATGATGGGGTCTGTTGGTTTCATTAATTTCATAGCGGCTGCGCCCATCACCAAAATCTATTTTTTGCAGGATCTCAAGTTCACTTAATAATTCAAGAGTCCGATATACGGTGGCCAAACCAATATCATTTGCCTGCTGACGCACAATGTTGTGAACGTCTTCAGCACTTAAGTGTTTATCGCGATTATCGATAAACACCTGTAAAATAAATTGGCGTTGTGGTGTAAGCTTATAATCGCGGTCTTTAAACTTCTGACGTAAGCTAGATAAGTCAAAATTCATACATTTCACCTGTCTTTTTTATCATCATCAATATACCAAAGGTGGCGAAGCAGCACTTTCAGGAGCGCTGCAACCGGTACGGCTAAAATCATGCCTGTAATACCATAGAATTGGCCGCCAATTAACAGGCTGATAATTATTAGCGAAGGGTGCAAATCTATAGTATGCCCCATAATATGAGGCACAATGATGTTGTTTTCAATTTGATGAATGATTAAATAAAAAGCAGCTACTTTAATTGCCAGCACCGGTGATACCAAAGAAGCCAGTAATAAGGCTGGAATAGAGCCAATGATGGGACCAATGATCGGAATGGTTTCTGTCAGCGTGGCCAAAAGCCCTAAAACTAAGGGATAGTCCACTTTCAGAAAGTACATCCCGCTAAATACCAACAGACCAATTATAACACTGATAACAACTTGTCCTCTGATATAGTTACTTACAACAGCCGCCATTTCCTCGATTATACTAACAACTCGTTGTTGTATGGAGCGAGGAAATAGAGTAACGACACCTTCCTTAAGACTTCGCCAGTCTTTTAGGAAATAGTACGCAAGAACAGGGACAATTACCAGTTCTATGACTTGTGTTGCAAAAGAAAATACCGTATTAAAGGCATTACGGACCAAACTTACAGCATAGGAGGCTGCTCCTCCCAGTCCATTCTCAATAATCTGGCGGAAATTATCAGGTATTTGTGCCAAATCTGCCTGTTGTTGTATCAGCATAATCAAGCTTTGGATTTTGGTCACAAGTCTTGGCAAATCGCCAACAAACTTGTTAAATTCATTGATAAACGGAAACAAAACAAAGGTTGTTACCAGAGTCAGCAGGAGGCCTGTCAGGAGAAATACTAACAAGATGGCAATTCCACGGGGTAAATGAACCTGCTTTGTCCCCAAGGGGATGGCAACTACGGCATTAACAAAAGGATTAAGCACAAAGGTCACTATAATCGCTAGAATGAGGGGAAAAAAAATAGGTGTTATTTGGCTAAAAATATAGCAGCCTACTAGCAAAATAATAATTTTTATTACCACTGCAGGTGATTTAAGCATCGCAGCAATCCCCTTACTGAATAAAAGGGTTATGACTGCGTTCCCAGCCAATGCTGGTTTCCGGCCCATGACCTGGCAATACTCTAACTGTATCCGCAAGATTCATCAATTGACTTTTAATACTGTTGATGAGTTGACTGTGAGAACCGCCTGGAAAATCACTCCGGCCAATTGACTCCGCAAACAAGGTATCACCTGCAAGCAGCACCTTATCAGTCAAAAGACATATTCCGCCGGGAGTATGTCCTGGCGTATGTAAGGTTTTAAATTCAATATTGCCAATCGAAATTGTGTCGCCAGCCTTGAGCAAGCGATCAGCCGGCCGGCAGCTAAAGCTGCCACCAATATATATAGATAGGTTAAGCTGCGGATTTGTTAACATATCGGCATCTTCATGATGAATTAGGACTTTGGCACCAGTTGCCTGTTGAATAGCATCATTAGCAGCAATATGATCAGCGTGGCCATGGGTATTGATAATATAATCAACAGTAAGCCTGGCCCTGTTAATTTCAGCAAGGATAGCTTCTGCACTTCCGCCAGGATCGATTACACCGGCTTGTAAGGTTTGCTCACAGTATACTATGTAACAGTTAGTCCCAAGCTGCCCTACACCTAATTGAATTATTTTCACATCATCACTCTCCTATTAAAACAGCCGCTTACTATCCAGCAGCATTGTTACTGGTCCATGATTAGTCAAACGCACGATCATTTCAGCCTGAAACTGTCCGCAGGCTACCGTTATCCCCATGTTACGGCACAATTGCACAAAGGTTTCATAAAGTACAACTGCAGTTTGGGGCGGAGCGGCAGCATCAAAACTAGGGCGGCGTCCTTTACGGCAATCGCCGTATAAAGTAAACTGAGAAACTACCAGCAATTCCCCACTTATATCTTTAAGAGATAGATTCATTTTTCCCGCATTATCCGGAAAAATCCGTAGATTTACAATTTTTTCCGCAAGGTAATTGACATCTGCTTCTGTATCCTCCGGACCTATCCCTAAGAAAACAGTTAAGCCTGTCCCAATGGCAGCAATTTCGTGCTCAGCTACCGTTACACTGGCACAATCGGTTAATTGAACAACAGCCCTCATTAAACTCCTCCTAAGGCTTGAGTAGTGCGATGCACATTATAAACATCGGGAATCCGACGCATTTTATTTATAATGTGCTCCAACTGGCTTAGGTTGCCAATATCAATATCCATATTAATGGTGGCAGTTTTATTTTTATGCACCCGGGCATTTAGAGAACCGACATTAATTTTGGCATCTGCCGCCACCATCATAACGTCAGAGAGCAGGTTATGGCGATCCATGCCGGTGATCTCAATAGATACCCGATAAAGCGTATCACCGGGAACATCCCAGTTGACTTCAATCATACGTTCATATTCTTCCGGATTGTTCAGGATATTGAGGCAATCCGCACGGTGTACGGATACCCCCCGGCCTCTGGTAATATAACCTACAATAATATCACCAGGCAATGGATTACAGCAACGTGCCAATCTGACCATGAGTCCTGCTTCACCTTTAACTAAGATGCCATGGCTGACTTTGTTCTTGAGGCGTTTAGGTTTAAGTTCAGCCAGCATAGCCGAAACATCAGGCGTCGTCGAATTTTTTAATTCCTTTTTATATAATTCAATCAGCTTGGCTATTACTCCGTGTAGGGTAACTCCGCCATACCCCAAGCCTTCAAAGAGGTCATCTTCGCTTGAAATACTTAATTTTTTGGCAATCTCATTTAGGCGATCACCTTTTACAAGATCACGCCATTCATAGCCGAGCTTTTTACTCTCGCGTTCGATCATCTCCCGGCCTTTAGCTATATTCTCCTCCCGTTTTTCTTTCTTAAACCATTGGCGAATTTTATTTCTTGTTTCCGATGATCCAATTATATTCAGCCAGTCACGACTCGGTCCATTACCTTGCTTGGCGGTAATGATTTCAACAATATCACCATTAGTAAGCTTATATTCCAATGGCACAAGTTTACCGTTAACTTTAGCACCGACACAGCGATGGCCTACATCGGTGTGGATACGATAGGCAAAATCAATCGGAATTGATCCGGCAGGTAAATCAATAACATCACCGCGGGGTGTAAAAACAAACACTTCATCGGCAAAAACATCCATTTTTACCGTCTCAATAAATTCGCGTGGATCCCGCAAATCGCGATGCCATTCTAAAAGCTGCCTAAGCCAAGCCAATTTCTGGTCTGTATCTTTGTGGGCAGCTTTACTGCCTTCCTTATAACGCCAGTGAGCAGCAATACCATATTCAGAAATCCGGTGCATATCGAGCGTCCGAATTTGAATCTCTAGTGGCTGGCCGGATTGTCCAATAACCGTAGTATGCAGTGATTGATAGCCATTAGATTTTGGCATAGCAATATAATCCTTAAACCTGCCGGGTAAAGGCTTCCATAAGGTGTGAACAGTACCTAACGCTCCGTAACAGTCTTTTAATGAATCGACAATAATGCGGATGGCTGACAAATCATATATTTCACTGACATCCTGCTTGTGGTTTTTTTTCATCTTTTTATAGATACTGTAAAAGTGTTTGGGCCGCCCCTGGATTTCAGCGGTTATGCCAACAGAAGCAAGACGTTCCTCCATCAGCGCGATGGCGTCTGTAATAATCTGCTCACGTTCTTTACGTTTTTGTTTTACCTGTTCCACAAGCCGATAGTATTTTTCTGGTTCTAAGAATCGGAAAGACAGATCCTCTAATTCCCACTTTACATTGGAAATACCTAAGCGGTGCGCCAGTGGCGCAAATATTTCCAATGTTTCACGGGATATTTCCGCTTGTTTATGTGGAGCCATATATTTTAGAGTTCGCATGTTATGCAGTCTATCCGCAAGCTTTATTAATACAACTCGAATATCTTTAGCCATAGCCAGGAACATCTTACGATAGTTCTCTAACTGTTGCTCTTCTTTAGATTTGTACTCAATTCGATTTAATTTAGTGACTCCATCGACAAGCATAGCAATTTCGCTACCAAAATCTTTTTCCAATTGTTCTAAGGTAACTGTCGTATCCTCTACTACGTCATGAAGCAAACTGGCACTAATTGTGACAGCATCGATTTGTAAATCAGCCAGTATAGTAGCAACTCCGATAGGATGACAGATATATGCTTCTCCTGATACTCTACGTTGACCATCATGAGCACTATAAGCAAGTTGATAAGCTTTAGTAACCAATTGTACCGGCGCGTCAGGCTGGTAAGTTTTAATTTTGGCTATTATATGTTCTATATTTGGTTTATTCCTGTTTGTAACCTGGATATCGTTGTCGCTCATGACTCACCTCTTACACTAGTGCTGCTATTAAATAGTTAACTATACTGACTCAAGTACTCTTCACGCATTTTTATACTTTCCTGAAAAGCAGGAGAGTTTGTTAGGTCAAGCTTTTTAAGTGGTGATGGAGTAAGTTGAATAGTAAAAGTGTCTTGCTCTTGTGGTTCTTTTGTCAGCAAATGTAATTCCGCTAAAATAGTTAGCGCCATAGTAAGAACATGCTCTGATAAAACCACATTATAGTTGCTCGAAATCTTATTTACGATAGTTTGCAAAGAAAAATTATATTGTCCTAATTTATTATATTCTTTTAAAGTTAAATATACCTGCGCAATACAGGTACGGTCAGGGGCAATTCTATTTAGCTCGGCTTGTGTCCGGCTATCTGGCGACTGGCGTACATCATGAGCAATCAATTGTAAGTTTTTTTGTCCCTGCCACTCATTGTACTTGGGGACAAATACCAAATCTATGGCTTTATCACAGGTAAGGATTGGTGACAGTTCGGCCATATTCCAGGCAACCACATCCTTAACTGCAGCATTTTTCAATTTGAGTTTCAAATGGCGGCTTTGCTGTCCTATGAGACGTTTTTCTCTCATCTCAATGTTATGACAAGCAAATACCGGGCTGGGATTACCAAATCCATAAGGTTCAAGACTAGCCAATTGTTCAAGAAACGGAGCACTGATCTCTTCCAGGGGCAATATAGAATCAATGGTAAGAACAGGTACATAATCGGCTGTGGATAGTGTTTCGGCTGCCAAAGAATTTAGCCGTTCCCGCAACAAGGGTATGTTTGGTAGCGGTATGGACAATCCTGCTGCCTGGCGATGCCCCCCAAACTGAGTTAATAGATCAGAACAAGCAGTTAATGCTGTATACATGTCAAACGCGGATATACTGCGACAAGAGCCCTTGCCTACTCCCTCATGGATACTAATCATAATTACCGGTTTATAATATTTGTCAACTAACCGGGAAGCTACGATGCCAATTACGCCAGAATGCCATTCTTCACCAGCTAGTACCAGCACCTTGGCTGCATCTACATCTACCGTTTCAAGCTGTTCTTCCGCTTTTGCCAAAATGCTCTTTTCTATATTTTGGCGGGCTAAATTTTCCCCATCAAGCAAATTTGCCAGTTCGTGGGCATAATTAGCATCATTAGTAATTAGCAGTTCCACTCCGGCAGCAGCCTGACTAACACGTCCTACAGCGTTAAGACGCGGCGCAATGACAAAACCGATACTGCCGCTATCAATAACCTTGCCGCGTAAGCCGCATACCTCAAGCAAAGCTTTTATCCCTAAATTATCAGTAGTTTGCAGCTGTTTTAGACCTAGTTTCACCAGAACACGGTTTTCTCCGGTAAGCGGTACAATATCAGCAACTGTACCGATAGCTACAATATCAAGATAATCAAAAAATTTGGTTTCAATTCCGTAAACATGTTGCCATAATCCCTGACATAACTTGAAGGCTACACCAACACCAGCCAAATTTTTTTCCGGATATAAACATCCCGGTTGTTTGGGATTAATTATGGCCAAAGCAACAGGGAGGTCAGCTGGCGGTTGATGGTGATCGGTTATAATAACAGCAAGCTGATCGCCGATAGCCGCAATCTCCTTACTGGCACTAATGCCACAGTCAACGGTAATGATTACTTTTGTCCCAGTATTTATTAGGTTATGTAACGCCGCTGGATTAAGCCCATACCCCTCACTTTGCCTGTCAGGGATATAAAACTCCACATTAGCACCAAGTCTGGTTAACGTCTTATAAAGAATAGCACAAGCGGTAATTCCATCTACATCATAATCACCATAGATGGTAATCTTTTCTTGTATTTCAACAGCTTGAATAATTCTCTTAACAGCAGTGCTCATACCTTTTAATGCATACGGATCGGCAAAATGTTCAGCACCAGCGTATAAGAATTCATCGGCTGCCTGTTCATTAGTAATGCCACGGTTTATCAGCGCCTGCGCAATATACTCAGATATGTTAAGTTTCTGGCTGAGCTCGTTTGCCAATTGATGCTTAGCGGGAAACAATTTCCACTTTTTTTTTAGCTTAGCCATAATAACGTTTATAGACCTCCATAACAATGTACTAGAAACAATTGTAGTATACAGTGTAAAATTTTGCAACTTTAGCTGAATTTTTCTTAGTTTTTCTAAGTTTCTGTTTGGGTTCCCTGCATCATTATGATCACACCCATAAAAAATATATATTGGATTACTATTCTCGCAAAAAGTTCAATATTCCTTTAATATTCGCGGGTTGTAAAAAAAAACACGGCTTGCGCTGAGCCTTTGGCGACAGCGGAAGCCAATGCTGCACTTAATTCTGCTTTAAGAAAGTTCTATGCTTTCTGTAGGAACGTATAACCAGGCGTAATACCGGTCAAATTTTAATTATCCATTATCGAAATAGGTACAGATGTATGACGACGATCATAGTAATTCCACAAACAAACCTAATAGCAGCCACGCCGATCAGCCGGAGCAGTACTTGGGACAATGTATCACTATGTGGCATAAGTGTTTTACCGGCAACTAATTCCCATAGTAAAAACCCGAGAACAGATCCGAACAGGGCATCGCTTGCCAGTATACCGCCAAAATGACACACTGTACTATTGATGCTAAAATCGCGTGAAACCGGTAAGTTCTTTGTCAAATAGATTCGTAATATTCTTCCGCCTAGCTCGCTTAGTAGGGAAAGCAGCATTAATAACTTAATTGTTTCTGGAGTAAAAGTCACGAAATCAGTTGATAAACCATAAATAACAGCCCCCAGCAGGATGATCAGCGTCCCCGAGAGCTTTACTGACATTGTACAAAAAAGACCTGCTATCATAATGAATGTTACTAAAAATTCGACCCACAAAAGGCAATTACCCCGTTTCGCCCGAATAGTACTGCTGTTACTGTTATTGTAACTTGTTATCTCCTTGTTTATGTAAAAAGTAAGCTATCCAGCCAATGAAACCAATCATCAGTAAACCTGTTGCACTCATAATCATGAGAATTAATTCTAAGCTGATAAAGCTGCCGCACCATACTAATAGGCCTGCTAAGGCTAGCGCTGAGCTAAAATGCAGTCTTGTGATGATACTGAGTTGTTTAGCATTGACCAGCATGGCTGGAACCATTGTGTTGAGTAATATACATACCAATATACTATTAAACCCAGCTGCCAGCCATGATCCAAAAACCTGATTGGCAACAATCGACAAAGACATAACTCCATACCCTTCGCCCAGTAAGGCTATATGTGCCAGCAGCAAAGTAAAAAGCCCCTCAAAAAATTTTGCTAATACGGCTAAATAAATGCCTGCATAATTTTTGTGGGCAAAATAAGTTCCCGCTTCTACCACCAGTATCGAACGCATGCCACCGGCATTATAGCCAATAAGAGCTAGTACCAGTGGCCAGTTGCTATAGTCAAGTGACAGCAAGTTAGTAAAGGATATTGTTGTGAAAGTATCAGGCAGCATAAACACCATTACACCTATTGCCGGGATGAGTAAGAGTGCTACATAGTTAGAAATTATCAGCAGTTCCCGGCCATAATCGGCAGCCAGCAAACAACATGCCATTATGCAGAAAGGAACAGTCAATATATAGGGGAGACCTGTTAGGTGCTCTAGCAATTGTCCGGCAAAATAGCCGCCGGTTAATGCACTTGCTGGCAGTGATACAGCCAATAAGGCCAGCGCCAGCAGTATTTTGCCGCGTAACCCTAATAGCCGCCTGACCACTGCTGTTAATTCGTGTCCGCTTTTTGCGCCTATCCAGGCTGACGTGCCGGCTACTATCGAGCCGAATATCATATAAGCAAAAAATACGGTAGAATAAATACCTTGGCCGATTAGCGAAGCCATGGCTGGAACAACAGCTACGTTATCGCCAGCGATATGAACAAGTGCCAACGATAATGCCGGTAGGATAACTCCCATATATATCGCCCCCTGCCTGCTTATATGATATGCTGCAAGGCTGCAATGGTGCAAAAAAGCCTATGGCAGTGAAATCACTGCCATAGGCTCGATGTAATCGTTCGCTATTACTTAGCACCGTTTGTTTTGATCTCAAGACGTCGCCGGTCTGCATATAGCTTCCAGGAAACCCAGATCTGACTGGAATTAAATATCGCAGAGTAGGCACCGCTGGTAAAACCAATCAAAAGCGCCAGCGAGAAGTTCTTCGTAGTCTCTCCGCCAAACAGATAGATCGATCCTGTTGCAAACAGCACCGTAGACACGGTATAAATCGAGCGGGTCATGGTTTGCCAGATGCTGCGATTGACAAGTGCTTCAAGACCATCTGCTTTTTTATACGTTTTCAGGTTTTCACGAATACGGTCAAAAATAACAATTGAATCGTTAATCGAGTAACCGACAATTGTCAAAATAGCAGCAACAAAGGAAGCGTCAATCTCCTTTTGCAGAATTGAAAACAAACCCATCACAATCAAAACATCGTGAAGTAGTGCTGCAATCCCAGAAACAGCAAATTTAAACTCAAAGCGATAGGTTAGATAGGCAACTATGAGCGCCCAAGAGATTAAGAGCGCAAAAAACGCCTGTTGGGTAAGCTCTGAACCAATAATGGCTCCAACCTTTTCAACCCTGAGCAATTCAAACGCACCCAGCTTGGTCTCAAAACCTGTAAGTACCGCCCGTCGTTCATCTTCATTGAGCACGTGGGTACGTATGAATACGTTAGGTGACCTATCTTCCTGACCGGTCAAAGCCAACTGAATGGTACTGCCTTCTAATTGATAATCCTTGAGTACGTCGCGAACCTCCGCAACTGTGACCGGGCGAGCAAATTTAAGGTCAAGCAAAGTGCCCCCGGTAAAATCAATGCCTAGATTAAAACCTTGAGTCATCATAGAGATCAGGCCGGGGATTAAGATGAGCGCCGAGAGTATAAACCACCATTTACGTTTACCGACAACATCGAATTTCATGTCCTTTTCCCCCCTAAACCCCAAAAAACTTGCTATTTTTAATTATATTGGCATGAATGAGCGTTTTTAATATAAATCTGGTAGCTGTAACGGCGGTAAACAAACTTAAAATTATCCCTAACCCCAAAGTGACTGCAAAGCCTTTAATAGGTCCTGTACCTAGAAAAAACAGTACTGCAGCTGCAATGACATGAGTCGCATTTGTATCTACGATGGTGGCAAATGCACGGCTAAATCCGGCGTCCATAGCAGTTCGCAGCGTCTTTCCGCTGCGGACTTCTTCTTTAAACCGTTCGAAGATAAGCACGTTGGCATCAACGGCCATACCAATAGATAGGATTATCCCGGCAATACCTGGCAAGGTTAACGTCGCATTAAGCATTTTTAAACCAAATAACAGCAACATTACATACAAAATTAACGAGACATTGGCCACAAAGCCCGAAAGCCGATAGAAAAGCAGCATAAAGGTAACAACGCAAGTAATGCCTATGAGAAATGCATGCATACTCTTTGCTTTAGAATCTTCGCCTAAGGACGGACCAACAGTTCTCGTTTCCAAGACATCAAGTTTGACCGGCAAGGCACCTGATCTAAGGAGAATTGCCAGTCGCTCAGCTTCTTCCATGGAACGGTTACCGGAAATGACCGCTTTACCGCCAGGAATAGGTTCATTGACTACCGGATTTGTTAACATTTGTTTGTCTAAAAGTATGGCAATATGTTTGCCAACACTTCTGGCAGTCAAATCAGCAAACTTTTTGGTACCTTCAGAGGTAAATTCGATGGCTACTAATTTTTGACCGCCTTGATCGCTTTGCGCTCTGGCGTCTTTCAAATCATTACCGGTTAGCACCACATTACCACTCTCATCCTGAAATTCCATTAATGCTGTTCTACCAAGCATTTCAATGGCTTTTTCCGGATCTTTTACACCAGGAAGCTCAACAATAACCCGGCGATCTCCCTGACGTTGAACAATTGGTTCGGTAAGTCCAAGTTCATTAATACGACGTTCAAGGATACTAACTACCCGCTTCATGGCATCATCATCAACTTTAGAATCAGCGGTATCAGAAGCTTCTAAAACAACATGTGTTCCTCCCTGTAAATCAAGGCCTTGTTTAATTGATAAAGCCAGAGGCTTCATGTAAAAGCCGGCAACAGCGAGAATTGCAACTATAACCACCAAAAATTTGGTGAAATTTTCCCACCTCAAGAATTTATCCCCCAATCTTGCATACTACAATTTTTACAGACTATGACTCTAACTACAGCAAGTCATAATCATTAATTACTAACTTAAATTGGCAATCTAAAAATTCGGCTGCCCGCCGGCACATGACCATACGCAGTAAAAATATTTCAAAGTACTCCATGACAGGACAAATTGTCGTATCAATACGAACAGCAAGCGTTATCTTACGAGACGCCTTGTCAACCAAGAGCTTGCTGCTCTCGGCAGCATAATTCACCCTGTCATGGATTTCAAATTTGGCAAAGTCGCGATTAGTAACCCGTGAGCGGTGTACATCCGATTTATCTGCCAGGATGAGTGCTGCTGCTACATGATTAACTGCATTACCTCGTTCTTCCTCATGGTTACCAATAGCAGATATCACCAGCGCCACTTCTTCCGGGGGCATCCCCATCCGGGTCAGGATGGAAAATACCATTATTGCACCTGAAACACCGTGCGTGTACCTATTAATCATATTGGCGATATCATGCAGATAGCCGGCTATCGCCGCAAGCTCACAATCCCGTGTTGGGTAAGATAGTTCCTGTAAAACCTTATAGGCTAAGGCCGAAACAATTCCAGCATGTCTGAGACCATGTTCGGTAAAACCAAGGCGACTAAGATATTTGGTACTACGGGTAAGGTAAACAGTTATTTCGTGATCTGCCTTTACCTGCGCCAGGGTGAGCGGCTGCTCAATAGAAGCTACTGACATTGACTAAACCTCCAGTTATCAAAAGTTAGCCTTTACTGTCAAATTCGTAGCACTATTTCTAAGTGACAGCGTAAAGGCAAATGTAACTACTTACATTTTCCCTTACCTGCGTGTAAATATGCCATCTTCAGTAATTAAATAATTTACCGGCCGGTCATGGTCGTCAGTCGGTATTTTTTCAAGTATTTGTGCAGCCCAAGCCGCGCCGATAAGTTCAGCCTTATTTGCTTGCAGTAAAAACCGGTCATAATAACCAGCACCCATCCCTAAGCGCCGTCCGTCTTTGTCGAAAGCTACTCCGGGAACGATAATGAGATCCAGTTCGCTGGGGTCCAAGAGTTTTAAGGTTGCTGGATTGGGCGTTAAGAGCTTGAACTTCCCTACCACCAGATCGTCAAGATTAGCAATAATAGCAGCATCCATTAATCCCCGTGTTTCCCGCATATGCGGCACACAGATGGTTTTACCGGCACTTAGTGCATGGGAAATAACCTTGTCCAAATGAGGTTCATCAGGCATTGCCAGATAAAGCATAATCGTTTTAGCGGCTTGATATATGGGCCAAGAACATAAATGTTCGGCAAGCCTGGCGCTGCCGGCAGCCACTTCCTCCGGACTCATTCCCCGTCTAACAGCTAAAATATTTTTACGCAATTCCTGTTTGGCATTTTTATTAGGCTCCATAATCGTTTCCCTCCCTATAAATACTCGCTTTTAATCAATGACGGCAGAAGCCGCCTGTACCTCAACGGGGTATAGGCGGTAGCTATGGTTATCTTTGAAAAGTTATTCAGGTTTCTGCTGATTTTGATTATGGCTTACAGCAGTACGGGCTATATCGACTTCAACTTTATCGGCAATTTTAATAGTAACCGTTTTTTCATGCAATGCTGTAATCGTACCATACAAGCCACCAATAGTAACAATGCGTTCTCCCTTTTTGAGACTCTCCAAAAGTTCTTTACGGCGTTGCTGTTCTTTTTTCTGCGGACGATATAGTAAAAAATAGAAGATTACGCCCATTAATACTATTGGCCAAGAAGCCTGAATGGCTTGCATTATTTCGGGTGAAAGTGCTGGCATATATTTATCACCTCCTGTTTCTGTTACATTATATTCCACACGTTTATCATAAATCCTCTTATTATTTGCGATAATGGGCCCAAAACTCTTCTCTGAAAGCTAAAAAGCGGTCATCAAGAATGGCTTTGCGCATCTCTTTCATAAAGTTTAATAAGAAATATAAATTATGGGTAGTTGTCAGGCGCAAGCCGAAGATTTCTTCTGTTTTAAGCAAATGCCGGATATAAGCGCGGGAGAAATTCCGGCAGGTATAACAGCCGCATTCCGGATCAATAGGACGAAAATCACGGGAAAATTCGGCGTTTTTGATAACAAGACGACCACGATTGGTCATTACGGTGCCATTACGCGCTACTCTTGTCGGGAAGACACAGTCAAACATATCAATACCGTACATGACACCTTCCAGCAAGCAATCCGGTGTGCCAACGCCCATCAGATAACGTGGTTTATTTGCTGGCAATAAGGGTACTGTATGATCAAGCATCTCATACATAAGCGGCTTTGGTTCACCTACGCTGAGGCCGCCAATAGCGTAACCGGAAAAGTCCAAAGCAATAAGATCCTGGGCACTCATCGTTCTGAGGTCTTTATACATCCCGCCCTGAACAATACCAAACAGAGCCTGATCCTTACGGGTATGGGCTTTTTTACAGCGTTCAGCCCAACGGGTAGTTCGCTGTGTTGATTGGCGGGCATATTCATGGTCTGCCGGATACGGCACACACTCGTCAAAAGCCATGATGATGTCAGCACCTAATGCCATTTGCACTTCAGTGGCTTTTTCTGGTGATAAAAAATGCTTAGAACCATCAATATGTGAACGAAATGTAACTCCCTCTTCAGTTATCTTGCGAAGAGGTCCCAGACTAAATACCTGAAAACCACCGCTATCTGTTAAGATACCGCGATCCCACTGCATAAATTTATGCAGCCCGCCTGCTTCTGCCACTAAATCATGACCTGGACGCAAGTACAAGTGATACGTATTACTGAGGATTATACCTGCTCCCATGTCTTTAAGCTCATCAGGCGACATGGCCTTAACGGTGGCCTGCGTGCCTACTGGCATAAAAATAGGTGTATCAAATACACCATGAGGCGTATATAACCGCCCCACCCGCGCTCCAGTTTTTGAGCATTGTTTAATAAGTTCGTATGTAATGGCCAATAGCTACACCTCTCGTATTAATAAAAATATACCTAGCGGATAAACATGGCATCGCCAAAACTGAAAAACCGGTAGCGCTTATCTACGGCTTCCTGGTAAGCGTTAAAAATATGTTCTCTGCCAGCCAAAGCACTAACCAGCATTAACAGGGTGGATTTAGGAAGATGAAAATTGGTAATCAGTGCTTTAACAATTTTGAATTCATAGCCAGGATAGATAAATATCTGTGTCCAGCCACTTTTAGCTTCCAATTGCCCGCTAGTACCTGCTGTCTCTAAGGTTCGCACTGCGGTAGTCCCTACTGCAATAACCCGGTTGCCGGCTGCCAGTGTTTTATTGACAAGGGCAGCGGTCTCTTCAGGCACTGAATAATACTCGCGATGCATGACATGATCTGTTATGGTATCTACCGCTACAGGCCGAAAGGTCCCCAGCCCGACATGAAGAGTAACAAAAGTCAGATTAACACCCATGCTTTTACAGCTGTCCATGAGCTGACGCGTAAAGTGCAGCCCTGCAGTAGGGGCTGCGGCTGAGCCACGTTCCCGGGCATACACCGTCTGATAGCGTTCCTTGTCTGTTAACTTAGTTTTGATATAAGGCGGTAAGGGTGTCTCACCCAGCGAATCAAGAATTTCTTCAAAAATACCCTGATACTGAAAGCGTACTACTCTGCCGCCAAAATCCGTACTTTGCAGAACTTCACAGCGTAGGTTGTCGCTAAACTCAATCACAGTTCCCGGCTTAGCTTTTTTACCTGGCTTAACAAGTACTTCCCAATCATCATTAGTTGTACGGCTTAACAAAAAAACTTCCACTTTACCGCCAGTTTCCTGCTTAGTTCCAAATAGCCTTGCAGGTATTACTCGGGTATCATTAAAAACCAGGGTATCCCCTGGTTTTAAATAGTGCAGCAGATTATGAAACTCATTATGCTCAATGCATCCAGTTTCCCGGTCAAGCACGAGCAGCCGTGACTGATCGCGCGGTTCTACCGGCTGTTGTGCTATTAATTCTTCAGGTAAATAATAATCAAAATCAGAAACCAGCATGGTACTCCCTCATTATGGCCTATCAGTAGGCTTTTTTTATTTCTACATCTTGGTAGTAGTGTTTCAAGATATCCTTGAAATATTCCGTGTTTCCCGGTGGAGCCTTTTCTGCCATGGCTTTTGCTCCCCATTGCGAAAGCCCTAAACCATGTCCCCAGCCAAAGCCGGTAATAACAACAAAATCAGTTGGCTTACCAGCGGCAAGCTGAGTGTGACTTTTTTTTCTATCCTTACTGGCATAAACTGACATAGCAGGCTGGGGGTGCTCTTTACTTATAGTAATATCAAACAAGGTACTTTTTAAATTTAGCATGTTTCTTAGTTGTGTGCCTGTTAGCTGGATATTCCCGGTAGTTCCCTTGAAGTATACGCTTTTTACCCGTCCTGACACCCCGCGGTCAAAGCTTGCCACCGGCGGGCTGGAAAGTGGTGATAATTCAACCGCTTGTAGATAACCAATGTTGTAACCAGCCTTACTAATAGCCTGATCTAGTTCAGCCAGCGTCAGCTTCTCTTCCCATGTATAATAAGGGCTGTTTTGATCGAAATCAGCTACACCGCGAAGATACGGCTGCTTCGCTGACCAAACATTTTCGCTATTTTCAGTGTAACCACCTGAACTGCTGTGAAAATAGGCAGAAATTAGTTTACCTTTATAGGTAAGCACCAGTCCCCGTGTTGCATCGACTGCTTTGATTGCTTTGGGCGCTTCACTTTCCCGCCCGCCGTATACTTGGCAATCAGTAGTAGCACACAGTTCAAAACCATCAGCTGTATGCTTATTGCTGTTAGCCAGCGCATAAGTACGTGCTGCTACCGCCTGAGCTTTAACTGCTTCCATTGGCCATTCCGGAGAAATTTCATTTTTAATGACCCCATATAGATACTGTTCAACTGGCAGAGTATTTATCACTGTCATACCTGGCTTGCCGATGGTGCGCTGAATACTAAGGTCACCCCGATACCGCCGTTTATTGGCATATAGATATTGTTCACTGTAAACTGTGGAATGCGCTTTGTTCATAACAACAGCCAAGCCAGTAGCCTCTACAGGCCTGCCATTAACGGTAAAACCACTTTCGCGTACAGCAATTGTTACAGGTTCCTGGGCAGCAAAATCCCCCAGTACTTTAGCGGTGCCGGTACTAACAATAGCAAATTTAGCATCAGCGGAAACTTCAAGGCTGTGCTGGTTAGTTAAAATCCCCACCCGCAGGTTAGGTCCAAAAACCGGCACGGCGCTATTGCCTGAATGGGCATATCCAGATAAGGGAAAAATGAAAAAGGCAATTACCATTAACCATTTTACCATATGTCTATTCAATCGCATACCTCCGGCGCTATTTTCCAGACAGAAAGGAAGTCTGTCTTATCTTGATAACAGATTCAGGATTATTGTTAGAATAATACTTAGAATAATTGATGTAACAATAGGAAAATGAAAACTGAAGTTTCCCTGTTCCAGATGTATATCCCCCGGCAATCGCCCCAGATTTAAGAATTTACCCCCAAAATGAAATATGGCTCCGGCAACCAACAGAATGAGGCCAAACAGCATCAGGGTTTTACCTAAGGAATCGAATCCTCCGGGCATTAACCTTGCCCCTTTCTTGGTTTGTAATAACGGTCTCGCTCGCTAAAAACACACCCGCAATAAGGCTGCCGGTACATTTCCAGCTCTCTGCTTATCTTGACGCCTTCCTGCCAGCCTGGACGGAAGTCTATATAGCAAAACCGGACGTTCTCGGCAACAGCAGCTTTATCAGCAGCTGCCCTTATCAAATCATGCTGCTGGTAAGGGCTAACTAATAGTGTGGTACTAAAACAGTCAAAGCCCTGTTCTTTGGCATAGCGTGCTGTTTGGTTCATTCGCAAGTCATAGCAGTGAGTACAGCGCCCACCTGGGGCATTCAATGCTTGCCGCAAAAATTCTTCAAGGGTATAACTTTCATCAATGATTAGTCTGGTAAGACCAATTTTATCCGCAAACGTTTTGAGAGTATCCAGACGTTTGCAAAACTCCTTGTACGGGTGGATGTTTGGATTATAAAAATAGCCGGTAATCTCGTACTCCGGATACTGTTCTTGCAGGTGTTTCAGGGGAAATACAGAACACGGGCCGCAACAGACATGCAGCAGCATACGCATAATTTAAGTCACCTACCATAATTTTTCTTGAGAGCTGGCTTTATCTTCGTAAGAAATATTGAGATGGGCATAGGCTGCCTGGGTAGCTACCCGCCCGCGCGGCGTTCTGGAGATAAATCCCATTTGTAATAGAAAGGGTTCATATACATCTTCAATTGTTTCGGTCTCTTCACTGATCGATGCAGCCAATGTATCCAGCCCCACAGGTCCGCCGTTAAACTTTTTAATAATCGCCGTGAGCATACTCCGGTCAGTTTTATCCAGTCCGCGTTTGTCTACTTCTAACAGATCAAGAGCTTTATCAGCGATAGTATCTGTAATTATCCCATCGGCTGTTACCTGAGCAAAATCCCGTACCCGCTTTAAAAGCCGGTTAGCAATACGTGGCGTTCCCCGTGAACGCTTGGCAATTTCCAGTGCACCGCGGGGTTCAATGTCTACTTGCAAAATTTCAGCAGCCCGGTTTACAATACATTCCAAATGCTCTGTTTCGTAATATTCCAGACGGCAAATAACTCCAAAGCGATCTCTAAGCGGTGCGGCTAAGGCACCGGCCTTGGTTGTTGCCCCTATCAGCGTGAACTTGGGTAAATCAAGCCGAATAGAACGGGCAGACGGGCCTTTGCCGATGATAATATCAAGGGCATAGTCTTCCATTGCCGAATACAAAACTTCCTCTACTGCGCGCGACAAACGGTGAATTTCATCAATAAACAGCACGTCTTTTTCACCCAAATTAGTCAGGAGTGAGGCCAAATCACCTGGCCGCTCAATAGCCGGACCTGATGTAATCCGAAAATTAGCGCCAAGCTCATTGGCAACAATACCGGCTAATGTAGTTTTACCCAATCCGGGCGGGCCATATAATAAGACATGATCCAGCGCTTCCTCTCTGGCCATTGCTGCCTGAATAAATATAGAAAGATTATTTTTTACTTGATCTTGTCCAATATATTGAGCAAGACGGCGCGGCCGCAGACTATATTGCCAGGAATCAACATCCTGTTCATCTGGTTCCACAATACGTTCTTCCACCAGTTAGTTACCTCCCAATTACCTCCGGCCAAACTCCTTTAGCGTAAGTCTAATTAACTGTTCTAATGATATTTCTGTATGAGCTGTACCTTCTTGTTGATAAATTTTCTTAATGACTGGCGTTATCTCGGCATGGTTATACCCTAATGCAATTAGCGCCTGGATAGCCTCTTGCCGGATATCTCCCGACAAAGTAACGTCTGCTGCCATCTGGCCTGAAACACTTGCATCCAATTCTGTACTGATTCCCACTTTATCTTTTAGCTCAAGAATAATTCTTTCCGCCGTCTTTTTGCCAATACCTGGTAGTTTTGTCAAGATAGCTGCATTATTGGCACTAATTGCCGAGCAGAAATTTTGGGGTGTGATGGTAGACAAAATGCCAGCCGCTACTTTGGGGCCAATCCCTGATACCGAAATAAGACTTAGAAAAAGATCATATTCTTCCTGCGTATAAAAACCGTGCAGCGTAAGTGCATCCTCACGTACATTCAGATAGGTAAACAAGGTGGCTGTTTGACCAATTGCCAGTTTTTGCCTGGTAGAGTTAGGTATAAATATCCGATAGCCGATTCCCTGAACATCCACAAAACAATAATCGACAAATAGATGTGTAACTACGCCTTTAACATAGCCTATCATTTGTTACCCTCATTCTGTTTGACCTTCCGCAATGTATTGTTGCAATAGCGATAGCTAACGCATCGGCGGCATCATCGGGATGCGGTTTCTTCGGCAGGCTTAATAATCGTTGGGTCATATAAATAACTTGTTCTTTAGTTGCTTTACCATACCCGGTTACCGCCTGTTTAACCTGTAACGGTGTAAATTCATCAATGCTAAGTTCATTTTGAGCTGCCGCCAGTAGTATTACCCCTCTGGCTTGCCCCACAGCCATGACAGTACGAACATTTTTATTCATAAACAACATTTCAACACCCATACTATCTGGCTGATACTGCTTAATCAAACCATCAATTTCCTGATGTACTTTTCTAAGCCGCATGGCAGCCTCCATGTCGGGAGTTGTCTCAATAACCCCATATATAATGGGCTTTAATCTGCTTCCTTGTGCTTCGACCAAACCATAACCGCATATTGCTGTGCCAGGGTCGATTCCTAATACAATCATCTGATGCCCCCTTTTTACTCCCTATTACTTTCGACAACTTTACCATATATTCCTGTTACACAAAGCAAAAAGAGAGGTTGCCCTCTCCTTACCGTGCCTGCATTCCCTCTAGTGTTCGCAATAATTCCTCTTTCGACTGCACAATCAACCCTTGATGTAACTCTTGTACATCCTGGGGCATTAAACCGCTCACAGGTATGTTGGTTACTTCTTTTACAATGGCTTTAGGACCAGGTACGCCATAGAATACAGTGACATAGTCGTTCTTGATACCAATAAACATATTATTAGAGTGCTCGCGGCATAAGCTATCCACCGTTAATGTCATTTCTACTTCTTTGGTATCAAATTTTTCAATACTCCAACCTGAATAGATCTGCTGTACCTGATTAAAAGTAAGCCCAACTAAATTATCAGGTGGTTTAGTCCGGAATACCTCCTGGTCTTTGCACTTGCTATAGCTGATTTTTTGTACCAAATCGGTATCTGCGGAAATCTTAATCTTGCTATCTTGTTTAGCAACCTCACTGCCTTGATGTGGAAGCGGCAGTTTTACGTTCGGGTCTGCCAGCAAAGAATAACCGATACCAGACAGTAATAGAATTAGTCCACAAATAAGTACAGGCTTCGTAAATATGGATTTATTACAGACTTTTACCTGATGCAGTGAAGACAATTTAGCAATAAGTTTCGAAAACATAGTGACAACACACCTTTCTCTAGTGTTGTCACTATGTTTTCCAAATAATACAAATTTTATTCGTGCTGTTTATCTATTTACTGTTACTATCCAAAACAATACTAGTTAACAGCAGTTGTTGCTTTCAAAGCTTTTACGACAACGCCTTGATCATCAAATTCTACCTCAGTACCAGCTTCATATACCTTAATACCGTCTGGTGACCGAAAACTGACTACTGGTGATAGCAGCTTGGTATCTTTGTTTAATGTGCCCTTGACTACTTCGCCTTTCTCATTTAGCACAATTGGTTTTTTGGACTTAAATTCAACAAACCCGGAACAGGCCGAGTTATCTGTATAGTTTTCAATTAAAATTTGTTGCCACCCGACAGGCCGCAGATAGGAAGCACTGGCTAACGTACACGTTGCTAACATCCCATTTTTATGAAAACTTACTTCGCCATCAGATACTAGTATATGGTTTGTTTGATTTAGGTCAATTCTTTCAGTAGAACTACTTATTATACCCTTAATTACTTCACCCTTATCATTGAATGTAACTTTTGTGCCACCCTTAAATGGAAGAACCCTGTAGTTTGGCTCAGTTGTATAAGAGTAAAAATACATCGGAAGAGGCGTATAGGCTGTCTTGATAGAATCCTGGGAAGTACCAGTTTCATATGGCAATTTAACATTTTCAGCTAATATGCCTTCAAAAACCTCACCATACTCGTTAAGCATAACAACGGTTCCTTTCTTAAACTTAGGTATTTCAGACCACGTTGCCACTATAACTCCAGGCGGCGTCATTCTTGTATCCTCATTTAAAGTTTTAGTATATCGCGCTGCATCAACATTTGCGATATGACAGAAAAGTAAAAAAGTCATAAGTATAACCCCAGTCAATACCTTTAATAAAATTTTTTTCATATAAATTCCCTCCATTTTTCACTCCTGTATTCTTTGAATATTTATCACACCATTATTTACCATTCTCTATTCAACCGCATTATTCCTCCATAGGTAGTGTCAAGAAAGTTTCGCAAAAAGGTTTGCAGTCCTAGGTAGTAAAATCAGTCATCACTAAAATCCGACTCAGGGTCGGTATTTTCTAGATGTTTCATATTCATATACTTTTTACTGCCCCACTGGGTTCCAGCAACGTGGCGAAGGCGGGCGCAGACCAGCATCAGAGCGGACTGCCCATCCGGGAAAGCACCCACGACCCTGGTTCGCCGCCTGATCTCCCGGTTGAGTCTCTCAATCACATTGTTAGTCCGGATTCTTGTCCAGTGCTCGCCGGGAAAGTCGGCATAAGCAAGCGTTTCCTCGATGCTTTCCTCGATTTTGGCCGCCGCTTCTTTGAGTTTCATGTCGCGCAAGCTTTTTGCTACCTGTGCCGCCTTTTCCCGGGCAGCGGACTTGCTTTCCTGCGCATGAATCGCTTTGAGCATTTTCGCAACCGTTTTGACCTTGGAGCGGGGAACAACTGAAAAGACATTGCGGTAAAAGTGAACAGTGCAGCGCTGGTATTTGGCCTGGGGGAAGACCTCATTTGCCGCTGCCAGCATCCCTTGGCATTTATCACCAATGATCAGTTGGACGCCTGTTAAACCGCGGCTTTTCAGCCATTTGAAGAATTCCAGCCAACTGACTTTGTCTTCTTTCATGCCTTCGGCCGCTCCCAGCACTTCACGGTAGCCGTCTTCGTTGACGGCAATCGCCACCAATACGCTCACATTCTCATATTCACCGCCCCAGTTGCGGCGTAAGTAAATGCCGTCGACGTAAACATAGGGATACTTACCACTTTGCAGCGGCCGACTGCGCCACTCTTCAATGTGGACATAGGCCTTCTTATTCAACTCACTGATGGTGGACGGCGATACCTTGCTGCCCCACAGAGCCTCGGTGATGTCTTCCACTCGCCGGACGGATACGCCAGCTAGATACATTTCGATGAGCGCTTCTTCTACGGAACTTTCCCGCCGGCGATAGCGTTCGATAATGGCGGTTTCAAAAGGAATGCCCTTGAGCTTGGGAACTTTCAGCGTGACATCGCCGGAGGTAGTAGTCAACCGCCTGTCGTAGTGACCGGAGCGGTAACCTTGACGGGTTTCAGTACGCTCATATCGGGCCGCCTGGGTTAGGTCTTTGGCTTCCTGATCCAGCAAGTTATTGAGCGTTTCCTCCACGCTGCTACGCACCAGTTCCTTCAGTTCTACCTTGATGATTTCTTCATTCAACTGTATAATTTCTTTGGACATGTTTGCTCTTCCCCTTTCGGTAAATGGTGTGTGGTGACTTCATTTTACCGGGGAACTGCAAACTTGTCCTCTTTTTTAGCCGTATTTCAATTTGCGAAACTTATTGTACCTTATCCCTCCATAATATGTTTACACGTCATTTGCCCTTCTTTTATAACATTAATTCTGTAGCAAAAGAACGTTTAAAACTACACCACTACCCATCCCGGAAGAAAAGAGGCTTTGGACAGGGAAAACATACCCCTGCCATGTATGTAATTAACCTTGTCGGTTGTGACTAACCCATTTTACCCGCTCTTACAAAAACACACGTTAGAGGTCAAAAATAAACTCAAAATAATAAGGCATACCAAAGAGCTATAACCTCTTGATACACCTTTTTTCATATTCTCTTTGGCAGGACACTTGATTTCGAGTTGAATTTTGCTATCGTTAGTTAGTATGCTGTCAAAAACTCAAACTGTTATTCCACCGTAAATAGAACAGCAAAAACGGGTCTAATATATATAACACTTGTTCACGCCATTCTATCGAGTCTAGTTTAGGCGCCGTTTCATGCATAATTCTTTCCACATGCATTATCGTATTGGAAGTCACCAATGATGTAGGTAATTTTTCAGATTCATCAATAATTGTTGCAAACCTTGCTTTAATATCATCCATATGCATGGATAGTACAGGAGGGTCAATACTGATACCTTTTAAAAACAGATGATAGATGTCCGCCTGGGTTTTATCCTTAAAGGTATATTGCATCCTTTTCTCCCGGCCTTGTGCCGGTCCACAAAGAACTTTCTGCAAAATAGCATCATAATGAGAATAATTAATCACAGTATCATGAAATGCTTTATGAACTAATTCAGTAGTTACAGCATTGGTTTCGACAACCGCTATTCGATCTGCTAAATTAAAACAGTTTTCCTGCATGAGCTGCGGTGATGCTATGCTTTCTTGTGCCAATAGATTTAAGTCTTGTTCATCAATTTCATATCTTAATAAAGCGAAACCCTTGCGACCAATTTCGGTCAACTCCCCCATTGACCACGGCGCAATTTCAATAAAAGATGTTCTGCCAATCAAATCCGGATTATGGCGAATTGCATCATCGGCTCTGTGTGGCAGTGAAATAATAATAGCTTTCAAACCGTTGAACAACTCAGTCTTTAAGATGCGTGCAATATACATTTGCAGGTCATTGGCAAGATAATGAAAATCATCCAAAACCAAGACCTTATGATTGGCAATTAAGTATTCCACAATGGCCGTATTACTGCGAATTTCTTTTTCAGCAATATTTTGCCCTGTAGAGTGATCATAACCAGCCTGACCGCTTATATCAGCTGATGCCACAAAAGGCACCTTACCTGATGCGCCGGTTCTAGCATTTATACTCACTTTATTTGCTACCGTCTGCGTAACCTGTACTTCTAGCGGCAAACGGATTTTTTCAGCAATTTGATTCCAAAAATCCGCCTGCGATTGAATTTGCGCTCCACTCAAATCAATAATGCTGTTTTTTTCAATGACTTTATGACATAAAACCGTTTTACCGGATTTCGACGATCCAGTAATGGATATCAATCGTCCAGGGCTTCTAAGCGCCTTCTTTAGTCTTAATTCATAGGTATCATCAGTTGAAATTTCCCGATCAATATATGTATACTGTGGAAATGAGGTAGGTCTAAATATTTCTTCTATTGCATATTTACTTTCACTCATTACATTACCTCCCACAGACATTTATCTTATTATAACATGGAAAAAATAGTTGTAAAAGTAAAGCAGCATACCTTTTAATGTGATGCTGTTTTTCTTAGTTTTCCCAAACAATGTTTTTCTAACCTGCACAGCTTCTATAAGAAAAACCGCTATCAAGGTCCTTTATCTTACGTTGAGTTAATGGAATACAAGGTGAGGGGTTTTACTTTTGGCATTGCCCCAAAGTAACAAAAGGTCTAGGCCCTAAGCCTCAAAAGCTGAAAAGTCGGACGATATTCCTAAAATCCGTAAACTCGCTACGCTCAAACAGTACGGATTTTTTAACGGAATACCGCCCGGCTTTTCTCCTACGGAACGCTTTTTCCGGCAAAGGCCGGGGGGGTTACCACCTTATGGGGGCACAATTTCGTTACGTTGCTCAATATCCAAACTTTGCAAAATTCCAATCGGTTGCCCATTCAATAGTCCCTTAACTTCTTGGGCTAACTCCTCATCACTTTTCCTTTGTTTAACTGGGACATCAATAAAAACAAAAAGAGCCTTTTGGCTCTTTATATACTCTTGCACAATTTCATATATAAATTAATTTGCATATCTAGCAGTTGACTTGCTTTAAGTACTTTCGGATGGGATACCCCCAAAACAAGGGCATTGTCATGCATTTTAGAGCGTAGTTTTTCAATCCTTTTACAAATTGATACTAACCTTCTGTTCAATACATTCCCCTCCTAAACTTTTCAAAGAGCTATTATCTATATTTTGCATATTCGACATAATATTGTAAATTTCCTTCCGAGAAGAACTATTTTCAACCAAAATATATAATAAAGAAACCGCCAGGCACTAAGCCTGACGGTATTTCTTATGCCTAAATTAAGTTGATACATCGTTTTACTTGTACGTAATTTTCAAATGCCTGCAAATTCTTGAATTGCTTACTCTTCTTCGTCTTCTTCAGGCATGTCGAAGTTGGTGTAAACTTCCTGAATATCATCGAGATCTTCCAAGGCTTCAATGAGCTTCATCATTTTTACTGACTCATCGCCCTCCAGGCTGGTGGTAGTCTCCGGTACCATCGTAATCCGGGAAACCACAGTTTTTATATTGTTTTTCTCTAATGCTTCCTGAACCTGTTCAAAAGCATCTGGTTGGCTGGTTATTTCAAACTCACCTTCAGTTGCTTCAAAATCTTCTGCACCAGAATCAAGTGTCATAAGCATGAGTTCTTCTTCGTCAAGTCCATCTTGTTCAACAACAAATAGCCCTTTTTGCTTAAACATCCAGGAAACACAGCCGGTTTCTCCCAGATTACCACCATATTTTGAAAACAAATGCCGTACATCAGCAGCAGTCCGGTTACGATTGTCGGTCATGGCCTCAACCATAATAGCAACCCCGCCAGGTCCATATCCTTCGTAATTTATTTCTTCATAACTATTACCATCAATCGCGCCTGCGCCTTTTTGAATAGCCCGCTGGATATTCTCTTTAGGTATATTATTTTCTCTGGCTTTTTGCAATGCCAATTTTAAACGCATATTCCCGGATGGATCAGAGCCGCCCATTCTTACTGCAATAGTAATCTCGCGACTGACTTTGGTAGTAACTTTGCCGCGTATGGCATCTACCTTACCTTTTTTATGCTTGATATTCGCCCATTTTGAATGTCCTGACATGTAAAATACTCCTCTCAGCTAAGTCAATCGCCAATATTGTAACATAATAGAAAGTAATTGGCAAAGAGCAATTTGAAAATTAACTCAGAAATAGTAATAGTAAAAACCTGCAAAGTGAACTACCTTGCAGGTTCGGCTATTTGGTAGAGCTACCTAGACGTTTTATCTGGTTAACACTGTCTCGAAATCCAGATACCGCTTCATAAGCATAGTGCCGCCGCCTTCCGAAACAATGCGTAGTATGGCATCAGTATCGCGTACCCGTGATCCAGCGACGTGGGTGATTTTTGTATCCTGGAAGACGTTGCCACACAGGGGTGAAGAAGGGCCTAGCACCACGGCCGCACGAGGCTCTCCCAGTCCGGCAATCAGGCCGTCGAAGGTTCCATTGATAAGCGTCGTACCGGTAATGATGGCTACGGTACAAGCGAGCAGGGCGTCGCCAGCTTTTTCAGGGGGAAGCGTGTCGCTGTGTTTATCATTCAGTTCCAGAATGTCAAGCTGACATCCGGTCTTGCGCAATTGAGCTATTACCGGACCGAAATATCCAACCATTGCTACCCGGTCAGTGTGAGTAATATGAAGCGATGAGATGACTTCTTCCTTCAAGGTCGGGGGGGACGGCAGCGAGGCAAGCACAGCATTTGCCGTTGCTAGACCGACCGCCCGCGTCAAGTCGGACACCTCGTTGCCGAGCATTGTAAGTAATTCTTTTACCGGACGCCCGATAAGGGTTCCGGCGCTTTCAAAATAGGTACAGGAGGGTGCCAACGAATTCGGGGTCCATGCCACCCCTCCATGACCACTGCTAATCTTTATGGCTGTGTACCCCAGTCCGATGCGTACATCGCTAATTGTTACGTGTTCCACATGAGGCAATAGGAAATCGATCAGACGTTTTTGTACAGTCAACAATATAGTTTCTCCTCCTTTATGTTAGTACAATATGGATAAAGGCTGATAAAACAGGCAAACTGATTAGGGAACAAATTTATATTCAGGCACATTCTACTCAATTGGTTTCACTTAACGGGCGAGAAACGAACGTTAACTAACAATACGAAAAGTAATTTACTATTCAATAGCGTTATATTATGTTTTACTTGAATAGTAAATTCTGCAGCGAAAAGGAGAATCCTGCTATCTGGGAAGAATATTTCGAATTAAGACTTCCGCCTCTATAACTGTAGGTGAGAGTTCTATCCCTTGTTCCTAAGTTTTGTTATTTATATTTTATTGCCTGATCATAGTAATAAGTAGTATAATCTTATTATGGTTAAAAATATTTAGGAGGACACTATATTGAATGAAATAAGTGTTGGTATTATAGGGACTGGCTCATATGTACCTACCAGAATTATGACAAATCAAGAATTAGAGCAAAAAGTTGATACATCTGATAAATGGATTATTGAACGTACAGGAATTAGAGAAAGAAGAATTACTTTAGAAGGCCAAGCTACATCTGATTTAGCCACAGAAGCCGCCAAGCGGGCGTTGGATAATGCTGGTATCTCTGCTGATGAGCTTGATTTAATCATTGTCGCTACCATAACACCGGATATGTTGTTTCCATCAGTTGCTTGCCTTGTACAAGCTAATCTAAAAGCTACCAAAGCCGCCGCTTTTGATTTATCGGCCGCTTGCTCCGGTTTTGTTTATGGCTTAGTTACTGCGAGTCAATTTATTAAATCCGGTTTATATGAAAAGATATTAGTAATCGGTGCCGAAAACCTCTCCAAAATACTCGACTGGACTGATCGTAATACTTGTGTTTTATTTGGCGACGGAGCGGGTGCTGCCGTGGTAGCAAAAACTCCTCCTGGATACGGCATTCTTGGTGTAGATCTAGGTGCGGATGGATCTGGAGCTGGTTTTCTTAACGTACCAGCAGGTGGTTCCCGGATACCAGCCTCAGCAGAAACAGTAACTAATCGGCAGCACTTCTTGCAAATGAATGGACCTGAAGTCTATAAGTTTGCAGTAAAAATTATGGGTGCGTCGGCACTAAAAGCACTAGCTAACGCTAACTTGTCTCCTGCGGATATTTCCTATGTTGTCCCCCATCAAGCAAATATCCGTATTATAGAATCGGCCGCAAAACGTCTTGGAGTTTCTATGGACAAAGTGGCAGTTAGTGTTGCTAAATACGCTAATACATCATCTGCTTCTATCCCGATAGGATTAGATGAAGCATTTAGAAGTGGCACTATCAAAAAAGATGATATTGTCGTAGTCGTCGGATTTGGGGCCGGCTTAACTTGGGCAAGCAGTGTTATAAAGTGGAGTATTTAAATTAGCGGAAGCTATAACACGGTAGCTTATCTACAACGCTTATATGGTGTGAAAATAAAAAGCGTCAATGACTATAGCGGGTTTCCCGTCTTAAAGTCATTGACGCTTTTAAAAAAATATTTATAAGCTAATTCATAATTGCAAAATAAAAGGGCTTGCATCTCTGCAAACCCTTTTATTTTGTGGTGGAGATAAGCGGGATCGAACCGCTGACCTCTTGAATGCGAGCCAAGCGCTCTCCCAGCTGAGCTATACCCCCACATTACTATTTCAAAAATAAGTAATATTCTCTTTTGCATTCCCTCAAAACCAAACAATGTAAGAGTGTTCATCTGCCAAATGTACCGACCTGGAAGTAGTTCGAGTGTTACCTCGAACGGTTCTCCCTAGAAAGGAGGTGATCCAGCCGCACCTTCCGATACGGCTACCTTGTTACGACTTCACCCCAATCATCGGCCCCACCTTAGACGGCTAGTTCCATTGCTGGTTACCCCACCGGCTTCGGGTGTTGTCAACTTTCGTGGTGTGACGGGCGGTGTGTACAAGGCCCGGGAACGTATTCACCGCAGTATGCTGACCTGCGATTACTAGCGATTCCGACTTCACGGAGGCGAGTTGCAGCCTCCGATCCGAACTGAGAGCTTGTTTATGCGTTTGGCTTACCCTCGCGGGCTTGCTTCGCTTTGTTTAAGCCCATTGTAGTACGTGTGTAGCCCAGGACATAAGGGGCATGATGACTTGACGTCATCCCCGCCTTCCTCCGCATTGTCTGCGGCAGTCTCCCTTGAGTTCCCGCCTTTACGCGCTGGCAACAAAGGATAAGGGTTGCGCTCGTTGCGGGACTTAACCCAACATCTCACGACACGAGCTGACGACAGCCATGCACCACCTGTTTTCGTGTATCCCGAAGGATAGGAACTAATCTCTTAGCTTTTCACTCAATGTCAAGTCCTGGTAAGGTTCTTCGCGTTGCGTCGAATTAAACCACATACTCCACCGCTTGTGCGGGCCCCCGTCAATTCCTTTGAGTTTCAACCTTGCGGCCGTACTCCCCAGGCGGGGTACTTATTGCGTTTGCTTGCGGCACAGAAGGGGTCGATACCCTCTACACCTAGTACCCATCGTTTACGGCCAGGACTACCGGGGTATCTAATCCCGTTCGCTCCCC
>NZ_VLKC01000002.1:3979184-4385056 GCF_007830295.1 Sporomusa sp. KB1 | reverse complement strand
CATGCGACCAAGATACCACATTCGGTATTAGCACCACTTTCGCGGTGTTGTCCCCAATTTAGAGGCAGGTTGTCTACGCGTTACTCACCCGTTCGCCACTAGGAGTTATAAATAACTCCCCGTTCGACTTGCATGTGTTAGGCACGCCGCCAGCGTTCGTCCTGAGCCAGGATCAAACTCTCCATAAAAATTTTATGAAAAGCCAATTGGCTCTTTAAAGCTATTAAGAAATTGTTTTTGGTTTTGTATGTCGCAAGCGACATACAACCGCACATCTGGCATTTTTGATGCATTACTTACATTGTTCAGTTTTCAGGGAACGACGCACATGGATGTGCTAGTGTCGACTACTTTTCATTCATTTCATTATAGCGACGACATTTACATATGATATCACGTTGTCCCTACTATGTCAATACTTCACCGGCCAGCACTGCAAACTTATTTAATCCGAATATATAGTGCCGTCAGTAAGAGCAGGATTAATTCTTAGCACCACCGTTATTGCTACCCGCATTATTTCCATTTAGGAGGTCACTATCGAGCGGGAATGGGAATTGAACATATGTATTTGGCACTTCACCAACGACAACGTATTCTGCAATAGGAACCTGTGTGTTGACGCTAACACTTTGACTTACTAGCGGAACTACAATACGGATTTGTGTGGTAGCAGCCAAGTAGACCATATGCCTGGTCTGATTAATACCAGCTTGTTCAAATTTATCAACTACTTTAACCTGGACTGTACCTACCGGGATAATGGTAACCGTGATTTTAGGCCCCATACTGGCCAGCATCTGGCTGCCTAATACCTGACCAATCGGAATATTGATTTTTTCTTCCGTTATCTCTTCCAACGCATCCTGTACCTTCATGGTAGTGTCTGCAGCTAATCGGTTAAACTCCATCGTATTAGGTTGAATAAGCACCACTCGTCCATGTTCATCCAATGTAACATTTACCAAGGTTTTAGGATCAACAGTAAGACTTACTCGATTATTAATGACATTGTTGATGGCTTGAGTTGCAATCCGAGTTGCCCTTGTTTCAGCAATAGCCATGAGAGTTGGTTTTAAGTGGGTTTCCATCCTCCAGAAAAAGAACACCGTTAAAATTATTAAAACAACTGCTACTAATGGAAAGAGTGGTATTACGCGTCTGCGTCGAACAGAAAACCGCATTTCTCCCCCTCCTCCTCCTGTTACTCTTTCTCTGGTTGATTATATATATGGTGAAAGATGGTTATTGGTTACTAAATATTTGCATTCATTATAATTTAAATTGTTGGAAATGCTATTAGGAAGGTGAACTTGTTTCAGCATCCTGAAATATCGGCGGATTCAGGTGAGGAATCTACCCCACCTGAACAAACGCCGCCTGCAGAAGCGGGAGTCTTAACTCGCCGCAAAGAATAAAAATTGGGTCGCAGATGCGACCCAATTTTTATTCTATTCTATGACAATACGATGATAATTCTTTTTACCTTTACGGATAAGGAGATTATTATTTTCAAATAGAGTAGCTGTCAAGAGCAAGTCGGGATCAGCTACCTTGGTATCACCAATATAGAGTCCACCTTGCTGAATCAGTCGCCGCCCTTCGCTTTTGGATGCAACAATTCCTGTACTTGCAAGAACATCTAGTAGTTTTGCACCCAGACTATCAGTAGTTATCGATACAGTTGGTACATTATCCAAATTCCCTGCTCCGCCAAACAATGCTTTTGCAGCCTGCTCAGCCTTCTCAGCCTCCTCCTGTCCATGAATTAGTTTAGTCACCTCGAAGGCCAGTGTCTTCTTGGCGATATTAATTTCTTTATCTTTAAGAGCACCCAGTCGCCGAACTTCTTCCATTGGCAAGAAAGTTAGCAAGGCCAGACATTTTTCTACATCGGCATCATCAACATTGCGCCAGTATTGGTAAAAATCATAGGGGGAAGTCTTTTCTGCATCCAGCCAGAGAGCGCCTTTTTCTGTCTTACCCATCTTTCGCCCATCACTGGTGGTCAGTAGAGTAAAGGTCAGCCCATAGGCTGGTTTGGCTTCCTTACGTCTGATAAGGTCTGCACCGGACAAGATGTTGGACCACTGGTCGTCACCGCCCATCTGCATGATACAGTTGCATTGACGGTTAAGTTCCAGAAAATCATAGCTCTGCATTAGCATATAGTTAAATTCTAGGAATGACAAGCCCTTTTCCATCCGCTGTTTGAAGCATTCGGCAGTTAACATGCGATTAACAGAGAAATGCATGCCGATATCTCGCAGAAACTCTACATAATTAAGTCTTAATAGCCAGTCGGCATTATTCATCATCAATGCTTTGCCCTCGGAAAAATCAATAAACCGCTGCATTTGCTTTTTAAACCGCTCGCCGTTATGGTTGATAATTTCTGCAGTCAACATTTTTCGCATGTCAGCTTTGCCAGAAGGATCTCCTACCATCGCCGTCCCACCACCGATGAGGCAAATAGGACGGTGTCCGGCCTGCTGCATATGAGCCATCACCATCATTCCCAAAAAATGCCCGACATGCAGGCTATCAGCCGTGGGATCAAAACCGATATAAAAAGTAATGTTTTCTTTATCCAATAACTCCGCGATTTCATTTTCGTGCGTTAGCTGCTGAATAAATCCTCGTTCTCTGAGTACATCTAATACAGACATTGTTAAAATCCTCCTTATTCACCGGGTTCATGCACTGGTAAATAGAAATAAATAAAACCGTCCCTAGTTCGGGGACGGGAGTAAACCCGCAATACTTTCCATTATTTTAATATATTTGTGACCACATTGTCAATTTCAGCATGTTATATCAATAGCTAGAAACATACGTTAATTTCAACGGGAAAAATTACCATTTTTAGCTGCATTATAACATAACAAATTTAATATTGCAAACTGTTGACAAAGAAATACCTATCATTAGATTTTTTATGATATAATGGTTAGCGAATCAAATCCTTTAAATCTGCTCAAAACATTTTTTAGTGTCATTATGATTGAATCTGTAAGGGGATGAAAGTATGCAAGATAAAAATAATGAAAATCAAGAAAATAGTCGGCGACGCCCCCAGAAAAAGTCCCGAAGATTTGCGATTATTGCAACTCTCGTGTTCTTGGTTATGGTGATGGGGGCCGGTTTGGGTTTTTTAACTGCTAGTATTCATACCATGCCCAGCTTAAAAGGCGACATACGCCCCGCCGTTTCTTCCCAAATTTTTGATGCTAATGGAAAACTCATTACTACAATTCACTCAGTTGAGAATCGTCTACCGACCTCTATCAATAAAGTACCAAAAAATCTGCAGCATGCTTTTATTGCTACTGAAGATGCCCGCTTTTATCAACATAGTGGTGTTGATCCTCGCGGTATTTTGCGTGCTGTCTGGTCTAATTTGACAGACAAGGGAATTTCTGAAGGCGGCAGTACGATAACTCAGCAGCTCGCCAGAAATGCCTTACTTTCTCAAGACCAAACAATTAAGCGTAAAATTCAGGAAGCATTTTTATCGTTACAAATTGAACGGCAATATAGCAAAGACGAAATACTTGAAATGTATATGAACCACATCTATTTTGGGCAAGGCGCTTATGGGGTTCAGACAGCAGCGCAAGTATATTTTGGCAAGAATGTCGAAGATTTAAACTTAGCTGAATGTGCTATGATTGCCGGTATACCGAAAAGTCCTAACTATTATTCGCCTACAAGCAATTTAAAAGCAGCTAAAGAACGACAAGGTGTTGTGCTCGAACAAATGGTCAAATATGGCTATATTGATTCAGTTTCGGCTGCTAAAGCACGAACTACTGAAATTAAACTAGCTGCCCGTCCAAAAACCACTACTACACCTGCTGCGTATTTTACTGATTATGTAATACAAGTTCTTATTGATAAATATGGTGCTGATGCCGTATATAAAGATGGTCTTAAAGTATATACAACATTAGATCTTGAAATGCAAAACAAAGCAGAAGAAGCCATGAAAAAGCTGCCAACAATGAAAACAGATGATAATGGTATTAAACAACCGCAGGGAGCACTTGTCGCCATTGAGCCACATAATGGTCATATAAAAGCAATGGTTGGTGGTCGGGGCAATGATCAATTTAACCGGGCCGTTTTGGCAGAACGTCAACCAGGTTCTGCGTTTAAACCATTTGTTTATTTAGCAGCTATCGAAAGTGGCTTTACACCAGCGAGTGTTATTTCTGATAGCCCAGTTACCTTTGGCAACTGGTCGCCTGTGAATTATGACCGGAGTTTTCGCGGTTCGGTAACAATGCGAACTGCACTTGAACAGTCGTTGAATGTAGCTACTGTCAAACTGGCACAACAAGCTGGTATTGATAAAACGTTATACTATGCGCAGCAGATGGGGATCTCTACGCTAGTACTTGATGGTAATACTAATGACCGAAATTTAGCCATGTCATTAGGTGGTCTTACCAGGGGAGTTACCCCGCTGGAAATTGCCAGCGCCTATGGGGTACTGGCAAATAACGGCGTTCGGGTTGAGCCTACTGCCATTGTTAAAGTAATTGATCGCAATGGCAAAGTAATTGAGGAATATGTTCCGAAAGAAAAAGTCGTTGTTAATGAGCGCAGTGCGTTTCTGCTTACTGATATGATGAAGGGGGTTATCACCAACGGTACAGGTACAGGAGCTTACTTTGGGCGTCCGGTTGCTGGCAAAACAGGCACCACCAGTGATTATCGGGATGCTTGGTTTGTGGGCTTTACTCCTGATTTAGTGGCCGCTGTCTGGCTGGGCTGTGATAATCCGGATTATCTAAACGGCATTACCGGCGGCACAGTCCCTGCCAGCATTTGGAAAAGTTTTATGAGTGGTGTTGCGGACAAATATGTAGCACGTGATTTTGTCAAACCCTCCGGCATCGTAGCTGCCAGAGTCTCTGATAAAGATGGTCTGCTAGTAAACGATCCTAATAATAAGGACAGCCGCAGTGAGATTTTCGTTGACGGCACTCAGCCTACTAAAGTATCAACGGTTCCTGCAACAAAAGACAGTAAAGATAATAAAGATGACAAAGGTAAGAATACTAATACCGATAGCACGCCTGCAGGTGAACAAACTTTGCCACCACCGCCGGCAAAAGGCGATAATACTACGATAGCACCCCCACCCCCACCTAAGCCCAATGATGGGAAAAAGAATTAAAAAAAACACGCGTAAAAAATTACGCGTGTTTTTTTCTGTTTGCGCATATACATTACCATAGTTTTTTTATTAACCAGTAATCCCAGTATTATCTTCAATCATAAAGAATAGTAAATGGTTAAAGAGATCCTGTTTTTAAGGAAGTTAAGCTCTGGTTAGGGGAACTGGAAACACGCTTTAAGCGTGTCCCTAGATGTAAGTAGAAAAATCACAGAGTAGTGTCATCACCTTCGAAGAAGAATAGTAGCAGAATGATGATGATAATCCAAATACCTCCAAATCCATGACCGCCAAATCCACAACGAGACATTTAAACTACCTCCTTACTTATCATTCATAAGGGCGAAGTACGGCCCACCCTTCTACTTCAATATATACATTTTACCGGCAAAGTGTTACTGGCCTTAATTGAGATTTTGCCTACTAAGGTTCCCTTGTTTCAAATAGCCTTCTAATTTGTTTAGGCGCATCGGTAGCCACTTTAACTGATTGCATGGTATTGTTTATGACGTCGGTCATATTGCGAATTTTATCGACAGTCGATGACATGGAAGTAATACCTCTGTCCATAGGAAAATTGTCTGATGCCAAAGTTAAAACAATTATCATTAGCTGAACATTTAGATTAGGATTTTTCATTATTTTTCTAAATAATGCGGCAGGCCCTCGCGAGTTCAGTTTCGGTGAGGCTTTTGCAGACAGAACTTTAGGTGTTTTTTCGGTTGTAGGTTCCTCAGAATCCGTTTCGTGCTTTACATCGAGAGCTGGTTTTTCTATAAAAGATTTTTCGGTGTTTCGGTGATATTTCCGCACACGCATATGTCCATCACCTTTCAATAAAACATTTTTCTACTCCAATATATGAAATACATTCAGATTTGCTCTCTCGGTGTTCATCAGGACACTCACAAATTTTGGGCAATTGAATAAATTAGATAAGAAAAGACTTGGCTTGTGCCAGGTCCTTTAGGACGCTGGCACAAGCCTTGGTCTTCAATCCAGGGAAACTTAACCTTTCCCTCTGGATAAGAAAAATAGGAGGTGCATAACAGTGTTTGAACAGTTTGGTAATATTATGGAAATGGTAAAAAAAGTTCAGCAAAATGTTGATATCGCGCAGGAGCAGCTCAAACAAGAAAAAATTGAAGTGTCTAGTGGTGATGTTATTAAAATAACCGTTAATGGACAGCAAGAACTTATCGCTATTCAATTAAATAGCAAATATTTAACTGCTGATAACGCCGCTCTGCTACAAGATTTATTACTAGCTACGATAAATAATGCCTTGGCAAAATCCCGTGATTTAAATCAAGCTGCCATGGGCAAACTTGCCACTGATTTAAATCTACCTAAAATCCCTGGCGTTTTTTAAGGAGGAGGTTTTATGTCGAATGACACCGATAACACCGGGTCTTCGTCACTACTAAGTTCAATAACCAGAATGCTGGACACGAGTGTTACCACTGGTACAGGACTGGACAGTATCATAACTATCATATCACTGTTATGCCTATTTTCGATAATGACCCGTACTCAAGCTGTCAGAGAGCCACAACAAATCAAGCCGGCAACAACTAGTAATCCGCTACATAAACTGCTGGGTGATTTAGCCAAAGGCGGTGATGGCGGCGGTTTTTCTCCTGATACCTTGCTGTCTTTGCTGCCGCTATTAAACAACCCCCAGCTTAAATCAAAGCTTAATCCCAGCACTATCGGAACTGTGATGGGATTAATAAACAATCTCGGTGGCCTTGGTGGCAGTAATCCGCCACATGAAAAAGGGGAACCTGAGACTAAAGGCGAGCCTCACACGAAAGCTTCAAAGCAGCCAACAGAATCAGAACCTCCTCCACCGGCAAATGCTGTACAGCAACCGCCACTTAAAAAACAGCCTCCTCCCCAGCCAAGTGAAGATGTAGATGAAGCGGAAGAAAAAAACTATGGGCGATATTTAAACTGGAAAAATAATTTTTAAACAAAAACAAGGGCTCCGAGGGAACCCTTGTTTTTTGTTTACTCATCCTAAGCCAATCTGACTACAGTAGCGCCTGTGCCACCTTCATTAAGATCGGCAATGCGTATTCCTTTAATATGCGAATGATTTTCCAGATATGTCTTTACCCCTTTGCGCAAAACACCTGTCCCTTTACCGTGAATAATAAGTACCTCATTTAATCCTGATAGTATGGCATCATCAATATATTTATCCAGTACAATTTCTGCTTCCTCAATTGTCATGCCCCGAATATCAATTTGTCTTGCTGCAGAATCTCTTATAGTTATGTTAACATTTTTGGTTGCTGATGGTTCTTTGGGTTTACCTGATTCAGACAGTATCTGGCAGGCAGCAGCAGCTACTGTCATTTTCAAAATTCCCAGCTGTACAGTTACGGTTGAACCATTTACTGCTAGCACTTGTCCTTTTTGTTTTACTGTCGTAACATAAACATTCATCCCTGGTTTAATTTCGTCTGCTGACAATTCAGTTGAATTTTCCTGACCATCAATATCAAAGCCGTTAATTTCCGCAGTGCTTGCCCTTAGCTGCCGACGAGCATTTTCAATAGCATGCTGTCTTTCCCGGCTACTGTGCTCAGAAAACTGTGCTTTTAGTTCGCCAATTATTTCTTCCGCATTGCGCCTGGCCTGGCGAATAACGGCAGCAGCGTCTTCCTGGGCTTTAGCTAATACGGTATTCTTTTTTTCAGCAATAGCTTGTTCTCCCGCAGTGATTTTTGCTTTTACTTTTCCCATTTCCTGCTCCAAACGGGTTAGTTCATCCAGTTTTACGCTATAGGACTTCTTCTGTTCTTCCAGCGCATGGAGAACGGTTTCAAAATCGGTATGCTCTTTATGAATTAACTCTTTAGCGCGGGCGATAATTGTGTCTGATAACCCCAGCCGTTGGCTGATAGCAAAGGCATTACTGCTGCCAGGGATGCCGATCAGGAGACGATAGGTTGGCCGCAGGGTTTGGATATCAAACTCGACACTGGCATTTTCTATTCCCTGTCTGGTATAAGCAAATGTTTTTAACTCACTATAATGGGTAGTTGCAATGGTTTTGGCACCAATTCTATGGATATATTCCAAAATTGACATAGCCAGGGCCGCGCCCTCACTCGGGTCAGTTCCGGCGCCAATTTCATCAATCAATACCAAATCACCAGCGCTTATCTGCTGTAGTATTCCAACCAAATTGGTCATATGGCCGGAAAATGTGCTTAAACTTTGCTCAATGCTCTGTTCATCGCCAATGTCGGCAAAAATATTGCCGATAATCGGCATCTCAGAATCAGGCGCAGCCGGAATAAACAAGCCAGCTTGCGTCATAAGCGCAAATAAACCTACCGTCTTAAGTGTCACGGTTTTACCACCAGTGTTAGGGCCGGTAATCAGTAAAGTAGTAAAATGGCGGCCAAGCTGTACGTCAATTGGTACCACGTGCTCTACAGCTATCAATGGATGCCGGGCCTGGATGAGATTAACATAGCCTTGCTGATTGATAGTTGGCTGAATGGCTCGCATATCAATACTCAGCTTAGCTTTAGCAAAAACAAAGTCCAGGTGAGCTAAAATTGCAAGATTTTCTTCGAGGTTCCCGGCAACTTTAGCTATTTGCCCGGTTACTACTGTTAAAATTCGTTCAATTTCATTCTTTTCAGCAGCTAGGAGTTGTTTTATATCATTATTCAAATTAACGATGGCAATTGGTTCGATAAATAAAGTAGCCCCACTGGCTGATTGATCATGGACAATACCTGGAAAATTATTGCGGAATTCGTGCTTAATCGGAATAACATACCTGTCACCACGCATGGTGACTAACGCATCCTGAAAATACTTCTGGTACTCACCGGAGCGCAAAATACTATCCAATTTTTCTTTTACCCGGCTTTGGGCTTGTTTTACTTCTCGCCTTAGCTTCAAAAGTTCACTGCTGGCATCGTCGCGAATTAAGCCTTGTTCAGTAACTGTAGCCTCAATTATGGTTTCGATGTTTCGCAAGACGATGATTTGACTGGCCTGCAAACTTAAAAGCGGTGTTTCAACAGGGAGATCGGTAAAGAAACCTTTTATCCGTCTGGCGGCATAGAGCACACTGCCTACAGCTAAGAGTTCATGCGGCTCTAAGATAGCACCAAGTTCGGCTCTTTTTATTGTGGCCCGCACATCGCGAATCCCCCCTAACGGTACAGTGGGGACATTGTTCATAATCTCGCGGGCTTCGGCTGTTTCGGCAAGACGCTCTTGTACTTGCACCCCATCCTTCACGGGTACCAGTTCTTGGGCAAGTTCCCGTCCCATGATGGAACCGGTACGCTCGGCAAGCATATTCCGGATTTTATTATATTCTAATGTTGACAATACGGCTGCTTCCATATAAATTCTCCTCTAACTAACTATAAAACCCCCCGGAAATAATGTCCCCGGGTGATATTTTCATGTTCGGCACTGGAAACTTTATCCTCCACAAGTAGCGGATGATTTTCTCCGAGATCAATTAATGCGCGATATAATCCGGTAATTCTGGCAACTTCATTAACCGGACTATATTTAGCTTCAAACCTGAGCCGGCTAAGACCGGCTCGCAGAAATCTGGGGATATGTGGCAGCATGGATAATTCCTTGGCATTTAAAATATGCATCCGGCAAAATTGGTCGGTAACTATTGGGAACACTTCCTCTTTTCTATCCTGTAACCAATACTGATTACGCCGACAGGCGTGATTACACTTCTTACTATCCGGGCCGCCTAAAAAACTACCAAGCATACAATATTCGGAAATCATCAGTGTCAAATGACCATGTATTAAACATTCCAGCTGAGCCAGTTTTTTCCCGGCTAACTCCTCGACTTGGACAAAGGTAAGCTCTGGTGACAGAGTCAGACTGGTTAATCCTACTTTAGTTAAATAGTTAGCAGCAATGCTATTATAGATATTTAAAGGATAATCACCATGCAAGGGTACAGTAGAAAGTTCCTGAAGCAGCTGGATGGTGCCAATATTGCCGACACTGATTGCCTCAGGCTTAAGCTCATTAAACAGCATGATTTGCTCTTGTAGTGCAGCCAGTTGACCTTGCTGCACTAACCGTGGCGTATTAAAAATAATCTTACGGCCATGCTGCCTGGCATAAGCTGCTGCCTGGCGATAATCTTCGTCAGATAATGAACGGTTCCCAAAACATTCGCCGCCAAACATAACAATATCGGCGCCATTATCTACGGCTGCTTTAACTTTATCCATACTGTCGACATTTACCACCAGTGCAGGTTGGTTTTTGCTTGGTATTGTTCGTATTTGCGGCCATAACTCGCCAATAGATTTATCCTTAGCAAGTGGTGCTCGTGCAAACTTAGCTAACCTGGCAGCTTCTACTTTTTCGATTGCCCGGCGTCTGGCATCATTAATCTCACTGACAGGCACCATTACCTGGCCTTCAATCTGGCAGTCCAATGTAGTAAGCGCAAAAATGGTAGTCCCTAACCGTTCAATTTGTTTTGCTACAAAGTCTGGTGTAAGAGGCCTTTTTAGTGCCTTTTCGGCAATGAAAGTGGTTTGGGCCTGACCAGTGAAACCATCGCTGTCTGTTATACTAATTGCCAGCGGCTTGCCTTCAGCAACAGTTACGGTAATAGTAACAGGTATCCGGCGTACGGCCTCAGCTCTGGTAAAGTAAGCTCTGGCCCGCTCCATCAGCTTAGCATCAAAAACCTTAAATACCCGGTCATTCACCCGAACCGGTGAACTTACTGGAATGGCCACAGCAGTATGAGCCTGGGCTTCAGTAACCGGATTACCGTCAACAGTCATAGTGTGAACAGTGACATTCACCCTGCCGCCTACCTTAACCCAAAACTCAATAATATCTCCTATGGCAAGTGGTTCATCCAGTTTTATAACCGCTATTTTACCACTATGCTGATACGAAAGTACCCGTCCAACCCGTACACCACGGTTATTGGGCCGCCGGTCGCTCATCATCATTCGTCCGTTCTTACCATAAAGGTGTGCGGTAGTAAAATCGCGGTTGAAGATTTGAGCAAGATCCTTTTGATCTTGCTCACTAATAGTATATTCATCACAGTTAAGCAGGTAATTGTCAATTGCCCGCCGGTAGGCATCAACAACAACGGCAACATATTCCGGACGTTTCATCCGTCCTTCAATTTTAAAAGAAGCTATACCAGCTTGAATCAGTTCAGGAAGTGCTGCTATTGTGTTAAAATCTTTGGGGCTAAGCAAATATTCGCCGGCATCTGCTTCCTTTACTAAATCATTACCAGCAGCATCAACAAGCGTATAAGGCAGACGGCACGGTTGGGCACAGCGCCCACGATTGCCGCTGCGGCCACCAATCATGCTGCTCATTAGACATTGGCCTGAATAGGAAATACATAGTGCACCATGAATAAATGTCTCTATTTCTACTGTGGAGTTTTTACATATATATTCAATATCGGTAAGCTGTAATTCACGTGCCAGCACTACGCGTTTAAAGCCCATACCGGCCAAAAAGGTAACCCCTGCTAAATTGTGAGCCGTCATCTGAGTACTGGCATGAAGCGGTAAGTTAGGCACTATCTTGTTAGCGATTGCGGCAACTGCCAGATCTTGCACAATAATGGCATCTACACCTATCTCATATAAATGCCGCAAATAATCGACCAAAACAGGAACTTCTTTATCATCAACAAGAGTATTCACGGTAACGAATACCGATACCCCGCGCAAATGAGCAAAGCGTACGGCCTCTGCCAATTCTTCATCCGTAAAATTGGGGGCGTAATGTCTGGCACCAAACATTCTTCCTCCAAGATAAACGGCGTCTGCACCACTTTCTACTGCTGCCACCAAGGCTTCTTTGCTGCCGACGGGTGCGAGTAATTCAATCACAAAATTCATCCTTTCCCAAAACCTCTATTATTGCAGGCGTAATACCAGTAATAGGCTAAAGAAAGAAGAAGGGGCATCCCTTCCTCTCGTTAATGGAACTCTTTTTCTTTATCAACAATTGGTTGCCCGGTTGTCGTATGTAATCCTTGTTGTTCACGTAAATAAGTAGCTAGAAATTGAACATCATCTATAAATTGTTCAAATTTTGTCCATTTTTCACCGGCGAGACTTAGCGGATTATCATAGATACTCTTAATATAGCTTTCAAACTCATTCTTCGTCAATGGTTCATTTTCAGGTGTACGAACCATCGTAAATTCACCGCAACTTTCCAAGCGAGCCGTTTCAATTATATTCAAATCAGACATATCAAGGCCTTTTTTATGAAGCTCCTGGCGTAAGTCATCATAGTTAAAATGGGTTTTAGAAAAATTTTCTTTAATAAGGCGGCCCCTTTGCACTAAAGTTACAGGCGTACCTTCAAACCATTTGCGCAAAGTCTTATTCTTCAAAGCCAAATACCCGATCAACTGCTGCAGTGCAAGTAATATTAATAAACTCTCAATGCCTGACTGTACTGTAGGATTTTGATCCATAGTGCCTGCGACAATAATATCCCCAATACCGACCATAATAACAAAGTCAAATGGCGATAGTTGACCGACCGTACGATTACCCATCAATCTGACAACAAGTAAGGCGACGGTGCATAGTAATAGCAGGCGAAATAAAACCTGACTTATTGAGGCGCTGTCAAACACGGTACCACTCCTTTTCTGTCTGTATTATTAACCTGACAGAAACGTGTTATACCGAAATAACGACAAAGTGCTATTTGTCTTCCTTTATCAGATCAATAAGCTCCAGGTAATCTTGCTCTAATCGCAAGAAATCATCGGCAATATTTAACGCTGTGAGTACAGCTATTTTGGTTGGCGATAACCTGATATTGGCTTTAGCGGTCTTCTTCATGCGCTCATCCAACATAGCAGCTAAACGCATAATACGTTCTGGCTCAATATTTCCTTTTAAAGCATAGCTTTCACCATATATCTGAACAGTTACCTTGTTTTTTTTATCTGACATAGTCCACCTAAAACGATATATTTTTTAAGAATATACTTCTCCCAACCAAAAACTAATTCCTGCATAAAAAAAGAAAAAGCGGAATAAACCGCTTATATAGTGAGTAAATTGCGTTAGTCCCGAAGTTTGGCTGCAAACGTTTTTTCTAAATAGACAACTATATTTTTGTAGTGTTCGTCAATTTCTATATCAGTCAACGTACGGTCACTAGCCTGGAAAGTCAGTGAAAAGGCCAGGCTGCGTAATCCTTTTTCCACCTGCTGCCCGGTATACACATCAAATAATTGAACCTGCGTAAGCAGTGTACCGGCATTTGCCTTGATAGCCTCAGTCACATTGGAGGCTGCAATCGTTTCAGGCAAAAGAACAGCCAGGTCACGGGTAATTGCCGGAAACTTAGGCAGCGACCGATAGCTGGGATTAATGGCCGCAGCCTTAACTAATGCTCCTACAGTTAACTCAAATACATAAATTTTCTTGTTAATTCCATAAGCATCAAGTACCTGAGGATGTACTTCACCAATACTGCCTAATAACTCGCCGTCTTTTTTTACTACTGCTGTTTTGCCAGGATGTAATGCTGAATTTTCTCCTGCCTCCACGATATAATCACTAATTCCCAGTCCTGCCAAAATGGCTTCAACGGCTCCCTTGGCATCATAAAAATCCACCATATCTCTTGATTGATTCCAAGCAAGGGTATGGCGCTTGCCAATCATGGCACCACACAACATAACTGGTTCTTGAGGTAAATCCTTGAGTGGTAATTCTTCCGGCAAAAAGACTGCGCCAATTTCAAATATCTTTAAGTCCTCATTTTTGCGGGAAAGATTGCGGACAATAGTATCCATTATTCCCCCCAGCAAGGTAGTACGTAAATGAGGAAAATCGTCGGTAATCGGGTTTAAAACCTCAATAGCCTGGCGCAGTGCACTGTCAGACGGAATATTGAGTTTATCTAAAGAATCCGGATGGAAAAAACTCAAAGAAAGGATCTCTGAAAAGCCACTGCTTGTCAACAGATTCTTAATTTTATCAATAGTGTTTTGGGTATTGCTTTGTTTGCCTTGCGCCATGCTGCCGTCAGGTGTAGTCGAAGGAACTTTGTCATAACCATAAATTCTGGCAATCTCTTCGCAAATATCGGCTGGCAAGGTAACATCGCCCCGCCAGGTAGGTACTGTCACAGTAATTATCTCCGAACCTGCTTCTACATCAAATTCGAGGCGTTTTAATATCGCGGTCATGGTTTCAGCCGGTATATCGGTCCCTAAATAATTATTTATTTGTTTCGGTGTAAATACTACTTGTTTTGGCAGCTGTATATCAGGGTAAACATCAACAATACCGGGACAAACTTCACCAGCTCCCATACTTTCAAGCAGACTGGCGGCTCTGTCAAGTGCTCTAATAATATTCACAGTATCTACCCCGCGCTCAAACCGGCCGGAGGCCTCTGAACGAAGTCCCAGGGCACGCGAAGTCCGGCGAATACTCGAGCCTTTAAATGCGGCCGCCTCCAGTAATACATTTTGTGTACTGGCGGTAACCTCAGTGGCAAGTCCTCCCATGACTCCGGCAATACCAACAGCCTGAACGGCATCAGCAATAACCAGCATATCTGGTTCAAGCTCCCGTTTAATGCCATCAAGCGTAGTCAACTTTTCGCCAGGATTAGGTTTGCGTACAACCAGACTGTGACGGGCAAGCAGGTTATAGTCATAGGCGTGCATGGGCTGACCAAATTCCAGCATAACAAAGTTGGTAACATCAACAATGTTGTTAATTGGCCGCATACCCGCCGCCTGAATACGCTGTTGCATCCAGACAGGTGATGGTCCAACTTTTATATTTTTTATAATTCTTGCCGCAAATCGTGAGCAAAGCTCTGAGTCAGCAATCTGGATATTTGTCAGTGAGGCAGCTTTCTCTGTGCCGGTTTCTTTTAAATTAAGCATCGGTTTTTTTAGCGATGCACCTGTTAGTACAGCAATCTCCCGGGCAATACCAATCATGCTAAAACAGTCTGCCCTATTGGCCGTGAGCTCGAAGGCAAGCACAACATCATCAAGTCCCAGTGCCACGCGAATATCAATGCCCACAGCGGTATCAGCAGGCAAAATATAAATACCATTTCTCGCCTCAGGCGCAACCAGTTTGCTATCAATGGCAAGCTCTTCTGTCGAGCATAGCATACCACTTGACAGCAATCCCCTCAGTTTTGTCGGCTGAATACTCATTCCGTTAGGAAGCTCAGCACCAACGGTAGCTACAGGCACAATATGTCCCTGGCGGACATTGGTTGCCCCAGTAACAATTGTCAGCAGATCGGTGCCGATATCAATTTTGCATACCGACAATTTATCCGCATTAGGATGTGGGGCAATCTCAACTACCTTGCCTGTGACTACACCAGAGATATTTTGCCCTAACGTTTCCACCGCTTCTACCGGAATACCGGCCATTGTCAGCATATCTGCCAGTTTTTCAGGTGTTTCATTTATTTCAACATAATCGTTAAGCCATTTAATTGACGCTCTCATAACCTTCCCCTTTCACTATATACAACGTGTTAAATTTTTGCAGACGAGTACACTACCCGCCTGTGCCTGCAAACTTTTTAAATGCGGAATATATAGCTTTAGAATTGGCGCAAAAACCGCATATCATTGTCAAAAAACAATCTGAGGTCATCAATACCATAAGTTAGCATTGCAATCCGTTCTACTCCCATACCGAAAGCGAAGCCGCTGACTTTATCCGGATCAAAACTGCTCATTTCAAGTACACGCGGATGGACCATGCCAGAACCCAAAATTTCCAACCAGCCTGTGCCTGAACATACACGACACCCTTTGCCTTCGCACATTACACAGGAAATATCCACTTCGGCGCTTGGCTCAGTAAACGGGAAAAAACTAGGACGAAACCGTACATTAACTCTGTTGCCAAACGTTTCTTTTAAGAATAACTCCAGTGTACCTTTTAAATCGGCAAAACTAATATTTTTATCAACTACCAGACCTTCCACCTGTTGGAACATTGGGGAATGAGTAGCATCATAATCCCGCCTGTATACTTTTCCGGGAGCAATAATCCGAATTGGCTGGTTAGGCTCTGCCGACTGCAATGTCCGGACCTGTACAGGTGAAGTATGCGTTCTAAGCAAGAACTCTTTAGTGATGTAAAAAGAGTCTTGCATGTCACGAGCCGGGTGATCTTGCGGCAGATTTAATGCTTCAAAGTTATAATAGTCTTTTTCTACTTCCGGACCCTCAGCAATTTCAAAACCCATTCGCATAAAGGTGCCTTTAATCCGGTTTAAAGTCAGTGTCAGTGGATGCAAATGACCAATCTCAGCCAGACGGCCTGGCAATGTTACATCAATGGTTTCTGATGCCAGTTTGCGGGAAAGTTCAGCCTGCTTCATGGCACCCAGCTTACTGGCAATAATATCTTCAATCTCATTTCTGATTTCGTTGACCACTTGGCCTATCCGTGGTCGTTCTTCAGGGGTTAATGCCCCCAGCCCACGCAGCATACCAGTTAGTAAACCTTTTTTACCTAAATACTTAATTTTTAGATCATTAAGCGCTTCTTTATTGTCGATTGCGGACAACTCAGTAAGCGCTGTGTCCCTTAACGAATTAAGTTCTTGTTCCATACATGCCTCCTAAAGAATATAAGATAAGAATAAAAATTAAAAGACTTCCAGCCCCAAGGGGCGAAAGTCTTGATTTCGCGGTACCACCCTAATTATACTCTATTTCCTGTAACGCGGAAAAAACGCCAGACCTACACAAGTAACTCTCTTCAGCCCAGGTACTCAGAAGTGAACTTCTGTTAACTGTTTCAGTGCCGCTCTCAATCTCTGGCAGCATCCTCCCTGTAGAAAACGTGGCTAACATACTCTCTTCCTCATCGCACTGCATAAAGTTTTACTATAAAATTATTGTAACCTTAACCGTTTATACCATAAATACGCAGCAATGGAACCTGTAGCTTCAAACAATCTCCAGAAGAATTCGGCGGTCATCATCGTAAGACCACGCCCTCTCTGCCCTAATGGCAATTTCCGTCATTGCTAAACGTATTATATCATAGCATTTTAGAAATTACAAGGTTGCCCGCTGCCTTACGGCCTCATACAGTATTACGCCAGCAGCTACGGCAACATTAAGCGACTCTGCATGACCAACGAGTGGTATATTGAGGCAGGCATCAGCGGCGCTGATAAGCTCAGGACTGATACCTTGACCTTCGTTACCTAAAATAATGGCTGCCGGACGATTAAAATCAGCTTGGTAATAAACGTCTGATTGCTGTAAACAGGTTGCCAGCAGCTTTATGTCAGATTGCTTGAGGCTGTGTATTAGTTCAGCAGAAGACAAGCCTTCCATTACCGGCAGATGAAATAGAGAACCCATTGTTGCCCGTACAGTCTTGCTGGCATAGATATCAGCCGACCCTTTCAGCACAATAACCCCACTGCAGCCGGCAGCATCTGCAGTACGAATGATAGTTCCTGCATTGCCCGGGTCTTGAACACCATCCAAAACAACAAGTAATGGCAGTTTTTCCGGGCTAAGAAGCAACTGTTCAATAGAAAACTGACGTTTTTTTAAGACACCCATAATTCCTTGTGGCTGCTCAGTATCTGAAATCTTATTATAAACATCCTCTGACACTGCGATCATTCGGCAATCTGTAGCCGATAATCGTTCAATGACAGCCTTGGCCCGTTCACGTGCAGCGGCTTCTTCCGTATAAATGCACATCTTTACAGGCCAGGCAGCGTTAGCACACTCTTCGACCAGACGCACACCCTCTGCCAGAAACATACCCAGCCTATCCCGGTATTTTCGTTGGCGAAGTGAGGCTATTTCCTTAATCAACTTGTTAGCAGCGCTGGAAATATACTCGCTCACTCTAATTCCTCCATCTTTTGAATTCCTTCCGTTTGCCCTATTAAAATCAGTATGTCTCCTGACCTAATTTTCTCATCAGAAGGCGGTGGTACAATAGATTATACTCAAATTCAGAAAACTAAACAACCCCCCGCTCGCACTATGCGCCGGGGGGTTATATGCGTCTATTGTTGTCAGCTATATTGCTTTTGAGATGCAGTCGAAAGATAACATATATCTACGAACTGAATCTTTAACGCCATTTTTAACCATTGACATTAAGTAAATATAATTGGCAGACTGATTTTTAGCCAATTCAGCTTTTACTGTTTCGGCGGCAGCCAGCGACATATCTGTAGCAATATTAATTTTTGTTATGCCAGACTGAATTGAGCTATAGTAATCTGCTTTAGTAAGTTTTGAACCGCCATGCATAACAAGTGGTACATTAACCGTACTATTAAGTTCAGAGAGCCGCGAAAAATTAAGTTTGGGACTGCCGTGATAAACCCCATGATTTGTCCCCACTGCGACGGCTAATGCATCCACTTTGGTTTTCTCTACAAAAGCCTGGGCCATCTCTGGTTTAACCAAATTTTCTTCATTTATATCTTTTATATTGCCATAACAACCAACATAGCCCAATTCACCCTCGACTGATACACCGAGAGAATGGGCTATGCGAGTAATTTCCTTAGTGCGTTTTAAGTTTTCCTCGAAAGACAATGCTGAACCGTCAAACATAACAGACGTAAATCCCCAGCGAATGGCTTTCATCACCCCTTCATAAGTATGTCCATGGTCAAGATGGAGAGCTACAGGTACAGAAGCCTTTTGGGCAGCTCTACTCATTGCAGCACTCAGGGTATCAACATCGACAAATTTAAATAACCGCTCAGGAATGCCAAGCACCAGGGGAGTCTTTAGTTCTTCTGCCACCTCAATAACAGCGCCTAACGTCTCAAAGTTAAATACATTAAAACCACCAACTGCATACTTTCTTTTTCTTGCATCCTGGAGTAATTCTTTCATTGCTACTAGGGCCAAGGTGAACTCCTCCTTTTGTTTTATTAAACAATTTTTAAATTGCCAATTATTTGTTATATAATGTTTATTCGCCATGAGCCAAAAAAAACCTGCCAATTATCCCAAAATTTAAATAAATCAAATTTTAAAAATTATCTTTGGATACTGGATTTGTTTACTAGTAATACCAATATTTATAAATATTATGCATAAAAAAATTCCCGAAAAAAAATTTCGGGAATTTGCTATCCAGCTGGAAAGGTTAACTTTCCCTGGATTGAACGGCTAAGGCTTCTGCCGGCGTCCTAAAGGACTTGGCACAAGCCAAGTCCTTATCTTATTTCAGTTGATCTTTAGCAGCGCTTACTAACTTGCCAAATGCGGGCATATCGTTAACTGCCATGTCGGCCAACATTTTACGGTTAACTTCTACACCAGCTTTTTTGAGTCCGTTAATAAGCTGACTGTAAGAAATACCACTAATACGGGCGGCAGCATTAATCCTGGTAATCCATAGTTTGCGGAAATCGCCTTTTTTGGTGCGACGGTCAGCACGTGCATAGTACAGTGCTTTCATCACGGTTTCGTTAGCTTTTTTGAAGAGCTTACTCTTGGAACCACGATAACCTTTGGCTAATTTAAGTATTTTTTTATGACGTCTATGTGCAGTAACGCCTTTTTTAACTCTTGGCATGTCAGATACCTCCTGATGTACTTATAAATTGTTTATAGTTTTAGGCGTAAGGAAGCATTTTCACTACGCGTTCGTGGTCAGATTTGCTAACCATAGCCGCTTTACGCAGGTTGCGTTTACGCGACGGAGATTTTTTCTCAAGAATGTGGCTTTTAAAAGCTTTGGAACGTTTAAATTCACCGCTGCCGGTTACTCTGAAACGTTTAGCAGCGCTTCGGCGTGTTTTCATTTTTGGCATAGTAAGATATCCCCTTTCTATTTAGGTGCTAGATTGTGTAGTATTGGGCTTAGGAGCTACAATCATAATCATATTTTTACCTTCGAGCTTGGCATCACGTTCGATATTAGCCATTTCCTTAAGTAAGGTAGCCATTCGTACCAGCACTTGTCTGCCAAGTTCAGGATGAGAAAGTTCCCTTCCTCTGAACATGATTGTTACTTTGACTTTGTCGCCATCTTCTAAAAAGCGCTGGGCATTTTTTAACTTCACATTAAAGTCATGATCCTCGATATTGGGACGAAGTTTAACTTCTTTAATGGAAACTACCTTTTGCTTTTTCTTGACTTCTTTATCGCGTTTTTGTTGCTCATACCGGAATTTGCCAAAATCCATGATCCGGCATACCGGCGGTTTAGCAGTTGGTGCTACTTCTACTAAATCAAGATTTTGCTCCCCCGCGATACGCAACGCGTCTCTTAGCGACATAATCCCTAATGGCTCATTCGTGCTGCTGGTTACGCGAACATCCTTTGCCCGAATCTCTTCATTAATCTTTAAAGTCTCTTTGCTAATTGCCGCTCACCTCCTGATGTATTTTGTTTCAATCAAATAAAAAACGGGTGGCATAGACCACCCGCGCAATAGCATAACTAAATCGTTTTGCTTACTATAACCTTACCAACAACATGTACTGCGCTGTAAGGTGAGAAGTGGATGGCTTCTGCTTAATGCAATATTTGAATCACTTGATTATAATAACATCTAAATTCAGGTAAGTCAAGCTATTTTCGACAGTACATCAGCTTTTGGCAGCAATTTCAGCAATTGCCATTGTAATAAAATCATCAACAGGCATTGCGCCAACATCCCCTTGTCCCCGCTTACGAACAGCCACAGTACGGGTTTCCGCTTCTTTGTCGCCCACCACAAGCATGTAAGGTAATTTTTGCATTTGACCTTCACGAATTTTGTAGCCGATCTTTTCGTTGCGATCATCTACTTCGACGCGAATACCCTGGTCAAACATACTTTGTGCAAGTTCTCTGGCATACTCAGCATGACGTTCACTTATTGGCAATAGCTTAACCTGTACAGGTGCTAACCATATTGGAAATGCTCCGGCATAATGTTCAATTAAAATACCGATAAAGCGTTCTAAACTACCATAAGCTACCCGGTGAATCATTACCGGACGATGTTTAAGTCCATCTTCCCCGATATAATTCAGGTCAAATTTTTCCGGCATCAGCATATCCAGTTGAATGGTACCACATTGCCAGGTACGCCCGATGGAATCTTGAAGGTGGAAGTCAATTTTGGGACCGTAGAAAGCACCATCTCCCGGATTAATTTTAAAAGGCATTTCCAGCTCTTCTAATGCTTCTTTAAGAGCGGTTGTCGCCGTTTCCCATATTTCATCAGAACCCATGGCTTTTTCCGGTTTAGTACTTAGTTCGGCATGATAGGATAATCCAAAAACGCTGTATACCGTATTGAAAAGCTCAATAACCTTCTTGATTTCAGTCTTAATTTGTGATGGCAACATAAAAATGTGGGCATCATCCTGAGTGAAGCTGCGTACCCGCATCAGTCCATGCAGTGCTCCTGAAAGTTCATGACGGTGAACAAGTCCTAACTCACAGGTCCGTAGCGGCAGGTCCCGGTAGCTGTGGTGCTGCGTACGATATACCAAAATCCCCCCAGGGCAATTCATCGGCTTAACTGCATAGCCTTCTTCATCTATCTTAGTAAAATACATATTTTCACGGTAATGATCCCAGTGACCGGATTGTTGCCAGAGTTTTTGATGAAGGATAATGGGGGTTTTAATTTCCTGATAACCAAATTTCAGGTGCAACTTACGCCAAAAAGCCTCAAGTTCGTTACGAACAACCATACCTTTCGGATGGAAAAAAGGAAATCCCGGACCTTCTTCCTGGATACTGAACAGATCAAGCTCGCGGCCTAGTTTGCGGTGGTCACGTTTGGCCGCCTCTTCCATCATAGTGATATAGGCATCTAAATCAGCTTTCTTTTCAAAGGAAGTTCCATAGATGCGTTGCAGCATCTTACGTTTTTCGTCCCCACGCCAGTAAGCACCAGCAATACTCTGCAACTGGATAGCCTTAACCCGGCCAGTAACCGGAACATGAGGTCCTGCACATAAGTCAACAAATTCGCCTTGCTTATATAGAGATATCGCCACATCTTCCGGTAAATCGCGAATAAGCTCCTGTTTATATACCTCATCTTGTGCTGCAAACAGCTGAAGGGCTTCTTCGCGACTAACTGTCTTGCGCTCAAGTGGCAAATTTTCTTTTACTATTTTCTCCATCTCAGCCTGGATTTTTACTAAATCTTCAGGGGTAAACGTATGAGCAGTATCAAAGTCATAGTAAAAACCATTGGCAATTGATGGGCCAATGCCTAATTTTACATCACCGTACAGACGTTTAACGGCTTGAGCTAGAATATGTGAAGAGGTATGGCGCAAAGCAGCTTTGCCATCCTCATCGTCAAATGTTAAGAATTCAACATTGGCGTCATTTTCCAATTTGGCAGTTAGATCGGTCACTTGACCATTTACCTTAGCAACCAATGCTGCTTTTTCCAAGTTGCGGCTAATAGATTTTGCGGCTTCAGCCAAGGTTATTCCCTGTTCAACCTCACGTACGGCTCCGTCCTTTAATATCATCTTAATTTTACTCATGTTTTGGCAGCCTCCTTAACCCAAATAAAAAAACTCCCATTCCCTATAGGGACGAGAGTTTATACCCGTGGTTCCACCCTGTTTGGCCAATAGCCATCTCAGACTTTGATAACGGGGGATATCCCCGGCTAGGCTTACTTTTGGTTCAGCGAAGCAGTTTCAAGGTGGTAATACTATTGGTTTGCGCAAAGATGCTTACAGCCTGCGGCATCTTTTCTCTGAAACGCCTTTCACGATAGTATCTTGTCCTCGGCATTACTGTTGATAACAATGTTTAATTACCAAAGATTATATACAAATTTAGTAAGAATGTCAAGTTTATGACTCAGTATGATTTGATTTGCCGGCATAATCAGTTGAACACATTTCGCAACCCTTACAAATTATTACCCGATCATCAAATACACTTTTTATTGTATCTAAAAGGTCTTTGTCCCTGAGTCGATTAGTACTATGTATCATAATATTCCGTGGTGCAATGGTTATTAAAGTACTTATTAACATATCTTCATAGTTAAGGCTGTCAAAACTATCGCCAGTTCTATTCGGCAACACCATGTCGTCCAGATATTGATTAGTAATTGCTTTGCCATGTGAATCAAAAAGAGTAAAAACCGTATCCTTGATAACTACATGAGCTTCCTCTTCGCGTGGCTCCTGAACATCGACGAAATAACGTAAAAGTCGAATAAACTCCTTGTATTCAAGTTCCATCATAAAGTCATCAACAACGTTATCAATAACCTGTGATAGCTGTAAGCGGTAATCTTTTAGCCGGAAATTCAAAAAACCATCAAGTACTAATTCATGGTGATTCTCAAGATAATCTAAAATGCGAGTTAGTATTAGCTTATAACGGGCCGAACTGCCAGCAAGCACTCGCAAAGCATTTGATTCCAATGTAGCGCGTTCGTCATGATTAAAATAAAAATAGTTGTTGGCAACAATTTTATTTATGAGTCGCTGTTCTTCATTGGAAATAATCCAATCGGCAAGTATTTGAGATACACTGTTTTTTAAAACTGCTTTTATCCTTTCATAATTGCGAAAAGATAATTCGCCATCAATAATATTTATGCCCAAGAACTTGTAATTGCCTCGATCCAGTTCTTCGATAACTACCCGGAAGCCGTCTTGAGTCAGTATCTTACAATCCTGTTCCAACTTTTCCTTGATATTCCCGGTCGCTTTGTTCAGGCCGATGGAAAGCAAATTCACCACCATCACTCCCTTCTCATATAGTATATGTTTCACAGCTTATTTGCATACAATGACAATGAAGAGAGTTAGGTGTTTTACATTAGTCAACTATGTTAATCTGTCTTTGAATGGCCTTAAGCCATTCATTACGGCCTTCTACAACAAATTTAAGCACCTTATCTTTGATAGTAACTACCTTAAGCACATTGGGGATAACAAAAAAAGTCTTTTCCGGCAGTATTTCTTTAATATGAGCTAACGGTACCTCATCCATATATTTGTTGGTAATGTTAAGAGCATAGCCAACAAATACCAACCGCTGATCTGTCAGGTAAAGCGCTCCAGTTAAAACTTCTCTATTACTAGCATAACTGGCGAGGCATTTCTTCTTAATAAGTTCATCAGGCTCTAGCGGAAAGGAATACATAGCCTTATGCCCCCTTAGACCTGCTGTGCATCTTCAGGCACGACCAGGAATTCTACTTCCGGATTCCGTTCTACTACCCATCTAAGCTGCCATTCATTACTGATTAAGGCAACCGGTCTGTCCTTGATGTCTTGTACCAAAAGACCGCTATCCATATTTTTCATAGCTTTACCATCAAAATTTTTGCCAATAAGCCAGCGAGCTATCGAATACGGCAATTTATTCATTAAAATATCTACACCATATTCGTGTTTCAGACGATATTCAAGCACCTCAAATTGCAATGAGCCAACAACGCCAACAACAAAAGATTCTACAGGATAATTAGGCTGATGAAAGACCTGTACAGCTCCCTCTTGTGTCAGTTGAGTCATTCCCTTAACAAATTGCTTTCGTTTCATAGTATCTTTAGCTTGAATGCGAGCAAACTGTTCCGGGGGGAAAACAGGAAAGTCCTGAAATGTAAAGACTGAACCTTCCTGACACAAGGTATCACCAATACCAAAAATTCCTGGATCAAATAACCCAATGATATCTCCCGGATAGGCTTCATCAATAATTGTTCGTTCTTGCGCCAGAAACTGCTGTGGTTGTGCCAGCTTTATCGGTTTTTTAGACTGTACGTGATACACAGTCATACCCCGTTCAAATTTACCTGAACATATCCGCATAAAAGCCAAGCGATCACGGTGAGCCGGATTCATATTAGCCTGAATTTTGAACACAAAAGCTGAAAACTTATCATTATCAGGATTAATAAAGCCTTCGGAGGACATTCTTGGCACAGGTGGTGGTGCCATTTCTAAGAAGTCCTCTAAAAACAAGCGAACCCCAAAATTAGTCATAGCACTGCCAAAAAACATTGGGGTAAGTTCCCCTCTGGTTACTTTGTCAAAATCGAATTTTTCACCAGCCACATCTAAAAGCGCAATATCATCACATAATGCCTGATGAATTTCCTCCCCAAGCAGTTCTTTAAAAGCCGGATCATCTACACTGCCCTGCGTTGACGGGAGTGCCCACTGTCCATGTTCACCGCTGCGTTCAAACAATTCTATCTTAGCTTGCTTACGTATATAAACGCCTTTATAATTACCATCAATTCCAATTGGCCAATTCATCGGATAAGCACGGATACCTAGAACCTTCTCTAGTTCTTCCATAAGTTCAAACGGGTTACGTCCATAGCGGTCAAGCTTATTCACGAAGGTGAATACTGGTATTCCACGCTGTTTACAAACTTGAAATAATTTTTTAGTCTGGTCTTCTACACCTTTAGCCACATCAATCAGCATGACTGCGCTATCAGCAGCCATCAAGGTACGATATGTATCTTCACTAAAGTCTTGGTGACCAGGAGTATCTAGTATATTAACGCGATAACCATCATAATCAAACTGCAAGACACTGGACGTTACTGAGATACCACGCTGCTTCTCAATCTCCATCCAGTCAGATACAGCGTGCTTTTGGGCTTTTCTCGCCTTGACCGAACCAGCCAGACGAATAGCTCCACCATATAACAATAATTTTTCTGTTAATGTTGTTTTACCAGCATCAGGGTGGGAAATAATTGCAAAGGTACGGCGTTTACTAATTTCGGGAACAAGATTTAACATTGGTTCCTCCTAAAGTTAATTCTATTACTTTTTATAGCATAACTGTTGTGTTAACGGGAATAATCTTATCAAGGCTCTATGGGATTACACTCTTAATAACGTAAACAGTACAATAATTTAATATACACCATTAATTAACAGTAGTCAACGCCAGGTTGCCTTCCATTAATCACCAGCCCATTTGGCCTAAAAGAGATTGACATCTTATTTGCTCTACTATATAATCTACTTTGTGGCAAAAAGCCAATATCGCGGGATGGAGCAGTTGGTAGCTCGTCGGGCTCATAACCCGAAGGCCGCAGGTTCAAGTCCTGCTCCCGCAACCAATGCTGGTGTAGCTCAGTTGGTAGAGCGTATCCTTGGTAAGGATAAGGTCACCGGTTCAATCCCGGTCACTAGCTCCATTTTACTATTTTTTTATACGGCGGCGTAGCTCAGTTGGCTAGAGCATGCGGTTCATACCCGCAGTGTCCGGGGTTCAAATCCCTGTGCCGCCACCAAAAAAAACTTGTCTATATAGGCAAGTTTTTTTTGTAATTTTAGCTATGTAAGGTTTATCTTCAAACAGATCATTAAATGCTTCAGGCTGAGTATATCTAACCATACAATTTCGCAAAACATCTATCCTGTCTGGAGCAAGATATTTATGCATCGCAGACTCCTCCCTTGTAATCAAACATCCGGAAGCGTAACTAATACATATATTTACATACGAGCTGATGAATTCCTGCTGCATATGTAAATAAAAAAGCCGCACCCCGAAGGCTACAGCCAAAATCTGCCTAACACAATTACACTTTTATCGTACCAAAGAGCCCATCGGACTCTGAGTTATAAAATACCGTTTCCAGTTAACTCTTCGACTATATCTTCTCTACCTATTTTCTCTAGCACTTCTTTTACATCTAACAAGGACTTACCCATATCATAGATTGACATTGCTCCATCTTGGAACAAATAAGTACTGTCATGTTTAACAATTGCTTCTTTACTGTCGTCATTTATCCAAATAATTTCCATTGGCTCCATTCAATCAACCCTCTCCCGTTTACTAAATTCATATTAACGTTCGACAAAAGGTAAATTAATTCCTGCAAGTATTGACACCCTCTGCTTGGACGGCCTAAAAATGGTATATGCCCGAAATGCCTGGGGCCGTCAGACTATAGCAACAAAATGAAAAGAGGACACTGCATGCCCATCAATCAGACATACACCTCCGTAACATCATCATGCTATTTAAGAATTGTGGCAAAAATTTAAAGAAGAAAAAAATATATATGCATAGAAGCATATATTTGATAAAATAATAGTACAAGTATATATTGAGGAGGAGATTTAATGAGGCCTTCTTTCTTTAACACTATTGAAAAATCCATAGATACCGTGTATTTTCTATATCGCGCCGCTCCAGTGATTCTCGGAATTTGCTTCACCATAGCAGCGCTGGTTTGTTATATACTATCATCTTCCATGCTAGGGAATTGAGTCTAACCTGATATATAGTACGGTGAACCTACCTTTTAGGCGGGTTCATTTTTTATGAAAAAGCCGCATCCTTCGGGGTGCGGCTGATTTTGCAATTTATCGGCAAATCCTAAAACTGCTCGTAATTATTACAATACTTCTTCGTAAAACTTATCTTCTTCCATTCAGCACAAGATAATCAGGGTTTTCACTCCTGTTTCGGCCAATTGATTCGTCTCTCATAGCGGCTACTTGCATTTCTCGCTCGTTATGATTGGTGAAACAAATTATATACTGGAAATAGCCACCCCGAAGGACGGCTTACCCGTTATAATCATTCATAAAATCAGGGAAATCTTCATCCTTGCCGAAATCTGTTAATCTCTTTCTTGCTTCATCGACAGTAGTCCCGATCCTTGTTGATTCTCCATTTTTATTAATCAACAAAACTTCTCCATTTCCAATTACTACTTGCTCTAAGTCATCCAGACTCATCCAAAAATATTGAGACTCCATATCATTATCTCCTTTACTATTTTTTAAATTATTCGGCAAAAGGGGCAACATTCCTGCAATATATTAGGCGACACCACCAAAGTAATGCCGCTTGCTCACACTGATTACCGTATTATTTTATTACTGCAAAAACTACCTGTCTCTGCGATGATCTTGCAATCTTACAGGACATTATTGGTTTTTGTCGAATTTTTGCTTTAAAAGGTGGTGAAAATGTTGGCTGAATATGCTAAAGAGCTTTATCTTCAAATTATCACGATAATTAAAATCAAAGAGATACAGCTTAAAAAAAATCAGGGTCTGCGGGTTACTCTTCTTCGCTATCCTGAATTTGAGATAACTGAGATAGGTCGCCTAGGTAACGAATACCTTTTCTTTTCTGGGAACTACCCGGAGTCTCTTGAAACCACGCTTCTCCTTCCTGCCGAACCAACTCCGATAAAGATTGATGTAGTTGACTTAGGGCTGGCGTTACCATCAAAAATAAAGAAGAAAATTGGATTTTGTGGAGACATTTCATGTAGTGAATGAAAGACTTGGCTTGTGCTAAGTCCTTTAGGACGCCGGCAAAAGCCTTTTTGTTATCCAGGGAAAGTTAACCTTTCCCTCTGAATAACAAAAAGGCTCCCGAAATCTCGGAAGCCTTGAATTACCTGGTGGGACTATCGCGACTCGAACGCGAGACCCCTACGATGTCAACGTAGTACTCTAACCAACTGAGCTATAGTCCCTAAACACATATGTATTATATTACGGTTAACTACTAAAGTCAAGTATCAAAATTATAAATTAGTACAGGATATTATTAGCAATTACCAGTCGCTGTATTTGATTGGTACCTTCATAAATTTGCATAATTTTAGCATCACGCATGTATTTTTCTGCCGGATATTCTTTGGAATAGCCATAACCGCCCAGTACTTGGACGACATCAACCGTAACCTTCATGGCAGTATCAGCGGCAAAGCACTTGGCAATGGCTGATTCTTTGGAATAAGGAACTCCCTGGTCTTTCAACCAACAAGCCTTGTATACCAGTAAACGGGCAGCTTCAATTTGCATAGCCATATCGGCCAGCATGGCCTGAACAAGCTGAAATGAGGCAATGGGCTTATCAAATTGTACACGTTCTTTTGAGTATTTAACGGCTAGCTCGAATGCAGCTTGTGCTAGCCCAACTGATACAGCACCAACAAATGGCCGGGCAGCATCCAGTGTTTTCATCGCAATTTTAAAACCTTCGCCCTCGCGGCCAATTCTGTTTTCCATAGGAATACGTACGTTTTCCAGAATCAATTCGCAAGTATTTGAAGCTCTGATGCCCATCTTTTCTTCTTCTTTACCAACAGAGAAGCCTGGTGTGTTCCTGTCAACAATAAAGGCTGTCAATCCACGGATACCAGCAGTTTTGCGAGTATTGGCAAAAATAATATATATTTCAGCAATACCACCATTGGTAATAAAACATTTTGTGCCATTAAGTATATACTCGTTCCCGTCTTTAACAGCAGTTGTTGCAACTGCGCCGGCATCTGAGCCTGCACCTGGTTCAGTTAGTGCGAAGGCAGCCAAATTGCCATCATTTATGACACTAAACATTTTACGTTTTTGCTCTTCGGACCCCAAGAGTACTACTGGGTAGGAAGCTAAAGCATTCGCAGCGGTTGTTGTAGCTACACCAGCACACCCTTTACCTAATTCTTCATAGATGAGAGCAATTGAGAGTGCGTCAAGACCTGGCCCATCATATTCTTCTGGTACAGTTAAATTAAGTAAGCCTGCCTCATCAAGCTTTTTCCATAAATCAGATGGAACTATACCTTCTTTATCCATTTCTAAAGCGTGAGGCGCAATTTCTTTCGCTACAAAATCTCTTACCATTTTTTGCATATCCAATTGATCGGGAGTAAAGTTAAAATCCATGCCTTGCCTCCTTGTGTTAGTACATTACCAAAAAATCCTAATGATAAGTATACCGCATAATTTTTTTTTTGTTAACACCTTAATTAAGAAAAAGATAAAAAAAACTATTTTAATAGCAGTCTAGCACCAACTGCGAGTAATACCAAGCCAATTAGCTGCTTGGGACTGCAAGCCATACGTTCAAGACCAAATCCCCCCAAGTAGTCAATTATGATTGCTGTTAATACTTGTCCAACAATAATGGCCGTAGTGGCATTGGCAACACCGACACTGGGAATGCTTGCGGCTACCAGATAGATTATGGCAACACCAAGAATACCTCCTAACCAGGAATACCATGGTGCCTCCTGCCATGCAGACAGATTGCCTTTGCCCATATTACCGATAAACAGTAGCATCATGACTAAAATAGTTCCCGTAAGTTGAACGACAAACGTAGCCTCAAGCAGTCCAATAACCTTACTCAAACCAGCATTAATTGATCCCTGCACTGCCATTAACACCCCAGAAACACAAGCCAGCACCAACGGCAGCATTTCACTTGAGATAAAATTCAATCCTAACCAACCCCCATGAAATACTCAAATTCTATCAGTAGTATAGTACTTGAAGCTTCTTAATATTCTTGGGGGATAATAACAATAGCTGCTATCAGTAAACAAAAAAAGCAGGCCGAAACCTGCAATTTATCCGTCAACTACATACACAGTTACTCTTTGCACGCCAAAATTCAATGCCTCATGGCGATTATCAAATGCTAAATCAATACGCTGGCCTTTTATTGCACCACCAATATCGTCAGCTATTGCATAGCCATATCCTGGTATATATAGCCGGGTTCCTAAAGGAATAACTGCTGGATCGACAGCAGCCAAACCCTTACGCAAAAGGTTTCCGCCATATGTATAGCTGCCATTGCCCGGGTCATACGCAGAGTAGGCCGATGCTTTCATACTAAGGGCACGGCTATACCTGCTTGGCATCCCAGCCAGCCGTCCCAAATAGGCAAAGGTTTCTTTATCAACAATGCCATTTACGTTAAGAGAGGAACTATGTTGAAATTCTTTTACAGCCTTAGCAGTAATTGGACCAAATATACCGTCAATGTCTCCTGCATAAAAACCACTGTCAGCCAAATATTTTTGTACAATCCGCACATTATCGCCGCGTGCCCCGAGCATTATAGTGGGTTGCTCCTGTGGTCCCGCAGCCATGCTCACCGAGGGAATGCTTACGGCTATCAGTAAAGAAAGCCAAAAAAAGACCCTAAAAAATTTTTTTCCCAATCGATCACCTCTCTTTTCAGTATGCCTCTAAGGTTAGTGTCATGCACTGCAAAGCAAAACACAAAACCTTACGCGTTAGCCTCCGGGGTTAGCTGTCGGATTCGGGCCAAAGAGAAGAGGTTAAGAACGCCCTACCGCGTTAGCGGATTCACCCCTATATATGTATTGGGTCCCCCGTACCTTATAAGGATTCGGCATTATACCTAGAATACACCGGAATATCAGCTTGGTCAAACCCAGTACTAGGTTGTATTTTACACTTATCACCTATTTTCGTCAACTTCTTGATATTTCGATAAAATTTCTTACTAATTCTATATCCCCAACGCGGTGCAAAACTCTTTGGTAGCTACACCGGTAGTAGTAATTCCCTTATCTGCCTGATAAGCCTTAATAGCTTCTTCAGTCATAGTGCCAAACAAGCCATCTGCTCTACCCTGAAAGTAGCCAAGTTCTTTGAGTTTCAGTTGTAAGGCAACAACATCAGATCCTGAAGTTTTATATTTAAGGTCTCTTTTAATTATAGCTTTTCGACCATCAATGCGCACCGGAGTCCCAATCGGAATCCATTCAAACAATTCTTCAACATCTTTATTACGCAGTCTAATGCAGCCATGACTGGCAAATTGACCTATTGACCAGGGTTTATTTGTCCCATGGATGCCATAAGTGCCCCAAGGCACATTCAATCCCATCCAGCGTGTTCCAAATCCAGTTCCCCAATTATAGTCTTTCCATACCACATTCCACTCTCCGATCGGCGTCGGGGTTTTGCTTTTGCCTACTGCAATCCTGTATTTTTTATATATCTGATCATCATTATAAACTTCAAGTACTTTAGATTGAGTATTTATTACTACACTCACTTTACCTGTGGGTGCGTTGGTTGGCTGATTGGTATCTATTGATGCTAGTTCTTGTTCATCCATATACTCAAAGCCAATAATACTAAAAACAATACTCAAAATAGCAAAAATCGCTATACCATAAAATATCGATGTTTTTCTGAATCCAAACGATAAAATGGAATTCACTTTGTCCCCTCCTTGTAGATAGCATATTCATTCCCAAATATATGCAACTACACAAAGGGATATGAGCAAAGAAAAACCGGCCGAAGCCGGTTATTTCAGAACATATACTTTCACATTTTGAATCCCATAATCCAGCGCTTCTTGTCTGGTATTAAACGCTAAATCAATACGATTGCCTTTAATCGCACTGCCTTGATCGTCAGCTATAGCTTGGCCGTAACCTTCAACCCAAAGTTTGGTTCCCATGGGAATAACAGCAGGATCTACGGCCACTACCCCTTTCTTAACCTTGCCGCCTACATAAGTCAGGTCATTCCATTTTCCATTATCAGTTGTACCAGGACCGTAAGCTGTCGCAGTCATGTTAATCAGCTTACTATAGTTTTGCGGTGCACCAGCAAGGGAGTTGTTATTTTGTACGGCTTTAGGTGTCAGGTCATTACTGCTATTGAGTAATGTAGAAAGCAGCGCAACTTCATCCTGGTATCCTGCCAGACGATTAGTTACCGCTTCTTTAACCGTTTCATCTACTTTGCTGCGCACAGCGGTTTCTACTGCTTTAACAAGGTTTGCTTTAGCAGTTGCTTGCTCTTGGGCTGACAGTTGCTGCGACAAAGCAGCAAGAGTATTTACCATATCCGTTTTTCCGGTTTGATCGATCGCTGTCTGGGCAAGAGTTCCCCATAAAACCTGCTTATCATCTTGTTTTAGAGTCTCACGTAATTTTAGTAACGCTTGTATCTGGTCAGCAGTTGACGTTCCTGTAACGACTTCAGCTAGTTTATTGTCCCACACTGCGGCTTCTGCTCGGGGCATTGCTGATGAAAACAACGGCATTGCGAAAACCATCAAAAGGATAGCGACTGCCTTTTTTTTCAATAGAAATACTCCTTTCGTCTATGGTTTGAATCCGAAGATATTCTATCATATAGCTTACATAAATAATAGCGGTAAAATAAAGAAAACACGGCTTGTGCCAAGTCGTAGCGCAAGCCATGTTGAGATTACCCGGTTGCATTTTATTCAGTTATGCAGTTATAGCGTTTGCTGCGAATACCGGAACAACAGCTATCGTATCTTGTTTCAAACATAAAGCAACATCTTTTTCAAAACCTATATTACATAGATAGTCTGCATGTGATGATTGGGATACTCTTGCAAATAAATCGGCAGCAAAATCCCGATACATAGCTTGCGCTGCCAATGCTGTGTCACTTAGCTTAGCTTCATGACTGAGGCAATCTGCCGCCAGACCGGCACACAAAGCATCTTCTAAGGAGAATTTCCCCTCCGAGCCAGCGCATACAATAATCGTATTTTCTTGTGCTTGGTGTAGAGCGGTAACTATGGAAGCGGCGTTAGCAAAAGCCATTACATATATTTTTTGAGCAGCAGCCACTTTGTTTAATGCCAATGTACCGTTAGTTGTTGTCATGACAATTGTTTTTCCGTATATTTGGTCTTTGGTGTACTCAAAGGGTGAGTTTCCCAAGTTAAATCCGGGAATAAGCAAACCACTGCGTTCCCCGGCTAATACTGCATCAGGATTTTTAGCTTTTAGTGAGAACGCTTCTTCAACCGTTTTCACAGGTATTACACACTGGCAGCCATTGGCGCACGCAGTGGCAATACTGGTAGTTGCCCGCAGCACATCAATAACCACAGCATGGTAACCATAATAGTCTTTGCTGGTAAAATCGTTGGGAGTAAAACAAACATCGATTTTCAAAATATACCTCCCTTTAAAGAAATAGCCTTTATAGCCTATTTGGCTAATTGATATAGGATTTCTGTTAATACATCAAGACCAGCCGCTATGTCATCAGGAGCTACCTCTTTGCAAGCGTTGTAGCTAATACCATCCTTGCAGGGAATCAATACTACGCCGGCAGGCGCTATATGTGCTATATTCATAGCGTCATGGCCAACACGGCTATCAAGCCGTACACTGGTTTGCTTTAATTTACAACAAGCAGCTTCCATTATTTGGTTTATAGTATCGTCAAGAAGTACCGGTTTTTCTGATGACAACACTTCAATTGCAATCGGGGTATTATAATCATCGGCAATGGAACTGACAGCATCTTTAATTTCCTGCAATATTTCAATTATGCTTTCATGCTCTGTACCTCGAATATCTACCCACATTTCAACCTTACCTGGAATTACATTAATAGTGCCTGGATAGGTTTTTAAAATTGTGACGGTAGCCACCGCACCTTGGTACTCATATTCAGCGGCAATATTTCTAATAGCCAAAATAATCATGGCTGCACTTACAAGCGCATCCTGACGCTCCTCTATAGGGGCAACACCAGAATGACCAGCTGTTCCTAGTACGATTATTTTCAATCTAGTAGGGGCGGAAACTTTATCAACAATGCCAATACGAATTCGTCCTTGTTCTAAAACTTGCCCTTGTTCAATATGCAGTTCTACAAAGTCTTTTATACTATTCTTGGAGCGGTTCGCAGTGGAAATCTGCTTAGTCTGGAATCCGATAGCAGCTAGTTCGGCTGATAAAGCGATACCGTCCTGATCCTTAATCGCGTTCAGGGTGGCAGCAGTAACCAGCCCAGCCATAGCTTTACTTCCTATAGTTGGCAAGTTAAAACGGCTGGATTCCTTAGCGGCAAAAACAATCACTTCTAGAGGATGCCTGATATCACTACACGACTTTAGACGGTTAATTGCTGCCAAACCGCAGACGATGCCAAGGACACCGTCATATTTGCCGCCTGACGGCACTGTATCAAGGTGAGAGCCTGTTGCAACAGCCGGGCTACTATCAGTGTCAATGCCTTCTGGTAGAAATCGTCCTATGATGTTGCCGATGGCATCAATATGTACGGTAAGTCCACTTGCTTGCATCAGGCTAATGATATAATTTCGGGCCTGATGATCGGCGGGAGTGAATGCAAGGCGGGTAATGCCAGCGTTATCCTGACTAAATTGGGATACTTGTTCTATCTGTGTAAGAACCCATTTTATATCATATAAATTATTAGCTTGCATAGCAATCGCCCCCTTAAGCAACTCTCTATAGACAGTATAACGCTATTTTGTAAAAATTTCTATAAACCTTGTTAAAAAGATGAAGCGCCTGACGAGCAGACGCTTTATCTTTTTAACAACTAAGACTTATCTTTTAACCTAATATTCCTTTTTTTACCGCCTCAAGACTAAGCCGGTCTATCAGCATACCAAGGCGTTCATGCTTACGGGCAGTTTCTTTGTAGTAAGCAATTATCTTATCAATAATCGGCTGTACTTCTTCTTGAGGTACTGCTTCAATTAACAGATCGGCAATTCTGGGTTTAGCACCGGCACAGCCGCCAATTACAATTTTCCAGCCTTTATTCGTACCAACAAGACCAATATCTTTAACCCAGCTCTCCCCACAGGAGTTAGTACAGCCGCTAACGCCAAATTTCATCTTACCAGGCAATTCCAAACCATGATACGCTTTGTCAAGGGCAAGACCTAAAGTTAATCCATCTTGTTGTGCACGTTTACAGAAATGAGTTGCCGGACAAATTTTCACACTCCGGACGCAAAGGCCAACTGCAGCACCTTTATCCATCCCAAGTTCTTCCCAAACAGCGTCAATTTTATCTTCAGGAATACCAACAATAGCGATCCGCTGTGCCGAAGTCAGCTTAAGCGCCTTGGCACCATATTTTTCAGAAACATCAGCAATTTTTCTAAGTACATTAATATCAAGAATAACACCACCAGGAATATGTGGCGCAATTGCGTATGTTTCTCTGTCACGTTGAACGATAGCACCTTTTTCAAGTAAATCTGTTTTAACTTCCATTATTAAAACCTCCCATAAAATAATAATATGTAATAGACTATTATTATAATTAGATATAAACTATAAAAATCCTGCTAAGATATGAATTTTTTATCAAAAAAAACAGCGCCAAAAGACACTGTTTTTTGAATTCTATTCTACAAACTGTCCAGTATTTCGCGAAGTTTTACTACATGAGTCTGTTCTTCCGCTTTTAGCAGATTAAATATATTGCGTGTTTCTTCAAATTTAGCACATTTAGCTAAAGCATCATAAAATAGAATAGCATCTTTTTCATCCTGGATAGCAGCCTGCAAAATTTCGGCAGCAGTCATTAGCTCAGGGAGTGCTTTTTCTGCTTTGTCTTTTGGGAAAATATGCGGCTCTGCAAGAACTGTTAAATATTTTGAGGTTTCTTGGTCAAATAAATAGTCATTGGAATCCGGGAGCTTACCCTCTTTAATTTTATTGTACAGTTGAGTAAATTGATCAAAATGGGTAGTCTCTTCATTCATAAGCAGCATGAACAATGCTTTATGTTCTTTATTATCTGTTTTCGCAGCTGCTTTTTTGTAAAAATCCCGGCCACGCGCCTCCATATCAACGGCTATCCTCAGTCCTTCCAGATCACTAAACAAGTTGCCCATATCACAAGCATTTTTTTTCATAGTTGACCCTCCTTCAAGCTAATATACTGCTATATTCCATATTTCTAGCATAATTCCTGTTGTCTTTATGTCATTTAAATTTATTATTTAATCTAATTGGGCAGTCAACCCGTGTTGGCGAGGGGAATTATTCTTTTGCACGACCAGCAAGCTCAAACGACTGCCTGGAAACACACCCCCAATCATTATCCTGGACTACTTCCTCCAGATAATTGCCAGCGGTTATCTTATCTATCACCTTCTGCCAAAAGGCCCTCGCCGAATCAGCACCGGTAATCTGACGAACCTGCCATCGCCCTGGATGCTGTGAAAAAACATAACTGGCTAAGGTTTGACCATACCCACTCATTCGTTTTCCAGGTATTATATAAAATTCCGCTACATCTTTCACTTCCCCCATACAAACAACCATAAAGCCAATTGGCTTCTTCTTATCATATAGCAAGTAACCAATATGTTCATGATCAATATCTGTCTGGATTTTGAACAATCCATCCTCGTCAGGCATTTCATGAGTAAGTTTTGAAAATTCCGCTTCATATGCCTGGGTAAGATTATAATAAGCTTTACTATTTTCTTTTGAAATAGTGTGAATCAGCTATCATCACTCCCATCAAATATTGATAGCAGGGACTATCCACCCCAATTGGGTCCAGTAATCTAATAGGATAAGCACAAAAAATCCAGTAATGTCTACTGGATTTTTTGCATTTTAACGTTGAACGTTCTAACAAATATGAATCATATTTTTCTTATATTCGCGATAAAGAATCTCTAATTCGCCAACTTTAGCTGACATTTCAATTTGCATTTCCGATACGGCATCAAAATCGCCAGTTTGAATCGCCTCTTTAATGCGGGTAAACAAGCTTTTTTGCAGCATACAGTCTTTCGCTAAATACACGCGAATGGTATTGATTTTATCCCAATTGGTCAAATCAAGATCACTGGCCGAATCAGCCTCATGTAAAGCTTTAGCCTCTTTAACAATGCTCAGGTTTTCTGGAATAATACGGTTTAATAGTTCCGCTTTCCAACGAACCAATGCACCGGCGGCGAAGGCTTCAATGAGTTCTTGACGGAAGGCATTGCCGGCAGTAAGAGTTTTCACTTTTTCTGGATACTTTTTAAGGTTCTGCATGTTCTCCCAAACAGTTGCAGGCGGTTTAGAAAACAGGCGGTCGCGCTCCTCAGCAGAATAATCATCAAAGACATCGTGTTCGCTACGGTATGCCCGGTCTGTTTCAAGATAAAAGCCTTCTTTGCCCGCGTCTTTGGATAATTCTGCATCAAGCTCTTCTACCGTTTTACCAGAGTTAACTGCTGCTTTAATACCATCAAGCATACTCATATAGAAGGCTGTTAAGGCAGTATAGGTATTTGTGTATGGATTAGGAGAACGAACCTCAAATCTAGTAGCCATTGGACTATTAACATCACGCACAAGACCGGCTAAAATAGTTCTGTTACGGGATGGTGTAGCCGGATTATGTCCTAGCGATGTTACAATACATACAGGCGCTTCAAAGCCTGGTTTTAAACGGTTAAGCGAATCATTAGTAGCAGAGATAAACGGATTTATTACTTCATAGTGCTTTAAGAGACCCATGATGGCACCATAACCAATAGCACTTAAGAAGTATTGTTTCATATCGGTTGGTGAGAATAGGTTGACAACTTTGCCTGATTTAAGTTTTGCAGCAAAACCAACATGTGTATGTTCACCGCTGCCAGCAACACCAATGATTGGTTTTGCCTTAAAGGTTACGTCAAGACCATTTGCCCGGAAAGCTTCTTTAACTAAAATTCTGGCTTGAAGTTCATTATCTGCACACTGTAAGGCATTAGAGAATTTCCAGTCAATTTCAAGCTGTTCCATAACATGATTCAAATGACCGGTTTCATCAATCTGGGCTTTAATGCCGCCAACTTCTTTATGCCCCATTTCTGGTTCAAGCCCGTAGTTTTTCATCATCATCAAAGCCTGTTCCATTGCCGTGCGGACACTGCCGCGAGTCCGCTGCCAATATTGCTCTTGCATCACCTGTGAAGCAGAAAGATCTTCAACGTCAGCCTTATTCGCAGGGGTTTTTACCCAAAACTCAAGTTCAGTAGCAGAGGTAAAGATAATATCTTCTACATCAGCCCCATTAATATGTTCCAGGCCGGCAATTTTGGCATTCTTTTTAAAGAGGTCCAGTAGCTCACCTTTACTATATTCTAAGCTTTGTGCCAAAATTGACCGCGAATCAACTCTGAGACCATTATGTACCAGATAAGCAGGAATACGCAGTGTGCCGATAGGCTTACCTGTCTCTTCATCAATATGTTCAAAATTATAATCTACAAACCAATTTACACTGGCATCGGCAAGCATATCTACTTTGGCATTGTTTAATACGGCAATGCCAGTAAGAACAACAGACGAGCCATCTGTTTGTACTGCTGTGCCATTATAGAAATCGTCCATGTCCTTAATAAATAGTTCAATAGGGATTTTCTCATCAGTATCGTTGCCTGCCAAATCAATACCAACAAGTGAGGCAAACTTAATCTCAGGATGGTTAGTGAGCAGGCTTGCAATTTCTTCTTTACCATACTTACCGGCAGGAATAAGATACACTAAATCTTTTACCACTTTCCTTCACCTCGTACATAAAATATCTTACAATATAGTTTTTCTCATTTTTCCTGGTCAATACAACTAAAAAACAAACTCTTCCCACTTTTGTAAGGAGACTTCATTGACTCAGGTTTTAAATATGTATTTATTATAGCATATAAATACATTTTGTCTAGAAGACCGTAACCAGTATACAAAGTTATGAATACCGGTTGCAAAACAAAGCAGGAAGCGTCAATGTCTACGTCGAACATAAATCTCAAACAAGCAGCCCTTTACTCAAATAGAATTTATGTGGAGGTTATACCTATGATTCGCCATCTAGAATACAGTGATTTAACGGCTGTCCTAGAAATATATAATGAGGCAATACTCAATACCACAGCAGTCTATGATTATAAACCCCATACCCTTGAAGATAGAACATCATGGTATGAGAAGAAAGTAGCAGACGGATTTCCTATCCTGGTGTTTGAAGAAAACAATACCGTCGTCGGATTTGCCACATTTGGGCCCTTCAGGGCGTGGCCTGCGTATAAGTATACGATAGAGCATTCAGTCTACGTCCACAAAGACCATAGAGGAAAACATATCGGGACCGCGCTACTGAAAGAGTTAATAAAGATTGCTAACACCAAAGGCTATGCTACAATGGTAGCTGGTATAGACGCGAGTAATGAAGGCAGTAGATTAATGCACGATAAATTAGGTTTTAGCCAGTCTGGTACAATCCGGAAAGCTGGTTATAAATTTGGTAGATGGCTTGATCTGATTTTTTATCAGTACCAACTCCAAGGACCTGAAATACCAATAGAGGAATGACATCTAACCTGTTAAAAGGCTAAGTATCCTTGGTCTTTAGTAATACTACATTTGAATAGTTTAGCATATAATATAAAAAAAGCACTGGTTTAAAGGGCCAGTGCTTTTTTCTAATAGGTTACTATAATTATATGGGGTTCTTCATCAAACTAGACTTGCCTCTATTACAAATTAAATAATAAGTCGCCATAAGTTGGCATTGGCCATACATCTTTATCTACCAGAGTTTCCAGTGTATCAGCAACTTTTCTTAAAGCATCCATCTTTTCAAATACATCAAATCTGAATAATGAAGCTTGCTCGTAAGTATCTCCATGAGCATTTGAAGCTTTGTCTACAGCTTCTTCAAGAACAGCAATATTTTTCTTTAAAGATGCAGTTAATGAAGATACTTCTGTTAGCAATTCAGTTTGAGCAGTTAGATCGGCTGCTATACCTGTAGCTTTGATTGTATTAATTGATTCAGCAAGGGTGGTAGCAAACTTGATAACTGCAGGAAGTATCTGTCTCTTAGCCATTTCAATCATTGTTAAAGCTTCAATGTTAATAGTCTTGACATAATTTTCAAGAGCTATTTCATAGCGGGATTCCATTTCTACTCTGCTTAATACGGCATGTTTTTCCATTACTGCTAAGTTCTTTTCATCAATTAATGCTTTAGTAGCTTCTACAGTAGTCTTTACGTTTGGAAGTCCTCTTCTTTCAGCTTCAGCTACCCATTCATCTGAGTATCCATTTCCGTTAAACACTACATTCTTATGCTTAGTTACATATTCAGTAAGAATTGCCTTAACTTCAGCACATACATCTTTAGCCGCTTCTAATCGATTGGCAACTTCACTTAATACTTCAGCTACTATAGTATTTAAAATAAAGTTTGGCTCCGCGATGGAGGCAGAAGAAGGACACATCCTAAATTCAAACTTATTGCCGGTAAATGCGAATGGAGATGTTCTGTTTCTGTCCGTTGCATCTTTGGGTAAAGCCGGAAGTGTAGTAACACCTATTTCCATATGACCGCCGGTTTTAGAACTTGTCGCTCCACCCTTTTCAATTTGTTCTAAGATGTCTTGTAATTGCTCTCCTAAGAATATTGATATTATAGCTGGAGGAGCTTCGTTAGCACCTAGTCTGTGATCATTCCCAGGATTTGCAGCTGATACTCTTAATAAACCCGCATATTCATCGACTGCTTTTATAACAGAGCACAAGAATACCAGGAACTGTTTATTATCATGTGGAGTAGAACCTGGCTCAAGTAGGTTCATTCCATCATCTGTTGCCATTGACCAGTTATTATGTTTACCAGAACCGTTGATTCCAGCGAATGGTTTCTCATGTAATAAGCATACAAGATCCTGTCTTAAAGCAACTTTTTTCATTATATCCATAGTAAGTTGGTTATGGTCTGTTGCAATATTGGTAGTACAAAATATTGGTGCTAATTCATGCTGTGCCGGAGCAACTTCGTTATGCTTAGTCTTCGCAGCAATTCCAAGCTTCCAAAGTTCTTCATCCAGTTCCTTCATGTAGGCAGAAATTCTTTCTTTGATTGATCCAAAATAATGATCTTCTAATTCCTGTCCTTTGGGAGGTTTAGCACCAAAAAGTGTTCTGCCGGTAAATATTAAATCTTTTCGTTGTTCAAACGTTTTCTTATCAACTATAAAGTATTCTTGTTCTGGCCCAACAGTTGTAATAACTTTGCTTGTTGTTGTATTACCAAGAGCTTTTAATACACGTAACGCTTGTTTGGATAAAGCTTCCATTGAACGTAATAATGGCGTCTTCTTGTCCAAAGCTTCACCTGTATATGAACAAAAAGCAGTTGGTATACATAAAGAATCATCTTTTATAAATGCTGGTGATGTACAATCCCAGGCAGTATAGCCTCTGGCTTCAAATGTTGCTCTAATGCCACCAGAGGGGAAGGAAGAAGCATCTGGTTCGCCTTTAATTAATTCTTTACCTGAAAATTCCATTATAGCCTTACCATTGGCGGTTGGCGCTATAAATGCGTCATGTTTTTCAGCAGTTATGCCTGTCATTGGTTGAAACCAATGAGTAAAATGTGTTGCGCCTTTTTCAAGTGCCCAATCTTTCATTATGCTTGCTACTACGTCTGCAACTGCCGGGTCTAAAGGAAGACCGTCTTCAATTGTCTTCTGTAAAGCTTTGTAAGTAGCTTTAGGAAGGCGCTCTTTCATAACAGCATCATTAAATACATTTGAACCAAAAATTTCACCTAGGTTGCTCATCAAAAAAACCCCTCTCAATTTTTCATCTTACCATTAAATTTGAATAATTTATGCTGTAAATTTTTTGAAAATAATATAACGTGTATTTTTATACACTAGCACAATATAAGAAATGAAGAAAAAAATATAGACTCCTTCACATAAAAGTATCATGTGAAGGAGTCATCATTGACTCTGGAATTTAATTATGCTTTTATTATAGCATAAAAATAGCATTTGTCTAGAGCGTAAAAAACTTTTTAAGAAAATATGATGATAATCACTACTGTTCCGGCAAAAGTTTGCCACCATTACTCATTCTGGCAACCAAGAATATTTCAACCCCAAATCGTTACATCTGTAGAAATAACACAAAACCCACAGACAACAAAAAGTCTGCGGGTTTTACTATGCTTCCTTCTGAGTAGTCAATAAGCCGAGTTCTGTTCCGCTTTTGGCGGCGACGATCATTTATCTGGGTCGCCAGTTGCCTGACGACTCTAGCGACACACCCGGAAGGTTCAGCGGGCAGCTTCATCCCTTCCCTATTTGGTCTTGCTCCAGGTGGGGTTTACCTAGCCAGCCAGTTACCTGACTGCTGGTGCGCTCTTGCCGCACCGTTCCATCCTTACCTGACAAAACGTCAGGCGGTCTACATTTCTGTGGCACTATCCCTAAGGTCGCCCTCGCTGGACGTTATCCAGCACCCTGCCCTATGGAGCTCGGACTTTCCTCAAATGCCCTAAACATCTGCGATCATCTTTCGTACTCAGAAGCCATATTATTATGAATTAAAATCATAACACTAATGACCAAACAAGTCAATACGCTGTAAATACATCTTTGCCTGAATTATTAGCAATCATTTCTACAGCCCAACCATTTTCACGGGCTTGTTTATCTAGATAGGCAGCTACACTTTGAACCACCGGTTGTTCGGTAGCAAAGTGACCGGCATCAATAATCGCAAGCCCCTCCATAAGGGCTTGTTGCGCTTCATGATACTTTACATCACCGGTTACCAGAACATCGGCCCCTGCTTTAATGGCATTTTTAATAAGGCTTGCCCCGCTGCCGCCACATACCGCCACTTGATTTATTACTGTATCGGCTGAACCAGCCACCTTTATTGAATTAACCATTAATAAATGTTTTACTTGGTTACTAAAATCTCGTAACGACATAGCTTCACCAAGTCGTCCAATTCTTCCTAAGCCGCAGTTAGGCCCTTTGTTTTGTAGTAAATATTCATCATACGCAACTTCTTCATAGGGATGAGCCGCTAACATAGCATTAATGACGCGACAGCGCAGCCCTGACGGGACAATGGTTTCAATTCGACTTTCATCAACAAATTCAAGCTGACCCTCTCTGCCAATAAACGGGGTGGTTGCCGCTAACGGTAAAAAGGTTCCGACCCCTTTGGTCTGAAAGGTACAATGACTATAGTTGCCAATATGGCCTGCGCCAGCCTCACTCATAGCTATTCGTACTTTTTCAACATGAGATGCTGGGACAAAGACTACTAATTTATATAGCTTTTCCTGATACACTGTTGACAGCGGCTTACTATCCTTAAGCTGAAACTTTTGGGCCAAAATATCATTTACACCACCAGGAGCACTATCCAAATTGGTATGAGCGGCATATACGGCTATTTTATTTTTAATCAGATCAAATAGCATGCTGCCTAACGGTGAATCAGTACGAATATTGGTAATACCTTTAAACAATACAGGATGATGGGAAACAATCATGTCAGCACCTACAGTAATGGCCTGATTAATAGCCGTTTGGTCTACATCTAAAGTAATCATGATTTTATGAATAGTTTGCTCAGGACTACCAACTAAGAGACCAATATTATCCCAATCCTCCGCCAAATGCTTTGGTGCCAATTGTTCAAGCTTAGTAATAACTTCATGGCATTTTACAGACATGTGCGCTTGTCCTCCAAATCCTTAAGTTTATCGGCAAATTCTCTATATTTCGCAGAATGTACGGCTTCAGCACTTCCTGCCATCGCCGCCAGCACACCGCGTAAATGCACAATTAATTCCTCAATATGCAGCAGCAGCAGCGGATGTCTTGAATGCCAGAGCAGCGGACCTATTTCATAAAGTATAGGCTCAAAGGGCTGACTTTCACCAGGCTCTGCCGCAATAATCTGATATAGCTTACCATCTTCCTGGATAAGCTGTTCACTGATTATTTGCCAGCCATTGGTTTGCAGCCACATTCTGACCGCTGCCGCTGCAATCATGGGTTGTACAATAAGACGCTTGAGTGTAGCTGTTACTTCCGGTCGCGAGCGTAAGATATCAATAATATTCAAACCACCCATACCGGCAATAACGACAGTTTCAGCTTCTCCCGGACGTACTACCTCAAGCCCGTTACCGCGCCTGACTGAGATGAACTCTTCTAACTGTGCGGCAACAACAGCATTTTTAGCCGATAGATAAGGGCCTTGGTGAATATCGCCGGCGATTGCCCGGGCAACAACATTATGGGAAATAAGATATATCGGCAGATAAGCATGGTCGGTGCCAATATCAGCCATAGTCACTCCGACAGGAACCATATCGGCAATTGCCTGCAAACGTTCTCCTATTTTCACGTGCATAGTCCTCCAGTAAATTTCCCTGTTAGTATATGTATGTATAGCAAAAACCTGCGAATTGCTTCGCAGGTTTTTTTTAGGTGTGGTGGGCGATGACGGGATCGAACCGCCGACATCCTGCTTGTAAGGCAGGCGCTCTCCCAGCTGAGCTAATCGCCCGTATTCGTGGGTTCGCTTCGTTCACATGCTCGGTTTGTTCGAACTCACGATTTATCGAACCTCGAATCATCGAAATGGTGACCCGTGGGGGAATCGAACCCCCGTTATCGCCGTGAAAGGGCGGTGTCTTAACCGCTTGACCAACGGGCCATTTGAGAGGTAGGATGCGGGAAGTTAGAGGTGAGATGTGGAATAGTATGTCACTTCTCTAACCTCTTGCCTCCCACATCCCAATTTGGTGGGCCCACCTGGGATCGAACCAGGGACCAGCCGGTTATGAGCCGGCTGCTCTACCGCTGAGCTATAGGCCCTAGAGAGATATTAAAACAGGTTTTCCGAAGAAAGCCTGTTTTATCAGCTAATAACTGGCTCCTCGAGTAGGACTCGAACCTACGACAAATCGGTTAACAGCCGATTGCTCTACCAACTGAGCTATCGAGGAATATCGCCAACGTTGATTATTATAAAACAATGTCCGTATTACGTCAAGAGATTATTGCGTTTTATTCAAGAAAATCTTTTAATTTTTTACTGCGGCTGGGATGGCGAAGTTTGCGAAGTGCTTTCGCCTCTATTTGACGAATACGTTCTCGGGTAACTCCAAAAAATTGCCCGACTTCCTCTAATGTGCGAGCCCGCCCATCATCTAAGCCAAAGCGGAGGCGCAATACCTTTTCTTCTCTGGGAGTGAGCGTTTCCAAAACGTCTTCCAGCTGTTCTTTAAGCAACATAAAAGAAGCAGCTTCTGCCGGAGCAGGGGCATCCTGATCTTCAATAAAATCACCCAGGTGAGAATCTTCTTCTTCGCCAATTGGCGTTTCCAGTGATACAGGTTCTTGGGCAATTTTCATAATTTCCCGGACACGCTCAACAGTGACTTCCATAGCTTTGGCCACTTCTTCCGGTGATGGTTCCCGCCCTAATTCCTGTAGGAGTTGACGGGATACCCGAATCAGCTTATTAATAGTTTCAACCATGTGCACCGGAATCCGGATAGTACGGGCTTGATCAGCGATAGCCCTGGTTATTGCCTGACGTATCCACCAGGTAGCATAGGTACTGAATTTATAACCCTTATTATAGTCAAATTTTTCTACAGCCTTAATTAAGCCTAAGTTACCTTCCTGAATCAGATCCAGAAACAGCATACCGCGGCCTACATAACGCTTAGCAATACTTACAACCAGCCTTAAATTCGCTTCGGCCAGCCGCCTTTTCGCTTCTTCATCACCTTGTTCCATACGTTTGGCCAGTTTAATTTCCTCATCAGCAGTTAAAAGTGGAACCCGGCCAATTTCCTTAAGATACATTCTAACAGGATCATCAATACTAATGCCTTCAGGAATGGTGAGATCAATATCTACTTCTTCGGTCGTTGCTTCCATCTCTGGATTCTCAATAAGCTCAGCATCCGGAGCTTCATCAATAATTTCAATGCCTTTATTACTGAAGATTTCGTACATATCTTCGATTTCTTCAGGGCTCATGTCTTCCGTTTGCATAGTATCCATAATTTCGGTATATGTTAACACTCCGCGCTTTTTGCCTTTATGCAAAAGCTCATTTACGTGCTCGACCGGCGTAGTTTTCTTATCAGCCACAATTCCCCCCCCTTCCTTTGGCAATTAACGGTAGTAGCTTTACCCATACTTGTTTATTAATGATGTAATTTGCTAATTTCATGTTTAATTCGCTGACTTTCCGCTAATTCCTGCAGAAAGTTACTATCCCCCATGCGTTCTAATTCATCGGCCATTAGCCGGTGTTGTTCATATAATACAGTCAAATGTGCTAATCGAATCGTCTTTATACAGTCATCAACCAATTGGACGACATCATCAAACTGGTTTTCCATCAACATAATCTGTGAAAACTCGTTGTTTGCTTTTTCACTTAAGCTATTTACACCAGCAGTAAACGCTGCTTGCATTACTTGGTTTTCCATATTATACGCATTAACTATGAAATTAATTATCTCTTGTTGAAGAGTTCCTTGTATTTCTTGTGGTGAAAGCTTAGCTAAAATATAAGGGATAAGTGATAAATCATCGCACATTAATCGAATCAACTGACGTTCTGCCTGAATTACCGCGGGAGTTGGTTGGTTGTATAATAGTGCAATATTTATAGGCTTCCCTGATTTTACATTTTTATCCTTTTTAAATTGAACAATATACTTTCTAATTTCGCTCCGTAAAGCGCTTTCATCAACAGCAAGCACTTGCGACAAACGGGTAATATGGGCATTAACTGCTACGGCATTATCCGTCTCGGCCAGAATAGGTGTCAACTTACCAACAACGGCGATTTTACCCTGGACGGTAGAATAATCATCCGATTTTAGCGCTTGGTCCAGTTGGTAATCCAGCAGCGGCTGAGCCGATTGGAGTAACTCCAGGAACGATTGACTGCCATGCTTGCGGACGAATTCGTCGGGGTCTTTGCCATCTGGAATGGTTACTACTTTAATGGTCCCCCCTAACGAGCGAGCAGTATCTAGTGCCCGAACAGTGGCATTTTGTCCAGCAGCATCGCTATCATAAGAAAATAATAATTCTGCATTAAGCTTAATCAAATTTCTGGCTTGTTCAGGTGTAAAAGCCGTGCCTAAGGAGGCAACTACATTCTTAATACCCTGAGTATAAAGAGTGATAACATCCATATACCCTTCGACAATAACCACTTGGCCTAAATCCCGAATATGTTTATAAGCATTATCAAATCCATACAAAACGTGGCGTTTGTTGAAAACCTCAGTTTCTGGCGAGTTGAGATATTTGGGCTGACTATTATCCAAAACTCTACCGCCAAAACCAATAACCCGCCCTCTTACATCACTAATGGGAAAGATAATACGGTTGCGAAATCGGTCATACACACCATCACCAGAATTACGCGGAGCAGATAAACCGGATTTGAGCAGTATATCAAGGGGAATACCACGCTCACTCAAGGTTAATGATAGTTTATCCCATAATGGCGGAGCAAACCCCAATTTCAAAAAGTCAATGGTTTCAGCAGATATGCCTCGGTTAGCCAAATATTCACGGGCAGGTATTCCATAATTAGTTTTGGTCAAGCAGGCGTGAAAAAAATCTCTGGCTAATGCATTTACTTGATAGATTCTGGCAAGTTCTAGTTCTTTGGCTTGTTCACGCGGTGTTTTTTCTCTTTCCGGCAAAGGAATATTTAGCTTAGCAGCTAACAGTTTTACCGCTTCAAAAAAAGTAATATTTTCCACTCGCATCAGGAAATTAAAAACATTGCCGCCAGTCTGACATCCAAAACAATAAAAAAACCCTTTATCCGGATTTACTGAAAATGACGGTGTCTTCTCACTGTGAAAAGGGCAACAGCCCCAAAAATTTTTTCCTTTCTTTTTTAAGGATACATAATCGGAAACAATACTAATAATATCGCTTTCTGACCGCAACCTATCGATAAAATCATCGAAAACTGCATCTTTCATATAACTTCACCTTATCCAGGCAATGACAAATTTCCCGCTGTGTTTTAGGTTTGCAGAATATGCAAATAGTTCCAAGCTTTGACTTAATTCTACATTCAGGTTAATATTCCTGCCAAAAGTATGCAACTACCTGCAAAGTTATGGACACAGTCTTTATCATCTTTATTTTAATAATTATTATTCAATATAAATGATAAAATTCCTCTTTTACATCTTGACAAAAGTAATAATATTTGTTCAAAAAACAAAAGCAGAGCCTATGTAAGCTCTGCTATAATTGGGGTATTCCCCAGGTTGCAGGAATAAATAGTTTTTCGAATTGTTTTATTGCATACAAATCAGTCAGACCAGCAATGTAATCAATAACTATCGTCTGCAATCCCCAGCGCTCTTCCCGTTCCAAAAATTCCTGAGGCAAGCTGCCAGGGTTATCCATATAATACTCGAAAAGCTTACTAACAACATACTTGGATTTTTTTCGATCAGGCTCGAGTTCGGCTGAGTGATAGATTTTTTTAAACATAAACGCCCGAAACTCATCCATAGCCGCTTTAACCCTGCCAGACATAAGAATTTCGTTTCTTCCTTCTGATTCGGTAATAATATCAGAAACCATTACGGTTATCATACTGGATGGATTTGTACCTAAGACGTTACTAACATTTTGCGGTAAATCAGAAGGTTTTATCATACCAGCGCGAATACCATCATCATAGTCATGGCACAGATAGGCAATACGGTCACTTCTGCGAACAATGTTACCTTCCAGGGTAAACGGCTTATTATCACCAGTATGGTTAAGTATGCCATCTCGAACTTCTGCAGTCAGATTAAGCCCTTGTCCTCCCCGTTCGAGATGTTCTACTACCCGCAAACTTTGTTCATTATGATTGTAATGACCAATAAGTTCACGCAATGCATATTCGCCGGCATGACCAAACGGAGTATGTCCTACATCATGGCCTACAGCAATCGCTTCAGTCAAGTCTTCATTGAGCATTAGACCACGGGCGATAGTGCGGGATATCTGCGCAACCTCCAGGCTATGTGTCATACGCATCCGATAATGATCGCCCGGAGCTATATACACCTGTGTTTTATGCTTAAGACGCCGAAACGATTTACTATGAATAATGCGATCCCTGTCGCGTTGAAAGGCGGTACGGAAATCACACAAATCCTCTTCTTTGTCCCTGACGGCATCGCGGCTTTTCGCCGCATAGGCTGATAAGATTTTAAATTCCTGCTCTTCAATTCGTTCACGGACTTTCATGCTAAAAGCGCCTCCTTCCTTAGGTATATTATAACATTATTTACCTGTAGCATTACAATGTTAATTTTTCATTACAGGCTACACAGGATTAAAACTTATTTGCTATAATAAGTTTTAAGAAAGGAGGGCCACAGAATGAAGTATCGCAGAATATTATTTTCGGTGCTTTTAATGTTTCTACTCGTAACAAGCACTGCATTCGCGGCCAAACCAGTCATAACTGCTGACCGTACATACTTTGATGTTAATACAGGACTATATGTTCTAAAAGGCAATGTTTACATTGAGGTTAGGAATAGGGTGATTACAGCTGGTGAGGCCAAAGTAAATTTAGCCACATTGGAAGTATGGGGCGCAGGCGGCATAACGGTGAATCAGGACGATATCGCCTTTACCGGTGACAGTGTCTATGTTTATGGTACTAAAAATCGAGCGAGTATTGATGGTGGTGTAAATTTCTCCCGTACCGGCCTAACGATTAGCGCTGATAGGGTAGACTTTTCTTGGGATACCCGAATCGCTTCTTTTAATGGCAATGTTCATGTGTCTCAGGGTGAAAACGAATGGACAGCTGATTCTGTAAACTATAATGTTGATTCCAATAGTTTTATTTAAGCGTAAAAAATCCCTGGCAGGTAGCACTACTATGCTACGCCAGGGATTTTTTCAGCCATTTGCCAGTTTGTTTTTCTGAACAACTTCTAATATTCGATTGGCTGTCTCTTCGATTGCCTTGTTTGATACATCAATGACCGGACATTCCAACCGCCGCATAATAGTACGGGCATAATCCAGTTCTTCATTGATCCGGCTAATATTAGCATAGCTGGCATCTGGTGCCAAGCCCATGGTTTTTAGACGTTCACTACGGATTTCATTAAGTTTAAACGTGTCAATAATCAGGCCGACAATACGATGCGAAGGTACTTGGAATAGTTCCTGCGGCAACGGTGCTTCCGGCACAAGCGGCACATTGGCCACCTTTACTTTTTTATGCGCCAAATACATACTAAGGGGAGTTTTGGAAGTGCGTGATACCCCAATAATAACAATATCGGCTTTTAACAGACCTAAGGGGTTTTTCCCATCATCATATTTTACGGCAAATTCCACAGCCTCTACCCGTTTAAAATATTCCTGGTCTAGTTTATGAACAAGCCCTGGCTTCAGCCGCGGTGTCATTTCTGTAATATTTTGGACAGCATGAATCATCGGCCCCATGATATCCACTGTTTGAATATTGTGTTCCTGAGCTTGTTCCAGCAATGCGTCCCGCAAATCAGGTGATACCAAAGTGTGACAAATAATGCAGGTATGTTTTGTCGCCTCCCGCACGGTTTCGGCAATTTGTTCCACCGAGTTGATATACGGAATTCTGATAATATCAAATTCTCCGGAGTTAAATTGACTGGCAGTGGCTCGCGCCACCTGCTCGGCTGTTTCACCAATCGAATCAGACAATGCGTAAATAATCGGTAGGTTAGCTATAGTGTTCTCCTCCTCGTCCCTCGCCCAGTTCAACGAACAATCTGGCGATATTGGTTTTGGTTAGTCGTCCGATTACTTCATAAGCTTTTGGTTCCTGATGATCAGCAATCGCTACAACCGGCAGACTGTCAACTTCGTTATCGATAATTTTTTTTGCCGCTGCAAGTACAGATTCATCGGGAGAAGTTACCACGATTTTCGGCATAGGTGTCATAAGTACTTTAACTGGCATCTTATGCAGATCACTGCCTCCAAGGGCTACTTTTAGCACATCTTTGCGGGATACCACTCCAGTGAGAATACCTGCCGGCTCAACAATAAAGACTGAGCCAACATCTTCAAGAAACATGGTAACGACAGCATCATAAACACTTGTACTGGCAGTAATAACAACAGGAACTGACTGGACATCCCGAACTTTGATCCTGCTTATTTGATCAGTAAGCATACTCATTACATTTTTTCCAGTATAATAGTAACCTACTTTAGGACGAGCTTCTACCATACCGGACATCACTAGGATCGCTAAATCAGGTCTGAGCGCGGCCCTTGTTACATTAAGACGTTCAGCAATTTGTTCCCCTGTAATCGGTCCTAAACTTCTGACCATCCCCGCAATTTTTTCTTGGCGCGGCGTTAAGCCCAATCACTCTCACCCCTTTTTGCCCCGGTATTACTCAACTACATGACTACAATTTTAGTCAAATCAGCCGTCTGAGCTGCTAGTGTTGCTATGGATTTTAATAAAGCTAAGCGATTATTTTTAACCTTAGCATCTTCAACCATAACCATAACTGCACCAAAAAATGCATCAATCGGTGCAGCCATAGCCGCCAGCACAGTAAGTATTCCCTGATAATTTTTTTCTGCATGATAATTGGCTATAACTGTGTGCGCATCAATGTAGGCTTTGTACAAAGCATGTTCGGCATCAGCAGTGAACAAACTGACATCAATAGCTTCAGAAGTGGCATTTTTCGCAAGATTCCCCACCCGAACAAGGGCCTGTACGGCTTTTTGCATTGCCACTGTACCGCCCTCTACAGCCATAGCATTAGCACGCAGCCAAGTATCATAAATATCATCGCTACCGGCAGCCAATACAGCATCAATCATATCATAGCGCAAATTTTCTTCGGTTAAAATATTTTTAATACGCAAGCGGAAAAATTCCTGAATATCTGTTACTAATTTAGTCCTTCGCTCATTATCGGTAATACCGAGCAAATCCATGGCCTGAGCGGCAATGGCACTTAAGGAAACATGATACTTAGCATCAATTAAAATATTAACCATACCCAGTGCCTGGCGCCTCAGCGCATAGGGGTCCTGAGAGCCGGTAGGAATAAGGCCGCGACTAAAGGTGGCAACAATATTATCCATTTTATCAGCGATACTAATTAACCGGCCGGCAGTAGTCTGTGGCAAACCATCACCGGCAAACCGTGGAAGATAATGTTCAAATACAGCTTCAGCGACCTCGGGACGTTCACCGCTCAGCTTAGCATACTCCCGGCCCATAATACCCTGCAGTTCAGTAAATTCACACACCATTCCTGTTACCAAATCAGCTTTAGATAACTGCGCACCGCGCTTGGCAATAGTAAGCTCATCCTGACTAACACCCAGTATTTGACCACAGCCAGTGGCTAAACGTTCTAAGCGTAACACTTTATCATAAAGTGTACCCAATCCTTCCTGGAATACAATTGTCTTAAGTTTTTCTACCCGCTCTGCTAGTGGCAGCTTTCGATCTTCTTCAAAAAAGAAACGGGCATCCGCAAGTCTCGCCTTAAGTACTCGCTCATTGCCATGACGAACAATATCAATATGTTCAGAGCCGCCGTTCCTGACGGTTATAAACATAGGCAACAGTTTGCCATCTTTTCCAGTCACCGGAAAATAGCGTTGATGTTCACGCATGGGAGTAATAATAGCTTCAGGTGGCAGACTAAGGTATTTAGCTTCAAAATCGCCACATAGGGCTGTCGGATATTCTACCAAATACACTACTTCTTCTAAAAGCTCCTGGTCAATGGTCGCCGTGCCTCCCCGGCTGATCGCCAGGTTCTCAACTTGCTCCTTGATGATCTGGCGGCGTACATCCTGATCAACCATAACAAAATTTTCGCTAAGGCAAGCAATATAGTCTGCCACAGAATTGACAGTTACCTCTGCCTGCCCAAGGAAACGGTGACCTCGCGTAACCTTACCGGAAGTTACTCCCGGTAAAGAAAATGGCACAACTTCATTGCCAAATAACGCTACCAGCCAGCGAATTGGACGGACAAAACGCATATCCAGGTCGCCCCAGTGCATACTCTTAGGAAATGATAGGCTTGTTACTATGTCAGCTAATAAGCCTGGTAAAAGTTCGGCAACCGGGCGGCCCTTCTCTTGGACAATGGCATATACATACTCATCTTTAACAACCAATGCCGCCGGATCAACACCCTGTCCCCTGGCAAAGCCTAAAGCAGCTTTGGTGGGAGTGCCATCTTGGCCAAAAGCAATTTTTATCGAGGGACCTTTGTTTTCACTATGCTTATCGGCTTGCGTGACAGCCACTTCTTTTACAATAACTGCCAGGCGGCGTGGTGTACCCACAGCCCGAACCGCGCCATAACTAATTCTAAGTTCTGTGAGTTTTGCTTTTGTCGTATTTTCAAGCTGCGCTAAGGCAGCAGGCATAAACTTGGCTGGTATTTCTTCGGTGCCAATTTCTAATAGTACATCTTTGGTCATGATTACTTACCTCCCTTTAGGAGTGGATACCCCAGCTTCTCACGTTGCTCCAGATAGCCCTGTGCGCACAGTCGTGCTAAGTTGCGGACCCGGCCGATAAAACCGGTACGTTCACTCACACTGATCGCCCCCCGGGCGTCGAGGAGATTAAAACTATGAGAACATTTTAAAACATAATCATAGGCCGGCAACACATAACCCAGTTCGATAACCCGCAGGGCTTCTTTTTCATACATATCAAACAGAGTAAATAACATTGTAGTGTCGGCAATTTCAAAATTATAGTGCGAATGTTCCACTTCATTGCGATGGAATACATCACCATAAGAAATGCCTGCTACCCATTCGATATCAAAAACATTTTCTTTGCCTTGAATATACATAGCTAAGCGTTCCAAGCCATAGGTAATTTCTACAGCTACCGGCTTAACATCAATACTGCCAACTTGCTGAAAATAAGTAAACTGGGTAATTTCCATACCATCAAGCCATACTTCCCAGCCTAGGCCCCAAGCACCTAAGGTCGGTGATTCCCAGTTGTCTTCAACGAAACGAATATCATGTTTAGCCGGGTCAATTCCCAACTGAGCCAAGCTGGCTAAATACAACTCTTGGATATTGGCTGGTGACGGCTTCATAATGACCTGATACTGGTGATGCTGATACAGACGGTTAGGGTTATCGCCATAACGTCCGTCAGCCGGCCGGCGTGACGGTTCAACATAAGATACATTCCATGGTTCAGGCCCCAATGCCCGAAGGAAAGTTGCCGGATTCATGGTTCCTGCCCCTTTTTCCACATCATACGGTTGTTGAATAATACAATGTTGCTTAGCCCAAAAATTTTGCAGAGTCAGGATAATCTCCTGGAATGTCATAATTTTACCTCCTAAAAAATAAAAACATCTTGTCCTCGTAACTTGTAATTAAGTTACAGGGACGAGATGTTATTCCCGCGGTTCCACCCTGATTGGGCGTAAAACGCCCCACCTCAAAGTATAGCAAGCTTTACTTTCTCACGAAATTGATTTCCAAATGCATCTGAACATTTTCGATCAACCCGGAGATTTCCTCTTGCAGCTTGGGAAGGCCTTCACCTTTTGTATTACCGGGCTTTCACTCTCCCTGGTTCGCTGCTTGAAAAAGGTTACTTATTTCCCGCATAGCCTTGATTTTCGACTTTAATCGTTACATAGCTTTATATTAGCTATAGTATCCAATATACAAAATTTTATCATGGAAATATAGGAAAATCAAGGGCTTACTGTTATTTAACCCTCAATTAAATCCGGTAAGCCTACTTTAAATCAGATATCTTTGCTGCGGATTCCACTGCTTTTAACCGGTCATTCACATTTTTACTTATCAGTTTATATATCGTCGCAGCAACCGGAACACCTAAAAAAATGCCGGTAATGCCCATCAATCCCCCGCCGATCGTTACCGCAGCAAATAGCCATATTTCAGGTAAGCCAATACTTTTCCCGACCACTCTCGGATATATCAGATTTCCTTCTATTTGTTGGAGGATGATAATAAAAATAATGAATAATACGCCTCTGATCGGGTCAACGGCTGCAATCAGCAGAAAGCCCACTATTGCGCCAAGATAAGCCCCCAAAATGGGAACCAAAGCTGTCAGTCCCATCACCGATCCAATTACGGTTGCGTAAGGAAATTGAAAAATCAGCATCCCCAATGTGCATAAAATTCCAAAGATAACTGCTTCTTTACACTGGCCAACAATATAACACCTAAAAGTATCATCCATGATCTTTGAACTCTCAATTAACTTCTCCCGATGTTCAAAAGATAAAAAAGCATGAGCTAGTTTGTTTATTATCCGCTTTAGATCATCTTTGTAAAATAAAATATATATGGCGAATATTATTGCAAATACCAAATTAAATAAGGTGCCAAAAATCGAACCGATAAAAGAAACTGTTCCTCCAGCCCAATCCCGGAGCCAGCTCAAAAACTGGTTTATCATTGATTCCTGATTAATTCCAAGTTGTCTGATTTTAGCCTTGATTTCGGGAATGTCATTAACGCTTTGCTGGCTCCATTCGACCGCCTTATTATACATATCGGGAACTCCACTTGAAAGCAGAGCTATCGACTGACCGATCTGAGGAACAACAATATGCAAAAACATCACAATAATCAGAACATTTGTCAGTATCGCTAATATAATAGCGATACTTCGACGATTATGGATTACTAATTTATTTTTACTCCTGGGAAAATAAATCATTTCATAGCCGGAAACTAAAATATTTATGATATAGGCAATCCCCAGCCCCAGCAGCAGAGGATAAAGAACGTCATATACTTGCTTGACTACAGAAATAGCACTGGAAAAGTTTAAAATAATCAGGAGCATGATGCCAGCCAGAAATATGATTTTAACAATAAATTTTTGGTTTTTCCTATCCAGCTCTTTCATAACATAATTCCTTTCCGTCATGTCAGGTTTTTGTTTTTAATCTTAGACATAATAAATAAATGCCTTACATAAAATGGATTCAAGAAAGATTGCTAAAGTCCTTTTTAGTCCAATAACAAAAACACCCCTTTCTCACGAAAAGAGTGTTTTTGTTAAGCTGCAGAAATGCGTGTGGCCGTTTAGACTACATATTTTGCGAGAACTTGTCCACTTCAGTTTGTGAATCTTCCCTGCCAGTTTCAGGCGGCTCTGCATCCTCGCGTACCACCTCGATAGTACACCGCTTAAACACAGCCACTAAAACACCCACAGCGGCCAATTGAGGCAGCACCACAGCGCCAATGGCGCCAAGAGCTACAGGTATATCTGCCAGCACCCGTCCCTCATGCTTGACGCGAATCTTATTAACATTGCCTTCGCGAATGAGTTCTTTCACTTTGTCAATGACCTCGGTGGAGCGCACCGAAAATTCCTCGGTCCACTTGGTGCTGCTATTACTTTTATCTTCAAGTTCAATTAGAGTATCAATTACATTGCCATCATTACGTTCCAAAGCCTCTTTAGCCTCCCGATACGAAATACCGGTGCGTTCACGAATCAAATCAATATTTTCCAAAGTAATATCCATTGTATACCCTCCACTAATTTAGGATTAGTCTTCCCTGTTTGAAAAACGTTATTCTACCTATAGAGTAGTAAGCTTATTAATAAAATCTAATGACTTAAGTGGACGTTCTAACTGGTGTCGTGCAAAACCGTACAGCAGACTCTCAGCGACTGACAAGACCGTAGCAGTCACGGTAAACTGACCAGGCTGCCGCAAATCCAACGATAGAAGCTTAGCTAAAAAATCCCGGTCAGGCTGATCGAATTTACTTGTGCCAGGCGGACTGCAAGCAATACATGTACCTCCGCCTTCGATAAAACTGAAATAGGCCGGCAAACTCAATTTGGAGCCACAGTGCGCGCAACACTCATATTCAGGCTGAAAGCCGGCCAAGACCATCAATTGCCAAGCACCTGCCAGAGCAGCAATGCGCGGGTTGCGCTTTGCCAGAAGCGTTAGCACTGCCAGCAACATATCAAATGCTGCTGGCTCAGACTGATGCTGTGGCCATAGCCCTAACGTTAATTCGGCAATGAAATTGGCATAGGCTAATCTGGTTAAATCTTCCCGAATTTCCCGAAATGAAGTTACAACTTCACACTGCCTGACTAAGTCCATGCCTTTGCCGCCAGCCAACAGCAAGTTTAAATGAGTAAACGGCTGGAGACCACCACTCAACTTACTTTTAGGTTTGCGGGCACCATATGCCATCACAGTAACAATGCCACGCTCGCGGGAAAACAAAGTGACCATTCTATCAGCAGCGCTCCAGTCGCGTGTTGCTAATAGAATGGCTTCTGACGGATACTCTAATGCCATTTAACCTCACGTAATACATCTTTTGAAAAATATTTTTCTGCAAGTAGTGATTGTGTGGTTTCATCGTCTGACTGCTGTTGGTTGCTACAATGACAATCTGAACAAGCGCGATAGGCAAGGTAAGCATCGATATTACCGGTACTAAAAAAAATTTCCCATAAAGTTTCCCGTAATAACACTCGACATCATCCCTTCAACTTATATTGACAAACAGGACTAGCCAGATAATCAATTAACTCATTCCAAACTATCGTTCGCCGCAGCTTCTGGAAAAAGCGGTACTGCCTTAACTCTTACAATTCGGAAACCGGTAACCTGAAGTACCTCAAATGAATAGTCACCAATATTTACTTTATCACCAGTTTCCGGACGACGTCCTAACACTCCAAATATATAACCACCTAGCGTATCTTCCTCATGATCTTCCAATCGAATATTCAGAAGTTCAGTCACATCATCCAAAAGAACTCCACCGTCAAATTCATAACTGCCATCAGACAGACGTTGAATTTCAATATCTGCTACCTCATCATGTTCATCCTGAATATCACCAACAATCTCTTCAATCACATCTTCCAGCGCTACAAGCCCGGCTGTACCGCCATACTCATCCGCAACAATAGCCAAGTGTGTACACTTGCGGCGCATGACTTGCAGTAGATGAGCTACTGACATTCCTTCAGGAACTACCAGTACTTCCCGAACAATAGCAGTTAAGTCACGCTCTCCTGGTGCGCACATATCAAAATCCATCAAATCACGAACATGGACCATACCAATAATATGATCTTTGTCTTCCACACATAATGGATATCGCGTATGCACGGTTTCCCGTACCACTCGCATATTTTCCTCAAATGGATCGTCTGTAAACAAACATACCATATCTTGCCTTGGCACCATAATTTCCCGCGCCAAACGATCAGCAAAATCAAAAACATTGTCAATAAGTTCGCTTTCCATCTGATTAAGCACGCTGCCGCGATGACTGGCACTGACAATCATCCGTAATTCTTCTTCCGAATGAGCCAGATCAGCTTCACTCGCTGCTTTCATTCCAATTGCGCTTAAAAGCAACTTAGCTGTACGATTAAACAGCATAATGACCGGATAGCTGACTTTATGGAAAATAGTGAGTAGCCATATACAGGACAACACCATACTTTCCGAGCGTTGCACTGCCAGTGATTTGGGGATAAGGTCGCCTAAAACAATGTAAAAAAATGTGATGCCAGTAAATCCCAAGGTAATACTAACTGTAGTAATCAGTCCTTCTGAAACAGGAAAATAATTCATTAAAATAGGTTTTATCAAGGAGGAAATAGCCGGTTCACCCACCCAGCCAAGTGCCAAGGATGATAAAGCAATACCGAGTTGCGTAGCGCCAAGGTAACTATCAAGTGAAGCTACAACCTTTAAAGCTAATTTAGCCCGGGTATTACCTTGCTGAGCAAGTTCTTCCAGTCGAGTTTTACGAATTTTGACTAATGAAAACTCGGATAATACAAAAAAACCATTAATTAAGACAAGTAACAGAGCGGCCGCCAACTTAACCGAACTGAATAATGGCGAATCTATAAAGCATCTCTCCCTAGTTATTGGAATCATTACTGCGCGGCATAATAGCACCGGCGGTAATAACATATTGCAGTGCGCTTTCGCTTGTTACGTCTAAAGGTATTATGTCCCGACTGGGCAGAATAATATTAAAACCAGAGGTCAGATTAAGACTCATGGGAACAAAAACGCACACATGTTCTTCTGTAAATTTATCAGCCAAGGGCACCGACAATTCAGGCATAACAAAGCCTAATGCCTTAACTCCCGGATGAGGATAAGGTACTAATACTGCATGTTTTAGCAACTCCTGAGACTCAAATACAGCTGTTGATATTTGTTTTACACTGTTGTAAATGAATTTTACCACTGGTATTGAGCCTACCAGGCGTTCCCCATACCCAATTACTTTTTGCAAAAGCCAATGTGAGGATAGCCAGCCGACAATTACAATCAAAAATAGTACGACAATCAGTGACAATCCAGGAAAATGAATCGGCAGATATTGACCTAGCAGCTGCTCAGTAAAGGAAAAAATATTAATAATTACAAAAGTCGTAATGGCAATAGGTACAATTACAATTAATCCATTGATAAAATATTTAGAAGCCCAATTCATTTATTCACCTCTCTAACAAATGATACCATTATGCGCCGTATTGGTCAATAATTGAAATAAGCTACCGCACAGCGGTAGCTTATTTTAAATTTACTCAAAGCCAAAACTTTTTAACACATTAGGCCGGTTGCGCCAATCTTTTTTTACCTTAACCCATAGATCAAGATATACTTTAGAGCCCAAGAGATTTTCAATATCACCCCTGGCCAGGCGGCCGATATCTTTAAGCAGGCGACCACCGGCACCGATAACAATCCCCTTTTGCGACTCACGTTCAACATAAATAACAGCTCTAACATACAAATTATCATTAGGTCTGGTAACGATTTCTTCAATGTCAACAAGGATAGCGTGAGGAATTTCCTCTTTGGTTAAATGTAACACTTTCTCTCTGATAAGCTCGGCAATGACAAGACGTTCAGGCTGATCAGTAATCATATCTTCAGGATAATATTGTGGACCTGGTTCAAGATGTGATTTGATCTCACTAACCAACTCTTCAAAATTGGTGTGATCAAGTGCCGAAATCGGTACTACCGCGGCAAATTTAAATTGTGCTGTATATTTTTCAATAATAGCAAACAATTTTGTTTTTTCAATTTGGTCTATTTTATTTACTGTAAGAATAACTGGTGTACGAACATTTGCCAGGTTATCAAGTATATAGCGTTCTCCTGCTCCCATTTCGGCAGTAACATCGACTACAAATAAAATAACGTCTACGTCCCGCAGAGAGCCTTCCGCTTCCTTGAGCATGTATTCGCCTAACTTGTGTTTAGGTTTATGCATGCCAGGAGTATCAATAAATAAGATTTGTGCATCTTTTTGTGTAAGAACACCCATAATTTTATTTCTGGTTGTTTGGGGTTTATCAGACATAATGGCCACTTTTTGACCAATCAAATTATTCATCAGCGTTGATTTACCAACATTAGGCCGGCCAATAACCGCGACAAAACCTGATTTATAGTTTTCTTCATTCATTATTTTTCCCACCATTTTTTATAAAGTAGACTTAACTGATAAAATCACCTTTGGTAAAACTAAAGGGCAAAAGTTCTTCGATGGTAACCGTCCGCTGTTTACCGTTCAGGTTCGTTAATAAAATATTTCTAATACCAAACTCAGCCATAACCTGCCGGCAAGCACCACATGGCGATACCGGACCTGGCGTATCAGCTACTACGGCTATGGCAATAAGCTCTTGTTCACCTTCGGATATTGCCTTAAAAATCGCAGTACGTTCAGCACAATTCGATAATCCGTAGGAAGCGTTCTCAATATTGCAGCCACTATAAATACGGCCGCTTTTTCCTTGTACCGCAGCTCCAACTTTAAATCCCGAATATGGCACATAAGCTTGTTCTCTAGCGCTAATTGCAGCCTTAACCAGTTCCTCCATCATCTTCCTCACCTATTTTAGTATTTTGTCCCAAAATAGAACATAGCCAACACCTAACGCAGCTACTGCCTGAATGAGAACGGCTCCCGCAGCAGCATCTTTGGCTATCTTGGCCAGCGGGTGAAACTCAGGTGAAACTTTATCAACAAGAGCTTCTAATGCAGTATTAAATACTTCGGCTGCAATGACGCCGGCAATCGTCAAAAATAAAACGCCCCACTCAATTCCGCTTAGCTCAAACCGCCATGCTAACCCTAATGCCCCAAAGGCAGCCAGCAAATGAACCTTCATATGCCGCTGGCTGCGGATACAGTAAATAATACCAGCTATAGCGTACCGAAAAGCCATTATTATCTGCAAGCAGCACCTATTGTTCACGGGTAATACCGAGCAGTGATAAAACATATTCTTCTTCCCGGCGCATTTCAGTTCTCTCTGCTTCAACCTCATGGTCATAACCTAAGAGGTGCAACATCCCATGGACAGTCAGATAGGCTAGCTCGCGTTCTAAACTATGATTGAATTCTTCCGCTTGCCTGGCTGTGGTTTCCAGTGATATTACGATATCTCCCAGCAAAATTTCAATATCATCAGGAGTATCGGTAATATCAGGCTCAGGCTCGCCTGCACACTGGTCATTCATAGCAAATGACAATACATCGGTAGGTGCATCTTTGTTACGGTACTGACGATTAAGCTGATGAATGTATTCATCGTCAGCCAGCACCACACTTACCTCAGTTTGCGGCTTGAGTCCATAAACCTCAGCCGCTTTATTTAACACTTGCATCAGCATTTGTTCCATTGCAGTGGTTACTCTCATCTTTTCCTGCCGGTTGTTTATTACTATTTCCATTTTTAGTTTTTCTCCTCTCAAGCTCTTTGAGAGCTTCAGGATATTCAATCCGACTATGGAACATGCTGGATAATAGTCGAATATACACATCGCCAATAATCGTAAAGTCGCGTAACGTTAGGTTGCATTCATCAAGTTGCCCATCTTGCAGTCTTTCCCTAATGATTTTTCGTACAGTGGCCTCAATACGATTAACGTTAGGCTTACTAATGGAGCGCACCGCCGCTTCACAAGAATCGGCCAGCATAACAAGGGCTGCCTCTTTGGTCTGTGGTCTCGGTCCCTCATAGCGAAAGTCTGATTCAATAACACATTCACCATGTTCAGTTTCCGTAGCTCGTTTATAAAAATAGGACGCTAGTGTAGTACCATGATGTTGCTGAATGATATCTACTATTACCTGTGGTAATTTGTACTCCTTACACAAGTCAAACCCATCTTTGATATGGGATATAACAATAAGCGTGCTAAGTGACGGTGCAATTTTGTCATGAGGATTTTCACAGCCTGATTGATTTTCAATAAAAAAATACGGCCGTTTAAGTTTACCAATATCATGATAATAAGCACCTACCCTTACAACCACCGGATCTGCCCCTACCGTTACAGCAGCGGTTTCCGCCAAATTGCCCACAAGTACACTGTGATGATATGTCCCCGGAGCATTTAATAACAGGCGCTGCAGTAGTGGGTGATTAGGTTTTGCCAAGTCCAGCAGCTTGATTGGCGTAGTAATATTAAAAACATGCTCGAGATAAGGTAAAAGACCGGTAGTAATTACTGCGGAAGCAATCCCGCTAATGGCACCAAGCATTCCCTGAAATAGTACTTCTGTGCCATTAAGCTGTTGGATGAGACCTGTTGAACCAATTACTAAGAAATTAATTACCGCAATCCAGACTCCACCCCGCGCGAGACTATAACTATGAGCCATTTTGGTTACACTATAAACCCCAGCCATACCACCAATAAGCGCAGCAACTACTGCGCGCAGGTCATGATCTACAATCACACCAAAAAACATAGCCATAATCACACTGATTAAGATCCCTACCCGGGGATCAATCAAAATGGCCGTTAACAGTGCTCCAGCCGCAATTGGCGCGGCAAAGTCTGAATAATAATGAGCAACCTTAGCAATCAGCAAGGTAACTAAAACAATTAAACCTAATAAAATTAAATGCATATTATTATTATAAATAGGGTTTGCAAACCGATATAAATAACCTAAGGAAATCCCCATTACTATAAGCACAAACAAAGTAAGCCCTAAAACCCTTACTTCACTGATATTTCCAGCATATAATCCTAATTCTTCCATAACATGAATCTGTTCACTAGTTACAATATCACCACGTCTTACTAAGATCTGCCCTTTGCGAACAGTTTCCCGCACAGATTCAATATTAGCCAGTGCCGATTGCTTACGCTTGTCTGATTCTCGAACATTTAGAATAAAATTAGGCCTGATCAGGGTTTGTGCAATACCAGCTACAACAGCTTCTGCATTTTTACCAAGACCTAATTCTTCTGCCTCAAGCACTACCTGCTTTCTGGCGATATCAATGTCATCATCTCTGATGCCGCGTTGTAAATACTTGCGTAAGATAGATTTAGTATAATCTTCCGTTTTTAATAAGCCCGTATCATCCAAATTCAGCAGCCCGTGAACCACTGTACTAGACAATGCGACTGGTAATTCGCGGGTAAGTTTTTCCACTTTTTGTTCAGCGGTCAGTGATTTGTCTACTTGAATGGCTTGTGCTGTACGAAAAATGGTTTTGACATCCTCCTCGGCTTTTGCCATGACAGCAATATCCATATCATAGACATTAGCCACACTGGCCATAACTTCCAGTTCAAGTTTCTTAGTTTTAACATTGTCAATATAAGACACTGTTCTCGGCGCAATTACATCCCGGTCACTTACCTGACCAATTTGCAGTGATATTTTTTCTGGAATAAAATCAGCTGATAAACAAAGCATATATAAGGCAAAGAAAATGAAAAATACCACGGTTCGGCGTACTATTGAATGGGTCTGTATGTTGACCGGCTGCGCAAACAAATCCCGCAACTTATTATTAACCGATATCATCTTCTTTTTCACTCCATACCACTGCTCAGCGTTTTGCAGAACCAACGCGAGCTATAGTTATTGCTTTTGATCATACTGTGCGTAAGCCTTGATGATACGGCTGACTATTTCATGTCGTACTACATCACCTTCGTTTAAGGTAAGCATTGCAATACCAGGCACCTCGGCCAGCACAGCTTGGGCATGCTTAAGACCTGATTTAACCCCTGTTGGTAAATCAATTTGGGTTATGTCACCGGTTATTACCATTTTTGAACCAAAGCCCATTCTTGTTAAAAACATTTTCATTTGCTCAGCAGTTGTGTTTTGGGCTTCGTCCAAGATGATAAAGGAATCCTCAAGTGTACGTCCCCGCATATAAGCTAAGGGTGCCACTTCAATAATATTTTTGGCCATATACTTTTGTACAGTATCTATTCCCATGATATCATACATGGCATCATACAAAGGCCGCAAATAAGGATCAACCTTTTCTTGTAAATCCCCAGGTAAAAAACCAAGCTTTTCACCAGCTTCCACTGCTGGACGAGTTAAAATGATTTTTTCTACTTGCTTATTTTTCAAGGAAAATGCTGCCATAGCAACCGCAAGATAAGTCTTCCCTGTTCCTGCCGGCCCTATTCCGAAGGTAATATGATTACGGCGAATGGCCTCCAAATAGTAGCTCTGCCCAAGGGTTTTGGGCTTAATATGACGACCTCTGGCTGTAACCAAAACAGTATCGGCAAACATTTGGTGAAGAAAATCCGCCTGACCATCAAGAATCATCTGAATACTATACCGTACATCATGGCTTGTTACCGGATTGCCTTCTCTATACAGATAACTAAGCTCAGTAAACAAACGAGTAAGCTGTCCGACTTCACCATCTTTGCCATCCAAAATTAATTCTGTTCCCCTTGCTGTCATTCTACAGGAAAAATGTTGGTTAATTAATCCTAGATATTCGTCATTTCTTCCTAAAACAGCGATAGCTTCCTTAGTATCTACAAAATTAATTCGTTTTTCCAAAAAAACAATGCCCCCTACTAGAATAATTACTGATAAATATTTATAGTTTGCCCAATATCTTCGATGGTTTCCACATTTACTTTTACTCTAACTATGTCCTCTGCCGGAGTTTTTAATACTTCATAATTGCGCGATACTATTTGGGCTGTTTCAGGAATACTGCTTTGCACTGCCTGGAGGGCTTTGGCATGAGCCTCATTGCGTGCTTCTTCAAACGATTTTTCTTTATGTTCGGTGTTTATTTCATGGTATATTGTAATAGTTGATTCGACAACTACCTCCCTATTCCTCCATAGTGGCAATTGTTTATATATAATCTCAGTTTCATATTCTGGGTATGGCGGCTCTGGCAGCTCATTAAATGATACCTCAGAACTGCCAATTTTCATAGCTACCGCTATTTGTTGATTACCGGTACGGGTAACTGTAGCTTGTTTTAATTCGATTTCCGCATAGCCTTCATACCATATCCGTGCTTTGATAATGCCTCTGGCGCGAAGTTCCCTTGGTATGTTACTAATTGACGGCTGACCTTCAAGTGCCGCTGGTGCAGGTTCAAGAAAGACTCCATTTATTAGCAGATCACCTTTCTTGACGGTATCACCATTTTTCACTGCCGCCTGCCCGGCTAAAACAATAATTTCATTAATTACGCCATCTTTGCCGGCAACAAGGTGCGCCGGAGCTTTATCTTCCTGTTTAGGCATGGTTTTTTCAACGATTTCTACAACTGCCCGGGTCCCGGTAAAATTAATTCCTACCCACGCTACTTCAGGAACATGTAATGCTATTTCCCGTTCAACCGCCTTGCTATTAATATTATTTTTTATAGTACCCGCCTTCAAACCATACTGCTCGGCAATAGTTCGTACTTCTTGATCAGGTATATTTTTTAGACCAGTAATCTCAACAAACCAAATGTAAGAAGACAAGGTATAGAGCAAAGCAAAAAATAAAATACCTCCAAGCAGCAGCATTTTTCGCTGTTTGATACGTTTGATAACGAAAGGCAAACCGCGATATGCCAGTACTTTTACTTTGATATGACTGCATATCACCAAAGGTCGAATTCGAAAAAAATCCTCCAACCTGATCCAGGCAATCAAATCTTCATCAGTTTTAGTAATACCCCATAGTAAAATTTGTTCAACAATACAAAGGTTAATAAACCGCTCAGGCATAGGGCCGCTGAGGCGGATTTTCACGGCGCCACGCAGATAATTCGCATTAAATATCATAATTAACCTTTTGCACCACACCTTCAACTAGAATTTGCTCAGCTTGGAGATTTCCTAAGGTTAACATTTGACCATAAATAAACAATTCTCCCTGACTGAGTTTTATTCGAACAAGCGAAGGGGTATATTCAATTATCCCTTTGTGATTTTCAACTAGCAGTTGTTTATTGCCAAGCATCGTTATGCGCGGCAAATCCATCACAATATCTTGTGGTATTTCCAAAAGTCCAGCCAAAGATTGTAATCTTCCCTTACGGCGTAACATGTAAAATCCCCCCTCATATACCAATCTATGCCTATCAATAGGCTAATTAGTACATGAGAAGGGGAGTTTCAGTAAAGTACGCTATTCAAATTGCTAATGCCGTTAAATACTCCTCAAATTTGTGAACCTTTACCGGGGCAGCAAAGCGCATATAATTTGTAGCGATAATCATTTCCCCGCAATCCAGATTTTTAATTTCATTGCGCTGCTGCAATATATCCTTGCGGCACATAGACTCCAGCTTACCTCGGTCCGCTTTGGAAGCCAGGCCTAATATAAATAAGGTATTTAGTTGTGACAATACTTTATCTGCTAATAGGCGGGGTTGTTGGTCTACAACACATAACCCAATATTAAATTTTCGGGCTTCGCTAACTAGTCTGGCAAATACATTTTGGGTACTTTGTTCCTTTTTACCCAGGAAACGATGTGCTTCTTCAAGGACAATTAATATTGGCTTAGCCTCAGAACGTGCCAGTTCGGACTTATTAGCATAATGGTGCAGCAGCTTTTTTGACAACAAGGTTGACAACGCCTGCTCACCGACAGGGGAGATATTTTTAAGTTCAATCAATACCACTTTACCTTGTTCCAAATCCTTTAGCATTTGCCCAACCGCAGTTATTTCTCCGGAAGCCCCTATTTCATCATGAATATTCAACTCTTGCTCCAGGTTCCAGCAAATACTTTTGATCTTACTGATTGTACGGGATTGAAATTTCTGACCGGTACAACCGGCTATCTCTTCAATAATATCCTCAGCCTCATATTTTAAAATATACTCCATCCAGCGATCCTGCCAAACAGACGACAGCTTATAGATAGCATCAAGCTGCGGGTCACTGAAGGTTGCGCAAGCCGTAATATCTTCAGGATCAACTTCATTATAGTTTAACACAAGTTTATTCACATTTTTCCGTTCAGGTTCAGGGTTGGTATTATAAACCACTAGTCGATCATTCACTTTAGGGTGGAGTGACAAATCATGGTAATATTCATTATGAACATCAAAAATTAGCAATCCGTAGTTGTTGCTGTCAATAATCGAACTGGAAAGTACTTTTACAAGATTACTTTTCCCTGATCCGGTTGTGCCAAAAATGCCGATATGTTCGGTGATGGCTTTAGACCCAAATATACCGACAGGTAACTTAAGGACTTCCCGGCCGCTTTTTAAATAACCAATTTCAAGGTCACCCTTCATTTCATCTAATAAAGCGGTATCATCGGCAGATAAACCACGAACCTCACAAAAAAAATCAGGACAAGTTTTAGGGTTAAATATCTGCCCCTCAGCATCAACATAACAAAGCTGTTCGGCAATACCAATTTTTACAGTATGGTTACCGCCCAAGTAAAAGTCAAGCTCTTCTTGATTAGCCACTTGCCCATTTTCATCAAGCTTGCTCATTAAATAGCTGACACCATTCATTCCTGACCAACGTGACTTAATCTTAAAGTCATACGCGCGAATATAAAATCGATCCTGGTTTTTGCCTTCAACAACTAAAATATTGCCAAAATCAACATCTTGGTTAGGAGCAACGACAAATTCCATATAGGTGCCTTTTGCATAAGTAAGGCGGCCTTTATACTCTGACATATGTTTTGCCCCCTTAATTTATAATTTGCTTGCAACTTTAGTGTGTACTAAAAGCAAAAAATAAAACAGGGGATTTTTATCCACTGTTTTTATACGTTTACCATCGCCTTTTATACTGGATTATCGCTATTGGGGTTTCTATGTAATTTATATTGTTTATAGGTAATTGTAACAAATATTGTAATAAAATTAACCCAGGCAGTTGGAAAGCCGTAAGTACTAAAAGGCTTTTACATCCTCATTCGCGAGATATCGACTTTTTCTTTCAAATAACCGGCCTCAACTAATATATCGGCATACTCCTGCAATACTTGCCAGTCAATATCAATAGTCGCTTGGGTACGTCGAAAAGCAGTCTCTAATACCTCTGCCGGAACTTCCTTATTTGTTATAATCTTTAGTTGATTGTTTACTATTTTACCCCGTTCATCAGGATGTTGGTTTATAAACTCAACCGCTTTTTGATGAGCAGTTAAAAAAGCTTTTATTATAGATGGATTTTTTTCAACATAGTCTTTTTTAGCAATAACGACAGCAGTGGGATAGTTGCCCTGTTTCCAAATATGATTCCAATCCAACACCAGCTTAGCTCCACCTTTTTGTTCCAATATTGCCCCCCACGGCTCAGGTACCAGCGCTGCATCGACCTGATTTTGGCTAAATAGGGACAACACATCAGCTGGTGCAGCCTGAAAAATCTCCACATTTCCCCCCTTAGCCTTATCCTTCAGGCCGTTTTCCACTAACAGATGCCGTAAACAAATATCCTGGGTATTCCCATACTGCGGTATAGCAATCTTCTTACCAGCCAGGTCTTGCAAACTGTTAATATCACATTTTGGATCAGCCACCAGCACAGCACCAGCATTACTGGCTCCGGAAATAATTTGCAGCGGCACTCCGCGGGCGAAGCCGGTTAAAGCCGGTCCTGGACCAATGTAAGCCACATCAATTTCTCCGGCTGCCATGGCTTCCATTAATTCAGGTCCGGCAGAGAAAACTCGCGTTTCCAGCCTAAGCTCCCCTAACTCGTTTTGGAAAAAGCCTTGGTCTATCCCGACCAAAGCTGGAGCATGAGTAACGTTCGGAAAAAAACCTAACCTTAGTTTAGGCTGCCCCACTTGCTTTTGGCTGCAACCTGACAAAAACACAAACAGAAAAACTATAAGCATACTACCTATTATAGTAAAAGACCGTTTCCGACTAAGCATATAAAATCCTCCCCAAATATCACAGCAAGGTATCACAAAAAAACGCTTTTAATCACTATGTATGACCCCATTTTTTCAATACATTTGCCTCCAGCCTTTGAAACAGTAATAACTCAATCCCAGACCCCAGTACACTAATTATGATCATAACCGCAATTATCAGACTCATATCACCCAGATTACGCCCAGTCATCAGCACCTGTCCTAAACCTGAACCACTCCCAATCAGCTCACCTGCCATTAATGATCGCCAGGCAAATGCCCAGGCCAAACGCAAACCCGTAATAATCCCAGGCAAGCCAGCTGGAAGACAAACCTTAAAAAACAAACGAATATTACGATAACTCAAAGTTCTGGCAACACGGATTAAAAGCGGGGATACGCCCTGTATTGCCGTTTTCACACTAATTACCATCGTACATAAAGCACCAATTACCACTACAAAAATAACCGCCTTATCATTTAGCCCAAACCATAACAAGGCAAGCGGCAGCCAGACAATACTGGGTACAGTCTGTACACTCAAAATCAAGAATCCAACCGTATCATCAAGCCAGCGAACCTTTGCTAATGCCACTCCTAAGAGCGTTCCCAATACCACCGCCAGTACATAGCCGATAATAAGCCGCTGAAAGCTTGCTAAGACAGCAATTACTAACGAAAAATCAGCAACGCCATACCACAATGTCAGTCCTACCTGATATGGCGACGGCAACAGAAACGGTGGCCAAAACCCCAGTCTATATACTACTTCCCATACGATCACCAATATCGCTACTACTAGCAGCCGCTTCCAATAGATACTCCTCGCCAATTTCCTCTGCTACCGCCTTTTCCATTTCAATTTTCAAATAGGCTAATATCTCCGCTTCTAATTGTGCTGCAGCAAAATTGTCTGGCACACGCGGTCTTGGTATACTAATTGAATATTCTTTGATCACCCTTGCCGGACGATAGCTAAACAAGACAATACGTTCTGCAAGATAAATAGCCTCACGAATATGATGAGTAACAAATACAACAGTTTTCTTCGTATACTGCCAAATTCGTAGCAATTCTGCTTGGAGCATCATTCTGGTTTGCTCATCCAACGCCGCAAATGGTTCATCCATTAACAAAACAGGCGAATCTGTCGCCAATGCACGGGCAATTGCCACCCGTTGCTTCATCCCGCCGGAAAGCTGATACGGATAAGCGTGTTTAAACTTGTTAAGATGCACTAAATTTATGTAATACAGCGCCTTGTCTGCTTTTTCGCGTCCGGTACCGCTTTGAATAGCAAACTTAATATTTTCGATGACAGTTAACCAGGGAAACAATGCTGCTTCCTGAAAAACCACCGCCCGGTCAGCACCAGGATTGCATATCGGTTTGCCTTGAAATAACAACTCCCCGGTACTAACCGCATCAAGTCCGGCAATCAAATTAATTAGTGTTGATTTTCCACAGCCAGACGGTCCCAGCAAAGCCACAAACTCACCGTCAGCTATCGAAAGATCTACCTTGTCGATAGCCTGTATAGCATTGCCGGAGTTATCCGCAAACCATTTTTCCACTTGCCTCAGTTCAATTGACATGATTTTCCTTCCTTTGTTGCCTGCAATTACTGTCTCATAACTGACCGTCGTAACCAAGTAAAAGGCCGTAACAGATAATATAAAAAGTACCACCGGTCTGAGAAAAAAACAAGTTGCAAATCACTGTAACTCGGTCGAAAATGCATGAATAAATATTCAGCTCTGTTCCAGCCTGTCCGCAAGCGCAAATTGTAGTATTTATCCTTAAGCCAACAGGAAACTTTATTCCAGCGTGTCGGTTGAGCAAACTTTCGTTCCCGAGCCAGAAACAGAAGCAACGACAATTCAGCTAGTTTCCAAGCCTTACCATCATTCTTAATGGCAGCCGATAAATTTGCTGGCAGCGGCACAGTAAGAAGACAGTTTGCCAAAAGCAGCGTATGCCGGAAAATGGTACTAATACCTAACTGTTCTGCCAAAACCGCTACCCGCTCCCAATCAATACCACTGTTAGGCTTCATAAACATTACAATATCATATAGCCACCGCAATTGAACCCAGCTATGCATCGAGCCATGTAGTGCCAGAAATAGTAACAACGGCTCATCAGCAAGCGTAGCTACTGAACAGCCAGCCAAATTTACTTCTTGAAGCTTTGCCGCTTCAGACAGTGGCAGTTCCAACCCGGAATAGCAAAGCTGCCAGTGCAGTTCGACATGTATTTTACGTTCATCATGCAAAAAATTACTATGATGTGCATTTCTAAAATTAATATCCTGACGCCGGGCAGTCAGCCTTTGTTCGACATACTCCTCATGATAACCGCAGCTAACTAAAATATCTTCGGCCTTTGCCAAATTCTCGGCTGCTACCAGGATATCGATGTCGCCTGTTGTTCGTAGCGCAATATTGCCATACAGACGCTGTGCCAGTGTCTGTCCCTTGAGAGCTATGACCTTTATCCCGTTTTCTTCCATAATGCGTACTAGTCTTACCAACTCACCAGCATTTTTCATAGCCTGCGCAGCATTGTTATGGCACTGTTTTTGTAATGTTAGCATTACTGCTTCCGGTACAAGCCCCCCAGGCAAACTATTTAACAGCTCATAAATCTGCGGATATACCCCATGACGGTTAATCAGCCGCCAAAAAGAGTCCCAATCAATATGTTCTGAAATTAGTTTATTGATTCTTGCCATTTTAATAGCAATAGTATCAGCACTGAGGAGTGCCAGCATCAATTGAAGCTCTGGTGTAAGTTGATCTATATTAAACTTCATCGGCAGTACACACCAAACCCTCAGCCTGCAATTCATTCAGAAACGGCAGCACATCAGCGGTTACTTGCGCCAAATCAGTCTTATACTCCTGGCTTAATTGCTGACAAAGCTCATCAATACGACAAGGATTTTCTAATATAGCCCAGATGCGCCGCCCGATATCATCTAAGGCTACATAATTATTTTTTGCTAAGTTCATAATTATAATTTCTTTATCCACGGAAGTAGTCATCAAATCAGCAATCCGCACAATTCTAGTATTTAATTCTAAATTCATTTACCAGCACCTCTTCATCTTAAAGGTTGTTGTTATCAGCATCCAAATAGCCAAACCTGCGCATAACCTCACCATGCGCCTCTATAATCCGCTCTGCCAGTTCGGCCGGTAATTCCTCCCGCCAGGCGCCCACTTGACCGCGGCGAAAAAAAGAACTGGATAACGTTACAGGGCCTTCATTAAAACCACTAGCCGCTTCCTGACGTTTTAACTCAGCAAAATTGGAAAAAGCAACTGCTTTGCAAACCCGCTTTTCATCAAAGGGCAACCCGCAAAAACGCACTACTTGTTCAAACAATGCTTCTGTATTTTGATGCAAATCCTCATAACGCACCAGGCATATGGGCAAACCAGCTTGGTCTACCCAACTCTGGACATGACTGCTCCAGGAGCCAAGTTTCTGGCAGAGTTGATTGGCTATTGCAGCAGATGACTGTGCTAAAGCAAAATCCGGGTTGACAAGATTATCCACCGCTGCTGCAATACTTACACCCCAGTGATTTGCGCAGGATGCAACCATATCCAGCGGATTACGGATAATATAAACCACCCCGCCGGTCACATCGGCGGGAAACAATGGTTGTTGCCGGTCAGTCCGCCCCCAGGCGTCATGTACTTTCATAAACAACGGTTCTTTAGTTTCCCGTACCAGACAGCGATAAACCTCAGGGCGCAGCCGCTCAATAATGGTATCATTAAGCGCCGATGCCTCAATGCCTGTCCATTCATCAAACCAGACCCTGGAACTGGCAATCGGCCCACCGTCAAGTTCATTAATATCAGCTGGCTCATTACTATTACGCAAATAATTAGTAAGCAGTATCCGCAGCCAAGTGTTACCCGACTTAGGATAAGAAGCCAGCCAAAAAATCTTACCCATTTAAAATTGCCTCCGTTAGCTCTGGAACTGTCCATTTATTTACAGGACGCTCTAGCTGGAAAAAATTCACCTGCTCAGCCACCGCCGCTAAAAGCGAAAATATTGCCGGGTGTTCCTGCGGCAATAGCGGGCCATATATCCATTCCTGCAGAACAGCAAACTTGGCCGTACCGTTAATAGGCTCAATCCGCATCGTCTCACCGGCAGAATGTTTTAGAAAGTAGATAGCTCGCAACGGCGCCGATGCATGACTCATGCTATCTGCGACAGGAATTACACTTTTGGCGCGTCGTAAGGGATTACGGGGAAAATCGTCCGGGTCAATACCAAGACCGTTCGCAGCATCATCACACAGGCTTACATGGGGTATACCCGGTAAAGCCTCAATACCGCCATTGCCAGCCTGCCGGAGGACAGTAACATCATCGGCAAGCATTGAGCAGCCCCGTTCAAGCAAAGCAGCCAGCGTAGTGGATTTTCCCGCTCCCGATGTACCGGTAATCACTACCGCCCCCTGCGCTGTAATGGCGGTATTACCATGCAGCACCAACAAGCCACGCTGACGTAATACGGCTGCCAAAACGCTGTGAAGAAAGTGGTGAATAACCCGGCTCATTTCAGCTGCGGAATTAAGTTCAATAGTAATTTTCGTTCCCGCTTCCACCAAAAAACAGGCTGCGCGCTTTCCTGCACGTAGTAGAAAGCATCCGGGAGCAGCCTGCCACGTGAAGCTATTCTTCCAGTCATCATCGCTAAATAATGGCTTGCTTAACTCCCTAGGCACCGGGCCATAGGCTACTACAACATCCGGCCTGGCTCCCACGGCAGGAGCAGGTATCAATACCGGGCAGGGAAACGGCACGCTCAAAATCAAGCCATATGCTGTATACGTATATGTATTCGTCATAGTATATTTCCCTCCACCATATCTGCCAGTTTGTCCGCACTCCAACACCCCCGCGAACGACACAAGCGATACAGAGAAATAGATTGAGCAAACACCGCTGCTTGACGAAAATATTCTTTGGGGTCAAACAAAGCATCGGCAATATGGCTGTTGTAGGCCAATAAACCCATTGCTTGAAAACGTTTTATACCTTCGAGCTCACTAATTTGAAGGCCATCCTGGTTTTTAACGGCAAGCCAGTAAACAGCGCACAATGGAAGTGGTTTATTGACGAATCTGTCGCTCCAAGATAATACCTGCCGTCCGCTAGCATTGTCCGTTTTGGTCAAACCCAGCTTTTCTACTGCATCACTCCACAGCACAACCTCCGGAGAAGTAGGGAAAACCGCTAAGTTTCCATTTTTATCTGTTCTGACAATCGCCAAATCGTCTGCTAATAACCGCCAGCCACGTTGCAGCAATGCCACCAGTAAAGTCGACTTTCCTGCACCTGAGTCTCCAGCTAACAATATGCATTCTTCCCTGTCTGGCATAGCCGCAGCGGCAGCATGAAATACCGGAATATTGCGTTGATAAAGCAGTGCTGCTAGCGGAGCCATACGAAAAAAACGTATCACTTCCTCGTCCGCCGCCTGTGGTAGAGCGTCAATCACAACCCGCTGCCCGTCCTCCACCAGATAACGGCCAACTTCCGGGATATCTAACAAAAAACGGCCTAGCGCTGCTTGCCAAAGCACACCACGCGAGGTCGCATCTACTAATTCAGCTGGTAATGTGGCAGTCTTAATTTTGATACCGGTTAAAAGCTCAGGCAGTATTGCGGTCAAATTCATTATTCTCTACTTACCCCTTTTGCAATCGCATACAAATTAATATTTCTTTTAATCATTCACTCTTGATTATAAAATTCATTGACAAATAATCCAGCCATAATCCCACGCATTAAGATACTGCCTGCTTTGCGAAAAGCTTCTGGTGTATCCTGATTCTGAACCACCTGCCACACTTGACGCATATAGGGTACATTCAAATAATCTACGGCAAAACCATCTTCCAATTCGTCCAGAGCAGCTTCAACCTCAGCAGCACATACGCGAAGACGCGGTACAAGATCTGCCGACTGTTGTCCAAAACGACGGTTAAGCCGCACTTCATCAGGCAGATAGCCTCTCATTGCCTCCCGAATGAGCCACCGGTTCAAACCCGTCTTTGGATCAATAAAGATGCGATCAGGCACCGAAAGTGTAAATGTCAAAACACGAATATCAGCGGTAGGATCGCGTGTATCAATGCCAAAAGCTGCACGATTTTCCGCATGTACAGCACCAACAAACGAACGACCCGGTTTAAGCAGTAACCAACGTCTATCTAGTTCTGTGTTCTTTATATAAAGAAGTGAAGTTGGCGATTCCAACATCCGTTCCCATAAATTGAGACGGTACGCAAAATCAGGATGAATAGCCGATGATTGCCACTTAGTCTTACCAGACATATATACTTTTTGATATGCCTGCAGTAACGAAAGTGGCGCATAACGTTTTGTCGTCTCCTTCAACCAACGCCTCCAGCCAAAATGACTAACTTGAAATAGAAGTGGCTGTGAAAATACATCGCCTGTCCATGAAATACTGGCATTACCACATTGTCCGTTGAGCAGAACACGACAACCGTTTTCTCTTGCCATTTCCCTAATAGCTCTTATCCAAAAAGAATTTGCAATAGCATGTGTTGGCTCATTTCGGATTGTCAGCATGCTGCGAATAGCTTGAATCGGACTGATTGCCTTGGCTGTAACCGGGTACAAATCAATATTTCCCGCTTGCCTTGCAGTAGCCTGAGCCAATGGGAATTCATCGCCAAACAAATTCTTATCACTATAAACGCTCGTTTCGGTCAGCGGTACAGAAGTGTAAGCATTTAATCGTTTATTTTCACCACGCAACAAACTGGCGGCAACAGCGGCAACCGAACTTGAATCAAGCCCGCCGCTTAATGATACGCCAATTCTTCCTTTACTTCGTAAGCGCACTTTAACAGCTTCCTTAAATACTTCCCTGAAAGCCTCTATATAATCTTCTCTACGCGAGAGGCGTAATTCCTGTGTATCTTCCATGCGCCAATAACAACATTTGTCCAATCGTTCCGGGGTTACTATAAGACGATGAGCAGGCGGTAACCGTTTAAGTTGCTTATGTATAGTGCGCTCCCCATGATAATCAGTCCACGAAACTAACACCTGTGCCAAATAGAGTTCATCCATTTCGACAGGCACTAGGCCTAAAGCAAGCAAAGCTTTACGTGATGAAGCAAATGCAAAGACTTTGGCATCAATATAATAGTAAAGCGCAGTATAGCCAAAATGGTCGCGGGCTAAAAAAAGCTTATGTTCTAGCGGATGGTAAGCGGCAAAAGACCAGTCACCATAGACCCGCTTAATACAATCTTCACCCCAGCGCAGGTACGTCTGCCGGAGCAATTCACCATCACCAATAGTCAATGCATCACCCTTTTGGATACCGCATGCAGCAAGCAATTCTTCCCGGTTGTCCAGCCGCGCAGCAGCTATAAAAACAAAACCAGTAGTAGTATCAAAATAAGGCAAATGCTCATAGTGCGCCTCTGGGGTGTTAAAAAAGCGCGCCTGACCTAGCCCAACCTCCCCATCTAACCATATATCACCGCCATCCGGGGCCCATTCCGCCATCTTCTGGCGCATAGTTTCAAGCACAGTAAAAGAAACCGATAGACCATCTCTGTTCATAATGCCAAAAATACCACTCATTTGTCTGTCCCTATGCTAATTATGTCCCAAACCTGAACTTGAATCAGAACCACTAGCCACAGAATACAGAGTCTTTTTCATATCAATACTAACAATTACCGGCTTATGCCAAGCACACTGGTTGCCCAGTGGCGAAGAAACCACCTGCTCCTCATCAATTGCGACAAACTTGCTTTTTTGAACTTGATTCATTATAAATTCCTCCTACTATTTAATATTTAGATAATAAATCCGATTTCCATACATTAGCTTCGTTAAAAACAGCAATATTCCTGCCAAAACAGCAAAAATCTGGCAGGAAATACGCTAATTACATTTGCAGATTACGACATTTTTGGAAAATTATCGTTACTCCCATTATGTTCATTACGGCCTAGGTAAGTATGTTCCGTCATAATTAATGATAAAATTAATTCCCAGATATGGCTGCATATTATTATGGGCGGCAACGCTGCCATCGGTGTTGCCGCCTGACGTCTGAAGTGCTTGTGCAGCCATTTGGGTATCAGGCGTTCGTACACTATATAAAGCCGTCCCTATTGATTTCGCCCAAATGCCATTAGCCGGACTGCTAACCGTCCCCGCATTAGTGGTACATTGTACGGTATGATTGTGGTTTGGCATCTGTGAAGAACTCAAGGCCACTGTAGCACTGCCTGTCGTTTGTCCAAGAATAGGATGTTGTGTCAATCCAGGTCCATTCCCCCAGCCTAGCGGGGCATAACCCCTGAGGTCAGGCAATTTGAACGTTTGAGTAGGATTAGCAGTAGTTCCGTAGAGAGTACCAACTATCGAATAAAGCGCCGTATATTGATTGACGCCTACCTCCTGCCCCTGGCAAAAAAGCCAGCCATAAGGCGCAAAGTTGCCTGCAAATATCCTGATTTCTCCAATAAAAGGATCTGCCATATTTTTTCCCTCCTTTTCGTCTTTAAGGCCGTGACGGATAAATGCCCATAAGAGCAATACAGAAATTAATCGTCTGATACGGCTGCATATTACTGTGCCCTTGACCGCCACCAGATGTTGTAATGGCTGATGAATTCAGTGCTACTTTTGTACTATCCACAAAAGGCGCAAACGGATTTTGCGGCGCTGCCGCCCAAGCTGTCTGATCCGCGGGAGGAGAAGGTGAAGCACTTGTTCCATTAGCACTATCTGCCATAACATTATGGGTATGTGCCGGTATCTGAGCTGCTGTAAGAGTTTCCAGCGCCTTACCGCCAGGTTTGCCATATTTCACGGTTTCACTTGTGGTAGTTGGTTGAATAGGCACCCGTCCTCGTAGATCCGGCAGGTTAAAATTAGTTCTACCATCACCGCCATAGGTAGCTCCGATCAATGAATACAGCGCTGAATTCTGCGCTATCGGCAGCAATTGTCCGTCACAAGTGGCCCAGCCCCGCGGGGCATAGTTAAAGGAAAACATTCTTATTTCGGCTAAAAAAGGTTCTGCCATCTGTCTATTCCTCCTTTTTATTATGGTTTGTCCGGCCAAAGTCCAACTAAAGCGATAATGTAGTTCAAAACAATACCAGGCATAACATTGTTATGCACCTGACTGCCGCCTGTGCTTTGGATAGAATTAGCATCCATCGACTTCAGTGTTATGCCGGATAAATCTGTAAGATACTGATTAACAGCAACTCCAGCAGAGCTAGGAGCAGCCCAGACATTACCACCAGGACCGGGCTGTGTGCCTGTAACCGACTGCCCACAGGCAGTATGGGTATGAACAGGCATTTGATCTGCAGTTACTGCAGCCGTCTCGGCTCCATCTGTTGAGCCGATGGGATAAGTCACCGTAGTATCCCCCTGTACTGTATATGTACCCATATGGATAGGCAGCCTGCCCCGCAAATCCGGGATTGCAAAATTTGTCACCCCGTCACCGCCATAAGTAGTACCAATCAGAGCATAAAGCGCTTCGTATTGGCTGATACTGAGCAGACTGCCATTACACAACGCCCAGTTTTCCGGTGCATAGTTACCGGCAAATAATCTGATTTCTCCAATATACGGATCACTCATTACTTACCCCTCCTTGTTGTTATTTATAATGTAGTTAAACACAGCTTCATAATAAATCCCGTCTGTTTTGCCAGTGTCAACCGGTCCTAAAAAAAGCGGGAAATCCCCCATTGCCGGATGTGTCACCTGACAGGTGTTATGCCGAAAAGCCTTGCCTTCAGCAGTGCAAAAAAGCAGTGAAAACGACTCAAGCTTTCCGGTAGTTTGTCCAGACACCTTGACCAAATCCATCTCGACCGGACCAATTTCATTGCTGTGTACTATAAACTGCTCGTTTAGATGAGGTTCAAAATCTTGTTTATGCAATTTGGCAACCATTACTCAAACCTCCGGTCTGGATCTTTCCATGTAATAATAAACACCATACGTACCTTTCTCTACCAGGCCTAATGTTTTATAAAATAAGCGCACCGGATTATTACATTCCACATGCAAACTCATTAGCAGGCCCTCTTTATCCACCTCCTCCACTAGGTTTCTCATGATTCTCCCGCCTGCGCCCCGTCTCCGGAACTCCGGCAATAAAGCAATGTCAATAACTACCATTTTGTCTTGCTGGCGGTCGATATATAATCTCCCGGCGGGAATACCATCAATGAGAATAATATCAAAGGCAGCCTGCGGATAAGTTTGCCTGTAGTAAGTATGCTGCAGGTTGAACTGCATGCGCAAAAAGTTTTCGATATCAGCTTCATTCCACCCCGTAACTGCCATCTCTTCATTGCGGGTGGAAGCGTAAACGCGATATAAAAATTCGAGGTCGGCATCAGTTATCGAGCGAAAAGTGATCAAGTCAGTATTGATTTTATTATCCACCTATATACTCCTTCCCAGAACTTTTGGCATTATATGATTCAAACGTTGCAATAATTAATTACTTCTATTTCCCTATAAATGAAAATTACCCCTTTATTTCCATATATTATACATTTTCATGCATAATCCTTCTATATTTTACAATTATTTTCCGGAATTTTTTTGAAAGCATATTGTCTCAACCCATGTCATCTACGCTCGCTAAAGCGGCAAACCTGCTTCATTTGTCTTTACATAGTGACAGATAATCTCCCTGCTCCAACACTCGCCCCTGCTCCAGCACATAAATCCGGTCAGCCTGCCGGATAGTCGATAACCGATGGGCAATAACCACAATAGAGCTCCTGCATATAAGAGAGCAGCGTATTCATACTACCACCTTTCCGGGTTCCACCTGTTTTTTCACTGACACGTTAATTGCTAAATACACTATTTGTCTGCCAGCCTGCAGTTTGCTATTACATATTGATACAACTGCTAAGGAAGTAAGGGGACGGTGGTACTGTCTTGCAAACTTTTTCACATTCTCATTATTTGCAGACACAACCTCCGTCCCCCTGTAAGATATCCGTCCCCCACCGCAGTTACAAATTTAGCAGCTCGTTTATTCTACTGATCGCCCTTTCATAGTTTTCCACATGACCAAAACCATATTTTGCAAAAATAAAAGGAATCTGAGCCATTTGTGTTGCCTCATAATCCCCCTGAGTATCGCCAACATATACGACATCGGTTAAATTGTTTCTTTTCACTAGTAGCATGATGTTTTTGCCTTTTCCTTTGCCAGTGTTGCCAAAGCATTCCCAATCCTTAATATACAGTTCAATACCCGCCTTTTTCATAAACAATTCAATATAGCCCGCTTGGCAATTACTTACAATGAATAAACAATATTTCTCGGAAAGTTTTTCTATGGTTTCTACAACATCGGGAAATAGCAGGTTATCCATATTTTCTTCCAGTGCCTCATGCTCATATATGCAACACTTTTCCATTAGTAACTCTTTAGTTCTCTCATCGGCATCATAAAATAAACTATCGGCAACGACCTTCATCGTCTTGCCAAACTCGTTCTTTAACACAGCAGCACTTACCACTGCCGCAGTTCCGCCGACTTCAGAAATTGCCTTGTTCCAGGCTTGAGCCACCACTTCCGTTGTATCCCATAAAGTACCGTCAACGTCAAATATTATGTTCCGTATGATAAAAACCTTCTTTCTGCTTCGTATTCTGAAAGTATAATACAGCAAATGATACAAGCACTTCTCTTTTGAACCTATGAAAACGTCTACTGCTGTTTACTAGATTCTCGAGACCTGGAATAGAAAGACGCTTTGACGCTGCTACCCCCAATATCCGTACTTTGCCGTTTGCAACATGTTCTTTTATAGCCGGATCAGCACAAATTAATTGTATAACATTATTACTACCACAAAATAACATTAAATTCCTTCTTTTAACAAAAATAAGGCCCCTGGCGTATGCCGGGGGCCCTGATATTACGATCAATGATTGATTTCAAGGGAGAACGGAAGTTATTTCGTTATGGTCAGGTAAAGATAGCGATATATTTACCTCATTAAGTAGCATTATTCTAGTATCATTATCAACAACAATGGTAGACATAGGTATAAATGACGTTACCGCTTCAGTCCCAAGGCTGGATATAGGGCAGCTTGCTAGGCCTTCCCAGGCGGGATTCACACCCGCTAGAGTGACAGTTGGACGTCCCCAACTGTCACTCTAGCAACAATATTACCTTATCCAAACCGACTTATAAGTTTCAATACATCCAATGTTGCGGTTCGTTACTACCATTGTCGGGAAGCAGCTCCAAAACCACGGTATTGTAAATGGGACGAGCGCATACTCGTCCCAAACTGAATAAGGAGGTGAGTACCGTGTGGATTTCTCCACGAGTGATTGTCTGGTTAATTATCGCCATAACGATAATATTACTTAAACCATTAGCAATCACTATTTTGCTCAGGTAGCCTCCCTATTTCAAAGGCAAAGCGCGCCTGTTAGTAGCAGGGGCGTTTTGCTGTATTAATCTATATCTATTATACCCTATTTATGTGAGATTTGACACTCCCGACGGCTAAAGCCGTGGGATTTTTGGGTGATGAAACGCCAGTTCATTTCTAATAGTAAAATTCGGGGTTAGGCTTGCAATATTAAGAAATTGCTTTATTTAGAGTGAATCTAACGCAATTACTTAAATAACGCAAGCCTGATCCCTCGCCCTCTTACGAAAAGTAATCGTTTTTCACACCATGATAGGCTAAAAAATTGTTGTAGCTGTTTAATCAATAGTGAGTTTCCTCCGTATTTATTTGGTTTTATATTTCTATTTTTTTATATTCTTTATAATAATTTAAAAACATGCATTAATTTTACAAACTACGAAGCTTCATCACTACTACGGACTTCGGAGGGCCTTCCTCCATCTCTAGTTAAGCAAAGTGAGGATGCTACGCATCCTCACTTTCGTAGCGCACGACAGGGATTTTGTTTCAAAAATAACATCTGTTGGGTTGATCTATTTCCGAATGCATGATATTAGTTTTGGAGAAAACTATAAAACATGGTCCCGGTCTCTTGTTTTCAATAATAATAAATTGTCTAACGATGATTGTGTCTTATTCCTTCGTCTTCGGAAAATGCTCTTTAGCAGAACAATCTGAATAAATAGTATATAGTCGAGCATTTTGCGGTATGAATACAGGGCGTATTTCATCAACAAGACCATACTTGAGGGCTTCTTGTGCATCAAAAATCGTCTCATACCGCATGGCGTTGATGATTTCGTTGATACTCATGCTTGTTCTTTCACTGATAATCCCTGCAACATTTCGGGTGTCCACTTCAATTTCGCGAGTCTTGCGGGCCAAAAATTGTTCATCTATAGACTGATTATCCAAAAGCGAAAGGCAGATTGGATGAATTAAAAAACGTGATTGCGGCGTACAAAACCTTCGCGTTCCTGCACAAAAGACAGCGACCCCCATGGAATCGACAGCACCAAAATTGTAGGTATTCACCTCGATTGGAATACCTCGCAAATAGTTAGCAAGTGAAATCCCATTAGCCACTGATCCCCCAGGAGTTGAAATCATCAAATGAATGCAGTTGCATCCTTCCGCAAACCACTCGTCTACTTTTTTCAATATGGCATCAATGCTTTCGCAAGAAAGCACAGCCATAACTCGTAAGTAACAATCTTCCAAAATACCCCTCCGTCATACCACCTGATTATTATTCGCAATACTTTATATAATACAGAACATGCAGAGGCCAAACGCCTCTGCATGTTCCTACGCCTTGCAGACTACTTGGCATACGAAGACCTACACGAGCTAAAACAACTGCTCGCACAAGAACTGGTACAATCTGAATAACAATTTGCATGACATTGAATGCAACCAACAGCAGTTTGATCCGATATACATGTGGACAAGGTTCCATGCTCTCGTTCATACTGTGAAACTGCTTGACGCAATGCATCAATCTTCTTTGCATAATCCATCTGTCGTTCACCTCCTTTCCATGTTAAGTCCTGATTTTAGACACATGAATGAATCAAAGGTTTAGTCAGACACATCATATGCCAGAATCATCAATATTGTTAACTAAGATTCATTTATGAGAAAATGTCATAATGGCGTTTTCTAAAATATCGTTAGCATTTATTAACACCTTTGCTTTAGACAGATCCTCGCTGGAAGTGGGAATTCCATTCCGTGTCAATAGATCTAATTGATAGCGATGTGCCACCAAAATCTGTCGCTTAAACATTCTGCAGGTAGCCGGATCACGCAAAGCAATGTCATTGCGAAATTTATAATTGAGGCCATAGCATGTCGGACACATCATAATCAAAGGACATTCCCTGCACATGTCATCAATCAGTCCCTCCGGCGCATAGAAATCGAATCGCTTAATATCCTCGCTTCGATTCTCTCCTAAGACAATTGGGGTAAACATGTGGCATGGATATGCATTGCTGTCAACGTCATAAGTCACCATATTAGTGCCCGTACCACAATATTTATGCGGCTTATAGTTTTCCGGTAGTAGCGGGGCAAAATCTAGCGTAAATGCATGAGCCGGAGTGACCGAGCCGTCTTGATCCATATAGTATTTGGCCAGCAAGTCTAATTGCTGCTCATATATATCAGCGTCCTGCTCTGTCCAGTCAATACCCACTGCCGGATTAAAACTGGCTTCAAATCCAAGCTCTTGAAGATAAATAACGTCTTCTGCCAAAGTTGGCAAGGTTTCACGTGAGAGTGTCATTTTTACGCCTTGTTCAGGCCAAAGTTGCTGAAAAAAATTGAGATCAATCTTTGAAAAAGATCCCCGTCTATTGATTTCCTGTGTCTCAAGAGGCCCATCTAGACTCAATCCCAGACAAAATTGATGTTTGTGTTTTTCAAACCATGCTTTTCTATCGTTATCTAAAAGAGTGCCATTGGTTGTTGCAAAGAGCACATAAGGTACCGGCCTAGAAATTGACCACATCCACTCGGCAAGCTCAGCTATCATAGCAAAACATACTAATGGCTCCCCGCCAATAAAGTCAAACACAATCTCTTTGAACTGATTCTGTGTAGCAACAAACTCAAATTCTTTTTCAACAAGACTTTTGGCCAATTCAAGCGGCATTTGCTTGTCAGATTTGTATGATTCATAGCAATATGTGCAATTCAAGTTGCATTGATGTGTTACCATTAATGTGCATGATCGACGCACCGATGATCGTTCGCCTAAACTTTCTTGTGTTTCATTCATTATAATAGTCCTTTCTAATTGATATTTTTAATCGGACATAATTATTAAAACAATGTCTTGCGCAGTATTTTATTTGTATTTGATGCTTCAGATTCTAAATCAGCTTATTCAATATGGCTTTGCTGGTCTCATCCAGCATTTCAATACATAACTCGTAGCGGTTACCGTCCACATCATTAATAATATAGCGGTTAGGTTGAACTTCGACCATAGTATCCTGGACACCAAGCGTAAGTATTTTCTTTGAACCGCAGTCGGTATCGACATACCATTCCATACCTCCATACCTACGTTTTATAGCTAAAATTGATCTTACCAGCGGAGTAAAATAGCGCATCTCAAGGTCCTCTTCTATCCAGCGGCGATATTGTTTGTTGAGTTCGCACAGGTCACGAATAATGCCTATTTCTTCGCCGGCTCCATCGCTAATGGAAATATATTTCGTATCGAATGAGTAAGGAAAGCACCGACGCGCCTTTACCCTAATTACTGACCTTTCACCTCGTAGGGTCAGCCTTACACTGCAACCGTCATTTTTCATCAGTTCAAAATCACATGGTTCAAGATATCTAACCTTTACGGATTCATCAAGGCTCTTTTCAACATTATCCAATATTTTTGCATTAATCATATTATCCACCCACGGCCACCAATCTTGTAAGCTCATTTTGCATATTGACAAGTTTTGAATATGCTCCATTTTTGGCAAGCAGTTCCTCATGTGTGCCACATTCTATTAACTTCCCTTTTTCCAAAACAAGTAGACGGTCGGCATTTCGCAGTGTCGAGAGCCTATGTGCAATAGCGAAAGTTGTACGATTTTTTACTAGTCGCATAAGCGCTTGCTGAATCTGTTTTTCTGTAGCTGTGTCGACTGCACTGGTTGCTTCGTCCAATATCAGTATTTTGGGATCATGCAAGATTGCACGCGCTATTGCTATTCTCTGCCTCTCACCGCCGGATAGCGACTGTCCACGCTCCCCAACCTGAGTTTCATAGCCATCTGGAAGACCAACTATAAAATCATGTGCATTAGCGGCTTTTGCAGCTTGGATTATTTCCTCCGGATGTGCATCGGGTTTGGCATAGGCGATGTTATCCGCAATCGTTCCCGTAAGCAAGTACGACTCCTGAGGGACTATGCCGATCTGCTTTCGCAGGTCTTCCAGACGGATATTCCTTATATCTAAGCCATCTATCTCTATTGCACCCTCCTGAGCAATATAAAATCTGCATAAGAGATTTATCATAGTGGACTTTCCTGCGCCCGATGGCCCCACAATCCCTATCATCTCACCAGACTCTATTTCAACATCTATATCATGTAACACCGGCAGATTTTTATCATAACCGAATGTCACATGGTTGAATTTGATATACCCTTTAACATCAGACAGCCGGGTCTTGTTTTCTGGTTGGCTTTCCTCAAGCTGCGCATCCATGATTTCAAAGACACGCTCAGCAGCAGCGAGGCAGCTTCCTATCCCATCCCACATTCTTGTTAATATCTGCACCGGACCATAAAGCATGCCCATATATCCTATAAACATTATTAGTGTGCCGGTGGTAATTCCTGCGTTAATCACGCCTATTCCACCGACATACCAGACAATAAACTGTCCTGCAGACATCATAAACCACAGTAAAGGCCACAATGTACCCCATGTCTGTTCAGCTTCCATACTCGCGGCACACAAACTTTCGCTTCGGCGCTCGAACCGTTTGACTGCGCGATCCTCCTGAGCGAATGCTTTTACCACACGTAAGCCCTGCAACGAATCGGACATAACAGCGTGCAGCTTTGACCATCTATGCCCGACTCTGCCAAACATCCATTGGAACCGCCTGAAAATCAAAGTTGCTGCAATTGCTGTAAATGGAACCGGAACAACCGTCCATACCGCCAGCTTCCAGTCTTGCTGAAACACAATCACAAGCACCAGTAGCAGGCTCATAAGATTGGAAATCATCTGCTGTATGTCCGTCGCCAAGAATTGTTGCAGCGCACTTGTATCTTGAGATACTCGAGATATCACTGATCCAGTCTGCCGTTTATCAAAGAAACCCACAGTAAGCCGATGAAGCCGAGTATAGAGATCCATGCGAATATTATGAACAACCTTCGACCCGATTTTAGCTGCAATACGGGTTTTGATAATTCCTAAAACTGTAGAAATAACGTTTGTTAACAACAATGCAAGGACAATAATTCCAAGCATCACAATTAAATGATGTTCCTGAGCGCCTGTTGCATGCCCACCCATTGTTTCAGCTTTTTCAAACACGTTGTCTATGAGTATTTTGGATAGATAAGGCGGCGCCAACGCCATCACTTGAGATACGATAAGGAGTAGCGATGTCATTGCAATATCAATGCTGAACGGTTTAATATACCACAAGAGCCGTCGAATTGTTTTTCTGGTATTGACGCAGTTCGAACACACATCTGATCCACAGTCAAGTGGAAACCCACATTGGGAACATCGACGGGACAAGTCTTCTTCACTTATATCTGGAATATCTTCTCCTTTTATTTCCGCTTGCAGACATCTTGCGACATAACTAAACTCTCGAACAAGTGCATTAGTGTAGCGGATAAACATCACGTGTTCACCATTTATATTTGCTACCAAACAGCCGTTTCCGAATTCCCTTTCGGCGTTTATTGCTGCAATATCTTTAATTAAGACGTTATGATGGACAATTAGTTTCTCCAAATCCGTAGAAATAACCAAAAGCTTCTCCGACGTTGTAACCAACCACTGTTGCCCAATATGTCCATCCGGCCCTAAGTCACTTTGAATAAAAATATTTATCTTGAAACCATTAAGAAGCATACTGATCTTATTTTTCAATTTGTTAGGAATATGCTCTTGATTGACCACCGTTAGACCACCACTAACTTCTTCAAAATATCCCATTTACCTATCTTTCCTTTGGCAAGAGCGTTATAAATTAGTGTCTGCACCACATCGGAGACAAAAACACACCAGCAATAAAAAAATTTCTTTAAGACAATCTCATATATGGGTTGAACACGCCTTAGCATATCACTCATAGTAAATCATCTCTTAATTCCCCACTTTTCCTATCGCCTTCACCTGGTAATGGCAACTTAAATATCTTTACTTTGCTCCTATATAGCCTACAATCTTTTTCGAATCAGCTTGCAGGCTTCTTGCTGTCTGCCACCATTTCAAACAACGCAAATAATGGTAAAATCTCAAAAAAAGACTGCCAGTACTAATATTAAATTAGCAACCTGGCAATCATAGATAAAAAATCTTTAGACCCATGGCTTTGCGTCCTCATCTTTCGACAAGTTTGCCTATATCACACGCTATATTAAATATTTTTAAAATACTAAATTAAATAAAATTAAATTAATATATTGTATATATTTTACATTTATTACCCAATTCCTCCTTAAAAGAAATTTTTTTTATTATTTGTAAAAATATGAACAAGGCGATTAACCACTCCAACCGGCTCACTATTTCTATCACTATTCAATTTAGAGGTTGTTTTTCAAATCTGCTTCAAATTCTTCCAGGCTTGCGTCGTCGATTTCGGCCGCTCCTTTGTTCGCTTTTACTCGTTCAAATGCCTCCGGCACTACATACTTGGAGAAACAATACAAGGCACACGAAATTTTGAGGAAGATGTTCCTCTATTTACGTGTGCCCCTTTTTCCCCACCGCAGTTACAAATTTAGCAGCTCGTTTATTCTACTGATCGCCCTTTCATAGTTTTCCACATGACCAAAACCATATTTTGCAAAAATAAAAGGAATCTGAGCCATTTGTGTTGCCTCATAATCCCCCTGAGTATCGCCAACATATACGACATCGGTTAAATTGTTTCTTTTCACTAGTAGCATGATGTTTTTGCCTTTTCCTTTGCCAGTGTTGCCAAAGCATTCCCAATCCTTAATATACAGTTCAATACCCGCCTTTTTCATAAACAATTCAATATAGCTCGCTTGGCAATTACTTACAATGAATAAACCATATTTTTCGGAAAGTTTTTCTATGGTTTCTACAACATCGGGAAATAGCAGGTTATCCATATTTTCTTCCAGTGCCTCATGCTCATATATGCAACACTTTTCCATTAGTAACTCTTTAGTTCTCTCATCGGCATCATAAAATAAACTATCGGCAATGACCTTCATCGTCTTACCGAACTCTTTCTTTAACACTGCAGCACTTACCACTGCCGCAGTTCCACCGACTTCAGAAATTGCCTTGTTCCAGGCTTGAGCCACCACTTCCGTTGTATCCCATAAAGTACCGTCAACGTCAAATATTATGTTCCGTATGATAAAAACCTTCTTTCTGCTTCGTATTCTGAAAGTATAATACAAAATAATGGGCAAATGATACAAGCACTTCTCTTTTGAACCTATGAAAACGCCTACTGCTGTTTACTAGATTCTCGAGACCTGGAATAGAAAGACACGTTGACGCTGCTACCCCCAATATCCGTACTTTGCCGTTTGTCCCATGCACGTTTTAAATTTGTTAGATGGTAAACTTTATTAATGAGAGAATGTACCCTGATGCTCACAACTACCAGTACCCTGACTCTCTTTATACACCGGCCCATTTACGGTGTGCTTAATTCAGACGCTACGAGGTCTCCATGAGTCACACAATTATCTTGCTTTGTTGATACCTACAAATACTGTTTCAATACATCCATGTTACGGTCAAAGAACGTATTTTCTGTATTCGCCTTCTCCAACTTGGCGGTTTCAATACATCCATGTTACAGTCAAAGACTGTCTGCCCTGGTACAATCCGGTATTATCTCCAAGTTTCAATACATCCATGTTACGGTCAAAGGCGCAGCAGTAGAGTTAATTGATTCGTTTAACGACGTTTCAATACATCCATGTTACGGTCAAAGTTTTACGGTGTCTGGCATTGCTAAACGAGGTAGTAAGTTTCAATACATCCATGTTACGGTCAAAGGAAGCGTAGAGTAGCCGAGGTAGTGGCGCAGAGCATGTTTCAATACATCCATGGATTGTCAACACTTAGTCGGACAATTTTTATAAGGTCAATTGGCGTAATTGAACTGGCGTTAAGTAATTTAGAGACCATGAATTCTAGTATTATTAAACCAGTCAATATACCGGGCTAGTTCATGGCGTAGATGGCATATACTATCGAAGTTTCGGCCATATACAAATTCGGTTTTAAATATTTTAAAGGTTGCCTCTGCTACAGCGTTATCATAAGGGCATCCTTTCATGCTAAGGGAACGTTTGATATCAAAGGTAGAAATTACTTCATCAAGTAGTTCATTTTTAAACTCGCTACCTCGGTCTGAATGAAACATCTGGATGTTTCGCAGATCTGTCTTTACTGTTGCAAATGCATCATATACCAATTGCGCATCTTTATGAATCCCGGCACTGTAGCCGATAATCTCCCTATTAAACAAATCTACAAGAATACAAACGTAATTCCATTTGTAATTTACTCGAACATACGTTAAATCACTGACAACCACTGCATAGGGAGCTTGTCCGGTAAATTGCCGTTTCAGCTCATTTTTAACAAGTTCTTCATTACATTTTTGCTTGTGCGGTTTAAATTGGGCAACTGTGTACTTTGAGACTAAACCGTTCTTTTTCATGATTCTTCCGATACGGCGGCGAGACACCTGATAGTTCAATTTTTGTAGCTCTATTTTGATTTTTCTTGTTCCGTAGACATCATGATTCTCATGAAAAATATAGTCAACTTTTGTTTCTAAATCGCGTTCATCCGACTTGCTAATTATCTCGTAATAATAAGTACTTCGGGCAATCTTTAAACATTTACACATCGCTGATATAGAGTATTTATGAGCATTTTGCCGGATTACAATTATTTTTGTGCCAATATCAGCGCTGCTTGCTTTAAAATATCATTTTCCATCTTCAATTTCTGATTTTCTTTACGAAGTTTGATTAACTCTTGCTCCTCCGGGCTACGATTATCACATTCTTTTGCCGATCCTGTAGTATTTATTCTGCTGACCCACTGATTGAATGCTGAAGGGGTTAAATCGTATTCTTTAATGATTTCTGAGCGGGGTTTTCCACTGTTATAAAGTTGGACCATTTGTTGCTTGAATTGGTCGGTAAATTCTCTTTTAGCTCGTCTTGTTGTCATGTAAATCTCCTTTTTCTTTTCTTATAGTTTTACATGACCTTATAGAATCTGTCTAGTTTAGTGTAGCCGATCCAATACATCCATGTTACGGTCAAAGGAACAGTACCATGTCTGCCCACTCTTTTACTAGGGGGTTTCAATACATCCATGTTACGGTCAAAGCTGTTACGACGGTTGATAGCGATGGTAATCAGATGTTTCAATACATCCATGTTACGGTCAAAGTATATTGGGAACTTCACGGCAGCAGGGCAATATAATGTTTCAATACATCCATGTTACGGTCAAAGGGGTGCTGAGAAAGGACCTGGCTCAGTCGAGTACGGGTTTCAATACATCCATGTTACGGTCAAAGCAATGTAGATCTTACTGTCACCTATGGCCGGTCAGTGTTTCAATACATCCATGTTACGGTCAAAGTTGGTTTCCTTTGGTTTTGGAGTAAATTCGTATTTAGTTTCAATACATCCATGTTACGGTCAAAGTCATAGTCCCTCAAAACATACAAAGTTTGTCTTTGTTTCAATACATCCATGTTACGGTCAAAGGTAGATCCGCTACTAATTACTGCTATGTTCGCTAAGTTTCAATACATCCATGTTACGGTCAAAGGAGCCGCCTCAAATACCCGCAGCTATTATTCAGGAGTTTCAATACATCCATGTTACGGTCAAAGCGCCAACTTGGCAATTAAAGCGCAAGCGTTAATGTAGTTTCAATACATCCATGTTACGGTCAAAGTTGACCCTGTTGGCCGGCAAAACTTCCTTGAGGCTGTGTTTCAATACATCCATGTTACGGTCAAAGCGCTCTATGGGAGAGCAAGCAGGCCAGAGGACATGTTTCAATACATCCATGTTACGTTCAAAGGTGGGGCCGGGAGCAGCAACAGTCAAAGGCTGAAGTGTTTCAATACATCCATGTTACGGTCAAAGGAAATAACTTGATTGGTTAAGCAAGGCAGTCGTTATGTTTCAATACATCCATGTTACGGTCAAAGATTACCGGACGGCATAAGAGAGTATGCCCAACAATAGTTTCAATACATCCATGTTACGGTCAAAGGCGGAAGTATTCGGGCATGACGTTGGCGGCGGCTGGTTTCAATACATCCATGTTACGGTCAAAGAGTATTAGACCTACATCGAGCTAATGCGCTTAAATAGTTTCAATACATCCATGTTACGGTCAAAGAAGGCATTTAGCACCATATACTACGCTTACTTTATGGTTTCAATACATCCATGTTACGGTCAAAGGGAAATAAATGGGGGGAATATTGATTATGTTTACAAGTTTCAATACATCCATGTTACGGTCAAAGCGGAGTTCTAACGGTGCCGATAAGCTTGTGTGATGTGTTTCAATACATCCATGTTACGGTCAAAGATTGAAGAGGCCGAGAAGGACATGGCTATAATATTGTTTCAATACATCCATGTTACGGTCAAAGGTAAAGGCATAGGTTCTCAGTATAGTGTATCTTGGGTTTCAATACATCCATGTTACGGTCAAAGATTGAAAGGCGAAAAACAATGTGCGGCTTTTACAAGTTTCAATACATCCATGTTACGGTCAAAGGCAGATAGAGGGCATTAGAAACAATTTTAGTAAGAGTTTCAATACATCCATGTTACGGTCAAAGGTCTAGTCGAGCAGCAAGTAGCGCAAGATATTCTGTTTCAATACATCCATGTTACGGTCAAAGCATAACGTGTCCTCCTTGGCTATTTTAATTGATCAAGTTTCAATACATCCATGTTACGGTCAAAGGTATCTGGCGTTTCTCAAGGGTTGTTATCGTCCTAGTTTCAATACATCCATGTTACGGTCAAAGGGAGGGGCAAGTAGATGCCAAGAAACGAATTTACTCTGTTTCAATACATCCATGTTACGGTCAAAGGGAGGCTGAGACATGCTTAAACTCGCGATTGAAGGGTTTCAATACATCCATGTTACGGTCAAAGAATTACTATAGTTACTCAGCAAGGTACTTGCTTTTAGTTTCAATACATCCATGTTACGGTCAAAGTGCCGACTTCATACAGAGGATGGTGGGGAGTAGATGTTTCAATACATCCATGTTACGGTCAAAGGCGGCAGTCTTACGAATCCACATGGGAAGACATCAGTTTCAATACATCCATGTTACGGTCAAAGAGAGTCACGAGTTAACGCTCTCGCCTGCATTAGGGTTTCAATACATCCATGTTACGGTCAAAGGAAGTAGGTGGCAAGAAAAAAGAAAATCATGCCATAGTTTCAATACATCCATGTTACGGTCAAAGGCAGGTGTTAATGGTTGGACATCGATCCAGCACTAGTTTCAATACATCCATGTTACGGTCAAAGGTGGAGGCACTGGAAAGCATTGCAGCAGTTAAAATGTTTCAATACATCCATGTTACGGTCAAAGCAGCCAAAGAGTTGGGTATTAATCCCGATCAGGCCAAGTTTCAATACATCCATGTTACGGTCAAAGCCTATATGCTTGGAGCGCAGACCACCGCAATACTAGTTTCAATACATCCATGTTACGGTCAAAGGGGAGGCTTCGTGGTAGTATTTAGGGAGCATGGCGTTGTTTCAATACATCCATGTTACGGTCAAAGGCCAACAACGGTAACACAACAGGCTAGCAAATCAGAGTTTCAATACATCCATGTTACGGTCAAAGATTATTGCCTCCTACTCAGGGACCGCCTGTAACCGGGTTTCAATACATCCATGTTACGGTCAAAGATAACGGTGGTTTCCATAGCATAACAGAGCCTAATTGTTTCAATACATCCATGTTACGGTCAAAGCCATTTCCAGCAGTAAACGCCGCCTGCGAAACATAGTTTCAATACATCCATGTTACGGTCAAAGGGCTCAACAAGTATCAGAAAAAACAGGTGTTCCCGCGTTTCAATACATCCATGTTACGGTCAAAGGGACAAACGCGAACAGATTAAACAGGATTTCTATCTGTTTCAATACATCCATGTTACGGTCAAAGAAAGATTCCTACAAGCGGATCGATAACAAAATCTAGTTTCAATACATCCATGTTACGGTCAAAGGATTAACCGCTGTTTATCCCGATGGGTGCTCAGATAGTTTCAATACATCCATGTTACGGTCAAAGAACGCAGGTATCGAATGTTGTCGGCGGCGTATCTGTTTCAATACATCCATGTTACGGTCAAAGGCCAATAAAATCAAGCTTTGCAAAAACACCTATAGCTATACAATACAACGTTTGCAAGGGTTTCGCAATATTTTCCCAACCGGAGAGCAACATGTAAGCACTTACCCCAAGATTACTCTTCATCCCTTATAACTCTTGGGCGCAAGCCTCACCTAGAGATTATGCCGGTTGGGAAATTTCTTACAGTAACATTGATTCTTGATCATGGATACGAACTCCGATAACTTCTTCATCAAATACATAATCACCGGTCATTTTAAAAAGAGCTACAAAATCAACTTTTTTATCAATGACTTTTTGAAGTTCACTTCGAAGTTTAATTAAATTTGCAGGAGTAATTTCGCCGCGAAAAACCGACTTTTGGAAAGGAACCAAATACTTCTTACATATCTTAAATACTTTTCCTACACGCTTCTCACCAATATCATAGACAAGAATAACATAATTATAATTTTTTGCCATAATATGCTTACCTCCGGTCTTTTTCCAGAAAAGGTGTAAATGGAGTTCCCTCGACAACATGCTTTTTCAGCTTGTAAGCATCATATTTGATCGCAGTCAGATAGCTTATTTTTCGCTTCATCGTGCCATGCTCAAATACCTGTTGTAAGCGTTCTTCCATGGCGGTAATGAATACATCACGTCCCGCCTCGTTTAATAAGCAGTAATTATATTTCTTGTCAAAGTGCTTACTGACCTGAATTCTTCTATTGTTAACAACTTCAAAAATAGTACGAAAAACAATCAATGGTTTGAATGCTTCTGACAAATCCAGGCTCAACGAGAAGCGACGGTCACTGGGCTCGTGCAGAAAGCTGATCGTCTGATCCAAATGCGTATGATAGATTTGCGATATCGTTTTTGTATACAGGATTGTGTTACCAAAACTGACCAGTGCATTGATGGGATTGTCAGGAGGCCGCTTCACTCTGCGATTCATCACAAAGTCCTCAGGCAAAATCAATTGAAAAGTTTCATAAAAGCGCCGCCAGATTTCCCCCTCTAAACTTAGGAGGGTAGGAACTTTTTTTATTTTAGGCAATAAATCAGGCACGTCATTTTTTAACCAATCCAAGTAGGGTTTGATTTCTTTATTGCCATGCTTGAAGTAATGGTACAGTACCTCGTGAATGTTGGCCGCAATCGCTCCAACGAAGGCAACTGCGATCGGCAGGCGATTTTCCAAACAAGCCTTCGCCTGCAAGAGCATCACTTTACCACTCACCCGAGCTTCTTTAGGATAGAAAGTACCGCGAAATTGTCCATAGTAATCGAAAAAGTGGACTGTAATATTTGCCATTGATAAAAAGGTGAACAGCTTGCTATTCAACGATATCTCATTCAATAAATAAAGCTCTTTCAGCCCATTTATCGGAATGTGCGTAATACCCTTTTCATTGCGAAATGTCAATGAATTGTCTTCACGCCCTAAGGTTCCCGGCGTGCGAATATAGCGCGTAGTCGGAGCTGATTTTGCCAACCTTCATCCCTCCTTAAATATAACAATAGGCATAGTAAGCACAGCGCTCACATTTCTTGGCATAAATTGCCGGCACCGGCTTATCTTGTTGCAAATACACTTCTATTTCTTCCAATAAACTAATCAATTTTAATTCCGTAGGATTGTCCAACTCCAGTTCAACAGTTTTGTGCGTTTGCTTGTTGCGCTCAATAAACTCCAGTCTCCCTTTACGTTCCAAGCCCTTTTGTTTGAGTATGTACAGATAATACAGAGTCTGCCATTTTGTAGCCTCCACATCAGCATCCGATTTTTTCAACTCTACAACATACTCTTCAGTCATTTTATCAACTTTAATACCTTCAATTTGAATCTCCGTATTAGTGCGTCCTTCGCTGCGAATTTCATGTAATATGCGCCCGATACGCACATCTTCGCTATCATCTTCGAAATTCATCTTATAAGCAAAAAGCCAGCACTGCCGCTTGCAATGGATATAATAATTAACAATGGTGCCTGTTATTCTCATAAGAGCGGCGACACCTCCTCACCGATATAAGCCTGACGGTTAAACTTCTTCGCCCCTGTATTTTTATCCAATTCCATAAAACGTTCACCATCGGGTACGTAATATAGCGTGCCAACTACTTCAGTATAAAATTGAGGTGGTGTTTGCTTGCCGCTATGCTGAATCCCATAATTAAAAGTAAAATAGGCCATTTTCTCTTTAATTTGTGAAAGTTTCACGATTCGCTCAGCGTATTCCATTTCCCGATCCGCCAAAAGAACCTTGAATTTTTCCCAGACTTGCGCCCCATCCAGTTGCTCTGCTTCGCCGTCCTCATTTTTATAAGCCACCGCATGAGCAATAAACAAGGTATACTGTTTTTCTGTAATTAGCCGCATTGCCTCTTCTACTTCTTTAAACTGTAATTGTTGCACACTGGCGGTAAAATAGGACCAGTTTTTCAAATTAGCTTTTTGTCGCTCCGCATTAATCTTTTCCATTATCAAATGATAAAAACCGCTAAAGTCCTTGTCCTGCAACATTTTTTGACAGCCCTCGTCTTGCAGATCATAGGCCGTACGCTGGTCGGCGCGATAGATGAGTGTTGTTTTAACCATATTAAAAAAGTAAGCGTGGCAATCCGGACGCAAACACGAACGATTGATTCGCCCCAAAAACTGTTCTTCACTGTCAAGCATGGAACTATCCTTGAAGCCAATATCCATATCGATATCAACACCCGCTTCAATCACCTGAGTGGCCACAACTATGGCATTCGGCAAATAAAAATTGTCTTTTTCATCCTTGCTAAGTTGTTTTAAAACTTCTTTTCGCAATAAATTGCTGTCATCACCTGTCAACTCAAATAAAGGGATGTCCAGCTTCGCTGACTGCAGGCATCGATAAAAACTTCTTGCAGCACCCTTCGTAATAAATTCAATCAATAAGCGGGTAGATTTTCCCTGCGCCTGCCGGTCTTTGAGTTTTTTGAGTACTTCGGCCAGCAATTCCTCTTCCGTTATGACTTTTTTCTCGAGAAGTTCAAAATGCAGCTGCACCCGATTGCGGAATAATGGGTTTTGAAAATATTGTTCTCGCTCAGTAACTAGAGAACATGTATCGCTTTCTCCCGCTACTAACAAATCCCAATTAGGCAAAGTGGCTGACATGATAATTATTTTCATATTCAACAGCTTGGCAAAGGACTGTAAAAAATGAATGATTTCTTTCCAGATTGCATTTTTATAGCTTTGGATCTCATCTAGAATAACAACACTGTTGCACAAATGAGTAAAAGCCAAATTGGACTCTCTTCCCAGCCCAAACAGATAATTAAAAAAGTTAACATGAGAAGTCAGCATCACCGGATATTGCAGCATTTGCCGCTGCAGCAATACTGACTTGTAGTCAAAGTCCGGCTCTGTTTCTCCATTGCCAGTTTCAGCAGCTTCTTCTTTTTTACTTATGATCGGTGTTATTGAATTGATTACAGGCATAGGGTATTGGTTGCGCAGTTCATCTGGAAAAATCTTATCTAAGGTCAGCTTAGTCTGCTCAATCAATGCGTTAAAAGGAAACACATAGATTAACTTATTAAGCCCTAATTCGCTGTTTAGCAATTTTAATCCTAAATTAATCGACATATACGTCTTGCCGGAACCTGTAGGAGCCTCCAGATAATATAGCTGCTTATCCAAATTGCGCAGCAGCTCTGCTTCTGTAGCTAAAAACAAAGCTGACCGCAATCTGTTAATAGGACTAAGCGTTGTGGTCTGCGGATTATTGCGTAACTCTTGTACACCACGATAGATTTCGGTGTTGTGAAAGGCCTCAAGTACAGGCCGAAGCTCTTGCTTCTTGCTAAAATACTGAAACTCCAGACTTCTTTCTGCGTCATAGGCATAAGTAGCATAAAAATCACAGGCTGCCATAGTGGAATATAGCAATTTCGCTAAAACATAAAAAGGAAAAGGTGAATGTGTATCAGTAAAGCGTTGATATCTGCTCTTCAACATCTCTGCAATGATTTCTCTAGAACACAGCCTCTCTTTATACCGGTAGTAATGCACATAGCCAGGATAGCGCTGAATTTTTTTCTGCAACAACTGCAGCTGTTTTTCAAAACTGGTTTCTTCGCCATCCGGTTCTTCTATATTCGCCAGATACGTATGGTGTCGTGAAATAACATAGGCAAATACGTATAGCACTTGCTTCATGAAATTGCCCACCAACGAATTAGCCCCGGGAAATTCAATTTCATCAAGCTCGGCAAGATGAATATCCAGGTACAGTAGCGCAGATAGGAGTGCGTGATTAGAATCCCCTGGCAGGGATAGCTTTTCTATTTGCTGATTACCCATTTTTTTCTTCTGGAATACAGGATTGATTTTACCTAGATCATGCAAATATATGGCTTGCCTAAAACATTTGACAACCCAATATTGGGCCGCAAGAGTCAGCGGCTCATCCTGCACGGTCAGGTTTGCTACAGCTCTTTGAATGGCCGACGATAATCCATTGTGCTCAGAAAGCTTATCTACATAGTGAAGCACTAAATTAGAATGCTCGATAAGTGATTCCGGCTCTTTCCCTGTTCCCTTCTTCGCAGTGTGAGCCAGTAATATCTCAGCACCGTCAATCAGATAGGCTCCGATTCCCATAGAAGAAAACTCCTTTCTAAAGCAATATCCGGGATGCCGCATTACACCCCGGATAACTATTAGATAAAATACAATACGCGCTCCCCGTCACAATACAAATTACGATAATCGTCTTCACTAATGGAAGCTTGATCAATCTCATGATTGGCTACTACCAGAGGATGGAAAACATACCCGTTGTTTTCTGCATTAAGGGCAACAGGCATACATTCTTTGAAAAAGCTTTTACCTTGGCCAGGCTTAATTTTGCCCCTCACCTTATAAGCAAGAGTATCACTGCGATGCAGTGAGTCAATAAACTGTACCTGCCCGGCCGGACTAACCTCCACCAGCGCCGGATTAGTTATTGCTGCGGGGTGATCGTTTTTTCCGAGGTACGGCATATATACACTTTGCGACTGCAGTAAGGCTTCGGACAGCTTCGCAAAAATACCAGCTGCCAACCCCTCATCATCTGCGACATAAATTGTCCAATGTGGTTTTTCCAGCCATTGTTCCCGCACATTTAAGACTTTGCCTTCTTCCTGACTGGCGTAACCGACCGTATTATTGAAAATCTGAAGCTTCTTAGCAAAATATCCGCGATCCCCATGAGGTATGATACTGACCCTGGCCTGCTGAAATACTTCGTAAAATTCGGGAAACACCTGAACTTCTTTTGCCTTTTTGCGATTAGTAGTCAACGGATAATTAACATCATATTGCTGCATATAACCACCATGACCGAGTATTGCCCCAAGCATCCCGAACAAGGCTATTTTATGAATATGGCTATACGTAAAATAGGCATAACTATTGACATCTGGTTTCTTAAAAAATGCCGTTTCGCCTTTTAGTTCAAACCGAAGTGTACGCATGGTTACAGCGCCGCCCTCGTAATAATATTGTAACGCTTGAGGCCGTCAAGCTCTAAACGGACTTCTGCTGCATAAGGATTGATGTAGAGTTCAATTTGTTCAACCTGCTCCTGGATGCCTGCCACCATCGGGGCAATTGCCGACAGATCATAAATGGTTTTATTCTCGTTCTTATATACCGTAACGTAAGGATCCAGATTAGGCAGATAGGCTAGTGCATTCTCCTTTAATACAATAAACAGACTAAAAGCATTTTCGCTGCCGGACTTACTGTTTGTCTGCAGGGCAGTGGCCCCAAGCAAAGCGCCTTCTTTGAAGGCGGCATAAGCTTCCTGTGTATAGCCTTGAAACTCATCTAAACCTGGCAATCCAATATAATTTTCATAGTGGTTCGGGTTTACTGTGAAAGGATAAATATAATGCGCTTCATCGACCATGATTTTCTTGCCAATAGAAGTGGCGTCTTTTTCCTGACTCTTCTCATTGGAGTTGCGAAAGGGAGATAAGATATCCTGTACTTCTACATTGGTCTCATCATACTTGTTGAAGCCTTGTCCAATTTGCACTGCACCGGTTAAGCCGATGTTTTGTCCTTCAACCGCAAACGTAGCTCCAAAATTCATAACATCAACACACGAAAATAATCGTTTCAATACAATCGTCGAATCTTTGGACACACTTTCACCAAATAATTGCTGGTATCGTTCCTGTAAATCCCGGGGCTGCAGTTTTTCGCCTTCTTTGCCCTTCCCCAATTTGTAGGACCGAATATACAGCACTTTTTCTCCGTTCCATTCCCACAAACGCTTTATACTATATTTCAATGCTTTATCGCTGCCAAAAATATTCCCGTCACTCGTTGTCTTCGGCAATCCCGTAAAATCAGCATTCCAATTTGCCATTCTGCTGACAATACCGATTAAGCCAATCACACGCTGCTTCATTTTTGCCATCTCATTCCACTCCTTTAGCGTTTTTTTCAAATAACAAATTATCTGCGAAAATCCCTGCCAATAAAAGTTCACGGGCACTGCCTTGATTATCGGTCTCCGGCACATAACCCAGCACTAGGGAAAAGGCCTGATTGAATCGGCGATAACCGGAAAAAATCTCATGCTTATAAAGCATATACGCTTCCTCCAGGCGTTTCTTCAACTGATGCCCATTTTTTGCCCGTAAGAAAGGCTCATACATCTCACCAGTTATTTTTTGTGTTCTGGACTGACTAATTAAGTAGTACGCCAATTGCCCGGCCATAAAATAAAACTCTTCATCATTTGCACATACAACAAGCCCTTCATTTACCAGCTTGTCGCGCAAAGAATCCATTGTTCCTTTAATGCGATCTGCCATTATTTTGCCTCCCTTATCATCAATTGCCATTTGGATAGATAAACGCAGATTGAAAGCATCGGCAAGCTCTGCTATGCGCGACGTTTCCACATGAATGAATTGTTCCACCAGCAATCGAAACGTCACTTTAGCAAAAATCCCCCGTAGTGAAACAGTTGTCCCTTTATAGAACCAATCATGAAAAGCCTGCCTGCTTTGCAAATACAAAGCTGCCATCAGAGCGGTAAATTCCCCGGCTTTAACGTCCGGTTCATTCAATATAAACGAATGATTCAACCGGCCACGAAAGAATCTACTGCTAATTGTTTTTTGCAAGGCTTCCGCAGTCTGAATGGTTTCGTAATATTTTTCATCACCAGCAGGATCTTTTAGCTGCAAAATATTAAGCCACTCTACCTGTACCGTTGTCGTTGGCGGAAAAGGAACATTCTCAAAACCATAGAGTTCATTATACTTTCCATCCATATAGACATGAAAGGTGCCTTCCGGTGGTACATGACCGGTTGGCGGAACAAACCCTGACTCATAGCCGATTTTATTGGTGGCATAGGGGGGCTTAGCCGCTGCCAGCCATTCTGTAGTTTGCTTGGCCATCATTGCCTGCTGCAGAGTAACCCGTTCAGGGGCCTGACTGCGCATTGTTTTATGCTCCATAAAGGGCTTCTTACTGTTCATTGTCATATCAAAGCTTGGCAGCCCGACGAGTTCTGCAGCTACCAACTGGTTATAGTCATTGCTGTTAAAAATCTTGGGGATGGTATACAGTACATATTCAAAGGCATATATTTGCTCACAAACAAGGGTTGGAGCCGGAGAGTCGAAAGTAAAAAACAGCTTCACATAATTTTTAAAAGGAAGTTGTCCAATATACTCCGTTAACACTGCAAGATTGGTGTGATACCACTTTGTTATCTGTCCGATCAGTTGAAGCCGTTCACAGCTATCAAGGTAAGTCAATGCCACTGCGTATTCAGACTGTTGAAAAAATTGCAGTTCTTTTGCTAACCCATTCACTGAAGGCTTTACTTCCCTCTGACTGTTATCTTTGCTACTCCTGCTTTTTACCTTTGGTATCATTTCCAGCCATTTTTGACGCACCGGATCGCTGCCAGTGGCTAGTAAGTAGCGCTCCAAGTTCTCCTGGGTAGTGTACTTACCTCCCTGTTTTTCGGCCAAGAAAACCTCCCTTTTCATGAACAGCGCCAGCGGGTTATTACTATGTACTTGTTTTTTTGAATCAACCGGTTTATTCATATCTACCAGTGAGCTTAAATAGTCTTGACATTTAAACCAATTGAGCAATTCAGTATTTTGCGGTTCTTCTTGGCGACGAATAATGAAATGATTTTGTTCAAATGAGGCAACCTGGTCTTCCCAGCTCTGATTCACATTCAGCCGGATAAAAATCCCCTCTTTTAGCTTATAATTATCCTGAATGATGGGAGGAAACTTCTCCTGAATGTTCGAGGAAAACTTTTCCTGTGCCTTTTGAAAGCCGACTGTCAAATCTCTGATCAAAAAACTTCACCTCCTTGCATCATTTGAGGTATTTTGCCAGGCAAAAGCCCGCTCCAAGAATCGAGCCCTTCTCTGCTAACCCAGAGCCCATGACTACGTTGGCTAATTTTTGTGAATACTCGTCCTCGTGAATAAGCAGGTGCAGCTTATTGCCTAATAATTTACGGCCTTTATAGGCAGTAGCCAGCGGCTTGCGGTTCTCAATGGTAATGCCCTGAATAAAGGGCTGCCCCTTCTGTACCGGAGCCTCAGGATAAAGCGATTTAAACTTCTTTTCGGCATTAGCATGGAGTCGCTGTATCAGTAATTCAATATTGTCTTCCGGCACCCATGGCTGCCGGTCGATTGTCACAATCGCCGGTGTAATCGTAAGCAGCTCCGTAATGTGTCCCAGCTGCCTTGCTCGCTGCTCGCCGGCAACAAGCTGAACGTATTCACTTTCCCGGCATTTTTTGAGACAATGCTGAATACGGGTTAAGGTATCTGCAATTGAACTGCGAATCGTCAGGACATAGATACGCCCTTGCTGATAGATCCCGTCTTTTTCAGTGGGATATAAGTTGCTAAATACAAAATGCTTATAGGTTTTGTCATAATGGGTTTGTTTGAAAAGAGGATCGGATAGTTGTGCCTGACTAATCCAGTTCCCGATCGCTTCCTGCATCTGTAAATGATGCGTTGATCTTTTCAGCAGTATCGTTAGTTTTAACTCGAAATACAAATTTCCCCCTCCTTATCTCTTAATTAAAATCGTTGTATATAGGATTGGAAACAAAAATAAATTCATACTACTATATTAACACACATATTATAACTCAGTGATGCAATTTTTCTCTTTTTTAGAAAAATTTATAAAAAACTCCTATATAACGAGAGTTCGCTACACTAGGAGTTTTTTACGCTTATTACATTTAGCATTTAAGACAGTACACTACGTGTTACGGTTATAGCAACAACCTAATCCAAACCTACTTACAAATTTCAATACATCTCACGTTACGGTTCATTAAAACACAAAACTGAGGCGGCTCCAGCTTACTATTTATACCAATCTTACCAAAACCACGTTATAATGTAAATGGGACGAGCGCCAACTCGTCCCAAACTGAATAAGGAGGTGAGTACCATGTGGATTTCTCCGCGAGTGATTGTCTGGTTAATTATCGCCATAACGATAATATTACTTAAACCATTAGCAATCACTATTTGGCTCAGGTAGCCTCCCTATTTCAAATGCAAAGCGCTCCTGTTACCAGCAGGGGCGTTTTGCTGTATTAATCTATGTCTATTATACCCTATTTATGTGAGATATAAAAGTAATTTTCAAACGGTACCGGAAATAGACTGAGAAACAGGGGGACGGAGAAACAGGGAGACGGGGTTATTGACATAAATTATACTGGTATATAGGAGACAGAGCGATGATGTTTTGAGAAAATTACCCACGATTTATTTTTTCTGAGACGCAATAAGTTCTGCAATTCCGGTCTCTTTTACTGTTTTCGTCAATTTTGCATTATCTTCTATCCATCTTTCACTAAATTCCTCTGGCCCCATATACTGGACTGACATTCCCAGTTCCTCCATATTCTTTTTGAAGTCAGGGTCATTGATTAGTTCCCTTAGCCCTGCTATCAGTCTGGCCTTTTCGGCTAGCGTTATACCTTGGGGAGCCGCGATTCTACTCCAAAAGCTAAAATCAACATTGATTCCCTGCTCCTTGAAGGTTGGTACATTCTCAAAGCCGGGAAGGGTTAATCTATTCTCGTCGGCAACACCTAGTATTCTGATAGTGCCACTTTCTACATGTTCTTTTAAAATCGCGGGACTATACGCTCCCATAAGCTGCACATGCCCGCCCAAGAGAGCCGCAAGAAATAACCGGGATTGGTCAGCTGTTCTTAGCCCATATCCATCGGGTATGGCTTTTTGTTCTTGAATGCCTTGATTAGCTGGTTTTGAAATATTACAATAGTATTAAGCCATTATTAGTAGTATAGAATGAGTAAACTTCTTGGTACTTCCGAAACCGATGATAGAAAGGAGCGATTCCATGAAAAAATGGAGGATTTTATTTATTACATTGTTAGGTGTTTTTTGTTTTTGTAGTAGTGCATTTGCAGCATCATTTCCCCAGAAGTTCGATGATCGGCCACTTGAGCTTATCCCGGGCAAGATTATAGGATATTTTTTGTGGCAGGATAAAGAAGGCGTGCACTTGCGAATGACCACTGATGGAAGCACGCATAATTTCAGCGGAACTATAAGTACTGACGGTAATTTTGAGGATGTTTTTGGTAAGTACAACAAAGACAATAATGATTGCTTTCAGATTAATAAGAAGGGCAAAGAGATAACCTACAAATTTACGACTTCAGGAGATGAGAGAGCGATTGATTTTCACATATCTAAAGGAAGGTATGTGAATTTTAGGCTGTCTATGGATGAGAGCGATGTAGATCCTAAATACATAATTATTGGCAAAGACGGATGGCATCCTATCAGTAATGAAGTTGTTTTACGGTATAAAAGGTACAGTGATCACGAGGAGCCGAATGTAGTTATTCTTGAGCAAGATATTTGGTGGCCTTATAGGTATTACCATCATAGGTATTGGCCCGACCCGAGATTCCGTTAAAAAAATAGATGATTATACCTTTATAAATGGTAAAGGGGCACAAAATAATGCTAGAATTACTAGATCTAATAAAGGACTATCTTATGTGGGCTGCGATTATTTCTGTTGCTGTAATTATTGCTAAATTTAATAATTCTCGATAACTTGTCTATATACTTTAGGCCCCTGGCGTATGCCAGGGGCCATGCTATTACGGTCAATGATTGATTTCAAGGGAGAACGGAAAATGTCTATATGCAATCGAAAGATTTCCAGTGAACTTGTTTCAGCATAGCTGAAGTTCACTCACTATTTAGCAGCTTCGGCACTCTGGGTGCCCTTAAATGCGATGGTATTTGTAATCCAGACCCCAGTAAAGGCCTTATATATAATCTAAAGGCGTCTGTGACATGGTTACCTTCCTTATTAATAAACTCATCCGCCATAACCCTTGTTTTTGCTGCAATTTCTTCCACTCCAGCCAAGCGATAGTCAACAGAATAATTGCCGGTTCGCTGAATAGTGAGTGATCCATTAACATTATTCCAATAAGCCATTTGAACGGCTCTTTCACCTACTTCCCTCGCCTCGTGTTGGTCAATATCGGAAACACAATCCACAAATGATCGCTGCAGGTAGCCAAATGTATCACTCCGAACCCGGGAAATTCCCAGCCGAGCCTTCACTTGCTGTGCCAATAAATCTCCTATGGCACCCGTGCCGGAGAGATTTACATTACCATGAGCATCGATTTCGAGATCCTTGCGCATAGTAGCGATAATCGGCACACCGCCGGCATCACATATTCCTTCTGAAACAGCGATAATACACATCCCATGACGGTCATACATCTGTTTAACATCTGCTAAGAACTTTTCCATAGAAAATTCTCGTTCCGGAAGATATATAAGGTGTGGTCCATCATCTGGATACTTTTGGGCAATAGCGGAAGCTGCTGTCATAAAGCCCGCGTGCCGGCCCATCACAACACCAATATAAACGCCTCTAAGGGCTCTAACATCCAGATTGATTCCCATGAATGCCTGAACTACAAATCTAGCCGCTGAACCGTAACCAGGAGTATGATCGTTTAGAACTAAATCATTATCAATTGTTTTGGGAACATGAATAGTCCTTAAATCATAATTAACCTTCTTGGCCTCTTCGCTCACGATCCAAACAGTATCAGCAGAATCGTTACCTCCAATGTAAAAGAAATACCTGATATCGTGGGCTTGCAACACTTGAAAAATCTCATGACAGTACTTGCTATCCGGCTTTATCCGCGTAGACCATAAGGCTGACGATGGCGTCATTGCAACCTGTTCCAAGTTATGACTCGTTTCCTGCGTCAAATCTAAGAAATTCTCGTTAACTATACCTTCTACGCCATGAATCGCTCCGTAAGTCCGGGTCATTTCTCCATATTTTCTCGATTCTAAAACAATGCCTGCCAACGTTTGATTGATAACCGCTGTAGGACCCCCGCCTTGCGCAATCAGCACTTTTCCTTTCAACGTCATACTATTCCCCCCCATTTTGCTGTCGCATAATGCAATTAGCGTCCTTTGATTGAACTACCACTATGCAAAATTGAAATTCCGTTCTGCACAATGATCATCTCATTTTGCTTATTGTAACGGCATGCTGCTTGACTGATTACTGCGCGTACAACCGGTATGGTGGAAACTCATGAATTCGTCATCTGAGCAATCACAGCGGACAGGATCATCAGGCCGTATTCCCCAAACATTCATAGCATATTTGGTAAATACCCGATCTGCTGCAAATCTCCCCGAATGAGCAATGTTAGCAATACACATTTTTGACCACATCTTATGATCCTTATACCGGCTGTCAAGCAAATTCTGAGCTTCCACATAAGAAGCAAAATCTTTGAGCATAAAGTAACGATCGTTGTGATAGAGCAAGGAGTCGTACAGCACTTTAAACTCATCCCGTCCCTGCGGAAAAAAGCCATTAATAAGCTGCTCGGTAACGGTTTTGATTCTTATATCGCTGTTGTAGATATCCCATGAATTGTAGCCGCCATGCCGGTAATAATTCAGTACTTCCCGGGCAGTGAGTCCAAAAATAATGATATTTTCATCACCCACAACATCGCGAATCTCAATATTGGCGCCATCTAATGTACCAATGGTAACGGCACCGTTCATCATCAATTTCATATTTCCGGTACCGCAAGCCTCCCTGCTGGCAGTAGGAATCTGCTCACTGACATCAGCAGCAGGAATAATAAGTTCAGCCAATGAAACATTATAGTTTTCCATAAATACCACTTTTATTTTGTCACGAATGCTTTTATCGTTATTTACCATATCAGCCAGTGCATGAATTAGTTTAATTGTACATTTTGCCTCAAAATAGCCTGCAGCCGCTTTCCCCCCAAAAATGAAGGTTCGTGGCATGATATCAAGAGACGGACTATCTTTTATCCTGTTGTATAAATCCATAATATGCAGCACATTCATAAGCTGCCTTTTATAGGCATGTATACGTTTTACATGCACGTCGAAAATGGAATTGGCATCAACGTTTACACCATACTTTTCTTTAATATGCTGCGCCAGATTTAGTTTGTTCTGAAATTTGATCTTAGCGACATCCTGTTGAAAACCGGTATCATTGGCATAGCTCATTAACTGCGCCATATCGCAGGGATATTCAATCCAATGCGGCCCAATCTTATCATTTATCAGTGCAGCCAGCGACGGATTGCTCAGCATCAACCAACGTCGATGAGTAACACCATTTGTAATATTTCTAAACTTAGCGGGTGAAAAATGGTAAAAGTCTGCCAGAACCTGCTCTTTGAGAATTTGGGTATGAAGTTTTGCCACCCCATTTACGCAATGACTGCCTACAACAGCCAAATGGGCCATGTGAACTTGTTCATCGGCAATCACTGCCATATGGTGAATATGCTCCCATTCGCCAGGATATTTGCCCCACAGTTCCCGGCAATACCGCTCATTGATTTCGTTAATAATCATAAAAATGCGCGGCAACAAAGTTTTCACCATTTCGACCGGCCACTTTTCCATGGCCTCCGGCAATATCGTATGGTTCGTATAAGATATGGTCTTAGTGGTAATATCCCATGCTTCGTTCCATCCCAGCCTCTCTTCATCCATCAGGATCCTCATAAGCTCAGGAATGGCCAGTGCCGGATGCGTGTCATTGATATGAATAGCTATGTGATTAAATAATTGACCGATATCGGTGTTTACAGCCTTATAATTGCGGATAATGCTTTGCAACCCGGCTGACACCATAAAGTATTGCTGCTTTAGCCTGAGAACCTTGCCTTCATAAGAGCTATCGTCCGGATAGAGGATAGTTGAAATATTTTGCACTGTTTGGGTATATTCAATTGTTCCCTGACAGTCATCACGACTGAACCCAGAGCATACCCAGTCTTGCAATTTTACTTCAGCACTCCATAACCTTAGCGTGTTAGCAATATGGTTTTGGTAACCGACTACAGGAATATCATAGGGAATCGCCATGATTGATTCGTAATTTTCATGAATGTATTCGGTTTTTCCGTTAATCTGTATTCGTATGTTGCCGCCGAATTTAACTTCCACTGCTTCATCCGGCCGTCTGTATTCCCATGGATAGCCGTTTTTCAACCAGTTGTCCGGATACTCCTGCTGATATCCGTTAACAATCTTTTGTTCAAAAAGTCCGTATCGGTAACGTATACCACAGCCATGCCCCGGAATATGTTCAGAAGCCATAGCATCAAGATAACAAGCGGCTAAACGGCCAAGTCCCCCATTACCAAGTCCCGCATCTTCTTCCTGAGCTTCTACTTGCGCCAAATTAATCCCCAACTCATCCAATACTTCCTGGAAAATATCTTTTATTCCCAAATTTAGCAGGTTAGACCCCAATAGTCGCCCCAGCAAAAATTCTATGGAAAAATAATATACCTGTTTGCTATGCGTAGCAGCATAATGCTGTTTGGTAGCAATCCAGTCTTTGCTGATATAGTCCCGCACTACACTGGCTAATGCACTATACCTCTCCCAATCAGAAGACGCGGCTAGTGTTTTTCCATGCAGACTTTTTAATCTATCTAAAAAATGCGCCTTAAACCTTTCTTTCTCAGTCTGGTTTTTCAATTCACCCCATTCATTTCCAAAACTTATCATAGCTAAGGCTGTCTCTGCTTCTACAACCGTCTTTCCATGCCGGTCTTTGCTTTTAACCATCACTTGTTTCCTCCTGTTTCTAAATAGAACTTGCCGTATAACAATTGATATTGCCTTGCCAGCCGCCGCCAATAATCCGACGCCGTAAAGTTTTTCATAATTCATGTCCAGACCTCGCTTTTACAGTCCAGTCTTATTTTCTGCTTGCCTTCAAATACTTTGGCAGTATATGTTTCATCTTCTCACCAAAGAAGGACTGCCAAAATCCAATATTGAGTCGCTTTTTATTTTAGATACAGTCTGTTTTATCTTTTCGCGACTGTCGAGCGCATATATTGGCAAACCATCAGGAATGGTAGAATTTTCACTAGCTACTGCAATCCGCGAATAGCCATCAATATCCCCCAGCAAGCTGTAACCATCTCTAATATATGCCCCAGGTCCAACAATTGCTCGCTCAACACATGCCCCCTCACCAATTACGGTTCCGGGCATAACTACGGAATTTTTAATACTGGCATTTTTCCCAATATATACGTTAGAAAAAATAACCGATCCATTAATTAATCCGTTGATTGAACTACCGCTATGTAAAAGCGAATTTCTTTCTTTATCAAATAAAATGGCAGCCTGGGCCACATCTCCTGCCATGGTAGAAAAAACAGGCCAATTGGCATCTACGAGAGTAAGTGCGGGAGGCTCTCTTAGCAAGTCCATATGCGCATCATACAAACTTTCTACTGTCCCCACGTCTTTCCAATATCCTTTAAATGAATAGGCATACATTTTTTCTTCCTGGCTCAGCATAGTGGGGATAACGTCTTTACCGAAATCATGGCTGGATTTTTTATTGCAAGCATCTTGTAAAAGGTATTTTTTCAAAGTTGCCCAAGTAAAAATATAGACCCCCATAGATGCAAGATTGCTTTGGGAATTAGTTGGTTTTTCGGTAAACTCTGCGATAGCTCCATCTGTCTTAGTAGTCATGATGCCAAACCGATAAGTCTCTGCCCATGGAACAGTGGTAACTGCAACGGTTGCGACTGCACTTTTTTCCTTGTGATAAGCAAGAAGTTCAGTATAATCCATTTTATAAATATGATCACCTGATACTATTAAAATGTACTCCGGGTTAAATTGATCAATAAAATCTACATTTGCATGTACAGCATTAGCAGTTCCAGTATATTCGCTAGCTATACAACTTTGCAGTCTATTTAGTGGAGGTAAAGAATATATTGTCGAACTGGCATCTTGCCGTTTCATCAGGTTTGGAAGCTTAAATGGTTTAGCTGGTGTCAAGACACCTATCGTATCAATATGGGAATTGAAACAATTACTTAGTGTGAAGTCGATGAGACAATGATTTCCGCCAAAAGGTACTACCGGTTTGGGAATAGCTGAAGTTAGTGAGCTAAGACGAGTACCTTTTCCTCCGGCAAGTACCATAGCAATACAATCTTTTTTTTTCATATGCAGCCTCCTCGCAAGATAATACAAATATTGTTCCCACTGAGCTAAAAATTTACATGTACTATTTATTTTTCTATTATTAATGCTTACCAGTAATCTACAGGAATGATGAAATTTAATTGTGAAATACTAAGCTATAGTCGATCAAAAGGAGGAGATAATATGATCTTTAAGGCAAACAGCAACGAGTATTTAGCGAACAGTGTAATTATCAGCCCTACCAATCCCCATCCAGGCGAAGATGTGAAAATCTGCTACAACGGATTATTACCCCAAAGTGGTGCTTCCTGTGTTCATGCTCATATTGGTTATGGCTTTGAATGGCAAAATACTCAGGATGTGCATATGACCAGAACACCTTCTGGTTTTGAGACTACTGTCATAGCTAACAACCATGATACACTATGCGTCTCCTTTAAAGATTCAGCAAATAATTGGGATAATAATAACGGTCTGAACTATAATTTCAATATCCAGCAATGATCCCAAAAGGGACTGTCTCAATAAAATTGAGACAGTCCCTTATTTTTTGGAAGAAAATATGAGAAGCGGTTCTGCAGAACCCGCTTCTCAGTGTACCTAATTAATCTTTGTGTGCCTTTAGCATACATTCACGGAGCTACAACCTTAGGCTTCGTCGTTCTTCCCTGTTTAAACCAGCCGTTTTTTCTTTAAACATTGCCTCCCACCGCTGCTGATAGTGGCGGTATATCACAGGATATCGTTTCTTCAGCAAAATAATACCGGCAGCATAATCTTCATCCATATCTGAAATTTCCTCGTGGAACTCTGGCGGCAGCCAATATGTCATTTCTTCCAGTTCTTCTTCCAATACGTGGAATTCTTCGCTTACCCAGCGCAATGCTTCAATTATAACACCTGGAAACAGTCTTTTATCGTCCAAAATACGGTCAAACTCCCGCATTATCTGCACTACCGTTTGGATTTCGAGCGCATATTGCTGTAAATCCGAATTTTTCTGGTCTGCCATAATGGCTAAATCAATGAATATCTTGGCACTTTGATATTCACTTGCCTCACGGCATTTTTCATATTCCTTACTAAAAATCTTTGAAATATCTGCCGAATCTGCTGTGTTAGTAAAATTCTTTAGCCACTTTTTCGTGGCACTCAACACTCTGTCTGTTTTTTTTCCGCTCTCGTCGAAAGCAATTACCACCTGAATCCAAGCTACATACAGCTCAGCATTAGCCGGTTCAGGTGTCTCAATAGCTTTTATGGCCGTTTCAACCTCTGCCAGCAGTAGCTCCACTTCTCCTGCCTCGCCATAGACATTTATGTATACAGGCCACAGTTTCTTAATAGCATCAGGCTGCCTAGCGGTTACTTTTTGCAATTCATCAAATGCAGCTGTTATCCGTCCCACTTGCAACAGCTGCGTGATTTTTCCTCCCATTATGGTAAGCCACTTATTAGGCCCGGCCTGGCTCATAAGTTCGACAAACTGTCTCTCAAAAGCAGCTACCTCATCACGGTAAATATGTGCATAAGCAAGTGCCAAGCGAGCCTTGGTGTGCAGGGGATCAATCTTAACTGCCCGTTGCAGCAGCTTAACCGACTGGGCTGTTATTCCCCTGCGACCAACTGCCTCATCTAATAAATCTTCAATTGATTCGCCGTATTGGCGTACAATATCATATTCTTTACGTTGCGCAGCATCCCGTAATGTATCATAGGCTTTGCGGATCTGTTCAAACTCTGCCGGGTAGTTCTCAGGCGGATACTGCCTAAGCTTTTGCAAATATCCCCGCTTGATATCCGCAACTTCCGCATCTTGGTTTACCGCCAGCAATGCATAATAATCTTCTACCTTACGGTTGGCTTTTTTACGCCGCCTTATTCCCGCTTTGCCGCCTGGCTTCCCGGTAGTATTCTGTCCGGAAACAGGGCTCTCCTCTTGGGGAAGCAACTCCGCAAACAGCACTTCCTGCTTCGGCATTATTCTTCATCCTCCATCTCCAAATCAATCAACAGATCTGTCGTCTCGTCGATAATTTCTTGGATGTCTGCTGTATTTTCCAGCAGTTTAGCCTCTTCCAGTCTGCGTTTGAGCTTATCTATCTTTCGCCGCTGAAGCTCGTTGCTGTCTGGCATTATTGCCGCTAGCCGGCCTTGCAGCATGCCTATTTCCTCGCGTAGGTCTTCGATAGAAGCCTCTCCGGCCTCGTCCTCCTCATCTTCAATGTCAAAATCAGATAAATCAAATTCGCTTTCCTCATCTATTTCCTCTTTTGGCGCATTTTCATACAAGGCTTGCAGCTTGTCCAGACTTTGCACAAATTGCTGCTTGGAATCCCTTGCTAAGGCATCATGGACAGTCAGTGTCGCTTCCCGGTCATTGCTGACACATTTGGCCGTAACCTCCAAAATGCCATTCAAATTATAACGGTAGGTAATATCAATAGGCTCAACATCCTTATAATTAGCCGGAATATCTTCCAGCAAAAACTCTCCCAAACTGTGATTATATTTTACCAGTTCATGCTCACCCTGATAAATATCAATCTGAACGGTGGTTTGCCCTGGCATGGCTGTATAAAACCGTTCAGTACGCGTGACTGGTATAGTAGTATTGCGGGGAATGATTACACTGAACAAACCATTGCGGGCTATCCCCTGACGCTCGCCTAAAATACTGGTTCCTAACGAGAAGGGAGCCACATCAGTAATAATCAGGCCACTGTCTGCCAACTCACCTGATTTTAAACCAGCCTGCACCGCCGCCCCTAAAGCCACAGCTTCGTCAGGATTAACATCACAACGCGGTTCTTTGCCCAAAAACGCTGTCAGTAGCTCGCGCACACGCGGTATGCGGGTTGAACCGCCTACCAGCAGAATTTCCTGAATCTCAGACACGTCTACCTTGGCGTCAGCTATGGCTCGCCGCACACAATCCACAGTTTCGGTAAGCATGCCCTCAATGAGGCCAACAAAATCTTGCCTGGTAATTTCGGTGGACAGACCCACCGGATGGTTATTTTTCATCATTACTAACGGCAAATGGATGGCTGTTTTTTCGGCAGAGGACAATTCAATCTTAATCTTTTCGGCCTGTTCCTTAAGCAGGCTCTTAGCACGGATATCCTTTAACGGATCAATTCCATGGCTTTTTTTAATCTTGCTTGCCAGCCAATCCACTAACAGCCAGTCAAAATCTTCCCCACCCAGTTGATTATTACCGGCTGATGCTTTTACCTCCAAAATACCACTCATCATCTCTACAACCGAAACGTCAAAGGTGCCGCCGCCTAAATCATATACCAGAATATGCTTGTCTTCCTCAAGCTGTTCTAATCCAAACGCCAAGGCGGCTGCCGTTGGTTCATTAACAATCCGGTCTACCACAAATCCGGCCAATTCCCCCGCTTGCTTCGTCGCCCGGCGCTGCTCGTCAGTAAAATAGGCTGGCACAGTAATAATAGCTTCTTTTTCCCCTTCACCAAACGCATTATCCACATAGCTTTTGAGTTCCCTTAAAATCATGGCCGAAATTTCCTGGGGTGAAAAAGCCTGCTCTGCCATATATACCGGTTCATTAGAACCCATTTTTCGCTTAACTGCCGCTACAACCCGGTCCGGCATAGCTACTTGTGACGCCTTTGCCGCGTCACCTACAAGAATTTTACCCTGCATATCAAGCAAAACTACCGAGGGAATAATTTCCTGTCCCTGCGGCGACGGAATGATCTTCGGTTTGCCGTTAACAATGTATGCCACTGCCGAATTTGTCGTTCCCAAATCGATACCTACTACCGGACGTGCTTTGTTATTCATTGGAACCTTTCCCCTCCTGATATGTAATCACTTGCGCCTTACGCAATAACTGTCCCTCGCCAGTAATAAAACCGCGTTTTACAACTTCTGCTACTTCATAGGGAGTGACAGTCGCCAATTCCGCTGGCCTGATCACACTGCTCACCCCTACAGCCATTTGGGGGTCAAATACCTTGCCCAGGACAGGAATCTCATAAATCCCCATTTCAGCCAATGCGGTTATTATTCGCTGCGCCCACTCCTTAAATAACGGTTGCCAGGCATTATCTTCCGTATGAATAAGCCCGGCAGAAACACTATCAATGTCATCAAGCTGCCTCAGTAATACTTCTAGTGCATATTGATGCTGTTGCTTTAACGCCGCAGCACGTTCTTCACCCGCAACAAGCTGTTGCACCACCAGCAAGCCCTGGGCTAATTGTTCCAGCTTACTCTGCGTTTCCTGTCCGGATTTATACTGCAAACGCGTTAATTTTGTCAGTTGCCCACGGCTCTCTTCCTGCTGCTCCCAACACTCAGTAACCGTATTACTCATAGCAAGCATTATATTTTTTATTTGCTGCAGACTTTCATCCAGCTGCTCTATTCGGGTATCCATTTCTTTATAGTTATTGCTTTTCCAAAAAAACCAGTTCATTATACGCCTTCCTTTTCTACAATTGTGCAGAACTAAATTTTATTATACCATAGTTAGAAAAGACATTTCACCCTAGAAATGCCTGATGCCAAGACCAGCAGGGAACAACAAGGGACGTTTCATGAAAAATATCTCATTAATGAAGGTCTGGCACATTCACTACCAGTTTCCAAAGATACCGCTGGAAATTTCCTAATAACATTTAGATAATCTTCAATCGTTTTGCAGGAGCTAAATTGACAGATAGTTGAAACCATAACCTCAATACAGTTTTCATATATCGTTTTTAGAGATTCCTCAATTACTTTTCCTGATGAAGGATGTTGATACCATTCCGTATTGTCAAACAATTGACGATATGTAGGTGCAATCGATTTAGGATAAAATAATGCACTTATTTTCTTCATTTCATCGTTCGCTAAGCCAACAATGCTTACTAGGCATTTTATAAAATAATTACTGAATAGACCTTGATATTTAATATAATTATTTAAACAGTTCTGAGTCATAGCAACTTCTTTAATTCCCCTATTCCCAAAATATAACAGAGCTAAGTTTGTTATTAATGTAGGTCTATGTAATTGTTCAACTATCACTTTAGCACTTACCGGACCAGTGTATCCCGTCTTTTCTAAATAATATAAATCCAGGTGGGCTTCAATTTCTCTATGTTTAACTATCGCATGGTTTCTTTTATTACTGTCAACATCATAATAACCTGTAAAAAAATATATAAAAGGATGAAATTGACTATCAATTATTATATGAGTAATACATCCTAATACGAATGCAATTACCGAATCATCGGCAGTTTTGAACATAACATAGCTTTGAAGTAATTTTATAATCGGTTCCCAAACATCACACGTTTTAACACCATGAAGTTCACTGGCTTTTTCTGTGAGAGTATGACTATATTTTCCTCTACCGAAAAATGGAATATCATATGCAATTGCACCAACTAAGAATGAAGCATAGTTATTGCTAATCAACTTTTTTAGTTGTTCATCCCGCAGCCGGTTTCCAATTTCCGATGCAAGTATCCAATGGGTTTTATCTTTTGGCATCTAATATTCCTCCTAAAATTTAGTAACCTAAATCTATTTTGAGATTATACTTTACCAAACTAGGCATATTGTTTAATTTATTCTAGCTAAATCCGACAAGTCCCTTGTATATATGCACCATTATTGCTATTTTGAGTAAAATTATTTGTTTGGCGCACGGTTTTCAATACATAACAAGGTATATTATAGAAATGGACGTCATCTGTATTATATATACTAAAGTATAGCGAGTAGGAAGTGAATGTTGATGAAAAAAATAATACGAGCGCTGTTTTGTGTATTGGCAGTGAGCCTGGCCCTCTGGATACCGGGCATCGCTGCAGCGGAAGACGCTGGCGACCAATCGCAGGTGCAAAAACCAACTATCTGTGGAGACTACACAGGAACCCTCGGCACTCTGCACATAAAGCTGCATCTGAAGGTCGACGCCACAGGCACAGTGACAGGTACTCTTGACAGCATCGATCAAGGTGCTATCGGGCTCCCCTGTTCCGACTTTCATCTCGACGGACAATCCATTACCTTCTCCGTTCCCGCCGTCCATGGGACGTGGAAGGGTATCGTCACAGCCGACGGACTCACTGGCACCTGGGACCAAGGAACACCACAGCCCCTGAACTTCGTTTGCGACACTTTTATTCCTGCCGCCAAACCTGCCCCCGTCGATGGCATCTGGTTGGGGACCTTGCAGGGTAACGGCGCTACACTGCGCATCCAGCTACACGTGAAGAGCGATAGCGCAGGACACGAGTTGTGCACTCTTGACAGCCTGGATCAGCACGCCATGGGTCTCGAATGTACCAATGTTGTCTTTTCGGGCGAAGATTTCTCCTTCGATGTTCCAGTAGTTCATGGATACTGGAGTGGAAAGCTCTCCGCAGATGGAAAGGCCCTGACTGGCACATGGAACCAGGGCGTCCCTTTGCCGCTGAATTTCACACGCCAGTCGGTCGAATTAACCGCCACTCCCATTCCGCCGCCCACCTACGACCCTGCTCTGTCTCCCGTAGCAGTAGCCGACCTTCAATCGGTTCTCGACAAGGACATCGCTGAAGCTCTCAAGTCCGGGTGGCTTAGCCCCACAACCGGAACAGGCGTCACCATCGCAGTTGTTGAACACGGGGTTCGCCGTATATTCAGTTATGGCACCGCCAAGCCTGACTCGATTTTCGAAATCGGCTCCATCACAAAGACATTCACCGGGCTCATCCTTTCACAGTTAGTTGAGCAGGGCAAAGTTACGCTCGATGAACCTGTCCGCGAGTTATTGCCGCCCGGAACCGTCGCCAAACCAGCAGGCGATGAAATCACCCTCCTTGATCTCGCCACTCAGCACTCTGGTCTCCCAAGAATGCTGGATAACTTCAAACCTGCCGATTTAGTCAACCCTTATGCCGACTATCATCCGGTCAATCTTTATGAGTTTCTGGCCAACCGAGGTGTTGCCAAACCAGCCACCTCCGGCTTCCTTTACAGCAACCTCGGTTTTGGTCTTCTCGGCCAAGCCCTTGCCGTCCATTCGGGCCTCACTTATCCCGCCCTTCTAAAAGAGGAAGTCGTCGATCCACTCGGACTCAAAGACACAACTGTTTCCCTTACACCCGAACAATTAGTTCGCTTCATCCCCGGCCACAACGGAGATCACCGTCCGGCACACGCCTGGAATATGGACGCTTTGGCCGGAGCAGGAGCCATCCGATCCACGGCAGGAGATATGCTCACCTACCTTGAGGCCAATCTCCATCCTACAGCCTTCAAGCCCATTGCAAAATCCACCGCAGCCGCCACACTCTCCGCCGCGCTCACTCAGCAACATGAACTGCGCGCTGATGCCTTTCCTGGAACACGCATCGCACTTGCCTGGTTCTACGATACTGAATCAGGAAACTACTGGCACAACGGCGCAACCGGTGGCTACAGTTCCTATGCCTTCTTCAATACCAAAGGCGACTATGCCGCCGTGGTATTGCTTAATACTTCTATCGGGAGCACTGGAAGTTTTGCAGACCGTTTGGGCCAACACATCAGCCAGAGATTGGCTGGCAAGCCTGCAATCTCCCTCACCAAATGAGCAGTCGAACCTAAAATTTCCAGTAAATGTAACTATATTCTTATCTTCTTATTCTTACATTTACTGACAAAACCAAAGCCGCCCTTGATGCTTACATAATATTTATAGTAAACCACAAAAGAAAAAGCCTATAAACCTAGTAATTCCACTAGGTTATAGGCTTTAATTCAGTCTACTTTTACCAGCAGGTTATTTAGGGCGCCGCCAAATAGGGCGATAGGCACGCGGTGGCTGAATTATTTCTGAAAAAATCAAGCCATTTTGTATTAGCTGCGGCGAAAGCTTACCTTGCCATGGTGAATCTGCAGCTGTGGTGTGTGGTACGTTTACAGGAGCAGGCATCGTTATCGCTGGTTTCGGAGACGTAACCCAGCTTTTCGGAGCTTCCATGCTAACATCTGTTATTGGTGTAGAAGCAGGCTTACTAATTATATCAATTGGTGGTCTATGAGACGGTTGAGGCACGTTATCCGGAATATCAGGATATTTATAGTCTTTAGGATTTTTTCGCCGTTTTAATAACTCAGGTACAAGATACAATACCAGTAGTAACAGCAACGGAATTAAATTTTCCATAGCTTCACCTACCTATTTTTAGGTTCATCTGTCTTTGGCGCAGTCGAGGTTTCTACCGGCCCTGCTTTGGCAATGGTTTCACGCATTTGCGTATCTGCCAGCACATTATTCATATTATAGTAGTCCATCACGCCAATACGGCCTTCTTTTAGGGCAACCGCAAGCGCTTTCGGTACATCGGCTTGCGACTCTACTACTTTCGCCTGCATTTCCTGCGTGAAAGCCCGCATTTCCTGTTCCTGGGCTACTGCCATAGCGCGACGCTCTTCGGCCTTGGCTTGCGCAATACGCTTCTCGGCTTCCGCCTGGTCGGTCATCAACTCGGCGCCAATATTGCGGCCAACATCAACGTCAGCAATATCAATGGAAAGAATTTCAAACGCAGTGCCGGAATCCAACCCTTTATTCAGTACAGTATGCGAAATAAAATCAGGGTTAGCCAATACATCCCGATGGTCGTCAGTCGAGCCTACAGTAGTAATAATACCTTCACCAACACGGGCTATAACTGTAGCCTCGCCCGCACCACCAACCAAACGATCAATGTTAGCCCTTACAGTAACCCGCGCTTTTACTTTGAGCTCAATACCATTTTTAGCTACCGCTGAAACAAGCGGAGTTTCAATGACTTTGGGGTTAACGCTCATTTGAACAGCCTCAAGCACGTTCCGTCCAGCTAAGTCAATGGCCGCAGAACGTTCAAATGGTAACGGGATTTCAGCACGATGAGCGGCAATCAGAGCATCAATTACCTTATCAACATCACCGCCTGCCAAATAATGGGCTTCAAGCTGATTAACGTGTACAGTAAGGCCTGCTTTGTTAGCCTTAATCAAAGGGAGCACAATATTACTTGGTGGCACCCGTCTGAGCCGCATGCCGACAAGGGTAAAAATACCAACATTGACGCCGGCCGCTAACGCTGAAATCCACAAGCCAAGGGGAACAAAATGCAGAAATAAACTGATAGCAACAATTACCAGTACTACAATAAACGCACTACCTAATAAAGCTGACAAATACACTACCTCCCACTATATTATTGATTAATAAGTCGTACTACAATACGATTGCCGGTTATACTCACCACCTTTACTAATTTATTAGGCGCAATATACTGGCCCTCAGAGACTACATCAAGTTGATTACCATCAATTATTATAGTTCCGGCAGGACGAAGCCCTGTAAGGGTTATTCCTGTTTTATCAAGGTATAGACTATAATCAAGGCTGCTGCTAAAACCCGCACTCTTTGTCTCACTCTCATGTAAAATGAGCCTTGACCACAGTTTGCTTGAAGGCAGACGTTTTACCAATACTAAAAAAACGATAATGGAAACCACTAAACTAATAGCTAATAGATTAATGGCAGCAGCATTAGCCCCTAATGTCAAAAATAAACTGGCAAAGATCGCAATAATACCACTAATTCCAAATAGACCTACACCTGGTGTATAAAGCTCAAGGAATACTAGCAGAATACCTCCCAAAAACAGAAGGATCTCCAGCCAGCCGGCAATCCCGGTAATCCACTGACTGCCAAAAAATAGTGCCGCTGCCAGTAACCCAATCAGGGCAGCTACCCCCAGCCCCGCGGTTTTAATTTCTGTCAACACCGCTAAAAATATAATTGACATTAAAAAAGATTTAACTGTTGGATCAGCCAGCCAGCCTACCGCTTTTTCCTGCCAGCCTAATGTATATTCTATTACCGGGCTGCCTGCAAACCCAAAATGCGTTACCACCGCATCGCGATCAGGTGCCACGATATCAGCAAAACCAACCTTTGTTGCCTGATAATCGGTAAGCGCCAGTATTTGACCTGGTTCAGCATAGCCTGGGAAGCCTAACGATTTATCTACCATGGCTTCAGCTACCTGGGGATTACGGCCGGTTTTGTTCGCTGTTGCAGCAAATTCAGCTTTTAAGGCAGCCACCGTTTTCTCTGTAGTCGGTATTGGTTCTGCAGCGCCAATACTACCACCAGGTGCTATCGCAATATGCTTATGAGAAATCGCAATAAGTGCTCCTGCCGACCACGCCCGGTTTTTTATATAGCAAATAGTTGGCACCGGTGAGCTTATAATCATATCCCGAATACTAACAGCCGAGTCAACCAAGCCGCCAAAGGTATCAATTTCCAGTAAAATAGCCTGTGCCTGTTTACTTTCAGCATCAGCCATAGCCTTGTGAACAAGAGCAGCCTGACCACCATTAATCTCTCCTTTAATGGCGATGCTAATTACTGGTCCGGTTCCAGCGGCTTCAGCCGGCCTGTCCACAATAAATAAGAAAAACAAAGTCACTAACAGTACAATTAAAATTTTATTTACGACGGTATACCGCATAGATTCACCTCACCCCAGAGTTGTTATCTTGCCTTACTAGTATATTCGTCAGCAAATAGCAGCATTCCTGTTTTTCTCTAAAATGTGTTTTGTCGAAAGTTTGAAAATTTTAACTTATTGTTTTTCTATTGACATGTCGATTATTGCATGTTATTGTCTTAATATAGTTTGAGTGAAGCCTTTGTATCATTTTTTTAGCAAACTATCTCTATGATTGCACAATTTAAACATAGCCTATATGTAGCAACTGTTTCTACTACCTGTAGTTTATACTACTACTGATGAAATAACGTACTACTATTCCTACCACAAATTATAGTATCTGTTATAGCAACAACATAGAATTTTGCTTCGCTGACTATAAATAAGACAAGCTTTTGCTTGTCTTATTTTTTTGATACCATACAGCTAGCTGGTTACAGACTTTCTGCCAATACCCCACCTGCCTGCATCTGTAACTTCTTACTGCGAAATACTAAAACTAAAATCCGACGCTTTTAACGCCGGATTTAAATCTGTTCTACTTATTTAAGAACTCGCGCACAACGGTATTTACTAACTTACCATCAGCGCGCCCTTTCACTTTTGGCATCAGCACAGCCATAACCTTGCCCATATCTTTAGCGCTCACAGCTTGAGACTCTTTAACAGCTTCAGCCACAAGCACACGTAACTCTTGCTCGCCTAATTGTTGAGGAAGGTACTGCATCAGAATATCGATTTCGTGTTCAAGGTTCTCCACTAAATCAAGACGATTGCCTTTTTTGAACTCTTCTATCGAATCCCGGCGCATTTTGACTTCTTTAGCCAGTACATCGAGAACCTCCTCTTCAGAAAGTTCTCTTTTTTTGTCAATCTCTACATACTTGATATTAGCACGAACCATACGGATAACAGAAAGCCGCAATTTTCCGGCTTCTTTCGCCTTCATGGCCAGCTTCATATCTTCAGTTAATCTGTCTTTAAGAGACATGAAATTACTCCCTCCGAAACTAGTTAAACTTACGTTTACGCGCTGCTTCGGATTTTTTCTTGCGTTTTACGCTCGGTTTTTCATAATGCTCGCGTTTTCTAACTTCTGCAAGCACCCCGGCTTTTTGGCAAGTGCGCTTGAACCGGCGGAGTGCGCTGTCAAGCGTTTCATTTTTGCCTACTTTAACTTCAGACATCTGATCTCCCTCCCTCCACTAGAACCATTACGAGGAAGTGTACTTGAATAACATACACCTAATTATTATACACTAGCACACTGAATCTTGTCAATATTAACCTGGAGGCCAAGTCATGAATTTACCGCCCAATACATGGAAATGAAGGTGATAAACCGTTTGTCCACCGTTATCTTTGGTATTGATAACGGTGCGGAAGCCATCCTCCGCTAATCCCGCAATGGTTGCTATCTTGGGAATAGTCGCCAAAATATGCCCAAGTAAAGCAGTATCTTCAGGAGCCGCCTCAAGAATATTGTCAATATGCTTCTTAGGTATTACCAGCAAATGTACCGGTGCCGCAGGCTTTATATCAGGAAAAGCAATAAGATATTCGTCCTCATAAACGGCATTTACCGGAATGGTTTTCGCTGCAATTTTACAAAAAATACAGTCCTCCTGCATGGGCATTCCCTCCGCAGTAGATAGTAATATACACTTACTATCTAAAATATTCTGCTTAATTTTATAAACTCCTGCTGAAAATATGGTATTCAAGAAAAATATTCCGTTATTTGACCCCAAAGACCATCTTGATGAAATCGTTCCAGCTTAACAGCAGCAATTCTCCCAATACTTTCCTGGTTACCAGCTGCATATATGCGGGCATAGTTGCCTGTTAAGCCAGAGATAATCCCCTTCGCCTCTACGGTATCAAATAATACATCCAGCTTTTGTCCCAAAAATGACTGGTAAAACGCTCTACTCTGCTTGTCAGCGAGGCGCTGCAAGCGTTGTACACGAATTTTTTTATCTGCTGCTGGCACCTGCTCTGAAAATTCAGCAGCAGGCGTACCAGTACGACGAGAATAAGGAAATACATGAATTTTGGCAAAACCTATTGTGGCAACAAAATTCAGGGTATTTTCAAATAGTTCGTCAGTTTCACCAGGAAACCCTACAATGATATCTGTTGTAATAGCAATCCCCGGCACCTGGGCTTTTATATTGGTAATTAATTCCCTGTACTCAGCTGTAGTGTACTGTCTGTTCATGGCCATTAAGATCTGGTCATCACCTGCTTGTAATGGCAAATGAAGATGCGGACAAAGACGTTTATCGGTTTGCATTAAGGAAATCAATCGATCAGAGAGCTCTATCGATTCAAGTGAGCCCAGTCTAAGGCGCATGAGTCCCTGGACACCAGCCGATAACACCGTCTCAACAGCCTCAACCAATGTGATTTCGGCTCCATTATTATGTACTAAATCGCGGCCAAAAGCGCCAAGATGAATTCCGGTAAGCACAATTTCATTAAATCCTGCTGCCACCAGTTTTTCAGTCTCAACAGCAATGCTGGCAAGTGTTCGGGACCGCAAAGGCCCACGGGCATAGGGAATAATACAATAGGTGCAAAAATTAGTGCAGCCTTCCTGGATTTTCAGAAAAGCCCTTGTTCGTCCAGGCATTGAAAATAGGGGTATATCTTCAAATTCCTTAGCCTGCATAATGTCAGCAACAACATTAACCTGGCGGGTACGGTTATTGTTAGCAGCCTCTTCGACCAGTTCAACAATCCGTGTCCGGTCTTGTGTACCGACAATAACATCAACACCGGGAATTTGTGAGACTTTGTCAGGCGAAACCTGCGAGTAGCAACCAGCAACAGCAATAATAGCCGCTGGATTTTGCCTGCTGGCCCGTCTAATAAGTTGGCGGGATTTTTTTTCGCCAAGATTAGTAACAGAACAAGTATTAATTACATAGATATCGGCATGTTGGTCAAAGTCCACTACTTTGTAGCCACGAACCTTAAACAGGCCTTCCATGACCTCAGTTTCGAACTGATTTACCTTACACCCCAGCGTTGTAAACGCTACTTGTGGCATAGTTAGCCCCCCAAATCGCCGCATTCATACATAACTGCAGAAATAGCTGCTAACGCGGCGGTTTCTGTACGCATAATACGCGGTCCCATGGTTACAATTCTTATGCCATGTTCCTGGCATAAATCAACTTCAGCTGAGCTAAAGCCACCTTCCGGGCCAATAAACAGCACATAGGTCTGGCTGCTAGAATCAGTAAGCGCCTGTTTTATTCCCTGGGCAGCTTGTCCTTCATACAGCATGATTTTATTGGCTGCGGCAAATTCATTATTTTCCAATACCTGCGCCAGACTAGTTACCTGACAAACTTGCGGAATACAGCTGCGGCCACACTGTTTGGCTGCTTCCCGGGCTATTTTCTGCCAGCGCGCTACCTTATCTACCTGTTTGGCAGCGTCGTAGCGAACTACCGAGTGTGCGGTGGCGACCGGAATAATACCATACACACCAAGTTCTACTGCTTTTTGGATAATAAAATCCATCTTTTCGCCTTTAGCTAAGCTTTGAACCAACCAGATGTTAATCGGCGATTCGGTTGTATCTTCAAGAAATTCAAGCAGCCTAAGTTCAATAGCCTCTGGATTTGCCGCTATGATTTCGGCTTTACCCGATTTACCGTCCCGGTCAGATACCAGGACAGTAGCACCGGCACTAAGCCTAAGCACGGAAGCTATATGGCGGGCATCGGCATTCGCAATAACCATATGTTCGCTGAGTGGTGCATCAATAAAGAAACGGCGCATAACAGCGTTACCGGCTGACGCTGTTAGCTACAATGGCTACCCAGCCGCCTTCTTCTATCACTTTATCAATAACAAACTCATTCTCAATCAGCGCTTGGGTAACATCGCTTAAACGCTCACTAATAATACCGCTGGCAATGAAGACACCGGTATTAGCCAGTCGGTTACGGACATCTGGCAGCATTTTTATTATTATGTTAGCAATAATATTGGCAACAATAACATCAGCCTTACCGGTCACACCTGTCAACAGATCTCCCTGGGTAATCGTAACAGTATCTACAACCTTGTTAAAGGTAACATTTTCTGTTGCGACCCGTACTGCCACCGGATCAAGATCAATCGCATGAACCAAAGCTGCGCCCAGCTTAGCTGCAGCTACTGACAAAATACCGGAACCGGTACCCACATCAAAGACAGTATGTCCTGGTTTGATTACATCCTCCAGTGCGCGTATACACATCGAAGTGGTATGATGTGTACCTGTACCGAAAGCCATCCCCGGATCAAGTTCAATAATGATGTCATCTTCAACGGGCAGATATTCTTCCCAGGACGGTTTTATGACAATATGCTCACTTACCCGCACTGGATGAAAATATTCTTTCCAGGACGAGGCCCAATCCTCCTCCTGGACTTCCCGGCAATGTATGCAGCCACGCCCTTTATCAAGATCATGTTCCTTTAGACTGTTGAACCGTTCTTCAAACACGCGCAGTTTATCATCTAAGAACTCGTCAACAGGCAAATAAGCCTTAATAGTTACAACTTCAGTCTCCAGTTCTTCGGGGATGTCGCAGTAATCCCAACTTCCTGAGCGCCGGTAAGTATTAATCAATTCAGGATCTTCTATTACTACCCCGCTTGCCCCTAGATCATGGAAGATATTAGCTACTGCTTCTGTAGCTTCATGGGAGGTTTGAATGCTGATCTCAGACCATTTCATGCGCCATCGCCCCTTAAACTTCAATTAATAAACCACTACCAATTACATAACACCAAAGACGTCTTTAAACTTTTTAAAAAACCCTTTTTCCTCTGCAGTAGGATCAGCCCCGCCAGCATTCGCAAACTCCCGCAACAGGTCTTTTTGGCGATTGGTTAATTTTTTAGGTGTTACTATCTTAACACGCACATGTTGATCGCCACGCCCGTGACCGCGTAAATGCGGAATGCCTTTGTCTTTAACGCGAAATACAGTGCCGGTTTGTGTCCCTTCAGGAACTTTAAGCTGGACTTTACCATCCAGGGTGGGAACTTCAATTTCATCACCCAAGGTAGCCTGCACAAAATTAATTGGTACTTCACAAATAACGTCATTGCCTTCACGTGTAAACAGTTTATGCTGTTTTACAAAAAGATAAACATACAGATCTCCGGGAGGACCGCCACGTTGCCCGGCTTCTCCTTCATGGGTCACTCTAAGCCGGGAACCATTATCAACACCGGCAGGAATTTTAATTTTAATTTTGCGGTTAACGCGCACTTTTCCCCGGCCATGGCACTCTTTACAAGGTGATTTTATAATCTTACCTTCACCATGACAGCGATCACAGGCCTTAACGTTAACCATGCGACCAAACGGAGTATTTTGCGTTACCTGAACTTGGCCTGTGCCGCGGCAGTCAGGACAAGTTTCCGGATGCGTTCCCGGAGCAGAACCTGAACCTTGGCAAGCACTGCAATCTTCGGTACGAGGTACTTGAATTTCCGTATCTAATCCGAAAGCAGCTTCCTCAAATTTAATTTCCATGTCGTAGCGTAAATCAGATCCACGTTCAGGTCCTGGACTGCGACCGCCACCAAACCCTCCGAAACCAGACTGGCCAAAAAACATATCAAATATATCAGAAAATCCACCAGCACCGCCGCCACCGCCAAACCCGCCAGCGCCACCACCGTTAGCAGCATCAAACGCAGCATGACCAAATTGGTCATACTGCGCCCGGCGCTCGGCATTAGATAGAATTTCGTAAGCTTCGTTGACTTCTTTGAACTGTTCTTCGGTTTCCTTAGGGTTATCGCGGTTAACGTCAGGATGGTACTTGCGGGCCAATTTACGGTACGCCTTTTTCAACTCATCTTCAGATGCTGTTTTGGCTACACCCAGCACTTCATAATAGTCTCGCTTACTCACTTCACACCATCCCAGCTATTTTATCTTTTGCGGCGAGTTAAGACTCCCGCCTCTGCAGGCGGCATTTTGTTCAGGTGGGGTAGACTCCCCACCTGAACCCGCCGATGTTTCAGCTATGCTGAAACAAGTTTATTTCTTATCTTCATCCACCACTTTATATTCAGCATCAACTACTTTGTCGTCCTGAGGAGCAGCGCCCTCAGGAGCTTGTTGACCGCCTGGTTGTGCACCTTCGGCTTGCGCCGTTGCCTGATACATAGCAGTTGATAATTCATAGAGCGGCTTGGTAAGAGCTTCGGTATCAGCCTTGATCACTTCAATGTCACTGCCTTTTAACGACTCTTTAAGTTTGTCAGCAGCTTGTTGAACTTGCTCTACCAGTGCTTTGTCGGCCTTATCACCAAATTCTTTAATGGTTTTTTCCGCATTATAGACCAAAGAATCAGCATTGTTGCGTACTTCTATTTCATCTTTGCGTTTTTTATCTTCAGCTGCGTGGGATTCGGCCTCTTTAACCATTTTTTCTACTTCATCTTTATCCAGACCGCCAGAAGAAGTAATGGTAATCTTTTGTTCTTTACCTGTACCTAAATCCTTTGCTGATACATGAACAATACCATTGGCATCAATGTCAAAGCTAACTTCAATGCGTGGTACACCCCGGGGAGCTGGCGGAATACCTGAAAGTTCAAAACGTCCCAGGGTTTTATTATAGGAGGCCATTTCCCGCTCGCCCTGGAGGACATGAATATCAACAGATGGCTGATTATCGGCAGCAGTCGAGAAGGTTTGGCTCTTGGAAGTCGGAATAGTGGTATTGCGGTCAATAATTTTGGTGAAAACCCCGCCCAGAGTTTCAATACCCAAAGACAGTGGGGTAACATCTAACAGCAGTACGTCTTTGACTTCGCCGACAAGTACACCGGCTTGGATAGCTGCGCCAACAGCCACGCACTCGTCCGGGTTAACCCCTTTGTGTGGTTCCTTGCCTAAAGACTTTTTAATGGCTTCCTGAACAGCAGGAATACGGGTAGAACCACCAACAAGAATAACTTTAGCAATATCGCTCGCAGATAATCCGGCATCACTTAATGCCTGACGGGTTGGTCCCATAGTAGATTCGACAAGATCAGCTGTTAACTCATCAAATTTGGCACGAGTCAGGTTGAGATCAAGATGTTTTGGGCCAGTTTGGTCAGCCGTTATAAACGGTAGATTAACATTGCTAGTAAGTACCCCTGACAACTCAATCTTAGCTTTTTCAGCAGCTTCTTTCAGACGCTGCATAGCCATGCGGTCACTGGACAAATCAATACCCTGTTCTTTTTTGAATTCGCTTACCAGCCAATTTACAACGCGCTCATCAAAATCATCACCACCAAGACGGTTATTGCCGCTGGTAGCCTTAACTTCGAATACACCGTCACCTAACTCAAGAATAGACACATCAAAGGTGCCGCCACCTAAATCAAATACCAACACAGTATGGTCATTACTTTTCTCCATACCATACGCCAGAGCAGCTGCTGTAGGCTCGTTAATAATACGCAGCACTTCCAGGCCGGCGATAGCACCAGCATCCTTTGTGGCTTGGCGTTGACTGTCAGTAAAGTAGGCAGGTACAGTAATTACTGCCTGACTTACAGTTTCACCAAGATACGCTTCGGCATCGGCTTTAAGTTTTTGCAAAATCATTGCCGAAATTTCCTGGGGAGTATAGTCTTTTCCTTCAATAGTTACCTTATAAGTAGTACCCATATGACGTTTGATGGAGCTAACAGTACCGTCAGGATTAGATACTGCCTGCCGCTTAGCTATCTGCCCGATAAGGCGTTCACCATTTTTTGAAAAACCTACAACTGAAGGGGTAATACGACTGCCTTCCGGATTTGGAATAACAACAGGTTCGCCGCCTTCCATTACAGCCACACATGAGTTAGTAGTACCAAGGTCAATACCAATTACTTTTGCCATTATCGAATTCCTCCTTAAGTAAAAATCTTGTTAATTAATTTCCTACTACTTTTACCATGCTGGGACGGATTAATCGTCCCTTTACTTTGTAACCTTTTTGCAATTCTTCAACTACCATGCCATCAGGCTGGGTATCATCTGCAACCCGCATGACGGCTTCATGCTGGGTTGGGTCAAAAACAGTACCAACCGCATTGACAGACTCTACACCCATTTGAGACAGAGCATTGTGCAATTGTTTGAAGATCATTTGCACTCCTGTTGCCAATGTATCAAGATCTGTGGCCTTACTGGCCGTTGCCCGTTCAAAGTTATCTACCACAGGCAACAGCTCACAAACAATTTGTTCAGCCACTACTGTTGATAATTCTTCCTTCTCCTGCCTGGTACGCCGCCGAAAATTATCAAAATCGGCCTGTAATCGTTTATACCGGTCAGTCATTTCCTCAATCAACCGGCTCTTCTCCTCTAACGCGCTCATCAATTGACTTACATCATCAGATGCCAAGCATATTTCAGGATTTTCGTCAGCTGTTTCGTCAAGAACACATTCTTGTGCTGGTTGCTCTTGCTCGTTTTCCTTTTGTGTCACTAACTTTCACCTCCAAATTAAAAATCAGGCATGCTGTTATCGGCGCCGCCCGCTTTCTGGGCATTGGCTCCTTCTTCTTTTTTCTTAATAATAGTATCAATACGCAAAATAGCCACAGCCACTTCACCAGCGGCCTTGATAGCATGAAGCTTGACTGGGACAGGATCAATTACACCCCGTACCAGCATATCGACTACTTCACCAGTATCACAATCAACACCTAACGAATCTGAGTTCTGCGCCACTTGCGTAGTTATAATTTCTTCTACTTTTTCCAGTGGATTAAAACCGGCATTCTCTACAATTTGCGACAATGGCTGTTTCAGTGCATTGGCCACACAGTCAAGGCCATAGGCAGCCATGCCTTTGAGATTCTCCCGGTATTTGATAACCTCGCGCGCCATAGCAATTTCGATTGAACCACCCCCTGGTACATAGCCGCCTTTCACTGCCGCCTGTACACTGGATGCCGCATCTTTAGCAATACGCTCGCGTTCTCCCACCACCTCTTCTGTAGCTGCGCCGACCAAAATAGTCGCCATAGGTTTGCCATTACCACCAAGGACGCGCACTTGTTCAAGCTTTTCATCCTGGTATACCTTTTCTGCCGTACCCAGGTACTTTCCAATATCGGCAGATTCTTTTTTAAGACCTGTGCGTTTAATCATGCGTGCACCTGTGTGGTCGGCTACCCGCCGCAAATCCTTTGAGGATACACGCTCAATAACCATTATATTAGCATCTGTAAGTATTTCTTCAGCAGCACTATGTACGCCCCGGTCCACCATAACTACGCTGACACCAAGCTCGACAATTTTCTGCACGTTTTTCTTAAACTCATCTTGCAAATCAATATAGCGTTTAAAGCCGGTCTCAGTACTTAAGGCCTCGTCTTCAATCTCTTCTGGTTCAAGCGCATCATCAACAAGCAGTAACTTGGCATCTACTATTTTTTCCGGCATTTCCTGGGACATACGTTCTTGATCAACAATAACGCCCATAAATACTTCATTGTTAGCACTAGCTTCGGCGGTGATAATTTCGGATAACTTGAAATTGTATTCATTAAGTTTTTCTACGCCGATCAGCCTGGCAGCCTCTACAACTAAATCGGCAATATCCTCATGCTCCCGTCCGGCAATCATGGCAATACTCCGCAAAATAGGGTCATTAACATCAGTAATGCTGCGCGAGCGTTCGCGTACACCCGCTAAAATTTGGGCAATACCATATTTCACACCTTCAATGACCCTAGCGACCGGCACGCCGCGCATGACTTGGTTTACACCCTCTGAGACCAGGCTGCCAGCCATAATTGTGGTTGTAGTTGTACCATCACCCACTTCTGCCTGTTGCGCTTTGGCTGTATTAATAAGCATTTTGGCTGCTGGATGGTTAACATCCATTTTATCTAATATAGTGACACCATCATTGGTAATAATGACTTCACCAAAACGGTCAACCAGCATCGTATCAAGTCCTTTAGGACCGATAGTTCCTTCCACAGCAGCAGTTATGGCCCGTACAGCATTGGCATTTGTTAATAATGCGGCTAACCGTTCATCAACATCAGCTCCACTGCCAGCTTGCTTCAAATTCATGTAGTTCCTCCCATCTATAACACTTTATACTGTTTCAAAATTTCACCTAAATGGCGTTGCATAAACTTAAGCACTGACATGGTTTTACCATATTCCATTCTGGTAGGTCCAAGCACAGCTACAGTTCCTACTACCTGACCATCAATACGGTAGGTGGCCTGAACAACACTGCAATCATGAATGCCAGTATATTTATTCTCCTGACCAATCGTAACAATCACACCGTCACTGTTGGACATGTGGAGAATATCGCACAGTAACCTGTCTTCTTCAAGCATGGTTAAGAGGCCTTTGATTTTATCAACATCCCTGAATTCAGGCTGATTTAACATTTGCGTTGTGCCGCCAAGATACACCTTCTCATTTTTTTCCACAGTAAGTACTTGCTTTAAAAGTGTGATCGCCCGCTCATACACTTGAGGATCAGGCAAAATATCATTTTGTATATCTTTTAGAACCGGCGTTGTGATAAGGTCAACAGCCAACCCTCCCAGACGGGAATTTATAGCATTGGCCACACGCCCCAAATCCTCATGATTAAGCCCCTCAGGTATGGCGATAATTTTGTTTTCTAACAGGCCTGTGTCTGTAACGATGACAACAATCGAACGTCGCTCATCCAATGGTAAAAACTGAATGTATTTAAAGGTACATTGCGACACCTGTGGTGCCAATACCATGGAAACATTACTGGTCATGCGGGACATAATCTTAACAGTTTCTTGAAAAACCTCTTCCATCCGGCGCGCTTTGGTATGATACCAATTATCAATGATTGCGATATCTTTAGCGGAAATCTGAGGTGGAGCCAGCAAGCAATCAACATAAAAGCGGTAGCCTTTGACTGACGGTACTCTGCCAGAGGAAGTATGTGGTTGTTCAAGATAGCCCAAAAGTTCCAAATCTGCCATTTCATTGCGGACGGTGGCTGGACTAATGCCTAAATCATACTTACGGGCAATCGTCCGTGAACCGACCGGTTCGGCTGTAGATATATAATCGTCAATAATAGCCTGTAAAATTTTCCGCTTTCTTTCATCTAACATGGGGTCCACCTCCCTCTTGTTAGCACTCGTGTCAGTCGAGTGCTAACACCTACTAAAAAAATACCACTCATTGGGGTTAATGTCAAGATAGTAAATGTGTATTTAGTCAGGCAAAAACGAACGAAATACAATATTGCCAAACTTCATACCCCGCTCAGTTAACCATATCTGTTTAGTATCTGTTGCCACTAAACCTTGATGGGTAAGATTATCCCAATTTTTACTAAATTGACTAAAAAAATCAGTCGCAAAATATTGGTTAAATGCTGCAACTCCCATTCCCTCTACAGTCCGTAAAGCTAAAAAAATATATTCAGCCATCGACTCTTTTTTTGTAAGCTGTTCTTTCATAGCGACAGCTGAACTTTTGGTTGCTATCGCTTCAATATAGTCCTCAACCCCGGTTACCTGGCTTATCCTCTCACCCTGTAAAAAGGAATGCGCTGCACAGCCAAGCCCCAAATAGGGCTGATATCGCCAGTATTTTAGGTTGTGGCGGCATTCGCTTCCCGGGCGGGCAAAGTTTGAAATTTCATAGCGCATGAGACCGTGAGTGGGTAAAAAATCAGTCATATGATCATACATGGATTCTTCCTCTATCTCATCTGGTAAGATAAGTACGCCTTGGTCATAAGCAGTTGCAAGTGGAGTGCCTGCTTCCAGTTTAAGACCATAGACTGAAATATGACTGGTATGTAGTGCTACTGCCTGCTCAAGTTCCCGGGCAAAACCGTCACTAGTCTGTCCTGGCAAGCCATACATCAAATCAATACTTATATTAGTAAACCCAGCGTTGTAAGCAGCTTCTATCGCCGCAAGACTATCTGGCGTTCGATGAATTCGTCCCAGGCAGGCAAGCAATTTGTCATTAAAAGATTGAACACCAAAACTGAGCCTATTTATACCCATAGCCTTTATCGCAATCAATTGCTCTTTGGTGACTGTACCAGGATTGGCTTCCATACTGATTTCCGCCCCCGGTTGGATAGTGAAGTTCGTAGTCAGGCTTGTAAGTATTTTTTCCAATAAAGGTACAGGCAGTACACTGGGTGTGCCGCCACCAATATAGACTGTGTCAACAGGTGGTTTACATAGCATACCGCCCTGATCAGCAATCTGCTGACACAAGGCGGTAGTATAGGCATCAAACAGATGCTCAGCCAGAGCATAAGAAGAAAAGTCACAATATAAACATTTTTTCCGGCAAAACGGAATATGCACATATAGACCAAGCTTACTCATAGTTATTTACCCTTAGTCCATTTTCAAAATTGCCATAAAGGCTTCTTGGGGAACTTCCACATTACCCACTTGTTTCATGCGTTTTTTACCCTCTTTTTGCTTTTCCAGCAGCTTTCGCTTACGGGTAATATCACCGCCATAACATTTGGCAAGTACATCCTTGCGCATAGCTCTTACCGTTTCGCGGGCAATTATTTTGCTGCCAATAGCGGCCTGAATAGGAATCTCAAACATTTGACGGGGAATAATCCCTTTGAGTTTCTCGGCAAGCTGCCGGCCGCGATGAGTAGCCCGATCCCGATGGACAATTACACTAAGGGCATCCACAGGTTCGCCGTTAAGTAAAATATCCAATTTAACAAGCTCTGAGGTCTGATAGCCACAAAGTTCGTAATCCAGAGAAGCATACCCGCGTGTCGATGATTTCAGCTTGTCAAAGTAATCAAAAATAATCTCACTAAGTGGCAAATGATAGGTTAGCGTAACCCGGTTCGTATCCAGATATTTCATATCTTTAAATTCGCCGCGTTTTTCTTGTGAAAGCTCCATAACCGGGCCTACATAATCATTAGGAACAATGATGGTTGCTTTTACATACGGTTCTTCCACATAGTTAATTTCTTGTACTGTCGGTAATTTTGACGGGTTTTCAATCTCGACAACCTGGCCATCGGTTTTAAACACACGATAAATTACACTTGGTGCAGTAGTGATAAGGGTTAGATTATATTCGCGTTCCAGGCGTTCTTGAACAACATCCATATGGAGAAGTCCCAGGAAGCCGCAGCGAAAACCGAAACCAAGCGCAATGGAAGTTTCCGGTTCAAAGACCAGTGATGCATCATTTAACTGCAGTTTTTCTAAAGCGTCCCGCAAATTCTCATAGTCAGTGCTGTCTACCGGGTAAAGCCCGCAATACACCATCGGCGTAATTTTGCGGTAGCCAGGCAAAGGTTCAGCTACTGGATGTTCTGCCCCGGTAATTGTATCGCCTACCCGGATATCGATTACATTTTTTACGCTGGCAGCAACAAAGCCGACCTGGCCTGGCCCTAATAGGGCAACATTAGCCAGATAAGGCTTGAAAACACCAACTTCCGCTACTTCAACAATCTTATTAGTGGCCATCATTTTAATTTTCATACCTGGCTTAATACTGCCGTTCATTACCCGTACATAAGCGATTACGCCTTTATAAGAATCAAAATGAGAGTCGAAAATTAAAGCACTTAACGATTCGTCAGCCTTACCTGCAGGTGGGGGAACCTTTCTTACAATCGCTTCAAGAATTTCTTCAATACCAGTACCAGTCTTGGCACTAGCCAGAACTGCATCAGAGGTATCTAACCCAATTACTTCTTCGATTTCAGTTTTCACTCGCTCTGGTTCGGCACTTGGCAGGTCAATTTTATTGATAACAGGAATAATCTCAAGATCATGCTCAAGAGCTAAATAAACATTAGCAAGCGTCTGTGCTTCAATCCCTTGCGCTGCATCAACGACTAACAACGCGCCCTCACACGCTGCTAAGCTTCGGGAAACCTCATATGTAAAATCAACATGTCCGGGAGTGTCAATAAGATTGAGCATGTAGGTTTCGCCGTCTTTGGCTGTATAAGCTAGCTGCACAGCCTGGGCTTTGATTGTAATGCCACGCTCCCGTTCAAGGTCCATATGATCTAATACCTGTTCTTCCATCTCACGGGCAGAGAGAGCTCCTGTATACTCCAACAACCGGTCTGCAATGGTAGATTTACCATGGTCGATGTGGGCTATAATTGAGAAATTACGTATATGTCCTGTATCCATATAACTGGGGCTCCTCCCTGGTATAATAAAGCTTTTTTACATACTTCTATAAATTATACCATTAGCAGCCCGCAAACTGCAAGTTTTACCTATATTCACGGATATACTCATCCAACTGCTGCACCCCTTGCCAGGTTTTTGTTCTTAGGGTTTGCGATGCAGTGTCAACATAAGGCTTAACCTGCTTCCAATATTCGCCAGCCACCTGTTTAGCTCTAAATGCTTCGTCAACAAATTGTTGATGCCAGACAGCAAGCCAATATTCTAATCGCGAAAATTCAGTTTCAATTTTCATGGGAACAGGAATTAAATAATTGGCAATAGTTACTATAACACTATTTGCAAAAATTTCTTGCACTGGACGATGAGTCAGTGTTGCCATCTGGTATTCAACTATCCCCACACCAACGGCGATAATTGTTAGCAATATAAATAGACCACGAATAATCAACCTTATATCTGGTGTCACCACCTGTCGGAACATGGCAATCCTCCTTACTGCAACTACCGGTTTTCAGCAAGTATCTCGACCAATATGTCTCCCAGCAGTTCCATGCTCCGTATTGCTTCTTCCTTGCTGCTTTCCTGCGAACCTACCTCAAGTAAGAGAGCGCGCGGGTGAAGATGCTGGTTATACCGCCATTCTACAAGTTGAATACCGCGGCATAAGCCAGGATATTTTTCATTAAGTTTAGCTTCAATTAATTTAGCAAAAGCATGATTCTGCTGCCAATGGGGCTGTGGTAAATCTTGCTGGCCAGTAGCTACAACAATAGTAATTTTGGCTACTTGTATGCCGTTGACGATAGCTGTGATATTTTCGCGTTTTTCAGCATCACGGTGAATATCAAAAATCATTTGCAGCGAGGGGTTTTCATCTAGCATTTTTTGGGCTGTAGCTTCTGAAGGTCCATATGCTTTCATAAAGCTGGGATAGTCATGAATAGCCTGACTCTGGAGGGCTTTAACACCAGACTTTTCAAGCTGGCGGACTAAAGCCTCACCTACTTCTACAATATCACCACGTTGACCGCCCGGCCGGTGTGCAACACCGGAATTAGGAATAAATGCTTCTGCCGTATGGGTATGATAGATCCCCACTAATGGCTTTTCTTTACTTACACTTTGAGAGTCAAATTGGGGAAAATTCGGTAGAGTTGCAGCACTGACAACAGGTGTACCTGGCTTTGTAAAAGCCAGCATAAAAGGAATCTCTTGGGTAAATAAGGTTCGTAAATCCCTAAAATCAATATTTGCCAATAATGACACTAAGCGATGACTGACAGTCCCGGCAGTAAATTCAGGCGTTATTTTTACTGCATTTTGCGGCCTGGATATCTCAGATAACCCTGGGACACCTAAAAACAGCACGGTTTTCGCGTTCGGCCACAAGGCCGGAAGACGTTGGCCATAATAGGCTGATCCGCTTACAGGAATGGCACTGGTTGTACAATTAAGATAAGTACTAAATGCTAATCCTGCTGCCATCGCCATCATGCAGCTAATAAATGCTATATTTACTATTTTAGAGGTGTCATAAACTCGCAGGAACTTAATCCAAAGCCTATTGGTATTGTTTTGCTTTCGCTCTTTTCTTGATACCATTGATTGCTGCCGCCTCCACCAGACTACCTATTGGAATTTTGTTTACATACAATCTATATGCCTGGCAGCAAGACGATAGTACATTTATTATCGGACTAGCTATAGTATTAATGTAAATACATATGAATGTTCTCATAGTCAATATTAGGATGCATCGCTTGATTGATACCACCAGCTACAACAGCAGCAATATCCTCGATAAGCCGGTCAACTTCCTTGGGCGTTACCATAAGGTCTCCGAGCATTTCCGGCAGCACTTGCCGTACAATAGTGTGACGATCCTGATCAGACAAATTTTCCATACTTTTAAAATAGCGGCCAAAAGCAGCATGTTCTTGTAAGGTATTAATGGTATCCATAGCAATTGTAGTGGCATGGACTACAGTTGGCACTCCAATTGCGACAACAGGCACGCCCAAAGAAGCTTGTGTAAGACCAAAACGTTTATTTCCTACACCAGAACCAGGATGGATACCGGTACTTGCTAATTGAACTGTGGTGATTACCCGCTGACTTGACGCTGCTGCCAGTGCATCAATTGCAATTACCAACTCAGGCTTGATTTTACTTACAATTCCCTGGATGATTTCACCTGTCTCCATACCGGTTATCCCCAGGACACCGGGAGAAATAGCACATACTGAACGCACACCGTCTTTTAGTTCAGGAGACAGCATCTCCTGAAGGTGACGGGTTACAACAATTTTATGCGCCGCCCGTGGTCCTAAAGCGTCAGGAGTAACGTTCCAGTTGCCAAGCCCCACAATTAAAACAGTGGCATTACGTGGCAATTTGGTCATGCCAACAAGTTCATTAGCCAAAAAATTCATGATCTTTTGCTGCAGCGGGGTATTTTTGTAGCGGAGGCCTGGTGATTCAATAGTAATGTATTTCCCTTGCATTTTGCCCATCATTCGTTCTGCTTCCGGGGTAGTAATACTTACACGGGTTATAATAGCATCCTCATCTTCACTGGTTTCAATCAAAACACCGGGAATGTCTTCACGCACCCTTTTTGTTAACATTTCACGCGCTTCTAAGGCCAAGTCGGTCCGTACTGTAGTAACGATTTGGTCCATATATGTTCTCTCCTTTAGTCCCAATATGTCTTAGACCTATCTTTTCCGAAAAAAAAGGCACCTATACGAAGCTATTTATTATGGTGTTTTGCTTGCTTTTTCCTGAATGCCATGCTAAAATATTTTAGTAATATATACATAAGGAGGTGAATTACTTGCCAAATATTAAGTCATCTGAGCGTAGCGTAAAAACTGACGCTGAACGGCGTGCCCGCAATTATTCGGTAAGATCAGCGATTAAAACTTCTACCCGTAAGGTGGAGGAAGCTGTGAATGCTGGTAAAGCAGATGAGGCCAAGAACCTCCTGATTAATGCCGCAAGCGTTATTGACAAAGCAGCCGCCAAGGGCGTTATTCATAAAAATGCCGCTGCCCGTAAGAAATCCCGCTTGGCTATTAAAGCCAATGCTACTCAACAAGCGTAATAAGTAAAACCCTGTTCGCTAGCGAACAGGGTTTTCGTTTTTTTTTACTCGTTTTACTCGCACAATTCTATTATTATTTTTTCCAATACTACCGGTCCACTCCTGCTTGCTTTTAAATCCCGGTCAGCGGCTGCTAGACTAAGTAGAGCGGTTTTCAATTTACCTTCATTAAAACTACGGCTTTGTTTGACCAGCTTTTCACCAATAAAACCAGGAACTTTGAAAAAATCGGCAACTTCCCGGCTGCCACGGCCCTTTTGGATGAGATCCTTAACCTGCCAAAGCTGTCTAACTTGCCGGGCTAAAAGAACAAGTATCCGTATCGGATGTTCACCTGCTGTCAATTGCTCAGAAAGTAACGCCAATGCCTGAGGCGTTTGTCTTTGACTTAATGCTTCCACCATGGCAAAAACCGATATTTCCGGCACAGTTGATAAGATCTGCAGTAAGTCTTGCTGGGTAATGCGTGACTTGCCTGTTGTATATAAAAGGACTTTTTCTAACTCATTATTCACAAAATCGAGTGAAACCTGCGGCATCATGCTGACAGCTGCCAATAAATGTTCCTGGGCATCAGGAGCCATTTTTATTTTAAGCTCTGCCAGCCGCTGTGTCAGCCAACTCCTCAATTCTTTACCTTTTAATGGTGCCGCTTCCAACACCACACCGTTTTTCTCCAGCGCTTTAAAAAGTTTGCGCCGTTTGTCAGGTTTATCTGGTGTAATAAATACAACATGACTATAGGCAGGCATGTTGCCAAACAACGTAATTAACCGTTCGGTGGCAGCATCTGTTTTATCCTGAACCTCGCTGCCACTTGCTTTGTGGCCGGCACTAAATAGCCCTGTATTGCGCACAATAATCAGGTTCTTTTCGCCAAGGAATGGTATTGTTTCAATCGTATTAATAAGTTCCTCCCGCTGCGGATCAGACTCAAAAATAATAAGATTCATATCCCGGTCTTCTACAGGCACGACACTGGCAATAAGAGCCTGCTCAACCTGACGTATGTAATAGGTTTCTTCACCGTGCAGAAGATATACTGAAGCAATTTTATTCTGCTTGATACCGGCAAGCACTGCTTTATAATCCATAATTCACCACATTTAATTTATTTTATATAAGGTTCAACTGCTAACTGTTTGCCGTCCGAGGTAAACACTATCGCACCCTGTTTATCTGTGCGATACACTACAATCTCCCTTGCGGCAAGCCGGTTTAGTGTTTCCGGGTGCGGGTGACCGAATTGGTTACCATAGCCGGCAGAAATAACCGCAAATTTAGGAGCGGCAGCTTGTAGAAAAGGCTCGGTAGTGGATGTTCTTGAGCCATGATGTCCTACCTTTAATACAGTACAAGCTGCAAGACCTTTTGTCAAAAGTGACGCTTCCCCCTGTGCTGTCAAATCGCCGGTAAGCAAAAAACTATGCTGCCCATAGCTCACTCGGATTACACTGGACACTTCATTTCCACCAATGGCAGCGGTATGCAAAATGGTCTCAGATTCGTCCCCAGCCTGCTCAATACTAACTATTACCTTATCAAGCTGAAAGCGTTGCCCAGTATAAGCAGGAATAACCGCTAACGGTTGGGAACGAAGCAATGCCTGCACTGGCGGTGAGTATTTCTCTTGCGGCAAGAGCACATTAGCAACCCTGATGGCACTAGCAACACCAGCTGCTCCACCAGCATGATCCTGATGCCCATGGGTTAAAATCAGATAATCAATCGCCCTCACGCCGTAATGCTTAAGATAGGGAGCAACTACCCTCGCCCCGATATCGAAATCTGATTCTCCCATAGTTCCGCCAGTATCAACCAAAACCGCTTGGCCATGGGGAGTAATAATCAAGGTTGCATCCCCCTGCCCCACATCAATAAAATGCACTGTCAGGGGCTTTGGATACAAAACATACACTGCCACGGTGATACTAAGCAGTACTGCTGCCAAACTGCAGGAGCGCGGCCATTGACGAACAAGTTGTCCCGGCCCTGGCAGTTTAAACGGACGCCAGCCATAAATCCAGGCTAAGACGAAATAATACCCGCCACTGCCTATTATCCCGATTGCAGGTATATATACAAAGCTATAAGGCACTGCTGCCAGCAGTTCGGTAAGCAGCATAACAAGGCCGATTAAGAGACTGCTAATCACAAAGATTATATTGCCGGCAACCGGAACCATTGTATAAATAATGACCCCTGCCAAGCCCAGAATAATTACCAGTTCAATAACAGGCAAGACAATAATATTAGCTGCAAAAGAGATCAGTGAGAAACTATTAAAATACCAGGCAATTACCGGCAATACACTCAGCTGCGCCGCAAGCGTCACTGCTAACGGTCCTGCTAGCCAGGAAGGCCAGCGTGACAGATAGTCTACCGTCGGCTGATACAAAAAGACCAACCCAGCGGTAGCGCCAAAAGATAATTGAAAACTAATATCAAATAATAACAGCGGCTGATAAATGAGCATAGCTAATGCGGTAATTGCCAAGGCTGCCGGGGCATAACTTTCCCGTTCAAGTATTACCGCCAGCAGGCTTATAAGCCCCATAAGCGCGGAACGAATGACTGGTGGCGTTAGCCCGCTAATGCAGGCATAAAGAATAACTGCCATAGCCGCTAAGCTTACCGTAAATAAAGGACCCCAACGCAGTCGTCTGCCAAGCCAGGTTATCAAACCAACCACAAGCGCGATATGTGCACCTGATACGGATAAAATATGGATTAACCCTGTTGCTGCAAAATCACTGATAACATCCTTATCTATTCCCTGATAGCCGCCAAACAGAACCGCTGTCAAAATAGCAGCATCATTTACCGGCATTACTTGCTGCAGCCCGGTAATCATTCTGTCTCGCCAGTTGGCCAGGACTACCTGCCAGGAATACCCCTTGTAAGGAGTAAGCACCTGCAGCATTTGTTCTTGTCCGCTCATGCGGGCAGTGATACCCTGCCGTTTAAGAGCGGCAACCATATCAATCTGACCTGGATTATTATAGCCATGAAGCTCTAATAATTTTCCTGTAACGGTTACTTTGTCGCCGTAGGCTGCCGGTTTACTCGTTGCCTCTTTATACTGGATATTTATTCTGATGTTTCCCGTAACAGAGCAGGCCACCTTTGCTCCTGTGGGTATAACCTTTTCCGCTTTGAGCAGATAGCGTACCCGTCTTTTTTGTCCGTCAATCGGTGTTATCTCAGGAACAGCCGCCAAAGTGCCCTCGATATTGACAGTCTGCCCTGCATAATTGCCAATATCGTCCGCTCGTACCATAACAGCCTGATGATAGCAAAGCATTCCAGCTACAAAAAACAGGCCGATAACAGGCCAAAAGCTCTGCTGATAGTTACGAATAATTCGCCATAATGAAGTTATTACCAATAAAACAGCCAATAGTACAAGAGTGGAAAAATGCCAGCTATATAATGCCGCCAGCCAGATACCTGCTGCAAAAGCAGCACAGGCAAATAAAAGGATATTGATTAGTTCCATGGCTACAGGGATATCTTATCTTTAAACTGATTGTATTTGGCTTCACCAATTCCGGGTACTTTTTTGAGGTCAGCAAGATCACTAAATGCCCCGTTTGCTGTACGAAATTGCGCAATCCGTTCAGCCAGTGCCGGACCAATGCCTGGCAGCTTATCAAGCTCAGCCGCAGAGGCGGTATTGATATTAATTTTATCATCAGACTTGCTGTCAGACGCGCCTGAATTGGGAGTACCATTACCGGCAGCAGTAACGGTATAAGGAACATTGACTTGCATCTCATCTTTCAAATGCAATGCCAAATTAATTTTGACAGGATCTGCGCCAAGGGCAAACCCGCCTGCTGCAGTAACCGCATCAACAATCCGGCTGCCTTGGGGAAGTTTATATACACCGGGTTTATTCACTCCACCGCTGACATAGACGACAACCTCGCTGCCTGAAGGGCTATTCACAGTAGTATTGGTGGCTGGTAAATTCCCCGGAGCAGTTGACACCGCGCTCTCCCCCGGGTCACCAGGATCTTTTTGCCAAAAGCTATGGAAACTATAGACTACTATCCCGCATGCCAGCAGAACCACAATAAGAAGCTTTTTCTGCAGAATCCCCATAAGTCCTACCTCACATTATGCTTTTGACAGTACTATTTCAACATATTGCACCAATATCCTGCCAAGTTTGCAATATTTGTAAATTATTTTACAGATATCACCATTGACACTTTTTACCTAATTGATTACCATAAAATTTGTAGAATTAATGTTTTGGCTCGGTAGTGTAGGATGGCAGGATTGTAATAGCCCGGAAAGTGAGTGATTTGTGTGTAACCGGCCAATAACTAGTTAGGTGTAGAAAGGTAGGATGGAGTATGTCGATACAATTTTCAATCGTGGTTCTGTATATTTTTATGCTTTTTATCATTAGTCTTTACGCCAAACGTAAGGCCTCAGGTGGCAGTGTAAACTTTTTATTTGGTGGACGGCAGATGAATACGCTGTTAGTCGCTGCCAATGTTACTGGTTTGGCCGTAGGCGCTGCCTCGACCATTGGCGTTGCTGAAAACGCCTTCACCGCAGGTATTGCTGCCGGCTGGTATAATGGCGCCTGGTCAGCAGGTGCCCTGGTAATGGGTATACTCGCGGCAGGTAAATATCGTGCAATGAACTGCACTACTATTCCTGAATTATTTGAGCGCTATTATGATAAAAAAGGCCGTGTCATTAGTGTTATTGGTTTAATTACCATCCAATTAGTCATAACCTCCATGCAATACTTGGCTGGCGGAGCCATTTTATCTTCTCTGCTGCCCGAGATCTTCTCTTTTACCGGCGGGATGATTACCAGCGCCGTTGTTTTCATTGGCATAACGTTGATCGGCGGCCTATGGTCTTCTGGTTTGTCAAATGTCGTCAGTGTTGTTTTAATTTATGTTGGTGTTATTACAGGAACTATCATGACAGTAAACCAGCAGGGTGGTTTACCTGCCATCGCGGCCAAATTACCGCCTGGCACCGACTGGTTTGGCCCGCTCGGCGGTCTGGGACCAGCTACTATAATTGCCTGGTTTGCGGTCATGATTACCCAGTCAATAACAGCGCAAGGCCCGGTACAAGTTGCTTGTGGCGCTGCTAGTGCCAAAGCTGCAAAACACGGTTTTATTTGGGGCGCAGTCCTAATTTTCCCGATTGGGTTCCTTTGTGCCGTCATGGGTCTTGCCGCCAAAGTAGCGATGCCTAATGTTCAGGCAACCTTGGCAATGCCCAAGATTATTATGGGACTTGATCCCATAATCTCCGGTACCACCCTTGCCGCCTTATGGGCAGCCGATGTATCAACAGCCTGCACCCTGCTGCTCGGCGCGGGCACCTTGTTTTCCCAGGACATCTATAAACGTTTCATCAACTCTGAGGTTACGGAAAGTAACTATGTCATAATTAATCGCGTAACCATTTTAGCCCTTGGGGTTATTACGCTATGGCTGGCCTTTAATGCAGTAGGAATTTTGAAAACCTTATTACTGGGCTTAAGCTTAACAACAGCTTTTACACTTGTATTTCTCTCCACCCTCTTTGCACCAGGCTTATGCCGCCGAAGTTCAGCTTTCTATACAACACTTGCCGGCATCCTGGCGCTATTGGCTTGGCAATTCATTCCTGCAGTGCGAGTATTTGCCCAACCCATCTATTTAGAGTGGTCAGTCTGTTTGCTAACCTTCCTGACAGTGGCGATCTTTGATACGCAGAAAATTACTACAGATCAGCCTATCATTATTACGAACGAATAATAGGAGAGCACTTATGAATGATGATATAACCAGTATCGATGTCGGGCGAGCTGCTTTACGAATGGCGATTAGTGACAGCAGACAAGATGAACAAGCTGTCCGCCAGCTGCTTGCAAAACAAAACATGCAGGCAGTAGCCGTAGATTTTGGTGGCGAGTTTATTCCTTCAGTGAAAAAAATTATTGAACGGGCCGCTGTGGCTGCCCAGCGTCAAAATTTAGTACCCTCCAATCATATCGGTGAAGGCGCTGTTGCCGGTGCTGTGCATGACGCCTTAGAGCAAATTGCCACTAAAGCCGTAGGCCTTAATGTGGGCGGCAAAATTGGTATCGCCCGTTATGGCGAACATCTTTGTGTAGCTGTTTATTTTGGGGTTGGCGTATTAAATCTTAATGAAGTTGCCATAGGCCTTTCCCATCGTTCATTACCGTTAGGCTAACTAAAAGAAGGGTGTCTCAAAATAGGTTGTTTAACCTAGGCGAGGCATCCCCTTTTGTTTTTAGCAAGCAAAAACTAAGATATTTTGATAATTAAAGTCCAATAGACGAAGATGCAAGCTCAGTTGCAGCATGCTTACACTTAGCTTACTTACTATTTTCCATCGCTAAACAAGCAACCTGGTGTCCGGCAGCATATTCCAGCAAATAAACCTCCGCCAATAAAACGTATATGAAAAGCTGCCTTCTAAACAGAATTACTGTAAAGAAGGCAGCTTTACCTTTATATTTTAAAAATTTTTTCTAGTTATTCAAATATATTATCCCTTTAAGGACGTTTGCCGTTAAGTATTTTTTCCGCTTCTTCTGCGGAAAGATCATAGTTATAAAAAGTTTTAAAGAAATCTATTGTTTCCTTAACCATATTGATATGTTCAAATTTATTGGGGTGTAAAAGCTTGGCCGCCCATTGAATCTGCAATGCCTCTTCCGCGCCATAACGATCCCAGAAAAATACCCCTTCTGGATTGATATATACCTTGCCTTCTTTTATTGCTCTTACATGTTGCCATGCCGGATTCTTCAATAGTCCGTCAATATTTCCACCTTTCATAAACGCTGTATTTCCCAGGATGATAATATCCGGATTCCAGTTGCTCACCTGTTCCAGCGACACTTCCTTGCCATTGCCGTCCATGTCTGCCACATTGGTGCCACCGGCTACTTCAATCCAGGAATTTACAATGGTATCTTTTCCATCCACCATCAAAGGAGTCAATGATGTAATATGCAGAACCTTCGGCCGCTGCTCCCGGGGAATTGGGGATGTTATTGCGGTTATCCCGGCAAGTTTGCCATCCAGATAGGCTATATATTTTTCCGCTCTGTTTTTTGCCTGCTCACCAAGAATTGCGCCGGTAATTCTAACACACTCTTTTAAACTGTCAAAATCCGTAAAATAAAGTTGAACAACAGGAATGCCCAACCTTGCCAGTGTTCCCGCGTTCTTGCTATTGGAGGTAATAAAAATAATGTTCGGTTTTGCCTTTACCAATTCTTCCATATTGGTACCTGCTGTATCAAAAACAGCTACCGCATTGTTCAATTGCGGGTTTATTTTTTCCATCCACGGCCTTTGCGCCACTGCTGTCGTGGCTACTACCTTGTCACCTTTACCTAAAATACATAGTATAGCGTGGTGGGCAGGCCATGCGTCTGCAATTCGGTCAATTGCTGCAGGAATTTTTACTTGTGCCCCACTCATATCGGTGATAGTAATGCCCGGTTTTGACTCCGTTGCAGGTGAATTGGTGACCTCTGCACATCCAGACAGCAAGAATACAATTAGTACCATACTCCCTAGCAGTATATTCTTTAGATATTTACTTATCCTCATCGTTTCACATCTCCTGTAGTCTCTATATCATCATCTCCTCCGGCCGCCACCACATCACAAAAGTTTTAGTCTTTCTCAGGAGTTTAAATCCCCCGTCTTGCTTTGGCAGCAAATAACGATCAATATTCCGGCGGTATTGCTCTTCAAATTCCGGAAGAATCTCGCCAACAAAACGTAGCTCTGCATAGGCCTCTTCTCTGGAAACATAATCACGCTCAAAGCCATCGTCCACCACGACAATATTCGGATTTGCTCCCATATCATATACCATATTAAACATAATATTATAGCCAAACATGCGGGCATACGGATCCTGTGGCACTTTTTCCGGCGCAATGCCCGCAAGAAAGTCCAGTTGTATTTCCCGAAGACTTGGAGCATTTGCCCAGCCTAAAATATAGACATATTTCCTGGCAATAGCATTGATTTTTACTATATCGGAAAATCCCACTGAGCGCGATGCAATTGCGATATCATGTTTTCCAACATTTTCAACTGCGTCATCTGATAACCAATTAGACATTAGCGGCGTAATATTGTCAACGCCTTCACTCCTGGCATTTTCCATACACTTTGCCAGCATCTCTTCGGAAACATCTAGCGCTGTAACACGCTTTACTTTTTTTGCCACGGGAACAGACAATCGTCCTGGCCCACAGCCGATGTCCACTACCGAATCCTCAGCAGACAACAGCATCTGCTCCACCTGGTTCTTAGTAAAATTCTTTTCCAGCTTTGCCATGCCGTCATACATACCGGCAAAACTTCCCCAGCGTTTTTTTTGCGAGTCCTCATCCATATTGGCAAAGGGCATCTGCCTGTGTTGCTGCAAAACCTCCCAATTGATCAATCCATTCATCGTCATGCCTCCATATCATACAAAAATATTTTTCCGTAACCACTTGGTCGTAAAGCTGCCATTCTTTCCTCTGTTAAGCCCATCCCTTTCGCGTATTTAAGAGCAAATACAGGAAAAATGGCGCCCCAATTATGGAAGTCAAAATTCCTAAAGGAACTTCCAAAGAAAACAAGGTTCGCGCTAAGTTATCTACTATTAACATAAATATACTACCCATAAGGCTTGATGCAGGAAGCAAAATTTTGTAATTAGGTCCCACCAGCAACCGGGACAAATGAGGCACAACCAGCCCCACCAGTCCGATCACGCCGCTAATTGCCACCGCCGAAGCCGTTATCATTGTTGCACATATAACAACGCAAAACCGCAATCGAACGGTATTTATCCCTAATGCTTTTGCTTCTTCATCGCCAAAAGACATGACATTCAGGTTCCAGCGCAGCAATGTCAACACAAACAATCCGGTCAGAATCGGAACAGCAGCCAGATACACGTCACTATCGTTAACAGAAGCCAAACTGCCCATTAGCCAATAGGTAATAGCTGGCAGTGTGTTATTGGGGTCAGCCACATATTTTATCAACGAAACAAATGAGGTAAATAAAGTTCCTATTATAATGCCTGCCAGGATCATCATCAGAATGGTTTCGCCTTTTTTCCCCAACCAGATTGCAATCATGTATGTTATCACCACAGCCAATAATCCAAAAGCAAAAGCAGTCACTTGAATGCCAACCGCATCTAAGGACAGCAATATTGCTAAAGCTGCACCAAAACTGGCACCGGATGTCACTCCTAAAATTCCGGGAGAGACCATTGGATTGCGAAACATGCCCTGATAAGCGGCACCAGCAGTGGATAAGGCCGCTCCCACCAATATAGCGGCCATAATTCTTGGCAACCTGATTTTTAGCATGACAATTTCCATATCCTCTGGCCAAAATGGTGTCAGGTGAATAATTTTTGATACAAGAATTCCAAAGGCAATATCTGGTGCAATCGCATAACGGCCTACCGTGAAAGATAAGAAAAATATACCGATTAAGATCATGATTAATATGATAATTTTTAATGATTCAGCAGACTGCTCAATTACTTTTGCCATATTACCCCTTCCATTCCACAGAACCGTCATAAGCCATCATCATAACGGCTGTTCAAATGGTCCGCTATTTTTAACCGTTTGATTTGGCTCCTGTCCAATACCGGCAATATTCGCCTTATTTAAAACTTCTTGCTGAGCTCAATCCCGTACTCAGCGCCGGAATCATAATAGTTCATGCCTTTGACATAACGTTGGTCGGTGATATTGCGTCCATACACAGTAAGTGTTGTATTCTTGTCCAATTCTTTGCTGATGTTGGCGTCGATGGTGGTGTACCCGCCTATGGTACCTGCCGTCGTCCAAGTGTCACTCAAATTATTGGCATTTGTCGTACCTTCAAACTTGCTAACATGCAGCAGCATGATATTGGCCGCAAAATCCTTGTTTTTATAGTTAAGTGCTAGATTATAGCGATTATGGGGAGACTGGCTGTCATCTAGCGCATTGCTTGAGGTGAAATAGGAGTAGCCACATTTATAACCGAGCTGATCGGATAAATTGCCATGAAATGCCAGTTCAAATCCCTTGCGCACCAAATCTTTGCCGGTATAGATGGACGAAAGATTATTATCCGCGTCATAATAGTATTTTCCTGTAGATACCCGGGCTTCATTAATATCATAACAGAATGCTGTCAATGAGGCATTTAGCATTTTATTATAGTTTGCTACAATACCGGCCTCATACTTATAGCGTTCTTCCGGATCCAGTTTTTCATTATTTTCCGTAAGGAGATATTTTCCGGCCGGTTGGCGCGAATATCCCAACCTCGAAGACAGCTTATAGACAGAATCCATTTGATAAGCTGCTCCCAGAGAAAAGCTGGTTGAATCTCCATCCCATAACTCCCCATAACTATTATCATAGGCTACACCACTTCCACTGCCGTTATTAAAATATTTAGCAACCCCTTTGGTAATATGTTTTTTATCCAACCGTGCCCCGGCATCCAGTGTCAGTTTATCATTAGCCTGTCTTTCCCCGTACAGATAGGTTCCGTACAATTCCTCCTGACGTTCGTAGCCCGCTGTTCCCTGCACCCCAGTCGGCGAATGCCACCATATAGCCTGAGTGCCAAACTTCAGCGTATCCCGGCCAAAATTCATCGTATGCATCAAATTCAATTCGCGAAGGTATTCATTTTCGTCTATGCCTTTTCCCGTTTTCAGCGTAACTCTGGTTGATCGTACCGAACTGTAGCCGAAGCTGAAGGAGGTTGTATTATGTTCATTCCATTGTTTAGCTGCATTAGTCGTGAATAGTGTCGTATTAATGGGATCCCATTTGCCCAAAGTGCTTAAATTCATGTAATTGCCATTTGCGTCAAACCAGGCTTGCTGGTCATTCCTGCCACGGTTGACCATCAGTGTCATATCAGCAAACCAGTCCGGGCCTTTGTCGCCGACTTTCAGAAAATAAGTGTCTAAATCCCTGCCGTTATACCAACCACTCTTGCCGTCGCTCCTGTCTTTCGCATAGCCCATTGTATAATAAGCCGTATCATTGATCTGATCACCATGCACCAAACTCATTTTTTCCGTGTCAAAAGTTCCGTAACTTATCTTGGCTTGGTTAATCGACTTGGTGGCTTTGAGGGTTTTTATGATAATGTAGCCTTGATTGGGAGTACCGCCCTTGCCGAAATTGCTGGCAATTGAAGCCACTGGCCCCATTGTCAGAATGGATGCGTCTCTGACAAAGGTGACGGATTCGATAATGTCAACAGGTAGGTTGGCAATTACACGCGAAGCCTGGGTTTCGGGAAAATAAACACCATCAATGATAAACCCGACACTATCGCCACCACGAGTCTCGACTTTGTAATACCCTTTATTACCCCAGCGCATACCGATAATCCCTGACCCGCTTTCGATTAATTCCATTACATCCTTGGGGTGCATGGCCTCAATTTCTTCCCTGGTAATGATTTCTGTTGCCGCCTTACTGCTTTCTGGAACAGCCAAACGATCGTAACCAGGTGTTTTTTCTTTTTCCGGCTTTGCTGCCGATACTACCACAGGATTCATTTCACTGTCAGGTGCCGTCTCTACTGCAAAGGCGGATGACGATACAGTGAATAAAGAGGATACGACAAGAGCTGCAATTGCTTTTTTGGATTTTTTAATTTTCATAAATAATCTCTCCCCTGAATTATTTTGTTCTTAGGCTTATTTATTGAAGTTTAAATATAACAGGTACAACAACCCAGGCCGGAACTGGTCGCCCGCCTTGATAAGCCGGACTGAACCGCCAGCGGCGCAATCCTTTGATAGCCGATTGATCTATGCTGCCATAACCGGAGCTTTGCACAATTGCCGAATCACTAACCATTCCATTTTCGAGGATTAAGACCCGTATGCGCACTGCTCCCTCCCAACCGCGAACTCTGGCTTCTTCCGGGTAAGACGGCGGTGGACCGTCAATGACATAGGGAAGCCTGCCTGAACCGCCGGACAGTGAACTTTCGGAGGCGCCATTACCATTACCATTACCATTACCATTACCTAACTGGTCGGTCATAGTCGTGGCAGCACCATCATTACCAGCAGCGGTTCCGGTCAGTGTTGTTTTGCCTTTGAATGTCAATTTTTCGTCAATAGCATTAGCATGATCTAAAACGGGAGCAGGCTGGGCAAGATTGGAAGCCTGCTCGGATGGAAGCCGGTCGTCTGTTGCCGGTTCAGGCCGACCAGACGGTGAGGCAGTCGCTGCTTGTACCAGTGCGTCGGCATGATCGTCATCACTGATATATTCACCCAATTCCACTTCAATGGGGAGCAGAGGCTCTGGCAAAGCCTTCTGTTGTTGATCCTGAAAGTACATAAGCCCGATGCCGGCAAAGATCACCAGATGGACAATTGCGGACATGGAAAATGCGATTCCCCAATGTTTTTGTATCATTGTAGCCGTAGCCGATTTGGGTTAGCAGGATATTTTTGCAAAAAATTACCGTAGTTTATCTTCTCCATAAATAAAGCCTCCTTATTGTTGTACTTCATCGGAAGTAAGTGCATAAGTCTTGTCAAAATAATAACCGGACGCCTCCTATTTTTGATAAGGAAGCATCCGGTTATTATCATTAAATAATCCGTAAATTACATTTTGCGAATAGAAACTAAGCCCTGTTTTTTGAAGTCACAACTTCATTGTAGATTCAGAACCTAGCAGTATGCATAACTATCCCGTAATGTAATTTGAATGTTCCTTTCCAAAAGAAGACGCAGCCTTTCCAGCTACACCACCGATTGCCTATCATGCCTTAATGGGTTAGACAAAACTATTCGCCAGTGTATAAATTTTAAACTCCACTTAACCGTCAGTAGTACAATCCCAACATTTTACTCTGTTCATGCTTTAACAAAGATTATGTTTGAAAATAAATTCCTATTTTAGACATTTTTTCTTGTATTTCTACATTATTATATACTATAACTACCAAAAATGTAAAGTAGTATATATGTTTATAACTAACATAAATATAATCTAATGATTATTTATATTTGTTTATGTTTATTTATATTTGTTATAGCTTACTTATATTTAGAAAGCACTAGATTTCGCAAAAACATCTAAAAAATCACTTTTTGCAACACTATTGTTTAGAAAGTAAACATCGCATCGCCAGATGATCCGGTTCTGGTGCAAAAAATAAAGCCGTGACATAATCATTACCTTAAAAGTTGGGGTAATGATTATGTCACAGCATTTGTTTAAATGGAAACATTCATGAAGAAATTATGGCTTTTTTGTGAACTTTGCAGGCAACAGGACATAAAAGGAACTCCCCTTGCCAATTACACTATCGACTTGCACCTTACCGCCGTGAATTTCAACGAGCTGTTTAACAATAGCCAGACCAAGTCCTGTACCCCCACTTTTTCTATCCCGTGATTTGTCACCTCGGTAAAAATGGTCAAAAATGAAGGGTAGATCGATCGCGTCAATACCTGGACCGCTATCGTCGACAGTAATCTTTATCCAGTCTTGCTCTGCATACTTGGTTAGTTCGGTTGAAACAGTTACATGACCGTTTTCCGGCGTATAGCGAATAGCGTTAGTAATTAGGTTATAAAATATCTGGCAAATTCTATCGGTATCAGCTGTAATTGTTGGCAGATCAGGCGTCAAATTTTGTGAAACGGTGATTTCTTTCTCGTCAGCAAGTGGTTTCAGCATGTACAAGGCCTGTTCAACGGTATGATTAACATTAACGTCTTTGACCTCTAACGATAACTGCCGAACCTCTGCTAATGACAAATCCTTTAAGTCCTTAATAAGGCGGGACAGACGAACAGCCTCTTCATGGAGAGAAGCAAGCTTTTGGAGGTTAGGTTCAATAATGCCATCAATCATCCCCTCCAAGTGGCCTTGGATTACTGCCAACGGGGTTCGTAGTTCATGAGCTATATTAGCAAGAAATTGCTGCCGAAGTTTATTGTTACTATCAAGCGTTTCTGACATCTTGTTAAAAACCAGCGCAAGCCTTCCAACTTCATCTTTTGAATTAACGGGAACCTTCTGGGCAAAGTTGCCCCGCTCAATCTCCAAGGCAGCTGCACTGAGTTTTCTTAAAGGTGTAGTAATACTACGAGCCAAGAAATAACTGGCGGCCAATCCCGCCATCAGTATGGCTACGCCAACCCAAATGAGCGATTGATGTACAGAGGTTAGAAAATTTTGTTCGGGTATCCCCATCATACCCGCTTGCTCCTGTCCACTTGCTCCCATTTGTGTTATCATACTGTGATGAACTTCCATTTGCTGAATAGTAACATACTCTTGGAACAAATCAGTCATTTGAGAATTAGCTAGGTAGATAAGCAAAAAAACAGTGATAGCTACCGCCAGGAACATCAGACCTGTAATTCGATAAATGATACTATTCATTCTGAGTCCCTGCCATTCGATATCCCACACCGTACACAGTTTGAAGGAATACCGGCTCTTTAGGATTATCCTCAATCTTGCGTCGCAGATTCTTCACATGTGCATCAACGGTGCGTTCATACCCCTCAAATGAGTAGCCTTGCGTCTGCTCAACAATTTGTAAGCGACTGAATACGCGGCCCGGATTGGACGCAAGTAGCTCTAAAATCTTAAATTCGGTGGGCGTTAGCTCAATAGGTTGTCCATCCTTTGTTACTTGATGCTGTTCAATGTTAATAACTACATCTCCCATTTGCAGCGGTTGAGTTTTCACTGTTATTCCCTTTGTTCGGCGGAGTATTGCTTTAACACGAGCCACTACTTCTTTAGGGCTGAAAGGCTTGGTGACATAATCGTCGGCACCAATCTCCAGTCCAACTAGTCTATCGCTCTCTTCATCCCGGGCGGTAAGCATTAAAATAGGCACCTCACTATCCCGCCGAAGTGTCCTACAGATATCCCATCCGTCCATTCCAGGAAGCATTAAGTCAAGTACCAAGATATCAGGGTTCTTATCCCGGGCTGCTTTTAAGGCAGTCAACCCATCGTTGGCTGTATATACGACAAACCCATCTTTTTGAAAATACAATTCAAGTAGCTCTACCAACTTTACATCATCATCAACAATTAATACTGACTTCTGTGACATTGCTTTTCCCTCCAAATTATAATATTGCTGACAGAAAACTGGCGTCACTTAAAGGACGCCAGCTAGTTTTTACTTTAATTAATACCCAGCCTCCTCTAGCTGCTGGCCATGTGACTAACACTATACGTTACATTTCGTTGAACTATATTCAATATCCTCTGATCGTCGATAGTCCGGCTAAAACTTCACCTGAGGTACTTGTTTTGCACCCTCATCGGCCTTAAAGTATTCCTTCGGACCGAATCCCATGGACCCTGCAATAATACTTGCAGGTAATGAGCGAATAGAAGTGTTATAGACTTGGACACTCTCATTATAATCTTTACGGGCAACCGCTAGACGGTTTTCTGTACCTGCCAATTCATCCATAAGTGCCCGAAAGTTTTTGTCCGCTTTTAAATTAGGGTAGTTTTCCGATATTACCAGTAATCGGCTTAGTGCAGAAGTTAGTTCAGCATTGGCCTCGGCCTTAGCAGCAGGTCCTTGGGCACCGCCCAATTTTGCCCGTGCATCGGCAACTGCTTGTATGGCTTGCTGCTCATGCCCGGCATAGCCTTTTACTGTATTCACCAGGTTAGGAATCAAATCTGCTCGGCGCTGAAGTTGGTTTTCTATTTGACTCCACTTGCCGTTTACGTTTTCGTTCAAGCCGACTAGATTGTTGTATCCCGAATATATACTAATTGCTATTACTGCTATGACCGCCACTACAATCCAAACTGTTTTATTCATCGTATTTCCTCCTTGAGGTTATTGCGATAACCGTAAACTATAGGTTGTTTGATATTGGCTTCAGTATACATGATAATTATGAAGATATTTTGAAGAAATCATGAAAAAGTTGCAATATTTTAGCCCTCCTGGAAGAGAGCCTAGCAATAGTAAGCCAGGCGGATAGTTGAGAAACTCTACTTATCCCCGAACGGCTAAACCATTTTATCACACTCCACACAAAAAAATTAAGTGCATAAATTCTTCCGAATTTACACACTTAATTTTACACTCCCCAAATTCATCCGTTTTTCAGGTTTCTATCCGTCCCCGTATTCTATTTATAAATTAATCTTCCGTTTGCCGGAGTTGGCGGAAATTTTATCAGTTACCACCAAACATTCCGTAATAATATCAAAATTTCCGGCCGCCAGCGCCGAACCAACCGCGGGAATGGAGGACAAGGTTTGCTTAATCTCCGATTCATCCATATTGCGGCTTAAAGTATATAACGATATTTTCAAATCGCTTCTATCCGCTTGCCTTGTTACATCTGCCGTAAAATTTACCACGTCCGGAATAGAAAACAATGCTTCATCCAGATCGGCCATCGTAATATAACAACCGCCATTCCCGATTGAAATCAGCCCGCTCTTGCGGGCCCGGACTTTCTCCAACCGACGTAAAATAGTTCCGCAACGGCATCGTCCGGGAATAAAACGGGATAAATCGCCGGTCCGGTAGCGAAGTAAAGGCATTCCCTGCCGGGTTAAAGTGGAAATTACCACTTCGCCCGGCTGACCTTCCATAACCGGACGACCAGTCATCGGATCGACAATTTCAAAAAATAAATCGGCTTCATGTAGATGATACCCGCAGCGGGCGCCACATTCCATGCCGCCGCCCAAACCGGCTTCCGTCATACCATAATAGTCAAAAACTTCGCAGTCCCATATTCGCTCGATTTCCCTACTTATTGCCTGAGAAACATAATCCGTACAGAGCAGGATCTTATTTAACGGTATCTTTCGCTTTTCCCCCCGATGTTCATAATACCTGGCCAGCGCTAAAATCTGCACTGGAATACCCACCAGACAGCTTACCGGCTGGTTAATTAAATTTTCCAGCATTTCTGGCAGACTGGAAATCAGCCCATACTTTACCGGTTTGGCGTTTAGCCTTTTCAGCGCCTGGTATAATAGATCCCCCACTCCTCCCGGCCGGTTGGCCGGCAACAGTATATATACCTGTTCATCAGGCCGGATGAGCATGGACATGGATTGGGTAAAAAAGTCGACAGTCAATTCCTGATCCTGACTGGTAAAATACAGCCGTTTAGGTTCCCCGGTCGTCCCTGAACTTTCCAGCGTCACCACATGGCTAATCTCACCCTGGTTTACACAAACCATTTTAAGGCCAGCGGTCTGCAAGTCCTGCGGGGTAGTAAAGGAAAACCGCTCTAGATCCGCCAGGCTGGTAAGCGGATATTTACCGTAATCCTTTAAATGCCGCCGATAAAAAAAACTATGCTCGTAAGCCCGGTTAATCACCTTGTTTAACATGGACAACTGATATTCCATTAACAGCTTAGTTGTCAGTTCTTTGCCTGTCCAACCTATTTTTTTCGCTATCCAGGCTTCATAGACTGTTTTATCGATAGTATTATCCATGATCCGGTCCTTTGCCGCGATATAAGGCCCGGCCAGCGCAGGAAGTTAAGTTATAGGCACAAAATGGTATGATCCGGTGGTCAGGACTTACAATACTAATATGACAATCCCGTAACCGGTCTAAATCTAAATTCCAGGCATCCTGAAACGCCATCCCGGAAATACTAAGCGTATACGTGTGTACCCGCTCCAAAAAATCACTCATGCTGCTTACATTAATTGCCGGTTTGACTTTTGGCGCCTCTTTAAGTCGCTTGATTGACTTTAGCGGCTCTTTCGGAGCACTCCACTGTTTAGCCATAAAATTCCGGGCATGTACCGACCCTTCACTGCTGGGTTCAGCTTTGGCGCAATAATAGCCGGAAAGATCGGAGACCCACGATTTCAAGGTACCATCCGGCATTAAAACAAAGTTACCGTGAAATGAACAATGAGCGTTTTCGCCAGCCGGCGGCAAAAAATTAGCCGTCTTTACTTTACCGCCGGTCTGAGATTCCAGAGCCCGGATGACCTCCGGGATCGTAATCCGGCCTTCATCCCGCGGTGCCTTAGGGTAGCGTCCAAAATAACCTATAGGCTGAAAATGGACTGCCCTAACGCCAGGAATTTTTTGTACTGCATAATTTATCAATTCGCCAATATTGCCGGTATTAATCCCGGGTACCAAAGTGGAAACGAGCACCACCCCAATTTCATTTTCGGCGCAATGTCTAATTGCGGCTTCCTTCAGTTCAAGTAAGGCAGTCCCCCGGATATGTTTATATATCTTATCATTAGTACCATCAAATTGTAAAAATACGCAATTGAGTCCAGCCTTTTTCAACTTTGCAACGTATTCCGACTCTTTACCCAGTCGTAACCCGTTGGTATTAATCTGAATAAAATTAAAACCCAGTTTATGTCCCAGTGCAACAATATCCGGCAAATCATCGCGTACTGTCGGCTCACCGCCCGACAATTGAATATTAACCGGTCCGCCGCTGGCGAGCAACATGCGATACCAGCTTTCGATGACTGATAAATCAGGATCTTCACCGGCAGCGCCCTCGGTAATGCCAGCGAAGCAAACCGGACAAGCCAGATTGCAGCGGGACGTTACTTCCAACAGTACACCACAGGACTGTTGATGATGGTCCGAGCACAAACCGCAGTCAAACGGACAGCCTTTGTTACTTTCCGTCGCGCAAGCCGCCGGCGAGGAAGCTTTTTTGGGATATGCCCAGCTTTCGTAAGCCGGTTCCCCCCGCCAAATTACCGTGCTGAACTGTCCGTGGTCCGGACATTCTTTAATAAGATAAACATCATTACCGCGTCTTACATTTTGGGCTGGAATCCGTTTAAGACATTCGGGACACACACTTTCCGTACTATTTAAAAGCTTTTCATCTGGTGCCACAAAATACACCCTTTCCAGGAAAATATCATCAACTGTAAGTTATGGTTGTTTTTCATTTAGTATTGGCCGCAAAAGTCTTTCAAAGGCTTCCTTACTTCACTTCCCCCGCTGTCAACTGGTCAAGCCTCGAGTTTACCAGATAATAAATCATAACCATTGGCTTCAAGAATTTCCTTCACCTTTTGATTGGTCTGCAAAAGAATCTGCGGACACCGCTGGATACGGTTTTGGAGATTACCCTCCAAAATAATATTGCAGTCCGTGCCGCCGTATTGGGAACCGACCTCCTGCTCAAACCACTTCACCAGCTCTTCAATCATGGCGTTAAGCCGGCTGTCTTCCACTTCCTCGGTTGAACCTTTTCCCGCGTACAAGGCCAATAAACAAGCCCCACTGGTCAAAGCCCCGCAAATTTTCCCACAATATCCCAGGCCGCCGACCAAGCCGGCCATAGCCCGAATTAATTCCGGATTTTCCCTACCCTGGTCGTTGAGTCTCATCTGCAATAAAATCTGACTGCAGGATAATTCCTGATGAGCCAGTTTCAGTAAGTGAAAGTAATCTGCATTATTTACATCCATATGGATTACCACCTTCATCTTATTTAACATAACATTCGGTTTTTTCCGCTATCATTAAAAAATATCCCAGTCGCACTGGATATAAACACCGGGAACCAGGCCCCGGTTAAAGCCCGCCCGGTATCCGAAGGCATAACCGTCCGTTATCACCCAGTTTCGCTATCCGCCGCTGTCCACAAAGGGCAGGTTTTCCCCGTTGCCCTGTATTAAATTAGGTTACGGAGCTCGCAGGCATCCCTCCCTGATAAATTCTTCCGATACATCAATTCCGGTTACGGCCAAGTCATGCGCTTTTTGCAAGTACTCGACGGTAAGATCCGCCTGCAACCAACATCACCCTTCATTTATCTTCCAAGGCCCTTTCAACCTGTAACATTGTGCCGCGCGCCAAACCCGACGGGATATAAACCATCCCGCATTCCGGACATTTAAAAAGTTCAACCGGAAAAGTAGCGCCCACATAAGCCAGAGTAACATACCCCACTTTTAACGGAATATTACATTTGGTGCAAATGACATCCTCACCATTACCTAGCATCTCGTCTTTTAACGAAATATCACATTTGGCGCCAATGACATCCTTACCATTACCCAGCATCTCTTTTTGTTCTTGTTTAATCATGATTTTTCCCTCATTTATCAGTTATTTCCATACGATGGCTATACGCATCATGAATAACAAAACTGTTTTCACCGGCTGAATATTCTGCCCAGTACGTCACATAAGCCGGCTTATAGTAAGCAAGAAAATGACCGTTAGTGCTGTTTTGCAACCTATTACCGGTACGTTCCGCATATTCGACCACCTGCTGCAAATCGGAAACCAATATCAGACTGTCTTCCATAAGCGAACTTAACTCATCGGAAATAACCAATTTTACCAACGCTGGTTTATCCTGTACAGCTTCACCCCATATCTCCCGCAGTAAAGTGTTTTTTAACCGGGCGCGGTTTTCGTGCCGCTGTGAATATCCGACCGGTGGCCGGGCAGCAATTTTCCCAGTTTTATCACCAAAGATCAAATCCAGCAAATGATAGGTCTTTTTCCCCCGGTTGGTAAAATTGTCACGGCACATTGCACAATAAGCCACATAATCTTTGTCACTTTCGCCAGTCCGCCGGTCCACAACCATATGGGCAAGATCTTTATTTGAAATTTGCATTAATCCGCCGAAGCCACAGCACTCGGTAAGTTCCCGGCTGGTCTTTAATTCTTCAACCTTATGTCCCAGTTGCCGTAAAATATTGCGAACACTGTCGTGAACTTCTCTCTCATACCGGGTGGTACAGGAGTCATGTACTGCCAGAGTATATGACTCGGTCGCTGGTACCTCCGGCAGACCGATTTGATCAATAAAGGTCCACAAAAATTCAACCGAAATATCCGGCAAATTATTTTTAAAGATCATAAAACAAGTCGGACAGCCTAGTATTACTTTGGGTTTTCCCATGCGCTCCCACTCGGACTTTATCGACTGAATTGTTTTAATAAATATTTCCTTTTGACCGGCCCAATCTGCCGGGGCCCCACAGCAGCCAAGCATAAGTCCGACGCCATCTTTGATTTTTGCCCGCAGATAATTATAAACCTTTATAACCTGCCCGGGCGCGGAACCACTTAATTGACACCCCGGATAAAACATAACTTCGCTTTTGGAAAACCCGGGCTCATGTCTGGCCAGGGCAAAGGCATCACTGTTACTGTATTCCAAATCCTGCAAGGCAAAACCGAACGCCGAGGGCGGCATTTTCCCGGTGCTGACCATGGTCTCCCGCGCTTTGCGGCAGATATCCGCCATACTGAAATTATCCTGGCACACTTCCTCGCAAAGTCGGCACATACTGCAGGAATTTATCATCTGATTAGACTTATGACCCGCTGCACTGGACATATTCTTGTAAATCTGCCGAGCGTAGCTGCGGGGAAAAGCTCTATAATGCTTCATATATTCACATAGCTTTACACATTCCATACACTGGCAATCAAGGCAGCGTTCCGCTTCCGCCGTTGCTTCTTCCCCGGTATAACCCTGACCGGGATCAGCCATGGCCACCACCGGCTGCGGTTCAACCCCTTCCGTGCTGGTGAAAAGCCTGGTTGGCAGCGGACCCTCATTGGAGCGGCTGGCGGTAAGCGACACCCCCTGAAGGACCCGGTCAATGGAAACCGCTGCCGACCGGCCGTCGGAAACCGAATTTATTAGCGATAGATTGCCATTATCCTGACGATAGCTGCCGCCGGCAAATACTTTCGGGTTACTGGTGCCCAAAGTTACCGGATCAATGCGTATACAGCCATCACTATCCATTTCCAGTCCCAAGACTAAATCAGCCGCCTTTATCTGACCGAGACCCAGATAAACGGCGTCGAATTCCGTCAACAGGTCGTCAAACAATACATCGGCGCCATCACTGTTACCTACAGTAACCCCAAACTTCGCCTGCACGCCCAGACTAGTCAGTATCTCAAAATCATCGGCTATAATTTGCCGGGGCAGCTTAGCCTCCGGAATTTTCAGCAGCCGGCCGCCAAATTCATTCCCGGCATCAAATACCGTCAGCTTATAACCTTTTTTTGCCAAATCCAAAGCAACAGTCAAACCGCTAATTCCGGCCCCCACCACTGCCGCTTTTTTATCTTTGTTCGGAATCCAATTATTTTTAATCAGTGACTTGGTATTGAAGTCCCGGCAAGCCCGTTCCAAAGCATTAATAGCAATCCCGTCCCCGACTTCCCCCCGTTTGCAAGCCTCCTGACAGGGATGATCGCAAACCCGGCTTATTATGCCCGGAAAAGGCGCCATTTTGGCAAATAAGTCGTATCCCGCCGAAAAATCCCCCTTGCGAACCGCCGCCATCATTCCCCGTGCATCAACATGAATCGGACAGGCGGCGGTACAACGAGGCAAGTTTTCCTGTGTACAGTTGGCTTCCATGACATGTAATTGCTGTTGATCCATTTTTCCCTCCGTTTTGTCAGGTATAAATTTAATTATTTTTATACATAATTTACCGCTTTCTCACTATGAGACTAACACAATTAAAAGACAAAGTCTAGTTTTTAAGATAAAAAAAATCACCCCGATCACAAAAATTGTGTCTGGGATGATTTTTTGTACAAAGCGGTTTGCAAATTAGTCGCAGCAATCTGCAAAGTATCTATTCGAGAGAATGATTTATTTTGCCCATCAATTTCCATCGGCAGTTCCTCTCGTTGACTCCATTCGATCCACGACCCGGCATAGTTTTTCACGTTTTTGAAGCCAAGAACCTTACTCAGTACAGAAGCAGTATGTGCTGCACGAACCCCGGCCTGGCAATAGGTAATGACCGTCTTGTCCGGAGTAATTCCCTTTGCAGTGAATATTTTTCGCAACTCGCCGGCATTTTTGAGCGTTTTATCCGGATTTAGCAAATCTCCCCAGTATAGCCAAACGGCCCCGGGAAGATGCTCTTTCTGATAGCGTTCAGGCGGCCTCACGTCAATTATTTTGACGGTTCCGTTCTTCATTAAGTCGTTCAAACTCATAGGGGCTATAAGCGAATCTTGTTAACAAACCCTTGATTTCTGGAATCTTCCGCATTGGCGTTCGCGGTAGCGCTAAGGAACTGCGGGCATGACGACAAACTCACTAAAAGCGCCACAAGCAAACTAGCCATAATCATTTTTGTGCAAATACTTTTTCTTCTTAGCATCTGTACCTAACCTCCAGTATGATTAACTGCACATCATGATTGACTTTCATTGATGGAATGTTCCGGTCCTATCAATCAAAAATAGAAATGTAGCTGGGTCTGATAAAACTTAGTCTTTGATTGGTCGCCAGGAACGGTGGCTTTGATATCGTCATAATAAATATCCCATTTAATATTTTTAGCCGGAACGTATGCGAAACCTATCTCATAACCTTTCGAGCCTGATGCGGCATAGGTCCAATCAGCAACACCGCTGAAACTATCCCAAATTACTGAGGGATCAGCTTTGAGATAGTGAGCCCAAGCGCCATAGCTGCCGGGTTTATTCAAATTGGCGCCCTTATAGCTGACTTGCAGTATATAACCTTTATTGTATTCATTGGCATTCGATTTGGCATAGGCACCAGTAAAAATATAGTCATGTGCAAAGGGAACTGCATACCCGGCTTCCCAACGTTTAGTTGTCACATTGATATCATTGTTCTTTGTTTGGAAATAGGTCGCTTTCAATGTGCCGGGACCTACCGGAATGCTGACATCACCACCGGTGACAATTGTACTGCCATCCGATTTACTGTCCCAAAATTCGTCGCTGGTAGCCAGGAAAAATTGCTTATTATCTGATGAAAAAATCTTGCCGCTTCGGAAATCTTGACCGTAAACCAGATTTACCTTAACGGTGTTGCCGAAGCTTACTTTCGCCCCTTGCAAGGTGGAAGCGCCATTAATAAATCCAGTGGCCAATGAATAGTCTTGCCGGCCCAAGGTGACGTTAAAACAACCAATTGGTCCTTGAACATTAACAGCCCGAACATAGCTGCCAAAGTTTGAAGTGCTTTCATCGTTGCCAAGGTAACCAGCATAGGCTCCCTGGTTGGTTTTGTTATCGTTGCGCAGTTCAAACATATACTTCCACTCGTCATTGATTTTACCGCTCACATCAAAGGCCAAAATCTGTTTGTGCTGAATCCAGGTGGCTTGTTTAATGCCTGCTGGACTGGTTATATCCCCATTGCGGTAGCGGTCTTTTATTTCACCGGAAAACTGCGGCAGTTTGTCAACTTTCGTTTTTACGCTATCAACTTTAACCCCGAGATTTTGCAGTTCACTGGCAAATTCTGTTGACAGTTTTTTAATAAGTTCTTTTTGCTGCATGTCAGCCTTTTCGGCTTTTTCCATTGCTTTACCCACAATCATCGCCATTTCATAACGGGTCATAATGTGGTCACCCCGGAATGTTCCATCGCCATAACCATCAATGATGCCAGCTTTCGCCAGACTGCCCACAGCGTCGTAGGCCCAGTGTTTCGTTGGCACATCGGCAAACGGGCCAGCGGCAAAGGTAGTTCCGGCAATCCCCAGTGCAAAGCTCAGTGTCAACACTATTGCCAAATTTCTTTTCATAATTTGTTGCCTCCCATTTTGTTGCATTCTTGTAGATAACTAGTCTTATCTAAATGCCGGTAGCAAAACCTTTTTCAAAATCTGGCGTACACCTCCCCCAATTTTTTTGGTTCGGCTTTCAACACAAGACCATAGTAATCAAGCCATAGTCTGTTCGATTGGTTTTTCCTTCGGCAAAGCGAATTTAAATTTTGGCTCTTTTTCTCGTAATTTCCGGGCTTCTTCCCCGGTCGTTACTTTAAACCAGAGTTCTTCAACTCTGCGTCCGGAAAACGTTGGACCAAACTGAACGAATATTGCATCGTCCTGATCATAAATTTCTTGCAGCGAAGGTTCCAGAACCCGAAGTTTGAGCTGTCCATAAGAATATCTTGTATGCTCCAAAGATAAACGTTTCATTAATTCGGGAATGCTGTACTCAGTCACTCCCGTCGTCTTTGAGGAGCTAATGATTTCAAAAATGGCTCGCGTATATTTCCCTTTATATTGGATTTCTTTTATTAACTGCCGCTCGACATCGTTAGGCCCTATAGTGGCAATCAGATCCAGAATTTTATTAGCAAATTGAAATGCAATGTCTCCGTCTGCATATTCAATAGTTTGAAACCAATGTGTCCGAGCCAATCTTTTATGTTTTTTTTCGTAGAGCCATATTCCTTTTGACGCTACCTTTTCAATTTCACATAGCAGATTATGATACATATTTTCCTGTTTACTATTGCAGAACTTTAAAAATTGATTGATTGGCATTTTGCATGACGCCCGCGTATAGTCAAATTCCCCAGAGGAATAGACAAGAGAAATTGCTGTACTCAATATTTTTTGCTGAAGTTGTGTAAGGGAATCACGGTGCCCGATTACATCCCCAATTCTTATCAAGTGATCGAGCTTAGTTGCATGTCTTTCCGGATAAAGTACGGCAGATGCCAATTTTCCAGCATCTATATCTGCTTTAACCCGTCTCAGAAAGATTGTCACTTTTATCACCTCAAAACCAGTATATACTAAAAAAATATCGATTGCAAGTTTAAAATAATATGCAATCGATAAACTAAAAATATAGGGCAAAACTGCAATGTTGCAGTCCTGCCATGTGTTTAGACCACCATTGACATTATATAGCAATATGATTTTAATTGCAAGTGTAAATAAATTTGCAATAGTAATATTTTTACTCTCGTATTAAGAGATCAGCCAACAAAACAGCAAAACCCAGGACCGGGAAAGCCCCGGAAATCCTGGGTTTTGTTATTGGCCTTTTATACGTTTTATGCCGCATCCTGCGCCACCTTCGAAGTGCCAGAATTTCTAAGAACTTAGGATTTACAACAACCGCATCCATCCGCCTGCCTCTCTATGCCATCAAAGAATTTTTCAAGGTTTTTGGGCATAACATAAAGTTCTTCCTCAAAAGGTTCCGGTTTAGTGTAAACAGCTTCTAATATCTTATTCAATAGCATCTCTTTCGGTGGCACATCGTATTCTTTGCCTTCATAGACCCATACACGGCAATCTACCGTACTGTCACAACATAAATCACCACATTCGGCACAAAGAGACTCTTTGAATTCAATAGCAAGATCACGTCCGTCCACACGAAGTGTAGGTGAAGTCATCAGCTTATATTGCTGTGCAATTGCACGGGTAGCAACATGAATTTTGTTGAGCTTCACGTCGTATCCGGCAGTTTTAAGCAGTGATCCAATTTCGACAAGAACATTACTAAGCACATCGTCCGTATCCGAGCAACGCTCACAAACATCAAGGTCAAGATAGAGATACTCAATGTCCAATGTTTTTTTTGTCACAGAAGGTTTCTCCGCACTGCAACACAATGATGTATTTGGCATGTCAAGCCCGCAGCAACAATCCGCTTCCAAAGTGCTTTTCGAGGTGCCGCAACACGATGATGCTGTCTTACCCTCTGTCGAAGAACCAGCATAGCAATTACATGAATTTTTCCCTGTTTGCTGGCTTACGTGATGGTATGTCGGCGGCGTTAGAACGATGTCTGCACGACCAAGAGAGCGGAGTTGTCCTGCTGTTTTATTGCACACATTGAACGGAATACCTTGCTTGAGAATATGACCATTACCGTCATCATAGGATTCATCGTTCCCTGTATAGGTCGCCGTTTCACCTATGTAACAACAAAGGCCTTCCTTTGACACGGGTATTTTAAAGGCAACGAGTTCAACGGTATCAAGAATGATATCTTCCGCAATTCCATAGCGCACTTTTCCAAACACATGATATGGGCGGCGCCCGCGGATCTGCACTTCGCCAAAGCCGGCATCGGCAAATTTGCCGACATAGTCTTCAAATGATATAGCGTCAGGTAAACACTCGGTGCGCAGGGATTCATCGTTTTTCAGTTTTTCTGGTACCGGAGAATTCGTGACAGTGCTAGAGATATAAAGCCGCCCACCTGATTTGAGAACGCGATTGATTTCTGCTAACGCTTTTTTTAGATCATTTGTCTCAACTGTGTTCAATAGGCAATTGAAAACCACTAGATTCACACATTCGGATGGCAATGGCAAGTCTAGAGCATCGCCCTGTATGCTTTTTATATACTCGGATCGAAACCATGGATTCAATTTTTCGGCAATTTTAAAGTTTGCATTTGCCTTGGCGATTTTTTCCGGCATGCTGTCAACGGCAATGATAGAAGCCTTGCGGCGCGTGAAATAAGAAAAATGCAGTGCTTCTTTTCCATCACCAGCACCAATACACAAGACAGTTTCTTCTGGTTTAATCTCACCGAAGTAAAGATCTATGCTGCAATCGTAATCCATATCTCCCATTTCCGCCGGAATCGTCATCTCCGGCAAAAATAGTAATGACCCTACAGTTTTCTGATAACCACTCATTGTTTAGCCTCCGTAATTTTGATTTTTTTAGCTAAAAGTGCTTGATTTCGTTCATCGCAAAGATAATCCTTCGCGTTATCTTTCAATCGTTACAATGAAAATTCATGATAAATTTCATTGCGCAGACGCATGAATTCGGCATCGGTATAATCTTTTACCACGCTGGGAGGCACGGCAATATCCCGTTTGATCGTGCCAGGGCGCGGTGTCATAACGATTATACGCGAACCGAGAAAGATTGCTTCATCAATATCATGTGTGACCATGATCATTGTTATTTTTTCCTTTTCCCAGATATGCAGAATTTCTTTTTGCATATTTTTTCGAGTCAACGCGTCAAGCGCGCCTAATGGTTCATCCAAAAGAAGAATTTCCGGTTTACTTATGAGAGCTCGTGCTATTGCAACCCGCTGCGCCATGCCGCCAGAAAGTTGATGCGGAAAATACTTTTCCGTCCCGGGCAAGTCGACCAGTTCGAGATATTTTGTAACCAATTCTTTTTTTTGCATTTTTGTGAAGTGATTGATTGCAAGATGGATATTTTGTTCGACGGTCAGCCACGGCAATAGGCGGTGTTCCTGAAAGACAACCCCAACGCCGCGGCTCGGTCCGCTCAATTTACTTCCGTTGATACTAATTTTGCCTTCATATTCTATCTCTAGTCCGCATATGAGACGTAATAGCGTACTCTTGCCGCAGCCGCTGGCTCCAACAATACTGACAATTTCATCTTTGGCAATGGTCAGACTGATGTTCTTTAAGGCAACAATTTTATTGGTTTTTACCTGAAAAGTTTTACTGACATTTTCAATGCGTACGTAATCTTGATCGCTCATACGGTTCCTCCACGAATTCAGTATCAATTATAGACTGCCTGTGTAAGCCTTCCGCCAGTTACTTATGCGTTTTTCAATACAGCGCAATGCATAATCCATTGACTTGCCAACAATGCCGATTGAGATCATGCCTGCCATGACTTTTGCCGTCTGGCTAAGCGTACTCGAATCTTGCAAAAAATAGCCGATACCAACGACGCCGGCGGCAAGTTCCGCGCCGATAATGCACATCCATGCGGCACCCATACTGATACGCATACCGCTTATCATGTACGGATAGGTATTGGGAAGAACTATGCGCCGGATAAAAGTACCACGCGATAATTGCAGGACAGTGGCAAGTTCAACATACTTTTTATCCAACTGGCGCACACCGTTTGATACTGTAATGAAAATCGGGTAAAATGCCCCCATCGAGATGATGAATAGTTTTGATGCCTCATCAATGCCAAACCAAAGGAGCGAGATAGGCACAAACGCCAGCTTAGGAATCGGAAACAGCATCATAAAAAAATTGCCGAAAGTCTTTTCCAACGAACGAAACAATCCGCAGGCGAAACCAAACAGAATTCCTAGCGATCCGCCAATACAAAATCCAGCAATAACACGCAAAAAGCTCGCCCCAATATGTTTGATAAATTCGCCACTGATAATGACTTTCCACAGGGCAATTAAAACGTCAGTGAATTTAGGCAGGATAACCGGCTTGAGCGTACCGCTTGATGCAATCCATTGCCAAACAATAATAATAATGAGCGGTATAGCCGCACGGAGCAGCCACCGGTGCATTCTTGATAATTTCATGAAATTGCGCCCCTTGCTTTCTTAGTCATTCGCTATCCCTTTGCGCCAAGGCATCAGCCGATTTTCAATTAACCCCAAAATAACATAGATACCGTTGCCAATGATGCCAATAATAATCATCGCCGCCAATACCATATCTGTATGAGCCATCGAACGAGCCTGTGTCATGAAAAAACCGATTCCAACAACAGCAGTCGTCAGTTCCGCACTAATAATACATGTCCAGGCAACTCCTAGACCAATCTTAAGCCCAGACATGATGTACGGCAGTGAGTGGGGAATGACTATGCGGCGCACAAAGGTAAAACGCGGCAACGTAAGAACATCAGCCAGTTCCACATATTTTAAATCAATTTGCCGGACGCCGCTCCACACATGGATAAGGATTGGATAAAATGCGCCTAAGAAAATGATGAACAATTTTGATTTCTCGTCAATGCCAAACCACAACAGCGATAATGGTATCCATGCCAATGTCGGGATCGGGCGCAATAGCAGAAAAACACTGCCCAAAAGTTCATCGAGAATGGGAAAGATGCCGATAAGAAGCCCCAGTGTAATACCGGCACATGCTCCTAACGCATAGCCCATCAAAACACGGCGCAAGCTCGTGCCGACATGCAGCCACAAATCACCGCCAATAGCCATCGCATAAATCTGGTAAAATACATCCCATGGCGTTGGCAACAGAATCGGATTGATTTTGCCATTCATCGTAAAGAAAGCCCATATGAAGATAACAGCAAGCGGCACACTGAAAAACATCAGAATATTTTTGAGCATTGCCCCAACTTTCATAATCTCTTCTCCTTGCAGTGCGCATCTATAAAAAGATCTTGACTGCCGGATTTTCAACAGTCAAGATCCGATTGCAAAGTAGTAGATGGCAGGTGCTGTATCAGCAGCCCCTGAACCAATTTTATGCATCATTGCAATCTTACATTTTCAGTTTCTAATGAGATTATTTTTTCGTAAAATTGGTAATTACAAATTCTGCATTATCAACTTTATTCGGAATTACACCTATATCATACATTTCCTTAGCGGTATTGGACATGAATTCAACGTCCGATGGGCGAAGTTCGGTAATCATGGTATATTTGCCGAGGATCTGTTCCGCCAGTTCTGGTTTTAATTTCTTTACATATTTGAGAACGATCTGTGCGCTTTCTTTTGGATGCGTATTCATGTAATCATCTGCTCTTTGGCAGGCAGCGAGAACAGCTTTGACAGCTTCCGGATTGTTTTTTACTGTTTCGCCAGTCGCAACCCACATGCTGGCTCCGGGACCATAACCGATAATTTTGCCGTCACCGCTTTCGGCTACCCGTGTGAGAATCGGATCGGAAACACAAACTCCCGCAACGTCGCCTCTTAGAAGCGCTGTAACACCATCTTCGTCTGTCATGTGAATAAACTGAACATCATCAAGCTTCATTCCTGCTTCTCTAATTAGGTCAATAAAGACAAGATGATGAGAACTGGACTTTGTAGCTGCTACCCGCTGGCCTTTGAGGTCGGCAATACTTTTGGCAGGATTATCGGCTCTAATAAGAAGACCCCGGCCTTCTGTATTCGTAGTGACATTCGCCACGATATTATAATCGACACCATTTGCTTTGCCGACAATTGCAGCAAATTCACCCATTATACCCATATCAAGATTGCCGGAAACAAATGCGTCTTTTACAACTGAACCGATGCTAAACGATTCGAGCTTATAAGTGTAGTTGACTTTTTTGAGTTCTTCGTCAAGATAACCGAGATCTTTTGCGACCCAGAAAGGTGCATAACTGGTAGATGGAACGGCGCCAATACGGATTACCTTCGGTGCTTCAGCCGTCGTTTTGGCTTCTTCTTTTTTTGCACTGCCACAGCCTGCGCCAAGAAGCGTAACTGCCGCAAGCATGATAGCGATTAAAGCTGCTGTGATTTTTTTCATAATTTGTTGCCTCCCATTTTGTTGTATTCTCAGTAGGTGATCTTAAGAAGTACCTCTGCCCCTGCATTATCCTAAGGACACCTTTACACTAAGTGAACGTTTAATTTCAAAAGTGGAAATCAGTTCATCAAGCAGTTCGTTTTCTCAGTCCGAATGGAATGTTTAAAATGTTTCGCAAACATACTTTATTTAATGATCTCCAGCAGTACAAGAGCGTTGGAGGTCACCAAGCATGTTTGTCATTATATATAATAGAGAGCCTTTAACAATCCTTATTTACCGCCAAACATAATGGATGGACCTTTAACAACTTTCCAGCCGGTTTCTTCAAAGGCTTCCGTGCGTTCTGCTACGGTTGCACCGATAATGGTATCGGCTTTGGTGTCACGAGGATTAGAACCAGATTCGGCCCAAGAGAGGTTACATCCGGTTACACCGCCAAGAATAGAATGATCACCGGCATGCCAAGGAATTTCATATCCGAAAAATACGCGAGTTGCCGCCATACGAAGTGCCTGAGCCAGCTTATCAATAATACCGTGACGCTTAAGCGGTGATGTAGGAATGGGAAGACGGCGGCCACAGCCGGTATGAACAGGTTTAATTTCATCACGGAGAAATACGGCCCGCTTTACAATTTCAGTCAAAGGATGTTCCGGACCGCAAGGTTCAATGCAAGTCCCGACTTTGAGACCATTGCGCTTAGCCGCTAGCATGGTTTCTTTGCGAGTCGCCGGATCGATTCCTGTTGTGTCCCCTTCTCCCATGCGCCATACATGATAAATACCGGCATACCCGGCTTCTCTCAATTGTTTTGCTTCAGCATCGCCAAAATCTCCTACATTAGCAACCATGATTGATTCTGGCTTGAGTGCTTTGCGAACTGCCCGGGAAACTTCGAGAAAGAGATCAAATGGATAGTCCGCTGTAATCATGAGATAGATAGCATTGGCACCATCGATTTCAAAACGCAAAGCACGTTCGACAATTTCTTCGGCCGAATAGCGTTTTTCTTCATGAAATACGTCGTTAATCGGCGCAAATGAGCAAAATTGGCAATTTATAGAACAAGGCCCCGCATTTACACCGACTTGGGCATGAACTTCCGCCATCCCATGGGCGGATTCCCTGCCGATCTGCCGGGCTGCCTGCCAAATAGCAAATGCTTCTCTGGATTCTGGCTCTTGCTGCAACAAAAGGAGCAGTTCGTCACTGGTGATTTTTGTACCGGCAATTGCTTTATTGAGAATTTGTTCAACTTCTTGATTCATACATAACCCACCCCATTAATTATTATTTTTTTAGTACAGATGCATTTAATCGCTGTTTACGCCAAGCGCATCCAACATGATTTTCTTATATTGAAAAAAGGTATCGTCATTTCTGCGGCGCGGCTTGGGGATATCAATATCAATGACCCTTTGTATTTGTCCGGGATTTGCTGACATAATAACAACACGATCGCCGAGATAAATGGCTTCATCAATATCGTGTGTAACAAAGAGAAGCGTCATTTTCTGTTCGTTCCAAATGCGCAGGATCTCATCCTGCATGCTCATGCGAGTCAAAGCATCAAGAGCGCCCAACGGTTCATCCAAAAGCAAAGCTTTCGGATGATTTACAAGGGCACGGGCAAGTGCTACACGTTGTTCCATCCCACCGGAAAGTTGATGGGGAAAAGCATTTTTGAACGGGGTCAATCCCACGAGCTCGATATATTCATCAACATCAGCGATATGTTCTTTGAGAATACCACGTGCTTCGAGACCGGTAGCAACATTGTGCCATACATCGTTCCACGGAAACAGCGTTGGATTTTGAAAGGCAAAACCGCGTGTAAAATGAGGTCCGGTAATACGCTCGCCATCAATATAAAGTTCGCCCCCGGTTGGGTTGTCGAGTCCGGAAATCAACCGCAAGAGTGTGGATTTTCCACAGCCGCTGGGACCGATGATCGTAACGAATTCACCGGCTTTGATTTCAAGCTTGATATTATGTAGAGCCTTTACTTCTGTATTTCGTGCATCAATAAATATTTTTGAAACATTGCGGATGGATATTTCCCCATTTATGTGGGATTCTTTCTTTATGTCTACCACTTTACAGTTCCTTTCTGCCAGCCAAGAATCCGGTCACGCACTGTGAAAAGAAGCGATGTACAGCCGGAGCACATGAACGCGCTTATGCCAAGAGCTGCATAGAGTTTGTAGTATTCAGCCCATCCCTGTGCCCAGTTAATATACCAGCCGAGGCCGGCTTTTACTCCCAGCATTTCGGCTGCAATGAGGGTAACAAAAGCACCACCAAGGCCCATAAACATACCAACAAATATGGTTGGAGCCGCACCGGGAAGCGCAATTTTCAAAAGCTGATAGCGCTCATCCGCGCCCAGTGTACGGGCAATTTCAAAATAGGACTTATTGATATTGCAGACACCTGAACAGGTCATGACTGTAACTGGGAACCAGACCGCTAAGGCAATAAGGAACACACTTCCGGAAAAGCTAGTCGGGAAAGCTACCAGAATGACAGGAATCCAAGCCGTAGCTGGAATTGGCCCAATAATACGGACGACAGGATTCATCCAATAGCCGAATTTTTCGTACCATCCCATCATTAAACCACTCGGGATGCCAAGCATCAGACCAATGAAGTAACCGAGAACAAGCAGACGCATGGAATAGGCAACACTCTTTAAGAGAACCGCCCAGTCAGTGACATACGCTTCAAAGATCTTGACCGGCGATGGGAAAAATGGTAATGGAAGCAAGGCTTCTTTCAACGTAATAATTTCATAAATTAGTGTTAAAAGAATGACAACAGTAATATATAACGAGTAATACGAAAGTTTTTTACACCAGTTCTGCTTAAAATTTGCGCCGATAGCCCAAACTGCGAATACAAAAGTAAGGAAAGAAATGAGCATCGTATAGTAGCTGGAATTAACCAGTTGCTTGTTAGGCATTTCAATATGGATGCCCAGTGTAATAATCAATGCTAAAACCGGCGCCCATAATACAAATTGTTTTTTAAAAGTTTGCATAGTTCCCAACTTTATTCAAGAATTTTATAGGATTTTTGAATAAGCTCTTCCGGATTTGTAGATGCGTCAAATACACCAACGTCTTTGAATACTTTGACATGCCATTTCCAATCCTTTAAACCACGTGCCGGATCGGAAAACCATTGATAGGCTTTGATGAGCTGTGCATTAAGTTCAGGCGTACCGCCGGTGTATTTTTTTTCAACCATCATCTTGGCAACTTCATCTGGTTGTGTATTGCAGAATTCGCCGCCCGCTTTGAAAAACGCCTGGATGTTTTTAGCAACTTCAGGTTCTTCTCTAACAACTTTGCCGTTAACACCTACGAAGCAACAGGTGTAATCTTTATAGGGAGACATGGTTACATTGCTCCATATAATTTTTGCTTTACCTTCGTTTACAGGAATCTGCGCAAACGGGTCCCAGGTACCAAAGCAATCGATTTCACCTTTATCCATTGCGGTCTGGAGTTGAGGCGGAGGATAAACTCTCCATTCAACATCTGTTTTCGGATCAATGCCATGCTGTTTGAGTTCATTGCTGAGATAGGCCATCAACGGGCCTCCCATGGCGTCTACACCAACTCTTTTCCCTTTAAGGTCAGCGGCGCTATTAATTGGAGAATTAAGCGGAGCACATGCTTGAATACAGCCAGTATGAGCGGCATCGATTAATACAAGATCCATTCCCTGTTCAATACCTTTGAAACTACCAGGGGATGAAAGGACAGCATCAACCTTACCAGTAGAAAGCATTTCAGCAGTATTTGTTGATGCCATTTGTACGAGTTCAACTTTGATACCAAGTTTTTCAGCAACCTTGTTTTCGTAAGCGGCAAAGATAGGCGCTTCACAGGTACCGCCCCAATAGCCGATTTTATAAACCCGTTCCGTTTTGTTTTTGGCTTGATCTGCAGCAGTTTTTTGGTCACTGCCACAGCCAGTAATGACGAAAACTGTCGCTACCATAATCGCGAGTAAAAAAGCAATAAATTTTTTATTCATTTTTGGGCCTCCTCTTTTTAGCGGACAAGCTGTAAGAACCCGTCCGCCAGATTATATTCACAATCCGTCTTAGCGGCAAGAAAGCGGTCATGCGTGACAATCACAACAGCAGATCCGTTTTCGCCTGCTTTAAAGAGAGATGATGTGACGATTTGGGATAATGCAGGATCGAGATCATTTGTCGGCTCATCGGCCAACAGAATATCCGGTTCCATAATAAGCGCTCGAACAAGGGCAACACGGCGCATTTGCCCAATACTGAGTTGTTCCGGCTTATAGTCCAGATGGTTACTCATACCAAGAGAAGTCAGAAGTGCGACGGCTTTTTTTTGCATATTGTTTTTCCCGGCAAGTGCAGCACAGACAAGTGTATTTTCAAGAACAGTCAGTGAGCCCACAAGGCGCGGTGCTTGAAAAAGATAGCCAAATCGAGCGGCACGAATTTTGGAAAGTTCAGCAATGTCAGTATCAGCAACATCCTTGCCGTCAATTAAGATGCTCCCGGAAGTTTGCTTTTGCAACAACCCCATAATGGAGAGCAGCGTAGTTTTCCCTTCGCCGGAGTTGCCAGTGATAGCCGTGGTTTTCCCTGCTGCGGCGATAAAATTGATCCCCCTCAGGATGTCGATTTTGCCAAATGATTTATGAATAGTCTTGAGTTCAATCAATGTTTTTTTCATCAATCATATTCTCCCTTTGTCATCACACTGCTTGGATCTAACCTTGCCGCCTGCCACGCTGGTAAAACAGAGGCGGCGGTTGTAACAAATACGCCAACAGCAAATGTGATAACGGCACTTATGAAAAGTTCACCGCTAGAAAGAGAAATCAGCGGATAAGAACGCAGTGCGGCAAGGAAGCTGCACGAGCCACGATACAATAGCATGCCGGCAAGCAAACCAATAAATCCGCCGATTACGGAAATAGACATTGCTTCTCCGATAATCAGCGTATACATCTTACAGCGAGATGCGCCAAGAGCAAGGTAAATGCCATATTCGCCGCGTCGATGCCGCATGGAAAGATAAAAACTAGCGAATACTTGAAAGATGACCGTACCAATAATGATAAAGCTGAGCGTACCGATGATTTGAATGAGAAGCTGCATTTGACTCTGAATGCTTTTTTTTACATCAACAGCTACAATGAGTTTTATGCTCCCTGTTTTAGCAAGATATTCATTGATGTAGTTTATATCTGCGCCTTCTTCCACTCTAGCGAGAATAACCGATATAAGCTTGTCCGGTTGTCCGGCCTTAGCCCATATAAAGCTGAACCACTCGCTGTCTTTTGCCAGCTGGCGGGCAGTATCTATATTCATATAGATGGAATAGTCTATGGATGAACCGGTTTCTCCGGCAACGGCAGCAACATCGAATATTTTTCCGAGAATCGTGATTTGCGGTTCTCCTGCATAATCATTTTTTGCCCCGATAATAACACTATTTTCCGGTAAGCTGCCGTTATAGGCTTCAGGCAGCCACGGTTTAATATAAGTGTCAGTTGCAGGATCAATCCCGATAACACGTGTTGGAATATTGATACTGCAGCAGTCAGCACCGGAAAGTGTATGCACAAAGAACTGCGGCGATACAGAGGCAAGGCCTGGAATGTTTTTAATTTCCTCTAATTTAGATTTGTTCATATAAACATTTACAGGTGCGCCGCCGTAAAGAAGTGTTCCGCCTTCGATTTCAGCAGTATTGGGAACAATGACGATATCGGCGCCCATACGTTTGATCGCCTCATTCATGCCGGTATCCGAGCTTTTATACAGTGCGGATACCGCAAAAGCAACGGCAACGCCAATAGCGATCGCTATAATGAGAATACTATTTTGCAGTTTTCTATGTAAAAGGTTGCTGCGGATCATGTGAAATAAAGTCATTCATCTTCATCCTTGTCAATCAGTGTATGACTGCGAAAATTTTTGCAGAAAATACTTATGCCTAATAAGAACAAGGGAATCGCTCCCACCATTGTATACAGATAAGTCTTATGACAGGCCATAGTATCTTTGACACACATGCCGAGTCCCCACGACTGGGGTAGTGCTGCGGCAATAATTCCACAGATGCACAAAACCAGACCCAATGCTTTTTTTACCTGAGAGCTTGATGTAAAAATGAGGTAGATGCTGACAATGACAGCCATAATTGCGTTAAATGGTTCGGCATGCCATGTATACCAGCAAGACATATGCCCCATCCCGTGAACTTGTGAAACACATGGTGGAAAAAGGAACGGTACTACCAAGAGCCATAATGATAGTAAGAGACATATACCCGGTATCAGTTTTTTATGTTGCAATTTTCTTCCTCCTTTATTGCTTGAAACCACTGTGTATGCATCAACTTCCCTTCATTCCAGTTTCACTCTGTGCTTCAGATCTACTATTATTTTATAGTAAAATTCTATCAATTGCAAGATTAAATTTATTTGCAATTAACACTAAGGCAACTCTTTCAAAGCTTTCGCCATTTTTTAAAAGGCACCTTACGCTTTGCGTAAAGTGCCTTTTCTTGTCGACAATCCCCTGAAGTCTATACTCCCGATTTTATTCTAATCACACAACCGCATCAAAACGGTGACATTTCAAATATCATATTCAACATCCGATAGTAATTTTTTGATCGCAGATACCGATACTCCTCTGTTTTTTTCAGTATTCGAATTATTATCTCTGGGATTAGCGCCTACTTCAGCATACAATTGATTAACTCCGCCCAGCAGCGTTAACGGTGTCACTTCGTGAGCATTCATCGCGCGCGATGGTAACGATACAATCCGTGTTACTGCGGCAATTTTGGCTAATTCTAGCGCGGTTATTTGACCTTTATCATGTAACGGTGTTCCCGGTACAGGTATCCTTCGCATAACTGCCATTACTTTTACATGATAGTCACGTGCCCGCATCATTTCATCCATAAGCTCCTGGTAGCTATGCTCCGGCCCAATAGGCTCCACACAATAGTATAGATCAAGACCGGCAGTGACAATAGCGTCAAGTGTTTTTATTCTTGTTTCCGGCTCTATATCGGTATCAATGCCTTCCTTTAAGCGATGAATATGATATACCCCGGTAAATCCGACTTGTTTTAATTTTAAAGCAATATTGACATCAAAATCCCCAATATTAGCAACAAATTTGATAGTAGGCGGTAATTTCTTCTTTACTTTTTCTGCTATCGCCAAAAAATCATCAATAGGATAATCGGCAGTAGTCATCAAAAATAAATCGTCGATGTTCGCCTCAATTAGCTTATCAACTTCTTGAGAAACAGTCTTATAATCTTTTCGCCATTTACTTTCCATAGAATAATGATCTTTTCCCATTGAACAAAATTTGCAGTTCTTCGTACATGGCTCAGCATTTATCCCGATTTGGGCAAAAATATATGCTTTGTTATTAAAATTTTGGCGTGTCAAACGATTCGCGACCGATAATATTTTATAAAAGTCAGTGGATTTATTTTCTACATTTAATAAAGTCAGTGCCTCTTCTCTTGATATCACACAGCCTGCTAAAACAGAGTCTACTATTTTTTCAATATTCATTTGGTTCCTCCATAATAAAAGATTATTTGCATATGTAATTATCTATAAACATGGGCATAAATCTTTGAATAAATTCACCGGCCTTTTCTTTGCATTATTTTACAATTTTTATTATAAGACTAACACATTTAACAGAATAGGTCAATTAATACTTAGCATGTGCTATGCAAAGAATTTTGGACACTCTAACGCTTGATATAAAAATTTAATAATTTTGATTAAATTTGCAGCGATATCTTTCAAGTACTGGACTTAGTCTACTAAGTGTGCTATTCTTTTTGTAATGATTGCAAAATAGTAGGCTGTTCTTTTTTTGTTTCGCCCGTAACAGCATTGATAATTCATATTACTTATGGTTATATATACTAGGAGCTTGTTGCACTGCAATACGTTTTAAAGTATCAACCAAACTATCTGAAGTGAACTCGTTTCAGCATAGCTGAAATATTGAGGATTCAGTTGGAGAGTCTACTCCACCTGATTAACGCCGCCTCTACAGGCGGAGTCTTGACTCGCGTACTAAGATAAAATAAGTGAAGATATGAGGTATCGTCCAAATGTTAAAATTTAGTTTAAAGAAAAAATTTCAAGATTGCCCATGCACAGGAGCCAATCTTGAAAGATTCATCAATCCAGCTATTCTTACTCTTCTAGTTGATAATCAACTACATGGCTATAGTTTAGTGCAGAAGCTACAAGAAACCGATATGCTTCGAAACAAGAAACCTGATCCCGCCGGAGTTTACCGGGGCTTGAAACTAATGGAACAGCGTGGACATGTCACTGCCGTTTGGGATGTATCAAATTCGGGTCCTGCAAAAAAATTGTATAGCATAACAGATGATGGTCTGGAATGCCTTAAAACTTGGATAAATACATTGGATACTTACCATAACTCACTGGGATTGTTTTTATCTTTCGCCCAAAAAACCGTGTTAAACCATCAAGATTAAACAATTATCCTTCTGATGGCACTTTCTATTTTAAAATAGAGTTATGTCAAGTTATACCAAAATGTAGTTTGCAAGGAGAAAAAAATATGTACTCACGCATTCATACACAAAGTGATGTTTTGAAGAACGGCAAGATTATGCTGTTGGTTGACTGCAATCCAGGCTGTATTACGTTAACTGATTTAGAATACGCAGAATACGCACTGAGAGAAGTCCTTGTGGCGACTTATAAAGCTATTCAAGAAATCACATTAATCAAGAACAACTTCACTTATGATGCCTATGTCAATATTCTTGTGTCGTTGACCAACAACCTTAAAACTATTACAGAGTCCCTTATTGCACTCAAAACCGAAATTTCGACAACAGACAAGCAATGTAGCACTATTGCAGAATCTTTTACACAAAAAATATCCATATATAAACCAAAAATAGAACCCTAAAATCTTGTTAGGGTATAATCTTAAATCCCTCAAATGACAATTACAACGATACCGTAATAGAATTCATTCGAAACTACAAAAAAGGAAACTAACTCCTGGAAAGAGTGGAATCGTGACGTGTGAAAACAGGGTACCGGCTGACCGGTACCCTGTTTTTATATTATATTTAATTCATCTATCTATTAATACCGATTATCAATAACTCTGGCTGTTTTCTTTTCACTGCGCGGCAGCTGGCCGATACTGAGCGCTTGAACATTAATTGTTAAACCCACTTTGGTTTTAAAATACTTTTTTACGCGCAATTCCAGGTTAGTGGCATCAAAGCCCTCTTGCTGCTCAAACCGTAGCAGCATAGCATCCTTACCTTCTTCGCGGTCTATGACAATCTGATATTCACTGCTAATGCCTTCAATATGTTTTAAAACATCTTCCACTTGACCGGGATAGATGTTTACTCCCTTGACCTTAACCATATCATCAGTTCTACCCAGAATTAAGTCATGGCGGGGATGGGGCAAACCGCAGGAGCATTCTCCTGTCAGAATTCGGGTAATATCCCTTGTCCGGTAGCGAAGCAGCGGTGCCCCCTCTTTGGTCAAGGTGGTGATAACCAATTCTCCAAACTCTCCGTCAGCAACAGGCTTGTCTGTTTGTGGGTCAATAACCTCAAATAACAGATAGTCATCCCAATAATGCAGACCATTACAGGCGCTGCAGCTTATAGAAATTCCCGGGCCATATATTTCAGTAAGTCCATAAATATCATATAACTCAACTCCTAGTTCCTCACGTATTCTAATACGCATTTTGTCGCCCCAGCGTTCAGAACCAAGAATTGCTTTTTTTAGTTTGATATGGTCTTTCAGGCCGCGTTTGTGAATCTCTTCCGCCAATAATAGCGCATAGGAGGAAGTCGCGGCAATTACTGTTGACTGTAAATCCATCATCATCTGTAATTGTTTCTCGGTATTTCCCGGTCCCATCGGAATCGCCATCGCCCCTAATCGTTCAACACCGGCCTGAAAGCCGATACCGGCTGTCCACAAACCATAGCCGGGCGTAATTTGCACCCGGTCTTTGGCTGTCAAACCGGCAACGCTCATACAACGGTGCATCATCTCGGCCCAAACTGCGACATCCTGGGCCGTATAGGGGATAATTATCGGTTTTCCCGTTGTTCCCGATGAGGAGTGGATTCTAACAATTTCTTCATCAGGAACGGCTTGGATATTAAGCGGATAGGCCTCACGTAACTCCTCTTTGGTGGTAAAGGGGAGTTGGCCAATATCTGCTGGGGTTTGAACATCAGCTATATCAACGCCGGCAGCTTTAAATTTATTCTGGTAAAAAGGACTTTTTTGCTGCACTCGCTGTAGCAGGGCCTGTAACTTGGTAAATTGTTCTGCGTTCATTACTCAGCACTCCCTTATTTATTACACATATTGCTGGAAGTTGTAGCCAATTTCCAGTGCCTTCTTATTTAACTCCAAAAATTTCGCTGGCAGATTTTCTGTAATTGTCTGTAGAACTTCTTCCCGCGAAAAAGGCAATAACTGCTGCTTAATAGCAACTCCCAGCATGATAACATTAAGTACCTTGGCCGTACCGGCGGCAGCGCACAGTCTTTGTCCGTCAACAAAGACCACCTGCCGCCTAGTGCTTTGTAGATAATGAATTATGTCAGCTGCCTGGTAGCTGTTGCCTCCCAGGGAGGATGTCACCGGGATAATTGGTTTGCTATTGACTAATAACTGACCATCCGGTTTCAAAAATCCAATATTCCGCAAGGCTTCAGCTGGTTCAAAACCGATAATTAAATCTGCCATACCTAGTGGAATGGCTGGCGAACAGTTTTGATCGCCAATGCGCACATGGCTAACTACACACCCACCCCGCTGCGCCATGCCAATGGTCTCCGAAGTTCTGGCAAAACACTGGTTGCTAATGGCTGTCTGGGCAATTATTTTTGAAGCAAGCACAGTTCCCTGACCACCAACGCCTGCTAATAAACAATCTATTCTCATCATTCTAACCCTCCAATTGCCTGCACCGGACATATCTGCCCGCACAGCTGGCAGCCATAACATAAATGCGGATTAATTGTTACCTTATCGTCAACTGCACTCATGGCCGGACAGCCAATCTCCTTAATGCACTTTTTGCAACCAATGCAGGTTTCTTTAATTTCCTGAACTGCATTAGGTTTGACAATCGCAATACAGGGTGCTTCAAAAATCACAACAGATACGCCCTGATGATTTACGGCCGCAGTTACTGTTTCAACTGCCTGGGATAAATTTAGCGGATTGGCCTTGGCGACAAATGTTACACCACAGCCTTTCAGCACATTTTCGATACTGATTTTTTCAGAGATGGTTCCCATCATGGTTTTGCCAGTGCCAGGGTGAGGCTGATGGCCAGTCATGGCCGTAGTGCTGTTATCAAGAATAATTACCGTAATATCTGTTTCGTTGTAAACGGCATTAATAATTCCGGGAATACCTGTATGGAAAAAAGTTGAGTCGCCAATAAACGCAATTTGCTTCCGGTCCGGTTCTGCCAGCTGCAAACCTTGAGCAATAGTGATGCCAGCTCCCATGCAAAGACAAGTATCTACCATATCCAGCGGCTGGGCATTGCCTAATGTATAACAACCGATATCTCCGGTAAATACTGCTTTTTGTCCGGTCTTTTTCATGGCCTGCTTTACACTGTAAAAGGAAGCCCGATGCGGACAGCCCGCACAGAGTACCGGCGGTCGCACCGGTAACTGCGGCAGCTCAACTGGCTTAGGCAATACCGTCTGGGCCTGCCCAAGGAATTTACTGATGGCAGCGGCTACAATTTCATAGCTATATTTACCAGCTACCGGCATAGCCTTGGTCAGCTTGCCTGTTATGCGGATGGCGAGACCTAGCTTGCCGCATAAGCGAAGTAAATTCTCCTCAACCACCGGATCTAATTCCTCGATCACCAGAACCTCTTCCAGACCTTGCAAAAACGTAAGTGCCAACTTGTCAGGAAAAGGATGTGGTGTTGCCAGCTTGAGCACCTTAACAGGATTGTTGATCGTTGCTAGCGCTTCCGTTACATAAGTAAACGAAACACCACAACCAACAATGCCCAAGGGGCCTTGGCCACTTATGTGGTTATAAGAGGAAACCGAAAAATCCTGACTGATTTTAGCTTCATTCGCATCAATTTTTATATGATTTTGATAAGATAAGCGCGGAAATATTACCCACTTGGGGTCTTTTATAAAGCCTGCTATTTTGTTGCGATACCGTTCATCATCAGTTTCAACGCTGGCGCAAGCGTGGCAAACCTGGGTAGTGGGTCTAAGCAATACCGGTGTATTATATTTCTCGGACAAAGCAAAGGCCTCGCCGATCATAGTATAGGCTTCCTCAGGCGTAGCCGGATCAAAAACCGGCAGATGCGCATAGCGGGCAAAATGCCTGGTATCTTGCTCTGTTTGCGAAGATATCGGGCCAGGATCATCAGCTACCAAAACAACCATGCCGCCCGTTACACCGATATAGGTCAAACTCATCAACGGATCGCTGGCAACATTAAGACCTACCTGTTTCATCGTAACCAATGTCCTAGCCCCGGTATAGGCTGCCCCGGCAGCTACCTCCAGGGCTACTTTTTCATTGACCGACCATTCTACATATATATCATTATCCCGGTGCTTAGCAATCGTTTCCAGCACCTCGGTCGAAGGTGTCCCTGGATAGCCACATACAACATTGACGCCAGCTCTGATAGCACCAAGCGCAATTGCTTCATTACCCATAAGAAGTTTGGTCTTCATGTATTCTCCCCCATCTTTTCTGGACAAATAAAAAAACACCTGTCCTTTTTTACAAGGACAGATGTCTAACCTGCGGTACCACCTTGGTTGTCAAACATTGTGTTTGACCGCCTCATAAGAATGCCATCACATTCTTGGCTCGGTAACGTGAGCACACGTTCAAAGCTAGTCAGTCCAAAAACTTTTCACTCCACCCTCAAGGGTCCATTTGTTCAGTCCGCATTTCTGCCAAGTTCCCAGCACTCCTGGCTCTCTGTAAGCGCGTAACTGATTTAATCTCCCTATCATCAGTTTACAATATTATATTGGAAACTAAACTTTACTATAAATATATTTAACCACACGGCATTCCTCTTGTCAATATGTACTTATGTGAAGCGCTCCGGGAAGAGCGCTTCACTCCTACAATAGTATCAATTAAAGAGTATCTCTTAAATACCTGTAAGTAACTGAGCTAATATCTGATACTTAGATTCACGGAAAATCTGATCATAGTCAACAATGTACCATTCCCCATTGATTTTCTCAAGCCCTACTGGTTTAAGTATAAGACTAAGTGAATTTTGTTCTGTTTGCATAGTTGCCAGGGCTGCAGCATAATTACCCTGCTGCGCCACAATCTTGACGGAAAGTAAATTAGCGTTTTTTATAGTAGCGCTGCTCTGCCCAGTCACAAACTTTAGTACTGTCTGTGTATCCCCCATCGATGTTGGCGACACATATAACGCAGCCTCCTTCATGCGACTGCTTTTGGCAGCCTCAAAGAAATGCTGGATTACCGCTTCGGGTGATAGATTAGCCTGACGCGTCAGATTAGAATCGTTACCGCCGCCACAGCCTGCTGTAAGCAGCAAAGCCATCATAAGTACTGCAACTGCAAGAAATTTGTTTTTCATGATTAGTTTACATTCATCCTTTCTATCTGATATTATGGTAACAGGATACGGTCCCATTATATCACATTGCGGTTGCCTTTTAATCTGGTAATTCTCACCATCAATAAATACAATGAGCGCCCCCTTATTGGTTGGCGCTCATTGCCTTTTAGTTTTACCGCTGGCTTTGCAGCTCCCTGGTAAAAGCAATCAATTTATTCGTTACTGCCACATCACCCATCCCCATTATGTGTAGTCCATCTATTTGCTGATAAATCTGACTGATAAACTCACAGGCTACTTCAAAACCGGTTTTTCCCTGCTGCATTTCGGCAAGTATATTGGGAGGTATGGTTATCCCGGCCACATTCTTGTTGACAAATTCAGCCATTTTAAGGCTTTTCAAAGGCATAAGCCCTAATAATATGGGTTTTCCGAGAGCTTTAGCTTTAGCTAAAAACCGCAGTGTTTGTTCAGCATCATACACAGGCTGCGTTTGGAAAAAGTCCGCACCAGCGTTCGATTTTTTCAACATATTAGCCATTTCCGCATCCAGGTTTACGGCTCCTGGCGTGGCCGTGGCGGCAACAGTAAATTGGGTTTGCCCTTGGAACACTTCACCATTCGCATCTTTTCCCTGATTAAAGCCTTTAATTAACTCAATTAAGCTTGCTGAATTATAATCATAGACTGCCGTTGACTGATATGGGCCATGCTGTGGACCATCACCGGTTGTTGGCAATAGGTAACGAATACCTAGCGCATGAGCTCCCAGCAAATCAGCCTGCGTTCCCAGCAAACTACGATCCCGACAGGTAAAATGGGGAATGGTTTCCATACCTGTCGCCCTGGAAATAACCGCTGCTGCCATTACGGAATTCATGCGTAGTCTCGCATTGGGGCAATCATGAATATTGAGAGCGTCCAAACCGGAATACTCCTTGACCTTGGTAATACTTTCTTCAATATTAGTACCATTTATACCGCCTAATTCAGTGGTATAAACAAAAGACTTACCTAATTTATCTTTTAGCACCACAAGAGTCCCTCCCAAGAATGTTTTTTATAGTATTCCATGAAAAAGGTTTATTCCCTTTTATTTCTTCGTCTAAATTTCAGCAGCTTCTGCAACGTTATACCTCCCTTGTCGCATAGGTGAGTAGTAAGTTATAAAGAAGCTTCCAGCTAAATTACCTAGCGGAAGCTTCCTTTTGTTGAACAGCTATTGTTGGTCATTTCGTGGATGATCTTTCATAGGAACTTTGCCGTTGATCATATCACTGACGCGATTTGCCATAGCAGCTTTTATTTGCTCGGCTTTATCTGCTGGAATTCTGCCTTCTTTTACATCTTGATCAATGTGTTGCGCCATATCTTCCAGCATCAAATCTTTAAGACTCTGTTCGCTAACACCACGCTCTTCAGCAATTTTCAGTAAAGATTTCCCTGATTTCATCTCTGTTTTCAGAGTTTCTTCATCCATGTTAAGCAGACTTAATAATTTTTCATTATGGAATGGATTATGCATAGCCCCATGCCCATGCATAGGAGCTCTGCCATTAATAATGTCTGTTATATGCTTCTCCATATTGGCTTTCATTTGCACTGCCTGATTCTCCTGGATACGACCTGCTTTTACATCCTCATCGATCCGTTCAGTCATTTGTTGGGTCATGAAAGCCGTAAGTTCTTGTTCGGAAACATCATGTTCTTTGGCAATCGTCAGTAAAGATTTTCCAGATGCTCTCTCCGTTTTCAGAGTCTCTTTGTCTATGTTAAGTAGACTTAATAATTTTTCATTATGGAACGGACTGTGACCCATAGGTCCAAATCCATGCATCGGAGCTTTGCCATGAATCATATCTGCTGCCCGTTGAGCAATATCAGCTCTCATTTGCGTTGCCTTAGCATCAGACAGCCTACCTTCTTTTACTCCCTTATCTATATGTACAGATAGTTGTTTAACCATAAAATCTGTGAGTTCCTGCTCTGATATCCCTTGTTCTTTGGCAATGGTCGCTAATGTTTTACCATCTTTTATATTGGCCTCAAAGGTTTGAGCATCGACTTTCAGGAACTCCAGTAAGGCTTGCTTATCCTCATGAAAGCCTTTCATCCCACATCTTTTAGGAAAATTGCCTTTTTCAGATTGAGTCTGTTGCAATTTGCCTGTTGAATTATCCTGCTTATCGGCAGTAGTAGCAGCCATCACAAATCCAGTTGCAGTAACCATTGTTGCCACACTGATTGCTAATAACCACATTCTCTTCTTATTCATTTTTTACCCATCCTTTGCTTTTCATTTAGCCTAGAGGCTATAGTTGTATTATGAACTCCAATTTTTTGAATAACTTTTGAAAATATTAGAAAAAACACAGGACTGATAAAAAAAACGCAAAAAAAAAGAACCCGGCTGGATTTTAGTTAGCTGAATACATCCGGGTGCCTGGAAGACCATTCAACAGTTTAACACGGTAGTTACCACTATCGCCTGCCAATATATTTGTACAGCCATAGTCTTGTGTGATGCGAAAAAGATTTTCCAGAGGCATTCCAAGAAGATGACACAACAGTAGTCTATTGCTTCCGGCGTGTCCAACAATAAGAATATTTCCTTGGGTAGTATTCACGATCTCTGTGAATGCAGCAAGAATCCTTGACTGGCATTCGGCAAAACTCTCAGCTCCGGGAATACGATAATTGGCAATATTGTTCCCCCGTTTGGCGTACTCTGCGGGATAGGCCGCTGCAATTTCCCGGAAGGTTTTCCCCTCCCAGTCACCCATGCTAATTTCCCGCAGTTCGCGCTTACTTGTCAGCTTTATATGTAATTGCTCTGTAATAATTCTGGCTGTATCAACCGAACGTATCAGATCACTGCAAAAGACTGCCGTAAGCTCTTGTCTGGCGAACTCCGCTTGCAACAGTTGGGCCTGACGCACCCCCTCAGCAGCTAAGGGAATATCAATATGACCAATATAGCAGCGCTCCTGCTTTTCCATGACTATCTTACCATGGCGAAGCAGATAAATCCGTCGTTCCTGCACTCACGCATCCTCCCTTGGTCCAACTATGCTAATACTCCGCTTACCAGGAGGTAGTGACAAATCACAAGCAATTGCTGCTTCAAGCACAATACTTCGTTCTTGTTCAGCTTGCTGGATAACCGGTAATTGTCTAACAGCCTGTAACACAACCGCTTCATCCAGTATTCTCTCCGGAGATAATACCTCTACAACAAGCTTTACCTTACTAGGTTGGCCGGTGAAAACGGTAGCTGTAAAATTGATAACCTCAGGCAAAGGCAACAGTACTTCATCAAAATCAGCCATGGTAATCATACCGGCTTGCCCCAAGTTTACCCTGCCATCCTTTCGGTAGCGAATGCGTTCTAAACACCGCAATATACTGCCGCAGGGACATAGCTCAGAAATAAATCGCGAAATATCCCCTGTGCGGTAGCGAATCAGCGGCATGCCCTGCCTTGTCAGAGTGGTAAATACGACCTCGCCATACTCTCCGTCTGGAAGCACGCGGGTAGAATCAGGGTCAATAATTTCGAAGTATAAATCAGCTTCCCGTAAATGATGTCCCGTATGGGCACTGCATTCCATGCCGCCACCTAAGCCCATTTCGGTCATGCCATAATGATCGTATATTTCACAATTCCAGATGCGCCTTAGTTCGTTCACGACGGCAGCAGGTACATAATCAGTACTTAATAAGCCACATCTTGGCGCCCAGCTGCTTTTGCCCCATTTTTCCCAATAACGGGCCATTGCCAGAACTTGTACCGGAATACCAACAAGACTTGTTGCCTGTTCTTGACACATTTTCCGGACAGCATCTGCAGGATTTTGCACCAGACCATAAGCAATAGGCAATACCCCAATACCAAGCAATCCTTTTAGTAACAGATCACCTACACTACCGGGACGCTCGCCAGGCAGCAAAATCAGCGTTTTGTCACCAGGCCCCACTAAGGTAGACATACCACAACCAAAATAATCAATTGTCAATTGCTGATCAAACTTACTGAAATAAACCCGCTTAGGATTCCCGGTAGTACCTGAGGTAGCAAGCGTCACCACCCGGTTGATTTGGCTTTGGGAACCACATACCATCTCAATAGCATGCTCAGTCACATCAGCCGCTGTGGTAAAGGGATAGTCTGCAAGGTCTTCCAGGCGTGTAAAGGAAGCTACTTTTTGCTTGGCCAGACGCTGCCGGTAAAAAGGACTTAGACTCTGCGCCTTTATTATTGTTTCCTTTAGCCGGGCTAGCTGATAGCTAGAGAGTTGTTCCTGGGTCAACAGCCCGCCTGCTGCTCCTATTTTCCCCGCTACCAATGCATCTAACGGTGTTATCTCCACTCCAGCTGTCATTGTCCCCTCCGATACAAAGCCTGCCCCTGCCGGTTAGTAAGATTATAGGCACAAAAGGGAATCAATTTATTATCAGGTCCCACCACATGAATAAAACACTGTTTTAACCGGTCTAAATCCAAAGTCCAGGCATCCTGAAACGCCATTCCTGATACCGCCAGCTTATAGGTACTTACCCGTTCCAAAAATTCATCAAGGCTGGCTACATTGCCCATACCGGCTTGCGGTCCGGGTTGCTCTTTACGCTGAATATTGGCTTCTGAGTGAGCTGACGACCATTGCCTGGCAACAAACTTTCTGGCACGTTTTGCCCCATCGGTTATAGGTTCACTTTGACAGCAGCAAGCACTCGTATTTTCTTGTACCAAAGGCTTTACATGTCCTCCGGGCATTAGGACAAAGTTACCATGAAAAGAACAATGGTAATGTTCACCACCTGGCGGTCTAAAATGCGCTATTTTCATTTGTCCAGCTGTCTGTTTCTCAATTTCACGCAAAACTTGGGGAAGAGTAATCCTGTCAGTATCTTTTGGGTCTTCCGGATATCTGCCAAAATAGCTTACTGGCTGAAAGTGGACGCCCCGTACAGCAGGCATCTTGCTTATGGCAAAGTTCAGGATATCGCCAATTTGACTGTCATTTACGCCTGGCACCAAAGTAGGCACAAGCACAACCCCAATTTCATGCGCGGTACAAACCTCAATGGCCTTTTTCTTGATATCAAGTAATGCTTTCCCACGGAGTTTGAGGTAGACATCGTCGCTCATTCCATCAAATTGCAGAAAAACACAATTTAGACCTGCCGCTTTCAGCCTGCTAACATACTGTTCATCAGTTGCCAGCCGCAAGCCATTGGTATTAACCTGAAAAAAAACCAAGCCTAACTTTTTCCCCAAGGCAATGATTTCTGGTAAATCATCACGTACAGTCGGCTCACCGCCTGATAACTGAATATTATAGGGACCGCCGCTGTTCATGAGCATCCGGTACCACCCCTCAATAACGTCAAGTCCTGGCTCTTCCTTAGCCGCCGGCGAAGTGGCGGCAAAACAGACAGGACAGTGTAAGTTACATTGATTTGTCACTTCCAGCAGCACACAACAAGTCTGCTGACGATGCTCCGGACATAAACCGCAGTCAAACGGACAACCCTGGCTGACTTCGGTTGCGCACACTTCTGGCGAAGTTGGTATTTGAGCATTAGCCCAGCCTAAATAGCTAGGCTCTCCCTCCCAAATACAAACTTGATACTCGCCATGCTCTGGACAATGCTTCCGTAAAAACACCTGATTGCCCTTTGCTACCCGGGTTGCCGGAATCCGCGCCAAGCATTCGGGGCAAACACTTTGCGTTGTAGAAAGTACAATTTCTTCTTTTTTTTCAATGTCATCCATCAGTATACTATCTCTCCCTGCCAGCAGTCTGCTGTTTAAGCAAATCTTCTAAAAATATTTCAAAGTTAGCTTTGCATTCCTGCGGATTGCTATCGGGAAAGCTAACCTTAATCACCGAGTCTGCAATAATCCCTTTGACTGTTGCACCATCTGTTAGCGTGGCATGAAAACAAGGCCGTGGAAAGTTCTTATGATATTTGATGACACCAAGCGGCGCAAAACATTCAATAAACTCTTCCTTGGCTTTTATGGGCAGCCGATACTCGTAAATATTGGCACTGCTAAAACAATTTTCGACTCTCTTACATTCATACTGTTTCATGTGTCAGTGCATTGATTGCCTTAAGACAGTAATCAATGTCCTCCTCAGTAGTAAACTGTGATAAGCTCAGCCGTATCGTGCCGGCAGGAGCTGTACCCAAATAAGTATGAATCAGCGGCGCACAGTGGAGACCTGTGCGGCAGATGATCTCAAAACTTTTTTGCAGCACTTCGCCAGCGTCTTCTACCGTCCAGTCCTTTAGCGTAAAAGAAATAACCGGTGTTCGGGGCGGCTCGACATTAATGACATCCGCTCCGGCTGTCATTAGTCCGGTAGCCAACCGCTCGGTCTTACTTTGCAGTGCACTGACGTTAAGAACATGGCCGACACTCCACTTTAGAGCTGTTGATAGTCCGGCAATTGCAGGGTCATTGGGTGTACCGGCTTCGAAACGGATGGGCATAGTTACCGGCATCTCGTCAAGATCACTCTGGACTCCTGTTCCACCTACCCATACAGGTTCCAGATCAACTTCCGGAGCTATATATAAGCCGCCTGTGCCGGACGGGCCTAACAAATACTTATGGCCAGTAAACGCTACTAAATCAATTCCCCAAACTTCTGGTAGAACTGGCACAATTCCCAGGCTTTGTGACGCATCCAAAAGCGTAACTGCGCCTGCCTGTTTAGCCAGCCTGCCAAGCAAAGCCGCGTCATTTACCGCGCCAGTAACATTAGAAGCATGCGTAAAAACAGCCACTTGCGGTTTATATTTTACTACTGCAGTTTCCCATTCCTCCGGATTAACCCGCCCTTGCTTATCCACGGGAAGTATATGAACAGCTATCCCCTTATTTTTTGCCAGATAGTGCAAGGGGCGTAGTACGGAATTATGTTCGGCAGCCGTAGTTACCACCGCGGCCCCCGGCTGCCAGTGAATACCGTGCAAAGCAATATTTAAGGCATAGGTAGCATTTGCTCCCAGAACAATTCGGGTGGCATCTTTTACCTGCAGCAAATTAGCCAGTAATTTACGGCATTCGCCGGCAATGTCCGGCCCGGAAAAACCAGAACGTCCGGCATGATGTGGCACGCCGCTAACATAAGAAGCCACCATTTCGCCCACTTGCGGTGCTTTGGGCCAGGAAGTCGCTGCATTATTTACATATACCTGCATTACAGATTCGCCCCCTATTGTAATACTAGTTTCTCCAAACTGCCTATTCCCACCAGGCCTGTTATCCGGTCTCTGATAATTTTTGCCGTCTGCTGTCGACGCAAAACCGCCGCTAGTATTTCAGGATCTCCGGAGAACTTTGCCAATGGCAAACTAAATCGCTCATTTAGAGATACCCGCCTGTTACCTTGTACTAACTTGTCAGCAAGAAACAGCACCGCTGCTTCATCAATTGCCTGCTCTGCCGTCAATTCTAAGTCCATATGTGCAGCTACAATACCAGCTAAGGCTGAAAAACCATTACTGGTAACCAAACGTCCTCCCCGCAGGGGATGATTAGGTTTACCTTTTGCAAGATCATGCAACAATCCCCCGGCGACCACCAATTCACTATTAAGCGTTAAACCAGCGCCAGTAAGCAAATCCACCAACTGCTGCGCGACCGCAGCAACAGTCTGCCCATGACGCAATACCTTATCGCCAGTCTGATACTTATCTAATAAGGCCAGACATTCGTCATATGTCGGTATATTCCGTTTGGCATAAAACTTGACGAGTTGCTGATAGTCATCCAGGGTATCCATATCCATCAGTATACCCTGATCAGCGACTGGCACGACCACACTGTCGGCAGCAAACTGTTCTAAAATATGGCGAAGCCCACCAGCGCCATCTCCGCTAAGAATACTGGCAAAACACTTGTTACTAATCACCGGTGGATGACCGCGCTGACCGTTAAAAGTCGGATATACCACGGCTGCGCCTGTCTGACGGTATTTTTTCATCAGTTCCTTAATACTGCTGCTTCTTATCAGCGGGGTATCGCCAGGCAGCAGCATGAAGGCCTTCGCTTCTGCGTCCAAAGCGCTAACACCAGTAACTATAGAAGAAAACATACCTGACGCATAATTGGGGTTTTCGATAATGCTGACAGGCAAACGTTCTAATACCGGATATAATTCGGCCGCCCGATGTCCAACTATCACCCGGATATCCTTTACCCCACCAAGGCGCAAACTGTCTACTGCTGTTTCAATTACTTTTTTTTCCCCTAAAGGCATCAATGGCTTGAATGTCCCCATACGGGAAGAATAGCCTGCAACAACAATTAATCCGATTATCCCTGAGCTATACATTTTTCCCGCTCCACCCTGGCCTTTATCAATTCGGCGACAATGCTTACCGCGATTTCTTCCGGAGTTTCAGCATAAATGTCTATGCCAATTGGTGAATAGACTTGCTGGAGCTTGGCTGCACTAACGCCTTGCTCTTGTAATATTTTATATAAATGATCCCGTTTCTTTTTACTGCCAATCATCCCAATATAGCCTGCCTCAGTTTCTAGCGCTTGTTCTAACACCGTTCTGTCATGAAGATGTCCGCGCGTTACAATGACTAGATAGCTATCTTGGTCGATAGGCAATTTTGCCATACACTCAAAATTATCTACAACCATAATTTCCGACAGAGGAAACCGTTCCCTATTGGCAAAAGCCGGTCGATCATCAATAACTACGGTTACAAAGCCTACCATTTCTGTCAGTTTAGCAATCTGCTGAGAAACATGACCAGCCCCAAATAGATATACTGTACTAATCGTACGGATAGGATCAACAATAAAAATTCGGTTCTCTTTCGCATCAGCATGGATAGAAATTTTGGCCGGACCTGAAGACATTTTTTCCATAAACTCCGGCTCACAGTGGAAGTTACCGATAATAGTACCATCCTGCATAACAAGGCATTGCTGTCTTGTTCGACCAGCCACCGATTGACTGCTTAATTCTGTCATTAGCCAGGCCTTTTGCGCCTTATCCATTGTGGCGAGGATGGCTTCATAAATCAGACGATTATCACTATTGGCCGCATCCAGATAATCCAGCAGGATTTCACCTTTACCGCCGCAGATCATGCCCAACCCAGCTGCATCTGCACCTGTCAAATCAAAAGGCAGTATTACCGATTGGTGGTTTGCCAACACTTCTTTTGCTAATTCAATTGTATCGGCTTCTACCCGCCCGCCGCCAACTGTACCAATAATGGAGCCATCTGCACAAACAATCATTTTGGCTCCGGCGGAACGCGGAGCTGACCCAGCGCTATGAAAGATGGTAGCCAAAACAACATTTTCACCAGATGAGAGCAGCCTAACTAAGTTTTGGTATAGCTTTTTCATGCATCCTCCCAACATTTCTTAGATACAACATGTTAAACAGGTGGTATGTTGGCAAGACACCACCTGACTGTATCTATAATCTTCTTTTATGCGCGAAATAATATATAGGAGGCCTATATTTCGAGCCGACCTGAGAGGTCATAGCCATTGGCTTCTAGGATTGCCTCAACTTTATCAAGCGTCTTTAACACGAGGTCCGGGCAGCGTGATACCCGGTTTTGCGGGTTCTTCTCTAAGATGATATCACAGGTACTGCCGCTATATTGGGAACTTGCTTCCTGCTCAAACCATTCCGCAAACTCTCTTATCATATCATTGACACGACTGTCTTCGATTTCTTCGATTGATCCCTTACCGGCATATAAACCGATCAGACAGGCCCCGCCAGTCAAAGCACCACAAGTCCTGCCACTGAACCCCAGACCGCCAACAAGTCCTGACATAGCCCGCACTAAATCAGGATTTTCTTTTCCCTGGGCTTCCAGCCCAATAATAAGTAAGATTTGGCTACAGTAAAAACCCGCTTGTGATAGCTCAAGCAACTTTAAAAATCTGTCTGTCATGTTTCCAGCCCATCCTTTCGCCTCATCATAGCTTATATGATCTGAATAAACACTTCCATGATTCCCCCACAGACCATCCCTTCATCGGCAGCCACATCATTTAACATTCTTACTGTATACATCTGGGATTGCTGATTATCTAGTGCTATTAACGCCTGACGCCTAACATCTGCTTCCCCACAGCCACCGCCAATGGTACCAGAAGATCTGCCATCAGGTAAAATCAGCATTTTACTGCCTGCCTTACGGGGAGTTGAGCCACGGGTTTCCACAATGGTGACTAAGGCTGCCTTTTCTCCTTTACTCTGACATTCGCAGATATATTCTAATAAAGCCCGATCCATTAGAACGCCTCCTTATGCCCGCTCAGTGGGCAGCCGGACCCACCACGAAAAGCGGTCACCACTTCTGCCGCAATACTAAGTGCTATTTCAGCAGGCGTTTCTGCTTTAATATCAAGACCAATAGGCGCATGAAGCCGCTTTTCAATATCTATTGGCGCTCCTTCTTCCTGCACCAGATTAACAATCTCTCTAATACGTTTTCTACTGCCAATCATTCCCAGATACCGGGCATTGCTTCCCATAGTAGCACGCAGGCAATCCAAATCATAGCGGTGTCCGCGGGTAACAATAATGACAGCCGTACCATTGTCTATTGTAAGGTTTTTCATGGCTAGCTGAAAATTATTGCAGACTACCTGGTGAGCGCCAGGAAATCTGGCTGTATTGGCAAATTCTGGACGGTCATCAATAACCGTCACAGCAAAATCTATTAATGACAGTATTTGGACCAACGGCTGGCTAATATGGCCGCCGCCAAACACGATAGCACGCAACTTTTGGACAATTCTATCCCAAAATAGCCGGTATGTATTTTTCTGCTGATCTTCAACTAAAATAATTACTGGCTTAGTCCAACTCGTTGTCCGCACTATATCCAATATTTTATCCATCACAAACGACTCAAGTTGTCCCTCCACTTTTGTTTCTGATTTGCCATCTGATTGAATAATAATCATTTGCCCAAGCAGGCTAGCCTGCTTGGGGTTACAATCTATCACAGTTAAGGTATCTATTACTCCGGCACTATTCCAATTCAGCGCTGACAGCAATTTAGCAAAACTCATCCCTGCTCCTCCTTGTTATCACACGGGGAATGCTCAGGGCCTTTCCCAAACAAATCATTGATTTTAGCTAAGGCGGCATCAGATAAAAAGTTGATTTCTGCTGGCTTGCCGTCAAGGGTTTCTCCCGACAAGACTACGCCATTAGTGGTTTCAAAATATCTCACCGGCAGGTTTCGTCTAAACATTTTGCCTGTGTTTTTATCAATAACTTCGACAATAACTTCGTCTGCCTCAATTTTATCTAAAAGCTCCGTTTCTTCTGTCATTATTCGTGCCACCACACCTTCTTATTTTCCCCTTGGAACGATCAAGCGCGGTCCCATATTGCATTTAGGACATTTCCGGCCCGCATTGCTATCTTCACAATTTTTGCAATAATAGGTAAAGCACCTACAACATTGATATAAGGGAGCATCATTCGTTAGTTCACTATTACAGTGAGGACATGTTTTTTCGTCCAAAGTATTTCATCCTTCCATTTGCCTTTTTTCAGCCACTAGTAAAAAATATCCCGACTTGGTCTTGGGAATGGATATACATTGCCACATTTCTTCCACTGTTCCGTATTCCATAATATAGCAGGCAATAAACTCCCGCAAAAATGCAGACTGGTCTTCCCAAATAACGATAGTAAAGCCGGAGTTCTCCAGCATTTTTTCTAGTTGGTTTCTATTCAGATAACCAGCCGAGCTATCGGAAATCGGTAAATAAACATCTGTTATCGCCAGCTTTCCCCCTGGCACAAGAACACGGCTAATTTCAGTTAAAACTGTACCTGCATCTTGCATAACCGACAGACTACATTCAGTTATCACGCCGTCAAATGAGGAATCGGCAAATGGCAGGCTTTCACCTGCTGCCTGAATAAACTGCAAATATGGCGAGCGCTTCCGCCCTTGCTCCAGCCTATCCTCAGATACATCGACTCCTACTGCCTGTAACCCACAAGCATCCTGCAGATACTCCATAGTTACTCCGGTGCCGCAACCAACATCAAGCACTTTTGCGCCAGGCATAAATGAACAGTACTTAGCAACCTGCTTGGTTAATGTCAGACCACCCGGATGTTGGTGAAGCATCATTTATCCTCCAACGCTGCTTCCACCTTTTTCATTTTGCCATTAGCTAATTCCTCAGGAATATAAACTAAGCCACACTGCGAACATCTATATAGCTCAACTGGAAAGTTGCTGCCAAGATACGACAACTCTACCTTTCCTAGTGTCAGCTTAATGCCACAGGTAACACAAACAATATCTAATGGTTGTTCTTCTATCTGTTTGCTCATGTTTCCTCCACTATCCTTCAATTTCTATTCTGTGACAATAAGCATTTTGAACGACAAATCCATCCGCTTGCGGCAAGTACTCTACCCAATAGGTCACGCTGGCTGGCTTAAAATATGCTATATAACGGCCGCTCCTGGCATCCTTGAGTTTATTGCCAGAACTTTCCGCCTGGGCAATAACGTTAGTAACATCATCGACAAGAATCCGCCTATCCTCCATCAGTTGCAATACATCTGCAGGAATAGTGACCTTGACCTCAGCTTGCGGCTGTGCCACCTCTTCACCCCAAACTTCTCTTAATAATGTTTGTTTCAATTTAGCGCGGTTTTCCTGACGTTTTGAATAACCAGGCCCTGCTTGCGCAGCCAGATTTTCCTGACCACCACCCAAAATCAAATCAAGGAGATGATATGTACGTTTTCCCTGACTGGAAAAATTATCCCGGCACATGCTACAGTACGCAAGATAGTCTAATTCACTTTCATTAATTCGTCTATCTATAACTTTATGCGCAATCTCCTGGTTGGCATAAAGCATTAAACCTCCATAACCGCAACATACTGTAGTTTCACGGCTTAAAGGCAACTCTTCAATTTGATATCCCAGTCTACCCAAAAGGTTTCTTACACTGGTCTGAATCTCAGCATCATGCCTTGTGGTGCAGCTGTCATGTATCGCCAATTTTTGCTGTGTCTTGGCTAACTGGCTGCTGCCTTCTGGCAGACCGATACGTTCCAGCAATGTCCATAAGTTTTCCACCGGCATGTCAGGTGAATCATGTTTAAATAGGCTCAAACAGGTAGGACAAGCCGTAATAATCTTGGGACTTCCCAAACTACGCCAGTTGCTTTCCAGATTATTCCTTGTCTCCTGAAACACTGCTTCCTGTCCTGCCCAACTGGCTGGTGCTCCACAACAACCTAATAGTAGCCCAACACCGCCGCCCAGCTTTTCACATAAAAAGCTGTACATCTGCTGCACATAGTGCGGTGATGAGGCTGCTAACTGGCAACCGGGATAAAATACCCACTCACTTGATGAAGTGCCAGGCTGATTTCTAGTCAGAGCACATGCTTCGCTATTGCTAAATTGCATATCCCTTAAAGCAAAGTCGTGGGTCGACGGAGGCATTTTTCCCTTACTTACCATTATTTTTCTTGCTTCATGGCAGATTTCTCCCATATCCAAATTTCCCGGACAAATCTGTTCACACAGACCACATAAACTACAAGAGTTAATCATATTGTTAGCATGGTGGATGCCCATAACAATGGACAAATTATTGTATACCTCGCGTGCATACCGTTTGGGGTACCCCCGATAATGTGCAAGATATTCGCAGGCTTTTACGCACTCCTGGCACTCGCATAACAAACAACGATTAGCTTCCTGAACAGCTTCCGTTTTACTGTAACCGCCGGCAGAATCGCCAGCAATTACCATGGCTTCAGGTTTTATCCCTTTTATATTGGTATAGAGCGCAGTCTCATAAGGTCCCTCTTTCTCTCTATTAGCAGTAAGGGACGCATTTTGAAACAGCCGGTCAATCGAAATCGCGACGGTTTTACCATCAGCTATTGAAGCAATCGGCGATGGATGTCCGTATTCACGGCGAAGACTGCCACCGGTGAACACCTTGTTGTTGCTTGTTGCTAACGATATCAAATCAACCTTGATTTTGCCATCTGACGCTAACTCCAGACCTAAGTCTGAATTGTCAGTCAGTTGAAAACCTGTAGCTAGATAGATCGCATCATACTCCGCGCTCAAACTGTCTAAGTCACTAATAGGTGTATTATAGCGAATCTCTATAGGAAATTTGGCGATAATCTCAAAATCATTATGAATCAACTGTCGTGGCAGCTTGTTTTCCGCGATATCCCAGATACTTCCTCCCAAACGATCTGTAGCTTCAAAAACAGTCACTTTGTACCCTTTGCGACTAAGCTCCAATGCTGCGGTCAAGCCACTCAACCCGGCACCAACAATAGCTACCTTCTGGCTTTTAGCTTTCGGTAATAGTAACTTGGGAGCAGTATTGTTGTTATCAACACAAATTTGTTCTAGACCCTTGATAAAAATAGATTCATCAATTTCATTACGCTTACAGGTTTGCCGACAGGGTTGATCACAAATTCTGCTAATAATTCCGGGAAAAGGGACCATTCTGTTAAATAAGGCAAATCCTGTCGCGTAATCTTCTTTCTGTACAGCTTTAGCCATACCCCGAGCATCAACATGAATTGGACACCCGGCAGTACAACCTGGTGGATTTTCCTGAATACATTTTGATTCCCGTTCACGCAATAATTTTTGATCCATTTGATCCATTTGAAACACCCTCTTCCTGGTATAGAAATCCTAAAACGACCGGAAAGCATGACGCTTTCCAGTCTAGTTTTAGAATTCTACATTTTCTTTATTCGCTTAGTTACCGCTAATGACTTACTTTTTAGCAGCTAATGCGTCCAGGCCTGCTTTGATTTTTTCTGGCAGTGCAGGTACTGAGTAAATGCGTACACCGCAGGCATTATAAATGGCGTTAAGAATAGCCGGATGTGGAGCCGTCAGCGGCCCTTCACCTACGCCAGCAGCACCATATGGTCCGTTCTCACGTGGGGAAATATTGTAGATGATTTCCATATCATCCGGAATATCCTTAATAAACGGAAGACCGCAGCCAACAAGACTGGTATGCTTTTTGAGGTCTTCAAAGTCTTCAGTAAGAGCAAGACCAATACCTTGAGCCAAACCGCCGTAGACTTGTCCGTCGCAGGTTGTTTTATTAGTAAGTGTTCCGATATCCTGAACAGTTACAAACCGGACTACAGTCGCTTTACCAGTCTTCATATCGACTTCAACTTCAGGCATAAAGACTGCATACATGTAAATGGCGAACGGGTTGCCTTGCATGGTCTCAAGATCGCAGTCACTGCACATGGATGCCGTCCAGGAACCATCATAGTGGAGAGGAATTTTTTCAGCTACCATTTCGTCATAAGTCCGGAATGTGCCGTCAGGTTTACGCATAGCATTGACCAGCATTTCACTGGCAACCCTCGTGGCGTTACCAGTCATAACGTTTTGACGGCTGCCGCCGGATGGACCGCTGGCTGGTGTGAAAGCCATATCATTCATGACAAGCTTAATTTGATCAGGGGTAATCCCCATCTGACGGAAAGTTTCATGTGAATGTGTCAAAGTTGCAAGGTCAGCACCTTGACCATGATCCTGCCAGGAGTTACCGACAGTTATTGTACCGTCCGGGTTAAGTTCTGTCCAAGCATGCGAACTGTCCGCACCATCCAGACCGCAGCCATATATTCCGAGTGCCAAGCCTACGCCGCGTTTCTTTTCAGGGGTTGAAAGTTCTTTACAACGTTTCTTGGCTTCTTCCCAATGGGGGCGAAGTTTGTCAAGCATGTCCGGGAAACAGAATACTTCCGGTACCTGGCCGGTCGGTGTGGTAGCACCAGGGCGATATACATTCTTATAGCGCAATTCCAATGGATCCATGCCAAGTTTTTCGGCCAGCTCATCAATGCAGATTTCTGATGATAAGAAGGCTTTAGGCGAGCCGTAAGCGCGGAAAGCAGATCCCCAGCCATGGTTGGTGCACACGCACTTGCCTTTGCCGCGAATACTCGGAATATCATAACCAGCACCGGTAAACTGACCCTGACGTATGCAGTTCAGGTCACCGAATTCGCTGTACGGGCCATGATCCAGCCACCAGTTGGTTTCCATTGCCAAAATTTTACCTGTTTTATCAGCAGCCAGTTTTGTTTTAACAAGTGCAGGTGAACGCTTGCCTGTATAGGTAATTTGCTGGAACATGTTGAAGACAAGGGAAACAGGCTTACCATCGCAGGCAAGACAGGCAACGCCCAGCAAAGCTTCATTAGTTGGACTAAATTTGTAACCAAAAGTAGCACCTGTCGGGTTGGCTACAAGACGGCATTTTTCCGGTTCAATACCAATACCGGCGACAATCATGGCATGGTGCAAGTGTAATGCAATACTCTTAGAATGAATAGTCAGACGGCCTTCTTCATCCATGTATGCGTTTCCGCAGTCAGGCTCAAGCGGAAGATGCGGTTGACGGCTGCAGTAGGTTTCGACTTCTGCAGTAACAATATCTCCGCGATCCATAATTGGTTTAGTGTCTTCGCCTTTTACCACACCAGTTTCAAAGTAAATATTAGGAGTTCCGGGATGGATTTCAATAGCATCAGGAGCCATTGCAGCAGGAGCACTCATGTATGCCGGCAATACTTCAAGATCAACCTTTACTGCTTTAGCTGCAGCTTTGGCATGTTCTTCCGTATCTGCGGCAACTATGGCAATAGCGTCGCCAAACTGGAATACTTTCTCATCGCAAAGAATGGGGCGATCCCAGCCATCACCTTTATTAGTCGGGAAAGTGATCAGACCGGAAATCCGGTTTTTGCCTTTAACGTCTTTATGGGTAACTACTTTATATACACCAGGCATTTTCTCAGCTTCTGAGTAGTCAATGCCTTTAATATTAGCATGGGATACTTCTGCTTGAACAAGAGCTAACCGCAAAGTTCCTGTAGGCATTTGCAGCGAAACATCGGCGCCAAAATCCCAAGTTCCGGTAACTTTCTGCAAGGCAGACGGACGAATATAGGTTGTGCCGTAAATTTTGTTGCCGACAGGTTTGAAAATCAGTTCTTCTTTACGCATTTCCCCGCGAAGAATACTAGCAGCTGCCATAACAGCATCAACTAAAGGTTTGTAACCTGTGCAACGGCAGGCATTGCGGTGTTTTTGGAACCATGCGCGAATATCTTCTCTTGTGGGGTTGGGATTCTCATCAAGCAATACTTTCGCTGACAAAATAAATCCCGGACTGCAGAAACCGCATTGAGCGCAGCCATAAGCCATCCAGGCAACTTGCAGCGGATGAAGGTTAGTAGGTGTAGCCAATCCTTCAATGGTTGTAATATTGGCTTCATCAGGAACCTTTTTCATCTTCGTGACGCAAGACCGTATTACCCGGCCATCCATGATAATTGAACAAGTACCGCATTGCCCTTGATTACAGCCAATCTTACAACCAGTCAACAGCAGTTGTTCCCGGAGTACACTAGCCAAAGTAGCTTCCAGATCAACAATTAGCGTTCTGGGCAAACCATTGATAATCAGAATTTTCTTTTGCATCTGCTCTCTCGTCTCCCTTATTATTCAATAATCTATATTTCAGGAGATTTCTTCATCCCCGAAATACGCATAACCTTACTGCGCAGCTTATTAGTTACTTTTGCCAAAGCCACATTCAGGATACCGGCATTCTTCGCATACAAGACATAACCCACCATAGCCAAACCTTGTTATATCTTTCCTGGTCAGTACTTCTCCCGCCAGTATGCGAGGGACCACTAAATCAAATATCGTGCTTTTATGATACATTACACAGCCAGGCAATCCAAGAACCGGAACGGTTCCTAAATAAGCCAGCATAAACATTGCACCAGGCAGAGTAGGTGCTCCATAAATAACAATCTCACCGCCTGCCTCCCTGATACCAGAAGGTGTTACATCATCCGGATCGACAGACATGCCGCCGGTAGTCACAATCATATCAGCACCTGCGGCACGCAAACTTTGAATGGCCTCTGCAATCATAGAAATATCGTCTGGTACAAACACTTGCCGCAAAACAGAACTGCCTAAATGTTCAAATTTATCTGTCAATACCGGACCGAAACAATCCTTTATCCGACCATGATATACTTCACTGCCAGTAGTGACCACTCCCACTTTGCATGCCTTTAAAGGTTTAACCTCCACAACTGGGTAGTAGTCAATACCAATCTGCTCAATTTGTTGAAGTTTCTCCGCATTAATTACCAACGGGATAATTTTACAGCCTGTAACCTTCTTCCCCGCATTCACCATCTGATTAGTGTGCAAGGTAGCTGCAGCCACTTGGTCAATACTGTTGATTTTATCCACTGCTTCGGCATTTACTTTTAGCAAGCCAAGAGTATTGGCTCTAATTTCAACCTTGCCCTCTGAGGCCTCATCCAAGGATAGACCAGGCCCGGCTACGGCCTTAGCAAATCTGGTTGCCGCATCATTTTCATGAATTGTCTGGGCGTTTACTTCCCAGACATAAATATTTTCTTTGCCAATATCCAGCAGTCGCGGAATATCTTCCTTACAGATTACATGGCCCTTCCTGAATGCTTTGCCTTTACGTTTTCCTGGAATAATTTCAGTAATATCATGACAGAGAACCATACCTTCTGCCTGATATACAGGAACTGCTCTCATTGTTCGTCCTCCTTAGCTAATACCAATCTGCATATATAGCCTCTTGTAACGTTAAATTGTTCTAGAGTGTCCTAGAATTGTTTTAGAGCAATTATGATAATATATAATTGCAAGATTTATGCCACTTTTGACTATTTTCCAAAAAGTACAACTAGTGCCGTTTACCCCCTATCCTACACATCCACTATATACGGACATTTTCTTCTATTCAGAATACATTATCCCTTATTTATGGCTATAAGCCGAATTTTAGACAAGATAATTTACTTTAATTACCATTATTTTTTTCTTTGTGGAATAATAAATACAACTTTTACTAGACAAAAAGTCAACCATGCTTCTCTCACAGTCTGTTATGTGTACCTAAATATGTGCATAAGTGTACCATGAATGTGACACTTATGCACTATTTGTATATTTCATACTGTTTCATTTTTCGGTACAGGGTATTTCGTGAAACCCCCATGCTGCGCGCTGTCAGACTAACATTTCCTCTATAGCTGACAAGCAGATCCAGAATTTCCTGTCGTTCATGCTCTTCAAGCATGAAGCGGCGCCCTTCTCTCCCGCAAAAAGATTCTGCGGGATGATGATTTGAAGAAGCCACATTTTCGTTATCGGTATTTACCGGTTGCCAATTACATATTTCTTGCGGTAAATTCCTAAGATTTACAACTTGTCCTTCTGTCAGACTAACAATCCGCTCCACCACATTCTGAAGTTCACGCACATTTCCCGGCCAGTCGTATCGTACAATTCGGTCAATAACCTCCGGACTAACCAAAAAGTTCCGGTCATGCTTATCCTGCTTTTCTAAAAAATAGTTAAACAATGCTATGATATCATCAGAACGTTCCCGCAGCGGCGGTATTGTGATCGATATAACATCTAACCGATAATATAGATCTTTGCGAAAGGTCCCCTTTTCTACTTCTTTCAATAAGCTTTTATTGGTAGCACAAATCACTCTGACATCAACCGGAATTACCTTATCACAGCCAATTCGATTTACTTTTCTCTCCTGCAATACACGCAGCAGCGCTACTTGCTGCTCTAACGGCATATCGCCGATTTCATCCAAAAACAGCGTTCCGCCGCAGGCGAGCTCGAATTTGCCTGGTTTACCCCCACGTTTAGCCCCCGTAAAGGCACCCTCCGCGTAGCCAAATAGTTCACTGCCAATAAGCTCCCTGGGTATAGCCCCGCAGTTTACCGCTATGAAAGGTCCGGCGTTACGTTCACTTCGATTGTGAATAGCCTGGGCAAATATTTCTTTTCCTGTACCGCTTTCGCCTTGAAGTAATACGCTGGACAGCGAGTTTGCGGCAAGAGAAGCTATCCGGATAGCTTCCAGAATAGCTTTACTTTCGCCAATAATATCGCTAAACTGCAAAGTCCCATAGTTTCCGCTAAACCGGTTCACCAAATTTTGAATTTGCTTAATGGGCCGTAGAATAATAACACCACCTGTCACTACTCCCTGTTCATCGGTAACAGGCTCCCCTGATGCCCAAAAATGACTGATCTCGCCGTTGATGTCGAGCATGATTTCAGTGTCTGCGCAGGATTCTTTGCACATTATCATTCTTCTAACAAAGGAATTTTTTGCTCCTAAGATACTCTCCACCTGAACTCCACGTGTATCCTCAGTGTCATTTATACCAATACCAAGTATATTTTTGGCAACAGGGTTCAGTTCACTAATTACACCATTATTGTCAACCATAATTACGCCATCAGACATAGTATTAAAAATATTCGTCAACCGATTATTAATTACACTTAGTTCTTTATTTTTTTTTCTAATACCTAGCTGAGCCATGATTGCTTCCGCTGCCGCCATCACCATCCCCAGTGTATGCAAATGAGCAGCCTCTGATTTGCCTGAAACGTCGAGAATTCCCAGAACTGTCCCCTTATCGTCAATAATCGGGGCTGCCGAGCAGGTCAGACAGTGGTGTTTGCGGCAATAATGTTCAGAACCTGAAACCTGAATTGATTGCCCTGTGATCAACGCTGTACCAATGGCGTTAGTACCAGCCTCGGTTTCACTCCAATTTGCGCCTTGAAAAAAGCTCGCCGTCATTGGGTTTGTCAAAGTATCTTTATCACCAAAAATTTCCATAATATAACCGCGTATATCGGTTAGTGCCACAACAAAACCAGAGCCTGCGACAATCTGGTATAAGTTTTCCATAAAGGGTTTGGCAATAGTAATAAGATCCCGGTTTTTTCGCAACATAACCTGAAGACTGGCAATTTCCAATTGGCGATGAATGCTATCATCATTGGGATTAACCTTGGCTTGGCGGCACCTTATCCATGAATCCCAAATTTCTGGTCTGATAGAATAATTATAATTCTTGTCAGCACTTTTTAGCGTGGCTGTAAAATTTAGCCATCCGTCCCAGGTACTATCAATAGTGTTTTCGGCATACACAGCCATAAGTCACCCTCCTGTCTAATTTTTAACGTAACATCAGGTCCTGCAAACAAAGAAAACACGGCTTGTGCCGATTCTTTTGCTAAGTGGCAGCCGCTGTTGTCCTCATTTTGGTTTTGAGAAAGTTATGCTTATGGGGAAAATAAAAAGACAGAGCACGCAAAAAAGGATGAGCGCCCCGTCTCAATATAGCACTGACTCCTTTCCGCAACGGGAGGCTTACTGGTTTCCCGGTAAACCCAACGACCTGGTTGTCGTAGTTTCCATTAGACTACCAGATTCGGAGTTAATGAATATTCTGTTATTCTCCAATATTATTCGTTACTAGCGATTAAAATCCTGCCTCATCAATGAAATATTCTCCAACGAATTACATTTATCTGTCTAATGCGATATTTATTTCTTTGAGACAAACTTTATATTATTTTCGATTCTCTCTTCAGCAATAAAACGCCTGATGCAAAGGTTAGTAAAAAAATACCCATAACTACCGCAAGGCAAATTATGAGTATTTTCTCTCTATAACATGGCTAATTTCTGCTCGTGAATAGACCATTACGGAAAGCTGCTTGCTTATTATATACAAGCCTGATAGCCGTCCACTACAACCTCAAGTTGTCCTGTATGCGGATTAAAAATTAAACCATGAATAGGCACATCCTTTGGGATAAGTGGATTATTGCGAATTTTTATAACTACTTCCTCGATATTATCTATGGGGTGATGAAAGTGATCTATCCAATCCCGCAACTCTGCTTCTATCATTTTGATAGCATCTGGTGAAATTTTGCGTATTAACATTTTTTGAATAAGACTTTCAGCTGTTGTATGAGCTAAACCACAGTCAAGATGACCAATCACCATTACCTCTTTTACACCTAATTCGTAGATACTAACAATTAAACTGCGAATCGTAGATTCAAATGGACCAGTCACCGAATTACCTGCATTTTTTATTACTTTGGCTTCACCGCGTTTGATACCCATTGCCGGTTCTAAAAAATCTACCAATCTTGTATCCATACACGTAAAAATAGCTAAATGCCGATTAGGCAATTTGCTGTTCTCAGGACAATAGTGAACACCCTCAACAAAACGTTCCATAAACTGACCATTAGCTGCCAGTACTTGTTCTAAAATATTCACAACAAATCTCCTATCATACTATTTCTACTAGGTCACACTATCTACGCTTCTGGAGAATAACTATTTGCGCTTATTCTTCTCCTTCAGTGACCGCTGTACCTCTTTCATTCCGCCGAAACTCCCAAACATTCGTTTAATTTTGGCTTGTTCAAGCTGGCGCGAATTCATCCCCTGATAATTCAACTCAGCCTGGAGTTTTTGGTAACTTGTGAGACGTTCCAGCAACAGAGTACCGGTTTCGATAGCAGCTTTTACGGCACAACCAGGTTCAGTTTGATGGCTGCAGTCATCAAACCGGCAGTTTTGCGCCAACTGGTCAATATCGGCAAAGGCTTTAGACAAATCCGCAGTTTCGAGCTGCAGTTCACGCATACCAGGAGTATCGATCACTATGCCGCCAGTTGGAAGCACGATTAACTGCCGGTGTGTGGTTGTATGGCGTCCTTTATCATATTGATCAATTTCTTTGGTGACAAATACTTCTGTCCCTGCCAGGCAGTTAATTAACGTAGATTTGCCGACACCTGACGAGCCAATGAACGCCACAGTCTTACCAAAATCAATGTATTTCATAAGCTCTCGATAGCCTTCCTGACTCCTGTTGGATGTTACAAGTATATCGACGCCCGGGGCAACCGGATGCAATTCAGATAGTTTGTCAGCTAAGTTTGGACAAAGATCTGCTTTAGTGAGTATAATCACCGGGATAGCCATACTATCCCAGGCGATAGCCAGATAGCGTTCCATCCGCCGCAGATTAAAATTATTGTTTAATGACATGCAAATGAAAATTGTGTCAATGTTGGCCGCTATGAGCTGGCATTCCTGCGCATTTCCGGCTGCTTTGCGCTCAAGCATGCTTCTACGCTGCAAAACCGCGTTAATAATGGCATGACCGACATTGCTTTGAGTACGGTCTACCATAACCCAGTCTCCCACCGTAGGATAGCCGCTTTTATCCTGCACAGAAAAGGCAAGCTTTCCTGAAATCTCAGCCGTAATTTCACCATTTTCAGTAATAACTTTATACAGATGTTTGTGTTGAACCGACACCCGTGCTACATATAACCCAGCATAAAGGCTTGATTCCTGCTCCAATAATTCGGTCAGTCCTAGTGTATATAAATCTGTTTTACTCACATTATTTGTCCTCCCATAGGTATATTCAATGTAAGATCAATGGGGAGGGCAAGACCAGTACTACTTTGCAAGCACCTCCCCGTTTGATACCGACTCCGCAATATATGCGTTAACCATACTATCAACTCCTTTCATCATCCGGCTTCCGCTGCCGCCAAAGGCTCAGCGCAAGTCGTGCTTCTCTCTATTTAGTATAACACAACAGCCGCCGTCATCGTATCGGCATAACAATTTTCGTCAATAGTGCGCTCTCAGGAACTTCTTGTGGAGAATTGAAGTAATATTCATAAGAAACGCCTGTCGAATATTTCGTTCTTTATTCGTTTTAGATATAATTAAATAGAAATCTTTGGTATATAAAGGAGACCTATGAAAATACTGATTGACGCTGACGCCTGTCCCAAGGCGGCATTACAGTACTGTTTGGCATCAGGAAAGAGGCATAATATCCCTGTTTGGACGGTAGCGAGTTTTAACCATATTATTCTGTCCGATCACCATGTAACGGTGGGCAGCTCGTCACAGGAGGCCGATATAAAAGTCATCAATCTAACTGAAGCAGGCGATATCATCGTTACCCAGGACTGGGGTCTGGCTTCGATGGTATTGGCCAAGTCGGCCTATTGCCTCACCCCAACAGGTATAGAATACTTACCGGAAAAGATGGACTTTTTATTAGAAGAACGGGAAATCAAGGCTAAGTTTCGCCGGAGCGGCGGACGGACAAAAGGACCCAGCAAACGAACCCAAGCAGATGATTCGCGCTTTGCTGCCGGCTTGGAAAAAATTATCTGTAATGGTAAGACAAAAGAAGATCAGTAAGTTTTTGCATTTTCCCATCCATCACGGAGCTATAATTTGTTCTCTTCATCATTGAGATAATCGGCGATAGCCTGATGGAGTGCATCAGCGGCGATATTTGAACACCTCAATTTATTAGGCGGCAGTCCGCCTAAGGCTTCTGCCACATCTTCATTCCTTATCTGGAGCGCTTCTTTAAGTGTTTTGCCAATAGTCATTACTGTGACCATGCTGCTTGCAGCTATTGCTGCAGCGCAGCCGAAGGTTTTAAATTTGACATCAGCCAGTGTATTGTCTTTTATTTTTATATATATTGTTATCCTGTCACCGTCTACGGGATTGCCTACACTGCCTATCCCGTCTGCAGCTTCTATTTCTCCTACATTTCTGGGATTTGAAAAATGATCAAGCACTCTATCATTATACATGCTTTTCGCCTCCTGCTACAGCAGCTTTACACGCTTATGTTATATATGATTCCACTGCAAAAGTACCTTGCGAACATTTCGATGGTTTATAAAACTCAACCACCGCCTACTGGTGGAAACAAGGCAACCCGGTCACCATTGGTTAAAAGCTTCTCCAACTCACACCCTATGCCATTTATCATAATCAAGTGAATCTCTGTAGGATCAATTTCAATTTTTTTAACTAAATCAAGTACAGTCATGCCATCAGGTATATCGACCATTATGACTCCATTTGGGCTTGATGGCGCATAACGCCTCAATGTGGCATATAAACGCACTTCCAATATCATACAAACCCCCTCCTCTAAATATAAACCATATCATAAATTGTGCTTAGTCATAAATAAACTGTCAATATTTAATAATTATACTTATATATTATCATACCTATTGACCCTAAGCAAAAACATAGTTATAAAAAACCGGGCTTGAGCCCGGCTTTTTATCCAGATGGTTGCTTTCCCTGGATTGAACGCTTATACCCCTTTAGGGCACAGGCGTCTTCTGCCAGCACCCTAAAGGACTTGACACAAGCCAAGTCTTTTCTTATCGGCTAGAAATTGTAGACTTCGTCGATTTCTTCCGGCGTAAAGTCCCAAACAAGGTTATGAGGCGGGCAAGGCTCATATTCAAAGAACTCCGGCAGACGGTCATGAGCGTTAGTAAAACCAGCTGCTGCATTAAAGGCCCGTTCAACTTTAAGAATTGATTTTCCGAGGGCAGTTACGTCATCTGCGGTCAATGACAGACCGTAGCGAGCATTGATCATATCGACCAGAGCGTTGAAGCCTTCAGGAATATCCAAGATAGCGAAGGCAATGAAGAGACACATGCCAGTGCTGTCAACAGCAGCGGTGGCGATTTGCAGGTTACGGGAGAGTTCTACTTGTCCTTCCTTCTTGAGTGGATCTACATAGCCGCCAACTTTCAGGATGTTGGTAGCAATAGTATAACCAGAGGTGTGGTCAGCTCCCATTGGAGAAGTAGCATAGGTCAGGCCGATACCTTTAACGTTACGTGGATCGTACGCCGGGATAGCCTGCTCCTTAACAATAGGAGTCCGGAACAGACCGCAAACCTTACCAACAATGGCTGTACCACCACCAATGATTCGGCCAAGTGGAGTAGGAACAGCGATTTCCTTGATAGCAGCCAGAGCAGCGTTGCCATCACCCCAAGGCAGCAAACCACCTTCAATAGCGGTAGCTACGGCAACAGAAACGTCGATAGCGTCTACGCCGACATCGTCCATTGCCCGGTCGATATAAGCGATGGCATCCAGATCTTGAATACCAGCGTTAGCGCCAAGGGCCCAGATAGTCTCATACTCAAAACCACTCGTAATGTAGTTGCCTTCTTTGTTCGGATACCACTGTGAACAACGAATGATGCAACCAGTGTGGCAGCCGTGAGACACTTTGCCTTCGCCGCCACGCTCACTGATCGTGGCATTCAGGGTTTCACCGGAGATTTTGTCATTCCAGTCAATGCGGCCTGTAGTGAAGTTCTTGGCAGGCAAACCGCCAGCTTCGTTTAAGATGTTAACCAACACGTCTGTGCCGTACGCCGGCAAGGCTTGACCAGTAACCGGATGAGTAGTCAACGCCTTGGCAAACGCTTTGGCTGCCGCTCTGAATTCCTCTGGTCTTGCAAGGGTAACGCCAGGTGCACCGGCATCATCAATGATAAGCGCTTTTACCTTCTTGGAACCCAGCACTGCACCCAGACCGCCACGGCCAGCACTACGAATGTTGCCTTCAGGATCTTTAAAGGAAATATTAGCGGTAGGCAGGCGATATTCGCCAGCCGGACCTGCCAGCGCGATACCAACTTTAGCACCATATTTCGCGTTTAAGACTGTGATTGCTTCGTAGTTGCCACAGCCGCCAAGTATTTCAGCCGGAGCCTCATCTATGGTTACACCATTCATGTCAATTTTCAGGATATAGAACTTGTCTCCCGCAGGCATTCCTTCGATAACAAGAGCTTTGATACCCATTTTGGCCATCTTTTGGGAGAAAGTTCCGCCAGTGTTACTTTCCTTGATGGTACCGGTCAGCGGGCTCTTACCTCCTACAGAGAGCCGTCCGGACTGGGCAGCAGTAGTGCCGCTTAGGAGGCCGGGAGCAAAGATCAGCTTGTTGTTTTTCCCCAAGGCATGGCATGTGGGCTTGACTTCATCGTTAACGAAGTATGAAGTAAGAGCGCGCCCTGCCAGGCCTGCGTACTTTTCTGGAGCCTCACTTATTGTAACTTCCTTGATTGTCATGTTTATACGGATAAATTTGTTCATGAAAATCCCTCCTCATACTTTGATTTTAAACATAAAAAAAGAGGCGCATTGCCGGACGCGATAATTGCTCACCACACCTTAACGTTTATTATCTCCCTGTAGAATGATAATAAATCGGAAGTAAATATTAACTTTGTTAGTGCTTTTCTCATGATTTTTTAATTATCTTAAAGCATATAAATATAAAGTTTGGGAGGAAAATGAATGTATGCAGCAATGAATTATGGGCAGTATATAGAAAGAGCTAATAATCTAAGATAGGAGGCACAATATGAAAAATACTAACACAAATAACCAGGATAATGCTCCTTCAACTCAAGATGCATCCTTCACAACTGGTTTGGACAATATAAATAGCGCCATTCATAATCAACCTCTCAAAGAAAATGATAGCCAGGCAAATGAACGCCTATGGAAGAACATCATGAATGATTTTGAGGAAGTGTATCCTCCTATTGACGAAAAAGGCCGGCAGAAAATTGCAGCTTCTAGAGAGGACATAGAAGATGTTGCTATTGTATAGTGGATCAAGTAGCTCGTACCCATTGATAAACTTACAAACTGGACTCTATATCAAAAAGTTCACGGTTAATCCGTGAACTTTTTGATATAGAGTCCAGTTGTAAAGTATAACTTGACGCTTTTTCAATATCAACATTTTTTTGCCGTTCTAGTCCCACTGGCTTGGCAAAGTATATTATCAGGTGAAGCCATGTGAGACAGAAAGGCTCTCTTATCCAAACCTAGGGATAAGAGAGCCTTTTTTCTATCGTTCCGGTCAACACTCCCGCCTCTATAGGCAGCGCTAGTTCAGTTTGGAGTAGACTCTCCACCTGAACAATGCTGTTTTAGCCTTCCTGAAACGAATTCACTCCTTCTTCACTAGCAGACGCCGTTTCTTCGTCAAGCGGCCTATTACCCCAATAGCTGGCTAATACGCTGCCTGTAATGTATTCCCAAACAGTCATGACTGCAGCTGGTAAAGCTGCCATCGGATCCAAATGCGCTAATGCCAGCGCAACCGCAAGACCTGAATTTTCCATGCCGATTTCAAAGGTAATTGCTCTGGATTTTTTCTTTGACATGCCGACCACCCTGCCGGAATAATAACCAAGAAGCAGTCCGGCTATATTATGAATCGCTACGGCTACACACAGAACCAGCGCCACTGTCGCTAACTTAGCTGCGTTCAACGCCACTACGGCAGCAATGATAGCGATAATACAAGAGACCGACACAGCCGGAACCACCTTGGTGAGTTTCTCCACTAAAGTGGGCACCAACATATGCAGCGCAACTCCGGCAGCTACCGGAACCAATACAATTTTGACTATGTCCATGAGCAGTGCGTTAACATCAATAGGAATCATGGCCCCTGCCAAAAATGCAAAAATATAAGTGGTAAGGACCGGTGCTAAGATGGTATTAATACTTGAAACTGTTATAGAAAGTGCTGTATCTCCCTTGGCAATATATGTCATGACGTTAGAACCAGTACCGCTCGGAGCCGCACCCAGGAGAACCATCCCTGCGGCCAATGCCGGCGGCAAACCAAGCATGTGGGCCACACCAAAGCCTACCAAGGGCATAATTAAATAGCGAAAAAAGACTCCATAAAATACATCTTTAGGCCGAGTTAACACTAAACGGAAATCTTCGAGTGACATGGTAAGGCCCATCCCCAGCATAATAACTCCAAGGAGGTACGAAATATTCTTGCCGATCGGTTTAAATGGTTCCGGATAGAAAAAAGCAACTACTGAAAAAACCACCACCCAAAGCGTCATATTCCGACAAATAAACTGAGCTAATTTTTCCAAATACTTCATCAATAATAACCTCCTGCAAAATAAAAATCCTCTTGCCCTTCAAGTCAATAGACTTAAAGGGGCAAGAGGCAACTCTCGCGGTACCACCCTTTTTACAGATAAAAATATCTGCATCTCATCAGGTCAAACAACCCTAGCAGAATAACGACTGCACTCCCTGCGGAGCCGAGACCGGCAAAGCTTACTTTGTAGTTCAGCTTTGCTGTTCAGGAGTGAGGCTTGTATTCCCATCGCACTGATTCGCACCAACCATCAGTTCTCTGAAACGACATAGAAAGCAAGTTCTCCTTCATTACATTTTTCATATTAAATAAATTGCATTTTCAGGCTATATATACTATACCCTTATAGCTTTCTCCTGTCAACATAATTTTTTTAGTTTTCTCCCATACTATTTCATCTTGTTCATAACCAGGACACAAGTAACCACATCATGCCTACCAGCCACCGGCCCAATAAGTTAAGTGGCTGCATTCTACTTAGCTAAATCTTCTTCCTTTTTACCTGCATCTGGTACGAAAAGCGCCTGACCATATTTACTTACGCCGAAGTCCTTGATGATGGCCTGGCCCTCATCAGATACCATGAAATCAGCGAACGCTTTGGCTCCGTCTTTATTAACTTTAGAGAACTTCGCAACATTTACTTCCATTACATGATAAATATTAAGCAGCGCTGGCTCTTTTTCTAAAACAATATCCAAATCCAAGTTCTTTTTCTGCGCAAGATAAGAAGCGCGGTCTGTTAATGTGTATCCTTTTTTCTCAGAGGCAATCTTCAGCGTCTGGCCCATGCCAGCACCGGTTTCCTGATACCATTCGCCTTTGGGACTTATGGCAGCGTTTTTCCAGAAGCTTTTCTCCATTTTGTGAGTTCCCGAATCGTCACCACGCGAAACAAAGACAGCTGCCGTTCCTGCGATTTTTTTGAAGGCATCTACCGTGGTTTTTAGGCTTTTAACGCCTGCAGGGTCATCCTGAGGTCCGACGAGTATGAAGTCGTTGTGCATAACCAAGCGTCTGTTAATCGCCGCTCCACTGTCAACCACTTTCTTTTCCGCGTCAGGAGCATGAACAAGCAGCACATCCGCTTCTCCCTTTTCTCCCATAGCCAGGGCTTGACCAGTACCTACGGAAATAGTTTTAACTTTATAACCAGTCTTTTTCTCAAAAGCGGGGATGATTTCATCAAGCAATCCGCTATCTTGGGTGCTTGTGGTTGTAGCAAGGATAATGTCTTTATTAACGGGAGCAACCTCCGCTTTGTTCTGTTTCGTTTCATTTGAGGAACAGGCCGCTATTGTAAGTGAAAAGGCAACTAGCAATACAAGCATTATATAAAGCAGATTCTTATTTTTCATTTTAAACCTCCAAAAAATTTTACTACATGTTATCCACCGTTTCTAAAAATTCCCTAAAACTCCCCCCTCCAAAAATAGACCAGCTTCTCACCCCTTTCGCTCCTAGGCCGCATGCCAGTTTCCCTGCAAACGCTACAACCCTGGAAGTTGGTTCCTATTATTAGATAATCAGGGTCAGAGCAAATATAAGAGAGACATAACATGATTCCCCGTCTATATTTCTATATAGAAATATATTCTCCTTTTATTCCCGAAGATATTTCTATATTCACTTCCCTTTCACCTTGGCCAGCAATATATTCTTTCCATTTTCATAGCTGTAGCGGATACTTTCACACGTGCCCTTTATAAGCATTAATCCGATATCATCGTCTCTCACGCCTTCCTCAAGCGGGTTTACAGAAACTCCCACGCTTTCAAACACAAATTCTAATTGGCCAGTTTTTTCTGAATAGGCAAAAGTAAGTGTAATATTGGAAAACTCTGTTTGCAAGCCTAAAACTTCCTCAACAAGCAGCAGAACATTAGTAGATATTTTTCTTGGTAACAGATGTTTTGCACAAAAGGCTTCAATTTCTGCATTCATAGCATACAGATCATAATTTTTGCTATTAATATGGTAGTTAAAGCTACGTATTCTGTTAATAAATGTTCTTGTTTTTTCCTTTTGCGGATTTTCAAATATCTGTTGTGGTGTACCCTCCTCGTAAATTATCCCTTCGTCCATATAAAATACACGACTTGAGATATTGCGGGCAAATTCCATTTCGTGAGTAACAATCATCATCGTCATACCAGCTTTGGCAAGACCGCGGATAACCGCTAAAACCTCACTCACCATTGTCGGGTCCAACGCTGATGTCGGTTCATCAAATAGCAAGACCTCCGGATCCATGGCAAGGCAGCGGGCAATGGCCACCCTTTGCTTTTGCCCCCCGGATAGTTCATCAGGAAAGCTGTCTGCTTTCTCGGCAAGCCCAACCAGCTTCAGCAGCTCTAACGCTTTGCTCTCTGCAGTGGCTTTGCTTTTGCCCAGTAGTTTGATCGGCCCTATTGTGAGATTATTTACCACAGATAGATGCGAATACAAATTAAACGACTGAAATACCATTCCGACTTTTTGGCGTATTTGAGGAACATTTGTTGTTTTTGCCAACAAAGGGGTATTGTCAATAAAAATACTGCCGCCGGTAGGGATTTCCAGGAGATTAATACAACGTAAAAATGTGCTTTTTCCTGTGCCGGAGGGCCCGATTATCGAAACAACCTCACCTTTTTGTATGTGGGCGCTTACATCTTTTAGCACCATAAGCCCGCCATAGCTTTTAGAAAGATGTTCGGTTTTAATCATTGGTCACCCTCCCTGCGTTACGATTTCTTTTCGGATTACTTCTTGCTTCCATATAGTCCAGAACAAGCGCAAGCGACCATGAAACAAGGAAATAAAGCACCGCTACCATGATAAGCGGGAAGAACGCATCGAAGGTACGACTCCTGATAATATCGCTGGCCTTTGTCAAGTCCTGTACCGCAATATAGCCAACGATTGAAGTCATCTTTACTAAGGAAATTAATTCCCCCTTATAGACCGGAAGCACCCGTCGTATTGCCTGTGGCATTATAATATAAAGGAAAGTCTGGGTTTTGGTAAAGCCGCCTGCAATCCCGGCTTCTGTTTGTCCTTTATCTATACTTTCAATTGACATCCGAAACATTTCGGAAACATAAGCTGCAAAATTCATACCAAACGCCAAAACAGCCACAAGGATAGGGTTAAGATCTACCGAGGCAAACACCACATAAAAGATAATCATCAGCAGCACAAGTACCGGGATTCCCCGCATGATGGAAATATAGAACTTGGCGATAGTAATTGCCAGCCAGTTCTTGCTCATTCGCATAAAACAGACCAAAGCGCCAAGCAGGGTACCAAAAATTGCAGCCGCCAGAGCGATTACCGCAGTTGTTTTTAAACCGTCAAGGATAAGTAAATAGCGATTTTCACGAATAATATTATTATGAAACCTATCAGATAATTTTTTTATAAATGGTATGGCAGCTGCCGTAGCTGGCTGTTCATCATATTGGGCGATATTCTTTTTTAGGGCAAACACGCTGACCCCCACTTCATAATAGGGGTCAGAAAAATCAATTTGCTGCTTTCTTTCTTCTGTTATCATCACGCTACTGGCAAACATGTCAATCTTTTTAGTGGAAACAGCGGCAATTAAACTACCAAACTCTGTATCGATCAGTTTAAGTTCTTTCCCCAGATAGGCCGCAAATCGTTCGGAAAGTTCGACATCAAAACCAACCAACTTATTATCTTTAACAATCGCGAAAGGCAGTCCTTTATCACTTACCATACCTACGATAAGGACACCGTTGGTTTTGGGATTATCAATCACCGGCATATCAGTAACACCGTTATTGATCCAACGATTAACCATATCGTCATACACGCCATTTTCTTTGCTTTGTTTTAGAAAAGCATTAAACTTCTCTCGCAAATCGCTATTTTGCTTATTAAAGCCAATACCAATAGGAATTAAATACACTCTTTCTTCCAAAAAAGCCAATTCATTATCGTTCCGAAAGATTTCGATCAGTGTTTCCCGGTTATAAAAAGCGGCGTCAACCTTTCCTGACTTTACGCCAAGAATTAGGTCTGGCGAGCTTTTATACTGCAATAGCTGGGCCTGGGGATATGTTTTGGTTACATAGGCATCGTGAATAGACCCGAGTAAAACCCCAATGCGTTTATCTTTTAAATCCGCAGTTCTTTGTAGCTTAGTGCTCTCAGTTATTACGGCAGTTTTTGTATCACCCTGGATGGCCGTTGGCGACTCTGTGGGTTTTCCGTTTCCGCCATTACACCCGACGAGCGACAAAAGCATAATAAAAAGCAATACTACCATAACCGCTTTGTTTTTCATAACTTCGCCTCCTTTACTATACATGGGCATCTGCTTCCCTATGATATTAATTATGAGAAAATAGCGATAACTTACTAAAAAGGTAAGTTATCGCTATTTTCTCTACATTTAATCGTATTTCCTGCTATATTGTATTATAGAGGTGATAAAACCCAGTTCCACGTCCGGCCATGCAAAAATTTCTTTCACCTAACTGGCAGCAACAATTAATGTGCTATTCTTATTTTAAAACTGAAGCAAAAATCGGGTCCCCGCGCTTCCTCTATTCCGTTTCGTGAGGTGACCCCCTATTAATGATCCATTAACCGATAGCCAACACCCGATTCAGTAATGATATACTTTGGCCTGATAGGATTATCCTCAATTTTACGCCGCAATTGATTAATATAGACCCTAATATAATGGTTATCATCATAATAGTTGTTTCCCCATACAGCTGTAAATAATTGCCGGTGGGTTATCACTTTTCCTACATTCTGTGCTAAAACTTTCATAATTTCATATTCAGTCGGTGTCAGCTTTACTTCCTTACCGCTGACAAAGATGTATCTCTTGGCAAGATCAACCGTTAACTCACCACATACCACTACAGGTTTATCATCAACACGTGTCGTTCTTCTAATAAACACTCTTATTCGAGCCATAAGCTCTTCAACCCCAAACGGTTTAGTAACATAATCATCGGCACCTGCGTCAAGCGCGTCGACTTTTTCTTTTTCCTGCTCACGTGCCGTAAGGACAATAATTGGCACCTGCGACCATTCGCGAATTTGGTTAATTACCTTTTTGCCATCCATATCAGGCAACCCCAAGTCCAGCAAAATAATATCAGGCTTGAATATTACAGCACGTTGAATGGCTTCCTGCCCATTCGTGGCTTCATCCGTATCATAACCACCAACTCTAAGAGAAACCTTCAAAAATTTCCTGATTTGTGGTTCATCATCAACGACTAAAATTTTTATACCCATTAAAAATACCTTCTTCCCGATCTATCAGCATTTTATCCTGTTCATGAAGCGGCATAAAGAAATGAATAATCGCACCTCCGTCTTTGCGGTTTTCAGCCCAAATTTTCCCGTTATGTGCTTCTATAATAGTTCGGCAAATCGATAATCCTAAGCCGATACCGTTAATATTGCTCTCAATTTGTTTTGCCCGATAAAACTTATCAAAAATATGTGATAAATCGGCAGTTGGTATACCAATACCCCTATCAGCAATGGAAACCTGAACTCTGTTTTTATCTGTTACAATTGATATTTCCACCGGACTGTTGGATGGTGAATATTTTAAAGCGTTATCAAGCAAATTTACCATAACTTGTTCTAATAACCGACTATCACCACGCACAATGGGAACTTCAGATGGAATATTTAATAGTATTGGCCGTTCTTTTATCTGATCCTCCACCTGCTGCAAGGCTACACCGATAATATCCTGCAAGTCACACCAATCATTTTTCAGTTGGAAAGTTCCTCCCTCTAACCTTGCAGTATCTAATAAGTTTGCCACGACCCGCACCATTCGTTTTCCTCCGTCGATTATGTTAGCCCATAACTCATTTTTCTCTTCAACTGAACAATGTTGTGCCGCATCTTTAAGAGTTAATGCTGACCCGATAATACATGACAACGGGGTTCGCAATTCATGAGAGACTGAATTAAACAATGTGCTCTTAAGTTTATCAGATTCCAGCAGTAAGGCTGCTTCGCGAGCTTTTTCTGTCAGTTGTACTCTTTCAATGGCAATCGCCGCTAAACCGGCCCAAGCTTCCATGAGACGGCGTTGCTCGGGAGTAATAAGTTTTTCGATAATTTTTATTCCTAACACTCCGACAATACGTTCCTGGGTAAACAGTGGTAAATATAGATATTCAGCACTTGGCAGAGTTTCAGCAGAGTGTCCGGCAGCTTCGCAGTGCCCAAATACCCAAGCTGCCACAGCCGCTTCCGCGCTGTTTTCAATCAGATGGTTTGTATGTTGTTCCACTGCAGCTCCTGCCTCATGTTCCGCGCATACCATAAGCTGATTATGCTCATCAGGCAATAACACCATGACATGACGACCCAAGGTATCTGCTGCCTGAATTGCAAAACTGCGCGTAATAGTCTTTAAATCAACTACCGCAGCAATCTCTTTACTAAAACTATATAATGAACGAATACTGCGTTCCCGTTGGCGTGCCAGAGCGGCCTCTTCTCTTAAAAATTCAGTACGTCCGCCAATAATAAAAGCAACAATCAAAAACGTGATAAAACTCCAAATATACCGCAAATCATAGACAGTAAAGGTAAGTATTGGCGGAATGAACAAAAAATCAAATAGAATCATACTGCTAACGGCCGTAAAATAAGAAGGCCAGCGCCCCCACCAAAATGCACTTAACGTTACAGGCAGTTGATAAAGCAGAGCAATATTGATAATTTCTATCAATTCTTTAAAAAACCAGCCAAAACCACTAATAGCCATTGTCATGCCCAAACTCATCAGATAATATTGCCATTTTCCATGATCAGATACTACTTCTGTATTGATGTGTGTATTTCGATTTTGCTGTTCTTTTTGCGCTTGAATAACGTATACATTAATTCCGCCGCTATATCGGATCAGCTTATTGACGACTGATTCGTGCACTAGGTCCCGTAAGCGACTATGTTGAGGCTTGCCGATCACAATGGCTGTAACATTATTGTTTCTGGCAATGTCTAACAGTTCATGCAGCAAATCTCGACCTGCTATACTGATTGTTTTGGCACCAAGCTCTTCAGCTAAGCGCATGTTGCGTGCCACGCGATCTCGCTGGCGTTCCTTTTCCTTTTGAGAAAACCTATCATTGGTTTCAATATGAACTGCCAGCCATTCGGCCTGCAGACCAGCGGCCAGCCTGCAGGCTGCCCGAATAAGCTGAGCAGAAAAAGGACTAGCGCCAACACATACCATAACCTTGCCCGAAGCCGGCCAAGGGCCATCAATCTTGTGTTCGCGCATATATTCACTCAAATCACTGTCTACTCTCCTGGCCATAAACCGCAAGGCCATTTCGCGCAACGCATTAATATTGCCTTGCCGGAAAAAATTTTGCAGCGCTTGTTCTGCCTGTCCGGCAACATACACCTTGCCTTCCTGCAAACGCTTAATTAAGTCTTGCGGCGATATATCAATTAATTGGACATTATCCGCCTGTTCCACAACATAATCAGGAACCGTTTCCCGAACAATAATACCTGTAATTTGGGCAACGACATCATTCAGACTTTCGATATGCTGAATGTTAAGAGTCGTATATACATTGATACCGGCCTTCAAAAGTTCCTCAACATCCTGGAATCTGCGCACATGACGTGACCCCTGGACGTTGGTATGTGCCAATTCATCAACCAAAACAATATCAGGCCTCCGAACAAGAATAGCATCAATATCCATTTCCTGCATTGTCTTGCCTCGATAGGTAATCAATTTAGGCAAGATGACAGGCAACCCGGAAACCAATCCTTCTGTCTCCTTCCTTCCATGGGGCTCCACCCAGCCGATGACAACGTCGATCCCCTCACGCAAACGTTCATGGGCACTCTCCAGCATGGTGTAGGTTTTTCCCACACCAGCCGAAGCACCTAACAATACAGTAAGCTTTCCCATTTCGCTTCTTGATATTTTTTGCAGAAGCGTATCAGGATCAGCACGATTCTCCTGTTTCATATACATATAATTTTCCTCCAGTAGTTGCAACTTACAGTGTTAGTATAGCTCTTACCTCTGTCAAAAAGGTGTCTAAGATTCTAAACTACCTGTAAAGATATTATAAAAATGAACAAAAAAATTATAAAAAAGCACGTTGAAATAAAACCAACGCGCTTTTTTTAATACAACTACGTGCCTACATGAATTAACATTTACACAGCTGATAAGAACAAGCAAAGATACAAATCATCCCAATCCGATATTATTTGAATCCAATTAATCTTGGCCACAAAAGTAAACCCAGACAAAAGCCTAAACCAAAAACGAATAATACCACACCGGCTAGATCTAAAGCATCCATACCTTTTCCCTTCTTTCCCCAAAATGAAACTAATACTCCCCCCGACTCAGTGCATTAACTTTAGGGTAATGATAACATACAATCCCGTAAATAATGGGTCAATTTACTTAGGCATTGTGTCAGAATTCCGTCAAAATGATTATCTTAGTTCCTAAGCAGTATTTATACTTATTTTAAGCTATCAAGCGCCATATTTAGCGCCAATACATTAACCCTTGGTTCACCAAACAGCGCTAGTTGCCGGCCTGAAATATTTTTATCCACTAAACTGTATACTTCCTTTGCCGCTAACCCACGCGCTTCAGCAACGCGCTCAACCTGGAGGTAGGCCGCATCTGGGGAAATATCGGGGTCTAGTCCGCTCGCTGATGCAGTTACCAGATCAGCAGGTATAGCAGCATTCTCATCAAGACTGTTCTCTTGGCGTGCTTTGTTCACGTTGTCAGCAATCATATCCATTAGTTTCTTATTGGTGGGACCAAGATTGGAACCAGACGACCCGGCGGCGTCATAGCCATCCTTGCCGGCTGATGACGGTCTCCCATGAAAGTAACCCGGTTGCGTAAAATTCTGTCCGATTAGTTTGGAACCAACAACCTGCCCTTGGCTCTCAATCAACGACCCCTTTGCCTGAGACGGAAAAATCGTGTTGGCTACTCCAACCATAGTTAGCGGATACACTAAGCCAGTAATAACTGTTAAAACAAGCAGCATTCTGAATGAATTTACTATTTGGCGCCACATTGACCTTCAGCTCCCTTAATCGAATTATCCATAATCCTGTTGCCTCCCTACTCTATGTTAAACAAGTCCTAATGCCACGATTATTACATCAATTATTTTAATGCCGATGAACGGTACGATTAATCCTCCAACACCGTAGATTAAAATGTTTCTGCGAAGAATGACTTCCGCTCCTACCGGCCTGTATTTAACACCACGAAGTGCCAACGGAATAAGTGCAACGATGATTAGCGCATTAAAGATTACGGCGCTAAGTATAGCACTCTCAGGAGTTGCCAAATGCATGATGTTAAAAACATTCATCGCAGGATAGGTACCTGCAAACATAGCCGGTATAATCGCGAAATATTTAGCGACATCATTGGCGATACTGAAAGTTGTAAGTGAGCCGCGAGTCATGAGCAGCTGCTTGCCGATTTCAACAATTTCGATGAGTTTCGTCGGATTACTGTCAAGATCCACCATATTACCGGCTTCTTTTGCCGCCTGAGTGCCGCTGTTCATTGCTACACCTACATCAGCCTGAGCAAGAGCAGGCGCATCATTGGTGCCGTCACCAGTCATAGCAACCAGTACGCCTTTTTCCTGATATTCGCGGATTAGACGAAGTTTAGCCTCCGGAGTTGCCTCTGCCAAAAAGTCATCTACCCCCGCTTCAGCAGCTATAGCTGCAGCAGTCAGCGGATTATCACCTGTTATCATAACTGTCTTAATGCCCATCTGCCTAAGCTCATGGAACCGCTCCTTGATACCGCCTTTAACGATATCCTTGAGATAGATAGTACCCAGAGCTTTTGCTCCTTGCGCAACAATCAGCGGTGTCCCACCCGCTTTAGCAATATTCTCGGCAGCAGCTTTTACTGCATCAGGAAACTGACCGCCTTGCTCTACTATATATTTTTGGATAGCATCAATGGCCCCTTTACGAATTTGATTTCCCTTGATATTAACGCCGCTCATCCTAGTTTGGGCAGTAAACGGCACAAACTCGGCTTCTAGCGTAGTTAGATCTCGCTCACGGATGTTATATTTTTCTTTAGCCAGCACGACAACACTACGTCCTTCAGGGGTTTCATCTGCCAAAGATGACAGTTGCGCTGCATCTGCCAGTTCACTTTCGTTTATACCAGGTGCAGGGATAAACTCTGTCGCCATTCTGTTTCCGAGAGTAATGGTACCAGTCTTATCAAGTAACAGGGCATTAACGTCTCCGGCGGCCTCTACCGCCCGACCGGACATTGCCAATACGTTACGTTTCAGGAGGCGGTCCATGCCCGCGATCCCTATGGAACTCAATAACCCGCCGATCGTTGTCGGGATAAGGCAAACCAGTAATGCTATCAAAGTGATCACTGAGATTAAGGTCCCTGAGTAAACGGCAAAGGGTTTAATTGTTGCCACAGCTACTAGAAATACGATGGTCAAACCAACGAGCAATATAGTCAGCGCGATTTCATTCGGTGTCTTCTGACGTTTCGCACCTTCCACCAGTGATATCATCCGATCAAGGAATGTTTCGCCGGGATTAGCGATAATCTTTACCTTAATCCAGTCAGAAAGCACCCTGGTGCCACCAGTTACCGACGACCTATCGCCACCGGATTCGCGGATAACAGGAGCAGATTCCCCAGTTACGGCACTCTCATCCACCGATGCCATTCCTTCGACAACCTCGCCGTCACCGGGAATAAATTCTCCCGCATTGATTAAAACTACGTCGCCTTTGCGGAGTTCGGTAGCCTCCATCTGGATAATACCGTTACCGGTCACTTTATTCGCTTTAGTCTTGGCACGAGCCGTCTTCAAGGATTGGGCCTGGGCTTTACCCCTACCTTCAGCCACCGCCTCAGCAAAATTGGCGAATAATACGGTAAACCATAGCCAAAATGTTATCTGCAAAGGAAAAGTGATTGGTTCTCCAATGAAAAAGTCACGGACAGTCAACCAGGCTGTTAATAGCGCGCCAATATAGACAATGAACATGACCGGATTACGAAGTTGTGTCTTAGGATTAAGCTTATTAAAAGCGTCCCGGATTGCTTGTACTAGAATATCTTTATTGAAACTACTGCGTTCATTCATTTCCTTCACTCCTTAATAGGTAGTACCCTGTAGCATTAGTAAGTGCTCGACAATGGGTCCCAGCGCCAGCGCTGGCAAAAAGGTCAATGCACCAACCACCAGCACAATAGTCGCTAACAACACTACGAACAGCCAGCCCGTGGTCGGAAAGGTGCCAGGACCAGGTGGTGATATTTTCTTCTCTGCCATACTGCCGGCAATTGCCAGCACGGGAATAATAACGCTAAACCGGCCAAGTAACATCGCCAAGGCAAGTAAAAGATCGTAAAACAAAGTATTGACCGTGAGTCCGGCAAAAGCACTACCGTTATTGCCAGCAGCGGAGGCAAAGGCATAAAGCATTTCGCTCAGGCCATGGGGACCTGGGTTGGCGATACCTGCCATTCCTGCCTCTGTCGCCGATGCGATGGCACTGCCGATAAGGATTGTAACAGCCGGAATCAGAATGGCGATAGTAGCCATTTTCATTTCCCTGGATTCTATCTTTTTCCCTAGATATTCAGGTGTCCGTCCCACCATTAAGCCAACAATAAACACCGTAAGCACTACAAAGACAAGTATGCCATAGAAACCAGCACCAACACCGCCGAAGACAACTTCACCAAGCATCATTTGCAGCATCGGCACCAAACCACCCAGTGGCGTAAAGCTATCGTGCATAGCATTTACCGCCCCGCACGATGCGGCAGTGGTTACGGTTGCAAACAGCGAGGTTCCACCGATACCAAATCGGACTTCCTTGCCTTCCATTGCAGATGGTCCGCTAATGCCGTTGGCCGCTACCAGGGGATTGCCAGCTAGTTCACTGGTATAGTTAAGGGTCAACATCATTAGAAACAATAGTGTCATCATCGCCAATATCGCATAACCCTGACGCCGGTCTCTGACCATATACCCGAAGGTAAATGCTAAGCCGGCAGGAATTAAAAAGATACTGAGAGTCTCAAGGAAGTTTGTAAGCGGAGTAGGGTTCTCGAAGGGATGCGCCGAGTTGGCATTAAAAAAGCCGCCGCCATTAGTTCCCACCATTTTAATTGCCTCTTGCGAAGCAACCGGCCCCACCGCTATCTTTTGCTCTGTTCCCTCGATCGTCTGCGCACTCACATAGGAGGACAGCGTTTGTGGTACGCCCTGCTGGACAAGCACCACTGAAAACAGAATTGCTATCGGAATCAGGATATAGATAACACTGCGGGTAAGGTCGACCCAGAAGTTACCGATAAGCTGCGTTGTTTTGCGGGTAAGACCTCTGATAAAGGCTATTGCCACCGCAAGGCCTGTAGCTGCAGACAAAAAATTCTGCACAGTCAGTGCGGCCATCTGCGTAAAATAGCTCATTGTCGTCTCACCGCCGTAAGCCTGCCAGTTAGTGTTGGTCATAAAACTAACCGCTGTATTGAAAGCTAAGTGCCATGGCGCTACCGCATCTAAATTTTCAGGATTAAACGGTAGTTTATCTTGCAGTATCTGAATGATAAATACCAGTGCCATACCCAGAAGATTAAACCAGATAACCGCACTCGCATATCGCTTCCAGTTCATCTCTCTTGAATCATCAACGCCTGTTAAGCGATACAATAATTTTTCTATTGGTTGAAAGACTGGATCAAAGACAGTCTTTTCAAGATTAAATACTTTGGTCATGTACCGGCCAAGTGGCCAAGCTAGGCCAAAAAGAATTACAAAATACAGGCCAAATAACGTCAGATCACTTGCCATTTTAAAATTCCTCCGGTTTCATCAAAGCATAAATGAGATAAATCAATAATAGAAATGTTACTCCTCCTGCCAACCACAGGTCGGTCATGCTAACGCCTCCTTAATCTACTTTTAAAATTTTATTAGCATGCTTATTGTATCTCAAAACCTCGTCAGAATGCTGTCTGGGAAGTCTTCAAAGGCGTCAATATTTTGTCAGAACTGTTTATATTCAATGGATAATATTGCAAATTCATGTCCCTATTCTTTTTCCCCTTCTGCGTTCGACAAATGGGTTAGCAGCCTGACGTCCCCCCATTGTCTCCCTATTCAGTACTCTGTATCACCTTCCGTATCAGATTATAGCTATATAATAAGGCAAGGAGGGTCACTGGATTAGTAACCCTTCTTGCCTTTTGAGTACTACTTAATGTAATTATGAACTCTGCATTATATATACGCAACTTTTTGCTAGTTGAGATATGTAAGAGTTACCCCCGCATCTACATTATCAAAAAATACTACACGGTTTCTGCCAACACGCTTCCCTTGGTACATGCCTGTATCTGCGTTCTTAATGATACCATCCGCGGTATCGCCGCTCTTAATCACAGCAACGCCGATTGTCACTGTCACCGATAAGGTATTATTTTCATAAACATACCGGTGCCTCCCCACAGTCTTGCTGATATGTTCAGCCAACTCCATAGCAATTTTCGAATTTGTCCCCGGCAGCAACAGGAGAAATTCATCGCCACCCCACCGCGCAACAGTATCGGACTGCCTTACAGATTTACGGATATCTTCAGATACAGACTGCAGCAGGAAATCGCCACAAGCATGCCCATACCTGTCATTAATTATTTTGAACAAGTCAACGTCAATACTAATCAATGCAAATTCCACACCAGTTTGTTGATACCGCTCATGTTCTTCCTGAATTCTCGTTTCCATGTGCCGCCGGTTATAAAGGCTTGTCAAACTATCTGTTCTTGATGTCAACTCTAATTGTTGATTACACTTAGTCTGGTCTATGGATACTGCAATCAGGTAATAAGAAAATCCCATCATTAATGTGAATAATACTAAAGGAACACATGTGAACAACGAATATGTTGTTTGCCCGGCATAAAAAGCCACTAGTACAAAAGACAGCATGGGAAAAAAATAAAAAACACGATGTTGCTGATCAAGGACATCAAGAATATTTTTAATATGAGGCCTAATATATTTTCGTATTAATGGTATACAAGCCAGTTCCAGCAAAAGTCCGGCTAACAGCAACCAGCCTACCATATTCCCAAGCACCAAAATTTCCAAACTACAAAAAATAGAAAAATTAGCCTGTGAAAAGGAAGAAACCATAAAAAAAACAAACAGTTTTGCATGGAGAGTTTCCTTAAAAACCAGCGAAAGAGGAATTAGTAACAATAGGCTTAATATATAACCAACCCAATAATGGTTCGGTGCTATTGGCATAATAAAATCGCGCAGGCAGTTTATCGTCGCCCATGTACCAGCAAAGGCTATTATCTGAAACCAAATAGGCCGGTTTTTCACTGTTAAAAAGGAATAAAACAGCCATATATTTACTATAACAAAGACGACTCTACTTACGTTGATAATAATTAATGTAATGTCTGACAAATTTGCAAAATCGACTACAATCTGTGTACTATCTGACATATTTCCTCCATGAATTAGCAAACTTCAATCCGCTATAGCACACCGTAACCGATGATGTAATGACCATCATAAGTTTCTCCGCTATAAGTCGCGCTTGACGCCAAACATAAACGTCCGGCTTTGATCCTGGGAGAAGACTCAAGGTCGAGTAGGAGCTCACAGAACCGGACTTGCCCTAATTTAACTATATTATACCATTTTTTTGAAGGAAACAAAGGAAACAATAGAATCGTCCATTTGTATTCTGCTCGTAACCAACTCCTTATGATGAACAAAAAGCTACCAATATTTTATGGTAGTTTTTTGCGTATATAGCCAAATCCTAGACTAATCGTAGCTAGCCGCCCCGCTTGCCAATAAGGGAAAATTGTCAAAGTAAGGGCAGTAAAGCGAGAAAACCACTGAATTTAATCAGATTTAAGGCCCGCTCCACACATCGGAATCAAGCAGTCCGATGTCTTGCCGTTCAGTTCACAATATTTTAAATAGGCTGCATAAGTAGCTGCGGTTGTATGTTCACAGTAAATACCCTTTGCAGCAAGCGCCATTCTGGCCTCCATAATTCGATTTTCCGGAGCCGTAATCATTTCGATATTGTACTTGTAGGTATATTCCAAAATTTCATCACCGCGCATAGGTACGCCGATTGCAATTCCCTCTGCCATTGTCGGTGCAGGCGTTACCGTAGCTGGATGTTTTTCTCCGGTCAGCACTGCTTTCACGAAAGGATCGCAGTACTCGCTTTGAACTGCCACGATATGCGGCATTTTCTCAATAACAGCACTTTCAAGGAATTCTTCCAGCGCCTTTACAATGCCGATGAATAGCGTGCCGTTACCAAGCGGGACAAAGATATTGGCAGGAATTCTGGTCAGCTGCTCATAAACTTCGTAAACATAAGTTTTCGTGCCTTCATAGAAGAACGGATTATATACATGATTTGCGTAATACTTTCCCTCGTCACCTACTTTTGCTCTGCAGACATTTGCACAGTTATCTCTCGTGCCGGGGACAATATTGACTCGTGCATTGTGGGATTTGATCATAGCGATCTTCTTCGGCGATGTTCCTTCCGGAACAAAAATCTCACAATCAATACCAGCCCTTGCACAGTAAGCCGCCACGCTGTTTCCGGCATTACCGCTGCTATCTTGGACGACAAAATCCACTCCAATCGCTTTGCAGTGAGCAATCAATATGGCTGCGCCTCTATCCTTAAAAGACAAAGTCGGCATGAAATAATCCATTTTAAGCAAAACATCTTCATCAAATTGAATGATAGGCGTCATGCCTTCACCTAAGCTGATTTCACGCCACTGCTCCCCTTCCAGGGGCATGAAAGCCCGATAGCGGAAAATGTTCCAAGTATCCCGGTCAACTAATGCTAGATCAAACTTCGGCGGCTGATAATTGAGTTTCCAAAGACCGCCACAATCACACTTCGCGTTTCGTGTTGTCACTTCAACTGAGGTTCCACATTTCGAACAAATATATTTCATTTTTCATCAACCTCCAAAATTGCTTCAATTTCTACAAGACATCCAAAATGAAGCTTGCCCACAGATACCACGATTCGTGCTGGTTTATGTTCGCCGAAAAATTCTGTATAAACTTTGTTGACACTATCCCACTGTTATTTTTTCCCTCGCACTTCGTCTAAGTAACTGTAAATAGTTACTTTTGACAAGCCCATGCTGATAGCCACTTTGTCAAGCGCACCTTTGACTAAAAATATTCCCTTTTCATCCATAAAGCGTATGATTTCCAGATTATCTTTTCTTTTTAGGTTAACAAGATCGGTATTGGCGATGATGTTGTCAATCAATTCGTTAACAATAGTCAGTACGTCTTGATCCGGCACTTCGTCTTCCGGAGAGGATATCGTGGAAAAAGAGTCAGGCAGAAAACCAGCTAGCTCTTCTCGGATTAAATATGGGATGGTTAAGTCATAATTGATGCAGAGCATTCCCACCACTTCTCCTTCGGGGTTGCGAAGCAACGCAGAAGACGATTTGAGTTTCTTGCCGTCTTCCGTTTCAAAAACATAGTTCACAGTACAATCATCTTTAAACTTTTTGTTGAGTAAAACCTGACGGATGAGATGATCGAAGGACTGCCCTTCTTTCCGTCCGGTTACAGTACCATTGGCCACATATACCACTGAACTTTCTGGCTGTGTCAAATCATGGATTACTACTTCGCAACTTTTTCCAAATGTCTGTGTAAGCATGTTTGCTACTGGAATATATGCCTTTAAGATCGGATGCAACTTTATCCCTCCTTGTTTTTATATATTTTTTTATATTAAAATTAGCATTTATCAAGATTTTCGTCAATAAAATCTGTTAAAAATTCTAATAAAGTGTTATTTTATATATTTTATTATATGTTTTTTTTAATTCTTTATAATTTTTCCGCAATCATCTCACCACAATAAAATAACCGCTATCAGCGGCAAGGTTCGCGTGGCATATTACTACTTTTCTGGTTTTCTTTACAACAAGAAAAGCACTCTCTTTTGAATGAGAGCGCTTCACCGGCAGGGTTTCACGTAATAACCGTTCTGGTGGCAATTCACTTTCTTGCATCATAGCAAAATAACCAAATGACCTAGGCACCTAATTAATATGTCAGTAACCTGAACAGGATTATTCGGTTTTTATATCGGTGCATAAGACAAAACCGCACCTGGCTGAATATCGTTTCGCAGATAATCCTGGGGGTCAGTTGACAGTATCCGAACTACTCGACATTCATTATCAGCGGTTTTCTCAACCATCATTTTGGTTCCTGCGTATTCGATTTCTTCATAATGCGGCTGGTATTCCTGGGAAAGTAGTATTTCCATTGGCATAACTGTCCACAGTACCATTACTGCTTCAGCCCCTTAGTTTCTTTCTTCGCATGAATCATTTCCTGCAAGGTAGCCATGGCTTGGGCAATACCGCCAATTTCGTCAATAAGACCATAGTGAACTGCGTCTCTGCCTGCTAAGGAAGTACCAATATCCCGCGATAACTCACCTGTCTTAAATAATAACTCTTTTAATTTTTTCTCCGATATATTAGAGTGTGAAGTAATAAAGTTATTAACACGATCCTGCATTTTTTCAAGATAATCGAAAGAACTCTGCGCACCTATTACAAGCCCAGTCAGACGTATTGGGTGGATTGTCATCGTAGCACTTTCGACAATAAATGAATGAGTAGCTGATACAGCCACCGGTACGCCAATACTATGCCCGCCTCCCAGGACAATGGAAACAGATGGCTTTGACATGCTGGCAATCATTTCAGCAATTGCCAAACCAGCTTCCACGTCACCACCAACCGTATTTAATAACAACATAAGTCCTTCAACTTCAGAGCTTTGCTCAATAGCTACCAGTTGCGGCATTATATGTTCATATTTGGTCGTTTTGGAGTTTGGCGGCAAAACCATGTGGCCTTCGATTTGGCCAATTATCGTCATAACATGTATATTGCTTTTCGCTGTTGGCACTTCAGTAGCGCCCAATTCCTGGATAGTTTCCGTTGGGCCTACTTTTTGGGCTTGTTTGCTTTTTTTAGGAGCCTCAGTCGGAGACGGCTGTATTTGCGGCTCTTCAGGATTAGTACCGGGAGGTGCAACTACCGGATTATCATTCACTATCATATGAATATCCCTCCAGCTAATTAGCTAGTCTTTTTTACTTAACAGAAAGGTTAACTCTCTGTTACGAACCGATAAGAGCAACATCGACTTGTGCTTTCTTTATCATACATAGTATTGGCACTGGCGGTGATTTCATACAGATATAAATTAATAAAAAAGCCCTAGCTTACCAAACTATCTTGCAGCAGGCAGGCTCAAGGCTTTTCTTATTACACTTCCATAATAATCGGCAGTATCATTGGCCGGCGTCGCGTACGTTCATATAAGTATTTTCCCAACGTATCACGAACATTTGATTTAATTGTCGCCCATTCGGTAACACCATTAAGCTCACACTTGTCCAGAGCCTGCCGTACTCGTTCCCTGGCATCATCCATTAGTTGCTCAGATTCGCGCACATATACGAAGCCGCGGGAAACAATATCTGGCCCGGCAGCTACTTGACCACGCTGTTTATCCATGGTTACAACAACAATTAATATTCCATCTTGCGAAAGCTGACGGCGGTCCCGCAGTACGATGTTGCCGACATCACCAACGCCGAGACCATCTACTAAGACATTGCCAGATGTAACCTTGCCATTAATTGTACCCTTTTCGGCAGTAAATTCTAGTGATTGTCCATTTTCAGCAATAAAAATGTTTTCCTTAGGCATCCCTAATGCTTGTGCTAATTGGGAATGTTTGATTAAATGCCGATATTCTCCATGCACGGGAATAAAGAATTTAGGGCGTATAAGGTTGTGCATTAATTTAAGTTCTTCTTGACTAGCATGCCCGGAAACATGAATACCGGAGGTTGACTCATACACAACTTCGGCCCCTTGCCGGAAAAGAAAATCTATCGTGCGTGAAACTAACTTCTCGTTGCCAGGTATTGGCGTAGCCGAAATAATTACTGTATCTCCGGGAACAATCTCGACCTTTTTATGATCTGACATAGCCATTTTGGTTAGTGCCGACATCGGTTCACCTTGGCTGCCGGTTGTTAAAATAACAATTCCTGCTGCAGGATAATTATTAATTTCATCAACATCAATAATCACACCTTCCGGCACATTCAAATATCCTAGTTCCAGTGCAATAGTAACAACATTGACCATGCTACGGCCAAGTATAGCCACCTTGCGCCGATACTTGCAAGCCGTATCAATGGCCTGTTGAATTCGATGAATATTGGAAGAAAACGAAGCAATAATAATCCGTTCCCGCGCAGTACGGAAAGTTTCATCAAAAGTTACACCAACCGATTTTTCACTCTGCGTATAACCAGGACGCTCTGCATTGGTACTGTCGGCTAAAAGCACTAGCACCCCCTGATCACCTAACTCAGCAAATTTATGAAAATCGGTCACCTTGCCATCTACTGGAGTTTGATCAAGTTTAAAATCACCAGTATGAACGATCACCCCCGCTGGGGTCTTTATCGATAACGCTACCGCGTCAGCGATACTATGACTTACCCGAATAAATCCTATCTTGAAATTGCCAAGTTGAATCTGATCACCTGATTTAACAGCATGCAAATTATTGGCAGCAACATTATTTTCTTTTAGACGCCCTTCCAAAATTCCAAGTGTCAATCGAGTTCCATATACAGGCACATCAAGTTGTTTTAGCACATAGGGCAAAGCCCCAATATGGTCTTCATGCCCATGTGTCAGCACAATCGCTTTCACTAGATCACGGTTATCCAACAGATAGGAGATATCAGGAATAACCAGATCAATGCCCAACATGTCATCTTCGGGAAACATCAAACCGGAATCAATAACTATTATCTCATCACCGTATCGGATAACAGTCATGTTTTTACCAATTTCCCCCATCCCGCCCAGGGGAATTATCTGTACTTTGTTTGGTTGTCGTGCCAAAAAAACATACACCTCCAGAATTTAAAATTTCGATATAAATCAAGTTGTAACCGCCCGTTCATTAAGCCACTGAAAAAAAACCGGCCGTCCTGCCCACTTGTCAATAATTATAACCTATTTAATAATCTCTGACAACAAGTGGTGCTGCTCACCAGCAATATTATATGCAAATATTGTCTAGACATGTAAAGAAAACCGGTAGCATCCGCTACCGGTCGAAACTTTCGTTATATAGCACCTATTGATTGCATTACTTTTTTTAGTTGTTCCTCTTCACTGACAGTAGGAGGAATCAATGGCAATCTTACCGGTCCAGCATTTATCCCCAGGATATTTACTGCTTTTTTGATCGGTATTGGGTTGGTAGTAACAAAAATAACTTTAAAGAACGGCATAAGTTCAAGATGTAATGCCTGCGCTTTATTCATATCACCAGCCAAAAAGGCGGTTATCATCTCCTGCATGCGTTTACCTACAACATGAGCAGCCACACTAATTACCCCACAGCCACCCAGAGATAGTATCGGTAAAGTCAGCCCGTCATCCCCACTATATACCAAAAAATCATTGGGAGTTGTACGGATAATTTCAGAAACTTGCTCTAAGTTGCCACTTGCTTCTTTAATTGCAACAATATTATCAATCTCAGCCAAACGGGCTATCGTTGCCGGTAAAATATTAGAAGCTGTTCGCCCGGGAACATTATATACGATAAGTGGCAGACTTGTTGATTCAGCAATGGCTTTAAAATGCTGGTAGTACCCTTCTTGCGGCGGCTTATTATAATAGGGACCAACGAGCATTGCGCCATGCACACCAATCTTTTCCGCCTCTTCAGTCAAGGCAATAGAAGCTCTCGTATCATTTGATCCAGTGCCAGCAATGACCGTAGCCTTATCACCTACAGTCTCCATTACTATTTTGAACAATGTAAGCTTTTCATCGCGAGTTAATGTAGCTGCTTCACCAGTGCTGCCAGCAACAACCAGTCCATCAGATCCGTTATTCACAAGATAATTCGCCAAATTGGCCACTTCACTATAGTTTACACTATAATCAGCATTAAACGGGGTTACCATTGCAGTTAAGACTCGCCCGAAATTCTTCATTACATTCGCCCCTTATTAATTTGATAAACCAAATTTCTCATGAAGCGATTTAACAGCAGCACCAACATCACTTTGCAGCACAAGCACTGAAATAGACGTATGAGAGTCTACTGTCTGGAGAATAGCAATTTTATTACGAGACAGAGCTTCAATAAAGCTTGCCATCACACCTGGTACCTCTCGCATTCCGCCACCAACAACGGATACCTTCGCACAATTTTCTACTATTTCAAATTCATAATTTAGACGTTTGAGCTTCATCGATGCTTTTTCGGCATGGTCAGCGTTAATAGTAAACATGATCTCGCCTGGATGAATATTAATTAAATCAACGCTAATACCATTATCAGCCATAGTTTTAAATACCTTAAAACTTGCATCAGTTTCCATAGTATTGTCTAGATGAACTTTAACCTGAACAATATTGGTCAAATAGGTTACGCCTGTTGCGACACGGTCTATTACTGCTGAACCACCGGTGTCTTCTTTGGCAATATTAGTAATAAGTGTTCCGGGAGCTTCAGAAAATGTTGATTTTACTACAAGGGGAATATTTTTTTGCATGGCAATTTCAACTGCGCGGGGATGTATAACCTTGGCACCTTGATGAGCCAATTGACATACTTCCCCATAACTTATGCAATCAAGGATTTTTGCATTCTCAACAATTCTTGGATCAGCTGTCATGATTCCGTCAACATCTGTATATATTTCAATAATATCAGCATTCAGGGCCGCCCCCAGGGCTGATGCACTGGTATCACTGCCGCCTCGTCCCAAGGTGGTAAATTCGTTTTCGCCCGTCATACCCTGAAAGCCACACACAACAGGTACCTTTCCCTGTTTTAACAGATTGATTATCTTTGTTGGATCACACTTTAAAATACGGGCATCAGTAAAATGTTCATCAGTAATAATACCCGCCATTCCTCCTGTCAACATAACTGCGTCCATACCAGCGGCCTGCAGCGTACCGGCCATAATCACGGCTGAGATTATTTCGCCACAACACATAATCTGATCAAGCTCGCGATCAGCAATATTCTTATAGGCTGACCGCGCGATATCAATTAGTGTATCAGTAGCGTAAGGAGCCCCTTTGCGTCCCATAGCCGATACTACAACTACCGGATTAAAGCCTTGATCCCGCGCCTTTTCAATTTTGCGCAGTGCAAGTTCCCGCACTTCGGGTGACGCAACAGATGTGCCCCCGAACTTCTGGACAATTATTCGCATTTTGTACACCTCAAATTAAATTATGCTCAATCATATACTCAGCTATTTGCAGAGCATTAAGCGCTGCACCTTTTCTAATTTGATCGCCTACTACCCACATGTTCAATCCATAAGGTACAGTTTTATCGGCCCGGATACGACCGACGAACACTTCATTACTGTCCGAAGTATATAACGGCATAGGATACAGCATTTCAGCCGGGTTATCTTGTACAATTACACCCGGAAATTTAGAGAGTACCTGTTTTGCTTCTTCCGAAGACAGCGGACCGTTCAGCTCGATGTTGATTGATTCAGAATGACTGCGATATACTGGTACCCTAACTGTCGTCGCAGTTATCCCGATGTTATAGTCATTGAATATTTTATGGGTCTCATTTACCATTTTCATTTCTTCTTTAGTGTAATCATCTTCAACAAATACATCTATCTGTGGTAAAAGATTAAACGCTATTTGATAATGCTTGGGCAAACTGGCACTTGGTAAAATATTCGCTTCTACAGGACGATTTTCTACAACTGATTTAACCTGGTCAGTCAGTTCATCAATGCCTTCTTTACCAGCACCCGAAACAGCTTGATAAGTAGAAACAACTATGCGCTTGATCTTAGCTGCATCATGCACAGGCTTTAATGCCATAACCATAATAATTGTTGAACAATTAGGGTTAGCAATAATCCCTTTATGATTTTTTATGGCTTCAGGGTTAACTTCCGGCACGACCAAAGGTACCTCCGGATCCATACGGAAAGCACTTGAGTTATCAATAACAACCGCTCCCCGTTTGGCGGCCTCGGGAGCTAATGTTTTACTAATTGAGCCGCCTGCAAATAAGGCAATCTGCACACCATTAAATGAATCTGGTGTTGCCTCCTCAACGATGTAGTCTTTACCCATAAATGCAATAGTTTTACCTGCTGAGCGTTCAGATGCTAACAACTTCAATTCGTTAAATGGAAAATTGCGCTCTTCAATAAGTTTTAAAAATTCTTGGCCAACTGCTCCAGTTGCCCCTAAAATTGCTACATTATACTTTTTCATTTAAGTTTTCCCCCATTCGATAATTACAACTCATAGTTCTTGCAATATCTGCATTCTTTGCACGCTCTAGCCCATTATATGCTCAAGACCAAAAATAAGTCCATCAACGGTTAGCACTTTTTTACAAGCCAGTACTACTCCCGGCATAAAAGATTCTCTGGATATCGAGTCATGGCGAATTGTCAGCGTTTGTCCCAAGCCACCAAAAATTACTTCCTGATGAGCTACATAGCCAGGTAGTCGAACACTATGTAATCGAATACCTGCGTCCTCGCCGCCACGCGCACCAGGTAATTTTTCTTTCTCATCGGGATGGCCTTGCTGCATTGTGCCCCGTACACCGGCAATTAATTCGGCAGTTCTGAGAGCTGTGCCAGACGGAGCATCAAGTTTTTGGTCATGATGCATCTCAATAATTTCAACATGTGGCAAATACTTGGCTGCCTCTTGTGCAAGCTTCATCATAAGAATAGCGCCGATGGAAAAATTAGGTGAAATAATTGCATTAACTTTAGAAGCGGCACATAGTTCACGAATATCCTCAATATCAGGTTCCGTTAAGCCGGTTGTACCGACAACCGGACAGACGCCATTTTTAATTGCAAGCTTAATGTTATTTAAAACTGATTGCGGATTGGTAAAATCAACCATAACTTGTGGTTTCGTTTCATTGATAACAGTAAGTAAATCATTGCCAACCGTTACCCCTGTTTTACCGGCGCCGATAATATCGCCTACATCAGCAAAATCGGAATTTATATCTACTGCTCCTACTATGCTTAACTGTGGATCCTTGTGAACGGCTCGCAACACTTCCCGCCCCATTTTGCCATAGGCACCACATACCATCACTCTAATCAAGCACTATCCACCTCCTGTTTAATAAGAAAAGAAGCCTTGTTCAATCCAGGAAAAGTAAACTTTTCATCTGGATAAAAAATAAAAAAGCAGCTGGTGAGTACCTTTCTCACCAGCTGCTAAAACAGCATTTTCTGACCTTAGGAAAATATATGCGTATATATCGTCCCTGACCAGATGAGATAGCACTCCACCAAGTACTGGTGACAGTCTTAGATCTATTTGATGTAAGACCAGTAAGAAGATTTGGCGTTCTTTCTTACTTCGGCGGTTACCCCTTTTCTTTCAGCTCATCGATTCCACTCTCACTGAAAGTACTCTTGACTCCCGCACCTCTACTTCATCCTTTACAGGATGTTGCTTATTCATTTTATACACATTTTATACCAAATGTTCCTGCATTGTCAAATAAATATTGAAAGCTGTTTATTTAATTATCCAAATACTTTTGGTAAAAACACATGTTTTAGGTTAATGCATGAGTTTCAACATCTTTTGCTCCGTTTTGACGCAGGATTTGAGCTGCTTGATTCGCTTTAGCGGCATCAGAGCGGATTATTGTCAGAATCCCGCCTTGTACTACATGTTGTTCATAGCGCCTGCCTGCTTCAGCCGGAATACCCCAATCAATAAGGCCACCCGTAATACCGCCTGCTACCGCCCCGCTCAAGGCAGCTGCTATCGGCCCTGCGGCTAATACAGGTCCTACACCAGGAATAGCTAAAGCACCTGCCCCCAAAAGCAAACCGCCAATACCGCCTAAAGTTCCGCCTGTTAGGGCACCATCGGTAATATCATCCTCAACATATTCAGTTTCCCGGCCTTGCTGCTTTTTGTTCTTGGAAACAATATTGATTTCTTCTGTTGTGAACCCTTGCGCTCTAAGCGCATTTACCGCCTGCTCAGCCTTATCATGAGAATTAAATACACCAATTACGCTCTTAACTCCTGTGGTGCCTGATTGCATTGCAGACGGCTGAGTCTGTGCCGCCGAGCTCGCAACCGGTGTCTGAGCATTTGCAGTTTGCGATTGGGTGCTTGTATAGCTATTTACCAAAGCATTTTCTGTCTGGCCTGAGATTTGAGTTGTTGGCTGACTGCCAGTGTTTCCTTGCATAATAGAATCGTTTGTTATTGACATCAATAAGCCTCCTAACATTAGTCTGATATACGGTTTAATGTTAGGTTTGACAAGTATCGCATTTTTTATTCTAGCTGGAAAGGTTAACAAGTCTTTTATTATCCCAGACTCAGCTAGAATACATGCGCTCATAAGCATTATTTAAATCAACAATAACAACTTCATCCCCAATGCGTTTGATTGCCTCCCATGGTATTATTACTATCTGATTGTCACCTAAAAAATTAAATACTGTTTTTCGTTTGGGGAGTATTAATCCGCCAATAACACCGGAGTAACTGTCAAAAGTAAGTTCACACTCGCCAACGATACCTAAACGCGCACCGTCTCCCAAATTAATAACTTCTTTTCCAGTCATTTCACTTATCCGCATACTTTCACCTACTTGCTATCAAATAATTTACTAACAACTGGTTGAATAACCGCCACGGCAATCGCCGTCATAGCCAGCGGATCGAAAGTAATTATACTGATAGTTATCCGTTCAGGCAGGTCCAGCTTTAAAAATGAAACAATCATTACCAAAGAAAGATATACGCCGCCAGCAGTGGCAACTAAATCTTGTACAGCATTGGCAAAGGGCGATGCTTTTGGCTCAATATGGGGCGTATTGCCCAAAGATATGCGCAAGCGGCAAACACGTAGCCAAACAGACCCCATAACTACCAAGATAATTAACACTAATGTCGCCCAGGTATACATGGCAGCCCTCCCTTTAACCGGCTTCTACCTATGTATATGGTTAATAAGAATAAGTTATGAAAGAAAAATCCTATTCGTTACTGTCCTGTACTCCCAAAGCCGCCTGAACGAACAGTATCAGCACAGTCGTTATCTGCTTTTAGATACTTATAAAAAATCGCCTGTGCCAGTCTGGTTCCTTTGGTAATTGTCACCGGTTCTGACCCATGGTTAAACACGGCAATTAAAATATGTCCTTCATTCTCCCTATTATTATAATAGTCAGCATCAATAATCCCTTGCCCATTAATTAAACTCAAACTGTGCTTAATAGCCAAACCAGAACGAATATGAATGCCTAGATATTCGTCTTCCTCCATATAAGCTTTAATGCCTGTCGGAACTAACGCAACCTTTCCGGGAAACAAAGTAACATCCTGGGCAATTGTAAGATCATATCCGGCACTTAACGTAGTCTTGCGAATAGGTAATTTTATATCCTGCTCTCGATATTGACTAATTACCTCAAAACCTCTTGCCATAACCTTCCTCCTTAAAAACTAAAATTAGTATTAATAGTTAATGAGTTAATAGGGCCTAGCGCAGTAAAGCATAGCTTTTCAGCAACAAGCATTTGCTCTATCATCTGGTTCACATCAGTTAGCGTCACCTGATCTATCTTGTTTACAACTTCATCTAAAGAAACAAATTTGCCTAAAGTCACTTCCATTTTTCCAATACGGGACATCCTGCTGCTTGAACTCTCTAAGCCAAGCAGCAAACTCCCCTTTATTTGCTCTTTGGACTTAATCATTTCTTGCTCACTTATACCTTTACTTCTAAATTCCCGTAAGTTTTCTAGTATAAGGTCCAAAACCTGATTTACGTTTGCAGGACGAGTACCTGCATAAATTGTAAGCAAGCCGGCATCCTTGTAGCTATTTTGATAAGAATAAATGGAATAGGCCAGGCCACGTTCTTCGCGGATGGTTTGGAATAATTTAGAGCTTATTCCGCCACCTAAAAGATTATTAAAAATATAGACTGGATAAATTTTGGGGTCCTCCTGAGGCACACTCAATGTTCCTAAGCAGATATGCACTTGCTCGGAATCTTTGCTGATAATTGATCTGGCTGACTCAAAGTTCGGAGGAGTTACCGCTAATTTTCTTTTTTGTCCTTTAAAGTCATTAAAATAACGGGTCGCTAATGCTACTAATTCTTCATGAGTCATATTACCAGCAGCAGCAATTACCATGTTATCAGGTGTGTAAAAATCCTGGTAATATTTCAATATTGAATCTCGATTAAATCGTTCAATTGAATCAGTCGTACCCAAGATATTTCGCCCAAGTGGATGAACCGGCCACACAGCATCAAGATGAATGTCATGCACCAATTCATCTGGCGAATCTTCATACATATGCACTTCTTCCATTACTACCTGGCGCTCACGTTCTATATCTTCTTCGGCAAATTTTGATGACAGCAGCATATCGCTTAGAATATCCATCGCTAAGTCAGCATGAGAATCCAAAACCTTCAAATAGTAACAAGTACACTCTTTAGCAGTAAATGCATTCAATTGTCCACCAACAGCATCAACTATCTCAGCAATATCCTTGGCCGAACGCCGAGCGGTTCCTTTAAACATCAAGTGCTCAATGAAATGAGAAACTCCATGATTATATTCTTCTTCAAATCTTGATCCTGTTGCAAGCCACACGCCCATACTAACTGATTTCACATAAGGAATCGTTTCAGATACGACGCGAATTCCATTTGGCAATACTGATTTTTTATACATAAATCTCCTTTTCGTTACAGCAAAAATAACGCCTTCCTAGTTTACTACAAATTGTTCTTATTGGTAACCACTTCAAAAGAATAACTTCCCAAGATAGTATAAATCTTATTATACCTAAATTTGCTAAAGAAAAAAACAGAGATATTCGCACTGCGTTTATCTCTGTTCAAAAACAAACTAATACTACTAGTTGTTAAAGTATTTTACTACACCATTAAAAATACCCTGAGCTATTTTATTGCGGTAATTATCTTCCTGCAACTTACGGGCCTCGCTCTCATTGCTCACAAAACCCATTTCGACCAAAATGCTCGGCATGGATGTATTGCGCAGCACATAGAAAGTAGCTGAGGAAGTTCCTTTATCTACAGCACCGGTTTCTTTAATGATACTGTTTTGAACCTCAAGTGCCAATTTCGACGATTTGCCACTAGGATAAAAAGTCATCGTTCCATATAAGGAAGAGTCGGGATTGGAGTTCGAGTGGACACTGACAAAAATATCTGCATTATTCGCTTCAGCAATATCCACGCGTGCTGCCAACTCCTGACCTAACGAACTACCTTCAGGTGCAACAGTGCGGTCATTTTCCCTGGTCATAATTACTTTTGCTCCAGCTTTAGTCAGCTTATCCCTCAATTTGAGACTAACTGCTAAGTTGTTATCTGTTTCTCTGGTGCTATTAGCTACAGCACCTGGATTGCTACCACCATGACCAGGATCAACAACAATAACTTTACCGCGTAATATACCGCTGTCTACAATACCTGTAGTCCCTTCATCAGCAGGAAGCGGTGTCACTTTTACTGGATTTTCGGGTAAGGTAGTTGCTGCTTTGCCACCACTAAAAATATTCAATATTGGCCCGAGTATTTTATCAAATAATAAACTAAATAGCTTGCTAAATACGTCTGACCCGCCAGCCCCACTATCGGTGGATGAAACAGTCGAAACTGCCAGAGTATTAATAACACTGTCCAAAGCGGCAGCATGACTTACTTGTACTGGTCCTACTATATTAAATACCAAGACCAAAAGCATGGTTACTATCAATATTTTTTTACTATACACCATTAAACCTCCTGTGTTGAGTTTTATTCAGCGTGGTGAAGCTCTTTCCAGGCGGGTGGTGTGTTGGCAAAAGCGGAAGTTAATACACCACCCGCTTGTGCCTCAAACTTCTTTATTGCGGAATATATATTGAAATTACTTATGAAACTTATCCCGCAGGATTGGCCAAACTCCGGGATCTTCTTCGCCAAGCTTCCACATAGCTGCACCGGCAATATCATATTTGGTAATAAGCGCCAGTTTATGTTTTATACTTTCGCTGCTTTCAAACCAAACTGTGTGTGCAATACCGTCAGCGGCAGTGTAACTAAAATACGGAGATTTCGCTGCATCATCCCATTGTACTGCTTGTCCATAACGCTGGGATAAATCCATTATCGCCTTATATTCTAACGACTGTGTTCCTTGGGCTGACCAATCATACCCATAGGCCGCAATACCAAGGTATAGTTTATTCTTAGGGATAAACTTGAGCGCATATTTTAGGCTGTTCTCTACCCAACCAATATCCGCAATCGGGCCTGGCCCACTCCACATGCCGTGATTGTCATAAGCCATAATCATAATCTTGTCAGCATAGCTAGCTAGTTCTGCATAATCATAGGCAGCTGCCACATCGTTATTTTCATCTTGTTTTGGAAAAACATCAATTGTCACAAGCAAGCCTTGTGGTTTGAGGCGGGCAGAAAGCTCCCGCATAAATGCTGTCAGGCTATCACGATCCTCAGCAGGCACCATTTCAAAGTCAACATTGATACCATCAAGGTTATACTTCTTGATATAGGCCTCAAAATTGTCAATTGCTTTCGTCCTAAGTGCCGGATTTGCCAGTACGGTATGAACTGGCGCTGTAGTGTTGTTATCTTGCTTGGCATTATTAACCAGCAGCAATACTGTCATATCCTTCTGCTGAGCAGTTTTAACCACTGCAGCATGGTCATTGCCGCCGCGGTCAATCACTGTGCCATCAGCCTGCATTGTAGCCCAGAATGGGGCAATTGTTTTAATTACATCAGTATTTTTTACCATGGAGTTATAAGAAGAAGTATCTTCTCCCCACCATTCGGCGTAAAAACCCACAAATTCTTTCGGTGATGAACTGGTTGATCCACTGGCAGAGTTATTGTTCGTTCCTACATTGGCAGAACTGTTAAAGGCATTGCCCAAAAATTTGCCTAGTAATAGGCCAAGAAAAATATCTAGCATACCTTTACCAGTACTCATGCCAGTCGATGCACTAGAGTCGTCATTAGCCGCAGTAGCTTTCCCTAGTAAATCAGCTATTGAAAAGGCGGCATATGCAGGGGTAACAGGCAGCATAATGGTCATCATAAAAACCATTATTACTACCCATGATAGTAAATTCTTGTATTTATTCATACGGCAACCTCCATTCCAAAAAGCATGGCTTACCTGAAGCCTTTGAGAAAAGTGAAAGGCTTCAGGTAATTTAGTCCTTGGCTAAACATAATAAAATGTTTTTTAATTATGTAAACATAATACTATCATAAATGACGGAATTAAGCAATAAAAAAAGCAGGCTTTCGCCTGCCTATTTATTCTATTTTAGTATATCAGATACTGTCGTTATAGTATATCCACGTTTCTTTATTTCAGCAATTAACCCTGGAAGAGCCTTAGCGGTTGGTGCTGTCGGATGCATCAGAATAATAGCACCATTATGAAGTTTTTTTAGCACCCGCTCGGTGATAACTTCAGGGGGCGGGCGCTTCCAGTCAATCGTATCAATACTCCACATAATAGTAGTATAGTCGAGTTCTTGTGCAGCTAGCAGTACTGTATTGTTGTATTCACCATAGGGAGGTGCATATAAATTTGTTTTTATCCCTGTAACGCTGTTCACAAGCTCCTCTGTTTTTACTATCTGTTCTTTATTCTTTTCTTTACTTAAGTTATTAGGATGCGGATGACTATAGGTATGGTTTCCAAGTTCGTGGCCTCTATTAGCCATATCTTTAAGTACTTCCGGGTATTTGTTGGCCCAGCTGCCACCAATAAAAAAAGTAATATGAATATTATTTTCATCAAGTGTTTTCAACATGTCTGGGAGATATTCCTCTCCCCAAAATACATTGCAAGCCAATGCAATCTGTGGCTGGGATGGATTACCTTGAAATACCGGCGGCACTGCAGCAGCTAGCTGCGTAGTGCTTACCAGTGGTTGGAGACTGCCTGCCAGCATAGCCACTACCAAAAAAACGCCAATAGTAAAATATACATACCAAGCACGCACTTTTCCTACAGTTACCACTTTACACTGCATATAATCAACTCCTGCTCACTACTCTTGCGTAGTAATACAATGTATTACTATTGCCTGTATTTTATGAGCCAAAATAAAAAGACTTGGCTTATTGCCAAGTCCCAGCTGATTACCTGCTATTTTCCAGCGTTTTCAGGCTGATTTTCCTTTTGTTCGGCCTTCAACAATTCTTTACGAGACAAATTAATACGTCCCTGGCGGTCAATTTCGGTCACTTTGACCATAATTTCATCGCCTACTTTAACGACATCTTCCACTTTGGCAATACGTTCAAGTGCGAGTTGCGAGATATGCACAAGACCTTCCTTACCAGGAATAATTTCGACAAATGCGCCAAAATTCATTAATCGAGTGACTTTGCCAGTATATGTGGCACCAACTTCCACACTGCGTATTAAGGCTTCAATGATGCTCACTGCCTTCTGGCCAGCCTCAACATCAACAGCTGCGATGAAAACCTTACCATCATCTTCAATATCAATGCTAACGCCTGTCTCTTCAATAATTTTCTTAATTGTCTTGCCGCCTGGTCCAATAACATCCCGGATTTTATCCGGATCAATTTCCATAGTAATAATGCGTGGTGCAAACGGGGAAAGTTCTTTTCTGGGTTCTTTGATTGCCTCAAGCATTTTGCCTAGTATATGCATCCGGCCACGTTTCGCTTGTGCTAACGCATCTTTAAAAATTGCTTCCGTAATCCCCGATATTTTCATATCCATCTGCATGGCAGTTACACCTTTAGTAGTACCAGCCACTTTAAAATCCATATCTCCAAGCGCGTCTTCCATGCCTTGAATATCAGTTAAGATTGTGTAATTGCTGCCATCTTTAACTAAGCCCATAGCAACACCAGATACCGGTGCTTTAATTGGGACACCTGCATCCATTAGGGATAAGGTACTACCGCATACACTGCCCATAGAAGTAGAGCCATTGGACTCTAGTACCTCTGATACTAAACGAAGGGTATACGGGAACTCCATCTCGGAAGGGATAACAGGTACTAGTGCCCGCTCAGCTAATGCACCATGACCGATTTCACGGCGTCCAGGTCCACGTGAAGGTCTAGTCTCACCAACACTAAATGACGGAAAATTATAATGATGCATATAGCGTTTGGATTCCTCAACTCCAAGACCATCAAGAATCTGTTCGTCGCCAATAGCTCCTAAAGTAGTGATAGTAAACACTTGTGTTTGACCACGTGTAAACAGTCCAGAACCATGAGTACGTGCCAACAAACCTACTTCACAGGTAATAGGGCGTACTTCGTCAATCTGACGGCCATCAGGACGAATTTTATCTACAGTAATCATTTTCCGCACAATCTCTTTGAGAATCTTTTGGAACATATTATTAATATCTTTTCCGTTCTCAGGGTAAATTGACAAGAAATGCTCGGTAGCTTCAATTTTAATCTGTTTGATATTTTCCTCACGTACAAGTTTGTCCGCATTAGCTACAGCAGCTTTTAACTGTTCGGTTATGTACTCACGCATAGCCACGTCAATTTCGGTTGGCACCTCATAAATCGGTTTTTCCTTTTTAGGCTTGCCAATTTTAGCAATAATAGTTTCTTGAAAAGCCACTATCTCTTTAATTGCGGCATGTCCAAATAAAATAGCTTCAAGCATGGTATCTTCAGATAATTCATTTGCTCCTGCTTCAACCATCAAGATAGCATCTTTTGTGCCTGCTACAGCTAAGTTAAGATCACTTTTTTCTTGCTGCTCTATCGTAGGATTCAAAATAAATTGATTATCAATCAACCCGACGCGAACGCCGCCAATAGGCCCGTTAAAAACAATGTCAGAAATACTTAAAGCGCAAGAGGCACCAATCATAGCTGCAATATCAGGCGGGTTATTTTGATCCACTGACATTACTGTAGCTACTACGTGAACATCATTACGCAATCCATCGGCAAACAGTGGTCGAATCGGGCGATCAATTAAACGGCTAGCTAAAATAGATGCTTCACTTGGACGCCCTTCCCGCTTTATAAAACCACCAGGAATTTTACCTACCGAATATAAGCGTTCCTCATAATCAACTGTTAACGGGAAAAAGTCAATACCTGGTCTCGGTTCAGCTGATTGGGTTGCTGCGACCAACACTGCAGTATCGCCATAACGCACCAATACCGCACCGCTGGCTTGTTTAGCCATTTTCCCTGATTCAATGATCAAGGTCCGGCCACCTAGTTCCATCTGGAATTTTTCCATATTTTATTTTCCTCCTCTGTATAAGCCCCTTTTCTTTTAGCAAAGATTAACTGTTCGACATTTTTCTTATTATTCCCTCTTTTATTTTCTTTAACCTAAGAAAAAAATAAAAAGCGGAAAATCCGCTTTTTACTTATTTCCGCAAGTTAAGTTTTTCTAAAATTGAACGATAGCGCTCAATATCGCTTTCACGCAGATAATTCAAGAGACCTCTGCGCTGACCAACCATTTTTAGCAGGCCGCGACGGGAGTGATGGTCTTTTTTATGTTCTCTCAAATGTTCAGTTAGATAATTAATACGTTCAGTAAGAATAGCAATCTGAACTTCAGGAGATCCAGTATCATTTAAGTGTACACGATATGTTTCAATGAGCTTTTGTTTGTTTTCAGGTGTCAACACGTGGTTCACCTCCTTTTTCTTGTCTATCCCCATTAGCCAAGACATCGCCGGAGACTCGATTATCCTCGCTACGGTTACTAATGTGATTTACTCACTAAAAGATATTTTACCATAAAAATTAAAGCATGTAAACCACAGAACGATTAAAAGTAATGTTTACGAGAAAATTCAATATCTGCCTGCATTTGCTCTTTGAGTTGCCTAACGTTAGTAAAAGCAATCTCACCCCGAATTCTATCGATAAATTGAATCTTTAGCTGCTGCCCATAAATAACGCGGTCAAAGTCCAATATATGTACCTCAATACGGTGGGTTTGACGAGTAAAAGTAGGATTATTGCCAACATTGGCAACACCATTATGCTTAGTACCGGCTTCGTCATATACGTAAACAGCATAAACCCCGTCACTCGGAACCAAAAGCCCCTGCATAATCGCCAAATTTGCTGTAGGAAAACCGAGCTTTCGCCCGCGTTGGTCGCCTGTACTGATTTTCCCGGATATAGTTATTGGCCGGCCAAGTAAGTTTGCTGCCTGCTTAACCGCACCCTCTGTAACTAGTTGCCTAATGACAGTACTGCTTACAATAACCCCTTCCCTATCCACCATATTGACTACATCGACAGTAAAACCGTGTTTAGCGCCAGCAGCTGTTAAAAGCGCTGGCGTTCCAGCCCCCCGATATCCATAAGTGAAGTTGGCACCAACAATTATATGCCGAAGATTAATGTTAGTAACTATTTTCTCAATAAATTTTTCAGGAGTTAACTGCAAGAATTCGGTAGTAAAGGGAACATTAAATAACATGTCCACACCCAACTCGGCAATTAAATTTACCTTTTCCTGATTAGTTACAATAAGTGGCGGACAGCGGTCAGCATCAATCACGTCAAGCGGATGATTACTAAAAGTAAAGACCGCACTGCTGCAGTTTTTATTTTTTGCCAGTTGCAGTGTACGCATAATAATTGCCTGATGTCCAATATGGATACCATCAAAAGTACCTAAAGCCATATAGACAGGTGGATGGTGCTTCACGTTCTCTATCTGGTTAAAGACTTTCATTCTCTTTCTGTTTCTCCTCATTACCCGTCTATGTAAGAATCCGGACCGTTACAGGCCCGGACTTAATATTTTCACGGGAGTTAGTGTTACATGCCCGTCCAGTTGACATGTTTCTCGACCAATACCAATGAATGCGCTTTCCCTATCATACATTTTTATTAAATCAGAACCGCTTTGATTGCAGCAGATACTACGCCCATTTTTTATAGCCTGGGCTTCTTGTTCTGACAACATGATCGCTGGCAGATGAGCCAAAACACTATCCGCAGCTTGAATAGCTTGCTCTTTATTAGCGGCAATTTCTTCAAGAGTCAAAGCATGCTCTAAATGAAAATTTCCTACTCTTGTCCTGACTAGAAAACTCATTACTGCTAAACAATTTAACCGGGAGCCGATATCAGAACACAAAACCCTGATATAAGTTCCTTTAGAACAGGTTACATCAAATACAATACCTGTTTCGCATTCAGTTATAAGTGAGATCGTATCGATACTAATTTTACGCGGTTTTCGCTCAACAACCTGACCTTGCCTGGCCAGTTCATACAACTTTTTACCACCAATTTTTATAGCAGAATACATCGGCGGAATTTGCTCATTTTCGCCGACAAAAGAAGCAAGTGCAGCCTCAATCTCATTCAACTTGGGCCGAATATATGGACGACTATTTATAATTTTTCCGGTATCATCACCAGTATCTGTTTCAAAGCCAAAGGTAAGCTCAGCCCGATAACTTTTATCTGCGTCAGCCAGGTATTCAACAAGCCTGGTTGCATTGCCAATAAACACGGGTAATACGCCTGCTGCTGCAGGATCCAATGTACCCGCATGCCCAACACGTTTTATGCTATATAGCCGCCGGATATACGACACAACATCATGTGATGTCATGCCCGGCGGTTTAAGTACATTAATTATCCCGCTCTGCATCATCGACTCCTAATCCTGTAACTAACAGTTGTTTAGCCGCGTCTATAATCAAAGTTTTAGCTCTGCCAAGAGTTTCTGTCACCGTACAGCCAGCCGCCCGGGCATGACCACCGCCGCCAAAGGCAAGTGCAAGCTGACTTACATCTACCATTTTTGAACGTAAGCTAACCCTAATACTGTGAGTATCGGCTTCTTTAAACATAATGGCAATTTCAATGCCTTCAATATTGCGGGGATAGTTAATAAATCCTTCTGTATCATCTTTGAAATCAGCCAATATTTCTTGACTCAATGTCAAGGTTGCAATTTGCCCATTTTGACCACCTTCGATAATTTCGAGTGTTTCAAGCACTTTAGGCAATGCCTTAATCACAGCCAGTGGCTTAGCATCCAGATATTCAGAAATAGTATGCGGCTTTGCACCCAAAGCTACTAGTTCTGAAGCAAGTTTTAGCGTTTCTGCTGAAGTATTGGCATAGCGAAAAAAACCGCAGTCAGTAGCTATTGCCAAAAACAAAGCGGTAGCCATACCGCTAGTAATAGCTGCATTCATTTCTTTTAGCAGTTTAAAAATCAATTCTCCTGTTGCCGCTACTTGACTGTCTATATACCAATACTCCGCAAACTTAAGATTAGATATATGGTGGTCAATATTCAGGATAGGCGCTGTAACAACATCCTTTACTTTACCAATCCGTTCTAAGTCGCTGGAATCAAGCACTACCAACAAATCGATCTCAGTCATTACACTTTGGGGCTGTTCGATTTTTTTCCAATCAGCAAGAAATCGAAAAGCACGAGGAACTTCATCATCAAGTAGCATTTTGACATTTTTCCCTTGGGCTGATAAATAGGCATAAAGTGCCAGCATTGACCCTAGTGCATCGCCATCAGGATGGATATGGGCAGTAAGCACGATATGATTAGCCTGACTTAACAGCTTAGCGCTGTGTTTAATAGACACTTCCATATTGTTACTAGTTGCCTTCTTCCTGCTTGATTTTTAAAATCAATTCCTGAATACGTGCACTATACTCTAAGGTTTCATCAAGATGCAAAGATAGTTCGGGAGTACATCTCATTCTAATTCGTTTGCCAATTTCCGCCCGCATATACCCTAAGGCTTTAGTCAATCCGGCCCAAGTCTCTGTCTTTTGATCATCATTTCCCATTAAGCTGACATATACTTTAGCACTTCGCAAGTCACCAGTAGCTTCCACTCTGGTTACTGTTACAAAACCAATGCGTGGATCTTTAAGCTCAGACAGAATGATTTTACTGATTTCTTGTTTAATGAATTCCTGCACTTTTTCTACCCGCAGTTGTCCCATCGTAATTCCTCCACCATCTTGACATACCGTTTACGCTTAAGCCTTAGGCGCGACCTCTTCCATGGTAAAAGCTTCAATCGTGTCGCCTTCTTTAACATCCCGAAACTTTTCAATGGTTATACCGCACTCATATCCTTGTGCAACTTCTTTAACATCATCTTTAAAGCGGCGGAGTGATTCAAGCTTTCCTTCATGAATAACAATACCATCTCTAATCAGTCGAACTTGTGCAGTACTTGTTATTTTCCCTTCAAGTACATACGAACCTGCAACTACTGCTTTAGGAATAGAAATAACTTGCCGTACCTCTACCCGTCCTAGTATAACTTCCTTAAACTCGGGTGCCAGCATTCCGGTAATAGCAGCTTCTACATCATTAATGGCATCATAAATAACGCGATAAAGCCTGATATCAATTTTTTCACTATCAGCAGCCTTACGGGCATTCCCAGCAGGTCGAACGTTAAAGCCAATAATAAGTGCGTTGGAAGCAGCTGCCAGCATAACATCAGATTCATTAATAGCTCCGACACCGGCATGAACAATGTTTACCCTGACTTCCTTGTTTTTGATATTTAACAACGATTGCCGCAGTGCTTCAACAGAGCCTTGAACATCTGCTTTAACGACTATATTGAGATCTTTTATACTGCCTTCCTGAATTTGATTAAATAAATCTTCAAGCGAAACTTTCTGCGATTGTTTAATCTCGTCAGTACGTTTTTTGGCCACACGTTTTTCAGCCACAACTCTAGCTGTCCGCTCATCCACAGCTACTAAAATATCTCCTGCTGCTGGGACATCTGCTAACCCAAGTACTTCTACCGGCGTAGAAGGCTCAGCTTTCTTTATCTTCTCGCCTCGGTCATTAGTCATGGCTCGAACTTTACCATAAGCTGTTCCGGCGATAATTGTATCACCGACCCGTAGTGTTCCTTTTTGTACAAGCACTGTTGATACTGGACCGCGTCCTTTATCAAGTTTAGCCTCAATAATTATGCCATAGGCAAGACGGTTGGGGTTTGCTTTAAGGTCAAGCATTTCAGCGACTAGTAAAATCATTTCAAGTAAGTCACTAATACCTGTCTTTTGGTGAGCAGACACCGGTACCATAATGGTCTCGCCGCCCCAATCTTCAGGTATTAATTGGTGTTCTGCCAACTGTTGCTTAACTCTGTCAGGATTCGCCCCTGGGCGGTCCATTTTATTGATAGCTACAATAATTGGTACTTTCGCTGATTTAGCATGATTAATAGCCTCTATAGTCTGAGGCATAACACCATCATCAGCTGCAACTACTAAAATGGCAATATCGGTAGCTTGTGCACCACGCGCACGCATGGCTGTAAAAGCTTCATGCCCTGGGGTATCTAGAAAGACGATTTTCTTCCCTTTGCACATCACCTGATAAGCGCCAATATGCTGTGTAATCCCGCCAGCTTCTTGCGTTGTGACATGTGTTTGACGGATAGAATCTAAGAGTGAAGTTTTACCATGGTCAACATGACCCATAACAGTAACAACTGGCGGCCGGTAAACCAAGTCCTTTTCCTCATCTTCGATTTCGGGAATCTCTGTTGGATCTTCCTCAGGCGGAATTGCTTCTACCTCAACCCCGAATTCTCCGCCTAAAATACAGGCAGTATCAAAATCAACTTCTTGATTAATATTCACCATGGTTCCCAGCATCATCAGCTTTTTGATAATTTCGCTGACTTCGCGGCCCATTTTACCTGCAAGATCTTTAACTGCAATTGATTCGCCAATCCGAATACTTTTCGGTTTTGGCATCTCAACTTTTACATGAGGAGCCTGATTTTTCCCGGGCTGGTGTCTGTGTTGATTAGAACGCTGATTCCTATTTCCATGTCCTGGGCCACCGCTATTGCGAGAGTTATTAGTAAAGGGACGACGATTATTGTTAGCCGTCTGTTGTCCTTGCTGGCCAGCCCCCGAACGTTGTTGGGTATTCGAGGTTTGCCCTGCAGTTTGCGAACGATTATTAGATTGCTGTTGATTATTAAAGCCTGGACGATTCGTTGCTGGCTGCTGCTGATTATTATAGCCCGAACGATTATTAGATTGTTGTTGATTGTTAAAGCCCGGACGGTTAGTTGACTGTTGTTGTTGATTGTTATAACCCGGACGGTTACCGGTTTGTGGTTGCTGATGGTTATAGCCCGGACGGTTAGTTGATTGCTGTTGATTATTGCTATAACCCGGACGGTTACCTGCTTGTGGCTGCTGATGGTTATTATAACCCGGACGGTTAGTTGATTGCTGACTATTGTTAGAGCCCGAACGATTACCTGCTTGTGGCTGCTGATTATTGTTAGTGCCCGGACGGTTACCTGCTTGTGGTTGATTACGGTTAGAGCCCGGACGGTTGCCTGCTTGTGGTTGATTATGGTTAGAACCCGGACGGTTACCGGTTTGTGGTTGATTATGGTTAGACTGAGGACGATTTGGCTGCAGGTTTGCAGTTTGGGCTTCCTTTACCGATTGCAGCACATTCCTTGGTTCGTTCTTTTCAGATTGAACAGGCTGCGCCGCCTGTGTTGGTTCATTTGTTCCAGTCTTTCTGGCAAAAGTCCGTTCAATAGCAACTTTGGCATCATCATCCACACTACTCATGTGATTTTTAGCAACAATGCTATGCCGTCCTAAAATATCTATGATAACCTTGCTGGTTGTATTATGTTCTTTGGCTAATTCATATACTCTATATTTGGACATTGATCCACCCCCATTTTCTTTCTCTCCCATAGGAACAATTACTCTTGCAAATTCAAAGTAATTGGCTTGACAAAACCTTCATCAGTTATCACCACAGCAGCCCGTAATGCTTTGCCGATAGCACCACCTAACTGTTCTTTCGATAAAACACAGAAAACAGTAATATTTTTTGCTGCTGCCAAATGCTGATACTCTTTTTTAGTACTTTCAGAAGCATCAGCAGCAATAATAAGCAATCTAGCTTTACCTGATTTGATAGCACCCTGTACAGCAAAATCACCAGAAACAATTTTGCCTGCCTTTTGAGCCAGCCCCAAAAGCGACATTAGTTTTTGCTGATTCATTCTATAATCCCAAGTCTAAGCGCAGCATAAACCTCTTCTCCAATCGGATGTTTCAGCGCCTTTTCCAGTCGTTTTTCTTTAAAAGCTTTTGTCAGACATTGCTCACTACGGCACATATAAGCACCTCGTCCGGCCTTTTTACCGCTCGGATCCAGAACAATCTCGCCCTCTGGTGTTCGAACAACTCTCAACAATTCTTTTTTAGATTTCATATCCTGACAGCCCACACACATTCTGAACGGAATTTTTTTTGGTTTCACTCCAATTCCTCCTGCGCCAAATTCACTGGCGCATTCGGCAATTGCGCAGCTTGCGACTCGCTCTTAATGTCAATTTTCCAGCCAGTAAGCTTAGCTGCCAGCCGTGCATTCTGCCCTTCTTTCCCGATTGCCAATGAAAGTTGATAATCAGGCACAACCACCCTGGACATCTTTTCTGCTTCCTGAACCTCTACTGAAATTACCCTGGCAGGACTTAATGCATTAGCTATATATTTTGCCGGATCAGTATTCCACTTGACAATATCTATTTTTTCGCCTTTGAGCTCATTAACGATAGTCTGTACCCGCATACCTTTATGACCTACGCAGGCCCCTACCGGATCAACAGTTTCATCACGAGAGTAAACTGCAATTTTAGATCTCATTCCAGGCTCACGTGCTACTGATTTTAATTCAACTACACCATCATGAATTTCTGGAACTTCCAACTCAAACAAGCGCTTTAACAGTCCGGGATGTGTTCTGGATACAAGTATTTGTGGTCCCTTAGTAGTTTTTTTCACTTCCACTATGTATGTTTTCAGTCGATCATTATGTTTATATATTTCATCAGGAATTTGTTCAGACGGTGCCAGAACAGCTTCCGCCTTGCCCAAATCAATAAATACATTCTTTTGTTCAATACGTTGTACAATACCTGTTACAATGTCGCTTTCCCGATTAGAAAATTCTTCATAAATCATGCCCCGTTCGGCTTCTCTAATCCGTTGAACAACAACTTGTTTCGCTGTTTGGGCCGCAATTCTCCCAAAATTCTTAGGAGTAACTTCAAGTTCAACTACATCCTCAAGCTCGTAACGTGGATCAATTACCTTGGCTTCAGTAAGAGATAGTTCAAGACGGGTATCACTAACGTCTTCAACAACATTCTTGCGGGCATAAACATGTATTTCTCCGGTAGTTCGGTCCAAAGCTACCCTTACATTTTGTGCCGAGCTAAAGTTACGTTTATACGCTGAAATCAAGGCTGCTTCAATTGCATCAAACAGAATTTCCGGCGCAATACCCTTTTCTCTTCCCAGTTGTTCAAATGCCTGCATAAATTCTGCATTCATAACAATTCCCCCTTATTCAATTTTCAATGCTAAAATTCTATATGAAGTCTGATTTGCGCAGTCTTTTCTTTTGGGATAGTAACAGTTTGACCATCCATATCAAGCTGAACATTACCATTGAGCAAACCAATTAGCGTCCCCACTAGTAGTTTTTCTCCGTTAATAGGCTCATAGGTTTTCACTTCTATCTTATCACCTGCATGACGGATAAAATCCCGGTCTTTTTTAAGTGGACGATCAAGACCAGGAGAGGAAACTTCAAGATAATAATGATCTTTTATTAAATCACTTTCGTCAAGCTTAGCTTCAAGTTGTTCGCTCACCCACTGGCAATCATCAATCTCAATACCTGATTCTTTATCAAGAAAGACTCTAAGATACCAGTCCCGCTCCTTAACATATTCAACATCAACCAATTCGAGTTTACTATCAACAATAATATCTGAAACAATGGTTTCCACTACTGCTTCTATTTTTTCTCGCAACACAATAATTAACACCTCCAATTAGGGCTTAATAAGCCGTAACAGTTCTTACTTTTTATTGTTTCCTAATATCCTACCTCTCATACCTAATTATGGTAAGAGCGACTAGTGCTAAAATACGATGAAAGAGTGGGTGCTCAATACCCACTCTTAAAAAGTCAAATACCTTTTATACACTCAGTTATTATACCACTAAAATGGTAATTTTACAACCGGCTTTTCATCTGAATTTTATCTTGGATACGAATCACGACCCCGCCTCTATAGGCGGCGTTAATTCAGGTGGAGTAGATTCTCCACCTGAATCCCCAATGTTTCAGTCATACTGAACCGAGTTCACTTCAGGCAAACAACTGGATTTGATCCGAATCATCTAGTCCTGCCAAACAGCCATGATTTTTTAGAACATCAATTACAGTTTTAGAAACTCTGCTGCGCGAGCGCAAATCCTCAATTGACGAAAAATCTCTGTCTTCGCGAGCTGCCACGATGTTATGAGCAGCAGATACTCCTACCCCTTGCAAAGAGCCAATTGGAGGTAAAAGCCCATTATCAACAATCAGAAATTTTTCAGCGTCAGATTTATATAGATCCACCCGGTGAAAGATATACCCTCGCAAGTACATCTCGTGGGCTATTTCTAAAATTGTCTGGATACTCTTCTCTTTAGTTGAAAGCGCATTTCCTTTTTCCTCTAACATCACCAGCTCATCTTTAAGTACTTTAGCACCTTTGACAATTAAGTCTGCATCAAAATCGGTAGCTCTAACGGTGCAATAGGCGGCATAAAACGCCAACGGATGATGTACTTTGCAGTATGCTATCCGGAAAGCCATCATTACATAAGCTACGGCATGGGCTTTGGGAAACATGTATTTTATTTTCTGACAGGATTCAATAAACCACTCCGGTACATTTTTAGCCCTGATCTTTTCGACATCATCAGGCTTTATCCCCTTACCTTTACGCACACTTTCCATGGTTTTAAATGCCAGCAGAGGCTCAACGCCTTTCTGCAGGAGATAAACCATAATGTCATCACGTGTAGAAATGGCCTCAGAAAGTTTGGCAGTTCCACTGCGAATAAGGTCCTGGGCGTTATTAAGCCAGACATCTGTCCCATGAGAAAATCCGCTTATTCGTATCAGTTCACTAAAGGTCTTTGGTTTCGTATCCTCAAGCATTTGCCTTACAAATTTAGTCCCAAATTCTGGTATACCAAAGGTAGCAACCGTACTGTTAAGTGCTTCCGGCGTAAGCTGCAGCGCGGTTGTCGAAGAAAATAGACTCATTGTCGCAGCATCATCAAAAGGAATTGTCTTGGGATCAATATGTGTCAAATCTTCCAGCATTTTAATCACTGTCGGATCATCATGCCCTAAAATGTCAAGTTTGACCAGGCGGCTGCTGATGGAGTGGTAATCAAAGTGAGTAGTAATTGTTGCTGAGTTCTTATCGTCTGCCGGATATTGGATTGGTGTAAAGTGATGCACATCCATATCCCTGGGAATAACCATAATACCGCCTGGATGTTGTCCCGTAGTTCGTTTTACGCCGGTACAACCTCCTACAAGCTTGTTTATATAAGCATTACGAGCGGTAGAGCCTTTGTCATTCAGATAATTTTTTACATAACCATAGGCTGTCTTGTCGGCGATAGTGGCAATCGTCCCGGCCCTAAATACATTATCACGACCAAATAATTCTTCGGTATATTTGTGGGCAACCGGCTGATAATCACCGGAAAAGTTTAGATCAATATCAGGCACTTTATCACCATGGAATCCCATAAATACAGCAAAGGGAATGTCATGGCCATTTTTCTCCATATCAGTCTGGCAATGAGGACAAACTTTCTCCGGCAAATCGAAGCCGCCACCATAACTGCCATCAGTAATAAATTCACTGTATTTACAACTGGGACAGCGCCAATGCGGCGGTAACGGGTTAACTTCCGTTATCCCGGTCATAGTAGCAACAAAAGAAGAGCCTACTGATCCCCTGGAACCTACCAGATAACCATCATCCATCGATTTCTTTACCAGTTTATGGGCGATAAGATATAGTACAGCAAAACCATGATTAATTATCGAATCAAGTTCATTCTCAAGCCGTTTAGCTACAATCTCCGGTAATGGTGTACCATAGAGTTGTTCGGCATTTTGATAGGACATAAATTTAATATCTTCTTCTGCTCCAGGGATTTGCGGCGAATACAATTCTTCCGGGATAGGCTTAATACTTTCAATACTGTCATTAATACGTTTAGGAACCTCTATTACTACTTCATGGGCTTTCTCTGCTCCCAGGTAGCTAAACTCAGCCAACATTTCGTCAGTTGTCCGAAAAAAGAGTGGCGGCTGCTTATCCGCATCATCATAACCCCGGCCTGCCATAAGAATTCGACGATATACTTCATCTTCAGGGTTTAAAAAATGAACGTCACAGGTAGCGGCAACTGGTTTTCCCAATTGCGCGCCAAGCTCGCAAACTTTTTTGTTGATAGCGCGCAATCCTTCTTCATCGGCGATCTTGCCTTTGCGTACTAAAAACTCATTATTGCCTGTAGGCTGAATCTCAAGATAGTCATAATAGTTAGCAATAGTAAGTAATTCTTCCTGGCTGGCACCATTAATCATCGCATGAATTAACTCACCCGCTTCACAAGCTGACCCCAACAATAAGCCTTCCCGGTAATCGTCTAATATCATCCGTGGTATGCGCGGCGTACGATGTAGATACCTAAGATGGGATATTGATACCAACCGGTATAAATTGCGCAGGCCAATATTGTTTTGTGCCAAAATGATAATATGACGAGCCTGATTGATATCGTCATCAAACAGATAGCCTTCCATGCCATAAATCACTTTAATACCAGCACTGGCAGCTTCCTCATAGGCTTCCGGGAAAGCTTGCACTACGCCATGATCAGTAATGGCAATGGCAGAATGCCCCCATTTAGCAGCCGTTTTGACTAAATTTTTTGCAGAAACCACAGCATCCATAGCACTCATACGAGTATGGGCATGTAGTTCAATCCGGCGTATAGGCGCATTATCCTGACGCTCTTCGACTTTTTCTGCGCGACACATACTGTCAGTAAATAGAATTAATTCATTAGCAAATTTGTCATATTGAACTGTCCCTTTAACTGTCGCCTGCATACCGTTTTTAATAAGTCCGGTTGCTTTATCAAACTGCTCTTTATTATCAAAAAAAGCTTTGCCACTAATACCGTCGGTAGGATCAACCAGGTCAAACGTCAACAAAAACCGGCCTGATTTCAATTCTTTTACTTCATGGTTAAGAATCTGACCAGTAAGAACTACATTGCGTGCTTCCTCTTGGATGGCATTTATCGGCTGAACAGCGGCCGCCGCTCCGCGAATATTGCGGCCAAATAGTATTGGGCTATGGCTATCACTGTCTTTTGGTTTATCCTGGAAGGTAACAGCTTCCTTGTACGCGGGAGTTAATAATGCCTCATCACAGTTTACTACTTCTTCCATCTCTGAATAAAGTAATTTCACTTCACAGCTGTGACCAAAATTCCGGATAATGAAGGCTTTTATTACCTGCTCTATGCCACGTTCAGCCAAAATTGCTGTTGACAATCCCCCAACAGTTTCAATGCTAAGCGTTTCCCCATCATACGACCAACTCGCCTGCAAAAGCAAATGTTGAATACCGTAATGGCCTGCCGTAATTTGTTCAACAAATTGTGGCCAGTTCTCCACCAGATATTGCTTCAAATCTTTTGTCTGCTGAGTAAAACGAACAGTAGTTAAACCACATTGTTGACATAGATGCTCTGCTATAATACCAATAGTCTGTTCAGAAACAGGTTTAGCTACGGTTATAAATATGATCCATGTCTTAGCAACCGGGTTTACCTCAACTTTATTAACTTGCGCTGTCTTCACTAATTCCCGGTTAACCGCATCAACTGGTAACTGTTCGACAAATTGGAAAAAACTTTGGCAGTTTTCTGGTATAACACAATAACTAGACATTCAACCTCTCCCATCAATAACAGGTCATCACTATTTTACCACGGTTTATCAATGGATAGCACTCCGTCAATTTCGGCTAGTTCGGCAAATATCTGTATCATATCAGCATTTGCCGGGATTATTAAAACAAACTCAAGGTTTATCACTTTTTGCTCGTGGATATGATGCATGGTTATATTCTTAATACCAATATTATGTTTTCCAAAAAATATACCCACTTGACCAATCTGTCCTGGCTGATCGCGCACAATAATTTTTATTTTATCACGACATTTATTACTCCAGTGACGGCGCTCCACTTGCCCAAATAGTACCAATGTTAAAAATACCAGGGCAGTACCTGCGATACCGGCAAAATATAACCCACAGCCAATAGCCAAGCCAATTCCGGCAACAACCCACAAACTAGCTGCCGTTGTAAGCCCTGTAACAGTCAAGCCTTCCCGTAGAATAGTACCGGCACCTAAAAAGCCAATCCCACTTACTACTTGTGCCGCAATCCGTGCAGGATCCTTGGTAACAGGTTCAAAGCCGGAGAATCCATAAATAGACACAAGCGTCATTAATGTCGACCCTATACATACCAATATATGAGTACGCAAGCCAGCCGGGCGATCCAAACTCTCGCGTTCAAAGCCGATTAAACCGCCAAGAATACAAGAGATTACCAGCCGTAACGTAATATCTATTTCACTGATTGGAGCCACCTTCTCACCTCGCATGCTTTCCCATATAGTTAAAAAGGCGTGATCATCATTATCACGCCTTTTAGTATAAATGGATTATAGTGCTACAACCTAGTTAAAAGTTCTTTGACATTACTAAGATATTCTGCTTGACTAAAATAAAGCACTTCCCCTGTACGCCGCACTTTGATCTCAATTAAATTTTCATTAATTGCCTTCGGACCAATTGTGATCTTAATAGGATAACCAATAAGGTCTGCATCTTTAAATTTAACACCGGGTCGCTCATTGCGATCATCCAAAATAGCCTCTATCCCACTCGCATTTAACTCAGTGTATATTTTCTCTGCTAAGGCCATCTGCTTTTCATCTTTACTGCTGACAGGAATAACTACAGCATGGTAAGGAGCAATAGGTGCAGGCCAGATAATACCATTTTGATCATAATTTTGTTCAATAGCCGCTGCCATTGTACGGCTGACGCCAATGCCATAGCAACCCATAACCATCGGTTTTTCTTTACTATCAACATCAATAAAAGTAGCCTGTAATGCCGTACTATATTTGGTAAATAATTTAAATACCTGGCCAACTTCTATTCCCCGGGCAGTTTTAACAGGAGCACCACAGTGAGGACAAGGATCATTTTCTTTTATCAGTCGAAGGTCTGTAACAATGGACGGTTTAAAATCACGGCCAGGATTGACGTTAATATAGTGAGTATCCGGTTTATTAGCACCGCATACCGCATTACTCATATTCATAACAGTAGCATCGGCAACAATGGTAATATTTTCTTTATCGGTAAGCCCAACAGGGCCAATATAACCAGCTTGACTACCTAATGCATGGGTAATAGCTTCTTCATTAGCCATATCCAGTTGTATACAGCCGACTTTGTTTAATAATTTAATCTCATTTACTTCATGATCGCCGCGAACAAGCGCCAGTACAAGCGTACCAGTATCTGTCCGGTAAGCTAATGTTTTGATCGTCTTTTCTGGTGTGATGCTTAAAAACTGACAGAGTGCAGCAATAGTCTTCATTCCCGGAGTTGTTTTTTCTTCTAGCGGCAGCTGTTCTTCACGCGGAAGACAAATCGGATGCAATTCGGCTTTCTCATCGTTGGCTGCATAATCACATTTTTCACAATAGACAATGCCAGCTTCTCCTGATTCAGCAATTACCATAAATTCGTGTGAACCACTGCCGCCAATAGCACCAGAGTCGGCTTCCACGGCGCGGAAGGTCAGACCACAACGGGTAAATACGCGTAAATAAGCATCATACATTTTGTTATAGCTTTCGTCAAGACCTGCCTCATCGCGATCAAAGGAGTATAAGTCTTTCATAATAAATTCACGACCCCGCATAAGTCCAAACCGCGGCCTAATCTCATCACGATACTTATTTTGAATCTGATAAAGCATAAGTGGCAGCTGACGATAAGAGCGAACATCCCCGCGAACAAGGGTAGTAATCATTTCTTCATGTGTGGGTCCCAGACAAAACTTGCGCTCGTGACGGTCTTGCAAGCGAAACATTTCTTCACCATAAACGCTCCACCGGCCAGTTTCCTGCCACATTTCGGCTGGCTGAAGAATGGGCATTGCCAATTCTTGTCCACCTTTAGCATCCATTTCTTCACGTACTATTTTTTCAATTTTTTTCAGTACCCGCAAAGCTAACGGCAAATAGGAATAAACTCCACCTGTAGCTTTACGAATAAGTCCTGCTCTGAGCATTAATTGATGGCTTACTACTTCGGCTTCAGCCGGAGTTTCTCGTAATGTGGGTGCAAATAATTGGGAAAAGCGCATTAAGTATTGGCCTCCTTACTAAGTTTATCGATTTCAGCAAATAATGTACTTACTAGTTCGCCTTCCGGCACTTTACGAATAATCTCGCCTTTACTGAATAACAGACCTTCCCCTTTACCACCAGCAATACCAACATCGGCATCTCTGGCCTCTCCAGGTCCGTTCACAACACAACCCATTACGGCTACCGTAATGGGGGTTTTCATGGTTTTTAACTTACTGTCTACCTTTTCAGCAACTTCAACCAAATTGATTTGGCAACGCCCACAGGTCGGACAAGATATAAGCGTAGGACCATACTTGCGTAGTCCTAACGATTTAAGAATCTCATTAGCAACATACACCTCTTCGACAGGGTCACCAGTTAATGATACTCTGATTGTGTCACCAATTCCCTGAGCTAAAAGCGCACCAATGCCTACGGCTGACTTAATTACCCCTGAGCGTATTGTCCCCGCCTCAGTAATTCCTAAATGCAATGGATAATCTACAGTTTCTGACATGAGCTCATAGGCTCTGATAGTAAGCGGTACATCATGCGCCTTTAACGATATTTTAATATCATGAAAATTATGATTTTCCAAAATTGCAATATGACTTAGCGCGCTTTCGACCATAGCCTCCGCTGTCGGATGCCCGCCATATTTCGCAAGTATTGCTTTACTTAGTGATCCGGCATTAACCCCAATGCGAATCGGAATTCGCCGTTTTTTGGCCTCTTTAACGATTACGGCCACATGATCGACCTCGCCAATGTTCCCTGGATTTAAACGCAGACCATCGATGCCGCGCTCCATGGCCGCAACCGCCAAACGATAATCAAAGTGAATATCTGCAATAAGGGGAACATCATCTACGGCGGCTTTTATCTGCTCTATAGCCTGAGCGGCAGACATATCAGGTACAGCAACCCGGACTATATCACAGCCGGCATCGATAAGCCGCTTAATTTGCGCTACAGTATCAGCAACATGGTCTGTACGGGTATTTGTCATCGATTGTACCGATATAGGGGCACTGCCACCTACCACCATTTTGCCAACTTGTAGCGGCTGTGTTTTCTTACGCTGCATATTTCATCACCAGCTTAAAACAAATTTAATCGCACTATATCTTTGAAAGTTGCCACAACAAATAGCAGCAGTAACAACGCTAAGCCAATCATCTGAATAAACTGCATTTGACTATCACTAAGCGGTTTACCCCTAATGCCTTCAACAGCCAGTGTGACAACATGCCCACCATCTAATACCGGCACTGGTAAAAGATTAATTAACCCTAAATTAATGCTTAAAAAAGCGGCAAATTGCAGTAATGGAATAATTCCCATTTGGGCAACTTCTCCTGCCATTTGGGCTACACCAATGGGGCCAGCAACATCGGCTGCTGTTTTACCGGTAATCATTTCACCAATACCAATCAGCATAGCTTGCGCTACAGTAACTGTTTGTTTTGCAGCCAGACCAGCAGATTCAATTATTCCAGGCTGGTAGTTATCAATCTGGGGAATAACACCAATAACTCCGCGCTTGCCTTTTTCATCATATTCAGGTGTAAGCACAGCTGTTCTGTTAGTTTCCAAAGCGCGGGAAAAGGTTATCGTGAGCTTGGTTCCTGCATTTGCCTGGATAACACTAACAAAATCCCGCCAGGAATCTACTGCTGTTCCATTTACTGCTGTTATTCTATCACCAGGCAGCAACCCAGCAACAGCAGCTGGCTTATCCGGAAAAATTTTACCTATTATTGGTTGGTTGGAGGGACTGTCAATACCTGCGCTCACAAATACAATAAAAAGCAAGAGCACAGGTAAAACAAAATTCATGACTGAACCAGCTACAATTACTAACATCCTCGCCCAGATAGGCTTAGCACTAAATGAACGCTCATCCTGCTGCTCCTCTGGATCCATACCTGCAATTTTATTAAAACCGCCAAGTGGTATGATACGAATAGAGTAGATGGTCTCACCAATTTTTTTACTTATCAACTTAGGACCAAAGCCGATGGCAAATTCATCCACCCGCATACCCACACTTTTCGCTGTAATAAAGTGACCTAGCTCGTGAAATAAGATAAGTAAACCGAAAACAAAAATAGTCGCAATGACTGTAGACAAATTTTCACCAACCTTTCAAGTATTGGTTCATTTTTTTAAATCATTTACTGCCAGGAGTGCAAAGCGGCGTGCCCATGCATCAGCAGCATCAATCTGTTCCAAATCAGGAGTTGTAATCAAGGTATGTTTTTCCATAGTATATCGTATTACCTGAATGATATCAAGAAAACCTATTTCACCATTTAAAAAAGCGTTAACCGCTACTTCGTTAGCTGCATTGAAAATACAGGGCATCGTCCCACCTGCTTTCCCTGCACTATAAGCCAGCTTTAATGCCGGAAAATTTACCGTATCAGGTTCCGCGAAAGTCAGTGCCGATAATGTTGCCAAGTCCAGACGAGGGAACTCAGATGGCAAGCGTTCAGGATAAGATAACGCATATTGGATCGGCAGTCGCATGTCCGGCATTCCTAGTTGCGCCATAATACTGCCATCAATAAATTCAATCATTGAATGAATTATGCTCTGAGGATGAACACAAACATCAATATTGTCATAATCAACACCGAATAGCCATTTGGCTTCAATGACCTCTAAGCCTTTATTGGCTAATGTAGCAGAATCGATGGTGATTTTTCGTCCCATAGACCAATTGGGATGTTTTAGACAATCTTCAATCGTCACATTGCGCATTTCTTCTATCGTACGCCCGCGAAATGGTCCGCCAGATGCCGTTAAAATAATCCGCTTTATCTGCTGTTTATTTTCTCCATTCAAGCATTGAAAAACAGCACTATGCTCGCTGTCAACCGGGGAAATGCTAACATTATATTCCTTTGCTAATGACATGACTAATTCCCCGGCAGCTACTAAGGTTTCCTTATTAGCAAGCGCTATATTCTTCTTGGCCTTTATCGCAGCAACCGTTGGCTTCAATCCTGCAAATCCAACTAATGATGTCAAAACAGTATCTGTCTGATAAAAAGTAGCCGCTTCCAGCAGCCCTTCCTCACCAGCCAAAATTTTCGTTTTACCGTGATAGGTATTAACCAGGCGATCAGCTGCCAATTTATCAAATAGTACAGCAATCTTCGGTTTAAAATACTCAATCTGCTCGGCTAATAATTTCTCATTTTGATATGCAGCTAAGGCAGTTATAGTATACCTATCGGCATTAGCTGCAATCACAGTCAAAGCCTGGGTACCAATTGAGCCAGTACTTCCTAAAATAGCAATATGCTTCATCAAGGAGTTCTCCATTCTAAGTTTCTAGATAATAATAAATGCCTTAATATAATAATAAACTACTGGTACAGAAAACATAATGGCATCAAAACGGTCAAGTATCCCACCATGCCCAGGTAAAATATTACCAGAATCTTTTATTCCGGTAAACCTTTTTAATACGGATTCAGCAAGATCGCCAAAAGGAGCGGCAATACCAATTAACAAACCTAAAAAAACCATATGCGCTAGCGGCAATCCGCACAAGTGTCCTACAGTAACTACACCTGCGATACTACCAAGTAAGCCGCCACTAGCTCCCTCAATGGTTTTTCCAGGACTAATAGCCGGACACAACTTGTGCCGGCCGACTAATGACCCGACAAAATATGCCAGCGTATCGCTGGACCAAGTCCCAATAAAAGCTAACCAAAGATAGACGGCACCTGCTGATAGATTGCCAAACGCCGTATACATATAATCATATTGATCTGTAAACCTAAGCAGTAACAAATGAGCAAACGGCAAACTGATATACATTGTACCCAATATAGTAAAAGCGGCCTCAGTAACCCCGAAGGTCTTATACTTAAGTACTGTTTGCGCCATAGTTACTAATACGACTAGCAGCATTACCATAACTAATTCCTGCATGTTGCCAAGCCAAGCACAACCTGATGCTAAAATAATGCCAATAAAACCAATATAGTACTGAATTTGAATATTTTTGGCCTGCATCATGGTAAAAAACTCATGCCAGGCAACCAATGCGAGCGCTACTACCGTTGCCGCAAACAACCAACTACCATAATTAATAATAACTATGGCTATTGGAATTCCAATAACTGCTGTCAAAATACGCATACCAAGCAATATAGGCACCTACCGTTTACTTTGTATTTTTAATCCCACCAAATCTTCGTTCCCGCTGCTGGTAATCGCGTATCGCCTGCAAAAAATCCTCTGATTTAAAGTCCGGCCAATTAGTCTCTGTAAACCAGAACTCAGCATACGCAACTTGCCACAATAAAAAGTTACTAATACGAAAATCCCCACTTGGCCTAATCAATAAATCTGGTGCTGGAATATTCGCTGTATATAAATTTTCTTCAATAATTGCCTCATTGATATCTTCTAATGCCAATTCTTGCTTTAATACTTTTTCAGTAATTATTTTAACAGCACGCGTCAACTCAGCTCGTCCACCATAGTTTACAGCTAGGTTTAGAATTAAACCGGTATTATGAGCAGTCTGCGCCTGAGCTTTTTCGATTTTTTTTCGTAAAGTTAGTGCCAGTTCCTCGATCTTACCGATAAACCTGATTTGCACATTGTTTTTGTCCAATTCATTAATTTCATTATCAAGATACTCAGCAAGTAAACCCATAAGCAAGCTAACTTCATCAGCTGGTCGCCGCCAATTTTCCGTAGAAAAAGCGTAAGCAGTAAGAACTCTTATGCCGATCTCCGAAGCTGTCATTACAATTTCTCGTAGCGTTTCCGCGCCAGCCCGATGACCAAATGCACGGGGAAGACCTTTCTTTTGAGCCCATCTGCCGTTTCCATCCATAATGATGGCCACATGGCATGGAAGTCTAGTCAGATCAATCGAATTATAATCATTTTGTTTATTAGCAGCTTTATCACTAAACCACTTTTTCCACACACTAAGCCCCTCCGCCAAACTGCAGCATAGTTATTACCAAAATTATCTCCAAAATCCAGAAAAGTTAGCCAATAAATATAAATTTAAACCCCCTCTTGCGAGGGGGATTTAAATTACTCTGGAGCTACTATTGCCCCGGTAGGGCAAGCTTCAGCACAAGAACCACACTCAACACACTCTTCAGCATCAATGCTGTAAGTTGGTTCCCCTTCTTTAATAGCTTCAACCGGGCAGGTTGCAGCACAAGAACCACAAGCAACACACTCATCTGTAATTTTGTAAGCCATTTATTAAAACACCTCCTTTCCCATTTTAGCAGCAGCTATTAAATTATAAATACCATCAGCATCTAATTGCTGCTTGATAACATAAAGCTTATCTTCAAGCTGAAATAGTTCGCGTGAAGGCTTAGTAACAGTAATGTTATATTTGCAATTCGCTTGTTCCAATCTGCCGATAACTTTCGACAACGGCTGCGCAACTGTATCCACCATATTACACTTCCATTATGTCTTTTTCTTTTGCAGCCATAACCTGATCTACTTCTTTAATATATTTATCTGTTAATTTTTGAATATCGTCTTGCGCTTTTTTGGCCTCATCTTCAGAAACCGTCTTGTCTTTTTCAACCTTCTTTATTGCCTCATTGGCATCACGCCTGAGATTACGAATAACGACTCTGCATTCTTCCGCTTTTTTATGTATAACTTTAACAATTTCTGAACGGCGTTCTTGCGTAAGTTGCGGAATAGTCAATCGAATGATAGCACCATCATTAGTAGGCATCAGCCCTAAATCCGACTTCTGAATAGCCTTATCAATGGCGTTAAGCATTGTCTTTTCCCATGGTTGAATGACAATCATCCGCGGTTCAGGAACTGAAACATTAGCTACCTGATTAACTGGCGTTGGTGAACCATAATAATCAACCATAACCTTTTCTAGAAGCGAAGGAGTTGCCCTGCCTGCACGCAGACTGCCATACTCTTTCCGTAGGACTTCCAAAGCCTTCTTCATTTTGTCCTCATGGGCAGAATGAATTTCCTTAGTTGCCATTTTTTTCTCCTCCAACGATAGTTCCGATATCTTTGCCTAGCGCCGCTTGCAAAATATTGCCTGGCTCGTCAATACTAAATACTACAATTGGAATTTTATTATCCATACACAGCGAAGTAGCTGTAGAATCCATGACTCCTAACCCGCGCTGTAAAACTTCAATATATTCAAGTTCTTTAAACTTCTTAGCATCAGGATTGTGGCGTGGATCAGAATCATATACACCATCAGTGTTCTTTTTTGCCATCAAAATTGCATCTGCTTCAATTTCGGCAGCCCTTAGTGCAGCTGTCGTATCTGTCGAGAAATAAGGATTCCCCGTACCTGCGGCAAAAATAACTACGCGTCCTTTTTCCATATGTCGTATAGCCCGGCGACGGATATATGGCTCAGCAACTTGTTGCATAGTAATAGCAGTCTGCACTCTTGAATCAACACCACAATGTTCAAGCGCATCTTGGAGTGCAAGTGAATTCATAACAGTTGCCAGCATTCCCATATAATCAGCAGTGGCACGATCCATGCCTTTCGCGCTGCCGGCAAGGCCACGCCAGATATTCCCGCCACCAACAACAATGGCTACATCCAAATTATTTGCTTTAACCTCTTTTATTTCTTTGGCAATAGAATCAACAACAACAGGATCTATACCAAAGCCCTTATTGCCAGCTAAGGCTTCACCACTTAATTTTAAGACAACGCGTTTATATTTACCAGCGACCAAAAGGGAAACCTCCTTTAAGATATATATTTCTACATTTTGCGAATAAATCCTTTATTTCACAAAATATTTTTTTGAAAAAAGAGAACACTATGTGTTCTCTTTATTTATTAACAGCCGCCATTACTTCAGCTGCAAAATCATTAGACTTTTTCTCAATACCTTCACCTAATTGATATCTGGTGAAACGTCGGACTGAAATATTTTCACCAATTTTTGATACTCGTTCAGTAATTAATTGAGTTATTGTTTTATCAGGATCTTTGATAAAAGCTTGCTCCAATAAACAATTTTCCTGATAGAATTTTTTCAAACGACCCTCAATCATTTTTTCAACAATATTAGCGGGCTTCCCTTCGTTAAGAGCCTGCGCCCGCAGGATTTCTCTTTCGTGATTCAGTATTTCTTCAGGCACTTCTTCACGAGTAACATAACCAGGGTTAGCGGCAGCAATCTGCATGGCTATATCTCGCACTAGTGATTTAAAATCATCAGTTTTAGCAACAAAATCAGTTTCGCAGTTTACCTCAACAAGAACACCAATACGTCCTGCCCCATGTATGTAAGATTCAACAAGTCCTTCAGAAGCTATACGGCTAGCTTTTTTTGCTGCTGCAGCCAAACCTTTTTCCCGCAATGAGTCAACAGCCTTTTCCATATCACCGTTAGTCTCAGTTAAAGCCTTTTTACAATCCATCATGCCGGCACCAGTACGTTCCCGTAGTTCTTTAACCATTCCTGCAGTTATCATTTAAAATCCTCCTAACTATTAGTAAAGGTAAGAGGGCCGAAAGCCCCTTACCTTTAATGTGCACATAATAGTTTACTCTGCCATCTGTTCGCCTTGGCGACCTTCCAGTACAGCGTCAGCAACCTTTGCGGTAAGCAGCTTAACAGCGCGAATAGCATCATCATTACCAGGAATAACATAATCGATTTCATCAGGATCGCAGTTGGTATCAACAATCCCAACAATAGGAATACCTAAGTTACGAGCTTCTGCCACAGCAATGCGTTCTTTGCGCGGGTCAATAATGAAAAGGGCGCCTGGCAGCTTGTGCATATTTTTAATACCACCAAGAAATTTTTGTAATCGTTCCATTTCGTGGCGTAAAGTAAGGACCTCTTTTTTAGGCAATACTTCAAACATACCTTTGACTTCCATATCTTCAAGCTCACGCAATCTGTTAATGCGTTTTTGAATTGTTTGGAAGTTTGTCAACATACCACCCAGCCATCTTTCATTGACATAGAACATTTCACATCTGATAGCTTCTTCTTTTACAGCTTCCTGCGCCTGCTTTTTAGTACCTACAAACAGCATGGTTTGTCCTTGAGCGGCTAAGTCACGTACAAAATTATACGCTTCTTCCACCTTTTTTACTGTTTTTTGTAGGTCAATAATGTAAATACCATTACGCTCCGTAAATATGTACGGAGCCATTTTGGGGTTCCATCTTCTGGTCTGGTGACCAAAATGTACACCAGCCTCCAAAAGCTGTTTCATAGATATAACTGACATAAATACACCTCCTGTTAAATTACCGCCGCAACCCGCATCTTTTGCCTTCACCAGTTTTGGCACAGTAGCAAAATTGGATTGCGTGTGTGATACACCGAAAAGTAGTATAGCATAACTTTCCGCTGATAACAAGTCAAATTCTCTCATAATTTCTTGCTTTTCGCTTTTTATTATACCAACTGCCTTACTTTTTATTCAATTGCAGGAGCAGCATAATTTCGCCCTTGCCCATACCTGTAGCTTTAGCAATTTCTGTCACAGTGTAATTCTGGTCTGCCATAGCAATAATGTGACGATATTTTTCAACATTTATTACTTCTTTGATAGTATGTTTATTCTCTTCAGCCTCAATTGCCGGTTCAGCAATAGGCTGAACTGGCTCAGGCAAAACATCATCTGCAACCGCTGGCACTGATGCATTACCAATCACAGCAACACCTAGTCCCGGATCCTGTTGCTTAGCTATATTCCGTTTTTCCTCGAGCGCTGATAACTGCTCAATAATCTTATTGGCATACTCAACCTGCTGGCTCAGCAGGCCAATTTTCGTCTCCGCTTCTTCAAGTAATAGCTCAAGTTGAGCAGCTTCCTCTTCAAGGCGTCTAATAATAGAATCAGCTGTTTGTTCTAGTTGCTCTGTAAATTCATTAGCTGGAGCAGACATCTTTAACATAAACATTTTAACAATCATATCTTTTTTATATAGTAATAAAAAAAGAAAAAGAACGATTGCAAGTAAAACAATACTAACGCTAGCCTGCAAGAATATCACCTCTGTAATACTACGTTTTAATATCGATAATATGTCCTAGTACCGGATCTGGAGGCATTATTCCTTGCTCTGAATTTTCTGATTCTAACGATTCTTGGGGAACTGCATTGTGATTTTGGTTAAAGTCACTAGCACCACGTTTACTATTACTATTTTCTTTTTTATTATCGCGTTCAACCTTGCCACCTTGTCCCTTTTCTACACTCTGAACCTGCTGCTGACGTACCTGGGCCGCCTTTTCCATCTGTTCAGCAAATTGCTGTTGCTGAAGTGTACCTTGGTGGGCAAGATTATTTTGTTGTGCCCCGACTTCTGTCGCTTTTGGAATAATCACCTGCATATCAATTGCCCTGATACTCATTACATCACCATCCAACCATAAAGTAAAAGCTGATTGGTAGTTAATCACTATTTATAAGAGCCTGTTTTTATTTCGCCGTCTTCAGCATAAAAATTCGCAAACTTAGTAGCATCCCGTACTGGTTTCACTAATGTTCCGATAACTAGCTTGACCCCAGGGTGAACTGTATCTGCTACTTTAATATGACCATAGCGCATTTCTTCCAGAGCGATTTCTATTTCTGACAGTCTATTACGCATGGTCTCAGTCTGACCAATTAAATGAAACTGAGCTTTCGTCAATTTAAGCAACATTTCATGTTTGTCTGGCGCCATCGTACTCTGGTTCATCGCTCGTAATATATGTAAAGCTTTTTGCGCTTGCTCTAAATCAAATTCAAGCTTTTTAATTTCTTTGCGTAACGTTTGGTATTCTTCACGTAACGCCGGATTTACCCCGACCTCAATATCAGTATTAGTAGCAGAATAAGTACCAATAGTCTTAGCCTTAATTTCTTCACCTGCGGATATTTGTCCACCAACAATAAGGCCACGCCGTTCGTCAACAATTACTCTTTTGCCGGCACTCACTTTACTATGTAAAACAACATCACTGACAATGACGTCTTTTCCTGCTAATACAGTTGCATTTTCAATATACTTTGCAACAACATTCTCACTTGCTTTGATATATCCTTTGTTCATTCCCTGAATACCCATACGAACAGCAACATTCTTGCCCTCAACAATGCCACCACTGACATTACCGGCAATCTCTACATTGCCTTCAGCCTTTACTGTAAAACCAGTTTGTACTGAGCCTTTAACTATTACGCTACCGACAAATTCAATGTTGCCTGTTGATAAATCAACATCGCCTTTCACTTCAATAAGGGGAATAACCGTTATTTTCTTATTAGTAATAACAATTTGGCCTGCTTGAGCAGCATACACTTTCAATCCCTCAACAGCATAAACATTTTTACCTGTCGGCAATAGTAAATCTTTACCAGGTTTAGCTGCAACTTCATTTCCCAAGACATCAATTCCCGCCGTCCCTTGTGTTGCAGGCACTTTTTCAGCTAACAACTCATCTTTCTGAACAACGGTAAACATATTAAGGCTTTTAAAATCGACCCTGCCATCATCTAATTCTACAGGTCGCCCTTTGTTTTCTAAATCAACAAAATATGTGATACCGGCATTAACTCCATTAACAGGTGGTAATCCCTTTGCACAGACGACCATGCTTCCCGGTCTGGTGCGTGCTGCTTCAATTGCCGCGCTGTCAATTCCATAAACTATACCAGTCTGTTTAACCTTATCCATAATCTCATCAATAGTAACCGGTCGACAGCCTTTCGGCATATCTACCTGTAAAGTGGCCTCCATTCTATCACGAGAGACCAAAACCTGAATAACCGGTTCTGTTTCAACTAGTTTCTCTGCCACTTTAATGGGAGTACCTAATGCCTCTTTTACTACACGAACAAGCAAAGCATTCTCTACTTTATCAATGCCGCGTTCTCTCAAAAGCTCAGTAATTTGAGATACTTTTACAGGCTGTCCCTCACCTTGCGGAGAATATACAGCTAGATAAATACCATCTTCATCTGTTGTAATAGTAAAATATCCATCAAGTGAACTTACATAATCATCTGCCTGTTCTAATAAGCGTGTATCATCACTCATACCCAATCTCCCATCACTAGCACTAACGACTAGGTTTGATTATTAAATAAAGCTTGATTTTAGCCTTGACAGAGCACCTCGTAACCGGAAAATAGCTTTAGTATGAAGTTGAGATATACGAGCTTCCGACAGTTTTAATATCAAACTGATCTCTTTTAATGTCAGTCCTTCGTAATAGTAAAGACTAACCACCAAACGCTCTTTTTCTGGCAACTTATCAATACTTTTGGCTAACATATCTTTTACTTCTTGCTCTTCAATATGTTGTGCAGGGTTCGGCGTATGCTGCGAAGCTGTCTCTGTTCTGGCAAATTCTTCAAGTGGAATAAGTGTGCTGGCATTTAGATGATTAATAAGCTTATACAGTTCACTGAGTGGGATTTTCATTGCCATCGCAATTTCTTCATCTTTTACTGAGCGTCCCAGCGCATGTTCTAACTTGGCGACTGTTTGTTCATATTGTCGTGCTTTTTGTCTAATGGTAGCCGGAACCCAATCTTGAGCTCTAAGGGAGTCAAGAATAGCTCCCCTGATCCTTACAACTGCATAGGTCTCGAACTTAACTCCTCTATCAGCATCAAAGCGTTCAATTGATTCCATAAGACCAAAAAATCCATTACTAATTAAATCATCTTTATCTACATGCTGAGGAAGACTAACTGCAACACGGCCTGCCACTAGTTTAACTAAAGGCAAGTAGTTCTCAATAATTTTCTCCCGAATCTCCGGGCTCCTGTTATTACTATACTCCCGCCAACGTTTGAGAGTGTTAGCAGCCTTCTCTTCAGCATTATTATCTGCCATTGGCGCTTACCCCTCCATCGTTACTTTTGCGTTAGTGTTATATTCTCAAAATTATTAGGGTTAAGAGGTTCAAATTCTGCAATCGGTACCTCATCCCCCTGTTGGTCATCGCTACCTGCAATAGTAACATCCACGCCCTTAGGTTCTAATTCATCCAGGGTTTCTTGAAAATAGCGCTCAGCAAATTGACCACAAACATATCCAATAATTGCAAAAAGAACTAACGATACTAATGTTCGGTATAACATAGCAGTTAGTGTAATATTATTATGCGCACCTACCAATAATGTTAAGCCACTGGCAATAAGTGCCACATATAAGCTAATCCGCAACTTTAGTGTCATAGTCCTTCCTCCAATTATAATTCTTTTTCACCTTTATCAATGGTTTTGACGCGAAAAATACCAGTGTCCAATTTCAACTCCACTGTACGTCCATAATTACCACCGGTATCTTCAGCTATTAATCGTATCTCCAGCTTCTTTAACACTAAACGCACAGCTTCTGCATTACGCTCACCTACCCGCATAATATCAGTAGCATTAGTAAATGTAAACATTTGTGCTCCGCCAGCAATCTTCGCCGTAATACGTGACTTGCTTGCACCTAATTTTATTATATCATTAAGCATAGCCGGTAAAGCCGTATCCGCAAATTTTGCTATATTCTCTGCTGAGCGGGCTTGCGTACTGTCAGGTAACATTATATGGGCTAATCCACCTACCTTAGCAACCAAATCAAAAAGCGCGATACCAACACAGGATCCTAGTCCATAACTAATTAAGCTAGCTGGATTACGCCCAACCTTGTAATCAGCCATGCCGACTTTTATTAGTTCAGCCATTATTCTGTCACCCCGATTGCCGCCAAAATTGTACTCAGAGAACCGGGATCAGGAATAAGGAAAAAGTGACCCTTAACGCCATCATTATCAGTAGTAAATTCAGTTTCGATTACCAATGCATGATCGCCCATTTGACCTAGCTGACTCAAGATAACGCTTAATATAGCACCAGCCATATCAACGGCCAAAGCCGGAATAGATGGTAATAATGTCAGTTTAGTAAAGTGAGAAAGTGCATTCAAATAGGCACCCGCCAAAATATTGCCAATCTCCATCAGCGCTGATTCATCCATAGAATTAAGGAGTTGAGTTTCACCTTGGCTGCGCCCCATCAGCATATCAACCAAGTAAAAAGCACTGTCACGAGGAAGCAAAAATAAGATACTCCCAGGTGCCAAGCCAAAAACTCTGAGGTAAACCCCCGCAACCATAGCATCTGGGCCTCCTACCACCTCTGGTACTTCGCCAAGAGGGAGAATAGCCACTTCTGGTACTGTCATATCAATTTTGTTATTAATGATTTGAGATAGCGCAGTTGCCGCATTGCCAGCGCCAACATTACCTATTTCCCTCAACGCATCTAACTGCAATGATGATAGTTTTAATATATCCTCAGACAAGTTTTGCCACCCCTTTGATATCTACACCTAACTATTAACTAGCTTTAACTTCTTGACCCACACCAATAATTGCATCCGTATTAAGCAATATTAAAAGTCGATTATCTAATTTACCTACACCACTTAAATAATCTCCAGCAATACCACCCACTACCGCTTGCGGTGGTTCAATACTATTTTGATCAATTGTTGTTACTTCAGACACAGCATCGACAATCATGCCAACAACTATATCTTCAACTTTTATAATAATAATTCGCGTATCTTCCGTATACTCTTCGGGAGGTAAATTAAGTCTTTTCTTCAAATCAATAACAGGCAAAATACTACCGCGTAAATTCATTACCCCTTTAATATAATCAGGTGAATGAGGAACCCGGGTAATCTCCGTTATTCGCTTGATCTCTTGAACTTGCAGAATACTGACACCATACTCCTCGCGCCCTAATTTAAATACTACTAACTGAATATCATTACCAGAATATGTTAGTTCAGCCACTCTTCTTCCCTCCCCTTTTTACTGTTTTAGCGCCCCAACATCTAAGATAAGTGCTACTTGGCCATTACCTAGAATAGTAGCACCGGCAATAACCTTAATTCCAGCTAATAATTTTCCCATAGATTTAATTACTATTTCTTGCTGCCCAATAAGCGTATCTACAATGATCCCGGCACGCTCTTCCCCAATATGAACGATTACTACAAATAATTCTTCCTGACTATGCTGGCAAGTATTAGCAACATTAAGCACATTTGCCAAACGAACTATGGGAATGATTTGGCCCCTAAGTAAGATAACCTCTTGATTTTGAATCGTTTTTATATCCTGGGGTGTAATATTAATGGTGCTATCAATGGAGCCAAGCGGAATAGCATAAATTTCTTCACATACTTTCACTAATAATGCCTGAATAATAGCCAATGTTAGTGGCAGTCGAATCTTGAACTTACTACCCATATTAATTTTGGTCTCAACATCTACCATGCCGCCTAATGATTCAATTTTAGTCTTAACAGCATCCATACCTACGCCACGTCCTGAAACATCGGTTACTGTTTCAGCAGTCGAAAAACCGGGCAAAAACACAAGCCGAACAGCTTCAGCTGCTTCAAGCTTATCAGCTTCAGCTTGCGTAATCATCCCCCGCTCCACAGCCTTTTGTTTTATAACATCGGCATTAATGCCTTTCCCATCATCTTCAACCATAATAATAACATTATTACCTTCATGACGGGCAATCAAGCGAACTTCGCCAACAGGATTCTTGCCTTTGGCTTGCCGTTCAGCCGGATGTTCAACACCATGATCAATAGAGTTTCTCAAAAGATGAACTAAAGGATCGCCAATTTCATCAATTACAGTACGGTCAAGTTCTGTTTCCTCCCCCTGAATAATGAGGTTAATTTCTTTATTTAATTCGCGTGACAAATCTCTAACCATTCGTGGAAAACGATTAAACACCTGGCCAACAGGAACCATCCGAACTTTCATGACTACTGACTGTAAATCTGTCGTTACCCTATCCATTTGTTCAATTGTTTCGACAAGATCAGTAAGTTTGTGTGTTAATCCAATTTGCTCCAGCCGGGTCTTGTTAATAACTAATTCCCCAACAAGGTTAAGCAAACTATCCAATTTATCAATATCAACTCTTACTGATTGACCACTTTTAAGCTTTTTATCATTATGTTGTTCATTAGCGGCCGGTTTTTCCGGTTTGTCACCAGAGACCTTTTTATCCCGTTTGCTGACAGTTGGGTTATCTGCTTGAGCCTCTGGGATTGGGGCTGATTTTTCGGTATTTTCCGGAATTATCACTGGAATAACATCTACTTTTTCAACCTCTGAAATATTGAGAACAGCTGTTTCAATATTCTCCGCATTAATACTTGTCAAAACACTAACTTGGAAAGAATTGTCAAAGTTTTCTTTTTCCAATTCTTCAACAGTTGGAACACTCTTAATAACCTCACCAAGTTCTTCTAATGCGCTCATTACCATATATGCCCTGGCAGATTTAAGGAGACATCCTGCCCGCAAATTAATATGAACTTCATAACACTCAATGCCTTGCTTTCTTGCAGCTTTAACAACATTGAGCTCCGTTTCATCAAGATTGACAGCTTGAACTGAAATAGATTCCGTTTCTGGCGTCACTGCAACCTGCACAGAGTGTTGCTCAGATACTGAACACGGCTCACCTTTAGCAATTGCAGTGAGTTTGGAAATGAGCGGTTTAATCTCAATAGGCGTATCAGAATTCGAGGATACGTTCTCGACTAGCTGCTCCAAGGTATCAACACATTTAAATAAAATATCAGTAATATCATCATTTGCCTGCAGTGTCCCTTTACGAAGCAAATCAAGAACATTTTCCATCTCATGTGTAAGCTCCGCAATAGTAGTAAACCCCATGGTAGCAGACATACCTTTAATGGTATGAGCACTTCTAAATATTTCATCAAGTACATTTAGATTGCCAGGATCATTTTCAAGATCAAGCAAACAACTATTTAAGGCTTGAAGGTGCTCACGAGATTCTTCTAAAAACATTCCCATATACTGATTAATATCCATTCATCTACACCCCCGTATCACGATTTATGTTTATTGTTTAGCTAAAGCTCTAAGTATTTCAGCGGTTATACCAGTAATGGGCGCTACCCTATCAACTACACCTGCTTCAATAGCTGATTTAGGCATTCCAAATACAACTGCCGTTGATTGATCTTCCGCAATTGTCTGGCCATTTTGACGTTTAATCGCTTGAATACCTTTTGTACCATCATGGCCCATACCGGTTAAAATAACCCCTATTGCCTTACTGCCAAAAATACGGGCTACTGATTCTAGTAAAGGATCTACTGCTGGTCTATGTCCACCAATGGGAGGGTTTTGGCTAAGCTTAACAACTACCTTACCACCTTCTTTTTCAAGCAGCATATGATAATCTCCTGGTGCAATCAACACAAGTCCTGGGCACACAACATCATTATGTTCAGCTTCCTTCACTGTTACAGCAGATAATGAGTTCAGCCGTTCTGCTAATGATTTAGTAAATCCTGGCGGCATATGCTGGACTATAACAATTCCACAGGGAATATTGCCGGGAATTTTAGTTATAACCTCTTGCAAAGCCCGTGGTCCACCGGTCGAAGTACCAATAGCAATAATTCGTTCTTCGGTTAGTACACCAGGTGATGAATACACTTGTTTCGTTGTCGGCATACGGTTGGTAGTTTGCGTATTTGTAAGCTGCGAGACATTAGCTCTAACAGCAGCCCGGCATTTAGCAAGTATTTCATCTCGTACATCCGCTATATTAGAGATAGGCCCTGCCGTTTTAGCAACAAAATCAACAGCACCTAATTCAAGTGCCCGCAAAGTAGCAATAGCGCCTGCCTTCGTCAAGCTACTTATCATAACTACCGGTGTAGGGCATTCTGACATAATTATTTCTAAGGCCTTAAGACCATCCACAATCGGCATCTCAACATCAAGAGTAATTAAGTCAGGCTTCAGGCGTTTTGCTTTATCAATTGCATCTTTACCATTGCGTGCAGTCTCAATAACAGTAAAATCAGCTTCATTAGAAAATAAATCACCTAAAAGCTTACGCATGAACACAGAATCATCAACAACCAGCACTTTTATCATAAAATCACCACCAATACCTTTTAGTTACTCCAACTCTTTGCGGCGCTGTTCAAGCTGCTTTTTAAAAATAAACTTAATAATATTACTACGGTCTTTTTCGGCAATTTCAAGAAATCGTATCCCCACCCAGAATACCGCAAGCTCATGCTGTGGCTGAAACACCCTAACCACTTCACTTTCTAAAGTAAGAGCACCAATCTGTGGATAATGAATTGTAACCATCAATTTAGTTCCAACAGGCCATTTGTGACCGGTAACAATTTGCACACCACCACCACTAATATCTTTTGTTGAAGCGTTGATTATTGTATCATCAAGCATTTCATCAGCATCAATCGCTCTAATTTGAACAAGTATATTCAAATCAATCCTGACAAAAGCCCTTTGCTGAATTTTTTTTATATTATAAGGCAAGACAATCGTCCATACAGGCAACGGATTAATCTGTCTGCTGAGCAGAGAGCTGGTAAATTCAAAAGCCATGTGGTTAATCACTGTCCGTCCGAAGAATATATCACCTTGTTGCAGCATGACCGGAACGCCCTTACTCATTGGCATAGCTATCACCATATTCTCAGCAGTTATATCTTCAATCCGGCTGCGATATTGCTCTGCAAGACCACTTCGATCAGGAACAATTACTTTAATACGTTGATTAATTTTAAAAATATCTTTTGACTCAATACTAATAACGACACCCCCCCCATTTGAGGACTACTACATATATTCTAAAAACTTATAAAAAAATCCTTTCATTCCACGGGGCCTTTGCTGTACATTTTTACCATGAAGTATTTGTTGTGCAATATCTTCAATACAACGGGATGATATCGCTTCTGGAAACGATATCAAAAGTGGTATTTGGCTTTTAACAGCCTTTACCATATTACGGTCTTCATAAACATATCCAAGATGATCAATGGCTACATTGAGAAATCGCTGAGAGACTCGCATCAATTTATCAACAACCATTTGGCCTTCATCACGGTCTACAATACGGTTAATCACCAGCTTAAGTGGTGCCGTCCCCTTTTGCCCAGCATAGGCCTTCACCATAGCATAGGCATCAGTAATTGCTGTGGGCTCTGGTGTCGTAATAATAATAACTTCATCAGCGGCCACAACAAAATTTAAAACATTGCGACTGATTCCAGCTCCTGTATCAATTAAAATAAAGTCAGCCCAATTATCAAATAAAGATATTTGGCCTATTATATGGTTTAAATGGGCATCGCTTAAATTTGCCAGATGATAAATTCCAGAACCGCCGGCCATAAACTTAATGCCGCGCGGACCTTCTGTGGCAATATCAGCAATCTTCAAACCGTCTTCCAATAAATTAAGAATAGTATAAGTGGCTGAACACCCCAATACCACTTCAACATTAGCCATCCCTAAGTCAGCATCAATTACCAATACCTTTTTGTTAAGTGCGGCTAAAGCAAGCGCGAGGTTCACGGTAAAATTAGTTTTTCCTACACCGCCTTTACCACTGGTAACTGTGATTACCCGGCTTTTAGCACTTTGCTTAATAATCGGACTTGTCGGAATTGAAGAATGTAGTGTCATTTGACGCAATTTTTCAGCTTGATCACTCATTTTAATCCCTCAAAATCATATTCGCTAATTTGGTTGAACTAATTAACTCAATATCATCTGGAACACTTTGTCCTGTAGTCATATATGATAAAGATGTCGGAAAATGATATACCAAATTTAGGATAGTTCCCAAATTACTTGCTTCATCCACTTTTGTAAATAAAATTTTTTGTGGAGAACAAATCGAAAATTTATTTACTATTTCTAAGACATCACGATATTTAGTTGTAGTACTCAAAACAAGATGTGTTTCAATATCTGGATCCACTGACAATAATGCCTGGAGTTCCGTTAATTGGCATTGATTGCTAGGACTGCGGCCAGCGGTATCCACTAGCACCAAATCCTTATCCTGATGACGGCAAAGAGCAGCCTTAAACTCATCAGGCGAATATACGATTTCAATGGGTACGCCAATAATATCACCATACGTTTTTAACTGCTCAACAGCTGCAATCCGATATGTATCAGCGGTCAAAAGTGCTACCTTATATCCCTCTTTTAAAACAAAATTAGCAGCTAGCTTAGCAATAGTCGTCGTTTTCCCAACACCGGTCGGACCGATCAAAGCCACCGTCTTACAGCTTGAGGGCATTATATCAATTCCATCAATTTTGGGGAAGTAATTAACAATACGATCAGCTAAAAGCTTACGAACACTCGCATGATCGCTGCCGGCAATCAAGTTTTCATCTGGCAATCCTTTAATAAGGTTGGCAGCAATCACCGGATCGATATCATTCTTAATTAATAAGTCCATAAGGGGTGATAATTCTTTATCATTTTTACCAAGTTGGCATACCATCTGCTCAATCATTTTTCGCATAGTAGCCATTTCCATCTGTAACGCCGATATTTTTGTGTCATCCGTATTGGCTACAGGTGGAGTAGTAATGATGGGCTGCTTTTTCTCGACAATGGTAGTCTGAACAGTATCTATGGCTGCCATAATCTCAACCATTTCTTTGCCGAAAAAACCAAAAATTCCCCCTCTTTTAAACCGTCGGGTATGCAAGATAACAGCATCTCGTCCTAAATCCTGCTTTACATGAGCCATTGCTTCTGCCATATTGTGTGCGGTAAATAGTTTAACTTTCAACTTACAATTTCACCATCCCTAGTGCCTGTACTTCAGCTTTTGGATCTATTTCAGCATAGGATAAGACCGTTAAATTGGGCGCCACACGTTCTGTAAGTTTGCGAAAATATAGCCTAGCTCCCGGATTTGTAAGAACTACTGGCTGATAACCCATATTCGTAAGCTTAGAAAGTTCATTTGTAAGACTAGTAATTACAGCTTGCACCACTTTCGGCTCTAATGCAACATAGGAACCTTGTTCAGTGCGCTGTACTGAATTAACGATTGTGTTTTCCAACTGCGGATCAACCGTTAAACAGGTTAAAATATTATTATTTACAAATTGACGGGATATTTGGCGAGAAAGTGCATGCCGAACATACTCAGTTAGAATTTCCGTATCTTTTGTTAATTGAGCATAATCAGCCGCTGTCTCAAAGATTGTTACCAAATCTCTAATAGAAATTTTCTCACGTAACAAATTTCCCAAGATTTTTTGAATTTCACCAATTGATAAGAGATTAGGTGTCAATTCCTCGACTACAGTTGCATTATTTTGTTTAACAGACTCAACCAAGGTTTGTACTTCTTGTCGCCCTAGAATCTCAGCCGCATGGCTTCTGATAATCTCAGTAAGATGTGTTGCCAAAACAGACACCGGGTCAACTACCGTATAACCCGCAAGCTCAGCTTGCTCACGATAAGTCTCTTGAATCCACAGTGCTGGCAACCCAAAAGCCGGTTCCACAGTCTCAATTCCTGGCACCGATTCAAAAGCCGCACCTGAATCCATCGCTAAAAAGTGATCTAGCATTAATTCGCCTCTAGCAATTTCAATCCCTTTTAATTTAATTACATAGATACTAGGTTTCAACTGAATATTATCACGAATTCGTATTGTTGGAACAATAAGCCCTAGTTCTAATGCACATTGGCGACGAATCATAACCACCCGGTCTAGTAAGTCACCGCCTTGGCTAACATCAACAAGCGGGATAAGACTATAACCAATCTCCAATTCCATCGGATCAACCTGTAACAAAGCAATGATATTTTCGGGCTTACGGACCTCTTCTTTTTCGATTTCCTCTTGTTGAGACATTTCTGTTTGAACATCTGTTTGTTGAGTTTTAACGAGCGCATAACCAATAACACCAGTAATCAGGCTGATCGTCAAAAACGGAATACCAGGTAACCCTGGAATTAAGCCTAAAAGCAATAATACCCCGCAAGCGATAAAGAATACGCGGGGATTATTGATAAGTTGACGAGTAAGATCTGAGCCTAGATTAGAATCAGAAGCAGCTCTGGTTACCACTATACCAGTAGCCGTAGATATTAATAACGCCGGTATCTGATTAACCAAACCTTCACCTACAGTCAACAACGTATAGGTATGAAGCGCTTGCAACACATCCAGGTCACGCTGCACCATCCCAATAATAAAACCGCCGACAATATTAATTACAATAATAATAATAGCTGCAATGGCATCACCTTTAACAAACTTACTGGCACCATCCATCGCACCATAAAAATCAGCTTCCCGCTGAATATTACTGCGTCGTTCACGCGCGTCCTTATCCGAAATGAGCCCGGCATTAAGGTCAGCATCAATGCTCATTTGTTTACCAGGCATAGCATCCAAAGTAAAACGTGCGGCAACTTCAGCGACACGTTCGGCGCCTTTGGTGATTACAATAAACTGAATGATAATCAAAATAACAAATACAATAAAACCAACTACCGCATTACCACCAACTACAAAATTACCGAAGGCAGCAATAACTTCCCCCGCATGGCCCTCAAGCAAAATAAGACGTGTAGAAGATACATTAAGCGCCAACCGAAATAAGGTAGCAATTAAAAGCAATGATGGAAATACTGAAAAATCTAAAGGCTCAATATTATAAATAGCCACCATTACAATAATTACAGCCAGCGTAATATTTAATGTCAATAAGAGGTCAAGTAACATTGTTGGCAGCGGAATAATCATCATTCCGACAATAGTAATAATAAACACAGCCACCATGACGTCACTATATTTTTCTAGATTTGTAAATAGTTTGGATTCTCGCATAACAGCCATCTATTTTATCGCTCCTTCTACTAGGACAAGCGTTTCTTCAAGCGATATACATAAGCCAGGACTTCTGCAACCGCTTGATATAACTCAGCAGGTATAACATCGCCAATATCTACCACAGGGTATAAGGCACGGGCTAACGACTTATTCTCTACAACGACAACTTTATTATCCCGTGCAATTTGTTTGATACGCTCAGCCAAAAAATCCTGACCTTTAGCCAAAACTACCGGAGCTGCCATACTTTTCTCATATTTAAGGGCAATCGCCAAATGAGTAGGGTTAGTAACGACTACATCGGCTTTGGGAATTTCTTGCATCATTCGCCGCATCGCCATCGCCCGCTGCCTTTCCCTGATTTTACTTTTTATTTGCGGGTCTCCCTCTGTTTGTTTCATTTCTTGTTTAACTTCTTCCTTAGACATCTTCAAACTTTCATTATGTTCCCACCATTGATAAATATAATCAAATATTGCCAAAATCATCATAACCGTAATAATTTGAAAAGCTAAATCCATAATCAACGAACCAGTTAATCTAAGCGAGTCAATTAATTCCATGCTAATTAGTTTAGAAATATCACTTATTTGAACAATAGCAAAGCGATAAATAAAGTAACCAATAATACCCACTTTAAAAAGAGCTTTTGCAAGTTCAACAAGTGATCTTTTCGAAAACAGTCGCCCAAAACCAGATAGCGGATTAAGTTTACTAAAATCCGGCATTAATACTTCGGTTGAAAAAACGACTCCTACTTGCATAAAGTTAATAACCACTGATATCACCATAATAACTAAAAGAATCGGCAAGACTGTCTTTACCATAACTAATCCCACATTAAAGAATAATAACTGAACAGCATTAATCGTCAAATCTGTGGTAGTCAGACCAGACAAAATAGCTGTCATGTAGCCTGCTAATTCATTATATACACCAACCCCAACCAACTTGAGCGTATAAAAAGCAGCCAGAATGACGAAAGCAGAACTAATCTCAGAACTTTTGGCCACTTGCCCCTTTTTCTTAGCATCCGCTTTTCGCTTAGGGGTAGCTTCTTCCGTTTTTTCGCCATTAAACAACTGCAAATCAAAGGTATTCAGTTTATACTGACTATCTTTAACTTGAGGCAAAGCTTTCCAAGAGGCGGTACATATTATGAAAACCCCCACTGAAAACCACCTCCAAAAATGCTATATAAAACGGCAAAGCCAACGATAGTACAAAAATGCCGACAATAATTTTGCCCGGCATGCCAACAACAAAAATATTCATTTGCGGCATAGTACGGGCCAAAATACCTAACGCAACATCAGTAAGCAGTATTGCTACCACTACTGGTAAACTAATCTTAATTGCAATGATAAAAATATCTCCAACCATGTCGACCACAATATTGGCAAGTTCGGGACGAAACAATCCGCGAGTTACCGGAATACTTGTAAAACTGTAAACAATGGCTGACAAAAAAAGATGATGACTGTTACTAGTCAAAAACACTAATATAGCTAAAATATATTTAAAATTGCCAACAAGTGGTACCTGCTGGCCAAATTGAGGATCTATGACATTAACCATTCCAAAGCCAATTTGTGTATCTAATAAGGTGCCTGCCATCTGTATTCCATAAAAGATAAATGAACATGCAAAGCCCATAATCAAGCCAATTAAAAATTCACCAATTACTACCGCCATATAGGAGAGTACAGCATCTGGGATAACAAGGTTAGATTGGATTAATAGTGGTAACAAAATATAGGATATTAGTAATGATAACCCAGCCTTTACTATTAACGGAACATTTTTAGCACCAAAAATAGGAGCTGATGAAAATATCCCACTCAGTCTTGCAAAAATCAACAGGAAAAATCCCAACTGGTTTTGCAATAAAGTAAACAGATCCACTCTTTCTTACCACCTATCATTGGTAGAACTACCTCATCTTCTCCGTTAACGAACCATAGTAGGCAGACTCAAAAACAAGTCTCTGGTATAGGTAATCAATATACTCAGCATCCATGGACCAAAAACAAGTACAGCAACAAAAACAGCAATAATTTTAGGGATAAAGGCAAGTGACTGCTCTTGTATTTGTGTTGTCGCCTGAAATATGCTGACCGCAACACCAACAACCAGCCCCAGAATGAGCATCGGGGCTGACACTAGCATAACCATTGTCAAGGCATCACGACCAATCTGAATAGCCATATCACCAGACATAAGCGCCCCCCTACATAAAGCTACTGACTAATGACCGTGTAATCAAATGCCAGCCATCCACCAATATAAATAATAATACCTTAAAAGGTAATGATATCATTGACGGCGGCAACATCATCATCCCCATAGCCATGAGGGTACTAGCCACGACCATATCAATAACAATAAATGGAATATAAATCAAAAAACCAATCTGAAAAGCAGTTTTAAGCTCACTAATAATAAAAGAAGGAATTAATACCGTTGTGGGAACATCTTCCGGTCCATTGGGCCGAGGCATCTCTGACAAATTTACAAATAAGGCTAAATCGTTTTCACGAGTTTGCTTAAACATAAATTCACGCATCGGTTTCACTGCCTCAGTCATTGCCGTTTGTTGATCCATCGTCCCAGCCAGCATAGGCTGTAAGGCATTTTGATTCACCTGGTCGAAATAGGGAGACATCGTATAAAAGGTCAAGAACAGCGAAAGCCCAACTAAAACTTGATTCGGAGGCATCTGCTGAGTTGACAAAGCACTGCGTAAAAATGACAATACTATAATTATACGAGTAAATGAAGTCATCATAATCAAAATAGACGGTGCCAGTGAAAGCACCGTTAACATTAACAGAACTTGCAGGCTAAGCGCAACATCCTGAGGACTATTTGCTTGTTCCACACCAACATTAATGTTGGGAATAGGTATCAGCGGCGCGGCTCCAGCTACAGCTGGAAAAGCTAGTACAATAATTATGGTCAAAATCAAACCATGTTTTTGCCAAGATTTCACATAGTTAATCCATTGTGACACTCTATTTACCTCTTCCTACTATCGGTATCCTGCTCCTTCTCGCGAAATTCGGGAGTGTCGGAAGTAAAATTAAAAAGGGATTTTTTTTGCATTTGCCTAAGCATACCAATTTGTCGATCAAAAACACTGCTGAATTGTTCCGGAGGCATAGCGACAGTTTGAGTAGCCTTAAGTTGCTCAATATCTGATAAAGAGGTAATCTCATTGAGCATCGTAATACTTTGCTCGGTTACTCCCAATACCATAAACTTGCCTGCTATCTCTATTACATAGATAGCACGATTAGGCCCCAAAGACAATGTAGCATAAACCTTACCGCTGCCAAATCTACCACCGCTAGTCATTCTTTGTCCTAAAAACCGCGAAGTAAGATAAGCAAGGGCAAGAACTAACAAAAAAGTTAATAGTAACGATACAATATAACCACTGGTTGCAAGCCAAGATGAGGTTGCTGGTTGAGGCTCCTGATATTTTAAATATTCGCCCGTTTCAGCAGCAGCCAATACCTGACCTGTAAACAAGAATAACCAACTAACAAATACTAGGATACTGCCGTTAACGCGCAAATTACCAAACATCTATTAATTCACCTGACTAACCAACCGCTTTGCGGACAGCTTCCAAAACACGATCAGGCTGGAATGGCTTAACAATAAAGTCACGGGCACCTGATTGAATTGCTTCGATAACCATAGCCTGCTGTCCCATTGCGCTACACATAATAATGATTGCACTAGCATCCATCTTTTTAATTTCTTTTACGGCTGCAATTCCATCCATTTCCGGCATAGTAATATCCATAGTGGTCAAATCCGGTTTAAGTTCCTGATATTTTTCTACCGCTTTGAGACCATTTTCTGCTTCGCCAACTACATCATACCCATTTTTAGATAAAATATCTTTAATCATCATTCTCATAAAAGCGGCATCATCAACAATTAAAACTTTAATGGCCATTAAACTTATCTCCCCTATCTCAAATAAAATTCGGAATTACTACTGAAGATGGCTAGCTCGTTCCAAAGGAGTTATTATATCGGTAATCCGTACGCCAAAGTTTTCATCAATTACAACAACCTCGCCTTTGGCAATTAGTTTACCATTAACCAGAACATCTACCGGTTCTCCCGCAAGTTTGTCCAATTCAACTACTGAACCTGGTGTCAATTCTAAAATATCGCGAATTAGTTTGCGAGTCCGCCCCAGTTCAACCGTAATCTGTAGTGGAACATCCATAATAAGGCCAATATTAGCATCCACACCAGGCATCCCTGCTGGTTTTAATGCAGCGAACTGCACAGGCTGTACAGCAACATTTTGCACTGATTGCTGTTTAGGTTGGGGTGCTGGCTGAGCGGCGGCAGGAGCAGGTTGCGGCGCAGCTGTTGGCTGCGGTGCAGCTGGAGCTGCTGCTGTGGGTGTTTGCACTGCATTTAACAGATTTTCAACCATTTCTCTAGCAACATTAATAGGCAATATCTGCATAAGCTCACTGTCAATAAGATCCTCTACTTCCATACGGAAAGACACCCGCACTAACGAATCGTCACCAGAAACGATACTATCAATATTAGGATCAACCGCAAAGTCAAGCAGATTGACTTTTGGTGGAGCAATATCAACTTTTTTCTTAAACATAGTCGATATGGAGGTTGCCGTTGAACCCATCATTTGATTCATAGATTCACTAACAGCACTCATATAGAGTTCATTTAGTTCTGTTGGCGGATTAGTGCCATCCCCCCCCATCATTAAGTCGGCGATAATTAACGCATCCTGCTCGCGTACCGCCAAAATGTTGGTACCTAACAGGCCTTGTGTATACCCTACCTCAATGACTAAATACGGCAACGGATATTGGCGCTTAATTTCATTTAAGCTAGTTATCGAAACCTTAGGTGTAGTAATAGATACTCGTCTGCCTAAAAGTACAGACAGCGTCGTAGCAGCAGTACCCATAGATATATTACCAATCTCACCTAAAGCATCTTTTTCAATATCAGATAAATCTTGCCCAGCCGGAGATGGCGAGGCTGCAACTGGTTCGCCTCTTAGCAAAGCGTCTATTTCTTCCTGGGACAGGAATCCATCACTCATTATTATCATCTCCTTGGGAAATTACTTGAGTTATTTGTACTGCATTTCTATTAGCAATAAGACCTGGTTTACACTTAAATTTTTCTCGGCTGCCAATCATTAGGCTTAGGTCATTTTCCGCTTTTGTCTCCAGCTGCAATACATCACCCACACCTAAATCTAATAGTTCATGGACAGTAACTGTGGCCCGCCCAAGCTCAACTATAAAAGGAATCAGCGTTCTTTCAATTTTTCGTTTTAATACATTCATGGTTTCCGGTGATGCCTGCTTAGCAGTGGCAGCAGACACCCAGAAGGTTGTCGTCAATTTGGACATAATCGGCTCAAGTACCAAATACGGAATGCAAATATTCATCAAACCTTCAGCCTGGCCAATCTTAGCTTGCAGAGTAATAAGTACAACCATATCATTAGGAGGAACAATCTGGGTAAACTGTGGATTGGTCTCTAAAGCCTCCATGCGGGGTTCAATCGCTACAACCTGTTTCCAGGCATCCTGCATGTTCTCCATAGCTTTATTAATTACTTTCCGGATAATCGCTTCCTCAATATCGGTCAAGGAACGTGGCTTAGCAGGTGGTAACCCTGGACCGCCAAATAATCGGTCAATGATAGCCAGTACAATATTAGGATTTATCTCTAATATTGCATTACCTTTAAGTGGTCGCATCTGAAAGATACTAATAACACTGGGGTTGGGCATTGACCGGATAAACTCCTCATACGTCAGTTGGTCAACAGAGGCCACATCAATATGAATAAGTGTCCGAAGATGCGCTGACAGGTATGTATTAAGCAAACGCGCAAAGTTTTCATGCAGCATATAAAGAGTACGAATTTGATCCTTAGAAAACTTATCTGGGCGTTTAAAATCATATATTTTAATTTTCCGCTGTTTTTCTTCGGTTTTAATCTCTTCAGCAGTTACAACACCTGTAGATAAAGCTGACAAAAGTTCGTCGATCTCAGATTGTGATAAAACATCGGGTCCTGCCAATCCTCCCCCTCCTTTCACATAAAAAAGTGTTATGTTACTACACCTTAGCTAACTACTAGCTGTTTTTTATTATACTAAAAACATAAATGTAAAGCTACTGTAAAACAAAATTGGTGATATAGATATCATATACACGATCTTCGCCAAGTGTTGTATTAATTTCATTTTTTAACATTTCTTTTAACTGATCTTGCTTAGTTGGGTCAAAGTCTTCGATCTTTTGTGAACGCAAAACGTAAACAGCAGTATCTAGTATCTTTATTTCTTCAGGTGAGAGCGTTTTCCCTTCCTTGGCCGCTGTATTTTTACTTGGTTTCAATTCCACAATAACGCCAATTTTAAGATAGCGTCCACTATTTACACCACCAATATTGAGAATCAACCCGTCTTTTGCATCACCGAGCTTAATAAACTGACCTGGCTCATGCTGAGAATTTTTTTTCTCAACCGTTTGATCTGATACAACTCTGGTTGCAATTAAATACGAAATACCACCGGCCAAAATCAAGCCCACCACAATCAAGATGATAATTACCATCATCGACATCTTTTTGGGTTTTTCCTCTTCAGCCACTGTCTCACCTCCATTATACAATATTTGTATTACTTATCTTGCCGCCAATCCCAAGGCATTGCATTTTAACGCATATTTCTGAATAATGCCCGGCGATAATCCATTACCTTACGCACAATCTCATCCATGGCTTCTTCCACAATCAGCTTCTTGCCGCTAGTCAGGGTAATTACTGTATCTGGTGTCTCTTCTATGGTTTCAATCAATTCGGCATTCACTACAAAATCACAATCCTGAGACTTAAGTTTTGTAACCTTTATCATATCTATCCCTCCCCCTTACTATTGTTTCAAAAAACAGGTAGCGGAAGGGAGGCCTTCCCCCCGCTACCTTTCCCTAAGATTATCGTTTCAGATTGGCTATTATCTCTAGCATTTCGTCAGCAGTAGTAATATCTTTAGAATTTGCCTGAAAACCACGCTGGGTAATAATCATATCACTAAATTGCTCCGCTAAATCAACATTAGACCCTTCCAAGCTTCCTGGTGCAAAAGCGCCGTCAGAAACAATCCGACGTTCGCCTGAATTAGCCGATTTAACATAGTAGTTGGAGCCCGCCTTTTCCAGACCGCCGGGATTACTAAAGGTAGCCAAGGCCACCTTAGCCAGCGTCATTGTCCGTTCATTACTGAAGGTACCAATAAGTTCTCCGGAAGTATTAGCCACAACATTTTTCAGCGTACCGGCCGCATAACCATCAGTAGTGGTAGCCATAATAGTGGATTTGCCACTATATTGGGTAAGAGCCGGAGTGCCATCTTCTGAAAAGAGATTCATTGTCACCGGGAAGTTGGTAGCGCCAGCACTGCCAGGTACTGTAATCTGTGGCCCACCATTAGGCGAAGTTGGTGAAATTAAGACACCCTTGGAATTAAAAGCAATTTTATCGTTAGTAACATCAACATTTTTACCGTCTACCTTGGCTGACACACTCCATTCACCTGGCACACCGGTTTTTGTATAAGTATATTCAACTTTATGGGCTCCTCCCAGACTGTCGTACACATTGAGCGCGGCATTAGCGGTATCAGCCGCATCAGTTGTAATGCCTGACATGTCTAGCGATAATCCATTTACTGCAATCGTAGAAGTATTAACACCTTCAACGATAAACGTAGCAGGCGTAGCAGGAACAGTAACAGGAGTAACAGCAATAGTACTAGTTACGTCCTGCACTGTACCGCTAGCATCAGTATAAGTAGCCTTAGTAACTTTCCATTCATTTTCAGTTGTATTAGCAGTCTTCGTAAGCGTTATTGTATATGGCACACGTTCATTACCATCAATAACCTCAACAGTAGTCTCTACAACAGCACCTTCTTGGGCATCCGCAGGTAACACACCACTTAGTTTAATTCCAGTATCATTGGCTGCTGCAGACAAATCGGTTTTCCCTTTTAAAGCATCAGTTGCTCCCGCTATAATACCAGCGGTATCGACAGCAACCGTCATAGTTCCGCCTTTACCATTGTCAATGGAAAGTGTACTCGGCGACATAGCTGTCCCTACCGTAAAAGACTGTCCACCAATTGTGCTGTCACCAGTTGTAACACTCCAGGTATTAGTACCAGGCTCGCCCGTTTTTTTGAAATTAACGGTAACAGGTACCTGTGCGCCACTTGCCAAATAAGTTTGCACCTGAAATGACACTACTTCACCCACAGCCGTATTTGCATTCAACGTTCCCTCAAAATTCATTTTCGTATCTGCGGTAGCAATACCTGCCGCTATACCCTTACCATCTCCACTCAAGTTATTCGCAATGGCAATCTCGGTAGATACTTGGGGTGGCATTGAGGTTCCTTCCGGAATCTGAATAGCGGTAAGCGATCCTGTTGCATTTATCTCACCGGCAGCGTTTGCCATCCAGCCCATAACTTTGAGACCTGTGCCAGTGACACCATAAATGCCACTACCATCAAAATCAAAATTGCCTGCCCTGGTATAATATTCTTGTGTACCATCGCTGAGAATAAATAAGTTTTTACCTGTGACAGCCAAGTCAGTCATCTTGCCAGTCGACTGATAACTTCCATCGGTAAAGATAGTATCAATACTAGCCACACCGACACCCAGTCCAACCTGCACCGGGTTAGTGCCGCCGCGATTTCCTTGGGCAGCAGATGCCCCTTGTATCGTTTGGCTTAAAACATCCTGAAAGCTAACTCTACTGGCCTTAAACCCAGTTGTATTAACGTTGGCAATGTTATTGCCAATAACATCCATCCGGGTTTGATGGTTTTTGAGACCTGATACACCGGAAAATAATGCACGCATCATAGTAAAAATGACCTCCAATTTATATCTAATTTAGTGACTGCTTCTGTCATTCAGCAGCCTGAGGGCTCCCTCAAGAGGTCCAGCCCTAAACAATTACCGCACTATCAATATTGGTAAATACATTATCCTTAATGTTGGCACCATCCATAGCTGTTATGACAGTCTTATTTTTGACACTAACGACAAATGCCAAATTATCATTCATCAGGATCAGTGACTCTTTAGCCCCTTTTTGGGCGGCTTTCTCCACTGCTTGGCTCAGTTTGCTTAATTGGGTACTGTCAAGTTGGATTTTACGGCTATCTAAGCGTTGTAAAGCATGTTGGGAAAATTTAACTCCGGTTATTTCCTGTTGTAACAGTTGATTAAAGTTAGAACCATTCGTTGTTTTATTAGCAACCGGGTTCGCTTTAGTTTTGTTGGATGCTTGGACAGATGAACTAAGCGTAGGCAGAGGCTGGTACGAATTATAGATACGATTATCAGGCATTCGTACTTACCGTCGTAGGGAATTCGACCCCGGTTATTTTGCTTAATTCAATGGAATCAGAACCAATTACCAACTTAGGCTCACCGTTTACTAACCGTACGGAATTAACTACACCTGTCTTTACTTCAGCATTGCTGCTATTTGTCCAAGTTACTTTCATCCCAATCAGGCTGCTGGCCTGCGTCATCTGCATCGACGAGTTCAAGTTCTTCATTTGTTCCAAACTCGTGAACTGCGCCATTTGCGAAATAAACTCCTTATCTTCCATTGGATTCATCGGATCCTGGTACTGTAATTGGGTAATTAGTAGTTTTAAAAAATCATCTTTACCAAGAGTATCACTCGTTTTTTGGGTAGTTGTTGTGTTAGTAGTGGCCGAAGATTGACTATTGCCAGCAACTGAATATGTAGTAGCCATGTTAACACCTCCTTTTTCTAAATACGGTAATCTACACCGGATTGCAAGCCCATTCCAGAACTATTCCCACCTGTTAATTCACCATCAATAGCTTCGACAAAATCATCTGCAGAATTTTTATTAGTAAATTTCATTAACTGCTGGCGCGAGTTTTGATTTTGATCCTGATTGTGCTGAAATTGGCTAAGGCCAGCATAAACACTAACATTATCCACTTTAATCCCCGTACTAGCTAATTCTTGTTTGAGCTGAGACAAAGACGCCTCAAGCAAACTGCGCACTTCAGGATTATTAGAATGGAAGCTGGCATTTACCACACCATTTTCAATTGCTACTTTCAGGGTAAGTTCTCCAAGATGCTCTGGTTTGAGTTTCATAATCATTTCAGTATTTTGCGGTTTGGTAATAATTTTTGTTTGCTCCACAATTTGATCAAGGACTTGATATACATCAGCAACAGGAGTTGTTGGCGATTGAGTTTCGGTAGTTTTAGCTGACATCGTTAACCCATTTGCAGATACTAGTGCAGCATCTAAATTCTGAGTAAACGCCGAGAAATTCATTACTTCATTACTTCCAGGGGATAGAACTTGTGTACCCTTGAAGGTACTGGTATCTGTTAGATTATCTTTTTGACCGCTAAGGTCTGATTGTAAAGCTTTGTCCTGCTGGTTTGTTCCAACAGTCGGTATAGCTATTTGTTCACCAGTTTGCTGCACTTGCTTGCTAGCTTTGCCGTTAGCATCTTGGGTTGTTTCTGCTTTTATGGCTTGTGCTTGCAGTCCTGCTACCGCTTGCGGTAAAATTGTGCTATTTGCAGTTGGCATTGCTTCTACCTGCACGGCTTGGGTTTGTTGTATATTTGTTGCTGTTTGCGGTAGAATTGTGCCAATCCCAGCTGCTGTAGCGTCTATCTGCAATGCCTGGGTTGGTAGGTCTGCTGCCGCTTGCGCTACGGCTGTGCTATTTACAGTTGGCGTTGTTTCTAGCTGCAACGCCTGAGTTGGTAGATCAGCTGCCGTTTGCGCTACGGCTGTGCTATTTACAGTTGGCGTTGTTTCTAGCTGCAACGCCTGAGTTGATAGGCCTGTTGCCGCTTGCGCTACGACTGTGCTATTTACAGTTGGCGTTGTTTCTAGCTGCAACGCCTGAGTTGATAGGCCTGTTGCCGCTTGTGCTACGGCTGTGCCATTTACAATTGGCGTTGTTTCTAGCTGCAACGCCTGAGTTGGCAGGCCTGTTGCCGCTTGTGCTACGGCTGTGCCATTTACAGTTGGCGTTGTTTCTAACTGCAACGCCTGGGTTGGTAGGTCTGCTACCGTTTGCGCTACGGCTGTGCTATTTACAGTTAGCGTTGTTTCTAGCTGCAACGCCTGAGCTGGCAGGCCTGTTGCCGCTTGCGCTACGGCTGTGCTATTTACAGTTGGCGTCGTTTCTAGCTGCAACGCCTGGGCTGGTAGGCCCGTTGCCGCTTGTACTAAGGCTGTGCTATTTACAGTTGGCGTTGTTTCTAGCTGCAACACTGGGGTTTGTATGCCTTGTGCCGCTATTGCGGTAGGCACTTGTTCTAAAGACACCAAAGACTGGGTATTCACAACTGGTGGATTTGCCTCTGCCATAGCAAACAATATCTGTGTGGTTAAAACAGGATTAATCAGGTTCATTGATGCGTCTTCAGCAAACAGTGCGTTTTCTTCAGACTGGTTTGTTTCATCCTCAGAATTCTCGTTAGAATCAACTGCCATTTGATCATCGGCAACAGTATCCTTTTCCTTAAACGCATTGTTTAGCACAGCATTCATAAGATTGCCAGCAGTAACCTGTTCCTCCACTTTGACAGTTATTTCATTCGTCTGGGAAACAGCATTGCTAAGCACATTGCTAAAGCTAGTCTTGGATTCGCTTTTAGAATTGCTGCTTGAGCTAGTATTAGTCGCCGTTTGGAATAAACCAGCCTTGGTTAGGAACAAATTAAGCGCTAGATTCATTTTTCTCACCTCCCTTCACTGGTTTGCTTTGCACTATCACGCTATAACCTAGGTACTTGAGGCTGACCTCTAAGCATATCCTGGGTTATGCGAGCAGCACGCGTGGAGTCAAATAAGGCTAAAATTTTGGAAACTTGCTCTTCTTCCATTTTTCCCAAAATAGAGATAACAGTTGGATCATCTAGTTCTTTCATAATAGCTACCGCTGCCTCTGGTTTCATTCCTCCATAGAGTCGGGCTAACTTTGAGGTGCGCTTAGCTTCTTCTTGACGCTTAATTTTATCCTGCTTTTCTAACTCTTCTTTGGTAATGATAGTAGATCCTGGAAGTTGAGGCGTCGGTAACAGCGAAGTTGCTGGCAGCTGAGCCTGTTTGGGATCACCCGGTACTATTGGTTGATTGGTAGCCACATCTTCTTCCAGCTCTACCGGCTCAAAGTTCGTTTTGGGAAAAAACTGAGCAACTACCGGGTATTGCGATAAATTCGCATCTCGGGTAAGTTTCTCTAGATCAATCACTTTTAAATATATTCCGGCAGCAAAACCTATGGCTACCAAAATACACAGTACGATAAGGATGGACAACACTTTAAAAATACCACTAGATTTTGGTTTGGAAGCCTCGGCCTCCGGAGCTATCTTAGGAGCCACTATTGGTACTTGTTTAGTCTTGGTGGCAGGAGTTTTAGGTTTTTCAGCCATAATTAATTATAGACTCCTCTACTTAGCCAGTGATAGAACTTTGGCTACATAGTTACGGGTTTCACTGTACGGCGGAACACCATTGTAATTTTTTACTGCTTGTGGTCCGGCATTATAGGCAGCTACCGCTTTAGTAACATCGCCATCAAAAGTATTCAGCATCTGCTTCAGATATTGAACACCACCATCAATATTCTCACGCGGATCATTAATATTACGCACTCCGAGTGAGCTGGCGGTTTCGGGCATAAGCTGCATTACACCGACTGCGCCAACAGGAGAAACAGCCTCTTGAGATAGTCCTGATTCAGCTTCGGCAACAGCCATTGCCAGTTTCGGATCAACACCATATTTCGCAGCAGCTACCTGTATCATCTTGGCAATGTCGCCGCCTTGAGTGCTGCTGCCGGCTGTGGGGTTTGGACTATTTGTTGATAGCTGGGCATTAGCAACTGAAAGTGTTGTAGCAAAATCACTGCCCGATTGAGTTGCTGGAACTGCTGGGGTAAAGCGCCGTTCTATGGCGGCAATCCGCTGAGTTACTTGGTTGACACTTGACATCATGGTTATTCACTCTCCTTGTTACGCATAAAAGCCTGCGTTCCAAGCTCATCAAGAACTTTTTGTTCTTCTTGCAGTAGTTCGGTATGATACTGTTCTAAACGTTTTTCCCGTAAGTTATCAACAAGTTTTCTTTGTTTCATGGCAACTTCCAGGCCAGCAAGGCACTCTTGACGGTAAGTTTCTGCCTTAGCAACTTGTTCTTGCTGATGAATAATTTCTCTCTTAATTTTATCGATATAATAGCCGAAAGTCTTAAGAGTTTCAATGGTTGGAGAACCAGACTGTTCTTGGCTGAGTAAATCAAGACTGACTACTAAATTATTTTGCAATTGATTCAGTAATTCTTGTTCTTTGTATAAGCGGATACTGGCCTCAGTCATCTTGAGCTGAGCCTGTTCTTCCTCCATTTTTCGAAATTTAAGTAGCGTCTCCAGGCGAAACCGGAATTTCTTCATAGCCTACCATCCTCAGTAACTATTAGGCAACAATCATTTTTAATCGTTTAATAGTCTCGGACATAGGCATATTCTCATCTACATCCTGTTGCAGAAAAGCTTTAATTTGGTCAATGACCGCAATAGCATGATCAATGTTAGGATTACTGCCTTGGGCATAGGCACCAATATTAATTAAATCTTCGGCTTCGCGATAGGTAGCAAGTAAAGCCCGTAGTCTTTGAGCACACTGTATATGTTCTTTGTCAACAATTTCCGTCATTACCCGGCTAACACTATTTAATATATCAATGGCGGGATAATGATTTAGTGCCGCCAAACCTCGAGACAACACAATATGTCCATCCAAAATACTGCGCACAGCATCAGCAATCGGTTCATTCATATCATCCCCGTCAACTAATACGGTGTAAATGCCAGTAATTGAACCTTGATCACCAGTACCTGAACGTTCTAATAGTTTTGGCAGCATGGAAAATACGGAAGGGGTATACCCCCGGGTAGCAGGTGGCTCACCGACTGTCAGCCCCACTTCACGCTGAGCCATGGCAAAACGTGTTACTGAATCCATCATCAGCATGACATCCATGCCCTGATCACGAAAATACTCAGCAATGGCAGTAGCTGTCATTGCTCCCTTAATTCTAACAAGGGCCGGTTGATCAGACGTTGCCACAACAACTACAGAGCGTTTAAGGCCTTCTTCACCTAAATCGCGTTCGATAAATTCTCTCACTTCCCGGCCACGTTCACCAATAAGGGCAATTACACTAATATCAGCCTCTGTATTGCGCGCAATCATGCCTAATAGCGTACTTTTACCAACGCCACTTCCAGCCATAATTCCTACCCGCTGACCCCGTCCGAGTGTTAACAAACTATCGATAGCACGTACACCTACTCCAAGCTTTTCTTCAATGCGACGGCGGGTTAAAGGCGGTGGCGGCATAGTACTAAGCGGATAGTCGGTACTGCTAAGTATCGGACCTTTATCATCTATCGGATTACCAAGCCCGTCTAAAATGCGTCCTAATAATTGACGTCCTACACTTACCCTGAGCATTCTATGAGCTGATACCACTTCGCAGCCTGGTCCAATACCTTGCAGATCACCAACAGGCATCAGTAAAATGCGGTTCTCTCTAAATCCCACAACCTCAGCAGGAATTGGTTCTCCTTTGCGAGGATAAACATAGCATAACTCTCCCAAATTCACACTAGGTCCTTGTGATTCCATCACTAAGCCAATTATTTGCGTAATCTTACCGTTTAGTTTCATGTTATCCGCATTAGCTATTGCAGACAAATAGCGAGAGGAATCAAATGTTTTACTCATGGTAATACTTCCTCAAGGGCCTTGTGAACTAGTTCCAGCTTAGTATCTAATCTTGCATCAACAGTACCTAACGCTGTTTCAATAATACATCCACCTAAGGCTACAGTATGATCAGCGGTTATCGTAATGGTATTATCCCGCTTGAGCATTAACTGCAAATCACGTTTGGCCATTAGCACCATTTCATAATCTTCAGGATTAACTCTGATTGTTATCTGATCCTGATCGCTAACCTTGTCTAAGGCTTCCTTAAGTATTGGCAAAATTGTTGTCGGATTATCGGCAATCTCTTTCGCTAATATTTTACTGGCTACAGCAAGTGCAATTTCAACGATTTGCCGTTCGGCATCAAGAAACATTCTGGCAGCTTCTTGTTCAGCTGTTTGAATAAGGTGTTGGGCTTTTTCAAGAGATGACTGCATCGTTTGTTGCATATCAGCAAGTGCTGTTTGATTACCTTGATTATATCCTTCTTGATAGCCTTGTTCACGGCCTTCCTGATGGCCTTGGGTTTGAGCTTCGTTGTAAGCCTGCTGCGCTTGCTGAGCTGTCTGTTTTGCCTTGCTTTCGGCCTCATTCAAACACTGTGCAGCGGTTGTCTGAGCCTTAGCCATGATAGCTTCGGCTTCAATACGAATTGCTGCCAAATCAATTTCCGGTGGTGGAGCAGGCAGTGGCTGTTTCTCTTGCACTATCACTGGCTCAGGAACAGATAATGGCCTATGCTTGATGATAACCGGCGACTTTCTTTGACAAAGCACACTTTTTATAATTTTAGACAATTATTTCGTCTCCTTTACCACGCGAAACAACGATTTCGCCTGATTCTTCGAGACGACGGATATTATTTACAATTTTCTGTTGAGATTCTTCCACATCTCTTATGCGTACAGGACCCATATATTCGATTTCTTCCTTAAGCATTTCAGCAGCCCGTTTGGAAATATTCTTATAAACCTTATTAGCCACTTCACTGGCTGTTGCTTTTAGGGCCAATGCCAAGTCTTTATTATCAATTTCTCTAAGCACAAGCTGGAGTGATCTGTCGTCCAACAATACAATATCCTCGAAGACAAACATACGTTTTTTGATTTCTTCTGCTAATTCAGGGTTTTGTACTTCCATATTTTCAATAATGGTTCTCTCTGTAGTCCTGTCAACACGATTAAGTATTTCAACAATGGAGTCAACGCCACCAGCTGCTGTAAAGTCTTGCGTTACTAATGATGATAATTTGCGTTCAAGTATTCTTTCCACATCCCGAATAACATCAGGCGATGTTCGATCCATGGTAGCAATCCGCCGTGCAACATCTACCTGTCGCTCCGGCGGCAATGCGGAAACAATAGCAGCAGATTGTTCTGGTTGGAGATAAGCCATGATCAACGCAATTGTTTGGGGATGTTCATTTTGGATAAAGTTAAGCAATTGGCTTGGATCAGTTTTTCGTGCAAAGTCAAACGGACGAATTTGCAGGCTAGTGGTGAGACGGTTGATTATCGATACTGCTTTATCAGCCCCTAGCGCTTTTTCCAAAACCTCACGCGCATAATCTAAACCGCCGCTGGAAATATATTCTTTGGCTAAACACATTTGGTGAAACTCATTTAACACTTTATCTTTTTGTTCTTGTGATAATTTACGTTGATTAGCAATTTCCAGCGTCAGCTTCTCAATTTCATCTTCCTTCATATGCTTTAATACCTGGGCGGAAATGTCAGGCCCTAAAGCAATTAATAAGATTGCTGCTTTTTGCTTGCCTGTCACTTCATTTGACTGATACATAGCGGGCCTCCCGTCATTCTTCTGCTAACCAAACCTTCAGAATCTGAGCCACATCTTCAGGGCGCGATTTGGCAAATTTCTCAACCGTACTTCTTTGTTCAGCCCGTTCTTTTTCCTGGACATTCATTTCTTCTTGAGCAGCCTCTGTTTCATCCACTATAGGTTGCGCTTCAAGTGAAATAGCTTCCAGCAATTCTTCTTCTTCTTGCGCACGACGGCGAGCATACCGTCTGTATAAATAGTATAGAATAGCACTAATAATAAGAGCTGCAAGTCCAACTTTCAGCAAAAATGCCTGTTGCTGTTTGTTAGCATATTCTTCGTCTTCTTTGCGTTGTTTGTCGGCCAATTCTGTATTGAACTGTATTGGTTCAACAGCAATTGTATCTCCCCGGGTAGGATTAAGCCCAATGGCCGATGCGACAGTTTTATTTAAGCTTTCCTGCTGCGCTCTGGGCATCGCTGCATCTACAAGTACTGCTACAGTTAGCCGCCTGATAGCACCAGGAGTACTTACTACTTTTTCCTTTGTTTCATTAATCTCGTAATTACGGGTTGCTTCCCGCTTTTCATAATTGGATTGCGAATTATTATTATTATTAGCGACATAGCCGGGAATATTGGTTGTCGTTCCGGGAACACCCCCAGGAGCTGCAGCAGAGTTCCCTTGATAACTCTCGTTAGTCTCCTGTGAACTTCGGATAATACCTTTATCATCGACAACAGGCTCAAAAACTTGGCGATCCATAGTTCGTTGGTCAAAGTTGAGTTCAACATTAACCCTCGCCGCAGCCTTACCAATACCCAGAGTCTGATCAAGTAATGATTGTACGTTCTTTTGCAGGTCTTCCTGTACTTTTTTGGTCATTTCAAACTGAGTAATCGCCGCAGTGCCGGCCAGAGGTGGCGTTTCTGAATCTGATTGGTCATTTAAAACCCGTGCCAAACTATCGACAACAGTAATATTCTCCGGTTTTAATCCCTGAACACTATGGGCGACCAAATTAACGATGCCTTTTACTTGTTGCTGGCTCAGTTTTGCATCTGGTTTAAGTTTAAGCATAATGGAAGCCGTCGCTGGTTTTTCTGTTTTTTTATAGAGACTATCTTCTGCCATTACAATATGAACTCTGGCTTTTTCTACTTCTCCCATTTGTTCAATTGTTCGTGTCAACTCTCCCTGAACGGCTTGCAAAAGCTGCACTTTATTCTGAAATTCCGTTGCGCCAAACTTATTTTGCTCAAAAATTTCAAATCCTTTATTTCCTCGTGGCAGACCCTGACCTGCTAATTCCAACCTTAGCTTATGTACATCTTGGGCCGGAACTAAAATGACAGTACCGTTACTGCCAGTTTGAACTTCATAACCAACCTTCATTTCTTTCAGTTTTGCAGTAACTTTAGCTGCGTCTTCGGCTTCAAGCGTAGTAAACAATGGTACATTGTCGGGGCGACTTCCCCACCAGTAACTCCATGCTAGAATAGAAACAAATACAAATGCCACTGTACCAAGAATAATGTACTTATGTTTTTTATCTAATTTTTGCCAAAGACGCAGAGACTGTTCTTTCAAGTCAGTCATGTCTCCACCCTTTCAGTTACGGAAAATACTCGTAATTACATACATTATAGTTGTCTATTTGCTTATGCTGAATCATTTTCAATCAAGCATTACACTTGCATTCTCATAATTTCCTGATAAGCATCGACAACTTTATTGCGAACTTGCATCGTCAGTTGTAAGGCCACAGTCGCTTTTTCGGCAGCTATTGTAACTTCAGCTATATCCTGAATTTTGCCTGTAGCTAAATTTATTGACGCTTGACTTGCTTCATTTTGCAGCTGATTAACATTGTTTAATGCTTCATCTAAAAATTCGCCAAAGGTTTTTTCAGGCTGTTTAGCGCTTTCAGAGGTCTCAATTATCTTGCCAGTAATAGGCGCTAATTTTAAAGCTTCAATTTGCATTTATACCTCCTATTTCCCAATATCTAAGGCTTTCATGGCCATACTCTTGGCTGCATTCGCAGCAGTAACATTAGCCTCATAAGCTCTAGAAGCAGTAATCATATCCACCATTTCACTAACGATACTAATGTTAGGCATCTCGACATATCCTTCCTGATTAGCATCAGGGTGGTTAGGATCATACATAAGCTTAAAGGGTGTCGTATCTTTTGTAATTCCGGTTACCCGAACACCATCGCCTGTATCCATTTGCTGGGACAGTATCTGTCCAAAAGAAGCTTGTTCAGAACGTGGTTCAAATACCACCATTTGCCGGCGATAAGGGCCACCTTCAGCAGTACGGGTAGTGTTGGCATTAGCTATATTATTAGAAATAACATCCATCCTTAGGCGTTCAGCAGTCATACCAGAAGCGGAAGCGTCAATGGCCTGAAATAATCCCATAATACTCATTTCCCTCCGTTAATTACAGATTTGAGATTAGAAAAATATTTATTAATCCTATCAGCAACTGCATTATAATAAATCGAGTTTTTTGCCAAGCCTGCCATTTCGCTATCAATATCCACATTATTGTCGTCATTGCGAAAAGAAGTAGTAGTAATCGTGTTTATCGTTGGTTCTACATCATTTATTCCGGTTGATTTTACTGGCAAATGTCGTTCGTGAGTTCTGGCAATTGGAGCCTTTTCAGAACTCATAGCTAACTCCAGCTGATTTTCAAAACTCACTTCACTCTTCTTAAACTTAGGAGTGTTTACATTCGCTATATTATTGCTAATAACTTTATGCCGCAATGAAGCGGCGCTTAACGCTTTTTCTAATACAGACACCTGCGATGACTGTAAGAGTGAATTAAGCATTTTTGCCAGCCCTCCTTTACCTTAATACTTTAGGATTTTGTCTGTATAATCGAAAATTATTTCTACAAATTGACATATTATTATTTCTACAAAATATGTGAAAATCCTCTAACTTTTTTATGAAAAATGTTTGTCCGGCTTAAACTTAGGACCTTTGCCCTATCACGTCTACATAATACCAGGCCCAAGCTTTTCAATTGCCAATTAATGTTGTAAATTGTTGTATCGCTCAAAAAATTTTCGATTACTTTTTCGTTTTACTCTAATATAATCAATGTAACTTAAAAAAAGATGACTCCTGTTCATTACAGGAATCATCTTTTTTAAGCTACATAGTCTTTTTTACTATCCTTACCATAGGGTATATATTACTCTCAATAACTGGATTTTTTATGAATTATTTTTTTAGTTTTTGCAATTCTTCTAATAATCGTTCGTTAAGAACTTTTATATATGTTCCTTTCATTCCGAGCGACTTGGATTCAATCACACCTGCACTTTCAAACTTACGTAACGCATTGACGATTACGGAGCGGGTAATACCAACACGGTCGGCAATTTTACTGGCAACCAACAAGCCTTCATTGCCTTCAAGTTCGTTTAATATATGCATAACTGCTTCTAATTCCGAATAAGATAATGTTCCCAGTGCTACTTGCACAGTAGCCTTTTTTCTAGCTTCTTCTTCAATTTTTTCACTGCGGTCTCTGAGCATTTCCATGCCAACAACCGTTCCACCGTATTCAGCCAATATTAAATCATCATCAACAAATTCAACACTAAATTTAGCTACAATTAATGTTCCTATACGTTCCCCTACGCCATGGATAGGAACAATGGTAGTAAATTTATCGTTAAATAAGCAATTGGTTTCTGCGCTAAAACTACATAATCCGCCTTCCAAACGAAGGTTAGGTGATGTCTGCTCAATCTTGCGCAACCATGCTACATACCGTTCAGGAAACTGTCCTGTTTGAAGCACTTTATCCCGCATGAGATCACACTCAAAATCATCAAGTAATGCATAGCCCAAAATACTACCATCTTTGTTAACAATATAGACGTTAGCCGCCATAACGGTGCTAAGCACTGTCGCAACTTCACTATATTCAACTTTTTCTGATTTCTGAAGCAACTTATTAATAGTACGTGTACGTTCTAATAATGACATTTACTATTCCCACCTTCCATAATGTGAAACAAAAAGCTATAAAATGTAATGACTTAGATCTTGATTGATAACTATATGATCTAATTTGGATTTAACATATTCACGATTAATAATGACCTGCTTTTCAGCAACATCAGGCGCATCAAAGGCTAGATCTTCCAAAAGTTTTTCTAGAATAGTGTGTAATCGCCGGGCACCAATGTTTTCAGTTTGGCTATTCACTCTACAAGCGATATCAGCCAATTCATCAATAGCGTCCTCGGTAAACTCAACTTTAACCTCTTCCGTTTCCAACAGGCTAATATATTGTTTGATAAGTGCATTAGCCGGTTCAGTCAGTATTTGCCGAAAGTCCTCTTTGGATAAATTAGTTAGTTCAACCCTAATGGGAAAACGCCCCTGCAGCTCTGGTATCAAGTCAGAAGGCTTCGAAACATGGAACGCACCTGCAGCAATAAACAAAACATGATCAGTTTTTACAGGACCATATTTAGTAACAATTGTGGAGCCCTCAACAATCGGCAAGATGTCACGTTGAACACCCTCGCGTGAAACATCAGGTCCTGAACTTTGACCTCTGCCAGAAATCTTATCAATTTCATCCAAAAAGATAATCCCATAGTTTTCGGCTACATCAATAGCGCAAGTAATCACTTCATCCATATCAATCAACTTTTGCGCTTCTTCTTGCGTAAAAATTTTTCGGGCATTGGCTACTGTTACTTTACGTTTCTTCTGTTTCTTTGGTAGTAAATTACCAAGCATATCTTGTATATTCATGCCCATTTCTTCAATTCCAGTCCCAGCAAACATTCCCATCACTGGTTGAGCGCCATCTTCTACTGTTATTTCAAGCAATTCTTCTTCAAGTTCACCGTTAAGCAGGCGTTTACGCCACCATTCACGGCCTGTGTTTACTACTTGCGGCTCCGCTTCTACTTCTGGTGGTTTATCTTGACTTGTTCCGATCCCCCCGGAGAACAGCATTTCAAATGGATTTCGGGACGATTCTTTTTTTGCTGGCGGAACAAACTGATCAAGAATGCGCTCCTCTGCCAATTCCTTGGCCTTGTCATTAACTTCCAGCATCTTTTGGTGCTTAACCATGCGAATGGATGTTTCAACTAAATCACGCACCATGGATTCGACATCACGACCAACATAGCCTATTTCTGTAAACTTAGTTGCTTCAACTTTTACAAAAGGCGCGTTGACAAGTTTGGCTAAGCGGCGGGCAATTTCAGTTTTGCCAACTCCTGTAGGACCAATCATCAAAATATTTTTAGGGATAATTTCTTCTTTAAGTTCTGCAGGCAGTTTCTTACTACGCCAGCGATTTCTGAGTGCCACAGCTACTGATTTTTTTGCTTGCTGCTGACCAATTATATATTTATTCAATTCCTTGACTATTTCTTTTGGCGTAAGTTCCAGCAAAATCATCCCCCCTTTTTTTCTTATAACTCTTCGACCGTAATATGGTCATTCGTATACACACAAATGTTGGAAGCAATTTCGAGCGCCGTGCGCACAATATCGGCGGCACTTAATGGAGAATGCTGTACTAAAGCTCTGGCAGCAGCAAGTGCATAAGGTCCGCCAGAACCAATCGCAGTAACACCGTCATCTGGTTCAATTACTTCACCATTGCCAGATATAATAAGCAGATGGTTATCATCAATTACAATAAGCAGCGCTTCCAGTCGTCTCAGCACTCTGTCCTGGCGCCACTCTTTCGCAAGTTCGACAGCTGCTCTCATCATATTGCCATTGAACTCTTCCAGTTTTCCTTCAAACTTCTCAAATAGCGTAAACGCATCAGCCACTGAGCCGGCAAATCCAGCTAATACTTTACCGTGATATAAACGGCGGACCTTTTTTGCATTGTGCTTCATTATTGTATTTTGACCAAAGGTAACTTGTCCGTCACCGGCAATAGCCGTCTTCCCCTGATGACGAACAGCAACAATTGTTGTGGCATGAAACATGATATCACCTCCCAGGAAAATCAAGCACGCGGATGAAACTTCCTGTAATTTTCTTTAAGTCTTTCGGTAGTTACATTAATATAAAGCTGGGTAGTAGACAAAGTAACATGACCTAAAAGTTCCTGCACAGTCCCTAGGTCAGCACCATTGTCTAATAGATGGGTCGCAAAAGTGTGACGAAGGGTATGGGGACTGACGTTTTTTTTAATTGCCATTACCTCAACATACTTATCAACAATTCTTCGAACGCTCCTGTCAGTGAGTGGCCCTCCCCGGTTATTTACAAATACATAGTTATGAACCTTATCTATTTGATGACCATATTCTCCTGGATTCGCACATAACCTAGGGCGTGCACTGGACAAATAAAGTTCCAAAACTTCAACCGCCGTCCGACCCATCAAGACAATTCGCTGTTTAGCACCTTTACCAGATACAATAATTGCCCGTCCAGAGAGATCAATATCTGGCAGAGTAATTCCAGTAAGTTCACTGACCTGTATCCCTGTTGCATATAGCATTTCCAAGACAGCTTTATCACGAATGCCTAGCAAATTGTTGTCTGGCAAAGTGATTAATTCACGAATTTCGTTAATGTCAAGAAAAACAGGCAATTTTTTGTCCAATTTTGGTGTTCTAACCGCTTTACAGGGATTTTCCTTTAAAACATTTTCCCGGCATAAAAATCTGAAAAACGACCTAAGCGCCGCAATCCGTCGCATAATGGTCGCTTTGGCATACTGCTTTGATTTTAAGAACGCCAGATAACTGCGGATTATAAGCGGATTGATATCAATAAACAGCGCCACACCACTATCCTGGTTATCAACAAATCCCACAAACTGCCAAATATCACGTTGATAGTTGTGAATAGTATGTTGAGAAGCATTTTTTTCAAGTTTTAGGTACAAGACAAACCTTTCTACTAATTGGGCAACTCCATCAAATGCTTCGCCTTTTGAAAACATTTTTTTTATCATTCTTTCCGACAATATTTACTCTTATGCTATTCTGGCGGAAATTACTATTATACTAACACACTTGATACAATTCCGCAATATTATTGTCATATTATTCAAATAAATTCTCGTAATGCCGCCAATGCTCTGTTGGCAATGGTTTGATTCTTGACCTTCTTATCTTTAATCTTATGCACTAGTGGCGGAAGCAGACCAAAATTTATATTCATCGGTTGAAAATGTGTCGGATCAGCTTGTGTAATGTAATGACACAAAGCGCCATGGGCAGTTTGTTTGGGAAACACCTGCAGTTCAAGGCCTTGCAATAGCCTACTGGCATTAATTCCAGCTACTAGACCGCTTGCTGCTGATTCAACATAGCCTTCAACACCAGTAATTTGACCGGCGAAGAATACCTGCGGCTGCGCTTTCATTTGCAAGGTAGGCAACAAAATCTGCGGTGAGTTAATAAAAGTATTCCGATGCATTACCCCATAGCGGACAAAATCCGCATTCTCCAAACCAGGAATAAGTCTGAAGACACGCTGCTGTTCAGGCCATTGTAGGTGGGTTTGAAAACCAACCATATTATAAAGTGTTGCCGAACGGTTGTCTTGCCTTAGTTGGACTACAGCATATGGCATTTCGCCGGTCTCTGGATGCCGCAAGCCAACAGGCTTCATTGGGCCAAAGCGCATGGTATCAATCCCGCGGGTAGCCATGGTCTCTATCGGCATACACCCTTCGAAAACTACTATCTTTTCGAAGTCTTTGACTGGTGCGGCCTGAGCACAGGTAATTTCCTGCCAAAACAGTTCATATTGTTCTTTGGTCATGGGGCAATTTAGATAGTCGTCGTCCCCTTTGCCATAGCGAGAAGCCCGGTAAATTATATCCATATTAAGTGAATCAGCGGTAACGATAGGCGCCGCCGCGTCATAAAAATAGAGATATTCATTGCCAGTGAGACCCGCAATGGCAGTGGATAAGCCTGGAGAAGTAAGTGGCCCAGTCGCAATAATTAAGGGACGATCAGCAGGTATTTCCAGCACCTCAGTATGTTTAACCGCTATCCGTGGATGGCTGCTGAGTGTATTGGTAATCATCTCACTAAAATCATTGCGATCGACTGCCAACGCCCCGCCTGCGGGTACACAGTGAGCATCAGCCGCTTTCATAATTAATGAATTTAGTATTCTCATTTCCTCTTTTAAAAGACCTACCGCATTTTCTATTGCGGCCCCTCTAAGCGAGTTGCTGCAAACTAGTTCAGCAAATAAAGCGGTATGATGAGCCGGGGTCATCACCTTAGGACGCATTTCATATAAGTCCACATCAATTCCGGCTTCGGCCAGTTGCCAAGCAGCCTCACTGCCAGCCAAGCCAGCTCCTAGTATAGTGACTTTATCCATTATTTTTCCTCCGGTTAGCTGCAGGTTTCTTTTTCGCCTTTGCCTGTACTTCTTTTTCTTCTACGTTCGCAGCGGTTTCAGCGCTATCAGCGGCTTGACGGGACGAACAGTTCTCATTACTGCAAATGCTAGAAAAACCACCATTTTTAAATTTATGTCTGATCATATATGCCCCACATACTTGGCAATTCTCTTTTAATGGCATATCCCAGGTATTAAAATCACATTCCGGATATTTCTCACAGCCGTAAAAGACTCGCCGGCGTTTAGTATGACGTTCAACAATAGAACCGCCGCATTTTGGACACTTAACACCAGTATCTTTTAAAATTGGCTTAGTATTGCGGCAAGCCGGGAAACCGGGGCATGCTAAGAAATTACCATATCGTCCTTGTTTAACGACCATCATCTGACCACAATTTTCACAGGGAACATCAGATACTTCGACAGGTAATTCGACATGGCCAATCGCTTCTTCTGCCAAACTTAGATCCTGCGCAAAAGGGGCATAAAATTCTTCTAATACAGTTAACCAAGAGACATCACCTTCGGCAATATCGTCTAACTTATCTTCCATTCCAGCAGTAAATTCAACATCTAGAATTTTATTAAAGTATTGCTTTAGAAGGTCAAGTACCAGAAATCCCAGTTCGGTAGGATGAAATTTTTTCTCAATTCTCTCGACATAACCCCGGTCAACAATTGTCTCAATTGTTGGTGCATAGGTGCTGGGACGTCCAATTCCTTTTTCCTCTAAGACTTTGACTAAGGATGCCTCTGTGTAGCGGGGCGGTGGTTCGGTAAAATGTTGTTTAGGGTCTAGTTTGTTAAGTTTCAACACTTGTCCTGCTAGTAATGCAGGTAAAGTGGTTTCTTTATCTAAATCACTATCAGCAGTTTGTTCTACCTCTTTACTCTTACCAATTGCACCACTAAAAGCGGCTAAAAATCCCGGGAATTTTATTTGTGATCCAGTAGATCTGAGTTTATATCTTCCAGCAGTAATCTCGATAGTAAGTGTATCATAAATCGCAGGTGTCATCTGACTAGCTATGAATCTTTCCCAGACAAGTGTATAGAGCTTTAATTGATCTTTGTTCAAGCTAGTGCCAACGGCATCTGGAGTTAGTTCCAGGGTGGTTGGCCTGACAGCCTCATGGGCATCCTGAGATTTTTTATTAGCGTAGGTTGGTGCCTTCGCCGGCAAATAATTTAACCCAAATTTCTTCTCAACATAATTTCTAGCTTCCTGTTGAGCAATCTCAGCCACGCGGGTAGAATCGGTACGCATATAGGTAATAAGACCAACTTGCCCCATACGACCAATGGTAAGCCCTTCATACAATTGTTGCGCAATTATCATGGTTTTACGGGAAGTAAATCCCAATTTACGGGCAGCCTCTTGCTGCAAACTACTGGTAGTAAAGGGCGGTTGAGGATTACGCTTTCTTTCCCGTTTTTTAACATCACTCACTATGTATTCTGCTTGAATCAACTCGCTGACAATGCTTTGGGCTTGCAGCTCGCTATTAATAGCACTTTTTTGACCATCAATAGCTACTAATTCAGCATCAAACGCTTTTGAATTCGTCTTTTCTTTAAGTTTAGCTATTATCGTCCAATATTCTTCCGGAGTAAATGCCTGTATCTCTTTTTCTCTATCACAAATTAGCCTGACAGCAACTGACTGTACCCGGCCAGCACTTAATCCCTTACGCACTTTCCGCCACAAAAGTGGACTCAGCTTATAGCCCACTATCCGGTCTAGAATTCGCCTGGCTTGTTGGGCATAAACCCGCGGCAAATTAATGGGGCGTGGGTTTTTGACAGCTTGCTGAATAGCCGTTTTTGTAATCTCGTTAAATTCAATCCGGCAGGTAGTTTGCTCTGGAATATTGAGGATGTGCGCCAAATGCCATGCAATAGCTTCCCCTTCGCGATCCGGGTCTGTCGCCAGATAAACAATATCGGCATTTTTGGCTGCTCCTTTTAGGCTTTTTATAAGATCGCCTTTACCTCGGATATTAATATACTTTGGTTCAAAGCCATTTTCAAGATTAACACCAAATTGACTTTTAGGCAAATCACGTAAATGTCCCATAGAGGCTTTGACTGTATAATTTTTCCCAAGAAACTTTTCTATTGTCTTGGCTTTAGCCGGGGATTCTACTACAACTAGAGCTTTGCTCACTTATTTCCCTCCCTGGCGGTACAGGTATAGCGCTGACCGCTATGTTCGACCGTCAAACCCCTTAATGATAGTTGCAATACTATATATGCAGCCGTTGCCGGCAATACATTCAATTTCATTACAATTTCTTCAATTCCTATAGGCTCTTCATAATTTAGTAAACTATACACTTGCTGTTCTTCCGGAGAAAGTTCAGGCTCAGCTTGCTTACCCTTAACTTTCTCCCAACCATACTCTTCTAAGATGTCCATTGCACTATCTACTAGCTTAGCTCCCTGTTTTATAAGACGGTTTGTTCCTTTACTATTATCTGCAAAAATTCCGCCAGGCACAGCAAAAACATCTCTGCCTTCTTCTAGCGCGAAATCAGCTGTTATCAGCGCTCCACTTTTTTCTGCAGCTTCTACGACAATAACACCACGCGCAAGACCATTAATAATACGGTTGCGGGCTGGAAAATGCCCTGGGTGAGCAATAACACCAGGTGCATATTCCGAGAGTATTACTCCTCTTTCAGCAATACTGGCTAACAGTTTGGCGTTCTCTGGCGGATACGCAATATCCACGCCTGAGCCAAGCACGGCAACTGTATAGCCTTGTTCCAACACACCTAGATGAGCGGCTGTATCAATCCCTCTGGCAGCCCCGCTAACAATACCTACTTGGGCAGTTGCTAATGCTGCTGCCAGCATACCTGCAACATTTTTCCCATAAGTTGTGGCTTTACGCGAGCCTACAATAGCTACTAGCTTATCATTTACCGGTAACGTACCGCGGTAATATAGAACATATGGCGGATTAAAGGTGTTACGAAGCAGGATGGGATAGTTTTTATCCAACAAACAGCAGAGACCAATTTGTTTTTTTGTTAATGATTCAGCTAGTTTATATATATCTATCTTATCCCGCTGACCAAGTAAATTATTATAGACTGTGTTATCAAGACACTTGGATAAAAATAAATCGCCCTGGTCAGCCAACCAAGCCTGCCGGGCGCTACCAAAATAATCAACCAAGGCCTTAATGCGTGAACTGCCAATACCTGGTACCATCTGCAACGCAGCCAAGTAAAATTGTTCCATATCCAGTTCCTCCACATTTAGCTAACATTGAAACGCCAATAGCACATAGTAAATACTTGGAAAATTGTAGGTAATAGCAATTATACCTGGAATAAAATCTAAAGGTCAAGGGCCTAAGGACCTATTTTTAAGATTTTTTATAATAATTCTGCTTTTTTTACAATAATTTAATAATAATTTAGCAATATCTGCAGCTGCATTAGGTCGACCAAGTAACCCGGCCTGCTGACGTAACGCGGATAAATCATCATTATCCTCAAATAGTAACCGGGTTAAAATGGCTTGCAATTCTGGTAGAGAATCTGCCCTGAGAGCAACATGGCTTGCTAATAAAAACTGTGTGTTTGCTTCTTCCTGTCCCGGTATAGGACGGAAAATAACAAGTGGCACCGCCTTGGTCAGAGCTTCTGCTGAGCTCATCCCACCAGGTTTGGATATTAATAAATCGGCAACACTCATATACTCGTGTACATTATCGATATAACCCAGAACCTTGACTGGATGCTTGGCAGCTGCTGCAATTTGAACAAGTTCCCTGTAAAGCGACTGGTTTTTTCCCGCTATAGCAATAAGCTGTAATGGTCTGTCAATTTGATTACATAAATTTAGTATTTCATCTATTGGTAAAACGCCTGCACCGCCGCCCATAATCATAATATTCTTGCGGCCTGGAGAAAGTTTAAGCTTAGCCATTAGCTCCTCTGTACTATTTGTTTGACTAAACTTATTGCTAACAGGTATTCCTGTAACGGCAATGGAGTCAGCAGCAATGCCATACTGACGTAAATAATCAGCCAGAGCAAGGTGAGCTACAAAATAGTAATCTATTTCAGGGTATACCCATAGACGGTGAACAACAAAATCGGTAACGATAGCTACTGTTGGAACAGTAACCAGCCCCTTTTTCTTTAGCCATGCCACTAGTCCTGCCGGAGTTGCATGAGTACATACAATAACTGCCGGCTGAAACTCATTAATATAATTTAGCATGCGTTTAGCAAGAAATCGACTAATTAACTCTCGTCCAAACAGCGCCATACGGCTTTGGTTCCCCCAGCCATAGGCAGCTCCATAGAGCACAGGAAAAGCAGTAAGTATTTTTAAGTATATTGTAAGTATTGCCTGACCAATAGCGGAGGGAAAGAAATCAAATACATTGCATAACTCAGTTTCACATCCATGCTTCATCGTAAGAATCTGACTGACTGCCTGCGCTGCCCTGATATGACCTGCGCCTATCGGGGCGCTGATAAATAAAATTCGCTTACTCAAGCGTAGCCGCCTGCTCAGAAGGATATATTGCACCATATACATTGACTTGGCTGTCATCAATTGTGGACATCAGCAGGTCTTGTGCAGTCTTTCCTTTGTATACTGCTATATGGCCTGCAATCTCCGCTAACGGAATTAAGACGAATTTTCTCTCAGGCATGCGCGGATGCGGGAGTTCAAGCACAGTAGTAGTCATCTCTACGTCATGATATACCAAAAGATCAATGTCAATGTTACGCGGACCCCAGCGAACTTCTCGAACCCTTCCCATTTGTCGTTCCGTTTCCAGGCAAATGGAAAGCAGTTCTAGCGGCTGCAAATCAGTATTAATAGCAATCACTGCATTGAGAAAACTAGGCTGCTCTTTTAAACCCACCGGTTCCGTCTCATATAATAAAGATAGTTTTTCAATCGAAATTCTGGGATGATTACCTAACAGTCTGATTGCAGTAGCAATATTTTCTTCCCTGGTATGCATAGTATTGCTGATATTAGAACCCAGTCCCAAAACGATCATTGTTCACGTCTCCGCACAGACTCAACTTCCACATAATCAAGTGCTGCCGCAATTGGCACCGAGGGTTTGCGCACCCGTACGATCACTTCTTCCACAAGGGGGTGCAGCCGCAAAACCTCTCCGCCAATATGGTAGGTTAATGCTTCTAAAAGCTGAAAACGATTGTTTTCTACGATCTCTTTAGTTTGGTTATAGATAGATACATAGTCTACCGTCTCTTGCAGGTTATCGCTTTTGCCAGCCTGGCTTAAATCAGCCTTCATGTCAAGATCAACATAAAAACGCTGTCCTAACTCCCGTTCAAATTCATATACCCCGTGAAAGCCGTAAAACACCATGTTTTTTAAAGATACTCTATGACTCACTTTGACTCCCCCTACTTGTATTTCGCATTGAGCATTGCATCGGTCATACGAGCAATGCGGGCGATGGCTTTTACATCATGTACTCTAACAATATTTGCACCTTTAGTAATTCCTAATGCTACAGTAGCAGCTGTTCCTTCCACTCTGTCATTAGCTGGAGCATCTAATATATCGCCTATAAAGCGTTTACGCGAAGTACCTAAAAGTACCGGGCAACCAAGCGACTTAAGTTCGTCTAGGCGGGCCATGATAACTAGATTGTCTGAAGCCTTTTTGACAAAACCGATACCTGGATCTACAATAAAGTTATCTGGCTCTATGCCAGCAGTCTCACCAATCTGCATACTATGCCGTAAAAATTCCAGCATATGAGACATAATATCCCTTTGATACTCAGCCTCGCCTTGATTATACATAATAACTACAGGAACATTATACTCGGCTGCTACTTTAGCCATTTCAGGGTCAAACTGCAGACCCCAGATATCATTGATAATATGCGCACCCGCTTTTAGCGTTTCCCTGGCAACACTGGCTTTATAAGTATCTATAGAAACCGGTATACTAAAGGTCTCCAGAACTTTTTCTACTATCGGCATTAGCCTTTCCAGTTCTTCTTCAGCCGAAATTTTATGCGAACCGTATGGCCTGGTCGATTCGGCACCAATGTCAATGATATCAGCACCATCTTTAATCATTTGTTCGACATGTTTTAAGGCAACATCTATATTGTTAAACTTCCCGCCATCGGAAAAGGAATCTGGTGTAAAGTTCAAAATACCCATAATCAAGGTTTTTTCCGGAGAAATTGCTAGCGTATGCGCCCCTAGCTTATAATTACGCTGGGGAAATTTTTCGTCAACCGCTATTATCGCTTCCAATTCCTCAGCTAATTTTTTCAGTCCCCATGGTTGAACTTTCAGTTGGGGAATACACTGTTTGAAATGTTTTAAGCTACCGCTTAGCAGTACATCCGTATATTGGCTGCTATAATCAGCTGCTCCTCTTGAGACTGAGGCCTCACCGCCTTTAGAAAGAAATGTCTGCTTTAAAATAAGCGCAGCCTTGCTTACTACATTCTCAACTTTTATAGTCTTATAAACAGCCTTATTTGACATAATAGCTGCTCCAGCGGGATCACAATTAACCCTTGCCACTTCTTTTTGAGCCTGCTCCCGGTTTTTTATTTCAATTATTCGCATATTATACTGCATTAGCACCCTCCCCTATTGCGGAAAAATATGATTTTATTGTATCATAAAATCATGTAGAATAAAGATTATTATGCAAATTTTAGAGAATTATCATTAGATTTGCAATATCTAGGAGGCATATTATGAGACAACGCCTATCGCCTGATCATTTTAATCTCCCTGTTGAACAGATAAAAAGTGGCTATTTCAGCGACAGTTATTTTTTACGCACCCAAGAAATTCTAATCAAAGACAACCACCGTCCCCGAGTAGTAATGCAAGTGTTTCAGCGTCAACAGGCCATTATATGTGGTATTGATGAGGCTATTGCCATTATTAAGAAATGCGCCCATGATCCTGACAATTTAGTTATTCATGCCTTGTATGACGGCGATCCGATTGCCCCCTGGGAAACTGTTATGACTATTGAGGGCGATTTGGCAAATTTTTCGCATCTAGAAACTGTTTATCTGGGTTCACTCTCCCGCCAAAGTAAAATTGCCACTAATGTGCAGCGGGTAGTACAAGCGGCTAATGGTAAACCAGTTTTATTTTTCCCTTCACGGTTTGATCATTATGCTGTCCAGGAATCCGACGGTTATGCGGCTCACATTGGCGGTGTATTTGGTGTTTCTACGCCTGCTAATGGCTCACTCTGGGGCGCTGATGCACTTGGCACCATTCCTCATGCTTTAATTTCTGCTTATGGCGGCGATACTGTACGGGCCACCAAAGCCTTTGATACCCATACAGATCGAAAAATAGGCCGAGTAGCGCTTATCGATTTTTCCAATGACTGCGTTGCAACAGCTTTGGCCGTAGCCAGAGAAATGGGTGATACTTTAGGGGGGGTTCGCCTTGATACTGCTGATACCCTTGTTGATGCTTCGGTACTCCCTTATATGGGTACATTTAAACCTACTGGTGTCTGCGCACAACTGGTTTTAAATGTCCGTCAGGCTCTTGACCGTGAGGGATTTACTCATGTAAGGATCATGGTATCTGGCGGTTTTAACACTGAGCGCATCAAGCAGTTTGAGGCGGCTAATGTGCCTGTTGACGTTTATGCTGTTGGCAGTAGTTTATTTAATGATAATATCAACTTCACGGCAGATGTAGTTATGGTAGATGGTCAACCTTGTGGTAAAGTTGGCCGAAGTTACCGTCCAAATCCCCGTCTTGCTTTGGTAAAATAATAGTGAACAAAAAGGTGAAGCAACCAGATCGGTTGCTTCACCTTTTTTTGTCTTTTTTGTTCACTATTATTAATTACCACTTTCGGCTCGAGCCGCCACCACCACCGGAACCACCGCCATAGCCGCCACCGGAACCTCCACCACCGCCACCACGAAATCGCAGTAAGGAAAGAATAAGATAGGTAACGCTTCCGCCTAGAAATAGCCAATCACAGATAAATAACGCCAATGCTCCTGCTACTAGTGCAAGCTGTGCCCACCATGGCAGAGTATCTAGCCAAGATTGATTGGCAATAGACTGTGCCTTAGCTGGCTTGGCATCAGTACTTATATCCAGATTATACTCTTTAGCTGTTATATTAACTAACGCCTGATAGCCATTCCAAATACCTTTATTATAATCATTGGCGGCAAAATAGGGTATCATATACGTATCTTGAATGGCACCTGTTTTGGCATCATTAAGAGCACCTTCCAAGCCATAACCTACTTCTATCCTGGATTGCCGGTCATTTACAGCAACTAACAGTAGCACACCGTTATTTAACTGTTTATCACCAATACCCCACTGTCTTAGTACCTCCAAGGCATACGTCTCCACTGGGGTTTCCTCAAGAGACTTGACTGTCAATACCACAATTTGTGCTTTGGTTTTAGCCGCCAGCTTACTGCCTAAGCTATTAATTTTGCTCTTGGTTTCAGAATCCAGTACGCCAGCATGGTCTTGAACATATATACTCTGCGTCGGTGCCGGAGGAATTTGAGGCTGAGCCCAAGCACTTGCTGCTAGTAATATATACCCTACCAGAACTAGCCAAGCTAACCTTTTATTCATAAGCTATCCCCTCGCTTGGCCAATTAGAATTTAACCTGTGGAACTTGTTTTGCACCTTCTTCAGCTTTAAAATATTCTTTGGGTCCAAAACCCATCATGCCAGCAAACAGACTTGTTGGCAGGGAACGTATTTTTACATTATAGCCTTGCACAGCATCATTATAATCTTTTCGGGCCACGGCAATCCGGTTTTCGGTACCACTAAGTTCGTCCATAAGTGCCCGGAAATTTTGGTCAGCTTTAAGATTTGGATAATTCTCGACGACAACCAATAGTCTGCTGAGAGCTGAATTCAGTTCAGCATTTGCCTCTGCCTTACCAACCGGGCCTTGTGCTCCTGTCAGCTTTGCACGTGCATCAGCTACAGCCTGAATTGCCTGTTGTTCATGGGCAGCATACCCTTTCACAGTATTAACCAAATTAGGAATCAAATCGGCTCGACGCTGCAGTTGGTTTTCAATCTGACTCCACTTACCATTAACACTTTCATTCATGCTAACCAGCGTGTTATAACTAAACACAGCGCTTACCAGCAACACCCCAACTATAGCAATAACAACCCACACTGTCTTATTCATTTAAACCCCCCCTTTTTTTTAGACTTCCTATTTTATTATATCTAACGTGGATAAATATATCATTGACAAAGGTATTTATTTCCTGGAAATTGTTTGGAAGTCATTGCGAAATTGAATGGCCTCCGCAATATGAGTTGCTTCAATTTGCACTATGCCACTCAAATCTGCAATAGTCTGAGCTACTTTTATTATTCTGTCATAGCCTCGCGCACTGAGATTCATCTTAATAAAGGCTTGCTTGAGAATATCTATCGAAGCAGGCGTCAGCTTGCATAGTTTTTTTATATGCTTGTGTTCCATCTGAGCATTTGCATACAAGCCAAAGCTTTGAAGCCGTTTGTGCTGAATCAGCCTTGCGGCCTCCACACGCTGCCGAATAATGACCGATGGCTCTTGCTCTGTATTTCTTACCAAATCGTTATACTCAAGCCGCGGCACGTGAATTGTTATATCTAAACGGTCCAATAAGGGGCCTGATATTTTCTTTTGATATCGGCGAATGTCACTATGCGTGCAACTGCACTCCCTTGACGGATCAGAACTAAAACCACACGGACACCCGTGTAGAGAACAATGGCTCCTATGATCTAATTAAATGTACAAGCTTGCAGCCTAATCTCCCACCTCCTGGTAATACCCCAGCGGAGCGAATCCGTTGGGCACGTTATCGCAAGAATATGACTATCAAACAGGTTGCCAACAAAGCTGAATTAAATGAAGCAACTGTGTCTCATGCAGAGAATGGCAAGTCGATTGAAATTGATACTATAAAAAAGCTTTCTATTTTATTAGAGCAACCCATTTGGTGGTTGGGTTGCTACGAGAATTTGCCATCTGAAACACTAGCTCAGCGTATCAGAAAGTGTCGGCTGTATCACGGATTTACAAAGAGGCAATTTGCCGTCAAACTCGGTATCAATGAAAAAACTGTGCGACTTTGGGAAGACCAAATATCTGATCCATCGGTGGAGTCGTTAAGGCTATTACAACCTTACTTTTCCATTATAGAACATTCTACGCATCCACAAAGTTTCCTGCTAACATAATCGCAACCAGCAATTTACTATTTACCGAAAATACGCACAATATATAATAGAAGGAAACATGTTTTGACCCTTAATCCAAAACAAAGCCACAATTACGTTCTTTTTTTACGTGGAATACGCCAATCCGTATAGCAGGATTTTCATGTATGCTGTGGTATTATTATTACAAGGCTTATCGAAGGAGTGCTGCTTTATGAAAAAGATTATTTTATTACTGATACTTTTATTGTTACTTACCACTTCGGGTTTTGCAGATACTCAGGGGGTAAAAGAACTTAAACCAATCGTTACAGATTTCCAAACCTTAAATGCTAGTTTCTATTCCGACATTACTTATTATCAGTTCCGTAATGAGCATTCTAAAATTAACGACAAATTAAAGTCATTTCAAGAGGCCAATCCCAATAGTTTCACGGCTGAATTGAATGATTTAAACACAATGTATAATTATATCAATTCTTTATGGGAAGCAAAGGCTGATAATTTATCAATGGTTGTTCCTAGCCAAATGTCAAAAGAATTACAGGAAAAGTATCCTGGAATAGAAACTATAGTAAGCAAAGGAATAATGGGTGGTTGGAATCCTGACTCGACGATATCGGCATTAAATTATCTTGCCAAAGAAAAAATAGACAAACTAGCGCTTCAAGTACAAGCGTTTGAACCTACTTATGGTTTTAGCTATGCAGATGGTTTGATTGGTAATTCTATTTTTGTGAGCATCGTAGATCCCAAAAGCAACGCTTACCAGGCTGGACTTAGGTTTGGTGATAGAATTACGAAAGTAAATGATATGCCAGTTAAAGACGTCGACACCTTTACCGCTATGCTTTCTGGCCCTGAAGGAAGCCGACTTAAATTCCATGTTAAAACTGATAATAATCCTGAAAGAGTAATCGAAGTTATAAAAACAGTAATACCGCAATAACGCCAAAGCCCCCGGCCAGCGCCGAGGGCTTTACTGCTTATATTGGAGTAACCAGGAAATCAGCCTAGCTACTAATTAGAAGCTATATTCTAATTGAGCAAAGAAGTTTTTCTTATCCTTGTTATAGTATCCATAAAAATCATCTTTAAGCTCCAGATCGTTATATTGGAAAGTAAAGATACCATTACGGAATACAGTGTACTCAATGCCGAATTCAGCCCCTTTGACATTATCTAAATTACCAAAGGTAATGTCAGAACCATAGTCGATGTTTGTCTGACGAGCACTGTCAAGCGTAGTGAGTTCAAGAACATCAAAACCCTGATCAGCGTTTCTATAGCCAACCCAGGCACCAAAAGAACCTACCTTGTCTTTCTTGGCTCCTGCGTATTGGAGTTTGGCCATCCAAGCCTTGGCTTTATCGCCATCATACATTTTGGCAAAATCAGAGTCATTTTGGCCGTATTCACCACTAATAGTGAAGTTTTTGATACCCGTATAGTTTAAGCCAACAGATGTAGTCTTGTAAGCACCACCATAATAACCAAATAAAGTATCATCATGCATCTTGAGGTAAGACAAGGAAACATGCAGGTTATCCATTACTTTTGCATCAACATTGGCGGCATAAAAATTTCCACTTTGTTTATACCAATCTGCGGGAATCATGTAAAGCGCTTGCGTAGTCTTGAAAGCACCTACGGTAACTTTCACATCTTTACCACCACTTACTAGCAAGCCATCACAATTACCTTCGATGTCTGCAATCAGGCCTTGACCCAGCCAGACAGGCTGACGACCAAAGCTATAATCTAAACCTATGGCTTTGCCGGTAATATAGGCTTGTGTAAGTTTTGAAGTTGCCGAAGTTCCCCATTCACCTTCAGCTTCATAGCGGCCATGGAAGGCTATGTCATCAGCAATCTGAGATTCCATGTTCAAACGCAGACGAGTTTTGCTGGTATTCTCGGATTGATCTTTGCTCCAAGAAAAGAATTTAATATTATCTTGATAATCATACCGTTCGCGAATCTCACCAGTAAACTTTACTTTGGAAGTATTTTTCTCGAGGTTGTCAACGCGAACGCCGAGGGTATTGAGTTCTGCGCCGAATTCTGCTTTCAGAGCTTCAATCTCTTTTTGGGATGCAGCGTCAGCTTTGTCGCTGTTAGCCATAGCTTTGGCTACGATAGTAGCAACTTCATAACGGGTAAGAGTTTTGTCACCTTGGTAGGTGCCGTCGCCGGAGCCGGAGATTACGCCTGCTTGAGCAAGTTTGTTAATGGAATCATAAGCCCAGTGTTTTGCCGGTACGTCGACGAAAGGATTAGCAGGAGCAGCCAGTGCTGTGCCTGCTACGCTCATTGCAAATACCGCTGCAAGAGCCATAGCGGTTTGTCTTTTCATGTATGTTCCCTCCAGAATTTAAAGTGCGTTTCTACAGATAGATGTTTGTAAGTGTCCATGTTTCCTTACCCTCTCTCCGTAATTGCTCTTTGGTAATTATTATAACATAGGGGCCTGGAGGTAAATTAAAGATTGGTTAAAGATTGGTTGAAGTAGTTGGAGTGCAACTCTCCGGCACACGCCAAGGGCTTAATTATTATACCGGCTTTATATCAATGACTTTACCACCTTCTAATTGCTTACCGCAAACTTGAGCTGCTTCGGCTTGCTATTAATCAAACTCATAACCGATTTATAATCGCATGCAGTCAAGTCATAATATAACCATGTACAACATTTTGCTACCATCCAAGAAATAGCCTGCGAATATACAGACTATCAGCACAAGGGGCGCGTGCATTAGATAGTTCCACACAAACATCACTCCCGTCTATTTTTTCAGCAATAAAACAATCGTTCCCAATAACGATAGAATGGAAGTAGCTAGAATACCGATGATACCCAATATTAATCTATCGATCTTGCTATTAGCATCATGTATCGCACCATTTTGCGACTTCTGCCACCTGATCAGGTCTTTAATGCTAATTTCATGCTTTATAACGGCCTCACATTTACCATTTGTACAATCATCTAAACTCAAAAATACCGCCTCGCTTTCATCTTGTTCCGTATACTGTAATCTTCTTGCAACTTATAGTACCCAAGGGTAGAAGCCTGTTTACCTCCAATTTAATACATTACAATTACTATGTTTTTTTTAACGACGATGATAACCTCCTCATCGCCCCGCTTTTGTGATCCCATTGTATAAAAACTTCCCGAAGTTAAATGGCAAAAAATAGCCCAGCTAAGTAGCTGGGTTGGAGAAGTTATTACGGAAAGCATTTCACAATAAAAATTATATATCCCTATTCTAAGGATTGTGTTGAAAGGGATTGGATAATAAAATACCGCCCCCCGAAGGTAGACGGCACGCCTGTGTGATGTCGATGTCCAGGGGCTAAAACTATTTCTCAATAAACCATTTCCCATCCAAATCATCATGAAACAGATTGACCTGCTTATTACTGATCCGGCAAACATACCTCATCCGAGACCGCCGCCGATAGTGACGGTGCCATGTGAACGTCCAGTACTTTATCCACTTCGAATTTGCGGCCGTCTGGCCAGTATATATTAATGGGTGGAATCGCCTGATTTGTCGTGTTGGGCTGGGATTTCTACGTAGGTTTTCATGGTTTTATTTTTGAATATTTGTTTGGTGATATAAAGAGGTGAAACTTACTAAAAAAATTTTTTACGAATTATCGGTTGTATTATATAGATCTAAAACCTTATCCAGTTGATATCGCGGCAGTTCAAACTTACTAGTCCAACGCATACCTGATACTTCTGGCATCAAATCTCTATATTTACCCCAATTTAATACATGTATTGAAAGAAGATCCTTGTCATTAACTTGCTTTATACTTTGCGAGTTATATGCCGGTTTATGAGAGTAAATCAACAATTTTTCTGCAAGGGATATTTCTTTAGACCACTGCTCCTCTGTAGGAATTTTACCGGTCAGCCAGCCAACATAAATCTTTAAGCCATTAGCATCACTATTGGAATCCCAGCCCTCTTGAGATATTCTTGTTCCAAATGTTTGCTTGTCCGCTTTCCCGATATATAGCAATTTTTCTGCACCATATATGGGGTGCGCCCCATATATTTGGTATACACCGTAATCGACATTATCGTCCTGGATATCTGATAAATCGTTCAATGTATACGGTCCGTTCCAGTCTATGTTAATAATTGTTTCATTCATATATTAATCTCCCCCATTTGTCCAATATCTTCGCTAATTAATGGGTAATTCCTCCATTTTATGATAATAGATTGCAAAATAAGATTTTACAAAAACCACTCCGGTTCCACTACTGTTAATTGTTCTCCTACTGTTACCGTTTTGCACTCCTACAAATACTATTTAAAATCACGCATAATAAGGAACTCTTATTTATGATGTATTTTCCTGTAAATCTGCTCTGACTTATATACATTCAAATTAGCTATTTTTTTAACGGGTCATCGCTCAGCTCTAAGAAATAAAAAAAGCCGCCTACCAGGCGAACCCGGCAGGCGGCAATAAGGAAGGTTAACCTAAGGGTGATTTAATGTTACACTACAATATCGACTATTGTGTTATAGATTGGTAAACGTTATGTTAAAACGAATATCTCAACCCAGCTTTTCCATAGTCATGTCTAAAATCATAACCGGCAACAACACCTAAATACTTTCCATCCTTCGTAATCCTGCGGCTAACATCGGCAGTAACCTCATCAAGTTTAAATTTACCCTGGACTGCCTTGCTCCAATCCGGGTACACATTAACGCCACGAATTACTTTTTTATAGGCGAACACATTGTACTGATTCAGGGTAATTGGTGTTTCTGCTGGTAAGCTTGTGACTTCCTGCAGGTTAACTTGCTTGTCCGGCTGCGCCGGATCGGTGACGATAGCAAAGTTGGCGCCACGTTTTTCAACTTCTTTTATGACCACTTTTTCAATTTCCACCGGCACAGTTTTAACGATCGTGTCCGGTGGCTTATTTTTCAGCTCGGCTATCTGATTGGCCGCTTCCTGTAATTGCGACTGCAGCATGGTTATGTGAGCGTTTTGGGCTGCTAGTTCTACACCTGCTGGCGTTTCGGCTTGCTGCTGGCTCTCGGCCGTCACCGGCTCCGGTTGGTTGTAGTGCTGGTAGAGCATCCATCCACCCACGCATAACAAAACAACGCCAAGCAGTATAGCCGCCTGGCGCTTGGTTAAACTAAACATGGATTCCTCTCCCCTTTTTTGCGCCGCGTTATGTGGCGCTATTTTTATTTATATTTTGCCTACAATAAAACCGGCAGCGAAGAACGCTGCCGCTATACTGAGGTTAGTTAAATTAATTCCAATTTGACCTTCGGCTATGTCGCCTGTAAAGAAAAAGCAAAACATCCGCAATCCAGTGGTTTTTAACATAGAAGCACCCCTATTTATTCATATTTGATATTGCCATCAAAGTACTGACCGCCAATCTCCAATTTGTCAGTGTACTGCCACATATACCCCTTAATATCGTCGTTGGCACTCCACTGAGCATTCCAAACGGCACAGCCAAGTGAGCGCCAATCAATTACATCTGTAAGCCATGAATAACTTGCATAAACGCCGCAATCAAGGCCAACATTGTCGATAAAGGCTTTGCAAATTGCTGTTACTTCTGTTGGGTCAAAAACAAAACTCTTTCGCACCTTGTAACCATCCGCATCCTCCATATCGAAAAATACCGGTAGCTCTAATAATTGCCCAGTGCTTTCGATAGCTTCCCGGCAATTCGCAGCTTCTTGAATTGCATCTTCTACGCTTAATGCATAGCTGTAATGATACGCTCCGACTGAAAGTCCGACAGCCTTGGCTCCAGCAACGTTCTGGACAAACATTATATCCTTCGATTGTAGTCCATACGAGCAGCGGATCATGACGAATTCAATTCCGGCATCAGCTACGGCCTGCCAATCTACTTCACCATTGTGGTAACTTACATCAATACCTTTAATCATTTCAATCCCCCTTGATTCGGAAATATTTTATTTGACACTGCGCTAACCAAATTGCTTAGTATTTCAGACAACCCAGCCTGCCCCATCTCCTTAAGGTTTTCGTTAATTGATTTAAACTCAATTAAAAAAACACCGGCGCTGGCCGATGCTGGAAATACAGTTGCCGGATTAAACACCAAACCGAACAAATCAAGAACAGGCAGCCATTTACCCGCTGCATGACAGAGAGTAATTACTACAGTATATGTCAGTAGTTTTTCTAAGATGCGCCCCAGTTTTCTGCTTTCCAAGTACCCCGTTGACCATGCCGGACCATGAAATACTATATTAACAATCAGCAACCAAGTAGTTAATTTTAATTCATGATCGTGGTAATACGCTTTTGTCACCGCAATCCACTTAGTTAAAGTGTCAGCAAATACTGCAGCGTAAGACAAGAAAAGAACTGCCCAGAACCTATTGCCGCAGATGTTCGTTCCTATCGCTCCAATAGCGACAATCAAAGCCAAGAACTGGATATCAGAGAACATTTTCCAAGCGCGTTGTATTAAGTCATTAACATAGTTTATCAATTTTCGCACCCCCATTTTATGCATAAAAAATAACCGCTCGGCATGGTTCGCGTGGCATATGCATATCATCACCCACAAAAATAGAGCCCCTCGGCTCTACAAAATATAAGAATATCTACTTTTCATATTGTAAAGCTGTCCAACAAAATCAAAGTCAACGGACGTAATCTCGCCCAGACTATCCTGTACTTCCAACGTAAGCGTGTTTTGCACCCCAATATTGACATCCGCATTTCTTATGTTGTATCTCACGTTTATTGGCGGCTGCACAAAATTACTCCAATCAACCTTTACCACCCCGTTTAAACTGATTCTATAGCTGATTGTGTCTTCTGCGTCGTCATCCGTTACCAACGCAATAAGTTGAAGCTTGTCCAGGATTCCCGAAACAACCGGCTTGGCATCCACTTTGGTCAGATATGTGGTATAAGCATCACTATAGGTCAGGCCGTCGAAGGTTTGAATGGTTATAGCGTTGGTACCGACTGCAGTCATGCTGCTGGGTATTGTTATCTCGATATCGTACTCAGTGCCCTCGGTTATAAAATTCTCTGTCATTGGTTCCCCGTTGACAGAGACCCTGTAGTAAGCTGAATCTCCTTCAGCATCCTTTATATGAGCGGACAAGACAGAGTCCGTATGCGTTTCTGGTGGCAATAAGTCAATATCGGTGACCGCTGGCGGGTAGTTGGGCAGAAACAGGACGGATAAGCTTTTCAACCAAGCATATTTGTTTACCGCATACAAAATAACACTGCTAGATACACTGCTCTCAGTTCTTATATATATTGAAGAAACTTCTTTATCTAGTGGTATTGTATAAATAGATAAACTATATGCTACTTGGAAAGAATAGATACTTCCATCAGTGTAATTAATAGTTGCGTATTTGTAAAAACCATCGCTACTTCCATATAAAGCGACTCGGGTAATAAATAGACCTTCCGGAACTTCGTAAGTGACATTTTTAGTCCCAGATTTATTTAAAATTACAGACCATACTTGTTCATCGGCTAGCATAGGTATCGGTGTAACAGCACTGTTATTGTCCATATAAACCATAACATTAAATTCTGTTTTTTGAAATATCGTGTCCCATTGTTCCTTTGTAATACTTGTAATAACTGATTTAGTCATTCCCTTAGTGGCTATTCCTTCTTGAGTACATTCTTCCCAAACTCCATTGATAAACGAATGCCATGTGACTTGATTATCAAAACTAACTAAGAAGAAACATCCAAGTTCATCGCATTCCAGGTTAACCCCATATATTTCATGTGCATGGGATAAATCAATCGAAGTAACAGAAGATGTCTTAATCGTAGCCTTTTTTCCTATTCCTGCCGTTGCCAATACTCCTGAGTTGAAACCATCACTGGTTATATACTGAGTATCCCCGGTAATATCAAATCCACCCGAATACCAATATAGAGTGGTTACTGCGGCTTGTCTGTTATTTGCCTCTTTTGTTACAGCAAAGTCGATATACTCTTTATTTCCATCTGGGAAAAGATACTCGATCCGGCAGGGTGTAGACCCCACCGGAAGCAGGGATATGTCCAGCGGAAATGAGATTTGATCTATCGGGCCAAAATCGCTCAGAAAGGGAATCGCAATAGCTTTGTTCATATACAGCCGGTACTTCCCAATGCCGTACAGGTTGTTTTTTGCATCAACTGTAATTCCGGAACCAAAATATGTATTGGTTGGCGTAACAATTAGTTTTACATGGTCTATAGCGTTTGAGTCTGGGGTAAGAGCATTAATGTATGCACCTTGCTTAGTTACACTACGTACTCCCATGATAGGTGCAGGTAAATACAATCCTTGCTTAGCTACGCTGCGTAATCCGGTGCTAGGACTAGGTAGTAATAAACCACTTACTACCTTGCTTCTAGTGCCAATTTGTACTCCGGTAGATAATGTCCCTTCCATGGTAGCTGTTTGTAGTGTTCCCATAGTAAACATGGTACTAGCTGTAGTTGTTGATGGTATGTCTACAGTACCTATCAAGGTAAGACCCGTATTACTACGCGCCGTTAAGTTATCCTCTACTGTGAATGAGTCACAGTAATAAGCAGTTATCTGTCTAGGTAATCTAAACGACACGTTACCAACCCAAACATTAACTGTACCTGGGTTACGCGGTATTTCAAGTGCCGTTCTATTAAAGTAACTCGTATCCAAATTATCATTAGATGATAGAAATATTGTAAAATGTATGGAAGATGCATAGTCTATACTACCATCTGTAAGATTTAATCTACCGTAACTCGATAAATCCCAATAATCACCTACCGATACATTGCCACCTATATCTGTTGCTAAAGGAGCTTCTAGGGTAAACGTAGAATAATCGTAGTTGCCTGATACTATCGTAGGTCCTACAGTTACTTCATTAACTGATACATAAGTACTAGTGGCGTGTTCAGTTGTACTAAACCACTTTCCCGCTATATCGAGAATTATGTAAGGCACGCTATATCACCTCGTTTATGTGCTGTAGCTACACCTCTTAGCTAATTCTTACTAATATAGCCTGACTAGGGAACGAGGTACTTCCCTGCGTTGCACAGCATAATACGTAATACGTTTGCGTACCTATTGTAATGTTGTCACCAGTCAAAAGATTAGTGTTTAGCGCGCACAGTATACCGTCAAGTTTACCACGCATACCTTCTGTTGCGCTACCATAATATATGTCAGATACGATATACTTTCCGCCATTATTTGGACTCTTAGTTGGCAACAGGGAACTAGTAGCTAATGCATATGGCGCTGCCACGTTACCTATTCCATCCGGAGAGTTAGTTACCATAACGCTAGCTGCTGTAGCAGTAGTATTTGACGTAGCTAGAATTGTACTAGAGTTAGCTGATTGAGGCATAAAGGACGTATCTGGTGCCCCCATGTAAATAAGCACAGGATTGTACCCCGTGGCAGATGGGTATTCAATGGCAAGTATAATCTTGCTGGCATCGGCATACATTTTGTAATTCACGATAGTATCAGTTGCCAGCGTGCCGTTTGCCGCAACCGGAGTAATATATAAATCTGTCCATGCTAAGGAAGGTCTGCCGAATACACCGGCAGCACCTGCAGTTCCTGGCGTGTATGTGTCTTGCAGACGATAGGACATCTGGCAGTAAGCCGTGGTATCGACATCCCTGCCAGCCGTTGCCGCCGCGTTTCCCTTTCTCAGCTGTAAAACCAGGTTCTTATTCTCTGTATTGCCTGTCGAAGTCAGCACTACAAAATCAGTAGACGGATGAGAGGACACATTTGTCCATCCTTCCGCTTTTAATTTGTTTACAATCAAGTCAAAAATTTCACTCTTTTTGCAGCTCCCTGGCGTAAAAATATAATCTGTCGGTACTGGCATAGTAACAACCTCCTAAAAATTATTGTCGTTAAAAATACTAACCTGGACCGTAATATTCGGGTCATCATCCGGCATGGTCAGACGAATCATATCCCCAGCCGCAATCGCACCGGTGACCGCATACTCCATATAGATCTTATCCAGGGGTAAGTTCAAAATCTGTCCCCCTATCTTTTGCCAAGCGTCGAGTTTAGCCTCAAAGTCTGATTTGTACTGTTTTTCCACCCAGAAGTTAATATCCGAAGTACGTTCCTCGGTATAATTCACCTGAATGAGCTGCACCTGACCGGACCAGGGATACTGCTGCGTCCGGTTGCTGCCGACGAAGGTCAAAGAGCGCTGGTCCTGATAATCAGCAATAGCAACGAAAGTAGTATCGGATTCCGATTTAGTGTAGAAATCCTCGCCATCATACGTGAACCGGCCATTTTCATCAATGATTTTATCGACCTTGGCCTTGGACTCATCATCATAGTCATTGGTGGAAAGTCCTTTGCCCTCTACTTTACTGGCTTTGCCATCAAGCTCTTCTTGTAGACCGGTAATTGCACCAATCGGGTGCTGATCCGGCAACGATTTGCCTGCAAGGTCCTTGTGATTGATTACGCCCCCGCCTCCACTGCCGATCTGCCGCAGTGTCCAGACCACGGTCCCGTCAATAACGGTATCCCCGGCACCATAAGGGCAATCGGGTGCAGTAGTTCCGGATGTCCCCGCCGTAATACACTCTAGATATCCCCAGGAATAGCAATCGTCAGTACGGATAATATCCCTAAGAACATAGTCATGCTCGGCTTGCCAGGTTGCCCAATGCCCGCCACTGTCTGCATGGGATTTTGCCAGAGCCGCCTGATCAACTTTTTTAAAGGCAGTATTGATGGCATCCTTGGATATAAGGGTACTGCCTTCCAGTAATGGTATGCCTAAGTTCGATGTAACTGCCATAACTCAACCCCCTATAGTCGATAAATGTACAACACATCCCCACCAGATTGCTGTTCCACATAATGCGAACGAAACGTGTAATACTCATCCATAGTCATAATTTCATAACTGCTTTTGTCTTTCACTACTGCGATTCTGCCGTCCGGCACAATATACCGGCCATCACGCGCCAGAATAGCTTTATCAGTCAGTGTGCCTGCGGTTGTTCCTAACACAAATAAAGCCATATCTGAATAGGCAACCTGAAATAAATCCGAATACTCGCTGGCCGGGACGGTAAGCTGCAAGGGTTCTCCCCACAGGGCCAGGCGACTAAGCACTTCGGATTCGTCGATGACTGCATCAATCATGGTCGGTGTTTTCCATTGTACGGTTCGCTTTTGTAGCTGGTAGGATACCAAACCGTTCTGTACAGTGCAAATTTCAATGCGTGTTTCACCGTCAAGGTTATTACTATCTCTGCATCGCTGCGCCCAGGTGTATAGCCAGACAGTTTCTATGGTTGTACATTCGGCAACAAAAATACCGCCTACAAAAATCTGTATGCGGTATAAGGCCCCCTCCGGCAATTCAAATAGCTGCCCAGTGAAATAATGTGTTGTATCGTCTTGCGATATAGCCCCGTAGGATTGCAGAACTTTGTTCCTGTGAGACCATGAAAACGAAATATCCCCGATAGGATTGTCGATCTTGGTTGACTCACTGACCCCAAAGGACGACATCCGGATACATCCGGGAGGGCTCGGGCGCTCCGATCGGTGCACAGTCGTAACACTAACTGCCTTTTGCGGATTTAATTCCTCCGTAGAGTATGCAGTGGCCGTGGTAATGTTATAGGTTTCTGTTACTGCATTGCCGGCCAAACACACCGGGCCGCCAGTCGTAACATTGGCATAGGTGCCAGGGTCAAGGAAAAATAGTTTTTCACCACTACCATGAGCGACAGGCACCGTGTCAAAAATGCCCCGAATAATCCCATTAATGCGCCAGTTGCCGCTGGGCAGCTTTGTAATACTGCTCCAGGCCATGAGCTCATTGCCCAAAAGCAGGACTTTGCCGCCTTTGCGGGCTATTTCAATGTTGGGCGAGCCGTTGGGGAACGTTGCGGAAACCAGCCTGTCCAGTCCGGAGATGTCTATGATTTCAAATCCATTCATATCAATGGCATCTCCAAATTCGGGATAGTCATAAATTATCTTTCCAACCGGGGTCCACTGCGTTGTACTGTTGGTGCTGTTCATCGGCATAGTGGCTGTCTGACGCCAGATAGTCCACCGCTGTGTGTCGGCATCCGGCTTAGCGGCCATACCATAGATATAACTATCCTTGTCCGGCATCAGTTCATAAGGCAATTCCATAAACCGATACTCCTGCACACCGGTAGGAAACTTCTTAGGGTCCTGCCAATTCGTTGAACCAGAGAAACCATACTCGGTTTTCCCAAGTCCAAATACATCTTCTATGACTTCCAGTTTGATTGTTCCGTCAATAAAATCACCCAAGTCTACGTCGGTCACGCGAAGCATCAGGTTACTGTAGCCATACGCCGGCCAGTCGAGACGGACTACATGACCGGTACGAATGGCATAAAGAGTACGGTTTCCTTCTATCGTGCCGGTAGCCAAAGGGTATCCCTGCTGAGCCGCCTCTCGCTTTGCTGCCCACAGTGCATTTTCGGCTGATGTAAAATAAGGGTAATCATAAGACTTTGGCGCCTTTGAACCTTGATTGATTTCGATAACAGCCGGATCGTTGTCGTCGACTGAAGACTGTTCATATTGAGCCTTACGATCCGTATAGGTTACCGATATCTGGCCGATGGTCTCCTGCCAATCCAAGCGGTTTATCATAACATGGGAACAGTTTTTTTCATTCAGCAAGGGCACCTGTTCTGTAGCATAGTCATCACGGATTAATTTGTAGGTTAGTTTCCCGGTTTGCGGGTCCTGGTACCGGACAGCATCAATATGATTGCAGATGGCATCAATAGTTTGCCTAGCCGCTACAATTTGGGAGATGGAAACTGTAATACCTAATCCTTCTGTTTTTAGCTGTTGCCCCATAGCCAGCAGACTGTCCACATCTACAGTATCCGCGCTTTCACCGAGTCCCCAATCTTCATTAACGTGAATTTCATATTGCACCTCAGCGGGATTGGCATCCTCGCCGATTGCTCCCAATCCCAGGCGGTTAGGGATACACTCCATTTCCAACCACAGCTCAGGTATGGTTGCGTTTTTTCCTACGTAAGCTGTAGGTACCACCACAGACACAAATTCCCGGTAGGCCGGCGTCAGTCCGCGCAGTTCTTCCTGGACGCTTTCAGCCTGCATTTGCTGCTGCATCCAGGGGTCCGGCATCTGGTTCTCACCGCCCAGGTAGACATGCAACTCACCAACAAATCCGCCGCCTTCATCCGGACCGCCGAACAGATTCTCATCATGGATAGGGATGACCAATGGGCCGGATAAATGATTCTCCCTGGATTCATCTCCCTCCCATACCTTGTTCTGGCCAAGATATACAGCACGAAGGCGCATGCCTTGGTTTGACCAGCAAACAAGCTGCTGATAGCCGAGATAATACTTAAATCCTTTTTGGACGGTTGTTTTCAAGTTCCGTCCGTTAATCAGCCACATCAACAACCAACTGAATAATGAATTTAACAGCGGGCCTGTCATATCATCTTTTACCATTGCTCCAGAAGCTTGACCAGTGCCAGTTCCACTCCCAGTACCAGCTCCTCCAGAGGTATGTACTGTTACGTGTACGCTGGTTGTTACTGTTGCCGGAGTAGCTTGGTGCCCAGTTACGGGAGCCGATATATATGCGGCAATTAATGATAGCACCAATGGCCATGCCGAAAATTGAGCATGGGCCGCATACGTCTCGGTGTAAGGCACTGCTTTAAAATCTCCGTAGTAAATCGTCAGCGGCTTCTTTAATAAGGTTCGGCCCAGTACTACCGGCAGCGGCGTCCCTGTTTGAGTCTCTGCAACGCTAAGTTCTTCCGGCTTAGAATCATATTGTTCACTGTTGCCGGTTTTACCGCGATTAAGAAAATATAGCGCCAGAGTCGATAGCGTATAGCCTGTAAAATAGTTTAAAGCCATATTTACCTCCTAATCGATAACGCCAACATAGCCGTCCGTATCCCGCTTTATAACCTGACTGTCAACCCAATACACGCCTTTTCCAACCTCTTTTTTGCTTGGATCGGTTGGCGGCACCCAGGGACAACCGTCAAAATTCAGCGCATTGTTAAACCGTTTCGCACAAGTACTGAAAAGGTGGTCGCAGCCTGGGGCGACAATTACTTCATTGCGCGGCGTACGGATAAAAGGATATTTTAGCCGGACACGATCACCCACATGCTCCGCAATCAGCCGCACGTTTCCCTCAAACCGAAATATCCCACCTGCGAAGTGTCCGTCCGGATACAGCGCGAACGTCGTGGAAAAAATATTTAGCCCTACCACTCGATCGATAAACACCGGGATTTGCCATTCTTCCTCTTTCAGGCGGCAACGCTTACTGTAAACAACTTTGTTGCAGGTATACTGCCGTTTTCCGTTAGGGATTTCACGCGCTGCCCAGTTCTCCACTTTCACCGTCAATTCACAGTCAGATCCGTTAAAAGATGCCTGGCTTACGCGGCCTGTAAACACAATATCCCGTTGATTATAATCCTGCTCATGCAAACGATATATTTTAAGCAATACCGGAATCTCCGGCGGTGGTCCCTGATACATCTTAGCAACCGGATTGTCCTTCGTTACTATTACAATCAGTGCCGAAGAATCTCCCTTGCACGTTGGTTTGACATTTTGACGCTTAATATAATCAGCAAGGTAGGTCTCTGTCCGCGTCATTCCGTTCTCAACAAACTTCAGGTCAATATTATCCACGCTGGACGTATACTGATACCTGGTAATGCCAATGGTAAATTTGTAGCATTCAATCGGCTGGCCGTCCTGCTGGGAATACTCATAGGTTCCAATGTTGGTTCCTGCCATTATTCTGTCACCTCTGCGAGTGTTAAAGATGATTTGGCTATGCCCACCGTTTCATAATCGGTCGTCATTAAATCGTTATCCAGCCGGTACCGGCAAAGATAACTGATCATAAGGATATCACTTTTCCGAAGTGCCTGTTTCAGCGGCGCATCCAGGTAAATCTTGCCGAGCTCACCGGTTTCGTTGGTGGTATAGCCGGCCACGTTTAAGATGCTGGCCGATAGGTCTTTATGGAAAACAAGTAAGGTTTTACGGCGTTGCCCGCCGCCAAAGTACTTCCAATACCCTGGCCATTTGCTGAGTAAGTAATTCTGTCCGGCAGGCGCATCTACCGCCAGTTCAACATCCATGAGCCACGTCGGGGCATAAAAGGAGTGCAGCCGCCCTTTACACCGATAGAAAAACCGCTGCAAGTTGTTAATCTCGCGGCGGCCTTTGAGGATATATTGTATTTCCCTGGTTTCCGTTGGGTCAGGGCTCCGTAAATCGTACAGAAAAGCACCGGTGCTGTTATCAAGTCGGTTAGCCAAACGGGAAAAACTTGCGTTTATATCGTCTGACCATGTTGGCGGCACCAGAAATAATTCGGCGCCGTTATAGATTACCGGCAGCCCTCTTCCCCAGATTAGTTTGACTTCTTCATCATGGAATTCATCGTATTGTCCAGGAAAAGCCGGTGCCTGAGCCTCGTGCAGGATCTCTACGGTAAGAGTCATGGAGGAAAGAGCACTGGTGTAATTGAGGTATTTATCTGCCTGGGACAGTACGCCCCAGGCCACCGGCGCCACGGTTAGCACGCCGCGCTCCCATTCCCGGTCAAATTGCTTATTTAGACCCAGGACACCGGCGCTGCCGAGCTGCTCCAGCGTATATAAGGTGCCGCCATAGGAATCGTCCAGCCAGACCATGGCATGGCTGCAGCCCCGGTATTGCCAGATGCAATCGGTCGATATCGGGATGACCGCCTGGGCTTCGTAGATTTGCTCATTGATCTTGTCGGCAGCATGCCAAAGCGGGATTTGAAACAGCTGGGTCTGCTGACTGTAGGTCAGTGCCCGCAGGTACTGGCTTTGCCAGGGCTGCATGGATATATAGTCATAGGAAACGGAGCGGCGCGGTCTGGCCCTAAGTGCCGCCCGCTGCTCCGTGCCATCCCAGGCCTTGTGTATTTGCGTTAGAAATTCAATGGTTTCAGATATTTTGTCAGCCATATATTACCCCCACCATGGCGATAAATCAAAGGTCCTATCACGGGGAACGACGACGGTGCCACACCCCAGCCAGCGCCAAAGCTCCCACAGCATCCAGGGTTCAAACGCGGGTTTCGAAGCGTTGCTGATGGAAGCAAACAAAGCGATCATGAGCAATATACCCACTGGAATAAGTTCTGCGGCGCGATCTTTAGATTTTTTAGCCATGTGTTTTTCTTCAGGACTTAATTTCAAATTCGGCTGGAATCCACCAGTAGCCCGGGACAAGTCGACAGTAGTATTAACAAGTAAGTTTCTACGCTCACACTCAGACAGCGATGTCGGAACTTCAATGTCAACGGTTTCCTGTTGCCTCTCCAATAACCTGCCAAAATGCACGGCATAATCACCTGGTTGCAAATAGTCCTCGACATCGGACCAACAATAACCATATATATCGCACAAAATCTCAGGAATGATATCCCACTCCGGTGGTATGGGATACCCTTTCTTTAAATACCAGCCAATTAAAAAAGCATCGTTTTCAAAGTGAGCGTCAAAAAACAGCACAAACTGGTGACTGCTTATGATATCCCACGATATTCCTAGATCACTAATAGTCTTTATGTTGTTATATACTGTGGCCTGCCCTTCGGTGTCGGTTACCGTAAACCGCTTTAAGCCGATATCAAAACGGTAGCTCCACCCCGGCAGCGGCGCCTCATACAGCAGTGTTGTATTGTCCCCCCAGGGCATGCCTAAACTGGCTAACTGGTCCCACGTTAAGGCATCGCCGTAATACGTCGACGGAACCTTCAGCGCTAAATGACCAAGATGCTTCAAGCGGACGGAAAAAAACGGTCTTGGCTCACCAGTTAGGCTGGGAGATATTCTGCCGATTGCTCCCCATTCAAACTGAGGTATTCCCCCTCGATCTGCCATCTGCAGCTACCGCCTTTATTGTTTTACTGAGATGCCGTCATACCCAAACGCACCGCCCCGCCGCACATGGGGAAATACCTGATACAGATTGCCACTTTGCGGATAGCTGATTTCATAGGTCTGCCCCGGTGCCACATTGCGCATGGATATACAATTCATGCCGGGTACATAACCAACCTGGCTATAATTCCGCAGGGAATCCGGGTCACGCTGTACGTAGAGCGCCAGTGGAATATTGACACTGATGCAGTTCAAAGTATTAACATTGCGGCCAACATCAGTTGCACTTTGGCTTTGCAAATAGGCATAATGTGGAATTTTAGGGAACCAGGCTTCACCAAGCACGTTCAGGTTGGTTACCGGTAACCCCAATATCTTGCCGGTAAAACATTGGCTAATATCACTGCCGTCCGGACCGGCGCTGGCCCACAGGACAGGTGGATTGCGCAAAGGTGCCGCGTCAATATCGCAGCGCAAAAAGGTGCTGGCCTGTGCCGACATGCCAAACAGGTGATTGCTCAAATTCTCAATAGTTGTCGGGGACCAATCAACCGGAAACATTGTAACACTGTTTTTGCTGCCAGAGTAAATAGTTCCTCCGGCCCAGGCCCCTACTTTTTGCACGTTGGCTACAGCCAGGTGCTGAAACAATCCTTCTTCGAGTTCCAGACTAAACATAATCATGATTTCCGGTTCAGTGATCGCATTGCAGTGCAATCGTAAATTCGCATCTTTTTTAACCGATATGCCAGCGCCAATTACCTGCTGTGTTGCTTTGTGTTTTGTGGCGTTCGGTTGGTCAAACCAGTATCCACTTGGCGGTGTAGAGCTGTAGCCGGTTGAACAAACCAGGCCAATCCCGTAGGCGCACTTAGCCTTAGTAGCCTTAGCGGCGTTATTTTGTGTCTGGAATATGGCCTCGCCGTTTGCCGTTCGAAAATGAGCATATATATTACCCTTTTGAATGGATAGCCGGAGACCATCCACTACCCCTGTTTCATCAATAGCAAGATCCGGAGTCAGGTTCTCCAATATGCTCCAGCCATTAGCAAGAGCAAATTCACGCATTTTACTTAATACATCGTTTGGACCACCTAAGTTCTCATATTTTTGGTAAGTCATTCCTCAATCCTCCAATCTGACCACTATATTCATAGCATTTGATAATACTTGCATTCTCTGATCTTGAGCTAATTGCGGCAAGGGATCGACGATATACGTCCTGCCGTGTGGAATATGAAACCTTCTCCAATCCCAACTGTTAGGAATGATTAGGTGCCGCTTTCCCTCAATGACCTGTTCGCCGAATTTATAGATGGGATAACTAGGCCAAAAAATTCGCCATAGCTTCCCCAGTATATTGGCTTGATTTGATCTACTTTGCACAAATTCAATTGGTTCCAACTGATATGTGGTTTTGCTGTTGTCGTATACATGCGTAGTAAGTCCAATATTGGAGTAGGTAGGCCTGATGTAATGCCGTAAGCCTTGCGGCTGATCCGGTTCTTTATGGGGATAAAAGTAGGCGGGGCCAATTATTACAATGATCTCTGTTTTTATGGCCCAGTTGGCAAAAGATTGCCATTGGCCATCCGGCAACATGATCTGAACTTGTGAAATAGCATCCTCATCAAGCCAATTATTGTTCCCAGTCCATGGGGTAGCCGCATAGGTCGGGTTTCCATGAGAAAGACTCCAGTTTTGAGGCGTATAATCAAATCTATATCCGATTTCCGGCGTGTTAACGGGAACGGTTTCACCAACCGGAATTACACCCGATGTGCCACCAATAGTACAAGCCGGGAAAATATATTCCTCCGGCTTGTGGTAAGGCTCTATAAATCCCAGATAGCCAACTTCCCAACAGCCGCCATTGTTAACTACTAAAATCATGCGAGATCGATCTTTGATTAACCAGAAATCGGCATACCCGTTTTCAAACCCTTCCAAAGCGCAACTAATTGCCGGATATCCCACGCCAGGGTATAGCGGAGGATTAAACTCAAAGGGGTGTGAGGATCCTGAGATGTAGTATTTTAATGGTTTAGGATGTATCGTCCTTCTTTCGCCACCTGCTTGTTGATGCCAATCCAGAGCTTGTGAATACTGCTTAAATACCCCTAAGAACATAGGATGGGAGGAGGTTTCAAATAGTTCAGGTGCGGGAAAAAAAGAGTAAGAAATGGCATCAACATATGTCCCCACATTATTTTTGGTGTAAATGGTAACCATACCGTTAGTTATTACGATCTCTCTAGCAGCGTGAATTATAATTGCACCATCTTTTACTTGCTGATAATAGTTAATGCCTGGTTTACTGTTTATGCCCTGCTGCCCCCAGAGAAATTCAGAACTCAGAATCTTTTCTGTTAAAAACCATTCTTTATAGGTTTTTCCTTTTACAAGCGGCGTGTGCAGGAAGCCTATGTACTGATGTTCGCCTTCCCGCCAGCCATGTGCCTTTAAAATAGTTCCACGCGGCCAAGGCTCGTTGCGCATTAACTCCCAGGCATCAGTGCCATGTATGGTTTCGTCGGTAGTCCAATCAATGATTTGTCGCAGTAAATCATCATGGTCCGTAGCCGTTCCCTTTAGATAAGGCATGTCATCATCACCACCTAAAACCATTGAACGACGAAATATTCGTCGTTATCTCGGCGAAAGACATTATTAAACACTTTGTACGGTTGACCGTTGTGAATGATAACATCTTTTACCGCTAAATCCTCTCGGTTACCAATAAAATAGACACCGTCGAATTGACCGACGATGCCCGGTGGAAAGGTTTCATAAAGCAAGCAGGGAAACATGATTACGTTCTCGACGGTCAGACTGTTATCCAGGACTGTCAGAACATTGGTTGGTTCTGTGTTTTGTGGCCACACACACAATTTTTCAAACATGGCCGCTTTGTCGCTAAGGGTTTTATTTAGTGCGGAACACCAAACTCCATCCGGGCGCCGTAAACGTAAAGAGGTTGTATTCTCGTTGGCATCATCGGTATAGACGGCACCAAACCCACCAAGTCCCCCATATACGCCGGAACCCGGGTTTAAAAAGCAACTGTGGCCGGGTCCGGTATTATCCCATTTTCCGTCTTCAATGTAGCTGCCACCGATTGCAAGAGGATACGGATATTGCCGTTCTACTGCCACCGGCTTTAAAAAACCTACATAGGCACTTTCATACTGTGTTGACATTTGTACAACCAGGATAAAACGGGATGTGTTGGCCGATAGCCAGAAGGTTGTCCGGACATCGCCAACGAGAGGAATCGTGGGTAGCTTCGGATGAGGGATGGCACCGGGCTGCTCATACCACGCAAGATAGGGATCAAATCCGGCAAAGCCGTTCAACACAATATCGATTTGCCCTTCAGACTTTGCGTTGGGTTTTACCTTCATACCTACATATATTTCATCTTGTCCATCGCCGACGCCTTTTAAAATTACTTCATCGACAATGTCCGCGGCAATGCCGGTCGCCGGTCGCAGAAGCTGCCACTGATTGCCGTAGCCAAAATTGTTTGGATCAGTCAAAAAAGCAACTATTTTTTTGACCAATTCTAATGTGTTGTTAGCTGTGGATTCTAAGACGGCCATGAGATACCTCCTTTCAGTATAAGAAAACCCCCGGACTATTCCGAGGGTTTTGCTTTGTTTAAAGTAATTTAGAAAACTGCTACAGGATGACTTTTCCAGTGTTTCCTTGCTATAATAGGAAAAGGACGGGATTGCAGCCCGTCCTAAACTGAATACAGGAGGTGAGTGCCATGCACTTGAAAACGAAATGGTTCACGCTAACCGTTTCAAGCGGTGCTTTATGGGTGATCTATCAAATCATCCATGAAGCCACCAAGTAACCTCCGGTATTCCCAATGCAAAACGCTCCTGTTACCAGCAGGGGCGTTTTGCTGTTGTTAACCTATGTCTATTATAGCCCATTTATTCCATTTTTAAAAGGATTTGTTGCTAACTTGCTTGTTAAGTCTTGGTTAGCAAGTACTTCTCACTTCTCGGCGGCTATTACTTCTTTCCACTCGGCCAGAACGGCGTCGGGGAGGATATAAACGTAAGAACCAACAGCAGTTGGGAATTTTAGAGCAATTCGTTTTGCCATTTTTATTTTTTCTATATCTCCAGAAGTTAACGGTGCTGTAATATGAGAATATTGTCTCCCATCTGCTAATGTAATAAGACCATTCTTTTTTATAGCAATTTCCTCAGTTGGGTAAGAATCAATTTTGATCTCGATAGCCGTATTTGAGAATAAAAAGCTCTTAGAAGTTATTCGATTCGCCCAAAGTTCGTACTCTTTAGGATCAGTGTTAGCAAACTTGCGAAAAACCAAACCATCTAAATCTGCTGGGTTAGGAGTGCTGATTACACTATTAATAGTTGCACCACCAGTAAAAGTATCTTCCCCTCTCGTTATCTCAGCGCTAGCCTGGCCTATACCTAGCAACATTATTGAGACCAAAATAAGTATTATCTTTTTCAAATCATCACCTCTTTTGGCCTCAATATATCATTTTCTACCGTTTTTTGTCAATTATCCGGGGATATTCAAAATTCTCTTTATCGTTCCGGCATCGTCTTTGATGTAGTTTAGTAAAGCCCTTTTCCCCTCACGAGTCTGCACAAATTTGCCCATTAAATTTGGATCAATGATATTCATAATATTAAACGGAATAGTAGTGCTATTGTTACTAACAAGCGATGCAGAAAGTTCTTGTGGTCCAGGGATATCCGCAATGCTCCTATTGGTCAGAGAACCTCCTACAGCATATTTTTGCAACATTCCTACTGGCACCTGACCACTGTTCAATCGTTCAAGAAATGCGGCACCATACTTTTTCACAGCGGCCCCGCGCATAACGAATTCCCCGTTAGCAATGCGGATGAATTTGCGTAGATTGCCTACCCAGGCTAAAATACTGTCAGATGTTTCGGTACCAGGCCCGGATACTTTTCCGCTATCCATACTACCGCCTTCGGCAAAACTAAAAGGCTTTGTTATATCAATGCTTGTAGGGAATTTAAAAGTCGAACTAGAGTTTCCACTTGCAGAATTGCCATAACTGCCTAAACCAAATGCCGACATAAGCCGCTTCGTCATTTCTTGAGCATATATCTTTTGGATTGACTGTAAAACAGTGATTGCAAGGTTACGGAATGCCTCACCAAGATTCTTACACTCAATTACACCACGTTCGAGAAAATCTAACAGGCCATCTTCTAGCCCTTGTTTTCCAGCTTGTTCGATTTTTTCAATGAGAGCTGGAGTTTTAGCTAACTCCCTGTTAAGTCTCGCAGATTGCTCAAGATCAGCAATCGTAGCCGCATTTCTATTTTCACCTTCAAATCTATCAATTTCTCGAAGGTTTTGTGCTTCTCTTTCTTGTTCAGTCGCCCGTTTAGCAGCAGCCTGCCTTGTCACCTCATCAATCTTATCCTGCTTTTGTCGGCTGGTCAAATTCCGATCAATATTGATCATGGAAATTTCGTTTTGCAGTTCGGCGTCAATCCGGGCAATAACGGCATCTGCAAAATCATTCACCGACTTCACAATCTGCCGTAACAAAGCCCGTGCCGAATTAGACAGGCTAACATCGCCCCGAGCGTCCGCATCCGTGATAATCCGCTGTAATTCTGCAATCATTTTGTCGGTCTTGGCCTTATACTGCGCGGAATACTCATCCGTAACCTGCGTGGCAGTTTTAGTGCCGGCAGCCAGTTCATTCATAAGGGATTCCTGGGTGGTTACCAGTTGACCGTTGGCAAGTTCGAAGTTTTTCTGGATCTGGGAGAAGTCGAGCTTGGAAAACTCGGATTTTTGCAGCCTATCAATATCATCCAGAATTTCTTTCTTACGATTTTCAGGAAGTAAGCTATTGTTGAATTTTTTCTTTAAATCTGCGTATTTAGCAACAAGTTCCGCTTTCTGCTGGCTGGACACATCGCCCTTAGCTTCAGCTAGTGATTTAACAATCTCATCAGCTTGATCCATGAGTTCAAGAATTGAATTTAAGTATTCTAATCCACTTTTGGTTAAGACCTGTCCAATGCGTATCTTTGCCTGCGCAGCAAAGGACGCGGTAAAATCTTTAGCATTAAAATCAAGATGTCCGGCAGTAGCCTTTTCTGATGGATTTGCGTACTCATCAAGTACCTTTAAACCAATAGATTCTGCATAAGCGATCACCTTATCACGGATACCATTTACATTCTTTTCAAGCAGTTCTGATGTGGCATCATCAACCACATCAAACTTGGTGCCACCAACGTGACCGCCCCAGTCACGCAACCCCGAAGAAACAACCATTTGCCGACCTGTCTGCTGATAAAAATAGGCTGCTAAGGAATTAATGGCCGCCTTGGCATTATCCTGCAGTCCATCAATATTGACATTCTCAACCTCTTTACGCCATGCATCGCTGGCACCGGTCATGGCACCTATGGCCTTATTAACATCATCAAGGTTCGTGCCAAAGGTTCTAAGTTTTTCGATTTCAATGTTAAGCTCTTCATTGGCCTTAGAAACAGCAACATTTTTTTCGCTGTCTTTATCATACTGAGCACCTTGAATAGCTTCAAATTTTCTTTGAGCCTCGTCAACAGTTACTTGCTGAATTTTAATTTCAAGTTCAGTTTTACGCCGGGCATATTCTTCAGCGGAAATCATGGACTGCTTAAAAAGTACTTCAATACTCTCTTGTTCTCGCTTGATCTCTGCAATCGCTTTTTTGGCATCAGCTTCGATTGAGGCAAGAGCCATTTTCAACGCGGATTGTGAGTTTTCGACAGCCTTTTTGTTGTCTGGATATTTGGCGGTAATGTTTCCAGGGTCCGCAGGTGGCAGGCCAGGCGGAACATAGTCTCTATCACCCCGTGTATTATCGTCGCTGGAAGAATTGACAGGAGTCTTTACCCCCGTTTTTCTCGCTGATACATCAAACCAATTTGCTAACCATCCTGTAGCCTCTTTGATATCATGCGCCAAATCCCGAAAACCTTGGGCAAAGAAATCAATAACAGGTCTGGTTTCTTTCAATATGATTCTGAGACTGTCGCCCACCATGGAGCCAATATCCTTCAATGACCCCCATAAATCCTTGCAGGCCGGAACTACATCTTCCCCAATCCAGGAAAAAGACGGTGCCAGGTCCTTAGCCAGTGACTTCATTTCAGAAAGAATGCCGTTTACCTCTTCCGCCGAGGAAGCGAATGCAGGGTTTAGATGAATTTCTCCAGTCTTGTCATCCACTTCACCGATTGCATCTGATATGGCCGATAGACCTTCTTTTATTGGCTCCTCGAACTTCGATGCAAACGCTGCACCACCTTGCGTAAACACTTCTTCAAGCTGGTCCATACGGCCCCGCATAGTATCAGGAAAACGCTTAGATGTCTCCTCAAATCCTTTCATGCGGTCCATCAAAAATTTAAAGAGTCCTTCAGAAGAATTCTTTGCTTTTTCAATATCAGCATCAGTAAGACCTAACGCCGTTGCCAGCGTAGAACCTGATGCCGTAATACCACCTTGAATTAAGTCCCTAATTTCCTGAACAGTTTGCTGTGCCGGTACTTTTAATGATTTTAGCGCGTTCACACTGACAGTGGTTAGCTGGCGAATTTGTTCAATAGTCATCCCAGCCTGTACACCGGGGGCTAGCGCAGCCAAGAAGGCATCTCGAAGCTCATCGACATTAGCCGCTGTGCGTAACGCGTCCTGTTGGAGCTTTTTCATAGTATCGCTACTGATTTGTATAGCTTCATTGAACGATACTGCTTTTCCGTCAATCAATGTCATAGACTGAAGAATACCTGCCATACCAAGGCGTGTAGTTTCAGTATCCATTGAAAATTTAAACCCCGGTCCCAATACAGCCGCTGCAGTGTCTTTAATCTCCCGTAAAATGCCTACAATCCCAGCTCCAACAATGGTTATCTTACTAAGCTTATCCAATAAACCGCCTGCTGATTTGGTGGCACTATCAAACCCTGCGCCCGACCCGGCTTTCTTGACACTATCACCAGTTTGAGTTGCCACCCCGGCCACTTGCTTCAAGGCGGCTATGGTCTGTGCATTCTCAGTCGATATGGTGATTTGTATTCTTGCCATGCCTACCCCTCCACAATCTTGGTAATGTATTTATCCAGATCCTTACCATCAGCCCAAACAGCCGCGCGTACATCATACATATAGTCAATCCTGGCCATAACGGCATCAGCATAGAAAAAGAGCATCTGGTCCAGCGTATATTCCATGATCTCGCTGAACAGATGCCCTTCTCGTTTGAGAGTCTTTACAATGTCGCCCCAGGTTGCGCTTTGGCTCTGATCCGCGCCGGAATCGGGCGCAGGGTTTTCATAAAAAAACCGAGGTGTCGCTCCACAATCGTCAGGATAATTTGGCAGGCTTCCTCAATGTTCGGCCCCCGTTTTTCGTCCAAGAAGAATTCTTTCGGCTGGCGGCAATAAATAGCCATGACTTCCACAACCTCATCGAAATGGGATTCAACAAACTCATTTACCTTGTTCACGACTAAGTCGTCAATTTCTAAAGTAGACGTTCCGTCTGCCTGCTCTCCCGCAGCTACCTGCATTCCATTCCTGGCTTCCAACAGAACAAAAACACCCACACCGATTGAATTAATCAATGAAACCACCTTAGGCAGCTTAGCAAAAGAAAACGGCTTGATAACAATGGTTTCACCACTGGCCAGAGTAATATCACAATCAGGTATTAGAGTCTCTAACTCTTTATCCATAAATATTCATCCCTTCAAAGCAATAGGCGCGGAACTACTCCGCGCCTATTGTTATTTTAATTTTACTAATCGGTGCAATGGCTCATCCGGGTGGTTCTCACTGTCATCCAGGCAGGTCACCGTGATATCAAACCCTGCATAATCTGTGCCGATCATGGGGATTTCCCCGTTTGGCGTAATAGTTACTTTCCAGAACTCGCCATTGTAGGCAGCACCCTTTGAGGGGTCTCCCAAGAATAGCATGTACCCCCTAATGCTTTTGGCTGTATTAGCAGCTATTTTAGGAAACTTACCTTCAGGTATATTATAGTCAAGATAGACATTTGTTCCATCCGGTATCGTTGAAGTCTCCGGAATTTGAATTAATCCCCCGCGCGAAAGCACCTCATCTGTCTTAAAATCTTTACCGGCCACATACTCCATTTGCGTTGGAGTTACATGTATTTTCCAAGTATCGCCAACAGCAAAAGTTTGTCCGGCATCCAAATGGAAAGTAACTTGAATTCCTAATTCCAAAGTAATTGCTGACGCAGTGACCGGTGTCTCGGTACCAAAAACTCCGGATAAGCCTTTTTTCCATTGAATTTTGCATCCGGTCACAGCTCCCAGAGCTGTAGGTGCTACACTTACTGTCACATAATAATCTTCGATTGCCGTCCCGGTATACAAACCACCCGAAGTAACCATCCCATCTCCTATTAACGTCCCAAAAGGAACAGCTTCATCAATAGAAGCCGGCAAACCGGTTTGGCGTTTCACTTTTATATTGGATATGTTATAGGTATTAAGTTGAATATAGCGCCCTATTTGTGCTTTTTGTTTCTCGTTAACAACAATTTTAGCCGCCTGATTGATAATCCCCTCAGTACCATATAAAGCTAACGCAAGATTGGCCGGGTCAAATTCTTCAATGGTAAGATCAGCAGAGGCTTTTTTATCTGTTACAGCTTCATCATAAGTAGACTTGGCCGCGTTCATTGAAGACTTTTTTTCGACTTTAGTCACATCGGTTTTTAAGTTAAATTTCGGCACATTGCCCAAATGTCTAAGACCGGTACGATTGTCATCGTCATCAAACCGGTCAAAAAATACTTGGCCAGAGCCTATATATAGGTTTTTTGCACTTGGTGTTGACATAGGTTTATCGCCTCCATTCAATTTTTACTATCATTCGTATCCCCATCAGCGGCCGATTTGACTCCGCATCGGAAATTGCATCCTTTACATCAATATTTGTGCTTATCTCCAGTTCTTCAAGTAATGCGTCTGACCATCGCACCAGCACAGTACATACCCGTTCCATAAGATCAGCCATTACCGCATAAGCTGCTGATGGATCTCTATCATCATTACGAATCCATAGATCAATCCATAGATTAAGTTCCCCTTTATCAGTCTTATACAAAGAGAGGCCATCTTCAGAATCCCAGATAATCTCCATGCAAGGATAGGGATCTTTTGGCTTCTTGGCACCGGCGCGAACATCAACACCGTCGAGTTCCGGCTGCACTCGGGAGTAATCCCTGAAATGCTTAATCAGCAGCCACCAAATAAGGTATTGTTTCGCGTCACTCATGCACGTTTCATCTCCACTGTCATCGGGAAACGGCGTTTTTCGGGGGGATTGCCACCAAGAAGTAATTCCGGTGTAATCATCCGCGACAAACGATCCACTTCTTTGGCCCAGACTTGGCGTTTCTTCTCATATGCGTCTTCACCATCGCCGCTAGCATTCATTAAAGAACTATTCCGGGCAGTGATCGTCAAGGTTAAAGCTGCGGCCAGTTTTTTTACAGTGTTGGGGGCCGGATTAGGAATCTTTGCCGGATTCACATTCAGAGACCGGGCCAAATCATCAATTTCATTACCGGCTTCCTGTAAGTCATCTTCTGTAACCAGTTTTTTTAGAAGTTCGTCTCGAATATCATCAATAAAGCAATAGATCATAGGCCCGCCTCCTTAATTGCCCTGTCGGCATAACGGTTAAAAACATCATTAATATGCTGCTGGTTAGTTTCGCCGGCTTCGTAAATGAATTGATCACGTTTAGTCCCGGGGTGCTTAACCATTTTGGCAAATCGGAATCCTGATCCATTAGACCATCTAAGCCATTTCTTAGTCCGTGGTCGAATAATATGAGGCGGCGTTCCATCATGTACATATGGACCATAGGTTCCGGCCGGACTATTAGGATCGATCTGGACAATGCCAATAACTTCATGGCCAGGTGTTATTTGCACATCGGTATCAATCGCTAATTCCAGGTTCCCACTTCGGCTTCGAAACCTATGTTTTACCCTGGCGGTTTTCTGTACGTCACGAGTTGATACTTTAGCCGCAAGCATCATGTTGTGCTGAAAAGTATCTGGAAACCGCTGTTTAAGTGCCTGAACCGCCTCTTCATTTCTAAATGAGTATTTGATATCCATAGCAGACCCCCACAATAAAAGAGGCCATATAGGCCTCGTTTATGCTACATTTGCGATAATTACTGAATCCGCCATTTCAAAACTCGGCAGACAAATTGCAGATACAATCGTTTCCACATTTACCGGGTGCACCTTTTTGTATGAGGTAACGGCAACACCGGTATTAACAATCTGAACTTGCGCTTGACTAGCACCCGTCATCAGGTCAGCTTCTTCCGGAGTGGTACCATAATAGGTTTCGCCAAGTTTTCCATCCGGTAATAGGGTAAACACATTGTCAGGGAAAAACTGTTGACTGGCGCCGGCTACAGTCAAAGCATATTTTTTAGTGTAAACAGTAATGGTAAGACCCAGTTTGTTAATGAAATACTGCTGCAGCATATTATCGGTCATAATGATGTTCTGTCCTTTTTCCACATTCAAATCCTTCTTAATCTTTTCGTTTTGCAGCAAATATCCCCATGTTTTCCGGGTGCAGATCGCTCGGGTTGGCTTATTTCCGGTGTCATCTTCCGCAAGTTGCTGCCAATCCATAATATCTTGTACCGGATTTGAGTTGACAGTATCGCTCCATTTTGCTGTTCCACTTAAAGTAATTTTATGGGACCCTTTGAAATTATAATTGTAGTTATATTTAATACGATTGGCTTCAATGCCGATTTTACCGGTAGAAAGCAGTTGCATTCTCATCCGTTCAGCATCAACGTCAACACCTTTGACTAGATTGGTAGCATCGTCATAGATTGGTTTCACGATAGCCTGCAGTTGCGTAGCATTTTGAGCTGCCAATGCATTTAGCAGTTCTTGACGCTCTTTTTCTTTTATGACCATACGTTCACGGAAGAAGGCCATTTCCGTTTCAATACGGGACACACCAATACGTTCCCGAATTGGTGCTTCGGTATCAAATTCAGCCGGCATCAATGCGACCGGTAAGCCCTGACTTCCTTTAATCCAGCTTAGAGTCAAACCAACTTTCTTCTGTGACGGAAACAACACTTCTCCGAGATAAGGAATTGTATTAGACGCCACGCCCTGCCAATAGATTGCAATTTCCCTTGGATTAACCAAATCAAAAATATCCATGAATAAGTCACTCTCCCTATTTTTATTGCATTAGGCTAAGAACACGACACGGCCAGCCATAACCTTCGCAGCATTAGCATGGGGCATCTCCGGCAATTTACCTAAATCAATAAAGCCGTGAATTATCATCGCCCCCGATGCCGGACCATATGTAACATCAACATCATTGAGCAGAACGCCTTCCGCATCAACCGCCGCCCCTGCTTCACCAGCTGCACCGTCGGAGTTCTTTTCGCAAACCAATTGCGTCTCATCCGCAAGCACAGAAGCGGATACACCACCGACATTCGTTCCAGCCGGAACAATTTTTTTGCCATCGGCATTTGCAGTAATACCAGTATCATCAACAGTTACTGCAATGGCCACAACATGATCAGGAAACTTCAAAACATTCTTTTTGCTAAAATAATCAGTTTGTATAAATTTCATGATTGCACCATCCTTTTACTTATTTATTAGATCCACCAAAATAATGGTTCTCTGCCTGTTGCAACCGCTCTGTCGGCTGATTGGATTTTAACAGAGATTCAGCAAAACTGGGTTTACCTCCATTTCCACCGCCACCGCCAGACCCTGCTCCGGGATTCTGGTTGTTAGCTAAAAATTCCGGGTTAGTATCCAGCCAGGCCTTTACACCATCAGAAACCTTAATCTCATCTCCATCGTCCTTTACAAAAACAACGGAATCATCATCGGTGATTTTGACTTTGTCAGACAGGATCTTGAGTAACTGGTCAGGTTTTATAGCCTTGTGTTCTGTCAAGGCGGCAAGCAACTCCCTGTTGCGTTCGCTATTATGCCGCTTCGCTCTTTCTTCTGTGGCCGTCTTTTCGAAGGTTAACTGGGCATCAGTTGCCTTTTTTAAATCGCGCCGTAACTTAGCTATTTCACCTTGCAACTGCGCAATCTCCGGCGCGCCTTTACCGCCATTTTTCAAAGCCTCTTCCTGTTTTGCTTTCAGATCAGCCAGTGCCGCTTCCAGATCTTCCACGTCATCGGCGACACCAGTATGATCATGGAATTTTTCCAGGCGCTCCGTAGCCTTTTTGAATTTTTCCTCAGTTCCCTGGAGAGTCTTTGTCAGGGTTTTATATTGGTTCCCTTTTTGGTTTAACTCCGCTTCTTTGGCGGCAATAATAGCTTTTAATGCTTCAGCAAATTTGGATCCCTCCGGGAGTTTGGCCAATGCAGCCAGCAATTCTTCCAGTGTCAAAGTGTTCATCCTCCTTATTTTTACGCATAGAAAAAGCGCCTTGCGGCGCCACAATGTATTATAGAGATTTACGCATCCGATCCACCCCCTAAAAGGCAATAGAAAAACCGCCTTAGTTAGGCGGTTAATGTTGCTGCATGGTCTTCATTTGTGTTTGTTCTTAAATGAGTTTTGCGGTTAATTAAATCAATAACCAAATCTCCATTTACTACTTTATCAAGGTGTGCCCACCAGTGAGTAATTGGTTTTTGATTTTGAAAGCTATATACTTTGCTTAACTCATTGTAGAATTCGTGAGCTCTTTCCACTAGTCTCCTATCGTACTCGTATAGAAGACTTTGTTCTTCAACCGATAGTAAATTATATTGTTCTTCCAAAGTATCACGAATCGCAAGGGTATTGATTAGTTCAAACGGACTTCCTTCGCCGCATTCCTCAATATCCATACCATAATTTTTAATTAACTGCAAATTAGTCAGCATGTTCTAACCTCCCTACGGTTCCTAACTTTTTAAATCCTTCTTCTTCAGTAAGGTAATCATAATAATTCTTCTGATCAATGATAAACGCTGACTCCATTACGCCATCTTCCCCAACTATAACAACCCAATCCGGCAAGCCATACACAAAATAGTTTTGCAAAAAACCAGTCTTGTGATACCAATATACTTCAGTAGTTTCATTACTCAGTATATGCAATATCTGGTTATTATAATCTTCAGATGTCCAATCTGATGGAATATGTCCGTAACGTTTGCGTTTATCCACGTGTTTATCTAACTTACCAGGCTTCCACTCTGGTCCATTACTTATTATTTGTTTTCTAAGTCTCTTAGCTTTATTTAGCATATCTGATTCTATTTTAGCATTATTCATATTTCTAGACAACTGCTCGTTAAAATCATTTGAACTAAACCGTGACTTTGGCGTCTCCATTCCCGCCCAAAGTCTTAGATGATTTTGCCAAGCATCACCCATTTGCCAGGCTTTCAATCCTGAAACACCTAGTAGTTGCAATTGTTTTTCACGCGGCAATGACTCTAAAAATTTATCCAAGGCGCTCGGATTAAACTTAGCATTCTTGATTATTTGGCTCTCTTTATTGGGGTCAATGTCAAATTCGCCGACATAGATAGGCTCTATCGGACACATACAGTGAGGATGTGCCGGCCGCCGCGGGTACTTCCCTTTTGGGTATACACCTGGCCCAAGACCAAACATATCGACAGTAGCGTATATATCACATATGTCATACCGCGGATGACGGCTGTTAAGTACCCACCGGAAGGCTATAACATCAGGATCATAAAGATGTTTAGCAAAGAATGCCTCGCCCCAAGCTGCAGATATCTCTGTTCGTGCTATACGGTCAGCTATATACCTGGATTTTTCCTCGACAGCGACTTTTATGGCCCGTTCCATCGCTTCCTGGTTCATCCTTTTGGTTGCATCAAGCAGATCACCATAGGCCGCTTTCAAAGCCTTTGTTGGAGCACCCTGAACGGCTAGCTTTTTGATTTGCGACTCAGCTTGCTTAATGGCAGCCAGGTACTTCTCCATAGCCGTTTTATCACCGGCAAGTACCTTTCGTGATTGAGCAACTAACCTTTTCAGATACTCCGGTAAATCAGCCTGTACAGTTTTATGACCATATCCATAGCCATCATATAAATCCCTTGCCGTTTGTATCCAGGCTTTACCAAGACGCATGGAGGTAGCCAATGAATCGGTTATGATTTGCCTTATCTCAGGACGCGCACCATGAAGCCGTTTAGACAAATTCATTTTATCTGGTGCCCAGGCTTCATGCAAAAGAACTTTTCTCAATTCCGCATTATCAGTTCCTGGCTGGCCAAACCCCTTAATGGCAGCATTGGTAATAATCGCGATTAATTCAGACTCATGTCGGATAAAGAATCCCGTCTCTTTCAATGCCTGGGAAACAGCAGCTTTAGCCGTTTTTCCTTCGCTAATATATTTCTTAATCAATTCGATTACTTCATCTGACAGTTCCCCGTACTTACGCTGGTATTCAGCCAGTAATATATGAAGATCATCATTACGCGGCATCGCCGGTTACCCTATTTAAATCACCATTACTCGGCGTTTTTTGAATAACAGCGGTCTGTGCAGCCACTATTTCTTGCGCCCGGTTTTCATCCAGACCAAAGAATGCTTGCAGCATAACTATTGCCGCGGCAGGAGCTATTCTTCCTTCTGCAACATCAACCAACACATCCACCGCGGATGAAACTTGAGCACCATTGAAGTTATAGGTTTCATCCTGGGCGCGGGCTTCAATATCTTCAATTACGTTATCAAACTCATCTTCCGGCAGGTCATTAAGGTAAGCATCGACCGCTTTCTTTTTAACCGCTTTGTTAAAGGCACCACCGATATTAAGATCCAGTGCTTTACCAACTTTATCAAGTTCTGCTGCCACGTCTACAATGCCAAAATCATCACTGTATTTGACATCATAATTGACCTTTGAGTTTGTCCATAATTCGAATAGAACTGCGATCTCTCTCTCAGCCTGCTCACAGTTGTTGGCGAAGTCGGCCAGTGTCCGGTTTGTTGTTTCGAAATCCCAGGCTTTGGCTACACCTGAAGTTTTCTCTTGAACGCCCGTGACATGGCTTAATTCAGCCATTCGGTATATTTCGGCGATTAGATCCTTCCGCTCTTCCCGGAGTTGTTCCAGCGGGGAAGAATCCGGTGTCGCATAGTCCGGCTTGTTGGCTAGCGTCCCATCATACCCCATTACATTCTCAGTACCAGTAACAATTTCTTTGACATCTTCCTGTTCCTGTTCTTCGCCCATGGGGTAAGTAAAGATGCTAAATGACTGATTCCTGATAAGCTCATCTATCTCGGAGCAAAGGTTAAAAATTCTTTTATTAACTCTCGCGATGTTATAAAACTCGCTTTGCGGTTTCATATCACCCGGATCACGATCTTTACCGAAGAGAGGTACAACCGGTACCCGGTTAAGTTTGTGCTCCCCTGATTTATCACTTCCGTCTGCCCCTACACACTTCCAAGTCGTTTCAGTCCATGTCCATGTTTCGGTTTTTTGCCCAGTACTACCGGAATTATCAGCTGCCACAGTGTAAGTAATACTGATTAACTTCCCGGCCTTGTTAACTTGATAGGCGGTAACTTGCTTGGGCTTTACCACATATGCATAGGGGTAGGCGCGACTTTTTAATACAGCAGCCATGTTCCCCTGCTGCTCGGCAGCATTATCGACAATAATAAAGACCACAGCCTGCAGCTTAGCTATTCGGGCTGCACTTTTCATGAATTTCGGCAGTGGTGTACCGGTCGTCGTAACATCTTTGTAAAAGCCGGAAAACAAGTCAGTATCCTTTCGCCGCCGGCGCCGTTTACCGCCTATTTCAGACCCCCAGTCCCTGGCCGCTTCTACCCGGAAAACAGGGTCCACATGCGAGTTGACCACCGGTGCGACATAGTTTAAGTAATAACTGAGTTCCTTCCTTTTGGTGAACTTTTCAGCAGGCTCGCGGGGATGCTTTATGAGATAGTCACCGTTTTTGAAACCGCCTTCCCCGTGATAAGCATCGCTTAGGAACGTATAATCATCAATTGCAAAGAAATTATCTTTTTCCAACCTATCACCTCCTTAAACTTGCATGGAGAATCCTTTGCTGCGCGGTTCCCATAAGGCCAAAACTAAAGCGTCGGCCCGGTCCGGAGACTTGAGCCCACGCTTTTTCATATCTTCTTTTCTTTCAAGTTCGATTTCGCCGTCGGAGTTAACCCGGTATTTCCGGTTGCTGATCTGACTAATTTGCTGATCGTCATACCATAGGGATATGTTATTATGCCGCAGGCCTTCGCGAAGTGTACCCCACATGAGACCGGTACTATTGGCAAAACTAACGGGATCATCGGTCTTGAGCCTGCCACCACTGCCGCCGAAGTGTCCTTCATACACCCTGACATGTTTCCAACGGCGTTGGTCAATAATTTCCTTCAACCGATCGTGAACACCAACGCCCAGGCCGTCACAGTCGATTTTGACCCTTGTCGGCCGGTTGTTATACTTTTCGTTATAGCGTTCAATCATTTGAACACTGCGGCCAGTAAGCTCCATGGTGTCATTGTGATTATATATCTCGGATTTCTGCTGGTATTTCTTATCAAAGACCGGGCAAAGCACGGACTCATCATCGCCATAGCGGGCTACGTCGACACCAATATCGATAAACTTGGGATAAATTATCGTTGGCACCTTGAGGCTATTACGCTCTATCCAGTCAAGCGGCACAAAGCTATCCGGCATAGCCTTCGGGAAATCGCCGGCGACACGCACGCGGAAAACATCGCTGTCCTCTCCATACATGTCGATAATCATCTTGACGAATTCTTTGGATACGCGCGGTGAATTGCGGCCGTCCACATGAAAAACAGAATACATGCCGCGGTTCTTATTATGACTGTCGAAAAACCAGCCTGCTAACTGTGTTGGGTTTCCGCAGGCCAGCAATCCTGCACCTTCGGTAGATAGTGCACCTAATACCGGTTCAAAAATCTTATCTGATACGCCAGATGCTTCATCAAGTACATAAAAAACATGCTCAGCATGGAAACCTTGCAGTGCATCAGCTTTGACAGCGGTCCGCGGTACCGCAAACCATTCTTCGCGGTGAGCCTTGTGGTAAAACCTTTCATCCGTCCACTCGAATAGGTCACCATCCGCAGACTGCCTATTCCATTTGTTGAGTTCAGCCCAAAGAATATCATGCAGTTGGTGCTTTGTCGGTGCTGTACACGGTACCTTCGGAAATGGTCGGGAATACATGAACCATTTGATCACCCAAGACTCTACAGCTGACTTGCCAATGCCATGGCCGCTGCGAACAGATGTAAGCGGTCTGCTTGCACAACTATCTAGAATTGGACCCTGGTGGTTATCCGGAGTAGCGCCAATAACTTCTTTGACATAATCAATGGGGTGATCAGCATAGTAACGAATTACATGGGGCTCAAATAAAATAGGGGCTACAGACATCATCGGTTAGCCCACGCTTCCTGTACACGTTTAGCATGGTCTTTAGCTGCTGCATCACCCTCGTCGCCTTTATTGGCTGATTCAACACTATGTTTGAGAGCGAGTTGTCTTGTTTTCTTATCTTGAATCCGAGTAAGAGCTTCCTCCAGCTTCAAGATATCATCGATAGCCCGGCATTCGGTTTCAGTAATTTCGGTGATAACCATTTTGGATTGATCAACTGTTACAATTTTAGTCTCACCGGTAACTTCATGGGTAACCGGGATAGCAACTTTCTCTTTGACAAGCTCTTGAAGCACCTTGCGCTCTTTTTCAGTTAACCCATTCATTAATCGCCGAATCCGCTCCATCATCCGGCGTTCCCGGACCGTGATCAAGCGAATGTCCTCTTCAACTTGCGCAAGAGTATCGGTGTTAATAGCACTGCATAGCACCTGTTCTTCTTCAGTCAGGCAGTCCCACCAGATGGTTTCATACTCACCAGTAGTAACTGCCTTCTTATTGCCGAAGGGGCCTCCTGGTCCACCGCGATTTCCTACGGCATTTTTATTGCCCTTTGGCGCGCCATGGCCGGCCGCATTATGGTTACCTTTAGGAGCGCCGTGTTTCGGAGCGCTCCCTTTTGCATTTAGGAGCGCTCCTTTATTAATATCGGAGCGCTCCTGTATTCTTTCATCCCAATTATCTTCTGTTTTCCACTTTCGAATTCGCGAATCAGGTACACCTATTTCATTTGCAATATCTTTTAACTTGGCAGTACCGCCACTGTCGCTCCAGATTTGAAACGCTTTATCTCGATCAGGGTTTCTTGGTCTTCCCGCCATGCTACATATCACCCACCTCCACTACAAGTCATCACGCTGGAGCTCAATATCAAGCTCAATCAGCTTCTTTAAATCATCAACGCTGTTAATCTCTATATTGCCTTTTTGAAAGTCGTTAACCCATTTGGCAATGCCAGCTTGGACAATTTTGCGATACTTTGCTTTAGATTCGGTTATTCCTTCGATAACTGCAGCCTGATGCTGTAACAACAAGCTATTATTAGTATTTACCGAACATTTGTTTGTTTTGTTTATTGCCGACACCCCCAACCATCGTGTACAATGATTGTGAGATAGTAGTCCTTGGGAATCTGTGGCCACAGTGCAGCCTACTATCTCCTGCCGGGAGTGCCCGGGTTAGGCCGGATGTTAGCGCATCCGGCCTTTGTCATTTATGCTACTATTAAAATATTATCGCGAATGTGCTCAGCGATTGCCTTCATCAGTAACGGTGGGACGCAATTCCCCATTCTAACAATGCCTGATTTACGGTCAGTAAATTTAAATTCGTCAGGGAAGCTTGATATGCGCTTGGCTTCAGCCAACGATATGTAGCGTTCACGGTCCGGATGCACCAGCCCGGATGTACTTATTTCTGATTTAGTCAAGGTACCGCACACCCTATCCCAGCCTATCCATTGTGTAGAAATAGAGCTAGCAAAATTACCTTTTATTGCTTTATAGATAACAGGATCAGTACTCCAACTATCCGGCTGCAGCCTGGCAACCTTCAGCAGCATTTCGCCCAACATTCTGTCGTCAGGATTATTGCCGCGCAAGTCATAGCAAGCTTGCCTAAAAGTGATTGGCCGACATTGCGCTTTGGGATGGCTTGGCAGTATTCCAAGGTCCTTGCGAACGCCAATAAAGATCATCCTGGGTCGCGACTGCGGCACTCCGAAATACATGGCGTTCATCAGTCTGGCCGAAACGTTATAACCGCTTGCTTTAAGCTCCCGCATGATCGCTGCAAAGATTATTTTCATCTTCCCCTTAACCATGCCAGCCACGTTTTCCATGACAAACACCTTAGGCTGTAAACCCCTGAGCAATCGCACATACTCACGGAATAACTGATTGCGCCCGTCATGCATTTCCCTTTTACCAGACATACTAAAGCCCTGACATGGTGGGCTTCCATCGAATATATCAAGTTCTCCAGACATAAGGCCGATAATGTTCAGTATCTCTTGAACCGACAGGTTGGCAATATCGCCATGGTATACATATGTTCCAGGGTGATTAATTCGATATGTTTCGGCTGCATTATCGTCCCACTCTACAGCCATAAGCACTTTGCCTCCGGCCAATTTATACCCTAGCGAGCTACCGCCACAGCCAGCAAAAGTAGAAACTACTTTAAACCGGGAATTCTTCACCGCAATGAGGACACACCACCTTTTTCACACTCTTTTCAACGCTTTCATCATACTCAGGAAACTCCTTATCTGGGATAGAAAAGCGCGTCATGAGTTTATCCAATTCAGATTCATCAAAACCGGTCAAATCCATATCAATGGCACCGACATTTAACTCCTCAAGTAATTCAGTTAACATGGTTGGATCAATTGCAGACAGCTCCGCGATTCGGTTATCTGCGATCAGATCCGCCCATTCCTCGGCCTCTGTGGCATAGTCTTGACGATCCACAGGTACTCGCCCCACGCCCAACAATTGAGCTGCCAGCAGCCTGCCATGGCCGCGTACAACAAAACCAGAGCGGTTGCTCACTGTAATTGGAGCACGCCAGCCCTGGTTTTTTATCATCTTTGCCAAGAGTTCGATTTGTTTTTGCGGGTGCTGATTGGGATTGCGTGGATTCGGTACCAATATTGTGATGTCAACTAATTCGTCATATGCGCAGTGGATAAAAATGTTTTCTGTAGTCATTACTTCACCTCATTTCAGCAGACTCACTCGATTAGACCGATATTTACCGCCGCCGTCTTTGTGACAGTTGGCGCTTTCCTTGCGCATCAGTTCATGGTAGTTCTCGCCTCGTGGCCGCCGTTTGAAGGTTATGCACCGTCTGTCAACCAGATAGGCTTCCGTCTGGCAGAGCAGATTGTCAGTATCACAAAAACGACAGTCGGTTTGGTTGCAGTGGGGCATGGCGATCACCTCTTGGCTGTATTAAAAAACGGCATCAACCGGACAGGTTCGTCCAGCGATGCCGTAAAGGCTTGATTTTATTGAATTTGTAAGCGGACTAAATTCGTACCATTCCGGGTAAATTCGTCCACTGTGTAATACAGAAAGAAATAATATTGGAATCACTTAATTTATTTCATAATTTCTGTTGTCATTACGATTTCTGAAGATTCAATAGCAAGTAAAAATATAAATAAATCAAGAGCTCGTGAGTAGATAAAGACGTAGGCGACTATATATATTTTTTTCATAATAAAAATCAAAGTATTCTCAACTAGTGAATTGCCGGAACTTATATTGAGTTCCGGATAAGGAATATGTAATAATATTATTCCGCAATACAAAGTAAAAATAGTATATATTAAAAAAATTCCAGGTTCACCAACAATAATTGGAGCTATCTCAAGCGCTTTAGTACATGCTTCTTGTTGAAAAGATGGGTCATTTAAAAATCTCTCGATTGAAAAAAAGTAATCTCTCAAATCCCATAGGATTGATACCCACGCAGGAATCATATTATTTCCCCCCTTATACCAATCTTCGATAAAAGGGAATAAATTCCTGCAAAAAACTCAACTCTGTTTTCGTAAATTCATACACTCCCACAAAAAGAGATTAGTTACTTTTTTGGCATGTTTCTCTGCCATTAAAAGGAAATTTGCCTATAGTGACGAAATATGTCAATATAGGAGGTGAAAACTATCATGGATTTTGTTCATTATGATCTCGGTCATAAATCTGGCGGAGAAATTGTGACTGTAACAATTGACGCTCAATCAAACGTACTTCTATTAGACAACATTAATTTTTCGAATTATAAACAAAGACGTCAATTTAAGTATTGGGGCGGTTTGCAAAAACAATCTCCAGTTCGTCTACAAATCCCCCACGCCGATCGATGGAATATCGTTATTGATCTCGGAGGTAGGAGTGGATCAATACGTAGTTCTTGTAATTGCACCTAATGAAAGACCGCCCTCACCGGCGGCCTTTCTCATATGTACTACATGTTACCATATTACCACGGAGAAACCGCAATGGAGTACTTGACTACTTAAAAAATTAGAAACAACCCCTTTTTAAAGCCACGAGGCGCATCAACTCAACAATATTTTTCCACCATGCTGAAAGGGACTGATCAGATAACCAAAACTTCTCCGGTACCCCGTTGTACTGCCGCGCCATCTCATCCGCAAACTGCTTCTGCACATAACTGCGCCAAACCTCACGCCCATTGACCGTCTTTTTCCGATCAGCAGCTTTACGCCTAAGGTCTAGAAACAGTTTCTTCTTTGGCCCTAGCATATCCTGGACCATCTCAACCGTAATTAGCCATTTCTCAGTCTTGTCTAGTTCCGACAGGCTAACAACCCTATGCAACACAATGTCTCCTGGTCCAGTTTGAACAAATACCTCAGGTACCGCCGCCGTTCCACCTGATATGTAATTCAAATCCTGGTAATATAACTTAAGTCTCTCGGGATAGTAAAGCAGCCATTCTTCAGCTGTATCGAAGTCTTGGTCAAGTTCCTGGAGTATATTTGTATTTGCCACCCTTACCCCACCCCCCAAATAATTTAAAAGCCAATAGGGCAGACCAGCTGCCCTTTATTTATGCCCTATTGCGCCTTTTGGACTTCTTTATCATTTGGCGCTTATCTTTCTTTTTGTCCCGCTCTGCCCTCTTCTTAGCTGCCCAACTAGCTAGCGGAGTAGCCGCTTTCAAGTCCACATAGGTTTCATTCCTGCCTGCTAGTTCGCATACTGCTTCAGCTTCCAGCTCTGGCGGCACTGCAAGAAAAGAGCTCCTAATCTTTGGTAAGTCTTGGAAAAATTCTTCTTCGAATCGAATTAAATGTCCATTGTCAATATTCATAATCTATCCCTCCCCTTATTACCTCGCAAACTCTCTTATCTCTGCCATTACCGCCCGTCTAAGCGACATTTCATAAGCGGACTTATCATGCTGGATCGATATTGTTTTACCGCACTGTCTATCCCATCGTCTCATCCTCTGGCGCTCTCTCCGATCCGGTATGCACGTTGCCGCGTAGCCTCTGCGAGTCATACTGGATACCCCTCATGCAACTCATTGGGGTTATTCCGCCAGGTGTAAAAACTCTGCTGGTAAGCCTCGCACTCATCGTTGCGGCACTTGTATATGTCGCCTAGAACCTTGCCGTCCTGGTGAGCAGCTATGCGGCCGAAATATTCGTCGTAATGGAGTTGTTCCCCGCAGCATGGGCATTCAGGCATGATTAATACCCCCGCTCGTCCTTAAGCTCGTCGATCAAATCCCGCACTTCCTCATAGGTCATGCTGTCAAAATCGTAATTATCCCGGTCATACCCTAGCTGGCCAAGTAACTGCTCCGCATAGCTAATCATCCTATCTGTCGCTTTGCCCATTATCTAGATCCCCACCCCTCTTCCACTAATTTGTAATAAACCTCTTTTCGGTCTCCACCAATGTCAATTTCTACATGCAATAATTTCGGTGCTCTCGGCCCTGGGCGATAAATCTTTTCAAATACCTTGACGAATTTGTAATGGCTATCTTCGCATTCTTTAGCTTCTTTCCGGCTCTTAAATTCTTGGCCGCATTTACTGCAGTAATAGGTAGTTACAGATCTAACCATCCTGGCGCCTCCCACTCCCAAAGCCGCTGCTTGCCTCTTGCTTGTACTGGATCGATTGGCCGAACGTTGGCTAACTTCCATGCAACACGATCAATATCGTACCAACCAAAGACCAATTCCTGCTGGGGAAGATAGCCTATCCAATCATCGGTCATTTCAATACAGTCTACTAACTCAGCTATAGCTATCACGGCTCCAAATTGCATGTCTGGGAGTACAATGCCGTACTGTTCTGCCCTGGCTACTATATGCCGGATTCGTTCACCATTCTTATCCTGATCTTTAGCTGCGTGAATCGCAATTGGCCCCCGGTACTTTGTCGCCCATCCCCGTGTCTCTATCTTCTTCGCGCCGCGGGCAATGAGGCTTGCCCACGGTTGCAGGATTGTTATGGCTTTCATGGTTTAGCCTCCCCGTCCCCGAGCAGGTCGGCGTCCGGCCCTTCGCCGTACAGTACCGCACATACTTTAGAATCCGGCAAAAGAAACATGCAATCGTCACCACTAACAGCACATTGATATCTGTTAGTATCTGGGTCGTATGATATTGCTGATTTGCATCCCATCATGTGATTATGCCTCCTTGCCATGCTTTAACTCGTAATAATCATCCTGCAGTTTATATAACGTCTTTCGCAGATATTCCGCATCATCTTCTGCTTTAGTCCGCAACAACCGTTCCCGCTCCACTCTACTTATGGCAGCTGCAATCTGTTGACGGTCGCTCCCCGTGCGATAATAAACCAGATACCGCAACATGCTGTTAAAAAGATCGGTATCCGGTTTTGTTTCTGCGGCTTTTCTCACAGTTCGCAGGCTGCCATTCTCACGATAATATATTAGGCCAATGGTGTCCGAAATCTCATCCTTAGCAATCATCTTATCTGGGCAGACAAAGGAGAACGCGGTGCAATACGGCAGGTATTCCTTGTACTTGTTATCCCGTTTGAAATCACCGCGACTGATCTTGATTTCATAGCCATGGAAAACTGGATTGCTCCAGCTCACCTTAACCCCAAGGCCATCAAGAATATGTAGGCACCCTTTTCTCACCCAGCTGGCACCAGTCTTTACGTGAGCAAAAAACAGATCGCCGCGCTCTTTATGGCAAAGAAAAAGTGCCCTGATTAAATCAGATTCCGTTGCATTTATTTTATCCATCTCCCTACTCACCTGCCGACTTATAATCTCTCGGAGTGCACGCCTTAATATAAACGCAAAGCTGCACCCCATTGGTCAGACAAACCGAAATCTCATCATCAGCTTTCTGCCTGACATCCTGAATTACCACGAACCCAGGTACATACTGTTGGGCAAATGCCTGCACCGGGGCTTGATTTTTAATTGCTGATAGTGGTACAGGCGTTCCTATCACCGGCGGTTGTTTCCGCTCGAACCAAATAGCCTCCGCGATATCCTCCTGGCTACTCTTTGCCACCGCCGCATCGATGGCCGGCTGCAGATATTCCGGAGGCTGAACATCCCATCGCTTAGCCTGCTTAATATGCCGAACTGCAAATACCGCATTGTCCTCGGCATCGATGTCGCCAGTAAACTGAGCAATAGTTACCTTATAGACCGTTGTACGACTGCGCTCAATCAGGATAACATAGTCGTATTTTTGCAGAATGAATACCGCATGACCGTCGACCTCAAAATTATCTGGCTTAGGAATATGAGTGGCTATTTTTTTACTACCATTATCCCGGCAAAATATTCTTGCCTCACCCTTGGTTTTGCCGCTGGCACCGCCAGTTTCCGATACCGCCGGCAGGTTGGTCTTTGTCCTTGAAACTTTGATCGTGATTTCCATGTCCCTCTCCCCCTCATTATTTGTGTCGGTTTCCCGTATGCGCGTGGAAACCTTAACTTTCATTAACCGTATCTGACACGCTTAATATTATGTTAACTTAATGTTCCGTGTTCCCGAGCATACTCCATATAGTACCTGACCTTGAATTTTTTCTGTTCAATCGCCTGAATTGTTCCTGTCTTTTTAATAATACCGGCTTCCTCTAGCATCTCAATAACGGCTATCAGATCACAACACTCCCGGGCAATATCTTCCGCTGGCGTTGAGTCTTTGTAATTATCCTGAAGCCCAAACCGCAGGGCTTTGCCCACCGCCTGCTGGATCTCGGCACACTCCTCAGCCAAGCAAACCAGTAAATGTTCTGTTTCAGTCATAATTATCGGCCCTCCATGCATATTCCGGCGGCTCTGGTAGCACCCATAAATGCCGCATATTAGCCACATTCATCATATCGCAATCTGCCGGGTATATTTCTACTGCAAATTTATCCCCTCGTCCGCATTCGTGCTTAAGTTGTTGCAGCTCGTCCCAGGTAATTCCATCCTTCCAATTGTCGTTATTAGTAAACTGAGAACGAATAATACTTAGCCGTTCTATCCCGCTGGTGGCAGCATAGACCATGACTAGAAACTCCCTCGAACGCCACACTTCTTTTAAGTTAGCAGGTCTGTATTCAGGCCACTGTTCTTCCGGTAGTTGCTGCAGTTCAGTAGCAAACTTATTACTTTCACGCTGTATTGCATGGTTAATTACCGCAGTTTTAAAAGGATTCATCCTCTACCCCTCCCAAAATCAGAATCTACTCTCCCACAACTTTACCCAGCCAACGTGACTGCAATTCCATCACCGGTACCCCGCACAGAAACTGCACGTCCTCCACACTCCTGGCCACAACGTAGGTACCGCCATGAGCCACAACATTGTCCCTGAACTTCTCCTGGTCCTCCGACAGCCGGCCAGTCAGCGTCTTGACCTCGATATACACCGTCCAGCCCTCTTTCAACGCTGTCAGATCAGTAAGCCCTTTTAGACTGCCCAGGCTCTGCTGATGCCGGATAACATACCAGCCGTGCCAGCAGAGATATTCCCGGATAGCATTCTGAGTATCCGTCTCTTTTGGCGCCTTAGGCTTGGCCGATTTCTTGTCGGCAGCCAGCTGGGCAAATTCACGCTCCGATAGACGCATTCTGAACACCTGCCTTATACGGGCAAATAACCGTAACCTGCTTTGTTCCACCACGCCCGTCAGGTTCATCCTGCCAAAACCATTCTTGCCCTTTGCATCGGTGGTAATCCTTGCATTTGGGGCAACGAGTAACCTGTAAGGGCAAATAGTCTCTGTAAACTCCCTGCAATAGAAAGTTATGAGCATACTTTATAAATTGAGCTTCCGTTTTTTCAAGCCTTACCTTTGCAGCATACTTATTGGCGGCCAGAATAAGGTGCTTTGCCTCTACACCCTGAGAAAGCAAAGTATTCCATGCTTCAATCGCTATTGATTCATTACCATGCTTGGGATAAACATTCCAAAAGTTAACAAAATCCGGTTCTCTTTCCAAGGCTGCGGCAACTTCTCCGTTAACGTCCGTATCCGGTGCGTTACGCACACTACCTTCCGCTAGCGCAATCCCTTCCAAGAAGTCATTAGGGGAAAAGTTATCCACAAGTTCACCTTCGCGCGCGTTACTTTCTATTTCTTTTTCTCTTTCTATTTCTATTTCTATTTGTGGTATTTCTGCTGACATTAACTCTGCATTAACCGGGTTATTGCTAACATTAATAGACTTAAATGTTACATTAATTTTCTTATTCTCAAAAACTACCTCTAAATGATCATCTGCTATGAAGTATTCACGAATCAGAACTAACTTTTTACGCCTAGCGCATCCCTGTAAGAATCTTTTCTGAATACCTCTTGAAGTTAAAATACCATACTTGTCATATAGTTTTTGATTGAAAAAACCCCGGTTAATGCAATCATTAACTATCGTTATGACAGTGTTAATGTCAACTCTTGCGTCATCAGCAAACAGATACTGTTCATCCTCAGACCAGTGATAATAGTAGCCTTCTTTATAAATTTTGGTTAGGAGTAATATAACGATGGCAAAACCAACAAGACCATGTTTGGCTTTAATCAGTTTGATTTTGTCATCGCCTGTAATATCTGTATCTAAGGAAAAATAGTCAAGTCCTTCTTTGTTTGGCCTGGCCATGCCTCTCCGTTCACCCCTCCCAAGAGGCAGCCACAGTTAACCGCCTCTCCACCCGAACATACTTATTTACTCTCAGCCTACTTCTCTTCTGATTTGGCCTTTTCTACTGCCGCCTTACTCTTACACACCCGGCCCATGCCATCTTCCATGGCCTTCTTAGACCGCAGTATCCGGCCGCATCGCGCGCATTGGGACGCTTTCACTGTCGATGTCAACATCGTCAAAACCTCCTAAATACTCAATCTCAACTATCGCCGCAAATACCGGATAAGTTTGCCTCGGAACAACCGCATTGCCGCAGCACTTCAGCCGTTTAGCTCGATTCTTCTGGCCGGTTATTACCCGGGGTGGTTCGTATGAATACTGACCTGTTTCAGTAATATTAACTGCCCGCCCTATTTTATTAGGCCTATTTCGTACATCAGTGGCTTTCCAGTTTAGATCTGCTGTACCAGTGCTAGCCTGAGGAGTAGGCCAAATATCATTACTACCGTTTATACCTAGTGGTGCAGGCCAACCAGGCCATTTCCTTGGTGAATCGTAGTCTATATCCGTCCATCCGATAGGGAAATTCATTAAGCATTCAACCCAATCGGCATTAAGTGTTCCCCCTAAAACTTCACTCAATGTCGCACCACTTTTACGCCCTCTTTCTGCCTGTTTCTTACCTTTGCCGCTTTTCCAGTCTCTTGCTGTAGCAGTAGGCCAATGTTTTACTGCTGCCGGTAGACCATTTCGAATGTCATTAGCGATTTCTCCGCGCTTTTCCGCGTCATTGGCGCGGGGTGTAGGCCAATTCTGCACCACATATACCTGTGCTTGCAGATGTGTCGATTTATCAAGTGGTCGCCCGGATGTTTTTGCCGTCATTCCACATTGCCCGGCCTGAGGTGTCATCCACATCCTGCCTGTGCCCGATGATGAATATCCTGTCCCTTTGGTGCGGCGCCCCAACATCGGCAGCTCCATAAGTTGTCCAGACAGCATCATACCGTGCCTCGGCCATTTCCCTGAGAACTCGTCGAAAGAACCGTCTAGATTCACTTGACAATAACCCCGGTACGTTTTCAAACACCGCCCATCGCGGGTAAATGTCGCGAAGCAACCTTGCACACTCTCCCCACAAATCCCGGTCATCATTTGACGCAAGGCGTTTGCCAGCAAGGCTGTGAGGTTGACAAGGGAATCCTCCGGCGAGTATGTCGATTTTTCCGATCCCATCTCTTCGCAATCTGTCTGCGGTAATGTCTCGCACATCTCGGTAAATAGGGACACCTGGGAACCTCCTTTTTAGTACCTGTATTGCATAGGGCTCTATCTCGCATAGTGCTACGGTCTGTACGCCAGCCCATTTAGCAGCAATGTCAATCCCGCCAATTCCGCTAAACAGCGAAAGCATTCTTGGCGGAGTCATCACCCCGCCTCCATATCCAAAAAATCAAACAGTGTTGGTTCAGCGCGACGGTCTTCCGTCAGCTTGAGGTACCCAAGTCCATCCCTGAAATAGTCGGTGTTAAGCTCAATTCCATAGCCATAACGCCCGTTTTGTACGGCTACCAGCGGTACCGTCATGAGACCGCCAAACGGGTCAAATGCCACATCACCGGGATTGCTGAACAGATTAATAATTCGCTCTACAATATCAATCTGCAAAGGGCATACATGCTTTTCCCGACATTGTTGCGCTTGATTGGTATTGAGTGTTTTCATGCGGTTGATGTCGTCCCAAACCTCATCATGCCAGGATCCGGGAGCAACCACCATGAAAGATGCCGGCAGTCGTCCATTCATATCCAATTGCTTAGCCAGTTCGACATGTTCACTATAGCTATAGACTGTGTCCCTTGAATATTTCCTGTAAGCGGCCTGCATCTTGTCGATCGGTACCGTAGCTAATTCTTCTTTGGAAACCAGCCTGTCGCCAGATGACCGCCAGAAGGCGTGAGCATCAATCTGCCACTGGGACCGGGGATAATCTTTTTTATCCCTTACTACGGGTATGTCTGCATATGATTTGCTGGTATCAGTCGGCAGTTTCCGAAAAAGCAAGATGTACTCCGGGCAGCCTACGCCCATCTTTGTGCCGTCCCTGCATTTTTCCGTCCAGCCCAGTCGGTAGGTCTGCGAGTTTTCCCGTACCACATCAGTCACCACTGTGATCATGCCCATATACTCAAAGCCGTGTTTCATATAGTGGAGCGTCGTATACATGTGGAAGGGCTCAATGGTTGGCATCCCTTTACCGGTGGCATTGCCGAACAACACCCGGTCTTTCACATGGCAGGCAAATATCCGTCCCGGCTGTAGAATCCTGAGCAGGTTTGGAGACAGGTAGTCCATCTGTCCGAAAAACTGTTCAGTATCCTTGTTATGTCCAAGGTCGTTATATGATGCACAATACTCATAATGGTTGCCGAATGGGATTGATGTAAAAATCAGGCCCACGCTGTTTTTCGGTATCTGTTCTGTCTCCAGGATGCAATCATTGTTAATAATCGTATAGTTTGGACCTTCTACTTTCACGCGCTTCACCCCGATACTTCTGGTCATTTTATCCTGCAGTCCGGTTTGGTTCAGGCCATATTTCTTTATGATTCCGGTCATTTTTTCTACCATATAATCATGCTGCTGCCACTTTTCTAGGAGAACTCTTAATATCTGCTGTTCGTGTTTGGTGTAAATTATGTCGATAACAACCTGTTTGGTTTGTAGAAATCGGTAAACCCGGTGAACTGCTTGTATAAAATCATTAAATTCATAGTCGATTCCTATAAATATGGCCCGATGGCAATGATGCTGGAAGTTGCAGCCCTGGCCGGAAAGTTCTTTTTTCGTGCCAAATAATTTGATACGCCCCTCAGAAAAGTCAATAATACGTTGTTCTCTGAGGTCATAATCCTGACTGCCGTATATATCCACTACATCAGGTAACGCCTTTTTAATCGCGTACCGTTCGGCCTCAAGGTCATGCCAGATAATGAAATGATCGTCCGGGTTACTGTTGACGATTTCAACCATCTTGGCTACGCGCAATCCAATGCTTTCTCTCTTTTCCCGAGCAGCATCCTTAAGGGATATGGCATCGCTCCGGATAAGGTTAAGACGGCCGTCACGATCAACACCGGCCGAAAGCTGCTCGGTTGAAATTTCGTGATAGTTGATCTTCAGGGGAGGCAAAATATAGCCCGTGTCATCATACCCTAAGTCTGACGGTTTTGTTATAAAGAGCGCCCAACTCGACAGCCACAACCAGAACTCTGTTTCTTTATGCGGATACAACGTCAGATTATTGGCCTTGCTGCTGTCACGCTGGAAGAAGCGGGTAAGAGCCTGCCCGGTATCCATGATTTCAAGGAAACCTGCATAGTGAATAAGTTCTTTATATCGGTTCGGGCTAGGCGTTGCGGTAGCTACAAGCTTATAGGGAACGCCTTTAAATAGGTCTATAAAGGTCTGAAAGGTTTTACTTCCGTAGCTTCGAAGGCAAGAGGCTTCGTCCAGCGTGGCGGCTTTGAAGTATGTTGGATCGATATCGCCATCACGCACCCGCTCATAGTTGGTGATGATAATATCGGTTTTGGCTGCCCGAACTTCGGCCATGGTCCGGCAGTATTCCGGTTTTTCCATGCCGAGCAGTTTAATGGCATCCTGAGTAAATTCCTGTTTTACGCCAAGCGGCAAAACTATGAGCGCATTACCTCCGCAATACTGAATAATTATCCGGCACCATTCTAACTCTTGAAGTGTCTTCCCTAGGCCAAAGCTTTCAAATAACGCCCGCCTTCCACCCTTGATGGCCCATTTTACGCCATCCCGCTGGTGAGGCTTTAATATTGGATGAATATCAGTGTCGACGATATCAAAACCGGAATCCGGCGCCAGTTCGATCTTACTCCGTAAAAAATCTTGGTAAGACATTAACTAGCCGCCTCCATATTGGGCGCTGCCCTTATTACCGGCGAGAACACATAGAGAAAACTGTCATCGTTATCGGCGACCAGCATCGCGGGAGCATTGGGTGCCGTAAGGGAGATTATCACTTTATCAGAACTAAGAACTTTCAAGCATTCGGCAATGTTGGTTCCATTAAACATGATTTCCATAGGTTCCCCGTCCACTTGTGCCGTCATTTCTTCCACCGCATGCCCCTTTTCACGGGAAGTGCCGCTGATAATTAAAGAATCATCTTTAATGCTTATGGATGTGTCATTAAGGATATAGTCTTTAAATCGCTGCAGATTCACGATGGACAACCGTTCTAAGGCTATAAGTAATTGATCGCGGTTAACGGTAACAACCGTGCTAGGATTCTTTGGAATGATCCGCTCAAAATCTGGTGACTTACCGCTAATTAAACGAGATATCAAATATGTTTCGGCGGTAGAAAAGGCAATTTTATTGGCATTCCAAGTGATATTAACGGTATCATCAGGATCCAAAACCATGGTCACATCTGCCAATATCTTGTTTGGAATAATTAAGTTTGTCTCAATTTCGTTACTGCGTCCGGTAAGTCGTTTTAGTGCAAACCGGTGTGTATCTGTAGCAAAAGCACTTAATTGCTGATTCTTTAGCAGTAAATGTATTCCCGTGAATACGGGCCTGCCAATTTCATCGTTTCCTACAGCAAAGGCCGTCTGTTTAAAAATATCTCGGAGTTCTGATGCTAGTAGGCTAAATACTTCGGTATCGCCATTAATCATCTCAATCGCAGGAAATTCGTAGGTTTTCATAGTTAAAATGTTGTAAGATGTACCGGCACTGCTAACGTTTAAAGAGTTACCACTGGGGTCGAGTTTAAGCATTACATCGTCGGCTGGCATTTTCTTGACCAGATCACCTAACAACCGGCCAGAGACGAGGACTTTACCTGGTGTCTCTACCTCGGCTGCGACTGTATGTTGAATCGCAATTTCATGATTGTTGGCCGTTAACACAAGTTTGCCGGTTTCGGCATGAATTAGAATTCCCGCCAATGCAGGTATCATTGACTTAGCCGCTGCAGCTCGATTGACAATCTGGATAGCCTTGTCCAATTCTTTTTGACTGATCAATGCTTTCACCCGCATCATCCTCCATTTCAAACAGGCTAAAAGTTATGTCCGGATGCACTTCGCCGCAGTCTGGACAAAGCTTCGGAGTATCATTCATGCTGCTTCCCTCCGGATTTATTACTTAACTCTAAATTCAACTTAAGAAGTATCAGTATTCGATCTTTAACTGATAACTCTTTAAATAAAATCTCAACAAAATGCATCATTGCATGGCTATCACAGAGGGATCTTCCTTCTATGCGGCATCCTTCTCCATCGGCTTCATGAGTAAGAGCTATAACACTAGTGCCACCAAACTCTGACACATACTTTTGACCATCCACTTCCGTGATAACCTGTACCGTTTTCTTAGCCGACATAATTTGCTCTTCCGTGCAATCCTTTTGAAGAACTCCTGTATACACTGTAAATTCCTCCCTATCATTTCATATCAAGTAACCGTTTCACGATCTTATGCTGTTCCGTAAGGCTTAATCCGGGAGTAAACAACCTGCTTGGCAGTTCAAACTCCAGTTCCATTTGCATGGATACCGGCCGGGACGGTGCTGGGCCGTGAGCCTGACTTTCGGCCCAGCATACCGGTCCGTAACCGCGTTCAATAGATAATGGATCTTTAAGGGTTCTGTTGCACCGCTTGCATCGTGACATAGCTAATCAACAAAAGACCTGTAGCAGTTATGGCAGCCCGAAGGTATATACCAATTCACCTCGTAGTATGGCTTCCGGCACTTAAAACAGCTTCTTTTTGTTGTGGCTATTTGTTCTATGTGTCCACACTCTTGGCACTTGGCAAATGCAATGCCCTCTGATTGAAGTTTGCTTTCATCCACGGAAAACAATCGATACTGTTCTCCTTGGGCGACTTCCTTACCACAATTACTGCATTTATTTAACGAGTCGTAATTTCTCACGCTTCTTGCACCTCCAATTTTTAGGCTAGTAAGCCCTTACTTTTCATTCGGAAGTAATGCCATTTGATTGTAAAAACCGACAAACCAAGTTTTTGAGAGATTTCATCATAGGTTAATCCATCAGCCAAAAAATTAAGAATCTGTTGTTGCCTTTCCGTTGGCATTCTTTTCATAGCCGCAATTTTTATATTTGCATCATCACACTGTTCTTGAGTAGGATAAAACCTTCCCCAGACATCCCGGTATTTTCGATGATTTTTATAAACATGGGTACCAGTATCGATGACAAGCTCCAAGTTATCGGGATCATTATCGTCCTTTACTTCATTTTTGTGATGGACGATTTCATGAGGAAGCAAATACCTGCCCAGTATTTGCTCCATAACCAACCGATGTTCTGGAACTTCATTTCGGACAGTCCGATTAGGGTGGTTAGGGCAATAGGCTTGGATATACCCGTCGCTATCTTTACGCCTACCACCACGCCATTTGGGGTTATTACTGCCATGCTTATCATAATGAGCTTTGATGCCTAGTTTTTTCATTGTTTGCTTGACGCGGGTAGAGCTACATCCATACTTTCTTGCGACGGCAGCCTGAGAACCTAACTCAAGGTAATCTTTTTCGAGATTTGACCAATCGATTGCCATGGCATCACGCCACCTGAATTATTCGCTCATCTTCACCCGATACGTCAAAGTGAATGGTTTGCTCAAAGAACTTTTGAGCTTCCTCAATATGAGTGATGACTAGAATCATACTAAACCGGTCAGAAACCCCTTTGATCGCCTGAAGTACCAATTCACGGTGATGAGCATCTTGTGATCCTATGCCCTCGTCCACAACAATCCAATCGATCTTAGAACCGGCCCTCCTGGCCAGCAACTCAGCCAGTGCAAACCGAATCGCAAAGTCAATACGCAGCTGCTCGCCGCCTGAGAAGGTCTCATAAATCCGTTCACCGGCCCAATCACCAACAATAATATCTAGGGTTTCGGTCATTCCCTTTCCGCTCTTAAGTTCGCGCTGTGTTTCGAACCGCAAATAGTTTTTGCCGCCGGACATCTGGCCCAGAATATCATTGGCAATCCGCTCCAACTCGGGTACCGCGTTTTCAATAATGAGTGCAGGAATGCCATCCTTACCGAAGGCCTTAACCAACGTCTGCCACCGGACTAATTCTTTTGCCAGCGGCTCCATTTCACCCATCAGCGACTGGCGTGTCTTTTCGTCATCTTCCATCAGCACCAATTTTGCTCTGATGCCGCCTAACCGACCTGTTAGGGATAGATGCTCATCCCGGCACTGTTTAAGGCTATCCTGGGCTTCTTTCAGCCGTTTCTCAGCATCTTGCTTCAATGTTTCAGAGTCACCCATTAGGGTTTTATATTCGGTTTCTAGGTTGACGACCTGAATCGTAAGATCGTTAATTTCAGTCTTCAGGCGATCAATAGTCTCCCTCGCCGTGTTAGCAATTTCCTTTGCTGCCGGCAGCTGCTCTTTTGATCTCAGCCAGGGTTCAAGCTCCGTGAGCTTGATTTCCATTGCCGGCAATTCTTTCAGGCCATCAGACAGTTCCCGATACTGGTTTCTCATATTCTCAAGCCGGACATTGATATCGGCCTGCCGGGTCTCAAGATCCGTACGTTGTAACTTCAGATTGTCCAGTAGTGGCTCCATCGCTGCTAGTTTAGCCAGTAATTCAACGTCCGTTTTCAATTGATTAATTTTTTCCTGCAGCTCATGGGGTTCGAGAGGGTTGATATTGGCAGCGGCCCAATATTCAGCCCGTTTATTCTTGGCGGCTTTTACCGCAGTCTGAAGGTCAGAAATCTCTTGATCTGCCCTAACCTTCCACACACTATACTGCTCCCGGGCATTCACTAACTTATCTTTGTCTTTGATAGCATTAGCCAAGAATTTGCATTGAGCATTATCTAGGTCAACGCAATTTGCATCAGCTAACATGGCAGTATTGGCTTCCAGCGACTCAATATTTTGTTTATGGATCTGCTCTTGGCCAATATAACGGTCCTCAGTTTGAAACAGTTTATCTTGGCAATCTTTAACGGCACTAAGAAGCCGTTTATCCTCTTCGAGCTCTTTCTGACACTCGGGCAGCCGAGCAACCGCCGTGTCATATTCCGCTTTGGCTGCTTCCAAGCGGGGCCGGTCAGCAATTTGGCCAGCAATCCTGTTAATATCCGCAATGACCTTAGCAAGTCCGGCTTCGACAGTCAATTGTTCGTTTTTCAGCCGGTCTGCTTCGTTTTTCAAGGCGGCCTGCTGGTCACGTTTAACCCTAAGGGCCGTAACAGTATCCTTTGTTGTGTCATATGCAGCCACTTTGGTCAAAATATCTGCTTCACGGTCCAGGAGCTTTTGGGCATTGTCCATTCGGCCTTGCTGCCGATCACGCTCCGAGGTTTTGCTGCCGACATCAGCCCATTTCTCTTTAGCTTGCCGATTAATATCTTCTGCCTGCTGAATCTTAGCGACCAGGGCGCTGTATGCAACTTGAAGCGTCTGGACATTTTCCTCAAGGGATTGTATATCCGTTTCAGTTTTAGCTAACTTGACTTCAGCAGCCAGTTTATCACTCTCTAAGATAGGCTTTTCAGCCAGGCGAGTGTCGATATCTGCAACTTTAGCTTTTGACTTCTCTAAAGTTAGATTGACCTCTCCTGCCTTGGCTTTAGCCTTATCCTGCAGTGTTTCGTATTGATCAAGCTGCAACACCTGACTCAGAATAGCTTTACGCTGACCTGCCGGACGCTTGGTAAAATTTCCAGAATCTCCCTGAAGAATCATACTTGAGGCTACGAACGTTTCATCATCCAGGCCTAATAGGTCAATAATCTTCTTCTGAGTTTCGGAGATACTGGCACCGGATAGGGATTCCCAATCCAGGGAACCGTCTAGGAGAAGAGTATTCTTGGCCTTCTGCAATTCCAAGGTAGTCTTACCTTTGCCTTTTTTCGACCGGGTGCGAATGACGCGATATGTGCCGCCTTGATGATCAAAGTAAAAATTTACGGCCGCCTCCGTCGCGCCGGTGCGAATCATATCATCAATGCTGGTGCCTGGCTTAGTGGCACCATAAAGTGCAAACCGGGGCGCTACTGTAAAGGCGGTACTCTTGCCGGCACCGTTTACTCCACATATGGCGGCCAGCGTGGTATTGGTCAGGTCAATATTCGCGTAGGGGATGGCACCAAGGTTGTGAATCTCAATTCTTAGAGGCTTCATATTAGTAATCCTCCTCAGAATTGCTGTACTCGATGTCGACATGCTTATCGTCAATAATTATTACCGGCTTATGAACGTAGATCTTGAAAAGCAATTCCTCGACGCCGCGGAGTCCGCCCATCACAAGCCTATTATCAAACTTGCGATCTCTAATATCGACTGTGTTTAATCTGCCATCCTCACAGATAGACAACCGATATTTGCACCCGTATTTTTCTTTTTCTGGCTCTTCGTCGAAGTAAATAAACGTCAGCACTCTTCGATCAGGATCGATATAAAAACTAATTTCTCTCCAATCATTATCACGCGCATCGTCTTCGGCATATTCTTTCAGTTCTTCAATTATTTCAGATAGTTTATATTCCGGTTTTATATCAGTCAGTATTTTGTCCATACTAGCCTTTATCTGCTCCACACCTTGAATATAAACGGCCTGATCCAGCTTTTCTTTTACTGCATTGAGCACAACATGGTTGTAAGATGCGATATCAAGTTCTTTGAAATTAATCTGCAACTTAGACTCAATTTCTGCTTGTAATGACTTTCCGAAAGTACCATATGATCTAAACAAATCATCAACAATGCTTTCTATCGTTTTCTCGATTCGGTTTTGTATGGTTTCTTGTACAAAGCCGCTTTCCTTAATATTGACCAGGCTCTGGTTAACCAATTTATTTAAATCGATCATCTCGATACCTCCACGCCTAGTTTCTTAAGTTCAGTAGTCCAGATAGCCTTAACTTCATCTGAACAATGCGCCATAGCATCCGTCCATGTGGCACTGCGTCCATTCTCCATATAAAACTTTGTTTGATAATATAAAGATTGTGTATCATGCGGCAGCTCCGGAGCATGATCCCTTGCGCATTCCTGACAAACATCCGGCCTTGGCGGTAACAGCATCATTGATGATGCCTGAACTTCCTCTATTTCAATGGATTTACCTTTCCTTCCCCCCCTGATCATTGGCATTTACGCCACCTCCATCAATTGCGATGTCATGGCCGCTAATTCGCTTATCTCTGCCGGGTCGATCTCCTGATTTTCAGCCCACTTCCGGACCGCCTCAACCGGACCAATTGCTTCTGTAACCTCTTCATCCCGGGCCCGGTCACTCCGGGCGATGTCCCCCTTAATTTCGGTAACAAAAAAAGCACCGGCGTCGTACAAAGCTTTTTCCAAGGTTTTACGGTTCAGTGCTCTATTAAGTTCCTCGCTGCAGGTGTACCGAATTCGGACGATAGCGTTACTGATATCGTCAAAAACGTCCTCAAAATCTATGTTTCCGTTCACAAAATCGGCGATTCCGTTATCATTAAGCTGTAAAGTGATAAATTTACGGGCAGGAGTGTGTATGAACTGCGATTCGAATTTTCCTTCGTTGAGCTCGTGAATCCAAAAGCCAGCGTCCACTTTTTCGTCGTTGAAACTGAGCCGCTCAGGGCTGCCGGAATAAAATACATTACCATTTTGCTGTGGCCGGTGGATGTGCCCCAGGGCAACTAGGTCATATCCTTGCACAGCTTCAGTTGTGAGAATGGCCTCGTTTTGCATCAGTACATCTTCAAAGCCGGTGTCAGCCAGGTCATAGGTTAGATGGCCGACTAGGATAGCTGGGCTGTAATTACAATCATTAAGCAGGTTCTGGCAGGTTGCTGTGATATGCTCCGTCATCATCTGATGGACCACATGCGCCGACTGCCCCCGATAATCATCCTCAGTAACAAAGTTTGACCGGTCCATACCCGGCAGCAGCGCTAGTGAAAATCCTTCATCAAAACAATCAATGTCAAGCTGCGCTGGCTGAGTAATAATGCTGACATGCGGCATTTGGTAATCTTTCAGCAAGTCATAGGCGCTAATCGGATCATGACTAGGCGTTCCGGATATAACCATCACCTCTAAGCCGGCTGCAGTCAGTTTCCGCAACCAAGCAGCCGCTGACCGAATTTCGTGACTTGCCTTATCCAGGCTAATATCAGCTTTCCGGAACATGTCGCCGGCGACAATAACCAAATCGCAACCTTCCGCGATTATCCGGTCAGCCACCCAATCCATAACCCGGCAAATGTCTTCAAACCGGGCCGAAGGAGTGGGCCCGGCATAACCCAGGCCCCAGTGAATATCTGCTAAATGTGCAATACGAAGCATATTAACTCACCACTTTCTTTTGTCTTGAGGATTTTGTTGCGTGGTACCATGCATGGCATGAATTGCAAAGTGTAGTTAAATTCTGATTGTCATTATCTGCCTCTTGTGAATTATGGTAACTTTTTTCGTTGATGTGATGGATAATCAGATTTGTTATTGAACCACAAAGCCGGCATTTATAACCATCTCTTTCGATGATGTCATGTCTCATATTGTCATAAGCGTTCTTGTTAAAATATTCAACCCTGTGATTATGGTCGTAAATCTTCTTGCCTTCGCGATTGTACCGTTCACGACATATCGGACACCTAACGTCGCCATTGGCCTGCCAAGGAACTTCAGTTAATGTCCCGCAATCCATGCAAGTAACTTTCCTGCAGTACCCGTCAAGACTTATCCCAAGGCGAATCGCTTTAATTTGAACTGCCTGTTTTGATCTACCTATTAACTCAGCAATTTTAGAAGATGAAAGTGTTCCAGCATTGTTTCTTAAAATTATTACTTCATGATCTGACCAGGAATAGCCACGTCCTTTCATGATGCTACCCCTGGAACCGCCGCCTGCAGGATCAATTCTTGTAGGCCTTCCTCGTCTGTGTCGGCAATAAATTTAATAACGGCGCTGGCCTCGGCCTTGCTCAACTCATTAATAGGCTTTTTCTTTACGTACAGAATGATGGACTTAATACTGTCTTCATCCACGCCCTTGCGTTTGGCATCGCCCATGATCTTGCCATACTGACTTTGTGAGATTTTATTTGCATCTCCAGATGGAGGCTCAAATGTTGCTTTTTCATCAGTGGATTGTGGAGCACTGCGCTGCTTGTCCAACTTCTCCTTACCGCTTGCTTCCTGACCTTCCACCCAGGCCTCAAATTCATCTTCATCCATTTGAAATATACCGGACAGGCCAGTGGCTGCCAATGTTGCTGATACATAAGCCCTTTTTATGGCCATTTTTAAGACAGTGTTCCAAACATCAAATAAATCCTGATTTTCTAAACGATATTTCAGGTATTCTTTTCCAGATCTCTTACTTTTAAAGTTCTTGCTTAAAACGGAATCTTTGTCTATACCCTTAGGAAGGTCACTTTCAAATACCCAGCGATACCGGTACTTAGATTCGTAGGTTGCGCAAAACCCTTCGCCCTCACCGACTACTAGCCCAGTGTCACGATGTCGCAATTGAATTCTAACCGTAACGTCATAGTGACCAGATTTAAAATCTTTACTTTCCTCTTTGGCCGTGATATAACGAGCAAATCCATATAAAGCATTTAATTTGTCGGCGCCAGGTTGAAATAGTGTCCTATTCTCGGTATAAGGAATGACACCATAGTCCAAGCCCTCGACCATTACTTCTTTAACAAATTGCTGAACGGCCCCTATCTTCGATTTCATTTCTATAAGATTGCGCTGCATATCAGTTGCACTACTAAAACTTGCCATATCTACTAGTGAGCCATTACCGGCACTCTGATTTAATACTGTAACTTCACTCATCTATGCCACCCCTTCCAGTTTTTGAGTAACCAAAGGCTGCCCACTCTCAATAAACTTATCAAAGTCGTCCTGATCCAAAATCAGTTCTTCGGTATAAGAATCGGCAGTAATTGAAATTACAATTTTTCCCCCTAGCCGCCGAAACGACCACTCTAATTTCTTTGCTTCCGATAAATAAAGCTCAGTTCTGCCGAACATACTCAATCACTCCAATTCTCCAACTTTCCCGACTCTCAGCGTGTTCCACTCATAACCGCATTTTGGGCACTTGCAGACTAACAGCCTGCGTCTCTGGGCAAGTATCCGGCCACGAGCCGAACATATCGGGCAATCCAAGACGGTTTTTACATCTCCTTTCATGCTACCATCCTGCGCTGGCGAACCACCTGCATCCCATACAGGGCCACGCCCAGGAAAAACGGGTTCTTGCGCTCTTTCGCATACTGCCGGTACTGGTTTATTCGATGAATTGCCACTTCCACGGGGGGCTTGTCCCATTCTAGGGCTGCAGCACATTCATAACCCAACAATATGTGCTGCAACCGGTCTTTGTACTTATCGAACAGCCTTGCAGGCTGTGCTTGAATCGTGGTATACTGGATATAGTCAAATTCTTTATCTGCTTTCTCTATGGAAGCAGCTTTTTTTATGCTTAAAACAATCTCTTTGACTTGTTGATTAATCTCAGCCTTACTGCCAGTTAATGTGTATTCATGGCTTCCAGCAATAAATCTAACTGGATTTTTTAGTGTCGTTAGCACTGACAACACCTGCCTTTACGCGCCGGGCATAATCAACAGCAATTTTTAACCCCTTCAATTGCGCCTCCATATCTGGTTCAAATACCCTAGTCACCTTTGCTTCAAACGGTTTTCTTGGCATATTTCCTCTCCCTCTGCCCGGTCAGCGTACCGAGCTCTTTATCCTGGTTAACTGACTCGTCTGTGTTGGTGCACAGGCGACTTCTCTTTTTCTAGACGGTCCATTTCTTGCGCAACCTTAGATTTAAGAGCGTGAATGGCTCTTTCAATATGCTCTATTTCAGTCATAAACTTTTCAGTATCTTCAATTTCTGAAGCATCAATTTTGCCATCACAAGTAACCCGCATAAGCAATTTTTGTATTGACTGTACATCATCCAGCTCGGTTAAAAATGTCATTGCTGCACTTGTTAGGCCATTCACTACAACTTTGCAGTGTTGCTCCTTACCTATCGGGCATACATCTGTGCAGTACCATTCCAGTACATCTTTGTTATGGTAAGCTTCCGCTAATTTCAGGATTCTTTCAGGTGGTGCCTCCTCTGGAGCAACCTCATATTTTGATATGGCCTTTCTTGGAACATTTGTTATTTCAGATACGCATTCTAGGCTCAAACCAGCCTCATTTCGGGCATCTGCGAGCATCGACTTTACCTCCTTTCAATGAGATAATAAACTTGTAAATCGGGAGTCTCTTTGAATCTCTCACCCCGCTTGCCTGCCTACATCGGCAGGCCTTTTTTCTACCATCGCTTTGGCCACACTCAATACCATCAGTACCTCGCCTGGCTTAAGTGCATCTTGCAACATTGAAACAAGCAATGCTGCTGTAATTTTAATTGCTGGCATTTTGCTTTCACATCCTTTCACACCATCAAGGCTATAATAAACAACACTACTAACAACCAACGTTGTATAGGACTCCATTCCAATGGTTCGGTATCAAGCTCACCCCGCCAGCGGATATTGTTCATTTGGTGACGATGTTTAAATGTTGGCTTCATGCTCCCCTCCTCCCGTGCCTTTTACGTTTCATGGCATTGAGCCTGGCTGTCAAGGCATCCGCTTTTCGGAGCCACTTACAGCGCAGCCGGTAAAAATAGGCGCTCTCATATTTGTCCCTTGATCGGGGAATAAAACTGGCATACAGCGCTATCATTCGGTTTGCTTGCTGCAGTTTTTGCAGGTTCTTTGCGTAACTGGACATTTCCTCACCTCCCCTCACCCAGTTCTCGGCAGCGTTGGTTGTTGGTCTGATTTTTCAGTTTTCCCTACGTGAACCGCAGGGCATAAAGAATCATCAAATTTTACGCCAAACTGATTTTTCAATTGAATGGCTATATTTTTAGATATAGGACGATCACCACTTCGTAACATACTATAGTAACTTTTAGAAATACCAAGCTCTTTTGCCATTTCAATTGGTTTTAGATTGTATTTAATTTCAAGATTAGTTAAAATACTCAATTCTCTCACCTCCTTACGGTTCACGTTCCGTTAACTAAAGTATAGTTTATTGTTTGTGAACTGTCAATACTTTTTATGAGAATAGTTTTTAATTTGTGAACTTATATTTCTATGGTTCACAAATTGTGATAAGGTAAACTCAACGGAGGTTGATTCAATGGATAGTTCCAATATAAGTATTGTATTTGGACAACGATTACGTAAATTGCGAGAAAATCACGGATTATATCAAGAAGATGTGGGTGAATGGTTTAAAATGCAAAAATCCACAGTCTCCCAGTGGGAAAGCGGAAGATTGCCACACGCTACTATAATTGCGCAACTAGCACAAAAATTTAATTGTACCAGCGACCATCTTCTTGGCCTTGACAATACAGGTGGAACCTCCCACTCAATACCAATTTACGCTTCCAAAGTTCGTGCTGGTCTACCGATTCTAGTAGATGGCAATGTCGAAGAATATATAGATATTCCCAACAACATCAAAGCCGATTTTGGCGCTTATGTTGTTGGCGATAGCATGATGTATGTTGGTATTCATAGCGGCGACTTAGCAATGTTTAAAAAGCCCAATGGTGATTTACCGATAAATCAAATAGTCGTAGCTTCTGTTGAGAACTACGACTGGGAAGCAAATCTAAAGTTTTTTGTAAAAGACAATGGCCACTATGCGCTGCGTTCGGCTAATCCAGAATATGAAGACATTGTCTTTACTAATAATCATCATATTGTAGGTGTGTTAACCAATTTAGTAAAACAAGCTCCTGGGTTACCTGACTATTCTCGCATGCTACGAATCAAAGAAGATTCAGACGAACGCTGGTCTGATGTGGTAAGCGTAGCAGCAAGTTACGGATTAGAGCCGGAACAGGTCAAAAACTTACTACAAATTAATATGCAAGCTGCTTTGACCTTGACTAAGAAGCGATAGGCAAAAGAACTGCAAAATAGAATATAAAATTTCACCTATAATGGTTTATTACGCAGCATAAAACACGGCACTTTCAATAAAGGGAGTCGTGTTCTTATTTTTATGCCGTAAAATATTACAAATAATTTGTTTTTGATGTCAAGGAGGAGATGTACTTATGGCAAACCAAACTTGGAGAATTGAAGTTCGTCACGCTGGGCTCAATAAGTATAGAGAAATAAAAGGGGCCGACAAGTATGTCGTGGAGCAAAAAGCTGCTGTCCAAATGGCTGCTTGGGAAGAAATGTGGCAAAAGAAACTTGATCGTATAGCGTTAGATAATGACCGTCGTAGAGCTGCGCAAGAAATAGCAGATAAAAAACAGAATGCTATCGACCTTACTTTGGATGCTGAAGAAAGCCTAAAAAAGTTGGACAATCTTCTATTGTCATGCTTAGAAAATCCCCCTACTGTTTATTGGGACAAATTTAAGAATCATTCTTCATTCTCTGTAGATTTACCCAAAAAGGTTATGCCTACACTGGAAGAAAAAGAATCTTATGATCCTGAACCAATGCCAAGTGATGCGAAATATACTCCGAGATTAGGATTTATTGATCAAATATTTTCTAAAAGACGAAAAGAAAAAGAAGATGCCGCAAAATTATTATATGAAACAGAACACGAAACATGGAAAAATCTAAAAGAATCTATTGAAAAACGAAACCAGGAAAAAGAAGATCAATACCAAAAAGAACTTATAGAATGCGAAGCTAAATATAATCGGCAAATAGAATCCTGGAATAAACAAAAAGAGGATTATGACAATACCCAAAGCAAATTCAATGCCGATGTGGATCAACGTAAAAACACCTATGTTCAAGGACTTGAGTCAGGCGTTAATGATTTAATTGACATTGTGCTATCTGAATCCGATTATCCTGATTCTTTTCCTCAAGAATATGATTATGAATATAATCTCGCTACAAAGATGCTAGTTATTGATTATATCCTTCCTGCTCCAAATCATCTGCCAACCTTAAAAGAAGTAAAGTATATTCAATCTAAAGATGAATTTAAAGAAACTCATCTTTCCGAGTCTGCTATTGCAAAAATATATGACGAAGTTTTATACAAAATAACCCTTAGAACAATTTTTGGAATTTATTCAGCCGACAAATCAAAATATATTCTATCCATTGCATTCAATGGATGGGTTAACTCGGTTGATAGAGCTACCGGCAATGATGTAAAGGCTTGCGTTTTATCTATACAAGCTAATAGGGACGAATTTGCCGGTATAAACTTGGAATTGGTCGACCCTAAAATATGTTTCAAAAAACTAAAAGGTATTGGAAGTAGTAAATTGCATAGCCTCTCTCCAATAGCCCCAATTTTACGGATAAATCGTGAAGACTCAAGATTTATTTCATCTTATGATGTAGCGGACACACTTGACGATACAACCAATCTAGCGGCAATGGACTGGCAAGATTTTGAACATTTAATCAGGGAATTGTTTGAAAAAGAATTCAGTGTTTCCGGTGGAGAAGTAAAAATAACACAAGCAAGTAAAGATGGCGGCGTAGATGCAGTGGTTTTTGATCCTGACCCAATTCGTGGAGGAAAAATTGTTATTCAAGCAAAAAGATACACAAACACAGTCGGACTTTCTGCTGTCCGTGATTTGTATGGCACCGTTGTTAATGAAGGGGCAATTAAAGGCATTCTTGTTTCTACTGCAGATTATGGGCCAGATGCCTATAATTTTTCGAAAGACAAGCCAATAACTCTGCTTGACGGGAGCAATTTGCTGCATTTATTACAAAAACATGGACATAAGGCAAAAATTGATCTTAGGGAAGCTAAACAAATTATTGCAGATCAAAAAAATCTTTAAATATTAAGAACAAAACAGAAACATAGCACCTACTAAAACAGGTTATACTCTATAAACTATTAATCTATAAACTATTAATTTTAAGGGGGAATTACGAGGATGAAAAAATTAGTCGCTTTTGTAGGAAGTCCACGAAAAAATGGCAACACGGCGACCCTTGTTGACGAAGTCATTCGGGGAGCACAAGATGCTGGTACGAAAACAACTCTTTTTAACCTATATGATGCGAAAATTAAACCCTGTCAGGGATGCCTTGTTTGCCGTAAAACTGGTTACTGTACCTTGCAAGACGATTTCCAAAATATCTTTGAACATATTATCGAGGCTGACGTCGTGGTTTTCGGCTCACCTGTCTACGTTTGGCAGATCACTGCTCAAATGAAACTGCTATGGGATAGACTCTGTGGATTGTTCGACGAAAATTTCAAGCTTAGGTATCCCACTAAAAGCACGATCATGGTATACTCCCAGGGAAACCCAACCCCAGAAGCTTTTAAGGCATCCTTTCAAAGCAATGAAGCAGTGCTTAAAATGCTTGGCCTAAATGTTGTTGATACCATTTTACTAACGGGCGGCAGCGATCCCAGCACCGCAGCAAATAATAAAGATCTCCTATTAAGAGCATACGAAGCCGGAAAAGCCGTTTAGTTATCACTTACGGTTTGTCGCCGAAGCATATTGCTAATTTATTGGATATTCATGCTTCTTTTAAATCAAAAATTCAATCGTAGATTCTTATCAAAAAACACAGCGCTGTGCCAAGTAGCCTGTGTTTTTTCTACAAAATTCCCCATTATGCAGCATGTTAAATCGACATGTTTTTATATAACATTAGCATTACAATTGTCGATATAATGAAATATTAATAATTCCATTTCAAATTTTGCTTATTTCAGCAAAAACAAGCACTGATTGGACAGGCTGTATTTTGTATTTTCATAACAGAAAAATATTTGGAGGTGACATCATTGTTAATTACGGCAATAAACGGCAGCCCTAACCGGGATGGTAACACGTCCCTCCTACTCCGTGAGGCTTTGTCAGAGGCTGAAAAATCGGGAGCAAAAACAAAATTAATCAATGCGGCTGAGGTGTTGGCTGATCTAGACCTGCCTTTCTGTAATAACTGTACATATCCATGCATCGGTGCTTGTGCTGAAGGCAATAAGCTTGGCGACGCACTCGAAACACTCAGACAGACAGATGGCCTAATTATCGGTAGTCCAGTCTACTATGGCACCATTAGTGGGCAACTGGCAGCTTTCTGGGACAAAACCAATACACTTTGGGGAAGCAGATCTTTACTAAACGTAGTGGGTGGAGCAGTGTCTGTTGCCATGGCCCGATTCGGCGGCCAGGAAACTACCGTGAAGGCGATCCATGACTTGATGCTAATTCAGGGGATGATCATTGTTGGAGACGGGCATCGAGATTTTGACTGCGGGCATCATGGGGTATGCGCGCAGCAGCCGTCCATGAAAGACATCAATGCCATAGACCGAGCACGAATTATGGCCCGTCGCATTGTGGAAGTGGCAGAAGCAACTCAGTCACTACGCTCCTAATCATGAAGTTCTCTCTAATAAGTACCAATCAAAAAATTAATTAAGGAGGTTTATCAAATGACCAAACGAATAACCGCTCTTATCCTTACCCTTGTTTTACTCCTCGGCCTGACAGCCGCTGTTGGTGCAGCTACACTTGACTGCACTGGTGATGTCTGCCCGTTGTCTAGTAGCTACATCGGCAATGCGCGGACGCATAAGTTTCATTACTCCGATTGTCGGTATGTCGGGCGAATGAATGAGGACAATAAAGTTTATTTTGAGAGTCGAGACGAGGCTATAGATGCGGGTTATGTGCCGTGCAAGGTTTGTAGGCCGTAAGCACTATTATTTTAATCTAAATTTATGGAGGAATTACCATGTCAAAAACTTTTGAATTCCGTGGCACTGGGTTCGGTTATCTCTGGTTACTAATTTGGACTTCCGTCATATCAATAATAACTTTAGGTCTATATTTCCCATGGGCTTATTCCGCCTTACAAAGATGGATTGCAGAGAATACTTATGTGAACAATCGCCAGTTAGTATTCACCGGTTCCGGATTTCAGTTTTTGGGCCACTGGCTTCTGATTATGATTTTAACCTTTATTACTTTGGGGCTATACGCCCCCTGGGCCTACTGCCAGTTAAAGCGTTGGGAAACAGAAAATACCTATTTTGTCGATGAAATGATACCACAATCTAATACTCCAGCAACTATCAATAATTGTTGAATCCAAAGGAGTTCCTCTGTCGAGGGGTGGGGGTAAAAGTGAAAAGCATCTTTTCATAGAGGTGATATCCCGTGCCGCTTACACGAAGGGAGAAACAAAAAATCTATGAGGAAGAACTCGAACGTATAAAAACCCGCGAGCGCATCCAGGCTGAACGTACTCAACCGAAATCTTCACGGGCTATGAATTGGGCTATTATCTTTGGTTTTGGAGTTATGCTTTATATTGACGCATTTTATATAGAGTGGATAAAAAGTTGTAGTCAATTAAATTAAATATCAGGAGAGAAAGCAATGAACAAAAGAATTCTTATCATTAAGTTAGTTATAATGTTAGTCCTTATTTTTACGGGAACAGCTTATGCGGAGGACAACCCGTTTCAGGGGTTAACGCAAGAGCAGGTTATTCAAAAGTATTTTGAGGGGAGGCAGCTAGATACAATTGAAGGGATTTGGCTGAACGATGATTGGAAACCGCAAATAGTTATCAAATCCAATTTAATAGACCCTAGTAAAAAATATGGAGACTATGATTACATCATGGTAGAATATTCTTCTAAATCGACTACTAAAATTGAAGGGATAAATAAAACTGAGTATTCATCTTGTTTTCGTATTGGGGCGTGGCATGGTGGGCTAAGACTTACAAGTGTAACCACCTTAATGAGAAATAGTGGGGGCTACTATGGTACCCCGCTCTATCGCTTCTATACCCGCATTTATCCAAGTGAAATGAAATCATAAACACGGAATTTATGATTTTTCCTTAAAGGGTGGTGCGGCTTGGATGCGCTCTCGGTTTTTACGCGTTCGAGTTCTTTCTCATAGATTCTTTTTCCTTAGTTAGTGCCATAGGAGCTCAGCAGCCGAAATCTTCACGGGCTATGAATATTGTATTGGGTGGTAAATAGTACAGGGATCGCTCCAACAAGAATTTATAATTCCCCACAGGAGGTCGTATACATGAAAATTTCAGTCAATAAGCGTTTTTTCTTGGACCAGGCCCTCCCTATTATTGACTTTGATCGCATCTCTTTAGCAGCATATGGTGGTCTTCTTGCTGTTGCCAGCTTTGGCAATACGGTTAATTTTCGAGTGCCAGCTTATGTTGTTGATCCTGGACAAGCCTTCCTCACTGTGGATGAATGGCGTAGTCTGGTTACCAAGATTCAGGAATCGCCTGGTAGTATGGTGGATATCGAACTTTAACGGAGTAGTTGAAAGTTATCCCTACTTGTTCCCTTAGCAGGCGCTAGTAGACTGGGAGGAAAAATATTGAAAACGATGGTTACTCGATTGTTCATAGCTGTGGTGGTACTAGGAATATCAGTCTATGGTATTAACAAGTATGTCTCACAAGTTGGGGCGCGTTATATAATGGATGAGCAGTTTATACCTAAGGCTGACGCAATTCTTGTCTTGGGCGCATATGTTTTTCCAGATGGCACGGTTTCATATATGCTTGATGACCGGTTGAGCGTTGCCTATGATCTTTACAAAGAAGGCAAAGCCGATAAAATAATTGTTAGTGGCGATCATGGGCAGAAAGATTATGACGAAGTACATGCCATGAAACAATATCTTGTTAATAAAAATATACCGGCTAAAGATATTTTTATGGATCATGCCGGATTCAATACTTATCAGAGTGTTTACAGGGCCAGGGATATCTTTAAAGTTAAGAAGCTTATTATTGTAACCCAGGAGTACCATTTATTAAGAGCCGTTTTCGATGCTAGAGAATTAGGTATTGAGGCATATGGATTGAAAGCAGATATGCATGATTATGGCATTGTAATGAACTCTTACTTAGTGAGAGAGATAGCCGCAAGAAACAAGGATTTCTTTTTGGCAACATTCATCCAACCGGAACCAAAGTTTTTAGGTGATGAGATACCAGTTAATGGCGATGGCAGGGCTACTGAGGATTAGGATGCAGGTGAAAGACAAATTTCTAAAGATGGAAAGTCACAGCTGTTCCTGTTAAGCGAGAAGCTATTGAGTAAAACATACCACCGGAAGTACTCTTTGCAGTACGGGGATATTGTATTGTAAAATAAGCAGAATTGAAGGAGTTAGCTTTCATGAGAGCTATCGTGAGTAAGGACTTTTTCCTAAATCAAACTCTCCCTATCAAAAAAATTGATCGTATAGCGATTTCAGCCTATGGTGGCGATTTGTCTGGAACAGGCCTAGGTAGTGCTGAAAACTTTCGTATACCGGCTACTGTATTAGAACCTGGTCAAGTTATTCTAACAACAGCGGAATGGCTTAGCCTACTTAACAGAGTTCAGAATTGGCCAGCTGGTATAGGTATAATTCAATTGTAAAAGGATGTCGGTTCTATGATTAAATGTCTATATTGCGGATATGAATGCCCTGATACTGCTAATATATGCCCTAACTGTGGTAAGCCGATTATTAAGACAGTCAGAGACACGCAGCCTACTTTTGATGATATTAAAGAGGCATTGCGCAGGGAAAAGGACGGCATAAAACAAACAGAACCGCTCTCACAAAAACAAGCGATAATTGCTGCGAGTGGAGTCTTGTTATTAGCTTTCATTGCTTATCAGTTTCTGACAGGATGACGAAATGTCTGGACGCCAACGCTTCTTAAGTGCAACGCCTGACATGCGAATATATCAGCTGCTACTCAAGGCTGGTGGCACAGATGATACTGTAGATTTAACAGCAATAAACTTGGCGGCCAAGGTGCGGAGTCGATGGGTTTGGGTACCAGTGAGATTAATGCAGAGTATGGGACGTATAAGGAGTGTAAGCGGTAAATCAAATACTCTAAAGGAGAGGCTATACATAATGGAATTTTTTGATCAGCAACGAGAAGCTTCTGCAGTAAAAACCGAAATTGTTAGAAAGTATTTTAGTGCATGGTCTAGAATTGTAAGTGCAACACACGACAATATTGGATATGTAGATTTGTTTTCTGGTCCGGGATGCTATGATGATGGCACTGAGTCAACACCAATGGAATTATTAAGAGCAGCACTTAGAAAACCTGAAATTGCAAGAAAATTACATGTATACTTCAATGATATTGATTCAGGAAATATATCCCGTCTACAAGAATGTATTAATCGAATACCCCATATTGAACTGATTTTACCCAGAATTGAGTTTTCAAATAGTCCAGTCGGTAATGCTGTAGCACAGCAATTTAATAGTATCAACCTTATTCCTGTATTTTCCTTTATTGATCCATTTGGATACGTAGGTATTACTAAAGAACTAATTACTTCTTTAACGAAGGACAAAGGCTGTGACTGTATTTTCTTTTTAAACTATTCCCGTATAAATGCTGGTATAAATAATCCTCTTGTCGTTCATCATATGGAGGCACTCTTTGGACAAAATATCGAAACTCTAAGATCATCAATTCAGAATCTTCGTCCGGCAGACAGAGAAGTGACCATTCTTGACTTGCTATCAAAATCTTTCGAACGAATAAACAATCAAAGAGCTTATGTACTTCCGTTTCGTTTTCTCAGACCGAAAGGCAGTCGTGGTTCACGCACTAGTCATTACCTTATTTTTCTTTCTAAACATCCATTAGGCTATAAAATAATGAAAGAAATTATGCATTCGACTGGAGGTTCAGATGATGAAGGTATAGGAACCTTTGAGTTTGTTCCTGTACAAAATCCGCAATTAACTTTATTATTCAGATATGGTCTAACACTGGAACAACTTAAAACAGATTTATGCACCAGGTATCGCGGCAGAACAATTACTGTTAAAAACATATTTGATGAACACAATTATGGTACTCCATTCATAATATCAAATTATAAGGAGGCTTTGCGGCAATTGGAAAGTGAAGGCCGTATCAGATGCAATCCTGCCGTAAGACAAATCAGAAATGGAGTAAAAACCATGGCTGATAAAACATTAGTCATTTTTTAGAACATTTGTTCTTATTGTGCCTTTATGCTATACTTACAGTAGGAGGTGATTTCAATGGCTGGAAAATCTAAAATTGAGTGGACTGAATCCACATGGAATCCGGTAACTGGTTGCACAAAAATCAGTGCAGGTTGCCTAAATTGTTATGCCGAAAGACTAGCAATACGCTTAAAAGCTATGGGTCAACGAAACTATCAGAATGGATTTGAGCTAACTTTGCATGAGCGTATGCTCGATTATCCATTAAAATTAAAGACTCCACAAATTATTTTTGTTAATTCAATGAGCGATTTGTTTCATGAAAAAATACCTATTGAATATATTCTCAAAGTTTTTGACGTAATGAAACGAGCACATTGGCATAGATTTCAAGTACTCACTAAACGTGCTGATCGTCTATCAGAACTATCCCCTATTTTAAATTGGACATCGAACATTTGGATGGGCGTTACTGTGGAGAATGCGGATGTAATGTACAGAATTAACCATTTACGCCAAACCAATGCTAATGTTAAATTTTTATCAGTCGAACCGCTTATTGGTCCTTTACCTGATCTTGACCTCTCGGGAATTGACTGGGTAATTGTTGGTGGAGAAAGTGGTCCAAGTGCACGTCCTATGGAAAAACAATGGGTTACAGACATAAAAGATGTATGTCTAGAATACAATGTTCCATTCTTTTTTAAACAATGGGGCGGCATAAATAAGAAAAAGGCTGGTCGTCTTTTAGATGGACGTATCTGGGATGAAGTTCCCATTATAGATACTAAAAAGCAAGAAACTGCAGGCAACATATTAGCGCTTTAATTATAAAAGTGAGAAATAACACCTGCCTTTATAAATATCAAATAGGTATTTCTAATAAACTATCCGAAGACGAACCATGCAAGATCGCAAACAAGAAGATTATTGTAAATATCTAGCCCCCCTGACTAGGGGATTTTTTTTCATTGCAATGCCGAACATATGTACTATGAAAGGATTAATTAATATGGACCACTCTTACCTAATTAAAAATGTAGAAACGCCACTAAGCCAGCAAATTGAGCAAGCGGCTCAAAATGACCCAGAAATTAAAAAACTCTGGAGTTATGTGCGACTTAGGCAACCTGGCTTTATATCTATTTTGGGGTCAGCAGAATCTGACACCGAATCTATTAAGCTCTTACTGCAAAGTTTAAAGCACTCACATGAAATAGCCCTTGCAGATTTTAAACTCCATCCTCACGGCAACAGGCAAAGAAACCTGCTTAAAGCAAAAGAGCTAAAAAGAGTAAAAACGAGGAGAGATTACATTGATTACACGCTGCCAGATTTATAAAATCATAGATCAATTGCCAGATTCGACACTAGCTGATATACAGGCTATGCTACAGGACTACATACAGTACAATACCCCCATACCTCGCCTCGATGGGTTGCCTGTGTATGATCTGGGCAACCCAGAGCATACAAAAATAATACTGGATCGTCATTCTCCTAAAGGTAAGAAAACTTCTCTTAAACTTTTTAAAACCAGTACGGGTAATAAATAAACCACTGTTTGTAACTTAGGAGGTGTTCCCATGTCCACAGTCCTTTTAGCAAGAGTATCCACCGACGACCAGGCAGATCGCGGGACCATTGAAACACAAATTCAGTTTGGAACCAAATATTGCGACCTTCACGAAATACCGCTCACAGATATATATAAAGATGATGGCATCAGCGGCACTATCTCCCTTCATGAGCGTCCAGAAGGTGGCCGCCTTATCGAAGATGCCAAAGCCGGTAAAATCAAAACAGTGCTTGTGTATAAACTTGACCGCCTTGGCCGAACAGCCCGAATAATACTCAATGCTATTTATGACTTGGAACAGTACGGCGTTCAAATCCGTTCTATGACGGAGCCCTTTGATACTTCCTCTCCGGCCGGTCGATTTGCGCTTACCATTTTGGCTGGTGTCGCGGATTTAGATAGAACAACTACTCTTGAGCGACTTTGGCTCGGAGCCAACCGCTGGGCACGGGAAGGCAAATGGCTTGGCGGTATAGTGCCCTATGGCTACTACGTCAATGAGGAAGGTTACCTTGAAATAAACGAGAATCTTATTCCGGGATTTGATATGTCTGAGGTAGGAGTAATCCGCCTAATATACCAACTTATGACCGAACAAAAAATGTCTACTATCAAAATTGCTGACTACTTGAATGCACTTGCGATTCCCCCATCCTATGTCATTCATGGGCGCCAGTTAAAGAAGGGGAAGCGAAAAGAAAATACTTCGGGAAAGTGGAATCCGGGGCGCATCAGGAACATGATAGTCAACTCTACCTACATGGGTGTCCACCACTATGGAAAACACTCTAAAAAAGCTCGTGAAATCATTACACGAGAAGTACCCGCTATTGTTTCAGTCGAAACATGGAACCAGGCTCAGAATGTATTAAGCGACAACAGGCTGGAAGCGACTCGACATGCTAAAAGGCATTATCTCTTACGCAGTTTAGTCAAATGCAGTCATTGCGGCCTTAATTTCAGCGGAAAACTTCATAATACTGGCAAAGCTTTTTACATTTGTAACGGGAAAACAACATACCGTGGAAAATACCAGGGAAAATGTCAAGCAAAGAATGTACCGGCCGATTGGCTAGAACAGATGGTATGGCAAGATTGCATAAATTTTATCATGTCTCCAGGTGAAGCACTGGCAACACTCGATAGCAGCATGCAGGAAATCAAGTCAAAGAAGGAATCTCTTGAGTCCGAGAAACGGCTAGTAGTAGACACAGTTGCTGGGAAGAATTCCGAAAAGCAGAGTATCATCGACCTGTACCGTAAAAAGCTCATTGACGCCCAAGACTTAGAACAGCAACTAGGTAAGATAGCCTCTGAAAAGCTGGCATTAGACATGCGAATCAAAGAATTGAGTAAGCTCATTGAGCAGGAAGCGAATATTTCAGTACAACACGACACCGCTGAACAACTTCTGGCCGACTTAAGGACACGTCTTGGTGATACAGAGCCACCGTATGAGGTTAAGCGTGAGATCGTGAAGTCCATGGTCAGAAAAGTGGTCATAGAAACAGAAAAACCCCAGGATGGAAATCCTCAGGCATCAGTAACCGTTCATTATATGTTTAGTTCCATTGTTCTACACACGGACACGGATTTAATGCGGCAATGAGCATGAGCTTAGCGGGATAGGATAAGGTAGCATTAACTCGCGAAATAGTTACTTCGCCATCCTCAAGCGGCTGACGCAGGACTTCTAGTACGGTTCGGGGAAACTCAGGTAGTTCGTCTAAAAATAGCACGCCATTATGGCTTAAGGTAACCTCCCCTGGTCTTGGCACACTTCCGCCGCCAATCATGCCTGCGGTTGACACTGTATGGTGTGGACTGCGAAATGGTCGATTGCGGACTAACCCAATATTATTCTTAAGCATTCCGGCAACGCTATAAATTTTTGTTACTTCAAGTGCCTCTTGCGCTGTCATATCAGGAAGTATCGATGGAATCCGTCTTGCAAGCATTGTTTTCCCTGAACCTGGCGGTCCAACCATCATGACATTGTGAAAACCCGCTGCAGCTATCTCCAGTGCCCGCTTGGCAACGATTTGACCTTGTACATCGGCAAAATCAAGTTCAGCATCAAGGTTTTGGCTTTCGTGTAAGTTTGGAAGCGCTGCAGGCAGAATCCTTACACCCTTAAGATGCTCAACAACCGCTGTCAGTGTTTCCGGTGCATAAACTGTCAAATTTCCAGCCAATAGCGCTTCTTGCACGTTTTCTGGAGCTACAATCATTTCGGCGATATTATTATTTTGGCAGTTAGCCGCCATCGATAATATACCTGCTACCGCTCGCAAACGGCCTTCTAAAGACAATTCCCCTGCGAACACCTGACTGCGGCAATTCGTTGGTTTAAGCTGACCGCTTGCAGCTAAAATGCCTACGGCAATAGGCAAATCAAGGCCTGAACTATCTTTCTTAATATCAGCTGGTGCTAAATTTACGGTAATGCGCCGGGCAGGAAATTCGAAACCACTATTTTTAATCGCAGCCCGTACGCGTTCCCGCGATTCACGTACAGCAGTGTCCGGCAAGCCCACAATATCAAAGGCTGGAATACCGTTGGCAATATCCACTTCAACATTTATTAATATCCCATTTAATCCTAATGTTGTTGAACCAAATGTTTGCGCAAACACAAGTTACCTTCACCGCCATTCAACTACCAAACGCAATTTATTATGTGATTACATTGAGATGTTTTAGTTATTCTGGATAATTGACTGCAAATCCTGCCTATTTAAAGGAAAAAGTGAAATGGCTAACAATTGTTAGTCATTTCACTTTCTGAATGTTGCTGCCACAAAAATACCCCTACATTCATTTTCCGTACACCGCTGTCTATAGTATGCGTGGGCAAAGTTATGAAAGTTTGAAGGAGTACCCAGCTAGCTATAAATGACTACAAAATCCGCCTGGATATTAGAAACTATACTCTAACTGAGCAAAGAAGTTTTTCTTGTCTTTGTCACCAGAATACCACCCACAATCACTTTTGAGCTCTAAGTCGTTGTATTGGAAAGTAAAAATCCCATTACGGAATACAGTGTACTCAATGCCGAATTCAACCCCTTTGACATTATCTAAAAAGCCGTACCCCGAAGGACAGAGCGGTAATCAGATACCATTAGTCATGATGCAATTTTTTCAACATTTCTTTGTAGTGTATAGTATGCGTTTAATTCAGCATCTAACTGTTGGCTTGCAATCAAAGCCTGATGGCTACCTATTCCGTAAACCTCCACAAGTTCATGCATTTTTTGGCGTAAATGCTCAATGCTTGCTAAAATTGCTACCACTTTTACCTCAATCCCTTCCGCTTTTAAACACAATGTGTATATATTATAACAAATTTTACAAATAACGGAACATTAAAATAAAAGTTCTCTAACCTATACTCAAAGCTTAAGTCCCAGCAGACAATCTTTATGGCAAGAAACTCGATTGCACTGCCGGGCTCCAGGAAATCCAGTCAGTTTTCAGGAAATAACAAATCTTCCGCGGCCTTAAGAAATTTCATTTCTAATTTTTTATTTCTTATAATTAGAAAAAAGGGTATTACTAAAAGTATCATCAGTAAAAGCAACATGTCCAGATTACTCGGTTCAATACTGAATAACGATATAATATAGATTAAAACTCCCAGTACAAGATTGTACATAAAATGCGGTTTTCTAATTATTTCAGTACTTGCATTATAGTTATAAAGAGCATTGCGACTACTATTTAATGAGATTATTGCTGGATCTGCTGCCCAATCCTTGAATCTATCAAACCAATCGTTGTATTTTTTATATTCCTCATGATTATTTCTATTTTTTTTTATTAACCTCTCTACATTCGCAAAACAAGGATGCTTATACATCATAAATATAGCAAAAGAATCCGCGTCAAGTTCCATCTCGACTTTTCTTAAACTAATTAATTCTCCTAGTACAATGAAAATCAGGCAGAAAATAATTGAAATAATAATTGCTATTATGTTAATGCTTGTAAATATGATAGCAAAAAAAATAAATAATATACTTAATATTTTATTTCTTGCTCCCATTTGTTTGATTTTTTCTTGATTTCTCGATAAATGGCCAAGTTCATGAAAAAAACAAAATTTTTGTGTTGGAGTCATATCGCTTGGCGATGTTCCGCTTATTATATATGATGGACTATCCATAAATAAAAATGCAGTTTGTAAGCCATGAAATCTTTTACCTACACGATCTTCACGTTTTATAACACATAACCATCCAAGATTAGAAGTACGCAATTGCCCATTATATATCACACTGGCATAACCTGCTTCGAATATATTTAAACCTAATTCATCAACATGAAAATCTTTTACTACTTGTTCTAACTTATACATTTCGTAAGAACAATGGGAGAATTCGGCCAAATGCGAAAACAAATTATTATACTGCTTTAGGTTATATTGGGATCTCAAATAATAAACCCAAAGGCCAGATCCATATATAGATAATATTACACCCAAACCTGTTTGCCAACTAAACGAATAAAAAAATTGAATAAGGAAAAAAAGAATAATGGGATACTCTACTGTTTTTTCATAAATATACTGCAAATTTGAAAAAACAGGAGCAAGATAACGTGTTTTAAAAGGATTCACTTTTTTATTACCATTTTTATAAGAGTTTCGATAAAGTTGTCTTTAGGTTTATATTCAATAGTTCTAAGATATTTACCATTTTTGTCCATACTCTCTTTGATAATAACTTCGATTCTGGATTTATCAGATCCATTTTCTTTTACACATTGGATTACGGCCACAATAAGCTGTGCTGCAGCTAAAACAGTTGTCAAATCTATCGAAATGTCGAAGTCATGTCCAAGCCCTGTCGAAGCAAAGTTTTCTGGCGCAGCATTTCCAGACAAAACATCTTCAATAATATTTTTAACATTTTCCTTTCCACAAATTTCATATTCATCTGGCCAATATAATGAAATTACTTCAGCAATATTTTCGTAATTCACCATTGATAGTCATCTCCTCTAGAAATTTATAATTATTGGTAATTAAAGAATTCAATGAAAATAAATATTTTCCTGTAAATCATATGAGAATAAATTCTTGACAGGCCAAATAGAATGTATAGCCTCTTGATCAGAACCCATGGTTGATATTCAAATCTGTTCCATGACTGAGCCCTTTGATACTTCCTCACCGGTCCAAACTATCTGTAATAGCGTGGATACATTGCCTCACCACAAGACTCACAGCTAAATTGCGAAAGGTAGCTTAAATCCCTTGTTCCTTTGCCTAAAATAAAAAGGCCCCGGTTTCCCGAGGCTGTGACAAATTACTGAGAGGAGACGTGTTTAAATATACAATAAGTTTTTTAAAATATATTTAAGACCAGCACAAATAATTAAAAATCGCCTACCAGGACGAACCCAGTGACGACTACATTTAAGCTATGACTTATTGTTTTTGAATACTAATTGCTGGAATCTCCCCATAAAGATACAGAAGTCCTATTATCTGCAATTATATTATCTTTTATGAGCCCTGTTGAGCGGTTCTCTAAATAAGAAAGCCCCCGGCACATTGTGGTGTGCACCCCGTCAAGAGGACAATCAAAAAATATAAGAATTTCTTTGCAACTCATCCGTAATGATGAGCTGTTTTCTTATGCAGCTTTGTACTGTTCATGGTATTCGTACGGCGTCATCACATTTAAGTGGCGCTGCAGACATTCAAAGTTGTAGTAGTAGATATAGCTGCGAACTGCATGCATCAGTTCTTGGCGACTGGTAAATTTGTGACCGTAATACATCTCACGCTTCAAAATTCCCCAGACTCCTTCCATCGGCCGTTGTCGATGCAATGAGCAACGCGGGACATGCTTTGTGTCGTCTTATGTTCTATTAGTCTGTTGTGAAATCCGCGGCTGGTATAATCGACTAAAGAAAAGGGATTACTCCCTTTTCCTCGTCTGAGGTAGGGTCGAAGACTGGCGCGCGCATCCCATAAGTTTCCAGCGAAAAATTTCATCGTTTTCACGATGAAACTCAGTCCGGCTATCTTAGTCACGTTTCCAGCCTCCGCCACGTCGAACGCAGCGTGCGGATTTCCCGCACTACGCTCTCCGGTTTGTTTCTCGTTAAGGTTTATGAGACCTATCAAGTTGGTAACGTTTTCGTCTCTGACCTACGGTGAACTCGATATCCATTAAATAGCTTGAGTTCGTTGTATAGCCAATGCCTACTCCACCTTTTCCAACCGAAGCCCTGCTGGTTCCTGGATCGCCCCATGTGGCGACGTACCTTCTTTTCCACCCAGTCTTTGATAAAGCTGAAGCACTCACTGGAGTGTCCAACAGCAAAATAATTCACCCATCCCCGCAGTATCGGATTTATTAGCTGTACCACCCGATCTATCGGTTGCGACTGGTATCGTCGAAATATATCTTTGAGTTTCTGTAGCAGCGCCGTTCGCTTTTTCAGCTTTGGCGTATAGTGCGCCCGCCATGCACTGTTCTTGATGCTCCGAAGCTGACGAAAGTCAAATCCTAGAAAGCCAAAACTTTCCTTGCATCCCAGATCTACAGTGCGACTCTTCTCTTCATTTACTTCAACTTGTAGTTTGGCAAACTCTTCCCGGAGTCGCTTACTTACCGCTTTCAGCAACCAGTCATGGCGTGGATATGCATCAATCAGCACCACCAGATCGTCAGCAAATCTTGCATATTCAACGTAGGTGTATCGCCCACTGCGTGTAACTTCTTTAGCTCGTTCTAGCATCCGATCTACCTCTGTGAGATAGATGTTACTGAACAACGGCGAAATCACCCCGCCTTGTGGTACTCCTTGCTTACCACCCGCTGCCGTCAGCATCAATTTTATTAGATGCATAACGTACTGGTCATTAATCCGGCGTGCTATTTTGTCAAGCAGCAATTGATGCCGCACAGTATCAAAATAGGCGCGTAAATCCAAATCTATAACCCGAGTTTTTCTCTGGATAATCGCTGTTGCTACCCTGTGCACCGCTTCATGAGCAGTACGTTTCGGTCGATATCCATATGACCCCGGTTGGAAATCCGCCTCGAAGATCGGCTCCAATATAAGCTTGAGTGCCCCCTGAACCACTCGGTCACGGATTGCGGGTATTGATAGGACGCGCACTTTTCCTCCGTCCTTTGGTATTTCCTGCCGTCTCGCTCGTAGTGGTCGATAGGTGCACCCAATAAGTTCGTCCTGTATTTCCTCAAGAAAAGCCTCTACGCTTTGCGCTTCAATAGCCTCAAATGTTACTCCATCAATACCAGGGGCACCGTTATTATTCTTAGCCAATCTGTACGCTTCGCGTAACGTTTCCTTTTTGCATATATGGACGTACAACCCCCAGAATCGCCAGGACGGTTCAGCCTTCGCCTTGACGTATATTCCTCTCCTCAGGTCCTGCAAACTGATGGACGCCTTTATCATCTCGTCCTTGCCTCCCTTGTTGTCGAGAATCTTACAAACCGCAGGGCCCCTTCGCTCCACCAGCATTACCTGGCTTCTTAGCTAGTACGAACCCATCCGCCACCCTCTCGCCTTCAGCCCACTTCCCGGGTTTTCCGGTTATAAGGCCTACCTTGCTCCAGTGATTTCGCACCGGGACGAGGAGGGCTTCTCCAGTTTCTTAGCATGTCCTTGTTATCGTGCCGTCGCTTCCACCCCGCCAAAGTGGTATAACCGTATCAGTCAGAATTCGGTTACCCATACTGCCTTCGCCCTCACGGTTGCGGGCTCGACCTTCGGATTTCTTCACTTTCGAGGCCACATTTACGTTCATCTTCATTACGGCCCGATCACTCGCACGTTTCCCTCGGAAACGGTTGTCGATAGGCTTCAGAGTCTTGGTTTCCCGCCACCCTGCTATCCAAGCTACGGGGTTCTGACTTTTACCCCGGCAGGACTAACTCCTGCTGAACACGCCAGCCTTATCTGGACGCACAACCGGACTTGAGAGTTTCCCGCTCATACGGCTCAAGCATTTCTTAACCATTTCTGGCGGCAAACAGTGATTGCAACTGTAGCTTTCTTTTTGTAAAATATGTTTCGTCTATGAAGGGATTTTTAGAAATCTGCAGTTTGGGATGTCGGATAATATCTATTCTTCTTAGGTTTATAAGACTAGATTCATCTGTCATGAACAGCCAGGGCTTACCATTCTTTTCATGCCAGTATTTGTTCAACCGCCACCATTGATTCTTGTTAGGATGGCGATGTTTTGCCCATCGTTGCAGTAAGAGATATATTGTGTTATTGACGTAGGAGAAGGCTTGGCTTGCAACTACGTGTCTGTGGTAGTTTGACCATCCTCTAAGTATTTGATTTAATCAGCGGATTAAATCTGATTGGCTTGTTGCTTTTCCTTCTTTCAGAATGATAGTGGCACATTTCCTGACCAGTGCTTTTATTGAGGATTTTGACGGTTTAATAATTAGCTTTCCTTTGAATTTCCGGAATGTCCAGCCGAGAAAATCGAAACCATTGTCTATATGAGTAATTACCGTTTTCTCTTCAGATAAAGTTAGTCCGCGTGTTTCAAGAAATTGACTGACAAGGTTTTTAACTTCTTCAGCTATTTCTTTTGTGTCTGCAGTGATAACAAAATCATCGGCATATCTTATGATGTTTACTTTGGTTTTGGCTCGATAGTGATTTTCTATTTTTCCTTTGGAATTTCGGTGGTATTTATCTTGAATTAGCTTTTCAATACCATCGAGTGCCATGTTTGCATATAGACTTGAAATGGCTCCTCCTTGTGGGGAACCTCTGTCGGTAGGAAATAGATTGCCTTTATAAATAAATCCTGATTTTAGGAATTGCTTCATTATTCTTTCGTTCATGGGTATATTTTCTTGAAGCCATTCATGATTAATGTTGTGGTTGGTAGAAGGCAGTCTTGGTTTTACCCTTGTACTGCCAGCCCCAAGCAGAACCCGGCGTGCAGTTTTTCCGCACCGGGCTCCCCAGAGCGCATTACAGTAAAGAAATTTAAACCGTTGGGTGGAGAGTTTTGGCATAAGGCAGTTCAAACCATTGTCGACTTTTGAGATAGCACCAGTACATCTTGTGTCTTTGACTTCTACGGCGTAGACTTCTGGCCCATTGTCGTTCTACTTCCTGATGTATCCAGTCCAGCTTAGGTTTGCAGTGGTAAAGTGCAAAATATTGATAGAAACCATTAAGCATCAAACAAAGTTGCTTCTGCTGGTCCCTACGCTTCCAGTGCATATGCCTCTTTAACCAGATATGAACTCGGTCCAGAAATTTCCTACAGCTCTTTTTCGCTGGGATTCGGACTAAGGTGAACTTACCTTTATTGTCCAGTCCGCATACGTGTTTAAAGCCAAGGAAGACAAAGGTATCTGGCTTTTCATCATATTCTGCCCTGCGTTCTTTGGCATAACGGCCAAAGATCATTAGACGTGTCTTTTCCGGGGCCAAATCCAGTCCAAATTTACGCATACGTTCAATCAGTAGCGTTTGGAAGTTCTCAGCATCTCGTTTGTATTGGAAACAAACCATAAAGTCATCGGCAAAACGAGTTAGGTAGGCTTCCCCTTGAAACCACTTTTTGCACTTCTTCTCGAACCAGAGATCAAGGACAAGTGCAAATATATGTTTGCCAAAATTGGACTGATTGGTCCCCCCTGGGGTGCACCTTCTTCGTTGCGAACGACCACTCCGTTTTGCATTACACCAGCCTTAAGCCATTTGCCTATCAGCTTACTAATCGCGGGGTCAGCTATCCGTTGTCTAATCATTTTCATCAGCCACTCGTGATTAATGTGGTTGAAATAACCACGGATATCCGCTTCGAACACGTGCCGTACTTTCTTTGTCACTATGTGCGTCCTTAGTGCTCTTAACGCCTGGTGCGGATTTCTACCGGGCCGGAATCCGTATGATTGATCCACGAAATCGGCTTCGAATACAGCTTCTAGAATCTGGGCAACCGCTCTTTGCACCAGTCTATCCTCTACGGTTGGTATGCCTAAGGGTCTGGTCTTTCCCTCACCTTTTGGTATTTCTACACGCCGTACCGGCGGTGCTTTGTACTGGTTAGCTTTAAGTCGCTCCCAGATATCCAGAACTCGACCATCTAAATCGTTTCCAAACTCAGACGTGGTCTCTCCATCAACTCCGCCTGCTCCTTTACGGTTCATTAGCCGCCATGTTTCTTTTAGAAACTCTGGTGTAATGAGGTGTGCCAGAGATGTAAAGCGTAGTTTGGGTTCTAGTTTTGCTTTTACTGCTATCCTGCTCAGTTGTGTTGACATTCTTTTCCTGCCTCTGTGTGTAGTAAATGTATCCCTGTCAGGCAATCACTCTGTCCCGCCGCTTCCCCGTGTATGTGGCTTTCCCACATTCTGAGTACTATCAGCGAGTCCGACTTCCACCGCGGCATCCGCCGCCTTATGGATGGTCCTTTTAGTTGGCGTACTCTACTTAGTAAAGACCGCGGTGGATCTCCCAGGTTCCTTAATGCTTCCATTTCCAGTCGTGCCATGCTCTCAGACCCCGCCGGGGTCTCCGATAACCATCGCCTCTATCGGTTACCTACTATAGCCTTCCATGTTTTCGACCATGTCGGCCCCCGGATGTCTCACGAGGCTCAATCGCTTCACTTGCGTTACGGCCCGATTGTCGCTCTGTCTACGCTTAGCTCGTGTTGTTGCCAATCACAAACCCAAGACTCAATTCCCGGTGGAGTGGCTTTGCTCCTTTCCGGGACGGGAATCTCACCCGCTGAAAGCACCAGGCTTATTCTGGCGCACCAAAACAGCCTTTGATATCGCCTTCTAATATCCAGGTTGGTGAACATTTTCTTGCTAGTACACAAAACAGCTGTTCACAGGCGTCTTTGGCACTTCTTCCTCTGCGAAAGCCGAATGATATTTGGTCTGCCGAGATTTCAGCTATTGGTTCCAATGATAGTGCGTATAGTGTCTGCATAGCTCTATCATACATGGTTGGAATGCCCAGTGGGCGCAACTTGTTTTTCCCTTTCTTTTCGATGAAAACTCGTCTGAGTGACTTAGCTCTATAGTGCTTGTCTGTAAGTGCTAGCACAGCTTTCATTTTGGCTGCAGAGGTCGACCAGAGCTTTCTGTCAACGCCAGAAGTACTCTTACCCTTGTTCGATGTTACTTTCTTTACTGCATAGGCTTTGGCATAAAACGAATGGGTTAGTAAGTATTGTAGCCTTTTAGCTTTGTTCTTGTTACCTGTCACTGTTGCCTTAGCGATTCGGGTTTGTAGCCTATTAACATAGTTTTCAGCTAGTACCCAGTCAATAGTTTCCCATTGGTGGGTTAGTTTTCTTGTGTTCTTTAGCCTCTCGGTGTTATCCGTCGTTGAGTTACTAAAGTTCATAGGTTTACCGTCCTTCCCTGCCAAGAAATACCACAGAATAAGTCAGCACTCTTTCGAGTTAGGGCAAAGTTTGAACCCTCATCTTCTTTCATTACAAAAAGTAGCGTTCGCTTTTTATCCTTTTCTTCTGCCCTCTATGCTGTTTCATCTCCTTGCGGTTTGATACCTCATTTGCATGAGAGCATATAGGGTTTACCAAGTTCCGCATGATATATAATTGTGAAAGCCTTAGGAGCCACCTTTAAACCGGGAGTTCTTCATCCATTCGCATTGGTTTAACAGTTGGCCTTTGCTTGACTCCTTACCATTTTGGTCGAAGCGTCTCAGCCTATTTCGCTTCCTCCAGCGTAACGATTCCTACGGTGATTCACTTTATGTTACCATAGCTTTCTTACCCTAGCAGTTATCCCAGTTTTAGGCTACTCGGATTTCTGCATTGTCTTGTGAGCTTTCTAACCCAAACGTTACCATTTACGCTAGTCACAATAGGGTTACCCTGAATGGATAGGGTAGCATTGTAGCAATATATCATGCGACTTCTTGTCGCACCTGGAACCCACGGTCACTGTGAAATAGGGGATGCGCTTCGGGATCGGTTTTCACAGCTTCATCAAAAGTATCAAAGACCAACCGATTATCGTTGTGGTCGCTTAGTACATACGACACAATCCGGCGATCATATAAATCCAGGATGGCACTCAGGTAGAGCTTGTGGATCACTGGACCTACATAATACTTGAATTCCGTCACATCGGTCAACCACTTTTCGTTTGGTGCATCGGCATGGAATTTCCGGTTCAGAATGTTCTCAGCCGTGTAAGTTGGATCAGATGCCCGGCGCGTGCAGCAGTTCTGACGGTGCTTAATGCTCGACTGGATATGCAGCTTACGATCAATCCGAAGAACACGTTTGTCATTCACATGCTCATGGTATTGGCGGTTGAGATCATCACGAATCCTGCGGTATCCCTTGTCAGGATGTTCCCGGTGAATTTCCATGACCTCCGGGCCAGCCGCTCGTTTTCCTGCTCGCTTGGGCTTTTGCCCCCTTCCAGCCAATGGTAATAAGCCGAACGAGTTACATGGAAAATCTGGCAAAGTCCCCAAACTGGATAATGTGCTAGATTCGCCTCTGAAAGTTGTTTTATCGCTTCGTATTCTCTTTCTTGGCGTGTAAAGCCAAGGCATCCCTCCTTTCCAATTCGTCCAGTTTTTTTAGCGCATCATTTTCCATCTGTAGCCAATAGTTTTTGCGCTCCAGTTGAGCGACACGGTCCCTAAGCTCTTCCTCCGGGGTACGACTGGGTAACGTACCCGCTCGGTGCCCGCGGCGGTCTTCCAGGCCGTCTTTTCCCATTTCACGATATTTTTTCATCCACTGGAAAACCTGCTGGTAAGATACTTTGAAGGCAATCGCGGCTTCTCCATAATTGTTATCGTGTGCTATGCAATACTGGGCAATCTCCAGTCGTTCTTTCTGCGTAGTCTTTCTCGTCTTAGTCATGATACGGCTTCCTCCTGTCCGAAGTTGAAACTTCTCATGACTATTATACTTCTTTACCCAATTATGCAATTGAGCTTCTTTTCGGATTCCGTATTTTTCGCAAATCTGCGACATTGTCATAGAGCCGCTGAGATAATCTTGAACAGCAGCCAGTTTTACCTTTGGCGGATAGACCTTGCAATGATTTCGTGGAATGAGTCCGTCAATTCCTTCCTTGCGATAGCTAGATACCCATTCTCGAAGCGTTTTGGTGTCTACCTGTAAGGACTGGGCTGCTCCCCTGATACTGCATTTTCCATCAATAACATCCCTACAGGCTTGTAGCTTCAATTCCGCATGGATTTTGCTTTTATGTGACATAGAAATACCCCCAGACAAGACAATGTATTTTTTCACTGTCCTATCTAGGGGTAGCATATCACCAGCGCCGAGGGCTTTAATTTTATTCCTAAAGATAAGCCCAGCGGTTAGGCTGACTAATCTTTTAACAATAAAATTGCTTGCTGTAAATTTCTTAATGCTTGTTTGACTGATTCATCTGGGTAACAACTATCGATCATGCAAGATTCGTGCATATCTTTACAGATAGATTTTAATTGTTCCCGGTAATCTTGCTTTTCCTTATTAGTCATTTTTACTACCCCTTAATTTATTTAAATATTCCTCTAGCAGTGTCTTTTCTGCCGGGATTATACGCTTTGTGAATTGCGCTGTCCGGTCTGAGGTAGCCGAGCCTCTTTTACGTCCGACGTTTGGTCGTTTACCGCCGCTTGGCACCCCCGGCACACGCCAAGGTCCTAAATTATATAGATAAATTTAGCAATAATTACAGCAACAGAAATAATCGCAGCCCACATAAGATAGTCCTTTATTAGATCTAGTAATTCTAACATCATTTTGTGCCCCTTTAAAATCTTATACAGGTATGATCATCTATTTTTTTAACGGAATCTCGGTTCGCGCCAATGCCTATGATTGTAATACCTATCAGGCCACCAAATATCTTGCTCAAGAATAACTACATTCGGCTCCTCGTGATCACTGTACTTTTTATACCGTAAAACAACTTCGTTACTGATAGGATTCCATCCGTCTTTACCAATAATTATGTATTTAGGATTTACATTGTTCTCATCCATCGATAGCCTAAAATTCACATACTTTCCTTTAGATATGTGAAAGTCAATCGCTCTCTCATCTCCTGAAGTCGTAAATTTGTAGGTTATCTCTTTGCCCTTCTTATTAATCTGAAAGCAATCATTATTGTCTTTGTTGTACTTACCAAAAACATCCTCAAAATTACCATCAGTACTTATAGTTCCGTTGAAATTATGCGCGCTTCCATCAGTTGTCATTCGCAAATGCACGCCTTCTTTATCCTGCCACAAAAAATATCCTATAATCTTGCCCGGGATAAGTTCAAGCGGCCTATCATCGAACTTCTGGGGAAATGATGATGCAAATGCACTACTACAAAAACAAAAAGCACCTAACAATGTAATAAATAAAATCCTCCATTTTTTCATGGAATCGCTCCTTTCTATCATCGGTTTCGGAAGTACCAAGAATTTTACTCATTCTATACTACTAATAATGGCTTAATACTATTGTAATATTTCAAAACCAGCTAATCAAGGCATTCAAAAACAAAAAGCCGTACCCGACGGATACGGCTAAGATTGGCTGACTGGTGTAAAAGTGAGGATAAATAAAAAACTGTTTAAGCATCAGCAGTCAGAGTACCATAAATTACGCCTAATGAAGTAAAAATGACAGTAAGTCTAGTATAAACAGCCGATAGATCCCGGCTGTTAATTTATTTTTTGTCAAAAGCAGGAATTTAATGTTATTTTGTGGTATTAATTATAATATTACACAATTTTACAATAAATCAACAATCGATAAGGAGTGATGCCAACTGAGCGAACCCCAAAGAAAAAGCATCATTTCATGATGTCATTATGAGAGGAGATGGAATTCCGGATAATGAATTTTAAACGGGTTTTACTTATTGGAATTACCAGCCTATTAGGCATGACAATCACGCTAGGAGGTTGTAGCATGGGAGCAAAAGAGAGTACGGTTTCTGAAAAATATCCGACAAAACCGATTACGATAATTGTGCCGTATGCCGCCGGTGGTAGCACAGATATGGTAGCAAGGGCGCTGGAAAAGTCAGCCCAGAAGCATTTGGGTCAGCCGTTGGTGGTAGTCAATATGCCTGGTGGTGCAACCACCATTGCCATGAATGAAATTGCCGGTGCAAAACCTGATGGCTATACAATTGGAATGATTGGTCCTGGCATCATATTACAGCCACTTTATGGGCAGACAAGATATCATTATCCTACAGCATTGGAACCGTTAGTTAATGTTGTATCTTCACCTGCGATAGTGGCTACTCTTGCAGATAGACCATGGAAAAATCTGAGTAAATTAGTAAGTTATGCTAAGCAGCATCCCGGCGAAATCAAATTTGGTCACTCGGGGTTAGGCACACCTGTGCATATTACGGGAGAATTATTTGCTAAAGAAGCTGGTATTAATATCGTACAAGTGCCTTTCAGGGGTGAATCCGAATCCATTGCGGCTCTACTGGGTGAACATATTCAGCTTATGATCGCATATAATCCGGCTGTTCTAAAAGAACATGTAAAAAGCGGTACTATCAGAATACTAGGGGTTGCAGAGGAGAATAGATTAACTCTCTCAGACTTTGAGAATGTGCCAACCTTCAAAGAACAGGGAATCGATGTTGCTTTCAATTTTTGGAACGGAATTGCAGCTCCCAAGGGTATGCCGCCAGCGGAAAAGGCCAGGCTGGCAGCCGGGCTAAGGGAAATGATTAATGACCCTGACTTCAAAAAGAATATGGAGGAACTGGGAATGTCAGTCCATTACATGGGCCCAGATGAATTCGGTGATCAGTGGATAGCTGACAATGCTAAGCTTACGAAAATTGTAAAAGAAACCGGCATTGTAGATTTAATTGCCAATCAAAAAAAATAATCGTGGGCAGCTTTCTAAATCATCATTGGTCTGCCTCCTATATATCCGGATGGACTAATTTTCCTAAAAATGACCCCCGGCACACGCCAGGGGCTTAACTAAATGACCTTGTTTGAATGAGGTGATCCAAAATTAAAATGCCAGACAAAAAAACATGCAATTGTTTAAATGTGCAAAAATTTTTCGAAACGTTGGCTAAGATCATTGGAGATCGTGAAGGCATTGAAATTAAGGTTGTAGCGATTAGGGAAAGAAAACCGAATGAGTGTAATATGAGCAATTTATCAATTATAAAGCAAGACGATAATTTTTAGTGACACTATTCCGTGCCGGGCTGCAGCATTACCGCAGACTATTACCGGTTTATCGCGAATTACAGGGTTATAGAGGCATTCTACGCTTGCATAAAAGTGGTTGAGGTCAACGTGCAGGATAGTATGGTTTATAGCAGGTAGCCTCCAATAGAACATTTGTTTTTATTTAGTATAGAGCAAATGTTCGCAAATAGTAAACGGTAATAATCGGAAATAAAAAAAGGGGCTGTTGCACTAAAGCAGGCCTAAAAAAACAAAAGACGGCCCCGGTATGTAGCCGGGAGCCGTCTTTTGTTGTAAAATCAAGTTTGTGAAAACAAAGAAATTACAACCAGATTATACAACAAACGGGAATGTATATCAACTGGTTATCCCCATGGACATCGGCGAAATGATCCCGGCAGATGATTCGGTGCGATTACTCAACGCGGTCATGGAAAGGATGGATTACAGAAGATTGTATGCCGCGTACTCCCGCCTGGGGAGAATCGAGAAGTCACCGAAACGTCTGTTTAAAATTCTCGTATATGGATACATGAATGGCATTTATTCCAGCCGCAAACTGGAACAATCCTGCCGGCGAGACGTCAATTTCATGTACCTGCTGGGCCGGGAAAAAGCACC
>NZ_VLKC01000002.1:3868027-3979084 GCF_007830295.1 Sporomusa sp. KB1 | reverse complement strand
GACTGCGGCTTCTTTTTTTCATTCTCCCTACTAGGAGTTTCCTTCCTAAATTACCCAAAAAGGCGTGTCGCTCTGCGTTTTTCAAAAAACGTTTTGCGACACGCCCTTTTCTTTATTTGTTACACGTACTTTGATTGTACTCTCCTTGGAAAAATCTGTTTATACTGTTATCATCATTTTCTTCGTGATATACTGCTTGATGATGTTTTTCCTTGCATTCAGGCGTTACACCTTTAGCACACTCCTTCATGCAAACGGGATCTCCACAACATTCTTCTACTACTGACGGTTCTTCGACTCTGGGAGATGCTGATGCTACAGCTGCAAATAGGCCAACCTGCATCAGTCCTAACATGGAATACACCATAAGTTTTTTCAAGGTACCTTTCATCTGGAAACCTCCTTTGAATATGTATATCGAATGCACAATTTACATAATACAGTCTTTTCTTTAATTTTTTTTTAAAATCACGTAGGTAAATTGCACCAATCAATAGAAAAAGCCGCCCACCAGGCGAACCTGACAGATGAGCATGGCCCATTTAAAGGTTTCACATTCCGTGGCCACGATAAATTAAACTCTCTCTTATTCTTTATCCGTACATGAAACTGTTATTTTAGATAGGTATTAGGTATAAAAAATAAAAAAGCCCATCCCCCGGCCAATGGCTGAAAAATGGGCTACTATCGTCAAAACGCAAGTCCCCAGCAACTGCATGCTGCTGGGGACTTGTATGGATAAAAATTTGGAAAGCCGCACTTTAAAAATGTGGCTTAGTTTTATCAATTACCCGATGAGCCGGAACCAATGGCAATCCCAATCAGAAGAGCTGCAACGCTGCGCAACGCCCGATCATGACGGTCTTTCTCCCGTTCTTGCCGCTCACGCCATTCCCTTTCACCTTCATGCGGCCGGCGCTTCATTTCTCTTTCATGCCGCTCGTTTTCCTGACGCTTGCGTTCATCGTGCTGACGTTGGCGGTCATCATCACGGCGGTCATCGCGGTCAAGATATGCGATTCGCTGCGAACCGTCGTTATGTAATGGTCCAGAGGCTGCTGCGGCTACTGAGGAAAGCATTCCTACTTGAAGTAAACCAAGCATTGAGTATATGATAACTTTTTTGCCTATAATTTTCATGGAAACATTCACTCCCTAACTGTTTGTTGCTGGATCCATGGATTAATAATAACCGCCATTATTTAGAATTTGTTTAGAAAACATTGGATAAAAAAATAGTTGCCGCACCCCGAATGATGTGGCTAATACTTGGTTGCGGGAGCAGGACTTGAACCTGCGGCCTTCGGGTTATGAGCCCGACGAGCTACCAACTGCTCCATCCCGCGAAATACTAATGGTAATATGCCCTAGTTTTCAAATATTACACAAAATAAAAAGCCGCTCCATCCAAAGAACAGAGCGACAGATAAAATCATCGTTAATTTGTTATTTCAGGGGCGTCACTTTCCTCTTTTAAGGCCCTAATAATATCGGGTAAACCATCCAACAATTCCCGCAATTCTTCCTCAGTCAATTTGATGTTTAAATCATCCGATACATTGTCCATAGCCAACACCGCCTTATAAAAATATTGAAATTACTAAATGCTTAACTTTATAATACAACATAAATATTAGTAATTCAGTTAAGTGTTCGTTAATATTTAGTTAAAAAAGCCGCACCCCGAAGGATACGGCTAATACTTTTGTTGCGGGAACAGGGCGTGAACCTGTGACCTTTGGATTATGGGCTCAACGAGCTACCAACTGCTCTACCCCGCGATATTATATATTTTATCTCCATGGTTTTTGAATATTACTGAAAAACGCCAGCCAGCTAAACGGCTGATGGGCACCATCGCATCAAACACCTATTAATATTTCTTCTGATTCATGTCCACAATTCTTGCAAACTACGGATTTGAGGTAGTTTCTCAATAAAGGCTCTTTACTTGATTCCATACTTAGTTCGTTGAAAGGTTATTTTCCCCTGGGCAATTTCTTCTAAAGCAATGCTAACTGGCTTCGATGACTTACAATCTATTAATTTTCCACTACCCTGAATGATTTCTCGCGCTCGTTTAGCTGCTAAAACAACAAGGGTATATTTATTATCAACTTTGCCTAACAAAACTTCTAATGGTGGATTGATCATTTTTTGTGCCTCTTTTCATTATTTCCGCTCTGTAACCAACACCACCTCACACATTATCGTTAAGTTTTTATATCAACAATAATTATTATACCACACTTCTCATGTTATTGGAAATTTTTCCATTTATTTTAAATTTAAGGAAAAGAATATTCATATTTCATGACTTATGTCAACACAAAAGCCGCACCCCGAAGGATGCGGCTTTAACTGAAAGAGTGGCAATAGTGGCAAACTATCGTCACCATGTTTAGTTTGCATCATATTTATTAGAAGTACCTTGAGAAAAAATAAAAAATGGGAAAGCCGTCCACCAGGACAAGCTCGGTAGGCAAGCATGGCCCATTTAAAGTTTTCACATTCCGTAGCCACGATAAATTAAACTCGCTCTTATTCTTTATCCGTACATGAAACTGTTATTTTAGATAGGTATTAGGTATAAAAAAATAAAAAAAACCCATCCCCCAACCGGCAGGCTGAGAGCGGGCTAGTCCAGGGACTAAATATCCTCAAAATATATAAATACCCAGCAACATATTAGTCACTGAGTACCTATATAAGGAATATGGTAATGTGAAGAATTTATGTTCAATAGGTAGACCTTACCTTCTATGAACATATTCAGGATTATATATTCCTATTTTTAGAATTACCTTAAAAAATATTATAAAACAAAAAAACCGCGCCCCCCGAAGGATGCGGCAGGCGGCAACCAAAAAAACACCCAGCTAAGGCTAACACCGCACCTACGTTTAGTCAACCTTTATAATCGAAATATAGTCTTCTTCCGATTATGTATTACAAATATTTGATTTGGCTTTCATAGGCATTTAATGCATTCAACGTTGAGGTATCGGTTGCATAGTTGTTCTGGTCACTTATGCTACTGATACCACTCATACTACTTGTGCTATTTGCGTTACTTGTACCGCCAAGGGCGTTAGTTGACAGTGATTTACAGACCCCACAATTAACGCAAGTTGCATTGCCCTGAGGACAAGATGTTGAACTGGATGATGAACCAGATGCCCCACTGGATGATGCACCGGATACTGCACTGGATGATGCACTAGCACTTAATCCTGCAGCGCTTAATTCAACGGTATCCTCACTAGAAGTAGTGGATATACTACTCTGAGCTCCTGTAGAACTTGAATTTGCGGAATTTAGAGATTGATATAAACTTGTTGCTGAAAAAACAGATGAAATCGACATTGTTTCACCTCCCTTAATTTACCTTCTTAAATTATCGGAGTAATTCATTTTAATTATGTTTGAAAAACACTATGCTTGAAAATAATTCTAAGGTTTTAACATATGGTTTTGAAGACTCCGGAGGGTCTGATCAACAATACAGCCGACAACTTGTTCATCCACATTCAACATGATAAACTTGCTGTCTTCCGTATCGGTCATTTCTGCTAACCCGAATTTGTTACGTAAGTTATAGATATAGCTTATTTGACCGCGAAGATTGATCATACCCTCGATTATACTGGGAAGTCCGGGAACCTTTTGAATGTTATATTTTGGGGCGCGTATTATACCGTTGACTGCTAGTGCATCAATGCCATATTCACTACCATCAATCTCGAAAATGACTATCTGGCTAATTGCCATAAGTTATTCCTCCTTCCGTGCGATCAGGTTTCATTAGCTAGTGCGGTAAGTTGCTCGGTTATACTGGTAATTTCCTCTACACTGGCCGTTATTTCTTGAATAGCGGCTGCTTGTTGTTCAACAGTTAGCGCCGTTTCGCTGCCCATGGTAACTGTACGATCAACAGAATTCCTTATTAATGTAGTGAACTCTTTAATTTTTCCAACCGTTGCTTTGGAATCAGCCGATAGTTTTCTGATTTCTTGAGCTACAACTCCGAAACCTAAGCCCGCTTCTCCTGCTCTGGCCGCCTCAATGGCTGCATTTAATCCTAAGAGGCGAGTTTCGTCGGCAATCTCTTTAATTAGATCCATAACACCGTTAATTTCACCAGTGACGGAGTTTACCTGGCTTATCTCAGTGTTTAAATTGTTCTGATTATCGCTAACAATACCTGCAGAGGCAGCTAATTCCTCCATGGTGGCTGAAATCTGATGCAAGCTGTCGTCTAACACCAGAGCTACTGATTTTAATTTTAGATGCTGAAATGCATTCTTAGACATATTATTGGCAACCGTGAAAAGAACATTAGCTGCTGCTTCAATACCCTCTCTTGATAGAATTCGAACTTCCTTGGCAGCTTCGACATATCCGTCGCCATCAACACCTATTTCGCCTGCAATTCTTCTATATTTATTTTCATCAGAACTTGACGTAAGAACTTGTCCACCTAATATTGTGCCAAGCAATTTACCTTCGACGATAATCGGCGCTGCAAAGTCAATCAATCCAGCATGACATTCATATACGACAGGTTTGCCTGTTCGTACGGCCTCTTCCCCACCTTGGCGATGTGATTCAGCACAACGTTTATCACCGCATTCTGTGGAGTGAGTATAATCCATACAGAATCGGGTATAGCAACTTGGATTGGTGACAGGCTTTCCGTCAGGATCAACTGTTACACTAGCTACACCAACTCCTTTTGCGAAATCATCCTGAAATTTTTGTAAAAAATCAATATTAATTACATCGGTAAGCTTAAGTGTGGATAAATTCACTTCGTAACTAGTAGATTTGTTTTCTAATCCTGGCTTGCTCATGTAAATTCCTCCTAATAATTTTTTAGTTGAATACCTATAGTAAGGTTATTCTACAGTCTTCCCCTTTACATACCGATATTTCTTAAACACTTAACTATTTATGCAAAACACATGCCAATATCCACTTTTACTCTTAAAAAATATTGACAAGCAAAATCTCCAGCAAAATATCGATAATCTTCATCATTACAAATCCTTTTCTTAATAAACTTCAACTTTAGTTTATTATTTCAATATCAAAAATTGCATTATATGCAATTTTTGTTTGAAAATTTTGGCGAACTCAAAAGTTCACATGGAAAAACCCCCCTCTGCAATACTGCAGAGGGGGACCTACAATTCTAAACCTTTATTCATCAGATACTCCTGGACCATAAGTACGCTTATCATCCATCCGGAACGGTCTTGGGCTGCAGTACCCTGAGCCCATACAGTGTCTGCCAAGCAACAGGACAGACCCCGGCCTTACTATTATTAGGGCCAACCATCACAAGTGAAATTCATGTAAACAGACTTCGCTCTTTTTGCCGCCGTTCAATTTCTTTATCAAAAATATATTTTGCCAATTTATTGGTCATTTTATCGTCTAGTTCGCAAAACTTAATTGATGCAAAATGTTTCTGGGATGCTGTTTTGGGGTATTTAATACGAACAAATTCCCCTTTCACTTTCAATGTCGTTTGTTCCCACAAGGATAATGTAACCATGACCTTTGAATCTGCAGGTGGTGCTACTGGCATAGCAACCTGCAATCCACCAGCACTAAAATCTTTTGTAACCGTTTTTATAACTTTTCTTTGACAATGTTCATCTAGAAATTCCAGTATTACCTCTAAGCAAATCTTTAGTCTTACATATTCACGCATTTGAGTCCGTTGCATATCAATTGGCAGAGAAAGCTCCCACAAAGAAATTACATCCCACCTATACCCAAGCAAGATAGCTTTTAAAAAATAGGCACATTCCTCAGCTGTAATTCTCGCTTCGATTATTTCACCAATGCGAGATTGCATTATCTTGTCTTCTCGAAATGGAGACAAGATAAACATAGACTTTTCACCAATTGATTCAATGAAGCTCGAATAAATAAATTCTTCTTGTGTTTCCAAATCATTGTGTCTAATATCTATTTTTTCTAGTGCACTCAAAATGCTGATGTCCATAGATCCCCCATAAATCTTTTCGACTCATAAAAAATCACCCATTTAATCTTTCCGCATAATCAATACGGTTCACTCCCTGGCCTACTTCCCTAGTAATTTATGGGTATTTCTCCATATTGATCAGTATGTCCTGCTGCACTCTTACATTTCCTAACAAATCTCTTCGCGTCTTTTCAAGACAACCAATCTATCCCCTGTAAAATAATAAAACGCCATTCCTATACTGTGGAGTGGCGTCTTTACGCAAAATGTTCAAAGCCATGTGTGTGGTTCAGTGTGGCAGAACTACAACAGTGTAAACCTTTTCGCGCTATTTTAATTGAACCCAGTTAATTTCCGGTTGTTTTTTATTTAATACAGCTAACTCCTTATCGGGATATCCAATAATGATAGGAGCAACAGCGTATAAGTTATCAGCAATCCCCAGTTCTTGCTTCATATCCGGTAAATTCAGGAATTCCCTGGCAAAACCAATCCAGCATGCACCGAGACCTTTAGCGTGTGCTGCTAGCATGAGGTTCTCTGCTGCTAAATTACAATCTTCAAGTGGATAAATACCTTGACCGATTTTGGCACAAATAATAACCAGTGTACTTGCATCATAAAAAATATTTAAAGATTCATTTTGAAGCCACCCAAGATATTGCTTAAAATACGGAAAATCTTCTAAATGTTCAAGTAAAAATGCTTTAATCCGTTGGGATAACTCCCGCAGATAAGCACCATCCTGAATAACAACAAAAGACCATGGTTGTGAATTGCTGGCGCTTGGTGCTTGTGACGCGGCATTAATTAATACTAAAATATCATCTTTTGCTACCATTTTGTTAGTGTAACTCCGAACAGACCGCCGAGTATTAATTGCCGTTAAAACATCCATTTTTTCAGCCTCCTTAGTTAGTAGATATTTCACCAAATGTATGTTATCATTATTGCAAAGTTTTTATCCTATTGCCAGGAGTGAGGTTATCATATGATTAATACTCCCACTAGAAATCCTGAAGAAATCCGGCGAAACGAATTATCGAAGTTTTTACGTTCTCGTCGAGAACGGATAAACCCAGAAAGTTTTGGATTTCCTATTTCCTCCAGGCGCAGAACTTCCGGACTCAAACGTGAAGAATTAGCTCAACTCGCTGGGGTAAGCGTTTCATGGTATACATGGTTAGAACAAGGACGTCCTATTCAAGTTTCAGAACAAGTCTTAAATAGTATTGCTCGTGTTTTACAACTTGATTGGGCAGAACGCAAACATCTATTTGTACTTGCCAAAGATTATTATCCCACGCAGGAATTAGCTACAGAGAATACTTGTTTTATTAGTTCAAGCTTACAACAAGTGCTTGACGCATTCGGCATTTGCCCTGCCTATATTATGGATCAACGTTGGAACATTGTAGCTTGGAATAAAAGCGCATGTAAGGTTTTCGCCGATTTTTCCTCCCTATCTCCACGTGATAAAAATCTTATCTGGCTTTTATTTATTGATCCTTCGCAAAAAGAAATACTAATGGAATGGGAAAAAGAGGCCAAACGATGCCTTGCGATGTTTCGGATAAGTAGCGATCAATATATTGCAGAGCCATGGTTCACAAAATTCGTAAATAGTTTAAAAAATATTAGTCCTCATTTCAGGAAATGGTGGGATTTGTACGATATTCAAGTTCCACAAGGAAAATGCAAAAAAATAAATCATCCTGTAGTTGGCCCATTAGCATTGCAACCTACAACATTATTGTCTGCAGAATCACCTGAACTAAGAATCATGGTATATACCCCACTTTTGGATGAAGACACAAATAAGCTTACTAAACTGAATTCCGTCTAAAACCTAGAGGTGCGCAGCCGATGGGTTTGGGTGGCAGAAAAGTAAAAAGCATTTTTGCATAGAGGTGATATCCCGTGCCGCTTACACGAAAGGAGAAACAAAGAATCTACGAGGAAGAACTCGAACGAATAAAAGCCCGCGAACGCATCCAAGCTGCACGTACTCGGACGCGGCAGCCGAAATCTTCGGGTTTTATGAATTGGGTTATTGTCTTAGGTTTTTTACTTATGCTTTATATTGTATTGGGTGGTAAGTAATACTTATCCCTATTTCCTAGGAATTTTTTTGCACCAGACCCAGACAATTCTCGTTTCGATGTGCCGGAGCGATCATCCAATAGAAGAACAGCAGTGCACCTGCCTCACCGAGCAGCATGATGATTGCCATCGGCATTGCATTGCTGCTCCCGGCGCTACCTACGAGCGGGGCCATGATTCCGCCCGAGATCATCGAAAAAAAACCGATGAGTGCTGAAGCACTGCCTGCATTCTTGCCATGTGCCCGCATCGCAAGCGAAAAGCTCGTCGCACCCATAACGGATATCGTTGGAATCGTAAAGAGCAGCGCGATGAGCACGATGCCCAGCGGAGCCTTGGACCAGAAACAGCCCAGGAGAAGAATACTGCCCATAAACGCCTGCACGAGCGACCGCCATAACATCGTTGCGTCCGATACACGTCCCGCCAGGCGTCCACTCAACACGCCGCCTAACATGATGGCCACGCCAATCCCGCCGAAAATCCCGCTATAGGCCTGCGCCGAGACACCATAAATATTCTGAAACACAAAGGATGACCCCGAAATATAAGCAAAGAACGCTCCAAACGAAAAACACTGCATGAGGCAATGACCAAGAAAATACCGATCACTCAGCAGTCTGCCAAAACTCATGAAGCTCGACTTGATGCCGGCAATACGCTTTTCCGCGGGCAGCGTTTCCTTGAAATTAAAAGATGCGACGGTAAGCACCAAACCGATGCATCCGAGAAAGGCAAATATGCCCCGCCATGAGGCCACAAGCAGAATCTGCCCGCCGACGACCGGCGCGAGGATCGGTGCCAGTCCATTCACGAGCATGAGCATCGAGAAAAATTTTGTGAGTTCCGACCCCTCGCAGACATCACGTGCAATTGCACGTGCGATAACAATGCCGACTGCACCGGCAAGTCCTTGAATAAAGCGAAATGCAAGGAATACCCAAATAGACGTCGCAAATACGCAGATGAACGTCGAAAGCGCGAAAATAAAAAGACCGACATAGAGCGGTCCGCGGCGGCCTTTCATGTCACTGACCGGGCCAGCGAAAATCTGCCCGATGGCCATACCCGCCATCGTGGCGGTAAGCGTGAGCTGGACCATCGATGTAGCAACGCCAAATTCATCCGTCATGAGCGGCAGCGCGGGCAAATACATATCCATCGAAAGCGGTGCAAGCGCCGCAAGTAATCCTAAAAAAATCGTGAGCCAGACTTGGCTCTTTTTATTTTGTACTGTCATAAACATTATCCTCCTAAATCAAAGCGTTAGTTAGTAATAACTAACACAGAATTGTTAAAAATGGTGCGGCTGTATTCCACGTGCAAAACATGTTGCACCAAAAATGATTTCTTCTTTTTTGCTGATAGCACTGATCGGACCATATACATCCAACATTTTATTACAAAACAAACCAAAGTTAAAACTCATGAAATGAATGGCAAGTTTTTCGTTATTCGCCTTGAGAATCTTGCCCCGCGCATACATCTCGTCGAAATACCACACGAGAAACTCCTTGAGCAGGCTCGGATCTCTTTTTACATCGATATCGCAGGCAAGCAAATTCTTACTTTCCTTGAAGCGGATAAGGATAGCCTTTTCATTGCGTAAATTGAAATGATATTGCATCTCCGCCAAGAGCAGCAGATCATGCTCTAATTCCCAGATCAACTGCTCACGAAGACCGTTTTCTATAGGATACTCAAAGGAATACTGCTTCATGATCGCTACAAGGATCGCCTTTTTTGAGCCGAAATGACGAAATACCGACATCTCGCTCACACCGGCGGAGGCTGCAATATCCTTCGTCGTCGTCTCCTTGAATCCTTTATCCACAATAAGCTCCGTCGCCGCCTGCAGGATCTTCTCCCGGGTCGATAGATTTTCTGTCTGCATATGGGCCCCCTGTTTGTTGGTACTAACTAACATTATAATATTTTAGGAAAATTTGTCAAGTGAACTTGTTTCAGCATAGCTGAAACATCGGCGGGTTCAGGCCGCCTGCAGAGGCGGAAGTCTTAACTCGCCGCAAAAGATAAATGCTTATATCAAGGCTGATGCTGGTCACGATTTTCAAGAGTATAAGATTGGATTCACTCATAGTAAAATATAGGTCCGGAGATAATTTTAAAAATATCTCCGGACCCACGAAAATATCACCTATTTTCTACACTTTCCTGGAGTAATATCTTGGCTTGCCGCGTAGCCCACTTGATTTCATTTGCCGTTACAGCCACGTCAAGTAACCCATGTAAATAATAGCTGCCTGAAAGTCTGGGCTGCCATTGATCAATTGCCTTAGTTAGACTTTCCCAATACTCTTCACTGATTTCTTCCGGGATTGCGGTACCGCCATCAATAATAACAGTTCTAATTTTTCCGTTGACACGAATAACTATTGTGCAACCGCTTTCTAATAGTTGTAAAATCGCTCTAAATTCCTCACTTATAGGTGGACTACCAGATTTAATTCTTCGGTCCAATCGTGTAGGCAAAAGATCAAAGATACGGTCACCTTTCTTAGTAATTGATTCGTTGTAATCAAGTAGTTTTTTAGCCAATAAAACCCACTCTCTGGGTTCAGATGATTCAGCGACCACTTGGCGCTCTCTACTAAGCAAATCCAACAGCATTCGTGCTTCCTTATTTAGTTTGTTAACCCGCTTACGTTGTTCTGTATCTATATGAAGCTCATCACTGTCAAGGCCAACATAATCCTGTACCGCCCGGCAAAAATAAAGAACTGCCGCCTCATTGCTTTCTCTCAGTTTCTCTTTAAGTAGTTTGCTATACTTTGGCGGCCATAACAATACGTTGATAAGCATAGCCGAACCAAGACCGACAAAAATTACTCCTGATCTGGCAAGAGCATGAAATAAAAACTCTTCTGTGCTAGAACTTAAAACAAAAAGAGCAGCAACTATACCCATGGTTATGCCACTATGTAGTTTAAACTTTATATATATTGGTATAAGCAAAACTACTATTAAACCCGCTGATAACGGATTCACACCGAGGAAATAGCCAAAAAAGAAACCTGCCGTAACACCCAGTATATGGATCAAAATCTGATCCCGTGCGGCCCTTAATGTCAAAAATATTGATGGTTGTATATTTATCACGGCAGAAACAGCACCAAAGAAAGCTGGTTCCAGACCAAGATACTTGCAGATAAACATTGTAATTGCAACAGCTATACCTGTTTTAATAACGCGTGCACCAATTTTCATTTTTCAACTCCTACTATAGATCCACCGTTATTCCGATGATTATGGAATGAGGCGGATTTTCCCATTTGCTTAGATCGACGGCACATAAATTGCACACTATACGTATTAGCTTTTCATGAAGATGAGGAGCTTACTTTTTTATAAGACTGTAAGAAAAGTTATAAAGGCATATTTCAAATTATGGAGAAATTAACTGTAATAGTAAGTGAGCGAAAAGCGAATTATTTAGCGATACTATATTGACTAGTATACGACTGCAATGGCAGGCGTATGAACAATGAATTTATGTGATGGATCACTTATGGAGGGATTATAAATTATAGCGCTCGCAGGTCTTGCCTTCACAGCTGTTACTGTTTGGATTCCAGGACTGCATATTGTTATACCGGCGGCTGTTTTAGCACGAGGATTAAGTATGGCTGCCAAAGAATACTCCAATATGGATGAAAGCAAGGGAAACAAGTGCGAGCAGTTGCAAAATTAGCGCATGGCGGCGTTGATGGAATCATTAAATTTATTAGAGGCTAAAAGTAAAACTTACCCCCATTATTTACCAAACGCATTTATTATGTGATTACATTGAATTGATTCTTTTGTTAGATACACTTCCAAAATATCAAACCTGCAGGCACAATCGGTGATTCCACGCTGATTAAAAAAACATAATGCCGTATTTATTATTTTCTGCTGTTTCCTAAAGTTAACGGCTTCTGCCGGAAACCCATAAATCGTCGAACGTCTAGTCTTTACTTCAACAAACACTAGGCAATCTTTATCTTTCGCAATGATATCTATTTCGCCAGTTTTAGCACGATATTTGGTAGCAATAATTGTATATCCTAGTTTACTTAGATAACTAGCAGCAGACTGTTCGCCTTTGTCCCCTGTCGCTATATGGTTCATTATCTCCTCCAAATAACTCTAGAACTGCCAGTTGCCAAAACGTTGGTCCAAACGATAAATATACGCTAATACTTCAGCCACCGCTTGGTATAATTCCGGAGGTATTTCTCTGTCTAGTTCAACAGCCATCAGCATGCCTGTTAATGTTTTATTCTGATATATAGGAACCCCATGCTCCTTAGCTGAATGTATTATTTTCCCAGCAACAACACCTGCCCCTTTTGCTACAACTTTAGGCGCAATACCGTCCTGTTCATTATATGTGAGTGCAACTGCTTTAGGTAGTTTGTCACGCTTTGTATCTGGCATAGTCTCATCTCCTCAGTAGTACAACAATTACTCTGTGCAGTCAGTTGCAATCGCAGCAGCCTTAACCGGGGCAAAGCTCTGCCGATGGTATGGGCAAGGTCCATATTTAGCAAGCGCTTCCATATGTTCTTGGGTACCGTAGCCTTTATGACGGTTAAATCCATACTTTGGATACTGGCAGTCAAGCTCATTCATGATTTGGTCCCGTTCAACTTTCGCGATAATGGATGCCGCCGCAATAGAAGCACTAACCTGATCGCCACTGATAATGGATTTCGATGGTATAAACAATTCAGGTAATGGTACTGCATCAATTAATACAGCCTGAGGTACTGGTAACAAACCAGCAATCGCAGTATACATTCCTCTTATTGTAGCTTGATAAATATTAATATCATCAATTATTTCAGGGCTCACTGCACACCGATTTACCGCAATCGCGATATTTTTTATTTCTTCATACAATTTTTCACGTTGAGACGATGTTAATTTTTTGGAATCATTTAGCCCTGGCAAGTAACAATCTGGCGGTAAAATAACAGCAGCAACCATTACAGGGCCAGCCAATGGTCCCCTGCCAGCTTCATCGACTCCGGCCACCAAACTGTAGCCTTCATTATTTAACTGTCGTTCATATTCATATAGAGCTGCAATCCGCTCACGCTCGCGCTGAGCCTTCCGGAGATGAGTCTCCCATTTATCAATAAGACGCTTTACCGAAATACGGGCATCCATTTTAAGTCTGTTTATTGTTTCTAATGAAATCTCCTGCTCTGATAATAACGCCGAAATTTGCGCGACTGTCATCTGTGCCGTATCCAAAAGTAAAATACCTCCAAGTTCAGATGTTTTAGTTATTCTGCGAGAAAGACTGCAAATCCTGCCTGCGTACCTCCCACCTCCCATGGTAAATAAAAAAAATAGCCCAGCTAAGTTGCTGGGTTGGAGAAGTGTTTATAATAGGTATGGTATAGTTAGAATTATATATCTCTATTTTTAGAATTTCCTTAGAAATGTTTGGAAATTGAAAATAGCCGTTCCAAGCTACAGTCCGTATACAACAATATTCCTATAAATATATAGAATTCGACTCGTAAGCCTTTGTGGCAATAGCTGAAAGATAATCGATAGTTTTGCTTGTTGAGGAATTTGTATTATTCTGGGACGAACTAAAACTTGAGTTAAAAGCGGAACTGGAACTGCTTAGCGTTATTTTGCCGCACTGCCCACAACCTGTGCAGGTACTATTGCCCAAAGGACAGGAATTACTGGCTGATGCCGTACCGCCTCCACCCGCACTTTGAGTAGCTACCGCGCTGCTGGCGGAACTAGTTGCTGAAACTGTGTTCACGGAAAGTGCATTGTTCATTGCCGTTTCAAATTCCGACTCTGTTAAGGAGCCCGAACTGTCCGTATCAATGCTGCTATAAAGATTTGCAGCCATCTCTGCCGTCACATCACTAGGACGTGACGCCAAAAATTCTGACTCACTCACTAAACCGTCACTGTCGGTGTCCATGTTACTGTACATTTCCGCTGTCGACAGCATAGTCGATGCTGCCACCCCAGACATTTGAAAAGTGTCACCATCGGAATTAATGGCTGTTACCCTTTCCAAATTAGTAACAGTTGATGTGCTGTTACTGCTATTCGTGTTGCTGGAAGTTAGATTTTGAGAGTAATACTGGCTTAATAGCGCCATCATACTACTACTGTCTATGGATGATACACTCATATTATCACCTCCCTTTTTTCAAAATTTTACCATCTAAATATTACAATAATATTTCACCTATTTACAGATTCTGTTTAATTTTTATAACGAAGACAAGAAAATGTTGTTAATTTTCTAAGGGATATAAATCAACCCAGCTAGCGAAGCATTACCTTTGTTGAGCAAAAAATCCTTAAAATCCTGCAAAGCATCAAATACCTGTGTAAATTTTAGGCGCAGCCAAAAACGAAAAAATGTATGCGACACGCCCCCGAAAATAGGAATTCGATTTAAGGTATACATTGTAGAATTCATCCTATTCCGTCCAAAATTTACAGTAAAAGCGGCTCGATACCCTGCTTCTTTTGTTAACTGAATAATTCGTTGGTCGTATTTGCCTCCCGGATAGGCTAAGTATTCAACTTTTTTCCCAAGCCTCCATTCCAATGCTTGCTTAGAATTAACCAATTGGGCATAAACCTCTTCGTCTGAAGCCTTGGGCAATGTAATATGACTTAACGTGTGATTTTCAAAATTAATACCGTTATCACTCATTTCCCTTATTTGCTGCCAAGTTAAATACCTGCTATTATTTCCTGCGAAATCAGTAATTAAAAATATCGTCGCTTTAAAATGATATTTTTGCAGAATGGGATAGGCCACTTGATAATTATCTTCATAGCCATCATCAAAAGTAATCAAAACCGGTTTATTGGGAAGCTCTTTTCCATATTGTAAATAGTCCGCTAGCTGTTCTGGTGAAATAGCGGTATACCCCTCTTGATATAAATACTTGATTTGTGCTTCAAACTCGGTATCGCTAAGCGTTAATACGTTATGGCTTTCGTTATTGATTTGATGATAATTTAGAACTGGTATACCTTGAAAATAAGTTAAGGCGATATAACTCAGTCCCAAGATAAAGAATAAAATTAACGTTACTACTCGATTCATTTTCTTCGAAAATAAGTGCAAAAAAAAAGCATCTCCTTATGTGTTTTTAAGCTAATTGTCCAACAAGCCTGGCCTAAGTTATAGGAAACTCTCCATTTTTTCTTGACTTATTATTATCACGGGATTTTTTAAAGGATCCAGCCATTCCAGCAATTCAGCCAGGTCCTTCTCGCTCATCGCAACACAGCCTAATGTAGGACTATCATGACTCCGCCAAATATGTGCGAATATAGCACTGCCCCTGCCTGCTACTCTTGATTCAGTATTATATTCAATAACAAAGCCTATTTTATATAAATTATCATCTCGCTTCATCTTCTCGCATGATCCCACAGATAGACATTGCCGGACCAATCGATTATAGTTTGCAGAAGCCGGATCATCAACCCAATAATCATTTTGAGTCAGATGAATATATGGCAGTTTTGTACTACATGTGTCATAACCAAATGCACGTTTAATGTCATAAACGCCATCCGGTGTATACCCATCCCCCTCTTTCTTTTCCCCAGATGAAAGTATCCCATTTCTTCCCAGAGATGCTTTTATTGTTGACGATATTTGTTTCCATTCTCCTTTTTGCTTTTCCCAAGAAGTTACTATTCCTTGCATTTTTTCATTATTTCCCGGTTGAACCAGTATAACTTGGCAAACTCTCTCATCTATTACTACCATAGCAAACATTATCTCCCTGGCAAATGATTTCTTCCTATTCTCCCCAATCAGCCTCTTACCCAACTTTTCCAATTTATAACTTTCACTTACATATATAGAATTCCTGCCAAATCCAGATAGAATTGCAAAAATTATTATATTTAATAGTATTGTAGTTCATTACCGGTAAAACATTAATTTTTACACTATTAGGCTATGCTGACAGCTAATTCCATAGGAGCATGGCAAAGGGACAACCAGATGGCAAATCTGCCGGTTTCTCAACTTCTAAAATAGGACAATCAATAATTCAACTGTAATACATCGTTCACAATGTAATGTACTCCGACCATTGGGCTTGGAATTTTTACATTCAAAACTTGCATAAGATTTAACATAAAAGCAACTACTAGTAAAACAGAACATATCCAAAACTCTCGCCAGTATTTTTTCCTTATTAGCATAGCTCCTTGAACAAAAGCAATGATTGCGTATATTCCACATAGCAAAATTATCATCTAGCATACTCCTATTTTATGGTTTGATCATTACTTAAAACATTCTTAGGGGGTACGTCACGCTTGGGTTGATTGCGCATAGCAGCAGTAAGCAATAATATAGACGGAAATACAACTACAAATAGAGTTGCAACTATTGGCCAGGTGTTTTGAGCACTAATATTATGATCAATCGTTGATTCGTAGACAATCATGGATAATGTAACAGAAATACCACCAACAGGAATTATTACAGGTAGATACGTCCGCAAACGCAACAACTGGGAAAAAGAAACTACGACAGCATGATAAAGTATACTGCACTTGACAAATAACAAAATTGTATGACCAGTTGCAATTAAAATATCCATTCTGGTTAAAATATTTCCAATATTAATCAATCGCGTTGCCTGCAAAGAGGGAGAAGACCAAATAAATTCCGTGCTTCCCAATATTGCTGTGTTTCTTATGGCAATTATCAAAAAGCTTATTCCGCCCAGTATAAATCCTATAGTGGTGCTTTTTGCTACCGAATTTATGTTATTGATATATGGAAGCACCATCAAAAATACTACAATTTCACCAAAAGGCATTACAGTAACAACATGTATTCCATGCAAAAAATCTTGCCAAGGAACAACAAATATCGGTAGAAAGTTGGAAAAATTCATATCTTTAAGTAAAAAGAGGAATGTGCTACAAATAATAAGTAAAGCGACTACTACAAATAAAAAACTGAGCCTTGCCAGTACTTCTATTCCTACTGTCAAGGTATATGCACACACTATAACAAATATAACAATAAAAAATGCCATGGGTGTTTCTGGCATAAAGATCAAAAGAAAATTACCTAACCCTTTTAAATTAAATACAAGTAACAGCCAAAAAAAACATAAATAAAGAATAGAAACTACCTTTCCCAAAAACGTTCCAAACGTAATTTCTAAAATAGCTATAAGATTTCGACCAGCGAATTTTTTTCCAAGCTCAATATAGATAGCAATAATAGGAAAAGTTATTATAAATCCTGCCAGTACAGCTAACCATGTATCATGCTTGGTCAGATTGCCGATAAAGGATATAAATATTACAGAGCCCTGAATAAAAGCGCCGATTAAATAAATCAATTCACCTTTCGAAATCTTACTTGACTCATAATGCACAACTTCTCATTTCCTTAGTTGCACTGTTTCAGAAAGAGTGCCAGTGCTGCGTATTTTAGTATCAACATTAATAACATAATCAATGTCCGAATACATTTTATCCCATTGATGCCGAAATATTTGCCACTCATCAGGGAAATTTTGGTATACAATATTGCCAAAACCAAAAATATCACTATTGAATTGTTTCGATTTATTTAATGCGGCTAGAATTTCTTGTTTTATTACATTAGCCTGCAACCGTTCTACCTCTTTAATAAACTCTAAAGTAGCAAGGTTTTTTTCCGTTGTCTGTTCCCCTAATGCGGCACTTTCCGAAACCTTGATATGCATTATAACCTGTCCATTCCTAATTTCAGGCTTAATCTCACTATCAGCTTTTGAAATCTCGAGTGACACTTTTCCCTTGCCATCCGGGCTATCAATTAGGATAATCCCACCCTTTACGTCCCCTTTTACCCAGAGAAGGCCGCGTGTTTCGGTTTCATTTAGTATGCCGACCATTTTACCATATTTAAATACGGCCATTCCTAAAGCTTCAACTTCTTTGGCTCCTCCCGCCTGAGTGATTGAGAGCAAAGGAACTACTGGTGTCGTTGTTTCACTCATAAGCTGTTCAGTTAAATCAAATAGCGTAACTGCCGTAAAATGTGACGTAGATTGATAGGCTCTGATAGTTTTGATTATATTGGTAATTGGTAATTTCTCTGTTTCAGAATCTACCGCAAGAATATCGGCCGCATCCCCTGTTGCAACCGCAACCAATAGTTTAGGACGTAATTCATGATCACGCAGAAAAAAGTCAATAACATTCTCTAGGCCATCTTCTGCTAAACTTCTACCCAGAATGATAATTTCATTATGTGTAAAAAAAAGTTTTTTCCCTAGAACATGAGTTGTTTTTCTGATCGCCTCAAAAACTGTTTCGCCAGCCATTGATATATTTGAATATGCTTTACCCCCACTTCCTTTATTTCCTTCTGGCGACGCTCCCTGCACAGCTTCAGGTTTTGCAATTTGAGCTGTTAGTACTAGATGATCTAACGCTGTCGTTTTATCAATACCCACTCCCATGACTAACGACATAGTATTCAAATCCTTTGCACTCCAGCAACCAGTAAGCGTTATTACCGCAATCAAGATTCCAATAATTGCTGTTCTTTTCATACAACCTCTCTTACTCCCTAGGACTGTGTTTATCATTTTCTGAGATGAATGACCGTGCAGGAAAACCTTGCCGTATTATATCTGATGGATTTAATATGGCAGGGCGTTTGGTCATGGCCCACAAAGGAACTCGAAAAAATGCATCCTTTAATCCTGAAAGAGATAGCGGTGCAAAAGGGGATAAAAAGGGAATTCCGAAAGATCGTAATGAAGCAAGATGTAAGAGAAAAGTCAAAGTAACCATCAGTATGCCAAAACCACCGGCTATCCCCGCAGCGAGCAACAAGCAAAGTCGAACAATCACGCTTGAATCAGCTTGGGCAGGTATTACAAAACTTGAAATTGCCGTTATCCCGACTACGATAACCATAATCGGGCTTATCAATCCTGCGCTTACTGCCGTCTGACCAATAACTAGTGCTCCAACAATACTTACCGCTGAACCAACTGGCCGCGGTAGTCGCACTCCAGCTTCACGTAAAATCTCGAAAACTGCACCCATGGCGAGCGCTTCAAAAACTGCAGGAAAAGGAACTTTCCCCCTACCTGCGGCAAAAGCAATCAATAAGGGAGTTGGAATCAACTCCTGATGGAAGGTAATCAGCGCAACATATACGGCAGGAGAAAATACACTAATAAAGTATGCCAGGAATCGGATCAGTCGTAGTAGTGATCCAAAATAGGGTCTAACATAATAATCCTCTGGACTTTGAAAGCTTTCAATAAGAAGTGTTGGTACCGTAAGAGCAATCGGACTGCCATCAACTAAAATAGCGGCACGCCCTTCGAGCAATTTGGCTGCAACGATATCTGGCTTTTCACTATTTGCTATTGTTGCAAAAATAGAATAGGGACTATCTTCAATAAACGCTTCAATATACCCGGAATCAAGAATTGCATCCGTATTGATCCTGTTAAGACGAATTTTTATTTCTTCAACCAATTTATCGTTTGCAACATTTGATAAATAGGCAATACATACATCTGTTTTGGTTTGATGACCAATTTTTATAATTTCAAAGCGAAGATATGAATTGTGAATTTTGCGCCTCAACAAAGGTAAGTTTATCTGAATACTCTCAGAAAACCCTTCTCTAGGCCCTCGAACAACGTTGTCTGTATCGGGTTTTTCTACCCCGCGAGTTTCCCATTTAGCAGTATTAATAATTAAAGCCTCAGATATACCGTCTATGAACAGAATAGATTCTCCAGCTAGCAGATAGTTCTTTAGATCGCTCATCTGATCAGATTTTTTGATATCACCTACGGTTAACACTTCTTTTTGTATGATATCAATTGTAGGAAGATGGTACTTATCCTGGTTTTCTCTCCTCATCAGCGGGGTTAGAATATTATTATTTATGATCTCTTTATCGGTCAAACCATCAACATATATCAAACTACCTTTTCGTTTTGTTAAACCAAAATCAAATTCACGAATTATTATATCACTACTTGCGAGTATACCTTTCATGATTTCTAGATTTTGGGATAAATTGGATGAGACGGGGGAATATTCAATTTGCCCTGTACTGTTTTTTTCATATGCCAAAGCTAGCGGTGAAAGTCGTAAAAATTGCCTCTCTAGAACTTCTAATTCTGCCTTAATGATTTCAATTTCGGTATTCACTTGGCTACTCTTTAAAAGATTAGCTGTCCGCTGCATTACTTCCAATAGTCGTTCTGCAAAAGTAAGTAAGGCCTCTAAACTTTTTGCAGAGTATACCATATCTGCCTCTGCCGAATTGAAAAGGTATTTTTGCGAGCTATAATGCTCGGAAATCTGGTTTTCCCCGAAATTTAAAATTACATTTCGAAAATAATTATATATTCTCGAAACTATTTTTTGCATAAGTAGACATCCTTTTTATAAGGTATTTACAGTATTCCCAATAAATTTCCTGCTATTCTTAACTATGCGAGTGAAAGAACTGGACAAGTAGTACTAGCAACAGAAACGCCTGAGGGTGGTTGCCCCCAGGCTTACTCATAATGATATCAGGACCGAAAGGATAATCCTCTATGGCCCCTGGCTTAGTTAGGCAATATGCAAACAGGTCTTTGAATTTCAGCTGCTCAGCTCTCACAAATCCGGCTCATCGCAATATCAAGTGCCTCTGCAGCAGTATTTGCATAGTCAAGTTTAACCCACTTTCGCTCATCCAGATAGGAACCCTCGTAGGCCATCCCCCGTACTCTTGAAGCCCACCCGCCAGAAGCTTCGACGATTACGACAGGCTTACGGTTTAAATAGGCTGCAGATAACTCGCCCAAAGTACCATTGCCTCCGGCTATCATGATTATTACATCAGAAGAATGCACTAAAATTAGACTTCTATAATCGAAACTCAGTCCCGTCGAAATCGGGATATCTATATACTCATTCGCAACTTCCACGTTATCACCAGGAAGAATACCCACGACCAGCCCATTTGCTTGTTTCGCTCCCCGTGATACTGCACCCATTACCCCACTCGTTCCGCCAGTAAAAAGAATTGCCCCGCGCAACGCAATTTCCTTACCTATTTCTTCAGCTAATACACATGTTTCTGCTGGTATTTCGCCTGACTGTCCAATTACCCCGATCCGTATCAAAATCATCCCCGTCCTTTCGACTTATTGTTTAGTATATTATTCCACAATATTACAGCTGGCCCCTGCAAACCAAGCAGTATCTGCCATATTCTTAGCTGCCGCCAGGAAGGATTCTACATTAATATAAAGAATTGTTTAATGAGGAGGAATGTATAATGAAAAAATTTTTACTTATAATTATTTTTGTCATGGTAACCAACGTATGCTTTGCAGAAGATGTATACACTGTTACAGAAAGTGGTTTTACTAAGTATCTTCACACAGAATCATTAAAAGCGAAAGTTATTTCTAAGACTGAGCAAGAATCGCTTTTCGAAATGACATATAGTTTAATCTGTATACCGGATAAGGATTCTTTAGCTAACTTAAGAAGTCAAACCTTTGATAATAGAATTAACTTTGAAAAACAAACTTTCACTTTTAAATGCTCTTTTAGTAAAAATAGCAATCAATGGAACCAAGACGGATCTGTTTGGCTAAATAGTGATCAGCTTTGGGGCGATTCCCCGGAAAAATGTTTGTATGAATCACACGGCAACATGCCAGGCGGCGCCTATTATGGAAACACTCCCGAAGCAGTCTTTAACAGAAACATTATTATCGCCGCTTACAATTATGTTATTGCCCATAATTTAATTGTATATTATTGAGTATAAAAAAAGACTTGGCACAAACCAAGTCTTTTCTTATTGCAAGAATACTATTTCATTTATTAGAACATTGCTCTGTTCCAGGATTTTCTACAGGGATATCCAGTGTAAATTTCCCCAGCTTTCCTGAACGAAAATCAGTAAGAATCATTCTTCTCGCTTTCTCGCAGTCCACTGCACCGCCGCTCCGTAAACAGCCCCGTTTGGCAGCGATTAAAGCAAGCAGCTCATTTGTATCTTCAGTTAACTGCTCTGGGGTAAGTTTATAGCGTTCACATAAGCGGTCACGGTAACGCGCATTAAGTATTTCGAGTAAATTCAGGATAACCTTCTCCATATCATAGATATCATCTTTAATTGCACCAGTTACAGCTAATTTAACGGCAACTTCCTGATCATCCATCCTAGGCCATAGTACGCCCGGAGTGTCCAGTAATTCAAGATTTTTACCAATTTTCAGCCATTGCTGCCCGCGTGTCACACCGGGTTTATCCCCTGTTTTCGCTGTTGCTGTACCTAACAGGCGATTGATAAGTGAAGATTTGCCTACGTTGGGAATACCTAAAATCATAGCTCGTACAGCGCGTCCTTTTATCCCTTTGGCAGCTAATTTAGCAATTTTTTCACTGGCCTCTTGTTCAACTTTATTTGCCAGTTCTTTGGTTCCTTTACCACTGGCAGAATCAAGAGTTACCGTTGTAAAACCCAAATTGCAAAAATGCCTAACCCACTCGACTGTCCGTGCCGGCTCAGCAAGGTCGGCTTTATTTAGTGCCACCACTCTAGGTTTACCCGCCACAAGTTCAGCAATAATAGGATTGGCACTGCTTAAAGGGATACGGGCATCTAATAGTTCTATTACTACATCAATCAGCTTCAGCTGCTCGCGAATCATACGTTGCGCTTTGGTCATATGACCGGGAAACCAGTGAATGTGCATTGTGTCACACTCCTTACTAAGAAACATATACTATCTATAGTGTATAGTTACGGCAATGTTTTTATGTGGTCAAGAGGCCAAAAAATAGTAACTGCTTTTCCCTTTACGAGTTCTAGCGGTACAAAACCGACATCTTTAAAACGACTATCTTCTGAATTGTTGCGGTTATCGCCCATTACATAGATATGCCCTTCGGGAACAGTTGCCGCAGGATAAGACCCCTTAATCCGTTCTAATATGTAAGGCTCATTTAAAAGCTGTCCATTAAGAAATACTCTGCCGTCTTTTATTTCGACAGTATCTCCAGCTACTGCTATTACCCGCTTAATAAAATCGCGGCTGGGATCGCGAGGATAGCGAAATACCAGTACTTCGCCTCTTTCGGGTGTCTTAAAACGATAAATAAACTTATTGACAACAAGACGTTCGCCATCTACCAGCGTTGGTCGCATCGATGGTCCTTCGACCATATATAGTTCTACAATAAAATACCGGATAAAAAACGCCAGCAATACGGCTATGAGAATAGATATTACCCAGTCTTTTATTTCCTCACCCAAATTCGTGTTACTCACAGCGTTCCTCCTTTGAAACAGGTATGGTCACTGTCACTCTGTGGAGATCTAAAACTTCTACTAGGAGAATTAAGAAAAGGGACTGAAATCAGTCCCTAGACACATTGAATTAGCGTTTTTCTTTGATACGTGCAGCTTTACCAGTAAGATTACGCAGATAGTATAACTTTGCTCTGCGAACAATACCGCGACGCATTACTTCAATTTTTTCAATACGGGGAGAATGTACTGGGAAAGTACGCTCTACACCAACATTATAGGAAACGCGTCTTACAATGAAAGTTTCTCGTACACCGCAGCCCTGACGGTTAATGACCACGCCTTCAAAAACCTGAATACGTTCACGAGTGCCCTCAACAACTTTTACATGTACGCGCACGGTGTCACCTGGCTTAAAGGACGGGATATCCTGACGCAATTGTTCTTGTTCCAAAATTTCAATAATATTCATTTGATTTTCCTCCTTATATCAGACGTTCGTACTATAGGCAGAGGACCGTCCGTATTTCACAAAACGTATTATATCACATATTAACCAGCAACTCAAACTAAAATACTGTGATTTACGGGTTTTTCCACCAGTATTCACCTAATAGGCGGTCAAGAATGATCGCGACAGCGGCACGAACAGGCAAGTGATTATAATTTCCTGGTCCATAAATAGGTTCTAATATATAATCAAATTGCTTCATTACTGAATTCTCAATGCCCCAACCAGTACCAAACAAGAGTAAAAATGGTCTATCGGTATCACTAAGTTGCTGGCGAAGTTTAGCATAGGAAACAGTATTGTCATAGCTACGAGCATCGGTAGTAACTATTATGGGCGGCATTCCTTCCTTTGCTGCAATATAATCAACTGCCGCCGCAATATCTGGAATAACTTCCAGTATGCTTAGCGCTTCTTTACGGTCAGGATTATACTGTCCCCCATACCCCTCTTGCCAATAACTAATAATTTCTTCAGCTAACGCCTTTTGGGCCTCTAGGGGGTGAATAACAAAATATTTTAGCACATTATACGTTCGAGCCGTTCGGGCAATATCATGGATATCAAAATTAGTAATAGCAGTCGTAACTATCTCATTATTTTTATTATATATCGGATAATGTACTAAACCTAAATATACAGGCATTGCCATATTCAGCCTCCCGCCTGTTCAGACTTTATTTCCTGCAAAAGTTTATCATCAAGAGGATTTAGCTCAACGTTATTCATTAAATCCGGCCGACGTTCCAGAGTTGCCCGCAGTGATTCTTTACGTCGCCATTTTTCAATTTTAGCATGATCTCCGGAAAGCAGTATTTCCGGTACTTCCCAACCGTTAAATTCACGCGGTCGTGTATAGTGCGGATATTCCAGCAAACCATTATAAAAAGAATCGTGCTGCGCACTATCGTCAGCGCCAAGAACCCCTGGGATCATACGAGCCACGGCATCAGTAATTACCATAGCAGGTAATTCGCCACCTGTTAGTACATAATCGCCAATGGAAATTGCTTCATCAACCACATGTTCACGAATCCTGGCATCAATACCTTCATAGTGGCCGCAAAGAAATATCAGCTGTTCATACCCTGCAAGTTCCCGGGCTTTCGCCTGGTCAAATGACTGTCCGCCTGGGCACATAAGAATTATCCGCCTGCGTAAAGTGTTATTGGCATTTACTACACTTTCCACGGCACGGAATATTGGCTCAGGCTTCATGACCATGCCTGCCCCGCCACCAAACGGGGCATCATCTACAATACGATGTTTGTCATAAGTAAAATCCCGGGGATTTGTTACATGAATAGAGATAAGTCCATTGTCCTGCGCTCGTTTTAAAATGCTATGACCTAGCGGACCTGTAAACATTTCGGGAAATAGTGAAATAATGTCAATACGCATAACTGTCCTCTGTTTAGTCCATTTCTTCCTGCAGTTTTACTATCATTTGCTTACCTAAAATGTCAATTTTCTTAACAACTTCTTTAATGGCAGGGATTAACAATTCACTCTTGTCTTGTTGCTTAACAACATAAACATCATTGCTGCCTGGTTGCAGCACATCAGTTATCGTTCCCAATAAAAGGCCTTCTTCAGTAAATACATTGAGCCCAATAATATCAAAAATATAATAGCGGCCTTCAGGCAGTTTAACTGCATCTTCACGCCTGATTTTAATCAATTTGCCACGTAAGTGCTCAATATCATTGATAGAATCAAGCTTGGCAAATTTTAGTAAAATAAACTTTTTGTGTTGTCTGGCCGACTCTAATGCAAGCTCACCAACATCATCAACAAGCACCTTAGTAAGATCATAAAATCGGTCGGGAAAATCGGTCAGCGGTACTATACGAACGTCACCCCGCACACCGTGCGGGGCAACAATTTTACCGATGGTAATCAACTCGGTTTTAGGCATATTAGCTACGAAAAGCAATGACTTTGCCATCTTCAAGCAAAATTTCAGTTGCCATCAGTTTATGAAGATCATCGCCAATATTTATAGTAACGACTCTATCCATAGTACCCTGAACAATTTCCGCACCGATTTCCAGTTGGGCTGTGTCTTTCAACTTATCCAACATATGGTTTTTAAATTCAAGGCGTTTTTGCCGCTCAGCATCAATCTGCTGGCGGAGACCAACAAGACCTTGAGCATCTTGCTTTGCCTGTTCACTCATCATACGTTTAGCATGAAAATCAATTTGCTGAAGTTCCAGATCCGCCTTTTTAATGGCTTCCTGAATTTCAGCTGCCACTTGTGCTTTAAGATCTTCGGTTACTTTTGCTTTAATGGTCACCGGACACTTAATTGTCAAGCTTTCGATATTAGCCATTTGCTCCACCCCTTCGGTCATCAGATTAACAGTTTACTTATAATATTTCTACCATTACTCGTTTGTTTTCCCGGGTGGCCGCAGCTTTGACCACAGTGCGAATAGCTTTGGCGATACGCCCCTGCTTACCAATTATCTTTCCCATATCTTCAGGGGCCACATGCAGTTCATAGACTGTACCTGCATTATCATTTGTCTCGTTAACATTGACTTGTTCCGGGTTTTTCACTAATGCTTTGGCGATAACTTCGACTAATTCTTTCATGTAGTTATCACGCCTCGTTTCTATGCTTCTTTCTTAGAGCGCTTTACTTCATCCCATTTTTTCAGGATGCCGGTTTGGCTGAATAGATTTTTAACAGTATCAGTAGGTTGAGCACCTTTTTGGAGCCATGCGATGGCTTTTTCCTCGTCAATCTTGATTACTGCTGGTTCAGTAGTCGAGTCGTAATGACCCAGATTTTCAATAAATCTTCCATCCCGCGGCGAACGAGAGTCAGATACTACTACACGATAGAAAGGACGTTTTTTTGCGCCCATACGCTTTAAGCGAATTTTAACTGCCATTATAAGTCACCTCCTTTACAGAATATCTAACTATTTTAAGAAAAATCATTGCATAAAGGGAAGTTTAAAACTTGGTTTTTTGCCACTTTTTTGCATATCTTTCAGCCGTTTCATCATCTTTTTAGCCTCAACAAATTGCTTTAGCAGGCGATTGACATCCTGAACCCTTGTACCGCTGCCGACAGCAATGCGCTTGCGACGACTGCCATTTATAATAGCTGGGTCACGACGTTCCTTAGCTGTCATAGAGTGAATAATGGCGATGATATGCTTGACTTCTTTATTATCGATATCCAATCCCTGCAGCCCTTTGAGCTTACCCATGCCTGGCAACATACCCAGGATTTGATCAAGTGGCCCCAATTTGCGAACTTGTTCGATTTGCTCCAAGAAATCATCTAATGTAAATTCTTCTTTACGAAGCTTCTTTTGCATTTCTTGTGCTTTTTCTAAGTTAATGGTTGATTCAGCCTTTTCAATAAGGCTGAGAACATCGCCCATACCCAAAATTCGCGAGGCCATACGATCAGGATGAAATTGTTCCAACGCATCCAGCTTTTCGCCCATACCAGCGAACTTGATTGGCTGGCCGGTAACGGCCTTGATTGAGAGAGCAGCACCACCACGGGCGTCACCGTCAAGCTTAGTCAGGATAATACCATCAATACCCAGATCATTGTTGAAGGACTCAGCAACATTAACTGCGTCTTGACCAGTCATAGCGTCAACTACCAGCAGTATTTCGTGAGGCTTAACTGTTTGCTTAATGGATTTGAGTTCATTCATAAGTTCTTCATTAATATGCAGACGGCCTGCCGTATCAATAATCACGATATCACGAGCCATCATCAATGCCTGGTCGACAGCTTTCTTGGCAATGTTGACCGGATTGTCCTGCCCCATAGTAAATACGGGAATCTCAAGTTGCTCGCCTAATACTTCCAGCTGCTTTATGGCGGCCGGACGATAGACGTCAGCCGCTACCATAAGCGGTCGTTTCCCTTGACGTTTTAGAAGATTTGCCAACTTTCCGGCGGTTGTCGTCTTACCTGCCCCTTGCAAACCAACCAACATAATAACTGTCGGCGGCCGTGATGCAATAGCAATACGACTCTGGGTCCCCCCCATTAGATTGGTTAACTCTTCATTTACAATCTTTACCACATGCTGAGCAGGTGTCAGGCTTTCCAGCACTTCCTGGCCAATAGCCCGCTCTTTGATTTTAGCAACTAAATCTTTTACTACTTTAAAATTTACGTCGGCCTCTAAGAGGGCCATTCGCACCTCTTTAAGGGCCTCTGCAACATCACTTTCTGATAATTTTCCCTTGCCACGCAGCTTCTTAAAAGTCTGCTGAAGTTTGTCAGCCAAACTTTCAAAGACCATATATATGTCACACCTCCCGGGTGTCTTCTAGCAACGAATTTAACATAATGATTGCTTGATTTAATTCCGGTATTTTTTTTACAGAATATGGCAGTTGTTGTAAGCTGTCAACTACCTCAACCAGTAGTTTTCGTTCTTGCCTGTAACGAGCAGCCAAACCTAGCTTTTGTTCATATTCTTCCAAGGTTTGTTCAGCTCGCCGTAAAATATCATGTACTGCTTGCCTTGATACATTGAATTCTGCAGCGATTTCTGCCAGCGATAAGTCCTGTAGATAATGCATATTAAGACAGTCACGCTGTTTTTCTGTTAACAGGGCATTGTAAAAATCGTACAACTGTCCCACGCGTAAAACTTTATTTAACATACTGTCCATACATTCACCTGCTTACCTGGCAAGTAAAAATCCTTTACACGGCAGATTATATCAAAAACAAAAAGCTGTGTCAAGTAAAATTACTTGTCGGAAAATAAAGCAGCGGCAAATTCAGCAGCAGCAAATGGCCGAAGGTCATTGACCCCTTCACCCACTCCTATCCACTTGACTGGCAGACTAAGTTCATTATTAATTGCAATTACTACTCCACCCTTTGCGGTACCATCTAATTTAGTTAGTACTACACCTGTAAGGGCAACCGCGTCACCGAACAGCTTTGCCTGACTAATGGCATTCTGACCGGTAGTAGCATCTAGCACAAGTAGGGTTTCGTGCGGCGCCGCTGGTATCTCTTTTGCTATTACTCTATTGATTTTCTTCAATTCTTCCATTAAATTTGCTTTGGTATGCAAACGTCCGGCAGTATCAATCATTACGATATCAACTTTCCGGGCTTTGGCAGCCTGAACAGCATCAAAAGCCACTGCTGCCGGATCTGATCCTTCGGCATGCTTAATTATTTCCGTACCGGCCCGTTGTCCCCAGATTTCGAGTTGATCAATTGCCGCTGCCCTAAAGGTGTCTGCGGCCGCAATAAGTACCTTTTTCCCGGATTCATGATAATAGTTGGCTAGCTTACCAATAGTTGTTGTTTTTCCAACTCCATTTACACCAACAATCAGTATAACAGTCGGTGGATCATATTCTATTGGTTCTGGATGGTGTTTGCAAAGCAACATAGCATTAATTTTATCTTGTAAAAATGGTTTTAAATCATCAGGAGAATTAATCTGCTTATTTCTAATTCCATTACGAATTTCTGTCATTAATTTGGTGGTGGTTGGTACACCGACATCTGCAGAAAGCAGGACTGCTTCCAAATCATCCAGTAATTCGTCTTCAATGGTAGCATAACCGATAACCAATTGTTCTATTTTTTCCGTAAAACTTTTTCTCGTCTTTTCTAATCCAGCTTTCAATTTATCAAAAAACCCCATTGTCATTTCCCCCAAACTGATAGTATATTTTATCCTGCTTTGTCAATAAATTTCACTGAAACTAATCGGGATATTCCAGATTCCTCCATGGTTACACCATGTAATACACTTGCCGCTTCCATAGTGCCCTTTCGATGGGTAACAACAATAAATTGTGTACTTTGGGCATAGTCTTGCAAAAATTCGCTGAACCGCTCTACATTGGCCTCATCGAGTGCTGCGTCAATTTCATCAACTACACAAAATGGAGCTGGGCGAACCGTTAAAATAGCAAATAGCAGCGCTATTACAGTAAGCGAACGCTCGCCACCTGACAAAAGTGCCAGGTTTTGCAACTTCTTTCCTGGCGGCTGCACAATAATATCGATTCCTGTACTAAGAATATTACCCGGCTCAATAAGCACAAGTTCTGCTCGTCCTCCACCAAACAACCGGACAAATACTTCACCAAAAGATTGGCTAATGGCCTTAAATGCCATAGTAAACTGCCTGGACATAGTTGTATCAATATCGCTTATTATTGATGTCAGAGACTCTTTAGCTCGCAGTAAATCACCTGTCTGCGCTTGTAAAAATGAATACCTTTCTTGAACCTTATTGTATTCATTAATAGCTGCCGGATTCACAAAACCAAGAGCCGCAATTTGACTTTCCAAATAAGTTATTGTCTTGAGCAGTTCATCGATACTGTCTGTTCTCTTTAAAGCACGAGCCTCCTCAATAGACAAAGCAAGCTGTCCGGCAAGTTGTTCACGGCAATTATCTGCTTCATAACCATATTTGGCGATAAGCAGCTCTATTTCATGAAGCCGTGCCTGAAGCTCATTACTCTGACGGCGTAACTCTTTAGTTTCTTTATCTACTTTTTGCATGCCTGACAATAGCTCTAGTTTGGCAGCATACTGTGCCTGGCGAGTATCAGTTAATTGACATTTATCACGCTGCAGCTTTTCCTTGCATTCTGCCAATGAGGCAAGCTCGGTTTGCGCCTGGCCAGCCTCAGCTTGAATTTGTTTTTTCTCATTTTGGAGACGAGACAAATGCGTAGTCATTGATACTAGCGTATCTTTAACTTGCTGGCAGGCTGAATCAGTAACTGTTATCTCTTGGGTAGCTGCACTCAGTTTAATCTTGGCATCAGTTAACTCTGCATTCAATACCTGCTGCTCATATTTCATCGACTTAACTTGGTTTTGCCAGTCAACAACCTGAGACTTATGGCTAATTTCCTGGTTTTCCAAAAGAGCAAGAGCTGACTTACCTTGCATAATTTTATTCTGAAACTCAGCAGCCTGCTGCTGACACTCGGCTATCTCGCTGCTAATTGTTTTAAGTGCCAACTCACATTTTTTGGCATCAACTTGATTTCTATCAATATGAATTGCAAGTTCGGTTTGACGAAGTTCTATTTCTTTTAGTCTAGCTTCAACGCAGCCAAGCTTGGAATTAACTTCAGTCATCGCAGTACTACTAACGTTTTTTTCCTGTTCAAAATGTATCCGTTTTTCGCTTACTCTTTCTAAGCTGTGTTTAAGTGTATCTATTTCATTGGTTCTAGCAATAAAACTGGCTTCTTTTCTTCCCCTGCTTCCTCCCGTCAATGACCCGCCGGGATTCACCAACTCACCATCCAAAGTTACAATTCTCACTGAAAAGCCACTATTACGAGCAATTACAAGAGCCGCATTAATGGTTTGGGCAATAATTACCCGTCCCAGCAAATAGTTAACTACAGGCTTATACCGCTCATCAGTACTAACTACCTCTGCAGCAAAACCCAACGCGCCTGGTTGGCTAGCCGCCAACAATTCTGCATCTCTGGGTTTAGTTATTCTAATTGTATTTAAGGGTAAAAACGTTGCCCTCCCCAAATTTTGTGTTTTTAAAAGAGTAATCGCTTGTTTGGCTGTTTGGTCAGTATCAGTAACAATATGCTGTTGAGCGCCGCCTAATGCTACTTCAATCGCATTGACATATTTATCAGGAACAGAGAATAACTGAGCAATCGCACCACAAATACCACTTTTCCAAGAATACTGGCTCTTTAGTATTCCCTTAATGGCCCGGCCAAACCCCTCTAACTCATGCTGCATACTTGACAAAACAGTTAACCTGGATGACTGTTCCTGTATGATACCGGCAATTTGCCGCTCCCTCTCGCTTATAGTAGCAAGCTGGTTTTCCAACTGAGTTGCATCCTTACGTAGAAGTACAGTCTGTCCTTGCAGTTCTTTTTGCTCTGTCGCCAAATATTCAGCCTCATTTTGCAGTTGGCTTTCCGTAGTACGAAATTCAGCCTGTTGCTTTAAATAATCATTATATTCTTTAGCAAGAATATCCTGTTTTCCCATCAACGCGACTGCATCACGTTCAAACATACGTAACGAATTGCGCGCATTAACTACCTGCTGTAAATGATCGAAGGTCTGCTCCTGTCCGGCTTCTAATTGATTTTCCATTTGCTTAATACTGGTAAGCAGCTCATCATTACGAATACTCTTCTCAGCTACCCATCCCTGAATACTTAGAACTTGTTGCTGCTTGACCTCTATTTCGCTTTGCAAGTCAACAAGCTTCGAACCTGCCGTCACATGTTCGTTTGTTATTCGGTCAACCTCACCAATAATTCTTGCTTCAGCCTTATGAGCCTGCTCAATTCGTTCTGTTAGTATTCCGCTTCGACTGTCTATACGTTCACTTTCGGTAGTCATTGCCGTTATTGCCTGGTCACTAAAGATAAGTCGCTCTTCCGCTTGAGCAATTTGCAATGTCAACGACTCTTTCCCATTATCGGCTGAGGTTAGCCGGGTAGTAATGGCAATACTCTGATCGGTCAAATGGGTTTGCTCAAGATTAGCACTTTCAACCATCTTGTTGGCTTTTTCTAACCGTTCCAAAAGCACAGTCGCCTGACAGGCTGTTAGTTCTGCACTTAATTTATTGAAAGTAACAGTCCTGGCGGCACTTTCTTTTAAGGGTTCAAGCTGGGTTTGCAGTTCTGCAATAATATCTTGCACCCTGGTAAGGTTTTGTTCCGCATCCTCGAGTTTACGTAATGCATCCCGTTTACGTTGCTTATACTTTGTTATACCTGCAGCCTCTTCAAATAACAACCGTCGCTCCTCTGGCTTGCTACTCAATATTTCATCCACTTTATTCTGACCAATTACCGTCATTGACTCGCGGCCTAATCCTGTATCAGCCAGAATTTCATGAATATCCTTTAATCTGCAGGCAGTCTTATTAAGATAATATTCGCTATCCCCTGATCTAAATACACGTCTGGTAATGATAACTTCATTAAACTCTAGCGGTAATTGTCCATCACTATTATCAAAAACCAAAGACACCTCGGCTACTCCTAATGGCCTACGTTTAGTACTACCGGCAAAGATAACATCTTCCATTTTTGTACCCCGCAAAGTACGCAAACTCTGCTCACCGAGCGCCCAACGAATAGCATCAGAAATATTGCTTTTACCACTGCCGTTCGGGCCTACGATGGCTGTAATGCCCCGTCCAAATTCCAATTCAATTTTCTCGGCAAACGATTTGAAGCCATAGGCCTCAAGTCTGCGCAATAGCACAATAATCACCCTTACCCGTTATTTAGGTCAATCAAAATTTTACCACGAGCAGTAGGGTAATACAAGTAATATAAAAAAGCCTGCTGCATTTGCAAACAGGCTTCTTCACATTAAAATTCCTCTAATTACCGGGGCTCAACAATAAATTTAATTGCAGTACGCTCTTCCCCGTCAATCGAAATTTCCGCAAAAGCGGGTATGGCGACCAAATCAATGCCATTGGGAGCGACAAAACCACGTGAAATCGCAATAGCCTTAATAGCCTGATTAACCGCCCCTGCACCTACTGCCTGCACTTCTGCGGTTCCTTTTTCCCGCAAAACTGCTGCCAGAGCGCCTGCTACGGATTTGGGATTTGATTGTGAAGATACTTTAAGCACTTCCATTTTTCGCTCTCCTCCTTTGAATTCCAGGGCCTATATTATAAAGGTATTCTGCGTATTTCCTAAAAATTCCTTCTTTTACATGATTTTTAAATACATTTTATCAAATTTTTATTATATAGAACTACCTGGCCATGATATTCAAGCAACAAGCAGTCTTTTTTTACCGCAGAATCAGCATAGAGGGTAGCCTTGGTTATATTATAAGCAGCCGTAAGCTTATTAATATTATTATTGTATTGCCCTCTCACTTTAGAACAATCCTGTGGATGATGGCGAATAATTAACTCATCTTTTGAAGCTCCCCATTTTTGTTCCATAAATCCGGCTAACATTAAGTAGAAGATATACGAGTCTACCAGTTCGCCAAACGCAGGATGATATGGCCCGGAAATAACATTAGTATTGTTATCAAGTTCCGCTGAAGCCTGCAGTCCTGTACGAATAACCTCAATACCTTGCTGTTCAAATACCAGCTTCATATAAGCCGAACGCGCCACTGCCTGTTGCAAAGACAACGGTTGATAGCTCCCTTGACTATATAATCTGGCAAGCACAGTATCAGCAATAACTATGACCGGATAAATACGAACAAATTCAGGGTGCAACATAATCGCCTGACGTACCGTCTTGATTAGGCTGACCCAATCTTCGCCTGGTAAACCTGGCATAAGCTGCAAACCACAATGTATTCCTGACGCTTTTAATAATTTTACCGCATTAGTCACAGTTTGACTATCATGTCCGCGTCTGGCATTAGTAAGTACATGATTGTCCAGTGATTGAACACCTAATTCAACAATAGTTACTCCATGCTGAATTAAATTGGCAATACTATCTTTAGTAATACAATCAGGTCTTGTGGAAAGGCGAATAGCATGAATAGCTCCATTTCGCAGGGCCTGACTGGCTGGAGCCAGCAATTCGTTTTGAATATTTTCGGGCAAAGCCGTAAAACTGCCACCATAAAAAGCCACTTCAATCCAGCGTTTTTGGTTAATGGTGTTCAACCGTTCATAAATCATAGTACTTACCTGGCTAGCCGTAACCGGTGTTTGACAACCAGTTATTTTTTTTTGATTACAAAAAATGCACTGATGTAAACAACCTAGGTGGGGAATAAATACAGGGATAATATAATGTTTCATAATAACCTCTACAAAAAAGGACGGCCAGCTGGCCGTCCGAATCTATTGTTATCTTTTGCGGCGAGTTAAGACTCCCGCCTCTGCAGGCGGCGTTTGTTCAGGTGGGGTAGCTCCTCACCTGAACCCGCCGCTGTTTCAGCTATGCTGAAACAAGTTCACTGTACTAACGTTCCAAGCTTTACTAATGCCTGCTTAGCCGCATGCTGTTCAGCTTCTTTTTTACTTTTACCCCAACCCGAACCCATACGTTCACTATTAACTAGTACAGCTACTTCAAACGATTTATCATGATCCGGACCGCGTTCGCTTATCACTTCATACGCAATTTTGCTGTCATTATTTTTTTGCACTATTTCCTGTAACCATGTTTTATAATCTTTTAAGTAATCACCGCGTTCAACAAGAAATAATTCTGACTTAAGTTGATTTAACACATATTTGGCAGCACTTCTAAAGCCGCCGTCAAGATATACAGCACCAATAACAGCTTCAAACGCATCGGCAAGAATTGATATCCGTTCCCGACCACCTGACAGAGCCTCCCCTTTACCTAAGAGAAGGTATTCTCCTAATCTTAATTCCAATGCCCGTTTGGCCAATGTATGTTCACATACAACTTGAGCCCGGGCCTTGGTAAGTTCGCCTTCTGGTAATTGTGGACACTGGCTAAATAAATAGGAACTAATAATTAAATCTAAAACAGCATCGCCTAAGAATTCCAAACGTTCATTATGCCTAATAGTAGCACCTTTGGTTTCATTGGCATAAGAGGTATGGATAAGGGCTTGGTGTAATAATTTGTAATCGCTGAACACAAATTCTAGCGTTTGGCACAACTCGGATAATGCCTGTAGGCGATTGGCATCCAGCATTCCTTTAGTGTGTTTCATAAAAGCGCTTACGCCTGGTATTTTTTCACCAGGATAGTTGCATTATGGCCGCCGAATCCGAATGAGTTTGAAAGCGCCACGTTAACAACTTGTTCCTGTGCTTTATTTGGTACATAATCCAAGTCCAACTCAGGATCTGGATTCTCCAAGTTAATCGTTGGTGGAATAACTCCATTTACAATAGCAAGTACTGTTGCAACTGCTTCAATACCGCCAGACGCCCCTAAAAGATGCCCTGTCATTGATTTTGTTGAGCTAACCTTAAGTTGTTTGGCATGCTCGCCAAACAATGATTTTATTGCCAATGTCTCATTTTTGTCGTTAAGAGGGGTCGAAGTTCCATGAGCATTTATATAGTCCACTGCGCTGGGCTCAATTCCAGCATCTTTAAGTGCCATAGCCATACACTTAGCTGCTTGAACACCCTCGGGAGCCGGAGCAGTAATATGGTAAGCATCCGCATTTGAGCCGTAACCGATAATCTCAGCATAAATTCTAGCCCCACGTGCTACAGCATGGTCAAGTGCTTCCATAACAATTATGCCCGCACCTTCCCCCATAACAAAGCCATCACGGCTAACATCAAAAGGACTTGAAGCTTTTTGCGGCTCGTCATTGCGAGTAGACATCGCTTTCATTGCACAGAAACCAGCTACAGCTGCCGGCGATATTGCCGCTTCGGTTCCGCCTGCGACCATAACGTCTGCGTCCCCGCGCTGAATAATTTTAAAAGCGTCACCAATCGCATTAGTCCCGGTGGCACAGGCAGTAACTACACAACTGCAAGGGCCCTCTAAGCCAAAAGTAATTGATGTTTGGCCAGCAGGCATGTTGGCAATCATCATCGGTACAAAAAATGGGCTAATTCGTCCAGGACCTTTATCAAATAAAGTTTTAAATTGGTCATGCAGCGTATCCATGCCGCCAATGCCAGTACCGATCAGCGTACCCATACGACTACGGTCTTCTTTTTCAAAGTCAATACCAGCGTCCTCAAACGCCATTTTAGCAGCTGAAACAGCAAATTGAGTGCATCGATCCATCCGTTTTGCTTCTTTTTTCTCAATATATTGGGTAGAATCAAAATCTTTTACTTCTCCCGCAATCTGCGTAGTATATTCACTAGGATCAAAACGGGTAATACGGCCAATACCTGATTTTCCAGCAATCAAAGACTGCCAAAAGGCAGCTGTTCCAATACCTACGGGTGTAACGGCTCCCATGCCTGTAATTACAACTCGGTTCTTCAAAAAGGTCACCTCACTAGTTTATTTCTTCAACTTCTTTAAGAAGTCTTGCAAAAATTTCTTTAACAGGTAGTATTTTATCTATTTTATGAATATACTCGCCAGTGAATACCAGCCCGGTGTCAACATCGCCCTGTTGGGCCCGAATCAGTGCGCTGATTATGCAAAAGTTCCTTGCGCAATGTTTTAGACAGGCCCCGCAAGTTTCAGGTTCATCAGCAGTACATTCAAGAATTTTCTTAGCAAAAGGATTTTTTATCGCCCGCCCTGGCAATCCTACCGGGCTTTTGATTAATACCACATCTTCCGGTCTAGCTTTTAAATAAAACTCCTTTAATGCTGGAGCGGCATTTGACTCATCACTAGCAGCAAATCTTGTGCCCATTTGCACACCATCTGCACCAAGTTTTATTACTTCAGCAATATCCCGGCCAAACATTATTCCACCAGCTCCAATAACAGGAATACTCACTGATTTTTTGATATCAGGTAAAATATCTCTTAGCGATTGGTCTGTTCCTAAGTGCCCACCAGCTTCCTTGCCTTCGACAATGATGGCAGCAGCACCTAGTTTTTCCGAAATTTTGGCCCCTTTAACTGTTGACACAATAGGCACGATTGGAGTTCCAGACTTTTTCCCCATAGGAAATACGTCGCGAGAAAAACCAGCTCCTGCTACTACCAAATCAATTCCTTCATCAATAGCAGTATTGACATAACGTGCAAATTCTCTTGCTGCTACCATAATATTTATACCGATGATTCCCTTAGTTAAGCTACGTGCCAAACGGATTTCATAACGCAACTCATCAAAGCCCATGCCAGATGCCGCAATAAGTCCGATCCCACCCTCTTCAGCCACTGCTGCTGCCAATCGCGCAGTTGATAGTCTTATGGCCATACCGCCTTGGATAATAGGAATCTTAGCAACATGTTGGCCAATTTTAAGCTCCGGAAGTTTCAAGTAACAACTCCTCCAATCAATAACCATACCCTTAGCTACATCCTGCCATTACCTTTAAGAAAGTCCCGCGAAAAAAGTTTCCACGGGACTTTCTTCATTTTCATAAGGTAATGTCATTAATTATGACACCAGCAAAGCAGTGTTACGCTTGTTTTTCCTTGTCTATGTACTCCACAGCGTCTTTTACTGTTTTGATTTTTTCAGCTATTTCATCCGGAATCTCGATACTGAATTCCTCTTCAAAGGCCATAATCAGTTCAACAATATCCAGTGAATCAGCGCCAAGATCGTCAATGAAAGTAGAATTGATGGCTACATCAGCTTCATCAACGCCAAGTTGCTCAACAACGATTTCTTTAACCTTGTCAAAAGTTGTCATGATGGTGTTCACCTCCTTCCAAGGCATGTAAGCTTAATTTTTTAAAGTCATATATTACATTACCATACCACCGTCAACATTTAAAGTCTGTCCGGTAATATAATTTGCAGATTCTGTTGCTAAAAATACTACAGCGGCAGCAACATCTTCCGCAGCACCTAAACGATTAAGAGGTATTTTGGCGATCAAATCAGTCTTAACTTGTTCAGCTAAGGTATTGGTCATATCTGTAGCAATAAAACCTGGTGCAATGGCATTAACGGTAATGCCCCGTGATGCCAATTCCTTGGCCATAGATTTAGTAAAACCAATAACTCCAGCTTTGGCAGCGGCATAGTTTGCCTGTCCGGCATTGCCAGTAATCCCAACAACTGACGTCATATTGATTATTCTGCCACTTCTTTGCTTCATCATAATCTTAGCTACTGCCTTCGTGCAATAGAATATGCCTTTAAGGTTAGTATTTATTACCGCGTCCCAATCTTCGTCCTTCATGCGCATTAACAGTGTATCTCGGGTTATACCCGCGTTATTTACCAAAATGTCAATTTTTCCATAAGCTTCGATTGTTTTTTTTACAAGCGCTTCAATCGCCCCATTATCTGCAACATCAGCCTGAAATGTAATTGCTTGACCGCCAGCATCAGTAATGGTTTTACAAACCTCTTCAGCAGCCTTAGCGTTACCCGCATAATTGATAACAACCTTTGCGCCGACCTTCGCTAAAGCAATAGCTACTGCCCGGCCAATTCCTCTTGAAGCCCCGGTAACAATTGCCACTTGTCCATCTAAATGCATTTTAGCGAACCTCCTTGAAATAATCAAGCACTTTTTCGCAAGAAGCCACATCTTCCATATTCAAGGTTGCCATTTCTTTAACAATCTTCTTAGTAAAACCGGTAAGAACTTTACCAGGACCAACCTCAACAAAAGTAGTAGCGCCAAAATCCACAATTTGGGCAATACAGTCTTCCCAAAGCACTGGGCTAGCTGCCTGTTTGACTAGCAATTCCCGTAATTTTCCACCTTGAGTTACAATCTGCCCATTAACATTTACAACAACCGGAATTTGTGCATCTTTAATGCTAACTTGAGCAAGCTCGGTTTCCAGTTTCTTGGCTGCCGGTTGCATGAGTGTACTGTGAAAGGGAGCACTTACAGGTAAGGATATTGCCCGTTTAGCGCCGGCAGCTTTTAACAACTCATTCGCTTTATCAACAGCTTGCGTCGTACCGGCGATAACAATTTGACCTGGGCAATTAAAGTTTACTGCTTGCACAGCACCAAGTTCGCCTTCCACTTGCTGACAAATCTCAACAACCTTACTGCGTTCCAGTCCCAGGATAGCTGCCATGCTGCCTTCTCCCAGCGGCACTGCTTCTTGCATAAACTGGCCGCGTTTTCTTACCAACCTCACAGCATCAGTAAACGCTAACGCCCCTGCAGCCACCAAGGCTGAGTATTCTCCCAAGCTATGACCAGCGACAATATCCGGTTTAATACCTTGTTCCTTTAGTACCTCATAGCAAGCTACACTAACTGTCAAAATAGCTGGTTGTGTATTATATGTCTTTTTAAGTTCTTCTTCAGGACCATCAAAACACATGTCGGTAATTGAAAAGCCAAGTGCCTCATCGGCTGACTTGAATACGGCCCGAACCGATTCAAACTGTTCATATAGGCCTTTCCCCATACCTACGGTTTGAGAACCTTGTCCAGGAAAAACGAAAGCCAGTTTTCCCATTTCTTTCCCTCCCTATGTATCTATCTATATTGTCTGTGAAAGTTCAGTCATTACTTCAGGAATGTGCTGAACTATATCCTGCATAATTTCATTTACCGGGCGTATAGTAGTAATCATACCAGCCACCTGCCCAATCATTACTGAACCATAATCCACATCACCGTCGCGCACAGCTGCTTTTAGCTTTCCGGCACCCAGACGTTCCAATTCTGCTGTTGATGCACCGCACTTTTCTAATTCAGCGAAATCACGGGTTAACTTATTGGCAATAACTCTAACAGGATGGCCTGTTATGGCACCAGTAACTACTGTAGCACGTTCTTTGGCTTTGATAATGGCCGCCTTATAATTAGGATGAGCAGTACATTCAGTTGAAGCTGCAAACACCGTCCCCATCTGAACACCTTGAGCTCCCAGAGCTAATGCTGCAACTACGCCGCGAGCATCACCAATGCCGCCGGCAGCAATAACCGGCACAGTAACAGCATCAGCGACCAATGGCACTAATGCCATTGTTGTTACTTCACCTACATGACCGCCGCTTTCCATTCCTTCAGCAATAATCGCATCAATACCTACCCGTTCTAATCGTTTGGCAAGCGCTACGGAGGCAACAACAGGAATTATCTTTGTTCCTACTGCCTTTAAGGCTGGGATATATTCTCCCGGATTACCTGCCCCAGTAGTAACAACGGCAACGCGTTCCTCAATTACAACCTGCATTACCTCTTTGACAAACGGCGACATGAGCATAATATTGACACCAAAAGGCTTGTTTGTCAAATTTTTGGCTTTTACAATCTCTGCTTTAAGTGCGTCAGGAGGCATATGTCCCGCACCAATTATCCCCAAACCACCGGCATTAGACACTGCCGCCGCCAATTCAGCTGTAGCTACCCAAGCCATTCCGCCTTGCAGGATTGGATATTTTATATTTAACAGCTGGCAAATTTTGTTATTTAACAATTAGTGTTGGCCTCCTTGCCCCATTTCATAACCGCAGATGCCCATGTTAATCCAGCACCAAAGCCAACAAGCACGACATGATCACCTTGTTTGATTTTGCCACTATGTACAGCCTCTTCCAGCGCAATGGGAATAGATGCAGCCGAGGTATTGCCATATTTATCAACATTGACTATAACTTTGTCCATCGGCAATTTAAGCCGTTTCGCCGCCGACTGGATTATACGAATATTGGCCTGGTGGGGGATTAAACAATCAATATCGTCAGTACTAAGACCAGCCGCCTCCAAAGTCTTAGTAGCAGCTTCCCCCATTATTTTAATGGCAAATTTAAATACTTCATTACCACTCATATGAATAAAGTGCATTCTTTGTGAGACAGTTTCATCTGTTGCCGGATTACGTGAACCACCAGCAGGAAGCTTTAACAAATCGCCACCTGCACCATCAGCCCCTAGCTGTGAGGCTAAAATACCATAGCCTGGTGCCGTCTCAGCCAGTACGGCCGCACCAGCGCCATCCCCAAACAAAACACAGGTATTGCGATCTGTCCAGTCCAGTATTTTAGAAAGGGTTTCAGCACCAATAACTAATACCTTTTTATATAAACCGGTCTTAATAAATTGACTGCCGGTTACCATTGCATATACAAATCCGGAACATCCTGCTGCCAAATCAAAAGCAGCAGCGTTAGTAGCCTTGATATTGGCCTGTACCAAACAAGCTGTAGACGGAAAAAACATATCCGGTGTAGCTGAAGCAACAATAATAAGATCAATTTCTTCGGCAGTAACACCAGCATCATCAAGAGCTCTTTGTGCCGCCTGGCTGGCTAGATCTGAGGTTGCGATATCAGCAGCAGCTATTCGCCGCTCACGAATACCAGTTCGATCGACAATCCATTCATCAGAAGTTTCTACAATGCTTTCTAAATCTTTATTTGTTACTATCTTATCAGGTACATAAGTACCAATACCTATAATACCAACTGCTTTATTTTCACTCATTAGTCACAATCCCCTCTTTAGCAATGGTTTCGCGAATATGGGCAACAACTTCTTGTTCGGTAAATTCTTTAGCTACTCTAATCGCACTCTTTATCGCCTTTGCCCGCGAGCTGCCATGACAAATAATAAAGCCACCGTTAACACCTAAAAGCGGCGCACCGCCATATTCGGCATAATCAAGCTTTTTCTTTAGTCCCTTCAAAGTAGGCATTATAAGCATAGCAGCCATTTTTGTCCAAAGGCTGCTGGACTTGATTGATTGTTTAAGCAATTGCAAGATAGCACTAGCTAAGCCTTCACCAAACTTTAAGACTATATTCCCTACAAACCCATCGCAAACCACAACATCGACAGTTCCTTTCGGAATGTCTCGCCCTTCAACATTACCAATGAAATTTACACTATTAAGCTGTGTTAATAGTGGATATGTAGTAAAAGCTTGTTCATTCCCTTTGCTTTCTTCTTCACCAATATTTAAAAGACCTACCCTCGGCCTTGGAATGTTAAGTACATACTCAGCATAAATAGATCCCATAATAGCATTTTGCACCAAATGCTTGGGTTTGCTATCAACATTGGCCCCTGAATCTAAAAGAACAGTTGTACCAATAAGGTTAGGTATCGGTGTCGCAATAGCCGGCCGCTCAATACCTTTTATGCGGCCTAATCCAAATAAAGCAGCCGCCACTGCACCACCAGTACTGCCAGCTGATATTACTACATCACAATGTCCTTGTTTCACTAATCCAGTGGCAACAACTACTGAGGCATCCTTTTTTTTTCTTACAGCGGCGCCCGGTGAATCGTGCATATCAATAACTTCACTGGCATGCTGAACAGTAATATTTCTCTCTTTCCACTTACCATGACGGTCAAGCGCTTGAATAATTTGAGCTTGGTCGCCGACTAAAACAATTTCAATGCCTTCTTGTTCATATTCCTGAGCAGCTTGAAATGCGCCTAGAACAATCTCGTCAGGCCCATAATCTCCACCCATAGCATCAACGGCAACCCTCATTCGGTATCTCCCCTCACACAACTGACAAAATACAAACTATTAATCTTTATTGCTATTTATGCAAATCAGCTTCAAGCGATACCATAATAAATTTGGCACGAAATACTTCCTGTTTATCATTTCTAGTTTTTACCCAAATAAAATATTTATTGCCTCTTTTTTTTATAATTTCAGCTTTAGCTACCAGTTTTTCGCTTTCATGTACTGCAATCTTATATTTGACATTTGCGACCCCAGTAACAGCTATGGGTGCATCAATAATTGCTAGTGCTAACGAATTGGCCTGGGCAAAAACATAATGTCCCCGTGCAACTTTTGTTTTTTCAAATACCATGTCAGGTGTTACTGTCATTAGCGATATACCTGATCTGCCTAGTTCAAGATCAATCAGTTCACCAACGACATCAGCACTGGAAATAGACTTGAGCTTGTTTCGTGCTTCTTCCGCCATTAGCTTAGTACGCTCCCTAAGTTCGGGTATACCAAGTTCCAGCCTGTCAAGCCGGATAGTTTGCACACTAACATTCAAATGTGCAGCCAATTCCTCATCAGTAAGAAAAGGTGTGTTTATCAGCTTTTCTTGCAAATGCTCCTGACGTATTTTTTTTTGAATTCGCGCCATAACATCACCTAGTTTTATCAACAAGTTTTAATACCATATGCTAGCATTAATTATAGCTAGTTACTACTAATTATGCAAGCAAAAAAAGTGAGCAAGATAAAATTGATCGTCTTTTATCTTGCTCACTGCTTATTTTTTTATTCTGCTTGAACCACAACTTTACCATTATAATGACCACATTCAGGACAAACACGGTGAGGCATTTTCTTTTCGTGACATTGGGGGCATTCTACTAATCCAGGAATAGTAAGTTTCCAATTAGCACGACGCTTATCACGGCGGGCTTTGGACATTTTGCGCTTAGGTACTGCCATTTGTTTCCACCTCCTTAACAAAATTGGCTAACCTGCATATCTCAGTCCTTCGACAAGAGTTTTTCTAAAACCGCAAGCCTTGGATCAGTTTTAACTAGGTTGCAGCCGCAGGTATTTAAGTTTAGGTTGACTCCGCACTTGGGGCATAAGCCGCGACAAGTCTCGCTGCACACCGGTTTAATAGGCTCGGCCAACAAAAGAGTTTCGCGAACAAGGTCAGTAATATCAATTTCATCGCCTTTAAAGTAGTCAATTTCCGAATCTGAAACATCTCTTGATTCTTTGAAATCAACTTCGCGGTATTCTTCACTAAACATAGCAGTAAGTGAGGTAACCATCTCTTCCAGACAACGGCTACAGCATTGCTTTAAGCGAGTATTAATTTCGCCAGTTACCTCAAAAACTATTCCTTTATTGGTAACCAGCCCTTCAACTATTACAGGCTCTGACAAAAAAAGCTGCTCTTTACCAAGACCTAGTTCTTCGGCTGAAGTTCTAAAAGAAAAAGATTGGGTACTGCCAAGCTCTTTTTTGAGTTGAGCTATATTAATTTTCATCATTTTCCACCAACCTTCATCTATTATATCGACACGCCGAATGTTTGTCAAGAAATATAGAAAACACGGCTTGCGCCGAGCCTTTGGTGACAGCGCAAGCCGATGTTTCTTTATCCTGTTTTTAAGAAAACTATGCTTTGTTGGAATAAACAAAGCAGGGAACGAAATGTCCCCTGCCTATCCTGCGAAGACTCTTTAGCAGTTATGCAAGATTGCCGCAAATTGCCTTGGTATCGCGGGCGATAACAAGTTCTTCGTTGGTCGGAATGACAAAAACTTTGACTTCAGAACCGTCGGCACTGATTTCTTGCGCTTTGCCCCGAATATTGTTTTTGGCAGGGTCGATGCTAGTGCCCAAATATTCAAGACCATTACAAATTTTCTCGCGCATAGTAATCGAGTTTTCGCCAAGACCAGCAGTAAATACAATAACATCAACGCCACCCATAGCAGCAACATAGGAACCAACATATTTACGAACTCTATAAGCAAACATGTCAAGGGCCAGAGCCGCCCGTTCATTACCTGTATTAGCGGCTTCTTCAATATCACGGAAATCGCTGGATACACCAGAAACACCAAGTACACCCGATTTTTTATTCAGATAGTTATCTATCTGCTCGGCAGTCATTTTTTCTTTTTTCATCAGGAAAGGAAGAATAGCTGGATCAAGACCACCGCTGCGAGTTCCCATTACAAGACCGTCAAGCGGAGTAAATCCCATGCTGGTATCAATACATTTACCATTTTTAATAGCTGCAATACTGGCACCATTTCCCAAGTGGCAAGTGATTATGCGCAAATCGGATAATTTTTTGCCCATAAGCTCAGCCACTTGTTGCGACACAAATTTGTGGGATGTTCCATGGAAGCCATACCGTCTAACGCCATATTTCTCGTACGCTTCATAGGGAATAGCGTAAAGGAACGCCTCTTTAGGCATTGTTTGATGGAAAGCAGTATCAAAAACAGCCACCTGCGGAACACCGGGCATAATTTTGGAGCAGGCATTTATCCCCATAATGTTAGGCGGATTATGCAGCGGTGCCATTTCAATACACTCTTCCAAAGCTTTCATAACATCAGGCGTAATTAATACGGAATCGGCGAATTTTTCTCCACCATGAACAACCCGGTGACCAACAGCGGCAATTTCTTTCATGCTGGCAATTACACCATGTTTAGCATCAGTTAACGCCTCAATAACTAGTTTGATACCAATACTATGATCGCTGATATCAGCATTAATAATTACTTTGTCTTTACCTTCCGGTTGATGAGTTAATACCGAACCGTCTAAACCAATACGCTCAACTAAACCCTTAGCCAAAACGGACTCATCATTCATATTAACTAGCTGATACTTAATCGAAGAACTTCCACAGTTAACAACTAAAACTTTCACAGCAAAATCCTCCTTATTTTTGGGGTACATAGTAGCAATCAATTTTCTTCTTGATCTACTAACCAATTTTTATGTTTTCGACGCCTGACTAATTTTCCCTTCATTCAGGAACATTATTTAATAAAAAATTTCACAAATAGCGAATATAGGGTAAAATAACATAGGGTGAAGTGTAATGAACACAGTAGGTATGATCGTTGAGTATAATCCTTTCCATAATGGGCATTTATGGCATTTGAACGAAGCGAAACGAATTTCCGGCGCACAATTCGCTATTGGTATTATGAGCGGTAACTTTTTACAACGCGGCGAACCGGCAATAGCTGATAAATGGTCACGAGCGGCGATGGCCGTTCAGGCCGGTGCTGATTTGATAATCGAACTGCCTACCGTCTTTTCTGTACGCAGCGCACAATACTTTGCAACAGGAGGTATTCAGCTGCTCAGTCGTCTGGGAGTTGTCAGCCATGTCTGCTTTGGAACGGAAACGCCAGACTTATCTCTGCTGACTTCGGTCGCCAATGGTTTAAATAACCAAGATGTTATCGACAGGATGCGCCAACAAATGAAAACAGGTCAAACCTATGCCGCCAGCCTGGCGGCAGCACTATCGACAGAATCAGGTGTTGCAGCAAGTCTGCTGCAAACCCCAAATAACCTTTTAGCCATCGAATACTTACGGGCAATCACAGCCTATGCTCCTCAGCTTAAACCTCTGCCGATACAACGCTTGGGTGCAAATTATCATGATAATCAGGTTACCGCTACTATTGCCAGTGCCACTGCCGTTAGAACAGCCCTTTTAGAAAGCAGCACGCTTTCTCCCGGCAGTATGGCCTGGAAATCACTGCCGCCAGTGTGTGCCAGCCAAATTAATTATTTAGTTTCGATTGGCAGAGTGCCGGTTACATTACAGGCCTTCAGCAACATGATTTTGGCAAAACTCAGGACTATGAGCCTTAATGAGCTGGCTGCTTTACCAGAGGTTACCGAAGGACTGCACAATAGAATAAGCGAGGCTGCCCTTAAGGCAACAACGGTTCAAGAATTACTACTTTATAGCAAAAGCAAGCGCTACACATTAACCCGCTTACAACGAATTATTATCTATGCGCTGTTAGGGATAACCAAAGATAAGCTTACACAATTTGACCAGTTAGGCCCACTCTATGCTCGCGTACTGGCATTTAACCGCAATGGGCGAAAACTACTAAAAGAAATCAGTAAACAAGCTACTGTGCCTATAATAACAAAAACATCTCAGTTCCTCACTAGTAAGCAGCGGCAACATAGCAACTTACCGCCTTTGCAAGCTATGTTGGCTTATGACATTGTGACAACAGATACCTATGTACTTGGATCACCTAATGATCAGTGGCGATCAGGTGGTCAGGATTATCAGACTTCGCCGCACTATATTCCTGGCTAGACAAAAATTTCTTAATTTCCGGAATGACTGCTTCAGCAGCCAATTCTCCTGCTAAAGCACACTCATCCATTGCATCAAAAGAACTGGGTGACAGGTTGCCCACATCAGGCTGAATAAGAATATCACAATGAGGTTGGCGCTGCCTGCATAATTCTCGTTCCATAATATCAATGGATTGAATGATTACATCAAACATGTTGCTAATATTGCATACCGTACCTGCATGCGCCAAATCAACAGCAATCACAACATCTGCGCCCATATTCCTCACCGTATCAATAGGGGTCGGATTGATAACTGCACCATCTATGAAAAGTACATCATCAATAGCGAAGGGAATAAACACTCCCGGTACAGAAATACTAGCCCTTACCGCCTTGGCGACATCTCCTTCGGTGAAGACAACTTCCTGTCCACTGTTTAGTTCGGTTGCAACAATTGCAAGCGGAGTTTTTAAGTCTGCAAACGTCTTTTGTTTTGTTAATAAACGAATTGTCGCTAGCGCCCGTTCACCGGCAACAATCCCCATCTGAGGGATTACAAAATCTAACCAGTGACGTTTTTTTAAGTTTTTGGCTAATTTCAGGATAGTTTCCGGGTCAAGCCCTGCGGCATATAGCGCGCCAATCAAGCTGCCAATACTACAACCAGCAATATAATCTATCGGTATCTGATGATTTCTGAGTACCTTTAACACCCCAATATGCGCAATCCCCCGTAAACCGCCAGATCCTAACGCCAAACCTATTTTTGGTAACACAATTTATCCTCCTCCAATACAACTAAGTGTATTTGATCCTTCATTTTAGTTATATTACCTCTGACCTTTCAATATATATATTATCAAACCGCACGGCTTGGAGGAGGAGATTAATATATGCGGACTTGGGGCAGTGGCAGGCGTTATCGTTCACGACTACTAGTATATTTTATGGCCTTTTGTACTGTATTTATTACCATTACTATGGTTACGTATCCTAAAGAAACCTTTGATTCGGCCATCATGGGCTTGAACCTATGGTGGAATGTAGTTTTTCCCGCTCTGCTGCCTTTTTTTATTTTGTCCGAGATACTTATGGGAATTGGTGTTGTTCACTTCATCGGTGTTTTACTGGAACCGTTGATGAGGCCTATTTTCAATGTCCCCGGCGTTGGTGCTTTCGCCATGTCCATGGGACTTGCATCAGGCTACCCCATGGATGCTGTAATAACCTGCCGCTTTCGAAAAAACCAACTTTGTACAGCTGTCGAGGCTGAGCGCCTCCTATCTTTTACTAACACTGCTGATCCACTATTCATGTTTGGGGCCGTAGCAGTAGGTATGTTTGGTATGCCGGAATTAGGAGCAACCATTGCCCTGGCTCACTACATATCAAGTTTTCTCGTTGGGGTTGCTTTCCGATTTCATGGCCGGAGCAGGGATAGCTATTCCCCCGATACTCCAGTAGCAAGCGGCAATATCATTACTCGTGCCTTTCGGGCCTTATATAATGCCCGTCAAGAAGATAAGCGCTCACCAGGACAATTACTTGGTGATGCTGTAAAATTATCCATGAATACCATTATATTGATTGGTGGCTTTATCATTGTGTTCTCCGTATTTATTCGCATCATGACGATAGTTGGCATTACCGATACCCTGACTGACATATTTGCAGCAGGCCTAAGCTTGATCAACTATAATACCAACCTGGCTCCGGCATTGGTAAGCGGTTTCCTTGAAATTGATTTAGGAACCCTAGCAGTCAGTCAAGTAGCGGCTCCTCTTGTTGAAAAAGTCGCGATTGCCAGTGCCATCATTGCTTGGAGCGGTCTTTGCGTGCACGGCCAGGTAGCCAGCATTGTTATTGAATCAGGCATTCGCATGACGCCTTACATGGTAGGCAGACTGCTACACGCCGTGCTTGCAGCTATCCTCACCGTATTACTGCTCGGATCAGGACAACGCTTTACCACACTAATGGTTATTCCCGCCTCCATGACTATGAGCCAAAGTAATAGTTTAAGTTTCTGGTTAACTAGAATTGAGCAGACTACGTATCAAATCGGGATATTGCTTAGCATCCTGATTGTAATGTCATTTGCAGTTCATTTGCTAAGGGGAATTTATCGCTATGCGAATAGAAAAGGAGCCTAGCTCCTTTTCTATTTTGTTAAGTTATTTTTATTTTGTTGCAAATCCCGATGTCCTTGCCTAACTACTTCTAGTGTTTGTTCCAGGTTATTCAAAACATGCTTAAATACTTCATCTGCATAATTGACAGCATCAATTTGCAGGTTTTTAGCAGTTAAACTAGCTTGCGTCATAAGATCATTTGCTTGCTCCTGGGCCTGTTTATTAATAAGATTTTCATCAGTAAGCTTAATAACATAGGTTTTAGCTTGTTCTACGATATTTTGTGCTTCTTTTTGTGCTTCTTCAAGAATACGCTGGCGATCAGCGATAATCCGTTTTGCTTCCTCAAGCTCTTTAGGGAGCAGCTCACGGAAGTCATCTAAAAATTTTGCCAAATCATCTTCTTCAAGGACCCGCTTATTCGTAAAGGGTAGGCGGGTCGCCTCAACCAGTATAGTTTCCATCTCATCTAACAGCTTGTCAATACTCATAATCTTCTCCCTTCCCCTTCAAACAATTCTAGCTTTGTTCACGAATTCTTTTTGTAATTTTTTCTTCTAAGCATTCAGGTACCAAACCAGTAATTGGTCCACCAAATTTAGCCAATTCTTTAATACCACTTGAACTAACGAATGAATACTCATTACTTGTCATCATAAAAATTGTTTCTATTTCCGGAACTATTTTTTTTATGAGCAAAGCGCGTTGAAATTCATATTCAAAGTCACTCAAAGCTCGTAAGCCCCGAACAATAAAATTACTATTTTGCTGCAGCACATAATCATATAAAAGACCGGAAAAACTATCAACCTTGATATTAGCAATATCCTTGGCTGCCAGATTTAACATTTCCACCCGTTCTTCCATGGTAAACAGTGGTTTTTTGTTAGGATTATGAAAAACAGCTACAATGACTAAATCAAACATTTTACTAGCCCGCAAGAATATATCCACATGCCCGTTAGTAACCGGATCGAAACTTCCAGGGCAAACCCCTATCCGCATATCAACTTCCTCCTGAAGTAATTTCGTAATATCGCGTTAAGATTAAGACTGGGCTTGTGCCAAGTCCTTTAGGACGCCGGCAGAAGCCTTAGTCGTTCAATCCAGGGAAAGTTAACCCTTCCATCTGGACAAAAAAGTCACCAATGTTTCCCCATAACGTTCGTTACGAACTAGCTTCAGGTGTTGCCAATCCGCATTTAGTTGCTCATGTTTGGAGTATTCAACAACAATTAATCCGCCGTTTTCAACAACATCAATATTATCAAGTTTTTGCAGCACAACATTTACCAGTCCCTGATTATACGGAGGGTCTACAAATATAAGCGTGAATGACCGCCTTGATTGGGCTAATTTATCCAATGTTTTAAGAGAGTCACCACGGTGAACTTCAGACACCTTACTTAAATCAGCATGATTAATATTTTCTTTTGTCGTCGCCAGACTTACCATACTATGGTCTACAAATAACGCATGGGCTGCCCCGCGGCTTAAGGCCTCCAATCCCAAATTACCTGTTCCAGCAAATAAATCCAATACGTTTGCACCGATAATTGCATTTCGACCAACTTGCACTTCTAAGTTTGCAAGAATATTAAATATAGATTCTTTAACCCGGTCAGCCGTAGGACGCACATCAAGTCCTTTTGGTACTTTAAGCTTGATTCCTTTGGCAACTCCTGTAATAATCCGCATACATACCTCGAATTGTAATTTAGATTCACTTAACATTAGTATTTTAGCACAATTTAAACAACCACAGCACTTTTTGTGAAAAATAATATTTGTCTTCTAGTATGCCCGCCTCAATAGCAGGCAAACAAAAAATAACCGGATAACCGGCTATTTTTATTACCGCTATATATAACAGACAAGCGGAATATATATTATCTAACAATACGGAAAGCTCCTAAAAATCGCGTCTGGTAATAGTCCTTAGACATCGCAGTCAAGGTTACTTCATTAGCACCAGAACTAGCATGGATAAATTGCCCATTTCCCACATATATGCCAACATGTGAAGGACCGGGGGTATAGGTACTATAGAAAACTAAGTCACCAGGCTGAATGTCGTTCATTGACACCCTGTGCCCATAATTATATTGTTCATCTGCAACCCTTGGCAACGAGATACCATATTGGCTATACACATAGTAAACAAAGCCAGAGCAATCAAAACCACCGGGAGCTGCCCCCCCCCAAGTATAAGGCACGCCTAGGAATCCTTGGGCAAAAGTAGCAAGTTGCCGTCCAAGTTTTCCGTTATAATTACCACGACTTGATTCAGCAGTACCTGTAAAGCTGCGAAGCGCCTGCCAGGTTTCGAAACCAACAATGCCATCAACTTTAATTCCACTCATCTGTTGGAACTCAAGAACAGCGCCCTTAGTATCTGAGCCAAATTTGCCATCCACATCTGACTGATAAAAACCTCTTTTTTTAAGTTCTCTCTGTAAGGTGTAAACAGCATCATTAGCGTCTCCTACCCTTAATACCGGCATATCCTGGCCTGACGCAAAGGCTGAATTGCCAGGAGTTAATAGCAATGCAACTACAAAAACAACCATAAAAAGCGTAATTTTGACTAACTTCAAAAACATACCTCCATTTGCTTTGATTTTATCTTTTCTCGATTTCGACATTTTCTATAAAATTCCTGCGGGACTTAAGACTCATAATGTACCATTCCAACAAACCAAATTTACACTTTTCCACTGTTGACAACAGTATTATGAGTGTGTATACTTAATAAATGTGAGCCGGGGCGTAGCGCAGTTTGGTAGCGCGCTTGGTTCGGGACCAAGAGGCCGCAGGTTCGAATCCTGTCGCCCCGACCAGTTAAATCTAGTACTATCAGGCATCCCGAAGCCTTGATAAGCCTAAAAAAGCATAATAGGAATAAACTTCTAACAATAAAGTAAAAGTAAGCATTTTAACACTATTTACAAACCTCTTATTTTAAGAGGTTTGTTTTATTATTTATTCATGTTTCCTTCTTTATTATTATATGTAAATACAAGTACATCTGCCATTCGAGTCCTGCAGAGAAACAAAAAGCCACCCCCAACCGAAGCTGAGAGTGGGCTACACAAACAAATCCGCCCATCCCTGATGATAGAGCATCTATTTAGCCTGCTTTCTTATATACGGGATATTTTACATTTACAACTTCTTTAACTTTTTTCTTAGTGTGCCCAAAACGGGGATTGATCATTGAAATAATCAAAAATAGTATACGACCAAGCACCTTAATCATAAAATCATCCCCTTATCAATAAATAATTATTTCTATAATTTTATTTCATTTCTACATTCTTTTCCAAAAACCTTTATTTCTGGCAAATGAAAATGAAAAAACGGCTGCCAGGGATGAACCAGACAGGCAGCCATAAAACATAACATAACAATTTATCATATTGTTGCTGCATTAGGGCTTGAAATTGTTGAATAGACATGATAAAATATGCCTTATTGAACGTGCCAGTTATCCTCTGGAGGGATTCCCGAGTGGCTAAAGGGAGCAGACTGTAAATCTGCCGTCTTCGACTTCGGTGGTTCGAATCCACCTCCCTCCACCACAATATTATATAGGAACATAATTATATTGGTACAACAGCAGTAATAAAAGCAGAGCGAACCGCTCTGCTTTTTGTTTATTAATCCTTATTCTTGACACACACCACATCTTTTACACCCTGCACTACATGGCGGGGTGTATTTTTCTGCTTGCGCCTGATGATATTCAGCTAATAGATATGCTGTGTCGAAACCCATGCTCAAGTTATCCCATGGCAAAACCTCAGCCTCACCTCTTGGACGATATAAGTAGAACTCTTCATTAACTTTATGAACTTTAAGAGCCTGTTTCCACCCCTTGACACCACCATTAGCCGCAGCGGTAAGCAGTACTTGCCCTAACCTGCGATCGCCTCGCGCCAAAACACTTTGGATATAAGCTTCTTTAGGTTGCTCAATTAATACCTCTACACCTTTTCTTTTTTTCAAAATGGTTTGAATGTATTTCAAACTGGAAGACACTTTCTCCATCGAAGCCATCGGCAACCATTGAAATGGCGTAAACGGCTTAGGAATAAAGGGATTAATGCTTACTGTTACCATTGCTTTGTTTCCTAAAGATTCCATATGTTCCTTGACTCTGTGGACCATTTCAATAATAGCCTCAACATCCTGATCACTTTCTCCCGGTAACCCAACCATGATATATAACCGAACATGGGGAATTCCGGCGGTTGTCGCAGCGGCTATGGCTTGATATAAGTGCTCATCAGTAATTCCTTTATTGATTACCCGCCGCATTCGCTCACTGCCGGCTTCTGGTGCCAGCGTAACGGTTTTGTGGCCGCTGGCAGCCAAAGCTTCTACCAAGCCAGGGGTCAGCGAGTCAGCTCGCAGTGATGCAACCGACATCGTAAGCCCCTCATTTATAATGAGCTGGCATAGTTTATCAATCTCAGGATAATCAGAAATAGAGGCACCCATCAAACCGACTTTTGCCTGGAACATTTTAGCTTTCTCAACACCTTCAGCAATCTGTGCCAAAGGCCGGACTCTGGGGTTACGGAAACAATAACCAGCCATACAGAAGCGGCAATGCCTGCCACAGCCTCTGGCAACCTCAATTAGGTACATATCCTTAAACTCAGTATCCGAGGTAACAATCACCGTTTGCGCAGGATATTTCCCTAAATCCTTAATATACCGGCGTCTCACCTTGGTGGCTGGCACTGCCGGATGTCGTTCATAGCGTTCAATAATGCCGTCATCAGCATATACAGGCTGATAAAAGCGGGGAACATAAACGCCTTCAATTTGCGCCAACCGCAACAATAGTTCTTCTCTTGGCAGCCCTTGCTGCCTACTGTCATAATAACTATCCAAGAAGTCCTGGATTACTTCTTCTCCCTCACCAATTATACAAGCATCAACAAAGTCAGCCAATGGTTCGGGATTAAAGGTAGCACATGGACCGCCGATAATTACCAACGGATCACCGTCTCCCCGGTCAGTCGCCAATACCGGAACTTTGCCTGTCATTAAAATAGCAAGTAGATTAAAATAGTCCATCTCAAAAGAAACAGCAACAGCAATCAACGGAAATTCATATAAGGGCAACTGATTCTCTAACGTTAATAAAGGCGTGTTTGTTCGAATATACTCGTCCAACGTTTTTTTATCAGGCAAAAACAGCCGTTCACAGGCTGTATCGCCCCGGCTGTTTATCTGCTCATATATAATATGCATTCCAAGGTTGGACATCCCAACATGATAAGTATTAGGGTAAACAAGAGCCATAGGTTGGCGGGAACCCGGCGCATAGACCAGTGTTCCCTGCTCAGCAGCCACAATTTTTTGCAGGCGTTCTTTTAAATGCCATGACATTTTTATCACATCCACCTGTAATGTCTGCCCATAATCGCAATTATAGGTGACACTACAATAGTATACCAATATTTCATTAAAATTATCCGCTGACCAAGTTTAAGACTCCGCTTCTAAAAGCAGGAGTGCTTTACGCCCAGCGTTTTTGCAAGAGATCTTCCCATAATACCACTCGCCCAGCTGCTATTGTTGCTGCTACATCAATCAGACGCTGATTTCGGGAACCGCGAAAGGCCAACCCTAAATCACGTTCAGCTGCATGATATAAACCGTCTATCAAAATATCGGTTTGTTTAAGCAACTCCCCGATGCTTTTACGATTGACCGTCATCGCTGCCAACTGCTCAAAAGTAAACCCGCTATAAGTAACAATGTTCAGACCCAATATCTTTAATTTTTGCGCTAACACGGACAGCTGTTTCGCCTGAAGAAAGGGTTCTCCACCAGAAAAAGTTACCCCCTTTAATAATTTATTGCGGATAAAAATTTTTTCAATATAGAGAAACAGATCCTCAACCTCAGTAGCATAGCCACCATTTATATCATGTGTATCCGGGTTATGACAGCCCTCACATTTGTGTGAACAGCCTTGGGTAAATACTACTAATCGTAACCCCGGACCATCCACAATACTTTCTTCCGTTATCCCAGCAAGTCTAATTTCCATTTTTTACTCCTAAATATGGCGTACGCGCTGGTTTAATTCCTTTAACTTGGCATCATTAAACCGGTCAACAGTACTTAAATAACCGGTAATACGGCGAACACGCCGAATACTGGTAGTCCCGCATGCTGGGCATTCATCAGTGTCAATTACCCCTAGATGTCCACAACCTTCACAGAAGTCAACAGGAAAGTTAAAGCCAGCATAGCCAAAATCACATTTACGCATATAGCGAATAATTTCTTCTAATGCTCCTAAATTGTTGACAGGAGGTGCACCAAATTCAACATAGCTGATATGGCCGGCATTAGTGTACTTATGATATACACCCTCAATACGAATTTTGTCAAAAACGCTTATCGGATAACCAACAGGGACATGGAATGAATTTGTGTAGTACTCTTTATCGGTAACACCGGGAATAATACCATACTCCCGGTGATCCATTTTTACAAATCGTCCTGATAGACCCTCAGCCGGTGTTGCTAGTAACGTATAGTTCAAATCATAATGCTCTGCAGCCCGGTCGATCTTATCACGCATAAAAGCAATGATTTCTTCCCCCATAATTTGGGATTCTTCATTTTCGCCGTGATGGCAACCTGTTAGAGCTGTCAGCGTTTCAGCCAAACCGATAAATCCAACTGACAGAGTACCCTGTTTTATAACCTCTTCAATATAATCATTAGGTTTTAGCTTGTCCGAATCAATATATAGACCCTGCCCCATCAAAAACGGCATATCGCGCACCCTCAGCTTAGCCTGCACCTGAAAACGATGATAAAGCTGCTCACAAGTTAAGTCAATCAATTCAGCCAGACTTTCATAAAATTTCATAAAATTACGCTCGGCTTTAATAGCCAAACGCGGCAAATTAATCGTGGTAAAGCTCAAATTTCCGCGCCCATCAGTTACTTCCGGACCGCAGCGATTAGCCATTACCCTGGTACGACAGCCCATATAGCCAACTTGATCCCCATAAGCTTTATTAAAGGATGAATCCATAAAACTAAAAGTAGGATTAAGCCGTTGAGCCGCAACCCGAATTGCCAGCTTGAACAAGTCATAGTTAGGATCGCCAGGATTAAAATTAACCCCTTCCTGAAGGCGGAAAATTATATTCGGGAAAATAGGATTCTCACCCCGCCCTAACCCTTTTTCATAAGCTAACAATACATTTTTTATTACCGCTCGCCCGGTTGGAGAAGTTTCAGTCCCGATATTAAGACTGGAAAATGGTACTTGAGCACCCGCCCGGGAATGCATACTATTTAAATTATAGATCAACGCTTCCATAGCCTGATATACTTCTTCATTACTGGCTTTTTCCATAAATGGTGCAATATCACGGTCGAAAAAAGCAAACGACTGGCCCCCATGCATATCATTCTGCGAACTCTGCAAGATAATGGCCGCAAGAGCAGTAGCTGACGCAGGGCGTTTGGGAGAACGAATATAACCGTGCCCGTTGTTAAAGCCACTGTTAAGTAATTTCCCCAGGGGAATTTGGACACAAGTCAATGTTTTTCCATAAAAGTCCAAATCGTGAATGTGATAATCCCCTTTAATGTGAGCTTGCGCAAACTTTTCCGGAATAAGCCGGTTTAAATAGAAAGCCTTACTGGCAGCACTGGCAATTTGCAACATTTTCGCCGATGGTGAATTAGAAACATTCGCGTTCTCACGACTAGTTTCTACCAAAATTTCACCCACTGCTTCCATTAGATCTGATTTAGCGTCCCGCAAACGATTACGCTTGTCCCGGTAAAGAATATAAGCTTTAGCTGTTTTGGCATGGCCGGTTTCAATTAATACCTTTTCAACAGCATCCTGCACATCTTCTACTCCAAATAAACCACCATTATATTGTTGTTTTAGAAATTTTAGCACATTAAGCGTGAGTTCCAATGCCAGTTCCCGGTCTGCCCCGCCTACTGCCTTCGCCGCTTTATATATCGCTTCGGTTATTTTACTTTCCTCAAAATCGGCTTCTCGTCCATCACGTTTCTTTATCCTAACAAACATTCTCTTTCCCCCATATTGATTAATCTTTATGCTGTGTTTTCATAAGTAACTCAAGTTCCTGCATAAAGTTATTAATATCAGCAAATTGCCGATACACTGAAGCAAACCTTACATAGGCCACCTGATCAATCTCTTTTAAGTGCTGCATCACAGACTCACCAATTTGCCGGGTAGAAACCTCTCGTTCCACACTATTATAAAGATCTCTCTCGACTTTGCTGACAGCTGTTTCAATCACATTAACAGGAACTGGCCGCTTTTCACAGGCTCTTAACAAGCCGCCTAGTAGCTTACTACGCTCAAACCTCTCCCGACGTCCGTCTTTTTTTATAACCATTAGTGGTATTTCTTCAACTACTTCATAGGTAGTAAAACGGCGGACGCAAACCGAACATTCTCTTCGCCGGCGAATAGAATTTCCTTCGTCGGCTGCTCTTGAATCAACAACTTTACTATCAGCTGCTCCACAAAAAGGACAGCGCAAATTTCACTCACTCCTTGATTACTCTAGTAAGTATGTTATACTATTTGTAGGTCATTCCCCGCAGTACTATATATTGTATCCTACATGTTATATATACGCCACATGTTGTATATCTCCTGCTTGATAGGAAATTTTAACATAAAAACTCTAACCACTACGCGGTTAGAGTTTTTATGTTATTCATGCTTTAGCCCACCGAGGCTTGTGCCTTCAACTAAAATTACATCCATGCCGATTTTATTGATCTTATCCCACGGAATAACCACATCTTCATTACGTCCAAATAGTCCTAAAAATTTCCCCATCCCTGGCACAACAATAGCGGTAAGCCGCCCAGTGTCAACGTCAATTTCTATATCAGTAATATGTCCCATACGCTTACCATCAATTACACTTATTACTTCTTTCAACTTCAAATCACGTGTATTACCAACAATGTTTTTATCTGGCATTAGTTACCACCTCCCTGATAAATATCTATGATAAGGGGAAGATAATTATGTTCCCTCCCTATGTAATAAGTAAAAATACCTCCTGTCGCAGTTATCCTACAACAGAAGGCTTTGTCTCAATGTCTATTTTTGTACGAGCTTAGGCGCTTAAACTTACCCAATTGCACGTCTTTTGATGGTGGATTCTTCAAGACTTCCAAGCTGGGCGGCTAAAGGAATGTTAATCTTTCTTCTGTGCGGCAGGTGCTACATGAAAAATTATCCGTATAACCCATAGAAGTATAACCGCTCCTACAGTACTTGAAATGATTGATCCGATTATTCCATATGTGGATATTCCCATATAGTTAAATATACTTCCACCGATAAAAGAACCTATAACACCTGTTACCAGATCGCCCCAGAAACCGAATCCTCCGCGCGAAATCATGCTGGCAAGCCAACCGGAAATTAATCCAATTAATAAAAACCAAATCATTATAATACCACCCTTTCCTGTAATAATTCTATCCTTCCCGTTTTAGTTTCATTATATACAGCTGGACGTACTCAAAAGATGTGGCCGGAAGATAAAAGTAAAAGCCACTCCTGTTGGAACGTCCCCAGCAGCAGCCTTGGTAGAATTACCGCAAAAATTTCACTGTAATGTCAGGCAAATACCTAGCAAAAGCACTAATTAATTCAGTAGTAAGTTCTTCATCATTAACAATACGCTCAATTGCATTTATCTCTATTACACCGTATGGTTTAACCAAACCCAGCAACGGGTGGTGTATTCCTGAATCTAGTTGGCCAGTATCTACACTTTCTACACGTAGCCCCTCCAGATGAAATGTATATTCGCCAATAACTTCTCCATCCCGGGTCACCTGAAGACCAACTTTGTTTTTACGGCCAGCTAGGAGGCTATCCGCTACAGAGTATAAATAAGGATGTTTTTCTTTCACGATACTGAGAATTTTTTCCCTAAACGGCACAACTTTTTCTTTGATGAATATGTCTGTTTCGGTCATATACATACCTCCCTATCGTATTCATATATAGTATTTCCGCTTGCATAATTTTAATTATAAAGCCCTGAACTAAAAAAGCCAGCTACCAAAGGTAGGCGTTATTACTGCAATTACCGAAATAATATATAATAGCTTGACATCGCAATGCTAAGTCTTTCCTTTTCCTCTAAATTATTCAAAGCTATATCTGTGTTTTCCAAATAGTCTACGTCAGCTTTTGTTTCGTTGTCTGCTTGAATTTCCAAATTTCTTCACTCCTTCTTTTTCACAACCTATTTTATATTATGCTTCTTACTATTTATATTATCCAAATTATCATCAATCACACTCATCGCGGCACCTCATACCTTACTTTCCAAATTTTCACTGCGTATTTCCTCGCACCACGGAAATACTAATCGAGAGGTGATTTTATGGACGAAAAACATCCTGATCGTACTAGTGAATGGAGGAAACAACAAGAAATTTTAAAAGAATATAGTAATAAAAAGTCATCAACTAAAGACACGGACGATATAAATAAAAAACATAGTTGAAGCAGCAATTTTTTCAGGATAAACTGTCACTAAGAGGTGATTTTTATTTCTCTGTATAAACAAGACATAAACGCAAATTCAAGGAAGGTTACCTTCGGCGATCCAAAATATAATTCAAATCGCGATAGCGCTAAGGAAAAGAATACTCAAAATAAACCATACTTACCGGATAAATGATGTTACCAGCTTTACTAGTCGGCTTATAATGGCCGGCTTTTATCTTTTCACTCCCGCTTGTCCAGTTATTAAGCAGCCGGGAACTACCCGGACTGACTCTCCTGTTGCTCACGTTTTTTAAAGTATCCTTCTAGCCAACCTTGTTCTATGGCGGCCTTAATTTCGTCTGGCAGGTTGTCTGCCGGATACTGTTCTGCCGGGTACCATATATCATCAACTTGGCAGCCTTTGAATATAAACTTGAGTTCCCTTTTCGCCACCATATCACCCCCGTAAATATATATGCTGGTATAGCCTGGACACTTGCCCCATATGCGGCGCCCCTCATTGTTAAGAATCAACAATGAGGGGCGCCGCATATGATATTTACTGAAAAATTTTCTATACTTGCCATTCCATTACAGTGTTATAAATTTAGCTGATTTACATATCTTTATGGAAGGAGGGATGGGAGATCTCTATGAATGCAGTGTACGTTCGTGTAAGCTCAGAGGAACAGGCTAAATCCGGCTATTCACTTGGAGACCAACTACAGGTCTGCCGCACCCGCCTGCTAAGTATGAGAATTACAGACATAAAAGAATATATCGATGACGGCTATAGCGGCGAGTATCTTGATCGTCCCGCCCTCGATGAGCTTAGAAATGACCTTCGTGCCAAGCTTATTCAAAACATCTGCATCTATGATCCAGACCGCCTGAGCCGTAACCTAACCAATCAGTTACTCATAGCTGACGAAATTGAAAAGTCCGGTGTTGCCCTCTACTTTGTGACCGGAGACTATGATGCCAGCCCGGAAGGTCGTTTGTTTTTCAGTATACGCGGAGCCATCAGCGCCTTTGAAAAAGCAAAGATTCGTGAGCGTACTCAACGGGGCCGGAAAGCAAAAGCTAACTCCGGTAAAATAGTCCATAATGGCCGGCCATACGGGTACAACTTTGATAAAGAGACTTCTATGTATATCATTAATGAAGATGAAGCCAAAGTAGTGCGAATGATTTATGATATGTGCATCAACCAAGGCATGGGTGCCAGAACAATTACCCTGGAGCTAGCACATATGGGAATTCAAGGCCGTAAAGCTGGTAAGCCCCTTTCTATCAACTGTGTCGAACAGGTACTGACACGCGACATGTACTATGGCCAGCACTACTTGTTCCGCCAGGCAGTTACCAAGACCGGACAGAACACCCGGGAAATCAAGAATGTCCCCCGCGAGGATTGGATACCCATAGCAGTCCCCCCCATCGTTGATTATGAAACATACCAGCAAGCCCAGAAGCAGCGACAAAAAAATAAGCGCTATGCAAAGCGCAATACAACCCATGATTACTTGTTGCAGGGTATCCTATACTGTTCGTTATGCGGGCGCTCTATGACAGCCTACGGACGGCCAGGGGCCCGTAAAAAGACAGATCCTAAGATGTATTACTATTACTCATGTATTACTAAAGAATCAGCTATCTATATGCTTGATCAACCTTGTCAGTGCAGCCGAATACCAGCTACTATTTTTGACGAATTTGTATGGACTATTTATGTTAATTCGGCTAAGAGCAGTAACAACCTGGACCGGTATATTAAAAAAGATGCTGTAAAGGATTATTCAGATGAGATTGGAAAATTGTCCAAGCTTGAGGCGGCTTTATATAATAAACGCACTGAAATTACTACCTGGTTCCGCGAGGATTTAATTGCTGCTGACACAGCCAAAAAAGAACTACAGAGTATTAATAGGGAATTGACTTCTGTTACAGCAGCCCTTACTGCTCTCCGTCACTCTCAAAGTAAGTTAACTATAACCGACCCTACCATCTTACCAGCGGAAATTTTAGCTGCTAAAACCTTTGCTGATAAGCAAAATATCCTCCGTCGATCAGGTATAAAAGTCTATGCTGTACGCCTTGAGGATTCGGTAGAATTTGAATTTAAGATAAGATAAGACTTGGCTTGTGCCAATTTTGCGCTTATTATTGTACCTCTGATTTGTTTAAGTCACTAGTCTTTAACATCTCTCCCCCTCCTCTATTTATAAATCTTCACAGGATATGCAGATTCAAGATTCAAGATTCTACAATAATTATATGAAGGACAAGGGATAAGCGTGCTAGTTATATTTATTAAATTTTTTTGCTGCTCAACAAAGTGCGAATTTACTAGGTTCTTGTTTTTTTGCCGGTTCCGTCGCATCAGCAAGTACCCCGAGCGATTTGATTGATAGATAGTAAATTTACAAATCAATAACCAAGATATTAAGAAGACTAAGCACATTTACACTTGTGCTTAGTCTTCTTAAGTGAGAACTCCATGTAAAAAGATAATCATTCGCGGCATCTAAGGAACGGTCAGTGTACAAAAACAATCTTTATGTAACATTACATTGATAATCGCAATATTATATATAAACCAGTAATGCCTTAGCTAGGGAGGGTGGTATCCTTATGCCAGAGTTATTAGCGGCAATCTCCCTAATTGGTCTAGTCGGCATTGGTGTATTCACTTACCTTCATTCCTGTCGCAAAAAATAGGCGGCATTTTGTTATTGCCTATTTTTTATGGTGTCTCTGAATTATCAGCCTCATTCTTACCTCATTTTTGTAGATTTCTTTATTCTAATTTCGTTCAGCGCTGAATTCCGGCATATAATGTTAAATCATTCGGCATCATCTTTCCTGCCATAGTTAACCACGATTGGTAACCAAGGTTCGACCTAAATCATATAGTAACGTGAATACAAAATCCCATTACCGCAGGAGGACAATTTCTATGAATGTTTTTTACGTGTTGCTATTGGGCTTTGCCGTCAGTCTTGATTCGTTTGCCGCAGGCATCGCTTATGGTTTAAAAACCATAAGCATGCCGTTTCGATCACTGGCTATAATTGGCCTGATCACTGCTGCATGCACCGGCTTTTCCATGTGGTGCGCCTATATACTTGGCCAATTTATCGATGTCCATATTGCTGTTATTTTCGGTTCGCTACTATTAATCACGCTCGGCGGATTCAATTTGTTCCAAGAATATCTGACCAAAGATATTCCCGCCTCTGATTTAGAAAATGAATTTGACACCCGTAAAGTAACTTTGAAAATAGGAAAACTAATCATCTGCATTATGGCGAATCCGGAAAAGGCCGACATTGATAAATCTAAATCCATCAGTCCCATGGAGGCGATCTTCCTGGGACTGGCTCTTGGCATTGACAACATGGTCGCCACCTTCGCCGCCAGTCTGATGGGATTCTTGCCCCTGCATACACCGCTGATAATGGGCATTATCCAAATGGCTTTTATCGCCTTCGGCAGTTGGTCATCTTCTCACCTGATATCGGAAAACTTGAAGAAACGGTTTCCTTTCTTGCCCGGAGCTATTCTTATTCTCATCGGATTATTCCGTCTAGTATAAGAGAAGCCCCTGGTTATCATTATTTGGTAGTTTAGCAATAACCAATCCAAACCACACAAGGCGTAGCCCTTAGAAAGCCCTCCAGCTATCACGTGTTTGTTGTTACTGTTAAGCAAATGTTCTTTTCCCCATTGCTCTCTTTGTTCTTGCCATAATAAAAACCTCCAAGTTGATGCTACTTTACACCAACTTGGAGGTTTACACAGTTTTGGGGATAGTCTCAATTTATCGGTCAGTCTTCAAAACTTTTTACTGCGGTGCTACGCCTAAATCTTCATTGGATGAAAAAGCTTTTGAGAACGTTATTGCCCACAAAAACAAATCCGTGGCAAATCAAACATTTGAGCCAGACCCGCTACAGTTACCCCGTAATAAATCACCGGCTGGCCTTGCTGTAATTCACGGTATGTGTCATTCACCAGTACAGTGCCAGTAGACAACACAAGATCCGCCCAACGGGCATGTTCCACATTCAAGGCAGCGTCGTAAATGCGGGTACCACAACGAATTTGGCCGATGTTATCCGGATTAAGGTCAGTTGCCCGCAAATCAAATCCCGCTTCCGTCAAAGCCTGAATCATGGCCGGCTGAAATCCAATAAACGCTATTTTGGGCTTTCCATAATGTTCCCGGATATACTGCGGCAATTTCTGGGCACAAAGAGCCGGCTCTTTGTCTTTACAATGAATTGTCGCCTCGGCTTTTTTTAAACTGCGCATTACCGCATTCAGCGTCGCGACAAAAACCGCCCTCCTAAAATTATTATCTAAAGGCATATGCAAAACATCGCCCAAAGTACCTTCAAACCGTCCCGGCTGATCAGTAAACGCCTGTCCGATTCCGTCATGAAATCGCGACTCCAGCATCACTTCTTTCCCGTTGAGCAACGGATAATCGTCCCGGTCCGGATTCCCAATCGCTTCCTCCGGAGTAAGATCGCGGGCCGAAACGATGAAAACCTTCTCCGTTTCTTCCCACCCATTATCCATCGCCATCTTGGCAAGCCGCGGTTTAGCTTCTTCTAGTAGTGACATAAAATACACTCTCCCTTATCAAAATATAATTAGGCTAAAGTTATAGAAAATAATTATTGCAAACGCACCCTAAGCTGATTCTCTATTGTTCTGATAAGCCGTTTCCCATTTTTGTAAGATCTATTTTGCATTCGTGAAACTGCATCACTGAAAGCTTATGGGCTATGCTTATTATCGACGCATCAGGCAGTCTGTCTAGGAGAAGCTGATAAAGTTTTGCTTCGCTTAATTCATCTAACGCCGATGTCGCTTCATCAAGAAACAGCCATTGAGGCTGGAGCAGCAGAGATCGGGCAAACGCCAGCCGTTGCTGCTCGCCAGATGATAATTGTTGTGTCCAATGTTGTTCTTCGTCAAGTTTCCCACACAACTGCGACAAGCCGCAGGCCTCCAACACTTCTATCAGACGATCTGCTTCATAATTAATAGCGGTGTCAGGATAAACCATGGCTTGTCGCAGAGTACCAATCGGTAAAAAAGGTTTCTGGGGAATGAACAACATTCGCGCCCGAGCAGGCAGCGTGATATTCCCCTGGCAGAAAGGCCACAAGCCGTTCAGGGTGTGAAAAAGGGTGGTTTTTCCACACCCTGACGGCCCATATAGTAAAATACGGCTACCTGGCTGAGCATCGAAGGTAATCCCATGAAACAACGGTCTACCGTCAGGCAGCCACACATTGAGTCCCGAAATGTGTATTTTCTCACCCACCGAGCCGGTTTGGCACTTGACTCCCTTCGGCCCTAAAGCCTCGGCTTGGACCATCGCCTTTTCAAAACCGATGAGTCGATCCACCGTGGCTTTCCATTCCGCCAACGCTCCGTAATTATAGATAAACCAGGAAAAGGACATTCTGGTCTGAGAAAACGCAGAAGCAGACTGTTGAATGTCACCAAGTAATACAGCACCGGAAAAAAGGCGAGGAACCATTACTACATATGGCAAGATAAACGACAACTGGTTATAACCACTGAAAAACCAGTCCAGTATCCTATTCCGGCGCAAAATATTCTGCCATACCCCGGCGATACTACCAAACCGATCAGCGAGGGCTTCCATTTCCCGGCATTCGCCACCGTATGCGGCAATAGCCTCAGCATTTTCTCGGAGCCGGACTAGGGAAAACCGATAATTAGCTTCATATTTCTGTTGTTCCCGGTTAAAAACACTGAGAATTTTCCCCATAAGGTGATTGACCCATGTACCGGCTAACGAAAAGAATAAAGCCAGCCAAAATAGAAAGCCAGTAATTTCCAGGCCGGCTACCTCCGGTGATCCCGGCGAATTCCACAATATAACAGAAAATGCCGCAAGTGATCCCATCGCATCAATAAAACCAAAAATCATGTTGATGGTCTCCACGGGAAAAATCCGCAAATCCTCAGCAATACGCTGATCAAGATTATCAGTATCGCCTGATGCATACTGTAAACGGTAATAATTCCGGTTTTTCAGCAGTTTCTCAGCATAGCGTTCCGATAACCATTGCCGCCAGCGAATTTGCACAAGCCCCCGTAAATATTTCTGACAGCCAAGCAACGGCAAAAACAGCAGCGACAAGCCCGCAAATCGGAAAAGCTGGTGGATACACTCAGCGGCATTCAATAAATGAATGGCATTAAAGAAAAGTTTTTGCCATTCATTTATCAGAACACTTACATAGAGACGAAAAATAATCAGGATTAGCACTCCTAACAGCATTGCCGCTGCTATCCTGCCTTCCCTCGACCGCCAAAAGGGACGGACGATGTGCCACAATTCTTGATAAAATGTTTTTGATTGAGCGGTCACTTTTAAGTTGCTCCTTCGAAATAGTTAACTATCATACATTTTAAAATGACTTTTCTACGCGCAAAGTATAACTTCTAGGTGTTCCCGCGTAAACACCACTAGAACTGCCTAACGCCCAATACTTCTCATTAGTCAAATTATATAGGTTGAGGGAGTAACGCCAATCTTTGATTTTGTAATGTATTTCGGCGTCAATCGTAGTATAGCCATCCATCCAACCTAAGCTATTATCATAATCGACTGCGCGGCTGCCGACACGAGTCAAACCGCCGCCAAAACCCAGCCCTTTACAAGGCCCTTCTTGAAATTCGTATGTACTCCAAAGTTTAAAGGAGTTAAGCGGCACATTGGGAAGCACGCTGCCTGAACTATAGGTAGCGTCTTTTACTACGCGAGCGTCACAATGAGAATAAGCGACCAGCAGATTCCAGCCTGGACGAAGTACGTAGCTAGCATCAAGTTCGAACCCTTTGCTGGTTTGCTTGCCAATTTGTTCATATTCTTGCGGGTTCGTTCCGGGAATAGCGTAGACCATATCTTCACGATTGATCCGGTAATTTGCTAACGTAACACTTGCGCGATTACTTATATCTACCTTCAAACCGCCCTCGATCTGATTACCGGTTTCAGGTTCAAAGTAAATCGTTTTAGTACCACTAAGCTTAGAGCCTTGTGGTTCGTAGGATGTGGAGTAGCCGGTAAATAAGGTAACTCCTGGAGTTAATTCATAGGTCGCCCCGACCCGCCAATCTTTGCCAGAATCATGGCTGCTGACACCATCCAAAGTGGTAAAGCTTGCCCCTGTAGCAACCTTAAATTTGGGCGAAAGTTCCATTATGTCCGATATGTAGCTCCCATATCGATTGCTCCAAGAATGATAGTTATTCATTGGATTCATAATCCTCGTTGGTAATGAGCTGGTGAAAATAGGATTGTACAACGAAACGCTGGGTAAATTGCCCCGATAATAATAGGGGATTTTTTGATCAAATTGGGCCCAGTCAAAACCAAATGTCAAATCGTGTTTAAGCCCCCAAGCAGTAAATTTGGCATTTGCTGCCGTATCCCACGCATAAACGCTGGTGCGCATCAGTCTATGCTGCCAAACTTGATTGACTGTAAGATTATCGAGATTCAGAGTCGACCCTCCTTGCGAATAGAAATTTGTGGTTTCATTGCTATATCGGAAGGCCGAACGGATGGACCAAATACTATTAAACTGGTGATCGATTTGTGCCGAAATACTGCGCCCTATATAATGTAATTTTATATTTGGATTATAATAATTCCCATCGTAAGGAACTAGATTATAGGGGGAATTTATTGTACCGGTAAGTGGCAGCAATCCAACAGTTGGACCATCGTGATCATGAAACTGTACTTCAAAAGTGTACACAGTATCTTGCCGGGGTTGGCCTTGCACAATTACGCTGCCGTCGAAACGTTTGAATTTAACGTCCTTTTGAAAAGAATGATTATCAGCATTCTGAATAATAGTCCGGGACAGCCATTTTTTATCATCAGTTAGCGGAATGGACATATCAATATCAGTCGATTTGGATCCCCATGAGCCGAACTCCGTGCCCAAGGTAAATGCCTGTTCAGACAACGGTTTTTTTGTTACATAGTTGATTGAACCTCCAGGCGTACCATTTCCGTACAGTACAGAGGCCGGACCTTTTAATACCTCGATACGGTCAAGATTTCCCACCCATCCCGACATTGAAATACACGGATCCCATAACCCATTAACAAATACATTGTCAGACAAAAAACCATTACCAAAACCTCGGATATTAAAACTTGTGTTGTACCAATAATTAGGAACTGCTTGGGCTACCGTTACCCCCGCCACATTAGTTAATGCATCGGCGACTGTTTTATTATTTTGCTCCTTCATGATTTTTTGGCCGACCACCGTAATCGACTGCGGCAAATCCTTATTTGCAACGTCTGATTTACTGCCGGTAGAACTTTTCGTAACTACATAATTATTTATCCCTTCGGCGTTGGGTTGCTGGCCAATAGCCAGTTTATTCTGCTTGTCCGCAGTAACCTCCACCGCAGTAATCTCCACCTCAGTAAATGGAACATTGGCCGCAGTTGAAGTCGCCGCAATCGAACTATCACTATTTTCGTGCTGTTCTTGCTTATCAGCTGCCTGATCCTGTTTTTGCTGTTTATCACCTTCGGACACCTGAGTGCTGTCTGATTGCGACACTGCATTTTCCGCCCCGGCAATACCTGCTCCATATAGAAACATGGCAATAGCAAGTGTAACACTGCAAAATGGTTTCCATGTTAAGTTTTTCGCCATTTTCCCCCTCCTCTTGAATAGTGCTAAGTGGTGAAGCATATTAGTTTTTAACTTTAAATCCAATTTCTTCAACAGCTTTAACAAGCGCTGCAGGATTAGCCAAGCCACCAATAATGGCTTCCTTTGTTTCCAAATCAACACTTACGTTTATTACTCCTGAAATACTTTTAAGTGCTTTTTCCACTTTACCTTTGCACATACTGCATGACATACCTTCAATTCTCAGGATAATTTGATTGGTTTGAGTCATTAGCTTCACTTCCTCCCTGTGCCAAACTATAAATATCTACAAATATAAACAAACATAAACGACTTATAATTATTGTCTATGTTTGTTTATATTTGCTAAAATGGTATAATATAATAAATAAAAATACAAGTAGGCACTTTTATATGACATACTACTATTTATAGTACCATTGAGAAAGGAAGCAATTTGAAATGACCAAAGCACAAAACCTTAGAGGTCTTTGTCCAGTGACTAATGCAACACTAACAGTTGCCCAAAGGTTAGTCACAGGTAAATGGAAATTCACAATTCTTTGGCGTTTAAGCGAGGGAACGAGAAGGTTTAGTGAACTTCAAAAACAAATACCCGATATTTCACAAGGAATACTTACACAACAGTTACGGGAACTTGAACGGGACGGAATAGTATTTAGAGAAATATACAAAGAAGTACCGCCAAAAGTCGAATACTCATTAACAGATATCGGACAAAGTTTTATACCGATTTTGAACGATGTGTTTGGCTGGATAAACAACTACAATAAAAAATTGAAGAAACAAGAAGAGCTTTCCGCAGCGGGAGTAAGTATTTCAAAAAATGATAGCATGATTGCAAATACTGACGGTTGTTCATGCGGCGACAGTTGTACTTGCGGTGACGCTTGCACCTGTAACGGCTAAGAAAAAATACATAGTTCCATAGACAAAAAAATGCCTAGACATACGTCTAGGCGAGCATAGAACACTGTATTTCGGGTATTGATTCGCTCCCCTTTGAAAGGGGAGCGTTTTTTCATTATCCAAACCGATTTTGGAAAATCGATATCACAAATATCCAGGAATACAGACTTTATGTATGTTTGTGATTATAGACCATACGGCATCACTGCTTATTGTTTGAACGGCTTTACTAAATCTTTTAATTCTGCCGGGATGTAAGGCAATTCCCTGGTGCGAACTAACGGATTCATAGAAATAAAACCTGCATCATTTAAATATTTTTGTCCATCTGTCAGAAGAAAGTGTATGAATTGCAGCGCTTCCTTGGAATGTGGGGCGTTATTCACCAGAGTAAGGCCATAAATTATTGGTTGTCCGTAAACTTGTTCAGTGCTGCCTGTTTTTTTGCCATTAAGCGACAGTGTTGCTTGCTTGTAATAGTTCGCATAATCCAAGGAAGAAAAATCGAGTTCAACCGGCAAGGTAATATAGTGATAGCCGCCTTGTTTGGCTGACGATTCATAAAAGAAGAAGTAATCCAACCGACCTGAATTCAGCATTTCTTTGATACTTTTTCCATCATTGACAGTGTTAGACTCATGAAAATTATTTACCAGCGCTTGATACAAGCCCTGTTTATGATAATATTTTTCGGCTAACTGCAATGTCAGAACTGCCCGGTAGCCGCCAGGATCCAAATTCGGATCAGTATGACCATACTGCACATCTGGCCTTGATAAAATATCATACCAATTATCACTGGTAATCTCATTAGCATACTTACTTTTGTCGGTAAAGGCTACAACTGTTTTATTACGGGCGAAAAATATATTAAACTTTGCATATTCAGGCATCATTAAATTATCAATAGTTTCATAGTCAGCAGAAGCAACCACGTCACATGGTCTCTTCAGTTCCGTTACTTTCCGGGCGGCTTCCCGGCTGCCACTTCCTTCTAAAGTGATTTTGATATCTGGATGAGATTTTTCATAAGCTTCGGCCGCTTTCTGGAATGGTCCGCTTAAACTGCCAGCATGAAAGACAATAACCTCCGTAATTGGGTGGTTTGGGCTCTCCTCGGCAAAACTGCTTTGTTGCCCCAGTCCAATGAGTACTACGCAGAGAAAAAGACCCATTAGTTTCATTAAATTACGATTCATTATCCATACCCCCTTTTGGGTTTTATTATAGTATTTGTTTGTTTATATTGGCAAGAGTTTAATTGACGAATCGATGCAACCCCTTTTTAAAAAGGAGAACGTCAATTCTAATCTAAACTTCACAAAAAATTTTTCTAACCAACATATACTAACCATATTGATTTATACACCGCCAAACAATATAATAGTAATTAATTATTCATGTTTGTTTATGTTAGTTTTCGTTATCGAATACCTCTTTGTTAAAGTTTCATAATCAGATAGTCTGCTCCTTAGCCGATTTACCTAATCCTTTCGTGGCATGGTATCCGGCCGATCGGTATAGCTGAAAACGGCTATATCTCCCTTTTGGAAAGGAGCAATATTTCAAGCAGTGCAAAGTTTTACACTTGTTTTATGTTCTTTTATTACGTTCGCTTGAATTTATTGCCAAGCCCTTTCCGTTCTGGATAGGCTTGGCATATTTTCGTTTAAGCTTGTCGCTTTAGTTAGCCTAATAAAATGTTACTAGGGAGGAAAAATTATGTATTCACGAATCAATGATCACAGTGATGTTTTAACCAATGGGAAGATTATGTTACTAACCGACAATGAACCCGGTTGCTATACACTAACTGACTTACAATACTCTGAACATGCCTTTCAAGAACTCCTTGTAGATACCCATAAAGCCATTCAAGAAGCTACCTTGTCTAAGAACGACTATACATTTGATACCTATGTTAATATCCTTGTAACGTTAACAAACAACCTAAAAAATATTACGGAGTCTCTGCTTGCAGTCAAAGCGGCAATACAGACAGCCAAAGGCGAACGAAGCACGACTATTGCCGCGTCTTACCAAATAGAAAGTGTCGAATGTATTACCAAAAAAGTAGTGTAAAGAGAATAGATCGTTTTATTTTTAATACAAAAAGGATGGTGATACCGCATGAAGATTTCGGATTTCATATTAGTAGCCAACAATATCCCGGTTGATACGCTCCCTCTTTTTGTCCAGCTCGCTGCCGATACATCATCAGCATACAAAGAAATAGACTTGCTTTATGAAATCGATAAAACTCGTTACCAGACTGCAGCCTCTCATTCTTCTTATGCTAATCATCCTTTGTTCACTATCAGCGGCATTGATCGACAAATTTATGCCTTAAAATACTTAGGCATGGTGCTTGTGGCTATGGAAGATGGCCCTTGTTCTCCCTTATTCGAACAGGTAATACGCATTCTGACAAAACGCTGGAGCAATCTGTATGGCTATATTAAAAATGCCGAAACAATTGATTTATCAAAAGCCGCTCAGCCAGAGTATTATGCCGAATCCGACAAAGACGTTCAATACCACAATCTTCTTACTGGCGCCGCAATACAATATCTTCAATATTTCATTGCAATGTATCCAGCTATTGATTTACCGCCTCATGCCTCCCTAAAATTCGCCATGTTTATTACCTGTGTTTTAGGCAAAAAAGCAATCATACCAGAACCTGAGACTTTATTCGTTGTGCAAACACTTGCCAGCAAGCTTGATAACACCAGCGATTTTCAACAATTAAAAAACAGGCTGAATAAACCAGCAATAAAAAAAATGGCCCGTCAACTTAAAAATGCGATATATCAAAAGGTATTTTATAATTATCTTGAACCCTGGAACGGCGACCATTTCTGGGAAGGAATGGCTCACTGCACCGCGTATTTGTCATCATCAACAGGATTATCCTTGGCATCACCAAAAATTTTGACAAAGATTAAAGAACGAGATGTTGAGCTACTTTGTCGCCTCTATATTATAAAGATGACCTCAGAATTATTCCGATCCAATCATACGCAAAGCCACGAGGATCTGGAATCAAAATGTGCCGAGTTTGTAATGTTCGGCTTAAGTTTACTCGAATTCATACGTGAGTATAAAAAAACGAGGAAATATTATTTTGAACAAAACAATCCTTTTCTATCTGCCGAAATGGATAATCTCAAAAAACAACTTCGAGCCTACGAAATAGAAGTTCGCAGGATGAGTGCAGATTTGGCAGCCAAAACCGATTTGCTGGCTCAAAAAGAAGAAGAGCTTAACGCCTTGGTTCTCAAACAAAAGTTCGTGGTGAATGCCTTAAGCAAAGAAACTGAGCTACTTCAAACTAAGCTTACGCAAGCGGAAAATCACCGAAGACAAAGTAAAGACATAGAAAACTCTAATAATATTATAAATTTAGCAACATCTAATCAACACTACAATATCGAGGCAGCATTAAGCACATTAAGCAACATTCACGCCTTGGTTATCGGCGGTGCTGAAAATTGGCAAACCAAGTTAAAGACCCAGCTACCTAATTTTGTTTATCTCTCCGGCGATGCAAACGGCTTTGATGAAGCGCTTATCATCCATGCTGATATTATTTTTGCCAATGTTCGCTGCAAATTCAGCCATGACTGTTTTTATAAGATGATCAAACTAATTCGCTATTACGACAAACGGTTAGTGTTTTTGTCCAAAACCAACATTCCCCTTACCATCCAACAGATGGCCAGTGCTGCAATTCCTACTTATTCAGTAGAAGAAAGCGTTGTAGCACACAGCAATATCAGGCGCGTTGTCGAAGTATAACAATCTCAGTAAAGTTTCACGCAATGAATACAAGCACAAAAAGAGCTTTATAAGTCCGACTTTCTAGTCTACATATTAAAACAGTCTCAACTCTGCATTTCGCAGAGCTGAGGCTGTTTTTTTACCCATTACACAATTTATTAATTAAAAATCTCAGCCAGCTTCCAGCAAATTTTTAAAGGTCTATCGCCATCTTCCTGCTGAGTATATTCTTTTGAAGAAGTAACTGGGGCTAAGGTCGTGTTAGTACCGTCAATAAAACATAGGGGTGGAAATAATACGCACCACCAATTTTGCCCAGCAGCCTCTCCCAGGAGAATGCGAACAGCCTGATACTCTCCCGCAGGCAACACTAAGCTGCCGTAGGAACGCACCGGAAACTCAAAACTACCGATTTGGATAGCTACAGGATAATCAACGCCGTTTTCGGCTAGCGTGTTTTTGGCTACCAGAACAAGTTCCTCTTGGCGGTTAGCTATAATGTTTTTAGCTGCTTGGGCATCAGTCACATCTTTGACATATGGGGTTAGATAGGCAATTACTGCATCGCGAACCTTTAGTTTAAGCTGTTGGTCTTGTACGCTATCGCTATTAGCCAAAATATGCAATCTAACATAATCACTGCTATTGGGTGTCACTGGTACCCCGTGTTTTTGCTGATAAAGAAGTACACTCCAGCCACCAGCAATAAAACAAACTACTAGAATTATTAACATTCGCTTACTCCACAAAGGTAAACTTCTCTCCATTACACTGCCTCCCAAGTAAATCATAAACTCTATATGTATTTGCGCATATGGCCTAATGCGGCCTTTTCCAACCGCGACACTTGTGCCTGGGAAATACCAATTTCATCTGCAACTTCCATCTGCGTTTTACCCTCAAAGAACCTAAGAGTAAGTATATGTTTCTCGCGGTCACTCAGTTTGCGCAGAGCTTCTTTAATTGCCACTCCCTCAAGCCAACTTAAATCTAAATGTTTATCATCACTGATTTGATCCATTACAAAAATGGGATCACCGCCATCATGATAAATAGGTTCAAATAAGGATATAGGCTCTTGGATTGCGTCCAGGGCAAATATTATTTCTTCTCTTGGCACCTTAAGTTCATCAGCAATCTCATTAATTGACGGCTCCCGTGAAAACCGACTGACTAACGAATCCCGTACTTGCAGCGCTTTATAGGCAACATCCCGCATTGAACGGCTTACCCTTATGGGGTTGTTATCTCTTAAATAGCGCCGGATTTCTCCAATAATCATCGGTACTGCATAGGTAGAAAACTTTACATTCTGTGCCAGATCAAAGTTATCAATAGCTTTCATTAAGCCAATGCAGCCAACCTGAAATAAGTCATCGACATATTCTCCCCGATTATTAAACCGTTGAATTACACTAAGCACTAATCGGAGATTGCTATAAATCAGCTGTTCCCGGGCGCCTTTTTCGCCCCCCTGCATTACCTCAAACAACTCACGCATTTTAGTGGCAGAAAGCACCGGGAGCTTCGCTGTATTTACACCACATATTTCGACTTTGTTGACAATCATGTTATTCCCTCCCCAGTTTTTCTAAGCTACTAAAACAACTTAACTACCCTACACAAGCATTATTGCCATGGCCTGCTGGTTTTATACTTCTGCTGCCAAAGAGATGCCTGACATTTTTCAAAAATAGGCAAAAAAAAAGAGCCGCAAGACTTCATTCCATGCGACTAATCTCTTTACGCAGCCTCTTTATTATTCTCTTTTCCAGCCTTGATATGTACGACTGAGATATCCCCAGCATATCAGCTACTTCTTTTTGTGTACGTTCATTACCGTCATCATTAAGGCCAAACCGTAGTTCCATAATTCTTCGTTCCCGCCCTGACAACTTGCTCATGGCTGTGTATAACAGGGTTTTATCAACCTCTTCCTCCACTGACTTATAAATAATATCATTATCTGTACCTAACACATCAGAAAGCAACAGCTCATTACCATCCCAATCAATATTTAATGGTTCGTCAAAGGATACTTCGGCCCGGGTTTTACTGTTACGGCGTAAATACATTAAAATTTCATTTTCGATACATCGTGAAGCATATGTGGCTAGTTTAATCTTTTTGACGGGATCAAACGTGTTTACTGCTTTAATTAGGCCAATCGTACCGATGCTAACTAAATCTTCGACACTTACGCCGGTATTTTCAAATTTGCGGGCAATGTAGACGACAAGCCGGAGGTTACGCTCAATGAATACACTTCTGACAGATTTATCCCCTTTTTGCAAACGGTTAAGCAAAAATATCTCTTCATCACTTGATAAAGGTGGCGGTAAAATTTCCGCGCTACCAACATAAAATACTTCATCAGGCTTCAGCCAGCCAATCGCCTGAAGTAGTGATATGATCCTTAGCCTTATATACAATTTAATTATTGGCCAGGTAATTCGCATGTACTTTCCCCCTTGGTCCTATTAATTTCTGTTATAAGCGCCGGATGTAAAAGCGCCTGACAATTGCTACCATCAGCAAAGGTACCATCGTAAATGCCGATAAGTACTTCTGAAGTATAGTACGAGCCCACATTGCTCATCACGGTAATACTATCCGGTCTAAAACCAAGCAACATATTGCGGCCCCCAACAGACTGGCAGGGAATAACCTCCACCCTGGCTAGCCAAGCTGAATCCTGACATTTGTCAAGATTAGCTAACCAGGAATCCGGCCGATTAGCTGTTAAGAATGCTGCAACCTGCCGGCCCAGTAGTTGAAGTGCCGATTGCAGAGAAAGCAGAACTACCGGTTTACGCCCCAGCAACGAATAGAGGCCATTGCCAGTATCCATCATACCTGTAATCTCCTGCAACTGCCCGGCATATTCTATTCTTGCCTGATAAAAAGTCTTATACCGGTACATTCTGGCCAGCAGTCTTTTGACAACCAGCAGGATGAGAACTATGGCTAAGACACTGCCTGCCATTAAATTGCCCCAGGAGAGTTTAATAGTAGTACCAGCTCTATAAGGCGCTTCCGTTTGAATAAAATACATCCAGCCCAACAAAGCCCCACCCAAAATAAAAGATACTATAAAAAAAATGCCGGTAAGTGTTACTGTCAGCTTTACTGACCTATAGCCAAAAGCCAATAAAATAATCACCACAGACGCTAAAAACTTTCCGGGTATACTATAAAATATAGCCATCTCCGGAAAGATACCGACTAATGTATATACGCCTCCCGCTACAGCCGTCATTAACAAGCGTTTCCAACAAAAAGAAATGCCTGCAGCATAAGCTGTTATTACTAAAATAATGCTATTCATAATAAAATTGATTAACAATACCACATCAGCATAAATGCTCACAGGCTATACCTTCTTGGATGAAATTTCATACATGAAAACATTTTACACATAAGACTATATGCTTGGAATCAAATTGTTATTCTAATTATACTAAGTTTTCCTTCAATAAAATGTAAATTCCTGCCATTTTATTGATTCCAAAAATAGACATAAAACCCGGCTCGTAATGAGCCGGGTTTTATGTTACATTCCTTATTTACTATATTATCTACCGCCGCATCCAAGCCGGAATATCTAAATCCCGCCCTTTAAACGGTTCAATAACCGTAGTTTCGCTTTTACCTGCACTTACCTTCAAAGGCAGGGGATCAAAGCCAGTAGCAATGACAGTTACCCGAACTTGGTCTTCAAACGCTTCATCAATGGTCGCGCCAAATATAATCGTAGCTTCAGGATCAGCCGCTTTAGCAATAATATCAGCAGCCTCATTAACTTCAAACAATGTAGTATTAGGACCGCCCGTAAAATTAAGTAATACACCTTTAGCACCGTCAATTGACATTTCTAAGAGCGGACTCTTAATCGCCGCTTCAACAGCCGTAATTGCGCGGTTATCCCCTGTACCAAAACCAATACCCATAAGTGCTGAACCAGCATCGCTCATAATAGTCTTAACATCGGCGAAGTCAAGATTTATTAGTGCCGGCACAGCAATGAGATCAGAAATCCCTTGCACACCTTGACGGAGTACATCATCAACAATCTTGAATGCTTCCATGATCGGAGTGCGTTTATCCACAACCTGTAACAATCGATCATTAGGGATAGTAATCAACGTATCTACTTTTTCCTTAAGCTTGGCAATTCCCCGTTCAGCTTGGAGCTGACGCTTACGTCCCTCAAAAGAAAAAGGCTTAGTAACAACCCCAACCGTTAAAGCTCCCACTTCCCGGGCACACTCAGCTACTATCGGTGCCGCCCCGGTGCCAGTACCGCCACCCATACCAGCTGTAATAAACACCATGTCCGATCCTTTAAGAACCTTAATGATGTCATCTCGGCTTTCTTGAGCGGCCTTCTCACCAATATCCGGATTAGCCCCCGCTCCCAAGCCTTTGGTTAGTTTCTCACCAATCTGAATACGATAAGTAGCTTCAGAACCAATCAATGCCTGCGCATCTGTATTTATAGTGATAAATTCTACGCCCTGCAAGCCAGCGCCAATCATTCGATTGACGGCATTATTGCCACCACCGCCCACACCAATAACTTTTATTGAAGCAAACTGGTCCAAGTCCATGTCAAATTCCAACATTACTAAGTTTTCCTCCCTTACCATCTATCAAATTTTCAATAATTTTTTAGCCTTACGGATCAAAGCATTCCAAGCACTGTAGCCTTCTGCAACTGGCTCACTCGTTGCAATTTTGGCTCCATGGCTTATAATGCCATAACACACAGTATTAGTTGCATGCGCATATTCACCAGCCAATTGCGCTGGCTTAATCGTTTCGGTATGTATCTGAAACACTTTGGCTATGCAAGCGCCCATACTGGGCATTGTCCCTGAGCCACCCGTCAAATAAATACACTCCAAAGTTTGTCCATTTACAGTTAGATGCTTGTCCAGAAGCGGTTTAACCGAATCATACAGCAAACCAACAATTTCATCTACTCTACTTTCAATAATATCATATAAAAAATCAAAAGAAATATGCTTATCTGTAGTTCCGTAATCATTACAGTCCAGAACCACTCCTTGATTATGCAAATCAGGAGACAACCTGGAATAATATCGCTTAATTTCTTCAGCATGGACTCGGTTAACACTCAATCCCTGCATCAAATCATTGGTTATATAATCACCGCCCAAGGGTAACGAGGCTGAAGCGCAAAGCTTACCACCAACATAAATAACAACATCGGCCGTACCTGCCCCAATGTCCATAAAAATAAAGTTATTACGCTCATCAGGCAACTCTTTCCTCAACGTTTCTGCAGCCACAATACCATTAGCAACAATGCCATTCAGGTTAAGCCCAGTTTCGGCAAGCGCCTGGGTTAGTCCTTGCACAATTACCTTCGGCGCCGATATTATGTGAGCTTCTACCTCAAGGGCGGCGCCTGGTTTGACGACAGATTCCCTGGTTGAAAACACATGTAAAATTTCATAATTAGTATCGGCAACGGCAAAGGCTGCTGCTTTACAGGCGCGTTCAACATCTTCACGTGTCACAGTTCCTGAAGTTATTGGGGCAATACTACCAATACTATTTTGCATAACAAGTGATGAACCGCTAATACCTAAGTATACACAACCTGTCTCCTGGCTGTCAGCTGCCATAAGAACACAATCTACTGCCTGTCTTATAGAATGAGTCAAAGCGTTACTGTCCGTGATAACTCCTCTATCGTAGCCGACTGTTGGAGCAGCACCACTACCTAAAATGTCCACACTGCCATCAGCTAGCATTCTGCCAACAAACACTTTGATCATACCTGTGCCAACATCAATAGCTAATATATTTTTTTTATTCATAACTCCCTCGCAGCACAGTATTATGTTTCTTCAAGAATAGTTTCAACAAAAGTGCCATTTTCCCTTTTTTTAAACCGAAAAATCTATATTTATTTTACATTTAAACATAAAGAAAGCTTCAAAGCCAAAACGATGCTAGGATGACTTTGAAGCTTTTTTATTATTTTTTTAAAAAATAACGACGAATGATTGCTAGATTTTGAAATATCCGTAAGCCAAACGCCAATAGAGCAACATAATATAAGTCAATTCCCAGACGGTCGCCAATATACACCAAGCCTGCGGCCAACAAAGCATTTGTAAAAAAGCCGGTGATAAATATCGTATTGTCAAATTTTTCTTCACTGCCTGCTCTTAGTCCACCAAACACAGAATCAAGCGATGCCAGCAACGCCACTGACAGAAACTTAGCATATTCTACAGGCACTGTAATCGGAAAAGATATACCTATAAGTACACCTATAATAAGTCCGGCAATCGGCAATGCCATACTAAAGACCACCTTCCTGTGCCGGCTTGGCGAGTTCAAACCGAAAAGTGCCCTTAAATGCCGGAACTTTTACTACTTCTTGCGTTTTGATTGTTACCTGAATACCCCAAAACTGTAAGGTTTCAATCACACCGCCACGCATTTTTAGTGCATTCTCTAATGTTGTTGGCTCACCAATAACGCGAACTTCATAGGGTGGTGAATAGCGCGAATTATTGACTGATAACGTTGGCCCGGCACAACGAATTTCGGAACTGGCAATAAGCCGTTGTTCGTTAATCGACATAGCTTCCGCACCTGCTGCCCACAATTCATTAATCACTTTAAGGATATCATCATCGTGAATCAGATACAAATTAGGGTTTTCCCCCGGCTTAGATGGCCGCTTACTATCATCAATTGTTACAATAATACCAGGTCCTTCGACAGCTACTACACCGGCCCCCATCTTTATCCTCTCAAATTCCTTAGACGCGGCTTCAGCGCCTGAAGTACGCTTTAATTCTTGAACTTGATTAACTAGCGCGTCCCGCTCCTTTTCGGTCTGACTTAGCCGTTGGGATAAGTCCTCAACCCTTTGATAGGGAATACTTGACTTAATGTCTTGCGTAGTACGGAATTGCACCGCCAGCATAATGCCCAATACTACGCAGACCAGGGCAATGGCAAGCTGCCCTTGCTTGATGGGTAACAAAATATCGTCTCCTTTCAAAATTGAACCCTATTTATTACGTATTTTAATAATTGGGGAGGTATAGTTTAGATCGACATACTCGACAGCCATTTTTTTTGCAGCTATTTCCTGTAAAATTTCAGCTGTAAGCTTAGCTTTTTCTATGAGACGCTGATTATCTCCAATCCGAATGCAAACTGAATTTGTAGTGTAAACAACAAGCTCATCCGGTGATTTAATGTTTACTTCTGATAATTGGTTTAATGCTCCTTCATCCAGTTCGGATAAATAGGTTAAAACATTAGCAAGCCCCGGATTATTTATCTGATCGCCAACATAAACATTTCCCAACCGAACACCAGTAATAACAGGCACTTTTACCTGCTTTAGGTTTTTAAATGCAACCATTACTATACCTTGCCGGTCAATTTCTACAAAACCATACTGACTGGCAACAAAAGCCAACGGCTGGCGTTCCTCGATATGAATAGTAATCGTAGCCGGAAAATTTCTCTCAACCTTAACCTCATCCACACGCAGATCACTAGTCAACCGCTCTTTAATTTCTGCAGGTTTTAGTCTAAAGATATTTATTTTTTCTGGAACTCCAGCTATTCGCAGCACTTCTTCAACAGTTACATATTTATTGCCCTCAACCACTACTGTCCCAACAATAAAATAGGGAGAATTAATAAATAAAAAAATAGCTATTAATACTATCAGCGCCGCCAGCCACAACGCCAATATAGAAGCGCGCCGCTTTCTAGCTGCTTTCAAGCGTTCTGCGGTCTGCATACAATCACTCCTGTAGACATCTTCTGCAGTAATTATACAACGTATTGTCCACTAAATAAATAAAAAAATGAGCAGTAAATACTGCCCAATTTTTTCAATCAGTCACCATCTGCAGTATCTGCTCACACAATTCGGCAAAACCTATGCCAACAGCAGCAGCAGCTTTAGGTACTAAACTAGTAGCTGTCATCCCTGGAATTGTGTTAATTTCCAAAACGTATGGCTGATTATCGTCACTGAGCATCACATCAACCCGCCCAATTCCCCGGCAGCCCAATAACTTATAGGCATCAAGCGCTATGTGCTGGATATGCTCCGCAACCTTGGCTTCTAACCGAGCTGGTACTATATACTCTGTCGCGCCTTTAGTGTATTTAGATGTATAATCATATCGTCCTGATTGGGGCACTATTTCGATGATCGGTAATGCTTTCGGCTGTTCACTGCCAAGTATAGAAACAGTCAATTCTTTTCCTTTTATAAATTCTTCAACTACAATATGACCGCTATATTTAAAAGCCTCTGTTACAGCAACTACAATGTCTGCAGCATCTTCAACGATGATCACGCCAATACTTGATCCCTGCGCAGCCGCTTTTACTACCACAGGTGTGCCGAATACCTCTTGAATCTCTTTTGTCAACACAGCAAGGTCAACATCCTGTTTAGTATATAACCGCGACCGCGGAGTTGGTATTCCTGCTGACATAAACAATCGTTTGCTTACTGTTTTATCCATTGCCATCGCACTAGCCAATACACCTGAGCCGGTATAAGGTATGCCTAACATTTCCAGCGTGCCTTGCAGCAAACCATCTTCACCATAAAGGCCATGAATAGCGTTAAATACGACCTCGATCTGCTCTTGTTCCAGTTGCTCAACTAATTTTCGGGGGTCAAGGTCGATGCCAACGGCATGATAACCTTTTTCTTTTAACGCCGCTAGAATGGCCCGCCCCGTATTCAGAGATACTTCCCTTTCTGCAGACGGTCCACCCATAACAACTGCAATTTTTTTATCTTTCATAAAAAGTCCCCCTTTATCTCCCTTACACCTTTACAATATTTGCTCCTAATGCTTGCAATTTTTTATCTAAATTTTCATAACCACGCTCAATATGATATACCTGCTCAATTTCTGAGGTTCCTTCTGCTGCTAAAGCGGCTAATACCAGCGCACTGCCAGCCCGCAAATCAGGGGCAGCCACAATGGCGCCAGTCAATTTCGCCACCCCGCGAATAATAGCGGTTCGTCCTTCAACCTTAATTTTAGCTCCCATCCGGGTAAGCTCATCAACATGCTTAAACCGATTTTCAAAAATAGTTTCCGTGATAATGCTAGTACCTTTAGCAATGGTAACCAATGACAACATCGGTGCTTGCAAATCGGTAGGAAATCCAGGATATGGCAGCGTCTTTATATCTACACCCCTGACTTCGCCTGCCTTTATCCTGATATAATCCTTACCAGTTATTATTTTCGCCCCAATATCCTGCAGTTTATCAGTAACTGAGAATAAATATTCAGGAACGACATTCTCAACTACAATATCACCACGTGTCATAACGCCTGCGGTTAAAAAAGTACCAGCCTCAATTCTATCACACATTACTGTATGTTCTGCCGGAACCAGCCGGGCTACGCCATCAACTCTAATCGTATCAGTGCCTGCACCATTGATTCTTGCTCCCATTTTATTTAAGATAGCCTGCAGATCAACAATTTCAGGTTCACGCGCTGCATTGCGGATAATCGTAGTACCTTTGGCCAGCGCGGCCGCCATCATCGCATTTTCTGTAGCACCAACACTGGGAAAATCAAAATTTATTTCACCGCCGGTTAACTCTTTCGCCTCAGCATCAATAAAACCAAAACTTTCATCAACAATTGCACCGATTTTCTCTAATGCCTTGATATGTAGATTAATTGGCCTAGGACCGATAGCACAACCACCTGGATAGGACAGTCTGACTTTGCGAAATCTTCCCAAAAGCGGCCCCATCAAAAAAACTGAAGCACGCATTTCCCGCATCAAATGTTCAGGTATTTCAACTTTACTCACATTGCTGGTATCGATTAGCATGGTATGACCTTGCCTGCGTATCTTAGCGCCAAGCAATATCAAAATATCCTGCATGGCTTGGATATCGCGCAAATACGGAACATCATGGATAACACTGATACCAGAACACAGAAGCGTTGCTGCCATAATTGGCAAAGTAGCATTTTTCGCCCCGCTTATCCGGACGTTGCCACTTAGTTGTACTTCTCCTTTGACGATAAATTTCTCCATCGTCTTCCCTCCCAGAAAAGTACAATCACCCTTTACTCTTCTCTAATATAATCTAATCTCTAGCTAACTACACATTATTCGCTTGCGTGAGTTTTTCTACCAACTCTTCACCCACTTGGTAAATATTGCCGGCCCCCATAGTCATTACTAAATCTCCTGGTTCAACAATTTCATTCAAATAACGCGCAATTTTACCTTTATCTGGTACATAAGTTACCCGCTGATTGGTTTGCTGTTCAATTTCATTCTTAATCGTTTCCCCGCTGACGCCAGGAATAGGCTGTTCACCAGCTGAATAAATATCGGTAAGAATTAACAAATCAGCTTGCGAAAATGCCGCACCAAACTCTTTTCGCAGAAAATTCGTACGGGTATACCGGTGCGGTTGAAAAACACAAATTAGCCGCTTAGGTTCTGTTTGGCGTGCACCGAGTAAGGTAGTGCTAATTTCAGTAGGATGATGGGCGTAATCATCCACTACCCATACGCCATTAACCCGTCCTTTTGTCTGAAACCGGCGTTTTGCTCCCTGAAATAGGCCAAGGCCTTCGACAATTTGTGCAAAACTTAACCCGGCATAAATACCTACAGCAACCGCAGCTAACGCATTAGATACATTATGGATTCCTGGTACACAGATTTTAGCTGTGCCTAAAAGATTGCCTTGATGGTATACATCGAAGGTTGAAACTGGACCGTCGGATTTTATATTGCGGGCGACAACATCTGCCTCATGCTCAAGCGCATAAGATATATAGCGTCTTTCAAGCTTAGAAGCTATATTTCTTACATAGGAATTATCAAAACATAAAATAGCTATCCCCTCTGCCGGCGCAAGCTGATGCAAGAATTTATCAAAGGTACGCAATATATTATCCATAGTTTTGTAGTAATCCATATGATCGTTTTCAATGTTGGTTACAATGGCAATCTGTGGTGAAAGTTTCAAAAAGGAGCCATCACTTTCATCGGCTTCTGCCACCAAATAGGAACCGTGACCAAGTTTTGCGCTGCCGCCTATTGATTCCAGCTCACCACCAATGACTATGGTCGGATCTGTACCTGCCTGTTCCAACATCAGAGCAATCATTGACGTCGTTGTAGTCTTGCCATGCGCACCAGCTACAGCTATTCCCCGCTGTTTAGACATTAAAAATGCCAGCACATCGGCCCGGTGATATACAGGTATTTCCTTGTCCCTGGCAGCCTTTACCTCCGGATTGGTCTCAGGGATTGCAGTAGAAACAACTACAGCTTGCGTATCACCAATATTTTCGTAACTGTGGCTAATATGCACTCTCGCGCCAGCTTGAGCAAGTTTTGTGGTAACGGCTGATTCCTGAGCATCAGAACCAGACACAGTATACCCCATTTCCAGCAGTACCTTCGCAATAGAGCTCATACCTGAGCCACCAATACCAACAAAATGAATTCTTTTTATATTATCTAACAACAGTATTTCTCCCCTTTCTTGCGCACCAGTAACTCCAGCGCCTATATCTGCAGAAAGAGTTATTCCCTAGCCTATCTAGCTGCCGCTTTGGCATACCATAGTGTATGCACTCTTGGCACCTGATGTTACCTTATTAGCAAGATTAAGGTTTTTTCAGACTAAGTGCCAGCCGGGCAATTGTTTCTGCCGCCTGTGGGCAACCTAACTCTTTACTTTTCTTAGCCATACTTGAAAGTACTTCCGGATTATCTAGCAGCTGTTTGATAGTATCTATCAGTTTACTATCTGTCAGTTCTTTGTCGATAATTACTACTGCTGCCCCCTGCTTTTCTAAAGCTCTGGCATTAAACTCCTGATGGTTTTCTGCAGCATAGGGGTATGGTATCAAAATTGCTGGAATGCCGCGCGCTGTTAATTCAGCCAAACCGACTGCTCCAGCTCTGAAAATAGCTAAATCAGCAGCCGCCAAAGCTAACGGCATATTATATAAATATGGTTTGATGATAATATTACCAGCACTGGATAGCTCTATACCAGATTGCTTACTATTGCCAACCATGCTATTATACTCGCTTTGTCCTGTTACATGCAATATTTGAATCTGTGAATTGCCGCTAAAATGGTTGTACACACCAGACATCGCCTTATTAATACTGCGAGCCCCCCGGCTTCCTCCAACTACCAAAACAGTGAGTTTATCAGGCGCAAGTCCGAGTTCAGTCAACCCTTCTTCCCGTTTAGCGGACATGACCTCCGGTCTAATAGGATTACCGGTAACTACAATTTGCTCAGGCCTGCATTTAGTAAAATAAGCTGCAGCATCTTGATAGCCTAAAGCAATTTTATCAACAAACCGGGATAAAATTTTATTCGTGATGCCAGGTATAACATTTTGTTCTTGAATAATGGTTGGTATTTTTAGCAAGCTGGCCGCTAAAAGCACCGGACCACATACATAACCACCAGTACCAATAACAACGTCAGGGCGAAATTTTTTTATAATTTGAGCAGAATTCCAAACACTTCCTACGGTAGTAAAGAGTGTTCGGACATTCTGCCAGGACAACCGCCGTTCTAGGCCGCGTACTTCGATAGTAGCAAAGGGAAAACCTTCCTTCGGAATGATATCTGCTTCCAGCCCATGCTTCGTCCCCACAAATAGTATCTCGCAGTTATCTGCTAACTTGGCTACCTCTCTGGCGATAGTAATGGCGGGGTAGATGTGCCCACCTGTTCCCCCGCCAGAAATAATAATTCGCATAACCTTGCCCCCTACATTCATTTCAAGCTGACATACCGGGAAATATTAAGGAGTATACCCACCGCAGCCAACGTGAAAATCAGGGCTGAACCACCGAAGCTAATGAAGGGCAATGGGATTCCTGTTACCGGCATTGAGGCTGTAACTACGGCAATGTTCATAAGCGCCTGCAGTACAATCATACTGGTTATACCTCCAGCCAGCAGGCTGCCATATATATCTGGCGCTGATATAGCTGTTTTAAAACCTCTCCAGGCAAATAGAAAAAATAGGATTACAACTGTGGCTGTACCAATAAAGCCAAGTTCCTCACCCAAAATAGCAAAGATAAAGTCAGTATGAGGCTCAGGCAAATACAAGAACTTTTCCCGGCTGCGCCCCAAACCAACACCAAACAGACCGCCAGAGCCGATCGCATATAAGGACTGAATGATATGGTAGCCGCTATTTAATGGATCGGCCCACGGATCACTAAAAGCTAACAAACGTTTTAGCCGGTAGGGTTCGGCAATAATTGCGGTAATTATACCGAGCACGCCGGCAGCACCCAAGGACCCCAGGTGCGTAAGCTTAGCACCTGAGGCAAACAATAGAATAAAAACCGTTCCGCTAATAACAAGCGCGGTCCCTAAATCAGGCTCTTTCAAAATTAATCCAAATACCAGTATCAGCATCAATAATTGGGGCATAACCCCCTTAACAAAGTTACCAATTTTATCTTGTGACCGTGCCAAACTATTGGCAGTAAACAGTACCATACTTAATTTCGCAATTTCTGACGGTTGTAGATAAAGTGAACCAAACCCCAGCCAACGTCTGGCACCGTTGACTACCTTTCCTAAACCAGGAACAAGAACCAAGACCAATAAAAGCAAGGTGATTATCATAATCGGTTTGGCTAGTTTGCGCCACACGTGATAATCAATATTCATAGTAAACAACATCGTCAGTATTCCTAGTGTAGCCCATATCAACTGTCGTTTTAAAAAATAGAAACTGTCATTATAGTTTACATATGCAGAAACAGCACTGGAACTATAGACCATTACTATCCCGAAACCCAACAAACCCATAATGGCAAAAAAAACGACATAATCGGGCGACTTAGGTCTGACTCCCATCTTGCTCCCTCCTTACCCTAATTGGCGCACCAAGTCCTTAAAGACTTTCCCCCGTTCCTCGTAATTATTGAACATATCATAACTGGCACAAGCAGGCGATAATACTACCACCTGTGGTGGCTGCGCCAACTTGTGTGCCAGCGTTACTGCCTCGGCAAATGTGGCCACCTGATGAATATTGTTCACCCCCTGCTGCGTCGCTGCCTCAGCGAAACGCTGCTTAGCCTCTCCAAGCAGAATCAGATGATCCACACGTTCTTTTGCCAGCTTCATAAATGCGGTTAAATCTGTATTCTTATCCCGTCCACCGGCAATGAGAATAATATGACCGTCAAAGGCTTCCAGCGCTTTTATCGCCGATTCAGGATTAGTGGCTTTAGAATCATTATAATAGGCTATGCCAGCAATTTCAGCCGTAAACTCAATCCTGTGCTCCACACCGGAAAAAGTTTTAAGAACTTCTGCCATTGCTTCAGGCCGAACTCCGGCAAAATAAGCAACTCCACAGGCAGCTAATGCATTTTCCACATTGTGGCCGCCCTTTATGTTAATATCATTAACAGCACAGATCTCACTACTATTACCATCCAGGTTCATTTTGATCTTGCCATTTTCGATATAAATTCCAGCAGCAAGACACTGCTGACGGCTAAAATATACTACTTTTCCCTTGGCCCGCTTAGCCATACCGCGCACAGCCATATCATCATAGTTCAAAATTAAGTAATCGCTAGCTTCTTGTCTGCTAAATACTTGCTCTTTCATTTGCTGATAAACTTCCATCGTATGATGCCGGTCTAAATGATCAGGAGTCAGGTTCAAAATGGCAGCAATGTGGGGACGAAACTCGCTAACACCCTCAAGTTGAAAGCTCGATATCTCTGCCACAACAAAGCCATCCGGTCTGGCCGCAAGCGCCTGCTCAGACAATGCGGCTCCAATATTACCCCCTACCCCAACTTGGTGACCGGTAGTTTTAAGCATTTCGCCAACCAAAGTTGTTGTTGTCGTTTTACCATTAGTGCCCGTAATCGCAATCATGGGTGCCTCACTCAAACGATAAGCCACCTCGACTTCGCTCATAACACAAATACCCCGGTTTTGCGCAGCCACAACAAGCGGGATATAAATGGATATACCCGGAGACACCACAAGATAGTCTATGTCATCCAGTAGTTTCTCATTCTGGTGTCCCATCACAAAGGCAATACCACCCGCTTGCAGTTCAGAAAAATCCTGCTCAAATTGATCCATAGCTTTAGCATCACTTACAACAACACTCGCGCCTAACTGCTGCAAAATTTGAGCTACGGAAAGCCCGCTGATACCAGCGCCTAATACCAGAACTTTTTTATTGGCGAATTCTGTTTGTCTAATCAATTTATATTCCTCCAGCCCGGCTAACTGCCAAGATACTTAATGCGATAGCGGCAAACAGTGTCCCTGCCAGCCAGAATACTGTCACAACTTTTGTTTCCGACCAACCGGATAATTCAAAGTGGTGATGAATAGGACTCATTTTGAATACCCGTTTTCCGGTTGATTTAAACGAAATAACTTGAATAATGACAGACAACGCTTCAATTACAAATACACCACCAACGATAACAAGCAGGAATTCAGTTCTAGTCAATACCGCCGCTGCAGCCAGCGCCCCACCCAAAGCCAGCGAACCGGTATCACCCATAAATACTTTGGCCGGATGAGCATTGTATCGTAAAAAACCAAGACAGGCTCCCGCCAAGGCTACACAAAAAATGGCTAAGTATGGTTTGCCAAAGTACAAGGCGATTACTGTATACGCTAGCGCGGCCACTGTGGTCGTACCTGCAGCCAAGCCGTCAAGTCCATCAGTAAGATTAACCGCATTTGTCGTTCCGACAAGCACAAGAAAAATCAATACATAATATAAGGCCCCAAAGTCAACACTTGCCCCTAACACAGGTATCCATAAATCTGTACCACGTCCAAAATAAATACTGGCAATATAAGACAGGGCCAGGGCCATAATTATCTGCCCCAGCAGCTTTTGCCTGGCTTTCAAACCTAGTGAGCGTTTTAATACCACTTTAATAAAATCATCCAAAAATCCAATTAGACCATGCCCTAAGGTAACAAATAAAGCCAATAATACTTCCGGATTGCTACCCGCAAAAATCAAACTGGGAATAATCAGTGCCAGCAAAATCAATACCCCGCCCATAGTGGGGGTACCGGCCTTGGCATAATGACTCTCAGGTCCTTCTTCTCTAATACTTTGCCCGAATTTCAGCCGCTTCAGCATGGGAATAAAGAGCGGCCCTGCTGCTATGGCAATGACAAATGCCATAACTGCAGCATACAACAATTCCTGCATGGTAACCTCCTAAATATATACAACGCTTTAAAGCTTTTTGCAGGCGGGTGGTATGTTGGCAAAAGCACAAGTCAATACACCACCGGCCTGCGCCTGCAAACTTCTTTAATACAGAATAAGATAAATATAGACTATATGTCTTGAAATGCTGCCAGCATAGTTTCCATCTTCATGCCACGGGAGCCTTTAAGTAAAATACAATCCCCTGGCTTTAGCAGTTTGCGTAGGGCGTCAATCGCCGCTTTATGTTCAGTAAAGGATTGCGTAGATTTTACACCCTGTTCGCTGGCAGCAGCAGCAATATGCTTTGCTAATTCTCCAACCGCTAGGATACTATCTACCCCCTGCTCTGCGGCTAGCCTGCCCACCCTGCGATGAGCCTCAACCGAGGCATCACCCAGCTCTAGCATATCACCCAGCACGGCAATCTTACGGCCCTTACTGATATTGGCTAAGGTAGTAAGCGCGGCCGCCATTGACAACGGACTCGCATTATAAACATCATTGATGACCGTATACGGGCCATAGCTATTTATTTCAAGCCGCATAGCCCCAGGAACAAAACTACTAATTCCGGTCTGTATTTCACTTGGCTGCAAACCTAGCTCCCAGCCTACAGTAATAGCTGCAAGTGCATTATAAACATTATGAATACCGACTGTTGGCAAGGTGACCGTAAAAGAACCGCGAGCACTGCAGCAATCAAAGGTAGTACTCAGTTCAGCATTTTTCCCGGTAGTTATGTTCTCAGCCCTGACAAATGCATCTGAAGCTATACCATAAAATACGACTCTCCCCTGGGTTTTGTGCTGCATATCCCGTACATGTGGGTCATCAACATTGAGTACTACTAAATCATCAGGTGCAATTGCCTCAACAAGTTCTGCTTTAGCAGACGCAATATTCTCAATTGATCCGAGGATTTCCATATGGGTTTCGCCGACATTGGTCACTACGCCTACTGTTGGTAATGCAATTTCAGTCAGCTCGCGGATTTCCCCGCTGGCCCGCATGCCCATTTCAACAACAGCAACCTCATGACTAGCTTCAAGCTTTAATAGGGTAAGTGATAAACCGATTTCATTATTAAAATTAGCTTCCGTTTTAAGCACTTTGAACTTGCTGGATAATACAGCTGCAAGCATATCTTTAGTCGTTGTTTTACCATTAGATCCTGTCACGGCAATTAGCGGAATAGGGTATCGCTGCCGATGAAATCTGGCCAGAGCCTGCAACGCCGCCAATGTATTTATTACTTGGATTACAGTGACATAGTCAGGCACATTCACCGTCTTACTGACAAGTAGAGCTGTTGCCCCTTTAGCTACAGCCTGAGCGACAAATTCATTGCCGTCAAAACGTTCACCAACCAAAGCAACAAATAAATTCCCGGCCTGAATGCTCCTGGTATCAGTCGAAACACCTTGGAACAGCTTGCTGTCACCAGCATTAATCAATTGACCGCCAGTAGCCTTAAGCACTTCGGTCAAACTAAAATCAGCCATTGTCGCTCATCTCCTTGATGACTTCACGCGCTACTTGCCTGTCATCAAAATCAATTGTTTTATCTTTTAAGATTTGATAGGTTTCATGACCTTTGCCAGCAATAAGTACAACATCATGTGCTTTTGCCAATCGAATAGCCTGCGTAATTGCCTGACGGCGGTCAGGAATTACTTCATAGATTTTCCCCTTGTTATCTGCACATAAGGCCTCTTTGATACCTACTTCTACATCTGCCAGTATCTTTTCCGGGTCTTCACTACGCGGATTATCTGATGTTGCAAGTACAACATCGCCATATTGAACAGCTAGTTTACCCATAATTGGTCGTTTTGTACGGTCGCGATCACCACCACAACCAAAAACCACAATTATTTTTCCCTGGACAAACTGTTTTGCCGTTTTTAGCACATTTTCCAAACCATCAGGCGTATGGGCATAATCTACAATCACCGTAAATGGTTGCCCTGCCTGCACTAGTTCAAACCGTCCCGGTACACTAGTAAAACTCTCCAAGGCCTGTTTGATAACTTCAGGGGGAACCCCTTCGGCCAAAGCCGCCCCCACTGCCGCTAAAACATTATAAACATTAAACATGCCTGTAATGCTAAGCGATAGCTCCATAGTGCCAAATGGGCCTTTAATTTGGAAATTGGAACCAGTTTCTCTAACAGCAACATTGCTGGCCGTCAAAACTCCTTCTTTATTAACAGCATAACTAATTACCGGACAAGCTGCATTCTGGGCCATAATGGCCCCGGCATTATCATCCAAATTGACGACTGCTGTTTTACCTGTTTTCGTATTACCAGGTTTGCCCAAACTGCGGAACAACTTAGCCTTGGCATCAATATAATTCTCAAAAGTCTGATGAAAATCTAAATGATCCTGGGTCATATTGGTAAAGATACCGACATCAAACTCACAGCCAGCCACCCGATTAAGCGCCAGGGCATGGGAAGAAACCTCCATAATAACATACTCCATACCACTATTGACCATTTCCGCCAATGTACTTTGCAGCTCAATAACATCAGGGGTAGTGTTTTTTATTGGTAGTGTCTTATCCTCAATAAGAGTCTGGATTGTGCCAATTAATCCGACTTTATAACCGGCTTTTCGCAAAATATCGCGAATTAAGTAAGTAGATGTAGTTTTGCCGTTGGTACCAGTTACACCAATCATTCGCAGTTTATGTCCAGGATAATCAAAAAAGCAAGGTACAATGGCCTGCATTGCCACCCGGGTATCGCCAACCCTGATTATCGTAATCGCAGCATCAACAACATTTGACACATCTCTTTCTACTACCACAGCGACTGCACCACGCCGGGCAGCCTCAGCAATAAAATCATGCCCATCAACATGAACACCGCTTAGACAAAAAAACAATGTCCCTGGAACCACTTTGCGGGAGTCATGTGCCACTGCTTCAATGGTTTGATCAAGCTTTCCCCAAATCGTAGCGTCTGCTAACAATGTCGTTAATTGTTTTAAATTCTTGGCCATCCAAAATCCTCCTGCCCAAAATACAAAAATTTTCTAATTAATATGCTGCCCCTATTTATTTTTACCATTATTCCCTATTTTAACGCTTTATCTTGGATACGAGTTCGTCTCTATAGGCGGCGTATTCAGGTGGAGTAGACTCTCCACCTGAATCCCCAAAGTTTCAGCTATGCTGAAACGAGTTCACTCAAAATAGATAGTAATGCTTGTGCCTGATAATACTTTACTCCCTGCCAACGGATCCTGCTTAACAGCCTGACCGTTTGTTCCTACCGGTTTAATCGCCAGACCTAATTCAGCCAGCGAATCTGACGCTTCCCGCAATGTCCGCCCGGTTAAGTCTGGAACAGTAACTTCACCAGTTGAATATCTTGGTGTCATCGTATAGAGCAGCACACCGCCACCACTAGGTATACGGCTGCCCGGTTTAGGAATTTGGTCTGCAATCCTATCACCAGTCTCCTCAATGCGCGGGGTTAATCCAGCCTGTTGTAATTCCTTCATTGCTTCAGGAATACTCAGATTTATAACACTAGGAACCAGCACGTGCGCTTGTTCAGTACCAGCTTTGCTATTTGCCGATAATTGCGGATTAACCTTAAGATACTGCAATACATCTTTCATTACTGCGCCAAATACAGGGGCGGCAATCTGACCACCATAGTATAGTCCAACAGGCTCATCAATGACAACCAGCATAGCTACCTGTGGGTTATCAGCAGGCGCAAACCCAACAAAGGATGCGACGTATTTATCAGGTAAATAGCCACCTGCACCAACTTTTTGTGCAGTACCCGTCTTACCGGCAATCTTGAAACCTTCGATATACGCATTTCTGCCAGAGCCTTGCGATACCACCGACTCTAATATTTCTTTGACCTGCATTGTAATAGAAGGATCAAGAACTTGCCTGACAACATCAGGCTGAAAGGATCTAATTACTTGCCCTGATTTGTCCTTTACTTCCCTTACAATCTGCGGCCTTAGCAGTTTACCATCATTAGCTACTGCTGCCGCTGCCGTAACCAACTGAATAGGAGTAACAGCAATACTTTGCCCGATAGACATTGTCGCAATATTAATAGGCGTTGCTTTAGCTCTGTCAATCGTTATGCCTTTTGCTTCTCCCGGCAAATCAATATTGGTGTGCTGCCCCAAACCAAAAGCATCAATATAGCGATAAAACGACTCACGGCCTAACCGCAATCCTACATTAACAAATCCAACATTGCAAGAGTTCTGAACCACTTCGGCAAAAGTCTGACTGCCATGCCCGCCATGTTTCCAGCAATGAATCCTGCGCCCTTGTACTTCGACTTCCCCGGGATCAAAAAACCTTTCATCAGCCTTAACAAGATGTTCAGACATGACAGCAGATGTAGTAATAATTTTAAAAGTAGACCCTGGCTCATAGACATTCGATACAGCAATATTCCGCCATAATTTAGGGGAAAAGTCACTGAAGTTATTAGGATTATAGTCTGGTCTGTTAGCCAAAGCCAAGATACCGCCATCCCTTGGATCAATGGCAATGATGGTAACTGCCTTAGCCTGGGTTTCCTTCATTACACGATCTAGTTCACGTTCGACAATCTGTTGAATAACCACATCAAGGGTAAGATAGATATTATGACCGTCAATTGGCGGCGAAAAACGATGCGAAGCATTCGGTATTTCCTGGCCTCTGGCATCATACTCAATGACAATACTGCCAGAACGGCCTTTTAAGTAACTGTCAAAGGTCATTTCTACTCCGTCAAGGCCCTGACTATCAATACCATTAAATCCGAGGACATGAGCAGCCAAATTGTCATAGGGATAATAACGCCGGTTTTCCTGGGTAAGACCAATACCAGGAAGATTAAGCATTTGTACTTGGTGACCAATTTCTGGTTCAATCTTGCGTTTTATCCAAGTAAACGCCTGACGTTTTTTCAACTTATTTGTAAGCTTGGTTTCATCTAACGCCAAAATAGCAGCCAGTTTGGCTGCTGTTTCTTCAGGATTACGTATTTCGGCAGGTATTGCGTAGACAGATTCAGTACTAACACTAACTGCGAGCTCCCGGCCATTCCGATCATAAATAATACCCCGTTTAGCCTCAACCGGAATTTCGCGAATGCGTTGATCAACAGCATTTTCTGATAACCAGACACTTTTGTAAAACTGGAGATATAGTAAGCGACCAATCAACCCCATCATAATTACCGATATAACAAGAAAAAGGAACGCCACCCTTTTTCTGATGGTAACATGCGAAACAGCTGCCACTTATTCATCTCCCCCATCATCCAGATTACCGCCCTTTATTCGCCTCCGCCGTGTGTACTTTGATTGCGCTTAGCACTTTATCTGCAATCCCGCTATTATTATCAGCGGCTGGTGGCTGAGAGGGATTGCTGTCAGGCATAACTGTAGTTGCATAATAAGCGTTTTGGGGCACAACCATTCCCAAGTTTTTGGCAGCATATTCTTCAATACGTTGTGGTGATTTTAGTTTCGCAATATCAAGACGTAAAATCTCATTTTCTTTTTCAATTTTTGCTACTTGGCTTTTAACTTTAACCAAATCATAGCCTGCTTGAATAATGATAGCACTCTGCATGGTTGTAACCGCCGCCATTATAGCAGCCAGGATTACTAGTACCAGACACTTGGCACGCAATCGTTTGTCAGCTTTTCGTACAATCTTCGGCGTAGGTAAAGCGGATTCTTGTTCATAAGCAGGTATCTCCCGCTTTTTATGTACTAACATCTTTATTGTTCCTCCTTACTATTTAGAACAATTCATCATGATAACTTTTCCGCCAACCGCAGCTTAGCACTGCGGGCTCGTGGATTGTGCTCAATCTCATCTAACGATGGCAGTGTAGGTTTTCTTAGAACCTTTACTTTGGGTTTAGTATTACACATACACACTGGTAATTGTGGTGGACAGATACAGGTTTTAGACAACTCTTGCAGCGTTTGTTTGGCAATCCGGTCTTCCAGTGAATGAAACGTTATTATGCCAATACGGCCTCCCGGTTTTAACCTTTCCACCGCAGTGAGGAAAGTATCCCGTAAAATCCCCAGTTCGTTATTGACTTCAATTCGAATGGCCTGAAACGTTCGCTTGGCCGGATGGGGTCCATCCCGGCGTGCGCCAGCCGGAATTGCTTTTTTGATAATATCGACCAGTTGCCTGGTTGTAGCAATAGCAGCGTTTTTCCTGCTTTCCACAATAAATTTAGCAATTCGTTTAGCCCAGCGTTCCTCACCATAGCTCACGATAACCTCTGTCAACTGCTGTTCATCATACGTGTTTACTAGTTCATAGGCCGAAAAATCAGCCTCGGGATTCATGCGCATATCAAGCGGCGCATCCTGCATATAGGAAAATCCCCGCTCGGCAACATCCAACTGATGTGACGAAACGCCCAAATCAAACAAAATTCCATCTACCAGGCCAGTCTCTAAACGATCAAGTATGGCACCTAAATTACGAAAATTATCCTGCACAATGCTAATCCGGCAAGCGGCCTCTGCCAACCGTTGCTGCCCCGCCTGAATAGCTGCAGCGTCTTGATCAATACCAATCAGCCATCCCGCTGGTGCCATACGGGCAGCTAAACACGACGAATGACCGCCTCCTCCTAACGTACAATCTACATAAATACCCTGCGGATTGGAAAAAACCCCGGCAACACTTTCTTCCAACAGTACGCTGGTATGCTCAAATTCAAAACCCTGCATTTTTTAACAACTCGTTTCGGTTATAATTAAATACCCAAATCGGCGAGATTTTCAGCAATTTCAGCAACCGTGGGGCTGACTTTCTGGTTATATTCATCCCAGGCGGCCTTGTTCCAAACCTCAATTCGAGTCGACACACCAATTACAACTACATCTTTATCTAAGCCCGCATGCTCGCGTAAATTTGTCGGCAACAATACTCTTCCCTGTTTGTCACATTCCAGCTCAGCAGCTCCTGAAAAAAAGAAACGAACAAAGGCTCTGGCTTCCGGTTTGGCTAACGGAAGCTTTTTTAATTTTTCTTCTAGGATAGCCCACTCACTGCGGGTATATACAAATAAACAATTATCCAGTCCTTTGGTGGCAATAAATAGTTCTCCCAACTCATCCCGAAACTTAGCGGGAAAAATCAGCCGGCCTTTATTATCAATGGTATGCAAATACTCCCCCATAAACACGGCTGTACCACCACCATCTAAAATAATTCAACCACTTTACACCACTTTATACCACTTTTTAGTTTATTCTTGCTAAATAAAAAAAATCCTGCCTAAAACCCGCAGGATTCTTAAAAAACAAAAAATTGGACTAAAGTCCTATATTCCATTACATTAATTTCTTATCAGGCCAAAGCGTTCCAATACCGGTGCTGCGTTAAGCCTGACAAAAAAGCTTCGGAATGTATGTTGTCCTCTAAATATAGGTATCCGTTCAAGTGCGTAGGGGTTACTTCCCGTACCAGCCTGACCATAGCGAATGGTAAAGGCTGCTTTATAGCCTGCCTGCTTAACCATTTCTTCAATCTGGTGATTATATACGCCAGTAGGATAGGCAAAATATCGCGTTTTAACCCCTAGCTGCCGCTCCAGTTCTTTTCGTGAGTCAGTCAGCTCTCTCATAGCCTCCTCACGTGAAAACTTGGTAAGAGCGGCATGAGATACCGTATGGGAACCAAAAACAAAACCGTCTTTTTGCATTGTCCGTACTTGCTCCCAGGACATAAAGTTTTCCTCATGTCCTACTTTATTCGTCACTAAAAATATAGTAGCCGTAAAACCATACTTTTTCATAATCGGATAAGCATTGGTGAAATTATCCAAATAACCATCATCAAAAGTAATCAAAATGGGGTTTTCCGGCAGTTCCCGATCATGATTGAGATAAGCCATAAGCTGGTCAGGCGTTATTGTCGTAAACCCATTTTGAGCTAAATATGCCATTTGCTCTTCGAACTCTTCTGGTGGTATTGACAACGCATGATAAAAGTTATCCACTTTATGATAATTTAAGATCGGCACATCAGCAAGTGAACTACCTGCAACACGATTCATATTGCGTCCCGCCACTACAGCAGTGGTGCTTACTACAGAAGCTGATACTATTAGTAAAAAAACAAGGCCTATAATGAGAAACCATCCCTGACGTCGACTAATGTGAACCACCGTCCCACCTCCCTAAAAGACTAAGCTGGATCCTGCTTTGCGCTTATAGTTGCGCCACAACATAAGTACTCCGGCCACTAGTATGGCAATGACGCTAACTAGTTGCGCTAATCGCCACACTCCAAACATTTCACTATCAAGCCGCAAGCCCTCAATGACAAAGCGACCTGCCGAGTACAAAATAATATACAGCAAAAATACACTGCCAGCTGCTGACTTACTTGGATATTTAGTAAGCAGCCAAGTCATAATAATAAGTATACTAAATACAATTAAGTCCCACAAGCATTCATATAAAAAAATCGGATGAAAAAAATCAAACTGTTCATAGCCTAGCGGGCGATATATATAGTCAATGTAGATGCCCCAGGCAACATCAGTCGGATATCCAAATGCATCCTGATTAATAAAGTTTCCCCATTGACCTATAGCCTGCCCAAAAATAAGCCCTGGTGCCAGCATATCGGCCCATCGCCAAAAAGAAATTTTTTTAACTTGGCAATATACCCAGATTGTCAAAGTGACGCCGATAATAGCTCCATGGATAGCCAAACCACCATGTTGCACTTGCAGGATTTCATTGGGGTTAGCTGCATAAAGCTGCCAATTTACAATAACATAGTAGGCTCTGGCAGTCACTAAGCCTACAGGTAAACTATAGAGTGCCAATTCTAGCAATCTGTCTGAATTTTCATTACGCAGACGGACATAATACCAGCTAATAGCCACTGCTATAATTATAGCAGTGGCTAAAATTAGCCCAAACCAGTTAAAATTAATTGACCCAATAGAAAAAGCAATTTTCTCCATATAAAGCTCCTAACATAACTCTGATTTCGTATAAAAAATATAAATCAGTTAATAATAAATAGCATGATTGCCATTCTCTAATTTCATAATAAAGTCATGACAAATATTAGTCAAGTATGCTATAATGATTTATATTGTCAACATGTTCCACGCTCAACTAAAGGAGGTTATTAAAATGACTATCACTAAAGAAATGAGTATTGTTGATGTTGTTCAACAATATCCCCAAACCGTTGAAGTATTTCGCAATTTTGGCATGGGCTGCTTAGGTTGTGCCGCCGCCCGCTTCGAAAATATCGAACAAGGCGCTGCTGCCCATGGTATTGACACACCGGCACTGATTGCCGCCTTAAATGAAGCAGTAAGTGCATAATTGCAAAAACAGGGCAAATTACAGCCCTGTTTTATTTTTTTTGATTTGACTGATACCTAGCCACGGTAATACCAAACGCCGCTTCATAGTCAAGGGCCAGTTGGGTATTATCAATCTTAAGAACATAAGCCGGAAAGGTCTGTAGCACCTCGATCTCCCTTCCAGGTAACAACCCGAAAACGATAAGTTTTCTCATGCTTGCTGCGCTTTGGCCGTGTATAGCTATAACGCTAGCCTTCTCACCTGCTTTAAGTTCGGTTACCGATTGTTCTGTCATAACACCCCTCACCTTCCTATGGCCAACAAGGTAAGCACATTATGAATGAGTGCCGCCGAACCGTAAGCAATCATAATTATTACCACCACCATTGTCAAAGATATCACTAGCCCTCGTTCTTTAACCATGACAGCCAATTGAGCCACACAGGGAACAAATAAGGTTAATGCAATTGCTGCAGTAAGCAATTGCGCATCTGTTAGTTTACCTGCCACTGCGAGATCGTAAAGTCCTGCAGCCCCATAATCACGCCGGAAAAAGCCCAGTAAAAATGCTTGCGCTGCTGCTGGCGGTAACCCGATAAATGCCATAAAGGGCTCAATATAGCATATCATCCTATCTAAAATGCCGCTGCAATCGCCCGCCCATAATAGAATACTGGTAATAATAAACACCGGTAGTATCTCCATAAAATACCAGGCCATGCGGGCATATGCCTTTTTCAGGACATTACCAACAAGCGGCAATCGTAATGGCGGTATTTCCATATAAAAGGCGCTTCTGCTTCCCGGAATAAACTGAGCACTCAACCAGCCCACACTGGCAAAGACTAGCAGCATATACGCACTCCAGATAGTAACAATCGTTGTGTTATGAGAAAGTAATGCTAAGACTACCCCCAACTGAGCAGAACAAGGTATCGTTAAAGACAGCAAAAAAGTAGCCAATACTCTTTCACGCTTGCTTTCTAAGGTTCGCGTTACCACTACCGCCATGCTGCCACACCCCAATCCCAGCGTTAGCGGGATAACAGCACGGCCGTTAAGTCCAAAATACCGAAAAACAGCGTCAACCAGCATAGCCAGTCGCGGAAGATACCCAGTATCTTCCAATAAGGCGAAAACCAAAAAGAAGGTCCCGACAATGGGTAAAATAATTGCAGTTGCGTACCGAAATCCCATCGTAAAAATACCATATTCACCGGCTACCAGCGACCTTAGCCACTCCCATGGAATATAAGCATTGGCGCCCATTACCACCACCGGATTGATGATGGGCACAAATACGCTGTCATTAATATAGTCAACAAGGTATCCGGCCCCAAATTTCCCCACAAACTGGTATAATCCAAAATAAAGCACCAAACATAAAATTGGAATCCCTGTTAAAGGTTCTCTGGTTATTTTGCCCAGCCAGCCTGCCATGTTTTTAAATGGCTGACGCTCAAAGCTTGCATATCTGACAACATTAGCCACTATTTTATCAATAATAGCCTGCTGCTCTATTGCTACCAGAGCAGCAAGGTTATTTTTATTTTTCAATGCTAAGCAATCAATAACGGCAACTATCTTCAGCCACGCTTTTTCGGTCTGTGCAGCACTATTGAGTACCATAGTGTCCCCTTGCAAAAGCAGTAAGGCAGTAATCCTTTTGCTCATACCATAGGAGCAAGTTAACAGAGCGCTTATTTTAGTTATCGCTTGCTCAAGCTCATCATTTAGTTTAAAGATACTTGGCTGTAGTTGTTTATATTGACTAATTGCTTTTCTTAACGCTTCTAATCCAGCCTTATTGACTGCCGAAGTCGCAATCACCGGAATCCCCAGCATTTTTTCGAGAAGCTGAATATTGATAAGCATCCCCATATTCTGAGCTTCATCCATAATATTTAAATTAAGAATAACCGGCAACCCTGCATCAATAAGCTGAATCGTCATATTGAGCATCCGCCTTAGATTTTTTGCATCGACAACATGAACAACAACATCTGACAATTGCCTGGTTAACAATAGTCGAGTGACCCTTTCCTCTTCTGTCAGAGGAATTAATGAATACATCCCGGGGGTATCAATAATCTCAAAACGCTGCAGGCCATATTTGAAATGGCCTGTGGAAATATCAACTGTAGTACCTGGGTAATTGGACACAGCAACATAACTGCCTGTCAAATAATTAAAGATGGCACTTTTGCCAACATTGGGCGAACCCACCAGTACTACTTTTACTGCCTTATCCCGCACCATTATATCCTCCGCTGCTTCAGAAATACTCATGCTATTTCCTATGCCATTGTATAAGGGGATATGCGTTACAGGACAAATAAATTCCCGGCCATATGGCCGGGAATAACGGTTATACTAGTTTTTTGAGTTTAGAAGTTATGTTGGCTTTAGGCAGATAACCTGTCAGTTTTTCTAATTGCTCACCGTCTTTGAAGACAATCATTGTAGGCAAACTCATCACACCGTATTTTTGGGTTAGTGAACGATTTTCATCAACGTTAACTTTTACAACTTTGATTTGGTCACTCATTTCTTGCGCCAATTCATCCATAATAGGTGCAAGCTTATTGCAATAGCCACACCAAGGAGCCCAAAAGTCTACAAGTACCGGCTTAGCCGTATCAAGCACTTCCTCCTGGAAATTGTTACCGTTAGCATTGACTACAGTTGCCACAGACAGTCCCCCTTTTCACTTAACTGAAGTACATATCCACTTGTGGTTGCGCAGTTCAACCAATATACAGTTTTGATCAACCACAGTAAGACCCAAATTATTGGCTGCCGCTACTACATTGGCGGCATTGGCCCCAGGCTGCAGCCATACATTTTTAATGCCAAGTTCAGAACAATTATTCATAATTTGTTCCCCGACTTTCGGCGGTACTACAACATTCACAACCTCAGGCCTGATTGGCAAATCCCTAAGGGCAGGATAACATGTATCGCCAAGTATCTCGGTTATACCAGGGTTTACCGGATATACACTATAACCAGCGTCCTTGAGCGCTTTAAATATCTTATAGCCAAACTTCTGTGTGTTGTCGGTAGCTCCTACAACAGCCCAGCTTTTCGCTTGGAGCATAGTCTCAACAGGAGTCACAGATTGCCCTCCTTACCTCAATTTACGACGCTATCAGTTAAATCATTCCTCACTAATGGTAACTTTATTCATTATGTCGCCTTGGCTGATTTGATCAACAACATCCATACCTTCAATAACCTTGCCAAATACTGTATGTACGCCATCTAAGTGCGGCTGAGGCTCATATACAATAAAGAACTGACTGCCACCAGTATTAGGACCGCGATGTGCCATTGACAACGATCCCCGTTCATGTTTGTTCGGATTGCCTTTCGTTTCACAAGGAATAGTATAGCCAGGACCACCAGTACCATTGCCATTCGGGCAACCACCTTGGGCCACAAAGCCTTTAATTACTCTGTGAAATTGTAAGCCATCATAAAAACCCTCTGTAATTAGCTTTTCAAAATTAGCAACAGTCTTAGGTGCATCTTTTTCAAACAACTCAATAACAATCTGTCCTTTATCCATCTCAATAATTGCTTTTTTCAAAGTTTATCCCTCTCTTAAATAGAATTATTTTTATTATAACATAGTGGATGCCCTTTGGCAAAATTGGAAATCGCTATACACGCAAAAAATACTCTTCCTATCGAGAAAGAGTATTTTATAAAATATTATGTACGCCCATGGTACCGTGCTCTCGTATGTTCATACCCGCCGCTAAGCAGGTGGGCGTTTTCTAGTTAGGCTTTTGCCTTCCACTCCAAGGAGGCACGGCAGCGGCATCACATCAAACTCCCCAAGTAAATGAGTAGGTTGAACATATAAGAGTGTAACGAGCACCTCAGGCATTAATTTCTGCTAACATCATGTATTTTATCATGCTTATACCTTTATCTCAAGGCTGAAAAACAGTCAAAAAACTGGGGTTTTTGACTATTTCTTTTAAACCACCCGGATCATTCCTTTTCGTCCTTGACCTCACGCAATCACTAAGCGTTTGACTTTTACTATTCTCAAGGGTTTAACGCTAAGGTTCCATGAACAGCCAAATACATGGCGTTTGCAGTGAGGTATAGGAAACCCGATTAAGGAAGATTGTTCATACCAATTTACACAAAACTTCCGTAGCCTCACTCAGTCTTTCGGCGTAACCAGTAACGTATCTATCTTGGGCTTAGCAGGCCAAATTAAAATAATGGCATTTTAAACTAAAGGTGCCCTACATCCCGAAAGAAGAAGGCACCTAATTCTTACCCAATTTCCCAAAACGGTTAAACTCAACTGTGTCAATCAGGCAGCTCGAAATCTGACTATCACTCCTGTGCTTTAGAGCGATCACGGACGCTAAATCCTGCAGCCAGAAGAGGAATTACTTCTTCTTCTGGCACTGGTCGACTAAAGAGATAACCTTGAATAATATCACAGCTAATATCTGATAAATAATCCAACTGTTGCTTAATTTCAACACCCTCAGCAATAACAGATTTATCAAGTATATGTGCCATTTCTATAATTGAACAAATAATTTTCGCTGAAACTTCATCAATAGCCAGTTTGTCAATAAATGACTTGTCTATTTTTAATGTTTCTACTGGCAAGCTTCGCAAATAGGTTAGAGATGAATAACCTGTTCCAAAGTCGTCGAGCACCAGACGAACCCCCATATCCTGCAATTCCTTTAACTTGCCTATTGAATCCTCTATTGAAGCCATGAGAATACTCTCAGTAATTTCCAGTTCTAGCTGATAAGGCTCAACTCCGACCTCCTCTAAAGTGCTCCTTACAATAGAAATGAAGTCACTTACTGCCAATTGCTTAGCAGATATGTTAACTGCAATGTATATCTTATTCCATCCATTCTCTGCCAATTGTCGAGCAAACTGACATGCTTTTCTTAAAACCCATTGCCCGATTGGATGGATAAGACCGCTTTGCTCAGCCAGCGGAATAAATCTAAGCGGAGATATAAGGCCGTACTCGGAACTCTTCCAACGAAGCAGAGCCTCGAACCCCATTATGTTACCAGTAGTAATACTTACCTGGGGCTGATAATTTAAAAACAGTTCCCCTCTCTCAATAGCTTGTCGAAGACTATTTGTGAGCATCATTTTCTCGTATATTTCAGCCTGCATTTCTTCTTCATAAAATCTCAAGCAATTCTTCCCGGCCCTCTTAGCTTCATACAAGGCGCTATCAGCATTTTTAAATACTTCCTCCGATGTGTCGCCATCAGCTGGATACATAGCAATACCAATACTAGCTGAAACGCGAAAAAGATTATCAGCTATTTCAATATCCTGGCTAAAAGCTTCGAGTATACTAGCCGCAATCTCTGTAATCGAGCATCGTTCATGCTTTCCTGGTAAGAGGACAATAAATTCGTCTCCCCCAATTCTACCTACCACGGCACTGTTACCAGCTGCTTTTACGATACGCTTGCCTGATAAAATAATGATGTCATCACCGCATTTATGCCCAAAAGTATCATTGATCATCTTTAAGTCATCTAAATCTATGAATAGGATGGCTCCTGGTTCATTAGTCAAGCGAGCCTTGTTTATCTCCTCTTCGAGCCTGTTATCCAGATATACTCTGTTTGACAAGCCAGTCAGTGCGTCCGAGTAAACCATCTTTTCAATCTCTGCACTTTTCCGGCTTAAGGCTTCTTGTGCTAACTGCCGTTCCATTATTTCCTCTTCAAGGGCCGTGTTCATTTCCTGGAGTTGACTAGTACGTTCACGAACGATACTCTCTAACTCTGCTTCGTTTTGTTTAAGAATACCAACTGTGTTTTCAATTTTCTGGCTCATCTTGACGAAAGCTTTGCATAGATTACTTAGCTCATAGGGCATCTCTGATAACCCCTCGGCTCGACTAAGCATTTCATAATTCTCACCCATGACCAGATTTGACTGTCCAATTAGCCAATCAATCGGCCTTTTAATACGGTTAGTGAAGAGCGTAGCAAGCGGTAAAAGAAATAGAACCAGAAGTATAGTACCGCCCGCCATCACCCCTACTTGAGTATAGATAGGAATTAGAATTTCATCTTCACTGATACTGCCAATTAACGTCCAGCCACGCTCGGGTATGAATTGATATGCCCCTAGTACCTTATTTCCCAGGTAATCTACCCAACTAGCACTTCCTGTTCCGCCAAGGTGTATTTTTTGCATTGCTTGTGGGGAAAGTTTTGTTTTCATTTTAGAGCTTTTATCTATAAGCCCCTTGTCGATCAATACATTTACATATCGCGGCTCAGCAAGCATCGTTCCTTCATTATTTACGAGGATGATCTCTCCCGTTTTACCCATCCAATTGTCACGAAGCAACACTTCAAGCGTAGTAGTGCGAACAGAGCCAAGTATCAAACCCTGAAAGCTGCCAGTGTTATCATAGACTGGAGATGAAAAGTTAATTATAGGTAAGCCACTATTGCGGCCAATCACAACATCGGAGATATATTCTTTTCCTAATGCAGCCGCCTGAAAATACGGTTGACCCGCAGTTGATATATGATGAATTCCTCCAGCAAGGGTAGATAGTCTAAAATAGCTGTCTTTATCAATATAGGATAACGAATCAAAGTCTGTACTGTTTCGCTGCATTAAACTGAGAATATTCCCCATCTGTTCAACATCTGCATTTCGAAACGGTTCTAACTGGCTTATCTTACGAACATCATTAGCTCTTTCTTCTACCCAGTACTCAATTAATCGTTGTTGAAAATCAACCCGCTGACTTATTAATTCCAGATTATTCTGCTTAGCTAGCTGAATTTGCCCAATTGTGTAGATAGCCATAATTAGTAAGCTTGGTACAACAACAAGCAAAACTGTCCATCGTTTGAATTGATGCTTTAACGTCAGATTTTTCATACCTAAGCTCCTTAAATTAGTTGGGAATCGGAAGGGACCACTTCTGTAAAAAGCCCCGGACAGTGATCAGCTATTTACCTGATAATCCCTTTAAACAAATAATAAGCAAGAAATATGCCAACCCGACACGTTTTTTGCTTATTATTGTAGTCTTGAACATATTGGTTTTTCAGCGTATTCCTCAAATAAAATGCAACACTTTTTATAAACAATCATCTTACGTGTACAGATCAGTGCACGTAAACCCCTATGTTGCATTTATTTGTACAGCAGTCTGGTTTTGTTTTATAGTTTCATGTATTCCCCAATAGACTGGAAATTGCATATGAAAAGTAGCTCCGCCGGATGAGTTTCGTTCAACTGTTATTGTTCCCTGGTTGGTCACTACAAACGAATGTACAATAGATAGCCCCAGCCCCAGCCCCCCATCTTCAAACTTAGTCGAGAAAAATGGCTCGAATATTTTATCTAGAAATTCCGCTGCTATGCCCGGTCCGTTATCACTAATCTCAACAACAGCATACTCCTCTTGTACCCAAGTGCAAATTTCTATCCGCTTCTCGCTTTGCCCTGCATCGTCAATTGCCTCTATGGCATTGGTTAATAAATTAATAATAATACCCTCAAGCGCTGCAGGCACTATCATTACCCAAAATTCCTTATTTTCAAATTCTAAGCTAAGATTAATACCTCGGATTTTTATTTGACTATCTAAAAGTTGTATTACATTACTAATTGCATCGTTAAGTTTAACCGGGACTTGCGTCTGCTTTTCTTGCTTAGCAAAAGAACGTATATTTTTTATTATCTGATCAATCCGTTCTACCTGCGTTGCTATTGATTTAATGTCATTAATAACTTTGTCCACATCAAGAACTTTTCCTTGTTTATGCCAATATAAAGATGCTCCACTAGCAACTTTTATAGCATTTAACGGTTGATTGATCTCGTGAGCTATGCCTGCAGCCATTACTGCCAGAGTTGCAACCTTCTCGATTCGAGCTCGTTCATGGGCTTCCGCTCGATGCGCTTCCTCAAGCAGCTTTCGCTCTACACTTTCACGAGCCAATCGAGCATTGACGTCTTCGATCTCAGCAACTTTACCTTCCAGCTTAGCTTCATTCTCCTTAAGTAAGCTGACAGTAGTCTGGATTTTTTTACTCATTGATACAAAAGTATTGCATAGTTTATCTAGCTCATACGGTATTTGCCCCGAAAACCTTACCTCTATAGCTTGATCGTAACGTTCCTGAGCAATAAAGTTTGACTGTCCTATTAGCCACTCGATAGGACGTTTAAGTCTGTTTGTGATTGTTGCTGCTAGCGGTAAAATCATTATTAGCAAGATACATGTGCCACTGGCCATCAAACCCAATTGAGTATAAATAGGAGCAAAAATTTCGTCTTCCCCTATACTACCGACTAATGTCCAGTTTCGTTCAGGTATGTCCTGGTAATCCCCAACAACCTTTTTATCCTCATAATCGAGCCAGGATGTGTTGAGACGAATATTTTTTAAGGCTTCGTCAGAAAGCTTTAGCTTCATTCGAGGCGAACCCTCTATAAGCCCCTTTTCTATCAGCTTTTTTGCATTTCTCGGTTCAGCTATCATAACTCCTTGGTTATTGATTAAAATAATCTCACCAGTCTGTCCAATCCAGTTTTCCCTAAGGAGTGTCTCAAGTGTTATCGTTCTAACAGAACCAAGTATTAGCCCTTGAAGAGTCCCATCATTATCATAAATAGGGGATGAAAAGTTAATAATCGGCAGACCACTATTTCGGCCAATTACAACATCAGATATATATTCCTTTCCCAATGCAGCTTGCTTAAAATACGGTTGGCGTACCGATGAAGTAAATTTAATTCCTTGACTGAGTGTAGAAATCTTAAAATAACCATTTTTATCGACATATGATAAAGAATCAAAATCACCGCTTAGCTCCTGCATCATATCCAGAGTATTTTTCATTTTGTTTTCGTCTAGAGCTCGAAATTCTTCCAGCCGGCTGATTTTGCGGACATCATCTGCCCTTTCTGCTATCCAATATTCAATTAGCCTCTTCTGAAAATCCAGTCTCTGGCTTATAAGTTCTATGTTCTTTTGTTTAACTACCTGAAATTGCCCAATTGTATAGATTGCCATTATAAGAAAACTTGGAATCAACACCAGAAAAAGGCCCCATAGTTTGAATTGGCGCTCTAAGGTATTAGTTTTCATCAATCGCTGGTATCCCGTAACCGGCAGGCAAGAGAACTGCGTGAAATACCAAGATACTGCGCAGCCTTCGTCTTGTTTCCCTTAAACTTTTCTACAGCCTTATGCGCAATGCTTCGCATATATTTATCTAAATCGAAAGGTGCCTCAGGCAGCGAATAGTTATTAACATCAAGCAGATTATTGTGGTTATCAGCAATCGTTTCTAAGAATTGAGTTTGAAGCAAATTCAAGTGTTCTGTGCGAATCTCTGTGTCATCATACATGAAAGTAATCCACTCTATCAGATTCTTCAGTTCACGGATATTACCTGGCCAATGATATGTTATAAGACGCTGAGCCGCTTCTTTGCCTATCAAGGAAAACTGTTTCTTTTTCTGCTCACTAGCCATTTTCATAAAATGGCTAGCTAGAGCAAGAATTTCGTCTTTACGTTCCCTTAGAGGGGGAATTATGATGGTGCCAACCTTCAAACGAAAGTAAAGGTCTTGGCGAAACTTCCCTTTCTGAACGCATGTTGCTAAGTCGGTGTTAGTCGCACAGATGATTCGTACATCAGTTTTAATTTTTCTTGTGCCACCAACCCGGTAAAATTCCTTTTCTTGAATAACGCGGAGTAGTTTTCCCTGAAGCTCAAATGGTAGTTCCGAAATCTCGTCTAAAAACAGAGTTCCGCCATGAGCCATCTCAATAATACCTGGTTTTCCCCCACGTAAACTGCCGGTGAATGATCCTCCTTCATGACCAAACATTTCGCTCTCAAATAATGAAGGAGTAATGGCAGCACAATTAATATCTACAAACGGAGCAGTCTTCTCAAATTCTCCAAAATGAATCAATTTGGCGATAATCTCTTTTCCGGTTCCCGTTTCTCCTTGGATAAGTACAGAAATTGTTCTATTAGTATGGTACTTTTTAGCTTGCCTAATTATATCTTCCATGGTCTTAGAATATATACCAATATGCTCCATACCTACTGACTGGGCCACTAACTTTCGTAGCTGTGCTATTTCCACCCTAGTTTCAAAGGTTGCTGCTTTTACTTCTTCCTCAAAATGTTCGGTCAACCGCTCATTCTCATGGCGTAGTAAGTAATATTGCTCAATTCTTTCAGTAATAATAGCAAGTTCTTCCACATTAATTGGCTTTAATAAGTAATCACGTGCTCCGAAACGTAACGCATCGATTGCTGACTCCATATCGCCGTGTCCTGTAAACAGCACCAAGCTCGTATCAGCTTTAGGATTTATTGCCTTGATTTTCTTTAATAATTCAAGCCCGGACATTTTAGGCATTTTTATATCTGATAATACCATCGGAAAACAATTTTGTTGAAACACCGGCAAAGCTTCGACACCATCACCGCATTCGTACACAGTATGTCCCAAATCGTTCAAAAAACTTGCGATATGTCCCCTGCTATCTTGATCATCATCTACTAATAAAATATTCAAATTCTTCCTCCTTTTTTTGGTATCGGGAATTTTAAGTGATTTTTTCCCAAAACCCTGATAGGCACAGTCGGAAGTATATTCTTTAACAGCTTACGATTATTTTATTGCATCTTCTCCAAAGGTTGTCCAGAAGACTTACAGCCTGAAAAATTTCTGTATTGCAATTTGAGGGGCTTCTTCATCACCACGGGTCATATGAGTGAACATTTATTACTCTGACAGACGAATATGTAATCGCAATTTACCGCTTTAAATGTCCTTCCAAGGACTGTGCAAAAACACATAATCTTAAAAACCAACCTTCATAGGCGCTAAGCGGCAGGTTACCCGGGATGTGCGGAAGAAACTGTAATTAAAACTAATGGACAAGGTACGCCGCTGGCCGAGATAGCAGACAGCGTCCCGCCACCTGCAGGCCCTTATTCGGAAAAAACTTTATGGCACTGGAAGAATGGTTGGAGTAAGCGGATTAATGCGATACATGCTACTGTTCTTGAGCAAGTTCTTGATAGATAATGTTATTGCGGCACTTTAAGATGTGGGAGCAGATATTAATGGATGTAAAACTACAAAAACAGATAGCTGCTTTTCGTTATGAACTGATTGCACCAATTGTTTCTCGGCAAGGCCTTGGTCTCAGTTTAGTTATTTCGTTAATATCCCTAACTTACCACATGGTTTACAGCCTTGAAAAATCCCCTCAGTTTTATCCAAGAAAATCTGTTTTCTAAAGAGACATAGTTTACAAATAATGGCGAACTATAAACTCAAATTCTTTATAATGGATTAAACTTCCTGCCTCACAAGAAAAAAAGGTATGGGATATTTAAAAGGGCGTGTCGCAAAACGTTTTTTGAAAAACGCAGAGCGACACGCCTTTTTGGGTAATTTAGGAAGGAAACTCCTAGTAGGGAGAATGAAAAAAAGAAGCCGCAGTCGGTTTATGTGCACAACAAAACAGAGGAAGCCTCTTCCTCTAAAAAAATCTGTATATAGTTGTCAGGCCGCTTTGGGAATATGTAAATAGGTTCCACAGCGGCCGCTTTGGATTTTGTTATGGAGTTTGTTTAGGTTATACCCCATACATAGCAGCAACAACTCGGTCTGGACCTTGCCTTTGCCCCTCAGCAGAAACCGTCGGAAGCCCATGTCCTGTTTAAGTACACCGAACGCTCCCTCTACCTGGATGGAGCGGTTTATGCGCAAGAGGACACCTTCCTCACTTTGAATGCGCGCCTGCATTTCCTGCCTCTGCCTGAGAAAGGTTTTGGATACGTACAGGTTCTTGCTCCGTTCTTCGAGCGGCGTCTTGCTCTTGCCTTTAATGCATTGGGCCTTATACGGACAGCCGGCACACTCGGTGCAGGCGTAGACCGTTGTCACAATGGGATAACCCGCCTTTGACTTGGTTTTTTTTCATACGCCGCCTTGATGGGGTGGCCCCT
>NZ_VLKC01000002.1:3852440-3867927 GCF_007830295.1 Sporomusa sp. KB1 | reverse complement strand
ACAACAAAAGACGGCTCCCGGCTACATACCGGGGCCGTCTTTTGTTTTTTTAGGCCTGCTTTAGTGCAACAGCCCCTTTTATGACATCTAAATTGTTTCCAAACTCAAAAGTGGCCTTTCATCAACTTTGTTTGCTCCTTTACGGTTCATTAGTCTCCAGGGGGGACAGGTGCCTAGTCCCCGCTACAATCTATCAATCACACTTTTTGAAACTCCTGTAATTCTTGCTAATTGTCTTATCGTAATGCCTTCTATTTTTTCCGCCTTACGTATTACTTCATCACGCTGTTCTTTATTTAGCTGTTGTAATTGACTAATGCTTGTAATTCTCATTTCACTTAAATAATCCATTACAGCTTTGTCTGATACAGCTACTTTTTCTGTATAGTCTAAACATTTATCACTATTGTTCTCACTGTTATAATCCTTAAATAATTCTACAGCTTTTGTTCTATCATTTGAAAAAATATCTAAGGCCAAATCTATATCTATAGTACCGGAATTCCCGATATAACCTTGATAACTGCTCCATAAATACTTACTTATATTTTTTGTAATTCCCGCTTTTAGCGGGTTTTGGTGGATATATCGCAAAACTACAAGAAAATACTCTTCTGTTTCTACTGCTTCACTTTTAAATCGTTCTTGAAACAAATGTCCACATCGCTCATATTTTTGATTGAACCAATACACATAACTGCTGCTAATTCGCTTTATTAATTCAGATATCGATTCATTCTTCTCTTTTATTAATAAATGTATGTGATTATCCATCAAACAATAGCCATATAACAAATAGCCGCTCTTCCTTCTGTAATATTTGAGCGTCTCCAAAAATCTTTTCTTATCCTCTTCGTCTTCAAATATATTTTGCTTATTTATTCCCCTTAGCATGAGATGATATATTCCACTTTCACTTTTCTCTCTAGCTTGTCTTGGCATTAAATCACCTCGAAACTAGTATAGCTTTTAGTTCCGGGACAAGCAACCTGTCCCCGTGTCCCTTCTCCCCGTGTCCCTTCCATGTCCCTTCCCGGCAATGGTTATGGGGGTATGTGTCCGTTTTGTGGTAGTAATGAGTCTAAGTCATTTTGATTGACCAGAATTGATTTTATTAGGTAATATTATCCAATTATTATTTGTTCACCAGACGACACCTGAGATGAAAAGAGAGGTCAGCGGATTTTTTACGTCCACTGACCTTGATGTTTTATACAATTCTACTTTTCATTTCACACAGCCTGCCATCCCCTTGTCATTGTATAAGATTTGAAAATGCTCATAAAATAATATTTATTGACCCTGTTCTTTTTTTACTTTTTCATACCACTCAGGATCTAATATCTCTAAACCTAATACTTTATATCCACTTAATTCTTCGTCCGTCGGCTTATATGGCTTTATCATCTTCATAAATTCTGCGAATGATTTTGCAACAAGATACATATTATCGGTTGTTATTTCTTCTCCATATAAGCACTCTTCTTCATGGTCCCATAGATAAAGAAACCCATATGTATCATCATCAGTAAGGTTCACACATATAACATTGCCACCTTCCAAATTGGCTATTGGAATGCATTGAGGAGGAATGCGCCTTTTTAAAATATTGTAATTCCACATGAGATCACAATAATTCTCTAGATTGGACCCGAAAAATGTCGAAATTGAAATCGATTCTATTTTAGCTCCTCTCAATTCAACAATATTAGATTCAGGCCTACCTCCGTTATAGACCTTTAAAAACTCTATATATTCTTTTGGCAGTTTAAGTCCAGTATTTCTCTCTAACAGTTCAATAATATCTTTGTCATAAGCAACCTTGCTTTTTCTTATTTCAATCATAAACTATCCTCCTTGTAATATTCCTATTATAATATTACCACAGATGATCGCATGAGAGTTTCCAGAAAAATCATCTACTACTATTTGCATAACGATTTTGCGACAATACTTGCCTTATTCACAAGGAAATTTTGCATGAAAGATCACCTAAACGCTATAGTTCCTGAGTTTCTTTAAAAAAGTGAGTTATATTTCATAACCAGCAATAATTCTTCCATTGCGAAGCAAAGCGGCTCCACCTGTATGACGCACCGCTTGATGCAAAGTCGTAGGAACTAAGAGCATTGTTTGTCCATCTTCAACATGGTGCCAAGTATAACCAGCTGGTGTTTCGCTAAATCCAACTGCTTTATTTGCTAAAGCAAAGTCACTTGTCGTGCCAGTCATTCCTTCCACTGGTAGTTTCAACTTTGCATAAGGCGTTAAATCAGGAAACCCTTCTTTTGTAAACCTCACACCATTTGGATATGCAACAGCCAACTCACCTTCAAATTGATAAACTTGCCCTGCATATTTTTTATTTATAATTCGAATTCCCTGATACGCGTTAGCAACTTCCTCAGAACTAAATACCTTCTGCAAATTACCTAGTCCAGAACCAACTACATCCCCCGTCTTAATTGCCACTCCAACAATTGGTCCAGCAAACTCCAATGCCATTTGATCTGCACCAACTGCAGCTAGATTTTCTGGTATTCCGTTTTCAATCATCAGCTGATATTGGGAATTTCTATACGTCGTAATCGGTTCTAGCCATCCCTGACCAAGAAACTTTGCACCTAGCAGTAATTTATCAGTAAGAGTTTGTGCATTATAATAATCGTTAAGTGTCTTCTGCCTTTCAGGAGAAAGTCCATCATACCGAGAATCAAAAAAGCTTTTGGTATCTCTATTCTCTAGAACAAATTCCTCTCCAAGATCAGATATACCCCATATCTCATATTGTTTTCTTATTTTTTCAAATATAGCTTCTCTTTCTGTATCCGTCTTTGCATTATCGAATTCAATTGACCACTGCTTAATTACTGCATCTCTGTCCTTACTAATTTTGCCCCATTTTTCTAGTACGGCTGCTCTTTCTTCATCTGTTTTACATTTTCTGAGTTCATCTTCCATTTCCTTTGCTTCTTTATGCGATAAAATATTATTCTTCGTCGCACTCGCTGCTACACTAGCACCAGCAGATGCATTACCACCAACTATTTTAGCTGCAACTCCACCTACAAGAGCACTCGCTAATTGGTGAAGACCAGTATCCTTGATCTTCGATAATCCTTTCTGTACCGCTTCATTTACTCCTGCACCTACCACTCCTGATGTAAAGCCATTTCCACCAAGGAGGGACGTGGGGACAAAGGAGGGACGTGGGGACAGGAAGGAGGGACGTGGGGACAGGTACCTAGTCCCCGCTACAATCTATCAATCACACTTTTTGAAACTCCTGTAATTCTTGCTAATTGTCTTATCGTAATGCCTTCTATTTTTTTCGCCTTACGTATTATTTCATCATGCTGTTCTTTATTTAGCTGTTGTAATTGACTAATGCTTGTAATTCCCATTTCCCTTAAATAATCCATTACAGCTTTGTCTGATACAGCTACTTTTTCTGTATAGTCTAAGCATTTATCACTATTGTTCTCATTGTTATAATCCTTAAATAATTCTACAGCTTTTGTTCTATCATTTGAAAAAATATCTAAGGCCAAATCTATATCTATATTACCGGAATTCCCGATATAACCTTGATAACTGCTCCATAAATACTTACTTATATTTTTTGTAATTCCCGCTTTTAGCGGGTTTTGGTGGATATATCGCAAAACTGCAAGAAAATACTCTTCTGTTTCTACTGCTTCACTTTTAAATCGTTCTTGAAACAAATGTCCACATCGCTCATATTTTTGATTGTACCAATACACATAACTGCTGCTAATTCGCTTTATTAATTCAGATATCGATTCATTCTTCTCTTTTATTAATAAATGTATGTGATTATCCATCAAACAATAGCCATATAACAAATAGCCGCTCTTCCTTCTGTAATATTTGAGCGTCTCCAAAAATCTTTTCTTATCCTCTTCGTCTTCAAATATATTTTGCTTATTTATTCCCCTTAGCATTAGATGATATATTCCACTTTCACTTTTCTCTCTAGCTCGTCTTGGCATTAAATCACCTCAAAACTAGTATAGCATTCTTTTAGTTCCGGGACAAGAAACCTGTCCCCTTGTCCCATCCTTGTTTGTTCACTAGACGACACCTAAGATGAAAAGAGAGGTCAGCGGATTTGTCCGCTAGCCTCTCTTTGCTTAATTACAACCAATATTTAATCTATTACTGTTATTTAATTTTGCCAATTCTTTAAGAGTCATTTTTTTATGACAACTATCGCATTCATAATAAATTTTCATATTATATTGTTTCCCATAAGAAAAATAATGCCCATGTTCGAGAAATTTTTCTCCCTCAAACGAAGTCCTTTGTATACGTTTCATCTTACATTTACAATATGGACATACTTTTTTCTTAAAAAACAATGCATAAATCTCTTGGAAATCCAATTCCATATGATAGCTTCGGCTCAATGGCAAACCATATATACATAAATACAAAATAATTCCCCAACAAGGAGCAAAAATGCAGAGACCTATTCTCATTGCGTTAAAATTGTTGTAAATAAAATATTGCATCATTGCCAATGAAGTTCCTATAACCGCAATAATCCCGAATATTGCAATCATCAGCATTCTCATTTTACGTCGCTGCTCACTTTCACCTTTCATTTTCTTGTCCCCCCTATTCCTGATAAAACAATATTCAGATTATCAAAATGGCAACTACATTATAAATGTCTGAATATTAGTATCTAGACCAATGGATTCTATATTTTTAGAAATTTCCTTCCTCCTAAAATTAGAACTATTAAAATCAATAATGAGATAACACCCGATCGTAACATTTCCCAGTCTCGTCCCAAAACAAACGATACTATAATCATAAGAATGCAAATAGTACAAAAGAACAAAATAAACCATGTTAACATTTTACTAAATTTATCTTTAATCATGCCTTTCCTCCAGAGGGACGCGGGGACAGGTACCTAGTCCCCGCTACAATCTATCAATCACACTTTTTGAAACTCCTGAATTCTTGCTAATTGTCTTATCGTAATGCCTTCTATTTTTTTCGCCTTACGTATTACTTCATCACGCTGTTCTTTATTTTGCTGTTGTAATTGACTAATGCTTGTAATTCCCATTTCCCTTAAATAATCCATTACAGCTTTGTCTGATACAGCTACTTTTTCTGTATAGTCTAAGCATTTATCACTATTGTTCTCATTGTTATAATCCTTAAATAATTCTACAGCTTTTGTTCTATCATTTGAAAAAATATCTAAGGCCAAATCTATATCTATATTACCGGAATTCCCGATATAACCTTGATAACTGCTCCATAAATACTTACTTATATTTTTTGTAATTCCCGCTTTTAGCGGGTTTTGGTGGATATATCGCAAAACTGCAAGAAAATACTCTTCTGTTTCTACTGCTTCACTTTTAAATCGTTCTTGAAACAAATGTCCACATCGCTCATATTTTTGATTGTACCAATACACATAACTGCTGCTAATTCGCTTTATTAATTCAGATATCGATTCATTCTTCTCTTTTATTAATAAATGTATGTGATTATCCATCAAACAATAGCCATATAACAAATAGCCGCTCTTCCTTCTGTAATATTTGAGCGTCTCCAAAAATCTTTTCTTATCCTCTTCGTCTTCAAATATATTTTGCTTATTTATTCCCCTTAGCATTAGATGATATATTCCACTTTCACTTTTCTCTCTAGCTTGTCTTGGCATTAAATCACCTCGAAACTAGTATAGCATTCTTTTAGTTCCGGGACAAATAACCTGTCCCCTTGTCCCTCCCTGATTGCGGTTGTCCGCCTTGATCACGCCGAAATTAAACCTAACCCTTCTTTGAATTATAATTGGTAGGGGTTCATTTTTTATTACCATTATAAGCGGCGTTATCACATTGAGATAAAATCAATTTATCTCAATGTGATAACGCCGCTATTGTTGGGACAAGCAACCTGTCCCCGTGTCCCCTTCTGTCCCCGTGTCCCCTTCCTTCGTCCCCTCGTCCTATTTTATTAACTAACTATTTAGGTGAATTACCTAATTCAAGAAGCTTAATTTTTTTCCTACACCTATCACATTCATAGTAAATCTTCACACGATATTTATTTCCATATGCACCAAAATCACCATCATAACCTTCACTAATAAATGACTTTTTCATTACTCGCCTAATTTTACAATTACAGTATGGACATTGCTTTTTCTTAAATAATAAAATATAGAATTCTTTTAAAGAGAGATCGATATTGTAAGATGCAGCAAACGGTTTTCCTTCCCTATGAAATTTTCTTATCAAAAAAAAAGCAAAAATAGTACTCAATGCTAAAAACAACGAAACTGTCATAATTATTATGCCACCAACTTCGTTTTGACCATAAGCATTTATGCCATTTATAAAGACAGCAAGTGCTACAAAACCCAATATCGAAAAACAATACATCTCAAAAAATAAGCGTGTCCGTTTCATTTTATTTTCTCCCCATATAATAGTTCAAAATAACCCTGCCTTATGGGCTTTTTCCCAGACGTTTGACAAGCAACATTATTATTAGAAAAAATATACCACCACAAACACCTCCAATAAAAATATCCCATTTTTCCCACCATATTAATGAAAAAAAGGCTGAAAGAAATGCTAAACATATAAATAAGGAAAACAAATAGATCAGAAATTTATAAAACATTTTTTCCTCCCATATCAATCTATAAACATTTTAAAAAGCTAGATGTATTTGTCATTACTAAAATGAGATTAATGCCTTACACGCATATTAGTATATTAAACCTCTGATATGCGTGCAGGCTATTAATCATAAGATCAATGTTAAAAGCAATTATTTAGAGGAATCCACTACCTTTTCATTTTTCTTTACCTCTACAGTAACCTCTCCTCCGACAACCCCAGGACTCCATCCTGCGCCGAATTTAACGCTCGTAGGTGTTAGCTTAAATTCCGCTTTATAGCCTATAGTAAAAACCGATCCCCCTGGTGATACTACAAGACTGTAATCACCAACATTAAATTCAAAATTAGCTTTAGCTTTTGCTAATCCAAATTCAGCCTTGCTTGATAGAGAAATTCCATCAGTAGTATTAGCTTTTATGTTAAAGACATTAGCTCCAGCAAATCCAGCTGTTATATTTGCATTTTCACTACCACCTAAATTATTTTGACCAATTTGTCCTGATGTCGTTTGAAATTGAAACACTGAGCCATATCCACCCAGATTTGCTTGTAAGCCGTTTTTAGAACTATAATTTGCCCCTGCTGATACTTCACCTATACCTAAACTTATTTTGGAATTATCATTAATAGGAATTGTTTTCAAAGCTCCTTTTAAGCTTCCATTATTATCAGTAGAATTGTTTGCCTCAATTGTACTTTCAGTGGAAGGTTGTGAAGTTATGCTAGGAGTTACAGCTACATTTTGATTAGGCAAATAATAATCTTGGAAAGTACCATCTGCATGCCATTCTCTTACATTCTTAGTGCCATCTGGACTAGCAACAACTTGAGCCCCTGCTGCTATTAACTCATTTGCTTTTTGAACATTAGGATCTGTCGGTGGTGTTTGATTTTGAATCCGATCTGCAATGTTTCCTGGAATTGGATCAGCCTTATAATTATTGTTATCGTTATCAAGTTTTACATTAAACGGATTATTGATATTTGAAACATTGTTGCTATCAAGTTGATTTTTATAATAAGCATATGAGTTGTTTGTGCCATAAATGTTGGAACTTAAATCTTGCAATGAATAGTTCAATCCATTATTGGTGTTATCTGTAATCCACTTTAATTGAGATAATAAGGCTGGTTCTATTATTTCAGGGTCTGATAGATTACCTTGTCTAGCATTCTGCTCCACGTTAAATTGACTCATCGCCGCATAATAGGCAACTATATTAGCTTTCTCTTCATCAGTCTTAGCCTCACTCAAGGCTTTAGCAAATGCCATTTGCTGATCGTGATTCAAGAAGTTATTCTTTGTAGCACTTGCTGCTACACTAGCACCTACCGATGCGCTACCACCAACTATTTTTGCTGCAACTCCACCTATAAGAGCACTAGCTAATTGGTGAAAACCAGGATCTTTGATATTCGATAATTCTTTCTGTACTGCTTCATTTACTCCTGCACCTACCGCTCCTGATGTAAAGCCATTTCCGCCAAGATCCGATATGATGCCACCAGCTACTGCGTGAAGTAGAATTTTATTTGATCCACCTTCATCCCATGAAGCTGCTCTTGCCATAGCTTCTTTGTATTCTGCAGTTCCTTCTTTATAATTAGACGCATCTTTAAGTGCTTTTTTGTATTGACTTAATGCTAAATCACCAATTGCCTCAAATGCTACTTCACCAAATACCTTAGATAATTCCTGTTTTTCTTGAACAGTTTTCTTATCAAAGATTTTATCTAACGCATTTAATGCTCCAGTAGTATCACGACTGAGGGTAGATAGATCTTGATTTGGATTACTACGTACTTCGATCGTTCCAGTAGCAATAGCTGATTTTGTTGTACTATCAGCATCACCACTTACTGACATACCTGGAACAGGAGTAACGGGTATCTTACCTTTCGTATCTAAACTAACGCCTGTACTACTTGCGCTGTACTCCGCCTTATTTTGAATATCCGAGTAAGTAAGAGTATCCGTGCTAATCTTGTTTTTATCTGGGGTAGCCTCACTGGCAATGACCGCACCCTTCAGGTCAGTGTTTTTACCTACAGTGATATCAAAGCCACCCTTGCCAGCAAAAATACCTGCTTGATTAGTAACACTGGCGTAAGTAGAGTCGGTTTTACCTTTGCTGATGGAACCTGTCACGCCGCCTGAGGCTACTTTATTGCTTGCAACTTGTCCTGTACTAAATCCAATGCCACTACTTTGATTCTTCGCGTTGTAATCATCAGTATCCTGCTGACTGGCGATGTTAAGATTGCCACCGACGTCGATCACAACTTTCTCGCCTTTGACCTGGGAACCGATAATGTTCGTATCATTACCAGACTTCAGCGTAGCGATGCCGCTGGCCTTGATTATACTTTCCGCATAGGTGCCGATTGTTTCATTTTCTTTTCCTTTACTGGAGCTGGCACTGCCGGTGAAGCCACCAAAAGAACCTGATAGCCCGAAAGAAGCTCCTATCGCCCCGGAGGATGAGTTGGTTTTGCTAGTAGTTTGCTCTTTGTTTTGAGCCGACTCGATGTTGAGGTCTTTCTTCGCATCTAAAGTGACATCAGTCGCATTGATGTTCACAGCCTTTAGGTTCACATTCCCTGTGGTAGCTTTGATAGTGACATTGCCGCCTGCGGTAATGTTAGACATGTTAACTGTTTCCACATGTGTATTCTGCTCAGAAGTTATTTTAGTGCTGCCGATGCTGACGTTGATGGAAAAGCCATCTGCCGGATTCCCTTTGAGCTTGTTTCCGAGAGTTTTTAGATCCTTTAATGCCTTGGTTTCATAGAGGACTTTGAGGCGTTCATCTTTGACCTCGCCTGCCTGTTCCAAGTTGCCTGCTAAATCGGATACGGTATTCACTACCCCGCCGCCCAAGGATACAGTCAAGCCGCTTTGCTTGAATTCGTATTTGTATTGACTATCGTAGGTATTGATGGTGTTGTCTATGGTAACGTCTTTGCCGGTAATGTTGGTGTCCTTGCCGCTGATAAAAGTAGTACCTGCACTATCTACTATCTTACCTGCCGTAATGGAAATATTACCATTGATTGATCCTATGGTACTGCCGATCTCACCTAGGACTTGTTCATTAAGTGTTGACGTTTTGCTTTGCGTGCCGATGGTGAATCCAAGGCCGCCGCCACTGAATAAACCGGATTTCTTGGTGCGAGAATAATGTTCTTCTTTTCCGGTTTCCTGTGCGGAAACTATATTGACATCGTTAGCCGCTTCTAGATTGACATCATTGGTAGCAACAAGGTTGCTCCCTTTAATACTTAGGTCTTGTCCCGAAATAATCTCGACCGAGCCACCAGAAATGGTACTGCCTTTAACCTCGTTGACCAAAGAATAGTCTCTTGTATCTTTGGTTTTCGAGGATAAGAATCCACTTTTTTTCTTATGGGTTTGCACTAGCGACTCATGTTTCTCGGTTAGTTCCTGAACGGTTACATCCTTATCTGCGTCAATACTAATCTTGCCGTCGGCGCTATAGATAGTGCTGCCTGCGATAGTGATATTGCCACTGCTATTACTATTTTTGGTGTTAACCGCCATAAGGTTGACATTGCCGCCTGCCTTCAGGGTGCTGCCAATAACTGTTTCATCGTCGGTGCTGGTTCTCTTCCAGTTTTTGCTTGTGCCTACCTTTTTATCAAGTATCTCTTCATCTTTGACCGCGGTAATATTAATATTGCCGGATAAGGATTTAAGTGTAAGGTTCTGCCCTGCATCTACCTGAACACTAGTTAGATTGGCATCCTGCTGGCTTATCATCGTTATATTGCCGCCGGCTTTTATGCTGCTAGTTATATTGGTAGTTGTATCTTTTAGATAATCTTTAGCGGTAGTACGGTCATTTGTGGCAACAGCACTGATATTTATGTTGCGGCCAGCATCAAGCGTTATATTTTCTCCTGCCGCTAAATTCCCGCCGGTGATGATTACATCCCGTTTCGCGTCAAGGGCTAAATTCCCGGTAGCACTAATTTCTGCAGTTTGCCCAGCCATTGTTCTGATGTTATTTGCGTAATTTAAATTTTCCCCAGTTTTGGCTACATAGGTGGTCGTCTCATTCTTAATATCACGACCAGCAACAAGTTTGACTGATCCGCCAGTTATTTTGCTGTTCTGATTGAGTATATCCTGATCGGTTGTAATCTGGACATTATCCGCGGTGATTATCGCCCCATTTGACCGCAGACTGTTGGTTTGATTGGGAGCAAGGTAGACTACCGGCACAAGTACTTTTTGACCCTGAACCTCTTGCTCCACCATCCATACCATATTGGAAGTGAGCTGTGCCATCTGTGCAGCCGTTAGTGCTACACCTAGCTGCAGGTTGAACTGCTTAGCATAGGTCGTACCGTTATTCATCAGTGCTTTGTATTCATCCTCGGCAGAAGAATAATCACTGAGTAACTGTTTCCCTGTCAACTGACTAATTTGATCGCGGATCAGTTTCTGCTGGTAGAATCCATCACCGATCTGCTTCATTGTTTTTGCCGGATCTAACCCCAGCCGTTGCAACATATAGTCACTGGTAATAAAGTTATTATAATTGGTAAATCGGGAATCAGTTTCTACTAAATAGCGACTACTCGGTTCTGTGTGGATAGTATAGAGGCCATTGGAGGGTAGGGTAATATTCATGCTCTCTTTGTTCGGTACAACAGATACATTGCTATGTTGTCCGGATTCTCCTACCGTGGCCTGCTTCTCTACCGGCTTACTGCTTGGGCTCACTTGCGTTGTACTGCCGCTCTGTCCCAAGCCGGTACTGTTTTGTATTGTGGCATTTTCTCCTGATTCTGCTTGAATATTGGAAAGCTTGCTATGTTGTCCGGATTCTCCAACCATCGCCTGCTTCTCTACCGGCGTACTACTAGGGCTCACTTTCGTTGTACCCACGCCGCTCTGTCCCAAGCCGGTACTGTTTTGTATTGTGGCATTTTCTCCTGATTCTGCTTGAATATTGGAGAGCTTGCTATGTTGTCCGGATTCTCCTACCGTGGCCTGCTTCTCTACCGGCGTACTGCTTGGGTTCACTTTCGTTGTACTGCCGCTCTGTCCCAAGCCGGTACTGCTTTGTATTGTGGCATTTTCTCCTGATTCTGCTTGAATATTAGAGAGCTTGCTATGTTGTCCGGATTCTCCTACCGTGGCCTGCTTCTCTACCGGCGTACTGCTTGGGCTCATTTTCGTTGTACCCCCACCGCTCTGTCCCAAGCCGGTACTGCTTTGTATTGTGGTATTTTCTCCTGATTCTGCTTGAATATTAGAGAGCTTGCTATGACCGGATTCTCCTACCGTAGCCTGCTTCTCTACCGGCGTACTGCTTGGGTTCACTTGCGTTGTACTGCCGCTCTGTCCCAGGCCGGTACTGCTTTGTATTGCGGCATTTTTCCCTGATTCTGCTTGAATATTGGAGAGCTTGCTATGTTGCCCGGATTCTCCTACCGCCGCCTGTTTCTCTACCGGCGTACTGCTTGGGCTTACTTTCGTTGTACCCTCACCATTCTGTCCCAAACCGGTGCTGTTTTGTATTTTGGCATTTTTCCCTGATTCTGCTTGAATATTGGAGAGCTTGCTATGTTGTCCCGATTCTCCTACCGCCGCCTGTTTCTCTACCGGCGTACTGCTTGGGTTCACTTGCGTTGTACCCCCGCTCTGTCCCAAGCCGGTACTGTTTTGTATTATGGCATTTTTCCCTGATTCTGCCTGAATATTGGAGAGCTTGCTATGTTGTCCCGATTCTCCTACCATGGCCTGCTTCTCTACCGGCGTACTGCTTGGGCTCACTTTACTGCCGTTCTGTCCCAAGGTTATACTGCCTTGTAGAGTTGTATTTCCTAATACGGTTTGGATTTGCGATACATTTGACTGTTGGGTAGATTTTAAGGTAGAGAAATTGCCCCCGGTAACGTTTGTGGGGTTCTTCGTGATGTTATTTACATTTGGAGCTTGAATAATTACTGCTTGTCCACCGCCAAAAATGGCTGTGTAGCCGGGAAGTTGTTCGTAGGTTGTTTGGTCATAAAATCTTCCAGGTTTATAGAAACATTTACCATCATCATTTTCATCAAAAAATCTTCCAGGTTTATAACTATAGCTATTTCCATCACTTTCATCATAATAGTCACCACGATCATCGTAACCACGGTCATAGTGACCATATTTGACTTGACTATTTGCCAAATGACGCGTAGTTATTCTTACCCGTCCCTGTGAGATATTATTAATCGTTCCACTAGCAGCAAGTGTACCGACAGCCACAACTGAGCTGTTACTATTGTTCACAGTGTCGGCTTGCAGAGATATATTCCCAACTGCTGATATTTTCCCCTCTGGAGAATCCTGAATAATACTAGTTTCAATAACGGTTTGCCCTAACATCCATGTGGCATTGGTCATGATATCCCAATACTTTTCACCAGAAATTAGAATTGCAGTACTTGGATCAATAACATCTTTATAAAACGTTACCAAATCTTCGCCCTCATGATTACCATGTCTCACCCATATATTAACAAATTCGGAATATGTTTCATTAGAAACCACAGTTTCCCCAACCTCAAGTACCCTCTTTTTATTCGTAATATCCTTCGCATAGATAGCAATATTCCCATCAGCCTCAATCGTTGCCGACTGATTAAGCACCGATCCGGCCTTATCCACCGGATTCCCACTAGCATCGCGTTTATCGCTGCCCGCAATTGTGATGTTACCCATGCTATAGATATTCGCACCATCTTTATTTTCCACTGAACCGGTAGCGATAAGATTCATGTCTCTTGTAGTAGCCAGAATCGCCGAATCGCCTGTATTTTTTATGGTATTGGCCTGTACAGTCAGACTATCGGTTATTACAGTACCGGTATTGTCGACGTTCTGTCCTTTTACCACTGTCGAGTTTGCATCAAGTCTGCCACGGTTAGTAACATCGCCTATTGCCAAGACCTTTAACAAGTTTCCGGCAGACATCGTAGCACCTGCATTATTATTGATACTAGCAGCATTCAAACTGGTATTTCGTACAGAAGTAATTGTGCCATCATTCGTGACCGTGCCATTGGCTGTTATATTCACATCGCGATTTGCCTGAATCTGGCTGGTGGCTTCTTGAATATAGTCACTGTTTATGGTAAGGTTCACATCCTGACCGGCAGTTATCTTACGGTTGACTCCGCTCAGGTTTTTGGTAGTGAGATTAACATCCATATTGGCGGTGAGGTTACCGTTGGTGTTATTTATCACGCCTGCCTGCACGGTAAGCGTCCCAGTGACACTAATGGTTCCACTGGAGTTATTTAGCGTAGAATTACCTTGGTTTAGATTCATATTCTGCTGAGCCAGTAATTTGCCGCCGGTATTATCAAGTCCCTGACTCGCATTAACCGTAAGTGTTCCCTGGGCTAAGACCTGTCCGCTCTGATTGACTATACTTGCGGCTGTTACATTGGCATCGCCGTTACCACCAATAAGACCGTTGGTGTTTTGAATTACTTGGTCAACGGTGACTATTGCACCACTATTATCAAGGCTTAGTATACTACCGTTTTGGTTATCAAGTGCTTGAGCTTTAAATAGCAAGCCTTTACTGGCCTGGATTGATCCCTGTTTGTTGTTGATAGTACCTTGAGAAGTAACGTTAACGACGTCACCTGAAAGAAACCCTTGACTATTAGTTATCGAGGCCGCTTTTACAGCAAGCTGTTTCTGGGATACGATTGAACCTTTAGTATTATCAATGGCATCGGTCTGAATATTTATCTGGCCGTTACTGGCAATATTCCCTGAGTTATTATTCAAACCCTCTGTGACGGTTATATCCAATATACCTATACCGGCGTGTTGAATTTGACCGCTGCTATTAGTTAGCGATTTACTTTGCAAGGTCAACATATCTCCATTGCTGGCAATAGTACCATCCGTGTTGTCGATGCTGCCTGTTGCCTTTAAACTAGAAGCATCGACGAATCCCGAATGTTTGATGCTGCCACCCTTGTTGCTGATGGTATTGGCCGTAATCGACACGTTATCAGCAACAATCTGACCTTTGTTACCCTTTGCGTCTGAATTATTCTTCACAGCGCCAACGGCTTTTACTGTTAAGGCACCGCCAACTTGCATAGTGCCACCTGTATTGTTAACATCGCCACTGGTAGCTGTAATGTCAGCTTTATTGCCTGCGTACGTTCTACTCCCGGTAAGATCCACAGCAGTACCGGTGATAGCGAGGCCGCCGCCAGCCAGTGTTTGCCCTTGGCTGGTAACAGCGTCGGTGGCGGTGATTGTAAGCTTGCCGGAATCGCCAATACTGCCATCACTATTGATCCCTGCGCCAAGAGCTCCGGTAGAGGACACGATCTGGGCCGATATGATTGTATTTTTTGCAGAAGCAAACACACCGCTATTGGTAAGTGTATCAGCATTATATAGCTGCGCATTTCCCTGGGCATAGATTGTCCCTTGATTGAGCAAAGTGCCACTGACATCAAGGTTCATATCACTTGTACTGTTAATCGCACCTTTATTAGTCAGGCTATTGGTCTGCACTTTCAATGTACTACCAGTCACCGTGCCGGTGCTATTTACATTTTGGGCATTTACCAAAACGTCATTGCCATCTATCTGACCGTTGTTATTTACCTTGCCGGTTGTCGTAATCGTTAACGTATTTCCGGACGCAAGGACGGCGCTTGTGTCATTCGTAATATTGCTGCCTGTTAGATTGGCGTTTCTGACGGCAATCATATTTCCCTGGTTTGTGACTGTGCCGCCTGCATTGACGTTCATG
>NZ_VLKC01000002.1:3412769-3852340 GCF_007830295.1 Sporomusa sp. KB1 | reverse complement strand
GGGTTTGGGCCGTGACGTCTACATCGCCGTTGCCACCGATCAGTCCAGACTTGTTTTGAATGCTTTCTTTCACAATTATTTTAGCGTTACTCGTGTCGAGGTTGATGACCTTGCCACCACTATTATTCAATGACTGGGCGGTGACCGCCAAGCCTTTACTCGCCTGAATGACGCCTTGTTGGTTGTTTACTGCACCTGAAGCTGTTAGCTTTACTGTATCTGCGCCACTAAAGGTACCCTGACTGTTTGAAACCGTGGTTGCGGTGATTCCCAGTTGTTTTTGCACCACAACCGTACCCTGGGCATTGTCGATGTTCTGGCCGCTAAGACTGGTTTGGCCGTTGCTCGCTATACTACCGTTACGATTACTGATGTCACCGGTGACTTTTATCACCAGCTCACCGATTCCTGCATGCTGTATTAGCCCTTGGTTATTCGTAACTGCATTTGCTTGTAGGGCAAGGGAGGAACCATTGGTAGCAATAGTGCCGCCGGTGTTATCAATGCCACCTATTGCCTGCAAGTTTGTAGTCTCTAAACCGATTTGCTTGATGCTGCCGCCCTTGTTGCTGATGGCATTGGCTGTAATTGACACGTTATCAGCAACCATCTGACCCTTGTTGCCTTTTGCGTCCAATTCATTCTTCACAGTGCCGACAGCTTTTACTGTTAAGGCACCGCCGACTTGCATAGTGCCGCCAGTATTGTTGATATCGCCGCTGATAGCCGTGATGCCAACTGTACCGCCTGCGTACGTTTTACTCCCGGTAAGATCCACAGCAGTACCTGTCATGTTGAGATCGCCACCGGCTAGTGTTTGCCCTTGTGTAGTGACTGCACCAGTTGCCGCAATCGTAAGGTTGCCGGAATCGCCAATACTGCCATCACTATTGATCCCTGCGCCAAGAGCCCCGGTAGACAACACGCCTTGAACCGATACAGTTGTATTTTTGGCCGAGGCAATTATACCGGTATTAGTGAGAGTATCTGCCTCGGTTATGTTTGCGTTGCCCTGGGTGTAGATTACCCCTTGGTTGGTGAAATCATCTTGAACCACAAGGTTCATGTCGTTCGTACTGTTAATCGCACCCTTATTAGTCAGGCTATTGGTCTGTACCTTCAATGTCTTGGCAGCCACCGTGCCGGTGCTATTTACATTTTGGGCACTTACCAAAACGTCATTGCCGTCTATCTGACCGTTGTTATTTACCTTGCCGGTTGTCGTAATCGTTAACGTATTTCCGGACGCAAGGACGGCGCTTGTGTCATTCGTAATATTGCTGCCTGTTAGATTGGCGTTTCTGACGGCAATCATATTTCCCTGGTTTGTGACTGTGCCGCCTGCATTTACGTTCATGTCACGGTTGGCTTTGAATTGGCCACCGCTACTGTTCGTTAGATTGCCCTTTAGTGTTATCGTAAGGTCCTGACCGGCAACAGTCTGGCCATTACCATTCAGGCTTTGCGCTGTCAGGGTAATATCTTTGTTGGCCGCCAGATCGCCGCCGGTATTTTCCACTACCGCCGCCTGGACAGCCAAAGCCCCACCGGCACTTATTGCGCCGCCACTATTTGTCAGACTGGCATTACTTTGGTTGATATTGACGTCTTGTCCGGCGGCAATGGTGCCATTGGTATTGTCTGTACCTTGCTCACTAGTGATTTTAAGATTGTTTTTCGCTATAACCTGGCCACCTTGGCTCATCAGGGTTTGGGCCGTGACGTCTACATCGCCGTTGCCACCGATCAGTCCAGACTTGTTTTGAATGCTTTCTTTCACAATTATTTTGGCGTTACTCGTGTCGAGGTTGATGACCTTGCCACCATTATTATTCAATGACTGGGCGGTGACCGCCAAGCCCTTACTCGCCTGAATGACGCCTTGCTGGTTGTTCACAGCACCTGAAGTTATTAAATTTACTGCATCTGTACTGCTAAAGGTACCCTGGGTATTATCAATGTTCTGCCCAGTAAGGCTGGTTTGGCCGTTGCTCGCTATACTACCGCTACGATTAGTGATGTCACCGGTGGCTTTTATCACCAGCTCACTGGTTCCTGCATGCTGTATTAGCCCTTGGTTATTCGTAACTGCATTTGCTTGTAGGGTAAGAGATGAACCATTGGTAGCGATGGTGCCACCAGTATTATCAATGGTGTCTGTCGCCTTCAAGGTTGTAGCAGTTGAACCGATTTGTTTGATACTGCCACCTTTGTTACTGATAGTATTGGCTGTAATTGACACGTTATCGGCAACAATCTGACCCTTGTTGCCTTCTACGTCTGAATCATTCTTCACAGTGCCAATGGCTTTTACCGTTAAGGCACCGCCGACTTGCATAGTGCCACCCGTATTGTTGACATCGCCACTAGTAGCTGTAATGTCTGCTTTATCACCTGTGTATGTTCTACTCCCAACAAGATCGACAGCAGTACCGGTGATGGCGAGGTCGCCGCCAGCCAGTGTTTGCCCTTGACTGGTGACTGCGCCGTTGGCAGTGATTGTAAGCTTGCCGGAATCGCCAATACTGCCATCACTATTAATTCCTGCGCCAAGAGCTCCGATAGAAGACACGACCTGGGCCGATATGGTTGTATTTTTAGCAGAAGCAAGCACACCGCTATTGGTAAGTTTACCAACGTTATATAGCTGCGCATTTCCCTGGGCGTAGATTGTCCCTTGGTTGAGCAAAGTGCCACTGACATCAAAGTTCATATCACTTGTACTGCTAATTGCAGCCGAGGTACCACTGTTTGTAATACCTTCAGACTTGAATGTTAGAGTATTTGCCGTCAGGGTGCCGCTGTTATTTACATTTTGGGCATTTATCAAAATGGCATTTCCGGCCATCTGCCCACTGTTATTCACATTACTGCTCGTCGAAATAGTCATAGCAATTCCGGACGCAATATTGGCGCCTGTGTCATTTATGATATTGCTGCCCTTTAAATTAGCGTTCCTGACAGCCGTAATATTGCCCCGGTTTGTCACTACTCCGCCTGCATTCACGTTCACGTCGCGATTGGCTTTGAGTTGACCACTGGTGCTGTTCGTTAGATTGCCTTTCACTGTTACGCTAAGGTCCTGACCGGCTACAGTCTGGCCATTGCCATCCAGGCTTTGGCCAATAAGGGTAATATCCTTGTTCGCCAGCAGATTGCCGCCGGTATTATTCACTGCCGCCGCCTGGATATGTAGAGCCCCACCGGCACTTATTTCCCCGCCAAGGTTGCTCAAATTGGCATTACTTTGGTTGAGATTGACGTCTTGCCCGGCGGACATGGTGCCATTGGTATTGTCTGTGCTTTGTTTACTTATGATTGTTAGGTTGTTTTTCGCTATAACCTGACCGCCTTGGCTCGTCAGGGTTTTAGCTGTGACGGCTACATCGCCGTTGCCACCGATCAGTCCAGAGTTGTTTTGAATGCTTTCTTTCACAATTATTTTGGCGTTACTCGTGTCGAGGTTGATGACCTTGCCACCACTATTATTCAATGACTGGGCGGTGACCGCCAAGCCTTTACTTGTCTGAATGACACCTTGTTGGTTACTAAGGGTGCCAGATGCTGAGAGGTTAATGGTATCGGAAGCAACAAAGGTTCCCTGGCTATTTTCCACAGATGCTGCGGTAATTTCCAGTTGTTTTTGTGCCACAACCGTACCCTGGGCATTGTCGATATTCTGGCCGCTAAGGCTGGTTTGGCCATTGCTTAGTATGTTACCGTTACGATTCATAATATCACCGGTGGCTTTTATCACCAGTGCGTCAATACCGGCATGCTGTATTTTTCCCTTGTTATTCGTAATTTCCTTTGCTTGTATAGTAAGGGACGCACCATTGGTGGCAATGGTTCCAGCAGTGTTATCAATGGTGTCTGTTGCCTTTAAGGTTGTAGTCTCTGAACCAATTTGTTTGATGCTACCCTCCTTATTGCTGATGCTATTAGCTGTCATCGTCACTTTCTCTGCCGTTATTTTACCGGCCACACCGGTTGCGTTTTTATCATTTTTAATAGCATCAGCTGCGCTTATGGTTAAAGTGCTCCCGACTTCTATATCGCCGCCGGTATTGTTGACATCACCGTTGTTAGCTGTAATATCGGCTGTACCGCCTGCATATGTTCTACCCCCGGCAAGATCAACGGCGGTACCGTTAACGGTAAGATTGCCGCCAGCCAATGCCTGTCCTTGGTTAGTCACAGCACCGGACGACATGATTGTGAGGTTGCCTGAATTGCCAATGCCGCCATTGGTGTTGATTCCTGCGCCAAGAGCCCCGGTAGAAGACACGATCTGCGCCGCAATATCTGTATTTTTTGCAGAGGCAAGCACACCAGTATTGGTGAGGTTACCAATCCCGGTTAAGGTAGTATTGCCTTGGGCATAGATTACCCCTTGGCTGGTGAGATCACCATGAACTTTAAGGTTCATATCGCCCGTACTGTTAAGTGCTGCTGCAGCTCCCAGGTTATTTAGGCTATTTGACTCTACTGTTAATGTACCGGTAACTACCTTGCCGGTGTTATCTACCTTTTGGGCATTTACCGAAACGCCATTTCCATCTATTTCGCCATTGTTATTCACATTACCGCTGGTTGCAATTGTCAGCGCATTTCCGGTCACTAGGATGGCGCCTGTATCATTCGTAATAGTGCTGCCTGTTAGACTGGCGTTTCTGACAGCAGTAATATTTTCCTTGTTGATGACTGCACCGCCTGCATTTATGTTCACGTCGCGGTTTGCTTTGAGTTGACCACTGGTACTGTTCGTTAGATTGCCTTTTACTGTTACGCTAAGATCCTGACCGGCTACAGTCTGGCCATTGCCATCCAGGCTTTCGGCAATAAGGGTAATATCCTTGTTCGCCGCCAATTTGCCGCCGGTGTTATCCACTGCCGCCGCCTGGACATGCAATGCTCCAGCAGCATTTATTTCACCGCCAAGATTAATCAAGTTGGCATTGCTTTGGTTGAGATTGACGTCTCGCCCGGCGGACATGGTGCCATTGGTATTGTCTGTGCTTTGCTTACTTATGATTGTTAGGTTGTTTTTCGCTATGACCTGGCCGCCTTGGCTTGTCAGGGTTTGGGCCGTGACGTCTACATCGCCGTTGCCACCGATCAACCCACTCTTGTTTTGAATGCTCTCTTTTACAATTATTTCAACATCACTCGTGCCGATGTTGGTGACCTTGCCACCACTATTATTCACTGACTGGGCGGTGACCGCCAAGCCTTTACTCGCCTGAATGACGCCTTGCTGGTTGTTCACAGCACCTGAAGCTATTAGCTTTACTGTATCTGCGCCACTAAAGGTACCCTGACTGTTTGAAACCGTGGCTGCGGTGATTTCCAGTTGTTTTTGCACCACAACCGTACCCTGGGTATTGTCGATATTCCGGCCGCTAAGGCTGGTTTGGCCGTTGCCTGTTATACTACCGCTACGATTAGTGATGTCTCCGGTGGCTTTTACCTCCAGTTCACCGGTTCCTGCATGCTGTATTTGTCCTTGGTTATTAGTAACTGCATTTGCTTGTATTGTAAGGGCTGAACCATTGGTAGCGATAGTGCCACCGGTGTTGTCGATATTGTCCGTCGCCTTCAAGGTTGTAGCAGCTGAACCGATTTGTTTGATGCTGCCGCCTTTGTTGCTGATGGCCTTGGCTGTAATCGATACTTTATCGGCAACAATCTGACTCTTGCTGCCTTTTGCGCCCAAATCATTCTTCACTGTGCCAACGGCTTTTACCGTTAAGGCACCGCCGACTTGCATAGTGCCCCCTGTATTGTTGACATCGCCACTGGTAGCTGTAATGTCGGCTTTATCACCTGCATTCGTTTTACTCCCAGTAAGATCCACAGCAGTACCGGTGATGGCGAGATCGCCGCCAGCCAGTGTTTGCCCTTGGCTAGTAACAGCGTCGGTGGCAGCGATTGTTAGGTTGCCGGAATCGCCAACAACACTGCCATTGGCATTAATCCCTGCGCCAAGAGCTCCGGTAGAGGACACGACCTGGGCCGATATGATTGTATTTTTTGCAGAAGCAAGCACACCGCTGTTGGTAAGTGTATCGACGTTATATAGCTGAGTATTTCCCTGGGCGTAGATTGTCCCTTGATTGAGCAAAGTGCCACTGACATCAAGGTTCATATCACTTATACTGCTAATTGCGCCCCTATTAGTAAGGCTATTGGTCTGTACCTTCAATGTACTACCAGTCACTGTTCCAGTGCTATTTATATTTTGGGCATTTATCAAAACGGCATTTCCAGCCATCTGGCCTTTGTTATTCACATTACCGCTCGTCGTAATCGTCAAAGCATTTCCAGACGCAATACTGTCGTCTTTGTCGTCATTTATGATATTGCTGCCCTTTAAATTAGCGTTTCTGACAGCAGTAATATTTCCCTTGTTGATGACCGCTCCGCCTGCATTCACGTTCACGTCGCGATTGGCTTTGAGCTGACCGCCGGTGCTGTTTGTTAGATTGCCTGTTACTGTTACGCTAAGATCCTGTCCGGCCACAGTCTGCCCATTGCCATCCAGGCTTTGGGCAATAAGGGTAATATCCTTGTTTGCCGCCAATTTGCCGCCGGTGTTATCCACTGCCGCCGCCTGGACATGCAAAGCTCCAGCAGCATTTATTTCACCGCCAAGATTGGTCAAGTTGGCATTGCTTTGGTTGAGATTGACGTCTCGCCCGGCGGACATGGTGCCATTGGTATTGTCTGTGCTTTGCTTACTTATGATTGTTAGGTTGTTTTTCGCTATGACCTGGCCGCCTTGGCTTGTCAGGGTTTGGGCCGTGACGTCTACATCGCCGTTGCCACCGATCAATCCGCTCTTGTTTTGAATGCTCTCTTTTACAATTATTTCAACATCACTCGTGCCGATGTTGGTGACCTTGCCACCACTATTATTCAATGCCTGGGCGGTGACCGCCAAGCCTTTGCTTGCCTGAATAACGCCTTGCTGGTTGTTCACAGCACCTGAAGCTGTTAGCTTTACTGTATCTGCGCCACTAAAGGTACCCTGACTGTTTGAAACCGTGGCTGCAGTGATTCCCAGTTGTTTTTGCACCACAACCGTACCCTGGGCATTGTCGATGTTCTGGCCGCTAAGGCTGGTTTGGCCGTTGCTTGTTATACTACCGTTACGATTACTGATGTCACCGGTGGCTTTTATCACCAGCTCACCGGTTCCTGCGTGCTGTATTTGTCCCTGGTTATTAGTAATTGCATTTGCTTGTATTGTAAGGGCTGAACCATTGGTAGCGATAGTGCCACCGGTGTTGTCGATGCTGTTTGTTGCCGTTAGATTGGTCATGCTGGAACCGGTCTGCGTAATATGGCTACCCTGATTGGAAATGTCACCAGCAGTAATGGTGATGTTATCAGCGGTCATTTGACCGGCGGTACCATGTATATCTTTATTATTTTTGACGGTGCCGGCAGCTTTGACCGTTAAAGCGCCGCCGGCTTGCAAGGTAGCACCGGTATGGTTACTGTCCCCCGTGCTGGCTGTAATGGTGGCATTCCTTCCGGCATAGGTCGTTGCTCCGCTCTGATCTAGGCTTGCACCACTGATCCTAAGGTTTCCTGCCGCTAGGTTTTTACCTTGGGCATTCACGGCTCCAGATGCCGTTAGACTAAGATCACCAGTTGTTCCTATTTTGCCGCCACTCGTTACACCGGAGGCAAACGTTCCGGCTGAAGTTATGGTTTGTGCCGTTATATTGGTATTTTGGGCTGCAGCAATACCACCGGTATTGCTGAGTGCACCGGTACTTTTAATAGTGGTATTTTCCTGAGCGTAAATTGTCCCTTGATTTTCTATACGGTCTGCGGCGGTTACCGTTACATTGCCACTGGCGTTACTCTGACCACCCAGTGTTATTTTGCCAGCGTTCGTTAGTATGAGATCACCGCCGCTGGCAGAGATGGTGCCTTGGCTGTTTACGCCAACACCATGTTCAGTACCAACCAGTTTAATTTTGTTCGCATACATCCCGCCTAAAGCGCTGACATCAAGAGCAACCTGGGGTTGGGTGCCCTCTCCGGTGAGAGTTTGTGTGGTTAGTGTGTTATATTTCACGTCGTTACTGCCTGTCACAACGTTTAGATCTTTGGCCCAGATACCGGCATTGACTGTTACTGACCGGCTGATTAATTCAACCCGGTCAGTTCCTGTTGCATCAATGCCTTTTCCCTGAACGCTTATTTGTCCACCAATGACGCGAAAAGCATCCAGACTGCCGCTTCCACCAAATACGGGCACGCCGGTGGTAAGAACGCCCCTGTTTGTATTAATAAATCCGAATCCATTCCCGACGATGCCGTTACGGTTAGCAATAATGACATCAGCCCGTTGACCGGCTACTTCCAGGTAGCCGGCAAGGTTGCTGATGTTGTTGCCGGTAACCTCATTTAGGATGATGCGAGCTGAACCGCCTGCAAGGTTGGAATTGCCCTGTATGTAGCCTGCGAGTTTGGTCATGGTTAATTTGAATGAGTTATTGAGAATAAGTCCTTTGCTGTTTATATCAAATTGTTGATAGAGATTACGCGAAACTCCCGCTGCTGACGGTGTAGTGATTTGTACGACAGGGGTACCGTTTGGCGCACTGTCTACTACAGGCCGGTTGTTGGCCGCTGCCTTGGTGTCGGCTACTACTTGTGCCGCTGTAATGGTTGGCTGCAGGCTGAATACGGCTAAGGTGATCCAGGCTACTAGTTTACGCATTTTACTCTTCCTTGATGAAAAACCAATCATTCTATCTCCTCCTTGAGATGCCATTCCAACAGTGTCTCTATATCTGATAAAGCAGTTGAAATCCTAAAACATGATCCGGCACATCCATTCCAGCCGGTCGTTTGATAGCTTTACCAATGAATACTTCATATTGGGCTCCGGCCAAGGTACCACGAAGCCCCAGTGTAGAACCGACTAAGCTTTTGCCAGGTGATTGACCGGCAGATGCACCGCCAATCTGACCTACATCTAAGGCCAGATAAATTTCCGGGCCGGTTTCTTTGATTGGCACACTTATTTCATTACGCAGATACCATCCATTTTCGGCGGCGAGTGTCTGTTCGCCATCAAAGCCCCGCACCGTATAGCGGTTGCCAATACTGAGGAATTCGGCGGCATACAGCATGTCTTTGGTATACTGCCCGTGCAGCGTGGCGTTGTAGCTTGCTTTGGTTTTGCCAATGGTAACAGGGGCTGTGAGGCTGATGTCCAGTGTCCAGATATTGTAGTGGGTAGTTGGCTGGTTAGATTGACCGGCAGAAGGATCATCCTGTGCTCCCAGCCAGGGTACGCCTCGCTTGTAGGCCACCGTATAGTCAACAACGGCTTGACCATTATATTGTTTATGATTAAGAGCCAGTTTGGCCGCAGTGGTTTTACGTCGCTGTATTTCGATTTCTGTGTCGTCAATATAGGATTTACTGCGGGATTTGATCAGGCTAAAGGCTAGGCTGGTTTTCCGGGTCTGGTCACGATACACGAGTTTTTCTGCTTTTAATTCGAGGTTTCGGGTACGCCCGGATGATACAAAGATAGTTCCCTGGTTATCAATTGTCTGATGGTATTTATATACTGAACTTGATAGGGAATACGTCCAGTAACCCTGAGGAAACGAATAGCTGAAGCTGTCTCCTTTTGTGCCAGATTGGTCGCCTTTTCTTTCGGCATCACTATTAAAGGAGATGTTGAACAGGTCATTGATGCCAAATAGGTTGTCAAGTGAAAAGGTTTCCGATTTCTGCAGCTTGCCAGTGGCTTTGCTGCCTGAGTCGTCTAATGAGAGCACTACTTTCCAAGGCTTCTTCTGGTTGACAGTGATTTGTACTATTGATTCGCCAGGCTTGTCCCCCGGCAGCAGTTGCATTTCAGCGTCTTGGGATGGGACACGCTTCATTTGCTCCAGTCCCTGTTCGAGGTCACGCAGGTTCAGAATATCTCCCGGTCTTGTAGGGAAAGCACTTTTCCAATCTGCTCTAATGGCGGGATCTGATAGTTTAAAGTCTTTAATCGTCCCGGGAACCACTTGCAGGGTAAGGACACCTGTTGCTATGTCTTGCTGGGGGATAAGTACTCTTGTCGTTACATAGCCGCGGTCGATAAAGGCGTTGGTAAGTACTTTTACAATGATGTTTATCCCTTGCCAGCCGATCTCTTGACCTTGATACTTTTTGGTCAGCTCATACATCCAGGGAAACCGACCTTCTTCATCGCCTTCAATCTTTATGGTGTTTATGATGAAGCTGGGCGTCTCATTAGGCAATTTTACCGTTTCAGCACCTTGCTTACCCTTCTGCAAAAAAACGTCCTGGCCTTGCTCACGTTGCCTGCGCGCCTGATCTTCTTGGCGTGCCTTGCGATTTTGTTCTTCAATATCAGTTCGGGATGGTGGCGCTGCCCAGGTGAGGCTTGTGGCAGTAAATAGGATTATTAGGACAAGTACGCAAATCTTAGCTAACAGTAAATCTTTGTGAGTATTCTGGATCATTACTGGTCTCCTATTCTGTTTTTAAATATAAAAAGTCAGACGCAATAGCACGCGGCTAACTATATCGGCCTGCAAATTTAGTTATGCTGTAGAAAACAAAAAAATGTCGGTACAGATACCAAACATAATAAATTTCTATCATAAAGTTACTTTTAAAATTATTAATATATTATTAAATACCATAAAAGACCATAAATTCCCTTTATAAATCATACAATTATGTATAAAAAAACCATTTTGGTCATGATTTGTTTGTATTAGACATAAAAAAACACTCCTTTTTGTGCAAAGGAGTATCTCTAGTCATTTTGTCATGAGTTTGCCTGCTGCTCTGTAGGAAGGCTTGGCAGCAGCATAATATCAAACTTCTCATGTATCAATATTTTTTTCTTTTTACATTTCTAAGGGTTTAACACTAATCTTCCATGAACAGCCAGCCAAATACATGGCGGTTGCTTCGAGGTATAGGAAACCCGATGCCGCTTATGTGCAGGAATACAAGCCCAATCACCGGCTAAAAGCCTTTGTTCGCTCCCATTTTCCCATTGAAGAACGGCTTCGCCTTGCAATACTGCCACCCATTCGTCCCGCTCCTGGTCATACCAAAAATCCGGCGGCGATACTTGCCCTGTTGAAATAATCCGTTCAATCAAAACCCCCTGGTCAGGCAGCAGCGTTTCAAACAGTTCTTCCTCTGGCAATATCTTGGGCAAATCAAATAAGTTCATCGGCCTCACATCCTTGTAATGCTGCCTATTCTACTAAGTGGCTAACACAATTTAGTAACGTAATTGTCGGCCGGCCTTCATAATATTCAATGATATTGACGGCGGTGTTATCCTGTCTGATGTTCCACACATGATTCAAATGAACGCCAAGCATAGCGCATAAAATTGTGCAAATTGTGCCGCCATGGGCCACTACTACTACCGTCTGGTCCGGATGCGCTGCTACAATTCTTTCGATGGCCGCATAAGCTCGTTCTTTGAGCTGTTGAAAGCTTTCCCCGCCTGGTATTTGAAGTTCATCGGGAGTTGTCCATAACTTACCCAGCAGCCCTGGCCATTGCGCAGAAATTTGTTCATAAGTGAGACCTTCCCAGTCGCCAAACTTTATTTCCCGTAAGGCCGGAACAACACGTACCGTTAGACTGTGCCTGGCTGCAATGCATTCCGCTGTTTTGAAAGCGCGCGATAAATCACTGGCATAAACGGCATCAATTTTTTCATCAGCTAAGCGCGCGCCAACGGCCTCCGCCTGCCTGAGCCCCTTGTCTGTCAGCGCAATATCACTGTGTCCCTGATATTTTCGCTCTAAATTCCACACTGTCTGCCCGTGGCGTACTACTATCAATCGAGTCATAGCTTCACCTCAATACCTGCTCTAACCATTGGAGCAAAATTTTGTTTTGTTCATTGAGCTTAACAGCTACCCGCACATAGCTAGTAGATAATCCCGGATAATTACTACAATCACGAATTAAAATACTCTGCGCAGCGAGTACCTGGCGCAATTGCGGTGCAGCCCAACCACTTGGGCTTATATCTATTAAAATGTAGTTAACAGCTGGCACAAATGGCTTTAATCCTGGCAGGGCTTTTAGACTGGTATAGAATCTATTTTTTTCAACCTTCACAGTCTCCCGGCTCTTTATTTGATACTCCGTATCTGCTAAAGCGGCCACACCGGCGGTTTGTGCCAATAAGTTAACATTCCATGGATCTTTAGCCGCATGAAGCTTAGCCGCTAAACCAGGATGAGTCAAAGCAAAGCCAAGTCTGAGACCGGGAATAGCATAAAACTTGGTAAGTGAATGGATAATTACCAGATTATCATATTGCGTAAGCAATGGCCGGCAAGTATAGTCCTGATCACCGATGATAAAGTCCATAAAGGATTCGTCAACAACGACTATTGTTCCCGTCTGCCTGGCTACGCTCAATAAGCGCTCTATTTGACTGACAGTCACGAGCGTACCTGTAGGATTATTAGGATTGCCGATAAAAACCATATCTACTCCATTTAGACGGCTGCCTAACTCCTCAACATTGATGGTAAAATCATCTGCCGGTACTAAATAGGCATACTCAATTGCCGCACCAACCGCCCTGGCAGCCCGCTCATATTCGCTAAAGGCAGGCGCCGGAATAAGTACCCGCTTAGGACGCAGCGTATGTGTCAATACATATAACAATTCAACAGCACCATTGCCAGCCGTAATCCGTGCTACATCAACATGATAGTGACTGCTTATCGCCGCTTTCAACAGCGCAGCCTCTACATCAGGATAATGAACCACCTGGCCTACAGACTGAATTATAGCATTCCGTACACTATCAGCCAAGCCCAGCGGATTGATATTCGCACTATAGTCTAGTATATCCGCTAACTCACCAGCGCTCTCTCTGGCCCAAGCATGCACATTACCGCCGTGAACAAAGCTATCTATCTGCTTGTCAGCGATCACTACCATCATCTCCTGTTATGATAAGCCCGCCGGCAATTAACTGGACAGTTTTGAGATAGACCACTGCCGAGCAGACACGGCCTATTTCCTTGATGCAACTTTCATGGCCGTTCATGGCAGCTGCACTAAACATAACACCCAGAACTGTGCCGCTATGAGCGGCGCAGATGCCAACAGCACCAAAATCCCGGCTGATCGTTATAACCTGTTCCAGACAAGGCTTATATAGTATTGATTGATTAGCTACAGCACTCATCGTCGCGCCCTGGCCAATGAGCCGCGCATCACCAGTTTCCAGGCCTTTGGCTACTAATCTAGCGGCAGCCATAATCTGCGGCTCTTTCGCTTGATTTAAAGCGGCTAGATCCTTACGGTGGTTAAAAGCCAGTGTATCTACTTGACCGCCAACATCGAAAACAGCAATATATATTGGCGGTGGATTGCCTAAAAAGCGGCGAATTTTGCCTTCCACATGATCAAACATAATAATTCCGGGATAAAAAATCCCATCAGTTGGTTCAATGGTTAAAGCAATATCGGCAATCTCGTCACAAGACAGGTGCCGGCCTGCCGCTGCCAGTGCAGCAGCCTGACAGGCAGCACTGATATCGGCACTGCTTGACGCCATGCCTTTGCCTACTGGCAAATCAGATTCCACAGTTAAACCTAGGGTTCCTGAAATATTCAGATATTCAAATGTCTTGGATACAGCTGTGGCAGTCTTAGGCTCAGTATGTACCATACTATCACCGGAAACTACGGTAACTTCAGAATACCAATCCACCGGACAGGTAATTAAGAAGTTGACCCCATTTATTGTGCCCTGCACTAATTCGCCACATGAGCCGGGTGCTTTAACTTTAATCGTCATTGAAAAGTCAGCCTTTCAGTGATTGAATCTTATTTCCTTTAGATTACAAATAGGAGCAATACTGCTAATTCGGTCAATTCAGTAACAGCGCCATAGGTATCTCCAGTTAAACCACCCAAAACAGTAGCCAAATAACGAGCTGTCAATATTCCGGCCACAACGGCTCCACCAGCACTAATTGAGGCCCGGATGCCTAATGCTGCAACCACTGCGATAGCAACAACAGCAGCAATACCTAAGGTAGCACGACCGGCATATTGCGCGAAGGCTTTCCCCATGCCTTCAGGACGTGCATAAGAAAAGGAAGTAATGCTGATTACCATAACCATGCGCCCTGCCACCGGCATAGCAATAAGCGCAGCAAATAACATTGTCGGTGTCATATCTATAATAAGTGAATACTTCAGCAGCAGTAATAGACCAAAGGCCACTACGCCGTTTGCACCAACCCGACTATCCTTCATGATCTCCAGCATACGTTCCCGGGAACGGCCGGAAAATACGCCATCAGCTGTATCCATAAAGCCATCACAATGCAGCCCGCCGGTAAGCACAATCTCAGTTATAATAATGACAGCTGCCAGCACATGGGATGGTAAGAACTGACTAAGAACATAATTCAGTCCAGCCAAAATCAAGCCGATAATAGCACCGATCAATGTAAAATATTTAACACTACGTCCAAAGCTGTCTGGTGACCAGTCATGTTGCTCTACCAGCCGAATGCGGGTAAGAAACTGTAATCCGGTAAAAAAGTCTTTCAACCTTTATTCCTCCACTCGAATGGCTGCCTATAGGTAAGCAAACAGCCATTTACAAGCTAATGTCCCTGCAATAAACAAAGTTGTCACCACATACATAATTTGAATCGTGTTCTCAATATGTATTGGCTCAAGCTCACACTTTGCCTCACCCATGTAAGAGCGCAATGAGGCCACTCCGCCATAATAATTAAGCCCACCCAGTCTAATCCCTAATGCCCCGGCCACACCAGCTTCAGAATAACCGCTGTTGGGGCTGGGATGCTTAGCCGCATCGCGCTTGATGGCCTGAAAAGCGCCACTCGCATCCTGTTGGAGCAAAGCTGCCGCCAAAATAATCAGTAACCCGGTAATTCTCGCGGGAATATAGTTAAACACATCATCAACCCGGGCAGCAACCATGCCGAAATCCAGGTATTTCTCGTTTTTATAGCCAACCATAGAGTCCATGGTATTAACCGCACGATACAAAAAAGCCAACGGTACACCGCCGATTGCAGCATAAAAAAGCGGTGAGATAATGCCATCTACAATATTCTCCGCCACTGTCTCAACAGTGGCCCGGGTCACTTCGCCAGTATTCAGCCCGGCGGTATCCCGCCCGACAATCCAGCCCACCTTATAGCGGGCCTGCTCCATATTGCCGCTACTCAGAAAGCCTGCTATCTCCCGTCCGGCTTCAGCCAAACTCCTTGTTGATATCGTAAAAGATAGCAGCACTGCACCGCCAATATAACCAGCCCAGGAATGAATCGAACTTAAAGCTGCCATAACCAGCCACACTACGCCATATACTACTGCCAGCACACTAATAACCAAGACTGCACCGGCCAGCTTTTTATAAGCCGGTGAATGAGTGACCTGCAAAAGCCGTCGTGCCAACCAGGCAATAAAATTGCCGATAATAACTACCGGATGAAGTGATGTCCGCGGATCGCCAACCAAGCAATCAAGGATGACTGCTCCGACTATTACATACTCTGTCATAGCTATCTACCATTATTTTCGTTCATAATCCGGTAGACGAGATCCATATCCATACTCTGCCGGACAACGTCAGCCAACCGGTTATAGGCAGCATCTTTAAGCGCCTGCGTATCCTTGATTACTCCTAACGGCGCTAACCCCTTACGCACTCTCAGCGCATCCAGCACCGCCCGCCGATAGGTGTCATTGTCAAAAATCCCGTGGATATAGGTACCCATAACCAAACCATCGGCAGAAATAGCGCCGTCAGCCAACTGTACTGGCTTATCTGACCGGGTGGCAATAGTAAAAGCAGCATCTACCGGGGATAAAAACTGGGTACGACCCATATGAATCTCATAACCGGCCAAGTTGTGACCGCTATAATTAATCCCTAAAAACTTATGGTTACACGCCGCCGCCTTAACTTGATGGGTTACTTTATTGGCTTCGAAAATAGTAATACTGTCGATAAGACCTAAGCCCATAACTTTGTCCAGGTCTGACTCTGTATGTTCAGGGTCTTGTACCTCCCGCCCCAACATCTGATAACCACCGCAGATGCCCACAAGCGGCGTACCACTTTTGACCAGCTTGATAAGCTCCTGCTCATAGCCATTGTGGCGAAGATACAATAAATCCTCCGTGGTATTTTTGCTGCCTGGCAGGATAATCAGATCTGGTTTGCCAATAGCTTCCCCCTGGCGCACATATCTCACCTGGACATCACTTTCATTAGCTAAGGCATCAAAATCAGTAAAGTTGGATATCTTCGGCAAACGCAATACGGCGATATCAAGCTCACCGACTTTCTCCGGCTGCTCTTTATCCTCCAGTGATACAGAATCTTCATCATCAATCCCCAGCCTGTCAAGATGCGGCACAACGCCAATAACCGGCTTACCTGTCTTATCTTCAAGAAAATCCAATGCTGGTTTCAGTAATGTAATATCGCCCCGGAATTTATTAATAATCAGCCCTTTGACCAACGCACGTTCATCCGGGTCCAGCAGTTCCAGTGTCCCGACAATGGAAGCTAAGGCTCCGCCTCGATCAATATCGGCAATGAGTAGCACTGGTGCACCAGCCAGTTTAGCAACCCGCATATTAACAATATCATTGTCTTTAAGGTTAACTTCCGCCGGACTGCCAGCGCCTTCAATGACAATGGTATCAAAGTCTTTGTGCAGCTTTTGGATACACTCGGTCACTACCCCTAAAGCCTTCAGACTATAGCCGGCATGATATTCCTTTGCTGACATGTTACCCACAGGCCTCCCCATAACAATGACCTGTGAGCAGGAATTACCGGTAGGTTTTAATAATACCGGGTTCATTTCGACAGTCGGGTCCAGTCCGGCTGCTTCGGCCTGAGCCACTTGTGCCCGGCCCATTTCGCCGCCGGTTTTGGTAACATAAGAGTTAAGTGCCATATTTTGTGCTTTAAATGGGGTTACCTTCTGACCATCCTGTTTAAAAATCCGGCATAACGCCGTAGTTAAAATGCTTTTGCCAACATGGGAGCTTGTTCCCTGCAGCATAATTGCTTTAGCCATTAAGTTCACCCTCCTTCAGACTAACGGCTATTTTTTTTAGTTCAACAGCCAAACCACTTACTACCAAATATACTTCATCCGCATTAGCCGCTACCATTTGATTGACAAGCCCCGCCACATCACGATATTCGCGAGCCAACGCATTATCTGGCACAATTCCTAAGCCAACTTCGTTAGAAACAAAGATCACATCACAATTTCCCTGTTTAGCACTTGCCAGTAATTTTTCAATGCTGCCAAGCACAGCTTGCCGGCGTTCTTCCCTGTCACTTGGTGCCTTAGGTGCTAAGAGTAGGTTGCTGGTATAGAGTGTCAGACAATCAAATAATACAATATCTGCACTCAAAGCTGCTTTTGCCATGGCCTCATCGGCATTATAAGGAGCTTCAAAAGTCAGCCAGTTGGCGGGGCGGCGGCTTTGATGAATACTCACCCGTTCTTTCATTTCCTCATCATAGATTTGAGCAGTAGCAATGTAGGCTACCCTCCGTCCACCGCGAGCGGCAACCTGTTCAGCAAATGTGCTTTTGCCACTGCGGGCACCGCCGGTAACCAAAACAATTTTACCTGCCATCGTAGCTACATCTCCTGTCCTGCTAGGTGTCTGTACTGAGCGCACCGTGTGACAAACTGCTCAGCAGCTTGTCTATTGCCCGCAAAATGCATATGCAGATAAGAGGCTAACACATTTCCTGCCGCATAGCCGCCCTGATAAACAGCACCTGTCCGCATTTTTTTAAATGCAAAGGCCCATGGAAACTCTCCACTGCTTACCTCCGGTACCATCCGGGAAAAATGAAATTCATGCCCCCGCAGACTTTCCCCAGTCGTACACAGTACATTGTTGGTTAAGGCCTTAGCTTCCACATAGCCTACGGTTTCCAGTTTAGACTGCATCTGGCATACTGCCGGAATAACGCCAGCCATATCATATGTCTGGCCATCAAAATCGGTAATTTGCCGTGCCAGATACATCAGTCCGCCACACTCGGCATATATCGGCATACCGGCCTTAGCAGCCTGCAGTATATCCTGCCGCATGCCAATATTGGCTGATAATTCCCTGACAAACATTTCTGGAAAACCACCGCCTAATATAATACCGTCAACCGTAGGCAATTGTTTATCAGTAAGCGGGCTGAAAGGAATAATCTCCGCACCAAACTCAGTTAAAACTTCCAGACTTGATGGATAGTAAAAAGTGAAAACATCATCCTGGGCTACGCCAATACGGATTGTCTGATTATGCTTGCCCTTCGCTGGTGCACTATGCTTTGGCAGGGGCCCGGCAGTTTTAGCCACAGTCACCAGCTTATCTAAGGCCACCTGCTCTGCCACTTGCTGTCCTATTTTATCTACCACAGCTACCGCATCCTGCTCAGTAACTGGTGTTAAACCAAGGTGGCGTTCCGGCATACTAAGCTCATTGTTGCGGAAAACTGTACCAATAACCGGAATCCCCAGTCTATCCATTGCCTCACATACCATCAATTTATGACTTTCTGAGCCAAGTCTGTTAATAATGACCCCAGCGAAATTCACTTCTGAATCATACAGTTTAAAGCCGAGCGCAATGGCCGCAGCACTCTCGCCCATTGATTTAGCATCAATTACCAGCACTACCGGCGCTTTTAGCAATTTCGCCACAGTTGCCGTGCTGCTAACACCAGCGCGCCCGCCATCATACAGCCCCATAACACCCTCAATAATGGCAATATCGTTTTGGGCCGCCGTACTGGTAAATATATCTGCCAATAATTCTGGCGGCACCAGCCATGAATCAAGATTATGCGCACTTTTACCACTGGCTAAGCGATGGAAACCCGGATCAATATAATCAGGGCCCACCTTATAGGACTGGACTTTGAAGCCACGCTTGGCTAACGCCGCGAGCATCCCGGTTACGATGGTTGTTTTACCAACACCACTATTAACGCCAGCAATCACAACTCTTGGAATATTCAATTGGTCCATGCGCACCCCTCCTACGGCAGATTAAAGATTTACTAATACCCAGTCTATATACAACGTGTTAAAAATTTTTGCAGGCGGGTGGTGTGTTGGCAGAAGCAAAAGTCAAACGCCAGTGGTGGAGCGTTGTCAATACACCACCCGCCTGCGCCTGTAAACTTGTTTAATGGATTGCTTATCGTTTAGCGGCCTAACATATACATGACTGCATTGACAGAGGCTGCCGCGATCGGACTGCCACCCTTATTGCCCAGCACAGTAATATAAGGCACAGGTGCAGTCGTATGCAGCAATTCCTTCGATTCAGCGGCACCAACAAAACCAACAGGCACACCAATAATAAGTGCCGGTTTAATACTACCTTCTTTAATCATTGTCAGTACTTCAAACAGCGCGGTTGGTGCATTGCCAATAGCCACGATGGCACCATTAAGCTGCGTACCAAATTTACGCATCGCCGCCATCGAGCGGGTAATACCGGCTGCCTTAGCTTCCTTAGCCACTGTCTCATCTGCCACCAAACAAAACGCCTGGCCGCCAAATTCGGCCAACCGTCGTTTATTAATACCTGTGCGCACCATTTCAACATCACAAAAAATATTACAGCCGGCCTTAAGTGCAGCAATACCTGCGGCTATGGCCTCCGGATGCACTTTTATTATATTCGCATAATCCGGGTCGCCGGCAGCATGAATGATTCGCGAATATACCTTGGTTGTCTGTTCATCTAAATGAAAATCAGCCAAATAGGGCGCAATAATTTCCATACTGCGCGTCTCAATAGCCATCGGATCTTTTATGTACGGCATAGGTGCTACCTCCCTAGTAAATTAACGTTACCTGTTGTCATTCCATATTCTTTACCATATTCATTACTTGTTCTTGTGTCTGGCACAAATTTCTATAGTTGATATCCGGTCTGCCAATTACAATAATTGGTAGGTTTAATTCAATGGCTGCCGCTATTTTAGTATCTGCGCCACCGATTGTCCCGCTATTTTTAGTTATAATGACTTCAGTATCATATTCCTTAAATAGTGCAGCATTAAGCTGCTGAGAAAACGGCCCTTTGATGGCCACAATGTCACCTGGACTAAAACCTAAGTCAACACACTCTTGCACAACGTCAGGCTGGGGAAGCACACGCGCAATCAGGCGGCACTTCGCCAATAACGGTTCGGTTTTAAACATTTTGAGCGTGCGGCTGCCGGTAGTTAAGAATATCACCTTGCCCAGACTGGCAGCCAGCTTGGCAGCATGAGCAGCATCACTGGCAGCATATAATCGTTCATACTCAGGCACACAAACTTCGGCACGTTCATACCGTATATATTCAATACCTGCAAGCTCACAGGCCTGCATAGCATTCATCGAACCATTGACAGCATAAGGATGACTGGCATCAACGAAAACCGTAATGTTTTGGCCGGCAATTAAATTCTGCATACCTTCTATTGTCAATTGCCCGGTGTGAACACGAATACCCGGTAATTCAGCTAAACTTCGCCCATACTCGCTAATTACCGCTGCCAGCACCTGATGTCCGGCTGCTGCTAAATGCACAGCCAATTCCCGGCCATCCAGCGTTCCAGCCAGCACTAAAATCATAGACGATAGCCTCGCGGTGTCACCATTTTCCCATCAGCTACATAAGTCTGGCTATTGCCAATGATGACCAGCGAAAACATATCAATATGTTCATTCGTAAACTGTTCCAAGGTTGAGATCTTCATGTCCTCTTTTGTACGGCTGGCGTGATGAACAATACCGACAGGAGTTTCCGGACCCCGGTGCTTCAGTGCAATTTCGCGCACTGTTTCAATTTGACTTGTCCGCCGGATACTTTTCGGATTATAAATCGCAATAACAAAATCACCGGCAACGGCCATCTCAACTCTCTTTTGAATAACCTCCCAGGGAGTCAATAGATCGCTCAAACTAATAATGGCAAAATCATGCATTAACGGCGCACCCAAAATGGAAGCCGCCGCCCCAACAGCGCTAATACCAGGAACAACACTAACCTCAGGCTGAACAGTCTCCGGATATTTGGCAACAAGTTCAAGAACCAGGCCAGCCATACCGTAGATACCTGGATCACCACTAGAAATAACAGCAACCTGCTTTCCTTCCATCGCCTGTTCTACCGCTGCCTGGCAACGATCAATTTCCTGCATCATACCTGTGCCGATAATGGTTTTTCCGGGCAATAAATCTTCTATCAACTTCAAATAAGTATCATACCCGACAATAACTTCAGCACATTCAATAGCTTGCCTGGCGCGCGGTGTCATATCAATCTGACTGCCAGGCCCTATTCCCACCACCGATAGTTTACCTGCGTGATAGCCACAGTCACTTTTGGATACTTTGTTTTCGGCAAAATCAGGTTGTTGCTTTTCCCCGCTAGAATTGCTGCTGGTTCGCATACATTTCCCACTCCTATCTTTTCTTTAACAAAATTTGATAACGACAAGTCATATTGTTCGATACACGCTTGCAATTGTTCGTTGGTAAAAAACTTAATCGGCACCGCCAGTTGCTGTGCAGCTGCTAGTAAACCGGTTTCGTCTTCCTTAACCACTGTACTCCCAATTATAGCCACACTTTTAGTGCTGCGCTCAACAGTCAAACAAGCCTGACTGATGGCTGCTAAAATTTCAGCACTGGTCGTGCCGCGCCGGCAGCCAAGGCCTATGGCTAAACTACCGGGACGCAAATACAGGTGCGGTTTGGAAATACTAAGTTTCCTGTCGGTAATTACTACAGCTGCGTCATATTTCTCGCTAAGAGCTAATTCACTACTATCAGCCAGCACGACCCCCTGTTTTGCCGCCAAACAAGTATAGTGCTCCTGTCCGGCCAGCTCACTATCCAGGAAGAACGTTACTTTGTCACCATTAACAATGGCCGCGTTAATTGTCTTTAGAGAATTAAATGGTTCTATCGCCAGGTTAAGTTTGACGGCAAGTACATCGGCAGCCGGTAATTTCGCAACATCTGTAGCTGTCGTAATTACAGGCGTGGCTCCGGCAGCACTCCCCACCCGCAACGCCAGTTCATTGGCACCGCCAATATGGCCTGACAGCAGGCTAATCGCAAAATTACCGCCATCATCCATAACCACTACTGCCGGGTCAACCCGTTTATCTCTAACATAGGGTGCAATCACTCTCACAACAATACCTGTTGCCATAATGAAAAGTAAACCATCATAATTTGAAAATAGTTCACCAACCAAATCACGTAAACAACCGTAGGTATGAGGTTCATTGCACGGATTTCGCCCAACCTTTGCATATATATCAACTTCAGACCCTATAAGCGGCGCTATCTTGCCGGCTAATTCAGCACCTTTATTAGTTACTGAAATGACTGCTACTTTCACAGCCTACTTGGCCTCCCTGAACATATGTCCAAATTCGGGAGCGTAGAGTCTGGATAAAGCATAATCTGTGCTCAAAACCTTGCCGACAACAATCATGGCTGTACGGTCAATACTATTTTCTTTGGCAAGCTGAGCAACTGTCGCCAAGGTAGCACGAAAAATTTTCTGATCAGGCCAGGACGCCTTTTGCACAATAGCTACCGGCGTTTCCTTTGTATATCCACCGTCGATTAGTTCTTTTACCACATTGTCCAGCATATGCACACTCAAAAAGATGCACATGGTTGCCTCATGACTGGCCAATTTAACCAGCTTTTCTTTTTCAGGCACAGGCGTACGCCCTTCCAACCGGGTAATAATCACCGTCTGAGACACATCCGGTAAGGTATATTCCTGTTTTAAAGCAGCTGCAGTAGCCAAAAAAGAGCTAACTCCCGGGATAACCTCAAAAGTAATATCTTTGACTGCCAGCTTATCCATTTGTTCCTGGATAGCACCATAAATGCTGGGATCTCCTGTATGCAGTCTGACTACCAGCTTGTTTTCTTTAACCCCCTGTTCCATAACAGCAATAACCTCATCCAAGGTCATAGAGGCGCTGTTATAGATGGCAGCACCATTTTTAGCCAGCGACAGCAGCGCTGGATTGACTAATGAACCAGCATAAATAATGATATCAGCCTGTCCCAAAAGCCGCTGGCCTTTTACAGTGATTAATTCAGGGTCGCCCGGACCTGCTCCAACGAAAAAAACGTTCATGTTTATTTCTCCCTTCTTCTTAGGCTGTTACAACCCAGCCGAACCTATTTACTGCCCACGATTATGTATATCGGATTAAGTGCCTTGAACATATTACTGGTACCTACTGATTGAATTCGGGTTACCTGCACCGAGCAGGCATCGACGTTGTATTCCTTTTTCTCTCGCATAATATGAAGTGCAGTAGAGAGCGTTTCCACTGTAACTGCTGTTACAACCAGCCGTCCGCCCGGTTTAAGCAATTTGTCGGCACAAGCCAGTATATCTGGCAGCTTTCCACCACTGCCACCAATTAAAATAACATCAGCAGCCGGCAATCCAGCTAATGCCTCCGGGGCTGCTCCCAGTATAGGCTCAACATTTTCCGCTTTAAATTTAGCGGCATTAGCCTTGATTAAGTCAAAACCTTCTCCTTCACGCTCAATGGCAAATACCTTGCCATGTTTGGCTAACAAAGCAGCTTCTATTGACAGCGAGCCGGTACCTGCACCAATATCAATGACAGTATCATTAGCGCCAATATTAGCCTTTGCTAAGGTTAATATCCTAATCTCCTGCTTAGTCATCGGAATATTGCCCCGAATAAACTGGCTGTCTGGAATCCCTAGTCCCTGTGTCATGCCTTCACCACCATTACACTATGTTCAAATCCAGGAATTGACCGTGTCTCAGCCAACGTCACGGCAACTACTTCCTCGTTATCATAGGACAGGTTGGTGCATAGCCACACACAAGCAGTCGCCGGCCAGCCGTGAGCTAACAAAATATCAGCAATAGCTGCAGGATTATGCTGAGTATCTGTCAATATCCCCACCTTATATCCAGGACGGTAGCATAATACATCGTCAGCAGCCCTACGGCCATGCATACTGATTAAAGCCGCATCCTGCCAAACCTCGGCCACTCGCGCAAAAGCAAGCTGCACTGAACTAATTCCCGGAATAACAGTAAGGCGCTTAGCGGCAAAACGCTTTCTCAGCGCAGTCAACATACTGTAAAACCCTGGATCACCTGATACCATGACAACTACATCCTGACTGGCAAGCTGCTGTTCAATAAAATCAAGCACACCGGTAATATTTTTATCAATCACCCTGGTAACCTGATTAATCGTCGCAAATGTATCCAGCGCCCGTTGACTACCGACCAAAATAGCAGCCGCGGCAATTGTCCGACTGGCTATTGGCAACAAATAATCAGGCGAACCGGGACCAATGCCCACAACAATTATTCGATAGGTACATTCCATCCTAAATGGCCTCCAATTTCCCGGGCCGTCTGATCAAGCCCCAATATCTCTCCCTTTAAAGTTACAATAACTGTTCCCACTGTTAAATCACCAAACACATACCGCATGGCTCTGCAGCTGGCCCGTTCAGCCAATAAATTATATACCCTGTTCATATTATAGCGGGCAATAATCGGCATAGCTGCTTCAGTTGTAGTCGAAGACAATACCTCTTCAACGGCTGCCTGCGGCGCGCCACTAACGGCCATATAGGCAGCTATTGTTTCCATCCTGGCATCAGCCATTCGATTATGCGTATGGAATATTCCTGCTGATACCTTACTGATTTTTCCCAGATGGCCAAATAAAAGCACCCGTCGCATTTCATACTTCACGGCATTTTCCAACATATGTCCGATAAAATTGCTTGTTTGCACAACTGTTTCAGCTGGTAAACCATAGCGATTAACGGCAATATCCTGTCCAATCTTTCCGGGGGCAAATACGATCTCATCATATCCCAGGGCCCGCACCACACTAATTTGGGGTACTAGCGAATTTTTAAAGGCTTCTTCAGACATGGGTTCAACAATCCCGGTAGTACCAATAATGGATAACCCGCCCACAATTCCTAATATTGGATTAAGCGTTCTAGCGGCTAGTGCCTCCCCATTGGGAATTGAAATAGTAACTACCGCTCCCCTACCTGGCGGCAAACAATCGTTAACCGCCTTAGTAATCATGGTACGCGGTCCAGGGTTTACAGCCGGCTCTCCTACCGGCATAGCCAGACCCGGTTTTGTCACCGTCCCGACGCCCTCACCGGCCTTGATAACAATTCCTGGCTGATCGGTTATACTTACTTCTGCTACAATTTTAACCCCATTCGTAATATCCGGATCATCGCCGGCATCCTTAAATACCCAGCCGATACCGCCATTAGCAAGCCCATGACTGGCAGCTACCGGCGCTGTCAGCGTTATGCCCTGCGGTGAAATTACCTCAACGACTGCAACCTGCTGACCTTGCCAGGCCATTACTGCCGCCTTGGCTGCTGCGGCTGCACAAGTCCCGGTAGTTATTCCTTTGCGCATTGGTGTTGGTATATCAGACAATAGAAAAACCCCCTTAGCAGGGGGTATAACACCAAACAATACATGCATTTTGCCTGATTATTGTACCCACACCTGCCTATCTTCCGTAGGTCCTAGCGGCGTGTGTTAGAACAGGCAGGTCTCCTGACTCTGGTTCATCGCCGCCCTAAGCCTTCCCGGTTTCCCAGTGGCATATTTAGGAGGCATCCCCATTACAGTGGCGGGACCGTGTCGGTATTACACCGAACTTCCCTATTAAGCACAAAGCACCCATTCCCTTACACTATCAAGTTATGTTAGTGGTATTATTCCATATAATTGGCCTTTTTCCTGCTAGTAAGACAATAATTATCAAAATTAAATAATTTAATTTTTAATTGTCTTCTCGGGTGATTTTTCAACTTAGCACTTTTTCTTTAACCAATGATATGTCCGTATCAGGCCATCAGCAAGCGGCATAACAGGCTTCCAGCCAAGACTGGTCACAGCAGCCTTGTTAGATAGCATGGAATGATAGATATCGCCATTTCTTGCCGGCAAGTACTTCATTTTCGCGGGCTTAGCAGCCGCTTGGAATAATAGTGCAGCAAGGTCATTGACATTCGTCTGTGTCTGTGTACTGACATTATATACTCGGTTTATCGCTGACAGCGGCGCAGTAAGCACTTGGCAATTTGCCTCAGCCACATCACCAACATAAATGAAGTCCCTGGTTTGACCACCATCACCAAAGATACCGATAGTCTGATCTGCTGCTATTTTGCGGGTAAAGATACTCACTACCCCGCCTTCGCCGCCATCTCCCTGGCGTTCTCCATACACATTGGCATACCTGAGAGCAACATAATCAATATGGTATATCTGGCTGTATAACGCCAGATACTTCTCCTTGGTACACTTGGTAAGGCCATAAAAGGACCCTGGTTTAAGCTCCGTCTCTTCAACAATAGGAAGACTGGCAGCATCTCCATATACGGCCGCGCTGGAGGCAACAGCCACTCGCTTGACGCCTGTTTTACGACAAGCTTCCATTACGTTCACCAAACCGAGCAAATTGACCTGACAGTCAATATCAGGATGATCAATCGAATAGGGTACCGACGTCTGCGCAGCAAGATGCAAAACACAATCAAATTTTTCCTGAGAAAATAGCTCTACCAACGTATTATCTAATACATCCATTTCTACAAGCCTGGCTCTGGCATTAACATTGGCTCGTAATCCAGTGCTTAAATTATCAATTATGACAACTTCCCAGCCTCGTTCAATCATTTTATCAACCGAATGCGAGCCGATAAAACCGGCGCCGCCAGTTACTAATACCCTCATAGCAATCACCCTTTACTGTTATTCATCCTGGCAAATGACACGAGTTTAATATTCTCTTGTTCCAAACGCTGAGCAACCCGGCAGCTAGTAATTGCATTCAGTTCCTGTTGCCAATGGTATTGCCAATTAAATACGCTATTGAGAGCAACTTCATCTAAGCCAGGATGAACCATAACTTCTGTTATGCCCTCAGACAGGTTATCAATAATAGTAAGTAGCAGCTTTTCCTCCATACTCCCGCCCGCTAGCATTCCATAGAAATGATCTGGTGCCGCTAAACCAGCCTGCCGGGCCTTGAAACGAGCCAGACTAGCCAAAATACTAAGACCAGAGCGGCCAATTATCCTGCCTGCTCCCGGTTTAAAACCGCCTAAAAACACCAGTGATTCAGCCGGTATCCGGATAGCCTTGATAGTAAATTCTTTGGCAATACTTAGCACAATATCAAGAATCCCTGGCACCACATGCATGTGCTGATGGCTGTCAAGATGAGTAATCGTAATGCCAGCTGACACTATTCTTTTAACCTGTGCCGTCAGTTCACGGCGCACATCGTCAAGGCGAATACCTGCCAAACAAAATTTTTTCAAAAATGCCGGATAACTGGCACACAACATCCCTTCACTGTCAACTAAGGAAGGAATAGACCCCGGATCAGTTACTGACATTCCACCTACAAGTGTAAGATGAGCACCAATCCCCAATTGCGGATGGTCAGCAGCTAAAGCTACTGCATGGTTAAATGCAGGTCCACCGGCCATAATCGAAGTACTTGTAATACAGCCTTGGGTATGCCCTTCGATAATGCCAAGATTAATATTTTCATGTAAACCAAAATCATCTGCATTCACAATTAACTGTTTCATATTTTAACCTCATCTGGGATTTTACTATTGGAATTGCTATTGGGCAAAAAATCCCTGGTATGACTTGATATGTGTTTTCTGATACTAATATTGGTCACATGGCCAAATAAAAATTCAGGGAGGTAATCACTTTATGGAACAATCCAAACAAAGCAAACAAGCAGCAAGCAAAAGCGAATATGGTACCTTGACTGCCAAGATGGATGCAAATAACGATTACTCCAGCAAAGCCTCAGGAATGTCCGGAACTTCCGGAACATCCGGCATGTCCGGAACTTCCGCTACTTCCGCTACTTCCGGCATGTCCGGAACTTCCGCTACTTCCGGAACTTCCGCTACTTCTAGCACAGCTTCGGCTACCTCTGCAGATATGAATAAATTAAGCCAACTGGCTAAACAATCGCAAACAAGCAGCAGCACTACCTCAGCGAACAATTCGAAAAGCGCTATGGCCAACCAAACCTTAACTGCCAAATATGACGCAAATGGTGACTATTCCGCTGAATAGTCACAAAACCCAAATGCGGCGCCGGACTAGCCTACTTTAGTCCGGCGCCGCTTTATCTTAGTACGCGAGTCAAGACTCCCGCCTCTACAGGCGGCGTTAATTCAGGTGGAGTAGACTCTCCACCTGAATCCCAATGTTTCAGCTATGCTGAAACGAGTTCACTAGCTTTCTACACACTCAATATGCGCGGCATAGGCGCTATGGTTATGAATAGATTCATAGTTTTCACATTCAATTTCAAACCACTCAATGCCATCAATCTTACGCAACGTTAAGACTAAGTCCCTGAGTACATCTTCAACAAATTTAGGATTTTCATAGGCCTTTTCAGTAACATATTTTTCATCCCCGCGCTTTAACAACGGATATACCTGACAGCTTCCTTGTTCTTCCATCATTTCTGCCAAATCTTCAATCCAGATAAACTTTCCCGGCTGTTGTTTAATCTTCGCCTTCATAATCCCCCGCTGGTTATGCGCTCCATATTGCGATATTTCCTTGCTACAGGGACATAGTGAGGTAAATGGTACCGTAATACCAAACATCAAGTCCAAATGCTCGCCACGCACTAAGTTACCTGAAAATACACAATCATAATCAAGCATGCTTTTAAAACCACTCACTGGTGCCATTTTTTCGATAAAATATTTAAAATTAATATCAATATGCGCTCTTTTGGCCTGCAAACGGTCAATTGTGTCTGTCAACATATACTCAATTTCCCGGTAGGACACAGGTTTTTGACTCCAATCGCTAAGGATTTCAATAAACCGGCTCATGTGTGTCCCTTTGAACTCTTGCGGCAAATCAACGGTAAGCTTAATTTTGGCTAAAACACTTTGAAATGAACCGCTTTTAGTTTTTATTAAAAACGGCAGATGCACATCACTGACTCCAACTTTTTGAATTGCAATACCACGTTCGTCACAACTATTTTGGACATCTTTAATAGTGCTATTCGTACTACGTCCCTGGGTAGTTTGCCTCATAATTGTTCACTCCTAGTATGATACAAAATAGGATCAATCCGGCCTGCCTCAGCATAGCTAGGAAATATAATCCCCTTATCGCATTAATTTTAGTTAGGCTCTGGCGACTTTCACAATTCGCAACATTTTATTACATTCTAAATCAATATATTCCTTATCCTCAGTAACTACTATTGGCCGTGATGCCATAAATTGTCCCAAATAAATTACTTCCGCTTGGCGGCCATCATTTAGTTCAACAATATTGCCGATAAAATAATCACGAACATTATTTAAAAAAATTGCACCAATCTCAGGATCAAGCTTTTGAAACATTTCCTCAACAATCATTTCGACTACAGAAAATGGCGAGATTTTACGATGATAAACGCGATCCGATGTCATAGCATCATATATGTCGGCAACCGCAATAATTCGCGCATATCGATGAATTTGATCGCCATTAACGGCAAGAGGATAGCCACTGCCATCAAACCGTTCATGATGCTGGAGAATTCCATGAATTACGCCGTTTGGAATTCCCTGCTTCGTGGACAGAAGTTTATATCCCCGGGTTGTATGAAGCTGCATAATCTCCATCTCGTCAGCCGTAAGCTTGCCTGGTTTATTTAATATTTCAAGTGGGATTTGGGTTTTACCGATATCATGAAGCAAGCCGGCTAGTATCAAATCCTTCCATTCTGTACCTGTATAACCAAGCCACTTACCCAATACTCCGCAAATAATGGCTACATTAACAGAGTGGTGAAAGGTGTAATCGTCCTGTCGGCGTACCAAATTTATGTGATTAATTACACCAGACGAATTAATCAACGGTTCAATCGCATTACTGGCCAACTCCTTCATGGCATTCAGCGGAACCTCTTGAAAAAAGCGTGTTTTTGCAAAGGCTTCCTTCACAACACTGACAGTATTTTCATAATCTGCATAGAACTTTTTCTGGACAACAGTTTCAGGAATAAAAAAATCAATACCTGGCTCCAAAGGCAATGCTTCCTTAATAAATACTGTGGTAATATTCCAAAATTCCAAGCCTTGCAGCATACTGTCGGTGAGAATTGTACCTTCACTTAAAATAACCTTGTCCTCTGGGGTTAGTACCATCCGTCCAATTTCCATGCCAGGTTTTGCCTCACTCAGCGAATATGGTTTGACACAATACCTTACCGCCACGCTTCTTCCCTCCCCTGCGAACCATTTATGTAATTATGAAAGTTACAATATTAACAATTATAGTTTTACATATTTTCAGTTTTTCCTGCTAACAAATTGGCAAATTCCTTTATATCTGCTTAAAAGTCTTAAACTACAGCCTATAAACCTGGCTTAATTCATCTTTTCATACTTAAATACCTTTAACAAACTGACATGGCTTCTTTTAATGCCAGCTGCTGGATTACCTTAAGCGGTATTCCCGTCTTCTCCGCAATTTTTCGACAGTCCTCGTATTCAGGCGCAACATTGCATATTTTGCCCTGATAAGAACTGACTTTTACCTGGACATCCCCCCAGGGTAATCCGATAACAATAAATTCACGGTCAGCCATCGTTCTTGCTACCGGATAAAAGCGCATACCAATAGATGTTGTTTCCTGCAGGATTATTTCTGCGACCTTATTTTGACAATTGGGAGCAACCAGTACCGATAATTTGGTTGCAGGCCGATTCTTTTTCATAATAATGGGGGTTAGCCAGACATCCAAGGCGCCAACGGCAAATAATCTATCCATTATATACCCATAGATTTCGGGAGTTTGATCGTCAATATTGGTCTCAATTACTAAAAATTGTTCATCTTTTGGATTTTCATCCTGCCTATTTTCGCCCGTGGCTGTTACCTCTCCTAAGTAGAGGCGCAAAACATTAGGAATAGCAATATTCCAGGTACCGGCACCATACCCAATCTTGCTGCTAATAAAACCAGCCGGCATGCTGCCAAAACCAGTACCAAGTGTCGCTAAGACAGCAGCTCCAGTCGGCGTTACCAGTTCCTTCTCAATATCACCCGGATAATAAGGAATGCCATGCAACAGTTCGGCAGTAGCCGGTGCAGGAACTGGAATAAGCCCGTGACAGCACGTAACGAAACCACTGCCAACACGAAGCCGCGAGGCATATATATGTTCAATGTGGAGATAATCAAGAGCCCACGCAATGCCAACAATATCAACAATGGAATCTACTGCGCCAACCTCATGAAAATGAATTTCATCAAGCGGCATCCCATGGACTTTGGCTTCAGCCTGAGCCAAACGAGTAAATATAGCTTTACTGCTTTCCTTTACAGCAGGTTTGAGAGTGGACTGTTCAATAATAGCAATTATATCAGCTAAATTACGATGTTCTTGTACCGCTTCATCAACCTGAACATCCAGATAAAAGGCGTTAATACCACCTTTATCAACCCTTGACAAGTTCAACTGATACCCTGTTACTGCCAGTTTGGCCAGTTCAGCCCGCAATAATTCTACTGGTGCACCGGCATCAAGCAACGCTCCAAGCAGCATATTACCACTAATACCGGCAAAACAGTCAAGATAAATGGCATTACATTTTATATCCATAGTATGGTACTCACCTCATGTGGTTAATCATGCTGGCCATCCGGCCTGCACCAAAACCATTATCAATATTAACAACAGCCACTCCGGCTGCACAGCTATTAAGCATACTTAACAAAGCCGCCAGGCCGCCGAAACTTGCACCATAACCAATACTTGTCGGCACAGCAATAACCGGTTTGGCCGCCAAACCACCGATAACACTTGCCAGCGCACCTTCCATGCCGGCTACCACCACAAGTACATTGGCTTGTTCAATCAACTGGTGCTGATCAAGCAACCGGTGAATACCCGCCACTCCAACATCATACACCCTTTTCACTTCATTGCCCATCATTTCAGCAGTAATGGCAGCTTCCTCAGCTACCGGAATATCGCTGGTTCCGGCACTCAGAACCAAAATAAACCGTTCCTTATCTACTGGCGGTTTCTGCCGTTCAACAGTAATAAGCCGTGCCAATTCATGATACTGAGCATCAGTCACGACTTGCTTTACCGCATCATACATCTGTTTAGTAGCCCTTGTCGCCAAAATACTGTGATTATACCCAGCCAGCCTTTCCATAATAACTTGTACCTGCTCCACTGTTTTCCCCTGACAAAAAACAACCTCCGCAAACCCTTGGCGCAACAGTCGATGATGATCCAGCTTAGCAAATTCCAAATCTTCATAAGGCAGTATTTTTAGCTTGTCCAGAGCTTCGTCAAGTGTCAGATCGCCTGCTTTAAACTCCTTAAACAGGTGACTCACATAATCTATATCCATTTTTACACCTCAAAACCTTCCTTTTTGCATAATAGCATCTCTGAGCCCTAATGGCAATAAAGCCCCCTCGTTCTTCCTTTTTAAAGTACTCGCTGTTATATAATAGCATAAAGACATAATGTCCTCTACGGGCATTATGTCTTTATAAGTATTCCATAGCAATAGTAAAAATCCTGTTTTTCACAAACTTTTTTCTAATTCTGCAATTTGGGAACAGGCTGAGATCGTTCCAAAAGTTCTTCCAGGCTCTCAATAATTTTTAACTGAGTTTCTTCCATTAGTAGAATCCCCTGATTTAGCAGAATTATTTGCGGATGAAACCTAGCCTGCATCTCCCGAACAGCCATCTCCAGATGGCTAATGGCAAGTTCCATTTGTTCAGCAGCAACTAAAACTTGACTATCCAGCAATCGCTCCAATAAAATATAATGGTAGATTTGTACCAACTGCGCAGCTTGGCTGTAGCCTTCACTGTTGTAGTGATAATGAGCAAATTCAAAAAAATTGGCAACAAACTTGGTGAATTCCTGATTATTAGCCAACGTCAAATCAGTAGCGGCGGCATATATTAGCTTGCTTAGTTCATGAATATAACTATTTTGCAGTCTCATCAATGCCAGTAGATTATTCACGGCTTCTGTCCGGTTAAACAATATCATCCCCCCTAAGGCGGCGCATCTCACACATTACAATGTATACTATTCAGTTTCCAAATATTATGTCACTATCAAACAGTAAAGCCGCCGCAGAGTTTTAAAAACTCTTTGTTAGGAGGATATTAGCCCTTACTACCGAATAGTTGTAGCAAAATAGTAAAGGAGGCCCCTTTGATGGCAACGCTTACAATAACTGACAAGGCTCTTGAATATATTAAGTCCCACGGCAAACCGGTATATCTTGAACTATTTCAGGTTATTAGCTGCTGCATCGATATCCGTGAAAGCCCGTCTGTACGCCTCGGACAGCCACATGACCCTCACAATTACAGTTGCGAAGAAATTCAGGGAATTATGGTTTATATCCCGCATGAACTGCCTGCAATACCGCTGACCATTACGCTTAGTAATTTTTTGGGATTCAAAAAGCTTGTTATTGAAGGCTGGTCATTAGCATAATAGGAAAAAGCCCTAGCATTACACGCTAGGGCTTCTTTCTGTTATATCCGGTTTAACTGGTCTAAAATAATTTTGCAGCCTATCAACTAGCAAATACACCAGCGGGATAATGACCAAAGTCAGGAAGGTTGATGTTATTAAACCACCAATTAACGCTACCCCCATCGATGAACGAATTTCAGCACCTGCACCAATACCGAGTGCAATCGGTGCCATGCCAAAAATCATGGCCATTGTTGTCATTAAAATGGGGCGCAGCCGTACTGACCCGGCCTCTACCAGCGCATCAACAATAGGCATTCCCTGCTGTCTGAGCTGATTCGTATAATCAACCAGCAAAATAGCATTTTTAGTTACCAGGCCCATCAGCATAATCACGCCAATCAGAGACATCATGTTAACAGTACTGCCCACAAGTAACAACCCTACTATCGCTCCAATCAACGAAAATGGTAATGATAACATAATTATCAGCGGATGAATAAAGCTTTCAAACTCTGCCGCTAAAACCATGTAAATAAGGATTACTGCCAATAAGAGTGCTTTGGAAATCTCTTTAAACGAGTTTTCCATCATTTGTGCTTGCCCTACCAGCTTGTGGGTATAACCCATTGGTAAATTAAGACCGGGGATAAGCTCTTTTACTTTATTAATTACCTCCCCAGACGAAGCTCCTACCGCATTGGCATAGACAATTACCTGACGTTGGCGGTCTTCACGATCGACCTGCGTCGGACCTGACGACAACTTAACTTCGGCAATATCACCCAAGCGCACGAAACCATTTTTGCCACTAATTCGCAGATTTGCCACATCGTCCAAGCTCAGTCGATTGGACTGCTTCAGTTGCACCCGGATATCGTAATCACTGTCAGCCACATTATATTGGTTTTTGGCAGTGTCACCCAGAAAAGCAGTTTGCACAGCATTACCGGCAGTTGTCGCGTCAAGTCCAACATCACCCAACCGGGCTGGATCAAGTTTCACCTGTACCTCTGGTTCTGATTGCTCACTGGATATGTCTACATCAGTTGTACCGGGAATTTGTTTTATCTTTTCAGCCAGTGTATTTGCATACATATTCAGTATATCTAACTCTGGCCCGCGTAAAGCGATTTGCACTGGACGAGAGTCGCCCTTACCCACACTTTGACCTGTTGACACATTAACCTTCAACCCATTAATATTGCGGAACTTGCTGCGAAGCGAATCCATAATCTGCATCATAGAGCGGGAACGATTGCCTGAATCAATCAAACGTACACCAATCATTGAACGGTACACCTGACGATTGACACCAACAACCAGGTAGGCTGATTCTAATTCAGGAATAGCCATAACCTCTTTCTCAACCTGGGCCACTAATTCTTTATTCCGCTCAATGGATGTTCCTGATGGTGCTATCAGATTGATATTAAATTCTCCTGAGTCATAGGTAGGCTGAAACTCGGAACCTAAGAAAGGCATTAATAATGCATTAAGCAGCAGCGATAGGATAGCCAGTGCTACCAGTTTTTTCGGCCGCTGCAGCGCCCAATACAACACTTCCCGGTAGTAGCGGCGGAAAGCTTCAAAGCCTTGCTCCCACTTATCCAGTATCGACTCCAGCCAGCCTATCCGGCGGCCTTGTCCAGCATGACCGGTTTTTAACCAATACGCCGACAACATTGGCGTAAGCGTAAAGGCTACAAATAGAGAAAAGGCTACAGCAAAAGCTATCGTTAAGCCAAACTGCTTAAAATACTGACCAATAATCTCGCCCATGGTACCTACAGGCACAAATACGGCAAGAATTGAGAAGGTTGTCGCCAAAACAGCCAGAGAAATCTCTTTTGTGCCTTCGCGAGCTGCCGACAGCGGACTTTTGCCTTGCTCCATGTGACGGAAAATATTTTCAACAATAACGATAGCATCGTCAATGAGAATTCCCACAGCCAGACTAAGCCCCATCAGCGACATATTGTTAAGGGTAAAATTCATGACCCTCATCAAAAAGAAGGTCGATATAATCGAAGTCGGAATGGCTATAGCACCAATTATCGTAGCTCGCGTATTACGCAAAAACAGGAAGGTAATCGCTACCGCCAACAAACCGCCAAACACTATCGACACCATGACATCATCAACGCTGTCTCTAATATAAACAGAGTTGTCCCGTACTTTGGTTACTTTCATATCAGGGGGCAACACATTTTGCTCTAACTGCTGCATCGACTGTTTTACTTTTTCAGCAACCCCTACCGTGTTAGTACCTGACTGCTTCTGAATAGTAATAATTACACTTGGTACGCCATTGGTTGCCGCATAGGTTCGTTCTTCTGCCCAGGTATCTGTTACACTGGCCACATCCTGCAGATGCACCAAACGGCCTTGCTGATTGAGAACAACAATGCGTTTAATATCATCAACACTTTTATATTTGCCAATAGTTCTAACAGTTAGCTCAATACCCTGTTCCTTAACATGCCCACCAGGCGTATTGACATTATTATTATTAACCGCATCAATTAATTGCTGTAATGAAACACCATAGGCTTCAAGCTTAGGCGGATCAGCCAATATCTGTATTTCTCTTAGGGCAGCACCATAAATACTGACCTCAGCCACCCCTTCTACCTGTTGGAGCTGATCTTTAACAATATCTTCAGCAATTTTACGGATTTCTCCCCGTGACCGCGTCTCTGAGGCTAAACTAAAGCTGAGAATCGACTGAGCGGTGATGTCTAACCGCTGTACTACCGGTTCATCAATTTCATCAGGCAGGCGCTTCCTGACACCGGCGACCTTCTCGCGCACATCATTGGCGGCCATTTTGGGGTTTGTACCCAATTCAAACTCAATGGTCGTCTGGGATACCCCTTCTCGTGACACGGAAGATAGCGTCTTTATCCCCGCAACTGAGCTTACCGCATCTTCAATTGGCTTCGTAATGAGACTTTCCATCTCTTCCGGCGAAGCGCCTGTATAAGTAACATTTACTAAGACAATGGGAAATTCCACATCAGGATAAAGATCAACACCCAGACTTGGATATGAGTTAAGACCGAATACCACCAGCAGCATAACCAGCATGGTAGTAAATACCGGGCGCTTTATAAAAATATCAATCATTTATTTGCCAGCCTCCCCAGGCGCCCCCAGTTTGACCATTGAACCGTCTCTCAGTTTATTTTGACCGGCAATAACGATTTGCTCACCGTCGTTAACACCGTCAAGCACCTCAGCCCAACCGCCGCCAACAAATCCCAGCTTAAGCGCCCGCTGCTGCACTTTGTTGTCAGCCGTAAGTACATAAACTGTCTTGATATCTTCCTTCATTACCAGCGCTGTTTCCGGCACCACCAACGCCTGTGCCTGGATCTGAATAGGAACCTCAACCTTAGCAAACATACCTGCCTTCAAAATGCTTTGCGGATTAGGAATCGATATTTCCGCAATAAATGTCCGCGAAGGCATTGCTGCTACTGGTGACAGACGGGTAATTGTTCCACTAAACTCCTGCCCGCCTAAAGCGTCGACCCTTACTTTTACAGGTGCACCCAGCGTCAGCTTTGCAATCTCGGCCTCGCCAACAGTAGCTTTTGCCAAAAGCGTGGTAATATCAGCAACGCTAACAATAGCCGTACCTGCTTTGGCATAATAACCTGATTGCAAATAGCGCTTAACAACTACCCCGCTCCGCGGTGAATTTATCGTAGCACCTGTAAGTTTGCTATCATATAAGGCTAGTGCCCCCTCAGCCGCGCGAACCTGACCAGCAGCCAAATCCCGCTTAGTCCTGGCCGAATCAAGGGTTTGCGCTGAGACAGCGCCCTGGCTGGCAAGCGGTTCCATTCGCCTAAGATCAAGTTCGGCTTGTTCAAGATTGGCTTTGGCCTGGAATAAATTCCCCTCAGCCTGAACTACCTGGGCCGAAAGCTCCCCCATGTCCAGGATAGCTATTGTCATACCATCTGAAACTGTATCGCCTTCATCAACCGTAAGCTGTTCGATGCGTCCGTCCACTTTACTGGAAATATCTGCACTCCATATCGGCTCAAGACTAGCAGAAAAGGTTAAAACCGGCGTAATATCCCGTCTGGTTATAGCTGCTACTTCAACCGCCACTACCTGCCCCTGGGATGCTCGCGCAGCCCGCTCTTTACTTGCTTGTGTATTACTATAAATTCGGTAGCCGACAATTCCAGCCAAGACTACTGCAATAACAGATACAAAGATAATTGCTCTTCTCTTCCTGCTTGCCACCTGCTCATTCCTCCAATTTTTTTGATACCCACTTTCTATTCGACAAACCCCCACTCTCTCCTGCCTTTATAAAATAAATTACGGGACATTCAGACAAACCCAAAATGGGCTGCTTTAAAAGCAGCCCTAACATTTAAATTTGTACCATCACAGCGGCTTGTAAACAAACCGGGAGGCTCGCCTGTGTTTACAGCGGCCTCCCGGCAGATACCCATCAGTGAACTCGTTTCAGCTTTGCTGAAACATCGGGGGTCAGGTGGAGAGTCTATTCTACCTGAACTAACGCCACCTATAGAGACGGGAGTCTTAACTCAAACGCTAAGATAAACCGGGCTTTGGCTTTGGCAGACTCGCGTATCCAGCTTGTAGTCTTATCTTCCTCACGGAGCCCAGGAGAAGGTGCCGGTACTTTCATTTTCCATATACAGGCGGTCGAAGGATACCTGGCGGCGGTTGCCGCCCGGCGGGCAGGATTCGCCGTCATAATATTTGAAGCCTTCTTTAATGACCGTCCGTTTTATTGCGTCTTCGCCGATGCCGCCCCAGGAGGCCTCGCTGGTATAGGCATGAAGATAGAGGAAGGTCCTCTGGGTGGAGCTGGGAAATTCCAGGTGTCTGGTGCTGTTGGCCTCAATCTTGTACCAGCCTCTGGTTACCCATTTGCCGGCCGCATCCTCATAGTATACGAGGGAGGTCCACATAGTCTGACTGTAAGGATTTTCGATAAAGATGTCGAAGGCTGCTGCCGGCTGCGGAATGCTGACCGCCAGTAAAAGGAATAAACCCAGGATTGCTTTGCATACGTTTTTTTTCATTATATGTCACCTCTTCACTAAATTTAAAACCGCTGAAACCTGGTCCGGCATCCTCAGGGCCGCCAGTAAACTATGCCGTTATTTTCCACATACCACCGGTCAAGGTACACCTGCCGGCGATTGCTGCCCGGCGGGCAGGGTTCGCCATCGTAGTATTTAAAAGTTTCTTTTATCACTGTCCGCTTGATCGAATTTTCGCTGCCTCCCCAGAACGCTTCGCTGGTGTGAGCATGGATATACACGGAATTTTTCTTGGTTGACGAGGAAAAATCCAGTTTCCGGGTACTATTTGGGGCGACTTTGTACCAGCCTCTGGTTACCCACTTACCGGACGAGTCCTCAAAATATACGATGGCTGTCCATAGGGTTTGATCGTAAGGATTTTCGAGACTGATGCCGATGGCTGCCGCTGGTTGCGGAGCAACAGCCACCACCAGCAGGATGAATAAACCGAACAGGATTTTGCATGCTTTGTTTCCCATTCAACGCACCTCTTCCCTATAATTTTTTCGCAGCTTGCACCTGTCTGTCGACCGGCTCCCGCCTCCCGTTCAGGCCGTTACACCGACTTTTCCCGGTAGACAGGCGCCGACAGGAATATCGGGGGCATCGGTCAAAATGGCCTTTTCCGGCAGCAGTTTAACTTCCCCGCCCGGCTTTTTTTGCCCGTCGCAGCCTGTCTATAAGCGACGTCAGTTTAAGTGATGTAGACTCTCCGCCTAAACCCCCGATGTTTCAGCTTTGTTGAAACAAGTTCACTCGACAACAAGTGTGTTCAGCATTTTAACCAGCAGGATAATGCCGTCGCTGATACCTGTCAACTGAGCGCTGACCACTCTGTAATGCTTGCCGTTGATATTAGCATAGTAGAAGGTGCCCCTATCGACCGGTACGCCGTCAAGCACGCCGGTGAACGGCCTGCGATAAAAATCATACCCGTTTAGTGTCGTTTGGTCGGTCGAATAGGCCCATTCTATTTTCCCCCGACTCAGAGGCTCTTCGCACAATGCCTTTTCTTCCAGTTCGGTCTGAACCGCCCGGTCAGCCAGATTATCGACGGCGTTCCCCAACCGGTTCACAAAAACAAACCACTTTCCGGCCGTAACTTTCACGCCGTCAGTGGTATCCCTGGCGACGGCGCCTTCAGGCAAAAGGAGGGAAAAACCCTGCATCGATTTGTAAACCGTTGCGTTGGGAAAGGGCATGAAATCCAATTCTTGATCTTCGGCTTTCAATTCCCCCTGTTCCTGAAGAACTACCTGTTCACGCACCAAGTGTTTCTTGCCTTTTTTATCCAGGCTATACTGTCTGGCTATTATTAAATTCCCGTCTTTGTCATATGCCTGCTCAATGATTTGCAAGGGGCTAAGCTTACCGTTGCGAAGGAAAGTATAGGTTGCCTCCACACTGTCGGTGGCGCTCACAGGGGTAAAGGAATGCACGGTCTTAGCACTGGAATCAAATACAGGTGACGCAAGGTTGCTCAAGCCTTTATGGAAAACGAACTCTTGCCGTTTTTGATCCCACAGCCAGCAGTGATAATACACGTTGGCATTGCCCTGCACCGCCGTGATTTTTAAATCTGTATAACCGTCAAAATTCATATCCTCCGGCGTAACCCGCTCGCTGTTATCAAGGTTCGGCCGGACGAAGCCGGCGGTACGCTGCTGCCTCCCGGAGAATCGCATTCCCGTATAAAAAACGGCCGTACATAGGTTCATATGAGGTCCTCCCAGTCAAAAAGAAACCTCCCTTCTCCTCCTGTTTATACCACTATATACCGAGAAGGAATATCCACAATAGCCCCGAAAAGTATCCTTTTGCGTCAGGCATAAGAAAAAGCTATCCGCACAATGGCACTGGTTGCCTATTAAACCGGCAGGTTGATTATCCAATAGCCGCCTAATACGAGACTGACTGTATTTGCAACCAGCACATAAGAAACGCGGCGAAGTTTGCCGTGTTCTTTAATTAAAACGAGCACACCTAAAAATTCAGTCAAAAATACTATAAATTCTATTAAAACAAGATTGAAGATCAAGTAACTTGCAAACGGCAAAGCGCTATCCAAAACAACATTCAAAATGCCTTGGGTTGCGTAATTAGCCTTTTCATATTGATGTCCTGGTTCCCCCTTCGTTTTTCAGATATAATGTGTCAATAAGATCAAGCATCGTCTGAATGTCGCCCGTCACGCGCCGACGTTGCTCGGAGAGCGTGACATCGCCGCCGGCGGCTTCAAAGGAATCACCGTTTGCCAGTGCCACATAGAGCTTATCCTCGCGGAACGAGAGATACAGCGGATAGTCCAGCTTGCTCCGCGCCAACACGATGCCCTCGAGAACGGGCGGGGTCAGGATGCGCAAAGCCGCCGTCGGACTGGGTGCAACGACAAAAAACCTCTGGTTGAAAGCATCCAGCTCTGTTTGAATCATTTCGGTGCTTTTCGGCTTACCGCCGCACCGATCTAAGACGGCGACCGGTTCATCGGAAATGGCATCATAGTCAAAGATCATCAGCCGCCCGCGAAAAATGGTGACATACACTGTCCGCGTCTGCACATTGTCATCGTCGTCAGTGTAGCTTTCTTCCCGCTCCTCCTGCAAATGAATGTCCGATTGCACGAAGTGATGCCCGTGGTAGTCCGCCGCAAGATAATCGTTGCCGCCGTAAATGTCATAGCGGGGAAACAGCGCCGCCGCTTTGACCAGAGCTTCGTCGAGCTTTTGCTCCGGTAAAAACTCCATGTTGCTCAAAACCGAACTAAGACTTTTCTTCACAACATTTTCTTTAAAAGAGTCCTTGTAACGCGCCTTGACGGGGGCCTTCGCCACCCAAAAACCGATCAGCAGGATGACTGCCACGATGATGTAGCCATAAAGTCCCGGCTCGCCAAAGGCTTCCATCAAGGGTATCCCGAGGGGAAAAAGCAGAATTATCAGGGCAATCACCGCGATGATGAAAAGGAAGTCCAGCATCTGCGATTTCATGCGCAGCTTCTCCAGTTCCATGAGTTCAGCGGAGCCGATGGCGGCGGTTTCCTTGAAACTCTTGTGTTGCTTGACGCCGCTGAGCATACCGCCGATAAGCGTGCCAATCAGCGTGGCGACTCCCAGCATGCTGAGCAGAATCGGCCCGAACAGGAATACAAAGGCAAGCAGTCCAAGGATAATGCCGATGATGCCGTCTTCCATGATGAGAAACCCAAAATTGTACCAAAACGCCGAAGCAATGATCAGCGCGACGACGGCAAAGGCCATTTTCAGCCACTTCATCCAAGAATACTGGCTGTCAAAGCCTAAAAGTTTTTTGATTCGTTTCATTTATTCACCTCTATTTCACGCTACCTAACAGCAGCAAGGCGACCGCAATATATAAAACATAACCCGCGTTGTCCCGCCCGCTAACAAGACGGCGTCAGTCAAAATTCATCGCCACATCGTCCTTTTTGCTATTCTCGGCCGCGAAAAAGTCCCATGGGGTCCGGTGCTGCAGCCCCGCGACAATACTGGCAGGGAACACGGCGATGGCCTGATTGTAAGAAGATACGTTCATGTTATAGACCCGGCGGGCCGCCTGCAGATGGTCTTCCACGTCGGCGATGGCGTTCTGAAGGTTTATATAGTTTTCACTGGTTTTCAGTTCGGGATAGGCTTCGGCGATTATATTGACCCGGCGGAGAATCTCGTCCATCTGCTGACTGGCTGCGGCTTTCTCGGCAGCAGGCATGCTTTGCCGCAGCCTGACCACAGCGGTCAGGGTCTCTACCTCATACTTTGCATAGTTTTTGCATACTGCCAGCAGTTTGGTCAGCGTGTCATAGCGTTTGGTCAAAGCAACCTCAATGCCGGAATCAGCTTCTTCGATTTTGATCAGTATCCGCCGAAAATGGTTGGATGTGCTGACGGCCCAGTAAACTGCCAAAAGAACGGCGGCGCCCGCAGCAAGGATAATTTCCATGTGTTTCACACCTCGGTTTCTTTATGTCCGGTCAAAGCTTGCCCCGGCAAGGTTCCCTGCAGATACAGCATGTCGAGAACGGCGGCGAGCATTGCCACAGCCGGTCTACTTCTCTTTTTCCAGTTGCAGCGTAACACTGCGCAGGTTCATGAAGTACTCTATTCCGGAATAATCATTACCCCAATTGGGCTTAATGGACAGTTGCCAGGTTCCGGCCTCCAGATAAGCGCCGCCGATTTCGTGGGTTTGATAAACCGTCCAGTCCTTATCATTTTTGCCGGTGGACCGCGCCGTAAAGTTCAGCAAGGTCGCCGCCAGATACAGGCTCATCAGCAGGACAAGCAGCAGGCCGCCACATAAGCCGGCATTCCTTCACCCCCTCACTCCACAATAATAAACAGCCTCTTTTTGTATGTGAAAATTATACAAAGCATTCTTTCGCACCAACAGTACCCACCGGGTAATTTTGTTCAATAAAATTTTCAACTTGTTGCTTTACTGTCTTTTTAAACGTTCCTGCAGCTGCGCTTGCGACTTAATGGTAAGTTTTTCGAAAAACCATTTTCAGTCTTTTGCCTAGTTCATTTTTCTTACGCAGGATGAAAATCTGCTGTACATGACCGGCGTACTGTAGTTCATCGGCAAGTTGTTTCAGCAGATCCCGCGTTTTTGCGTTCCTCGCTTTGCAGGCCAAACGCCTCCCGCACATGGGAAAGAAACGTCCTTAGATCCATATGAAGCCTTCTCGGTCAAAAGAAAACCTCCCTTCCCCCCTTTTACACCACCATACACCAAAAAGGGATATACACAATAGACCTGAAAAGTATCCTTTTTCGTCAGGATAATAAAATACTTGGCTTGGGCCAACTTCAGGAGATCGCAGAAGTCTTAGGTGTTCTTATATCAAAAGGCTTTACTTATAATTTCCGGCAGACCAAAAGAAAAACGCACGGGTTTCCCCGCTTGTCAGCGGGGAAACCCGTGCGTTTTTAGTTTGTCTGACGACATGCCGATATTCAGTTTGTGCTTACGTACGCTCTGGCACCCGCTGATAAGAAAGCGGCGGGTCCATTTGATCCATATCGTATGCGCAATCTTGCGCTCATTCAAGCCCAATTCGTGCAGCACATCCTCAAGGATCATAATGCGGTTGCTGCTTTTGTTGAAAGTCATGTAATCTGCTCTAATACCGCCTTAATAGCATCCTCAGTAACTTCATGAGTTATTTCTACATGACCAATTCTGGACATCAACACCCAATTAATCTTGCCATTAACCACTTTCTTATCTCTGACCAAATAGCTGAGCAGTTGTTCTGGATGATAACCTGGTGCTGTAAGTGGTAAATCCAGCCGGTTAAGCAACTTTTTCAGAGCAGTTACCTGACTTTGTTCACACAGCCCGACATGTTGACTGATAAGAGCGGCCGCATGCATTCCTATAGCTACACCTTCACCGTGATTATACTCAGAATAACCACCCTCGGCCTCAATGGCATGTCCGACCGTGTGACCAAAATTCAAGATCATACGCAGCGAGCTCTCCCTCTCATCTTGGGCAACAATATCAGCTTTAAGCTGGCAGCACTTACCAATAATGTGGGTGAGCACCACCGGATCACGCGCTAGTAGTGCTGAAGCATTGTCTTGTAAGTAAGTAAAGAAATCACCATCAGCAATAACGCCGTATTTGACAACTTCAGCCAAACCTGCCTTCAATTCCCTGTCGTTAAGCGTATCTAAAACCTGTGGGTCAATGACTACCATACGGGGCTGGTAGAAAGCGCCAATTAAATTTTTCCCCAACTCATGGTTAACGGCTGTTTTACCACCAACGCTTGAATCAACCTGCGCCAGCAATGTCGTCGGTATTTGAATAAACGGTACACCGCGCAAATAACTTGCCGCCACAAAGCCAGCCAAGTCACCAACAACACCGCCACCTAGCGCAATAATAGCAGACTTACGATCAAGCCCGCTAGCAATAGCCTCTGTAAATACGATATTTGCCGTAGTAAGTGACTTTGAGCTTTCTCCTGGCGTTACAGCTAAAACAGTAGGCTTAAAACCCGCGGCCACCAAACTGCTAGACAGTGTATCCGCATAAAGTGGACAAACATTGTCATCTGTCACAATAAGAATCTTATTCCCTAATGATAGCTTACTCATCAGCTCACCTACCAGGCTGATACCACCGGTAGTGATATGAATGGTATAGCTGTGCGCATCCAGATTGACGTTAACTTCGGCCACGCAAATGCCCCCCTTCCCTGAGAAATACAATAATTCTTTCTGTCACCTGCTGTGGCGACATACAACTGGTGTCTATTGTATAATCGGCCTTCATGTAAAGACTGGCCCTATCCTGAAAAAGTTTGGCTACCCGCTCAGCCCGGTCTTCACAGTCTAACAATGGCCGAATACCAGGTCGCGCTGTTCTCTCTAAAATAATTTCCAATGATGCCATAAGCGAAATAATTACACCGGTATTTTTAAGTCTAACTATATTCTCCTGTTTGAGCACCACCCCGCCACCGGTAGCAATAACCGTATTGGTGTAACGGGCCACGCGGGAAATAACCTCCCGTTCTATCTGACGAAAATGGTCTTCCCCATAAAGCTGAAAAATATCACTAATGGCTAATCCTGTTTCTTGCTCAATCTTTTTATCAACATCAATAAATGGGCGGTTAAGCCGTCCTGCTAATAACCGTCCGGTACTGGTCTTACCTGTGCCCATGAAACCGATTAACACTATGTTTTTCACTTGTTCCTCCAAAAATAGTAAAGCATAGCTATTTTACGATACGTGGAGTAAGAAAAATGACTACTTCTGTATCGTTATGGGATTTGTTAAAATTCTTGAATAGAGACCCAATTATTGGTAGGTCACCAAAGAACGGTACTGCCTTTCTAACTTCATTGTCTGTAGCCCCAATCAAACCACCAATTACCATGGTTTCGCCATCTTTTAGCCGTACCGTGGTCTCAGCCTGACGGGTAGTAATCTTATAGGCCTTAATATCAGGCACTAGTGTTGCACTGCTAACTTCTGTGCGGACATCTACCGTTATTAATCCGTCAGTATTAATCCGGGGCGTATAAATCAATTTAATACCAGCATCAATATACTCGGTACTGGTTGTTGTTATCCCATTCGTCAATGTTTGAACCTGCACCGGGATACGGTCACCAATAAGTATCTGTGCCTGTTTACCATTGATCGTGGTAACTTTAGGTTTGGCCAGCACCTTAGCGTCACCGTTGCTTACCAAAGCATTAATAGTTGCCTGATAATAAAACTCATACGGGTTTCCTTCGGGATTACGTCCAAACTGAATTACACCCTTACTGCCACTGCGGGTAACAGTAACAGCTCCATTATCGTCTGTAGTTCTCTCTGCATATTGCGGTGTTGCCTCCCACGACCATTCAATTCCCAAATCTTTTGTTTTATCTTTACTAATTGCCAATACCTCAGCTTCCAGTGATACCTGCTGATAGGGTATGTCTAGTTCAGACAATAATTTTTGGATCTGTGCCGCCTCAGCCTCAGTGCCAAAGAGAACTAATGAATTTGTTGCATAATCAATCGTCAATCGGTCTAACTCTGTTGATTTTTCGCTAGCTGTTTCGCCAGAAGTTGATGTAGCACTAGCTGTAGTGCTCTTTTGTAAATTGGCACTGCTTCCCGCCGTCTTTGTTGCTTTCTCGCCTTTTCTCTCACCAAATAAGATGGAAAAAATTGTGTCTTTCACCGAATCCGGATTAATGAATTTCAGCTTAAATATATGTACCGAACCAAATCCTCTGCCGATTTGATCAGCAACCCCTACGACCATAACATCGTCAACAAATTGGTAGGTAAGCCCTTTGGTCTTGCACACCAAATCCACGGCCGAAGCGTACGGAATATTCGTAAGTTGAATGGTAATCGTACCCTTGACCGAGTCATCTATTACCATATTTGCCTTGCCAATAGTCGCCAGCGCGGTAAGTACATCCCGTACTTCACCATTAATCACATTCATATTCACTTGAGGATTAGCCACTGCAACGCCTGTTATGGTAGAAAAACAAATCCACAACGCTACCAGGATCGATTTTATCAGACACCGCATTGAAGATTTCACCTTTCTAAAATCAAAACTTTTTCACCTTTTGGTCCCCAAAGAGTAACCGCTCTTTCCCCCACTGCCAGCAGTTGATATGGTCCAAGATAATCCTTGATTTGATAGGAACCACTCTTGCCAGCACTTTTAATTATCGCCACTTTTTGCCCTCCACCGCTCACTACACCAACAAGTTCTAATGAGCTTTCCGGTATTGCAGACGGTGGCAAAACATTGTTCGAAATACTGGGGTAATTCTTAGCCGGTGGCGGTAAAGCCGGAACAGGTGCCACCTGCGCAAATTCCTGGGGAACGGCAAACGGATCACGCATCACCGGCAGTGCCGAATAGCCCGTTACCGGCTGAAGCATCGCTTGTGAAACACTGTCTTGTTGAGAGGTGTCAGAATAACTATCAGAATAACTACCTGAGAATGCAATCAGCCCCGGCGACCAGAAGAAATAGCCTAGTGCCGCTACTAGTAAGCAACAGATAATTAGTAGTTGAGCACTATGTTGCCGGAGGTTAAACCTCGCCACAATTTGTACTCCCTTCTGAGAAAAAACTCACTCCATGGCTATTCACTCGTTAATTCGTATTCTATAGCTATTGATCGCCAGCCGCAAGTCCTCAATGCTGTCACCGCCAAATTTTTCGAGCAGGGACTGAGCCAGCACAATAGCCACCATGGCTTCGGCAACAACGGCAGCAGCAGCAACAGCACACACATCGCTACGCTCCGTATTGGCCTTGATTGCTGTTTTATCTGCTATATCTACAGTAGCAAGCGGTTTCATCAATGTCGGAATGGCCTTCATTACCGCTTTAAGAATAATCGGCTCACCATTACTAATACCGCCTTCAATACCACCGGCATTATTAGTACGGCGATAATATCCCTGCTTGCTTTCATAATATATTTCATCATGCACCTGACTGCCAGGCAAATTGGCATAGGCAAATCCGGCCCCAAATTCTACCCCCTTAATGGCTTGAATAGACATAACTGCAGCAGCCAAACGGGTATCCAGACGCCGATCCCACTGCACATGACTACCTAATCCAGGCATAACAGGGGAAGCCATAACCTGAAATATGCCGCCAAGGGAATCGCCGGCCGTCTTAGCCTTGGCAATCGCTTCTAGCATTTCCGTCTCGGTTTGCGCGCCGCCGATAGTTAAGACGCTAGAGGTTATGGTAATACCAGCCACAGCAATAAGCTGTTTGGCAATTGCTCCTACAGCCACTCGGGCGGCAGTTTCACGGGCACTGGCCCGTTCCAGAATATCCCGGATATCTTGCCGCTGGTATTTTAAAACACCCGGCAAATCAGCATGTCCGGGGCGGGGTGCAGTTATCTCAGCTCCTTGCGGCTGGCCAAATACAGCCATTCGCTCCTGCCAATTCTCCCAGTCACGGTTAGATATCACCATTGTAAGCGGGCTGCCTAACGTACTGCCAAACCGTACACCTGATGTTATTTCGGCTTTATCTTTTTCAATCTTCATGCGGCCACCCCGGCCAAACCCCTGCTGTCTGCGCGCCATGTCCTCATTTATTTGGTCAAAATCTAATTGTAAGCCGGCCGGAATACCTTCAATAATAGCGGTAAGCGCCGGTCCGTGTGATTCACCAGCTGTGAGAAATCTAAACATGTGTTGCACCTCTTTCGGGAAAATTACTTTTTAGTCGATGGATCTGAATTTTGTGACGACAACTGCTTGGTCTCCCCAGCAGCACCGAAGCTGTAGATAACCATAGTAAGTTTGACTTCCAGCATTCCTTGTTTGGCCTGGATATTAGTATTACTAATATCGGTGAACCTTTGGCTGCCCTCAATTGCCTTAATAAATTCCAATAGATTGGTAAATGAACCTGTTAGCAGGATTTCTATGGGAATTTCCAGATAGCCGGCTTTTTCAGTAGCGGCAGCCGGCTTAATCTCAGCAAGCCGCATACTGCTTAGCTTGGATGCTTGTTCGATTTCCTTGATGAATTCACCAAGTTCCGGCTGATTCGGTAATTTAGCATCAAGTAGCGTAAGCTTTTGATCAAGCTCTTTTAGGTAACCGATAGAATCAGGATGCCTTTTGGCATAGGCTTCGATAACTTTTAGCCGTTCCCGCTCGGTTTGGTATTGATCTTTAACCACGGCAATAGCCGTACGCTGAGGGATAACTACCCCAATATAAAAAAGCAAGGTAACAAGTAGTGCACCAACCCCCAGCACCCAGCCCTTATACCGGGCTATTGCTTTATATTTTATAGACCAAGTACCCAGCCATTCCATTTACACTATATCCCCTTACGCTTTACAGTCATCTCAAATTTGGTATAGTTATATGTACTGTCCTGTTCTGCTTTAATGAGTACCGGTTCTGTTATTAGCTTATCTTTTTCCAGACTGTCAAGATAGTTAGCCAAATCAGGATAAGTCATGGCATTACCTTTTAGTAAGATGCTATTTTTATCGCTGGCGGCAAGTTCTGTGAGCCATACCTGCGGCGGTGTAATTATGGCAAAATGGCTAATCACAGCATAGCAAGACTTCTGTTCGCTAGTAATTGCAACTAAAGTATTGTTCTTTTTATCAATGGCCTGCTGTTTACTAACAGCCAGTTGCATATTGTCCTCGGTAGGACGCATCAGGCTATAGTGTTGACGTGCTGCTGCAAGATCCTTTTCCAGAGACCAAATCGTATACCAATTATAGGCAAAAATACTGCCATATGATACCAGCAGCATTATACCACATAACAAAACAGTTTTTTTGAATAGCCATGTTGGCATGCGCTCTGATGGTGGCAGCAAATTAATCGTTATCATGGCTTACCTCCGCGCATAGCTAAGCCAATTGACAGAGCAAACTGCAAAGCCATATCTTGCAAATAGTCGGTATCAATACCTGGCGATAGCGTTACGGCAGTTAGCGGGTTATGCAGCAAAACCGGTACCCCGCCCAGTTTTGCCGCAATATGCTGTGGCAAATTAGTAAGTTTGGCTCCACCTCCGGTAAGATAAAGCTTATCAAAGATTGCTTCTCTGTTTTGAACCTGATAATATTCAACCGTTCGCCGCACTTCGCGAGCCAGTTCATCTACCAACAAGTCAATTTGTTGGTAGATAAGCAGCTGTTCACCTTCAAAGTCAGGATTTTGACCAGTATGACACTGCTTCAACCGTTCAGCCTCAGCATAGTCAATTTCAAGCGTTCGCATAATTACCTCAGTAAAACTGAGTCCACCAATGGGAATAAACCGGCTGACGGCTGGCGAAGCTCCCTGAAACAGCATTAACTGTGATACATGACTGCCAATATCAATAATCATGGCACTCTCTGCATCACTCAGTGAGCGGTATATAGCCAAAGGTTCAATATCAACAGCAATTGGCCTGCAATCAGCCTGCTTTATACAATTGACAAGGGTATTTACCAGTTCGTGCGGCGCGGCTACCAGCAGCACTTTTATCTCTAGTTCATTGTTGCCTGGTCCAACTACAGCAAAATCATAATAATAACTACCAGGCTCATAAGGAACATATTTCTCCATATCCCATTTTATGGCTTCTTTAATTTCAGCCTGATTCATTACCGGAAGCATTACCTCCCTAACGAACACTAAGCGACCACTGACGGCAACAACAACTTCACGAGAGACAATGCCGCTATTGATAAGCAATTGCCGGATAACCTCTGTAAGCGCTTGGGGATTAGTAATAAAGCCCTCTTCCGTAACGTTCTTAGGCAAATCAAGTACGCCTGCTGCTCTAAGTTCTTTTTGTCCATTACTAAATGAAATTTCCGCTGCTTTAACACAGCTTGAACCAATATCAATACCAACAGCGCTTGCTGGCTGTTTGATTAACCAGTTACCCAGCTTGCTTGTAATAGTATTAAACCTATTTAGAACCATGATGTGGCTGACTAGACACAAGCTGAATCGCGTGGCTAATGGCTGTAACGACATCCACATTAAACTGTTGTTCCAGCGATTTTGTCTTTGCAAAGGTTTCACCCTGGCTAGTCACAACATACCGTGGCGGTAAAAAATTAAGAGCAATTGCGGCAATGTCATAACGGCATCTTTCACAAGTACAAACATTTCTATGGTTGTCCAGCACCTCAGCAAGCCGCTGAAAAACTAAATCCTCCATATAGTTTTTAACATGCATAGCTATACCTCCCTAATGATAATTCCAGGAAACAATATTGATTTGGGGAACAACAGTAGCTTTTACTACAACTTTGCGGACCGCATTATTGACAACACCTTTTGCTTCTATAATGGTTGGGGTACCTGCAATAATCGTTAAGCTATAGTTTCCGCTGCCTTCCTTATAGGGATTGACAGGCTTCCAGTTGGGATTTTTAGATAATTCGACAATAGACCGGCGTGCTCCTGCTTCCGCCAAGTACTGAGCAGCTATACCATCGCGATAATTTGCCGCCATATTCACTTCGGTACTGCTGACACCAATAAAAGCACTACCCAAAACGCCTAAAAACAGCATTGCAACAAGGGCTACTATACTTGCTGACCCATGCCGATTTTTACAGCTGCTCCAACCAAAATACACTCTTAGTTCACCTCCACGACGTGTTAAAGGCCAGGGTAGCCGCCTTCATAGTATAAGCAGTACCAGTCTGTTTGTCCCTAACAGTAAACATAACCGTAACCAGTTTAATATATTGCAGTTTACCATCGTTATCCCGCATAGCTACCTCTTGAACAGCAAACCGTTTTTTATTGTCTGGATTTGCTACAACTACGATTGTCCCTTCTGCACCGCCAATACCATTACCAGTAAGCGGGTCCGCAGCAGATCCATTCACACTTATACACAGAGCCTTGGTTTTAGGACTAATAGTAAACTTTATATCCCAGCCATTTCCATCCTTTATCACAAGTGTATCGCCAGCATCGGCCAACGATACCTTACTGGCATAACGCACATGCTGGGTAATTCGCTCAATTGCCAGTCGGGCAGTCTGCTGAATTTCAGCTTGCGAGCGGCCTAACTGCCAAGCTTTAACGGCTGTTGGCAGCATAAGTGCAATGCCTGACACCAATAGTACAATAATTGTCATTCCTGTAATTACTTCAACAAGCAGCATACCCTTTTGCTCAGAAACATATCTCCGCATAACTACCCCACTAGTTAGCAAACTGCGGCAGCTCCCGCAGCACATAAGTAACCATGCTAATTTTTGGGGCACCCAGCCATTCAACATTCACGGTTACTTTAATAATTCGCTGCTTCACCGGATACTCTGGGTCCAGTGGACTAAGCTCAGCCTGAGTAGTTCTTGTATAAGTAGCCTTATTCATAGAAATAAATTCGGCCGCAGACTGATAAGGAAAACTTAGGCTATTCCAGAATAGTTCATCTTTTATTTTCATTTGTTCCATTTGTTCTTGAACTAAGCTGGCAGCAACCGTATAATCTGCTGCATTGGCAGTGGCCTGCAACGACTGGATAAACATCCCCAGCATGGCTACCAACGCTACTGAAATAACTACGATGACTACTACCGCCTCTACCAGCAAAAACCCGCTCTGACCCTTGATTAAATTCATAAAAATTCTCCCCAATTAGTCCCCATTGCTGCCGGTAATTCGTACCCGTCCGGTTACAGGAGCCAACTTGATGTACAGAGATTTACCCGTAACTTTACTCTGGAGTTCAATTGTCTGCTCGCCTATAAATGGCATTCCATCCAGCCTAAATACTATATCGCCCGGATATCCCATCATCTTTACAGAATTGGGTAAATAAACCTTACGTATGGTTTGCGGTCCGGCAGTAAAATTGTAGCGTGGTTCAGTATCATTAATAAAGCGGAGTATATATGCGGTATCACCACTGTTGATTGTCATTTGTTGCATACCACGTATATCGGCAGCTAACAGCCGCGCCGCTCCGTCCAGTTCATTTTCTGCTACTGCCTGATTTATTTTAGGAATAGCCATAGCTGCCAATAGTCCAATAATCGCCATAACAATGATTAGCTCTATTAGCATAAAACCACAGTTTTGTTTATTACTGGCAGCCATATCCTAAAGCTTCCTCCAATTCCTACTTGGCAATTGTCTGCAAATACCACCAAACAAGCTTACTGCCATACAATATACTACTAAGAGCTCCGATAGCAAGAAATGGCCCAAAGGGTATAAAATCTTTGCGGCCTTTCACCTTGAAAATTAGCAATAACGCGCTGCCGATACCACCAATAATAAATGCTAACAGCAGCGTAACTAGTACTAGCTTTACTCCTAACCACAGGCCTAGCGCAGCAACAAATTTGATGTCACCGCCGCCCATGCCACCTCTGGTAAGCACAGCGACAAAAAGCAGCAACCCACCACCGGCCAGCGCGGCAATAACCATATCAGAAATGTGGGGATAACCATTACCTAAATTTATGGCAACCCCAACGCCGGCAAACCATAGTAACACCTTATCAAGGATAAGCTGGTGATCGTAGTCAATGAATGTAATGACAATAAGAAATGCTGTAAATATAAGTACTTTAAGCAAGTCCGGACTCCAGCCAACAATCTGATAGCACCATAGAAATAAAAGTCCGGTAATGAGTTCCACCACAGCATAGCGTGATGAATAAGGCTTACCACAGTAGCGGCATTTGCCGCGCAAGAGAAGATAACTGAGGATAGGAATTAAATCCCCTGCTTTAAGCTTAGTATTGCAATGTAAACAGTGTGACGGCAAGGTTACGATTGATTGGTTTTGCGGCAGACGGTAAATACATACCGTAAGGAAACTGCCGATTATAATGCCAATTACTAGTATCATAAAATCAAACATTATAAACTCCTAATTTTCAGCTATTTAGTATTTAAATTACCAAGCAGGAGTAGTAGTGTCTGCGAATATTTTTGTACCGGTTGCAATTTCAATATACGCTCGATAGGTAGGTGAAGTTCCCTCGTTATCAAGTTTGTATGTTAGACCCGAACTACCCTTATAGGGACTAGGCACACTAGGTACTGCTACGATAAAATCAGGGGCTAATTTCAGCAGCGTATCCGGATACTTTCCCTCTTTAGCATAGTACATAGAAATAGCACTATCTAATGTTCTTAAATCTGCCTGTATTTTGGCCTTATTAGCTGAATCAGCGGCAGAACCGAATTTTGGCACAGCAATTGCGGTGAGAATGCCAATTATGGCAATAACAACCATTAATTCAATCAATGTAAACCCTTTTTGACTTTTCATTTTGTTTTTGATGGTTATAATGATCTTTCACTCCTTATACTATTATACAACTTTGTTGAAATTAGTAAGAACATCAAACATCGGCAGCATTACTGCAATCACGATAAACCCAATTATCACTCCCAAAACGCCGATCAAGACGGGCTCCAACATACTACTCAACCGATTAACCATGTCCTCAACATCACTATCATAAAAATCGGCGATTTTCTCCAACATAGTATCCAATTCGCCGGTTTCTTCGCCAATGGCTACCATTTGCACCACCATCGGAGTAAAAACCTTGCTGGATCCTAATGGTGCTGACAAACCCATTCCTTCACGAATACTAATCTGCGCCGCAGTTAGCGCTCGTATCATACTGAGATTACCTGAAGTCTTTTTTACTACCTCTATGGCGGTAATAATAGGCACCCCGCCCCGCACTAGCGTAGAAAGCGTCCGACTAAAGCGGGCAATAGCTACCTTACGCCACAATAAACCAAACACTGGCAAAACAAACAACAGCTGCTCTATAACAAGTCGATACTTAGGCTGCCGTTTTAATAAGAGTAATCCATAGCCAACCACTGTTAAAATAACAGCCAACCACACCCCGTAATGAGTAATAAAACCACTTAGATCTAGTAGAATACGTGTCGAAAAAGGCAAGTCAACCTGCATATTATCAAACAGCTTCATAAATGTCGGCAAAACAAAAGTCAAAATAAAGGCAACCGCCGCTAACGCCATACCAATAACCACTGCCGGATAAACCATGGCAGATTTTATCCGTTCATTCAGCTTGTGCTCTTTTTCCAAGTGGATTGCCAACCTGTTTAGCACCTTGTCAAGCACACCACCTACTTCCCCGGTTTCCACCATACTGATCATAATCTCCGGAAAAATATTCAAGTACCCATTCATCGCCTGTGACAGCGTTTCGCCTTCCTGTATCTTCTTATAAATAACCTGCAAAGCGGCTTTGAGTTTGGGGTTGTAGGTTTGGTCAATTAAAATACTCAGACAGACTACCAACGATAATCCAGCATCCACCATTGTGGAAAACTGACGGCAGAAAACAGCCAGCTCTTTTATACTTACCCTTTGCAGGCTTGTCCAAAACGTTTGGGTACAGATTACTGATTTTTGCACTTTAATCTGAGTAACGAAATAGCCTTTATCCTGAATATAGGCGGCTACTGCGGCTTCGCTTTCGGCCATGATATTGCCTGACAACAACTGACCGTTGCGTTTTTTTGCCCTATAGCTATATATCTTTGCCACCTAGCCACACCTCGCTGTTTGCCAAGTGAATAAACAATTAACCGTTTACCAACCGGGCAAATATTTCCTGATCCATCGCCCGTGCCAGTGCTTCCTCATAAGTCACAATACCCTTCCAGTATAGATCACGCAGCGACATATCCATAGCCTGCATGCCAGTCTTAGCCCCTGTTTGGATAACTGATACAAGCTGCTGGGTCTTGCCTTCACGGATTATATTACGCACCGCGGGTGTTGCCATTAGCACTTCCATGGCGGCAACCCGGCCTGAATCGTCGCGGCGCAGCAATAGCTGCTGTGCCACGATTCCCTGCAGCGTAAGTGACAACTGAGTCCGGATCTGCTGCTGCTGGTAGGGTGGAAATACATCAATAATTCGGTCAACGGTCTGCGCAGCATCGCTAGTATGTAAGGTAGCAAACACTAAATGTCCAGTTTCAGCAGCAGTTATGGCAATACCAATTGTCTCTGCATCGCGCATCTCACCCACCAGAATTACATCTGGATCTTCCCTGAGCGCTGCCCTGAGCGCGTTGGCGAACGACTTGGTATCAGTGTTAATCTCGCGTTGATTAACAATACTTTTTTTATGCGTATGCAGATATTCAATCGGATCTTCCAAAGTAATGATGTGACAAGCCCGCTCGGTGTTAATTAAATCAAGCATGGCTGCCAATGTAGTTGATTTACCGCTGCCGGTAGGTCCAGTGACAAGCACCAGTCCTCGCGGCTTACGAGCCAACACTTTTAACACTTCCGTATGCCCAAGCTGTTCTAATGTAGGTATCTGCTCAGCCACCACCCGGATAACTATGGCACTTGAACTACGCTGCCGAAAAGTATTAATACGAAAACGACTCAAACCCGCTATGGCATACGAAAAATCAAGCTCGCCAAGCTGCTGAAATTTTTCTTTCTGCGCAGCATTAGTAATTGCCATAACCATTGCTTCGGTATCTTTATCGTCAAGTACTGGATGTTGAGTAGCAGTTAAAACACCTCTGATACGAAAAATTGGAGCAACCCCGCTAGTAAGATGAATATCAGAGGCTTGTACTGCTACGGCCTCTTGCAGCAGATTATCTATAGTTAGCATATGGTATCTCCTCCCGATATCATGTTCCCGCGTAGGCAACTCGCATAACCTCTGACACTGTTGTAAGACCGTTATATGCCTTAGAAATACCATCCTCCCGCATTGATATCATACCTTCTTTCGCGGCAAGCGTTGCTAACATGTCATTGGATACTTGCCGGTTAATAGCCTCGCGCACTGCTGAGCCGACAGACATTACCTCATGGATGGCCATACGTCCAAAATAGCCGGTATGACTGCAACATGAGCAGCCAGCGCCCCGATATAAGACAATTTCCCGCCCGGAATCACTTCCCAGAAACTGCCACTCCGGTGAACCAACCTCAGGCACATATTGTTGCTTGCACTCCGGGCATATCACCCGTACCAGCCGTTGAGCAACAATTCCAAGCACCGAAGAGGCTACCAGAAAGGGCTCAATACCCATATCAATTAGCCTGGTAATTGCCCCAGGCGCATCATTGGTATGCAGTGTGCTAAATACCAAGTGGCCAGTAAGCGCCGCACGAATGGCAATATCGGCTGTCTCGGCATCCCGTATCTCACCAACCATCACTACATTGGGATCTTGACGCAAAATAGAGCGCAAGCCATTGGCAAAATTCAGGCCAGCCTTATGATTTATCTGCACCTGATTGACACCGTCCAACCGATATTCAACCGGTTCTTCAACAGTAATAACATTTTTGCTTGGCGTACTAATTTCGGTCAGTGTTGAATATAAGGTTGTGGTTTTGCCCGATCCGGTGGGCCCGGTTACGAGGATCATGCCATAGGATTGGGAATACAACTTACGATACCGTGTTAAATTTTGAGGAGCAAAGCCTAATCCCTTAATATCACAAATGATCGAGTTTTTATCAAGTATCCGCAAAACAATTTTTTCACCGGTTATAGTTGGCAAGGTAGACACCCTAAGATCAATATCCCGGCCAAATTCCTGAACCTTTATCCGCCCATCCTGCGGCAGCCGCTTTTCGGCAATATCCAGTTCACTCATAATTTTAATCCGGGAAATGATGGCCGCATGGGTATGGCGTGGAAAAGTAACAACTTCTCTTAGCACACCATCAACTCTGAACCGGACTCTAAGCAACTTCTCCTGTGGCTCAATGTGAATATCGCTGGCACGTTCTTTAATGGCTTGACTGATGATGGAGTTAACAATACTTACTATTGGTGCATCATCTGTCAGTTGAACTTCAGCAATCCTGTCGGATTCATCTGCCTTCAGCTTATTAACAGCCTTCTCAACTAAGTCCTGCACACCATAAGACTGATTAATAGCCCTCATAATTTCACGCTCGGCGGCAATTACTGGCTCAACTTCGCAACCGGAGGCCATCCGCACATCATCAATAGCAAAAAAGTTTGTGGGATCAGCCATGGCTAGTGTTAATTTACGCCCCTCTTTTTTGATAGGAATAACCTTGTAGCGTTCAGCCAGGGAAACAGGTATCGTTGCAGCAATTTCGTGCGCGACATCCATAGCCACCATATTAACATATGGCACACCAAGCTGGAATTCCAGTACTTCAATCATATTGGCTTCCGTAATATAGCCTAAATTGATAAGTACCTTTTCCAGTCGTTCACCGGTCTTTTTTTGAACCCTTACTGCCTGCTCCAATTGCTCCGGTCTGAGATAGTTAGCTTCAATTAGCAAGTCCCCCAGGTGTTTACGGCTATTTACCATGCTGTTGTCTCCACTTCTATCCAGGGAAAGTTACCTTTCCATCTGGAAAAAAAGCAACCGGCATAGCAAAACAGAACCTGTTTTGCGGATGGTCGGTTGCTTTTACTTATTCTGCCTGGACTAAGTGCCCTACTATAAACCCAAGCTTCATCGCCACATATTTACCAATTTTTACAATTATTGTTTTATATTGACTATATTCGCAGTCCAAACAAAAATTCCTGCTATACTACGCAGATTTTTTTAATAAAATTCAAATAAATTTCTATTAATTTTTATTAATAGCTTCTAACCCTGCTAGCAGCGCCTGTCGCATTACCTGCGTGTCTGCCTTGCAGCCTGTCCACAACTCAAATGCCAGTGCTCCCTGCTCAATCAACATACCTGCCCCGCCAACTACCGTATGTCCCCGGCGAGTACCCTCAGCTATAAAACCAGTTATCGGCGGATTATACACTAAATCAGAGATTGCCACTGACTGTTGCAGAAGATCCCAATGAACTGATGGTTGACTGGCAATAGCCGGATACATGCCCAAGGGGGTTGCATTGACCACAAGATTGGTCTGAGACAATGCTGCAGCAAATGCATTACTATCCCAAGCGACACCATTTACAGGTACAGTTCCAGCAAATAACTGCGCAATGCCATCAGCCTTGCTTTGGTCACGAGCCCCAATAGTTACTGAGGCAATATTGGCACTGGCCAGTCCAGCAATTACCGCCCGTGCAGCACCCCCTGCTCCGAAAATAACGGCAGATTTACCAGCTACAGCAATGCCTGCTTGCTCAAGGGAACGGATATAGCCGTCAGCATCGGTGTTATAACCAATTAAGCGTTCTTCTTTAACTACTATGGTATTAACCGCTCCGACCAACTTAGCACTGGTATCAACTTCATCCAAATAATCCATTATAGTAACTTTGTGGGGAATAGTCACATTCACACCGACAAACCCCAGCGCCTTAATCCCCGCCACCGCTTGTGGCAATAAATCTGGTGGCGTAGACAACGGCAAATATACGTAATCCAAACCACTAACAGCAAAGGCGGCGTTGTGCATGGCCGGTGATAATGAATGACCAAGTGGCCAGCCTAGCAATCCTACTTTTTTGGTTTTGGCAGTTATATGCATACTCATTACTCCTTCGGTTTCAAGGCTATACTTATACGCAACTTTACTTTTCTATAGTCGCCCAGTCACTTTTAATATGTGTACAGCCAGCTTTTCCAGTTGGCGGGTAACTTTTGTGCCAATAAATTCCTTAGTAGTCAATGGTTTAACCCAAATAGTAACCATGCCGAGCCGATTACCACCTAATATGTCTGTAAAAAGTTGATCCCCGACAACGGCAACTGTTTCCGGGCGTAATCCCATAGTCTGAGCCGCTTGACGAAAGCCGCTGCGCAATGGTTTTAGCGCCCGGGCCACAAAGGGAACGTCGCATTGTTCCGCTATTTTTCTCACTCGCCTTTTGCCATTATTGGACACGAAACACAGTTTGAAATCCTGGGCAGCCAATTGATTCAGCCATGCCAATACTTCCGGACAGATATCCGGGCTGTTCCAGGGAATTATGGTATTATCCATATCAAATGCTATACCGCGAATACCACGTTGCTTCAATTCAGTAAGCTTGATATCATACAACGTATTTACCACCATACAAGGCACTAATAATTTGAGCAATTTTCCCTCCCACTTCACTTTGTGTCAATTAATAAAAATTATAGCATGATGATAAAAAAAACAAAAGAAAAAAGCCGTAGCCCGAAGGCAAGACGGCTAACTATCCTATCAATATATTGATCAAATTATTAAACTGCTTTGTGGCCCATAGCTGTAAGGCATTCTTTACAAACATTTTTGCCCTTGAATTGTATTACCTCATTAACACCTTCGCAGAATACACAAGCAGGCTCATGTTTCCGCAAAACGATTCGGTCATTTTCGGTATATATCTCAAGGCCATCTTTTTGTTCGATGCCAAAGATACGACGCAATTCAATAGGTAGTACTACTCGACCAAGCTCATCCACTCTTCTAACAATTCCAGTTGCTTTCATTTTGCATTTCTCCCGTTCTGCCATATTCGACAAAATATTACAAGTTAAATATACCAATTTATATAATACTTGTCAATCATCTTTTTTCAGGATCATGCACAAAATAAGAAGCAAAAACCGCCCACCTGAAGGCAGACGGCAAACTTCCCTATTCAACTACGTTCCATTACAACAATTACTTTAATTCGCCACTGCCCATTAACATGTTCAACGTATTCTGCCGTGGCAAAATACTCTAAGACCTGATTCAAAGCTTCTTTGGCGGCAACTAATTGTAATCCTCTGGACGGTGTTGTATTAGGATCATCAATTTGCTTGACAATACTATTATACTCATTAATGGTATTCAACAGGGCTGTTTTGAGTTTCCGTTCCATGGTGACCTTCCTCCCAGCCATCTTTTTGCTATTACTTGGGGTTCATTCTTTTTTCCAGGTTATTTTATAACTTAAAATACAGGTATAAGAAAAGCGCCCGAGGGACGCTAAAACAGTATAATTATTTTGGAACCTACTTGGGAGTGCAGCTCTTTTTCTAACAAACTCTTAAACGATATTTTTGGCTTTCTCCTTGGAAAATATGCAGTTTCAGTATATTGGTCTTGTATATTCGCTTTTTGGCTTGGTAAAATAGGGACAACCTTAGTAATTTTCAAGATAATCACCATCCATGCTTTTACAGATATATTCTCCAATTGGGAAAAAACACCTTTAAAATGCGGAGCTGTATAAAAAAAATGATGCGCTTCTCAATATTCGGGATATTTATATTCTACTAAATTTGGTATTTAATCGCAATAAGGAGGTGCCTGGAAAAAAATAGCCGCCAACATTATCGTCGGCGGTATTAGCTATCTACTTCCAAACCCAAAACCCATGTTTTGTTCGCTTAACTTCTTCAGGATGGTTTCCGAGAATCTTAAAATATTCACGTCTGTTTATGCGCGTCATAGTCATCCTCCTTTATTGAGTCTCTATGACAGCATGTGTTTGTATTCGTTAAAATATTCGAACCACCTAATAAATGATGGCTGGTTAGCAGGAAATTAATTCCTGCCTTATCCAGGCGTGAAAATAGCCAGTCGCCCTTCAACCCACTATTTTCTGATGTATAGAAATACTCACAAGGGAACACTAAACTAGGAGGTGTAAATTTATGCGTAAAAAATCTCAAATGGAATCATTTGCAAGTGAATATGCCATGAGTGCTGGCGACAACGGGTTATCGCGCAAGGAAATCAATAAATCCATTGTTTCTGAAGCTATGACCAATGAGCATAAACACAGAGAAGCGTTGGAAGAGTTTTTAAAAGATGAGGCGGCAGACTAGCCGCCCCTTTTTCTGTTTTTTTATACCGCATTAACCTACAGCTCTATTTAGGTGTAGTATCACTTGCAGACAATGTCTTCCCTAGCTTGGTAATAGCGTGTTTTTCTATTCTACTAACATAGCTGCGAGAAATTCCTAAAATTTTGGCAATATCACGCTGGGTTTTTCGTCTGCCGTCAGGCAAACCAAAACGCATTTCAAGCACCCATTTTCCCGGGCTGTCAGACGGTGGATTTCACGGGTCAATCTTTCCTGCTCACATAGACCTTCTACCGCTTCACCCACAATATCAGGAGCTGTGCCCCATACGTCAACACTCATAACAGCTCCAAGAAGCTTAGGCTCAGAAAGCTCATAGCATATATGTTCTTTCTGCAAATACGATGCTAAGTATTCCAACCATTACGATTGTTACCATACTTACCTAGGATTAACTCTCGAATACGGCAAGTTCGCTCCATCAAACTTCCCTTCCTTTTTCATTATTTTACTGTTATGTATCATTCATTCCGAAGGGGTATGTATTCAATTCCAAACCATTGAGCCTTATCATCCCATTTTAATCGGTATTGCCAGAATGTAGGCACAAGAGGCGGCACCATACCTTTACGTCCGCAATTTAACACTATAGTATCATCTTCTACAGCAATTTTTGCGCCAACAGTTGGTCCCGTAACAGAATCTTTGATAGTAGGATGAAGATTTTCAAAATGATTTCTGCTTACATAAGTTATGTATTTTCCGTCAGACGTTTTACCTATAATAGCAAAGTCTGAATATCCATCTGTTCCTCCGCATCCTATAACATAGAATACCTCGCCTTTATTGCCTGCTATTTCAAAAATTTCATAAAAAGCACTCCTATGACGACCCTCCCTAAGAGAAACGGTATTATTTATATTCTTAGTGTCACCAAATCTGTCTTGACCATAAAAATTTACATACAAACGAACAACCTTGTCTTTGCCAAAATCATAATATTTATCTTTTAGCGATGTGGGCAAAGCAGATTGCGAACCATAACGCACAAGGTCTTTAGTATATACACTGCCAATTTCTACCGGCTGTGATAAGGTGATCGCAAAGCATGAGGCAGAACTGCTAAAAAGCAAAATAATAAATAGAATTATCATTTTTTTACTCATAAGGCATCCCTTCCTTGTGTATATTCTTTATGGATATTTTTCCTATTTATAATTGGGAATATTTTCCTAAAGCCGACAATGAAAACACTAGTAGCCAAATCAGTTTTTACCCGGAATCCCTCCCCAAAACTGCAATGTATCCTCAAACGATACAGGCGACAGAATATTCCCCCGGGAGTCAATTAAGAAACCTTGTTATCTTTTACTGCAATAAAATCGCCTCCCAGGATATAGACAGAGTGACGGTGGCACACCACCGTCACCTCGTTTCCCTAGATTTAGATTTTGTCATAAAATGAATCACCATAACCGGCTTTTTCACCATAGAAACGTAAATTATACGCCAAGTAAAAGGCTATTTCGCCAGCTGGCATGGAAATTCCTGTCTCTGCATAACTTCCTCGTGGTTTCAGGAGGCGCCAATCATAATCTGAATCTCCTTCAGCAGGAACATACATTTCTCGAACATTATATTTATATAGGAAATAATGGGTTTTCACATCTGATATTTTAGTCTTTCCCATATCAGCATCAGGCACTCTTACGATGTTAACAGCAATAATATAAATCGGCGGCGTATATTGTTTCACGTTCAAAGAACTACGATCAACATAATACCCCGTTCCCTTATTTCCATCGCACAAGATGTAATTTGAATCTCCATTCAAATGCGCTGGATAGGCAAATGCTGCGGAAGCTAACATCATCATGATTACTCCCACAAAGGTAGATACTATTTTTCTCATAACTAATCTCCAGCAGTTAAAGGCCGTTCTGCCACTTGACCTAATTTACTATCTTCCTTTGCGATGGTTTTATTGAAGATTAACAAATTCTTCATGAAAAAAGGCTTAACCGAACTGGTATTTATCATCGACATTGATGCAGGTATATACAAATTACGGCAGTTAACTGATACATGAAATAGCAGCTAACAATTGTATTTCACCATTTACCCCAATAACATCTTGAGTTGCCTCGCTCTCTCAAGACTCTGCTTGGCGAGCGCATGGTTCGGATCGATCCGTAGCGCCGCTTCAAAATCCGTGATTGCTCGGTTGTAATCGCGATTGGCAGCATACGCACCACCACGGCCACAATACATAGTAGCATCATTGGGCGTCAGTTTGATTGCTTGATCATAATCCGCTATTGCCTGGTTGTAATCGCGCTTACGATGATATGCAAGGGCACGTATGGAATACATAAGAGCAACCTTAGTAGCATCATTTGGATTCAGCCTTGTAATAGCCTCAGTGGAATCCGCGATGGCGCGGTCATGGTCGCCCTTGTCAGCATACAAAGCGCTACGCATTGCGTATGACTCACCATCACTGGGTTTCAGCCTTATCACCTCGTTAACATCCGCAATGGCGCGATCATAGTCGCCCTTGCGACGATAGTCACTAGCGCGGTTAACATACGCACCATCATCATTGGGATTCAGCCTTATAGCCTCGGTAGAATCCGCGATAGATCGGTCATAGTCGCCTTTGCCAGCATATGCAACACCACGGGTACGATAAGCAATTCCAAGTTTTGGATTAAGCTGAAGTGCATGGTTCGCATCGGCAAGTGCCTGATCATAATCGCCTTTGCCATTGTTAGCTCTGGAACGGTAAAGATAGGCTTCGGTGTAATTGGGGTCGAGCTTTATAGCCTCTGTTAATTCCCGAATGGTAGCATTCCATTCTTTTCTATCAAAGAACATTTTGCCTCTATCAAAATAGGCCTCAGATTCCGTTTTTCTCTTTTCTTCTTTAGTGGCTTCTTGGTTTTTTTGCTTTTCTTGTTTAGCCAACTCATCTACTCTCTTTTGTTCTAGTCTAGCTGCCTTTTCTTCGGGGGACAGTTTATCCCATTCAGCTTGCCCCAGCATCATCGATGCTGACATCGCTACAAAAAATGTTACACAACATATACCCATTTTTATTGCCCACGGTTTTTTAGGATTTTTTTTAAATAAAGCAAATAACCACCTTCCAAAGTATATTACTCCAGCCAAAAACGCCAAAAACGCAATTATAGCAAAAAAATGACTCATAATGTACCCCTCTCTATTTTATTATTTTAAACAACTCAATTTTCCCAGGGAAAAATTTGAACTAAGACGTTAAGGCATGTAAGATTGCCAACAGAAAAAATAAGGATTACCTGCCTAATCGGGCCTGCGAAAATTGAGTAAATAACGTGAGTTTGAAGTTTTTTATAGCAACTAATCCGGCAAAACCAAGGTTTTACAGGGTTTTGTTTTGTAAACAACCTTGATTGCTAAATATATATCTTACCTATATATTTAAGCATAAAGCGATTCTCAAAGACAGTGCTGGTAGCACTGTCTTTGCTTTGCGCCGTTAGAGACGCCGTTCAATAGATGTTGTACTAGAAAACAGCAATAACCATAATAGAAGATAAAGAACAGCACCAAAGACTTTTACTATGATAAACTTTGACCTTAGTAACGGCAGTTTTTCCCGAAGCCGCAGGAAGTTTGTAATCAGTATGTAGGGAGGAACAAATAAGATGACCCAGCACCCAAGCACAGCAAGTGACTTCACTATATTTCCATGTAAATTCCACTCTGAGCAAACAGAGGCAGTCATAAATACAGCGATGATTATATAGGCACCTAACGCTATTTCCTTTTTCCACCATGTTCCTGTACGAAATCCTGGTATGTGCTCTATTAACCCTGTTACCTCGTGCACTCCAAGCTGACGTTCTAACTCCTGTACACTCTGATACCGCTTTTTCGGGTCGAGTTCAATACATTTTTGTATTATTTTTCCATATCGCCCTTTGTAAGAGAAGTTGATTTCATTAGGTTTATAGCCGGTGATAAGTTCATGAAAAAGGATACCCATGGCGTATACATCAGTTCGGGGGTCTGACGACGCAAAACCATATTGTTCAGGAGCGGCATAATTGGGCGTTCCAACAAGCTGCGTATCTCTTTGTTTGTTAGGCGTAAACTCTTTCGAGGCATCAAAATCAATGAGTTTTATAACGCCATCAGACGAAAGCATGATATTGTCCGGTTTAATGTCCCTGTGAATGATACTTGGACTCTGCTCATGGAGCAGCCTTACCGCTTCGCATAACTGTCTGATCCAATGTACCGCTTTTTCCTCCTGTATCGGCCCCTTGGCAAGAATCTCCGCTAACGTTTCGCCGTTGATGTATTCTTCATAGGTATAGCAATTAGATGTGGTTTCTTCCAGACCCATGACCTGAACCAAGTTTTTATGTCTTACGTGAACCAACTGCTTATACAATTCCTTATTTATTCCGCTGATTATTTTTCGAACAATCAGTTTTTTCGTTTCGTTATGGCACATAAGGGTTACATTTTCATTCCCGCTTAAATCAGTCAGGCTATCATATTCCTGCGGGTCAAAATCTTCAGCAAAGTATTGCATTCCAAACACCTCAATATTACAATAGAGAAAAATATTGGGGGTCGCAGAATGGAAATATCCACCGGTGCATTAATAAAAATCCTGAAAAACGCGAAGGACCTCAAAATCTTTCTGCAAGAAAACGAATCATCTATTACCGATCCTACATTACGGGAATATTTAGAAAAATTATTGTCATTAAAAGGATTAAAAAGGCAGGATGTAATCAAAAGTGCCAATCTTGACAGCAACTACATAAACCAACTTTTCAGTGGAATCAAAACGAAACCGGGCAGAAATCAAACATTGTCTTTAGCATTTGGCTTCGGGCTGAATAACGAGGAAACTGCTAGACTGCTCAAATTTGCCGAGGTAGGCGCACTATATCCCAAAAACAAACGCGATGCCATTATTATCCACTCCCTTGAAACTGGGAAGTCTATTACGCAAGCGAATGAAATTTTGAGTTCCCTCGATCTTGGCACCTTATCAGATCACAGAAAATAGTTTATGATATTTTTTTAGTTTAGGAAAATCCTTCAGAAACAATATATTATATATCTAAACAGCAGGTAAATGACCGTAAAATCATGCCAGATTATCCATTCTCCAAATTAATCTATATTCCTGTAAAATTCGCTAATTTTTTCTATTGCTAAATATAGAATATGCACTGGTGTAACTAAAATAGGTGTCAAGAGAACGGCAGACCGTGTGAAAACGATACCCTTAATTCACACTACAAGTTATTTCAGTCCCATTGTGCGATCCATATACAAAAAAAGAGAACTTGTCTTTTTGATATAGCAAGTTCTCCTTTTTTATTAATTTTCTTAAAATTTCTTCCGAACATAGTCTTGTCATAGTTCGGCTAAGGTTATAGAAAAGTAATTTCTGAAGCTATGACCAATGAGCATAAACACAGAGAAGCGTTGGAAGAGTTTTTAAAAGATGAGGCAGCAGACTAGCCGCCTCTTTTTCTGTTTTTTATACCGCATTAGCCTACAGCTCTATTTAGGTGTAGTATCACTTGCAGACAGTGTCTTCCCTAGCTTGGTAATAGCGTGTTTTTCTATTCTACTAACATAGCTGCGAGAAATCCCTAAAATTTTGGCAATATCGCGCTGGGTTTTTCGTCTGCCGTCAGGCAAACCAAAACGCATTTCAAGCACCCATTTTTCCCGGGCTGTCAGACGGTGGATTTCACGAGTCAATCTTTCCTGCTCACATAAACTTTCTACCGCTTCACCCACAATATCAGGAGCTGTGCCCAATACGTCAATTAAAGTTATCTCATTGCCTTCTTTGTCGACCCCAATCGGATCATACAAACTAACTTCTGTGCGAATGCGCCGGGTGCTTCTCAGGTGCATGAGTATTTCGTTCTCAATGCAGCGGGCAGCATAGGTGGCCAGCCTAATTTTTTTGGCCGGATCGAAGGTATTAATCGCCTTAATAAGACCAATGGTGCCAATGGAGATTAGATCATCAACGTCTTCACCTGTATTATCAAATTTTTTAACAATATGGGCTACCAGTCTCAGGTTACGTTCAATTAATACACTACGGGCACCTTCATCCCCGCCTTTTAGCCGTTGCAAATAGACACGTTCGTCTTTCTCTGACAACGGTAAAGGAAACGTATTATTGGCTATGTAGGAAACAAGCAGGGTGATGCCTTTGATTATCGATGTTGCTAATACCGTTAAAAACGAAATAGCCATTCAGTCATTCACCCCCGAAAAGTCTGTCGATAAAGCTTATGGGGCAGACAAGGTGAATGTGCCTGGCAACAAAAAATATTTATTACTCTACCTTGCACAAAGGCCGTAAGTAGCCTATAATCCAAATAAGAAGTAGTTGCTATTCAAGGAGGTATGGCTTGATGGAACGTTATATTGCCGATATTGGCATATTCTTTGCCAGCACATTGGTAGCACTATACATGCTGTGGGACAGATTGTTTCCGGAAGAATAGCACAACTAAGAACGAGATTGCTTTTTAGGCAATCTCGTTCTTTTATCTTCACGTTATCTTAGTAAGCGAGTCAAGACTCCCACCTCTACAGGCGGCGTTAATTCAGGTGGAGTAGACTCTCCACCTGAATCCCCAATGTTTCAGCTATGCTGAAACGAGTTCACTTAGCAACTGATTGTGTACAAGCGGGCATGTTCTCCGCAACTACCGTATGAATGGCCTCACTAATGGCTTCGCCGATAACTTTACTGAGTTTCATCACTTTAGCTAAAGACGTGCTTTGCAGATCCAGATAGCCAATCTGACTTTGGGCATTGACTACACCGATAACTGAGATATCACCGATAGTAGGCAATCTGTTGCCTACTGCAATCCCTGCGGCCAACCCCCCCTGCCAGATTTCAATATTACCGACTTGATAACTTTTGCCAAGACAAGCATCAATGGCAATAATAAGTGGATGATGATGCTGGTGAGTTATCCGATTTATCGTCTCTACAAAGTTACCTGCATGAACAGGCTGTTCTAGTGTGCCATACACATTACATTCGGTTTTTCCCTCAAGGTGGGTACCAACTAACGGCCCTAAAGCATCGCCCGTATAACGATCAGAACCAATACAGAGCGCCACAAGTGGTCGCAACCCGATCCCTTCCTGACGTTTTAAAAGTAGTATCAAATGTTCGTATAATTTGTTCCGGATATCGATGTCATGTAGATTAACAGTAAGCCTATTAAGGGCATTTTTTGCCATGCTCTCTCTCCTCTTAGCTATCTCGTTAATCTATATGCACCTTTTATCCAGTATATGTTTGGTATTCGTTATCCAATCAACGGCAATTCCTGGTATTCAGGCATTTTCACAGCCTGAGCCAGTGCCTTGGTAACAAAAGCAACATGTTCTTTAAAGTCAACATTCATAGCTTCAGCACTTGTTGTCAGGGTTTCACGATTAACAGCACGAGCAAAAGCTTTATCTTTGAATTTCTTTATAACTGATTTTACCTCTAAATTGTCCAGACTCTTATCAGGACGCACCAGAGCGCAGGCAATAATAAACCCAGTCAGTTCATCCACTGCTAATAATGTTTTTTGCAACAGTGTACGCTCTGGCTGCCAATCACGAGCATGAGCCTCCACATCAGTAGCAAACTGACTGTCATAGCCAGCGGCAATAAGAATTTCTCGGCCATGGTTCGGATGATCTTCAGGATATTTTTCAAAATCAACATCATGAAGCAGGCCTACTGCCCCCCAATATTCAACATCTTGTCCAAATTTTTCGGCATAAGCGCGCATGGCAATCTCAACTGCCAGGCAGTGTTTTAAAAGTACTTCGCTTTGAACATGTTTACATAATAGTTTCCAAGCACCTGATCTACTATAGTCCATTGTAAGCCTCCTGGTTGTATGTCATATAATTTACGGGTTTATACGCAGTTCAAGTTCATCAAGCCGGACTGCCTGAGCATATAAGCCCCCTTTGTCAATAAGTTCCTGATGAGTACCCATTTCCGCCACCTTGCCCCCCGCCAAATACACTACCCTGTCTGAAGCCATAATTGTCGACATACGGTGGGTAATAATAAAGACTGTCCGTCCCGTGCTGGCTTGCCGAATGGCTGACATAACCTGTTTTTCGGTATGAGCATCAAGGGCAGCAGTCGGTTCGTCAAAAAGCAATATGGCAGGTTTCATAATTATTGCTCTGGCAATAGCAATCCGCTGTCGCTGACCACCAGACAGATTTCCGCCCAATTCTCCTACTATCGTATCATAGCCTTGTGGCAAGGCCATAATAAAGTCGTAAGCATTGGATAATCTAACTGCTTGCTCAATCTGGCTTATGGTTGCATTAGGCCTGCCATAGCGAAGGTTTTCCAGAATAGTGGTGTTAAATAGAACCGGTTCCTGCTGAATAAAGCCAATCTGCCGCCGCAAATCACTAATTTTAAGTTTTTTAATATTTATTCCGTCTAAATAAACAGCCCCTTTGTCAGGATCGTAAAAGCGTAAGAGTAAATTAGCAAATGAAGATTTACCTGCCCCGCTGGGACCAACAATAGCAATTACCTCTCCTGGCCTCGCAAGAATATTAATATCTTCCAGCACCAGCTTGCCAGTCTGATAAGCAAATGACACATCCTTAAACTCGACTAATCCCTCCGCCTTAGGAATTTGTAAATAACCATCAACCACCGACGGAGTTTGTTCGTTAAGCAAGCTGTTAATACGCCCCCAGGCTACCGCACCAAGTTTCAGACAAGTCAAAGCCTGACTGATTTTGCGTACTGGCATAGGTATATTGATAATATACACCAGAAAAGCAAACATCCCGCCAATACTCAGATCACCCTGAATAACCTCCCGCCCGCCATACCAGACGATAATAGTTAAACCGATAGCGGCAAGAAATTCTACCAATGACACCAAAATTGCACTTAATCGCTGAGCTTTTAGCAATTCGTTTGCTGCTTGCTGAATCTTGTCACTGAATTTTTTGTATTCATAACCTTCCCGGACATAACTTTGCACAACTATGATCGATATGAGCGATTGTTGAATAATGGCTGTGACTTTCGCCAACGTATGTTCAACAAGCACGCCTAATCGGCCAACTTTATTATTAAAAAAACCGATGGCAACGATGATAAATGGCAAAGTTGCAAAAGTCACCATCGCCAGTTCCCAATCAAAATAAATCATGATTGCCATGATAGCCAGTAGATTCAGCGACTCAACAATAGCGTCAGGAATACCTACCGTAACTGCCTGCTGAATAAATAATAGATCATTGGTAAATAGCGAAATAAGCTCACCTGACGGAGTCTTCATGAAATAGGCATAATCTAGTGACTGCAACTTACTGAACATATCCTGCCGCAGTTTAGCCAGCATCTTATTGCCAGCTTTGGCCATACTGCATCCATAAAAATAAGAAAATAAACCACGGATGAAGTATAGGATTATGATACCCGCAGTAATCAGATGCAAAAACGCAATATTGGCGCTGGTCAGTGCATCGTCAATCAGCAGCTTAACTATCAGCGGCGCCGCTAAGCCCGCTAAACTTGCAACAATAAAACACAGTACCGCTGTTAAAGCTAATAACCAATACGGTATTATAAACTTTCGCCAATAAAAACTAAACATAATAATATCTCCACTATAATAATGCTTGACTTTACACTTATATTGTCTCAGTTCCTATCGTTAAATACAAGTACCCAGGCAATAAAAAAGGAAGGCTTTCCTGCCTTCCTTTCTTACTTTACATCACCCGGCGAGCACCAATGTAGCGCGAACCCCAGTAACCACTATCTAGACTGTCAATTCTTACACCGCTACTAGACGTAGCACTGATAAATCTACTATCGCCAATATAGATGCCGACATGTGATGCTCCTGAAGTGTAAGTGCTAAAAAACACCAAGTCTCCAGGCTGAAGACGACCGTAAGATACATGCCGCCCAATTTCAAATTGTTCATCAGCCATTCGTGGCAAATAGATGCCGCTCTGAGCAAAAACATAGCGAGTAAAGCCCGAACAATCAAAACCATCAGGGCTTGTCCCACCAAATACATACGGTACACCTCTGTAACGCATGGAAGTCTGAATGATACGCCTTACCGAAGCAGTAGAGGAATCACGACTGGCTGGAATATCCCGTCCCATCAGAGCACGATAGGTTTGCGCTCCAATCACACCATCTGATTCAAGACCGCGCTCTTTTTGGAAAGCTTTAACAGCATTAAGCGTTGCGTTTCCAAAATCACCGTCCGCTGCACCGGCATTAAACCCCAGATTATTAAGCTGAGCTTGAATAGCGGCAACATCATCTCCCTGGTCGCCAGCCTCATATGTACCTGAAGCGTGGGCAAAAGCAGCTGTCCCCAAAAAGAGGCATAAAGCGACAATAAGCCTGAAAAACTTTTGCAAATGGTTTCTCCTCTCACTTGCCTCCGAGGTTAGCTGACGGGTTAGGGTTGCAGGCACCCTACTTGAAAAGCTGACGCTTGTCAAGTTTCACCCCCTTACTTGGTTCCCCCGTACCAGAGCTGGATTCGGCTTTCTATAATGCTCTAAAACTACTATTCGGCCTAGATTTAGAAATTCCTTCCCAAAAATCGTGTTTTTTTTTACATTTATTAGGTCAGCTTTCTTTTTCGCCAAATGTCGCCTGTTTATCTTTTGTCACTTGCTGGCCAAGCTCAGCCCGCAACCAGTAAAGAGGACGCTGCTTTACTTCTTCAAATATCCGGCCAACATACTCTCCAATAATACCAATTCCCGCCAATTGTAAGCCGCCTAAGAGCAAAATACTGGCAGTAATTGTCGCCCAACCAGGAACTGCTTCGGTGGTAAAGATTTTTATGTAGAGAACATGCAGGGTTAGGCCAATGCTTACAGATCCCAACAGAATCCCGATGTAAAATGCAAAACGAAGTGGTGTTTTAGAATAAGCAGTAATCCCATCAAGGGCAAAATGCAGCATTTTTTTTAAAGAGAACTTAGATTGACCGGCAAACCGTTTGGGAGCAATAAATTCGATGTTAGTTTGACGGTAGCCAATTGCACTAATCATACCACGAATAAATCTGGCTCGTTCCCGAAAACGTCGAAAACTGTCTACCACCTGCTTGTCTAATAATCTAAAATCAGAACCACCCTCGGCAACCTGGACATTCGATAAGGCATTCATCAACTTATAAAACATACCTGAGGTAAAATTTTTAAACCAAGATACGCCCTCGGTATTTATCCTGACTGTTTGGACAACCTGAAAGCCTTCCTCCCATTTACTAATTAACAACGGTACCATTTCCGGCGGATGCTGCATATCACCATCCATAGTGATTATCGCATCTCCCTGGGCATGATCCAAGCCACAGGTTAAGGCCACCTGATGACCAAAGTTACGAGCCATAATAAGCGCCCGTACCCGCTTATCACCAGTAGCTAACCGCTCCAAAATAAGCGGCGTGGCATCACTTGAGCCATCATCGACAAAAATAATTTCAAAACAATAGGCCAGTTGTTCCATATGTTTAACAACTTCACTATAGAAATTATCAATATTTTCCTGTTCGTTATATACTGGCACAACAATAGATATCAATGTATTGATTACACCCATCAACTATGCAAGCCTCCTTGTCACCACTATATTATTGCACTGCTGGCGTATGATTGCAAATACACACTATAAAAAGTAAGCATAAAACCTGCTTTGCAAATTACAAAGCAGGTTTTATGCTAAAACGACAAGCCTATCGGTATCACTAACTATCTTGACGTAAACTGACAGCGCCATGTAGGTATACATTCTTAATGTCTTGCTGTCTCAAATCAGTATTCCACAAAATCAGTACACGAATACAAAGTGCCGGCGCATCAGGGCACTCGATTTCTTGCGTCCCGAATAGCGGTACTTGAGTCCAACCAAACTTTCTTGCCCCGGCTGCCGGAAAGGCAGCGTTTAAGTCAGGAGTTGAGCTAAAGATTACGGCCCCAATGTCTTCGGTATTCAGCAAGTTTTCCCGTGAAATTGCCGCAAGCAGTTCGGCTACACATTCAAATATTTCTTCACGATTATTAGTTGTAACAGTTGTTGCACCACGAATACCGCGTAGTATAATCACCACTCCCCAAGAAAGAATTAAGTAAAAACCCTTATATAATATACGCGTAAATTAGCATTTTTCCTGCAAGCTTTGTACATTGTTTTGTTATTAATCCTGTTTTAGCGGTTTATTGCACCGGCAAGAACCACATACATGGCACCGCCACCAACCACATTCGGGGCAAACAGCATCTGACTGATTAAGTTCTATGTATTGTCTCTGCTCATACTCCCGCCAGCAAAAAATGGCTCCTGATACCTTTTTTAACTTCACTGCCCGGGTATCTACCCAAAGCTTCTGGTCAAAAACTGTTATTAATAGCTCATGACAGCTATTTTCCTGGTTATACCGGTAATCCTCGGCGGGAAATACCTCTGGTTCTTCATTCAGGGTAAGAATAACATACAGAACACGGTAATTCAAAGCCCCACCTCCCGCATTTGTAAATTACTATGTATGCGGAAGGCAGTTTATACCCCAAGAATCCAAAACAGCAAGCGTCCGTAGTACAGCCTGATCAATAGCCGGTTGCACAACCTGACTCAGTTCAAGACCAATATCAATCACGGCAGGCTGAACGCCCAAAACGACTATTTCTTTTACTGGCTCTCCTAAAAGTTCTAGTGCTGTCAGCACATCCTGAACCCCTAACTCGTGCATAGATACCTTTTGTTTAAAATAGACCTTAACTTCTTCATTGGCAAATTGATAAAACTCGCCAGGCACGCCGCCACCGTTTACCGCATCGATAATCAGCAGGCAATCGACACCGGCAATAAAGCGCAGCAGTTCCATCCCGAGAGTGCCACCATCAAGAATTTGCACCTGTTCCGGGAATGTATAGCGCCGGGTGATTTCTTCAACCACCCGGACACCAAACCCCTCATCTTGCATTAAGATATTGCCAACACCGAGAACAACGATTTTTTCCATAGGTAAAACTCCTACTTTGCCTTGCATTTCTTGGCATCTATCAGATCTCCTGCATCGTCAGGCTCTTCCTCCAGATATTTAATACCCGAAAACATAGATGATACCTCGCCGCCCTTTTCCGTAAAATCAGCTCTGATGGCCATATAGACATGGACAATGACAAACAGGATGATAAACCAGGCAACAAAGTGATGAATCAGATGTACCACATATTCATTGACCAGCCAGTTACTGAAAGGGCCAAAGATCTTTGCCAAAAAACGGTTAGGCTCAACCATGTAATACATAGCAAATCCAGTTATAATTTCAATTAAAAACATGAAATACACTGCTAAATAACCTGACCTAGCTAATGAATTTCTTAAATAGGGCCGGTGTTTGCTGCGCAGGAACATATAGTGCAGCTGAGTATCCATAATCCCGGTCCAATACAGTTTCGTCCAGGGCTTAGGAAGCAGCCTGTCGCCCGGATTAATAATAAAGCCATAAATACGCGGGATAAAGGAGATGACAAGGACATAAGCAGCAAGAAAATGGATATATCGTATCATCTCCATTGCCATACCATTAGTAACGGCAAAAGTGGGTTCCATCCCCTGTGTCCCCAGGAAAAAGGGGTTACCGATGTACAGTCCGGTAACAAACAGGATAAATACACATATTACCATGACCCAGTGGAAAATCCGTGTCCATGGGCTAAACAGGTAATAGGGTTTCATAGCTCCTTGGCGCATGACCGGTATCCTCCTTTTCCTATAAATACGGGTCTGTGCGAACGACAGTAATTTCCTTACCCTCTTTATCAAACAGATGGGTCGCGCAGGCTAAGCATGGATCAAATGAATGCAGCACCCGTAGTATTTCAAGCGGTTTTTCAGCAATCTTTACTTTGGTTTCAATCATGCTGGCTTCATACGCACCATACCCGGCCTTGCCGTCCCGGGGACAGGCATTCCAGGTAGAAGGAACAATAGCCTGATAGTTGTCAATTTTTCCATTCTTAATTGTTACCCAATGACTAAGACCGCCGCGCGGTGCTTCGTGCAACCCAACACCTTTCGCTTCCTTGGGCCAAGTTGCCGGGTCCCATTTAGCCGTATTGGCCACTGTGGTATCACCAGCTTTGATATTATTTATCAGTTTATCTAAGAAGTATTTATTTATATAGGCGCTCAGTTGGGCATCCAGCCCGCGGACGGCTGTCCGTCCCACTGTGGTAAGCATCCAGGTTTCCGGTGGTACATTAAGAAGCTTGGACACAGCATCAACTTGCTCGACCATAAGCTTTTCCGCCCAAGTTGGCTGCTGAATAATACCTTGTTTAACCTTAGTATATACAACAATATACTTAGCCAGCGGACCAACCTCCGCCATCTTACCATTCCATTTCGGAGTCTTTATCCAGGAATACTTGCCAGTTTCATCAAGATATTTCCAGTTGGTCTTAGTTCCTTCCTTAGGACCGGTAAATTGTGGGCTGGTAACACCACTCCAAGGATGAAGGTCCTTACCAGCTTCGGGATAATTGTACCAGGAATGTTCAACCCCTTCAGCCAATACATTCGGATCGCCTAAGTCTTTGCCCTCAAGCGGATAGAACGAAGCTTTTGCCACACCTTGATTAAAGTTTTCGACAACACCGCTTGAATTGACTAATAAATTTTTAAAATACTCGCCGTTAGCAACACCACTATAGCCTTCTTCCGGATAATCCCCAAAAGATAATACCCGCTGTCCGGCCAAGCCGCCGCCATCCACATAACCGGCCTTAACAAATAAATCGCCAATTACCAATAAATCAGGAATATAAAAATTATTTACCAGATCTATACCCAGATTAACTGAGGTGTCCACAAGTGCTAAGCGCTCAGTATTGACTGGTGCATTCATATCATTCAGTGAAATAGAGCAAGGCATCCCCCCGACAATATAGTGGGGATGGGGGTTTTTGCCGCCAAAAACGAGATGCGAGTAAACTAAATCCCGCTGACGGTCAAGCATGTTTAAATAATGAGACACTGCCATAAGATGTGCTTCTGGCGGCAATACGTTGTAATCAGGATGATCCCAGTAATGACCCGCAAAAATGCCAAGTTGTCCACTCTCGACAATGGCCTTTATCTTATTTTGAATTTCTCTAAAATAGGCGGTAGTCGCTTTTGGAAAATCCTTAGGATAGGCATTGGTAGCAAAACTAACAGGGCCTTCAAACTTAAGACTGTATTTTTCCAGCACGGTATTTTGGAGAGCTGCCGCAGCCGCTGGATCGGCTTTGAGCGCAGCAACCGGGCTTACCCAGTCTAACGCATGCAAGTGATAAAAATGCACAATATGATCATGCACCATTTGAGAAGCAGCAATTATATTACGAATATAGTTGGCGTTTTTGGGGATTTCTATGCCCAATGCATCTTCAACTGCCCGTAAACAACCTAAAGCATGTACGGTTGTGCATACGCCGCAAATCCGTTGGGCAAACAGCCAAGCATCCCTTGGATCGCGGCCCTTCAAGACCAATTCAATACCCCGCCACGCAGTACCGCTGGATAGCGCATCCTCGACTTTACCGGTAGCTTCATCTACTTTGATTTCTACCCGCAGATGACCTTCAATCCGGTTTATTGGGTCAACAACGATATGTTTCATCTAAGCCGTTCCTCCTCATCCGCTATTCATTATCCTGGCCGCGCTCCGGCTTATGTTCATCAGTGGTTTCTAACGCTTTCTCTGCTTTAGCTTCGTGCATTTTGTGTTGGACATAGGATGCTATGCCATGAGTCACTACGCCGGCGGTAGTCACGCCAGCCAATACAGCCCCGACTTTGTCGGCATTGACGATAGAGTTAGGCATTGGAATATTGGGCAGCCGTTCATAGAAAGGATCATTATCCCAGAAGTTATTGGCAGCGCAGGCTACACAAGGGGCACCTGATTGGATAGGATAGCTCATGCCATTCCACCATCGCATATTACCACAGGAATTATAGGCTTCTGGCCCCCGGCAGCCTACCTTATACAAACACCAACCGGCTTTACTTGCCATGTCATCAAACTTCTCCACAAACATACCAGAATCAAAGAAAGGACGCCGGTAACAGGTATCATGAATCCGGTTGCCAAAAAATTGTTTGGGCCGTCCTTGATTATCAACAGGCGGCAACTGACCAAATAACACATAGTGCATAATTGTGCCTGTCAGTACTTCAGGAATGGGCGGACAGCCAGGCACTTTAATAATGGGTTTGCCGCTAATTACTTCACTAACAGACACCGATTTAGTGGGATTGGGCCTAGCGGCCTGAATACCACCCCAGGCAGCACAGGAACCATTTTCAATAATAGCGGCAGCACCTTTGGCTACATGTTTCAGTGTCTCAATAATGGGCTTACCGCCCACCATGCAATAAATACCATTTTCTGCTTCCGGAACAGCCCCTTCAAATATCACTAGATACTGACCGGAATATTTTTGCATAGTTTCTTCTAAATGCTGCTCTAACTGCTCACCGGCAGTAGCTGCCAGTACGTCCATATATTCAAGAGCAATCATATTAAGTACCAGGTCTGAGGCCAATGGTGACTGGGACCGGATAAAAGTTTCATCACAACCTGTACATTCATGCCCATGAAGCCAGATCACCGGCGGTAATGGTTTTTTCTCAGCAGCCTCTATGACTTGCGGTAGTAGATCAGTGGATAACCCCATCATGCTTGTCAAGGCCACACATGTTTTAAGAAAGTCACGCCTGCTGATATTCTTCTTCTGAAATAATTTCCAAAGAGTATCCCGCTTTTCCATAGTCGCCCCCCTTTTAAAAATAGTACTACTTACTAATCCTTATTTTGCTATTCTACTTTTTTCCTCAGTTTCCTCTTAATTTATCAGAATAATTTTTACTTTTCTCTAATTCCCCGGCTACACCAGGGTTCTTCCGCAAGATAATCCCCATCAGAGTAGAAGTAGGCTCTGGCACGGCAGCCACCGCATAAGTTATCAAACCCACAGGAACCACAGCCACCTTTAAGCGGCCCGTTACGAAGCTCGTTAAATACCTGGCTGGTTTGCCAAATAGTATCAAAGGCCGTCTTACGTACATTCCCGACTTTCAGTGGCAGATACGGGCAAGGCTGAACATCCCCATTAGGCAATATTACGCAATAGGCTGTTCCTGCCAGACAGCCGCGGGTATACCGCATCGGTACGCCTCTTTCTTTGGCAATCCGCATGAACTGGGGAGCACAGGTAGGTTTTATCTCAATAGCAGTAGTAGCCTGCTTATCAAGAATGCGGTTCAATACGGCTTCATACTGATTGGTCTTAAGTGTCGTTTCTTCAATGTCTTTTCCCCGTCCAGCAGGCACCAGAAAAAAAACATGGTGGGCAACAGCGCCCAGTTCAACTGCCAAATCAGTAATGTCCGTCACTTCCTGTTCATTCCAATTAGTGACTGTAGTATGAATTTGAAACGGTAAACCAGCTTCCCGGCATGCTTTGATGCCAGCCATAGTTTGCTGCCAGGCGCCTTTCACCCCCCTAAAGGTATCATGGCGCTCAGCATCACAACTATCCACACTAATACCAGCACACATCAAGCCGGCCGCTTTGAGTTTGGCAGGTACATCGCCAGTAAACAAAATGCCATTGGTCCCAAGAACAGGGCGAAGGCCGACGGAAACAGCATGAGTAATGAGTTCATAGATATCAGAGCGAAGCATCGGCTCACCGCCGCTTAATATCATAATCTTGAAACCGGCTTTAGCGATCTCACTAAGCAGTTTTTTGCCTTCGGCGGTACTTAATTCATCAGTACGTTTGGCACCGGCATCGCGATAACAATGTACACAGTTAATATTGCACTGCTGGGTAGTATTCCATGAGATTATCATTCCATTACTCCTTGTAATCAGTAATCTTACGTATTATGCCAAACAATAAATTCGACATGTTTCAACATCTTCCCTGCTGCCCTTGCCTACTTTCCTGGCTATTAGGCAGCAAGTCTATTTACAGTATTTACTGGCATAACCTCGATAAAACGCTTATCAACAGTAGCATTAATGACTTTCGTCTTCGTTACAGCCTCCAGTAAGCAATCGCGAAGTGGAAGCTGGGTGTCAATCAGATGTTTTCCCTGGCTAAACGTGGTAAAGCCATCACCGCCTTGCGCCAGGAAATCATTTGTTACAACCTTATATAGCTTAGTAAGACTGAGGTGACTGCCATCAGTTAAGGTTACTTTGGTAATTCGCTTACCATCAGGCAATGTCTTATCATACTCCACCCTAAGACCCGAAAACTGCACCATACCGATTTGCTGATTATCGATACCGTGTTCAAGAACCTCCATGATCTGTTTTCCGGTTAGTTCTACAGTAATCAACGTATTATCAAATGGTACTACTTGATACAGACTGCCTAGCGTGATAGCTCCAGCCGGGATACTGGCCCTCAGACCCCCGCCATTTTCAAAAGCAATATCGGCTTTAACTCTCTGACGCATGCTATCTGTTACCCACTGACCTAAAACAGAATGAGAGTATTTTTCATGCTTCAATTCAGAAACAGTATGCCCCAACACCTTGTTTTTCATCGGCGCTACTTCTTCCTGTACCTTATCCACAATTTCCTTTACCGCTGGATCAGCAACCAAATTGGCAGCTGCTAACTCAATGACATTGCTCTCTGCAGCTACTACCTGCTTGTCCTTTTTAGAAAAGGTTAAGCAAAGATTGCCTACAGCCCGTCCATTATAACCAGCCTGAATGATTGGTACTGAGTTCACCGCACCGGACACCTTCTGATGAGTATGGCCTGAGATAATGGCATCAATTGTAGTAACTGCACGCGCCAAATCGGCGGCCTCGCCTGTAACTTGCCGGGTTAACGGTTCAACTTCACTGCCCAAATGCGACAATACAATAATTATATCGGCTCCTTGTTGTTTCAACTCAGGAATACGCTGGGTTACTGTTTGGGCCGGATCAGCAAAAATATAGTTTTTACTGTACTTAGGGCTGGTCTTATACGCTGTTTCGGGGGTCGCCAGACCGATTATGGCAATTTTTAGCCCGTTTTTCTCAACTATTACATATGGTTTGACAAAACTCACAACCTGGCCAGTTGCTTTATCAATAATATTGGCTGCCAGATAGGGAAAACTTGATTGTGCAATCCGTTCCCTTAACACCTGGGTACCCCAATCAAATTCATGGTTGCCAATAGCCATCGCCGAAAATCCAATCTCATTCATTGCTTGAACTACCGGTTTGCCGTAGAGCATATTGGATTCAGGCGTTCCCTGAAACATATCACCCGCACTGACAATAATTGTTCCTGTGGGATTCTTAGCCACCTCCGCCTTCAAAAAAGCAGCAAGTTTTGCCATACCTGGATTCTTGCCACTCTCAGACAATGCACCATGGAAGTCATTTACTGTGAGAATATTGACAACTACGGTTTCGTTTGGTTCTCCTGCTGCCAAAGCTGATGGTAAAAAACATAGTAGACTAATACATATAATAGCAATAAATACAGTTAACTTTCTAGCAAACATCTAAATTCCCGCCCCCTTCTTCCTATAGTTCTAATTATGACAAAGCTTCCAGATAAATACAAGTTACTAAGCAAAATATAAACTCCCGGATGTTTACCGGGAGTTATATTTTATAGTGCCTTTTCTAATATATCTGCAATGTCCTTTTGTGGACGATAACCGGTAATCCGGCCAACTTCACTACCTGCCTTGAAAACTATCAATGTAGGAATACTCATAACATTGTAATGACTAGCCAGGTCCTGCTGTTCATCAACATTAACCTTTGCTACCACTGCCCGGCCTTCGAAGTTTTTGGCTATCGCCTCCACTTCCGGTGCTACCATCTTGCAGGGACCACACCAGGGCGCCCAAAAATCAACCAGCGCAGGTTTGTCGGATTTAAGTACTGCCTCATTGAACTCTGTTACATTTGTAATAGTAAGCATACTTGTTTGTTCGCCTCCTCATTAATCTATTATCTCTATTTGACAACAATATTAACCAGCTTCTGCGGCACTGATATTACTTTGATTACTGTTTTTCCAGCAATAAGTTCCTGAACCTTTGGCTGCTTAAGAGCTATTTTTTCAAGTTCCTGGGAAGTTCGGCCCACAGGGACAGTAACTTTATCCCGAACTTTACCATTAATCTGAAGAACAATCTCGACTTCTTCCACTTCCAAGGCAGAAGCATCGAAAACAGGCCATAACTGCTTATGAACACTACCTTCAGCAATGGTCTCTTGCCATAGTTCTTCCGTAATATGCGGTGCAAATGGTGCCAGCATCTTCAGCAGGCCAGCTACCACTTCCCGTGCCAAAGCTACACTTGGTATTACGTTCTGCTCTTTAAGCGCATACATAGCATTAACTAATTCCATAATGGCACTGATGGCTGTATTGAAATTGAAACGTTGACCAATGTCTTCCGTAACGCGTTTGATCGTTATATGCAGAATACGGCGCAGTTCCTTTTCGGGTTTGGTTAGCTCGTTGGTATCATCGCTTGCTGCTTCTGTTTTAATCAGTGGCACATAATGATCAATAATCCGCCACAGCCGGCCTAAGAAACGGTAGGCACCTTCTACACCTTGATCGCTCCATTCCAGATCACGCTCTGGCGGTGCAGCAAATAAGATAAATAACCGGGCCGTGTCAGCACCATATTTACCAATAATTTCTTCAGGTGAAACTACATTACCTTTAGATTTGGACATTTTGGATCCGTCTTTGATGACCATCCCCTGAGTCAACAGGTTTTTGAATGGCTCATTGACATTAACCAAGCCAGCATCTTTTAACACCTTGGTAAAGAATCTCGAATACAAAAGATGTAAAATAGCATGTTCAATACCGCCGATATATTGGTCAACAGGCATCCAATAGTTAGCTTTGTCGGGATCGAACGGCTCATCTGCACTATGCGGGCTGGTATAACGGAAATAGTACCAGGACGAACAAATAAAGGTATCCATAGTGTCGGTTTCTCGCCGCGCTTTGCCACCACACTTAGGACATGTGCAATTGATAAAATCCTCTGCTTTCGCCAGCGGCGATACAGAACCGCTGGCAAAGTCGATATTTTCAGGCAGCAAAACCGGAAGTTGCTCTTTCGGCACAGGTACTGTGCCACAATCCGGACAATATATAATAGGAATCGGTGCCCCCCAATAACGTTGACGGGAAATGAGCCAGTCGCGCAAGCGGTAATTAATACGGCGTTTGCCAATGCCTTGGTTTTCAAACCACTGGGCAATCTTCACCTTACCGGTTTCATTGTCCAGACCGCTAAACTCCCCGGAATTAACCATCGTCCCCTGGCCATCATAAGCTTCGGTCATATCATCAATCGTAAGCTCTTTATCAACAGGCCGAACTACCACTTTTTTGGGTAATCCATACTTACCGGCAAAGTCCCAGTCACGTTGATCATGAGCCGGCACACCCATAACCGCACCTGTACCATATTCTACCAATACGTAATTAGCAACCCAAATGGGCACTTGTTCGCCAGTAAACGGATGAATGGCATAAGCACCGGTAAAGATACCTTCTTTTTCTGTTTCATTGGAGGTGCGGGCAATATCACTTTGATTACGAACACGTGCTATAAACTCTCTTACCGCAGCTTCTTCCGGTTTGCCTGCAATAAGCTTGTCCACCAGTGAATGTTCTGGTGCTAACACAATATAACTAACACCAAATACGGTGTCGTGACGGGTAGTATATACGGAAATCTTATCATCAATCTCAGGTACGGCAAAGCTGAACTGTGCACCTTCACTACGGCCAATCCAATTTTCTTGCATGGTTTTGACCCGGTCAGGCCAGCCTTTTAACTCATTCAGGTCAGCTAACAGACGATCCGCATAATCTGTTATTTTTAGAAACCATTGTTCAAGGTCTTTTTTTACAACAACCGAGTCACAACGCCAACAGCGGCCATCAACTACCTGCTCGTTAGCCAGTACGGTATTACAGTCATTACACCAGTTTACAGCAGCTTTCTTTTTGTACGCTAAACCGCGTTCAAAAAACAGTAAAAACAGCCATTGCGTCCAGTGATAATACTTAGGATGACAGGTAGCAACCTCACGGTCCCATTCATACGATAAGCCCAGTTCTTGCTGTTGCCGGCGCATATTAGCAATATTATCCCAGGTCCAGGCCGAAGGATGAATGCCATTCTTGATGGCAGCATTTTCGGCAGGCATGCCAAAAGCATCCCAGCCCATGGGGTGCAACACATTATAACCTTGCATTACTTTAAATCTGGCAATAACATCGCCGATAGAATAATTGCGTACATGGCCCATGTGCAAATTTCCCGACGGATAAGGAAACATTTCCAGGACATAGTATTCTGGTCGCTGGCGGTTAATAGTTGTGCTGAAAGCATCGTTTTCGCCCCAGAGTTTTTGCCATTTGGTCTCAATCTCATTCGGCGTGTATTTTTCATTCATCGAGTAATCCCCCTCGGACAAATAGTAAAGGAAACACGGCTTACGCCAAACCATTGACGAACGCGAAAGCCAATATTGCGTTTATACCTGTAGGGTATAAAAAAGTCCCGTGGCTAACGCCAGGGACGAGATTCTCGCGGTACCACCCTGTTTGATGACAAATATCATCCACTCTTTGCCTATAACGCAGGCTTACGGCGACTGCTAATCCTTCACAGCCACTCCTCCGCAGCGAGTTCAGCTATCACGCAGATTGGCTCGCAACATCCGCCAACTTTCTGAACTGGGTTATAAGCATACTATTCTGCCTCTTCAGATTTGTATGTTCCATTATATAGCAACAAATTGTAAAAGTCAACTTAACCTGCGTCTCAAAAACTGTTCTATCTCAAATAAATAGTCATACAATAGTTCATAAGGAGGTGCGTCATGTATAAGCTTATTATCGGCAATGTAAGAGTAACTGTAGATGATGACAGTATTAAGCGGGAGCAGGCCGCCGCTTATGCCAAGCAGGCTATTTCCGCCGCTGGCCAGCAAGGTAAATTGCTTTCTCATGTCGGCCTTAGCGCCGGCCCGGATGGCATAGAGGTTGCTACTACAGAGAAGGCCGGTTGCCGTATGATCAGAAAATCCGTCAAGCAAAGCATGCTCGATGGTATCTTGGATGCTGCCCAAGAAAAAATGTACCCCAGCGGAACTTTTTCACAAAAGGATTCATGGTTCGATAGTCAGACAGGGCAAGAATGGCATGGAGCAGAAGTAGACGATGCCCGAACAGAAGTATTGGCCAAGTTAGAGGAGTGGATTAAATCAGCCAGTTCTACTAATTAAACGAATGCAGAGTCAGCCAATAAAACTAATACCACCCAGAACCCATAACGCGGAATCTGGGTGGTATTTGTTTATCAGGGCCTAAGTGTCCGAAGGCCTGCTAAGCTTAGTTATGGCGGCTTTGATCAAGCTGGGTAGTCGGCTAAATTGATACGGACTGTCATTAATAAGGTAGGTCCAGGTAGCCGAAGGACCCTTGAGGCCGGCTTTCGCCATGTCAATTCCGTTTTTTCCGATATCAACGATCTCGAAGGTCCTAACTATTTCAGAGTCGATATTGTCCATCATCTCGTCAAATGCTTCTATAGCAATTCTGTGAAACTCGGTGAGAGGGTCTTTTTTGCCAACTGCAACTAGATGTATGCCTTCACGTTCATAGCTGATATAGTCCAAATAATCAGCCCAACATTTGTTTATCTGATAAAGGGTAATTTGCTTTTCGACTTTTTTTAAAACGTCCTCCCCGACTTGATCTCGCAGCGTACCATAACGATCAGCGGCTTCTGCCGCTAAAAGATTTAACGGTTTCTTATCCAGCAGTATTTCCTGACGTTTGTTATGAATAATGCGGCGCTGCTGCTCGATTAGAAAAGAGTATTTCCATAGTTGCCTTCTAATATCGGAATTGTATCCCTCGACAATCTTCTGGCCTCGTTCCACCGCGCGCGACACGGCAGGGTTGTTTACGGACTCCTGTTTTGCCGGAAATTTTCTGACGGGAATCAACTTCGCGATATCATATCTTTTTATTAGATCATCTTCCAGACAAATAAAAAATCTACTTCCGCCCGGATCACCCTGACGACCGGCCCTGCCTCTGAGTTGGTTATCGATCCTGCGGCTTTCATGCCGGTTAGTCCCGACAACATAAAGTCCGCCCAACTCTACTACCCGGCTGCGTTCCTGCTCGAATTCGCCACCTAGCTTTATGTCAATACCCCTGCCGGCCATATTGGTGGACACCGTTACCGCTCCAAGCTCTCCCGCCCCGGCAATTATTTTCGCTTCCATTTCGTCATTTCTGGCATTTAGAATCCGGCACAGGATACCTATTTTTTTCAGTTTCTCCACGAGCATCTCCGACTCTTCTACGCTTCCCGTACCAATAAGTATTGGCTGCCCCGTGTCATGAACTTTTTTGATTTCCGCAATCAGGGCTGTCTGCTTCGCATTCTTATCCGTAAAGATCATGTCCGGGTGATCTATACGGATACAAGGTTTATTCGTAGGGATTACAAGCACGTCTAGCCCATAGAGCTCTCTTAACTCAGTCGCAGCCGTGCTGGTTGTTCCGGTCATTCCGGAAATTCGCGGGTACAGTCTTAAAAAGTACTGCAGCGCAATAGAGCCCACAATAGTTCCCCTGGATGTGGCTATTAAGCCCTCTTTGGCTTCAACTGCCGCGTGAAGGTTTTCCGGCCAGCGGCGTTTGGCAGCAATACGGCCGGTAAACTCATCAATAAGCTCCACCTTGTTGTCTTTGACGATATAGTCTTTATCTCTTTCAATCAGCACCTCGGCATACAGCGCGCAATTCAGTCTAGCCAGTAGACTTAAATTCTTGGAAGCATACAGATTCCCGCATCCCAGCATTTTTTCAATCTGCAGTAGACCCGAGTCGGAATAGTATACGTTACTTCTGTACTGATCAGTATCATAGTCGGTTCCCTGCTTAAGGCCACGGACTATTCCGGCCAATTGAAGCGGATTCTCCTCGTCGTTCCCCACATTCCCTGCAATTACAAGCGGCACTCGCGCTTCATCAATAAGGATTGAGTCGGCTTCATCCACAATGGCGTAATGGAATGGCCGGTGGACAAGCTTCTCTTTTTCCGTGCATAAAAAATCCCGCAAGTAGTCAAAGCCCGCCTCCTTTGCGGTTACATACGTTATGTCGGAGGAATAGGCCTGCTGTCTTGCGGTTGTACTCATACCCTCATTGACATACCCTGTAGTGAGGCCCAAAAATTCAAATATCGGGCCCATCCATTGGGCATCCCTACGGGCAAGATAATCGTTGAAAGTGAGCACATGAACGCCTTTGCCTGCCAACGCATTTATGTATGCCGGCATTACGGCGGCCAGTGTTTTACCCTCACCAGTTTGCATTTCCACTATCTTACCCTTGTGCAGGGCAATGCCTGCAATAACCTGAGTATCAAACGGGTATATGCCCAATACCCGTTTGGCTGCTTCCCGAACAAGAGCGACGGAATCTACTAGCAGGGAATCGGATAAAGCTTCTGTGAAGGACCGGCTCTTAAGTTCCGCGGATATTTCCTGCAGTCTGCCATTACTCAGAGAATTAAACTTGACAGTGTTGATTTCTTGTAAAACTTTTTGATAAAATTCAAGGTTATACTCCACCGGCTCTGGATATCCCGAATCGCACAAACAATTTTGGATAATTTCTCCAACATAAATATAATGTTCCCCCCTCTTCGTTGTAAGCATTACGTACGGTTAAATGCTTCGGAAAGTTGGGGAAACATTTTGATTCCCAAGGATTAACTAGAATCAAAAAAACAATGGCCATCATTAACAGGGAAAAAGATCGTATGGCCTCGGATACTATATAATGACCCGACAGCGAAAATAAGTTTTCAATTATAAGTCGCAGGATTCCGCTAACAACCTGCTCAGTATAAACCCAAAGTATCGTGCTGCCAAAAAACAACCCCAGGATTATCTGTAAATCGGCAAACTTCATGGAGCCTGACCTGAACAGGAAGGCGCCGAATAAAAATCCCGTAAATACTAAAGGAATCGTTATATAAAATGTCATGAAAAGAAGAACAATTAACATCGCGTTATATCTCCACCATAAGATTTTATATCCAGTTGCTCCAAATTTTCATTCTCAAAAAAGCTCTTGGCGTTCATCCCTGAAAAAGCTGACCTGACCACAATAGTGCACTTATGACAAGCAGAGCAGCAGCAGGAAAAGAAAAGAGCCAACTCTGATAATCCTAAATACCTCAAAATATGGGCCCAATAAATAAAACATAGTGCGGTTATTACTCCTAATGTGTCATCATTTCACGTTGGCGCATTCCCAAATAATTATCATTATTATACCATAGCATTTCTGTTACACCTTACTATTATATTTATTTTTTAAAAATACTACCCAATGACATACTATATATATTGCTAGATTTGTTAGGCTTACAGTACAAAAGATACTACTAAAATGAATTTCAAGGATGCAATATATTTCAGGTTCGCCAATAAAACCAATACCACCCAGAACCCGTAACACGGGATCTGGGTGGTATTGGTTTATCAGTGCCTAGCAGTAGGGATATTCTTCTGTCTGGATGGTATCCGCAGCGCGCTATTACATAACCATATTTACGGGCATAATATTGCCGCTTGGTGGCGATATGTGACAATAGGTTCAAAAAAACATCAATCTCCCGCATAGTATTATATAAGCCAAAACTAATTGGGTCTGATAATAGTTGGTATGTATAATTACTCCAATTGTTTTATATGGAATTGAACAATAAAGGGGCAATTTACTCCTATCAAAATGGCGGATGTATCTTAACCTATAGAGCCAAAGCCCGTACCTATATTTTAAAAGCGGCCATTAAATTTTGTCCTCGGAAAAACACCTAACATAAGATGATAGTGAAAAGACTAATTTTTTCATAAAAGGGGGAATATTCCACGGGAACTGTGACATTTGTCTATACAGGGGAATTACAATATTTTACCGTTCCTGTAAATGTAACATCTATAAATATCACAGCCATTGGTGCGAGTGGTGGAAACGACAGACGTAGAGTGGTCTTGGTGCAAAAGCACGGGGCGATTTTACTGTCATGCCCAGAGAAGTCCTGACAGTTTTAGTAGGCGATCAAGACCTAAATTCCGGGGGTGCGGGGGTGTCAATGGGACGGGGTTGTCGACACCATTATGCTTTTAAAATTACTCCCCTATTAATGCCTGTAAGCCGTTCAATTTGTCGAATCGACAAGCTATGTTTATCTTCTAATGTCTTTAAGTATCTATTTCTTGTTTTGCAATCAAATTGCTGCAACTCCATTGCATTTTTTATAGTACATTCCATTTTTATTATTTCTCTTGCTTCATCGTCCATGATTCGCTTTTTGGCCTCATTATCTGTATCTAAGCATTTATCTTCATTTATTCCATTAGTATATTCTATAAATTTTTCTATTCTCTTTTCTCTATCGCAGCTTATCATTTCTAGTGGCAAATTTACATTTACGAATTTTGCTTGGTTTATATACTCCTGCATGCTACTCCATTTATATTCTTCAACGCATTTTACTAGTCCCGCTTTGACCGGATTCTGATGAATATATCTTAGCACTGTCTGAAAATATTGATCGTCTTCTACTGCTTCACTCTTAAATCGGTCTTGAAATAGATTACCTACTCTCCGATATTTAGTATTATACCAATATACATAACTCCCACATAACCGACGCATTACTTGTTCCAATGGTATCAGCCAGTTCTACTAATTAAACGAATGCAGAGTCAGCCAATAAAACTAATACCACCCAGAACCCGTAACGCGGAATCTGGGTGGTATTAGTTTATCAGTGCCTAGCAGTAGGGATATTCTTTTGTCTGGCTGGTATTGCAGCGTCCAGGCGCTATTACATAACCATATTTACGGGCATAATACTGCCGCTGGGTGGCAATACATGACAATAGGTTCAAAAAAATATCGATCTCCCGCATAGTATTATATAAACCAAAACTAATTCGCACCAATCCTGGTATCGTTTTATCATCATGGGTCTGATAGTAGTTAATTTCTTCTGTACTTACATTAAGTAAATTTGCTACATACGGATGGGCGCAAAACAAACCATTGCGAACAGCAATCCCCGCTTCCTGAGATAGTATCTCAGCGATTTGACTATGGTGCAGTCCCTCTAAAGCAAATGATATCAGGCTCACTCGTTCTTCGCTGTTATTCCCCATACTGTACAATGTAATTCCCGGTATCGTTGCCAAACCACTAATGGCATAGTCAATCAATTCGCGCTCATGCTGATAAATATTGTTGAGATCTAACTCGCATAATGCATCCATTGCCGTAGTAAGTGCTAACACACCTATCATATTAGGTGTTCCGGCTTCATACTTGGCAGGTGGATTATCCCATTCTATTGTTTGATGCGAAACTAGGCCAACGGCTCCACCACCCTGATATACAGGAACAGCCTTCTCAAACGTTTCTTGGGGTCCAATGAGGACCCCAGTCCCAAAGGGTGCATACATTTTATGAGCAGAAAAAACCAAATAATCAATGTGTTCGGGAGAATTAACCGGTTTCATGTCAACAGGCATATGTGGCACCCACTGGGCACCATCTACCAGAATCTTAGCTCCATATTGATGAGCCAGCCGAGCAATCTTATTAATGGGATTAACATAACCGGTAACATTAGAAGCACCTGCTACCGTTACAAGTTTAACCCTGTTTTCATAGGCCTTAAGCTTTGACTCTAAGTCTTGCAGTGACAACCTGCCAGATTTAGTTAGTGTTATATAATCAATTATGAATTTATCCCGCCAGGGCATATCATTGGCTAAATGTTCCATGTATGTTGACAAAACAACTTGCTGCTCACTCTGATTGACAAGCGCATAGGCTAACATATTGATTGATTCTGTGGTATTCTTGGTAAATATTACAGCGTCACGTTTATCTGCTTTAACAAATTTCCTTACCACATCCCGACTATTTTCATAATATTCAGAAGTAAGAATGGACTTATAGCCTTTGCCACGATGAACAGAGGCATACCAAGGAGCAAATTGGGCTATTTCTTTCAGTATGGAGCAAAGTGGTGGCGTAGTAGCCGCATTATCAAAATTTATGGCGGTAACATATTTGCCATTTGCCAGCGGTATCTTGGTTTCTGTTCCGGCCACTAAACTCCGGAAATAGCTATTCCTCTTATGGTAGCTCATGTTTCAACCCCGCTTTATATTATTCTAGCTATCTACCGTCCCTATACTATATGCTGAACAACGATATATTGGGAATAATAATGCAGGATTTTTACTTGCAACAGGGTAATTAATACTAATTGGACTACTGATAGAAGCGCGAAAGGAAACTATAAATGTTAGCAGATGAAACAATTAAGTATGAAGCAGATTCTGACGCTTCCTATATACGAGGCTGCCATTATTATCACAACAATTGCGTTGATAACTTACATTTGACACGCCAGGATAACACCTTTGAAGCCCGGGTTCGCGGCCACTATTTCTATATCGTATCCGTGACCTTTAACGGTCAAGAGAAAATCAAAAATTACGTCTGTGATTGCCCTGCATTTCATCATCGCAAAGGTGCCTGTAAACATGTTGTTGCCGTATTAAAAGCCATTCAACACGCCTGGTCAGATTACTTTGGTACTTTAAAATCAGTGCCGCTTACACGGTCTACTCAGGAAATGCTTGATTTTTTCCAAAACCAGGCTACCGCAGGGACTTCTGAAAGACCAGGCGCAAGTCAGTTAGTAAAGCTAGCTCCTACCTATGGTTTCCATGTGTATAATACGAGAAAAATAAGTTACTTAGAGTTTACCATTGGTTCTGACCGCATGTATGTCCTGAAGGATATTCCGCAACTACTTGTCGCCTTAGATACAAACCAGGAAATTGTTTTTGGTAAAAATTTGACTTTGAATCCGCAGGAAGTATTGTTTGATGATTTGTCAGCTCTGTTGCTAAAAATGCTGCAGCAGGCTTATAAAGAAGAAAAGGAGCGAGTCTTTTGGAACCTGCCCACCTTTTCAGGCTCTACATCACTTTCCGCCTTTAGCGATTCGCGGCAATTTAAACTTACGAATACAAATCTGTTGCATTTTTTAACGGCTATGGGCACTAAGCCATTTACAGCGATAGTTAACGACCAAAAAATAACAAAACTCACTATTTGTAATGGCAGACCGCCTGTCGATCTGGCTATTACGGCCATTAATGGCGGCTTAAACCTAACCATGAATTTAACAAATGACGTATTTTATGGGCTTGATACTGATTTTCAATACATCTTTCATAATAAAGCCATCTATCACGTGGATGCTATTTTCGCACAATATATTAAACACTTACTGAATTGCTTTAGTGAAAATCGCAAACCTGAATTATATATTCCTGCTGCAGCGGTGTCAGAGTTTGTATCAGCCACCTTACCGGCACTGGAAACAATTGCCTCTGTTACCATTGATTCAGCTGTACATAAGAAATTCCATAAAAAGCACTTGCAAAAACGGGTATATCTCGATAAATTTGCCGAAGGCATAAGTGCCAAAATTGAATTTTGCTACGGCGATGTGATTATCCAGTATAATGCCAGCACCAGTCCAGCACCAACTGCTGTTAACGATAAATGGCTGCTGCGGTCGGCCACTGAAGAAAAAATACTAGTAAACATTTTTCAGCGGCATGGTTTTGTCTGGACAGCCGACAAGTTCATTTTAGCCGAAGAAGAAGCCGCCTACACCTTTTTGCAGCAGGCTTTGCCGGAGCTGCAAGATAGTGCTGAAATTTTTTATTCAGATGAATTTAACAATATGAAAATCCAGCCTCCCGGGAAAATCGCCGCCGGTATAAGACTGAATACAGCTACTGACATGCTGGAGTTTTCCCTTAATCTTGAGGATATATCAGCAAAAGAGTTAATTGAATTATTAGCTGCCTATAAATTAAAAAAACGGTATCACCGCCTCCCTACAGGCGGGTTTATACCGCTTGATTCCCCTGAATTCCAGACGGTTGCCGGACTTATTGAGGAATTAGGTCTCCGTCCCGGGGATATTGAAAAACAAGTTGTTGAACTACCCAAATACCGGGCCTTATACTTGGATAGCTTAGCAAGAGAAACAGCTGACTTTTCCTTTGAAAGAAACAGCGCTTTTAAGCGCATGGTGCAAGATATCCGTGAACCACAAGACATTGAATATGCTGTTCCCCCGGGAATTCAGGGAAAGCTGCGAGATTATCAGAAAACAGGTTTGAAGTGGCTTAAGTCACTGGCACATTACGGTTTGGGAGGAATTCTGGCTGACGACATGGGTCTGGGAAAGACCCTGCAAGTACTCACTTTCATTCTTGCCGAAAAAGAACATTCTCTTGCACCATCACTTGTTATTGCACCAACCTCACTGGTATATAACTGGCAAGAAGAAGTAGTAAAATTTGCCCCGAGTCTAAAAACAGTCGTTATCTCCGGTCAGCCTACAGAACGGTTAGAACAGTTCAAAGATATTGATAACACCGATTTAGTTATAACCTCCTATGCCCTTATCAAACGGGATATCGAATTCTACAAAAAAAGAAACTTCTCGTACTGTTTTCTTGACGAAGCGCAACATATCAAAAACCCCAACACCTTAAATGCCAAATCAGTGAAACAAATCAAAGCCAAAAGCTATTTTGCGCTTACCGGTACCCCTATTGAAAATACACTGACAGAGTTATGGTCAATTTTCGATTTTTTAATGCCAGGCTATCTGCGCACACACAAGGTTTTTACCAACCGGTTCGAAATTCCCATAGTCAAAAATGGCGACCAGAAAGCACTGCAAGAGTTAGGCCGTCATATTAAACCTTTCATTTTGCGGCGCATGAAAAAAGCAGTTCTAAAAGAACTGCCGGAAAAAATTGAGAGCAAAATGGTTAACGAAATGACCTCCGACCAAACCAATTTATATGCCGCCTGGCTCTTAAAAGCCAGGCAGGAGTTTGAAACTGAAGTCAGCACCAGGGGCTTTGAAAAAAGTCATATTAAAATATTATCCTTATTAACCCGCCTGCGACAAATCTGTTGCCACCCCGCCTTGTTTATTGAAAATTATCAGGGAGACAGCGGCAAACTTGAGATGCTGCAGGAATTATTGAAAGACGCTACCGATGGTGGTCACCGAATTCTGCTATTCTCCCAATTTACCGGCATGTTAGCCATAATTAAGCAAAAACTTGCGGCTATGAAAATTAACTACTACTATTTAGATGGCGCAACTAAGGCTGAGGATCGAATTACACTAGTTAATTCTTTTAATGCCGGTGAAAAAGAGGTCTTCCTCATATCGCTGAAAGCAGGTGGAACCGGCCTCAATCTTACTGGCGCCGACATAGTTATTCACTATGACCCGTGGTGGAATCCGGCTGTTGAAGATCAGGCTACCGACCGTGCTTACCGAATTGGGCAAAAAAATTCTGTCCAAGTCTATAAATTAATTACCAAAAATACGATTGAAGAAAAAATATACCTGCTGCAGCAGAAAAAGAAGGAAATGATTGACTCTCTCATTAAGCCTGGTGAAAGCCTCCTGACTAAGATGAATGAAACTGAAATCAGAGAGTTATTTACGTTATAGAAACACGTGTAGTGCTTATCCATTTGCTATTCATTCAACTATTCGCTAAAATATAGGGGTAAGCCTTTGCAAAAAAACATACGAAGGATGCTTTCTTTTATGAAGATATTTGCCATAGCCGACACCCACTTGTCAGGCCAGCCAGTCATCAAACCTATGAGCATTTTTGGCAGCCATTGGGAGGGGCATTGGGGAAAAATCAAAGCAAGCTGGCAAAAACAAGTAGCTGATGAAGATGTTGTCTTGCTTGCTGGCGACATTTCCTGGGCAATGAAACTTTCAGATGCGCTTGTCGATTTGAATGCCATTGCCAGCCTGCCTGGCCGAAAAATCGTGATTCGCGGTAATCATGACTACTGGTGGCAGACTGTAAGCAAGATGACCAAAGCCACTGAGGGCAAATTTGAATTTCTTAATAACAATTTTGCCATCGCCGGTGAGTGGGCAATTTGCGGCAGCCGGGGCTGGACATGCCCGGAAGACCCACTATTTAAGTCTAAGGATCAGGCAATTTTTGACCACGAGCTCTTGCGCGTCGAAGCTTCGCTCAGCGCTGCCCGCGCTGCCGGTTTTTCCCAAATCATTCTTATGCTCCACTTTCCCCCGTTCTATAACCACCAAACAGAAACAGGCTTTGCCGGTCTAATTAACAAGTATCAGGTGATTCACTGTGTTTATGGTCATTTGCACAGTGAATCATCCATTAATCATGCCGCTACCGGCATGATTAATGGCACCGCCTACCATCTGGTATCTTGCGATGCCTTAGGTTTTACAGTAAAACCACTTATCTAAAGAAGCCCGTTTAATAAAATAAGCCTGAGAATAGTCCCAACACTTTATGCAGCAAATCAAAATAGATCAGCATACCTGCCATAACAAGTACAACTCCCGCTGTCTGTTGAATAAGCGGCAACCACTTATATAGCCCTTTTATTTGGTTCATATAGCGATTTATCACGATAGCTAATGCCAAAAAGGGCAAACAAAAGCCCATAGCGTAAATAAACAGTAAAAAAGCGCCTTGAAGAGCAGTGGCCGTAGAACCAGCATACATAAGTACGGCAGCTAAGATCGGGCCCGTACAGGGTGTCCAGCCGGCAGTAAATGCCAACCCTAGCAAAAAGGCCCCACAGGGACCAGTAAAGGTTCCCTGTAATGAGGGACGATATTCGCGCTCCAGACCTGGAAGCTTTACTACCCCAAGCACCTGTAAACCCATGAGTACCATGAAGGCCGCCCCTACTTTACGGATAACCTCCTGATAATTTATAAAAAGCTCGCCAATATAAGAGGCAGTAGCCCCCATAGCGACAAATATCAAGGTAAATCCGCTCAAAAAACTAAGGGCATTCACAATGAAATTCCAGCGGTTAGTACCTGGATTTATTTGATTTTCCGTACCAGCTAAAAGAGCCGTATAGGTCGGCAGCATTGGCAGCACGCAGGGTGACAAAAACGAGACTACGCCTGCCCCAAAAACTGTTATGATGGTGAGGTTATAATCCATTCAGCACTCCTTCCAGTTCAGCTGCCGTAACCGGCCCTGACTTTCGATATTTGATAATACCTTGTTTATCAATTACCAATGTTGTCGGAATACTGTTAATATGAAAGGCCTTGGCCACCTCCCCGTCTTTATCAGTAAGCACATTCATGGTGTACTGGTTTTGGACCAGAAATTCAGTTACATTATCAACAGGCTCTTGAATGTTAATAGCATAAAATGTCAATTTTCCATTATGCTGTCTGGCAAATTTGTCAAGCTCAGGCATCTCCTGGCGGCAGGGTGGACACCATGTTGCCCAAAAATTGAGCACAATAGGTTGTTTATCCAGGGTAACCTTGGTTTCCTTGCCATTTAGATTGGCAAGGGCAAATTCTGGTAACCGTTTTCCAACAGTTACACCCGTATCTACTGCCGGTTTACTGGCATCAGGCCCGAAAAATTTCTCCGGCTGCATGGCCATAAAGCCCATAGCGACAGTCAGCGCTATCATTGCTATCGCTAATACGATAAATCTTCTTGGCATACTCTCCCCGCTCCTCTATGAAAAATATATGTTTGACAGCTTACGAATATTAATTATTAATGGAGGTTTCAACAGCCTATGCATCAGTACCTCTTTTTTATTGGCGATTTTCCTATCCGTGCTTATGGATTAATCTTGAGTCTAAGTATTATTCTAGCTACCGGCACCGCTTATTTTCTTGCAAAACAAGACGGCCGCTGGCACCAGCATGTACCAGACATCGGAATTTACTGTGGGTTAGCCGGTATTGTCGGCGCACGACTATGGGATGTTTTCTTTTTTGACTGGGAATATTATCAGCACCACCTACTGGAAATTCCTTTTGTCTGGCAGGGCGGTATGGCCATTCAGGGCGGTGTTTTACTAGGCGCAATTGCCGGCATTATCTATACCAAAATCCACAAAATTGATACCTGGGCCTTTGCTGATATTGTGGCTGCACCGGCAATTATCATCGGACAAGCCATTGGCCGAATGGCCAATTTAATGAATGGTGATGCCTTCGGACACCCTACAGGCGGCAATTTTGGTATAATCTATCCTTCAACCACCTTAGCCCACCAGGTATACGGCGATAAGCCCCTGTGGCCGGCTGAAATTTGGGAAGGGCAGATTGATATCATTATCTTTGTTCTGTTATTAATCTTCAGAACAACCAATCATGCCAAAGGACAGGTTTTCATCCTTTATGCCATTTTGTATTCGACAGCCCGCTTTTTTCTGGAATTTCTCCGGGGAGACTACGGTACACTTATGTTTGGCCTAAAATCAGCCCAACTTACCAGCCTGGCAGTTATACTCATCGGGGTTATCCTGTTTATCTGGCAAGGTTACCATGCTGAGCGTATCGGGCTGGCAGATAAAAAAAGTAAGTAGGAGTAAAAAAACCGAAACCTGTTCAAAGGTTTCGGCTTTTTATTTAGGAATACACCGCTATCAGTTCAATTTCCACACTAACATCACGCGGCAGCTTTGCCACCTGAACACATACACGGGCAGGCGGCTCAGCAGTAAAGTATCGACTGTAGATTTTATTCATTGCCGCAAAGTCATCCATGTCTTTCAAGAATACTGTTGTCTTCACAACATTAGCAAAACTTAATCCTTCTTTTTCTAAAATAGCCTGAAGATTAGTAAATACTTGAGGCGTTTGACCCTCTATGCCACCATAGACAATTTGTCCGGTAATGGGGTCCAGGGGGATTTGCCCTGACACAAACAAAAAACCATTGGCCTTAATTGCCTGGGAATAGGGACCAATGGCCTGCGGGGCACGATCAGAAGAAACAACTGTTTTCATGCTGCAGCCCTCCAAAAATTATATTCTCTTTGGTCTTTCTACATTGTACCTGTAAAAACCTGTTTATTTTTTGTTCCCAAAAATTTTTTCCGCCAATGCCAGGGCGGTAGGTGTAACCGCCAAACCACCCTGAGCTGTTTCTTTGAGTGAACAATGCATTGACTGACCGACTGAATCCATAGCATCAATAACCTCATCTACCGGGATGACGCTTTCAATCCCGGCGAGTGCCATTTCGGCAGCAACAACAGCTTGGGATACAGCCCCGGCATTGCGTTTAACACAAGGTACCTCGACTAAACCCGCCACTGGGTCACACACCAGGCCTAGCATATTTTTGATAGTAATGGCAACAGCGTTCCCAACCTGCGATGGTGTCCCGCCTAATAAGGATACCATCGCCGCAGCGGCCATAGCCCCTGCCGAACCGCATTCTGCCTGACAACCGCCAGTCGCACCGGCAAGAGAAGCTCGCGAAGCAATAACCATGCCAACAGCTCCGGCTACTACCAGGCCTTTGGCTAAATCAAGCGACTTGATGTTATACTCCTCTTTCAGGGCCAACAAAATGGCGGGCAATACACCACTTGAACCAGCCGTGGGTGCAGCTACAATCCGTCCCATAGCAGCATTGGCTTCACCGACTGCCATCGAATAAGCTACGGCTTTGCCGATAAAACTTCCCAGCATGCTTTGTTGTTTACCTGCCAGATATCGCTGTAGCTTTTGGGCGTCACCGCCTACCAGACCACCTTTGGAACGTGGGCCTTTAAGCCCGGCGGCAATAGACTCTTCCATCACCGAAAGCAAGCCTTCCATCTGTGCTAATACTTCTGTGGCTGTTAATTCCAACTCTTTACTTTGAAACTCCACACAAAAATCCGCAAAAGAAACCGCTTGCGCGGTAGCGGTCTGAATCCATTCCTCAAGTGATATTTTGGCTAACGCCATGCACGTTCACTCCCTATCAGCTTATTGCAGCAATACGCCGTACTGATCGAATCAGCGGCAACCCTGTCACGGCAGCGATATCAGAATCATCCACCGGCTGGTCGGTTTCCAGCACCATGCAGGCCAACCCACCTTTGTTCCTGCGGAAGACACGCATTTGGGCAATATTTACACCGCGCTTAGATAAAATGCCAGTGACCTCAGCTACCGCCCCCGGACGGTCTTCATGCAGTGTCAGGATAGTTGGAAAATCTCCGGTAAATTCAAGTGAAAAGCCATCCACCTCGCTGATAGCCACCCGGCCGCCGCCGATAGAAGCGCCAGCCACCTGACTCTCATTTCCCGCTTTCCCTATTAGCTGAAACGTAACAAAATTGGGATGAGCCGCATCACCAGCATTAATATTCTTAAAAACATAGTTCAAGCCGGTTTCTTTGGCATAAGCAAAGGCTTGCGGAATCCGCAAATCATCAGTAGGCCAGCCCATTAGACCTGCTACCAGCGCCAGGTCAGTGCCATGCCCCTGGCCAGTTTGGGCAAAGGAACCGTGCAGACCGATGACGGCTTCAGCCACTGGTTCTCCCAAGATAGCGCGGGCAGCATTCCCTAACCGTACCGCTCCGGCAGTATGAGAACTGGACGGGCCAACCATAACCGGACCAATAATGTCAAAAATATTCATACCTTGCGGGCCTCCTCTAACCGGTCAAGTGCCAATAGCAGCCCGTAGATAAGCGCCGCCGGACGCGGCGGACAACCTGGCACATAGATATCAACAGGTACGATTGTATCAACAGCACCACAAATTGCATAGCTGTTGCCATAAACCTTACCGCTAGCAGCGCAAGCACCTACCGCCATTACTAGTTTAGGAGCAGGTGTCGCCTCATAGGTCATAGTAAGGGCTTGCGAGAGATTGCGGGTCACTACGCCAGTAATCATCAACATGTCTGCATGCCGCGGCGACGGTACAAAATCAATACCATACTGCTGTAAATCGTAAATAGGATTATTCAGCGCCGTCATTTCCCAATCGCAGGCATTACAAGAGCCGGCATCAACATGTCTAATATGAAGTGAACGCTTAAGCACCGACTTAATTTTACCAGATAACCGATTCTTCATCTCTGCCAACTGGTATTCACCCGTATGAACTATTGCATTATGTTCACAAGCAGCAACACACTGTCCGCAAAATATGCAGGCCAAGTGATCAATTGTCAATTTTCCATCGCTAAATCCAATAGCGCCTGTAGGGCAGGCACTCTGGCAGCGCTGGCAACCCTGACATTGACTTTCTGCCCAAGATACTTCGCCCCGAAAACGGGGCGGCACACTACCGCCGTCATAAGGCTCAGTAACACAGCCTGTTTTTATAATTTTTCTTAGAAGGTTAAGCATAGTATCCCCCTTTACCGATCAAGACAAGCATAACATAATTCAAAACTTTTATTAATCAAAGGAAAATCCGGAATAATATTTCCTGGAACAGCAACAGTAAGCGCCGGCCAATTCGGGTATGAAGCCGAACGGACAAAATAACGGTAAATTGTGTTATTCTCGCCAGCCATGAGCCAGTGCAAATTAGAGCCACGCGGTGATTCTGTCACACTAAATGCTGCCTGATATGGCTCAACGGAACCCAATTTACTTGTAAGCTTACCACTTGGTAACCCTGCGAGCAGCTGACCGATAAGTTTGATGGACTCGACTGCTTCGTCAGCTCTTACCCACAGTCGGGCAGCTACATCGCCTTTAGTATATACCGGTACGTCAAAAGTAAGACGACTGTAGGCAGCATAAGGGAAATCCCGCCGCACATCAACGTCAACGCCTGACGCTCTGGCCGCCACACCGACAACCCCCAGATCAAGTACCGCCTGCTCAGGCAAAATACCTGTCGTGTTAACCCTGTCTAAAAATGCATCATTATCACGCAGCAGACCGGTTAACTCACCAAGCTCGCTCATAATCCCAGCAAGCAGCTGCGAAATATCCTGCACCATTTCTCGCGTTATATCCATGGTAACCCCACCCAGGGTAATCCAGCCACGCAAGAAGCGATTTCCTGTCAATCGCTCATTAAGCCGCATTAACTGCTCTTTAAGACGAGACCCATTGCTGGTACCGGGAGCAAAGCCTAAGCCAGCACACAAATTACCAATATCACCAACATGATTATATAATCGCTCCAACTCAGCAGCCAATACTCTTACATACTCAGCTCTTACCGGAACCTCAGTACCAGCAAGACGTTCCACTGCCTGAACATAAGAAAGTGTATTGGCCACTGAGCAAACACCACAAATACGTTCCGTCTGCAATAACGCTTTGCTAAAGGAGAGACCTTCCACCGACTTTTCAATACCGCGATGCGTAAAAAACAGTTTGGCTTCAAGGTTGATGATATTTTCACCAGCCTGGCTAAACCGGAAATGTCCTGGCTCAATAATGCCGGCATGAATGGGTCCAACAGGTACTTCAAATACCCCTTCTCCCTGAACAGGCGGCACTAGATATTGGGTTCTTTCTCCAGACTCCAGGCTGGCAGGATTAAAATCCTTTCTAAGCGGATATCGTCCCTGCGGCCAGTTTTCATGCAGTACCAACGGTCGTAAATCCGGGTGTCCCACCGGTGTTAAGCCAAACAAGTCATGAATTTCCCGTTCATACCAGGCAGCAGCTGCCATAAGCGGTGTAAGTGAGGGAAACTCCAGCGGTTCATCCTGTTTAATTATGGCCTTGATTGTTTTATATGCCGCATCTTCCTTACTAAAAAATATGGCATATATAGCAAAATTACCGTTTATCACCCGTTCATCATTAGCAAACATCGCTGTCAACTGATAGCGTCCACCATGACGTAGCACAGTGGCCGCGGCCCTGAGGGTTGCTGCCGGTATAACCTGTAATGTCTCGATCATAATTTCCCTCCTGTTATAATAGCTACCGCCTGCTTAATAAGCATATCAAGCCAGGGGGGCAGATATATTCCGCCAACAAGCATTATCACCATAGAAACCGCCACAGCTGCCATAGCTGGTTTGCCCAGCCGATAGTTGACAGTTACTTTGCCTAGTATTGGACCAAACCCCACTTTCAAAGTATAGTAAATCATACCGGCAAAAATAGCCGCCATCAACAGCAATATAATCGCCCCCAACCAGGAATTCCCTGATTGAAATGCAGCCCAGACAATGATCAGTTTGCTATAAAAGATGCTAAATGGCGGTAACCCCGCAATAGCCAGCACGGCCGCAACAAACATTGCACCAATTACCGGCATAGCGCTCACCAGCCCCTTAATACGCAAAATATTCTTTGTCCCATAATGCTGAATAATAGCCCCAGCCAGATAAAATAAGGTTGACTTTGTTACCGCATGATTAATAATATGCAAGAGCGCGCCATATAAGGCAAGCGGAGTTCCCAGCCCCAATCCCAAAGTAATCAGCCCCATATGTTCGATGCTTGAATAAGCTAACAAGCGTTTAAGATCCTGCTGTACTAAAATAAACGGCACAGCAATCACAATGGATAATATGCCAAAGCCGATCAAAAACTGCTCAGGAAAAGCAGGCCCTACAGCCCCCTTTACAATAATAACCATGCGAATAATACCATATAAAGCACAACTCAAAAGACCTCCTGATAACAGCCCGCTAACAGGCGACGGCGCTTGGCTATGAGCATCAGGCAGCCAGGTATGCATTGGCGCTAAGCCAGCTTTTGTACCATAGCCAATCAATATAAATACAAAGGCTAACTTAATCATGCCCGGATCAAGTTTATCACTAACCGCCTGGATTTCCAGCCAGCTTAGTGCCCTGCCTGCACCGCTGAGATCAGCATTCACTTGCGCATAATACAAGAGAATAGTCCCTAATAAAGCCAAGCATATGCCAACTGTACACACCATAACATATTTCCAGGCCGCTTCCAATGCTGCCCGGTTAAAATAAAAAGCTACCAGCAGCGCCGAACTAAGGGTAGTAGCCTCAACCGCCACCCAGAGCAGCCCCATATTTTCTACTACAGGCACGCAAACCATCGTAAAAACAAATAAATTAAACAACGCAAAATAGCGTTTTAGCATTTTTAAGGAAACCTTTCCCTCCCGGATTTCCTTTTCCATATAAGAGAGGGAAAACAAAGTAGCCGTACAGGTAAGAGTAGCTACTACCAACAGCACAACCGCACTCAATGAGTCAATATAGAATTGTCTGGCATGAATGTTCCCTGTTTTCACTACAGCCTGTACAATCATTAGCAACGTGAAACTCAATAATAGGCTGCCTAGCAAGTTAATAAACCGGATTGCTTTTTGCCCTGACTGGGTCATAGTAACAGCACCGGTTATAAGCGGCAGAACAAGCGCTAACACGATCAAATGCCCCATACTATCATCCCTTTAATTTTTTTAGCATACTGGTATCTGTAGACATAAAGGAGCGTTTGAGCCGATAAGTCAGAATAACCAGCACCACTACCGCCACTAACACATCCAAAAATACACCAAGTTCAATAATCAGCGGCAATCCTTTGGTGACCGAAAGTCCTACTAAATATATGCCGTTTTCCATAGTGATCAAACCAACAATTTGGAGTACTGCCTGTCGCCGGGTCATAATCATTGTCAGACCAATTAACATCATGGCTACCGCTGCAGCCAACGCATCCCGGCTGACAATTTCCGGCAATGCCCGGTCAATCAGTCCATAGGACAGAACAATCATAATACCGGCAGCCATAACCGAATGGTTAGGACTTATAATTGGATTAACTTCCCGTTCGCGGCGCAGCATTCTTACAATACGGAAAAGAGCGTAAGGAATAAGCCCGGCTTTAATACTAAGTGTAAGGGCTGCGGCAATATACGTATGCACCGCGCCCGTTTCGGCAGCGACAAATGCACAGGCCAATGCCACCAAAACCGACTGAAACAGTAAAATATTTACAGCCGTTCTAAGACTGGTGACCCGACTCAATAAAAGTGACAAAAACAGCAAAATGATAATAAGTAAATTCATAGCTACACCCCCTCACTGTGCCACTAACGCGAGCAGTGCCAACATGCCCGCTAGGCCCATAAATCCTGGCACTTTGAACAAACGCATTTTATTGGTACTGGACTCAATCGCTGCCAAAGCCACTGCCGTAAGTAAAACTTTAGCAACAAGCCAAAGGAATGTTAGCAAGGGCGATAAGCCGTCTGGCTGCCATGGTAAAAATAGTATTGTAAATAAAAGGATAAAAACCAATTGTTTGCTGGCAGCTGCTAAAAAAATCAATCCCAGCCTGCGGCCTGAATATTCAAGTACCATAGCCTCGTGGATCATCGTTAATTCTAAATGTGTATCCGGATTATCTACAGGAATTCGTCCGGTTTCTGCTACTAATATAATTAAAAAAGCAACAGCGGCAAAAATATATGGCAATGAAAACGGCGTAATGGCAGCAGCAGCCGACATAGCTGCTAACTTAGTCGAACCAGCCCTTGCTGCTACCGTAAGCATCGTTACTAATAACACGGGTTCTACTAATACACTAATATACATCTCGCGTGAACCGCCCATGCCGCCAAAGGTGCTGCCGGCATCAAGGGAAGACAGCGCCAGAAAAAAGCGACTAGCCGCCAAAAGATATAAAAGCGCAAATAAGTCACCTGAGGTCAGCAGTGCTGCTGCACCAAAAGCGCCGGCAAAATAAATATACGGTGCGAGGTTAAATACCCATGAGGTAGTGGGTGACACCATAGTGTCTTTCTGTAATAACTTAAACAAGTCATAATACACTTGCCATACTCTTGGCCCACGCCGGTTTTGCAGCCTTGCTTTGCTAACCTTGATAATTCCCGCGACTAGTGGCGCCGCTAGCACAATAGCTAAAGCATAACCGAGCGAAATTACTATTGTAGTCAATTGTTCCATATTGTTCACCACCCAGTACTCAAAATAAGAACTATCACAGTAATTGCTGTAATATACCCGATATAAAGCTGAACACTGCCTGCCTGAATGGCCTTCATAAACTGAGCCGCACCAATAATTCCGTTATTAATCGGTCGATACATAGCGCTAAAGATATCAGTAATACTCATATGATAACTCAGCCGCCGGCCAAAATAACGATTGGGAGTCAAATCAGCAACCGTTTCATGTTGTGGCCGCAATATAGCTTTAAACGCCAACCTAATCGGTTTAGAAAAACCAGTAGCAGTATACTCCATCCTGGCAGTCGGCACAATACCACAAGTCCAGGTTTCCCCTTTATGAAGCTGTTCTTTTCCATATAATCTGCATAATACCCATGCAACCATTACACCTGCCAGTAGTAGAACTGCCACCACAGGAATTTGCAGACTGCCATTAGCTGCGCCTGCATGAACTTCAGCAGCCTGCCAGGTAGTGCCAGCAAAAACCTGCCTTGGATCAACTCCAGCTATGCCTGACAAAACTTGCCTAAGAATACGGAGCACCAGCTCAGGCCAGAGTCCAAGCAGCAAACATAATCCCGACAGCGCTGCCATCGCACCAAGCATAGGCTTATTGGCTTCCTGGGCCTGCTGCGCTTGGCTACTCCGTGGCTTGGCCAAAAAGATGATACCAAAAGCTTTGACAAAACAGGCTGCTGCCAATGCCCCTGTAAGGCCCAGTAAGGCCAGCAAAAATCCGCTAAATACTTTACCTAAAGCCCCAGCCATACTTTGCGGCAAATAAAATAAAGCCTGAAAAGTCATCCATTCACTAACAAAACCATTAAGCGGCGGCAAAGCGGAAATAGCGGCCGCACCCACCAGAAACCATACTGCAGTATAAGGCATCTTACTGATAAGTCCACCCAAGAGTTCAATATCTTTGGTGTGAGTTGACTGAAGCACTGCCCCTGCACCCATGAACAGCAGCGATTTAAATATAGCATGATTGAGCACATGGTATAGTGCCGCTGCCCAAGCCAATGCGGCCAGAGCGCTTTGCCCTTTGGCCATAAATACTAAACCGGCTCCTATTCCCAAGAGAATAATGCCAATGTTTTCCACACTATGGTATGCCAGCAGACGCTTCATATCATGCTCCATTAGCGCATAAAGCACACCTAATACCGAAGATGCAATGGCAAGACCAAGTATAAGTACCCCCCACCATATCGGGCCCACTCCCAAGAATTCAAGATAAAACCGGCAGAACCCATAAATAGCAGTTTTTATCATAACACCTGACATCAGGGCTGAAACATGGCTGGGTGCTGCCGGATGGGCCCGCGGTAACCAGATATGCAAGGGAATAATGCCTGCTTTGGCGCCAAAACCAATAAGGGCACATAAAAAAACAGCATTCCTGGTCCAAGTATCAAGGCTGCCTGCACTTTGCAGTAAGCGCAAAAAATCTAAACTACCGGCCTTATTTGCCAACAGGAAAAAAGCGGTAATAATAAAGGCTGTCCCTACATGGGTCATAACAATATACACAAAGGCGGCCTTACTGGCTTCATTTTTTTCATGCTCATAATTAACTAACAAAAAAGACGTCAGCGCCATAATCTCCCAAACAATAATAAACGCGGCGGCGTGACTGACACAGACTACTAAAATCATCGACAGTAAAAACGCATTATACAGCGATGCCATTACCCGGTAACGACAACCATCCCCAAGGTACTCTCTGCTGTAACCGATAGCATAAACACTCGCCGCACAGCCTACCACTCCGATTGTCAGCAAAAAAAAGGCGGCCAAATAATCCAAACGGATATAGACAGGCTCTGCAAGCAAAACCCAGGGCGTAATTATTTCAAGCTTTCCACTGTAAAAAATAAAAATAGCACACAGTACGGCCGCCAAACATCCTAGCGCTGCCATTCCATGTGCAACATAATTGACTATTTTATTTTTGCCAGTGAAAAATGGTGATAGTACACCTACAATCAAGAAAACCATCAAAAAATACAATAATAACTCAACAATCAAAGCACTCGCCTCCGGTATATTGGTAAATGGGTAACATTTTGATATTATACCACACTATTATACTTATACGATATAAAAACATATCTATTTCTTACACATTTTTTGTTGAATTGTTGTATAAAATGCCAGAACAAAAAGAAAAAGAAAGCCATAGGGGACTGAAGTCCCCTTGCTCTCGATTTACCAATTGTGCCAACTTATCGTTTCCAGTAAGAAAACAGCTTACGCACCATACGTATCCTTACTGCCAGCCTGTCCACATTTTTTCTGCCAATAGCCAATCGCCAAAACAGCTGCCGTAACCCCAATCTCAAGCATAAGTGCATATGGCTCAAGCCATACGCCAAGCTTCTCATCAGCAACCATCATCTTAGCAGCCGTCCAGGCAAGAATAGCTGAACCCGCCCAAATAATAATAGGAAACTTATCCATAAGTTTCATTAACATCTGACTGCCAAATACCACCAGCGGTACACTCAAGACCAAACCAAATACTAACAATCCAAAATGTCCATCAGCTACACCAGCAATCGCCAATACATTGTCAAGACTCATTATCAAGTCAGCAAAAATGATGACTTTAATTGCTTCCCAAAAGCTGGCTGCACCTTCACAGGCGACTTCTTCCTGCTTGTCTCCCAGCAAATTCACTGCGATATATACCAAAGCAAGTCCCCCCAAAAATTGCACATACGGGATTTTAAGCAAAAATGCAGCAACTAATGTAAGTAGAATCCGTAAGATTACCGCGCCAGCACTACCCCATAGTACAGCTTTTTTCCGCTGCTCAGGAGGCAGATTTCTACTAGCCAAAGCTATGACAACCGCATTATCACCACTTAGGATTAAATTAATCAGAGTAATACTACCTAACGCTACCAATAATTCCATTTCCATTAAAAGACCCCCTATTATATATTATAATCAAATAAAACAAAGACCTTCTCCGTCAGCAACGGTAAGGTCTTTTTAACATAACAACAAGACCTTATTATAGTATATTGGTCATTCATATACTAAAGGTCTCACTATTGGACTGATCCAACGGCACAACCATGCACTAATGTGCAGAATTGTTGACTGTGCCTGCCAGTTACTCCCCTTTATGGTATTCACTTGTACTTGCTAAATACTAATGCAATGATAATATAAATTTTTAGCTAAGTCAATATACTTATCTAAATTCACCTGCATCAAATTCGTTTGTCCACCAATTACCATTAGACCTCCTCCCTGCTGGTTGTGATATAATTAGTAGTATTTTAAAATTTATGTTAACTAACTTAGGAGGTCTCGTTTCTATGGACGCTTTATCACATGCTTTGCTAGGCGTTGCTGTTGCTGGTTTATCTGGCCATCCCCTAAATCTTGCTGATCCTATTTACTTAGCCAGTGTACTCGGTGCTCAAGCACCTGATTTAGATATCCTCTCCATAGTCCGCGGCAATTTTGCTTTGCTCAAGCAACACAGATCCTTCTCGCATTCTATTCCTGGGCTCGCTATGTGGTCAAGTTTACTTGCCGCTATTTTCTTTATCGTTTACCCTGGGGCAGCCTGTACGGAAATATTTATGTGGGCCTTTTGGGGCGGACTGTCACATAGTATTCTGGATTTTTTCAATGCCCACGGTGCTGCTGTTCTATGGCCATTTAGCCGGGAACGCAAAAGCTTTAGCCTGTTAAATGTGTTTGATCCCTTCCTGTTAGCCATTATGCTTACCGTATTTATGCAGCAGCTGCCTGCCCGCGAAACTTCGCTGCTATGTTTCCTATTAATCAGCCTATATATTGGTATACGGTACTTACTGAAGCGACAGACCATCATGCGACTCAACCAGTATTTCGCTACCTACAGTCTTATCCGCCTGCTGGTTATGCCTTCACTCAAAAGCGTATTTTCCTGGGATTTTGTCGCTGAAACCCAAGGCCAGTATTATGTCGGGCAAGTCGGCTTATTACAGCAGTGTTTGACGATTCATACCAAATTTACTAAACAAACATTATCTCCCGCCACTCAAGAAGCGCATAAAACGATATTAGGCGAATTCTTTGCTTCCTTTACACCATTTAGCTATTTTACTGAATATCAGGATAATGAATATGCCGGCAAGCTTGTTCACATTTATGATTTGCGTTATTTCTTTAAGCAAGACTTTCTTCATAGTGCCACAATTATTTTTGATTGTGACCAACATCCATGTGATTCTTATATTAAGACATCTGGACGCACCATAAAAATACCTTGTTAACAGCTCGTTATACCATTACAGATTGTTTTGTGGCTCCTTGTTACCAGATTGCTTGCGGCCGGCAAGCAGCGATCCAATAAAAACAACAATAACGGCAAAGGCTACCGGTATAGCCCAATGCATCCAGGGATACGGCTCTAACATGGGCATAATTTTTTTATCGGCAATTGCCATTTCACCGCCAGTCCAGCCCAGAAAAGCTGCACCGATTGTAATTATTATTGGCCAACGTTCCATTAGTATATTAATTAGTTTGCTCCCCCAGATAATAATCGGAATGCTAATTCCCAAACCAACAACCAGCAGCGTAATATTCCCCTTGGCTACTCCGGCAATGGCGAGTACATTATCAATACTCATAACTATATCAGCAACAATTATTGTTTGAATAGCTCCCCATAAGTTTCTATTCGCTTGAAGCTCATGGCTTTCTTCATCCCCCGCTAAAAGCTTAACGGCTATCCACAGCAGAGCTAAACCGCCAATTAGCTGTAAGTAAGGAATTTGAAGCAATACAATGGCGACAAAGGTCAGCAGAATCCTTAAAATAATAGCCCCCGCCCCACCCCAAATCATAGCCTTCCTTTGCTGATCAGGTGGTAGATTACGACTGGCTAAAGCAATAACTAATGCATTATCGCCGCTTAAAAGCATGTTAACAGTAATAATACTCATTAGTCCTACTACCCACTCCACAAAATTCCCCCCTTTGTATCAGAATTAATAACAATACTAGTATTACCGTTTTTATAATAAATTGTTCCTAACAAAAATAGCCAACCGTATATTCACAAAATACGGTTGGCTACTTCTGTTAATTGTTCTAAATTGCGACATTCAAATACTTGTTGGCAATATGGCTGGTATTCTTTCATGAGACAATCGCCTTCAAGCCATTTCTCTTCCGGCAGAGGGTTGAGCCAATAAATGGCCTGTGCCCGTTCAGCAAGCTTAGCCAGCTCGTCAGCCCCGCCCGGGTGCCAGTTGTTGCGTCCATCGCCTAAAATAATCAGCTTACTCCGGCCGCCAATGGCCGCAAGCTCATAACGAGCCATTTGTTCAAAAACCAAGTCATAGCGAGACAGTCCTACGCGACGGTTAAACCGGTCTCTAAGATGCCTAGCCTGCAAAAAAGCGTTAACGTTTTGACTTTTAAACCAATCAGTTACTTCCACTGCTTCATCAATAAAAACAAAGGATCTAATGTTAGCGTAACGCCGCTGCGCCGCCTGGACTAATTGCAGCATAAAACGGCTAAACCGTTCAACTGAATTAGAAACATCACATAAGAGCCATAAGTCAACTTTGCTTTTAATTTTATCCCGGTATTTCAAGTGTAATGGACAACCACCGGTTCGTATTACTTCCTGAAAAGTACGGCGAATATCTACCTTGCCACGTTTGGCCCGGCGCAAGCGAATGCCCGGTCTCTCAGCCATTTTTTTTGCTAGTTTGCCAATTTCCTGCTCAACAGCTATTATTTCCGCCGCTGCCAGGCAATCAAATTCCCGGCGGCGAATATTGGCGTGTTCTACCAGTTTAAGAATATGCTGGCGACCGAACTGTTTGACAGCCTTGCGCTCCAATTCACGCCGCAGGAGCGCTTCTAGCTGGGCAAATATTTTTTGCCATTTTAGCAAAGCCGCCTCCTTCATCTTTCCGGTAGCATAGTTACGTTCAACCTTGTTGACAGCCTCAAACCATCTTAAATTTACTTGAACCTGACGCAGCTTTTGTGAAATCTCTGCCGGCTCGGCATTAGCAAGTGGTGTATCTGCCGCAAATTGCCTTGCCAGTTCTTCCAATACAGCCGCAGGTTGATTATTGATGGTTTCCAGCAAACCCTCGGCATCACCACCGGCGCCTGACGAACTACGCCCGCTGCCATCAGCAGTCGCTCCCTTAATCGTAAGTACTGTCGGCTCAGAGTTAGCTTGCACTACTGGGGCTTCCGGCGCAAGATCGAAATATAGTTCAAATAACGCAGTAAAAACAGGACGCTCCCAAGTGCTTTTCACCAGGGTGGTTTCCAGCACGCTCCGCAGTAAGGCGGGGTCAAAACAAGTAAGCTCCGCTGCCTTTAATGCATCCACAGCTTCCATTGTTGTTACTGTTAGCCCCGCTTGGCGCAACAGCCGAACAAATTCAACAAGTAATTGTTTCATGGTTTTAGTAAAAATGGCAGTTTATCAGTGACAAGCTCGCGATCTTTGGTATATTTGAGCAAAGCACTAAGCGTAGCACGAACTGTATCTGTAGTTAGCTCGCTGCCAAGCAGTGTCATTGATGCCACCCAATCAATAGTTTCTGTAACACTAGGAGGTTTTTTGAGCGACTGCTTGCGAATAGTTTGGACAAATTCGACAAGCTGACTGGCAAACTTACGGTCAATATCGGGAACATTTAATTCAACGATGGCCAACTCCCGTTCAAATTCAGGATAGTCAATAGTAAAATGCAAGCACCTGCGGCGCAAAGCATCACCAAGTTCTCGCGTACTATTGGATGTCAAGACAACATAGGGCCGGGTAACCGCGCTTATCGTACCCAGTTCAGGAATCGTAACCTGCCAATCAGATAACGCTTCTAACAGAAAACTTTCAAATTCCTGATCACTTTTATCAATCTCATCAATCAACAATACCACAGGCTCCGGACTGGTAAGCGCCGATAACAGGGGACGTTTTAGTAAAAACTCCTGGTCAAAAATTTGTTTGCGTCCTGTCTCCCAGCCTTTTTCCGTCAATGCTGCGATTTGAATATATAATAACTGTTTTTGGTAATTCCATTCATACAGTGCTTTACTCTCATCAAGACCTTCATAGCACTGCAGCCGAATAAGCCGCCGCTTACGCAGGCGCGACCACGCCTTTGCCAACTCCGTTTTTCCAACACCAGCCGGTCCCTCTAACAGCAGCGGTTTTTCCAGGTTCTCCGCTAAATATAGGGCAGCAGCCAAACTATCATCAGTAAGATATCCATTTTGACCAAGCTGGGCCTTAAGGTCTTCAATTGCTTCTATCAATAGTATCAACTCCGTTACTGTTGTTTTAGGTGGCCGATCAACTCAATTAGGGAAGATACTCCTTCCCGTCTTTGAATACTTTTACGACATTTTTTATACAGTTGATATCTAGTAACGGGTTACCTGCCAAAACCAGCAAATCTGCCCGCTTGCCTGCAGCCACTATCCCAATCTCCTGTTCCATCCCCACTGCCTGGGCCGCAAGGCCAGTGGCAGCATGCAGCGCGGCTGCTGCCGGCAGACCACATTCCACCAATAGAGTAAGCTCCCGCCATATATCACCATGCCCAACACCTAATGCGCCGGCGTCAGTACCAGCGACAATGTTAGCCCCAGCCTGATAAGCTCTTTGCACCATAGCCTGATGTTGCTGGTAAACAGCCTCAATACCCGCGGCCGGTAATGTTCTGGTCTCATGAGTGCGTCCATAGTCCAACATGCGTTCAAAAGGAACTAACGTAGGTATCCAATATACCCTGCTTTCGGTAATCACATCGGCTGTAGCTGCATCAATGAGTGCACCATGTTCAAGCGTAGTAACACCAACTGCCAGACTCTGGCGCACGCCGTCTACGCCGTTGGCATGTGCCGCCACCATCTTTTTCAGATGCCGTGCTTCGGCAACAGCCGCCTGGGCTTCTGGTAGTGATAGTTCAACAACTCCGGCATCTTGGCGAACAAAATTAACGCAGCCAGTCATCATAATTTTTATACAGTCAGCACCAGCTTTAGCCTGCTCCCGCACAGCTTTAACCACTTCTTCCGCCCCGTCGGCTTCCCGTCCCCCTGCATAGTGAAAGTGCCCACCGGTGATGGAAATGGCCTGCCTGGCACTAAGCACACGCGGCCCGGTAACAATACCCTGCTTAACTGCCTTTTTTAATACTGTATTAATAGCAAACGGACCACCTAAATCACGTACAGTAGTTACCCCGTGGCGAATGGTTCTAGTCAGGTTGTTAACAGCTCGCAGCAAGGTTGTCTCTTTATCCTCTTTCCACCGTAACGTGCGGGATTTTAGATCAGAGATTCCCTCTAAGAACAAATGCACATGGGGATCAATTAGCCCTGGCATAACGGTGTATTGCGAATAATCAGCTGCTGTCGCCACTTGCGCAGCTGCAAAATCATCTGCCTGGCCGATACCAGTAATATACCCATTTTCAACCGCCAGGTAACATGAATCTTGTGGCGTAAAACCTGTCCCGTCAATCAACAGGCCAATTTTAAATAAATGCATAGTTGCTTCCTTCTTCCTTACTCTAATCTCAAAGTATTCTGCATAATATAGATAAGTACCTGCTATAATGGTTCGAAATTAAGCAAAAAATCTTGACATTATGTTGCTGTCTAAGTATAATTAATATGTATTTATGGGGGTATAGCTCAGCTGGGAGAGCGCTTGAATGGCATTCAAGAGGCCAGCGGTTCGATCCCGCTTATCTCCACCAACACAAAAGCTTGCGATGATTTATCTCGCAGGCTTTTATTTTGCTTTCTTTCCTTCTTAGCGCATTCTTGCTGCTCCTTACTTCTTGACTGAAGTACTACATGTAAGCTAAACTATTACTATCGTATCGTATACTTTATTGTAATAATGACAATCTAAAAGAAGGGAAATATATCAATGGAAGCACTGCTGGCAATACTCTTAGAATGGGGTCTTACGGGTCTCTTACTTGCTGCTTTCACAGAGTCCTTTATTTCACCAGTATTTCCTGATCTGATTCTCATACCACTTGCAATAGCTAAGCCGCAAAATGCCATTTTTTACGGCTTGGCAGCTACTATTGTTTCTATTTTGGGTGGCTTAATTGGTTATATGATCGGACTAAAAATTGGTCTTCCGGCCGCCCGTAAGTTTATTCCCCCCAAATATATGGACAAAATACAAACCACTGTACAGGAAAATGCCCTGTGGGCTATATTTTTAGCGTCCTTGTCACCCATTCCCTATAAGTTTGTCTGCATCACGGCAGGCGCTCTTAAAATCAATATGAAGGTATTTTTTTTGATCTCCTTCCTTGGCCGTGCGAAGCGTTTTTTACTGGAAGGCATACTCATTTACTATTTTGGGTCGCAAGCTATTGAAATGTATACACAGCATAAATCGGATATGCTGATTATTTCACTTATAATCATCCTAGTCGCAGGTGTCATTTCTTATGTTATAAAGCGAAGTAAAAAAGCGGCGGCAGTCGATAAATTATAAAACAGGCTACCCGCTGCTGTAAGCTAGCGGGTAATTTATTAGTAAGGAGAGTGCTATCTTAATTTTGGACACAGGCTCGATTGGCACCGAAATTATAATTATCATCATTCTGATTTTTGCAAATGGAATATTTGCCATGACAGAAATGGCGATTGTGTCTTCCCGTAAAAGTCGTTTGGAGAATATGGCAGCTACTGGCAATAAAGGCGCGCAGGCTGCACTAAAGATGGCAGAAGAGCCTACAGCGCTGTTGTCTGCCGTACAAGTTGGCATTACTCTTATTGGAATTCTTACTGGTGCTTTTGGTGGTGCCAAAATAGCTAACTATCTTGCTTCTTTTTTGAATGCCATCCCTTTTTTGCAGGGGTATAGTAATGCTATTAGTCTTGCTATTGTCGTAAGTATCATTACCTATCTGTCGCTGATAGCCGGCGAACTTGTGCCAAAAAAGCTGGCACTTAATAACCCGGAACCCATTGCAGCCGCTATCGCCAGACCAATGTCCGCCTTTGTGCGTATCAACCGGCCATTAGTTCATTTATTGAGTCTTTCTACTTCTCTGGCAATGAAACTTCTGGGCACTAAGCCGCCGGCGGAACCACCGGTAACGGAAGAAGAAGTACGAGTACTGATTGGTCAGGGAGCCCAACACGGTGTGTTTGAAAAAGCCGAGCGGGAGATGCTGGAAAAAATTTTTATCCTGGGAGATATGCGAGTAGGGGCACTTATGACACCACGAACTCAAATCAAGTGGCTGGACCTAGAAGATAATGACCAGTGCAATTTACGGATTATTCGCAGTACCAACCATCTGTTTTTTCCTGTAGCCCGCGGCAGTTTAGATGAGATAGTGGGTGTTATTTATTCCAATGAAGTCTTAGCTCACTATATTCCCGGCCGCCCCTTGGCACTCGAAGATGCCTCTCGCCAACCTCTTTTTATTCCGAAAAATACACCGGCTTTAAAGGTTCTGGAAAACTTTAAAGATACCGGAGTCTATGTCGCATTGGTAGTTGATGAATATGGTGGCATGTCAGGCATGATTAGCCTTTATGATATTGCTGAGCACATTGTTGGCGATATGCCATATCTCGGCGAAGATGAGGAACCTGATATCATCCCCCGCAGCGATGGCTCATGGCTGGTGGATGGTATGTTGTCAGCGGAAGAACTCAAGGAACTGCTGGATGTTGATCATTTCCCAGGTGAAGAAAGAGGCTATTTCCAGACGCTCGGGGGCTTTATTGTTTCTTATCTTGGTCATATTCCCAGTACCCCCGAGAAATTTGAATGGAATGGCTATATTTTTGAGATTGTCGATATGGACAAAGCGCGGGTTGACAAAGTACTCATTACCCGCAATTTACCGCCAATAGATGGTGACCATTCCTTGGAGTGAGTGAACTCATTTACCAAAACCCCGCTAAAAAAATGGCGGGGTTTTGGTGTTTTTTAAACGCTTACAGCTAGCAATCATTGTCGCTCATGCTAATTCATCATCTGGGAAAACTATATGTAGCCCAGTATAAAACTTAGCATGTGAGGTGAATAATTTGGCAAATAAAAAACCAACGCCTGGCAATGGCAGTCCACGCACAAGCCCCACCCAGTCAAACCATCAGGTAAGCAATGACACTCTCTCTGCCAATGACCTCCAGTCTTCTGCCCATTCTTCCAAAGAACGTACCAAAGCTGGTGGCTGACCGCCCCGCAGATAAGCTGGCAGCTTATCCACAAACTAAAATTTTAAGGAGGGATTGCTTTGACTACAAAAGATACAAAAAATAATAAACTTGCAACTACTAATACAAACGCTAAGAACGCGGACACGACTGACCAGAAGAAGCATATGCCCTGCAAAAACTCGCTCCCAACATGATAAATCGAAAAATAACGAAGATGGCTTACTTGCCATCTTCGTTATTTTGTAAATATGTCCAGCCCTCTCTTTGTTCAACAAGCCGGTCTTTGAGCAACCGCCCCATAGCGCGTTTAAAAGCTGCTTTACTAATCTTAAACTTTTCCTTGATGATTTCTGGCGGCGATGCATCACTGTACGGCATCTGGCCGCCTCTGGTGCGAAGTACTTCCAGTATTTTGGCAGCATCAACATCCATTGCATTTTCTTTGATCGGGCGCATCGATACATTAAGCCGGCCGTCTTCCCGCAAATAGGTAACCCGGACAGTAAGTTCGGCCCCAACACGCGGGCGTTCAAGCATTTCATCATTGTGCAAAAAAGCAATAAAGCGCTCTTTGGTAAATAGGAAGGCCCCTTGATCATTATAGTTATAGACCGAGCCGGTGACAGTATCGCCGACTTTGATGAACTCAGCCGGACGGGAAGCCTGTCTGAGTTCATCCTCAACTTCCATAGTAACTGCAGGACGGTCAGACTTATCACGATACAGCTTGACCCACACCTTTTCGCCAACCTTCGGCAAGCCTCGCCGGCCAGCATGAGGCATGAATACCCCTCGTTCAGCACCAATATTAACAAAAATACCATCCCGTGTTGTATTAATAACCTCTACTCTCGCTACCTGCCCTTCTTGCATCTGTGGCAGACGCATACTGGCAGTCAACCTGCCCTTAGGATCTTTATAAAGATATACCTTAACCGCTTGTCCAACGGCAATTTCCTCCGTTTGCTGGGCCTTATGCAATAAGATATCGTCACTGGTATTGCCTGTACCAACATCTAAAAAAACTCCCAACTCACTTTTCCGGACAGCGATTAACTCTACTACATCACCTGGTCTGTACTTATGTTTAAAATTATCCATATTGCACCTATCCTTGATAAGACACTTGTTTAGCATCACCCCATAACCGCTCAAGGTTATAGAATTGGCGATCCTCTTCCACAAAAATGTGGGCCACAAAGTTTCCATAATCCAAAAGAACCCACCGTGCTTCCCGGTAGCCTTCTCTATGCAGCAGCTTAACACCTTGCTCTGCGAGCTTTTCTTCCATATTATCGGCTATTGCCTGAACCTGAGTAGTCGAATTAGCACTGCAGATAATAAAGTAGTCAGTCACCGGTGAAATACCCGCCAAATCCATAATAATGATATCATGTGCCTTTTTGTCACTGGCGGCTTGGGCCGTTAGCTCAGCTAACTTGCTGTCATTATCAATCATCAATTAACAAATACCTCCTGCAAACTCTTCCTATAGCTTTTTCTTTCCAAAATTATTTTATTCGGGACAATATACAACGCGTTAAAGATTTTTACAGGCGGGTGGTGTGTTGGCAAAAGCGGAAGTCAAACGCTAGTGGTGGACTGTCATACACCATCAGCCTGTGCCTGTAATTTCTTTATTGCCGAATATATCGGCAAACAAGTTTCCTGCAAAGAAGAGAGATGGGGTTAATCCCCACCTGAAGCTAAGTCTCATTTTATATTGGCAGAAACATTCTTTCCCTTGGGCGCTCCTGTTGCTTTAGAATCAGACAAAAACATGATTTGGACTAGCTGTTGCGTTTGTTCCTTATTAGGAATCCAATAGCTTAATTCGTCAATTGTCGCAAAATCTCCTGGCAGCATCTCAGCTACCAGATTATTTGAATTAAAGCTCTTGAGGCTATTGCCAACTTTAACCATGGTCATTGCCGACATATCGGTTTCAATATACTGATTCAGCGTATTAACCAGCGCAGGAACCTTAAAAATAGTGCTTACTTGCATCGTCTCTTTGGCCAACGCTTTTAGAAAACGCTGCTGGCGCTGCACACGACCAATGTCGCCAAGCTCATCACTGCGAAACCGTACATATTGGCCAGCCTTTTCCCCATCCAAATGCTGATAGCCTTTATTAATAGCAATATCAAGTTCTGCATAAGGGTCCTGATAATGCATATCATGTTCAACGTAAAGATCTACACCACCCAGGGTATCAATTGTTTTGATAAATGCTTGCCAGTCAAGGACTACATAATAGTTAATCGGTATTTGTAAAAACTGCTCTACTGTACTTTTAGCAAGTTGTACCCCACCATAGGCATACGCATGATTTATTTTATCATAGCCTTTACGCCCTGGAATGACAACCATGGTATCGCGCGGCAAAGACAGCAAATTAATTGTGCCATCCTCCGGACTTATGCTTGCAACCATCATAGTATCAGAGCGTCTGGCGTCATTACCAGGGTAATCCCGGTCTTTGTCATCAACCCCCAGTAATAGAATGTTGACCTTGTTTGTCAGTGTCTCAGGGGGACGCTCTTTCGACTTGACTACCTGCACAGCAGGCGGGACACGGACCATATTGAGATAAGCATACACGGTAGCTCCTGTTACTGCCACTACCGCAATGAACAGGATTACCAGCATAATGAAAATTCTGTCCCAACGAATAATTCTTCGCCGCCGTTGTCCGGCTTTATCTTGTACCTTTTTCATGGCATCATCTCCTCTCCCCAAAGATAATACCCCACACTAAAATTATTTGTTTTGCTGTTGTAATAAATAATTACGTCCTTCAATAGTAGCCGGATGGATAAGCAAACCCAGCTCAATAACATAGTGCAGGGATTGATCAAAAGCGGCAAGCATCGCCGCATCCAAATCAGTAAAAGCTAAGCTGCGCAGCCTGTCTATACCGGGAAACTCCCGGCCTGGCTCAATACAGTCAGCCAGATAAACAATCTTATCAAGTGTTGCCATATCACGCCCGCCAGTGGTATGAAGCGCGATAGCCTGCAAAATTTGCGGATCATCAACGCCATATTCTTTTCTGGCCAGATGAGCACCCAGTGGCGCATGCAAAAGTACGGGTTGGCAATGTTCGACATCATTCACCACTATAGCAAAGGCTTCGGCCATTTGCAATAGGTTATTGCTGGATAACCCCCGGGCACAATCATGAAGCAAGCCAGTCAACTTAGCCTTCTCTGCATCTTCGCCGAATTGAACGGCAAGCTCTGCCGCGCTCTGGCTAACACCTAAAGAATGCTGGAGCCGTTTAGCTGACAAAACCTGTGACAGCTTGTCTAGCACTTGATTATAATCCATAATTTACATCTCCTGTCTTCCAGTACTAAAATTCGGCAGTTTCCTGCAAATATCCTCTTTTACAGAAATAAAAAACCTCCTATGACAGGAGGTAAATTTCATACATAGTCGATTGACAAACTAATATATCTTAAAAAATTAACCTTGCCGCGGTTTAGCTTCATTAACAACAATCTGCCGGCCATCAACTTGCGCACCATTCATGGCCTCAATCATTTTATCCGCGTCAGCATCTTCTACTTCTACAAACCCAAATCCACGGGACCGTCCTGTTTCTTTGTCTGTAATAATTCTGCTTGAAATTACAGCACCATGGGGACGAAAAGCGTCGGCAAGAGTAGTGTCTGTAGCACTCCAGGCTAAATTACCAACATACAGCGTTTTTGCCAAAGGAAATCACCTCCGTTACTCAAGCTACTTAAACCAGAATAAGTTTACGTTAACATTATCTGCAAAAAACCAGGATTTATGCTTGACTGGTACTGCCTTTATCTGCCACATTACCGGGCTTAACGATACAATCCTTCTTTGTAAATATAGTCTTCCACACTTTCTGGTACAATGTACTTTATGGAGCGCCCCTTCCTTACCCGTTCACGAATATCTGTTGAGGATATTTCTAACTCCGGCGTCGCCAAGCGCTGAATACTCCGACGGCCTTTGGCACCAAACTGTTTTATTACCTGGTCAATATAGCTGATACAGCCTGGGCGGGCTGCTGCTACAAAATAACACAAATCCAGAAGTTGATCAATCTCCTGCCAACTGGGCAAATCCTTCACAGCATCAGCACCAGTAATAAAATAAAACTCCGTACTGGCTCCATAACATTCGATTAAATCCTTAACCGTATCAATTGTATAGGATAAGCCAGAACGTTCAAGCTCAATACCGGATACAAAAAAATGACGGTTAGAATAGGTAGCCATAATGGTCATGATATAACGATGAATGGCTGGCGTAACCAGCGAGTCCTGCTTATGGGGTGGATTGCTGGCAGGAATAAATAAAACTTTTTCAAGATTATACTCAATACGGACAGCTTCAGCTGTTACCAAATGCCCGACATGAATAGGATCAAATGTTCCGCCCATAATGCCTATCTTAGCTTTTGCATGTAACATACTATCTGCCTTTCAAATATCCAAAAAATTCTAATCATTTTCATTATATCAAATAATCGTCAATGTGAAAAGAGTTACATGTTGCGCCACCACTTTATCTTTGCGGCGGCTTAAGACTCCCGCCGCTGCAGGCGGCGTTTGTTCAGGTGGGGCAGACTCCTCACCTGAACCCGCCGCTGTTTCAGCTATGCTGAAACAAGTTCACTGCCCCGATTAGTATTGCGGCAACTCCCATAATTATAACTGCTGCCCATAGGTAATCAACAGCATCATGCCGCCCTTTTGGTGTACGCAAATAATTGCAAACAGCATAATAGTAACCCTTCATCTGTTTTTGCTTACTCATTTTACTTTCGTATTTGCCCATTACCATTAATAACGTATTTGATACTGGTAAGTTCAGGCAAACCCATCGGACCACGGGCATGAAGCTTTTGCGTACTGATGCCAATCTCAGCACCAAACCCAAACTCAAAGCCATCCGTAAAGCGGGTTGATGCATTAACATAGACAGCAGCAGCATCCACTTCCTGTTGGAAACGCCTGGCATGTTCATAGTCGCAGGTAACAATGGCCTCTGAATGACGGGTACTATAGGCAGTAATATGTTCAATAGCCGCCTCTAAACTGCTTACCACACGTACTGCCAGAATGAGATCAAGAAACTCTGCCGCCCAATCTTCAGCTATAGCCGGTTTAACAGCCGAGTGATATTTCATGGTTTGTTCACAACCTCTAATTTCAACGCCAGCTTGGTGGTAACGCTCAAGCATTGCCGGTAAAAACTGTGCTGCCACGGCCTCGTGAACCAGTAACGTTTCCATAGCATTACATACCCCTGGCCGCGAAACCTTAGCATTAAAAGCAATTTCCTGGGCCATCGCCAGATCAGCAGTCGCATCGACAAAGGTATGGCAAACGCCGGTTCCTGTTGCAATGACCGGCACCGTACTGTTTTCTACAACCGTTTTAATCAGTCCCGCCCCTCCCCGGGGAATGATAACGTCCAAATACTGATTGAGCTTCAACATAGCCGAGACTACTTGCCTGTCGATAGTCTCAACAAGAGCAATAGCTCCAGCAGGCACACCAGCAGCATAAGCTGCCCCGGCAATAATTTCAGCAATGGCCTTATTAGAGTCAATAGCCTCCGAACCGCCACGTAAAATAACGGCATTACCTGCCTTTAAACACAAGCCAGCAGCATCCACTGTAACGTTAGGACGAGCTTCATAGATAATGCCAATAACGCCCAGTGGCACACGAATTTTAGTAATAGCAAGTCCGTTAGGCCGCAACCAGCCGCCGATCGCCTCACCAACCGGATCTGGCAGAGCTGCAATCTGCCGCAGGCCTTCGGCCATGGCTAGTATTCTGGTTTCATTTAATAGCAGCCGGTCAATAAGCGGCTCGGGCATACCATTTACTTGCGCTCTGTTAATGTCTTTGGCATTAGCAGCAACAATAACGCCTTGTTCTTTTTCTAAAGCAGCGGCCATGGCTAGTAGAGCCTCATTCTTCAGCGCTGTTGACATTGTCGCCAGTTTGCGTGCTGCTTGTTTTGCGTCCTTGCCCTTTTCTGTTAATTCACTTATGTAGTCCATGCGTTAGCCCCCCTCTTATACTAATAATACTAGGTTATCGCGATGTACAACCTCGTCATAAGGCTTAAAACCCAGTATATAATTAATTTCGTGGGTATGAGCACCCTTGATTTTTTTTAAATCATCGGCGTTATAATTGCTAATACCGCGTGCTAATTCGCGGCCAGAGCTACTTACGATACTTATGGTGTTGCCTAACTCAAAATCGCCGTCAACAGCCGTTATCCCTGCTGCTAAGAGGCTAGACCCATCCTTTAGAAGTGCCTGTTCACAGCCTTTATCCACACAGACTTTGCCGCTCACACTCGCGCCAAATGCAAGCCACCGTTTGCGGATTTGCAGACGACTTTCTTTGGAAATAAAGATAGTTCCTACTTTTTTTCCCTGTACAATTTCACGAATTGCCCCTTCGCGCCCACCAGAAGCAATCACCATAGTTACACCCGAGTTAACCGCAATTTTTGCAGCCTGAATCTTAGTATACATGCCGCCTGTACCTCTCGCTGACCCTGGTCCACCAGCCAATTCTTCAACAGCTGGTGTAATATCGGTAATTTGACTCAACAAGGTCGCACTTGGATCTGTCTGGGGATTGGCGGTATAAACACCTTCGATGTCTGAAAGAATGATGAGTAAATCAGCATCAACGATACTGGCAACCATCGCCGAAAGTGTATCATTATCGCCAATTTTAAGTTCGTCAATAGAAACCGCATCGTTCTCATTAATAATGGGAATGACGCCCTGATCTAAGAGCGCCATTAGTGTGTTGCGAGAGTTGGTATAACGCTTGCGATTGACTGAATCGGCACGGGTCAGTAGCACCTGCGCAACAATTTGTCCGTATTCTCCAAACATTTTTTCATAAATATGCAGCAAAATCCCTTGACCGACAGCAGCAGCAGCCTGCTTCTCAGGAATGGTCTTGGGTTTTTCCTTCAGCCCAAGGCGGTCCATCCCCGCACCAACTGCACCTGAACTCACTAAGATTATTTGTTTGCCCTGGTTGGCAAGATCAGATAATTCACGAGCCAGTTTCTCGATGCGTAAAAGATTAAGTTTCCCTGTCGAGTGAGTTAATGTGCTGGTGCCAACCTTAATGACAATGCGCTTAGCATTGTTTAGATTTTCTCTGGTAAGCATACGCAAAGCTCCCCCATAATTATGGTAATTCCAGCTTGGATTTTTCTTCATTTTTCTTATATAACAAACCATTGCGGCCAATCACCTGCACTAATTCTGCACCAGTGGCGTTAGCCAGAGCAGCAATGAGCGTTTTCGGTTCCTCCGGACTGTTTTGCAATACCCGGACTTTGATAATTTCACGGGCAGCCAGTGCTTGACCTGCACTCTCAATAACAGTGCCTATTATGCCGCCTTTGCCGATTTGCACCACAGGATCCAGCGTACTGCCAAGGGCTCGCAAAAAGCGTTTTTGTTTGCCTGTTAATGGCGTTTCGTTTTCTTCTAACATAGTACCTCCTATGGTCTAAACTCAAATTCCATATCGCGAATGCGGACAGTATCGCCTTCTTTAATGCCACGTGCCCGGAGTTCTTCATCAATTCCAATTCGCCGCCAAATGGCCTGGAAACGAAGCACACCTTCCTCGTCATCAAAACGAGTCATTGCCACTAGTTTTTCAATCCCGGCGCCTTCGACGACAAATGCACCATCCTCATCTCTTCTGACAGAAAAAGCATCTTCAGGTTTAGCTTCGTATATCTTAGCCTCTTCAATTTCTTCGGGTTCTTCCACATAGTCAGCCAAAAGCTGTGCTGCCCGCTGCATCAAAGCAGTCAAGCCATCACCGGTAGCGGCCGAAATAGGATAAATCTCATGACCGAGTTCAGCCATATAGTTAGCTACTCGCTCATAATTTTCCTGCGCTTCCGGCAAGTCCATTTTGTTAGCGGCAACAATTTGCGGCCGCTTGAACAGCTTTTCGTTATATAACTTGAGCTCATTATTGATCTTGTGAAAGTCATCAATAGTATCACGGCCTTCCAGCCCTGACACATCAAGTACATGAATAAGTACTTTGGTACGCTCAACATGGCGCAGAAAATCATGCCCAAGCCCTACGCCCTCATGTGCACCTTCAATAAGCCCCGGGATGTCTGCCAAGACAAAATTCTGGCCCTCACCAATGCTAACAACCCCCAGCACTGGTGATAATGTCGTGAAATGATAAGCGGCAATATCCGGCTTAGCCGCTGATACCATTGCTAATATGCTCGATTTTCCTACACTTGGATAGCCTACAAGGCCCACATCAGCAAGCAGCTTAAGCTCCAGCATAAGCGAACGTTCTGCTCCTGGTTCACCAAGCTCGGCAAAAGTTGGTGCCCGATGGACACTATTAACAAAACGGGCATTGCCGCGTCCACCCCGACCGCCTTTGGCAACTACTATGGTTTGACCTATTTCTGTAATATCACCAAGTACTTGCCCAGTGGCTTCCTCTTTAATAATAGTACCTGGCGGAACTTTAATCAAGAGATCTTCCGCTCCCCGGCCATGCATGTTGCTGGATTGGCCGTTAGCACCATTATCAGCTTTAAATATCCGCTTGTAACGAAAATCAAGCAACGTATTCAGATTAGAATCCCCAACCAGTACTACATTGGCACCACGGCCGCCATCGCCGCCACTTGGTCCACCGTTAGGAACAAATTTTTCCCGCCGGAAACTGGACATACCATTACCGCCGTTACCGGCCTTAACAGTAATTTTAGCTCTGTCAATAAACATTAAAATCCCCTTGCATTTTTATATGTAATATGCGCTTTCCCGCTCATTTTTACCCTAACATTAGCTAAAAAACACTAAGCTACAAGGTCATAGATAGTTATATACACTCGTTTTTGTATGTTGCGAGCACATTTGATATCATCTCAGGATCATGTGCCAAATTCTCAATATATTGCAGCGCCTTTTCGTTACGCCCCAATTGAATCATAGCATGAATAACCTGCAAATGATTTAAAAAATCATGACGCTGAATGCGAAGTACATTCATTACGTCTGTACATGATGCAACTTCAGAACATGGCGTGCTTCTCATACTATCATCCTTCCAACATGTTGCAGAATGGTATATCTTTCGCTCCCATTAGCCTAAATACCTGTCTGATTTCGACATTTTTAGTGAAATTAATTTAAAAAACCTGCGGCTTTATGGGCCGCAGGTTTCTTATCCAGATGGAAAGGTTAACTTTCCCTGAATTGAACGACTAAGGCTTCTGCCGGCGTCCTAAAGGACTTTGCACAAGCCCCTTATCCCCAACAGAAAGATACCTTTCTTTAAAAACAGGATCAAGATCGGCTGTCGCGTTCGCCAAGGCTTGGCACAAGCCGTTTCCTTAGATAGCTTCTTCAGCTGCAGGATATACACTAATTTGCCTGTCATAACGTCCTTTACGCTCGAAAGCGACCTTGCCAGGGACTTTGGCAAATAAGGTATCATCTGAGCCGATGCCGACGTTATTACCGGGATGGAAATGGGTACCACGCTGGCGCACTAAAATGCTGCCTGCAGTAACAACTTCACCGGCATGCCGCTTAACGCCTAGGCGTTGGGCCTCACTATCGCGGCCGTTGCGGGAGCTGCCCACACCTTTTTTATGAGCAAATAACTGTAAGTCAAAAGAATTTAATTTGAAAATTCCCATCTTGCTTTCACCTCCTGTGCTCAGTAATACGAACACTCTTAGGATATAGTTTGGCTATTTCGTTTAGCCCCAGCAGCATTGTTTCAAGAATTGCACCTGTAAGACTGTCAGGTTGACCTATAAGTCTCATCGTTATACCGTCACCATTTTGCCCAAAGTCAATATCCCGCCCCAAATGACGTTCAATTCCCATAATGGCTGACTGAGCAAGCGCAGATATACCGGCACAGACAATGTCCTGTCCATGTGGTGCCGTCTTGGCATGACCGCTAATGGCAAAACCAGTAATTGCCTTGTTTTTATCACGAACCAATGTAACCGTAATCATTTTCTGTCCTTAGGCATGAATCTTTTCAATACGGACTTTAGTGAACGGCTGACGATGACCCTGGCGACGACGGTAATTGGCTTTGGCTTTGTATTTGAAAACCAAAATCTTTTTACCTTTACCATGGGCTACTACTTCAGCAGTAACTTTTGCATTAGCTACCAGCGGTTTGCCAATAACTACTTCACCGTCTTTTACAACAGTCAAAACGCGGTCAAAGTCAACAGTTTGACCTTCCGTTACTTCAATTTTCTCAATTGTGAGCACATCACCTTCAGTAACGCGATACTGTTTACCACCTGTTTCAATAATAGCGTACATTATAACTTGCACCTCCCCCATATAAGGACTCGCCAGATTCGGTACACTGAAACGGTTTATAAAAATGCAATCTATGACTGTATTTTCAAGTGCTCCAAGTGTTTAAAAGAACCTCTCCGCGCGGTTAGAATAGGCAAACGCCTACTTCATGAAATTTTACCATACTGATCATAGTTTGTCAATCAGGTTTCCACAGCAGGGAAAATCTCTCCGGACTACTATTGGCAGCTGATTCTACTACAATTGTTCTGGCGGTTTCCCGTTCTAGACGTTTGAGTTCTTCCTGCCTGCTTAGATAATCAGCTACCTGGGGATGAACTTGTAATAGCAGCCGTCCTCCTGAGCGAGAGCGTTTATTTAGTTTTCTCAACTCCCGTTTAATGTCTATTACCACGGTTTCCGGTGATTTAATACGACCCTTTCCCCTACAGTGCGGGCAGGGGCTGTAGAGCATACTTGTAAGGTTCTGCCTGGCCTTTTTCCGTGTCATTTCTACTAACCCCAGGCTAGTAATACCTAATACATTTGATTTAGTACGATCCTTTTTCAGCTCTAGTTCTAGTCCGGAAAGTACCGCTGAGCGTTGCTGCGCTTTATCCATATCAATAAAATCAATGATAATGATACCGCCAATATCCCTTAACCTAAGCTGTCTGGCGATTTCGGCAATGGCCTCCAAATTAGTCTGAAATACAGTCTCTGACAGATTGGTATTACCAACAAACTTACCGGTATTAACATCAATAACTGTCATGGCTTCTGTATAATCAATGACAATATAGCCGCCACATTTTAGTTCAACCCGCCGTTCGCGCAGACTTTCCAGGCTATCCTCAAGATTGAACCAGCTGAATATATCGCTGTCCTTAGCGGTTGGCTCATAGAGTGTTACCGAGTCAATTAACTCTGGTGATATATATTGCAATAAATCAACAACCCTGTTATAGGCTTCCTGGTTATCAATAACAAATTCATTCACATCACTGGTAAGATAGTCACGCACAATCCGTACTACAAGATCAGCATCCTTATAAATGAGCGCAGGCGCATTGCTCCGTTTGGCCCTGGCACTCAAAGTTGACCACATGCTGGCTAGATAGGCCATATCTTTCATGAGGTCATCCTGACTTTTATCCTGGGCTACTGTCCTAACAATAACCCCCATACCTTCTGGCCGGATTTTCTCTGCAATCTGACGCAAACGTTCTCGCTCTGGTTCAGCTTCAATACGGCGCGAAATACCGATATAATCGACGGTTGGCATGAGTACAATATACCTTCCCGGCAGTGTCAGGCTAATGGTGGCTCTTGGTCCCTTGTCACCCATAGGATCTTTGGCAATCTGCACCAATACATCCTGGCCAATCGTCAAATGCTGACTGGCAGCCTGCCGGCCGGCATCTCCCATATATAAAAAAGCGTTTTTGTCTTGCCCAATATCAACAAAAGCAGCTTGCATACCGGGAAGAACATTTTTAACCCGGCCTTTATAAATGTTTCCAACTAAATGCCCGCTCTCGCTGCGTTCCACCGAGATTTCCATGAGTTCATCGTCTTCCAAGAGCGCAACTCGAGTCTCTTCCGGCATAACGTTGGCAATTATCCTTTTATTCATAGATCGTTCCTTCTGTTATTAATCTGTCGTTCTCTACAATTCAATCGGTGATCTCCATACTTTGCCGTTAGTTATGAACAGCCCAATACGATTAATTAACGCCGCGTCTTTATCAACAGGCAAACCATAGTTATCTGTTAGCACAGTAAGCACCTCAACAGGCTTAACACTGCCACCGGGCGTAATTTTTATCGCAAGGTTTAGTATCAGGTTTGGCTGCTTAGCAGGAAGTGGCTTAACAACTACCGGCTCGGTCAGATACTCTTTGATATCGATTTCCCGACGACCTTTAGGGGATTGTTTGACATAAATCACTTCAACTTCACGATTAAAATTATCTATGCTGGTCTCCACGGCATCCCAAACCTTACCCGGAGTTAGTGAACCGATAATTTCATAGGCGGCCAGGTTAACAACCGCCATCAGGGCTTTGCTATGCTGCTCTACATATTTTGCCGCTTTAAGTTCAATCCCAGCAGGTAACTGTGGTTTAAGCCTGGCTTCCAGCAAAGCAATATCTATTGCTTCTGTCAGTTCAAGATCAAGATATTCAGCCTCACTGGTTACCCCTACTGCCAAAGCCGAAGCAAAGGCTAACTTCATATGAGGATTAAAACCTTCAGAATAGGCTGCCGGCAGTTTGGCACGACGCACCGCCCGCTCAATTGTGCCGGCAAAATCCAGATGAGAAACAAAACGAATTGGATTTCCTTTGGTTATCTTAAGCCGTAATTTTGCCATTATTCCTCCTGCCCCCAATCAACAACGTTAGCATCAAGAGCCTGGCAAACGCCACAGGCACCACAGTGTTTATGGCGACAGTCAGCAGTAAGGGACTCTTGCTGGGCAGCGAGCCATTCTTTCGCCAAAAAAGACTTGTCCACCCCTGAGGATAAATGCTCCCATGGCAAAAATTCACCAATCTCCCGGTCACGCCTGGCATAAAAATCGGGGTCAATGCCTACAGCGGCAAAAGCCTCCATCCAAATAGTATACTTAAAATGTTCAGACCAGCCATCAAATTTCGCCCCCTGCTGCCACGCCTGAAGTAACACCTTCCCAAGACGCCTGTCACCACGGGCAAATACACCTTCAAGATAGCTTGTCCGCGCATCGTGCCAGCTAAGTGAAATGCTGCGATCTTTAATCAGCGATCGTAACAACTTTTGTTTGCGTTCAATTTCCGCTACCGAGTTTTGTCCAAACCACTGAAAAGCAGTATGCGGCTTGGGAACAAAGGAAGACACGCTGACAGTCACCCTGGCACCTCTGCGGCCTTTTATCTGTTTATATAAATCTGCCACTCGCTGAGCCAGTCTGGCAATTCCTGCGATATCTTCATCAGTCTCGGTTGGCAACCCGATCATAAAGTAAAGTTTAATGGTTGACCAGCCAGCTGAAAAAGCAGCACTTACTGCCTCAGTAAGATTTTCCTCAGTAACGCCTTTATTAATTACATCCCGTAGGCGCTGCGTGCCGGCCTCAGGTGCAAAAGTCAAGCCACTCTTTCTCACTTGCTGCACTTGTTTTGCCAAATCAATGGAAAAGCTGTCAACTCTGAGTGAAGGCAATGACACACTTACCCCCTGCTGTTTAAAGCAGGTAATTAACTCTGTGATTAAAGGGCTGAGACAAGAATAGTCCGCTGAACTTAATGATACCAAAGACACTTCGTTATAACCGGTATTTTCCACAAGTTCCTGGACATGGTTAATCAGAGTCTCCATTTTTCGTTCCCGTACAGGACGATAAAGCAGCCCGGCCTGACAGAACCGGCACCCCCGTGTACAGCCACGAAATAGTTCCAGCATAATACGATCATGCACAATTTCAATAAATGGCACAATGGGCTTAGTAGCAAATGTCACTTGATCCAGATCTTTTACTAACCGTTTGACAATAACAGGTTTAGCTGCCGGCACCAGTGGCCGTAAAGCACTGACCTGTCCGGCAGCATTATATTCTGCGTCATAAAAACTTGGGACATATATGCCGTCAAGTACTGCAAGCTGCTGTAACAGGCCGTTTTTGCCACCTGGTTTGCCTGCCTGTTTCCACGCCGCAATTGCAGCAGCAACCTCGCCAATTGCCTCCTCACCTTCGCCGAGGATAAAGAAGTCAACAAAATCCGCCATTGGTTCTGCATTAAAGGCACAAGGCCCACCGCATACGACCAGAGGCTGATTCTCATCCCGCTTGGCTGCCTCTACTGGAATACCGGCTAGGTCAAGCATAGTAAGCACATTACTGTAGCTCAACTCATACTGTAACGTAAAACCAATAATATCACATTCAGCAACAGGCCGTTTGGTTTCCAGGGTATATAATTTAATATTTGCGGCTCTCATCTCCGCTTCCATGTCTACCCAGGGAGCATAAACACGCTCAGCAAAGGTATCTTGACGGTTATTTAATATCTGATACAATATTTTAAGCCCCAGGTTGGACATGCCAACCTCATAAACATCAGGCATAGCCAAAACAAAACTGACTAAATCTGCTTTAGGGTCTTTGCTTACACTGTTCCACTCATAGCCAGTGTAGCGTGCTGGCTTTATCACTTTGCTTAAAATAGCAGGGCCGACAGGATCTATAGGCTGCATATGTACCTCCATATATATAGCTATAAAAATTATTATGTATTTTTTGGGTGGAAATATCAAGACTTATTTTTTCCAGGTAGTACTGATTTGAATCCTATTGCCCCAAAAATGGTTAAATAAATTCATTAATTCTAGACTTTATCCCCTTTTTAACTAACCCCTCCCACACCTGGGTCTCAGTCAAAGCCCCACATAATTTGAAATTTTGATCAACAATATGTATAATATAGTATTTCTCCGGGCCAAACAAGTGAATAATGTCACCAATCACTGCACTCTCCATCGCGGTAAGGTGACTGGTAGGCATAATCTGGCTGGAAATCAGCCCTGCCTTTTTATTGGCTAAGATACGCATAGCTCGAAACCCGGCTAAATTTTTTTCAGTTCGGACAGTAAGGAGCAAAAAAACTGCTGCGACCAACAGCGTTAAATTTATCGTATTATAGAGCCAGTAACCTACCCCTGTACAGATTACCAGCATACAAATAATACCATGACTAATAGTAACAACAATAGCTGTGGCATCACGATAATCACGCCGGTAACTTAAAATAGCCCGTAAAATTCTCCCGCCGTCCAGTGGCAATGCCGGCAGTAAATTAAAAAGTGCCAGCATGAGATTTACTTCACCAAAAAACTGACATACATCCTGCCAGTTGCCTGCCTCATTTATTCCGATATAGCAGAAAGCCGCCAGACCCAAACTTGCCAGTGGCCCGGCGGCGGCTATCATTAGTTCACTTGTCGCCCCTGCATCAGCAAGACCATCTACCCGCGCCACAGCCCCAAAAGGCAATAGCTCTACCTGTTTAACCTTATAGCCTAAGCCTATAGCCATAAGCAGGTGTGCCAGTTCATGGCATAAAACAGCACTAAATACTACTAGTACTTTGCTCACAAGACCAGCGGCCGCAAATAGGACAATGAGCCCAATAAACCAATTATTCATTACCAGCTCAACGCCTGCTATCTTTCCGGCTCTCATAATTCACATCCCTTACTGGGTAGATTCACCTTTAATTCTAGCTAACGGATCCACGGCTTTGCCATTCTCCCGTAGTTCAAAATAGAACTCAGCCCCAGCAGTTGAGCCAGCTTTGCCAATATGGGCCATCACCTGACCCTGACTCACTAAATCGCCTTCTTTAACCAGGATATCGCTTACATGTCCATATATTGTTTCCACATTTTGTCCGTGGTCAATAATCAGCATTTTACCTAACTGAGCACTATCGGTAACAACTTTTATTCGTCCGTCAGCCGCCGCCTGTACACTTGCTCCTATAGGAGCTGCAATAACAATTCCTTCATGCCAAATCGCCGGTTTTGGCGCCGGATTGGTCTGCCAGCCATATTGTGTTATTATCTGCCCTTGAACTGGCTTAGTCATGTAGCGTAAAGGATCAGCAGAGCGCGAAATTGTCGTCTGAACCTGCTTTAAAACAGGAATACCTGGCAACTTGACCGCATTAGGCCAATGAACCGTAACATACTCGACCACTCTTTCGGTATAGTAAGCAAAATCAGTCTGCGTAGCCAGTATTTGGCGAACGCCTCCAGAGACTTCCTGCCCAATTCTGGTATTTGACACATGAGCACTATACACCAACGCAAAAAGCACCAAAGCCGCCACCGTCCTTTTGAGCCAGGTATAGTCGGTTTCCTCTTCATAGTATGATTGCCAATTACTCTCATTAGTACGGTTACTAAACTGCCCGCCATTTTTCAAACGATTCCATAACTTCGTCATCGTAAGCCCTCCATAATACCAGTCCGGAGTATTCTTACGGAATATATATGACAAAACTACAAAATTATAACTAGTGAAGTGGCACCTTTAGCCGCTGAAGGGAAAGAAAAACGGAGATAGTTGCTTTTAAATAAAAAAGCCCTTTATCTCCGTTTAAAATAAATCAAAATAGTATCTTTTGTCGTCGCATATAGATGTTTAATAATATCCCTATACTGATGAGATTCGTGGTTAATGCACTTACGCCATAGCTCATAAGTGGCAGCGGAATGCCTGTTACCGGCATAATTCCTGCTGTCATGCCAACATTAACCAGTAGGTGAAACGCTATCATTGAGGTAATACCTGCTGCCAGAAGTGTGCCAAAGTTGTCCCGGGCTTCACCCGAAATTTTTATGCCACGGTAAAGCAAAATAAGATAGAGCAACAAAATTAGACTAGCACCAATAAACCCTAACTCTTCTCCAATAACGGCAAAAATGAAATCAGTATGGTTCTCTGGCAGGAAATTCAATTGGCTTTGTGTGCCGTTGAACAGACCTTTACCAAAAAGCATTCCTGAGCCAATGGCAATTTTAGACTGAATAATATGGTAACCCGAACCCAGGGGATCGACGTTAGGATCAATGAACACTGTTAAGCGTTTTTTTTGGTAGTCTTTTAAGAAATGCCAAAAAATCGGCAGAAAAGCTATCCCCACACCGACTATCGCCGCTAAGTGCCGTAAACTTACACCTGCTACAAAAATCATGCCAAATAGTATGGCTAAAAATACTAACGAAGTACCCAGATCGGGTTGTTTTAATACCAAAATAAAGGGTATTCCCACATAAATAAACACCGGAATTATTTCTTTAAAAGAATTAAGTTTGCCAGCACGCTTATCTAGAATTTGTGCCAAAGAAATAATCATAATAATCTTAGAAAACTCTGAAGGCTGTAAGCTAATTGGGCCAAGCTGTATCCAGCGTTGAGCGCCCAGTGCTGAGTGGCCGACAAACATAACCGCAAGCAGCATTACTAAGTTCAAAATATATAAAAATCCCGAAACTCTTTCTAGCGATTTGTAGTCAAAATTGAGCATAACAAAAACAATAAAAATATTCGCTACAGCAAATAAGCCTTGGCGCTGTACAAACCAGTATCGATCCTCACTGGGAGTATTGATATGTGTGGCGCTGCCAATAATAACAAGACTAATAAGAACAAGTAGCGCAGTAACACCAATAAGTATGACATCTAAATTACGCAAAAGGCGCTGGTTAAGCATACCTTACTAACCTTCTCTCTATCAATATCTTGTTTATTATAATAGTATTTTTCGCTCACGTCTAGTATTGATAAAGAAAATACGACTTGCGCCTTGCCTTGGGCGAAAACAAAAGCCGCTGTTGCCCTTATCCTGTGCTTGTAAGATTTGTCCTTTTATTTAGGATAAAGAAAAAGCAGAGCAAGTATTCTTGACTCTGCATAAGTAAACTTGTTTCAGCATCGCTGAAACACCGGCTTGTTCAGGTGGGGAGTCTACCCCACCTGAACAAGCGCCGCCTGCAGAGGCGGAAGTCTTAACTTGCCGAAAAAGATAAATAATTACTCACTCACCTGAAAGGTTGCGTTTCATACGATTAACCGGAATATTAGCCACTAAAGCTACCTGCGTGTTGCTTCTTGTCAGATTTATCTCCATCTCTGTTTCGTTAATATCCATATAGTTAGAGATGACTTTAATCATATCATCTTTAATGGCTTCCATATATTGCGGCGATACATTAACGCGGTCATGCACCAGCACAAACCTGAGTCGTTCTTTGGCGATATTTTTCGATCCTTTTGGTTCTTTGCCAAAAAGCTTCTGAATAAGTTCAAACACCTTGCTTCTCCTCCTAGACTGCTAATTTTAAAATCCTAGCACTTTTTTGAATCTTCCCCACAGACTGTCATTCGTTTCAAACGTCATCAGCGGAACATTCTCTCCCATCAGCCGCCTGACAATATTTCGATAAGCCAAACTAGCTAGAGCCGCGGAATTAACAACTGCCGGCTCGCCGCGATTAGTAGAAATAACAATATATTCATCCTCAGGAATAATTCCTAGCAAATCAACAGCTAAAATTTCAATGATATCATCAATATCCATCATATCGCCCTTTTTAACCATCAGCGGCCGAATACGATTGACAATAAGTCTGGGATTGTGTTTTCCTTCTGATTCCAGCAAGCCAATAATCCGATCCGCATCGCGAACCGCAGATACCTCCGGTGTAGTAACAATAATGGCGCGATCAGCTCCGGCAATAGCATTTTTAAATCCTTGCTCAATTCCAGCCGGGCAATCAATAATTACATAGTCAAATTCCTCTGCCAAATCTTTACATAGCAGTTTCATCTGATCCGGACTAACTGCATTCTTATCTCTGGTCTGCGCTGCAGGTAACAAATACATTGTTTCATAACGCTTGTCCCGAATCAGTGCCTGTTTCAAGCGGCAGTTACCTTCGGTTACATCCACTAAGTCATATACGATCCGGTTCTCAAGACCCATAACTACATCCAGATTTCTTAAACCGATATCGGCGTCAACCAAAACAACCTTTTTGCCTTGGAGGGCAATACCAGTGCCAAGATTAGCGGTTGTCGTCGTTTTGCCAACTCCGCCTTTGCCTGACGTAATGACGATTACTTCTCCCATCTATGTTTACCTCCTATTTATCAATCATGCCGGCTCAATGACAACGGCACCATTAGCAATATGGGCTATCTCCCGACATGTTGGTTCAACCTGATTATCAGGAGCTCTGGCAATCAAGCCAGCAATTCGTAACTGGCCTGCAATCAGCTTATCAGCCGTAATTGTAGCCGTTTGATCGCCGTTAACTCCGGCATGAGCTAAACCACGGCAGGTTCCCTGAACGGTAATATTACCACTGGCAATTACCTCAGCTCCAGGATTCACATCCCCCACAATTATGACAGAACCATTAAATACTACTTTTTGACCGCTGCGCAACATTCTTGAGACAATTAATGTTTTTCCACCTTCAGCCTCCTGGCGATATTCAACAGGACTATCGCCAACATGAATGTCAGTATCCTGAACAAATTCCGGCGGCAACAACTCTGAATTGGGCTGTTCATGCAAGGCTAGTCCATAATCGGCCAATAAGTTAATCAGTTGCCTACGTTCATCGCCTGTTAACGAATTTGTACCAGATACTACTCTGATGCCAGTACTGCCAATAAAAAAATTGGCAGCCGATTCTAACTTCTCCTTTAGTTGTTCCAAAATATCAGTAAAATCAGCCGCTTGGTTTATTACTAGTTCGAGGCCGCCTTTACTTCCTTTAAACAAAACATCCTCCCGCATATCTTCTCCTAAATTTTACCATAAATAATTATCTATATGTCAACTAAAATTCGCCTTACTTGCAAAATTTCCTGCAGGATACACAACCATCTGATTTAAAATTGATGAATTAAGAAAGTCAATCTTTCTATTAGGTCAAAAATAATGGGGTCAGATCTCATTTATTTGAGCCTGACCCCGCTTTTTATTGAAAAGCAGAATATACACCGTGTTAATGCGGAATATATAAAAATGATAGTTATAGCGCCGTATGCGGGCTATATATCTTCGCTGATTCAGAAGGAGGCTGATTAATATTAAAAGCAGCTTCCAGAATCTTTTTAGCAATAGGAGCAGCCGAAGATGTACCATACCCACCCTGTTCAACAATAACAGCTACTGCCACACGCGGATCTTCGTAGGGACCATAAGCGACAAACCAGCCATGATCCTTACCATGCGGGTTCTCTGCAGTGCCGGTCTTACCTGCAATGGAAATTGGAAAGTCCTGAAAGGTACTTGCGGCAGTTCCGCCTTCTTGTGCTACCTCACGCAGCGATTCACGAATAAGGTTTAAAGTCTGCCCCGAAATAGTAACGTTACCTACTTCTTCCGGAGAAAATGTTTTAATAACTTCGCCGTTTGACCCTGTTATCTTGCTGACAAGATTCGGCTTATAACGGTGGCCGCCATTAGCAATTTCACCCATAACCATAGCCATTTGGAGCGGCGTCGCTAACTGAAAGCCCTGCCCAATAGCAGCATCAAAGGTTTCCGATAAATACCAGTCTTCGCCATACACTTTTTCTTTATAGCGACGATTAGCTACTAAGCCTTCTGCTTCCCCAGGCAGATTAATGCCCGTAACCTCTCCCAACCCAAATAGGCGGGCATATTTTTCCAGGTTATCAATACCTAAGCGGTTGCCCATCTCGTAGAAATATACGTTGTCAGACTTAGACAACGCTTCCCGAAAATTAATCCACCCCAGCGCTTCCCCCCCAGCATTACCTTTAGGAATAATCCAGTGAGTACCTGCATCGAGAATTTTTTCCTCTGGCGTAACCTTGCCAAGTTCTAATGCCGCCGCACCAGTAATAATCTTAAAGGTTGATCCTGGTGGATATTCGCCAGAAATAGCCTTATTATCCATAGGATGATAAGGATTTTCATTGAGCAGATTCCACTCCTTAGATGAAATGCCGCCGTTAAATAAATTAGGGTTAAATGCAGGGCGGCTTACCATAGCTAGAATTTCACCTGTCTTGGGATTTAAGACAACAGCAGCAGCTGCTTTTGCCTTGGCAAACTCTGTTTTAGTTTGCAGATAAACAAGTTGTTCATCAATGGCAGTTTCAGCAGCCTTTTGAATCCGATAGTCAATTGTCAATACCAAATTATGACCTGGCACTGGATCTTTTTTACCGATTACTTGTACAGGACGGCCATTAACATCAACCTCAACCTGGTTACCGCCATCAACACCGCGAATTTCCTTATCATATAGCTTTTCCAGTCCGAATTTACCAACAATATCTCCCGACTTATAACCATTCGCTTTACGATTTTCCAGCTCGACATCATTAATCTCACTCACATAACCAAATATATGGGCTCCAAGCTCATTATTAACATAGTTTCGTAGCGGTTGAATTTCAATAACCACCCCTGGTAGTTCAGAGCGGCGTTCTTCGATTTTGGTAACAATATCAGGACCGACATCAGTTTTGACTCTGATAGGTTCAAATGCACCAGTATGCTGTGCTAATTTACCTTTTATTTCCGCTGCATTCATACCGAGGATACCAGCCAGTTTAGCAATTACTTCATCAGAAACAGGGCCGCTTATTGCTAATACAGATACCGTAAAACCTGGACGATTGGACACCAGCATCACGCCGTTCCGGTCATAAAAAACACCACGCGGCGACATGATGGGAATAAGTCGGATGCGGTTGCCGTCGGCCAGACGATCATAGTATTGACCCTGTGCCATTTGCAAATAGCCAAGACGGATTACTAATGTCATAAAAATAAAAACAATGATCAGACTCAAAATATCAAGTCGTCCATTTGATCGTTTAACAAGCATACGGCAACCTCCTTTCTACACACTATCTATTCTGCATAAATTTGCAGACATATGGTAGCAAAGCATCTCATTAAAATTGACTTCTATCACCAAATGTAAGCCGATAAATCAGCCTATGCACCGGAATACAAAATAAGATATTATAGCCTAATGATGCCAACATTTGCGCTTTCAACATTGACATCACTTCAACCTTGTATCCTAACAAAAAAAGCAGCGCCTGTATGATTACGCCATTAAAAAAAGTAGCTAAAATAATTGCCAAAACCGGCAATACTACACTTTCTTTAAATACCTTTCGTTCAGCCAAACCGGCAACATAGCCTATCGCCATCTTTGATAAGGTGTTTAACCCAAAAATATTGCCTGAAGCAAAATCCTGAAGTAAACCAGCCATAAATCCGACTCCAATGGCATGCTCCCGCCCGGCCAACAAACCACAGGCAACCACAATAATCAAAATAATGTCAGGCTTAGCCCCTTGCGTAAATATAAGTGGTAATAATACGGCTTGGACAGCAATAGTGACAATAAGCAGACTGGCCCAGACAAGTATCATTTTCATCGTCCAGCCTCTTTCGGTTGAGCAGGCTGCTGAGTAGTTTTGCCCGGTGTAGTCGGCGTGAGAACCTCTGGCAAAGTTTCACGGGAACGCACAATAACCAACACTTCTTCTAGTCTATCAAAATCCACAGCTGACTTCAAGACAGCATATTTTAACAATCCGCCTTCTTCATTAACAATATCGACAACCTCACCTACCAGCAATCCTTTAGGGAATATACCACCAAAACCTGAAGTAATAATTTTATCACTCTTGATGATATCAGCATCACGGGCAATATTAACCATATGCGGGGCCTGTGGATTCGCTGTACTGCCTTCAACAATGCCTGCAACCCGCGACTCAGGCCGCTGCACAAGACAACCGACAGCACTGCGTGGATCCAAAATGAGCTGTACTTTGGCAGAATTATTATAAACGCTGACAACACTGCCAACAAGACCTTGTGTCGCCACTACCGTCATATCTTTAGTCAGCCCATCGGCTGCGCCTCTATTAATCATAATAATGTTCGTCCATGTTCCCGGATCACGGGCAATTACCTGTGCGGCTACAAAATCAAACTGCTGAGCTGCTTTTTTGTAATCAAGCATAGCTCGCAGTCTCGCATTCTCTGCCACAATCTCAGTTGTATTAATATTGCTTTGACGGAGTTCCTCATTTTCAGTTTTAAGCGTCTGGTTATCTCGATACACAGTCATAATTTCACTGGTAAAAGAACCTGTATGGCGTATGCTGTAACCGATTTTACCTAATACATATTCAACTGGAAATAACAGCGTAGCTACAACCTGTTCCGTAAAAACAAATTGATACTTTCCCTTCGCAACTGTACTAGCCAGCAAAAAGACGGTTAGCACCGCCACTATAAGGATAACCGCCTTTTTGTGAATGAATCGCACTTTCTGGGCCCCTTCCTTACATTGATTAATTCTGTTACCTGTATTTTTAATTACCCTAGTTGAGTTTTTTGGTAGTCATAAGTACCCGCTTCAATAAATCTATGCTTTCTAAAGCACCACCAGTACCAGCGGCAACACACGACAAAGCATCTTCCGCAATATGTACCGGCATACCAGTTTCTCTATTCAGCAGTAGATCAAGCCCTCTCAGCAGCGAACCGCCCCCTGTCATAACAATTCCCTTATCCATGATATCAGAGGCGAGCTCCGGCGGAGTTTTTTCCAGAGTTACTTTTACAGCTTCAATAATACCGGCTACCGGCTCACTAAGCGCCAATCGCACTTCACTTGCTTTAATTGTCAGTGTTTTCGGTAGACCGGTTACCAGATCCCGGCCGCGTACATCAAATTGCTCATCATCTTTTAGTAAGATGGCGGAACCAATTGTAATTTTTACTTCTTCCGCTGTACGTTCACCAATCATTAAATTATAGGTACGTTTAACATACTGAACAATGGCTTCATCCATCTCGTCGCCACCAACACGGATAGAACGACTGGTAACAATGCCGCCTAACGATATAACAGCCACCTCAGTCGTGCCACCGCCAATATCCACAACCATATTGCCAGTTGGTTCGTGCACCGGTAAACCAGCCCCAATGGCTGCAGCCATTGGTTCTTCAATCAAGTATGCTTCCCGGGCTCCAGCCTGGATAGTTGCATCAATAACTGCCCTTTTTTCCACTTCGGTAACCCCGGAAGGTACACCGACAATTACTCGCGGTCTAATAAAAGACTTTGAATCCATGGCTTTTCTGATAAAATATTTAAGCATGGCCTGAGTTACGTCAAAATCGGCAATAACTCCATCTTTAAGTGGCCTAATAGCCACAATATTCCCCGGTGTACGACCAATCATTTGTTTGGCTTCCTCACCAACAGCCAGCACTTCGCCGGTATCACGCTGGATAGCGACTACTGACGGTTCTCTGAGAACAATTCCTCTGCCTTTCACATGCACTAATGTATTGGCCGTACCGAGGTCTATACCCATGTCACGTGATAGTGAACCAAATAAATTTAACATAGACTTTAACCCCTTTCAATTTAAAAAACCCATTATATTATTCCCTTTTCTTTAAAGCTCACATACTTGCCATCACCGATTATTACATGGTCAAGTACAGAAATAGTAAGCAAATTTCCTGCCTCAACCAACTGTTTGGTCAGACTAATATCTTCCTGACTTGGCATAGGATCACCACTGGGATGATTATGAACCAAAATAACAGCGGCAGCACTATAACTAATAGCCTCCCGGAACAACTCTCGCGGATGTACAATAGAAGCATTCAAGCTCCCAACAGAGATAATTGCCCGGGCAATAACATGATTCTTAGTCGATAAAAGTAATGCCACAAAATGTTCTTTCGTTTCATACCTTAGCTCAGCCATCATTAAATCAGCAGCATCACGAGGACTTCTAATAATCGGGCGTTCACCCGGCTCCTTAAGGCTTAACCTGCGCCCCAGTTCAATGCCAGCGATCACGGTAACGGCTTTAACTAAGCCAATACCAGTGATTTTACTTAATTCGGGAGGCGATATACTTGCAAGCCCGGACAATTCATACTTAGCTATAAGTTGTTCGGCCAAACGATTAACCGGCAAATTTTTCGTGCCTGTACGAAGAAGTATCGCCAGCAGTTCCGCATTGCTTAAAGCCTTAACACCCTTATCCAGCATTTTTTCGCGTGGCCTTTCGGTCTCAGGCAATTCCTTCATCATTAACTGCTTGTCCCTAGTCATAGCAAATCTACCCCTATTTGCCGGAGTAGTTCGGATAACCTAACAAGCGGCAAACCCACTACATTATTATAACAGCCAGTGATACTCTCCACTAACAATGCGCCCCGTCCCTGAATGGCATAAGCCCCAGCCTTGTCCATCGGTTCGCCGGTAGCAACATATCGTTCAATCTCAATTTGCGACAGCGGCCTGAAAGTAACAGTAGTAGTACTAAAACCACTAACAACCTTTCCCCCTTTTGCCACTGCCACTCCAGAAATAACAATATGATCCCGTCCGGCGAGAACAGTCAGCATCTGCACAGCCTCGTTACAGTCTTTCGGTTTACCAAATACTTTGCCATCAACCACCACAATAGTATCAGCACCAATAACTACCGCATTGCCCGAAACTCGCTTGCTGACATCAATTGCTTTATCAATTGCATGTGCCATAGCCAGTTCCTCAGGCGGTATATCTTTGGTATTATCTTCTTCTACTTCACTGACCATAATTTCAAAATCAAGATCAATTAGTTCTAAAAGTTGTTGACGCCTAGGTGATGCTGACGCTAAGATTATTTGCATGCCCTCCCCCTCCTAAAAGCGCCGAAAAAGCAGGATGGCTGCTATAATTCCCAGGACGCTCATCAAATTCGGGTATAAAGCAAAGCCAATGACCAATTTTATTACATACAGATTAATCGCCACTGGCGGCAAATCAAATACAGGAAATGGTTTAATAAGATATGGCGCTACTCCTGAGAGCAAACTGGAGCTGGCAGCAAGTTCGCCTAAAATGCCGCCAACTATTGCTCCGGTAATTAGAAATAAAAACATCATTCCCATACTTTTGCCGGCTGAACTGCCTTTATTAGTGCCAGTTCTCACCTTACCCCCCCCTTAAGATAAAAAAGTGAACTTGTTGCAGTGAATCTGAAACATCGGAAAATCAGGTGGGGATTCTACCCCACCTGATTCGACACCGCCTATAGAGGCGGAAGTCTTGCCTCACTACACGTAAGATAAGAAACATTCTCGTTTTCTACCAATAGTTCTAATTCTTGAGCCCATACTTTGCTGGTGATTTAGCAAAACAGTAGTTAGCCGCCAAACCGGTAAATAAGCCAGTGGGTACCGCAAATAAAAGCAAATACGGTAAATACCACAGTAGCCCTGCGCTATAGACAAGCAAGGCTGCCAAAATTACTTGGGTTATATTATGAACAGCTGCGCCTACTAAGCTAATACCAGCAAGTGAAAATACCCCTTGGTAATTTTTACTGATATAAACCATAACAAAAATGCTTGCAAGCGCTCCACCCATACTCATAACAAATGACGGTCCCAACAGGGAGCCACCAAATAAAGAACCTAGCAAAACACGAGCAACGGCAACATACACAGCATCCTGCCAACCAAGCATAAGAATTGCCAGTAGTGAAATAATATTGGCTAACCCCAGCTTTACACCAGGTACAGGCACAGGAATGGGTAACTGGCTTTCCAGTACATGGAGAGCCGCAGCCATCGCTACTAATAAAGCTAATAGAACCAGGCGTTTTGTTTTACTCACAACTACCTCACAATATCGTCAACATCAGTAGAATTATCAGCTACAACTTTAACGACTACCCGATAAGGCAAACATACAATCTGCTGTGGTGGAATACTAATCCAACCTGATTGTACACATATCTGGTCAGGGCAATCGGCTTCCTTTATACGTACGCGCCCATCTTTATATTCAACAACATTAAAGCCGTTATAACCGTCAATTCTAAATTCTCCTGTATATCCTTGGCGTAACGGAAAAGTCTTAATCATTTGACCATCAACAGTTATAACCACACTGCGCGCTTGATTGCTTTCCCCTGATATATAATAGATATTTAAACCAATACCTGATAATGCAAGTATTACTAGTACAACAATCAGCCATTTGTCAGCTTTTGTCAACATCAGCTTGCCACCCTGCTCATATTCTATTTCATTTTACATTAAAATATAGGTTAATGCAAATCATAGCCCATTAAAAATTAGATAAAGCCAAAATAAAAGAGAAGGGGTCTCCCCCTCCTCTTTTATTGGCAAATAAAGTTATTAAGCTACCGTATCTTCACTGCCAGGCACCACACCGAGTACAGCGTGTCGAATAGCCTTTGTTGGACATTTAGCCAAGCAAACAGGATTATCGCATTTTTCCATACATATTTTAGCATTAACAACGGCTAGATTATTATCCATCGTAATAGCACCATGCGGACATTCCTTCTTGCATAATGTGCAACCGATACAAGCAGCACCACAAGCTTTTTTAGCCACTGTGCCTTTGTCATGTGAGTTGCAGTTAACACGGACAGCAGCCCCAATTGGCATCATCGCAATGACTTTTTTCGGGCATACTGTTTCACACTTACCACAACCGGTACATTTATCCGGATCAATAATCGGTAAACCGTCTTCACTCATAGTCATAGCACCAAAAGGACACTCTTTTACACAAGTCCCTAAGCCTAAACAGCCATATTTACAGCTCTTGTGACCTCCAAACAACAGATTGGCAGCTACACAATCCTGAACACCATGATATTCGTTAGCTTTAACAGCTTTAGCATGACTGCCGGCACAGCGAATTTGAGCAATACGTGGCTCAACCTCGGCTGCTGCTTTACCTGTCAACTGACCAACGAGCTTAGCTACCGTATCTTTACCAGGAATACATAAATTAGGCGGTACATCAGGGTTATTTACTACGGCTTCAGCGTACGCCATGCAACCAGCATAGCCACAGGCACCACATTGTCCTTTGGGCAATACGTCTTCTACAACGTGAATTAGCGGATTAACCTCAATGGCCATTTTTTTATTGGCATAAGCCAGAACAAGTCCAAATATAATCCCCAGACTTGTCATAATCGCCAGTATTATCAACGAATGTTGAACAACTCCATGCATTTACTTCTCACTCTCCTTTCTATTCAGCTTATAGCGGAATCATACCTGAAAAACCCAGGAAGGATAAGGCCAGCATACCTGCCAGTATAAAGGCAATTCCTAATCCTTGCAGAGTTTTAGGAACATCTGCATACTGAAGTTTTTCCCTCAAGCTGGCCATAAGAATAATCGCCAGAGCAAAACCTGCACCTGAACCAAAGGCATTGATAACACTTTTAATAAAATCAAAGTTAGCGCTAGCGTTAATGAGTGGTACGCCCAAAACAACACAGTTGGTTGCAATTAGCACTAGGTAAATACCCCACATCTCGTAAAGTGCAGGTGCATATCGCTTAATTGCAATTTCTAAAAACTGTACGAAACAGGCGATTAATACTACAAACACTACAATTTTCATGAACACTAAATCATAAGGAACAAGCACAAAATTATACACGACCCAGGCAAGAGCCGATGATACCGTAAGGATGGAGGCAACTGCCATACCCATACCAACAGAAGCACTTAAGCTCTTGGATACCCCGAAGAAGATACACAGACCCAGAAAGCGCGTGAGTACAAAGTTGTTAACAATTACAGCGCCCATAAACAGGGTAAAATACTCCATCATACAGCTTCACTCCTTTGCACTGTAAGCTGCGATGCCGCTTTGGCTTTGGCCGCTTGCTTATCCTGATATTCGCCGATAACATTGAACATGCCAATCATCAGGCCGATTACCATAAAAGCACCTGGCGCAAGAATTATAATCATCGGGCCATTATACGACTGGGGAAACACTTGCATTGCCAATGCAGTGCCACTAAGGATCATACCGGTACCAAACAATTCACGGAAAGCGCCAATAAACAGCATAGCCACCGCAAAGCCAGCACCCATACCCAATCCATCAATTGCTGAAGCCACTACCCCATTTTTCATAGCGAACACTTCAGCGCGTGCCAGGATAATGGCAAATACTACAACTAATTCCAGATAGAGGCCTAATTCTTTATAAACGGCCGGAAAATAGGCTTCCAAAGTCAAAATGATTAATGTAACAATAGTAGCGATAATAGTAATAAACACTGGCACACGAACTTTGGGGTTAACAAAATTCTTTACAAGCGATACAACCATATTATTCGCAGTAATAACTACCAAAACGCTAATCCCCATACCTAGTGAATTAAATACTGTTGAAGTAACCGCCAACGCCGGACAAAGGCTTAACGCAAGGCGGAATATGGGGTTCATTTCGAAAATACCCTTTTTAAATATATCCCAATAATTCATATTCGCACACCTCACTTCTTCTGGGTAGCCGAATACGCGGCAACCGCTTCTACAGCTTCTTTTACGCCCTTCGTGACAGCCCGGGAGGTAATGGTCGCACCAGTCAGAGCTTGGATATTTTTATCTGAGGGAACCTTTACTACTTCCAAATCCTTGGCCTCTTTCTTGGCAAACTGATTGCGGAACTTAGGCTCCACCATCTTATCACCTAAACCAGGAGTCTCATTGTGTTTGAGCACCTTGTAATCCATTGTTTTGCCATCAGGAGTCACTGCAGCCAGCATTTCAATATTACCACCATAGCCTTTGCTATTGGCAGGCACTACATAAGCAATAACCTTACCGCCTTTTAAGCCGGCATACCAGCCTTCCTTGCCGTCAACAGTCTTAAAGGTATCAGCCTCTTTAACAAGTTCCTTCATAGCGTCATTTTTGGCCTTAACACGTTGTTCAGCTGCAACCGGCTCAGTGATAGCGAACGCAGTGGCGATGATGATCCCTGAAATAAAACAAGTTACAACTAAGTTCAACGTTATCTTAAAAACGCTATTATTTTTGTCGTCATGTGCATCATGTGCCATGGTTATTACCTCCTTGCCCCAAATTTTGCAGGCTTAACCAAAAGGTCAATCAGTGGCGTTACACAGTTCATAAGCAAAATGGCATAGCAAACGCCTTCCGGATAGCCGCCCAATAAGCGGATTAACACAGTAAGCGCACCGGCACCAACTGCAAATATAATTTGCCCCTTAGTAGTAATCGGAATGGTGACCATGTCAGTCGCCATGAAGAAGGCGCCAAGAATAAGTCCGCCTGACATCATATGCATAACCGGATCATGTCCGAAAGCTGCAGTTAAAAGGCCGACAGTACCAATCATACATACCGGAATCTGCCACTTGATATAACCGCGATAGATTAAGAATAACCCGCCTAAAATCAAGAGCAGGGCCGAAGTCTCACCCATGCTGCCGCTGCGAGAACCGAGAAAGAGGGATTGATACATTGTTACCTTGTCACCAAAAATCGCAACAAGACTTTCATAACCTTGGAGTTTTAAAATACCTAGCGGAGTAGCTGAGGTAACTCCGTCAATTTTGCTTGCCATTTGCGGCCAGGTTGTCATCGCCACCGGCCAGGACGCAAGTAGGATTGCACGTCCTACTAGAGCCGGGTTAAATATGTTGTAGCCTAACCCGCCCATAGTGTGCTTGGCTATGGCGATAGCCGCCACAGTGCCGAATACAGGCATATACCAAGGCAATGTCGCCGGGATATTCATAGCCAATAAAAGGCCAGTCAAAAAGGCGCTGCCGTCATTAATCGTAATCGGCTTATTCTGCCATTTTTGAATAAGATATTCTGTTGCCATCGCAACAACAATACAGAGAATCATTGTTGTTAATGCAGGCATTCCAAAACGGTATACGGAAAAGAGAGCTGCGGGTGCTAATGCCAGATTAACCGCCCACATTATTTTGGCAATAGACTCGTCGCACCTGATGTGCGGCGATGCCGAAACTGTTAAGGAACCCACGTCAAGTTTTACTTCTGCACTCATACCGCCCACCTCCTATTTCTTCTGCGCAGCCGCAGCTGCTGCGTTTTGCGCTTTAGACAATTTAATATAGTGAACAATATTGCGTTTAGCCGGACATACATATACACATGAACCGCACTCGACGCAATCGAGAAGATTATACTCCTCTTTGGCAACAGCAAAAGCGCTGCGCTCGCCAAGAATACTCAGCATACTAGGAACAAGTCCCATCGGACAGGCCTCAACACAGCGGCCACAGCGGATACAGGGTTGCTCTGGACCAATGTTAACATCAGCAGCGCTTAGTGCCAAAATACCAGACGTACCTTTAATTACAGGCACATCAAGAGTTTGCTGCGCCATCCCCATCATCGGACCACCCATAATAACTTTAACCGGCTGCTCTTTAAAGCCGCCGCACATAGCTACAGCCTGAGAAAAGGTTGCTCCTACCCGTAGCAGCACATTTTTGGGTTCAGCGATAGCGCCACCAGTAACAGTGGCCACACGTTCAATAAGCGGCAGACCTTTTTCTACAGCATCAGCTATGGCTACTAAAGTGCCTACATTTTGTACAACAGTACCTACATCCATAGGCAATCCGCCTGAAGGAACTTCTCTGTCCAGGATTACTTTAATTAATGTTTTTTCGGCCCCTTGTGGATATTTGGTTTTAAGTGGTACTATTTCGATACTGGAGCCAGCGCAAGCTTTGCGCATAACATCAATAGCATCAGGTTTATTTTCTTCAATACCAACATAGCCTTTGCTTACACCGATAATTTTCATGGCAATTTTCATACCAGTAACAATACGATCGGTTTGTTCTAACATAACCCGGTGATCAGCCGTCAAATATGGTTCGCACTCAGCTCCATTGAGAATGAAGGAGTCAATAGGTTTTTCCGGCGGAGGCGACATTTTTACATGTGTCGGGAAGGTAGCTCCTCCCATCCCTACCAGACCAGCCAAGCGAACGATTTCTTTAAGTTCTTTGACCTCCATTGACTGCCAGTCACGGTTTAGCGGCAGACCTGTAACCCACTCATCCTGACCATCACCTTCAATAACAACTGCTTGACAGGTGCCAAATACGGGATGGGGATATTCAGCAATTTCCACTACTTTACCTGATGTTGAGGCATGAATCGGACTAGCAACAAAGGCTTGTGCTTCAGCTATTACCTGTCCTTTTTTGACCAAATCACCCACCTTGACTATAGGGGCGCAAGGCGCTCCTATATGCTGCCTGGTAGGAATGATGACTTTTTGCGGTATAGGTGCCACTTCTATAGGTTTGGCAGCTGTATACCGTTTGCGGTCGTCGGGATGAACCCCCCCGCGAAAGCTTTTTGCCATGTTTTCACTCCTTTTATTTGGTGCAATCTAATCGCTTTATCCTAAGACAGCTATGACAAAATGCGAGTTATGACTGGTCGCATAGTATCATTAGTCCTGGCATGGCGATCAAAATATCTAATATAAATCAGGGAAATAACAACCGCAGCAATCCCTCCACCAATCTGGTACCATATTGGGTCAGTCACCATTTTGGTAGTTGCCAGGTAAGTACCGGCGAAAACTCCCGCAACAGCAGCTATAAGCGGTAACATGTAAACAATAAACGCCGCTTTTAACATATTGACTTCTTTTCCCTCAATGACCACCCGCTGCCCTCTTTTAGCTCCCACCGGGTTCAGCACCTCAACCACAATGGCATCATTTCCAGGGCAACTACCGCAATTTTCACAATCACTATGGCGGCTGGCCTTTACCTTGGCCATTCCATCAAATACTTCCAATACAATGCCTTCTTGTTGCTTTCCCAAAGGTCCTCCCTCCTTTGCCTTGTAGGATTAATTTAGATTAGATATTTTTTGCTAAAACAGATTATATATTCGCTTTATCATGAACATTTACCTGCACAATTGATATAATTACTTTTTTCACTATCATTTCCAGTATTTTCAATATATTTTTCAAAGTAGCGTTATAATTTACACAATACCAGATTTCACGCAAAAATACTATAGTTTTTCAGTGAATCTTTACATAAATCACACAGTTATTTATAAAAACCACGATTTGCTGCGTTGATCCTTTGGCAACAATACAAATCGAAGCTGCCCCTATTCTTCCTTAAGAACGTTATACCTTCTATTAGGGAAAAAAGTCTCCCGAACAATAATTGGTAATGCTCGGAAGACCTGACTTGTTTAATTTTTGCTTACTTATATATAATTCTTCTATAAGTAGTTACTTATCCTTAGATTTACTCAATACTGATTTAATAACTTGCTCCTCTGACATTATGATCTTGCCTGGCAACTCCTGTAGCGCCATCAGAAGTTTTGCTCCAGGTTTAAAGTAAAAACGCCTGTTTTCTATTATTCCCCGCAAACCCACAGCAGTATATGCCAGTGTCCATACATCCCGCCCATCAAGCGCTGAATGAAAACGATATGTTCGCCGAAATTTTAAAACACCCATCAACTGAGGCTTATAGCGATAGACACCAAAAATATCGCTATAGGGAACCTCATGGCTTCTCTTGCCTAGCAGGCCACATTTCGTCAGTCTAAGCACCTTTTTATCCATTTCATAGGTGTATTTAGCAGACGTGCGTTCAATTAGAACAAATAATACTAATGCTTCTGCCATTAATTCTAAAGGTTGAATTACGGTAAGAACAAACCATTTGTATAGCGACCAAATGACAAGAAGTGCCAAAACTGCTACGGAAATTGTCATAATAATAGCGTTCTTCTTACTGACCTCAGACCGTGCTACCAATTTGTCCAAATTAATCGAACCGCTGTCATGCTGATAGCAGACTATTCTTCATATTCTTCTTTGTCTTCTACTGGCGCAGGAAATGCGGCATGCAAGGCTTTTGTAGCCACAATAAAGACACTGATAACAGCAAACATAGTAGGCAGCGCAACTGTCATCAATGTTACAGCTTTAGAAAATGCACTTTCCATTATTATTTTCCTCCCCTATTTCACCAGCGCCGGAATCAAAGCAAGTACCAAACCGCCAGCCACAACAGAAGCAACCTGTCCGGCCACATTTACCCCGATAGCATGCTGAATAATGAAGTTTGTGGGGTCTTCTTTAAGTGCCATCTTAGCAATTACACGGCCAGACATCGGGAAGGCCGAAATACCGCAAGCACCAATCATCGGATTTATTTTAACCGGGCTGAACATATTTAAAAGTTTGGCGAACAATACGCCGCCAGCAGTATCAAATACAAAGGCTACTGCACCAAGTGCCATAATCAAAAAAACATCAAAAGTCAGGAAACGTTCAGCAGACATAGTGCCGCCGATGGTGATACCAAGCACCAGAGTAATCAAATTAGCAAGTTCATTCTGAGCAGCGTTTGAGAGATTTTCAACAACACCACTTTCCCGTAGGAGATTACCAAACATCAGGCTGCCTATAAGAGCGACAGAGATGGGAGCAACAATACCAGCGATAACTGTAATCATGATTGGGAACAGAAATTTGGTGGTTTGAGAAACAGGTGCTTCCCCTTCAAAACCCATTTTAATCTTACGTTCACTTTCAGTAGTCAGTGCTTTAATAACCGGTGGCTGAATTACCGGTACCAGCGACATATACGAATAAGCAGCAACAGACAATGGACCTAACAGTTCTTGCGCGAAACGGCTAGCTACATAAATCGTAGTAGGACCATCGGCAGCGCCAATGATACCGATAGAGGCAGCATGTTCAAAAGAAAAACCTACCAGTGTTGCGCCAATGGCTGTAGCAAAAATACCAAACTGAGCAGCAGCAGCAAACAACATTACTGATGGCCGGCGGATCAACGGTGTAAAGTCACACATGGCACCAATAGCAATGAAAATAAGAACAGGAAACAATTCGTTAGCAATGCCAGCATTATAAAGTACAATAAGAAACCCTTCCTCTCCCGGAATAGCCGAGACTGCTGAAGAATGTGGAATGTTAGCTAAAACTGCACCAAAGCCAATAGGGAGAAGAAGTGACGGTTCATAGTCATGTTTCACGGCAAGGTAGATGAGCAGTGCACCAATAGCCCACATGACTACATGCTTCCAGGTAAGACCGAGGAAGCCCATGAGTAGCTCATCAAGCCAGGGATACTGCTGAATCAATACTTCCATGCGTGTTTTTATACCTCCTAACCTATATTAGGAATAATAATCTCGCTCTATTCAAAGTTACTATCTGGAATTAATGCGACGTCAGATTAGCCGCACTAATTCCAGCTTGGCCAGCATTAACCGATGACAGCCATAACTTCACCAGGCTTAACACTTTGGCCGGCGTTTACATTGATAGACTTAATCGTACCATCAGCAGGAGCACCAATTTCGTTTTGCATTTTCATAGCTTCAAGAATAAGGATAACATCACCTTTTTTCACCTTTTGATCAACAGCAGCAACTATCTTAGTCACTTTTCCCGGCATTGGGGCGTTTATCGGGGTATCACCGGCAGACACTTGAACAGGTGCAGGAGTAGCGGCTTTGGGAACAACTGCGGCAGGTGCCGCAGCAACCACCGGAGTCACCGGCCGAGGTTGGGCGGCAATAGCGCCACCTACTTCTTCTACCTCTACCTTATAGGTATTACCATTAACTGTCACATTAAATTTTTTCATCCTAGCGGACCCTCCATTCATTGATGGTGTTCGTATTTTACTTAGACAAACTGACGGCTGTCCATAATCTTTTGTCGCCCCACATTTCCCCACTGGTTGCTGGTACGGGTAATCCTAACGGCTAGGTTACCCGTCCCCATCATCGCATAGATACTGGCAGTAATAACAGCAACAATTTCCGGGCTAATATTCTCTGCCGCTACCGCCATCGAAACTGTAGCCGCTATTTCGGTTACTGCTGCATCTGGGCTTTGCTTTTTTTTCTTAGCCTTAGGCGGCTCAGACTTTCCCAATAAGGAATCTAAAAAACCCACGTTAATTATCCCCTTTCTTTCCAGTATGAAAGTTCAACGAGAATTATAGCGGAATGTTACCATGCTTTTTGGCCGGCCGTTGTTCGCGCTTACTAACCAGCATGTTGAGTGCGGTAATAACCCGTGGTCGGGTTTCCTTCGGCTCGATAACTTGATCAACGAAGCCTCTTTCTGCCGCTTTATATGGGGTTGCAAAATCTTCCACATATTTTGCTGTTTTCTCTGCTGCGTCAGCATCATTGCGGAAGATGATGTTGGCAGCGCCAGCCGGTCCCATAACGGCAATTTCAGCGCTTGGCCACGCCAATACCTGATCAGCACCCAGGTCCTGGGAGCACATAGCCAGATAAGCGCCCCCATAAGCTTTGCGGGTAATGACTGTAACCTTGGGAACAGTTGCTTCACAATAGGCATACAGCATTTTAGCGCCATGACGAATTATGCCGCCATACTCCTGGTCAGTGCCAGGCAGGAAACCAGGAACGTCAACAAGGTTTACTACCGGCAGGTTAAAAGCATCACAAAAACGAATAAACCGGGCAGCTTTATCAGAAGCGTTAATATCAAGGCAGCCGGCCATAACATTAGGTTGGTTGGCAATAATGCCTACAGGCTGTCCATCAAAGCGGGCAAAGCAAGTAATGATATTATTCGCGAAATGAGTATGCACTTCATAGAATTCACCATTATCCACAATTGATTTAATGACATCTTTCATATTGTATGGTTGATTAGGATTGTCTGGTAAAAGAGTATTAAGTCCCTCATCCATCCGGTTAGCATCATCACCAGTTTCAACGATCGGCGCATCGTCCAAATTATTACTTGGTAAAAAGCTTAAAAGATAACGAACTTGCTGCATACAGTCATCGTCATTTTCAGTTGCAAAATGAGCCACACCAGAGGTCGCATTATGGGTCAGAGCACCGCCTAACTGTTCAGCAGTTACTTCTTCAGCAGTAACTGACTTAATAACCTGTGGGCCGGTAATAAACATTTGACTAGTGTTCTTCACCATGTAGATAAAGTCGGTAATCGCCGGCGAATATACTGCACCGCCAGCGCACGGTCCCATGATAACGGAAATTTGGGGAATAACACCTGAAGCTGCCGTATTTTGATAAAATATTTTTCCATATCCAGATAAAGCATCTATGGCTTCTTGAATCCGTGCACCACCTGAATCGTTTATACCAATTAAAGGAGCTCCCATTTTAAGAGCCAGTTTTTGTACTTTTACAATTTTGTTGGCATGCATTTCACCTAATGAGCCACCAATGACAGTAAAGTCTTGCGCGTATACATATACCAGGCGACCATCAATCGTGCCATAACCTGTTACTACGCCTTCGCCGGGAGATTCAACATTTTCCATACCAAAGTTGGTGCAACGATGACAGACAAATTGATCCAATTCAACAAAGGTACCAACATCCAAAAGTTTTTCAACACGTTCCCGGGCCGTTAGCTTGCCACTGGCATGTTGTTTATCAATACGCTTTTGGCCGCCGCCTAATTTAACCTTTTCCTGGCGTTTTTTCAGATCATCAATTTTTTCCTGGATTGTAGCCATTTGAAAAACACCTCCATTACTTAGAAACTATTTGCGTTCAGACAATTCTAATAGAATACCGCCGGTAGCCTTCGGGTGAACAAAAGCAATGCTGGCACCGCCAGCACCATAACGCGGTGTTTCATCGATTAGTCGAACGCCTTGTTCTTTAAGATCAGTGAGCGCAGCCTCAAGGTTGTCCACACGAAGTGCAAGATGCTGGATACCCTCGCCATTCTTTTCAATGAATTTGGCAACAGGCCCATCAGGAGAAGTTGATTCTAGCAGCTCAACTTCGCTGTCACCACAGGGAATAAAGCAAACTTTAACTTTTTGCTGTTCAATAACTTCTTCGCCCATCGCCGCCATACCAAGCACATCAGTGTAAAACTTCTTGGCTTGTTCCATATTTTTTACCGCAATCCCGATATGATCAACTCTAAGCACTTGGAATTTGCGGGCATTAACACCGCAATTACAATCTTGACACATATTCCTGCCTCCTTGCTACAAATTTGACTGACTAATCCAATCTTTATATATAATACCATATTTTAATATCAGGTACTATAAATTCCTATTATTTTTTTAAAAAATTCATTAACGTAGTACTTGTCGTAATAAATCAGCAACAACGCTGTATGGATCACTTTCCCGTCTTTCAACAGCAGCGACCACAGAATCAAAGTCCCCGCTGTCTGTAACATGCTTAAGTATGTACCGGCCAATTTTTTCATCAAGTAACGCCAGCAGCTCATTTCGGGTTCGATTCGTGCGCTGAATAGATAGCTGACCCGAGCTGTGCAAATAACTGCTATGTTCTTCTATAGCAGTGAGCAATTCAGTCAGTCCTTCTCCCCTACTGGCGACAGTTCGTTTGACTGGCGGCCGCCAATCAACTTTGGTTTGATTCAATTCAAGCATCATTTCAATTTCGGTATTTAACCGTTCAACGCCATCCCGGTCGGCTTTATTGATTGCAAATATATCTGCAATTTCCAATATGCCCGCCTTAATGGCCTGGATATCATCGCCAAGACCAGGTACTAGTACAACAATTGTAGTATCCGCAGCCTTGATAATATCAACTTCAGACTGGCCAACACCTACCGTTTCAATAAATATAATATCTTTACCAAATGCATCCATGATTTTGACTGCTTCAGCAGTCTTGCGTGACAAACCACCCAGACTGCCTCTTGTTCCCATACTCCGAATGAACACCCCTTCATCTAAAGTAAGTTCATTCATGCGAATACGATCACCTAAAATTGCACCACCGGAAAAGGGACTAGTTGGATCTACAGCAATTATCCCCACAGTCCTGCCTTGAGATCGGTACTCCTTGGCAAGCTTATCAGTAAGCGTACTTTTACCAGCTCCCGGTGGGCCAGTAATACCAATAACATGAGCTCTTCCGGTGTGAGGATAGAGCTGCTGCATAATTTCAGCCGCTTCATCATAATCATTTTCTACAGCTGTGATGGCACGGGCCAAGGCCCGTTTGGACCCGGTCAGCACTTGTTCAACAACATTCATCCTTTATCACCTGCTATCCCCTTTCCCTCTGGACAAACTGCTACTATTTTACATTAGTCCTGATGAACTCAATAATAGCACCAGTTGTAGTGCCAGGCGTAAACACTTCAGCTATGCCAGCCGCTTTAAGACCAGGTATATCGGCATCAGGAATAACGCCACCACCAACAATAAGTACATCACTCATATCCTTTTGCCTGCATAGTTGAGCAATGCGTGGGAAAAGGTGGTTATGGGCACCAGATAATAGGCTTAAGGCTATTACATTTACATCTTCTTGCAATGCTGCTTCTGCAATTTGCTCCGGTGTCTGCCTAAGTCCAGTATAAATGACCTCAAAACCAGCATCGCGGAGAGCGCGTGCTACGACTTTGGCGCCACGATCATGACCGTCCAGGCCAGGCTTTGCAACCAATACTCTAATACGTTTTTCCATCATTGTTCCTCCCCACTTTAGCTTATAGGCTTACATGCGCTTCGTATTCGCCGAATACTTTTCGCATTATACCACAGATTTCTCCCAGAGTTGCATAGGCCTTAACGGCATCAAGAATCAGCGGCATAAGATTAGTGTTTTCATCTTTACAGCCAGCTTCCAGTTTAACCAAGGTAGCTTGAACCATCCTATTGTCCCGGCGAGCGCGTAGCTCTGCCAGTTTCTTCTTCTGTAGTTCACCAACAGAAGCGTCAACCCGTAAGAGACCTGTAACTGGCTTTTCTTCAACTTGAAACTGATTAACACCAACGATAATTCTTTGTTTGTTTTCCACTTCCATTTGCCATTTGTAAGCGCTTTCTTGAATTTCACGTTGAATATAGCCTTTTTCAATGGCTACGACAGCGCCACCCATACCATCAATCTTTTCAATGTAGTCCCAGGTTTCTTTTTCTATTTGATTGGTAAGCGCTTCGATATAGTAAGAACCTGCCAATGGATCAACTACATCAGCCAGACCACTTTCATAAGCTACGATTTGCTGAGTACGGAGCGCGATACGCACTGAATCTTCGGTAGGCAAAGCCAGCGCTTCATCCCTGGAGTTAGTATGCAGCGATTGGGTACCGCCAAGTACAGCAGCTGCTGTTTGCAATGCCACACGGACAATGTTGTTGTCAGACTGCTGGGCAGTAAGCATAGAACCAGCAGTCTGGGTATGCACGCGGAGCATCCATGACTTGGGATTGGTAGCACCAAACCGTTCTTTCATTACTTTGGCCCATACGCGGCGTGAGGCACGAAACTTGGCCACTTCTTCTAATACATTATTATGAGCATTCCAAAAGAAGGACAGTCGGCCAGCAAAATCATCAACATTTAAGCCAGCTTTAATAGCGGCATCAACATAAGCAATACCGTCAGCAATGGTGAAGGCAATTTCCTGCGAAGCAGTAGAGCCTGCTTCACGGATGTGGTAACCAGAAATGGAAATCGTGTTCCAGTTGGGAACATTTTCGGAACAGTATTCGAATATGTTAGTAATAAGCCGCATTGAGGGCTTAGGCGGAAAAATATAAGTGCCTCGGGCAGCATATTCTTTAAGGATATCATTTTGAATAGTACCTTTGAGTTTATCAGGACTAACACCTTGTTTTTCAGCCACTGCAATGTACATGGCAAGCAGTACCGAGGCAGGAGCATTAATAGTCATTGAAGTCGATACTTTGCCAAGATCAATACTATCAAACAGGATCTCCATATCTGCCAGAGAGTCAATAGCAACGCCTACTTTACCAACTTCACCTTCTGAAATGGGATCGTCAGAGTCATAACCAATTTGAGTTGGCAGATCAAATGCACAAGATAAACCAGTTCCGCCTGACTCTAAGAGATATCGATAGCGTTTATTAGATTCTTCTGCCGTTGAGAAACCGGCGTACATACGCATAGTCCAGAAGCGCCCACGATACATAGTAGGCTGTACGCCGCGGGTAAAGGGGTATTGACCGGGAAAGGCAAGATCTTTTTCATAATCAAGATCTTGAACGTCAAGTGGCGTATATACTCTGTTTTGAGGCAAGTTTTTGCGTTCGGGAAATTTTGCCAGTGCTTTTTCCACCTTGCCGGTGTACTCAGCCATTTTTTTGACCAGGCTATCTGTGTTAGCTGTGCACATATTATATAATTCCTCCCTTATAAGTATGTATTCCCTAGTACATTTGAAAGAAGTGCTATAGAAAGAAAAAACTTCTTCCTATCTTATTTCATACTGCCTGTTTCCAGGAAGCAAGTATGCAGATTTATTATTGTTAGGAAAATGGCGAAAAATATTCTAGCACGCATTCTACGCACAATAAAAAGCACCTATGGGTTCATTTTGTAATAACAAAACCAAGCCAAGGTGCGCTTACTCGTCATCTATTACGGAGCACGTAACAGACCATAATGGCGTAGTGTAAGCTATGCTTTTAGGATCAAAGTGCCTGTCACCTGTCTGTATAATATGAATTTTATATATGATTGTATTATTCTACACTAAACTGTAAATTCCTGCTTTTTTTGTTAACGCAGGCTTCTTTTCCCAAGTTAACAAGTTAATTAACTAATTAACTGTTTTGTCGCGAAAGGTAATAAGAAATGCTGCTTAACCCTATCGATAAGTCCTCACTAACGACATAAATATTAGCAGGAACATTTATTTTCATTGGGGCAAAATTCCAAATACCTTTAACTCCGGCTTCAACAAGACAATTCGCCATATCTTGCGCATAGGCAACTGGTACAGTTATGATGCCAATTTGGATGTCACACTTCTGGATAATTTCTTTCATACTGTCAATATGAAAGATTTCTACCTCATTAATATAGCGACCGATTTTGTCATCGTCAATATCAAAAATTGCCCGTATCTGAAACCCCTGCGAAGAAAAATTAGAATAATTGGCTAAAGCCCACCCCATATGGCCAACACCTACAATAGCAAGATTCCAATTGCGATTTAGCCCGAGTATCTCACCAATATTACGCATAAGCTCCTGCACATAATAGCCTACGCCTTTCTTACCAAACTCACCGAATGCCGATAAGTCCTTACGAATTTGTTCAGGAGTAACCCCGATCTTCCGACCCAATTCATCAGAAGATATGATTTCTAACCCTTCTTCTTGACTAAGTTTAAGGGTGCGAAAATAAAGTGGCAACCGATCAACCGTTGCTCTTGAAATTACCGCATTTTCTTTACTTTCTTTCATTAACAACTCTCCCTAGCAGTAGTCCGCGCTCACATAAGCAGCTTTTATTTTAATTTATTAGTAGTTTATTCTCACTTTGCGGTAAATTTCCTTCCTATTTGTTATATCTTTTCACATATTATCATAAATTTATACTAAAAAAGCAGAAAAGAAGCAGTCCACTATGGACTGCCCCTTTCTTTTTAGCATTTATCTTGCTTATGATAGTGAGTATGGAGAAGATGATGTGATTTTTCACCCAGCGGTTTTCCAAGGAAAGTATCATACAGTTCCTTAATTGCTGGATTATCATGTGATTTCCGAATCTCAGAAGATCGATCACATTCATAAATAGCATCCATACGTTTTTGCCGTTTTTCAGCCGAAGTAATAATTGGCTGTCCACCGCCACCAGAGCAGCCACCAGGGCATGCCATGATTTCAATAAAGTGGTAATCGGCTTCACCAGCACGAATCTTTTCCAGAATTACCCGCGCATTAGCTAAGGTATGGGCTATAGCAACCTTAGCGGTTAAGCCTTCTTTTAACTGAACTGAAGCCTCTTTGATACCGGTCATACCGCGTACAGCTTGAAACTCAATATTGTCAAGTTCCTTACCTGATACCAGTTTCGCAACTGTCCGGAGAGCGGCTTCAGTTACACCACCAGTAGCACCAAAGATTACGCCAGCGCCTGAGCCGATGCCAAGCGGTGCATCAAATTCAGTCTCAGTCAGCTTAGCAAAGTTAATGCCTGCTGCACGAACCATGCGGCCTAATTCACGAGTTGTCAAAACATAGTCAACATCCTGATAGCCACTGGAATTCATTTCAGGACGAGCAGCTTCCGCTTTCTTAGCTGTGCATGGCATGATTGATACGGAAACAATATCTTTAGGATCAATACCAGCTTTTTCAGCATAATAGGTTTTAGCCACTGCACCAAACATCTGTTGCGGCGATTTAGCAGTTGACAGATGGTCTAACAGGTCCGGATATTTTAATTCAATGAAGTTAACCCACCCTGGGCTGCAGGAAGTAATCATCGGCAGTGTGCCGCCATTAGTCAAGCGGTCAATAAGCTCTGAACCTTCTTCCCAGATCGTGAGGTCAGCACTGAAGTTGGTATCAAATACCTTATCAAAGCCCAGCCTTTTTAGCGCAGCCACCATTTTGCCGGTAACAATAGATCCATTAGGCAGGTCAAGGGCTTCACCTAAGGCTACGCGAACAGCAGGTGCTGTCTGTACAATTACATGTTTTTTCGGATCGCTGAGAGCTGCCCATACTGCCTCGGTATCGTCTTTTTCGACAATAGCGCCGGTCGGACATACGGCAGCACATTGACCACAAAAGGTACATGCAACTTGATCCAATCCTAAGCTAAAGGCAGGTACAACAGTGGTATTAAAGCCCCTGTCAGCAAAGCTATATACATGTACACCCTGACGCTCACTGCAGGCACGGATACAGCGGCCACACAAAATACATTTGTTTTGGTCACGAACCAATGACGGGTTTTGATCATCAAGCGGATAGTTTTTCTTTTCGCCATCAAAACGAATTTCTCTAACGCCAACATCAGCGGCAATATTTTGCAGTTCACAGTTTAAATTACGTTGACAAGATAAGCATTCAGTCGGATGATTGGCCAGTAACAACTCAACAACGGACTTACGTGCCTCACGCGCAGCAGCAGAATTAGTATGAACAACCATTCCTTCATTTACCGGATAAACGCAAGATGCAACCAAGCTGCGAGCACCTTCAACTTCTACCATACAGACCCGGCAAGCACCTTCAACACGTAGCTCGGGATGATAACATAGAGTCGGAATTTTTATGCCAAGCGAAAGTGCAGCTTCCAAAACAGTTGATGTTTTCGGCACAGCTACTTGCTGTCCATCAATTGTTAAATTAACCATTTCCATAGTCGTGTCACCCTCTCTCTTCTCGGTAATTATTAGGCAGTATATAATACCAAAAACTAACTGGCAAATTTAGCCTTTAGCAATTGATTCAAATGGACATTTGCCAAAGCAGGCACCGCATCTAATACATTTAGCACTATCGATTGCATGCTGCTCTTTCTTTTCGCCGCTGATTGCCTCGACCGGACATACCTTTTTGCATAAACCACAGCCTTTGCAGGCATCGGTAATACTATAATTCAAGAGTTTGGTGCAAGCACCAGCCGGACAACGTTTTTCCTTGATATGGGCTTCATATTCATCGCGGAAATAGTGCAAGGTAGACAATACCGGATTAGGAGCAGTTTGACCCAAACCACAAAGAGCCGTAGTTTTAATGTTTTTGGCCATGGATTCTAATAACTCAATATCTCCTTCACGGCCTTCCCCTTCGGTAATCCGGGTGAGAATTTCCAACATACGCTTGGTGCCTTCACGACAAGGGGTACATTTACCACAGGACTCAGATTGCGTAAAGTTTAAGAAGAATTTGGCAACGTCAACCATACAAGTAGTCTCATCCATTACGACTAAACCACCTGAACCCATCATGGCACCAACTTTAATAAGTGAATCATAGTCTACTGATAAATCAAGCAGACTTTCAGGCAGACAGCCACCAGACGGACCGCCGATTTGAACTGCTTTGAACTTTTTGCCGCCTTGAATGCCGCCACCAATCTCATAAATAATTTCACGCATGGTAATACCCATAGGAACTTCAGCCAGACCAGTATTATTAATCCGGCCAGTAAGTGCAAACACCTTCGTGCCTTTACTGCGCTCAGTGCCGATCGAAGCATACCAATCAGCACCCTTAGTGATGATCTGCGGTACGTTAGCAAAGGTCTCAACATTGTTAATATTGGTAGGTTTACCCCACAAGCCGGAAACAGCTGGGAATGGCGGACGGGGACGAGGCATACCGCGTTTACCTTCAATGGATGCTATAAGTGCCGTTTCTTCACCACATACAAAGGCACCGGCACCTTCTTTGATTTTTAATCTAAAGTTGAAGCCTGAGCCTAGGATATTCTCACCTAACAGACCCAGTTCCTCTGCTTGCTTAATAGCTAGTTTCAGCCGTTTGATAGCCAACGGATATTCTGCACGAACATAGAGATAGCCTTCATCAGCCCCAATTGCGTAGCCGCAGATAGCCATACCTTCAATTACACGATGGGGATCGCCTTCAAGTACGCTACGATCCATGAATGCACCAGGATCGCCTTCGTCCGCGTTACAAACAACATACTTTTTCGTGCCAGGCGAGTTACTGGCAAAACCCCATTTCATACCTGTTGGGAAACCGCCGCCTCCCCGGCCACGCAGACCAGCTTTTTTAACTTCTTCGACCACGTCCTGCGGTTTCATTTCTGACAAAACTTTACCTAAAGCTTCATAACCGCCCTCAGCTATATATTCATTGATCTCTTCCGGATTGATATGACCGCAGTTGGCTAATACAAAGCGCATCTGCTTTTTATAAAATTCCATGTCGCTGTAATTAGGAATTTTCTCCTGAGTAACAGGCTCTTTATATAATAACCGCTCAACAATGCGGCCTTTGTAAAGATGGGTTTCAACCAATTCAGCCACATCAGATTCCTGAACGCGAACATAGAAGGTACCTTCAGGATAAATAATGACCAGCGGACCCATTTCACAAAAGCCATGACAACCGGTTTCAACAATCTTTACTTCTTTATCTAAACCCTTTTTGACCAGTTCGGCCTGGAGTGCAGCTTCAACTTTTTTTGAACCTGAAGCTACGCAACCAGTACCGCCACAAATAAGCACATGTGCTCTGATATGTTCCATGTTATCCCCTCCTGTACTCTACAAAAAATTATTCAGCTATTTTACCAATAGCCAGCTCGGCGACAATCCGTCCGTTAACTACATGTTCGGCAATAATTTTGGGGACATCTGCTGGCGTAACTCTGCCGTACGTTATCCGCGGTTCACCGGGGCGCACAACATCAAGAAGCACCTCTTGTTCGCACATGCCGATACAACCTGTTTGCCAGACTTTAACGTCTTCCAGTTTCCGCTTGGCAACCTCTTCTAATACTGCAGTCATAACTTGCCTTGCTCCGGCAGCAATACCACAAGTACCCATACCAACAATTACCTGCGTTCCCCCGTCATGACGCAGGTTGTTTTTGTTTTTAAGCTGTTCCCGCAGACGTTTCAAATCTTCAATTGTTTTCATCTTCAGCACCTCCGTACAAATTGGCTATATTATCTGACAAATATCCGTGCAACCAAATCAATACGTCTGGCTGCGTTAATGGTATACCATCCAAAATATCGGTTATCTCGTGGGAAGAAATTGAGAGACTCTTGTTATTGACCGTATGATGATAGGAAAATTGCAGTACCGGATTCGCAACAAGTATGCTCTTAATTGTTTCCACTAAATTTCCCATTGGTGGCCTATCCAAGTGGCTATATTGGTACATCGCTTCAATCACTGTACCCTGACCTTGTATGGAATCAATATTCAAATACCCGCCGCAACGCTTAGTAGACATGTCCATTAGTGGCAACCCCAATCCTACTCGGCGGGTAGTCCTTGTGGTGATAAAGGGGTCAATTACTAATTGCCGCATTTTTTTATTCATACCCCGACCATTGTCAGAAACCCTGATAATCATACTATCCCCAATTATATCTTCAATAATTTCTAATTTGGCGGCTGTCGCCCCAGCTTCAATTGAATTCTGAACTAAGTCAAGAATATGAAGTGATATTTCGCGCATAGGCCAATGTTAGGCGTATTGGGCCAATAACTTAGGAATTGAGTCAGGGGTCAGGCGACCATGGGTATCGTCATTAATCATCAGTACCGGAGCCAAACCACAAGCACCGATACAAGCCACGGTTTCTAATGTAAAAGTAAGATCAGGAGTAGTACTACCAGCTTTAATCTGCAGCTTGTCTTCCAGTGCGGCAAGAATAGCCTTAGCACCGCGCACATGGCAAGCAGTTCCCTGGCAAACACGGATGATGTTTTTACCACGCGGATTGAGATGAAATTGAGAGTAGAAAGTCACTACACCGTAAATCTGGCTAACCGGGATTTTCAATTCTACAGCAATAGCTTGAATAATTTCTCGCGGCAAGTATCCATAAGCCTCTTGTGCTTCCTGTAGCACCGGAATTAGAGCTCCTTTTACGCCCTGCCATTTAGTGAGAATTACATTCAATTGATCGAGAGCCAGCTTACCTGCTTCACCGCCGCCGCAGCAGCAGCCTTTAGTTTCTTTTTCGCTGTTCATGTTAACTCCTCCTTATGAAAAAAATCACAATTAAACTTGAAAAACCAGTGATAAACAGTGGCTAAACCACCACCTTTCGCAAATTTTGAGCTAATAATGCCTGTCGGATTTCCCCCAAAGTCGGTTGCTCGATATAGAATACGGTCTTCGGGCCATGAATAAAATCATCCATTACATGAGCATCCGAGGCTGTTATTATAGGAAAGCGTCCAATAGTGGGAATACGCTGTGACGCCTGCTCTACACTCATATTTTTGGACACTTCCACCGCGTCCAATTCGATATCCGGTGGAATAAAACCCAGTTGCGAAATTATACTATAGGTAGGCCTGTCTACATGGCTGGCAATACAAATTCCACCGAGTTTTTTCACTTGTGCCGTGATATCTGCAATACCGGCAGTCAGCGATGCTAATAGCATTTCTGTTTTTTCAGCAACAAAATTATCGTCAGCATCAACAATAAACTGCGCACCAAAACGTTCAGCGTCATTGAGGCGTCCTGACATATGCTGCTGAACAAATTGTTCCCAAGCTTTAAGTTGCTGCATGTTTTCGAATAAAACAATCAGGTGAACTTCCTCTTTACTCTCAACTTCCATCCCCGGCAAAATGGTGACAGAAGTAGCTTTTGCTGCCTCTAAAGCAGCAGCGACATTATCACAGGCGTTATGATCGGTAATGGCAACTATATCAACTTCATGTTGCACTGCATGCCAAACAATATTATTTGGTGTCATTTCAATTTCAGCGCAAGGCGACAACAAGGAGTGTACATGAAGATCGGCCACAAACCGTCGCATCATTCCCCCGTGACACCTAACTGATATAAGCGACCAATCACTTTATAAGCAGAAAGAGTGGTTGTCAGTATAACTATTTTTTCTGTTAGGGCCTTTTGTACGGCCTCCGGATCTGGTTCCACGCCGCCGGCAATAACAATAGCACTCAGTCCAGCCAGCAACGCTACAGCCACAACATTCTGATGGCCCTGCATCGTAACCCATATATTCCCTACCTGCGCCTGACCCATGACATTACTCAGCAGATCTGACGCATACCCACCGCTGACCTCTTTATCAAGGTTAGACTGGCCTGCTATTACTTTCAAAGGTAAGGCTTTCATTATTTCCTGAATAGTCACAATTATCCCCCCCATACTGAATCCTATTCTTCTTTCTCTTTATCAAGCGGCGGCGGTAACTTGGCAGCCAGATTAACCATTTCGTAGGCCAAATCCCGCACCTTGTTGCGCAAAAGAAATACACAGTCAGTCAGGCTGGCTCGCCCCTGGGCAATGTCTTCAGCCAAAGCCTTGCAATTGGGCGAACCGCACGAACCACAATCAAGACCAGGTAAACTTTTTAATGTTGCATCCATTATTTCGATTTTGGACATAGCTTTAGAAATATCAGCATCAAGACGCAGCGCCGGTTTAGGTTCAATAGCCCGCCGCCCGGTTAACCCGAGTTCAAAATCAGTGCACGCAGTGCGGGGCAATATACCACGCTTGGGATCCTGAATTTTTTTCTTTTCAATTCGCCGTTTCATACGATGTTCAGCTACAAAATGGTTTTCTACTGTTAATGCACCGCCAATACAACCGCCGGCACATGCCAGTAGCTCAATATAATCAACGTCTTTGAGTTTGCCTAAGGCCACTTGCTCCAATACATTCGTAACATGATTAATATCATGTACTATTAATACGTTATCAACACCAATAGCTGATGTTTCGCCGCCAGGTACCGCCCAACCGACACCTACCCACGAAGCTTGCCGACGGGCATCCTGAACTTCAGCGGTAACTACTTTAAATAAATCATGATAAATCTTATTAACGGCAATGGCACCGCTAATACTTGATTTTTCAGTACCAAGAGGCTGGTATACTGCCGTCATTTTTGCTGGGCAGGGCGTAATAAACCATACACCGATATCTTCTGATTTGAGGCCGTGCAGCCGTTGAGCTTCAACCCTTGCTAACCGGGCTGCCACCTCAACCGGAGCGTCAAAAGGTACTATGTTTTCAATAAGTTCGGGGAATTTGACCTGAATAAGCCTGACAATAGCTGGACAAGCGGAAGAAATTGCCGGGCGAACAACATCTGGACGCTTAAGGTACTCTCTAATTGCCAGCGAAATAATTTCTGCGCCATGAGCTACTTCAAACACTTCATCAAAACCCAGTTTTAACAAACCGGCTAAAATAGCTCTAACCGGAATATCAGCGTTAAACTGACCATAGAGTGCCGGTGCCGGTAATGCAATATTGTGCTTAAATTTTTTAAGGTTCCATAATTCATCGGTCACAGCAGTTTTAGCATGTCCAGGGCAATGCCTGATACATTCACCGCAATCTATGCAGCGAGAAGATGTGATATGGGCTTTGCCACCACGAATGCGGATTGCTTCCGTTGGGCAATGTTTCGTACAATTCACACAGCCCTGACACAGTTCAGGTGTAAGCTGCACAGAGTGAAAACGTTCCTCCGCCACTTCCATCACTTCCACCACTCAATCTATACAAATATCAAACACTTATTTTAGTGGTAAATAATCATACTAAGCTTTGTTCCAATGTCCTTTTCACTTTTGATGTCAAACTTATCTGTACAGCGCACCATATTGGGCAAGCCCATACCGGCACCAAAACCCATTTCGCGGATATGATCGGGAGCCGTAGAATATCCTGCCTGCATTGCAAGATTAACGTCAGAAATTCCCGGACCTTCATCATCTACAACCAACTCAGTACGGTCAGAATAGATTTCTGCCCTCATCACACCGCGGCACGCATGAATAATCACATTCATTTCGGCCTCATAGGCGCTGATAGCGATTCGCCTTATAACATCAGGACGTACTCCAAGTTGCTGCAATGTGCGCTTGATCTTGCTTGACGCTTCTCCTGCGCTGTCAAAATCTGCAGCCTCTAATACAAATTCTAATTCTATTCCTTGTCCCGGCAACAAAAGGGTTCCTCCTTTAGCGTACAACCCGCAAGACCATCTTGATATAACAAACCGCAAGCTTCATACATCTGTTTTCTAGTTGAAAGCAAAGGAATTTGCATGTTCTTTGCCATTGCAACAACCTCTGGCCCTGGCCGTTTACCGCGTACAAACAATATGGCAACTAAGTCACTCACCTCAGCGGTACGAATTACTTGGATGTTTGTCAGACCTGTCAACAAAAGCCCATTTTCTTTAGTAAAAGCCAAAACATCACTCATTAAGTCTGCGCCGCAAGCGCTTTTAATTTCTCTGTCAAGCCATTCTATACCGCAAAGTACCTCAGCATCCAACATAATTTTTATTTGTGCCAGTTTCAACACGGCACCTCCATGAGCCAAAATTAACTCTTGTTCGAAATTTCACTAAATTCCGCATAAAAAATTAAGGGGCTAATCCCCCTCGATAGTTATACTAAATAACTTACTATTTGTGTATATTCGCGTTATTTCTAATAAATCCTGCTGCGACTTCTAAAATAATTAGGTTGCTTTTCAAAAAACACATGGTATCCGACAACCAAAAAGCAGCGGCGATAAATATAGATATATTCAGGCTTACCGCGGCAAATTGCTCAATTGTTTTTAGTTGTTGCGGCAACTTCTTGCCAGATGGTAATAATTACCCCATTCAGGAGCCAAAACAGCATCGACAACTGCACATTAAACATAATATAATCAGTAAAACCATTGACTGCCAAACCCAGAACAGCTGCCACTATGCCAAGCATAAGCCCGGTTACCCAACGATTGTTGGTATGACTTAAAATATCCATTGCTTTCTTAGTATGTCCATAAATAATAATTAAAAATACAAGCAATCCTGGTATCCCAATTTCAGCTGCAATATGCAGGTACATATTGTGAGCATGAACAATCCGGGCAGCAGGGTTATTCAGGAAAAAATCATACTCAGGATACACTAGCCAGTAGGATCCCCAGCCAATTCCGAGCAGTGGCTTATCCCAAATCATGGCAATCGTACTTTCCCATAAGGCTATTCTCAAGGTTGAAGAAGTATCTGTGGGATTAAAAATAGACATTAATCGTTCCATTACTGCATCCTGGCAAAAAAGTGCACCCAGCGGAATTAATAAAAAAAGCCACAGCACCTTGCGGTTATAGAACCGCCCGCAAATAGTTGCAACTGCCACTATGCTTAGCCATGCACCCCGCGAATAAGTAAGTACCAGACAGGTTCCCAATACAATAACCAACGCAAACAGCAATAATTTACTGCCGATTCTTTCGGTATATAATCCCTGTCCAATAGCTAAGGACATAACAACCACTAAAAACCCGGCTAGCAAATTAGGATTTTGCAAGGTAGAAAAAATCCGGACTTTAAGGTCTGGAAACTGTTCACCATCCACCCAGTGAAATGTGGATATATCTACACCGTGTACATATTGATAAAACCCATAGGAGGTTACCAATAAAGCCGAAGCCATAACCGCCCACACTAATCGTTGTACTTGCTGCAAAGAATTCAAATTATTAATAACAAGATAATATAGTAATATATATCGTCCCATAAGATGGTAATAATTATAAAAACTAAAGCTCGGATCTGGTGAACCACCAATAGATGCTGCTGACAAAATAACCAATAGAGCAATGCTCTCATCAAATGGTGTCCGTTTAAACAACAGTCTCTTCACTGCTATCATCTTAACTGTCCATAAAGCAGTTCCCACTCCGAGAAACAAAGTAGCGGCATCCAGCGACATCGGTAAAAAAAAGGCTACAGCCAAAATGCAATGTTCTATGAGAAAATCAAGACGATATTGGGTTTGACTGTTGAACGAATATGCAATATACACATTTTCACCTACGGTTCAAAAAATTCCCGGTTCAACTTACTGTTTCCTATTGGGTTTTACTGTTATACTTTTTCGCATGCAAAAAGTATAACAATAGTGGCGCTTGCATTATGCCCCAAGCGCCACTATTTATTATATACAATTATAGTTACATTGTCTACTTATTAAAGATAATCTGACGAGCCTCTCCGATTAAGTATAGCGAACCTGCGACACAAACAAGCCCATCAGAACCAGCCAATTGCTTAGCACGCTCAATACCAGCCTCAATTGTGCCAGCAGCCTCCACGTGACGCGCTTCTATTTCCCGGGCAATTTCTTCTGGAGTTGCTGCCCGGTACGAGAGTGGCTGAACAGTAACAACCGTATCAGTCGTACGAATAAGCGCACGAATAATTCCTGCTACATCTTTGTCACGGAGAATACCTAAAGCAAAGGTTATCTCTCGTCCGGGAAACACCAAATCAAGGTTTTGTCGCAACACTCTGGCCCCATCCGGATTATGTGCTCCGTCAATAATAATAACCGGACTGCCAGGAACGATTTCAAACCGGCCTGGCCAGCGTACTGTAGTAAGGGCGCTCTTAATTGTCTGCAAAGTAATGCGCGATTCCTTTGTCCCCAGAAGGAGTGCAGTCATAACAGCAGCTGCGCCATTTTCCACTTGGTGACAACCAATAATATTTAGTGCAATTTCAGCTTGACCTAAACCACCGGCATCAATAAACATTTGCTGTTTGCCTTTGGCTAATCCTTGAAACTCACTTGAAAAATCCTCATCTTTCACATAAACTCTAGCACCTTTTGCAGCCGCTGTCTGCTTAATAATAGCAAGTGGCTCACCTTTTGCGGCTGTTACCACCGGCACGCCATCTTTAATTATGCCAGCTTTATGGCGGGCAACATCTGCAATTGTAGAACCGCAACGATCCGTATGTTCCAGGGTAACATTGGTAATTACCGAAATTTCCGGGATAATAACATTCGTAGAATCCAACAGCCCGCCCAGTCCGACTTCAATAACAGCATACTCTACACCCACAGCAGCAAAATAGTAAAAAGCAGCAGCAGTAATTACTTCAAATTCTGTGGGTTGCTCAAAGCCCTCTGCCAGCATCTGTTCAACAAATTTATTGGTATAGGTAATTGCCTGAGCAAATTCATCTTTGGTTATTTCCTGTCCATTGACGACCATCCGTTCCGGATAGTCATGAAGATGGGGAGAAGTATACATTCCGTTTTTAACCCCACTGGCAGTCAATATAGCTGACAGCATAGCTGTCGTGGAACCTTTGCCATTTGTACCGGTAACATGAATGGATTTAAAACGTTGTTCCGGATGCTGCATGAGCGCAAGCAAGCGCTCAATACGAGCCATTCCCAGATTAATACCAAACTTACTCAAATTTTCAAGATAGGCTAACGTTTGTTCATAATTCATCTGTTGCACCTCCGTTTTCTTCATGCACCGACCTTACTATAGCTGAGCCAAATACACCAAGCGTTCTTTAATAGCTATTTGCTTTTCTACGAATTCGGCCTGTTTGGCTTTTTCCTTCTCAATGACATCAGCAGGAGCCTTGGCGGTAAAGCCGGGGTTACCCAATTTACCGCTAATACGTGATAACTCTTTGTCTAAATTGCTGAGTTCTTTGTTCAAACGAGCAGTTTCTTTTTCGACATCAATAAGTCCTTTAAGCGGCAAATAAATTTCAACACCGCTAACCACCGCTGTCATAGCATTTTCAGGCGTGACATCACTAGCTGCAAGAATAGTTATCGGCTCGGCAGCGGCTAACGTTTTAATATAGCTGCTATTATCCTCTATTTTTTCCTTGAGCTCACAGGAAGCCATTTTTAAAATTACTTGGCTCTTTTTGCCAGGATGTACATTGACTTCGGCCCGCATATTGCGCACTGCCTTAATGGTTTCCATAATGACGCCCATCAGTTGTTCGTCCTCATGGTTAGTAAGCTTCGTATCTTCCACTGGCCAGCCAGCTGTCATTATGCTAATTCCCTGGTGTGGCAGACTCTGCCAAATAGCCTCGGTAATAAATGGCATAAACGGATGCAGCAGCTTCAAGGTATTACTAAGAACATAGTGTAAAAGATATTGCGCTACTTTACGGCTTTTGTCATCTTCTTTATTATAAAGGCGGCTTTTTGCCAATTCAATATACCAATCGCAGAACTCGTCCCAGATAAATTCATATACCATGCGAGCCGCTTCCCCCAGCTCAAAACGCTCAAGATTGCGTGTTACATCAGCCACGGTGGCATTATAACGGCTCAAAATCCAGCGGTCAGCTAGTGTAAACGCCTTAGAATCAGGCGTAACCTCCTGCTCAAAGCCTTCCAAATTCATCAGTACAAAGCGTGAGGCATTCCAGATTTTGTTGGCAAAGTTCCGGCTGGACTCCACTCGTTCCCAATAAAAACGCATGTCATTACCAGGGGTATTACCCGTTATTAACATAAATCGCAGTGTGTCTGCACCGTATTTATCAATTACCTCCAGCGGATCAATGCCGTTACCCAGCGACTTACTCATCTTCCGACCCTGGCTATCGCGCACCAAACCATGAATAAACACATGCTTAAAAGGAATATTTTTTTGGAACTTCAGCCCCATCATAATCATTCTGGCTACCCAGAAAAAAATAATGTCATAGCCGGTTACCAGTACACTTGTGGGGTAAAATTGCTTGAGTTCAGCCGTATCCTCAGGCCAGCCCATGGTGGAAAACGGCCATAACCCGGAACTAAACCAAGTATCAAGCACATCTGGGTCTTGTTCAACCTTCCCGCCGCACTTAGGGCAAACGGTTATATCTTCCCGGGATACAGTAACCTCACCACATTCGCAATACCAAGCCGGGATACGATGCCCCCACCAGATTTGACGGGAAATACACCAGTCCCGAATGTTTTCCAGCCAATTAGTATAGATTTTTGTAAACCGCTCGGGAACAAATTGAATTTGGCCTGAAGCTACGGCCTTAATAGCTGGTTGGGCTAGTGGCTCCATTTTAACAAACCATTGCTTGGATACTAATGGTTCAACTACTGTGTTGCAGCGTTGACAATGCCCGACCGCATGACTATGTTCATCAATTTTTACAAGATAGCCTTGGTCTTTCAAGTCATTTACTAACATTTTACGGCATTCATAGCGGTCCATACCCGCATACTTACCGGTATCAGCTGTCATTGTACCATCAGGATTTATAACAACAAATTCGGCTAACTTGTGTCTTTGGCCCATATCAAAGTCATTCGGGTCGTGAGCGGGTGTAATCTTTACGGCCCCGGTCCCAAACGAAGGATCAACATATTCATCAGCTACCAGCGGCAGGCGGCGGCCAATAAGGGGCAAAATTAAATATTTGCCGGCCAAATGTTTGTAGCGTCCATCCTCAGGATGAACAGCTACACCACTGTCACCTAAGATAGTCTCAGGCCGTGTAGTTGCTACCGTAACATACTCGCTGTCAGTACCTTCTACCAAATATCGGACATGGTAGAGATGGCCCGGTTGTTCTTCATGCTCAACTTCAATATCACTTAAAGCCGTATTACAACGCGGACACCAATTAGTGATGCGGTGTCCCTGATAAATAAGCCCCTGCTCATACAAGCTGACAAAAACCTCGCGTACGGCCTTAGAGCAACCCTCATCCATAGTAAAGCGCTCTCGTTCCCAGTCGCAGGAAGCACCTAGGCGCCGGAGCTGATTAGTTATCCGACTGCCATACTGGCCTTTCCATTCCCAAACTCGATTAATAAATGTTTCACGCCCCAGATCATAACGGGTCTTACCCTCCTTAGCCAATACTTCCTCCACTTTAATCTGCGTAGCAATTCCGGCGTGGTCGGAACCTGGCATCCATAAGGTATTATAGCCCTGCTGACGTTTAAATCGAATAAGGATATCCTGCAAAGTATTGTCAAGCGCATGACCCATATGGAGCTGCCCGGTTACATTCGGCGGCGGTATTACAATACTAAATGCTTGCTTTTGAGGGTCAACTTCAGCATGAAATAACCTGTTATCTTCCCAAAATTTATACCACTTGGCTTCTACTGCCTGGGGGTCATAAACGGTTGAAATATTGTTGGTCTGTTCTTGTTCCATAGTTCCTCCTTGGATAAATATAAAAAAGCTCTTTCGTCCTCTAAGGACGAAAGAGCTTTTGTTTCTTCCGCGATACCACCTTTGTTTCCGGCATAAACTAACAGCCAGACACTCACATTGCCATTACGTGGCAAAACCCGGCTGTACCTACTTAATTTTTCAACACAGCAGCTCCCGGATGACCTTCAGCATGCGCACTGAGAAACCTTGCAGCCAAGAGCTTCCTCTCTGAACAGTCGCGCTAGCGTACTCTTCCGTTCATCACTATTCATCATATATAATTGACTTTATTATACCTATCACAGTGGACAGTGTCAAGTTCTAACCGGTTCATATTGTAAGTCTTCAGCCTTAATTAAATCTTTTGTGAAACTTAGTACATATTTTCTTTTAAAAAGAAGGAAAATTCATTATAACGTTGAAGTTCATTATTGAATATTAAAAATATTACGTTCTTATTATCCGTTTTCCCCAGTACCCAGTAGTTTCTATTCTATCACAAGGAGTGTGAACACAGTTAATGGTAAAACTAACTATTGATGGACAAGTCATCGAAATTGCCAAAGGAAGTACTGTCTTAGAGGCTGCCCAGCAAGCGGGAGTAACTATTCCCACTTTATGCCATCTCGCTGATTTAACCCCTGAAGGGTCCTGCCGTGTCTGTGTCGTAGAAGTGGAAGGAGCCAAAGGACTTGTTACCGCCTGCACCTACCCAGTATCCGAAGGGCTGGTTGTACGCACCAACTCGGCAACCATCCGCGAAGCACGCAAAAGCGTAGTTGAACTTATGCTCGCTAACCATCCACAAGATTGTCTGTCCTGTCAGCGCAACCTGGATTGTGAGTTGCAGTCGCTGGCAAACCAATTCGGCATCCGCGAAGTTCGTTTTGAAGGCGAGCGCCGTAACTTTGCTGTAGATGACAGCAATCCCTTCATCATTCGGGATAATAACAAATGTATTCTTTGCGGACGTTGTGTCCGGGTTTGCCGGGAAGTGCAATGCTGCGATACCCTTGAATGGACAAACAGGGGATTTGATACCAAGGTCGCACCGGCATTTGACGAAGACATGGTCAATTCGTCCAGTTGTTTATTTTGCGGAACCTGTGTATCGGCTTGCCCAGTAGGCGCTTTGACCGAAAAGCCTATGCATCTTGCTGGTTTGCCTGATAAAAAAGTTAAAACAACCTGCCCCTTCTGCGGTGTAGGCTGTAACTTCGATCTAAATGTAAAAGACGATAAGGTTATTGGTGTTACCTCCAATCTAAGCAGTCCGGTTAATGGTCGTCTTACCTGCGTTAAAGGACGTTTCGGTACTGACTATATCCACAGCCCGGAACGCCTTACCACGCCATTGATAAAAAAAGACGGCAAATTTGTTGAGGCCAGCTGGGATGAAGCGCTTGATCTAATTGCCAGCAAATTTGGTGAAATAAAAACTGCCTATGGTGGCGACGCGATAGGAGCACTTAGTTCTGCCAGATGCGTTAACGAAGATAACTATATCATGCAAAAATTTATGCGCGCAGCGATCGGTACCAACAATGTCGATCATTGCGCACGTACTTGACACGCTCCCACTGTGGCCGGTCTGGCCACTTCATTCGGCTCCGGAGCAATGACCAACTCTATTAATGAAATTCCCCACAGCAAAGTTTTGTTTGTAATTGGGGCTAACCCAACTGAAGCCCACCCTGTCATTGGCGCAAAAATGCGGCAAGCTCTCCGCAACGGTGCCAAACTCGTGGTAGCTGATCCGCGAAAAACCGAACTGGCTGGCAAAGCCCATGTTTGGCTGCGTTTGAAACCAGGCACTGATATTGCTTTAATTAACGGTATTATGCGCATCATTATCAAGTCCGGCTGGCATGATAAAGCCTTTATTGAAGCCTGCACAAACGGGTATGAGCAGGTTGCTGAAACAGTAGAAAAATATACCCCCGAATATGTAGAAAGCATCACCGGCGTGCCAAAAGATTTACTGCTTGAAGCAGCTAAAATCTATGGCACAGCTGAAAAAGCACAGATTTTTTATACCTTGGGAATAACCGAACACGTATGCGGTACAGATAACGTTATGAGTTTAGCCAACCTTACCCTACTGACAGGTAATATCGGCAAACCTAATACTGGTGTAAATCCAATGCGTGGCCAAAACAACGTACAGGGTGCCTGTGATATGGGTGCTTTGCCGAATGTTTATCCAGGCTATCAAAAAGTCGATTTCCCAATGGTTCAAGATAAATTTGAAAAGGCGTGGGGCGTAAAACTATCGAATAAAGTGGGACTCATGATTCCAGATATGTTCGATAAAGCCGTTAGCGGCGAACTCAAAGCCATGTATGTTATGGGCGAAGATCCCGTTCTAACTGACGGCGATGCCAATCATGTCCGCAAAGGACTCAAGAATTTGGATTTCCTTGTTGTACAAAATCTGTTTCTAACCGAAACAGCCAAGTTAGCTGATGTCGTTTTGCCAGGAGCCTCCTTTGCTGAAAAAGACGGCACCTTTACCAATACGGAACGTCGTATTCAACGGGTTCGCCAAGCCATCAATCCGGTCGGCAACAGCCGCGCAGACTGGCAGATTTTGGTGGACTTATCCACACGGATGGGCTATCCGATGTCCTACAATCATGCGAGTGAAATCATGGATGAAATAGCCTCTCTCACCCCAAGCTTGGCGGGTGTCTCATATGATCGTCTTGAAGCAAGCGGCCTACAATGGCCGGTTCCGGATAAAAACCATCCTGGTACCCAGTATCTGCATGCCAATGGCAAGTTCAGCTGCGGTACTGCCAAGTTTGTGGCCATTGACAATCAGGCTCCTGGCGAAGAACCAGATCCAGAGTATCCGTTCCTGCTAAGCACAGGCCGAATTCTTTATCACTACAACATAACTACCCCCGGTTACTCAAAAACACTGACTGATTTCCGTTCTGAAGAACAAGCCATGCTACATCCTGATGACGCAAAACGTCTGGGAATCCAGGATCAAGAAATCATTAGTGTGTCCTCACGCCGCGGCAAAGTTCAAACCAAAGCGTGGATTACAGACCGTGTATTGCCGGGAGTTATCTGGATGTCCTTCCACTATCTCGCAACCCCAACCAATGAACTTACCAGTGGTAACTTAGACAAAACAACCAAAACCTACGAATACAAAGTATGTGCAGTCAAAGTCGAAAAGCTTAATTAATTAGAAGCTATAAAACATAAGATCTGTGGCACTTAGCTAAGTGCCACAGATTTTTTTATCCCAAAGGGACACCTTTTCACACATTGCGATCCAGCGGTTACTTCAACACACAGATAACATTTGTATACTATTTTTTGACAACTACTTGCACTGAAGTTTATCCTGCATTTATAATGGAATTTGTATAAGCCATTAGATAAAGAAAAGAGGTAATTATTGCAATGATTCCAGTAATATCAATTGTGGGACGCTCAGACTGTGGTAAAACTACCTATTTGGAAAAATTAATTCGGGAAATAAAACTGCGAGGCTACAAGGTTGCTACCATAAAGCATGATGTTCATGGCTTTGACATTGACAAGCCTGGTAAAGATACCTGGCGTCATGCGCAAGCAGGTGCCGATATTGTTTGCATCTCCTCACCAGAAAAAATGGCAATGATAAAAAAAGTAACCAAAGAATTACTGCTTGAAGAAGTAGCCGCCCATATTAATGGGGTTGATATTATCTTTACAGAAGGCTACAAGCGAGAAAGTAAGCTCCGGATTGAGGTATTTCGCAAAGAAGCCTGTGAAAGCCCGCTATGCTCAAAAGAAGAATTACTGGCAATCGCTTCTGATACAACTATCTATGATGATATTCCTCATTTTTCGGTAAATGATCCTGCTCCTATGGCTGATTTTTTGGAAAAAGAACTCTTACAAAAAAATAGATAAGTCTTAACTCGTGTGCTAGATAAATGCAAGGGCTGCCGGGAATATGGCTCTAAAACTGCTTAGAATGAATAATTTTAGGCGGCTTTTTCTTTTTCTATGAAAATATTCTCTTTACTTTAAGCATCTGCCAGTAAGATAATCTCTACCTCAGTACCTACCTTTAGCGGCGGCGAATTCTCCGGAATAACAATCAGTGCATTGGCGGCCATAGCCGATTTTAACATACCATTGCCCTGGGCACGTGATGGTTCAACTAAAATATCTGTATCAGCCTGCCAGCACCGTGCCCAGACAAAACGTTTGTCACCTGTCTTTTTCTTAAAAGGAGAAGCCAATATGCCCTTAATTCTCGGTCGCCACCACACCTTACGCCCCGCCATTTTCATAAGCATGGGCCGCCCCAATTGTTCAAAAGAAATTGCTGCTGCTGCCGGGTTACCTGATAAGCCCAAAAAGAGTTTTCCATTGCGAACCCCGGCTAATACAGGCATTCCAGGTTTCATACTCACTCTGTCAAATAGTAAGGTAACGCCTAATTTTTTGTATACTTCACCAATAAGATCATAATCGCCTACCGAAGCACCACCGGTAGTTATGAATACGTCACAGTCGGAGGCACTTTCTAATAAATGCGCAATTTCATCAATATTGTCAGAAGCGTTACCTAAGAATACTGCCTGTCCACCTGCTTCAGCTACTTGCGCACAAAGCATATAACTATTTGAGTTACGAATTTTACCTGGTGCGAGGGGAAAATCAATAGGTATAATCTCACTACCTGTGGCAATAAGTGCTACTCGTGGTTTACGAAAAACATAAGGCTGGCTTTTACCGAGGACGGCTAACATCCCCATTACCCCGGCATTTATGATCGTCCCCTGGGCAACAACCTCTTCCCCCTGAAATATTTCATCTCCCTGCAAACATATATTTTTTTCTGCGCCTCTGCCATCCAAAATGCTGACACTATCGCCATTTACAAGCGTGTCCTCTAAACGAATTACGCCGGTAGCTCCAAGCGGTATAGGCGCACCTGTCATGATGCGGCTGGTTGTTCCGGCGCTAATAGTTTTACTAGGGTTTCCGCCTGCCGGAATATAGTCAATTTGCTTGAGCATTACTGGATTTTCAGGAGTTGCAGTAGTCACTTCCTCGGCAATCATAGCATAGCCATCAAGCGGCGAACGATTAAATGGTGGAAAGTCCATGTCAGAGGTTACTGTTTCTCCTAAGATACGTTGCCAGCACTCGTGTAATGCCACTCGTTCCTTAGGCATTACTGTTACTAAATTTAACAAAATTTCCTGAGCAATTTCCAGTTTTACTGACACTAGATTATTTCCTCCTTTATTTTTATTTTCCAAACGCGTAACACGGAATAGGAACATTCTTTACAGTCGATACAGAGTCTGCCCATTTCCGCAAAATCCTGTTACTTACTCTGTCGCCTGCAAGTAGTCTCGGATTAACCTGCTAGATTCCTCTGACTCGTTCTGGATGGCTATATATGTTTAAATGTTCACCCCGCGCAAAGCCAATAACCGTTACACCAAGTTCTTCAGCCATATCAAGGGCCAACGTAGTAGGGGCTGAGCGAGCAATAAGGACCGAGATATTCATTTTACTGACTTTGAGCAATATCTCCGAGGATACCCGTCCGGAAAAAACCAACACTTTATCCCGAGTACTAATTCCTTCCAGTAGACAACGACCATACAACTTGTCAAATACATTGTGCCGCCCAATATCTTGACTCCAACAAATCAACTCTCCAGCAGCGGCCAACGCACCCCCATGCACACCGCCGGTGAGGCGAAAGGTTTCCGACGCTGCCTCTAATAATTTGGAATAGTGCATAGCCTCGCCGGGTGTAATTGTTAAATCTGTCGCCACTGTCTTAGCTGTCAAAATATCATTCACAAAATAAAAGGCACTGCGCCCCTTACCACAGCAAGCAGTCAGATATCGTTTCAAAAACATCTTTTCGGCGGCAATCTGACCTGAAGTTGTGGTAACATGTATGACACCTTTACCTGTATCAATAGCAAGAGTTTTGATATCATCAACCGTCTGGATAATACCCTCTGTAGCCAAAAAACCTATCACCAAATAATTTTCCTCACCAGCGGCAGCTAACATGGTAACAAGTTCCTTGTCATTCAAATAGATCGTAAGCGGTATTTCCTCGACAACCGGTTCCTCTATCTTGACAATCTCCTGTCCACGAATTTTAATAACTGGATAATTACTCGTTCCTTTGAGTGCATCCATGATCTCACTCCTTTTGGGTACATTCCCGGTACAATTCTTTTAACCTAGCCGTAAAGCAGCCAGGCACTATTTGCTGTCTGCCAATTGGACGGCCGTCAAGCATTTTTACCGGAATCACTTCCATAACAGAACTTGTTAAAAATATTTCATCAGCCTCAGTTAGCTCTTCAGGTTTAACTGGTCTTACTTCTACAGGCATTCCTGAAGCCTGTGCCAATTCAATAATACAATTCCGGGTAATGCCAGGTAAGATCCCACTATTTTCATCTGGTGTAATCAACCTGCCTGCTGTAACAAAAAACAGATTACTCATTGAACCTTCGGCTACGAAACCGGCTGTATTGAGCATAAGGGCTTCCTGAGCCCCCCGCGCTTTGGCCTCATTTTTAGCCAGAATATTGTCAAGATAGTTAGCTGACTTTATCCCTACTAGTGGCGAAGATAAGTTGCGCTGTAGCGTAGCCGTAGCTATGCTCCAACCCTCTGGCGGCAGCGGCGCCGGCAGTGGCAAGGCAAACAAAATTATTGCCGGTTGACCGCATCTACCAGGGTCAGGCCGCGGGTTCCCGCTTCCTCTTGATACAGTCAGACGTACTGAAGCATCTATTAGCTGATTTTCGTTTAGCACGCTCGTAATAGCCGCCTTGAGTTCAGCATGCGAAGGAAGTGTAGGCCACCGTAAGTAATCTGCGGCATTTTTCAGGCGATCTAAATGTTCATCTAATCTAAACACTCTGCCATTATAGACGCGCATAGTTTCAAATAAACCATGTCCATAAAGAAACGCATGGTCTAGGGGAGAAACAACAAATTCATCGGCTGAAATAAGCCGACCATTAAAATAAATAATCATTCTATCAGCCGCCTTTCCTATTAGACCTGATAACCTAATGACCGCATAAGTGCCCGTGCCTTATCCAAACTTTCTTCATACTCAAGTTCTGGTATAGAATCGGCTATTATGCCGCCACCTACCTGATAGTACGCATACTCATCTTTAATAACAAAAGTCCGAATAACAATATTTAAATCCGCATCGCCGTTAAAATCAATATAACCGATTGAACCAGTATAAATGCTGCGACGTACTGTCTCAAGCTCATCAATAATTTCCATAGCGCGTACTTTGGGTGCGCCGGTAATGGAACCTCCGGGGAAAGAGGCCATAAGTAAATCAATAATATCTTTGCCTTCAGATAGTTTGCCGACTACTGTTGACACCAAATGAAATACTGTCGCATACTCTTCCAGCCTGATTAAATCAGGCACACGGACACTGCCAAATTCACATACTCTCCCCAAATCATTACGCTCAAGGTCGATAATCATAACCAACTCGGCCCGATCTTTCTCACTGGCAGCCAGTTCTTCGCGTAACAAACGGTCAGCCTCAGGATTTTTGCCGCGCGGTCTTGTACCTTTTATTGGCCTGGTCTCTACCCTGTTACCATTAACTAACAAATAGCGTTCCGGCGAAGAACTGGCCACAATTACTTCGCCAAAATTCAAATAGGAAGCAAAGGGTGCCGGGTTAATATGTCGCAAATACCGGTATAACTCATAGGGCGGAACCGTTACCTTGGCCTTGAAGCGCTGGGTCAGGTTAACTTGAAAAATATCGCCAGCGGCAATATAGTCGATGCCTTTTTGTACCATTGCACAGTGGCCCTCACGGGTAAAGTTAGATTGATAATCACCCTCAGGCACTTGCGGCTCTGGCACAGGTAAAGGTTTAGCCTGAGCAACTAGCGCCGTTAACTCTTCAATACGACGCTCAGCCCGCTGCTGCCGGAGCAGTTCATCCTGTTCCGGCAAACCATTGGCGGCAACATAAGCCTTGTTAGCATGGTGGTCAAAAATCAGAACAGTATCATAAAAGCCTAACATACAATCAGGATTATTTAAGTCATCTATACTAAAATCTGGAATAGTTTCCAGTAAATATCCCATATCGTAGCCAAAATAGCCGATAATTCCACCTGTTAAAGGTGGTAACCCGGAAACTTTTTGGGTTTTATATATTGCAAGCAGCCGCTTTAACTCAGCAAAAGGATTACCCTCAAAAGTGCGGCGGCCATCCTTTTCCTCAATATGTATTGTCTGTCCTTTACTTGAGAATATAAGAAATGGGTCATAGGCAATAAAGGAATAGCGCCCCATACCATAAATGTCCTTGCCGCTGTCTAAAAATACACTATAGGGCTGCTGGGCAAACAGCGCAAATACCTCAGCAGGCGATAAGGTAATCGTTATCTCACGAATAATCGGTGTCGGTTTCATGTACCGGCTGGCCCCTTTCTCTTGCATGTCCAGTTTGGATTTGAAGCGAGGAAGTTAACTAACATAGCATGTCCATCTTCGGTAAGAATAGACTCCGGATGAAATTGTACGCCTTCAACCGCATACTTTATATGACGAATACCCATAATTTCGCCTAATTCGGTCTCTGCAGTAATAGCTAAGCAATTAGGCAGAGACTCCCTTTTTACAATTAGCGAATGATAACGAGTAGCTGTCAGCGGACTTTTTAAACCGCTAAAAACGCCTTTGCCATCATGATGGATAAGCGAGGTTTTACCGTGCATCAATCGCGGCGCACGAATTACATCACCACCAAACGCCTGTCCAATAGCCTGATGACCAAGACATACACCAAGAATCGGAATTTTACCCTTAAAATAATCAATAAGTTCAAGACTCACTCCAGCCTCATTCGGTGTACAAGGGCCAGGTGAAATAATAATATGGTCTGGCGACAACTCTTCGATCTGAGGAATAGTCACTTTGTCATTACGAAAAACCCGAACATCCTCTCCCAGTTCGCCAAGGTATTGAACGAGGTTGTAGACAAAAGAATCATAGTTGTCGATCATTAGTATCATCTTTCATTCCTCCTCGGCATTATTATACCAGAATTACTACTAATATTACTATCTACATAATGAAATGGGCCAGGGCGAACCCTGACCCATTTCTGTTTGAATTAGCAGAACTACAAACTCTGCTTACCATTTGCAAAATACATTTCCACAGAATCATATTTTTTCTTTTCTACGAATACTGGAACATCACCAGTTGCGGCAAAAATTGCCTTTTGCCCCTCAGTTGCAAAACCATCAGTATACAAAACATTTTTATTGTTCGGCCAGTAAACCATATTCCCAAAGTCAGCAACATCCATGCCGGCATAATTGGGAACTTCACTGGCAATTGCTGCTCTGACATCAGCAATATTTTCATATTTAATTCCTAAGCTATTTAAAGTTTCAATTAATATTTGCAGTGTTGCTTTACCCGTTTTAGGTTGAATTGCCGCACGTACTGCCTGGATTCGACGGTCGCTCCGGGTGTAGGTGCCATTGACTTCCGCACTGCTTACCAGTGGGACAACCATATCAGCGGCAGTTGCCGTCTTGGTCATGAACATATCATAAACAACCAGGAAGGAAAGTTTTTGCAATAAGGCAGATTCTTGTGGATAAGCGGCCGGATCCTCGCCAATAACCACCAACGCCTTAATTTTACCGCTTTCAATACCCTGAGCAACAGCGCTGACTGGCGTCACAAAGCCCATGTCAACTGCACCCTGAGTATTATTTTTGGTTCTGACAAGTATAATTCCACGATATGCAGCACCAATTTTACCAGTTAACACTGCCGCATAAGCCATTAGTTTTACCGCTTCTGCACTGACAGTGTCCTCATCAATTACAATGAGTGGTTTTGCTGCTTTCGCATATTTCTGGGCCAGAGCTTGTACCTCTTCACTGACCGTAACATCAGCCAATGATGCTTTGAGTTCGGCGAAACCTTCGGTTTTTTCAGCTACTTTGTTCTCATCCACACCTAAGTTCAGCAGCGCCTTAAGGAATACCTTCATATCTGCAGTATTTGCCAGTGATTGAGGCCAAGCTATGCTATTAACACCAGACAGTCTGATTTTGAAATCCAGTACCGGATGGTTTTCTTTAACATTGCCTAAAGTTAACACAAAGTCGCTATTATCAAGTTCAGCATAACTATTTGTGGAAGCATCATATCCCAATACAGAACCTAGACCGCTGCCTCCATCGACACTGTATGAAGTCTTAATGGTTGATTTCACGGCATCAGCCAGCTTTCCAGCCAAAAACAACTCTTCATTGGTTAGCCGGGGAGATACGACAACGCCAACACTGTCTTTACCATAAGCAGCAACAACAGCCTGCAGACGTTTAACCACTTCCAAATTGGCTTCGTTCCAGTCTACTTTGACAAACTGCCCGTTGCGTTTGATAACCGGTGCTGTCAGCCGGGCTTTGTCATTAACATGGCCAAGACCGAATTTACCTCGCTGGCACAACCAGCCATCGTCGTTAACCTTGTCTGGAGTAACACGGAATACAACGTCACCTTTATATTCTACATTAACGTTGCAGCCTACGCCGCAGTAGCCGCAAACCGAGGCCATGCTGTCCATATTGGCCGGTATTTGCTTATAGCTGACTTGTTTTTCCATGCAGGCACCAGTCGGACAGACATCCACACACTGGCCACAGGATATACAAGCTGTCTCACTCAGCGGCATTTTAAATTCCGGCATAATAACTGAATCAAAACCGCGGCCTACCAGGCCAATGGCAGTTGCACCAACAACCTCTTCACAAACACGGACACACAAACCGCATAATACACATTTGTCCGGATTACGTTCGATGAACGGATGATTATCAAATTCAGTTGTTTTGTGGCATTCAACCTTACTGTCTTTTTCCGTACTAACGTCATAATCCTGAATATATTTAATAAGCTGACATTCAAAGTAGTCCCGGCAACCGCATTCCAAACAACGCTTGCTTTCGCGCAGGGCTTCCTCTTCCGTAAAGGTTTTTGCGACTTGCATGAAGCTCTTATTTCTTACGTCGGCGTCTTCCACTGTCAGATTAGCCCTAGGTGCCTTGGCTCTGTCGGCCAAATCAGCTGCAGTTATGTCCTTCTGAGTGAAATATTGACTCTCGGCATGTGGCACCAAGCAACCGTTAAGGTAATTGTCAATTACTTGGGCAGCATTTCTACCTTGGGCAATAGCATCAATAGCAATTTTCGGACCGGTGACAGCGTCGCCGCCAGCAAATACTTTGTCCCTGTTAGTAGTAAATGCACCGCCGTTGACAATAATATTGCCGGATTTATCAGTAGCTATATCTTTTATATTGCCGATCACTGTCTTTTGACCGATTGCAGCAATGATTCTATCGGCTTCATATACGACAGTTTCACCAGTAGGCTCAGGTTTTCTCCGGCCAGAAGCATCCGGTTCACCCAACCGCATAATTTCACATTTTAAGGCTTTGGCCTGACCGTTTTCACCCAATACTTCGACTGGCGCCACCAGCAACTGGAATTTAACGCCTTCTTCCTGGGCTTCATGAATTTCGATTTTTTCAGCCGGCATTTCATCAATAGTTCTACGGTAGATAATGGTTACTTCTTCAGCACCTAGTCGCTTCGAAGTACGGGCCACGTCCATAGCGGTGTTACCGCCGCCCACTACCAATACTTTACCGCCTAAGGTAATATTGCTGTTCATGGTGACTTCCCGCAGAAAATCTATGCCGCCAAGAACGCCTTCCATGTCTTCACCTTTGCAACGCAGTCCCTGACTCTGCCAGGAGCCAATTCCCAGGAATACGGCATCATAGTTGTCATGCAGATAATCCAGGCTAACATCATCGCCAATTTTGGTATTATAGATAATCTCTATGCCCATTTTCGTCATCAGCGCGACTTCAGCATCAAGCAAAGCTTTGTCTAACCTATATTGCGGAATACCATAACGCAGCATACCGCCAGGATGAGGCATAGCTTCATAAATTACAACCTTATGTCCATCACGCGCGAGAAAATAAGCAGCAGTGAGTCCAGCAGGACCAGCACCCACAACGGCGACTTTTTTACCAGTCGCCGGCTTCATCGGCGGCTGATATTTGTTTCCATTGAGGTCAACCTCCGCAACAAAGCTCTTTAATTGAGCAATAGAAATTGGCTCTTCCACCAATTCGCGCCGGCAAGCGGTTTCACAAGGATGTGGACAAATTTTTCCAATACTGGCCGGAATCGGCATTTTATCTTTAATAAGTTTTAATGCTTCTTCATACTGTCCATTAGCAATAAGACCAACATAACCCTGGCAATCGGTTTGCGCAGGACAAGCCAGCATACAAGGCGGTCTGCAATCACCCCGATGGTCTGAGGCTAATAATTGCAATGCAGTTTTCCGGGCTACAACTGTTCTGCTGGTATCTGTTCTAATAACCTGACCGTTTTGCACAGAAGTTGCACAAGAGCGGACGAGTTTAGGGCTTCCTTCCACTTCTACCACACAAAGTCCACATGCGCCATATGGCTGGATTCTTTCATCATGACATAAATGCGGTATTTCTATTCCATGTTCAGCAGCGGCCTGCAGAATCGTTTGTCCTGCCGGCACAACTATCTCACGGCCATTTATATTTATACTAATTTTGCTCATTATTCACCACTCCCTTCTACTCAATACAAACTGCGTCAAATCGGCAAACGCTCGCACAGTTTCCACACTTGGTGCACAATGCCTGATCAATAGCATGTGGGGCTTTCTTTTCGCCGCTAATAGCTTGTACAGGACATTTTTGAGAACATAACGTACAACCCTTACAGTTATCTTGATGAATAGTATATGTTAATAATGGTTTGCAGGACTTGGCCGGACATTTTTTATCTCTGATATGGGCTTCATATTCATCCCGGAAATAACGGATAGTTGTTAATACTGGATTGGGCGCTGTTTGACCCAGACCACATAATGACCCATCTTTAATGCTAATGGACAGTTCTTCTAATTCTTCAATATCACCTTCACGGCCTTCGCCTGCGGTGATTCTTTCCAGAATTTCCAGCATCCGCTTAGTGCCGATACGGCAGTAGATACATTTACCACAAGACTCTTTGACTGTAAAATCCAGGAAGAATCTTGCCATGTCAACCATACATGTAGTTTCATCCATAACAATCATGCCGCCAGAACCCATGATAGCGCCGGTTTTATTGATTGAATCGTAATCAACAGGAGTATCCAGTAATTGTTTGGGTATACAACCGCCGGATGGTCCACCCATCTGTACAGCTTTAAATTCTCTGTCGTTGAGAATACCACCACCGATATCATAGATAACTTCCCGCAGCGACATCCCCATCGGTACTTCAACCAAACCGCCATTTTTGATTTTTCCGGCAAGTGCAAATACTTTAGTACCTTTGCTTTTCTCGGTGCCATAGGCTGCATAAGCACTGCCGCCATTATACATGATCCAAGGAACATTTGCAAAGGTTTCAACGTTATTAATATTGGTAGGTTTTCCCCAGAAGCCAGACTGGGCTGGGAACGGCGGTTTAAGGCGCGGCATACCCCGCTCGCCTTCCAGCGACGCAATCAAAGCTGTTTCTTCGCCGCAGACAAAAGCACCGGCTCCTTTTTTAATTTTCATATCAAAGGAGAAGTTGGTCCCCATAATATTTTTACCCAACAAGTTGCGCTGTTTGGCATCAGCAATCGCAATTTCCAATCTTTTTATTGCCAAAGGATATTCGGCCCGGCAGTAGATGTGGCCTTCATTGGCACCAATTGCATAACCGCAAATAGCCATGCCTTCTAAAAGAGCATGCGGGTCACCTTCAAGTACGCTGCGATCCATGAACGCTCCGGGATCGCCCTCGTCAGCGTTACATACTACATATTTGATTTCTCCTTTTGATTGTCTGGCTGCATTCCATTTGAACCAGGTCGGGAAACCTGCGCCGCCTCGGCCACGCAAACCTGCTACCTTGATTTCTTCAATAACTTCTTCCGGAGTCATCTCTTTAAGAGCTTTCGATAAAGCTTTGTAGCCATCATTTGCCTTATATTCATCCACATTTTCGGGATCAATTACTCCACAATTTCTTAGCGCAATCCGTACCTGTTTGGCTAATATGGCATACGGTTTTTCTGTTGTGGATACAATATATTGAGTAAGAGGTTGTCCACCGATGATATGACTGTTGAATATTTCTGTAGCAATATCGGCAGTTACGTTAGCATAACTGTATACCTTGTCACCATCAAATACATCGACAATAGGCTCATAAAAGCACATTCCAATACAGCCTGTTGGCAACAATTCAATCTCTTTACCATGATTTTTAATTTCTTGGGCCAGTCTGTCCATTACTTTACGTCCACCAGCAGCAATGCCGCAACTGCCAAGACCTACTCTAACCTTCACTTACAACACCGCCTTTCTCGGCTTCTGCTATATCCTGCAAAATTTTTCTTACGCTGTTTGGCGTAAGTTTGCCATAAGCTTCACCATTGATCATAATTACCGGTGCCAAGCTGCAGCACCCCAAGCAAGCAACATCCTCCAGGGTAAACAGTCCATCAGCAGTTGTTTGGCCGGGGGTAATCCCCAGTTCATCGCAAATGGCGCTGCCTATCGCCTTGGAACCAAGTACATGGCAGGCTGTACCCTGACACTGCAGGATAACATATTTGCCGACAGGATTTAACCTGAATTGCGAATAAAAGGTCGCTATCCCATAAATCTTGGCCCGTTTATTATCAGTATTATCTGCTATAGCCTGCAATGCGGCTAATGGCAAATATCCGTAAATTTCCTGAGTTTTTTGCAGTATCCCGATAATACTGCCAGCTTTACCCGCATATTCTTTGAATACGGGTTCGAGCAATGTCAAATCTATTTTATCGGCGGGAAATTTTGTTTCGAGCTCTTTTTCGCACGAATTACACATAATTCTACCTCCTCGTAATTCCCAGTATCTTACACCTCATATTTTGTTGTATATACAAGATAATATGAGGTGAGGTCAGCTGGTTTCAGCTGACCCCACTAATAGGAAACGGCTTCGTCTGAAAACCTAAAGTATATATTTTCAACTACAAAGTAACATTTCCCTAACCTTATACTTTTGGCCTTGGTAAGAATCCAGCACCTTTAACAATTTCCGGCAAGGCTGCTTCCCAGCCAACAGGCATAATATGAATACCAGCTACTCCTGGAATTTTCTTGAGTTGGTTACACAATTCAATCGAAACTTGGATACCCTCTTTTTTCGGGTCCTCTGCTTTCTTCATGCGCTCAATCAAGCTGTCGGGGATTTCCATCCCAGCAACATCTTTCTTCATATACTGCAGCGCTTTTACCGAACGCACTGGGAGAATACCTGCGGTAATCTTTGTTCTTTCATGAATACCTCGGGCTACTACCATTTCCATGAAACGGGCAAATTTTTCAATATCAAATATTGCCTGCGTTTGAATGAAGTCAGCACCTGCGTTTACTTTCTTTTCAAGACGAATAGCCCGGAATTCAAACGGATCACCAAATGGATTTTCTACGGCACCGATAAAAAACCGTGGTTCATTGGTCTTGATAGCAGCATCAGACAGAAGTTTTTTCTCGTCACGCATTTTCTTGACCATGGCAATCAATTGCACAGAGTCAACATCATATACATTTTTACAGGTCGGGTGGTTACCAAACGATTGATGGTCACCGCTTAGGCACAATACATCGCGAATTCCTAAGCTATAGGCACCAAGTAAATCGCTTTGCATTGCAATGCGATTACGATCCCGGCAAGTCATCTGAATAATCGGTACTCCGCCGCCCTTCAACACATGAACACCTGCCGCAATACTGGACAACCGTACAATAGCGGTTTGGTTGTCTGTGAGGTTAAAACCATCAACAATGTCTTTAAGCTCAGTGGCATGATGCTCTAATTCATGACCTTCCGAATGTTGGGGTGGCCCAAGTTCACCTGTCACCACAAAATGACCCAGAGAGTACAGTTTTTCTAATTTGCTGTCTGTTTTCAAAACAGCTTGTTTATCAATAGCTACTGCTTCGCTCATAACCGCACATCCTCCCTCACAATTTTGCGAGGACCGCCGTCTCTGTTTTTCGACCAGTCTTTAGCCGGTAATACTTCTGTCATCATGTCCAGACGTCCTTGGCCTTTTAGGCGGTCATAGATAAGCTGCCATCCGCAAGGAGTATCTTTGCTTATTTCGCAAACCCCGTTCTGGGAACCGCCGCAAGGGCCGTTCAAGAGACTCTTGGAACAACGGATTACAGGACATACGCCGCCAGTCTTGGCCAGCACACACTCGCCACACAGCATACAGCGTTCTTCCCAGATACCGTGTTCAACAGCAGCACCAGCAAATTTAGTGTTTTGACCAGGAACAAAGATGATATCAGGATAATTTTCTGCCATAAATTGCACGCCAACGCCACAAGCCATGGACACAACAACATCTACGTCCTTGAGATGCTCTTTAAACCTTACCGCATATTCAGGATCACATTGACGCTCATAGGTAGCTGTTTCAATTTTCACAGGATGTCCGTCAACTTCCATCTTCATTCGAAGAGCACTAGCCATAATATCAGTTTCTTTCTGTCCGCCGGACAGACATACAGTAACACAGCCGCCGCAACCGGCAACCAGCACTTTTTTCGCGTTTTTTATGGACTCGGCAATTTCTTCAATCGGCTTGATTTCTGCAACTATCATATCGCTTGACTCGTCTCCTTTCTAGGCCTTCCGGGCCTTAAGCGGACTCGGACCTAACTTTTCAAGCAGTCCGGCCATATCCCGGGCGATCTGGGCGAAACGCGGACCATGGGTTCCGGATACATTATACATAACCAGACGTTCTCCGCCAACCCCCACTTGATCCAAAATTTCTTTGATATGCTCCAAACGTTTCCGGGCACGTGAACTGCCTTTCACGTTCATGCACTCATGCTCAGGACAGCCAGCGACAAATACAGCGTCAGCGCCTTTTTCAAACGCCTCTAACAGCAGTCTGCCGTCAACTTTACCAGCACAGGGTAACTCGACGGTCTCAATGGTAATGCTAACATCAGCTGGTGGGCCAAGGTCAGAGCTAATTAGTGCGCACATACGACAAACAAATCCTACTACTTTAACATCACTCATAGTTAACCCACCTCCGTCAACGCGGTCTTAACCCGGGCCAGTACCTCATCATCTTGGTAATGATGTACGAAAATAGCCTTATTCGGGCATTCTGATGCACACATGCCACAGCCGCGGCAATCCGCAGGAGAAATGTAGGCAGCGCCCATTTCCTTTTTCTCACGAGTAATTTGCGGAATTGTGTAAGGACATGTCCGTACACAGGTTAAGCAAGCTGCACATTTTTCCCAATCTACTTCAGCTACCGTACCGCCCATCATTAACGCAGGCTGAGCTAAGATACGAGCAGCACGTCCGGCTACCCCTTTGGCCTGAGTCAGACATTCGACAACTGATTTTGGACCATGAGCTGCACCTGTAATAAAGATGCCGCCACCGGGGAAAGCAATTGTGCCAAAGCTAGAGTGAGTTTCTGAAAGAAAACCATCATCATTTACCTGGATCTTAAAGAGGTCGGCAATCTGAGCTGCTTCCGGAGTTGACGTTTGAGCAACAGCCAAAATCACTTGGTCAGGCTTTAGGTTTAGCTCCAGACCAGACTGCGGATCATTTATTTTCATCGCGAGATTACCAGCACTATCTTTTACTAATACCGGTTTATTAGTTTCTTCATAGTGAATAAACACTACACCCGCTTTACGTGCTTCGCGGTATTTCAGTTCAAGGTAGCCTGGTGTGCGGATATCGCGTGACAAAACATACACTTTAGCTTCAGGATTTTGCTCTTTAATCTTAGTCGCCGCAAATACCGTTTCCCCGCAACAAGTACGGCTACAGTATTTATGCTCCTCATTACGGGAGCCAACACATTGTACAAAGACGTAAGTAGCTTCCCCTTTAGCCGGTATACGCCCGTCTGCCAAACGATGCATAGCCTCAACACCGGTAATCACGCGCTGATCCTGACCATATAAATATTCAGAAGGAACATAGGTGGTAGTACCAGTAGCCAGAATAACTATTCCATGCTCAACTTTTTGGGTTGTTTGTCCAGTCGCAACCGTTGTAATGAAGTGACCTTGGCGACCACTAAACTCAACAACCTCTGAATTGGTTAGAACCTCAATCTTGTTATTTTTCCGCACTTGATTTTCCATTTTATCAATAGTTTGCTTGAGCTCTTCGGTCTCTAAACAACCAGTAAGATCACGAACATATCCACCAAGTTCAGATGATTTTTCAACAATGGTACAACCAAATCCGCGGTCAGCTAATGCCAGCGCAGCAGCCATGCCGGAAACACCGCCACCAAGGACAAGTGCACGGGATACTACAGGCTCGGCATGCCATTTAAGTGGCTTATAGGTTTTGACATCACTCACTGCACGGGTAGTGACTTGCATAGCAGCACTGGTAGCCTTATCTGTTTTTCCTTCCCAAGCTTTTACGGGCACAGCCGCCATTTCTACAAGCATTCGGTTTAAACCAGCAGCTTGGACAGTTTCTTGGAACAGGTTTAAGTTATGCTTTAATACACAAGGTGCAACAACAATACGATTCAGTCCTTGTGTAGCAATCAGTTTTTGCATTTTGGCTATCGCCTCAGGCTGACATACTGCCTGCTCACATTCCACCACAGTTACATCTGCCTGTTTTTTAGCAGCATCAATCACCGCATTGACATCAGCACCCATGGCAGCTAAACCGCCTTTACAGAGGAATACGCCAACCCGTACAGGTTCCTTGCTGATATCACGCTCCGGTACTGGTTTGCGAGCTGGTCGCGCTTCCCCTTTTCCAAGAGCTTTGGTTGTAGCCGCAGCTGCTGCACTTGCCAATGCCATGGTTTCAGGAACATCAAGCGGCCCTTGGCTGCCACCAACCGAAAAAATACCTGGTTTCTTAGTTATCACTGGATCAAGCGGATCTGCCTGAACAAAACCGAACTCATTCAATGGTATTTGCAATATTCCAGCAGTTTCTTTTAAACGGGTAGATGGACGAATACCTGCAGCCAACACAACCAGATCAAATTCTTCCTTAACCGGTTTACTAGCCGCAGCATAGTTAATTGATAATCTTTCAGTTACCGGGTCTTCTTTTACTTCAGAAATCATAGTACGTACATATTTAGTACCTAACTCTTGCGCACGCGATAAAAAGGTATCAAAGTTTTTGCCGCATGCTCTTAAATCAAGATAGTAGACGGTAACGTCAGTTTTGGGAGCAAATTCTTTGGCCAATATGGCTTCTTTAGCAGTAAACATACAGCAAATAGCTGAACAGTATTCACCTTTGGATACTACATCCCTGGAACCTACACACTGTATAAAAGCAATTTTTTCCGCACATTTTCCGTCCGACGGGCGTCTGATACAATCTGAGCGATAACGGCTTTCGGATAAGAGATGTTCAAACTCTAGGCTGGTAACAACATTTTTATAGTACCCGTATCCTAATTCGCCTTTTTGGGAAACGTCATACATGCTGAAACCGGCTGCCAGAATAACCGCTCCGACGACAAGTTTTTGGGTGAGCTTGCCGGCTTTGGTATCGCTGATGGTAGCCTGGAAGTGACCTACATCCCCTTGTAATTCAACCAGCTTAGCACTGGTATAGATATGCACAAGTGGATTATTAGCGGCGCGGGTAATAAGTGAACCCAGCACCGTACTGGATGCATGAAGATTACCACCTAAATACAAAGCAGAAATATTTACCTGATCGCCCCATACACAAGCAGACTGCTTGCTTTCTGAAGAATCAACTAATTTCCCGCCAAGATTTGCTTCATCTGTCACCAAATGAACAGGGTATCCTGCCCCAGCTAATTCCAGAGCCGCCTGCAGACCGGCAATGCCACCGCCAATAACGAGCACATCCTTTTGCATGGCTCTCACTGCCTTTCGCTAAAATATCCTATTTTGCCATCATTACCTAACTGATATAACCGCAGAGAAACCGGACATAGCTATCTATATAAATAGTTCTGCCGGTTTCTCTAAAGCGATTACAACAGGTGCAATGATGTCAAGAGCGGTATGGGATCAATAATATGTTTCTTCATCCATTTTTTAGCTTGAGGATGTCCAAAACTTATCCCTAGCAATTCGGTGAAGAAAAATATTGGTATTGGATTTTTAATTTCTTTCTGCCGGGTTTCCAAAGTCATCTGGCATAAAGGGCACGCAGTTACAATTGCGTCAGCTCCTGCTCGTTGCGCCTCTGTTACCAAATTTTTAGTTATCTCATAAACGACATCTGTACGTGGCACCGTCAAACTACCACCGCAGCAGTCCGTTTTGTATGACCACCGCTTCACGTCGGCTCCAACTAAATTCATTAGTTGATCCATAGCTTGCGGTTGCTCAACATCGTCAAAGGCTACATAAGTAGGCCTTGTAAGCAGACAACCATAATAAGGAACAACTTTGAGGCCCTTGAGTGGATTCTTAACCTGAGGCTTAACTTTACCAATAAACTCTTTCCTCATGATAACTTCCAGCGGATGTGTAACATGGACTGTCCCCTTGTAGGAGGATCCCATTATGTTTTGCAGTTCTTCGTTAGCATCTTTAGCTTCCGGAGTACCTTCACGCACATAATGATCAGCAGCCTTTACAAGGTTATAGCAAGCAGCACATGGCAAAATAAGTTCTTTTTGCTGTTCGGCTTCAGCAATGACAAGGTTTCTGAGCGGCAAAGCAAGCGCGAGAAAACGATCTGTGGAGTGACCTGCGGTAGCTCCACAACAATTCCATTCTGGAAGTTCAGCCAATTCAAGATCCAAGGCATCAAATACGGCCTCAGTGGCCATATTATATTCTGCCGCAGTAGAATGAAGTGAACATCCCGGATAATAGCCTAGTTTCATGGCGCCTTTTTCTCCTTTGCTCTCTGGAATATTTTCTTGATTTCACCCTTCCGCCGCTTAAGGGCATTATGAGGCAAAAATGGCATCTTGCCACGTTTTGTCATTTCCTTGCCAAGATCCATGTCCGCAAAAAAGTCTCCAGTACAGAATTTGTAAAGTCCCATAAGTCCAACTTCATAACCCCGGCCTTCACCACCGATTATCGGGAACCCTTTCATGGAATCAAGAAACAATTCGTAAAATAATTTGATGTTGTAATGACTGGCCGGAATTTTATCTTCAGCAATGGTTTCCATTTTAATGGTATCCATAACCTTAGATGTGTCAATGCCGTTCGGACACCTTACGGCGCAAGTTTTACAACCAACGCATAGCCAAGGAGTATTGGATTTATAGACTTTATCCTTTTCTCCCAATTGGATCATACGTAATATCTCATAATTGTTATGTTCCATGACAAAATTTATTGGGCAGCCACCAGCACATTTCATGCAGTGATAGCATGAACTGATCGGTTGATGCGATTTTTCCTCAATTTCTTGACAGAAAGAAGCTTTCCCTTTAGTAGGTTGGTTCACTGTTGACATCATTGACCTCCTTTCCTGGCGTAAACCCAGCGATATTACCGCTGTCTGAACACCTTAGCGTAGGAGTCGCAGTAAATATCTTGATTAAGGATTAAACGTGCGGTAGCAATAGCATCAACTAAAGCTTCGTCATTAGCATCGCAAATAGCTGAATCTAAACCGGCAGTCATAGCCATTACAGCAAAGGTGCGGTTAATAAGCGGACGAAACGGGCTTTTTTGTGAAATGTTGGAAAGACCAACAGTGGTTTTGGGAGGAGGATTGGAAATCATTTTAATTTGGCGAATAGTTTCTAAAGCTTCAACGCCATGTTCCTGAGCCACGTTAACTGGCAAAATAATCGGGTCAATAAACAGATTATCCGGTTGCAGACCATATGCTTCAGCATTGGCAACAAACTCCATAGCCATAGCAACACGGTCTTCAGCACTCTTAGGAATACCAACTTTATTAATGCACAGGCATACAACATCGGCTTGATATTTTGCAGCCATTGGGAAAACGCGATCAATTTTTTCTTGCTCGCAGCCAATGGAGTTAATTAATGCACCTGGTTTACCATAAGCTATAAGTGCAGCTTCCATAGCGTCATAATTGGTAGTATCAATAGCCAACGGCAGATCACTAACTTCTTTTACAACATTAATCATCCAGGGAAGATCGATCGTTTGATCTTCGGAGTTAGGTCCAGTGTTAACGTCAAGATAACTAGCGCCGCCTTCTTTTTGTTTAACAGCCCATTCTTGTAGAGGTTTCGGGTCATGCTCCCGGATAGCCAAACCGATATCTTTGAACATACCATTAATTCTTTCGCCAATGATAATCATTGTAATCCTCCTCGATAATATTATTTTTTTTGGGAACCTTCATTTTTAATTAAGATACTTTACTGGAATCCTAAAAAGATAGATGCTTAAATTTCAGGTTTTACCATTAATGCATCAGCATTTACTTTGAAGAGACGTACAGCTTCTGGGTGGCGCAGTACCATTATATGTGCGCCGCCTTGTAAAAGACCAGCTGCAGTCATAGCTTCCCACAGAATAGCGCGGTCGGCTTGGTTACCCCAGTTAGGGAAATCTTCTTCAGAAGCATTAGCTTCTTTAGCACGCCATGCTTCATAGCCAACTTGGCAAATTACAGGCTGAGACAGCATTTTGTCGCCTTGAAGTGCGCCCAGACGGCCGCGTTCAAGGATGGAGTAAGTATATTCAATACCATAACCAAGAGCTGCTGTTGAAGGGTCAATAATTACATTTTCCGGGGAGAAACCCAGCTCTGAAATAAGAATGTTGAGCTGTTTACAAATGTTGATATCAAGTGGGCTTTGAGCCAGTACTTTGTGCTTGTGAACCATAGCAGCAGCAGTAACAGACTTGTAGTTGTCTTGTTTAGCCAAGCCAATTAACAGATTTTCACCTGCAGCAGCTTCTGCGACAACTGGCAGAATTGCGTTGTCTTTTTCTTCCTCGCCGCAACCAACAACAATAACAGGTACGCCTACAGCTGCCAGTACATCTTTAACTACTTTAGCGCATTCTTCAGGGCTTTTATTGCCACTGTCAGGATGAGCACCAGCAAGTTTAATATAAATCAAATCAGCGCCAAATTCCACGCATTTTTTTGCCCACGCAACCGGATCATTAATAACATCGGCATACACTTCATTTAATACAGGATGCCAATCAGGATTAATATCCTGAATCTCCATTGCCACAACTGGCTTCAAAGGCATTTCACCTTCAAATTGGAGGAATGGCATAGTGGAATCGCCACCAACGGTTACAGTGCTAGTACGAGTGCCACCCTGTTCTTTGGTTGCACCAATGGTAACGGTATTAATTTTACCGGAATATCTTTCTTTCAACATATTAGTTGCCATAGTTACGCTCCTTCCAAACATTTAGATTTTTGCTTCTGTACAAATGGCGTTGACCGCCTGTACAGCCACCGAATTATCTGGTAAATCAAACAGTGGCTGACTCAATAAATCGAATTTAGCTACTTGAGGATCATAAGGAATTACCCCGATTAGTTTAAGACCGGTTTTATCAATCTCTCCTTGCAAAGTAGCAAGATCCTCGTCATTTTGCGTCTTAGTGACAATCAAATAAATGTTTTTTACATCTGATTTGAGTGTATCCACAAGATGACGCACCCGACCTGCAGACCGAATACTCCGGGCCGAAGCATCACTGACTACAAACATATAATCAATATCCTGAGTTACCCGGCGGCTAATGTGCTCCATGCCGGCCTCATTATCCATGAGTACATAGCCATAGTTTTTGCTAAGCTTATCCATATACCCCTTAAGAAGGTTATTAGGAAAGCAGTAGCACCCAGGACCCTCTGGTCCGCCCATCACCAGCATATCAACATAATCTGATTCAACTAATGAGGTTTGGAGTTTATATTCAATATATGTTTCCTGTGTCATGCCAGCAGGAATATTCTTAGGATCTTTGGTACTGGTTATCAACTCAGATATTGTCTGCTCTACTTCCATACCTAGTGCTTCATTCAGATTGGCATTCGCATCAGCATCAACCGCCAAAATGGAGCCTTTATTGTTTTTAACCAGATATCGGATAAGTAATGCAGTAAACGTAGTTTTACCAGTGCCGCCTTTGCCTGCCACTGCAATTTGTTTTGCCATGTCTTAAAACTCCTTTCGATACACCCGAACTTCAGTTTTAATGCAATTAAATACTGACATTAGGGAATAAAGTTAAATCAGTATGAGGGATAAACAAGGATGAGACAAATTCGTCCATAAACAGATTTCCAACCGACAATTCAATGTACGTCATTTTACCTGCCAGATTATTGGCTTCCTGCCACGCCTCTTGGGATAAGAGCGCCATACAGGCGCCTTTAGCCGAGGTATTGCCGACATATTTATATTTTTCAACAGGTATATCAGGCAATAGTCCAATAGCGATAGCATCAGGAATGTTGAGATAGTTGCCAAATCCGCCAGCTACATAAATGTTTTCAATACTTTCAAGCTCAAAACCGACCACATTTAAGAGTGTACGAATTCCGGCAAATACCGCACCTTTAGCTCTAAGCAGATTCTTGACATCGGCTTCACAGATGACGATATCACGGTTAATATCAGTATCTTCGCGCCACACAAGCACAAACTCAGGTCCTGTCTCTCCAATACGCATCCGTTCCGTCGGCAGGCTGGTTTGGAACTTGCCTGCACGGTCAATGACACCCGTACTTTTCAGCTTTGCCAAGCAGTCGATAAGACCTGAACCGCAGATGCCAATTGCCTTACCATTGTTAATTGTGGTATAAGCTACTTCATAGGTTTGAGGATCTATTTGCATCCGTTCAATAGCGCCATGCATAGCCCTCATACCAAACAATATCCCTGACCCTTCAAATGCCGGGCCAGCCGAACAGGAACAAGTTACCAACCAATCACCGGCTCCTAATACCATTTCACCATTTGTACCAATATCAATCAGGAGTGATATTGGTGCATCCTCATTGCCCATGGCTGTAAACAACGTACCGGAAACGATATCACCGCCGACATAACTGGCTACTGACGCATAGCTAAATACTAAAGCGTCAGGATTAACTTTAAGCCCTAATTCCTGAGCCTTTACAACCGGATAGAAGTTGGCTGTCGGAATATATGGTTCCAGGCGGATGAACTTGGGATTAATCCCCAAGAACAAGTGCGCCATAGTTGTGTTGCCAGCTGTCATCATAACGCGAATATCAGTTTCTTTGATATGTCTTTGTTTCACTAACAAGTCCATAATGAGTGTGTTTATGGTGCCAATGATACTTTGATGAACTGTATTAAGTCCATCAGGTTCCTCGACAGCATATACAATGCGGCTAATGACATCATCGCCAAAGCGTGCTTGGCGGTTATGAGTTCCTGCCGTATCAATAACTCTACCTTTTTCGAGGTCCAGGAGGTAGGCTACTACAGTAGTAGTGCCAATATCAACAGCGATACCATATAATTGCTGATGACCATGGCCTGGCTCAACAGCAATTATTTCCACCTTACCACCGACCTCAGATAGCAGTACAGTCACTTTAAACTGATCAACCCTGAGGATTTCTCCCAACTTCTGAATAATCGAAAGTGGAACACGAATGTCCGTACAGTTAATTTCTTTCTTAAGAGCCATTGTCAGGCGGTTAAGGTCATCACGGTTATCCTGCAGGTTAGCTACAGGCAGAGTTAGCCGAACACGTCGACAAAGCGGATTAAGCGGATAACCATTAAGCGGGCTTTCTTGGTTTTCCAGAATTAATTCTTTAAGCTGCCATACATGTAACAAATAATTACTTAAGGCATCTGAAACACCAGCGCCTACTGAAGTATTTTCACCTAGCACCTGATGCTTGCTCATAGACGAGGTATTGGGTATTTCTACCACTAGATCCTCATCTTGCACTAAAGTCTGGCACGCTAGATTTAATCCCTTCTCAGCAATTCTTGTTGCTAAATAGCTATCTCTTCTGGCTTTAACATTACCACTCTTAATTCGAACCGCACACTTGCCACATGTACCGTCACCACCACAAGGAGCTTTTATCTCGATATTAGCCTTACCTGCGGCAGTAAGGATATCCGTACCTGGCTCTACTTCTACTTTTACTCCTGCGGGAAGAAATGTTACCAACCGGTTATTCATCCGTAAATTACCCTCCTGACTAGTTGCTCAAGACTGTTTTCTCATTTCAGACAGCAAGGTTGTAAATAGTTATTATTTCATGAGTTGGGGGTAACGAGCCTTGGCAAAAGCAGGAATACCAACAGCTTCTTGTGGTCCAACAATTACGTCCAACCCAGATATTTCTTTGAGTTTGCCGGTGATAATGGCAACATAACCTGGGATAACGATGTTGTTATGGTTAACTTTATCCATAATGCCACATGCTTTAATAGTCTCATGAATAGGCTCAGCAACGAATTTACCGGCAGCCCAAGCTGTAAGAACAGAAGCGCCATCGGTATCAACAGCCACAATATAGCCAGGGATTTTACTGCCAACAACTTCACCTTCAACAGCGAAGTAGGTGAGAGCAAAGTTAGTGCAGACATATACAGGGCAATCAGGACCAACATCACCGATTTCATAAACTTTAGCTTCAACAGCCATTGGTTTTTGCGGATCAGTGTAGATGTTCATGCGCCATGCCATTAAGGGCAGTAAATGCTGTTTTTCGTCAGCTTTTAGGCAAACTATGCTAGCATATTTAGCAACATAAGTAACTGCTTCTACTACTTCTTCTTTTGGATCAGCCGCTAAAGCGCAGGCAAGCATCGGATAGCCAAACGGACGGAATTTCTTTTTGATTGCCAAACGACGAGCGTTAACCATATCACCAAGAGTTTTAGCTGGTGCAGTGTTGCCAAAATCAATAACAATTTCTTTATATTCTTTAGCTACTTTTTCTACTAAAGCAGCAGTATCATCAAGACCATTGCCTTTTACTACTACTGGGCAATTATTGGCTTTAGCAAGAGCTACAACCTTCTCCCAGTTTTCAGCAGTAGCAGCATGAATAAGAGGTTTCTTAGCAGCTACTGCAGGAACAGCAGCTTCAAGACCAGCTACATCAGCAACCAGCAATAACGCGAAGTTAGCTTTAGCAGCTACAGCTTCAACAGCAGCCTTAAAGGTTGCAGCATCGCCGGAGCAATTTGTAATAGCAATCATATCAATAGCTATTCTTTGTCCAACACGATCCATTACCAAATCGTTAACTTTTGCAATTTTGGCATCCAGTTCCGCACCGGATAATTTGTCGGAAATCTGAATTGCTAAAGCAGTAGGATGGTAAAAAGTTTTATCATGACGGAAGAGGACGGTTTCGTCACCCAAAACTACTTCTTGCTCACCAACGCCAACCTTTACAGTTTTTACTGGTGGTGCAGTAGCAGCACCCAACGTTTCTTTAGCAGCCTCAGTTGCATGCGGGCACATATCAAGGGATGCTTTACCATTAGCCATTGCCATTGCAAAAGCTAAGCAGGTAGGTGAACCACAGTCTTTACAGTTTGTTTTGGGCAGTTGTTTGAAAATATCCAAACCGGTTAATGCCATTTTCTCTTCTCCTTTCGAATATAAGAACTTAAAATAAATATGAGAATCGGAACACATCTGATCGTTATTAATTTTTCCTATCATAATGTGTTCCGAATTCTGCCTTAAATAAATACGTGGGACTTATTACATCATCGGATCTAATTTAAGAGCCGGATGTTGTTTTTCTTCCAGGAATGGCAGGATTTCATCTTCGCTAGTGCCAACAGTTTCATCAGCAATCTTATCCACGAAATCTGCACCCAGACCTTCAGCTACTGCAGCATCAATAAGGTCTTGACCTAAGAATTCCTTGAGCTCTTTCGGCATCCAGACAAGACGTGCAAGGCCGCCGTCTGCTTTGATAAACTTTTTACTGGTAATGTACCGACGACCAAGACCCATAAAGCCAGGAGTCTGCATACCGCCACCACAAGTACCTGCCAAAGCGGAGAAGGTCATGCCGCAAGGAGTTTCGCCACCATGTTCACGAGTTGTAATCATGACACCATTACACATCGGCAAAATCGCCATAATGGCTTCGAAGCAACCGCAAGAAGTCATCGGGTATTCCATAAGCGTATAGAAGTTTACGGCTTCGACCGTGCTGTGGGAATTAGCATAAATGAAGTCATTAAGGTTTTTCCACTGACCTTTTTCAGCATCAAGGCATTCCCCTTTTTCAATCGGCTGATTTGGTCCAAGAGGATTGATTTCGTTAGAAGCTTTTGCATCAAGCCAGCTAACAGCACCGCATAAACCTAAGCGTTCTGGCGATACTACGCACACATGGTTTGGTGCAAAGGACTGACAAAGCAGGCATGAATAATATGTTTCAACATCATCAGTAAGATCTTTGAGTCGAGCATCACGGGTAGCATATTTTTCAATAGCAAGCTTGATTTTATCTTCAATAACATCTTTATCGGTAATAATGGTAACTTGTACGCGGTCAATAATCGCGGGGAAATCGGATTTGAATTTCGCAATCAGGATTTCACCGAAATCTCTGATTTTGAAACCAGCGGCATGGGCATTCTTACCAATACGCACCCACATCATATTACGCTGGGCTACATGCCACAAGCCTTCACCATAGTTAAGGTTGTAGTGGATACGGCGTTCGAGCACGCCTTCAAAGTCTTCCTGCATTTTACGGCCATAGATGTCAATCATAAAGCCAAGTGGGAAGACACTGCCTTCCGGCATCTCGTCAATTTCTGGTCCGATAACTTCAATTTTACCATCTTCAACTTCATCAACACCAACCATCCGAACAAGCTCAAAGCTGGTAGAACGACCGCCACCGAACTCAACCCAGGCATCTTTTTTACGGATGGTTTCGCCTTCGAAAGCAGGTCCAATAGTGATAGGTACAGGGATATCAACAATCTTAATTTTTACGCCGCGAATCTCAAGACCAAGTTTGCCGATTTTTTCATAATCAGGCTCAGATTGATACCACTCAGGAATTTCTTCGGCTACCGGCTGATCGGTAACTGTCGGGAAGCCCATGAACATAGCACCAAATTCAGCAGCAGTTTTAACAACATCATTAGGTCCAAGCTGAATAACAAACGCGAAAACGCGTTTCAATTGATATTCTATAGCCCGTTCACGCTGACCGGCAGGGATACCGCCGAAAGCGAGACCAGCCCGGAAAGCAAAGTTAACAGCATGGATAACCTGGGTAAAGTTACCAACTGGGAAGGTAATGAATTCAGAACCAATTTTAACGTTTTCTTCAATACATTGCTCAATTACTTCGTTAACCAAGAAAATCATAATGCCTTTGGACTGGAGTTCTTTTACCAGTTTGGCAGTGGATTTGCTGTCTTTACCTTTACCAACAATAACGGCAACGCCAGGAATTGTCTGGTCAACCAAAGGTACGCCAAATTTACGAAGAATAGGGTCAGTGACGAAGCCGCAATATGGATATACATCAGGTTTTGCGCCATTAATATAGCGCAAAGCTTCAATAACTTCCGCAGCATAAAGAGTGGCCTCACCATTGAGCTTAGCATTTTCTAAAGTCAGTTCTTCCTTGATATTGGTAGTACGAACTCTATTAAGAATTGGTGCAAGATCACCAATGGTATTTACTTCTTCACCGCTCAGCGCAGTGATTACAGGCAGTCTGTAGGCAGTATCAGGATATTTAACCGGGCAATCAGCACCGTGTTCCTTAATCGCTTTAGCCAGAAGAATTTCTGCATAGCTGGTAGCTGTGACAGCACCTTCATAGGCGCCTTTAAAAAGCTCCATAGACATATTGTTTTTCGTCCTCCTTCATAGAGTCAATTCTCATTATCTATTAAATAGCTATTAACATGATCCTAAACGCTAATTAGTTAGCCGCTTTGGCATCACGGGCTTTTTTACGCATAACATTCTTCCAATTACGTTCTTCCAGAATGTCGATCAATCTAGCAGAGGCTTTAGCCGCATCTGGTTCCCAGAAGAAATAGCCGCCAAATACATCTTCAGCAATTTTGGTAACAACATCATTAACAAGCTGGCTGCCTACAGTAGGAGCGATAACACCAACATGGGTAGGATTACCATAAGCGACATTCCAGGAGCCAATAGCAACAGCCTTTTCAGACATAGCTTCCGGAGCACTAACAACATAAGGAACTTCCGAGTTATCCAGGCCCATTTCGGCAGCTAACATGTTAACAAAAACCTGCATGCGGCTATAGTCAACACAAGAACCCATATGGAACATCAACGGCAGATCTTCAGTTAAACCTGATGCTGCATTCAGACGAGCATAGAATTTTTTCAGACCTTCACCAGCATATTGCTGTACAGCTTCGCCATTCATCATGCCTGCCAAAGCGTGAGCCTGGGCAGAGCAACCGCCAGCAAGCAACAATACGTCATTTTTAGCCAATTCTTGAGCAATCGCGGTGTGATTTTGGTCATGGGTGCCTTTTAAGTTATTGCAGCCGATGAGGGCCGCGATTCCTTTAATTTCACCTGCTTCAATAGCGTCTGCGATAACTCGCATCGGATTGTCCGGGTTAACTTTCTTGAATATATTGAGCATAGCCTCAAGACTGAAGCCGGCAACAACTTTATTGGTAATATTAGGAATAGAAACTTTTGCTTTATCCCGCGTTTTATAAGCGTCAATTGCCAAACGAATGATTTCTTTCGCACTATCCATAGCACGATGCTCATCAAACGCGTAATGGTAGGATCCAGGAATTTTCATGATAGGCGAAGTGGTAACAATCTTAGTATGGAAACACTCAGCAGCCGAACGCAAGCTTGGCATAATACACTGAACATCAACAACCATAGCATCCATAGCACCAGTCATAACTGCCAATTCTTGGGTTGCGAAGTTGGTGGCGATAGCAACGCCTTCACGCATGAGAACTTCGTTACCAGTACAGCAGATACCGACAAGATTGATGCCCGTAGCACCAGCAGCTTTAGCTTCATCTTGCATTCCTTTGGCAGCTTTAACAACCATTTGCGAAAGCAACGGGTTATGGCCATGGACAGCAATATTAACTTTATCAGCTTTGATAGCGCCAAGGTTAGCTTCCGTTACTACAGGTACCCCCGTACCAAAAAGAATATCAGATAAGTCAGTAGCAAGATGCTGACCATCAATATCGCATAACGCAACCTTCAAACCACCAAAGATAATATTAACTGGGTCAGAGTCATTGCCAACATGAGTTTGATGAAGTAATTTTGCCAGACTAAGATTGATACCACTTGGCATTACAGTGGTTTTACGCCAAATATTTAGAGTGTTCTCAGGGGCATAAGATTTAAGCCACGTAAGTTCTTCAGCTTCATCAATGCGGCCAAACTCTGCCAACGCAGCATTAGCAACATCTTTAGCAATAGCATTTGCATCACGGCCTTCGGTTTCAACACCGATATTTTTAGCCACATACATAAGCTTATTAACATCAGTAACTTGATAGTCTTTCAGCTTACCTTCAGCAGTATGCAGAAGAGTTTCCGCAATTTCGCGGCCATGATCGGAGTGAGCAGCAGCGCCGCCAGCAATATAACGAACTGTATTACGGGCTACGATAGTGTAATCAGCAGCACCGCAGACACCTTTGTTACCACCCGGTTTCTTAGGCAGTATGCGACAAGGGCCTTGCAAGCAAATACGGCAGCAAATACCGGTATTGCCGAAGGTACAGCGAGGCTCTTGAGCTTTGGCACGGTCAAATGTTGATAAAAAGCCGATTTCTTTGGCTTTGTCGAGCATTTGAGTTGCTGCCACGTCGATTGTTTTGTATTCGGACATTCTTCTTTTCCTCCCTATGTTCATCATAGATGTTTTTCAGTTGAGTCCACTTACAAGGAGCTTAACTCTTAGACTAGCAGAGCATGTGATATTTTGAGGATTTTTTCACAAACTCTATATACAGGTATTCGCCCTTAGGTGGACGAATACCTGCAAGCTTAAAAAATATTTTACACAGTAATCAGATTTTTTTTGTTTAGCTTATTTTAATTAGAACAAGCCACTCACTTTGCCAGTATTAACGTCAACATCAATACGACGATAAGCAGGGTCGGAGCTAGTTCCTGGCATCAAGCTGATTGCGCCAGCCATTGGGCAGAGGAATTTGGCGCCGCCATATACAAGGATGTCACGGATCGGCAATCTCCAGCCTTTTGGTACACCTTTCCAAGTAGGTTCATGCGACAAGGACAGGTGACTCTTAACCATCATGGTGCAGAAATCGGCATACTTAGGATCAGACTCAAATCTCTCAGCTTTTTCTTGAGCCAGAGGAGCCCAATCAACACCATCAGCGCCATATACTTCTTTGGCAATCTTCTCAACACGCTGACGTAATGGCATTTCCAACGGATAGAGGAATTTGAAATCAACTTTTTCTTTGCAAGCATCAATAACTGCGTCGGCCAAATCAAGAGCACCGTCGCCACCGCTCATCCAATGCTGCGAAACAGCAGCGCGAGCGCCTGCCTGTTCGGCAATTCTCTTAACCAAAGCATGTTCAGCAGGAGTATCAGTGTAGAACGCATTGATACAAACAACTGGTTTGATGCCAGATTTTTTGATCATGTTGATCAAATGTACCATGTTTTCGCAGCCTTTTTCAAGCAGACCAAGGTTTTCTTTAGTGTACTCATCAGGCAACGGACGACCTGGAATAACGGTAGGTCCACCACCATGCATTTTGAGAGCGCGAACAGTTGCTACCAAGATAGAAACGTTCGGAGTAAGTCCACTCAGGCGGCATTTAACATTCCAGAATTTTTCGAATCCGATATCTGCAGCAAAGCCAGACTCTGTAACATGGTAATCAAAGCATTTCAGACCAATACGGTCAGCAATAATAGACGACTGACCAATAGCAATATTAGCAAACGGACCAGCATGAACGAAGCAAGGTTGACCTTCAACAGTAGCACAGAGTGTCGGATTGATGGTATTACGCATCCAAGCAGTCATAGCACCGTCAACTTCCAGATCACCGGTGGTAACTGGGTTACCTTGTTTATTGTAACCAACTACAATGTGTTTAAAACGTTCCCGCATATCGGCCAAATCTTTAGCCACAGCCAAGATAGCCATTAACTCAGAACCAACAGCAATACCGAATTTGGAATGCATCATGAAACCATCTTTTTTACCGCCAAGCCCCATAATAATATTGCGAAGACCCTGAGCGGCAAAGTCAATGATCCAGCCCATTTCAATATTTTTCGGATCAATGTCAAGTCTTTTCAGACCTCTTTTAGCCAATTCAGCATCAGTGTAATTTGCTTCATGCTGCATTCTAGCATTCAATGCAACCATACCCAGGTTATGTGCATTCATAATATCATTGATATCACCAGTTAAGCCGAGGGAGAACTCAGTCATTGGAATAAGTAGAGCATTACCGCCGCCGGCAGCAGTGCCTTTAACGTTCATAGTCGGGCCACCTGAAGGCTGCCGTAATGCGCCACCAACATTCATGCCACGTTTTCCAAGACCTTCCATAATACCAATTGATGTCGTTGATTTACCTTCACCAAGCGGGGTAGGAGTAATGGCGGTTACCTCAATATATTTACCATCAGGCTTATTCTTCAGACGGTCAATTACCTTTAAGAAGTCAATCTTCGGGGTTTTTCCGTAAGGAATGATTTCATCTTTTTGCAGACCCATCATTTCCTGATACTTCTCGGTAGAAGGGATATTTCCCTCTGCTGCTTCGGCAATTTGCCAATCTTTCAATACTGTAGGATCCCAAGCCATAAATTAAATCCCCCTTTTTTTATTTGCGTCAAGACTTTGCATTATTGCTTGTCTTGCCGCCACTTAAATGAATAACACGCTGATAAATTTCTTCCATACTCGCTTTGAAGGCTCCGGTAAGTATGTCTTCCTCGTTTCCGAGAGCAACATCCAGCAGTTCATCATCAAAACGAATGACGCCTAACAGTTCTTCCGCAGTAAACTGAGCTTGGATGAATGCGTCTTCTTTTGATGAGTGTATTTTATTGGCAATTACTTTTGATACTTCAATTCCTAAATCATTAGCTAACTGCATTACTACCCGTGCTGTCTGAACGCTGGTCTTACTTGCTTCAGTAACCACAATCATAAGATCCATGCCCTTAGACGTGCCACGAGTTAGATGCTCAATACCTGCCCCCATATCAAGGATGACTACATCATCTTTGTCAAGGATCAAGGAATCAACCACTGAAAACAAAAAAGCATTTTCACGACAATAGCATGCTGAACCACCTGGTTTAATGGCACCCATTCTTAAGAATCGGATGTTACCCACGCTAATGGAATACTCGTCTAATATGTCGTCAACATCTGGATTAAGGCTATAGAGTAAGCCACCACCGGCACTCTTTGCCTTAATCACATCCTCCATTTCAATTAAAGGAATTACTTTAGCCAAGATATCATCCGAAATTCCCAAGGCAAGTCCTAAGCTTGCATCTGGATCAGCATCTACCGCGTATACACGACGGCCTTCACGGGCAAATAATTTAGCCAAACTGGCAGAGACAGACGTTTTACCGACGCCGCCTTTGCCGGAGACTGCGATTTTCAAGTCCTCACCTCCTTAAATAAATAGACTTTTTTGAAATTGAGTATTGTATATTATATATTATTATATGTAATTTTCTGTCTAATTGTGTTAGACGTGCACTCCCGACTAACTCAGCGTTCGGGATGTTTTATTAAGCAAGCTGGCACCAGCAGCTGCTGCAACAACCAAATCTTCAGTAGGCAGGTAATACTGGGCTGTGGCATCAAATAAAGCTGTGGCATTAGCAGGAAACTCTTCGTCTCCCTCCCAAATGACGTAAGTCACTGGAACCCGCGGAAGAATATCCAGCGTAATAGCCGCATCACCAAATTTAACGGTATGACCACCAATTTTTTCGCCTGCTCTAATTAAAAGACTTGCATTTTTTCCAAAAAAAGCTTTAAAACCGCCAAGAACCCGACCATTAAACGGCTGTAGATAAATCATACCACCAGGTATCTCTTTGAAGGAAATCCATTGTCCGGCTAAAGGCTGTCCTTTTGCTGTGAGCAAATAATGCAACAATACAATTTTAGCTGGCATAGGAACTTCTTCCTGACGATTAGCGAACTTTACCTCACCTGCCGGATAGCTGATAGTGTAACCATCATTTATATATTTAAGCATAAATAGACCGTTAGTCTCATCAAAAACAGCCCCACTGTTCGCGGCCATTTCCGCCGGGTTTCTGGCAGCCAATCCAGCACAAGCTTTTTCATATGCCAACTTATACCCATTCTGCAAACGCTGTGAAATAATAGTATCAGTTTCCATTAGATGTTGCCTCCTAGTGCGATCAAACAAGAATTACAGATACTCAAAAACTTAGGAAAGCGAGATTTTCTTTAAACCAACCCGTTTTGCATCTCACAAGCCTGAATAGTCTGTTTACATAGTACAACTGTGGTAACAGATCCAACTCCGCCCGGAACTGGGGTAATTTTAGCGACAATTGGTTCAACTTCTGCGTAATCAACATCGCCGCAGTATTTCCCAGGATTAGCCGGATCTTCGTTAATACCTACATCAATAATTACTTGACCTGGCTTAACAAAGTTAGCTTTAACCATTTTCGCCCGGCCTACGGCAGCAATAAGAACGTCAGCCTCAGAACAAACAGCCGGCAGGTCATCTGTCCGGGAATGACAAATGGTTACAGTAGCATGTTCCCTTAAAAGTAACATAGCAACAGGCTTGCCAACTACTTGCGAGCGGCCTAATATAACAGCCTTCTTGCCCTTTAATGGAATATTATAAAATTTGAGAATATCCATGCAGGCAGTCGGAGTACAGGGTGGAAAGCCTGTAGGATCATCTGTATAAACTTTAGCAGCACTACCGATAGTCATGCAATCCACATCTTTTTCGACAGGGATGAGATTGCGAATTTTCTTTTCATCTAGTTGTTTGGGCAAAGGTGCAAACATTAAAATGCCATTAATTTCTTTATTTGCCCCAACACTAATTACAGCTTTTTCAAAATCAGCCTGTTCTATATCGGCTGGATACTCGAAAACCTGGTAAGCCATTCCAATAGATTCACAGGTTTTCTTGGCGCCGCCTTCATAAAAAAGATCATCAGGACGGGCACCAACCCGGATAATTCCCAATTTGGGAGTAATTCCCTTGGCTTTAATAGCAGTCACCTTTTGGGAGAGCTCTGCTTTCATGGCATCAGCAACTGCTTTACCGGCTAATCTTTCGGCCATTATCCAATCCTCCTATTTCTTTATTTTACCAAGAACAAGCGCTAATGTATCATCAGCAATCTTCGAGCCATCAGCTAATAATTGTTCCATTTCCGCCCGGTTTTTGCTGACATATTCTTGGTCTTTTATCGTATTTAGGTTGATTACCACATTTAACATCCCGCTAATAAGCGCTGATTTCAGAAATACAACTCCGCAACCCACATCAGAAATTGCCAAATTAGTTCCTATTTGTCCCATACGTTCGTGGATTTTTATGCCTGCATAACAGGTACGTATAATCTTCATAGGTCCTTCACAGGCATCTTTGGAGCATTTTTCCATTACTTGTTCTTTGTAAGCGATCTGCTCTGGAGTGTCTTTAGGTAAGCCATAGGCTTTAGATAGAGGTTCAAAAACAGCAGCATCCTCATCCACCAGGTTTTTTAACTCCGCAATTAACTGTTCACCTTTGATAATTAACTCTTTAACTTCCCCTTCTACTTCGGCATATTTCTTTTTACCCACAGTTAGATTACCAACCATGTTGGAAAGAGCCATCCCAATGGCACCACCAAGAGCTGCCGCACCACCGCCACCTGGCACTGGAGCTTTAGAGGCCAATACTGCCAGAAATTCGGAGCAAGACTTATCAAGCATACTCATACTTTTGAATCCTCCCGTTTCGTCTTGAATTTAACTACGCCTATAACCACTATAATACTACGTTTACTGCTGCTGATAAAATTAGTTTGTTATTTCACATACATTCTATTTGGAAAAATTCGCTTTATATTCTGAAATTCCTGCTAGTTTTTCATTATTCAAAAAAAATATTATTGTCAACTTTTGTCGAAGAAGATCATCAAAAGAAAAATGTGCCTCTTTACACAGGGAAAGAAGGCACAAACAAATAATTGTAAAAGATCATGGATTTCGATACAATAAAGCAATTATTGTAAATATAAATAGCAAGATTCCTACTAGGCCATTGCGCATAAAATACCGTTGAGTAACTTTACTTAAATCACCAGCACTAATAATGATATGCTGGTATATAAGAACAATTCCAGCCAATGTTACACCGAAATAATAAATGAAATGCAACTGCAGCAGCAAGCCAACAAGTGCAAAACCAACAATACTAATACTATGCATGATTTTTGACAGCCGCAATGCTCCTTGGACACCAAACCGCACCGGCATGGAGTTTAGTCCATTTGCTTTATCAAAAGCTACATCCTGACAGCCATAAATGACATCAAAGCCAGCAATCCATACCCCTACTGCCAAACCTAAAAACAAGACGGCAAGCGATATGTCTCCCTTAACACCTATCCACGCGCCAACAGGCGCTGCTGCTAGAGCTAATCCCAAAACCAAATGGCATGTCCAGGAGAAACGTTTCATATAAGGATATATAACCAAAGGAATCAAAGCAAGTGGCCAAAGTGTCAGGCAGAGCGGCTGCAACTGGGCTGCCGCCACTAAAAACAACACCAAACAGGCAACAATAAGAATAATGGCTTCCCACGGTTTAACAGTACCCGCAACCATAGGTCTTTCGGTAAAGCGTGGATGTAGTTTATCGTACTTTAGATCAATAAAATTATTAAGTGCAAGCGCCGCACTGCGAGCCCCAATCATAGCTAAGGTAATCCATATAAGGTCATGGCTGCTTGGCACAGAACCGGCAGCTAGGAAAGCCCCCATATAAGCAAACGGCAGAGCAAAAATTGAATGGGACAAAGCAATATTATCAAGATGGGCTTTTAACTTATTCAAGGCCCAGCTCCGCCCACTTGGCATCAACCATTTTTTTTATATCTGCGGACATGACTATTTCATCAGGCCACTCGCGGGTTTGGCCTTCCTGCGGCCAGGTTTTGGTCGCATCAATACCCACTTTTGTCCCCCAGTTGGGCATTGGCGATGAATGATCAAGAACATCCAGCGGCCCGTCTACCATGACAATATCCCGTTTAGCATCAATGTTATTAAATACCCGCCACCAAACTGCATTCATATCTTGCACGTTAACATGATCGTCAACGACGATAATCATTTTGGTAAACATCATTTGTCCCATACCCCAGATGGCATGCATTACCTTTTTAGCCTGCTGGGGATAGCTTTTTTTTATCGCAATAACAGCGCAATTATGAAAAACGCCTTCTAGCGGCAAATTAATGTCAATAATTTCCGGCAATTGAGATTGTAATAGTGGCAAAAAGATGCGCTCAGTGGCTTTGGCTAAGAAACAATCTTCCATCGGAGGTTTACCGACAATAGTTGCCGGATAAATCGGATTTTTACGGTGAGTTATACAGGTTATATGAAAAACCGGATAGTTATCTGCCAGTGAATAGTAACCGGTATGGTCGCCAAACGGCCCCTCTACCCTAAGCTCATCCATATTTACATAGCCCTCGAGTATGATCTCCGAACCTGCCGGTACCTCAACATCAACAGTTTCACATTTGACCATCTCTACAGCCTTTTTACGCAAAAAGCCAGCAAACACCATCTCATCAATATCACGCGGCAATGGTGCTGTAGCCGCGTAAGTTATCGCAGGATCGCCACCAATGGCAACAGCCACTTCAATTTTATCCTTGCCTAATTCTCTGTGTGCCCGGAAATTTTCAGCGCCATTTTTATGAATATGCCAATGCATACCTGTTGTCTGCTGATCAAATATCTGCAGCCGATACATGCCTACATTGCGTTTGCCAGTAAGGGGATTCTTTGTAAATACCAATGGCAGAGTAATAAAGCGCCCGGCATCTCCCGGCCAGCATTTCAAAACAGGAAATTTGTCAAGCGAGGGCTTATCTTTAATGATAACCTCTTTGCAAGGAGCATTTTTTACATACTTGGGGAAATTAATTGCCCGTTTGGCCGTTGGAATAATCTTAACCAAATCAAGCTTATTCTGCAGTGAAATATAGGGCAATTTCAAAATTTGCCGTATTTCCTGGGCAATATCGTCAATTTTCTCCACCCCAAACGCTAACGCCATACGTTCCATGCTGCCGAAGGCATTCATGAGCACAGGCATATCATACCCGGTAACATTTTCAAACAATAAGGCAACATTCTTATCTCCTTGCATTTTGGAGACCCGATCAGTAATTTCAGTAATTTCAAGTTCACAGTTAACCGGTTGCGTAATCCGCTTAAGCCAGCCCCGCGACTCGAGTGCAGTAATAAATTCCCGCAGATCATTATAGGCCAAAACAATACTCCTTTCAGCAGAGAAGTAGTATATCTATTTCCGCAATATATATTTTACAATTAAGATGCTAATTTCGTATAACAGAATCATTGGCACTGCCACCATCGTTTGTGAGAAAACATCTGGTGTTGGTGAAATAAAAGCACCAATGACAAAGGATAGAAATAATACCATTTTACGTTTGGCCACTAAAAATCCCGAACCAATAATTCCCAGTCTAGCCATAACGAATATAAATAATGGCAATTCAAAGATAAAGCCAAACGGCACTAAAAAGGAGATAACAAAAGAAAGGTATTGCCCGATAGAAAACATCGGCTGCAGGTTCTCCGTAGCAAACCCCATAAAGAATTTAATCCCTGCCGGCAAAACAAAGTAATAGGAAAAAAATAAACCAACAAAAAATAATAAAATAGATGATGGAACCAATAACAGGCTGGCGGTGCGTTCCTTGTTAGTCATAGCCGGTACGATAAAAGCCCACAGCTGATACATAACTATTGGTAATGCCAATAAAAATCCTGCAAAAAAAGAAACCTTCAAATAGGTAAAGAAAGCCTCGGATGGGTTCATATAATACAATTTCCCTGCTGGCGCCGTTATGAAGGCGGTTATTTCAGCAGCATAAAAATAGCAGAATGTACTGCCGATAACAATAGCAGCAATTACCACAATCAATCGGCGGCGAAGTTCTTCCAGATGATCTAATAGCGACATTGCCCTTTCCGTCGGTTCTTCCTCGCTTGACTCATTCTGAGTTACATCTTCTGCAAGCGGTTCAACCGCTTGCACTATATCTTCCCGTATTACTTTGTCACTATAAATTACGCCTGAGTTTTCTCCAGATTCCGGCATAATTTTTTTATTGTTTTCATCATGCTCTGGCATCAAACAACCTCACTTTTTCTCCTCAGGCTGCTTGCTGTCGCTCTCTACCTTGGCCTCGACTTTTATCGGTTCTTCTTTGGGATTCATCATTTCATTGCTGGCCCGACGAAATTCCTGCATGCCTTTACCAATAGCCTTACCAACTTCCGGCAGTTTACCCGGACCAAATACAATCAGTGCAATAACCAATATTACAACCAATTCTGGCATACTAAAACTAAACATACTTCCATCTCCTTTGTTAGTTTGTCTACTAGTTCTATTATACCTGTACGTTCCCCAAAAAACAATGCAACAAATTACGTCCCAAAAAACGGCCACCTGATATGGTTAGCAAAAGACACATTATCAGGAAAGCCGTAATTTTTACCACTGTTAATATTTGCGCAATCCCACAAAATCAGCAATTGACAGCAGGGCCTCGCGCACAGAGCCGTTAAGCGTTATTGGCAAACTATTGCGTGCATGTTGCAAATACTTACTCACTTGCGTATAGCTATACTCTACAGCATCTGTTTCATAAAGAATTTCCAGACCACGTCTAACATCATCATCAGACATATTTTGGTTCACAATGATACGCCTCAGTTCGTCACGATGGGAACTTGTTTTTAACGCATAAATCGCAGGCAAAGTAACAATTCCCTGGCGTAAGTCATTGCCTACCGGCTTACCTAATTGCTCGGCTGATGCAGTAATATCCAAAATATCATCCGTGATTTGGAAAGCCATACCAATTGCATAGCCATATTCTCGAACTTGCATAACATCCCTGTTATCCAGTCCTCCAGCCAAGGCACCAAGTTCACAGCTGGCAGCAATAAAATCTGCTGTTTTTTGGGCTACCCGGAGACGGTAAGCAGCCTCATCCTGCTCAGCGTTAAATGCTTCTTGAAGTTGAATTATCTCGCCTTCACACATGTTTGAAATAACATCAGTTAAAATTTTCAGCATATTTTGTTTAGCCCCTATGGCTATGGCTGAAAATGCTTTAGCCCATAAATAATCTCCAGTCAATACCGAGCTATGATTACCCCAGCGTGCATTGGCAGTCGGACGCCCCCTCCGAGTATCCGCATTGTCAATTACATCATCATGCACCAACGTCGCCATATGAATAAGTTCGATGGCGACAGCCATGGGAAGTAACTCACTGCTGGGGTTAGAATTATTACCACCACGGGCACATAAGAGATACAAGGCGGGCCGTAATCGTTTACCGCCCGCCTGTACCAAATGTACACTAATATCATTGACCAAATCTACCGGCGATTGGATAATAGAATACAGTTCTTTTTCAACAGCCATGAGATCTTCTTGGACTATATCAAATATCTTATTCGGGAATTTATTCACTAGTTAATCACCTACATGACAAAATCTGTTTCTATAATACACCATTTTACCGGCACTAGTCTACAATATTAGTTGGTTTTATTTATTTTTTTCTACTCGAATAGCACAATCCGGGCAAACCATCTGACAAATACCGCAGATAATGCACTTTTTCATGTCGGCTTCAACCCTTGGTGTGCCATATACTCCAAGATCCTCTGACCAGGTTATACATTTTACCGGGCATTTCTCGATGCACAAGCCACACCCTTTACATAAACCTGGAAAATTAGCCCAGAAGCCTTTTTCGCTATCATAGGTTTTCGATTGCCAATTCTCTTTAGCCATTTGTTCCCCTCCTTACATTGCACTCTTAATAAGTTGATAGCCACGCTCAAGAGCTTTGAAATTCATGTCGCGAAGTGCCGGATTTTTCTTAAATTTGTCACCAAGCTTAGTTTCAAGCGCTTTCTTAATAGCGTCCATAGGCAATACTTCTGTTGCCGCAATTACCGCGCCGAGAATAATGATATTGAATACACGTGGATGCAACTCATTTTTTGCAATATCGTTAGCCGGGATGGCCAGAACTTTCTTAACTTCCGGAATGTCACCCGGGTCAACACCAGGACCTGGTTTGGAAAATGAGCAGGTCTTGGGTTCTCCGGCAATCATATCCTGGGATTGGTCATTATTAGGATGATCGGCAGTTGGACAAGGTGGAGTTACATCAAAATATTGCAGTCCCACAATATTATCATTTACTTCACCCTCTTGGATAAGCGAATTGTCGTAAATATATACAGTATCTTTGCCTGCATACATAGTGGTCCGCTGCACGGCCCGCGGACTTACGGGAATAAGAATATCTGCTTTTTGGAATTTAGGGAAACCAATTTCATCGTCGCTTATTTGTACAAAAGCGATAGAAACTCCACCACGCTGTTCTACACCGAAGTTAGGGATATATAATGCATTTTTACCTTCTTCGTTAGCGGCTTCGGCCAAAATTTCAGCAATAGACTGAACACCTTGACCACCTTCGCCGGCTATAGCCACTTTAACCACTTTTGCCATTATTTAGACCTCCTTTGCTTGCGGTGCGCGAAGTTCGCCGACTTTAAAGTATTGAGTCATATCTTTTTCTATGAATTCCCAAGTCTGCGCAGCATTAGTTCGCCAGTTAGTTGGGCAGGAGGACAAGCACTCTACAAATGAAAAACCGTTGCCATCAATTTGATTTTGTAAAGCCTTTTTGATGAAACCTTTGAGTTGACGTGGATTAGCTATAGTACCACGGGCAACATAAGAACCTTCCGGAGCAACGGCGGCAACCATTTCCGGACCTTTGGTCGGGGGGCCAGTCTCCTCTATATCACGACCATAGGGCGTTGTTTCAGTTTTCATACCCGGCAAGGTAGTTGGTGCCATTTGGCCGCCAGTCATGCCGTAGTTACCGTTATTACATAGAATAACAGTTATTTTTTCACCACGAACCGCTGCATTGAAAAGGTGCTGCGAGCCAATGGCATAACCACCGCCATCGCCCATATACGCCACGCCGATAATAGCTGTATTGGCACGTTTCATACCGGTAATTACCGGGGTTGTCCGGCCATGATGGGTTTGAACAGAATCAACATCAAAAAAGTCCCAGGCTAGTAATGAACAGCCAATATCACAACCAAAAACTATTTTACCTTTGATGCCTAGTTCATCAATTGCCTCACCTAGACATTTAAGGATAATGCCATGGCCACAGCCTGGACAAAATTTATGCGGTTTACTAGCTTCATACCAACTGGTAGGCATAGCTGGCTGAAGAACATTATCTTCTTTGAGTTCTTGCATGGTAGTCCTCCCTCCTGTTTCTACTGTTTGTTATATTCATCAATAAGTTCTTCCGTAGTAATACCTACACCCGGACGAAGCATGGGCACAATTTCTATGGCGCTTCCAAAAATTTCCTGTTGGACCAGTTTCATCAGCTGACCATATGCGGATTCCGCAATAAGTAATTTTTTCGCTCCTTTAATTGCGTCTTTGAGTTGTTTGCCGGGGAAAGGCCGCACTGTAATTGGGCGAAAATAACCAACTTTCTTTCCTTCGGCACGTAGTTGGTTATATGCGGTTAAAGCAGCCCGGGATACAATACCATGGGTTAGAATGATTACGTCAGCATCTTCACATCCCTTTGCATCCCATTCAACGACTTTCCCAGCCATTTTGTCCCAATCACGCTGATTTTTCATAACTACTTCGTAAAGCTCATCTTCTGTATTATACGTATTACGGAGGTGTCTACTTTCCCGTTCGGGCTTTTCGGTATCACCAAGCAATACCTCCGGGCTAACCACTTCCTTGCCTTTTGTTTCAGGATCATAAATTGTCAACGGTTCACGCATTTTAGCCTGATAACCATCACCTAATACAAAGGTAGGAAAATGGTAAGTCCAGGCAGCATTAAATGCTTTAATGGTGTAATCAAACAATTCTTGGTGACTGGCTGTTGAATATACAATCCGGTGCCCCTCACCATTGCCGCCAAAAGTAGTCAAAGTAGTTTCTTGTTGCGCATAAATGACAGTAGCTGTCGAAGGGCCGCCCCGCTGCTGGATAATGTACACGATGGGAAGCCGCATCATTTCCGCCATACCAGCCGATTCCTGCATCAGAACATTTCCCGGACCAGCAGTAGCCGTAAATGCCTTTCTGCCTGACATTACGCCGCCAAGAGTCGTAAAACCGGCAGATATTTCATCCTCGGTCTGCAAAAAGCGCTTACCGTGCTTAGGAGCAAGCCTTGTCCAATAATGCATTATCTCGTTTTGGGGTGTGATTGGATAGCCATACATAATATCGGCTTTAGCGGCTACCGCAGCCCAGGCACACACCTCATTGCCTGTCATGAATACTCTCTGTTCACCTTGCAGTGAAATTTCGGCCATATGAGCACCTCCTGAAATATGTATCCTCTATCTATATTCCGCGTTAAAGAAGCTTACAGGCTCAGGCAGGTGGTATATTTACATCACACCACCCACCTGCAAAAGTCTGTAACACGTTGTATATAGTTTAAAGAAAATATAAGAATCTTATACAACAATAGGAAGGCAGGGCTATTTTCCCTACCTTCCTATCATACAGTACACTATAATTTTATATATTCTGCAACTGTTAAGAGAGTAACACTCCTAACGCAATCGACATAAGTTTTGCTTCATAGGTATCAGCCCGCGATGTTACTACCACTGGTTTAGCGGCACCTAAAATCAAGCCCGCCATCTTCCCTTTGGCAGCATACACCAACGATTTTCCCAGTATATTGCCTGCTTCAATATCAGGGGTAACTAAAATATCAGCAAATCCAGCAACTGGACTGATAATTCCTTTATGCTTGGCCGCCTCCAAGCTAATGGCATTATCAAATGCCAGCGGGCCATCAACAATAGCACCTTTAATTTGACCGCGGTCAGCCATTTTTGTCAAGGCGGCAGCATCCAGGGTTGCCGGCATATCTGGATTAACCACCTCAACTGCAGCCAAAACGGCTACTTTGGCTGGACTAATTCCCAATACGTTAGCCAGCTGCACACTGTTTTGGATAATATCTGCTTTTTGTTGTAATGCAGGAGTAATATTCATGCCACCGTCGGTGATCATCAACAGCCGCTGGAAACCAGGTAATTCATACACAGCAATGTGGCTTAGTACCCGCCCGGTTCGTAAGCCTACGTCTTTATCAAGTACCGCGCGCAGCAGGTCAGCTGTGTTAATTAGTCCCTTCATCAGGACATCAGCTTGGCCACTAGACACCAAGGCTGCCGCTCTGTAGGCAGCCCTGCGGTTATCAGGTTCATGAACGATGGTTACCTCATCAAGATTAACACTAAGCCGATGTGCAGTGGCTTTTATTTTGTCAATATTGCCTACCAGGGTAAACTCTGCAATTTTTTGTTCGCGCGCTCCACGAACAGTCTCAAGAACAGCATCGTCTTGAGCTGCCGCAACGGCTACCCGTTTAGGTGTTTTACCTTTTACAGCATTTAGTATATCATCAAAGCTCTTGAGAGTTTTTTCCGGCAAAATTCCGTCACTCTCCTCTAGCATATTCAGGAAAATAACTCATACTGGTTTTTTTCCATTCACGGGTACTAAATAGCAATTGGTAGTTTTCAAGTCCGGTTGCCTCGGCCAGTTCAGCGGCTAACGCCTGGCATTCCGCCCTCGTATGCGCATGAAGCATTGTATAAAAATTATAAGGCCATTGAGGTTGGGGAATACGCGAGTAACAATGGGTAACTATTGTATAGGCTGTCATGAGCTGCCCCACTTCTTTAAGCCTTGCTTCGGGTACCTGCCATGCACAAAGTGCATTAGCGGCATACCCGACCTCCCGGTGACGTAATACAACCCCCATTTTGCGCAGCTTTCCCGTTTTACGGTATTCCTTTAATTTCTCCAAAAGTTGGTGTTCCGTAATCCCAATACGCTGAGCCAGCTCTTTGTATGGCTCAGCTACCAGGGGAAACTCCCCTTGCATAACAGCAATAATCCTTTTGTCCAGGTTATCTAACATAAAACACCTCACCAACGCTAAGTCTCATTTTATAGATTGAATGCGACGCTCACTTTATACTTTTCAATGGCAGGCAGGCTAATAAGCGCCTCTACCCCAGGCAAACTGCCAATAGCAGCCAATATCTGATCCTGTTCCAGTTGATTTGCTGTGAGAAGTGTAAACCAGAGGTTGTACTCTCCGTCCCGTTCATAATTATGTGTAACACCAGCATAGGCATTAACCGCCTGGGCAACTTCAGTCATCTGTTCCGGACATACTTTAGCAGCTGCCAGTGTACTGACATAGCCTAGATAAGTCGAGTCAAAAAAAGCACCAAATCGTCTGATATAACCATGGTCTTTGAGCCAGGACAATCGTTCAATCACAGTGTTCTCATCAACTTCCAGCAACTTTGCCACTATAGCAAATGGACGCGATTCAAGGGGTAACCTTGTTTGAATAAGATTAAGTAACTCTTTGTCAAAATTGGTCAGCATGTACGCCTCCTGGCTTATCATAGTTTTAAAGAAAACACGGCTTAGGGAAAAAAAAGGAACAGCCGGCTGACTGCTCCCTCCGTATAATATTATCATTTTAGCAAAATATTCTTGATAACGTCAAGAAGTTCATTTCTGCCTACACCACTTACTATTGAATAAGACAGCACCCGCCCGTCAGGATTGAGATTCAACATATCAATGCCTTTATAAATTTCCTGACTATGTTTCAGAATACGGCTTTTGGGAATTTTATCGGCTTTGGTAGCTACTACCTGAACTGTAAGCCCATGCTCTACTAACCACCGGTAAACATTGCAGTCACTTTCCATTGGCGGATGGCGAAGATCAATCAATTGACATACTAGTTTTAGCCGAGGTGATGTAAGCCAGTATTCCTCAATAAACTTTGACCAATTCGCACGGGCTGTCTGGGCTCTTTTCGCATAACCGTAGCCGGGTAAATCAACCAGCATAAATTCCAGCCTGGATTCATCAGGAAGCTTGCCGGTAAGGCAAAAGTAATTAATGGTCTGTGTTTTCCCTGGTGTACAGCTGGTACGGGCTAACCCATTATAACGGCATAATGAATTAATCAATGAAGATTTACCGACATTAGAACGTCCAATAAAGGCAATTTCTGTTAACTCTCCCGCCGGATATTGGCTGGAATTAACAGCAGTGGCAACATAACTGGCTTTGATAATCGTAAAAGATGCAGTTTCAGACATTACTCTGTCACCATGGCTGTCTTTAGTACTTCATCCATATGTTCCACTAACACAAAATCAAGACTACGTTTTATGTTTGCAGGCAATTCGTCTAAATCACGTTTATTTTCTTTAGGTAACATCACTTGTTTAATTCCCGCCCGGTGAGCAGCAAGTATTTTCTCTTTAATACCGCCAACAGGCAATACCCGGCCACGTAGAGTTATTTCTCCTGTCATAGCGAGCCCACTCTTAATAGCTTTACCTGTCAGAGCTGATACGAGGGCAGTAGCCATAGTAATCCCTGCTGATGGCCCATCTTTAGGAATAGCGCCTTCCGGTAAATGAATATGGATATCCAGATTTTCATGAAAGTCTTCTTCGATACCCAACTCCTTAGCTCGTGAACGGATATAGCTAAAACCTGCCTGCGCTGATTCTTGCATTACGTCGCCCAATTGGCCGGTTAGCAGCAATTTGCCTTTCCCTTTCATCGTTGAAGTCTCAACAGGCAACACCTCACCGCCGACTTCAGTCCAAGCTAAACCGGTGGCAACCCCTATTTGACTGCTCGCTTCGGCTTGTGCATGACGATATTTTGGGGTTCCCAGAAAGGTATGCAGATTTTGTGCCGTAATTTTAATAACTGTTACCTGGTCCTGGACTATTTTGCGGGCTGCTTTACGACATAATTTGGCAATATTGCGTTCTAGATTTCTCACCCCGGATTCCCGGGTATACTCACGAATTATTTTTTGAATGGTTCCTTCAGAAAAAGCAATTCGGTTGTCAGCCAGACCATGATCTGTTGTTTGCTTAGGAATTAAATACCGTTTGGCAATCTCTGCTTTTTCTTCCTCGGTATAGCCGGCAATTGAGATAACTTCCATGCGATCCAATAGTGGTCGTGGAATATTATGCATTCCATTAGCAGTAACTACCCATAATACCCGCGATAAATCATAAGGTAATTCGATATAATGATCACTAAACGTGTTATTTTGTTCAGGATCAAGTACTTCCAGCAAAGCAGCAGACGGATCACCACGAAAGTCAGCGCTCATTTTATCAATCTCATCCATGAGGAAAACGGGGTTCTTCGAGCCCACAGTACGCATACCTTGAATAATGCGTCCTGGTAATGCACCGACATAAGTACGGCGATGACCTCTGATTTCAGCTTCGTCACGAACTCCACCTAAGGAAATACGGACAAATTTACGCTCCATAGCCCTGGCGATTGAGCGAGCCAACGAGGTTTTCCCAACACCAGGCGGCCCAACAAGACAAAGAATAGGGCCTTTCATCTTGTCAGTAAGTTTCCGGATTGACAAATATTCTAAAATCCGCTCTTTAACCTTTTCCAAACCATAGTGATCTTCATTAAGGATTTCTTCAGCAACAGTGATATCCAAACGGTCATCTGTTTCGGTATTCCACGGAAGTGCCAACAACCAGTCCAGATAGGTACGAATGACACCGCTTTCGGCCACCATCGGCGGCATTTTTTCCAGACGATCAATTTCCTTGTTGATTTTTTCTGCTACTTCTTTAGGGAGATTTTGCTCTTTAACCCGTTCCCGATATTCCTCCACTTCGGCTGTACGTTCGTCTTTTTCACCCAGTTCTTTTTGAATTGCTTTTAGCTGCTCCCGCAAATAATACTCTTTTTGCGTTTTCTCCATTTGTTTGCGCACCCGAACATGAATTTTTTTCTCAAGTTCAAGGATTTCCATCTCACGTCCGAGAATTTCACACAACCGTTCAAGTCGTGCAGCAATTCCCACTGCCTCTAATAGGGTTTGCTTATCTTCAATTTTCAGTGACAAATGACTGGCAATAAGGTCTGTCAAGCGGCCTGGTTCCTCAACTACCACTACTGATACCAGTGTTTCAGGCGGTATTTTTTTACTTAATTTAACCCATTGTTCAAATTGATTAATTGCCGTACGGGTAAGTGCTTCAATTTCAGGGGTTTTGGCCTCGCCCTCGACAAATTCACGAATTTGAACTTGGTAATAGGGGTCCAAGCTGATAAACTCCTCGATTTGACCACGATATAGGCCTTCCACAAGCACCCGTATTGTGCCTCCTGGTAATTTCAATAGTTGCTTTATTTCAGCAACAGTGCCCACAGAAAAGATATCCTCGGGTTGAGGTGTATCATTTTGAGCATCTTTTTGTGTAGCCAACATAATCAGCCTGTCTTGCACCATAGCTTCTTCTAAAGCACTGATGGATTTTTCCCGGCCTACATCTAGATGAATAATCATATATGGAAAAACTAAAATGCCCCTCAGCGGTAAGAGTGGTATTGTACGCCTTTTTTCTTCCAACATTGCTTCCTCCCTTCGGTAACCCTGCAGTTATTTAAGTCGATTAACAGTAGTTTCAACACCGTTATATAAAATATTCTAACTACCTGCTAAAAAATCCTTTTATTCCCCAATAAAACAGCCGGGTTTAATTACCCGGCTAAATAGTTTACACCTTCTCAACACCAGCAGCTGCCAAAACCTTGGGCATAGCTGGCCCTACATCCAGCCTTACAGGTTCACCGGTTTTTACCATAGCATATTTCAGCACTTCTTGTAGTGTTTCAACAGGAATGACTTCGACATCCATATTCTTATACAAATCCTGCCAATTTTCACTAGGAATGATAATCCGCTTGGCCCCGGCTTGTTTGGCTGCAACTACCTTTGCACTCACTCCACCGACCGGCTTTATCAACCCCCGAATAGAAATTTCACCTGTCATGGCAACTGTATTATCAATAGGTATATTGGTTACAGCCGAATAAATGGCCGTAGCAACCGTCACACCAGCCGACGGTCCATCGACAGGAATACCGCCTGGGAAATTAACATGTATGTCATAGTTATGATACTCAATACCACACTCTTTTGCTAATACTGTAAGTACATTATCCAGCGACCCTTTCGCCATACTTTTACGCCGCATGGTGCGCCCAGGCGAGCCAAATTCCTCTTCATCAACAATACCAGTAACAGTAAGTTTTCCTGTACCGTAATTATTAGGAACCGCTGTTACTTCCAGTTCCATAAGCATACCGATATTGGCGCCATAGACCGCCAAACCGTTAACTACACCAACCTGGGGGATAACCGGAATTTTTTTCTCAGGCCGTGGACTATATTGGCCAAAGTTGATGACCCATTCGACATCAGCTTGTGTAATGATTTGTTTCGGTTTGAATGTACTTTGGACAATCCCAACTGCTATTTGTATGATATTAACGGCCTCGCGCCCATTAGTTGCATACCGCTTAATTACCTCTAAGGCACCGTCCTCAAGACTATAATTAACCTTTTTAGCTGCCGTTAAAGCCACTGTAGCAATTTCTTCAGGCAAAAGCGGTCGAAAAAAAATCTCGACACAACGTGAACGTATAGCTGGCGGAATATCCTGTGGCGTCCGGGTGGTAGCACCAATAAGCCGAAAGTCTGCCGGCAGACCATTTTGAAATATGTCATGAATATGCTGGGGAATGTTGGTATCTTCACTGTTATAATAGGAACTGTCCAGAAATACCTTCCTGTCTTCCAATACCTTTAATAGTTTATTCATTTGGATATGGTGAAGTTCCCCAATTTCATCAATAAATAGCACGCCACCATGCGCCTTGGTTACTGCCCCTGCTTTTGGCTGCGGAATACCTGCCATCCCCATTTGACCAGCCCCTTGGTAAATAGGGTCATGTACTGTGCCAATAAGCGGATCGGCAATACCCCGTTCATCAAAGCGGGCTGTTGTTGCATCAAGTTCAATGAATTTTGCTTCAAGCTGAAAAGGAGAATAGCCATTTTGTCTGGCCTCATTGAGTATTAAGCGAGCTGCTGCTGTTTTACCTACTCCAGGTGGTCCGTAAATGAGAACATGTTGTGGATTACCTCCACACAGAGCTGCACGAAGTGCTTTTAACCCTTCCTCTTGACCGACTATTTCCGAAAAGTCAGTGGGGCGGGTTTTTTCAGCCAATGGCTCAGTTAAGGATATTTCCCGCATTTTTTGCAGTTTATCCATTTCTTTTCTGGATTCGCGCTCTACCGCCATCTTATTACCCTGTTGTGATTTTAGCAGGTTCCAGAAATAGAGTCCAATAACCACGGCAAAAAACAACTGAATCACACTGATAATGTTGACAGCATAATCCAAAATTCCACGAACCTCCTTCCCGGGCAATCTTATAACTGCTTTTACTTTGTAATGAGTCTAGTATTGGCAATGACCACTATTTTATCCTGGCAAAACTCGGCAAGTCAGTTTATAAAAAAAAAGAAGCCTTACGGCTTCTTTTAGGCAGATTCTTCTTTTTTCTTGTTTTTACGCTCAACAGCCACCAGCACTGGTTCTTCTTTGTTACTAATAACTTCTTTAGTAACAATGCATTTAGCAATATCAGTACGGGATGGAATATCATACATGACATTACGCATTATGGTCTCAATGATTGCTCTAAGACCTCGAGCGCCGGTATTGCGTTTTAAAGCTTCAGCAGCAATTTCTTTTAATGCTTCGTCTTTAAATTCAAGCTGCACATTATCGATTTCCAAGAACTTCTGATATTGCTTAACAAGTGCATTCTTGGGTTCGATTAGAATGCGTACAAGTGCATCTTCGTCAAGAGCATCAAGCGTAACAATTACAGGTAGTCTGCCGACAAATTCGGGAATAAGTCCAAATTTGAGGAGATCTTCCGGTAAGATGCTGCGAAGCATTTCACCCACCTGTTTTTTCTCTTTGCTACGGACTTCAGCACCAAAGCCCATCGACTTTTTCCCTGTCCTGGCACCGATAATTTTATCAACACCGTCAAAGGCACCGCCGCAGATAAAAAGAATGTTGGTGGTATCAATCTGAATAAACTCCTGATGTGGATGTTTACGACCGCCTTGCGGCGGTACGCTGGCAACCGTACCCTCTAGAATTTTAAGGAGAGCCTGCTGCACACCTTCACCAGAAACATCACGAGTAATTGAGGGATTTTCCGACTTGCGCGCAATTTTATCAATTTCATCAATATAGACAATACCCTTTTCGGCTTTTTCCACATCATAATCGGCAGCCTGAATAAGTTTTAGAAGAATATTTTCTACATCTTCACCTACATATCCGGCTTCAGTTAATGAAGTAGCATCTGCCACAGCAAAGGGAACATTGAGAATTTTAGCTAAGGTTTGCGCTAACAGCGTTTTACCGCTGCCAGTCGGGCCAAGCATGATGATGTTAGACTTTTGTAGCTCAACATCATCCATTTTTGCACCAAGATTGATCCGCTTATAGTGATTGTACACAGCCACTGCCAGGGATTTTTTAGCTTCCTCCTGGCCAATGACGTACTGGTCAAGAATATCCTTTATCTCTTTGGGCTTGGGAACATCTCTGAGTTCGACATCTATATCCTCACTCAGTTCCTCTTCGATGATTTCATTGCACAATTCTATGCATTCATCACATATATATACTCCCGGACCCGCAACAAGTTTTTTAACTTGCTCTTGCAGTTTACCGCAAAAAGAACACTTCAGTTGACCCCTGTCATCACCGAACTTCAACATATTACCACCTCTCTACTTGGGAGTCTCCTTGTGTCTGTCACCCCGTACTACGACAGCATCAATAAGGCCATATTCTTTGGCTTGCTCGCTGGACATAAAGAAGTCCCTTTCGGTATCATTTTGGATTTTTTCCATCGGTTGGCCAGTATGGTGGACGAGAATCCCGTTTAAATGTTCCCGCATACGGATAATCTCCCGTGCGTGAATTTCAATATCGGTAGCTTGCCCTTGAGCACCACCAAGCGGTTGATGAATCATAATCCTAGAATTCGGAAGTGCATAGCGTTTGCCTTTGGCCCCAGCAGTAAGCAGCAGTGCACCGGCACTAGCTGCCTGCCCCATGCAGGTAGTAGTTACATCAGGCTTGACATATTGCATAGTATCATACATTGCCATAGCAGCAGTTACTACGCCTCCAGGGCTGTTAATATATACGTGGATATCCTTGTCAGGGTCTTCAGACTCCAAAAACAATAACTGTGCAATAAACAAATTTGCTACATTATCGTCAATAGGGCCACCAATAAATACAATACGGTCTTTTAACAGTCGTGAGTAGATATCATACGCCCGCTCACCACGGTTAGACTGCTCTACAACAATTGGTACATAGGGCATTACAAATCACCTCAAACCTAAAATTTATTTTTTTGCTACATTATCGATTATAAACTCAACAGCTTTTTTACGAAGAACAGAATCCTGGAGAGCCTGGAATCGGTTAGTCTCACGAATTACCTTAACAATTTCTTCAGCTGTGGTCTGATAATTCGCTGCCATGGTCTCAATTTCCTGCTGCATTTCCTCAGGAGTACCAGTAAATTCTTCAGCCTTTACAATAGCTTCTAAAACCAGATCGGTTTTAACATTATATTGCGCAGAAGTGCGGTAGTTAGTACGCAGAGCTGCCATATCCATTTTAGTATATTCAAGATATTTATCAAGTTTCATTCCACGTTGCTGCAAATTGATGTCAAAATCCTGAATCATATTGTCAATTTGGTTTTCAATCATTACGTCCGGCACATCAACTTCAGCGTTGTCAACGGCTGCTTTGATAGCTGCAGTACGGAAATCATGTTCGGCTTTGGCACTAGCAGCCTGTTCTAACTTATTCTTAATATCGGTTTTTAATTCCGCCAGAGTATCAAATTCACTGGTTTCTTTGGCAAAATCATCATCAAGATCCGGAACTTCCTTACGCTTAACATCATTAATTTTAACATTAAATATAGCTGCTTTACCAGCCAATTCAGCAACAAAATACTCTGCAGGGAAAGAAACGTTTACTTCCTTCTCTTCACCGGACTTAGCCCCGATCAATTGATCTTCGAAACCAGGGATAAAGCTGCCTGAACCAATTTCCAGCGGATAGCTCTTACCTTCACCACCTTCAAAAGCAACGCCATCGACAAAGCCTTTAAAGTCAATAATAGCTAAATCGCCTTGCTTAAGTTCAGCATCTTCAACAACTACCATTTTGGCATTGCGGTTACGATTTTTTTCAAGCTCGGAATCTACCTCTGCGTCAGTGATTTCAGCAATAGTCTTTTCTATAGCAAGTTCTTTATATTGGCCTAAAGTAACTTCAGGCATTTTCACGACAGTAGCTTTAAATACTAACGGTTGATCTTCTGCCAATGTTACAACTTCAATCTCAGGACGGCCAACTGGATCAATGTCCTGCTCTTTAAGCGCTTTGGCAAAAGCCTCAGGAGCCAGTATTTCAAATGCCTCATCAAGCAATGCTTCTTTACCAATGCGCGCTTCTACAACTTTACGAGGGGCCTTACCTTTACGAAAACCAGGGATGTTGACTTGATTAGCCAGCTTGCGGTAAGCCTTTTCCAGCGCCTTGGCGACCTCAGTTTGGGGGATTTCTAAATTGAGCATCGTTTTATGATTGTCTATTCTTTCCGCTGTTACCTTCATCTATGTATTTCCTCCTTATGAAATTAACTGCTGACACAGCTTATAACTGCCAACATAGTCCCTTATAGTAGTATTCCCATTATTGACATATATTTCATGGGCGTTCTGGTTTTACCATTATTTTTTTCCAGTATCCACAAATTGCAGCAATGTCATGCATAATATCATACCACACTTAAAAACCAAAGACAAGATATGAGCAAAAAACCCAGCAGAATATGCTGGGTTATGTGTAATATGGAGCGGAAAACGAGATTCGAACTCGCGACCCTCGCCTTGGCAAGGCGATGCTCTACCGCTGAGCTACTTCCGCGTATGTCCTAACAACGAATTTGATTATATACCATAACCCAATTATTTGTCAACTTTATTTTTTATCCTTTGCGGCGAGTTAAGGCTCCCGCCGCTGCAGGCGGCGTTTGTTCAGGTGGGGCAGACTCCCCACCTGAACTAGTCTTTCAGCTTTACTTTTGGAAACTAACACATATGCAGCGGCTTGCATATTATGTATAAGACACATAAGAACAGACTTGGCTTGTGTCAAGTCCGTCAGGATGCCGACAGAAGCCTTAGTCGTTCAATCCAGGGAAAGTTAACCTTTCCATCTGGCTAAAAAAACCTTCTCCCAAAGGAGGCTGTTCAATTGCATTACTACTTGAAAGAGGAATGCGTACTTGTCGAAGGCAAAACACGCGGAGCCATCTATAATCTAGACTCAGGCCGGGTATATTCAATCAACCGGGGAGCGGTTGATCTCTTAAAAGCATGTCAAAACACAGCATTAGAAGCACTACTAGATATAACTTGCAAGGATAATAAGCTATACCTGTCCTTCCTTGATACCTTAACTGCCAAAGGATTAGGAGCCTTCTATACTGATCCCCAAACAAACACAAAGAAACGCTCTATCCCCTGCTATCAACCGCAATTAGAATTTATTTGGCTAGAACTTACCTCGGCTTGCAATAACCGGTGCTTACATTGTTATTCTACTAGCAGTCCGGAAGTACCAGCTGGTTGCGTACCACATAATCGTTGGCTTGAACTTATTACCGAAGCCCGCAAGGAGGGTGCCTATGGCCTTCAGCTTATCGGCGGTGAACCACTGCTCTATCCCCAATGGCGGGAATTAGTAATCAAAGCCCGCGAAGAAAATTATGAGTTAATTGAAATATTTACCAATGCCACTCTTATCGATGATGATTGTATTAATTTTTTCAAACAGTATGATGTCAGCATTGCCACCACGCTCTACGCTAATAATGCCACAACCCATGATAAAGTGACCCTTCATCCTGGCAGCTTTGAAAAAACCATGACTGCCATAAATAAAATTTTAGCCAAGAATATTCCCCTTCGTATCGCCTCCATTCTTATGAAAGCCAACGAACATGAAGCCGAGAATATTATGAACCTCTGCACTAAACTTGGTGTAGAAGCTGCACCTCCAGATGTTGTTCGCCCTACCGGACGCGGTGATGACCAGGATCTATTACCCACATCCTATGCCAAGCAACCGATCAAACCACCTTTTTTTACTGACCCGGAATCCTTTGTCAAAGCCCAACAATTCCATAGTTGTTTAGCCGGACGCCTAGCCATAACTGCCAGCGGTGACGTCATACCTTGTATCTTCGCCCGTGACCGGGTTTGCGGCAACATAGTAGCTACATCACTTCATACGATACTTAACGAACAGCCGTTGAAAACATGCTGGCAGACAACCAAAGATTGTATAACTAAATGTCAAGATTGCGAATACCGTTACGCGTGTGCTGATTGTCGCCCCTTAGCACAAAGCATGGACACTAAAAAATGTTGGAATGCAGCTCCTGCGGACTGTTCGTATAATCCTTATACTGGAAAATGGGGAGATGAATAGCAATGCCTGATGACAAATACAAAAGCCGCAAATGGGAAATCCCGGAAATGAGTGAATGGGACACTGATTTTGAAGAGGAAAACTTTAGCGAGCGCGTCACCACTGTTGGCTGCCGTCCTTCCTGGAGTCCTTGCCAGCCTTCCTGGAGTCCCTGCCAGCCTACCTGGGCTTCTTGTTGGCCCCGTCAATGTTTTCCTCGCCAATGCCGTCCGCGTTTTTGCCGGCCACGTCAATGTCAGCCACGCATGTGTATGCCTATCAGTCATCGCCTATGTAACCCGCTATAAAACAGTACTTAACTTCAGGAGAGTTTTAACTCAGCTGAAATATTCTGACAGCCAACCACATTATCGAATATTGTTGTTTAAGTTTCCTACTAATATAATTGTTACATGAATAGCGGCTAACAGCGAACCCATTATATCAGCAATCAAATCAAGATTCGTATCCAGCAAATTGGGCTGGCTTGGCATACTTGGTTTAGCTATACTATCGCCCAGGAACTCACCAACCTCATATATGGCCCCAATGCTGAGTCCTAATGTGAGAATAAAGATAAACGTAAACCCCCAACCTATCATCGGCTGGGTGAGTTTACAAATAATACTATAGGCAAACAGCGAAAATACGTAGCTGCCAAACACATGCTGAACTTTATCAAAAATTGATGATGTAACATAAAAATCCAAATATAAACCGAAAAAACTATCACTAGTAAGTACTGCCATTACACTAGCTCGGATATAGTTGCTGATTGTAATGCCAGACTTTACTTCCCAAAAAGTATATATTACCCATAAAACTATTTTTATGGCTATATTCTGAGCATAGTCGTAACGTCCTTGTTGCACTAAATTCCAAGCTATGGACGCCAAAACAACTAAGAAAATACCAGTAAGAATAAGCATTGTTTTCTTGTGAACAGTCAAGTACGTTTCCCCCACCCTCAGCGAAGTAGAGTCATATCGCTAACCCGCGATTTGCATATCCTATTTAGTTTGCCAAATTATTATACAAAATATTTCATGAAATGAGGGAACCGGTAGTGTTTTCATAAAACACTACCGGTTCCCTCATTTCTATCACGTACGTAACGCAGTAAAAAAGACTCGTATGACTACGAGTCTTTTTTACTTGATGGTGCGGGAGACAGGAATTGAACCTGCACGCCTCACGGCGCTAGATCCTAAGTCTAGTGCGTCTGCCAGTTCCGCCACTCCCGCATAAGCTATTACTTTGTGCCGCAGTTGTTATATTACCATAGTTATTTTACTATGTCAATATCAAATCAAGGAATGTTATGTATATTAGAGGAAAGAGATATTTGGTCCTTTGGTAAAATGCCAAATATCTCACCAACTGTAGATTTCCCTGTGCCATTTGGCCCAAACAACACATGTACTTCCCCCTGTTTAGTAACTTCGTTTTTATCTTATATAAGCCTTCCAGCAAATTCAAATATTTACTTTCTTTCTTGACATTATCCTTGTGCCTATTATATAGTAATTGCGAAATATATCGCGCAAATACTATATAATGTAACACTGAATTCTAAATTACCCTCATTCACGAGCGGCTCTTCACTTATATTAGGAAACAGATCGTACCCTTGAGCTTGTTGGCCTGAAGCTTTTCGGCAATACCAAAACCACTACTTGTGGAAATAGCAAACTACCCTAATAATAGAGGATACTCCTTGACATACTATACAAAATATTATATATTTTATTATGAAATATATTTCATAATTTGAAGGGAGCACTATGGGTCGCCCACATAAAGAACGTCGCGTTGAACAACTCCCCCCAGTTACCCACTACAAGCCTGCAGGAGTTCCTTTACGCAAGCTAGAGGAAGTTACATTAACAATTGAAGAAATGGAGGCTATCCGTTTAGCTGATATTGAACAACTTGATCAAGCAGCAGCAGCTACACGTATGGAAGTCTCCCGCCCCACCTTTCACCGGATTGTCAATACGGCACATCAAAAAATAGCTGCCGCTTTATGGGGAGGCCATGCCTTGCGGGTTTATGGTGGGACTTTTCGTATCGACCATCACTGTCAAACCGGTCTACGGCATTTTGTCTGCCAAACCTGCGGTCACAAATGGACATTGCCGCACGGCAACGGGCAACGTTGCCATGATCTAATATGTCCTGCATGCCAAGCAATGACTGTCAGTCGCGATGATGAATAATTTACATCCAAATCATGAAATATGCTTCATAATTTACAAAGGAGATGGATTCTAAAATGGGCTGTAGCAGCAGCAATCAGGAGTTACAAGCACAGGATCAAAAAATCAACAATTTTTTACAAAATGTCAATCACAAAATTCTAGTCATGAGCGGTAAAGGTGGCGTCGGTAAAAGTACGGTTGCCACTAACCTAGCAGTTTTCTTGAGTAATCAGGGCTATAAAGTTGGCCTGCTTGATGTTGATGTGCATGGTCCCAGTATCGCCGGCCTTTTAGGACTTACCGGTCTAAGACTTAATACTATTGGCAATCAAATTCAACCGTATCATTATAATGACAATTTAAAAGTAGTATCCATTCAAGGCTTATTGGATCAGCCTGACGATCCACTTATCTGGCGCGGTCCAGTAAAAATCGGTATTATTCGTCAATTCTTAGCAGATGTAAATTGGGGGCCACTTGATTTTTTGATTATTGACAGCCCTCCAGGAACGGGGGACGAACCACTGACCGTAGCCCAAACAGTAACCGATTGCCAAGCTGTCATCATAACAACCCCGCAAGAAATTGCCTTAGCGGATGTACGCAAATCCATCCAATTTTGCAAGAAAGTCAATATGCCCATTTTAGGCATTATCGAAAACATGAGCGGCTTTGTTTGTCCTTCCTGCGGCAATATGCATGCCATCTTCAAAAGCGGCGGCGGCGAAAAAACTGCAGCTGATTATAACCTTCCCTTTTTAGGACAACTACCGATTGACCCTAGCGTAGTCACCGCCGGTGATGTTGGTCAAAGTATCGATACCTTAACCAGTCATACCAAAGAGAACATGCAACATATTGTTGAGCAATTACTACATAAACTTCCTAGTAAACTCGTTCAGCAAAAACATGACTGCGGCGGACATTAATTAATTTCCTAAGGCGGCGCAGCTAGAATTACATTGCGTAATTCTAACTGCGCCTTTACTTTAGAAATATGGAGGCTAACATGAATATTGCTATAGGTGCTGATGGGCAAAGTTTAAACAGTAAAGTATCTGAACAATTTGACTCATGTAACTATTTAGTAATTGTCAATATGGATGACTCGAAGGTTGTTATAGCTATTAAAAATGAGGATTCGTCAGAAGATGAGCTTGCTGAGAAAGTTATACAATATGACTGTGAAGCCCTTATTACAGGAAAATTAAACCCAACAGCATTTAATATACTAACAGAAGCATGTGTAACACGATATCTCGGGTTAGGTCATTCTGTTGAAACTGCACTTGATTTAATGGAAAGACAACTATTAAGGTATATTAAGAATCCTGAGGGAACAGATGAATGTGATGGTCCTCATCATAAACACTGAACGAACCTTGTATAAAAAGTGGAAGGAGGAACTGTGTTGTATAAAGAAATTGAATTTTCTGAAGGTCAAACGGGATTTGGCTTAGTTTTTACTGATCCATCGACGGGAATCAGGAGCCTGGTAGGTATATTTGATACTCATGAAGAAGCTTATAAAAATGGACAGAAGGGAAGTAAGCAAGCACTGATGATTAGACCGGAAGTTGTAATTTGGGATAGGAAGAATTACGAATTGTACGATTGGGTATATAAAAAATAATTTAATTCAAATATAATCGGTATGATTACCCTCACTCCCTTCGCTTCAGTGACAATACCGATCATAAGATAAGCCAAGGCTTGTGCCGGCGTCCTTTAGGACGCCGGCACAAGCCTTTGTCATTCAATCCAGGAAAAGTAATACTTTTCATCTGGATAAAAAATAACCTGACTATTTTCGCATAATAACCCAAAATCCACCTTGCATTGATATCTTAAAATCCGGAATATTCGCCACCATCAGTGCTTCTACAATTTTCTCGCCAAAATTGTCTCCAGTAAGCTTTTTCTTTCTCTCCTCCCAGGAATCGTTGTTTTCCTTCCTTTTTTGCTCAATTTCAGCACGCAACTCGTCGGTGCCAAAACCACCACCTACATAAGCAAAGCCTCCGGGAGCAAGAATACGATATATTTCTGTAAACGCTTTCGGCTTGTCTTTCCAAAAAATAAAAGAGCCGCGGCTGATTACCAGATCAACGACTGAATCATTCAATGGGATATTATGAACATCGCCTTGCAAGGTCTGCATCCTGTCTTCTAATCCCTCTTCGGCAATTTTTTTAGTGGCAAGGCTCAATGCATTTTCCGAAATATCAAACAGACAAACATCCATCTCGGTAATTTTAGCGAAAGCGATACCCAAATACCCCGGTCCTGTACCAATATCTAAACATTTCCCCTTGGTTTTCCCCGTTTTATTTAAAATTTGTTCTGCAATTACGGGATAGATAGGAGCAAATAATTTTCCAGTTGACTGATCATAGTCATTCGCATCGAACTTATCCATAAAAAGCCCCCCCTCCTGTTATGAGCCACGTTAGAACTTCTTACTCCATTCAACTCCATATACGGCGCCGACATCATAATAATAGCCGTTGTTATACATGCTTGCATAATGTTTATCTGTAATATTTCTTCCATATACGGTTACCTTTGTCTCCGGATTAATCATTTTACTCAAGTTAAGGTCGATCCGAGTATAATCTCCTAACGAAAAACCGTCGGTAAGAGCACTTTGCCACGAATCCATTTTTCGCAATATCAAATTGGTATCAAACGCTTTACCGTTGTGAGTGAGCCGCAGTGTGTAAATATTATGAGGCATTGTGGCGTTATCTGGCGCATAATCTGATTTGATATATGAATAACTTAGATAATATTTTAAATTATTCAACAGATTCCCGTTCAGGCTTAGTTCCATCCCATGTTGCTTTACATCAGCGTCAGTATAAACACTCACAGCATCTGTCGCGGAGCTTTTCACAATCTTTCCTTGGCTATCTTCGTAGTGATCCACAATTTTATAACCATCTATGTTATGTTGGAAAAACGTCAACCCAGCGTGCAAATTCTTGCTGTAGTCTGCATTAATACCAAGTTCGTATCTCAGCCGCACTTCCGGATCAAGCGCCTCATTATTTACCGTGCTCATAAACGCGTCGGTGGGCTGTTTGGAATAAGCTATTCTAGTCGATAGTTTATATACAGAATCAAGCTTATACGCAGCTCCGACCGCATAACTGGTTGCATTGTTCATCCACATATCGTTGATAACTTGCGTACTGATATCGCTCGGTTTATATTTATCAATTCCCTTGGTAATATGTTTCCGGTCAATTCGAGCACTGCCATCAACAGTTAATTTATCATTGACCTTTTGCTCATCGGAAATATAGTAGCCATATAACTCCTCTTCCCGTTCTTTTTTCTGCCAGGATAATTCACCTGTCGGCGTATGCCACAAGATAGTCTGGCTACCGAACTTCAGAGTGTTTTTACCTGAATCGGAAATAATCGTATGCGACAAGTTGAATTCGCGTAAATAGTCCCGTTCAGCAAAAACAGTATCAACCAAGGGTTTTGTAATGTCATTCGAATGTGAATCGTCCCAAGTCTTGCTAAAGCCGTAGCTAAAAGATGTTATATGATCTTTGTCCCATAAACGATTAATATCAAAAGAAAGCATTATGGACTTTAGCGGATCATAACCCCACAGCATCGTTGACATCGTTCCAGTGTCAGTTATACCACGCTGAAAATTTCGGGAACCACTATCATAAAAGAAGGAAAAGTTACTAGTTAAACCCTTATCTGCGTAACCGCCTTTTAAATAAATTGAGCCCGATCTGGCATCATTAAACCAATCATCTTTTCCGCCAGTGTGGTACTTTTTGTAATCTGCTACAAAATAAGAATTGCCATTACTTTCGCCATGATAGGTGTTAACTGAGTAAGTATGATAAGTTCCATAACTGGCCTTAACTTCGGTTTCCGCCTTCGTCGGCTTTCTGGTCTTAATAACAATAAAGCCTCCATTTGGCGATCCCTGTGTAGTCGTAAAAGCAGAAACCGGACCCAAAGTCAGCATAGTTGGATCCCGCACAATTTGAACGGATTCGACGACCTCAAGAGGAAAATTTGCTAATTCCCGACCCGATTGAGTTTGCGGAATGTATATGCCATCAATAATCAGACCGAGACTGCCATTGCCACGAACCTGAAAAAAGTTTAAATTTCTCCGTCCTTGAAAGGTCGTTGTCACGCCAAGGCCTTGTTCAATCACATCAATTATATCCTTGGGATGCATTGCCTCAATGTCTTTGCGAGTAATCGTTTGTGTGCCCGCCTCACCACTCTGCGGAACGGCCAAACGGCTATATACCGGTTCCTTTTCAGTTGATCTCTCAGCAGCATCTTTTTTGGCAGATACCAAAACCGGATTTAGTTCGACACTTTGCTTGTCAGTACTTTCTTCCGCTAGTGCCGGCAATGTAGCACTGACCAATATGAGTGTAACCAGCGCCGGAAACAGTTTTTTCTTTTTCAACATAATCATCTCCTAACAAAATAGTATGGATATTATGCATACAACGGCCTTTTTACTGTTGAACGTCGTCATTCCGCAGTATTTCCTAATAAATTCTCCACCTCCTGATCAGTGAGGTCATAGTGATAAAATAGCTTATAAAATTTCTTGGTTTCGCTTTTCATATCTATTTTTACATAATCCGGATACAGGAGATTAGCCAGCCATTTAAGCCCAATAACCCTATTCGCAGAGGGTGGACGATCAAACCAATTATTCAATTGTTTCGGTATATCATATACCCTTCGTTCATTTACCGCTTTGATATTCTCCCACTCGGGATTACCAAGAACATAATCGCGGAAACTTTCCGGGTCGTCTTTTTTCATACGGTTAGCAATGATGACATCAGGGTTCCACTCCCTTACTTGTTCAATCGAAACAGGAGTCTGACCAGGGCCGGTTCTGGAAGCAACCTGAGCGACATTAATGCCCCCGGCAAGATCAAGCACCTGACTATGCCTTGTTTGTGCCGGATCGGTCGCCAGGCCATCCGGGCCTTCCGCATAGTAAACGTGCACTCTTTTTTCTTGCGGTATTTTGTCCAAAGCGGTTTTGATTTCAGCAAAGGTAGCCCGGCAATAATCAGCCAACACCTTGGCCTTTTCTTGTTCCTGCAGCAGCTCACCGATAAAATCATAGGTTTTATCTAACTCCGCCAACCTATTCTCAATTACTACCACCGGAATGCCCAGTTCGTTTTGCATTTTGTCGGCGGCGGCGATAACGGCAGCATTATCGGCATCAATCTGTGTATTTGCGACAATAATGTCAGGAGCCGCTTCCTTGATCTTTTTACTCATACCACCGGGTTGCTTGTCTCCCTGATCGCCCGGCGAATTAGTTAGCTTGACAAGCTTATCAGGTACGATTGCATTAAGTATAACTGTGCCATAGATTGGCGCATAGATTTTATTGACCTCGCGGGGAATAGTGACTTTTCGTCCAACCATATCGGTAATTTCAAGTTGACTTTGCTTGCTTTGAGCAACAGGCTGGCTGTTATTGCAACCGGCAATGAGCATTAATAATAAGACCATGACCAGACAAGCAACCCCTAATTTCAACATATCTCAACCTCCTGAATCTTATCCTGATTTATCAGCAGTAGTGCACATCATCCAAATTATCAAAAATATCGCCTTTTAACAAATTGTCACCCCCGGCTCGGCCGGTATTAGATCAATGCACCCTCCGTTACGCAATATATCCCGGATTGCGGATAGTTGACGATCCAATTTCTCCAGCAAGACCAAATTATGGCGTTCTTGCTCTGAAGTCACAATGACTTTCTTAATTCCACCGTTTTTGATCACCAGCCGCTTATCGCCCATTAAAGCCAAAATCGGGTCGTGAGTAGCCATCAATACAATTTTTTGTCTGTCAACCAACAGCCGAATCGCGTTTTGGCGGTCAATTCCGGCATTCTCAATTTCATCAATCAGGATAATCGGCGATTTGCTCAAATAGGCCGCATCCGCAATCATCAGAGAACGGGACTGACCGCCGCTTAATGAGGTAACCGGCGTACCTGGCAAAAACTTCTCGCCAGCTAATTCATTGGCTTTCGCAATAATGTTAGCGCAAATTTCCGCCGCATTTTCCACCATTCGGCTTTCGGCATGCATCTGAACAAATTCTTCAACCGTCAAATCCATAATGAAGTTCATATTCTGCGAAAGTTGAGCAACCAGCTTATGTTCAATGGAAAAGCGGCGTTTGCCATCCGGAATCTGATTATTGATCAGTATCTTTCGTTTTGTCGGCGTATCCCGTTGAGCAATCCACTCAATATCTGCCAGCAAACAACTCTTCCCCGAACCGGTTGGTCCCACGATGCAAATAACTTCACCGGCATTAATTGTTACTGCTATATTTTCACTCTGACCGTCTTTGTCTTGTCCGCCAACAATAGTAACAGACTGGACTGCCTCCTCCGCAACCTGCAGTTGCTGCATTTGAGTCATAAAAGCGACAAATTGTTCGATAAGAACCTGCTGATCCATCCCTAAATCCTGGGAAGTTTCTTCGTCCATACTTGAAAAATAATTACAAACCCGGTCAAACGGTTTAACCGGCAATGGTAAGGCTTGAAAAAAATCAGCCGCATACGGATAGGCAGTAAACAATTCTTGCATAGTCATAGAAGACAGCTTTTCCCACACTTAGACCCCAGTCCCTTCTTAGTCTAACTCCATTTTTTTCACATTACCCATTTGGAAGTCNTCGCCAATACGAACCTGCCCCAAACAGTACGAACAAGTGGCTGCCGGCATGGAAAACCGCAGNTGACTGCCAATAAGACTTNCAAACTCCGCGGCGTTACAAAATAATTCTTTGGCTTCCTGAGCTCCTTGCCCGGTAATGCCATTGAGATGAACAATTACTGCCCGGGGATTGGCCTGTTTGACGCGAAAAGCAAAGACCTCCCGTTCCCCCTGCGAGACGATGTCCCCTTTGGTAATCACAACAATATCAGCCAGTTTTAGCATTGGCCCAATTTTCCGCGGGGTCTCAACACCACTCAAATTATCAATCACACATACCGCCAGCGCCCCGCGGATATGCGGTGAACAACGGTTGCATAGTCCGGCGCTCTCACTGATTAACATATCAAAGCCTTTGCGATTTGCCCAAGCTACACAATCTTCAACATTGCTGACGAAAAAATGGTCTGGGCAAATATTGCCTGACAGTCCAGTCTTGGCAACTATACCCTTTTTTTGATAAAATTCCTGATCCTTCGTCGACAAACAGTCAAATTTGACAACCGCCACTTTCATTTTGTCATGCTGCAAGACTTCAGCAATCTTGGCAATCACTGCCGTTTTCCCTGCAGAGGGCGGACCAGATACAGTAATTAACTGCATAATCTCACCCCCATCATATACTCTGTGTTTTTAAACTTTCCTTGCCGGAATTACACCCACAAGCTGGAGATGAATTGTTCGCCTGCCCGCCCTTGGCAGAATAGCTCTCCCAACACTGCTTATTTAGTTTCTCTACCAATTCTTCAACATCGTTTTCCTTTATAAAATCCCATCCCAACCATTTAAACTTAGCATTGGCTGCCAATTTATTATTAACATCTGGGTGTAGGGAAGGAAAATAGGCATCGGCACAAAGCTGGCCGAAACGTGAACTGCTTACAAAATCAACTAAGTCTTTCAGCTTTTCTGCCTTATCCGCCTTCACCATAAAGAAGAGCGGCATTACCAGGGCCCCGTCTTCAGGCCAAACAATCTCAATATTATCTGAATTACTTATGGCGTTAGCAAAGAAATGGGACATGATGTAAATTGGCGGCACATCCGCTTTACGACTCGCCATCCCCTTAATCATTTGTGAAGCATGTGACCCGCTATGTATTGCCCTGCCAAGCGCCTCAATTCCAGCATCACCAAATTCCTTATAAATGTTTAATAATACAACATCGCTAAAAGTGTCCCCGTAAGTATTCATCAAAACCTTGCGCTCATATTCAGGCTTTAACAAATCGCCCCATGTTCTCGGCATCGACAAATCACCAAGTCTTGACTTATCCACTACCATAACATTGGTAGTCAGACCGACAACATGATAATTTTCTTCTTTATCACCAATATCAATGTCAGCCATTTGATTATTTATCAGCTGACTTTGTGGCGTTACAAAATATCCGGGCTTGATAAATCGCTCAATGAAATTTTTATTGAAAAAGTGATATCCTTTTGTTAACACCATATCCGGTACTTCGTCAATATTCATAAAATGCGGTATCCATTCATTGAGATGGAGTAAATCGTTGCAGCATGCTCCGGTGTAATAGTTAATCGGTTCTTCACTATTCTTTTGGACTTGCTGGAAGATTGATTGCAGTTCACGTTCTAAAGGAACTTTTAGGCCACAGGGAATCTGAGCAACAAAGTTGAATCTTCCTGAATTGTTATCAACCATAGAGGTGAGAAGATTGTTAGTATTGGTGACATCGGCAATTTTTTCGTCTAGTAGATTTAAAAAAGCTTCAGCCCCTATTTGTTTTGCTCGCAACGCAGTTTTGAGCTTAAGTATTGCTCCTAGTTCATTAATAACTTCTTCATCGGCAAACACTTCAAAACCGTTATTACTAAATACCTCCAACGTCTCAGGATATTTTGTGACAATGTCCTGAATAGTCCAATCAAGCATATTTTCTTTCATTTTGTCCTCCTCAATACTTTTTTTGCTAATTAATTTTCTTTTTATACGACCTTTTACAATCGTATTAAAAACACAATTGATTATTTTTTTCTCCAACAAAAATAAACATAAATAAACATATTTGCTTTTTTAAATCGCCGATATTCATTATTATTTGTTTTTGTTGCAAATCATTGTCGATATATAGTATACTCACTTATAAGGCTACTGTCGGTAATCTCGATTACCAATCGAAAAAGGTTGTGATACCATTGCAAGAAGACTTAGTCAAATTAGTTTCAAAATTTGCTATATTCTCCGGCATTTCCGTTGATATGTTAACCACGATCTTTGCCTATCTTAAACCAGAATTGCTACATTACTCTGCCGATTCCTATATTATTAAACAAAATGAAAAAATAACCGGATTAGGTATAGTAATTCACGGTAAGGCGTCAATTATAAAAGAAAACTTTACAGGAAAATGCATATTATTTAAAGAATTTCAAAGAGGGGATTGTTTCGGAATTAGAGCTATATTTTCGCAGCAAACTAATTGGCCAATATCTGTAGTTGCCAAAATTGACTGTACTGTAATGTTTTTATCACGTGCAAAAATTGCAGGCAACAAAAATACTTTTTTAGGCCTCGAACAATTATTACGAAATATGTTAATGTTGGTATCGAAAAATGTTTGTTTTCTCCATCGTAAGCTGGAATATTTTGCGCTCAAAAGCTTGCGAAAAAAAATTTGCATGTATCTTCTGGAACAATATGAATCTAAAGGAGAAAAAACTTTTACCCTATCATTAAATCGCAATGAATTAGCTGATTTCTTGTATGTCTCTCGCCCCGCTTTATCTAAAGAAATTTCTCGCATGCGCGATGAAAATATTATTGATTTTTATCACACATCAATCACGCTTCGTAATGTGGATATTTTAAAAGAAATCTTAGAATGTCCAGACTAGATTTGCTGAGCAGCTATATCTTCCTCAAGGGAAGAAACATTAATTCAAGCAATGTAAATTTTTTATGTATTTTATTTGAGCATTTAAACTAAAATTGCCAAGCCCTTTCCTCGTGGATAGGCTTGGCAATTTTAGTTTAAGCTTTCCTTAGTCGCTTGCTTCTGTTAATACATCAAATGCTGTCGGATTTAATTTGCCTGTGATAATAGCTTCTCGTCTCGCGCCCAACCTGCGTTTTTTCAATTCACAATAAATTTTGCATAGAAGAATATTCCTTGACATACTGGATAGAATATTATATATTGTTTATGAAATATATTTCATAATTTAAAAGGAGCACTATGGCTCGCCTACACAAAGAACGTCGCGTTGAACAACTACCACCAGTTACTCACTACAAGCCTGCAGGAGTTTTTTTACGCAATCTATCATACCCTGCGTGTGAAGCATCTACGGTCAGTCGCAACGAGGAATAAAATTTTGTCAAAGTTATGAAATATGCTTCATAACTTACAAAGGAGGAAACTCTGTGCTTATCAGCATTGCCAGCGGTAAAGGCGGTACCGGCAAAACAACCTTAGCCTTATTGCTTGCTGTCGCGCATTCTCAGCTCACCTTGATTGACTGCGACGTGGAAGAACCGAACTGTCATTTGTTTCTCCAGCCAAAGTGGCAAGGCCCAGGACAGGATATTACCATCATGGTACCTCGCATTGATAGTGACCGTTGCAACGGTTGCGGCTCTTGTTCAGCCGTTTGCCTCTTCAGTGCCGTCGCAATTTCCGGTAAATCAGCCCTGTTGTTTGATGAATTATGTCATAGTTGTGGCGGTTGCCTGCTTGCCTGCCAGCATAACGCCATCTGCGAAGAGCAAAAGATAATTGGCACCCTTATGACTGGAGCAGCTGCCGCCCAGCCTGGCATTCACCTTGTAAACGGTACCCTCAAAGTGGGTACACCCAGCGCTGTGCCGCTCATCAGACGAATGAAACAAGAAAGCTCGCAGCTTACAGGCGATATCCTGCTAGATTGTCCCCCCGGCACCTCCTGCTCCATGGTCACTGCCGTCAAAAACAGCGATTTTTGTATCTTAGTTACTGAACCGACTCCTTTTGGCAAACATGATCTGGAATTAGCCATGAACATTACCCACCTGCTCCAAATACCGACTGGTGTTGTGATTAATAAAAGTGATGCTGCTGGCGACGAAAATATTGAAGCCTTTTGTACGAGCCGCCAGATTCCAGTCTTAGCCAAAATTCCGCACAGTCTTTCCTTCGCCCGCCAATATGCTGCAGGTTGCATACCAGCTGACTTTCAAAACATCGCTGCTACTATCTGGCAACAACTTAAAGCTGAAAGGAGCGCGAGAGCATGAAAGAATTAGTTATCGTCAGCGGTAAAGGCGGTACAGGTAAAACCAGCATCAGCGCGGCTCTCGCCTGTCTAGCACCGCAAAAGGTAATGGTAGACTGCGATGTGGATGCGGCCAACTTCCATCTGGTTAGCGGCGCTACGATCAAGGAAACTCATGCATTTACAGCCGGGTTTCAACCACATATTGATGAACAAGTCTGTACACACTGCGGCAAATGCATCGGCCTATGCCGATTTGGCGCCATTACTGCCGGTGTCATTACCACACCGCTAAACTGTGAAGGCTGTGGTGTATGCGCCTTTAACTGCCCCGAACACGCTATCGCCATGCAGGAAAAACAAGCAGGCCACTGGTTTATCTCTGACACTCGTTTTGGCTGTTTAATCCACGCCGAACTCGGCCTTGCGGTAGAAAACTCTGGCAAACTGGTTAGTAAGATCCGGCAAGAAGCTAAAAAAATTGCTGCCGCCGAGCAGCTACCCCTTATTATCACTGATGGGCCACCCGGGATCGGTTGCCCAGCTATTGCCGCCTTATCTGGTGCCACTTTAGCACTGGCTGTCGTAGAGCCATCTTTGTCTAGCATGCATGACTTGGCACGGTTAACAGATCTAGTTGCCCATTTCCAATTGCCTATAGCCGTATGCATCAATAAAAGTACGCTGCACCAGGAAAATACGGAGCAAATAAGAACCTGGTGCCACAGCAAAGCTATTCCGATATTTGCCCAAATCCCCTATAGTGACACCTTCCGCAGCGCTATTCAAGCCGGAAAAACAGTATTAGAAGTGTTAGAAGGTGATGTCACTAACGAACTGACCGAGCTATGGCAAAACATCGCAAGCCGATTAAACATCCCCCCAAATGACAGTAAATTTGACTTGCTCCGTCGGAAATTTAATATTTTCCGTTAATAAATGCATTTCCAAGGAGGCTAGGCTGCTCCCCCTGTGGGAAATAGGGGCCTTACAACAAATCATTAAGAAAGCGAGGGACCACACCATGAAAATTGGCATTACTGCGCACGGCGAAAGCCGCCAAGCAACCATCGATTCCCGTTTTGGCCGAGCCGATTATTTCGTCCTTTATGATCAAGAAAAAGATATCTGGGACAGTGTACCCAATACACAAAACCTGGAAGCGGCCCATGGAGCTGGCATCCAGGCAGGACAATCTCTAGTCAAAACCGGGGCCAGCGTGCTCATCACCGGCCATGTAGGCCCCAAAGCGTTTAAGGTAGTGAAGGCAGCAAATATTGCCTTGTATTCAATAGGCACTCTGAGCGGTACCGTTGAAGAAGCATTAGCAGCTTTTCTAGCTGGCAAACTAACGCTCCTCACCGCACCAGACGCTATTGAAATCAAGAAATAATATCACTATCAAAATTATCAAAGGAGATGGACTCTAAAATGGCCTGTAACAGTAGTGATCAAGAATTACAAGCACAGGATCAAAAAATCAACAATTTTTTACAAAATGTCAATCACAAAATCCTAGTCATGAGCGGTAAAGGTGGCGTCGGTAAAAGTACTGTTGCCACTAACCTAGCAGTCTTCTTAAGTAATCAGGGCTATAACGTTGGCCTGCTTGATGTCGATGTACATGGTCCCAGCATTGCCGGACTCTTAGGACTTACCGGTCTGAGACTCAATACCATTGGCGACCAATTTCAACCATATCACTATAACGAGAATTTAAAAGTAGTATCAATTCAAGGCTTATTGAATCAGCCTGACGATCCGCTTATCTGGCGCGGTCCAGTAAAAATCGGCATTATACGTCAATTCTTAGCAGATGCAAACTGGGGGTCACTTGACTTTTTGATTATTGACAGCCCTCCGGGAACAGGGGACGAACCACTGACCATAGCTCAGACAGTAACTGATTGCCAAGCTATCATCGTAACAACCCCGCAAGAAATTGCCTTAGCGGATGTACGCAAATCCATCCAATTTTGCAAGAAAGTCAATATGCCGGTTCTAGGCATTATCGAAAACATGAGTGGCTTTGTTTGTCCTTCCTGCGGTAATATGCATGCTATCTTCAAAAGCGGCGGAGGCGAAAAAACTGCAGCTGATTATAACCTTCCCTTCTTGGGACAACTGCCTATTGACCCTAACATAGTCACCGCTGGTGATGCTGGTCGCAGTATCGACACTTTAACCAGTCATACCAAAGAGAATATGCAACATATTGTTGAACAGTTTCTGCAAAAACTTTCTAATAAACAGAAGGGTGTTGAAAAAACTATGAAAATTGCTATTCCCGTAGTTCAAGGAAAACTTTGTACCCATTTTGGTCATTGTGAACAATTTGCTATCATCACTGTAACCGATGGCAAAATTGTCAAGCAAGAGACCCTAACTCCGCCCCCTCATGCACCCAGTGTCATTCCTAACTGGGTAGCCGATCATGGCTGTACCGACATCATAGTCGGCGGCATGGGCGAAGCCGCACAGGCTATTTTACAACAACGCGGCGTAAAAGTATCATGCGGTGCCCCTTCGGATACGCCTGAAAACCTTGTTGCTGTGTACCTGCGCGGCGAACTTGCCGACTCCGGCAACACCTGCGACCACGAACACGGTCATGGCTGCGGCGGTCATTAAGTAATTCGTTCTCTAAGGCCGGGCACAACTAGCTTATTCTAGTTGCGCCTTTATTTATCCAGGTGGAGAATAAGCAACTATGGTGGATAGTATGAATAACTCAAATGTTACAGCTATTAAAAATGAAGATGATTTATCAGCAGAAAATCTTGCTAATAAAGTTGTAAAATATGAAGCGCACAGCGTGCGCACATAGAGGAGTGTATGTTATGACACTATTGGAAGAGGCCAGAACAAAACTTACTCAACTAGTGGCAGCCCACAAATGGAATGAAAACGAAAAAGTTCATATTGTGTCCGCGCACGATCTCACGCCAACAGAAGCAATTGGAACGCCAGACCGGGACGATTACCCTCTCCTCACAGGAAAGGAAGTCATGATGGAAGCCCGGTTTCACGATGGAGTCGGGCAAGCCTTTACCGACCAGCCGGGGCGGTTTGATGGCACGCTTGGTGAGGTATTACAGTTGCCGCTAGATACCAATTTTCGCAGAGCAGTATTTGTTGCGACTTTAAACGCTGTTATGCGCAATTTGAATCAGGTAGAAGCAACAGTCCACTGCAAAGATAGTGAGCCCTTGCTCTGCTCCCAGAAACTGCCGGAGCATATTCAGAAACTTTATGGCCGGCCCAAGATCGCCTTTATTGGCTTACAGCCTGGCCTCATCCAGGCTCTTAGTAATGCTGAATTTGACCTGCGCGTAACTGATCTTAACCCGGACAATATCGGTCATATCCGCTGTGGCGTGCGCATTAACGATGCAGCCCAAAATGCCAAACATGTCGCCTGGGCAGATATTGTTCTATCCACAGGCAGCGTTTTGGTAAATGATACTTATCAGGAATTGCAGCAGGGGAAACCGATAATCTATTATGGCGTTACCGCAGCAGGTTTGGCAAAGATGTTTAATCTGTCTAGAATTTGTTTTTGCGGACACTAAACCATAGTAATAAACAATGACAAATTACTTAACAGGAACCTACCCTTTAGCAACTTCAGCAGCCGCTTCCCTCAGCAGATTCAGTTCCCGCTTCCCCACTGTCAACTTACGTAGCGAAGAGCCCCTTCATTATACATTTTAAACCTAACTCCGCACCCTCATGTACAGGTGTCATCCCCAACTGGGCAAAAAAGCAAGCACATTTCAGACAAATAGTAATGTCTAAAATGCGCTTGTTTTTTTAAAACCGTGCCGGCCGCATAGCAGGCACAGCTTGGAGACGGAAGCTTCCGATACTGCAGCTAAAAAGGCGCCGATAGCAATACCGATAACACCATTGCCAGTCAATCAGTTTTACTTGTTATTTTTCACAGGAGAATGGCCAGGAAACAATCCCGCCTTCCATGACCTTCACATTCTCAAAGCCTGCACCTTCCAAGATTCCTTCGGCATCATAACCCCGTAGACTGATTTTGCAAAAAGCTACAACTTCATCTTGTTTGTTCAATTCCGCCACGCGGTTGCGCAGTTGTCCTAAGGGGATATACTTAATATTGAGGCTATCTGACAGACGTATCTGCTTACATTCGTCCGGAGTGCGAACATCAAGGAAAACTGTTTTACCGTCTTCCAGCTTTTCCTTGGCTACCAGCGGCGAAATACCTTTGAATTTTCCTGCCAGTTTGTTCATGACGGCATTGGCAGCCACCGCTACATTATCAATAGGAGAATTATACGGTGGAGCATACGACAGATCAATATCAAATAAATCATCAATAGTACCGCCTAAAGTCAGCACTGCAGCCACCACATCCACACGTTTGGCAACTTCGCCTTCGCCTACTGCCTGCATCCCGAGAACTCTTCCTGTTTGGGCCTCGGCAATTAATTTTACAGTGATTGGTTTGGCACCAGGCATATAATGGGGCTTGTCATGACCTGCAACCATCGCTGTTATGTAATCACAACCAAGCTGTTTGGCATCACGTTCACTTAAACCGGTTTTGCCAACAGTAAGAGTATGTAGTTTAGCCACAACCGTGTTGAGTACACCTTTAAACTTGACATGACCGCCACACAAATTTTCACCGATAACGCGGCCATGCTTGTTAGCCGTTGAACCCATGGGAGCAAAGACCTTTTGTCCAGATAAACGGTTGATATTTTCTACGCAATCGCCACCAGCATAGATATCTGGATCGTTCGTACGCATTTCCTCATCTACCACAATGGCACCAGTTGCACCAATCGTCAAACCTGCGGCTTTAGCCAACTCCACATTAGGCCGCGCACCAATTGCCAATATGACAAGATCGGCAGGAATAGTACGTTTATCGGTCTCAACCGCCGTCACCCTTGTTTCACCAGTAAATCGCTCTACCTTTTCTTCCGTCAGTAAGCTAATTCCCTTTTCAGCTGCATACTTAGAGGCTATTCCAGCTATTTCGGCATCAAGAAATGCCGGAAATATTTGCTCCTTCATTTCAACTACCGTTACCTGCAGCTGCCGTTTCGTTAAGGCTTCCGCCATTTCCATACCTACTAGTCCGGCACCAATAATTACTGCCTGCTTAAATTTCCCGGCCTCAATTCCTTGCCGAATCATTTTGGCATCATCAGGATGCCAAAGCGAAAAAATGTTATCTAAAGCCACTCCTGGCAGTGGTGGCATTATAGGTGAAGCACCTGTGGCAATAACTAATTTATCATAAGGTATAGTATCTGTTTCACCCGTAGCCAGTTTCTTCACAGTTACTACCTTGGCTTGCCGGTCAATGGCAGTCGCTTCTGTTTGAATTAATACATCAAGGTCCTTAACATTTTTGAAAAAAGCTGAACTGCGTACAATACCTACCGGCGTCTTCATCAAATCTTCAATGTCATTAACGTCTCCTCCCACATAATACGGCATGCCACATGCGCCATAAGAAATGATCTTCCCTCTTTCCAGTACGGTAATACTTGCCTGCGGATCACCCCGGCGCGCTTTAGCGGCAGCTTTAAGTCCAGCTGCCACCCCACCAATCACAACAATTTTTTTCACACAAATCCCTCCCTAATTCTGTTGCTATTGCAACACCTAATTTTTCTACACCGACTGCATTTCAGACAATCGCTGTAAACCTGTATTCAACTGTTCTTATCAGGCTTTCTTTACCATGGCAAGCATTGTTCTAGTTAAATTCTCAATTCGCTGACGTACATCAGCCTCGATACTAACGTCATTCAAACAAGCTTCCGTATAACCTTCAAGAATATGCGCACTGAGCTTGTTGACTGCCCCCATTACAGCACTCAATTGAAAGAGAATATCCTCACATGGCTTATCGTCTTCAACCATTTTTTCAATACCCGCAATATGACCTTTAATCGTACCTAATCTTTGAAGTACGCTTTTTTTCATCTGCTCACTAGCCATAACTCATACTCCTAACTGAAATAATGTTTCACATAGTTTATCCGCCCCCTCAGGGAGGGGTTATACTATATTAATACTATAGTCTATAAAATAACTAAAATCAACCAAAATATAAATAACCTTTCCCTGTTCCTTACTGTTGTACAATTGGTGAAAAATAAAAAACCCCAGACTATACTAAGTCTGGGGTTAAAATTCATTGGTGACCCACCCGCGACTCGAACGCGGGACACCCTGATTAAAAGTCAGGTGCTCTACCGACTGAGCTAGTAGGTCAGGTATAACTATAACCATAAGTAAGCGATTTATCCATGTTGCCGCTTAGCCTATTGGTCCGCAACAACATGGTTCGCTGCCTTATTTGGTGACCCACCCGCGACTCGAACGCGGGACACCCTGATTAAAAGTCAGGTGCTCTACCGACTGAGCTAGTAGGTCAGACAATAAATAATGTGGTACTTGCTTGTGTTAGCACAGCTTCCCACTTCTAACATCCCGCATCCACATCTCAAATGGCAGGGGCGGCTGGACTCGAACCAACGCATGACGGAGTCAAAGTCCGTTGCCTTACCGACTTGGCTACGCCCCTATTGATATGGGGTGACTGGAGGGTCTCGAACCCTCGAATACCGGAGCCACAATCCGGCGTGTTAACCGCTTCACCACAGCCACCATATTATTGTCGCTAACGACAGGATTTATTCTATCATACCAATATCCTTATGTCAAGCACCCTATTAATCATTATTTGTCTGGCAGCTTCTGCCAATAAAGAACAACCTAAAATCACAATGCAGTGGTATCAATAAGGCATTATTTAATACGAACACGGTTAGTTGGAGTGGCAACCAGAGGATTATCAGGCCAAGAATGTTTGGGATACCTACCCATTAAATCTTTTTTTACTTCAAAATAGGTAGTACGCCAAAAGCTGGCCAAATCCTGTGTCACCTGTACCGGCCGCCTTGCAGGCGATAGCAGCTTCAGCGTTAACCGGACTTTCCCGTGTGCTACACATGGTGTTTCCTGAAGGCCAAACATTTCTTGGAGTCTTACTGCCAACACCGGGCAATCAGGCTGGCTGTAATCGATAGGAACGTGTTGCTGACTAGGCACAATAAGGTGAGTCGGAGCATATTCAGCAAGCTCCTGCCGTTGCTCCCAGGTAAGCATGTTTTCTAAAATAGCAGCAAGATTCAATTGCGTCAATTCTGCCTGGCTTGTTAAACCGTAGGCATAGGGCCCGAGCCAGTTATCCAGAGTGGCAAGAAGTGCCTCATCAGTAACATCCGGCCATCCTGCTTGCCAGTGGTGAATGAATAGCAGACGCTCACGCAATTGCCGCGCCGCTCGCGTCCAAGGCAATATCGCTAATCCTTCCTGGGCAATCCCGCTAAGCAAAGCCCGCAAAATGTCTGCTGGTTTGGAATTAAGACAAGGGCTAACCTTTAAGGTTAACGATCCTAATCGTTCATACACTCTGGCCCGCACTGCCTGTGCAGCTCCATCCCAGGCAATTATAGTTTCATTTACTATCTGCTGAGCAAAATGGGTTCTAATTTGTTCTATTTCGATAGGTGCAGCAAGAAAAATCCGACTCTCAGTGCCCTGTCCATCAAGGGTAGCGGCAACAATATAATCAGCATTCGCTACCAGCTGCTTGTCAACTAGTATTGCGCCACGTCCACTTTCTAGTAGAAATCTTCCCCCACCTCGCTGTTGTCCAATCCTATCAGGATAAGCAAAGGCCAATAACAAGCCACAGTACGCAATATCTGCCAAGCAACCAGCCAAATTACCAAATTCCCGTTTCAGGCGGTCACTTTCCTGTTTAATCCGCCAGCATAATGCTCTATCACTGGCTTGCATTACCATCGGTTTAGGGTTAACTTTTGCAGCATCTAAATTATGGATAGTTTCAAGCCGCAGACGCAAATCACTATCTGAACCCCGCAAGAAATCCCGTTCACTAAGAATAGCGGCAAGCTCACAGGCTATCCCGCCCAAACCGAGTTCTGCTGACATAAGTACCATGTGAGCCAGGCGCGGGTGTAAACCTGTCTGCAGCATTTGCCGTCCATGTTTGGTAATAGTGCCACCCTCTTCTAACGCCCCCAGCTTACCAAGCAGCTGTCTTGCTTGCAAAAATGCCAGTTCAGGGGGCAAATCAAGCCACTTGAGCTGCGTAGGGCTAGCAACTCCCCAAGCGGCCAGTTCTAGTACCAGCGGCGTCAAATCTGATGACAGGACTTCGGGGGCAGTATTGGATTCAAGGTAATGATCCTCTTGTTGTGTCCAAAGTCGGTAACACATTCCCGGCCCTAGGCGCCCTGCCCGACCGCGTCGCTGATCGGCGGCAGATCTTGAGACCCGTATGGTTTCGAGAGAAGTAAGACCGGTACGTGATGAATAACGCGGAACACGCATTAACCCGCTATCAATCACCGTCCTGATGCCCTCAACAGTTAGGCTTGTCTCCGCTATCGACGTGGAGAGAACCACCTTACGCTCACCAACCGGACTAGGCAAAATAGCTGCATCTTGCGCAGCTATCGACAAAGCCCCATATAGTGGTGCAACTTGTGCATACCGGGCGATACCGCTTGCCGTCAGTTCCGCCTGAACCCGGCGGATTTCACCTGCTCCCGGCAAAAATACCAGTATATCGCCACTACTGTTGGCTAGTGCGCTAAAAACGGTCTGTACAACACTAGCCTCTATACCTTCTTCACCACGTCTTTCAAGATAATGCGTTGCTACCGGAAAGGCTTGTCCCTTGCCGTAAATAAGCGGCGCATTGCTGAGCATACCGGCTACCGGTTCAGCTGCAAGAGTTGCTGACATAACTAACAACCGCAAATCTTCCCGCAGAATGGCTTGTGTTTCCAAAGTCAGCGCTAACCCTAGATCAGCATGAATACTGCGTTCGTGGAATTCGTCAAAAATAACCATACCTATTCCATTAAGACCTTGATCAGTCTGAAGCATACGGGTAAGCACACCTTCTGTGATTACTTCAATCCGTGTCTTGGAACCGATACAAGTATCCAGCCTAACCCGGTATCCTACCGTTTGTCCTACTTGTTCTCCCAGTAGCTGCGCCATATAACGTGCGGCAGTGCGGGCCGCCAAGCGCCGGGGTTCCAGCACAATGATGCGCTGCCCTTTGAGCCACTCTTCATCCAGAAGCGCCAGCGGAATACGTGTTGTCTTACCAGAACCGGGTGGTGCTACCAACACAGCATTTACCTGTGAACCAAGCGTCGCCTTAAGCTCAGGCAGTATTTCATCAATAGGAAGACTATCCATTTTCACACTAGTCTGCAACCTCTCCTGCCAGATAATCAATAAACTGTTTTGCAATCCGACCCGAACGGCCTGAATGTGACATCTCCCATCGTAAAGCTTCTGCCCTAAGCTCAGCAACCGACATGGGGATGCCACTCCTGTGCGCAATTTCCTCAACAATCCGGAAATACTCTTCCTGATTAGGTAATGTAAAGAACAGCGTAATGCCAAACCGGTCAGCCAGCGATATCTTTTCATTGATCGTATCCTGACGGTGCAGTTCATTGCCGCTGCGATCATCCCAGGTTTCTTTGATCAAATTCCGCCGATTGGAGGTAGCATAAATCAGAACATTATCAGGCCGCACCTCTATGCCACCATCAATCAGCGACTTTAAAATTTTGTACTCTGCTTCAAATTCCTCAAACGACAAATCATCAATAAATAGAATGAATTTCTTGCCCCACTGCCGCAGTGCCGCCATAATTTCGGGAATGTGCTTAAAATCAGTTTTGGATATTTCAATAAGTCTAATACCTTTATCAAAATAACGGTTGGCTATCGCCTTAACTGATGATGATTTTCCGGTACCTCTGGCCCCAACCAACAGCACATTGTTAGCCGGTTTGTTATTAATAAAGGCCTCGGTATTGCGGACAAGCTCAGCCTTTTGATATTCATAGCCCACAATATCCTTTAGCTGTACCGGATCGGTATATTCAATACCAGCAAGCTCCCGCCGCTCTGAATCCCATTTGAACGCACCATAACCGGCTAACCTGCCACAGCCATAACGGTCATAATAGCGGCCAAGAGCCAGCACTACCTCTGCCGGCGTATAGTTTTTTGTCACATCAAAAAACAAATCCCTAAGCGTAGACAAGTCCTGAAACTTACCCGGTTTTTTACTTTGGCACTCTTGGATAGGATGATAGTCATTAATAACTGCTTGGAGTTCCTCACCGAATTGCCGGGTCAACCCTTTGTTTAATAACGCCTTTAATATGGTTATATCATGGACAGCTGCCTTTGACAGACTTCCTCCTGGCTGACCACCAGTTTTCCCGGCAGTACTGCTGAATATATTTTCATCACAGCCGAGCTGGAACAACAAATAGTTCTCTGCAATATTACCTGCCATACCAGTTTCTTCAGCCCAAATAATAAGACTGGCCGCAAGTGCATACTCATCACACTTTGCAGCCCCCAGTGCCCCCAGAGTTTGTAGTTCTCTAACTAAACTATCGTTTAATAAATTGCGATAAACCAGCAATTTGCTAAGGTCAAAGCAAGTATCTGTCACAACAATACCTCCTGCAAAAAATCAAAATCTGTTACATGGCAAACTACACTCTACTCCACAGCTATTACCCGGATGACGGCCAGGTAATGCCAGCTTCTTTCTGATTTCGTATAAGGTTTCAATTTGAGTGGTGGATAATTCATGAGCTATGCCTAATTGTGTTGACAAAAACGTCAACTTGGCATAAAACTCCACCGATTCCAGCTTATGATAGGCAGTAAGTAAATCTTGCCCCCAGGCTAATGCGCCATGATTTGCTAACAATACTGCATCAAAATGTTCCAGGTAACGTGCCACCGCATCAGGAACCTCATTGGTGGAAGGGGTGCCATACTCTGCTACAGGCACACAGCCAAGACTTACGACAGCCTCGGCAATGAGCGGTTTATTGAGGGGAGTACGGGCAATCGCAAATGTAGTGGCATACGGCGGGTGAGCATGAACAACCGCTTGTACATCAGGACGCTCCTTATATACTCGTAGATGCATCTTTAGTTCCGATGACGGACGCCAGCTGTCGGCAGCAGCCAGCACCTGGCCCTCGCTATCCACCCGCACCAGCATTTCCGGTGTCATAAACCCTTTACTTACCCCAGTTGGAGTGGTAAGAACCTCATTTTCACTTAGCTTAACACTGATATTTCCGTCATTTGCGGCAACGAAACCACTGTCGTACATGCGCTTGCCGATTTGACATATTTGTTGTTTAAGTTCATCTTCTGTCATTTTCTTTACTGCGGCCTCACTTTGCCAGTCATATGCTCGATAGTAATTTTTATTACGGTTGTCTTGTCCTCACTATTTTCAATATATGCTTTCCCTTTTTCCATATAAGCAGGCGAATATTTAGCCAATATCGCAAGTAATGCAGCCTTTTTTTCTTCTCCGGTTACTTGACTTGCCTGCCCAAAGATGACAACGCTTTCATAGCTTGTCGTAAATTTTTCCGGCAATGACTGTTTCTCACCAACAACACAAAAAGAAACGTTGTGGTTAGCGGCTATATTATCTAATTTGTGTCCTACAGCAGCGCTATGGAAGTAGATACTGGCGTCCTTATAGATATAGCTCAGTGGAACACCATAGGAATATCCGTCCTGGCTTACTGTGGCTAATACGCCATACTCACATTTTTCGAGTATAGCAACTGCGCATTCCTCTGTACTCTGCCGTTCCTTGCGCCTCATATTTTTAAACATGGTAGCCCCCCTACTATAGTCAGAAGTCATACCTATATTATTTTGACATTGTTTGTGAACTACCGCGGGCACAAGGCCACGCGGCTTCCGGTGGTAACTCCAAGCCTTCTGCCTAAACAGTAGCTTCTCATCGTCCCCGGTTAGCCGTCTGCGAGTTTACGCCTGACGACAGCCAGTTGGCTGGACTAGATTCACAGTAGCCCGCTGTAACCGACATTTAGCCAGCTATAGCAATATTCATACTAGCATTGAAGTCTGCATTTGCCTGATAGCCACAGGCTTTACACTGAAAAGTTGCCTGATTTAGCCTGTTGCCTTTTTCGGTATGACCGCATATATGGCAACGTTGAGAAGTATACTTCGGGCTTATCTGTACCACTTTTAACCCTTCGGCCATGGCTTTGTATTCTATGAAGGAACGTAGTTGGTAGAAGTTCCAGTTATGCAGTTTGCGGTTCATTTTACGCGAGAACTTGACACGCTCTCTAATGTTGGACAAATCCTCCAACTGGATAACTGCATTATACTGTTTGGCAGTATCAACAATCTGCCTACTGATTTTGTGGTTTACATCCTTCATGTACCGTTGTTCTTTGTTTCCGATAGACTTAATCTTTTTCAAGAGTTTTTTCTTGCCAAGCTTACGCCGAAGGTTTGCATAGTGACTACGCTTTTGATTATAGCATTTACCACTGAAAAATTTATGTAACTGCCCAGGCACGGCAAGGACAGCGAGATTAGTAATACCCAGGTCAATACCCATGACGGCTGATGTTTCTTTTTCCGGCACGTCATATTTATAGCTAATATTCAGGACATAGCAATTAAGCCGATAGCTGAATGATAGTTCAGCAATACAGAATTTGTATTCGCCAGCAGACAGCTTATCCAGTATTTTCGCTTGAAAATGACCGTACTGTACAGGCAGCATAACCCGCTTCTGCCGGGTGCTGACCGATACAAAGTAGGTGAAACATTTTTCGGTTGTGTGCAAGGTAAATGTCCTGCCGTCAAATCTAACTACAGGGTGTTTGAATTCCGGTAGACTTGCTTTTTTACCCTTCTTTAACTGGGCTTTGTAGGATTTGTATGTTTCCAGCGACTTGTCCCGGATGGTCTGAATGAGCCCGGTAGGAATGTCAGGAAACATGGTTTTGACTTCGTTGTAGGTTTCAGTATGTAGGACTTTCTTTGACTCTGTGTCTAAAGCTTCCATTTTAGCAACGTAGTAGCGCGATAAGTCCGCACTAATGGTGAGTAAGTCCTGTAATGCTTCCAGTTTGGTTTTAGTCGGGTCATCAATTTTTACGGATATGGTTTTGGTGATAGTTGGCATAACATATCTCCCTATTGAAATGCTCTCTATACTTTAGTATAGACTTATATTTAAACTTTTGAAAGGAGAAATTCGGGGTTTTACGCGCGACGTTATAAAACACCTACTACTAAGACTAAAAATCTTAAGCAATGTTTTCTTACTTTTACTTACCGCTTGTGTTTTGTGACCTTGCCCTTACTGTTTCTTTACGTTTTTTTGCCGCTGGGTAAAACATCAGGTAATAGGCTGCATCTCTATTAAATCCAAGCTGCTCTAAAGTGGCTTGTTTAGCGGGATCGTCACTATAAATGGTGATACTTATTACCCCTTGCTTATGGCTGGCTTCAATCAAATTAATGGCCTTTTTTAGCAGCGCAGGACGCAGATATTCATAGGACTGGTGAATGATAAGACTGATTATATAATTTTGGGTTTTAACATAACTACTGATTGTTACTAATGCCACTATTTTATCAGACTGCTCAACAACGAAATTGGTTTTCTGTTTGCGCATCAAATAGTTTTTTGCCCAATCCAAATGCCTAACCAGCATACTGGGATTAAACTCTCTATAGCTGCGTTTAATGACTCGCCGCAAACCAGGTGGTACTGAGGCCTTATATAATCGGTATAATTGGCCTCGATCCTTCGCTGTAAGTTTCCGAAATCCAGGCAATTCATCATCCGGTGACGGTAATGAGCTGGTAGTACCGCCTAAGATCATTTCATAATGCAGTATTTCCGTTACTGACCTAAATCCCAAACGTTGATACAATTTGTATGCCGGATTGTCAACCCGAACTTCAAGTACAACATCCTGATTATTGGCATCAGCAACAGTCTCAAGCAGCGTAGTTAGAACCCATCTGCCCAAACCCTGCCCGCGATATTGCTTACTGAATGCAATGTAATCAATATGCAATTGTGCAGAGTTAAGATACGATAGCTGAATAAATCCCACTACCTGCCCGGCGATTTTTACAGCATATACATCGAAATGGTTTTTTATCCAGCCAGAAAACTTACTTAACGGCTGCAAAATATAATAAAACTGCCGAGCCCGACGGATGCGGCGCTTAATTTGCTGAAGATCAACTTCTCCGGCAAAGGCAGTGGCAAATAATTTTTCCAGTTGCTCTAAATCAGAACGCTGTACTTTTTCGATTGTCACATTAGTAAATGGCTTTTTCGACATATCATTCTCCCTAGTAACAGTTTTAGCACACTTAAAATTATTATTAGTTAGAGCCGACTTTTTTACCCTGCCAGAAAGGTTACTTTCTCGTAAAAAAAAGATTGCTAAACTATTGTTTGCAATGACAAGTAAGTTACCTGGAGTCATCGTGCACAACAGCATAGCAATCTCTGATTTTTATGTTCTATTATTTTCCGTATAATACCGCTAGTTGCTTTTTCACGTCAGCATTATCCAGATATTCATCATAAGGCATCTGACGATCAACCACACCGTTAGGGGTTATTTCGATAATGCGGTTGGCAATTGTTTGAATAAACTGATGGTCATGAGAAACAAACAACAGGGTACCCTCAAAGTTGATTAGTCCGTTATTCAGCGAGGTAATTGACTCTAAGTCCAGGTGATTTGTTGGTTCATCCAGCAGCAGCACGTTGGCGCCGCTTAACATCATTCTTGCCAGCATACACCGTACTTTTTCGCCACCAGACAAGACACTGGCTTCTTTTAAACTTTCTTCACCTGAAAATAACATTCTTCCCAGAAAACCTCTAATAAATGACTCTTCCTGATCGCGGGAAAACTGACGCAGCCAATCAATAAGGTTTACGTCTACGCCGTCAAAATACTCGGCATTATCTTTAGGAAAGTATGCCTGGCTTGTAGTTACCCCCCATTTGAAAGAACCACTATCTGCTTCCATCTCTCCCATTAGAATTTTAAAAAGAGCCGTTTTCGCAAGCCCATCCGGGCCGACAAAAGCAATCTTGTCACCCTTGTTTACGATAAAACTGATATCATTAAGAACCTGCTCCTCTTCCACTTTTTTACTGATATTTTCCACAGTGAGCAGCTGTGCACCGGCCTCGCGGTCAGGTTTAAACGCTACATACGGATACTTGCGGGAGGATGGTCTAATATCATCAAGCGTGATTTTTTCTAACATTTTTTTACGGGAAGTAGCCTGCTTGGACTTAGATGCATTAGCGCTAAACCGCTGGATAAAGCTTTGTAAGTCCTTAATCTTTTCTTCCTTCTTTTTGTTAGCCTCTTTAGCCAGTTGCAAGGCAAGCTGGCTTGATTCCAGCCAGAAGTCATAGTTACCGACATATAGCTGGATATTTTGAAAGTCGATATCAGCAATATGAGTACATACCTGGTTTAAAAAATGCCGGTCATGGGATACCACAATAACCGTGTTTGGAAAGTCGGCCAAAAAATCTTCCAGCCAAGTAATTGAGTCAATATCCAAATGGTTTGTTGGTTCGTCCAATAGCAAAATATCCGGACTTCCGAACAGAGCTTGCGCCAACAACACCCTTACCTTTTCATTACCACTGATATCTCCCATCTTGAGTTGATGAAGTTCTTCTTTTATTCCCAAGCCGTTTAAGAGTTTAGCGGCCTCGGTTTCGGCATCCCAACCGTTTAATTCGGCAAAATCGCACTCCAGCTCTGATACCCGGATACCATCTGCATCAGAAAACTCCGGTTTGGCATAAAGAGCGTCTTTTTCTTCCATGATGGCATACAAACGGGCATGACCCATAATAACTGTTTGTAAAACTTCAAACTCGTCAAACTCATAATGGTTTTGTTTGAGCACCGCCAACCGTTCCCCTGTGGTAATAGCCACATCGCCGGAAGTCGGCTCAACTTCACCGGAAAGTACCTTTAAAAAAGTTGATTTACCAGTACCATTGGCACCAATAAGACCATAGCAGTTACCTGGCGTAAATTTTATATTTACATCTTTGAATAGAATGCGTTTGCCAAATTGCAATGTCAGGTTACTTGTACTAATCATTGTTATACCTATCTTTCTTAAATATTTATTATAAAGGTTAATAATAACATATTATTGGATAAAAATAAAGCCTGCCGTTTTCACGCTTTAGAACAACATACTAACAACCCATAACTACCATACCATTGCTACGATATCTCCAGTTGCGGCACAAGCTTATGCTTTTGCCGTTAGATGCAAAAAATAGGTGGCTGCTACTAAATCTGCAACGCCGCCAGGACTAATATTACGTTCAATAAAGCTTTGATCAAGGGCACTAATTTGCTTCCTACCCACGTCAGAAAGCATACCACCCTGAGCGATGATTTGTTTAGCCTGGTTTTGCACAGTTAGCAAAACCTCCATCCCATGACGGTGTAAAATGGTAGTATCCTGCACAACTGTCATCAAACTCATGAGCGTATGCACCAGAGCATCATTGAGCGATAAACCTTGTTCTAACGCTGCCGTTACTGCCGGCAGCCCATACTCTCTTATACTGGGTATACCGGCTTCTATTTCACCCCTAATACCCGTCACGCCATACTGTACATATAAATTTTCTCCGGCTGTCAGTTTAGCGTTACCTAGTCCCCCGGCAAGCGGCGCAAGCTCGCGCGCGACAATTCCCCTTGTAATGGCAGCGGCTGTATCAAGAATTTGTGCAGCAGCTACACCACTTGCCAGCTTTGTCGTGTAAGCAGTGGCCGCCGCAAGAATACCTAGTAAAAACACAAGTCCCTTTTGCGTATTAACCCCGCAGGTTGCGTGCAGCATCTGCTGTTCACCGTCTTTACCGATATAACGCAGCACCGGTAGTAAATCCTGAAGCAAGCCTTGATGCTGATAGCCGGCAGCAGCACAGCGGAACATCGTACCAGCAAGGGCGCTGCTGCTCATCAAAAACGTAAAAAAGTCCATATCCCGGTGAGCACCGGCATTATCACGGTCTACCAACCCTGGCGATGGTGTACATGCCGCTTCCATCAGCATAGCCTCCAACGCCCAGGAACCAATATCCCATACGGCTTTCGGCCATGGATTAGTAGCTGCAGCAACGAAGGAAGATAACCTCTCACCAACATTGTTCATAATGTCCTGACTGGCGTGGCTACCTAAGCGCCGGCATAAAACTGCCGATTGATTACACAAAAAGCAAGTACGTTCTGTCTGTCCTAAACCACGGCGGGAGATTTGTCTGCCAGCGGCATCAAATACATCGAGATCAAAAAGTCTGGCAAAATATCCTGACTCTTCAATAGTGATACAAGCTAATTTTAGCTTGTCCGGGTCGCCAGCAACAGCCAGTACAGCAGTTGGCCCCGTTAGCGGATAAATAAATCGTTCTTCAACAATAGAAAAGCCTTGTTCCCTGGACATACTCCTAACCCGGTCAGCAGCCAGCCGCAACAGATTTCGGCTTTCCGTACTATCTTTGACTGCCCCTGGAATATTGGTGGTAATACTGATAATAGGAATTTTATGAATGCTGCGTAATTCAGCCTGAAGAGAAGCCAGTCGTTCTTTGGCCTCTAAAACGTCTGTTAACGTTACTTGCTGCAACTGCCCATCTCCCCTCATAAATCTCCGCCAATTTTACCACAGTTGTTCAAAAATATAAAATTCTATCAATAACTATATACAACGCGTTAAAGATTTTTGCAGGCGGGTGGTGTGTTGGCAAAAGCGGAAGTCAAACGCTAGTGGTGGAGCGTTGTCAACACACCACCCGCCTGGGCCTGTAAACTTCGGTCCTAGCCCCGTTTCTTCTCAATATCTTTAATTCTGGCAAAAAACTTTTCCACCTTACCCACCTCGCCGGTTACTTCATATTCATAAAGCCAACCTGCAGTCTCACTGCGGCTCTCCACAAAACGGACAGCTACCAGACATTCTTCCCCCAAAATGCCCGCACGCCGCGGCTCAAGCGGAGTAAAAATACTCTCGGTAACATTTACAAATTTGCGCATAGTGTAACCTCACTTACTACAACTTAAATTATAGTTTCTATTATAACAAGGATATCTGCCAGCAACCATCCCTTTACTATTGATCTTGACTTTTTTTTACTTTCATATTACATTGGTATTGTCAGTATTTACTGGCTAACAAAAAAAGATAGGAGTGAATCATTACTAATGTCTGAGAGAATGAGCTTGCAAGATGTACTGCGTGAATATGGTATTCCTCTAGCAACCCTTAACGTAACCGCATCCGAGCAAGATTGCCTGGCCCTTCGTGAACGTCTGTTAGCTATTAGAGATCTCAGCCAAGGCAAAGAACAAGGGTATTTGGAAGTAGCTTGTACATTTTATGTCGATGTTCATGATATTGACCGTTATTTATCAGGAGAATTATCCAGTCTGGCTGAAATATACACTTTCCCTGAAGATGTAAAAACCCACAAGGAGGAATAACCTTATATGAAAAAAATAATATTGCTTGTCTTTATGTTTATGTTTGCTTTTAATGCGGTGAGCTTTGCGGCCGTCAGTGGCTCTAAATCCAAAGTATCATCGCCTTCCGCAAAACCACCTACCACACAAACCGCGCCTTCCCAAAATACTACAAATACTACCGAATATAAACCTTCGGCACCGGCCCAAAGCTACGGAGAAAAGGCACCGGCCGCAGCAGCTAAATCTAATACGCAAGCACCTGCACAACAAAACAGCAGCAGTAGCTTTCTTCGGAACGCCGGTCTCTTTGGCGGTGGTATGCTGTTAGGCAGCATGCTGGGTGGCATGTTTGGATTCGGTGGTTCCGGCATGTTTGCTAACATTATCGGCATGTTATTTAATGTTATACTATTAGCCGGAGTATTTATGGCCGGACGCTTTTTGTGGATGAAATTCAAAAACAGAGATACTCGTAGTAATCAGCGGTAGTTAACAGCCGGGATGCAGCTTGCATCCCGGTTTTTGTTTTTTACTTTTACCCCGGCAGAAAAGCCTGCCTTCTTTATATTTTTTCTTCAATTGCCTCAATTACAGATTGAATAACCTTGACTCTGGCAAATTCCTTGGAATTTGCCTCCACCAATGTCCATGGTGCATAGCTTGTGCTTGTGCGAAAAAACATTTCATCCACTGCTGCCTCATACAATTCCCACTGTTCCCGGTTGCGCCAATCTTCCCCGGTTATTTTCCACTGTTTACCGGGATTAGCCATGCGTTCTTCAAATCGTCTCTTTTGTTCCTCTTTATCAATATGCAGCCAACACTTGACAAGTACGGTCCCAAAGTTTACCCATTGTGCTTCCATTTCGTTAATCTCTTTGTAGGCCCTTCGCCAGTCGCTTTCAAGGCAAAAACCTTCCACCCGCTCAACCAATACCCGTCCATACCAACTGCGATCAAAAATGGCGATATGGCCCGCCTTAGGAACATTACGCCAGAAACGCCATAAATAATGATGGGCTTTCTCCTCATCTGTCGGCGCACTGGTAGGAATAACTGTATAACCGCGCGGGTCCATATGCTCAGTAAGGCGACGGATTGCCCCCCCTTTGCCGGCAGCATCCCAGCCCTCAAACGCAATTACTACCGGAACGCGTTTTTGATAGATAATGTGTTCCAGTTCTCTTATCCTTGTCTGGTACAATTTCATGACTTTCTCATACTCTGCATCCTTTACGGTTTTTGTTAAGTCCGCCCCGGCAAGAATAGAGGATGTGAATATTTTGGCTGAGGCTAACCCGGACAAGGAGTTGCCAACAACGGCAACATCAGGACAGCCAGCCGCCTCAACAAGCGCCAACTGTTTCTCGATAGCTTGGACCACAGTTGCAATAATCTTTAGGGTAGCATAACGCCGGTCATGAGCCTCAACAATAGTCCACGGAGCACTCTTGGCATCTGTCTGCTGCAGCATTTCTTCTACAACAGGCAGATACTTATTATATTGCCGATGCTGTTCCCAGTCAACCTCTGTTACCCGCCAGGCAGCAGCTGGATCTTGCTCTAATGTTTTTAGCCGTTTGCGCTGTTCTTTTTCACTAATATGTAAGAAAAATTTGATGATAAGTGTCCCAGCATCTGCTAGCTGCCGTTCAAAAGCGATGCTGTCATAAAACTTTTTTTCGGTTTCCTGAGCGCTGGCACTCTTACTTACGCGTCCAGCTACTATTTGAGTGTACCAGCTTCTGTCCAAAATAACCAGCCGCCCACTTTGGGGGGTTTTATTCCAGAAACGCCAGAAATAAGGCCGCATAGCTTCTTCTTGATTGGGTTCTCCGATCGAGTAGACATTAAAGCCACGCGGGTCAAGCGATAAAATAAGCTCATTAATTAAGGTTCCCTTACCTGCCGAATCCCAGCCCTCAAAAACGATTAGCACCGGAATTCCCAAATCCCTGGCCTGACGCTGTAGTTCACCCAGTCGCTCGCGTATTCCGTCAACCATACCTTTATACTCAATTTTACTAATCTTTTTCTTTAAGTCCACCTTTTCCAACATATTGACGCCCCCCATTCTATATAAGCTGTAATACCTTAGCCTTATTTTATCAAATTCACCGATTCCCGTCACAGGTTAATGCGAATAAATATAACGGTTCATTGTAAAATGAAATGCAACACTCCCAATGAATAAAAAAGAACAACCAATGTGAGAACTCATGTATGATAAAAGCGACCAAACCCAATCATACGGAGGTGTTCACATTGGCTGTTATCACCAAGGATACCACATCTGCACGATCTTTTAAACACCTGAGCCTTATCGAACGAAGTATGATCTTCGCTCTGCTTCGAGAAGGCTATTCTCTTCGTCATATTGCAAGGCAACTGGGCCGCCACGTCAGCACCATCTCGCGTGAAGTCGGTCGTGGCACGACAACCCAGCGCCGGTCTGACTGGACGAACTATGAAGCATATTTTCCAGAGACAGGCCAGAGCGTCTATGAAAAGAATCGCGCCCACAACGGCTTTCAATGCAAGCTACATTTGGCAGAGTCTTTCTTGCAATTTGCTGAGCAAAAGATGCTGCACGACCACTGGTCCCCCGATGCGGTGGTTGGCTTTTGTCGCCTACAGCCGCAATGGCAAGGGAAGGTCACCGTATGCACCAAAACGCTGTACCACTATATTGATCGCTGTCTGCTGAAGGTGCGCAACATCGACTTAGTACTGAAAGTGCGGCGCCGTATAAAACAACCCCGTCTTCGCAAACACAAACGATTGCTGGGGCAAAGCATCGAAGAACGTCCCGAAGCCATTCTAGATTGTGAGGAGTTTGGTCACTGGGAAATCGACACAGTGATTGGTCTGCAGTCCGGCGATTCAGCACTCCTGACCATCACAGAACGAAAGACACGCCAAGAATACATCCTGCCGATACCGAAAAAGGATGCTCCGTCCGTATCTGCCAGGCTAAATGAGTTAATGGTTTCTTTGGACGGAAATTTCGCTGCCGTATTCCGTAGCATCACCGCAGATAACGGCTCTGAATTTGCAGGACTAGATGCGCTTTTACGCCCAACTGACTGCAAGGTCTACTTTGCTCACCCTTACTCTTCCTGGGAGCGTGGCACCAATGAACGCCACAATGGCCTCATCCGGCGCTTCATCCCCAAAAAGACATCTATATCCAAGGTTCTCCCCGAAACCATTCTTCGCATTCAGAACTGGTGCAACCAACTACCACGCAAAATACTGGGGTACAAGACTCCTCAAGCTTGCTTCGACGAAGAACTCGCTGCTCTATCCTGATATTATTTCCGAGTTTCTCACTTGGTGTTGCATTTGCTATTGCAATTTGCGGAATAAATATAACCAGAAATAATCTGTAATTTTGTCCTGCAATTCAAAGGAATTTCCAAAGAATACTCTCGATATAATAATGGATAATTATATTTGAGGAGGAATAAAACTTGCGCATCCAAAGTGAAGAATACTCTTATCTCTCAACAATTCAGAATGGAGCTGAAAATACATCTTCTTCTACCGCATCACAGTCTGCAGCAACTCCGAGCAAGACTGACGAAAATAACTCAGATGCCTATGCTACGAGTATCGATGGGGATACCGTCGAATTAAGTCACTCAGCCCTGCAAGCTTCAGCGACGGGACAAGCAAGCACAGCGGCTAGTTCCACTACTACAACAACTACACAGAGTACCGCTGCCGGAACTGAAGCAACCAATATCGATGGGGATAGTGCCGAATTAAGCCAACAAGGCCTGCAAGCTTCAATGAAGGGATCGCAACAATCGCAAACAAAACCAGCAACCAACACCAGTGCTACAACAGATACAACAGAAACCGAGATTGAAAATTTAGAAAAGAAACAAGATAAACTAGAAAAACAATTAAGTCAAATTCAGCAACAAACCACAACCGATGAAAATACACAAAAACAAAAAGTACAGGCATTGAAAAATCAAATTCAGCAAATTGAGACTGAGCTTACGCAATTAGAAGCTCAAGCAAGTGAAAGCGCCACTTAGTTCAGGTACATTGAAACTTTTGTATAAATCACTAATAAAGACTCTGATGATGAGCTAAAATCGTTATCAGAGTCCTTTTATATGCAAGGTCCGCCTGGTTGAGAAGAAATAAGTGACTTTTCGAACGTATTGCTTTACAATTAAAGGTAACATGCATAACTATAAAGATAGACAGAAGGAGCTTGTCTATGAGACTACTTTTAGTTGAAGATTCCTGCCGCCTGTCAGAAGCATTAGCCCATATGCTAAAAAAACATGGCTATATTGTTGAGACAGCCTTGGACGGCGAAACAGGTTTTACGCTGGCAACAACAGAAGCTTATGATATTTTAGTCTTAGATCGCATGCTTCCCCAAAGAGATGGTCTTGACATCGTCAAGGCAGTTCGTAAGCTCAAAATTGACACTCCGATATTACTTTTAACAGCCAAGGATTCTACCCAAGACCGGATAGACGGCCTGGACGCCGGCGCTGATGATTATTTGGTTAAGCCTTTTTCCACCGATGAATTACTTGCCCGTCTCCGTGCCTTAGCCCGTAGACAAACCAAGACCTGGGAAGAAGATACGCTTGAGGCCGCTAATTTACTATTAGATCCTTTAAAATGTGAAGTAATCAAAGATAATGAGCTTATCAAACTAACACCGAAAGAATCGCTGTTGCTGGAATTATTAATGCGTAACTACGGCATAGTTATTAGCAAGGAACGCATCTGGGAAAAGGTCTGGGGCCTACAAACCACCAGCGAAGTAGCTAATGTTGATTTGTATATTCATTACTTACGGAAAAAGCTTGAAACTACCTGTATCAAAACTGTTAGAGGAGTTGGTTATTACCTCATAAATGAGTAAATAACAGAGACGCTGGAAAAAATTCCAGCGTCTCTGTTATTTATTCATAGCTTTCGCAATACCTGATAGACTTGCGCCACAACATCGTTTGGCTGCACACTGTTTATACATTCACTTGTCCCGATCCGGCATTTTGTCTTGTGACAAAAGGAACACTGGCATTCATTAACCACAAAGGCATTCTGATTACCAGGTGGCGTGTATGTGACAGGATTAGTCGGCCCAAAGATTGTCACTGTTGGTGTTCCCAGGGCAGCTGCCATATAGAGTGGGCCGGTATCACCGGCAATTACTACTGCCGCCTGTTCAAGCAGCGCCGCCATTTCTAAAAGGCTTGTTGCGCCGATAGCGTTAATTACCGGCACACCAGCCTTATTGGCTATTTCCTGCCCCCTGGCAACTTCACTCCGGCCACCACACAGCATGATTTTGAAATCCTGGGCAAGCATTCCTGCCGTTGCCGCAAACAGCTCAGACGGCCAGTTCTTCGTCGGCCAGGTAGTGCCGGGAACTACTATCGCTAACTTGTCTTGCGCAGATACCTTTTCCCTGCTTAAATAACTTTGAGCAAATTGTTTAGCTTTAGCAGGTACAACAAGTGTCATCTTCCGGGTTACAGGGGTAATGCCTAACAGGGATAATACGCCCAGGTACCGTTCGACAATATGGTTTCCCAGCGGTTTAGCGGTCTTTGTCATCAGCAGCGGATTTAGTTCTCTGGCATCTTGCAGGCCAATCCGCCAGCTAGTCCTGGCCTGCCTGGCAATCATCCCAGTGAGAAAAAGCCCATGAATATCGAGCACCGCATCATACGTTTTTGCTGCCAGTTCTGCTTGCAAATGCCGCCACAGCCCAAAGGCCTGGGTAAATTCATAAGCCCGTAAATGTTTTTCAAAGCGTTCCCGTGACCAAATTATCAGGTGGTCAATATCGGGATTATATTTTATCAGGTCAGCACATACCTCGCCAACAAGCCAGGTAATTTTACAATCTGGCCAAGCCGCTTTCAGCGCCCCGGCCACCGGCGTACAATGAATAACATCACCGATTGAACTGAGCCTAATGATTAATATTTCTTTAGTCACAAAATTCCCTGCCTTTGACCATTTGGAAACCACATTATTTCAGCTTTATTTTAGCAAGTGCTTCCGCAAGCGCATTATTGAAAGGCTGACCCTCAGTCTTTTGCTGCTGGTTCAGATAGCGTGACACATCTTTTTTGGAAATCTTGGTCTCGCCTTCTTTCTTTTTACGTTCAGTAAAGACCGCCAATTTTTCCCGGTAACCACAAACACAGGCAAAGGAGCGCGCATCGCCTTCCCCCCGCAATTCAAGCTTCTTGTGACAGTTGGGACAGCGGGCGTTGGTTGTCAGTGCAATGTTTTTCCGATAGCCGCATTCACGGTCCTGACAGACAAGCACCTTGCCGCGCTTACCATTGACCTCAAGCAAGTACTTGCCGCATTCAGGGCAGCGGGTACGGGTAATATTGTCATGACGAAACTGTTCCTGACTGTTTTTTATCTCAATAATAATGGCTTTTGTATAGTCTCTTATCTCAGAAATAAAGGCTTGTTTTTGCAGCTTTCCTTTGGCAATCGCACTTAGTTTCTGTTCCCAGGCAGCGGTTAACGCCGGTGATTTCAGGTCATTAGGCGCCAAGTCTAAAAGTTGCTTACCTTTGGCTGTAATAAAGATATCTTTACCCTTTTTCTCAATAACAAAACTGCTAAATAGCTTTTCAATAATATCGGCTCTGGTGGCTACTGTACCCAGGCCCCCGGTTTCACCGATAATTTGTTTAAGTGCCTGGCTCTCGCCTGACATATATTTTGCCGGATTTTCCATGGCCGATAGTAAGCTGGCTTCATTGAAAAGAGCAGGCGGCTTGGTTGCGCCCTTAGTCTGTGTAACCGTCGTAATCGGTAAAATATCACCTTTGCTTAAGCTTGGCAGCAGTTGTTCTGCAATATCATCAGTTTCTTCGTCATCCAGGTGGTTATTATATAACTCTTTCCAGCCAAGAGACAGCACTACCTTGCCTTTGGCAACAAAATTTTCACTGCCAATTTGCGCCTGCACTGTTGTTTGCTCATATTCAAACGGCGGATAAAGCACCGCTAAAAACCGTTTAACAACTAAGTCATAAATCTTCTTTTCCTTATCAGTTAATGAGCTAAGCACCACTGACTGTTCGGTAGGAATAATGGCATGATGGTCTGATACCTTGCTGTTATCGACGAAATGACCGTTGGCCCTAATTGGGCTTTTGAGAACTTTGAGGATTTGTTTCGAGTAAAGACCAGTATCACAAGCTTTCACTCTGTCTTTTAGTGTCTCTACAATATCTGTAGTGATATACCGTGAGTCGGTACGCGGGTACGTCAGGGCTTTGTGGGTTTCATACAGCTTCTGCATAACTGACAGCGTTTCTTTGGCTGAAAACCCAAAAATTTTGTTGGCATCACGCTGTAACTCAGTTAAATCATACAAAAGCGGAGAAAAATTTTTCTTACTCACTTTATGTACAGCTAGAACCTCTGCCGGTTTCCCTTTTATTGTACCCATTATTTTGTCACAGTAGTTTTTATCAAACGTCTTACTTTCTTTGGTCTTCGTGTCTTGCCAGGTTAACTTGAGCCGCTCGGCAGCCGCTGTAATACCATAATAGGTTTGGGGCTGAAATTTCCGGATTTCCGCTTCCCTGCCAGCAATAATAGCTAGCGTAGGTGTCTGTACCCGCCCGCAGGATAGTTGGGCATTATATTTGGTAGTAAGCGCCCGGGTAGCGTTGATGCCGACAAGCCAATCAGCTTCTGAGCGGGCAACCGCTGAGGCGTAGAGATTCTCATAATCTCTGCCAGGCCGCAGCTTACCGAATCCTTCGCGAATAGCCTTATCTGTGACTGAGGATATCCAAAGCCGCTTTACTGGTTTATTGATATGGGCTTTCTCCAATATCCAGCGGGCAACAAGCTCCCCTTCTCGTCCGGCATCGGTCGCAATAACAACTTCACTGACATCTTTTCTGCTTAGCTGTTCTTTAACAGCATGAAACTGTTTGCCTGTTTGCTTTATTACCACAAGTTTAAGCTCTTTAGGCAGCATCGGCAAATCCTCCAGCCGCCAAGCTTTATATTTTTCGTCATAGGCCTCGGGATCAGATAGTGTTACCAGATGTCCAAGTGCCCAAGTGACAATATATTTTGGCCCTTCAAGGTACCCGTTGCCTTTAGTATTACAATGTAATACCCTTGCTAAGTCCCGCCCAACAGAGGGTTTTTCAGCTAATACAACTATTTTACTCATAATAATACCTCGCTAAAAATTATATAGCTATTATTATACCCGCTATTTGCCAATTATGAAAGGTAAAGAAAACAGGGGCTTGCCTCTGAATACTTTCTCTGGACAAAACATAACTGCCGGTGGAAAGATTCCCCCGGCAGCCTCCAAGTAAAACGAGAGCTATTATATTACTAAACGCGCTACCGGCACACCTCCCTCGATGTGTTCTTCCATTATGGCCTCCACATCACCGGGTGTTACCGAGCCATACCAGACATTATCCGGATAGACAACAACAATAGGTCCCTTATCACAAATTCCGAAACAGCCGGTGTTGGTGACAAAAACGTCCCCTCCTAACTCGCGCTCCTCAATCTCCTCCATAAAGTTTGCGACAATTTCTACGCCGTCTTTAGTGTGGCAATGGCCTTTTTGCTGACCATTAGGCCGGGAACTTGTACACACAAAAATATGATATTTGGGCTTGTTCATAGCTTACTCCTCCTTTTAATTAAAAAAAGTCGCTAACCCATGACATCTGGGCAGCGACTTCTACGTCACAAATTATATTATTCTATCAATGAGTATACATAAAAATATCTTTAATGTCAAGAATACGTTTTCTCTTCTCCGTTGTTTTGTCCTTTATACAAGCCGATAATCCATGCTTCGGCCTTCACAAATGGCTGAGTTCCGGCTAAGGAAAATACGGTTAACGCCAGCCAGATTAAGCTAAATGATACTAAGTGAACAATTGTAAACGGTTCATGATATAAGACTACACCTATCATTAAGGTAATTGTCGGCGACAGATACTGGATAAAACCCAGCAAGCTGAGCGGCAGACGGTTAGCGCCACTGGCAAATAGGATAAGCGGTGTTGCGGTAACAGCACCGGCTCCTATCAAAAAACCAGCTGTAATCAGGGAAGAAAGACTGAAATAGCCGCTTCCCTGTCCCTCAAGATAAAATAGATACAGCAAAGCGGCAGGCGCCACAATCAGTGTTTCCAGAGTGGTAGCTGTTATCGCCCCAATTTTTAACATTTTTTTGCACATGCCATAAAAAGCAAAGGTAATAGCCAGCGACAGCGAGACCCAGGGAATAGCACCAAAGCTCATCGCCATGTTCATAACACCAATACCAGCAAACACAAAAGACACACTCTGCCACAGGGACAACTTTTCTTTCAATACAGCTACACCCAGAAAAACATTGACAAGTGGATTAATATAATAACCAAGACTTGTTTCAACAACTCTACTGGCATTAACAGCCCATATATAGATCAGCCAGTTAGCACTAATAAGAAGAGAAGCAATGACTAAACCCAATAGTTTTTTAGGCTGGTGGCTAATGTCCGCTGTTTCGTTACAAAACTGCCTTATCCCGCGCGTTACCAACAAAATAACAACCATAAATACACAGGACCAAATAACGCGATGAGCTAAAATCTCATAAGCAGGAACCTGGGATAGTTGCTTCCAATAAATAGGCAATATGCCCCATAGCAAATAGGCCCCCGCAGCTGATAACACACCTACCAATTGTTCACTTTTCTGTTTATCGCCAGTATTCATAATGTTGACCCCCAAATAGCTCCCTGAATCAATTAATATCAAATAGATACTAGTTAAGCATATCACAACTCTGAAATATTTCCCAGGAATAAAAACTTTAGCGTATAGCAAAAAAATACTTACCACCCTATTACAGACAGTAAGTACTTGGAACTCTTTACTTTGGCACTAAAATCATACTATGGACTACTTCACGTACAGCCTGCTCACCCTGGCTGGCATGAATTTGATGAATGCCCATTATGGTGGCCTGCGAAAAAATATAGTTCCGGAAAGAATAGAAAAGACTTCCTTTACTATCGCTGCCACTTATACCATAGTCCGTTTTGGCGATATTCTCAATGAGTGGAATGGTCCACTTGGCTGCAGGAACGCTGACAATCCAGTCATGGTCACCCAAATATACGACAAAAGGTTCTATGGGGCGGGGCAGTTTCAGGGTATCACCGTTATCTGCCAGTAGTCCTTGTGCTATTGGGTCTTTGCCGGCAATAATTGCAGCCGCTTTTATGTAGTTTACCAACTTTGCTTCATCATCAGGAGTACCCGCGTTATCATGTGCGCTAGCCTGTGCCACAATCACCTTTGCCGGTAAGTCGCGATAGATTGATTCAGCGATACCTAAGATATGGTGAGCACCAGTACCTGCCATCTGGTACTCAGGTAATGAACTACCATCCTCCTTCCACTGAAAAACCCATGGCTTGTGAAGATCATGCAGCAGCTGTCCGGCCAATATAACATCTCGGTCGAGCTGAATAGTATTACTATCTAGGTACCCCTGATATAAACCAAGAGAAGATCTTACATTAAGTGCAGTGTGCACCGGCAACCCACCCGGATAAGAGTGATGACTCATATATCCGCTACCCGGAGTTGAATCAAAGTTTTGTGGTTTGCGTCCATTTGCTGGAATAGGAGGTAATACCTCATCTGTTGTCACAGTATTTTTTAGTAAACCATTGGCAATTAACTTTACTCGCAATGCTTCCCTCTCACTCAGGCTGATATATCGCTGAGCCACATTAGGTGCCGGATTTGTCAGAATATCAATAACTACAGTCCGCAGCTTAGTATCCTTGATTGTTTTAGCAGATTGAAGAATAAATTGATAGGCATCCTGTACTAAAACTGACTTTTGTGCCATATCAGCCGGACTTAACCGTTGGCAATCAGCTAGCGATATCGTTGAGGCCTTTTTCATTGCCTTGGCAGCAGTTGTTGATGTCGGCATGACTGTCATCATTGCCAACGCAGCTGCCGCACCCGCGGAAACCTTAAGAAAGTCACGACGGGAAAATTCCTTTTCATCATGTGTTAACATTTCTTTTACGCCCCTTTAGTTTAACGATTGTACAGTATTATTTTAGGTAATATTTTCCTCTGTGTTGTTAACAGCAAGTAAATTTCTCGTAAATATTTCCGTCGGATTCTCTGTAACCTTATTGGCGAGTGGGTTGAAGCCGGTGAATTCTTGAATGACATTACATTGTTAGGCTCTATTGTACAAAATATCTGCTTTAATAACGCCAATAACTACTTTGGCATCAAATAGTAACACTTACTACCCTCATGAATTAATGTCAAAAGGATACCGTGTATTGGTTGTAGAAAAACACTATGTCTTTTATGTGATAGATGAAGATGATCTTTCAGTCAAGGTGCACCGGATTTTATCAAGTCGACAAGAGTATTTACAGTGGCTTAATACAGCGATTATAGAGGATTAAACAAATATGAAGCCATCTACCAAGCCTTTGGCCGGATAGATGGCTTATTTACATAATGGAAAATTGCTATGTCAAGTACCGCAAAAGGTTCGGTAAGGCTGGGCTGATGGCTCAGGCAATGTGGCGTACTCAGCTTGTTCGGGGGAATGCGCGTAGGGGCTTGCAAGAACCGCAAGGAACTGCTCCAGCCTGCTGTAGTCTCCGTGTTTCACTGCAGCTTCCAACACGGCTTCTACCTGGTGGTTACGGGGGATTATCGCCGGATTGCTGTTTTTCATCAACTGCTGCGAGCAGACTTTTGTTTCCTGTTGCCTGCCTAACCTCGCCTTCCACAGCTCATACCACTCAGTAAATTCTGTGGTGCCAAACAGTACCGTATCCTCCGGCGTATCAAAAGTTAATGCGCGGAAAGTATTCGTATAGTCCACACAATACTTCTGCATCATACTGAGGAGCCCATCAATAAGAGCATCATCCTGGGCCTCCTGGTTAACTATTCCCAGTTTTGCTCTCATTCCCGCGAGCCAATTATGGTGATACAACTCAGTAAAATCTGCAATCGCCTCCTGGGCCAATGTAACAGCCTGCACTTGATCAACATGCAATAACGGCAATAGAGTTTCAGCAAATCGCGCGAGATTCCACCCGGCAATATATGGCTGATTGCCATAGGCATAGCGTCCTTGCATGTCAATCGAACTGAATACCGTTGCGGGGTCATAGACATCCATAAAGGCGCAAGGACCATAATCAATCGTTTCTCCGCTAAGGGCCATGTTATCGGTATTCATTACCCCGTGGATAAATCCAACCAGTTGCCATTTGGCAATCAGTATAGCCTGACGCTTGATCACTTCTTTAAGTAGGGAGAGATATTGATTCTCATCAACTGCAACATCAGGAAAGTGGCGCTTCCGTGTATAGTCAGCCAGAACTCGTAAATCCTCAACAGTGCCCCATGTTGAAACATACTGAAAAGTGCCGACACGCAGATGACTGGCAGCAATGCGGGTCAGAATTGCCCCAGGCTGATTGGTTTCGCGAATTATTGACTCACCGGTTGTTACTACTGCTAAGCTGCGGGTAGTAGCAATACCTAGCGCATGCATTGCTTCGCTGATGATATATTCGCGCAGCATCGGTCCGAGTGCCGCCCGCCCATCACCGCGGCGAGAGTAGGGTGTTTTTCCCGAACCCTTGAGCTGAATATCAAACCGTTCACCTAGGGGTGTGATCTGCTCGCCAAGTAACAGCGCCCGGCCGTCCCCTAACCTCGTAAACTGCCCAAATTGATGGCCCGCATAAGCCTGCGCAAGCGGCAAAGCACCTTCAGGAACCCGGTTGCCAGCAAGCACCGCTACGCCATCTTTGCTTTGCAGCTCCTGGATATTCAACCCCAGGGATGCTGCCAAGGGAAAATTAAGAATAACCAACTTCGGTGAAGGGACAGGGGTTGGTTTGAGAGTACTAAAAAACAGTTGCGGCAGACAGGCATAACTGTTGTCTAATTTCCACCCTGTTTCGATTGCTGTTTTTTCCTTTATCATCCTTATCTCCTTTTGTCTTTATTTGCGTACTTGTGCCCGGTAATGGGTATGCAGTAGATGATGCGATTTCTCGCCTAATGGTTTCCCAGCCAGGTATCGTATAATTCTTTAACTGCTGGATTTTCATGGGACTTGCGAATAGCTGCCGCCTCATCGCATTCATAAATTGCGGCCATCCGTTGTGTAAACACGCCCCTTTGCGCCAAATTAGTACTAACAAAAAAGAAGTTTTAAACCATTTATCTACTACTAGTATTTTGCTGATAAGTTGATTAATACAAGGTATAATCTGTATCATGCCAAAACCTAAACATACTATAAAAATACACAGCAATAAGTTATTTTCCGCCAACTTACAAAAAAATGGCATCCGGCACTAGCCGGATACCATTTTTTGTTGTTTCATAGGCGGTCTTAATGCGACAGCCCCTTTGACCGGAAATTAAAAAGAATAGATTAAAGTAGCCCAGAGACCCTTTTTATCTTTGTTTTGTCCAGCTTGGGGATCTTTGAGTTCCAGATCTTCATACATAACTGACAGCACACCGTTTTTAAACACAGTATACTCAGCCCCTAATTCCATACCTTTAATATTGTCCAAATTGCCATAGGTTGTATCAGCGTATCTGCCGGTATCGAGCGTAGACATCTCAGAAGGATCGAAACCTTTCTCAGCACTCCTATAACCTACCCATATCCCTGATGAACCGATTTTATCTTGTTGAGCACCCCGGTATTTAAGTTGAGCAAACCAGGCTTTGGCTTCATCGCCTTTATTAAGGGAATTAGCCTTGTAAGAATCATTTACGCCATACTCACCGGATATGGCGAAGTTTTTAATTCCTGTATACGCGAAGCCAGACGATATGGTTTTATAATTGAGCTCGTTTTTGTCGGCAATGTAGGATGCAGTCATGTTGAGGTTTTTATTGATAGTCGCATCAATATTGGCAGCAGCATAATTCAAATTTTTCATGTTAGCATAGTCGTCTTCATATATTCCCATGTTATATTTAAAGACGCCTGCAGTAACTTTTACCTTGTTACCGCCGCTTAACAACAAACCATCGCAATTGCCAGTAATATCGGCAATCATACCTTGCCCCAACCAGATAGGCTGACGACCAAAGCTATAGCCTACTTCACCTAGTTTTCCATTGATATAAGCTTGTCTCAGCTTGGCTTCAGAACCAGCACTACTGCCCCACGCTGATTGTGATTCATAACGACCATGGAAAGTAACATTTTCAGCTATCGGTGCTTCCATGTTTAAACGCAGACGAGTTCGTTCATTAGTACGGTCAATATCAGGATTAGTAGTGTCTGCCTTGTCCTGGTAATCATACCGTGCACGAATTGTGCCAGTGAACTTTACTTTGGAAGAATTTTTCTCCAGGTTGTCAACCCGAACGCCAAGGTTGTTGAGTTCTGCGCCGAATTCGGCTTTCAGAGCATCAATTTCTTTTTGGGTTGCAGCGTCAGCTTTGTCGCTGTTAGCCATAGCTTTGGCTACGATAGTAGCAACTTCATAACGGGTAAGGGTTTTGTTGCCTTGATAGGTGCCGTCGCCGTAGCCGGAGATTACGCCAGCTTGAGCAAGTTTGTTGATCGAGTCGTACGCCCAGTGTTTTGCAGGCACATCGACGAAAGGATTAGCAGGAGCGGCCAGCGCAGTTCCTGCTACGCTCATTGCAAATACTGCTGCAAGAGCCATAGCGGTTTGTCTTTTCATTGTGTTTCTCCCCCTTAGGTTTTTTAAATTTTGAGCAGTTACCTAAGAAGAGACTATCTGAGTATCCATAGTTTCCTCCAATCCTCCTTCTTAGCTTAACGACTCAGTATCTAAGCGCCTGCTTTTTGCGGCAGGCGCAGAGACCGATTTTGATTCTGGCAAGAATTACTTTACATATACTCTTTCAAGTTCTCTAATTTGCGGCAATCCGATCAACTCGTTAAACTCGGTAAACTTAATCATTTCGTCCATCATACCGGCTGTTGTACCTGTTTGCTTCAAGTTTTGCATCAAGCGGGAAACAGCCAGACATACGCTATATGTTGAAGCTGTGGGATAGATGACAATATCATAGCCAATTTTTTCCAGTTCCTGGTTTAGCAGCAATGGTGTGCGGCCTCCCTCAACCATATTTGCCAGTACCGGTATGTTGAAGGATGAAGTGATAAGCTTCATTTCTTCAATGCTCTCAGGTGATTCTACAAATAACAAGTCTGCTCCCGCTTCCTCATACGCTTTGGCCCGGTCGAGCGCTTCGTTAATTCCATGAACTGTCCGGGCATCAGTACGGGCAATAATAACTAGATCGTTATCACAGCGAGCATCAACGGCAGCCTTAATTTTACCTACCATTTCTTCTTTGGAAACAACTTGACGTCCAGTCATATGACCACACTTTTTGGGTGCTACCTGGTCTTCAAGCTGAATTGCCGCAACTCCGGCTTTTTCGTATTCACGTACTGTACGCATAACATTTACCGCATTGCCGAAACCCGTATCGGCATCAGCAATTACCGGAATGCTGACAGCCTCCACGATGTTGGCGGCGCGAGCCACCATTTCAGTCATTGTCAAAAGGCCGACATCAGGTTTACCCAGATGGCTGGCAGCCTGCCCATAACCTGTCATATATACTGCCGGAAAGCCGGTTTTTTCAATTATTTTGGCCGTTAATGCGTCATGAGCTCCCGGTGTAACAACAATACTTTTCCCAGCTAGTAATTGTCTTAAAACAGTAGTTTTTTTCATACTACACTTCCTTTTCTATTTTGAAATGTTTTTTTGCAAACTGTAAACTAACGTCACTGTATTTTTGGCCCAAAACACCAATTGAATATAGTAGGTATTGCTCATCGAAAATAAATACCGGTTCGATTGGTAAAAGAGAAATGCCAGGGTTTTTAAAGGCTTGTTTGACCACAAATTGCTTTTCTTCCGGCGTACGATGCGTAAACAGTCCGCCAACAGCGAAAACATACTTGACACGCCGCAAATCTCTTCCGATGGGAATACCCGGTATAATCCCCATAACCGGGTTAAACTCTTGTGAAATATAACCCGCGTGCCGTTTTAATGCCACCTCAATAGCACAAATTGCTAACGCCAGATCAAAATCTTTTTCCAGCGGAGAATGGCTTATATGGCCAGGGTTTTTCTCCAAGAAAACGGCATAATCAATTAATTGCTGCTCCAGTTCTGCGCCTTTATAGCCAATTTTAGTCAGAACCCCCGTCGGACCGATAGTCTCAACAATGCCGGTCGCACTGACACGTAAGCCGAGGTTACCTTCAACCGTGCGGTACGACGGCTGTTTTTCGTTATTGATGACCAGCCCTTTTTCCTCAATGGTCAGTTTTTCAAGTCCAGGCATAACGGAATGAATATCGGTAGTCGCTCCGCCAATATCAATGACTAAGATATCCCCGATACCCTCCTGGGCAAAAGTTCCTTTCGCTAGCAGCTCTGCGCCCAGCAGCACGGCCCCCGGGGTTGGCGTGACTTTTTTGTCAGATACAACGTTAAGTAGTTTATTTAAACCCTTTGCCATGGTAATTTGCTTGATAAACTGCTCATGAATCGCTTCTCTGGCCGGTTTGACTTTTAATTCATGAATGGTGGGCATAACATTCGGAACACGAATATTCGCAACACCAGCGCTTGTTAGTATCTCAGCTACTTCACCCTGGGCATTTTTATTACCGGCAATAATGATAACAGCGCTACTATTTGATTTAACAATAATTCTCGCATTTTCCAGCATAGAATCCTGATCGCCACCGTCAGTACCGCCTGCCAGCAAGACAATATCAGGCTTTATCTCCCGCAATACCTGTAGGCGAAATTCAGGCAAATCCTCGCAACTGACGATTTCCAGTACCCGTGCACCTGCACTCATTGCTACCTCTTTGGCAGCCTTAGCCGTTACCCGTGGCATATATCCAAGAGCTACCATTCGCAGCCCGCCAGCTGCACTGCTGGTAGAAAAAGCAGCAGCATCGCGGCAAACTTCCACTTTCTTTAATGCTAATGCCTGTTTAGCAGCCAATACTCCGATTTCAATATCATCAATCGTTGTCAAAGCCTGGGCCCGGGCAACAAAATCGAGTACCCCCTCCGCCAACCAGAAAGCAGTCAACTTCGTATAAGTACTTCCCACATCATAGACGATTATATTTGCCTGCACAGCTTATCACTCCTACTTTGGGCTACTCATTGCGCACAAATACATAGCCTTCCAGAATACGGCGAGCTGTCCTGGCAAATGCTGCCCGTGACAAGTTCCCATTCTCAAAAGCTGCTTCAATCTCGATAACACCGGCAGGATGTCCGATACGAATTACGTTGATAGATTCAATATGCAAAATAGCCTCATGCACAATCGTACCGGGAATTTTGGCCGCTGCCCCGGTGCAGGCGGTTCCGGTTCCAGGATACGTTTTATGAAGTACTTGCATGAACATCATTCTCGATAAAAAATCAACTTGCTCTTTTTTAATAGTTTTTCCTGTTGTAAAGTCAATATAATCCGCGGCAGGAGCGACAAAAGCAACCATCGGAAATGCCGGACTTTTGGCTGTGGCTGTAGCAATATCAGGTGCCATGCCGATCATTACAGCGGCTTGTGCACGAATTTCCTCCATTAGCGCTAACAACTTCGGATCGCCATTAATTTCCTGCGGTGTTTCGCGGCCTGTCATGCCTACATCTTTGGCGCGTACGAAAACGCAAGGATTGGATACATCGACAATCGAAATCTCTAGCGGCCCCACACTTGTTTGGATGGTATCCACCGGTTTATCGGTAGGCAGAAGTTTGTTGGTTACGGAACCGGCCGTACCCGAAAAATCCATCATAATTTTCGCACCAGTTCCAGGGACGCCATCTATCTTACAGTCGCCGTTTACCTTGGCGCGGCCGTTCTCTGTCGGCACTTCAGCGATTAATATCTTGCCGGTATTGGTGTTGTGAATTCTCACTGTCGTAGTCGGTTCTGTGGCAGCAACAAAGCCTTCATCAATCGCAAACGGGCCGACGCCGGAAGAAATATTACCGCAATTGCCGGAGTAGTCGATGTAATGGTCATTGATACTGACCTGGCCGAAAGTATAGTCCACATTAGCATCCGGATGGGTCGAGGGGCCAATGATAGCCACTTTGCTAGTCAACGGATCGGCTCCGCCCAGACCGTCAATTTGCCGCACATCCGGGCTGCCGAATATTTTCAAAATCATATTGTCACGCTGTTCTTTATCTTGAGGCAGATGATTGGCTTTCAGATAAATCCCCTTACTTGTACCTCCACGTAGAATAACGCAGGGAATTTTTTGCATGTCATTCATTATAAACCCTTCCTCTCCAACGCTTTTGTTGTCCATTCAACGCATTTGTCAGGATCAGTCCCCGGCCCAAAGAAAGCCTCCACGCCCAGGAATGCGGGGCCTTCCTTAGATATTTTTTCTTCAAAATGGGCATGTTCCTCTTCTTTTTCTGCAATCCTGCCGCCGGCAATGAGGACAACTTTGTCACTCATACCCAGTTCTGTAAGACGGTTTTTCACCCGCGGGAAAAGCTCTCTTCCGAGCCCTAACAAGTTAGCAACACCAATTATCTCAGCCTTGGCTTCAGCGGCTACTTCGGCCACCGTTTCAGGCAGATTCATACCGCGCAGATATATGACTTCATAACCGGCAGCTTCAAAGGCTTCCCGAATCATATTGATCCCCATAACATGCGCATCTGCACCAACTGTTGCCAAAACCATTTTCTGTTTACGGGTGGGTTTTTTATCCTCCGGCACTACGACTGGCTCACTGGTTACAGCAAAACGCTCAGCAGCGAGATTTAGCGGCGTAAATCCAGGAACATACCGTTTAATTCCGTCTTTATCCCTGTGAGTTTTCACATACCGTTTGAGGTCCCAGCCGCCGGCGCGTGGGCAGTCCATAATGCCGGCCTTGCCAGCACGAACAATCTTGTCAATCAGTTCGTCCTTGTCGTATTTACGCCAGAAGCTTTCTTTGATTTCATCTGGAGCAAGGGTGCGGTTCACACCGAGAACACCTTCGAGCACAGCCATAGCTTCGCTCAGTATTTCATTTTTGCGTTCCTCAATATAAGGATCACGGATATCTACCTTAACAGTGTTTTCAAATACATTATGTGTTCCCCAAATTGCTTTGGCCATGGAAGCACCTGTCGGAATCCCGACAGATTCTGCCGCCTTGGGACGATAGAAATTTGCTCCGCCCAGCTTAGCACTGATTGCCATACGCGCAAAATGCGCGGACTCCGCAACTAGATCACCCGGGGGATTTTGGAAAGTCTCCGGTACGGCGATAAGACTCTTACTCCACATTGTTTCTTTAAACGCTTTCATGGTAGCTAGATCTGCCAACAAGTTTAAACCGGTTACGTTCATTTGTACTGCGCTAAGCTCTGCCGGTAATCCAGCCAAAATACCCAAGCCCTCTGCCAGCAGACACATAGCCAGGGCCATGCCGTCTGTACCGCCGATATTGTTAAGATGTTTATGGGAGTCGATTTGCACAAACATGTTATGTTCGCCGCAAATCTCGAGAGCCCGAAAACCATTAATCACCTTGGTCTTATAATCATGGATGCCCCGGCCACCGTAATGTACATGGATAACCGGACCGATATCTGTACCGTCAAACCCGGCGAGCAGTGCGTTAATGATTGATAGGTGAGGCGTATCTCCGGTAGCATTGATCCGCATCGGATGGATCGAACCACCACCCAATTCAACTAGCTTTCTTTCACCAATAGGTGTAATGCCGCCTTTGCCGCGCGATTGCTCAATTAACTCCCGGCCATTAAGCGGATCAATATGTCTTGTTGCTTCAGAGTGTACGAAGTGAAACAACTGAATACCCAGTTTTTCGGCCATGTTATACATTTCAAGGGATTCTTTATAAGTCTCTTCCGCAGTATTGCGACCAAGGATCGGGTTCTGTACCGGCATACCTGTTTTCTCCGCCTGCTGGGCTAATTCATAAATCCGATAGCCGCTGCGCAGAACACCGTAAGCTTCACGCGGATAGGGAACCGGAAGCCCGTCAATCGATCCGTCCTTGCCAATTGTCGGCATGGTAACACCAAAAGTCTCTGCATAAGCTTTGACTCTGTCATAGTCTTCGGTAATAATTTGGATTGTTTTTTCTTGCATTTTGCCTGGCACCTCCTGCTTGAGTTAGTTAAAATTTCCCAATTTCAATTCTTGTCGCACCCGGTTTATTAATCCGCCAGCCTTAATTGTCATCAGTATGTTATTAGATAACGCTTTGCCGGCTAGGGTTTGGTCTCCTAGGCAAATGGTGCCTTGTTCGATATCAACCTCAATCACGTCCCCCTGTCTAACGCAGTCCCGAATGTCGGCAAGCATGACCGGCAGGCCGATATTAATAGAATTGCGACGAAAAATGCGAGCAAACGACGAAGCAATAATCAGACTTACTTTCGCCTCTTTTAAGGCTACAGGAGCCTGCTCCCTGCTAGAGCCACAACCGAAGTTCTTACCGGCAACAATAATATCGCCTTGCTGCACTAGTTTGGGAAAATCGGGAATTTTGCTGCCAGCCATAGCATAACGGGAAAGTGTGGAAAAATCCTCTGCCATTGCATAACCAGGCAGTATTTGGTCAGTATCTACATTATCATCAAATATCCAGACACGACCTTTTATTATACTCATTTTATATCACCCCCCATTGCGATAAAGTTCCCGGACTGGTGATTTTACCGCGTACAGCTGTTTCCGCTGCTGTTGCAGGAGAAGTCAAGTATATATTGGCTGTACGATGTCCCATGCGTCCAGGGAAATTTCGATTGGTAGTCGATACTATCACATCACGCTCAGTTCCTAATCCCTGATGCGCACCAAAGCAGGGTCCGCAGCCGGGATTTGCTATTACAGCACCGGCATCGCGTAAAATCCGGCACCATCCAGCCTCTTCCATACTATCTACTATGTTTTTCGATGCAGGAATAATCAATAGGTTTACATCCGGATGAACTTTATGGTATTTTAATACATTGACTACTTTTTCAATGTCATTGAGACGCCCGTTTGTACAACTGCCCACAACAACCTGCGTTACCGCTACGTCACCGAGTTCAGCTACAGGCCGGACGTTTGCCGGAGAATGGGGACAAGCAGCTACTGCTACTATTTCGTTTAGGGACAGCTCAACACTTTCTGCGACACAATTGGCTTTTGCTTCCTCACTAAAGCAAGCTATCATTGCCCCCATTTCAATTCCCATGTTACAGATAGTCATCCGCTCCTCTATACTGATGCCGGCAATCCCCTGCCCAGTGAAGATTACGGCCTTATCAGTAAGACCATCAACGCCAAAACGTTTAATTAGCGTAAGGACAATATCCTTACCGCTGACATAGGGTTTAATCTGTCCAGTCATATGAACCTCAACTACTGGCGGCACTTCGAGATCAATCGTCCCAGTTGCCATCGCTGCAGCTAGTTCGGTAGACCCAACCGGGATAGCAATAACACCATAACCGCCGGCCGTACAGGTATGAGAGTCAGCACCTACCAAAATTTGTCCGGGCTGCAGCCGATGGCTTTCCGACAACACCTGATGAATGACGCCCTGCCCTTTATCATATAAAGTTATACCATATTTTTGGGCAAAGTCTTTCAATATCCAATGCATCGTCTTGGCTTGCACTGTAGCTGCAGGGAAGATATGGTCAATCACCATGACTACCTTATGGGGATCAAAAACATGGTCAATGCCAATCTGCTCGAATTGTTGAATAGCCATTGGCCCGGTAACATCGTGCGCGGCAACCAAATCTACCTTACATCTTATCTCCTGGCCCGCCGTTACTGTTTCTAAACCTGCCGCTTTTGCCAAATACTTCTCAATAAAATTCATGTGCAACTCCCCTTTATTTCACAATTGCAACAGTAAGCTTATTTAATGCCATAGAAGCCTGCTTGCATTCCAGAAACCCAAAAAACCTCAACAGTCGAAAATCCAGTTTCACTCAACAACTTTCGATGAGCTTCAATGGTTATCGGCAAAAGTTCACTTCCATACCGGCTGATGTGCTTATCTACTGCATCCGGTCTTTTTCCGTTCCGAATTTGGGCAGTACGCCAGCGTTTAAGTCCGATTTGGATTGCGGCTTCGGTATTGGGCTTAATAGTTTCAAACGTAACATATATCCCCCCTTGCCTAAGCATATTGAAGCAATTTTGCGTGCCTTTTCTACGGCCTTCTTCATCTAAATAATGATGCGCCATAATGGCGGTAACAACATCAAATTTTTCAGGATAATCTAGCACCTCGCTACCTGATAAAACATAGGTTATTTCGGATTCTTTCAGTTTTTCAGCCGTAATCTTCAACATTTCTTCTGCCGGATCTGCAGCTACAATCCTTAATTGGCCAAATTCTTTAATTATCTTTTCCAAGAGCGTTCCTGTACCGCATCCGGTATCAAGCCAGGATTGCGGCTTAGAAATAGCTTCCTTAACTAGAGCCAACGTTTCGTCATGAAACATATGGTACAGTGGAATCGTCTTATTAACATTCGCATCATAGTCAATGGCCGCCTGGGAAGTTTTATTATCTTTCATAACACATACCCTTTCTTACTGTATCTACCAGTGCATTGCAGTCTCTCTGACATTTATGATAAATAAATAGTCATTCAGCCAATAATGTACACACTGCTTACACTTTATAAAATATACTTGCAAGAACTGTACCAATTATTAAACAACAATTTCAACGCTAATTCCAGGCAATAACTTTAATCGATATTCCTGAAAAATAAGCGGTTGAAGCTGTTACCTGGGTTATTGTTGCAAAAATTCATTAGCTTCCTTGCTATTGCAATTTTGAAAACCATTTCATAAGTGCAACAGTATTTCAAATCGGATAGGAGGCTGACCCTTATTGGGTCAGCCGACCTTCCACAGAACCGTACGTACCGTTCGGTATACGGCTCCTCCCATGTTTATGCACAAACAGACTTGGTCTGTCGGCATTGGTGATGTTGTTTTCAGTTATCCTTAAACCAGTAGGCACTCCCGCATATTTTTCGTGTTCCGCACTATCCTTTTGCGGCCAGCCACTGCTTTCACAGTGTTTTCGGCCGTCTCTGTTCCGATCCCCGGTAACATTCATTTACTATCACCTCCAAGGGTTCCGCCCTTCACAGTACCGTTGACTGTACTGCTAGTATGGCTTCATCTGATTCCTCACGATAAATCTTGTTTCAACCGGCACTTGCAAATACGCTTTTACCGTCCGCGAGGCCTCCCCGGGTAAGAACGCAGTCTTTCTCTCCATCTACCTGCCGCATTTACACAAACTAATTCTGTGTAGCTATTGGACTTTGACTTGTTTAGCAGCCTTATCCTCAGTTTGTGCCTGATGCAGTTTCTGTTCGTCAGGCCGGAGATTTGCCGCCGCCTTCCTTTACACTCCACCTCGCGATGGACGCGCTTGGCTTTAGCTATACATTTCCCGCTACCGGGCATGTTCGGGACTTTCACCCGTTAGACTGCGCCCATGCCGGGCGCACTAAAAAACAAACTGCCGGGTAAACCTGGGCAGTTTGTTTCATAAAATTTCTATTTTTTATGATATTTTAATCTTATACCATACTCTGCCAATACTTCCCTTTGCATTTATAGCTCTTTATGTCAGGGGAATATTATATTCCCGCATCTTTCGCCACAAAGTAGTACTGCTAACGCCAAGCCGCTGAGCCGTATGACAACGGTTATTGTCCGCCTGCTTTAGCACCCGTAAAATAGCCTGTTTTTCCGCAGCCCGCAAGATAACTGCCAAATTGTCGTCTTCACTGCTCACCGCTTTTTTATGCGCCGTCAACGAATTATAAAGATGGGAAGGAAGATGGCAGGCCTCGAGTCTTTTTTCTTCGACATCCACCATATTCAGTGCACTTTCAATACAGTTTTGTAATTCCCGAATGTTGCCTGGCCATGGGTAACTCAGGAAAATATCACATACTTCCGGAGATATCTCAGTGATATTTTTCCCAAATACTGGATTGTATTTAGTGATAAAATAATTAGCTAAGAGTAAAATATCCTTACCCCTTTCACGCAATGAAGGAACACGAAGTTCTATTACATTAATACGGTAATATAAATCCTCGCGAAAACGTTTTTCTTCAATTAGCTGTTGAAGATTTTTATTTGTTGAAGATATAATGCGCACACTAATAGGAATTGGCTTCGTACTACCTATTCGAGTGACCTCGCGCTCCTGAATTACACGCAATAGTTTTGCCTGTAAGTCCCAATCCATTTCACTTATTTCATCAAGAAATACGGTTCCTGTATTTGCCGCCTCAAAAACTCCTATATTCCCGTTTTTTTTGGCGCCGGTAAATGAACCATCCACATAACCAAATAGGTTTGCTTCGATCAACGTAGACGGTAAGGCGCCACAGTTAATTGCGATAAAGGGTTTATCACTGCGATCACTGGCATTATGGATTGCTTGGGCAAACAGTTCTTTGCCTGTACCGGTAGCACCATAAACTAAAACGGAAGAAATGCCTTTTGCCACATAATTGACAATATTTTTACACCTTTCAATAGCATCGCTCTGACCGATAATATCTGTTAGCGTATATCTGGCATACTGATATTTTTTAACTTCATTAAGCAGCTTTTGTTTTTGGGATACTATAGCTTGATTGTTAAACCCCAAACCGTACTCCTCAGTAATAGGAATACGTACCGCAGTAACACCATGTAAGGAAATAGACTCACCGATAACAGGCTTCTGGGCCTGCATGGCAGAATATGCGGCTTTACTAATTTTTCCAATGAGCTTTTCGCTCCTACAGCCTGTATGGTCTGCCGTCTCTAACCGTCGTCCAGCTTGGTCAAAAAGTACGGCATCACCGCCAGCGACCTTGGCAATCATCGGTAACGCTTCCGATAATGCTTTACGCAGTTTATTATTACGTTCTATCCGCTCTACGTTGCTGCAGCAAAGCACATAATCACCAATCGGCAGCGCCCAGGCTTCGGCTTCTTCGATAAATTGCGATGCCCCAGATACCGGTTGCTGCTGTTGACCGGCCTTCCTGGCTATTTCATACACTTCACCCTGGTATTGATCTATTTCTTGTCCATGTGCATCAACACTTTTAAGCCTGCGCCCCGCTTTGTCAGTCACAGTGGCAAATCCCCCTGTAATACGAGCGATAAAAGGCACCGCTGCATACAGATGATCCAATAGTTCTTTATTATCCATTATTTCACCCGCCATTGAAATAATTACTTTTTATCCCACTGCAGTCCATTGGTAAGTTAGAGACCATATACGCTCTGTTATTCCCCCTACAATGTAACAGGGCTTCCAACACTCCGCCGCTAATTGCTCTGGCTTTATCAGATATAGTAAAACAATGTTCACGGCGGCAGCGGGGGTCAATATCCCCTAATTTCATACCAGACTTAACCGTAAGGCCAGTTTGCAGTAAACCGCGCAATATGCCGGTAATCGCGACTTTAACAGGAACGCCGTCAATATAACCGACAACTTCACCGGCAGCCATTTGGTCACCGATTTCCCGGCACCCAACAAATTTGCCGGCATTTTGCGACTTTATTAACCGTTCGATAGTAAAACCGCCCACGTTCCCCGGAATACCAGTATTATTACTTGCTGCCCCCTGATAAATAACTCTCCCTAAGTCATGGCCCCGGTTTGTTTCCACTACGGCATGTACATCCAGCCCGGCAATAAAGCCAGGTCCAACACCAATCACTACCGGTGCATCAGTGATTCGAGTACCAAGGTTACGCTTGGCGATAATCGCGTCAACTACCGCCACAGGTTTAAGTGTGTCAATAACCTTTTTTACTAAAAACGGTTCTGAAGCCAAAAGCACAGGAATTTGACCGCTAGACAATACTTCATGCACTTCATCAAGAGTAACCACCTTAGCAGTCACACCTTCCACTGTCACCGGCGAATTCTGAATGACTGACTGAGCAAAAGCTACCGTCCTGCGCACAACTGTCGGCTTATCTAGTTCCAGGATTACTGCGTTGAAGTGACTTTGATACAGGCGGTTGGCAATGCCTGTAGCTATGTCACCACCACCTTTCACTATGACTATATCTCTCATAATTGCATACCTTTCTAACTTATTTTCACTGCATTGCAACACCCGAAAAATATCTGTACCGATCCGTTTTTAGCCTTTCATGGCTACTGCAAAACTTGTTGCTTTATGTCATAGTATAGGTGTAAACTAGATTTAAGAGAAGTGAATATTTATAATGCAGTAGTTCAGAATATTTCATCTAACATATAGGAGTGTGGAATTGCTTTGAGCTTGAATAAATACGAGGTTTTTAATTCAATTGTAACCTTAGGCAGTATGTCCAAAGCGGCAGAAGCTCTTAATTTATCCCACTCGGCTGTTAGCCATACTATTTCCAGCCTGGAGAGCGAACTAGGCTTTCCTTTGCTTACCCGGAGCCGCTCAGGTGTAGTCCCAACCAGCAATGGAGAACATCTATTGCCATTTATACGCGAGATTTTACACAACAACGAGCTCCTAAAAAAAGAAGTGGCCGCCATCAACGGTTTAGAAATCGGTACAGTGCGTATCGGTTCTTTTACCAGTGTCTCCAGCCAATGGCTGCCCGGAATTTTTGCGCAATTTTATCGGTACCATCCTTTTATAGATGTTGAGTTGTCTGATGGGAATTACGATGAAATTGAGAACTGGATAGAAAGTGGCCGTGTTGATTTTGGCTTTGTCTCTTTGCCAACAACGAAAACCTATGAAGTTCTGCCACTAAAAAAAGACCGGTTGCTATTCATTCTGCCTCCCGGACATCCCCTAGCCCAAAAATCCAGATTGAATTTTGATGATATTGCAAAAGAAGAATTCATCATGCCACAATGGGGTAGTTACGATGATTTAGGAAGGATTTTGCGTAAAAATGGAGTAAATCTAAGAAAAAAATATGAAGTAACAGAAGGCCGGGCCATACTATCCATGGTAAATAAAGGCTTGGGTATCAGTATTCTTCCCGAAATGCTCCTAGCCAACAATACAGAAGATATTTGCACCATATACTTAGATCAATCCTATTACCGCAAAATAGGTATTGCCGCCTATTCACTAAAAAACTGCTCCCCGGCAGTGAAGAAGTTTATTGCGTGTACAAAATCATGGTTAAACAATCACAGCCTGCTCGATTTTAAATAGATATCAATTATTTCTAAGGTCATCCTTTGTTATTAACAAGGGATGACCTTTTTTGCTTTTCCTATTGTCACATTTGACCGGAAGCGATACTGAGTGCCCGGCGAATCAAGGCTTTACCGGCTCTCTTTTTATATATAGCCGAAGCTCGTTGACCTAATGTTGCACTAATTTCTTGAAAAGCAGCTTCTACACAGATATCGAGATTGTCAGCAGTAACAGTCCTGCCTAACCAAGCCTGCTCTGCCCCGCGTAATCGAAAAGGATTAGGCGCAACAGCCCCCATAGCAATCCGGCAATCAGTAACATACTCATTGCTTGCTACTATAGCGGCTACACTGATCCGGGAAATAGCCAGTGCGTTACGGCGGGCTAGCTTAATAAAAATACTGCCTGCACCATCAGGAAGAGCTTTAAATGAAATTTCTTTAATAACTTCATCACAGCTCAGTTTGGTCTTGCCCATTCCCAAGAACAGGTCTTCGAGCGGCATTTTCCGCTCGCTGCCTTTAGATACAATTTTTACGGAAGCATCAAGAGCAATGAGAGCCGGTATCGTATCGGCAGCAGGAGAAGCATTGCAGATATTACCGCCAATCGTTCCGGCATTGCGGATTTGTGGCGAACCGACGGAAGCCGCGGCTTGAGCCAACAGTAAGGCATTCGCGTTAATTATGGGCGACCGCTCAACCTCTGTGTGGGTTGTCATTGCTCCAATTACTATGGTATCACCACTCATTGAAATGCCTTTTAATTCTGGAATTTTATGCAGCGCCACAATGTAGTCATAGTCCAGATTGCCCTCCTGTAGAGCAATCACTAAGTCTGTGCCACCTGCTAAAACTTTAGCTTTCTCTTTTTTTTCGGCAAGAATAGCAAGCAGCTCTTCCAACTGTTGGGGCGCGTAATACGAACACGACATGGGCATCATCTCCCCAATCTTTTTCCAGTTACAGTAGTCAAAAAAAATCTTGTTTACGAACCTGCTGGTTGTTTCGCTCTTGCTTACTCGACAACCTCAATATGAAGTTTACGGGCGGCAGCTTTTGCTTCAGCTACTGAAGGCAGCGCATTTTTGATAACAAGGCGGCCACCCCCTCTGTTTAGAGCCTCAATCATTGCATTTTTCCGGGTGGCATAAATTGTGACCCGCTGCAATTGCGGTTCATCAACCTCGACAATCTCTACGTGCAGTTTGGAGTCGATAACTTCACCCATAATCTTTCGATACAACTCGGCATTGTCAGTGCTTGCCCCGTGCACTGCTGCCATAAGCATCCCCGGTATATTGATTCCCCGGCGGGCAAATAGTTCTGGATATAATTCCACTTTCACACCGGTAATTTCGCCCTCAGCTAACGCATGGGCTATCCGGGCTGTATTGGTTGGCGAACCAACCGCCTGGCTGCTGCCGCCAACGACGGCATCCCCGAAAGGCTTAATGATTGAATTGGCCCTGGCAGCTAAAGCACGCGCTCCGGTTTGAGCCTCCTCTATCGTGCTTTTAATGCGTTCGGCATCCTGCTCCTTGGTTTCCGGACTAACAAAGTGTTCAACAGCCTCATTCGTTTTGAAAAATGGTTCCATATACTTAATAACCGTAGGCACAATATGCTTTGCAGACAAGGGATGGACCGCGGCAGCCATGGCTATCATAACATCTGGCGGAACGGTTACCGGAATGTTGGTCTTAACAACCAGATTAGCTGTTAAGTGCCCAATTAGTACTCCTCCGCCAAGATGAGCGGCACACAACCCGGCAACCATAACCCGGGGAGTGCAAGGAGTGGCAATGGTCGGCGATAAAGCTAACGTAATAGCCTGCCCCACCTGGTCAGGTGTTGCTTCCAGCATTTCAGCGACTACGGCTGCCGTAGCTGCGGCGCCAGCGCCAAATCCTTCCATATTGCAGCCAGTTGTTGATTTTCCAGACCGGAAAATAACACCGATTTTTAATAATAAGGCGACTAACCTAGCCACTTCCTGCTGATCTTCCAACGTATCCAATAACGCTTTGACCAAGCCAGTGTAGGTGCAGGAATCACCGGTTCCCGCACAGGGCATAAGCCCGACAACATGATTGCCTACCTGCGCGGCAAGGGTATACTTTAGAATTTTGTTAACAAACTTATCACCAATTATGGTAACTTCTTCATCGGCCAGATCTTGCCCGACTGTACCCATTAAAAAACTTTTGCCTGAAGTCAATCCCATTTCCATGGCATACAGGTTGTGGCAAAATGTTGCCATAACCGAGGAAGTTACTTCTTCCCTGGTCATTTTATTGGCAGCCATTGCTTCCCCTATGACAATATCGCTTACCCTGACATTAAGTTCGTTAGCCAACTCAATGCAATCACCGATTGTCAGGCACCCGGGAATATATCCCTTTTTGGGCATTAAATCAAGAAATTCATTCAAAATACCCACCCCTCCCCACTACAACCAAAAGTCTGTAAATAATAATTTATTTTTTAGTCCTAACACTAATACCGACCAGTTCTTCCAATAAGGTAATAACAGCAGAAATATCCTTGCGCCCTAACCCCTTGACCTGGGCCTCTTCATAGACAGCCTGCGCCATATTCCCCACTTTAAGTGGAATGCCAAGTTCTGCAGCAGTCTGAATAGCCATAGCCAAATCTTTATGCTGCAAATCAATAGCAAATCCCGGTTCGAAGTTTCCTTGTAAGATAAAGCCGGGAACCTTGGCTTCCAGTGCATAGCTGCGGCCTGAACTGACACTGATGATTTCCAACATGGTGGCAGGATCTAGTCCGGCTTTCGCACCTAATGTAAGGGCTTCAGTCACAGCAACCATGTTAATGCCTAAGAGCAGGTTATTAACAAGTTTCATGGTATCCCCAGCGCCTACCGGCCCTACATGATAGATTTTTTTACCGATAACATTCAGTAATTCCCGGCAATCCTCCAGAACCGCCGCTTCACCACCTACCATTATCGTCAAGGTTCCGGCACTTGCTCCAGCCACGCCGCCGCTAACCGGAGCATCCAGGTAATGTACGCCTTTATCGGCAGCCAGTTTAGCCATCTTCTGGGTATGGCCAGGCGTAACACTGCTAAGATCAATAATGATTTGTCCCTGATGACTGCCTGCTAACAGACCAACCTCTTGCAGCAGGACATTTTCAACAATCGCCGCATTGGGTAATGACATGAAGATAATATCTTTGCCACTGGCAGCTTCCTTGAGGTTTGCTGCCCCCTTAGCTCCCTGGCTGATCAGTTCCTGCACAACCTCCTGGCAAATATCAAACACAGTTACTGAATACCCGGCTTGCAGGAGGTTTTTGGCTATAGGCTTGCCCATGGCTCCCAAACCGGCAAATGCAACACTTTTCATGAATTTCCTAAACCTCCTCCGTAATTGTTCTTGCTATCAATTATCCTATAAAAACTTTAACGCAAGCCGTCTTCGCCTTTTATCTGGTCAACGGTTAATCCCCCGACCCGGGGCAGCGGTCTGCCACCATTGGTCATAACAACACATAGCATAATTTCATTAGCTCGTGGTGCATCAGGAATACGAACTTCCATAGCATCAAAATGTGACCGCACAAAGGCAGCATCTTTGTGTCCCAACGGCACATCAATCGCAGTTCCGGATGATCCCATTTTTTTGGCTGAAGGTATCAGCGCTTTACCGCCGCCAATATTTTCCCGCATCGGCGTACCAAGTTTGGGATGAAGCAAGGCAGCGGCATGTTCCAGTTCACCATTTTCGCCGACAATGGCCGCCTTACCATAGCTTTCCACTTGTTTCCCGTCCAGTCCTAAGGCTGCTACTGCCTGTTTGGCAAGCATATCTCCCAGTTTGACACTAGCATCCGTAAGCGGCGCGAGATCTTCCACATACCTGCCAGCAAAAGGATTAGTAAAAACAGCTACAGCTGCTGCTTTTTTAATAGGTGTAGCTAATTCCCGATTGGCTTCCCGCCCGGTTTCCTCAATAATTGTTACGATTTTGCGAATTTCCAAGCCTTCCATTTTCATAAGAATCCCTCCTCTAAATTAGAGCTAAATTACAGCTGACTGATAAAGTTTGCAGGCAACATTATGCCGCGATTATAAACAAAGAGAGCTGCCCCGCTAATATGACCACGGTGATAAAACGTTAGCCCGGATTGATACCCATTTAATAACGCTTTCTCTACAACCTCAGGCGGCAAATCATCAACCCCGCATACCACCTGATGCTCCCCAATATCAGAATCAGGATCAATATTTTTGGCAAATTCCAATTTGATATTAGGATGGGGAGTATAGACAGCGTTAGCAACCGCTGTTGCACACGCGTCAGCCATTGCCGCCCTTGAAGCGGCAACAGTAACCGCGGTCGCAATTCCTTTGGTGAAGCTCCGTCCACCTAAACCACTTGTCGCAATGCCACCCACGCCGTCATTTGCTGTAATATGAAGCACATGTGTATAGCTGCTGCCAATTACAGGCGCTACCCCTACTGTCACCGTTTCCTGGCCGCTAAGTCTTACCGCAATATCGCCCCCATTATTGACAATTACTTTAGTGGCTCCGGCTGCAGCCACCACATAGTCGGCCACCATATCAGCAATAGTTCCAGCAACAGCAGCCAAAGGCGTAAGGGTAATATCGCCTGACTGCCTGACTGCAGTAATCATTTTTTGTAAGACCTCAGGATAATCGCTATACTCGCTGCTTGCTACAAGTTCTGACTGAGGCTTTCTTGCAATATGTTTAACCCTGGCCAGGCCGTCTAAAAGCGTAGCGGCATACTTTGCGCCGTCAGCCGCTGCCGGTTGCAGCAGCTGTCCGTCTCTACTGGCCTGTATCGTCATTTGCATCGGTCCATAATCCAGCGTAATTACTCCCGATTCTTTATAAACACTCATTTTTTCGTTCCGCAACAACCTTAACCAGTTCGGACAACGGCTGAATGCTGGCAACATGACCACCGATTTCCTCATAGGTCTTGCGGGTCAGGGTATATTCTACCGGAGCTACCGTAGCCGGTGTCGGTACCCAGGTAAACGCTTTAGGTACTACTTTTTCTACGTCTACCATAAAGTTGATGCCACCACCTGGCAGAATAAATACAGGCGCACCGCCAATGGTCATTTTGGCTTGACCGGCATGTATGGCTTGGGACAATTTTACCGGATAGGTGGTCACGCCTGCACGGGCGCTGCCGCCTGTGCCGCCAACATATACCGCTGAGACAACAGCATCTTCACAGTTCGCGGCAATTAAATCAACAATCTTTTGCACCTGTGGTGTCATGGCAATTTCTATTACTGACCCGTCGGCTTGTACTTCTACTAGACCGGCCTTCTGGCCTGTAGTCTCCGTAACAAGAATCTTCATCCCTGGCCGGGCAATGTTCATGTCGACCGATTTTACCGCTTTCACTGGTTCATCAACATGGGTCCCGCCCCAGCCATGCCCATGTTCACCAAAATACCGGCCCCGGGTGCTTTTGCGTCCATTGGGTATAACACCACTATACTGCATCCCCACTTCTTCTCCCGCCCGGTGCTCAGACAATAGCCCGATAACATGGTGGTCAAGAACAATTGCCTCATCGACAGCCCCTGCCATGGCTTTGGCAAACATGCCAACTGTCGCGCTGCCACAGCCTATCCGCATTTTTTTCTCCGCTGTTCCATCAATTACCGGGGGATAGCCAACCTGCAGCTCCAATTTACTGCCCTTTTCCACTTGCAGTTTGACACGCTCGCCATTGGCTAATTCGACAATGGTATGGGCAGCGGCAAAACCAAATCTGCCGCTTAAGGTATTGGCTCCGCCGATAGACAGCATTTTAGCACCATACTCTTCTGTATCCACCATACCGACAACCATACCATCCCTGAGTACCTTAGCCCCTTCTTCTCCGATATGGGTATTGGCATCAATTTTAACCTTGATCCCGCTATAACTAAGTGGCGCTTCGGTAACTACCGTTACCACCTCGACGCCATCCACAGCAGCAGCCACAATGTGCGGCGCGGGCTTGCAACAGGGATACTCTGTGCCGGAACCGACTGCCGTAATCAACGGTTTGTCAGGTATTTCCGCATCTGGCAAGCCGGCATGCGGGTTTTCCAGCACCAACGGCCGGTTACGAACAAGTTTTCCCTTACTATTGGAATACCGGCGGCAGGCCCCTTCAAAGCCTAATTGAATTTCGCACTGGATAGGACAGGAATAACACGTCACACCGCCCTGGGTTTGCGCATCTTTAGCTATGGCCTGGCAAGGACACACCCGCACACACATACCGCAACTGGAACAATGCTTTTTCACCACGGCAATTTTATTAACAATTTCAATGGCGCCAAGGGGACAATGTTTGGCACACAACTTACATCCCTTACATAATTCATCATGAATCACAATCATCGCAAAGACCTCCCTGTGCTGTTATGGCCTTAGATAATTACTTTACCTGCAGGAGGCGGCGTATTTCTGCTTTTAGTAACTAACACTTTACCATCAACGATTACCAGGGCTACCCCGGGCAAATCTCCGGCCTCCATTGCAGTAAGAGCATCCTCACCTACTGAACCCATCGGTTTATCAATGATTACCAGATCAGCCTCTTTACCTGGCGCAATACTGCCAGTATTCAATGAGTAAACCTGCGCCGTATTGCCTGTGGCCATGGCAACAGCCTGAGCAGCCGGAACCCCTGACAAGCTTGCCAGCTGGGTAATCGTTCGTAGAATTCCTAACGGTATGACGCCAGTACCAGACGGAGCATCATTACCAATAATAACCCGGTGTAATTGATTACGCTCGGTTAACTGACGAACTACCAGATCGGCAGCTTTCAAATTGCCGCATTGCACAATCTCGAGTGCAAAATCGGTTTCTTCGACAAGCTTCTTAATCTCAGCCGGAGAAATAGCGGTCGGTCCGCCATTAATGTGGGAAACTACATGCGGCGCAACCTGGATCACATCATCAGCCGTAACAGTGGAACTGCCGGGAATGGACGTGCCGCCTGTATGCATCATAACTTTCATTCCCTGCTTTTTGGCCCACTTGACCATTGGTGCCGCATCTGCCGGTTTTTTGACAGAACCAAGGCCAACTTCCCCCACAAGCCATACACCCGCTGCGGCCATTTCAGCAAAATCAGCTTCAGTAAGTCCCTGTTCCAATATTACGGCGCCTCCATGCAGCTTTACGCCGCCAGGACGTTGTTTGGCAGAGGACTTAGCCGCCAGCACGGCCAGCGCTTTAACCCCTGCAGGGTCAGTCGGCCGTCCCGGCGTGTGACATTCACCTGCTGAAATCATGGTAGTCACGCCGCCATGTAATGAACTATTGATAAAATCACTCATCTTTTGCCGGGGAGTATAGTCGCCAATGACTGGATGCACATGAGAATCGATTAAACCAGGCATTACTGTCAGACCGCCGGCGTCGATAACTTTGCATCCAGGATACTTTTTAAGCAACTCATTCGTACCGATTTCGTGAATTTTCCCGGCCTCAACGTCAATAACAATGGTATCACGGTCCAATATTGGCTGGTTAATATCCCCAGACAGCAGTGTGCCAATATTGGTTATTACAGTAATAGTCATAACTTATCACTCCTTTATACAATTACTTATATTATTCAGCCTCATGTAAGGCACTTAACACTTTTTCCGGTGTTAGCGGCAATGAATAAATCCGTACCCCAATCGCATCATACACGGCATTGGCAATGGCCGCCGCTGTCGGAATGAGTGCAGGCTCACCTACACCTTTGGCGCCAAAGGGCCCGGTAGGCTCGGCATCCTCAATTATAATTGATGTAATTTCAGGAACATCCAAAATGGTAGGAATTAAGTAATCGGTAAAATTCGTATTTTTTATCACACCATTGACTGCTGTGATTTCTTCCATCAGTCCATAGCCTAGCCCCATTGTCGCTCCGCCTTCGATTTGACCTTCAACCAGTGCCGGATTAATAGCCCGTCCGACATCATGAGCTGCCCATATTTTTAGCACTTCCACCCGTCCGGTTTCGGTATCGACTTCGACTTCAACAACTTGGGTAGCAAAAGCATATGTTCCATAAGGAATACCATATCCTGTTTCCGGATCAAGTGTAGTGGTAGCCGGATTAAACCAGCCGCTTCCCAAGGTCAGTTTTCCTTGTTTACGACAGCTGCCTATTACCGCTTTGATTGTTAATTCGGTTTGCCGCTCATTCTCCCAGACAAGACCATCCTTGAACGTAATGTTGGCTGGATCTTTCCCCAGCATGATTCCAGCTTCAGCTAGTGGGACTTTTTTGGCATCGATAGCTGCCAGCACGGCAGCATTACCAGAGATATAAGTCTGGCGGCTGGCTGAGGTTGCACCGCCTTCGGGAGTAACGAGTGTGTCGGCAGAGATAACCGTGATATCTGCCGAAGATATGCCCAACTCTTCCGCAACAATCTGCGCCATCACTGTACTAGAACCCTGACCGATATCAGCACAGCCAACCAGGACATTAACTGTTGCATCATCCAGCCACTCAACAACAGCACTGGCCGGATTGGGCAAGGCAGTGTTGCCAATTCCGTACCACATACACCCTATTCCCCTACCACGTTTCTTCATTTCATTGCCTCCCCTTGCGCCCTGCCTACTGCTTGTTCCAGCGTCGGCCTAATGCCCACACTATGGTTAAGCACCTGCCCGGTAGCAGTCACACTTCCCTCTTTTAGGCAATTCGTTAACCTGATAGCATATGGCGACATTCCCAGTCGTTCGGCCAGCAAATCCATTTGAGATTCATGAGCAAAAGCCATCTGCGGCACACCAAATCCTCGCATTGCCCCGGCAATAGGATTATTGGTATAGACGGCATACGCATCGGCATAGACATTTGGTACTTCATACGGACCGGTGGCATGCACGGCCGCCCTGATAAGCACTGCCGGACCATAAGAGGCGTATGCTCCGGTGTCACCAATAATCACCGCTTTCACGGCTGTCAGCTTGCCATCTTTCGTAGCGCCGGACTTATAGTCAATACTATAGGGGTGGCGCTTGACTGATGTACTTATGGATTCTTCCCGGCTATATACCATTTTTACAGGCCGTCTGGTGTAGTAGGCTAACAGCCCTATATAGCACTGCACGGAAATATCCAGTTTACCGCCAAAGCCACCGCCAGTCACAGCCTGGATAATTCTTACCCGGTTTATACCAAGATTTAAGGTCCGGGCCACTTCCCGCCGGTCAAAGTGGGTATTCTGCGTTGCCACCCACATAGTCAGCATGGAACCGTCATATTCGGCAATGCCAGCCTCAAGTTCGATGTAGGCATGTTCCATCCGCTGGGTAGTATACCGATTTTCAATAATAACATCAGCTGCTGCAAATCCTGCTTCGATGTCACCCTTGCGAATTTTGCGAATAAGCAAAATATTTTTATCGTGAATTTGCGGCGCTTCTGCCTGCATTGCCTCGTTAACGTCAAAAACTGCCGGTAACTCCTTAACCTGTACCTTGATCAGTTTTAAAGCCTCATTGGCTATTTCTTCCGTTTCTGCTGCCACCAACGCCAGTGCATCACCTACCCGGCGTATTTTATCTTTGCATAATACTTGCTCATCTTTTATAACAATCCCAATACCATTAGGGCCAGGAATATCATCAGCAGTTAGAACTTTTACGACGCCAGGCAGCTTGGCAGCTGCACTAGTGTCGATTGATTCAATAATGGCATGAGCCACCGTACTTCTAAGTACTTTGGCAATCAACATGCCGGGACGACTGATATCGGCGGCAAATAGCGCCTGACCAGTAACCTTGTGTAAGGCATCCGGCTTAACAATCGAGACTCCTACACCATCCTTACTCATGGCAACATTCCCCTTTGCAACCTTCACTAACTGCTGCTACTGACTCAACAATTTTTTTATAGCCTGTGCAACGACAGACATTCCCTGACATAGCCACCTTAATTTCATCTCGGGTTGGCTTAGGATTTTCATCAAGTAAGGCTTTCGCCGACATGATCATTCCCGGAGTACAAAAACCGCACTGCACCGCCCCATGGTCAATGAAGGACTGCTGCAAAGGATGTAATGTGCCGTTATTGGCTAATCCTTCAATTGTAGTTATATTGCAACCGTCCACTACTAAAGCAAGCACTAAGCAAGAGTCCACTGTTTTTCCATCCAGGATAACGGTACAAGCACCACACTCACCCACACCACAGCCTTTTTTAGTCCCTGTCAAGCCCAAATCATCCCGCAGCAAATCAATTAACAATCGGTCTGCCGCCACTTCTGCTTTGATCTTTTTGCCATTTAGTGTAAATTCAATCAGTGTCTTCGCCACTGCCATAAACAACCAACCCTCCCCACAACAACTTATCATAAGTTAATGCATTTTTCGCGCCAATCGAACTATTATTCTAAAAAGTAGTGATTCCCGCCCTTTTAGCCAGTGTTATACGGGTTAGTTAAAAAGTAATTTACCTCCAGTCCAATGCCTTGCCATTTCAATTATGAAATACACTTGGCAAAAACCTTGGATTATCAGTTATCTCTGGCAAATTTTAAGTTTGAAATGCCATTTCAATTATGAAAAGCCGCAAGTAAAATTGTAACGCTAAGCCCCGATTATCGTGAGACTTAGCGTTACATGGCAAAAATTAAATTTTAGTCGTAGGAACCGTTTCTATAGGCATCTAAATAATCTCCACAATATTCATCCTGGCCTAGTAAAGCTTTAGCAGCATAAATGAACCCCATCATTCCTTTGTCTGTTGGATTCAGAATATACCCATCCATACCTAGTGCCATAGTTTGGGTGACAAATAACCTATTCAGGATTTTTCGTCCGGGAAGACCAAACGATACATTGCTTAAGCCGCAAGCGAAATGGACTTTAGGATAATCCTGTTTGATTAATTTGATTGTTTCCAGAACTTCTAACCCGGCTTCACCAACTACACTAATCGGTTTGACCAGAGGATCAAAGTGAATATCTTCCTCCGGAACTCCGGCTGCTGTAAGTTTGGCATACAAGCTTTTTACTACTCGCATACGATCTTCTGCTGTATTCGGCATTCCCGTATCATCCATGCACAAGGCAATAACCTTAGCTTTGTACTTGAGTACCAAGGGCAGAACTTCTTCATACCGTGCCTTCTCATCGGTTATTGAATTGACCATAGGTTGACCACATTTAGCCAGCGCCAATCCAGCCTCTACAGCCTTAGGATTGGGACTGTCAATACAAAGCGGAGTATCAACGGCCTCCTGAATCGTTTTTACCAGCCACTCCATAACTTCTACTTCATTATGCACTTTGTTCCCGCAATTTACGTCAATGTAAGTAGCTCCTGCTTCCATCTGCTCTATGGCAACTTTTTTTATATATTCGGCATCACGGTTGTCTACTGCTTCACTAACGGCTTTGCGGCTTGTATTAATAAGTTCACCGATAATTACCACTGCAAATTTCTCCTTTATGTTTAGTCAATAAACCTACGGAATGATTTTCAGTGTTATGCAAGCATTTTTGTGGCAATTTCTTTGGCAGCAATGGCATCGGCACAGAACGCATCAGCGTAGATTTCATCAGCAAATTCCTGGGAAATAGGGGCACCGCCTACCAGAATCTTAACATTGTCTCTAAGACCGGCATCTTTTATCGCTACGATGGTATCCTTCATGGCCATCATGGTCGTAGTTAACAATGCTGACAGGCCAACAAATTGCGGCTTGTGTTCCTTAATAGCTTCGACAAATTTTTCCGGTGAAACATCGACACCAAGATCAATTACATTAAAAGAGGAACTTTCTAAAATAAGAATTACAAGATTTTTCCCTATGTCATGCAGGTCTCCGGCTACAGTTCCAATGATAACGGTGGCTACTTTTTTTAGGCTACCGCCATCAGCCCCTAGCAATGGTTTGAGCAATTCCATACCACATCCCAAGGCTTTGGCTGCCCGTAGTACCTCAGGCACAAACATTTCTCCAGCCTTAAACTTAGGTGCTACTATATCCATCCCGCCAAGCAAGCCTTGGTTAATAATATCATCCGCTTTTGCCCCATTATCAATTAATTCTTGGGTTATTGCTTTAACACCCTTTAAATCCCCTTTGAAAACTGCTTGTGCCAATTTGCTAAAATCGCTCATTATAAAATCCTCCTCAAGTATATTTATGTTTTATCTACTTAGTCTTCATAGTATTCAGCTTCCGCTTTCGCTAAAGCACCGTAAAACTCATCAAGCACCTCTTTATCAGTCTCTTTGGTCATATAGCTTACCACTACCATTAGAACAGCGGAGGCCACCATTCCCAGCACCCCGTACCAGCTGTCACCCAAGCCATGCTGGTAAGTAAGCAATACCCCGATGACACCTACAATAGAAGCAGTCAAAGCGGCTGGCGCGGTAGCCCGTCGCCAGTAGAGTGCTGCTACCAATACAGGGAAAATCGGCATAACCAGGGCAATGGCAAACATAATCAACGTCCACATCAAATCTGGGGGATTAAGAGCCAGCCATAGGGCCGTCAAACCTAACCCAACAACAGCTAAGCGGGCAATGGTAATATGAACATTTGGACTAACCTTAAGTTTGAGCAACCTGGTAAGAATATCCTCCGATATGATCGAACCGGCTACCAAAAGGTGGGAGGTGGCGGCAGATAAGCCTTTGGCCAATGTGCCCCAGACGAATACTGCCATTAATATTGATGCAACAGTGGCTGATTGTGGTGAAATAATCTTGGCAAGTAATAACGGAATAACCAGCTCAGTATCGCCACCCTTTAATCCAGGCAGCATGGCAATAGCGGCAAAACCGATAAACATAACACCAGTCCAAACGACGGTTTGCAAAACAGGCTGCAAAACCATCAGACTGCGCTGGGTTTGCATGTCCTTGCCAAAATATCCGGCCCTGATGAATACATCAGGCAACATGATTGTCCAACCAATAGCGCAAGCAATTGGATAGCCGAACCTGGCAGAATAAGGTACCCAATTTTCGGGACCGGGATAAGAAAACCAGGAGTTAGTGTGGTCCCAGACACTGGCTGCTGCACCAAAAACATCGCCGCCAAATCCATAAGCAATGGCACAGATACCTATGCTCCAAAGTGCAACCATGAATATCCAGGCTTGGACTGTGGCCGCCCATGCCACCGATTTTACGCCGCCAAACGGTATAAACAGCAGGGCTGTCAAACCGACGAATATCACCGCGGTAGTCTGGTTAATAGCTCCGTTAGTGGCAACGGTAGCTGCCTTGCCGCAGGCAATATAGATTGCAGCAGCATAAGGCATGGAAACACAGAAGAACACTAATGCCAATACCAGCCGCAGAGTTGGACTGCGGAAACGGTCAACAAAGATGTCAGCCTGAGTTGTGTAATTCCGCTGGGTATTTAACAACCACACTCTGTTCATAACAAAGTAGGTAAGAACCGGGAATAGCGGAATATAGCTAAGCTCAGACATATAGTAGCCAAAGCCGCCACGGTAATAACCACCAGGCCCGGCAAAGAATACCCAGGTGCTCATGAGAGCTGCGATATAGGTCATACACAGGACAAACCAGTTGATTGTGTTGCCTGCAGTATAAAAATGCCGGGCGGAGTTATTCTTTTCCCGCCACCATACATAAACCCCAAAAGCGATAAGTGCTCCCATGTAACTGATATATAACGTCCAGGTAGTCGAAGCAGATAACATTTATATCCCTCCCTTTGAAATGGGATCATCTGTGTTCATGCTGTCTGCTGCCTGCAGGGATTGATCAGGTCTTTTCCTCAGCCTACGTTGTTTATGGAGTATTGCCATCCCGCCATAAACAACGATCCACAGTGGCAAAATGGTCAATGCTCCATGCCATAAAGCGGCGTTTGAATCCCCATACACTGGGAATCCTGGTATGTTATACAGTGCATAAAAAAGTACTGTTAGACCCAACCACCACTTTTCTGTTGTTTTATAAGACTTTTTCACAATTGCTCCCCCCCTTTTATGAGCTCCCCACCTACTGCTTATCACCTCACATTTACCTATAGATATCACCTATCACAAGTAGAGCAGTGCTCAATCGCTTATTTACCGACAAGCTTGGCATCTGCTTGCTTCATTATTTCGTCCATGTTGCTTAGAACCTCACTGGCCACAGCTATCGGCTGATAGTCTTTCTTAATGGCTGCATAAATATCCTGGGCCCGGTCAAGCATGTCTTTTTTGCCGGATTTTTCCCAATTAGGTCTGGAATCGCGATTAAAGGTCGGCAGCCGTAAAGAATCCCGGAAATGCTCAAACGTGTGATCCATATCTACAAAGGATTCTTTGCCAGTCAATTCCATCATTTCATTCCAGGCAAGCATATCGTCATTAATCTCCAAACCACCTAACAGCTTCTTAGTCATGCCAAAAATGTCGTTGTCGATAATAAGTTGGATCGGGCTAATCGTTTTGGCTACTTCGAGCTGTCCGGCACCTCCCAGTACTGATGCGCCAGACAGGGCCAGCATATGGATCAACGAGGTTCTTTCAACCATTGACTGACCATCTAAAAGGAAGCTGTCTGTTCCAGTACCATAGCTGTGAGCATAAATACCATATCCCTCTTCAAACAATTGCATAGCAACCATTCTTCCCATGGTTGTTTCGATTGGCGACTGCAACGTATAGGTCGTTAACATATCCATAGCAAATAATAACGGTGTGGCAATAACAGGTAAGCCTGGAGCAAGAAGCTGGGCCATAATAATTTGCGCCATAACCTCTGTAGATGCCAGCAAGGCTATGCCCTGCGGAGTAATAGGCGCGTTAGCACCGGCTGCAGGCAGAGAACAAGGTTGGATAGGCACTCCGTTAATACAACATTGATAAAGAGCCTCCATGTCCATGTATTTATATTGAAAAGGAGGTACTGAGCAAGTGATAAAACTAATAATCGGTCTCTTCTTCAGTTGTTCTTTTCCGCCTACCCGGGCAGCCGCCAGCTCAATTAGATATTTTGCGTTTGCTGCTTCGTAGGGCTGCACCCAAATATGTTTCTTGCTGTGCTCGAGAACAGTCCGTAAGGTATGAATATCGATGGTTTCGCCTGGAACCGATTTAATAGACGTGGATGGGAGTGCACAGAAATTGATATTATCTAAGGCATTAATAAGCTTTGCCCAATCAGCTACCTCTTCGATGGTGATATTATGATATTCGCCATTTTCGTTTAAATAGTTCATACCACCTGTACAAGTTCTAGTATAGAATTTACCGTCGGGATGAGGGAAAGTTAGATCGTATTGGGGATCAGGTGCTGCTAACGTAAAATTTTTAGGTATGCTTTTCAACGCTTTGTCGATTACTGATTTTGGGAATTTTACCGTACCGGAAGCTTCAACCTGAGCACCAGCATCTTTTAATAGTCCCATTACTGTAGGATGATCGATCTTAACCCCCTTAGTTGATAAAAGTGTCTCAAGTTTTTCCTTCATCACAGCAACTTCATTTGTCGATAAAATTTTGGTATTAAGTATTCCAGCCATTTTTATACCCCCCTAGTAATTTGTCGATCTATGCCGACTTACTTTATATACTTGCAATAAACATGCCTAAAAGTGATTATAAGAAAAATAATTGTAAAATATTCTGAGTAACCCGGACATTTCCTACTACCTTGCCCCTGATTTATTTCGAAAAATTTATCACTTGCTTTTTTACGCCGCAATCAATCCTGCAAAATACAGGTACACCCTTTCATTATTGAAAGCTGCTACTGGATTTGTCCGAATTAAGCACTCCCTTTTTCGGAATATTTGCAAGGATTTCAGGAGTGGACACGGTCTATTTCATTAACGCGATGGTGATTTCACTTCTGCAACCATTAAAAACTTCTCTACCCTTGTTATAACTTGAATCTATTTACAAGCGAATTTAATTCTTCAGCCATTTTAGCAAGACTATTGCTAGCATCGGTAATTCCTTGCATGGAGGCAGATTGTTCCTCCGTAAATGAAGAGATCGTATGAATATGATCTGCGGCACTTGCTGTTTTTTCCTTCACGTTTTCAGATAATCCAACTACATTTTCGCTTGATGCTGTCAATTGTTCGGCAGCGGCGGTAACTTCCTGAATATTATTATTGAGACCTTGTATCTGGGAAACAATTTGCCGAAAGCGCTCCCCGGCAACAGTAACTACCTCTGCGCCCTGGGAAACCTCCTGTGCTCCCTGATTTATTACAGAAACTGCGACCTGGGTTTCTTTTTGTATTTCATTAATTATGCCTACTATCTTTAGCGCAGCTGCTTGTGACTGTTCTGCCAATTTACGCACTTCTTCAGCAACAACTGCAAAACCCCTTCCCTGTTCACCTGCCCGGGCAGCCTCAATAGCAGCGTTAAGGGCAAGAAGATTGGTTTGGCCCGCTATACCACTTATCACATCAACTATCCCGCTGATTTGTTTAGAACTTTCTCCTAAATTTTGCACGACCTGCGCTGAATGGCGAACAGACTGGCTAATGATGTTTATTTGATTATTCGCATCATCAACTGAACGGCCGCCATCCTCAGCCGACTGGCTGGTTTGATAGGATTGTTCTGATAGCTTTGCCGCTGTTGTGGCAATATGATTTATTGCCACGGCCATTTCTTCCATAGCCACTACAGATCTGGCTGCATCCTCCACCTGAACAACCGTGGCCGCCGATACCTCGCTTATTGCTTCAGCTATATGGGTAGCAGCCGTTGATGATTGTGACGATGTATTATGAAGCTGGTCACTATTTACGGTTATTTTATCAGTTACTGTAACAACTTGATTTACGAGACTTCGCAAATTTTCAGTCATTGTAGCAAATGATGAGATCAGCATGCCGATTTCATCGTTGGGTTTATTGGAAATTGTTATCGGAGCCAAATCCCCTTGAGCTACCCTGATTGCAATAGTCGCTAATTGTGAAAGTCGCTTGATAATTTTTTTGTTAACTAGATAATTCAGACAGAATATCAGTAAAATCACAACTATCAGTATTAAAACCAGATCTGTATATAGTACATTATATAAAGCACTATACGCCTCAGAAATCGGATACATAAGGATCAAATATAACCCAGTATCTCCTATTGGCGCATATACGGCAAACATATTCTGACTATTAAGTTTTGTGATCCCGGATTTAGCAGCTTGAATCACTGTTTCGCCAAATTTTCTCAGCTCATCATCTTCAGCTTCTGTTATTTTGGCAGACAAGTCTTGAGCAAAAGTTACTGGATTGTTTTGCTTTTCCATATCAGCTTGCTGCTTTCCCCGATAGTTTCCAATATAAAAACCTTCTTTGGTAACTACATAGGCAAACCCCTGTTTACCGACTTCAACAGTATTTAGCTGCTCCTTGAAACTATCAAGTGTAAAGTCAGTTGTAGCCACTCCAATCTTGTTACCGTTTTTAATTATCGGGGCAACACAGCTAACCCATATTTTGTTTTTATCAAACGAATCGGCATAAGGAGCTGTGTATTTAACAGGACTATCGGCATTAATGCCCAGCTTATACCATTCTTTTGAAAAATAGTCGGACTTCCCGTCGCTGTAGTCCCATGTCAAAGTCGCATTACCACTTTTATCTTTGTAGATATAGGGCCAATAATATTTATTAGTGGCTTTATAGCCATATGGTTCAAAAGAGTAGCCACTACCAGCAATGACACTGCTTTTCGCAACTATCTTATTTGTGAAACTGAAGATTACTTCTTCGTTATCCGGCCTTATCCCGATAAGGTAAGATAAATCAACAGCATCATTTGCGACTTCTTTTAGCGGCAGATATAGTTTGTTTGCCTCTTCTTCAGCCTGAAGGATTAACTGTTTTTGAATCTGTACTGAAGCAAATTCATTAAATTGATACAATGAAGTCACTGCTTGCACACTGAATGCAAGAATCGTTATAACTGATATCATGATAATTAACTGAGTCCTAATACTTTTCACTCTACTCACCACTCACCCTCTTAATATATTTGTATTTCTCGCCTTATTAATGCGCCCTTATTACTAAATAGCATCATTCATGCCAAGGTGGTTTTATTCAGCACCACAGCAGCACTCTATCTTGTTATAACTTACGGTTACTATCAATCTCGTGTCCACTTCGCTCAACAAAAAAAGCCGGGCAAGGTGATGGCAAATCCACCCCAACCGGCTCATTATCTAGCACTATTCAATTGATACCTCTTTACTATTAATCATCTTCGCGCTTACAGCCCTTATGATCGTGATCGCAGTCTTTATGATCACAGTCTTTTTCTTTATGATCGCAGTCACATTTCTTTTTTTCTGGCGCAGTGTCTGTCGTACTGTTGAAGGAATGTGCATGCCCAAGTACACAGCTTGTTTCACCGCAGAATTGATGTGTGTGTTCATCTCCTGCCACTTCAATAGCTGGCCCTGTAACCACATCAACTATGTGCCAATGAATTGGTCCGCCTTTCGGATCGGAAGTAGTAAGAACACAAATACGATGAAAATGACTGTGGCCTGAATAGATTGCCGGACCTGTTGTTCCCAGAATGCCATGTTGGTGATCGCAGGCTACATCCACGATAGTGATAAACGCATGATTATGCTCTATATTTTCGTAATCCGTTTCTACATAATAATGCTGTCTCTGAGTTTCTTCACTCAAAATTTTCACCTCCTTTATCAACATAATATTCATTATATTTAGGATAAGTGATTACATAATGCCTCTTTATTGTATAATATATATTTTGCGTTACTGCTCGGCTTATGCCCTCCTGTAATCACCCATGAATGGGAATTGTCCATTTTTCGCAGAATGGTTATCGTGATTTGATGGACAGTTCAATGTAGGAGTAAAACATTTCAATTGCAGTTATATTTATACTTGCAATCAATGAGACGTTACTATATAATGGAATCAGGTAAAACACACCGCAAAACTGGAATCGCAGTTATGCCATTTTTTTCGTCCTTGACAATTGCAAGTATTTTTTATTTTGCAATTGTCAAGATACTGGTCTTTGTTTCTCTCACAGTGGGACGTATCGTTGTCAGTCTGCCAAAAAAGTGCTCGAAATTTGCGTGCATTAAACCGCAAGGACTTGTTGATACTGAGCCGACCTATCACTACACTGGTGGCGAATGCTGCCAACTAGTATATAGGGACAATGGGAATCATTTTTATTACTTCTTGTACCCGCTTAACTTGAGCGTTGAAATAAAAGAAACAAAACAATGAGCCTTATATTAGGGCAGAAAAGAGGTATTGGATGAATAACACTGTTGTAGAAAACAATACTGTACCACAATCCACTAATTATACTAATTGGGTGATAACTGGTTTGATGATGTTAGTAGTTGCCATTGGGACTCAAGTAGTTTTTCATGCCGGATGGATTTTATCCGTAGGCACAGCTTGTATGGCTTGGCTTGCTTACGAAAACGGCGGGAATGATATATCTAAGAGCGTTGCAACGCTGGTGGGCGGTGGAATAGTAAACTATCGAACAGCTATTCTAAGTGGATCGATTGTAACCCTCTTAGGGGGAATTACATCAATATGGCTTGGCGGGCAAATGGTTAAGCTATTTTCATCAGGAATATTGGAAGGAACAACGTTTCCACCATCAATCGGCTTAGCAACATTGCTTGGAGCAATCGCTTGGGTTGCACTTGCTACAAGAGTTTCAATGCCGGTTTCTACTACACATGCGATGACTGGTGCTATTATAGGGGCCGGTATAATTTCTTTAGGAGCTAATCATATCAATTTTGGGTCGCTGGTTGGCAAAGTGGTTATTCCACTACTAGCTAGTCCTGTCATCTCGATTGTAATAGCATATATTTTATGGAATATAATTACGAGACTACCTGAAGGTCGTTACCTCCGTTTAGTACATTTTTTGTCAAGTATGTTTGCAACATTTGCAAGGGCAATGAATGATACGCCCAAAATCGTCGCACTCGGGGTTTTTATTGTTATGACTACCGATATCAATCAAACAACTATACTTACCCCACTTTTTCTTGTAACTGCAGTTGGAATGACTTTAGGTAGTTATGTTAAAGGGCTTCCAGTAACAAAATTGCTTGCAGAAAAGATTACTAAAATGGATGATCGTGAAGCATTGGGGGCCAATTTAACAACCGCCTTCTTAGTTAGTTATGCGTCTAATTTGGGGCTTCCAGTTTCTACGACGCATGTAATTTCTTCAGCAATTATAGGATTTGGACTTAAAAAAGGTTCCGGTGGGGTCGATTGGAAAGTAGTTAGAGATATGCTATTGTCATGGGTGGTAACCCTCCCCGTATCGGCAATATTTGGAGCAATTTTATACTTTCTACTCCGTAGCTTGTAGCTTATTTTTAGGTTTAGTTTGAAAGTAATTTATTAAGGGTTAAATAGGGGTGTTAATAATTGAAGCGGGTAGCTTTTATATGCGTTCATAACTCTTGTCGTTCTCAAATGGCAGAAGCGTTTGGAAGAGTAATGGGATTAGGAGTGTTCGAATGCTTTTCTGCTGGTACTGAAAAAAGAGACATAATCAATCAAGATGCAGTTCGGATAATGAAAGAGATAGGCATAGATATGGAATTTCACCAGCGACCAAAGATGTTTCATGAGATTCCAGAGCCTGAGATTGTGATAACTATGGGATGCAATGTTGATTGCCCAGCTATTCCTTGTTGTCACCGCGAAGATTGGGGATTAGATGATCCGTCTGGAAAAAGTGATGCAGACTTCAGAGTGATAAGAGATAGTATTAAGAAAAAAATGGAAGAGCTTGTCCGTAGAATTAAATGCAACATCATTTAACAAATTGGCATTTTGACAAGTATTTGTATTAATTTCAGAAGTAGATAGCGTAAAGAACCTTAGTCAAATTTTTGACTAAGGTTCTTCAGTATCCTATCTTAATAAATTTGAAAGGAACATATAAGTTTACAATTCACCTTAAACAATATAAAATGATATTTAGTTGGTAAACCATTTATTTTTATTAGGTTAACTATATGCAAAGGGAGACTAGAGATGGACTCTAATGAAATAATTCGTCTTGGTGAACTGGTTCTGGAAGGTCATATAGTCAGTGAACAAGAGGCTATATCCCTAACAGATACTTGTGAGGATGATATTCCGCTGCTTGGCGCTTACGCCAATAAAATACGCACCAAGTTTGCCGGTAAAAAAGTAGACATGTGCGGAGTTATCAATGCGCGTTCAGGGTTATGCACTGAGGATTGCAAATTTTGTTCGCAATCCGTATACCATCAGACTAACTCCCAGCCTTTTCCCCTAATTTCCAAACAGGAAGCCCTGGATTCAATTACTAATCTCTCTAAGGCTGGCGCTGAACGGGCAAGTATCGTAACTAGTGGTAAAGGAATGGACAATGATCCCGATTTTGAACGTATTGTTACACTTATTAAGCATGTTACAACAGAGTCTACAATTAATATTTGCGCAAATCTAGGTACCATTAGTTATTCTCAGGCTACTTTTTTAGTTAAATCGGGAATCAAGCGATATGCTCATAACCTTGAAACAAGTCAAAACTTCTATCCCCAAATATGTACTACCCATCCCTATCAGGAACGTTTGAACACCTTACTGGCGGCAAAGAAGGCCGGTCTAGAACTATGCTCCGGGGGTATTATCGGGCTGGGTGAGGGTTGGAATGACCGGATTAGCCTGGCACTTACTTTGCGTTCACTGGATATTGATTCAATTCCCATCAATATCCTAAATCCAATACAAGGCACCTTATTAGAAAAACAAACTCCGCTATCTCCGCTTGAGATTCTTAAAACCTTTGCCATCTTTCGATTTATTTTACCCAGCAAAGTAATCCGCCCCGCAGGTGGCAGAGAAATCAATTTGCGAGACATGCAGGGAGCAGTTATGCTGGCAGGTGCTAATGGCTTGCTTGTGGGCAACTATTTAACTTTTGGCGGACGCGACATCGCTAAAGATTTTATCATGGTAAATGATGCCGGTTTAGTCCCCATTCTAAATAACTAGGAGGCAAACATGATGAATTATGATTTAATTTTTACGTTAGGTAAAAAAGTTCTTAACCGTGAGCAATTAACCTTTGCAGAAGCATTGCAGCTTACGCAAATTGACGAAGCTGATATCCCCCTCTTACTGGGTATTGCCAATAAAGTACGCATAAAATTTACTGGTAACCAGGTAGATACTTGTGAGATAGTTAATGCCCGTTCGGGTGGTTGCTCGGAAGACTGTAAATTTTGCGCACAGTCCGCTCACCATGATGTAAAATTCGACAGTTATCCTTTACTGAGCGAAGATCAGATTCTGCAAGCGGCAAAAGCTGCTGAATCCCATGGTGCCTATCGATTTTGCATTGTAACTGCCGGCTGTGGTATGAAGCACGACCCGGACTTCGAAAAAATTACCCAGTCAATACAATGCATTGGGCGTGAAACAGGTCTAGAACGCTGTTGTTCATTGGGCATTTTAACTCCTGATCATGTTAAGGCGCTAAAATCAGCAGGGATTACACGCTATCACCACAATCTTGAGACAAGTAAAAGTTTTTTTAATCAAATTTGTACAACACATACCTATGATGAACGGGTAGAAACCATTAAGAATGTTAAGGCAGAAGGCTTAGAAGTCTGCTCTGGCGGTATTATTGGCTTGGGTGAAACTTGGGAACAGCGCCTTGAACTTGCCTTTGCACTTAAAGAATTAGATGTTGATTCAATACCTATTAATGTCCTAAATCCCGTTAAGGGAACTGCCCTCGAAGACTGCCCCCCTCTTAAACCAATGGAAGTGCTGCAAACCTTTGCGATTTTCAGATTAATCCTGCCTACTAAAATCCTTCGCTATGCCGGTGGCCGCGAGAAAGCATTAGGAGAACTTGTTCCACTGGGGTTCCTTTCCGGAATCAATGGCATGCTAATTGGCAACTATCTTACCACAGCCGGGCGCGGAGCAGCTGCCGACCTTAACACAGCTCGCCGCTTGGGACTCAAACCCATTTCAGAGCATGCATAAATAAACTGACCCCTGCCATTGTGGCATGGGTCAGTTTATTTTTTAGTAAAATAGGCTGTGCTGGAAGTATCTTTTTATTTGCGGCTTGCCGCCCAAGAAATAACAGCCACATGCTTTCTCAACTTGACTACAATAGGCAGCACGATTACTGACGCCACACCGATCTGAACGAGATTACCGGGCACCGACGTCATCGGTGCCAGCAAATTGCCGTAAATAACCCCTTCAGCACCATAATAACCAACCACCTTAATAAGACAAGCTGCCGCCAAGGCCAGAACATAAGCCGTCAGGCTCCGGTGCTTTTCGCAGATAGCGCCAACTGTATACCCCATAAGACCGACAATGACCAGCGTAAAGGGAGCCCATAAAAACCAGCCGCCCACTACATCAAAAAGAGCCATGCCGATTCCTCCTGCCAAAGCGCCTAAGTAGCGCCCGTAAAGAATGGCGATAATAAAGAGAGGCACATTCCCCAAATGAATTAGACCGCCATTGGCTGCAATAGGAAGACGAACATTTACAAATACCGTACAAATAAAAACGAGGGCAATGCCCAATGCTGCATAGACAAGTTGTTTTGTTTGACTGAAGGATTGTTGTTCCATACCGGCTTTCCTACCTTTCCAACCTTCTAAAATATTGACTTTGCAAACAATAAGTTTCACTTCTTCTGAACTTTTGCGTAATTAATTTAATGCTCGACTATGACAATGGTGGCTTTATCGAACCGTAAATTTGTGAGAGAAGAAAAAAGGTCAGAAATCAAGCGATTAAAACTTGATTTCGACCTTTAGTTTTCTAATCAGTCGAGCAAAATACGTATAGATTTTACTGCTTTTTATAAATGTTGTCAACATCAACTAAGATTAAAGTTGATTTTCATTTAGAATACATGTTATTCTCCATGCACCTGAGCGTGGATATCATCATGTTCCTTAGTATCCCAGGGTTCCAGACCAACAGACTTTCTATATTCATTAATAGCTTTATGAACAGCTTCCTCTGCCAGAACGGAACAGTGCATTTTAACAGGAGGCAGACCATCAAGAGCTTCCGCTACCGCCTTATTACTCAGTTCCCAGGCTTCCTCCAATGTTTTTCCCTTAATCATTTCGGTTGCCATACTTGAGGAAGCAATTGCAGAACCACAGCCGAAAGTATTGAATTTTACATCAGTAATCCTATTATTTTCAACCTTCAGGTAGATTTTCATAATATCACCGCAGACTGCATTGCCAACTTCGCCGATGCCGTTGGCATCATCAATTTCACCGACGTTTCTTGGATTCATAAAATGATCCATTACCTTTTGGCTATATTGCATGTTTCTTCATCTCCCCTTGTTCTTGTAAGTGTTTTTTCCATAACGGCGACATGTCTCTGAGCCGCTGTACAATTCCAGGCAATACTTTCAAAACATAGTCAATATCTTCTTCTGTTGTAGCACTTCCCAGTGAAAGCCGCAAGGATCCATGAGCAATTGCGTGGGGAAGTCCGATCGCTAGTAATACATGAGATGGATCAAGCGAACCGGAGGTACATGCACTGCCACTGGATGCGGATATACCTTTACTGTCCAGCAACAGCAGCATGGATTCTCCTTCAATAAATTCAAAGCAGATGTTTACATTTCCCGGCATCCTTTTTTCGCTGTTCGGACCATTCAACTTACTGTATGGTATGCAGGAAAGTCCTTTGATTAACTTATTACGTAAATAAACAAGTCTGTCGTTTTCCGTTTCCATCTCTTCCGTAGCCAATTCAAGAGCTTTACCTAAGCCGACAATACCGGCAATGTTTTCTGTTCCTGCCCGTTTTCCTCGCTCCTGGCCTCCTCCATGAATGAGGTTGTCAATCTTGACTCCTCTACGAATATAGAGAGCACCTACTCCTTTAGGACCATAAAATTTATGAGCGGCAAGAGTTAACAGGTCAATATTCATTGCTTTGACATCAATTGCTATATGACCTACTGCCTGTACAGCATCTGTATGAAACAATACCTTTTTTTCCCGGCAAATATTGCCGATTTCCTGTATTGGCTCGATTGTTCCAATTTCATTATTGGCAAACATAACTGAAACTAGCAGGGTTTTATCGGTAATAGCTTGTCGCAACTCATCAGGGTTGATAAATCCCTCTGAATCAACCGGAAGATAAGTCACTTCAAATCCGTTTTTTTCTAGAAATTCGCAAGTATGTAAAACAGCATGATGCTCGATTTTGGTAGTAATGATATGATTGCCACGGTGTTTATTAGCGAAAACAATGCCTTTTAATGCCCAGTTGTCAGCTTCAGAACCGCCACCAGTAAAATAAATCTCATCTTTATTGGCATTCAGGGCTTTTGCCACCTGTTCCCTGGCGTGGTCGATGGCATTTTCCGTGACGCGTGACATCTCATAGATAGAAGATGGATTTCCAAAATAGGTGTTTAAATAGGGAAGCATTTCTTCATAAACCTGCGGTTTTATGTAGGTAGTGGCCGAATGATCCAGATAAACGCGAATATTACTCATCTTTTACACCTTCCTTAATAGCCTTCATTTTACTATAATCATCAATCATATCCTGTAGTGTGGTTGACTTTAACACATTATCGATACTGTCCTTTATCCTGACCCAGAGAAGTCTTGTGGCACAACAATCAATATTATCGCAGACTGTATCCTCAATACAATCTGATATTTCTATAGAGCCTTCAAGGACATTAATAATGTCATAGACTGTTATTTCGGCCGGTGACCTGTTTAATGAATATCCACCGTGAGCTCCCCGTATACTTTTGACAATGCCGGCTACGCGAAGTTGGGCAAATAACTGTTCCAAATAATATTCTGAAACTTTTTGCCGTTGGGCAATCGCTTTTATTGAAACATGCCCATTTTCCTGGTTGATAGCAAGCTCCAATACTGCTTTAACTCCATAACGCCCCTTGGTTGACAACTTCATTGTATCACCACCTAAACCAGAGTGAATTAGTCTGATTTAATTATAGTAATTCCTATCGTATTTGTCAACATTAGCATTACTCGTTTTAAAATTCAATTTTTCTAGTATTCTTAAAGTACAGTTTGTCAAATTCGGCTCACATTAGACTGTATCCCGAAAAATGGGCACCTTGCTATTCCTGGCCTTTCCATTGTATCAACTCAACTGACTCAACATGTGTTTTGATAGAAAGACGATACTCATACTTTCCGGTCCACTCGCTGTTGTTCGATATTTGGGAAGGTACACGCACCGGATAGCCCTATCCAATACCCGCATTGTCGCCATGGATGAGCATACGGTGACAATTACCGTAAGAGACTCCAACGAAAACCATCAGATAAAAACGCTAACGCTCAGTGGCGTTGAATTCATCCGGCGGTTTTACTGCATGTACTTCCCAAAGGTTTTGTCAAAATTTCCTTGACGATTTCTTGTGCAAAAGTTCTATACAAAATACCTTCAAAATTCATTCCTTGACTAGTTCTTGTACTCATGGCGCAATATTATCGGCACCGTTAAAACTTCCGTATCCAGTCTTTCCTGCTTTCTTTTTGAACCTCACACATACAAAGGCGAGATTGCTTTACTATGTCGCAATACCAGAGATCCCCTCTAGTCATTACGAGCGATAGCATAGCAATCTCGTCCTAATTATCACCTATTTTATAAATAATTGGTGCCGGCGGCTTTATTTGCGGCATCAATTGCCTGATGAGATAAGTCAATCGCCTGTCCTAGTGTGTTAAGTTCCTGCACAGGATTGTGAAAGCCCATACTATTGGCTGCGGCAACATAGTCCCAGTACCATTGGGCCTGACGCAGAAGCTCACGTGCACTGGCCAATTGATTCTGGTTGGCGGCACCACTTGTACTGGCCTTTTGAATGGCGCCATGCGCTCTAGCAATATTTTGTCCTGCCGTATGCTGAAGCTGCCAAACATTATCCTGGAAGGCTTTTACCTGGCTGAACAATAGCTCTTTTCCTTGCGTATGACATGGTGAACAAGATTCATCAAGTGTTTTAAGTGGACTTGTTATCCAATGCGAAGTGTATTTTTGCCCACTTTTACGCATATATGGCATATGACAGTCAGCACAGGAAACGCCAAATTGACCGTGAACACCATTCTGCCATTCTTCATAGTCTGGGTGTTGCGCTTTTAAGACAGGTACCTGGGAATCTGTATGGATAAAATCCTGGGTAAAACCGTTCGGTTTTGTTGAATAGTATTCGTACATCTGCTGTGGTGTCAATCCTTTATCCCACGGAAAAATAACCTTAGAAGTACCTGGTTCAAAATAGTATTCCGAGTGGCATTGAGCACAAACATAACTACGCATTTCCTCCCGGCTAGCTTTGCTCACATCAATGCCACGTTTCTGCATGCCCTCAATAAAGGCGGGGTTAATGACTCGAAGACCCATTGTTTCGGGATCATGGCAGTTAGCACAACTGATAGGATGTTTAGCTCTATCCATCAATTCAGTGAGTGGCTTCGTTGCATAGCCCCAGCCCATCTCTTTGTAAAATTGTTCGATGTAAGGAGTTTTGCAAGTAATACAGGCTCCTTTAGCGGCTGGACCAATCCGTTTGGATTCACGCAGATCTTCCAATGCATAGGGGTGGCCTCTATCTTCGGTATAGTCTTTGCTAAACGCATTGCCTTTAAAATTAGTGTATAACTCTGGCTGCATCTCGGCTTTTTGTACTTTGACGCTACCGCCGTAACCGGTCGGAGATGGTGTCGTTTCTAAATTCTTTTTATAACCAGCATACTCTAACGGATAATTTTTACCCCATGTCTCAACATCATATTCACCGACAGAAAGCTTAACAAGGTTAACGGTTGACTGTGGTTTAAAAATCCAAACCCGGCTAATAACTATACCGGTAAACAGAACAACAAGCGTTAAAAACGCAATCAGCAAATTTTGAGTTCTATTCAACGTGAACTCCCTCCTTAATAACAATCTGGTTATGAATCATACCCCGGTGACATTTCGTACATGATTGTCCGCCTGTGGACATAAAGGTATTGGCAACAGTGTGAGCATGGCAACGTAGGCAGTTGCGTTCGATAATTGCTCTGCCTTTAGCGCTCACCTTAATCGTGTCAGGATAGTCCCGCAAGAATTCATGGTAAGTGTCGTTCATGCCAGTTTGATTTTTTACAATCAACTTTTCAACAATATTTTCTTGGGGTAAGTGGCAGTCACCACAAGTAAACTGACGATGGTTAGAAACTTGCCACGTGGCTGCAACATATTTCATAGAGTGACAACTGCTGCAAAAGGAGGCCTTATCAGCATACGCGATGCCACCGCCAGCGATAGCCAACCCAACAACAGCGGCTAGAGCCCCCATCAATATCAGCTTAATACTGTTCTTTTCCAAGTACTTTTTCCAGTCCAAAATGTCACTTCCTTGATTATAGCTTCATGTCCGCACTACTATTTGCTCTATTAGATTTCCAATCTTGGAATTGTTTATGCACTGGACTGGATAAACCAATCAACCAAAAGTTTAATTTTTCCCTACTACACTACTGAAATGAAAAAAGGCTACCGACAGGTAACCCCCAATTTTTAGACTGTTCCTTTTTCGTACTACACCAACTTACATTGCTAAATGCAACTGCAGCACAGCAAGTGCCAAGACAACCAATGCAACTTTTAAGGCATTGCGGTTAAGGGAATTGACCAGTATCCAAATTATCCCCTCACTTATAGCTTTTAGCGGGTTCTACTAGTAGTCCTGACATCAGGATTCTGACCCCTTTGCTGTACCTGACGATGGCAAAGTAGTTTTTTTGCTCCTGCCCAGCCTGTCCCCATGGTGATCAGGAAAGCTCCGAGCCACACCAGATTAATTAGTGGCTTATAACTGATCTCCGCTTCCAACCGCACTGGCCTGACGGCACTTACCTTTTTGTCGTTAAACTCTATAGTAACCTGGCCCTCCCCCGGTCTCAGGCCTGTTATATGCAGCTGATATCGGTCAAAGGCCGTGACTGTCGATCCAACAATATGCCCGTTTTGATTAGTAAGTTCAGGCCGTACTTCCTGGGTCTGCCCCCCGACCGTCACTGCAATTACTGTCTGCACCTTTACCGCAGCACTTCCATCCATCCCTGCCATGCTAAACTTCACAAAGGTAAGGCTCACGTCCTCCTGCGCCAGCGGTTGGTCTTTAATCAACGTCAGTTCAGGACTGACCTCAGCCTCCTTCTCGATAGGTGCAATATAAATATCAGCCAGCAGGCTTCGATAGATAGCTGGCTCCCTGGCCGCAGGCATCCCGGCCTTATTCAACTTGGTCAACGCCTGAACAATGGTCTTGTCCGGCCCTATGTGAAACATATTATAGCTATCTTTTCCTGCTGGTTCTAGCTCGGTTCCTTCATAGCTGATTTGCTGACCGAAAACAGTCTGAATCTGACCTTTGTTAAACGTCACCACGACAGACTGACTAGCCGCCCCTGAGGCCATAATCCCGGCAAGCAGAAAAGCTATGCCGATATGACTGCAGGCTGCTGCCCAGGACAAAGTCCGCTTCCAAGCAGCATACCCATTGGCCACTGCAGCAGTAACTGCCAGACACAAGGCTATAGCAGCAAGTGATTGCATCAGTTTCAGCCACATACTTACACCCAGGCCACCTAACAAAAACAACCCCAGCCACCAGTATTCTTTGCCCAAACCGCCACAACTGCCGCCCCACTTACTCAGCGGACCTGCTATCAGCGCCGCTCCGATAGCCACCGCCAACGGCAAAGTAGCCTGGTTATAAAAGGCACTGCTGACACTTTGGGCACTGCCCAAGGCCATACTAACCAACGGTGTAGACATGCCGACAAACACCAATGCTCCCAAAAAGGCCAGCACCAGCGCCGTAAGTGCCAGCATAAATTCCCGGCCGGAAAGCCGCGAATAAAGCTCCCCGGACGGCATACTTGGCCATTTAACAATATATAAAACAAAAGCGACAAAGGTCGCTACTAAGACTGTTAGCCCTAACAATCCACCAATCCCTTCATCAGTAAACGAATGGGTGGAAAAATCACTCAGCACACCACTGCGGGTGAGAAAAGTGCCATATAGTACTAAAATAAAACTGGCAATTACCCCGGCATAGGCCTGCTTAATAGCGCCAACTCGCACTCTCGCTATCGCTAACAGATGAATCACTGCCCCTGCGGCCAGCCACGGTACCAGTGACGAGTTTTCTACCGGGTCCCAGGCCCAATAACCACCCCAGCCCAATACCTTATAGGCCCAAAAACCGCCAAGGAACATTCCCGTTCCTAGACTTGACAAGGCAAACAGCGTCCAAACGGCCGCCGGCTTCAGCCAATCCTGATGGCGATTGGCCCACATACTGCCCAATGCGTAAGCGAAAGGCACCGCCAATGCCGCATACCCTAAAAACAGTACAGGCGGATGAATAGCCATCCACATATCCTGTAAGAGCGGGTTAAGACCAACGCCGTCAACACGTGGCTCAGCCAGCATCATAAAAGGACTTTTCACCAACAGTAGTCCCAAAAGCACCGCTTGAATGAGAGCATACACTGTCATAACAGGCATCGGTGCCGCTGGCTTCTGTAATAACACCATCCCAAAGACGGCATGAAATACCAGCCACAGCATAAACGAACCTTCCTGGCCTGCCCAGAAAGCGGCTACTTTATATCCTAAAGCTAACTCCCTAGAGGAGTAGCTAAACACATAGGCATAATCAAACCTGTCACCTAAAATTAAATACAGCAGATAGCCAGCCGCCACCCCTACCAGACCTGCGGACACGCTATACAAAAAGCGCGCCGTGCTTGCCAAATGTTTTGCTCTTATTGGGTTGCTCCCAGACGACCAATAGCAACCTACTGCAAACATTGTAACAACAAGTGCCAGTAGCACTGCACCATAGCCGATCATTGATTCACTCTCCCCTGGTATTTTGACGGGCATTTAACTAGTAGCTTATCTGCCAGAAACTGCCCATTTACATACTTGCCAATGGCTACTATGCCTGTCGCCTGTTCCAAGCCTTCAGGCTTAACGCCCCGGTAGACTACCGTCACCTCTTCGCCAATATCATCGCGTAACACAAACTGAGTGGATTTGCCGTCCTCAGCCTGTATTTTTTTACCTGCACCCATAGTTCCCTTGACCTGGACAGCACTTTTGGCGCTTTTAGCCTGTGCAAAAGTGACATAGGGCGTAACGGCACTTTGAAAAGCAAACATACTGTAGGCCACAAAACCAATAATCATGGCCAGGGAAATTAACCGATATTTTTTCATATATTCAGTTCCTTTCCTGACAGTCGTGTTTTTTTGGCAACAGTCCGGCTTAGCAGCAAGCAGTAGAGTGCTGTACCAGCGCCTAGAGCGGCTAACAGCACATACAACATGAGAGGATCCATCGCCACCTTACCGGCATGATTAAGTACTGGCTCCGGATGTAGGGAAAAATACATGCGAGGAATAACAAACACCAAGAATGGTACCGTTAAAAAGGATAACAGCGCATACACAGCACTGACCGCGGCCCGCCGTTCTTCCTCTTCAATGGCTGCTCGGAGTGCCAGATAGGCACCGTAAATTAATAACAAAATGAACACTGTTGTCTGCCGGGGATCCCAATTCCAATATGCTCCCCAGGTCAGTTTGGCAAAAACTGCACCGCTAACTGTCGCCAAGAGGCAAAAGCCGAGCCCCAACTTGGCCGAACAGGCGCTCACGCAATCATACTTACGTTTCCTGGTTCTGAGATACTGCCCAGCAGCTGCGGCCGACACTAGAAAAGCCAGTACAGAAACCCAGGCAACCGGAATATGAAAAAAAGCAATCCGGACAAGATAACCTAGTCCTTCAGCAGGCGGGATCAGGTAAACTACGGCACTTACTACTCCGACCATCCATACTGCAATTAATGATGCAACTATTCTAAGATTCATATACCCTCCTAATCCTGCCAAATGTAGTCAAATAAGAGTACTCCGGCAGCCACAACAGCAGCGTCATAGCCAGCCATAAATACCAGTTCACTAAATTCAGGTACACCATCCGATAATATCTTGGAGGTCGCGCTAATAGCGCTCAAAAATTGCGGCAACAGCACGGGAAAAGTAATCACCGTAAAGATAGCATGCTTACCTTGTGCGTACATGACCATAGCGGCTGTCAATGTAGACACCGTCGCTATTCCTGTACAGCCAAGCACCAAAACGATGATGAATGGCAGCCAAGCCCCAACCTCGACGGCAATAAAAATAGTAAACAGCGGCACCACCAGACAGGCCAAACCAAGTAAAAGAGCCAGGTTATATAACAACTTACCCCAAAATACAGCGTGACCAGTAGCATATAATCGCAGTCCCATTAAGGTGCCTGCTTCCTGCTCCTGGACAAACACCCGCGCCAAACCGGCCATAGCACAGAAAAATAACACAACCCAGAGAAGAGCGGCGGCTAATTCCGGTGGCAAACTCGCTCCAGCAATCGCCATACTGACACTTGATAGAGCTGTTAGCGCGAACATAATTAGTGCTCCGGTCGCATACCTTGTTCTACTTTCACATACCGCATCTTTAGCCAAAACTGCCCATACAGCACTACTAAAGCTCAATTGTATTCTTGCCATATAGTAGTGCCTCCTCGTTCTCGTTGGTAGCAAGTATAACGGCGATATTCTGTATGACTGCGTCGTCAATCAGCTTTTTTACAATACTTCGCCCACTGCCATCTAAGTTGGATGAAGGCTCGTCCAAAAGCCATACAGGTGGATTAATAGCCTTAATAACTGCCAGCTTTAGCCGTTGCCGCATGCCTGTGGAATAGGTGGCAACCAGGTCACAGCAGGCTTTGCCTAACCCCATCTGACAGCAAAACTTGGCAGCCTCAGACTTAGAGCAAGGAACACCCCGCACCTTTGTCCAGAAGATAATGTTTTCGATTCCCGTAAGCGCCGCATACATTGCCACTTCAGGTGATACAAAACCAGTATAAAAGATTTGCTCTTTTGGGCTAGGCATATTATCCAAAGTTAACCTAACCTGACCAGTGCCTGGTCGAACCAGTCCCGCAATTATTTTAAGCAATGTGGATTTACCGGAACCGTTACATCCTATTACTGTCAAACACTGTCCACTAGTAGCTTCGGCACAAACATTTGAAAACAGTATCTTTTCACCAAATCTTTTACCAATATTGTCTACTACAATTCTGATATACATAAATACCTACTCTAAATACAGAATATTTATAATATAATATCATATATTTCATGTGAATGGAAACCATTGGCAAAAACTCGGTTCCATCAAGCAGTACTTGTCGCCTTAACCAAGTTCCCATTATGCTCATAATGCAGCAATTATTAACTATCCCTTTTTTCCTCCCAAAGTCGTGTGCGTTCTTCAAAACTCACTTCTTTGTGCATTTGATGCAGCATCCATTGATAGCCGAAAGCATCGCTAAAAATAGCATTCGACACTCCATAATCGGGCAATTCAGTCACCGGCTGAAGCTCTGTACAGCCCGCGCTGATGGCCTTTGAAAATGTTTTCTTGATGTCAGGGACGAGGATGTTAAACCAAATTGATTTGGGTTCATCCGGGTTTGGCGCTTTCAAGCTGAATTTCGGGTTTTCATCCAACATGTGAAAGCGTACTCCATATAGGGTAAAAATGACTTCATTTTCGCCTTTTGGAAAATTTGCAACCTCAACACGTTGGAGATCAAATATTTTTTCGTATAATTCCAATGCTTTCAAGCTATCTGTAATTACCATGTCAATTTCTACTCCGACCATTTTGAACACTCCACCTTTTATGGATTAACAATGTCCTGCTTTCCCCGTCGCCTTGAGTTGTCAATGAGTACCCGGTCAGGACCGTTAGGCTACTCTCACTGAACTTGACAGTGAAGCATGGCTTTGTAGTTATATTATGCACCAATTCACGTTATAGAAATCCGGATCCTATTACCCCAGTGTTTTCTCCCTACGTCCAGGGAAACATATTGTGCGACACATTCCTAAGTTCTTGGCGCACGGGACGTTCCCATTTTGTCATCATGACATTGCTCTGACGTCCCTGTTGTCATTCCTCTAGCCTATAATGTACTCTTTGCATCTGTTCTATATGTTTTTCCATGTCCAAAAATTATTTCGTTAAAACCAATATGTTATAATAAAGTACGACTTAGCTTTCAGACGGAGGATACTTATGCCCTATATATTTGAATTAATACGAAAAACTGATCAGACCACCAGTGACTGGTCTGGCGGTACAACAACCCAAATCGCCATTTATCCCCAACACGCTGTTTATGCCGAGCGTAATTTCACCTGGCGGATTAGCTCGGCCCGCGTTGATTTGGAGGAATCACTTTTTACTTCTTTACCGGGAATTGAGCGCCTCATTATGGTGCTGGAAGGCGAAATGAGACTTGAGCATACCGGCCATCATAGCAGTAATCTAAAACCATTTGACCAAGACAGCTTTAGCGGTAATTGGACAACCAAAAGTTTTGGAAAAGTGCGCGACTTTAATTTGATGCTGGCAGAAGGCGCTTCCGGAAAATTGACAGCAGTTACACTAGCTGTGCAAACGCCCCATACCCTGGACATACATAACCCTAATCCAGACCGCTTCCCTTGTATGACTTCGGCACTTTATTGTGTTGACGGAGCACTAGCTGTCAGTATTCCCAACGGCGAATTATACAAGCTAACCGTCGGCGATATGTTGCTGATAACTGCCAAACAACCAACAGCAAACCTGCCTGTCACCGTAACGAATACGGCAACTAGCCAAGCCCACATAATTAGATCAGACATATATTATCTTTAAAATTAAGAAAGCACTATTTGCCTTAGCAGGCAAATAGTGCTTTCTTTTTGACTATCATTTTAGGTTATAGCTGCATTATCTCTCAGCAACTGCTACCTTAAAGTTACTTCTTACATTTCCTTGGCTAAACGCTTATAGGAATTTCTTCTGTCCTCAGCGTCTTTGGCTGTTTTCTCAAAGAGAGCTTCAGCATGTTCTGGGAATTGCTTTTTGAGTGAAGCATAACGAACTTCGCCCATAAGGAATTGTTTGAAATCAGCTGTCGGTTCTTTGGAATCCAGGCTAAACGGATTCTTACCTGCTTCTTTAAGAGCTGGGTTGTAGCGATACATATCCCAGTAACCAGCCTCAACAGCTTTTTTGGCTTCAAGCTGGCTGTTGCTCATATTAATACCATGGTTGATACAAGGTGCATAGGCAATGATAAGTGACGGACCAGGATAAGCCTCAGCCTCAGCAATGGCTTTGAGGGTTTGGGCTTTATCAGCACCCATAGAGATTTGTGCTACATAAACATAGCCATAACTCATGGCAATCATGCCCAAGTCCTTTTTCTTGGTAGTCTTACCGCTAGCGGCAAATTTAGCAATAGCTGCAGTCGGAGTGGATTTAGAAGCTTGCCCGCCAGTATTAGAATATACCTCGGTATCAAATACCAGAACATTAACGTCTTCGTTGCTGGCCAGTACATGATCAAGGCCACCGAAGCCAATGTCATAAGCCCAGCCGTCACCACCAAAGATCCACTGCGAGCGTTTAACGAAGAAGTCTTGATTATCATAGATATCATTTAACAGCGCATTATCGCCTTTTTCAACAACCAACAAACCAATAAGCTTATCGGCGCGTTCACGGGTACCGCTGCCATTGTCTTTATTAGCCAGCCAATCTTCCATGGCAGCCTTGAGAGCGGCACTGACAGTAAGCTTAGTAGCTTCTTCTACTTTGGCAGCTAATGTATCACGAACCTTTTTCGCGCCAAAGTACATACCAAGACCAAATTCGGCATTGTCCTCAAATAAGGAGTTCGCCCAGGCCGGTCCATGACCCCGATGGTTTTTGCAGTATGGCATCGAAGGTGCGCTGGCGCCCCAAATGGAGGAACAACCAGTAGCATTAGCCACCATCATGCGATCACCGAACAGTTGCGTAACAAGCTTAGCATATGGAGTTTCACCACAACCAGCACAAGCACCAGAGTATTCAAGCAGCGGCTGCTCAAACTGGCTGCCTTTAACTGTCAGTTTATTCATCGGATTGGTTTTCGGCGATATATTCATTGCATAATCCCACAAAGAAATTTGATTATGCTGGGATTCCTGAGGCTTCATGATCAGAGCTTTTTCTTTAGCCGGGCACACTTGAGCGCAGTTGCCGCAACCGGTGCAGTCCAGCGGAGAAACAGCTATACGGAAGTTCAGGTCGTTAATGCCTTTACCATTCTTAGCAGTAAAGCCTTCCGGAGCTGCTTTGATTTCTTCTTCATTTACCAAAATAGGGCGAATGGCAGCATGCGGACAAACATAAGAACATTGGTTGCATTGGATACAGTTATCCGCTTGCCATTCAGGAACATTAATGGCAATACCGCGTTTTTCAAAAGCAGCAGTACCTGTTGGGAAGGTGCCGTCTGCCATATCCACAAAGGCACTGACAGGTAAGTTGTCGCCTTCCTGACGATTCATAGGAATAAGGATCTTCTTAATGAACTCAGGCACTTCACTAGCAGCGGCAGCTTCGTCCTCAGCTTGTTTCCACGCGGCAGATACATTAATCTTAACAACAGCATTAACGCCTTGATCAATAGCGGCATTATTCATATCAATAATTTTTTGGCCTTTATTACCATAAGAATCAACAACAGCCTGTTTAAGATACTTAACAGCATCTTCCAGCGGAATGATATTAGCCAGCTTGAAGAATGCTGACTGCATAATCATGTTGATCCGTCCACCCAAGCCAATACTCTGGGCAATACCAACAGCATCCACTGTATAGAACTGTATGTCATTTTTAGCAATAAACTGTTTCATCGCGGCAGGCAATTTCTCATCAATTTCCTGCTGATTCCAAATGCAGTTTAAGAGGAATACACCGCCTGGTTTCAAGCCTTCCAGTACATTATATTTATAAACATAAGACTGGTTGTGACAGGCAACAAAGTTAGCTTTATTAATAAGATATGGTGATTTAATCGGCTTTTTGCCAAATCTGAGGTGAGATACAGTTATACCGCCAGACTTCTTCGAATCATAAGAGAAGTAGCCTTGAGCATACATATCGGTATGATCGCCGATAATTTTGATAGCGCTTTTGTTAGCACCAACCGTGCCATCAGAGCCTAAGCCCCAGAATTTGCAAGCCGTTGTGCCTGTAGGTGTAGTATCAATATCATAGCTAAGAACAGGTAACGAGGTATGGGTAACGTCATCGACAATACTTACAGTAAAGCCATCTTGGGGTTTATCAAGACGAAGATTTTCAAATACAGGAACAATATGCGCCGGAACAACGTCTTTTGAGCCTAAGCCGTAGCGGCCACCAACAATAACCGGCTGGAATTCTTTGCCATAGAAGGCATTTTTAACATCAAGATATAATGGTTCAGCAATACAACCAGGTTCTTTAGTACGGTCAAGCACAGCAATTTTCTTAACTGTTTTAGGAATATATTTGAAGAAATGCTCCAATGAAAATGGGCGATATAGGTGTACAGTCAAAAGACCGACTTTTTCGCCTTTCGCGTTCAGGTAGTCAACAGTTTCTTCAATAGCTTCACAGGCTGAGCCCATAGCAATAATCATGCGGTCAGCATCTGGCGCACCATAGTAGTTGAAGAGATGGTAGTCGCGGCCAGTTAATTTGTTAATTTCCGCCATATAGTCTTCGACAATAGCAGGAAGATTTTCGTAGTATTTATTTGCTACTTCTCTTTCCTGGAAGTAGATGTCAGGGTTTTGTGCAGTACCCCTTACTACCGGATGGTCAGGATTAAGTGCGTGGCGGCGGAACGCAGTAACAGCATCCATATCCACAAGTTTTTCTAAATCGGCATAATCCATTACCTCAATTTTTTGTACTTCATGAGAGGTACGGAAGCCATCAAAGAAGTTAACAAATGGTACCTTCCCTTTAAGTGCTGCCAGATGAGCTACGGCGCCTAAATCCATAACCTGTTGAACACTGCTTTCAGCCAGCAGAGCAAAACCAGTTGCGCGAGCTGCCATAACGTCTTGGTGATCACCAAAGATATTTAAGGAGTTTGCTGCAAGCGCCCTGGCACTAACATGAAATACACAAGGCAAAAGTTCACCAGCAATTTTGTACATATTAGGGATCATGAGCAGTAAGCCCTGCGATGCAGTATAGGTAGTAGTCAATGCCCCTGCTTGCAGGGAACCATGCACTGCACCTGCAGCACCACCCTCAGATTGCATTTCTACTACTTTGACAGGCTGCCCAAAAATATTCTTTCTTCCCTCTGCAACCCACTCATCAACGTGCTCAGCCATTGGTGAGGACGGTGTAATAGGGTAGATGGCAGCGACTTCGGTAAATGCGTAAGAAATATGAGCTGCTGCAGTATTTCCATCCATGGTTTTCATTTTTGCCATAGGGATATCCCTTCCTTTACATATAAAAATATATTAGAATTAGTAATTACTAGTTCTTAATGACCTAATAACCACCAATAAACCACGCAAAATTAAAATTCTTAATATTACTGTTTTATACATTCTTTTAAAAAAAGCAGAATCCTGCTTTTAAATGTATCCTTTGTGCAAAAATACTATTTTTTTTCGTTTTTCACCGTTTCACAATTGCAAATGTTCCTTGATTTCACAATTGAAATATGATACAATTAATTCTGATTATTTAAAATTATTATTATTCGCTTTTATGTGAAATTTTTCCTTATTCAGCCCCCCTCCAGCTCATCCTAATGACTATTACCAACTATATTTTAATTTGCAATTCTCTCAGATATCTTTAGGCTACCATTCTTTTCAAGCTCCTTCAAACTTACTGGTAAGTCTTTATCCTATGATTTACAGCATGGTGGTGCGCCACGGAATCAACAAGGAGGAACTCTCTCATTGAAAAAAGATAACTACCATGTTCTTGATTCAACCTTTGCTCAATCGCTTACAAATATTATTGCAGCCGAACTTAACCAAAACATAATTATTTGTGACCACCACGGCGTAATTATTGCGGCTTTTGACAGAAAGCGCATATCCCAGGTGCATGAAGGTGCCGCTAACATGTTAAGTTCAGGTAATATCCGCGAATTTTCGATTAGCTCAACTGACGAAAAAATCTTAAAAAATGTGCGTAGAGGATATGATGTGCCCATTGTAGTCGAGGGACGTTGCATCGGTGTTATCGGGGTTACTGGTGAGCCAGAAAAAGTGGCACTCTATGCCAGATTGGCAGCTCGCTTTGTACAAGCAACCTTAGAATCCAATTCCCGCCAGCAAAAGTTAGTCCAGGCTCTTAAAGAGAAAGAAGAATTGCAGTCAATTTTGCTATATAAAATAATCGATGTACAGGAAGAAGAGCGCAAAAAGATTTCCCGCGAACTGCATGATGAGATTAGCCAGTCACTTACCTCAATTATCGTTGGTCTCAGAGTACTTTCTGAGCAGGTCTGTGGCTCTAAGGAACAAAAATTCGTACTGGAGATGCGAGATGTTGTATCCAAAACACTAGATAATGCACACCGGCTGGCGGTAGAGTTGCGTCCGGCACTACTTGACGACCTTGGGCTGGTTGCTGCAGCCCAACGTTATATTGAAAATTATTCCCGTCAATATGGCATTACGACGGACATCAATTTTTCCGGGTTGTCGCGCGAACGGTTCAGGCCTGAAATTGAGATTACGCTATATCGGATTTTGCAGGAAACGCTGACTAATATTGCCAAGCATGCTCAAGCTACCAACGTGAAGGTAAGTCTGAAAAAAACGCGCCGGGAGATCCATTTTAGTATCACTGATGACGGCATCGGCTTTACTCCTAAGTCCTTACGAACAGCCTGTGAAAACAGCAGTCTCGGTATATACGGCATGCGTGAGCGAGTCGCTTTACTTGCAGGTAAATTCACCATTCAATCATCAGAAGGAGCCGGAACGACCGTTACAGTTGTGATTCCACTCCAAAACACAAGAGACAATACCATTAACATCAATCAATAGCTAACACTTTACATTAGTTAATAGTTAATGCTTCGGGATTCCTCTTGTTTTTTTGTTAGTACCGGCTTGATAGGCTTTATCCAGCAATTGTACGACATGGAAACACTCCTGTTTCATGCTGTTTTGTACCAGACCATCGGTAATATGCATCCGGCAAGAACCGCAGCTGGTAGCAATGGTATCAGCATTAGTGGTCCTAATATCAGCTATTTTTCGGTCATTAATTTTTCGGGAAATTTCATAATTTGCTAGACTGAACGAACCACCGGCCCCACAACAACGGGCCGGTTCTTTCATTTCTACGATTTTTAGGCCGGGGATGGCCTTGAGGATTTCCCGTGGCTGCCTGGTAACCTTTAGGCCTCTTGCCATATGGCAGGGATCATGCACAGTTACGGTGGAGTTGACAGTTCCTAAGCTGTCTGTACGAAAATGAAGTACATCAGTAAGGAATTCACTAATCTCATAGGCTTTAGCCGCTAAATTTTTGGCTTGTTCATACAAAGCCGGATCGTCATGAAACATTTCAGGATATTCGAGCTTGAACGCCTCGGCGCATGAACCACAGGCAGCTACGATATAGTTCGCGCCGGTTTGCGCGAAAGTCTCAATGTTATGCTTGGCAAAGGCTTTCGCCATTTCCACATCGCCTGCCATATAAACCGGTGTTCCGCAACAGTGCTGCAATGCAGGCAATATAACCTCCACATCATTAGCTTTGAGAACATTAATGACAGATTGTCCAATATCGGTATAGACATAATTTATGGTACAGCCGGCAAAAAAAGCCACTTTCATTTTTGGATTAGATACTTTTACCGTTGTGGGAAACTGCCCCAGGAGCGGCGTAGCGGCAAAGGGAGCTAAGACACGCTTCCGATCAAGGCCAGGTACTGGAAAGCGAGCTATAACAGCCATCCGCCTAGGTAATTTTTTCATCTGTAATGGACCGAATAACCCTGCCATACGCAAAGTGAAGTCAAATAGTTTTCGGTTAGATAATAACTTGAATATATTTTTTTTGATCGGGTGCAGACCGCGTGCTTTTAAAGCAGCCTGACGGCCACGCAGGATTAATTCGTCAGCTTTGACACCACAGGGACACTTATCTGCACAGGCCTTACAAGACAAACACATTGCCATGCGTTTATCAAAACCATCTGAAATATCAACCTTACCTGTTAAGACCGCTTCTATAAGGGCCAGTTTTCCCCGGGCTACTTGTGACTCAAGGTTTAGCTCCTTATAGACGGGACACACTTCCATGCAGTTGCCGCACTTCATGCAATTGGCAATAGCATCTTGAATATCTGTCAGCAATTCTTTATCCTCAGTCATCTCTAACACTCCCCGACAAGTTTTCCAGAATTAAGGATACAGTTGGGATCAAGTGCCTTTTTGATGGTTTGCATCACATTCATACCGTCAACACCAAACTGATCTTTCATGTATGGAAGCTTACCTAGACCGATTCCATGTTCACCGCTTAATGTGCCACCAAGAGCAATCGCAGCAGCAAAAATATCGTCCATGGCCTTGTGAACACGTATCATTTCTTCTTGGTTTCGCAAATCACAGACAATTGTCGGGTGCATATTACCATCTCCGGCATGACCGAAGGTACCAATGGTTACCTTATGCTTAGCAGCAGCGTTGTTTACCGCCCGAATCATATCAGGCACTTTGCTGCGGGGGACAGTAGCATCCTCGACGAAAGTGGTTGGCCGCAGTTTGGCCAATGCTGGTAAAGCGGCACGACGGGCAGCCCAAATTCTGTCACGTTGGACAGCATCCTTGGCAACCTGAATATCGTCGGCTTTATTGGCTTTTAGTACTTCAATAACTTTTGCAGCTTCCTTTTCCACTACTTCGGCAATTCCATCGACTTCAATAAGAAGTACAGCTTCTGCATTAACAGGAAGACCAACCTGGGCGTAGTCTTCTACTGTGCGAATAGTGGCATTATCCATAATTTCCAGTGTGGCCGGGATTACCTTGCTGGCAATAATCGCCGATATGGCGTTGCCGGCATTATCTAGCTTAGAAAAAATCGCCATCATTGCTTTTTTAGTCTCAGGAGCCGGAACAAGTTTAACAGTAATTTTGGTAATAACCCCCAATGTCCCCTCTGCACCGGTAAACAATTTCGTCAGATCATAACCAGCTACGTCTTTAACATTTTTACCACCGCAATGAATTACTCTGCCATCGGCAAGAACAACTTCCAATCCCATGACATAGTGTTTTGAAACGCCATACTTGAGACCGCGCAGACCCCCGGCATTCTCGGATACTGTCCCACCAAGGGTGGCAGTGGCCACAGTACCAGGATCAGGTGGATAAATAAGGCCAAATTCTTCAACAGCCTTATTTAAATTGCTGACCACTACTCCAGGTTCGGCTACTGCTACCAGGTTGGCAGCATCAATTTCGATAATATCCCGGAAGCGGGTCATAAGTAAGACTATGCCGCCCTTCATGGGAACAGTGCCAGCGCTCAGGTTAGTACCTGAGCCGCGGGGGTAAACTGATATTTTTTCCTTGTTGGCCAAAGCCAACACTTTGGAAACCTCCTCTGTGTTGCCTGGAGATATGACCACATCTGGCATATGCGAATAACCTGGAGTTGCATCATATGAATAGCATAAAAGATCTTCCTTGTTTGTCAGGACATGTTCATCACCAACAATTTTTTTAAAAGCACCGATAAGTTGATTTTTCATTATCTCTCCCCTTTCTAAAGATCGAAAATACTGAAATCACAGAAAATATTGAAATCCCTAAAAACTCTGATCTGTTTATTATTATTGCCTTGAAACCGCCTTGGTGTAAATCAGGCGAAAACAGTAAAAAAACTGTAGGAATATCCCCACTATGCTGAGGGATAAATTCCTACAGTTTGCAAAAAATTTCACAAGAAAGTCACACATACACAAAATGGTATCTATGTATCAATTAGTTTATACTTTATCGCATAATTCACAAGCTCCGATTTACGGCGTACCTTTAGCTTATCCATAATGCGCGAGCGGTAGGTGTCAATCGTTTTGGGACTGAGTGAAAGCCTTGCGCCAATTTCACCATTGGTGTATCCCCGGGCCAGATACCGGATAACTTCGCGTTCACGACTACTAAGTAGATAATAGGGATCTTGATGGTCTGGACCTTCGTCCGAAGCCCGCAGAAGGTTTTCCATCAATTTTTCCGACAGATTTTCATTTAGAAATTTCTTGCCAGAATGAACCCTGAGAATGCCTTCAATAAGCTCAGTGTCTGCCGATTTCTTTAATATATATCCATCTGCCCCTGCCCGCATGACTTCTTTGACGTACTCCTCATCATCATACATAGTTAAGATCAATATCCGGCACAAAATACCGCGATGGCGAATTTCCTTGACACATTCAACACCACCCATCACCGGCATTGCTAAATCAAGGATAAGTACATTAGGGTGGCACTTTTCCATCATTTCTAAAGTTTCCAATCCATTGGCGGCCTCACCTACGACTTCAAACTGGGGATGATAATTTAGCATTGCCTTAAGACCGGATCGTAAAACAGTATGGTCATCGGCAATGGCAATACGAATTTTATCCATAATTTTCTCCTCACAATGCAAGCTGTTGTTAGTTATCAGGCCGTTACAAACTTTTGTAACATCACCAAAAAATACCATCTTTAATTAAAATATCACAATTTTCTTAATTAGTAAATCCTGAAACGGTAAATTGGAAGAATGCTGTGATTAATAATAAACTATCTGAAAATAAACTGCTTCTGGTGAAATTTTTCTCTAATTGTAAGAAATATCCTACAAAATTCATAGGATATTTCTTACGTTATTTTTACTGTGTATACCTGATTTACAACGACCATGCATAACGGGCATAATTTAGTAAGATTAATCTAACATTTCTCAATATTCTGCAGATATATATTGTGATCATCTTAAGGGGGCACAAATTATGAAAAAGGGGTGTCTTAACTGGCAACAAGTTTTATTGACCTCAAATTGCAGTTCCCATTTATTTGACCAATTTGAGATGCGGGCCAAAAATGCTTCAGCTACTGTTTATCACGTAAAAACAATAGCTGAGGCACGGGACACGCTGCTCCAACTTGTCAAAGACGCCAATGCTACAAAGGTTGTGGCTGTAGAAAGTCCGTTACAGCAGGCCGCCAAAATAAGCGATGCAATCCATTCACTAGGCATTCGAGTATATAACGAACCTAGTGAAATCGCCCTCCATGCCAAAACAGCCGATATTGGTATTTCAGATGTTAAATTCGGGATCGCCGAATCAGGCAGTGTCTGCCAGGATGCCTATTCCATCGAAAGCCGCCTCGTTTCGACTCTGCCTCCAATGCATGTGGTTTTTTTAAACAGTACAAACATAGTGCCAGGTATTGAAGATGCTATGAATATCCTTTCTCAAATTTATGACCGTGGTTATATTAGTTTTATAACCGGACCCAGCCGCACAGCAGACATTGAGCGGGTTCTCACCATCGGCGTTCATGGTCCCAGCCGCTTAATCATTATTGCGGTTGATGAACAAATCTAAGGATGTGTTCTGGATTGGAAGAAAAAAAACGCAATATCAAACAAGAAATTGAGCAAAAATTAAATGATGATGTATTGCGAGAAGCACTAAGGCGTTTTGCCGACGCGTATCCGCAATCTCGCGCCAAAGCGTATGAAAACGTTGCTGACATTGATGCCTTACGCGAGTCGCTAAAACAAATGAAACTAAGCACCGTCGCTCAGATTGAATCCATTGCTGATCAATTCGAGGCCGAAGCCTTACGCAGAGGAACTAAGGTTTTTCGCGCTGCAAACGGCGATGAAGTGAAAAACTATCTGCTAACCCTCTGTAAGGAAAAAAACGTAAAGCGGATTGTCAAATCTAAATCTATGGCATCAGAAGAAATCCACCTTAACCAAGCGTTAGAAGCAGCTGGTTTCCGGGTCAAAGAAACTGATCTGGGTGAATGGATTATAGCATTAGCAGGACAAAAACCATCGCATATGGTTATGCCGGCCATTCATCTTAACCGGCAGCAAATTGCTGAGTATTTCTCACAAGAATTGAACCAGGAAATTCAGCCAGACATTCCGTTGATGGTACAAACTGCAAGAAAAAACCTTCGAGAAGAGTTTTTACAAGCAGATATGGGGATTACTGGTGCTAATTTTGGGATTGCGGAAAATGGAGCTATTGGCTTGGTGACTAACGAAGGTAATGCCCGTCTTGTTACAACTCTTCCCCGTATCCATGTCGTGATTATAGGTTATGAGAAACTCATCCCGAGTATTAAAGACGCGACTCCAATTCTGCGCACCCTTCCGCGTAATGCCACTGGCCAATGCCTTACCAGCTATGTGAGCATGATATCCGGTCAAGTCCCTACTTTAATCAAAAAAGACGGGCACTGGATAGAAGACGATAAAGAACTTCATATCATTCTACTGGATAATGGACGTCTAAAAGCAGCAAAAGACGAAAAATTCAAGCAAATTTATCAATGTGTTCGCTGTGCATCTTGCCTAAATGTTTGCCCTGTTTACCTGCTAGTCGGCGGTCATGTATACGGCCATATTTACTCAGGCGGTATTGGCGCTATTCTCACTGCTTTTCTTAATAGTATGGGGGATTTCGAAGCAATTAATGAACTATGCATCGGCTGTCGTAAATGTACGACAATCTGCCCCGGCAAGATCGATATTCCTGGTCTGATTGAAGAACTACGGGTTCGTTCGGTCAAAGAACACGGCTTACCGTTCACGGTTCGAGCTGTTTTTGACAATATTATTTCCAACCGCAAAGTCTTTCATTCTTTGCTGCGGGTTGCGTCACTTAGCCAAAAGCCATTCCAGTCTGGCGATTTAATCAGACACCTGCCGTTATTCCTGGCAGGACTTACTAAAGACCGCAGCCTTCCGGCCATTGCTGACACACCACTGCGTGACCGTGTGCCGAAAATCACCAAGAAATTAGCTAATCCGGTAAAAAAGGCCGCCTTTTTCAGTGGTTGTAATCTGGACTTTGTCTTTCCTGAAACCGGTGAATCTGTGTATAAAGTTCTTCAAGACCTCAACATCCAGGTTGTTTTTCCAAAAAACCAAAGCTGTTGTGGTAAACCAATCATCGGCACAGGCGACATTGCGACCACAAAGAAAATTGCTAAACAGAATATTGAGGCTTTCGAAAAGGCTGATGTTGATTATATTATTGCTGCTTGCCCAAGTTGCACCGAAACCCTTCATGTCACTTATGCTGAAATATTCTCTGATGATCCTGATTGGGCGGCACGTGCTAAGATATTCAGTCACAAAGTACATGAGTTTTCCCATTTCGTAGCTAAACAGTACGAAAAAGCTGGCCGGCTCAACAAAAAGTCAGTCGGCGGAATCAAAGTCACAATGCACGACTCCTGTCATATGAAACGAGTGCTAAACATTTACACTGAACCCCGCAAACTCCTGGAAAATGCACCTGGGTATGAACTGATAGAAATGAAAGACTGTGATAAATGTTGTGGCATGGCTGGTGCCTTTGGTATGAAATACCCGGAACTGTCGGTACCGCTTTTAAAGCAAAAAATTCAAAATGCCAGGCAGTGTGGCGCGCAAATTATTGCCGTTGGCTGTCCGGCCTGTATGATGCAGCTCAAAGGTGGTCTTGACAAACAAGCACCGGAAATTACGGTAAAACATATTGCTGATATACTAGCCGCTACTATCAAAAGGTAGCAAATTCGGGCAACATTCCAAGCCTCCAGGACTATCTGGAAACAGTTGATTGGTAAATCATAACTTGAAAGGGGGATCTGTTTACAATTTACGGTGGAAGCTCACTATTTTTAATCCGCAAAATAATTTAAAGGGGTGTATGTACATGACATGGATTCAAGATTATAATCCGTTGGGAAACATCGGTCTCTCGGCACTTATCGCCGCTATCCCCCTATTCATCTTACTATACATGCTAGGTATCAAGCGTTCAAAAGGTCATAATGCCGCTTTTTTTGGTCTACTTTCAGCAATTTTAACGGCTATTTTTGTCTTTAAAATGCCGGCAGCCCTAGCACTCAGTGCTACTCTTAATGGTGCCTTGGTGGGTATTTTTCCAATAATATGGATTGTTATAACTGCCATCTGGGTCTACAATATGACGGTTGAGTCCGGCGAATTTGAAATCATCAAGAATTCGCTTGCTTCAATCACCGATGACCGCCGGTTGCAAGCACTCTTTATTGCCTTTGCTTTCGGCTCGTTTATTGAAGGTACAGCCGGTTTCGGTACTCCGGTGGCCATCACGGCTGCCATGTTAGTAGGTCTCGGCTTTAACCCGGTATATGCAGCCGGTATATGTCTTGTTGCTAATACCGCTCCAGTTGCCTTTGGTGCCATCGGTATCCCAGTAGTCGTACTTGGACAAGTTTCCGGCATTGAACCAATGACCCTGAGCAAAATTATTGGTCGACAACTACCTTTCCTCTCTTTTATTGTTCCCTTGTGGGTAGTTGTGTTGATGTGCGGCTGGAAACGGGCTATGGAAGTATTACCGGCAGTCCTGGTAGCAGGTATCTGTTTTGCCGGTACCCAGTTTTTTACTTCAAACTATATCAGCGTCTACTTGCCAGATATAACCTCTGCCGCTGTCACGATCATTGGCCTGCTGATTTTCCTCAAGATATGGAAACCATCTAAAGTCTGGCATTTCCCTGACGAAATACCCTCCGCTGACGGAAAAGTTCAATTACAGTACTCGATCATGGAAGTTTTACGCGCTTGGGGTCCTTACATTTTGTTAGCTATCTTGGTCTTCATGTGGGCTGATGATAAATTTTTCGGCTTTAAGAACATTCTGGTAGGTTGGGAAAAATCCTTAGGTTTGACATCCTTTGCTTGGCCTGGCTTGCACAATCTTGTTATTAAAACGGCTCCAGTTGTAGCTAAAAATACTCCGTACGCAGCCAGTTATGCTATCAACTTCCTGTCTGCAGCCGGAACTGCTATCTTCCTTTCCGGTATCTTGTCACTGTTTATCATCCCTAACTATGGCCCTGGACGCGCAACCTCCTGTTTCTTCAAAACAATTAAAATGCTCATTTACCCAATTTTTACCATTGCCATGATTCTTGGTTTAGCCTATATTATGAACTACTCCGGCATGAGTTCAACATTAGGTCTGGCATTTACTGCCACCGGCTCGGCTTACCCATTCTTTGCACCATTTCTTGGCTGGCTGGGAGTGCTTCTTACCGGTTCAGACACCTCTGCCAATGCTTTATTCGGCTCAATGCAGAAGACAGCAGCCCAGCAGATTGGTATTGACCCTAACCTTACTGTAGCTTCCAACTCATCTGGCGGTGTTTGCGGTAAGATGATTTCTCCGCAAAGTATTTCGGTTGCTACTGCTGCTACTGGCTTGGTAGGGCAAGAATCAACCATCTTTCGTTTTGCGCTGCCCAGTAGTATTGCCATGATTATTCTTATAGGCATTCTAACTTATCTCCAGTCAACCGTATTACATTGGATGTTGCCATAGCGATAACTGCACCATTTGGGGGCAACCTACTTCCTCTACAAAAATACTCCCAACCTCACAGGTTGGGAGTATTTTTGCAGGCCAGAGCAACCTTATGATGCGGCCCCGCCCAGGGCACACTCGTTACTTCTGATGAACTCAGCCAGCAAGCTGTCGTTGGTAACTTATCACCGGCTAGCCACTCACACTGATAAAAAGAAATATCCCATTTGCGATGACTAAAAGTATGAATATAATGAAATACGCTTTTTCCGACACGAACATCCTGCCTGAACTCCTGTAATAACCCGGCCTGCAAACGTTCAACAGCATCTTCGCCATCGGCCAATTCCACGGTAGGAAATTCCCACATCCTCGCCAACATTCCTGTTGCTGGTCGCTGCTGTACCAAATAGCTGCCTTCCTTCACTATTAACCCGGCCGCTAGCCTGATCAGTTCCGGAACCTTTTTTGCAGGCCGTACTGGTAACGTATCTTGCACTTCCCGCATATAAGCTTCGCACAGATTGGTCAACGGGCAGATTTCACACCGCGGCCTCCGGGGAATACACACTAAGGCGCCTAAATCCATTAACGCCTGATTAAAGTCGCCGGGATGTTGAGTAGGCATGTGCGTAAGTACCAGGCGCTCAACCTCCCGTTTGGTTGCCTGCTTGGTAATGTCACCAGCCAAACAAAATAGACGGCTGAAAATTCTTAGGACATTACCGTCGATGGCCGGAGCCGGGCGATTATACGCAATACTAGCAATCGCACCTGCCGTATATTCACCCACTCCCGGCAAACTTTGTATCGCTGCTTGGTCGTCTGGTACTCTTCCTCCATAGGCTGCACATACTTCCCTAACACCGGCTAACAAGTTACGTGCCCGGCTATAATAGCCTAGCCCCTGCCAATAGTTGAGCACCTCTTGCTCTGAGGCTTCCGCCAAAACTGCAGGTGTGGGAAACCGTTCTATCCACCGCTTATAATAGTTTTTTACCGCTTCAACCCTTGTTTGCTGCAGCATAATTTCCGAAACCCAGATCTTATAAGCATCTTTATCTGCACGCCAAGGCAATTCCCTGGCATTTTGGTAATACCACTCCAGCAATTGCGCCGCTAATGTCATAATTTCTTCCTTCCTCTTTAGAAATAGTTATTTTCTTATTATAATCTATAATCGAAACCGCTTTCTCTCGCAAAATTTGCCAAATTGGTATTTTTCATTTATATTAAATTCATAAAGTAAGACCAATCAGGAAAGAAGGCTGCCTTTTGAAATCTTTTCAGACCCATAAAATTTCTTCTGAACAGGCTGGGCTAACTGTTGAAAACTATTTGAAACAAATCCTCCATCAATCTGGACGAACAATCCAAAAGCTGACTCGCAAAAAAGGTATCTTTTTGAATGGCAAACCTGTTTTTCTGCAAAAACCGCTCAAAGTAAATGATAGTTTGCGTGTCCTGGTTTTGGAAGATGCGTCTTACGGAGTTCAACCTGAACCAGGTACTATTGAAATTCTTTATGAAGATGCTTATTTGCTTGTCTTAAATAAACCGCCCTACCAGCTTGTCCATCCCACAGGCCAAACAACAACTGGCACCTTAGCCAACCATTTAGCTCATCATTTAGCTGTGCAAGGCATAGTAAGCACGGTGCGCGCTGTCCACCGTCTGGACAGGGAAACATCGGGCTGTGTAATCTTCGCTAAAGATGCTCGCAGCCAATCCTTATTAGAACAGCAATTGAAAACCAGAACACTAACGCGCGCTTATTGGGCATTAGCCAAAGGCCTTGTTGAACCGCCTTCCGGAACCATTGATGCCCCCATCGGCCCACACCCAAGTTTACCTAACCGGCGTTCTATAAGCCTGCAAGGCGAGACAGCGGTTACCCATTACCAGACTATCCGCAGTTTTACGGATACATCACTGCTCAAGCTTACGCTGGATACTGGCCGAACCCACCAAATACGAGTACATTTAGCGCATCTTGGGTACCCCATCCTTGGCGATAAAATGTATGGATTACGCTCCCCCCTTATATCCAGGCAAGCCTTACATGCCACTTCGGTAACCTTCGAGCATTTAGGAAATAAACAGTCAGTGACTGTTGCTGCCCCCTTGCCTGCGGACATGGCACGAATCATAGATTTTAGCGACAGCAACGAACTCAACTAAAGCGAAAGCACTATTTGTCCTCAATATATACAAATAGTGCTTTCGCTTTTTTATCCTGTTTATCTCTGATTGCCAAAATTCTGCTGTTCCTTTATAGTAATTTATAGAGTAATCCCAGCCAAGGAAAGTACGAGGTGTTCTTATGCTACCTGCCTATCGCACAATAAAGCAAACCGGTGAAATCAAATTAGAAATTAACAAATCTCTATTCCTCGGCTATGCCAGCCCTGCTGAAACGGAAGAAGCGGCCCTGACCTTTATTCAAGATATAAAAAAACGCCATAAAGAGGCCAACCACAATTGCTCAGCTTACGTCATCGGTCAGCATGGTCAATCTCAAAAGGCCGATGATGATGGTGAACCTAGTGGAACAGCTGGCAGGCCAATATTAGAAGTTATTAATAAGTCAGCTGTCAAAAACGCAGTTATTGTAGTCACCCGTTACTTTGGCGGCATCAAACTGGGGACTGGCGGTCTCATTCGCGCCTACACCAAGGCAACTGTTGATAGTCTTAATGCAGCTATTATTGTGGAAAAACAGCTCCATATCCGCTTAGTAATCGAAATTAATTATCATTTATTAGGAACAGTAGAAAACCAATTGCGGCTCAAGAATTTTCCCATTGAGGGCAAAGAGTTTAGCGACATTGTCAAAATCATCGCTCTGGCTCGTAAGGGCGACGAAGATAAGCTACTGCAATTGGTCGCTGATTGTACAGCCGCGCAAGCAGTAGTACAACCAATCGGAGAAATTTATTTAGATGCGTTCTCCTAACAAATTTCTTCGCGCTGTTGCTATCATACTCAGCAAACCAACTTAATGACCTTCAGTTTATTCTGATTCATAATATCAATTACCTGGCCATCAGAAAACCTAATTAGACACGTTTCTTTCCCGCTGCGATTCCAAAACACAAGCTGGCCGGTACTGCCGTCATTTAATGTCACATACCGTCCAATCAGTGTTTGGCACAACTCATGAAGAAAGGGTGTAGAGTATTTAGGTGAAAATTTGCCTGAAAAAGAGTCTGCCTGGATGGTATCTAATGCTGCAAATGGCGATACTTCTTCACCATACACCTTTTTGGAGGTCATTGCATCATAAACATCAGCTATACCAAGTACTTTGGCAATCGGGTGATTCTTAGCGCCAGCGGTTTGCAGCGGATAACCTGAGCCATCGTCGCGTTCATGATGCTGGAGAACCCCCAAACGAACACTTTCCGGAATCTCTTTGAAGCGGCGGAAAAACTTAAAGGCAATAGCTGGATGCTGACGAACCATATGCAGTTCGTCTTCATCTAAACTCCCCTTCTTATATAAAACGTGTACAGGTATCTCTAGCTTGCCAATATCGTGCAGAATGCCGGCTAAAATTAGGTTTCTCTGTTGACTTGGCTTAAAGGCCCCACTTAAATTTCCAATAATATTTGCTAAAATACCAACGTTAACAGAATGATGAAATAAATAATCTTCGGAGCGAGTTGCAGTATGTAGCAAAGCGGTAGCGCCAATCCCCCGCTCAGAAAGGGTAAGTAAAGCATCGACGATAGATTGCAGCAATTCACAATCCAAATGCTTTTCCAGGCGAACAATTGTAAAACATCTTTTTAAATCTTTCACCACATTGCCATATATACCTGCGAACTCCGTTTCCTGTTCTGATACAGTTGCAGCCATATCCGCTTCGTAATATTCGTGACTAACAATAAGTTCTTCCGGTTCAGCGTTACCCCGCTTCCGTTGTTGATTAGAATCGAAACCCATTCCAACACCTGATTGCAATTCCCGAACGCGAACTCCCTCACAATTATAGTAACTAAGTTTTTCGATATGCTTTTCTGTTAGTATTGTACCAGCATACAGCAACACTTTTCCATCAGGAGATAATACTGTTTCTCCAAGTTGCAAACCCGGACGAAGCTGAGAAATAAGATATCTAGCTATACTATAATTGTCAGACATATGCTTTTCCCCTTTGAGCATTGCTAACTATAAATTAAGTTACATAATACTCTCATTTGACTATACTACTGATTATATCATGACGGAATTTTCTAAACAAGAACAAAAAACAAGGACACGTTAAGTAATCTTGAGCGGCCTTATTTATAACAAAAACAGCACTACTTCGCTAACAGCGCTGTTTTTGTTATATTGGCAATCGTCATTTTATAAATCAGTCGGCTGAATACTGCTATAATTGGCAATGTCTACTTCCGTAATCTCTCTGATTGAGGATTCAATAATTGTCAGCATCTGTTCAAGTTCATCAGCAGAGCTAGCCAGCGGCGGCATGAAGACCACCACATCACCAATCGGACGAATAAGTAGTCCGTGCCTGCGGGCCTGCAGACACACGCTAGCACCAACGGCTTGTTCCCAAGAATACGAAACCTTGCTATTTTTGTCTCGCATCAATTCAATACCGATAATCAAACCACGTTGGCGGACATCACCCACATGGTCAAGACTGGCTATTTTTTGTAGCTTGGCTGCAGTAACCGCTATCTTGGGAACAAGCCCTTCCAATACCTTTTCTTCCCGGAATATTTTTAAATTAGCCAAGGCTGCCGCACAGGCCAGCGGGTTACCAGTGTAGGAGTGACCATGGTAAAAGGTTTTTTTATCACTATAATCACCTAAGAAAGCATTATATATTTCATCAGTGGTCAATGTCGCTGCCAGCGGCATATAGCCGCCGGTTATTCCTTTGGAAAGTATCATCAGATCAGGAGTTACGCCTTCATGCTCACAGGCAAACATTTTTCCCGTTCTACCAAAGCCTGTGGCCACTTCGTCAGCTATGAACAGTACGTTGTATTTCCGGGAAATCTCCCTTATTTTAGCCAAATAGCCAGGCGGTGACATTAGCATGCCTGCTGCCGCCTGCACCAGCGGTTCAATAATCAAGCCGGCAATCTCCTCGTGGTGCTCAGCCAGTACCTGTTCCAACCTGGTGGCACACTGCATTTTGCAAGTCACCGGATCTGTCGCCAGTTGGCAGTGATAACAGGATGGAGTTGGGATGTGTGTCGGCGTAAACAGCAATGGTTTGAATATCCGGTGAAATAAATCAATCCCGCCAACACTTACTGCCCCTACTGTGTCCCCATGATAGGCCTGCTCTATGGCGATAAATCTTTGTTTACCCGGTTTACCCTGCTGCTGCCAATATTGAAAAGCCATTTTTAGAGCAACCTCAACCGCTGTTGAACCATCATCTGAATAAAAGACCTTACTTAGACCGGCAGGAGCTATATCGACAAGTTGCTTAGCCAGTTCGGCAGCCGGAATGTTGGCTAAGCCCAGCATTGTCGTATGCGCTACTTTGCCAAGCTGGTCGATAATCGCCTGGTCAATTGCAGCCTTGCGGTGACCATGAAGATTGACCCATAACGACGATACACCATCATAAAATTCGTTGCCATCAGTGTCAATAAGCTTAATGCCTGCAGCAGCGGCAATAACCTTTTGCGGTCTTGCTACCCATTCCTGCATCTGAGTAAAAGGATGCCAGACATACTGCTTATCTTTTTGTTCCGGTTTCTCCATAACTTGTTCCTCCTTGCATCAGACTAACTACTTCGTCAATAGCCACATGCTGCTCTGCTACTTGCCCCAGTCGGGCCATTGATGCCGAATCTGCAGCAACTGCCGCAACCGTGGGAAACCTGCCTAGCACCGGCAAGCCGGTGAGCCGTTCGATGTAAGCCAGATTACTGCGTTCCAACACAGTAACCTGGTCTTCATCCCAGCGGTTGATAATAATTCCGCCTAACTTGATGCCCTGCTGCCGGGCATATGAGGCAGTAAGGACAGTATGATTAATTGTCCCCAGATTAGCCCTGGCAACAAGGATTGCCGGCAGCTTAAGCTCCAGCACCATGTCGGCAACAAGATAATCTTCCCAAATAGGTGCTGCAATACCACCCACCCCTTCAACCAGCGTTAGCTCCGCTTGGGCCAGCATACTCCGGCAAATAGCGATTAGCTTTGCCCGGTTTATCGTCACACCACTCACAGTCGCTGCTACTGCCGGCGTCAGTGCCGGAGCCAGACAAACAGGATTAACCTCCTGCCGCCATTCTTCACCAAGCCCAGCTGCTGCCATTAAAAAGCTGGCGTCTTCAGATACCAGCTTCGCGTTTATATTCCTTACGCCGCCGGAGGCTACTGGCTTTACCACGCCAACGTTTATACCCCTTGCCTTGAGTGCGGCGGCAATAGCTCCACTAATCAACGTCTTGCCAACATCTGTGTCTGTTGCCGTAATAAATAACCCTTTTTGCATTCTGTTACCTCACCCTCATTCCAGGCTGACTAATTGCAGCAGTAATTATGTCCACAGCCCAAGCCAATTCATCCCGCTCATGCGCTGCACTAACAGTCAGTCGTAGTCGACTTGTGCCTGCAGGCACTGTCGGTGGCCTGATAGCAGTAATGATAATGCCCTGCTTCTTAAGCTCGGAAGCCAGCCTAACAGCAGCTTCCTCCGCCCCCACCATAATCGGTATTATTGGCGTCACACCGTCAACTACAGGCTGCTTGGCTGCCTGTAACAGCCTTCTTACATATTGAGTATTATCAGTTAACCTTGTCACCATTTCTGGTCTGGCCACCAACTGGCGAAGTGCCGCCAACGCCGCAGCAATAGTTGCCGGCGCCAAGGCTGTTGAAAATATAAAACTGCGCGCCTTATTTTTTATGTAATCAATTAACTCCTTTGACCCAGCGACAAAACCACCTTCTGCCCCAAGCGCTTTACTCAGTGTGCCAATCTGCACCTGCACTTTATCACTTACACCAAAATGCGCAGCCGTCCCTTTACCACCTGGCCCAATCACACCCGTAGAATGAGCATCGTCAACAACAATAATCGCATCATATAGCTCGCCCAAGCGAGTAATTTCCCCCAGGGGGGCTAGATCACCATCCATGCTAAATACACCATCAGTGACTATCAGTCGCTTACCCTGGCATACTGTATTTTTTAGTAAACTTTGTAAATGCTCCACATCAGCATGCCGATATACAGCGATCTGCGCCCGGGAGAGACGACAGCCATCAATGATACTGGCATGATTGAATTCATCGCTGAAAATAACATCCCTGGGTTCGGCCAAGGAACTAAGAACACCCAGATTAGCCATATAGCCGGTATTAAATACCAGAGCCGCTTCGGCTTCTTTGAACCGGGCTAGTTCCTGCTCCAGTTGATCAACAAGCAGATACGTTCCGGTAGTTAGCCTGGCTCCACCTGCCCCTGTACCATACAATCGTATCCCATCAATAGCAGCCTGCTGTACTGCCGGGTCATGTGTCAAACCCAGGTAGTTATTAGAAGCCAGCATTAGGTAACGTTGACCATCCATTTGTACACAAGTCGGACTAATAGGATTGTAGGTTACCGTTTTACGATACAAATTGCCCGCTTTTGCCTGTTCTAAGAAATCAGTCAAAAATTGCATCAGCACTGACCTCCTCTGCAGGGACGCTAATCAGTACAGGCTGATATTGCAAATAATCTGCCAGTTGCTCCAAGTCAGTGTTTTCCTTTATGAAAAAAATCCGGCCGCCAATAGGACTGCCATAAGGCTTCAACTGCGTGAAACGGGTGTACAGCATTGGTGTGGATACATAGCCTGTTACATATTCAGGGTCATCAGACCAACATAACTCGGCGGCTACCCCGGGTGCCGACATAACCTTAGAAGCCAGCACTACTGCCTCCTGAATATGAATATTGCTGTGCCCCTGATGGTTCAGCCAACACAAATAGGCCTGCTCATCAGCAATATCCATCCGCGACACACGAATTCCCCGTTCATCGTTATCATCAAGTCTGACACCAGTTTGAGCATCAACTAACATAGCGCCCCTCAGACTTCCTTTTAATCCTGCTAAGGCTTTTATCCCCGCAGCCACAGCTGCCGGTGCAACACCGGCCTTAATCAGTTCAACCTGTGCCGCCGCCCGGCCTGCAGCTACACTAGGAACAGCAACAGTTGCAATTGGCAGGCAGCTTACTGTTTGTATGTTTTCATTTAGTACTGTTTCGACAGTAAGATTGATAAAATCAGCCGTTCCCCGACTATGAAACAAAGCGCGTCTGAGCATAGCTGCCGCTACAGCTGGCAGTCGGTCCTGACTTACCAGCCGCTCGGCACCCGAGATATGCCTGCCGCCCTTCTCATGCGCATCACCTTGGGCTGCCCGCATTCTAACGCTGTACAACATGACGCATTACCTTCTCCCTTTGTTCTTTTACCCGTTGCAGCAAAGCTGTTACGGGACAAGTCAATAAAGCTGTATAAATCATCCCTGGAAGAGCGGCCAACAAAAGTGGAATTACCGCTTTACCAATCATCCCACCCAATACCAGTCTGCCAATAGCCGAACCTATCGGACCAGCCAGAACAATTACCGGCCAGGAGCGTCCTAATAGCACCACCAGCATGCCGACAGTGACACGAAATACCATGGCAATAAACACATTTAACAATGACTGAGTACCAAGCATTAAGCCCACTACACTGGACAGCACACCTGCCGTAATATATTTGCCAAACCCAAACACCACACAGATAGCTGTGGCCAATGGCGCTGACAATTGAAATTCTGTTCCCGGCAACAGTCCTGGCAGCTTGAAGGTGCTAGTTATTGTTATAAGAGCGGCCAACATACCAACTTCAGCTACCCAACTAACTCTACTTTGCATCTTTTGCCGCTAAGGGCCGCAACCCCAAATCTTCTGCCATAGCTACATCCATTTCATGCTACTCCTCCCCGCTCAATGTTAACTATTTTAAATATTATAGTTTACAATGAGCTTATAGTTAACTATTCGCAAATTATATGGTTAACAATTAAAATTGTACTACAGTTTTATCGATCATGCAAACAGAAAAATAACCAAGAGTTAGATAGTATTGCGATAAGAAAAGACTTGGCTTGTGCCAAGTCTTTTAGGACGGCCGAATTGCTTGCCATCCATGGGGCAATCGGCACTAGCGCCATCCGGGCGTGTCGCCGGCAACGGGTTATTTTATTCAAGCACATTAATCCTTATTCCCAAAATGCTTTGCTTTTTTACGTACCTCTTCATCAGATAGTTCCTTATTCCCTTTTTCATTCCTGACTTCATGCTCAATGCCAAATTTATCAGGCCCTGTTTTGGGTACAGGCATTTTTATCACCTCCACCAATAGTCTTACCTTATTACAATTTTAAAAACCCCTGCCGAAAACCGGCAGGAGTTTTATGTATATGGTGCTTACTATATGCGCATTTCTCAATTATAATGTTTCGCAATCTCGTTTCTCTTCGAGGACACCGCTACACAACTAGTATACCCTCTTACGTTATATTATATACATGTGCCTAATTATTTTTTTCCATATCAACTCAGAGCCATCAATTTCCCAGCATCTGTCAAATCATATCCACCGAGCGCCTCGACTTGCTGCCGAAACTCTGGCGACTGTAAAATCTTTATAATTAGCGCAGGCCTTTCATCTTCAGGTGCAAAATTCAAAATAAGATCATACCGCTCCTGACCTACCGGAATAAAATCCAGTCCAAGTGCTTTAGCTGCAGCACGTATACCCATACCGGTATCAGCAGAACCGCCTGCAATTGTGGCTGCTACTGCCATATGAGTGCCAACCTCTTTATCATAGCCAACTATTTTACTTGACTCTATATTCATTTTTTGCAGCTGATAATCCAGTAACATTCGTGTGCCAGCTCCCCGCTGGCGATTGACGTATTCAATATCTGAGCGTACTAAATCACCCAGTCCCTGAATTCCTTTTGGATTTCCTGCCAAGACCATTAACCCTTGATCTCGCATAGCTAAATGCACCAATCGCCAAGATTCATTGTTTTTTAAATAGCGATTTACATAGGAAACATTATATTCACCAGTCTTTTCATCAAGCAGATGTATCCCCGCAATATGCGCCTCATTATTGCGTATCGCCATAATACCACCCATACTGCCAACATTGGCGCAGGACAACGACAGGCTAGCCTGTCGGCCTAAAAATACGCCCAGAATCTCGAGTGCCAGGTCATGACTGCCTATTGATAAAATATTTTTACTAGCCTGTTGTTTGCCAAATAGTTTAACCTCTGTAACAGTTCCCGCAGCCAGACCATCTTTAGTCTCTTTAATAACCACCATCCCCTGAGACTTAGTTAAGGAACTTATTAAGCCAGCTCCGCGTCCTAACGGTGCAGCAACAAATTTTCCCTGAACTTCGCCAAGTGACACCCTAACATATTCTTCGACACCAATGTGCGAGTAAACTTGTCTGGACATAGTGGCTGCCACTGTTTTAACCTCCGGTTGAGGCAGTTTCTGCCTGGCATGCAGCACATTACGAACAAATAGATCAGCTGTCAACATCGCTGATACCGGATATCCAGGAAGCCCGATGACAGGTTTTCCCTGGCAGATGGCCAATACTACCGGTTTACCTGGTTTAATTGCTACACCATGTACCAGCACTTCACCGAGCTCTGAGAGTATATCGGCAGTAAAGTCTTCCGTACCAGCTGATGTTCCAGCATTAGTAATGACCATATCACTGACCTTCAAACTATCAGCAATAGCTTTTTTAATCTTTTGGTAATCATCATACACGATCTCATGACGTGTCGGCTCGCCGCCCCAATTGGTTACAGCCGCGCACAACATATGAGAATTAACATCTAAAATAGCCCCTGGCGTAAGCTCCTGATGAGTCGCCACTAATTCACTACCTGTAGGAATAACTGTCACTTTGGGCTTAGCGACAACTTCTACACTATCCAGTCCTGCTGCCAGCAAAGCCGCAATATCCGAAGGAGTAATAACATGATGCTCTGCCAATACCATTTCATTAGCCACAATATCTTCGCCAATAACACGAACATGCTGCCACGGCGCAGCAGCCGCAATAATATCCGCATATCCATTTGATAAATGTACATCCTCAACCATTATGACCGCATTAGTACCGAGTGGCATTAAATCCCCGGTATCTACGATATAGCAGCCTGCGTCTACAAATGGTTCGCCAGCCTTCAGCAGCAGCAACTTTTTCGGGGTAGTTTCCCCTGCCCCAAAGGTATCCTGGGCCCTTACCGCAATACCATCCATTGCCGCCCCATTATAATGCGGCACTGACTGCCTGGCATACACGCACCGAGCCGTTACCCGTCCTAACGCATCATTGATACTAACTTCTTCCACAGGTAAATTGGTGAAATAGTCCACAGCAAGAAGTTTTTCCCACCACAACTTCTCAGCCTGATCCCGGGGCAGGCTATCTAAATACGCTTTAACTTTATACAAAATGCCTCATCCTTACTGTTTTGTAATAAGTTCCACTTGTACCATTTCCTCACTATATAAGCCGCCTTTGTCAGCGGCAATATGTACAATGCCGTCAGCTGCAGACATGGTGCTAATTAAACCCGATTTTCCCAAAACCGGCTCAGCCCAATATTCACTAGCCTTCTTAATTAATTGCACTCTAATATAATCATCTCTGCCCGGTACCGAAGCCATACTACGCAACATCCGGGCTGGTATAGTATAAACATCTTTACTCGTCTGACCAAGGAGAATTTGTATTGCTGGTTTTACTATTTGACTGCAAACAGTCATCGCAGCCACTGGATGGCCTGGTAAACCAAATACCGGCACTTTTCCAATCATACCAAAAATAGTAGGCTTACCAGGTTTTATTGCCACCCCGTGAAACACTACATCAGACTTGCCCAGCTCTTTGATGACTCTGACCGTATGATCCCTAACCCCAACTGAACTGCCGCCTGATACAACTATCATAGTACAACGGTTTACCGCCTGCGATAATGCCGCTAACAAATCCTCATATTGGTCTTTTACTATTCCATAACGCTTAACTATACACCCGGCGTCTTCGAGCATTGCTGCCAACGCATAGGAATTAATATCACGAATTTGACCGCTTACCGGAGTACAAGCCACATCGACCACCTCATCACCGGTGGAAATAATTACGACCTCAGGCTTCTGTCGTACTAACACTGCTGCACAACCGCAGGCGGCCAACGCCCCAATGTCCTGCGGCAGAATTTTCTGCCCTTGACGCAGCAAGTGGCGTCCCGCACTAATATCTTCACCTTTAACAACTACATTTTCTCCGGGTGCAACTGCCTTTAGAACTAGTAGACTGCTGCTATCAGGTCGTTCTGCATGTTCCATCATAACGACAGCATCTGCTCCAATTGGCAACATACCACCAGTAGGTATAGTCACAGCCTGTCCAGGTTTTAGCTGAACAACAGTCTGCTGCCCCATAGCCACTTCACCCACAATATCAAATAACGCAGGCACACCTTCCCCCGCCCCAAATGTATCCATGCCATGTACTGCAAACCCATCAACAGTTGACCGGCTAAAAGGCGGTAAATCTTCTTTACTAACAACATCTTCTGCCGCAATGCGTCCTAAAGCTTCGACCAAAGAGACTTGTTCGCTTCCAACTATAAGCCCGTCTAATTCGTTCACTATCAATTGTTCTGCCTCTTTTAAAGCTATACAATTAAAATACTCCATAATTAACGCTCCTTATACTTCCCAAAACAGCCTAACTGGCAATCGCAAATTCTTACCCCAACTTCTACGGCCACCTTGCCTATGATTACTACCGACACGCCCTCAGACTCAGCTAACTGATGAGCGTCCTCACAAGTTAGCTTTCCCTGTTTAGCTAACTCAATAATTTTATTTTTAAGCTCTTCATGGTTTGCAATTGATTTCATAATAATCGAAAGCCGTTACAAGAAACTCACAAAAACTTATAACTCGAATAACAAAACTTACGCTACTTGGGATAAATTTTGTTAATTTTTCTTTCCAGTTTTAGTAAGTTTGCGCTCTTATTCCGGCTTTTCACTCCTTTATTTTTAGATAAAACGGCTTACGCGTCTTTGCAACCGTCTCGATTTTTTCATTAGCTTTCTTCGCTGCTTTGGTATTGAAGTTTTTGCTCTCTGGTTATCAGTGATTACGACAACAGTTTCTCTATCTACAGATATAAACTGCTGCAAGCCGTCAAATGTTATACGTAGATTCTCTATTTACCATAGCTAACACTCTTCATTTGTTCCATTATACCATAAATAACATTGAAACGACCTGTTAACGCAAAATCAAATGTCATATTTTGACTATACTCGTGCTCACTGAAAATTAAATCAGGTTGGTTTATATCATACTATGATGAATATAAACCAACCCTTTTTACTATCAAATGGTAACTATTTCAATTTTGTTTGATTTTATAATTCTACTTATATTAAATAGCAGCTTTGTAGATACCAGTGATTTCTTCAGGAGTAGCTTGTTTAGGATTAGTAAGACCGCAAGCATCTTTTAGCGCATTGGCAGTAAGTGTTGGAATATCGCTTTCTTTGAAGCCTCTAAGATCTTTCAGGCCGGCAGGAATATTGATGTCGGCAGAAAGTTGGCGAATAGCAGCGATCCCCTTAGCAGCAGCGTCTGCAGCAGATAAACCGGCAGTATCTACGCCCATAGCTTTAGCAATATCGGCAAATCTTTCAGGAACAACTTTTGCATTGAAGTCCGAAACAGCCGGGAGCAGGATTGCATTGCAAACACCATGTGGAAGATCATAGAAACCACCAAGTTGGTGAGCCATTGCATGTACATAACCTAAGCTGGCATTATTGAATGCAATACCAGCAAGATATTCAGCATAGGTCATCATTTCTCTAGCTTCAACATCTTTACCGTCTTTAACAGCTCTTCTCAAGAAACCGGAAACTAATTCAATAGCTTTGATAGCTGCGCAATCAGTAACAGGGGTAGCAATTATGGAAACATAAGCTTCTACTGCATGAGTCAAAGCATCCATACCAGTAGCAGCTGTAAGGGAAGGAGGCATAGCAAGCATTAAATCAGCATCATCAACAGCAATAATAGGGGTTGTATGCCAGTCAACGATAGCCATTTTAACGTGTCTGGTTTCATCGGTAATGATACAGAAACGAGTCATTTGGCTGGCAGTACCGGAAGTGGTATTAACTGCGATCAAAGGCATTTGCGGTTTAGCTGATTTGTTAACGCCTTCATAATCTTCGATCTTGCCGCCGTTAGAAGCAACAAGAGCAATACCTTTAGCGCAGTCATGTGGTGAACCGCCGCCGAAGGACATTACAAAATCGCAACCGTTGTCTTTGAGTATTTTCAAACCAGAATTAACGTTACCAACTGTTGGGTTTGGTTGAGCGCCATCAAAAATAGAATAACCTACGCCAATTTTATCAAGAATATCGGTAAGTTTTTTGATAAGTTTGATTTCAACAAGTACTTTATCGCTAACGATTAACGCTTTTTTGAATCCCATAGGCTTAATGTAATCAGCTATATCCTCAAGACACCCAACGCCCATGATAGCTACTGGCGGATTAAAATACCCAAATGATTTCTTTTCCATACTTAACAATTCCCCCTTAATTTTTTATAAATAGGCTCAAACGAAATTACCCTAAGTTTCGACCTCCTTAGTTTTAAAATTCAGTGTTATCCTAAAGGTAATCGCCTGCCCACTTAGCTATTTGACTTTCGCAATATATTATCGCAATTGTTATGCCAACTATTCAAAAAATTTAAAATAAAGTGTCAATGGTCTTAAACCCGGCAATTCCGCTTATCTTGGGCATTGGATTAATCCAATGGACTATATCGGCTGCTACTCAACTGCGCCATAAGTGTTACCTTTGAGTGTGTAAAATTGTGCAATAAGGTTACACTTTTTACACACTTTAAGGTAACACTTACTTTAGAGCAATTAGCAGCCTCTTGATTCAGCACATAAAAAGAGATTGGCCAACGTTGCTTTGGCTAGTTTTTGATAGCGTGCAATCGCATCTTATTATATAAAGTTTTTCGAGATATCCCTAATTCTTTCGCTACCCGACTAACATTTCCAGCAAATGCATCAAGCTTACTAATTATCTTATATTTCTCCGTAAATTCCGCCATCTTCTGTCTCTGTTCCCTGCTGAAAACAGTCTCATCTATTTGTGGTGATGCTAGTACCATGCGTGATTCCGGTGCAAAAAGCATTTCAGGTAAATGACCAACCGTAATAACTCCATTTTCAGCTAAACATGCCGTATGTTCAATCACGTTTTGTAGCTCTCGGACATTACCTGGCCAGTGATATCCAGTTAAATAAGGAATGACTTCGTCTTCCACAGAAAATTCGCATCCCTGTTCGTGACTTAACTTTTCTAAAAAATGTTCAAAAAGCGGTTGTATATCCTCGCGGCGCTCCCGTAACGGCGGAATAATAATTGATAACACATTTAATCTATAAAAAAGATCAAGTCGAAAGGCCCCTTTTTCAACTTCTTCCAGTAGATTCTTGTGTGTGGCACAAAGCAGACGAATAGTAACCGGAATCATCTTATCGCTGCCAATACGCGCCACTTTTCTTTCTTGTATCACTCTTAGTAAGGCGGTCTGCTGTTCAAGTGGCATATCACCAATTTCGTCCAAGAAAAGAGTTCCACCTGAAGCTAGTTCGAATTTACCTGGTTTTCCGCCTCGTTTCGCCCCCGTAAAAGCCCCTTCCTCATAGCCAAATAACTCACTGCCAATCAACTCCCGTGGAATTGCCCCGCAATTGACAGCCACAAATGGTCCGTTATGCTTGCTACTTTGATTGTGAATGGCCTGAGCAAATATTTCTTTACCTGTACCACTTTCACCATATAGCAAAACATTTGATGCCGTGGCCGCCGCCCGTGTTGCAACATGTATAGCTTCGCGTATTTCAACACTTTGGCCAATAATATCACTGAACTGCAAGGTTGCAGAGTTGCCGTTACTATGATTTAAATTCACCATATTTTTCACTTGTTTACTATGTCTGAGAAAAATAATCCCACCAGTTATCACATCATGATCATTAATTATCGGCTCCCGGGAAGCTACAAATTGGTCGCCTCCTTTAGTGTCTACAATTATTTCGATATTATGATACCGGTTATTATTAGCTAGAAGCGCTCCCGATTTATTGTAAAATAACCGATTAAGTTCTATCCCGACAACATATTGCTCCGATTTTCCGAGCATAGCTTTGCCAGCAGGGTTTATTTCAACTACAACCTCATTATTATCCACGATAAGCACACCATCAGAAACAGTATTAAAAAATTTGGTCATCCTTTTATTAAGTAAATCCAATTCACAGTTTTTTTCCCAAATTCCTAACTCTGCAGTGATAGCTTCCGCAATAACTGCTACAATTCCCAATGTATGCAACTGGGACGTACGGGACGGGTAGGATATATCCAGAACGCCAATAATCCGTCCATTAGAATCAAAAATTGATGCCGCTGAGCAGACAAAAGAATGAATTTTTTTACAATAATGCTCCGCACCCGATACCTGGAGTGGTTCTCCCAGCTTTAGTACCGTTCCAATGGCATTAGTCCCTACCACTTCTTCCTGCCAGCTAATGCCAGGATAAAAGCAGCTAGTCATCGGATGCTGCCGCATATCTTCGTCGCACGACATTTCAAGAATGCAGCCATTTTCATCAGTTAATACAACGATAAGGCCCGCTCCTTTAAAAAATTCATGAAGCTTAGACATAAAGGGTTTTGCTATCTCAATAAGTTTTTCTTTTTCTTTTAACACCTTATGTAGGTTCAAATCATCCAACCTGTGGTGAATTTTATTCTCATAAGGATCTACTCCCCCATGATAACACCGGTCCCACGATTCAACAATCTGCTGACGAGCGTTGCACTTATAGGGATTACCCGTTTTTAGAAAATTTTTCCATTCAATATAAACAGGGTCCATCATGGGCAAAGCAACAATCGTCATGCAAACCACTCCTTTCTTATTAATCCTTCACTTATGCTATAATTTACGGCTAACCACCACCTACTGGTGGGAACAAGCCAACCCGGTCGCCATCACATATTATCTTCTCAAGCTCACACCCTATACCATTTATCATAATCAAGTGAATCTCTGTCGGATCAACTTCAATTTTTTTCACTAAATCAAGCACAGTAATCCCAGCAGGCACTTCTACTGTTATTACACCATTCGGCCTTGTTGGCGTATAACGCCTCAACGTAGCATATAAACGCACTTCCACTACCATACAAATCCCCCCTATACTTATTTTAATAAAAAGCCGGGCCCAAGCCCGGCCTTTTATCGGCTAGAAATTGTAGACTTCGTCGATTTCTTCCGGCGTGAAGTCCCAAACAGCATTATGTGGCGGGCAAGGCTCATATTCAAAAAATTCCGGCAGTCGATCATGCGCGTTCGTAAAACCAGCTGCTGCATTAAAGGCCCGTTCCGCTTTAAGAATTGATTTTCCGAGGGCAGTTACGTCAACAGCAGCTGTGGCAATTTGCAGATTACGGGAAAGTTCTACTTGACCTTCCTTCTTAAGCGGATCTACATAACCGCCAACTTTCAGGATGTTTGTAGCAATACAGTAACCTGATGTATGGTCGGCTCCCATTGGAGTAGTGGCATACGTCAGACCGATACCTTTAATGGCACGCGGATCATAGGCCGGGATAGCCTGACTTATTCATAAAAACCTCCTAATTAATTTTACATATAAAAAAAGAGGTGCTAAAAAAATTTAGTACCTCTTCCTTTGCGCATTGGCGGGCATGATAATTGCTCATCATACCTTACGGTTTATCACCTCCCAGTGGGATAATAATAAATCGGAAGCAACTATTACGTTTTCTCGTCTCTGACTTACATCACATAATTCACAAAACACTAACCGCATGTCCAAGATAGGATAATAAACAAAGGAAGTCCGTGTTAACGGACTTCCTTTGCGCAATGGCTGGCGCGAAAATCCCTTCTCGCACCCACGTTTACTATCACCTATCTGGCGATAGCAACTCGGAACTCTTTAGTAATGTATATTCGCTATTCATTTCTATATTCCTGCAAACCTTTTATAATATTTATAATTTTTTAATAATTACTTATTATTCAATTGCTGCCTTCATCAACATCATCCGGGCACATAAATACATATTCCTGGAGCTCATGTATAGTCGGGTCTGCACCGCATAACGGACAGGTATTGTTTCTGTTTATTTTTATGGTACAAAAATCAGAAAACAGTCCATCAAAGAAGATCATTCTGTCACTTAAAATATTTCCCTGACCTGATAAGAATTTTACAGCCTCAGCTGATTGGATAAAGCCCATTATTCCTGGTACCGGCCCAAGTACGCCTGATTCGGCACATGACGGTATACTGTCTGAAGATGGAATATCAGGAAGTGTACAACGATAACAGGGACCTTTTTGAGGTAAAATGGTCCTAAAAGTACCGTCAAATCTGATTACACCTGCGTCTATCATCGGTTTTCCTGCAAAAAAGCAGGCATCGTTTAATAAAAACCGGGTTGGGAAATTATCTACTGCATCAATTACAACATCATAGCCTGCGATAATATCAAAAATATTCTCCTTATTTAAACTGGTGTTGTAGCGATTTATAGTAAGACCCGGATTTATACTTTTTAAAAATACTGCGGCAGATTCCACCTTAGGCATTCCAATCCTTGACATAGAATGAAGTATTTGACGATTGAGGTTGCTTATCTCAACAATATCATAATCGACCAGACCGATTGTTCCAACGCCTGCTAGTGCGAGTGCATACGCGGCAGGAGATCCCAGTCCACCTGTCCCCACAATCAGCACTTTGCGATCTCCTAAGGCAGCGTCTAGACAATCTGTCGGCTTCAGAGTACATAGCTCGTGTAGCGTATGTTCAAGTTCAGTTTCGCCGGATTTTAAAAATTCCATAGATAGAAGATTGAAGTATAAAAAATCATCTACTGATCCGCCGATACCAAGTACAAGCTTTATAACTTCCATCGCGCATAGCGCACCTGAAACACAGTTCGAGAATATATCCCCCTTCATCGTGTTATCATGAACCTCAATCCCCAATTTTCGCTGGACATCTGCCAGCTTTGCTAAGAAGAAATGCAAACAGTCACTATTTTTACAAATTTGCATGCCGCCCTTCCAGCCTCTATAAAGGGATAGTACTGAAGGTACAAAACTGGTATAAATCATCTCCTGTTTTTTACTAATAAACTCCGGCTTACCTAAAAAAATGCGAAAATCACTATTGCTATCGTCTGATAGTCCAATGGTGACATCCTCGTTTAAATCGTGTATGTTGTCAAATAGCCTGTCAACCCCGGTGGAGTCTTCAAAATGGCACCCTATATGACCTACACCCGCTGCGGCAAGGTAGTATATAGCAGGGGCCGTGTCGGTTACATTTTCTCCGCAGATGAAAACTGACGACTCCAACAATTTTTTCTGTCCAGGACCGCTTATTTCAGGTATTAAAATATGCCTTAAATATCTATTTATCTGTTCCCGCTCAAGTATCACCTAATCGCCTCCCCTTAGTAGTATACACCAAAATAATTTGCAATGACCTTATGGAACGCGTCAGTACGATATTTTTTCAGGCGGCAATTCCGTCTTCTATTCCAGCCATATCTTCAAATGAAATGCAACTTAGTAAACTGGTTATCTTGCCATTAGTTATAAAAAAGGCCGGGCCTAAGCCCGGCCTTTTATCGGCTAGAAATTGAAGACTTCGTCGATTTCTTCATCTGTGAAATCCCAGGTAGTATTATGTGGTGCACATTCTTCCTCGAAGAACTCTGGCAAACGGTCATCGGCATTGGTGAAGCCAGCCCTGTGGTTGAAGCCGCGCTCAGCCTTGAGAACAGATTTTCCGAGCTCAGTAACATCATCGGCGGTAAGGGACAGACCGTACTGGGCATTAATCATATCAATCAACGCCTGGAAACCATCAGGAATGTCCAGGATAGCGAAAGCAACAAACAGGCACATACCAGTGCTGTCAACAGCGGCAGTGGCAATTTGCAGGTTGCGGGACAGTTCGATGTTGCCCTCTTTTTTCAGCGGGTCGACATCGCCGCCGATCTTGAGGATATTGGTCGCAACCGCATAACCGGACGTATGGTCAGCGCCCATCGGAGTGGTAGCGTAGGTCAAACCTACACCCTTAACCGTACGCGGGTCGTACGCTGGAATTGCCTGGCCTTTGACGATAGGAACCCTGGAAAGGCCATAGACGCGTCCTACGGTTGCTGCACCACAGCCGAGAATCCGGCCTTGAGGAGTGCCCTTGCGAATTTCTTTAATCAATTCCAGGGCAGCCTTGCCATCGCCCCAGGGAATGACACCGCCTTCCATATAAACACCAATGGCAACAGTGATATCAATGGAATCTACACCAACATCATCGCATTCACGGTCGGCATAGGCAATAAGGTCAAGGTCATTAATTTTGGCGTTGGCGCCAAGAGCCCAAATAGTCTCATACTCAAAACCGCTGGTAATATATTTGCCTTGCTTATCAACATAGTGCTGGGAGCAACGCATGATGCAACCGGCATGGCAGCCGTGGCTGGGCTTACCGCCGCGGGCTTCCATGGTCGCAGTCATAGTTTCGCCGCCGATGTCATTGGCCCATTCGTTCCGGCCACGGCGGAAATTTTCAGTAGGCAGACCGCCGGCTTCGTTCAGAATGTTGACCAGAATGTTGGTACCGAATTTGGTTAAACCCTGACTGGTAACCGGGTGAGTTGTAAGGGCTTTGGCAAATCGCTTGGCAGCACTCTTGAAATCCTCGCTATTAACAATGGGAACACCGGGAGCGCCAGTATCATCAATAACAACCGCTTTTATCTTCTTGGAACCCATGACAGCGCCCAGGCCGCCGCGGCCGGCGCTGCGGATGTTGCTTTCAGGATCGGCAAAGGAAATGTTGGCTGCCGAAAGCTTCATTTCACCGGCCGGACCAATGATGGCCACACCGGCTTTAGCACCATATTTTGCCTGCAGGACTTTAATGGCTTCGTAGTTACCCATGCCAATGATTTCAGCAGGAGCGTCTTCAATGGTCACATCATTCATAGTTACTTTGACCACGTAATACTTATCTTCTGCCGGAATTCCTTCAAACACAATTGCCTTAATGCCCATTTTGGCCATCTTTTGACCAAACGTACCGCCAGTGTTACTTTCTTTGATACCACCGGTTAACGGGCTCTTAGCGCCACAGGAAAGCCGGCCGGAATTGGCAGCGTTGGTACCGGTAAGATAACCGGGTGCAAAAATCAATTTGTTGTTTTTTCCCAGTGGATGACAGGTTGGTTTCACTTCGTCGGCGACGAAGTTGGAAGTAAGCGCACGGCCTGCTATGCCGGCGTACTTCTCAGGAACCTCGTTGGTAGCAACATTCTTTGTTGCCATGTCTACACGGATAAATTTACTCATAAAAAACCCTCCTAATTAATTTTTTATTTTTAAATATAAAAAAAGAGGTGCTAAAAAATTTTAGTACCTCTTCCTTTGCGCATTGGCGGGCACGATAATTGCTTATCATACCGTATGTTTATCACCTCCCAGTGGGATAGTAATAAATCGGAAGCAACTATTAAGTTTTTTCGTCTCTGACTTGCGTCACATAATATTCACAAAACACTAACTACATGTCTAATATAGGATAAATAAACAAAGGAAGCCCGTGTTAACGGACTTCCTTTGCGCAATGGCTGGCACGAAAATCCCTTCTCGCACCCACGTTTACTATCACCTATCTGGCGATAGCAACTCGGAACTCTTTAGTAATGTATATTCGCTGTTCATTTCTATATTCCTGCAAACCTTTTATAATATTTATAATTTTTACAATTATTATTTTTTCCCAGTAAACAAGACAAAATTGCCCCCGTGCGCTGTTACTGTCAGGATATTCCTCTTGCCTGAAACGTACCCTTCACGACGCTCAACTACTGCTATGAATACGCTTGGTTTTTATACTCTAAAATGTGATACAACATTACGTAGCTCTTCCGCCATTTTAGCCAGCGCCTGGCTAGACGATGCAATCTCTTCCATCGAAGCCCGTTGTTCTTCGGTAGCGGCAGACGTTCTGCTGACAAATGGTCTACAGTGCCGAAGTAACCGTGCTGAAACTCTTACGTTTCAACACGGCTCCTTCTATAATGGGATATCTCAGCCGGATTAACCGGCTATTTAAATTTTGATACGTTTGTTTAATGTCACTTCCATTCGCTTAACTGCTGATTTGGCATTATTCAGCTTAGAATACGTCATCACTCCCCTGCAGTGCGATATGTAGGTATTACCTTCAGGTGTTAGCGGCACAATTTCAAACCCTTCTTTACCGACATTGATAATAGCAAAGTGAGACAAGTTAGTGGCCTCCTTATCTAGCAGTAATCTGCAATATCATATTCATCTCACGGCTAAATTGAAAGCGCCAATATGATTAACCGGCATTTTCTTTTGTAAAACATGGAAGAGCCATAACTCAACAGCTAAGTGAGGATGGCTCTTCCCATGTTTGCTATGTATTATACTAATGAAGTTCTTCCATAAACATATTACCGGTTGCCAATTCGATATAGGTCAGCCAAAATTGCTACTTTGATTTTTTGGAAAAAATGCGTTGAAAAGCCTCTGGTGAAGATTGTCACAGCCTTTTCAACGCAGGTAAGCTTCCGCTTACATCAAAGAATCCAATTTGAGCGCAGGATGTTGTTTTTCTTCCAGGAATGGCAGGATTTCGTCTTCGCTAATGCCAACAGTTTCATCAGCAATCTTATCAACAAAATCTGCACCCAGACCTTCAGCTACTGCAGCATCAATAAGGTCTTGACCTAAGAATTCCTTGAGCTCTTTCGGCATCCAGACAAGACGTGCAAGGCCGCCGTCTGCTTTGATAAACTTTTTACTGGTAATGTACCGACGACCGAGACCCATGAAACCAGGAGTCTGCATACCGCCACCGCAAGTACCTGCCAAAGCGGAGAAGGTCATGCCGCAAGGAGTTTCGCCAGCATGTTCACGAGTTGTAATCATGACACCATTACACAGCGGCAAAATCGCCATAATGGCTTCGAAGCAACCGCAAGATGTCATTGGGTTTTCCATAAGCGTATAGAAGTTTACGGCTTCGACCGTGTTGTGGGAATTAGCATAAATGAAGTCATTAAGGTTTTTCCACTGACCTTTTTCAGCATCAAGGCATTCCCCTTTTTCAATCGGCTGATTTGGGCCAAGAGGATTAATTTCGTTAGAAGCTTTGGCGTCAAGCCAGCTAACAGCACCGCATAAACCTAAGCGTTCTGGCGATACTACGCACACATGGTTTGGTGCAAAGGACTGACAGAGCAGGCAAGAATAATATGTTTCAACATCATCAGTAAGGCCTTTGAGACGAGCATCACGGGTAGCATATTTTTCAATAGCGATTTTGATTTTTTCTTCAATAACGTCTTTATCGGTAATAATGGTAACTTGTACACGGTCGACAATCGCGGGGAAATCGGATTTGAATTTCGCAAGCAGGATTTCACCAAAGTCTTTGATTTTGAAGCCAACATCATGGGCATTCTTACCAATACGCACCCACATCATATTACGTTGGGCTACATGCCACAAGCCTTCACCATAGTTAAGGTTGTAGTGGATACGGCGTTCGAGCACGCCTTCAAAGTCTTCCTGCATTTTACGGCCATAGATATCAATCATAAAGCCAAGTGGGAAGACACTGCCTTCCGGCATCTCGTCAATTTCTGGTCCGATAACTTCAATTTTACCATCTTCAACTTCATCAACACCAACCATCCGGACAAGCTCAAAGCTGGTAGAACGGCCGCCACCGAACTCAACCCAGGCATCTTTTTTACGGATGGTTTCGCCTTCAAAAGCAGGTCCAATAGTGATAGGTACAGGAATATCAACAATCTTAATTTTTACGCCGCGGATCTCAAGACCCAGTTTGCCGATTTTTTCATAATCTGGTTCAGATTGATACCACTCAGGAATTTCTTCGGCTACCGGCTGATCGGTAACTGTCGGGAAGCCCATGAACATAGCACCAAATTCAGCAGCAGTTTTAACAACATCATTAGGCCCAAGCTGAATAACAAACGCGAAAACGCGTTTCAATTGATATTCTATAGCCCGTTCACGCTGACCGGCAGGGATACCGCCGAAAGCGAGACCAGCCCGGAAAGCAAAGTTAACAGCATGGATAACCTGGGTAAAGTTACCAACTGGGAAGGTAATGAATTCAGAACCAATTTTAACGTTTTCTTCAATACATTGCTCAATTACTTCGTTAACCAAGAAAATCATAATGCCTTTGGACTGGAGTTCTTTTACCAGTTTGGCAGTGGATTTGCTGTCTTTACCTTTACCAACAATAACGGCAACACCAGGAATTGTCTGGTCAACCAAAGGTACGCCAAATTTACGAAGAATAGGATCAGTGACGAAACCGCAGTACGGAAATTTATCAGGTTTTGCACCATTAATATACCGTAGGGCTTCGATAATTTCAGCAGCATACAGGGTAGCTTCACCGTTAAGTTTCGCATTTTCTAAATTCAGTTCTTCACGAATATTGGTGGTACGAATCCGGTTAAGAATCGGAGCAAGATCACCAATGGTATTTACTTCTTCACCGCTCAGCGCAGTGATTACAGGCAGTCTGTAGGCAGTATCAGGATATTTAACCGGGCAATCAGCACCGTGTTCCTTAATCGCTTTTGCCAGAAGAATTTCTGCATAGCTGGTAGCTGTGACAGCACCTTCATAGGCGCCTTTAAAAAGCTCCATAGACATATTGCTTTTCGTCCTCCTTCATAGAGTCAAATTCTCATTATCTTCTATTGATAGTTAATAATATAGTCCGAAACAGTGATTAGTTAGCTGCTTTGGCATCACGGGCTTTTTTACGCATAACATTTTTCCAATTACGTTCTTTGAGAATGTCGATCATTCTAGCCGAAGCTTTATGGGGATCTGGTTCCCAAAAGAAAAATCCACCAAATACATCTTCCGCAATTTTGGTAACAACATCATCAACAAGTTGGCTGCCGACAGTAGGACCGTTAACACCAACATGCATAGGATTACCGCAGCAAACATTCCACGAACCAATAGCAACAGCCTTTTCAGACATAGCTTCCGGAGCACTGACTGCATAAGGAAGTTCGGCAAGATCTAAGCCCATTTCTGCTGCTAACAGATTAGCAAAAAGCTGCATGCGGCTATAATCAACGCAAGAGCCCATATGGAACATCAAAGGCAGATCTTCAGTTAAACCTGATACTGCATTCAGGCGAGCAAAAAATTTCTTCAGACCCTCACCAGCATATTTCTGTACAGCTTCGCCATTCATCATCCCGGACAGAGCGTGAGCCTGGGCAGAGCAGCCGCCGGCGAGCAACAATACATCATTTTCAGCTAATTCTTGAGCGATGATGGTGTGGTTGTAGTTATGGGTAACTTTTCGGTTATTACACCCAATAAGAGCAGCAACGCCTTTAATTTCACCAGCTTCGATAGCATCTGCGATAACCCGCAACGGATGTTCCGGGTTAACTTTCTTGAAGATATTGAGCATAGCCTCAAGACTGAAGCCTGCAACAACTTTATTTGTAACATTAGGAATGTTAACTATCGCTTGATCACGTTGTTTATACGCGTCAATTGCCAAGCGAATGATTTCTTTCGCACTATCCATGGCATGAGCTTCATCAAACCCATAATGGTAAGATCCAGGAATTTTCATGATTGGCGAAGTGGTAACAATCTTAGTCTGGAAACATTCAGCTACTGAACGTAAGCTTGGCATAATACACTGAACATCAACAACCATAGCATCCATAGCGCCTGTCAAAACTGCTAATTCTTGGGTAGCAAAGTTAGTGGCAATAGCAACACCTTCACGCATAAGAACTTCGTTACCGGTACAGCAGATACCAACAAGGTTGATGCCTGCTGCGCCGGCAGCTTTAGCTTCTTCCTGCATTTCTTTGGCAGCTTTAACAACCATTTGCGAAAGCAACGGATTATGGCCATGAACGGCAATATTCACTTTATCAGCTTTGATAGCACCCAGATTAGCTTCCGTTACTACAGGTACGCCAGTACCAAAAAGAATATCAGATAAATCAGTAGCAAGATGTGATCCATCAAGGTCACATAGTGCAGCCTTCAGACCACCAAAGGTAATATTAATTGGGTCACTATCATTACCAACATGGGTTTGATGCAGTAATTTTGCCAGACTAAGATTGATACCAGTAGGCATAATCGTTGTTTTACGCCAAATAGTAAGAGTGTTCTCAGGGATATACGATTTCAGCCAGGTAACTTCTTCATTTTCATCAATGCGCCTATATTCATCCAGTGCAGCATTAGCAACCTCTTTAGCAATAGCATTTATTTCACGGCCTTCGGTTTCAACACCGATATTTTTAGCCACATACATAAGCTTGTTAGTATCAGCAATTTGATAATCTTTGAAATGACCTTCGGCCGTATGCAAAAGAGCTTCAGAAATTTCGCGGCCATGATCGGAGTGAGCGGCAGCACCGCCAGCAATATAACGAACCGTGTTACGGGCAACGATAGTGTAATCACGTGCACCACAGATACCTTTGTTGCCGCCTGGTTTCTTCGGCAGTATACGGCAAGGGCCTTGCAGACAAATACGGCAGCAAATACCGGTATTACCGAAAGTACAACGTGGTTCTTGCGCTTTCGCTCTATCAAAAGTAGTTAGAAATCCTAGCTCTTTCGCTCTATCCAGCATGGGATGAGCCGCTATATCAATCGTATATTTTTCAAATTCGGACATTTTCTTTACCCCCATATATTCCATCATTGGATATCAATTATCAACTATCTATTAGCTAATCCATTTTACATTACGTATCTATCCAGTGCCTTTGTTAGCACTTAACTAGTTTTTTCACAATAACCATAATCCAATTGAGATCACAGGTCACTTTCTAAAGGGTACTAATCGATCACCAAGGCATACCACATATGTTGAGATACTGGCTCCGACTGTCAGTACCTCAACATGTGCTGCAATAACTTCTGAATACATTACAACGGTTATATGGCAAGGTACTGCCGGCTCCACGGCAGTACCTTGCTAAACATGATGTTGTTGCCAAAATTGCTGAAAATGGTACACCCCTGCATACTGAGTCACTATCGGCTCCTAACGATAGTAACTTAGCATACTTATGACCAAATCAAAGAAACGCAGTTGGCGGTTTTCTCATTCGGGAGAGTTATTATCCTCATATTAACTCTGATGTGTTAATAGGCAACTGAAAACCATTAACACTGGGTAAAAATTTTTTGAACCCTGGTGAACATAGGAATGGACAAATCGACGTGATGTGCAAAAATCCTTGAGTTTATACCCCCTTTAGAGATTACTCTCATATACTCAATACCCGGGATAGTAAGCATATTTAAGTTAGTTAAATTATACACAAACTTTATTTCATTAAACTTTCCCTAAGCGTAACAGATGCAAAACAAAATATAAAAGTTAGGTATTATTTCCCTTAACCAATCATTACTCAATCTTACATTTAGCTAAACAGAAGATAGGAAGGGCAGCTGGTCATTGACTATTGACTCAGCCTCTGCTAAGATATGGGCATCATAGTTACGTACAGGTATTGTCAATATTGATAGAATTGGTTGCTGGCCTGAAACCAAACTTACCTATTCTGTTTAGTTAGCTTTTTCGGGCAATTCCGGAAAAGCTTTATTTATTAGGTACATATCCAAAGGTGGCAAAAAATGCTGAACCGAACGCGCCTTAACACCCAAATTATGATATTTCTAACTACAACTATTACTATATTAATGTTACTTTATCTGGCCTGGGATAGTTATGTCCAACGCCAGCAAGCGTTAGAGGATTTACATAAAAGCACTGCGGTACTGGCTAACTCCTTACTTTATACCCGGACTTTCATCGCCCAAAAGCAGGAGTTAATCAACAAAGACCAAAATGGTGCCCTGCATTTTAAAAATCTTAATCCATCTGTTGCTATTCGGGGCATATCTGAATTGTTTAACGGTACAATGGGATATACTTTCAAGCAAACTAACTTAACTGTACGAAATCCCCAAAACTCGCCAGATAAATTTGAAGTTGAAATGCTAAAAAAACTGTCAGGTGATAGAAACCTTGATGAAGAATGGGCTGTTGATACACTGAACGAGAAAAAAGTCTTTCGTTACATGCGCCCTTTATACTATGACAGTAGCTGTTTAGCCTGCCATGGTGAACCCGCGGGGCAACCAGACATCGCCGGTTTCCCTAAAGAAGGCTTGAAAATAGGAGATTTCGCCGGAGCAATAAGTATTGTAGCGCCAATGGAACAAATGGAAGCTAATTACCAAAAGATGCTTACCGGCCGCTTGCTGGCCATGTTTGCACTTTGGCTGACTCTGACTTCTATAACCTACCTTCTTATCCGAAAAAATTTCGTTAAACCCCTCGAATACATGACAGCGCTAGTACAAAAAATTGGTCAGGGCGATCTAGAGGTTCGTGACCCGCGAGTAATAGGAAACTTCGAAATCCAAACTCTGTATGATAACTTTCAATCTATGGCTATGAACCTTAAAGAACTGCACGATAATCTAGAAAACAAAGTTAGTGAGCGAACAAACGAATTAGCTTCAGCATACCAAGTCCTGCAAGCACATCAACAACAATTACAAGATATTAATAGAAAATTGGCCGAAGTGAGCGAAGTTAAATCCGAGTTTATTGCTACTATGAGTCATGAACTGCAAACGCCGCTTACAGCGATGATTGCCTATGCTGAAATCATCCTGGAATACGGAACAGAAAAACAAGAAGTAACAGAATATGTATACGACATCTATCAAAGTGCCCACCATCTACTGGATTTAATTAGAGATATATTGGATTTGTCAAAAGTGGCGAAAGGAAAATTGCTTCTTCATCCTGTTGTCTTCGATATAACTGAAATTACTGCAGTATTGGAACGAATTTTCCAACCGCTAACCAGCAGAGCCGGTTTGACTCTTACTACTGAAATATCTAATGAACTCCCAGTAATTCAAGCTGATAAAAATAAAGTAAAGCAAATCATAATGAATTTATTATCCAACGCCGTAAAGTTTACACCAGCTGGTGGAAGTATTCATTTAAAAGTTAGTTATCTGGACGATGAGGAGAAGCTATTGGTATCTGTAAAGGATACTGGAAAGGGACTGTCCAAAGACGATCTTGCATTTATCTTCGATAAATTTTTCCAAGTCGATTCCGGAACAACCAAGGAATATGGAGGAACAGGCTTAGGCTTGGCAATCACTAAACATCTGATCGAACTTCATGGTGGAATCATTGGGGTAGAAAGTACACTTGGAAAGGGAAGCACTTTCTACTTTACCTTACCGATACAACAAATCCCAACTGAAGCTTAATTTATCTTTAAATTACTGATATATCAAAAAAGGGGCGATTCTGGTGCCTACAATTTTGGTTATAGATGACGAACCAAAAATCTTGAGAATTATTGAACATTGTCTAACGCGAGAAGGCTATGAAGTTACCACTGCCCTTGATGGTCAGCAAGCCATTGAGCAATTTCAACGCCAGGACTATGACTTAATTATCCTTGATCTTGCGCTGCCTAAAGTGGATGGTTTCCAGGTATGTCGGACCATTCGCGAAACCTCTTCTATACCAATCATCATCCTCTCTGTTAGAAATCAAGAGGTAGATAAAATTCTAGGATTCAATTTGGGCGTTGATGACTATTTAACAAAACCATTTAGCCCAATCGAACTGTGCCTAAGAGTAAAAGCTATCCTTCGGCGTACTAAAGAGGAAAACCATTCGTCAAGTATTGACGGCTCGAGCTACAGTCATAATGGATTAACTATCAATCCTACATCCCGGGAAGTATACTTGGATGATCATCCTATTGAACTAACCGCTAAAGAATTCGATATCTTATGGTTTATGGTAAAACACCCCAACAAAGTATTTACGCGAAAACAATTGCTATACCAAATATGGCAGAATGATTACGTAGGAAACGAAGATACTGTTACAGTTTTAATAAGCCGATTACGGGAAAAAATCAAACGAACAGATTCTCAGTTTTCTTTTATTCAAACCCTCCGGGGAGTAGGCTATAAGTTTGTAATTTAGAATTAACTGTATCCCCTCATAATAAAAACTCCCCTTAAAGGAGACAGTTTTTATTATTTCAACTGTTCCTTTAAGGGGAGCATATCACTTGCAAATAAATCCTTCCTGGCAAATGCCTGGAAGGATTTATTTTACTGAGCAGGCAACAGATCCGAACTTGCGCCCTACAGCTTGGAAATTTGATAAATCAATAATTAGAACAATTATTTAATTTTTGATTTTTCTCTAAACGATTTCTGGCTACACCATTCATAAAATACAAGGCTAAACAGGTACCAGTATGGGCTGAAACATGTGCACCGGAAGTTTCCGGATAAATTTCTACAAAATCAAAGGAACATGCACCGGCATAGGCGCACTCATTCACCATCATAGCCAATTCAAATGAAGTTAAGCCGCAGGGATCTATCGGTCCTTGTGGATTGAAAGCTCCATCCAATACATCGGAACATACCGTTACATATAAGACATCGGTATCCTTCTGAGCAATTGACAAGGCTTTTTTTATGGAAGCCATATAACCAGTTTCCTTTATCTCTTTGGCAGTAATCACCGCTGCGCCATATTTACGAGCTTCCTTACGTTCTTGTGGATGATTTCTTGCTCCCCGAATACCGATATGAACGATTTTAGTCGGATCCATATTTTCATCCTGATACAATCGATTAAATGGTGAACACCTAGAATATAAATCATCACCAAATGCCGGATAATTATCTAAATGAGCATCAAAATGAATTACACCGACTCTTTTTTTATGCTTTTTTGCCAGGGTCTGGATAAGAGGATAGGCTATCGAATGATCTCCTCCAAACACAATTGGAATTTGTCCGCCTTCGATAATATCCGCATATTTTTCTCGTATCGAGTTAAAAGTTAATTCATAATTTCCATTCTGTACTACCGTATCACCATAATCACAGCCAGTTAAACTATCAAACGTATCAATATCATAATCTGGTAAATAGCCGGTATATCTTGATGATACGGACCGAATTGTTTTAGGTGCTATTACGCAAGAAGAATATCCTCCATAAGTGCATCCACCTTCCCAGGGAACACCTAAAATAGCGAAATCATAATTTTTTAAATCCTCTTTACTTTTTGCCACCGGCAGCCCTAAAAAAGATGGAACGCCACTGTAAATTTCTCTTGGCTTACCATTAGGATCATAAATTACAGGTCTTGTTTCCATATTCCTCACCCTTCTGACCTTAATCAAATAATTGCATTTCCTTTATTTCATCTTGAAACAAAATGTGCATCTTTTATCATCGTACATGATTTTTTCATGCTGACACTCTAAATTTTTATTATATCCGTAAGCAATAGCTGGATCGATATTGTTACAATAAATTCTCCCATATTTCTCCTCACCAGCTTCCATCCATGTTTCTGCAAATATACATTTTGTAAATTCCTGGCAGACACAATCCGGTTTGAATTCATTGGTATATCCGAAAAGTTCACTTCTTTCCATATCATAATTATCCAAATAATTTTCTAATGTATTTTGTTTGCCGCGGGATGCAGCGCGACAAGCAATATCTTTTCCTCTCATCACACCGAATTCCTTTACAGAATCCGCCAAAACATCCAATCCCTTTTGACCAAATTCTTTCTCTAAATTTTTAGCAGTAATAGAAAACATCTGAGCAAATAAAACAAACATTGATACAGGATCTTTCATTTTTTGATCTTCCATAATTACATCTCCCCCATCTAATTTTTGCACTTCCAATAAATAAGCTTATTGGCCCAGATAAGATTTTCTGATAAAATCATCATTTTTCATTTCTTTTGAATTACCACTATAGACTATTTGCCCTGTTTCCATGATATACGTACGATTAGAAGCCCATAACGCCATTTGCGCATTTTGCTCTACAAGTAAAATAGTCATTTTATTTTCTTTATTTAATTTTTTTATTGTCCTAAATATATTTTCCGTAATTAACGGGGAAAGTCCCATTGACGGCTCATCTAACAGCAGCAGCTTTGGTCTCGACATCAACGCTCTGCCAATCGCTAACATTTGCTGCTCACCACCGGACAACGTACCTGCAAGCTGTTTTTGCCTTTCTGCCAGCCTGGGAAATAATTCATATATAAAAGTAAAGTCCTTAGCAATTTCTGCTTTATCCTTTCTTAAATAAGCCCCTAATTGCAAATTTTCCAAAACACTTAAATTGGAAAATACACCTCTACCTTCCTGTACTTGTGATATTCCCATGGCCACAATTTCATGTGCCGGGTTATTTGTTATATCTTGATCTTGGAAGAATACATTGCCGCCACTTTTAGAAACGATGCTGGATATCGCATGAAGGGTTGTCGTTTTTCCGGCTCCATTAGCGCCAATAATCGCAACAACTTCCCCATGCTCAACAGAAAAAGATATTCCCTTCAATGCTGGAATAACCCCATATTTAACTTGTAAATTTTTTATCTCTAACAGTGCCATACTTATTCACTTCCTATTCATCATCAGGAATACCCTTACCTAAATATGCTTCTATCACTTGTTGATTGTTTTGTATCTCCGCTGGTAGACCTTCTGCTATTTTTACACCATGGTCCAATACGACAACTCGATCAGAAATCCCCATAACGAATTTCATATCATGTTCAATTAGCAGCACATGTTTCTTCAGATCCTTGGTAATATAATGAATCACTTGTGCTAATTCATCTTTCTCCATGCTATTCATCCCGGCACCAGGTTCATCAAGTAGCAGAAAATCTGCTTCTGTAGCTAAAGCTCTTCCTATCTCAAGCAGGCGCTGTTTACCATAAGGAAGATTGCATGCCAATTCATCTATCTGATCTTGCAACTTAAGAGTTTCAAGAATCGATTCACATACAGCTACTACATTTCTACGTTTCGCCTTTAATTTTTCTCCCCCAACAATTGACTCGAAAATACCCTCATCTTTACAATCTGGACTAGCAATTAAAAGATTTTCTAATGTAGTCATATCATTAAATAGTCTTATATTTTGAAACGTTCTCGAGATACCTTTTCTGACTAACTGATATGGTTTAAGCCCGGTAATATTTTCACCATGATAAAAAATTTGTCCGGATGTTGGTTTATAAACACCAGTCAAAATATTAAAAAGAGTAGTTTTTCCTGCGCCATTGGGACCTATCAAAGATAAGATTTCTCCATCGTTTTGCGTTATATTTACATTATCAACCGCAGTTAAGCCGCCAAACTGCATTGTAATATTAACTGTTTTAAGTATCTGATCCATGATCAGTACCTCCTGCATTGATTTTATAAATATTTTTTCTTCTTTTACTTGCCCCCCAAAAGCCTTCCGGCTTATAAATCATCATGAATACCATCAGCGCACCAAAAATCAGCATACGATAGTCACTCAAGAATCGTAGCATCTCAGGTAATATAGTTAATATAGTCGCTCCCAGTATCGATCCAACGATACTTCCTAATCCGCCTAATACAACCATGGTAAGAATCGTCATCGATGTATTATAAACAAAAGCTGTTGGACTTACATAACTAAGATAGGAAGCATAAAAACACCCAACGATACCGGCAAAAACCGACGATATAACAAATGCCAGCAGTTTATATTTTCGAGGTTGTATACCTATGGCTTCAGCAGCAATTTCATCATTTTTTACTGTTTGCATGGCCATACCTACACCCGAATTAATCAACTTAACCATGAAGAAAATTGTAAAAACCGTTAAAATCAAAGCCAAATAGTAGAATGCAGTACGTCCATTTAACGTAAATCCTACTATTTCAGGAGCCGGGATACCAGGCAGTCCTGCCGGTCCACGTGTAACCTCTTTCCAATTTACAAATACCAAACGTACGATTTCGCCAAATCCTAAAGTTACAATGGCTAAATAATCGCCACGCAATCGTAAAGCCGGAATTCCCAAAAGAAACCCGAAGATACCTGTCACTAAAGCACTCCCTACTAGTGCTATAAAAAAATTGACATGAAAAAATAACATTAACATGGCGCCTGTATATGCCCCAATTCCATAAAAAGCTGCATGCCCTAATACTAACTGGCCGGCATAACCTGTAACTAAATTTAGGCTCAAGGCTAATATAATGTAAATACAAACTGTAATACAGATATGCAAAAAATAAGAGTTGGTAACAATAAACGGCAGCATCAATAATATTACAGCCCCTAATAATGATACAATCTTTTTATTCTTTAAAATAAATTGCTGCACTTTATCCATTGTAGCCTCCATTCTGCCCCGTCAAGCGGCATAAATACAATCAAAGCCAAAAAAAAATTATTCATTATACTTTATCGATTTCTTTTTTACCTAAAATACCAGCGGGACGAAAGATTAATACAATGATTAAAATAGCAAACGCAAATGCATCTCTATACCCGGTGGAAATGTAGGATGCCCCAAGAGTTTCGACAATGCCCATTACAAAACCACCAAGCATTGCACCTGGTATACTGCCAATTCCGCCAAGAACAGCAGCAGCGAAGGCCTTCAATCCATAAGAATATCCTATTAACGGATATACCGCATCATAATAGATCCCAACTAACATACCGGCTATACAAGCTAAAGCGGAGCCAATTCCAAAGGTAAAGGAGATAATTCGATCTGTATTAATTCCCATCAATTTTGCGGATTTAATACTATGTGATGTTGCCCGCATAGCAACACCGATTTTTGATTTATTTACGATAAAATACAGGCCTATCATCAACAAAATAGATAAAACAATAACCCCAATTTGTATATTAGATAAAATCACCTTGTTAAATTCGTATGTGGTGATTGTAATACCGCTTATACCGCTGAAAGCATGGGTACCGGTTCCCCATAAAACCATTGCCAAATTCTCTAAAAAAATGGATACTCCTAATGCACTGATCATAACCGCAAGACTATCTGCCACACGAATAGGACGATACGCAACACGTTCCATAAAGATCCCCATAACCGCGGTTGCTATAGCTGCTACGGGGAATGCCACCATATATGGCATTCCCAATACCTGCATGCAGAACAATCCTAAAAATGAACCCATCATAAATACATCGCCATGGGCGAAATTTACTATTTTCAGTATTCCATAAACCATAGTATAGCCAAGGGCAATCAATGCATAACTCCCACCAACAGTAATTCCATTTATCAATTGTTGAAAAAACATGTAGAGCTCCCCTCTAATACTATTTTTCAGCTATAGTAAATTTCCCATCTTGTATGACTAAGCGTAATGGTTGTTTAATAACATCTCCATTTTCATCAAAACTATTGCTGCCGGTTGCTCCTTTTAAATCCTTGATAGTTGCCATATAATCCCGAATTGCTTTGCGATCAATACCAGCTTTTTTGATAGAATCAATGATTACCAAGGTAGCATCATATCCATACGCAGCATAGGTGCTTGGCGTACTATTATAAGCTTCTTTATATTTACTAACAAAATTTTGGGCTACAGGATCCTGACTTGCGTCCGAAAAATAACCTGTCAGCTTAACACCATTTACTGCAGCTCCACCTAATTTAATCAAAGCATCAGAATAAATTGCATCAACACCCATAATTTGCATTTTACTTAAACCATAATTATTTTTCTGTTTTGCAATCAAAGCTGTTTCATTGTATAAACCACCAACAATAATAACATCTGCATTGCTATTGGCAATCTTGGTTAAAACAGTGCTAAAATCGGTTGCTCCCACTTCATAAGCTTCTTTGGCTACAATATTAGTATTTAAATCACCGGCAGCTTTGGAAACTACCTCTGCTAATCCTGCACCATAATCTGTATTTTCATATACGACAGCAATATTTTTATAACCTAAATCTTTTACTGCCCAATTCATCAATGAGCTTCCTTGAACTGCATCTGTCGTAATTACACGAAAAGTATAATCACCAGCTTTGCTGACTGCAGCTGCACTTGAACCAGGTGATACGTGAACTACCCCAACTTGGTTATAGATTGGCGCAGCAGCCAGGGTGCAAGAACTGTTAAAATGACCAACAATGGCAGAAATATCTTTATCTTGCGCTAATTTATTAGCAACTGTTGCCGCCTCCGATGGATCTCCTTTATCATCTTCCACTACTAATTCAATCTTTTTACCATTAATTCCACCCTCATCATTAATTAACTTAGTGGCCAATTTTACACCATTCTTAATTGCTTCGCCGTCTTGTGCACTAGCGCCGGTTAATGGAATTGCAACACCTATTTTAATCGAATCGGATTTTGAAGAGCTACAGCCAAATAAAAACAGGGAACCAATCATTAAACATGCTGACAATACTATTAAAATTTTTTTCACAGTAACATTTCCTCCACTAATTTTTTCCTGTATCCATTGTTATAACTAGTATTCGCTAGGATTTAAATAATCACCCCCGACCATTTATTTGACGACAATGTAGTTTTTTTGTTTGCAATATCGTTTGACAAGTTTGTTATACCATGCTACATTATATTTGTCAATAACTATTTTACTTCTTTACCGCGGCAAACGGTAGCGCTCTTGAGAATCCCTGTAGAAAAAGCGAATTCCTTTTCTACAGCCGAACAATAGACTTTTAGAAATAATTGTGTATTTTTTACATTATTCAAGTTATAATCTGTGTAATATTCGCTTTATTCTTTTGGGGAGGTATTTTATGTTAAACCAGTCTATAAAAATAATTCAGTCGGTTCAACGGTCCATAGATATATTAAATTGTTTCAATGATACTTCACATCATTTATCTTTAAATGATATAAGTCAACGGGTAAAATTAAATATCAATACGACACGTGGTCTTATTAATACATTAGCAGTCAATGGATTATTAATACATGACAAAATAAATAATTTATATAGCTTAGGATTTTATTTTATTGGCAAAGCCAATATTATACAAAAACAAGTAGAAAGTTATATCACCTCTGCCAAATCTTACGTAAATAATATTGCCGAAAAATATCATGTTACTGCAAGTTTACAACTAGTCAATCAACATCAAATTTATTCTATATACTGCGCTTATCCAAGCAATACAGCCTATACAATTATTTTATCTGAATATACAGCCTTACCCTTATATGCTACATCTTCGGGAAAACTCCTTATACTCTACAACCTTTACGACAATAATAAATTGTCTATAAAAAACTTCGAATTCAAAAAATATACACCTTATACGATTATGTCTGAAGAGGCTTTAATAAAAAATCTTGACGAAATACGCAAAAACAAATATGCTTCTGAAATTGAAGAATTTGAACTTGGTGTCAGTAGTATGGCCGTACCTATATTGAATCAAAGCAATCAATTAATCGCAACAGTTAGTACAACCCTTTTTGTAAATAACCTTATAAATATTAAAGATAGTTTACTTGCGGATCTTACAGAAATTGCAAATGAAATATCAAATAATTTTTTAAAATAAGGGAGGTTAGAATGAGCATTGATTTAGCGCAACTTCGGCAATCTTTTGAAAAATTAAAAGTTATTGGTCAAAATGAAGCAGGCGGGATTACCCGGTTGTCTTTTTCTCCTGAATTTAGGCAGGCACAGGTATTGATTAAATCCTATATGGAAACGGCCGGTATGAACGTTGAAATCGATTCGATTGGCAATTTAATTGGAACCTATGCCGGACGCGACCAATCTCTGCTTGCTGTTGTCAGCGGTTCACATCTTGATACTGTGCCGAATGGCGGAGCTTTTGATGGAGCATTGGGTATAATTGCTGCTGTAGAGTGTGTACGTAGTTGGCATAAGCAGAACTGGCGTCCATTAAGAACCGTAAAGGTGATTGCCTTTATCGAAGAGGAAGGAACACGGTTTGGAACAGTTTGTTTTGGCAGTCGGGCAATGCTTGGTGAATTTAGCGGGAAAAATCCCGAAAGTTTTGTCGCTGCTTCCGGTCATTCGCTTTTAGGCTTTCTCAAAGAGATGGGATTAGGAGAAAAGCCATTTAGTAAGGACTCCTTTTTTCAGAACGGTTTTTGCTTTATTGAACTTCATGTGGAACAAGGAGGAAAACTTGAACAAGAGGGTATTGCTGTCGGCGTAGTGTCCGCTATTGTCGGTATCAACCGGATTGTCATGAACATACGTGGAAAAGCCAATCATGCAGGCACGACTTCCATGGAGCTTCGTCAGGATGCTTTAGTTGCAGCTGCTTCTCTCATATCTTATATATATAACCAGGCTTTGGCAGCAAAGGGAAATTATGTTGCTACTATTGGCAAACTGGATGTTTGGCCTAATGCTGAAAACGTGGTTCCGGGAGAGGTTAAGCTGACTATTGAAATTCGGTCCGAAGATGTCGCCAGGCTTGAGAGAGTTCGAAAAGAAATCATAGAGAAATTGAAAGAACTTCAGAGGGACTATAAGGTAAATGTGGATATCATAAAAGAAAATCAAGTACCACCTATCCCTATGGATGATAAAGTGATACAGTCTATTTGCAATATAGGGAAAAAGCTAAGAATAACCTGCAAAAAAATGCCCAGTTGGGCAGGGCATGACGCAATGATATTTGCCCAGCATATACCTACAGGTATGATTTTTGTGCCTAGTATCGGCGGTATTAGCCATTCTCCTGCAGAGGAGTCCGATTGGGACGCTATAGAAAAGGCTGCACAGATATTGGAAGGTACCCTAAAGGAGTTAGCTTCCAACATGGAAGGCTTGTGATACTGAAATGAGCTTTTACATATCATACCAGTGGTTGCTCAGTTTGAGTCTTTTCTGGACTGCTCAGCCTGATAACGCTTTATACACGCTCGACTAGCAAAACGCTATACTTGAATCAGCAGAACAAGAAGCAGCCACTATTATGGACGACTTTATAACTCGAACAAAAAGGATTGCACACGAAAAAAGACAGGCTAAATAAGTCTGTCTTTTAGAATTTTTAATACTTATAATATTCTCAAAACTATCCAGTACCGTCAAGATTATTTCGCAAATTTGTTTGATTGTAACTAATCTTAGAGCTTAAAGTTAGTGGCAAAACTTTTTAGGAAATGACTTTTCTTATCCTTTTATATATAAACAAAGGAATCATAAGCATAATTATTATAGCACCACAAGCTACAAAACCTACTCTTGCATTAAAATGTTCTGCAAACAATCCAGCATAAAGATTTCCAAAAGGTGTGGTTCCAGAAAAGACTAAAGTATATATACTCATAACTCTGCCACGGTATTCATTACTTGAATTAAGCTGCAATGTTGAATTTGCACTAGAAGTAAATGCAATAAAAAAGAATCCAGTAATTGACAGAAGTATTCCAGTTACTAAATACGCATTAGTGTAACCAGTAATAATTAATGCAATACCTACAATTAAAGGCACAATATAAATAACAAACTTTTGAGGTCCTGATTTACTTAAAGTAGCTATGAACATTGCACCCAAAAATGATCCCAATCCCAGAAAAGACATTAGGATACCAAAGCCTGCTTCATTTTGCTTCAGTATTTCCTTTGCAAAAACAGGAACAAGCACATTGAAATTCGGCGCAAATGTACCTATTATAGCCAGGACTACTACAGTATATAAAAGACTATCCTTATGATAAATGTATCTAAGTCCATCTTTGATTTCTTCTAATACATTGGTATTATTTTTAGGTTTCCTTTCTACTGGCTTTATCTTAATAAAAAATAAACTTATTAGAACTGCTGCAAAGCTAATAGCATTTATAAAAAAGCAAACTGCAATACCAGCATACCCCATTACTAGTCCTGCAATTGCAGGGCCTATAATTCTTGCTAAATTAAAAGCCATAGAATTTAATGCAATTCCATTCATTAAATCTTCCTCACCCACAAGCTCTATGACCATTGACTGACGTGATGGCATATCAATGGTATTAACAATTCCAAGGGCTGTCGCCATAACTAGAATGTGCCAATATTGTATTTTCCCTGTCCATACTAATATTGCAAGTATTAAAGTAATTATAAGTGAAGCTGATTGAGTAACTATTAAAATCTTCTTTTTTGAAGATTTATCTATAATAACCCCTGCAAATAATGACAATAGTAGCATTGGTGTAAATTGAAGTATTCCAATTAAACTTAATAGAAATGGTGAATTAGTTAAAGTGTATGCTAGCCATGGTTGAGCTATATTTTGCATCCAGGTACCTATTAAAGAAACACACATGCCTATCCAATAATATCTGAAATTTTTATGTTTTAAAGATATAAACGGATTATTGAATTTATTTTTAGCCCCATTTGTAATATTCACATAATTCTCTCTTCCACTTTTATTAATTTCGAAATCAAGTATAATTAATTTCTGTAAAGAAATCGCAGGAGCAGTTTATAGGACGAGTCCATCTACTCAGCATTCACATTCGTCTAAAGGCAGTATAACCGTAAAAATCGTCCCTTTTCCGACAGTACTTTCAACTTTTATACTTCCACCCTGCATGGTAGTGTATTCCTTAGTTATTGCTAATCCCAGGCCTGATCCCCCACTAGGAAGAGCTTTATTTTCTCCCCGGAAGAAGCGATTAAAAATATGTGGCAAATACTCTGCTGGAATTCCTGTCCCATTATCTTTGACGGAAATTACAGCTGTCTTTTCACTTTTGTTAGCGCTCACATAAATACTGCCGCCTGGGACTGTATAACGCAGAGCATTATGTAAAAGATTAACAAATATTTGTACCGTTCGATCCGCATCAACGTAAAGTAGAGCATTCTCCAATAAAGGATCTATATCTATCCCAAAATTTACCTCCTGTCTTCTGGCTACTTCGAGAAAGGATTCTTCTATCCTAGCAAGAAGATCGCTAACCAAAAAGAGTTCCTTATGGAAGGTAAGCTGTTTATTTTCAGCTCTACTCAGTTCGAAAAGATCGGAGACTAATCGATTCATCCTGTTTGTTTCTTCTTGCAGTGATGACAATGTTTTTTCATTCCAATTGATTACTCCATTTTCCAGAGAATCTAAAATAGCCTGGCTCACGGCTAACGGTGTCCGCAGTTCATGCACAACGTCGGCTTGCAGTTGTCGCTGCAGTTGCCTTTCTTCTTGTAGCCGATCTGCCATAAAGTTAAAGTCTGCCGACAATTCTTCAAGTTCATCGTGAGACGTGATGCTAACTCTATGGTCCAAATTGCCGTTGGCAATCTTGCGAGCAGCTTCTGCCAGTAATTTAATTCTTTCCATTAAATAATTGGAAAAGAAAAAAGCGATAAGAAAAGCCACCATTGAAGCAATAATAATCGTCCAAATATTGCGTAATACTAATGGCCCTAATAGATAGTGGCGAGAAAACTCTAACACGCTGCTGTCCTTGGGTATAATCCATAAGGTGCCAACAACTTTATCTTGTAGTTTTAAAGGATAGCCTGGCCCAACATGGCTGTCTGCTAAATCCTGACCTAAACGAATATTCCCTTGCTCATCTTCAAGCAAGACACGCCAGATACCATCGACATGCACCTTGTGGATAGTAATTTCCCTATGGAGAAAATGCTTAGAAAGCTGTACGTGTACCTCTTTGGGCAATATGCCCTCATCATTGATGTTATCAAAAGAACCATAAGTCTGATAGTAAGTAATTAATTGACTCATAATAGCTTTAGAATAAGCATCTTGTATAGCATTATTAAAGTATTCTACGTAACGCTGATTTAGATAATAATTAATCGTTATATTAGTCATAGAAGTAATCACGATTAATAAAATAAGATATTTAAGAATTCGCTTTCTCAATCTCATATCGTGTCTCCAAATCGATATCCTATTCCGAAGACCGTTTCAATATAGCGGGGTTTTCCGCGATTTGATTCAATTTTTCTGCGCAAATTAAAAATGTGGGTATCAATGACTCGCTCATAGTTTTCATAAGATTCTCCTATTGCTCCCTCTAATAATTGCAACCTGGTAAATGCTCTTCCCGGTTCTTTAGCCAGCATACTCAGTAATCGAAACTCCGTTGGCGTCAGAGATATTCTATTACCATTTTTAAACAAACGCAGAGTTTCAAGATCTATCGTAAGTTCACCCAAATACAGCACTTTTTTTAAAAATTGTGCCGGTAAGCGACGGCGCAGCACCGCTTGAATACGCGCCACAAGTTCCCGCATCCGGAATGGTTTTACAATATAATCGTCAGCACCTTTGCCGAGTCCGGTAAGTATGTCCTCCTCAGAGCCCAAGGCAGTCACGATAATAATGGGAATGTCACTATCCTGTCGTACAATTTGACACACCTGAATACCGCTTAGTTCTGGAAGCATGATATCAAGTATCATTAGATCAGGTATTTCCGCTTTAATCTTCTTTACTGCATCCATTCCATTATCAGCGCTGCAAACAGTAAATCCTTCACTAATGAGAAATTTTTCTACACTTTTTCGTAACTTTTCCTCATCCTCGACTACTAATATTTTCGCCACTACGATTCACCCCTTCTTTAGTATTCCAGTACGACCTTGGAAATCCTTTAGCCAGTTTAACCTATGATTTATTGTGTATTAAGGAAAGAGGCCGACCTAAATTTCTTTAGGTCAACCTCTTATATCAATTATCATCCCCGTGTGAATTTCCCCATATGTCCTCAAAAGTACCGCCTATATGCTACCATCTTTATGGTTACATCATGAAAAATCGATGTTGGCCATGAAATCCTTTATTATGAAAAGCTGTTCTGATATTTTTCATATCTTTTTTTAATGTATTATCGTCTACGCCTAAATCACTCGCAACATCATGCCAGGTATTGTTGATCTTCTTCATAGCCAGCACATCACTAATTGGTTTGTTAGTATTGTTTGATAATGCATTAGCTACTGCGATATCATGTGCACGGTAGCCTTGCTGCAGCAAAGCCAATGATGTTTGTTTAGAAATTTGCAATTTGTTCTCCAAGCGGGTAGCCGCAATGTCATTGCGGGTAGCTTTCATTTGCTCTCTAGTCACTCCTAACGATTGAGCTACATCTTTCCAGGTATTATTGTAAGTTTTTACTTCCATAACTTCCTTTAGAGATTTGTTACTGGCTTTGGCTAAAAAAGCTGCTTTAGATATATCTTTAAATCTGATACCATCATTACAATACTTTAAGACATCGTCTTTATTGACATCATATGTCTCAGCTATTCTTTGAGCTATTTTTTCCGGATCGAAGTGGCGCTGATGCATGGCTGGCGTCTGACAAGCCCCGTCATTTTCAGCAACTGCCTGAACAGCTAATGGACTCACTGAACCTGCTAATATAACTACGCCCGCCGTCAACCCTAGAATACTCTTTTTCGTTAAAATGTTCATCAAGATTCTTTCCTCCCTTTTTCGGTGCATTTCATTAACAAAGCACTTTTATTTAAGATAACAAATATAAATCTAGGTTTTATTGGGAAATTATCAAGATTTTATCAAGATTTTTGAAGTATTAAATGTTTTAACTTAGTACTTATTCCCGAAAGAGTAAACCACTTAGACATCGGGTATTTATAAAAGAATAAAAAGATAATCGGAATCGCAATAAGTGTAAAGAAAGTAGATGAAAGAAGGCCGCCAATTATAACCCATGCCATACTGACTCTCGTTTCCGAACCAGCTGTCATTGCTAAAGCCGTCGGCATCATCCCCGAAATCATTGTTAATGTTGTCATACAAATAGGCTTTAACCTGGTTTTCCCCGCTTCAATGATGGCATCCCGGGCATTCATCCCACTTTCCATTAACGTTAAAGTATAATCTAACAACAAAGTACCATTTTTAGCCACAACGCCGTCCATAACCAAAATACCAATCAACGAATACAAATTGATCGTATTATAAGTAATCGCCAAAAAGGCTAATGAACCAATTAAGCCAAACGGCAAAGAACACATCCTGATTAAAGGCGTAGAAATTGATTCATATAAGATAGCCAGCACCATATACACCAGGATCAGCGATAATCCCAACGCCTGGGCCATTTCACCAAAAGTAGTTTTCATATTATCTGCCTGACCGGTAAACCGGTAGGTAATGTTTTGCCCTAAATCGCCAGGCTTTATATTTTTGCTAATATCATCAAGAACTTCCTGCAAGGGTCGATCCGTTATGTTTGCTGAAATATTGATAGACTCTTGTTTATCCACGCGGCGCAGCATTACCGGCCCGACATTATCCTCCACTCTCGCTACATCGCTGAGTTTTATTAAATTACTACCGGCCTGCACAGGTATATAACGGATATCTGAAGCTTTAAAACCGTCACTGCCTTTAATGCGAACGTAAATATCGGTATCCTGGCTGTCATTATTTGGGTCGTTCACATAATATCCTGCCAGTGTACCGGCTATCGCCCCGGAAAATACATTATTTATATCGTTTACCGTCGTATTATAAAATTTCAATTTTTCCCGGTCTACTATGAGCCGCAATTCCGGTGCCCCTTCTGTATAAGAACTGCGAATATCTTTTGTCCCTTTAAGATTTGCTAAAATATCCTGAACTTTATAGGAAGCTTTAACAATACCCTCTAAATTTGCTCCCCGTATTTCAATTTGTATAGGCGCATTACTAGGTCCATTGCCACCGGTTCCTGTACTGCCTGATACTCCGGCAACGGAAGATTGCGTTTCACTAACCTGTACAACAGCTTCGGGAAAATTTTCCCGCAAATAGCGGCGAACCTGATCTGTAACTTGCCATACGCTTCTTCCACGCTCTTTACGGTCAACCATTTGCACACTAATTCCGCCATAATTCCCCGCAGGTTGACCAACACTTGACAAATAATTTTTCACTTCCGGTATTGTTGTAAGAAACTCTTCCATTTGTCTCACTTCAGAATTGGTTTTATCAATATTCTCTCCTACCGGAAACTGTACATTAATACGGAAACTACTCTCATCCGTTTTAGGCATATATTCAGCACCAATCACTCCTAGGGGTATAAGCGAGACCGTCCCTATAAAAATCAGCAACACTGTCACAATAATCTTTTTGGGATGCTCTAAACTTAAGCGCAATAATCGCTCATATTTTTGTATTGTCACATTTTCCGCACGGATCATCGCATCCCAAAACTTGCCTTTCGCTTCTTGCATTCCCTTGGCAAAAAATCTTGACGCCAGCATTGGTGTCAATGTAAAGGAAACAAACAGTGAACACAAAGTGGCAAATACGATGGTAAGCCCAAACTGGCGAAAATATTGTCCGGTCATTCCATTCATAAAGGCAATCGGCATAAATACCACAACATCACAGAGCGTAATGGCTATTGCCGCCATACCAATTTCATTTCGACCATCTTCCGCCGCTATTTTGGCATCCTTCCCCAGCATCAAGTGCCGATGAATATTTTCCAGCACGACAATAGAGTCATCAACTAAAATTCCAATGCATAGCGACATTCCCATCAAGGACATCATGTTAAACGTAAACCCGGCAATATACATCACAAAAAAGGTAGAAATCAACGATGTCGGTATAGCAATTAAAACTGCCGCTGTAGAGCGCCAGCCCCGCAAAAATAAATACAGCACCAACCCGGTGGTAAATAAGCCCTCTATCAACGCTTCCAAAGTATTATGCAATGAATCTTCTACATACTGTGACGCATCGGTAATGATAACAAACTGGTAGTCAGGATACTCTGTCCGTAAACTATCAAGCTGCTTTTTCGTCTCCTTAGCTGCATCCACCAGATTAGCATCACTGTTTTTATATACAGTCAGAGAAACTACATCTTGCCCATTGGTACGCGCATAACGCGTAACCCTTTTATCCTGCTCCTTTATTGTTGCAAGATTGCTCAAAGGAATATTTACATTTTTGCTATTCGTAACATGAATGGAAGCCAATTCTTCCGGGGAAGTATATTGTGCCATTAACCTGACATTTGTTTCCTTATTATCGCTAAACACCGATCCAGCGGGAGTTAATACATTTTCTTGTTTAATACGGTTGGCAATTTGATTAAGAGAAATATTATAATAAGATAATTTATCTTTATCAACTTCAACCGCAATTTCCTTATCACGTCCGCCGTATAATTGCACATCAGATACCCCGCTGGCCCGTTGCAGTCGTTCCACAAAAACATCATTAGCAACGGTATAGACATCCCCCAGCGGCTTGTCGGCAATAACGGATATTTCCATGATTGGTGACGCATTCACATCACGTTTCATAACCGTTGGTGTTTGAATGCCAGTCGGCAGTTTATTCAGTACTGAATTAACATATTGCGAGGCATTAATCGCCGAAGTATCAACATTTGCCCAAAATTCAAACTCCAGCGTGATTTGTGCCTTTTCGGGCCGGGCAACTGCCGTAATATGCTTTAAGTTGGATAAAGCCGATAATGAATTTTCCAAAGGTTTAATAACCTCTTGCTCTATTTCCTCTGTGCCGGCCCCAGGATAGTTAACAGTTACTGTAACATAGGGAATATTAATGGCCGGCAACAGTTCAACTCCAATACGATAAAAACTAACCAAACCTAAAACTACAAACAGCATGACAATCATTGAAATGCCTATCGGTTTCTGAATAGAAAAACGTGTTATATTCACTGATTTTCACCCCGTTCATTGGGTGTGATAAAATTAGGTACAATGACCATCTCATTCCGCAAGCGAGCTAAGTTATTGATTGCAACGTGCTCCCCTTCATTAAGCCCCTCTAAAATTTCAACATTCTGATCGCCTTTGGTCCCAATTTGAACAGTACGCTGTTCTACCGTATTTTGCGCAGTGACCACATAGACATAATTTTTCCCACTTTTATCTACAAGAGCTTCTTTAGGAACTACTAACGTATTTTGCCGCAACGGTAACTGAATAACTGCTCTGGCAAACATTCCGGCTCTAATGCTGGGGTCAGGATTGATCAATGCAATGCGCAAAGAAAACACCAAATTCTGCGAATCAATTGCCGGACTTATGTAAATAATTTTTCCTGGTACCGTTTTCCCCAGAGACTCCAGTTGCACATTAATATCCATACCAATACTCAACGCACTGAGGTCTTCTTCCGCTACCTGGCAATCCACATATATATTGCTGTTATCATAGATACTTAACAATTTTTGCCCTGCTGAAACAATATCGCCAACTTCAACCTGACGATAGCCGATCATCCCGGAACGCGGCGCACGTAATATTAAATCATCACGCTGCTTTTGGGCTGCACTTATACCATGCTGCGCTTTTAAAACCGATGCCTGAGAAGACTGTATGGTACTTGCCACACCTGATTTCATTTGATTGGAAAGTGCATCAAAAGCAGCCTTGGCATCGGCCAGTTGCTGCTCGACAACATCCAGATCACCTTTGGATACCCCACCTATATCAAACAGTCTTTTATTTCTCTGATAACTAGCTGCTGCCTTTTGATAATCGGCACTCACTTTATCGTAATTAGCATTAAAAGCTACCTCATTTGTCACCGCATCCGCCGAAGCCTGTTGATAGGCTGCCTGGTTTTGATTAATTGAGATTTCCGCATCACCTGTATCCTGAACAACCAAGACTTGTCCCGGTGATACGCTTTGCCCCAAACTAACATTCACTGCTGTAACTTTACCCTGATATTTAGCCGCAATATCGACTTGTGCTTCTGCTACTGTTTGTCCTGTTAACGATATCCGCTTAATTAAATTTGTGCGCTGCACATTTGTAACATCAACAGTGGTCTGCACTTTTCCGGAATAAATTTGCTTACTGGCGTGCATACGGGTAAAAGCAGCAACTCCTATGCAAAATATAATCACTATACCTATGAGCATCATAAGTTTTGTTCGTTTCCTGTTTGCAAAAAATTGGCGTACCATCTGTTTAACTCGCTCTCCTTTAATACTGTTAGGAAGTTTATTTGACCATATTAAAACCGCAGAAAAAACAATTTGTGGAATTGAAGCAATACTTATGATTCAGAAGGACAGGTCGATGGAATTCTATGTGTTCTTTCTGAGGTTGCACCAGAGCCTACTTTCCTCCCTTTTTCGGTGCATTACATTAGAGTTGAACTTTTGTTTTAAGATAACAAATATAAATCCAGATTTTATTTATAAATTATCAAGATTTTATCAAGATTTTTTGAAGAAAGTATTACATGCTTTTACAAAAAGCTGCGGAAATAACAAAAAAGGAAAAGGAGCAACAAAAAGCAGACTAAATAAGATCTGCTTTTTGACACTTCTATATGTACATTGCTACCCGCCCTCAATAATGCTACATTTCTACTATCACCCTCACCTGCAAAGGGTATTCCTTCAATAAACCCCTTTGTTATCCGTCAGAAAGATAACACTAGTACCACTACCGATATATACGACACGTACTGGAATCAGCAGAACAAGAAACCGGAAATATAATGGAAAGCTTAATAACCCATGCAAGGAAAGCTGCAAATGAAAAAAACAGGCAAACGTAAAACCTGTCTTCTGCATTTATATTAAAGTAACGCCTACACGGGGCCGCAATTATGCTCCTGAAATCACCTCGACTGAAATTATAATCCGTATATTCGCTTGAGGTCAGCGGCGACGTCGGGAATGCGGCTGGACAGCTGGGGGATAGCGTAGCCGACGTAGATGGGCGAAGTAACGAACCGGGGCATGATCTTGGCAGTTATCTGGCCGTTTATATGGTAGAAGAAAATATTGTAGCTGTTGCAGTCACAGTTGTAGTGGTGGAGGAAGTAATGGGCGCAAATCTGCAAGAAGTCGGCCAGGCGGTCGAGGTGCCCGAGGTCGGCGAGCTTGATGTTGAGTTCAACGAAGCCGACCAGCGGCTTGTCGGCGATAGCAAGTTCGACGCCGCCGTCGCGGCTGATGACGATTCCTTCGAGGCTGGCCGGGGAGATGTTGGCGGTGTAGTCGAGGTGGCGAAGGCCGATGATCTGCATGTGGGGGTGGCGAATGCTGCCGCCCGAGCTGGGGCCGTGGTTTTTGAAGAACAGGACCGAGGCAAATTCGCCGCCTTCAATCATGTCCAGCCAATTCTTGATGCCAAAACGAATGACCCGGTAAAGGTGATCCCTTGGATATAGGGATAGTTCGGATGCACAGTCATCGGTTTCTATAAGGACAGTCGGGAAAGTGTCCCGGAGCACCGGGTATTTATTGGCGATGAGAAGTATTGGCCCATCTTCGGCTATGATGCCCTCAAGTTCGTCACGGTAGCAGAAGGGGCATTTATGGCCTTTATCGACAACGGTCACTGGTTTGGTGCCGCCAATCTTTGTGTCAAAAACGAGGTGGTTCTTCCTTGAGGTCATGGCTAAGTCTCCTTCTGAGTTAGAGTGTCTCTGTTTTTCTTATTATACCATGCCGGGCAAAATTCCCAAGACGGTCTTGCCCATGCTATCGGCGAAGGGCCACCAAGAATTCAGCTATCACTTGCTCTTTCTTGGCCTCCATACAGTACAAATAAAAATCGACGGGATCATCCCGCCGATCAGTAATAGCCATTTTAAATTAAGTTAAGGTGTTAAGGGGCGGGACTGGCCCCGCACAGAACCTATAACCTACTGATTAAGAGTAATTAAGATTGCTTTTATCTTCTTGGCACGTTCGTTCTTTTTTTATGTCTTTTTCGAAAATAAACGCTAAATAAGCACCACGGTTTACACTTGATATTACTTTTTAGACATCGTAAACACATATAGTAGACAATAGAATAGATACTATCCCGAGCTAAACACCTAAAAACGCTATTTATGCTACATGTCCCTTTTTAATTGAGTCGTGCCGTTTTGCAACAAATCAAAGCCCCCGGCACATGCCAGGGGCTGTTGCTTAGGCTCTAAACATTATCCGAATTGATTATAGCAAAAATACCATAAATAACTGATACAAATATAATAACTACAACCTTGAACAGATCCGGACTATCAAATGACACCTAATCCCCCCCTTCTGTGCTTTATATAATATATGAATCTGCCTACAGGTTATTTATGAAAAAACCGCCCACCAGACAACTGGCAGACGGCAATAAAAAAAACCGCTAACGCGGGCCTTGGGCTTTATCTCACATCCGAAACCTTATACTCATATCCGTGAATACCTTTATAATACTCTGGATACATGGCCCCACCACATTTCTCGCAACTAAACTGCGGCGGTACTGTTGGGTCTCCATCATCCATGGCATCAAAGACTCTGACTACCTTATAGGGAATTGCTTCCTCTTCGTTACACTTTAAGCAGATATACTTGACTACAGTTTGTCGTTGGCCTTGGGACTTCCCTTGGCTTTTCTTTTGGCTCGGTTTTCGCTTCTTGGATACCGGTGATATGACAGGGACGGTGGTATTGTCCTTGTCACTATTTTTGTCATTTCAAGACACTTCCATCGTCCCTTCGCCTATTTGTCATACCACTTTACCCCTCCATCTTTTTCATCGCCGCCAACATACTGCTTGTCCACGGCTGTAAAATAGTAATAGCTCGAATGGTAAATACCTCCTTTTAGATTATCTATTAGACTCTATTTGACGTAGCATGTAGTCAATATTACGCATAAAATATTATAGACCCATTCAGAAAAATATTATGGAGGTATAATAATGAGATACCGTATGCGTGATGATGAGTGTATGCCCGACTGTGATTACACGCCAGAACATGAATGCATGCCAAAAAATGAATGCAGACCACGTTGCCAAAGAAGGTGTGTCGGAACCTTTAGTAGACACTTCCGAATTTATGAAAACTGTTGCTACGATATGTGCGAAGTCTGTCCTTGCTGCGGACACGAATTCGATTCAACCCAACATAACATGTGTCCTATGTGTGGATCATCGTTCGATGATCCGCCTGGTGATCCTGAAAGAAGATTCGGTAGATCGGGCAGACGTAGGTTCTATAGTGCTCGACAGTTTCGTAGGTATTAATTAAATTCGCGGTTCTCGAAAGAAGCTAATCACTGCATCTCATAAGCCCTGATTGGGCTTCTTTTTTTATCCTGCTGGTCGCTTAAACCAATCCCGCAAGAGGCGAATATATTGCTACTTTCATGCCTTCCCATCCCCAGCAAGGGCTTGCCATCATCGAACAGACAAGGGGTTGTCCTGGTCACTATTTTTGTCATTCCAAGACACTGGTCACCGTCCCTTTGCCTATTTCAGTACCCAGCAACTGCATGCTGCTGGGTACTTGTATGGATAAAAATTTGGAAAGCCGCACTTTAAAAATGTGGCTTAGTTTTATCAATTACCCGATGAGCCAGACCCTATGGCAATACCAATTAAAAGGGCAGCAATTTGGCGCAAATTCTGATCATGACGGTCTTTCTCCCGCTCTTGCCGCTCACGCCATTTTCTTTCACCTTCATGCGGCCGGCGCTTCATTTCTCTTTCGTGCCGCTCGTTTTCCTGGCGTTTGCGTTCATCGTGCTGACGTTGGCGGTCATTATCATGTCGGTCATTACGGTCAAGATACGCGATTCGCTGAAAACCGTCGTTATGTAATGGTCCAGAGGCTGCTGCGGCTACTGAGGAAAACATTCCTACTTGAAGTAAACCAAGCATTGAGTATATGATAACTTTTTTGCCTATATTTTTCATGGAAACATTCACTCCCTAACTGTTTGTTACTGGATCCATGGATTAATAATAACCGCCATTATTTAGAATTTCTTTAGAGAAATTTGGAAATAGAAAAACCGCACCCCGGAGGATGCGGCAAAGACTTCAATTATGTTGTTATCATGTGTACTATGCGGTATTGTTTGCCGTCTATAATTAAGTAATTATCAAACAGACTTATATTAATTGCAGTTATCTTTCTATGGTAACCCTAGAAATTCATAGTGAAAAATATTGTAGTAGAGAAGAAAAAAGGTTAAAGCTTGAGAATAAGTGCAATGAATTCTAAATCGGTATCACCGATATTCTCCAGTGAATGGCTTTCGCCGTTATCAGTAAATATAATATCGCCTGCTTTGACATCTTTTAAAGAGCCATTATCATTTACTTGGGCATGGCCAGAGACGATGTAATAAACTTCGCAGTCACCTTCGTGTTTATGATAGGGAGTTTTACGTCCTGGTTTCAAGGTGATTTTGGCAAAGAGGCTACTTTTGTTGTGCATCTGAGAATTTTCGAGTAGCGTTGTCAAAGTGCCTTCTCGTTCACCAGTTCGCTGTTCAACGTTCATATCTTGGGTTTTGATAATCATATTTGTCACCATCCAGTTTTATTATAGTTACGAAGCCGATGCTACCAACTGCATCCTAATATTACATTCTTCCTATATAAATACGACTCCTGCATTTGGGCAAGTATTTGATATCAAATTTAGAGTCTTGAAATAAGACAAGTATTTCACCAGTAAAGAAGAAGCAATCAAATTTTGTGACGATGCAAAAAGAGCTTGATAATCATAGCGCAAAGGAAGGCAGACAAAGACCAGCTAACTGAAGTCAAGCCCTAAACTAAAAAAATCTTGTACTAAAAAAGGGTATAGCAAACAAACCTTCAAAAAATGCGAACATTATTTAATAAGGCCATGTTAATGTTCAATTTTTAGCCGAGTTTACGCCGTCTTTTTTCTATTGGCTTGATACAGAGCAACTTGCTGTTCTGGAGTAATTAAACAAAGGCTGTTTGTTTTTTAGAACAGAAAAAATAATTCGTAGAAGCTTATTCATAACTGCACCTAGTGCTTGTTTTTTAGGTTTTGACTCAATTTTCTTTTTGTAATATTCGTAGATGACTGGATTTACAAGCCACCCGTTAGGATTTTTGCGAATGGCTGTTGTTGCGGCAACATATAATGCTCGTCGTAAGAAAGGCGAACCTCTTTTTGTCACCTTGTTTCTGGTACCAACAAAATTTCCAGATTGGCGTACAGATGGATCAATTCCACAATAAGCTACAAGTTGTTTGACATTGGTAAATCGCATGATATCGCCTATTTCTCCCACAATAAGCGGTGCCAATGTTTCACCTATACCAGGTATGCTTTTAAGCAATGCAATTTCAGGAAGTTGTTCTGCCCATTTATTAATTTCACCATTAATGGCTTTAATTTTGGTATCCATAAATTGTATATTGCTAGCGTAAATTTGTATAACACTAAAATTGGCTGACAGCTGAATACCAGTAACTTCGGCATCTTTAGCACAATCCAATAAGGCTTCAAACTTTTTATGAGCATAGTCTTTCCGCGTCGCGGCAAGGGCCTTCTCAGGCAGAATTCACAGCCGCTATACTCCGTGCGCTGCTTGGCGAACAGAACGGTTCTTTTGATGCAGTAGAAATTATCATGCTAGAAGAGTGAGTTCGCATCAGCGGAACCGTCCCCATAATTTCCAAGAAACTTACACCGTTCCTACGAGTCCCCATAACACAAGATTATACCTTAACAATTATCAAACAAGTTGCATCATTACATTTATCCTGTATCACCGCTACGATTTCTACACTTTGTTCTATGGCGCTAATCGTTTTAGTAGTGTAAGGATATTCCACTTCAATTGCAACATACTTGACAGAAAACAACTTGAGGCTTTGAATCAACTTATTAAATTCTAGATTACATTGAGACCCCGGAGGATTAACTATGATAGCCATTTCTGCCGCAAACCTTTTTTCAGCTTTAGGCCATTTTAAGCCTTCATTTAACTTATCCGGAAGCGTAACATCAATAAAAACCGGCGAGATGTTGGTTATTTTTCTCCTGATTTGAAAATAAAGAGAATCTATATACTGAGCATCTGCATTAAAAACAGTAACTGAATTTCCATATTTATTCAACGATAATGAAATATCAGCAGCATTACCGTCAATTACAAGAACACGATCTATATTTGCTGTTTTAATAAAGGCAATAAGTCCGTCAAGTACGGCGGTAGAAGTTACATGATTATACGGCAAAATCTTAATGTTATGCTCATATATTTTAATCCAGTCGTAAAGCAGTGTAACTGCGTTAGAAATATCGCCTGCCATACCATAATTGATAATAGTTGAGCGTGCTAAGGCGTATTTTTCCTTCTGCGCTTCAGTTAGACATTCGTATATATCTTTTTTATAAAAAATACCTTGATCAATACAAATAATCGAATGTATGAATGAATCAATAAACTCTTCAATCATCCAATGCGTGGTTTTATAGGAAATAATTGAGCCAAAATCTATCCAAAAAAATCTGCCTTTATGAAATGCTATATTAAAACGATGTCCGTCCTTTAATCCTAAGCCGATTTCATCCAGTTTCACTACTAAATCCAGCACTGTATAAGCGGCATCGCAGTGCATCAATAACGTCCACTCAAACGGATAAATATAAGGTTTTACCAATTCATGTTCAAATATCAGCTGATATGGTTCTAATGTAAAATCGTCTGCAATTATAGTTGGAATTATGAAGTTTCCCAGCAATCCATTCACTTTGCATTTATTATAAATCTGTGCATATTCTTCCTCGTAACCTGCATTTATACCACGATACACTTTGTCATTACACAAGATAATATTTCCGACAGGATCAACACTGTTTAATATCTCAATTTCGCTCATGTCAAATCCCCTTATTATATGTTATGTCCTGCTGACTGTAAAATGTCTTCAAGCACGCCTATAGAAACATTGCCTTCCAAGCGCCTTTTACACTTTTCATATAGCTCAACTTTATCACTTTTTCTTTTTCCGAACTAATATATAATATACTAACTAAATAAAAATTGTTCCGCCGGGAAAAATAAAAACCCGTGAAGATTTTCCGCAGCAGAGTAGTATCGAAAACGCCAGACAAGGGGACTGCGGTATTGTCCTGGTCATTATTTTTGTCATTTCAAAACACTTCCACCGTCCCTTTGCCTATTTCTATTAGCTGCGATATAATTGATGTGCTCTGCCGTATATTTTTTGTTCATGAAGCGTTACTCCAGCAACATCGGGGGGATTGTTACCCTTTGGCAACCGTTTCAGTTGCAACCTTCGCCTTCAAGACCAAATTCCCGTTCGCGATGATCTGCTGAGCGACGTCCGTAACAGCCTCGCCCGGTTAATCTCTTTGGCGAGTTTGTCGCCGCTCAGTTCCTCATTGCCGAGCCTTTCGAGCTGCATGAACAGGTGATTGTTTAGATCGGACAGTTTATTTTGCATTTTCGTATTCTCCTGTTATTTGAGTTAATTTCTGTAAATTAGCCTATATCGCCAACTTATTAAACAAAATTTAAAAATTAATTGTTAAGATAAAGTCGTACCAAACAAAGGTACTCAATAATTATTTGAAAGAGGCGATTTCCATGTTTCTAAAAAATAAGGCAATGCTATCGCTTACATTAGGATTGGTAATGGCATATGGTGCCGGCACTATGTCCGTTTTTGCTGCTCAGAATGATCAAATTCCAGAAAGACCACCGATTGTTCAAAATCAGGCTCAAGACCATCAACCCATTGATGGAGAAAAATGCAAGAATCCTAACCATCAAAAAGACCCCAACTGCAAGAAAAATCATCCGCACGGCGAAAAATGCAACTTAGACGACAAGAAACCACTTCCTCCTAAAGACGACACTAATAAAAAGCCTGTCTCTCCTCAAAAGCACGATGAGAAGAAACCAGTAAACCATGAAACTGCAAATCCACAAGATATTCCTAATCCAAATAAATAACCTTTTTAGCAGAGAGGTGGTTTTAAGCCACTTCTCTGTTTTTGTGTTATGCAAAACCTAAAATAAGACAGCGTACATATGAAGGCTATACATCTCAAATTTATCATACAGAGCCCTTATGGAATATGCCTATTCAAAAAATTACCCCTAATCACTTGCAGAATCGTATAACGACATGCAAGAAGAAGGTTTTTCTGGAGAAACTAGAAAAAAGGTTCACCAAATGATTCGAAACGCGCTGCGAAGGGCAGTAATCAATAAGTATCTCCAAAGTAATCCTGCCGACCTTGTTGATACTCCTAAAGTAGTGCGCGAAGAGATACATGTTCTCACTTCTACTGAAATCGAATTATTGTTATCCCATGCAAAAAAAGATCGTTTTTATCCATTGCTACTATTAGCGGTTACTACCGGTATTCGATTAGGAGAATTACTTGAAATAAGATGTCAAGATATTGATTTAAACAACAACGAAATATTTATTCGCCAAACACTTCAGGTATCAAATAAAAAGGGTATCATTTTTGAGCCACCAAAAAACCAAAGCAGTGTACGAAAAATTAGTATCCCCCCGCAAACGGTTGCCGCTCTAAAAGATTATAAGAAAAAATGGGCCGAAAGCCGTTTGCTCCATCCCGGTGATGATGACCTTGCTTTTGTAACAAATAACCACAATCCAATATCCCCACAGAACTTTTTAAAGCGTTTCTGGAATAAACTACAGTTACATATTGAGTTTTCATTGAACAACTTCATTGCCAAACCAATGAGCGTAAAGAAATCATATGAAGTAATATTGGAAGAGTGCCGTCAAAAAAAAAGGTTGGAAACGGTTTCCCTGCAAGAATTTCCACACATTAAGACATACGTTTGCTACTACCTTGCTGGCCGATAATGTTCCCATTACGTGTATCCCAAGCACTTGACCATGCAAGAGTTTCAACTACACTTGATATTTATAGTCATGAAATTCCGGAAAACAGCAGGCTTATTTCTGAAAAAATAGCATATGCCCTATTAAAATAAAAAAAGGCTGTCCGTAACGAGGCCACTGAAAAAGTCCCTTTAATGCTTAAAAAGGTATAGTCCCTCAAGAAAACTGAGGAGGCTGTCCCTTTTTTCCTGTATAACAGGTGTCAATGGGACGGGGTTACTGACACTTTGTTTTATTTTTACAATAAAAAGAGCACCTACATGGGCGAAAAACCCGCGTAGATGCTACATTTCTCTGGCACGCCTGGTAAGAATTGAACCTACGGCCAACCGCTTAGAAATTGGATTTGGTCTGTATAATCCGTTTTTTCTAATCCTACAAACCCTTATAAATCAAGGATTTCAGGAATACCTTTGATTAGGCAGTCTATCATTTCTATCAAATTTTACGAGGTTTTGGTCCCCTACTAAAATTTTTCTCAGCCAGACTACTTATGTTGAGTCTATGCTGAGTCAAAAATGTCGAACAACAAAGTTCGTTATCTTTCATTAAAAGCCTGTCTGTACTTTTCAGCCAGTGCCTTAACTTTATTGAATACAGCTAAACATACTTCTTCTTCCGCTCGCTTTAAGCAGTAGTCCCAATCGATATCATCATAGTGAGCAGCCATCATATATTGAGACCATTCTTCTGGATCACCCCAATACTTAACGGCTAACAAACGATCTATGATAATGTCTTCAATGGAAATCATATATACAATTTCCCCAGACTCTAGTTCAACCGGTAACACCTTATCCCACGAGCCACCCAGCGGGCTCCGCGGAAAGTCTACGATAATCGCTGGATCTTGTTCAAATACCCATGCACTATCACATTTTTTAAATCCTAATGCAGGCATTATTTCATTTGCATAAGCATCACCCGGTATGACCATGTCAATATCCTGAGTAAGATAACTGGATAATGTATAAAATTCTACAGCCAATCCGCCTACTACGACCGGGGTAAGTTTATACTGTTTAAATGCTTCGCTAATTATCCCGGCAACCGTCATTTGTTTTTGCAATATCTCCTGAATCGCTTTGCACTTACTAAGACGTTCTCTCAGAATTTCCATGACAACGCATATCCTCTATCAGTTTTCTTTAGCCGTCCGGAACGTTTTGCTTCATTAATTGTATGAATAACGGCATGACACAAAGCAACTTTTTCACTTTCGCTCCGTGGTCGCACACGAATAGTTTTTTCAAGCCGTACGCCATTCAATGTAGCCGTAATAACTTTTTTTCTGTATTTTTCCATTGTATTATTAAAACTTACCGTAGGTTTCATTTTCTCGCAACCTCCTTACTCAACACATGTTATAGTTAGCGTAGCGTTACTCACTAAACTAATCATTTATACATCTATTATTGCTTGGTTATGGAAAATTTAAACAATCGAAGTATTAAACAACAACGCCACATCTTTTATTAAAACTTATTCATATACATATTGTACCATAGAATACACATGCTGCCTAACTGTTATCATCTATGAAATCCGCAAACTTCTATATGTACATTGCTACCCGCCCTCAATAATGCTACAATGAGAATACACGAAAGGACGGTGCTCACCATGGAGGAATTGCTAGAACAGATTATCGCTCGACTTGACCGCATGGAAGAAGGTCAACAACAGACTAATAAACGCTTTGACCGTATAGAGTCCGATCTGACCGACTTAAAGACTACCGTCAGCAATATCGCAGGCCAGCAGCGTGAAAACACCGAGTTTATCAAAGCTCTGCTGCACCGAACTGAAGAATTGAATGCCCAAACTCATAGTATCGGTCATGGTTTGAATGTTTTAACCGGTAAGGCGTCCACTAAAGAGGATGTTGCCGAATTGAACGCTAAGTTTGAAGTTCTTAATTCCCGCCTATTCCAGCAGGAAGCAGCCATACATCAGCTAAAAGCAGTTAAGTAATACTCCGGCCATTGCGCCGGTTATTTTTTTCCTTTGTGGGCGGGATAGTTATTTTTGACTCCTGAATTGTCAGGAGCCAAAGTCTCAACAAATTTGTTATCGTTCAGAACGATAGCTATGAATAGTTTGAATGTTGGCTGTTATAAGCTTGTGGAAACATTTCTACTATCAACCTCACCTGCAAAGGGTATTCCCTCAATAAACCCCTTTGTTATCCGTCAGAAAGATAACACTAGTACCACTACCGATATATACGCACACGTACTGGAATCAGCATGTGAATGATATTCTAGAAGTGAGCCAAAGTGGCTCAAAATGACAATGTCAAAATGAGCCACCCCGACCCCATTAAAATCCTGTATGCTAGAGTTGCTGAGACAAAAGCGACAGGAGGTTTTAGAGGTGATCGAGGTGGATCAATACCAGTTTATCAGACATGCCTACGCAGTTGAAGGGCTTTCGCAAAGAGAAATTGCCAGAAGGCTTGGTATTTCTAGAAATACTGTAAAAAAGTACGTTGAAGGAGAGGTCATGCCATTGACCGTCAAAACCCCTCAGCGTGGTTTTCCAGTAATCGGGCCGGTCAAAGATATCATTAATGGCTATCTTGAAGAAGACCGGCAAAATAATCTGCCCAAGCAGCGACACACCGCCAAACGAATTTATGATCGTTTATGCAAAGAACATGGTTTTACCGGTGGATACTCCACCATTCGTCAATTCGTCCATCAGCTAAAGCAGACAACAAAGGTACATATCCCCCTTGAATTTGATCCAGGCGAAGCAGCCCAGGTAGATTGGGGAACGGCTATCGCGTATATAAAAGGCCAACGTACCGTAGTCCAACTCTTTTGCATGCGCCTCTGTCATAGTGCGGCCATTTTTGTAGCAGCCTTCCCAACTCAACGTTATGAGTCTTTTCTCATGGGCCATCGGAAGGCATTCGAATTTTTCGGCGGCGTGCCCCGACGTCTAATCTATGACAACGTAAAGACTGCAGTAAAGGAAGGCTGGGGCAGACACGTTACCCAGGAGCAATTGCCCTTTCAATATCTCAAAGCTCATTATGCCTTTGCCAGCACGTTCTGCAATCCAGGACAGGGTAATGAAAAAGGTCTGGTGGAGAATCTGGTAGGATTCTCCCGGCGTAATGTCCTCGTTCCAATTCCCCACGTAGATTCATGGGAAGAACTGCAAAGTTGTTTGGATCAATACAGCAAGGATTACTTGACTCACAAAATCCAAAGCCGTCCAGCACTGGTTGGTACTATGCTAGCAGAAGAACAGGCCTGTCTCACGTCTCTGCCGCACAGTAGCTTCGAATGTGCCATTACAAAACCAGCTAAAGTGAGAGATGGATCTTTGATACAGTTCGATCATAACGAGTACTCTGTACCGGTGCACCTCATTGGTCAGGAAGTCACTGTTAAAGGATATCCTCTAAATGTGGAGGTTTGGTACAAATCAGCAAAGATTGTGACTCATCAACGCTCTTACAAAAGAGGTGCTGTTTCCTATAAGTTAGCTCATTATTTGCCGGTGCTTGAGAAAAAACCACGCGCTGTCACCAATGCAGCACCAGTACGCCACGCCGGACTTCCGTCAGAGATTATGGATTTCAAGCATCGCCTGACGGGGAAAAACGCCGACAGAGATTTCGTTACTATTCTAAAATTCACTGTCCAGTACGGCCAAGAAGCGGTCTTGGGTGCTGTTCGTAAAGCCCAATTAGCCAATCATTACTCCGTTGAGGCTGTCCGATTTCACCTTCTACAGGCAATACATAGGCAGGTACAGTCACCAGAGCCTATTCTTACTGATCCGCGCCTCCCCAAAATCATGCCAGTGAACTTAAAGCAATATGACACACTCATGAAGGGGAGGAATTAAACATGGATAGCCATGCGGGAATGATTACGTTTTATGCTAAGCAGCTAAAGCTGCCTTGTTTCTCTAACTACCAGACGGTGGCTCGGGAAGCGGAGCAAAATGGCTGGGGCTATGCGGATTTTCTGCTCAAAATCATGAAAAATGAAGTGGCGCATCGTCAGGAAAATCAACGCCGCCTAAAAATGCAGCAAGCCAAGTTTCCGATCATTAAAACCCTCGATGAGTTTGACTTCAAAAACGTACCACACATAGACCCTGCTGTTATTTGGCAACTGGCTGATTGTCAATATATCCAGCAAAAAGAAGGCATTGTCTTTTGTGGCAACCCTGGTACTGGGAAAACGCATCTGGCAACTGCCCTCGGTCTAAAAGCCTGTGAAAAAGGACTGCGCGTGCGGTTTTACACTGCTGCGGGGCTAGTGAATGATTTGTTAGAAGCTCAGCAAAATCACACACTTTCTAAGTTGGAACAACAACTCACCAAACTCAATCTATTGATTTTGGATGAACTGTCGTATCTAACCTTCGCGCGTTCCAGCGCCGAGCTGCTATTTCAGATTCTATCCAGTCGTAATGAGCGTGGCAGTGTGATCATCACTACGAACCTGGAGTTTTCACGCTGGACGGAGATCTTCGGTGATCCTATGCTTACTGCTGCTATCGTGGACCGAATGACGCATCGTTCTCATATTGTCGATACCAACGGTCCCTCATACCGCCTCCGCCAGAGGATTGCGGCAACCGGACAGTTTGGAGGTGAGACTCCAGACAACAACAGCGGAGACCAAGAGGTTTAATATTTTTTATCGGGGTGGCTCACTTCTTGAGCATCAAAAGTGGCTCACTTTCTGAATGTCAAATGGCTCACTTTTCTATTGCTTTTCACATCAGCAGAACAAGAAACCGGAAATTTAATGGAAAACTGAATAGCCCGTGCAAGAAAAGCTGCAAATGAAAAAACAGGCAAACGTAAAACCTGTCTTCTGCATTTATATGTAACTATTGTTGTTTGTATAAAATAACTATCCCCCATTTAACATAACAAAAGGCTCCCGAATCCTCGAGAGCCTTAATTCTCTGGCACGCCTGGTAGGAATCGAACCTACGACCAACCGCTTAGAAGGTGGAAACATTGCTTTTGTTTACGTTTTGTTATGTTTGAAAATGCTTGTTTTATACGAGTTTCAAGGTTTTTGATTCTTAGAACATTTGTTCTTTTTTGAGCTCTTTTTCGAAAATAAACGGCAAATAAACGGCAAGTTTACATAGCTGTTATGGTGCTTATTTACTGGGTTTGTGGCATGTCCGAAAGAGTATACTTATTGACAACCAGATCTGTATAAAGTAAATCTGGCTCTCCATGTTCCTGCTTTATCCTTTCGCTCAAATACCGAGCCTTTTCATGACCACGTTGCTTAGCAATCAATTTCACTCATCTTAAATAATACCTACAGGACAAATCGGAGATAAAATTGGACAATCTGCCAAACAAAGGAGAACCCGGCGGAATTTTTATTCGTCGCTACGTGTTAAGTAAGCTATTTATCGTCGTATGCAGAACTACCAAATGGCTTCTTAATCATTTCTGCGTTTCTTTATCAAAATTGCTTCTGAATTACCTTCTCTTCGAATTCTATCCAATCCATATATTCACAATCAGTATTTTCAATTGGAAATTGAAAAAAATAAAAATTTGGTTTTGTAGTTAGTATAATTGATTTAATTCCCTTTACATTATATCGGTTTTTGAAAAGGTGTTCTAAAATATAATCTATATTTTCCTCAATACAAGCTTGACGCCTTAATACTTTTTTTATAGTCTCTTCTCGTTCCACTTTAGATATTTCTGCACTTACATCATTTTCTCTAGTTATCATCATTTGGTAATTTTTGTACTCTACAACATATAATATACTTGTATTCGAGGAATAAAATAATACATCAATGTCTCCAAGTTGTCTCTGTTTTTCCAAAGTATAATCCTCAATTTCTATTCGCGGAACTATCAATTTATCCTTTCTAGTTTCCAAAGGCAACAAATAATTATTTATAAAAAGAAAATCAACAATTTTATATGTCATAAGTTTGTTATAATCCGATAAATTTTTTTGATCAATATTTACTTGATAATAATATTTGAATAGATTCTCATACTGTCCCATTAAAAAAAACTTTTCAAACATTTCTAACGTATCAAATACTATTTTTTTAGATATAAATATATATGATGCATTACGATAAGAAAAAATAAAATCACATTCTATGTCTGATGGATTTTTACTTTTTTTCGCTTCAAATCTTTCTATAAAAACTTGTAGTTCTTTCTGCAGACACTTAAAGGCGTTATTTTCAAGAATAATTAAATCGTCCTTCGGAGAATTTTTATTGGCGATTGAGATTACTCTATTATTATTTAGTGCTTGTTTTATCTTATCAAAGTTCTCCAATTGTACATTTATTCTAGATTTCATTTTCACTTCGTTAATGTTTCGTTTCTGGAGATTCAATAAAATATCCTTTTGTTTAATTTGATATGTGTGCATATCTCCTATCCGATTTGTCACTTTTTCCATACGTGCATAAAATTTTTCATATATTTTTTCTTTTATATTACATTTTGTTTGATTGTAAAATTCTAAATTACAAAAAAAAGTATAACCTAACCCAATAATTTTTCGAACAACATTACTATCTTTACAAAAAAGAACTGTCCTATTTCCTATTTCAGTTGAAACAGCAAACAAAAACAAATAGTTGACAATCTTAAATCTTTCTGTCCAATCGTGAAGATTGTCTTTATACATTAAAATTTTTGCTTTAGAACGAATACAAAATAAAGCTGTCTGAAAAGCTTCTATATTTCTGATTTTAGCCATCTGATTGAAAATATCTGTCTCTAACTTCTTTTGAGTACTTTCATATAAATTTTTCATATTAGAATTATTGTCAACGATATTTTTACATATATTAAATTGTCCTTCATCCCAATAATCGCTTCTACATAAAGTTTCGCTTAAAATATAAATATATTTTTCTATTTCTTCTTTGTCTTTTATCAAAAGTAACGCTTCCTTTTTGTTTTTCTCTCATTATTATTCCGCTATAATCCACTCAGATTAAAAACTGGTTTATTAGCATTAAAAGACTCGTGCCACTCTTTAACGTCATTTTTAATGCTTACATTAGTTATCTACAATGCAACATGGTTCTTGTCTATTAATCTTGCTCTCCAAATAAATCTCATTTTACAGATATAAAGTTAAATTCCCCATGACACTTACCGTGAATACAGGAGTACTAATCATTAATATACTCTTCCATACAATTATAAGCGTGGTGATTCATATCGCCGACACCTCTAAATCGGGTATATTGTTTAAAGCTACGTTCTATTTCAACCAATAATGATGCCGGATTATCTTTCTTCAATTTGTTTAATTCGACCTTTGAGTTTTTTATATTAAATAACCCGCCAATTGCGATACTAGTAGCAGCCAGTGTAACGATTTGCGAAACTGGAATATTAAAAACACTTCCTAATGCAAGCGGAGCAGGAAACCCCATAAAAGAAGCGCCAAACCATTTTTTCGCTTTAATTATATCAGCACTATCTTGATATTCTCGTTTTGCTTTTTCTAGTTCTTTAACTTTGTTTATAATAGAATCATACCTTACTACCGGATCGTCTAAACTCTGTAACTCTTCGTACAATTCCTCAACCTTATTTCGAAAATTTGATATTTCATCTCGCCTTCTGTCTCTAAACGCTACAATTTTTTCTGCCGGAATCTCATGAATGTTTATAGGAGTAATTTCCCCGATAAGAAGGCAGAACAATGCAAAAGGATCGTCTATGTTCTCACTATACCCACCAACGCCACACGGCAATAAGAATTCATCAATATTACCATCTACATTGAAATAGGTCGTTGCTGTCCAAGGTGCCCACGAGTCGGTAATTAAATCTAATTTATTTTTTTTGGCGATTTCTGTAGCAAGAAATAACATGTAATTCGATGCTAAGCCTATCGGTAAATCTATCCATGAATCGGTTTCTTGATATCCCAAGGAGAGGAATAATTTTCGCACTGAAATATCTGTCTTATCCTCATGCACTCTTATAAAATTTTTTTCTTTCTCTTCTTCGTCATCTCCGATTAGTGCTGATGCATTCCAATTTTCTTTTTTTTTAAGAAACAAATGAGCCGTAGCTTTTGCATATCTTATTGGATTAAGCATCTTGCCAATAGATGAATCTTCTAACAAGGATTGTAATTCCTCTGGATCATCTGGAATGATATTATCTGGAACTATTCTATATATGTTTTCATAGTACATTGCCATTGCTTTGAGCCAACTAGGATTTTGGAAAGTCATATGCGGATAATAAAGTGCATTTTTTAACATTTCACATATCTCCAATCTTTCTGTCTGCAACCCATAAATTTCTTTTTCTGTAAATGAAATAGCAACTCCTGCTTTTCAGTATAAAACGTTAGACTGTCATTTGATTGTCACTGCAAAATGAATTTCACTTATTAAACCAAGAAAAAACATCCGAGATAAAATACTCGGATGTTTTTATTTTTCTATGAGGAATCGAACTCACCCATAACAGGTTAGTGCCACACAGATGGTTTTGAAGTTGGCAAATTGGCGTTTTACTCTATCTTACAGTAGCCGTAACCCCAATAGGTTCAATGGGATTGCCACTTTCATTATTTACTATGTATAATATTTCTATGTGATGTTACGCTATCTAGGTTGCACCCCCATTAATTTACCTCTTGGTTACGAGACTGGTACAATTATAGGTGTAACTATTGGTGTATAAATATCGGTTTCAATATCAGGTGTTTGTAGTGAGACTATTAATGAATATCTGGCTCGTTGCTCATATTTACCTAAATGTGGCCGTAGTTTCCACCAACCTGATACGGGATAAATCCCTATTAAATTACATTCAGCAATTTCCGCCGCGGTGCCTTTCCAAAAGTCGGAATGTATTGAACCGAGATCACTCGTTTGACCAATATTCCAGCGATCGCTACGACTTGAAGTTTCAACTTTTTCACCATCGTCCCTTACTGCAGCATTTAGCCTAACCAAAAATTGATCCTTACTTTCTAAGGGAGAGTTAATATCAAAACGTAATCCATAAGAAGAATAACGATACCTATCTCCCCATCCAATTTCGCCTGGGGCTGGTTCTACAAAATAGGATAGGGTAACTTTCATTGTAATCAATGTTTCCCCAAGTCCTCTGAGCACTTCAGTTGGCCAAGGCAGTTTATAGATATGCATATCCTTCGCACGATAAGTACCTTTAGGTGACTTTTCGAAAGGTTGCATCTCCTCTTGAGCAATTAGCGTCAAGCGGTGCCTCGAACACTCTAAGCATCGATTGACATTTGGCACCCCATAACCAACTATCCGCATAAGTTTTCTATAATCGGCCCGACTTCTTCCATCCAGAAACTGTGCTTCCATTTGGCTTGTCCATTCTGCCGAGTGAACAATTATACCTCTAACTGTTTCAGGCCACATATTAGGATACTCACATTGAATCTGAGCAGCTAGATGTGAAGCTTCTGCTGTAGCAGCACTAGTACCCCAAAATACACTTAAATGTCTCTGATGTGGTTTAAAATATGTAGTTATCAATGAAAGGTCATCGCAACCGGAAGGGAAACCACTTTGATCTCGCACTCCGTTTCCTCCCTCGAAAACAACATCAGGCTTAATCGGCCAACGTTCCTCCCATGTAACAGAAGTAGTACTTGATGGCGATAGCTGATTAGCACTTGCTATAGGTGTTAGAGGCCCATATCGTAAATCTGTGACATTATCCTTTTGGGTATATGCCCCAACAGTTAATGCATTCCAGGATTGGCCCGGGTCCTCAACAGGATACTTAAGGTTTATTCGGGGATAGTCACCCCAATGAGCCTCGGGAATTGTTCCCGCCGAAACAATAAATAACCGTTTATGTTGGTCATGATATCCTGACGTTAATGCATCTATTGCACCTGACCAGGAAGATGGACGTCCCGTAAGAATGCCCTCCGAAGTCGTCACGGCCATACATGATATTCTTCTGCGGGTAGGATTGCTAATCTCAGTTAGACTTGCAGCTTGCTGAGTAATATACCCGTACAAATCCGGATCATTACTTCCTCCTGAAGGGAGGATTTTTACAGACTCAATTCGATGCCTTACCTCAACAGGACTGCTACCTTCAAGGATACATCGTAGATCACCATAAGCAGCTAACCCAGCCATACGAGTCCCATGCCCCCGTTGATCATCTCTCCCCCAATTAGGATTAAACGTATGACAGTCACAATCATCAATCACAGGTGCAAGCAAGGGATGCCCATTATTTACTCCGGTATCCAAAATACATATGGAAACATCACTATCATTAAATTGCAAACGAGATAGTAATTCGTTTACCCAGTCAGACTGTTCGACATTTTCCAATTCCTCAAAAAAGCGCGCAGTATCTCGAGCCTTTCTAAATTCTGCAATATATGAACTTCCCTCAATTAGTTCTACGAGTTGTTGGCGGTTCGCCTTAATAAGCACAACCTGTCTTTCGGGGAAGTGTAAAATTTCGTTCTTATTAACTAAAATACCAAAAACCTCAGCCATAACAAAAATAGATTCCGTAATTTCCAGCGAATTACCCTGTAGCCAAGCTTCACACCAAATTGGATCATCAGTCGGAATAGATTCTGGTAGGTCGAGCCAGAATGATTCCAGTATTGCATATCGAATATCGTCTAATGGAGCAAATAAGTTCTCGTGATATGGCTCCCCCTTTTTTGGGGTATTTTCTTTTTCGTACTTAGCGATTTTTTTTAAAAATAATTCTTGCTTCCCATCTGGAATATAAACTGTAGCAGTGGTGACCTCTTGGCCTGGCTCACCTTCATATTGAACATTGAGTAACCTAATACCCGATCTAATCTGCTCCAAACTAGTTACAGGTAGTTTATTCCCTGGAGCACCCCGAAACTGCAAATAAACGCCTTGCCTAGTTGGTAACGAGACTGCTTTTCTTTGAGTCATTATTACTGAAGCTTGATTCCACGCCTCTGTTAACCGGCGCCTTAAGAATGCTGCATGGTCTACCCTATTTCTCCTTGGAAGTTGTATTTCCTCTGACCCACCGCCAGGAGCTCGGAATTTTATAGTTTCTTGTTGATCTTGCAAAAAAATGTGTGTTTTCTTAGCCACGATCAATCCCCCAGACACGATCGTAAGCATTTTTCTTCTCCTGGACAGAATGAATCAGAAAATCCGGAGATATGCTTATTTTATCTTGCAATACTGCATCTTTCAAAGCATCATCACAAGCTTGAACTATTTCCGCATGGCTTAAGCCCTTCGCCTCTATAATGAGGTTTTGTGGCAAGCCAGAAGCAGGAATAAAGGAGCTAACTCTATTCTTAATGAGGTGCTCGATATCCGTATCAGTAGGGCGTTCATATTGTAATACATCATCAAAACGACGAAACAATGCTTGATCCAACATACGAACGTTGTTAGTGGCAGCAATAATAATACTTGATGAGTTGTCCTGCTCTATAAACATCAAAAATGAATTTAAGACACGTCGCATTTCACCAACGTCATTATCATATGCTCGGTCTGCACCTATAGTATCGAATTCATCAAATAAATAAACGCCCATGTTATCCTGAATCGTATCAAAAATTTGACGAAGTCTAGCACTTGTTTCACCCATAAACTTTGTAAGTAATTTATCCATCATTACAACCATTAAAGGTAAGTGGAGTTCACCAGCAAGTACAGAAGCTGTAAGGGTTTTTCCTGTCCCAGGTGGGCCAGTTATAAGGATTTTTCGTCTATTTTTCAGTCCAAACTTCCTTAATTTCTCTTGTTGCTTAAATTCAGTTAATATTCTCTTAAGCCTATTTTTAACCGGATCAGGAACAATTAAATCAGTTAACCGGTTTTCCGAATTGTTACAAACTATCAAGTCACTTATTTCTCGCTTAAACTGTATTACGGAGACATTAGGACTTGTTGGTTTTGATTTTTGTACTATATCCCTAATTTGCTCAGCTAGTGTATCATGCCCTTGTCTGGCTTCATGGGCGGCAACCTGTAGAGCAGTTGTTGCAAATCGGTCAGAGCTGTTTTCAAAATGTGCCTTTATTAGTGCCTTTATTTGCTCACCCGTTGCCATAGTGGCGCACCTCATCTCTCCTCTGCTTTATTATATGTCTTCTCTAAAATTTAAAATATGGTATTTAAAATTATATCAGAACCCCTAAAATAATGAGACTCCTAATTATTGTACGCATTCGGCAAAATGAAATTTATTCCTCTTTATTTTTGCCATTAACAGTAATCTAATTACATAGTAAAATATAGTAAGCAGGATATATTCATGTAATCGAAAAATTTTTACTATGTAATTAGGTATGCTCTGCAATTATTTAGCAGAAGAAACCAAAGAGCAGTAATGAAAGGCGTGATATATAGGTGATCTACGAGTTGGCTGAGCAAGAAAACCAGATTGTACAAGAATTTATAGATAATAACCAAGCCCTCATCCGAAATACAGAGGAAATAATCGGCCTACTAGAAAATATAGCAGAAATTCACAATAGAAAGGCCATGCCTTTCTATTTGCTTAACGCACAAGTGCACAGTAGTCTTTCCCTGTGCTTACTTTCAACTTTAAGAGATCATCAAGTCCAAGCTCAGTTAATGTTGAGGTTTTCGCTTGAAGCGGCTTGTTTGGCTGCTTACAGTCTACACCACACCCAAATTGAAAATTTCATAGTTACTGATAGCATAGGGGCTAAACCCGTACCAGAGATTAAACATAAGGTGTACAAATGGCTAAAACAGAGCTATCAAGCGGAGTCCGAACACCTTCATAGAGTAAAAAAACAAATCAATGAATATTACGCACACGGAAATTTATTTGCCTCGCTACTAACAATAGATAAACAGACACATGTTAATAACTACTTTGATCGTGCTGATGAGTTAATAAAGCAATCACATATCTGGGAACTGGGAAATATTGCTTGTTTAGTCTTCAGTCTAATTTACAAAACACTACAAAATAGTCCAATAGCAAAAAGTCGGAAAGATTCCTTTGAGCAATTTGAACCTTTATTAGCTGAAAATCAAAGATACCGTAATGAATTCCTTAAGAACGAGCGTTTGGCCAAGTGGCTTCTCAAATAAAAAAAGAGACAGGTAGCGACCTGTCACCATGGTAAACAAGTTATATGTTAACCAGACATTCCTCCAAAACCTTAACCGCCGTATCCTTCATATCCGGCAGTATATAACTTCATAACTATTGTCGAATGCCTAGTTTCTCCCTGTACGACCTTTTGATTAACCCCCTACAGCAGCATCTTATCCACCGGTACGATCACCGCCGCCGCAAGCCTCTCAATCTGCCCCGCAATCGCCGCAGCTTTCCTTGCATGCATCCCATGCCGCTTACCAGCCACAACTTCTATTAATATCGTCTTAAGACAAAGCAACTCCGCCCAGACAAATCTTTCATCCACTTTTAACTTAGGCACCGGTTATTCCTCCCTACCCAATTCAATATCTCTGTGAGCAACGCCCTCAAATTCCTGGCCTACAGCATTTAGAATATCCTTAACATCAACCACGTTATCAATCTGCCAGCGCCGATGGCCGCTTTCGTCTGGCACCATCTGGGCTATCGCCTTTAACTTGCATGCGCTAATTAATGTGATATCTTCTCCCCATCTCATATTCTACCTAAGCACCAAGAGGAAACTTTTTCTCAGCCATATAGGGAATCGCCTGGTTATAGGCGCTGTAATGCCGCGCTAAAACATTCCGGCCCTCTGGCTTAATAATCACATCATCTGCAAAAGGCTTTCGTTCTATATACCCGTCAGCCATCTCGTTAATAGCGCAGTTCTGACAAACAAATACTAGCGCTGTTGGCGTACCGGTAATGACCGGCGGCCACGGCCAGGTTACATGTAGACGGTGCCCGCATACGGGGCAGGTTTGATTTGATAAATACATGCTTACTGCCCCCCATCAATATTCATTTGGTGATTTACCCCGGTACTCCGATTCAACACTTTTATTAACCTTGCGGCAAACCGGTCTGCCTGCTGCTCTATGCTGTCATAGTAATTATCCCGCTTGTGATACAGAGCGTAATTGACTTTAGCTGCATGTAGCTGACAATGGCCTAGCTCATGCGATAATACATAGATTGCCGCAGTAAGAGAGAGTCTGCTGCTGAGCCCAATTCTCTTTATTCCATCAAAATTAACACACAAGCCAAAAATGTTTTCGCCAAGATCGAAATCTGAATAAATCTTAATGCCGCGTTTATGGGCTAACTCAAATAACCTATGTAAAATTCCTGAATCATCATTTTTAGGCACATTAATATTCATATTTAATCCCCCTATCATTTGACTCTAATCCCGCCGCCTGATAGAATGAATTTGACGGCGGGGTTTCTCCTGATTCCTTGCTTGTCCCTGGCTGCTGAGTGGTGCAAACACTTAGCGGCCTTTTCTATTGCTTGACTGGTACTTGCGATTCCTTTAGAACGTATTGCCCATACCTCACAATATCGACTGCTCCCGCCTCCTTTAGTTTTATAAGTAGTTTCTGTGCTGCATTCCTTCCCCGACCGGTTATAATTGCTACTTGCTTTGGTGTTAGCGGCCCCCCGGCGTTGCTTAGTGCCTCTAATACAGCTAACCGCTCAGGGCTTAACTTGTTCTCGCCCCGGGATCTGCCTTTATATCTAGGCTCTATTTGCCTGGCATTCGGCGCAGAAGTCAGCAGGTGCCTGAAGTCTTGAAGATCATCCCCCGTTTGGCGCTCAGTTTTTGCAATCGCAGCTATTAAGACTTGATGCTCATCCAGGCCCATAGCTTCGGCAAAGGCTTTACCTGTGAGTATATTCTCTTTAAGTATGTCGGCTGTGGTGCCTGGTGGCGATAGTTGCTTTTCCTCGGCCTGGCCTTTGGCCCGGAAGTAGCTTTTGACTAGCATTCGCTGCACCTGCCAGGCGAGATCATCAATGAAGGACTTAGCCAGAATGAGATAGCCTGATTCGGTGATAAGGATTAATTCCTTCGCGTTACTGCCGACGAAATTCGTCGCCTGTTTCAATCTACTCAATTCATCTCCGGCGACTCTGAAAAAATCTTCCCCACAAACAAAGTAGTGGTGATGCTCTCGAAAGTTCCGGCCAGCCGTTCCCTCCGGCCTTTGGTGTACAGCATCGATGTCCCGGAAGGTCACTACCCGCTGCCCCTGATATTCCTTTGCCTCCAGCATGTTACCGCTTACCAATTGTAAATTCATCTCTCACACTCCGTTCTTACCAGGCGAGCTATGCCGCCCTCAATGCATAGCTTATATTTAGTCCGTATTTGCGATCACCTCCGCCCGTAATATTCTCTAATGTGGCTGCCAGCTGCCCGCCTAACTTATCGATCACCCGGGCCAAAAGGTTGGCGCCTTCTTTCGGCAAATATCCAGCCTTGTATTCCCCTTTACCGGCCACCGCAACAACCACGGCCACTGCGTTGGAATCCACCGGGTTATTGCTCTCATGCACCAGGTACACCCTGACCATATCCCGGCCATATTGCGCCAGGCGCTTAAGCGCTTCCTGACGGCTGCCGATAGTCACGCCGACAGCTTTGGCAAAGAATTTGTTTTGCCGGGCCATACGCCAGGCTTTTTGAAAGGCGTGTGGGCGGGATATGCCTCGCTTTACTAGGGTATTGCCAAGAGTGGTTACTATGGATTTTAACATTGTAGTTACCCCCCTTGTTAAAACTTTATAGTTACATTATAAATTATTTAATTTCATTTGTAAATATTTTATTTAATTATTTCGCTACATTTTTAATTAATTATTGATATTTGTAATTAAATAGTTTAAAATTTAATAAGGGAGGTTTTGCTAAAATGTCTATGTCTGAAAAAATCCGAATCATTCTCATAAAGCGTAAAATGACAGTAAGTGCATTAGCCGAAAAACTTAATACGTCATCACAAAATCTTAGCGGTAAGCTAACACGAGATAATTTTAGTCAAAAGGAACTAGCTGCCATTGCTACCGCTCTTGATTGCACCTTCGAAGCAGCCTTTGTTTTGAATGATACTGGTGAAAAAATCTGAATCTTCAACTGCCTGTTAGGAGATTTACTAGAATACATAGCAACTCAAGAGGAAAAATCTTCAACATAATGTAAAACTCCGTACTAACAAAATAGCGGGGGTGGTATTGTGGAACGTGTTGAACCGGTACAACCTATAAGAAAAATCATGCCCGTTCGTAAAGCAATGCCGGATTACTTTGATTTTGAAACACAGTACCTACCAAGACAAAAAAGGCAGTTTAGAGCCAAAAAATCCAAAAAAAATAACTCCAAGCTGAAACCAGATAAGCAGCAACATGCTATCTTGGATGGCGTTGGAGATCATGTTGATTATAAGGTTTAGTAACAGCTTTAAATGACAAGTCTATTTAATATCGGTGAGTGATTTTATGTCTAAAGAATCAAAGTACACCCTTAATCTAATTGCTTTGCTTCCAGAATCCTGGAGAAATACTACATTATTCTTATCAACTTATAAAATTTTGCGGGTTAATCCAAGCGAAGTCCCGAATGGAGTAAAATCAGTAAACTTTGGCTATGTTCAAGCCATATTTATTTTTGGTAAACTAGCTTACTTTTGGGAGAATCAAAACATTTATCAGAATAACAATGCTGAAATTAAAATCGAAGTTGACTTGGATAATAAGAGCACAAGTGAAGGTTGGCATTTAGTACTATTAACTCCTTGCCCAACTCAAGAGGGGCAGGATATTAATACAGCAAAAGATAAACTAGACACCATTGCTGGACTCTTTATTGCTTTTAATGGTCAAAACATACTGTACGAACATGAATTTGACCAAATTATCGTTCCCTCCCGGGAACAAACTTCCTTTTCTGGGAGAGTATTTCGGAATCCAATGTGTCTGCCAAAAACTAAGTTAGATACTGATTCATTGAATGTTATGTCAAAAGTGAGTAGAATTATATTCATGTTACCAGTACCTGACCAGAACAGAATTTTTTTATCATTAAGATGGCTCAAACTTGCTACATATGATGAAGGAATAAACAGTTTTTTGAAATTTTGGATTGCATTAGAAACATTGGCTATGCCTGATACAAATATCAAACCCCTTAACGAAAGGCTAGCACGGATATACGAAATGCCCTTATCAAAAGTTTATGATACTTTTCAACTAGGAAGGATTTTTGGCCTAAGGTCCCATATTGTACATAATGGCCTACTGGCTTGTCCTTCCGGAAATTTGCTAGACTATATGCAATGCATTTATTTTGATATACTTTTTGATATTTTAAATCTTCCAAGTGAGTTCCGTGCAGCAACATATCTAAAAAATAATCAACTCTACTTCCCGACATTTTAATTTCATCCTGGCAAATCTGTCAGGATTTTTCTTTTTCTTAACTTGGAAAATGTCGGAATTTACAAAGAGGTCTTGTATTTTGAATGGGATATATAGGTCTTGTGCTCCTGTAGAGAATATCCCCGTGTTTTCTAAATATTTATTATAGGTAAACATAAAAACAAGATTGCTGGATGTGCAGTGGATTGTAATAAATACAAAAAAAGTCAATATTCTACTAAAGTTTACCAAAGTGGAGGAAAATCGCAATTAGTCTAGAAAATACAATATATATTTGCTGATCGTGGGGGTGAACAATATGGCAAAGGTACGGGTTGCTTTAGCACAGATTGATTTTTTCCCAGCATATTTGACAGTGAGTGCTAACTGGCTCCAAGAACCTTCGGGTGATTATAAGGACGGATTTAATCAGATAAGGTCAATAAACGATTCGATACAGAAATTTTGTACAAACATAGAAAAAGAGTATCTTGAAATTATTACTGAAAAAATCAAGGCTTGCTTAGAATTAGCGGCTGGGGGCAAAGCGGATATTATTATTTTCCCAGAGTATTCTATACCCCCTTATTTGCTACCACAACTAGACGAATTTGCAAAATCCAATAATATCATTATAATTGCAGGAACGCATGTCGTTAATGCAAATGCGGAGAATAGTTATACAGAAAGCCATATCGCAGTCTCTCTTTCTGGTACCGAATCTGATATACGGAAAGCAGTCTGTCCAATTATAACTCCTGGTCAGAATTATATTATTAAAAAGCAATATCGCTCTAAATGGGAAACTGATATAGTAACTGAGAGTCAAGAGCGGAAAAGTATTGAAGTTGAGGTAAACGGAAAGCGGTTCAATATCTTGGTAATGATATGTATTGAAGCTATTCGATTAACTGCAAATTATACAGATAACTTGTTGCTAGTCGTGCCAGCATGGTCACCATCGACTGCACCTTTTGAAGATATCTGTTCGAGTAAACTTTTAAATGAACTTCCAAGTGTATTTGCTAACACCGCAAAAATCGGCGATTCTAAGATTTTCGCTCAGTTCGTTGGGGATAACCTAGGAATGACCGACGAAAAGTTCACTAAGCCCATTAACAAGGATTGTGAAGCTATTGTAATCGCTGATATAGACTTAGAACTGCAATTTCAAAAAAAACAGTCTGCCGTGGAACATCTGCCCGCCCAACTGGTTAGTTATATTCCTATTTTATATTTGGATAGCGCTGCGCTAACTAAGGTGCAACTTGAGTGTGATAAAATTAGTGCCGGAAACTACAATAATTTACCTGTTATTCAAAACAAAATTTGGAAAGCAAAAATGAATTACCTTTCTCAAGCTATGTCTAATGGAGGACTACGCCAGGAAGATGTCGCTCAAATATTGTCTTATTTGCCACTAGGGACGAATTTGAACTTAGATTCCTTTAGATTTAATAATCTACAACAGGCTTTTGCTAAGATTTCAAGTCTAATGCCTAATTTATCCCCAGATCATCTAGCTAAAGTCCCTGATATTCTAAAGAACCTTTCTATGAATCTCTCGAAATATACTAAGCATCAGGAACAGTCTAATGAGGATAGTAAGCCTTTTTTTGATCGAGAAGACCTTATTCCGACGGTAAACAATTTTTTTAATAGCAAAGATGAACGAGTAGTCTTTATTAAAGGTATTAGAGGTATTGGTAAAACCGCATTTTTATCCCAGATTTTTAAGAAGGTTCTACCCGAAGCAAGGTGGACAAAGTGTGAAATACGTCTAACCCCAGGAACGGGAATAGTACGGTTCCTTAGCCAATTAGTACATGTACTACGTGCTGACATAAAAACAGAAGAAATAGAACAAATATATAACAATAACAAAGATTATACGCCTATCATCGATAAGCTAATGGCTGCATTTAATACGTATAGTGATGCATGTCTCGTAATATATGATTGGCAGTATGTATTGAATCAAAGTGGACACTTCATTCATAATGGATTTAGAGAATTTTTTGATTGTCTTTGTAGTTCTTCGGGTTACCAGGGAAATAAAATTATTCTAGTAGGTACAAGATCTTTTGCACTTGAATATAAAGCTAATCCTATACGACTGTTTCCAATGTCGGACGAATATATTAAAGCAATACTTGACTTTCATATAAGATCTATTCGTGGGGGGAATTACAGCTTTGATAGTACGGATTTAGTTCCAAATTTACATGGACATCCTATGGCGGCAATTCTAGCCGCACAGCAAGTTGAAAAAATCTCACTTCAGGAGATAATTTCCAATCCGGAAATTTATAACCGTTTTAGGGAATTGCTAGTTGAATATTTATTAGAAGGCATAGAAATTCCTGAAGATCAATTAAGTCTAGCTAAATTTTTATCGGTTCTGAACGTTCCAGCAACACTAAGCTTAATAACAAACCTTTGGGGAACAGAAGCTTATAATACTTTATCTAGTCTAATTGATAGATTTATTGTAGGGATTAATGATCAAGATGAGTATTGGTTGCACCCACTACTAAAAAAACATTTCTATCGAATGCTTACAAAAGAAGAACGCTTAATATTACACGATAAGGTAGCTCAATACTATGAAGGACTATGCCTAGCGAATAACAGTCCGGAAAATATAGGCGAAACAGTATCTCATTTTAGCGCATCACTCAACTTGAATAAGGCGCTCCAATTCAAAAGTTCCTATGCAAGCGAACTTCGGCCTATGGCCTTGGAGCTTTATAAGAGGGGAGATTATAGCGAAGCAATAAAATATTATATTGTGCTGTCTAAAATGCAGGACGACGTTGATGTTGAGTATAGATTAGCAGTATCTTATGTTCGGGTTGGAGACATACGCCTGGCCCATAAACATTTCAATAAGGCTCTCGAAATCGACCCGAAAGCATGGTGGGTATACTCTGGTTTTGCATATGCCCTTGTAACACACTCAAGGACATATAGGAACGAGGCGGAGAGTCTGGCGCTAAAATCAGAAGAAATTGCTGAAGAACAAAGAATTAGCAAGCTGGAGAAAGCACGTATTAAAACTGTTTTTGGGAAGGTGAGAGAAAAAGACGGAGATATTCAGGGAGCAGAAAACTTTTATCTTGAATCTATTAAAGATAATCCAGGACATATGTCGGGGTATATGCTAATAATTAAGCTGTACCGAAATAAGGGGCGTTTGGAAGAAGCAATGATTCAAGTTCAAAAAGGACTTGCCTCTAATCCAAAACATCCTTTGCTACTAAAAATACAAAAAGAGATTAAACTAGGGATTGAAGAAACGGATGAAGATATGGGGTTTGTTGAGGAAAGCTGAATTTTGTAGTTAGTGGTAAACTTACATAGGGTAATTCATAGGAGGGGACTAACCCTCCTACTCTATATGATATAAAACGCAGTTAGATGTAAGTATATTTGACGTTATAGATGGCTGTAAGGACTCTCTTTTTATTGGCTAGGGCTGAAAACAAATTCTTTTTTAAGCACAAAGTTTTTCAAACACTGGTCACTGCAGCTTCCTCCGCCCGACAGCATACTTATTAAACCAGCCCCAGCCCCAGCCCGGCCGCCATTGCAGCTTATAAATAGTAACCCCAGGAATGCTGAGAACTCTACTCATTCCAGGGGTTTACAGACAAATTGAGAGAAGGAAATAATATGATTACCCGTGATGAAATCGAAACCAGGTTCCGTGAGCTTGGCTTACAAAAAGGCATGTATATTGAAATCCATAGTTCTCTCAGCAGTTTTGGTAAAGTCGATGGTGGTGCCGAAACAGTAATTTCCGCATTGAAGAATATTGTTACACCGGAAGGCGCAATTATTATGCCTTCATTTCCCATGTCAAAACCATTTGAACTCACAGAAGATGATAAGCAAAGAGGTTTAACCTGCAAAATAAAAATATTAGATCCCACTTTTAGCGAAAGAACCGGCATGGGGATTATTTCAGATACGTTTCGGCAAATGCCTGATGTAATAACCGGCGAGGGAATGCATAGAGTATCGGCCTGGGGTGCGGAACAGGATAAGAATAGCGAAGGATTATCAAATCTACACGTTAAAGATGGATACGGCTTATTATTAGGCGTCGATATATATAAGCTCACTAGCATGCATTATGTAGAAGATAATCTTCCATCGGAGATCCAAGACATTTTTAGGCCGACAGCTGAAGTTCAACGTTATTACCCCAAAGAGCAATGGTATATCGAAACCGGGAAACCTCCCGAAAAGGCTTGGTACAAGATACAAGATCAAGCATATGCCAGAGGCCATATAAAAGATATCACTATCGGAAAAGCAAAGTGTATGTTTTTCAAAGTTAATAATATAATAAATCTTTATAAAGATGCACTGGCAAGCGACGCTCTAGGTTTATATGGAATTAAGAAAAGTTCTCGGCACTAGCCGGTTTAAGTCTACTGAATTTAAACACCTAGGACGGAACTTCACCCCCACCGAGAAAGTTACTTTGTCAGTTGTGACAAAAAGCAAAGCAAGTTTGTAATTCGAGCGAATCTAACATCAAAGGCCAGCAGCCACACTACTTATGCTTTCGTTGTCGATGCCTCAGAGTTCTAGGCATTTAAAACTGCTCAGATAAAATAGGAGAAAATAATGGGAAAGATACAAGGATTGGATTATTACTTACAGAGTTTTTCTTGCAGAGATATGATTGCTGATAAATGCGTATCTTTACTTCAATCCGATATATCTGGTGGACGCATTACAAAAAATGATATTGATAGTTTAAAGGATTGCAAAGCAACTGAAATATGGATTAGTGGATTAACTCAGGATACATTCGAGTACTTTATTGAAACCTATGGGCACCAATTCAAAATTATATGTTTCTGGAAGTGCCCTTTAATAGCTGATTTCAAAAAGCTGGAAACCATTATAAATATTGAGTATTTGATATTTTTTTGGAATCAGCGCGTTACTCATCTTTGGGATTTATCAAAAAACTCAAAATTAAAAGGTCTTAGTTTTGACGACTTTACAAGGATGCACACGTTAGAAGAAATCCCCTTAGCACCTAGTTTAGAAGAGTTGTATTTCGGAGATAAGATATGGAATAAGTATATTTTAGATTCTTTAACACCGCTTTCACGCACAAAAAATTTAAAGACACTTATTTTTTCAGCTAAAAAAATTAATGACAATGATATTACTCCACTTGCAAAAATCGTGAAATTAGAAAGGTTAGAGTTTAATGGTAATTTGTTTTCAACTGAACAAATTGCATGGTTGACAGCAAATACTGTTAATATCACTTCATCTGTACTTGAACCTTACAAAAAATTGAAGAATCCGCTTAAAACTGAGAGAAAGACAAAGGATGTTTTAGTTATCGGTAAACGAAAACCATTTTTGAATTCACAAGAAGATAAGGTACGTCTTGAAAAATATGAAAGGGAATTTAATGATCTAGTGAACAAGTACCGGGGAAACGAATGGACGTAATTGTCCTGCAACTTTTAACGTCATGTGACGGCATTATTTAATAGCAATTGTGCCAACAAAACCCTTCCTATAAACCGGGAAAGCCAGCATACTGCTGTTTAAACACTTAGGGCGGGATCTTAGTCTCGCCCCCTATCACCTGTAGCAGAGTATGTTCACCAACAGTGAGTAACAGACTACTCCAAGCCGGCAACAGCCTTTTTCGGCCTGCCGCTCCCAACAGCATATTTATTTACGATAAGCACCCTGTCGCTTGATTGAGATCACGCAAAAGATCTTGGTATTCTTCGAGTCCGGCGTGGAAACGTAAAACATAACCATCCGGCAGGGGTGTGACTTCGCGCTTGGCATGCACTGGCAATACCAGCGACAAATGCCCGCCCCAGCTTTCGGCAACCCAGAACAAGTGTAGTGCATCGACAAAATCCTCTATATGTTTTGCCGATATTTCCGGATGGAAAACGACGCTAAAAAGGCCATTCCCTTTGCCGAAATAGCGTTTAAAACGTTCGTGATAAGGTGAGGTTTCTAAAGTCGGCGACAGGACGGCGGTGACGAAAGGCTGTTTCAAGAACCAGTCGATCAGCCGCTGTGCGGTGTCGGCGTGTTGATTGAGACGTTCTTCTGTAGAATCAATTCTATGATAAAGCCGCGAGCAAGTCGTTGGTGCGACCGCACCATTACCGGTTGCGCGCAATTCGTCGGCGATGATCTGCATGTCTTGTGGGTGCTTGGCGATAACAATACCCGATGGAGTATCACCATATCCACCTTCGTATTTAGTTGTCGCTTGCACAACAACATCTATACCATGTTCAAGCGGTATAAAACGGACGTGGCTTGCCCATGTGTTGTCCATAACAGTACGTAACTTCGCATTTTGTGATGCAGCTATAATACCATCGATGTCGGGGATTTCAAAAGTACCGCTGCCCGGAGCCTCGATATAGACAATCAAGTCTTCGCGTTGAGGATATTCGATACGCGCTTTTAATAGGGCCGAGCTAAATTCATCTGTTGAAGCGCCTGATGGATATCGGATTTGGGTTATACGTCGTCGGTTCAGGAATCGGATCATTGGCCCATATACATTGTCAGGGATAAGAACCGCTTTTGGTGAAAATGCGTCTAAAGTTGTCGCAATCGCAGATAATCCCGAGGGACAGATGACGGCGCTATGACCTTTATGAAGCGCCGCAATTTTTCTACACACAACATCGGCTTCGGGCGTCTGAGGAACGCCATATTCCGCCCCGCCATAAGGTGCTCTGCCGCATTTGTCCGCTAAACGATAGGTCTCAAGATTAGGAAACAAAACTGAACTTTGCCCCCAGGAACCAGTTTGCGAAAAGCGGGCTGCTTCGCCAAGGCCAGATGGATTTGGATGTCCACAAGCCATATAGGGATCGACAACAGGCTCTTGTAAGAGTCGTGTTTTATGCATGCAGAGCGCGAGAAACGCACGTCTTGCTTCGGATTTGATTGAGGATTCTACTACTTTGCCGTCCATAGGAAATTCGCCTCCAAACCTTGTCACATAAATTTATGGTTCTTTAATGACTATGCTAGGTAGATTTCAACCCAATAATCCGAATACCCTTTTAAGAATCCAAAACAATCTAACTTACCCTATTGATTTTTTTGAGTTTTTCTTAGTGAAGTCTGTTTGTACATCTGCCGTTTTAATTTCGGCTTTTACTTCTCCCCTCTTAAAATGCTTCCCTAATACAAGTTTGGACAGATAGTTTGGACCCTTATCCAGCTCGCAGTATTCGTCGGGTACCAGTAAACTGAAAAAACAAGCTGTACGACTCGAAATCATGCAGCTACCTTGGCCACCTACGTCCCCGTTACAGACTCAGCAACTACCTTTTTTGGCCTACCCCGCCCGACAGCATACTTATTACCCACCGGACCACCCCGGCCGCCACAATTACTGGCGGCATTCTTATTGCCTTTTGGAGCTCCATGGCCGGCCGCATTCTTATTCCCGGGCGGAGCTCCGCGTTTTCTCCTTTGTTCTATGGTGCTTCACTCCTCGCCGGCCTTAGTGTAGATATTCAATCCAATCTTATAATCCGTCTCCGGTACCGACCTGATTACCTTCACTGCTGGCCACAATCACATTCTTACCGCTGCTGCTCTTTCCATAGCGCTTGCTCAGATCCACTGTGATTGTTAGAATGTCGCCGGCTACTTCCATCTTTACATTTTTCATTATTATCTCTCCCATTTTTAAGCCCCTGGCGGGCTTCTTATATTTTACTGGACAATTAAAAACCTATATACTTAATAACTCGCAGCTTTACGGGCGGGAAACGCACTCATGTGCACACTTTTTTATGCATCTTATTTGCATCCCAGCCAGGGTGCATTTTTGGGGTGCAAAGGGTACATGCAAAATTCATCGCCGCGGCCTACTGCAATTGCCTTTTCAGCTTCAAAAAACCTTAACTTTTCTTAACTCAAAATACCATATTATTTGTGTCGGTTTCTGAAATTCGCTAACTGCTCATGTGCACTATTAAATACATCGCTGTTTACACATTCATATGAAAACTCCGTTAGTATCAGCGCTCCCTTATTACCGCAGCGCTCCTATATTATATGGAACGCTTCCCTATTGAAATGGAGCGTTTTTACTGGACCATATTTCACCACATAGCTTTAGGCATATGGCTGCCAGCTTTTTAATAAGGAGCGGGGTAGATATTCGCACTGTTAGCGCCAAACTCGGTCACGCTCGTACATCCACCACTACAGATATATATGCACATGTAATACAGTCGGCTGAGCAGCAAACCGCTGACATTATGGAAGCTTCTTAGAGAAGAGTACACTTGAAGGTAAAAATGCTATAGAGAAACGAAAAAAGCAGGCCAAATAGCCTGCTTAACTTTTGATATCTTTGGTATTCTTTTGTATGCTTTTTTGAAAATAAACGGCAAATAAACGGCAACTTGACATAATTAAAGGGCTTGCATCACCCGCAAACCCTTTATTTCTCTGGCACGCCTGGTAGGAATCGAACCTACGACCAACCGCTTAGAAGTGTGAAAAAGTGGGCTTTAAAACCTTGCAAATCCAGTAAGTACGTGATTTATCTTTAGCAAAAAGCCGTAAAATTATTAAAAAACATGGTTAATTGCACACCAATTGCACACCCAATTTTACTATAATTACGCGACTCGAACTTTACGTTTTCTCTGTAAATGAACTATCTTTGACGGTATATGCAATCTTACTACATCTTTTATTTCGTGTGGCAACCAAAAAATTTCTTTAATATCCCTAATGTCTTGTGAATCTAATTTTCCATATGGCAGACTGGCGCTCACATGTTCTATTATAATGCCATTTTCATGTTCTGTGGTAGCCATGATTAATAAATTTCCCATGAAAAAAGCACCATTTTCTTGATTGGGAACATGATTGCCATAAAATAAACATTCGGCTTCGTCTGGATGACGGATAACTCCTGCAGCTATTATTTCATCAAAGCTCCGCATCGTATGTTACGCCTCCTCTGTTAAGCTGTAACTTGCTTCTTCGTCGGTGTTATCCTCAGGAGTAGAAGTTCCTGTCGGCATTTCCGCGCCGCCCGCTATCTTATCCCTGATAGCCTGCTCAATTTCGTTTGCAAGCTCCGGATTTTCTTTTAGCATGATTTTTACGTTTTCCCGACCTTGCCCCAATCGATTTGCTTTATATGAAAACCAAGCGCCACTCTTGGCAATAATATCCAAATCTACTCCTAGATCAATCAGACTGCCTACCCGCGAAATACCCTCGCCGTACATAATATCAAACTCGGCTTTCTTAAATGGCGGAGCAATTTTATTTTTAACGACTTTTACCCTAGTCCGACTGCCAACAACAACATTGTCTTGTTTTAGTGCCTCGCCTTTCCGGACATCCATCCGAACAGAGGCATAAAATTTTAAGGCCCGGCCCCCTGTAGTTGTCTCAGGGTTACCAAACATAACACCAACTTTTTCCCGTAATTGATTAATAAAAATAATTGTGGTTCGAGACTTACTCACAAAACCTGTTAATTTACGCAAGGCCTGTGACATTAGCCTAGCCTGAAGGCCAACATGTGAATCGCCCATATCGCCATCAATCTCACTCTTTGGCACCAGGGCAGCCACAGAGTCAATAACAATAACATCTACCGCTGCACTGCGCACCAAGGCCTCTGCGATATCAAGTGCTTCTTCTCCATTGTCAGGTTGAGAAATCAGTAAATTATCTATATCAACGCCCAGCCTTTTCGCGTAGGTCGGGTCAAGTGCATGTTCAGCGTCAATGAACACAGCAACGCCGTCCATTTTCTGCGCTTCTCAATAATATGCAGGGCTACCGTAGTTTTACCCGACGATTCCGGGCCAAATATTTCAATCACCCGGCCACGCGGTACACCGTCAACGCCTAAAGCCATATCGATCGGCAGGCAGCCGGTAGGGATTACCTCCACATTCATTTGCGCGGCAGCTTCGCCCAGCTTCATGATCGCGCCTTTACCGAATTCTTTTTCAATGCCGCGTAATGCGTTTTCCAGAGCCTTTTCTTTGCCCATTTCGATATTCTTTTCGAATTCCTTGTTTTTGTCGTTAGCCATAGTAACACCCTCCCCGCAGAACATTTGTTCGGTATTACTATACCATAGAACATTTGTTCTGTAAATACATAAACAATATCTTCTAAAGTATAATTGAGACAGCACGATAAATAATTCCTTTTTATTTTTTGTAAATAGGAGGGATTTATTGCTATTTTGTAGTAGTAAGTAGTAATTACATAACTTATAAAATGAGTATTTCATAAAGCCTATAATACTTTTTAAATATCATCCACTCAGCCTGATTAGAGCTTAATTAGTAAGAATATTAGCAATATCTTTTTATAAAGTAAAAAGTAGAAATCAAGTTTTTATCTGTAATATAAAATATTTTACTAGGGAGATGACTATCATGAAGTTCACTCAAAGTATCCGGTTTCAGCTAATGACCCTAATCGGCGCCTTAGTTGTCGGCACATTGCTACTCGTATCCTGCACGGGGTACTATTTTTCTGAGAAATCTCTGCGCGAAAGCCTAAATCAGACAGAAGAAGCAGTAGTATCTAAGGCTGTCGCCCATGTCCAATCAGAGCTTGCATTATCTATGTCTCAATTGCAGGATCTCGCTAGTATAGCAAGACTGCAAAGCGGCGATAAAACACAAATTCAGCCGGCCCTAAAAGAAGCACAGCAGCGCCTGGATAAATTCGATGACATTTCTTTTGCTTCTCCAGATGGCATGTTGATTAATGCGGCGAATTTCACGGTTAATGTCAGTGAACGGGAATTTTTTAAAAAAGTAGTAGCTACAAAAAAGCCATATATTTCTGAGGTATTTCTGTCCCGAGGTACTCAGAAGCAGTCTGTATCATTATGTATTCCCGTCATGCGTGGGAATGAATTTATCGGCATCCTGTTTGGCAATTATTCTTTGGATAAATTAATTCCAATTGTACAAGATATTAAGTTCAAGCAAAAAGGGTACGGTGCTTTGCTTGACAACAACGGCATCTATTTGGCACATCCCACCCGCCCGGAAATTCCTGGCAATATGAACGTCAAAACCGGTGAGATATCCGCAGAACTGAAGAATAAATTAAACATCACCGAAGGGATTGACCCTAGGCTAAGCACCGCTTTTGCAGAAGCAGCTGAGAAAAATGGTCATGTTGCTGTGCAATACAAACCGAATACATCCGGTGTCGAGCAAATCGGCTCGTTTAACCCAATTGACTTGCCTGGCGGCCAACGCTGGTTCTTATTGGTGACAACGACTGAAGCCGATGCCGCCAGTGAAACTACAACCTTATCAAGACTTTTATTCGGAACTTCCTTTTTTTGTTTCTTACTTGCATTAGGCTTCACTTTCTGGCTTAGTCGATCGTCTGCCCGCCCGATTTTACGCATCAATCAAATTGCTAAAGAAATTGCCGAAGGTAAATTAATAAACCGGACAAAAGCATTCCATACCAAGAATGAGATAGGAGAATTGGAAGATAGTATGCTGCTTATGAATCAAAATTTGCGCAGCCTAGTACAGCAAGTTCAGTCTCAGTCCGATCAATTAGCCGCCTCCAGCGAGGAACTAACAGCCAGCGCTCAGCAATCGGCCGATGCCGCCAATCAAGTTGCCGGATCCATTACTGAAATTGCTCACGGCGCGGATCTGCAATCAGAAAACGCTGACCAAATCCAAGGTATCGCTCAAAATATGACAGAGCAAGTAACTCACATCTCTCGATCAGCGAGTAATGTATCCAATACAGCTGCCGCTACTACCCAGTCGGCTGAACAGGGACAGCAGATAGCGGAGCAAGCGGTAAAACAAATGAATGAGATTGGTCAAAATACTGCCGCTACGCAGGAATGTATAACCGAACTAAGCAACAGCTCCCGGGATATTCGTGAAATGGTCACTCTTATATCTTCTATAGCGGGACAAACCAACCTTCTGGCCTTGAATGCCGCTATTGAAGCAGCTAGGGCCGGTGAACAGGGACGCGGTTTTGCCGTGGTAGCGGAAGAAGTCCGCAAATTAGCGGAAGAATCCAATCAGGCAGCTCAACAAATCGGCACCCTGGTAGCAAAAAACGAGACCAATCTGAATCAAGTTGTTACCACCACCCAAGCGGGAGCCACTGGTATTGAAGTTGGTGTTTCCTTGGTGCATAATACAGGAGAAACCTTTAAACAAATTGTAGATGCAATTCTTCGACTTTCTGAGCAAATTTCAGATATTACTAGTGCTATCCAGCAGATTGCCGATGGCAATCAAACACTGGTCGACGTTATCCAGAAGATTGATATGGCTAGTAAACAGGCGGCATCCGAGACGCAGACTGTTTCTGCAGCCACAGAGGAGCAATCGGCATCCATGGAAGAAATCGCAGCCTCTAGTCAATCATTGGCAAAATTGGCATCCGATCTTCAGGATGCCATTGGCAAGTTTCAAATTTAGATTTCAAAATTAAATAAAAAACTTCCTTCTGAAACCAAAGTAGGCTGACAGAAGAAATAAGCCCCCGGCACACGCCAGGGGCTTTGCTACTTATATCGGCTTTATCCTTTTCATTATATCTGACTTCCAGAACAGTTTATCTCTGTCCCACTTCTTAACCGGTGTCAGCTTCCCGCGTTTAATCAAATCATCAATGTTTTGCCGGGAGCAGCCGAGTATCTCCATAGCTTCGCGTGTCGTGACTATATTATCAATAATAAACAGGATTAAATCTTTTTCCGATTCGAATTCGTATTTCATTTGTACCACCTATACACAATATGTTTTACTACAATCAATATCAAGGCGATCACCATCAATACATCGGCTGTCATTTCGAGTCCACCCACTGGTTTCCGAGAGGAAAAATATAGAGCGGCCACCACAATAAATAATACTTCCGTGTTAAGCCATTTCATTTTATCAAAAGAGGTGATATACTATCTCCAAGGAAGTTGGGGAGGTTTCCCTCCCCTTTCCCGGTGGCTCATCTGCGCTATAAAGTGGGGCCTATGCTCTGCTAATCCTTGCGAACGTACCGACACACCAAAAGCCACATCACCACATATTACCGTATATAATGAACAGACACTATCTGAATTTCTGGCCAAACTAGACGCCGAAGAAACAAAGTATCAAGCGCTAATACTGCTGGCACTATCAACAGGCATGAGACGCGGAGAATTATTCGCCCTTAAATGGAATTCAATAGACATTGACCGAAATATATTAAAAATACGCCATACCCTACAATATATATCAGGTGAAGGGCTAACCCTTAAAGAACCAAAAACCGAATTATCCAGCCGTATAGTATCAGCCCCGCCCACTGTTATGGCTATATTGAAACGCCATAAGGCAGAACAAGCTGCAAAAAGGCTAAAACTAGGTGGCACAATAGAAAAGGGCGGGAAATGGGAAGGCGCAGAAGAACCGGAAAACGATTTTTTATTCTGTACCTGGAACGGTAAAGCAATGCACCCCGACACATTGAATAATTGGCTTAGTAAATTTACAGAAGCAAATAACTTGCCACACATATCGCCGCATAGCTTTAGGCACATGGCGGCCAGCTTCTTAATCAAAAGCGGCGTAGACGTTCGCACAGTATCCGGTAAACTAGGACACGCCCGAACTTCTACCACTACCGATATTTACGCTCACGTAATACAATCGATATAATGGCAGGCATATTAGCAGATAGTAAAGCTAAAGGAAAAGAGATATTGGAGAAACAAAAAAAGCAGGCAAAATAGCCTGCTTTTTCGATATCTATTATAAAATGATATAATAATTCTGACTCTATTTGGAAGGGGTTAGTTTGAAAAAATGCACAATACAACACGATCTAAAGCACTATTTTGGATTATATTTCTCCTTATAACTTGTTTTATGCTTTCGCTTCTGTTAGACATTGGAACAAACATTCACACTGCAATAAAACTAAAAAAGTACGGTGTAGAAACGATCGCAACTATTAGCGAATATGAACCCCAAAATGGACGTGTAAGTAAATTCTGGCAAAAATACACACAAACAGAAACCAGACACATTCATGCAATTACATATGATGGATTCACAAATAATATTGAACTAGATCACCAGTATTCTCTTACCAGTAGAATACCAGTAATTTATGACAAAGATGATCCTAGCGTTGTTTGGATTAATACCATTCCCCGATCTACATGGAAGCTGATATTTACTAACATGAAGATTATAGGGTTCACTAAAGGCGACATATTAAATATTCTTTTTTATACCGGTTTGGGAGTAGTAGCATTCTTCATATTAATTAAGGCTTACTTTAAAGATGATAGCCTATAACGGAAAGAGCAAATAAAGTTTTTTAAAGCAGGCCAAATAGCCTGCTTAACTTTTTGTATCTTTATATATTTTTAGTGTTTATTTGTAGTGTTTTTTGAAAATAAACGGCAAATAAACGGCAAGTTTACCATAACAAAAGGCTTCCGATTCCTCGGAAGCCTTGATTTCTCTGGCACGCCTGGTAGGAATCGAACCTACGACCAACCGCTTAGAAGGCGGTTGCTCTATCCGCTGAGCTACAGGCGCATATGTTATTAGACATAAAATGGAGCGGGTGAAGGGAATCGAACCCTCGTAGCTAGCTTGGAAGGCTAGTGCTCTACCATTGAGCTACACCCGCAACAATGACTTTTTTTATCCTAAGATAAAGTGGTCGGAGCGGCAGGATTCGAACCTGCGACCCCCTGGTCCCAAGCCAGGTACTCTACCAAACTGAGCCACGCCCCGTAGTCACAAAATATATTATACTGATATTTCATTTGTTTGTCAAGCAGGGTTTCAAGGATTTTTTGGATGCCGCCAAGCCTTTGGTTTTGCGGCATCCAAAGATTCATTAGCAATTGATCGTACGGTATTTTTCTTGACCTTGTTCATAGAAATTTCGACCTTCGCTGTCAATAACAACAATTGCCGGAAAATCTTCCACAGTTAAACGAGCCAGTGCCTCAGGACCAAGATCCTCATACGCCAAGACCTCATATTTTTTTATAGTTTTGGCAATCAGCGCAGCCGCACCACCGGTAGCGGCAAAATATACGGCACCATGTTTTTTCATAGCCTCAACAACAGCCGGGGAGCGGTAGCCTTTGCCGATCATCCCCCGCAAACCTTCCTCAAGCATGCGCGGCGCATAGGCATCCATACGACTACTGGTAGTTGGTCCTGCTGATCCAATTGCCTGACCGGGTTTGGCAGGAGTTGGGCCAACATAATAGATAATTTGATCTTTAAAGTCAACCGGAAGCTTTTCACCTGCGGCCAAGGCTTCCACCATGCGTTTATGTGCGGCATCCCGTGAAGTATAAATGGTTCCGGTAATAAGAACAAAATCACCGGCTTTAAGCTTACGGGCTTTATCCTCGGTCAACGGAGTTGTAATTTTTATTGTATTTTCCATCTCTAATACCTCTCTATAACTCAACTTCAGCATGGCGGGTGGCATGACAATTGATATTGATCGCCACTGGCAAGCCCGCTATATGAGTTGGATAGTATTCGATATTAACAGCAAGTGCCGTTATCCTTCCGCCAAGCCCTTGCGCCCCTACGCCTGTTTGATTGACTAGACTTAGGAATTCTTGTTCAAGTTTAGCATATTCAGGATGGGAATTTCGCTGATTGACAGGACGAATTAAAGCTTTTTTAGCTAAAAATGCCGCTTTCTCCATCGTACCGCCGATACCAATACCAACAACAATTGGCGGACAGGGATTAGGACCCGCATTAAAAATAGTGTCTACAAGAAACTTCTTAATTGCCGGCAAGCCATCTGAGGGCTTGTACATTTTGAGTGCACTCATATTCTCACTGCCAAAACCTTTAGGAGCCAGAACAATCTTGATTTTATCACCAGGAACGATAGTGGTATGTAATACCGCCGGCGTATTGTTGCCGGTATTTTTACGGTTAAACAATGGTTCTGAAACCACTGATTTTCTTAAATAACCTTCGGTGTAGCCCTTAGCCACTCCCGCATTAACGGCATCAGACAAGCTGCCGCCAGCAATGTGAACGTCTTGGCCAATTTCCATAAATATGACAGCCATCCCCGTATCCTGGCAAATAGGAACTTGTTCGTCACGGGCAATACAGGCGTTTTCTACCAGTTGTCCAATAATAGCTTTCCCCAGCGGCGACTCTTCTTGCTCCTTGGCCGTTTCTAATGCACTGCGCATATCGTCAGACAAATAATAATTTGCATCGACAGCAAGCTTGGCAATAGCCTCTGTGATTTGTGAAGCATCAATTGTACGCATTCTTCCTCCTAACTTAACGGTTATGCTTAATCCGTTCAGCTGTTCTTTTACGAATTTCTTCAGGATCAACTTTGATCCGGGCTACCCCTGTCTCCATCGCAGCCTTAGCAACAGCGGCAGCAACAGCAGGTGCAATACGTGGATCGAAAGGATCAGGCACAATATAGTCTTCTCTGAGCTCATTCTCAGGAATCAAACTACTAATCGCCTTAACGGCCGCAATCTTCATAGCTTCATTGATTTGACGGGCTCTTACATCAATGGCTCCCCGGAACACTCCGGGAAACACAGTTACATTATTTACTTGATTGGGAGCATCAGAGCGTCCTGTCCCAGCTACTCTGGCTCCGGCAGCTTTGGCATCCTCATAGCTTATTTCTGGTATCGGATTGGCCATGGCAATCACAATAGAATCCGGGTTCATGCTTTGGATAATATCTTTGGTAAAGGCCCCTGGAGCCGATACGCCAAGCAATGCATCTGCATGTTTGGACACAAATTCCAGATTGCCCTCTAGTTTAGTTAGATTAGTGACCTTAGCTAATTCAGTCTGAACACGGTTAAGGCCTGTCATACCTTTGTGCAGCGCGCCATGAACATCAACCATAAATACATTTTTTGCACCAGCATTAACCAGCAAACGTCCAATGGCAGTACCGGCAGCGCCAGCACCATTAACAACAATCTTCGCCGTTGCCAGCTCTTTTTTCACAAACCGCAGTGCCCCCATTAGCGCCGATACTGCAGCAATAGCTGTTCCATGCTGGTCGTCATGGAAAACCGGAATATCCATTTGTTCTTTCAACGCATCTTCAATGTCATAGCACTTTGGTGAGGATAAGTCCTCCAAATTAATTCCCGCAAAAGTAGGCTGCAAAAGTTTAACTGTTTCAATGATTTTATCAGGATCTTTGGTGTCAAGACAAATAGGTACAGCATCAATATCACCAAACATCTTAAATAAAACAGATTTGCCTTCCATTACCGGCAGAGCTGCTTCCGGTCCAATGTCGCCCAGGCCTAAGACGCGGGTACCATCAGAAACAACGGCAATCATATTGCCCCGGCAGGTAAGTTCAAAAGACAACTCTTTGTTGTCTTTTATTTCCATGCACGGTTTTGCAACTCCTGGCGTATAAGCCAAACTAAGGTCATGCCTGGATGATAATGGTACTTTAGAGGTTACTGCCAATTTTCCTTGATTATCACGGTGAAGTTTTAATGCTGCTTCGCCTATATCCATTTATTATAAGCCCCCTATTTTGGTAACAATTCGCTTTTTCTCCTATAGTAAGCAAATTACACATTATATATGCTATATTGTACCTGTCATTGCATTATTTTTCAATGCCGCGAATCCACCGCTTTAACAGTAGCAAGCACTGGCTGAGCTTCTGGCGAGATTAGATACTTGTATGTAGTATCAGGAACCAGCTCTTTAATCGCCGGCCAGTTATCCTGACGGATGAACTCTCGTACCTGTGATGCACTGATAACCTTGCCACCAACAGTAATACGGGGGATAGTCTCAAGACCAATCCCATATTGCGGCAGAATATCAGCCAAGGCGTCATTATAGCTGCCGGTCGTTGCGCAATAAGGTTCCTCTCCCACATAACGCCTGGTAACGCCCAGCGCTGGAGCAATGTAGCGGGCAAATATTGTGGCATCAAGACGTGTCTGCGCTATAACAGTAGCTTCTCCACGCGTAAAATAGCCAGGAAAGGTTGCTGCGGAAATAATGTATTTACCGGCAGGCAACACTAAAATATTGCTGAATTCAGCCAGTCCCTCCCGCACCAGGCGCAAGCGGACAGCAAAGGGAAACAACGAGCGTTCTTCACTGACAACAAGCACGACAACAGCTTGGTTATCTTGGGCTGCTTTAGCGATTACAGCCTTGTGCCCCAATGTAAATGGATTACAATTGACTACTAGTACGGCCCTTGGACCAGACGGCAAGCCTTCGACTTTGCGGGATATTTCCCGGCAATACTCGTCAATTGAGCCTATCCCGGCCTCCAGTAGTATAGCATGTGGCTCACTACGGGCTAACTCCTTAAATCCTAATGCACTAAACATAGGTGCAGCACTGGGTTTCGTATAGATAAAGTAGTGGTAAATACCGCGCTGCCCGGCTTGCTGTATCAGGCGGCTTACCACATCAGCGGTCAAACCCTCGCCCTGCATTTGAGGAGCAACAGCAATATTCCGCAGCACTTCCCCCGCCAGCGAGCCGGTAGCAATCATTTCATTATTTTGATAAAGAGCAATCGTGTAGTCAACAGTAGCCGTAAAAGTAAGATCAAAAGCAGCAAGGAAAGCACGAACACTTTCTACTTCTCCGGGACTATCCAGGTTAATTTCTCGTATATCATAGTTTTCCCACATGCCACACGCCTCCTTAACTGCCAGTGTACTTACTTTGCTTGACGCACTACATCAATCACAGTACCGTCGCGATATTCGACCACAGCCACAATTTTTTCTCCAGTAGTAATATTTTCAGGTATGCCTGCCATTTTTTCCGCCAGTTCCTGTAGTTCTTCTACTGTTTTTAACGGCAAACCTGCCGCCTTAAATTTTTCATAGAGATCGGTACGGTTCGGATTAACAGCTATGCCGCGTTCGGTAACCAGCACATCTACTGTCTCGCCAGGAGTAGTCACCGTTAACACTTGACCCTTGATAATCGGCAGACGACCACGCAGCAGATTAGTGACAATAATGGTCATCTTGGCACCGGCAGCTGCATCACTGTGTCCGCCTGAACCACCCATAACAACACCATCAGAACCAGTAACTACATTAACGTTAAAAGCTGTATCAATCTCAGTGGCCCCAAGCACCACTACATCCAGCTTATTTACAGCAGCTCCCATAGTAAAAGGACTGGCATAATAGTCAGCGCCTACTTCCAAGTGTTTGGGATTGGCCGCTATTGACCGCACAGCATCAAGGTCAAAGCTCTGCACATCAATCAGTTTTCTAAAGAGCCCAGCCTCCAGCATCTCCACCATATAGCCGGTTATACCGCCTAAGGCAAAGCTGCCGGTAACGCCTGCCTCTTCCATCATCTGCCGGACATAATAGGCAGCTGCGAGGGATGCACCACCAGCTCCTGTCTGGAAGGAAAAGTCATCTGTAAGCAAACCAGCGGCTTTAATAACTTTGGCTGTTGTTTCTGCAATTTTAAGACCGACAGGATCGCGCGTGATTTTCGTCGTACCGGAAACAATACCTTTCGGATCACCGATACAATCTACTTTAACAACATAGTCGACACGCGTTTGTGGAATAGAAACAGGGGATAGCGGATAAGGCATCAAATGATCTGTAATAGCGACAACATGGTCGGCATACTGGGCATCAGGAATAGCATAGCCGAGTGAACCGCAGGCAGCAGGACCTTCCACGCCATTTACATTGCCATAATCGTCAGCAGCAGGAGCAGCAATAAAGGCTACATCAATTTTTAGTTGCCCACATTCTATCGCTCGCGCACGACCACCGTGGGTCCGCATCACTACAGGCCGGGGAAATACACCATTGGACACGGCTTGTGCTACCGGGCCCGACATATAGTTAGTGTCAAGCCCTACAACCACACCATTTTTAGCATACTCCACCAGCGGGGCATGTACAGGAAATACCGAGCTCACTGCAACGGTTAAGTTCTTAAGTCCCAACTTAGCAGCAACAGCGAGTACCAGGTTGACAACGCCATCGCCATTTCGTAAATGATGGTGGAAAGAGAGTGTCATGTCATCTTTTATCGGGATTCGTTTAAATACTGTCTCTATATTTTCTACCAGTTTTTGCTCACCAGGCAACGCCCGTTTTACCTTTGGTGCCTGGCGCGGCATATCAGGCAGTGTGGCAAAAGCACCGGCAAAAGGCCGCACCTTACCATATCCTTCAATAGATTCCGGCAGATCACGACCAATGGCATTTGTTAATTTATTCATTAGTTAAGCCTCCTTTGCCAAGCCCAGCAAACGGGCCAGATACAGTATGAGTTCCGCTCTGGCGACAATAGGAGCATCTACCATCTTACCATCAAGCGAAGCTACCCCTGCGCCTTCCGCTTCTGCCTTACGGATCGCTTTAATTATCCGCTCAGCCCAGTTAATATCTTGCGCAGTTGGGTTAAATACGTTATGGATATCATCTATTTGTCGTGGGTTAATGGTCAGCTTACCTTTAAAACCAAGCTGTTTCGCAAGTTGGGTATCTGCCACAAGCCCCTCACGGTCATTAACATCAGTAAACGGGGTATCAATAGACTGGATTCCGGCAGCAGCGGCACTATTCACTACAATTGTCCTGGCGGTAAATATTTCTGTACCTTCCTTCGTACGTTTAGCCCCCAATGACGCCGTATAGTCTTCCGCCCCAAAAGCCAATGCCACTACCCGTTTGTCTGCTTTAGCAATTTGATAAGCTTCAGCAATACCACGTGGGGTTTCTAACAGGGCAATCAGTTTTACCGGTGCTTGCCCTGGTTTTTCAGCAACTGCCACTAAGCGAGCTACTTCCTGTATATCTTCCGGACTTTCAACCTTTGGTACCAAAATGGCATCCGGACAGCAAGGTACGATGGCCGGGATGTCTTTATGTGCAAAAGTATCTAGCGGATTAATCCGTACGACCTTTTCACTGGTACCATAGTCAATAGTTTTCAACGCCTGGGCCACCAATAGCCGTGCAGCATCCTTTTCCTGAGGAGCAACAGCATCTTCCAGGTCAAGAATAATGGCATCAGCCCCGAATACACCACCGTTTTGCAGCATGCCAGGATTATTACCAGGCATAAAAAGCATAGTTCGGCGCAAATCCATTATATCAGCTCCTTTGGGGGAATGACGCCCATCCGGGCAAGAGCAGTCAGCGTTCGTGCCTGAATGGTACAATCAAGCGCCCCTCGATCAACTGCTTTAATATATATATCAGTAACGTTTTGTTCTGCAACGACAGCAGCAATTGCTTGCTTTATCGCTGGGCCGTACTGCGCCAATACAATGCTTTCAAGATCAATAACGACACCGCTTCCCTGAGCACCTGGCGCCATTGTTATCATAATATCGTTAGACTCAAGAGTACCGGCTTGCGCCGGTTTTAATTCATTCATAATAACCTCCCTTAAAGAAAAAAAACTGATTAGAAGCTATAACAGCAATCAGTCTCTAGTCCTTGATGGTGCACTAAAGCATAAAACCATCAAGCGTATCAGACATAGGGCCAACAAGACCAATAATTAGGTATGTCCGGGTCTTAGGGTCATATTTATATTCAGGAATAAGGCGGAAGTTTTCTATTTCCTCCGTATTACGCACATGGGTGCGCGGACCCGAGCAACTCCACGTCATCTCATCAATTTTAATATGTTCTTCATCACAATAGCTAATGTTGATACCTTCGTCAATCATTCGATTCACCTTGCGTTCAACTTCCGGTAACGCTACCGATAATTCCAACGGATATTCCAGTACAAAGCCGTGGTGAACGTCACGATGACGAAATTCCAAGATAGCACCATATTCTTTAACTAAGATACGGTTAGTAAGGTCTTCTGCCGTATGGGCCATTTTTCGGTATTGCAAGGTTTTTACAACAACATCACGTATCTCCTGCGGTATAGGACCAAATATCGTAGGACGTACAACAATAACCTCGCCGCCAACGCCGATGAGTACATCGGCGTTAGTTTTGAGTATGGGGTACAAAAGATCAAAGTGTTCCACAATAACCCGTTTACCATGATCCAGCGCTTGCTGAACGACTTCCGCTAAAACATGAATTTGTGTGAATGCCAGTTCAAACCGAATATCCACATGGTAGGTATGGCTGGAAAAAAAGCCTCTATCAATATTCTTTAAGAGCGGCAGCGGCCGGATATTGACACCGTCATCATCATTGGTGAGTTCCAAACCAGGGAACATACCTTTTACCAGCGAAGACTTACCGGCACCGGCGTCACCAATGACACCAATTAGCCGGTCAAGCGGCGATAAATAGCGTTCGCTTATTTGCTGCCCCAGAATATACATCCGATTGCGGCCACGCGGTGCAAAGTAGCTGGCATACATAAGTTGGTCGCCAAGACCCATAGTAACTGTGGACTTCATCTAACAAGTACCCCCAAATTCTTACATTACTTCCGTGATTTTCTCACTGCAAGAATGCGTTGCATTTCATTATAAACAATCATATAGCCTTCATCTACGCCCATGCCAGGCTTAGCCAGCATTTGTGCTGGTTTGGTAGCCATAGCCACATGCACACACACTTCTGCCGAGCGGTTAGTCTCGTTGCAAGTACCGCCTTGGTAAGCACCAACACCTTTTTTCTGGCAATATAGTACTGCTTCAATAATATTGTTTATGCCACCAAGGTCAGGTGTTTTGATTTGCAGCATGTCGCCTGCACCGTTGTCCGCAAAGTCTTTAATATCCTGCAAAGTATTGCACCACTCGTCAGCCACAATTTCAACCTTGATGTTTTCTTTGTGAAGGCGGGAGGTAATTTCAGCAAGTACTTTAATCTGCTGTTCGCGTTCTTCCACGTCAACAGGACCTTCAATGCGGAGGTGTAAAGGTGCGGCAGCTTTTTCTAACTGACGGAAATATTCCACTATGCGATCAACATCATTTTTGAACGCCAAACCAATAGTTCCATAAACGTCAATGTGCAGTACAGGTGCATAATCAGGCGTAGTTTTAAGCTTCATAATACGATCACGAAGCCAACCAACATATTCTAATAACAATTCGCCGTTTTCACCCAGTTTTTCCTTAACATTATTGATAAGGCCATGAGGCAATACTTCGGCATGTTTAATAATCATCTTGTCAACATTATTATACCTGTCATCACCTGACTGAGTAAAGATAGCAATTCCGGTTTCACTCACCTGAGTCTTATATTCGTCAGCAACAACCTCACACATAAGCTGTTTTTTGGCTTTAGCAACAGCGTCAAGAATGGCTTGGGTCACGCCATAGCGTAGTGCAGTATGAATACGTTTGCCATTTTCGTCATTCAAATTGTCGACTTCTTCGGCCAGTTCTTTGAAGGAATTCAGTTCGCGGCCAATTAGGCGAGGCTTAATCATTTTCTCAATAACCGGGATAAAGTCTTCAGCCAAGAACAACGGGTCACGTCCGCCTGCACCGCTGTACTGAACAGCTGCGCAATCACCATAACCGATTTGGCCATCTTCCACAATGATCATAACCGACACAGCTTCACCAGCCTGACGCACCGCTTTGAAACCGTCAGTAACCGGCTTTCCAATATAGGTAAAGCCATCATGTCCAGCCCCTGCTTTAATAGCCCTTTGATCATCAAAATAAAAACCAGTACGGCCTTTTGAACAAACTACATCAAGTATTTTCATTATCCAAGCTCCTTTATTACCTTTTATTTAGTAAGCAGGCGAGATGCTTCACCCGGCTTTCTCGCCTGCTGTTTTTTATAGTTCGACTATGGATAGATTCTAACTCTAACGCGGACGACCTACCAGATGGCCTTTGGAAATGGCATAAATATCATCAATAACCATTTGGAAGCTAGGCGCACGCCCTTCGGCTTTGGCCCGCTCTGCTATTTTTTCCTGGTGGAAAGCAACAAGGTCGGGAGTAAATGGCAGGTTGCCAACCTCGAACAAACGTACAGCACCGTTATTATCGCGGGCAGGCAGGATTTTATTCAAGCTGAATTTGCTTGGAGCAAATGGTACATCAAGAACACCGGCTTCGAAGGCGCGAACTGAACCAACCGCGTAATCGCCATTACCCAATTCAAATACCTTGTCAAGAATGCAGCGAGTTTCCGCTTTAATGATATTAATTTCTGTCTGCAGCTCACTGGTCAGCGGGAATGCCTGATCTTTGAGCATATTAATCATTTGCTTGGTGGTTCTAAGCCCCTGAGCATTGGCCTCCTTCGTAGGAATACCCAGCGCCTCATGCGGAGTTTTAACAATAACCTTGGTAGCTTTAGCCAGTATTGCCGTTGCTGCGCCCCAGGAAATAACGCCAAAGGCTTTGGCCTCATCCTGTGGGAAACCGCCCATCCACTGATGGAATACGGTAGTAAGTACACAATCGGCATAGCCATGTTTGAGCATATATTCTTCCGCAAGCTGTTCAAGTGCTTTAATAGCTGCAATATCCTGAATTAAATTGCCACATTGACCATAACCTAAGGTAATATTCTTTACCCCTTGCTCAGCGGCCAAAATACCTTCGATAACAGCAACAGCATGGGAAACGCTAGGCGGTACCAAGGTGCCAGTCAGTGGACCAAACGGCTCCCGGTTAATCTCAATCCCATGTTCAGCATACAACCCGATCATGCGATCACAATACTGCCAATCAAAAATTGTTTTTTCCAATGAAACACTTTTAGCATAAGGAATATTATAGGAAATACCGCCGCCTTCATAGGAAGTATAACCAGCAGCAATCGTAATCTCGCCTAGGAGACGGGCATCCGGGGTGCCATGACGAACCTGCAGCGGAGCATCAACACTTTCAACAACCCGGCGTACGCCGGCTACACCATGATTAACGGCCGGAAAACCATTTAGTAACGAGCGACCAGCTTTAAGACTTTCATCAATGCCTTTTTGACAAGCTTCATATTGGTTCTGACGAGTATAGCTGTCAATAGTGGTTGGCAGCAGGTCGGCTTCCCCTTCTTTTTTCAAGAAGTTTAATAGATTAATATGTTCATCAATAAGAGCAACACCAGCGCGCGGTTGGGTCAGTGTTTCACCATTTTTCTTGGCCTTAACCAGACGTTTAGCAAAATGACGCTTGGCAGGAATGGTTTCATGATATTTTACAGCTTCTTCAAAATTAACATCTTTACCAGTCGGCCATTGGTTGAGAACCTCTTGGCGAATGGCATTAAACTCGTCATGAGTCCACTTTTTATTTTTAAGTTCCATGTGGAAAAGCCTCCTCTAATCTCTATTTGTTAACAATATATTTTTTCATCATTCGCACAGCCACTGCTGGATATTCTTCGCCCAACAGCCCCATCGATGCCATAATGTAGTCCTTGTCAATAAAAAACTCAGGCTGCTGAGGCTTAAGTACTTGAGGGGTGGTTTCATCAAACACAATGCCCTTCAATATTTCCTCAGGCTTATGATGGTTGACAATAACCCCGCCAGTGCCAATTACAGTGGCCACTTTGGTCAAATCCTTACCTGTCTGAACAAGGCTTGTACCAAAAGGCGTAAAATAGGTTTCCAGATGACCAACATGCCTATCTGCGCTCAACCGTACACAGGCTTTACCCATAGCAATCTCAATACTGTCTTCTGTATCTGTTTGTGGCAGATGGTCAATATCGGCTTCCACTTTAGCAGCATAGGCAACTACTTCTTCCGGCGAAGTTCCAGCATAACTGGCAATCATCTGAGCTCCGGCTGCCCTTAGGAGCGCCCCGGCACTATAACGCATTCCCAAATCACCCTCAACTGTACGTTTGCCAAAAGGCTCAGACAAACCTTTGAGCGACACCCCGCCAGCTGTAGGATCACCTTTGGCGATAGAATACACATCAGTAGTAGCCCCACCAATATCCATGACCATCAAATCGCCCAGTCCCGGCTCTCCGTCCCCGCCTTGACTTAAAAGTTCAGAGGCTGTAAGAACGGCGGCTGGTGTTGGCATAACCAACCGGTCAACCATTTTATTCGCGCGATTTAATCCCTTTGCTTCGGTTATCCGCTTTAGAAAAATGTCACGAATAACAATACGAGCGGGCTCAATATTGAGTTCATCCAACTTCGGCATGACGTTTTCAGTAGGCCGGACTTCCGTAAGCTTTTCTGATAGAATTTTGACAACTTTGGGTGTAACCGATTTATTGCCAGCTACCACCACTGGTACATCCATTTTCAGTCCGGCGAGCAGTTCGGCATTATGCATAATAACTTTCTGATTGCCACCATCAGTCCCGCCAGCAAGAAGAATAATATCAGGCTTTAATTCTTCGATTTCTTCGATCTCATATTCACTTAGTTCGTGAGTAAATACCTTTAGCACCTTAGCACCAGCACCTAATGCGGCTCGTTTGGCTGCTTCGGCAGTCATCTCCGGCACTAAGCCAACAGCTATCATCTTCAGTCCACCCGCAGCGCTTGAACAACCTAATACTTGGCCAAATTCAAGCTTACCTGTTTTCGCAAATAAGTCCGACAGCGCCTGCGTGAGACCATCCATAATATCTGTTTCAACCGTTGTGATACCCCTAGCTGTGCCTAATACTTCTTCCCGATCAACATCTACTGCCGTAATTTTGGTATAAGTACTACCAAAATCAATAAGTAAAATGTTATTCAAAGCACAAGACCCCTTTTATTTCAAGTCCTCTTTCATGTCTGCAATCACTCTGTCAGGTAATGTACCTGGTTCATACACACGATTATATCCCATGTCGAGAAACTTTTTCTCAACCTCGTTAAAGTCTGTTTTACCAACAACCAGGTTGCCACCAACATAGAGCATGATATCTTCAATACCGGCTTCGCGGCAACGATCTCTTAATCCACGACAATCTATTTCACCATGACCATAAAGCGAAGCTACCAGAATTGCTTTTGCATCAGTTTCAATAGCTGCGTTAACAAATTCTTCCTGTGGAACCAGAACACCGAGATTAATTACTTCATAACCGGCTGCTGTTATAGCATGGTTGAGGATTTTGTTGCCAACAGCATGACAGTCAGCTCCAATTACACCTAATACAACCTTTACCTTATCTGCCATCTTTCATTACTCCTTTGCTTTATCAGTCTCGGCAACCAACCGGCTAGCAACCTGCTGGAGCGATCCCTGGTCGATTTCATAATAAAAAGTGATGATATCCTGTGTTGCACTTGCTACTTGACGCACGACATTCTGCAAATCCCAGGCAGTAATAACCACATTATAGTTGACTATAGCTGCCCTTATTTGTTCCCGGTCTTCCCCGAGATAAGGCATTAGCTTAACAGCGTTACACCCAATCTTAGCAAGAAGTTGTTCTAAAGCATCAATAAAGCCCTGTGTTTTGGCAATAACAGCCACCTCACTATCAATCGGCAAACGAGCCAGTTTGATTACCGCCTCAAGGTTCGGCGTGGTAGCCACAGCCATCAACTTGGGACTGTTGCCAAGAATCTCAGCAACTGCGGCCTGATGATCCATTGTTGTTACCACTAAATCACAAGCCTCAAGATACTCAGTTCTTACAGCACCTGTTGATAATTGGAGCAGCGTAACCGCTTCAAAGTGTGCATTAGCTACTTGCCCAAGCTGATCGATAAAGCGTTCACCATACTCCTGTGTCCCCTCTACGACAACCACCCTGAGTTGACGGGTTGCCAGTTCCCGTTCTTTGGCACGAATGGCAGTAATAGTAGCAAATTGCTCAACAGTAAAGCCAAGCTCAACCACCTGCGTCATAGCTGAGTCAATAACCTTGAGTGCCCGTTCAAGTCGGCTACCGGCAATGTCGGCACCAGCCGATGTTATATCTGCCGTCTGGGTACGCACAAAAGTACCTCGCCCTTGTTCGGAATCAAGAATCCCTTCCAAAAGCAATTCTTTATACGCAGCACTGACAGTGTTACGACTAATTCCTAGCATCTCCGCTAATTGACGTTCGGCAGGCAGTTTATCACCGGGCTTGTAATAACCCATTTTTATTTTGTCTAGAACATACGCTTTTACTTGCAGATAAATAGGTACACCAATTTTTTGTACAATCACATTTATCATCCTAACCAATTGGATTAATGGATTAATCCAATTTTATTCTACAATATTATTATTACATAGCATGTGCAAAAAAGCAATAAAATTCTACGGAAAACTACTTTGCTAATTAATTACAGCTGACGGCAATAATAAAATATAGAAAGAGGCTATGTTGAAACTTAGGTTTCAACATAGCCTCTTTCTATCAGATAAGCAATTGGTGGCGGCGCAGGGATTTGAACCCCGGACACTTCGGGTATGAACCGAATGCTCTAGCCAACTGAGCTACGCCGCCATTATATATATTTAGATTATAGATGCCAAACGAGCTGCCTCGTTTGGCATCTATAAATGGCTCCTCGAGTAGGACTCGAACCTACGACAAATCGGTTAACAGCCGATTGCTCTACCAACTGAGCTATCGAGGAATATAAATTAGGTAAACATCTTGCTAAATTATGTTCCCTAAAAACTTCACAGAAGAAAGACTGCGCATTAGGATTAATCTATTAGTTCGTTATCTTCATTCGTTGCTCATTCGAACACTCGAACTTCGATCACCGAAC
>NZ_VLKC01000002.1:3410847-3412669 GCF_007830295.1 Sporomusa sp. KB1 | reverse complement strand
TACTTCTAACAGCTACCCATTACTTCTCAGGTTTCAGTTGTGCGGATTTGCCTACACAACACCCTACAAGCTTAGACGCGAATTTCCATCCTCGCGCTCATTTACCCTACTGTGTCACTCCATCGCTCAAACGACTCTAGGTGGTACTGGATTTTTAACCAGTTGTCCATCGCCTACGCATTCACGCCTCGGCTTAGGTCCCGACTTACTCTGAGCGGACGATCCTTCCTCAGAAATCCTTAGGCTTTCGGTGGACAAGATTCTCACTTGTCTTTTCGCTACTCATACCGGCATTCTCACTTCTTATCAGTCCACATGTCCTTACGGTCATGCTTCACTCCGATAAGAACGCTCCCCTACCCATTGAGAGGTGAGATGCGAGATGTTGGAGGTGAGATTTTCTCACTTCTTTATTTCCAGCTTTCTATTAAGTGATACAGCCGCTTGCCTAGTATATCGTATTCTTCGATGACTTTGTCATCTGAAAGGTACGATAGTTCTTTGGCTAGCTTAAGTAACACGCATACTTCATTGCTGGACCCTAGGGCATTTCGCAAGAAATGCTTGAATTCTGCGGATGAGTTTTTTCGTCCATATCCTTCAGCTATATTCGCTGGTATAGATACTGCCGCTCTCCTCAGCTGATACCCTAGTTCTCGTCTTTCCACTGCTGGAAAGGCAGTTGTTAGTCTGTGAATTTCTACAGCTAGTCTAAATCCTTGCTGATATACTTCAAGATCTTCGTAGCTCTTTATTCCCACTTCTAACCTCTCGCCTCCCACCTCTCAATGCCATAGCTTCGGTTCCGTGCTTTAGCCCCGGACATCTTCGGCGCACAATCTCTCGACCAGTGAGCTATTACGCACTCTTTAAATGTTGGCTGCTTCTAAGCCAACATCCTGGTTGTTTCGGAAATTCCACATCCTTTGCCACTTAGCACGGCATTGGGGACCTTAGCTGATGGTCTGGGCTGTTTCCCTTTTGACTACGGATCTTATCACTCGCAGTCTGACTCCCAGGTTAAAGTATATCCATTCGTAGTTTGACAAGGTTCAGTAATCTATAAGNCCCCTAGCCCTATCAGTGCTCTACCGTCTATACTCATTACCTGAGGCTAGCCCTAAAGCTATTTCGGGGAGAACCAGCTATCTCCGCGTTCGATTGGCATTTCNCCCCTATCCACAACTCATCCCAAAGCTTTTCAACGCTCACGGGTTCGGTCCTCCACGCATTTTTACCTGCGCTTCAACCTGGTCATGGATAGATCACTGCGGTTTCGGGTCTACAATAACTAACTTTCGCCCTATTTAGACTCGCTTTCGCTTCGGCTCCGTGTTTCCCACTTAACCTCGCTAGTTACTGTAACTCGCCGGTTCATTCTTCAATAGGCACGCCGTTGACCATATAAAGGTCTTCGACTGCTTGTAGACATACGGTTTCAGGTTCTCTTTCACTCCCCTCCCGGGGTGCTTTTCACCTTTCCCTCACGGTACTATGCGCTATTGGTCGCCAAGGAGTATTTTGCCTTGGAGGGTGGTCCCCCCTGCTTCCCACAGGGTTCCTCGTGTCCCGTGGTACTCTGGATTCTGACCCTCAAACTCTGCTTTTCGCTTACAGGGCTGTTACCTTCTGTGGCCTACCTTTCCAGGTAGTTCGACTAAGCCTGATTTGATTGTTGTCAGTCCTCAACCCCAGAAAGCAAAGCTTTCTGGTTTGGGCTCTTCCCCGTTCGCTCGCCGCTACTTGGGGAATCTCAATTGATTACTTTTCCTCCGGGTACTTAGATGTTTCAGTTCCCCGGGTGCCCTCCTAACCTAAGGCT
>NZ_VLKC01000002.1:3266880-3410747 GCF_007830295.1 Sporomusa sp. KB1 | reverse complement strand
TAACTCCCCGTTCGACTTGCATGTGTTAGGCACGCCGCCAGCGTTCGTCCTGAGCCAGGATCAAACTCTCCAATAAAGTTTGCCGTCTATGAGCTTACAAACTTAAATACCATTGATTGTCTTAATTAAAGTAGACAAACTACATTAATAGACGCACCAGGCACAAGTTCAAAGTCACAGAGTGACTACATTATATGAAGCCATTTGTTGGCTCTATAAATCAAATTAAGAAATTGTTTTTGGTTTTGTATGTCGCAAGCGACATACAACCGCACATCTGGCTTTTATGATGCATTACTTACACTGTTCAGTTTTCAAGGAGCATGTTTCATCATTGCTTAACGACGGAATAACATCATAACATTTAGATTTCGTTATGTCAACACATTTATTTGTGTTAATTATTTCCGGCGCTTGCAGCGACTTATATAGAATATCATGAACATTAGCATTATGTCAAATGTTACTTTTGGGTTTGTTGTTACTGGTCGGAGCGGCAGGATTCGAACCTGCGACCCCCTGGTCCCAAGCCAGGTACTCTACCAAACTGAGCCACGCCCCGAGTTAAGTGTATTAATCTATGATATTCTTCAGGGTTATAAGTATACCAGCTACCTTAATTACTGTCAACATCGAGTTTCCGATAATTTATAGCAAACACCTAATAAACCAAGATGAAAACTGCCTTTTCACTTTTCAATATTGACAGCCCTAGCCAATTTGTGCTTTAATAAATTTAATTACTGGTACCTTGAAAAGCAGTCCTGTGAGACTGACAAGGTAGACGACATTTAGTGGGCAATAGCATCATATTTTATACTGTTGCCAGTTGGTCTACAGGCTTCTTGTCAGTTTTTCTGATAAGAAGCCTTTTTTATTTGGGTATCGGTACAAAAAATATACTGGAGGAGTTCCATATGGACAAAAACAACAACCATACTTCGCGGGAATTTAGCGCAGTCGAAAGCGTACCCGCAAATGCACGCTCGCTAGCTTTCTGGGACATGGTTGCCACCTGGATTGGTGCTAACGCCAACAACGGCACTTGGTATGTTGGCGGCGTCGTAGCCGGTACTGCATTTGCCGGCTCAGTCTGCATCACGCTAATTGCTAATCCAATCGCTTATATGATTATGGCTCTTATTGGTTTTATTGGATTTAAGGTTGGCACTTCAACAATGGCTCTCACCAGAGCATCTTTCGGTGTTCGCGGCAGTTATCTGCCTTCCTTTCTAAACACGACCCAGTTTATTGGCTGGACTGCGGTAAACACCTTTATTGCTGCCATTTCAGTCAGTTTTATCTGTAAGGAATGGCTAGGTATGCCGGCCTTTGGTGAACCGGGCGGCAATACAACTATGCTCATTGGCATCGCCGTCATGAGCATCCTGCATCTGCTCTCAATTGCTACCGGTCATCGTTCAGTCAAAATAGTGGAACGGATTGGTGTATTCCTAGTATTGATTCTTGGTGTTTGGGAAACAATTGTCGTGCTCCAAAACATATCGCTGGAAGCTATTATGAACTGGCAGCCACCAGCCGACAAACGCATGCCTTTAGGTTCGGCAATGGATGTTATGGCTGCCTTTAGCCTCGGCTGGGTACCGGCCATTGCAGAATTTACTCGCTATGGCAAGACAAAAGCCACAGCAACTATTGCACCGATGATTGGTGCAAACTTAGCTTTATTCTGGTTTGCCTTTGTCGGCATCCTTGGCACCATTGGTATGGCAATAACCACTGGCGTCTATGACCCCAATCACTCTGACCCCAGTACGATTGTTAGCAAATTAGGATTAGGCAGCGTAGCACTCCTCGTCATTGTTATCACCAGTACCACTGCTAATGCTGTAAACCTTATGGCTGCTGGCATATCGCTTACTAATATAACAAAAAAACTCTCCCCGATCACCTCGCTCTGGCTGGTAACAGTTGTGGCCGCTGGGCTTACTGTCGTTCCCCTGTTTCTTTCCAGCTTCCTCCACTCTTTTATTCTCTTTCTGGATTATATCGGTATGGTCTTCGGCCCAATCTTCGCCATCTTAATTGTCGACTACTATTTCATCCATAACAAGAATTATGACCCGGCGGCTTTAGCTGAACGCCGTGGGAAATACTGGTACAGCAATGGCTTTAACAAAGTGGCACTCACCGTCTGGGTTACCGGCGTAATTGCCTTTCTCCTATTGCAAAAACAACCACTCTTTGTAAGCAGCATCGGCGCTACCTATCCAGTAATTGTGCTGACGGGTACACTTTATTATATTGCTGCCAAACTGCAGGCTGCCACTCATACTAGCAGCACAGCCAAGGAGGACGCCAATGCTTATTAAGAACGCCCGCCTGCGTGATCAGCCAGGATTGTGGCAGATTCAAATTGAAAATGGTACTATTCTTTCCATCTCCCCCAACAATAATGACCCAGCATTCTCTGGCAATATCCTGGACGCCGAAGATGGCTTGGTGATCCCACCGTTCATTGACCCACATGTTCATCTGGACACAACGTTGACAGCAGGACAGCCGCGCTGGAATGAAAGCGGCACTCTGTTTGAGGGCATTGAACGGTGGGCGGAAAGAAAACAGCTGCTATCGCCGCAAGATGTTAAAGAACGAGCGATAACCACCCTAAAATGGCAAGCCGCACAAGGGATTCAATATGTACGCAGCCATGTTGACATTACCGATCCTGCCTTAACCGCACTCAAAACGTTGCTTGAAGTAAAAGCCCAAATTGCGCCCTGGATGGAGCTGCAGCTAGTCGCGTTTCCACAAGAAGGTATACAGTCCTATCCTCAAGGAGCAGAACTGTTAGAAGAAGCGCTGCGTCTGGGAGCCGATGTTGTCGGCGGCATTCCTCATTATGAATTTACCCGCGAATACGGGGTCGACTCAGTCAACACAATATTTAAACTCGCTGCAAAATATGATCGGCTGATAGACATCCATTGTGACGAGATTGATGATGAGCAGTCTCGGTTCATAGAAGTAGTTGCGGCTGAAGCGTATCGCCATGGAATGGGCAACAAAGTAACAGCCAGTCACACCACAGCCATGCACTCCTACAACAATGCTTACACTTTCAAACTGTTTAATTTACTAAAGTTATCTGGCATCAACTTTGTTGCCAACCCGCTTGTCAATATTCATCTCCAGGGCAGGTTTGACACGTACCCTAAACGCCGCGGCATCACCCGCGTTAAAGAATTGTGGGAAGCAGGCATCAATATCTGCTTTGGCCATGATGATATTCTTGACCCTTGGTACCCGCTAGGTACAGGCAATATGCTCCAGGTACTCCACATGGGACTTCATGCCTGCCAATTAATGGGCTACAGTCAGCTTACTAAGGCATTAGACTTAATAACAGTCAATAGCGCCCGCACTCTTAACATCAGTGACCGGTATGGAATTACTGAAGGGAAACCCGCTAATTTGATCATCCTGCCTGCCGGCAACAGCTACGATGCACTTCGCCGTCAAGTACCAGTACGTTACTCACTACGCCAAGGCCAGATCATTGCTGAAACAAAGCCCAGCACTACAACCCTTCACTGGAATACTGAAAAACCGGAGACAATTTCCTTCAAAACTAACTCTTGACGTATATTGGTCTAGAAATCTATAGATTGTACCATAAAAATGAATATTAAGTAAAAAAAAATACCTCCTGCCATAGGCTGAACTATGACAGGAGGTATTTTTTTTTGCATGGGAAAAGGGTGTCAAGAATGTCCTTGAGTTTCCGATTGGAAGAATCAAGGACATTTTCAGTGTCAAACCACTAGGTAAAATGAAGTCAATACAGCTTACCCTCTGTTTTAGGGGCCAGCATACACGGCAGTTTACGCAAGGTCGTAATATAGGTTTTTCGCTCAAAAGTAATCCGAGAAATAGGGTGTCTGCTGTTCAATTGCATCCTCTAGCATATCCAACGTCTCCGGGCTACAGGAAATACGTCCAATCTTATGAAGATAATCAGGCCTCTTATACCCCATTAGCATTGTTGTCATAGTCTGGATATTGATCCTTGCGCTGCTGCGTTCCGCCGTGCGAAAAATCTCGCCTTTGCCATCAGGCTGGATACGCAGGGTAAATGTTCCCTGGTTCCATGAAAGCAGCGGGTCATCCAGTGTAAACTTCCATTCTCGCTCTCCTGTATCCGGCTTAAAGGGATATTGAGCAATGAACTGCTCCAAATCTACAATACGCGCCATATAATAGGGAGATATGGTTTCTTTGATAGCTGCGTCCTCCAACAAAAACGCCAGCGGCTCATCCGTATGGATATTGCCTATGACCTTTGAAATCATGGAAAAGTGTGCGCTGATAAAATTCCATAGTCCGCTGCGGGCTTCTTCATTGACGAATATGATATCCTTGATGTGGAAGATTTCGTTCGCTATCCAGTAAAGAACATAGCCATCCGGTTTTCTTTCGTCATTGTAATAAATAGCAGCCGTCAGGTCATCCAAATCCCACCGCCAATATTCATTCCAAGCCAAATCGCCTCGCAGCATGGCACCGTGGGTTTGACGGGCAAAACGCTCATATGTTTTTTTTACATCATCGCTTTCAATAGCGACCCGTTCCATCTCCCCGGAGACCTGCTTGTTTTTAGGTAACTGATAATCGTTCACTTCGAAGGTTATTTTATCGGAGATAATCTCCCAGCCCTTTCTGCGGTAGTAGGGAATGGAATAGGGATACAGATAGGAAATCGACTGCTTTTTCTCCCGCATATTCGCCAGTGCCTGATACAACAGCTTGTGCATCAATCCTTGACTTGAGTATTCCGGGAAGGTACCGACGCCGGTAAGCCCTCCCATGTCATAGGTACGATTGAAAATCCTGACCTGAAAGGGGTAAACCGCCACTTGAGACACCAGTTTATCCCTGTCAAACCATCCCAGGACATCGGCCTGCTCCAGAACAGGCGACTTGGCGTGAACAATGTCCCGTTCTTCCCAGCCGACCTTATGCAGATCATTATCGGTTACTTGGAAAACATACCGTAGCAGTTGATTGTACTGCTCCAGATGCTCCACACCGACCTTTTGCATTTTTAACTGTTTTTTTCGACTCATACTGTTCTCCTCGTCTTCAAACCTGTAATGGAAATAATTGTGTATTATTCAATTTCATTTTTATTATCCTTCCCGCAACAACTTCCTGATCGACCATTAATCACCACCACCTTTAACGCCGCATTTTTGTAAAAAGACCTTTGTCCGGTACGCTAATACCGGCTGAAAGTCAAAGTACTCTCGCCGCGATTTAACATCAAATTCTACCCGCCGGTTTCTATCTTTTTCAATAACTAGCTTTCCGGTTTTTCGTATCTGGTGTTGCAAAAACAGGGGGGCTGCCTCCATATCAATCACATCAACTCGTCGACCGGTAATCTCTTCGGCGCAGGACATAAGTTCCAATCGAAGGTCAAAACGCGTCTCAGCAGAAATTCCTTCTTGAAACAAAACTGCGATATCAATATCACTATGCTCTCGATTCGTTCCTTGGGCAACTGATCCGAATATCCAAATCGCGCTGATTTGATCATAGGCACATAAGTATTGATAGAGATTATTCAGTTTTTCCTGCATTGTTCATCAACTCCACATACTAATAAATTCAAAACACCTTCGGAGCCATCATTAGGTTTCAATTCCTTATAGGTAGACCAATAACTAAAAGTTAGTTATGTATTTTAATATAGCATAGTTTATCTACAAGAACTTGAAACATATAGCTAGACATGCTGTTAATTACCTGCCTATAGGACTTCCTCCAGAATCACGCCTCTACTAGATTGGTTTTGCCTTTGCAACTGCAAGCACCCCATACCCTGTGAATTTTTACTTCCCAAACCACAATCTACCGCGATTTGTAATAATTTCTGAGGTCCAGTCACTTGCAACAAACCGGAGTATCCTTTAATCACCGTTCCCTTGTACTGAAGCACACTCATTCTGACTACCCCTTTTGAACTGACTTTTACTCGCCCTACTGGGGCTTCGTGCCCATAAAAAGCTTTATATTTTTTTTGCAGATTGGCAGTAATGAGCGCATCATAACCAGGATCGCCCGGCTGAAAATAAACCGTATATTTCCGGCCATTGGGTCGCAGCACGGTAGAGTACATTACAACCGGCGATAACGTCTTCACAACCATGCTGTCATTTTTTACTTTAATTGACTGAGCACTTACACTTTCAACTGCAATGACATTAGCACCTAACCGTATTTCTCTCTGCTGCAATAAACCATCAGCCAACGACTCGACAAAAGCGCTTACTGGCGAAGTAATTATCAGTTGTAAGGTTTGCGGAAACAGTATCCTGCCAGAATGCCTGTCTATATTATAAAAACCGTTAAGCCGCGAAAAACAAAACAGCCTATATATACGGCCATTTACAATAAAACCTTGCTGATGCAGAAAAGATGCCATACCATTATCCATTACATTATATATGGCACTTTGGACAATATGGTTGTAATCAAGTGGTAAGTTCACTGTTTGTTGGGGTTTCATAACAATAGTAATATGCATATTTTTTATCCTTTTATAAATATTTTACGAAAAATTCGCCATAATCATGTATTTGCTACTTTTTGCCAAATACCTTCTTGCATAATCTGAAATTTCTTCAATACATTATAAAAGGAACTTGCAACAACTATTTTATCGTTGCAAGTTCCCTTTATTTAGCCTCTAACAGCACTGATTCATTCAACTCGAGCTGTTGCTCCTTGCGGGCTTATAGTCCTTTTATCATCAAGATATTTGAAGATAGTAGGAATCGTCGCCGCAATCGGCTGTTGGAATAACATAAGTAAAGCAATGGGAACCGCCACCGCTGGCGGGAAGTACGTAATTGCGATGACAAGCCCGCAAGTGGCATTGCGCATACCGACACTATATATCATGGCCATCGTAATATCACGGGAACGATTAGGCACGCATAAAGAACCTACATATCCCAGAGCGTAGGCGGACACAACCATAATCAACGCAACCGCTATCATTTGTATAATATCCCATGACAAGTGAATGGCGGGTGACACGAACGCACCGTTAAAAAATATTACAATAAACAATGCCAGTTTAGAAGTTAGTCCTCCGATACCTTTTGCAAAAGCAGCTGTTTTGCCGCCTGTCCAATCATAAAGCACCATTCCCAGTATACTCGGAATGGTCACCATCAACACCAGTTGGATAATCAAGGAGGTATAATTAATCATGACCGCCTGACCTACTATAATTTTATAGTAGGCTGGCAGCAACGCAGGAACAATAAGTGTATCAAGGGTAACTGCCACGAGAGATATTGATACATTACCCTGGGTAAGAGCTGTCCACATAACTGATGTAACGCCTACAGGAATAGCGGCCGCCACTAACAACCCCAGTTGCATTTCGGGCAAGTCTGCGTAAAGCAGATTGCCCAAAAACCAGGCCGTCAACGGCGTCATAATATGTATGAGCAGTATCACCCACAATGGAATCCATGGTTTACCCATCACCTGAATAAAGCTTTTCAAACTTGTACCAAGCGCAGTAACAAAAGTCATGTAAGCAAACAATACAACAAGGAAATAACGGACATACGGACTATCCGGAACGCTCATCAAAAATCCCAATATGAGCGCCGTTACGACCACTAAAAACATTCTTTTCCCCAACCAGTTGTTTATTGCAGCAATCTCTATCTTCATCACAATTCCCCCCTTCAAAAATTCATTTCTTTCAATGACCCTAATTAAACCACTCTACCCAATTCGGGGTTCTGAAGCCCTATAATCTCACTCGATGCTTGTTTTATGGTTTTGCTCAAATGGAAATACAACGCCCCGCTCTCGAAGAGCTTGGTCAACCCATGTGCGGTCCCACGCCATATTGGATATATCCTCCACAACTTTGTGTTCCATGCGAGATTTAGCCCTGGATTTTTCCAGCAAACTTTCGGCATCACGCGGGTTAATGACGACAATACCATCCTCGTCACCGACCAGGATATCTCCGGGATGAACAACAACTCCGCCACAAACGACAGAAACATTAAGCTCGCCCGGTCCGTCTTTGTAAGGCCCGGCTGGTGTAACCCCTGCCGCATAGATAGGCATACCCATTTTTTTTAGTGCTCCAATATCACGAATGGCGCCATCAATGATAAAGCCACCAATGCCCCTTTGCTTTGCCCATAAAGCCATTAATTCTCCCATAATGGAATTAGTCAAATCCCCTTGGGCATCAACTACCACAATATCGCCGGGTTGTGCAAGATCAAGTGCTTTGTGAAGCATAAGATTATCACCAGGACGTGACTTCACGGTAAAAGCCGGTCCAAGTAAAGGCACGTCATTGATGGGACGAATTTTTGCATCCATGCACGACATACGGTTCATATTGTCTGCTATATTGGCTACCGGAAGTCCTGCAAAACCATCAATTAAAGCTTTAGGCGGCCTACTGATATGCGGAAAAATACGCATTCCTACATTTGACATCACACATCACTCCATTCTTATCATTTTATTTACTGTTTACTATATTGAAAACTTATTAACCGCACTTTGCAGTTCATCAGCCGTTTCCACCAATGCTTGACTAGCCTTTTTTATTTCCTCTACAGAGGCAACTTGTTCTTGGGTGGCGGCTGAAACCTGCAGAGTCTGATTGGCGTTGCTTCGGCTCATATTGTCAATAGCCTTGATTGCAGTCTCGATTTTGGGGCTACTTGCTGCCATGTGCTCTATTGAGGCAGAAATACCCTGTATTTGCTCAGATACCTGATTGGTCATGGAAATAATTTCATTAAACGTCTGTCCAGCCTCGCTTACTATATCGGTTCCTAATTTGACCTCAGCGTTACCTTTGCTCATAGCTACAACCGCTTTATCGGTATCTGTCTGTATTTCACCAATAATGTGAGCAATTTGCTTAGTCGCACTTTCTGACTGTTCGGCTAGTTTTCGCACTTCATCGGCCACTACAGCAAAGCCGCGTCCCTGCTCACCAGCACGTGCCGCTTCTATCGCCGCATTTAACGCCAGTAAGTTAGTTTGATTTGCGATACCGGATATAGTGCTGATGATTTTACCAATTTCTGTAGAACGTTCAGCCAATTTCGTCACCACTTCGGCCGAGGTTGCGACGCTGGTTTCAATGTTGCGCATTTGAGCAACGGCATTTTCTATTGAGCTTCCGCCATTTGCAGCCAACTGCGCAGCTCCTTCTGATACCGCTGCAACAGTAGCGGAGTCCGAAACAATTTGTTGAATATCCGCAACAATCTGCGTGACAAGCACGGTAGTCTCATTGGCTAAATCGACCTGCTTTTCCGCACTATCGGCAATCACATCAATTGCGCTTGTCACTTGTTCAGCTGTAGCAGCTGATTGTTCTGCACCGGCGGTTAATTGCTGGGAAGCAGCAGAAACAACTTCAGCAGAAGTAGTAACGTGCCTAAGCAAATCTTTGAGCCCGACAACCATTGCATTGAAATTTTGCGCCAATTTGCCAATTTCGTCATTTCCTTTGTTAGTAATATTTACATTCAGATTCCCGTTTTTTATGGTTTCTGTCGCAGTTACCAATTGCGTGATGGGCTTGGTTAGCCGGTTAGAAAAAACAATACTAATAAAAATGACCACAGCCATCGTAATCGCCAGGACAATTAGATTGCTGATCAGCATTTCTTTAGTGACGGCATTATATTCTTCATAATCTTTTTCCATACAAATAGTCCAGTGTGTTTGTGGATCATAAATATAACTTACGAGTTTGCGAACACCATTTTCTCCCGCTATTTCTTCCGTACCGCTTTGCCCGGTAATCGCTTTCCGGACAAAGGGAATATGGCTCATATCTTTGGCCTCGGCTGATATGTTGTCATTCGGATGAACAATAATGTTCCCCTCCTGATCCAGTATGTACGCTGTGATACCATTGACTGATCGTTTCGTAACAAAGTCTTTAAAAGCATCAAGGTTCATTGCGGCCTGCAATACACCGACAATAGTTCCGTTATCTGAACGTACAGGTGTAGCGAGTATCACGATAGGCTTGCCGGTTGTCGTGCTTACAAGCCATTTTGAGGCAACTTCTTCCTTGCCGCTCATAGCCTCTTTATAAAACTCCCGGTCGGCTACTTTCCCCAGCTTAGTGTCATCACCTCTTACGACTTGGACACCGTTAGCATCAGAAAGTGCCATCCCGATATCGGTATATACTTTTTGAACGTCTGCAAGTTCTTGTTTAGCAGCCTGCAGATCGAAATTTTTTACGGGAGCGGTATGGGAAACCGCTTTAATAATCTCCATATGCTTGTTAATATAAGCCTGTGTCTCGGTTTTGAAAACTTCAGCTTTGCCAGCGTTAACCGCATAATAATCGGCCTCTAGTGGCTTGATAAATAAAAAATGCGAAATGAATATCGATATAAGTAAAGGAATTCCGCTAATGAGCATGAGTAAAATAATGATATTTTTTTTCATTGCTGTATTGCCTCCTATAGAAGTGTGATAAATAAAATAGGAATTTCTTTTTACCAATTGCTAACAATTCAAGTTTAGCATAGTACAGTAAAACATTTTTTAAGAGTATGTAAAAGTTTCTTTAAATTTGCCGCTCGATTACAACACAAAAAGGGGCTGTGGAAAACTTATCTCTAAGCTTTCCACAGCCCTCTACGACTCATTTATACCTGTTTAATAAGGCTATTTTTTCCTCTTGATAAAGTTGCCAAAGAGAAGCATCCCTACTATCCACCTGTGGTTTAGGGTTTGACTTTAACTAGCGGGTCTTTGCCTCCTGCTGCCTGAATAACAAAAATTCGTCCAATACCTCCCCAAATCTCTGGCTAGTGTCCGTTGTATCTTTCCCCTCTTGATACAGCCGATCAAGCTCTTCAGATAGTTTCCAAATTTCATTATATAGCTCAGTCTCTTGTTTCTTAACATCCAGGTTTCTGATATTCATAAATCAAAACCCACCCCTCCTTATTTTATCTGGAGGCCTCTATGCCCTCCTGTAATCACCCATGAATGGGAATTTTACAGGAGGAAATTAAAAAGGATCACATATGCAGGTTATTTCTACCCTACACATGCGATCCAAATCGATCTTTGCAACAGCATCAAGCTACAGGAAGCAACCTAAATAACAGAACCCGTCAGCGTGTCCTGCCAAACCTGTAACAAGATATGATACCATTGAATATTGCATGCAGTCGCACAGCCATCTGCCTTTCGCGCCAATCATTACACCCCAATTGTCAAAACTTGTAATTCAGCCAGCAACCGGGTATAATAAGATTGTCGTCGTGGACAGTTCGCTGTTACGTGTAGGTGTCCGTTCACCTGCTCGTGCCTATAGGTGCGCCAACACCTATGGGACACGGCGACTTTACTTTTTAATTTCCACCTATTACTAATATTAGTACTCTTTTACATAAATTGCAAGCGTATAAAGATAAAAAGATTGGTTTCCTTTTAAGAAACATAGCTTTTCCTTATACCAGGTTCAAAAATATTCACGTAGGCACACGCCCTAGGAAGTGGATACTTATTAAGGAACAAATGGTTCAATTTTACCACCATCAACGAAATAATGAGTTTCGCCCCTCAGCCAACTATTCTCAGTTTCGTTAGCATTATAATAAATGGTATGACCATTGGTTTTTATATTGCTGAGAGTTTGATCGGCATCGCTAAAAATCGTTACATAAGAATCATCAGTTACATCCCAAGAAGAATTAGCATCCATATTCAAAATAGCCTTTTTAGCAGTCTTATCTTTATTTATGGCCCCGCATAGCGTAGTATTTTGGGTAAGATTTACGGTAATCGTGCTGATACTGTTAGCAAGAATATCACCAGCAAGTTTTTGCCGAATTCCTGTAAAGATGAACTCGCCTCCATTAGCGTTTTCTTTCCCCCACCTATCACTTGTAACATTGATCAGCACGCCACTTGGGAAATTAAGCTTAGTATTTTCCAGTGTGGCCTCTGCCTGAGTATTAGTAACATAAAACATAGCCCCTGTCGCATTGCTTGTCAGCGTAGAATCTTTGGCATTAAACCGGGCAATTCCTGTATTTGCATCGCCAGAAAAACTTTGATACAGCATAACCCCATTTTTAACATTTCCTGTTAGAGATGTAGCATTTAGCGTAATGGAGTTTTTACCTTCTACAACCGCACATTCACTACCGGCAGCATTCCCAACACTATTATTGACCGTAATATTGCCGGTTGAATAAATACAAGGACTGCCCTCACCATCTGATGATAATATGGCGTTTGTTACCGTAACCGTTCCTTCCCCTCGATCCGTTGCAAGCGGAGCACTATGCGCTCCCTCTGTTGTAATATGAACATCATCAGCAATGATTGTTCCATTATATGTCGCATCAAGACCTCGGGAAGAATTACTTTGGGTATGAATTTTTACATTTTGAACGATAACTTTTGTTTGATCACCAGTAGCAAATATTGCATTAGAGCCTTCGCTATTGGAATAGATTTCACTATTCTTAATCGTTGCCGCGCTATTGCCGGTAGCTAAAAAGACTGCATTCTGCCCATTAAAGTTACTGCCATCACCGCTGGTGGTATCGCCACTTTTATTTAAAATCATACTTTCCAACGTCAATTGGGCTCCATTTTTTAAGAGAACTGTATTCTCATCACCCTCTGTTGCCACAATTGTTTTGCCAACTAATCTATCTTTTACACCGTCAAATACATAAGCCCCTTTGAATGTATTACTATTTTTTGTTGGCTGCATCCCTCCCGGCGGCGGCCCTTGCATAGCACCATCAAAAAACGGTGGCGGTTCTTGAACAGTCTGTTGAAAAGTTGTATCTGTCTGCGCATTACAGATAGAGAATCCAGTAGTCAATGAAATAATTAACCCTGTTGCCCATATCCGGCATGAATTTTTATTCATAATTCAATGCACTCCTTCTATAATTATCTTTATTTTGATGTTTATAGTATATTCTTTAAATCTTAGAATTTATTTTGAGTTTTACAGCAGTTTACTAACATCCCATATTCTACATGTCCATTTGTTAGGAAATATTATTATTCACGAGACATACCGCACAAAATAATAAAAAACTTTTAAGCGGAACCTCACACTTTGAGTTTCCGCTTTTTACTTTATCTGGCAACAGGTAAGCAGCACGATTCACTATTCCAAGTTTACAGATACGTTCAATAGGATACTGCTTTTTATCATGTAATATTTCACAGGGATGGTGGTACTGTCATTTCGAATTCTCCCACCAAAAAACACATGGCATCTTGTGATAATGGCCGTGTGTTTATTTTGATGATTGTACTCACAGTATTCATCCCTTTTAAAAACTAACTCCTTGTTTTTAAAAGGGAAGCAAAATGTTCGTCCCCTTGCTTCTTCAGTCAGCATCAAATCAGGTTTCAATTCCTCATAGGTAGGCTAATAACGCTAACGGAAGGCAATGCAGGCGAAGGATTAGAGCGTTTCAATTCCTTATAGGTAGGCTAATAACCTCCTGCACGGCTAGACCAAACACATTATAACTGGTGTTTCAATTCCTCATAGGTAGGCTAATAACTTTAGCCGCCTTTTCCACGCAGCTAGGGCAAAGTGGTTCCAATTCCTCGTAGGTAGGCTAATAACACGGCGTTTTTTTGTTGTTCCAATCCATGTTTGTCAATTCCAATTCCTCATAGGTAGGCTAATAACTAAGGCGAACGATGGCTTCATCAATGCCGCCATCACCGTTCCAATTCCTCATAGGTAGGCTAATAACGGGTTTTATCGCGGTACAGTGACCTTGATTGGACAAGTTCCAATTCCTCATAGGTAGGCTAATAACGTTAGTGTTGACGAGTTCAGCAACTAGCGCAGGAACAGGTTCCAATTCCTCATAGGTGGGCTAATAACGGTGCAGGCAATGTGGGGGACCGCGAAGCGGAAAGGGTTCCAATTCCTCATAGGTAGGCTAATAACCTAATAGCAACAGGCGTAGAGGGAGGCTATGATGCTGGTTCCAATTCCTCATAGGTAGGCTAATAACAGAGTGTGTTCCACCTTCAATGCACCCAACATAGGAAGTTCCAATTCCTCATAGGTAGGCTAATAACGGTTTTGCATGTGTGACCAGCGTAGACCCAGGATAGTTCCAATTCCTCATAGGTAGGCTAATAACTGACAGAAGAGGGGGTGAATAACGTGAAATGTATCATGTTCCAATTCCTCATAGGTAGGCTAATAACCAAGACTTTGCACCCCGGCATCCCTGAGATTTTCCAGTTCCAATTCCTCATAGGTAGGCTAATAACTGCGCGAAGGTCGGAACGCTCACGATATATAATCAAGTTCCAATTCCTCATAGGTAGGCTAATAACGAGCCGAAGGAATTGCCGAGTTTACCAGGGATTATGTGTTCCAATTCCTCATAGGTAGGCTAATAACGTTTATCCGTCTTCGCTTGCCATGCCTTTTGTAGTTCGTTCCAATTCCTCATAGGTAGGCTAATAACATGCGGTATTAATCCGCACCGTTCAAATACTTCTAAGTTCCAATTCCTCATAGGTAGGCTAATAACATCTGAATCTTGCGTGCCTTCATACTTTGCATTATCATGTTCCAATTCCTCATAGGTAGGCTAATAACTTCGTTTTTTCCCTGAATATTCGGATCATCGTAACTCTGTTCCAATTCCTCATAGGTAGGCTAATAACGTAGCCAGCGAAGCAATACTCATCCCTTTTTTATAGTTCCAATTCCTCATAGGTAGGCTAATAACATATTATTAAATCCAGCAGCATAACTACCGTAATCGCGTTCCAATTCCTCATAGGTAGGCTAATAACCACTTTTCTTTTGACCGTTTGTCGTTAGTTGATTCGAGTTCCAATTCCTCATAGGTAGGCTAATAACAGATGAAAAACCATTCGCTTGTGAGCTTACATCATGTTCCAATTCCTCATAGGTAGGCTAATAACGCGTAGCCGCCAATTTACTATTGTATTCGTCAACAAGTTCCAATTCCTCATAGGTAGGCTAATAACGCCGGGTTTTACGCGGCGGCTACTGCGTCTGCGAATTAGTTCCAATTCCTCATAGGTAGGCTAATAACCAAATCAATCTATTCTGCTTACCTTGATAGTATTACGTTCCAATTCCTCATAGGTAGGCTAATAACACTAAGCATGCTGGTGCATCAGTTTGGGTTAAAACAGTTCCAATTCCTCATAGGTAGGCTAATAACGGCTTTTTCGACCTTGTGAGCATCGGCAATAGACAAGTTCCAATTCCTCATAGGTAGGCTAATAACTTTGCTGTAATTTCCTGCTCGTATTGCGGGAACCCAGTTCCAATTCCTCATAGGTAGGCTAATAACTTATTGTGGCTGTCAAGGTTGGGATTAAATTTAAAAGTTCCAATTCCTCATAGGTAGGCTAATAACGGGACAAGGAGCGGGGAGGTGCTGCTGGATGAAAGCCAGTTCCAATTCCTCATAGGTAGGCTAATAACAGAGCGTATGCTTGACCACTTTGTAGCCAAAGATCCGTTCCAATTCCTCATAGGTAGGCTAATAACATATACTTATTTTGCGAATCAAACTGAAATTATTCCGTTCCAATTCCTCATAGGTAGGCTAATAACGTATTTAAGGTTTTCTCCTAACATACAACCACCTCTGTTCCAATTCCTCATAGGTAGGCTAATAACTTCTTACTATCGCAAGCCAGCCATAATTCTCTTATCTTGTTCCAATTCCTCATAGGTAGGCTAATAACTTCAATACCTTGTACTTGGTATTTGTCGATAAATCAGGTTCCAATTCCTCATAGGTAGGCTAATAACATCCTGTCTTTTTGGCATGTCCGAAACTATTTTTTAGTTCCAATTCCTCATAGGTAGGCTAATAACATGCACTTTTCGCCATGCGTTGCCATTCCAATGATAAGTTCCAATTCCTCATAGGTAGGCTAATAACTTTAATCATTCTCCTATATACGTATCAAGTATATCAGTTCCAATTCCTCATAGGTAGGCTAATAACAACTCCGATGGATCTATACCGGTATTTAGTTCCTAAGTTCCAATTCCTCATAGGTAGGCTAATAACGCAAAGCTATTTTAAAAGAAACTTTTGAGGAGGAAGTTCCAATTCCTCATAGGTAGGCTAATAACTAATAATGACGTGCTGGCAGTATTAAGCCAAACAAGTTCCAATTCCTCATAGGTAGGCTAATAACACAATAGGGGTGGTAGCGGGTGGCATGCAATGAACAGGTTCCAATTCCTCATAGGTAGGCTAATAACATCGGGTTTAAAGGTGGTCCGGCGTTCTGGTTTATGTTCCAATTCCTCATAGGTAGGCTAATAACCTGATCCTAGTGTCGGTATTGGGCGTAGTGAACCTGAGTTCCAATTCCTCATAGGTAGGCTAATAACGCGCCAACACCCGCTCATCAAGGCGGGCAGAACGCGTTCCAATTCCTCATAGGTAGGCTAATAACGCCCGGTTTTAATCGCCGCCGCCCTTGAAGTTCCAGTTCCAATTCCTCATAGGTAGGCTAATAACGGCCCTGCACGCTGCTGATATGATTGCAAATAATATGTTCCAATTCCTCATAGGTAGGCTAATAACCGTTTCGTATGCCATCCACTCAGTACCGATTGCCATGTTCCAATTCCTCATAGGTAGGCTAATAACTTTGTACACTATCTCTATTTGTAGCAATAGTATCAGTTCCAATTCCTCATAGGTAGGCTAATAACATCATCTTGCCTTACGAGGTGACGCAAATAAAAAGTGTTCCAATTCCTCATAGGTAGGCTAATAACGAATTTATTGTTTTCGTGTATCATTTATTGCCTCCGAGTTCCAATTCCTCATAGGTAGGCTAATAACGCAGCTTGTTTCTCATCGTCAAGCATAGTATTTATTTTGTTCCAATTCCTCATAGGTAGGCTAATAACAAAAGCTATGGATTCGTGTTATAGCAGGCGAACTTAGTTCCAATTCCTCATAGGTAGGCTAATAACGTTGGTCTTTACTGCCATGACGAGGGCCTTTAACCGGTTCCAATTCCTCATAGGTAGGCTAATAACATTTCAACGTTTTTCATGGTTGTCGCTCCTTATCCAGTTCCAATTCCTCATAGGTAGGCTAATAACCAGACCGGAGAACTGGGGATTTATGGGAGGGTAATTGTTCCAATTCCTCATAGGTAGGCTAATAACGATTCGCAACAAGATTGCCCGTTGTCTATTAATACAGTTCCAATTCCTCATAGGTAGGCTAATAACCTTTTTATTGCCTACTATACCACTGTGGGTGGAAAGTTCCAATTCCTCATAGGTAGGCTAATAACCATTCGAACACCGATGCAAAGGAAGCGGAATAAAATGTTCCAATTCCTCATAGGTAGGCTAATAACGATATTAATGCAAATAAAAGCTATTGAAACGATTTAGTTCCAATTCCTCATAGGTAGGCTAATAACCTGTCTGCGAAATCTCTATAAATTGTTGATTCTTTGGTTCCAATTCCTCATAGGTAGGCTAATAACACATATAGAAATGTCCTTTCCAAAAACACAAAATAGGTTCCAATTCCTCATAGGTAGGCTAATAACTTAACCGAAGGTTATCTGTCGCTTTGGACACCAACAAGGTTCCAATTCCTCATAGGTAGGCTAATAACCCGTTCTAAAAACAATAAAATCCAATTACCTCAAGGGCTAGCAACATTTAGCAGCAAATTCATCAAATAGTGTTTCTCGTATATTACTCCTACTCAAGCCCCTTATTAAATCTACGTTTATCAAAATTTATCTTGTCGTCGATCTCCCTATTTTTTTACCAAACCAATTATCGACGACGAAGCTCTCAGATGATGGTGCTAATACTCGAACGCTCCATACCGAGAATTTCCCGCTTATAATAGCGAGTCGTACGCATATTATAAATAATTACCGAGTCTTCTTCCTTATTAATAATTCGTTCTAATTCCATAGTCAATTTTTTATAATTTGCATCAGAAATTTCACCTTCAAGAACGGAATTCTGCACCCAGTTCAAATACTGGCGACATTTTTTCAGAACTTTGTTTACACGCTTTTCATTTACATCATATACCAATATAATAAACAATTTCTCACCTTCTGTCGACTCAACAAAATATTTTTACCAATTTGCAATAAACGGTTCATAATCTTTTTCTCCAAAAAGATGCTTTTCTAATTTATATACTTCCAACCGAATCAGTCGACGATAGGAAACAGAACGGCCAATTTCTCGATGATTAATCGTAGTCTTTAGTTTGTTTTCCAGTTCTTCAACAAAACATTTCTTCGCTTTTTCTTTTAGTACAATTCCTTCCGTATCTCGTTCAAAATCATTTTTAGTAATCATTTTGCGTCCAAGACAGGTAAAAATAATTCGATCAACGATAATAGGTTTAAAAATTTCTGCTACATCTAGATTCAGTGTAAATCTTCGAAAATTGGTGCTGTGAAGATATCCTATCCTTGGGTCTAAATGTGTCTTGTATATTTCGCTCAAACATATTGAATATACCAGTGAATTACCAAAACTAATCAACGTATTCAAATAATTTTTTGGTGGTCTGCGAGTTCTTTCCTGAAAACAAAAATCATCATCACCGATAATTTCATCAAAAGCCTGGTAATATTGTTGCCGAATATTTCCCTCAACTGCCATTAACACCGGGATGGTTTCACTTATTTCAATATCACTTAATAAAGACTCTATATTTTCTAATACCTTGTTAACTTGCTTGCCACGATTTACATAATACTTCAAAACCTGACGAATATTTTTGGCAGCTCCATAAACAAACTGTTTTGCAATATCCAGACGTTTAGAATCATCTAAATAATGTTCTGCCTGTCTTAAAATGGCATGACCTGAATTCAAATGCTCCCGCGGATAAAAGGTACCCATATAATAGCCATAATGGTTGAAGTAGTGCAAAATCACTTCTTTTTGCGATAAAAACTCCAACAGCTTTTTGTTGAAATTCACTTCACCAAACACCATAATCTCACCTACATCTTCTACCGGCAAGAACCGTCGACCTTCTGCATTTTCAAAACACAGGGTATTATCTTTACGATGAATTTCGCCATTAGAAAAGAAATACAGAGTTTTTTTCACATTACTACCCTCCTGCAATAGGAATCAACACCAGCAATATTCAGCATAAGCACAGTTTTTGCAAAAAGAAATTTTCTTAGGAAACGGTGGAGTATCCAAATACAAAATCCGAAGAATTTCTTTTTGGGCCTGGATTAACTCATTCTCAGTTGTTTCATCCAGGATAACATCTTCCCGTACTTTTTCTTTAGGAAACCTCAGCTCACCATGGGCATTGATTCCCCGTTCTTTCAATTCACTCAAATAAAAAGCCAATTGCATACGAGCACTTTTACGATATTTAGAACTTTTTTTGATTTCACCGATAATCATTTGTCCTTCTTCCATGTGAATAACATCAATTTTACTGCCACCGACAACAATTTCTTTTTTCTCCCGCCGATAAGAGTTTTCACCGATGTAGCGCCCTACAGAGACATTATCATTCTCCTGGTCAGGCACTATATGATGTCCCATAAGCCAAGCTTCACGTGGACAGATATAGTAATACCAGATGAGAGTACCGCCTACTTCTATATCTGCCATGATCAGTTTGCTCCATTATGTAAAAGTTGTTCAAACCGCTGCACAAAAATCTCCAAATCCACTACATTACGTCGAAGAATATTCAATAAAATTTCCGGTTCGATTTTTGCGTAATCATGAACCAATAAATTTCGAAATTGAGCCATCTTTTGATAAGTACCGGCTTGTTCCATCGTAAAAATTCCGTTTTCAGCAAGCACTATGACAATTTCCCGATAAGTTGACGGTTCCCGCCAGCCTTGATCGGAAATCCAATGACTGCCAATATCGAAGCAAGCCTCCAAGGCCACATGCAATGTTCTTTCCACATAACGCCGCAGCCGCTTGTCGCTCGTGAATTCCTCAAAAGTAATCTGCTGAATTTCTTTAAGGTCTTGTACATATTCTGCTAGCAACATCAGCTTTCGTTCAACAACTGCCTGATCGACCATTAATCACCGCCACCTTTAACGCCGCATTTTTGTAAAAAGGCCTTTGTCCGATACGCCAATACCGGTTGAAAGTCAAAGTATTCCCGCCGTGATTTTACATCAAATTCTATCCGTCTTTTTCTATCTTTCTCAATAACTAACTTTCCTGTTTTTCGTATCTGGTGTTGCAAAAACAAGGGTGCGGCCTCCATATCAATCACATCAACTCGTCGCCCGGTAATTTCTTCAGCACAAGACATCAGTTCTAACCGCATATCAAAACGGGTCTGAGGCGAGATTCCTTGTTGAAATAAAACGGCGATATCAATATCACTGTTTTCGCGGTTCGTACCTTTGACTACTGAACCAAACAACCATACAGAGCTGATTTGGTCATAGGAAGTTAGGAATTGGTAAAGCCTTTTTAATTTTTCCTGCATTGTCCATCAACTCCACGTGTTTGACATTTAATATAAAAATACTTGTTGCTCTGCTTTATATCCTGTACGCACACTATAATAAAGGCCTAGTTCACTTTTTGGTACCCAATACAGACTGGAATCTCCATCAAAATCAAATGGCCGATTAACTTGAATTCTTTTTCCCCTGATCTGTATCATGTAGTCACTGAGTTTTGCACCAACTAGTCGCAACAACGAACGCCGGATGAATTCAGACATATCTGACTCTACCTCAACATTGGGAAGAATCTTATAAATAGCAGTCCAGTTAATATTATTCCCCTTTTTCAATAATTCACGATATGCCAACATAATTAATGTTGCCTCTTTATCGTACTCAATAAAGACATCCACAACTTCACCTATAGATTCAATTAAACTAAATTTTTTTAATTCCTCAAAATTAAGCCCTAATACTCCTAATTCCCATATATCTTTAATCGTGCTATCCAACCCATTTTCAGCATCAATTTTTCGATAATAGGAAGCTACTAACAGCTGATATTCAGATTCGTTTATCTGTTCTTTTAGTAAATCTTTAGTTGCGCTCATTTCACTCGTACTATAAACATGAGAGCAGTCTTTTTCCAAATGTACAATATATAACGGACAAAGTTTTCCTCTCCTGCCTTCCCGATTAATTCGTCCGGCAGTTTGAATAAGCGAAGATAGTGGCGCTAAATCGCGAAATCCCATAGCAAAATCCAAATCCACCCCTGCTTCAATAGTCTGTGTTGAAATCAAAATAATCGGCTTGTCCTTTTTTAAACATTTGTGTACAAAATTAATGATACGTCGGCGATGTTTAGGTATAAGGTTCGTTGAGAGACATACCAGAACCGGCTTGCATATAAATTTTTTCTCTTTACGCATTTCCATGAGTTGTTTAAACACGTCTATGCTCCGCTGAATCGTATTGACTACGACTAATACAGAAGGAGCTTTTGGCAAGTAAGCATATTCTTTATTTTCTAGTCTCCATTCTTGCATTTTTTCCAACACAAAGTTACAAAATGTAACCGTATCCATTTTGGCTTCTAACCAAGGCCTAAACTGTGTACGCGTCAATGCTACAAAATAACTTGGATAATCTGTTAAAAGTTCTACCGGTGCTGGCGCTTCAACTCTAGCTTGTTGATCAAATAGCTTATCTTGCGCCGATGATGCCCAAGTTACTGGCATATCCGCTTCAACTCTAGCTTGTTGATCAAATAGCTTTATCAGTTTTGTTCCTTGTTCTAACAGCATTGGTCGGGTTGCTGTCATTAGAATAAATCTGGTACCATAAAACTCTGCAACCTTTTGCAGCACAGCTCCAATCAAAGACATTTTTTCATGTGCAATCGATTGAATCTCATCCAGAATCACTACACTGCCTGCCAGTTTGTTAATTTTCTTCAAAGGACGATTGGCTCCTGTCAATAATGAGTGAAACAGCTGAACGAAAGTAGTTAAAACCGCCTTTCCTTCCCAGGATTCCACTAACATCAGTTGCTTGTCTACAGATATATCTTCCTGGTTTCTATTAATCTTTTGTTCAGTAAAATCTGTTAGTCGATGATGTACGACAAGTCCATCTGAAAAAATCGCTTCATAGTCATTGCGGGTTTGTTCAATGATATTAATAAACGGTATTGCTGTAATAAGCTTTGGAATATATCCTTCTAACTGTGCAATACGTTTTTGCAATTTAAGTGCTGCCTGTAATGATGCTAATGTTTTCCCGACACCTGTTGGAGCTGTTAAAGTAAAAAACCGCTGCTCCTTTACCTGTTTGTCTGTCAGATTATCAATTGTGCTAATAATTGTTTTTCGAGCTGTTTCACGTTGTGCAATCAACTCAGATTGTCGTCCGTTATTTTTTTCTTGTAGGTAGGAAACAACCCTCTCGGGTTCTGTTGCTGTTATCTGACTACGTTTTAATCCGGCTGAATCAATTTTATCCATATCAATCAACAGTGAAAAAAGAAAAATGAGTGGGAAATACCAATAGCTTGTATAGTGCCGTTTTACAGTCATTTGGGTAGGCATATTCCAAAACAGTTTCTCATTATCAAATAAATTTTGTACGTTTAATAATTCTTGCATGGTATATTTGCCTATATATTGGTCCCAGTGCGCTTCCGCAAAAATGTCAGATAGTTTATTCTGTATCTGGACAGCTTGTCGCTTTAATTGCTCCTGATCAGATTGAGCCTGCTGATTCAAAATTCCTGTCACCTGTAACGGTAAATGATGCCGTAAAACACAGATAAAGGCTACAAATACTTTCATTGCTTCTTGGTAAGTATTAATTTCATAATGCTTTAATAAAAATGTGTAAACTAGGCATGCGGAAATATATGAATGGCCTTTATCAGCAGAAATAATCTCTTTCATTATATAATCTTGAAAATAGTCAGTATATTTACCAAAATCATGTAGCAAATATATCCACTGGGCAATTTCCTGTAGCTCGGTATGAGATATTTTTGGAAAATGAACCGAAGCAGGAATAGCTGCTACCACTAGCTCCGCCGGATTCATTAAATGAATATGTATTTGTTGTTTATTACCGGTTTTTTTATCATAATGGGCATAGTGTTCTGTCATTCCTCTTCTCACTCCCTCTTTATTGCAGCCACATAACCCGATGATTATTCGTCAATTCAACATGTCTACTGACTTGCGCTTTAATACGCGCAGACGTAAGGTTAATGATTACGTCACCCATACCGTTAGGAGTCAGTCGCCGATCTTTATCAAACTCCATTGGTAACTCCTCCCGAATTAACCGATATCCGATATTCTTATGTGTTACGTTATCAAAACAAATTGTTTTTAACATTTTAACAGGCACTACCGAATCCAATTCGCAAGCAGCTTCACTGCAATATTCCTTTCCTGATAATATTCCATCATATTCTAACCATCCTAAATGATAAGCCAACCCTAAACTGACAGGCGTAAACAGTGATCCATATCCATAATGCCCTTGCCCTAATACTGCATGAAGAGTATTCATAATTGCCTTTTGCCTATGATGTACCCAGATTTGATAGTGCAGCACATCAGTACGGATATTGGCTGGCAAAATCATCTCTGTCGGTGTTTGCGAATGAAATTCTTGCGACCCGTTAAGGTCATTGTCGGATTTAACCATCAATAAGTTCAATTTGTGTATTTGTTTCTTTATTGGACTGCGTAAGGCCACAGCAATATCACAATTATCTATAGAAAATAAATCATAATAACTATCCCGTTCCATTCCTAATATTCCAGCTAATAGGCCACAAATTGTCGTCCGTGGTGGAATAGAATATGTTAGCGCTGAAGAATTGGAATAAAAACGTCGAAAATGTCCCATTTTCCCCTTCAGGTGGAAGGAAATAATATCCATAACCCTCCTCCTACATCTGGCGCGGGATAAATTCTAATAAATCCAACGCTTCTACTTGTTTAGGCAGATTATTAATTGCCCCTTCTGCTAAAGCCGGATGCTTCCATAGTAACACTTTTTCATACTTGTCCGCTATTTTCCCTAAAACTTGATTCAAAGGTTCAAAATTCACTTGTAAATCACTCATATTGCGAATAGGTCGATTTTCTTCATATTCAACCTTGATAAATCGCCGCAAGTCTCCTAAATATCCATCAAACTCTGGTTTATAAACGATTTCTAGATATAATAATGGTGATTGTCCCTGCTTGCTATCCGTTTGATTACTCATCAGCCCTTGTACTAATGCCTTACGAAATACCTCCAAATCTGATTCCGTCATTCCAGTTTTTTCAGCATTATGCTTGCTTACAGTACCATAATGAGTTGTCAATGCATAATAAACTTTATACTTTTTCCCAAATGTTGAATTGTCGTCATTCATAATAGAGGTAATAGTGCTTGATTGTACTAATTCTACTGGGTGTAGGGAATATCCCCAGGTTAACTGTATCGGCCCAGTGTACGTCCTTGATAGACCTTCTACTGCCATAGCACTGCCAAACCAACGAATATCAATTAAAGTTTCTTTAATAATGGCCGTTAATAACTCATTGTTAAATTTAATTAGTTCACTTTTCTTTTTACTTTTCTTTAGTATCTCTTTTCTTCCCATGATATATTGGACTAAGTCATCAATGACCAACTCAGCTGCTTTAGCCAATTCACGCAAAATTGTATATTTATTCAAAAGCTTATCCATTTTATCTTTATTTTTCAAAAAATTGCTAATTACGGCCTCAAACATTGTCTCCATTGATACTTTATTTTCCGCTAAAGTATCAACAAAAATTTGATATCCTTTAGTCTTAATAAAGTCCCGAACATCGCGCTTACGTCTCGCATCACTTACCAAAAGGGTATTTGTTTCATAATCCATACGCGGCTTATTTTCCTGGTCAGGGTCCCCGTTTGGTGAAGTCATAGTAGCTTCAAATAAAAACAGAAAATCCCGATTGCTTTTTACTACCATTGTATTTTCTCTCCTCTCATACTATTCATTTGACTCTTCTATTTGAAATTCAACCTCATCTTCAGACATTATGCTTTGCTGAGCCTTTATTTCTTCTCTATTTGCATCAGGTACCTTGCTTCCTACCATATAGGAGTATCCTGATAACAAAAAGAACACATTCTGCAATTCATTCAATTCCGCCACAGAATTATCCCTTATCAAACCATAGTACGCAAAATATTTGCTCATCAACGCATCAGTAAAAGCTGTCATACGCCGGTATTGTATAAGCTTTTCCATCAAGTCTGCTATTAAACGCTGCATATCCTGCGGTTTCATTCCCTGAAAGTTAATTTTTTTCAAAATAGGTTTACTTTTGTGGCCCTTACTATATTGCGCTAACGCCACTCGATGCAGCAATGCACCTAAATAAAACAACCCTCTAGCTTCTCTATTAAATCCTTGTTCTTGTATAAATTGCTCCATACGTCGAATAGATTCTTCTATTTTTTCATTTTGAAATACCTGCTCCATTACCTTCACATCCTTTTTAAAAATGGGTGTCTGCAACTCTCCGGTCTCTTGCACTACCTGCATGAGTGCAAGATGATTCATTAATATATCACGTACATAAAAATCTTCGCTTCCTTTTGCATAATAGGGCAGGTTGCGATAAATATCCCGGTTTTGCCGCTGAATTTGTGAAAGGCCATTATCTATTGCTTCCATCGCATATTGAAATAATAGTCGAGGACTAAGCAATTGTTTTAATAAAAGGGCTTTATATACATCCAATACCCGTTGTATATTCAATTGCTCGCCCTTTTTATTAGAACGTACCGGAATAATGCGATAAACTTTTCCCAAACTTATACCCAGTTTTGTCTGTTCCCTCATCCTTTCCTTCCATATTCCAAACCGCTCCATAACTTCCACCAAGCGTAATGTTGGCACATCTTCTATTGCATCCATTATACTAATTGAATTTCCGTCGGTACGGTAAAAGACCAAATTTATAGTATAACCACCCGTAAATCTCTGTTCCTCTGTTTCCAATACTGTTTTGTCATACCAATCTTTTGCATCAAATACCAAATCTACCGCTTTCTTTACTTTTGGGAATTCTTCATAGGTTTCGAAAGGTTGTTGCAAACCTTCTGGAAGAATAAATACATTTTCGCCAGCAAGACGCCCTGAAAGTGTAGTAGCAATATAGCTTTCCCCCCGGCGGAGATTACTGTAACATGGCTGACAAATTGCGTATGTATCGTCATAGCCAGATTTTTTAATATCTTTTGCTGCATTGACTGTCGTAGTAGTAAATATTTTATTTATTCCGCTCCGAGATAGTTTTGCCAAATATGTATCGCTAGCAACTTGAGGTACTTTCTGTCGACAAAGATGGCATGTTCGTAAATCTACCGTATTAGACTCATCTATTTCCAGATTCAGAGATTTTAGCACTAATTTATGATAGTCAGGATGTTCATTTAGTAATATTTCAGAACCATCCGCAAAAATCACACTTGGCACAATTACCACAATCTTTTCCCTTGGATTAAGTTCTTGTGAATCCCTAATCATTTTCTCAATAGATATTTCTTGTTCAGAAATTATAAAGCTACCTTTCGCTCGATTAAAAACCACTTTTTCTCCATGAAACTCGTACCACTTATCCTCTGCTAAAAAACCCTCTCTAGTTTTAGATGCCTGAAAATACAATCCAGCTTCCTGTAATAATTCCATAATTTTGTATATCTCACTAGCTTGCATCGCCTGTTTTTGTAATTCCAAAAATAAATCGCTCAATGTAGTACCTAATAAATATTTAACATCTTTCAATGCACGTACTAGAAATATCTGCCCCGATGCTCCCCGATTAGTTCCAAAATAGTATAGTTCCTGTTTAGTCTTATTTTTAGAATGAAATTTAAAGTACATCTGTTTCTTACTTAAATCAAAGACCAGTTTAATCGAACAAGCGACCTCTCCTTTTTCATGTTTAACTTTAGGCAATTCAGCAAACGGTAAGTTATCTTCCTGCGGCAGCATTGAGCCAATATGATTTGTAATTTGAGTTAAATTCAAAAATTCCACCTCCCAACATTTTTATATTATAATCGCAATAGTCTTACTAATTATTTACACTATATTAATATTGAAACTATTAGGTTCTCGTATCTTTAGCCTCCCTATAAGGAATCCCCCCAAAAACCACGCCCTACCGGCGTGGTTTTACCTTTGCACCCGCAGGCACCCCATCCCTTGCGAATTTTTACTGCCCAAACCACAATCCACCGCGATTTGCAATAATTCCTGTGGTCCAGTCAATTGCAATATGCCGGAATAGCCTTTAATTACCGTTCCCTTATACTGAAGCACATTCATTTTTACCATCCCCCGCGAACTGACCTTTACTTGCCCTGCTGGGGCTTCTTGCCCATAAAATGCTTTATATTTTTTTTGCAGATTAGCGGTAATAAGCGTATCATAATCAGGATCACCTGGCTGAAAATAAACCGTATATTTCCGGCCATCCGATCGTAGCATGGTAGAATACACTACAACCGGCGATAAAGTTTTCACAACCACATTGGTATGTTCCACTTTAATCGACTGCGCACTAATGCTTTCAATCACAACAGCATTAGCACCTAACCGCATTTCACCCTGCTGCAATAAACCATTAGCCAATGACTGAACAAAGTCACTCACTGGGGAAACAATTACCAGTTGTATATTTGCTGGGAAAATTATCTTGCAGGTCGGCCTGTCCATATGGAAAAGCCCCATAAGCCGCGAAAAACAAAATAGCCTAAATACACGACCATTGGCAACAAACCCTTGCTCATGCAGAAAAGATGACATACTATTACCAATTGCGTTATATATAGCACTTTGCACGATATGATTATAATCAACCGGTAAAATTACATTCTGGTGGGGTTTCATAACGACAGTAATATTCATACAATTTAATCCTTTAACAATAACTAAATTATTTTTTCACAAAAAATTCCATTATAGCTATATATTTGCCCCTTTTTGCTAAAAACCTTTAAGCTAAAGACAAAATCTTCCTTAAGCTGTTTAATATTTACTTTTATTAGAGCTACGTAACGGCAAAGAACCAAAACGTGTTTGAGCAGCAAAAAGAGTTCAAGCAGTCACCCGCTTGAACTCTTTTTGGTTATACTGTCTGTTTCCACTCTCGTCTCTTCTCACCCGCACTTACTCAACCCGCAACTCCTACAAATTACACAGTCGCTTTCATATTCAAGCGCCTTACCGCATTCAGGACAGGCATTGCTGGATACGCTGCAGCTATTATCAACTTCAACTTTCTCGCCATTTTGGTATTTCATTACTTTTTCGATAACCTTGCCAATAGCATCAGGACAGGATAATACCTTCAAGTCATTTTGCCTGATTGTGGAATGGCACCGTATTCCTTTTAACTGATCAATTATAGAATTTACGTCCATGCCGGAGCGTAATGCAATTGAGACCAGCCTGGCCGTAGCCTCAGATTGCGCCGGGCAGCCGCCTGCCCGGCCGGTGTTGGTGAAAACCTCGCATATGCCGTGCTGATCATAATTTACTGAAATGAATATCGCACGTACCACCGTCCCTTGTCTTTGCCCTTGTCTTTTGTCCGGTATTACCGGAGTACCGGCGCTATGTCGGCCCCGTGCGTGATAACCCCGACTCTTGCCGTTGTCCCGTGTCTGGCCTGTGCCATTGCAATCGCACTGTCAATGTCAGGAGCATACTGAAGTCCCATGCGCACAGTATCCACCCGGGAAACTCCCTGCGAAACCAAAATCACATTGGCCATTTCGCGCATCACACCGATTTTTATATGAGCCGTTACTCCGATCGGGTCCTGAAATTCGCCGCCGGCCGCCCGTTCGTATACTTCGCGCGGCGGGCAGTCTCCCAGTTCCAGTAATACCGGATGCTCCGGGCTGATGCCTTCAACACAGGGTGCAGCCAATATGACCGTCCCCCCGGGCTTGACCATTAATGCGGCTGCGGCCAGAGCCTTGTCGGCCTGCCAGAAGTCCTTATTGGCCGGATATGAGCCGGCTATCACAATATCCGGTTGTTCACTGATCGGAAACTCATAAATTTCCCGCGCGTGTCTGACAGCTTCACGGTGCGCTAACACTATATCGCCCGCAATAACCTTAACAATCTTCTCCTCCAGATTCAGGACAGTATTGATTACCATCTTTAACCCGGACAGCCGGGCTACTTCTTCCATCTCATGCCTTATCGGATTTTCCGGATTCCCCAGGATGGCTGGCCAGGACAGACTGCCATTGAGATGAATGCGGGCAGTCGTCTCCTCTCCGGAAACACCCGGCTGGACTATCTTGGCGCCGCCCGACCACCCGGCGATGAAATGGGGGATAATATTGCTGATCCCGATACTGATATCACTTTCATAATACACCCGGCTGACAATGATCGGTGTTCCGGCTGTGGTCGTTCCCAACCTGACCAGTTGGGCCGGATCGTTGTAGGCATGGTTAATTGCCTCCACCCGTTCGGTGCAAGGCCCAAGCCGACTGCGAATTTCTGCCGGGGTCATAAAACGGTGGCTGCCGAGAGCCAGTATAACTTTAATCTGCTGGTCAGGCACGCCGGCCACATTGAGTTCGTCCAGCAGAATAGGCAGGATTGTTTGCACCGGCGTAACCCGGGTAGCATCATCAACAAGTATAGCGGTTTTTTTCCCTTTAGCGTTTGCAACCAGTTCTCGCAGCGGCAGACTGCCAACCGGTGTTCTGATGGCCCGTAGGATTTCTCCCTGCTCGTCGCTAACGCCAGGATAGTTTCTGGGCGTAGCCACCCAAGCCAATGCCTGTTCGGCTATCTTAAAATGCCTTTTTCCCTTGCACCACGGTATCTCCAGCGTTTTCCACATCCTACTCACATCTTTCCTCTCTACATGACTTGTAAAGCACTGCTCACAGGTTCCGGCCGGATAAACTGACCCCAGCCCGGCTTGCCGGTTATTTCGCCCCGCTCTATCACAGCCTGCCCCCGCACCATCGTCAGCACGATCTCACCGCCGGTTTCCCAGCCTTCGTAAATCGTAGCGCAGGCTTTAGCCCTGGTTTTCAGACAGTCAAGCCGGACCTGCGTTGATTTGCTTAAATCCAGCAGGACCAAGTCGGCGTCGGCCCCAACGGCGATTGCTCCTTTGCGCGGATACAATCCAAAGACTCTGGCAGGATTGTGACAACAGGTCTCTACGATTCGTTCCAGGGTTACTTCCCCTTTTTTGACTCTTGCCAGTAATAGCGGGAGAGTAAGTTCAGTTGCTGCCAACCCGTCCGGCGTCCGCTCGGCCAGCTTTTCTTCTTTGGTAAATGGCGCGTGGTCGCTGCCGAGATAATCCAATTTTCCGCGGCAATACATTTGATACAACTTTGCCGCCCGTTCTTTGTCACGCAGCGGCGGTTTTATTTTTGCAAAGGGACCGACCTTTTTCACTTCCTCGTGTGAAGCTACCAGGTAGTGAAGACAAGTCTCCATGTACACTTCCTGCCCTAAGCCCCGGGCGCTGTCGACAAGCTCCACAGATTCGGGCAGGCTTGTGTGGCATATTGCCAGACGTGCACCCGCCGTCCTTGCCAATACCAGCGACCGGGCAACAGCCTCAAGTTCTACGACCGGCGGCCGGCCAAACGAATACGGATCGTCATCTTTTCCGGCAAAATACCCAATCAGTGAATCTTCCTCAGCATGAACAGCGGCAATCAAACCGGTTTTCCCGATCTCAGCAAACACCTCATATAAATCGGCGGAACTGGGGGCGCACAACCCCCGAAATTCCTGTTCCCTGCCTGCCGGAGCACTTTGGGTGAAGGTCTTAAACCCGATAACACCGGCTTTGGCCAAAGCCGCAATCTCTTGCACATTATCTTTGCCGGCCGCACCGTAAAAAGCAAAATCAACCAGGGCCTGCCTGCCCGCACAGGCAAGCCTGTTTTGTAAAACCTCCACCGAATAGGTGGGCGGCTTGCTGACCGGCATTTCCAGAACCGTGGTAATACCGCCGGCCGCCGCGGCTGCGGTTCCGCTGAAAAAATCTTCCCGCTGACTGAAAGCCGGCCCCCGGACATGCATATGAGTGTCGATCAGTCCCGGCAGCAGGAAAAGTCCTTTCCCCTCAATCAGCCGCTCACCTGACAGGTGGGATGACGGTTCTGCAATCACCGCTATCCGTCCGTCAGCGACGCCGACGTTTTTTGCTGCAATGCCGGTTACGCCGACCACCTGGACATTTTGCAAGACAACATCCATTTTTTTATCCATGCTATCACCTTACCAAAGTATTATTATACTCGTTCCATGCTAACGCAGCCCGGCTGCCGGCACACTTGCTGACAGAGCGAGCAGCCAATGCATTTTTCTTGCTCGATTTCCGGCCCGGCTTCTGTCCAGGCAATGGCTTCATTGGCGCTGTCACGGCAGGCAAGATAACACTCCCGGCACTTTTTGCATTTTTCCCGGTTAACTTGGGCGACAACTGTATAGTCACGGGATAATAAATGATGGTCCCTATAACTGGGAAACCCTGCGCCAATCAGTTCCAACGGACTTGTATAGCCGCGTTTGGCCAAATACTCCGTCAAGCCGGTTGTAAGGGCATCGATCATATCAAAGCCCTGCAACATGGGTGCCGTACAAAGCTGCACCGTTTTAGCCCCCATAAGCATGTAATCGACGGCATCTTTCCAATTCGATATTCCACCGCAGCCCATGACCGGTACCGAGTTCTCCCGCAGGATTTCACCCACGCACCGGAGGCCAATCGGTTTTATTGCCGGACCACTGTAGCCGGTAAAGGAAGAAAACCCGTCAACAGCCGGCGAGGGCGTAAATGTATCAAGATCAAAGCCTGCCACCCCGGGAACACTGTTTATTGCCGTAATCCCGTTTGCGCCCGCAAGTATGGCGGTTCTGGCTATTTGGCCAATGTACGATGTCGCTACGGTAAGTTTTGCCACTACCGGCACTTTGGCAGCAGCCATAACCCATTCCACAATCGTTTTGGTTGCTTCCGGATCTTTGCCGATGGAGGCGCCGCCACCGCTGAAGTGAAAGGCATGGGAACAGGAAAAATTCAGTTCAATGCCATCTATGCCCGCATCCTGAAAAGCCTTGGTTGCCGTCACCCAGTCTTCCTGCGTGCGCTTGGAAGTTCGCATGATGCTGGCGAATATTGGATGATCAGGATATTCCCGTTTAATTTTCTTTACTGTTTCCACCCACCAGTCCAGCGTGTGCGTGCTGCTAAGCTCCATATTGGTAAAACCAATCGTACTGGCACCTTGTTTTACGCGGCTGAATCGTGGCGTTACCTGGGCATGCTTTGCCGGTTCCATGGAGATAGTTTTCAGAATCGCCCCACCCCAGCCCATTTTAAAGGCACGCAATACTTTTTCCGGAGTATCCGTTACCGGCCCGGACGCCAGGATGAAGGGGTTAGGAAACCGCACTCCACAAAAATCAGTTGTTAGATCCACTTTATGACTCATGCTTATTACCTCATTTTAGAATTTTTTTGTTATACGCAGCTTACTCACAGAGAGGGCCGTATACCGTACTTTTGGGCCAGGCAGTTTAAGTCGGCAAGCACGGTCACCGCCAGCGGTATTCCCTTAGCCTGGTTTTCTGACGCCGCAACATATTCACGTTCACCGGGAAGGTAAATATGTTCTGACCCCGGCGCCAGCCGGCAGTTCTTTATTTCCCTGATCATTTCATCCATTCTGGCTTTAAATATCCCGGGCTCGCAAAACCGGTCAATTTTAATAGCGCCAAAAAGATGCCCTATATTCTGCGGTCGTTTGACATCGTTATAAAAATCAGTCACTTCCGTGGACAAAATGGCCGCCCCTGATAACACGGCAGATAAGATGCCGACAATAACCGTCAGTCCGTAACCTTTATAACCGCCTGTCGGCAGCAGTATCCCGTTGAAAGCCGCCTGCGGATCATTGGTCGGCAGCCCGTCCGCTGTCATAGCCCACTCCAGAGGAATCTTTTCTCCCTTTTTAGCCGCCACGGCAATTTTTCCCCGGGAAACAACGGTTGTTGCCATATCCAATACCACTGGGTATTCCTCACCTGACGGTACTGCAAACGAGAACGGATTGTTATCCAGAATAGGATCGGCGCCTCCCCATGGCGCCATCAGCTTGGCCGCCGGCGACGTAAAAACCATGCCGATCATATCGTGCGGCAAAGCCATTGTCGAATAGGTTAGCGCCATGCCAAAGTGGTTGCTGCCGCGAACGGCCGTAAAAGCGACACCGTCTTTCTCCGCTTTGTCCAGGCAAATCTGCATAGCTTGGGTGGCAATGACCTGCCCCATGCCATTGTGGCCGTCAAGCAATGTGGTTGTGCCGGATTCTTTCACAATTTCAATAGTACTGACGGCGCGTGTGGCCCCGGTCTCGATACGCCTGACATAAGCCGGAACCCGCATCACGCCATGGGAATTCATTCCCATTAAATCTGCTTGGATAAGACAGTCGCTTACCCGCCCGGCTTCTGCCTGCCGCATGCCGGCAGCCACAAATATGGCATCACAGCATTTTTTTAGCGTCTCAGCATCTACCCGGACAATTTTCTCTTCCCCTGCCATAGAACCACATCCCTATACCCTTCGTTTTGCGACGGACAGCAACATATAAAGAATATTGCCTCCGCCGGCGTCGTATACTATCTTTTGCTGCCAAACAGGCCAGACTACGCTTTTGGTATGCTCAGGCCGGCAACCGCCTGGGCAGAACATACCAGTTCAGGCGCCAACCGCTTGATCCAATCGCTAACCGCCTGAACCTGACGCACTTTTTCCCGTGCCAGATAAGCTTTGTAGCCGGTATCAACCCAGGTTTTATATATATCGCCCTCCGATTTGCCCGGCTCAAATTTAAAGTAAACCGGTGCGCATATTTTGGCAATCTCGGCAGCCTCGCTGAAACGGTAGAAGCCGCCCATTCCGTCCACTAAAGCCAGATAAACGTCCATGGGCAAATTCACGGCGCTGCGGATGGCAGCAAGCATCGGCAAGGTTAAATCCGCCAGGGGATTAAAGGTATCCGCTCCGAGTTTTTGCAAAAGTTTGGCGCTGGCCGGAGTGCCATGGCCGGCGAAAACAGACACCTTAAAAATGACATCTTGCGGGATATAGCCTTTAGCCCGCATTTCCCCCAGCACGGTTAACAGTCCCTCATCCGTGACCAGGAAGCCCTTGAAGCCGGCTTCAAGGCTTCTTTCGACACACTTAAGCACATAATACATATTATCAACGCCGCGAATCCTCATCCCGGAAACAATGCCTTCGGGTGTTGTTATCTGGCGGCCGCTGTCCCAGCCGCGGCTGGTGCAGGGCGTTATTATAACCTCGATATTTTTTGCGGCGGCCAGTTGCGCCATATCTTTCAATTCCGCGTCAGTCAGCAGTGTCGCCCCGCCGACGGTGGCAATGATCCGGTGAATTGGCACCTGTCTCTTCTCGGCTTCATCAACCATAGCTTCCAGCACTTGAAAATTCTCAATGCCGGCGACTTCATTGCGGTAATGCGCCCCGTCCGGGAACCGGTGCGGCGAAGCCGTCAGTTCATAACAATCCCGCTCCGGATACCCTAAACTCTTCAATGCTGCTTTGATCATATCCATTTAATAATAAACCTCCTGCAAACAAATGTATTTTTTCTAAGACTGATACACTGATTTTCTAACGTACACATACCCTTCCATGATTCTCCGGGCTGTCCGGTATACACCAAGCCTGGTAACCTTTATTTGCCCGCCGGCCTCTGAGCTTTCCGCTTCCACGGGAATAACGCCTCCCGGATGACCAATATGTACTGTCACTTTTGACTGGGCTTCCGCCCGTAGAACATTCCAGGCAACACTCCCCGGGATGCGTACTGCCGCTCCGGTTGCCACTGTGCCGGTAACCGGATAGGTCTTATGGACTTTTTGCATAAACAGTAGTCTCGCTACAATATCTACTTCACCGGCAGATATAGCCTTGCCGTTATAGGCAAGGTAGTCAGCCGGCGGGCTGACTATGGCAAAAAACGGGGCATACGGACTTACGGCTTTGGCCGCTGCCGGGTTATCAACCATACCGCACAGCACGGCGGCCTGCCCCCGGATTTTTTCAATCGTCGCCATTAAAGCCGGACTACCTTCCAGCGCCGGCGGCGCCTCAGTCCCTTTCAGATTCAGCTCACCAGCCTGGATAAACACAACCGGGTTACCGGCATCGACAATTGATACGGTATAGGTCCTGCCGTCCACGGTAATACTGTCCCGGGGATTGCCGGTCGGCAGAAGCTTGCCGGTAATTCCGCCGCAGACATCGGACCAGTCCAGGGTAATCCTCGCACCGGTGCCGGGGCAGCCGTCAATGGCAAAGTCGCCGTCAACCATTGCCTTCCCGTTTTTCACAGGCACTGCGGCAACAAGGATATTATTACTATTGGTCAAATGGATCCGAACCGTTGTAACCGGTTCCACAGGCTCGACCAGACCTTCATCAATGGCAAAGGGACCTACAGCGGCGGAAATATTGCCGCAGTTGCCGCCATAATCAATACACTCTGTTTCAAAGCTAACCTGGCCGAAGGTATAATCCACATCGGCATCGGGACGGCTGGGCGGCGAAATAATCGCCAGTTTGCTTGTTAATACGTCCGCACCCCCTAAGCCGTCAATCTGGCGCAAATCAGGACTGCCGTAGATAGCCCGAATCACAGCATCCCGTCTGGCGGCATCCCGGGGCAGGTCATTTTTCATGATGAAAACACCTTTGCTGGTACCACCGCGCACAATAAAGCATCGCAGCATTTCCATTTCCGGATGCATAAAGCAGCCTCCTTTCAACTTGGACTTACGGAGCGACAATACCGGTGACTGCCGGGAGGAATAGACGGATGAGGTTGTCGCAGACCAGTTCGAAGCTTTCTACTTTCGTATATTCCTCCGGACAGTGGCTCTTGCCGCCGATGCTGGGCATGAAAATCATAGCGGTGTCGGTGACCTGGGCAAATGCCTTGGCATCATGCCCGGCCCAGCTGTATAACTCCATAGAATTAGGAATCTGCAGCGCCCGGTAGCAGTCCAGCAGTTTTTCCGAGAACTGTTGGACAGGCGTATAGATTTCCTTGTCCAGCCGCACTTCAAGCCCATACTTTTCCTGTAGGCTCATAGCATATTCCTTGATCTCACCCGCCAGTCGCCTGGCCAGCCCGTCATCCTCTGACCGGAAGTCGACAACAAGCGCGGCCTGGCCGGAAATGACATTATGGATATTGGGGTAATTGGCAATGCGGCCGACTGTTGTCACCGCCCTGCCGCTATGCGCCTGACCGATTTCCCAGACCTTCAGTATCAGATCGGCGGCGGCCACCATTGCATCCCGGCGGTCTTTCATGACCGTAGGCCCGGCATGGTCTGCTTCTCCCTGAAATTCAAAGAATAGCCGACCAATGCCGACAATCCCCCGCACGATGCCCACATCACAGCCTTGGGACGCAAGTACTGCACCCTGCTCGACGTGCACTTCCATAAACCGGCTGTAATAGTTCCTGGCCCAGCCGCTGTCGGTCCCAAAGGGCCGGCCCGCAAAGAGTCCGCTTTCCGCTCTGAGAACTTCCAGGTTTTTTCCGTCGGCATTTTTATAAGCCAGCATCTCATCCACACTCATGTCACCGGTCATAAAACGCGCCCCGAAATACCCTTTCTGGCAGACAAGGCCTTCCTCTTCCGCAGTTGCCAGGACTTCGACCGGAAACGGCGGCACCACATGATTTTCATGCAGCATCGACACCAGTTCAAGGCCAACTACAACGCCGGCAACACCGTCATAGGCGCCGGCGTTGGCCACACTGTCGATATGCGAACCGATTGCCACCGGTTTTTCGTTACTGTTCGCCGGATTATAGCAACCGATCAGGTTGCCGAAAGTATCCATACGAACTTTCATGTCCATCGCTTCCATTTCGCTGCGTAGATAGGTCACCGCTTCCACCCAGGCCTGTGAATAGGTCGGGCGGGTAATCCGGCCCGTTTCCGCGGTAAAACCGGCAATGGTGCGCAGTCTTGTTTCAATTCTCACCGGATTGGCTTTGATCACGGTAAATCACCTCACTTAACATAGTTGGCCACTCAGTTCCTCCACCGCCGGACTGAAAATCAGCCCGGACATTCGCAGCCGGCAGGAGGTCGCCGGCGCTATCCAGCGCCGCCTGTCACCTGCGCCAGCTTGCTGTCAATAAATTCCCTGAACTCTTTTATAATCTGTTCATTGCTGCGCTCACGATCATCCATGGCCAGCCCGTAGATAAAGGGAAGGGTCAGCCGGCGGTCGGCAACTTCTGCCGTTAATTCCTCAATAAATATACCGGGTTTGTTGACAAGGGTCCGCGGCACCTCTTTAGGACGGCCGCCCCAATCCTCGCAGTAGCTTGATAGACTGCTGCCGCAGCTGGGTGAACCGTCGCAGGTAAGAACAGCCACCACTTCATAATTTACATTTTGGTAGTTTTGCAGATAATCAGCCATCTGTCCGGCCAGTTGCCGGCAAAACCGCCGGTAGCCCACATTGTCATAAAGGTTACGGCTGTGCCACCAGCGCTGGTTGCCCATGTACAGCGTTTCCGGGCAGGGCATTTGAATAACCCCGATGCTAAAATCATCCAATAGCCGGACTATCTCGGAAAACATTCCCGGATACCGGGCAAATTCCCGGACTTTGTTGTTGGCATTCAACAGACAGTTGGCCACAAAAATTATTTTTTTACCGCGCGCGTCTTCTTGATGTAGTGACATAAGGATACCTCCCGAGTACTCAGAAAGCTTGTTTAGACGAAGTTTTACTCTCTATCAGAGCAAAAAAAGATAAGCCACCCCAGTTCCCTGCTTCATGGCTTATCCACAAACCGGTAACCGCTAGCTAAATTCCGCCTGTTATTTTAAAGCTTTCGCAGCCTGCTCCCACGGAGTGGTGTCATATACTTTGGCCGGCACACTCTTGATGACCTTGTATTTCAGCGCTAACTCTTCTGTCGCTTTAATACTTTTCTCGTCAAGATAGAGCATTTTTTGAATATCTGCCCCATTGGGCGCAACCAGCTTGGCAATTTCCTTGGCACTGTTTAACTGATGCTCTTTGTTATTGCTGGCAGGATCGAGATACTTCCAGACAATTTCGGTTGCAGCCGCAGGATCCTTACAGGCCTCTGCCCAGCCCCGCATGGTAGCCTTCATAAATTTGGCGGCCAATTCCGGGTTTTTCGCCAGCCATTCACTGTTGACAATCAGGCAGTCCTCCAGCATGCCGGTGCCTTCTTTCTCCAGGTCGATAACGTCGATGTCACTTGGTTTAAGACCGGATTCCAGCAATACCAGATATTCGTTATAGGTATGGGCGGACGCCACGTCGAAGGAACCGTTAAGGAAAGCGCCCATCGAGCTGTCCTGTTTTATGATGGTAAGATCTTTATTCCTGTCCAGGCCGTATTTATCCAGCAGCGCATAGACGGGGAATTCCGCGTTACCCAGCCAGGCGCCGACTTTTTTACCTGCCAGGTCTTTAGGCGTTGCAATGCCTTTGTCTTTTTTGGCTACAAGCAGAAAAGAGCTTTTCTGGAAGATTTGGCCGACTTCCACAACCGGGTGTCCCTGCTCAATAAACGGCAATATCGTATACAGGTTTGCCAAACCGAATTCCGCTGCACCCACCGAAACCTGGTTGGTAGACACAAGATCCGGTCCGCCGGGGATAATCTCGATATCAATGCCCTCGGCTGCGTAGTAGCCCTTTTCTTTAGCGTAATAGAAACCCATAAATTGTGTCGAAGGCAGCCACTTGAGCTGCAGACGGACCTTGTTCAAGGCCTTGCCGCTCTCTGACGATTCTTTCGTAGCCGTCTTTGTGTCACCGCAGCCGGCCAGTGAACCGGCTAACAGGATAAGGGTAAGCAACAAGCCGATAAATTTCATGGTTCGTTTCATTTTCATTCTCCTTTACAATTTGTTATCTATCTTTGGGAAGCGTGCCATTTTATGGCATAACGCTCAACCACAGATACAATACCGTACAGCATGATGCCGCAGATTGCAGAATCCACGATATAGGCCCAGCCGAGACTCATCTGCGACAGCTTCAATACTGTGGAAAGTTCAAATCCTATCCCATGGTGGGACACGAAGAATTCGCTAATGATGGCCGCCATCAGACCAACCGTGGTATTGATCTTCATTGCGGTCATCACATTCGGTATACAGTTTGGCAGGCGCAGCTTCAGAAAAATGGTTTTTTTATCTGCTGCGTAAGAATGCATTAAATCAAGTGCGAATGGCCGGAGTACCGACAGCCCCCGGTAGGCATTGATTGCCATCGGTGCCATCGTAAACATGGTAACAACCGCTGTTTTTGACCCCATATCCATACCGAACCAATTGTTCATGATGGGTGCCATAGCAATCATGGGTATTGCGTTGAAGGCCGTAACCAGCGTGAGTCCCCCGCCGCCCCATTTGGGATAAACGGTGGTTATCACCGCCAGCAAGAAGCCGGCGCAAGACCCCAGTATAATACCGGTTAAGGCCTCAATCATTGTGTACCGGGTATGTACCATAATCACAGCAAAGTTGTCGACCAGCGCGGCAATTATTTCTTTCGGCAACGGCAACTGGTATGGTTTTAGCCGCAGCACCGCATGCAGGCCGCCTTCCTGCCAGAAGAGGATAACCAAGATGCCGAAGACAATGGCAATCAACAGGTTGGACACATGCCTGATTTTCTCCATCAGTTATCGCCTTCTTTCCTGCCGGCCTTTTCCCACGGGATCAGCTGTTTTTCCAGAATATCTATCACGAAGTACCCGAAGATCCCCAGCAGTGCCGCCGTGAGCACCGCTGCCCAGAATATCAGCGCACTGCTGGCTCCATAGTACAGGGAGCTGAGAATCTTAATGCCAATGCCCTCGCTGGCGCCAAACATTTCTACCAGTATGGCCGCCGTAATGGCCGCAGGCGCGGAAATTTTAAGCCCGGCAAACAGGTGGGGCAACGCTGCCGGAATCATCAGCTTGCAATAAGTGTCAATCCTGCCGGCGGCGTAGGAATACACCAGATCCTTCTTGTCTTTGTCCACACTTTTGAGTCCGCTGTACATATTGACTGCCACGGGGAAAAAGGTGATAAAGGCCGAGAGGATAATGCGCGCTGCATCCTGATTTTTGACAATGGCGTATACAATCGGTGCCAGCGCCAATACCGGAATCATCCGTAACACGATAAGATAAGGAGAAAGCATTGTGCCGACAAATTCGGCCAGCACCATCAGGATGGCTATGGCCGCACCCAGTAAGGCGCCGAACAGAAAACCCGCGAACGCCCGTGACAGAGTGCTCAGGGCATCACTCAGTAGGGAACCGAAGTTGGCAAAAAAGGTCGCCATGACCTGATGAAAGTACGGCAGCTTTTGCAGATGCATGTTGTCATGCAGCACATTTTGCAGCAGCCATGCCCCGCTTTCCCAGAGAACAATAATCGCTGCGGCCCAGATCAACGTCGCAATTTGTTTGTCTCTGCGCAACGCTTCCATCATTCCACCCCCACAAAACATTTTCTAATTTTAGTGAGTAAGGCGGCGAATTCCGGTGTATCACGAATTTCGTCTGTCCGCGGCCGGGGAAGATCAATGTCGACGACCGCGGACAGGATACCCGGATGAGGCGTCAGCACACATACGCGGTCTGACAGGAAAAGGGCTTCTGAAATATTGTGGGTCACAAAAATTACGGTTTTGTTCGTTTTGCTCCAAATACGGAGCAGATCTTCCTGCAGCTTGTTGCGGGTAAATTCATCCAATGCGGAAAATGGCTCGTCCATCAGCAGAATTTTGGGATTGATGGCCAGTGCTCTGGCAATACCTACCCGCTGCTGCATACCGCCGCTCAATTGATAGGGATAGCGGTTGGCAAAATCCAGTAACCCCACCATTTCCAACATTTCGTCAGATAACCGCTTTTGCTCCTCACGGCTTTTTTTCATAATTTCCAGCGGCAGACAGATGTTTTGCCGGATAGTTCGCCAGTCATACAGTACCGGGCTCTGAAAAACCATGCCGTACTGTCTTGTTTTTCGCGCTTCCTTTGGAGTCATGCCGCCAATTACAATTTTGCCTGAGGTCGGCTGCAAGAGATCCGCAACCAGCCGCAATAGTGTTGTCTTGCCACACCCGGACGGTCCCAGCAGGGAAACGAACTCTCCTTCCCGGATATTTAAATTCACGTTTTTTAATGCAGTTATATCTTCACCGCCCTGTCCCCGATACACCATACTCACGTTATCGATTTGCAGTTTATAATCGTTGCTCATGGGAAACCTCCTTATAGATAAAAAAAGACGACGAAAAAGGCTTTGGGGGCCTATTGCGTCGTTGCAATCGCTTGAATATTAAATTGCCGCCGACAGCCAATCCGCTACATCGCCGGCAACTAACCGGCCGGTTGGTTAGCCAGAGCCATCAACTGTGACATATCTGCCTGATTTTCCAGGTTTTCCACAAACCGAATAATTTTTTCCGTTCTGGCCGGGTCACTGTAAACCCGGTTGGCCAGCACGCGGAATTTTTCTTTGACATCTTCAAACGTAACCGGGTTCCGCCAGTCGCCCCTGGGATCATCGATTACGGCTTCATATCGTTGCCCGTCTTGCATAGTGACCTCCACCGCACTGGAGTAATGTTCGGGATAACGGCGTTCAAACTCGGGATCTTCAACCACCTCGGTCACGGCAATCAAATGTTTAACCAGTGGATCATCAATATATTTGACATCAAATTCATCCACCGTAACTTTGCCGTTTCTAAAAGCGATGGCCGCCTGGTACGGCATACTGAACTGCAGGTCCACAACATTTTGCGGTTTCCATTTCCGCTCCTCCGCCAGCAGCCGCATCGTATATTTCGAAGAACGAATATGAATTTTTTCGATTTTGTCCGGAGCAGGACTATGCTGTCGCACAATCTGCAGACAGGCATCCAGATGCCCGCCCGAATAGCGGCAACAGGGATATACTTTTATGCTTGATGAAGCAAAAATCCATTTCTCGCCAAGCTCATCCAGAAGATATTTGGGGTCGAAATGATCCAGGTAGGAATAGGCATGCAAGAGGCCGTCCTTACCTTCATAGATGTCGGCAGGGCCGTTAAACCCCTTTTGAGCCATGCGTGCTGCGATAATCGAGTTCATCGCCGGATGCCCGGCCTGCAGCCGTTTGGTGAAGGAGCCTTCGGAATTCCAGGCCATCAACCCGGCAACCATGCTGCCGGCAATCCCTTGCACATGTACCATTTGCTGCCGGTCAAGCGCCATCAGTTTGCCGGCCGTAACGGCAGCTCCCATTGTGCCGCAGGTACTTGTCGGATGGAATCCCTGGTAATACATATCGCCCAGATAAGCCGCCCCGAGCCGGCATACCACTTCGTTGCCCACGGCCACGGCCTCAGCAAACTTTTTCCCGCTTAACTGCTTGTGTTCGGCCAAGGCCAGCCCTACAGGATACGTTGCCGGTGACGGATGCGCATTTGATTCATTGTGGTCATCCACGAAATCATAGCCGTAACACTGTATTGCATTGGCAAATGCTGCGTTCGGCAGTGCAGCTTTCTTAGCCGAACCGATAATCGTACCTTCTGCCGGGCCGCCGAGTTCCTCCGCGATCTCCCGGGCAATCCGGCTGGTAATAATGTCCCTGGTGCCAACCATAGAAGCCAGCACGTCAAGTGTAAGCATCTTCGCATGACTGACGGCATAGGCCGGCAGCTCTTCATAGGTAAGGCCTACTGCCAACCGGGCAATTTCTTGTGCAATTGTTTTTTTCATATTTTCCCCTCCATTTGCTACTTGCTAATGCAGCCCTATTGCGCCTGCGTTATTTATAGGATATAGGCGGCCGGCGGTTTACAGTTCCATAATTTTGCAATGGGGAATAATCGGCCACTAAATAAAAAAATGGCGTACAATAAGGTTTTTAATGCTCCATTGCATCACCACGATAGTTAAATTATGACGGATTAAAGGCAATAAAAAAAGGACATATGTCCTTTTTTCTTTAGATAACAGCCAATATAAATTTTTCCTGCCGTTGCCGGCCCTATACATTAAAATCCAGCAGCCGCCGATACTGCCTGTCGGTAATAGTAATTTTCATGCCGCGCCGGCCGACCATCCCCAGATTCTTAAATTTGCCGACACAGCGGTCTACTGTTTTGACGCAGAAACCAATTTCATCGGCTAACTGACTGCGCGGGATATTGAGCTCACAGATGCCATTTGCCGCTTTGGTCTCATAATATTTCGCCAACAGATAAGCCAGCCGGGTCTCGCCTGTGGCAAACAGGAAGGTACGGTCACGGGTGACTTGCGCCGCATGTTTTCTGATGATCTGGACAGTAACTCTGTACAGCGCTTCCGGGCTCTTTTTCATCCAAGTCAAAAAATCATGTTTGCTCAGATAGAGGAATGCACACCTGGTTTCACATACAACTGTGGCGCGATAATTCGGGAAATTAGCCAGCGACTCATTCTCGCCCAATATTCCGGGCGCACGCAGTTTGGCAAACGAATAGATAATGCCGCTGGGCAGTTCATTCATGATATTTATTTCACCGTCAATCAGCAAATAGACCGATTCCACCGCCTCACCCATACGGATCATAATATTGCCCTTATGCCGTTCTATAAGCCGTGACTTTTGCAGCAACTCGTCCGGCATTAATGGCAGCAGTTCAGACAGCCATTGTTGTGCTGTGCCATCGCGGGCTGCAGTGATATATTTTTTGATAATATCCATAACTGTCGCCTCTTATTCCTGCCGTCCGTCCCGGGAAATCACGTCACGCATGGCTTCAACCGCTGTCTCAATGGCAACCGGAATCGCATCCGCATAGAAAGGCCGGCTCCCCAATACCTGTTCCCTTTCCCGGTTGCGGCACAGCAGTAGCACACTCGCACACCGTACGTGCAGCACGGAGGCTACCACAAATAGGGTGGACGACTCCATCTCCGAAGCCAGCGCACCGGCCATTTTCCACATTTTCCACCTGGCCAGCAGCCTGTCCCCGACCGGCATTCTGGCTGGTTCATGCTGCCCATAGTACGAATCCTTACATTCCACAACCCCCATAGCATAGGGATTGTGCAAGCGTTCCGCCGATTCTTTCAGCGCTGTCAGCAGAGAAAAATCGGCAACGGCAGGAAACTCTACCGGCAGATATTCCCGGCCAGTTCCATCCTTGCGGATTGCAGCAACCGGAATAATCAGCGTTCCCGGTTCAAGGTTTTCCTGAATACCGCCGCAGGTGCCCACGCGAATAAAAGTATGTGCTCCCAGCTTGGCCAGCTCTTCCATGGCAATAGCGGCAGACGGCCCTCCGATACCCGTTGATGTCACACTGACCATTGCACCATTCAGACGACCGGAATAAGTTGTGAACTCGCGGTTTGACGCCATAAATTCACTTTTGTCAAAATAGGAAGCGATCTGCTTGGCCCGTTCCGGGTCACCTGGCAAAAACACATATTCCCCGACTTCTCCTTTTTTACAGCCAATATGGCGCATTCTGTCATTGTTCATGGCTACGTCGCCACCTCCTCAGGCATGTATAATGCAAAAGATTGCACAGCACATTCATATACCATACTTCTGCCCAGCTTGACAGGCTGCCGGGTTTCTCTCGAATTGGCCAGAGTAGATAAAAAAAATAAGCCGGCGTCACCACCAAGGCAACAGCGCCAGCTTACATTTTTGTTAATATTCACTTTTCCCACCGGCTGATCAAAGTCAACACGGCAATTTTCCCTAAATCGCAGTGTGCCACAATGAATCAAGATTTAGTGTTACATTAGCATCTATTTTAAAAAAAGTCAAGAGTCTTGGCTGTATTCAATCGAAACGGCTATTTGACTAGAAGCCTGTGCTGATTGATCTGCAGTTGCTGTTAACTGCTCAGAAACTGCCACAACCTTTTCAGCATTTACCTGTACCATCTATTAACTGTTTCAAGTTGGCTACCATCGAATCAAAGGCATCCTTAGACCTGATCACTTTGCGCCGCCTCTTTTCAATGCGCCACGGGGATATGCCACGGATATGCCACGGATATGCCAAAGACCAGCTAAGTGAAGTCAAGCCCTTAACTACAATTTTTGTTTATGGAAAAATAAGTATAGCAAACAAGCCTCTATCAATATCGAACGATATTGATAGAGGTATAATGTAATGTTTTGTTTTTCGTCTTCGTTAAGCCGCCTTTTGCAGGTGTTTTTGATACAGTTCAACCTGCTGATCAGGGGTAATCAAACGAAATGGCTGCTTATTCTTTAATACCGAGAATATGATACGTAGTAGCTTGTTCATAACAGCGCCTAAGGCTTGTTTCTTGGTTTTCGTTTCGATTTTCCGTTGGTAATACTCATAAATCACCGAGTTAACGTGCGAACCTTTAGATTCCTTACGGATAGACGTCGTAGCAGCTATATAGAGTGCATGTCGGAGAAATGGTGATCCCCGTTTGGTTACTTTATTCTTTGTCCCTACAAAATTCCCCGATTGTTTAACCGAAGGGTCGATACCGCTAAAAGCCACTAATTGCTTAGCGTTCGCAAACCGTTCAATATCACCAATTTCGCCCAAAATGATAGCTGCTAATGTATCACCTATGCCCGGAATGCTTTTTAGGAAAGTGATTGCCGGTAACTGTTCAGCAAGTGCTTTAATCTGGTCATCGAGTAAACTAATTTGTGCGTCTAAAGATTGCACAATGCTAGCATAGCATTGTATTGTGGCGGCATAGGCCGACAAGGATATGCCAGTAACTTGGGCATCATCGGCGCAAGATAACAAATCAGCATATTTTTGCTGAGCATATAATCTACCCTTACGGGATACCGTTTGCAGCATGTCCAGTATGACATGCTGATTGGCTTTCTTGCTCCATTCACAAGGTGTGGGAAACTTATTTACTAGAGTCAATGCCGTAAGCGATCCCGGGTTAAGGATAGTAGGAAAAAGAGGAGCAATTTGTTCAATAGCACACTGTAACTTATTGAGCAAATTGGCTCGTTGTTCTACCAACTGCCCCCTTGTTCTTGCTAAGACCTTCAAATTGGCCAGCTGTTCTTTAGGCATAGTTGTAGGATAAAAAGCATGAACAAATAACAGTCTGGCCAATTCAAGTGCATCAACCCGATCTGTCTTAACTTTCCTTACAACAGAATTTTTGATAGAATGGGAGATAAGGGGATTGATGTGGTAGACTTCAAAACCCTGTTTCAAGAAAAAGTGGACGATGCGCTGAGAGTAGTGACCCGTGGATTCTAGGGCGATGAGCGGTTTACTACTAAATGCTTCTTCCACTTTTCTTATTTGCCCTAGAACAAATAAAAGCCCTTGCTTAGTATTTAACGCTTTAAAAGGTTTCAAAAAGGTAGTACAAGTTGGAGATACTGCTGCATAAAAACAAAAATTTTTGGCTACATCAATGCCAATAACCGGACGATTAGTCAACACCGCTGACCTCCTATAAGATAAATTGAAGGGTTATCCATTCCAAGCTCAAAGATTACCGCCTTGCACGTGAAACGGGAATAAGCTCCCAACCAGCTAAAACGTAAATGCTTTGGAAATGGATGAATTGTCTGTAGGCATGGGTATAGAAAAATCTTCCCTGGGACGGGGCCATTCATATCCTTCTTCCTCATTATACCTAGAAACTGATTGTTCGGAGTTTTTCTATCCCAAAATGGATAACCCTTCTGTACTATATCTTACAGGGGACGGTGGTTGTGTCCAGCATGCGGCATAAAGACAGTACCACCGTCCCCTGTCTATGTCTTTCCGTCCCCTTGCTTCTCCTAACCCCGTTCCTTGACACCTAGTTCAAAATCAAAGCTAACCTTATAACGTGGTAGTTCAGGTTGTAGACAAAGGGGGCTGTCGCGCTAACAGCCCCTTTTTAGAATGGAACAAATTAATATAAACTCCCCCTTAAATTAATAACCTAATGCAGCACCGTCTCCACGAGGATCTGCCCCACCATACTTTATATTGTTATCATGGTTAATCAATATAGCTCCTGCATGCCCCATTACATCAGTATATCCTTCTATCACTTTCACAGGGTGTCCCCGCCTAACTAATTCTTCTATAACCTGCTGTGGAACTCTTCCTTCAATTTTCAAGTCATTCGAAGACGCTCCCCAAGTTCGTCCATGTAACCAGCGCGGCGCTTCAATGGCATCTTGTACATTAAACTCAAAATCGACAATACGGGTAACTATAGCAGCCTGTGTTTGCGGTTGACCTTCTCCGCCCATTGTACCATAGACAAGATACGGCTTATTATCCTTCATTAACATGGCTGGATTTAATGTATGAAATGTACGTTTATGTGGTTCTAAATGATTGATATTAGACGAATCAAGTGAAAAAAAGCTTCCCCGATTTTGTAATATTACTCCTGTGCCTTTAGGAATAATGCCCGATCCATAATCATGATAAATACTTTGAATTAACGATACCGCATTACCCTCTTTATCAACAATACCGATCCAAACCGTATCTCCTTTAGGGTCTAATGGTTTAACATCAGTAGCTGCTTTTTGCATATCCATGCGATTTGCCAATGCAATACCGTGCTCTTTGGATAACAACTCATTTACAGGTATTTTAACAAAGGCTGGGTCCGTTAGCCATTTATCTCGATCAGCAAATGCTTGTTTAGTTGCTTCGACAATCGTGTGATAATAATCGGCTGTTCCTTCACCCATTGATTTAATATCATAGTTATTTAAGATATTAAGAATAGAAAGAGAGGCCATTCCTTGTGTATTAGGCGGTAAATTATACGCCTTATAGCCCCGATAATCTACCGATAACGGGTCTACCCAGTCTGCCTTGTGTGTTGCAAAGTCACTCAGCGTTAGAACACCACCATTGGCTTCAAGTTCAGACACAATTTTTTGAGCAATTTGCCCTTTATAAAAACCATCTGCTCCTTGTTGTGCTACAATTTTTAAAGTATTAGCAAGATCTGCCTGCTTAAAAAGTTCGCCTACTCGGTAAGGGGTTTGATCTTGTTTTAAATAAATACTGCGGAATCCTTCAAAACGCTGTAAATCCCGAAACTGTGTATCATTTGGGTTAATATTAACTTTAGTCCAAAACTCCTGACTCGGTGTTACAGGAAGGCCGTTTTCGGCATAGTCAATAGCACTGTTTAGCAGCCCGCTCCATTTGAGCTTACCATTCATACTGTTCCTAGAATAGTTATAAATTTCCCACCACCCGGAAATTGCACCAGGAACAGTATTAGCTGCTAGGTAGCCGCGAGCTGGAATTTTACTATAACCAAGAGATTTGTAATATTCAATAGTTGCCTTTTCTCCTGCTCTGCCACTGGCATTTAGCCCTTTTAAGTGTCCTGTTTTAGCATTATAAATTAACCAAAAATTATCTCCACCGATTGAATTCATATGAGGATATACAACACTGATGGTCGATGCAGCGGCAATCGCCGCCTCCGCTGCATTTCCACCATTCTCCAAAACGCGGATGGCCGCTTCAGACGCTAAGTAATGCGGGGTAACAACCATTCCATGTGGTGCCATTGTTGTCGGTCTATTAGCGGCTTGTACCATTCCGACCTGCAGCAAAAATGAAAAACATACCAACACGATAATAGGCGTCCTAAAACACTTTTTTACTAAATTCATATTATTCCTCCTAATATTTTCTTACTTTCCTCTGAGCTAAATCGAAATTATCACCTCCTTACAGAAGTTTCTTAGATTAACCTTTCAGTCGAGACAGTTTTCTCCCGCACCAATTTGTAAGCCAAAGAATACTCTCCACTTTATATAGAACCATCCAAAGAAGCATTGCGGCATTTAGTAAAAACAATACCAAAAAAGCTGCTTGATAGCCTTGAGGATGGTATCCACTATCCATAGGCGGCCATAAATTAATTATAATTCCTGTCACCCATTGAATGAAAAAGACAGTAACAAATACCATAAAGTTGTATAAGGTAATAACTCTGCCTGCCAAGTTTTTCTCAAACATTATAACCAAAAGGGAGTAAGCCAATAATGAAAATGGACCAGAAAGCATTAACAGTACCCAAGAAAGTACCCCTGCCTTATTTTCAAGTATGCCAATACATCCTAATGCCGTTGTAAATACCACCATACCAGCTTTGCATACGGACTCCGTGCTTATACCAAAAAGTCGAAGCTTATGGGCAATCAAGCCATTCAAAAAATATCCGCTGCATACGGCTATGGATATAATCATCAATGAAAACGCCACCTCTGAAATATCCATTCTGTATACGTCTTTCAACCAAGGTCCAACCCATAGTGTATTTAAAGCTATAAAGCTAGCCTGCACCATTGTTGCTGCTGGCGTAATCTGCCAAAATTTCGCTGATCTTGCAATGTGCACCACCGCCATAAATTGCATACGAATTGGTTCACCTGTACTGCCTTCTCGGCTCTTTTGCGGAACCATTTTATAAACCAATAGGGCTGCTATAAACGTAATTGTAGCAAGTATATAAAATAGCTCTCGCCAATGAATGAACGCAAGAGCCACATGAATAGGCTGAGTTGCTATAATAGCCCCTAAACCACCGGCTAATGCTTGATAGCTATTAACCAGAGGTAATTCTTCATTAGTTAGCCATTCTTTATAAGCCTTAAACGCTGCCATTAAACAACCGGATACTCCAATTCCAATTAATCCACGTCCAACTATTAAGTGCCAAGTAAGATAAGCTTTAGAAAACAGTAAAGAACCACAGACCGCAAACAAAAGCAAAATAGATAAAGTCCTTCTAGCACCAAATCGATCAAGCGCTACACCTAATGGCGGCTGCGCTATCGCAAAGGCTATAAAATAGCTACTCCCGACCAAACCCAAATCAGCCGCAGATAGACTAAAATCTGTAATTAAGTAAGGTGACAATACAGATGTACTAGTACGGTATAGTACTGAAATAAAAAAACTAAAAGCAAAAGGGAAAATTAATTTGGAAATAAATATAAACTTGTTCTCAATAATACCGCTACTTCTTTCCATGTTTTCACCACGCTCAGCATTTTATTATTTATTATCTATTTTCGATTGTATACATTAATCATTGTTGAAAATATAATAGCCTCTGCAAAATTTATTTTGCAGAGGCTTCGTTGCCCAAATTATTTATCATTTAATTATTTAAATTTTAGCATTATAAGTAAATTATAGTCAAGTATTATTTATTACTTATTACTTAATTGCCGTATATAAGCTGTTACAACATCACTAGTATCGGATATGTGTTTTCTAAGAATTCCCTTAGCTTGCTCAATATTTTTGTTCTCACATGCTTGTAAAAGATTAAAATGTTCTGCTTTGGCCAGCTCTTGATATTTCAAATCTGAAAAGTATAACCGCATATATCGTTCAACATTATCATATAGTGTTTTAATGAGCCCCAGCAGTTTAGGCTTACAGGCGACTCGATATAAACCTTCATGAAACTTCCAGTTTAAATCCCCCCACTGATTATTGTCTGTTTCATCCTCAGCCTTTTTTAGAATCTTTGTCGCAAATTCTATATCTTGATTAGTCAGATTAGGAATGGCAAGTTCAAGAGCCCCAGTTTCAAGAAGTATACGAATCTGATATATCTCAAGCGCCTCATCTACCGAAAGCTCAGTAACAATTACTCCGCGGTTTGGAATAAATTTCACTAATCCTTCTGCCGCCAAGCTTTTTAATGCCTCTCTCAAGGCACTCGAACTAATATCAAGCTGTGAAGCCCATTCTTCTTGTTTCATTTGCGTTCCCCCTGGAAGGCTTCCAGAAACAATAGCTTCTCTAATAACACGTATTACCATATCCGGCACTGTACGAGGAGATATTTTCTTAACAGCAAGCAATCCTTTATTTTCCACAGAATAACTACTCCACTTTCATCAATAATATACCTGTACTTAAGAATAACATAAGCCGCAAGTCTTGTCTTCCTTATTTTTAATCGTTTTTGCTATGCAAATAAGAACCTCCCTGCACTTTTCTGTAATATTTCTTGGAAGTACTCAACAAGGAAAATCATGCTAATACGATTGATGTGATCTTTCTCGCCCTGTAATCAGCCATACTTCTTACCGCTCTTATGGGTTCATCTGGAATCCAAAGCGTCTTAGTTTACGGAGATTTTCCAACCTACTTTTTTTGTTATGCTTTTTCCACTACAATTCCGCCATAAATTGCATCTTTGGGTCTGCCACTTAGCGAGCGATTTCCCGCTCTAGCCTGACGTTCCTGCCTAAATGCCATTTTTCGCTGTTACCAACGATACGGCTCTCCGTATCGGATCAACGGTACAAAAAAGTCAACAAAGCTGCCCCTAAACTTCTCTATTCGCCTATTTAGAATATACGCAGTCAGGGAGGCAGCGCACTTATTTGATACAGCAATAAGGCACTGACCATGAAGGTTTCTCAGCCATACCATTTCCGTCTATCCGACACGCTCGTTCCCATCCCGACAATGTAACTGTCTCCGCTCCAATAAATACTGGCCTCTTTCATTCTTTCAAATCTGGCTCTTTTACAAAAGATAGTTCGCATGCTCTAATATAACTATCACGTGCACGGATAATAAGTGTTGGAGGTTCTAAGCTATGGATAATAATGGATTACCCCTGAAAGTAGGCATATTTTTGTTTGATGGTGCTGAGACAACCGATTTTATTGGACCCTATGATGTATTTTCTGCTGTAGATTTCGGCTCATCCAAAAAGCAGACTACTCTATATCAGACACCGCATACCCTGTATGACATCTTCACTGTCAGCGAAACTAAAAAAGATCTGCACGTTATGGCGGGGGGATTAGTTGTTAAGGCAGAATATGATTTTAACGATTGCCCCGAGATCGATATCTTAGTTGTTCCTGGCGGCCTAATAACAGAGGAACTTTTAGCTAATCCCAATGTAATTGGCTGGCTGCAAGATCGGAGCAGAAACGCGGCTATTATCTTATCCGTGTGCAGCGGAGCTGTATTACTGGCAAAGGCAGGACTCCTTAGCGAGTTATCGGTGACAACACATCATCTGGCTTTTGATGATTTATTGACTATCGATCCTACAATAATGCTGAAGAAAGATGAGCGGTTTGTTGATAATGGCCGGATTATCACGGCAGCCGGAGTTACAGCCGGGTACGACGCAGCAATGCACATCGTCTATAAAACAGCCGGACGTGATGCTTTTTTTAAAGCAGGCGAAATACTGGAATACGGCGATGCCTGGAAAAGCATACAAAGACGGTTGTCTGGGCTATCTGTGCATCGCACAATTAACGATAAATGCATCAAATGCGGCAAGTGCGCGAAAATTTGCCCATTTGGTGCGGTTGTGGAAGACGAAACTCAGTTCAGGATTCAACTAGAACACTGTGTCGGCATAGGTCCGTGCGCCAAACTATGCCCAGTAGCGGCTATTGAATCATCATTCTAGATGGAAGTGATCAGCAAAATGATAGTTTATACTTGTTGAACCAAAACTTATATAAATAAGCCGTAACACCAGGGAGAACAGTATAGGCTGTTCTCCCTGGTGTTTTTAACGCCTTTCCCGTAACACTTATACTGCGTGGCCAAGCTTAAAACCTCAATCAACTCAGTTAAGCCAAGCCTGGCATAATAGCCGGACAGCCGAATCGATATCCTCGTTTTTAATGGCTCCGAAGCCCAAAAGAACACGGGCCGCTTTACCGGGCGAGGATTCCACCCAAATATTGTCACCATGAATATATACACCGGCCTGAACTGCCCTGTCTACCAAGTTCGCTGAAGACACCGGCTGATTTAAATGCAATAGAATATGAAGACCAGCATTTCCCCCGGACACTGTAACAACATCGCCGAAATGCTCCTGTAGCGCACGCAACAAAATATCCCTTTTTCTCTTAAACTGACGAAGCATTTTCCGCAAGTGACTTTCAAAAAGATTTTCCTGTAAGAAGAGTTCTAGAGGTTTTTGAATGAGTAACGGCACTGAACAAGCATAATTTTCATTTTTTTGCTGCAATCGTAGCGCCAAGCTTTTCGGCAATACCGCATAAGAAACCCTTAAGGAAGGAGAGAGTATTTTGGAAAAGCTGCCGATGTAGATTACTTTATCTGGTGCTAATCCTTGTAAAGCCGGTGCTGGTTTTACATCATAACGTAGGTGGCAGTTATAGTCATCTTCAATAATCAGAGCCTCCCGTTCATAAGCCCAATCAATAAGCTGCAGCCGCCTAGTTATCGACATAGTTTGACCCGTTGGAAATTGATGTGAGGGTGTCACATATACAGCCTGAGCAGTGGTGGTTCGTAATGCTTTAACATTGAGGCCATGGTGATTAACCGGAACGAGTGGGACCTGAAAACCATGATTGGTAAAAGCTAAATGGGCAGCGGCGAAACCCGGATCTTCCATGGCAATGGCGTCTACTGCATTTCTGAGGAGCTGACAAACAACCGTAAGGCAATGAATAGTTCCAGAAGTAATCAATATTTGATCGGCTGTACATCGGACATCCCGATACTCGTACAAATATTTTACCAGTTCCCGGCGCAGTCCAGGTTCACCTCTGAAGTCACTATAGTTTAAAAATTGTTCTTTGTCCTGTTTTAGACAGAAGTTAGTTAATCGCTGCCATTGCGCAAATGGAAAGGACTGTTGGCTCAGATTGCCGTATCGAAAATCGTATAACATACCGTCTGGCTGTAATTTGCCAGTGGGCGTATCCGAAACAGCTTCTGTAAACGCGGAGTATTTAGTATTATGAATTGTTTCTATGTAATATCCGCTGCGGCTTTTGCCAACAATATAACCTTCAGATAAAAGCTGCTGATAGGCGGTGTCCACGGTATTTCTACTGATATGAAGTTCAGTCGCGAGGTAGCGGCATGAAGGCAGTTTGGCCTGCGCGCTGAGTTCACCGCTTAGGATTTTGGCGCGGATTTGCTGGTAGAGCTGCTGGTAAAGCGGTTTTTTACTATTTGCAACTAATAAGTACATTTTGGTCCTCCTTTAGAAACTGCCGTCTAAAGTCACTGTGCAGCTGACGCACAAGCTTTCAGAGTTTAGCTCTCTCCGTACGATTAGGATTGTCAGAGCCATTCTTTTAATGGCTTAGGTATTCGCACGTACCACGGGGACGGTGGTTGTGTCCAGCATGCGACATAAAGACAGTACCACCGTCTATGTCTTTTTCTGAAGCGGAATAGTGCCACTGACACCGTCGTCTTTATAGGTATCCTGAAGTGGTATTTCATGAAGGTCGCAGTATTTGGTTCCGAACTCAATTTGGTTATCGATGGTACCGCGATCGACTTGATCGTCCGTTGAAACTCTGGCTAAGAGGACTGTTGACATGGGAACACCTCCTAAGAATAGAATAATGCAAACGTTTGTTCTGGTCAAGCAATAGATATTAAGATTATTGATTTTTTACTAGTGTGCGGTCGCATGGATAATCAATTTCTCATTGAAAAGAATTTAGGCAAAGCTAGACTATTCAAGCCTTTTCTTTTCGTCATGTTAGGGAGAAAAAAATGCTGTTTTTACAAAAAATGACATTAACACAGTAAAAAATGACTATTAGGTATATATCTTGTCGAAAAATTAAAGCGCATACCTAAATTGTGACATTAAATGACATTTATACTGTTATATACTTATTCGTAAACTATATAGTAAACTTATCGAAAGATGAGGGCACAAAGCCATGAACCCATAGCAAAAGCTATATAGAACTGAATTTGGAGTGGAGGATCAATATGAATTTTTTGAGTAATATGAAAGTACGTATGAAATTAGGCATTTTAATTCTTGTTGCATTTATATCGTTGGGGGCTGTAGGCTTTACCGGCTATTATTATTTGCAACAAGCCAGTAAGGATATGGTTACCATGTATGAAAATCGGTTAGTTCCTGTTCGGCTGGCGGTTGAAATTGCTGCATTTATAAGAACTGCAAATGGGAATTTATTAGAGTTAATGTTGACAACTGGCGAAGTGAAAAATCGCGAACTTAAAAAATCTATTGACGATAGAGTAGAAATGGTCGGAAAAAATATAGAAAGCTTAGAAAAAATGCATTTTGATCAGAAGTCGGATGAATTGCTGGCTAAAGTAAAAGATGCCCAGCAAAAATATCGTGCAGCTAGAGGACCAATTTTAGAACTGGTACTGCAAAATAAAAATGCGGAAGCTTATGCGTTATATGCAACGAGCTTGGAACCATTAGCTAACGCATATATTAGCAGTATGAGAGATTATACTATGTATATCCAAAAATTAGCTGAGCAAATGAATGTTGACACCCAGGCCGCTGAAGCTAGGGCCGCACAGATTATGGTCGGAATTATTATAATTGCGTTTGTTGTGCTGGGCTTAAGCGGTTGGCTCATTAACAGAATGATAGAAAACCCGTTACAACTTATGGTAACATTCTGCGGCGAATTGGCCACCGGAGATTTCCGTGACAAACCGCGTACGGTAAAGAGAAAAGATGAGATTGGCCAAGTAGCCGAGGCTTTGACCAGCATGCGCAGCAGTCTCCGTACAGTTTTGAAACATGTCAACGAATCGTCCGAGCAGGTGGCCGCTTCTTCGGAGGAATTAACCGCTAGTTCAGACCAGGCATCTCAGGCAGCTAACCAGGTGGCCACAGCTATTACTGATGTAGCATCAGGGGCAACAAATCAACTAAAAGCAGTGGATGAGACAACTAATACTGTTGAACAATTATCTGCCGGAATACAAGAGATTGCTGCTAACGCTAGTAATGTAGCCGCTACGGCACAACAGACATCTTCGGCTGCTCAGGAAGGCAGTAAGGCAGTACAGAAGGCAACGAACCAAATGGTACAGATCGAAAAATCAGTTGACGATTCAGCGCAATTGGTAAGCAAATTAGGTGGACGCTCTCAGGAAATAGGCACAATAGTTGATACAATTTCCGGCATTGCAGGGCAGACGAATCTTCTAGCACTTAACGCAGCTATTGAAGCAGCTCGGGCGGGCGAACAGGGACGCGGTTTTGCAGTAGTAGCTGAAGAAGTACGAAAGCTGGCTGAACAATCACAAGACGCGGCTAAACAAATAGCTGAGCTCATCGGTGAAATCAGGGAGGATACCGACAAGGCTGTATATGCTATGAATGAGGGTACACGTGAGGTTAAGACAGGCACAGAAGTGGTTAATGAGGCAGGCAGGACTTTTGATGAAATTGTGAGCCTGATTGGGCGCGTATCAGATCAGGTTAATGATATTTCGGCGGCAATTGAGCAGATGGCTGCCAGCAGTCAGCACATAGTGGCGTCGGTCAAAGATGTTGATAAAATTAGTAAAGAGGCATCAGCACATACGCAGACAGTTTCTGCCGCAACCGAAGAACAATTGGCTTCTATGGAAGAAATTGCATCGTCTAGCCAGGCGTTGGCTAAGATGGCGGAAGAGTTACAGAATGTTATTCAGAAATTCAAAGTTTAAAGTTAGAGCTACTGCCTACTTGGCAGTAGCTCTTTAGTAATAATCAAGTAGCCGGAGCATCACTGCCCCAAGCCCTCACAGAACCGGACGTGCCCAATTAAGGCATCCGGCTCTTCACTTTATCATTCACATAACGTAGCTCTTTCCTGCACCTAATTCAAAGATGTTTATAAAGGTATTCGCCCTGGGAAGCGGGTACTTTTTCATGAATAAATTGAATTTGCTCCAATCAAAGCTTTTCTTTTGACTTCTTCGGTTGAGCCATTTATAAAGGAGCCTTTTGGTTTCGTCAATAAAGTCGCTTAATGCATATCTATTGCCTGTAACACCATAATATCTACAGTATCCCTGCAATTTTAATTTCAACTTTTGCATAAACTCCCTTATTGGCGTGCACCTATTTACCTTTATCCAATCTTTAACTCTTAACAGGCTGGCTTTATATTTCTTCTTGCTTGTTTTGCGCCTAACCACTGTTTGACCGTTGTTGTTCTTGGTTGGATAATGAGTAAACCCTAGGAAATCAAAATTTCCCGGAACATCATCATTATCTCCATTCTTCCTTTTTCCCAAGTTGATAATTTTGGTTTTCTCGGTTGCTATTTCAAGATTGAATTCTTTTAAACGTGCTAATAGTTGCTGATAGAATTCTTTTGCCTCGTTTTCATATTGAAAACAAAAGACGGCATCATCTGCATATCTTACCATGTACGATGAGCCTTTGCATTGCCTCCGTATTCGCTTCTCAAACCATAAATCCATTACATAATGCAGATAAATATTAGCAAGTATCGGAGAGATTGGTCCGCCCTGCGGTACTCCTTCAGGCGTTTCTTTGCGGATACCGGCTTCTATTACTCCAGCTTTCATAAATCTGCTGATTAGTCTTTGAATATTTGGGTCGGCTATCCGATGTTTTATGAATTTCATCATCCATTCATGGTCTACATGGTCAAAGAACCCCTTTATATCGGCATCTACAACATAATTAATTGCCGGCTTGTTTACGATAACATTTAGCACTTTCAGCGCATCATGGCAGCTTCTCTGCGGTCTAAATCCGAATGAGCATTCGAGAAAATCCTGTTCATATATGGCATTCAAGATTTTGGCTAAGGCTAATTGTACCATCTTATCTTCATAGGCTGGTATTCCTAGCGGTCTTTTCTTATCTGTTCCAGGTTTTGGTATATACACCCTTTTTACAGATTGTGGTTTGTAGGCTTGCCTTTTCATCCTGGCTATCAAATCTTTTACGTTGTTATCTAAGTTATCTTCGTATTCTTCCTTGGTTACTTCGTCAATACCTACTGCCTTTTTCTTGTCCATTTGTTTATGACAGGCCTTTATCATTTCGGCGTTAATCAGGTGCGCGAGTGAGGTAAACTTCTCCTCCGGCTTCGCATTGGCTACTTCTGCTATCCTTGCCAGTTTTGTTTCCATATGTTTCCTACCTCCGCGTGTAGTGTATGTTTCCCTATTAAGGTCGATATTGTGTTACCGCCTTCCCTCTGCAGGCATTACCCTGCTTCATCAGTACTATACAGTAATCTGACTCCCTGCCGTATTCGGCTTCCTAACTTTCTTATCGCTTGTTAGCCTTACTTTCTCTGCGTAAAGAACGAGCAGGGTCTCCCAAGTTGATGCATCATAACTGTGTATAACATGCCGTGGTCTTTGACCCCGAAGAGGCCGATATATTCTCGCATAGCGAATATATCAATATTGCTTTCTGCTCGGAGTACCGCATCAGCCCTCTTAATTGGGATTTCGTGGCTCATTCCCTTCAGCTTCCGCTTACGGCCTGCTATCATGCTGTCTACGCTTAACCGCATGAGTTACCCCATACCGTCCAAGACTCGCTATGAATGGTTTGCTAAACCTTATTCAGCGGGGGTTCCACCCGCTATATGATGCACCCTTTGCTTGGCGCACACCCCGTCCCCTGACACTCTTCTAATGTTATTATGTCAATTGTTACTTTTTGGGTTTGTTGTTACTGATCGGAGCGGCAGAATTCGAACCTGATTCTGTCCATTTTGTGATTGATTCAACCTCCTCAATTAAGAGAGAAATACATGGGTTTGTGTTACCCTTCTTCCAGATTGCAATTAAGTTAGCATAGCTATCTGGATAATCTTCTTCACCTTCAAGGTGGATATAGTTAAGTCCATCTTTAGATTTATTCTCTAAAATGATACGCGGGTAAATTGCAACCCCAGTACCAGATTCAACATTCAGAAGCATAAGATCCACTCTATGAGTTATTTTAATCTTTGGCGCTATACCTAAGCGGTGAGAGCAAATTCGAATAAGGTGATCCCGACTGCGCCCACTAGATTCAAAATAAAATGTTTCCCGATCAAGATTAAAAAACTTTAACTGGGTTTCATTTATCGGATTATGTTCAGGTAAAGCCATGTAAAAGGTATCAGTATAAATTACCTTGCAGTTTAACTCCACGAATTTGTCCAAAGGTGAAGACATGGTAAAGCCAATATCCAAATTATTTTGATACAATAACTTGTCAAGAGAAAATAAATCATAAATGGCAAAATTAAGTGTAACTTTGGGATATTTTCTCCTAAAGTTCTTAAGTACTTTAGATAAAAATTGGTATTCTAAACCATCTAAAATTCCGATCCTTAGACTTCCAGTAATTGCAGATTCGGCTTGCCGAGCTATTTGAATTGATTCATCCACTTTATTTATTATTTCCTTAGCTTCTTTTAAAAAAGCTATTCCGGAAGCCGTAAGCTGAACCGAATGACTATTGCGCAGAAATAATTTTACACCAAGTATTTTTTCTAATTCCAATATTTGCTCACTCAAGGTAGACTGCGAAATATAAAGCTGTTTAGCTGCTTTAGTAAAATTTAAATTTGTTGCTACTGAGATAAAGTATTCGAGTTGACGCATGTTCATTGTTTTTGTTCTCCGATCCGCACAGAACTCTTAAAACAGACTAATTAGTTATTAAAAGAATGATTCCTTGGGACTAATTCTTACTTTTAATAGTCACCTTATTTTAATTATCAATAAAGTATTACCTCTTTAATATTTTTTCAATTTTCGCATTTTTAATGATTATAATTAAAACTAGCGAAAATTACAATGGAAATTACTTATTCAATTCTCGTGCACAAATTATTTTGTTAGTTTTGTAGCTTACTAGTATCGGTTTTTCCGATAGACAAATATCGGAATAAAAGATTTCCTTTACGTTTTATTATAAATTATTATTGATATATATCCTAAAACTTATTATTGAGGAGGCTATAAGAAAATGGAAACCACAGAACAAGTATTAGCTGAAAAGATGACACGTATCCAAACAGCAGTTTCTCTTGGAAAACCGGATAGAATTCCAGTTATCCCCTGCGCAACAGCCTTTTGTGCCAAACACATGGGAGTAAAACTATCGGAATTTTCCTTAAATGTAGAACTTGGAAACGAAATTATATTTAAATCATTTACATCGTTTGGCGATATTGACGGTGTTCAACAAACATTTTTTTATGTTCCAGTACTTAGCTCACTCTGGTATAACAAAGTAAAACTTCCCGGTTATCAACTGCCGGAAGGAACTCTTTGGCAGATGGATGAAGCAGAAATGATTACAATTGACGACTATGATACTATTATCGATAAAGGATGGAATGCTTGGTCGACGCATTTCTTCCGCGAACGCATGGATAATATTCTCGAAGAAAAAATTTTACCAGCTTTATCTTATGCGCCAACTGCCGCCAAAAAATTTCTTGAAAACGGCATCATACCGTTTTCACCGGCAATATTTACGATTCCGCTTGAAATGCTCTGCGGTGGCCGGACGATGGTCAGATTTATCAAGGATATGTTCAAAATACCGGATAAAGTACAGGCAGTGTTTGACGTCATGCAACAAGATAATTTAGCAAATGTTAAAGCAATCGCTTCGCTGCCAGCTGATCAAAAACCACCAGCTGCCTGGGTTGGCGGCTGGCGTGGTGCAAGCGAATTCTTATCTCCCAAAACGTGGCAACGTTTTGTATGGCCTTACTATAAACAGGTGGTCGAGGCAGTGGTTGACGGCGGCATGATTGCGGTATTGCATCTTGATTCTAATTGGGAACGCGATCTAGAATTTTTCCGTCAGTTGCCTAAAGGTAAGTGTATTTTTGCTCCTGATGGATCTACCAATATATTTAAGATAAAAGAAGTATTAGGCAATCATATGTGTATTTCTGGCGATGTTCCGGCGGCAATGTTATCCTTAGGGACTCCTGATGACGTCTACAAATATGCGACTAAACTGATTAATGAAATTGGTCCGTCCGGTTTTATTATGGCTTCAGGTTGCGATATTCCGGCTAATGCAAAACCAGAAAACGTTAAAGCCTTGATTAGCGCCTGCACAGGAAAATAGTTATATATACCATCTTATATATATGATGGTCAGACTGTAGACAAAAATACAATCACTTCCAGTTTTATGGTAAAATAGAATTGGGAGTGATTTTTTACAAGACGCGGGACGGTGGTTATGTCTTCCCATGGTCGGGCCAGGTTGAACTGTCCCTCCTTTCTTAAAACCCCTCCCATAATCTATCCTCGTCGTTTTGGAAATCGTCCACATAATATACACTCGTGCTCCCGCATTTGGGACAACATTCTAAATATCCACCATCGCCTATCGGTTTTAGTATTGCTCCGTCTGTATTAAACACTTCTCCACATTTTGTGCATTTTACAACTGCCATTTTTCTCTCTCCTTTCAGCTATATAATTTGTGGCGGGGACGAGTTTGTCGAAAACAATCTCTCACCAGCTTTGGAGCGGCGGTGGGGACGTCCACTCAACTGTCTATCACCCCCGTCTCACCCTATACCCTGTTTTGCGATTTAACCCTGTCATATCTTCACAACCATATTCTTTCATGACCTGAACCATAATCCTGGCACAGGCTCTGGCGTCGGATAGGGCGTTATGATGTTGAAGCTCCAGTGATAGATGACGTGCAACTGTAGAGAGGCGGTAGTTTTCCAGGCTTCTCCATGCCAGTCTGGCTATCTGACAGGTACAGGCGTAGGAAAATTCCGGCACAATCAGTTTATATTTCTGCGCTACCTTCTTCAGGACATTAATATCAAAGGCGGCATTATGCGCGATAACCAAGTTCCCCGATAACCACGGCCACATTTGCCTGCTGATCGTATCGAAGTTTGGCATATTAGCTACATCTTTGGCGGTAATCCCATGAATATTGACATTAATCGAGTTAAAATGGTCTTCCGGGTTAACCAGGGAATAATATTCATCGACAATTTCTTCGTTTTTTACCATTATCATACCTACTGCGCACACGCTATCCCATTTTTGATTAGCTGTTTCAAAGTCAATAGACACAAATTCCATTTATTTTAGACCCCTTTGCATACTATATACAACGTGCTAAAGCCGTCAGTGAATCTTCCTTGGTACGTCCATAATAAATCACTGAGTATATCACCTCTACCGAGTCTTCCTAATCAAATAAATTAATTTATGGATAATAAAACATTTATTATTACCGTTTACCATAAAATCCAAAAATCCTGCAAAAATCTGCAGGATTTTAGCATTGTTGCTTTTGGTAATTATTTATAATTTAACCTTAAAACTTGCTTGGAAAATTCCAGTTGAATAAAGCACAAAAAAGCTGTGGAAACTTATCTCTAAGCTTTCCACAGCCCCCTTACAACTCCCCCTATGAAGGATTTGCTCTTCTCACCCGCACTTACTAAACCCGCAACTCCTACAAATTACACAGCCGCTTTCATATTCAAGCGCCTTACCGCATTCAGGACAGGCATTGCTGGATACGCTGCAGCTATTATCAACTTCAACTTTCTCGCCATTTTGGTATTTCATTACTTTTTCGATAACCTTGCCAATAGCATCAGGACAGGATAATACCTTCAAGTCATTTTGCCTGATTGTGGAATGGCACCGTATTCCCTTTAGCTGATCGATTATCGAATTTACATCCATGCCGGAGCGTAATGCGATTGAGACCAGTCTGGCCGTAGCCTCAGATTGCGACGGGCAGCCGCCTGCCCGGCCGGTGTTGGTGAAAACCTCGCAGATGCCGTGCTGATCATAATTTACTGTAATAAATATCGAGCCACAGCCTATTTTGACTTTTTCCGTAAAGCCGGTAGTGATATCCGGTCTGGATCTTGGTGCGAAAAAGCCTTGTTTTGTGTCAACAAGGGTGTTTTCCTGTTCGGTTGTTTCTTTGACATTAACTTTACCGATATTAAGCACCTGCGAATCCCGGCTGCCGTCCCGGTAGATTGTTACCCCTTTGCAGCCAGTCTGATAGGCTAAGTTAAATACGTCAGCAACGTCTTGACGGGTTGCTTTACTACTGAGATTTACTGTCTTCGAGACAGCATTATCCGTATATTTTTGAAATGCCGCCTGCATTTTTACATGCCATTCCGGAGAAATATCATGGGCGGTAACAAAAACATCCTGCAGATATTCCGGTATTTCGGTCAACCCTTTTATTGTTCCTTTTTTGGCAATTATCCGCATTAATTCATCAGTATAGAATTGACCATTTATGGCAGCTTGCTTGAAAAATGGATTTGTTTCGATTAATTCGTCATTATCCATAACATTTCTTATGTAAGACAAAGCAAACAAGGGTTCAATGCCGCTGGAAACACCGGCAAGGATACTTAGCGTGCCTGTTGGCGCTATTGTGGTTGTGGTTGCATTGCGTACTCTGATCCCCTGCTGCTGATAACTGCTGTTCTCAAACTGCGGAAACACGCCTTTTTGTTCGGCTAATTCTATTGACGTTTTTCTTGCTTGCTCCTGAATGAAGCCCATCACTTGCTTGGCAAGTTCCAGAGCCTGCTGCGAATTATAGGGGATATTCAATTGACAAAGCAGGTCTGCCCACCCCATAACACCTAGGCCAATCTTTCTGGTGCTTTTGGTCATCTGATCAATCTCGGGTAGGGGATATTTATTGACATCAATGACATTGTCCAAAAAATGAATCGCTTTTTTAACAACAGTGCCAATGCGTTCAAAGTCGACCTCAGGCTGGTTCTCTGCACTCTTTATCATCAAGCTCAAATTTATCGAGCCAAGATTGCAGGCTTCATAAGGAAGCAGCGGCTGTTCACCGCAAGGGTTGGTGCTTTCAAATTCTCCCAGAGCAGGTGTTACATTTGCCTGATTAAGCCTGTCCAAAAAAATGATTCCAGGTTCGCCGTTACTCCAGGCCATGTCCACAATTACATCAAATACTTCTCTTGCGTTTAATTTTCCGGCGGCCGTCTTATAATGAGGATCTATTATCTCATATTCCTGATTCTCTTCTACCGCTTTCATAAATTCTTCCGTGATTCCAACACTAATATTAAAATTTGTAATATCGGCGTTGTCTTTTTTACAAGTGATAAAATCCATGATATCAGGATGATCGACTCTAAGAATCCCCATATTGGCTCCTCTTCTCGTACCACCCTGCTTGACCGCTTCTGTTGCGGCATTAAAAACTTTCATAAAGCTAATCGGACCACTGGCAACTCCACCTGTGGAATTCACTGCCGCACCTTTAGGCCGTAATCTTGAAAAACTAAAACCTGTTCCGCCACCGCTTTTATGAATCATGGCCGCATTTTTTATTGTTTCAAATATATCTTCCATGGTGTCTTCTATCGGCAGTACAAAACAGGCGCTTAATTGTCCCAACGGCCTGCCGGCATTCATAAGTGTAGGGGAATTTGGCAGAAACTCCAGACCAGACATCATTTCATAGAATTCATTCTCAAGAGCCTGCAACTCGACTGCTGAAACATACGAAGCATCTGCACTGGCAACAGCTTTAGCAACTCGGTGGAACATCCCGTTAACGTCTTCTAAAAGCTGACCATTTTCATCTTTAGACAAATACCGTTTTTCAAGAACCTTAATAGCATTAGCTGATAAACTCATAATAACCCCCTGGTGTAACACCATATTTAGTGTTAATATCCATATTTCAACACTATATATTGTATCTATTATCATTAAACACGTCAAGATTTTTTTGAGCTCTGCAAGGTGTCCAAAAACCCATAAAGAGGTCACGGCTTGCACAGAGCCTTTAGCAAAAAGTGCAAGCCGCTATTGTCCTCTTATCGTACCTTTTACTTAACTCTAACTACCACAGTCCCAGCCAGCTTATCTCCCAATCGCTGATTGCGCTCTGATGACCATACAAATATTGCAGCCACTAAATAAGCAAACAAGCCATCAATAATCCGACAAGCAGTGCGCATGGCAGCAGCCGAAATGTCACAGGCTGTGCCATCCGTTTTTTCGACGCGAAGACCACACAGCATTTTACCAGGCGTGGCCCCTGACTTACTTTCAAAATAAGTGTAGTAGCAAAAACCAGCAACTAGTGACCAAAGATAATATGAGCCACTGACGTGACCATTGCTAAAATCACTGCCAAGCACTGCCGCTAATACCCCGCCGATTACAACTAAAATAATCCCATCCATAATTGTTGACAAAGCGCGAATGCCTACACCCGCCCCTTTGGCTGGGATAGTAGTGTTATCTGGCATATCCACATTTTTCACCTCCTATTTGCCCTGATGTAGTAATATATGCGCCACAGTTCAAGTAAGTGAAAAAAGAAACCCCCGCTTATGGCAGCGAGGTTACAGCTCGATTATAGTTCCTTCTATTGCAGCGTTTTCCTTTATCTCCAAAATGGCAAAACTCGGCTCTGACCCGCCCCGGGGTAATCTGGGGCTGCCGGGATTAAGCAGCAAAATACCTTCATGCCACTTGTTATATGGAATATGGGTATGACCAAAAACGACTACACTGGCAGCGTACTCCTTTCCCCAAAAGGCCAGTTGCGCCATTCCATACTTTACTTCATAGCGATGACCATGAGTTATCCAGATAGTTTTACCGGCAACCTCGACATATTCATCGGCTATTGCAGCATTTGTCCGGTCACAGTTACCGGCAACAACGGTTACTGGCAGGCTGGTTAGTTCTGCTAACCGCAAGCCGTCCTGATAGTAGTCGCCGGCATGAAGCCACTGCTCAACCGGACCAGCGGCGGCAATCACTTTTTTCAGTATACCTATGTCGCCATGAGTATCACTGACAACACCGATTCTCATTTTTCCTGGTCCGCCAGTTGCGCTACTAATTTTTTCAACGCCCGCCCACGGTGACTGATTTGATTTTTTTCTTCTGGCGACATTTCGGCAAAGGTGCGGTCCATTTCAGGGACAAGGAGCAGGGGATCATAGCCAAAACCACTAGTTCCGCGCGCTTCAGTCAGGATAATGCCTTCCACTGCACCATCAGCCGTATACCACAGCTTTTCGGCATCCGCAAGTACTAATACACAACGGAATCGGGCTGTACGCTTCTCCGGCGGTACACCAATCAAATGTTTAAGCAGCTTTTCGTTATTGTCCTGATCACTGGCGTATTCGCCAGCATATCTGGCAGAATAGACCCCTGGCTCGCCTTTTAGATAGTCCACTTCCAAGCCGGAATCATCAGCCAGACACAGCTTGCCTGTTAAACGCGCATAAAACTGTGCTTTGGAACAAGCGTTTTCTGCAAAGGTTGCCCCCTGTTCGGGCGCTTCCGGAAACTTTCCTAAATCGGCTAAAGATAACACCTTATAAGGCAAGCCAGTTAGTGCTGCCTTAAACTCAGCAACTTTACCAGCATTTTGGGTGGCCACAATAATTTCGGTTATCGCTTTCTCCAACGTTATTTATCCCTCCCGGCCTACTTTCCACGACAACGGCCCCAGTGTTTCTTTTTGAATATCAAGTAAAACCTCAATACCCTGACTGGCAACTGCCAGCATCTCGTTTAGCTGTTCTTGGGAAAAAGTCCCTTTTTCTCCGGTTCCCTGCACTTCAACAAATTGCCCACTCCCGGTCATAACCAAGTTCAGGTCAACAATGGCTGTGGAATCTTCGCTATAGCAAAGGTCGAGATACACTCCTGCAGGCAAGATGCCCACACTTATAGCAGCCAAAAAGTCTTTAACCGGAAACGGCTTTGGACTTTCGCCCCAGATACTGTTAATGGCGTCAACAAGTGCTACAAACGCCCCGGTTATAGCGGCAGTCCGGGTACCGCCATCGGCTTGCACAACATCGCAATCCAGCCATATCGTCTTTTCCCCCAAAGCCTTAAGATCAATAACACTCCGTAAGGCGCGGCCAATTAAGCGCTGAATTTCATGGGTACGGCCTGTCTGCTTCCCTCTGGCTGCTTCTCTGACATTGCGGCTTTGCGTAGAACGGGGCAGTAAGGAATACTCAGCACTTACCCAGCCCTCGCCGGAACCTTTCAGAAATGGGGGCACTTTTTCTTCAATAGTAGCTGCACAAATAACCTTGGTATCACCGAATTCAACAAGTACAGAACCCTCGGCATATTTTAAATAATTACGAGTTATTTTTACTTTTCGCAATTCATTGGTTGCACGTCCGTCTGCTCTGGTCATAATGACCTCCTTAATTATAGCTATTCTTAGATTTGTTCTAGTGTATCCAGCTCTTTGTCCTGGAGGATGCAGTAGTCATAGTGACCTTCTTGTTTCGCTTTATGTACAGCATCCCTGGCCTGACTCCGGCAGGTGCTGCAACTATTTCTGGGAATCATGGCGGCAAATGCTGTTTTGACTCCAAACGGATTGCCCTCAGCCTCTGTCGCAACTGTTTGATAACCATGGCAGCGAGGACAGATTCTTACCGTCTCCTGCTGACGCTCTTGAATACCGCTATCATCATAATAAATGCTGCGCCGCCGCTGCCAAAAGTCTCCGGCCTGGGCTATTGCCTCACGCCTAAGCTCATCCCGCTGACGCCAGATGTCCTGCCAATTGGCAACTAATTGAGCAATATACCGGGTGTTAGCCGCCGATTGCCGCGGACAGCGGGCAATGTCAGGCTCCACCACCCGGCTATAATCCAGACCGGCCATAGCCAGAATAATGCCGGTATTGACGTAAGGCAGCGCATCTTCAATTGAGTAGCCACCTTCGAGCACGGCGATATCAGCGTTTAGCTTCTCAGCTAACCGGGCATACCCCTGGGCCGTAATGGCCATATTAGCAAGCGGATCACTATAATGATTATCCTGCCCGGCTGAGTTAATAATAATGTCTGGCTGAAAATCTTCCAGTACAGGCAGGACAAGATTATCCAGCACATAGTGAAGGCCATCATCGGTGGTGCCAGGCGGCAACGGGATATTAACGGTTGAGCAGAGTGCACTTGGACTACCAAGCTCTGTCATGGCTCCCGTTCCGGGGTAGAGTGTCCGGCCGTCTTGATGAAAGGAGATAAACAAGGTGTCTGGATCATGATAAAAAATATCCTGCGTCCCATCCCCGTGGTGAACATCAGTATCAACAATGGCGATACGGTTAAGTCCGTAATGCCGGCGCAAGTACTCTATCATGATAGCTTCAATATTGATGGTGCAAAAGCCCCGCGTACCCTGCACTACCCGCATGGCGTGATGTCCGGGAGGACGTACCAGGGCAAACGCATTTGTTACTTCCCGGCGCATCACGGCTTCGGCTGCGGTTATGGCACCGCCTGCCGATACGAGATGGGCGTCGGTAATGAGGGAAGCGATATCCGGCACACCAATATGGACACGCTGCGCGTCCTGGATTTTTGCCAGCTTAGGACGGTACTCCCTGATAGTAGGTAAATCCAACAATCCTTCTTCGACAATCTGATCCCGCGTATAAAGCAGGCGTTCTTCCCGTTCCGGATGTGACGGGGTAATCGCCCAGTCAAAAGCCGGAAAGAAAACTAATCCCAATGATTTATTGTTCATTTCCTGCCTCCCCCGCCTGTACCGGCATGAGCACACCTGGTTTTAACTGCAGCTTGCAAGTCATGATTTTGCCGATAGTATTAAAGCCGCGAATGACATTAAATTCTTCTTCATATACTCGTTCACTTACCTGGGCAGCGTCAGCTATACCGCCTGCGGCCGCGCGCTGCGCGAGATGGGCTTCGGCCGCCGTCCAGGCAGCTGCCAGACTAAACTTGCGTTTGTCCACCGGCTGCTTGATGCCTAGCTCCGGCACCGTATAATAGCCCTCGGCACTGTCTGCTCTGAGCGTAATCTCTGTCGTCGGCCGGGCAGAGGCCGCACCGATAGCATTTGCCACCATATAACCGGGTGGTACTTGCCAGGGGATACTAAGCTGCTCTGCAACAAGGGGTGCCAGCCCCCTTGCCGCGCCGCCGACACCAATGAGCAGTTCCGGGGTAAAGGTCTCACCATGAACAATATCTTCCACTTTATACACAGGTCTTGCGGCCTGTTCACTCAGCATAGCCCCTATCGCCTGACACACCGTATTGACTGCCACCCGTAAGGTCTCCCAGGCAGCATCTGCCGGAGTTTGGTTACTAGCAGCCACACTAGCCATGGCCTTTTTGGCCAGCGCCTCGTCGCCGTAATCAATCAGCCCGGCAACCCGCAGGGCATCGGTTACAGCAGGTTCTGCGCCACCGCTGGCCATAGCAGGGCCGCGGCGCATAGGACCGACCAGCAAGCCAGTATCTTCACGCCGGACATAACTATCGCCGCCAATCCCCACTGAGCATAGCCAGAACGAACGTACTGCCGTAGGATAATTGTTGACACTGGCGCCGCCCGGAGCCAATAAGGGCACGCCATTTTGCCACAAAGCAATATCGGTACTTGTACCGCCAATATCTAATGAAATGGCCGATTCCTCCGGATTAGCCAGCGCCATAATGCCTAACACGCTGGCTGCCGGTCCGGTAAAGATGGTTTCTACCGGCCTATTTTGAGCTGCCGGCAGCGGCAAGGTGCCGCCATCGGCTTTTAAAATATAAACAGGAGCAGCAATCCCGCGTTCCACAATGGCTGTTTCGATGGCTGCCGCAAAGTTAGTAAAAATGCGCCATACCGCCGAGTTATAATAGGCCGAATTGATCCGCCGGAGGTAGTTTAGTGAACCAGATAACTCAGCTCCTGAGGTTATCTGGGCAGGTTTTAAGTATTCCTGAACCCAACTGGCTACCTGCTGCTCCTGCGCCGGATTGCGTACTGCAAACTTGCCCACAACGGCTGCGGCTTGCATACCGCCAAGCTCGTGGCAGACGGTAATTACTTCTTGCTTGACAAGTGCCGCTTGTTCCCGGCCCCGGTGGTCGGTATAGCCTGACAAGAAATGTGGCTGGCCTGGTGTCAGCCCCTCCAGATTAAGCCCCGGACCTGGCAGCAGCAACAAAGCTACTTGGTCGATTTTTCCTTCTATCAGAGCATTAGTTACAATGGTTGTTGACAAAGCCACCCGCCGAATGGCAACTCGATCAATATTGGTAAGCACCTTGTCAATAACCGTTATAATCCCCGCTAACAATTCGCCATGTGTCGTCGGCGTCTTGGCAGAGGCCAAAACCTGACCATCCTGAATCACTACAGCATCAGTAAATGTCCCGCCCACATCAATTCCCAACAACATAATTCTTCGCCTCCAAACCATTTGGAATCAGCTATTTGCCAGTGTATACAGCGCAACCGATGGCGCCGTTCAGTTGAGGATGCTCAGGCACAATAACCTCGATGTCCATTTCCCGGGTAATAAATTCCCTGATAGCTTTGCCAAGGGCAACACCGCCTGTAAAAACAAGTTTATCGCTCCTCAGGGCCACAAGCATAGGTTTTATCCGTTTATAGATGGTATAGTTAACCCCGGCTGCCAACGCAGCGGTGCTATAGCCTTCAACAATCCGCCCAATCAGTTCTGATTCGCCAAAGATGGCGCAGGTGGCGCTAAGTTCCACCGGATCAGCGCTATAGCCTGCCAACTCCTCCAAGCTGATATCAAGCACCCCCGCCATATTCTCCAAATAACGTCCAGTACTTGCAGCGCATTTGTCATTGGTCTGAAAGTCTGCCATTCGCCCTTTGCGGACCTTGATTACCTTACTATCCTGACCGCCTAAATCCAGCAAGGTAAAATCAGTTAACCCAGTCTGCGCTATCGCGCCCAGCATATGGGCCTTTAGCTCAGGAATTATGGTTGCACCGACAATATCGATCGTATTGCGTCCATAACCGGTGGCTGTAAGGTGAGTAACATCAGCATATCCGATAGCAGCAAAATCGACTACCAGCCCCGAATCAGTCCGCTGGCCATAATCGCGGTAAAATTTGGCTGTTTCGTAGATGCTTGCTGTCTTAAGCTGTTTTGCGTCCTTCATCATGACTATCTTAACACTACGACTGCCCAAATCTATGCCACAGCGCATAGACACCCTCCTATCTTAACGCAGCATTTCCAAAAAGCTTTCCATCCGCAGTCTGGTTCTGGCATCTATTTTTCCAGGTTTGTCGCCTTCAATTGTCAAAATAGGTATCGTAAGTTTTTCCCGAAAAATCATGTCCTCAATTTGACGAAAACAAAAACTCTGTACATAGTGAATCAGACCATCCAGATTACGCCGTTCAATTTCAGTCTCAATATCATTAATCCGGCCAAACACACCATAAGGATATGTATACAGGCGATATTGCTCAACAATATCGTCTGTGGCAAATGGCATAGCAAACTGCCGCTGCACCTCGTTATATACTATTCTTGCTCCCATCGTTTCTAAATAAGGATATAAATCAGTAAAAATAGGCGGCACACCGATAAAGCCCAATCTCAGGTCGTCGGTATACTCTGACGCATTGTCTGCTTGCTGCAAAAAACGTTCGACATCGCTGACAAACGTCTCTGTATCACTATTAAAATCACTGCAGCTTACCTGATACAGATGGTTGTGTAAACCGCTCACGGTATTTTCCTGCCAAGTACGTCGATCAATCTCTGCTACGTTAAGACGCAGTTTGTCCAACTGGCGCTTGACGCCATAAACTGCCTCCCAGTTTGTCCCGAGCGTAGCCATCAGTTTTTCCATTTGCAGTTTCAATAGGTCATAATCGCGGTCAAACGGATACGCAAACGGAATGGTTTCAATGCCAGCCAATTGATAAGTCTCCATAAGGGCATGGGTATTACTGCAATCGCCTTGCGTAACGGCAATAACTTTATCGATACCGCCAAAACTGGCGTTAAATTCCTTATTTACCATCACTGCATATAATCCCTTTATCCAGCCGCAAATATTCCGGGGATATCCAGCCTCCTCAGCTGTTTCCACCATGCGACCGGCTGCAGGGCTGGTAATAAATATATTGTTAAGGTCAACAGGAATATGCCCTGCTGCCAAAATAATCTCAACAGGCACAGTAGTCGTTATGCCGATGCGGGCCATAGTAATCTGCCTCCCAGATATTTAAAACAGAGGATAGTAAGTCTACCCTCTGTCTTTGAAAAAGTTCAAGTTATTGTGCGACGGTTTTTTGTACAGCTAAACCATAGTTTTTAATAATAACGATCGGCGTTTTTTGACTGGCATTCCCAAAGGGGTTATTGATAAGGATTTGGGCAATCTCCTTGGGAACTAATCCCTGGGTCGCTCCCAATACTGCCGCCCGCTTCAGGTCATTGACATCAGCAACAACAGCCCCATAACAGCCCAAGCGCTGTTTTATGGCTTCCGCCACCCCATTGGGGTCAGCCGGTCCATATACCAGACACTTGTCAAACGGGGGCATCGTACCGGTAACATCGTCAATCAAGGCCGTTTGTCCACCTGCCAATTCATAGAACAGGCCGCTTCGCCCCACTAATTTGCCTAAAAACCCAACAAACAACGACCATGTTATCCGCCAACTGCCTTCCGCATTCATGGCCGTCTGCATGCCGTAGGCGCTTGCCAGGCTGCCCTCTTTCGCGATAAACCGGCACAGTACCCGGGCCAGAAGTGACGGCTGCAATTCTTCCGGCCGGACAAAACGTCCCTGGGTAATAGCGACAACACTTTCAGCTACCGATACCACATCCTGCGGACCAATATCCTCTTTGGCATATTTCTCAATCACATCAACAATGTTATCTTTATCAGTAAGTATACGAGTAGGTACTGGTTTTAGTTCTAATGCCTGCTCAGTCATATCTGTTTCCTCCTATCTGGCTGCAGCATCTTCACTAGCAGCAAGTGCCTTATGTATTTCATCAGCTGTCATAACCAAGCGCTCTTTGGCAATATACCAGAGACTACGAGCGACTACCTGATATACAATATCAATCGGCATATCCACCATGTCTTTGAGCGCAGCCTTGATGTCTCCTGACTTGGCAGTAAATTTTACTGTTAAAATAATTGATCCACCAGTAGTTACAGGAATAATACAGGCCTCCCAATAACCATCATTCCGGTTGACATGGTCAAGCGTCAAGCGTGAATCGGTGTCCACAGCGTCAAACTGCTCGCAAGGCAAAAAGTGACGGGGAAAAACATCCATCAGCGTGCCATCTTGTGAGCCATTGTTGATAAATGGCACAGTGGCTGAAAAGGTTGCTGTCTCCCTAGTTATTCCCGTAAGCGTAAAATCAGTCCGTTGGTCAACAATAAACTTAAAATTGGCATCTCCCTGCTTGGCAATGAACAGCCAAATGCCAACAGCTGCCCCTAGCACAACAATAAGTAAAACAATTAAAAATCCCACACCATAGCCTCCGTATCCGGGTATCGGCAAGAAACCCTGTTATTTCAACTTCGCACTAAAATCCTGTAAGCTGACGCCGTTGATCAAATTAGTTTCTCTTAGCGCCATATATAATATGCAGCAACCAAAGCTGCCAGCAATCACGAACACCAAACAGCCTCGTTCTCAGGAAGGCTGATGCAGCTTGTTAAAATACTTGTCCGGCAAACGAATTATTTTCCCCTGGTTGTTAGTAAACACATTTTGCGTACTCCCCGTAGCCAACAGTGTCCCGTCTGCTTCTTTAAGCACACGGTAAGTAAACACCAGTTTCACTTTGGATGCTTCCGCCAAAACAGCTTCAATAAGAATATAGTCATCAAATTTGGCTGATGCACGGTACTTGCAGTCAACAGCGGTAATTGGAAAAACAATATTATCGGCCATCATATCAGTAAGTAAAATGCCAACCTGGCGCAAATACTCAACCCTGGCCATCTCAAACCAGCGAAAATAATTAGAGTGATGTACCACCCCCATCATATCTGTTTCCACAAATCTTACTTTATCTCTTACAGTTATCATATACCTTATCCTATTCCTTAATTGATGGTAAATAAAAAAGCACGCTATCAGCATGCTGGTAGAAGAATTTACTTATTCATTGTACTCTTTATTGGACATTTTTGTCAATGCCGGATTGCTTTATCTACGATTTTGCAGACGAGTGGCGTATTGGCAAACTGTTTTCTATAAGGCAAGAAAAAACCTCTGCAAAAAAAACTGCAGGGGTCAAGAATAAAATAATATTTGAAAGGAGAAGAGGGTATGGCATTACTACCAACCTTACCTTTATAATATATTACTCATTATTACTTGTCAATAATTATTTTCCATAAATATCAATATCTCTTTTATGTGGTCTTGAATCTCTAACTATTATGATTGCACCCGTATCATGCTCCTGCTATAATTAAGTATACACAATTTTCCATAAAAAAAGGAGACTTTTATGGCAGATAGTAACACTGTACAAGCCCTCGCACTACCGGCACGTATTGACGCCGAGGCCGCTATTATCCTAAAATCTACATTGATTAAGCTCATCAATGGCGGAGCCAGAAAAGTAATCTGTAATTTTTTTGCTACTGAATTTCTCTCAGAAGAAGGAGCCGAAGAATTACTCCAGGTAGCTCGTTTTCTGCATAAAGTTGGGGGAGAGCTTGGGATTTGTCTGATAAAACCGGATGTTAAAGCCACTATATCACAACCGCAATTTTTTAAGTTTTATAGCGTGGAAGAATCGGTAGCTTTAGTCGCACTGAGGAATCTAGTTACCTATTTTGATCTGTATGAAGATATCTTAGATCTCAAGGTTCGTATGGAGAACACCATTGCTTATATCGAGATATATCTCGGTTTTGGCGCTACCCAGACAATGCACCAGGTACAAAAGGCAGTCGAACTTATTCGTCATAGTCTGGAACAAGAACTCACTGACGTACATGTTCTCATCGTTCCAAGTACCACCCTTGAGGAAATTTCCCCTTCACAGCCGATGAATCAAACAAAGCAAATCGTTTTTTCCAGTCAGTCCCCTGCGGTTTGGCAACTTGCTCAGTCTATCCGACAAACAATCCCGGAAGATATTCCCTGTAGTTCTATTAATGAAGCTTCTGCTGCCGATAGTTTTGATTTGATTTCAATTGTCTTTCGTATCGACCAGGCTACAGCTGACTCTGAAGCGACACTGTATCTAAAAGAATTACATGAACAAAAATTGGCTTTATTTGCCGTCACCGAAAACTATCCCTACTCTGGTTACGCCGGGGAGTGTATGAAAAATATCACAGCCCTACTGGATACCAGCAATACTATTGCAGGAAAATTTATCTGCCGGACTGCTGATAACCAAATTTCTGAGACTGACTTAATGCGCGCCCGAAATAAATATTTCGATATCATCCAGGAAAATACATAAAGTAAAGTCCTCGCAAAACTGCGGGGACTTTTGTATTTACCAGCTACTCACTTCTTTTAGGAAATACACCGATAGTACATCTTGAAACACAGATGATGTTTCCGGTCTCATCACTGATTCTAATATCCCATACCATAATCGTTCTCCCGCGATGAATAGGTTTTCCCACGGCCGTAACAAATCCATCCTTTTTTCTTCGTACATGATTTGCGTTTATTTCTATGCCAACGGCATATTCTACCTCTTCGTTAATAAAGTAATAGGTACCCAGACTAGCTACTGTTTCCGCTAACGCGACCGAAGCTCCACCGTGTAATAATCCAAACGGCTGGTGAGTAGCTTCGTTTACCGGCATTGTTGCCACAACTTGCTCCTCGCCTATTTCAGTTACTTTAATACCCAATGCATCGATAAGAGTATCTTTATAACACTCATTTTTCATAATTACTCTAACCTCCAGCCGCTTGTTTACTACTCATGCTCCGAAACCTCTTGACTTAGTTTATTTTTAATATCCTGACGCAGCACAAATTTCTGTATCTTGCCTGCCGCAGACCTTGGGAGACTGCTTACGATCTCCAGGCGCTCGGGGTATTTGCACTTGGCCACTCTTTTCTCTTCAAAAAAGGCTTTTACGCTATCCAACGTTAATCCGTTAGTTACGTCTTTCAGAACTAAGTAAGCACAAATTCTCTCACCTAACCGTTCATCTGGCATTGACACTACGCCCGCTTCATAAACATTAGGGATTTGCAGTAAGATGTTTTCAATTTCCACACTACTGATATTCTCGCCCCCGCGAATGATAACGTCTTTTTTTCGGCCAGTAATTCTGATATACCCATCCTCATCCAAAGTACATAAATCACCACTGTAGTACCAGCCTTCTTCGTCGAAGACACCTGCCGTCAATTCGGGCTCCTTAAGGTAACCCATAAAAACATTCGGACCCCGCGACGCTTCCTCGCCTTCCATTCCCGCCGGCACCAATTGTCGTGAAGCATCTACCACCTTTATCTCTACACTTGGTACTGGCACACCATCGGTATTAATTACTTTTTCAATGGGGTCATCCAAGCGAACAGCGGTATGGGGAATACTCTCGGTAGAGCCATATACGCCAATTACCTTAAGTCCTACCTTCATGGATTCTTTAACTAAGTGTCTGGGTATTGGCGCCCCGCCGCATAAGAAGAAGCGAAATGAAGATATATCATATTTCTTACTTTGTAATGAACGAAGTATATCGTAGACAAACGGTGTAGCCCCCATACTACAAGTACATTTTTCCCGGGCGATTAATGCCAGACTGGTTTCTGCCGAAAATTTATCCTGAAGCACACTTTTAGCCCCAAATAGAAACGGCATGGTCACACCATGGTGAAAACCGGTAGCGTGGGCCATTGGTGCTGTCATTAGCATCACGTCTGTATAGTTGAAATTCAGCGCAGCAGCAAAGGCTTTTTCACTGGCAATAATGTTATTATGTGTAAACATAGCACCCTTGGGAGCAGCAACTGTTCCCGAAGTGAATAAAACCGCTGCCAAATCATCGGCCATACTTACACGGTTATCAGGCAAGGGTGAGTATTGCTGCATTATGCTGCGCAAGGTATTGCCCTCATCTGTCGGGGTTTCTTTTTCGACTATAACTATTTCCTTCAAACTGGGGATTTTAGGGACTACTGACTGAACCATAGGCAGATAGGTAAATCGCCGATACTCAGACGGGAAAAAAAGCACTTTCGATTCACATTTATTTAAAATATATACTAATTCTTCCTGACGATAACAGGGTAAAATGGGATTTGCGACTGCCCCTGCTTTCAAACAGGCCACGTAAATAACTGTAAATTCGGCCCATCCGGGTAATTGAAAGGAAACAAATTCCCCGGGCTTCACACCAACCGCTTGTAAAAAGGCTGCTACTCTGCCGGCCGCATCATCCAGTTCAGCATAGGTATAACTAGTACCCAGCAAGTCAATTACTGCTATCTTTTCCGGGGAGCTTAAAACCGCCATTCTCCAATAATCAGCCAGAGTGGCATCACCCCAATAGCCCTTTTGCCTGTAAAGTTGTTTGCGGGACTCATTAATCGTAATCAGTGAAGACATCCGCTCACCCCCTGATTTTGTTCTAAAGGTGGTAGTAAGCACCTCTTGAGGCTGATAATGAAGACAACAACTTATGCAGTGAATTTGTTTCAGCATAGCTGAAATATCGGCGGGTTCAGGTGGGGAGTCTACCCCATCTGAACAAACGCCGCCTGCAGAGGCGGGAGTCTTAACTCGCCGCAAAAGATAATGTTTAAAAACTCATATGCTCTGTTGCTGTAGTATTTACTTTGCATTTGTTGAAATTAACCGGCTTTGCTCTTCCTTATTTCTTCGATGAGAGCAGGAATAACCTCAAACAAATCGCCTACTACTCCGTAATCGGCCACATCAAATATCGGTGCTTCCGGATCTTTATTAATTGCCACAATAACATCCGAAGATGACATTCCTGCCAAATGCTGTATAGCGCCCGAGATACCACAGGCAAAATAAATCTTAGGACCTACTGTTTTTCCTGTTTGCCCTACTTGCTGCAGAGGTGGCATCCAGCCTGCATCTACAGCTGCCCTTGATGCTCCCACAGAACCTCCCAGGAGATCAGCGAATTCATTAAGTAAAGCAAAGTTTTCCGGCTTACCCATACCTCTGCCGCCGGAAACAATTATTTCAGCCTCTTCCAGCTTAACGGCAGCCTCGTCCAGCGCTTTTATAAAGCCAACTACTTTTGTGCGAATGATCTCAGCAGGTGTTCTAATCTCTTCCTTTATAATTGGTGCACTTCTGGCGGTATCCGGCTGGGCCTTTTTAAATACTCCCGGCCTTACCGTTCCAATCTGTGGTCTGGTACTGGAACATAAGATAGTAGCCATAAGGTTCCCGCCAAATGCCGGCCTCGTCCAGGCGATATCTCTTGTTTCCTCGTTAATCCCTAAGCCTGTACAATCAGCGGTCAAACCGGTTGCCAGCCGCGCTGAAATCCGCGGGCCTAAGTCTCTGCCATTATTTGAGGCTCCGATTAGGATTACCGACGGTTTAAATTTTTCAACTAACTTTACCATTACATTGGTATATCCATCGGTATTGTAGTCTTTATATTCTTCGCCTTCTACCAGAATTACCTCATCTGCACCATAAGCAATTGCCGATTTAACCGCAGCATCAACCTCGTTACCAATAACAACACCAATCAGCTTTTCCTTATTAGCCTCAGCCAAAATTCGTCCTTGGTTCAATAACTCTAAACCCACATTTTTGGCTTCTCCATGATCACTCTCAATAAACACCCACACATTTTTATAGTCTGCAATATTCATCATTGCTCTCCTCCTTAAACAAGCTTAGCAGCAACTAATTTTTCAAATAATTTTAGTGCACATCCACTTCCGGTATCTTCACAGATTCTTACGCCAGACTCTTTTCTAGGAGGTGTAAATGTTTTCTTTACCTTCGTAGGTGAACCTTTAAGGCCTATTTTTTCTATATTGATTTCTGGCAAATCTGCAGCAGTAATCACGTCTATCACGGCTTTATTAGCTGCCAATTTACTCTTAATAGATGGATATCTAGGCTTATTAATGGATTTTACTACCGTAACTACCGCAGGAAGCTTTGCTTCAACAATTTCGTAGCCTTCATCATGCTCTCTTTGAACGGTAATAACCTCTCCTTTAACCTCTAGCTTGGCCACATAGGTAAGCTGTGCGATTCCAAGATGCTCCGCTATCTCTGGTCCAACTTGACCGGTGTCCCCATCAATTGCCTGTTTACCGCAGAGAATAAGGTCAAACTTGCCTAGTTTTTTAATAGCATTTGCCAGTATATAACTTGTTGCTAACGTATCAGAGCCGCCAAACAACCGGTCACTTATGAGTACGGCCTTGTCAGCTCCAAGTGATATACATTCCTTTAAAGCATTCTTTGCCTGTTGGGGTCCCATGCTTATTACAGTTACACTGCCACCATGAGCCTCTTTCAGCTGAACTGCCGCTTCAAGGGCATTGGCATCAAATGGATTTACGATACTTGGTACACCACTGCGAATAAGCGTATTGGTTACCGGGTCTATCCTGATCTCTGAAGTATCTGGTACCTGCTTTACACAAACTAGAATATCCATAACTACTACTCCCCCTTAATTCCACTACTTGAACATTTCTTTTGCGATTACTAATCTTTGAATTTGATTTGTTCCTTCAAAAATTTGGAATACTTTTGAATCTCTCATCAGCTTTTCAACTGGGTATTCCTTGCTGACCCCATAGCCGCCAAAGATTTGAACGGCATCAGTAGTTACCCTCACTACGGTGTCGCCACAGAAGGTTTTGGTAATTGAGCCTTCTTTGACAACAGGTTTATTATCATCCATCAAAATCATGGCATGGTGAACCAATTGACGAGCTGCTTCGGTCTGAATTTCCATATCAGCTAAAATCATTTGAACCGCTTGGAACTGCCCAATCGGCTTTTTAAATTGAACTCTTTCCTTGGCATATTTTACAGCCTCGTCGATAGCTGCCTGGCAAATACCCACAGCTAACGCGCCAACAAAAGCTCTTGAAACATTTAACGTATTCATAGCTGTGATAAAGCCTGTTCCCTCTTTGCCAAGCAAATGGTCAGCCGGCACTCTTACATCTGTAAAGGTTACATCTGTTGTATTTGATAATCTAAGCCCCATCTTATCTTCATGTTTACCAACGGTAATGCCGGCCCGGCTTCTCTCTACAATAAATGCGGATATACCCTTGACACCTTTGCTCTTGTCTGTTGAAGCAAATACGACAAATACGTCGGCAACACCCCCGTTGGTAACAAAACATTTACTGGCATTAATCACATACTCATCGCCATCTTTAACGGCTGTACCTCTCATTGAGCCTGCATCTGACCCAGAATTAGGTTCTGTTAAACAGAAGCCTCCGAAGGCCCCAGGAATAATAATATCGGCAAACAACTTTTTCTGCGCTTCATTCCCCGCCGCAATAACTGATCGTAACGCAACAAATGTAGTAACAAGAGAAATCGCATAACCAGCATCAACTTTCGCTAACTCCTCAAAAATAATGGCTGTTGTTTGATAATCCAACCCTGAGCCACCATATTCTTCAGGTATTTCCAAGCAATGCAAACCCATGTCAAAAGCCTGCCTGAGAAGTTCCAGCGGGAATTCTCCCTTTTCATCAAGTTCCTTGACATGCGGTTTTACTTCTTTAAGTGCAAAGTTCCTTACCATTTCGACTAACTCTTTTTGTTCGGTTGTTAAAATGTTTCCCATAATAAAATCCTCCCTAAATCATTTCATACACTCTCGGAAACCCGCTTTTTTTTTGCGCCTCATGTAGAATGTACTATACTTCATTATTTACAACAATTTAACATTTTTAAATTATCAAATAATTATGAATCAAAACTGAATTGTTATATTGCTCTTTAACTATACTAATCACTGTAAACTAACTTCCCGTTTTGCCTTTCAGTCCTAAAATTCGTTCTTTACCTGAAAATAACGGCGCCCCCGGCGCTATCACATGATAGCGCCGGGGGCATCACTCATAATCTATTTTTGAACTTATAATCTCCTCAGACAACTCCCTATTAAGAAGAACGACTCACCTTAATAAGGCTATACCATATGAAATGAATTCAAGCTTTATGCTAAATTACGCTGTAAGTTTTTGCTTCTACCGGCACTCGGTAAAATCGGTTTAACCTGACTAGTCAGCAAAATAAGCGCACCCATTATTGATAAACCAGCCCCTAAATATAACGCATAATCGTATCCATAGGCATCCACAACAATACCAGTTAGAAGCGGGGCAGTTATGCCGCCAATTGTGGCACAGGTAGCATAAAGACCAACAATTTTTCCGGCATTGGTAGGGGAAAAAACAATCGGCATGGAATAATACCCACCCATGGTGAGGCATAAAACACCGTTGGATGCTGATATTAAAGCTACTGCCATATTCGCATTGGTTGCTTGGGAGCCGAATATTAACAGAATTCCGGCACCTACCATGCCAAGCAGAGGAAATAGCTTTCTTCCCATATTGTGTCCGAGTTTCTTTGCTGCCTGATCAGCCAGCCAACCGCCTAAAGGATACGTGAATATGGCAACAATATATGGCATCATGGTGTATATTGCGCTTGTCCCCATTTCGAAACCACGTCCCCGAACAAAGTACGTTGGCAGCCAGGTCATAAACAAATAAAAGAGGTAGTTGGTACAGAAAAATGATATTGCCCCGGTCCAGACTGACGGTGTTGAAAATATGTCTTTAGATGTTACGGTCATTGCCTGATTTAAGTCTTCTGACTGGCATCCCTGATCGGCTCTAATATATTCTATTTCTGCTTTACTTATTGCAGGATGTTCCTCAGGCTTATCCTTACCATACTTCCACCAGATAATGACCCAAATGGGAGCAATAAAAGCAAATGAATAAAACACCATTTCCCAGCCCCATTTACTAATAATCCAGGCTGATATCGGCATAGCAACGGCAATCCCGATAGCCACACCCATAAGACTCAGTCCCTGGGCTAAGCCAGATTCTTTCTTAGGCATCCACTGCGCTACAATGGAAGTCATAGCAGGCAAGGAAACGCCTTCGCCCCACCCCATTGCTATACGTATAATTACCATTAAACCCAGCGTAGATCCAAAAGGAGTCAGAAATACAAACAGCGACCACCAAAGAGCTCCAATCATTGTAACCTTCCCACCACCAAATCGATCTGCCAGCCACCCCCCCGGAAGCTGAGTACATGCGTAACCAATAAAGAAGGCTGTTGAAACGAGACCATATTGTGTTGCACTCCAGTTAAAGTGTTTCATCATAGCGGGTCCGGCCATCGACATACAGGATCTATCCATATACAAGATCGTATAGCACACTGTCAACATACCAATAATATACCACCTTTTATTACCAAACCCTGAACTCACAATAATTCCTCCTCTCTTTTGCATAATCGTTCATCAAAAGGATAAGCACTCATGGCAAAATGTACGAGAGCATTATCATTATGGCATGTTTTTTGGCAATTTTCACACCCACTTTCGTTTAAATTTGTTCATTCCTCGCGATTATGGAACTGAAACGAGTTCACTAAATTATTGAAGTATTTGCAAAATTATGCGGCTACTAATATCTGACATCAAACTACATAAGTCTCCTTTAATGTAATATGTTTAACTATTTGCAACAATTTAATAAATATAAATATTCCAAACTATTATGAAGTAAAAGAAAATAACCACTATTAATCTTTAGTTATACTAATAAATCCCAAACTGTATTTAACACGACTATTGAGCAATATCAACTGTCTATCGAAGATTGATTAGAGAAACTTAATAATGCTATGTAACATAAATCCATGAAAAAGCTTCAATAATTAAAAAATCAAAATTTTTTTCAAATTATTACAAAATTCTTAATTGGAAGGATGTTTATAAATCAGCTAGAATATTGAATGTTAGTATTGAATTATGATCCAGAAAGGAACACCGCATATGGAAATATATCAACTTAAGTACATCCTGGCGGTAGCCAAGCACCAAAATTTTTCTCGTGCAGCAGAGGAAGTCTGTGTAACCCCCTCCTCTTTATCTCAGCAAATAAAAAAACTTGAAGATGAATTGGGAGTCGTGTTATTTGGAAGAACCACGCGCTCAGTTCATCTGACTCCAGCAGGCACTGAGTTTGTTGAACATGCCAAGAAAATAATATCGGATATTGCCGATATTAACATGGCTATGCAGCAATATGTGGTTGGTGAAAGCGGCCAAATATCCATAGGCAATGTCCCGGCACTGGGAGCCTTTGGTATCACGCCACTTATTGCAGCCTTCCAAAAAACCTATCCGAAAATTTCTTTCGAATTTCATGAGGCCGAATGCTTTGACCTATACCCATTATTGTCCAGTGGGAAAATTGACGTAGCCTTTCTTACCGCCTACCACAAATATAAGCCGGAAAAGATACCGCTAGAGTCATATCCTCTAATTCAAGACGAATTAGTCATTATAACTAATACCTCACACCCGTTTGCCTCCAGAGAGATTATCGATTTACACGAGGCTTCAGAAGAAACTTTTATTTGTCTTTCCAAGTCCTCCGGGGCTTTTGCCGACACCCTTGATGCCTGTAAGTTATCTGGTTTTGAGCCAAAATTCGGCTATGACGCGCACTACGTTGATACCTGTGTTGGACTTGTAGCTGAAGGTATGGGGATTGCGATACTATCTTCCCGGATAGCGCAGAAGGCAATGCCTTCTGCGGGAAAAGGCATTGCAATAGTTCGTTTTAAACCGAAAGCAACTAGAACTGTGTCAGTGGTTTTTCCCAAAAAGAAAAAACTTTCCCCTGTTGTTTCAAATTTCAAGAATTTTTTTGTACACTGGTCACAAGAAAATTATCTCCACAATCCCCCTTGCGAACAGCAGTAAGCAGGTTCGTAAAAAACTAGGACGGTTGGAAATACACTTTCGTGAATCGTTCCAACCATCCTAGTATAAGGGGGTGTTACCGACAAGATTTCTAAGCAGAAGCAGCTTAAGGAAGCGGTTCAGACGCTGATGTGCAGCTTAATTTGTCAAATTCTAATTCTTTACCCGCATATACTTTAACTGCACCTGTTTCGATAAACTTTTGAATATCAGCTTCAGAGTAGCCATACTTTAGCAAATAGGTGCGAGTATCATAACCAATCGGCTTAGATGTCCACAACGTAGGATCGCCAACACTCTTCATTCTTATTGGGCTTGTAGGAATAACCCGTTGACCATACGATTTGTATTCTACACGTCTTAAAATGTCATTCGCATAAGCTTCTTCATCCACAAGTACATCATCAACTGTAAATGCCTTTTGATAAGGAATCTCGTTTTCTCTTAAAATTACCTCCCACTCAGCAAATGTCTTTTTGGCGAATGCTTTTTCGAAAAGTTCAACAACATAACCATTTGTTTTATTTGCCGTAAGCTTTTCTAACGTATCATATTCTTCATTGCCAATGAGCATTTCAATACCTAGCGCAGTAACCATCTGTTCAAAGTATTTATTATAGTTACCTTGACAAATCAGGAACCAAATTCCGTCTTGGGATTTATAACAATTGTTTGATGGAGTAGGAACCAGTTTTCTGGATCTTGGATATAGTGCCCCGGACTGGCGGGAAACAACGGCATGCTGCATTCCCCAGCAGGCAACATGATAGAGGTTTACAACCACCTTGTCTCCTAAACCTGTTTTCTCTTTTCGAACCAAAGCGGCCAACACGCCGGCAGTCAAAAAACCACTCGCATTCCAATCACCAAAAGCAGCTGGAACATTCACAGGATTTTCACCCATCTGAGGGAATGCAGTTAATATACCGCCACGAGCGGAATAAGCAGTAGCATCGTACCCCCTGGAATCCCTTTCCGGACCTCGCTCGCCATAGCCTCTCATTTGCGCATAAACGATATGTGGAAACATTTTACTAATGGTCTGATAGTCCAGACCTAATTTAATCAACGCCTTATCTCTAAAGTTTGTAACAAGGACATCAGCCGTTTCCAGTAATTTATAAACGAATTCTATACCCTCTTTACTTTTAAGATTAATGCTCAGCCAGTTTTTATCAAGACTGGCCATATCGAATGCCGGATCTTCAATATCATCCCGCAGCATACCGTAACCAGGACCCTGAGTACGTTGCTCATCACCAGTAAAGGGCTCAATTTTAATAATTTCTGCTCCCATTTCGCCAAGAATTCTTGGGCATGCCGGTGCTGCTATATAAGAAGTTAATTCGATTACTTTGATTCCTTCTAATCCTTTCAATGAAAACAACTCCCTTTGTAATTTTTCCTAACCTCTAACTGGACGGCCACCCCGGTTAGAGGTTAGTTCTTTTAGTTAACCGAAGTTTCGCTCAAATATTTGGTTTTAGCTTCAATCTGTTTAACCTTGGCAGTCAACAATATAATTGCACCTAAAATTGCCATCGATGATCCCAGGAATAAGGCATAACTATACCCGTAGGAGTCAACAACCATACCTGTAACAAGTGGTGCAGATATTCCTGCCATTGTACCAATAAAGCCATACATCCCAACTATTGTACCAGCATTTTTGGGGGCAAAGATTATTGGAATGGAGAAGAACCCTCCCTGGGTAATGGTTAGACAGCCCATAGACGCTGCAATTAAACCAATAGCCATGTTAGCATTGCTGGCCTGTGCGCCAAATATCAATGCAATCCCACCAATGATTAAGCCACACACGGGAAACAATTTTCGTCCAATATTTTCTCCAAATTTCTGAGATGCCCAGTCAGTTAAGATCCCTCCTAAAGGATAAGTAATCATCGCGACAAGGTAAGGAATCATCGTATAATAACCACTTTTCACTAAAGTGAAGCCACGACCAACCGCTAAGTAGGTGGGTAACCAGGTTAATAACAAGTAAAAAACGTAATTGTAACAAAAGTAAGCAATAATCGCGCCCCATACGGATATATTTGAAAAAATTTCTTTTGCGGTTAAGCTGACTGCCTGACCGCCACTATCTTTTGAACCCTGGCCTGATACGATGTATTCAAGTTCTTCTTTACTAATTGAAGAGTGCAGATCAGGGCGATCTTTACCAAATTTAGCCCAGATTATGCACCATATCGGACCAAGAATAGCAAATAAATAAAATATCGTTTGCCAATTATAATTCTGGATTAAATAAACACCAGTAAGCATTGTAAGAACGACACCCAGAGGAACTCCGATAAGCGTCCAACCTTGTGCCTTGCCTGCTTCCTGTTTAGGTACCCATCTGGCTACCAGCGACGAGGTCGCAGGCAAGGTAACCCCTTGGCCTAACCCTACGACAACCCGGATAAATATCAATGAGCTTATTGCTGCCGCGCCAAAAGGAGTCAACAAAGTGAACACCGACCAAAGCAAGGTACCAATAACAATTACTTTGGTTGCCCCAAACCGATCTGATAACCAACCAGCCGGCAGCATTGTTAAGGCATAACCAATGAAAAAGGCTGTAGACACTAAGCCAAATTGTGTTCCAGTCCAGCCATACTCTTTCATGAGAACCGGACCGGCAATGGAGATACTAGCTCTTCCCAGATACATAAAAGTAAAACATAATACTAACATAGCAACAATATACCATCGTTTATTACCAATCTTTGGGCTCATCAGACATTCCTCCTATTTTTCTAAAAATACACCTCATTGTCTTGGCAGTTGAGACAAAAATAGAAAAAAAGAATTGGGACACATACCACTTCTAGGACGTAAAGTAGTCTGCCATCTTCTCCAGGGGGACCTCCAGCAGACCCCTTGTTTTGCTATATAAATAAATGATAAAACCTCGCTTGCAACGAAAGACACACTCCTGACAAGTGCTCCTGTCACAATATACATAGGCATCCTCGTCGGATAAAGGGAATACCATGGGCGGCCGCTTCCCGGAAGTGACATACTTGATGTAACTCCCGGTGAAGGTCTTAAGTAAGACCCACTCTGGTTTGTCCTCCGGCAGTTTCATCTCCCAGAATACCTGTACGGCGCTCTGGTTGAAACCGCCAACAATCCTGTAGTCCACATTGATTTCGGGCAAAGCGTCCTCCAGCTGCAGCGGCTTCAGCCGTTCCATGAATGCATAACAGCAAATAGGCTCTTTAGCCGGTATCTCATATCCCAACCCCTGGTACAACTTGCCACAATGATTGCAGCGGTAAATTACGATATCGGGGCATTCCGGCCAAGGTTTTCTGGCTGCCCTGCTTCTTAGTGGTCCAAATTCCAATTTCCAGCCCCTCCCCAGTACCTTTACCCAAAATACCTTCTACCGGCTTTCACCGAACCTCCCGGTAATCTGTTTTAATTTAAAAGTAGAAAGAAGGGTCATCGGCTTGACACTGATGACCCTCTGCATGTCCATAGATTCCTTAGGATTAATCGAGATACTCTAAGCGGCCACCATGTTTAATAGTCTGGCGGGAAATGGTGATGCGCTGTACGGTGGGAGTACCTTCCTCTAACCACATTGCGCGGGAGTCGCGGTACAGGCGCTCAGTAGGACCATATTCGCAATCCTCGAAGTACCCAACACCACCGAAGATCTCCAGCATCTCATCGCCGCACACTTTGGTAACCTGGATACTGAACAGTTTGCACATCGCCGCTTTTTCTTCAATATATTCGCCATTGGGATCCTTTTCATAGTCTTTCGCAAAATCATAAACCATGGTACGCAGAGCATGGATATGAGCAGCCATATCGGCAATCTTCATTCTGATAGCCTGACGTTCAATGATCGGTTTGCCAAAGGTGACACGATCATGAGCACGTTTGAGGGAAATTTCCAACATCCGCTGTGCCATGCCCAAATTGCTGGCTGCGATGTGAACTCGGGAAACAGACAGAGAATGAATCGAGATATGAAGACCATCGCCTTCTTTGCCGAGCAGGTATTTTTTGTTGACTCTCATGTTAGTAAACTTTAAGCCGGTATGACCTGATCCACGGCAACCCATCATGTGAGGCATGGGAGTAACTTCGTAGCCCGGGGTGTTGCAGGGAACCATGAAGGTGGAAAGACGGTGATCCTTATCGGCATTAGGATCGGTAAGCAAGGTAACATAAGCATAATTACAGCAATCAGTGTGTGAGATTAAATACTTTTCTCCGTTAATGATGTAATCATCGCCGTCTTTTACGGCTAAGGTTTTAATATCGGCACCCGTTCCACCGGTTTCCTCGGTAACAGCCCAGCAGGTAAAGACCGATCTATCCTGGAAGCCAGGCATTAACTCTGCTTTAAGCTCTTCACTGCCAAAGTCATACAAGGGACGCCAGTTTAAATCCATGGCATAGTGCAGATGCATACGCATTCCGCCAGGACCACGACTAAATTCTTCCTGAATCTTTAGAATTTCCAGCTCGGAAAGGCCCCAGCCGCCGTATTCTATTGGCAGTGAGCAACGATACAGGTTGTTTTTGATACCCAGTTGATAGAACTCCTCGGGGAACACATTCGTATCCTCAATTTCTTTTTGCATCTTATCGAATGTGCCCTCTGTCAATTCTCTGATCTGTGTTAAATACGCTTGAAATTCTTGTTCACTCAATTTACCCATTTCTTTTCCCCCTTATTATTTTTGAACACTTTCGGCTATCCGAAAGCATCTAAATTCAAGGTCTCACGCCTTGAACTTTTTTGTTTTCCTTCGTAGATTCAATATACTATAGTTAAATATTTACAACAATTTAATAATTATAAACTATCAAACTATTATGAAGTAAAACCACATTGTTCAGAATAGTTTCAGCACGGCTAATAATCTAAAAATTGCGCCATAAGTAGTACCCGTACATGCGCACAGTGGAAACTAAATGAAAAAACCCGCTTAGACTCAACGTCTTAGCGGGTTTTGGGCTGTTTTTACACAGCAGCTATTGTTATGCAGCTATTCACATGATAAAGTTCCTATTTAACCTTGCCAGTAATTTTCCGGTATCCTGCCCCCTGATGTAGTCCCAGCCAAGCCACTTTAAAACTGCTTTTTCTGGTAGGTTATGAGGTACCTGCGGATGGAGCGCGGGAAAATAGGCACCAGCACAAATGCGGCCAAATTCCGGCCCGTTAAAATAGTCAATTAACGCTTGTAATTCTTCGGCCTTTGAGGCTTTTACCAAATAAGACAGCGGTGTTATTGGTGTTCCATCCTCCATCCAGATGACTTTTGCCTCTACCGGTGGCGAAATCGTATTGGCAAAAAAGTATGGCATTACATAGATGGGCGGTCGGTCATGATTGCTGCTGGCCATGCTTTTGATCATCTGGGATGGGTGCATGCCAGTCCGGACCGACCTCCTTAAAGCCGCAATGCCGGCATCGCCATATTGCTGATAAATGGTTAGCAGAATGATATCATCAAAATCACCGCTGCAACCGTTCAAAACCACCTTTTGTTCATATTCCGGCTGCAGTAAGTCACCCCACGTTTTCGGAATAGGCAGACGGCCCATCTGCCGACAGTCAATTACCACCACAACTGGGTTGATGGCAACAACATTATACCACCCCTGCCTATCAACAATACCAATCGTGTTAAAAGTACTATGTACCGGTTGCTGTAATGAAGTGGTATACAACCCCTTATTCATAACCTGTTCGATAAACTTGCTATTGAACAAATTGTAATCTGTAGTTACTATCAAGTCCGGTGCGTCAGCAATATCTTCAACCTGCTGCAGATAGTCAGCAAAATACAACACATCATTACTGCATGACCACATGTAATAATTAAGCCTAATATCCTTTTCTACCCGCAGTTTCTTTAAAATAGCCTGCAAGGCCCAGTTAAGCGGCAGATTGAGAGCACATGGCAGTTGCGCAACAAAATTGAATACCCCTTGGTTATCTATTACAACCTCTGACAATTGGCGATACTGCTCCGTATCTTCAATTTTGTCAGTTAGTAAACTGATAAATGATTCTGGATTAATTTTTTTGATGCTTAGTAGTGTTTTTAGCCGTAAAACAGCCCCTAACCCTTGCGCTATTTCTTCTTCAGTAACTATATTGAAGCCTGTAAAAATATCCATTGTTTCCGGATATTTTTCGACAATCCCCTGTATTGTGCACTCCAGTAAATTTTTATTCATAGACTACTCTTCCTCCAACACGACTAAACCATACTCCAAAACCGGTCTGTAGATGTTACAACCCTCATACCCGTTAATTTGAAATTTTCCAGGGCTTCTTTGGCAATTGCCGGAAAATCAGGGCTGCCTGCTGTTGGTTGGACAGGCGACATACAATCTTCAAGGATATAAATTTTATTTTCTTCAAAACCATATGAGTTATTTGGCATACGCTGTTTATCTTTTTCAATGACTTTCAGCATATCTTCCAAAGTCGCTTTTACGCAATGGCTCGCTGCTTCCCCCGCAACATATACCCGATCAAACTCCATCAACTCTGTCATCAATTTCTCGTTGAAGTTTCCAACAATTTTTAGTGAACCATCTTTAAAATATAGCTTCGAAACTTCGGGCGATAATACGCTGTAATTTTCTGTCCAGAGGCTTTCCCCTTTAGTGATTCATTTTATTTCCTTGCCGGTCATCAAAGAGTAGAAAAATAACGCTTCATTCAGCATGGGAACCACCGCATTATCGACAGAACCTTTCTGAGTGTGATACTCCCAGGTGATTAGAATGTACTTTTCACCGGTCTCAAGCTGTTCAAGATAGCTTTCGACGAGTTCAACCGGAATCCATTCAGTATAGGGGCGCCACTTTTTCTCTTTTACATCTTCTAATTTAATAATCGAAAACGGATTCGGATTTTCATTTTGATCATTTACCCAAAATCCCGGAGTATGGATTTGAAATACGGTGTGGGTATCAAGAGATACTCGGATTTCATCAATCCGCTCCAGATTACGGTAGATAAAATCACAAATTCGTTCTATATCTTTCTCAGCTCCATTGACGTACAGACTTGCACCCGGGATGCAAAACCCCACCTGTGGGTCAACCAAAAAGAGAACTGCCTTTTCACTGCTAAAGGCAAGATTACATTTTTTTCGAAGTTGCCGTACTTCATTTTGAATTATGTCATATCTGGGTAAGTATAATTCTCCGGCACGGTTAGGAGAATAAAAACTAGGAGTTTCCACTTGAATTCATACCCCTTCTTTAATTATTTCATCAGATTAATTCTTCTGGTAATCATTTGTTGTTGAATATGCTAATGTTAAGTTACTCCGCTCTTTTTCATCTTTGTCCCATTTCATCTTTCGTGAAAGCAATTGATAGAAAGTTTCATTATTAAGCCTAATCAAATTAGTCACCATGGGCGCTTTATTAATAACGATACAATCATTAGTTTCTAACTCAATATCCACTTGACCATCTGCCGAAAGAAGAAGTTCCTTTTGATATGATTCGACTACAATTTTGATTTCTTTGTTGTCACTGGCGATCATCGACCTGACATTAAGTAAATGAGAACAGATAGGAGTGATTACGTTGATTTCAAGGTCGGGAGGAATAATTGCTCCCCCGGCTGATATGGAATACCCGGTACTTCCGGTAGCCGTGCTTATGATAATTCCGTCTGCGGGAAAGTTTCCTACATAATCCCCGCCGATATAGGTTTTGAGTCTTACTAGCTTGGCTATAGCTCCTTTGACTACTATGTCGTTTAAAGCGGTGCAATACGCAACATTTTTCTCTTTTCGATATACTTGTGCCTCTAACCGGTTGCGTTTATCGATAGTAAATTGGTTATTTAGAATTAGAGCAATTGCCTCAATGACTTTGGGAAGGTTATACTCTATTCCGGTTAAAAAGCCTAAATGGCCAGTGTTAATCCCGAAGATAGGAATTTCTCCGACATATCTGGCTGTACCTAGTACTGTTCCATCTCCCCCGAAAGAAAGAACTACGTCTAATTCTGAAAGGAGATTATCAAGCTTCAGTAGCTCGGCACTACTTCCCAGTCTCTCAATATGCCTGATGATAGTCTCAACAGCAGCGGTTGTGAGTCTTTGGGAGTGATTGAGCACAATTCCTACCTTCAATGAACACACCTTACTTTCTTCGTGTTTGGTTCTGCGCAAATTAGTTAAATTAATTCACTAAGCTTCCCCCCAATCGGGATTGAAACGAAACATTCGGGCTGGCTTATAAGGCTTACCAGAATCCCATTCATCTGTCTCTATTACCATTTTTTTCTGTTTCTCCATTTTATCGCGAAAATTTCTACTATAAATGGCCTTCCCGGTGATAACTTCATACAGTTTCTTTAGTTCTGTTAAAGTAAACAATTCCGGCATAAGAGAAAAGGCAATATCGGTATATTCTACCTTGTTCTTTAAGCGCTCAAGAGTATAAAAGATAACTGTTGCATGGTCGAAAGCAAGCCCTGATGGATTATCCAGGCATTCAAAATCAACTTTAGAAGTTTTTCCTTCCAGCTCCTTAGTAACAATTACAGTATCTTTTATTTCCTGCTCGCCATTTACCAAGGATAGTTCATATGTTGTTTTGCGAATATAACCTGTTTGGGTTTGCGTTTTTATTTCTTCAAACATTGTGGCTTTTACATCAAACCAACAGGCAGCTTCAGCATCATCTCCGGCTTTTACGTTTAGTTTAGAACTATCTACCAATGCCATATATGAGGTGCTGATAACTCTACGGCGCAAATCACGGTAAACCTTGCCCCAAGTATAAAGCTGTTCCATGTAAACATTAGCAACATTAGTTTCTTCTTCCAGCTCCCGGATTGCCGCAGTATCAAGGTCTTCGAAGTAATTAACGAACCCCCCCGGCAAAGCCCATTTACCTTTATATGGATCAGTTACATCAACAACAAGGGGGTCCCCCTTACGTTTAATAAGCAGGACTCGTAATACTTTATCCGGAACTGACCGAGCATTGGTTGCAACATCAACAGCAGTTAAGATTACCATATCTACAGTAGTAGACGGTTTTTTAAATTTACTGTCATCATAGTCTTTAAGAAATTCTTTTTGTTCGTTCATAATTTCACCCCTGTTTTATATTGGTCGTCTAACAGCATACTGTTTCGCTTTTTAAGTAAACGTTATTGCTTTTGATATACCAGTACACAGCTTCAGGGAGCAAATATCGGGGATCTGCACCACTTTCGAATTCTTCTCTTATGTAACTGGAACTAATTTCGTTTACTATGCCTTTATAAATCAGGCTAAAATTCCGATGAAATTTACGGAGCATTGGGGTTTTGGCGATTATCTCACCCATAGGAATGTTTTGACGTTCAATTACGATAAATTTAGTAGATTGAATAAATCTTTCTCCATAACTCCAATTAGGCAACTCTGCTAAAAGGTCTGCTCCCATTAGAAAAAACAATTCATCGTCCGGATATTTTTCCCGAAAATATTCCATAGTAAAGTAGCTATATTGCTTGCCGGAGACAGCCTTCATTTCGTGGTCATCAATCTCAAATGTACTGTTGTCAGCCACAGCTAATCTTAGCATTTCCAGCCGGTGAAGATCTGCTACCTCTATATTCTTATCGGTACGTTTGGATGAAGAAGGAAGTAAAATAACCTTATCTAATTCTTCTCGTTGCGCAATTGTGTTTGCTGACCAGAGATGCCCATTCGTTGGAGGATTGAAGGACGAACCATAGATGCCAATTCTCATTATATCACCCGACTTATTAGTATTTTACTATTAAGTGCTTATATTGTTAGTGTATTACTACTAAGTAAGAAATGCAAGTATTATTTGTCATCTACTCATCAGTGTTCGCTAGCTGGATATCCGCTTCAACTGCAGCTTGAATCCGGTGAAATCCATCAGTTAACCAATAGGTTATTGCAGGAGAAATATCCGAAGTCAGAGAAGAATACTTCTGTTGCTCTAATTATTCCAATTTAGGATGTGATATTATGGAAAAACAAACATCTTCCAACTATCAAAAGCCGAAAGTATTAAAGTATCTTTGTAAAACCTGCAGTAAGTGTATTCTGGTATGCCCTTCTGAAGCAATAAATTACGAAAACGATAACAAAGCTTATATTGACACTAACATATGTACCTCCTGCGGTACATGCAAACACATTTGTCCTGAGTATGCCATCCGATCAACTTAAACGAGCATGCTAAACAATAACTCTATTCTTTATGCTATGTCATTTTTACGACTTAACCGTTTTTATTCTTATATACTTTGTTTTCTTACCGCTGCCGACTTCAGCTATCAATCCCTTATCTACCAACTGTTTTATTAAGCGACCGGCCATAGTCTGCGAAATGGATAATGCTGCTTCTATGTCTTTTCTTACAATAGAGCCTTGTTGCTCAATAAGCTTTAAGATAAACCTGTAAAGACGTTTCATCTACACTTTCAACACCAATAACCTCGCCCTGATCGATTATGCCTATATATATATATAATGCCTCCCTCGCTATTAGCAAAGGCCACTACTTCTTTTTTAACATCATCCACTACCGTTTGCTTAAGTTCAACCATAGGGCCTTCTAAAATAGGCATTTTCAATCCCCCTTATTCTTTATATTTTTATTCTACCACTTTCTAACACATATATTTTTTTATTTGTATTAGAACGTGTTAGATTTTTTGACACATTCTTTTATATACGAAAAAAGCCTTCTAGCAAAATCGCTGGAAGTCTTGATTTTCTGATAAGGTACAATAAGTTTCGCAAATTGAAATACGGCTAAAAAAGAGGACAAGTTTGCAGTTCCCCGGTAAAATGAAGTCACCACACACCATTTACCGAAAGGGGAAGAGCAAACATGTCCAAAGAAATTATACAGTTGAATGAAGAAATCATCAAGGTAGAACTGAAGGAACTGGTGCGTAGCAGCGTGGAGGAAACGCTCAATAACTTGCTGGATCAGGAAGCCAAAGACCTAACCCAGGCGGCCCGATATGAGCGTACTGAAACCCGTCAAGGTTACCGCTCCGGTCACTACGACAGGCGGTTGACTACTACCTCCGGCGATGTCACGCTGAAAGTTCCCAAGCTCAAGGGCATTCCTTTTGAAACCGCCATTATCGAACGCTATCGCCGGCGGGAAAGTTCCGTAGAAGAAGCGCTCATCGAAATGTATCTAGCTGGCGTATCCGTCCGGCGAGTGGAAGACATCACCGAGGCTCTGTGGGGCAGCAAGGTATCGCCGTCCACCATCAGTGAGTTGAATAAGAAGGCCTATGTCCACATTGAAGAGTGGCGCAGTCGGCCGCTGCAAAGTGGTAAGTATCCCTATGTTTACGTCGACGGCATTTACTTACGCCGCAACTGGGGCGGTGAATATGAGAATGTGAGCGTATTGGTGGCGATTGCCGTCAACGAAGACGGCTACCGTGAAGTGCTGGGAGCGGCCGAAGGCATGAAAGAAGACAAAGTCAGTTGGCTGGAATTCTTCAAATGGCTGAAAAGCCGCGGTTTAACAGGCGTCCAACTGATCATTGGTGATAAATGCCAAGGGATGCTGGCAGCGGCAAATGAGGTCTTCCCCCAGGCCAAATACCAGCGCTGCACTGTTCACTTTTACCGCAATGTCTTTTCAGTTGTTCCCCGCTCCAAGGTCAAAACGGTTGCGAAAATGCTCAAAGCGATTCATGCGCAGGAAAGCAAGTCCGCTGCCCGGGAAAAGGCGGCACAGGTAGCAAAAAGCTTGCGCGACATGAAACTCAAAGAAGCGGCGGCCAAAATCGAGGAAAGCATCGAGGAAACGCTTGCTTATGCCGACTTTCCCGGCGAGCACTGGACAAGAATCCGGACTAACAATGTGATTGAGAGACTCAACCGGGAGATCAGGCGGCGAACCAGGGTCGTGGGTGCTTTCCCGGATGGGCAGTCCGCTCTGATGCTGGTCTGCGCCCGCCTTCGCCACGTTGCTGGAACCCAGTGGGGCAGTAAAAAGTATATGAATATGAAACATCTAGAAAATACCGACCCTGAGTCGGATTTTAGTGATGACTGATTTTACTACCTAGGACTGCAAACCTTTTTGCGAAACTTTCTTGACACTACCGATTTTCTTATGGTGCGCCCGGCAGGAATCGAACCTGCGCTTCCAGCTCCGGAGGCTGGCGCTCTATCCCCTGAGCTACGGGCGCATTGCTTAAGACTAAGTGTAGTCTATTTTAGCAATATTATCTCTAATATACTTTAGGGAACGCATCAAACAAAATAAAAATACCCCTATTCTCGGCTGAGAGAGCAGGAGCATGAGGTTAAACTATACATCTAAATTTTCCGGTTTACTAATAAATTTATACATTGGGATACAACCGACATTATTAGTTGTTTCATATACAGTATAATCCCCTTCAATTTCACTAAAGCCCAATCTTCTATAAAATGATAGCGGTTTACCTTCGTCTACAGAAAACAAAATTATTGCAGATATACCAGTGTAATAGTGAATTGACACAATACTATCCATTACATTATCAAATAGATACTCCGAATACTTTGTATCTTCATATCCGCTGATAAGACAATGTTTGCCCTGATATTTCTGGTCAATTGCAAAACGAGAAATTTCAATAGCCGGTAAAGACTCCTTACTCTCTTTTCCAGTATACCTATCTTTATATTCCCATTGCAAACAAGAACATTTTAAAGAAAAGTAACCAACAATACAGTTTGCTTGCGAATCAATTAGTACTTTAGTTATTGCTTCGCCCTTTTTGTGATATTGCTTCGCTATATTATCTACAAGATATTCTGTCATAGTTGATTTAGAACTAATACAATCGAATTCTTGAATAAGAGCTTGATCAACATCGGTAATGTCATAAAGAAAACAAGGATTCGGGGATACTGTCATTTTATCGGCTTCGGTGCATTAGCCCTTCGTAATTTTAAAGCCCTCATATATGCATCTTCATGATTTTTTCTCTGTGTCGGTGTTGGGTTAATATATTCATTTCTTAATTTTTGTGCAGTTTCTCCTTTGATTATAGGAAAATTAGATAATGAAGCTGCCATATTTGCTGCACCTCCCTTTTTAGTATCACGTTTATCTTGTTCTTTTTTCATAATTATACCACACACCTTCACTTTATATCAAAGGTTATTTATTATATGCAAAATCATTTATAATAATTCCCAAATATTATAATTTTATATACCTCTATCCTGTATATGACTTTTCATAAGCCCCGGATCAGAAGCACATATGAAACTAAAGGCAGCCCAGCTGGTAATATACATTACTAATCAATGTACTATTCAATGGATCAAGCCTATTGGGAAAACCTTGCGGAGAATCTTCATACAATATCAAAAGATGCGTATTGAATATCTTGTTGATGAAATATTCATGTGTATTTACTGTTGATTTATACAATTGATATGCCATTGGATTATGTGTAGAAAAGAAGCTTATGCTCCACAAAAATAAAAAACTAGATAAATCATAAGATTTACCTAGTCTAAAACCCTTGAATGCTCGCGATTCATAGGCTCTTTATGGTGCGCCCGGCAGGAATCGAACCTGCGCTTCCAGCTCCGGAGGCTGGCGCTCTATCCCCTGAGCTACGGGCGCATTTTATTGTGGCATTAACCACAAAAATGATTATAGCATATTAGGTGTATCTGTGTCCAATAAAATTATCATGTTTTTTCTTGCAAGTTTTTACAGCCTGCTTTAGACTATTTGGTTTCAGTAGGAGTCTGACAGTAAGGACACACTCGCCATTCACGATTAAGCTCTTTACCACAGGCAGGACAGACAGGCTTTAGCGTAAATCCACAGTAGGGGCAGATCTTGAACTCCTCTTTGACTCGACCGGCACACATAGGGCATTTAATCGTCTCTTCATCTACCAGTGTTGCCTCTACATCAATAATATCCTCATTACGGCGCGGTTTCATGGCTGACTTACGACCAATAAGGAGATAAAGCGGCAAAAAGATAATCAAAGCAGCAGCTGTTCCAACTGCCCATAGTAACGCTGATCCCAAATCGTGACCACGCCCTCGAGCATCATTATATACCCAATAGGCGGCAACAGCCCCTATTAACAGACTAATAGTCATCATAACCGATCTTTTCCCCCTTAGCAAATTGCTACGCATCAAATTATACCATGACCTAACCAAGCAAGTAAAGAAAACATGGCTTGCGCCGTCTCTTTGGCAATAGGCATAAGATAAGAGCATACGTTCCATCTGGATAAATAATTTGCCAGGGTAGTGGGTTGAATATAATTCTATCTCTTGCTATTTACTTATTTCATCTAAAGCTTTGCCTTTGGTTTCTTCGCCAAATAGCCATACAGCAATGGCAACTACCAGCATGACACCGGTAAACATAGTAAATACATGGGTAAAACCTTGTGACCCCGCGATCATGTAACCGACAATAGTCGGTGCCAATATTCCGCCAAAGCGTCCGACCGCCGCCGCCCATCCGGAACCAAAAGCCCGTATCCGCGTAGGATAAAGTTCGGGCGTATAGGTGTACACAACTCCCCAGGCACCAAGGTTAAAGAAGGACATCAGACTACCCCAGAGAAGCACAATTTCAGCACTGCCACCTTGCCCAAAGAAATACGCACTAACTGCACACATTGCCAAATAGCCTGCCAGCGTTGCCTTCCGGCCAATACGGTCAACCAAATAGGCGGCACTAAAATACCCAGGCAATTGAGCCACTGTCATAATTAATACATATTCAAATGTCTTGAGAACAGTATGTCCCTGCTGAACCATAAGCGATGGCAGCCAAGTAAAAATACCATAATAGGAATATACAATCCCAAACCAGATTATCCATAGTATAATAGTCCTTTTGGCAAGCTTACAAGTCCACAATTCCTTAAAAGCTATCTTATCTTCAGTAAAGTTTGTCAAATCTGCATTGCTTGTTGCCGCCGGCCGAACAGGCGCTTCAATCCCTGCTAAGCGCTCTATTTTTGAAACAATTTCCAGGGCTTCAGCATGACGCCCTTTATTAATAAGATAGCGGATAGATTCAGGTACTCCCATTCTAATAAAAAATACATAAAGTGCCGGTAATGCGCCAATGAAAAATGCCATTTGCCAACCAAAGCGGGGAATAACAAAATACGAAATCAGTGCCGCCGCTAACCAGCCAACTCCCCAGAAACTTTCTAACAAGACAATAAAGCGGCCACGCCTTGCAGGTGGCGAGTACTCTGTCATAAGCGTCGCCGCTACCGGCAGCTCACCGCCTAAACCAAAGCCTACCAAGAATCTAAACACAAGTAATGATTCATAATTCCAAGCCACGCCACACAGTCCTGTGGCTATACTATACATCAGCAATGTGATAGTAAATACTGCCTTACGACCATATTTATCAGCTGCCATACCTCCCAGTACTGCACCAATAGCCATCCCCAAAAGACCAATACTACCGATAAAACCCATTTGGGTCCCAGACAAACTCCACTCCTTAGCCAATACCGGCAATATAAAAGCAATAATTCCGGTATCCATAGCATCAAACAACCAACCTAGCCCCGTCAATACCAGCAATTTGTAATGAAAGCGGCTGACTGGAATTTGTTCTAACCGTCTGATAGTGTCCAATTTTCTCGACCTCCAATGTCTTTACAGATGTCTTGTCATTACTATGTAATTATACTGGCCTTGTCGTAAGATGGCAACTACTTTTTTAGCTTATTGCTATTCGTATTGGCCTCGGCGGGGTTGGACAAAAAAAATGCTACCGGTTTTAATACCAGTAGCATTTTTTATCTTTTGCGGCGAGTTAAGACTCCCGCCTCTGCAGGCGGCGTTTGTTCAGGTGGGGTAGACTCATCACCTGAACCCGCCGATGTTTCAGCTATGCTGAAACAAGTTCACTCAAGCAGTATCCCTAGCGCCTTAAGTTCAGCAGCAATCTTCTGTAAAATCTCAGCTGTCGGCGCTTCAACTGTATGTAAATGCACCCCGCCAGTAACCAATGAAAGCGGAACCGCACCGCTTTTGGCTGATTTATGTAAAAAATCGGTTAAGTCCCGCCGGGAAGCTAACATTAAGTTGGCTTTAATCTCGCCATATACAGGATGCTCAACACTAACATCAAGTACACAACCGCCATTATCAATAATTACGGCAAGTTCGGTCTCCATTCGTTTACTATCATGACAGCAGGCAAACTTCGCACTTACAGTAGTCGGAGTAGCCACTTGTAAAATAACATAGCCCTGAGGAGTTGCGTAGATATCAACACCAGCTGCCCGTAAAATAGCAATATCACCAACAATGACCTGCCTACTTACCCCTAATTTTTTTGCTAATGCCGTCCCTGTTATTGGTTGCCTGCTTTGCTGCAACAAACTAGCAATCTGATCACGCCGTTCTTTTGCTTCCATAACCGCAAACACTCCTCCCGGTCTCTCGTCAACCTTATTTAAGAAAAGACTTGGCGTGTGCCAAGTCCGCCTGGACGCTGGCGAAAACCTTAGCCGTTCAATCCAGGGAAAATTATACTTTCCCTCAGGACAAGATATATTATATACCAAAACTACTTGTTCATCGATACTCCTTCATCAGCAGCGACCGGCAATAGCACCGTAAAAACCGTTTTCCTGCCTGTCAGACTGGAAATTATGATTTTTCCACCATGATTTTGCACAATACTATAGCACACCGATAAGCCCAACCCAGTACCGTTTGCTTTGGTTGTAAAAAAAGGGGTACCCAGTTTTTCGATAATCTCCGGCTCAATACCATCACCGTCATTTTCTACTGTTACAGCTATCATATCCTGCTGGCAATTTGCTGCTAGTATAACATTACCCCCAACCGGCGTCGCTTCTAAAGCATTTTTCACAAGATTAATAAATACTTGCTTAAGTTGATCTGCATCGCCAAGAACACAGCCACCTATGAGCGGCAGTTGTGGGGGGAAAGCAATATTTTTATTATGAAACTGCCCTTCCATAAGTAAAAGTACGTCATTTACTAATTTATATACATTTATTTTTTCAACCAAAGGTTCTTTAAGCGGCCTTGATAACATCTGGAACTCACTAATTAGGTTATCAATCCGCCCAATCTCAGAAATGATTATTTCAAGATGCTCAAGTGACACTGGCCTATCGCCATGCCGGGCCATAAGCTGAATAAAGCCTTTAATTGATGTGAGGGGATTTCGAATTTCATGGGCAATCCCTGCAGCCAATTGGTTAACACATATCATACGTTCCAATCTAAGCTGCTCGCGCTCACGCTCATGGCATCTCGCCTGACGCCAAACACCATACAGGAGCCCAAAGCAAACCGCTAGCCAAAGAAAACTTGTTGCATCATCAATCGCTTTTCTCAAAACTCTGATATACAAAACATCCTTCGGGATAGCTGTTGCTACCCGCCAATGCGCATTAATTAAATCAGTATAAATAAGCAGTTTATTGCTGCCATCAAGCGGAGAATTAATATCAATAATGCCTGTTCTATTTAAAAATAAACTATTCAGTTGTTGCTTCAGCAAAGGACTTTCCGGGAAAACTTCCTTCAGATAGGGATGATGAATAAACTGCCTATTACCATCTAAAACAAAAATATACTGTCGTTCCGGCATGTCCTGGCGCAATACCGCTAACGATATATCACTAATCGGTATATAAGCAACTAATACTGCAATCACTTGCTCCTCATCAAGTACAGGAACTTGCAGACTGACATAAGCATCTTCCACATTTTTATCAATCATCCTGTCAGAGACATGCAAGCTTCCTAATAACACTGACCGAAACTCTCTTTTGAAATCTGTCTGACTAAATTGAGGCTTACTTTGACTAGAAACTGGCCAACACTCACTAATTAGATTGCCATTATAATCATACAAAGCCACATTAACGACATGTAAGGCCTTGGCAGCTGCCATTAAATTTGGCTGTACTCGTTCGGGTTGAAGACTACGCATATCAGAGTGAGCCGCTAATAAGCTAAGCCCGACCAGGCGGGTATCAAAACGCATATCAAGATAATCAGCAGTTACCATAAGTCGCGCTCGCTCATCTGCCACCACCACCTGGTGCTGATAGTTAAAGTAATTCACAATTAGTACGATAATCGTTACTAATAGTAATGCTCCAATAACTATCATAGCTATCCTATTTATACTTTTGGAAAGCAGCACCAAGTTTCACCACCTTTTTTTGACTTAATTCGTTTAATTCCCGTTTTTTCCTGCTTACTTATGGTAAGATTATGGGCTTTTTCCAAAAGCTATAATGAAAAAAGAAAGCTTACAGTTTTATCTGAAGCTTTCTTTGTGGTGGGCGATGACGGGATCGAACCGCCGACATCCTGCTTGTAAGGCAGGCGCTCTCCCAGCTGAGCTAATCGCCCGTACGTATTCGATATTCGATTTTCGATCTTCGACTTTCGACAATGGTTTATCGAGCGTCGAACGTCTAGTATCGAATGTCGTGATTGGTGACCCGTAGGGGATTCGAACCCCTGATACCGCCGTGAAAGGGCGGTGTCTTAACCGCTTGACCAACGGGCCTTTGGCTCCTCGAGTAGGACTCGAACCTACGACAAATCGGTTAACAGCCGATTGCTCTACCAACTGAGCTATCGAGGAATTTTCAACAACATAATGAATTATATAATATGTCTACTAAAATTGCAAGCACAATACACATTATTTTATTTGATCAAAACCAATCAAAACCAATTTTTCAAAGGATATTCTTGTTAAAACATCAAATACTGATAGTATATAGCAATAACCAAACTTTAAGGAGGTACTACTTTGGATCCACGAATAAAAACTCTCGCCCAGAACCTGATTGGCTATTCTACCAGTCTTGCACCAGGCGAAAAAATATTAATCGAAATGTTTGATGATGCTTTACCGCTAGCCAAGGCGCTTGTAGATGAGGCTTACGCCGCAGGCGGTATCCCTTTTCTTGAAATTAAAAACAGCCAATTACAGCGCTCACTGCTTAGGAAGGCTTCCGGTGAGCAGCTCGCACTTGCCGCCTCTTGGGAGCAGGCTAGAATGAAGGAAATGAATGCCTATATTGCCATCAGAGCCAGTTTTAATATTGCGGAAATGGCTGATGTCTCTGATACCCAATTACAAAGCTACCAACAAAACTGGGTAAAACCAGTGCATCTTGACGTGCGTGTCCCCCATACCAAGTGGTGTATCTTACGCTGGCCAAACGCTTCGATGGCGCAATTATCGAATTCCAGCACCGAAGCCTTTGAGGACTTTTACTTCAAGGTGTGTAACCTTGATTATGCCAAAATGGCTAAAGCCATGGACCCGTTGCTTGCGCTTATGGAGAAAACCGATAAAGTAAAAATTACCGGACCTGATACTGAACTTACTTTTTCTATTAAAGGAATACCGGCGGTAAAATGCTCCGGACTGAGGAATATACCTGACGGTGAAGTGTATACTGCTCCTGTGAGGGAATCGGTAAATGGTATCCTCAGTTACAACACGCCCTCAGTATATCAAGGATTTACCTATGAAAATATTCGCCTTGAATTTAAAAATGGTAAGATCGTCAAGGCAACTGCCAATGATTCAGAAAAAATCAATAAGGTTTTTGACATTGATGAGGGTGCCCGCTATATCGGTGAGTTTGCACTAGGAGTAAATCCTTATATTGAAAAACCAATGAAGGATATCTTGTTTGATGAGAAAATCAAAGGAAGCTTCCACTTTACTCCCGGCAACGCCTATGATGCTGCCTTTAATGGCAACAAATCTGTCATCCACTGGGACCTTGTCTGTATTCAAACAGCCGAATACGGTGGTGGTGAAATCTGGTTTGACGATAAACTTATCCGCAAGGATGGGCAATTTGTGCTTCCTGAACTAGCAGGCTTAAATCCAGAAAGTCTACTATAACTGATAAAAGCGAGATTGCCTCCTTTGCGCTTGCAATGACTATGAGCACAGCAGTTCTTCTTGGTCATCACGGGCGCCAGTGCGGCAATCTCGCTTTCTTATCTCACTAATTTCTTTACAAAATTCGGCAGAGCAAAACAGCTCTTTTGCAGTTCCCGATTATAATAACGGGTATCAAGGTTTTCTGGAATGCGGCCAATATCACTACTAATCGGATCATACTTTTTAGAACCAATGGTAAAACAATGCAGCCCGCCCGGATACAAAGGAATATTTGCCAAATATAAACGGGTTATCGGAAACATTGACGTAATGTCTGTAGTAAGCTGCTGGATAAGCTGCTGATGATAAAAAGGCGATTCTGTCTGCTGTACAAACAGACCGTCAGGTTTTAATGCTTTGTGCACATTCGTATAAAATTCGTGAGTAAACAAGCCTTTTCCAGGACCAATCGGATCAGAACAATCTACAATAATGACATCATATTTATTCTCTACTTCCTGCATATGTTTGATGCCATCACCAATTTTAAGCTGTAGCTTAGGATTGTTCTCGTTTAAGGCTGAACTGATTTCCGGTAAATATTTTTTACTAACCTCTACCACCAGGCCGTCAATCTCCACCATCTCAGCCACTTCAACCGACTGGTGCTTGACTACCTCGCGTATTGTACCGCCATCTCCACCGCCAATTACCAAAACCGTTTTGGGATCAGGATGAACAAATAAGGGAACATGCGCAATCATTTCATGATAAATGAACTCGTCAAATATCGAGGTCTGAAAAACACCATCAAGTACCAACATCCGCCCAAACTCGTATGCCTCAACTACTGCAACCTCTTGAAATTCCGACTTCCCGGAGTATAATGTTTCCTTGATTCGGGCAGCGAGACCTAGATTCTTAGTTTGGTACTCTGTATACCATAGCTCCATTTGTATAATCCCCCCTACTTATCTTAGCTTCTACAGCTTGTCTAACTTATATCATTTATATAAAAGAAAATTATACCACAAAAATTACCATAGTAAAAGCTTCCTTCACAAAAAACAATAAGAGCTCTTTTTTAAAAGAAACCACGGCTTGCGCCAAGCCTTTGTTGAAAGCGGAACAACAAAAAACCATCAGAATACTATCTGACGGCTTTTTGTTGGGTAAGTATACTATTCTTCGTCTGGACGCTTTCCATATTTATACTTGTACTTAGGTAGGGTTTTTACCGGCATCTCGCATATGTCTTCACACGGATCCTCGATGTCTTCAACACACTCATCTTCGTATTCTTCTTCACATTCATCCTCAAAGTCCATGTCACAACATGGTACAAGACCAGTAGCACCACTAAAGCTATGACAATGCCCCTCATCTTCGCTAGTCATGCCTGCAAAGTAATGAACATGATTGCCGTCCGGCATTTCAATCTCTGGTCCTGTCATAACATCCTCTGTATGCCAGTGACCGCCTTCCCCTTCTTCACATATAAATGAAGTTCGGCCATGTATCCGGTGCATATGGCATCTTCCTTTTTCTTTTGCCGGACCGCTCACTCCCAAAATAATATGCTGATGTCCATCCGCCACATCAACTTCTGTTAGATAGGTATGAACATGTGGCATCATCTCATATTCATCATGATGGTGATGATGATGCTTGGGTTTGCGATCTTCTTCGCTAATAGGCATAGTCTCCTCGCACCTCCAAAATGTTTTCACATCATATCTTATGCCACAATAGCCCTCTTTGCCACCTATCTTATCTGCTGACCAAGCGGCTGCTAAGTCTCATTTTATATTATTTTTGATATTTAACTATTTTCTTCGTTACTTCTGGCTATCTTAACCGTTTATATGAGTAAAGGAGTTGATGACTATGTTCAAATTCGTCAAATTTTTAAGTTTAGCACTGCTGCTGATGGTAGCTGCACTACCTGCCGCTCTGGCCTCTGAGACAAACCCTAATGCTACCGAAGTACAGGTAAGCGGTAATTACCAAGAGGAAATCACCCCCGATATTGCTTATATTAATCTAGGTACAGTAACCGAAGCAGAAACCGTTGCTGCCGCACAAGCCAAAAACGCGGCAGTCTCTACAAGCATCCGTCAACAGCTAGAAAGTCTGGGAATTAAAGATGAATACATAAAGACAGCGCATTATGCGGTAACGCCAATTTATACTAATGATGACAATGGCCGTCGCACCCCGAGTATTAAGGGTTATCAGATTACTAACAGCATCCTGGTAACCACTCTGCCAGATAAAGCCGGTGATATTATCGATAGTGCCCTCAATGCCGGTGCTAACCAAGTCAATAGCATTCGGTTTGGCAAAAAGGATGAAGACGGGGTTAGAAATGCCGCTCTCGCCCAAGCTGTCCGCGATGCCATAAGCAAAGCCGACGCCATCGCTGCCGCTATCAACAAACGGGTAGTCCGGGTTAAAACTATCAATGAAAATGGCGTGAATTTTCATTCGCCTGAGGCAGCAACCCGCCTATATAGCAAAGGCATAGCCGATACTCTGGCGGCAACACCCATCTCTGCCGGACTGATTCAATTATCAGCCAATGTGCAAATCATCGTTGAATTAGAATAAAATGCAAAAAGGGCTGTGGTTAACTTATCACTAAGTTTTTCCACAGCCCCTTTTTTATCTATCGCCAGGAAATCAACCTTTTTTCCAGCCAATTCAGTGAGTAATTAAAAGCGATTCCCAACAGGGACAACGCTAGCACCCCGACCATAAGCTTGGTAGTCAGCATGAGATCGCCATAGTGCAAAATCATGGCTCCAATCCCTTCTTTGGCTGCAATCATTTCGGCGGCTACTAATAGTAACAGCGATGTTCCTGCCGCCAGTTTGAGCCCGGCAAAAATAACCGGCAGGGCTCCAGGCAAAATAACTTTGCGGATAATGCTAAGCCTGCTGGCTCTAAAAGCAACAGCAGCTTTAATTAATAGGGGATCTACATTTTTTACGCCAGAATAGGTATTAATAATGACTGGAAAAAAAACACCTAAACTTATGATAGTAACCTTAGAAAGTTCTCCAATTCCCAGCCATAAAATAATCAGCGGTAGCAGTGCAATCTTCGGAATAGGGTATAGCGCATGGACAAGCGGATTACCAACTGCCTCCGCCAAACGAAAGAAACCGGTGGCAAGTCCTAGCAATATACCGGCAGCACTGCCAATAACAAATCCCCAGCCAATCCGGTACAGACTGGCTGTAGCATTAGTTAGGAGCTCCCCGCTGGCAAGCATATCCCAGCTGGTAACCACTATCGCACTCGGGGACGGTAAATACAACTCTGGAACCGAACTTACACGACACACTGCTTCCCATAACACGATAAGGCCGATCAGGGACAGCGTACTTACCCAGCCTGGCAGCTTAGTATCAATAAATGCCAAGCGATTAACAACCTCCCGGCGGTACATGGCATTCACTCAGCTTCTCCCTCCCTTAAGGCATCTTCGGCATCTTTACGTATAAGCTGCCATATCTGGCTGGCATAATTTTTAAACTGGGCTGCACATTCGCCAGTATCCCGCCCCTCGCGGGGTAAATCAATGCGAATGATGTCAATAATTCTTCCTGGCCGCCGGGATAGTACGACCACCCGGTCGGCCAGAAAAACAGCTTCTTCAATATTATGAGTAACATACAACGTACTCAGGCGGGTAGCTGTCCAAAGCTTCAACAGTTCTTCCTGCATCAGCGTTCGAGTCTGCGCATCAAGCGCCGAGAAAGGTTCATCCATTAACAGTAAGTCAGGCTGAATGGCCAGCGCCCGGGCTATCCCCACCCGCTGGCGCATGCCGCCTGATAATTGGCGTGGCAGAGAATTTTCAAAACCCTGCAGTCCTGCCAGTTCAATATAACTTTGAACCCGATCCGCAATTTGTCTTTGGGTGAGCCTTGTTTCTTCCAGACCAAAAGCAATATTCTGAACAACGCTGCGCCAGGGAAACAGCCCTATTTCCTGAAAAACCATACCCACTACCGGATCACGGTCAGTTTCCAGTCCTTCTACATAGATAGTGCCTGAAGTCGGGCTTAACAGCCCCCCCACCATATTAAGGAGCGTCGACTTGCCACAGCCGCTGGGTCCAACCAATACAACAAATTCCTCGCTATGAATGGTAAGGTTAATGTCTGATAACGCCGTTACTTTCTCTCCGTCCGGCCCCGGATAGCATTTCCCAACCTGCTCAATAACAACCTTCATGCCAGTCTCCCCCGCTTACTCTAATACCCTTATTTTACTTCTTTCAATGCTTCCTCGAATAAAGCAGTATCTGTTACCAGACTGGCGTTAATCGGTTTTTCCAGCATCTTATGACTGGCATACCAATCAATCTGGGTCTGAATATCATTAGTCAGCAATTTCCCATCTCGATCCATATATGGCAACCCTGTTTTGACATCATTGACTGAAACGCCGGTATATTTTGCAATAATACCGACAGTCTCATCATAGTTGGTTCCAGGTACAATCTTGCCGTCCTTTTGAGTCAACACAGCATCATAGTAGTATCTGCTGGCCTTAATATATCCTTTGAGAAAACGGACAGCATTGGCCTTATCTTTCATTAACTCAGGTGAAAAAAAGATACCTGATGTCTGATAATCAATCACATCGCCAACCTGACTAACAAGCTTGCCATAACCAGCAGCTACTACCGTACTGATATTAGGCTCATTTAAAATAACAGCATCCACCTGGTTGCTTTGTAGTGCCGCCATAAGTGCGCCCATTTTACCAAGCGGTACAATCTCTACTTCAGTTAACGACAAACCTTTGGCCTCCAACAAACGGCCAATCATATAATGATAGGTTGACCCTGTCTGGGTTATGCCAATACGTTTCCCCTTCATTTGCTCAATTTTTTGTATACCTTGTCCCCACAAATCACTTGTTACGAGTAGTGCTGATGAGGAATACCCCTTTTGCTCCCGCCCTTTATCAGCCACAATGGACAGTTTCTGCCCGCCAGCTACCATATTGTAGAGGCTGGCGGTAATACCGGTAGCTCCAATGTCTACCTTACCGGAGGCAGTTGCTACGGCAATCGGATGAGCGGCTTCAAACCATTGGACATCAAGATCAAGACCTTCCTCTTTAAAAAAACCTTTTTCTATGCCAATAAACACCGGTGCTGAACTGGTCAGTTTGAGCAGTCCAATACTGAGCTTTTTCGTTTCCGTCGGCGCATTTTGTTTAGCAGCTTCCGGCGTTTTGCCACATGCGGCCAGCAATAAGGATAGCATTAGAATACTAGTAATCACCCACAAATACTTCCGGTTCATTGTAGTCCCCCTTGTCCTTCGTTAAATAATTAGGTCCAAGTTATTAACCAATAATAGCCCGGACTTTAATTGGAATACTTTTGTACTTTTCTTCACTAAAAGGTAAAATTCCTTCCTTAGCCCTGTTGCTTACCTTAAGAAGTGTATAAAAAATACCGGCAGAACCTGCCGGTATTTTTGCCGTAGCGAGTGTTATTTCTTTTTCAATAACGTTGCTTAATGTTTAAAATGCCTCATACCTGTGAATACCATAGCAATACCCTGTTCATCTGCCGCTTTAATCGAATCTTCATCATGAACTGAGCCGCCTGGTTGAATAATAGCTGTAATACCGGCTTCGATAGCTGCCTTAACAGTGTCAGCAAACGGGAAGAAGGCATCTGAGGCCAATACTGCCCCTTTAGTCTGTTCCCCGGCTTGCGCTAGCGCAATACCGGCTGCACCTACGCGATTCATTTGCCCTGCGCCAACACCAAGTGTCTTGTTATCATTGGCAATTACAATGGCATTGGATTTGACATGTTTAACAACCTTCCAGGCAAATAATAGTTGTTCCCACTCTGAAGCTGTCGGCTGACGCTTGGTAATTACTTTCATAGCAGCTTGCGGTGCGGTGGTCATATCAGCTTGCTGCAAGAGCACACCTCCAGCCACCGACTTTACATCCAACCGTGTGCTGTCCGGCTCTGGGAGAGCCGCCGCCAGCAGGCGAACATTTTTCTTTTGCGTTAAAATGTCAAGTGCCTCCGGACTAAATGCCGGTGCAATAACAGCTTCAGCAAAAAGTTCACTGATAAGCTGCGCTGTTTCTTTATCTACTTCCCGATTGAGGGCAATAATACCGCCAAAAGCAGAAAGCGGGTCGGCCTGGTACGCTTTATTATAGGCTGCGGCCAACGAAGCACCAATGCCTGTACCGCAGGGATTGGTATGCTTAATAATGGCAGCGGCCGGCTCTGCAAACTCGGCAACCAACGCATACGCAGCTTCTACATCAACAATATTATTAAACGACAATTCCTTGCCGCTGAGCTGCTTGGCATTGGCAACGCCAGGCCCGTTATAATATTGTTCACGATAAAAGGCTGCAGCCTGGTGCGGGTTTTCTCCATAGCGCAGATCCTGAGCCTTTTCATAAACCATGTGCATCGTCTCCGGGAAAAGCCCCTGATCCAGCTGTCCGCTGAGATACCGCGAAATATAAGCATCATAAGCAGCAGTATGACTGTAGGCTTCCTGCGCCAGCGCCATGCGGTTTTTAAATTCAACTTCACCGTCAGCTGTCAGTTGGGCGATAATTTCCCCATAACGCTCCGGATTAACAACAACAGTAACATACTGGAAATTTTTGGCCGCCGCCCGGATCATAGCCGGACCACCAATATCAATGTTCTCCACTGCATCCTTTAACGTCACATCTGGTTTAGCAACTGTTTGCCGAAACGGATATAGATTAACTGCCACCAAATCAATGCCGGTGATGTTGTGCTCAGTCATTGCCGCCTGATGAGCAGGATTGTCCCTGATAGCAAGTATGCCGCCATGAATATAAGGGTTAAGCGTTTTTACCCTGCCATCCATTATTTCCGGAAAACCAGTAATTTCACTGACATAGGTTACAGGTATACCAGCCTCTTTGATGACTTTCATGGTGCCGCCAGTCGAAACCAGCTCCACGCCAAAACTGTGTAATGCTTTAGCAAACTCAACAATACCGGTTTTATCTGACACGCTTAACAGCGCCCGTTTAATTTTCATCTCTCTCCCTCGCTTATCACTTATTCAGTCTCACGTTATCCTTACACGCCGCCCCTCTACCTTCAGACGTCCTTCACAATATAAGGCCAGGGCCCGGGGATAAAGAATATGCTCAGCGTGTAAAATACGATCTGACAGTGTCTCTGCTGTGTCATCTTCTAAAACAGGCACAGCCTCCTGCAGTATAATGGGGCCGGTATCCATACCCTCATCCACAAAATGAACCGTACACCCCGAAACCTTCGCACCGTAGTCCACAGCCTGCTGCTGGGCATTCTCACCCGGAAAAGCCGGCAGCAGTGCCGGGTGAATATTCATGATTTTTCCGGCAAAACGGTCAATGAAATAGGCGGTCAAAATGCGCATAAAGCCAGCCAGAACAACCAACTCTACATGACGGATATTCAATTCTTCGGCAACCGCAGCCTCAAATTCGTGGCGACTCACAAACTGCCGCCTGTCAATACAAAGTGCCGGAATATCAGCGGCAGCCATGCGCTTTAAGACATTGGCTTCCGGGTTATCACTAATAACTGCACCAATCTTGGCATTAAGGCGGCCGGCCTCAATGGCATCTACAATAGCCTGTAGATTACTGCCCCGTCCTGACGCCAGTACACCGATTACCGTTTTGTTCATGAAGCAGTCCCCCTACTTAAGTTCAACCAGATGCTTTTGGGCTGTTACTTTGCCAATTATATAGGACTTCTCGCCCCTGGATGCAATGTCGGCCTGAATGGTTGCTGCATCTTCGGCGGCAACGAGGAGAATCATACCAATACCCATGTTAAAGGTCCGGTACATCTCAGCGTCAGCTACCCCGCCCCATTCCTTTAAGAGCCCAAAAATAGGTGGCTTAGGCCAGGCAGCTGTATCCACTGTCACGCCACAGTCTGCTGGTAATACCCGGGGGATATTATCATAGAATCCGCCACCAGTGATGTGAACCATACCATGAAGATCAAATTTATCAATTAGCGGCAAACAGGTTTTAGGATACAGGCGGGTAGGCTCTAACAGTTCATCTCCCAGGGTGCGGCCTAATTCCGGGATATAAGTATCAACACTAAACTGCTTTACATCAAAGCAGATCTTACGCACCAGCGAATAGCCGTTAGAGTGAACACCACTTGACGGCAACCCTATTAACACATCGCCTGGCTTAATTTTTTCCCCGGTTATAATTTTATCCCGGTCTACAACGCCTACAGCAAACCCAGCCATGTCATACTCGCCGTCAGGATAAAAACCAGCCATTTCAGCCGTCTCGCCGCCAATAAGCGCACAACCGGATTCGCGGCAAGCCATAGCCACGCCGCTGACAATCGCGGCGACCTTTTCGGGTTCCAGTTTGCCAACAGCCAAATAATCCAGGAAAAATAGTGGCTCCGCGCCTTGCACCAAGATATCATTGACACACATCGCTACACCATCTTGTCCAATCGTGTCATGCTTGTCGGCCATAAAGGCAACTTTCAGTTTGGTCCCTACGCCGTCTGTCCCGCTTACCAGTACCGGCTGGCGATATTTACCAGAGTTTAATGCAAACAGACCGCCAAAACCGCCGATATCACCAAGTACTTCCGGGCGATATGTGGCCCGAACATGGTGTTTCATCAATTCAACTGCTTTATTGCCAGCATCAATGTCCACACCGGCATCACGATAGGTAAGCTTAGGATTCGTCTTTTCCTTATCGGCCATTCTTCGACCTCCTGCTGTATTTATTTATTTTTGGCTTCAAACAAGAATTTATTGTTGGCGCAATCCCTTTCACAAGGAATTTCTGCCGGATAATCGCAGTTAAAGCACGCATTACATAACGTTTGTTGCGGAATATTACCAATAGAGGCATACAAGCCTTCCAGGGACAGATAATGCAGCGAATCAGCACCGATATACTCTCTGATCTCCTCTACCTGTTTGGACGCGGCGATAAGCTCTTTCCGGGCTGATGTATCAATTCCATAGTAACAGGGATAACCAATCGGCGGCGAGCTTATACACATATGGACAGCCGTAGCACCGGCTTCTTTCAGCATGCGGACAATTTTGCCGCTGGTCGTGCCCCGTACAATAGAGTCATCCACCATAACAACAGATTTACCCTTCACAACTGATGTAACAGCGTTGAGTTTTATCCGTACACCCATATCCCGTTTTTTCTGTTCCGGCTGGATAAAGGTACGGCCAATATACCGGTTTTTCATGAGTCCTTCGGCAAAAGGTATCCCTGATTCCTGGCTATAGCCAAGCGCCGCCGTAGTCCCGGAGTCTGGCACTGAAATAACAAGATCAGCCTTAAAGCCGCTCTCTCTTGCCAGTGTACGTCCCATACTAAGCCTGGCTTGGTACACACTCTGACCGTCAATGACACTGTCAGGACGGGCAAAGTAGATATATTCAAACACACAAGCAGCACGCCGGTCAGTCTCAGCAAACCGCCTGGTTTCAACCCCCTGATCGTCAATACTTATTATTTCACCTGGTTCAATATCACGTACAAATTCAGCACCAACAGTATCTAGTGCGCAGGACTCAGATGCCAGTACCCAGCCGTCACCCAGCCGTCCCAGACAAAGCGGCCGGAAGCCATGTGGATCACGGACACCGATAAGCTTGTTTTCTGTCATGATAACCAGACTGTAGGCCCCCTGGACATCAGTCAAACTGTCGATCACCCTTTCCTCCACCGTCTGCTTGGTAGAACGGGCAATTAAGTTAACAATAACTTCACTGTCGATAGAGGTTTGAAACACATGTCCTTTTTTCTCCAGTTCTATTCTCATTTCATGAGCATTGGTCAGATTGCCGTTATGAGCCAGACTAATCTGCCCTCCGGAATAGCTGACCAATAATGGTTGTGTATTACGCAAGAGACTTGACCCGGTTGTTGAATACCGGACATGACCGATAGCAATATGAGCCGGCATATCAGGCAGAGCATGGCGAAACACCTCATTGACCAGCCCCATACCCCGCTGCACATCCATAGCACTACCGTCGGTAACAGCAATACCGGCGCTTTCCTGGCCCCGGTGCTGCAATGCATACAAGCCCCAATACGTATTTAATGCCACATTCTCCTGACGGGCAAAAATGCCAAATATCCCGCACTCTTCCCGCCATTTGTCGCTTTGTATATCGTAAAGCACTTAGTTTCTCCTTCCTGTCAGTCGGTATAATACCTCTTGATAGGCTTCCTCAACATTACCTAAATCGCGGCGGAAACGGTCTTTGTCAAGCTTTTGGTTAGTCTCGCTATCCCAGAAGCGGCAAGTATCAGGTGAAATTTCGTCTCCTAAGATTACTTCCCCTTTGTGCACGCCAAATTCAAGCTTGAAGTCAATTAATTCTATTTTTTTCTCTTTCAGAAAAGCAGATAACACTTCATTTATTTGCAGCGCATATTTTTCTATGATTTCAACTTGCTCCGGGGTAGCTAGCCCAAGTGCCTTGATATGATAATGATTAATCAACGGGTCGCCCAGTGCATCATCTTTGTAGTAGAGCTCAACAATCGTACTGGGCATTTTGCGGCCTTCCTCCCAGCCAATGCGTTTTGCCAGGCTGCCGGCAGCAATGTTGCGGACGACAACTTCTACCGGCAGGATAGCAAGTTTCTTAACCAGCATTTCCCGGTCACTAAGCATTTTGATAAAATGATGCGGAATACCCTTTTCGCTTAACAGATTGAAGAAAAAGGTCGAAATTTTATTGTTGAAGACGCCCTTGTTCCCAATCGTGCCTTTCTTTTCACCATTAAAGGCAGTGGCATCGTCTTTAAAATATACTAATAGTTCATCAGGATTCTCAGTTGCAAATACTTGTTTAGCTTTTCCTTCATACATAGGTTGTTTAGTCATGGGGTTAGCCTCCTCGTAAATTTAAATTAGTAAGCAAGTTTGCCACGCTTTTTCCTTGCCATGGCAAGTACTTTCATTTTGGGGATTTTTAAAAGCGACTACTTAGGTGCAGCCAGCTTTTGCGCCAGCCGCGCATCTTTTCGCTCAACTTCTTCGGCCATAGTCTGCCGGTGTGCTATTAACTTAGCGGCAAGTTCAGTATTATGCACCGCCAATATCTGCGCGGCAAATAAGGCTGCATTTTTTGCCCCGTTAATAGCCATAGTAGCTACCGGAATACCTGCCGGCATTTGAACAATGCTAAGCAGTGCATCCATACCGGCAAGTGGCGTAGCATTTACCGGTATCCCAATAACCGGCAGCGTAGTAAAGCTGGCGATCACTCCCGGAAGGTGAGCGGCGGCGCCGGCAGCAGCGATGATAACCTGCACCCCGCGTTCGCTGGCACCGGCTACAAATCGGTGCACCTTATCTGGCGTGCGATGAGCTGATGCTACCAATACTTCTGTTTCAATACCAAATTCGGCTAGTTGGCTGGCAGCCGGCTCAAGTACCGGCCAATCCGAATCACTGCCCATAATAATTGCTACTTTCATATCCTCATCCTTTCACTCTATAATGCACCCATGGATTAATTTACCAATGAATGTTTTGTTATAAAACCCAGATATTTTAAAAAATATCTGGGTTTAGCTTCCCCGCTATTCAGCCAGGAATACAAACCGGAAGACAACGAGAGCCGCTAATATGTAGACAATCCAATGCACTTCGCGACCTCTGCCGGTAACGAGTTTTAACAACGGATACATCACAAGACCAGCAGAAATACCATTGGCGATGCTATAGGTAAATGGCATCAGGACAATGGTTAAAAAGGCTGGCAGGCTTTCTGTGAAATCGTTAAAATCAATCTGGCGGACTGACTCGAGCATCAATGCGCCAACAATAATAAGCGCCGGCGCAGTTGCGGCAGTGGGAATAAGGCCTGCAAGCGGCGCAAAAAACAACGATAACAAAAAGAGTATGCCGCATACGATTGCTGTCAAGCCTGTACGTCCGCCTGCACCAACACCAGCAGCACTTTCCACATAAGAAGTGATAGTACTAGTGCCAAGCAAAGCACCAAGACTTACACCGGTGGCGTCTACCAGCATGGCTTTGCCGATACCGGGGAATTTGCCTTTTTTGTCCATAAGGCCTGCTTTGGACGCAGTACCAACAAGTGTGCCCATAGTATCAAACAGTTCAACAAAAGTAAATGTAAAGATAATCGCCATTAGGCCCATGTTTAGAGCGCCCTGAATATCCAGCGCCCAAAAAGCATTATGGCTAAAATCAGGCATAGCGATTGGGCTAAAGCCAGCAGGGATAGTAACAATCCCCATCATAATACCTACAATAGTAGTCGTAAAAATACCAATTAAGATCGAGCCCTTTATTTGGCGTGCCATGAGTACACCAATAACTACCAGGCCAAATACGGAAAGCAATATTTCGGGATGAGTAAATTGTCCCATTTCAATAATAGTTTCAAAACTAAGCGGTGTACCATTGCCTTTTGCGGCGACAATTTTCTCCAACGTAGGTGGAATCAGAGATAACCGGATACTCATGATACCGGAAAGCTTCAGACCAATAATGGTAATAAATAAGCCAATACCTACCGTAATTGCATGTTTTAGCACTGTAGGCATACCCTCAACCAATAATTGACGAACTTGAGTCACTGTAAGCAAAATAAAAATAAGACCAGAAATAAATACCGCACCCAAGGCCACCTGCCAGGTAATCCCCATACCGATAACAACGGTAAACGCATAAAAAGCATTAAGCCCCATGCCAGGAGCCAAAGCAATCGGATAGTTAACAAACAGTCCCATCATGATTGACACCACGCCAGCACCAATGGCAGTAGCCAGTAATACGGCGTTCTTGTCCATTCCCGCTGAACCCAGAATACTAGGATTAACAAACAAAATGTACGCCATGGTCATAAAGGTCGTAATCCCTGCGACCACCTCAGTTCTCACATTTGTTTTGCGGGAACTAAGCTCAAACAGTTTTTCAAACATTCTCTCTTCCCCCCTTAAAAGATAAGACTTGGCTTGTGCCAAGTCCTTCAGGACGCCGGCAGAAGCCTTAGTTGTCTATCCAGGGAAAGTTATACTTTCCATCTGGATTAGATAACCTTCTTACAGTGTCACCGCTAGCACCATAGCGTATTCCAACAACACCAAAAAACCCTAACAGGGAAATTTCGCATGAACATCATAGAGCGAAACTTCCCCGCCAGGGTTTTTATCCCATCGGTGTAGTGCTATCCAGTAACACCTGTGCCACTTGGTCACAGCCACACCACGTTGTGTTATGCGGAACCCTAGGCACACTTTCACCCGTAGTCGGGCGATTTACGGTCGCCTGGTAGAAACTTTTGAGCCATATCCTCAAATATATACGAGCATTATGTATTTATTTGTATTGTACCAGTAGTGGGTAAAAGCTGTCAATGAAAAAATCGAACTTTAATTACTTAATTAGAAATATTGTTCGGAATAGTGCCAGTTATTTTAACAGCGACATTTTAATTTTTACAACAGCTTTTTTGACAGAAGCAGCCTTATTCAGTATACAGTTGGGGCGGTGTACATCCCAGGGAAAGAATATGGCATACATACCCTCTGTCATTGCCAAATCAGTCTCTTGTTGCACTGTTTTATAAAATATCACATCGTTAGCCGCCAGTTCATCAGCTAAAACTTCGTTATTTGCAGCCAATAAGCTATAAGCAACCATTTCCTGGCCTGAAATAATATATTGAATGTCGAGATAATCAGCATGAGCTTCTGCTCTGCGAGCTTCCCGCGGCTGGGTTTCATATTCATTAATAGCTACATAGATATCTTTACCTTCAATTTCATACTTACCTGTAGGCAATGCCGCCAAATCATTTTTTACAAGATACTCAAGCCCTTTAACAAGAATTTTATGAAGGTGTGGTACATCTGCTGCTACTGTTGAAATATGTCCAAAAATCATAAGTACTCCTCCGATATTTAATTAAGAATTCGCTTGGCACCGAAGTAACGCGGCTTCCAGTACGTTTCGTCCAGCCGGCTAATCATTACACCCCGGCTGGAGGAAGCATGAATGAATTTACCACTGCCATAATAAATGCCTACATGCGAAGCTCCCGCGGCATAGGTTGTAAAAAATACCAAATCACCTGGTTTAAGCTTGCTGCGCTCAACCTTTTTTCCCTGCATATACTGAACATCGGCTGAACGCGGCAGTTTTTTGCCATTCTTATCATATACGAATTTAACAAAGCCTGAGCAATCAAACCCTTTGGGAGATTCACCGCCAAACCGGTATGGCGTTTTAAGATACTTTTCCGCTGTTTTAATAATATTATCCGTCTTTACCGCTGTTGGCTTGGCCGAAGCAGCAAATACCGAAGTATTCACCACAACAAGCATAAGAACCACTAGGCATACGGCCAAAGGCTTTAGGGACAGCCGCATAAAATTTCACCCCTGATTCAATTATTTTTAGCTTGCCATTATTCTTCGGCAAAATTCGAATAATTCCTTTATTTTCTTGGTTAAAATTCCCTTATAAAGCTATTTGGGCACGTGCAGCGACCCGTTTTACGGCCTGGTTAGCCTGTTGCCGCACCTCTGTCTCATCAATAGTGGTAAGCTGCCGATTTTCCATGACTACTTGTCCATTTACAATGGTTGTCAGCACCTGACTGCTTTGTACCTGATAAACCAGTTGGGTGTAAATAGTAACCCCTGCTGTTGGGGTTGTCCGCAAGTCATTCAGGCTGACAATGGCTATGTCAGCCTTTTTCCCCGGTTCAATACTGCCAATTTGATCACTGAGTCCCATCGCCTTAGCCCCGCCCAGGGTGGCCAACTCAAATACCTTGTTCGCCGGCATGGCGGTCGGACCATAGAAGGGCTTTTGGATTAACGCCGCAAGCCGCATTTCCATAAAACCATCAAGATTATTATTACATGGAGCCCCATCGGCGGCGATAGCCACGGCGGCACCCTTATCGATAAGTTCGGGGATTTTAGCAATGCCTGAGCCGAGCTTGAGATTGGAGGAAGGACAATGAACAATGTTTGTCTGACTATTCGCCAGTACTGACATTTCCTCATTTGTTAGATGAATACAGTGAGCTAAAATAAGGCTGGGACCTGTTAAACCCAGTTTATCAAGATAAAGAATATTGCGCATCCCGGAAAGCTTTTGCACATATTCAACCTCACTCCGATTCTCTGAAGCATGAGTGTGAATGGCAACTTTATACTTATTGGCTAATTCTACCGTCTTAGTTAATAGTTCTGCCGTACAGGAGACGGCAAATCGCGGGGTAAACGCATAACTAATCCGCCCCTCGCCCGCGCCCTGCCATTTTTGCAGAAGCTCGATACTTTCCTCCAGGGCATTTATCGTGGTATCTTGCAGCGCAGCCGGAACGTCTGTCCCAAAATCCATCATGCATTTGCCGGAGATGGCCCGAATGCCGCTGTCATAGATGGCTTGAAAATTACTTTCGGTATGATTGACTGTCGCCATATCCACAATAGCGGTCGTACCGCCTTTGAATAATTCACCAATGCCAAGTAAAGCTGAATAATAGATGGATTGTGCATCATGGGCTGCTTCTAACGGCCAAATCTTTTGTTTTAGCCAGTCTAATAATTCCAGATCGTCCGCCTGGCCGCGAAACAGTGTCTGACACAAGTGAATATGTGGTTGAACAAGACCAGGAATCACCACTTGCCCGGCAGCATCAATTACTTTATCAGCAGCCGAGGTGAGCCCCGCACCGATTGCTTTTATTCTACAGCCTTCCACATACACATCGCCCTGAATAATTTCTCTGCCGGCATTCATGGTTACAATTGTGCCATTTTTTATCAGCAGTGACATCGTCTCCACCCCTTTGCTAATTTCCCCAGCGTTTGAATAATGTATGTTCTATAGCAAAGATATCTAATATCTTGCCGGCCATGAAAGCCACTATATCGTCCACTGTGACTGGCTTATGATAAAATCCCGGAGCCGCTGGCATAACTACCACCCCAGAGCGCGCCAGCCTGAGCATATTCTCCAAATGAATAGGTGTCACCGGCGTCTCCCGGGGCACTACCACAAGCTTTCTTCCTTCTTTGAGAGTCACGTCAGCGGCCCTTGTCAGCAAGTCCCGCCCGCTGGCACCAGCCAAAGCTCCTAATGTATGCATAGAGCAAGGCACAACCACCATGCCGTTCATCTTAAAGGAGCCACTGGCCAGCGGCGCAAACAGATCTGCGTTATCATACACAGTAGCATATTTTTGGATGACTTCTATATTGTGGCCGCATTCATATTCTAGTACCTTGCGGCCCATATCGGTATAAACGGCGTGGACTTCGATACCCAAATCATACAAAGCTTTAATTACAGTATAGCCGTATATGGCGCCGCTTGCACCGGTAACACCCACAGCTATGCGCATAAGCATTCCTCCAAATCACACTGCAAATTTTACGATTAGATATTCATCATAATAAGCAAACCCCAGGGCTTGATAGGCTCTCACCGCCGGACTATTGTCTTTTCGTACCATTAACGTGGGAATTTTGCCTGCAGCATGAATCTGCCCGCACAATTCAGCAACCAGAGCCTTACAATACCCCTTACCCCGGCTATGCTCACTGGTATAGACACCACCAATCTGATTAATCCGGCCAGTAGCTACCTGAATGATCGCCTGAGCCACAGGCATTTTGTTTATAAGCAAAAAAAGCAAAGTTTCTTCCGGACCCCGATCTTCAATAAGTTTGACTGCCAATTCCTGGTTAAAGCGGCGTTTAAAGCCCTGCCTGTAGGCCTCAACAATAAAGGTAAGGGCCATCTCCCTGTCTACTGCTTCCACAGCAGCTATTTGATGTACACAATCGAGGGAATATGGCCTTATTTCATGGTTTACCAAATAATAACTATTCTCACAGTCACGCACTTTTTTATAGGGAGCCAGCGCCAAACATAAAGGCTCCACTAGCCTTTTCATACCAACCAATACTTCAAATCTACGTTGGCGCATGATTTCGATAAAACTGCCAATAGCCTTAGCAGCCTCAAAATGCGGCACTACATTTCCCAAGTTAAAGAAGGCGAGTATGCCTTCTAATCTGCCAGCAGAAAAGTATCCATAATAATCACCAGCGCGGCGGCTCATTCTGTCATTATCAATCCCACATCTGGCAAGATTGCCACTGAGTAAAGCGGTTTCCATATAGTTGCGTTCCAAATAGGCTTTGACCTCAGGATTGTCGTCACCTGTTAATAACCGAATCATAATTATCGCCTTCCACCAAAACTACAACTAAACTTACTTACAAATACTACTATAAAGGCAAATAGTAATCTTTTCAAGTTTGTCATTATTTTCGTAAAGAAAAGCCAAGCCCTCTTTCTAAGGACTTGGCTTTCCAGCATTACCCCACGTGTTCGCGCAGCACACGTTTTAATATTTTGCCTGTCTGGTTTTTGGGCAAAGCATCCACCACATGGAAATCACGCGGAATTTTATAAGCGGCAATATTGGCATGAAGATACTCTCTAACTGCCTTCTTATCAAAATGCTGACCTTCAGCCAGCACGATATAAGCACGCGCTACCTGGCCGCGCAGCTCGTCAGCAACACCAATAACACTGGCCTCAATGATACCTGGGTATGCATAAAGCAACTCCTCAATCTCTCGCGGATAAATATTTTCCCCATTGGAAATAATCAAATCCTTCAAGCGATCGACAACAAAGAAATAGCCTTCCGAATCTTGATAAGCTAAATCGCCCGTATAAAGCCAGCCATCTTTAAGCGTGTTAGCCGTTTCAGCCGGTAGGTTAAAATAACCCTTCATGACAATTGGCCCCCGCACGACAAGCTCACCAACCATCCCTGGCGGCAAAGTCTGCCCATTGGGATCAGCCACCCTTACCTCTAAGCCAGGGAGAGCTTTGCCAATCGAACAGTATTTTGGCTTCGACACTGGATTAAGTGCAACTACCGGCGAAGCTTCTGAAAGACCATAGCCTTCAATAATTTTTTGCCCAAATTTTTCTGAAAACTGCTGCGCTACTTTTTCAGGCAAAGACGCTCCACCGGAGATAAAGTACCTAACACCGGAAAAGTCTTGGTACTGCCCAACACGAACAAAAAGGTTATACATCGGAGGCACTCCGAAGACAACTGTTACTTTATCGTCTTTAATCGCCGCAATGGTCTCTTTGGGTGCAAAGGCTTCCAATATTGTAATTGACGCCCCGCAAAGCAGCGAGACAAGCACAGCGCACGTCCAGGAAAAGCAGTGATACATTGGAAGCACACATAATACATTATCTGTAGCAGCCACCGGCAGCACTTCCCGGAAAGCCACTGCATCACTAACAAGATTTTTGTGGGTTAACACAGCCCCTTTGGGAATACCAGTTGTACCTGAAGTATATATAATAACACAAGGCTGATTTTCGTCAAAACCGGCTGCTAACGCCGGAGCCGTCGAAAATTCCTCCTGTTCTACTACTAATTTGATGTCAGCAATAACAAGCTGGGTAACTTCCTGCTTATAGCCCTGTTGGCTAAGCTCAGAATCAATGGCTAAGCGCTCCCTGGTAATGAGATGACTCATCTTAGCGTCTTTAATAATAAAAGTAGTTTCTCTGACAGTTAATTGAAAATTAATGGGGACAACGATAGCTCCCAGACTGGCAATAGCCATATAGCAATATACAAACTCAACCGAATTGTGGGAAAACAACCCTACATTTTCACCTGTCCGAATGCCTGATGAATAAAAATAATTGCGGTATTTCCTTACTTGCTCTTGCAGTTCACCATAAGACACCTTATCTTTACCCGCAAAAGCCGGGCTGTCTACTGTTCCATTAAGAATAAGATCATGAACAAACAATAACTGCACCCCTTCCGTTCGTAGTGCTGAAAAACAGCTATAACTGTATAATTATAGCTCAACTAGACAAATCTGTCTATCTATAGTATGGCCTACTAGTCAATTCTTTAACAACAGTAAGCAGTAAAAGAGATTGCTATACTTTTGCCGCCAAGACGTAAGAAAAAATTTTTCTTACGTCTTGGCAGCTGATAGCATAGCAATCCCGTTTATAGCATACAGCTTATTTAGATACTGATCTTCGCGCCCAGTAGATCAACAAAAGCTTTTAACCATGCAGGATGATTGGGCCAGGCTTGGGCTGTGACCAAATTACCACTGATAACAACCGGCTCGTTTTTCCATTCAGCACCAGCCAATTGGCACTCAGCGGCACATGCCGGATAGGAAGTTACTGTTTTACCAGCCAATACTTTCGCCGGAGCCAGTAACTGGGTACCGTGACAAATGGCGGCTACTGGTTTGCCAGCAGCAAAGAAATCCTGTACTAGTTTGAGAGCCTCATCATACATCCTAATATATTCAGGAGCACGACCGCCAGGAACTACCAACCCGACATAATCTTCAGCCTTAGCGTCTTTGGCTGCAACATCAACCGGAATCCGGTGACCAGTCAATTCAACATAGGTATCCAGACCGATAAAGTCATGTACAACCAGCTGAACCATATCGCCGGCACTCTTATTAGGCACGGCTACATCAACTTGATAGCCAAGCATCATCAGCGCTTGTTGGGGAACCTTAACCTCATAGTCTTCCGCACAGTCACCAGTCAGTAAAAGAATTTTCTTCGGCATTATATGTAACCTCCTTAACATATAGTAGGTTACACATTCTATATTAGTAATACTTTTCCTGCACCCTTACACTTCTTTTTTGCTTCACTTAAGCTATGTTGTTTTTTACATAGTCATAACCGCGTTTAATAGCTGGTTGGTTGACCTCAATGATCTGAGGCTTAGACGCAAACTTTTTGGCTAACGCAGTAAACAGCACTTCCATTTCAACGGCATCGGTCGCGGCAATAAGCGCGCCCAGTGCCACCATATTGGCCATTTTCAAATTGCCCATCTCAATCGCTATATCATTTACCGGCACACGATAAACCTTGATATCCTGCCTGTTAACGGCTCTGTCAATTAATGAGCTATTGACAATCAAAACTCCGTTTGCCCGAACGGCAGCTTCAAACTTGTCAAGTGATGGTAAATTAAGAATAACAGCGGCTGTCGGTTCTTCTACCATTGGAGAACCCGGTAACCCTTCAGTAATAATAACTGAGCAGTTGGCTGTCCCGCCACGCATCTCGGGACCATAGGAAGGAATCCAGGATACATGTTTTTCTTCCAGCATACCTGCATAGGTTACTATCTGACCCATAAGCATAACACCCTGACCACCAAAACCGGACATGATAATCTCGTGTCTCATTTTGCCACCTCCGCCGCATCTTTGTAAACACCAAGCGGGTAGTGCGGCACCATGTTTTCTTCCAGCCATGTAACGGCTTCAAGCGGCGTTTTTCCCCAGTTTGTTGGGCAAATTGACAGTACTTCTACTAAACAAAACCCTTGTCCGCTGAGTTGAAGCTCAAATGCCTTTTTGATAGCGGCCTTTGCTTTATTCATAGCAGCAGGTGTATTGACTGCCACCCGGGCAATAAAGGCAGGGCCATCCAGAGTAGCCAGCATCTCCGATACCCGAATAGGCATTCCCGCAGTCTCCAAGTTACGTCCATAAGGAGATGTACTGGTAACTTGACCAATCAGACTAGTGGGAGCCATTTGACCGCCAGTCATACCATAAATGGCATTATTAACATAGATAGTCGTTATTTTTTCGCCCCGCGCAGCCGCATGGACAATTTCTGCACAGCCGATAGCCGCCAAATCCCCATCACCTTGATAGGTAAATACAACAGCGTCAGGATGCACCCGTTTGACACCGGTAGCTACAGCCGGTGCACGTCCATGGGAAGCTTCCAGCATGTCAACATGGAAATACTCATAAGCAAGCACTGAACATCCTACCGGCGCAACCCCAATTGTTTTTTCCTGAATATCAAGTTCATCAATTACCTCAGCTACCAACCGATGAATAATACCATGATGACAGCCAGGGCAATAGTGAGTAGGTATGTCAAATAATGCTTTCGGTCTGGAAAATAGCCCTTCCGCCATGTTATTTGCCCTCCTTACCATCTAGAATCCTGGTGACCTCCTGATAAATCTCCGTTGGGGTCATTATCATGCCACCAGTACGGCCATAGAAGTATACAGGCTTAGCATCATGAATAGCCAGACGCACATCTTCAATCATTTGTCCAGCGCTTAGCTCAAGCGTTAAAAAGGCCTTGGCCGTTTTTGCCAACCGGGAAAATGGCGGCTCCGGGAATGGCCACAGCGAGATGGGACGTAACAAACCTACCTTTTTACCATTCTCTCTGGCTTTATCGACCGCCGACTGTGCAATACGCGCTGTAATTCCGTAAGCAACAAGAATAAGCTTTGCATCCTTGGTGTAAATTTCTTCCCAACGCATTTCATTTTCCCGAATCAGAGCATATTTTTTTTGCAAACGATTATTATGCTCTTCCAGCTCCTTGGCTTTTAGGTATAACGAACTAATTATATTCGGCTTAGTACGCCCATGCATTCCAACAGCAGCCCACGGCTTTTCCACAGGCTTAGTATTGTTCTCTTTGATTTCAACCGGTTCCATCATTTGACCGATAACCCCATCGCCTAGCAGCATAACCGGATTGCGATATTGGTCAGCTAATGAAAATCCCAACATAGTGAAGTCTGCCATTTCCTGAACTGAATTCGGAGCCAGCACAATAGTATGATAATCGCCATGGCCACCACCCTTTGTAGCCTGAAAATAGTCACTTTGTGCTGGTTGAATACCACCAAGTCCCGGACCGCCACGCATAATATTTACAATAAGACAGGGTAGCTCAGCTCCGGCAATATAAGAAATACCCTCTTGCTTTAAGCTAATTCCCGGACTGGAGGAAGAAGTCATAACCCTGGCCCCTGCGCCTGCTGCACCATATACCATATTAATAGCCGCAATCTCACTCTCTGCCTGCAAAAACACGCCGCCAACCTGTGGCATACGTTTGGACATATATTCCGGTATCTCAGTTTGTGGTGTAATCGGATAGCCAAAATAATGGCGGCAACCGGCAATAACTGCAGCCTCAGCAATAGCCTCATTGCCTTTCATGAGTACTTTTTCTGACATATTCACCACTCCTATTACTATCTGATGACTAACTCGCTCTAAGACTTTCAGCTTCTACAAAGGGAAGATAAGAGCGAGTTAATCCCACGTTAAGTCTACTTATGAATCTCAATTACTATATCCGGACAGGACCGGGCACACAGACAGCAGCCAACACATTCCGAGGCGTCAGGACAGGTGGAGAAATTATAACCCTTGCCATTAAAAGTTTTAGACATTACCAGCAGCTTTTTAGGACATGCCACTGTACATAAGGCGCAGCCTTTACACCGTTCTTGGAAAAATATCGGTTTTGGCATAATCGTCACTCCTCAAATATATTTGCAGAGAAGAGGATTACTTTCGTCTTCCTTCATGATACGAGTTACAGATTCACATTTTTCTTTCTTATCATATGCCATTATCCACAAAATATCGAAGCCCTTTTGTTTTTCTTTTTAGTTTGGCTGTTTTTATATCTGTTTACCATTTCGTAACCTCTCTGCTTAAGCAGTAGGAAAAAAAGACAAAAAAGGTATAAAGAACCAGCAGGACTTTGCAGTCTCAGCAGTTCCATACCTTTTTTGAAAATTACATCTTTCTAATAACTTCTGGTTTCACATCTAAAATTGATGACATCAGTACCTTTTTCTTCTTATATCGTTTTCTGCATACACTGGTAATCAGGTGTTTCAATCTGAATAGCCACTTGCTGAATTTTAAATTTTTCCCGTATTTCATTTGTAGCTTGTGTCAAAATACTGTGTCTGTTGTCCGTATGCTCAGTTACTAAATGGCAGCTGAGCACATTATACCCACTTGTCAGACTCCACACCCGTAGTTCGTGGACATTGTTTACACCAGTAATTGATGCCAGGCAGGTATGTACCTGACTTGTGTCAATATCCGGCGGTACTCCTTCCATCAGGATATGCAACGCCTGCATGGTAACCTTCCAGGCACCTTTACTGATGATTACAGCAACTACTACACTAACCAGCGGATCAACCCAATACCAGGAATATAAATGTATAAGTATGCCGGCAGCAATGGCTCCTACTGAACTCAAGGTATCACCAATGACATGCAGGTAAGCACTGCGGATATTGATATTATCCTTCACATCCCCCTGCTTTAAAAGTGCCACTGCACTAATTACATTGGCAGCCATGCCAATAAAAGCAATCACTATCATAGAAACACTATCGACAGCTTGCGGCTGTTGAAATCTTTGGTAAGCTTCGACGATAATGAAAGCAGCAATAGCAAGCAAAGTCAAAGCATTAAACAAAGCCGCCAGGATTTCAAACCTTTGGTAGCCAAAGGTCTTATTGGATGAAGGCGGCCTAGCCGCAAAAGTAATAGCTACCAGACTCAGTGCCAGTGAACTAACATCACTCAGCATATGTCCTGAATCAGATAGAAGCGCCAAACTATTGGTAATCAACCCACCAAAGAACTCCAGAAACATGATTACGGCTGTTGCACTCAAGGCAACGCTTAACCCGCGCTTATTATTGGGGGTTATATGTTCATAATGATGTGGGTCCTGATGATGTAAACTCATTAAAAGCCCCCTGCTAAAAAAATTCAGTATTTATCTTCTTCAAAGTCATTAATAGCTGTTCACTTTCTTCTTTAGTTAATATTCCCAAGACTTGTCTAGATAGCATCTAATTAATAGCATATCCCAATTTGTACTTAGTGGCAATAGTAATTATATCCCGTCACCATACATGCCTTCCACAAAGTTTTTTCGACTTTTCTGAATAAAACTCACTACCTTTCCATCACGGATAATAATAATCACCTCATTGCTATCTGGCCGCTTCCCGCTGGTTATCAAATCACCGGATTTGTCATTGCAGCTATCTGCCATAGCTTCCTTCCTCCTTCGTGCGTTTTCTGCCGCTTGATAGAAATTCAAAAAGCAAAGCCCCTTTCCGAGGAAAGGGGCTAACGTACATGCGCCTTCCTCTTATCTGTCAGGATTTCTCCTGCTGGAATTAGCACCACTGCAGCATAGCTGCCGGTTGCCGGGTGTCATCGGGCCAGTCCCTCGACCACTCTGGATAAGAGTCATATGAAATTTAACATATTTTAACATAGACAACTAGAATATGTCAATACATGGCCTGGTGAAATTATTCGTAATTTTTATTCGTCTGAGTCACTGCCTTATTTGATCTTCTTCCACTGACGTGAAACTTACCTGTCCTTCAGCACAACTGACAGACTTCCCCTCGTCTTTACATAAATATGGAATTTTGCCAGCAAATATAATCTGGCTGGGGTAAACACTACGATGACCGGAAATTAAATAGCTAATTGAGCAGCTGACCGCTGCATAAGGAATAATATCACTGCCAAATAATTCAGCAGCCATAACTACGGCTGCTACCGGAATATTTACTGCTGCCGCTAAGAGCGCAACCATACCAAGCACAGCATACACTGCTATATCCAGATTCCCGAAAAGCTGCCCAAATAAATTGCCGGTCATAGTTCCAACAATAATAATTGGCATAATGATTCCCCCGGTTCCACCACAGCCAAGCGTTATCCCTGTAGCCAGCGTTTTCCAGAAAAAAGCAACCACTGCAACAGACTGTCCACTAATCCCGGTTTCGAACAGTTCTAATCCTAAGCCCAAATATAACGGACTGGCAAAATATCCAATCAGAATAAGCATAATACCGCCAACAAAGGCTTTTGCCTGTTGAGCTATATGTAAACAGGTAAAACCATGTTTGCAAAAGTTGATTGTTTTGATAAAAAAAATAGCTGCCAAACCACACACTACTCCCAGTATAATGGATTGAAAAATAAGATACCCTGTAGGCTCGACGTGAATTTGCAAATAGAAGTAAGGTATTCCTATTATACGACAAATATAGTAGCCTGCCAGCCCCGCCACAAAGGCAGGATAGAGTGTATCATAAAGAATTTTCCCAATAAACAGTACCTCGATCCCAAAAATGGCGCCAGCAACAGGTGTTCCAAATACACAGGCAAATCCAGCACTTAAACCGCAGGTAACTACTTTGCGGCTGTCAGCCCTGCTGACTCGTAGAAACTTTGCCCATGCTGACGCGAGCGTAGCACCAATTTGAGCTGCAGGACCTTCCTTTCCGGCTGACCCGCCAGCAGCAATCGTTATAATTGTTGCCGCGATTTTTACTGGCATTTCCGCTAGCTGCAAACAGCCATCTCGCTGATGAATGGCTTCAATTACTTTATCACTGCCGCCTGCTGTTTGAATCGCTGCCACACTCATTAACCAACAATTCAAGCCTAAGATCACCGGTAAGAAAAAATAGTAGTACCACACTTGGGTCCACACCGCAATCGCCCAGGCCAACATTTTTAAAAATACTGCCACACCGGTTCCGACAATTACTCCTGTTGTTATACCCAGAAAACTCCATCGAAGAATATAAATAAGCAAGACTCTTTGTTCAAACAAACTATCCTTCCACCCAAACCACTTGCCAGCAGGATTCATATTGCTACCACCAGTACTTAGGGTATTGGCGCTTGCCGGCAAGATTATTCACCAGTATGCCTACAAGTACCAAAATACAGATACCCACGCCTACCGGCAACACGATAAATAGCCAGTCTTGTTTGGTAATTACAGCAATTAGAGCTGTTGCCCCGGCCGGCGGATGAACAGTCCTGGTTCCTACCATAGTAGCTACCGCTAATCCTACACTAAGCGCTGCCGTATACCAATGAGCACCAGCTAGCTGATAGATAAAAACTCCAATTACAGCAGCAAGTAGGTGTCCTGCAACAGCATTTCGGGGCTGGGCAAACGGAGCTGCTGGAACCCCATAAATCAGACAAGCCGATGCTCCTAACGAAGCGACAAGAACCGGAACATCTCTGATCAGGCTTAAGTAAGTTATCACCCCCATACCCGCAACTGATCCGACAAGCGCCCAAAAACACTCCGACAGTGGTGGACTAGCTACATCACATCGGTGTGTTGTTTTACATTTTTTTAGGTAAGTTTGACAAGATAAAACGATAGCCTTTATCGATGGTTTTTCTATAGACACTTCTTTCGGTTTACCGCCAATCATGATACCACCTCTCAATAGTCTTTGCCGCTGACATGTATGAGTGGAATTTTTTATTGAAAATGGGGAAATGCCGCTAAAAACGGCATTTCCCTAACCACTTATTTTTTTGTAACCAAAGGAACCAAACAAGCAAGCGTGAATATCACATATGACAAGCTAATCATTGTTCCGTTGTTAGTAACGCCGCCTTGGTGTGCCAGAAAGAATCCTATCCAAAACCCCCAGAAGGCGGCATTCATCAGTGGGTTACGATATTTCTTTCGCCAAGACACTTCTGTGGTAACAACATTAGTATTCGCATTAGGCACAGGATTTGTACTCATTACAATACCCCCTTTGCATATTTCGCATTTTTATTGACTTAAGAAAGATCCTTAAATAGCATGCAAGCAAAAATCCAAGCATTAATGCCCACAAGCAGCGAAATGATTAAACAATAAGGTATTGTCCGATTCATTACCTCGCCTTCGCGACCCTCAAGACCAACAGTTGCTGAGCCAATCAACACTTTTGACGGAGCGATGGCGCAGCCAACTGAACCGCCGACAGACTGCACGGCACATAGGATAACCGTACTAATTCCTAACACCTTAGCTGTCTCAAGCTGCAACGCGCCAAACATGACGTTGGAGTTGGTGTTACTACCGGTAAGAAATGATCCTAACACACCAATATATGGGGAGAATATAGGGAACAAAGCACCAGTAGAGTTAGCAATTCCTTTTGCCAGTAAGTTGGTCATACCAGTATCGTTCATAATCAACGCCATCATAACCATGGTAGTTATCCCAATACTGGTGGGAACACATTGTTTAACCGTGGCTTCAAATGCTCCACTAAAGGCACCCGGCTTCCACTTACGAGCCATTTTGAATATAACAAAAGCGCATAATGCTGCAAATAGCAACAAAGGAGCCGGATGCGAAAAAATATTAATTTTAGAGTACATTTTTTCAGCTTTTATTGCGAAACCGGCAGCAGTCGTAATTGCCGGATAGTTAAGGCCCCATGAATAGGAGGCAAAAAGTTTTGAGACAGCTTTGACCTGGGTCAGAATGCATAATGCGATTAAGATATAGTAGGGGGAAAACGCCATATGAAATCCCATATATGGCTTTTCGTCCTCTTTTTTAGTCCCATCTGCCTCGTGACGATAAATAGTTTTGGCTAATATAGCCATAGTTCCGCAACCACAAAGTGCCGGAATTAAAGTAGCCAATTGCGCTGCACCCAGTTTATTCATAAACCAGCACATGAACGCCATTACGGTACCAGTTATCATAACTGCCGGCAAACCTCTTTTAACAGCGGAGAAACCGCCGTAAATATGGCATACAGAAAGTCCGGTAGCATAAATAGGAATAGCAAACAAAATCGCCATCCAGGGACCGATAATATCGCCGGGAATCTTAGTAGCCAGTTGAATCGTATAATAGGACGAACCCATAGACCCAAAGCTAATTGACCAAGAGTGCCCTACTAGACAGGTAGCAGCCGCAACAGCTGGCTTGAAGCCCATAACCAGCATAATCGGCGCAACAACAGCAACAGGCACGCCAAATCCGGCAATACCTTGCATAAAACTGGCAAAACACCATGACATAAGTAAACATTGTAATAATTTTTCTTCAGTCACATTGATCATGGTATCGCCAATTACTTTAATAGCACCATTCTTTTCAACAAAATTATAGAGGAAAACCGCACCCCAGATGATGAGCAACACATACAATGCCATTGCCATACCTTTACTATTGGCTAAAGCCAATATTCTAGAGTCGCCACCAAAGACAAACATACCAATAACTACTGCCGTAAACCATGAAACTGCTCCTGATTTCGGCGCACCCCATTTAAACAGTAAAATAGTGGATAGCAAGACTAAGATAGGTAGGAAAGCGAGTATCCAGTTTGTAAGAGTTAAGGCAACACCCTTATCCATACAACCAAGCCTCCTTCCAAGCCTCTTTGTTCATGGTGAACAAAGAGTGCTACATTAGTAAGTCCCTGGTTCCTTTTGTTCACACAGGGACCAGGGACTTACGGCATAACGCCTATTTAGTTTTTAGACAACTTTACTTAGCAGGTGGAAGCGGAACCTCCATGCCAAGTGTTTTCGCACGCTTGTTAACGAAGCTTTGAATTTTAACTACATGCTCAGACTGCAGGTGGCTGAAACGTCCCTGCGTTTGGAGGTACTCGTCAACAGGCTTACGATTCTTCGGCACATTAGTGAATTTCTTATTAGCCCAATCACCATCTTCAACCTCATATAGATTCCACATACCGGTTTCTACGGCTAGTTTAGAGATCTCAATGGTACGGTCAGACGGGAATGACCAGCCCTTCGGACACGTACATTGCAGATGAATGAACGCCGGGCCATCTTGGGCAAGGCCTTTCCGAACCTTGTTCATAAGGTCAATGGGATAACCAATGGAAGCAGTAGCACCATACTTGATATACGGATGGCCGCCTGAACAGAATATAGCCATCGGGTCTTTCAAGTGATGTTTCTTAGCTTCAGGAATCTCCGGACCAGCTGGGGTAAACATTGTGGTAGCACCGTACGGAGTGGACGGGGAAACCTGAATACCAGTGTTGGCATAAGATTCATTGTCATACATTACGCAGAGAACTTTATGCCCGCGATAGAACATAGCTGACATTGCTTGCAGACCAATGTCGGAACAGCCGCCGTCACCGGCCATAACAATAATGTTGGGGAATTCGTCCTGGATTTTCCCCTTCTTAATCATCATACGAAAAGCTTCAGCAATACCGGAAGCTACAGCACCGGCGTTGGTAATTTGTGCATGAGTCCAGGGTACAGCCCACGGACCGCAGGCATAACTAGTGTTAGCAACATACATACAGCCAGTTGGCCCAACAAAGATTGTATTTTTACCAGCAGCTTTAGCTACTAGGCGATACGCAAGAGCCGGGCCGCAACCTGCACAGGTACGATGACCTGGGACATACGTGTCCACAAGATCTGTAGTCTGTGCAATTGACTTAACTAATTCAGCAACTGCCATCGTTTACTCCTCCTTATTATTTACTGGGGGCAGCTTCGGTTTTAGCAGTATTAATTTGGGAAGCACCTTCATGATAATCATTGAAGTTAACCCAAGTACCGCTTTGAATAAGTTTGCCAGCATTTAATGTTTCTTTCATCATTTCAGCCATAGCGAAGAACTCGTCATGGGTAATAGTCTCGCCGCCTAAACCGGAAGTAAAGCTTTGAATAATCGGCTTGTTCTTAATTTCAGACATCGCAGCTTTAACTTCGTTCGAGAGAACGCCGCCAGCGCACGGAGCACCATAAGATGTTCCAGTATCAATAACACCAGCAACTTTAAACTTGGTCAAGATTTGAGCAATGTCCTCATCCGGGAATGGACGGAACCAGCGTATTCTGCACATACCGACCTTGTAACCCGCTTCACGGAGATATTTGATGGCACTACGGCAAGTAACCGCATGCGCACCTTGCAGCACAAATACCATGTCAGCATCGTCTGTCATATACCCTTCAACGAACGGAGCATAGGTCCGGCCAAATACTTGAGCAAATTCTTCTGTTGCCTGAACAATTTTTTCTTTAACTTTTGTCATAACAACATGACGGTCCCACTCCAGAGGTGGTCCCATTTCCGGCTCGATCTGTGGCCCCATGATAACAGGGTTATTCACATCAAGACGGAACTTCGGGTTGAATTTAGGCAGGTATTTGTCAACTTGTGCTTGATCAGGCATTATATAATCCTGCGCAATATGGGTGACAAAATAACCGTCCATAGCGACGATTTGCGGCAACATGATTTCAGGATCTTCACCAATCCGAAAATACATTAGGCTATTATCTAACGATTCCTGGGCATCTTGTGCCCAGCCATAAATCCAGCCATTATCACGGAGAGTTAAGCAATCCGTGTGCTCAGAACCAAAGTCACCGGGAGGGTCAAGCGTACGATCGCCAACAAGGGCCTGGATTGGGCAACGACTGCCCGCAATTGGGGAATAGGTTTCAAAAGCATAGGTAACGCCTACACCGGAAGAACCGGTAGTGGCACGGGCACCAGCCATGGATGCGCCGTGAGCAATACTAAACTGCGCATGTTCGCCCTCACCATGAACCATTTCGCAATTCATAGCACCATTAGCAATCCGCTTCGCTAATTCAGCCATAACCGCTGTATACGGGCGAATAGGATATGATGCTGAAACATCAATATCGGCAAGCTGCCAAGCATCTGCAACCGCAGTTAACCCTGTACCTTTTTTCTTGATTGACATCTCATTCACTCCTTATTCATCAAAATCGAGTTCAGGCACGCGACTTACGGCCCCAACCGGACAAACGTTGCTGCAAATACCACAACCTTTGCAATACTTCAAATTGAAGCTGATTCCGTCGTCCTTGGAGTAATTAACACAGGCATCTGGACAATAAATATAACAAGTTTTGCACTCGGTGCATTGTTCTTTATCAACTACCGGACGGAGAAACCGCCAGTTCCCGGTAATCATACCCTCGTTTTCGGTCTGAGGGGACGGAACAATAGCAGCAAATGGCACTTGCTTATAAACTTTTGCCATATTTACACCTCCCTAAAATTACCAACTACTACAGATTAACAACTTGAACTGCATCCCAACCTTGCTGAACAGCCTTTTTGTTGTCAGCAAGTTTGATTAAGGACTCTAATTTAACGATTCCACTTGCTTTGGCAACAGCAGCAGCCATAGCTGCGCCAACGCCGGCACCAATCTTGGTATCGTCAATACAACCTTCGGTTCCATCAAAGGTATGGAACACGCCAGCACCCAAGGCATCAGCATCAATAGCGGCAACAGCTTTTACTTTACTCACATTTTCTTTAGGCGAAAGGTACTTAATTAGCTTGTTGACGTCACGTTTGGTATTGATGACAACAACGCAGCCATCTTTACAGCCTTTAAGAATGTCGTTGCCCTTCACCAGTGTTTCTTCGGCCAGCACAACAATATCAGGGCGGTAATTCTCATACTCATAAAAGGTTTCGATAGGTTCCGGACTAAGCCGGGCATAGCTCTTAACAGGAACATTGATCCGGTCAGGCAGATCAACATAGTTATCGAAGGATTGATTGTACTTTCCTTCGAGGCTACCTGCCTTGGCGAGCAGTGTAGCAGTGTCGCGAGCTTCTTTGGCTAGGGTTACACCCCTAGTCCATACAGTTACTTCCTTCATCTTAGCATCAACAGCAACTGCTAGTGTCATTTTCTCTCCCCCTTTTAAATACTAAAGATTGATCAACAGGTGACCATTAGAATCGCTTACCCGTTCTTTAGCCATCACCCCCATTGGCAAAGTTTCCTTTACTTTTTTAGAGATATTTGACGCAGACCATAGCCAAAATCCTCATTTAACACCTTATAGATGTGAGTAGCTATACTCTGCGAATCACTAACATAGCGTTTCATCGCTGATAAAGCTGCGTGCTTGCAGATGGCCTCAATATCAGAACCCACCGCGCCCTCTGTAGAAATTATCAGTTCATCCAGATCAATACCGTCTGCTAAAGGCATTTTTGCGGTATGAATCTTAAATATTTCTAATCGTTCTGCTTTATTAGGTAATGGTAGTTCCACAATATAATCAAACCGTCCTGGCCGCATAAGTGCCGGATCTACCATATCAGGCCGGTTGGTGGCAGCAACAACAATTACATTGGCACTATCCATTAAACTATCTAGTTCCAAAAGCAGTTGACTTACTAAGCGATCTGTTCCATTTCTGTCTGTTACCGCCCGTACAGGCGCTAATGCATCAATTTCATCAAAGAACAGAATGCAGGGAGCGATTTGCTTGGCTCGCTTAAAAATGCGTCGCAGACCCTTTTCGGCTTCGCCGAACCAGCGGGAATTAAGCGCAGCGGCATCTACCGATATGAAATGAGCTTCACTCGAACCAGCCAGTGCTTTTACCATTAGCGTTTTACCTGTTCCTGGTGGTCCTGTCAGCAAAAATCCTTTCGGCATATTGTGCTGCATCTCTTTAAACAATTCGAGGTGCCGCAGCGGCATTTCAATCATAGCCTGCAAGTTTCTCTTTATATCAGCCATTCCCCCGACTTGTTCCCACTTGGTATTGGGCCGCTCCGAGAAAAACTCCCTGGTCGCAGTTGGCTCTACTTCCCGGAATGCGGCATAAAAATCGTTCATGTTGATTGTCAGCTTTGCCAGATCTTCTTCCCCGATTTCTTCCGCGAAATCAATCTGTGGCAATAACCGCCGCACAGCGTTCATCCCGGCTTCCTTACAGAGAATGGCAATATCTGCGCCAACAAAACCATGCGTCATTTGGGCAAGTTTTTCTATGTTTACCGAAGAATCAATTGTCATTAAACGAGTATGTATTTTTAATATTTTTAATCTTCCGAATCTGTCAGGCGGATTAATGGAAAGCTCCCGGTCAAATCTTCCTGGCCGGCGAAGCGCCGGATCGACCATATCGGGTACGTTAGTAGCACCGATAACAACTACTTGCCCTCGATTCTTCAGACCATCCATCAAAGCTAATAGCTGGGCAACAACACGTTTTTCAACATCTCCGATTACTTCAGTTCGTTTAGGAGCGATGGCATCAATCTCATCAATAAAGATAATGGCCGGTGCCCGTCTTTGCGCTGTCTCAAATATCTCTCTAATCCGGGCTTCACTTTCTCCATAGAACTTATTGATGATTTCGGGACCATTCACGTGCAGAAATGCCGCATTGGTTTCACTGGATACAGCTCTAGCCATCAGGGTTTTACCTGTACCCGGCGGGCCATAGAGCAGGACTCCTTTAGGTGCTTCAACCCCTAGCTGTCGAAAAATTTCAGGGTACTTAAGCGGCAATTCAACCATTTCACGAATACGTTGGAGCTCTTTGTCAAGACCACCTACATCTTCGTAGGAAGCTCGAAAACTGCGATCTTCCGAAGCATCCGTTTTAGTCACTTTTATTTTAGTAGCTGCGTTAACGATTACAGCCCCCTGCGGTGCTGTACCGATAACAGTAAAGTACTGACTTCTCGCTCCGGCCAGATTAACCTTAAGCCTATCACCGGTAATCATTGGCAGTCCATTTAAGACTCGTTCTAAATGCTTACTATCTTGGGCATCACTAAAATCTATTGTTACATCCAATGGACTCAAAACTAACGTTTGTGCTGGTTGACGCGCAATTTTTCTTACCGTTACCCGTTCGTCTATTCCGACTCCGGCATTTTCTCTAATTATAGATTCCATTTGGGCAATATTTTGATTTTTATATTGACTAAAACAGGGAACTACTTTGGCAACTGTCGTTTTTCTCCCTTGAATCTCGAGAATATCACCTATAATAACTTCCATTTTTTCCATGTCGGCGTTATCAATCCGGATATATCCCTGACCAACATCTTCCGGCATAGCATCGGCAACTCTAAAGGATATGGCTTTTTCCATGATAGATTATCCTCCTTTAGAAGGTGGTCTTCCTGGGAACCTCTTACAGTTGTAATTATAAGGTACACGCCCCAGCTTGACTACTATATGGTAAATAAGGATTATTTTGTTAATATAATTCATGGAATTATCCTAAAAATGGATTAAAAAAAGGATAGTAAACTCCTCGCAACTGAGTTGCTTACTATCCTTTGGTAAAAACTATAAACAGAATAGATCATCCTTAGTGTATTTATGCAATGGCCTTCCCACTGGTCCGTACGAGAGGATGCCTTTCAGCCAGCCGTTATCAGTTAAATAGTTTAAGTAGCGCCTAACAGTAACCCTTGATATTCCAACCAATTTTGCTATTTCACTTGTAGTAAAATAATCAGGCTGTTTATTTATGATCATCAGAATAGCTTTCAGGGTCGCTTTGTCTAATCCCTTGGGGATATTTTCTTTTAATTCATTTAGGCTATTAGGTATGCTTTCCCCCGGAGTAGCTCCTTTTAAACAGTCAATATCTTTCTGACATAGCTGCTGTGTTTTGTTTAGTCGATCAATATACTGCTGATAACTCTTTAGTGCTTTTTTGAAACGTTGAAGTGTAAATGGTTTTATAATATAATCCACTACTCCGCACTGCATTCCCTGTTGAATTGTCTCTGAATAATGGGCTGCCGTAACTAAGATAACATCAATGTTAATTCCCTCTGCTCTTACTCGCCGTAACAGATCAATCCCGCTTTTTCCCGGCATATAGATATCTAGAATGACCAACCGTGGTTTAACACTAACTATCATATCATACCCATCTGCCGCATTAGCCGCTTGTCCTACTAAGTGGAAACCCTTCACTTGACTGATATATTGCCGGTGAAGTTCCATGACCATCGGATCGTCCTCAACAATAACAATATCAACTCCCATTCCGGTTCCCTCCTCTTTTCTAAGTATCCAGGTTTACCGTATTGGTATCTTTATACAAAAGGTACTACCCTCGTTTTCACACGAGTGAACAGAAATTGTGCCGCCGCAGATTTTTACCTCTTGCATGACTAAAGCTAGTCCAACTCCCCTGCTACCTTGTTTAGTAGAAAAACCGCGGTGATAAATCTTCCTCCGGTAGGGTTCAGGTATACCTTTACCTAAATCACTGACTTTGATATTCAGGTATTTCCTGCCTTCAAAGATATATACAGTAATAATTCGCCGTTCAGCAGGCAAGCTGGCAACGGCATCCATGGCATTAGTTATTAGATTGCCCAGCACTGTAACCATAGACAAACTACTAAAGCTGACAGGAAGCGCAAGGAGTTTACTTCGGGGATGAAGCCGAAGAGAAATTCCCTGCTCACTGGATTGACTTATTTTTCCAATAATTAATCCTGCTGTCGCCTGATCTTTAACCCGCCTAACAATAGAGCTAACCAGATCCTGCTGTGTTTTATACATCAATGTTATCAGTTCAACGACTTTATCATACTGTTTCATCTGAATCAACCCGGATATAGCGTGCAATTTATTGGTAAATTCATGGGATTGCGCCCGCATGGATTCCAGGAGGCTTTTCAATCCCACCAATTCTGCTGCCAGGATCTTAACGTCCTGTTTATCCCGAAAGGTAGCAATAGCCCCAATGACAGCGCCATTGACTATCAGGGGTACCCGATTGGTAATAATAAATTTATCCCCCACTTCCTGCTCCTGATCGTATTCAGCCTGAGTGGTTTTTAACACAATGGGTAAACGTGAGTTGGGTATAACCTCCCAAATATGTTTACCAATAATATTATCCTGGCGGCCCAAGAGGCGTTGTCCTTCACTATTCACCAAATCAATATAGCCGTCCGTATTAATAGCAATTACACCTTCACGCATACAATGCATAATGGCACGTTTTTGCTCCAGAACAACAGTTACCTGATGTATTCGCTGTTTAAGTTTTAAATCGGCATCACCATATAATTGAGCGTTGTGAACTGCGATGGCCGCATGGTTAGCAAAAGTCTCGAGCAGCTTTTGATCAATGGGTGACATCTGCTGCATAGAACGAAAGCCTATAATCAATACTCCAATATCAAGTTCGTGCAAATAAAGCTTTATAAGCTTTACCTTAGATAAACTTTCTTTTTTAAAAACCGCCCTCATCTGCTCAGATATTAAGTCTTTATATTCTATGTCCATCAGGCTTGTTGTACAAACTAACATCTCCGAAATAGCGGCAGCTGAGTGAATATCCTGCCAGCCAGTTGTAATCGACTCGCGCAAATTACTAGTCTCATCCAGCAGCAAAATACTGCCACAATCTGCATGAAATAAACGCAAGGCGCTTATCACTATAAAATTCAATACTTCATATAGGTCAAGAGAAGAAGTAAGATAGACAGCTATTTCGTTAATGGTTCTTAACTGCTCGAACTGTTTGTAGACTGTTTCTTCGTACAATGTGAAAAAGTACTCTGATACATATACCCTTGCCCTATCTAATAGCGCATCAATCTCCCGCCGGTAGCGGTTGAGGCTGACCAAATCATCTTTTAGAAATTGAGACATAGCATCCTTGAGCGATTTTTCGTATAGATCAAAAAGCAACATGATGTCTGCCAACTTAACACCCTGTTCGAGCCGAAGCTTGCATACCCAGCTGATATAAACTTTTAATGGCATAATGTTTCCATCTTTTACTGACTCTATGACGGCTTCAGTAAGTTGAATAATTTCTTTTGCCAGATCGCCTCTTGGCATTTCGATATAGCAAACTGGTGCCCCTTCGATCTCCAATTCACAAATCGTACCTGTATTTGTTTCCTGTTGGATAGCTTCAATTATTGAGGCCAGGTAATTCATCTAACCACCTTGCTTCATTTTTTTTTATTACTTTATTTTTTTATGTTATCGTTTGGTTGACTAAACAGCATCTCAATACTTATTATATAACTGAAATACATTATTTGCCATTCAATTTTCAGATTTGTCAAAATTATTTATGTCCATGTCGGCAGCACATTAACTCATACCAAATTCAGAATTGAAAAACATGTTCAACCGCTTATTAGTTATAGCTAGGGGTGCCCAACGGCTGAGAGGATGAACTCCAACCCTCGAACCTGATGTGGTTAATACCACCGTAGGAAAGCATTCATGCCAATTACATTGAAGCTTGCCTGCCCTCACCTCTGCCTATGGCTAAAATATAATTATGAGGAAGGGGAAACTAATCATGTATACCACACAAATGGATGCTGCCAAACAAGGCATCATCACTGAACAAATGCGTATCGTCGCGCGGGAGGAAAGTCTGGAACCCGGGCTGCTACGCGAGCTAATGGCAGGCGGCAAGGTTGTTATCCCGGCTAACCGACAGCATACCAACCTTAGCCCTAAAGGCGTTGGCGAAAAACTTCGAACCAAAATCAATGTCAATTTGGGTGTTTCCAAGGATTGCTATGATATGGAGCTTGAATTAGAAAAAACGCAAAAGGCGATTGAGCTAAAAGCAGATGCCATCATGGATTTAAGTTGCTATGGTAAGACCCGGGAATTTCGGCGCAAGTTGATTGAACTGTCTCCTGTGATGATTGGCACTGTGCCAATGTATGACGCTGTTGGCATGCTTGATAAGGATTTAAAAGATATCACTGTTGATGAGTTTTTTTCAGTCGTAGAAAGACATGCTGAAGATGGTGTGGATTTTATGACCATTCACTGTGGCATGAACCTGCAAACAGCCGAACGAGTGAAAAAGAATAAGCGGCTCACCAATATCGTTTCCCGCGGTGGTTCACTGCTCTTTGCCTGGATGGAATTGAATAAACAAGAAAATCCTTTTTATGAATACTATGACCGGCTGCTCGATATTTGCGAAAAGTATGATGTGACCATCAGCTTGGGAGACGCCTGCCGCCCCGGTTCCATTAATGACGCTACCGACCCAGCACAAATCGAAGAACTCATTACCATGGGCGAGTTGACTAAACGCGCCTGGGCAAGAAATGTGCAGGTTATGATCGAAGGTCCTGGTCATGTAGCTATTAATGAAATAGCTGCCAACATGTTGTTAGAAAAAAGGCTGTGCCATGGCGCACCGTTTTATGTGCTTGGCCCACTCGTTACCGATGTCGCGCCTGGTTATGATCATATTACCAGTGCAATTGGCGGTGCTATTGCCGCAGCCAATGGTGCTGATTTCCTCTGTTATGTAACACCGGCCGAACACCTTCGTCTTCCCAATTTGGACGATATGAAAGAGGGAATTATTGCTTCCCGAATTGCCGCCCATGCAGCCGATATTGCCAAAGGAATTCCGGGGGCAAGAGAATGGGATAATCAGATGAGTGCCGCTCGTGCTGATGTGGATTTCCCACGAATGATTGAACTAGCTATCGATCCTGAAAAAGCAAGAGCCTATCGGGAAGAATCAAAACCAGAATGTGAAGATACCTGTACGATGTGTGGCAAAATGTGCCCGATGAAGAACATGAAAAAGATTCTTAATGGTGAAGACCTGAGCATTATATAGTACCATTTTTGTATCCTATTCTTTATTGAGCTTGCTATACCTTTGTATTAGGAGGCGATGATTTATGGATGCCTATCAAGCACGGGAAAAGCTTATTGCAGGAAATAGACGATTTGTGACTGAGAAATACGCAAAAACAGACATCGGATTTAATAAACGCGCTGAACTCATCAAAGGGCAGCAACCCTTTGCCATAATTCTTGGTTGCTCTGATTCCCGTATTCCCCCCGAAATTGTGTTTGACCAAGGGCTAGGCCAGTTATTCGTCGTGCGGACAGCAGGCCAAGTAGTTGATGCTGTTGTGCTTGGCAGCATCGAATACGCCGTAGAACACCTCGATGTACGGTTAATTTTAGTATTGGGTCATCAAGACTGTGGAGCCGTCAAAGCAGCGTTAGAGAACAAGCAAGGTCCTGTGCACATTGCGTCTATCCTTCAATCTATCGCCCCTGCCGTCGAAACCGCCAAAAACCGTACCGGCGAATTGCTCCAAAATGCAATTAAGGCTAATATTGAATTTACAGTTGAAAAGCTGCAATTAACTAGCCCCATTCTAAAAAAAGCAATTATGCACAAAGGCCTGCAAATTATCGGCGCTATTCATAATATATGTGACGGCAGTGTAACCTTAGATTATACCTAAACCTTTACAAATTTTTTACTTCAGAAACCATAGAACAAAGTGAATACTAAACCCCAGAGAAAAGACTCCGCAAAATAGCGAAGTCTTTCTCATTTTACTCCAGGGCAAAATGCTCGTTGTCATCAATATGAATCCAATGGTAACAAACAGCATACTCTGCTAAGGATTCTTCCGCAGCGGCCCTCTTTGGAGCATTCAGTTTAGCCTGGGCATCTTCAAGAGTGGTAATATTGCCACGTACGGCAAAAACTCCGTATGACATATCATCCATAACTATATGAAATAGGGTTCTCCCATATTCGCTTCCTTGGCCCTGACCCTCATAAATTATACTTGCCAAGGAACCTGTTGGAGCTTTAACCGATTCTACAACTATCATTCCCTTTTCTAACTTTGTCATTGCCTGTATCCCCCTTTTATCTTCATTACCATTATTATACAATAGCAATCAGGCATCGCGCTATTTTAGTAAATAAAGTAAACTAAAATTTTACTAAATTAACAATTCAACTTTCTGACTACATGCACCCAATTATTTGTGTTGCACTTATCCCTGCACTGGAAATCCACTTTCACCTTGTTTATTCTAGCGCAAAAAGGGACTACCGACAGGTAGTCCCTAAAAATATGCTGTATATAATAATAATAGCTAAAATAATTGGAGGCGACACCCAGATTCGAACTAGGGGATAAAAGTCTTGCGGACCTTTGCCTTACCACTTGGCTACGTCGCCATATTTATGGAGCGGAAAACGAGATTCGAACTCGCGACCCTCGCCTTGGCAAGGCGATGCTCTACCGCTGAGCTACTTCCGCATATTCGCCGTTAGACACTCGATTCTCGCTATCTAAAAATCGAATGTCTAACGTCAAACATCGAGATTGGTGCCTCAGGACAGAATCGAACTGTCGACACGAGGATTTTCAGTCCTCTGCTCTACCGACTGAGCTACCGAGGCGTGTATTCAATTTTCGATAGTCGATTTACGACTTTCGATATGTCATTTTTTGAAGGTATGCTCCTTCAAAACTTCACAGAAGAAAGACTGCGCATTAGAATTAATCTATTAGTTCGTTATCTCCATTCCTTGCTCATTCGAACACTCGAACTTCGATCACCGAACCTCGAATATAAGTCAAGTCCTCGGCCTATTAGTACCAGTCAGCTGCATGGATTACTCCACTTCCACATCTGGCCTATCTACCTTGTAATCTTCAAGGGGCCTTACTTCTTTCGAATGACAGACCTCATCTTAAGGCTGGTTTCACGCTTAGATGCTTTCAGCGTTTATCCTTT
>NZ_VLKC01000002.1:3261406-3266780 GCF_007830295.1 Sporomusa sp. KB1 | reverse complement strand
TAGATGTTTCAGTTCCCCGGGTGCCCTCCTAACCTTAGTTAGGTGACGGTGCATTACCACCGCCGGGTTCCCCCATTCGGAAATCCAGGAGTCAATGCTTGCTTGCAGCTCTTCCTGGCATATCGGAGCTTACCCCGTCCTTCTTCGGCTCTTGGCGCCTAGGCATCCGCCGTATGCCCTAAATAACTTGACTTATTTTAATCTTATTGCTGCATACTTTGTCGACTGTCTATCGCACATCATCTGCGTTGTTGTCAGTCCGGGCGCTCTCTTCGACGTACTTCCAGTACGACTCCGTTCGCGTCCTCCTTCCGCCTAGCATCTGATGCACGCTAGCCAGCCTCTCGGCTACATTTTACTGTGCCGAGGGTTTAGCTTACGTTTTGCCTTCAGTTAAATCCTAATTGCGCTTCGTTAAGTTACTTCTACATATTTGCATATGAGAGGTAATTTTACTTTGCTTTCTTCTGTGTAGTTTTCAAGGAACATCAGGAGTGTTATGTTATCATAATTAATCATATATTGCAATGACCAATTTTGACCAATTCGTATTCCTGTATTGTTTTATCTGTTTAGGAGTACCTATTTTTAGGCACATAGGTGATTATATACTGAAATAAACTATTTTGCAATAGGCATTCTATACTTCATGTCATTTTGTACATCTTTTTATGTGGCGTAGTTATAATTACTTAGTTAGGTAAAGTTACAATAAAAGTACTGCCAACGCCAATGGCACTTTCCACTCTAATTGTCCCGCCATGAGCTTCTACTATCCATTTGGCAATAGATAAACCGAGGCCTGTACCACCCGCTTCCCTGGATCTTACTTTATCTATTCTATAAAATCGTTCAAAAATAAGTTTTTGCTCTTGGGGGAGAATACCTATCCCATTATCTTGCACAATGATATTGATAGACCCCTTTGAACCAGGCAGTTGTTTGACAGTGAGGATTACCTCCCCTTCGTGCTGCACAAACTTCAATGCATTGTCAATTAAAATCAACAACAACTGGCTTATTCTTTCTTTGTCTGCTTGAATAAAAAGATTGCTTGTCCCGGCAAACTCAAGCTTAATCTCCTTCTCAGTTGCTAACGGTTGAAAGGAGCGAATTACCTTCTCGGCAATCATATTGATATCAAACTTTTCCTTAATGATAGCATTCACGCCGACATCAGCTCTGGCAAGAGTCAATAAATCGGAGACAATTTTAGTCATTCTCTTGATTTCACCTTTCATATCATCAAGCACCTGCATGGAAAATGACGAAAATCTATTTTCGTCATCTGCTCGAATTGCCTCAACAGAAGTCAACATAACGCTAAGAGGCGTACGAAGTTCATGAGACGCATCAGCAACGAACTCACGTTGTCTAGCAAAAGAGTTTTTAATAGGGACAATTGCCCGGCCCGCCAGTAGATGGCCAGCAAAAGCTGCAATAATAAGAAATAATAAGCATCCCAGGCTAAGAACTAACAATAGCCTTTTTAACATCACGTAATAGGACGTAATATCTTTACCCACGAAAACCGTACCGAGCTCCTTCTCACCCTCATAAACTTTCACACTGCATAGCATGAAGTATTTTTTTCTGTCACCCGGAAGATGCAATTTAGTTAATATTGCTTCCCCGTCAGCACCTTGCCAACTACGGATGGTATCCAGAACAAGAGCACGTACTTCGCGAGCTGGTTCACTTGAGGAAACCTGCTGCCCATCTATATCAAATGCGTAATGGAAGAGTTTCCCATCGTTTTGCTCATCGTCTTCCCCTAAAGACAAATTTCCCGACAATTGTATTTGTCGAAGCAAAGTAATGTGTTCGCGAGCTTCTTCTTTGGCGAACATCTCAATATCTTGTTGTTCTTCCCGGTACAGTACCCAAACCAGCCCTGTATAGCTTGACACTACGAATGATATTAGAAAACACACCATAACCGCAGAATAGACCATAGTCAAATGGTTGCGAATTTTAGCAAACATGATGAGCCTCTAACTTAAACCCTATCCCTCTGACATTTTGGATTACTACATCGCCCTCAGGCAAGTTAATTTTTCTCCGCAACAAACGTACATAAGCATCAAGATTATTCGGTGATACATCGGTATCTAACCCCCAAACCCGATCTAGTATGACTTCCCGTGGTACTACCTGTCCTTTATTTTGTACAAGCAAATCTAACAGCTGAAATTCACGACTGGTAAGCTGTACCTCGGTTTCGTCAACACGAACACTGCGGGTCGAGCGATCTAAAATAAGATCGCCTAATTGCACGATATCTTCCTTCAGCTTAGCACTGCTCCGGCGCGATAAAGCCCGGAGTCTGGCAAGCAATTCTACAAACTCAAACGGTTTTACAAGGTAGTCGTCGGCTCCTGTATCCAGCCCTAACACCCGATCAGTAATATCGTCTTTTGCTGTAAGCATCAAAATAGCACCCTGATAACCATCTTTGCGCAGCTGAGCACACACATCAATTCCCGTCTGTCCTGGCATCATCCAGTCTAACACAACTACGTCATAATAAGAGCGTGTTGCGTACTCAAATGCGGTGTCCCCCCGTGTTACCCAATCAACCGCTGCCTCGGCCTTTTCTAACATGCGTTTAATTAAATTACCAAGTTTAGTATCATCTTCAGCTAGCAATATACGCATTTGTATCCCTCCACCTCAAGCCTAGAACAATAATCCGTCAGTCTCCAAAATGATAATAGCTAAATCTGTCAGTAGTCTTCAATAGTTGAGGATTGCTATTTTTTATCTTTTCTAAAAACTGCTTTCGTTTCTGTTCAGGTACTATAACCACTATACTATTTTTTTTAGAATTCGTCACGAAGCTAACTAATGATTCAGTAGGCATCGTGTATTTGCTTGACCAACTTAATTCATTCTGAGGTGATACCACTGGCTCTGAGGAAGTAAGTTTCACTGCCGTTTTACCACTGTAATAAACTGCCGATGTACTATAGAACTCGTAAAGGCCTAGGCGAGAATCACTATAATTTAGCAAGTCTTGCGCAAGCTCTTTTTCAGATCTGGTATCAGCCATGACAGGAAGGATAAAAAGTGACAGCACCATATACACTGCAACTTGGTATATACAAAGTAACTCCAAAATATATTTTGGACGTTGTTCCTTTATTTTCCGCCAAATAAATACCATTATCAGCATCAGACCGGCGACAACCATCCACAGGTTTTCAAGATAACTCTGAACGGCAACAATATAGGCTAGCGTCGAAACTATCATGGGAATGCCTACCCAATAGATAATTGTGCTTTTCTTATTCTGAAGCAACAGCTGTTCCAGGTAATTCCCCGTTATCATCGCCAGTGGAAAAAGCGTAGGAAACGTATAGGTAAGATATTTTGTAGCCACAAGTGAGTAAAAAATGAAAAATACTCCCGTCCAGATGAAACTAAATAACCATAGCGGTGATTTTCGCAGCGATTGGTCTTTCCAGGTAGCAACCATTGCCTTTAGTGCCAGCGGAGCCCAAGGCAGCATGCTGAGCAAAAATACCACAAGATAGTAATAGATTACATTATCTTTGGGATGCTCTGAAACTGTCGCACGCAGATAATTATGCACTCCCAAAAAGGTATCAATAAACTCGGACCCATGAACATAATACATGGCGCTATACCAGGGAAATGCAATCACCGCAAACAACACTAAACCTGTCGGGATTGACATTTTTCTAAGTTCTGCCCAATTACGCTGTACGGCGATAAAAATCGCCATCACAAGACCAGGCAGCAGCAAGCCAACAGGCCCCTTAGTTAAAACGGCCAAAGCCATACTTGCATACATAAGCAAATACCAGCGCTTGGTCCCCTCCGCCTTGGTATACCCAAGGTAAAAAAATACAAGTGCCGCACTATTAAATACAAACAGCACCATATCAGTAATGACGAATTTTGCGAGAAGCACATACTCTAACGATGTTCCCATAACGAGAGCCGCTAATAATGCTACTGCTTGACTGGATGTCTTATTCAAAAACCAATAGATCAATACCACCCCCAATCCGGCAAACAAAGCCGGAGCCAGACGTGCCGCCAAATCGGAAACTCCAAACCATTTAAAGGCCAAAGCGGTAAGCCAATAAAAAAATATAGGTTTATCAAACCATACGTGGCCATATATTTGGGGTGAAAGCCAATCTCCACTTTTCACCATTTCTTTGGCAGTAAGCACATAATTAGATTCTACAGGATCTGTAATCGGCACAAGGTGGCTAAACAACAGATAGGAAACAAACGAAACTAAGAATAATCCTAAGCAAATCTGCCTAGAGCGAACGGCAGCGATAGAGAGTGAAGCGGCCACCAAAATTCCTCCTCGAATAGTTAATTGTCGCCTTTAACGTACTAATAATTTTGTCTTTGATGAGCAGGCAGGCAACAGGCACTACAATCAAAATATATTTGATAGTATTTCCCCTTCCAATCACATAAACAATAACGACTGCTTATTTCTTAGTAATTATAGCAATTGATTCTGAAAACAGAATGAAGAACGTAAAGAAAAAGGTAAAAGCCTGCAGAAAATTTCTGCAGGCTTTTACCTTTTTACAATATTTAGTATCACGTTTGGCATTCCCTCAAAACCAAACAATGTAAGTGATACTACAGCGAGCACATAAGCTCCGTCTAGTATCGTAATGCTTGCCAAATGTACCGACCTGGAAGTAGTTCGAGTGTTACCTCGAACGGTTCTCCCTAGAAAGGAGGTGATCCAGCCGCACCTTCCGATACGGCTACCTTGTTACGACTTCACCCCAATCATCGGCCCCACCTTAGACGGCTAGTTCCATTGCTGGTTACCCCACCGGCTTCGGGTGTTGTCAACTTTCGTGGTGTGACGGGCGGTGTGTACAAGGCCCGGGAACGTATTCACCGCAGTATGCTGACCTGCGATTACTAGCGATTCCGACTTCACGGAGGCGAGTTGCAGCCTCCGATCCGAACTGAGAGCTTGTTTATGCGTTTGGCTTACCCTCGCGGGCTTGCTTCGCTTTGTTTAAGCCCATTGTAGTACGTGTGTAGCCCAGGACATAAGGGGCATGATGACTTGACGTCATCCCCGCCTTCCTCCGCATTGTCTGCGGCAGTCTCCCTTGAGTTCCCACCATAACGCGCTGGCAACAAAGGATAAGGGTTGCGCTCGTTGCGGGACTTAACCCAACATCTCACGACACGAGCTGACGACAGCCATGCACCACCTGTTTTCGTGTATCCCGAAGGATAGGAACTAATCTCTTAGCTTTTCACTCAATGTCAAGTCCTGGTAAGGTTCTTCGCGTTGCGTCGAATTAAACCACATACTCCACCGCTTGTGCGGGCCCCCGTCAATTCCTTTGAGTTT
>NZ_VLKC01000002.1:3252005-3261306 GCF_007830295.1 Sporomusa sp. KB1 | reverse complement strand
CCCTCTACACCTAGTACCCATCGTTTACGGCCAGGACTACCGGGGTATCTAATCCCGTTCGCTCCCCTGGCTTTCGCGCCTCAGTGTCAGACACAGTCCAGAAAGTCGCCTTCGCCACTGGTGTTCCTCCCAATATCTACGCATTTCACCGCTACACTGGGAATTCCACTTTCCTCTCCTGCACTCAAGATCTCCAGTTTCCTGCGCCTATACGGGGTTGAGCCCCGCACTTAGACACACGACTTAAAAATCCACCTACACGCCCTTTACGCCCAATAATTCCGGACAACGCTTGCCACCTACGTATTACCGCGGCTGCTGGCACGTAGTTAGCCGTGGCTTCCTCCTTTGGTACCGTCATTAGAATGCATTATTCACACATCCCACGTTCGTCCCAAACGACAGAGCTTTACAATCCTAGAACCCCTTGTCGACTCACGCGGCGTTGCTCCGTCAGACTTTCGTCCATTGCGGAAGATTCCCCACTGCTGCCTCCCGTAGGAGTCTGGGCCGTGTCTCAGTCCCAGTGTGGCCGTTCATCCTCTCAGACCGGCTACTGATCGTCGCCTTGGTGAGCCGTTACCTCACCAACTAGCTAATCAGACGCAGACCCATCTCTAATCGGTAGCATATTCAGAGGCCACCTTTCTTATCTCAGTCATGCGACCAAGATACCACATTCGGTATTAGCACCACTTTCGCGGTGTTGTCCCCAATTTAGAGGCAGGTTGTCTACGCGTTACTCACCCGTTCGCCACTAGGAGTTATAAATAACTCCCCGTTCGACTTGCATGTGTTAGGCACGCCGCCAGCGTTCGTCCTGAGCCAGGATCAAACTCTCCAATAAAGATTTTTATTGAAGCCATTTGTTGGCTCTATAAATCAAATTAAGAAATTGTTTTTGGTTTAGTATGTCGCAAGCGACATACTACCGCACATCTGGCATTTTTGATGCATTACTTACATTGTTCAGTTTTCAGGGAACCCACGTGCACGAATGCACTAGTGTCGCGGGCGTATCAGACGATACGCTTTATCCTGTACCACTTTTATCGTTCTCATTCTTGCGGAGCCGACATTTATAAATGATAGCATGCTTGTTTGACAATGTCAACATAAAACTACAAATATACTTATTTACCTACCGCCAATATATCGACCAGCCTCTTGGTCATCGGTTAAACTTACGTTTTTCTGCTAAACCTAAATTCTCATAAAGATAATTCATGACTTTGGCCTTATATAGGAAGTAAGCAATAATACTTCCCCCCACAGTACTGACTAAAAATGGTATAATGAAGAAGAATGCGCCTGCTTGAGAGCCGATAAAATATTTTGCAACAGGATAAGCCAACAAAGCCCCAAAGAACCCGGTACCAATCACCTCACCAATAATCGCACCCCAGATACTATTAGTTTTCTTATAAACTAAGCCAGCTAGTGCTGCGCCGACCATACTCCCGGGGAAGGCCAATAATGATCCTGTTCCTAGAATATTGCGTAATAAGGATATTCCAAATGCAGCACTAACCGAGTAGCGTGTTCCTAACAGCACTGCAAGCAGTATATTGATAACATGCTGCAAAGGAAAGCACTTGGCAATGCCAATTGGAATATAGACTAAGTGGGCGGAAAGTACACCCACAGCCATAAATATGGCTGTATAAGCCAGTTTTCTGCTATTCATATATTGGACTTCCTTTCAGTATATCAATTAGTAGTAAGGTAATACGCCCAGCAAATGCTCCGCCTATTACCTCGACAATTTTACAGTTACATCTTCGCCACAGGCAATATTACATCCTGCTAAATACTTTAACATGAAAAACATAGGGCCAAATTCTTATTATATCTTGTGTTTTTTGTAAATCAGTGGTAAATTAGCAATTACAGTTGTTTGTTTACAATGTACTCATACCTTGTTTTAGGAGGAGAATTACAATGAAAAAAATCCATACAGTGCTGGTCGCCAATCGTGGCGAAATTGCTATTCGGGTTATGCGAGCTTGCAATGAACTGGAAATACGTACAATTGCCATTTATTCCAAAGAAGATATATTCTCGTTGCACCGCTATCGAGCTGATGAAGCCTACCTGATAGGTGAAAACAAAAGCCCTGTTGACGCTTACCTGGATATTGAATCCATACTGCGCATAGCCAAAAATCGAGAGGTGGATGCCATCCACCCCGGTTATGGTTTTTTGTCTGAAAACATTAATCTGGCCATACGCTGCAAAGAAGAAGGCATTACCTTCATTGGCCCAAATATTGAGCATTTAGCCATGTTTGGTGACAAAATTAATGCCCGCGCCCAGGCAGTTGCCGCCGGCCTGCCTGTCATACCAGGAAGTAACGGTCCAGTCCATAGTGTAGAAGAAATCAAGGATTTTGCTGCACGATACGGCTATCCGTTCATTATTAAGGCAATATCAGGCGGCGGCGGTCGCGGCATGCGCATCGTTCGTTCAGCCGATTCCCTCGAAGATTCTTATTTACGTGCCAAATCAGAAGCTAAAGCCTCATTTGGCGACGATCAAATCTATCTTGAACAGTTGATTGAGAACCCCAAGCATATCGAAGTTCAAATCCTGGGAGACCAACATGGTGATGTCATCCATTTATATGAAAGAGATTGTTCTGTGCAACGCCGTCACCAAAAAGTAATTGAAATCGCGCCTAGTATCTCCCTGCCAGAAAAATTACGGCAGGAAATTTGCGCCGCTGCCGTCAAACTGATGAAAGCAGTTGGCTATATCAGTGCCGGTACAGTAGAATTTTTAGTAACACCTGATCAGAAGTTTTATTTTATTGAAGTAAACCCCCGCGTCCAGGTAGAGCATACCATTAGCGAAATGATTACAGGTATTGATATTGTTCAAGCCCAGCTGCATATCGCCGACGGTGCCAGCCTGAGCGGTGACGACATCGGTATTCCCAGTCAAGACTATATTACCTGTAACGGTCATGCCATCCAATGCCGGGTAACCACCGAAGACCCAGCAAATCAGTTCATGCCTGATACCGGAAAAATAGCCGCCTATCGCAGCGGTGGCGGCTTTGGCGTGCGGCTTGACGCTGGTAATGCTTACACCGGTTCGGTGATTACTCCTTATTACGATTCACTGCTGGTTAAGGTCTCTACCTGGGGCCTCAATCACAAAAGCGCTATTGCCAAAATGAAACGCTGTCTTAGTGAATTCCGGATTCGTGGGATAAAAACCAACATACCCTTTCTTTACAATGTAGTTAACCATGCGGACTTTTTAAGCGGTAATTATTATACTACCTTTATTGATACGTCCCCAGAACTGTTTATATTTATGCCCCTCCAGGACAGAGGTACTAAGCTGCTTACCTATCTGGCCGAAACCACAGTAAATGGATTCCCTGGAATTGCCAAACGTCCCAAGCCAAGTTTCCCACCCCCCCGCCAGTTACGCGCCCCTGATGCGCCTTTAACTAACGGCACCAAACAAATCCTGGACAGCCAGGGACCGCAAGGCCTGATATCCTGGATTAAGGATCAAAAAGAGGTTCTATTGACAGACACTACGCTGCGGGATGCTCATCAATCACTCTTGGCTACCCGAATGCGAACCCATGATATGCTCAACGTTATTGCCCCTACTGCCCATATGCTGCCTAATTTATTTTCTCTGGAAATGTGGGGCGGAGCTACTTTTGATGCAGCCTACCGGTTTTTAAATGAAGACCCCTGGAAGCGCCTGGAGGCCTTGCGAGCCCAGGCCCCCAATATCTTATTTCAAATGCTATTCCGTGCTTCCAATGCAGTTGGTTACACTAGCTACCCGGATAACGTAATTCGCGCGTTTGTTGCCCAAGCAGCGGCGTCAGGTATCGATGTATTCCGTATTTTCGACAGCTTAAACTGGCTTGACGCCATGACCGTTTCCATCGATGCAGTACGCCAGTCCGGCAAGGTTGCAGAGGTTGCCTTGTGCTATGCAGGCGATATTCTGGACCCGTCGCGCTCTAAGTATGACCTGAAATATTATGTGAATATGGCAAAAGAAGTTGAACAAGCTGGTGCGCATATTTTGGCCATCAAAGATATGGCTGGATTATTAAAGCCTGAGGCCGCCTACAGGCTGGTTTCGGCCCTCAAAGAGGCTGTAGACCTGCCTATCCACCTGCATATGCACGACACCAGTGGTAACGGAATTTACGCATACGCCCGGGCCATTGATGCTGGTGTTGATATTGTAGATACTGCCATCTCCTCGTTAGCTGGCATGTCATCCCAACCCAGCAGTAATAGCTTATACTACGCCCTGCAGGGCCATGCCAGGCAACCCCAAGTGAATATCGACAGCTTAAATAAACTATCCCATTACTGGGAAGATGTTCGCACCCATTATAAAGATTTTGAAAGCAGCCTCCTTTTCCCTAACCCCGAGGTTTATCATCATGAAATGCCTGGTGGTCAATATAGCAACCTCAAGCAGCAAGCCAAATCGCTAGGACTAGAAAGCCAGTGGGATCGCGTCAAAGAAGTATATCGTCAAGTTAATGACATGTTCGGCGATCTTATCAAAGTAACTCCTTCATCCAAAATCGTTGGCGACATGGCCCTGTTCATGGTTGAAAATAACCTGACAGAAGACGACATTTACAAAACCGGTGATAATTTAGACTTCCCTAACTCTGTCGTAGAGTTCTTCTCTGGGCAGATTGGCCAGCCATACCAGGGCTTCCCCCAAGAACTGCAGCGCATTATACTGAAGGGTAAAGCGGCCTTAACCAAACGTCCTGGTGAACTACTGGAAGATACCAACTTTGACCAAATCCGTGATAAACTATCCGATGTTCTAACTCGCCCGGTAACCGAAAAGGATGTGCTTGCTTACTCCCTCTACCCCAAAGTATTCTTAGATTGGATTAAGTTGGTTGCTACCTATGGCGATGTGTCGATGTTAGATACCCCCACCTTTTTCAATGGCTTAGCCCCGCGTGAAGAACTCCAAGTCGACATTGAGGAAGGCAAAACACTTGTAATTAAGCTTATCTCTATTGAAGCCCCACTTCCTGACGGCACGCGGATTGTCAACTTTGAACTTAACGGCTTACCGCGCGAGATTATTGTTAAGGATAGGAGCATCAAAGCCATTACGCTTGCAAAAACAAAAGCGGAAAAGGATAACCCTGGCCAGCTTGGCGCTTCTATGACAGGAAAAGTCGTTAAAATTATGGTGAAAAGAGGAGATCCTGTTAAAAAGGGCGAATACTTACTTGTAACTGAAGCCATGAAAATGGAAACAACGATACAAGCTCCATTTGATGGTGTAGTTAAAGAGCTTTATGTAAAACCTCAGGATCCTGTAGAAACAGGCGATTTATTAATCGAACTTGTGAAGGTAGCAGAGAAGCATAAAGCATAGTTCCTGTCATAGTTATAGCTAGGGGTGCCAGATGTGGCTGAGAGGATTCAATTCCAACCCTCGAACCTGATGTGGTTAATACCACCGTAGGAAAGCTTTATACCAATCTAAAAGAAGCTTACCCACGTTCCTCACCTCTGCTATAGCTAAAAATACACTCATAGAGGAAGGGGAAAAATATGTATACTACTCAAATGGATGCCGCGAAAAGAGGCATCATTACCGAACAAATGCGTATCGTAGCTCAGGAGGAAAATATTGATATTGAGCTATTACGCCAACTAGTAGCAGATGGCCGCGTTGCCATTCCTGCCAATAAGCAGCATACTAGTCTTAGCCCCAAAGGAGTTGGGGAAAAACTTCGCACCAAAATCAACGTCAACCTTGGAGTTTCCAAGGACTGCTGCGACCTTGAACTTGAACTAGAAAAAGTAAAAAAAGCCATTGACCTCAAAGCTGAAGCGATTATGGATTTGAGCTGTTATGGTAAAACTCAGGAATTTCGGCGCAAATTGATTGAAATATCCCCCATCATGATCGGCACTGTACCTATGTATGATGCCGTCGGCATGCTTGATAAGGATCTAAAAGACATCACCGTCGATGAATTTTTCTCGGTTGTTGAACGTCATGCGGAAGACGGTGTGGATTTTATGACCATTCACTGTGGTATGAACCGCCAAACAGCCGAACGGGTGAAAAAAAATAAGCGTCTCACCAACATTGTTTCCCGGGGAGGTTCGCTTCTTTTTGCCTGGATGGAATTAAACAATCAGGAAAACCCGTTCTATGAATATTACGACAGACTGCTGGACATCTGTGAAAAGTATGATGTGACCATCAGCTTGGGTGATGCCTGTCGTCCTGGTTCGATTAATGACTCTACCGACGCTGCACAAATTGAAGAACTCATTACCCTCGGCGAACTAACCAAACGCGCCTGGGCCAGGAATGTGCAAATCATGATCGAAGGCCCCGGCCATATGGCAATTAATGAAATTGCTGCTAACATGCAATTAGAAAAACGTTTATGCCATGGTGCTCCCTTCTATGTGTTAGGACCACTAGTCACCGATATCGCCCCCGGTTATGACCATATTACCAGCGCGATTGGTGGTGCCATTGCTGCGGCAAATGGCGCAGACTTCCTCTGTTATGTTACCCCAGCTGAGCATCTTCGCTTGCCCAACCTTGATGATATGAAAGAAGGCATCATCGCTGCCCGCATTGCTGCTCACGCCGCCGACATTGCCAAAGGAATTCCTGGTGCTCGCGACTGGGATAATCAAATGAGTGCCGCCCGGGCCGATGTAGACTTCCCCCGCATGATTGAACTGTCTATTGATCCGGAGAAAGCCAGAAATTACCGGGAAGAATCTATGCCTGAATGTGAAGATACCTGTACCATGTGCGGTAAAATGTGCCCCATGAAGAATATGAAAAAAATACTCAACGGGGATGACTTGAGTATTTTATAAGTTAGTATACACTAGTTACCGACAAAAGCTCTGTATTCTGCATTTAGCAGATACAGAGCTTTTTGCAGCTTGAACCAAGGGTCTGAGTCACCCCACTAATATCAACCGTCTCTATTCATATATTTTTTCTCAAATGCTACTACAATTGCTCTTAATCTTTCATCAAGCTTCCTGATAGCCATCTGACGAATGTCATCAGGAATACCAAAAAAAGCTTGCGCAATTCCCCCTGCTATACAGGCAATTGTATCGCTATCCCCGCCTACCGAAATAGCATTTCTTATAGCGTCTTCATAATCCTCGGCCTCTAAAAAGGCTATAATAGCAATCGGAACTGACCCCTGACAGGACACATCAAAAACATAATTAGGACGAATATCACTGATCTTTGGTTGAAGGTCATAAGCAAATTGCTTGGTAATATATTCTTTTATTTCGTTCTTCGTACAGTTGTTTCTCGCTAAATAAATAGCTGCTGCTGTTGCCTGGGCTCCTTTAATACCTTCAGGGTGATTATGGGTTATTGCCGCAGATTTTTCCGCCTCCCCCATAACCTCTGCCAAACTATTAAAAGCAAAGCCGATAGGACTAACGCGCATAGCCGAGCCGTTTCCCCAACTATTGTACGAATCGGTACTATTTGATCGAGCCCAAGATTCAAAATTCGGCCCATATCCTACTGTTGGGTACAAACTATAGTGCTCTTTAAATTTCTCAACATAGGAAATTCCGGATAATAGACTATCTGCTACTGCACAAGTTAGTACTGTATCGTCTGTAAAAACAGATGCCGCTTGAAATAACGGAAATTTCTTGTCCTTTAGATTATTCCACTCGTAAACTGAGCCAATAATATCTCCGGCAATTGAACCGATCATTCATTTTCCCCCCACTACGAACCCGATCAGAATACTACTATAATATTTTGCACATTTGCCACTTATAATCCTGCATGGTGATTAAAATTCAAGCATAATAAAAAAGACTTCGCACAACTCGCGAAGTCTTATAGATATTGGTGCCGAGGACCGGAATCGAACCGGTACGGGTATTTCTACCCGCGGGATTTTAAGTCCCGTGCGTCTGCCAGTTCCGCCACCCCGGCGCAATAATTGGAGGCGACACCCAGATTTGAACTGGGGAATAGAGGTTTTGCAGACCTCTGCCTTACCACTTGGCTATGTCGCCATAGTTATGGAGCGGAAAACGAGATTCGAACTCGCGACCCTCGCCTTGGCAAGGCGATGCTCTACCGCTGAGCTACTTCCGCTTAAATGGTGCCTCAGGACAGAATCGAACTGTCGACACGAGGATTTTCAGTCCTCTGCTCTACCGACTGAGCTACCGAGGCGTATGCAGCTGTCTATGAACGCCCATCTGTGCGATGCTGTTACAACAAGTTTTCTGCCACCAGTAGGCTTTATAGTAGCCTCATAGGCGACGGTGTTGTTGCTCCTGTGATCCGTTGCTCAACGTACTCCCATGTACGCCTCCGCTACGGTTCTCGTCGCGCCTAGCATATGGACATTTCTAGCCACCCGCAGGGGCTAAGGTGAATGGCGACCCTGAACAGATTTGAACTGTCGATCTCCGCCGTGACAGGGCGGCATGTTAGACCGCTACACCACAGGGCCGTTTATTCGTGGACTCGCTTCGTTCGTGTATTCGTTTATTCGAACTCACGACCGGTCGAACCTCGAACTATCGAGATTGGTGGGCGATGACGGGATCGAACCGCCGACATCCTGCTTGTAAGGCAGGCGCTCTCCCAGCTGAGCTAATCGCCCAAAATGGTGACCCGTGGGGGAATCGAACCCCCGTTATCGCCGTGAAAGGGCGGTGTCTTGACCGCTTGACCAACGGGCCAGATGGTGACCCACCCGCGACTCGAACGCGGGACACCCTGATTAAAAGTCAGGTGCTCTACCGACTGAGCTAGTAGGTCAGATAATAAATAATGAGGTGTTTGCCAGTGTTAGCACAGATCCACACTTCTAACATCCCGCATCTCACATCTCAATTGGCAGGGGCGGCTGGACTCGAACCAACGCATAACGGAGTCAAAGTCCGTTGCCTTACCGACTTGGCTACGCCCCTACTATAGGTGAACATCTCATAAGAGTATGTTCCCTAAAAACTTCACAAAAGATAAGCAGCGAATTAGGATTTACTAATGTTTGCACTTCATGCAAACGAGGTTGTTAAGTCAAGTCCTCGGCCTATTAGTACCAGTCAGCTGCATGGATTACTCCACTTCCACATCTGGCCTATCTACCTTGTAATCTTCAAGGGGCCTTACTTCTTTCGAATGACAGACCTCATCTTAAGGCTGGTTTCACGCTTAGATGCTTTCAGCGTTTATCCTTTCCGAACGTAGCTACCCAGCTCTACTCCTGGCGGAATAACTGGTACACCATTGGTTC
>NZ_VLKC01000002.1:3155125-3251905 GCF_007830295.1 Sporomusa sp. KB1 | reverse complement strand
CTACGCGTTACTCACCCGTTCGCCACTAGGAGTTATAAATAACTCCCCGTTCGACTTGCATGTGTTAGGCACGCCGCCAGCGTTCGTCCTGAGCCAGGATCAAACTCTCCAATAAAGATTTTTATTGAAGCCATTTGTTGGCTCTATAAATCAAATTAAGAAATTGTTTTTGGTTTTGTATGTCGCAAGCGACATACAACCGCACATCTGGCTTTTTGATGCATTACTTACACTGTTCAGTTTTCAAAGAACACATTTTGTTGTTCGCTTCGCGCTGATCTTAAGCGCTGCGACGTTTCTATATGTTATCACATCTATTGCATCGTGTCAACATAATATTTTCGGATAACTATTGAACTATTTTGGAATATTTTGTCGCATCAAGCAGCGACTTATTTATATTATCATATTCATCATTTAAATGTCAATACACATATTGTATATAAATTGTTGGAAAATAATACGCCCCCGGAATTTTTCTAGCAATACCCGGGGGCATATTGGTTTAGTCACTTCATTTAAGCTTACCTTGTTCCGATATTTTCACCATCACTAATAGCCGCTTGAGCTGCTGCCAATCTAGCTAATGGTACACGATATGGTGAGCAACTAACAAAATTTAAGCCTATTTCATGACAGAATCTAACTGAACTAGGTTCACCACCATGCTCGCCGCAAATACCAATCTCCAGCCCGGACCGAATCTTGCGCCCACCTTCGACGGCTATGCGCATGAGTTTGCCAACACCTTTTTGATCAATTGCGACAAAGGGGTTTTCTTTTAAAATTTTGCGTTCAAGGTAATGCGGCAAGAATTTTCCTTCAGCATCGTCTCTGCTAAATCCTAGCGTAGTCTGAGTCAAATCATTCGTACCAAAGCTAAAGAAGTCACAGAACTCAGCCAATTCCTCAGCCAAAAGGGCAGCACGAGGCATTTCAATCATCGTACCAATAGAGTAATGGAAGGTAACGTTGGCTACTTTCATAGTTGTTGCCGCAATCACTTCAATTTTTTCTCTAAAGAACTTCATTTCGTTTACATCAATGGTTAACGGGATTTCTACTTCTGGCAATACTTTATAGCCTTCTTTAGTAAGTCTGGCCGCCGCATTAAAGATAGCTTGCATTTGCATTTCATAAATTTCCGGAAAAGTTATACCAAGACGGCAGCCACGATGACCAAGCATCGGGTTGAATTCATGTAAAGCCCGTACTTTCTTTAACAACAGTAATTTTTCTTCAAGCAATTTCGGATTTTTTTCGGTTATTTTAAGTTCAGTCGTTTCCACCAGTAATTCCTCTAAACTGGGGAGGAACTCATGCAGCGGCGGGTCTAACAGACGAATCGTAACGGGAAATCCTTCCATAGCTTGCAGTATTCCATAAAAGTCTCCTTCTTGCATCGGTAGAAGGTGAGACAATGCTTGTTGACGCTCTTCCAGAGATTCAGCTAGGATCATTTGTTGCACATATGGCAGCCGGTCTTGTTGCATAAACATATGTTCAGTTCTAACAAGACCAATCCCAATAGCCCCAAACTCCCGGGCTTTTTTAGCATCTTCCGGGGTATCGGCATTGGCTCTAATCCCAAGTCGCTTACATTCATCTGCCCAACCCAATAAAGAATTATATTCCTTAGATATCTCCGGATCCTTCATGGGCACCTCGCCTAAAATTACCCGGCCGGTAGATCCGTCAATAGAGACTATATCACCCTTTTTAATTACTGTTGCACCAATATTGAACTCTTGTTTTAAATAATCAATATGAATGGCTTCGCAACCACATACGCATGGCTTTCCCATCCCCCGGGCTACTACTGCAGCATGGCTGGTCATACCGCCTCTACTGGTCAAAATACCTTGGGCCATAATAATACCGTGGATATCATCAGGTGTTGTTTCGGTACGTACAAGCAGTACTTTTTTACCAGCTTTGCCCATCCGCTCAGCCTCGTCAGCATCAAATACAACCTGCCCCGAAGCCGCTCCAGGTGATGCGGGTAAGCCTTTTGCCACAACATTCAAAGTAGCATTACTGTCAATCTGCCGATGCAATAACTGGTCAAGCTGACCGGGTTCAACCAGCAGCAATGCTTGCTGCTTGGTAATTAATCCTTCCTGTGCCATTTCAAAAGCAACACGTACACTGGCTTGCGCTGTTCGTTTACCGTTACGCGTTTGAAGTATGTATAGCCGCCCGCGTTCAATCGTAAATTCAATGTCCTGCATGTTTTTGTAATGGCTTTCTAACAATCGGGCAATCCGTGAAAACTCAGTATATAATGCAGGCATCTCATCATTAAGCTGCGTGATCGGGCGCGGTGTACGGATACCTGCAACCACATCCTCCCCTTGGGCATTGGTTAAGAACTCACCATATAATAAATTTTCACCAGTCGAAGGGTTACGGGTAAAGGCTACACCTGTACCCGAGTCATTCCCCATGTTGCCGAACACCATAGACTGAATATTTACCGCTGTCCCCAGGTCATGGTCAATCTTATTAAGATTCCGGTATACTATGGCTCTGTCATTATTCCAGGAACGGAATACAGCCTCAATAGCCATAGCCAGTTGATCCAGCGGATTTTCCGGGAAAACACTACTGGTTTTCGCTTGCACCAATTCTTTATAACTATCAATAATTTTGCGTAATGATTCCGGAGTAAGTTCCTGGTCATATTTCACACCTTGCACATCCTTTTGTCTGTGCAGGATATCTTCAAACTCATATTTGGGAATTTCCAATACAACATCACTAAACATCTGAATGAAACGACGGTAAGCGTCATAAGCAAACCTAAGGTTGCCTGTATTTTTTGCTACAGATTGGACCGTTTCTTCATTAAGACCCAAATTTAAAATAGTATCCATCATCCCTGGCATGGAAAACATAGCTCCAGACCGTACAGATACCAATAAAGGATTCTTTAGGTCACCAAACTTCTTTTCTGCTTGCTGTTCAACTACTGATAAATTGCGTTTAACCTCATCCATTAGACCTTCTGGTAATTTTCGACCCAACCGATAATATTCGGTACAAGCTTCTGTAGTAATTGTCATTCCCGGAGGTACAGGCAAACCGATATTGGTCATTTCTGCTAGATTAGCCCCTTTACCGCCTAATAGAGCTTTCATATCGGCTCTGCCTTCTTTAAACAGGTAAACAAATTTACTCACTTGTCACTACCCCTTTACGATAAATGTCCAGCACATATGCTGCTGTCTCTTCTACAGATTTGTTAGTTACATCAATAACAGTGCATCCAAGCTTCCGCATAATCGACCAAGCATACTCGTACTCTGTCGATATTTTCTCCATACTTGCATAGTTAGTGTCTACGGATAAGCCCATTGTTCTTAATCGCTGCTTTCGTATTTCCTGTAAAATTATTGGTTTAATTGTTAACCCAATAATTTTATTTCCTGGTAGATTAAAAAGTTCATCTGGTGGCGGTGCTTCGGCAACAAGCGGCACATTGGCAGCTTTAACCCCTTTATGGGCTAAATATATGCATAGCGGCGTCTTGGAGGTACGCGATACTCCAACTATAACTAGATCAGCCTTTGCCAGCCCGCTAGGGTTTTTTCCATCATCATATTTTACGGCAAACTCAACAGCCTCTACTTTGGCGAAATATTCCTTATCAACCTTTCTAATAAGACCCGATTCATTGCGTGGTGATAACCCAGTAATACTTTCTAGTGCCGCAATCACCGGGTACATGATATCAACGCTGATTATACCAAGCTCTGCTGCTTTAATCTCCAAACACTCTTTTAAATCCTGGCGTACTAGAGTATAGACCACAGCAGCACCACTCTGCGCAGCCGCCTCTAAAGCACACATTATTTCTTCCTCTGAATTAATATGCGGTTTGCGCTTAAAGTTTATCTTGGCACCAGCAAATTGACTGGCTGCCGCTCTTGCCACAAGCTCCGCGGTTTCACCAATGGAATCGGAAATGATATAGACTGTTGGCATATTATTGGCTGAATGTATAGCCATTCCCCCCCCATGCCGGTATTACTCATCCTGCTACTATTATATTTTAATAGGGACAGTATCTACCAAAGCACTTGTTTGCAAATCACCCCACACCATTAAATATAGTATACTAAATATATTTTAAGAACCATTAGCATACTCTAAATAAATTCTATTCAACATAAATTGCATTTTTCCTTCCAGATTAACAAAAAAACTATGGACAGGTTTAGTATTCCATAGTTTTCGTATTCTGGATTATTCCCTTCCACGTTTCCTTTTTAATATTATGCGATTATAGAACCTTGCTTAAATTTTACTAACTAATCGTTTATAATTTTTTAAATTTAACTCTGTTATAAATTTAGGCTCGAAAATAGTTTCATCTGCGCCATTACTAAAAACTAGATGAACCGAATAATACTCTATATCTGGATCAGTAAATTTGTCTTTTATAGGAACCTTAAGTTGCTTTTGAATTGTTACTATATCTGATCTTTTACGCCGCTCAATACATATATTACTCAACCCAAAACTAGCCTTAATAAGTTCTTTTGCTGTTAGGAAGAATACTGAACAATTATTGTTTTCCAATATCTCTTGGTCTATGTTGATCTCTTGTATAAAAAACTCAACGTCGCTTTCTCCGGTATCTTTTACTATTATCGATAATCTACGCGGAACCCATATTGGTAAACCTTTAATAGCAAATATGTCAGCAAGAACCACAATTATCAACTCCTCCATGCCCATTTACTAACATCTTCGGCAGAAGGAAATAAATTCCTGCCGCTTCTCTGCTGGTTACTGCCAAAATAATAAGCCCGTAACCCTAGCAAAATTAATGCTTTGCAGGTTACAGGCTAGCTATTCTAGATTATTCCCACTCAATTTTCCTTACTATATTTATTATAATGGACTTCTTCAATACAGTTGTTATTCTCCTATTGGATCTTGAATTAGGGTAGCAAATACAAAATCATGAACATGGTCTTCAGCCTCAGTAGTTGTTCCACATACAAAGTGTACATGTTTGCCATCACCTACACAAATTGCGGGACCTGTTCGAACACAAATTTCGTGAAAGTGGTCTTCATAAAAATCTGTTCTTGTAAAGATATCGTGTACATGGGTATTTCCCATCTCGATAACTTCATCTGAAACCCCAGCAAAACGATGGTTATGCGGATCTTCTTCTAATTCTGCCAATTTAGTACTTCCTAAAAATTCGTGTACATGAGTAAACTCTTCATCCTCGGAATGACAAAAGCACTTCCTGTTGTTTTCCTCCATTGACACACACCTCCTTTACGTTTTTATATTCTATACTATGTTACATAAAACTTAACTGTTACATTTATGCCGGGCTTTTTCTTTGAACTCTAATCAGGCGCAGCAATAACGCCGACGCACCAACAGCCAGTCCGGCAATAAAACCAATCCAGTAGCCAGGCTAGCAGCCGCCCTTAACCAAATGATCAATAACCCAATGTTTAAAAATGATATGGACGGTGTCGGCATGCCAGTCGAATACCTAGGTCCGGATTAATTCGGCGACGAATGGATAATGGACGACGCTCAGCTTACGAAAATTGTAAAAGAAACCGGTATTGCAGATGTAATCATCCATCAAAAAAAATAATCCAGCTTTCTAAAGCATCATTATCCTAATGGACTAGAAACAGCCCCTGGCACACGCCAGGGGCTTACCATGTTTATTATCTATGTCTCATTTCCATTGCATTATTTCATGGATTGCTCTTCGTGTCGCTCATTTTCTTGTTTCTGACGCTCATGCCACTTCTTCTTTGACTCAAGCAGGTGCCGCTTCATTTTCAATATTCTTTTCTCTGGATCGGAATTACTATTCCTTCCTGCAGATAACGTGCATAAATTCTCTTAATGAATTGGTGGCGAATAAGATGCTGGTCTGTTACGGTTTTGACTCGCAATATTACATTGAAGTTGATACTGTACTCGCCGAAACTGCAGTACCGGACAAACGGTTCAAAGCCTGTTGCGCCTCCCTTGGTTTCTTCGAGGACTTCTTTGGCAACCGCGGCAGTAACTTTTTCCACATGGTCCAAATCACTTTCATAACTAACACCTATGGGGATAGAAATAGAACATTCCGCGAAAGGCTGCGCATAATTAGTAATTATAGAAGAAGCAATCTTTTGGTTGGGTACGACTACCATATTCTCAGTAGGAGTTTTTATTGTGGTATTGCGCCAGTTCATATCTATCACATGGCCCTCTTCGCCAGTGGACAGTTTAACGAAATCACCCATCTTGATTTGTTTGGACACCAGCGTATTGATGCCGGAAAATAAATTCGCCAAAGTGTCCTGCAGCGCCAAAGCTGTAGCCAAACCGCCAACGCCCAAGGCAGTAATAAGCGGAGAAATGGAAACTCCTAAGGATTCCAGCAGCACCAATATGCCAATGGCGTAAACAGCCAGGTCAATTGTTGTAACTAAGATCGAAGTAGAAGCAAATTGTTCAGATTTTTGCCCTAGTTTATGCTTAAGATACCCGGAGGCCAGATGAGCGACCATAAGAGTCAGGGTCATAATGACAATAGAATGAAACAAATGTTGGAGAAACAGCTTCGGTCCCGGTGGAATTGCCAGGACTTCCATAGCAACGTAAATGCCAATGAGAATGCCCAACAAGGTAGGTATTCCCTTAAATGTTTGTTGCAGCAGGGAATAAGAAATGTTTGTCTTTTGTGCGATTATTTTGAGTATTTTACTAAATACCCACTGCAGTATGATGCTGCCTACTACTAAGCAAATAATGAATATTACCAAATGCGTTTTAAATCCACCGTTTACAATTCGGTTTTCTATTTCCATGAAAAATTCTACCATTGTATCCTCCTATACTGTTGGAAATTCAGTAAAAAAATCCCATCCCCGGCACACTGGCTGAAAGATGGGATTAAATTTTAAACATTGTCAGTTTTGTCCAAATTGTCGGCAATTCGTTTTAACGATTTAGCAATACTGTACAGTAAGTATAAACCACCACCTACTACAGCTACATGAAATATCTGAAAAGCAATTATTCCGTAAGGAACATGACCATACATAAAAATACCTCCCTATTGTGGAATTATGTATCAAAATAAATCTGATAATCAAATAATAAACTCCAATTTATAGAATTTCCTTAGAACCAGAAAATAATAGGCAAGATAAGAAAGAATAGTACATTTTTAGTACGTTTGATGAAAAATCCCGCAACACCTTGATAAATCAAGGTGCTGCTGAACTGCTAGCAGCATTACAATGAATGCTGACAAATAAATCAGAGTTGAATTCATTAGATGCATCCGTGATTTGGTATAATTCATTTTCCTGGACTTCTAATACTTCGTGACCGATAGCCCTAAGATAACCGGCTACACGCTGCATTACATCCCTTACAACAACTGCTTCTTGTAATCCGGTAGCACCTACTGCACCGGAATCTTTACCTGGATAGTGACCACCATTAATAGTTTCTCTCATTACGATAAATTCCTTTCTAAACCAATATGATTTTCAAGTGTATCAACACGGCCCTTAACGTCAGTTAAGTTTTGGTTCATGCAAATCATGGTATTATTGATATTATTTAGGGCTTTAGTTTGTTCAGCCAAAGTGTTATTAACCAAATCTCCTAAACGTTCCTCGCGGATTTTGGCATCATCCATAGAACGATTGGAAAAATCCTGCTGCCTACTTGCCTGTTTATCAGCATTTCGAATAACGTAACCAAGTAGCGGCAGAAAAACTATGACAAATAAAATAAACCCGATTAAGTTCGGGTTTTGCGCCATGACATTTATAACTTGTGTTGGTTCCAAGGGCATCACCTCCAATGAGATAAAAATAACCGCTATTCGCGGTAATAATAAATCTGAAAGTAAAAATCTACTACAATAATTAAACATAATTTATTATAATTATATTTAATTATAATAAATTGGTAAAGGATGGTTTCATTGATACAGTCTTGTCAAATTTGTGGCAATGAAGATAATAACTCTTTTCATGTCGCTAAAGAAATGCATTTAGGGTTAAGGGATGAATTTAATTATTTAGAGTGTGTTAATTGTGGTTGTCTGCAATTAATTAACATCCCTGCAGATTTCTCTAAATATTATCCGCAAGATTACTATTCATTTAAATCTCCAATGCAAAAAACATCATGGAAAAAATATCGGTTAAGCAAAAGAACTGCTTATTGGCTTAATCACCCTACCTTTATTGGCTGGTTATTATGTTTGGGCAAAAAAAGGCCAGATCGCTTAATTTGGTCTAAAAAAATACACCTTAGATTTTCCTCCAGAATCCTTGATATCGGTTGCGGTTCTGGCACTTTATTAAGTGAAATGGCAGAAGCTGGTTTTACCAATTTGATAGGAGTTGATCCCTATATTCAGCATGATATCGCCTATAAAAATTCAGTTAAAATTTTCAAATCCGAGATATACGACTTAAATAATAAGCAGTTTGATTTCATTATGCTACACCATTCTTTTGAACACATGCAAAATCCAGAGCAGGTATTAAATAAAATATATACGCTTTTGGCACCCAAAGCTCATCTACTTATTCGAATACCAATTGCATCTTCTTATGCGTGGCGTCATTACGGGATAAACTGGGTACAGTTGGATGCGCCCCGTCATTTATTTTTACATACGGTTAAAAGCATAGAGTTACTTGCGCATAAATCAAACTTAGTGATAAAGGATATTATTTGGGACTCAACGGCTTCTCAATTTTTAGGAAGTGAGAGTTATAAAAAAGGGTTATCTTTAGTTGATTCTAAAATGCCCGATTTAACCAAGGAAGACCTTAAATCTTACCGCGATATGGCGGCCAAATTAAACCTAAAGCATGATGGTGATCAAGCTTGTTTTTTATTTACCAAAAGTTGATAGTTTCACTTGCTCTTACTCAGGCTTCACCGGCCAAACCGGATTATCCGGGTCGCAAGTTACCGGTAGGTGCCTCAGTACCTGCCGGTAGATTTTCCATTGCTCACGCTTAATATCGGTTATTGGGTAATCCGATAACATATACTTATCACTTTCCATCAGCAGTCGGTCACGTTCAGATCTGATGGCAGCTAATTTTTCTTCTGTTGTTGATGCATATGACGGCTTTTCTACAGGCTTGCCGTCAGCACTGCGGATATACTGACCAGTAGCGTATAAATTTTGTTCCTTTTCCGTAATTTCAATAGCATCACTCGGTGGGGTTTCGCAGTTAACCCCCGGTATCCATGTAGCTTTGCGTTCTCCACTGTTGGTAAACTGGGCGTAATATTTAATTTCATTAAATAACCTCCTAATTTCCCGCTGCATAAAGCATAATATTCGGACATGAAAAGGTTGAAACCACGCTTCAAATTTATTCCCACTTATATCCAAACAAGCATAGTGAAGTTGCTGAAAGGCTTGAAAAATTGAATAGCGAAGTAACAAAAAAGGATAAAAAGAAGAATAAAAATAACTCTAATAAAAAAGAATAGTACGTTTCTAGTACGCTAGAAAAAAGTGACACCCGCAACACCTTGATAAATCAAGGCTTGCGGGTTTTTCTTTTGTCGCGGGGCACTGCCATTTATTCTTCAAAGGGCATTTTCCTGTATTCTCCCTGGCTTTGCCAGGAATGCCCGCCACTCCATGGTGACTGCCCTTTTTAGCACGCAGAAATTCCCGTATTTACGCGGGTTGAGGATAAAAAAAGGACCTTGCATAAGCTTCGAAAAGCTTTAATGCAAGGTCCTTTTTTCTATGTCGGCAGGTTAAGCCATTTTGCCCTTTGAAGAATAAATGGCAGTGCCCCGAGACATAGTATCCTCGACCTCTTTATAGCAATTATAGCTACCAATCCTTCAAATTGCAAGCGTGACAAACAGAATACAACTCCAACTTGTATGTTGAATAATGAAAATAAATCTGCATAAACACTAACACACAGAATTATCATATTGAGAAACAGCATCCTGAACTGTTAGACAACTTCCACGCAACCATTACAATTTCCCGCGCCTACGAGTTGAGAATAAAAACTTTTTGAGAGTTCCCTCATTATCCTGCAAAAAGACCACCACGCTGAACTATACACAGATTTTCACGAGTCAAGACAAAAACTAAATACTCATGCTTTAACGCCTAACATCAGCTGTAACAATTAGTATTCAGTAGCATTCCGATCCATATTCTGTGCCTCTTGATATATAAGTGGAAAATTTATGCTCCAGAAATCTTTTTCAGAAATTAAAATATAATTTTTAATACCACATATAATCGCTTCAGTGCATCCCCAAATTTGGAAATGCAGAACAGTAATCTCATATTCTAAAACGTCATAGGCTGGTGTAACCCCATAGTAATCATACATTTTTCGCAAATCATTCCTTACAGATTGAAAATCAACTTTCTGCATTCCTAAGTTAAGTGCATTTGAAATGTGGAGCATACAATTATGAATATGGATTGTTTGTTCATAAAAGTCTACAGACTGCGATAAAAACGGATCTGCATTTTGATGCTTAAGGTGATTAAAATATCTTTTCCAATTCAGCACAAACTCTTTTAAATTGGTTTCAAATGCGGAATAATCTACCATTCGTAAAACTAGCATCAAAAATTGATATTTATAGCCGTATACATTAAAAAACTCGTCCTTATTCTGGATATTCTGATCTATAGTAAAATGTAATTCATTCTTGTTCGAAAGTGTAAATGAAAAATTGTTATTCGTACTATAATCTATATACCTTTGTCTAAGTTGAACCTTTACATCACTATAATAAATTTTCTGCGTTGACAAATCAGCTAGAAACAATAAAACAGGCATTGTGTTTTGCATCCAATAATTGCACGTTGTTTTAGGTATACTTATTCTTGCATCATCGTCTTTCTGATTTCTTCTTGCTCCATTTGACACCAGTTATCCATTGTACATGGTCTTCCTAAATTGCTGTTATCAAAATGTTATCAAGGGTTTGTTATCAACGTCCTTATTCCTTGTTCAACGAGTTAAATAGCTTTACCCATTTATCAACAGCTTCTTTATCTACATCGACTTTCCTTTCCATCTGCCGCTTAATATTTCTCGCAAGAACAACTTTCCACCCATGTTCTAATTCAACATTATGTTCCAAAGCAAACTTTTCAATCTGTGGAAGTATTGGTGCGGTATTGTCATATTCATCTGCGAACTCGGCATCCTCTACTTCACGAAAAAGCCTATCAATCTGTTTTTCCATAATCGTGAACGGTATAATATCCTCAACTTCACTTCTCTCAAGCTGTGTAAACGTTCCGATCTCTAACAGTTTCTTTTCTTCGCCTGAGTACAATGACGATTTAAGCTTATTTTTAGCATCCTGTCCACTTTTATCACTGTCCAGAATAACACACGGCAGTTTTCCGTTTCGCCCGCTTATTATACTTGTTATGCCCGGAACTCCTTTTACTCCACCAGACGGAATAAAAACCAGTTCATTTTTGGGACTGAATTTCTTATTTCTCAACAAGTGCAACTTTATAGCATTGAGGTAACATTGATCAGATGTACCTTCAACGATTACTGGTTGACATCCTTGGAGAAGGATATCAGAAACAGTTAGCCCTAATGCTGAATGAACAGCATAAATAGACTGCTCATTACGTTTGTCATCAGACGCACGTAAATCACTTGATGCTACAGTAAGCCCATCCTCGTCAGAATAAACTACTTTTACCCGATCAATATGTGTTGTATCAATTAGGAAAGGGGAGTGGGTAGTGTGTATAATCGGATTTGTTGCAGAAAGACTTTCAAAAAATTTTGCCAAATCTTTCTGTGCCATTGGATGCAAAGTTAACCCTGCCTCATCAAGCAGCAAAATCGCACCTTCATGAGCTTCTTGACTTTCAACAAGAAATGTCAGATAGAAACTTAAAAACCATTGTAATCCTGTGCTACGGCGTTCCAGTTCAATTTCCTCAGGGCGTTTATCATCTGAAACCCAAATTTTAAAGAAATCTCCATCTGCTTGCAACCGAAAACGGTATTCACCTTGTTTCCACCATTCCTTAAAGTCTTTTGTCAACTTTGCAGATGCGGAATTAAGCAAAGTAGTCCTTTCTTCTTTGCTTTTTGTCGCTTTCTCAATTGTATCGGCAGTAATTTCTTTTTTTGTGTATTGTGAACCACTATAGTGAGTGTATTCTTGAGGGTCTTTACCCAATTCAAGCACTTCTTCAGGTTCTAATCCAACATATTCAAACAATACTCGAAGTGTCCTTACTTTATCATCATTATTAAAGCCATCAACTTTTTCTCCATTCAAGAGTTTAACAGCATGAGGCAAATATATTTGTGCGTCTAAGTTACCATAATTTGAATAATATACAAATTTCGGCATCTCTCTTAAAACATAGTTTCTTGGATTGTATGTGGTTTCCTTTTCTCCTCCCTCTTTTGTTTCTGTTTTTGTTACACTTTTGACTTCTACTTCGCTGTCTCCATCATAGAACCCGATGGGATATACTCCATCATAACGGCGTGATATTGAAACACTGTCTACGTCCTTACCATAAAAAGACTTTAAGTGGTTTTTCTGCTTTGAATCCAATTCAAAGAAAGCAGAGATAAATACGATTTCAGCTTTCTTACTACGCCAATTTGTATATTCTTTGTTTGGCATATCATGAAGAGAATCTATCTCTCCATCACGGGCAGGATTCAATTTCCATAGCGCCAAAATGATATTAGATTTGCCAGCCTCATTTATACCAACCAAAGAAGTGACATCATCACATTCAATCCAACCGCTATCCATAACTGATCTAAAATTGGTAACTCTAAACTTTTTAAGCTTCATCATTCTTAGCGCCTTCTTTCGTCAAGTTCTTTTCACTACGTCCATCTTTGGGTTTTATGGCATCAGCAGGAATTACCCACGCATGACCAAATCGAACTACACCGGGTACACATCCGTTGGCGCATAGCAATTGAACTTGACGTGTGGTAATACCCCACTTCTCTGCGGCTTCTTTTGTCGTTATGCCATTCATGGTACAACCCCTTGGTAAGATTTGTTATCACCATTATATCGTAGAAACGAAGTGTATCCAACATATTTCGCACTACTTAATGACCATTGGCTACATTGATGACATTTACTCCCCTCTGCTGTGCATATTTCACTGTCTGCTCTGTACCGCTCAAAGGATGCAGTCGGGCGCAAATACAATAAGCCGAGCTATTCACCATATATCTATTACCGTTCTGCCAGCGGACAAATTATGTTTCTGATTAACAACTGCATAAGAGACTTTGAGGAGAAACACGGCAAAATCGAACTGCCTGTTAACACAGAAAAATGAGGCTCGCTACCACTGAGCGAGCCTCATTCTATCATCTTGCGTCGTGATTTTTCCGTGATATTTTTTTGTTTCGGCCAAGCAGATGCCCCAGACCTTGCTACTCAATGATTGATTTATATTGACTGTTACTCCGTCGCAGCTCGTCATTCTCCTGCTTCAAAGTATGAAGCGCCATCTGCCCACGGACAGAGTGATACTGGTCAAGCTGCTTTGTGAGTGACGCTATTGTTTCCGTCAGTTCCGACACTTTTTTCTCTAAGCCGGCAATCGTTTTTTCAGCCGCTTTTAACAGTTTTTCCAGCTTGCTTTCCCGCTTAACCTGAACCACATATTTTTGCGCTGCTGTTACAAGGGTCTGATAATCCTCTTTTTCCAGAATCACCTTAGAGGATAGCGGAACATTTTTTACTCCGATTTGCTCCACAGCCTGAACATCCACTTGTTGATTTTGTACCTTGGAGATGGATTTACCAATTAAGTTTTCTTCTCCTGACATACCAAATACGTGCCAGATTTATCGGCATATGACAGACTTCACAATGGAGGGAAAACTGCATGAAGCAAGTACTATCTGACCTTTGTAGACAATTACGGTTAGCTTATGTTAGTGACGCCTTAGCGCAGAAAAGTATACCAGAATTATCAGCGGTTGTTACTGAAGTATTACAAGCAGAAATTGATGGTCGGCAACGAATGAAGCTAAACCGGCTCATTCATAAGGCGGGTTTTCCGCAACTTAAAACGCTCGATGGATATTCTTTCGAAAAGATAGCTTTTCCAAGTAGTGTGAACCAAGAGAAGCTTGAAATTTTTCTTCCTCACCTTGCAAAACCTCCTTGTGTGGAACGCTCTGCTGCTTGACCCCATTTTCCCAGAAACACTTCCCAAAATGAAAATGGGCGGTTTTTGGGGAATTGGAGATTAGATTTTTGGGGAAATAGAAAATCATGAATATACTCTCCCGCCTCATGTTACGGGCGTTTCAAGCCAATGTTCATGAAAGTCATAGCGCTATGTTTTTCCCAAAAAGCATAAAAGAAAATATCACCATGTCGTGGGGCACTGCCATTTATTCTCCAAAAGGCATTTTTCTTTATTCTCTCTGGCTTTGCCAGATATGCCCGCCACTCCATGGTGAACGCTCTTTTTTAGCAAGCAGAAATTCCTGTATTTACGCGGGTTGAGGATAAAAAAAGACCCTGCATAAGCTTCGTAAAAAGCTTTAATGCAAGGTCTTTTTGTCTATGTCGGCGGGTTAGCCATTTTGGCCCTTTGGAGAATAAATGGCAGTGCCCAACGACAATTTAATGTCGCGGGGCACTACCATTTATTCTTCAAAGGGCATTTTCCCGTATTCTCCCTGGCTTTGCCAGGAATGCCCGCCACTCCATGGTGACCGCCTTTTTTGCAAGCAGAAATCCCTGTATTTACGCGGGTTGAGGATAAAAAAATGACCTTGCATAAGCTTCGAAAAGCTTTAATGCAAGGTCGTTTTTTCTATGTCGGCAGGTTAAGCCATTTTGCCCTTTGGCGGATAAATGGCAGTGCCCCACGACATCTTTTGTCGTGGGGCACTGCCATTTATTCTCCAAAGGGCATTTTTCTGTATTCTCCCCGGCTTTGCCAGAAATGCCCGCCACTCCATGGTGACCGCTCTCTTTAGCAAGCAGAAATTCCGGTATTTACGCGGGTTGAGGATAAAAAAATGACCTTGCACAAGCTTCGAAAAGCTTTAATGCAAGGTCGTTTTTTCTATGTCGGCAGGCTAAGCCATTTTGCCCTTTGGCGGATAAATGGTAGTGCCCCACGACATCTTTCTTATTCCCATTCAATTGTAGATGGTGGTTTGGAGGTAATATCATAAACAATCCGATTTACACCTTTAACCTCATTAACAATCCGTCGCGATATACCGTCAAGTACCTCGTAAGGAAGACGTACCCAGTCAGCGGTCATGCCGTCTTCACTTTCTACGATTCTGAGACCAATCGTGTATGCATACGTTCTCTCATCACCCATGACCCCGACGCTCTTCATAGCAGGTAACACGGCGAATGACTGCCAGATCTTGCGGTACAAACCAGCCGCTTTAATCTCCTGATATACAATAGAGTCAGCTTCACGCAGAATTTCCAAACGTTCCTCAGTGATTTCGCCAATGATTCTAATAGCTAAACCCGGACCGGGGAATGGTTGACGATATACAATGTCTTCCGCCAGGCCGAGTTCAAGGCCTAATGCCCGAACCTCATCTTTAAATAAATCTCTGAGCGGTTCGATCAGCTCAAATTTCATATCTTCCGGCAAACCACCTACATTATGATGACTCTTGATAACAGCAGCCGTGGCGGTCCCACTTTCAATCACGTCAGGATACAATGTCCCCTGTACCAGATAATCGAGCTCGCCTAGTTTAGACGACTCCGCTTCAAATACGCGAATAAACTCTTCGCCAATAATTTTCCGTTTTTGCTCAGGCTCAGTCACACCTGTTAGTCGCTTCATAAAACGGTCGACGGCATCTACATACACCAAGTTCATTTTAAAGCCATCACGGAAGGTTTTCACAACTTGTTCAGCCTCGCCTTTACGCAGGAAACCATGATTAACAAATACACAGGTCAACTGTTCCCCTACAGCACGATGTACCAACACAGCAGCAACCGAGGAATCGACACCGCCACTTAATGCGCACAGTACGCGCTTATTCCCGACCTGTGCCCGAATCTTGGCAATGGCCTGATCAACAAAAGAGCCCATATTCCAATTACCATTACAGCCACAGATGGTAAATAAAAAATTCTTAAGCATCTTCATCCCTTCAGGTGTATGTACTACCTCAGGATGAAACTGCACACCATAAATACAGCGCTCTTGGTTTTCCATCGCCGCCACCGGGGTACTATTGGTATGTGCGGTAATAGTAAAACCTGCCGGCGGCTCAGTAATATAATCGCCATGACTCATCCATACTTGAGTTTCAGCATTAATTTCTGTAAAAAAGCCTTCGTTTTTATCAACCAACAATTTGGTGTTGCCATATTCGCGCGAGTCGGCATGGGCGACTTTCCCCCCCAGGGTGTGGGCGGCCAGCTGCATTCCATAGCAAATCCCCAAAACCGGCAAATTAATATCAAATATCTGTGGATCACATTTAGGTGCACCCTCGCCGTAAACACTGGATGGACCGCCGGAAAAAACAATACCCTTGGGAGCTAGTTGGTTAATTTTATCAATACTGGTGCTAAATGGCACAATTTCGCAATAAACCCCGCACTCACGGATTCGTCTGGCAATTAACTGGCTATATTGGCCGCCAAAATCCATAACCAAAATCATTTCTTGTTTTTCTGTCATCATGTATAGAGACCTCCAACTCGATAGTTCGGTAAATTTAGTTATCGACATAAGTCTGGAACTTTATGCAATCTCATGAATTTCGCCATATATCGCCGAATTCCTGCCAAGCAAGATAATAAGTACAAAAAAACAAGATTGCTTCACCTTGCTCTGCATGACAATTATCTATCAAGTCATTGCAAATACAAGCTGGCAATCTCGCTGCTTTAATGCCGCTGTATCCCTTTATCACTACACTTTTCTAATAGTTCTCCTACTGTAACAAAGCGATATCCCTCAGCCTTTATTTTCTCAATGAGAATGGGCAGAGCATCCGCAGTCTGCACCGGAGTATCAGAAGCATGCATCAAAATAATTGCCCCAGGTTTAAGACGCTTCATAACTCTTTCAACAATGACATCCCTGCCAGGATTTTTCCAATCCAACGAATCTACATTCCAGATGATCGTTTTATACCCAAGTTCATCAGTGGCTTTTAACGACTTTTGACTATAGTGGCCATTAGGTGGACGCAAAAGGCGGGGCTCCACGCCAGTAACCTCTTTTATTTGCTCATGGGCTTTTGTAATATCTTCCTTTACCCATTCTGGCGACCTATCGCCATAGTTTTCGTGCCGATAACCATGACTGGCAATCTCATGGCCATCTTGAGCTATACGCTTAGCTACCTCGGGAAATTTTTGGGACCATGGCCCCATGATAAAGAAAGTGGAATGAATATCATTTTTTTGCAACGTATCTAAGATTGATGGTGTAAATTTATTGCCCCAGGAATGGTCAAAAGTAAGTGCTACTACCTTTTGGTCAGTACGAGTCCCGGCAATGGCTATTGGGCCGCCGGAAATTACATCAGCGACCTGAACATACATGGCTGAAATAGCAAATAAACCAATGATGCTATAGAAAATATTACGGTGATGAAACAGGCGGTGCAAGCTAATAATCATAGTTCTCCCTCCCTCCGCAGTACAATAGTATGTATGCGTCAGGCAGTATGATTATGCTTGCGCTCTTTTGTTAGTATTATCTATCCCTCTCCGCTACCACTTCCAACTCCAACTTTCAAATTTTTACTGCCGTATTTCATCGCACCTTGGAAATACTAATTGAGGAGGTGATTCTTTTGAAAAGCTCATTTAGTGGCAGCAAATTATCTCGAGCGATTGGTAACGCTAGATACACTACAAGTCAAGGTGGAATTCAAGAAAATTATAACGCTTCACCAAGAAAGAAAAGACAGTACACTACTGAGGCGCCTAAAGTTTCTACTCACCATTTTTAGTCGGCAATAGCCGGCTTTTTTATTGAACTGTAGTACAAAACCCACCTACCGGGACAAACCCGGCAGGCGGCCAACTATTTTGATTCTCTCTGCTTAGATTAATTGTGTTGTAATCAACACACTGGAGTGCAAGGACTGCAATCGTCATTAAAACAACAAAACAGCAAGATAATTATAATGATGATTATAATCCAGCTACCGCCAAATCCTCCACCAAAAAATCTATGTCCCATTTTGTATGCCTCCTTTGCTATATACTATTACATAATATGAGGCATAAAACTATTATGTTCTAGTTTCATTGCGGGTCCGCCTGCCAATAATTAATTTGTAAACGGTCGCCAGCAATAATGAGCCCATGCGGGTAACGGTCCTTAAAAACCCGGTCGTAATTTAACTCGATAATACCTTCTCGAAATTCCCGAATGTCCCGCTTAACTGATGATTTCTTCATAAATTGGTATGAAATATCAGTTAAGGTGTCACCTGATTTCACGATATATGTTTCAGACACTAAATGACCCTTCAGTTCCGCATTCCCGCAACTCGCTATAGCCGCGACTATTAACCCTGCTAGTACTAACTGTTTAAACATCTAAATCCCCTCCTAGTTTGAATGCTTGTACATTCTATGACTAGAAATTCATTTTCATGCAGCAGTTTAACTAGTTTCAGAAAACAATTGCACAGGTCATACCCACCTATCACTAGCAGGTGTAGGGCTGTTTGAGGAGTGCAAGTATCCCTGCATATAACAAAGACATGAAAAAAGAGGCCGCCCACAAGTTTGATGCACTCATGGACAACCTCTAATTTTTTTAACTGTTTTCGGTACTAAAATGGTACTAATTGCAGTTCGGCACTTACTAGACCCAGTAAAATCAGGGGTCTACAAGTATTCCTACATCATGCCGCCCATGCCGCCCATACCACCCATGCCGCCCATGCCACCCATGGCACCAGCACCTGCACCAGCGTCTTTTTCCGGCTTGTCAGCAACAAGAGTTTCTGTGGTAAGAACCATAGCTGCGATACTAGCAGCATTTTGCAATGCTGAGCGAGTAACTTTAGCTGGGTCAACAATACCAGCAGCAATCATATCAATATATTTTTCATTCAGAGCGTCAAAACCCTGACCTTTACCAGCTTTTTTAACATTCTCAACAACAACTGAACCTTCTAAGCCAGCATTGTTAGCAATTTGACGTACTGGCTCTTCAATGGCGCGTTTAACGATTTCAACACCAGTTTTTTCGTCGCCAGTAAGTTTCAGGCTGTCTAAGCTTGACTGAATGTCGATGAAAGTAGTACCACCACCAGATACTATGCCTTCTTCAACAGCGGCGCGAGTTGCATTCAGAGCATCTTCAATACGCAGTTTCTTTTCTTTGAGTTCCACTTCAGTAGCAGCACCAACTTGGATAACGGCTACGCCGCCAGCCAGTTTAGCCAGACGTTCTTGCAGTTTTTCTTTGTCAAAATCGGAAGTAGTTTCTTCAATGTGAGTGCGAATTTGGTTAACGCGTTTTTTGATTTCTTCAGTCTGTCCACTGCCATCAACAATTGTGGTTTCTTCTTTAGATACACGGACTTGACGAGCACGCCCAAGATCTTCCAGCGTTACGCTATCAAGCTTGCGTCCCAATTCCTCAGTGATAACAGCGCCGCCGGTAATGATAGCGATATCTTCCAGCATAGCTTTTCTGCGGTCGCCAAAACCAGGAGATTTTACAGCAACAGCACGGAAGGTGCCGCGGAGTTTGTTCACAACCAAGGTGGCCAAAGCTTCGCCTTCCACGTCTTCAGCAATAATTAGGAGTTCCTTACCTTGCTGAACAACCTTTTCAAGCACCGGCAACAGGTCGGCAATGGCGCCAATCTTGCGGTCAGTAATAAGAATATATGGGTCATTTAAAATGGCTTCCATTTTATCAGGGTCAGTAACCATGTACGGGGAGATATAACCACGGTCAAATTGCATACCTTCTACAACGTCAAGGTCGGTACCCATGGTTTTGGATTCCTCAACAGTAATAACACCGTCTTTACCCACTTTTTCCATAGCTTCTGCAATCAAAGTGCCAATTTCTACATCACCAGCTGAAATAGAAGCAACTTGGGCAATAGCATCTTTGGTTTCTACTTTTTTAGAGCTTTTCTTAATTTCGTCAACAAGCACATTTACGGCCTGTTGAATACCTTTTTTAAGAATCATGGGATTAGCACCGGCAGCAACATTTTTCATGCCTTCACGAATCATAGCTTGTGCCAGCAAAGTAGCGGTAGTAGTACCGTCACCGGCAATATCATTAGTTTTGGTAGCAACTTCTTTTACAAGCTGTGCTCCCATATTTTCAAACGGATCTTCCAAATCAATGTCACGAGCGATAGTTACGCCGTCATTAGTAATAGCCGGAGCGCCGAATTTTTTATCAAGCACTACGTTACGGCCTTTAGGTCCTAAAGTAACTTTAACAGCATTAGCCAGTGCGTTTACGCCTCTTTCGAGTGCCCGGCGTGCTTCTTCATCAAACAAAATTTGTTTAGCCATTTATGTATTACCTACCTTTCACTTTATAATAAAAATTAGTTGATTATTAAATTATAGCCAGGATGTCTCTTTCGCTGATGATGAGGTACTCTTTGCCTTCAACCTTGACTTCTGTGCCGGCATATTTTGAGAAAATAATGTTGTCGCCAACCTTAACATCCAAGGCAACCTTTTGGCCATTTTCCAGAGTTTTACCTGTCCCAACAGCTACAATTTTACCTTCTTGCGGTTTCTCCTTAACGGTGTCAGGAAGAACAATACCACTCTTAGTCATTTCTTCCTTTGCCAAAGCTTCAATCACTACTCTGTCGCCTAATGGCTTAATCATGTAAAGAACCTCCCTTTATGGTGTGTTATATAAATTTATCCGGTTGTTGTTAGCACTCGCTTAAGTCGAGTGCTAATCCCATAATTTATAATATAAAATTATCCGTGAAAAATCAAGGGGATTTGCGTAAAAAGTAGATAAAATTTTAAAAAATTTTTAGAAATAATAAAGCAGAGACAATATAGTCTCTGCCCTGGCATAAAAAATGGTCTATTATCTTTTACGGGTAGCAGACTCCACAATGGCTGCCGCGACATCCCTGATTGATTTTCGTTTACTCATGCTGTACTGCTGAATACGGCGGTAGGCCTCGGTTTCAGATAAACTGTAGGCATCCATCAAAATACCCTTAGCCCGGTCAAGTATTTTCCTGGTTTCCAGTGAGTTTTTAACTTCCTCCAGTTCCCGCTCTAATTCTGCAAACTCTTTAAACCGCGACAAAGCAATTTCCATTGCGGGAAACAAGTTAGCCTCTTTTACCGGCTTGACCAGATAGGCAAGTACCCCCGAGTCTTTGGCCTTTTCTACAATTTCCTTCTGACTGAAAGCAGTTAAAAGCAGTACAGGCGCCAATTTTTCATTGGAGATAATTTTAGCAGCAGTGATACCGTCCATTTCGGGCATTTTGATATCCATAATAACAAGGTCAGGGTGGCATTTGCGGGCCAGTTCTACCGCTTTCACACCGTCTGTTGCCTCACCCACTACAGTATGCCCGGCTTCTTCCAGTATCTCTTTAAGGTCCATCCGTATGATTGATTCATTATCTGCAATTACTATCCGCAAAGTATCCATGTTATACCTCCTTGGCCTCTTTAGCGCCTTCCATTAGGCGAGGAATGGTGATAAAGGCATGCGTTCCGGAACGGGAAAAAAGGCGAAATTTCCCCCCAAGGTCATTTTCTATCAGTGTCCGGACAATCTGTAGACCCAGACTGTTGGTATTTTCAAGGCAAAAATTCATAGGTAGGCCAATACCGTCATCATAAATATCAATCTGATAACTCTCCGGTGTTGTCGCAATATCTACGCCAATAAGTCCCTCTTTACGCCCCACGAAGCCGTGTTCAATCGCGTTTTGAATAAGTTCATTTATGACTAAGGCCAGACTACTGGCCTGTTCAGACGGTAAAATAACAGTTTCCCCATTAAGCACAGTTTCAATATTAAAATTAGGTTCAAGCATATTCTGAATTACTAGATCCAAAATATTTTTGGTAACTTCAGCCACATCGATAAAGCCTCTGTCCTGTTGAGATAAAAACTCATGCACGACCGATATACTCAAAATCCGGTTAACGCTTTCTCTTAGCGCCGCCTTGACTTCTGGCGTCTTGGTTCGTCTGGACTGCAATCTAAGCAAACTGGCAATTGTTTGCAGATTATTTTTAACCCGGTGATGTATCTCTTGAATTACAGCTGACTTTATCAGTAATTCTTTTTCCTTTTTTCGGATTTCAGTAACATCGGCAATAATAAATACGGTACGTGACACCTGACTGTGGACAAAAATTGGAATAGCCCGCTGTACCAAAATCATATTACCGGACTCAAATTCTTTTTCCATTAATTGCCCTGTAGATAGTGCCTGTTGGGCCAACCGCATATTGACTTGGCGATCAGATACCCGCCGTCCAATAACCCGGTTGATACCGAGAACTTTGTAAATGGCATCAGCTGCTGAATTGGCAAACATAATATAACCGCGTTCGTCAATAATAACGATGCCGTCACGGGTACCCAATGGCCGATACAGCTTATGCCCCAGTGTTTTACCAACTGTTGCCATTGTTAAAAGCATAGATGCTGTTTCTACCAGCAGGCCATGTCCGTCAGCGCCAGCCTCCTGGTTACTGGTCTCAAAACTTGCGGCCGCAATAATTTTCCCTGTCCCATCTTGTATGGGATAGACCCGCATTTCGAGTGCATCCATACCAAGCGCCCACTCACGCTGCCCGGCAATAGGAGTACCAGAAGCAAGTGTTCGCCATATTAACGGCTCTTCTCCTGCTTGTACCGTACTACCAAGAATGTTGGTTTTAAAGGCAATATAACTGGTATTGGGTTTAGCTTGGGCAACAATAGCCAAAAAGTGTTCACTGCGTGCCTGAGCATACAGCGTAACCTGCGCATGAGCAAGATCAGCTGCTAATCCCAGTACACTTGCCGCATTTTCAATCACTTGTATTTGCTCTGCGCTTAAGACGGTTATTTTTTGGCAAACATCGACAACTACGCCCATAAACTTTCCCCCGTTCAAAATTGAACTCCAAGTCGTTAGTCTTTATGTATTCAACTGTACCGGCAAAAATTCCTTGTTAGCTGGTACCAAGTTGGCTAAAGAACGCGCCACGATCGTAATCCACAACAAACAGTCATGTTATCCCGAAGTTATCCACATTATCCACAGACTTATACACATTCAAACTGTCGATATACAACTGTAATTGCCCACTTTGCACAAAGTTACCCACATTATCCACAATTGTCGTTTTATTGTTTTCCACATTGGCTGTGGCCTAATGCAAGTGTAGGCACAGCATTAAGATTAAGATCAGCAAAATCCCCCACCAAATACTGATAATAGGCACGGCAGGCAATCATCGCTGCATTATCTGTACAAAGAACTGTTGGCGGATAAAAAAATCCAATTCCCTGCTGAGTGGTCGCTGCGGCTAATTCAGCTTTCAGGTATGAATTAGCGGCCACCCCACCAGCTAGGACTAGCTGCCTGGCACCTACGTGCTGGGCTGCGGCTATGGCCTTCATGACTAATACGTCTACAACGGCGGCCTGAAAGCTAGCGGCTACATCAGGAATACTAACGGCTTCCCCACGCTGGGCAGCAGTATGTAAATAATTTAATACTGCTGATTTTAACCCACTAAAGCTAAAGGCAAATTTATTTTCCCCTGTTAGATCGGAAAACGCCCGGGGAAAAGCAATAGCGGCAGGCTGGCCTTCTTTAGCGGCATTATCAATATGCGGACCTCCAGGATAGGGAAAATTCATAACCCGGGCAATTTTATCAAAAGCTTCCCCTGCCGCGTCATCGCGGGTTTGACCTAAAAGTTCCAGTTCATTATAATCCTTGATGTGAATGAGTGAAGTATGACCACCTGACACTACCAGGGCCACAAAAGGCGGTTTGAGTTCATTATGTGCCAAAAAATTAGCAAAAATGTGTCCTTCTAAATGATTGACGCCAATCAGTGGTTTATCAAGAGCAAAAGCTAAAGCCTTAGCCGTCGCTACACCCACTAAGAGAGCACCGACTAATCCTGGGCCATAGGTAACGCCAATGGCGTCGACGGCCCCGAGGGTAATTCCAGCTTCTACCAAAGCCTGATCAATAACTGGTATAACATGTTCAATATGTTTGCGCGAGGCTATTTCGGGTACAACACCACCAAATTTTTGGTGTGTTGGCACCTGCGACGAAATAATATTGGCTAAAATTGTACGCCCGTTCGCAACAACAGCTGCCGATGTTTCATCACAGCTTGTTTCTATAGCCAATGTTAGACTTTGCTTCATAAGGACAGACCTCCATCATATGTCTGCTAATTATTACATGATCGAAATGATGTATTTAAATCGCGAAAGTGAGCCACATTAAAGCCAAGGACAGCAACATACAGTCCGCGAAAGGAGGTGCATGTAAAATGGCACGCTCGAATAAACCTGTAAACCCAGGAGCTGAAAACGCTCTCGATCAGATGAAAATGGAAGTGGCTAATGAATTAGGGATTTCCGAGCGCGTTCGTAGCCAAGGTTGGTCAACGATGACTTCTGCCGACTGCGGCCGCGTAGGTGGTCACATGGTTCGCAAAATGATTGAGCAGTATGAATCTACTCTCCGATAGATTTAGATTTTATCACATAGGGCGGCTCTGGCCGCCCTGTTGCTTTATTTATCACCTTTAGCTGTACTGGCGCATATGTTAAATTACACAATCACCCTTTGGGGGCTGCGAATATATCACGCGGCCCCCGTTTTTTTCCGAAACTTGCCATAAACGCCCATCTGCTTCGTTGCTCTTGCGGGCGTTCCCTTCGACGTACTTCCCAGTACGACTCCGGTCACGTCCTCATCGCGCCTCGCATCTGGACATTTCTAGCAAGTTTCGGGAGAGTGCCTTTTTATAGTTTGTCCAGCCACATAATAAGAGCATCTTCACCTAATTCGGCATAATAGTTGGGCCGAAGACCGCGTTCAACAAAACCGCGGCGCGAATAGAGTTTGCGGGCTGGTACATTGGATGGACGAACTTCGAGCGTCATACTGACTGCCCCTAACATTTTAGCGGTAAGAATCATATGTTCTAAGAGCAGCGAACCATAGCCTGCTCCCTGGTGTTCAGGCAAAAGAGCAATATTAGTGACATGTGCTTCATCCAGCACTAGCCAAAAGCCGCCATAGCCTACCAGCTTACCGTCCTCCACAACTACCAGATAATGCGCCAAATCATTACTCGTTATTTCTTCTTCAAAGGCCGCGCGCGACCAGGGAGTAGTAAATGCTCTATTTTCTACAACTAACACAGCATCAAGATCTGACTCCTGCATCTGTCTGATACCTATTTCAGCCACTAGCAATGCTCCTGAGCTTGCCGCCGTTCCCATAATACTTCTGCCTCTGATCGTCTGATATATAGCGGCTCCAGGGCAGCTACATCATGCCTGATACCCTGAGCATACATAACTTGCGCCATAACGGCTACGCTGCCGGCGCGAGGCATAATAACATGGGGCGGTACATGGTGAACAATATCTGCCTTATGCATGACAGCCGCCTCCCCCAGCATTAGGGCCGGCTTCTCCAGTTTACCAAGCTCAGCCTGAGCCGCCGCAAAAGCCATCACCCGGGGTGGCTGTACTTCATAAACAGCATCCTCACGCCATTCATAAAGCCCTAAATATACATTGCCCTTTTGGGCATCAAGCATCGGCGCCAAAATCACTCCCGAAACCGGACAGGAAAATGCCAGCGCTGCCAGGGTAGGCACACCGATAAGCGGGATATTCAGCGCATACGTCAGCGCTTTTGCTGTCGCTAATCCAATTCTAAGGCCAGTAAATGAACCCGGCCCAATACTTACAGCAACGGCCTTCAAACTAGTCTGTGTTATTTCAGCCATCTTGAGCAAACTGGCAATATGAGGCATGAGCCTCTCTGAATGGGTTTTTCGGGTCTGAATCGTAAGTTCAGCCACCAACGTGTCCGGTGTGGCAATGGCCACACTAGACACAAGGGTGGCTGTATCAATAGCTAGAATCGGCAACCTGTTTCAACTCCTCACACAGCATTTGATACCGCTCCCCCTTGGCCTTGAGATTAATAACCCGCTCCTCTGGCAACTCACCATAGTCTAAGGTCAGCCATAAGTGTTCTTTTGGCAAAAATTCAAGGAATTTCTCGGGCCATTCGATAATAGCAATTCCACCGGCCTCTACATAATGGTCAAAACCAATATCATCAAGCTCTGCCGGATGTTCGAGACGGTATAAGTCAAAATGATAGATAGTAACCTCTTTTTTGTCAGCGGTCTGACCATCATAAACATTAAGAACAGTAAAAGTAGGACTGCTTACAACGTCAGCGACCTGCAGCCCTGTCGCAATCCCCTGACTTAGCAAAGTCTTACCGGCGCCAAGATCGCCGGACAAGCAGATAACATCACCCGACTTGAGATACTTGGCCAATGCCTGTCCAAACTCATAAGTTTCATCCGCCGATGTAGTTTTGCCTACTAGTACAGCAGAGGGCTCCTCCTCGCGGAAGTGGTTATACCCTCTGGCTTCAAGGACCTGCACCCCGCCCGCTTCATCAACTAAGGTCACACCCTGACTACTGTCAACAATCTCACCAACTTTGACTAGCTGCAACTCTGGCTGGGCAATCAACAGTTCCTCATATTTCCTTGGTTCCATAGTAAACAAGAGTTGAAAATCTTCACCACCGTATAGTGCGTAATCAAGTGCTATTTTACCTGAATTTGCGGCCATTTCTTTTAGCTCGGCCGCTAGTGGAATTTGTGCAGCGTACAGCGTTACACCCACCCCACTGGCTTTGGCAATTTCATGCGCCTCGCTGGCTAAGCCATCACTAATGTCATCCATGCTGGTGGCTCCGGCTTCAGCCAAAATAGCTCCGATTTTAACCTGTGGCTTAGGAGATAAATGGGCAGTAACGAGCGGCCAGGCAAAATCAAAATCCTCCCATTCACCAACTGACAATAAGTCCAGCCCTGCCGCTGAATTTCCCAGCCAACCGGTAACGGCTACAATATCGCCAATCTGAGCCCCTGAACGTCGCACTAAATTGACTGGCGCAACCTCACCAGTTACTGTAACATTGATCACCAGCCCCTGAGGACTCGATACCGTATCGCCACCGACAATATTAACACCAAACTCATGGCAAATCTCTTTCATGCCCTGATATAGATTTACAACAAAATCTGCCGATGTTGACGGAGGCAAGGCCACCGACACTACTGCATGGCGGGGTACACCGCCCATAGCGGCAATATCACTTAGATTAACAGCAATTGCTTTATAACCAAGCTGCCAGGGAGTTGTAGTTGCCAAATTGAAGTGCACAGATTCAACTAGCATATCAGTAGTCACCAGCAGCAATTGCCGGGGTGTTGGCAGTAATACGGCAGCATCATCGCCAATCCCAAGAACCACGCTGCCATGGTCACTAATTGTATCTTGTTTTATTAAATCAATCAAACCAAATTCCCCGAGTTTTGTAAGCTCATTCATTGAAACACCACCTTCTCTGGCTGCGTAATGCTTCTAATAAATTCTCTTTTATGCAGGTATTTCCTGCAAGGATAGTATGCCACACCGCGAAAAAAAGTTGTATGCTACCTAGGATTTATCCCTATCAATACCAAAAACAGCAGTCTTCTGCTACGAAGGACTGCTGTTTTGTACTATTTTTTAATAATTTTTTCTGAACGGCTCAGCGGTTCACTTGTATCCATATGACCGGAAATGGTCTCAATTTTTTTGCCGTTAACCAGAATCTGTACCTGTTGAATATCCGGAAACTCAGTAAGAGTATTCACAATAGCGCCTACCAACAAAATTTCGCTGGCCGAACCGCCACCATTTTTCTTGACTAACTTGTCATTAAAATCCGCATAAGCAATATGTTCTTTGACAGTTACATTTTTTATTTTGGTTCCCGTCGGCATAACACCAACAAGCTCAGAATTTTTTGGTCCCTCCTGTAACAGTTCCATAGCTGTACGGGCTGGATGACTGTTGACAGGTACCTTGTGCGTTTCCGGTACAAGATACATCGCATCCTTAGTAGCATGGTAAACAACAAGCTGCATTGTCGGCTCCGGATCAGCAGTAGACTTACCGGCTGATTGCGATTGTTCAACCAGCTTGTTATCGGGATCTGCCGGTGTCGGTTGACTGCCAGGAGCAGCATTATCACACCCTGCTATCATAAACACTAAGGCCATCAGCGTAGCCATTAACAACAATCTAATCGTTTTCATCATACCCACCTCTTTAGTTTAGCTTGGCAGCCTGGTCAAAAAACCGTTCCAGCCCCCGTACTATTCCTAGAGCCATTTTCTGTTGAAACCCGGGTGAGCTTAAAAGTTTTTCTTCATTTGGATTGGAAATAAAGGCCAGCTCCACAAGTGCTGCCGGCATCTGGGTCCGCTTAATCACATAAAAGTTAGCTGTTCTGGCCCCGCGATCCTGCAAATCGCCAGCTTCAACCAAACTTGTTTGCAACGCCTCAGCCAGCATGGAATCATACAGCGTTTTTTGATAATAATACGTTGTCGTTCCACCTGCAGCGGGATTAGAGAAAGAATCGGCATGAATACTTAAAAATATATCAGCCTTACGATTGTTTCCTACCGAAGAACGGGCTTTAAGTTCCTCAACATCAGATGCGTCCGGACCAAAAACATCACGGTCATCCTGGCGCGTCATAATAACCCTGGCTCCTGCTTTCTCCAATAAATCCTGTACATTCTGGGCCACCGCCAAAGTCGCAGTCTTTTCCTGATATCGAGTAGGACCAATAGCTCCCGGATCACTGCCACCATGACCGGGATCAATAGCAATTACTTTATCCTTAAGTCCTGCCGTAAAAGAAAAATCAGGCAGCCCAAGGGGCTTATTGATATCCACAACCACCCGGAACGGTCGATTCGCTTTCGCATCACTAGGCAACGTAAACACCTTGTAATCGCCCGCTTCAACCTTCAGCGGCAAATCAAAGGTCACCGTGGTATCCTTACCATTAACATCAAAGCTAACCTTCTCAACAACTTTTCCGTCAAGAGTAAGGTCTGAAACGCCTGTTCCCGGGGTTGTCCCTTTAACAGTCACAACCAGACGAGGCGTAGGCGCGTTAACAACTACACCACTGGCCTTAACAGGGCCGGATACATCCATAACCAGCCTCAGCTTAGCAGCGCCGGTAAGAGCTTCCGTATGATTAGCCCAGCGGACTTGGCTAAGTTCTAAACCGCCATAGGACTGAACTGCCTGCTTAGGCGCTATCGCAGCCGAAGCAGCATATAGACCTGTCCACGAAGTAACAAGCAGGGTAAGCATCAACAACAACACTATTTTTCGCAATAAAGGCACCTCCAAACCTGCGAAGTGTCTTTATAGAATTCGTGCTAATTGTCAAAATTCCTGCAGGACTGCAGTCCCAAATCTATTAAAATTAAATTTATGCACTACATTTGTAGAATATTACAGTTATTAACTGCCATTCCCCTGATTCTGTCGAGTAATCTGTGCAAAAAGTTCATCCACTTCGGCCTGGGCCTGCTTTGTAGCCTCGACATCAACGGTTATCTCTATCGCCAAGACATCCCCCTCTTTAGCTGCCGGCAATAGCTCGCTGGGCCAATTCACACTGATCTCCTGCTCTCCAGCCAAAAGCACTGCCTTACTCCCCTCAAAACGATCAATTACCGCTCTAATCTTCATGTCTAGCGCTCCTTCGTAATTGTGTACGCTTTTCCATCACTGACAACCGTTAGCGTGCCATCAGTATCAGTACGATATACATCGATTTTTTTATCTTTGTATTTCTTTAACGTAGATGGATGCGGGTGATGATAGTCATTGTTGGCACCGACTGAAATCAATGCTGCTTCTGGCGTTACGGCCTGCAAAAAGGCGGCCGAAGAAGATGTCCGGCTGCCATGATGACCACTCTTTAGCAGTGTGCTTTTTAGCGCAGAGGCATCTTTCTTGAGCATACGCTCTTCCGCTTCACTTTCTGCATCGCCAGTCAGTAATAGGGAGAAATTACGATACACCAGTTTAGCCACAATGGAGTTATTATTCAAATCAGGCTCACTACCACCAATAAAGGGGGCCTCAGGCGCCAGCACCTTAAGCATTATCTCATTTCCCAAATCAATTGTCATACCGGCACTAACTACCGTAAAAGGAATACTCTTTTTTTGAATCTGGGTTAAATATTGTTTGTATAAGTTTGATGTGCTTTTCTGGCCGCTATCATATATTTGCTTAACCGTGAATTGTTGAAATACGGCTGCCGCACCACCAATATGATCAGCATGTGGATGGGTAATAATCAGTTTGTCGATCGTAGTAATTCCCTGGCTTTTCAGCATACTGACAAGTTTATCCCTAGCCGGGACATCGCCCGTATCAACAAGCACTACCTGATCCTTAACACGAATAAGAATAGCATCTCCTTGCCCAACATCTAATACCTGAATGGTAAGCGGCGCGCTTGCTGCCACTAGAGCATTACTACCAGACTGTACACCTTTACTAGTACCACCGCTGCACCCGGCCATAAAAACCAGTGAAAAAACGGTCACAACCAGGACCAGCCATGACCACTTGCGAATGATGTTCATTTTATCTCTCCCTCAATATGTAACTATTCACTTCTAAGTCTCCCCTGCTACTTAGAAGTGCCCAGATGCTAGGCGCACCGGAAAAACGCGCAGCGCCGCGTACTGGGTATGTACGCAAGCAAGCATTTTGAGGAGCAACGACGCAGATGGGTGCTTTATAAGTAGCAGGCCAAACTAAAAATAGGCAGTCGCCCGCCTATCCCCGTGTCAAAGTTGAACCAAGCCAATGCTTATCCGTACTGCCTCGTCCACTTTATTCATGATTTCTTCACTTAAATGAGTTACCTTATCCCGCAGACGCCGCTTATCAATAGTACGCAGCTGTTCTAATAATATAACAGAGTCTTTTTCAAGATTATATTGTTTGGCATTTACTTCAACATGGGTGGGCAACTTCGCTTTAGAAATCTGCGAAGTAATGGCTGCGACAATTACTGTTGGGCTGTATTTATTACCAACATCATTCTGTATAACCAATACCGGTCTGTGGCCACCTTGCTCTGAGCCTACTACCGGACTAAGATTAGCATAATAGATATCCCCACGCTTGACAATCATGCTTATTCACGCTCCGCCAGTAGGCCAGGCATTAGCTCAAACGTATCAACATCTGCCAATAAGCCTTCCTCTGCTAATGTCAGGTTAATGACTGCCATTTCCTGATACCCTTTTTTCATCATATCACGTACGGCTTTTCGCTTGCGGTCTTCAATATAAAGACGCATGGCATCCCGGACAAACTGACTTCTGCTTAATTTGTCCATAGCTATTATGCCATCAACTTCCTGTAACAATGCATTTGGAATACTTATCATAATTCGCCGTAATTCGGCCACACCATCACCCCCGCCAGTATGGAGCATATTAAAAGATAATATTATTATATAAGCACCGCTATACCACTGTCAACTTTTTTATATACTTTAGCAGTTCTTTATGCCATACAATGCCGCCGGCACAGCTTTAATCAAATCGGTTGCCGCCATTCCCACCATCCCAGCTTGCGCCGCGATATCTCCGGCCAAACCATGAATATAAACGCCAGCTACAGCGGCGTCATGGCTTGACATACCTTGAGCAATCATCGCCGCAATAATACCAGTAAGCGCATCACCAGTACCGCCAGTAGCCATACCAACATTACCTGTAGTATTAATATATACTTCACCATCAGGAAATGCAACAATTGTATGGGCTCCTTTTAAAACAACAATGCTGCCCCATTCTCTTGCCGCCTGCCGGGCTATCGTTACACGATCAGAATTTACCGCCTGAGCTGAAAGTCCTGTCAATAACCCCATTTCACCGGGGTGTGGTGTCAATACCGGCAACGCTGTACACTCAGTTAGCAAATCTGTATAGCCAGCCAAAGCATATAAAGCATCAGCATCAATAACCAAGGGACACTCCACCGTAGTAATCGCGGCTCGCACCGCTGCCACTGTCGCTTCATGACGGCCAATTCCGGGACCAATTGCCAACACATCATTCTTCGCCGCCAGCGCGGCAATTTCGGCCACAGCGTCCTGGCTTATACCGCCGGTTGCAGTTTCAGAAAGTGCCGTTGTCATGACCTCAGTCAACTTCACAGCTACTACATTTTGAATACTAGCAGGAGTAGCTAATGTAATCAGCCCCGCCCCTGCTCTAAGGGCAGCCTCAGCTGTCATGGCTGCTGCCCCGCTTAAACCGTGTGAACCAGCCACCACGGCTAACCGCCCATTTATCCCCTTATGGGCATCTGGGTTACGCTGCGGCAATATTGTACGGATAGCACCGGCCATTAGGATGTTTTGTTTAATCTGTTGCTGGGTCACAACAGCTGTGGGAATGCCAATATCAGCTACCATCAGTTCGCCGGCAAACTCTGCTCCGGGATATAAAAACAGCCCCGGTTTCGGCAGACAGAAAGTCACCGTATGGGCGGCCCGCACTGCTTTTCCACAAATCCGGCCAGTATCAGCCTCTACACCAGAAGGAATATCAACAGCGACAACCAATTTCCCGGCAGCATTAATACTATCAATAACCCTAGCCATGTCACCGCCAACTTCACCACGAAACCCTGTGCCTACTAGTGCATCTACCAAACAATCCGCAAAAGTGGCCGCTACTCTAACCTTATCCCAGTCGCGCTCACTGGCAATCTCTATAATATCGATATTCATCTTATCAATTATGTCAAGATTGATGCGGGCATCGCCACTTACTGACGCCTTTTCACCAAGCAAAAAAACCTTTACTTTCGCGCCTTGATTGACAAGGTGCCTGGCAATAACATAGCCATCACCACCATTATTGCCTTTTCCCGCAAAAATACAAAACTTTCGCTCTGACAACACTTCCATAATTGACTCCAAATGTCGTACAACCGCCACTCCGGCATTCTCCATTAATACCGTTCCCGGAATACCATAGTCGGTAATTGCAATACGGTCAATCTCCCGCATTTCCGCCGCTGTTGCTGCTTTCATCACTTTTTCCTCCCTCTAAAACCGCCTGTGCGGCCGCATATTCTTGGGCATGTGTCAACGAAATATGTAGGCCGGTAACACCTAGCTTGGCAGCTAATACAGCAAAACTACCATGTAAAATAATCCCCGGCTTACCACCATCTCTGACGATAACTTCAATATCCCGGATACTCCCGCCGGCAAAACCACAGCCAAGTGCTTTGGCTACTGCTTCTTTAGCAGCAAATCGTGCAGCAAACGAAGCCGCCTGCTGTACACCACGGCTAGAGCAGTAAGCCGCTTCATCAGCCGTAAATACTCGTTTTATAAATGAATCGCGGGCAATAGCCGCCTTGATCCGCTTTATCTCAATAATATCAATGCCAATACCAATAACCATGTCATCACCTGCCACAAAATTACAACTATAATTATATACTAATTTTTTTAAAAACCAAATAGAAAAAAGCGAGACTACTTCACAACCATGTGCCACTAACAAGAAGACAGCCATCTCCCTCTTGGTCATTGCGAACATAGCGTGGTAATCCCACCTTGTTTACTACTCTGTTATTATTATAGCCTCAGCTCATCGCCCCACTACATAGCAGCGCGGCGCAACAGATATAAGCCTGGCACAAGTGCCGCAATATTAGGCAGCCATGCGGCAAGCATCGCCGGTAGAACACCATTTTGCCCCATAGTTGTACCGATAGTCATAACAATATAATACAAAAAAATGATAATAATACTATAACCCAGCCCACTTGCCGAACTGGCCCGCGGCGAGCTTAATGCCAAGGGTGCGCCAACGAGAGCGAAAAACAGACAAGCTGACGGAATAGCAGCCCGTTTATGCAATTCTACCAAGTAAACATTTTTTTTTCGCTCACTATCAGGCAGTTTGGCGGCAGCACGCTTTAGTTCGCGAATTGTCATTTCATCGCTGTTTTTTTGCTGTGATACCTTAGCAGTTTTATTTTCAACAGGCAGATACTGCTGGTTGAAAAACATGGTTCTAGTAGTACTATCAGATGATACAATATCCTGGATAGCACCATTTGTAAGAGCCATGCCCCCATCATAGCGAACTGCCGTATCAGCAGTCTCGATACGCACTGGACGGTTATTTTCAAATTCCTGAACAGTTACCAGTTGCATAACCGCAGTAGTCTCATCATAGCGGCGGGCATAAGTCAGACGCCCAATACCGTCCTTGGATTTTTCCAATATCACCATATGTTCCTGACTTTTGGGCCGGGTATTGCCTTTAATCTCAGTATTGATAGTTGCATTATAGGCCTCAGTAGCTGCAGGAACCACAGTTTCATTAAAGACTACAGCAAACGTGCTAATAAAAAACGCCGTAATTAAAACAGGCGCCGTCAGCCGATAAAAACTGAGTCCCGCTGCCCGCATCGCAATAAGCTCAGAAGAAGCAGACAACCTGCCGTAACATAATAGCGTTGCCAGCAAGGTGGACATGGGAAATGTCAGCACAATAACCCCAGGCAAACTGTAGATAAACAATTTGGCAATAACAGCCGTTGATGCACCAAATTTACTAATATACTGCGCAATTCGATACATTGTGCCGCCACCGATAAACATACTGGAAAATGCGCAAACCCCAAAGATAAACGGCCACATCAACTCAGTAATAATGTACTTATCTAGTATTCTCACGACATTGTCCTTTCTGGTAAGATAAATGAATCATGCTGCTTAAGCCAATGATTTACCGCAAACCAAGCCAAACCTATACCAAAAATAACGCCGGCTGTTACTTGCAAACCCGTATGAGAACTTGTTTCGATCCGTGACCAGGAAATAACTACTGCGCAGCCATACCACAGCCAGGACAGCCGCGGATAAAATACAGATAACAAAAATGCCATGGCAAAAGCATGGGTAGTATGCCCACTGGGAAAACCACTTGGAATACCATTAGGCCGCAGGGACCATTCACCTAAATCAATATATTTGAGCAAATGAACAATCAACCATACCGCAGCATCTACTTTGATCACCAGATAAAAAAGGCTTTTACACTTTTTTTTATAGGCCACCCAAAACAAAATCGCATTACTAAGAACCAAAAACACATCATTGCCAATACCACTAAATAAGTTGGCGACAATTAAAATCTCATTCATGCCGCTTTGGCTAACCGTAAAAGCAATTAAAATCATAACCAGGCCAACAATAGCCGCAAACCTCATGTTTTGAAACAAAAGACTATTGCGGCTGGAAACCATAGCATTCTCTTTCAAGATAAGTACCTCCATTACTTATTGCCGCTAAAGCCGTATGGTAAAGGATACTGTCCGTTAAAATTTCGTCCATAAAAAACTGCTACATCAAATTGAGGCTGCCCCTGACGGTAAATAGGAACATTGCCCTTAAACTCTATCGTCTCAAAGTACGGAGCCAGCTCTTTGGGGACATCAACCATATTCTGCTGGCCAATAATCAAAGCATTCTTACCTGAGAAATCGGCAGGATTATGCATAAAGGCAAAGTGATGCGGTTCATTTGTCAGACATAAAAGTGGCAGCGTACCACCCATAACGTAATCAATCTTACCCGCATCAATCCAATGTCTTGCAATAAGAAACTCTACCGTAAGTGAACTGTCCAAAAAGCCGCGTTCTGCCAGACTTTCCGGCAAACTTGTCCAATTAAGCGCCTCCCAGGAAGGATCACCCTGAGTAAACCAGTCTGGTTTTGCCGTCTTTATCCAGCCATTAGCCGTATGACTCCCCAAAACAATAGCAATAATAACAAAAATAGTAACGGAGAAAATCAGCCAGCTACGCACTGAGCGACGACCAAACTGAAGCCAGCCAGCAACAGCTTGACCCAAGAGCGGAAACACCAATAAATATCCTGGTGCCTGCCAATGGAAAAGTCCCTGTGCTCCCCATAAAGGTGCAATAGTGAATAATAGGATCGGCCCTGAAGCCAGACAACACAAAAACCAGCGTTTATCCTGCAACCCACTAAACCTCGACCTGGCAGGACCACGGCTAATTCCTTTGACAAACTGCCAGATAAGCGGCAGCCAAATCCACGGCAGTACCCACACTGCCTGTCCGGCAATATTAGCAAGCATCTTGCCTGGATAAAACCCGCTAACTGCCCCACGGCTACCTTGAAACACAAAAGAAACCCAGTCATGCTGAGCATTCCAAATCAACACAGGAGAAAAAATGACAAAAGCGATACTAACAGCCAGATACGGCCCTGATGTTGCCAGGACCCAACGACGATCCCGGCTGGTGATTAAGTAAATAAATAAACCAACGACTAACAGCACCGCATGATATTTACTCAAAAGCCCCAGCCCTAAAAACACCCCGGCAACCAGCCACAAAGCTAACGATTGACCGCGGTCTGGCGGGAAAAACAGATGACTGAGTAAGTAAACTACAACCATCATGCAAAACATCAGCGGACCATCAGGCAATAACCAACCACCGCCAGTCAAGCCAAACACAGCTGAGACAGTAAGCAGCAGCGCTGCCCACACACCAGCCCATTCACTAAACAGTCTGGCAGCAAGCCGGTACGAAAGCCAAGTCGTCCCCGCAAACAATATAATAAACGGCAAGCGCAAAATCGCTGGATTCTCACTGCCAGTTACATATGTCGTCAACCAAATTATCCATAAATGTAGCGGCGGATGATCAAAATAGCTTAGGCTTAACTGCCTGGCAACGGCTGTGACATAGGTCTCATCAACTCCCAGGCCAATGGTTGCACCTAATGCCAGTCGTACCACAAAGCCGGCAATAATAATCAGCCATACCGCACTAAACGGCGAGAAAATAATCGGCATAGAAATCTCCTTTAGGGCTTAATCGGCTTGATCCGGGCAGCTTTCATACTTGCTTGGGCCGCTCTGAGCTTAAGCACCATCCATATCGCTTCCCGAAAGATAGACGAAGACATCTTAGATTGACCTTCCGCCCGTTCTTCAAATATAATAGGAACCTCTTTAATTGTAAAGCCTAATAAGAAGGCTCGATATGTCATCTCTATCTGAAAAGAATACCCGTTTGACTTAACATCGTCAAGGTTAATTGTTTCCAGGACCTTGCGACGAAAGCACTTAAAGCCACCAGTAAGATCATGAAAGGGCAAGCTGAGAATAGTACGGGAGTACAAACTGCCGCCAAGACTGATAAAACGGCGAAACAGACTCCAGTTAGTTACACCACCGCCAACAACATAACGGCTGCCCAAAACAACATCACAATCAGTAATAGCTGTCAAAAATTCAGGCAAGTACTTGGGATTATGCGAAAAATCTGCATCCATTTCAAAAATAAACTCATAGTCCCGTTCTAGCGCCCATTTAAAACCAGCAATATAAGCAGTACCCAAGCCTAGCTTGCCTAAACGTTTTAAAATAAATAGACGTCCCTGATATTCACTTGCCATAAGGGTTTCGATCAAATCACCCGTACCGTCCGGCGATCCGTCGTCAACCACCAAAACGTGGCTATCGGGAGCATACTTATAAACCAGACCTAATAAATCCCTAATATTATTTTTCTCATTATAAGTTGGAATAATTACAAGTTTCATAGGGTAGTTGCTGCCTCCTCGCGCTTGCCGCGTCTGTCATTAAACGTAATTGCATAATTAAGCGCAAAATTAAGAACCCCGGTCGCAGCAATGGCAATAAGTTGGGCAACCATCGCATTAATGCTAACTTGTTCAACCAAGACCTTTAAAATTGCCAAATTGACAAGTAAATTAATAATACTACAAGCCACAAATAAAATATACTTGCGCCGCAAACTCTTATCAAGCGCCCTGCCTTTAAAGGTCCACAGCAGATTCCAGATAAAATTATTGGTAACAGCCGCCAAAAACGATAACACCGCCGCAGTCATATAGCTTATACCCATCGCCATTAGCGGGACATATACGGCCATATTGACGCCCACACCAGACAGCCCAATTACAGAAAACTTGGCAAACATTTTAAAAACCACAGTATTGGTTCTCCTTCGCTGAACTCTATCTTATCCAATACCTATATTATATCCCAAGGTAAACATAAGTCATTATAATGTTGTTTGTCCCTATAGGCAAGAAAATTATAGCAAAAATTGTCTTACAAATTAAAAATGAGGCCATATAACTGCCTCATTTAGCATAAACCAATTATTTACTTGTTGCAATAGTTTCCTGACGACAAGCAACTTTGAAATCATCAACTATTTTCTATGGCCGGTAGTTACGCTGGATAAGGATCTCAACCCGCCGGTTAGCCGCCCGGCCTTCTTCCGTATTATTGCTGGCAATAGGCCGGTATTCACCGTAACCGGTAGCACTAAACCGTTCTGCCTTAAGTCCGGTATCCTGAGCCAGCAAAAATCTCATGAAATTTACCCCACGCCGGGAACTTAGTTCCCAGTTAGAAGGAAATTCACTGGTATTTATTGGAATAATATCCGTATGCCCTGACACCGTAACTTTTTGTGTAAGCGGCTGCAAAAGTTTGGCTATCTGTTCACCAAAGCGGCGTGATTCCGGTCTAAGCGTTGCACTTCCTGATGGAAATAATGCTGTATCTTTAATTCGAATCATCAACCCATCATCAGTCAGCAAGGTTACCAAGTCATTGCCTAACCCATTTTCGGCAATATATTTATCCAGTTTCTTCTTAGTCTCAACCAACTGAGCTGTTTCCTGCATATAAGCCTTCTTTTCATTAGTCGCACCCGCATCTATAACAGTCGGTAAATACGGTATCGGTGGAGCCTGACTGCCATTTTCCGGCTGAGGCGGTTTAGGGTTGTCCAGCAATGCCGGACTACCACTAAACGCTACATTAAATGAAGCTTTTATCTGATCAAATTTTTTCGAATCAACCTGAGCGGAAGCAAACAGTACAATAAACAATGCCAAGAGCAATGTCAAAATATCAGAGTAAGGAACCAGCCAAGTCTCATCCGCATGTTCCTCATGATACTCTTTTTTTTTCTTTCTACTCATTATTTACCCTCCGGTTTAGGCTTTAATAAGTCCCGAACCTTCTGCGGAATAAATACCAGCAGCTTGGACTCAATAGCCATTGGTGAATCACCGGCTTGTAGCGATAGTATGCCTTCAACCATCATTCGCTTTAATTCCACTTCATCTTTGGATACTAACTTAAGTTTATTAGCAAATGGATGCCAAAGCACATACCCGGTAAATATACCAAGCAAAGTTGCAACGAACGCGGCAGCAATCGCATGCCCTAACGCTTCTATATCGTTTAGGTTGCCGAGAGCCGCAATCAGGCCAATTACCGCACCCAAAACACCGAGCGTAGGCGCATACATACCAGCCTGGGCAAAAATGAGCGCCCCTGAGCGGTGGCGTTCTTCCATGGCCTCAATATCCGCATCAAGTACATCCCTAACAAAATCAACATCCATACCGTCAATAACCATACTCATACCATTTTTCAAAAATGGATCATGAATTTCTTCCAACCTGCTCTCTAAGGCAAGAATACCTTCCCGCCTGGCAACTTGAGACAATTCGACAAACAAGGTTAGTAAATCAGATTTAGAAATATGCTCATCCTTTTTAACCAATTTTTTGCATAATACCGGAAAGTTCTTGATTTGATCCATCGGGAATGCATTAAGTAACGCAGCCGCTGTACCAACAATAATAATTAAAAATGCTGCGGGGTTTATCAGAGCCGTCAGACTAGCGCCCTTAAGCACCATACCGACACTAACGGCCACAATACCCATTACTACACCAATAACTGTTGATTTTTCCAATGAAAGCCCTCCCTATAACCTGTAGGCAAAGTACCACTATAATATATATCGCATTTTTTTTGGCGTAATTAAGGAAATTCTCTAAACATAAAAAAAATCCTGCCATTTATGACAGGATTTCCAAAATTATGGTAAACAATCTGGACAAAATACCTCTTTTAATTACGCATTAGCTGCAGGCGGCTGATACGTTCTGGTAGCTAATTCTTTATCCAAATAGAATAACCCCGAGCTTTTATCACCAACCATTTTAAGTTGTTCAAGAATTCCACTAGTAGTAGACTCTTCCTCCACCTGTTCAGTCACAAACCATTGTATGAAGATTTGAGCAGCAACATCTTTTTCCTCAACAGCTACTTCGTGAAGCTTATTAATGAGATCTGTAACATGCTCTTCGTGAGCTAATACTTTTGAAAAAACATCAACCGGCTTGCCAAAGTCAGTCGGCGCAGCATCAATTTCCTTAAGTTCAAGCTCACCACCACGCGCGAGTATATAATCAACAAACTTCAGCGCATGCATAGTTTCCTCCTGGTACTGTACCCGCAGCCAATTAGCAAACCCCTTCAGACCTTTAGACATACAGTAGCCAGACATAGCCAAATAAAGATTTGCTGAATACATTTCCGCTTGAATTTGGTCATTAACTGCTTTTTGTAATTTTACACTAATCATTTGTATTTGCCCCTTTCCCTTTTTAACTTTCGAATAACAAATTTTAGCGTTATCTAACTAATATTTATTACTCATTTTTATCTTAATCTTAGTACGCGAGTCAAGACTCCCGCCTCTACAGGCAGCGTTTGTTCATCTGGAGTAGACTCCCCACCTGAACAAACGATGTTTCAGCTATGCTGAAACGCATTATTTTTCCAGATATTGCTTAAATTCTTCCAAAGTCTGAACCGGACGTTGACAAGCAAAATTTTCACAAATATAGCCAGTGGCTCGGCCACCAACAGCTACTTGCCCGGCAGCTACCGGGATTAATTCCGAATTATCGGTTTGATATTCCGGATTATTATAAATAACAGTCGTTTCCGGCATAAACCGCTGTCTAGCCAACGCCAGCATAGCCTGAACCTCAGTGTCTTCTTTGTCCCCAGCAATAACAATATGGCTGGGAGCTGACAGGTAATAGTCAAGCGCCAGCAAAAAGAAAGTATAGGCCCGGGGATAATGCGTAACTTCAGAGCTAAAACAAGTAAATATCGCTTCTACCATCGCATTATACTCATTGTTATCCGTTAATCGTGCTAGTTTGAGCAAAGCCAACGCGGCCACAGAATTACCTGAAGGCATAGCACCATCATAGATTTCCTTGGGCCGCAGCAAAAGTTCTTCACTATCATTTCCGGTAAAATAAAAGCCGCCATCCCCACTGTCCCAAAACAATTCCTTAAGGTCCAAGCTGATATGAATCGCCTGCCGCAAATACTTCGGATTAAAGGTTGTTTCATAAACCTCCAGCAGACCCCATAGCAGAAAAGCATAGTCATCAACATAACCTTTATAAGCCGCATCACCATCCCGGTACCGTGCCAACAGTCGTTTCCCATCCGCAGCAGTCAGCTTCTCAAAGATAAACTCCACAGCCCGCTCTGCAGCCTGCGTGTAATCCTCGCGTTGCAGTACTCTGGCAGCCTTAGCCAATGCCGCAACCATTAGCCCATTCCAGGCAGTTAAAATCTTGTCATCTTTAAACGGATGTTGCCGTTGCTCACGTACCTGATATAATTTTTCCCTAGCCTCAGCCATTTGAGACTCAAGCTCATTAATATCAAGATTATTCTTGGCAGCATAATCATATAAATCATGGTCAATCAAATTTATAATGCTTTCCCCTTCAAAATTGCCATTCGGGGTGACATCGTAAGCATCAGCAAATAACTCGCCCAGTTCCGGGCCCAATATCGCCAGAATCTCCTGGCGGGACCAAACGTAGAACTTGCCTTCAACGCCTTCTGAATCTGCATCCTCTGCCGAATAAAACCCGCCTCCGGCGTTAGTCATATCCCGCAGGACATAGGTAATGATCTCTTCGGCAACACGGGCAAAATCCGGATCAGCAGTACACTGGTATGCTTCCACATAAGCATAACACAACAGTGCATTATCATAAAGCATCTTTTCAAAATGTGGTGCCAGCCATTTATTATCGGTTGAATACCGGGCAAACCCAAAACCAAGATGATCATAGATCCCGCCCCGACTCATGGCATCCAACGTCTTTACAACCATAGCAATGGCTTTTTTATCCTCTGACCGCCGCCAGTAGCGTAATAAAAACAATAAATTATGCGGTGTTGGAAACTTTGGCGCCGCCCCAAACCCGCCATAAGCAGGATCAAAATCATGTAAAAGCTGAGAAAAAGCCTTCTCCAGCGTAGCCTGCGACAACTGTCCCTTCTCCGGTTTAACCGTCTGCGGCCGTAGCGATTGGGATAGCTTTTCGCCAATCTCCTCAATTTTATCCCGGTTCTGATCCCACTGTTCCTTCAGCATTGACAACACTTCAAGCAGCCCCGGTCTGCCCCACATAGCATGCTTCGGCAGATAAGTCCCCGCAAAAAACGGCTTCTTCTCAGGCGTCATCACAATCGTCAGCGGCCAGCCGCCCTGCCCAGTCACCGCCTGACACACCGCCATATAAATGTGATCGACATCTGGCCGCTCTTCCCGGTCAACCTTGACTGCAACAAAATAATTGTTCAGCAGCGCAGCAACTTCCAAATCCTCAAAAGATTCGCGTTCCATAACATGGCACCAATGGCACGTACTATAGCCACAACTAAAAAAGATCGGCTTGTCCTCTTCTCTAGCCTTCACAAACGCTTCTTCGCCCCACGGATACCAATCTATGGGATTGTGGGCGTGTTGTAGTAAATATGGACTCTTTTCATTCGCTAGGTGGTTAACGTGCTTGGTAGACATTAGCATCACCTCGTTTTTTATAGCTACCATTTAGGATTTGCTTCGTGATGGTTTTGCATACATTATTGCGCAATAGATAATTGTTATTTGTTAGGATTAGATTTTATTATAATTGGTATGTTGTGGTAAGTCAAGACAAAATGTATAAAAATAGAAAACCAGCATAATTAATGCCGGTTAAAATCATTTGATACCATATATTTCTAAATAAAATTATTAGTCGAGTACATAATGCAATAATAACAGACTCTTTTCGTGAACTGGTTTATTAGTAGTCTTGATTTACACAATAGACTCTTCATATTCTTCCCGTAAATAAATATTCTAATTAACAAACTCAATAGGATAAAAATTCCAAAGAATCTTCCACATGCCTTTATCATGCCCTCTAACATATGAGTTACACTCATCATCTTGATAAATAAGCCTAAAAGTATGATTATGAATAACTTCATTGCTATTCAATTCAAAAGTTAAAGCGGTATCAATTTCGCTTATGGCTGGTGCCTCATCTCTTATATTGATTATTTTGAAATTGGTCATTTGTTTCTTCTGAAAGATCTCTCTGACTTCTTTAGCGACCTTCCCTACAGAATCAGTTGAAGGACAAAGCTTAGTTGTACACTGTGCCATTTTTCCATAATTACTTTTTTTTAGATACGTTAAAAATTCAACTAAAGTTCTCTCTGGACTACCTAATTCATATTCTTTGTCTTCCCCCATCTCCGGAACATCCAGACCAACTATCATTTTTCTTGGACGCCAATCTGTAATCGTCTTTTTTTCTTCCTGAATCTGGCTATACTGTTTTAGCGATTCAGTTAGTGATATTACATTTTCTTTAAGCGTAGGAGGTTTGAATACTTTCTCAATTCCCTTTTTCCCGTCCTTTAATGCTCTTGCCCAATCTCCAATGGCAAATAAAGCAGCCCAACTCTTCGCAGCCACCATCTTATTACCATACCCTAAGTCTCTGCCATGAAGTATTCCATTCCGATATGGCAGTCTTATTTCCTCACTTGTGGTTTTTTTCCTAGATTTCCCGAAAATGCATGCTAATTGATTTAATCCACTATCATGTGCTGCAATAGAATCCCATATAGATAAGTTAACTTCTGACGCAAAAAAACCTTTCTGTTCAAAATCATTTACAAATCCATCAATCATCATGAGAATAATAGGAATGCATGCGTAATATCGTTGAGCTAAATAATCATCAAGTGCATTATAAGTAAGATTAATTCTTGGACGAAACTGTTCTATTCCCTTTAGTCGCATGATTGAAAAACGAAGAGTATCCTCACTGTAATAATCAACGAGAATCTGCTCTGCTTCATCCTTGCTCCCACTTTTTGCAAGTTCAACTGATTTTAACATTATATCGAAGTTCATCGTTTCATATGCAATCCAACCTTGTTCCGAAAAGAAAGAATTAAATTCATCTGGTGTTTCTTTTATTTGATTATACTGTCGATTGAGCTCAACTAGTTTATTAAAACTTTCATCCATCTTATCATTCTTCAAACCTATTTTTGATGCCATTTTATACATTGATGATAAAATTTTATAACCCTTAAATTTGAAATCCATTTCTTTAAAAGAGTAGTTATCTTTAATCTTTTTTGCCAAACACATTCACCTCTTTTCCTAAAAAAATTCGAAAATTACGACATAGACATCTAGGCACGTTCCTAACATTGTCAACATTTTGCCACATACTTCTAGTACTCTCTCACTTGGGGGGCAGTTGCCAAAACGAGACATCTCCCATCGTCACTATGAACTTAATTGCATGCCTTCTAACTTTCAATTTCACCTTCCATAGAGTTAGCGCTAAGACACATATTATTTTTCTTTGCTACTCCTTCTCACCCAAGCATGTCCAAAAGCTTGACCTAGCAGCTTAAAAAACAGCCTTAAAATATCTTAAATTTTTAAAATCTTAGTTGCATGTTCAGCTACTTTAACCGCCAACATTTTTTCCCCTAGACCTAAAAGTAAACCAAGAAGTAGAGCCACTTTTGAATCATAGTTTAACATATTAGTTGATAAAGCCCCAAGCTTAATGACTACTGCTTCTGTTGAAAAAAGTAATCCAACAATAACAGCTAATAAACTGACAAATAATATTCTAATAGTTGGTTCAAATCTATCTTCTTCAATTATATGTAATTCATCAAATTTAAGGTCAACTTTTCTAATTCCAAATGAAAGCCAAACCCCAACTGTTGTTCCAATTAGCATTATAAAAAAGTTTACCCACATCAAACAGGTTTCTATTGGAACATAACCATAAAAAAAAGATATCCAGGTAAGATAAAAGCCTATAAAGCATAAGACTGACCTGCCTAATGATTTTATATATTTATTTTTGATTTTTCCAGCTTCTTGAAAAACTATTTCCTTTTTTAGTGTCATTAGCCCTTCACAAGCAATTATTGGAGTAACATTCTCAACTTTTAAACCTGCTTCTGCTAAAGATAATAATTGTTCATAATATTTATTAAAGGAAATTTCATCCTCTTTAAATATTCCCCTAAGAACAATTAATGTTTGTTCTATATCTAAACGTAACTGTTTTTGTTCAACGGGAATTTCTTTTTCGTCAACATCTGTATATACTGCAAAGTCTATATCTTTTTCTTCTCGGAGTGATCGTATATAAAAACAGCCTTTACTCATTTACTTTACCTTTTGTATCATCTTCTGATGCTGTAGGTCTATCCCTTGGAGGTGAAACTCTGTAACACCCATTTCTACCTGAATCCTTTTGGATAATTTTACTATATTCAAGTTGAGCATCTATTTTCTTCCTTACTGAAGAAGATGATGATGATGAATTTTTCTTACCACTATCATTAGTACTATGAGATGCTTTTTTAGTTCCCGTTTCACCTTTTGTTTCTTTTTTCATATCTCGCCCTCCAACTTCAATTAATTCTCAAGGTCTTGGGATACAGTATCGAGTAGAGGCGGAACTCACGTTCCAGCCTCGCTCACGGAACCGGACTTGCCCTAGTCGGGATAGAATTCACAAGGATACAGCGGGACGGTTCGCTCTGTTTCCTATACACCACCATTGTTTCTTATGTTACTTAATTTGTCATACAAACGCCAAATTCCTGCCAAATTGATACAAATTTAGCAGGAGTTTCTCTTTATTGCCTCAGTTAATTCATTTGTATAAAACCTCCGTCAATGCTTTGTCTAAGGTTCGTTATAAATTCAATATTGATACACTCAAATTTAATAATGCAAGTTTTGTACATAATTTTTGCAACTTTTGTCATCATTTCTTGCAAGTTTCGTACGTGACATAATTTATTAAATGATTGATATTGGAAGAAGCACCGGGACGTACACTTTGCTTCTGTTGTGCCAGCCCTGTTCCCCCTCCAGAAGTATAAAATCAAGTGTTGTTGCGAAGCAGATTTTGCGTCCTCTTGCTTCTTCAACGCCGGAATGAATTTGACTAAATGCAGGTTAAAAATTGCTCCTGTCTCCGGAATAAAACGCCGATCATGTTACGGCAGGTTTATCCCAGCACGATAACATGATCGGAGGAACTTAAGTCTTTTAATCATATTTCCTTTTAGTAGCCTTCACTTTGCCAATGATATATATTTCGTTTTGTTCTTTATCAGAAAGAATCACAGGTGGATATTTAGGATTAGCAGATTGCAGAACAATATTCTCATCTTTTTTATAAACACGCCTTAAAGTAGTTTGTCCATCACCCAGTGCAACAAAAGCCAAGTCCCCATTTTCAACATCTAGCTGCTCACAAACAAGAGCTAAATCATCTCGCCGTATACCTTCATTAATCATGCAATCGTCTTTAATCTGAAACCAATAAAATTTATTCTCATTGTTTATATCTTCACTGTCGGCCCATTCTTCACCAAGACTCTGTTCATAGACAAGCAATTTATCAGCAGTAATTTTAACTGCCCCAACCACTGGCAGAAATCTCCCTTTTTCAGAGCCGGCAGAATGATTAGATTTTCCCAGCAGTTTGTCTATGCTTACATTATAAAATTCAGCAAGAGTAGCTACAGTACTTAAATCTGGCTCTCGAACTCCTTGTTCGTAGTTATTTAGCCGTGCCCTTGAAAGGCCAGTGATATCAGCTACTTGCTGTTGTGTAAGTCCCTTCTCGTTTCTTAGTTTAGCAAGATATATAGCAAAAGTAGGTTTATCCATCAATTCACCACCTTGCTAATATTATAAGAAACAATTTGTTTCCAGACAACAACAGGCACGAAATGTTTCAAATTTAATTGACAGATACAAATTATGCCATTAAAATATTAAGTATAGAAACAATTTGTGCCCAAAGAGGTGCACTTATGAGAAATGAATTCTTGATAAGCCTTCGCGGTCAAAAGTCGCGTAAAGCTGTAGCTAAGGACCTACGGATTACTCCACAAGCATTAGGACTTATTGAACGGGGTGAAAGAATTCCCAGGCCGGAACTAATGAAACGGATTGCTGATTATTACAATAAAACCGTTGATGAAATATTTTTTGATAGTAGATAATGCTTACTGACAACTCGTGGCTGAAGGCTTGGGGAGTTATTCTGAAAAAACGCGGAAATAGGGAATTTATTTTGAATTGGACGGATACGTTTTGAGATAATTTATGAGCAGTATATCTACGCCTATCCGTATTTTAAATAAATTCCTCTAATTTTTACATCAATAGGATTGAAAAGTGCTGCTACTTCGCTCTTTAGATCTGCCGCAATATCGAAAAGGTTGTCTTCCGTATCGGAGTTTTCCGCTCGGCTCTGTAAGGTGCTAATAATTTACGGTGAAATCACCTATGATTCCACCTGCATAAGAGGTGATGAGTGTGCGGGGCTTCTACAATTATGCTCCATTAATACTTGCCATATTGGGAATATTAGTTGGTCTGACAGGCTATTACTTGGATATAATTTTACAGATTAAGAGCCTGCTATGGGCAGGAATCGCTCTGATGTTAAGCATAGTCGGATTTACAACCGGCAGGCTGATCCACAGGCTGGATTTGAGTTCTCACACCGATTCTGTAACAGGCTTATGGAATAGAAGGTACTTCTGCTTACGGCTGGCTGAAGAAGAGGCCCGCGCGCTCCGGAAAAAGGCACCGTTGTGTGTGGCTATGATCGATATAGACGACTTTAAAACAATTAATGATAAGTATGGGCATGCCGCCGGGGATTTGTTATTGTCTGATTTGGCGGCTATTTTTAAAAATAATGTTCAGCCCACAAACATCGTTGCACGTTGGGGTGGCGATGAATTTGCCATTATCTTTTCCGGAACTTCTTTACTGGAGGCTTATGCGGTTATGGAGCGAATTCGTCATAAGATTGAGGCACGTTTTAGTTCTTCCTATGGTCTGGCCATAAGCGCCGGCGTCATTCTGCTGGAACCTGGCCAAACGCTACAAGATCTATTACTAACAGCTGACCGGGCCTTATATAAGGCAAAAGCCAAAAAAAACTTAGTCATTACGCTGGCGGAACTGCCATGTTAATGCGCGGAACATCAGCAGAATACAAAAAAAGAGAAGGGGAGTTATACGATAAAATTCGCGAGGTATCCGATGAGTTTGCCCGGCTTAGTAAAGCAGGCATGGATACAACTGAAGCACTCCGGCGACTGGAGGCAGCCTTGACGGAGTTTGCTCTATTGAGGATACAAGGGGAGGATACAAGCAAGGGGGCGGTTATACTGTTTCCTAGGCTTTAATCACAATGTTAAATGTAAGTCCACTTATTCGCGCTATTTGTCTGATTGATACTCCTTCACTTGCTTTAAGCTGTCTTAAATATCCATCTCTTTTTGTTTTTTCCATAGTTTGCAAGTCTCTAGTCTCTATATTGCCCAACACTTGCTTCACAATTTGTTTTGCCTCTTCATCCGTTAATCTGGGTTTGTTCTTTATTTCAAAAAAATTTGCTCCTTGCTCATTCATGAAATCCACAAATATTTCTTTTGCCTTTTCAATGTCTTGCGAAAATATCTCAAAAACAAAAGTTGTATCCACTATGCGAGGATGCACGTAAAAATGGAACAAAAATAGAACTCCTTGTATTTCCTGGATTCACGGGCATTTTCATGTTCCGGTACATGCTATTAACGTATCGGTCAAATCCATAATTCACCTAGCTTTGTAACATCGAAATATTATTCCATAACATGTCACGAAATAAAAATAGACCTCCGCCAATAATTTGACCAATGTCTTATTTCCATTGTGATCAGAGTCATCCAGAACCCCTAAATGCACCTAAACTAGTATATTCAATATACATATATTAACCAAAAGCAGGGACGATATGTCGCTTATTCCGCTTGCTTAATAGCATTTATTTGGGTCAAATAATATAACAATAAAGAGATTAATTAAAGGCCACTGTACTGCATTAATAGCAATAGCATAGATGACAAAACATATTTCTTATTTATGCCATTTATGGCGAAGTTTAGGCTTGTTATTATGAAACTTTCCTTCCCCGCCGCTGCCTCTATAAATAAGCCAACCGATAAAAGCCAACGACAATACATTAGCAAACATCCCGCTGATAAGACCAATATCAGCTAGTATGCTGATGACTGTGATGACGCTTAAAAATATCATGGACTGCCGCATATCAACCCAATATCTGCGGCGAAGAATCAGATAGCATACACCAAGCACCGCAAGGTCAATTGACACCCAAATAATTTGGCCAAATACGAATCCTTTGACAATGCTACCGACAATCATAACGACCATTAAGTAAAGCCAGGTGGTACTGAGCAAAATCATCACCCCACTATTTCATATAGATAAGGTACAATAAGTTTCGCAAATTGAAATACGGCTAAAAAAGAGGACAAGTTTGCAGTTCCCCGGTAAAATGAAGTCACCACACACCATTTACCGAAAGGGGAAGAGCAAACATGTCCAAAGAAATTATACAGTTGAATGAAGAAATCATCAAGGTAGAACTGAAGGAACTGGTGCGTAGCAGCGTGGAGGAAACGCTCAATAACTTGCTGGATCAGGAAGCCAAAGACCTAACCCAGGCGGCCCGATATGAGCGTACTGAAACCCGTCAAGGTTACCGCTCCGGTCACTACGACAGGCGGTTGACTACTACCTCCGGCGATGTCACGCTGAAAGTTCCCAAGCTCAAGGGCATTCCTTTTGAAACCGCCATTATCGAACGCTATCGCCGGCGGGAAAGTTCCGTAGAAGAAGCGCTCATCGAAATGTATCTAGCTGGCGTATCCGTCCGGCGAGTGGAAGACATCACCGAGGCTCTGTGGGGCAGCAAGGTATCGCCGTCCACCATCAGTGAGTTGAATAAGAAGGCCTATGTCCACATTGAAGAGTGGCGCAGTCGGCCGCTGCAAAGTGGTAAGTATCCCTATGTTTACGTCGACGGCATTTACTTACGCCGCAACTGGGGCGGTGAATATGAGAATGTGAGCGTATTGGTGGCGATTGCCGTCAACGAAGACGGCTACCGTGAAGTGCTGGGAGCGGCCGAAGGCATGAAAGAAGACAAAGTCAGTTGGCTGGAATTCTTCAAATGGCTGAAAAGCCGCGGTTTAACAGGCGTCCAACTGATCATTGGTGATAAATGCCAAGGGATGCTGGCAGCGGCAAATGAGGTCTTCCCCCAGGCCAAATACCAGCGCTGCACTGTTCACTTTTACCGCAATGTCTTTTCAGTTGTTCCCCGCTCCAAGGTCAAAACGGTTGCGAAAATGCTCAAAGCGATTCATGCGCAGGAAAGCAAGTCCGCTGCCCGGGAAAAGGCGGCACAGGTAGCAAAAAGCTTGCGCGACATGAAACTCAAAGAAGCGGCGGCCAAAATCGAGGAAAGCATCGAGGAAACGCTTGCTTATGCCGACTTTCCCGGCGAGCACTGGACAAGAATCCGGACTAACAATGTGATTGAGAGACTCAACCGGGAGATCAGGCGGCGAACCAGGGTCGTGGGTGCTTTCCCGGATGGGCAGTCCGCTCTGATGCTGGTCTGCGCCCGCCTTCGCCACGTTGCTGGAACCCAGTGGGGCAGTAAAAAGTATATGAATATGAAACATCTAGAAAATACCGACCCTGAGTCGGATTTTAGTGATGACTGATTTTACTACCTAGGACTGCAAACCTTTTTGCGAAACTTTCTTGACACTACCTTCATATATCTAATTATACGCCTTTCTAAATAAAAAAACAAAATGAGCGACATTGTCTCCATTTATTCCTCAGTAGTGGTATATACAAAAGAACCAAAGCTTGGAGCTTTGGTTCTTTCTATCTTCATTAAATATAATTTATAGAAACTTATTACTTTAATGAACATGGCACCACTGTCATATGAAAAATGGAACACCTTGAATTTACTGGCGGCATAGGCATTTTCATGTTCTAGTACATGCCATTAGATTGTTCCATAACATGCCATTTTAGATTGCCGAGAATCCATATGATTCCTGGCTTTGTAGCCTCGCAATTTTACTCCATAACATGCCACGATATTTAAAGAGTATTAAAATAACATTAGTCAATAATTTGACCAAGGTCTATTTTAAAGCGTAAGTCAGAATCACCCAGAGCCCCTGCACTCAATAAAAATGGTATAGTTAATATGATATATGGACTTGATGTTAATATCTATACATTTCGCTGCCCACCAATACGCTTCTCCGTACGGGGTAAATAGCAAATTATTTGCTTTTTTCAATTCTCGCCGCTACTCTGTGCCATAAGTGTTTCTTTAAGAAACTTCTATCTACACTTTCTTCCAGATCCAGAAACATTTTGTATGGAACAGAAAATGATAGCATATCAGCTTCGACCATGGGGCGCACTGTAATATCAGTCAAACCCACGACCGCTCTTGGATTTTCCTTTTGTGCTTCGGCATATGGAACAAGAAAAACAGACTGACACCCTGAGCTAAAAGGTATCATTACATTTTCATTTCCAGGTCTATAATAGTTTGCGAGTACTGTAAGTGCTGATAACTGATCATTATTAACATAAAACACAATTAACTCAGGTAGTTCCTTAGTAGGATCAATCTGTGACAAAGGTTTAAAAATGACGTACTGGTAGGAAATATCAGTTATTGGCAAGCACTCAACAAACTCTGTTCCTAGCTCAGGATCTTTTTTATATCCTTCTCCTTCAAATAGACCGTTTTTACCAACTGACAAAAAATATTCAATCCCATCTGGATAATTTGGATATTGACCAAATCCTAGTCCTACTTTACCCCCTGGACATCCTGTAGTTTTACGTTCAAAAACTGATGTTTTCCCTTTTGCCGCCGCAATAAATAGCGGAATTGTACAACTCCACTGCCCTTCTTTACCCTGAAGTGCCCCTTCCGGTTTTTCATTGCTAAGCAAAACAGCTACCGGTTCATAACGCAAGCTCAATTCTTCAACTAAACGGCTTTCCATATTTTTCCCCCACTTTGTTTTCTAATTTAACATGACTCCAAATATATCACGTTATTTGAACTATTTTGTGCAGTACAATCCTATGAACATCCCCCCTTTTAATTAGCTACATTTTTAAATAAAACAAAACAACGTATTAAATCCATACATAATAATCATCATAATAGTTTGCAATTGTAGTTGTCATGACAACTGCAATTGCAAAAAAAAACACCTATTTAATATTATCGTAAATTTGATTTAACATATTTTTTAATTCTGTCACTTTATGTTCTTCTATCCCTGTTGTTGCTTTATCTAATAATTCTTTAGCTTTGGGAATTAATTGTTCCCGCAATGCCCACCCGCTGTCAGTCAAAAATATTTGAAAAGCTCTCTTATCCTCTGGATGAGATTTTCGAACAACTAAACCTTTTATTATTAACTTTTCCAGAATGCGATTCGTGTTCGGTTTATCTTTAAAAGTCAAATCTGACAACTCTTTAGGGGTAATACCTTCTTGTTCCCATAAACAGTTTAATACCGCCCATTGCTCTGGAGTCACATTATTTTCTTTAAATCGTTGAAACAATTCATTTTTTAATTTTGTATTAACTTTACTTAGAATAAACCCTAATGAATCATCTAATTTAAAATTTATTTATATCACCACCATAGTTGTCCTGACAATTATATTATATCTCATTGTAATAATCAGTCAATATAAGTTCAGAAAAATACATCAGATAAATCAGCTATAATTCAATACAATATCAAGCCATCTATAATGTTTCTTTAAAAGAAGCACCGGGACGTACACTTTGCTTCTGTTGTGCCAGACCCCGGGCCCCCTCCAGAAGCATAAAATCAAGTATTGTTGCGAAGCAGATTTTGCGTCCCCTTGCTTCTGGAAAAAATCTTGATAGCTTAACGCATTTGCGCCATGAACTAGCCCGGTATATTGACTGGTTTAATAATATCCGGATTCTCATGGTTCGCTCAATTACTTAACACCCGTTCAAATTCGGCAACAGCCTTTATAAAAACAGTCCGACTAAGTGCTGACAATCCAATTTTAGTATTCATGTGTTCGAGCATGACAGTAACATCTTTTTGTTGGTGCTAAAGCCATGGTTCCTCACAATCACAAACCATGATTCATGGTCATATATTAAAAAAGAACTGGAAATTCAACATGTTAATTTTCCTTCAGCGTAAAATGTTATGGGTGCGAGGTGTAATGCATGGACTCAACTGATATGAAATACAAAGATGAAATGCCCATCAAAACTATTAACAGAATAAGAGATATTCTTGGTGAGATGGGCCTTCTAACGGTAGAAACCTCATGGAAAAATTCGGTAAATGGTTTTTACTCGGTGAGCGTGATGATCGACAATACCGATCTGCTGACCAATGGAAAAGGTACTTCGGTCGAATTCGCCCTGGCCAGCGCCTACGGCGAGATGATGGAACGCCTGCAAAATCTCTGCTACTACAGATTAAGTTTGGATTTAAAGCCCCAGAGCATGGACTACCTAGGCTTTTATTACGCCCCTGACGAGAAACCGATGAGTATCGATGAGTTCCTCGCCAGTGAAGAAGATTGGATCAAAACCCAATTATCCAGAGTCAACCCTTCACTGGATAAACGGGAACTTTTGGCAAATTGGCAGACAATGTCTTATGAGAAAGTATCCGCCGATTTTATTGCTCTACCTTATTGCAATCTTAACAGTCAGCGTATTTCCCATATCCCGATAAAAATGGCCTCGATGATGTATATGTCGAACGGCATGTGCGCCGGCAATTCGCCTGAAGAGGCTTTGGTGCAGGGAATATCTGAAATCATGGAGCGCTACGCCAACAAGAAAATCCTTAGGGAGAGAATAGTACCGCCTACTATCCCGCGGAGTTATATCATGAAATTTCCCGAGATTGAGGCGATGATTGCCGAGCTTGAAAAAAGCGGCAACTTTGAAGTTATCCTCAAAGACTGCTCGCTGGGACAAAAATTGCCGGTTGTCGGGGTTATCCTGGTAAATAAGAATGATCAGAGTTATTTTGTGAAATTTGGCGCTCATCCTAAATTTGAAATTGCCGCAGAGCGGACATTGACCGAACTTCTTCAGGGACAGGATATAAAATGGATGATGGGGGTTAAGGAGTTTTGCTTCTGCAGCCCGACGGACGATCCAGAAAACTACATGGGTATACTGGTGACCGGCTCGGGGCTTTATCCTACGGAATTTTTCAGTCATAACTTCAGTTATCAGTTCAAGGAATTCGAAGAAACCGCGATAGCCACAAACAAAGAAATGCTGGCTTATATGGTCACCCTGATGGCTCAACTAGGTTGCGAGATATATGTACGTGATGTTTCGTTCCTGGGCTTTCCGAGTTTTCATATAATCGTTCCCGGCTTGAGTGAAATCGAGGAATTTGATGACCTAAAGCCTATTACCAATTATGCTGCTTTCAATACCTTCAAAAGACTTGTCAGGAACATCGACTGCCTCGACGACGCCGGTGCCGCCACGATCATCGGCTTTTTGCAAAACATGAACTATTCGCCTGAAGCTTCGGTCATGGATTTAATCAATCTGCCGGTACGCGGTAAAGCGTTTCCGTGGTATTACAGCAATGCCGACTTATTTGTCACTGCCCTTAACTACTGGAAAGGCGATACCAATAAAGCCTATGAGAGCTTCACAAAATTTTGGGGTTATACCCAACACGCTAATCCGCAACGCCAAGTAATAACTTATTATAAGTGCGTACGGGATTTTCTGGCGACCAAGATTAAAGGGCTTGCGGAAAAGGACGCCTTGAGCACACTAGGCGTGTTCTATCCGATGGAGGTAATCCAGGGGGTTGTGGCTGAATTCAACTCGCCAGCGAAAATCATTAATTACCAAGGACAATTAAACTGCTGGAATTGCGAGAACTGCCAATTTTCCAGTCAGTGTCTCTATCCGCCAATGGAGCGGGTCTATAAAATCCTCAAGGAGCGGTACGCTGCCAGCGGAATAGATCAAACCGATCTCAAGAAGCTGATGTAAATACACAAGCCAAAGCTGTATGCTTTGGCTTGTGCTTTTCCTTTAGAGGACCGACATTACACCTTGTCGGCGCAACATTTTATCGGATTGACATCACTTCCCCCAATTCATAGAACGGCAGCAGTGGCAAGAATGGCAGGACTTGCAGGACTGACAAGAGTGGCAGGACTTGCAGGAACCGCAGGATTTGCAGGACTGACAAGAATGACAGGAATCGCAGGACTGACAAGAATGGCAGGACTTGCAGGACTGACAGGACTTGCAGGAATCGCAGGACTGACAAGAATGACAGGACTTGCAGGACTGACAGGACTTGCAGGACTTGCAGGAATCGCAGGACTGACAAGAATGACAGGACTTGCAGGACTGACAGGACTTGCAGGACTGACAGGACTTGCAGGACTGACAGGACTTGCAGGAATCGCAGGACTGACAGCTCTTCATCGAGTAACAAGCCTGGCAACTCTTCATCGAATAACAAGACTGACAACTACTCATCGAATAACAAGACTGACAACTATTCATCGAATAACAAGACTGACAACTACTCATCGAATAACAAGACTGACAACTACTCATCGAGAAGCAACTAAGCATTGAATCGTCATCATCGTCATCATCGTCATAATACATTAGCCAATCACCTCCATATAAAATTCAGGTAACCTATTAACATAATATGATAATGCTATGTCAGGTGTTACATTGTTTAACGGTGGTATTTCGGCTAGAAGGTCAACCGCTGTAAACAAAAACATATACCGATACTTCCCCTATGTCTATATCCATGATCACCTCGCCTCTTCAGAAGACTATACCGTTAATAGACATTTTAAAATAAGCTGTGGCGCTGGCAAGATAGCTCTCGTTCGTTAATGTCCGATAGAATTCAGTCCTGAAAAATAAAAAAAGAGTCAAGCCTCTGATCTCAGAAGCTTAACTTTCGATTCTTAATATTAAAAGAAGCACCGGGACGTACAGAAACCACTGAAAAGTCGAAATCAGCAGGTTTATCCCACCATAAGTGCGAAATAATTTAAAGATACAAGGGGACGGTTCTACTGTTTCTTAGGCCTTAACCACAATGTTAAATGTACGTCCACTTATTCGCGCTATTTGTCTGATTGATACTCCTTTACTTGCTTAAGCTGTCTTAAATATTCATCTCTTTTTGTTTTTTCCAGAAGAAGCGCAGGGACGTACACTTTGCTTCTGTTGTGCCAGACCCTGATCCCCCTCCAGAAGTATAAAATCGAGTGTTGTGCGAAGCAGATTTTGCGTCCCCTTGCTTCTTTCTTAATCGTATCCTCTTGCTCACACTGCGTAAACGGCTGATTTGCATATTCATACAAAAAAAATAACTTCCGTCAAATTACTGACAAAGTTTCTTATTTTACTTTTTATGGTATTATAAGATTGTTATACAAAAGGAGGATTGAGACATGCAAACTTCATTACAGCTTGCAGGATTTAAACCCAAAAAAGAAACTTTCAACATCGCAATTTATATTATTGCATTTTTCACAGTTTGGTCTTTATATGTCCTTGTTGGTCAAGATTTCTTGGGACAACATTATCCATTGTTATTTAAAATTTTAAGTTTAGGCCCAGCAAAATTAACAATTTGGACGTTGCCCGTTTTACTATATTTAAAACATCACGATAATATTAATCCTCTAATTTTTTTAAGATTAACAGGCAATATAAAAATTGCTTTAAAATACGTACTAATCGTAAGCTGTTTCTATTTACTTATGGGATTAGTTCAACAATATCTTCTTATAAAGCCCCTGGGCTTTCATCCAATTTTAAATATAAATAATTGGGTTAATGGAATCATACTGGTTGGCTTTACCGAAGAAATATTATTTAGAGGCTTTATTCTACAAAAATTAGGCACATTATTATCATTCTGGAAAGCAAACTTTATTACTGCTTTGCTATTCTTGTTCATACATTTCCCAGGGTGGATTCATCACGGAAAGTTTACTTTTTTAAATCTCGATATTGTCGGCATTTTCTTCTTCGGATTAATAGTAGGCTACGTTTTAAAAAAATCCAATTCATTAGGAGCTTGCATACTCATTCATTCAATTAATAATTTTTTGTCGCTTTCTTTAAAATAACCTCTCATGTCAAACCATTGACAAAGGTTATCCTTAATATTCCTCTGGTAATAGCATCAAACAATAATCCTCACTATCAATAGCCATATTTTCATTGCAATTGGCGTTTCAATCATTGGTAAAAAATAAGTATCAATAGCTGACGGATATTCTTGCCGGTGAATGACTTGTTGGTGACCACCAGGGGACGTCAGACCAATGTCATAAAGCTTAACTGGGGGATACAAGGGGACGGTTCTGCTGCTTCCTAGGCTTTAACCACAATGTTAAATGTAAGTTCACTCCATAAAATCCACAAATATTTCTTTTGCATTTTCAATGTCTTGTGAAAATATCTCAAGAACAAAAGTAGTATCCACTATGCGAGGATGCCCTATATATTCGCAATAACTACTCCATGGTCATATAATGCTACGAGGAATAAACAGATAAATTATATTTGAGGATGATGAAAATAGCGATAACCGTCCCATTGTGTCCTCTGCCCTATTTAAATTGACCTACAAAACGTTTGGCTTCATTTCCAAAAAGAGAATATGCACTCGTTATCAATATTGACAAACCAGCCTCAAGATATCCGTGCACCGTATCTCCTGCTCTTACCACAGTACCTATAGATTTGCCTGTTTTTAAACCTTCTTTTATAAACTTATGATATGCCTCTTGTACTTTCGGATGCTGCCCTTGACCAGGGACCCCAAGTGATTGAGAAAGATCCGAAGTACCAAGAATAGCTCCATCAATGCCCTCAACAGAAAGGATAGAAGCCATATTCTCTACGGCGGCAATATTTTCAACAATCGCAAGAACAACTGTTTCTTGATTTGCATCAACCACATACTCTGATAGCGGTTTTGTCATTCCATAATCAGATGCCCTTACCGCATTAAGTCCCCGGATTCCCTGTGGATAATATTTTACTGCGCGAACCGCCTGCTCAGCTTCTACCTTAGTAGAAATCCCCGGTAGTATGATACCCATAGCCCCAATATCCATAAAGCGCAGAATGGTATCTGGCTCAGAATTAGGCACCCTAACTAATGGAACTGTTTTACGAACCTCTGCTGCCCTAACAAGTTCCTCGCACTGGCTTGCTGAGAGCGATCCATGCTCCGCATCAATAAAGATAAAATCAAATCCGGCAAGACCGCATATCTCAACAAATGCTGGGAAAAATCCTTGGATCATACATCCTGATACAGGCTCGCACCTTTGCATCTTTTCTTTTAGACGATTCTTATACATTATATTGTATCTCCTTATACTCAACTTTCGTACTTGACAATTGCGGCTTTAGGATGTTTTCAAATTTAGGCAGTTTGATTGAAATAGGAATCCTATTCAATAAACTTTTACTACGACCACGATAAAAGACACTGTCATCTAGAAGCGTGGGGGACGCTCATTTCGCTTCTCGCGGAAGCGCAGTCGATTAGAAGCGCACCTCATGATGCGCAAGTATCTATGGTTTAGCTTGACGGCTATGTTGCCATACCCCTAAATCACCCGTACTATAATTCTGTGTAAAGCATAATAGACAGGGGACGGTGGTATCGTCTCGTTAATTTGACAAGGCATATCGCGCAAAAAAGATTACCATCACTCAGCAGGGCGGTTACGTTGTGCCAGACCTCGATCCCCCTCCAGAAAGCATAAAATCAAGTGTTGTTGCGCAGCAGATTTTGCGTCCCCCTGCTTCTCACGAAAAAATATGAGCCGGTTACACAATAACATATAATTTGACTATAGAAATTTAAGCGGAAACCACCCTATTTCTCCCCGTTCTTTTCCCTTGATACAGTGCGTGGTCTGCTCTTCTAAGATACAAGGGGACGGTTCTACTGTTTCCTAAGCTTTAACCACAATGTTAAATGTAAGTCCACTTATTCGCGCTATTTGTCTGATTGATACTCCTTCACTTGCTTTAAGCTGTCTTAAATATCCATCTCTTTTTGTTTTTTCCATAGTTTGCAAGTCTCTAGTCTCTATATTGCCCAACACTTGCTTCACAATTTGTTTTGCCTCTTCATCCGTTAATCTGGGTTTGTTCTTTATTTCAAAAAAATTTGCTCCTTGCTCATCCATGAAATCCACAAATATTTCTTTTGCCTTTTCAATGTCTTGCGAAAATATCTCAAGAACAAAAGTTGCATCCACTATGCGAGGATGCCCTATATATTCGCCATAACTACTCCATGGATACTCGCCTATAATAGGCATGATATTTGCTCTGATAGGGTTTTGGTGTATGTATCGTACTACTGACAATAAATAACTATCATCTTCAATTACTTCACTTTTGTATCTATCTTGAAATAAATGACCAGACCGTTTGTATTTCCAATTATACCAATAAACATAGCTTACTCCTATTCGTTTCATTATGCTTTCCAACGACTCGTTATTCACTTTTATAATAAGGTGAACATGATTATCCATAAGGCAATAGGCAAAAATGTTAAATCCACATTTCTGCTTATAATGTTTTAAAGTATCAATAAACTTAACTCTATCTTCATCATCCTCAAATATAATTTGTCTGTTTATTCCTCGTAGCATTATATGATATATTCCGCTATTACTTTTCTTCCGGGCAATTCGCGGCATTTTACTCACCTACTTTAACGCTTTTCCTCTTATCATATCATAAAAAGCTAGGAAACACTAGAACCGTCCCTTCGCTTCCATCAAAAGCTAGGAAACACTAGAACCGTCCCTTCGCTTCCATCCTTTTTTCATATAACCATTTTCTATATTCTCCAGTCTTCATGTTGTTCGTCTTTAATTTTTTTCGGTGAAAATCCATAAACTTTCTTAAACAATCGGTAAAAATTCGAATAATTTTCAAACCCTACGTGATGCGCAACTTCTGAAGCGGAAATTCCTTCACATAATAATTCTTTAGCTCGAAGTAAACGTTTGTAAGTAATGTACTCATAAACACCAAAACCTGTGGATTGCTTAAAAATACGACATAAGTAATATTTACTGATGTAGAATTCCTGTTGCAATAAATCCAAGGTAATTTTAGTAGATAAGTTATCGTTAATATAGTTTAATATTGCTTGAGTTTTTGAAGTATCTCTGCCTTGTGAATAAACCTGTAGAGCATTCTCATGTAAATAAATTTGATTCAATTTGACCAATAGTTGTACAAAAATGCTAAAAATCATAATTTCACTGTCAATTGCGCCAGTTTTAAATTGTTCCTCTATCGCGATGATTTGCTTATCAATTTGATACTTCAACACTTTCGATCTTTCAGTTATATTGAAATACCCTAATTTACGCCGTTCAAAGCAATCAAACAAATTATAACTTGCAGTATTCAAAAAATTAACATACTCTGGTTTGCAAAACATGACAATTCTTTCATATGGTTGCTCCTCTGCAATACACGCCCGGTGCAATTCCTTACTGTTTATAATTAAAAAATCACCGCTTTGAACAGCATACTGTTGTCCCTCAATATAAAAAGGAACATTACCGGAAATAAAATAATATAACTCGTAACATTTGTGAATATGCAAGTTAAATTCGCTCTTCACCGGTCTGGGTGTAAAATTATGCTGAAAAATAAATTGGCCATTATTTAGACTGAAAGTCTTATTAAGAATATTCATGATATACTCCATAAACCCATATAATATTTAGCAATAATTATAATATAAGCAGCAACATATGTAATGTACATTGCATATGTTTTTTTATAATATATGAATTGTTTCAGTTGTAATAGAAATCAAAGCATGAGTTGGGAGTGTATTTTGTCTATATGAATGTTGGAATTATTACCACCAATAGCTCTTACCGTTGGATAATATTTATTTTTACCTATCTGGCTTTTTGCAGCCAGTACATCACTTATCTTTCCTGGAACCCCTTTATACCACTCAGCACAACAATTTTCAATTTTTCTATGAATCAAAGCAGCAGCATTGTTGCTACTGCAGCGCTCGGAAGAGTGCTGTTTCAAATTCCCGGCGGTATGCTAGCTGACCGCTTTGAGACAAGGCCACTATTATGCATCAGTCTTTTCGCACTAGGTATAAGTTCTCTAATTGCTTGTATAGGCGGCACATATCAAACTATTATTATAAGTCAGTTTCTTATAGGCGCAACCGGTGTATTAATTTGGCCTTTATGTATAAAAATAATCATTGATTGGTTTCCAATGCAAGAACATGATTTTGTTGTTGGTTTATTAAACACCGGTGTAACTGTGGCAGTCATCGCAACAAATATTCTGATTCCTTATGCGATTCATCATTTAGAGTGGCGCAGCGTATTTTATATTATCGGTCTTTTATGTATAGGCATTGCAGTAGCAACAAGCTTATTTATCAAATCCACCCCCGTTGATGATACAAAACTAACACTCGCCAATACTGCCCCGAATAAGAAGATGGTTAATTTTTCAGATATTATATCCTTATTAAAAAGCAAAAAATTCCGGCTGGGTATCACTGTTTATGCAGGAAGTCTTTATACTTCCTGGGGGCTTAATACTTGGCTGACAACCTATCTAATTCATGAGGTAAACTTATCAATTGATAAAGCCAGTATTATGATGATGGTATTTGGTATCTGCGGAAGCTTCAGTATGCCAGTCGTAGGAATTATTACCAGAGGAAACCGTCAAAAAAGATATACATTTCTTGCGGCAAATCTAGCCTTATTGGCAATTCTACTGATTATTTTGCCATGGATACAATCACAAACAATATTATGGGGATATATGATTGTGCTAGGCATTGCTACGTTTGCTTACATGGGGCCGGTTAATTTAATGGTAGCCGATCTAGTCGATACAAAAGTCTTTGGTACGGCAATGGCTATGCTGATCTTTTTGTGGCTGATTGCTTCCATGTTTCAGTCCTTATTAATTGGACGTGTACTGGATATTGTAGCACCATCTATAGCGTATCATCTTACTTTCTGGATATTAGCAGTAGGAGCCTTTGCGGGTAGCTTGTCCATAGTAAAAATAAATTTTGATTAAATTCTCAAAAAATCAGAAAAACCCGCTTTATAGAAGTCTGCTTCCATATCCGTCCCACGATATTGCTCGTCAATCCAAAATATATCAACGCGACATCTTTCCCAGTAGCTAATAGTATTGGCATTTATTCCACCAACAATATTTCCATCTGTATCTTTCAGAATAATATTTAATGGTTCTAACGTTAACTTCCCATCTAATGGAACTTTCTGCATATTATATTCTACTAGTCGTTTCATAATATATAATGCCGATTCTCCATCGCCTTCGGAAATCGTAAGTTGTTTACCATTATATTGTTTATCCGCCATATATAAGCCACCTCTCTACGAGTATCGAATAAAATTTTGCGTAAGTTCATTAATTTAATTTCTACACTATTTTGAGCATCCGTAGAAAAATGGGGCATCTGTTTACCTCTATACAAACGGTCAACCTGCTTAATGACGGACATACCAAGTTTCTCAGCTACATTTCTCGATCTAAAGTTTTCAGGTCTGATCTGAGCAGTTAATTCAGAAGTCAGTAAAACTTCTAGTTTAATTTTATTATGCTGTTTATTTTATTAACGATTTCCGCAGCGCTTATATCATTATCCGCAGTGGTGATAATCTGCCGTTCGCCGATGTAAACCGCCCCGTTATCGCCGATATAGGCAGCAGCCAACTCGTGATTATGATAGACCTGGGCAAGACATCCTGCCATCAAATACGCTCTCTCTTCACCAAAATAATTATCTGTTTTTACAGGAGTCATAATCTCCTGGCCATCAATCTGCACCGTTTTATCGTTTTTGACTGTAATATGTCCTTCACTGTAATTCGTCATTTTTTTAGCGAAGTTATTGATTCGAGCAGTGGTCTTAGGATGATTGTTAGGATTCACTGTTCGTGCCAGCCCCTCACGCCATAAGTCACCTAACAAAAACCGCATCTTCACCATAGAGGCAGCAGGACCTCCTGGATTATATCCTGCGGCAGTAACATACTCAAAGCCATAATTATCGGCTTCCCATTCCTGATCCATCGTAAACATTTCATTATTAATGTAATTTCCAGCAATCCCGGATAAAATATAGCTGGCATTATTCTTATTGCTTGACAAATAGATATCAACTGCTAAGCCTATGCCTACCGCTTTGGTAACCCCCTGCACCGGATGTTTTGCTTCTCCATGCCGCATTTCATGAGCAATTACGACAGCCAGCTCATCGTCGTCCAAACTGTCCAAAGCACCTTTATTTACACTAATCACATGTCCCAATGTGCAAAATGCATTAAACTCCTTTTTAGGATTGGCATAAATGGCATAATTCTCCTTAATCAACCCGGAACTTTTTAGACGTTTGGTGATAGTGTAAATTCGCGTATTAGCCTGCTCATCATTATACACTCCGGTTTGCTTCTTTGTATTGGCAAGTATATCTTTTTGTCCACGATCATTTAAATGATTAAAATATGTATTAACAAATGTAACCGCAATACCTGCATATAATAGCCGCTGCCCTAAACTTGCCGCTTCTGCCACTTTGTACTGCGCCATCAAAGACATTACAAACAAAAGAGCAATCAAACAAATTACAATTCCCTTTTTTAACCGCATTGTGCCTTTCACCGACATGCACAAACCTCCTTTTAGAGCTGTCCTGTTCAATTCTTCCATAATGGTCTTTATTTGATTTTACCATAAAAAAACATGATTATGCATTAACTAAACCCAAACCTTACATACTTTTGGTAGTAGGTCCAGAAAAAAAAAGATTCCCCTAACGCACTAGGAGGCCACTGAAGAACTTGTGGTTTTTACGGAGCAAAGCTCAAAAAGTACGAAACAAAAGACGACCCTTATTCCAGAATTGGGAACAAGGGTCGTTTTTTACCATTTAGGAAACCTGTATCACTTGTCCTTTACTTTATCAGTTTCAATTTCTCTTTATATTCACAGTAAAGATCGCCATCGCCCCCTGTAACTCCGTGCCAACAAGACCCGAAGACGACGCTACGTCATACCCGTGTCTGTGTTTAAGTTCACTATTCTTTGCTTCAATCTTGTAGCGCTCTTTTGCCTTTTCTTTGAAGTACTCGCTTTCCTGGAACACCATTTGTTCAGTGTGTTCGCTAGATTTAATACTTACCGAATAGGTTTTGCTTTTCGCTCCCTCTTTGTAGCACCCTCCTTTGAAGGGGCATCGCTTGCAAAGCTCAATATCGAAATAGTATGTATCAGTTTGGTTTTTCCCAACGCCTGTCCTTCCTTGCCACGCTTTCCGTATTGCCATGTGACCAGCCTTGCATACATACATGCCTGCATCCTTATTGAATTGGAATTCGTCTTCTGCTTTAAAGTATCAATAAACTTAACGCTATCTTCATCATCCTCAAATATAATTTGTCTGTTTATCCTCAGCATTATATGATATATTCCGCTATTACTTTTCTTCCGGGCAGTTCGCGGCATTTTACTCACCTACTTTAACGCTTTTCCTCTTATCATATCATAAAAGTTAGGAAACACTAGAACCGTCCCTTCGTTTCGAACCGTCCCTTTGTTTCTGCCTTTGTTTCTGTGCTTAATGGTGGTATTATAGTTACAGGGACCACAATGGCATAACACAAAAAAAATTTAGCACTCGATGGACTATTTAGGAAGTCGCGTGTTAGGAGAAATGATATGGCTGAAAATTTTGTATCTAACTTGTTAATACCTGAATTGTTGTGCGCTGATTTCAACAAAAGTCTCAATTTTTACACAGAAATCTTAGGGTTTGAGATTAGATATGATCGAGAAGAAGGGTTCGCCATGCTTGAAAGAGAAGGCGTCCAAATTATGCTAGATCAAAATAGATCCGATAATTGGGTGTCAGGGCCGCTCGAATATCCCTATGGTCGTGGGATTAATTTGCAAATCAATACGACCTCTATAGTAGATCTTTATGAGTCCGTAAAAAAAGCAAACGCCAGAATTTATCTACCCCTCAAAGAAGAGTGGTATCAAGCAAACGAAGTCATGCTTGGATGTCTTCAGTTCATAGTTCTGGATATCGATGGCTATATGCTTCGCTTTTCTCAGGATATCGGTACAAAACCAGTATAAGCGTTACCAAGCCTGTTAATTCATGGAAGAAGCACCGGGACGTACACTTTGCTTCTGTTGTGCCAGACCCCGGTCCCCCTCCAAAAGCATAAAATCAAGTGTTGTTGCGAAACAGATTTTGCGTCCCCTTGCTTCATCGTTAGATATTAGTTAAAAATTGACCACACTTTGTTATCACTAAAATCACTAATTAGATTGCTTTTTCATCCATATTTATACTATGTAAAATCATTCCAAGGATGATAATTATTATTCCCATTAACGGCCAACCAATTGGTAAGGTTCCTCCTAAAAATAACACTTCACCTATAACAGTAAATGCTACCTCTCCTGCTTGAGTAGCTTCAACAACTGCAAGCTGCTTAGGATTACCTTTTGCTTTATCAGTAGCATAAAAAAATAACATAGTTGCAATGATTCCAGACAAAATTGCAACTATAAATGACTGAATAGCTTGCCCTGAGCTTGGCAACCCAATTGTCGCTATTCCATAAAAAGATAAAACTAACCAAAATGGTATGCTTGCGAGGGTCATTCCCAACACACGCTGGTACACATCTAATCTTTCCTCGCAAATTAACATCATTTTGCGATTCCCAAGTGGATATGCAAATGCTGCAATAATTACTGGCAAGATTCCAATTAAGAGTTTTGAGGAATCTATATTTTCTGTTTCTCGAGCTTGTATCAAAGTTACTCCGAGCAGAATGAATGCAGAGATAATTAATTCCCGCACAGGAAGTTTCTGTCTTTTCCCTTGTATGTCATTAAATTTTTTTACCTCTTGGGATAAGAATGGAACTAATAATGAACCTGCAACAATTGTAATTTGCCATGAACCTGCAACTAGCCAGGCAGGGCCATAAGCAGCAGCAAAACATAATGGTGCATAAAATAAACCAAACCCAACACTACTCCAGAATAACCATTCTCGTGGTTTAGTTTTCATTTCATATAAGAGTCCTTGCATATTACGTCTAGCCATAACAATTAATAATAAGAATGGCACAGTAAATAAATATCGTAACGCTGCACTCCAAATCCAGCTTCCACCAGATAAATCCATTGCACGATTTAGAATAAAAGTAGAAGCAAAAAATAGCGATGCCAAAATACCAATAAAAATCAACTGCAACGTACCCCTTCTTTCACAACTTATTAAGTTCTGTCCATTCCGAAAAATTCGAATTAAATCTAATGTATCTTAAGACGTTGGGTTCTGAATTTGGCGAGCAGACTTGCATCGGGCAGTTCTTCATCAGGATTAATGCCAATAAACCACATAAATAGCTATCATCCATTAAGGACGATAGCTATTTATTTTCGAAAAGTCCCTTTTGAGTAGCTTATCTGAATAATGGATAAGTAATCACCATTCTTTAATTATTTTATCCATCTTTACTCAGAACTTCTTAGGTACATTAGTCTCAACCCAAACTGCAAACGCATCCATAAACTTTTGCAAAAACTCGCGACTACTTTCATTAATAAGAGCGCCATTGACATCAAAAAGTGTCGCAGCATTTCCGATATAGGCCTCGGGTTGCTGCATAGTTGGAACATTTAAGAAGACCAGGGATTGCCTTAAGTGATGATTTGCGCCAAAACCACTTAATCCACCTGGTGACACACTCACCACTGCACCAGGTTTGCCATCCCATACATTTTTTCCATATGGTCGTGAGCCTACATCAAGGGCATTCTTAAGCACCGCAGGAACTGAGCGATTGTACTCTGGCGTTATGAAAAGAATTGCGTCAAATTTCTCCACTCGCTCACGAAACTCTGTCCATGATGAAGGCGGGTTGCCTTCATCATCGAAATCTTGGTTGTAAATTGAAAGATTGCCGATCTCGACTTCTTCCATCTCAAAAGAAGCAGGAGCCAATGTCTTCAATGCATTAGCGATCTTCTTGCTAAATGATTCGTTGCGAAGACTTCCTATGAGAATTCCGATTTTCTTAACCATATATTAATCCCCCTTTTGTATTTTAAAAATATTTGATTACCTAAATAATAACAATTCAATAAATTAATAATTGTTCCTGCTTGATTTTTATTGTTTTTAATAAAATTTTTATCTATTTATATTTAGGATAACAGATCAAGCGCCATTCATAGAATAGCTCAATGCAGAGGTATAAACATCAGATAAACCAACAGGCCAATATTAGCCCTAATTGAAAGCAAAAAAGCTACCCTCTATTTCAAAGGTAGCTTACAGTTAAATTCTATTTTCAAGGAGCAATCTTCTCAGTCTTCTCGACTAATTCACAGTGTTCTTGGCAACTGGTGTCTTCACTGTCGCAACGTGATTCTTCACAAACCAGAACTTCATCAGCTTTGCTTTTATTATCTTCTTTATCCACTGGACCCACCCCTTCCGCTACCTACAAAGGTAGCTATTTGTAACACTCACAACACTCTTCTTCACATTCGCAGCAATCATAGAATTCACAACAAACTTTGTAGCAATTACTAAATTCTTTATATAAAGTTTTCATAACTCTCAATCCCCAAATATATTATTATTTTTATTTTACTAATTAATGTTTGTTATTATTTAGTAATTAAAATATACACCTATTATCCATAAAGGTCAATACTTTTTTTTGCTTATTAATGCCCCTAAACATTAGATGATATATTCCTGTCTCACTTTTTTCCTAGCTTGTCTTGGCATTGTATCACCTCAAAACTAGTATAGCATCTTTTATTTTTTGGGCCACCAGGGGACGTCAGACGTCTGTCGTTCCCGTTTTGTCAACAGAAGCACCGGGACGTACACTTTGCTTCTGTTCTGCCAGCCCCTGGTCCCCCTCCAGAAGTATAAAATCAAGTGTTGTTGCGAAACAGATTTTGCGTTCCCTCGCTTCTTCTATTTACGAATCCAGTGAATCAACAGCTTGTAAGATAAGCAATTAGAGGCAATGTAAATAAGCAAAAAATTGTCGTAATCATGATAGCACCGACCGCACAGTCTTCATCAGACTCATTTGTTCGCGCAAACATTGCAATTGCTGTCATACTTGGCATTCCAGCAAGCATAGTAATGAATGTAATAATTTCCGGCTGGACCTGGAAAAACCGTAATATTGAAAATACGAACAGCGGAATAGCTATCATTTTTATAACAACAATCGCGTAGTATTCTACTTTAGTTACAAATCTTCTTACATTGCAAAAACAAAATGTCCCACCAATGTAAATTAGCGATAGCGGCGTTGTCATATCGCCGACACTTCCCAGAGCCTTATTTAACGTAACAGGCAATTTCCATTCCAATAAAATGAAAAGAATTGCTAAAAAAATCCCAAGCATTGCAGGATTTAATATGTTCCTGAGATTTGCCATTAAAGAACTATGCTCCATTTTCTCCTTCGGTAAAGTCAGATGAAAACCTATGCTCCAAAGCAATATCTGATCAATGATGGTAAAAAGAGCCATATAAAGCATTCCACGCTCCGGCAGAATACCTAGAATCAAGGGAATTCCGATAAAGCCCACATTCCCAAACATTGTTGAAGCATGAAAAACATGTCCGTAATTTCCGCTTAAAGAAAACATTCGTTTAAGAACGAAACCAGTAAAAAAAAGTACTCCAAACATGAAAATTGTAGATAAGACAACCTCTGTAAAACAAAACAGCATATCGGTACGAGTCGCACCATTTATTGATTTATGAAAAATCATAATAGGAAGAATTAAACGCATGATCAGCTTGGATAAATCACTTAAAGTCTTCTCGTTTAAAGCTTTTGCTTTTATCCCGATAATACCTATGAGAATGATAACAGTAAAAATTTCCAATTGTGTAAGTACAAGATAAAAAGGCTTCATAAACTCCCCTTTACAAAAAATAATTAGATTAGGCCATTATACATTATCCTTAAAATATCATCTCCTCACATATCATTTGTCATAATTTTATAGTCCATTTACAATATGTTGAGGCCGTTTTCCATTCAACGCAGTTTCCACATTGCCCCAGTTCAATACATGTGCCCGGCGAAAAAAGCTGGTTGTGATTCCGCCTATATGAGGAGAAAAAATAATACGTTCTTTGCATTCCTCCGGTAGATTCAGGAGTACATTATCTCTTGTTGTCGGTTCTGGGTATACCGTATCCAGGCCAACTCCACGAATTTCCCCCATGACAACGGCATCATATAACGCCTGATTGTCAACGATATCTCCTCTTGCGGTATTGATCAAATAAGCAGTTGTTTTCATTTTTGATAGAAATTCGGCATTAACCATTCCCACAGTTTCCGGTGTAACAGGACAATGGAGACTAATAATATCACAAGTGGAAATCATTTTATCCAGTTCCATATAAGATACATGATATTCTTCTTCCAGTTCTTGCGGCGCTCTACTCTTATCGTAATAAAAAATCTCACACTCAAACGGCAGCAGACGTTTAGCAGCGGCCTTTGCAATATCCCCAAGCCCAATAAGACCGATTTTGCAGTCTCCCAGTTCGGCGATACCTTCATACATCAGCCGCTCCTTCATCTCCATTTGCCGACCTTCCCGCTCAAGTCTGTCACCGGTTATGATGCTTCGCAGGAGAGCCAACATAAGAAGTATTGCCTGTTCTGCAACAGCGCCTGCATTTGCCCCTTTACAATTGCATACATAAATTCCTTTTTCTTTTGCAGTCTGACAATCAATGCCATTGAATCCGACACCTTCTGACTGAATAATTTTAAGCTTGGGCATTTGCCGGATAACATTACCGGAAAGTCTGGCCACAGGATCAATGGAAATCGCATCTGCATCCCAGGCCGCTTCCAATAATTCTTCATCACTTGCACCTCGGGGACAGAAAACCATCGTAATCTGCCTTATAATCTCTAAATCGGGCATATACTTTCTGTACCGATCTTCATTTCCTATAATTAAAATTTTCATATTGCACCTCTGTTAAACCAATTTAACAATAGCATAAACGCTCTAGTAACTATAGGGTCAAGAAAAAATGTCCGCTCAAAAAAATTATAGGCGGACATAGGGCAATAGTATCTCTGTCACATATTTATCTATATCATTAGTTATACCGTAATCAATCAGTGCGATTTCTATCGAATCATCCACTAGTTCATAGTGATGCCTTTTCATATATGCAAATAATTTATTATAATATTGTGATGCGTTCATATGAGAACCTTTAAAACGAATTCGTAAGTATTCCCTAGCCGGGAACGTAATATCCGAAGTAGTAATTCGATCTTCGTCTTCCAGAATCATGAATATGCTGGAATACCGGTCATATCTATTGGCCTTTAGATCAGAAACCGAGATAGAAATACCGATTTTCCCCAAAAAAACATCTCCATTTATGCCATAATTTTTAACCAATTCTGCAATCGGATATTCAATATCATCACCAAGGACATATTCACGGCGTAAATATGCTACACGCCACTTTGGGAGCTTTACTTCGGCAATTGCATCCAGCGGAGTATTAATCGCATCCTCAATTTGCCCTAGACGGCGGGAAATTTTTCGTTCAATTTTCTCTAGTTCCTTTTTTTTAAGGGCAATTTCCGACTTTTGTACGTTTAGCATTGTCACAAGAGTATCTGTATCACGATAGTTAAAAAAATCAAGAAGTTTGCTGATCGGCACCCCTAACGCACGCAAATATTTAATTGAATTTAACCGTTCAAACTGTTGGGTTGTATAGTAACGGTAATTAGTCAGCTTATTAATATATTGGGGTTTCAATAGTCCAATCTCATCATAATACCTAAGCGTTTCTACTTTGACAAGAAATAGCTTTGACATTTCTCCAATAGTAAAAAAATCTTTCATTGTATCCTCCTTTTACAGAACCGTAGGCATAAGCAACAAGAAAGATAAGGGGATATTCTTTATCACCTTAAATTAAGAAGACAACCACAAAAATGAATGGCTATGACTTTTCCTCCCTGTCATAGCCATTCATTTTTATCGTCCCTGTTTTCCTGTCACGTGTTCAATCTCTATTTTGTAAACGGCAGCGGTATTCATACTTTTATTTATATAAGCCATGCCTTTTTCAAAATACTCATTTGAATACTTTTTTATTAAAAACACTAATGCCTGTCGTTTTTCCATTTCATTTGTAACTTCGACCGCTGTCCCAAATATTACAGTACTATCATATTCCGTATCAAACTTGTTAGGTAATAAATTAACATAACTCACTGCAGAAAAACTGACTTTAGCGTTATTTTTGATATTATCCACCTTATGCCCCGTATGAGCAGAATGAAAATATATCGCGCCATTTTCATATGCAAAATTTAGCGGTACTGCATACGGATATCCAGTTTCGCAAATACAAGCTAATGTTCCAAATTCTGCTTTCTTCAGGACTTCAATAGTCGCTGCTTCAGACATGAGCTTTTCCTTTCGTCTCATTTCTGTAAACAAAATATCCTCTCCTTACAAATAAGCCACAATTTTATATACTACTTAAATTTAAATTCCCATAAAAGTACAAAACTCCTGCAAAATTCATATATTCTACAGGAATTCGTCCTCATCCAATATAGTTATACTATTACGCTGTTGGGTATGCCGCTGAGAAAAAACACCTAAACCGTCGAAGTTGAACACTTGGACCGTCGAGATTGGACACTCTTCCGCGCTGGCTGAAAAAGCGCAGGGACGTACACTTTGCTTCTGTTGTGGCAGACCCAGGCTTCCAGTATCCACGCCCCTAAATCATCCGTATTACAATTCTGTGTAAAACATCTGTAGTATATCCCAAGTGAACAGCCGCATCTTTGATATGGTGGTAAACTTCCCGATATTTCATGGCATATATTAGATCTGTACTCCTAAATAATTCTACCATACCTGCCTGATATTCCTTTTCTATTGTCAATTGAGCCTTGCGGATATTTACCATTTTAATTTGAGATTCAAGGGGATCTTCTTTCAAGAGTCCCATTGCCTCAGCAAATTGATCTGTCCCTACGTTTAGTTGCTGCACCATGTTCAAAATAGTTGGATCCGTACTCACTGCAAATGCTTCCATTTCTTTTAGCGTAGATTTTGCATATTCAAATATCCTAGCCATTTCTACAGAAAGAGAATATATATCCTGCCTATCAAAAGGAGTCGAAAAAGCCTCAATTAGATTATTTTCCATATTAAATCGAATCTTGTCCGCCTCATCTGCCTGACTAAATAACAGTTGATAATCTTCTTCTGATCTGCTGTTAAGCCAATTGTGTAGTTTTTCCACTCCTTTGGTAGTGGCCATCGCTTGATCGTTTATCATCTTATAAAAATCGCGTTTTACAGGAAACAGCCCTTCCCAAAAGTTATGAATAGCCATGAAATGACCCCCTCCTTTATACCCTACCATATATACCCTAATATGTAATATACCATTGCGGCGACAATGGCAGCTGCTGGTATTGTAATACACCAGGCTATAATAATCTCTTTTCCAATATTCCAATTGACCATACGAAATTCCTCTGCTGAACCAACTCCTGCTATACTGCCGACAACAACATGGGTAGTGGAAACAGGCGCACCTAGTATTGTCGCCAAAATAATGGAACCTCCTGAAGCCAGTTGTGAATTCAAACTATGGATGGGGCGAATTGCGTAAATTCCTCTCCCGATGGTTTTCATAATCGACCAGCCACCAAGCATTGTACCTACAAACATGACCCCACCACCTAATGCGCTAATCCAAACTGGAGCAATCTGACCGAAAGGATAATTGGCAGCAGCTAAAGCTAGGGAAAGTATCCCGACAATTTTTTGAGTATCGTTCGCACCATGACTATAAGCCAATAAGGCAGCAATTAACCATTGTATGTTTTTTATCCATCTATTTATCGTAAAATTTGCGTTTCGCAAAAGGATATTGGATACTGTTTGCAGTAAAAAAGCAACAACAAATCCCATAAGTGGAGACAATATTAATGCAGCAACAATTTTCGTTATTCCAACTAATAGATGATTAGCGCCCCAGAGATCACTCCAGCCCCATAAAATATAATTCGCACCACGTGAAACCAAAACTGCTCCTACGACTCCGCCAACCAAAGCATGAGTTGAACTTGAAGGAAGCCCCAATTTCCAAGTCACAACATTCCATATTACAGCCCCAATCATCCCAGCCAACAAGACATTAAGCAATGCAGCATCTGTCGTCATCGTAACTATTGCAGAAACAGTATTTGCTACAGCACTACCACCTATCACTGCACCAATAAATCCAAATATAGCCGCCAAACAGGTAGCTTGAATTGGATTTGCAGCTCCACAAGAAATGAAAGTTGCGACAACTGAACTAGCATCATGAAGGCCATTGGTTAACGTAAAGATAAGTGCCACAACAATTACTCCAATTAGAATCAGCTCTGTCGACATAGTCATTTTCCACCTCCAGCACTTATTCACCGTGAGTACTTATTTTTGTCAAACTTTTAAATCAATACACATAATTTAAGATGTCTATAACCATCCTGAGTCCCTAGAAGCACCTACTGAGGTATGGTTAATAGGAATTAACTGTACAAAAAAATCTGAATTACACTAATACCCTCACCGCCTATATGCATTGCTAAAGTCGTATTTTGCTTTTTTCTTAATATAGCATCTTTTTATTCTTGGGACAATAAACCTGTCCCTCCCGTCCATTTCTAACATGCACGATAGATAGTCGAATTTAAAATAGACATTAGTCAGCAATGTGACCAATGTCTATTTTAACCATCATCTTATAATTACCTAAACCACGCCACCATATTTATATGATCAAATTTATTCCTTGTGCTATTCTGCTGCCAAATTCACTATCTGTCCGCAAAAAATGCTCAATCATTCTCCTTTGAATAGGCTCATAAGCTTGACTTAGACTTTCTACGATATTAGAAACTAAATGTTTCCTTTCCTGTACAGACATAGTTCGATATCTACACCTGGCTTGACAATAATTGTCGCCTGTTATTTCCTGCCGAGCTACACTACCTGAAACAAAATTCTGAGCGGATTTCCCTCTCTCGGGTGCTTCCATAGGCATCCCACCACCTAATGTATTGGGTAAATAATTGACAACGCCTTGGTTATACAGGGTTTGCATGGCTCCGTCCTGCATCATATTTTCAACCGAACTTCTAGGCATATTTGTTGGAAGCTGTAAATAATTGGCACCTATACGGTATCTTTGGGTATCTCCATAAGGAAAGATACGGCCTTGTAGAATTCTATCATTCGTAAAATCTATTCCCGGTACAATAGCCGCCGGAGAAAAGGCTGACTGCTCGACTTCAACAAAAAAATTCTCAGGATTTTTATTTAGCACCATTTTGCCTACCGGCATTAATGGAAATAAGTTCTCCGGCCAAATTTTAGTGGGGTCCAAGGGATCAAATGGCTGCTCGCATTCAGCTTCAACGTTCATTATTTGTACACGCATTTCAAATTCAACAGTATGCCTTGCAGCAATGGTATCGAACAAATCCCTGCTCGCTATGTCAGGGTCTGTGCCTGCGAGTTGAACTGCTGTCTTGCTGTCTATATATTCAACCCCTGCACAGGGTTCCCAGTGATACTTAACATATACCTCTTCCCCGCACAAATTAACCCACGAATATGTGTTAACTCCATACCCTGGGATTGTTCTATAGCTTTTGACAGTCCCATTATCCGCAAACAGATAGGTAAGAAAATTCATAGACTCCGGCCTTAACGACATGAAATCCCAGAAACGACTGGCTGCTACCGGGCCTCCCCTAACATTAGTAACCGGGTCCGGTTTTAAAGCATGAAAAAGATCCGAAAACTGAATAGGATCTCTAATAGGAAATACAGGAATATGATTGCCAACAAGATCGTAATTACCTTCTTCTGTATAAAATTTAACAGCAAATCCTCTGATATCCCGCACTGTGTCTGCGCTACCAACAGAGCTGCCTGCTACCGAAAACCTAACAAAAACAGGTGTTCTCTTTTCAGGATCTTGCAGGAATTTTGCCTTGGTTAATGAAGCCATTGATTGATAGGGTATAAAAAAACCAAAAGCTCCGGCTCCTTTAGCATGTACTACTCTTTCAGGAATTCTCTCCCTGTCGAAATGTGAAATCTTTTCTAGGAAAACTATATCCTCAAGTAATATTGGACCCCTTTCGCCTACAGTTAACGAATTTTGATCATCGGTAACAGGAGCCCCCTGGTTGCTGGTAAGATAGCGTTTCACCATGATCATTCTCCTCCTAAAATATACATCCTATATGATTTATATTATTTTTAAAATTACTTATGAATATATTGAGACCACCGACGAGATTAACCGATAGGAAGAAGCACCGGGACGTACACCTTGCTTCTGTTGTGCCAGACCCCGATCCCCCTCCAAAAGCATAAAATCAAGTGTTGTTGCGAAGCAAATTTTGCGTCCCCTTGCTTCTTTCAAGCAGATTCGGCCTTAAAATCCAACGATTTCAAGGCCGAATCTGCTTCTATAACATCCGTTCTACTGCCAACTGCAATTTTTCGCCGTTAATATTTACCTCAGTATAGTCACATTTTGCATTAAATACAATATCCACAGCAAGTGTTTCACTCATAATATACTCTTTATATTGCTGTACAATTGTTTCGAGTAAATCGTTACCAGCCATATAAATTGTAATTTTATCAACAACTTCAAATGAACTGTCTTTTCTCATGTTTTGCAACTTACTAATAATTTCTCTCGCGTAGCCTTCGCTTTTTAATTCTTCCGAAATATGGGTGTCCAATACTACACCCACTTCCCCCTCGCTGGCAACAGCAAATCCTTCCAGGCCGTTCATAATTACCAAGAGATTATCACTGTTAAGTTCAATCGATGTTCCATCAACATTAATTGTAATGCTTTGTCCGGAAGATACCTTAAGCGCCAGTTCCATCTGATTGGCTTCGGCAATTGCTTTTTTGATACCTGCCAGCAATTTGCCGTAAGTCTTCCCCAGCACCGGCAAATTGGGTTTGACCGTATAACTTACATAATCGGACATATTGGCATTTAGCACTACTTCTTTGATATTGAGTTCTTCTTTAATAATGTCAATATAGTAGTCCGGCAATTCATTTGTGCTGACAAGCATCTTAGGGAGCGGCTGTCTGTTTTTGATATTGGCGAGGTTTCTCACACTGCGGCCCAGTCCACAAATCCTGTAAGCCAGCTCCATTTCTTTTTCCAGTTTGGCATCAACCAGCGTTTCATCACATTCCGGCCACAGGCATAAATGTACGCTTTCCGGAGCCTGTGGGTTGATACCGAATACTAGATTTTGATAAATTTCCTCAGTGATGAACGGCACAAACGGAGCCGCTACAATCACCAGCTTTTTCAGTACTGTGTGCAAAGTGAAATACGCATCAATTTTGTCCTCAGTCATTTCCATGGACCAATATCTCACTCTATTACGCCGCACATACCAGTTGGAAAGTTCATCAGTGAATTCTTCAATCAGCTGCGCAGCACCGGTAATTTTATAAGCATTTAAATACTCATCGACTTTGTTAATCAGGGTGTTAAGCTTGGAGATAATCCATCTGTCCATAACGTGACTGCTCTGTCTGCCCTGATATTTCGCCGGATCAAACTGGTCGATTTCCGCATATAGCACATAGAAGGAATAAACATTCCACAACGTATTGATAAATTTACGCTGCGCCTCAATTACGGCCTCTTCATAAAAACGTGAAGGCAGCCACGGAGCACTGGCTGTATAGAAGTACCAGCGCAGGGCATCGGCACCTTGATTGTCCAGCACGGTAAATGGACTCAGGACATTACCTTTATGTTTAGACATTTTTAGGCCGTGTTTATCGAGAACATGCCCCAGTACAACACAATTTTCAAATGAACTCTTACCAAAAACTGCAGTGGAAATAGCCAGCAGGGTATAGAACCAGCCGCGCGTTTGGTCAACAGCCTCGGAGATAAACTGTGCCGGGAAGTTTTGTTCAAACAGTTTTTGGTTCTCAAACGGATAGTGATGTTGGGCAAATGGCATTGACCCGGAATCGTACCAACAGTCAATAACTTCGCTGACTCTCTGCATCTTTTTACCGCAATGCGAGCAATTCATCTGCAGTTTGTCAATATACGGCTTATGCAGGTCGATATCATCAGGTACATTCAGACCTTTTTCCTTAAGCTCTGCTATACTGCCGATGCATTCCCTGTGTCCGCATTCGCATTCCCAAATCGGCAAAGGTGTGCCCCAGTATCGCTCACGACTGAGCCCCCAGTCTATTACGTTTTCCAGGAAATTGCCGAAGCGTCCTTTTTTGATGTTATCCGGATACCAGTTAATCTTGTCGTTATTTTCTAAGAGCTTATCCCGCAGCGATGACATCCTGACAAACCAGGATACGCGGGGATAATATAAAAGCGGGGTATCGCAGCGCCAACAGAATGGATAGGAGTGCAGATATTTTTCCGCTTTAAACAGAATACCGTTTTCTTTTAAGAATGCCAATATTTTTTCATCAGCTTTCTTGACAAACATCCCCTGCCAGGGAGTCACTTCTTCCACAAAATTACCTTGCGCATCCACCAGATTTACGAGTGGCAAACCATGTTTTTGTCCAACCCGGTTATCATCTTCCCCATAAGCCGGAGCAATATGCACAATTCCGGTACCATCACTCAGGGTAACAAAATCACCATGTACAACATAATAGGCTTTTTTCTCCGGTTGAGCAAAACAGAACATAGGCTCATATTCCTTACCCAACAGTGCTTCCCCTTTGAACTCGCGTACCAGCTCGTATTCGCCCTCCAGACAATTTAACAGCTCTTTCGCCAGGATTAAATGCTCCTCTTTATTAGTGACCTCAACATAATCATAGGTCCGGTTAACAGCCAATGCCACATTGCTGGGCAGCGTCCACGGGGTAGTCGTCCAAACGAGAATAGCGGTATTTTCCCCTTTGAGTCTAAATTTGACATAGGCCGAATTATCTTTAACATCCTTATATCCCTGGGCCACTTCATGAGAAGACAGAGCGGTACCGCAACGCGGGCAATACGGAACAATTTTGTGTCCTTTATATAATAACTCTTTATTCCAAAGCTGCTTTAACGACCACCAAACCGATTCAATATATTCATTATGGTAGGTAACATACGGATTTTCCATGTCAATCCAAAATGCCACCCGCTCCGACATTTCCTTCCACTGCGTAGCATAGGTAAACACGCTTTCTTTACATTTCTTCACAAAATCTTCAACGCCATATTTTTCAATTTCCGGCTTGCCGGAAATACCCAACTTTTTCTCAACTTCAAGCTCAACCGGCAGGCCATGTGTATCCCAGCCTGCTTTTCTCAAAACTCTATATCCCTTCATGACTTTATACCGTGGAATGAGATCTTTTATAACCCGGGTAACAACGTGACCGATGTGCGGAGTGCCGTTCGCAGTCGGCGGTCCATCATAAAACGTAAAATACTCCTTGCCCTCGTTCATATTAAAACTTTTGGCAATGACCTCTTTCTCTTCCCACAAGGCCAGTATTGATTTTTCCATTTCCACAAAATTATTCTTTGGACTTACCTTCTTATACATGTGCTGCCCCTTCCTTTTCATGAACGCTTCAAAGTCTTGTACACCAGAAAATACTATAAGAACAAAAAAACTTCGTCCATTAGTCAGGACGAAGCATTTCTTCGTTATACCACCTTAATATTCTCAGGTACTGTATACCTTATCCTTTAACGCAGGAATACGGATTAACCTACTAAACATTCAGTCATCAGCTCTCAGGTGATTTTCTTCCGGCAACTCCCTGCAGGTTCTCAGCACTCCCCGCTCTCTGTACAGGCTCTATTCCCGTAATACTCTTCCTGTTCACAGCTTTTAAAGAAACTATATTAAAATGTTTTATTCAAGATTATACTTCTTCAATTTTGAAATGTCAAACCTTCCTACCCATTTATGTGTACCTTCAATTTGCCATCTATAATATTACTTTGATTAACATGGCACCACTGTCATTAAAAAAACTGTTTACAAGTCAAAAAAAAGAAAACTCCTTCAAATCCAACACTTTCAAGGCTTTATCATCACTTCCAGTACATGCCACTAAAATTACTCCATTACATGCCAGAGCCTTTGGGAGGTATCCTGCAGCCCTAAGTAGGATAGAGCATCCTGTTGAAATCCTCCGAATGGAGTTAACGTTATATTTATAGTTCTTTTTTACATGTTATAATTATAAATTTTATTGAAGGTTTATTAGCATTTACCTCATTAATTTCTGATATTTCTACTAAACCATAATTCCCAAATTCTTGTTTTACTGAATCAGAATCATAAAAGAACATTTTTACGCCTTTCATTATCTCGAAATAGTCTTTACCTAGTTGCTTGCCCTGTCCAAACATGGGAGCTTCTTTTGAAACACTTGTAAAGATCATATATCCGTTTGGGTTTAACTGGCTATAGCAATCTTTAATAAATTTCGCTCTCTCAAAATCATTCAATAAGTGAATTAGTGCATAGCAAAATATACCACCATAAAGTTTGTTATCAAAAGGCATATCGGTTACTGAACCATGATAGATTTTGGTATTACTCCCATTTCGTCTTGCCAAATTAATTGCTGTTTCTGAAATTTCTATTCCTGTTACATTAATTCCGTGGTCAATAAAAACCTTTGCATTTCTACCATATCCAAACCCCGGTATCAATATGTCTTTAATTTTCTTTTTAAGGAAAAAGTCCTTTGTCAGAATTGCGGATTCTGAAGGTTCAAATCCCCACATTGTTTGTTTTTCAATAAAACTTGACTCCCAGAATTCGGTCATATCTATTCTCCTTAGAACTACTGTTGGCAAAGCCCATTTTTACAATATTAGTATACCCCCAAAATAGAAAAAGCACCGGGACGTACACTTTGCTTTTGTTGTGCCAGCCCCCGGTCCCCCTCCAGAAGCATAAAATCAAGTGTTGTTGCAAAGCAGATTTTGCGTCCCCTTGCCTCTTCCTTAGTCTTTTCATAACCAGAATTATTGGCAAATACAATTCCTATATGGCAAATACCATTTAGGAACAACCGTTTGAAATTGATCATACCATTTCAATACATAACATGCCTGGTTACGCATGATATCAACCTGCTCTTGTCCATATGGAATAGCCCACGGTACAGATGATAAAAGATTCGATGCAATATAAAGTGCCATTAATCGAAAAAATACTTCCGGTACATCATTCTCAAAATATCCATTAATCCGTCCTGCTGCAAATACACTACTTACATTTGCACACCAAACAATACGGTTAAACTCTTCCCATGGATCACCATAGTCCAGCCTATCAAAATCTATAATACCTATTTCGCCATTATGAGTAATTATCATATTCCCAATATGAAAATCACCATGCTGAAATGTTTGCGGACGATTATCCAGAAGATATCTATTTTTTTCAATATAATCTATAATATTGTCAGCACCATGGATTTCAATACCACAGGCATAATATGTATTGATATTACGATCAATTTTACGATTAAAGTGATCTGTCCATAAAATGTAATTTTCCGGTGCAGGAATTGAATGCAGCTTTCTCAATGCTTCTCCTGCCTTTACTCCAAGTTTATACTGTTCGTCAATATTTAAAGTACAAAGAACATCTTTTAAGTCTTCCCCACTAAGCCAAGATAACAAAAAGTAGACATGCTTTCCTTGATTGCAAATACCAAAATCAATTGGTCTTGATATTAACACATCCATTTTGTCAAGACGTTTCAACGTCTCATAATCTTTTTTTCTAGCTTCATATTTGGAGATATCGGAAATACGCAATTGCAATTGCATTCCTCTATTAGTTACAATATGATATTTTTTATCATCAGACCACCCCTTGTTAATGGGCTCAATTGTTCTCCATTTATCTGAACCTGATATTTCACTAAAAATTGCTTTCACTTTTGGCTCCTCCAAATCAGGCTTCTTTAAGAATTAATAATATTTCTAAAAAATTCCTCATTTAACAAAAAACTCCTGCAAATCAATTAGCAGGAGTTTCCTCATTATCGACTATTATTTAATCACAAACCAGAACCACCCGCGCAACCGTAGCAACATACGATAGCGAGGGAGCAACCGTTTTTGAAGCTTTTCGAAAACTAACCATGGAAACTCCGAGCAAAGTCTATCTCAGTCATGTTAGAAACCCCAGGAAGCAAAAAAAGCCTGGTTAACCGGAACGTTGATTGGATCCTTGATTATTTTTATTTTGGTAACTGTTTGCATTATGGTAATGGGATCTGATTTTACAGCATTACATACATTTTCCAGCTATACGTTGGCAAAACAAATAAAGCTGGGGAATTATATAGAACGGATCGAAGCGGTGTTGGCTATAACCTGGGTAATTACCCTTTTCTTCAAAGTATGTTTTTATTACTTTGCAAGTAGTTTGGCGCTCGCCCAAATTTTTGAGCTGAAAGATTATCACCCCATTGTACTGCCTTTAAGTATGATTTGTATCACCCTTTCATTTGTTATTTATCCCAATATTGTATATGAAAGAAACTGGGATAATACGACTTGGATTTCTTATGTTCTAACCGTTGGATTTTTTCTTCCAATTCTATTGCTGGCAGTGGGCTTTTTTCGAGGCGTTACTGGGTCAAACAAATGTAAAGAGAAAGGTTCCACATGAAAAGCCATTTGTGGTCAGCAAGAGTTATTTAAGTAAGATTGAGGCTCCAACTTCAACAAAAGCTTTCTCTTTAGATGTTTTATTTACTATTGCAGATGGGTTAGATGCTGACGTAATTAAGTTTTTCATGCCAATTGAGGAAAATAAATAACAGCGATATCTCCTGCGTAATCAAGAGATATCGCTGTTATTATCTATCCAGTTTAACCAAACTGTCTAATCAAGCTTATTTCCCTTCATGACACTCCACCAGGATATACCACGGATTGCATTCGTCGTATTCTTTATTTCCTCTAAATCAGGCTTTACGTCATCATCTGCTGCTAACGGCGCTCTTTCATAATGACTATCATTGTACATACCTAAATAGCTACCATACATCCAGGTATCTAGATTCACGCCCAATGCCTTCCCTTTCGTTAAACTTTCTCCCAGTGAATAATAAATAAATCCCTTAGGAGCAATCAACTCAATCAACGTAGGTCCAATATTGATCTGAGCGCCTGATGCATTGGCCGGAAGTATTCCTTTATTCACGCCTTTGCCGTAAATAATCAAAGGGATGGCATATCTTTCAAACAACGTGGGATTTGACAAATATCGCAAATTACCGCCAACATGGTCTCCTGTAATAATAAATAGACTATCGGGATACTTTGCTTTAACCGTTTCAACAAATTCAGTTATCACCTTATCACAATACCAAAAGTGCCCCAACATTTTTACCATTTCTGCATTTTGCTTAATGGCATCAGGAAAATTATGATACGTCGTGGTATTGAAAAAACCGGCCTTGTCCAGATCGACTGTATACGGTGGATGATTGGAAACTGTCAAAATCATATTAAAGGTAGGCTGATCGTCACTCATTTTAGATAGTACATACCTTAGAAATACGCCATCATCAATTCCCCACGTATTTCCATCCGGGGATATAAGGTCTCCGCAAGAGACGAATTTTTCAAACCCCTGTGCTAATGAAAATTTTTCAACATTCTGCCATGAACCGTACCCGCCATACAAAAAATTTGTTCGGTATCCTAATTTTTGCATTTGAGGCGCCAGCGCTGTGGAATATGACTCCGTAAGCGATTTCTCCTGGTAGTTCGGATATACTTTGACCTCTGACAAGCCTGTAACAATTCCGCTTACTGCCCCAATGGTGAAATTTCCGTTCGATAAAAATGACGTTAAATATTCAGCATCGTCTTTGTTCGCGATGGATTTCAAGCCTGAGGCTATATCTAAATTTTCGTAGGTAGGCATAAGCGGCCATTGCGAATAACTTTCCGCCACAATGAGAAAGATGTGCTTGGGCTTAGGCAATTTCGCCCCCTGCGCGCTCTTTCTAAGATAATCATCTAAATGATTGGATTTTGTTACGCTGCCTGAAAGCATTCTGCCAAATTCGGCCACTTTGCCGGGACTAAGGTCCAAGTTTTTGGCGTTCGCCAAAACCTCGTGGGTATCATAAGCTCTATATAATGCTTGAAAATCATCTAATATAGCTTCATTTAACAATAGCTGATTTGTTTTCGCTGCATTTGTCCATCTGACTGAATTCTCAGTTAATGCACCGCCAAAACGAACAAATCGCCAAAAAGTATACGAAAATAGCAGTATAAATATTAGAAATCCTACCATATAATATGGCTTTGAAAATGTAGGAAAGTCGAAAACTTTAGTGTCCAACCATCTTTTGAGGACTTTGTAAAGCAAAAAACAAATAGGTATTATTAAAATTACACCAAGCAGCAAATAATGAAGCGAAGAATAAAATAAAGCCCTGGTGTCATCCCTAAAAGTATTAAAGATAAATTGATTAAAGCCTGAAGTAAACTCACGATAGTAGGGTATTCTCACAAGAAATAATAGCGTAATAATAAAAACATAAATATAGCCAATTGCAGCGCGTATTCTGGGCAGATATGTATCGGACATGATTACCAGACTGGTCATTGTGCAAAAGATAAAGGTAGTAAGCGCTATGACTCCGCTACTTTTTAAACTGAGTCTGGCACCATAATAAAGTGAAACCCATATGCCACTCAGATTGTTCAAGATATTGTCCGTCGAAAACATGATCATAATAAAACTAAGCCTAAATACGGTAAAAATAATCCAGAAAAACAGAAAGAGCTTAAGATCCTGTTGTATGCCTTGATAAAAGTGATTTATCCTCTCCAAGATATTTTCCTCCCTTAATACTCCACGAGCCTTTTCTCGTAAGGCTCCGTTGCCATCGGCTCACATATATCCGATATGTGAGCCTCCTCCGTCTGGTACTCCGCCAACTCCAGGCGGCATCCCCTTTCTTTTGGAAAAATTGTAAACCTTTGATGATATTCTCTATTTTCGACATCTTTCCTGCTATATTGATTATCCTCATCTAGAGAATTAACTGTCTTATCCATCCACATAGCGAGTGTGTGTTTGTGGAGCGCAAAATTCACGCTCCACTGGAAATCTATTTGAGCACACTGTAAATTCAATTCAAAAGAAACGTCCGAAACCACTGAAAAAGTCAACAAATAAACAGCAAAGCCCTCTGTTATGGTAAAATATAATTGTAGATATTTGCCTTGCTTAGGCATGTGCCGCACCAATTAAGTACTATTAAGGAAGAAATAAAGAGATCCTGTCTGAGCTCATTGGCGAAGTTCCCAACTACAAGCTCATACAGGACCACAACGAAGCAAAGCAGATTATGAAGACATATGTAGAAGATCAAGATGCATGCCCTTTGCCGCAGGTTAAAAATCTACCCAAAAACTTTATATAAAATAGAGCTAATCAAGACAATGCCACCAACAATCGAAAATCCCCGATAAATTTTCACCGACTCTGCGTCATGTTTTTCTTTGATCATATTTGAAATCCCTGTTATAAGCATTCCTAAGCCCACAATAGAAAATACAGAAAATATTATCCATTCTTTCATCATTTTTGCCTCCATTTCAATAGAATTGATGAATTTATAATAACTGCTACAGAACCTACATTATGTACCAAAGCGCCTAATACAGGATTAAGGATTCCTGTAATTGCCAAGCCGATAGCAGCAAAATTTAAAATCATAGAGGCCGCTAGGTTTATATTGATCGTCCGCATCACTCTCTTTGAGAGAAGAAGTAAGTGAGGAATTTCCTTAATATCATCACCAACTAGAACAATATCGGCAGCCTCAACGGCAATATCACTGCCCACACCGCCCATAGCAATGCCGACTTGCGCAGCTTTAAGAGCTGGTGCATCATTGATTCCATCGCCTACCATACAAACCGACTCGCCTTGTTCCTGATACTGCTGAATTGTACTTAGTTTATCTTCGGGAAGGCAGTTGGCCTTTACATCCTGAATACCTGCAATATCAGCAATGTGTTTTGCCGCCTGCGTAATGTCGCCTGTTAACAACAATGTATTTGCTCCCGTACTTTGAATAGCCTTGACCATATTAGCGGCATCAGACCTAATAGTGTCGGCTAACGCAACAAAACCGATCACTTGTCCCTCACCGATAACATATATGATGGTACATCCCTCTGACTTAGACAGTTCAACCTCTTTAATAAATTGTGTCGGTAAATTTACTGAGTGATCAACCAGCAACGCCCCGTTTCCCGCAAATATGCGCCTTCCTTTTACATTCGCAGAAACACCTCGCCCGGGTATAAGCAGAAAACTTTCTGGCTCAACAGGCAATTGGCAATACGTTTGTTTGTAATGTGCGACAATGGCCTTTCCAAGCGGATGCGCCGAACGCATCTCTGCACTAGCTATAATCTCACAGAATTCTGCATCACTGATATCGGAACTGCAACTTACTATTTTCACAACAGACGGCTTGCCATATGTCAGCGTTCCTGTTTTATCAAAAGCAATACGTTTGACTTTTGCCAGTCGTTCCAACGCATCGCCCTGACTCACTAAAATACCATATTTAGTCGCATTGCCGATCCCGGCCATAATAGCAGTAGGTGTCGCCAATACCAGAGCACAAGGGCAAAACACAACAAGCACTGTAACAGCACGAATAATCTCACCGGTTACAAACCAGGTGATAGCGGCAGAAACAAGAGCAACGATAACAATCCATGTAGCCCATTGATCAGCTATCCCAACAATTTTTGCCTTACTTGCATCAGCCGATTCCACAAGACGAATCATCCGCTGTAAAGAACTGTCCTCGCCGACCTTTTGCGCCATCATGTCAAAAGTTCCGAACTGATTCACTGTCCCACTCTGTACTTCATCACCCTCGCCTTTATCCACAGGCAGGGATTCGCCTGTCATCACGGACTGATCAATAGAGGTTTGCCCTTTTGTAATAATACCGTCAACAGCAATGGTTTCTCCGGCAAGTACTCTTAAAATATCACCGGTTTTTACTCGTTCAGACGGGATAATCATCTCCTCGCCATCGTGCACGACGCGAGCTGTAGTGGGCGTTAGGCGGACCAATTTTTCGATTCCGGCGCGGGCTTTTGCTACCGTCCTCTCTTCCAAATACGCACCAATCGTCATAATAAACGCCACTTCACCGGCAGCAAAAATTTCACCAATGATAACCGATGCCACCAAAGCGATTGAGACAAGAACATCGGCCTTGATATCAAACTCTTTGATAAGTGCAATCGTGGCGTCTTTGACAATGGGAACACCACACAATATGATCACCACCCATGCTGCGTCAATAGGTAATCTTCCAATATTAAAAAAACTGATAATAAGAGAAACAAAAGAAATTCCCAGGAAGAGCAAAGTACGCTTATCATCATCTTTCAGATAAGATATCACAATACCACTCCTTTATACCCATAGGGGTATATGTATTATGAAATTCATTATACCCCCCTAGGTATATGCTGTCAATAAAAAAAGCAACCATTTACGGTTGCCTTTAATCAATACAGCCATATTTATGTTACAAGCGCGAAAAATGCTCCACAGCTTTTGCAAAGTTAGAAATCGTCGTTTCAGCATCGCCATGTTCTATGCCTTCACGAACGCAGTGATGAAGATGTCCTTCTAAAACAACCTGCCCAACCTTATGAAGTGCTTTTTTCGCTGCATTAATTTGAATAAGCAGGTCTTCACAAGGAATATCCTCATCCACATTTTTGTCAATGGCTCTTAATTGTCCTATAATTTTATTAATTCGTCTATGTAAATTATCGGCATCCATACATTGGCGCATTTCATTACCTCCTTGATACCCTATAGGGTATGTTAACAGAATATCATGTTTGTATTTTTACGTCAATGTTGCTACTATCCTCACCACGAGATGTTATTTCACTAGCTTCTGGGACAGTACACCTATCCCCCTGTCCCTTTCTACCACTTTTTAGAAATAGCTTGTGCGCCAGTCACGCTTTCAGTTATGCCTGTAACACAAGGACACTGGCAATTGATACATTCAACGGCTAAGCAATAACCCAGAGATAATTACTATATATCCCTTTGCTTCTGACGTAAAGAGTCTAATGTCTGTAATAAAAGATGTTCAACCCTGATTGTATCTTTATTTTACTTGCTACCTATTATTCTATTTTTTATTATTAGAATATTGTTTTTTATTGACTTTAATTATCAATTGGTATATATTTATCTCAAAGGATAGTTTTACCATATTTATCAAAGGGGTTGAAGTATATGAAAAGTTTGTATGTTGTTTTTAATCAGCTGATAAAACCTTATCAGGATATCGGACTATTGCTTTTTCGTCTGGGAATTGGCGGCATGTTTATGTGGCATGGATTTCCCAAGATTTTTGGCGGGATAGAGAAATGGACTGCACTGGGAAAAACAATGGGGACTTTCGGAATAGATTTTGCACCAGCATTTTGGGGATTTATGAGTGGTTTTACTGAATTTTTTGGCGGGTTACTCATTGTATTAGGCTTGTTTTATCGCCTGGCTGCCCTCTTACTTGTTGTCAATTTAGGTGTCGCCTTTACCAGTCAGATGGTTGACGGAAAAGGTTTAATGAAGGCATCTCAATCCTTGGAGGATGGATTTAGTTTTCTGGCAGCACTTTTTGTCGGACCGGGAAAATACAGCCTTGATGAATATCTGCAAAGAAAATAACTCGTCGATAAAAAGTAAGCGTCCAAAATGTCCCCTGATATCAGGGGACGGGGTTGTTGACATCAATCTATTGTGTTGATTTCATTAACCCCGTCTTTGACATCCTCTAAAAAAATGACAGGTATCAACACTTTCGTCCCGAGTGCATTGAAAAAAAGAGTTAAGTAGGTATCTGCTCGCTCCCTTACTTTCACAGTTTTGTATAAGAAGTAACTTTATTTTTACTATTTTTACTAATATAAAGAGCCTTATCAGCAAATTCGATTAATTTATCTATAGAGTTAGTATCCTGGGGATAATTAGCCACACCTATACTTACAGTACAATCATCCAAAGACTTTTCACTTTCTAATCGAATTGCTTCTGCAATAGATAATAATGTTTCGTCTGAAATATCTCGAAGCACAACCGCAAATTCATCTCCACCAAATCGAAAAACAGATTGCGCTCCTGCAACCGACCTCATTATTTCGGTAATTTTTTTCAGAATATGATCGCCAGTTAAATGCCCCGAAGTATCGTTTAAGCTTTTGAAATTATCGATATCTAATAGAAAAACTCCTAACTTATCTAGAGTACCATTACTTATTTCTTGCTTCAAAATACGCATGTAATTGTCAAAAGCTCTGCGATTATAAGCGCTCGTTAGAGAGTCAATTTCAGCGCATTCCTCAAGGTCATTATGAACTTCCTCCAATTTCTCAATCATATTATTATAAACATGAACTATTTCCTGAAACTCTTTTTCATAATTACCGGAGTCAATCTTTTTATAGTTACCATCTTTCAAAGTATTAAATGCCAAAATTAACTGAGCAAGTGGTTTAGTATAACGCCTTACTGTATATGTACCAACTAGAATAATTACAAGAATACTGATAATTGACAATAACAAAATTTCGAAAATCATAATATTCCTATTTTTTATTACATCAGCAGTAGGCGTATTAATCGTAACAATCCAGTCTAATTCTGAAACTCTAGAATAACCAACAAAATGTTCTTTTTCTGAAAAATCTGTCATAATTTTCGATCCTGTTTGACCATGTAATTGATCAAAAATTATCGCTTTCTGACCAATTCGTTCTTTATTAGGATGGTAAACAATATCACCTTGCCGATCTAGAATAGAAATATAACCGTTTCTTCCAAATAGTTTATTGTCGAACATGGATGCTAATGAATTACCATGCAGCTTAACGGCTCCAACAAGCACGCCATCAATTTTATTATCTTTGATGATTGGGACTGCAATGGTCACAACTTTAAAGCCCCTAGCACTCGTAAAAACATCGCTAATATAAGTTTTTCCCTGAATCGCTTGCCGAAAATACTCTCTTTGCGATAAATTTGAAACCACAAGCTCAAATTGATTGCCAGAAACAAGTAAAATATCTCCCTGTTGATTAAGAATTGTTAATACATCTACTTCAGGCAAAATCATATTAATTTTATCAAAAGTATCCTGATTCTCTCTAATTTTTTCATTTACTGCAATTACTTTTAGTGACATTTCAATTTTTTTGAAATTTTCCAGCAATTGTATACTAACATTATTTGCTGCTTGCTCATTAGTCTCTAATAATAAGGCATCAGTATCAGAAAGAAAAATTTTATCAAAGACCATAAATTGAATTAAACTATTTACAACAACCAAAATACTAAACAGCAATGTAACTTTATGTATTAACCGCATTTAATCAGTCCACTCCTGCATTCTTTATTTAGTATAATGCAAAATAACATTTTATTATAGCAAACTATTACAAGTACATCAATGTTCAATAAAATATGGATCAGAATCATTGTTTCTAATCCATTTCAGCCTATTTCGGTGATAAATAATAAGGAACTCCGCCAAACCCAATTGGATTTGTACGGAGTTCCTTTGTCTGTTTATTTAAACTTAGTTTCGGAATAAGAAGCAAAAAAAAACGTCCCTTTGCTGCAACTGTGTCTGACTAAAACTACCCGTCGCTATATTGCACTATATACCATATAACAAGCTGATCCCCAAATAAAAACTGCTGAGAGCTTATTTATCCACCTAATTCCATTTGTGAATTGCGCCCTTCCGCTTACAAACCGCGCTGTAGCAGCTAAAGAAAAAAACCATAGCCACGATACAAGAATACAGGCTATCGTAAATAATAATTTTTCCATTCCTTCATAGTTAGCCGAGCTAGTGCCAATTACACCAATGGTATCTAGTATAGCATGAGGGTTAAATAATGAGACCGTAGCCGCAAAGACTATCTGCTGCTTAATTGAAAAGCTCTTTGTAGCCTCCACATCGTTATGTGCTATTATATTATTCCAGGTAAGCCAACCCATATATAGTAAAAATATTACCCCCATCCCCACTAAGACTTCTTTAAGCACCTCAAACTTTACTAAAAACAAAGAAACTCCATTTACAGCCAGCAGGATCAAAAGAGTGTCACAAACTGAGGCTGCAATAACGGCAGGTAAAGCTCTCAGGAAGCTTGGCTGAGTTGCCCCTTGATTAAAAATAAATAAATTTTGCACCCCCAAAGGTAATATCAATCCTATGGCTAGAAATACTCCATGTAATAACGATTGCATCCTATTATCTCCCTATAATGTTTTTTTACATTATAGAAAGATTTTCTTCAAATGTCTCCAGCCAATTGGATTGATGTCATCCCAACCAATTTGTTATAATAGAAAAAAATGCTTTGGAGAATTACCTAATGTTACCAATAGATTGGACACCCAATAATAAAGACCGTATGCCTTTATACGTACAAATTATTGAATATATAAAGAATAAAATTCGTATTGGAGACTGGCCCGTAAATTACAAACTGCCTCCACAACGCGAACTTGCACGCATTTTTCAAGTAAACAGGAGTACAGTCGCAACTGCGATCGATGAATTAATTGCTGATGGGCTGCTGGAAAGTAAAATTGGGAGCGGTATATGGGTAGCAAATAATACTTGGTCGATATTAACTTCCCCACAACAAGTGAATTGGAATTCCTATGTTGAATCAGGCATCTACCTACCTAATTTCCCTACCATTCAGGAAATTAATCGATCAGAATTCAATCCAAAAAATGTTAGACTAGGTACAGGTGAACTTTCCCCCGAACTGATTCCTTCCGTTATGATAAAATCTATTTTAAGTAAATTACCTGACAAAATACAATCGTTCGGCTATGAGGAGTCAAGAGGTTTACTCTATTTACGTCAGCAGCTAAGTCATTATCTAAAAGACTTTGGTATTGATGCATCCCCAGCATCCATTCTGATCGTATCCGGTGCTTTGCAAGCTCTCCAACTTATATGTTTTGGGCTGCTACCTAAAGATGCTACTATTTTACTTGAAAAGCCTTCTTACCTTCTGTCGCTCAAATTATTTCAATCCATGAGTATGCAATTCTCTGGTATACCCATGGATGACGAGGGAATTCAGGTTACTTCCATCGACTATCAAAAGAAACACCAGAATACATCCTTGTTATACACCATCCCTTGCTTTCACAATCCTACCGGAACCCTAATGACCGAACAGCGTCGCAAAGATTTGCTCGCTCTGTGTCAAAAAGAACTATTGCCAATTATTGAGGATGATGTTTATCGTGAACTCTGGATCGATGCACCACCGCCTGCTCCGCTAAAGGCTCTCGATAAAGACGGGCGCGTAATATATATAGGCAGCTTATCCAAATCACTGAGCCCTGGGATGAGAATCGGCTGGATTGTTGGTCCCGAGCCGGTTATTGAACGATTAGCAGACATGAAAATGCAAAATGATTACGGTTCCAGCTCTCTGTCACAATGGGCTGCTGCGGAATGGCTTGCTAGTGGATTACACCAAAATCATCTTCAAGAAGTAAGAAAACAATTGAAAATTCGCCGTGACATTGCTATCGAAGCTTTGGAGATGAACTTTTCGGATATTGCCACCTGGAATATTCCAAAAGGGGGCTTTTATATTTGGCTTAAACTGATTCATCCAGTTTCTCTCCAGAAATTATTTAAGGCTGCATTGGATACAGGCCTCTTAATTAATCCCGGGAACATATATGACGCCCTCTCGAACAACCATCTTCGCCTATCGTATTCTTTTGCTGCACTACCTGACATTAAAAATGGACTTTACCGGCTTTCAAACATCATCAGAAAACTCTCAGACAGAAACTCCTGGTAAATCCAATATAGGATCTACCAGGAGTTTCAAAACATTCTCCGCCGTTTTTGTCGCTCAACTACCAATCATGCTTGAGCATAAGTGACGCATTCCAATAATGGCTGTTGCTGCCTTTTTCTCCGCCTACCCGGCCGCTGATGCTCCAGGTAGGATTCACCATTCCCTCAGCGTTTAGTTCCCAGACCAAATAGTCCCGATCCTGCCGGCCACCGTCAATTGTGAACTTATCATCCAAATTGCCACCGTAGGCGACCGTCATTTGCGGATCATAACCACCCAAAACCTTTTTATAACCCACATTAAATCCATAATGGCCTTGTTTCAGGGAGTGCTCCCATTCCAGTCCTATTTCGCCGGTACTGTAAGTATTGTGTGCATGATCAGCCACCTGATTGTAAATGCCGGCTCCCTGTTCGCGGAAACTGTCTTGCGTATACCGGGTAATATCCACACCCACGTAGGGACTAAGTGTAACGGAAGTTTTTCGCCCTTCATACAAATTGTACTTTTCTTTCAAGCCCAGGCTGATAGTATGGCTGCCATAATGGCTGTCCGCCGTTAAACCTAATTCTCGTAAATAGCGTGTGGACGCATTGGTTTGACGGCCGCAGGCAAGATAGACTTGACTATCGAAAGCGCCCTGGCTATAGCCGCCATAAAAACCCAGCCGGTAATCATTAGCATCGCTGTGAGCACTTGCCGAGGCATTATCGCTGTTTTCATAACCAAAAATCCAACCTGCCCGCCAGTTAGGCGTGCTTTGCCAATCCCGGCCTACAACAATGCCCAGCCCCTTGGATTTCATTTCGGGTTCACCGGCATAAGCATCTCTCGAACCTCCGCTACGAGTGAACTTCATCCACCAGCCATTGTCTGTATCCAAATGCAGCGGAATCACACCCTTAGCCGCCAAATCGTTTCCTGACAGATTACTGGCAGATACGCTGCTTTCCTCCTGATAGTTATGGTTAAGATGACTGAAGCGAGCCGTTAAAGCATTGCTTACCAGACCGCTGTGTTGAATCAGCAATGACTGATTGACTTGAGCGCCGCCGTAAATTTCATTTAAAGCCAGCGCAGCAGACGAAGTATTCAAATTATACAGTGTGTCCATTTGACGTTGGGCATCCCCGGCCAGCGCATCATACATTGCGTTCATGTGCAAATACGCTGTCTGCTGCCGCAAGTTGGGAGAAGCAATATTATTTTGACGGTTCACTTCTAAAAAAGCGCTGGTGCCATTTTGCGAACCGTGAGCACTCAGTAAACCGGAAACAGCAGCTGTGCCGGAAGCGAAATTACCGGTGATATTGGACGCAGTCAACACAGTATAACTGGTATCCGGCCGGTAAGTATTGCCCGCTGCAGTAGTCAAACTAGTGCCGTTAATATCTGCCTCTCCGGCTACGGCAATTTTGCCGGCGACATTATTTTGTACTACGACAACAAGCTCGCCGCTGCTAATTAAATTGCCGCCGACACTAAGAGTACCCGGCGTTCCATAACTGCCGGCCTGCAGGCCGGCACGATTGGACAAATTGCCGGCGATAGAACCGGAACCGGCAAGTGTGCCGTCAAGAATGCTATAGGCATCTTCGGCCACTGAACCGTCAATCTGCAATACGCCGCCGGCAGCAATACTGCTGCCGCTATAAGTATTTTGGCCGGTAAGCGCCAAAATGCCATTACCTTTCTTGTACAGTCCAACAGGCAAATCAAGCAGTCCATTGGCAATAGCCTTGGCATTATAGGTATCAATATATTCCCGGCCACCTGAAAGACCCAAACCCAAATCAGTTCCCAAATAATAATTGTAAATTGCCTGTAAATCGGCATAATTACTGGTGGAAGACAGCAAGCCGGCCCTTTTTTCAGCAATGTCGTTGCTCCACACACTATTATAGCCTTGCGTATCAATAGAATATAGCGCCTGAGCCTTCCCAAATTCATTGGCCGGACTATAATTGCTAAAATCCATTCGCCGGGCATTGAGCAATCCCGGCCCTTTTACCGCTTTCCCCACATCCAGCAGACCCTGGCCAAAAACAAGTTCCTGCGGGGTATTCTGGTAAGCAACCCCAGCTTGATTAGCAAACTCATCAGCGGTTGCATAGCCATACTGTTGCAAAATAAAGCTGTTATTATTGTAATAATTCCGTAAATCAGCTTTGACTTCATCTATAGACGATATATTGCCAAAATAGTAGATATTAATCTTTTGTTCATCGCCATCTTCTTGCACAGTCAAAGTATACTTGGGCAAAGTAAATGTATTGTTAGCTGTCGATAGCACTGTATCCACAATCTGGCTGCCTGTCATATAGGGAAAAGCTTCCTGAACCAGCCCGGCTGATGCCGAAACATAAGGTGTAGCCATCGATGTGCCGGACTTGGATACATAGCCGCCTGTAACTGAATTAGCTGAATTAATAAACAACCCCGGGGCTGAAATACTATTTTCCTCCACATATTTGGACAGATCGCTAAACAACGCGACAGCATTAGTATCTGTCATCGTGCCCTTAAAAGCATCACTGTTCAGAGCTATTACATTAATAAAATTGCCAGCCGCTTCCGGGTATAGGTAAGGAAAGAGCGCGTCTACATCCGGTGATGCATGGCCGGCATTGCCGGCAGCAAACACTAATACTTTGTCATAATCCAAAATGCTTTTCCGCAGGACTGAATACTCATCATTATCGCTATTCATCAAATACCGGATATCCTCTTTTCCTAACGACGTGGTATCAATGTAAACATCTCGCCCCCAGCTGTTGTTGATAATTTTCACACTATTATCTTGATTAAATCCGCTATATACATCACCAATATTATTATCAACAAATACATTGCCGGAAAGCAGATTCGCGTCAAACGCCACGCCATGCATCCCGGTATTGTCTTTGGCAGCAGCCATAATACCGGCTACATGAGTTGCATGATTATTTTTTGCCCAATCATAATCACTTGGTAGCACACCAATATACCCGGATCCCGTTTTGCTGCTAAATTCCGGATGATAAAATTGCACATACTGGTCACAAACTCCCAGCTTAAGGCCCTTGCCGGTATAGCCTAATGCATATGTGAATGATATTCTAGAAGTGAGCCAAAGTGGCTCAAAATGACAATGTCAAAATGAGCCACCCCGACCCCATTAAAATCCTGTATGCTAGAGTTGCTGAGACAAAAGCGACAGGAGGTTTTAGAGGTGATCGAGGTGGATCAATACCAGTTTATCAGACATGCCTACGCAGTTGAAGGGCTTTCGCAAAGAGAAATTGCCAGAAGGCTTGGTATTTCTAGAAATACTGTAAAAAAGTACGTTGAAGGAGAGGTCATGCCATTGACCGTCAAAACCCCTCAGCGTGGTTTTCCAGTAATCGGGCCGGTCAAAGATATCATTAATGGCTATCTTGAAGAAGACCGGCAAAATAATCTGCCCAAGCAGCGACACACCGCCAAACGAATTTATGATCGTTTATGCAAAGAACATGGTTTTACCGGTGGATACTCCACCATTCGTCAATTCGTCCNTCAGCTAAAGCAGACAACAAAGGTACATATCCCCCTTGAATTTGATCCAGGCGAAGCAGCCCAGGTAGATTGGGGAACGGCTATCGCGTATATAAAAGGCCAACGTACCGTAGTCCAACTCTTTTGCATGCGCCTCTGTCATAGTGCGGCCATTTTTGTAGCAGCCTTCCCAACTCAACGTTATGAGTCTTTTCTCATGGGCCATCGNAAGGCATTCGAATTTTTCGGCGGCGTGCCCCGACGTCTAATCTATGACAACGTAAAGACTGCAGTAAAGGAAGGCTGGGGCAGACACGTTACCCAGGAGCAATTGCCCTTTCAATATCTCAAAGCTCATTATGCCTTTGCCAGCACGTTCTGCAATCCAGGACAGGGTAATGAAAAAGGTCTGGTGGAGAATCTGGTAGGATTCTCCCGGCGTAATGTCCTCGTTCCAATTCCCCACGTAGATTCATGGGAAGAACTGCAAAGTTGTTTGGATCAATACAGCAAGGATTACTTGACTCACAAAATCCAAAGCCGTCCAGCACTGGTTGGTACTATGCTAGCAGAAGAACAGGCCTGTCTCACGTCTCTGCCGCACAGTAGCTTCGAATG
>NZ_VLKC01000002.1:3089318-3155025 GCF_007830295.1 Sporomusa sp. KB1 | reverse complement strand
GATTGTCAATATATCCAGCAAAAAGAAGGCATTGTCTTTTGTGGCAACCCCTGGTACTGGGAAAACGCATCTGGCAACTGCCCTCGGTCTAAAAGCCTGTGAAAAAGGACTGCGCGTGCGGTTTTACACTGCTGCGGGGCTAGTGAATGATTTGTTAGAAGCTCAGCAAAATCACACACTTTCTAAGTTGGAACAACAACTCACCAAACTCAATCTATTGATTTTGGATGAACTGTCGTATCTAACCTTCGCGCGTTCCAGCGCCGAGCTGCTATTTCAGATTCTATCCAGTCGTAATGAGCGTGGCAGTGTGATCATCACTACGAACCTGGAGTTTTCACGCTGGACGGAGATCTTCGGTGATCCTATGCTTACTGCTGCTATCGTGGACCGAATGACGCATCGTTCTCATATTGTCGATACCAACGGTCCCTCATACCGCCTCCGCCAGAGGATTGCGGCAACCGGACAGTTTGGAGGTGAGACTCCAGACAACAACAGCGGAGACCAAGAGGTTTAATATTTTTTATCGGGGTGGCTCACTTCTTGAGCATCAAAAGTGGCTCACTTTCTGAATGTCAAATGGCTCACTTTTCTATTGCTTTTCACAGTCATGAACCGTTATTCCTTTTCCCCAAAACATATTCAAAGCCAAAATGTCTGTAATCTTCCCAAAAGTCACTTCGCGTTTCAGGAAATTGTAATGGTTCTCGAAGGCGTTGTTGTTCATTAAAAGATTCTTCCTTCGGCCGTTCTTCCGCGACTAAATCTTGCCGGCATTGGTCAAAAAGAGCTGCGCCTTTGGGCGAATTCACCAAGATTACCGAAACCCCAAGCGGATCAAACCATTCAGGGCTGTATTTCTCAATTCCCCAATAATCTGCGATGGTCAAATCAGAAGCACGGTGAATATCGGTAAAGCGGCACTGCGAACAGGAAGGACGTGTGATAGAGCCAACTTTAAAATACAACTGGTAAAAACGATCATCCTCTTGTATTTCAGAACTTTTATCTATAGTAAAGAGAAATCCTTTGTTGCTGTTTGCACGGCTCCACCCGTCTTTCTTCGAACGAAATTGTACGCTAACAAGCTTACCACCGTTTTCCCTTTCAAGTAACCGCTTATACTCTTCCCATATTAGTGGGCTTGGAATACTGTGGCAAATCAAATCACAAGTGTACAGCCTGTCTGTAAGCGGTGAATTGCCCATAAAACCGCGCAGCCCTGCGGCCTGGCAGGGAGTTCCGGTGAAAAGAACCATACGGCCCTCTTTCAAGTCGGCTTTACTCTGAGCATAGGTATTTCCCATGTCGCTCTGCACATATTTAGAAATCCGCATTCGGTCCCGCTGTTCGGACGTTTCCGCCCGCTGATGAAGAACATGAAAGTCCGCGTCATAATCTGCTCCATAAATAACGCCGTTCTGTCTAAGAATAGCGTCAGAAATAGCAGTAAACGCGCCGCCTGATGTCGATTGCCTCAAAACCTCTGGCGATTTGTGGCGGGCCACATAAAAGCGGGGCGTATTGCTTTCTTTATAGTTGCCGGCATATGTCACTGGACAAATTTCAGTACACCTACCGCAATCAACGCAACGTGATTGATCAATTTCCGGATATAAAAAACCTTCCTCATCCGCCTTCATGGTGATAGCCTGGTTGACGCAGACACTGTAACAAGCACTGCATCCGCAGCAATCCTCTTTTTTTAGGTAAAGTGATTTCATGATTACATGCTCCCTTCACTTAATAGTACTGACGATACTGATGTGCCTCATACACAATCATGCAAATCCAGCCCACAGCAACGCCAACGGCAACCGCAGACAGTCCAAAAAGCTCGACAAGCAGATAGGCAAGGATGACTCGTACGGGAATCTGAACAATGGTTGCAAACAGTGTAATGTCCATCCTGCCAAGCCCCCGAAAAAAACCCTGAAACGAATTACAAAAAGCGGGCAGGATATAAAAAATAGCCATAATTTTTAAGTATTTGACGCCAACTTCTATGGCGCTGACTTCTCCTGAATCGAGAAAAAATGTCATAAGTGCCTGGGCGGAGAAAAAGACAGAAACGGCCAGCAATCCACAAAAGCTTACTCCTATCACAACTGAACTTTTCATACTATGCCGAATCCGGTCAACCTTTTTGGCTCCCCGATTTTGAGAGATAAAGGTTGTTAGCGCAAGTGCCAGACTATCAGTCGGAGCAAGTATAAAGCTATCAATTCTCGTGACCGCATTATAAGCGGCAATTGCGTCCACACCAAGCGGGTTTACAGCCCCCTGCAAAATAAAGATACCAACATAGAGAAATGTTTGCTGGATTGCCGAGACCGAACTGTAACTCGCCGTTTTAGCCAGCAGCGGAAAATTTATTTTTAAATCCCTGACATGAAATCTAAGAATAGGCACCTTCCAATAAATATACCCCATACATAGCACCGTTGACACGGCCTGGGCTATTACAGTAGCATAAGCAACCCCACATACACCCCACCCAAACTGTTTTACCAACACAACACCAATACCGATATTGAGAACAGAAGAAAAAATCAAGAAAAATAGCGGGGTCATAGAATCTCCGATGGAACGAAGTGAAGAAGATAATATATTATAAAGGAAAGTAAAAACGAGGCCAGCAATAATAATTTCTAAATAGGCTTCTGCCTGTGGCATGATTTCAACCGGCGTTTGGATCAGAAGGAGCAGCGGGTTTATCAGAAAAATCATAGCAACTGAAAGTACAATGGTAAATATTAGTCCACTTAGAAGTGATGTAACTTCTTCCTGCCTCACTTTTTCGTGCTTTCCAGCACCAAAAAATTCAGACATTAAAATTGACGAACCCATTGTGATTCCAACCATCAAAAACATTAATATATTCATAATCGGGGCCGCTGTGCCCACAGCAGCAAGTGCCGCTTTTCCCACAAAATTCCCTACGATCACCGCAGCGGCAACGCTGTAAAGTTGCTGTAGTACATTACCAAGCAGGAGTGGTATAGCAAATGACACCATACACCTGGTTACATTGCCTTCAGTCAGATTATACATAAAATACCTTCTTGAACTATTGATTATAAATAATCATCTTTCACTATTAAAAGATTATTTATAATCAAATACTATCCTATCAAAGAATCCTTGTCAATATACTCTAAGTACATTATTGACATAAGATTTAAATTACACATACAATAAAGGTAAACCAGCGAAAAGGGTGATCGTATGGCGGAAACGATAGAACAGCGCGCCTGTAAGACAGAACTTTCCAATAATGATAAGACGGTTTTGGACTTTATGCTCAAAAACAAAAAACAAGCCTGCTTTCTCACATCCAATGAAATCGCGGAAAGGCTCGGTGTAAGCGCTTCTTCCGTAATCCGTCTTTCCAAAAAACTTGGTTATGAAAATTTCACTATATTTAAAAAGACCTTCCAGCGTGAGCAAGCTGAACGGGACTTTGATTGTACCCCTGGGGAAATCCCCTATGAAAAAATCAAGCAGTATGAAAATCTTACGGATTCTGACCTGATAGCAGCATTAAGGCAAAATGTTCTAGGGAATATCAAAAAAGATATCTTGAACGATTCAAATTCTACATTTATAGAAGCCGCAGAACTGATCTCCAAGGCAAAACGAGTTTTCATTGTCGGTTTCCGTGCTTGCTCGGGCTTTGCCGCTTCGTTTGGCGTCATGCTCTCCTGCATCCGGCCAGAAGTCGTAGTCATTGGCAACCATCAGCCACTAGTGGACTGTCTGATTGATTTGGCCGCTGAGGATATATTGATTGCGATCTCCTTTAATCGGTATTCCAGCGACACTATTTTTGCAGCCGAAATGGCCAACGATGCGGGATGCAAAGTTATTGCCATGACAGACAGCTACGCAGCACCGATAGCACAAGGCGCGGAAATAGTCATCATCAACAGTATAGAGAACATGAGCTTTTTCAATTCGTATGTGTGTTTCATAATGAATATGGAAACCATTGTCGCGCTTGTCAGCAAACGGAATAGGGACCTGAACGAGAGCCGTCTTATGAAAATGGAAGATTATCTGGAAAGAACCGGCCAATATTAACGAATATCTATATAGCCCCTGTGGCTGACAGCGGCTTTATCAACTGTCATTATTTCTTGTATAATCATGGAAATCTCATTGCCAGAAATAAGTATTGTGATATAATCATTCCAAAAGCATTTTTGTACAATACTGGAGGAATGATAGTTGGAAGAGCAGGATACTAAAAGACAATTAAATCGGGGGCTTAAAAACCGGCATCTGCAAATGATTGCCCTTGGGGGAATTATCGGCAGCGGCTATTTTTTAGGCAATGGGTATGTGGTTGGCAAAGCCGGCCCGGCATCAGTACTAGCCTACCTGTTAGGCGGTTTGATTGTTTATGCTGTTATGGTATGTTTGGGTGAATTGGCGGTGGCCCGGCCAATTGCCGGTTCGTTTATCAGTTACACCCGTGACTATATATCACCGGCCTGGGCGTGTGGTGTGGGCTGGTGTTACTGGCTAACCTGGGTAACGTATGTACCATCCGAAATGATTGCTGCCGGTATTATCATGAACGGCTTTTTCCCTGCAGTGAGTGCAATGTGGTGGGCGGTGCTATTTGGCTTAGCGATCACATCTATAAATTTATCCCGGGTTAATCTGTTTGGTGAAATGGAGTTCTGGCTGGCGTTGTTTAAGATTGTTGCTCTTCTAATTTTTTGCGGTTTAGCCATCATGATTTTCTTTGGCGCTATTGGTGGTGGGAATTATCTGGGAACTAGCATTCTGTTATCTAACGACGGTTTTGCGCCTAAAGGTTATTGGGCTGTGCTGCTGACGATGGTAATTGTTCTAGTTAATTTCCAGGGATCGGAAATAATCGGTCTGGCAGCAGCGGAAAGTAAAGAACCGGCCAAGACCATTCCATCTGCCATCAGACAGATCACTATGCGGATTATCTCGCTCTATATTATTCCCATGCTGTTATTGGTCACTATTTTCCCCTGGGATAAAGCCAGCTTGGAAACAAGTGTGTTTGCAGCAGCATTGAGCGCTTATGGTTTGGAATGGGCAGGCGCTATTTTCTCGTTTGTTGTTTTGACAGCGGCTATTTCCTGCTCAAATTCTGGTTTATATGGCTGCTCGCGCGCGATGTATGCACTGGCACAGGAGAAGATGGCTCCCGAATTTCTGGGACGTCTCAACAATCATGGCGTGCCGCAAAATGCTGCGGCATTGTCCATTGTGGTATGTTGGCTTGGGGTAGTGTTATATACCATTGATCAAGATCAAAGTATTTATACCTATCTGCTGGCTTTATCCGGCTTTACCGGAGCAATTTCCTGGATATCTATTTGCTGGAGTCAATACAATTTTCGGAAGCAGCTTAGCCCGGCTGAAGTAAAGAAACTAAAATATAAAGCACCGCTTTTCCCGTATATTACTCAGTTTGGCATTTGGACCCAGATTGCTTGCCTGATCTTTGTCGCTTTTACCGAAGAACTCAGAACTTCATTATATCTTGGTGTGCCGCTACTGATTTTGCCAATTATTATTTACCGCTGGACAACGATACATAAGGAAGCGGTTACTGAATCATAGTGTGATAACCAATAAGCGTACCGGCAGTTTTATGCCTGGTACGCTTATTTTAACTAATTGCAGGCAATGTGAAACTTTACACTATTTCCCGGTTTAGACCCTGCTGCAATCCCTCTTAGAAAAAGGAACAACATAACTATACCAATCGACATTGAAGATTGAGTACAAGAATAATATAAAAAGATATATGGCCATCCTGGTATTGGTCCTTAAAGGCAAAATGTCTGCCACTCCTGCTGATCCACTATGTAACTATGCAGTAAAAGCTGCTGTTGCTCGTAATGTAATGTACTTAGGCTACTGAGCATGTCGCGGCTAAACTAACCGCGCGATATATCCGGAGGTGATCTTATGACAGACGTTACATGCTCAGATTTAGAGTGTCGTCTATGCAAAGCTGGTCGGTGCATTGCCGATGCCATTGGTGTCACCTCTGATAGATTCTGTGTAACTGGCAGACGTAAGCCACGTGACGAGACACCGGAGCTTATGCAACAGTTTAAATCAGGCTGTAAGGCTACTCAACGTGGATATAAGGCAGACCATGTTAATGTGATTAAGTAATTATCGGAGAATAACAAACTGATAAATGTATATTGCACTCATAACGAAATAGTTGAAATCAAGAAACTAATTAGTAACCCGCGCAATCCAAATACGCATCCGCAGAAGCAAATTACTGGCAAAGAAATCCAAAACCAGGGCTGGTGTGCTCCAACTACAGTGAGCAACCGCTCTGGCTTTGTTGTATGTGGCCGATGAACTAGGCAATTTTTCTAAAATAATTATAAAAGTTGAGTAATATTATAAAATAAGCAACATACTGTTTTTACCCCCTAGACTTTTCAGCTCCAGTGATTGCATAAAATTACGTTTAAATAAAGTTATTCTATTTCATTATTCTTAGGAGGCATTTAAATGGAAAAAACACTTGATTTGTATAGAAAAAACCATTCTATGTACAATGATTTTACCCATGAAATGCAAGATTTAGTAACTAATTTTTTAATGGAAAAAAATATTCGTATTCATTCTATCGTATCACGTATTAAAGGAGAAACTAGCCTAAAAAATAAAATAATTAAGAAAAATTATACTAAACTGGAAGGAATAACCGACTTATGCGGCATTCGCATTATTACATATTTTTCGGATGATGTTGATTTGGTTGCAAATATCATTCAAGAATCCTTAGCAATTGATCCGATAAACTCGGTAGATAAGAGAAAGCTGCTGCCAGTAAATCAATTTGGTTACTTATCCGTACATTTTATAGCTAGTTTGACAACAAGCCAGCTACAGTTGTCTAAATATAAAAACTTTGCAAATTGTAAAGTTGAAATTCAAATTTGCTCTATTTTACAGCATGCTTGGGCAGAAATTGAACATGATTTAGAATATAAGTCGCAAGCCACTATTTCCTATAACGTTAGGCGTAAGTTCTCACGTTTGGCTGGCTTATTGGAAATAGCCGATTCAGAATTTGTAGTACTTCGTGATCATTTACAACCTTCTCCTGTAGCAGCAAAAAAAGCGCTCTTTGTACCAAAATTATTTTCTTCGAAAACATCCACACCGCAAACACTTTCCGAAAAACTGAGGCTGAAAATTCCTTTTATCGAAGCTTTAGGTTCTACTATAAAAAAACATATCGATTTTACAACACTAAAAATTGGCTCTACATATAATACCGCCATGGGCATGATTCTAGCATTGCTAATAACCCATATGGCGAACTTGCCACATCTTTTTTCCGCTATCACAGCTTACATCCATATAGAAAAGCACGTATTATTTTCATTAATCAGCCTCTATTCTGTATAATTTTACAAACCAAAAGGTACATCAGAACGAAAAGTGTTTCTTTAATGAACATGGCACCACTGCCATGTTCAAAAGTGCATTACAAAAAATGCCGTTACCTTGACCCATGTCAGTCGGTAACGGCATTAGCTTTGCAATAATTCAATAGCACTCAAAATAATTGCATCTTTACAAAAGTACATCACCCAACATGCTTTTGTACAAATTTGCCGATATTATTGATTGCCTGCTGCGCCTCAGGTACAATTGCAGCAAAGACGTGAAATACATGCCACATGTTATCCCATACTTCCAAGGTAACGTCCACGCCAGCTTCTTGAGCCCGCGCTGCCAAGCGGGTAGAATCATCCAGTAATACCTCATGGTCGCCGACCTGAATTAAAAGACTGGATAATCCACCCAGGTTTTGGTTTATTGGTGATAAGATTGGTGATTTTATAGCAGAAGTTTCAATATAGTAGTCTGCGGATAGTTTGCATCCGCTTAGACTACATAAGGGATCTAATGCCGCACGACTTGCATAGGACTCACCGTCGAAGTTTATTAGATCCGCCCACGGCGATAACATAAATGCGGCGGCAGGTAGCTGATAACCGGCATCGCGTAATGATAGTAAGGTCATAAGCGTAAGACCACCACCTGCAGAATCTCCGCCAATCACAATATTTTTAGGCGAGATACCACTTTCAATAAGCCAACGGTAAGCACTAATTGCATCATCATTGGCGCTGGGATATTTATGTTCCGGTGCCAGCCGATACTCCACCACCAAGACACGAACGGCGCTCGCTGCAGAAATACTGGCTGCTAAAGCGCGATAAGTATCACAAGAACCGGAATAAAAACCACCGCCATGAAAATAGAGAATTACCTGTTCATTTCCGGCAGGGACATTCGCTGCCATAACCCACTCTGCCAGTAAATTATTTACCATTACCTTATCAACAGTAGTACCACTGGGGAGTTCCGCCTTACTAGCCACTGCCGTCCATTCCCGGCGTATCTGTTCAACTGTATTTTTCTCAAGATCAAATTTTTCCTTCATAACGATGAGATAGTCTCTTATAAATGACATGGTAAATCACTTCTCTTTTTTATAGATTTTCCAAGATATCTTTCTTTATCCGTAAAGTAAACTCCTGCCATAGCGAACATATATGCTCTATATTCTAAATTATCCCCCTAGAGGATTCGAAACACCTGCACATAGTTTAGAAAAATGCTGCTCCTTAGGGACTTTAAGTAAGCCATGATGTGCTTTATAGGCTCTATTTTATCGTGAATAGTTGTGGTATTATAATTAGAGTAGTTATACAGATAATAAATATAATTTATGAATAGGCAAATTTAACTATTATGGATGTGATTTTAGCATGTCTACAGAAACCAATAATAAGTTACTCAAGATTGGAGATATTGCCAATCTTGCGAAAGTCACTCCACGTACAATCCGGTATTATGAAGAACTGGGTTTGTTGACGCCTTCTGAAATAAGTTCTGGCGGTTTCCGCCTGTATACTGAAAACGATTTGCTACGGTTAATGTTTATTAAACGATTTAAAGATTTGGACTTCTCTCTAGAGGAAATCCGCAAGCTGCTGAAAGGAATCGATTTGACACAAAGCAAGGAAGAAAAAATAAAAATAATCTATCACTTGCTGGAGGAAGAATTTCGCCAAATTAGTTATCGAGTGGCGGAATTGGAAAAATCACAATTACGTATAAAAAAAGCTATGTACTCACTCGAAATATGCAAAAATTGTTCTCTGGCAATTTGCCCTTCGGAATGTGTGCATAAAAAATCGTTGCTTGAGTGAACTGGTTTCAGCATAGCTGAAACATTGGGGTTCAGGTGGAGAGTCTACTCCACCTGAATTAACGCCGCCTGTAGAGGCGGGAGTCTTGACTCGCGTACTAAGATAACCTGCCTGAAAATTTCAGGTGTTTTTTTTATTTTATATATTGACGTTAACGTTAAGGTGATGTAGCATAATGTATAGATTGGAAAAAATATAAAATAAGGAGTGATTGTGATGAAAATCATCGGCTTAGTAGGTAGTCCCCGAAAAAACGGCAATACAGATGTGTTGCTGCAAAAGGCTTTGGAAGGAGCAAAGGCTCAAGGCAGCAATACGGCTATTTATTATTTAAACGAAAGGAATATACGCGGCTGTCAGGCATGCGGGGGCTGTAAAAAAGTTGGAAAGTGTGTTGTCGAGGATGACCTGACTGAAATTTTCACAGCCATTGACGAAGCAGATGGCATTATTATAGGCTCTCCAATTTACTTTGGCCGCTTTACTGCCCAAACCGCTCTCTTTATGGATCGGTTATTCGGGTATCTGAAACCTGATTTTAGCAGCAGCCTCGGTAACGGCAAAAAATATGCCCTGATATTCACCCAAACTCAGCCAGATAGCACTACATATACAAATACCGTCGAGGCTACAGCTCAAGTATTGGAACGTGTTGGTTTTATAAGTGGTCCTAAGCCATTAGTGGGAAGCGGTTTGCCTAATGCCGGCATGGTGCGTGAAAATAAACAACTTTTGCAAAGCGCCTATGATATCGGCCAAGAATTGGCACGCCGGTAATCACATATCCTGTACTGACTCTTTTACTATTTGCTGTCAGTGAGATGCAATGAAATAGCGTGATCCCTCGACATTCGCGAAGGATCACGCTATTTTTTGACTTTGGCACCGACTTTAACGCGCTAGTATAGCATCTTACTTTCTTATAAAGCTGCTTCATTTTTCCTGCCCCTTGTAAGACAGGAAAATGAATCGCTTCATAGAATATATATTTAAACCTATCTGCATATATACATGGAGGCGAACTATTTTGCAACTAAAGAAAATAACTGTTATTATGACGATTTTTTCCTTTCTGACGATTTTGGCCCATGCACAGGCGGGAAAAATCGAATGTTTATGGCCCAATGCTGAGGATGCTGTGATGTATGAGTTAGAAATTGCTACAGTCGCAGTGAATGAAGATGTCCGGGCAATGCCAAAACAAGTAGTGTACACAACAACCAGCATTTTTACGGCGGGTGTTCAATTACCGCTTTCCTTATTTGAGGGCCAAGATCTCAAAAAGCTCTATTTTCGGGCCCGGCCGTTAGATTTAGATAAAAATCCGGTAGGCCCTTTTTCCAAGCCAAAAGCTCTCAGTGCGATGCACCTGAATCCGTCCAAACCAACACCTACATCCCTTTATACTGACGGCCCGCTACCCTTATACCCTGTATATTCCTGGATTCCGGTAGAAGGCGCTGCCAAATATGAAATTGAAATCACTGACCAATGGCCTGAATCGCCAAATGGAACAGAACCTTCAAAGCACAGAATACGTTCCTATTCTATCCAGCAACAAGGATTTGATTATTATGACCCCGAGCCGCTAATAGATGAGGGAATTTACTATTGGCGGGTTCTTGCCTATGATAAAGACAATCGACCAATCGGACTGTATTCAGATCCTGTTTTATTGCAAGTCAAAACTGGCAGTTATGAATGGGCGACCTTCGGCGACAGTATTACCCATGGTGGAGGGGCAATATCCAATCCCCCTTCGGATGCTCGTTTTGATTACTCAACCTATTTGCCATACAAAGCAAAAAATCTAGGTAAAAGTGGCGATACGGCGGAAACATTGGCAGAACGCTTTGACCAAGAAGTACTGCCGTTTAAACCCAAATACTTACTTATTATGGGAGGCAGTAACAGCATTAGGGAAGGAACGAGTGCCAATGATGTAATAGAATCATTATCCGCTATTAGTAAGAAATGCCAAGATAATAATATCAAGCCCATTTTTTTGACCCTTCCGCCAATAAACCCTGAACGAATTCAACGCGTTTTTAACGAAACAACAGTTTCTAATTGGCAGACTGAATTGGCTGAGGTAAATGCTTTTATTAAAAGGCAGCCTTCTTATGTCGATGTATACTCGCCGCTGGTTGATGAGCAAGGATTATTGCCGGTAAAATATGCGCAAGACGGCTTACATTTAGATATATCCGGGAAAAGGATTATTGGACATAAAGTGTCTGATTACATTAAGGAGCATTCTTTGTAATTTTTAATCAGCCATCTCATAGAGGCAAAAAACGCTATTGCCAACAATAGCGTTTTTTGCTGTTTATCAGGAGAGATATATAAGCGTCAAAAATCATCGACCGTGGAACTCCTGAACGGTTGCTAAGCTCAAGATTTAAAAATGTTTTAATCGCCTATTTCCTTTTTTTGAAGAAGACTTATCTTCTATGGATTATGTCTGATGTCTTCTTTGTATTGGAATAGAAACTGTAAATTTTGTTCCTTTTCCCAATGCACTCTTCACATTGATTTTCCCGGCATGCTTTTCGACAATCCACTTAGCTATAGATAGACCTAAACCGGTTCCGCCAGAATTCTTTGATCGAGATTTATCTTCCCGAAAAAAGCGGTCAAATATGCACGAAATGCTCTCAGGAGCTATACCAATTCCCGTATCACGCACGCTTACTATGGCGTTCCTATTAGCTATATAACAATCAATGGTGACCTGCCCGCCTGCAGGCGTGAATTTAAAGGCATTATCAAGCAAAATTACGATTAATTGATGCACTCTATCCCTATCGGCTACTACTTCTACATTGGATTCAACAGTAGCTACTAAACTGATATGATTTATCTCTTTAAACACTTCAAAATGGCTGATGACCTCATTAACAACATCACTTAAGTTAATCAAACTTAGGCTTATGTCAGACTTACCGGCATCTGATCTCGCCAGTGTAAGTAAACTTGCTATTAGCTTGATCATTCGCTTTGCTTCTTGCATTATCGTATTGATTCTATGACACTCTTCCCGGATAGTCTCATCTGGATGCCGCAGCATCAGCTCGGCATTGCTATATATTCCCGTTAAAGGAGAGCGCAATTCATGTGATACGTCCGAAACAAATTGTTGCTGTTTTTCCCATGCTTCCTGAATAGGAACCATAGCCCGCTTAGCAAGAAGAAACCCTGCTACGATTATACCCAATACACTTATAACTCCACCACCGATAATAAGCCATAAAAAATTATTGAGCAATTGCACTTCCGAATCCACAATACTTACTACAAAGACAGATTCAATTCGGAAATTTGCAGCACTGTCGTAAAGATCTTCTTGATATGAATATGGCCACCTCATTATTCTATAGACATGGCCTTCATAATCTTTTGTATTCAACTCACCAGCTTCAATGTTGGAAGTAATTTCATCAATATTTTTTAATTCGTTCTCATGAAAAGGAATCGGATTTACTATACGTCCATCTGTGCTACGGGCTAATACAAAAATTCGCGGGTCAAAAATTGGATGTTCTAATGGAACAACGATCCCATTTGCTAATCTAAATCCACTTGCGTGCAAACGCATGACTTCATCTACTCTATCGAATAGCCGGTAAGAAAGATATCCGTATAGTATCAAAGTAAATAAAAAATATATAATGAAGAAAACAAATGAATTTATAACTGTCAATCGAGCCAGCGTACGTTGAAACATACTAACTCTCCTTCAGCATAAAACCAACACCACGAACGGTTTGAATCAAAGTATCTAAGCCATAAACAATTAGTTTTTTCCGTAAATAATGTATATATATATCAACAATGGTCATTGAAATATCAGAATCTAAGCCCCAAATTCGATCAAAAATCTGATCCCGCGTAACTATCTGTTCTTTATTCAATGTTAAAAATTCTAAAATTTCATATTCTTTGTTAGTCAGCCCAAGAGGCTCCTCGTTAACGAAACCATCCTTTACTTTGCTATTCAACGATAAGTTACCGTAATTTATCTGATCCTCTATAATTAAATTGCCCTTACGGCGTATAAGAGCTTTTATTCGGGCTAGCAATTCCCGCATAGCAAAAGGTTTCACCAGATAATCATCTGCGCCGGACTCTAAACCAATTACACGATCATCGACACTATCCTTTGCTGTCAGAAGCAGTATAGAAATAGTACAACCATTTTTCCGCAAGGTTTTAACAATCTTCAAGCCGCTAATCCCTGGCAACATAATGTCCATCACAATTAAGTCATGTATTCCTTGCTCGGCTAAATACAGCCCCTCATCGCCAGTCGACGCTTGATCCACTATGTAGTCTTCTCCGGATAAAATTGATACCGTTGCTTCTCTCAGAATATTATCATCTTCAACCACAAGTATTCGCATCGTTAACCCCTTTAGTTATTATTCTACACCTAGTATACTCCCACACCTTGAAAGACATGTTTTTATTACTCGAATAATTTATCGGTATCTATATTTCCAATAAGCAATGACCACAAAAATAAAGTTCCTGACAAATAGCATCCGGCAGGAACTTTATCTATTTTATACCATTATCAATGGTATAATTTGCCAAGTCTGAGCTTAAAGAAAAATGTTACTGTAATGGATATGGCACCAGTGGCACATACTATAGCCGCAGCTAAAAAATATTGGTTTATCTGCTTCTCTCGCCTTGGCGAAAGCTTCTTCGCCCCAGGAATACCAGTCTATCGGATTATGGACAGGCTGCAATAAGTACGGACTCTTCGCATTCGCCAGGTGGTTAACGTGCTTGCTACCGATTTCATCCAATGTATAGAGCAATTTTTCGTTAAAGAGAAAAACCGTCATAAATATGGAGGAGTTTATGTAAATGTATGGAATTAAATAAAATATCTGTAATATAATTAGAATCCCAACTAGCAAGAGGTGTGTGCCTTGAAATTTAATCAAGCAACTTTAAATAAAGACTTTGTTGGCATTTTGCCATTATTGGATAGCTTTAGTATTCTTCATCGGATTTGGCTTAAATTTGTTAGTTGTAATGGGGATTATATTGTTACCCCCCAAAAAAGACCTCAAAACGAATATTGCCGCTTCATCCGTTCTTGCCCAGAAGGTCTTAAACGATGTCGAGCTTCCGTGACAAGATGCATGTATTTTGAGCCGGATAAACACTATCTTTTTCCTTGCCATGCTGGATTATTTATACTCGCAATTCCCCTTCATAGCGACTCAAATTGTGTGGGAGCTCTTGCAACAGGAGAGATAAGAATTAGCGACTTTTTTAATCAGAGTAACCTAGAAGAAAAAGTCAAGGATTTACATTTGGATACTAAAAAATTACTCAAGCTTTATGAAAAAATTCCAGTAATAAAACGTGATAAGATCATGCTATTAGGTGAATCCATACATAATATTAGTAATTGTTTAATCAAATTAGGAATTAAAAGTGAAACTGCTAAAATGATAGGTCCGAACATTATAGAGGATATAAATGAAAGGAACCCTTTAATCCCCAATAATATTTCATTAGAATATTCTCATCAAATTGTTCAACAAGCAAGTATATATATATATAGAAATTTCAAAAAACCGCTTTCTCTTGAAGAAGTAGCTAAACATGTTCATTTAAGTCCAACATATTTTTCTTATCTATTTAGTCAAGTACGCAACCAATCATTTTCCAACTTTTTAATGGAGACTCGATTAGAAAAAGCAAAAGAACTCTTGGAAACTCATCCCAATATTTCAATATCTGAAATATCCAGGATAATAGGATATAATGACTCAAATTATTTTTCACGAGTTTTCAAGAAAAAGATAGGTATTTCTCCCAGCTCTTACCGCCACGTCACTAGCTATAGAACTGTTTAATAATGGTATAATATCAAAAAAACAATGAGTATGTTTAATTACCCCGCCTTGATAATTAGGCGGTTTTTTAGTTTAATTCTAGAATTGTGGCTTCTATTGGCCCACCAATAGAAGTAAGCTTGTGTGCAATTTACCCCAGAATACATTTTTTGAATTACAATAGCATTTCTCTGCGATTTCGTAAATTAATCCAGAAAGATAAAAAGATAATGTAGAGATCTTGCTGGTTAAACTAAGTAAAATTGTACTTAAAGTTGAAAGTAACAGTTTACAAAACACAAGACGTCAATCTATTTGGGCGTGAGAATGACCTTAAGCATCTCTCTTTTCATTAATTATCAAGGAGTGATGAAGTTTGCAAATCCAATCCGAAGTAGGTTATCAAAATGACTATTTTTCGCAAGTGGTAAGAAATCTTTCACCAGCTTGGTTTGCTTCTGTTATGGGAACAGGAATTTTTGCCCTTGCTAGTAAAAACTACGCATGTTATTGGGCTGGACTTAACAATGCAGCAGTGTTTTTATGGGGCATAAATATAGTTCTTTTTCTTGGTCTGATAGTTCCGTGGCTACTTCGTTGGTTTTTTTATCAAGACTATGCGTTAAGAGATCTCAATCACCCAATTACAGGACAATTCTATGCTACAATGCCTATCGGATGTTTAGTGCTAGCAGCAGACTTTATGACATTCGGACCTAGTTATATTGGAACAGATCTATCACTAACTACCGCTAAAGGTTTGTGGATTACCGGCGCTGTATTGTCGTTAACGACAGCTGTCATCATTCCAACACTAAATTATTTCAATAAGGTAACGATTGAAGATATTAACCCAGCTTGGTTTATGCCTCCGGTAAGTTTAATAGTAGTTCCCATTGCCGGAGCTCCTCTCATTCCTTATTGGCCCCAAACCCTTCAAAAAGTTATGCTTCTTATAAATTTTGTATCTTGGGGATTGGGTTTTTTTCTTTTCATGTATATTGCGGTAATCTGTTTCTATCGACTCTTTGTTGCTCCCATACTGCCTGGTTCCTTAATTCCTACCATCTGGATTTATCTAGGGCCAATCGGCGCAGGAACGGTTTCCCTTTTGAATTTGGGACATGCGAGCTTGCAATTTATGAACAATACCTGGATACCTGTTATTAACATTTTTGGATTGATTTACTGGGGTTTCGGTTTTTGGTGGCTAATTGCTGCCAGTGTTATTACTATTACCTACATCCTTAGAAATAACTTACCCTACGCAATATCATGGTGGGCGTATACCTTTCCCCTCGGTGCTTACACAGTTGCTACTTATTTAATTTCTATTAACTTGGAGTGCGAAGAAATTAGAATTTTTGGGGTTCTTTGTTACTGCTTATTGGCATTTTGTTGGCTTACCGTATTTTTTAAAACATTTTCCCGAGTTTGTATTAGCACATTGTTATGTATTAAACAAAGATTTTTTTCTGTTTAAAATTAGACAAAGGGAAACACAGGGACAATATTTTAAGGTGCAAACAAATAAACGCTTCTTCATCCCCTGACAACCAATCAATCGGATTATGCGCATGCTGCAATAAATAAGGACTCTTTCATAAATAGGGTATATTCAAATTCAACTCATTTTTAATCTTATTCTAATCTTCGTTTAATGATCATTTAATCGTTCTAAGTTATCCTATATTTATAGTAAGGCAAGAGAAAACATCATGAATAATGATGTACATTATACAGGGGGAATAATCAATGAGAAGATTTACATCAATTATACTTGCATTAGCTTTTATTCTTGTATCAATAACAGGTCTGCAAATGACCGGCGGTGGCGGACATGGTCCGGGAAACGCCGAAAAATATCAGACGGTACAAAGTCAACAAGCTGGAAGTAATACTGCTGGTAACAATTCTGCAGAACCACGTCAAAAATCTTTTTACCCTAAAGTAGCACATGAGTGGGGAGGATATGTATTTATTATTGCCGGTTTAGTACATCTTGGGCTCAATTTGAAACCAATGAAGTCATACCTGATGATCAAATCGTAATTATTTGTGATATAGAAAGCAAGAAGTACCTTGGATGGAGAAAAAGTCTACCATATCAATCCTGATATGGTAGACTTTTCTCAGTCCCCATTGCCCTTTTGCAGCCCCTTTATTCCAAAAAAGAATCATTCTCAAATAAAGGCTTAAAATATATCTATATCCCAGCTTTTTAGTATGTTATATAATTTCTAAGTCCGTACTATTGTACTATATGTAAAGGACTAGGATATCCATCTATGCTATCATTAGAAGTACATAAAAATTGCTTCGCTTTATGGAGCCAATTAAGCGCAGCCTCTTTAGCCTCCTTATAGCTATTATGCCATTCGCTGACCTTGATTTCATGCCGATCAGCGTCTGGTCGAACAGCATATCCATTCACACGGTAAACCCCGCTTCCACAAGAAATAATATCAATATAAATAGCGTCTACCACCCCACTATATACAGAGTTTTCATAGGGCTCATAATAAACCGCACATTCAAAGTCAGCCTGATTGTCTATAGCGACCTGTTCAATCCATATACCATGGTTACAGTACGCCACATTACGGGTCGGATATTCGATAGTCTGTTTTTCCTTAATAGTCATTTCACACCCCCATTGTGAATTTTTTCTCGTTTTATGTCAGACTTTCTTTATAAATTCAAACACAAGAGGTCGTCTTAAAAGCATACAGCTTTTAGACGACTTCTTGCCTATAAAACAACTTCTCTGGTATTAAGTGGCATGATACACTCCAAGCATGAAGTGTCGGCCCTTGGCCGGGTAGACAACAATTTATATTCACCTAATACTTATTAAATCCTAAGTTTATTACTAATTTATTTCTCATCAAAGCACAAATCTCCTGCTAAATTAACACATATTTAGCAAGAGTTTCTCTTTTTACTGACATCATTCAATTATTTGGCTATAATATTCATCTTAACCGCCTTTCATATCCTACCACGGAATTACTTGAACTTTGAAATAATTGGAATTGATACAGGGGACCGGGATAAGTTTGACCGCGAATAGTAAAACCGCTCATTCCTGAATGAGCGGTTTTAACTATTGCCGTTTGTCGATGTCATTCACTTAAAGCAAATTCCTTTGGCTGGACCTGGCAAATATATGATATTCCGTGCCTGTTACTGCCTGCTCTGAAAGTTGGCTTCTGTATTCTAATTTGTCAAGCTATCCCATCGTTGTCCATGAGACACACGTCGGCCAGATCCGCGTAATCCCGAAGAACCTGTGTATTTACTTTCCGAAGTTAGGTCAAATTTTTTATATGCCTCTACGGGATTTCTATTCAGGAGACGCTCCTCTGCTTGTTCTGGATTATACAAACCATGTTGTTGCATAGCTATGAAAAGAGTATGAACATTATTATGAGTATCAGCCTGTAAACGCTCAATAGCGTCGCTTACCATAGGCGTGGTAGCTTCCAGCACACACTGGTCATATAAGCTTGATAAGTGTTTTTCAGTCATCATCAAATCCAGCAACATATCGTAGTCTGAAAGTCGATTCTTAGTTGCTGTTGAAAACTGCTTTTGGCGACTCATTATTATTTCCCCCTCACTGTTGATGTTGCCATTCGGGCTTGCCAAGCTCTTGTTTAATAATATTGGCATGATGACGTTTATCTTTGGTGATACGAAACAGCATGTTCTTCAGTTCATGGTCTGCACATTGATCAGCATAAACACTACATTTAGCAATACAAAGATTTTCCATCTGTAGCGCGCCTTCTAAGTAAGCCCGTTCTTTTGGGTTGAGATTATTTTGCCGCAACTCAAAGCACCTCCATTTGTTGAACATATTGTAATTTGAGCTAAATTAGGTAAAAATATACCACCCAGTTATTCCCTCATTATATCAAAATCTTCTTTATTCCTTAGTTGATTAGAAAACACTGCAGCATATATACCCTCTGCTGCCAGTAAGTCACAGTGACTGCCCTGCTCAACAATCTGACCATTTTCTACTACCAAAATCCGGTCTGCATCCTGGATAGTGTTGAGCCGATGAGCGATAATAAACGTAGTACGCCCATTCATAATTTTACGTAAGGCATCCTGAATAAAAAATTCTGTTCGAGTATCTATGCTGCTGGTAGCTTCATCTAAAATAAGTATCGATGGCTCTGCCAAAATTGCCCGGGAAATAGCGATAAGCTGCCGTTGGCCCTGACTTAGATTACCGCCGTTTTCTAAAAGCTTGGTATCATATTGTTCTGGCATACGTTTAATAAATACATCGGCGTTGGCTAGTTTAGCCGCACGTTCCACATCGGCGTCTGACGCTGTTGGTCTACCGTAGCGAATATTTTCCTTAATAGTACCGGAAAACAAATAAGTATCTTGTAACACAATACCAAAACATTTGCGAAGACTGTCTCGCGTATACTCGCGGATATCCCTGCCATCAAGCAGAATCCTTCCATCGGTAACGTCGTAAAAACGTGCAAGCAAATTAACAATGGTGGTTTTACCCGCCCCGGTAGAACCCACAAGTGCGGTGCTGCTGCCTGCTGTAGCTACAAAATTTACATTTTGCAGTATCAGCACATCTGGCCTATAACCGAAACTGACATTTTGGAAAACCACTTGGCCTTTAGGCGCTATAAGTTCAATGGCCTCAGGCAAATCAGGCGGTTCCTCAGCCTGGTCTAAAACTTCGAATACCCGTTCAGCACCGGCAACCCCAGATTGTACTGTGTTGAAAATATTGGCAAGCTCATTGACGGGTCGGACAAATTGCCGTGAATAACTGATAAAACTGGCAATGGTACCAACAGTGACTACATCATTTACCGCCAACATACCGCCAACAATGGCAATAGCTCCAAATCCGATATTAGTAATTACATTCATTATCGGCATGAGAAAACCGGACCAGATTTGTGCACTTGTTCCTACTTCACAAAGTCTACGATTTATAGTCTTAAAATCATTAATGGCCTTATGCTCATGGTTAAAAGCTTTGATCACCGGGATACCTGAAATCGTCTCTTCTATATGGGCATTTAAATTTCCCAGCTCGACCTGCGTTTCTTTAAATAATACACTGGTTTTTCGAGAAATAATGCGAGTCAAAAAAATAACTAAAGGCAGCGTAATCAGAGCAGCCAGTGTAAGCAACGGACTTAATACCAGCATCATCACAAATGATCCCGTAATGGCGATGGACGACGCCATAAGGTGTGAGATGGAATAAGACAATGTACCACTGACATTATCCGTATCATTTGATAATCGGCTCATTAACTCACCGTGGGGATGAATATCAAAGTAAGCAAGTGGCAACTTTTGCAGCTTGGCAAAAAGTGTTGTTCTTAGCTGCATTACTACTCGCTGTGAGATGCCAGCCATCAACCACCCCTGCCCCCAACTCAGTAGACCGTCAGCCAGGTATGTTACACCCAGAATTAAAAGCAATACTTCCAGCATTCCACCTCTAGCTGCAGGTTCTGGAGCAACCATGCTGTCAATCGCTATCCCGATTAGATAGGGGCCTGTCAGCACCAACACCGAATCGGCCAAAATTAAAGAAAAAATGATGGCAAGCATTCTTTGCTCTTGCTGAAAATACTGCCATAGCCGCTGCAATGTTTGAGTAAATTTCTTAGGTTTTACACCACGCCGGGAACGTTGAAAAGCTCTGCCGACAGTCCCACGCCATGTCTGGTTAGCAGCTGTACTGCGACGCTCGTTATCTCGGTTTTGTTCATTACCTTCAGCCATGACAGTTATCTCCTTCCCCGCTGGGACTGGACAATCTCGCGGTAAACACTGCTGGTTTGCAATAACTCAGTATGGGTTCCGCACGCAGAAATAGTACCATCTTCCATAACGGCAATTTTATCGGCATCCAGGACAGTACTAATTCTCTGAGCAACTAGTAGGCAGGTAAGCTGACTCGAATACTCCTTTAATGCCTGTTTTATTTTTTCTTCAGTAACTACATCAACCGCACTCGTACAATCATCCAGAATAAGTATGGCAGGCTTCCTGATTAGGGCTCTGGCTATGGCTAGTCGCTGCTTTTGTCCGCCAGACAAATTGACACCGCCCTGCCCCAATTTGGTGTTGTATCCTTCGGGAAAAGAAATAATGAAATCATGTGCCGCTGCCAGTTTTGCGGCTGCTTCTACCTCCTGAACAGTAGCGTTTTCTTTGCCCCAGCGGATATTATCCATGATGGTTCCGGTAAATAGAACTGCTTGCTGGGGTACAAGAGCAATTTTATCTCGCAGCTGCCCGGGATTAATCTCGGTAATATCATGTCCGTCCACTTTTACAAGGCCTGTAGTTGCTTCGTAGAAGCGCGGAATTAAGTTGACCAGGCTAGTTTTGCCGGCACCGGTTGAGCCGATAATACCAACCGTTTGTCCGGGCAGGCAGGTCAGGTTGATATCTCTTAGTACAGTTGAACTGACTGTACCAGCATAGCTGAAGCTGACATTTTCAAAATCGATGCGGCCTTTGTCAACTAGTTGGAATGTAGAATAGTTAGTTATCCACTTGGCATCATTATGCTGCTTAAATACCTCACCAATCCGTATCGCCGAGGCTTTTGCCCTGACAAAGTTATTAAATATCAGGAACACAATCATTAACGAAACCAATATTTGTGCCATATAGTTAATAAACGCAATAATATGACCAACTTGTATTTGGCCAGTGCTAACCCCTAATCCACCTAGCCATAGCATCATAACAATACCCAGATTAACAGTGAGCGCTATACTAGGACTAAAAACAGACATCAGCCGGATAGCATCAACCGATTTTTCCTGCAGCTCCTGATTGACGGCCGCGAACTTTTCCTGCTCATATTCAAATTGCTTAAAAGCCTTGACCACCCTAATCCCGGACAAATACTCCCGCATAACGGCGTTGACCTGATCCAGTGCATTTTGGACTTGAGCAAACCGGGGAAAACCCACCTTAATAGTAATGACTATTAATAACACGATAATAGGAACAACGAATAGCAGTATTACTGCTAAATGAGGATTAAGATTTATAGCCATAATTAGGCTGCCTATGCATAAAAGTGGCGCTTTCAGCGATATTCGCATTAGACCGTTCACCAATATCTGCACCTGATTAACATCATTTGTAAGCCGGGTTACCAGCGAAGTCCTGTTGAGGTTATCAATGTTGGTAAATGACAACATTTGAATTTTCTCATATAAATCGCCTCGCAATTCTGACCCGAAATTCTGTGATACCTTACTGGCAATTACATTGCGGATGGAAGCAGCAACCGCGCCCAAAGCGGTTATTAAAACCATAAGGGCTCCTTGACTCAGAATGTAATCAGGCCGCCTGTCTGCCACACCAATGTCAATTATTTTAGACATGATGGTGGGCTGCAGAAGATCACAGGTAGCTTCGATTGTTACAAACGCAGCAGCAACCAAAAATTGCTTCCAATACTTAGTTCTATATTTATGCAAAAATGCCCAGGTAATCATCCTATACGCCTCCACCTTGCTATGCATGTAACACACCGTTGATAATGCCTAATTATACCATAGCCTATGTAAAAGAATAAGAAAGAACCATAATCCATCAGTAAAGGGAATTATGGCTCTTTCTTCGTTGTTGGGACGATGCTGGCTTACTCAATATCTTGCGAAAAAATATTGATGTCATTTCTTTTATGAAATCCAATATGCTGCCAAAAATCCATACCTTGTTGATTATTGGCAAACACAAATAAATGACATTTACTTATTCCCTCTTCTGTAAGCTTATTCAAACAATTGGCAACTAATCTTCTTGCAATTCCGTTTTTCCTATAACTAGGACTCACAGCTAAATGGTGAAGATAGCCCCTTCTTCCATCATGTCCGCAAAGTATGGCCCCGACAACCTGTCGCTCATTTTCAGCCACAAAACATAGCCCAGCATTTCGTTTTAGGAACCTGCTTATATTTCGTTGCGTATCCGCATCACCAAGCGCTAATCCTTCAATGCTTGACCAAAGCGCCATAACCTTTGCATAATCCTCAATACTCATTTCACGTATTATACTACTAGCATCCAAGTACTATCCCCCCTTATTGATGTATTTGTACCACAACAGTCGCGGGGACGACTCTCGCCGAGTCGAATACCTATTCCCATTTTTGCAATATTTGTCATGGAAGTCTAAACTCCTGCTCACTGCCTATAAAACCAGCAGGAATTTTTTCTTTTATTGACTTGTAGTTTTCCTTTTCATCTATAGTATCGCTTTGGCATTTGTTATATGCTTATACTAACTACATTGCTTCAGGGGGGAACGAATGGATATTCAACTATTCCGAACATTCCTTTCGGTAGCTAAGCTAAGCAACATCACCAAAGCTGCCGAACAGTTGAATTTCACACAACCGGCAATAACTGCTCAGATTCGAATGCTCGAAGAACATTATGGGATTACCCTCTTTGAGCGTATGGGGAAAAAACTTTATATTACGGAAGCCGGGCGTGAACTGACCATACATGCAGAAAAACTGCTGACCGATTTCTATAACATTAATACTGCCATGCAGAATTTTTCCCACTTCAACGCTCCCATAAAATTAGGCGCCTCAACTACAGCGGCCAGCTATTTTCTATCTCCGGCACTATTAGAATTTCAGAATCGCGGTATAACTGGTTCTGTCAATGTTGATATTTGTCCCAATCTTCCTATAACCATCAAAGGACTTTTGGATAACGTTTTTGATATAGCTATTGTCCATGATAAGATTAGCAGTAATCAAATAATACAATTCAGCTTATCGCATGAAAAATTGGTTTGGGTAGTCAATCATGATTTATTTGACATGAATAATAATTATCAAGGCATCAGCCATTATCCCTTCATTAATTTCCGGCCAGGCTGCGTATTCCGAACCATGTTTGAAGAAAAAATAAGAAAAAAAGACGTCCACTCCATTATCGAATATAGCGATGCAGAAGCCATTAAACGGGCGGTATTGGATGGAGTTGGCGCAAGTATACTGCCATACGTACTTGTAGAACCATTTTTAGCAAATGGTACACTAATTGAATTAACTAATGCGCCACAATTGACGTTCGTTATGTCTGTCGCTCTTCATAAAAACAAGGTGTTAACTCCAGCCATGAAGGCACTCCTGCTGATCTTTGCCGAACACGGTAATATGCAAAGCGACCTCATAGACTATATTGGCACTAAATCATAAAAGTTTATTATTACTATGATAACCACCAACAATTTCCATTCTCTCTTTAATGAGCGCTATACTATTGGCAGAAGTAATATAGCGGCAAAGGGGGGATGCAGAATGGAAATGCTTATATTCTTTATTGTTGCCATTCTTTTGGACCGGTATGGAAACGATATCATAGACTAGCAGTATTCTTCAATATATTATAATTATCAGTCGGCCTTTTAACTGCCTCCAGCTCCTGTAAGAAAAGAGGAATTGATGGATTGCTATGTTTTGTGCGCCAAGCAGCAACCAAATCTACCCTGGTGTCATTACCCAAAATATCAACATATCGAATAAAGGGACTTCCATAGGTTTTAGGTATGACGGAAGGCAGGATGGAGATGCCTAACCCGCATTCGACGGACAGTAAAACAGCGGAATTTGAAACTTGCAGCACATTAGGAGAAAAACCCCGGTTGACACAGATACGTAGCATATTTTCGTATCCCCGGGATGCTATATGCTGATGTTCGAAAACTATAGTCTCTCTGGCAATTAAAGGAATATGTGAATAGTTAATTAAGGACTCGTTGGCAAGTTCGTGCGAGTAAGGAACAACTAGGCAAAGTGAGTCAGTAAAAATTTTTTTAAAAGAAACTTGGGGCAGCGAGGCCGATTCTATTACGAGCGTGAACCCTAAATCCACCTGGGCATGTTGCAAAGCTTCGTCCAGACCACTCAAGCTGAGGTATTCAAATACTAGGTTGATTTGGGGATATTTATGATGAAAATTAGTTACTATCCTGGGAAGTATGCGTCGTTCTGCATGACTCAGGATACCTATTTTCAAATTGCCTGTTATACCGGCTTCTGCCTCTCTCGCCATACGAATGGCATCCGCAGACATGGCAACAAGCGCCTTAGCTTCTTTTAGTAGAACGCTACCGGCGGCAGTTAGTGAAACCGAATGACGATCACGAATAAATAAGCGAGCACCGACTTGTTTTTCTAATTCAGCGATCTGCTGGCTCAGAGAAGGTTGACTAACGTAAAGGTGTTTCGCAGCCGTGGTAAAACTAAGTTGTTCAGCGACGGAAATAAAATACCGCAGTTGGCGAATGTCCATAGCATCACCCCATACTAGTTCGTGATTTTAAATCTATATATATAGATTTCTATATACTTGTATTCTGTAACTTATTATATATTTTGTCTACCTAGCTGACAAGGGCACTCGCATGAATTATCCCAATAGTAGAACTAGAGTAGGACTTAGGAAATTAGTCGATAGGACTTTTCTATTAGCTGATACAAGATATGTATTTCCATTCAATTGCAAATTGTTTGATAATAGATCATAGATAGTAACTTATTTAAAAAGGAGTGTTCGTCCAATGACAACGAATCAGGAACTGTACAGAGAAAGGCAGCACAGATTAGATACGGCTATTGCTTTAGGAACGCCTGACAGGGTACCTATTATTTTAACAGGTGATTCTTTTTTTGCCAGGCACCTTGGCATTCCGTTGGCCGATTATTTGAAAGACCTATATGAAAGCAGTCAGATTCATTTACGGTCCATTCCGCAGTTAGGCGAGATTGATGGAGCCCAATATTTGAATCCCTGCGTGTATTCCTTAGGGCAGGGAGTATATGCCAATGTAAAGTTACCCGGACGTGAGCTACCTCCTGATGCCCAATGGCAAATTGAAGAAGTAAATCTAATGACGGCTGATGATTATGATACTATTCTTACTAAGGGGTTTATACAGTTTCACCAGGAATTTTTGGCCAAGAATTTACCGGCAGCCCTTTCTGATATGGAGTTTCATATGAAGACGGATTTTCCCCGAATTATTGCCGACTATAAGCAAGCCGGATACGTTCCGTTTACCCCGATCATCTGTGGAGTGCCTTTTGATATGCTTTCAAGTAACCGGGGAATGTCAAATTTAGTTAAGGACTTATATCGTATTCCAGATAAAGTAGCATCGGTTATTGATATTATGACTACTGACCTGATAGAAATTTTGCGGGCGCAAATACGCTATATGAATCCTTATGCAGTATTTATTGGCGCAACACGATGTGCAAGTGAATTTCTGTCCCCTAAGTTATGGGAAAAATTCGCTCTTCCACACCTAAAACGAATTGTTGAGGCTGTGGCCGGCGAGGGATGTAATGTGTTGATGCATTTTGATTCAAATTGGGATCGAGGTTTAGAATATTTCCGCGAGTTTCCGAAAGGAAAATGTGTATTTGCGTCAGACCATTCAACTGATATATATAAGGCTAGAAAGGTCCTTGATGGTCATATGTGCGTTATGGGGGACGTTCCCGCCGCCTTGCTGAAACTTGGTACACCTGACGAGGTTTACCAATATTGCAATAAACTGATCAAAGATCTAGGACCATCCGGGTTTATCTTGGCGGTAGGGTGTTGCTTGCCGCTTGACGCTAAAGTGGAGAACGTCAAGGCCATGATTGCTGCTGCGAATGGCAAATAGTAAAATGCGGATTTTACTGATAAAAAAATAAGTAAGAATGTTTTATTATTGGCATACCACATCTAACTAATTTTTCAAGAAGAACCCAGGATTTGCGCTATTTCAGGCATCCTGGGTTCTCTTACTAATAAATATAAGATTTCATACACAATGATGGCAGCTACATAATAGTCTTGTTTCGTCCACTTTCTTTTGCAGCATACAACTTTTTATCTGCTTTATTAAGTAATTCACTAATCTTTTCTCCCTTATATTCTTCAATGCCTATACTAACAGTTAAGTGTATTTTATCCACGAATTCATATAACTCGATGACGCGTCTGATCTTTTCTGCAACTTTAAAACCCTCATTTAGATTTGTATCTACGAGCATTACCAAAAATTCCTCGCCACCATACCGTCCAACAAGATCAGTTTGCCGAGTGCCTTCTTTAATAATTTTGGACAATTCTTTTAGTATTTTATCTCCTATTAGGTGACCATAGGTGTCGTTAATCCTTTTAAAATAATCAATATCTAAGAGCATTACAACAAACTGACAATTACTCCGGCTGTATCGCTTAGCCTCTTTTGCTAGACGTTCATATATATATCTGTGGTTGTAGAGTCCTGTCAGCGCATCAATTGTTGCCTGGGCCTTTAAGACGCAATTTCGCTCAAGCAGCTCCTGTTCTTTTTGCTTCATCTCTCTGAAAATAAAATCGTACGGTTCTTGTATTCCTTTGACAATAATCGTCTTATAAATTAAATAAAAGGAAAATATCTTAAAATAATGTCCTACTAGGTTTGAAAAACCATAGTTATCTATATATACGGTAAAAGCGAGCTCAGAGATAATAGTACAAACCATCGATAAAAGTAGATATCTATATACAATTCCTTCAAAATAAGATTTATTGTTTTTAAGAATAATTATTGCCGCAAACAATATCAAACAAATAGTATATTCACTATATATTTTAAAAGGTGTAAGACCTACCCCATCCACAAAACACTCGGGGAATATCTTCCATACAAAAATTGAACTCAGAATCAACGTCGTAATGACAGTGCAAATAGCAAAGAGTGCATATGGATTAACCTTCATTTTTGATTTTACAAAAATGAAGGAAATTAAGAGGATAATACTTTCAAAATAGCGGGCAGCGATCCACAATTGATTAGCATAGTAGTCATAGTCCTTGAAAATTTGCATACCTTTGTATGACATCGTATGGAATAAATCAATAAATGCAATGAAAAAATAGGCTATGCCTATCAATTTGAGATAGTTATTTTCAATATAGCGCATTGAATTCCATGAAATCAAAAAAACAGTAAACGCGATGCAAATACTGAATATTTCTGCAATGGTATGAAAAAGTAGATAATTATATAAGCTACTAAAATATAGCATTATAAGGGTAACTATAATAAAAATAATGCTAACCGCTTTAAATAATTGCTTCCGCATTCGATTCACCCCAAATCTGTAGTTTCAAGCTATTAAGATAGTATAACTCAACTTTCGCAGTTCAAAGATGCAATAATTAATAACAAGTTGTAGGATCGTCCTTGAAACTCTTTTTGCAGACTGAGCTTAATTGCTGAGCATTTAGGATCTGCTTTGTGAGGATTTACATACATTTATTGTGGATAACTGTTATTTACTAGTATTATTTTTATTGTAATTAGTATCTTATGGTAAGTCAAGTAAAGCTTCATTAAAATAGAAAAGAGCTACTCTCATTGAGTAGTTCAAAAGTTAGGGGCCGTGTTGAAACATAAGAGTTTCAGTTTTTCCGTAAATTTATAAACACTTGACTACAAACCGCAATGGTAATATACTAGTTAATAATATACTAGTTAATTTTATTTCAATACACTATTACTACTTTTAAGAGGTGAACCATGAATGCATCCACGTTAATTCATTTACTCTATCAAACCACGCGTGCTATTTCCCAAGGCGTAAACCAAGCACTGGTAGAGTATGGGCTATATAGTTCTGAATGGTCAATTATTGTTGCCATAAAAGAAACTGGCCCTATTTCTCAGATTGCTTTGGCGAAATACCTTAATATCGAACCGGCAGCAATCTCAAAAACCGTAGTGAAATTAGAAGAAAAAGGCTTTATTGAAAGAAAATCCGGAAATGATAAACGCGAAAAAAAAGTCTTACTAACTGAGAAAGCGCTAAGTCAATATACCATTTGGGAAAAAGCGATTGACGATCATAGGCAGTCTATTCTAGTTGACTTGCCACAAGAAAAACAACACGAATTATACACAATGCTCGAATCCATTTATTCAAATTCACAAAAATGTAAAAAGTAATGCTGCTGTCTTACTTAGAAAGGACAATTCATGACAATCACTACTACCAAATTATGGACAAAAGATTTTATTTTATTTACGATTTCTAATACTTTTTTATTTAGTGGCTTTCATATCTTTTTGCCAACACTTCCGATTTATGTCTTAAATCAAGGCGGAACTAGTACCGATGTCGGATTATTATCTGCAACTTTTGTATTCTTTGCCATTCTGATTCGTTTGTTTACAGATTACGGGATTAAAAAATGGGGCAAAAAATATTATTTATACATCGGCTGTATATTATGCTTTGTTGCTGCCATAAGTTATATTTTAGCAACTACTGTACCCCGTTTACTTTCCTTACGAGTAGTCCATGGGCTAGGGTTTGGTATAGCCACCACGTTATATGCTGCCATTGTCTCCGACCTAATCCCAAAATCACGCCGCGGCGAAGGGATAGGTTATTTTGGACTAGGCACCACTTTGGCAATGGCAATTGCTCCAGGCCTTGGGGTATGGATTGTTGATAACTTTTCTTTTAATAGTCTCTTTATGGTGGCGACAATCAGCCAAATTCTTGCACTCTTTTTCTTGAGTCTCTGTTCCATTCCTGATGACCGTTCTATACATACAGAGAAGCAAGAAAAATCATCACTTATCGATAAACTACTGGAAAGAAGACTACTATTCCAAGCCTTTCTTGCCCTGCTATTCGGGGTTTGTATCGGTGGGGTTTTAAATTTCATCGCTTTATTAGCCCAAGAAGCCCATATTGCTAATGCAGGTGCTTTCTTTCTGATGTGTACCCTTTGTATCTTTTTATCGCGTGTAGTAACAGGCCGCATTTTTGACAAAAAGGGGCCTGCCTGGGTCATTTTACCTGGCACAATATTCTTTTTATTAGGGTTTGTGGCTTTAGCCCAAAGCAAAAGCATGACTTCTTTTTTAGCAGCCTCTGCCCTGTACGGCTTTGGCTACGGCACCATTTTCCCAGCATTACAAACCTGGATGTTTAATCTTGTACCACCAGCGAAACGCAGCACAGCCAGTGCAACCTTTTATAATATGATTGATATCGGTAATGGGGTAGGCTCGATCGCCTTAGGAATGCTCGCCGGCAAACTTGGCTATGCCTCGATTTATTGGTGCTCTGCCAGCATCATGGGTATTTTTCTCTTTAGCTATACCTGGTTCGTAATTCAGGAAAAATACGCTTCAGAGCATAATCTCGATGATATAGAAGCAAACGGCTAACAACTAGTAATGCAGGACACTGTTCTCTACTACGCACAGTGTCCTGCATTACTTTTATCAAAGGCGAAAAACAATACTAATTTTTAGCTTGGCAATGCGCCCTTTTACAAACTTTTAATCCAAAGGGCCAAACCTTTCGACAAAAGCTTCTTTCGGGATGCTTTTATAGTTAAGCACCGATTTTTTGAATAGTTCCATATTATTTTTCCCCATAATAATCCCCATATAGATCCGTGGTATGGAAAACCTCGCCTCATGATCATAAAGTCCTAGGTCGCTAACAGCAAAAGACGCTTTATACCCAGCTCGCTCGACTGCATCTAGGACACTTTTATTATAAGAGCCATAGGGAAATGCAATCGTCTCAGATTGTGTTCCCGTCAAATCCTCAAAAAACTTCTTTGATCCCGCTACTTCATCTTGCAATTGTTCGGCGGAAATTTTAGTAAGGTCTGCATGCGTCAGGGTATGTGGTTGAATGGAGAACAACGGATCTACACTTAATTCTTTGATTTGTTGCTCAGTCAGGTAAGAATAGCCTGTCAGCTTATTTCCCATGCTGTTCTTAATAATAAAGAAAGTTGCCTTCATTCCACGCTTACGAAGTTCCGGCACAGCATATGTATTTATTCCATCGTAACCGTCATCAAAGGTAATGAAAATGCTTTTTTTCGGAAAAGGGGTATTTTGCGTAAGGCATTCAACAAATTCATGAACAGACAATGTTTTATATCCATGGGCTGCCAACCAATCCAGTTGTTGACAAAAATCCTTTACTGAAACATCGAATCCATTTATTTCTGTTTCTTTGATATCATGGTACATCAACACCACCGGGAAATCACTTCGTTTAAATTTAACTGTTCCACTACAAAATCCATAGCTAGACAGACAAACCATTAGTAATGTAATCACTAATGGTATCCATACTTTTATTTTCATGTTTATAACCAACTCCTAGCTTTTTTCAAGAATAGCAATAGTGCTTTATCTCCGCAACGCATTGTAGAGTTTTGCTGATACATTTGCAATAAAGTCACTGGAATAGCTATGGTCACCTGTGCGGGTGTAAAAACTGATTAAAATTGGATCATGTCCGTCCTGAACGACACCCACATCACAAAGCACATCATCCAGTTCACCGACTTTATGAAATACCGGTACTTGCATATAACGGGGAATTTCATCATGGAAGATTGTGTTGGCCAGATCGTCTTTTAATCGCCGCACATTTTTTTTGTCAATATATTTTTCCCTGTATATGGACTCAAGAACCTTGGACATTTCATAAGGCGTTGTTACACTATGATAACTGTATTTTTTAAACGCCTGTTCATCATGGATTTCCGTCTTACTTAACTGTAAATCCCGCTGAACTTTATCAAACCCGTCTTTTTTGGTTGCATCAAACTCATTCAGTAAGGCAGCAAACGTATTGTTATCACTTACTTTTATCATCATATCAATTTCTTGATCATACTCATTCTGCTTGTAGGACGGCGCTTTTGGATAAAGAAATTTATATGTAGCCAATGCCACAATCAGCTTACTTGTAGAAGCGGTAGGAAAAACAGTATCCTGGTTATATTTTATCGTTTTTCCTGTTTTTAAGTTCTTGGCAAATACGCCAACTTGTCCGTCAAACTGTTTTAAATCACTGGTTATTTCCCTTTCCAAAGCCGGTGATGCACTAGCTGTTACGCCTGACAAAGCAATAATAAGTGCAGTACATGCCGGGATAAGTTTTTTTAGCATCGAAATTCCTCCTTTTAACTGGATATGTCTATTTTAGCATAAAGTTAAGGAACAGGTTAGAAATTTTCCGCTCATGAAACTCGCTGTCAGTTCCACCAAGTCAGACCCTATTTCCCCACTTTGTAATATTTGCCATAGAAATACAACCCCCCTGCCATTCTTACAAATCCGGCAGGGGGTTTTTGTGATTAGTCCAATTAAACGGCTAGTAACGCAGCTATGCACTTATCTATTCTATTTTGTTAATAGCAATATTTCCGCCCAAACGCCATATGCTGATGTTATTTACACCCTGCTCCTTAGCTATACCAATCCAGTAATTTAGCGTTTCGACATCAGCATACCAAACCTGGTAGGAAACACCCATATCTTTATACTCAAAAACTATGCACCGGCTTTCTTCATCCCTTTTGGTTTTACTGTCCTGTATCACTGCAATAGTTTTGGCTTCGGCTTCTGAGAGAAGCGTTCTCTTGCCATTATCCCCCCATAGACAGCCGCCGGTTGCAAAGGCAACAGAGGTTTCGCCTGGTAACGCTTTCATTTGCCTTACTGTTTTTTCAATAAACCCCCGATTGGCCTTTGGGCCTGGCTCACTATGCAGCCCGTACAGGTTATAAAACATGACTACATATTCAGGTCCTTGAGGGAGATTAGCAATAGAAAATGGTGTCCCTGGTTCAAGTACCACCCGGAGTTTTAACTTATTTTCCCCGGCTTTTTTATAAAGCTTATCAACAAATAATGAAAAAGACTTGGCAATTTGTTCATCATTCCATATACGTTCATAATCAATTTCAATGCCGTCATACTTACCTTGCAAAGTCAGCGCAATAAGATCATCAATATGTCTGTCCCTGGATGCAGGTGTGGCAAATATCCTGCGAAGAACTTCAATGTCTTTCATGATAACCGATTCGTCAGCATTCTGTTTATCATTTATAAAGGTAAGATAGGTTTCATATTTCTCCTTTTTCGCTTTTAACTCCTTTCTTTTATTACTAAGTTCCTGGGGAATGAAAATGCGGTCCTGGGCATCAAAATACGCACCAAAGTAAGACAGTTTACCTAATTTTTTACCTATCCGCTGCAAGTCTTTTTCACCGGCATCCAAATCCCAATAAGCTAACCATGCCGCCCTTTCAATCGTATCTTTTGCATCGGCCTTACTAGTCAACTGGTTATTATAGTTACAGCCTGCCAAAAGAACAAAAACAGCTATCAACAGCACCATTTTAAAAATTTTATAAGCTATACCCTTCACCCAGTTGCACCTCTCTACTGCCTACAAGTATTTAACAAAAAAATCTATGAGGGCTTCCCATAGCTGCTTCACTGTATGCTTGATATTATCAAATCCATCCAATTTACTGTCAAACAAAATTCTTTCATCTTTTGCTCCCGTATTTTCAGAAATTATCAATTTATCAAATACACCATCATATACATCATCTGCCAAATTTCTTTGACTTTGCCCATAGCCCCCCCATGCACTTTCAAGAAAAATAGCGCCAACTTTTGTATTCGTTACTGGCAAATCGCTTACGGCTTCCTTGTCATCCACTATAATGGTTAGCTTATCTCCTTTAAGAGACAATGCCACGCGCCGGTCACCTTTCGCATGAACACTGATCTCAGGTATATAGGGTGCTGCCCCCTCTGGAACGGTAGGAGCTACTTCCCGGGTTTTATTTTCCAACCGCACTGTGTAAGCTTTGGCTTTTTCAGGTGAATTAGCATATTGCAAAAGAGTTGTCAGCGCAGTTAGTTCAGCCGCTTTTTTATCCTCAGGAATGGATAAAATAGTTTTCCCGTCATGCTGATCTAAATTTAACTTAAACAATTCTTTTTCGGCACTGCCATTTTGTTCTGTAACATACAAAACATTGCTAAGAATATATACAGACAAAAATCTTTTTAAGTCTTCATCTGCCCTCAGATATATTCTCTGTAACCCAAATTTATTGCCCTTTAGCCTTACGCTAAGTTTTATATCTTCAAAATCATTACTATTCTTCAAACGTACTAATCCTTGGTCTTTTGGCAAAGAGGTCAAAATCATCGTTTCGTCTTGAATCTCCAATGCCCCTTTACGAGTATCCCATTTTCTCTGTTTATTTAAATTGCCATTAACAAAATCCAAATCCTGATTAATATCGTATTTTATCCGCATCAACAAATGATTGGGATACCAATAAGGCTGCGGTTGCATCCGCGTTAAATCATAAATACTGCTGTTTCTCTGATTAAACGTAAATCCTTCCCGGTTAAAGTTCATTGTAAACAATGTTTTCATCCAATATTCATTCACAGCACTGACTTTGTCATTATTGCCAAACTGGCCTGTATTAGAGTGCATGAGTATATACGTTCCCGGTACATAGCCAATAGACTGAGTATATATATCCCGTACGGCTTGATAATCATGCGAAATACGTTCTTTCATCCTGGTATAGCTTTCTTTTGGAACACCATATTCATCCCGTATATAATCCATTAAATAGTGATTGTATTTACGGCCTAAGTAAGGGGCAACTCCGGCATGTTCAAGTGGCACTAATTCTCCCAGATAGTTATCGTAGCGGTCAAACACGTTAATAAACGCCAGTCTGTAACCATTGGTACCCATTTCCCAATACGTCGTTTTTTCCAGCTCTGTTAGTTCTTCAGGTACTAAAAATTTAGGGTCTTTTTTATCGAATTTTTCGGGATAGGTCAGCATGGTTGCTTTAAAATTCAACTCTTCCAGGATTTTTTGCGAAAAAATAGCCGTATCCCGTCTGCCGTCTTCAAAGATTAAAAACAATGATTTTTCCGGCAGCTCTTTTCCAGACTGATAGTAGTCTAAAATATCTTGCTGCGTAATCGTTACATAGCCCAAATCTTTTAGCGCCTGCAAATGTTCCTGCAAACGCCCGATGCCAATGATATTTTGTTTACCTATCCTTTCCACACCAAAATAAGAAAGGGCAACAAAGCCTTTATCGCCCGAAAACTTTGCACTCTGCGCGGTATAAGGCTTATATGCTTTCAAAGTAAGCAAGGTAACTATCGCTATCGCAATTATCGCAAAAATAAATAGTAGTTGAAACACTACTCTTACCATTTTCTTTCTGTCTTTGAGTTCTGTGAATTTCGCATAGACGGCTGTTTTTCTATACTTACGAGCAATAAAATGAGTTGGCGTTGTCATCAGCGTATATCCCCACTTATATTATCTTTCTTTTTTGCCATTTCCAAAATATCGGCCGGAGTCAACCTTGTTCCCCAGGTAGTTTTCCAAAACGTAACCCAGGCAATGGGCATTTGCCATAAAAGCACGGCTTCATAGTAGAAACAGAACCATAATCCATACAGCCATGTTGAGCTTTTTCGCAGAAATAGTTGAGCCATACTCATCAACAAGGCCATCAGAAAAATACCGAGGATAAAAGTAAGGGGAAATACCCGGTGCATAAGTGGAATGTAAACCAGATTATAAATAACGATAGCCGGCGCCAGCAGCGGTACTAGCATCCCCATATAAAAGGATAATGACATAAAGGGTTCTTTTTTCCACATAAACCGGGCTGCTATCATTGATTCTCTCAGCCATGACCGTTTCCAGCGCATTTGCTGTTTCAAAAAAACGGAATATCTATTTGGCACAATGGTAGTACATATTGCCGTATCCTGATAGGTAGTACGATTGTTTCTTAAGATAAAATTTGTCATGCTCCGGTCATCGCCAAATGTGGCTCTCTCTCCAAAAAATTCTTGGTTCAGCCAGGCATCCATATATTTGAGAACTAAGTCTTTCCGATAGCAAGAAAGCGGGCCTGATAAGCAGGTGACGGCATCAAAATAGCCTTCTGCTGCTTTCATTATCCGAAACGCAATATAATAGCGGACAGCCTGCATCTTTGTAAGCGCATTGGTATAGGTATTAGCAACATCTGTTCTGCCTGACACACCTCCCATTTTTGTATCTTTGAAAGGCTGCACAATATTTCGAATCGCAAAAGGATCTAAAAAACTGTCGGAATCAACAAATACCACTAATTCATGTTGTGCCCTTCTTGCTCCTTGAGCCATGGCGTTCCTCTTGCCGGCATTTTTCTCCTGCCGGAAATAATGCAGTCTTGTTTCGACGTCATAGCGTTTTTCTTTACTCTTTAATTCTTCCACTATTTCTACAATTTTTGTAAAAGACTGGTCGTTGGAGCAATCATCGACTACGATCACTTCCAGCTTATCAACAGGATAATCCTGATTGATGCAGCTTACAATCGTTCTTTGTATCCACTCTTCTTCGTTAAAACAAGGAATAACAATACTGACACCTGGTGTAAACTCGTTGTCAATGGGAACAGGCCGATAAAAAACAGCGAATAAATAGCGGCTCAGCAAAAAAGTAGCGGCAATAAGGCTATACATATACAGAATTTTATTAAACTTAAAATATAATATGCTTTCTGCCCGCATCAGCATGATACAGGCACAAATAATGAATAGGAACAGTGAGGCACATGATAGCATATACCAATTTTTTTTTCTATTGGCATACTGCGCTAATGATTCTAAAAATAGTACACCACAGCGTGTTTTCCCTGCGGGAGTTTTTTCAAGCCGGATATATTTAGCCTCAATGTCAACTTTCATCTCATAACCTTCCGGCATAGTACCGGGCGCGATAGTAAACTTCAAACAAATATTCCTGGCTTGGCTCAAATCCTCTGCTACTTCAGGGGGAACTTCCAATAGCATTCCGGTTGTCGATATATCCACACATTTTCCAGTACGGTTTACCGTTTTTCCCGCCAAAACGTATGTAACGGCAACAATATACTCAACCAAATAGCGTTTGCCCATATTTTCAGATACTATCCGGGCTCCAAGGTCATTTCCAACCACATTATTCCCTAATGCCTGGCGTCGATCCACGTTAGTACGCAAGCCCTCTTTATCCGGCACTTTAGAAAGCAGCCTACGGTCAGGTTTAACGGCAAACAAAATATCTTCTTTATCTTCTTTAAATTGTTTATCCATAGCCTACCTCCCTGGCAATTCATGTGATTTTGCTTTTACTTGCGAACGTTATCAGCGCTATGCACTAATCTCAATGTTCTTTTTGGATTTATTTGCGAATAACCCGCAAATAAATAATCAGATAACCTGCCCACTTTAAACTTCGATGGATCAGAATCCGCCTTAGCTTCATTGGCCGTCAGCAAAATATCCAAAGCCGCCGGTGTGTAGATAACACTATCGCCCATGTGCATAACCAGGATAGCGCCCTTTTTCACTTCACCGTATTGGGTATAAACGCCTTCTTTGATCGTGTCTACAAGCTGAGTAATATCCTTGGCTTTATAGTCATTGGTACTTGTCGAACCGGAAATAATATAGTCGTAACCGGTGTCAAGCAGCGCTTCCAGGCCCATTTTACTGATTGCCAGTGTGGGGGGACGAAAAAATCTAGTCAAAGCCGGTTTCCCATTAACAGTTACATCGCCTGTAACTTCCCGCAATTTCTGGTAAGAAGTTGCCAAGTCTTTGAGATACTCTTCTTTTTCTTGCGTTTTGACATACTTATGTGTTTTGGGATCCATGACCGCCATCGGTTTATGCTTATCCGAGTGACTGCCAATTTCATGGCCTTCCACAGCAATTGCCCTGAGCAGGTTCGGGTTATACAAGACATTGTTGGTAATAATAAAAAATGTTCCCGGTACATTATGTTTGCGCAGAACATACAGCAATTTATTTATCGCTGCATCTGACCCCCAATCATCAAAGGTTAAAAAGATAACATTATCTTGGGTGTGTACAAAGCCGGTTTTATCGAGTCGCCGTTCATCCATTTTTGAAAATCCGATCATCCGATCCTCAAAGCTAACGTCGTTTTGCCCAATATAATGCTGAGAAGCTGTTGCTAAGAAGTTATGACTGTCAATAGCAATTTCCGGTCCATCATGCCTTAGATGGGGCGGAACCTTTTGCAAGTCTACCGGGTATTGGTAAGTGTACTTCGTATTATTGAGAATTTCACCAACCGGCTTAATCCTATACTGCGAATTATTGGCCCGGTTGTTAGTGGAATTATCATAAAAGGCTGCATAAGCAATATTATCTATTTTGTTTTGTTTGATTGATTCCAGCAAACCGCCGACGATTTGGTTATCTGTATAGAAATCCATTTTAAAATACAGGATTTCTCCCCGGGACAATGAAACTATGCTGCTACGAAATAGTTCGGCCATAATCGCATCTACCGAAGTATAATCTTTGTGTTTTAGCTGCACAATATTGATTGATTGACCAATCAACTTATAGTCTAAACTGCCAACCGCTTCCTTTGTAGTATCTGCTACAATGCCTGATATCTGCTTTACCAAATTCGCAGACACGCCAAACTGCTCTTTCAGCAGGCGCGACGAAGACATAATACTCTTGCGGGTTTCCTCTAAGCTCGCTCCAGCCTTCGGTCTTATGGCAATACCGACTTCATGCTTATCGGCAATAATTTTACGTACTATTTGCGGATACTTTTCCATTTCTGCTTCCGACACAAAGAAGGTTGCTTTAATGCCGAGCGTATTCAATCTTTCAAGGACATCATTTACTACTGCTTCTTTCGTTAAGCCGCCAAAGGTGTAAGAAAGAGCCTGCTCTGTAGTGAAAATCGTCTTGATCTCAGTTGCCGGCTGCTCAATACCTTCCGCTGCATACGCTATTGGGCAGCTAAATAGCGCCATACTTTGCTCTTGCAGAAAGGAAGCTATTTTTGCTAACAATGCAAAGTAGTTGCTGTAATCTGGCCGCAAGGCCGTTTTACTGCTCATTTTGGAATAATCCTCTACAAACACTGTGCTATATTGGGCCTTCTGCAGTGCTATTAACAGTTTTTCCACAGCCAAAGCAATCTCCGGTTCTCCCAGACCTCCTTGTGACATTTCTTTTAATCCTGGTTGTTTATCTATAGCTGGCTTCAGATCAGTTTTCCCTGGTTCATTTGTAATCAGTTCAATATCGGCTAATAATTTAACAGAAACAATACTACCTGGCCGAAGAGCTGCAACAAAGGCGTCCGCGTCAATAGCTGCAGCGTTGCTTTGTCTCACATTAAAAAAAGCATCACTTTGTACAACATTTTTAAATCCGCATGCCTTCGCGACTTGCAGCACTTGCTCTGTATATTTTGTATCATTGCATTTTAGCAAATTAGGGTCTTGTGTAGCATTTTCTTTAACAATTTTTTCGGCACGACAAAAATCCTTAGCCAATCTTTCGATAGGCAGATTTTCCATTTTAGGCATACCCACCAGGGTAAAGTTTTCAATTTTCTGCCCTGCGTTTTTAATATCTGCCAAGGTCTGTGGATCCTCGACAGTATGCAGTCCATCCACAAAAAAGGTTGCCTTACTGTTGTACTTTTTCAACAAAACCAATATTTGCTGCATAGTATTACGATCTGTTAGTCCGTCAAAGGTCAAGGCAATCTGACGGGAACTGCCCGGAACGCCGGTAACGATTATTGCCTTCTCTTGACTTTTTTCCAGTTGTGCTAAGACTTGTGCCACTTCCGCGTCCGCATTGTAGAGATCGTCAATTGTTATATTACTGCTATACTCCCGCACTGGTTGATTTTTTTGAAAGTCTTTATAAAAAAATACAGTGGCCAGGGAAACTCCGGTAATAAGAATTAATACTAATACCAGCGTACGCCCTTTCATGGATACCACCTCTCCTGACTAAAGATTCCAGTAAGAATAAGCCGCTGCTTCCAGTTCTTTCTGTTCAATTACATTCTTAATATCAATGATCACATGCTTCGACTGATTTTCATTCTGTCTGAACATTCTTTTGATATCTGCTACCCCTAAATCCTTAAACTGTTGATGACCTACCAAAAATATCAGACAATCGGCATTGGAAATATCTTTTATTTCCACAAGCTCCTGATGTAATTCTCTTTTGTATTCTGCTTTATCAACAACTGGATCTACTACTTTTACTGTGATTCCATATCCAGTAAGTTGTTTACAAAGCTCTACGGCTTTTGAGTTGCGCATATCAGGACAATCCTCTTTGAAGCTGACTCCCATAACATATATATTGGAGTCATTAACATTTTTACCTGCTTGAATCATTCTTTTGATTACATTATGAACAATAAAAGTTGCCATGCCGTCATTGACTTTTCTCCCGGCGGCAATAATTTCTGAGTGATACCCCAGCACTTCGGCTTGATAAATAAAATAATATGGATCAATCCCAATACAATGTCCGCCTACTAAGCCAGGATAAAACCCCAGCGCATTCCATTTGGTATTCATTGCATCAATAACTTCTTTGGTATTAATCCCCATCCGGTCAAAAATCAGTGCCAGTTCATTCATAAAGGCGATGTTAACATCTCTTTGGGCATTTTCCGACAACTTTGCGGCTTCCGCAACTTTAATGCTAGGTGCTTTATATACGCCGGCATGAATAATTAGTTCATAAATTGCCGCAATCTCTTCCAGTGTTTCTTCATCTATACCGGAAACAATTTTGGTGATGTTATCCAGTCTATGTACTTTATCTCCGGGATTAATTCGTTCGGGAGAATAACCGACTTTGAAATCCTTGCCACATCGCAAACCAGATTCTGCTTCCAAAATAGGTATACAAATATCTTCCGTTACACCCGGATATACTGTGGATTCAAAAACAACAATACTTCCTGTTGATAAGTTTTTCCCTACTATTTGGCTAGCATCAACAACAGGTGACAAATTTGGTGTTTTATCACCATTAATCGGCGTTGGTACGGCAATGATAATCATTTTAGCTGCCTGCAATCTTGCGGGATCAGTAGTAAATTCTAGAGTCGAGCTTTCGATTTTTTCGTCACCAATTTCGAGGGTAGGATCAATTCCCTGTTGGTAATTTTTAATTTTCTCCTGATTACTATCAAATCCCAGTGTTTTGAATTTTTCAGCAAATGCCACTGCTATTGGCAACCCTACATAGCCAAGACCTACAACAGCTACATAATTTTTTTTTGCCTTTATTCCGTTAACTACTTCCAATGACATGCCACTTCACCTACTTATAAAGTTAAAAATAATGAGTCAGTTGGGTCCATATCGTTTTTCCTTTTTCGCCGGTAACTTTGTCAGAAAGATCATAGTACTCTACACCCGCAACCAAGTCTTTTGCCAAAGCATAACTTACTCCTGCACCATAGCCTTTCAAGCCTTGCATGGAATTGCCTTTGCCGTTCATTCCATGATCAATATATGTTCCTTGCGGTTGATTGTAATATTTTGCAAACATACTATAGGTGCCCGGCCTATATGTACGTAGGTCGCCATAAGTAAGACTAAGTACATAGCCATCGCTGTTCCCTTTGCGATCTTTTAGACTAGAATCCAAGTACATGGCCCCAATACTAAAATTGCTAAAATTATAGTTGCCACCAATATTCCAGATGGTGTTGGTTTTATTAGAGCCGTCATCCAGGCGGTAGTGATACACACCGGCATCCAGATTGTAATCAAAATCCTTATACCGAGCTGTTGCTATATATGTTGATTTTGTATCTTCGGTTTCCCCATAGCTAAACGAGTATTTTATCGGATCACCAAAATCAACTTTAATGCCGGTAAAGCTGCTATCATAAATATTCCCTTCCGCCATCAGGTAACCGAATTTGCCTGCCTTCACCGTAGCTGCGCCTACATTTCCTTCCACATACAGGCGAGAAAGCTCGAATTTATTATTATAATTTTTTATACTCTTTTGGCCTTCCAGCATACCAAACAACTGCCAATCTTTATTGATTTTTGTATCGGCACCAAGATAAAGCCGGAGTCCTGATGCATCTTTATCCCATTGCGCAGAACCGCTATTCGCCGCGTAATGAAAGCGAATTTCACCGTCAACATTGATCTTGTTGTTTATATGCTTGCTGCTATCACCAACCTGCATCAAATCAGCCATAAGGCTATTATATGTGGCTGGATCAACATCACCTGAAGCACTTACTTTGGGACTATCGCCGCCGGTTTTGTCCGAACTGGCCATTGTCTGGGACTCAATGGCATCATTTTTCCTTAAAGTTATTATTTTTTTATCAGCAGTGGTTTTATCGATACGATTTACCACTTTTGTTGTAAGTTGTGCAAATTGCATTTTAGCTTTTTTCACATCTAAGTTTTGATCATTAATTACATTTGATGTGATCTGTGCCATTTCGTAAGTAAAATCATTTCTTTGTTCACTAGGTATAAGCGGCATTGCTTTGGCCGTAATGGTAGAAGTAGCAAAAGCAAAATCAATTTTAAAATTTTCAGTACTGGTTACAGGTGCAGCTAAGAAATTTGCGGCAAGTTGCGCCATTTCATAAGCAAACTCATCTTTGGATATTTCTGTGCTGCCTCTTACCGCAGTGGCACCAGAGTTGCCCGAACCAGCCGGATTCTTTAATTCAGCTATAGCATATGCCGGACTTGCCTTGGAGGTCGCCGCACCTAACACCCGTGGCTCTGGGCCTTGATAGTCCTGGCGATCAGCAGAGGCTGTTTGGGACTCAAGAGCTGTAACGGCTTTACTCCGTCCATACTTACTCGTAATTGTATCCAGCGCCTGGCGGGACTTCGAATAATCACCTAGCGCGCTGGCTGTGCGAGCCATACCTGATAATCCATCCAGCTCCCCTTCCGGTTGAGCAGATAACAATTGGTATTGCTTATACGCTGCACGGTTGTGATTTTTCTTTACTAAAACTTCGGCATACTGCCGACGATACGCCGGCTTTGGATACTTGCTTAGCACTAATTCAAACAGTGATTTCCCGTCAATATACTTATCTGTATTGATAAGAGTTACCGCATCAGCGATCACAGCATCCGCATTGGTTGGTGCTTTGTCGAGTAATTGACCGTAATAGCTAAGTCCTTCTGCTGTACGGCCATTCAGCATTAACTGAAAAGCCAGCATCCGCCGGCTAGCATCGTCACTCGGCTGCAGCCCGGCAAGATAGCGATATACAGCCAAAGCTTCTCCCTGTTTTCCAAGGCGAAGATAGCTTTCGGCCAGAGACCTAAGTCCGGGAATTGGTACATCTGTATAAGTAGGCCATAGCCGCTCTCCTTCCCGGACTGCCAGTTCATACTGAGAGCTGTTGCCAAGTGCTAATATATAGTCGCCGGCAAGTGAACCTTCGACAGGCAGGGTTTTGGTATAATTAACTAAAATTAAAGCCGCCTTTTGGTCTTGACCATTATTCATATAGGCAATAGCCAAATTATGTTCCAACTTAGTCAACCGTTCAGCCTTGTCCGGGCATTCCGGCAGCAGTCTCCGCGCCCGTTCCAAATCCCGGGCCGCTTGTCTGTAATCTTTTATCTGCAGACTCAACATCCCACGGCTGAAATACACCTCATAATCGTTAGAATTCATGGATAATAGCCGCTCATAATAGGCCTGAGCACCGATAGTATTACCACGGAGTAAGCTCATCTCCCCAGCCAACAAAAGTGCGTCCCTTTCGCCACGAATAATTGCCGGTTGCAGCACAGCCAGAGCCTTGTCATAGTCTTGCAACTGAAAATAGGCGGTACTAACGCTTCGAATTACCGAAAAAGGCATACTTGTACCAGACTGCTGATTATATACATTGATAGCCTGCTCATTCTGACCTGCCTGTTGCAAAATAGTGACATAATCAAAAAGAACCGATTTATCTTGTGCATCTGCCTTAACAAGACGGGCCATAAGATCCAGGGACTGCTGATATTGACCTTTTTGAGCCATTTCCACAGCCTGAGTATGCAACAACTTCCGCTCATTTTCAGCAGAAACAGCCGTCTGTGCAACCGTAGCTGATGGCACCTGCACTGCCGGGACATCGTCTGCCAGCCTATACATACGCAGGCTTTTCTCATACAATTGAGAATAACGCTGCTTGTCAGGACTATTCTCGATGACCATTTGAAATAATGCTTTGCCACCGCCTACATTGCCCATTGACAAAAGTGCCGCTGCGTCTTCCGCTGCACCAGCAAGCATTCCCTGATTTTCTAGCAGTACCTGACGATACATCGCTAAGCCCTTATCCAGTTGACCGGCATACAGCAATGTATACGCCAAGCCCGCACGATACCTATGATTTTGCGGACTGTGAGCGATGAGTAACTCAAAACCGGTTTTTGCTAACCGTACCTGACCTGTTCGAATATAACATTCAGCCACACAATATAACACTCTGTCAGGCATAGCTTCTAACCGTGGCCATGCTGCATTAGCTGTTTCTATAACCTCCTCATAACGATAATCATCAAACAAAGAGACAACAGCCTCTTCCTCTGCCACAGAAGTATGTATACGAACAGAGTATTCACGACCTGGATCAGGAACTACGGCTGCTGCCGTTTCACCAGTATTATGCTGTGTGGCCATACATGCCGAAACAACAGCCAGCCAAAACCGTCGATCTTTCAATATGTTACACCTCATCTTTCATGTAAAAGATGTATTATTACACAGTTCCATGCTTTTGCTTGGATAATTATACCATACCAGCAAGAAGGAAAAAATAAAAATTACTTAAAGAAAACATCCAGGGAAAGCTAACCTTTCCCTCTGGAAAATAAAAACCACCTGGCAGCACTCACAACAAATACTTGCAAGAGCAACCAGGCAGTCATAGGCATCATGCCGTTAGACCCACGGCTTTGCGTCACCGCTTTTCAACGGGTATGCCAATTCCTTAAATTGTCTAGTTATATTTTACCGATAAATCTATATCTTGTCAATTTGTATTTACGAGATCTAGAGCTTGCCTTTTCGAACAAATTCAAGAATTTTGCCGCCCAGAGCAACTTTCATGAAAAAGTATAACAGGATCAGCACGCTGATATTATCAAATAGATCTCTTTGTTTTATCTTATACCAGCCCAATTGAATTGTTCCCAGCCAAGCTTCATCTATGGGTTTGGAAAACTGCCAACCTTCAAGCGGCCAATAGAAAATACCTGGGTGAATCCACATCACATCAAACACATCATGAAACAATGCCCCGATAAACACTGGAGCTAGCCATGTTTTTTTGTTCCAAAACCATTGTATAGCTGCGAGAATTCCAATAAACCCTAAAAAAACCAAAGAATGACCAATAGCACGACTCTCATATGTATAACTGCTTTCAAGCAACTTAAACAAGGATTTGTCGATGATATCCGGCAATAACGAAGAGACAATAACTATTCGATAATCAATCTGCCGAAGCCGCAAACCCGTTTCCAGCACCTTGACTGCGGCAGTCGTAAATCCAACATGGGATAGTGGTAACATTCTTCCTCCCGTTTTCACTTTCAAATTAATACGCTTCCCTATCTCTGAAAAAACTTACTCCCGTCTTCGCCGGTTCAACTATTTTGATTGTTTTTTCCGAGCACCTTGACACTAAATCCAGCATCTTTCCACTTATTATGATTTAAGCAATTTCTAGTGTCAAATAACTGCTTGTTGCGCATGAGCAGCCCCAGTTCATCAGCTGAAAGATATTTAAATTCTTTATGATCTGCTAACAACAAAATCAAATCAGATGCTACAAAAGCTTCTTCAAGATTTGACAATTCAAATTCATAATTTTTTACATATGGATCGTATATACCGACATCAATATTTGCTTGTTTAAGTTCACGGATGACTTCAGTAGCAGGGCTTTCTCTTATGTCATCCACATTCCCTTTGTAAGTAACTCCCAACACCGTAATCTTGGGTTTTACTATTTGATCCAGCATTTTTTTCACTAAGCCGACAACCAAATCCGGCATCGCATCGTTTATTTCCCGACTCAACCGTATTAATTCTGCATTGTTTGATTTTTCAACAATAAACCAGGGGTCCACTGCCAGGCAATGTCCACCGACTCCCGGACCCGGTTGGTGTAGATTTACACGCGGATGCATGTTTGCCAATTTAATTATTTCCAGCGCATCCAAATTTAAATCATAGGCTATTCGGCAAACCTCGTTTGCCAGTGCAATATTGACATCACGATACGTATTTTCCATCAATTTAGCCATTTCAGCCGATGTGGCATCTGTAATTAATAAGTTCCCTTGTACAACTTTTTCATATATTCCCCGTGCTTTATAGGATGACTTGTCATTTATTCCGCCAATAATACGATCATTACTAACGAATTCATGGAGGATATTTCCCGGCAACACCCTTTCCGGGCAATGCACCAGATAAATTTCTTCGCCAATGTTATAGCCGCTTTTTTGCAAAATAGGAACTAAAATATCTTCCGTGGTACGCGGTGGAACTGTTGATTCCAGAATTACCAAATTTCCTTTTTGCAAGAATGGCAGTATTGACTCCGTAGCCTGTATAACATACATTAATTCTGCCGAATTATCCTCTTTTAGCGGGGTAGGAACAGCAATAATAAAAACATCAGCTTGCTCGGGCACTTGCCGCACGAGCATGTTTCCGGATTGGATTGCCGCACATACAACAGTTTTTAACCCCGGTTCGTTAATATGAATCTGTCCTTTACTCAGTACATCAACAATTTGGGAATCAACGTCTACACCAACAACATGAAATCCATTGGCGGCAAAAACACTTGCAGTCGGAAGTCCGATGTATCCTAAGCCCAAAACGCAAATCCTTGTCATAGAAACTCCCCCTTACTATTCGTGTAAAATCCAGGCTGCAAATCCCGAAACATTGTTAGCGTATAATTATAATTCTTTCAGTCTTTGTTTCGGTTATCTTTTGATAAGCTTTTATAATGAACGCCTTGCAGCAGTTTAGCCTGTTTTTCTGATATTTTTCCCACTTTTTTGCATATTCCAAAAAAATTCCGCAGCCAAATAATTCATGCATAACTTTTAATTGAGCTATATGTAGTCGGTGATAAAACGGGCTCGCGACCGTATTTTCCATATCATATTTTGACCAATAATTACAATCAAATGTCTCAAGCTCTTGTTCAAGAGTTTGAATTGCCTTGGTCAGTATTTTATTATAATCCTCAACATTACTCGCTTTATAATAATCGTAAAGTCCCCAGATTGAAAATATCCAACCATTTAGAACAACCGGTTTTTCAATATATTCTTTAAACCATAATTTATCATCCAGATATTGTGTACAGCCTCCACCAGCGATCGGGATACACATAAAATCCACAGCTTGCTTTGCGGCCTTCAAGTATTTTTCATCACCGGTTTCTTTATACGCTCGAACAAGTAAAGAGGCACCCTCTCCCTGAGCCATCGACGAGTATGGTTTTCTGGTTCCTACAATGGAGAAGGTATCCCACGCACCATTTTGTTCCTGATTCTTCCATGCCCATTCAACGGTTCTCATAAAGTCTTCTTTGTATTCCGGACAGCCTGTTAGAATAAACAAATCATATGCCCCAAGTCCATACTGAAATATAGCTATTGAGAAGTAAACTTTCTTCCCATCACTTGTAACATTGTAGACCAGCCCTGTTTCATCCAATAGCGCGGCTGGATTCAATACTTTTTCCGTCAAATTATTATAATAACCATTTACTTCTTTTTTGGAATATACTTTGCCGATATCCTGGGTAACGTGTAGAATGCTCTTTCCATTCAACATTCTAATCCATTTATTTATTGTTCTAAACGTTCTCACGAATAAGCTCCCACTCTCCCTCACACTCTTGCATAAGTCAAAGGAAACCTGCGTGTTTCAATATCGTCAGTGTCTGTGCTAAGAATCGAAACCAATTACCCTTCATAATCATCCAGTATTAATTTAATCAGCTTGTCCTCAGCAAACTGCTCCAGCACATATTGTCTTTCAGCGTTTGGATTAACTCCATTTGCTTGCCATAGCCGGTAAAAAGACATGATGCCAGCTGCAATGTTTTCTGGAAAAATACCAGAAAACAATCGTTCCTGTTTCCCACGCAACACTTCAGGTAGCGCACAGGCTGGCGTAGCTAGAACGGGAGTTCCGCAAGCCATAGATTCGAGAACAGGCAACCCAAAACCTTCACCATCAATGGAAGGCATGATAACAACATCTGCGGCTTGATACCTGGGAACGACTTCATCCTCAGGCACATATCCGAGAAATGTGACCGAATCTGAAATATCCAGACATCTCACCAACTCTTCCAACTCGTTACGCAGGGCTCCTTTCCCTCCAATAATGAGTTTCGCGCAAGGAATGCTGTCTTTGATTAACTTAAAGCCCTGGATCAAATTACCTATGCCCATTCGAGCCTGCAAACCACGAAGCGTGTAAATAACAAAATCATTGGACCCGAAACCAAATTTCAAACGCTCCTGAGTTTTATTGACCGGCAGTACGAATTTGTCCATATCAACCCAATCAGCTACTATTTTAAGCTTTGGAGCCAGCGCTTCTTTATTAGCAATTCGAATTCGCGTATATTCTGAAATACAATGGATTTTCGAGCTGCGGGCATACACTGTATTTTCAATATGAGTCATCATTCTTTCTTTTAAGCTTAAGCCCTGGGGCAACCGGCCTAACATTTTATGATGGTAAATCATCGGATCGTGAACGGTAAATATTTTATTGACTTTCTTGGATAGGTAATTACTTAAAAAATAGTACGTCATATAATCATGCCCGTGAAGAATATCGGGTTCCTGTTTGCCAAAATGCCCTTTCCATCCACGCCAACAATTATCCATCATAGTCACAAAATTTAGTAATGAGCTGCTTCGTCTCTGAAAAGCGAAAGTATATACCGGCACACCTTCCAACTCGAATGACTCATATTGGGGGCTCGGACAAAATAGAACTGTTTCCAATCCATACTTGCGCAAACTCTTGGCGTGGGTAAGCGCAACGACCTGTAATCCGCGCTTTTGCCGCGGATCGGCAGAGGAAAGAATAGTTACTCTTTTCATTCATTTGTATCTCCTATGAAATAAACTCGACAACCATCGGACTGGTTTGAAAATATCGACGATATCGATAAGTCCATCAATCACTTCCCAATGATCATTAGAATTATAGGTGTGCAGCCTTCGGTTGTTTTGATACCACTCCGGTCCAATCTCAAATAAATGTTGTTCTAAATATTCCGTTTCTGTCAGGCGCGTAATCGCATTAACCATAATTGATGCTCCGTATTGTAAAGAACAATTTTGGGACGGTCTGATTATTTTTCCATCGTGAAAAAAGATATTGCCTGCCGGACGAGCAGTTCGAGGATCTTGATTGACTGGATTGCGCCTATGGGGTTGCCACTCACTAAACAACGAATCGGCATAAAAAACGTAAAGTTCTCCCTTTCCTGCCGGCTCACGCGGATTCATTACATTAGTAAATAGCCACCATTTTCCATTATGTGGATATATCGTTGAATCACTTGCCCTGAATCCGCTCATCATCACTCTTTTTAGGACCCATTGATAGGGAAATTTCACTGCCTCATAAAGCTCTATCGTATTATTTGCGCTTGTATCCGGGATCATAAATATTCCTTGCTCTGTTTTTAACAAAAAGGGATATGCCAGGTGGTAGTCTTTCTCTAAAATATTCCGGGGCTCTGAACAATTGCCTTGTTTATCAATCTCTATGCAACTAATAACACCCTTGCGAGTTCTTAGGCGGTAGTCTTCAAAAAAAATATAATTTTTTCCTTCATTTTCAATAACAAAAGGGTCGGCAAAAAATCTTCCTGCCGGTGGACGAATAATTTGAAAACCATTCATAGCCAAGGGCGCAGAAAAAGGCTGTTTCTTTCTGAAAGCAATAAACCATTGTTTGAAAATAAACAATTTTTCTAGTGAAGTCATCACATGCACCTTCAACCTTCAAAACTATCTGGATTAATTTAATCACTATTTCCCAGAAGCACTCTCAATTACTGCAATTAATTTTGCAGTCAACGCCTTATAGTCGAAACTCGCAGCACCGGTTTGCGCATTCCTGCCCATCTCCTCATACTGCTCTTGTGGCATATCATGCACCTTCAATATCGTCCTTGCGAGTTCTTCCGGGGTTGATGCTTCTAATGAAAGACCGCATTGGTACTTTTCTAAGATGCAGTATCCCATTTTTATCGTCGAAATAATTGGTTTGCCTGATGCCATATACTCAAATAATTTATTAGAGCTATTCCCCCTTGTCCAGTTGTACTTGGACTGGGAATAGTTCAAAATGTTTACTGATGATTTGCTCAAGACATAGGGAATAAATCGTCTATCCACATATCCTTTCATTTTTACATTGGTCAGTCCCTCGTCAAGCACACGCTGCTCCAGATCTTCTTTTTGATTGCCGTCACCGTAGATAAGAAACTGAATATCGCTATGCTCTTTCAGCAAAACGGCTGCATCCACCAGCATACTAACATCATTAACCGGCCGAATTGAGCCGATATATACAACATGAAATTTATTATCAAGCAGGTCTGTATCCTTAATAGGGTTATCGGCAATGTTCTTTAAAAAAGCCTCTATGTTCACGCCATTGTTGATATAGTGACATTTCGTCAGGTCAATGTCCCCGCCATTGCCGGTATCCCATTTGTGCGCTTTTATATAATCTGTATCACCTTCCTTGGTGAAAATTAGTGCGTCGGCATTTCTATAAATCCAATGTTCGCCAGTGGTTAATAATTTTCCTAGCAGACTATGCTCCTTCAACTTGCCAAACGCAAATATAGCTTCAGGCCACAAATCACGAACTTCGCAAATACATGGAATCTTAAATTTTCTGGCCACTCGGATGCCGGCAATCATCGTCAACGGATGTGGACTGGAAGCAATGATAACATCAGGCTTCCCATACTCTTTTGCATACTGTTTGGAATGCTTCAACAAGCTAAAATAAAAGGTTGCCATATTTTTAATACGGGCAACCAGACCGCTTGCTGAAGATGGAGTATTCATAAAAACAAATGGGACGCCATATTCATTATTTAGCAAGTACTTGCGGCCGTCTTTTATCAAATTAACATCAGAATGATGAAGATAAGAGGCCGCAAAAACCGTCGCATCAAAACCTGATTCCTTGAGCAGCTTCCCAAAGTTAAATGGTCTTATCTGCCCGCTCATAGAAGGTAATACGGCGTAGTGGTGAAAAAACCATACATTTTTAATTCGCATATCCTGCTTATCCTCTACCACATTCATCCAAATACCTCCCGCTTTACGGTCCATAGTAACAATCAGATACTATTATTTCGGCAATCGCGCGTCCTAGTTAAATATCAAAATTAAATCATCATCAATAGGTGCTTTCCCTGAACCTTCAACTCTTCCAGCATGATTCCGAACATATTAACATAATAATCAAAAATCCTTCCGAAGTCAGCATCGGTAAATGTACAACCATATCTATTATTAAAAATTCGCTTGACAATTGCTTGGACTACTATTGGTTTGCTCTCAGATTCCAATTCCAGCTGTATGCATTCTCCCAGTGATAATCGCGCATTGGTTTCAATCCCGATATTTTCCTCCGATACATCAATTGCAACGGCATGGTAAGCTTGCTTCGGATTCTTTTCAGATCGCAGTATTAACGCTTGAGAAACCCTGATTCGTCCCCATTCACGCTTCTCGTGATAATCCACATAGACACCTTCCTCAATCAAGATGACTTTCTCGACAGTGATTTCATGTTATCAAAATCGCAACAAACCAAAACATTTTCCCATTCTATTACATTCTATTACATTTTATTTAGCACATCACTAGTATTTCGTTTAGGGCACTCAGCACCAACGCCCTCTGAGTGCTCTTTGTAAACTAACACCCGAACTGTTTTCAACATAATCATCAAGTCAGTTAGTACGTTGCATTTCTGTATGTAAATTAGATCGTAAATCAACTTAGAATAAGGTGAAGTATTGTATTTGCCATAGACCTGGGCCATCCCGGTAATTCCAGGTTTCACGTTACTGCGATGAATATATTCAGGCAGTTCTTTTTTCAGCATCTCGACAAAAAAGGCTCGCTCCGGCCGTGGACCCACGATACTCATATTACCGATGAGTACATTAATCAATTGAGGGAGCTCATCAATACGCGTCGCCCGGATAAAACGCCCTACCCTGGTAATGCGCGGGTCATCGATTGTCGCTAAAACAGGGCCGGTTTGTTTTTCGGCATCGACGCACATCGTACGGAATTTAAAAATGCTAAATTCTTTTTCGTATTGACCGACGCGCCTTTGGGTGAAGAATATCGGACCAGGACTATCCACTCTTATGGCGATGGCTATCAGTACAAAAATCGGAATCAAGGCCACTGTAACAATTGTCGCAATAGAAATATCCAGAAAACGCTTCAAAATTCGCTGCTCCGCGGTGGGTCCCAAATAACGTGGTCGAAAGACAGGGATATCGTCAATTTTATCCAAATCAACTTTGCTGCAGTATAATTCGTAGAAGTTTGGTAGGATAAACACTTGTTTGTTATTTATTTGACAATAATGCAGCATTTCTGCTTTCTGGTTAAGATGCATTTCAGTAGAAAGGATTACCAAGTCAACATCTTTAATGAATGCTCTCCATTGCCCGCCGTCATAGTCAGGACAAATATATTTCACATGATCCTTAAGGTATGTATTAGTACGCAGATGGGTGAGTAGTCGGTGGTTTTCATCGACCGATCCCATAACCAAAACCTTACGGGGAATCATCTCATGGTGTTCGAACTGCCACCACAAGCTATACCAAAATGCCAGACCAACAAATTGAATCATCGTCGCAAGTATTAAAATACTGCGGGAATAAGCAAACTCTCTCAGGAAAAAACTAATGGCCATCATAATAATGAACATCTTCACCATTGCTATCGCCAAATCAAGCATTACTTCGATTTGTTTCTTGCGCTTCAATGAAAGCAACCCTTCAAAAACCACCAATAATCCGACAATGCTTAGCATGACTGGTAGCATTCTGTGATAAAGCTCGATATCAAGATCAACAGCGCTATAGGCAACAACAATACACATTGCTATGTAAGATGAAACTGCAACAATTGCCATATCTCCAACAAATAAGATCAATCTACGCAATCCTGGAAATTGTGTACCCAAGCTACACCTTCTTTCCAAACTAATGAATTATCCCAGCGTTTTTGAACCGGATCAATTTGGTACTTCACTTCATCACATGTTTCCATACAAAACGAACGGGCCAATAAAAGCAGGCTCGTTTCATCAATAGTTTGCAATAACTTCCATCAATTTCGAGCCATTTATATCAATGGAAAATTGTTCCTTAACCCGTTTTTTTGCCAATGCAATCATACTTATCCTTATACTTGCGTCATGTATAATAAGCAGTAATGCTTCTGCCAGTGCCTGTGAATCTTTTGCCGGCACAAGGAGGGCCGTTCCTTCAATGCAAAGTTCAGGTATGCCGCCCGTTACTGTCGAGACAACAGCCACGCCTGCCGCCATTGCTTCTATAAGCGAAACGGGAATTCCCTCTTTATCTCCCTTTTCTGTTACAATACTTGGTAAAACGACACAAGCATACACCCCGGAAAAAAGGCTTTCAAGTAAAACCGAATGTGATATCTGTCCAAGAAAATCAATGCAGTCTGTAAGGCCTGCTTCTCTTACCTGTACTTGAATCTGTTCTTTAAGCTTGCCTTCGCCGGCCAGATCAACCTGGACCGCCACCCCTTGAGAACGCAGCTGCTGAATTGCCTGAACAAGGTAAATGTGGCCTTTTACTTCGACAAAATTGGCTGGCATAAGAATTCTGAAGTTGCGATTACCAGCCTTCCATATCGTTGGCTGAATTTCAGTTTCGTTTGGCAATTCAACACCCATGTGAATCACATGGATTTTTTCCCACTCCTCCACAAGGCGTCGAATCTCATTGGCTCCATTTTCATTGATACATCTCACAAAGGAGCAGGATCTAATTTTTTCTCTAATAAGATTATTGACTGCAATATCCCCTCGATGAGCGGTAATACTCCAGGGGATTTCTAATATTGCGGCCGTTATCAAGGCCATCGTTGCGCTGGCATTGATCCAATGAACATGAATATGGTCAGGAACTCCTGTACTGCGAAGATATCCGGCCAACCACAACGCTTTGGGTACTACGGCAAGGTTCTTTATAAAAATCGATAGATTTTTGCTTTTCCTTATTGGTATAAGACTTTTGGCAACTGCTATTGGATTCCTAAACACTTCTTGTATTGCCCCAACAATAATCCGGCTGTTCAATAGCGGCAGTTTTATTGCATGCTCTACCAAAAATTCGCTGTCCTGATGGACAACCTCCCCCTCTGGGCGAAAAGGAACAACGGTGACGCTATGCCCGGAATTTATGATGTATTTGATTTCCGGAATAATGAATGCTTCATACGTTCCAAAAGGCAAGTTATGAGTGATAAAACAAATATTCATTTTCTGATTCACGCCACTTTTTATATCATTAATGGCCTTTCTCTTGTAGTCACTTTCGCGATCAGTTTTACATAAGAATCCACCATGACATCCAAACTATTATGACACCGGACATATTCGGCGCCGAGAATACCAAGTTTTCTTAAAAATATTGGCTTGTCAACAAGTTGCTTTACCATTTTCCAATATTCTTCGGCAGTATTTTTTTCAAAAATGAATGGAGCGATTTCATGAATATCCCGATACAAATCTTTAGCATAACCCACCCGCGTCGTTAGAACTGGCAATTCACACGCCATTGCTTCCAGTAGAGAATAGCTGCAGCCTTCGTAGCGAGTCGGAAATACGAAGATATCTGCTGCCGAATATAATTCTGGGAGCTCTTGGTAGCTTACATTTTTTACAAACACAACGTTGGCAGGCCAGCCGTATGGTATTTCATCTGTGGCAATTAAAAATTTGATCCGGAGATGCTCTTTCCATGCTAGTTCAGCAAGAACCTGCAACTCTTCAAAGCCTTTTCCCAGTACGCCAAATCTAGCCGTGAAGCAAACAACAAACTCATCCATTTCAATTCCATATTTTTGTCGGCAATACGATCGTTCCTGCTTAGCGAAGTGCCTGGTATCAATCCCGTTAGGAATCACTATTGGATTAATGCCTGTATAATATTGTCTTAATTCCTCGGCGACTGCACTGGAAACTGCTACTGAAGTTGCCCCGCCGGCCGTATACTGCTCTGCTCCCCCCTTCATCCGAATTAACCCAATATATCGATTCAACTTCATTTGCCATGAAATATCGGGTGGCAGATGAATATGATAAAGTCCCCGCATAGTTCCATGGTGAATAACAATGCGGGGAATATTGGTCTTGCTGCGCAAATTCCAGCCTGCTATACTATTTTGGATAATAACATCTGTGTCGGCATGACTTGAGGCGATCTTTTTCCCCGCGGCATTTCCAATCTGCAAATTTCTGCGTTGGTTAATAAAATATTTGTCATACCACTTATCTTGCCAGTTGTCGATTGCGCTCCTATCATATACATCAATCTCAATATCTCGTCTTTTTAATTCTCCCGAAATTGAAACGGTAAAGCGCTCAACCCCGCCGATATTACCTGGCGAAATATCCGATATAATCGCAACCCGCATCTGGCAAACCCTCCAATCAGCTTATATGCAATCTCTCTATCATTCCAAAGCAATGTGCGTACACATTCATATATTGCTCTGCCATTTTCTTCTGGGAATAATTTTGCTCACAATATATTCGTGCAGCTCTTCCCATTTTTTGCATTAACTCAGTATCAAGGCATAATTCTTGCACGTGCTTCACTAAAGAAACAATATCGCCTGGTTCAACTAAATATCCCGTTGTCCCGTCCTGTACATGTTCCTGCAGCGCACTTGTACGATACGCTATAATTGGCAAACCACTAGACATGGCCTCAAGGACGGCATACGGTGAAGACTCTTCTGATCTTCCAGAAAGGCCAGCTTGCTTGGAAGGAAATAGAAGCATATCACCGCTACGATAGAAGTCCGGCATTTTCTCCTTATTTAGTGCACCCAAGAAAACCACTCGATCCCCCAACCCCTGCTCAGCCACATACTGCCTTGCCTCCTGCTCTTGCAGCCCTTTTCCCGCAACACGCAACACTACATTCAGATTATAGTCTCTAACCAATGCTTGTATTGCCCGAATCGCGTCCATAATACCTTTTGCAGGCTGCAATAAACCCACAAACAATATATGAATCTTTGTTTTGGGGTTAAAGTCTCCACTAGCCGGTCTAAACAAATCAGTATCTAACCCGTTAGGTATTATTGTAATCGGTTTATGGGTGAACTGCTGCACGTAACTTCCAGCTCTGCTCCCGACACAAACAATCGCGTCAAATTGATCGTAGCCTTCAGTTTCCAAGGCCCACAGCCATTGATGGGTTCTATCGCCAACAACACACCACTTTCTGGATTCTGCTTCATAGGTTAAATATCCATGGACAGTCAAAATTGCTTTACATCCGGTCATGCGGCGTAACCACTTCACAATTCCCGCATGCTGAACGTTTTGTATATTTAGTACTTGCAACTCACCCTTTGTTTTCCACAAAGCATCTATTGCAAAATACAAATCATCAACTTTGCGTCTATATTTCCTTGCGAAATTCAAACTGATTTTTTCTAAAAGCAATTCCGGTAATCTGACAAAAGGCCACCGAAACCACCGGGGCGGATATTCTCTGATTACAAAAACACGATGTCCTAGTTCACCAAGCCCCTTTGCTAGCATAAACACATGCGTCGATACTCCACCGATTTCTTCAAATGGGGGAGACGGAAGTAAAACAATATTCATAAATCACCCGCCTTCCGCTTATCTTGTTAAAGCTTGGCTATATTCGCATATACATTGCTGCCTGACTTTGGCAATAGCAGCCAACTTTTAGGAATTTCAGGGAAAACACACTTTATGCCCGCTTTTATAAAAAAAATCCCGGGCTATTCCCAATTCTTGAAAAAACTGGACATTCCAATATTTAGTATAGAACCAGCTTTCTTTGATGTCAACGATAAAACGACAAAAAAGTGTTAATTTCTATATAATCAGCACATTATGGTTAGTTATATACAACGACAAACACTCTATAACACCGCCGAAAGTTTAAATTTTTTCCGAATCCGACAAAATTCGATCCTATTAACGCGCACAGGCAACAAATCCTAAGAATCCAAAAAAAACCGCGTTAAAAGTATAAAATGAAATAAAATGGTCTGACCATAAAGAGGTTACAAGATATCCGACAAGAAAAACAAAATATGCTTCAAGCATCCAATTATCTGAAACAAGTTTTTTCTGTTCCCATAATAGTTTTATTAAACAAATAATAAAACCTAAAAATACAAAAAAACCGACATAACCAGCTAGCACCGCGGACTGCAAAAAAGCATTATGAGCCTGCTGAATCGTATTATTAGATATAAGATACATAGTCTCAAATCCTATGCCCAACGGATGCATTGAGATAGTTTGTAAAGCCGTGCGCCATACCTGCCACCGGTCACTTAGTGCATATTTTGAATCGCCAACTGCCACTGCCGTCAGCGTTTCAATTATTCTGGGAATATTAATCAGGACCAATGCACTGCCCAATGACAAGCCCAGCAAAATAACAAAGGCTTTACCGTACTGCTGGGATCGCAACAGAAAAATAGAAATGCATAGTATTGCAACAAATAAGGTCAATACCGATTCCCGCGATTGTGTAAGTACCAAGATAAGTCCGGTTCCGGCTGTTAATATTGAATAGACCAATTTGGCAGCATAGTGCTGTTCATATAGCACGCCCATAATGCCGATGGTGGAAAAAAATGCGGCAAGCGCACCCAGTTGGTTCGGATCACCCACCTGCCCCACCAATCGTATTTGGTCAGATTTGAACGTGTCCGTAATCAGTTTGAAGAAGTTTTCTATCGATGTGTCAAGCAATATATTGCTCAATACCCCAACAACAAGCGAGCCCATCAACAGCCAGGCAATTAACCGCAACTCTTTAATTTTGAACTGAGAATCTGAACCGTAATAAAATAATACCAGACCAATGCACCATAGCAAAAAATTAAACAGACTGCGCCCGAAATATGGCACCAGCTCATTATGTGTCAAAAAAAACAGGAATGTTGCTAGTAAAAAGACCACAGCCAAAAATATATACGCATATAAAAAGCGATTCACTGCTGGTGGTCTTTGACTAATTATTTTGTTGGGTACTGGAATAAGAGCTTTGAGAAATATACCAATCACAAACAAAATTGTAAACATGTCGCCTGGAGACATGTTTAATGTTCTCCCCAAAATGGGAATTGCTGCGATTGGAGTAAATGAGAATGTCGTATATAACACCAGTGCAAATACCACTACTATAGACACCATTACTCTGTAAATGTCCTCCTAAAAAACTTGGCACAAAAAGGCCACGATAGGCCAATATACAGTGCCGCCCCGACAAAGACCAAGAAACCGACATGCACTTGAAACAGCTTTTGTATGGTAAGTATGCAGATTCCCATACCAATGCAGCTTCCCGCTAAAATAAAGAATTTCTTTTTGTCAACCCAGTCTTCTTGCTGTAAGTCTTTAACCTTACTTGCCAAGAAACAAAACACGAACACCTCAGCGATGATCATGGCCATTGCAGCTCCGGCAGATTTCCAAAGTGGTATCAACACCAAATTGGCAGTGACATTTATTATGGCGCCAACTATCACTATGCCCATATATTTTTTGTCTTCATTTACTGCCAAAAGCCAATTTGCCAGCGTAATGCTAAGCGCCATGAAAAAAATATAGTAAAGCAACAACACGAATGGAGTTGCGGCTCGCAGGTACGCTTCGCCAAAAAAGGTTTCAATGATATTATTCCCTAATATAGTTCCACCCGTAATAATCGGCAACATAAAAAACAACATGCCGTAAACATTCTGTTTTAAAAAGGCTCCCATAAGCCCGGGGTTCTTTTCACGTAAGCGAATCATTACCGGAAAGGTTGATTGACTATATATTCCTATAATCCCCGAAAGCACCGATACGATTTTATAGGCTACACTGTAATATCCAGCTTCCTGGTGGTCGACCATGAATCCCAGCATAACTATGTCGAAGTTTTCGTAAACTTGGGATAGTCCACCTGTGATGGCAAAAGGCATTGCTAATTTTAATACTGTGCGGTAATTCAACAGCGTAAAGCTCAAATGCAATGAATGAACCTTATGGAATAAATGGTATAGGAAAGTACACGACAGGACAGATCCCGTAAACATAATAACCGGAATATAGAAAATATCTGCTGCGTTTTTAACTAACAACAATATAAATATACAACTACAAAGACTACCCATCACATTCGCAGCAGCCAATGATCGCAAGTCTTCCATCCCAATAAAAGCCCAATCCAGCAACCATGAAGAACTCAGCATAGTCAGACCGTATAACAAGAGTAAATAAAACAAGTGGGTATCGGTAATAAAAAACCATCCATAAGCAAGTAATAAGAAATAAGATAGTATGGCCAGGCAAATACGCACCGAGAATATTTGACTTATTGATTCTTCGCAATGGTTTTGCTTACGAGCCGCTTCGCGTATTCCGACCACCGGCAATCCAAAGGTTGCCAACAAATTAAAATAGCTTATAACAGCAAGCACCACACTGATACCGCCATAAGACTCCGGGCCTAATACCCGCGCCAAATAAATAATCAGTATAAACGAAATAACTTGGGTCGAAAGCCTTCCCATCAAACCTGCGCCAAAATTTTCCAATATTTTTTTCGGCAACTGTTTCATATCAGTAATCCATCACATCATTCAGTACTGTACCAATAATATTTGCTTTAGCACCAAGTAACAGTTCCAATACTTTTTTTGCGTTTTGGGGTTTTACGGTCCGGCTATCGACGACCAGCACAACACCATCTACTTTTGAAGCCAGAACACAGGCATCTGAAATGACAGCATCCATTTTAATTAAAATAGGCGAGCTGGTAAGAAAAATATAATCTGCCTGAGTACGCAAATAATCAAACAAGGCACGGATTTTGGGATTGGACAAAACAGTAACGGACTCTAACGGCAGAGGACCGCAGGTCACAACTTTCAAATTGGAAATCCTGGAATCTTGTAAAATATCTTCCTGCGAGACCTCGTCCCGAATAAGATTTGTCAATCCAGTATTTCCTAATTTGAAAATATCACCCACGATAGGTGCACGAAGATCGCAATCAACTAAAACCACCTTATACCCTGCATACGCCAGCAGCGTGGCCGAGTTAACGGCAACCATTGCCCCTCCCTCACCAGAATTAGCACTGGTAAATAAAACCGTCTGTACTTTCCCTTGGGGCTTGGCATCGCGGATGCTGGCGCACAAAACCCGAAATGCCTCCGCAAACGGAGATTGTTCTCTGTCTGCAATCACATAGCGAGCCTGCTTACCTTGTGACTGCTTATCCTTTCGTGACCGCCTATCCTTTCGTGACCGCCCGTCCATCCGTGACCGCCTATCCATGATTTTCACCGTCTGCTTTCCTGCTCCCAGTCCACCTTTGGGAATGAGCTCCCACTCTGGGAATAACACCAATCACGGGCACAGATAAGTAATGCTGCAAATCGACAACTGTATCAATTGTTTTATAAAAATACTCAACAAAAAATGTAGCCATTGTTCCGATAAAAAGTCCCAAAATGGCCGCTATACATAAGTTAAAAATTTTTTTAGGCTTTACCGGGTCTTCCGGCAATGCTGCCATGTCGATAACCTGCAGGTTAGCCGATTCCATGATTTCACTGATCCGCGCCTCTTCATAGCGTTTCGCTAAGGTGGCATATGCACTTTCAGCAACCGAATAATCAAGCATTAAACGCGCCAACTGGGTTTCTGTTGCAGGAAGACTTGCCAATTCTTTTTCTTCCTGTGAAGTAATGCGTTGTAAACTTGTTCTCTGGGTTTCGCCTAAAGATACCTCGCCTATTGCGATGCGTATAAGTTCAGTTTGCAGCCTCTTTTGATTCTCAGCGATGGAAGCCTTAAGCTTAACCACCCGCGGATGCTCATCGGTCAAACTTTTCGACAGTCCCGCCAATTCGGCCTCTTGTTCAGCCAAGCGGTTCCGATACAACTGCACAACAGGTGTATCGACAATGATATCGGGCGTCTTTTGTTTAGCATACGCTGCCCCCAGCACCAATTGATTCTCGGTATCCAATTTTTTTAAGATTGCTTGACGTTCCACAAACGCCTTGGCCTGTTCGGTAAGAGCAACAATCCGGTTGCTTTTTTTATAGTCCACTAATGCTTTTCCCGCTTCATCAAGCTCCCGTTTTTTTTCAGCCAAACGATCCCCGATAAAGATTCGAGTTTCTTTCCCTTCCGCCCGGGCGATATCCAACGACATTTCATTAACAGCGACCGCCAACGCGTTTGCCAAATTTTGTGCTTCCTGTGGGGAGCCGGCTAAAACAAACGTATTTAAAATCTCCGTATCTTTTAAAGGACGAACCGTAATTCGGTCGATAACAGTTTCATAACGAAGGGACGCCTGTTCATCTGCACCGAGTTTGGCAATCGCAGCTTCCACGACCGACCGGCTCTTTATTAATTCGGCAAAGGTATACATTTTCTGCCGCGCCAGTTCTTCCGACTGCCATGTTGCTCCGCCAGCATCTATCACACTTCTTGCAGTCGGTTTTACTCGGATTGTAACCTTTGTCTCATATGTAGGCGGCATCAAGTTTAATATGATAGCAAGTATTATCGCGATGCAAAAACTGGAGTATACCCAGTTGCGGTGGCGCCTTACAATCGATAATAAGCCATGTAAATCTAACTGTTTGTCCATTGAGGCCCCCTGGTTAATCGCTACATTTTTGTGACGACTCGTTAGTTGCCGTTATTGCCTGAGTTATGTAAAAATCGGTGTTAATGGCAATATTTCTTTTGCTTATCTCTATGCATATTTTATTCTTCACATTGCTCACCGTCAATGTTTTTATGTATTATATCTCAATACCTTATAATTTCGACGTTGTCATCAGTTATCCTATATGTTTTATAATTTCGCATCACGAAATTGAGGCTGTATTATCTGGAAAACAAAAATGCCTGGTAACACTCACAAATAAATATTTGTAAGAGCAACCAGGCAGTCATAGGCATTACGCCGGTAGACCCACGGCTTTGCGTCGCCGCCTTTCAGCGGGTATGCCAATTTCTTTAATTGTCTAGTTATATTTTACCGGTGAATCTATATCTTGTCAATTTGTCAATAATCATCTTTACTTGTTCTTTACGGCAATGTCACTCTCATACCTTGCGCAATACTATCAGAGACAACGCTTTTAGAGGCTAATACTTGTCCGGTACCGGCCTCAACAACATACATCACTCTCCCCGGACCGATTTGAGTTCTGTATTTCTTCCCGCGCCCTTGCAAACACTGCTTCGTCCCCAGATCACCAGTCTATTGGATTATATATGCTGCCAGCTACCTTTTCGTTACTCACTGCTGCCGAGTATTGGTTAAAAACCAATCATAGAGTTCATTATTCTTATATACACCAGCAATATTGTGCCCTTGGCCCGGTAAAATCGTAAGCCTCGGTGTACCGCCTTGTCCGCGCAGGGCATTAATCATTGCTTCATCATTTTTCAATGGACATACAGAGTCTTTTTCCCCATGAAAAGCCCATACCGGCATAGAGATCAACTGGTTATTCCAACTGTTAGGAACTGTCGGACTAGAGGCCAGCGGAGCTATCGCTGCAAAGTATTCTGGATGTTGGCCAGCTAGATGCCACACTCCGTTCCCGCCCATACTTGTTCCAGTTAAATAAACTCTAGCTTGATCTATACGATATTTTTCAAAAACATCATCAAGTAATGCCGCTAAAAGATCTGACTTATTCGACCAATCCTCACCATTGGGACATTGTGGTGCAAGAACAACGAATGGAAACTCGGTACGTTGTTCTGCAACCCAAGAAGGCCCATAGCTTTTCACTAAATCCAGCTCCTGCCCCCGCAATGAACTTCCATGTAAAAATAGAATCAGCGGCCACCGATGTGTAGTTTGAGTATATTTAGCAGGAAAGATAAGCAAATATTGCATTTTCTGATCGCTATATGTAAAAGTATTACTTTTTTCCACAAAAGAATCCGACTTCTCGATAGCTTCTAACGTACTTGGCTTCATCGTGATTAAAGCTGCACTACTTGTATCCTTTTTCCCGATCTCGCCAACATTAATATCTTTTTGCAAAAAGTAAAATGATGCTACAATTACTAGTAAACTAATAGCAGCAATTATTTTTCTCAAAACTCACATCCCCCTGCAGTTCTACTTAAGCACAATAACAGTATAATAATACCACACAATCAGTAAACCTAATATTCAACTACTAGTCCTACGCCAACTTCCTTACTATCTACTACCTGAGCTAACCTAATTTTCGAATGTATATCCGTACAATGACATGCATGAATAGTACCGACCTGATGTCTTTTTAAGTATTCAGCTGTATTAATTAACTGGTGATGGCTTGGGTTCAAAAGATGAAATCCGCCAATAATATCACATATTCTATCTTCATTACATACTTTTTTTGCATATTCAATAATATTGCAAATCCCCGAATGGGAACAGCCTGTAATGATTACTAACCCCCGCTCAGACATATATACTAAGGCAGAATCGTCCAGTACAAAGTCTTCTTGCCATATACCCGCTTTTAGCGTTTCGCCGATTGAATTTATTGCTTCAAATGAATTACTTCTTTCAATTTCACCTAGGAAAATGAATTTATCCGACATCTTAACAGGGTTTCTACTAAGGTTTAATGAAAAAACACTTTGTAACCGACTTGCAGAAACCATTGATCCTATTGGTAATCCATTTACTCTTTTTTCTAAAAAGGCATCTGGATGGGCAATTATAGTAGGTAAATTCGACCTACGACCTTCAAATGTGGCTTCCGTATACAACCGAAATAATTCACCTAATCCCCAGGTGTGGTCATTGTGCCCGTGTGAAATAATTATCGCATCTAGCGCTAGAAGGTCGATACCCATTTTATTGGCGTTTTTTAAGAATACATCTGAATATCCAGTATCAAACAGATATTTTTTACCTTCACATTCTATAAAATACGATACTGCGGGCTCCCCCTGAAAATACCTATCGATTATAGTATTATTATCGACTAAAACGGTTAGTTTCATATAACCTCCAGGTTAACTACAATTTTATTACAGTATTAATCTTATACTTGATAAGCAAAAATCCTGCACATCTTATCATTAGCATGCAGGATTTTGTTGTGAATGATATTCTAGAAGTGAGCCAAAGTGGCTCAAAATGACAATGTCAAAATGAGCCACCCCGACCCCATTAAAATCCTGTATGCTAGAGTTGCTGAGACAAAAGCGACAGGAGGTTTTAGAGGTGATCGAGGTGGATCAATACCAGTTTATCAGACATGCCTACGCAGTTGAAGGGCTTTCGCAAAGAGAAATTGCCAGAAGGCTCGGTATTTCTAGAAATACTGTAAAAAAGTACGTTGAAGGAGAGGTCATGCCATTGACCGTCAAAACCCCTCAGCGTGGTTTTCCAGTAATCGGGCCGGTCAAAGATATCATTAATAGCTATCTTGAAGAAGACCGGCAAAATAATCTGCCCAAGCAGCGACACACCGCCAAACGAATTTATGATCGTTTATGCAAAGAACATGGTTTTACCGGTGGATACTCCACCATTCGTCAATTCGTCCGTCAGCTAAAGCAGACAACAAAGGTACATATCCCCCTTGAATTTGATCCAGGCGAAGCAGCCCAGGTAGATTGGGGAACGGCTATCGCGTATATAAAAGGCCAACGTACCGTAGTCCAACTCTTTTGCATGCGCCTCTGTCATAGTGCGGCCATTTTTGTAGCAGCCTTCCCAACTCAACGTTATGAGTCTTTTCTCATGGGCCATCGNAAGGCATTCGAATTTTTCGGCGGCGTGCCCCGACGTCTAATCTATGACAACGTAAAGACTGCAGTAAAGGAAGGCTGGGGCAGACACGTTACCCAGGAGCAATTGCCCTTTCAATATCTCAAAGCTCATTATGCCTTTGCCAGCACGTTCTGCAATCCAGGACAGGGTAATGAAAAAGGTCTGGTGGAGAATCTGGTAGGATTCTCCCGGCGTAATGTCCTCGTTCCAATTCCCCACGTAGATTCATGGGAAGAACTGCAAAGTTGTTTGGATCAATACAGCAAGGATTACTTGACTCACAAAATCCAAAGCCGTCCAGCACTGGTTGGTACTATGCTAGCAGAAGAACAGGCCTGTCTCACGTCTCTGCCGCACAGTAGCTTCGAATGCGCCATTACAAAACCAGCTAAAGTGCGAGACGGATCTTTGATACAGTTCGATCATAACGAGTACTCTGTACCGGTGCACCTCATTGGTCAGGAAGTCACTGTTAAAGGATATCCTCTAAATGTGGAGGTTTGGTACAAATCAGCAAAGATTGTGACTCATCAACGCTCTTACAAAAGAGGTGCTGTTTCCTACAAGTTAGCTCATTATTTGCCGGTGCTTGAGAAAAAACCACGCGCTGTCACCAATGCAGCAC
>NZ_VLKC01000002.1:2840199-3089218 GCF_007830295.1 Sporomusa sp. KB1 | reverse complement strand
TGCGGGAATAATTACGTTTTATGCTAAGCAGCTAAAGCTGCCTTGTTTCTCTAAATACCAGACGGTGGCTCGGGAAGCGGAGCAAAATGGCTGGGGCTATGCGGATTTTCTGCTCAAAATCATGAAAAATGAAGTGGCGCATCGTCAGGAAAATCAACGCCGCCTAAAAATGCAGCAAGCCAAGTTTCCGGTCATTAAAACCCTCGATGAGTTTGACTTCAAAAACGTACCACACATAGACCCTGCTGTTATCTGGCAACTGGCGGATTGTCAATATATCCAGCAAAAAGAAGGCATTGTCTTTTGTGGCAACCCTGGTACTGGGAAAACGCATCTGGCAACTGCCCTCGGTCTAAAAGCCTGTGAAAAAGGACTGCGCGTGCGGTTTTACACTGCTGCGGGGCTAGTGAATGATTTGTTAGAAGCTCAGCAAAATCACACACTTTCTAAGTTGGAACAACAACTCACCAAACTCAATCTATTGATTTTGGATGAACTGTCGTATCTAACCTTCGCGCGTTCCAGCGCCGAGCTGCTATTTCAGATTCTATCCAGTCGTAATGAGCGTGGCAGTGTGATCATCACTACGAACCTGGAGTTTTCACGCTGGACGGAGATCTTCGGTGATCCTATGCTTACTGCTGCTATCGTGGACCGAATGACGCATCGTTCTCATATTGTCGATACTAACGGTCCCTCATACCGCCTCCGCCAGAGGATTGCGGCAATCGGACAGTTTGGAGGTGAGACTCCAGACAACAGCGGAGACCAAGAGGTCTAATATTTTTTATCGGGGTGGCTCACTTCTTGAGCATCAAAAGTGGCTCACTTTCTGAATGTCAAATGGCTCACTTTTCTATTGCTTTTCACAATTTTGTTCTATTTAGCTTTTTCTTGCTCGCAAAAAAATAAACTGGGGTTTTTGGGTTAGCCTTTGATATACTTTGGGATGTAATTGTTTGAATTTCTCTGTCGGCATAGGTTCTATTAGCTTTTCAATTATAAATCCCGCGTCTATTACCGGTGAGATTATATGACATAAAGGTCTTCGATAAAATTGGACTTTTACTTTCCCTACATTAGTTTCCCATTCATCTTCAATAATCTCCGTTAAAAAATAGTTTTCCCTGTTAAAATGTGTAAAGTCCATAAACGGATGATGCACAGAAAAAACTAATGAACCTAATGGCTTTAATACTCTATTAAACTCAGCCATTACAGGTTTCCAGTCTTTAATATAGTGAAGTGTTAACGATGACACTATCACATCGATTGATTTATCCTCGATGAAAGTTAACGGTTCATTGAGATCAGCCTGTCTAATGTCAGCCTTTTCACCAATTCTTTTCCGTGTCATTTCTATCATACTAGGACTAAAATCTATCGCTATTACCTTTGCGTCATTGTCCAACAGCCATTTACTATACCAGCCTGCGGCACATCCGGCATCTAGCACCTTTTTTCCGGCAATACCAGGAAGCAATGACAATGTAGCTGGTCTTTCATAGTACGCATTAAATGGTTTCGTATCAACACATTCAAAATAATATTCTGCCATTTTTTCATAAGAATCAAAAGATATCGAGTTCTCATTTATCAACATTCTCCCTCCAACATACGCTGGACTCTAACCAGCTTTACTGGACTCATAATCATAACATCATATTTATGTTATCCTGCTTTCGCCTGGAAGATTCACTTGCTAGTACAATAAACTTTCATATAACCAATTCCTTTTGATATGTACAGCTTCTCAGGACACAATTCATGACAACAACAACACCGGGTGCATTTCTCTGCATGTACTACTGACAGCATGGTTTACCATGCTGTCAGTAACCCCGTTAAAAAATGAAACCAATGTTATCCAAACGTCGCGCAATTTCAGAAATAATCCGTTCTTCTTCCTTTTCATCCCTCGCCTCAAAGGTAACGGAAAGCCTAATGTATGCCCCGGCGTCATCCCATGGGACAACTGAAATTAGTGCTTCTTTAAGTAAGAACTCGGAAAAATCTTCTGCTGACGTGAAGCATCTTCCGCTTTTGGTACTATGGGGAATGCCTGTATATAAGTAAAATGATGCTTTAGGCTTAGTGACTGTGAACCCAATATGTTTTAATGCCTTCACCAACATAGTATGACGGCGCGAATATTTCAAAGCTGTTTTTTCCGTTATTTCAGGATGCTGCAAACAATAAACGCCAGCCTTTTGAATAGCTGCAAACTGACCAGAATCATTGTCATCTTTTACAGTTGCAAATCCTTTCACTACTAATTCATTACCACACACAAATGCCAGACGCCACCCAGTCATGTTAAATGCTTTGGATAACGAGTGAATCTCTATCCCAACATCTTTAGCGCCCTCAACTGACAAAAAGCTAAGCGGGCGCTGTCCTTCAAAAGTAAGTGCCGCGTAAGCAGCGTCTGATACGACAATGATCTTATTTTCCTTGGCAAACTGTACGACTTTTTCAAAAAACTTTTTAGTCGCAGTAGCTCCGGTTGGATTGTTAGGGTAGTTAATATACAACAATTTAGCTCTATGGCACTGTTTAGAAGTCAAAGAGTCCAATTCAGGTAAATAACTATTTTCAGCTAAGAGCGGCAAATTAACCACTTCTCCTCCTAACGCTTTGGTCATAGTCCCCATAACAGGATACCCGGGTACAGTCATAATAGCAATATCCCCCGGATTAATAAAGGCCAGTGGCAAAAGTGCCAAAATCGACTTCGAACCAATTCCGTGATTTACCTCATTAATTGAATTAAGACCATAAACTTGATAAACTTTCTCCATATAATGAACAGCAGCATCCTTAAATACTTGTATACCATTATCGGCATATCCTCTATTTTCTCTCAGCTTAGCTTGTTCGTATAAGACTTCAATAACTTCCTCTTCCGCCATCCAATCTGGTTCACCTACCCCAAGATCAATTAATTCCACATTGGGATTGTTTTTACGCGCCTCCCTTTTAGCTCTTTTAATTTTTTCAAATTTATATAGAATGGCATCATTTCCGAATTTATTTCCCCCAATTCGCTCAGCAAATGATTGCTGAATAAAAGATTTAGTCATACTGATCCCCTTCTCTTTTTATTCACTATGTAAATATTCAGCCCAACAAAAGTCTTAGCTTTTTTGAGCTTTTTCTAAAGCATTTACAAGCAATTCTACTGCACTCATGACTTCGCGAACATGACCACGCGGCAAGTTTGCTATGACGTCCTTATAATAATTGGCAATACTTTTCTGTAATTGTTGAGCAATTGCTTTACCTTTCTCCGTAAGAATAGCTTCTACAACCCTTTTATCATATGCAGATCTTTTGCGAAGAATAAACTCATCCCGAACTAAATTATTCATAATTCTAGTTATAGTGCTAATTTCAAGGCGCATTTTTTCACTAATTTCATTAATAGAAAGCGTTTGATGTTTATATATTTCCAGCAATATATAGCATTGCGAACTGGTAAAACCATGCATTCTAATTTGTTTCTTTTCTAAAATTTGGAATGTCCGCACTGCTTTTTGTAGTAATACACCAATATCTTCTAGACATCTATTATATTTTTCTTCTTCACTAACTATATTTTCTCACTCCCATCGCCTTGATAATATTTGTATCATACAAATATTATTCTGTCAATGTCAGAGTAAAAAAAGACCCCTATGGCAGAGATGCTGCCTATGAGGTCTTTTACTCTTATTGGGCAAATCCATTAGTAACACGTGAAAGAAAAGCTTTCGTCCGCGCATCTTTGGGATGATTAAAAATAACATCTGGTGTATCATCCTCGACAATGACACCATCTTCGACATAAATGATTCGGGAGGCAACTTCGCGTGCAAAGGCAATTTCGTGGGTGACGATCAGCATGGTTAAACCTTCCTTCGCCAGCTCACGCATAACGGCTAATACTTCACCAACCATTTGCGTATCCAGCGCCGAAGTCGGTTCGTCCATTAGCAAGACTTGTGGCTGAATAGCAAGCGCGCGGGCAATCGCTACCCTTTGTTTTTGTCCGCCTGACAACTGATGCGGCTTGGCATTGATATATTGTGCCATGCCAACTTTCTCTAAAAAGTGGATCGCGGTTTGCCTGGCTGTTGCCTTATCCTGTTTTAACACCTTTACTAATCCTACCATACAGTTCTCAAGCACAGACATATTATTAAACAAATTAAACTGCTGAAATACCATGCCGACTTTGGTCCGGTACAGCGTCAAATTATCCTGTTCTTCCACTATATTTCGTGCATCGTGAATAATTTCGCCTGAAGTTGGCATTTCCAGCATATTGATGCAACGAAGCATAGTGGATTTGCCAGAACCTGACGCGCCAATAATACAAATAACATCACCTTGAAAAACATCGAAACTGATATCTTTAATAATTTCACGCTTACCAAAAAATTTAACCAAATTCTTAATTTTCAGTATCTGCTGTGGTTCTATTGCCAACACTTTATTATCCATACTACTAATTCTCGCCTTTCTTTGGAGTAAACGGTCCACACGGATCAGCTAGCAGGTCATGCGCAACTAATGAATAGTTATCAGGCCCGTCCATTCTCTTTTCTATCCATAATAGAAAGCGTGAAACCGCAAAGGTCATAATAAAATAAATTGCACAAGTAATAAAGAAAACCTCAAAATATCGATAATAAGCACCAGCGGCTGACTTAGATAAGAAGTATAACTCGGTTACGGAAATAACATTGAGTACCGAGGTATCCTTGATATTAATAATCAGATTGTTACCAATTTGCGGCATAATATTACGTAAAGCTTGCGGTAAAATAACACAGGACATAATCTGAAAATGATTCATGCCAATCGCTTTTGCAGCCTCTTTTTGACCGACATCAATAGAAATAATGCCGCCACGGACAGTCTCAGCCATATAGGCACCTGTGTTTACGGAAACGACAATAAAACCTGCTAACAGCGGTGACATATCGATATTATAAACCTGCATCGAACCATAGTATACAACCATCGCCTGTACAATCATGGGTGTACCGCGAAACAACTCAACATATGCTGCTAAGATGGCTCTAATACATTGATAGAATCCCCGTTTAACAAGCCCATCTTTAGGATTAATCGGGATAGTTTGTAAAATACCTACGAATAAACCAATTACACAACCAACTATAGTACCACTGACAGCCAATAGCAGTGTAACTAAAGCTCCTTTTACAAAGAGTACACCATATTGCTGCAGAAGAAAATAAACCCAACCAAAAAAAGTTACCGGCATATCACTTGTCATATTTCTTTCCACCTTGATTGATAATAAATTTCAGGGATGGCGAATGCCATCCCATTAATACTGCTTATTGTTTTGCTAACGGTTGCTTCTTAATGGCCTCTTCCATCAATTTATTGCGATCCTCTTCTGTCATTGCAGACAATGCTTTGTTAATTTTCGTCAATAGCTCGTTACTTTTTCCTTTCGCGACTGCAATACCCATTTCAATTTCTTCCCGCTCGACCTTAAAGCCTTGTCCATCCTTGAAATCCAACATCACTAATTCTGGATTCGAAAAGACAGCAGCCATAGCAGTTGGCTTATCGGTAGCCAAAACCTCTACCTTGCCAGAAGTCAGTGCAACAATCATGCCGGGAACATTATCAATAGCAGGTTGAATTTTTACATCAGGAATTTGTTTTAGCAAATCATACCAAACGGTATTGAGTTGTGATGTAGCAACAGCGCCTTTGAGGCCATCCACATTCTTAGCGGCAGCAAAAGGACTGTCTTTCTTGGTAAGCGCAACAATATCGGCGTTATAATAAACAGAAGAAAAATCAACTGTTTCTTTACGCTTACTGGTAATACTCATTCCGGCAATAGCTGCATCAATCTTACCGGCATTTACAGCGGGAGCTAAACCATCCCATTCAATCTTATGGATTTCCAGTTCATAGCCCATAGATTCAGCAATCTTTTTAGCAATCATCACATCATAGCCCATAGCATATTCCTGACTGTCTTTAATTTTCACCGCTCCGTTATCAGGAGTAGTCTGGGTCCAGTTAAAAGGAGCATATCCACATTCCATACCAACCCTAAATACCTTTTTCTCTGCTGCTTTTTGGTCGCCAGAGCATCCTGTCAGCATCGCGCCAAATGCAAATATTGCTAAGCAGAGCACAATCCTTAGCATCGTTTTGTAACTTTTCATCCTCACTCAACCTTCCCTTACCCTATCATTATTTAAGGTAATTGTAGCAACACATAGGAATAAATGTCAAGCTGTATATATACTTGCGGAAACGATATTTCCCGGCAGTTATGATTTTAAAATGATGATGCCGGTAAGTCTTTCGAGCCCTTATTCTTACCATGCAAACCTTATCTCCATAGAAATACCCTATAGGTTAGATTTATCTGGCATTCTAACCTATAGGGTATATTTTAAGTTACATCATGCAACGATTACATCGCGGCCTTATAGATACCAATTATATCATCAAGAGTAGCCGTACGTGGATTAAATAGGCTGCAAATATCTTTTAATGCGTTTCCGGCCATAACCTCGAAATCTTTTTCGTTAGCCTTTAATTCCGCAAGGCCGGAAGGGATACCAACATCAGCGGATAATTTCTGGATAGCGGCTATCGCTTTATCAGCAGCGTCACGAACAGACAGACCTTGTATATTTTCACCCATTGCTATGGCAACATCACCAAAACGTTCTGGGCAGGCAATGATATTAAACTTTTCAACATGCGGCAGCAAAATAGCGTTGCACACGCCATGCGGCAGATTGTATAAGCCGCCTAGTTGATGAGCCATTGCATGAACAAAGCCCAAACCGGCGTTATTAAATGCCATTCCACCTAAATATTCGGCATAAGCCATTTTGTCACGTGCTTCCATATTCTGACCATTGGCAACTGCATTGCGTAAATTAGTAGCAATAAGTTTGATAGCCATTAGGGCCGCTGAATCAGTTACCGGTGTAGCAGCAACAGAAACATATGCTTCCACAGCATGAGTTAATGCATCCATGCCGGTAGCAGCAGTAAGAGCAGGCGGCATACCAACCATCAGTAACGGATCATTAATTGCAACATTAGGAGTAGTATGCCAGTCAGCAATAGCCATTTTTACATGGTTAGAAGTATTGGTAATAACAGCAAACCGGGTCATCTCAGATGCCGTACCGGCTGTAGTGTTTATGGCAATAAACGGCGGCATCGGCTTCTTAGACTTATCAAGACCTTCAAAGTCCCGAATGTTTCCGCCGTTGGTAGCCAATAAGCCAATTCCCTTGCCACAGTCATGAGCACTGCCGCCGCCCAAGGTTACAATAGTATCAGCGCCGCTTGCCTGGTAGCTTTTTAAACCGTCTTCAACGTTTTTGTCAGTTGGATTTGGCTCTGCTCCTGCAAAAATGCTAACCTTGATTCCTTCTGCTTCCAGCATGGCCTTAATATCGTCGGCCATCCCACCGGGACGGCCTAGGAAAGCATCAGTAACCAGGAAAACATTCGAACCACCAAGAGCTTTCACTTGTGCTGGAGTTTGTTTGTGTGCCCCTACTCCCATTAGACTTACAGTAGGAATAAAATACCCGTAGACTTGCTCACCAATAGCCATAATAATAAATCCTCCTTAGGGCAAGGCCCATTTTTTATCTTATGACCATATTATATTGCAAGCATCATGCCAACATCAGATTACCGGCGATTACAATGTAAAAGAGTAATTTATCCACTAAATTTCATAGTTCGAAAAGGAGGGTAATTATGAAATATGTGGAAAATATGTATCAATGTAAGAACAGTGTCCGCGGACGTGTGTTTTATAAATGATACACTATCGTGTATTAGTTGCTGGAGGTGGAATATGGCTAGTCTATTAAAAAGTTTTATTCGTGGGAATGATACCAGAGTAATAAATAAAGTCCCGCCGCCCATCTTCCAATCCTGGAAAAGATGCCGGGGATTAAATGTTAATCATGAACAGCTTTTTCAAGATGATATTTTACAATCGTACAGACTGAACGAATTATTAGACAGATCGGAACAACTAATTCGTACCGCTAAACCAATCCTGCAACATATATTCAGTTTATTGCGTAGAGGTAAATACCAAATCCTGCTCAGCAACAATGAAGGATATATCCTGGAAACCCTTGGCGATCCCTCATTTGTCAACAAAACCGAAAAAATTTTTTTAACCCCCGGTGTTAACTGGCGGGAAAATTTAAAGGGTACAAATGGGATAGGTACCGTACTTATTGAGCAAATTCCTTTAGTTATTCCTGGTTGGACACACTATTCGCTGCCTGTTAGCTTCTTAGATTGTTGGGCTTCTCCGATTAGCGCCAGTGACGGAACCTTAATCGGAGTACTTAATATTTCCGGTGAGGCCGGTGCTAAGCATAACCATGTAATGGAGATAACCACCATTGGCGCAACTATGATTGCACAAAGCCTCGCAATCGCTGAAATGAAAGCAAGCTTTAATCTTTCCAAAAGAGATCTGGATGCTTTAGGTAAAACCTTGCTGCACAGCGTAGTACCTGCTGATAAAGGCGACTCAAGGACAGAACAGCAAAAATTCTTTGTACCGATTTCATTTAATCACACAGTAGAATGCGAAAATCAATGGCGTGGCCGCAGTCCAAAAACTCATTCTATCCTTGATATCGCAATGCGCGCAACCCGGACAGACTCAACCGTTCTCATCCAAGGTGAAAGCGGCACTGGCAAGGAAATTATCGCTAGAACTATCCATAACTCCAGTACACGCAAAGAAAAGCCGTTTGTAACATTAAATTGTGCAGCAATTCCCCATAACCTTGTAGAAAGTGAACTTTTCGGCTACACTGACGGCGCATTTACAGGGGCCAGGCGGGGTGGACAAGCGGGGAAATTTGAGCTAGCAGGTTCGGGAACGATATTCTTAGATGAAATTGGCGATATGCCCTTTCACGTTCAGGCTTCGTTGTTACGGGTGCTGCAACAAAAAGAGTTTTACCGGATTGGTGATAATAAGTGTCACATAATGAATGCCCGTGTTATTGCCGCAACTAATCAAGACCTGTGCCAGATGGTGCAGCAAGGAAAATTCCGTTTAGATCTATATTATCGTCTGAAAGTCATTTCAATAGAAATTCCTCCACTTAGAGAACGAATTGAGGATATTGGGGATCTGGCACCCTATTTTGTTGAAAAGCTCTGTAAAAAATTTGGCTTCCCGAGTATGAATATCAGTCCAGAGTTATTTCACCATTTAGTCAACTATCAATGGCCAGGTAATGTACGGCAATTAGAAAACTGTATTGAGAATATGATCGCTTTATCGACAGGCACATCCACATTAACCGTCGCAGACCTGCCTATTGAATACACAACTAACTGTCAAAGCTCAAGCACTAGTCTTGAGAATCAAATATCACAGCAATCTGCCAATCTCGAAAAGAAACTGATTATTCAGGCATTAGAAGATGTTGACGGTAATATCGCTGCTGCTGCCCGAAAACTAGGTATAGGCCGCACTACACTGTATCGCAAAATGGGCAAATTAAATATCGTGATTCCGTAAATCAAGAGCTTGTTCCTCTACCGGAATTCTGACTAATAGCAGCAGGGTAGCATTAGCAGCTGTAGCAACTACAGCAGTAACCACTGCACCAAAGATAAGCGGTACTACTGCCAGCTCAAGCGCGACTGCCAGATAATTGGGATGTTTTACGAACCGGTAAGGTCCCCGTCGCACTGCCAAGTCGCCGGGAATTACCAAAATGCGTGTATTCCAATAACGTCCCAGGCTGATTATACACCAATATCTTATTACCTGTGCAAATAGGAATAAACTTAGCCATACCGGCCAAAAGAAACCTAAGCTATTAGTAAAATAGCCCTCAATCACCCAACAAACCAGCCAGACAGTGTGTAACAGGAAAAATAGCGGATAATGGCCGGCGCCGTGTTCACTGCCTCCTTTCTTTAGTATCCATACCTGATTGCGATTAGCTAGCAGCAGTTCTGTTAGCCGTTGGATAATAATTATACTTGCCAAACCGGCAATCATCCCAGCTACCATTTAAATAGTACCTGTTCGGCACTAAAACCTGGTCCTAAGGCTAGCATAAGTCCATATTCTTTGCTCGGTGGAGTGCTTGCCAAAAAGCTATTCAGGACAAACAATACTGTAGCACTCGACATATTGCCATAGGATGCCAGGACGCGGTAGGCGTGATCCAGCTTATCATCAGACAGCTTCAGACTGTCGGCATAAGCTTCAAGTACCTTTGCACCCCCTGGGTGCACAACAAAATGCTGAACAGAATTACTATCAACGTCCCACTTGTCATAGGCCTCACCTGTAAGTGCAGGCAAATTCTTTCTAATAATGCTTGGGATATCTCGCGAAAAGCGGACCTTCAGTCCGCTTTCGGCAACATCCCAACCCATTATATCTTCCGTAGCAGGGAATAACGTGCTATAGCTGTCACATATGGCTGGCCCGCCACCATCAACAGCGATGAGAGCTGCGGCTGCGCCATCGCCAAACAGACTGGTACCAACAAGATTGGCTTTCGAGTAGTCATTTCGCTGAAAAGTGAGACTGCAAAGCTCTACAGCGATAAGTAGAACTGCTTTTCCATGTAACACTTGCGCTAGCTCTGACGCGCGTGCAAGGCCAACAACGCCCCCGGCACAGCCCAATCCCCAAATCGGTACCCGGGCGGTATGCGGTGACAAACCTAAGCGCTGAATGATTTTAGCATCCACGGTAGGCGTGGCAATGCCGGTAGAAGATATGTAAATGACCATACCGATTTCGTCTGATCGGATACCCGCTTGCTTGATAGCCTTTGCAGCTGCCTCCTCAGCCAAGGTAAGGGCCGTCTCTTCATAGGTTTTGTTAGCTTCGGCAAAAGAATGCCCCTCCTGGTACCACGCAAGTGGTCGTGACAAGTGCCTTACTTTAATCAGCCCATTTTCAAAGACTGGTAACAGTCTTTCAAGATGGGCCATTTTTGTTTGGAATAATGTTGCAACAAACTCCTTTATCTCCTCTTGCCGCAAAGTATAAGGCGGTATCGCTGTCGCTACAGACACAATCTGCGGATTTCCCATATTGTCCCTCCTTGCCTATAATTGCTGTTATTATAAGCTATTTCGGTTATCCTCAAAAATGCTTATAATTCAAAAAGAAAATCCCGCCCCGGCAGGGACACACCAGGAGGAAACAAAAACACTAGCGGCAAGTAATCGTAAACCAAGTGAACTCGTTTCAGCATAGCTGAAACATTGGGGATTCAGGTGGAGAGCTTACTCCACCATACATGGTCCTTGCAGGTTTAAACATCCTATTTGGGCGACCGTAATTTGCGTATATCTGCTGTATATATCTCTGGCTTTTTACACCGTGGCTTAGTTGTTAAGCCTGCCCATATCATTCGGAGCACAATATCTCTATCAGCTATATGCTTTATTATTATCCCTACTCTCAGAATGGCTTTTGAGAATACCGCCGCCATTCTGTGGCAAAAGAAAACAATACCGATTAATGGCAGTAAAATTACAGGTATTTTAATTAGCGCCCATATAATTCTTCTTATGATATACAGCTTAGAACTAAATGTCGAGGCCATGATTTTTTTCCAACTAAAGCGGCTAAATATTCGCATCGGGTATATCAGCTTGCATCACCTCTTTTATTAAATTATCCCATTTCCGTATGCAGGTTATAGATTAGTATGCACAAAAAAAGTATCAGCATTACGCTAATACTTTAACTATCTGTCTATTCTGTAATAGCAGATAAGTCCTGTTTTTTAAAAAATATGGTAGGGAAAAAACGCAGCCATTTAGTGGCTGCGTTTAATAAACCTTATTCGGATTTATCTGATAGGACTGTCGGAGTAGCTTTCTTTTCCGCTTTTTTCTTCTTTTTCTCCTTGTTCTTTGGGCTCTTATCTCCCATGTTGAACATCTCCCTTTTATAACAAATAAATCTACGATAATTATACCATAGTTTTACATTTTACAACGCTGCTTCTACAATCACATTGCGGCATACGGCATTCAGTAGTCAGTTAAAACATGAAAATAGCATGTTTTTCATAGAATAGCTTAGTATTTCACGAGATTGATAGGCAATTAGAGGCTATGAAGAAAAAATTGGTAATTTTCTCTCCCCTGCCTTACATTGTTAGACATAATGGCAGCTTTCCTCGTATCGCCAAATCCAACCTTGTTTCAACTTCATTCCAATTAATTAGCTCCACTATTTTTCGAACATACGCTTCCCGTAAGTATTGATAATCCAAATAATAAGCATGCTCCCATACGTCGAGAACCAGTATCGGAATCGACCCCCACTGCGTAAGATTTTGGTGTTTCTCCGCGATCAGAATCTCCAAATAATTCCATGATGGATTCCATGCGAGAATACCCCAGCCTGATGCTTCAACCTTAGTGGTAGCAGCAATTAGCTGTTCTAAAAAAGCATCAAAGCTTACAAAACGTCTGGTAATTTCCTTAACGGTATTCGGCCCTGGTTCACCGCCGGTTCCCTTTTGAGTCAGTATTGTCCAATAGATGCTATGAAGGATATGTCCCGAACCATTGAATGCTAATTCATTTTCCCAGTATTTAATGAATGTAAAGTCTTTTACCGCCCGGGCTTGCGCTAATGCTACCTCTGCTTTATTAAGGCCATCCACATAAGCCTTATGATGATGATCGTGATGTATTCTAAGTGTATTTTCGCTAATAATCGGTTCAAGGGCATCATACGCATATGGCAATGGAGGCAAGCGGTGTTTACCAAGTGGCACACGTTTGGCTGTTGATTTTGTCAATATTTTACAGCTCCTTTTTGCATATTCTCTACAATTAATGTATTCACTGCGGAATAAAAAGGCGATGAAACCTACTTGCGAATAACACTACGTTCCAAACTAATAGAGCTGACCTGAGTAATCTCAGCTCTATTAGTTTTTATTCTCTTATATTCTTCGGTATTAAGGCAGCAGCCTGATATATGCCGCTCCCCATAATGGAACTCTCTCCGTAGTATTCCCTGTTTGCTTTAAGCAAAGCATTAGGCACAGCAGCTATATATCGTCCCTCATTCTTGACTCGTATTGAAATAAAAAGCACTATTTGCCTGTTATCATGAACAGGACAAATAGTGCTTTTTATTTCAACACATGCTATTACCGATCAAAGAAGGGGCTTTTGCCGGTTATACTAAGCGGAATGCCATATACTATTTTGATTTCCTCGCCCATAAGGCCAATATTGACAGCCGCTTTACCTACGCTGAACATTACTCTATTGTCAGCATGATATAAAGAAGCGGTGTTAACTGCCGATCCCACAGCTATCCCAAGATCACCAGTGCTGATTGCACATATCCCTGTACCTTGTGCACACTCAGCACAATCCGCATACCCACAATAGCCACATGGCTTCACTCCGAGGGGTTTCACTTTCTGACCTAACAACACAACCAATGCTGCCTGATCGAGGCAATTGGCATCACGTTCGAAAAATTGCATTCCTGATTCTTGCGCAATGCGCCGCATCTCTGCTGATAGTTGCTCTTTTTCTTGCCCCTTAACGATCACGGTTACCAAATTGTCCACGCCTCTACCTTTGGGAGCTGTTCTCGCTGCCACACACATCATATCGGCAATCTGCGCTACTGCACGTTCTTCAATTTCCTGGCTAGTAATAATCATCTAAATTCCTCCATTTTTTTATAACATAAAGAGTATCTGAATAAATTATATTTTAAAGCATTAACCTCTCACCTGCTTTAGAAGCTTAGCCATATTTTTACCCAAAGTTTGAAATGTCTGTATACCTTCTTCATCCTTTTGAACATCACCTGGATTAAGAGCCAGCGTCATGTTCCAGTAGCTGGAAGAAGGCATAATCATCTCGGCAATACCAAAAAAGAAGTTAATTGCGGAATAAGTAAATGTTGCTCCAGCTCTACGCACAGCAACCACCGCAGCTCCCACTTTACCGCGGAGCATATCACCACCGTTAGCCTTGGCTACAAAACCACAGCGATCAATAAGCGCCTTTACTTCTGAAGACACATTACTAAAATAAGTTGGCGAACCTATAATAATTCCGTCAGCTTCCATCATTTTCTGGATAAACGTATTCATTTCATCGTCCTGGCGTATACAGCGATTATCCTTTTTTTCATAACACTTCCCACAAGCAAGACATCCGAAAACTTTCCGCCCTCCCAGTTGGATAAATTCTGTTTCGATGCCTTCCTTTTCCAACTCCGCCAGAACCAATTGCAGACTCTGCGCTGTATTACCATTAATTCGCGGACTTCCGTTAAATGCAATCACTTTCAAATCAATCACTCTTCCTCTCATTTTACTACTATCTATTTTGGCCATTATCGCCATTACATAACAATTGAATCTCTCAAATTAAGATATTTCCAGAGAATGTATTCTCTGATATAATATAAACGATAGGATACATTTAGGCAAGTACGCACTTAATTGTGGTATAGTATCTATTTGCATACCATATTATCAAACTTAATCCCTAATTAAAACAATTGGAGTGACTGCAAATGATTACATTCAAAAACATTGAATATCAGTGTGCTATGGAATTAACGCTCGACCTTATTGGTGGCAAATGGAAAGCATTAATTCTCTGGCATTTAGGGGAAAGTACCCTCCGGTTTAGTGAGTTAAAGAAAACATTACCAAAAATAACGCAAAAAATGTTGACCCAACAACTACGGGAACTGGAAGCGAGCGGACTAGTGAACCGGTATATATATACACAAATTCCACCTAAAGTAGAATATTCTCTTACGCCGGACGGAAAAAGTCTCTTACCTATATTAGACACTTTGTGCCAATGGGGTTCGAACTATGCTAATGCCGCAGAGCCAATTACTGAAAAAAACACCTGCTACCCATGTTCTGAAAAAAGTGTAGCACCCTCTGTTTAAGCTCGTTTATGCTTACTGTAAAATATCCCACAATTGTTTGCCGATTAGCAGTGTTGTTACCGAGATAAACAATGGTTTAACATACGCCGCACCTTTGGCAATAGCAAATTTTGAGCCAGCAATAGCGCCAAAAATCATTGCAATGCCCATGGTAAAACCATAAACATAATTGACAGAGCCAGCCAGCAGAAAAGTCACGACTGCACCAAGGTTGCTCGCCATATTGAGTGCCTTGGCATTCCCGGCAGCTACCACAAAATCAAAACCCAGCATCAAAAATACGAAGATTAAAAAAGATCCTGTCCCTGGTCCGAAAAAGCCGTCATAAAAGCCCAGCGCCAGAGCGGCGCAGCCGCTTAAGATGCCGGCCCTTTTATTAATACCTGTATAGGTGGACTTATCACCCCAGTCTTTTTTTAACACTGTGTAAATTGCTACTAAAACCAACATAACAATAACTAATGGCTTTAATAATTCAGGAGGAATCAACCTTACCGTATACGCTCCCAAGATTGAACCAAGTAAGGCCAAAGGAAAAAGATATTTAACTAAACTAAGATCCATCTTTCCTGAACGTAAAAACGATATACTACTCGTACTAGAACAACATATTGAGGCCAGTTTATTAGTTCCCAATACAACACTGGGAGGTAATCCTGTCATAAGCAGTGCCGGCATAGAGATTAAACCGCCGCCACCAACGACAGAGTCGACAAAAGCAGCAATAAAACCTGCCCCCAATAAAAAACTAAGCATTTCTATACTAATATCATCCATATCATTGACCTCCTGCTTTTCTATAAGTGCTTTCTGCTATTTTCAATTAACGCTGTTGTTAACTGTCGCCCCTTAAGTTCATTATATACAATGCTTATACTTAAAGTAAAATGAATTAAATCCATTAATAATATGCAAAACTTTAATAATTAACTAGAGGAACAATCCTAATGAACATTGATGACATTCAAGCATTTTTAGCAGTTGTTGCCAATCAAAGTTTAACAAAAGCTGCTGAAACTCTTAACTTATCTCAATCTTCCGTGAGTCACCGTCTCAAAAATCTCGAACAAGAGCTTGGTCTAGTTCTTGTCGAACGGAAAAAAGGAATAAAAACCATCTCCCTTACTCCCGCAGGTGAAGATTTCATTCTAGTGGCTGAAAAATGGATTCATTTGTTGCTAGAAACCCAATCATTAAAATCACGTACTAGTTTGTCTCTGGCAATTGGTTCAGTGGACAGTGTAAACACGTATTTACTGCCAAATATTTATCAGCAAATTATCAACAAGCATCCTACCCTGCGCTTACACATCTATACCAAAAGTTCAATCGAACTCTATGACTTACTCGAACAACGCATAATTGATATTGCTTTTGTTCTGCAAGAACGACTTATAAAAAACATTGAATTAGCTCCATTCTTCGCCGAGCCGATGGTCGTTCTCCGCTTAGCCTTGCCAGAGAATCAGTCTGTTCAGATTATTCATCCGCAACAGTTAAATCCAGGTGATGAACTATACCATGACTGGTTTCCAACTTATCAGATCTGGCATAACAAATGGTGGGATCCTCTCATTCCACCTCATATTCAGGTAAGTAATGGTCCAATGGTGTTGCCCTTACTGCGAACACCTCACCAGTGGGCAATTGTTCCCTTATCTATTGCTCTATCCGCCGCAGCAACTCACAAATATACCATTCAAAAACTTATCGATCCTCCGCCTGAGCGGATTTGTTATAAAGTCACCCATAAATTTGCTAAGTCCAGCACGAAAGAAGCGTTAGCTATTTTTGAATCTTTTGCCACAGAACTTCACAAACAATTTGATTACCTGAACTAAATTACGCCAAAAATCAAATCCTACCATAGTGATATCTATATGGTAGGATTTTGCACATTGCTAACTGTTTTCTCTACTGAATATGGCAGCAACAGCCTCCACTACCTGCCTGACTAGGATTGCCGGGAAAAAAATTTCATAATTTCTTCTTGCGGTACTGGTTTGCTTACTAAATACCCTTGAAATTGGTCGCACTTATAGTGTCTTAGATATTCGAGTTGTTCATTTCTTTCAACACCCTCGGCAATAACATGGAGCCCCATCTGCTGTGCAAGCATTATAATAGAGCCTGTTATGCAGTCCTTGCCATCACCATTTAAAATATCGGCAACAAATGTTTTATCAATCTTTAATACATCAATCGGTAATTGTCTCAGATACGTGAGTGACGAATATCCGCACCCGAAATCATCCAGCGCTATTTTTATTTTCCTGCTTCTGACTTGCAATAATGTTTGTATAACTTGATCAAAAGACTCAATTAGTATTGATTCTGTGAGCTCTATCATCAGATAATTGGGCGGAAGGTCTGTTTTTTCCAGTATATCAGATAACAACGCAACAAAGTTTTTCTGTAGAAGTTGTACCGCGGAAACATTGACTGAGATATGAAAATCTCTACACCCTTGCTCATAAAGTTCTTTTGCAAACCTACATGCGGTTTCCATAACCCATGTTCCAATTTTAATCATTTTGCCAGACTCCTCAGCTATGCCGATAAACTGGTCTGGTGTAATAAAGCCTTTTACCGGGTGTTTCCAGCGTATCAAGGCTTCCACTCCCTTGATACCCACTGACTGAACATCAAGTAACGGTTGATAATACAAAATAAATTCATTATGTTCAATCGCATTATGCATATCATTCTGTAATTTAATTTTTTCGAGAACCGCATCTCCCATTGCCATATTATAGAATGTATAGGTGCCTTTCCCTGTTTCTTTGGAGTGATACATGGCATTATCTACATTTTTTAGAAGTTCATCATAGTTACTGCCATTTTCAGTATAAAATACGATCCCGATGCTTGCACTAACATGAAATAAATTGTTTTCAACATCGTAAGGTTCTGACAGTAATTGCAGAATTTTTTGGGCAACTTCCTCCGCTTGTACTCTGGTTTCAGTATGCTGACACATCAGAATGAACTCATCGCCACCGATCCTAAATGCCATACAGTTGTCCTGTTCCATTTCATATAAGCGTTTACCCACAGCCAATAAAAGCTTGTCACCCATTGAATGACCAAAAGAGTCATTAACCATTTTAAAATTATCCAAATCAATAAAAAACAATACAAACCTCTTGTGATACTCCTCACTAGTTTCAATTAGATCGTTTACTTTATCCTGAAATAATACTCGATTGGGAAGACCTGTAACCGCATCATAATAGGCAAGCTTATTGATTTGCTGTTGCTGTTCTATCAATTCGCCAAAATTTCGTCGCAATGTTTCATCTGATGCCGCTATTTCTTCGTAAAGAGCAGTAAGCTCTTCATTATTTTCTCTCAGTGTTGCTTCCACTTTCCGTCTTAATTTTATATTCATAACAAGATACCCAATTAGCACCAGAAGCGTCGTGAATACTGCAAGAAGCAGGTAAATCCGAGATTTATATGCTTCGTAAAATGAAAATGGTTTATTGATAATTTTACTGTCTGGCGGTAGACGGTCAAGAGGTATAGCAAACCTTTTCAATACATTATTATCCAAAGAAAAATAAACAGACTTTTCATCAATAATAGGTATCAAATTAATATTTTCACCGTTCAAAATTCTTTTTACTACCCCACCCGCCACTGAACCATGTAACTTTGGACTGAGCAAACTGCCACCAATACATCCTTTTCCCATTAATAATTCGGCAGTAGTAAAAACAGGCGCTGAGCTACCTTCAATAAGATTTGTATAATCTCCCATAGTAAGCCGGCGGCCTGCTGCATCCACATTATATGCATCTAAAATTACTATACTGCGTTGTGTATCTAAGCCAGATACTATTCTACAGATAGTATCGAATGAATATTCACTTAAGTCATGTTGTATAATATTGCTATCCAGAGAAGAGCACGCCTCGTGCACTAATTTGCCAAAAGCGATTCCTGTTTCCATTTTATCGTGGATGATATATACATCCTTCATGCCAGGTACGATCCTTTGAGCCGCTCTAATAGTACCTTTTGGGTCGGTTGCTTCATAAACCCCCGTCACATTGCTAACACCTGTTACTAATTTGTCTGCTGATTCTTTGACCACACCACAAAACACGACAGGTGCATCAGAAAAAATTTCTTTTCTGTGCGTTAACGCAAAGCTTAATGCCGCGTCATCTGTTGTGATGATTATATCAATTTTTTCATTGGCATATTTAGATTTATAATAATCATACAGACGGTTTAAATTATTTTGATCAGCATAACGCTTCCAGTCCATATATTCCACAAACAATGTCACATGATCTTCATTACTAAAAGCCTCTCGAAGTCCCTCATTCTCCCCATCTGTCCAACTATACCCTTTATGGTATGAATTAATAATTAAAATGTTTTTCTTGATCCTTTCTGCTTTTACGGGAAGCTTTAAAAAAAACAAACTACAAAACACAGCAAGACATAAGCATACTGCTAATGTAAACTTCATATTTATCCTCAAGTTTGTACCTCCCCTTCACTATATAAACTTGCAATACCAATAATTGGATAGACAAAGAATATATATATTAAAATCAATAGAAGTGACGTACTTCCCCCACCTAAGAAGTGGGGCTCTTCTTAGGGATATCCGTCCTTTATTTCAACATAACAGAAGCCAATTTCCTGCAAAATCATGGGGTGATTTCAAAAAAATATACAATATTGTGTCAAATGAGGACAATATATCCAATCCTGATACAGGCGATGTGTTCTAAATGAAAAAGGAGCTACAACTCTTTGAAAGAATTGTAGCTCCTTTTTCAGTGCCAGGACCAATTTTATTCACTCAATCAAACCGGTTTCACTCTCCGCCGGATTTTCCGAGTACTTACCACTGCTATTACCCTTTGGGTTTAATAATATCTAAAATAGGTTTTGATTTAATTCTTGGTTTAGGCGGCTTTGGTTTAGGCGCTTTGGGCTTAGGCGTTGGTCTAATACCTGTCGGGTTTATTATAGGCGGTACCGTAACCTTTACTGGCTTATTATCTAATTCACTATTTTTGGGTATAACCTTTGTTGCTGGTTTACTATTTGCTGGCATAGTATTGAGTGGTTCAACATCTGGTTTTCTATCAATTATAAGAGCCGGTGTAGGAGCCGGTGGTTCAATATGGACTACATTTGCTAAGAGTGCCTTTGCCTGTAAAATTGGATTACCTGTTATAAGGATTACTTGTGTGTGCGGATTTGCCCTTACCATTTCAAAATATGATACAATTACCTGATCATAATTATTATTTATGTCGAGCCATGCAAGTGGATACTCTGTTTTTTGCAAATTACCGGCAAATTTAATGATATTTTGCTTATTAATTTTTACTCCCTCAAAAATATTGCCAAGTTTCGCATAATCTAAAATTTTGCTTTTAATCTTGTTTTGCATTTGCTCATTCTTTGTAGTGACTTTATTGAGTTCATTTGCTACTATTGGCAATAATACTATTTTAAATCTGTCTATCTCCTCGAAATTCCACTTTTCGATCTCCGGATTAGCAACCAAAGCACTACTATCGGGAATTAGTAAACAGTATTCATCTGTTACTTCATATGATGCAGCTATTAAACGTAATTGTAGATCAATAGCCTTCATTGCACTATTAAATTCCTCTTCTTTGTTCATCTTAAAAAGAAAGCCGTTCTGTTCAATGATGTTAAAGACTTTTTGAACAGATGTATCCAAAACATTTTGTTGCCTGTCCGGCAAACCTGTTGACAAAAATCGAAACAAATTTATAAAGCATTTATAATCATTAAGCAACTGCTCTTGTATCTTTCGTCCATTATCATTCAATTCGGCCCATTCATAGTCACCTGCCCCCGACATTATTATCTTTGAGTAGTTCCAGCGAATAATATCCGAGTACTCCATGAGATTATTCAATAGTTTCTTTACATGTAACACTTCTGCAGTAATATATTGAATTACAGATTGCACAAATTTTATTCTCCCTTTATTAACTAAATCCCGTCAAACGCAGCAATTGATATGGCGCTATCCATATTCAATGAATAGTATAATTATATACATATAATATTTACTAATTGTTTAAAATATAAAAATCTATAAAAATCCTGTAAAATTACAAAAATCCTACCAAATTCATATAAATTCGGTAGGATTTTGTATCACTATATGATTGTTAATTGGTTGAATACTACGTCAGCTTATTTAACTGCTATACATACCGTTGCTGCTCATATAATTGTAAATTCCCTCGCCGTGCTCTTGCTCTTCCTTTTGAATATGGTTTAAAGCTTGCCGTACGCTGGAATCCGAGGATTCAAAAATGGCCGAGTCATAAGCACCTGAAACAAATTTTTCCGTCATTAACATGTCGCTACAAAGCATTGCGTCAGCTTGACTGGCTGATGATGAAGCTGCTGCCGACGTTGCCTGAGTGCTACTTTGCTGAGTTAGTTGGGATTGCTGTGCCTGCTGGCTCTGTTGTCCCTGACTCATACTCGGCACCTGGCCGTTTAAAATTGAGGTTAGTGTATTCAAATGCTGCTGTTCCTGCTGGGCGTAGGATTGAAATAATTGTTTTAACTGGGGATCGCTGGCCTGCTGCGCATTATTCTGATACTTTTGAATACAAACTTTCTCATGGGCCTGTTGATCTTGTAGTAACTGTTTTTCTTTTGGACTCAGTTGTAATGTCATATATCTGCCTCCTCTAGTTTCCCATAGCATTCCCGGCAGTTCATAATAACATTCAACTAAAATAAAAAATTTGAACTAATTGGCTATAAGTCCATCTGTTATCTTCTTACTTTAAGAACTGTGGCTCAGAATTTGCGACTATTGGAGAAATTCCACCTCGCCAGAAGCAAGCTTATACTTAGCACCTATGATTTCTACTCCGTGAATGTGAGTAAGGATGGTATCGGCTTTTAAAACGGCTACCATATTGATAATATTCGCTTGGGAAGTGGCTTCGTAAATATTTTTAGCGTGTGAATCCCTGGCCGCAGTCACGGCAGGTTGAATTTTAGCTGCAATTGCCTGGATGTTAGGTGGTACATCACCGCCATCAATAGTAGCTTTTACAGCACCGCATTGCTCATGACCAAGGACAACTACGAGTTTAGCACCCAGATGCTCTACTGCGTATTCTACACTGCCTAGTTCAATAGGTCCGAGAACATTGCCAGCTACACGAATGACAAATATATCACCAAGACCTTGATCAAAAATAAGTTCTGGCGGTACACGCGAATCAGAACAGCTAACAATTACAGCAAAGGGTACCTGACCTTTTGTTAACTCCGCCCGCCTTACTTTGCCAATTGGCTGTTTGGAATAGTTCTCCAGGATAAAGCGGTTATTACCGTCTATGAGCATTTTCTGGGCCGTATCGGCAGTCACTGAAGTTACTGCCGGCGATGCTAAAACGGGAACAGCAAGAGTCAGAAGCAAAAACATAATCAACAAGGGAAAACAGGTAATTTTTTTCATCCGAATGTGCCATCTCCTTTTTTTACCCGCCAATTCACCTCCATGAATTGGCATTGAAGTTACCCTATGAACTAGCCAACACCATTTTATATTCCCATAAAAATACAAAAATCCTGCCTGTTCCCATGGAGAAAATACCAGTTTTGTTTACCATTCTCAAAAAGCCGCACTCTGTCCGGCAACAAATCCTGAGGACCATGCCCATTGAAGATTGAATCCCCCGCACTGCCCATCGATATCAATCATTTCACCGGCAAAAAATAGACCGCTTACCAGGCTTGATTCCATGGTGGACGGGTTGATTTCGTTGGTAGCAACACCACCTGCTGTTACTTGTGCACTAGGCCAGCTTTTTGTTCCGGTTATCTTGAATCTCCAATCAGTCAAGATCGCAATAATTTTTTCCTGCTCTTGGATAGACAGATTAGCAGCAGGCTGCTTTATATCCCTAATGCCTGCTTCTTTCAATAAAACGGGGATGAGTCTTTTATTTATCAGACCGACCAGACTAAACTCAACCGTCTTGCCGGACCTCTTGGCAAAACGTTTTGTCACAAGTGCTCTGAGGTTTTCTTTAGACATCATGTCCATAATAGTAAGCTTTAATTGAACCTCTTTTTTCTCCTGTAGCAGTTGTGCGGCGCTTCGGCTAATTTGTAAAATAGGCGGACCCGAAACCCCATAATTGCCAAATAAAATATCTCCTAGCTCTTTGGCTACTGACTTGCCCTTATGTAAAATTTCAGCAGTCCCGACAAATTTAACCCCATCAATTTGTTTAAAAAAAGGTCCTTCGAGTTTTAGTTGAACAAGACCCGGAAAGACATCCATGATCGTGTGCCCCAGCTTCTGTGCCAATACAAAGCCATTACCATCTGAACCGGTAGCGGGCATAGCCTTTCCCCCGGCAGCGAGGACAACTCTGTCTGTTTGAAAGGTTGAGCCATTTTCCAGTTCAACTGTAAATATATTCTTTGACTGCCTTATTGCTTTCACATAGGCGTCACAGATAACGGTAACACCTATTTCATTGAGTTCATATCGCAATACATCTAAGACACTTGAAGCCTGATCAGACATCGGGAACACCTTGCCGGCATCCTCAACTTTGTGGGCTATCCCTAATTCTTCAAAAAAAGAAATTGTCTCGGGAATGCTAAATTTAGCTAATGGACTGCAGGAAAAATTGGGGTTGGTCCCTTGATAATAGGTACTATCGGCATAAATGTTAGTAAAATTACACCGGCCATTTCCAGTAGTCAATAGTTTCTTTCCGATGCGGGGATTTCGCTCCAGAATTGTCACAGCAGCACCCTGCCTGCTTGCTGAAATAGCCGCCAGCATCCCGGCGGCACCGCCGCCCACAACGATTACATGTTTTTTTTCTTTAACCATAATTGCTACCTCAATATTTCTAAGTAATTCTTGTTTACAAGTCATCTGACCCTATTTTCTCCTTTATACTATTTCCCATATACCATACAAAACTCCTGCCAAATCCTATACCATTTGGCAAGCTTGCTTTGCGTTGCTAAATGATAACCTTTCATCCGGATGAAAAAAGAGCCTTGTCGGCTCTTATGAGTTCTTTTTCTCAAAAAAATGTAAAAATATATAACCTGCCACTACACACCCTGTCAATAATCCTAACAAAATCCCCGTTGCGAAAGAATGCTCTGCCATTCTCTTCACCCCTTATGTTTTCGTCATTGATTATTTTAGGCTTCTTATACTATTTATTAAAAGTTCATAAATATAGTACCAAAAAAATAAATGCATTAGCAATCTCACTCCAACACAATACTAAACCAGGAGGTGTGATTATGCGTGGAAAAAAGCTAAATAAAAGCCGCACCAACCCGATTGTCCCCAGGACCACTCCCCAGGATGGAGCCTACTTAAAAACCTTGAAAAAACTGCAGGAAGAAAGGGCAGACTAGCTGTGACCAAAGACACTAACTAAAAAGAGAGTCATAATTCGTCGCACAACGAATTATGACTCTCTTTGTTATTTTGTATCCACTTAGAGTTCGGTTTAGGCTGTTTGCTCAGATTGCTTTGTTTCGGCAGCCCAGTCGTCAAGGCCTTTCAGGGTTGCTGCTTGCGTTTGCCGGCAAATTTCCGGCAATTCACCGCCCCAGGCTTTTTCGGCTGCTTTATAGCCTTCTTCAATGGCGCCCTTAATTAATTCAAGCTTGGAAGGGTCGCCACCCGAAAGGGCTTTTGCAAATTTTATGGCCCGTTCCGACGTCTGCTTAACACCCCAAAAACCGTCTTCAGAAACCTCTTGCTGTGCAGTTAAGCGAGTATCTTCATCAACTTCCAGGTTTTGATAAAACTCTTTCAGCTTTCCATCATATTTTTCCATAATTTGATCATAACTTAATCCCTGTGCTTCACCTTTTTTTACACTCTGCGTAGAAAAAAGGCTTTCTACTGTTGCTCGCAGAGTAGCCAATTTCGCTTCCACTTGCTTGGTAATCTCACTCAGGGTAACTGTATCCTTAGTATAGGTAGAGGTAGCTTTAGTATTGGCAGCTGTTTGGTCTGACTTTTCATACACTGCGGCTTCACTTGCTACTATTGTTTGTTCTGTATTAGTGGCAGCAGCAGGCACATCTGTAGCCACACTGGCAACATTTGCTTCTTTAGTTATCCCACCTTGCGCTGCTGTTGAAACAGGGTTAATAGCCATAAAAACGCCCTCCCTTTATCCGAATATCCTTATACTATATATCGTCATTTTTGTCAAAAATGTAATACAGGACTATTCAAATTAAAGACTGCTAGAAACTGTTAACCCATCACCGGAATAGGTAAAATGTATTTCAACACCGCAACAAAGTGGGCAATGCTGCCTGCAAGAACAAATAAATGCCAAATCGCATGATTGTAGGGAATCTTTTGGGCTAAATAAAATATCGCACCCACAGTATAAAAAAGTCCCCCGCCTATTAACCAGTATATACCTTCCAGCGGCACTGTAGCCAATAAAGGTTTTATCATTACAACCGCGAGCCAGCCCATAAAAAGATAGCATAAAGTTGCAAAGATCTTGAACCGTTTGACAAAAAAAACTTGAAAAATAATTCCCGCTATGGCTAATCCCCAGATTACACTGAAAATTGTCCATCCCATTGTGCCATGCAGGGGAATCAATGTGAACGGTGTATAGTTGCCGGCAATAAGTACATAAATAGCCGAGTGATCCAGGAATTTGAAAATGCACTTGAGTTTTTCATTAGTAAAACTATGATATAGCGTTGATGCAACATATAACAGCACCAAAGAAATACCATAAATGCTAAAGCTTACCACATGCCAAACGCTGCCGTCGATATACGCTGCCGCCATAAGAGCACCAAGTCCAATAAGCGCCAGCAAACTTCCCACACCATGGGTAACGGCATTCAATATTTCTTCTAAATTAACACCCGGAGTAGCTGCAGATTTTATCATACAATCATCCCCTTTACTATTGGCATATTGGCAATAGTTGCAGATAGTACCTATATCTATAATACCGCTAATTCCAGTAAAAAGCCAGTCATACAGCTTCACTCAGACCACTCAATTCTTAAAAATGTACTACAAATCCATTTGGCCGATTTACCTATTTTTTTGGCTAAAGGCAAGACCCTGCTGCTCTTACGCAAGCGTTTTTTTCTTTATACTATTCAGTATAGTTATTATGTACCAAAAGAACTGATTATATCGCAATCCATCTTGTTTGGCTTATTAGAAAATGGACGGAATTACTGCTTGAATCTAAGAGTTAAAGAAAAAAATGAAAGAGGTTACTATTGACAAAACGAGAACTAGCCTTATTTATGCTAAGGCTGGTTCTCGTTTCTTCCGCAGTCTTTTAGAATCTCTTTCGGTTCTACTTTTAAATGTAGCGTACTTTTTCCCAATAAATAATTGTTTAATTTGACATTCATATTGACAATATCAGCTCAATCTGTCCGAAAGAAGTACCTATGTTTACACGAAAGCTTTGTCCGTCAAAACTATCGCCTAGTTGTACCGATTGAGCCTTCAAATCAACCACCAGACCCATATCAGATAAAGAACTGCAGAAAACGCCATTATGTACATTCAAAAATTCCCCTGCACTGTCTAATGCCAGTTCATTTACTGCAGTAAATGATTCCCCATAAAAGCGGCCAGCCAACTCCAACAGTACTGGCTGCTCCACTCGTAACCCTGTCCCCAATGCTATATCACCAAAAATCTGTTGCGAAACAAAGTATGTAGCAGATTTTTCAGCAGCCTGGGTTAAAATATACGGCGTGTCATTTAGAAATCTGACAATATTCCGCAAAGTCAAACCTACATAAAGGTATAAAACATCTGCTCTGTCACCAACTGCAGAAAAATCTACCAGATCCCTAATAACTCTACTTTCTTCGTCGTTATCTTCTGTAAGGCTGTATTCCTCGCGAAAATCCCCTAAGGCTTTTTCAACGCCAGCAAATGTCATGTAGCCCTTATCTGCTATGGACTGCATTAGCGAAAGATGATCTTCTCCTTGCGAAGTCAAAAGCTCTTCCACTTGTTCATTGGTAAGATAGCCTTGGCTGACAGCCAGAACCCCAAATTTTTGATCCTTCACTCGCTGTAAATTATGAATCTCTCCTACTTGCGCTGCATTCATCAACCCCGCATTCATAGCAAGAATACCTAGTTTTACTTTAACAGGCTGTTCTTGCTTCAGTACCTCACACAACTGTACATGGGTAAGCAGTCCTTTGTGCAACAAATACTGCCAAAAATATTGATTAGACATTCATTTCCATCCCTTCTCTAGTGACGATTAGTTTGCTGTCGCCAAACCTTTTTGCTCTAAAACTAACTTAATCACAGACAGCACTTTCTCTTCCTGGATGGGCTTTATGATGTAGTTTTGAGCCCCATTTTGCAAAGCCTCAAAAACTACATGCTTTTGCCCTAATGCACTTACAACAATAATATTGGCACTGGGATGATCAGTCATAATACGCTTAATAGTTTCCATCCCGCCGATTCCCGGCATAGTAAGATCCATTGTTACGATGTCAGGCTTACATTGAGAGTAATTACTAATAGCCTGTTCTCCATTCATGACTTCGCCAACTACCTCATGTCCTGCTTTTTCAAGTATCCGCCTTAATGTTGTCCTCATCATTAAGGCATCATCCACAATCATAATTCGTGCCATTTTACTCTTCCCTTCCTTTTTTTACTATTTATTTGCTAATATATCAAACTCAAGGTAATTTTTCCCAGTTCCGTATCCAGTACCCAGGTCAGCGTTTCGGCCTGAGAATACTTGGCTGAAGCATTTTCAGCCAAAATGCTAAGCAGCGTTTCGACTGTGATCATACCAAGCCACTTGGACTGAGTTTTCACAGCCTGTTGAAAAATTTCCTGTGCATACAGTGCTAAGACGTTTTCCATCCTTCTATCAAGAGGCTCATCCATATCCACTAGGGCAAACTCTTTATCCAGCAAATATTGTACCACCCGTTGATCAGCACTGAAAACTATTTTCCCGGACGGAAAGCCCTTCACACCGAGAAAGGTAGAAACCTTACGCAAGTTTAGTTTACCGCCGCCACCTTCTGCATAAGTAATCTGCTTTACTGGTAAACCAGCCTTATTCTGCAGACAATCCTCAGCCGCATTAAGCAGTGGTTTTGCTAACTGCCGAATGGTGCAGGGTTCGTTTTCCTCTATTTCAGTAAAAGGTAAGAAAAAGTGAAATTGTGTACCCTTCCCCCAGGTGCTAGACACATACACTGAGCCGCGAAGTTTTTCTAATTCGGCTCGTACAGCCGAGAGTCCAACCCCGCGTCCCGCCAACTCATCAACCTCTTTGGCCCCAGAGAAACCATCAGCAAAAATAAATTGTATCCAGTCTGTCTCTTGCATAGACTCCGCCGCTGCTAAAGTACAAATCTCCTTTTGTACCGCAATATCGCGGATACGCATCGGATTCATCCCCTGTCCATCATCAGAAATGACCAGCGTTAAACCAGTCTCGGCTTCTTTGACCGAACAAGTAATAGTGCCGATTTCGTCCTTGCCAGCTTCCAGTCTCTCCTCGAAAGTTTCCAACCCATGGACGATGGAATTTCGGAAAACATGACCTAGGGATTTTATAAAATCATAATACTGCAATGGGTCAACCAGCGTCTCGCCCCCCTCAATTTCAAAGAGATGAACGGCTTTTTCATTCCTCTCGGCCAGGCCGCATACATATTGTGGATAGGACGCCAGTAAGTCCTTGATTGGTTTATAACGCAACCGTCGCAGATCAGAAAGCAATAAGCTGCGTTCTCCGGTTGACAGCATACTCTGGATTTTTTCTTCAATTTCCAACAAGCGCGCATTATCAATGACCAACACGTTTTCCCGCTGAAAGAAGTTCTCGCCCAGCTTTTCTTTCAATACTTCCAAATCATCGTTGAGCCAAGCAAGCATATTGTCGGGCGTAAAGCCACTCAGCCTCTCTGCTAACTGCGGCCCATCCAAATCGGCTATTTCATGGGCGCGAATGGTATCGAGCCTGCCTTCCATATGGTGCAATTTATCCATAACATTTCTCATATGCAGTTGTCCAAATGTACCCTTGAAAGTATGCACCGTACGAAATAGCGCGGCTAATATCTCACCAGCTGATTTTTTCTCCTGCAATAACCCGGGCATGCCTTCCTGACAAAAACTAATATACTGATTTACTGTGGCAAAAAAGTCAGAGGAATGAGTGACTACATGTACAATCATAGCCAAAATATCTCGTTCCGTATGCACACGCTCTTCCATGGCCTTCTGCAGCGTCCGGTCAGTAAGAATGAGCATAATCTTGTTGCCTTGGCATAATTCACCGGCATTTTCAATCATTTTATATGCTATCCCAATATAGCTGTCACCTACTATGATTTCTTCAGGCAGCAGGGAAGAATATGTTTGTCGCAACAGTTCATTTTTTTCTTTCACTATTTTTCCAAATACAGCTTCCAAAAAAACCTGCTGATCACGGTCTTCCGGATATAGTAAAGTCGAAATTAATTCACCAGCAATATTCCGCCCAAATATCGCTCTACATTCTGCACTATATTCCTTACTCACTTTGAGATCCTCGCCAAAAGAAAGAAAACCTTGGCCTGCATAATCCAATAAGTTACGCAGCGCCACCGTCCGCTCCGCTACTTTTTGCTCCAGTTCTTGATTCCATACTTCCAATTGGGCATGGGAGCGCTGCACTTCTTCATACATTTTCTGCAACGCATCCAGATTGCTATTAATGGCGGCAGTCAAAGCTCCCATCTCATCACGAGAATATATCTTCCCCCGCACATCTAATTCCCCTTTGCCAGCACATACCATTACATGATCTAATTGATAGACCCCTTTACGCACGGACATATCAAAACCTAAAAACAGATAACAAACAATGAGTAGAATACCACCCGTAAATAGCATCACAGTATTTCTATACTGCAAATATTTATCAATGCGCAAAACAAGCAGCTCGTCAATGACCTGCAAAGCTTCCTTATGAAAAGCCCTTGCATTTTGGATGGACTGATTGCCTGTAGCCATCAATAGTTGTTGGGGAATAGGCAGCCCCTGCTGACCTATTGTTTTCTGCTCTAAATTCCAGGCAAAAATTGGCACACTATCGGTAAGAGCAATAGATAATGAGCCTAGTTTTCCATTGATAGCCTCATTATGGCGAAAGACTAGCTTGGCATTATGATCGACTTGCTGCAAATTGGAACGCATCAGCCCCGCAACTTGCAGTAAATGATTTCTTCTTTCAGGTGAAAGATCCGGATCGGCTAACTCAATCGCTAACCCCTGAGCCGCCCCTACTGTATCCTCCAAGCTGGGCAATCTACGCAGCACGGAATCCACAAGGTAGGAAGAATCGAAATCAGAATCCATCGCTAAATTCGACGCATATCCTGTATGTTGCATCAAATCAGTTACTTCATTGAGCCACCGACTATTCAAGTCAAAGGCTACCCGCGCATGTCCGCTTTCAACCAGTAGCGCATCCTGCTTACGAGTAAGCCAGTTTTGTTGCAGCATTTGCAATTTCCATGTACTATCCATTTGATCGGCGGTGTCGCTATCGATTTTAGCTACCGCCGCTAAGGCTGCGTCCACTTTAGCCTGTTGCGCCAGCACTTCTCCCTCAAGCAAGCCGTCACCATTCAAATACGCATAATGGATATTACGATACGCCAGCCCCTCATCAAATACATGCATCAACGCTTGGACATATTTCACACCCACTCGTTCTCTCAGGGCAAAATCTATATTCTTATTGAGCTCTGATACCAACATGTAGATTAGGGCAGTTGCCTGCAATACAATTAGTACTCCAATCACACTAAATTTATAGGCGTACTTCAAGCGATTCATCAATTGAACTGCGGGTTCAAATAAATATTTCATTCAACACAACACCTGCACACAATCCCTACCATAGTAGGTTAAATTTGTAGTACTTACTCTATTTTAGAGAGTAATAGCAGGTTAGTTGTAAAGTTAATGTAATTTTTCTATTAATTTTACATAGTAGCGGCAATTATTATAGTTATACCTTTATTAAAGGTATAACTATTTTGTAGTAGTTTACAATTGACTGGTCGTAAACTATCCAATTGTAAATATCTTGTTAATTCTAGAAAAATACACCATAACCTGAAATGTTATGGTGTATGATTATAGTTATAGTTGTCTCAAATCTGAAAGCGCTCTAAATAGAATCAGAAAGGATGTTGGCATTTTGATAAAAAAAAAGGTAAAAGCACTTGAATCAGGAATGGTTCTCGCAGAAACAGTTAGATGTCCGGAATCCAATACCATGCTGTTAAAAGAAGGGACAATCCTTTCTGATGCAATGATTGCTACGCTTGAAGCAAGAAGTATTTTTGATGTATGGATTGCGGAACCTTATACTCTTATGATTAATCCCCAAGAAACAATTGCTGAAGAACTCAAGAAGATATTGCTGAAAAGGATTTCTACTTATGCACCAGGAACGCCTGATGCTAACACTTCAGATAAAATGGTTGAGATTGCCAAAAAGGCAAAAGAAGTTGCACTGCACATTGTGAAACAACCAGAAATAGTAAAAATCAGTATGGAAATGCGAATAATAAACAGTAAGCTGCTTTATCATCATGCAATTAGTACATGTGCTCTTTCTTTGTTAGTCGCTGGTATTATGGGCTTTGGCAAAGCGAATATGGAAGTCATTGGGACAGCTGCGTTACTCCACGATTGCGGATGTTTTGAAATGCCTCACCTACTAGGAATGAACCAACGAAATCAACAACAAGAAGCTCTCTGGAAAGAACATCCCGCTTATGGCTACTATCTTGCCAAAGAAAGAAATTTTCGTGAAGAAATATGTGAAATAATTCATCATCATCATGAGAACTGGAACGGCACAGGATATCCCAATCAATTACGCGGGGAGAATATTCCGATCGGAGCTAGTATTGTTAGTGTCTGTGGAAGTTATGATGGACTCATTCGCCAAGAAAACTACCAAAACTATCAGGCAATAGAGTTTATCTATGGAACTGGCGACGTTTTCTTTGATTCCAATATTGTAAATGCCCTGTGTGATAATCTTGCCGTCTATCCCTTGGGATCATTGGTTCGGCTTTCTACTAATGAAGTAGGTGTGGTATCTAATGTTCGCAAAAACAAAGGTCCGCGCCCCGTTGTGCGAGTATTCTTTAATAAATTTAATAAACCGTATCTCCAAGCTAAAGAAGTTGACCTCGGAAAAGAGTTAACCATTTTTATAAAAGAGATTCTCTGATTCCTTCGCCAAAATATACTTATTAACTAAAATCCATCTTCTAAAACAAATCGCTTTATAGCGTTCGCTACGCCTTCATTATCATTAGAATCTGTTATATAATCGGCTTTTTGTTTTACGCTCTCCAGCGCATTTTCCATCGCAATACCCAAGCCGGCATATTCAATCATAGATACATCATTTTCACTATCACCGATGGTAATTATCTCTTCCCGCTTCAGATTATAATGCGCCGCCAACATGGCTACTGCTTTGCCCTTTGATACCCCTTTGCGGTTAATTTCAATATTGTGTTTGGACGAATTAACGATTGCTAACTGTTCAATATTCTGTAATTCCTGCCGCAGTTCATCAACCAAAGCAATATCCCGGTAGATAATCTCACATTTTACCATATTACTCTGTTCTTTATGCACTACCTCATGCCACCGCTGCCAGGAAAAAATATATTCCATATCAATGGAATTGTTTCTTTTCCCTAGCAGTTTCGTAGCAATATAAAAAAGCTTAAATAGCACATTTCCATAATAAAACTTATCAGGAGTACAAAAATAAGGCTTCACGCGATGTTTTTGAAATACTGACAGTAGTTGCAGCGACAATTCCAGGCCAAGAACATCCTTGAAAATAACCTGGTCGTTATCTTTTTCTTTTATGAAAGCTCCGTTGGATGCAATCACTGGGGACTTTACACCAATAAGAGTAGAAAAATATTGGGCATCTGTATACATCCGCCCGGTACTTATCACAATATGAATACCCTGCTGATGTGCCTGCCCTAGTATCGCCTTAGTTCTATTAGTAATTTTATGCTTACTATTCAATAGCGTCCCATCAACATCAATACAGACTAGTTTATACGCCATGCTAGCATCCTTTCTGTAAATATATAACCATCATCCAAACCACGCATCCCGAAGCCGCCTAACTGCCGCTTCGATTTCATTGGCAGGAATTTTCGAGAAATATAGGAGAATACGAGAGGTGTTTTCCGGTGTATTCTGCAAATAATAGTCTTGGACAGAGGCTACACGGCAGCCTTTGCCTAGCGCCTGTGTCACTAGTTGCTTAGCTTCCAGTTTGGATTTTATAGTAAGAATTATATAAAGTCCTGATTCAGCTCCCTCAATTTCCACATGGTTGCCTAAAATACCTTTGACTGCATCAACAAGCATACCCTTTTTCCCATAATACAATTTACGCAGACGGCGTATCTGGCGTTCCAAACAGCCATCTGCCATAAATTGGGCCAGTGCAAGCTGCTCAAGCGTCGACGTAGCCTGATTGTATAAAGCAGCGTTTTGCTGAAATCCCACCAGCAGTTTTTCCGGCAATACCATATAGCTAATCCGGATGGACGGTGGTATTACCTTGGATAAAGACCCTAAATAAACTACCGCTTCCCCATTATCAAGCCCTTTCAGCGCCGGAATTGGGCGGCCAAAATAGCGAAACTCACTGTCATAGTCATCTTCAATAATAATGCCATTAACACGCTCTGCCCAATTTAAGAGTTGCACTCTTTTGCCCGCAGGCATGATATATCCGGTTGGAAATTGATGCGATGGACTTACATAGGCAAGCTTTGCCCCGCTGTGAAGTAGCTGGTTGATATCAATACCATCTTTTTTCATTGGGATGGCCCTGATTGTAAAGGCATAATTGGCAAAAATGCGTCTGCCATTTTTGAATCCCGGATCTTCAAAGGCAATACTATTGGCTTCAGATTTTAATAAGCTGCACAGCGTATTTAGCAGGCTCTGTATCCCAGGACCAATAATGATTTGCTCTTGCCGGGCGTTGACGCCTCTTGAATCACGGATATATTTTGCAATTTCCACACGTAATTCTGCCTCGCCCTGAACATGTCCATAACCGACAAGACGTTCCTTGTCCAACAATACTTTGTTGATATAGCGTTTCCAAAGCGAAAAATCAAAACCGCCAATATCCATCTCACCGCTAGCAAAATCATAAAGAATTTTTTGGTTCTTCTCCGATTGCTGCTTTGTATCACAAATTTGCCTGGGCACAACACTGCGTTTAATAGTCATCACTTCAAATTTATTTACAAGATATCTAGATCTGTTGCTATTTAAGATGTAGCCCTCACTCATTAATTGCTGATAGGCCTTTTCAACAGTTATTTTACTGATAGAGAGACTTGCTGCAAGCCCCCGGATGGATGGCAGCTTATCGCCTTCACTTAACTGGTTTTGTTCAATAGCCTGCTTAATGTAGGTATAAAGCTGCATATATAATGGGTTTCCGCTAGTAGCATCCAGTTGGATTAACTCCATAACACCCTCCTAACTGTACCTATTCACATTGTCGATTCTGTATATTTTAAAAGGTCCATTTTTATTTTATAATACAATTATATTTTTGGTAAAGAGATACCTATGGGAAATTAAGGGGGATTTATTTATGACAATATTCAAAGCACTGGCAGTAGCCGGTTCGGATACTAGTGGCGGCGCCGGACTTCAGGCAGATTTAAAAACCTTTCAGGAACTAGGCGTATATGGCATGACAGCCATTACTGTCATCGTAACGCAAAACCCGCATAATAACTGGTCCCATGACATATACCCACTGCCACTTGAGGTACTTGAAGCACAAATGGAGACCGTACTTGGCGGAATTGGTGTGGATGCATTGAAAACTGGTATGCTGGCAACTACCGAAGTAATCTCACTGGTCGCCAAGAAGCTTGATCAATATGCAGTTAAGAATGTTGTAATTGATCCCGTTATGGCCTGCAAAGGAACCGATGAAGTACTACACCCGGAAACAACAGTTGGTATTCGCGAAATACTGGCTCCCCGTGCTACGATCATTACTCCCAATGTTTTTGAAGCCACCCAGTTAAGCGGTATTGGTTCTATTCGGTCATTGGAGGATATGAAAGCCGCCGCAGCTGAAATCTACAAACTAGGCCCCAAAAATGTATTAATAAAAGGCGGGGCTAAACTGGATACCGCCGACGCTGTGGACGTACTGTATGATGGCAAGGAATTTACCGTCTTACAGTCGCCGAAAATCAATACGACGTACACCCATGGCGCAGGCTGCACCTACGGATCTGCCATCACGGCCGGGCTCGCTAAGGGCCTGTCTGTGCCTGCTGCCGTTAAACAGGCTAAAGAATTCATTACTGCCGCCATCAAGGCTTCCTTTCCTTTGAATTCCTTTGTCGGCCCTACTTACCATGCTGCTCACCGCCTGAACAAGTAATGACTAAATAAAGAATGCCCTGACCGCTTTGCCCGTCTAGTCCGGCCTGCGTTCAGGGCATTTTCACCTGTAACACTTAATCTGCCAGTTCCTCATTTCTCCACTCGCTAACCTCTACCCGGTTACGGCCAAAACTTTTGGCACGATATAATGCTTGGTCGGCTGCGAAAATTAAGTCAGCTTCTGTAAGTTTATCTAAGTACTCACTAAACTCTACGGTAGCTACCCCAACACTAATGGTTACAGAGATCTTATCAGTACTTGGTGCAAATACCTGTTTCTCAGTTTGCACGCGTATCATTTCTGCCAATGCATACGCAGTTGCAGCATCTGTTTCCGGCAAAATTACGGCAAATTCCTCGCCCCCATAACGGGCAGGCAAATCGGTAGCACGAAATTGTTTTTTTAGCAAACTGCCCATTTCCTTTAAGATTATATCCCCGGTTTGATGCCCCCAGCGATCATTAATCATTTTGAAGAAGTCGATATCCACCATAACTAAGCTAAGTGGCTGGCCATATCGCCGCACCCGGCTCAGCTCTTTTTTTAAAACAAAATCGAAGTACCGCCGGTTGGCAATTTCCGTCAGTGTATCGGTTAAGCCAAATTTTTTGATGCTGCCATATAAATGTTCCCGTTCCAGCCCCATCGCTGTCTGATTGGCAATCGTCGCTAACGTAGCTTCTATTGGTAAATCACTACTAGTCTCTCGCACATAGTCCCAACAGAATACAATGGCGCCCTGAAGAATCTGCCGAAAGAACAAAGGCATTACCTGAGCTGTCTTATCAACTGCCAAAGGCAGGGTAACTAACACTCGGTTAGTATCTTGCCACAGCTCAGACTCTTTTCCATTAGTAAGCAAAAATTCCAGTCTCGCTACATCCGCTGGTAACAGATTCTGAATATGCGCCGCCCGCACCACCGGTGGTGTGGAATGGCGCTGAACAACAAAAGCGGCGCAGGCATCGGCCTTAAAAAAAGCACTCAGGGTTTTTCCTACCTGCTCGAGCAAAATACTTGGTGAAGGCTGCTTCGCCACAACCTGCCCTACTTCATGCAACAGCGCAATCTCCTCAGATTTTCTTGTTAACGTATCATTTAGTCTGGCCATTTTTACAGCAATCCCAGCTTGAGCCGCATATATTTCTGCCAGCTTGAGCTGCTCTTTAGTCAGAACTTTACCACTTTCAAAAAATACCTCAAAAACCCCGGCCAGCTTTCCGTCAATCATAATCGGCATACCTAACAGAGTTCGCGGCAAATGCTCCTCCAGGTTCTCCCTGCTAGTAATGTAAACCATTTGACCCGCTGCATAACTTGACCCCATCAGCTTCTGATCCAGCGTAGTTTCACGCGGTTCACAACTGCCCTTATAGGCCACAACCCAAAATACCTGCGGCCGTCCCTCAAGCAAACTCAAAAAAACATGTTCCGAACCAAAGGTCATCCCGGCTTCATTTATAAGCTGATCTAGAAGGTCTGTCAGTTTCCCCTTGTCCTTTATCATGTTATTGATCTGCGCGATAGTACTCTCGAAGTTTGCATACGCCTGTTCTAACATATGCAACTGCTTTCTTTGTCTGCCAGCCTGCCGCTTCCACAAGCGCCGAATACCTGTTAGCCGTACTTCTGAACGATCCTTAAAAAGCAAACCGCCAATATCCTGTATCTTCATCGTCTTGTTTATCCTCTCAGATCTTACGCAGCCACCTAGTCATTACACATTGACTACCTCAGTAATATACAGATTTCGCACCTGCTCTAAATCAATAAATTCTCCGTCCTGTGTATGAACGACAGGGCGCTCTGAAACAAGCTTACTCAGATAAACAACTACCGCTTCCCGCCCGTCACTAAGACGAACAATATTCCCAATAAATTGCTCTCTAATATTAGCAAAAAATATACCGCTAATCGCCGGGTCCAATTTTTCAAATGCTTGCCTAACCATAGTTTCCACCGCCAAAAAGGGCGTCATTCGATTTTCTTGATCATTACTTGTCATGGTCGCATACATGTCAGCAGCGCGAATTACCTGAGCAAAAAGATGGATCTTATTGCTGACAAGCTGTAAAGGATACCCTGTTCCGTCTTCCCATTCGTGATGTTGCAGCACTCCGGCAAGAACACTAAAAGGCAGACGATACGCACTCCGCTTTAACAGTTGATACCCCTCGACCGGATGTTGCCTTATCATTTCCACTTCAGCTGACGTTAAATCCTCTTCTTTTTTGTTGAGAAGCTCTGGTGAAAGCTTGGTTTTTCCCACATCATGCAAAAGAGCAGACAATATTACATCCTGTAGGTTTTTAGCAGAAAATCCCAGCCAGCGGCCCAAAATCCCAGCAATAACCGCGACATTCAACGAGTGCAAGGCTAGGTGGTCTCCCATCCCTGCCAACATATATAGTAAATTAATGCCACCAGGGACAAGTGAAAATTCCCGCAGGGATCTGTCGGCAAGCTCTCTCATTTTAATCAGGGGAACTACTTTCATATAGCGAATTTGTTCAAAAGCCGCTTCCACTTCTTTAACACTATCTTCATACTCAGCAGAAAATTTTTTCTTAAGCTTTGATAGCCCAGGTTTCTTAAATAACGACAGCATTTCCGGTATTGTCTTTGGCGCTAACGTTCCTTGTTCTTCTGCAATATCTACAGCATAGATACGCCAATTCTGTAAGCGGGCAATCAGTTTCTCTGTTAAAACAGTGCCTTCTGTCAAAACAACCCTACCTTCAATGGTAGCAGCAGGTTTTGCAAGCATCATCCCTGGCTCGACATCCTGAATACGAAATCTTCTGCTTAACATGAAAGACATCCCCCCGCCTCTAAGGCGTATATACGTATTGCCTTATTCCCTATACAACAGAACTTGCAAAGGTATATAAAAACATTATGATACCAACACCGCCTGCAAAAAGCCCCATATACCAATAGAGATATACCTTATTTATCGATGCTAACGAAGATAATAAAATGCCGATCTGTAAAAAAATCAAGGCTTGTCCAAATTTCCCATTAAATTGTTGCGCCATATCACGGTCTTTCTCTAAACGCTTAGCCTCATCTGTAATTTCCTTTTTTTCTTGTTTATAACGGGCAATTTCTTTGTCGTATTCGTCCAGCTTGCTTTTATACAGCTCGATTTTACCAGCTTCCTGGGCGGCCACTGCCATTGCATCACGTTGAACCTGATAGGTTGTCTCTTTAATACTTTTCGCTTGATAATACGCCCATTGGTCTGATGCCTGGCTTTGCATTAGCACCATTTTATTACCATATCCAGCTGCTTTAAATGCAGCTAAGGTTGCGCACACTGCCAAAACTACAGTTGTAATAGCAATAAATGTACCTATATTGTCTTTCCATGACTTACTTCCTTGCTGGCTATTTTCCATGTAGTATTACCTCCTGCTTAATAAATATGAGTTCAAGAAATATATTCCCACTAATAATGCCAAAACCCTGCAAAGAATTGAAACTATGCAGAGTTTTGGCCTAAAGATTTGCATTATATATATCTGCTATAATACTATTGTACAGGGAAATTCCTTGCTATTCATAAACAATATACCATCATATGACTGGTTGACTCTCAAGCGGCTTTATAGTTTATTATAAATAGAACTATACCACTACAAACGGGAGGTGTTATCCCTATTAAATATAAAATTGGGGACGTTGCAAAGCTTTTAAGTATCACACCGGAAGCCATACGCTATTACGAGGATCAGGGTATTATTACGTCCACCAGAGATGAACGCTCAGGTTATCGGTATTATGGCGTTTGGGATATCCATGTGCTCATCCAGTCCAGAATCTACCGTCAGTATGGCTATTCATTGGCTGAAGCAGCCAACTTGATTAATCACTGTAAAATTGATGATATTGCATCCATCCTCTCGGAAAAAGAGGCAGATATCGAAAAAGCAATCATTTGGCATATGAATCTGCTCAAACGTATTCGTCAAGTTCAAACCATTATTACAGATACTAAAAACAATTTAGGAAAATTCCGTCTTGAGTATCGCCCGCCTATGTATCGCCTTGAAACTCAGGACGGCTATAAACTGTACTCTAGTCCCCATAAGCGGGCACTAACACAGTCGTGGATCGAAAAAATTCCCTTCGTATTCCCTGGTGCTCTTTTCCCCAAGAGTGAGCTTGAGCAGGGAGGCACTAAGTTTTCATTTGGACTGGCAGTGGACGAGGAATATGCCAATTTTCTTGATATCAAACCATCTGAGGATGTGGTCTTCTTTCCGTCACGTCTTTGCCTGTATACAGCATTTCAGTCGCATTCAGGCATCGTCCTCTCACCCCGGCATCTTGCGCCTGCCATTGATTATATGCATTCCCAGGGCATGAAACTACACGGTGATATTATCAGCAAGATTGTTATGATGTGCAAAATAGAAAATAAATACTATAATTGGCATCAGCTATGGCTGCCAATTGATAGCCAGCCACCGCAGGCTTCCCTGTAGTTTCTGAAACCCATCCAAATTAATTGACTATTGCCATACTCATCGTTGCTCAAAAGAGTCCGTACCACTTTACTAGTGCTACGGGCTCTTTTTTTGAGCGCAAAAACCACCCACTAGTTTTAACACTGTAATTTGGATAGCCTTTGTGCCTATAAACTGCTCATCTATATTAATTAAAAAATCAAATAATTTTATTACTTCTATTGACTCTTAACCTCCTTAATAGTTTAAACTGTGTTTGACCGGGAATACGGAAAAAAAATATTTATTAGGAGGTATTATTGCATGAAATTAGCAGGAAAAACAGTTTTAATTACAGGTGCATCTTCTGGCATTGGTAAAGCGCAAGCTCTTATGTTGGCCAAAGAAGGCGCACAAATAATTGCAGCTGATATCAATCAAACTGGTCTCGATTCAGTAGTTGAGGAGATCAAACAACAGGGCGGAGAAGCTCTAGGCTGTAAGTGCGCTGTTAATGATAGTTCTCAAGTTAATGAATTAGTTGCAGCCGGGTTGGCTGCATTCGGAAAAATTGATATTCTTTGCAATACAGCCGGTATTTTTGATAACTATAGAACGTCGCTTGAAACTTCCGAAGAAGACTGGCAAAAAATGTTTGATATCAATGTAAACGGCGTTTTCCTACTCACCAATGCTGTCTTACCTGGAATGTTGGCAGCAGGCAAGGGTACGATCATCAATGTCGCTTCCATTGCCGGCATTACTGCCGGCCCGGGGGGCACGGCCTATGTTGCTTCAAAACATGCTGTCGTCGGTTACACCAAACAATTATGTCTTGAATATGCAGAACAGGGTATTCGCGTAAACGCAATTGCACCTGGTTCAGTTGCAACTCCATTAATCAAACAGAGCTTGGAAAATGACCCTGACGGTTACTCCAAGAGAGTGTCACTAATTCCGGTAAAACAACTGGGCAATCCTGACGATATCGCTAAATTAACTCTCTTCCTTGCCAGTGATGACTCTTCCTGGATTCACGGAACCGTCGTTTCTTGTGATGGTGGACGCTTCGCTAAAGGTTAGGCAACGGTTTGCACACTAATAAATTCGATTAAGCTTGAGGGAGGATTTTACCCCATCTGAAGTTTAAGCAAACTTATCCATGAACTTAGATTGCTCCTACCTCCCGCTCTGCTTGTGCGCTTTAGAGTGGACAAGCAGAAGCGGGAGGTTTAGAGCAAATTAGTCATCAGCTATAAATGAATTTTATTTAAAAGGAGGCTTATTTTTTATGAACGAACATACTACTAACCGTTGGCGCGTTTTCGCTTCGGGATGGCTCATTTTGTTTATGCTTGGAGCTGTAGCTATCTTCAGTGTACTCGCAAAACCAATGGTGGCACTTCGCGGCTGGTCGATGACAGATCTTTCTTTGGCCTATTCTATTTATACTTTTTGTTTTGCAATATGTGGCATCTTTTCCGGCAGAGCAGTTGACCTGTATGGTGCAAAAAAGAGTATGTATCTCGGAGCCTTTCTCTTCGGCGGCGGCTGGTTTTTCACCGGCATGTGTGAAAGTCTTACCCAGCTATACTTCGTATATGGCGTTATCGCTGGCGGCGGCGGCGGGATAATGTATAACCCGGTTATCGCTGCTACACTCCGCTGGTTTCCTGATAAACGCGGTAAAATCTCAGGAATGCTGTTAGCAAGTGCTTCAATTGGTCCATTTATCCTCGCTCCGCTTGCCTCGATCGCACTGGAGAAAGCCGGCGTTACCGGAACATTTGAACTACTTGGCTCCTTGTTCTTTATTACTATTATCGCTGTTGGCTGGATGATGGACTCTGCTCCGGCAAACTACAAACCTAAAGGTTGGAATCCTGTATCGTCTACAGCTAACACTACCCCCAATAAAGATGATAATAAAGACTATGAGTGGAAAGATATGCTGTCAACCCCATTGTTTTATATGTTACTCGCTGTCTTTATTTGCGCCAGTACCGCGGGAGCCATGATGGTCAACTCCACTGCTGTTATTGCTCAAACCCAAATTAGCGTTGCTGCCACCGTCGGCGCACTGGCCGTCAGTATCAGTACCATGACAAACTTTATTGGACGCCTGTTCTTCGGTGCAATTTATGATAAAATCGGTGGCTTTAAGTCCCTACTTCTCAGCTTGGCAATGACCTGCGTTGCTCTGATACTAATTGGCAGCGCAAAAAGTATGCCGCTATTCATCACTTGCGTTATTATCCTGGGCTTTGCCTTTGGCGGGCTGCTGGTTGCCTTTCCGCCTATTACCGGCAAATATTTTGGTACTAAAAACCTTGGCGTCAACTATGGTATCATGTTTCTAGGTTATTCCGGTGGCTGTTTTGTCGGCCCAAGACTTTCTTCCTACTTTTTCGATACTACCGGTTCCTTTGCTATGGCATATATCTCTGCAGCGGGATTAGCGGTCTTGGGCGCTATTCTGGTTGGAATTATCATGCTCACCCAGAAAAGACAGGAAAGTGCAGCGCTTGTAATAAAGGGGTAATCCAAAAGATTACGAGAAGGTTTGACCAAAACTGTCTTCATCACTGAAACAATTTTATGCAAGCAACTTGACTCGCGTACTATATTACCATTATAATATAAAAATATAATGGCAAAGAGGCCTTCTGTATTCAGAATGCCTCTTTGCTTATTTTTTAGGAGGGATTATCTATGTCTAGCACTACTACTATTATTGATGCATCCATCCTGCTAGCTGAGCTTAAGCATGCCAATAATGACATGAGCAAAGTAATACATACCATCCAGCAGATCGCTCAACAAACTAACCTGCTTTCGCTAAACTCAGCTATTGAAGCGGCAAGAGCCGGAGAGGCTGGCCGAGGCTTCAGCGTAGTGGCAGAAGAAATCAAAAAATTGGCCACCCGCAGTTTCTCGACAACTAAAGAAAGCACCGCAATTATCGAAAATATTCAATCAAAGGCCAATGAAGTTATGGCCGCACGCACAGCGGATGTGGCCTATGATACGATCGACAAAATTGACCGCAACCTATTTGAGCGCAATTGCGATGCCCAGGCTTGGGCAGGTTTTACCCAAGTAAAAAATGCCTTATGCTCCACCGCAACTAATCGTGTTGAAGAGGCTAACAACCTGTTAAAAACACTTGTTGATATCTATGAAGTCTATTTTGATCTCTATGTGTTTGATACCGCCGGTATCATTGTAGCTGCCGGTGTACACCGTGAACTTATTGGAAAAAGCATGGCTGATAAAAGTTGGTTTCAGGAAGTGAAAGCAGCCAATACCATAACTGTAACCGATCTGTATTTTTCCGCTATCGAAAATCGTCATACTGTTGCCTACTCTTGCCCTATCCGGAATGATGCCAATGAAATTGTGGGCTATTTTTCTTCCCGCTTTAACTGGGAATATATTTATGATATTCTTGATTCAGCCCGCATTGGCAAGAAAGGAACTATCGCTATTATTAATAAGGATGGCTATGTCATTGCCTGCCCCAGCCGCAAAGGCATTTTAACCGATAACCTCAGCAGTCTCAAAGCGGCTCAATGTGCTATGAACGGCGAAACCTACGGGTACACACTGGAAGAAGACGCTCGCGGCAATACCAAGATTTATGGTTATGCCCGCACCCGCGGTTACAATGCCTATAAAGGAAAAAACTGGTCGGCCATCGTTAGCGAGATAATCTAATTGCCTCGCTAATCCCGCACCCGCATCATCGTCCATACGCCAATAGCAAGCAATAGCAGTGTGTAGATAGCCAAAACACCAACCGATAGCCAGGGCATCTCCAGACCCCCGCCAATGGCTCTCAGGGCATAAGTAGCATGAGTTAACGGCAATAGGTCAATAAACCACCTGAACGCAAGCGGCAATCGCTCTGGCGAAAAAAATGTTGCACATAGAAATGACATCGGCAAAAGCACATAGGTATTGAAACTAGCCATATCTTCATGCGAATTTATGAGCATCGCGGCCACCAGCCCCATGGCTGCAAACAACAGACAAGTCAATGCCAGCGTCAGGATAAAACCGGCAGTAACTGCAAGCTTAGCGCCAAATATATAGGCTAATATAAAAATTACTGCACAGGAAATAAGTCCCCGAAGCGCCCCGGCTAATACCTTACCGGCCACGAATGAGCCTGGGCTGATCGGTGCAATCAGATACTCCTCCAGTGTCTTGTGGTACAAACGACTCATATTAAGTGGTGACCCTACTGAAGTAAAGCTTATATTCATCGCATTTAGCGCCATGATACCTGGTAAAATAAAATCCAGATAACTACCGCCATTCATTGGCAGGTTACGTCCCAAACCCCAGCCAAACGCCACCAAATATAACACTGGACTAATCATCCGGGATAAAACAAATTTGGCCAAGCGCCGGTTTAATACCACCCAATCCCGCCAAAATACTGTACATATGTCATCAAATCGCAACTTCTCCAACCCTTTCTTTGTTCAGCTTTAATCCAAGTTAGTAATATTTATAAAATCCCGCCCTGCCAACATAGTATAAGGTATATAGTCCTTTTAGGACTATATACCTTATACTATGGCTGGCTCACTATGATTCTGTCAAGAATAATTTACAATGTTGCACTCACAACGCAAGGCAGCACAGCTTTATCCCAGAACTCCTTCCACAAGCTACCACTCTTCCTTCATTATATGCAAAGTATGGCATGGCAGTATAATACACATAAGGCATACACATGATTACTTATGGCTATAAAACAAGGGGTCTTACTGCGAAATATCGGTTACGGCGGGCTTATACTGAATCTCCGTGACTAACCTGGCACCCAAATAGGCCAAATTGGAGGCCCGAAACCTAGTCCACTGCCTAAGTGGCAAAGCACTTGGAACTGGCAAAGCTTTATTAATAAACTTAACTAATATCGGTCGCAGTAAGTGAAAATCGATCAAAAATCCATCATGCCCGTGTGGGCTGTCAATAACAGTATAATCGGTTCGCACACCTACGCGGCGCATAGTTTCGACCAATTCTTGCTGTTGGTGCGGCGGATATAAAATATCTGAACTCACGCCCACTACCAACACCTGAGCATTAATACGGGATAAAGCCGCTTCATAGGACTCATAACCAGCACTTACATCGAAAAGGTCGAGCGCCCGCAGCAGATAAAGATAGGAGTTGGCATCAAACCTTTTGACAATGCGTGCCCCCTGATAGTCTAAGTAATTTTCCACCTCAAACTGACCCCTGCGTGTACGACGGCCAAATTTATATGCCATAGACATTTCACTTTGATAGGTAATCATCCCTAGTGCCCGGGCAGCCGCCAAGCCCTTTTCCGGGCCTGCCCCGCCATAGTAATCCCCATTTTTCCAGTCAGGATCAAGCATAATAGCCTGACGGCCTACGCGGTTATATGCAATGGCTTGTGGTGCTGAATAACCTGGAGCAGCAATTACAACAGCGGCCTTGATAAAACCTGGATAATGTACCGCCCACTCCAGCGCCTGCATCCCGCCCATAGAACCACCAACTACCATTGCCAGCTGTCGAATACCAAGTATATCTACTAAACGTTTCTGTACCCGTACTATGTCGTTAATGGTAATCTCCGGGAAATTCATTCCATAAGGCTTACCGGTAGCTGGATCAAGCGAAGCCGGACCAGTTGTTCCCTGGCAACCGCCCAGCACGTTGGCACAAATAACAAAAAACCGGTCCGTATCCAGTGGCCGCCCAGAACCAATTAAGGGTTCCCACCACCCCTGCTCGTCATGTTGATCATGGGTAGCCGCATGGGTATCGCCAGTCAATGCGTGAGCAACTAAAATCGCATTATCACCGGCACCTGATAGTTTACCATAGGTTTCATACGCCACAGTGACATCAGTTAAACAGGAACCACACGTTAATACTAACGGATTTTCCACACTAGCTATCTGGACCAGCTTAAGCTGTGGTCGCCATTTAAAACCCGGAAAAAAGGTAATAACCATTATTATAGCCTCCCTCCGCAATTATCTAAATACCCCAATATAAATGCCCCCTCAAATAAAGAGGGGGCATTTGCTATACATCTAATCCCCTCTCATCTCCCAGGAATAATCTCTGATTCCTGCTGGAATTAGCACCACTGCACAAATGTGCCGGTTGCTGGGTGTCATCGGGCCAGTCCCTCGACCTCTCTGGATAAGAGCTAGATATTAAGTTATTAGTAATGTATACATGATACTCAACCAGGATACATTTGTCAAGTCTATCTTACTCACAAATTACAATTCAAGCCATCATTTCCAGAAAAGCTTGTACTCTGGTTTTAATCTGCTCCACATCACCCTGCGAGTAATCGGTCTCGATCTGCAGGAATGGAGTATCACCATTTTTCTTTAAGAACTCCTTAACTACGCGGCTTTCTACATTATAGGTATGACAACCCTGCCAGGTGATGTCAACCACACCATCAATTCGATAGTCCTTAATCAGTTTAGCCAGATTCTCAAGGCGAATGGGGTTCGGACTCATACAAGAACAAGGAGTTGACAGATATTTGTCAGCAATAGCCTCCAGTGGCGGCTTGGTTTCATCGACAAGGGTGACAAACTGCTTCATGCCTGAGCAATTCTCAATGTAGACAACAGCTGCACCACAATCCTCGATAATTTTTATAACTTTTTCCGAGCCGATACCTGTTGGCACACCGGTAACCAAAATCCGTTTAGCACCCTGAGGCATGGCGGCTTCGCCTTTGGCAATACTTTCTTGCATATCCTTGATAATTTCTTTTATTTGTTGGGCAAATTCTGTCCGGTCGGTAACGAAATTCCGGCCCCACATAAGTTTTAAGAAGTCTTGCCCAGTCATCGGCACTGGGTCATTTTTCATACATTCGGACAATTCCTGCATCAAACGCCGCTCTTCATTGAGCACCTTTATGGCTTCCCTGAGCTTTTCCTCGGTAATCGTAGTGCCCAGTTCTTTTTCCAACAGGTCCTTCAATATTTTCACTTCATTTAACCAATAGGCCTTATCATTGTCGTCAAGATAGGTCTGTGGCAACTTCATGACATGTACTGGTTTGAATTCTTTCATGAGCTCAAACATCTTCTTTTTGCCATCACAGGTTGTTTCGCCAATAATAATGTCCGAATAGAGAAAGTATGGACACTTATCGGTTACGGCAAAACCATATGAAGATTTGATGAGCGGACAAAAGTTTCGCGGCAGAGTTTTTTCCCCATCAGGAATCGCTTCCTCTTTAGTGGCACACAAAGCAAAGCCCAGCGCATCAGCAGCCAATACAAGCTCTTGCGGCGCATAGACACAATAAAAGCCTACCACCTTTTTCCCTGTTTCTTTAATGTTTTTGAGCATAGCAAATGCATCTGCCATATAATTTACCCCCATTTATCACTTGTTCTAACTTACTTGAAGTGCATCCCAGGCATACAGGGCTGCACCAATAGACCCAGCAAATATCGCCTGGTCATGAGTAATAACCGGCAGCCCCAGCCTAGCTGCAAGCTCACGCCTAAGTGCCTGATTCTGCGCAACACCACCAGTAAAGGCTACCGGCGGTGTTGGCTGGATTCCCGCCGCCATAGCCGCTACCCGATTAGCGATTGAAGTGTACAAAGCGCCAATGATGGCCTCACGAGTAATGCCCCGGTTGACCAGCCCAATAACCTCAGACTCAGCAAATACGGTACACATTGAATTGATTGTACATTGCTGACCATCAGCCCCAGCTTCAATATTGCCAATTTCAGCCACATCAAGCCCCAATGCGTTAGCCATAACCTGGAGAAACCGCCCTGTCCCGGCAGCACATTTGTCATTCATAACAAAATCCTGAACTTTACCTTGCTCATCTATCCGAATCGCCTTGGCATCTTGTCCGCCAATATCAAGCACCGTTTTGGCCTCAGGCAGCAGATAGGATGCCCCACGGGCATGACAGGTTATTTCTGTCATGGCTTTGGTTACAAACGGTAGGTTGAAACGCCCATAACCTGTTCCCACAAGGTAGGCCGGCGTGATAACTTCCTGCTTAGCAAGCGCCGCAGCAAGCAGGCTGGCCGCTTGTTCCTTGGGATTCCAGCCGGAAGGACAACTTACATTTTTCATCTGCACACCATCATATAAGCTCAACTTGATTGCTGAAGAGCCCGCATCAATACCTGCAACTACTATTTGCTTCATAAACCACCTGTCATCCATAATTGTAATAGACTATTTTTAGCATAACAATATAAATATTCTATGTATTTATTCGCTGGCAGACTTGTTATTCCTGCCTATACTGTCACATAAAATTCAACTAAGCATCGAGTGAGGTTTTAACCCTATCTGAAGCTTAGGCGAACTTAGTCCCTGGATAAAATAAAAGCATTCCAGACACGATAATCGCGTTGGAATGCTTTTATTTTATATTACTATTTTGGGGGATTACTCTTCACCAAACAGAGGGGTAGACAGATAACGTTCCCCAGTATCTGGCAGGATCACGACAATATATTTACCTTTGTTCTCCGGACGTTTTGCCAGCTCAGCCGCCGCATGCAGCGCTGCGCCGCTGGATATGCCAACAAGCAAGCCTTCGCTGGTAGCAACCTCCCGGGCTGCTTGGTAAGCTTCATCAGTCTGGACTGTGATGATTTCATCAATCACCTTCGTATTGAATACCTCAGGTACAAAGCCAGCGCCAATACCTTGAATCTTATGCGGGCCAGGATTGCCGCCTGACAATACGGGAGAATCAGCCGGCTCAACAGCAACAGCTTTTACACCGGGATTTCGTTGTTTAAGAGCTTCCGCAATACCGGTAATAGTACCGCCAGTGCCTACACCGCCTACAACGATATCAACTTTGCCATCAGTATCCTGCCAAATTTCCTCTGCTGTTGTTTTCCGATGTATTTCAGGGTTTGCCGGATTTTTGAACTGTTGCGGAATCCAGGCATTGGGAGTAGTTTTCACAAGTTCTTCCGCTCGCTCAATTGCACCTTTCATGCCTTTGGCACCTGGCGTAAGGTCAAGCTGTGCACCTAGCGCTTTGAGCAGTTTGCGCCGCTCAATACTCATGGTTTCCGGCATAGTAAGAATCAGCTTATATCCACGGGCGGCAGCAACAAAGGCCAGGCCAACCCCGGTGTTGCCACTGGTAGGTTCAACAATAACCGTATCTTTATTAATGATTCCCTTATCTTCAGCATCCTTAATCATGGCATAACCAATGCGATCCTTAACACTGCCAAGCGGATTAAAGTATTCTAATTTGGCAATTACTTTGGCAGCTATTTCCCTTTTTGCACCATAATTTTTCAGTTCCAACAACGGTGTATTACCAATAAGTTCTGTCAAACTTCCATAAATTTTAGCCATAATATCCACCCTCTCTGATTTGATTACTACTATTTTACCCTTGTTTCCTGCAAATAAATATCGCGTAAGCCGTAAAACTAAAAGGAGGCAATCGAAGCTAACTCAGCCGTCGATTGCCTCCGGTTTTCCGGTCAGCAAAAAATATTTATATCGTGTTTATATAGTAACACGAATACAATTATTTGTCAACCCAATTTTAAACAATTATCACGGGACCAACTTGATCTAAAACTCAGTTATAGATTTGGGGTAACTTTTTCCTTAAACGTTTGTTTGCCATCTTTCATTTCAAGCACAACAGCGCTCTTGATTGGATTATGATTGGCATCAATCGTCATCAGGCCTGTGCTTAGTTGCAGATTCTTAGTTTGCTCTAATGCTTCGCGGATTTTTTCAGGATCAGTGCTGTTCGCCCGTTTGATTGCGTCAATTAAGAATAAACCAGCATCATAGCCAAGGGCGGAAAAAACGCCAGGTTCTTGGTTGTATTCTTGCTTGTAGGCTTCAATGAATTTCACAACATTAGGATCCGTATCTTGGGAAGAAAAGTGGCTGCAGAAGAACGTATTATTAAGCGGAGCCGCTCCGGCAATTTCTACTACCTTGGCATCATCCCAGCCATCGGCTCCAAGAAACGGCATATTCATCCCCATTTCACGTGCCTGTTTGACGATTTTGCCTACTTCTTCATAATATGCCGGCAAAAAGACGACATCAGGATTCATGGCTTTAATCTTGGTAAGAGTGGCCTTGAAGTCTTGGTCTTTTTGTAAGAAAGCTTCTTTACCTATCACTGTCCCGCCATTTTGCGTAAACACCGTCTCAAAGGATTGAGAGAGCCCTTTAGAATAGTCCGAACTGCTGTCAATATAAATGACTGCCGTTTTCACCTTCAGCGTGTTGCTGGCAAAATTAGCCATAATCGTACCTTGTAAAGGATCGATAAAGCAAGACCGGAAAGCATAAGGACGAGTTTTGCCATTATCGACAGTAATCTTTTCGCTAGTCCCAGTTGGGGTAATTAATGGAATTTTATGATCTTGCGATACCTGCACAGTAGCTATCGTATTCGAACTGGTTGCAGGTCCAAACATAGCTACAACCTTATCCTGGGTAATAAGCTTAGTGATAGCGTTAGTTGCCTCAGCTGATTCTGACTTATTATCAGCCAGCACTAACTTTATTTGTTTGCCTAAAACACCGCCAGACGCATTGGCTTGTTTGATAGCCAGCTGAATGCCATTAACGGCTTGCTTGCCGTAGTTGGCCACACCACCGGTTAATTCAAAGTTACCGCCAATCTTGATTTCGTTTGTTGCTTCTTGTTTAGTACCGCCGCCGCAGCCAGCTAATGCTCCAGCCATAAGTAACGTACTCATCGCCACTGCTATTAATTTTTTTCGCATATTTTCTCCCGTCCCCCTCTTTTTCCTCATACCCATTATCCTGCCTCTAAAATACTGAGATGTTCGTCCGGAGTGTACTGTGTTGAGGAATGTACTTTTTGCATTCTTTAGTAGAATATACACCTTTACATGTTTATTGTCAACACACTATTATGCGTCTCTTTTACAAGTACGTGAGTCCTTATTTTACGTACAAAAGCTGGACAAAACACATCATCTCAAGGCAAAATATCTCTGTAAAAAAATAGCCTTCGACAGCCAAATGTAAAACGACGATATAATCCGTTATCCGGGTTCATCGCCGTTATCAATTAAATTTAAATTCCGTCACCATTGAGGCCAGTCAACTTGCCAACCCGGTATTTCTCTGTTCTCTCGATCTGCATAATCTGCCCGGCTTGAATTTGGATAGCCACCTTCCCATACTCCATGCCGCTGACTGACTGCAAAATCCGTGTCCTAAGACTACTTGCAGCAGTTATCTTGTTTGCCCCCTTAACCAGAGGCTCACCAAGCCGGATTTTCTCTAGTTTTTCCATTTGAATAATTCGCGAATCCTGAAGTACCAAAGTAACCGAACCAAAGCTTATAGCCTTCACAGCTTGTTCAATCAGAACAAGCACTTCCTCTGTAATACTTTTACTCATTCCTACAATCCCCTCTATACCTGTTAGGCTCGTTTAACCCGGTAACCGTGAGTCTCCGAAACTTTCCGGCCAATACCCGTAATTTTACCGGTAATACACGAACGGCAATGGGCCGGCGTGTCGTTAATACAGATTTTCCCCGGATAAAGAAGATACAATTGGCGATATTCTCCTTCTGTGACGTTAGGCATAACTACATTAGCCCCCCGCTGCAGCGCCAGCACCCGCCCCTGCGGATTTAAGGATTCCATCGCCGTTGTCGCCGGAATGTTAATGTCAGGCAGCAAGAGACGAATCAACGCCATAACCTTGGTACTTAATTCAAACGTACCACCCGCTTCGTCAGCTAAGGGTGTATCAGGATTGGGAATAAATGGCCCTACCCCAATCATGTCGGCGTCAATTTCCTTAAAAAAGAGAATATCATCGGCCAGTGATTCTACAGTCTGCCCAGGTATACCTACAAGACAGCCTGAACCAAGCTCAAAACCCAGTTCTTTTAAATCGTACAGGCATCTCATCCGGTTATCCCAGCTCATACCAGGATCTAGTTTTTCATATAATTCTTTGTCTGTCGTCTCGATCCTAAGAAGATACCGGTCAGCGCCCGCATTGCGATAGGCCTGATAAACTTCTCGCGATTTTTCGCCAACACTAATCGTAATGGCCAAACCAAGTTCTTTGATTTTTTTAATTATATCCACCATTTTATCGACATCAAACCATTCATCTTCACCTGACTGTAACACCACGGTACGGTAACCGTATGACTTGGCTTTAACAGCAAAATCAATAATGGTATCCACATCCAGGCGATAACGACTGACCTTACTGTTATCACGCCGTAAACCACAATACAAGCAATTTTGCTTGCATCTGTTGGAAAATTCAATAAGACCACGCAAATGAACTTCATCGCCCACATACTTTTGTCGAACCCGGTCGGCGGCGGCAAACACCTCTGCTTCATATTGACGATCTTGCAACAGAGTGACCAATTCATCTTTTGTAAGGGTATGAGTTGTTTCCGCTTTATCGATTAATGCCTGAATGTTGCTGCGCTCAGTCACAGACACTGCCTCCTCCCTAATAGATAACCCAGATTATTTCTTTAAATCATCATATATGGTTTTTTTACTAGCGTCAATATAAAACATATATAAATGCTTTTAAAAATACTATTGACAAACCCTCTTCAACTGTGTAAAAATAAAAATCATAAAATCACAATAGAATACTAAACTTATCAAGAGTGGTCGAGGGACTGGCCCTATGACACCCGGCAACCGGCATGTTATGCAAGGTGCTAAATCCAGCGGAGCAATCCGGAAGATGAGTTATTTGCGTATCTAGGCGACTCTTCTTCCGGAAGAGTCGTTTTTTCATTATCAATGCAGGAGATGAACGTTTATGAAAATTTCTACTAAAATTGCCCAGTCAGGACTGGTCACCGATAAAACTACCGGTGCCATCAGCACCCCGGTTTATCAGACAGCCACTTTCCGTCACCCTGAACTTGGCTGCAGCACCGGCTATGACTATTCCCGCAGCCAAAATCCCACTCGCAAAGCCGTGGAGGAAGCCATAGCTGCTCTTGAAGAAGGCCATGCCAGTTTTGCCTTTGCCTCAGGCATGGCAGCCATTACGGCTATACTCATGCTTTACCGCCCTGGCGATCATCTGATCATTACTGAAGATTGTTATGGCGGAACATACCGCATTCTGGAGCAATTATTTACCCAATTGGGCTTATCTGTCACCTTTGTAGACACTAGCGATACTCACCAAGTACGCCAAGCGCTTCAGCCATCAACCAAAGCCATCTTGCTTGAGACACCAACCAACCCGCTGATGAAAATTGCCGATATCAGGGCGGTAACGTCTATCGCCTGTGCCAATAACGCTCAGCCTATTCATGTTATTGTTGATAATACCTTTTTATCGCCCTACCTTCAGCGCCCCCTGACGCTCGGCGCTGATATTGTCATCCACAGTGGCAGCAAATACTTATCTGGCCACAACGATGTGATTTGTGGCCTGGCAGTGGCCCGTGATCCTGCCCTCTGCGAGAAAATCGGCTTTATCCAAAACGCCACCGGGGCTATCCTTGGGCCACAGGATAGCTGGCTGCTCCTACGCGGCCTAAAAACACTTGCACTTCGATTACGCCAACAAGAAGAAAACGCCTTGGCTATTGCCAAATGGCTTACCGCTCACCCCAACGTCACCAAGGTCTATTACCCCGGCCTGGCAGACCACCCTGGCCGGGAAATCCAAGAGTCCCAAGCGGCTGGTTATGGCGGCATGTTATCCTTTGTTGTAGCCCATCCCCACCTGCCTGCACAAGTATTGCGCAAGGTTAAGGTTCTCCAATTTGCCGAGAGTTTAGGCGGTGTTGAATCGTTAATTACCTTCCCGGCAGTGCAGACCCATGCCGACATCCCAGCTGACACTCGAGAACGTCTGGGCATTAGCGACTGTTTGCTGCGCTTGTCGGTCGGCATTGAAGATGTGGAAGACATCATTGCCGATTTGGCGCAGGCGCTGGAATAGTAAACAGTAAAACAAAAATGAGTCAGAGACTGCGCTCTGACTCATTTTATTTAATTATGATTAACAAAATGCCTGACTTTTAAATCAACACCAATTTCTCCGGCGATTTTCCGGCAAGCCTGAATATCATCTTTAGCCATAACATCAACAATTGATAACCTTACTCTGGGAATATGTTTTTTACATTTAGTGGCAAAATCCAACATAGCAGCATAGGCTCTTTCACCATATTGTGATCGACATAGTTGCTGATATTCTTTGCTGTTTTTAGCATTCATACTTATAGAGACAGCATCCACTACTCCTGTTAGTTGCGGCGTAATATCCCTGCCGCAGATCAAATTGGCGTGTCCATTTGTATTTATGCGAATTGGCAGACTATACGCCGTTTTGAGCCGCGTACATATCTCAATGATGTCATAGGTACGTATCATCGGCTCCCCATATCCACAAAAAACAAACTCCTGGTATCTATCAATATCCCATTTTTGAATATCTGTCACAACTTCCTCAACGGTAGGCTCTCTTTTTAGCCATAAGTTAACGCCCTGCGACAGTCCCTCCTGACTGTTTCTTACGCAAAACGAACAATTGTTGGTACAACGGTTCGTTATATTAAGATAAAGTGCATTTTCAAGCTCGTAAGTAATCGTCATTAATACCCTTCCCCTTTTAGCCGCAGGAAATCATATCCCGTCCCCATATACTCCTTCATATTCATTAATCCGCCGTTTTTCCGTTTTCTCAATCTGTTCTATCTTACCGTCTTCAATCCGGATAATCAATTGGCCATACATCAGCCCTTGAAGCTGGGCAAGAATTTTAGGTTGAAAAGCGTGTTGTTCTACCGGAACGTCGCGTGTGATATAGCCTGATTTGTTTTTAGATGAAAATATGAATTTTTCTGTTCTCTCCATTTTTATTACACACCCGTCTTGCACTGTCAAGATCAAATAACCATACTGGATAGTATGCAGCGAATGCCGCAGCAGTTCAATAACTTGAGGTAGCAAAATTCTTTTGGGATTTACCTTTTCCATACATTACACCTCCGAATAAATTATATATACACATCATCAGCTAACAAGATGCAATGCAAAATAAAAACAAATACAAAAAAGGCTAAGAGCCTACTTATAAGATAAGACTTGGCTTGTGCCAAAGTCCTTTAGGACGATGACAGTGGCCGTAGTCGTTCTTATTTATTATCAGAAAGGGGGTATTCTTTCTAAATAATATAAGTAAGTCTCTTAGCCTTCAGTATATCTGATCAGCTAATGCCGCACTAGTAAGATAAACTTGCAGTACAATTACAAAGCTGCTGACGAAGATATGGAATCAGCCACATTTTGTTGAGCCGCTTGTGTCTTATTTGCTGTAAAATGTTCATTCTGCAGCAATTCCCATATTTTGTGACGAACCCAGCCAAAATCAGCTGACGAACGAATACCATCACGCGGCCTGGGGAGATTAATATCGACAATTTCCTTAATGGTTCCAGGATTGGCAGTCATTACCGCTACCCGATCTGCCAAAAATACGGCTTCATCAATACCATGAGTAACAAAAACAATCGTCTTCCTGGTTTTCTCCCAAATGCGCAGCAATTCTTCCTGCAAAACTTCTCTGGTCTGAGCATCAACTGCCGCAAAGGGTTCATCCATGAGCAAAACCTCCGGATCATAGGCCAATGCCCTGGCAATGGCCACACGTTGTTTCATCCCGCCAGACAATTCATGGGGATATCGATCTTCAAAGTTTTTCAGTCCCACTAATTCAAGATATTGCTGACTGATTTCCTGGCGCTCTTTTTGCGGTACTTTTTTGATTTCAAGCCCAAACTCAACATTTTTTCTCACTGTCCGCCAGGGAAACAGCGCATAGCCCTGCATTACAATTCCCCTGTCGAGGGCCGGACCGGTAATCAATTTACCGTCCATAAATATTTCTCCTGAACTAGGTTTGGCTAACCCGGCAATCATATCCAGAAAGGTTGACTTACCGCAGCCGCTTGGTCCAACAATAGCCAGAAACTCTCCTTGCTTAACAGTAAGATCTAATTGTTTAATTGCTTCGAATTCTGTAGCCTCTTCATTTGGGCTTCGCTTAATTTGGTATACACGCCGGATATTGCGGGCAATGATTTTGTCATCAGTCCCCGCAACCACTGCGGCCGCCCCTTGACTCGTAGACATAAGGTTTCCCCCTTTTATAGTTAATCCAGAAAAAATTTCTGATTACTTTTCCGCAAAAAGAACCGTACTAAGATATCGCTCGCCTGTGTCTGGCAAAATTGCCACTACCACCTTTCCCTTATTTCCCTGGCGTTTGGCAAGCTGCAAGGCGGCAAAGGCTGCCGCACCGGAAGAAATTCCGACCAATATTCCTTCTTCTTTAGCTAACCGTTGCGCAGTAGTAATTGCTTCCTCATTTTTCACTTTAAAGATTTCGTCAACAATATCCAAATTCAGCACAGCAGGAACAAAACCAGCCCCAATTCCCTGAATTTTATGAGGGCCAGACTGACCACCGGAAAGAACAGGGGAATCAAAAGGCTCCACTGCCACCACCTTGACGTTGGGATTACGTTTTTTAAGTACTTCGCCAACACCGGTAATTGTACCGCCTGTACCGACACCACCAACAATAACATCCACCTTACCATCTGTATCCTGCCAGATTTCTTCGGCGGTAATTGCCCGGTGAATCTCAGGATTCGCCGGATTGTTAAACTGCTGGGGAATAAATGAATTTGGTGTTACAGCAGCCAACTCCTCTGCCTTTAATACCGCCCCTTTCATGCCTGCTGCACCAGGGGTCAAAACCAATTCCGCACCATACGCCTTTAGCAGGCTGCGCCGCTCCACACTCATGGTTTCCGGCATAGTCAGAATCAGACGATACCCTTTGGCTGCAGCAATAAAAGCCAGGGCAATACCTGTATTACCGCTAGTAGGCTCAATAATTACCGTATCTTTATTGATAAGTCCCTTTTCTTCGGCATCTTTGAGCATACTAAAACCGATGCGGTCTTTAATACTGCCGCCGGGGTTAAATGACTCTAGTTTAACCACTACCTCGGCCTGAGTCCCCTCGGTTACTTTATTCAGACGGAGTAATGGTGTACCACCGATTAGTGCAGTGATACTGTTGGCAATTTTAGACATAGCAATCATCCCCCTATATTTTGTCATTAACTAAAATTAAGCAGTACTCAGCAAACGAACGCTTACCTTGCCAGAAAAATATCATGAATTTGCGTAAGTAAAAAGGCAAAGATACATTCCTGATTAGGATAATCTTTGCCTTCAGTATGCTCGACTGATCAGCCAACTCTTTATCTTTTGCGGCGAGTTAAGACTCCCGCCTCTGCAGACGGCGTTTGTTCAGGTGGGGTAAACCCTATCTGAACCCGCCGATGTTTCAGCTATGCTGAAACAAGTTCACTTTTAACACCAATTCGACAATAGCAACAACTTCATTGCCACCCAACCTTCAAAGAAAAATAAAAAGGCCAAGGCATATCCTCACGGATAATACCCTAGCCTTCAGTCTCTCTGATCAGCTATTCATTCTTAGAATATCTAGTAGTTATAATTATACTTCCTGGTGAACATTTGTCAATATACTTTTATTTAAATTCTCATATATTTTTAAATTAACAGCTAAACTGGTTTAGTGCCTTAAAATTTGGAAACGACCGCAACGCGGTAAAAATGATATCCCCGGTCATCGGCAGCAGCAGCCTCTTTATCAGTCAGTTTTTGATAGGCCACATAGGCTGACAGATTTGGACTAAAACCATAGTTATAGGTAATATTCAGGCCTTTTAAATTTCTTACGTCTGAGAATGCTTCCGTGCCACTCTTAGCCTTGTTTTGCAGATTATAAGAAGTCAGTCTGCTAATAGAGTTTTTACCAACACTATAATATTTTATAACCAGGTTTTTCTGACCACCTTTTACAATGGCTTGATCACCAATAGTAGCTATAGCAGTCCAGGCATTTTTATCTGTATCTGATTGCTGGTTCTGGACATACTCGCCGCCAAGGGAAAAATTAGGTTCAAATACATAGTTAGCACTACCATAAAGATATTCTGCCAGAGTAGTATGTATGTCACCCCGGTCTTTGAGGGCAGCATAGCCAGCTCCGTAAGTAAGTTTGCCATTCGTTGCAAAAGCCTCTAAAGAGGCGATGTCAATGGTTGCAGCAGGAATGGCAGCAGTAGCAACGATGGTACCGTTTGTGCCGATTTTATAGCCTGCCGCTGCAGCTCCATTCTTTTGCTGCCTGCCCCAATTGCCGACAAGATTAATGTCGCCGAATTTAGTTTCAAACTTTGCACCATCAAAACTGGTATAGCCATTATCTACGATGAAAGCCGTAGTACCCAGTTTCAGTTCTTGAGCACCAATGGTAGTCTTGAAAGCACCAATAGTACTAGTCAGAAAGACCCTATCCAGCGTAACGGTATTTTTGTTATCATCAGCCGCTGAAGTCGATCCAAAACCGGTAAAAGTTGCACCAGCATATTTATATTTGGTACCTGCTTTCGTAACCCCTGAGGTCACGCGCAAACCAAGACTAGTAGTATTATCAACTTTAGCCACGCCATTTAGCCTGAGCCGGTAGGCACCGCCTACACTAGAAGCAACAGTACCATTGTTGTCTTGGGAGGTATAACGCACTTCAGCAATTCCGCTAAATTTAAGATTGGGTTGGTTTTTCTCTAACTTATTTAAGCGGACACCAATATTGTTGAGTTCAGCGGCAAATTCTACTGAAAGCTTATCAAGCAGCACTTTCTGCTGAGCACTGGCCTTAGTATAATTTTGCAGCCCGCGTGCGGTCACTACGGCAAACTCATATCGTGTCAAAGGCTTATCACCACCAAATGTAGAGTCACCGTATCCATCAAATAAACCATCCTGTTGTAGTTGTTTAACAGCGTCATAGGCCCAGTGCCTGGCAGGTACATCAGAAAAATCGGCTGCTGCCAAGGCCGTACCAACACTACTCATTATCAATAGAACCGAGAATAACATTAAAATTGACTTTTTCAAAATTTCTTCCTCCTCCTATAAGTAAATTCGGATCAAAGTACTTAGCTTACTTTGATAAGCATAAAAAAAACCTCCTTCATGCCGCACCTTGCATGAAGAGGTTAACCAATGCTATACTTATAGCAAGGTAGACCTCTCCCATGAGGTGTGCCGGGTAGGAAGTCGCTCAACTCTTGGTCGGGGAGGGCGGCTTCCTTCTATTTATTTTTATATATAGTAAAAGGCTGTCTTCCACGTTACATATGGAAAACAGCCTCCAGCTTTCAGCCAGCCAGATGTTCATAGCTTCAAATTTTGATTTATGTCTACAATCCTCCTACCGTTTAATCGCGAACTTCATGCCTTTGGTTTTACCCACTGACTTGCCTGCTTGCCAACTCCGCAATTTGACTTGCGGTATAACGAAGGCCATTTTCTACTGTATCGCAATATTCCGAGATAAAGATACCCTTTTTCCCTAACTGTTCTTTAGCATGATAACCAATACGCATGGTTAGCACCGCATTACAATCCTGCAATGCCTCAATGATCTGTTCTCGCCCAGAAGCCATATCCTCTACATCACATTCTGCCATACCAGCACAATACTGACCTACGTTCCTGGTCTCACGGAGCTGAAAGTCCTGCCCATCGCCTTGAAAAATAAGCAATTGAGTCGCATGACCAAAATGCTGGTCAACCATTTTCCCATATTTTGATGTCACGGCAATCTGATATACCTTCTTAGGCTCAGATGCTTCAGTTTTACTATCAGGCGCATGGTTGCACATCCGGAATTCCTGAGAACGATCTTCGTGCAGCAGCCCGATGGCATCAGCCCGGCACTGCTGGCAGTGCCGCATCTGATGAATATCCAGTTGACAAACATTCCTTAGCGCATTAAGTTCTTTCATGCTGGTCTGGGGCAAATGTTCGAAGGCGCTGCCAGGCGCAGGAATCAGCGGCATAATATTGGTTACAAATACCCCTAACGCCTTTACCTTTTTGACTACCGCCGGTATATCCCTGTCATTAATTCCCTTAATCATAACGATATTGATTTTAACTAATACCCCATGCTGCACTAAGTACTCAATACCTGCCAATTGATTGGCTAACAACAACTCGGCAGCCTGAGAGCCTACATAGTGTTTACCCTGATAAGACACAAACTTATAAATTTTGGCACCGATAGCCGGCTCTAAGGTGTTAACAGTCACAGTGACATGCCTAATGCCTAAGGCCACAATTTCAGAAGCATATTTTGGCAGCAATAATCCATTAGTCGATAAGCAAAAAGTAATTGTTTGATCAATGGCTTTGATATTTTCAATCGTCTGCTTAGTAGACGGCCAGTCAGCCAGCGCATCACCTGGTCCGGCAATGCCAACTACACTAAGGTTTTCAATTTCGCCTTTCACCCAGGAAAATTTATCTCTGGCAAGAGCAGGTGTCAAGACCTCGCTAGTGACACCCGGACGACTTTCATTTACGCAGTCAAACTTCCGGTTACAATAATTACATTGGACATTGCACCGGGGAGCTACCGGCAAATGCATCCGGGCATATTTATGATGAGCATCCGCAGAGTAGCAGGGATGCTTATTGGTTTTTTCCAGAGTATCAGCACTTAATGTGCCAGAGCATACGCAGCCCATACTATTCACCTCGTTCTCAAAATCCTTTAGATACCAGCCGCAACACTTCGAACCTCACCCGTTTCAATAGCCAGCAGTTGATCAGCCCATGTGGATGCCCACTCGCGTAATTCAGCCGTTTCCAGCGGCGCTGGAACTTTAGATTCCGTCGTTTCTATTACTTTCGTGGCCAACCGGCTATAGATTTTAGCCTGCTCTGAATTAGGCGCAGCCTCTATGGTTGTTTTTCCCTGAAGCTCGGCCTGAGTCACTGTTACTGAGCGTGGAACATACTCTATCACCCGCGTTTGCGTCCGTTGCACAAAATCATCGACAATCTCTTTTGCATAGGGAGCATTGATCGAATTGGCAATTAAACCACCCAACAGCGCTCCACCCGAGTTGGAGTATTTCTTAATACCTTTGAATAGATTATTCGCCGCATAAATGGCCATAAAGTCAGCCGACGATACGGTAAATACATGCTCCGCAATGCCCTCGCGAATTGGTACGGCAAAACCCCCGCACACCACGTCGCCCAAAACATCATAAATAATAACGTCCAGATCCAGTTCTTCATATACTTTTAATTGTTTTAAAAGCTGTACGGCTGTAATAATTCCCCGTCCGGCGCAACCAACACCTGGAGCCGGCCCGCCTGCTTCCACGCAGTACACACCATTAAAACCCTGATAAATAACATCTTCTGGTTGTACCTTATTTTTTTCACGCAACGTATCAAGTACTGTCGGAATGTATGAACCGTCGCGCAGTGTATTGGTAGAATCAGCTTTCGGATCACAACCAAACTGCATTACCTTATATCCTAATTTTGATAATGCTGCACTAATGTTAGAAGTTGTGGTTGATTTACCAATCCCTCCTTTACCATAAATAGCAATTTGTTTAATTTTTTTACTCATGTGCTACTCCTCCCAGATTGTTAGAAAACAAAGAAAGGTCAGAATGACAGCTCCACAGAACTGTTATTCTGACCTTCGGTTTATCCACCAATCAGTCTTATTTATTTTTAAAAAATTAACTTGAGCTTTATTATAATCTCGACTTGCCAAAAATGCAAGGTACTTCTGAAATTTTTTAATTATAGATTTTATCTTCAACTTCAGTCTTTTGAAAAACAAAGCTCATTATAGCAATTGAGTGATCCTGATATGATGCAACTTTGCCAAAAAGATAAAGAACGTGTACTGAATGCTATAAAAAGCGGACATATCGATGCTGCTGATTTAAGCTTACCGAATTTGATTGATACCATCGTTTTGACCATGAAGCAGAAAAACCTTCTAGCACCTTTGGAGGATTGTCTGGAAGATAAACGTTCTGACAATAAAAAAATCCCATTTGAAATCCTTCTGACCTTAGCAATTACAGCCAAGCTAAAGCTAAAATTCCTTTCGCTGTGAACGATGCAGAACTACTCTCAGAACTAGGATGGAATGTATGGGACACAGAAAGGGATTTAGAGAACGGCCTCTTTTCAGAAAACGTCATGCGCCGATTGCTTGCAAAATATGATAGCGATGAATTCGCCCCATGAAATCCACAGGATGATTTACACGACAACCGTCATCGAAGGCTATCACCACTATCTAAAAAAGGTGACAAAAAAACAGCCAGCCATATGATGAGGCTCTCTACATAATCATTTACTTGACAATGTTTGATGCCGCTCATAATTTGGACAGACTGTATTTTGCAGTTTAATATTTACTTGGATGGGAAGCTAGATTATACCCATTTAGACAGTAGCGGATGCGAGTTTAACCCCTATTTCTCTGCACTTAACAAGAATTGATTTGTCTGGAGTATTTTGTGTAATCAGCCCTTCTTCCACAAGTTTAGCGCCCTGCGCATTCATTCTCGCTACCCATTCTCTCATCCACTGACCGTCACCCCAATCATAAGAGCCAAACAATACTAAAGGTATTGTCGACAAATCCTCCCCCTCCAAGGCTTTTATAAACGGTTCCATTTCCGTTTCTTCCAGAACTTCATCTCCCATTGCCGGGCAACCAAAAGCTACCGCATCGGCGTTTAGCACATCATCTTTGGATGCTTTGTCAACTGGCAAGACCTTTACATCGACGCCTGTCTCAGCCACACCTTGCGCCACAGCATCTGCCATCTTTTGCGTATTTCCCGTTCCACTCCAATAAATAACCGTAATTTTCTTCACGCACTAATCCTCCTAATAGTTTCATTTTAGCAAATTAATTTTAACCGACTCCTGTACTTCTTGCCTCTATCTATATATAACTTGCAACCATCTGGCTTCACTGCTCTACGTAAGGACATCAGTTTTTTAAAAATATGGGTAGTGTAGTTACCTGTTACTTTATTAATAGCTAAAAACAATCGCTTCGGCTCTACTGGTTTTATTACAAAATCTTTTGCTCCCGCTTTTATGGCTTCAACTATCACCACTGCTTTATTGACAGAACTACACATTATTATTTTGGCATTACTGTCGATCTTTTTTATCTCTTTTAGTGCCGTTAATCCATCCATTCCAGGCATACCAATATCCATCATAACAACGTCTGGCTGTTTTCTTAACTATTGGGTTACACCTTCTTTGCCGTCTGAAGCCTCGCCCACCACGCGATAGCCGAACCTAGTTAACGTTTGTTTCAGCACTTCCCTCATAAATTTTGCATCTTCAATAATAAATACGGTCATTTGCATTACTCTCTCCCTCCTCAAAATAACAATTCAGAGGGACATTTTTGCTCTCACTGACCATATTACATATCATTTAATAACCGCGAGTTTTGTTCCAAGTTTCCTGTACTTGCCAAGATGAGATTCGTATGAAGTATTTTGAACACTCTGCCCGTTATCCACTAAATTATCTCCTAGCATCCACAGCAAAAACCATATATTCCAATGAGCAAATGCAATATTTAAATTCCGCAGCAGCATGTTAGTACAAGTCATTTTTGGAGTATTATATAAACTTGCTTTCTCTAAGTTTTCCCTCAATAGCTCGCCATGATCTCTTGGCAAAAACCAACGGAATTGATTGTGATTTAGCTACAAGTTTGGCATTTTTAGCGGCACTATGATTTACGTAATCAGTAAATACCAAGACAAAAGCAGTATTCTTGGGTAAGTTCATTTTGTTTCTATCCAAAGCCTTACGTCCAGAAATATGTACCAATTCAGTAACACCTATGGAATACAAATTTTTTTCAATACCGCCTAGATAATCCCCCCCTACTATTACAATTGACATATAATAACCTAACCTTTCACTATGTGTATTTTTATAAACCAGCCTCGTGAACTTATAATATACTTTTCACCATACCCAAAACAGACATGCGGAGTCCCTATTCTGTATGTAACTGCAGTCTTCTCTGATATAAGAGAATTAATTTCTTAAACGAGATTAGGAATCATTCTCATTTAAAGAATAATATAATTTACTTTGCTTGTCAAGCAGATTATCTTCATACTTCAAAAGACTAATTGAAGGAATTTTATATAATTTCTTGACAAGTTTCTTTATGAATGTTAACCTGTAATCATATATTGTTAGCTTTTCATTTAGCTGATCAGAGTTCCTGAAGGCTAAAGTACCGTCTCTACCAGACGTACTTTAGCCTTTTTCTGTATCTTGTATACCAGCATTTTGCGATTGACTTACTTTTTATGAATAAGGGTGATATAATGACTAACTCCAACATTGACAAATTTGACACTGTGATTGCGCGTCACAACAGCGGCAGTACCAAATGGGATGACGCTCCTGCCCTCTTTGGTTCCAAGGACGTGCTGCCCTTCTGGGTGGCTGACATGGATTTCCCTTCGCCTCCGGCCGTAAACGAAGCGCTCGCCGCCCGGGTTCAGCATGGCGTTTTCGGTTACCCGTCTCCCCATTCCTATGCCTATGATGCCGTAACTGACTGGCTGGATAAACGCCATAACTGGAAAACCAATCCGGAATGGATGGTAAGTACTCCTGGAGTGGTAACTGCTATAACCTTGGCAGTGCAGACCTTTACTAAGCCGGGCGATAAAGTTATTATCCAACCCCCGGTTTATCCCCCCTTCTTTTCCAGTGTACAAAACCAGGGCCGCATTGTGCTGGAAAACCCCTTAGTCTATGAAGCTGGCAATTATACCATAGATTTTGATGACTTGGCAGAAAAAGCCCGTGAAGCCAAAATGCTAATTTTATGCAACCCGCATAATCCAGTTGGCCGGGTTTGGTCGCGCTCAGAGCTAACCAAGCTGGTAAAAATCTGCCTGGAAAACAATGTATTGCTGCTGACAGACGAAATTCACGGCGACTTAGTGTATACCGGCCATCAGTATATACCGCTGGCTTCCTTAGACACTGACAGTGACGACAAAATAATCACGCTTACCGCCCCCAGCAAAACATTTAACACCGCTGGCCTATATACCTCGATTGCTATTATTCCGAATAGCAAATTACGCAGTCAATTTTCTCAAACTGTCCAGCAATTGGGCATCAGCAAAAGCAATGTATTTGGTATCACCGCTCTGGAAGCTGCTTACCGCCATGGGGCGCCGTGGCTTGATGAGTTGTTAGTCTACCTTGAAGGCAACGCCCAGTATCTGACAGAATATATTGCTGCCAATATCCCATCAATTAACGTTGACAAACCACAAGGTACCTATTTAGCCTGGCTGGATTGCCGCAATTTAAAGCTTTCCCAACCTGAGCTTGTCCAGTTCTTTGCGCAAAAGGCAAAGGTAGGGCTTAATGACGGCGTAACCTTTGGTCATCAGGGTACTGGTTTTATGCGCCTTAATTTTGGCTGCCCGCGCCCGCTGTTAGCGGAAGGACTTAAGCGAATTTCCCTAGCTGTCAATCAGTCTATATAAAGGAAGGAAGCTACCGCTTTATGACTAGAAAAATCACTTTTCTGGGGTTGCTAGTTGCTATGTTCACTTTTACCAGTGCTGTTACTACCGCGTCACCTGCCCCGGCAGCGGCAATCAGTCCGCCTTCTCCCACCATTGCTGCGTATGCAGCTAACACTGATGCCGATACTGACCAAGCTAAACCACCAAAAAAGAAATGCTGCTGCAAGGACGAAAACGAGTAAACTCGTTTCAGCATAGCTGAAACATTGGGAATTCAGGTGGAGAGTCTACTCCACCTGAATTAACGCCGCCTGTAGAGGCGGGAGTCTTGACTCGCGTACTAAGATCAATCTAAATAAATTGTTCGAAAGCAACATACTGGTTACGAAAAACAAGCAAGCATAACTTCGCAAAGGCGAACGTTATGCTTGCTTGTTTTTAGAATTTTATTTCATCACTTGTCTAGAAAGAGATTAATCCATTCTTATAGGCAAATGCAATTAGCTGCATTCGATTCTGCAAATGAAGCTTGTCCATAATGTTCCGCAGATGGTTTTTAACTGTACTTTCACTAATACACAATTTTTCTCCGATTTCCTTGTTGCCCATCCCCTGGCTAACCAATTGCAGCACTTCCAGTTCCCGTTCTGACACCTTGTTACTTAACATATTAGCCTTTGGAATAGAAAATTCCTGTAATATTTTAGTCGCCAGCGCCCGGGAGATAGGAGCTTCTCCTTGTACAATGCTGATAATATAATCAATCCAGTATTCTGGTTCCATGTTCTTTAAAAGATACCCTTGGGCACCCTTTTTGATGGCTTCGAAAAAATCCTGCACATCGTCAGACACGCTTAGAATAACAATTTTTACATACGGCATTTCCTCTTTAATCAGCCTTGTGGCTTCCAAGCCGCCAATACCCGGCATATTAATATCCATTAAAATGATATCAGGCATAAGCATCCGAGCCTTTTCCAAAGCTTCCTGTCCGTCTGTCGCCTCGCCGGCAATGTCAAACATCGGGTGAGTTGAAAGAATACTGACAATCCCTTTGCGCGATAACAGATGATCATCCACAACCAATACTTTAATGCTCATAGAGCTTCTTCCCCTTCACATCCAAACGAATCGTGGCTGTCGTCCCCTGACCTGGGGAACTCTCCAGTTTCAACCGACCGCCAATGTCCCTAACATCATCCTCCAAAAGTTTCAAGCCAAAAGACAAACCTTGTTTCTTTATAATATCTATCGGCAACCCTTGGCCATCATCGCCAACTATCATGAAAAGCTGACAATCTTCCCTTTGCAGACTGACATTCACGTGTCTGGCGCCTGCATGTTTGCGGATATTTTGCAGCAGTTCCTGCAATATACGAAACAATTTATTTTTAACCTGTAAACTTAGACTGTCACCAACATTCTCTGCTACACTCAAATCGACCTTTATGCCGCTATCTTTCTGAAAATCGGCAATGTATTGCCGGACAACCTCCGGCAAATTTATCTTTTCCTGCGGAACCTTCTGCAAAACAAAAATATGCTGCCGTATATCGGTATCTGTCATTCTAATGGCCTCTTTTACTTCCCCTATCGCAACCCATGGTTCCTGTCGCTGACGCAAAGCTGTTTCAATCTCCACCATTTTGATATTCATAAAAAATAATGCTTGTGCCACACTGTCATGAATTTCACGGGCAATTCTATAGCGTTCCTGCAAAACTGCCGTTTCTTCTTTTTCCTTTTGCAGCTTGCCATAGAGGTTCTCTATCATAGCGGAAATACCATGAAAGTATAAAAAGACCAGTACTCCGGTTACTACGGCGACCAAAACATTGCCCCACTCCATAGAAATCACATGCAAAAACTGATGTCTTATGAATTCAAAGGCACCAATAAATATGGCTGCTATCAACGCCGAAATCCATTTCATTTTTCGTATATCCATAAAAGCCCTCCAATAAACTGTCTACTGCTTTTAGTTCCCATTATGTGGCATTGTTATTTTGAATGTACTGGCAAATGCAAAATTTGTCAACTCTGATACTACAAATATTGTTATCTAACCACTGCATTGCCATCTGTGATTTAGCAAGCAATAGTACTTTCAGCGATAAATAATAGTACTTTTGGACAGTAGACACACCCCCTTGTCTTTGTGATATTATGAATATACAATTTACTATATTACTTTGTAAGTTATCAACTTTATACTACTTCTAATTCTGGTTGATTAGTTTAACTGAAGGCCGGATTTGTCTATTGACAAATCCGGCCTTTTACTTTTTCAACCGCAAAACTACCAGACGCAAGGAGGTTATCAATACCACTTTTTAGCGAGTCTATTACCAAAATTTCAAACAGGAGGATTATTTACATGAACAAAATGAGTACTTTTATATTTCTTGTTTTATTTTTATTATCCACTCCCGTAGACAATGCAATTGTCCTGGCCGCCGACGAAGAAAAAAGGGAAACGGAAAAAACCTTTACCTTTGAAGAAATTGTAGTCACCGCTCCTGCCGAAACAGATACACTGGCTGTGGAAACAGATCCCAAATTGCCCCGTCAACCGGTTCCGGCCAATGACGGCGGTGGTTACCTAAAAAACATTCCCGGATTTTTTGCCGTACGTAAAGGTGGATCAGGTACTGACCCCACCTTCCGAGGCCTGGGCGGTACACGTCTCAATATCTTACTTGACGGGACTTACCTGCAGGGAGGCTGCGGCGGACGGATGGATCCCCCCACTGCATACATTTTCCCTGAATCCTACAGTAAGATTACCGTGTTAAAAGGGCCGGAAACCGTACTATATGGCGGTGGCAATATTGCGGGAACCGTACTATTTGAACGGATTACACCCCGTTTTGAAAAGCCTGGAGCACGCGTCTACAGCAGCTTGTTGACAGGCAGTAATGGCCGAAATGATGAACTTCTGGATATAACCTCCGGCGATACTAAAGGTTATGTACGAATCATCAGATCCCGTTCTCATGCAGATGATTATTCAGATGGCAGCGGTAATAAAGTCCATTCCTTTTACACCCGTAACAGCCTGACAGGAATATTCGGTTATACCCCGGATGTCAACACACTCTATGAAATTACAGCAGATACCAGCAAAGCTAAGGCCGCATATGCCGACCGGGCAATGGACGGTTCAAAGTTTGACCGCAGCAATTATAGTTTCAAATTTGAAAAAAATAATCTCTCCTCTCACCTAAACCGTATTACCTTTAATGCCTATCACAACTACATCGATCATGTCATGGACAATTATTCATTCCGGACGCCTAGTGGTATGGCCATGGCCAGCAACCCTGACCGCACAACAACAGGCGCCCGATTGGCAGCCGATTTGACGCTGAACCCAAGCACAACTGCAATTGTCGGCATTGATTACCAGAAAAATGAACATACCAGCCGCAGCGGCGGAAAAAGTTATAAAGCCAAGATCCGCACACCGGATATGACCTTTGAAAACATTGGTATATTCGGTGATATTACCCATAGTATTGACAAACAATCACGGCTGAAAGGCGGGTTACGAATTGATTCGCTTGATGTTAAAAATGAAAATCCCAGTAGCCTTGCCAGTGACAGTAATAAAACCTATGGTGCTTTCGTACGCTACGAGCATGATTCAACAACTGCCCCCCTCACGACCTATTTTGGCATCGGTCATGCCGAACGACCAGCCGACTGGTGGGAAAGAAACAAAACATTTTCACTAAAACCGGAAAAAAACACACAATTTGATACTGGCCTGGTTTATCAATCAGGCAAATTAAAATCCAGCCTGTCACTGTTCTATTCCAAAATTGACGATTTTATTCTGTTAACAACCAATAAAACAACCAATAAAACATCGGGTACTAATAGTAATGCAACATTATACGGCGGCGAAGGCCAGGTCACCTATTCGCTGTCCGACAACTGGAATGCCATCGCCACATTAGCCTATGTACGCGGTAAAAATGATACCAGTGGCGGTCCTTTGCCGCAGATAGCACCACTGGAAGCTACCCTAAGCCTGAATTATACCAAAGATAAGTTTGGTGCCGGACTCCTCTGGCGAGGTGTTGCCGCACAAAAGCGCGTTGCTGTAGACAATGGCAATGAAATAGGGTTTGATATTGGTCCCTCTGCTGGTTTTGGCATTTTATCTTCAAATTTATCCTACCGACCTATCAAAAACCTGCTAATCAGTGCTGGTATAGACAATATATTTGATAAAACCTATGCCGAATTTATCAGCAAGTCTGTGAGCTCATCTATGGCTAATCTTGGTTTGCCTGTTACCGTACGAATAAATGAACCAGGACGCACTATCTGGCTGAAAACCAGTTACAGCTTTTAGATATCCCCATTTTCTTTCGAACAGATTAACTTTACAACCGCTAAAAAAACTGGTATAATAAATTACAAGTTAATATTCAAGCTGATTAGATAAACTAAAGGCCCAAAAAACAATGGATAATTGTTTTTGGGCCTTATCTTATTTTAAAGGAGCGAAATATACCATGAAACAACATGAATGGATACTCAGCCAAGGCCGCAAGCTTTCCGCCATGATTCAGGCCCATAGTTTTACTGTAACGCAAACTCCGGTTGTCATCTGCTGCCATGGTTTTACCAGCGAAAAAGTCGGTTCCAATCAGTTAATGCTCCATGTGGCAAATGCCCTTGAAGCAGCTGGTCTCATAGCAGTACGTTTTGACTTTACCGGTTCAGGTGAAAGCGAAGGGGATTTTGCTAATGACACAACCATAAAAAACTGGCGGGAAGATTTGCACAATGTCATCCAGTGGGTGAAAAACCTCCCGGAATTTGAAGGATTGCCAGTGTACTTGCTAGGCCATAGCCTTGGCGGCCTAATTGTTCTTAGTCATGATGATGACACTATTGCTGGCCGGGTAGCGTTAGCTCCGGTAACAGAGCCTATCAAAAATTTTCAAAATATCATATTAGGACCTGAGCTATGGCAGCAATCAATTGCAGGCCAAACTATCGCCAACTTTTTGGGCAAAGGGTTTAGCCTTAGTCCCAACTTTGTTAATGATTTGCTGGAAAATCGCTATGAGCCATTAACACAAATCGAGTCTCACCGTTCCCCCCTATTCATTGTCCATGGCCAGCAAGACATCGTTGTACCAGCGTCAGGTTCAGAAAGCTTATATGACCGCTACCACGGCGAAAAAGAAATTGCCCGTATCCAGGCAGACCATGTCTTTACCGGCAAACATGATGAACTTACAGCGTTGGTGACTGAGTGGTTACTAAAGCAAAAAAAGCAGTGGATTGCTGTATGCCACGCACATTAACGGCAAAAGCAAATCAAAGGAGAGCTTTCCTAAACTAAGCTTAGGGAAGCTCTCCTTTGTATATCTCCTTCAGTCAAATTCGCCTCTGGTCATGATAACACTTGGATCAATTCGGCTTCCCCGATAAGCTGGCAGCCAGGCAGCTACAGCGCCTAACCCGGTGAATAGCACCGTAATACCTAGGGCCATAGCAGCAATAACCTCCCAGGATGGCTGAACAAAAGGAAAAGATTGATACGCTTCCAGTAGTTGCAGGCTTCCTTTATACAAGCCGCCGCCAAGCAGCAGACCGGCTATTGATCCTGTCAGGGATACTGCCGCCGCTTCGCCAACAATAACTGCGCTAATGTCCCGCCCGGTAGCACCAAAAGCCAGGTAAAGGCCCCATTCCGCCTGCCGTTCCCACGTCAACGTATAAAACCGGGAAAAAAGCTGCAATAAGGATGTCAATATTGTCAATAAACCAACACCACCAATGAGGAATACAAACACAGTAAACTGGTCAGCAATACGTTTTTTAACCTCTGCGGCTACAATCGGCTTCATTAAGCCAACATTTTGAATATCAGTTACCACTGTATTGATATCTGCGCCCTCATCAACCTGCACCAAAATGGTTGAAATCAGTTCAGACGGCGGCCCCTGTTTAGCCCAAACCTGTTTAAGTGAAGTATCCCTGGCAACTACCCGTCTGGCCTCATTCATACTGACAAGCAAAGAATAATCCAGCGTTGTCCCGGTTTCTTCGGCTACAGTAACAATATTGTACCACTTGCCTAAAATCGATATTTTATTCTGGGTCCAAGTAGGTACTTTCGCCCCTAAGATAACCTCGTCATCAGTGAGCTCTGTTTTGTGTACCTTCTTCAGCCAGGGCGCGATAATCCAGTCATTAGTCGAATCATAACCAATCATTCGGTTTTGAGTCCCGATATCATGACAGTCAGCAGTCAGGGAGTGAGTATAAAACTGTGGTGTGACCGTACGAACTCCGGGAACATTTCGCACACCCTCTACATACGATTTTGGCATATACGAATTGGCAGTTGCCCCGCCAAATAAGAGCAAACTGGGTTCAAGAGTCACCCCGTACGGTACAATAACAATATCTGCTCCCATACGCTGTTTAGAAAGCTCCATACCTGATGAAACTCCCTTATACATAGCCCCAATACTAAAGACAATAGCTGCTCCGACGGCAATGGAAACAATAATAGCAATACTCTGCAGCCGGCGATGCAACAGGCTTTTCCAGATAAGAAATATCATAATCGAGTCTCTCCTAACAATTCATAGCCTTCATTCACTAGCCTGCTTTTCTTCCAGTCAGCCATACAATTCCTGCTCCGGACAGAGCTAGCCAACCGCCGCCGATATTGCTGAAAAAAGCTGTCTTCATGCATCCGCCCGCCTGGCAAATACCGCTCGCCCATGGCTGCGGCAGGACAATTACTATAATTCCTATAAGCAAGAGTATAAACCCGGTTAATAAACGAGCTTCCTCTGTGCGCAATACAAACAAAGCACTGGCGAGAATTACCGCAAGCAATGCAAAAATAAATTCTGCCTGATAAGTATAATGGCAGCTCATCGGACTGCCATTTTTCATAAGCCCATTGCAGATAGGAATAAGTCTGGGCAAAATCAGCAGCGCGATACTAATAAGAAGTGCGCTCCAGGAAAATAACTTATATTTTGTCATAAACCCAACTCCTTTTTTCACTTTGAACTTAGGCTTTACCATTTGGTATTATAGGTAATGGAGACACGTTGCCACCAGTGATAATAACTGACGACTGTGACGAGTTGTGCATTTCATGAGCCCCCTCCTGTCGAAATGGCACCCGATTGAATCCGGCATATAAAGCGCCAATTCCCAATACAAATACCAAAAACGCTGCCACTAAAAACCTTGTCATAGTTTTCCCCTCCTTAACTTTTTGTAAGAATAACCAAAGGCCAGGATTGCCTATAAAGCAATCCTGGCCTTTGGTTATTCCAATCAGCCTGACACTAACAATATCTACACCGAAACCAGTGTATAATAAAAAGGCCATATCCCCTATAACGGAATATAGCCTCTGATTCTTACCAGTCAGCAATGATGTTTTTATATTTTATCTTAATTGCATTAATTATATCGCTAGAAAAAGCAATTGTCAAATGTATTCCCATCCTCTAGAAAATTCTGTATAATGAATACAAAGGAGCGATGCACAATGAGCAAGTTGAACGAAATGAATGACCTGCTGCTGCGAGAGCACTATTCTACATTGGTCAGCAGTTATGAAAAATTCCAGGCACAAAAGCTTACACTGAATATGTCCCGCGGCGTACCCTGTCCTGAACAATTAGACCTGTCTGCCGGACTTTTTGATTGTCTCAAGGAAAACGATTATAAAGCGGTCAATGGTATTGACTGCCGAACTTACGGCGCAGTGGACGGCATCCCGGAAGCCAAAGAACTTTTCGCCCAGGTCCTGGAAGTAAGCCCTGGCGAAATCATAATCGGGGGCAATTCCAGTTTGACACTGATGCATGATCTGATTGCCCGGGCTATGTTGCGCGGGTTGCCGGACAGTACCACTCCCTGGGGGAAACTGCCGCAAGTAAAATTTCTCTGCCCCAGCCCCGGCTATGACCGGCATTTCGCTGTCTGCGAATATTTAGGCATTGAAATGATTCCCATAAACTATTTGCACGACGGTCCGGATATGGATCAGGTAGAACAATTGGTAGCCGCCGATTCGTCAATTAAAGGCATCTGGTGTGTGCCCAAATACAGCAATCCCTCCGGCATCACGTATTCTGCTGCTGTGGTGGAACGACTGGCAGCCATGCCTGCCAAAGCACCCGACTTTCGGATTTTTTGGGATAACGCGTATACGATCCACCACCTGACCGCTACCCCGCCCTGCTTAGTAAATATTCTTGCTGCCTGTAAAAAAGCCGGGCACCCTGACAGGGTTTTTATATTCGGTTCCACTTCCAAAGTCAGCTTTCCCGGTGCCGGTATTGCCATGGTAGCCGGCAGTGAGAGTAATATCAACTGGCTAAAAAAAGAAATCAGCATCCAAACCATCGGACCTGATAAAATAAACCAGCTGCGCCACATCCGCTTTTTTAAAGACCTGGCTGGAATTCAAGCTCATATGCGCCGCCATGCAGCCATTCTCAAGCCTAAGTTTGATTTAGTGCTGGAGACTCTGGAGGCCGGGTTGGGAGATAAAGGATTGGCTGCCTGGAGCAAACCACAGGGTGGTTACTTCATAAGTCTTGACACACTGCCCGGGTGTGCCCGAAAGGTAGTAGCTAAAACCGCTGCCGCCGGGGTCATACTTACCCCTGCCGGCGCCACCTTTCCTTACGGGAAAGACCCGGAAGATAAAAACATCCGGCTTGCTCCCACATTCCCGCCATTAGCCGATTTAAAACAAGCTATGGAATTGCTGGCTCTTTGCATTCAGTTGGTTAGTACCGAACAAGAATTAGAAAAGCGGGGCCTTCGTTGATCGTTTAATTTTTCCGTTCCGTTGAATGTATATGAATGAGATACTTATACTGCCATGGTCTCATCACCAACCCACGGAAGCCCTCGGGAAACCCGGGGGTTTTGGGTTTTTTATACGGATTTTTTAACGGAATACCGCCCGGCTTTTCTCCTGCGAAACGCTTTTTCCAGCAAAGGCCGAAGGGTTACGGGAGTTACGGGAACAAAATAGTAAACATAATCCCCACCTAACATGTTAGGTGGGGATTATGTTTACTATTTTGTTAATTATATTACTCGACGACCGCCCGGGAACAGGGGGAATTAACACTGTTTTACCGCCGTAACTTGAGACTGCTTGGGCTTCAGGAATGTCCTCAATACGATAATCGCCCCCTTTGACATAAATGTCCGGCTTTATTGCCGCCACCAATCCTGTGGCAGTATTGTCACCAAATATAACCACATAATCAACTGCAGCCAAAGCGGACAATACTTCCGCCCTGTCCTCTTGCCCGTTTATCGGCCGGGTCATTCCTTTTAGCCTTCTTATCGATTTATCACTGTTTAGACCAATAATCAGGCAGTCACCCAGCCTTCTTGCCGCTGCTAAATACCGGACATGGCCGCTATGCAGCAGGTCAAAACAGCCGTTGGTAAATACGACAACCTTGCCGGCCACTTTAAGCGTATCAGCAATCGTTTTAATTTGATCACGCTGCACCGTTTTCATATCATATACATCCTAAAAAATCAATTTAATCATCTAAGAATCCCACGGCTTCAGCCGCACAGAGTGTTACACTTGATATTGATACCTGCTGATCGCTGCCGCAAGTTCGTCTGGTGTAGTAGTGGCTGTGCCGAGCTTTCTGACGACAATACCTGCCGCGAAATTGGCCAATCGCGCCGCCTCCAAATACGATGCGCCGGCAGCCAAGGCCAGGATCATAGCTGCCACTACCGTATCGCCGGCGCCGGTAACGTCGTAGACTGCGCTTTTATTGGTCACAGGAATCTGCGAAACTTTCCCGGAAGCCTCGAACAGCGTCATGCCGTCCGGTCCACAGGTTATCAGCACGGCTTGGGCATTTAGACGCTCAAGAATAGTCCAGCCGGCTGTAACCAGGGTATTTTCATCAACGATCTCGTACCCCACCGCTGCGGCGGCCTCGGATTCGTTTTGTTTAACTACCGTAACACCGGTATAGGCCTTAATATTATACCGCGAGTCAACTATACAGGGAATTCCGGCCCTCTGGCAGCCGTCAATAACGCTGCGTATAATGCCGGGCAGTACAGTCTGACTGCCGTAGTCGCTGAGGATTACGCCAGCCATATTTTCAATATGGGATAAGATATAATTTTTCACAGCCTGCAGCCCGCTTCCTGATAGCGGTTCTTTTTTTTCCCGGTCAATCCGCACAACCTGTTGCCGTACAGTGGCTTGTCCACCGGCCATAACCCGGGTTTTCGTAATTGTGGGGCGTGAGGGGTCAATAATTATTCCATTTGTATTAACTTGCTTCATTTGTAAGTGCTGCGTTAATTGTTGTCCGGCATAATCTTCGCCAACTACGCCTACGGCGTACACACAGCCGCCTAAGGCAGCCGTATTATGCACAGCATTGGCGGCTCCTCCCGGAACAACAGTTTCTGCCATGTGCTCCAAAATAAGCACAGGCGCTTCCCGCGAAATGCGGGATATTTTCCCCTCAACATAGACATCAGCTACCATGTCGCCGATGACCATAATCTTACGATTCTGCAGCTTGGTAATGAGCCTAAGGAGAGTGGTATTCAAAACAATCGCTCCTCTCTGAAACTGCGAAATGCTAATACCTTGCGAAAATAAGCAATTGTCTTTTGCAAGCCCTCTTCCAAAGCCACTTTAGGCTCCCAGGCAAGCTTTGATTTAGCTAATTCAATATTCGGATGACGTTGTCTGGGATCATCCTGAGGCAAGGATTTAAACACCAGCTTTGATTTAGAACCAGTTAACCTAAGTACATTTTCGGCTAATTTAAGCATCGTCAACTCACAAGGATTCCCTAAATTAACCGGACCGCTGCAGCCGCTTTCTGTCGCCATCATGCGAATCATTCCTTCAACAAGATCATCCACATAACAAAAAGACCTTGTTTGTGTCCCGTTGCCATAAATAGTGATATCCTGGCCTTGCAAAGCTTGAACAATAAAATTGCTCACCACCCGGCCGTCGGCTAAATTCATCAATGGTCCATAGGTGTTAAAAATGCGGATAACCTTACTATTTACGCCATACTGACGATGATAATCAAAAAACAACGTTTCCGCACAGCGTTTGCCCTCATCATAGCAACTACGGGGACCAATCGGATTTACATTACCCCAATAACTTTCGTCTTGAGGGTGAATGGCAGGATCGCCATATACTTCTGAGGTAGATGCCTGTAAGACCTTGGCTTTCAGAAAACGCGCCAGTTCAAGAACATGGATTGCCCCTAAGACACTGGTTTGTGTTGTTTTGGCCGGGTTATACTGGTAATGTACCGGACTCGCCGGGCAGGCCAGATTATATATCTCATCTACTTCGAAGTGCAGCGGTAACGTTACATCATGTCTTACCAGCTCAAAGCGGGAATTGTTTAACAGGCTGCTCACATTGGCTTTCGCGCCGGTAAAATAATTATCCAGGCAAATGACTTCATGGCCCTGCTGCAATAACTTTGCACATAAATGAGCGCCGATAAAGCCGGCGCCACCGGTAACCAGAATTCGCTTATTGCACATAGCAGCTTCTCCCTATGCAGTAATACTCGAACCCGAGCCTCGCCATCTGTTCAGTTCGATACTGATTCCGGCCGTCAAAGATAACCGGCTGGTTCATTTTGCTTTTTATCTCCACAAAGTCAGGCTGCCGGAACTGCCGCCACTCGGTAACCACTAGCAACGCATCTGCATTTTGTACTGCTTCCAGCATATCTTTACTATAGGTAATACTTGCCGCATAATCCCCAAGAACTGTTTTCGCCTGTTCAATGGCTTCCGGATCATAGGCCTGAATGGTTGCCCCCATGTCAATTAATGATTTGATTATCGTGATCGAAGGAGCTTCGCGCATATCATCTGTCTGGGGTTTGAAGGCCAGACCCCAAAGGGCAAACCTTCTGCCATTTAAAGCCTCACCAAACCGTTTTTTCACCATATCCACCAGGTAATATTTCTGACGCTCATTCACAGCTTCAACAGCACTTACAACATCCATTGCTATTCCGTTCTTACAACCTGTACTTACAAGCTCTTTTACGTCTTTGGGAAAGCATGACCCGCCATACCCCGAACCGGCATATAAAAACTGCATACCAATACGGCTGTCTGAACCAATTCCCAAACGTACATTGGCAATATCGCCGCCGACTTTATCGCATAACTGGGCAATCTCATTCATAAAGCTGATGCGGGTTGCCAACATGGCGTTTGCCGCATATTTAGTGATCTCGGCTGATTTAATGTCCATAATTAAAATTGGCTGCTGATTGCGGCTAAAGGGCTCATATAGCTGCTTCATCAGTTCTGCGGTTCGCACATTATCTGTACCAATAACAACTCGATCAGGACGCATAAAGTCTGCCACTGCCGCCCCTTCTTTAAGAAATTCCGGATTTGATACAACATCAAATTCTAAGTCAGCCTGAGCTCGTACTGTCAATTGCTGTTTGATAATATTTTTCACCTTATCGGCAGTGCCAACAGGCACAGTAGACTTATTTACGACTATCAGATATTTATTCATAGTCGCACCAATGTTGCTGGCAGCATCTAAAACATAGGAAACATCAGCTGAGCCATCTTCCCCTGGCGGTGTACCAACGGCAATAAAACAAACTACAGCATCTTTTAGTCCTTCTTCCAATTGAGTGGAAAAAGCAAGCCGTTCTTCAGCAACATTTTTCATAACCAGCTCTTTTAATCCCGGCTCATAAATTGGCAATATACCAGACTTAAGTCTAGCGATTTTTTCTGTATCAACATCCACACACCAAACCTTATTGCCCATTTCAGCAAAGCATGTTCCTGTTACCAAACCAACATAGCCTGTCCCAATAACACAAATATTCATTATTTCTCCCCACCCTTCTTTGCCGTATCCGGATTTATATCTTAGTTGAGGTTGTCTGCTGACCTAATTCATTGGCCAGTTTTGCTGCTTCCTGCTTAAGATACTCATTCCAGTCAATAGTAGGTGATAAGAACTGGTTTTCCATATGAATCGCACTGGTAGGTATTGGCACCCATAATTTATAGGTGCGCCCAAATAGTAACTGCCACCAGCACCAATGCCAGGCTAGTCGATAATGGTAAGCAATCCAGTCCTTGGAAAAATATTTTAAGCAGGTTGCGAGATCAAACATTTTGCATTTTGTCAGACTCAGCCACAGAGCGGCATCCGAATTTCCCTGGACATAGGTATTAAAAATAGCACAGGAGTCAAGTAATGTAGTTTTCGTAGTAAGAAAAGTTAAACAAGTAGAGGCGGCGGTCATCCAATGTCTGTTGCCAAAAGCTTTAACCGTCCTTTGATGGTCATGCAAGCTTATCGTATAATAATCCAAATGATCATAAGGTGTAACAAAATCCACGTCTCTGTCAGATCTTATAAATTCAACCATGTTTTCCAGCTGATTAGGTAAATATAGATAGTCATCTTCCGCAAAATAAACATATTCACTATATTTTTGTCCCAGTAGTATGTGTAGCTGCAGATTAAAGGTAGCAGCATTGCCTTCTCCTGGTAATTGAATCAATTCCAGGCAGTCATCATCAAAATATTTTCTAAATAACTCTGTATATTTGGCTGGACAATTATCTAACAGCACCCACAACTTTACCTTAAGTGACCCTAAGGATTCTTTAAATGACTTTAAACATAGCTCAGATAACATATACTTATCATCACTAAATACCGGTGGAACTTTTGATACTCCTGGATATATCCGGTAAGCAACAGCTAAATCGTATTTTTTTGCCACCTTTTATTCACCTCCCATTTTTGCCAACAATCAGGAATTCATAAGACATAAATTTTTCCTCAGTGCTAAAGAAACATAGTCGGACATATTTTCATAAATTAACTTTTCATTAATAAACCCGTTCTCGTTCGCTATCGTCCAAATTAAGACATTAATCGTTTTTAACTTGTCTTCTATACTGTGGTCTGATTCGGCAATGCATCTGATTACCGACTGCAAAAAAGCAGTATATGGTTTATCAGGCAACTTTTTTGTATGGTCAATACTCTGCAAATTTTGTTCCACTGTTCCCGGATTCAGTGGCAAGCGATAGAAAAATAAAGGTTCTTCTACTTTGGCCATATTCCCCTGCAATAACATGTCGACAATTAAAACAACATCGCCCGCAAACTCACCCCGGTACATTTTGGTTTGGCGCAGCATTTCAGGCCGGATAATACCGTAAATAGCCCACCAGCCTACTCTGCGGAAAACTTCCCGGATGCGCATTTCCACAGGCATCCCTGCGGTGCCAATATTGCTGTAATCAACAGCGCCGCGACTATTGCCATATTCATCAATAAAATCGATTTCACTGAGCGCCAGGATACAATCAGGCGATTCTTTGAGTTTTTTTAAGCACTTGGCAATATAGTCCGGGTGAAAAATGTCATCCTGGCTTGCCCACATAAAAAACTCTCCATCAGATAAGTCAAACGTTTTATTGAAATTCCTGGCCCCACCCAGCCGGGTCTCATTGTTGATAATTTTAATGCGCTTATCCTTGGCCGCAAAAGCATGACAGATGTCTAACGTTCCATCTGTCGAACCATCATCGCAGATAAGAATGCTAAAATCGGAAAAAGTCTGATTTAGCAACGATTGCAAGGTTGACTGTATGTACTTCGCCCCATTATAAACAGGCATGCCGATAGCAACAGTTCCCATAATACGCTCCCTCTCTTCTCATCGAATTTCCCATAATACCGTTTGTTCCAATGATCAAGCGGTAACTAGGACGTCTAATAGAAACATTCATAACTCATGTGTTTTTCAACCCCTTTTTTAGGGATAATCACAACTGAAAAAAGGCCTCCTTTGTCTTTATAAATGTGGTTTCGCCAACCAATCTATAGAAGCAAAGGAGGTCGTTTAAAATTTTTAAATCCATATAATATACATATATATATAATTTCATTAATCTCGAAAAATTTATTAAAATTATGCTGATTGAGGAGGAATACCTCGTATGATTGAATTAAAAAGCGAGCGGGAAATAAAAATGATGCATGAAGCAGGTAAAATGCTGGCTTGTTGTCACCAGGAAATCAGAAAAATTATCAAGCCGGGTATTGCCACATTAGAAATTGATAAGTTTGTTGAAGATTATTTAGCAAACCGGAACGCTTCGCCTGAGCAAAAAGGTTATCTGGGTTATAAATATGCTACCTGTGCCTCTGTTAACGATCAAATTTGTCATGGATTTCCTAATAGCAAACCACTGCAAGACGGCGATATTGTAACAATTGACTTTGTTGTTAACTTAAACGGCGCCCTTGCCGACTCAGCTTGGACTTATTCAGTCGGCAATATTTCTGCTGAGGCAAAACGCCTGTTGCAAATCACTAAAGAATCTATGTACAAAGGCATTGAACAAGCACAGGCTGGAAGCCGGCTAGGGGATATTGGCCATGCTATACAAACCTGTGTGAAAACCGCAGGCTTCTCCATTGTTAGAGATTTTTGCGGCCATGGCATCGGACGAACGATTCATGAAGACCCGGTTGTTCTCCACTATGGTAAACCGGGCAAAGGACTCCGCTTGCAGGAAGGCATGGTCATAACGATAGAGCCAATGGTTAACACCGGCACATGGCAGTGCCAAATAGATCGAAACGGCTGGACAGCAAGAACTGTTGATGGTACACTCTCTGCTCAATATGAACACACGATTGCTATCACAGCTAACGGACCGTTAATTTTAACTGAACAGTAATTAAAGCGGGGCTGTGGAAAAACTTAGAAATAAGTTATCCACAGCCCCGCTTTATATGGTTTTTCGTTATCGCTAGCCTGCAAATCACATGTGGTTTACCGTACTATCACCTGATGGTTTTACCGCTATGGCAACCTTTATTATGCCGCTTTGACGGACGGCGTCCAGTAGTTCAACCACGCGACCATGTTCAACACCGCGGTCGGCATTAATTATTACCGCCGGCAGCAGATCGCGTTTGTTTTGTTGAGTAAGACGCGACACGGCTTCGGCTGGCGAGTTGATTTGTTGCTTATCATAAAAGATATTTCCATCCTGGGTTAGTGTCAGCGTCACTACCTGCTTTGTTTCATCTTGTACACCGTTGGCCTGGGGGAGATTTACCGGCAGGCCGGATTGGTTTGTCATTGAGAGGGTAGCCAGCATAAAAAACACTAACAGGAAAAACATCGTGTCGATCATCGGGATAATCTCGATGCGAGCCTTCTTCATTGGTTTTCGTGCTATTTTCATTGTCATCACTCCTGCGATTGCGTGGTCAGCGCCATTTCAAGCCGGGTTGCATAGTGTTCAATTACCTCGGTTTCCCGCTCGATGCGGGCTACAAAGTAGTTATAAGGTATTAGAGCGATTACTGCCACAGTTATACCGGTTGCGGTGGCGATAAGCGCTTCAGCAACTCCGCCGGTAACAGCATGGGGTTGTCCCGTACCGACCAAGGCCATAATCTGGAACGAGTTGATCATGCCGATTATGGTGCCCAGGAGGCCAAGCAGGGGAGAGAGTGTAACAATGGTATCAAGTACCGATAAACCTCGTTTCATAACAGAGCACTCGGTAATTCCAGCCGATTCCATAGCTTTGGCGGCATCAAGCTGGTGAGTTATACCGGCTGCCATCACCTTTGCCAGTGGCAATGATGAATTTTTTGTTAGGCTCAGGGCATCGTCAATGCGCCCGTAATTAACCAGCTCAAGCACCTCTTCGGCTATAGCTGCCTTTCCCATGCGTTTAAAGAAGAAATAACGTTCGATGATGATGGCGACTGCAATGATGGAGCACAGCGCCAAGGGCAGCATCATCCAGCCTCCTTTGAGAAGTTCAGACATTACTATCATCCTTTCGTAAAATTGATTGGTATGGTTTGCTTATTCCACATCCTTGAGATTAAATTTGATGCGTATGTCTTTATAAACAACTATCGGTTCGCCATTCTCGTCACGGGCAGGTGAATACCGCCAGTTATTTACTGTTTCCACGGCAGATTCCTCGATATCAGAGCGACCGCCCTCAAGTACCGAAAGCACGGTAACTGATCCATCTGTTTCAACCTGGACATGCAGCAGTACATTACCTTCCCAGCCATCGCGCCTGGCGGCCTGCGGGTAACGTGGTTTCGGGGCGTAAGTAAGGGAACCGCGCGTTCGTTCTCCACTACCATTCCCCTTTGACCCCACTTGGGTCCCGCTGCCGGTTGCCGTCGCCACCGTGCCGCTTCCTCCAGGTATTCCGGTGGCCGCAAAGGCAAAAGCGCTTGGTTCACTTGCAGCAGCCGTTGCTCCGGCAAAAACAGGTTGTGCGGTTGGGGTTGTACTCTTCCATTCATCCGGCACCGTAGGGGGCAGGGGTTGGGCAGGGGCCGGAGTCTGGGGAATGGGCTGCGCCATTGCCGGTGGTGCCGGCGGGGGAGACGCTTCGCTGACAGCAGCCGCTGGCTCTGGCACTTCTGGTTCGATAACTGACACAATCTCAACTGCGGTTATGACCGGCGGTGGCTCGGCGGCAAATGGTCTTAACACAAGCAGGGCAACAAGCAGGGCACCATGCAGAAACAGAGAAATTCCAGTTGTTTTAAAATAGGGGTGGTACTCGGTAACGCAATACATGTCTAACCTCCTTTCTTTGATTTCAGCTGATAGAATTTACTCAATTCATTGAAGATCTGATGTTCAGCTTTAGTGAACGAGTTCACTAGTTAGGTCCGACTTTGACATTTGTCACACGCTGCTCTCGCTCTCATGCTCTATCACCCCACCGTCAGTCTAATATGCAATGCTGCACTCACTATCCACAATGAGGGCTACCGAATAGTAGGTATAGCCTAATTTACATATGAACCATTGGTCCAACAAAGGATAGCTTGGTGATTATATCAGCATTAGTCGTCACTACGAACAAGAAGCCGTTACGCAAAACTTATAAAACCCCATAAAAACATTATAAAAGTTTATGTTTACTTCCTCATTCATCGCATCCGACCTCGGCGTACCTACTATCGTTTGATATGATGCTCCCGAGGCTTAAATTCCCGTGTAACTCACGGTACACAGCACCATAATACGTTAAGTGTCTTATGATACTTCATATCTTGATAAATTAATACTTGCGTTCTTATCTCGGTCTATTACAGCACCACAGCACTCACATCGAAATTCCCTTTCAGAAAGTGACAGTTTGGCTTTTACATGCCCACATACTGAACAGGTCTTTGATGATGGATACCATTTGTCGGCTTCTATAAATTCAGTACCCTGTCGCTCTGCTTTATACTGAATAAACCTGCCAAATTCGTAGAGTCCTTGTTGCTGTATAGCTTTGGATAAATGCTTATTTTTCATCATTCCACTGATATTCAGACTTTCCATAACTATCCTCGCTGGCTTGGTTTTCGCTATTTCGGTAGTTACTTCATGCCTGTAGTTGGTTCTGATATTATCAAGACGTTTATGCAACTTTCTAATGTTATTTTCAAGCTTTATAATGTTGCCTGTTTTAACGTAACGCTCTCCTTTCTTGTTTTTATCATATTTATTTGATACTTTGCGCTGCAACCTGCGCAATTTCTTTTCCAGTCTTTTAATTTTCTTACTTTTATTGATGTTTTTATATGGCTTCTCAATTTGGGAGCAAACCGCTAAATACTTAATACCAACGTCAATCCCAATACTTTCACCCGTCAAGTCAACAGACTCAGATTGTATTTCGATACCTACCGATACGTACCAGTGTACACCATCAAATGTTACTCTTGGATTAGTATATTTAGCATTCTCAGGTATCCTGTTTTTCTCAGAGAGCTTAATCCAACCTATCTTTTCAAGTCGCACCTTGCCATTTTTAAATTTTATCTTGTCTGTATCTTGATAGAATTTTGGCTGGCTTTTCTTTCTTCTTTTAAACTTGGGTTTTTCAGCTAATCCTTTAAAATACTTATAATACGCATCACAGGCATCTTTTATAGCTTGTTTTGTTATATTGTTGCTATAGGTATTAAGCCAATTTAATTCTCTTGTCTGTTTTAAAATAGTTAATTCTTTTCTTAACTCCCTGTCGTTTATAAACTTACCGCCGTTTTTATAATTTTCTTCTTGCTTTGCAAGTGTCCAATTATATGCCCATCGGGCTGTGCCAGCACTCTGAAATAATTTAGACATTTGCTTATTATTAGGTTCAAGCCTAACTTTCAGTGCCGTTATCATTCTCCAGTAACTCCTTTATCATCTTCTTGGCTTTATTAGCTCTCCTGCCTTGTAACCTTTCTACTTGACGCTCAAGGTCATCCTTTTTGTTTATTACTCGATACTCTGCAATATCCTACAACTTTTCTTATGGCTGGAGTTTCGCCTTTAAACCCTAAATAATATTGGAGTTGTTGTTAGGAGTAATACCTGTACCCACTTTTTCCTCTATGACTGGGTTTTAGTTTACCAACCTTATCCCAATTTCTAAGGGTTTATTGGGTTACGCTAATTAATTCCGCAAATTCACCGATTGAGTAATATTTCTTATAAACATTCGTTAACTGTTATTAGCCCTCGCCTCTTAGGTGGAGGAGTGCATCACGTGATACGCAGTGAACTCGGTTCAGCAAAGCTGAAACATAAGGAGTTCAGGTGGAAGTCTACTCCACCTGAACTAACGCCGCCTATACAGGCGAGAGTCTTGACTCGTGCACTAAGATAATGCTTCATAAAAAATAAATTAAAACAAACTAAAATATACTAAACCGTAAATATACCCCAGGTTAGTATTGCTTGTATTTGTTTTATTAGGTATTTTTTTACAGGATTCTACATCAATAACAAAATTCCTGCCACGTTTTGGTAAGTTTTAAAAAAATTTCTACTATAGCAGCAAAGCCGCCTTCAGCCCACTGATTTCAATCATGGGCTGAAGGCGGCTTCATGGTTGCTTGCATTCATCTGTTTTATACCACTAACCTTACTGATAATAGTTTTCATGCTATGATAGCAGCCTTAATTCCTGAGCAACCACTGTCATTACAACGTTCCAGTCGCCCGGAGTGCTCTGGCGGAACAGGCGCATAGTCGGATACCAGGGAGTATCGCTTCTGGCTAATAACCACCGCCATTCACCATCTGACGGCAGCAGCGTCCAGACCGGCTTACCCAGCCCGCCTGCTAAATGGGCTACAGCCGTATCGACAGATACAACCAGGTCAAGGTTCATAATCAATGCGGCAGTATCGGCAAAATCGGCAATATCGGCTGTCAAGTCAATGAGCTGCATACCTGGTGGCGGTGTATTGGCCTCCTTGGCCGCCGCGCCTGTTTGCAAGCTGTAGAAAGTCGTGCCCGGTATTCCGGTCAAAGGAGACATCGCCTTGAGGCCGCAGGTGCGGCTTTGTCCGGGGATGTTTGCCGGATCACCGGCCCAGGATAATCCTACCCGGAGGTTTGTGCCGGAGCAATTCATTTTGCTGCGCCAGGCAGCAATAGAGTGCTGACCGACAGTCAGATAAGGAATGCCCGCCGGAATAGTCTGTAAGGTTGTGCCGAAAATATGGGGCAGACTTAGCAGGGGCACAGTTAGGTCAAATTGTGTCTTAGCAATTGCTGCCCCACTTTGTTCGATTAGTTCATCAATTCCGGGTAAGTTAGTAAACAGTCGGAGCAGCGGCTGTTTGGTCGAGAATTGCACAATACCGCCCCTGGCTTTGACCAGCGGCAGGTAACGGCAAAATTGCAGGGTGTCGCCAAAGCCTTGTTCATCATAAACCAGCAAACGCTTGCCGGCAAAATTTTCACCATCCCAGCGCGGCCGACTATCAAACCCTTCATAAAAATGCCGGTACCGGTTGACTTTAGTGCGCCATTCATATTCAGCAAAGCCACGGGCCAGGTCGCCGCTGAGCAAGATAGCCTGAGCGCGGTTATTATATCCCCTCGGATCTGCAGGCTTCAGCGTTATAGCACGGTTATAAGCAAAGATAGCGTCTTCAGCCTTCCCCTGGGACTGCAGCGCATTGCCAAGATTAATATAGGCACCGAACAAATCCGGTTGGAAAGCGATTGCCTGTTGCAACACTTCAACGGCCTCAGACGGTCGCTGTAATTTGAGAAGAGCATTTCCCAGACTAATATAAGCCTCGGCAAAATCCGGTTTTAACGTGATGGCCTGCTGCAACACTGCTGCGGCCTCAAGCGGCTTGTGCAATTTGAGCAGGGCATTTCCCAGATTAGAATAGGCCTCGGCAAAATTTGGTTGAAGCGCAATTGCCTGTTGCAGCACCTCAATGGCCTCAGGCAGTCTTGACAACTCGATAAGGGCGCCGCCCAGATTGTTATAGGCGCCGACTATATCGGGTCTGAGCATGAGTACCTGTTGAAAGGCTTCAACGGCTTCAGACAGTCTTCGCAAAGCGAGAAAAGTGCTCGCTAAGTTAAACCATAATTCGGCATTACCGGGGCAAAGAATTAACCCTTCCTGGTAGCATTGAATGGCAGCCTCCAGCATCCCCTGCTCTTTACGGACATTTCCCAACAGCAGCTGTTGCTGCGCTTTGGATTGGTTTTCATTCATGATGTTTCACCTGCTTTCACTGCCAGCATCCTTACCTCCTGAGCTACCGCTGTCATTACGCCGTTCCAGTCGCCCGGGGTACTCTGACGGAACAGGCGCATGGTCGGATACCAGGGAGTATCGCTTCTGTCCAATAACCACCGCCATTCACCATCTGACGGCAGCAGCGTCCAGACCGGCTTGCCCAGCGCGCCTGCCAAATGGGCTACGGCTGTATCGACAGACACAACCAGGTCGAGGTTCATAATCAATGCAGCAGTATCGACAAAGTCAGCAATATCGTCTGTCAGGTCAATGAGGTGCATACCAGGTGGCGGTGTATTGGCCTCCTTGGCCGCCTCCCCTTTTTGCAAGCTGTAGAAAGTCGTGCCTGGTATTCCGGCCAGGGGAGACATCGCCTTGAGGCCGCAGGTGCGGATTTGTCCGGGGATGTTTTCCGGATTACCGGCCCAGGCTAATCCTATCCGGAGGTTTGTGCCGGAGCAATTCATTTTGCTGCGCCAGGCAGCAATAGAGTGCTGATCAACAGTCAGATAAGGAACGCTTGCCGGAATAGTGTGTAAGGTTGTGTCGAAAATATGGGGCAGACTCATCAGAGGCACTGTAAGGTCAAATTGTGTCCGGGAAATTGCTGCCGCCGTTTGTTCGATTAGTTCATCAATTCCGTAAAAGTTAGCAAACAGGCGGAGCAGCGGCTGTTTTATCGAGAATTGCACGCTGCCACCCCGGGCTTTGACCAACGGCAGGTACCGGCAAAATTGGATAGCGTCCCCGAAGCCTTGCTCATCATAAACCAGCAGGCACTTGCCGGCAAAATTTTCACCACCCCAGCGTGGTCGGCTATCAAACCCTTCATAAAAACGTCGGTACCGGTTGACTTTAGTACGCCATTCATATTCAGCAAAGCCGCAGGCCAGATTGCCGCTGAGCAGGATAGCCTGGGCACGGTTATTATATACCTCCGGATCTGTAGGATTCAGCGCAATAGCGCGGTCAAAAGCAGCGATGGCGTCTGCAACCTTTCCCTGGGACTGAAGTGCAAAACCCAAATTATTATAAGCCTCAGCACAATCCGGTTGGAGTTCAATTGCCTGTTGCAGTACTTTGACGGCCTCAGACAGTTTTCGCATTTTAAGCAGAACATTTCCCAGATTAGTATAAGCCCTGGCCAAATCCGGTTGGAGCGTAATAGCCTGTTGCAGCGCCCGGGCAGCCTCGGACAGTCTTGGCACTGCGAGCAGAGTAGTTCCCAGATTATACCACAATTGGGCACGTTCAGGGCAAAGCGCCAACCCCTTTTCGTACCATTGAATGGCGTCCTCGTACAGACCCTGTTTTTTGAGAGCGCCGCCCAGATTATTATAGGCCTTGGCAAAATCCGGTTTAAGCGCAATTGCCTGTTGCAATGCTTGAGCGGCCTCAGACAGCTTTTGCAATGCAAGCAGGGTAGTTCCCAATTGGTACCATAAATCGGCATTGTCAGGACAAAGCACTACTGCTTCTTGGTAGTATTGAACAGCGTCCTCCGGCAGCCCTTGCCCTGTAAGGGTCTTTCCTTGCGATAGTTGTCGCAGCGCTTCAGATTGGTTTTCGCTCATACTGTTCCCCCTGCCTGCCACGCGCTTAACTCCCGGGCGACTGCTGTCATTACGCTGCCCCAGTTGCCCGGAGTGCTCTGGCGGAACAGGCGCATGGTCGGATACCAGGGGGTGTCGTTTCTGAGCAATAACCACCGCCAATCACAGGCTGACGGCAGCAGCGTCCAGACCGGCTTGCCCAGCGCGCCTGCCAAATGGACTACGGCTGTATCGACTGATACAACAAGATCAAGATTCATAATCAGGGCGGCGGTATCAGCAAAATCGGCAATATCGTCTGTCAGGTTAATGAGCTGCATACTGGCCGGCGGCGTATTAGCCTGTTGGGCCGCTTCACCTTTTTGCAAACTGTAGAAAGTCACGCCAGGTATGCCGGCCAGTGGTGACATCGCTTTGAGGCCGCAGTCGCGGATATGTGCAAAGGCGTATGCCGGATTACTGCCCCAGACTAATCCTATTCGCAAGTTTGTTCCGGAACAATTCATTTTACGATGCCATACAACAATTGAGTGCGAATCGGCAGTCAGATAAGGAACGCCCGCCGGGATAGTGCGTAATGTTGTGGCGAAAATGTGGGGCAAACTTAGCAGAGGCACCGCTAGGTCAAATTGTGTTCGGACAATTGCTGCCGCAGTATGTTCGATTAGTTCATCAACTCCGGGAAAATTAGTAAACAGGCGCAATAGCGGCTTTGGGGTTGAAAATTGGACAAACCCGCCCCGGGCTTTGACTAGCGGCAGGTAGCGGCTAAACTGGATAACGTCCCCGCAGCCTTGTTCATCATAAACCAGCAGGCGTTTGCCGGCAAAAATTTCACCCTGCCAGCGTGGTTTGTTAGTAAACCATTCATAAGAATGGCGGCACCGGTTAAGTTTAGTACGATACTCATATTCAGCAAAGCCGCGGACCAGGTTACCGCTTAGCAGGATAGCCTGAGCGCGGTTATTGTATACTTCCGGATTTGTAGGATTTAGCGTTACAGCATGGTTATAAAAATCAATGGCCTCTTCAATCTCTCCTTGAAACTGTAGTGCAAAACCCAAATTAATATAGGCATCCGTATAATCCGGTTTAAGCGCGATGGCCTGTTGTAACATCGGGACAGCCTCAGACAGTCTTTGCAATTTGAGCAAGGCATTGCCCAAATTGTTATAAGCTGCGGCCAAATCAGGCTTAAGTGCGATGGCCTGTTGCAATGCTGCCACGGCCTCAGAAAGTCTTCGCAGTTCGAGCAGAGTTGTTCCCAGGTTATGCCATAATTGGGCATCGCCAGGGCAAACAGTTAACCCTTTTTGATAACATTGCACGGCAGCCTCAGATAGCCCCTGCTCTTTCAGGACACTGCCCAGACAAAGATAGGCATTCGGAAAATCAGGTTGAAGCGTGATGGCCTGCTGGAAGGCTGCCATAGCCTCAGACAGTCTTGACGATGAGCTAAAGGCAATCCCAAGGTTAAACCATAAAGCGGCACTGCCAGGACAGATAGTTAACCCTCTTTGAAAGCATTGAATGGCGTCCTCAGTGCAGCCCTGTTCATTAAAGGCATTGCCTAGATTCATATATACGCCGGCAGAATCCGGTTGGAGCGCAATCGCTTGTTGCAAGGCTGCAACGGCCTCAGGCAGTCTTGACAATTCAAGCAGGGTGGTTCCCAGGGCAAACCATAGCTCGGCACTACCGGAGCAAAGCGTTACTCCTGCCTGATAGCATTGCATGGCGTCCTCTAACAGCCCCTGCTTTTTATGGACATTTCCCAGCAACAGCTGTTGCTGCGCTTCTGCTGGGCTTTCATTCATACTGTTCACCTGCCTTCCAGGCATAGGATAGGGTAATTCCCTTACTTATTTTGCTGTTGCTGACAACAGTGCTCTTAGCTCCTGCTCAACTGCTGCCATTACGCCGCTCCAATCGCCCGGATTGGTCTGGCGAAACAGACGCATAGTCGGATACCACGGGGTGTCGTTTCCGGTTAATAACCATCGCCATTCACCGACTGCCGCTAACAGCGTCCAGACCGGCTTGCCCAGCGCGCCTGCCAAATGGGCGGCGGCGGTATCGACTGCGATAACAAGGTCAAGATTCATAATCAGCGCGGCGGTATCGGCAAAATCAGCAATCTCCGCTGTCAAGTCAACGAGCCGCATCCCAGGCGGCGGTGTGTTGGCCGCGTTGGTTGTCGCGTCTTTTTGCAAACCATAAAAAGTCACACTAGGTATCCGCGCCAGCGGAACCATCGCGTTGAGGCCGCAGGTGCGGCTTTGTCCGAGAATGGTTACCTGATTTCCGCCCCAGGCTAATCCTACCCGGAGGTGTGAGGCGGAACAATTAATCTTGTTATGCCAGATGTCAATGCTGCGCTGTTCAACAGTTAGATACGGAACACTCGCCGGAATAGTGTGTAATGTTGTCCCCAAAATATAGGGCAGATTCATCATTGGCACCGTTAGGTCAAATTGCGCCTGGGCAAATGTTGCCGCAGTATGTTCAATCAGTTCATCAACTCCGGGTAAATTAGCGAATAAGCGCAGCAATGGCTGCTGGACCGAGAGCTGCACAATACCGCCCCGGGCTTTGACCAGCGGCAAATAACGACAAAACTGCAGGCTGTCTCTCAAACCTTGTTCACACTGAACCAGCAGGCGCTTGCCGGAAAAATTCTCACCATGCCAGCGCATTTTTTCCCGCGAAAGTTGCCGCAGGGCTTCAGATTGGTTTTCACTCATAATCTCACATCTCTTTCCACTTTCTTAACTCCTGAGTTACCGTTGTCATTACGCCGCCCCAATCGCCCGGAGCTCTCTGACGGAACAGGCGCATGGTCGGATACCAGGGAGTATCGCTTCTATCCAATAACCACCGCCATTCACCAGCCGCAGGCAGCAGCGTCCAGACAGGCTTGCCCAGTGCGCCTGCCAGATGGGCTACGGCGGTATCGACCGATATAACAAGGTCGAGGTTCATAATCAGCGCGGCGCTATCGGCAAAATCGTCAATAGCGTCCGTCAGGTCAATGAGGCGCATGCCGGACGGAGGCGTATGTGCCTCTTGGCCCGCCTCGCCTTTTTGCAGACTGTAGAAAGTCACGCCAGGTATGCAGGCCAGCGGCGACATCGCTTGCAGGCCGCAGGTGCGGATTTGCCCGGAAATGTTTGCCGGATTACCGGCCCAGACTAAGCCTACCCGCAAGTTTGCTGCCGGACTGTTCATTTTAGCGCTCCATGCAGCCACGCAGTTCTGGTCGGCAGCTAGATAGGGAATGTTCGCCGGGATGGTAGGCAGTGTTGTGCCAAAAATGTGAGGCAGACTCATTAAAGGCACAGTCAGGTCAGATTCTGTCCGGACAATGGCTGCTTCATTATGTTCTACCAGTTCATCAATTCCGATGAACTTAGCAAATAAGCGCAATAATGGCTGTTTGGTGGAAAATTGCACAATACCGCCCCGGGCTTTGACCAGCGGCAGGTAGCGGCTAAACTGGATGGCGTCCCCACAGCCTTGCTCATCATAAACCAGCAGACGTTTGCCGGCAAAATTTTCCCCCTGCCAGCGCGGTTTGTCCTCAAACCATTCATAAAAATGACGCAGCCAGTTAAGTTTTGTCCGCCATTCATATTCAGCAAAGCCGCGGGCCAGATTGCCGCTGAGCAGGATAGCCTGCGCGCGGTTATTATATACATCTGGATCAGCAGGATTCAGCGCGCTAGCACGATTATAGGCGGCAATGGCGTCCGCTGCCTTTCCCTGGGCCTGCAGTGCATTTCCCAGATTATTATAGGCGCCGGCAAAATCTGGCTTAAGCGCGATGGCCTGTTGCAGCACTGCCACGGCCTCAGACGGTCTTTGTAGCATGAGCAGACCATTTCCCAAATGCGTATAGGCCTCGGCCAAATCCGGCTGAAGCGTAATGGCTTGCCGCAGCGCTGCGACAGCCTCAGGCAGTCTTGGCACTTCAAGCAGGATGCTCCCCAGGTTATACCATAAAATGGCTTTGGCAGAGTTCGCAGAATCAGGCTCCAACGCCAGTGCCTTCTGAAAACATTGTATCGCTTCACCAGACCGCCCCAGCTTGTGCAGAATAACACCTAAGTTGCACAACGCCTGACTATAATCGGGGTTAAGAGCTAAGGCGTAGCAGAAGCTAGTGAGAGCATCTGTTAACCGGCCTTGCTCCTGCAAGGTGCAGCCTAATTTGTAATGTGTTTGAGCATCGGCCTGATCCAGGTCGGCTTGTACGGGCAGTTGTTGCTGCATTCCGGCTTGGTTTTCGCTCATGCTGTTACACCAGCTTTCGCTGCCGCCAGTGTTCTTAACTCCTGAGCGACTGCCGTCATGACACCGCTCCAGTCGCCAGGAGCACTCTGGCGGAACAGACGCATGGTCGGATACCAGGGAGTGTCGTTCCTGGCCAATAACCACCGCCAGTCGCCGGCCGACGGCAGCAGCGTCCAGACAGGCTTGCTCAGTGCGCCCGCTAAATGGGCGGCGGCGGTATCGACTGATAGTACAAGGTCGAGGTTCATAATCAGCGCAGCGGTATCGGCAAAATCGGCAATATCGTCTGTCAGGTCAATGAGGCACATCCCGGGCGGCGGCGTATTGGCCTCGCTGGCCGCCTCGCCTGTTTGCAAACTGTAGTAAGTCACGCCAGGTATGTCTGCTAACATAGACATCGCTTTGAGGCCGCAGGTGCGGATACGCCCGGGGATGTTTCCCGGATTGCCGGCCCATACTAATCCTACCCGCAGGTCTGATTCCCGACCATTCACTTTGTTCTTCCATGCCGCTACACAGCTATGTTCGACTGTCAGATAGGGAACGCTCGCCGGAATAGTGCGTAGTGTTGTGCCCAAAATATGGGGCAGACTCAGCAGGGGCACAACCAGGTCAAACTGGGTCCGGGCAATGGCGGCGGCAGTATGTTCTACAAGTTCATCAATTCCGGGAAAATTTGCAAACAGGTGCAGCAGCGGCTGCTTGGTCGAGAATTGCACGCTGCCGCCCCGGGCTTTGACCAGCGGCAGGTACCGGCAAAATTGCAGGACATCGCCGAAGCCTTGTTCATCATAAACCAGCAGGCGTTTGCCGGTAAAATTTTCGCCGCGCCATTGCGGCTGGTCATCCCACCATTCATAAGCATGACGGTACCGGTCAACCTTTGTGCGCCACCTGAATTCAGCAAAGCCGCGGGCCAGATCGCCGCTGAGCAGGATAGCCAGAGAGCGGTCGCAATATAGTTCCAGCTTATCAGTCTTCAGCGCGATAGCACGGTCATAAGCGGCGATGGCGTCTTCAGGCTTTCCCTGGGATTGTAGTGCGTTTCCCAGATTAGCATAAGCATCAGCAAAATCCGGTTGGAGTGCGACAGCCTGTTGCAACGCTTTGACGGCCTCAGGCAGTCTTTGCAGTTCGGTAAAAAGGGTCCCCAGGTTATACCATAGTTGGACATTATCAGAACAAACAGCCAACCCTTGTTGGTAGCAGCGAACGGCGCCCTGGGACAGGCCCTGTTCTTCAAGGGCATTTCCCAGATTTGTATAGGCATCGTCAAAATCCGGTTGGAGCGCGATGGCCTGTTGCAGCGCCTGGACGGCCTCAGGCAGTCTTGCCTCTGCGAGCAGGTCGGTCCCCAGGTTGTACCACAATTCAGCATTACCAGGATAAATCGCCAGCCCCTGTTGGTAGCAGCGAATGGCTTCCTCCGGCAGATCCTGTTCTTTCAGGGCATTTCCCAGGCAAATATAGGCATAAAGAAAATCCGGCTGAAGCGCGATGGCCTGCCGCAACGCTACAATGGCCTCAGACAGTCTTGGCACTGCGAGCAAGGCCGCTCCCAGGTTGTACCATAAATCAGCACTGTCAGGGCAGCTTGCCAATCCCTGTTGGTAGCATTGCAGGGCCTCTTCGGACAGGCCCTGTTCTTCCAAGGCATAGCCCAGATTAATATAGGCGCCGGCAAAATCCGGCTGGAGCGCAATGGCCTGCCGTAACGCCCGGACGGCTTCAGACAGCCTTGGCACTGCGAGCAAGGCGGTCCCCAGGTTATACCAGGTTGCGGCACTGTCAGGGCAAATGGCCAAGCCCTGTTGATAGCAGTGAATAGCGTCTGCTGACCGCCCCTGTCTGTTAAGGACATTTCCCAGCAGGCAATACACGTTCACATCCTTTGGCCAGATAGCTATTGCTTCCCTGAGACAGCGGATGGCTTCAGCGTCCTGGCCGCAATTAATATAGGTTATTGCCGCTTGGTACAATTCTCGAGCCTGTGCGAGATTTTGCGCTTGCCAGGACGGTTGCCGCCACATTGCGGCTTGGTTTTCCCGCATGCTGTTCCACCTGCTTTCTGCAGTTTATATAAATAGTAAGTTTACAAAATACATTCATGAATCATGCCTTTTTCAACCCGTTTTTAGTGTATGCTTACACATAATAAAAGCCGGCAGCCGCATAACTGCGGAACTGCCGGTTTTCATCACTAACCTTATTGCGCTAACTGTAAAACAGGGGCGTTGATTAAATAGGATAACTAAGCAGCGACGTTGCGGTTGCTTTAACCATGCAAGTAACGGTGTCGCCGGTGGCAAAAGCGGTTGTGTACGGAATAATCGCTTGTAATGAAGTACCTACTGCAAAATCGGCTGGAGTGTAGATTACTTCACCGGTAACGGTGTCCTTGGTAATAGTAGAAATTACTCCTTTGAGCAGATTTCCCGTTGGTATACTATAAGTCATTATGTGACCCTCCCTTCTGATTTACTTTTTATCAATGTAAGGAGCTGCTTACACTAATTGATATTCAATACATTCCTTTTTTTAAACCGGATTACTATTAATTTATTACTTTTTTGACTAAACCGCAGGTAAATCGGCTGTTAGCACTACCCCGAATGTAAATTCTGATACAGTTATAAAACCGGCATCCGCAGGAATGCAGATGCCGGTTTTATATGAAACCTTTACTTATTTAGATAACCAGATATCAACAGGATTGGCCATGCCATAAACAGTTTGACCAATCGAGAATTTGTCAGCAGACGTACGTGTAATCAGTGCTGTCCAGGCTGACGGAGTGGTAGTTGTGAGGAGATTGACTTTAGTCACAGTAGCATCTTGGACTACACTTGAAACCGTTGCTAGGAAATTATTTCTTGCGGTAGTTGTCATTAGGGTATTCCCTCCTTTCCTATGGAATCTTACACCGTAAGAGCTCCTTACACCCACTAACATTCCCGGCATGCTATTTTTTCAATGGGGTTTTGCAAAGAACGCTTGCAATTGTTGCTACCGGAAAAACGAACTTGCTTCCTCCACATAGTATGGTTGCTAACACTTCCATTATAACTATAACGGCTGCTTTAACATGGACTTTAGTTATTGTTTCACACACTGTTGCCCTTAAAGTTTAAACTCGCCAACTGTAAAGATAAATCGTTATGAAAGTATATTTGCCGGTTTAAACCATCTTTAATCAAGGAAGGTTTATAACTATCAATATATCTGAAGGAGGAACTTATGAAAATCTTATTCCATACAAATCAATTGTCGTTGCGCGGTACAGAGGTTGCGCTGTTTGATTACGCCCACTATAATGAGGAACTGTTGCATAATGAATCCATTATTGCCGTCAAACGCGCGGGGCCGCACCCGCATCATCCGCTGGTAGTGGAGAAATTCCAGCAGCGATTCCAGGTGTTTTATTATGATACACTGCCGCAGCTACAACAGTTGGCTAAGGACGAAAAAGCAGACATTTTTTATGCCCTGAAGTCAGGGGAAAATGACGGTCTATTGTTGCCAGGAATCAAAAACTGCGTCCACGCCGTATTTATACACTATGATCCGCATGGCGAGGTATATGCCTATATATCGGAATGGTTAAGCCAGACAATAACCGGCGGTGCAATTCCTTATGTGCCGCACATTGTCCATTTGCCGGATGTTGCCGGGAATTTGCGCCAGGAATTGAATATTCCTGAAAACGCAACTGTGTTTGGCCGTTACGGCGGCTGGGAGACGTTTGACATTCCTTTTGTCAAGGATTTGGTAGGCACAGTTGCCGCGAAAAATCCGGACATCTACTTTCTGTTTATGAACACGGAAAACTTTGGCAGCAAACTGAACAACATCATCTTTCTGGAAGGTGCGGCCGAACTGGATTACAAGGCAAAATTCATTAAAACCTGTGATGCTATGTTACATGCCCGCTGTCAGGGCGAAAGTTTTGGCTTGACTTGCGGCGAGTTTTCCATTTTCAATAAACCTGTCATAACCTGCAATGCCGATTTCATCCGGGAACGTTGTCATATCGATATTCTGGGAAGTAAAGGACTCTATTACGCCGACTATGAACAATTGGAGAACATACTAAGTAATTTTACTAAAGAGCCGCAAAAAAATTGGGATGCCTATTCACAGCAGTATAGCCCTGCGGCGGTTATGGCTAAATTCAAAAAAGTATTTATTGATGACTGATGGATTCTAGGAGGTGGTACTAATGAAAATTTACGATTGTTTTACTTATTTTAACGAGATTGAATTACTGGAACTGCGTCTTAATTTATTACACGATGTTGTTGATTATTTTGTGGTGGTGGAAGCCAATAAAACCCATAAGAATAACAAAAAAGCTTTTACTTTTGAAAAAAATACCGCATTGTTGCAAGACTATCTTGATAAAATCATTTATGTCAAAGTAGAGGACATGCCGGATTGCCCTAGTAATGAGTGGGAACTGGAAAACTACCAGCGTAATTGCATTACCCGGGGGTTAACAAGCAGCAGTCCGGAAGATCTGATATTGATATCTGATATCGATGAAATCCCCGCTCCTGCCGCCATAAAATTACTGACCGATAATAACAGTAGTGTAGAACTATGTACTGATGATTGCCGGCAAAACATCGAACAGCTCATAACAGTTCCTGAAAGCTTGCTTACCCAGTACGGCACGGGGTTATTGGATATAACGCCGCTCGCCTTAGAGCAAACCTTATACTACTATTTTGTCAATTGCCAATGCAAGGAGAAATGGCATGGCACGACAATAACCAAAGCGAAATATCTTGCCGTACCGCAGCTGTTTAGAAACTACCGCAATGTTTTCCCCCGGATTAGCAACGGCGGCTGGCATTTCTCTTATTTAGGCGGCATCGAAAGAATTCTGGAAAAATTAAATTCAATTGTCGAATCAACCGCCAATGCCTATTCGGCTGATCACATCAAACATTGCATCAGCAATGGAGTGGATCTGTACGGTCGTACAGGAAGAGCCTTTGAATTTGATTTTATTACGATTGATCAGACGCTTCCCCACAATATCCAAGCGATAATAGAAAAATATCCTTATCTGTGTTTTAGGGAAAACCTTAAAGAATCTATTGAATACCCCCAAGTGCCTATCGTGAAGTGAATAGGAAGGCGATTCTAAACAACAGGAGCATACTGCCGCTAAAGCGGCGCAGTATGCCCCTGTTGTTTCTTTTTATTGATAACAAAGATTTTTATAGAAAAATTCGAGGTCTATTATAAAATAAACAGAATTAACAGAATTAAACAGAACTAAACGTAGAAAATCGTTGACTACTGTTAAGTTATGTATTATATTGTATTTTAATGTGATATATACCAAATTAACCCTAATAATTAATCTATTTCCAATGATATTATCATTTACCAATACTCTTAATATTTACCAATGATATAGTCGAGAAGTATCCTAACTTATTCACAATCCGAAACTGGAAGGTGATAAATCCCAGTGAAAGGAGGTTTGTTATTGAGCCCTGCCGATCCCGTCCGGTTGATGGAAGGACAGTCTTCCGTCCGGACAAGCCAGAGCAGGACAATGGTGACACCAAAAGCAATGCGGAAAATAAGCGAGTGAGTCAGGACCGGCAGAAGGATCACCTCCTGCTGCCAGCCCTGCCACGCAAAAGGGAGAGGAGCTAATGAATAAAAGCAAGCTTGCAGTTATCGCGAGCTGCCTGCTGGTATATTCCGGGTTTATGCCGACAGCCAGCGCCGAAGAGGCCACCGGCGATGTGGATGTGGAAGAGGTAGTCGTAACCGCCGACAAAATCAAGGAACTGCCGCCAGCAAAGGTCACCGTGATTAACGCGGAGCAGATCCAAGCCCAGGGAGCGCGCAACGCGGCTGAGGCTTTGAAGGATGTGCCAGGGGTGACGGTAAGCAGCAATAGTGCGCAAGGCAAAGCCCTTGCCATGTTCCGCGGCAGTGACGCCGAAAACACGCGGGTCTTTGTCGATGGCGTGCCGCTCAGTTCGGTGGTCGACGGCAAGGTGGATTTGAGTACCATTGCGGCGGAAAATATTGAGAAAATCGAGGTGATCAAAGGGGCGGCACCGGTTATGTACGGCATAAACGCGCCCGGTGGGGTCATCCTTATCACCACCAAGAAAGCCAGCAGCACAAGCGGTTCGTCGGTGACTGTTACTACCGGCAGTCACCGGGATCAGAGCCTGGCTGCCTCTACTTCCGGCAGGATTGGCAGTCTCAGTTATTTATTGAATGTCAAGCGAGAGCGCACTGATGGCTACACCGCTCACTCCCAGGGTGACGAAAACCATTATAACGCCAAGTTCGACTTTGATTTAAACCGTTTTTCTTCCCTGACGATCTTGAGTTCGTATACGGTCAAGCGCAATCAAATCCCCAACCGTATTGACCCGGAAACCGGCGAGATTATTGCCATAAAAAATTCAACTGGTCCAACGCAGTCAGGTCTTTTTAGAAATGGACACGACTTTGAGTATATGCCGTGGCGAAGCAAGTATCTCGCCGCGATCTATGATCGGAAGCTTAGTGATAACAACAATCTGAGCCTGAAATTGTACCGCACTAATGAATATTCTATTCTCAAAGGGTACGGCACATATGGGAATTGGGAAACTGCGCACAGTACCTGGATTTACGAGAAATCGGACGGCTGGGTAGACGGCCTGGAATTACAAGATACGATCAAAACCGGCCAGGATAACACCATTATCTGGGGCTTTAACCATGAATCAAGGTCCCATAAGGAATGGACTAATGAAGTAGTTACTACTACAACAGATAGTCAGGGTAACAAGACCTATACCCAGTCAAATGCCACTTCCACTTACAGGTATACCAACCGAAGCCTTTATTTGCAGGATAACCTCAATCTTGGCCCAAAACTGGCAGTCAGTTTTGGGATCAGACACGAGCAACTAAACGCTAATGGAGACACTCATCACTATGGCGATGCAGAGAAGCAGTATTTTTCAGATAAAGACAGCCCCACTAAGCCGGAAGCCAGTTTTAGCTATGCGATGACTAATCGAACAACGTTGCATGGCTCTTTCAGTGAAACCTACCGTTATCCCAATGTCACCGAAGCTCTGCACCCCGGCGGAGTTTATGGTGCGTTTGGCACTCAGTATTGGCTGGATGCAAACCCGATTACCGGCGAACCTTATCCTTACTACTATCCTTGGGATAGAATTTTATCAGAAGAATGGTATCTATGGCCTGACGGAACTTGGCATCAAACAACTACCAGTGACCATCTATTGCCGGAAGAAGCCATTAACCGGGAGATTGGACTGACACACACCTTTCCTTTCGGCCTGAAGCTGGACTGTACTTATTTCAGAAAAAACATTACCAATATGATCAAAGGACAGGAAAATCTGGATGATGCCGGTAACCAAGGCGATCTACTCTATTACAACATCCCCTACGTCCAAATGCATGGCTTTGAGATCGAAGGCAGCTACCCCATCGGCAAACAGGTCAAAGGATTCCTTAGTTATTCCTACACCAATGCCTGGGACCCTGCTGCCTGGCGCCAGGTTTCTGATATTCCTTATCGCAAATATTCCTTTGGCTTTATCTATACCGGCAAAAACGGTCTTAATGCCTATTTGTCACTGAATTATCTTGGCTCCTACTACTCGGTATACTCCACCGGCAACGGCAATGGCAGCGGCGACTTTAGAACGGCAACAACCTGGACAGTACCGGCGCACCGTACGGTGGATATGAAAGTCAGCAAAGAGATCGCCAACAGAGAGTACTATATCAAAGCCACCAATCTGCTTGATAAGAAGTTTTACCAGGGAGCTTACCTGCTGGCCCCCGGCCGGTATATAGAGGTCGGCCAAACGTTGAAATTTTGACCGGTTTTAAGCATCTAGCTGTAAATAATCCACAAAGGGGGCCGGTTGCAGTAAAAATAACAATAAGGAGCAATGATTGATGAGAAAGATTAACTATCTAAAATCAGCGGTTATTACTTTTGTTTTTCTTTTAGCTTCGTCTGCCGCCGTCCCGGTTTCCGCCAGTTACGCAGCAGGCGACAATGCCAGTTCCGGGTTGTGGGATAACACCGCCATTGGCGAGAATGCCAGCACTAGCCTTTGGCAGGGAACCGCTATTGGTACTTCGACAACCAGCGCTGTATGGGCTGCGGCTGTAGGCTATAAGGCTAACAGCGAAAGTACTACAACAGCGTTGGGCTCTTCCGCTGCTGCCTTGGGTAATTTTGATGTAGCTATCGGTAATAATTCCTCCACCACCTATAAGGATGTCACAATTGGCGCATCAGCTTCCACTTCCGGGAGCGAAAGTGTTACTATAGGAGCGGGCACCAACACAGTCTGGTCGGATACTACTTTGCTTGGGAAAGATGCCGAGACCACTGGGAGTCTCAGCGCTGTCGCTGGCACCGGGGCGCAAGCTGCGTATAGAAGCACCGCTTACGGGTACGGCGCTGCAGCTACTGCTACGCAAAGCACGGCCATCGGAACCGGAGCTAGTGCCAACGCCACCAACAGCGTGGCGCTGGGCGCAGGATCTGTTGCTGACCGGACCAACACCGTATCGGTCGGTTCGTCCGGAAATGAACGTCAGCTTACCAATGTCGCTGACGGTATTGAAAGCACTGATGTAATAACTGTGCGGCAACTGAATCAATTCGGCCAAAAGCTCGACAAGGTGGGCGCCATGTCAGCGGCAATCAGCGGCCTGAGGCCGATGCCGCATGACCCCAAAGCGCCCCTCCAACTGCTCGCCGGCGGCGGCAACTACAATGGCCGCTGGGCGGCAGCCGTTGGGGTGGGTTTTTATGCCCACGAAAAGTTCCTGTTGAAATTAGGCATGGCCTTCTGCGCCAGTGAAAAAATGGGACAGCTGGGACTGGAATGGAAATGGGGACGTGCCAGTAAAAAAGCAACGGCTGCCACAGGCGGTGACACCACGGTAACAGCGCTGCAGGCAACAGCCCGCCAACTGCAGGCCCAACTTAAACAACAGCAAAACCAAAACCAAAAGCAGCAAGACCAACAGCAAGACCAGATCAAACAACTGCAAGACCAAATTAAACGACTGCTGAATACGCAAGCAAATCCGAGTTGAAAATATAGCTTTCACTAATTTCGGTAAAGCGGACTGGTTGTAATAAAAAATAACAACAGGAGGCAATGTTTGATGAACAAGGGTGACTATTTAAAATCAATGGTGATTACTTTGACTTTTCTCGTAATTTCGTCTGCCGCAGTCCCGGTTTCTGCCAGTGATTACATCGCCGGAGACGGCGCCACAAGTAACGGCTACGACAGCAGCACAGCCACAGACGTAGGCAACACAACCGTAGGCGAGAATGCCAGCACCGGATCTAAAGAATCAACCGCTGTCGGTTCTTCGGCCACAGCCGGCGCTTCTGCGGTAGCTATCGGTTATAAGGCTAGCGCCGCTGACGGGGCTACTGCACTAGGCTATACCGCTACTGCCAGTGGTAGTGAATCTGTGGCTATCGGCTATAGCGCCACGGCCAGTGGTAGTCAAGCTATCGCAATTGGCGGCAATTCCTCTGCCTCCGGCGCTGGTTCTATTGCTATAGGGCTATCTGCCTCAGCCACAGGAGACGGGAGTATTGCTGTCGGGCAAAGTGCTACTGCCACCGGGACTAACAGTACTACCATGGGCTACGCTTCGAGCGCCAGCGGCGTTAGCAGCAGCGCTTTCGGAAATATGGCTAATGCTAGTGTTGATTACAGCACAGCCATTGGGGCGGGAGCTGCTGCCTCTGGCACCAACAGTGTTGCTCTGGGATACGGTTCCCAGGCTACCCGGGCCAACACCGTATCGGTCGGTTCGGCTGGAAATGAACGGCAGATCACCAATGTCGCCGACGGTACCGAGGACACCGACGCGGTAAATGTGCGGCAATTGGAGCGAGTTGACCAGCGGCTCAATAAGGTGGGCGCCCTGGCGGCGGCAATCAGCGGCCTAACGCCAATGCCTTATGACCCCAAAGCGCCCCTCCAACTGCTCGCCAGCAGCGGCGGTTACCACAATAAGCGCGCAGTAGCCTTAGGGGCGAGTTACTATCCCAGCGAATCGTTGATGCTGAATCTTGGTATGGCCACCTGCGGCAGCGAAAAAATGGGACGGCTGGGAGTTGCCTGGAAACTGAAGTATTCCGGCAAAACAGCAGCGGCAGCCGCTGAGGATAACAGCAGTGTTACGGCTCTGCAAGTAACAATCCTGCAGCTGCAAGACCAGGTTAAACAACAGCAGGATCAAACCCAAAAGCAGCAAGACCAACAGCAAGAGCAAATTAAACAACTGCAAGAGCAGCTTCAACAGCTGTTGAAGGCTAAGAACAGCAAATAAGCCGGCAAGCGTCCTAATTACATTGGATAATGCAATGTATTTGTGACCAACTCGGTTTACCAGCTCTAAAATTACAGAGCCCGCTAGTATTTCATAGCCGGCTCTGTATTCCGGGTTGTGACAGAAACTAGGCAAGCTCGCTTCGGACAGCGCCATGGAAGGAGAAATATACTTGAAACGCTTGGTAGTTTGTATGATAAGTATGTTTTTATTTTGCAATGCAATGGTGGCCTTTGCGGCTAATCAAAGCACCGACAGTCAGGACCTGACAATAACGAAAATGACTAAAATTATTGCAGAAGATCCTAGGGATGCGGTGGCTTATTTAAGACGCGGTGAAGCCTATTTATTTAACCAGCAAAAAGAGTTGGCCATTACCGATTTAAATAAAGCGATTGAACTTAATCCCAAGTATGCAGCCGCTTACTTGGATCGCGGCTGGATTTATCTAAAGCAAGAACAATATGCTTTGGCCATTGGGGATTTTGATGCCGCAATCAAAATCGACCCCAAATATGCCAAGCCTTATTTTAACAAAGGTCAGGCCTATGAAGAGCAGCGCTTATATCAAAAGGCAATTGATACCTACCGCAGTTTTATTGCCAATGCCGCACCGCAAGATATCCAATTTGTTGAAAATGCCAGAAATAGCATTCGGATATTAGGCGGCACTATATAAGATAGGAGGGAAACTCTCATGAACAAGAAAATTGTAACGCTTATTGCCGCTACTATGCTTACTGCCAGTACTGCTTTTGCTGCCCCCATTACTGATTTACAGGACGGGCAGAGTGTTGTCGGCTATAACTATTACTACCTGGATCACCTGGATCCCTACTCCCAAAAGGATCACTCTTTCTACCTGGAGCACGCACTAACACCTAAAGTAGTCCTGGGTTTTGAAGTAAATATGTTACCAGCAAGCTTTCCTGATGGTGACATGTTTGACGCCTATATCCAGTATAGATTGGATAAAACCATTCGCTTGATTGCCGGCAATAGAAATTACACGGAAGGTACTGACAGGCTTTTTTGCGGCATTGGCGCCAATGTCAAGCTGACTCGCAAACTTGATGGTTATCTCTCTGCAACCCACAGCGACTATGCCAATGAATGGCAGGCAGGCGTGCAGTATAACCTGGATTACCAGACTTCACTCCATGTTGGTTACAAATCCTACAAGCAAGACGATCTGTCTGCTCTTAAAGGTGTCGGTATTGGCTTCAGTCACAAGTTCTAAGCGGGGGCGTGTTGAAATGTAAAGTTTCAGCACGCCTCCTTCATTTTTATCCAGAGGAAAAGGTTAACTTTCCCTGGATTGAACGCCTAAGACTTTTCTTATTTGCCATTCATAGCAGGGAGAGGCGGAAGACGATTGACAAATACATCGGAAAATTTCGTTACAAATTGATTTTATATAAAATTTATGGAAAAAAATATAAATTTATCTAAAATTTAGCAGGAATATTGATTTTGATATAGAAACATACAGTATTACCTGATAATAAACGATATAAAACAAACAAAAACATCAATTCATATTCATTACATATCTGTTATTGATGAAATAATTAGTTTTGTATCAGTTATCATGTAAAATATGGAGCCAAAATAATCTAAAGAGGGTGAACAATTTTGACAACTTTTAGAAAAAGAATGTATGGTCTCGAAAATTATACCGCAAAAATGTCGTTGACGGGATTTGCCAAACCCCTGATACATCATGGGGTAGCCAACAAGACAAATGGGAGTTTGAGACGTTTCCCCGTCAAACAAAAGGTACGCCTGCAGTTAACAACTACCAGGTGGGTCGCCTTACGCCTATCAAGAGATTCTGGGCTCTTACCATTTTGACATATCCCAGATGCACGCTAAAGTTCCATTGTTAACGGATACATTTATATATAGTAAAATAAAATCGGAACAGGTGTTCCGAAATTTAATTAAAAGGAGTTGCAGTTGATCATGTTTGAGCAACTTCCGGCGCATCATCTTATTGCTGCCATAATACCATGTTACAGCGCTGAAGGTGATAGCACCGTTATTCTAACTACCGAGGGGGAACGCATAACAACTGGAGTGCGTATACCAACAATCCTCCGCCGGTTGGCCTCCTATCAAGCAATCGACCTTAGCTCATTGAAAAGAATCATAACCGACGCCACTCACCAATCTATTATGCAGCCTCTCCCAATTACACCACGCCTTGTCCTCTTCCCGGTAAAAACCCGCAAACCGCGCGTAGCAGGCGATATCAGTACTGGTTATATAAACTTACATGCTATCACCGGCACCACTAAAAATCAACCATCAGGCACCCTAATAAATCTGTCCGGCGGCGCCAACGTACCCATAATTTGGTCACTTACGACAGTTAGACGACATATGCTTTTGGCTCGCCTGGCAACTGCCCAAGCGCCAATTACCACTCCCAGACCCTTTCGGAGAAACGCTGTTTTTGATGTGGACGACGACCTTTCACCAATTGCACACAAACTAGCAGAGGTTATTCATGAACTTCTCCTAATGACTGTATCATAACCCCCATGTCTGAGACTATTTTTAATTTTTCAGGTGAATACTACTCATTTGAGTATTGGGGAAATTCAAGATACTTTCATATTTCGAACTCAAAGGATTTTATATAAAAAACAAAGCCGTTTCCTTGAATACAAGGAAGCGGCTCTGCTTTTGGGAGGAAATTGATGTGACATACTCCCCCCACCTAAGAGGCGGGGGCTTCTTGGGACGTACCAGCTAACGCTAGTTTAAATACATTCAGCCCTAGCTATCATTACTGATATGCTACCGACTGTAGTGTCCCTGCTTCCAGACGAAAAATCTCATCTGCTTGTGCTGCCAAACCTACATCGTGGGTAACAATAACCACTCCTATCCCACTCTGCCGCGCTTGCAACAGGCATTGGGCAACTTCCTTGGCTAAGGCCGGATCTAAATCATTGGTTGGTTCGTCAGCCAATAAAATAGAAGGTTTTAGTAAAAGTGCTCTTGCAAGCGAAATCCGGCGCAACTGGCCAAGGCTAAGTTCCTGTGGTTTATGGTACAGACGATGCGACAAACCAAATTGCTCCAGCAAAGCTTTTGCCTGCTGCTCCACATTTTCCCCGCTTCGAATAAACCAAGCCGGTGCCATAACGTTTTCCAAAGCAGTCAACGAATTAATTAATCTAGCTCTTTGGAAAACAAAGCTCAAATACTGCCCTCGCAGTTTAGCCATCCTATGGGCATCAAAACTATCAATCTCTTGACCATCTATCAATATTTGCCCTGAGGTCGGTTTCTGTAACAGCCCCATTATCGATAACAGGGTAGTTTTACCACCACCGGAATGTCCGACAATGGCTATCGCCGTTCCTCTGTTCAGAGTAAACCAAACATTTGATAAAATGACATCGCCGTCATAACTCTTGCCAATGTTTCTCAATTCCAGTAAGCTGCTCATAGTTCTCCTTCTTTCTGTGCGCACGTTGTGCGCTTCATATATATATATTTCACAGAAATCATCGCTCCTGCGTTGCGATGTAAGACAACCGACTAACCTCATGCGAAAGCCTCTGGGGGACAACAGCATGTCGGCAAAGTCAGGATTAGACAGCGCCTGCTGTCGAGTAGCCTGGCGAGTCAGGCCATATATGGTAAAGCCTTTGGGGCTGAATCCGGGTCTGTGGCCAAGGACGCTGCCGGACATACCGGTATTAATGGGTATCTCCAATATAAGAAAGATTGGAAATAAGCAGGCCCATTGACACACCTGTGGTAAGCAGGGTAACGACCAACTGGATACCTACGTATGGATCTATATGGAGCTGTCAAACGTGACCTGCCTAAGTACCCTTCGGTATATGGCAGAGAGCCCTAATAGTAGCCTAATGGCCTTCTGTAATGGAATGCATATGGTGAAGGGGGGCAGTATTCCAAGTTCCTATTTTGAAAGGAGTTGCTTTGAATGGAGCAATCGAAACTCATGCAGAAATTGGAAGGTTATCGTCGTCGAAACGCCGCCAATCATGAGTATGTCAACAGTGATCTATATCGACTATTTTATGATGAGGATTTGTACATCATTGCCTACAATTCCGTTAAATCTAATGATGGTGCGGAGACATCCGGCTCTGATGGCACTTCTTTGCACGGTTTTTGCCAAGAGTGGCTTACGGAACTGATTGCTGCCATGCGCACTGAGTCCTATCAGCCTCAGCCAAACAAAACCATGATGATACCAAAGAGTAACGGGAAAATGCGCAAGCTAAGTTTTCCCAACGGTAAGGACAAGCTTGTTCAGGAGGCCATCCGCATTATCTTAGAATGTATCTACGAGCCTACCTTTTCTGACCTCTCGCATGGATTCCGGCCAAAACATTCTACACAAAGTGCCATCGCCGAGGTAGAAACTTGGAACGGTACCATTTGGTTCCTTGAGGGCGACATTACCGCTTGTTTTGATGAAATCGACCATCGCACACTGGAGTCCATACTTCGAGAACGGATTAACGATGAACGCTTTATCCGCCTCATTAATAAAGTTCTCAAGGCCGGTTATTTCGATATGCAGCATAGTTATCACAGGAATAAAACCGGAAACGCTCAGGGCTCTTGCTGTAGCCCCATTCTCTGCAACATCTATCTTGATAAACTGGATCGATTTATGGAGTCCGTCATCAAGCGTGATACTCTGGGGGACTACCGCAGGCAAAATCCTCAATACGCCAAGGCTAGGTATCAGTACAAGAAAGCAGTCAACAATGGCTGCGATTCGAAGATAATTAATGCCTTGTTAAACGAAATGAACAACCTCCCATCTACAGACAGATATGACCCTCATTTTCGCAGGATAAAGTATGTGCGCTATGCGGATGATTTTCTGATTGGCCTGATTACCCCTAAAGCGTATGCAGTGAATTTAAAGCAACAACTCAAGGATTTCCTCCAAAACAAACTCTGTCTCCGGTTAAGCGACGAGAAAACTAAAATTACACATTCCGCTGATCATGACGTAGCTTTTCTGGGTTATATTATCCGCAAGGGCTATGGCAAACATAGTAAGTTTCAAATCCGCCCTTTTGATTCATCCCTCTGTGTCCATATGAATACAGAGGGTATCTTGAACAAACTGCGCCATAACGGTATGTGCACTGCAATTGGCTATCCTATCGGCATCACCCGGCTACTTCAAGAACTTCCGGAAGATATCATCAAATATGGTAACCAAGTTTTGCGAGGATTGCTAACTCAGCAGCGCGGTTGCTGCAATTTCTTTGAAGGCTGGCGTATCCAATACGTTGGGCAGTTTTCCATCGCTAAAACCCTAGCTCGCAAGTTTGACATCAGCCTCAAGAAAGTGTTTGCTCGCTATGGTAAGGCACTCACTGTGAATTATGAAAACGCCAAGGGTTACGCCCGTTCGGTCAGTTTGGCTCTGTACAAATCATTTGCACGACAAAAGAGTTTCTTTGCTACCATTAAGTCGGCTGTCGAATCTTTTCAACTACCTGCCTACAATTTGATAAATCCGCTTTCCCGGGCTTGCTACATTTGCGGCAATCCGCATCATCATGTCAGCATGTATCACAGGAAAACGAAAAAGAAACTCGTCAAGCCCTATTCACCGATTATCACCGTCATGCTTGCAATTAATCGGCGGCAGATACCGCTGTGCCGGGATTGCTTTGCCAGGGTTGATGCTAACAGCTTCCAACTCAATCAACTCAACCGACGATAATTTTATTTGGAATATGGAGAGCCGTATGCGGTGAAAGTCGCTTGTACGGTTCGGGAAGGGGTGGGTTACTTTGTTAATCCACCTATTTCATTAATCAAACTCGCCGTTACGCAAAACTTATAAAACCCCGTTAACTGTTGTTTGCCCCTCATTTAGGATTAGCTGTTGGTCCATACCGGGTATTTGTACCGATGAGAACATTGGGTTCCAGTACAGCCGAGCACTATAAACAATAATGACCCACATTAACAATATCCGACCGTACATTCCAATGCTCTTATTAAATAAACAAAAAGAGACTGCACCCCATGTTGGAGTCACAGCCTCTAGTTCTAAAACCAGTCAGCAATTATTTTAACCCGATTATATATTAGGATAGCACTATTGTCAATATACTATTGACATATCTATGTTTAACTTATGATACTGCTCTTCAATTAATCTTAGTGCGACAGCCCCTTGTTTTCAAGTTAGCTACTAGTAATATATTAGTTTACTATCTGCGCCTTCGCTTGTCAATATTCACTTATCCTATGCGACAGACCCGTGCAGATCGATTTCATCTGCAACCTTGCGCATCGCTAAAATAGTTTCTTCCATAACTTCTTCTAAACTCATGCCTAGCATATTTGCGCCTTCTTCAATTACCGCACGGTTAACCCCTGCCGCAAAACTGCTTTGCTTCCATTTTTTCTTGACAGACTTAACGGTAAGATCCAGCACACTTTTGCTGGGGCGCATAAGTGCAGTAGCCGAAATCAGGCCAGTCAGCTCATCAATGGTATATAGTACTTTCTCCATATTTGTAATTGGCTCTACTTCGTTGACCAATTTATAACCATGGCTTTCAATGGCCCGGATATATTCTTCCGGCAAGTTTCTTGGCTCAAGAATGGTTCTGGTTTTAAAGCAATGTTCATCAGGATACATTTCAAAATCAATATCATGAAGCAGCCCCACGATACCCCATTTTTCTTCGTCCTCATTAAACTTTTCCGCAAAATGCTGCATCACAGCTTCAACAGTCAAAGCATGCCTAATGAGGCTCTCGCTTTTAACATATTCCGATAAAAGCGAAAATGCGGTTTCTCTGTTAAAATTGGTATCACTCATTTTTCTGCCTTCTTTTCCGAATTAATTTTCTTTTCATTCTAGTATTTTTCTATTTCGATGTCAACAATAAAAAGGAACGATACTCCAGCTTGAGTATCCTTAACTCCCCCCTGTGCGAGGCAGTAATCGTTAGGGGGATACGAGGGGGACAGGTCAGATATGCCCTCCTCTATTTTTCAGGCAATCATTTAATTCATACCGGATATTAACCGCTCCTAGATAAGACTAGGGGACGGTGGTACCATCTTGATTTGAGTTAAGGACGACGCGAATAAGACACAACCACCGTCCTTAGTCTCCTACGGCAAATCAACATCAGATACTCATCTGAATATCATAACGATTAACATGCAAGCCCGACTCCTCGCCGTGAATCGTGTCAACGTAAATACCGCCATTGGCAAGAATTGTTTTATTGCTGCCAATGTTTATATCACGACAAATAATTCGTACTTTATCAAGCCCGAATGCTATTGCTTTCTGTAAGCCAAGCCGCAACTGCTCTTTTGCGTATCCTTTGCCGCGTTCGCTTGGACGAATTGAATAGCCGAAGTTCGAGGCAAATTCTATATCGTCATCATCGTATTCGAGCTTGTGACGAAACACAACGAAGCCGACAAGTCTGCTGTCGCTTTCACGGACGGTCATATGCCAAGTTAATTTGTCAGCCATACTTTCGCAAAATGCGAGCCAGTCAAGCACATTGTCGTAATTCTCAAGATAATCCGTACCGGGTATTCTGCTCGGGTCATAGGTGACCCTTTCGCGTTCAATAGGAAATTCCGCTCTATATTCCGCAATCTGCTTTGTGTACTCCACAGAGGGTTTAACTAATTTCAACATAACCATTCCTCGCAATCGTTCGCCAGGTAAGACTAGGGGACAGTGATACCATCTTGATTTGAGTTAAGGACAAGACGCGACTAAGGCACAACCACCGTCCCTTAGTCTCCTACAAGCCCGCGGTCACTTCTTTTCTGTACAGGTATAGATTTTTCACACGGTACTTTCGTCTGGCAAAGGCTGCAGCCGGTCTTTTCAACGCCATATTCCGCCCGCAATGCCATATATTGAGGGGAACGATTGTGCCGGTAACACAATTCATTGTTATACCCACGCGCTGTAATGGCGCCGCCGGAGCAGCGGCTGACACAGGCGCCGCAGCTGTCTGAATTATAATATAAGCAGTAGTCATACAGTCCGGTATAAGGTCTTTTGTCAGGTTCAAGCTCCCAATCGGTAATAACGCTAAACGTGCGATGGGCAATGCCCCGTTTGCTAATCAACGCCCCTGCCAGACTAAAGGTCCCCAGTCCGGCAGCATAAGCTGCGTGCCGTTCAGACCAATTGGTTGTATGTGCGTTGGAAGGAACCTGCAAGGTTTTCCATTTCAGGCTTAGTACCGGTGCGATGGCTCTGTGCCCTAACTGATTCATATAAGCAATAACTGAACTCCTTAACTCGGCGGCATATTGTCCGCCATAAGCGCTCAATTGCGCCCATTCCCGGGACGGAAAGCCGCTTTGCCCGCGGTTGCTTTGCAGCAGAACTTCACTGACCGGCAGAATAACACTGATTATCGTACCGGCAGATAATGCGCCGCTACCAAATTCCTCTTCAAAAAGTTCTTGCGGCGTAAGGTAAAATTCACCGATATCCTGTTTATATTTTAGGAATAATGGGTCATTAACGCTGGCAAAACCTACTAAGGGTTCATCAAAATACGCTAATAAGTCGTCGCCGGACCGCCAGCGGTTTGATGACAAAGACCCGGCAAGATCAATAATTTTGCGAACAATCTGTTCCTTCATTAATAGCATCCCCCTTTTCTTTCTGTAGCGCAAATTACATTCCGTCTCATAACCAAACAAAGAAAATAAGAAGGCAAAGGTTCTGTTTCGCAGTGCCTTTGCCTTCAGTACTTTACTGATCAGCTACAATGTTAATAAAGCTATTGTCAATCTGTGGATATATTAATAATTGTATTTTACTTGGACATCATTGTATTGTCAATAACTAACAATTAGGTCATGTGTTTGCTCGCGTCACCAGGGCGTGTTCATCAAACATCCAAAAATTATATTAGCGGGTCTTCTCTTCCGCGAATTCTATTGCCTAACTTTTTTCTTATTAGTGTGTAATCTTCAGCCAATCTAAACTTTTCAAATTCCTATCATCAACCTTAATGTAATCAGCATCCAAATAACCGGCAAATCTTTTAAAACAATGGAGTATTTCCGAGCACATTTTATCTGATTGATATACGCCAGGCTCCCACCACCAATTTTTGATAATCAGAGCTCCACTTTGTTTGTCTCTGCCAGGTTCAAACCGGGCTACAAAATGCTCGCCATATAAAACCGGCAGCACATAATAGCCATAATTCCGTTCACTAACTGGCTTGTAAACTTCCCATCGATAATCAAAATTGAATAATTCCTTTACCAGTTGTCGATCCCACAGCAAATTATCCAAGGGTGCAAGTACAGAAGCACGGTTCGATGAATCTTCCTGCTGCAAAATATTGTCCAACCAAGGCTTATCCATGCTTCTCATGTACAGCACAGGTTTTATACCTTCCACCTGTACTGCAATCACTTTTCCCTGTTTGAGTAGTCGCGCCAATGCTTCATTGCGCTCCCTGCTTTTGATTCCCGAAATCCCAAGCCATGCATCACCGGACTTGTTCCATAATAGTCCAATACTCCCAATACGCCTAAAAACATACCAGTCGTGATATTGCTCTTCGGTCTCATTCGGATCAGGTGCCTGAAGCAATTCTGCCGGAAGATGGCGGCTGGCTAGATCATATATTTTGCGGGTGTGGGACTTATGATGAATAATCAATTCCCCCCGGAAGTACATACTCTCTAATGCCGCCCGTGATAATCTTGTTGGCGCCCAGGGCCAATCCACTGTCTGATTATAATCCAGGTCATTAGAAGACAAAGGTCCGCGTTCCTCGATTTCTTTGCGCACCTGAGGCAGCACGGATATCAGTTGGGAATTGTTATGACGGCTATGCTGCGCTTTTTCCCTGTTACGTAAAAAATATGGCCAGTCCTCTGTACAGTAGATAGACATGTTCTTGTCCCAGCCGTCTAATAGCTTGCGATCCTTATACAGTAGTTCCTGCAGCACTGCAGGCCTAAAGTCACTAATACGCGCCTGCAGTGCCAACTCCTGGTTATGGCCGACTATGTTCAACGGATCAAACTGAATACAGCCAACACGGCGAATATAACTGAGTATACCGGACTTGCCCGCGAGCTCATAAGGAGGCCATAAACCTTGATGAGCAAGAATAAACCGGCAGGCTTGCTGCTTAGTAATTGTTAGATTTTCCGATTTATTCTCATCCACAATACCATCTCCCAATGCCTTCACTATTCAGCAATCTTGTCCGCATCATCCACATGCAATGCTTGCAACGATACCTTATCACCCCGCATAGTAGTCATCACTTGTAGCCTCCATCTTACTCTTTCCTACTATTATGCCGAAAACAAACTGACCATTCTTCTAACTCTTGCCTTCCGGAAAGCCAGCCTCGATCCATGTAAGAAACTCCTCCACCGAGCTAAAAACCAGTTCTGGGTTCATGGCCTTAACCTGCTGCGTGCTGGCCGTATTCCCCCAAACAGCGCCAATTGCAGCCGTCCCCACCGCCTGCGCTGCTTGGATATCATACGCGGTATCTCCGATATACGCAACGTCCTCGGGTCTATAGTGCCATAGGTCAATCACCTTCTTTATGTGAGCCGGTTTATCCGCGCCATGTTCCGAGCCGGTTTGCACCACCTCGAAAAACTTGCCCAAGCCCGAATGCCGCAGGGAGATCGCCATCGTGCCGGCCCCTTTGCCGGAAACAATGGCCAGCCGGACATTCCGTTCTTTTAGCAGCGCTAAAGCGGCTTCCACTCCGGGAAAGGGCTTGGCATATTCCGTATGGGCGCTATCGTAAGCCGCCAAATAATATTGCAGGCTTTCCTCCCACTGATTAGGCAGCAGTTTTTTCAGCACCCCCTCTTCACTTGGTCCAAACAATGCGTGTATCTCGGTATCCGAGTATTCACGGCCAAGAAACTTCCGCAAAGTGCTGCGAAAACCGCTATAGCACACCGGCAGTGAATTAAGCAGCGTACCGTCCAGGTCAAAGATTATCCCGCGAATTTTCATTTGTTTCTCTCCTCGCAAACGTCTTTTATTCATAGCCTTATGATAAATCCGGTTTTATCGCCGCGCATAAATCCCGCTTTTTCGTAAGATGCTGTCAAGTAGAGACTAAGAGATAGTTTGCTTATAAACATAATATTGAATCTATCTCAAACCAGTGTTCCGTCAGCCAAAGCATTTCATCTTTGAAACGCTTTGGGATTTTATCGCATTCACCGAAAAAATTCGGCTGTATCCACCACGGTGTTTCAATACACCATGAAAGCCGCAAAGCGTCCGCTATATTATGCAAAGTCAACGCTGAATGCTGTGTATAGCCTTCAAGGAAAGCATATATCTTTCGAATGCTTATTGTATTGCCTTCCAAAGCAAAAGACAGTATGGCCCTTCCTATGTCATGCCAAATATAACTGTAGCAATTACGGTCGAAATCAATGACGGCAGATACGCAATCCGCATCAAATAGGATATTACCGGGTTGAAAATCCTCATGGGCAAATCCTTTGGGAAACTTATCAAAAAATTCGGGTCTAAGTTGCTTCAAAATTGGCTCCTGCGCAAGCAAGGCTTTTCGGTATTCAACGTGAGCTTCCGGCGAACAGTTCGTCATACGGGAGTTAAAGTTTTCCCATAATAAGTCTATCGTATAACCACCAAAAACGGGTAGGCTTTCAACCGAATGCATCGGCAATTGTGAAAATGCCCTGTGCATTACAGCACAGGTGCTACCGAGACTACGCATTTGCATTATTGTAATTGTGTCGGAGGTTTCTGTCTTTCCTGAGTGAAAATCCATGACCATATAGGCTGTTTCGTCATCCAGCCAACGAATCACACGGCCTTCGCGCTGCCAAAGAAACGGGCAGGGAACTCCCCTTTTTTTAAGAATAATCTGACGATGCAACGAGGATTCGATCCAGTCAATTTGCTCTCTTCGAAACCGCTTAGTGCTGTATTGTTTGACCAATAGTTCACCTTTGTCAGTGGTAATCTTCCATTTCAGATTCATCAATCCACCTGTTACCGGAGTAATCTCATTGGAAGTTATCGCATAACTTTTTTTCAAATCAGCTATAATTTTATCTTCCATGCACTAACCTCCTGAACAAAATACATATTAGCAGTACGGAACGCAGATAAGCAAACTACTCTGCCTTGGATAATACCAACGGAATCGTTCAATGTCAATCCAACGTTTTAGTCCTAACCGAACACCAGCCCCACCTTATCATAGAAGCGCAATGTACTTTCCTCTTTGCTGCTCGTCATCAGCATTACCTTATAACAGTTTTTTTCTTTGGCTATTTCATTAGCCTTTCTTAAAATCGCAGTTGCGTATCCTTTGTTTTGATAATCCTGATGAGTCACTACGTTTTCTATAAGGGCGTAAGGCCTGGCTCCCCTTGTCAAATTTTTTATGATATTCAAAACACATGTCGAAACAATTGTATTATCTTCCTCAATGACTAAACAAAAGTGGTTGGGATCATCTAAAATTTCCTTTCACAATTGTGTAAGCTGTTTATCAATAGGCAGTTCTGGATCATCCGGATTTAAATATTTATATAGATTTAGCAGTTGTTCGAATTCATTAAAGCGAACTTCCCTTACTTCTTTAAGCATCTTCAATCCTCATTTCCACAGAAATAAAATACAAAGGCTGCATTCCGCAACTTCGGAATGCAGCCTCTAGTAATTGACTAGTCAGTTGCTCATAGTTCTAATCAAATTCTATGCCATATGGAAATATTCATCAATACTTTCTTCCATTAGAAGTTTTTCTTAATTACCAATATCCAAATTTCAAAGCGATAGTCCGGGTTGGTAATATCCCCCCTTTTTTCAAACCACTATGATTTAACGGTTCTGCCGCAATCATAGTGGAATTTTTTAGCCTGATAACTGAATAATTTTAGTGCATCAATAAACTTGGCTGGCTGTTGTTCGCTCCCGTTGAAGCCAAAAGTAAGCAATGAGCCGGCGCCTTTCGGCAAATACTTCTCCGCCAAGGTCCGATAAGGACTGTGCTCCGCACGCGGATGCTTGACCCAGGCAACACCGCGATGCTTTTCCAAGATACAGAACCGTTGGGCAAACGGGGATAGCTTGGCAATTATACTAGCGTTAGCTGGTACGTCCCAAGAAGCCCCCACCTCTTAGGTGGGGGGAGTATGTCACGCGCTGGCACCTACCGTAGTTGTATAAATTTTTTCCAGTAATGTAAGCGCACCACGATAGCCGATGTAGGCTCTGGATATAACGACTTCATACGAGGCAGGAAAACCTACTTCCACAATGGCACCTTTCAATTCTTTGGCAAGATCACGTTCCCACGTGGTACCAAAGATAATAGGTGGCTTGTGACCAAATTTAGTCTGACGGATAATCTGGTGAATAAGATAACTGTCATCCTCAAACTCAACATCAGTCGAAACATCTTTAGCAATCGTTTGATACTGCTGACGAATCGCCTCCCGGTATTCCTCCGGCGGATTTTCCGTAATAATTTGTTTGCCTGGAATAATGCCTAACTGATTAACCAAAAACTTAGTCAACGCAAGATTGTAGGCACTGTCACCAACAACAGCAAACTTGGCTGGCAGTCCCCACCAATATTCCGCATAAAAGTCGGCGAAACTCTCTAAATAATTGTAATAACTTCTTTCTTCCTGCGCAATAAACCGTTCGGCTTGCGCAGTATCAAGACCGGAAAATCCTACTACTTTTCGGAGAAAGGCGCTTGTCTCTTGAGCCCCAATAGGAATTACTGGAATGTGCAGAAACGGCTGACCATATTTTTCCTCTAAATGCTGAGCGGTCTGAAGCCCCAACCAAGGTGAAAGCACTAAATTAAACTGCGCCTTAGGGATATTTTTCCACTCGGAAATTCCTTCGGATTCATAGCCGAAAAGGATATTAACCTTAAGCCCTACCCCTTCAAGAATTCTCTTGATTTCCGTAAGATCGCCGCGCCAAAATGTATTGTGGTACGGCAGCAGCGACCAGACATTGACAGTGCCTTTCTCTTGAGTACCGTTATAGTCCCCGACATACTGATCAATAATCGCCTGCGTAACCAGTTCATGTCCGATAAAGTTATTGCCTTTAAAACCGCCAGTCTCGGCAAACACAATGGGAACGCCTTGTTGTTGAAATTCACTGACTACCGAACCTACATCGTCCCCTACTAAATCGGATATACAGCCTGTCAAAACCACAAACAAGTCAGCATCCAACACGTTAAGCGAGGCAGCGATGAGTTCTCGCAACCGCTCAGCTCCGCCAAAAATAACTTCTTTTTCCGTCGCATTGGTACTTGGCACAACAGCACCGCCGCCATAACCGCCCCCCTGAAAGCCATTGTAAAAAGCCAGATTCATAAACTGCTTATCTACGCAGCCGGGACCGCAATGGGTAATCGGAATGACTCCAGGAATAGCCGCTGCACTGTGCAGGGCTGCAATCGAGCAGCCATAACGGATTTGCTGTATCGAATTAGTTTTTTGCACAATTGGAAAGGTTTTTGCCTTAGTATTGTTTATTTCTGTATTAGCCATCTTATAATCTCTCCGTATCCAATGAATTTGCCTTTTTCACCAGCGCAAACGGATCTTTTAAATCCAGCCATTCTTTTTTATACGGCAATTTGACATGAGCGGCCAGATCTTGATGGAATTTCTTATGCGCCAGAATTTCCAAAATAGTCTCCCCCAGATTAATGATTCCTTGATACCCCAACGCATGATGTTCATCCCCCAGCGGAGCAGCCGGAATTCCTAGTCGGGAAGCTAACGGGGCCAAACCATTATGCCTGATTATGATAAAATCTGGATTTACTCGCTGCAATAATCCGAAAAACTGATATTGCTGGCGATTACTTACGGTAAACGATGGGACCTCCCCATAATGATCGACCAGATGAGCCAGCGAATCCTGACGGGGGTCATGGCTATCATATACAGGATCATGATGAAAAACCAGTGACCCATTCACCTCAACGCCTAATTCCCGCAATACCGCAATTAAACCATGTGCATAAGCCGACCCTGTCGCCACATACCCCTTTATACCTTTTAGCTGCTCTCGCAGCTCAGCCAACCGCGGAGCAATACGGGCATGTTCTTTGGCAATATAAGCTTCTGCCTGTTCTTCCCGGTGAGTAACTCGCGCCAATTCCCTTAGCCAAGCATCTGTTCCGGCGAAACCATAAGGCTGAGGCGCTTTCACTTCCGGCACACCAAATTCTTGTTCCAAACCAGCTGCCAGATAAGAAGCCAATGTATAGCAAAAACCAACGGTAGCAGCGGCTTCGGAAAGCTGCTCCAGCTCTCCCACTGTCGCCAAATCAACAACATAATTTACTCGTAATCCCAGTTCCTTCAACATAGGAGTAAACACATCTGATCCCCATAGACAAATGACATTAACCAAATCATCCTGCCTTTTTTTCGGCTTTTTACGAACAATTTGCCGCATAATTCCATGCTGAGTTGCATCAAACCCGGTACTCCAATGCTTTGATTTAAAGCCCTCGCAGTGCAGTGGAACTACCGGAATACCTATTTCCGTTTCCAACTTTTTGGCTACACTCTCAACATCATCACCGATAATTCCTGTGGCGCAGGAAGTAGCAATAAAAATGGCCTTGGGGTGATGCCGCTCCCATGCATCACGGATGGACTGCTCTAATTTTTCAATACCGCCAAAAATCATATCTCCTTCCTGGAGATTTGTACTAAGCATATGTAGATTTTCCACTGGCAGCTTTCTCATAGCCAGACCATTGCGATATATGGAATTATAAATTACCTGTCCGGCACCGCAGCCAATTGGTGAATGCTGGATAAGTACTGCATCTCTAACATTGCCTGCCTGACACTCTACCATTTGTTCACTGCAAACAGACCCCTGCGTAAACGGACCGGAAAGTTCACAAAGCCTCTGTCCCCCGCAGCCTGCTTCACAACCACGCGCATATGCCGATTCTTTTGACAAGTCGCTTGCTGCACCATCCCACGCAATAATCGTGCCCAACCTTTGTTCGCGGTTTTCCACAACAGCTGTGCTTAAATTAATCGTCATTTCTCTTTGCCTCCAGTTTCAGATTTATTTTATTAAAACATAAAAATATAACTAAAAAAGGCCAAGACTCTTCTCGAAAGAAGCTCTTGGCCTTCAAATGATTCATTTGATCAGCAAGCACATATCTCTATTATGTTATCGCGATATCAACCGTTAGTCAAGTCCCTGCTTTACTTTATTTAAATGAATTACGCCAAGCTTTTGCCAGCCTTTCAGCAAAAACTTCTCTTTGCAGTCCTAGTCTTCGCAATGCACAACCGTACTCTTCTTTGAAAACCAGACAGGCATTACAGGAGACACATGCGGTTGTCTCTCTGCCGACTCCGTCACGCCACCGGTTGGGCAAACCAGGCTCGGCAATTAGCGGACGACTTAACGCCAAAAAGTCAACCTTTCCTGCCTGCAACAGTCTTTCCATTGACTCAACATTCCTGTTGCCACCGACCAGGATCAGTGGCAACTCTGCATGTACTCGTGCAATATAATCATAGTAGTAAGATTGCTTATCCACGGTATCAATTCCGGTTCGAGATTCCGGCAATGGCACAGATCTAAAGCCCAGTTCGTGTTCAGACCGGGTAAGACAATCCCACATGCCGCCACTCACTTCGATAGCATCAACACCGGCTAACGCAAGTTCCTTTGCTAGAGCCGGAAAATCGTCTTTCGTAATTCCCCCCATAACATGATCATCACAATTTGCCTTTATGAGTATGGGAAAACTCCCCACCTCTTTTCTTGCAAGTGACACAATATCTTTGATGATCCGGCTGCGATTTTGTATGGAACCGCCATAGGCATCGGTACGTTTATTGGTATAGGGAGAAAGAAAGGAACTCAATAAATAACCATGCGCTGCATGTAACTGTGCTCCATCAAATCCCGCGCACTTCACCCTAATGATTGCCTCGACAAAATTGTGAATAATTCTCTCAATCTCATGGTTAGTCAGTTCCCGTGCAGTCTTCACCAGTAAGGGTGATGCAACTGCCGATGGTCCGACACACTCTGCAACCTGATTGTCATAAGTCACCTGTCTTCCCGCATGACACAACTGCGCAATAATGGCACAACCAGTATCTATTTGATGTACAATAGCGGCAATTTTTGCTATATCATTAATAAATTCATCACTGTAAATACAAATCTGGTCTTTGACACCCTTACCGTTTGCCGCAACTGCCATAAGACTGCTAATAATCAGTCCTACACCGCCAGCTGCCAGGTTTTTATAGACAGAAAGCACAATGTCAGTAATTCTTCCGGTTTCCTCCATTTTGTATTCACAGGTTGCTGAACGTACCAGTCTGTTTTTTAGAAGCAGGTTGGCTATTCTGCCCTCGGAAAATATTTTGTAGTTGCTTCTAGTCATTAAATACCCTCCCTTTTTCATTTAGTGCATAAGCATAGTACTTATCAAGGCCTGTAGCTTATGTATGTATAAAACTGATTCAAAGCAGTCAGCACATATTCACTCATTCTAAATGAAAACAACTGAATGACAAAGGAGCCGTTTGAGAGAACGAGATCCTTAGCCTTCAGTTGTTCTGATCAGCCGATTATTTTTACTTTATTTAATTATTTCACTTTTTTTCATAAAGTCAACACCTTACTGCTCCTTCAAGTTATATTTATTCCAGATTTTCCATTGACAGTTCCAATACTACTGTAGTACTATTATTTCAAAACACTTGCGGACTTTTTTTTGGGCGTAATCACAGATGTTTTCATCCATAGTAAAATTAGCTGATCATTAAAAGATTGAAGGCTAAGGATATTTTTAAAATATGCTTAGTTTTCGATCTTTTTTTATTTTCAGTTCAATAAAAAAAGATTTACTAATGAGTATTAGAAACGGAGGAACAGCAATGAGTATTAATTTAAATGAACCGGCAGTTGAACTCCGGGAATCCAGACTGCGAACGTTAACCGGGTATGAGGGAGATGCTGCCCATCTGCTCAGTAGAAATGATTTTCCCAACCGGGAGCGATCGTTTACACAATGTGGCTCTTGCAGCGCCGACCAGGTTATGAATCTGTTTACACAGATTCAGGATGCGGCAGTTGTCGAGCATGGCCCTGCAGGTTGTGCCGGTGATATTCCCTACCGTAACGCTACCTTCCGGCTAGGCAACAGGCGTATGGGTTATCCCGTCCATAATGTCAAATATATCAATACCAATCTTGATGAAAAAGATACCATTTACGGTGGTGGCGCCAAACTGGAAAAAGCCATCCGAGAAGCCAAACGTCGCTTTAATCCTAAGGCTATTTTTGTTACAACAACCTGCGCTTCGGCCATTATCGGCGACGATGTTCCCGGTATTTGTGACGAACTGGAGGAAGAACTGGGGATTCCAGTTGTCGCTACTCTGTGTGAAGGCTTCCGGACAAATATTTGGGCAACAGGCTTTGACTCCTCCAATCACAGCATTCTCCGAAAAATCGTCAAACCGGCACGCCAAAAGCAGCCGGATTTAATTAATGTAATCAGTTTTCAACACCGCTTTCTCTTTGAAAGTGTTTTTAAACAGCTTGGCCTGCGCCCTAATCACATTGTCCCGCTTTCTACAATTGATCAGCTTGAGCACATCTCCGAAGCAGCAGCAACAGTACAGTACTGCGAATCGCTGGGAAGCTATCTTGCCGCCGGCCTTGAACAGCATTTTGGCGTACCGGAAGTGAAAGCCCCTGCGCCGTTTGGCATCAAGGCTTCTGATGAAATGCTGCGCGAAATTGGCCGGATGTTCCATAAAGAAGCAGAAGTTGAAAAAGTTATCGTTTCGGAAAAAGAAAAGATTGCCAAAGATCTTGAACGGCTTCGCAGCAAGCTAACTGGTAAAAGAGCTTTTATTGCCGCAGGCGGCCCGTTAGCCTACAACATCATTGCCCTTGTTAAGGATTTGGGCATGGAGGTTGCGGGAACCTGCATCTGGCACCATGACCAGAAATTTGATAATGATGATGAGCGCCTGAATTTTCTTAAGTTTGACCTCAAGCATTATGGCAATTTTCATATTGGCGTTTGTAACAAACAAGCCTTTGAAGTAGCTAATGCTATTAATAAACACAAACCGGACATCGCCATTTCCCGGCATATCACAACTGTCTGGGCAGCCAAACTGGGTATTCCCTCGATTTTTGCCGGTAATGAACCAACAGAAATGCTATATGACGGCCTAATTCGCTTTGGTCAAACGATTGACGACGCCATCTCCAATCCCGCTTATATAAAAAATGTGGCTAAACACAGTAAACTTCCTTATACAGACTGGTGGCTCGAACAAAACACCTATTCATTTTTAAGGGGAGAAAAAAATGTCTGATATCATTCAAGGACCACGCCATGGTTGTGCCCTCGGCGCACTGCAAACTGTTGTAGCAATCGAAAGAGCGATCCCCATTTTACACGCCGGACCGGGCTGTGGTTCAAAACTGCATAGAGGCCTTTCTCATGCCGGTGGTCATCAGGGTGCCGGCTACGCCGGTGCCGATGCCATACCTTGCACCAATATGATTGAGAAAGACGTAGTTTTCGGCGGCACCGATAAACTGCGCAGTGTTATCGAAGGCACCTTAAAAATTATGGATGGCGATTTCTTTGTTGTCCTGACAGGATGCACCGCTGATATCATTGGCGATGATGTCAGCAGTGTTGTAGGCGAATTCAGGGATCAGGGAGTTCCTATTGTCCATGTGGAAACAGCAGGTTTCAAAGGGGATGCTTACAAAGGGCATGAGCTTGTGCTGCAAGCGATTATCGAGCAACATTTACAGCCCGCTGATAAAAAAGAAAAAGGACTTGTCAACGTATTTGCCAGTGTGCCGCGGCATGATCCCTTTTGGGAAGGTGATCTAAACGAACTAAAAAAACTGCTGGCAGGCATCGGCCTTAAAGCTAATATTCTATTTGGCTATAATAGCGGCGGCATCAAAGCCCTTAATGCCATTCCTGCGGCAGAATTCAATTTGGTTATTTCACCCTATGTCGGTCTTCAGACAGCAGAATTGTTACAGGAGAAATTCCAGACCCCGTATCTCCACTATCCGGTGCTGCCGGTTGGCGGCCAGGAAACGTCCAATTTTTTGCGGACAGTTGCTGAATTTGCCGGTACCGCTTCTAAGCAAACGGACGAATTTATTTTGCAAAATGAAAACGAATTCTATCATTACATGGTACGGGCGTCCGATGTACTCACAGAATACCAGCTTAATCAACCAAAACGCTTCTATACTATTAATGATGCTTCTTATGCTCTCGCTTTTAGCAAGTTTCTGGTAAATGAACTTGGCTATTTTCCCATCCACCAGTTTATTACCGAAGATGTGCCGGAAGAATATCTGGGAATTGTCGAAAATTATTTTAAAAAGCTTAGTCCTGAAATTTCTTCTGATGTTACTTTTGCGCAAGACAGTGGCGTAATCGAAGATAAAATTCGTTCAATAAACCCCTTAACTACTCCCCTCTTACTCGCCAGTTCTTGGGAGGTTGATGTTGCCAAAGATATCCGCGGACTGCATCTTAGTGTCGCTTTGCCCATTATCGATCGTCTGATTATGCATCACACCTATGTAGGCTATAACGGCGGTCTCAACCTTGTTGAAGACATTTATTCCACGCTGCTGGCAAAGCATCGTGATTAAGTAAGAAAAACCGCTAATGCGGTCCATTGTCTCACGTTGAGTCAATGGAGAATACAAGGTGAGGGGTTTTACTTTTGGCATTGCCCCAAAAGTAAACAAAAAGTCTAGCCCCTAAGCCTCCAAAAGCTGAAAAGCCGGACGATATTCCTAAAATCCGTAAACTCGCTACGCTCAAACAGTACGGATTTTTTAACGGAATACCGCCCGGCTTTTCTCCTGCGGAACGCTTTTTCCGGCAAAGGCCGAGGGGTTACGGGAGTTACGAGGGTTACTGGACACAAACAGTACAGCCACCTGTTCCAGGTTTCGTATTTGGCACCCCTTGTTTTATAAGACCTCCACGACTCTCAAAAACTTATACTTTCTTTATCTTAGTACGCGAGTCAAGACTCCCGCCTCTACAGGCGGCGTTAATTCAGGTGGAATAGACTCTCCACCTGAATCCCCAATGTTTCAGCTATGCTGAAACGAGTTCACTTTACTTTTTGCTCCATTGCCTCTCGGGCATAACGTTTCGCCTCAGCCAGTTCTTCCGGGGCAAGCATGGAGTCGCGAAGCTTATTGACTCTTTTACCGATATGTTTATTGAGAAAACAAAACAGGGGCGACTTTTCCTCCAGTTCTGCTTTCATAAAACGTATGCAGCCGTGGCATTCGGGATTGCGTACCACATGAGTCCGGGCATCAATCCTGTGCCACCTAGCCAAAAGCCGCATACCTAAAAGCAACGGTTCCCGGATCAACCGGAACCACCAGTGTTTTCCATAGCACCATTTTGCAAGACGGGCGGCGCAATTTTTGCACACAACCGGAGATACCTGCTGCACCATTGTCATTCACTCCTCTAGTAAACCTGCCGTCATCTCTTGCCACAGAAAGCTTATTAATTAAACCGTGTAAGCACTACCGAATAGATATCTTCAAGCAGTTTTAGTCCGCCGCCATAGCCCACATAGGAACTGTTAATAACCAGCCTTTCATTCACAGGCCAGGATACTGCCAAATAATGCGCCTGGGTTTTTTGCGCTATTTTCTTTTCCCAGGAACTACCGATAATTAATGGATAGCCGGTAAAATAGGTATCTTTGATTTCATTCTGAATAAGATAACCATCAGAAAGATATGCCACTTCCGCTTCAATCCCATAGTTTAATACTTTAAATTCTTTTCTAATCTGTTCCTGATACTCATCTGGCGTGTTATCGGTAATATATTGTTTGGAAGGGAATAAACCGACATCATTGACCAGGAATTTGGTAATGGCTAGCGCATATTGAGCATCAGACACGACAACAAACCGTTTGGACATAACCCGGGTTTCCAAAAATACATCAGCAAACCGTTCAATATAATAGTAATATTTTCTTTCATTCTCTGTAATAAGCTCTTCGACCTTTTGTTTATCCACACCTGCAAAATCACCGACTGCCCGTAAAAACTTACTGGTTTCAAAAGAGCCAATAGGAAGGGTGGGAAGATGCAAATACGGTGTGCCGAATTTTTCCTGTAACAGTTTCACACTATGTAAGCCCACCCAAGGGGATACAAGCAAATTAAATTCCGCCTCCGGGATTCTATCAATATTTTTAATACCCCGGTCATAGCCAAAAATCGTATTAGCAGTTAAACCAAGCTGGGCAATTAGATTTTCCAACTCGACTAAATTGCCATGCCAAAAGGGGTCGTGCTGTGGAACGCCGGCCCAGATATTCACCAATCCTTTGGTTTTATGCGCTGCCGGCTTTAAATACTGTTCAATAATGGCCTGAATAACCCACTCGTGTCCCATAAAATTATTTCCCTTAAAACCTGCTGTTGAAGCAAAAATTACCGGCTTTTCCGCATCCTTAAACGAGCGGATTACTTCTTCCATATCGTCGCCGATAATTTCCGAAGAACAACTGCTTACTACCACATACATGTCGGCATTGACAATCTTAAGTGCATTTTCAATGGTTTCCCGCAATCGTTCAGAGCCGCCAAAAACCACGTCTTTTTCATTAAGATTGGTACATGGAAAAATCCGGGGCGCAAAATGCCCCGAACCTCCATAATTTCCTCCCTGCAGCTTATCAGCGCAGCCAGGACCGGAGTGCAATATGGGCAAGGCCTTGGTAATTGCCTGCACTGTCTGCATCGCAGCCATGGCGCACTTATAACGAGGTTGATCCAATAGTTTCGGCATTTATTTCACATCCTCCTTTAGTAAGGCTGCATTATCCTGTTTATACCACCAATCGGAATAGGGCAGCGTAATCCGGGCGGCAAGATTTTTTTCAAAGCTTCTGTTTCTGATTGTATCAAGAATTGTGTTGGCAAAATCCAGGGTCCCTCTGTAGCCAAAAGTCTTATATTCGTCGCCAAGAAATAAAGCGGCAATCCCTTGCTTAATGGCCCAAACGGTTGTGCCAGGGTGTCTGGCCAAATAAATATCCGGTTTATGCGTATTTAATATATTTAAAATTTCAAAGTTTTGCTGATCGCTGACACTTACTTTCAAATTATTGGGATTTTCTTTTACCAAATGTTCAAGATAGGGCGGCGTCTCCCCATTATCATATTTCGCATCAAAATGCCAGGAAGCCACCCACACTACTTCGATACCAAGCTCCTGTAGAACACGGGACACCTGAAAAGCAAAGCTTGCGCCCATCCCCAGAACGGCACGCAGTCCTGTAAGTTCTTTTTTTACTGCTTCAATTTTAGGCAGATAGAAGGCTCGTTCCTGTTCGATATAGGCTTCTACTTCCTCCGCTTTCCCGATTACCCGGCCTATTTCCCTGAGCCATGCTTCGAAACCGGCAATACCTAACGGATTGATGGTCTTGACATAAGGTACGCCGTATTCTTGTTCTAAACCATTACCCAAATACGTTCCCAATGTTCCACAGATTGACACGGTAGCCAGTGCTTCCGATAAGTGGGTAAGTTCTTCCACCGTTGAATTAGCATATAAAAAAAATGGCTCAACACCAAAATTGGCAAAAATCTCAATAATTTCTTTTCTGGCACTTTCATTAAAATTTTTAAAGTTTATGACATTACTCTTTTTTTGCGGCGGCTTCACTATGCTGGTAAGCACCGCATGATCGGCGGCATCAAAGCCGGATGCCCATACTCTTGATTTGAAACCTTCACAATGAACCGGCGCCAACGGAATCGGCAGTTCTGCTTGCAGCTCAGTAATAACACTGTCGACATCTTCGCCGATAATGCCGGAAACGCAGGAAGTTCCCACAAAAATGGCTTGAGGTTTGTAACGGTTATAGGTTTCGATAATTATTTCTTTAAGGCCAGTTATCGCACCAAAGATTGTATCCGATTCATCCATATCGGTTCCGAGGAAAACAGTATCATATTCAATACCCCGTTTCGCCGCAAGCTGTGTATGATGGACAATTACCGTGGAAGATCCGGCGGTGCAGCCTGAAGGTGCATGATTGATCACCGCAACGTCGATGATGCTGGCAAGCTGATTCAGAGCGCAGCCGGCATCACAAGAACTTGACTGACTAAAGCAGCGTTCCTTTTCCTTGAGTGTCCCGCATCTTGTCTGCTGGACGAGGTCGTGAAGATCCCCGGAATAGCCCGTGATTGATCCCAGCCTATTTTCCCGGCTGCCTGCCGCCGTAACCTGTAAATTAATAGTCATCAATTCATCTCCCTTTATTCACTAGCTTCTCTGGCTGACTGCCAGCGCCTCATTGAGATAGTACAACAGGTCGTCACTGTCTTCCAGACCGATGGATAACCTCACCAGATCTTCCGTGACACCGCTTGCCACCTGCTGTGCCGGCGTTAGTTGCTGATGGGTAGTGCTGGCGGGATGAATGACCAGCGACTTGGCGTCGCCGACATTGGCTAAATGAGAAAATAGCCCCAGATTATTAATGAATTTTGTCCCCGCTTGCAAGCCTCCCTGAATGCCAAACGTAAGAATCGCCCCGGCGCCTTTTGGGAAATACTTTTGCGCTTTTTGGTATGAGGAACTGCTCTCTAATCCCGGATAATTCACCCAGGTTACATACTTGTGTCCCTGCAAGAACTCCGCCACCTTTTTCGCATTGGCAACATGGCGCTCCAGCCGCACCGACAGCGTCTCCAGTCCCTGTAAAAATAGGAAGACATTAAACGGGCTAACCGCCGCGCCGGTATCGCGCAGCAAAGTAACCCGGGCTTTCGTTATATATGCCGCGTTCTCGAATTTTTCTACAAAAGATATTCCATGATAGCTGGGATCAGGTTCCACTAAACCGGGAAATTTTCCATTGTTCCAGTCAAATTTACCTGAATCCACAATAATGCCACCGATGGAAGTTCCGTGTCCGCCAAGGAATTTGGTTGCGGAATGAACAATAATATCGGCGCCCCACTCAAATGGACGATGTAAATAAGGTGTGGCAAACGTACTGTCAATAATCAGCGGAATAGTATGCTCGTGAGCGACTTTTGCGACATTTTCCACATCTAAAATATCCAGTTTGGGATTGCCGATAATCTCAGCATACACCGCTTTGGTTGCCGGTGTAATGGCCTGACGAAAATTTTCCGGATCACCAGGATCAACAAAATGGACCTTAATTCCCAGCTTGGGCAGCGTATGATGAAATAAATTATAAGTACCGCCATAAAGTGCCGCAGAAGATACTATTTCATCCCCTGCCTGGGCAATGGTCAGAATGGAATACGTAATGGCCGCCTGTCCGGATGCAACCGCCAACGCCCCCACGCCGCCTTCCAAGGCGGCTACTCTTTCTTCAAAAACAGTTTGCGTCGGATTTATCATCCGGGTATACGCATAACCTAATTCATCAAGTGAAAAAAGCCGTGCAGCCCGCGCGGTATCACCTAGCACAAAAGAGGTGCTCTGATAAATGGGCACTGCCCGAGCACCTGTCACCGGGTCAGGTATTTGTCCGGCATGTAGCGCTAGGGTGTCAAACCCATGTTTTCTCTCATTTTCTTTACTCATTGCTATCTGCCCCTCTCCTAAATCAAACGGCCTGTGCAAATCAAATCTGCACAGGCCTTTAGTTTCTGACTAATCGGCGAGTTACTTTGAAACATAATGTTCTGTTTTCTTAATCGCAGCTTCTTATGGGTAGATCAATAGCTTTCCCAAACGATAAACTCATTTAACGGTTTGCGCGTTTCGTTATGCCGGTCCGGTGACTTGGCTTCCCCGGCGGCATAGCCGACTCCGATTATATTGATTGGTTCAATCTGAGCCGGGATATTAAATTCTTGGCGAATAATCTCCGGATCAAAATAACATACCCACAACGTTCCCAGCCCCAGTTCAGTTGCCGCCAATACGATATGGTCAGTAACAATACTGGCATCAATATCTACACTGGTTTTATTGTCATAAGGCCGTTTCCAGGCAGCTTCATGATCACCAACCACTATGATTGCCAGTGGCGCACCATGCACATTTGCCCCCTTTTTGAGCTTCTCCAGCCCAGCCTTTTCCCGTACAACAATCACACGGCTGGGTTGGAAATTTTTCGCCGAAGGTGCAGCTCGCCCGGCTTCCAGTATCTTTTGCAGCTTTTCTTCTTCTACCGGCCTTGCTTCATAGTTGCGCACCGAATACCGTTGCTTTACCAACTCAAGAACACTCACTGAACTCCCCTCCAAACATATTTTTTAACGCCAGTACCTGCTTTCCTCATCAGGCAATTCTTTAAAAAGAACAGTTGACAGATATCGTTCGCCCGTGTCCGGCAGCAGGGCAACAATCGTTTTGCCCGCATTCTCCGGCCGTCTGGCAATCTGGGCAGCGGCAAACGCAGCAGCACCGGAGGAAATACCTACAAGCAGTCCCTCTACTCTTGCCAGTACCCGGGCAGTATCAATGGCTTCCTCGTTTTTCACTTTAAAGATTTCATCCACGGCCTCATAGTCAAACACCTTGGGCACAAAGCCGGCGCCAATTCCCTGAATCTGATGCGGACCAGGATTGCCGCCAGACAAAACTGGAGAATCATTTGGTTCAACCGCAACAATTGTAACAGCCGGATTTTTGGCCTTTAGCGCTTCCCCCACACCGGTAACCGTACCGCCGGTACCCACCCCGGCGACAAATATGTCAATTTTGCCTTTGGTGTCGGCCCATATTTCTTCAGCTGTTGTCTCCCGGTGAATAGCCGGGTTAGCAGGATTATTAAATTGCTGCAATATTACCGCATCCGGAATTCGCACGGAAAGTTCTTCGGCTTTGCGGATAGCACCTTTCATGCCATCCGCCCCAGGTGTCAGTACCAATTCGGCGCCAAGGGCTTTTAATAATGTTCGCCGTTCCACACTCATCGTGTCCGGCATAGTAAGAATGATTCGATAGCCTCTGGCAGCCGCCACGAAGGCCAATCCAACACCGGTATTGCCGCTTGTGGGTTCAATAATCACTGAGCCTGGCTTAAGTGCGCCTTGTTTCTCTGCATCCACCACCATGGAATTGGCGATTCTGTCCTTTACGCTGCCTAACGGATTAAAATATTCGAGCTTAAGCAGCAGCTCAGCATTAAGCTTCGCCAGCCTAGAAAAAGAATTAGGCCTTAAAAGCGGCGTGTTGCCGATAAGTTCTGTTAGATTATCTACAATATACGACACTCTTCTTCCCCCTTATATAGTTAGTACAAGAATATCAACCTTGTTGCGCTTCTTTGATATTGTCAAACGGATTGCTGGCATACCACTCTGGCCGGAACGGCAAGGGTACATTGGCCGCTATTTTTTTAGGAAAGTTTGTATTTTTGAGGCTTTTCACTGCTTTTCTTGCCAGTTCAAAAGCTCCCGAATAGCCCATATAGTTTAGTGACTGACCAAACAGAGGAATATTGGGAATACCCAGTTTTGTCACCCAGGCAGGAGCGCCCACATGTCCAACATAGAGGTCAGGTTTGAGCCGGTTAAGTATGACCAGTTCTTCAGACGGTTGTCCCGGCGCAACGTCGATGACAGCTTCCTGGTCATCAATATCATCAATCATGGGAACAGCAAAGCGATCAAAATTATGAGGTTTCAATCCCAAGACCTTCATGCCTAAGGATTGATAAAACTCGGCTGTTGTAAAAATCCGGGTTTCACCGCCACCGACAAATACCGTTTTGCCCTGTAATTCTTTTTTAAATGGCACAAGAGCTTCTTCCAACTGGGCAGTCTCAATGGCGATCAGTTTTTCTGCTTCGTCTTCAAGCTTGAAGAAACGGGCAATAACCCGCAGCCACTGATTGGTATTTTTAATTCCAATCGGCAGAGTATCAATGACATAATCGGTACCGAACCGTTCTTTCAGATGACCGATCAGATAATCATCATGCGTGGCACAAATACTGACATTGAGCGCCGCTTCACCGATACGAGAGATTTCATCAATACTTGCATACAACGGCAGTACCCGCACAGTGAGCCCCAGTGCCTTGAGCAGCCGTGACAATTCAAATTCATCTCCAAAACTAGTAGAACCGACATTTAACAAATTCACCGTCTTGCTGTTGATATACCTTTCGGTCTCTTCTGCTGTTGTATAAGCAATATCATCAGGATTTATTCTGTCTTGTTTTTTTATGGGATCAACCAATTTCTTTAACACACCGTGATAGGCCGAATCATAACCGGTAGCAACAAATTTACTTTTAAAGCCTTCGCAGTGAACAGGCACCACGCGGGCGGAAAGCTGTCCGTCAAGCTCATCTATTAAAGAATCAATATCATCACCAATAATGCCTGGTACGCAACTATTCCCGATGATAATGGCATCCGGACGGTATTCCTTCTCGGCATACAATATTGCCTGACGCAATTTATCAATACCACCGGCAATAACATCATTTTCGTCCAGATTGGTATGTATCCAGACATTGTCAGTGCCTTGTTTTTGTTTTAGCACTCTAAAGGTTTTACTATAGCCGGCAATACCCAGATTATTAGAAGCGCAGCCCAGCGGACCATGAATGATAATGACTGAATTTTGGAAGGTTCTGACGATGCCCAAAGCTAAGTTTAACTGGCAGCCGCCGCCCTGGGCAAACTTCCGGCTGTTATACTTGGTGCAGCCCTGACCCATGCCATGCTTAAGAGTGGTGCAAGAACCACCAAAAGCATATGTGGCCTCAATTCGTTCTTCTCTGGTAGGAGCAGCCTCTGCTGATAAATAATCATAGGTAAGATCTGCTGTCAATTTAGACATTGTAATACCTCCTTGTTATCGATTGCTGACAAGTACTGAAATAAGGTCTTCGGCCAGCGTTAATCCACCCCGGTAGCCAGTGTAGCCTCTGTCCAGAATAGCCCGATTGGTGACCGGGAAAGAAACTGGCAGGAAAGAGGCTCCAATCTTCTGCGCCGTACTGGCTTCAAGGCTGCTGCCGACAAGAAACGCCGGACTAAGCGCATCATAGTATTTGTCGTTTTTATTAGGTTTCCAGTTCTGCCGAATATGATTTAGCAATTGCCCGGCATGTTGTTCAAATACGACTTTGGGTTTAGTTTCAGAACTTAACTGTTCAAACTTTTTCTCATATTTCTTTTGGCTAAACTCATCCTCAACATCATTGATAACCACAAGTTGCGGCACCCAGCCCAAATCGTCGGCCAAATAACTGATCAAGGGAAAAGCATAATTGCTGTCGGCCGAAACTATCGCATACCGTTGCAGGTCAATATCGCCGTAAATATCTAAAAATCTCTCAATATAGCTGTAATAATATTGTTTTTCTTCAGCCATAAGCGCTTCAACTATAGCCGGTTCAATTCCCAGCCGTTCGCCAATTTTATGTAAAAAAGCATCAGTTCTCGTTTCACCGACCGGAAGATCAATAGTAACATACGGAATATTGTGCTTTTCTTCAAAAACTTTAGCAGTATCAATGCCATATTTCTCGGAGAATACAATTGTCAAAGCAGCATCCCCGTAATTTTTTATTTTTTCAATGGTTTCGCCATCCCCAAAAAAGGTATTGGCTTTTATGCCTAATTTTTTTAACAGCCTTTGAATTCCCCGGATATTGCCCCTATAAAAGACATCCTGTCCAGGCATAATCCCCAAAATGTTGACCGTCTTTTCAGCCTTTACGGCTTTGGGTTCGATAAACTCGGCAGCAAGGGCGCTCAGCACCACCTCATAGCCTTTAAACCCATTACCCAAAAAACCCGGCGTATTGGCAGCCAGCACGGGATACTTGCCATCCTTGAAACGTTTAGCCACACCTACGACATCATCACCGATGATTTCAACTTGACATCCAGTTACGACAAAGTACAGATCACCATCAATTACTTTGATAGTATGCGTAATTTGCTCTTCCAACCGCTCCTCTCCACCAAAAACGATATCTTTTTCGACAACATTGGAAGTAGGCGTCATCTGGCCGCTGCAATAACCGGACCCTCTGTAGCCGCTTGCCTGGTTATATGTGCCTGACAGCATGGTAGCGCATCCCCCTGACGCATGAACGATGGGAATTGCTCTTGGCAGTGAAGCTATCGTAACAATTGCACCACCCAGAGCGCATGTAGATTTTGCGCGTTCGATAAAAGTACCCATGTAATAACCTCCTAAATATTTACTTATATATTAACAATAATTAATTGTAAATTTCGCCCATATGCTCTTTCATTTTGGGTAGGCAATTATAAAATGCGATTGCACCAACTACGCAAGCTATACCAAAAATACATTCTGTCGCCGGTGCGCCAATATTTTCTGCTAAAAATCCGGCCAACAAACTGCCTAGTGGTGTCAAACCCTGGTGCGCCATAGAGTACATACTCATAATTCGACCGCGCTTATCATCATCTACCACTGTTTGCAACAGTGTATTTGTCGATATGCTATGCATAATCATCCCAATACCAGCAAAAAACATGATGCCTAACGCCAGCCAGACTGAGGTATTTTGCGAAAAGACAGCCAGAGCCAAGCCAAATAACCCTGCGGCTATTGGCGTGATATTTTCCAACCCTGCTACATGGGCACGTGCTGCCAGAAAAAAGGCTCCGCAAATGGCACCCAGTCCTACGGCCGAAAACAGAAAACCCAATATATAAGAGCCACCACCCAAAATTTGATCAGCAAAAACTGGCATAAGCACAATGTAAGGCATTCCCAAAAAACTGATAATCCACAGCAAAAAGAATAAATACCTGATAGGAGGGAAGTAATAGGCGTAGGTAAATCCCTCGCGCAACTCGCGCGCAATTGATTTTTGTCCTAGAGCAATTGGTGTTTTGCCAATTCGCATAGCTAGTAAGGCCGCGATTACAGCGATAAAACTAACTGCATTTAGCAAAAAACAGATCCCTTCACCAACAATCGCGATTAAAATACCAGCAATAGAGGGGCCTATAAGCCGCGACGCATTGATAATAATGGAGTTTAGTGCAATAGCATTGTTCATATCCTCGCGATTATCCACCATATCAAAAATAAATGCGTGCCGAGCTGGCATATCAAATGCCTGAATACAGCCCAATAACGTACCCATCACCATCACATGCCAAACCTCAATCCGGTCAGTCAGCACCAGTGCCGCCAAAATAAACGCTTGTATCATTGACATAATTTGGGTGAAAATTATTATTCTATGTCTACTAAAACGATCTACCAGTAATCCAGCAAGCGGCCCCAATATAAAGCCTGGAATTTTGCTGCAAAAATTAACTATTCCTAACATAGAAGGCGACCCTGTCAGCTGGTAAACCAACCAGTTTATTGCAATATCCTGCATCCATGTCCCCATCATCGAAATCGTCTGACCGGTAAAAAACAACCGGTAATTGCGGTGCCTTAAAGCACGTACTACTAACTTACTGTTAGTGGTTATCTTTGATTGCATATCCCCCTTAATACCCATAAGATTAAACTATCTCCTCTTGCTGTTACTCTCTACCAGGGATACTATGACTATTTGTTAAAGAAAAAAATACTGAAAGCGAAAGCGTTGTCAAACATCGCCTTAGCCTTCAGTATTTTACTGATCAGCCAAATTTTACACTTGCGGGTAATAAGTCAACTATTGAACCGTATCTTGTACGTCATTAAAAAAGACAAAACTATTTTTATGCAAAGCTTCAACATCCACACCAGTATCCAACATACCAACTTGCTGTAATTGCTTTGCCGTTATGCCAAAGGCTTCGTAAGCACCGTTGACTGAGGGGATATAATTATAGGTTTTTAATACCGTTGCATTGAAAGCAGCGTCCCCGGCAACCCACTTTTTCTCAACCTGAATTTTTGCGGCTTCTTCCTGGTTTTTCTGTATCCAGGCACTTGCTTTTTGCATAGCTCGGGTATATTTTGCAGCAACCTCAGGATAATCCTGGGCTATATTGTCACGAACATAGGCCGAGCAGCAATATTGATGATTATATGGCTCAGTCACTGCCGAATCAACCAGCGTATTCAGAGAAAATTCTTTTTTGGCTACAGATGCAGTCGGATCATTCATTGCCAGCGCATCCACCGAACCATTTTTCAAAGCAATCGGCAAATCGCTGGCACTAAATACGACAAATTCCACTTCCATATTTTTCTCACTTACACCAACACCGGCATCGGCAAGAGCACGTTTCGCAAAAATTATGGGACTGCTGGTCATACTGGGAACCCCAATACGTTTACCTTTTAGATCTGTGAGGGTTTTAATTCCAGAGTCTTTAGGAACAAGTACCTTGTCGCAGCCAGTATGCAAGCCTGTTGTAATTTTAATCGGTAATCCATTGGAAAGCGGCTGCATCAGACTGGCAAGCAAACCAAAGCCTGCATCGACCGTGCCTGCGGTAACGGCTTCAAAAGCTGCTCCCGGTGCCAGCTTAATCAAATCAACCTGTAACCCCTCCTCCGCAAAAAAGCCTTTCTCTACAGCCATATGCAGCGGAGCTTCACATAAACTGCCCATATAACCGATTTTCAAAACAAAATCCTCGGCTTTTGTGACTGGCTTCTGCCCGCAGGCTGATAGTAATAATGTGGCTATTACAGTCACTGCAATAATACTCATTTTCTTTTTCAGGTTCATACTGTCTCACCTCTTATAAATAATAAGTTGGTTCTTTTTCATTACCCGCAAAATTCAATATCTTCAAAATTTTTGACCGCATATGAAGAAATTCAGGATTACTGCGCGCTCGTGGCCTGGAAAGCTTTACCTCAATGCAACTTTCAATCTTGGCTGGTCTTGGCGTCATAACAATGACGCGGTCTGACAGGTAAATCGCTTCATCCACATCATGAGTCACCATGATCATGGTTGTTTGCCGCTCCTGCCAAATGCGAATTAATTCATCCTGCATGTTCATGCGGGTGAATGCATCCAGTGCGCCCAGCGGCTCATCCAGCAGCAGCACCTTGGGGTGATTTACCAGTGCCCGTGCCAATGATGCCCGCTGTGCCATCCCGCCAGATAGTTGATGAGGATATGACTTGTGAAAAGTAGCTAATCCCACCAGATCAATAAATTTATCAACCTCGGCCTTTTTGTGCTTATATATGCGGCGCGCTTTCAGCCCAAAAGCTACATTGTCATGGATATTCAACCAAGGAAACAGCATGGGATTTTGAAATACCAAGCCGCGTTCATAGGATGGCTCTCTGATTTCCTCATCATCAACATACAGCTTGCCTTCATCGGCGCTGTTTAAGCCGGCAATCAGCCGCAGCAGCGTAGATTTACCACAACCGGAAGGACCAATGAGCGATACGAATTCACCGGCATTAATGGTAAGATCAATACCGCTAAGTGCAACAACATCAGGAGCATCCTGCTGGGGAAAGCGTTTGACGACCCCTGCTACTTTTATTTCCCCTACCATTTTATGACTCCTTTCTGCCATACCAGTACATGATCGCGTACCTTAAACAACAGCGTAATGAGAATAGAAAATGTAACTGCGATTAGGATCAGTCCTGCATATACATTTGCATAAGCCATCATCTCTTTCTGCCAATTAATGTACCATCCGATACCATTTTTAACCCCCAGCATTTCCGCTGTCATCAAAGTGATAAATGAGGCACATGTTCCGTTGAAAAGACCGATAAACATATGTGGCATAGAAGCAGGGACACCGACTTTAAATATTTGATAATACTTGCCTGCTCCCAGGGTGCTGGATACTTCGAAATATGCATTTTGCACATTTAAAATACCACTGCTTGTCATAACCGTAGTGGGGAACCAAACAGCAAGCGCAATCAGAAAAGCACTGGCTGAAAATGAGGTTGGAAAGCTAATTAGCACTATCGGAATCCACGCTGTAGCAGGAATAGGGCCTAAGACACGAATTAACGGGTTTACCCAATAACTTGCCGCATTACTGAATCCCACAGCAATACCTGTGGCAAACCCGGCAATGGCACCAAAGAAATATCCCGTAAAAAGAAGCTTGCCTGAAGAAGCAAGGCAAATAGCAAGAAATGTTCTGTCTTCCACAATAACGCTTATTATCTTATCAAGTGATGGAAAGTATATGACTGGCAATAATCCGAGTTTTTTGGTTACGATGTTCAGTACATTTAAAAATAAAATCGTTGCCGCAATAAATAAGTCTCTTTCTTTCAGCCATAATTTTGCCTTAGCGTTAAAATAGGATGCTATCGTAACGGTCGTAAAAATTACAAAAAATCCTGCCAACAAATATAAAAAATAGGGTTGTTTTGTAGTTGTATGCTTGCCGGCATTCCCCATCATAACTTCCACCGCAATTGCTAAAATTACTGACAATACCGGCAGCCAGATAATTAGTTTCTTCATTTCGATTAACCTTCTTTCTTGATATATATACAATGTGTTACAGACTTTTGCAGATAGGTGGTGTGTTGGCAATACACCACCTATCTGCGCCTGCAAACATCTTTAATGCAAAATATAGCTAAAAATAATGCGAAAAGGCCGAGAAATTGTTTTTTCTCAAAAACAATTTCTCGGCCTCTAGTATACTAACCAGTCAGCCGTCAACCGCTGATTGGTTGACATGTATTATTCAAAACTATTCTACTACATATTATGATTGTATTATAAAGTATATGTCTCTTATTGTAAAGTATCTCACCTTATATTTCTTTTTTCTGCAACAGCCGTTTATGATACGAGTGAGCCGTGTACAACGCTGCTACCGGATTATGACCGGTCACTCTGTCTTTTACAACCAGCGCAGTAACCAATGCATCCGAGTATTTTATAAACAGCGAATCATGTCCCACACATAAACCAATAATAACGTTCAAGTCTGTTTTCTGGTAATTCAGTATTCTAGCCTGCAATATCGGATTACACATGGCTTCAAAATTACCAGGCCTTAGTTTATGCTCCTCCTGTACACCAATTTCCGTTTTATCTACAGCACCGACTTTGCAAATAGCACTATAATATTCCAAACCATTAGCTTCCAATATATTAGCAAAAATTTTAGCTTCCTCAATCAAACCAGCACAAGTAGCAATACCAATTTTTTTGGCGCCAATACGATTGGCAAATTCAATAACTTCCTCAACCCGAGTCAGTTTGCCATAAAAAATTCCTTCTACCTGCGCCGATGCTCTGGCTACAATAGCATCCTGGTCGTCGCCTTGCAAATGCTGCTTAATTTCTTCAATATCATCGGCAATCGAATGTCCCTCATTATCCTTTGTGGTTAAACAAAATCCGGGAAACTCCTTACTCTTGCTCCGACAATTGTAAATAGTACAATCCGTGCAGCTTAAATTCTGTATGCTTTCTTTTTTCCCCATAATAGCGCCTCCTCATTGTAGCTTCTGCTATAAATAAAAAAGCCGAAGATGTGCAAGCATCCCCGGTCTTCAGTACGTCTGATCAACCAAGCTATCTTATAGTATAAAATTAATAGTATGACTATCATTTCCATATTCAATAATTGAACACTGTTATTACTATATCATACTTAGCCATTATTTGTCTAGTTCATTCTTGTGGCTCCCGGGCATAACGTTTGGCTTCGTCAAGCTGCTGCTGGGTAAGCATGAAGTCCCTCAGTCTGTTAACTCTTTTGCCGATAGGGGATGAACTTTTGCAGCCACCTAATTAGTTCCTGGCATTTGGATTGAATTCATTGGTATAAACTTGTTCCGGCTTAATACCGGGTTTAATCTCATTAAAATCAGTAAGCAAATCAATCCAAACAGTAACCGTTTCATCTAAAATGATACCATCTTTAGCATAGTAACCAGGTTTAACTGTCTTGGGGTCAACGTTGGCTCGTTTAGCGGTAATTTCTATGGCTTTTTGCGGGTTTTCATTGCACCAGTTGTTGGTTTTGGCCACGGCTGCCACAAAGCGTTTGACTACATCAGGTTTTTCTTTAATAAACTTTTCAGAAAAATAGGCAGGCGTATTGCCGCCAATAGTTCCCCATACATCGTAGTCGCTGAATAGAACGGTAAATTCGCCCCGATCCTTGATGAAATCAGAAGTTTTATGCAGCATGGCCAGATCAATTTCGCCCTGACGTAAAGCCTGATCCAGCTGTACTTCGGGGATAACAATGATCTGTACCTTGCTTTTAGGATCATCTACGCCATTTTTTTTCATATAGGCATAGGGCGTATATTCATTGCAGCCGCCAATAAGCGGTATCCCGATTTTTTTTCCAACCATGTCCTGGGCTGTTTTTATTGGGCTGTTTTTAGTAGTTACACCCACCATATGTGGTATAGCCTGGCTGGTCTCCGTACCTGCCGCTACTGCCTTAACTTTCGCCCCGGCAGAGATCCCGGCAATAGTTCTGTTGATATGAGCGCCACCCACATCAAGTTTTCCCCCCACAACCGAGGCCACCAACTGAGTAGAAGGAACAACACCAGCATATTCAATTTTTATATCTTGTTCCGCAAAAAAGCCTAGTTCCTCCCCAACATAGTAAATGGACGGACTTGTAGGTGCGGTAGGAGTAGCCACTCGAATAATATCTGGCTGCTTTGTGCCACTTTCCCCAACAGTACTTGCCTGCTGCTGCTTTGAGCAGCCAGCTACCAACAATGTTAACACAACAAGCATTGCAATGCTTGTTGTTATCAGCCTACCCCGGATCTTTTCTTGCAACTTCATCACTTCCTCCAAACTATGTTACTTTAATTTGCCAGCATTCGGATTAAATTCGTTTGTATAAATTTGATTTGATTTTATGTCGCCTTTTATTTCACCAAATTCTTTTAGCAAATCAATCCATACTGTTACTGTTTCTTCTTTGATAACGCCATCGGGGGCCTGGTAACCCCTTTTTACTAATGCAATATCTCTGTTAGCTTGTTTTGCAGTAATTTCAACCGCTTGCTGCGGATTTGCATTTATCCAATTGTTCGTTTTCCCCACTGCTTTAGTAAACCGCTTAACAACATCCGGTTTTTCAGCAATAAATTTCGTGGAAAAATACAACGGCGTTCCCCCGCCGATAGTTCCCCAAACATCATAATCAGTAAACAATACCTTCATTCCTTTACGTTCGGCAATAAAGTCCGGGGTCTGGTGCAGTCCAGCTATATCAATGTCTCCTTGACGCAGAGCTTGCTCCAATTGGGAATCCGGCATAGTAATAATTTGGATCTTATTTTTAGGATCAGTTATGCCAGCCTTTTTCAGGTATGCGTACGGAGTATACTCGTTACACCCACCAACGGTACGCAAGCCTACTTTTTTTCCTACCATGTCCTGGGCATTTTTTATTGGACTATTATCCAAGGTGACAAATACCATGTGAGGCATCTCTAAAGTAGTTTCACTGGCCGCTGCCACCGCCTTGATTTTGGCACCAGCGGAAATTCCGGCGATTGTCCTATTGACATGGGCACCGCCCACATCAAGTTTTCCTGCTACAACTGAAGCAACTAACTGGGTGGAGGGAACAACACCTGCATATTCTAATTTGATCCCTTCTTCAGCAAAAAAACCTAGTTTTTCGCCAATGTAATATATAGAAGGGCTGGTAGTTTCAACAGGAGTAGCCACTCTGATAACATCCGGTTGTTTTTCTTGGATTTCACCAACAGCTTTTGTTGGCTTATTATTAGCACATCCAAATACAAACATTAAAAAAATCACTAAAACTGTAACAATTGTTATATGCTTGACGTTATTTTTTCCTTTCACCTAACCCCACCCTTTACTAAATTTCTCAACAGTTCAAATTCGTATTAATGGCCTTTCCTTCACCCTACATTCCTCCTTTTATTTCTGCAATAACAACAAAGCTGAAGACCAAGAATTTTATCTTAGCCTTCAGCTCAATGACTGATCGGTTACACTGTTTATGTTTTTATTTTTATATTCCTCACTCCTTCAGGTCTTCTATGCAAGCATCTCTACAAAGGCTTTTATCCTGGTAAGTACCTGACCACTGGGTGCTCCGGTCTGGAACGATCCTTCCAGGTTAATACTTGGTATACCCTTCTCATGGAAATATTTGCGCCACATTTCCCTGTCAACACTGGCAAAAGAGCAGCCGATATATCCATAGAGAATCAAGCCCCGAGCATTTAGCTTATCAACTTCATGCTCCAGTACGTTGCGTGCATATACGCCCGCACCTGCGCCTGCATTGTCATATAACCATCTGGCCAACGATTCCACTGGCGGGATATCTTCCCGATACTGTTTAAACGGAACGCTGCGGAGTCCTAAAAGTGCACCCCCTGCCTGGTCGATAGCCTCATAGATGCCAAACTCCTGACCTGTTCCCCCTGCCCATACTAATGGAATAACATTCTTTAGATCGGCTGCGTTGACCGGCGTATTTTGCAATTCCTCGATTAATAAATCAATGGCTGCTTCATATTCTTCTGGTTTACCAAAATAATTGTTTAAGCCGACATTCAGCATCAATATGGTTGCCAGACTGCGTACATAAAATGGATGCTGCCGCCTTAATTCAAGAACTGTCCGGAGTTTGTTCAGCAAACGGTTTTTTCTCTGAATTTCAACCTTGAGCTTATCTTCATCAAGCTTCCGGCTGCCAGTAAGCCACTCAACCACATCATAAATTTCCTCAACAAAAAATTTAACTAACTCCTCCAGCCGTTTCCCTTCCACGGTAGGTCCGCGATATACAACATCATTGCTGTACACATCATACCCTTCCCGCTCCATGATTTCCCAGGCCAGATTGAACGGTTCGCAGCCTGAACCATTACCAAGTATGCGTTTTATAGTACTGGTATTGCGCCGCAAATGCCATTGACCCACCGTACATTTCACCATTGAGCAGGTCTCCACCGGAAACTGGTAATAGTCTTCGGCAATCAGCATAACCTCTTTGTCACTTAATCGCCCCATCTCGCCAAAAGCCACAGGTATGGTGTCACATGCATAAATCAGCGGTACTTCCCAGCCATACCCATTGCTCCAAATGGCTTTCTTCCGTCCCTCCTGGTAAGCCTTCTCGGCATCTGAAACATATGACGCCGATAAATCTAATAGCTTGTTGACAGCTGGTGAATAGCTGTGAACTGTTTTACAATATTCTACATAATCACGCTGGCTTTGAACTTCCTCGATCTGCATTTGTAATCCCCCCTCTTTCACCCAACACCTCAATAAAGGCTTCCAGTCTGGTTTTCAACTGCCCCTGGTCACTGGCTGAATAGTCTACCGGTACTTCCAGGACTGGTATCCCCAGTTTTTGATAATGCCGGAAAAATTCGTGCTTAATTTGTCCGTAGCATGGGCAGAATTTGAGGTACACATACAAAATCCCGTCTACTTTGTATTCCTGTGCCAAGTCACCGGAAATAGTGACACGCTCTTGCAGCGGTTTCATCCGGGTGCAAGGCGATTGGTCCAGGTAGCCTTCAGCTAAGGCTTGATAGGGGTCTCCATCTTCGTTAATCTGGAAGCTTACATTCCGGGAACCGGTGCAATGGTCTTCAATTACTACCCGTGCTCCCACGGTATCTTCTATCAGTTCCAGCAGCCGCCGATCACCGTCAGCCACTACTCCGCCCGCCATCATCAGCCGGATGGGTTTGCGCCCTTGGTCTGGCACTGCCGCCAGGGTGTTATAGATTTCCTGGTACAAAATCAGCAGTTCTTCCGGTGGCAGATAGTAGTAGCCTTTGATGAGGTCTAAGAAGTCCTTGCCTTTGATTGGCGGGTTTTCCCGTTTCCGTAGGTCAGATATCTGTTTTAATACCGCCCGCACTTTGTTGTAAATTTTGATTTGTTCCCGTACGGCTTCTTCGGTTACGGTATTTCCGGACAAGCTTTCCAGGTCTTCTTTAAAGTTCAGGATTTCTGTCCGGTAGTAATCTCTTGAAGATTCTTTTTGCCGCAAACGAGGCAGGATATAGATATCGGTGGGAGCAAAGAAGTCACCGATGGCTTCCCCTACTTTCTTTATGCAGTCGCAGGTATAGAAGGTATAGACCTTATCCAGCGATTTGTATAAGGGGTCGCCTTCTTTGAAGGCTCCCAGTATGCTCTTGGTAAAGTCGCAGAAAACGCTTTGGGTGATTTGCTCACCGCTGGCAACAATTTCCGTGTTGCCTTTTTTGAATAGTCGCAGTTGGTTCACACCAGCTGCATTGATAAGTTCCAGCGGCGTATAGGTGCACAAATAGCCTACTTTCTTTTTCCCGTCAGCGCCGGTGATGATGGATTCTTGTTGTTTGGCAATCCGGTTTTCCAGGTCGGTTAAATCCAAGCTGAAACCGCTGTTATCCTCCTGGTCGCCGCGATATCCTGTTGCCTGATAGTTCTGTGCATGGACCGCTGCTCCCAACGCGCCGGCGTAGATGGCGTCCAGCTTAAATTCACTGATCGGATGCTCCAGCAGGTCTTCGATCGCCTTTTTCATGCCAACATTGTTGGAAACTCCGCCGGAGAATGCCAGACCAGGTTCAAGACCGATACGGCTTATCAGGTTGCGCACCCGCCGGGCGGTAGCCATGTGAATTCCGGCGGCGATGTCTTCCGGGGTAGCTCCTTTTGCCCGCAGTGAGATGACTTCTGATTCGGCAAATACTACGCACTGGCTGCTGATTTCGGAGGGTTTGGCTGCTTTAACTGCCGCTTCTCCCAGTTGGCTTAAATCCAAATCTAACAGCTGGGCTACTTTTTCCAAAAACCGTCCGGTACCGGCCGCGCATTTATCATTCATGACGAATTCGACCACTCTGCCTGTTTCCGGATCGACTTTTATGCCCTTAGAGTCCTGACCGCCAATGTCGATAATGGTTTTAATGCCGGCATTCAGGTAGTGCGCTCCCATTGCGTGGCACGAAATTTCGGTCACAATCTGGTGCGGTATGTCGGGAAAGCTCATCGCTACCCGCCCGTAGCCGGTGCCTACGATATAGCTGATGTCTGATCGTTTCAGACCGGATTTTTCTAATAGCTCTGCCAACAATTCATCTGAGGTTTCCTGCATCTCAATCCCGGTGGGGGTTTGTACGGCATATAGCTCATCACCTGTGAATAACACTGCTTTGCCTGTTCTTGAGCCAATATCTATTCCCACTACCGTTGCTCCGGTAAGATTCTCAATGAGTGTTTGATCAATTACTTCTGCTATTTTCATATTCCTTCGCTCCTTTGCTTTATTCGCCTCATACCTAGGCCAGCATTTCTACAAACGCCCTAATCCTTGTTAGGATTTGCCCGGTGGGTGGCCCAACCTGAAATGTGCCTTCAATGTTAATACTTGGGAAACCCCGTTTATGAAAATACTCCCGCCACATTTCCCGGGCTACACTGCCATATGAGCAGCCAAGATAACCATACAAAACCAGCCCTCTGGCCTTAACTTTTTTAAGCTCCTGCTCAATCACTTTTTGCACATAAATGGAAGCCCCTGCATCTTGATTCCCGAGCACATGCCGCGCTAATGCTTCCACCGGCGGCAATGTCTCATCATAATTATTAAAGGGGTAACCACGAAAACCGAGTAATGCACCGCCAGACTGATCAATGGCTTCATAAATGCCAAATTCCTGTCCGGCACTGCCTACCCAGACCAGCGGAATCACTTTATTTAAATCCCGCTCATCAACAGGCGCTGTTTCCAATTCTCTGATTAATTCATCCAGCATGGCTTCATATTCTACCGGTTTGCCAAAATAAGTGTTTAATCCGGTAAGTAAGTAAATTGAGGGCAGACTGCGCATATAAAAGGGATTTTTGATGCGCAATTCCAAAATTCTGCGTACCTTACTAATTAAGCGGTTCTTTCTTTGAATTTCAATTTTCAATTTTTCTTCATTGATTTCCCGGCTGCCTGTCAACCATTCTGCCGTTTCATGAATTTGCTCAATTAAAAACTTGACTAACTGCTCCAGTCGCTCCCCTTTAACGCCAGGCGCCCGATAAACAACATCAATAGAATGAACATCATAACCTTCATTTCTCATTAATTCCCAGGCCAGATTGTATGGCTCGCAGGCCACACTGGCACCAATAATTTTTTTGATGCCGCTGCCGCGACGTTTGTGCCATTGCCCAACAGTGCACTTTACCATTGAGCAGGTTTCTTGTGGAAACTGGTAATAATCCTCGGCAATTGTGACTGATTCTATGTCACTTAGCCGCCCCATCTCACTATATGCCACTGGAATTATATCAGAAGCATAAACCAATGGTATCTCCCAGCCAGTAGCTCTGGACCAGACAGCATTGATTTTCCCTTCTGCATGTGCTTTTTCAGCATCAGATACATAAGATGTTGATAGATCTAGTAATTTACCAATAGCCGGTGAGTAAGGATGTACCTCATTTTTGCTGTATATCAAATAATCCCGCGGACTCTGAATATCTTCAATGTCCATACATGTATGCCTCACTTTCCAAATATCAATTATTGCATTAAAGGTTGCTATACGGGTTAAATTCGTTAGTGAAAATTTGTTCCGGTTTTATATCACTTTTTATTTCGCCAAACTCTTTCAACAAATCAATCCATATGGTTGCTGTTTCCGGTTGAATAATTCCCTTGGGGGCAAAATAGCCGTTTCGTAACAATTTGGCATCAACATTGGCTTTTTTGACAGTAATATCAATAGCCTGTTGTTGATTCGTGTCAGCCCAGTCATTGGCCTTGGCCACTGCTTTTACAAAACGCCTAACCACATCAGGTTTTTCTTTAATGAATTTTTCCGAGAAATAAAATGGTGTATTACCACCAACTGTGCCAAAAACATCATAATCGGTAAATAGTATTTTCAGGCCACCGCGTGCCATTAAAAAATTAGGATTTTTATGGAACCCGGCAACATCAATGTCTCCTTGCCGCAAAGCCTGTTCAAGATTGGCTTCCGGCATAATAATGACTTCAATCTTGCCTTTGGGGGATTGTACGCCATTTTTCATTAAATAGGCATACGGTGTATATTCATTGCAACCGCCAATTGTCGGAATGCCCACTTTTTTTCCTACCATGTCCTGAGCATTTTTGATTGGACTGTTATCTAGTGTTACATACACCATATGGGGAATTTCCTGGGTAGTTTCAGTGCCGGCAACTACGGCTTTGATCTTGGCCCCTGCCGAAATTCCAGCAATGGTTCTATTAATATGAGCAGCACCAACATCAATTTTTCCTGCCACCACAGAAGCAACCAATTGAGGTGATGGTATAACCCCTACATATTCCAGCTTAATGCCTTCTTCCGCAAAATACCCTAAGTCTTCGGCAATCATAAAAACATCGGGGCGGGTTACATCGGCCGTGACAGGCACGCGAATGATATCTAACTGTTTCCCATTGGTGTCAGCAGCCGCCTTTTTAGATTCCTGATTCTTAGAGCAGCCGGCAAGCAAGAGGGATAGCGCCAAAATCATGATTATAGCAATGCTCACAGCCTGCCCGGTGTTTCTGAATTTAGTTCTCATTACAATGCCTCCATATGTTTCAATATTTTGTGTATAGAAGAGTAGATCGCTACTATTTTCAACAGAAGCTACGAGTAATAAAACTCTAGCCTTCAGTTTGATAGCTGATCAGCTACTGTATGAAATGTCAAGAAGATCGCCTTGGTATACTAACCTTTTTGCTAACTTGCCGACGCAGATAATTCTTCTTTTTCAGCATTGGCTGCTGCCAGGCTTTTTTGGGCAATAATCGCCCCGCCTAAGGCCCCCGCGTAAATGGTATCCAGTTTGACTTCACTGATAGCGTGACCTAACACTTCGGTAACAGCCTTTTTCATTCCGGCATTATTAGATACCCCACCAGTAAATACTAAGTCTGGCTCCAGACCAATGCGATTAAACAGATTACGGATGCGGCGGGCGGTCGCAATATGAATACCTGCGGCAATATCGGCCCGTTTCTCACCTTTGGCTTTCAGTGAAATAACTTCCGATTCCGCGAATACAACGCATTGGCTGCTAATATCGGAAGGCTTAGTCGCATTCAGCGCTTCCTGCCCCAGCTCTTCAGTAGTTAGATCCAGAAGTTGTGCTACCTTTTCCAAAAACCGCCCGGTACCGGCAGCACATTTGTCATTCATAATAAACTCCACCACTTTGCCATTTTTCGGGTCTACTCTTATTGCTTTAGAGTCTTGTCCGCCAATGTCTACAATTGACCGTACATCGGCATTAAGTACATGGGCTCCCATGGCATGGCAGGAGATTTCTGTAACAATTTTATTGGGAATATCGCCAAAATTAAGGGATATCCGGCCATAGCCGGTACCGACGATATACTGAATATCTGAAAGCTCTAAACCGGTTTGTTTCAGTAGTCTGTCAACCAGTTTATCAGCAGTCTGCTGAGTAAATACTGCGGTTGGAGTAATAGCTGTGTACAGCTTGCCGTCTGTCAATAACACTGCCTTACCTGTCCGTGATCCAATATCAACACCAAGAACTGTATCATTAGTAAGAGTACCAATTACTCTTTTATCAATAACATCCACTAGTTTTTTCATTTTGTTCACTCCTCAATTTTTTCATAATCACGCTAGTTTTCCCTAGACAGTTTCGACCGTTCCTTTCCAGCGGGTAAGATAGTGTTCCAGTTTAACAATCAGATAATTAAGCGACATCCCCAAAATAATCAATACTAAAATACCGGCGTACATTTTTTCCGGCTCATATTTGTGCTGGGCATCGAAGATTAAGAAGCCTAACCCGGCACTGGCACCCAGCATTTCTGCAGCCACCAAAATAATAAGCGAGCGAGTAGCGCTAATTCTAAGTCCTGTAAGAATGGACGGCGCAGCTGCCGGTAATATAACATTAGTAAACAACTTTAGTCTGGATATAGCCATCGAGCGTGCCGCCTTTACCAGCAACGGGTCCACTGTTTTAACACCTTCGATGGTATTAATCAAAATCGGCCAGATGGAGCCCCAAAATATAATCCCGATTTTAGATACCTCGCCTAGTCCAAAAATCAGGATAAATACCGGGTACAGTGCCAGTGTCGCCGTATTCCGGCATACTTGCATCAACGGATCGACAATTCTTTCAACCCGCTTAAACCATCCCATAAAGATTCCCAGGGGAATCGCCAGGATTACTGCCACGAGAAACCCCACTACTGAGCGTTGAAAACTTGCCAGTGCATGGGTAAGCAATGCACCTGACACCACAAGCTCCAGCAAGCTTTTGATAACCTCACTGAAGGCGGGTAAGCTACGGGAATCAATGAAACCTGCTGACGGCAAAAGCTGCCATATCACAACAACAATTCCAATGGCAATTACCTTTTTTAGGACTTTCCCGCTTTTTTCCCAGTAGGCATGTAACACGATTTCACCTCCTTTGTATCACTAGCTGTGTCTTTTACCGATTGCTGATTAATGTACTTAAAATATCAGTAGCTAACCTAAGGCCGCCACGGTAGCCCGCATACGCCTGATCAGTTACTACCCTGTTCGTAATTGGATAGGTTGCACTAAGAAATCCGGCTTTAAATTCCTGCGCCAATGGCCGGTCCCAGGTGCTGCCAAGCACAAAGGCAGGACTGATGGGCGAACTATATTCATCTGTTTCGTCAGCCACTTTGGCCCGCAAGGCAGCGGCAATCCGGCTGGTATCGGTTTCAAAAATCAGCGTAGGACGCAGTTCTGGCGGCAATATAGAAAACCGCTCAGCTACCTTGGCCTTACCGGCATCGTCGAGGATATCAGTCACAGCGACAAAGTAGGGAATCCAACCAAAATCATCGGTAATAAACCGTGTTAGTGCATAACTGTAATTGGCATCGCCCACCACAATGGCAAAACGCTGCAAATCCAAATCATTGTACAACTCGGCTACGTGCTGCAAATAAGCATAATAGCCTGCCGTTTCCCGCTCCACTACCGTTGTCAGAGCAGCCTGATCGATCACAATATGCTTGGTAAGCTCCTCCAAAAACTCTTTGGTAGCGGTAGGTCCGATCGGCAGCGGTATAGTTACAAACGGAATGCCGTGAATTTCCTCAAAGGCTTGAGCCGCTCCCAAGCCGTATACATCAGACAAAACAATAGTTAAAGCTGCCTGGGAAGAGGTTTTCAACGACGCCAAATCATCAAATGGACTAAAAAAGGTATTTACCTGCAAGCCTATATCTTCCAGTATTCGTTTTAACTCCAGCAGATTTCCCCGCCAAAATACATCCTGTGCTGGAATAAGGCCCAGCAAGTTAATCTGATTGCTAACCTTCTCCAGACCATGCTCCACAACCTGAGCGATCAATGCTGACAGAATCAAATCATAGCCATTGGCGGAATTGCCTTTAAAACCGCCGGTTTCAGCAACTACCACCGGCTTCCCCTCAGCCTTGAAGCGTCCGGCGATAGAAGCAACATCATCCCCGATAATATCTGTCATGCAGCCGGTAATTACCGCATACAGATCGGCATCAACAATATCCAAGGTGCTTTCAATCTGCTCGGCCAGCCGGCTTTCACCGCCAAAAATTACCTCTTTTTCTAAGATATTGGTACTTGGCGTAGCCCGCCCATTGCAATAACTGGTTCCCCAATAGCCACTGCCGGATTTGGCCGCGCCATCAGCGGCCGAAGCACAACCAGGAGCCGAATGTACAATGGCAACGGCCCGGTTGAGTGCGTTTATTGTTACCAACGCCCCGCCTAACGCGCATTGATACCGCGGTTTTTCAATAAAGTTGCTGCTCATTGTGCGGCCACCTCTTTTTTCTTTTGCGTTTCCGTCGTATTTTGCTCTGAAGCCAGAGCAGCTTCCTGAACCTTAATAAAGGTAAATGGATTTTTTTCGTACCAACTTAACTTATATGGGTTTTTAGTATGTTTAGCCAAATTCTGGTTAAAGGAGAAGTTTTTAAGAACTCTCGCCGCTTTTTTGGCCACTGCGTAAAAGCCTTGGTAACCAATATAGCTGTCAAAGATTCTAAAAATGGTTACTGTGGGCAATCCCAGTTTAGCCGCCCAAATATTATCGGTTACATGTCCGATAAACAAATCGGGTTTAAGTTTATTTAAGAGATTGGTAAGCTCAAAGGGCTGAAAATTGGCAATGTCGACGCTGAAATTTTTACCGTTTTGGTTTTTCACCAGCTTTTCATAATAATCCTCACCAAAATGATCGTGATGATAAGAGCGAACCCCGACAACCTCCAGCCCCAGTTCCTGAAATAATGCGCCAGTTACCAACGCCCTGAATTCACCGGCGCTTAAAAATACTGTTTTGCCGCTCAAGGCCGGCGTATACTTGGCTACCGCCTGCAAAACCTTCTTTTCTTCTGCGTCAATGAATGCTTCTGCCTGGTTTTCCAATCCAAAATGGCTGGCAATATCTAAAAGCCAGGCTCTGGTATTTTCCAGACCGATTGGCATATCTTTTAAAACATAGGGCACACCATATTCCTTGTGAAGGTAATCGATGAAATAGTCATCATGAGTAGGGCAGACACTAATCGTCAAATCAGCCTGGGTCATATTGCGGATGGTTTCCCGGGTGGCAAAGTTGGGGCCAATCGTAACATCAATACCGATAGCATTAAGCAGTCTAGTGATTTCATCTTCATCCGGCTTACCCACCGAAGCCAGATTGATCACATTAACCAATGGGCGTTCGCGCTTACTGCCAGGTTCCCGCCGCGGCGGCCGGCCTTCTTTGTCACTTTCGATAAAGCCATGTACGATGGCATGAAAGGCGACATCATAGCCTGTTGCCCAAACCTTGGTTTTAAAGCCTTCGCAGTAAGCGACAAGCACCGGAATAGCTAATTTATCCCGCACCCGGTCAATTACACTGGCCACATCATCACCGATAATCGAAGGCGTGCAGGTCTGAAACACCACAATCGATTTGGGAGAATAGCGTTCATAGGTTTCCAGGATGGTCTGCTCCAATTTTTCCTCGCCGCCATGAACAACATCACTTTCGGTCAAATTGGTGGATACCCATATTCCCTCTTTGGCATTGGGATTGCCTTTTTGTACATTTCGCAGCCGAATGCCAATGACTGTGCTGATACCATTTGCCGCGCAGCCGATAGCACCATGAACAACAACTGCCGTATCAGGCAACGTCAGCAGCATACCCATTGTTGGCAGCAATTGACACAGTCCTGATTGCGAGAAGGCCCGCTCCTGGTTTTTCAGGCAGCCTTTATTTTCACCCTTTAAACTGCAAGCTGTACCGCCATAAGCAATGCAGGCTTCCAGCCTGCTTTCCCGGCCTGGTACTACTTTGTCTTCTAATAAGCTCATTATTGGTACCTCCTTTTACTATTCATTAACTATCTTTTCTTTCCAACCGGTCAGGCGTTTTTCCAGGGCAACAAGCAGATAATTGACGGTAACCCCAAGGAGTGACATGGTAATGATGCCAGCATACATTTCTGGTACCGCATACCGTTCTTCAAAGTAAAAAATCATGAATCCCAGGCCAGCATTAGCACCGATCATCTCAGCAGCTACCAATACTAGAATTGAACTGGCCGCGCTCAGTCTGACACCTGTTAATATTGAGGGCAGCGCTGCTGGTGCAATCACCTTATACAGCAGTGTCAACTTGGATACCCCCATAGAACGGGCTGCCTTTATGAGCAGTGGATCGGTATTCTTCACGCCGGAAATGGTATTCAGCAGTGCTGGCCAAATAGTTCCCCAGATGATAATCGCCATTTTAGAAACCTCACCGATGCCAAAGAGTAGTAAGAATACCGGGTATAGAGCCAACACAGAAGAATTACGGCAAGCCTGCACTAAAGGATCTACCACTTCCTCCAGTTTGTCATACCAGCCCATAAAAACTCCCAAAGGTATTGCTATCCCGATACCGATAAAAAAACCAGTAACAGAACGGCTGATACTAATTGAAAAATGTTTAAAAATTTCGCCGGTACTCACCAAAGTAAATAAACTTTGTATTACATCACTAAACGGCGGCAAAAGAAACGGATCAATTAACTCTAGTCGCGGCATCAGCTCCCATACCAGCAATACAAGCACAATACCAAAGATCTTTTCTAATACTGTTACTAACGGCTCGAAGGGTATTTTGCAACTGAGTCCGGTATTTGAAGTAACCTGCACTTTTTTTCTGTACACTTTGCGAAAATTGTTGACTACATGTTCTATCATTTAGCCATCACCTTTCCCTAGATTTTTACTCCTGCCTGAAAATAAAAAACTGAAGACGCTTATTGTTCGTCTCCAGTTTTTTCACCGGTCAACTCATTAATAAAAAAAACAATATTTTTATACTATACCTTGTCATGAGTCTAAAGCCCTTATTAGGTGCTATAATAGTAAAAGGCCAAGGCTCATGTTATGAACCTTGGCCTTCAGTTTGTTATCTGATCGGCACACCGCTTATAATAGACTCAAGTTTGTAAGTACTATATTTTATGATAGAATAACACATTACGCTACACGTGTCAATGTTCAAATCGAACTGGGATTACCTATTCGCTGACCTCATGTTTGTTTTTAAGTCTCATAGATTGCTATAGTAAAACCTTGACTATTTTGAAAACCGTGCTATAATTTAGCTTAAAATTAAAAATCATTCGCATAATTTGTATGGCGGCTGATCAAAAAAAACTGAAGGCCAAAGAAGTTGTTATAAGCAGCTTCTTTGGCTTTATTGTTTTTTTATCTGAATTTTATATTTAACATTATTTTCTTTCAAGCAGAGATATTACGTTGGAGGTGAAATTATGGGACTGTTAACCACAGCAGGCAATGTAGCATTACGGGGTTCAGGACTGTTTCTGTTCCTGCTGTTATGGGAAATCGCGCCGCGGGTAGGTTGGGCTGATGCGCAGTTTTTACCACCTTTATCGGCGGTAATAGCAGCCGGGTATAAGCTTTGGGAGCAAGGCCTGCTGTATCCGCAGCTGATTGTGAGTTTGTGGCGAGCATCACTGGGCCTGCTGCTAGCTTTGTTAGTTGCAGTACCCGCAGGCGCTATTTTGACAGGCTGGTTTCCGGGAGTGCTCAAATATTTGGATCCTTTGTTCCGACTTTTAAGCAATGTCAATCCGTTTTCACTGGCTCCCATGTTTATGTTGTTTTTTGGAATTGGTGAAGCCATGAAGTTAATGATTATTGCTTTGGTCTCATTATGGCCGATTTTGTTTCATACTATTACGGGCATTCGCACTGTTGATCCGTTGTTGATTAAAACAGCCCGGTCGATGAACGTTTCTAATTTTGTTTTAATGCGCGATATTCTATTACCAGGCGCTTTGCCCACGATTGTTACCGGCATACGCATTAGCGTACAAATGGCAGTTTTTATGCTTGTGGCCGCCGAAATGCTAGGAGCAAAGGCCGGGTTGGGCTGGCTGGTGCATGCGTCCGCAATGCTTTCTCAAGTGCCGCGGATGTATGCCGGTGGCGCTTTTATAATATTATTGGGGATTTTTATTAACAAAGTCATTTTACATATCGAAAAAACCAGCTTTTTCTGGAAAGAAACCGTGGGAATCTTTGACGCCGCTTCGCCAGTCCATAGTAAAGGAAAGTGGTCGAGGTTGTTCAACGAATACTATGTATCCATTGTGGTACTATTGTTTGCTTTTATTATTGCTGCCGGCGGACACGAAGTGAACCGTTTAAATAAAGAACGCTTTATTGAAACTACTTCTCCTCAGGTCAATCATGAAAAGCATACCATGAAACAGCATCTACCAGGCTGTACTGAAAAGGAAGAAAATAACACATTGAATTACGTTGGCGGTGACTAACGCGGACTCACTAGGAGGGAAGATTGCATGCAAGTGTTGAAAAAGGCGTTTACGAATACGATTGCCATTATCACTTTTATTTTGGTGTGGGAACTGTCAGCCTGGTTCGGGCTGGTCAATACCATGTTTATACCGGCTTTTTCTACTGTACTGCTAGCCATTGCCAAGCTGCTCATTTCCGGGACGCTTGTTCCTCATATTGCAATTAGTTTGCAGCGATCCATCGGCGGGCTTGCGATTGCAGTGGCAATTGGTATTCCCTTAGGTTTTGTCATGGGTGGCTGGTTCCGCAAGCTAGAAACCGCATTGGAACCCTTGTTTGAAATAGCGGCGCAGGCCAATCCCTATATTTTATTTCATGTGATTATATTATTTCTGGGAATTGGCGAAGCTGCTAAGCTTGCGATTATTGCGTGGATTTGTATTTGGCCGGTTTTATTCAATACAGCTGCTGGAATCCGCCATGTAGACGCTGACCTATTAAAAGCGGCCCGGTCGTTTGGCCTGACGCGTTGGTCACTGTTTTACAAGATCGTGCTGCCGGCAGCAGGACCATCCATTTTCACTGGTTTGCGTTTGAGTGCGGGATATTCTTTTTTTCTGCTCATTGCTGCCGAAATGATGGGATCAAGTTCAGGTTTGGGATGGTTTCTTATAAACAGCCAGGAGAACTATAATATTGAGTGGATCTTCTCCGGTGCTGTGGTTATTGCCATACTAAGCATTACTATTGATTCCATTGTAAAATTTCTGGAAAAGAAAATTATTGTATGGAGTGAACCTTGCTAACATGTATGGCAGGAGATCAGGTCATTATTAAAGCAGAACTATAAAAAAACATCGGATTATTATCTTTGTTGTACAAACAAAACAAGAAGCTGGATTCACAACAAGGAATCCGGCTTCCGGTTTTTAGCATGTACAGTTTAGATTACGCTATCATTGTCGCGAAGATTTTTCTTCCAATCCAAAAAACTATTTTCAATAGAATGCAGCAAGTAGTTCAAACTCATTCCCAGTAAAGCTATAACGATAACTGCGCCAAAGGTCGAGCTGCGAATCAAGCGTCCCACACCATAATAAGCACCCATGGATTCAGCAGCAATGAGAATAAAAAAAGCATAGGTTGCACCAGATCGTATACCGGTAAAAATGGCCGGTGCCGCCGCCGGTAAAATAACTTTGCTAAAAATCTCCAGCCTATTGGCGCCAAGAGAACGGGCCATGTTAATATAGAGCGGATCCACATGCCGAACACCGGCAATTGTTGTAAAAAGAATTGGCCAGATAGTTGACCAAAAGATAATGAAGACTTTAACAAGCTCACCAATCCCAAAAAATAAAATAAAAATTAAAGATAACGGCAAAGCATTTACTTGCTCAAGCAGACGGAATAGTCGCATTAAGTTCCGGGATAAAGCAGGAAAAACGCCTCCTAAAATAATACCGGCAGGTACTGCAAAAATCGCAGCCAGTACCAATCCGAGGAAAATTCTTTGCAAACTTGCCGCTATATGGATGAACAAAACGCCACTCGCGGCAAGCTTGCCAAGATACAATAGGACCTGCGAAAAAGGAGGAAAAAACTGTCTATCCACTAACCCATATCGTGGTGCAAATTCCCACACCAGCAAGAACATCATAATGCCTAAGCTATTAATAAATTGATCACCAATATATTTTATACCAGTTTTCACGGTTTCTTTCCTCATATTTCTAGCTGCCTACTTCCTCCAAGAGATATACACCAAAGTATTTATCTTGCATGTCCCTTACACTCCGTATGTACGTACAATAAGAATAATAAAACAACCGACTTTTTTAAAAAGGAGTGGCCATCACTATGTTTAGGTTAAAGTACAAACATGCTGCCCTGATTATAACCTTAGTCGCCAGCCTGTCCGGCCTGCCCGGTGTCCCTTTTTGCTCCGATATAACCTTAGCCACTGCCTATCCTGAGCAAATCAAAATAACATGTACGAATAATCCCCAGACTAGCCTGACCGTTACTTGGCGAATGGATTGCTACACGGAATACTGCCATGTGCAATATGCAGAAATCACCAGCAAACATTCCACTCCGTATGATGTCAAAACAATCACGGCCGAACCGACAAGACTATCGACTCCTGCCGGACCCATTCAACTGTATTCGTCAACAATTACTAGGCTAAAACCGGGAACCAGCTATTTTTACCGCGTGGGTTGCGGCAATACCTGGAGTGAATGGCGCAGCTTCGTAACAGCAGCGGAATAGGGCATTTGTTTTATTCTAAAGAAACTACCGGGCTGCTTCCTGCAACAGGGAAAAACTGTCTTGCTGCAGCCACCAGTCAGTGTACGGAAGTTTTACTCTGGCAGCCAAGTTCTTTGCAAGGCTGCGATTGGTTAATGCATCAACAATCCGGTAGCCAAAGTCAATCAACCCTTGATACCCGTAGGCCGTGTACTCATCATTGATCATGATGGAGGGTATGCCTAATTTCGTCGCCCATACGGTGGTACCGCCGTGACGGGCTACATAGAGGTCAGGCTTTAAACGGTTGAGCAAATTAATTATCTCAAAATTCTGCTGGTCAGCCACACTTACGGGAATATTGTCCTCACCCGCAGCTAAGTATTGGGCGGATGCCGGGCAGGAACCATTATCATGCTGAGGGTCAAAATGCCAGGTAGAACCCCATATCACCTCAATACCCAATTCCCGCAATGTCCGGATGTAGTTTTGCCCAAAACTCGGTCCCATGCCGACAACTGCTTTGCAGCCTTTCAATCGGCTCCGTATTTCCGCCAGTTCCGGGGCAATACGTTCTTCCTGCAGCCGAATATATTCCTCTACTTCCGCCTCCTTACCAATAACCGCGCCTAAACCGCGCAACCAACTGTTCATCCCCGCAAGACCATGAGGCTGTAAGGTTTTTACATAGGGAACACCATATTGTTGCTCAAGTGCATTTCCAATGTAACTGCCTAACGTTCCGCAAATGCTAATCGTCGCCACAGCCTCAGATAGATGTGTTAACTGTTCTACAGAGCTGTACGGCAGTAAAAATACCGGTTCCAGCCCAAAAGGAGCCAACATTTCCGCAATCTGTTTACGGGCACTGCCATTAAAGTTAATTACGTTTACGGTATTGGATTTTTTCTCCGGCGGTTTGACCAGTGTCGTCAAAACAGCGTGGAAGGCTGCATCAAAGCCGGTAGCCCATATCTTAGAACGAAAACCCTCGCAGTGTACCGAACCAATCGGGACCGGGATTTCGTCTTGCAACTCCTCAATTACACTCTGGATATCTTCGCCAATAATTCCTGATACGCAGGAAGTAGTAATAAAAATAGCCTTGGGATTAAAACGTTTATATGCTTCTTGAACGGCTTCACGTAATTTATTCACAGCGCCGAAAACGGTATCTTCCTCTACCATGTTTGTATTGATCAGCTGGATATTTTTATGCTCCCAGCCGCGAATATGCTGCCCCCACTTATTAACAGTGTTGCCGGCTACCGTATCTGCGGCGCAGCCTACCGGACCATGATTGACCACTGCAGCATCTACAATGCGTGAAAGCTGACCTTGGGCACAGCCCGAACTGCAAGCACTGGCCTGGCTGAAGCACCGCTCTTTATTGCGCAGCGACCCACAAGCAGCCTGCTCTACCAAATCTCGTATTGTGCCTTGATAACCAGTAATGGAACCCAGTCTATTCTCCCTTGTCGGCACCTCTGAATGATTCAAGTTAATTGCCATAGATTTCATAGCCTCCTCATTATTTATATTCAAAAATTCGGAATGCCAACTAATACAAAATCAGCAGGCATTCCTTTTTTCTTTACCTATAATACGTTTTCCAGAACTGTTCCAACTACTTTATCTTAGTGCGCGAGTCAAAACTCCCGCCGCTACAGGCGGCGTTAATTCAGGTGGAGTAGACTCTCCACCTGAATCCCCAATGTTTCAGCTATGCTGAAACGAGTTCACTTACCGTAAACCACGTTAAGATCAACCAAATCTTCTACCGTAACCTTTCCTTTAGGAATTACACCGGCATTTTCTAAGTCCTCAATCCACGGCTTGACCATTTCCGGACTGATATCTGTATCTCCGGCATAATAGTGAGTGGCACTGACCGGCACCTTGATCCAATCCTCCGTCATCTTACGGGCTTCTTCCGGATGTTCATTAGCCCATTTTTGCCCTTTAACTATCGCCCGTGCAAATTTACGGACAACCTCCGGATTTTTCTCAATGAAATCAGTAGTGAAGTAATAGTAGCCGACACCGCCACCCTGGCCAAAACCAGCGTCCAGACTATCCGCGATCTTTACCATGCCCGCATCCTCCATTAGTTTGTAGTATGGCGGATGCACACCCCCCACGGTTACCAACCCTTGTTTTAACGCCTGTACAGCCTGCACATCCGGCATAGTCACCCACTCAATTTTATTGCGGGGAACCCCATTATGATCAGCAATGTTATTTGCCAGGAAGTCAGAGCACTGATTGTTGGTAATGATCGAAAATTTAATCCTGCCTTCCAGCTTATTTAAATCGGCAAAACTCTTAATTTCCGGGATAACATTCGGATTGATATACCAATTCATATGACGCAGTTTGGGGTCTTGCTCCGGTAAGGGATCAATTCCGGCTTTCACTACACCTTTAATCTTGGCGCCGCCGGCAATAGCGACCGCAAGTGAATTGGGATGAGCGCCGCTAACATCATTATTTCCGTTCAGAATCGAAGGAATAATCTGGTTAGGCTGCGTATCCCCGGTATAAACTACTTTAAGTCCCTCTTCCTTGAAAAAACCTAATAGATCAGTTACTACCCATGGTGTGGAACCGCAAGCTGTCTGCGATATTGTCCGGATAGGAATCAAGCCATCGTCGCCAGCTTGGCCTCCATTTTGCCCGGCAGTAACCGGATTATTGCCCTGATACGCGCCATAGGCAATTGCTCCTGCCACTACTACACCAAGAATTCCTGTTATCACCAGTTTCACTGTTTTTTTATCTGCCACAATACGTAGCCTCCTTTGTTATAGCTGGCTATTTCTGTGGCCTTCAGTTAATTCACTGATCAGCCCCGATAGAAGGGAATACTCTTACATGTTTAACGGTAAAAAACCACCTCCTTGTATGTACGAAAAAGGCTGGTAAGATAATCTCGCGTTACCAAGAATATCTGCCAGCCTTTAGTTTAACAACCAATCAGCGTATATAGTTTTACTTTTATTTGCCGGTAAACCTAAGATCAACTAAGTCTTCGACCGTAACCTTCCCTTTAGGAATTACTCCGCTATTTTCTAAATCCTCAATCCACGGCTTGACCATATCCGGACTAATATCCTTATCTGCGGCATAATAGTGCGTGGCACTGACCGGCACCTTGATCCAATCCTCCGTCAGCTTGCGGGCTTCTTCCTGATGTTCGTTAGCCCATATTTGCGCTTTAACTATAGCACGCGCAAATTTGCGGACAACCTCAGGATTTTTCTCAATGAAATCAGTAGTAAAGTAATAGTAGCCGACACCGCCGGCCTGGCCAAAACCAGCGTCCAGACTATCTGCGATCTTCACCATGCCCGCATCCTCCATCAATTTGTAGAAGGGCGGATGCACACCCGATACAGTTACCAGCCCTTGTTTCAGCGCCTGAACAGCCTGCACATCCGGCATAGTTACCCACTCAATTTTACTGCGAGGAACCCCATTATGGTCAGCAATGTTATTTGCCAGGAAGTCAGAGCACTGATTGTTGGTAATGAGCGAGAATTTAAGCTTGCCTTCCAGCTTATTTAAGTCGGCAAAGTTCTTAATTTCCGGAGTAACATTCGGATTGATGTACCAATTCATATGTCGCAGTTTGGGGTCTTGCTCCGGCAAGGGGTCAATTCCGGCTTTCACTACCCCTTTGATCTTAGCACCGCCGGCAATAGCAACAGCAAGGGAATTGGGATGGGCGTTGTAAAGGTCATTATTCCCGTTCAGAATGGAGGGAATAATCTGATTGGGCTGCGTATCTCCGGTATAAACTATTTTAAGTCCTTCTTCTTTAAAAAAGCCCAATTGATCGGCTACTATATAGGGCGTGGAACTGCAGGCTGTCTGCGATATTGTCCGAAGGGGGATCAAGCCATCGCCATCAGCTTTGGATCCATTCCCCCCGGCAGAGGCTGGATTATTGCCCTGATACGCACCATAGGCAATTGCTCCTGCCACTACTACGCCGATAATTCCTGTTATCAGCAATTTTACTGTTTTTTTATCTGCCACAATAGGTAGCCTCCTTTATTTTTACTATTGACACAAACATTAGTAATCAGGCTCACTTTCTTGCCAATTAATGATTCGGCGTTCCAGTTCTGCAAACAAATAATTAAGCGAAAGCCCTAGTGCAGATATCGTGACTGTAGTTGCAAACAGCTTCGGAATTTGATAATTGTTCTGGGCATTAAACACTAGCCACCCCAAGCCACTGCTGGCACCAATCATTTCAGCGGCAATCAGCATAAAAAATGCAGTATTGCAACTTGTTTTCAAGCCGTGAAATATGCCAGGAGATGCTGCAGGCAGCACTACTTTGAAAAACATGTCTACAGCCTTTACCCCCATAGAGCGGGCGGATTTTATCAATAACTCATCCACATTCTTTACACCGGTAATCGTATTAAGCAAAATTGGCCATAAGCACACCCAAAAAATCATTGAAACTTTAGATATTTCACCAATGCCGAATATCAAAATGAATACCGGAAACAACGAAAAGGGATTTACCTCAGCCAATAAGCGCAACAGCGGTGTCACAATGCGCTCAAATAAGTGAAAACCGCCGCCCAAGAAGAAACCCAGCGGAATACCAAGCACCGCTGCCAGCACAAATCCGAATAGCGCCCTAAGCAGACTGGCTTTTACATGGATGAGCAAGACGCCGTCTGCCAACAAATTCCATAGGGTGCTTAATACTATGGAAGGCGGCGAAATAAACGTTTGTGGTACCAGTCCCACCCTAGGAGCTGCTTCCCAAATAATAAGAAATACAATAATGGACAAATTATCAACTAGTAAACTCCGAACCCCCGAAAGCGCCTTACCGTATTCACCTCCTTCCTTGGTTTTTAGGACTACTTTCTTTAACGTTCCTTCCATTCTTCTCCCTCCTCTATTCGCGGCAAATTAGTAAAACTGTGAATTAACTTTCATTTTTAGAAACCGGCTTCCAGTCAATTAACAGTTCTTCCAGGTAATGCAATGCATAGGTTATTGCGGCTCCGAGAACAGCAATGCTGATAACTCCGGCAAAGAGACGAGGGATAACGCTGTTCATGGCCGAGTTGTGAATCAGCCAGCCTAATCCGGCACTGGCACCAATAACCTCAGCAGCCATCAACATGAGAAATGCATGGGTTGCGCCGGTACGCACCCCGGTAAAAATGACAGGCGCCGCTCCTGGTAAAATTACCTTCCAAAAAATAGTTGCCCTGCTGGCCCCCATAGAACGGGCACTTTTTATCAATAAGGGATCAATCTGCTTAATGCCGGCAATCGTAGTAAATAAAATAGGCCAAATACTTGACCAGAAAATAATGCTGACTTTTGCCCCTTCACCAATCCCAAAGAATAGAATAAAAATGGGAAACAGCGAAAATCCGTTAATCTGCCCCAGCATGCGCAGCAAGGGTCGCAGCTGCCGGGATAACTTAGGATAAACACCTCCCAACAGAAAACCGAAGGGCAAGCCAGTCCCTACGGCCAATGCCAGACCAATTAAAGTTCGCTGCAAACTGGCCGCAATGTGCAAAAATAGCGCCCCACCAGCAGTCAATTGCCATAATGTTTGCAATACCACAGACAAAGGTGGTATAAATAGTGCGTCCACAACCCCAATACGCGGTAATATTTCCCACAAAGCAAAGAATGTCACTATACCGGACATATCAATCAAGTGCTCTTTTGCTTCTTTAATATACTCATTCATATTGCCAAACCTCCTGTCGCTATATTATTCAGCCATATAGGGTTACTGGAAATCAGCCAGTACCAGGGAATAAATATCTTCTGCCAGCCGCAACGCTCCCTGATAGCCAGTATACGCACGGTTTAAAGCCAATCTGTCGCTGACCGGCATGGATACCGATAGCTGATAACCATTGAGTTCTTTAGCCAGCGCTTTATCCCACGAACTGCCTAAGATTAAAGGACGGCCACGGAATTTAATCTTCCGGATATCCTCATGCGCCACTCCTCCATCATTGGTAAAAACCACGTTAGCAGTAATGCCATCGACAAAGTTCTGGAACTCTGCCGCGATATTTTCCTGATACTCCTCACTGACCCCATCGGTAATGTACTGTGTCTCTGGTAAAAGCCCCAAATCATTAACCAGGAATTTAGAAATACCTACTGCATAAAAACTGTCAGCAATGGTCACAAATCTCCGGGGCAGCAATCTGGTCTCAAGCAATACATCGGCTGAACGCTCAATGTAATAGTAATAATCGGCCTCATGTCTGCTAATTACCTTTTCGACCCGTTTTTCTTCCAGGCCCGCATACTTACCTACTGTACGGAGAAATTTCGCTGTCTCAGTCGGACCTATCGGCAATACCGGGTAATGCAAATAGGGCGTGTTAAACTTTTCCTCCAGGTGTTGCACATTTTTCAGACCAACCCAGGGGGAAATCAGCAGATTGAACTGTGCCTGCGGCACTTTATTCAGTGATGCCAGCCCTTTCCCCGGACCAAATATAACATTTGGCGTCAAACCAATTTCCGAAATTAAACTCTCAAGTTCCTTCAGATTCCCTACCCAAAAGGCATCATGGAAAGGAACCACCGACCAAATATTTACAAGGCCGGCCTGCACATCTTTCGCCGGCTGCAAATATTGGTCAATGATGGAATCAATTACTAATTCATGCCCGAAAAAATTAGTCCCTTTAAAGCCGCCTGTTTCGGCATATACGACAGGTTTACCCTGCTCCTGAAATCGCCTGGTCACCTCACCTACATCATCACCGACAATGTCGGAGGTGCAGCCGGTGACAACTACAAATAAATCGGCATCAATGATTTTTAAAGAATTATCGACAATATCTCTTAGTCTCTCATTGCCGCCAAAAATAACCTCTTTCTCGCCAATGTTCGTGCAGGGAACCGAGTGACCGCCAACATAACCGGAGCCTTGGCAGCCATTTTGAAAACCTAAAGCACCCCATAACTTTTGCCCGCAACCGGGGCCGGCATGCAAAATAGGCACCGCCCGTTCAATGGCCAGCACTGATTGCAAAGCCCCTAGTGAGCATACATGTCGTACCTGTTCAATATATTGCGCCATTTCATCACCTCAAAAAAATATAAGGCCACAGGAAATAGCTAGCTATTTCTGTGGCCTTCAGTTAATTCACTGATCAGCCCCTGTAACAGGGATAACTTTTATATGCTTGATAGGTAAGAAAGCATTACCTTATACGTACAAAAAAGGCTGGTACGATATCTCTTTTTACTAAGAATATCCTGCCAGCCTTTAGTTTATCAACCAATCAGCATATATAAAGTTTTTCTTTTTATTATACTCAATTAAATAAAAAATGCAAGCTTTTTGTATACTTTTTTACCGCGTTTTATGCCTACTTATAATTGATCTACAAATTTTTTATTAATTGACATATTAGCGTAAACCCACTGTATCTGTATTATTTATAGCCGGACTCGTCATATCAAATATTTTTCCAGGATTCAGAATATAGTTAGGGTCAAACGCCTTTTTAATCGCCTGCATAAGTGCTAGTTCAACAGGATTGATAATCCCACGCAAAATTTCTTTGCGCTTTAGACCAATTCCATGTTCCCCTGACAAACGCCCGCCCAGATCATACGTGACTGTATACAGCTTTTCCCTGAATTTTTTCACTGCTGCCGGCCACTCATCGACTGGCACTTCCCCAGGTACAATTCTTATATGCATATTACCATCTCCGGCATGACCGGCCATACGAAACTGAAAATGAAACTCCCTGATCAGTGCCTCAAGTTGGCCTACAAATGACGCAATCTGGTCTACTGGTACAACAATATCTTCCGATACACCGACAGGATGATCCACCTCAATGGCTTTTCCCCAGGCCCTGCGGGCCGGCCATATCTTCTCTCCATCCACTGCATACACCCTGTGGCAACCATAAATATTACACTTTTTTTGCAACTCATCCCATTTTTTTTGCAACCCATCCTGGGTATAGGCTTCAAATTGTATAATCAGACAATCGCCCGTGTAGTCGTCAAATATTTTTTCCTGACAATACCGTTCTAAGTCTAATACCGTTTGCCGGTCAATCAACTCAATGGAGATAGGATCAATTACCGTGTCTTCCAGTAAAGCTCCCACCAGAGAAATCGCTGAAGTTAAACTGGGGAATACCGCTAAAAAATTAGGTAACAAAGGCGCAAGCTTTTGCAGCTTTATCGTTACCTGGGTAATTATGCCTAAAGTCCCCTCCGAACCGGCAATCAGTTTGACCAAACCGTAGCCTGTCGAGTTTTTCTTCAACCTTCCGCCTAGCGTAACAATCTCCCCCTGCGGGGTAACCACTTCCAATTCGTATACCTGATCGCCGGTCACGCCATACTTTATCGCCCTGTTGCCGCCGGCATTTGTCGCTATATTACCGGCGATGACACAGTCATCACTACTGCAGGGATCACCAGCATATAACAGCCCCTGCTGATTGGCCGCCTGCTGTATATCAATCGTCCGTACCGCCGGTTCCACTACCATATACCTTGCTTCAGGATCAATATGCACAATCTTATTCATTCGGCGTAAATCAAGAACTATACCGCCATTTAACGGCACGGCCCCTCCTGCCAGACCGCTGCCGCCTCCCCGTGGCGTCACGGGAATCAGGTGGTTGTTAGCCATTTTCAGAATTGCCGCCACTGCCTGCGCACTGCCGGGAAAAACCAGAATCTCAGGATATCTCAACCCCTCCTTTTTCGTGCCGGCATCATATGCATACTGTGACGGAATGGACTCACCCCATACCACGTGTTCCGGGCCAACGATCTTTTTCAGTTCAGTAATAGTAGCGCTTGTTACCTTTCCGTATGTAGGCATAATTTATCCCCCTATATTTTCCTTGTGAATTAAATCAATATTTTGCAATCGTTGCAATGCACCATGCAGCGTCTCTTCTCTTTTGCAAAAAGCAAACCGCAGTAAAAGTCTCCTGTCTGCTGGCGGGGAATGGTAAAACCCTGATAAAGGAACAGCCGCGACCCCTACAGCCTCAATAAGCCATTTGGCAAAAGCTAGATCATCATCCCAGCCAAACCGGCTAAAATCTGCCAACAAGAAGTATCCACCCTGTGGTATCCGGCAGGGAATCCCCAGTTTATTCAACCCGGCAAGCAGTATGTCCCGTCTGGCTTGATACGCTCTTTTCAACTCCTGATAGTACATTTCAGAAAAGTGAATAGCCTGTACAACCGCCTGTTGCAGCGGTGCAGCGGCACTGATTGTTAAGTAATTGTGAGTAATTCTGATTCCCTTAGTAAGCCAGGCCGGAGCGGCGATATAACCCAGCCGCCAGCCAGTCACACTATATGTTTTAGAAAATCCATTAATGATTATGGTACGCTCTCTCATACCTGGTATGGTCCAAAGTCTTGGCAGTGAAATCTCGTCAAAAAGGATTTCATCATAAATTTCATCAGTTATAGCCAATAATTCGTATTTTTGGCAAAAATCAGCGACAATAGCCAATTCTTCCGCAGCAAAAACCCTACCAGTAGGATTATGAGGCGAATTAATAATGATGGCTTTGGTTCGAGGAGACCAGGCTGCCTCCAAAGATTGACGTTCAATACGAAATTCAGGTGGACTTAGCTGAACATAAACCGGTTTGCCACCACTGAGAACAGCATCCGGAGCATAGATAGTAAAAGCCGGCTCAAGGATAATTACCTCATCTCCCGGGTTGATAACAGCAAGCAGAGAAGCAGCCATTCCCTCGGTAGCACCACAGCAAACGGTAATTTCCGTTTCAGGATCAAATGAGCCCCCAACTTGCTGCAATTTGCCGGCAATCCCTTCCCGCAATGTTTTTACACCCTGGGATAGAGCATATTGATTAAAATCACCCTGTATGGCCGCATTTGCCGCGGCCTTAAGTTCAGGCGGTGCCGCAAAGTCCGGTGTGCCTCCGCCCAGATTGATTGCGCCGCGCCGGTCAGCCAGGGTAGCAATTTCCCGAAACACCGGCAGTTGTAACTGCTGCACCCGATCTGCCAGGCTTACTACAGTTAGTTTATTGTGTATCATTTCAGTTCACCGGTATAGTAAGGATTTAACTCATTGGTATACAAATCAGAGACTTTTATTGTGCCTGGTTGGGCAAACCCATTGTTTTCCATCAATGTGATCCAAAAACTTATTTTCTTCTCATCAATGTAGTTGTCTGGCGGATATACATTGCCGGCCATATCTTTCACGTCAATCTTCAGATAGTCAGCTGCAATCTGTAACGCTTCGTCATAGTTATCATTGATCCAGTGCTGAGCTTTAATGTCAGCTGCAATGTATGCTTTGACCACATCCGGGTACTCTTTAATAAAATCATCGCTAAATGCCCGTATTGCCAAGCCGCTGGCTGGACCGTTACCAGCCCCCTTACCGATATCATAACTGGTACTCAACACCTTAACTCCACCATGATTGCGGGCGGCTTTCTGATAAACATTGTGTAGTGCGGCAACATCAACCAGACCTTGCTTAAGTGCTTGTTCCTGCTGCTTATCAGGCATTGTCACGATAGTCACTTTGTCTTTGGTTATGCCATTTTGGCGCAAGAATTCCAGGGTCAAAAGTTCGGCACATCCACCTAAGCTGTTCATAGCAATTTTTTTGCCTACCAAATCCTGAGGAGAATTGATTTTGCCGTCAGCTTTAGTCATCCAAGTTATGTGGACTTTGTCAGGGTCAGAATCATCCCACATGCTATGGGTGACAATCTTTATCTTGGCTCCTGACTCTCTAGCATTAGCGATAGTAATCGGGTGTCCAGAATTAAACAAATTATTGTCACCTCTAATAACCGACTGCGCCATAAGACCAGCCGGGACTACACCGGTATAATCAATAACAATGCCTACTTCTTTAAAAAATCCTTTCTGATCTGCAATAATAATTTCATTAAAATCCTGAAGTGTAGGTGCTTTAATGTGAAATTCCTTAGTTAATCTTCCATTAACAAATTTGGGCTTATCCTCCTCCGTTTTTACGGTGGCTTGGCTGCCACAGCCTGCCAATGCAACTGTGCCAACCAACAGTATTAAACTTAGAAACAAAGAAACCCGGTTCAATATCGACCTTTTCAGCATAATATTACCCCTTTCAAGTTATTAAAATATATAATGAAGCTAATCGCTCTTATCTGTATGTGTCAAGAACCCTATCATAGATATCTTCCACCACTCTAAGACCGCCATTATAACCAGCATATCCACAATTTAGAATAAGCCGGTGCGCGATAGGCACGCTGACAATCAACAGGTCTGCCCCGATCTCTCGGGCTAAATCCTTTTCCCAACTACTACCCACAATCAGTGCCCGTGTTTTGCGAACCTCGCTTCGAATTTGCTCCTGAACAGCACCACCGTCAACTAGGAAATCGACCTGTGCCGAACGAAACTCGGAGACAGCGTTGAATTGCTCCCTAATTGCCTGTTGAAACTCTTCCGGCGTATCATCAATAACAAATTGTTTTGCCGGGAGAATACCTAGTTCGTTCAGCAGATATTTGGAAAACCCGATAGCATAGGAGGCATCTAAAATAGTGTAAAACCGGCGGGGAAGACCGTATCGGAATTCAAGCATAAAGTCAGCCATTCTCTCAATATGGGTATAGAACCTTTCCTCTTCCCTTTTGATAAAGGCTGCTGCCAATTCCTGATCAAGTCCGCCAAAATCCGCCACCTGCCGTAAAAACCGCGTTGTCTCCACACCGCCAATTGGCAAATAGGGAAAATGAATATAGGGAGTGCCATACTTGGCTTCAAGATGTTTGGCAATCCCCAGCCCCGGCCAAGCACTGATCACAATATTAAACTCGGCCTGCGGGATGGTTTTCCATTCATCTACCCCCCGCGAGGCTGACCCAAACAGAATATTAACCGTAAGGCCAATCCCTTCCAATATCCTTTTGATTTCTTCCAAGTTACCATTCCAAAAAGGATCTTGGTAAGGAATAGAGGCAAACACATTAACTAAATGTTTAATGGGCGTAGTTCCTGTCTTGAACTTGTCAACATATTGGTCAATGATCGCCTTAACCACCGTTTCGTGGCTTACATAATTATTACTCTTAAAACCGCCGGTTTCTGCATACACAATCGGTCTGTCCTCCGCTTGATACCTGCCTGTTACCTGCCCAACATCATCACCGATAATATCAGAGGTACAACCAGTAAGCACTACATAAAGGTCCGCATCAATTACCTTAATCGCACCATCAATAACGCTTTCCAGTTTTCCTTCACCGCCAAAAACTATTTCTGCTTCGCTGGCGTTGGTGCATGGCACAGTGTTACCGCCTGCATAACCTTCTCCCTGTCCCAGCAGCCGGCTGACTTTGTCACCGCAGCCAGGACCCGAATGCAAAATCGGTACAGCTCTTTTGATACCGATTACCGACTGCTGTGCACCCAATGCGCAAGAATATCGGGGTTGCTCAATAAATTTTGCCATCTAAGTCACCTCTAAGAAATGAGAATGGATTCTGTTCCAACCACCATTTTGTGTAGGGCATTGTGCTGTGTTTTGCCAGATTAGTGACAAATTCTTTGTTGTCAAGCGTCTCTACAATGCGTTCAGCATAATTAAGCACTCCCTGATAACCAAAACCAAATTGTTCATCGCCAATTAATAGCGTCGGAATCCCGAGCTTAGCTCCCCAAAGGGTCATCCCGCCATGCCTGGCGATCATAATATCAGGTCTTACTTTATTTAAAATATTAACAAGTTCATAGGCTTGTTTACTGCAAACATTATAATTGGAAACGTCGCCATAGGTATTCACGCTATGAGCCAGGGCATCAGATGCAGTATCCCCATTATCATAAATAGGATCATGATGGAAGATGGCTGCTCCCTGTACTTCCAGTCCCAGTTCTCTTAAAACAGCAATCAATGCATGCCCGTGGGCTGCTCCGGCAGTAAGATATGCAGTTTTACCGCAAAGTTTTTCGCGATACTCATCAAGCTGAGGTAATACCCGTTTATGTTCCTCATTAATAATTAACTCGATCTCCTGTTCACGCCCAAGCACTCTTCCCAGTTCTCTCATCCAGTTGTCGGTACCGGCCACACCATAAGCCGGTGGCGATTTAATTTCTGGCACACCATAAACCTGCTCAAGCGCTGCCCCAATATATGTACCAAGTGTTGGGCAAATTTGGATGGTGGCCGCTGCTTCCGATATATATTCCAATTGGGCTATTGTTGAAAAAGGAATAATATAATTTGCTTCATAACCTAACCGTTTCAACAATTCATCAAACACATGACTACCCCAGAAATTCACGATATTAACCTTATTGGACTTTTTCCTGGGCGGTTTTACAATTTTCCTAACAATAGAATGGTACGCTGAATCGAATCCGGTCGTCCAAATTTTTGACTTAAACCCTTCGCAAAAACAAGCTACCACCGGAATATCCAGCTCAGTTGATAAGTCGCTTGCTACACCTTCCACATCATCGCCGATAATTCCCGAAGCACATGATGTAGTAATAAATATGGCATTGGGCCGCACACGATCATATGCAGCCCGAATGGTTTGTTCCAGTTTCTTCGTAGCTCCAAAAATTGTATCTTGTTCTTCAATATTGGTATTAAAATACCGTCCAATCACCGGCGGCAGTTTTCTTTCCATCTGGCCTACCCGGTACACAAAGTTAAATGTAAAGAAATCCCCGGCGCACCCGACTGGAGCATGATTGATAACAATAGCATCCTGAATCATAGAAAGCTGGCAAAACGCATTGATTGAACTACATCCCATGCACTGACTGAAACTACGGGTACTGTCTTTCAGGCTGCCAGCACGCGCACAACGAACCAATTCTCCTGCAGTTCCCTCAAAACCGGTAATAGAACCAAGACGGGCTTCCCTGACGGGAACCTCAGCCGCATCAATGTTCACAAAACTCATAGTAATCCCCCTGTCGCTCAATTGAAATCTCACTATTCCCTTAAGAAATCTGCAGGCCCAAAGCTTCCTGCCTCACTTCATTAGCAATGATTACATAAAAAATGCTTGGTTTCATACCTATTCATCAAAAATAAGCATAAAACCAAGCCTCCAGTATCTCTGGTCAACTTTGCGCGTATGTTGCGTATCTCCTTGAAACAAAAAAGCTGTATCCCATAGTTCATGGGACACAGCCTCTGATTCTTACTGATCAGTCAGCAATGCTGATTTCTTATTTAAAATTAAGTTGAATTATACATCGTCTACTATCCATTGTCAATACTTAATTCTATCCTTAATTAAGACATAGCCCATTTCCCGGTTATGGCTCCCAGGCCAAAATCGCCATCAACTGCTAAAGTGGAAATTCCTTCTCTGACTATTCTTATATTCGGTCGGTTATTAAACACTTGCTTTTCAAGATTATTCGCATCATTCCTGCTTTTTTATTCGTTGTCTTGGGCAAGTTTATAGATAGCTGTTGCGTACACTTCTGTTGCTTTGAGCAAGCCATCAACTGAAATATATTCATTTTTTTGATGGGCAATAGGAGGATCTCCGGGAAACCGCGCGCCAAATGCGGCAAAATTGCCCAGCACCCGGGCGTATGTGCCGCCTCCCATTGCCAGCGGCTTACCAACCGTACCTGTTATTTCGGCATAAGCAGCAAGCAGGTTTTTTATCAGTCGGGATTCGGGCGCCACATAATGCGGCCGTGAGCCTGTGTAAGATTCAAACGAAAAGCCATATGGCTGACCGGCTGCTTTCAGTTTTTCAATAATTTCTTCAGCATTGTGAGTAACAGGATAACGAATATTGACAGTCAGGGTTGCCGTTTGCTCATCAACATGGATTAATCCAATGTTATAGGTCAAAGGCCCGGAAATTTCATCCTGGGCGGCAATACCCAGACTTTCCGGGTCAGCCGTATTTGTTATAAACTCCAATACTGGATGTGTACCCACTTGTTGCAATTCCCTGGCCAATTTGATTATTGCGTTCTCTCCCAATTCCGGAGCCGATGCGTGAGCAGCCACCCCGATTGCCTCATAACTTTTTCCTGCAAATTCAGCCTTGGCATAGGCAGGCACAACATTCCGCGCCGTACCCCCTGTAAAAATTAATTTTGCAGTTTCTGGTGGAAGCTTTATTACAAAGTTGCCACTAAGCACACCTTTTTCAGCATTAATTACTGGAAAAGCACCGTCTGGTGTAAATCCGCTGGTGGGCAGACCTTCGGCTTTTATGTAATGGTTTACACACTCGAAACCACTCTCCTCATCGCACCCGAAAACCAGCCGGATACGCTTATTAACCGTTAACCCGCTGTCACGCACAAGCTTAAAAGCATAGAGTGCAGCAACTGCCGGCCCCTTATTGTCTGCCGCACCCCGACCATAGATATTTCCGTTGTGAATTTCTCCGCCAAACGGAGGATAATCCCAATCAGTTCCTTCAGGCACTACATCTAAGTGTGGCATAATAACAACCACATCTTGGCCTTCGCCAAATTCCCAGTATCCGGCATAGCCTTCTAGATCTTTCGTAGTAAAGCCCCATTGCCTGCCAATTTCTAAAACATAATTCAGTGCCGCTCTATTACCTGCGCCAAAAGGAGCATTAGGCAAGGCCTGTGTTTCAACTGTATTAAACTGAATTAATCTTTGTGTTGTTGCTATGATATCATCTTTTACTGAAAAAATCTCATTTTTAAATGCCATATTAGTGACTCCTTTGCCTCTTTATTCCTTCAATTCACCTGTATAAAATGGATTCAGATCATTTGTGTACAGATCCTTGGCATTAATTTCACCCGGTTTAGCAAAACCATTTCGTTCCATCATATCAATCCAAAACTGAATTTTCTTTTCATCTACCCATTTATCGGTTGCATGCCAATTGCCCCCTGATAAAGGCGCATCATTGAATTTGGCCCAAAGTTGTTTAGCTTCTTCAAAATTTTTATTACCCCACTGCTGCCCCCGGTAGTTGCCAGCAATATAGGCCTTAACTACACCAGGATATTTTTTTATGAAGTCTTCACTAAAAGCTCTTACCGCTAACCCCCCGGCTTCACCATCTCCAGCTGCCACCCCAATCTGATAACTGGAAACCAGCACTTTTAGGCCTGGACGTTGTTGAGCGGCAATCGAGTATGTTGAATGGACAACCGCAACATCAATCAGCCCTTGCCGCAGTGCTTGCTCTTGTTGGACATCAGGCATTGTCAAAAGTTCTACTTGGTCTTTTTGTATACCATTTTGGCGAAGATATTCATAGGTAAGTAAATCGACGCAACTGCCTCTATTGGCAACCGCTATTTTTTTGCCAATGAGATCTTGTGGAGAATTGATTTTCCCATTGTCCTGAATAAGCCAATACATATGCCCTTTATCGCTGTCAGGATGATCTACCATCCCCTCCATAACAATTTTAATTTTCATACCAGCTTGTCTTGCCATAGCCACATTAATGACATGGCCGGAATGCATAATATCAAGATCTCCTTTGACAACTGACTGCACCAGAGTTCCCCCTTTTAGCGGTCCCTGATAGTCAGTCACAATCCCCACATCTTTAAAGAAACCATTCAGATCTGCCATTGCGTAATCAAAGGCACCACCCTTTATCACCTTGAGGTGGAATTCTTGCGAAAGCTTGCCATTCTGGAATTGGTAGTCCCCCTCATCCACTGTTTTAGAGCAACCTGCTACTAGCAAAATACTAAGCATTAATGTAATCACTACCACTATTCGTTTCATTTCATCTTAATCCTCCAATCTATACTAGGATTAGATTCTGATTATTTGCAGTACAGAAGCAGCCGCACTTTTATTCCCCTTTATTTAAGGAAATAATCTGTATCAAAGCATCATCTATAAAATTTGGAATCACATAAGGTTTAATGCCTTTGGCGTCTAATACCTTCTCGGCACCTGGTCCAATCTGACTGACCAACACAAAGCGACAGTCAGCTATCAGTTCAATTGCTTCAGATATTGCATATTCGTGACGATTATCATACCTTTTAGACGGCATATTCTTTCTGGTTTCCAGATATTCATACTTACTCTCGCTAACTTCAACAATATGAAATTCCTTTGCTCTGCCAAAATGCTCATTGACAAATTTTCCGTCCAGACTCGCAACCGCTATTTTGTATGACATTTCTTCACTTCTCCCATATTCCCAAAGCATCAGCATATACGTATAAGGCCGGGGAACCACCGGTATGTACAAAAAGCACATTTTCATCGCTCTTAAAATATCCCTGCCGAATCAAATCAATAAGTCCGGCCATGGCTTTACCAGTATAAACCGGGTCAAGAAGAATACCCTCGGTTCTGGCTACCAGCTTAACGGCTTCTACCATTTCTGGAGTAGGCAGAGAATAGCCTGATCCTACATATTTGTCAAAACAGACTACTGTTTCGCGCGGAATTTCATCTCGTATTTCTAACCGTTTTGCGGTTTGCTGTACAAGGTCAAATACTACGCTTTCCTGGATGGCTTTGGATTTCCCAACATTAATACCAATAACCGGAATATGGCTATTGCTGCCATAAAAGCCTGTTACCAGGCCGGCATGTGTCCCACCGCTGCCACTGGTACATACGACATGATCAATCTTTATGCTTTTTTCAAATGTCTGGGCCAGAATTTCTTCAGCACAAGCCACATATCCGGTTGCGCCAATCGCATTTGAGCCTCCACCCGGGATAATATAAGGTTTTCGCCCTTGAGCAGTGAGTTCATCTGCCTCCACTTGCAACTCGTGAGCCATATCCGAGCCACCGGCCACAACCTTGATTTTTTCAGCACCTAGCAGATGATACAGTAAGTTGTTGCCGAGAGCGTCTTGTTTATAACTGCCTGCCACTCGTTCTTCCAATACCAAATGACATTTCAAGCCTTCTTTCACTGCTGCCGACAGAGTTAATCGGCAGTGGTTGGACTGCAAGGCACCGCCGGTGATAAGAGTATCGGCGCCAGCAGCCAAAGCATCGGCTACCAAAAACTCCAACTTTCTGGTCTTGTTGCCGCCTGCTGCAAGACCAAGCAAGTCATCCCGCTTGATATAAATAGCAGGACCTTGCACTAAATCGGTCAACCGTGATAATTTCTCTAACGGTGTAAAGAATTCCGTGTAACGCCGACGTAGAAAATGAGCCAAGTTCATAAACATTCCTCCTCCCAAATTTCATTCTATATACAACGCGGTAAAGATTTGCAAACAGGTTGACACTGTCCAAAATAATAAAAGACTGCATTCCAAAGTATAGAGAACTTTGTCTCTTCCAATTGCTATTTTTAATTTTTACATCCCCACAATTGGCTCCTCTTTCCATCTGGTAACCCTTTTTTCTATTGCCACTAAGGTATAATTCAATAATAGTCCTAACATAGACATAGTAATGATGGATGCATACATAACAGGAATTTGGTACTTAACTTCAGCATCATACAGCAAAAATCCTAATCCGGCATTAGCCCCAATCATTTCGGCCGCAATCAAGATCAAAATTGAAGTGGTTGCGCTAAGCCGAATGCCGGTAAATATTGACGGGATAGAAGCAGGAATAACCACTTTTATAAAGATCTTAAAAGAAGAAGTACCCATAGATTTCGCCGCTTTAATCAAAAGTGGATCAACATTTTTGACACCGGCAATAGTATTTAACAGGATCGCCCATTGCACTCCCCAGAAAATAATCGCAACCTTTGATATTTCGCCAATACCAAACAAAAGAATAAATACCGGAAATAAAGCCAGGGTAGACGTTTGTCTGAACGTTTGCAGCAAAGGATCAATAAAATTTTCAAAGTTTTTAAACCAACCGATAATCAAGCCTAAAGGAATAGATATCACCAAACCTAGACTAAAGCCAATAATAGAACGGCGTAAACTAACCGCAATGTGTTTAACTAACTCACCGCTTGTTAATAAATTACAAAATGCTAAAAACACTTTAGAAAAGGGAGGTAAAAAAACTGGATCTGCTAGCCCAATCCGCGGTGCAATCTCCCAGAGTAACAAAAAAGCTCCAATAGCCAAAAACCGGTAAACACTATTATATATCCGCTTCATCCATTTTGCTAACACTACTGGATTCAACCCAATCACTCCAAATTAAAATTTTTCTAATCCTCAACAATAAAATAAAAGAGACAGATTTTCGATTAAAAAATCTGTCTCTGAATTGTTTTCAGTCAACATCTTACTATTTATTTACTATTGTATAAATAGTAGACCGTTAATCACTTCGTGTCAAGTATATTTTTGTGGATATTGTCTGATCTTTTCAAAGCCTCAGCGTTACATTCAAAGCAAACCCCAGATTCTTTGCAAAATCCGGGGTTTATCATGGTATTATAGCGGCCCGCCGTATTTTACCATAAGATCTTCCATTAAATTCAATCCCCCTCGATAGCCAGCATAACTGCGGTCAACAATCAGTCGATCGTAAGAGGGAAAACCCACGCTCAGAAATAAAGCACCGCCAAGTTCTGTTTCGGAAATATACCGTTCTAACGAACTGGCAAATACAATTTGCACGGTATAATTACGCAGCAACAATCTGATCTTATGAGAATCCACTTCAAAAGCCACTTTAGGTTTTAATACGCTTTCCAAATTCTCGGTTAAATCGCGAGTAATTATACCTCGATATTCTTCAGGCGGATCATCAGTGATAATCACAATTTCAGGATTAAATCCCAGCTCATTTGTCGCATATTGGGTAACAGCTACTGCCGTACTGCTGTCAGCAACCACAGCATAGTACGCATGTGGTATGGCAACAACCAGTACATTTCCGATAAATTCTGTAAACCGGTAAGCCGTTCTTTCCTCCTCATCAACTACCTTGGCAATGACATCATCAGTAATTCTCAACTTAGTCCCAACCGTTTGCAAGAATTTGGTTGAATCTTTAGGACCGATAGGTACTGAAGGGAAGATATGATAGGGGGTGCCAAAACGTTCTTCTAGTTTTTTAGCCGGACTAATCCCCCATATAGAGAACACCAGATTCAACTCAGCAGCAGGAATTCTGGTTAAAGCATCCAGGCCGTTTAAGTCGCCAAATATGATATTCGCCTCTACGCCAATTTTTTTCAAATGCTCCTTTAGATTTCGCAGATCCCCTTTCCAAAAGATATTTTGTGTCGGAACAATGCCCAAGATATTCACTGTTCTCTTTTTTACCGGCTGCTCTTTTAATAATTGGTTGATAACAGCGTCAAAGTAAAGTTCGTATCCTTTGTACGAATTTCCAGCAAAACCTGCTGTCTTAACATGAATAACAGGTGCACGGTCCTTAAACTCTGCAACTACCGAATCAACGTCATCACCAATCAAGTTAGGTACGCAAGCTGAAATAACGGTGTACAAATCACCAGGCATTAAACTAATAGTACTGTCAATCAGCTTTCTTAACTTATCTTCACCACCAAAAATCACGTGTTCTTCTACCAACGTGGAGCAGGGGGTACTGGCGCCGCCGACCGGACCAGGACTATTGAGGCCAGAAGCAAAACTCTGACCAAAATTCTGGGCAAACCCGCAACCACCGCCGGAATGAAGGATAGGCACAGAGCCGAAAGTCGCCAAAGTTGCTGCATAGGCTCCCCCCATGGCGCAAGAATAGCGGGGGGCTTCGACTATCTCTGGATATAATTGCGACTCTTCCTTAACTGCAGCCATATATTATTTTGCCTCCTTATTTACAAAATAGAGTGGATCCGATTGTTGATACCACCATTCGTTGTATACATCTGGCGTCTTTTCCAGCATTGTTTTCTGGAACGAGCGGTTCTTGGTAGTCTGGAGCAAGAAATTACCGGCAGCAATTGCCCCTTTATATCCGGCCTGAGCACTCCATGGACGGGCATCCCCTCTGTTAGAATGAATTCTGGTTGCACCTTTATCCCGTTTATATGCGCTTCCCTGGAAGGGGCATGTCAACGCAATATCCGGATCGTAACGCCTGGTATGATGAGCAACTTCCGCGGCCTGGAAGGTATTAACCAATATATCAAAATCTCCAACCTCTTCAATCAATTTTTCGGTCTCATCAACTACTAAATCATCAAAATCCAAGCAGATCGCAGCTGGTGTTTTTACCCCTAATTCGTTAAAAAATGGAACTTGCGTAAGTAACCGGCCTTGTCCTAGCGAACCAAGAACATTGATATCCTGACCATTGCCAATCTTCTCAAATTCTTTCTGGATAATTTCCAGTTTAGGCAGCCATTCATCATGTTCTTCGGCAATCACCTTTTCCACTTCTTTTTCTTTGCCGGTATAATAGGCAACTGCCCGTAACCATTCATCGGTATGCTGTATACCAACAGGTGAAGGGTATAAGAAGTAAGGTACTCCATATTCCTGTTCCAAACCTTTTGAAAGATACTCTGTAAAAGAAGAACAAATCGGCGCAGTAACAGCCGCCTCTGAAAGCATTTCAAATTGCTCGACTGTGGAGAATTCCGGAACAAAGTTTGGACGCAAGCCGATTTTTGCTAGCAAGCGGGTGATTTCCTGCCTGTCTTGCCAGGTATAGGACAACATACTTGCAACATTAACCAGATCCTTTTGTTTCCTAGTTGGTTTTTTCACCAAGTATTTGAGTATGCCATGCCAGAAAGCGTCATAGCCGGTTTGGATCAGCTTGGAGCGAATACCTTCGCAGTGGATAGCGACAATTTTGGCTTCGATATCTGGTTGAACCTCTTCGACAACTCCTGCAATATCCTCACCGATAATGCCGGTAGTGCAAGATGCCAAAACAAATATCGCTTTAGGATTATATCTGGCTTGTGCTTCTTTTATGGCGTATTTTAATTTGTCACCAGCCCCATATATAACATCTTTTTCATTCAGGTTGGTCGTCAGCCAGTGAAAGTCGTAGTTTTCCCGGCGTCCCAAAGAGACTGGTACTTTACGGAATACTTCCCTGTAGCCCAAACCAACTACCGAGCAGCCGACCGGTGCATGGACAATCATAACCGAATCGTGAATTGTCATAACACGCTGAGTCAAATAAAAATTTAAAAGGCAACCTGATGTTTGCTGAAAGGCTCGCTCCTGATTACCCGTGTTCCCATCTTTTACCTCTTTAAGAAGCTCACTTGCCTTCCCAAAAAAGGCATTAAGGCCATTACCCCGTTGTTCTCTCGTAGGGCAGGTATTTTCTTTTAGATTAATCATTTTACACTCCTCCTTGTTCATTTTAGGAAATAAAGCAAACTCACTTAATTTTACTTTTCATGGATGGCTTTGTTTATGTCAGCGATTAACACACTGCTATCTACGTCATGAGCGTGTGCACCTTGTTCAATATTTTCGTAACTTGCCGCAGCGCAGACAAAACATCCCATACCGTACTTACGAAATACGGAAACTGTGTTCGGATATTTGCTCACCACCTCACGGATACTCATTTCTTTTGTAATAACCAATGACTTAACCCTCCCTTGTGTTATTGCGGCTATGTGTTTCAAAAAGCTAAAGGCAAAAAGAATTATATTAAAAATTCTTTTTGCCTTTAGCTTTTAACTAATCAGCCGTTTATATTTTGTCAGTAGGAGGCCACCCATTATTGGAGCAGCCTCCCTTTCAAGTGACTATTGGGGTTAGGACTTACAATCAATTATCTACCTACATCCATGTGAACAACCGCATGAATTGGCGCCACAACTGGCAGTCGCATTAAGAGGAGCATTGCCCTTGATATACTTGCCCCGTTTACCATAGGCCACTAAAGCCTTATCTACCGGGCGGTTCAGTGCAAAAGAAAGAATTCCCTTTGTTTGCAATTCCGCCTCTGCCTGCCGCCCAATTTGGGCTGCCAATACTACCGCAACATCGGCCAATAGTTCAATAGTCTTGCTGGCCGCATGTGTATGGGAAGCATTTGTATCCTGTGGAATTTCCCGCCGTTCCAAGAATGTATAGGCGCCAGTCTCAGCAACTTCATAAATCCAAAACTCTTTCGCCCTGCCGAAATGCTCATTAATAGTAATGCCATCTGTACTGGCAACTGCTACTTTAGACATAGTTCTATCACCCCATAATTTATATTTTAGTAATGTAACGCAAAGATATTGAGATAAAACAAAAGCAGATTTTCTCGTAAACGAAAAAATCTGCCTCTGGACTATTTTCCAGCCAACAAACGTTCTTGTTGCTTATATTAATATCTTATCCATATTTTAGATCATCAAGCAATTTGTGTCAAGCGGCCTTGCATTTAGAGGTGAAATTTATTCCTTATTTACTGCAGCCAATTCTTTTCCTAAAGCAACCGCCGCCTGCAGATATTGCTCATTTTGCAAAGCCGCATCGGCAGCTCCCAGTCCGCTTCCCACCAAAGGTTTAGCGCCAGCTGCAAAACCTACACGGCCAAGCACCTGGCCGACAGCATCAATGCAACCAGCATAAAGCTTTGGATCTGGTTGATTTTGAGCAAACACTACCCCATATTTTTTACCAGGAGCAAGACTACTGCTGAAATCCGGTTTCAAATAAGCAAACAACCGATCCATAACCAGTGCCAGCTGCGCTGTAAACCTCCCGAAATATATTGGCGAACCAATGACCACGGCATCTGCCGCGTTAATGGCCTTAAAAATTTCGGCAGTATCATCCTTGACAACACATTGACCTGTCTTCTTACACGCATAACACGCCTGACAACCGCGTAGGTTAAGGTCATTTAAGTAAAAGGTTTGCGTTTCGCCGCCCTGCGACGTAAAGCCCTCAGCCACCTTTTGCAGCAAAGTATCAGTATTTCCGCCTTTTCTCGGACTGCCCACTAATGCAACAAGTTTCAAAATAATCACTCCTTTAGCTTTGATTAAATATTTAAATAAAAACAGAGGCATATTTTTCCATAAGGGGAAAATCTGCCTCTGGATTATTTCCAGTCAACAAGCATTTTTATTACTTTTTAGCATCTTTTCTATATTTTAAACTGTCAACCAATTTGTGTCAAGTCGCCTTTTGTTTATATATAACCATAGTTTAAATTCACTAACAGCAACCGTCAGGTATGTAGCGCTAGAGCAACCAAAATCAATTATACTTTCCACTTCACCACTTTTTTTGTCAACAAATCAATCATCTCTGCTGCCGTTAACGTCATAAACGAAAATGATACTATTTCCCTCCTTTATCATTTAGTTTTTTCATTAAAAGAATCAACAGATAGTCGGGATACCGGTGTATTTGCTTGAATTCTAGCACATTCGCGTGCGGTTTTCATATATTGATACAGGTTTTCATCCGGGGTTCCGACTGGAACAGCACATCCTGTACCGAGTGTAAAACCCTTTGGACTATCATACGCTTTGCGGTAACACAAACGTATACCTTCATCAATAGCTTCCGGTGTACCAAATTGAAGTACATCTACCGGCGGCAAATTCCCCACCAAATGAACTTTGTCTCCGATAGTCTTTTTGGCTATTTCCAGATCAACAACGTTATCTATACTAATGCCGTTACATCCGGTTTCCGCCATATCGCCGAGATTTTTAGTTGTATTGCCGCAAATATGATAAGCGATAGCATTGGGACTGCTCTTCTTAACTTCGTCAAAAACATAGGTCGTATATGGTTTGGAAAACATTTTAAATGCTTCCTGGCTAAGAATAGTTCCTGATGCAACCGGATCCATCATAGCAACCGAACTGCCCTCTTTCAGGAAACGTGTGTGCACCTTAACCAGCACATCAGCGGCGAACTTAACAAGCTTGTGAACCTGTTCAGGTGCACGGTATATGGCGCGCAGAAGGCTCTCAGCGCCGGCAAGGCGTGCAGCTAGTGTAAAGGGGCCCTCAATACCAATACCAATTGACCCGACTTCGGCACCAACTGCGTCTTGCAGTCTATGAAACACTTCGTAGGTATGCTGAAAAGTATAATCCTGCTCTGAACATACAAGCTCAAGATCGAGGCCGCTTAAATCGTTTATATCCGAAACAGGCGCACGTTTGACCGAATTTGGTCCGATTTCACTGATGAAAAGTTCGCCGCCGAATAGTCCGACAAGCGCATCAGTGTCATACTGGGTGGATACACTATCGTACCCTAACTCTCGATAAGCATGAATAATTACTTTTGCACGAAGTTCCGGATTTTCTCTCCATTGGCTGTATTTCAGCCGGAGAAGGTCGCCGGCTGCACAGCCATAGGCCATTACAATTGGCATTCTGTCTACTTTTTCTCCGCGTGCTAGTGCTTTTTTGCGTTCTAGCGGAGTCATTTGATCATCTTTATGCATGTAGGTGATCCCCCTTACATTCTGTATTAATCGTCCTTTCTCACCTGACATAACAGAGCCTTGAATACCGGAAAACCAGAAATCGGATCCCGATTCGCAATATCGGTAATAATGTTAGCGTTGCCTTTACTCCATTCCAATGCCTGCAACGAACCACCGCCCACATTGGCTTCAATTTCGCCAGGTTGTACTTTCTCTGTAACCCGGGCAAAAAAACGTACATTACCACGTTTAGTACTTAGAATAACTTTATCACCATCATTAATATCTCTTTGTTCGGCATCGCTGGGATGAATAAGGATTTCCGGGTAGGGCTGATGCTTCAAAAGACCGGGTATATTCAGATGCTGTGACCGAAACGTCGACTGTATACGTGTCCCGGTATTTAATACCAGCGGAAACTTCTTAAACAACTCCGGACTACCTACTGGTCCTTCGATAGGTTCGGTATATTCCGGCAATGCCGGATAACCAAAATCCGCCAATAACTTGGAGGTAATCTCCAACCTACCTGATGGGGTATCAAAACCTGGCCTGCCATCAGGGCGAAGTGCTCCTGATTCATACTTCTTGTACTGTCGCTGCGGTACAGGCAAAGCAACACCCTCCGGGTTTGCCCGTAATTGGTTGAGCAGTTCAGGCTTTCTGGAAAACACTCGTTGCAGCAATTCTGCTTCATCTTTGGGGTAAAGCTCTCCATAACCAAGTCGTCTTGCAATTTCCGCCAAAATAAACAAGTCGTTACGCGCTTCGCCGACTGGATTTATTACTGGCTGACGCAGCCTTACATAGCCTGGATAGCACTGATACGAAGTATTTTCAAAGTAGGTTGTCGCCGGAAGAACCACATCGGCAAATAGTGCATCCCGCGTCATAAACCTGTCAATAACCGCAAAAAAGTCAAGCTGCCGCAAAGCCTTCTCCCATAAAGATGTTTGTGGATAGGAGGTCAGAATGGATGCACCGCTGTTTAAAAGCCCCTTAATGGGATATGGCTTGCCTTCGAGTACAGCCTTAGGAAACTCCAAGAATTGGGCGCACCCTGTTAGATGATAAAACAAGGGATATTCCTCGGCGCCTATGGGTAATTTGGTTTCTGGCCGCGGAAAATTTGGTTTGTCGAAAGGTAACGGCGGAGCCAGATTGATATAAATGCCTCCTGGCACATCTAAATTCCCGGTGATAGCCCATAGAATGTATACCGCTCGTATAGTCTGCACCCCGCTGTTGGAGTACTCCAGACCAGTATAAGTCCTAATAGTCGCAGGCTTGGCGGTAGCAATTTCCCTTGCTAAACTGACAATCGTTTCCGCCGGAACTTTAGTTATTGTTTCCACATATTGCGGGGTAAAGGACTGGACATAATCGACCAATTCCGCAAACCCGGACGTCCATTTGGTTACAAACTCTTCGTCATATAGTTTTTCATTGATTATCACCCTCAGCAGTCCAAGCACTAAAGCGCCATCTGTCCCAGAACGAACAGGAACCCAACGATCCGCCCGTTCGGCAATATCGCTGCGCATATGATCAATTGCCACGATACGGGTTCCCTTTCGCTTGGCCTTGAGGATACGGTCAAACATAAACGGTGGTGAATCTGTGACGGGATTTGCGCCCCATACGACAATCAGGTTGCTATTTTCGAGATCAGGTACCAGGTTTTTGCCGCGCAAACCATAGGTAGTTAGCGAAGCAAACACTCCAAAAGACGCGTAGCAAAGCGAGCTTACGCTGGCAATGTTGGGGGAACCGAAAGGCCACAATAATTTGGAAGCGACCAACTCGTCGGCGTTAAAATCAAGCAAAGACTGCTCAAACGCTCCTCGGCCTGAATGACTAGCCACAGCTTCAGGTCCATATTCATTACGAATACGCAGAAAATTACTGGTAACTAAATCCAGTGCTTCATCCCAGCTAGCTTGGCGAAAACGGCCCTCACCACGTTCCCCTTCACGGATTAGGGGGGTTGTCAATCTTTTTGGGGAATAAACAACCTCAGATGCGTGCTTACCCCGCAAGCATATTGCCCCATAGGGTGATCCGGACAGGGGTTGTATATCTGACAATTTTCCATCTTCCAATGTCACTTTCACACCACACCCACCCGGGCAAACACCACAAACAGCAGCCTTTTTTTCAACATTACCCATTATTACTCCCCCTTCATAAGTCATAAGATAAAACTAGCTTGTGCCAAGTCCCTTAGGACGCCAGCAGAAGCCTTAGTCGTTCAATCCAGGGAAAGTTATACTTTCCATCTGGAAAATAAAAGGCCGGAATAAGTTCACCTATGGTAAACCTATTCCAGCCTTCAGATTTTCTGATCAGCCTGCATATAAATTTAATAAAGTTACTTTACCATATATCGTTATCAATGTCAATATTCTTCCAATCTCGCCAGTTTCATGAAAAAAGACGGCGATTACCCGTAATTTTGTTATATAGTTGATGTCAGATGTCCAGGAGAGAATCCTCTTGACACGTACTTTGTGTTTACTGTATACTCAAATAAATTCACAATGTACGCCGATCAGAAAAACTGAAGGCCAAAGTCTCTTTAATAGAAACTTGGTCTTTTTTTTATGCATTTATTGGGTTATAGTTATATATAGTAGCTTACAAGAAAAGAGTGATCCAGCCATGAGTATTAATTGGGAATTTGTAATGACTGCTTTGCCGTTATATGAAAAAGCAGCCTGGCTTACACTAAAGCTTGCGTTATGGGGAATAGTATCCTCTTTGCTTATTGGCCTTTTGTGTAGTATTGTCTTATATTATAAGACAAAAGGCCTGGCTCCCTTGGTACGATGCTACATAGAACTTTCTCGCAATACGCCACTACTTATTCAGCTATTCTTTTTATATTATGGTCTTACCAAATTGGGCGTAACGCTAAGCGAACAAACATGCGGCATTGCCGGTTTAGCATTTTTGGGCGGCAGCTATATGGCAGAAGCATTCCGCGGTGGTGTTGAATCAGTAAGTAAATCCCAAATTGAATCAGGTCTTAGCATTGGACTTTCCAATCGGCAGTTAGTTCGCTATGTTATTCTACCGCAAGCATTTTCGGTAACTTTACCCTCGTTAGGCGCCAATTGTATCTTTCTATTAAAAGAAACCTCGATCGTAGGGGCCATTGCCATCCCGGACCTGATGCATGTAACCCAAGATTTAATTGGGATGTATTATCAAACGTTTGAATCTTTGTTGATGCTGGTATTAGCCTATCTTATCCTGATTTTTCCATTATCGATCTTTTTGACTTGGCTGGAAAGGAAGGTGCGTTATGCTGAGTTCGGGAATTAATGTTCTTGTCGACGGCAGTAACCTCCAGCGACTTCTGGGCGGACTATTGATAACAGCCCGCATTGCTTTTATCTCCATCATCCTTGGCTCCTTGCTGGGGATTATCGTGGGCCTTGCCAGAACATCAAAGATACCAATACTGCGTTTTCTTTGCCGTTTTTATCTGGAGCTATTTAGAATTATACCTATTCTTGTTTGGCTATTTTTCGTTTATTTTGGTGTGCCCGGTATATTTGACATTCATTTAGCTGGTGAGTTAGTAGCCGTAATTGTGTTTAGCCTCTGGGGTGCAGCGGAAATGGGCGATATTGTCAGAGGTGCTCTAGAATCGTTACCTAAACATCAAATAGAATCAGGCAAAGCGCTCGGACTAAGTTTTTGGCAGCTTTATCGCTTTGTACTGCTCCCGCAAGCCGCCCGCCGCTTGTTGCCAGGTGCTATCAATTTGTCCACAAGAATGGTCAAAACCACTTCACTTGTCGTTATGATTGGGGTCATTGATGTTGTGAAGGTCGGTCAGCAGATTATCGAGCGTTCTATTTTGAAAGAACCTACTTCGTCCTTCTGGATTTATGGCTTTATTTTTATCCTCTACTTCATTATCTGTTATCCGCTATCAAAATTATCGAAAAAGCTAGAAACTAAATGGGAGAGCTAGGGAGGCGTTTATTATTAGTACAACAAAAGACCAAGTGCTGCTTGAAATACAGGGATTGCGTAAGGACTATGGCACTACAACAGTGCTTAATGATATTAATCTTACCATTCATAAAGGCGAAGTTGTTGTTATTTTAGGCCCCTCAGGCTGCGGTAAAAGCACACTGCTGCGCTGTTTAAATGGTCTTGAAGCCATTCAGGGAGGTGAGATCAGGTTTGCCGGCAAAAATCTTACCGGGAAAGATGTACATTGGCAGGACTATCGTCAGAAAATTGGCATGGTATTCCAAAATTATGACCTGTTTCCTCATATGTCTGTTATCGAAAATATTCTTCTGGGACCTTTACAGGTTCAAAAAAGGCCCAAAAAGGAGGTGCTTGAACAGGCACAGCAACTACTGGAACGTGTGGGGCTACTTAACCGCAAAGATGCCTACCCCCGAGAGCTTTCCGGTGGACAGAAACAACGAATTGCTATTGTACGCGCCTTATGTATGAATCCTGAAATTATGTTGTTTGACGAAGTTACAGCCGCCCTTGATCCTGAAATGGTACGCGAGGTATTAGATGTTATCTTAGGTCTGGCTAAGCAGGGCATGACCATGGTAATTGTGACCCATGAAATGGGCTTTGCCCAGGCTGTTGCTGATCGCATCGTGTTTATCGATGCCGGGAATATCTGTGAAATCGCCAAACCGGCAGAGTTTTTTTCTAAACCCAAGTCAGAGCGTGCTCAGCAATTTTTAAATATATTCCAGTTTTAAAATTAGTACAAAAGGAGAGATGGTTCGTGAGCAGTAAAAAGATTTTTGCCCTAATTGTAAGCACCATATTTTTAGTGGGAGTATTGGCTGGATGCGGTTCCACAGCTACCAAAACCGATGCCAAGCAAGATTCCAAAGCGGCTAAGAGCAGTATTCAGGAAATCAAAGACCGTGGCAAAATAAAGATTGGTGTATTCAGCGACAAGCCTCCCTTTGGCTTTGTTGATGCGAATGGTAAAAACCAAGGGTTTGATGTCTATATTGGCAAACGCTTGGCCAAAGACTTGCTCGGTGATGAATCTAAGGTCGAGTTTGTATTGGTGGAAGCAGCCAGCCGGGTTGAGTTTTTGCAGTCCAACAAAGTTGATATCATTTTAGCCAACTTTACCGTAACTGATGAAAGAAAACAAAAAGTTGATTTTGCCAATCCGTATATGAAAGTTGCCCTTGGTGTAGTATCCCCCGCAGGTACTCCAATTACCTCAGTTGACCAGTTAAAAGGCAAAAAGTTAATTGTCAACAAAGGCACTACTGCGGAAACCTATTTCACCAAAAATCATCCTGACATTGAATTATTAAAATTTGATCAAAATACCGAAGCATTTGAAGCCTTAAAGGATAACCGCGGCGCCGCCTTATCTCACGACAACACCTTATTATTTGCCTGGGCCAAGGAAAATACAAACTTTACCGTTGGCATTTCTACCTTGGGCAGCCTTGATACTATCGCCCCGGCAGTCAAGAAAGGCAATAAGGAACTACTGGACTGGATTAACACGGAACTCGACACTCTCGGCAAAGAAAACTTTATTCACAAGGCATATAACGAAACATTAAAACCAGCATACAGTGACGCTATCAACCCGGAAGACATTGTCGTTGAAGGCGGCAAATTGAAATAAGCTACCAGGCAACGCTCTGCTAACACCCCTCAACTATCATTCTTTTGCCAATAGTTACGAATTGTTAAACCTCGTAACTATTGGCTCTATTTTTTATTTTTACCCAATCCTGTATAATGAATAGTAGATTTCCTTACCTGGTACTCACGCAATATAATTTATGGTAAAGGTGGTTAGCCCTATGAACTGTGAATTTTGTACTATCTCAGCTGATAATAGCGGTAAGGATTCCTGCTTATTATTATTTTACGCTGATGAGCTTTTGGTAAAAGAGCAGGATGGCATTATCCTTATTCCTTCCGTGTGTGATATCAGCTTACTAAATATCGAAACAACCAACGTACACTACAGCTGTTCATTAAATGGCACTACCTATTATGCAGCTACTTTATGTGAAAAAACATTGTTTGCCGGCTTCTCTTTTAAAAAATTACGACAGCTATCTGGGCATATAGCAGACGACTGCTTTGAAATGACCTATCGTGCCTTTCATATTATAAACTGGTTGAAAACCAATAAATTTTGCGGTTGCTGTGGCAAGGTTATGCAGGTAATGCGGCAACCGCAAGAGTTTTCTGTACAATGTCCGGCTTGCGGCCATACAGTCTATCCACGCATTTCACCTGCTATTATCGTAGCTGTAATTAAAGAAACTGAGATTCTCCTGGCACGCTCCAGCAGGTTTCCTCCTGGCCGCTATAGTGTTATTGCCGGTTTCGTTGAACCTGGAGAAACACTGGAAACCTGTGTAAAAAGAGAACTGCAGGAAGAGGTTGGCATTGAAGTCACCAATCTTGAGTACTTTGGCAACCAGCCCTGGCCATTCCCTGATTCACTGATGATTGCTTTTACCGCTCAGTATGCCAGTGGGGATATAACTATCGATAATGATGAAATTGTAGCCGCCGACTGGTTTTCAGCAACTACATTGCCCAAAATTCCACCGAAAGGAAGCATCGCCCGCCAATTAATAGAATGGTTCCTGGAAAAACAGCGGTGAAATCCGCCCTCACTCTAATGGCTACTCTTTAATACGAAGTCAAACCCACAACTACAGGGGCTGTCTCACCAGAATGAGACAGCCCCTCGATTATTCTATAATCCACATTTTTTAAATGCCTGCTCCAAATCATTAATAATATCTGCAGCCGCTTCTAAGCCCACGCTAAATCTGAGATGCCCATTTTTAAACTCAGCCGGATAAAAATGATTCCTTTCATCATTTGGCCCGACATAAACAATCAAGCTCTCATCATGGCCAATAGAAACAGCTGGAACAATTAGTTCGAGAGCATTGACAAATTTGTTGTGGGTATCAGCATCTGCTTTTAGCCCGAACGCCATAACTCCTGAAAACATGGTCATCTGCTTCTTGGCAATTTCATGCTGCGGGTGACTTGCAAGACCTGGATAGGCAACAAATTCTACAGCCGGATGCGACTCGAGAAACTGAGCGATTTCCAGAGCACTCTCACTATGCTGTTTCATGCGCAACGGCAAGGTTACCACGCCTCGCATGATGAGCCAAGCATTAAAAGGACTGATAACGCCTCCCAGGTTAACCATAGCTTGGCCTTTGATTTTATCAATAAGTTCTCGCTGCCCAATAACAGCTCCGCCCATAGCATCACCATGACCATTGATGTATTTTGTCAAACTGTGGATTACTAGATCAGCTCCCAGTGCAAGGGGGTGCTGTAAAAAAGGCGAGGCGAACGTACTATCAACAGTAAGTAAAGCGCCGACAGAATGGGCAAGCTTGGCAATCTCGGCAATGTCACTTACTCTTGTAGTCGGATTGCCAGGAGTTTCAATGTGGATAATCTTAGTGTCAGGGCGTAATGCCGCTTTTATTTCCTCCAAATTTGCGGTATCTACAAGGCTTGTTTCCACTCCGTATTTATCGGGAAAATATTCTTGCAAAAGTCGATACACGGCAATGTAGGAAACATTGGAACAAATAACGTGAGCATCTTTCTCCAAAAAAGTAAAAAAGACACCAGCTAATGCCGATACACCGCTGCCTAGAACTACGCAGTCCTCGCCGCCTTCCAGAGCAGCCAGTTTTTCTTGCAGATAAATCTGGTTGGCTGATGTATTGCGCGTATAAACCAGTTGATTGGGATCACTCCAATTCATTGTTGAAGCATCCTCAGGCAGGCGGTAGCTATTGGCCATCGTGAGCGGCCGCCTTATGGCTCCGGTTTCTTTGTCAATAGCATTCCCTGTATGGATGCATTTTGTCTGGAAACTAAACTTCGTCTTATCACTCATGTTTACACCCTCTTTTAATAAATAAAAAGACTGAAAGCAAACGGATACTACTCCCGCTCGGCCTTCAGTCTTCTGATCAACCTAGTTCTATTGAATTATACATTTTATTAGGGAAAATTTCAATATTTACAGTAATTTAATCTGCGCTTCTACTTTATTTCGGCACTATATGCGAAACTTGGAGACAGATGTCTGCAGGTCCTGTGCCAGCAATGCCAGTTCCCGGCTGGAGGTGGAAATCTCCTCCATAGACGCCAGTTGTTCTTCTGTTGCTGCCGACACACTCTGTGCCTCTCCAGCCGATTTCTTACTAAGTTCATCAATGTTCCTGACTGAGTTGACGATTTGCTGACTTCCGGTAGCCATCTGCTGGATGGCTGCCGACATCTGCTTGACCTGTTCCGCTACTTCGGTTACCAAGTTGGCTATTTCCCCAAAGGAAACTCCTGCCGCCTTGACTACCTCGGCGCCGGTTTTCACTTCCCTCGTTCCGTTGTTCATTGCTTCAACAGCCTTATCTGTATCGGTCTGGATCTCGCCAATCAAGGAAGCTATTTTCTTGGCCGCCGCCTCCGATTGCTCGGCAAGTTTGCGGACTTCTTCTGCTACAACAGCAAAACCTCGCCCCTGTTCCCCAGCCCGCGCTGCTTCAATCGCAGCATTGAGCGCCAGCAGGTTAGTTTGCCCGGCGATACCGGAAATAGTGTCCACGATTTGACCAATTTCTTGGGAACGTTCGCCTAATTTCGCCACCACTTGCGCTGACATGTTAACCGTGTTTTCAATTTGACTCATCTGACTAACTGCTTTGTTCACCGCTGCACCGCCATCTTTGGCTTTGCCTGCCGCTTGTTCGGACTGGCCGGAAACCAGATTGGCGTTGGCAGCAATTTCTTCAATTCCCGCCGACATCTCTTCCACTACTGCAGATGTCTCAGTTGCTGCTGCCAGTTGCGCAGTAGCTCCGTCAGCAACCTCAGTCATGGAAATAGCTACCTGGTTAGATGCTTGCGCCGATTGTTCGGCGCTGGCGGTAAGTTCTTCACTGGAAGCAGCCAACTGCTCGGCATCAGAATGAATCTGTTTTATTAATTCCCGTACGTTCTGAGCCATTTGTTCAAAGCTCTTGGCCAGACGTCCGATTTCGTCATTGGAATTGATACTTAAATTGGTCAGAGACAAATCGCCACCCGCGATTTTATTGGCCGCACCTTCCAAAACAGTAATCGGCTTAGCGATTTGCCGGGCAAACCAAATGATGATTAATGAGGTAATAGCCAATATAATAAGAATCGTCAGTAATGAAATCCATGTCAAATCAGATAAAGCCCCGGTTGCTTCTGAGACCGGCAAGCTTACGGCTAACGACCAACCAGTGCTTTTGACAGGAGCAAATCCCACCATTTTCGCCACACCATTATATTCGTAGGTTGTTGTTCCCGCTTCTCCTTTTACCATCCGCTCAGCAGTTTGCCGCAATGCTGGCGGAAGTTTGTCATTCTTGAGAGGATTGTCCTTCATCACAAGTGTCTTATCAGGACTGGCAATGGTTACGCCATCACTTTTGAGCATAAAGGCATATCCGGTTTTGCCAATCTTCACTTCCCCTGTCTTTTGGGAGATTTCGTCCAGGCTAATGCTGCCGAAAAACACCCCTGTTACTTTGCCGTCCAACTTAACAGGAACAGCAACAACCGCTACCAGCCCCCCGGTTGCCGGGGATACCACCGGGTCGGAAACAGCAGCTTCGCCTTTCATTGCTTTTTGAAAATACTCGCGTGCACCGAGATTGACACTTACACCCTTTGAATCAAGTGCGATACCTGTAGGAGCAATATAGCCAAAAGTTTCATAACGGCCGTTATTCTTGACTGCTTGCATTAGGAAAGGTCCTATGTTTTCCGGACTCCCTGTCTGAAGAACAGGCGCTAATGCAATTCCTGCCATTTCAAGCTTACGTCCCTCAATCCAGTCATTGACATCATCGGCTGAAACAGTCGCCAATGTAGCAATTTCCTTAACAAGACTATCAGAAAGCATTTGCCGCGCCTTCCAATAATTTAGTCCGCCCAGGGTTCCCATGGACACAATAAAAATTAATAAAATGATAACTGTCAATTTGGTCTGGATACTTTTCATAATAAAATCAGCCCTCTTTTCTCTACCGTTTTTTCAACATAATAAGCTATATATCACCATTTTATTCTAATATTCTACACTTGTCTACTAGGCAAATGTACTATTTGAGGCTACAAAATACGTATTATAAGGTAATGAATTTAGCTTTTGCAAATCCGTCAGGACGCCGGCAGAAGCCTTAGTCGTTCAATCCAGGGAAAGTTAGCCTTTCCATCTGGATAAAAAACAGACATAGCTTTAGGTGGAGAAAAACCCCTACCTGAAGCTATGTCACACAGGTTTTTACAGCAAGCCCTGGCACCCCATTTGGATTATCCTCAGCCCTTGTGAGTGAACTATTTTATGCTGTCAACAGCTTTTTTCGCCCACAAAGAATCATGTAACACGGCTCTGCCTACACCAATGAGATCAGCCTTTCCCTGCGCTAAAAGTTGTTCGGCCGCCTGTGCTTCCGTAATGCCGCCGGTAAGAATAACCGGAATTGATACAACCTCCTTAACGGCCGCACTCAGTGAAGCAAAATATCCCTGTTCATTGTTTCCCGGAATAGTATATCCGGAAAAACCACCGGAAATATCAAGAATCGCGATTCCGGCCTTTTCAAATTCTCTGGCAGCAATTTGACTGTCGGCGATGGTGGTTCCTCCGTCTATATAGTCGGCAGCTCCCAGCCGCAGAAGTATGGGGAACTCCTCTCCCACAGTTGCCCGCACTGCTTCAATTACCTCTTGATGAATTCGGATTCTCCCCAGCACATCGCCGCCATATTCATCTGTACGCCGGTTGGTCAGCGGCGAGAAAAACTGATTCAGAAAATAGCCATGCGCGGAGTGAATTTCCACACCATCAAAACCAGCTTGTTTTACCCGGCCGGCGGCAGCACTGAAGGCTGCTATAATTTCACGAAGCTCCTGCTGGGTAAGTTCATGCGGCACATCGCCCTTACGGGGATTTTTTACTGCTGAAGGCCCAACCGGTATAGCGCCGGTGACTTTTTGGGTAGTGGCACTCCCGGCATGGTTAATTTGCATTACAGCTTTAGAGCCATTACGATGAATAACGGCAGCCAACTCTTTTAAGCCGTCAATTACACTGTCATCAGCAACAGAAAGCTGATTCTCACTGGCCTTTCCCGCCTGCTGTACATAACTATGCTCAATGATGATTAACGAAAAGTAACCACCTGCCGATTTTTCTTGGTAGTAGTCAAGGATAGCTGAACTCACTTTACCGTCAGGTTCAGCTTTAGACGTAGCCATAGGCGGCAGGACTAAACGGCTGGATAAGGGTAAGCAGCCTGCCTGTAATGGTTTTAGTAAATTGGACATTGAAAACCCTCCTTTATTAGTAAAATGTGACATTGAGGTTATTTTTAGCACCTCTTATATTATACCTGTTAAAGTAAATATACAGTATACTATCGTTCCCGTAATAATGGCTGTAATAATATTCAACCTGCCAAACCGCAACACAAAAAAAACGAATGTTGCCACAATAAAAGCAGGCATATCAGTCAACGCATACCTTCCCAAACCCCAAATCATAACGGCCATCATCCCGGTAAAAGAAGCGGCTATACCCCGGAGAGCGGATCTTACCCAACTGTTATTTCTGATTTTTTGGTGGATTTCAGCAGTACTCATCACCAAAAGTAGTGAAGGGAAAAATATTCCCAGTGTCGCCGCAATAGCGCCGCCGACAGCAGCAACTTTATAGCCGATAAAAGCTGCTATAATCAAGACAGGCCCTGGCGTAACCTGGCTGAGCGCAATTCCAACAGCAAATTCATCCAGGTTCAGCCAACCATAATAATCAACTATTTCCTGTTGAATAACCGGGATCATGGCTAACCCGCCGCCAAATAAAACGGCTCCCATCCGAAAGAAAACCCACCACAATTTTGTAAACACTGGGGTAAAAGGTGCGATTTGCAGAATGATTGCCGTTATTGCTCCCAAAGCAGCTAATAGCCACACTCGGCGGCCGCAATAGCTGCTCTTGTTTTTTTCTACTATATGCTGCGGTTCCGCCAAGAGCTTACTTTGTCTTTGGAAAAAGCGATAATACAGCAAAATTCCGGCAAAAGCGGCAGCCAGCAGCACGGCAAAAGGATTTTTTAAGGTAAACATCAATCCTGCCGCAGTCAGTGCAATCATACCAGCCGCCCCATCGCAGACAGTAGTACGCCCCAATTCAATCACAGCGTTCGCAATAACCCCGACAATCACAACGGTAGTACCTTTAAATAAGATGCTGACTGCTTCTACCGAATGATAGGAAAAATAGATATGTGCCAAAAGCAGCATCAACATAAAAGGCATAAGTAAAATGGCCGCAAAGCCTGTTACCGCACCAGCCATTCCTCTCAGCTTATACCCTGCATATACAGCAAGATTCACAAATGTCGCACCAGGCAATAGTTGTGCTAAAGACAGGCCATTAACAAAATCCTCTTCTTTAAGCCATGATTCATTTTGAACCAACCGTTTTCTCGTTTCCGCAGCAAGCGTTGGCCCAAAGCCGGTCAAGCTAATAAGCACGTAAAGATAAAATAACCGTCGCAGTGAAATCCTGTTGTCCACCTGTTGCTTTGCCGCAAGTATTTGGTTTGTTTTATCCAAGACCTATCCCTCCGTCAGTTGCACAAACCTACCGCCCTGCGAACTTACTCTACTACTAGTAAAACCTTACTTATATATTTTTACTAATAGCTTAGTTTTCCCTGCTTAGTACTTTTCTAAAATCCAAGAGCAAAAAGCTGGAGCGCCCCCTAAATAGGACTCTCCAGCCTTCAGTTGCTACTAATCAGCCGATTATTTGTTACTTTTTATAGCTTCCATACAGCTTGCCCGCATCTACCATAGCCACAGCGCTCAGCAAATTTCCATTAGGAGGAAACTCGCAGCCAGTAGACAAGATAAAGCCCGCACTATTGTTCCGGAAGAGTTCGATTTGGCTGCGGCAGTCTGCCAATACCTCTTCCCTGGTCATAACTAAACCCGTATTAGCGGGATGCGAATAGCCAATTGTTACTACCTTTTTACCCCATTTTTGGGCATGTTCTTCCCAGGTCTTGCAGCCGTAGGCCGGATAAGCTACCGAGATGGCAACAGGATTCGTCCATTTGATGACCTCTTCAAAATATACGCCATTACCGCAATTATGTATAGTAACTATGCCGCCAGCTTCACGAATGGCGTTGGCAATCCGCTCAATAAACGGTCCTTCAAAGGTTTCCCACTGTTTCTTGCTAAGTATTGTCGGCGAAGAGTACAAAGGATCAATGCAGACGGAATGTGCTCCAGCTTCAATTTGCGCCTTGGCATATTCAACAAGTACTTGCGTAATGATTTCCACTGCCTGTAATACCGCTTGCGGGTGGCGAATCAAATCCTTAAACAATTCTTTATGACCCCGAATCTGGGACAATACACCGAGCGGACCATACAGAAAGCCAAGAATAGCCACTTCATTGCCTTTAGCCTTGGCAAGCCCGGCGCAAATATCAATAACCGATTTCATACGTTTGGTTTTACGTGGATCGACATATTCAATCTTACTATATTCATTGGCATTAGCAATGAATTGATTATTAAAGTCGGGATACGCTGTGCTGTTCTTAGGATAAATGATTTCCTGCCCAAAATCGGCCGCCTCAACAGACAAATCAACTAAAGTGACAAAGGCATCAAAGCCGATGATTTCCTGTGACGCCAGTAAGCTTTTGGTTGCTAACTCAGCATCTGTCGACCACTTGTCATAGGTAATTCCCAGTACGCGGTGAGAAGCGCCGCAAAATAGCGGCGTCACCGGAATTCTGTCGGTTTCTTTAGACTGCAGAGCCAAACCTACCCGTTCCAACGAGGTTAATTGTTCCTTTATTTGGACTACACTCATGTATTTACCCCCATCCGCCTATACCTGTATTTTATCCAGCCACTCCCAGGAGCCGCCGGGAAAGCCGCACAGCATCAGCAGCATTGACAGCATAGCCGTCAGCTCCGATTTTATCAGCAAAACTCTGCGAAATCGGTCCGCCACCAATAATTACTTTATAGCTGTCTTTAATGTTCTGCTCTTGTAAAAGCTGTACAACTGCGGCCATTCCCTCCATGGTAGTAGTCATCAATGTTGCCACAGCAATGATATCGGCGTTAACCTCCTTGGCTTTTTCCACAAAGGCTGACGGTGAAATATCTCTACCCAAATCAAAAACATCAAAACCGGAAGTTTCCAGCATAATTTTTACCAAATTCTTGCCAATATCATGAGTATCACCTTCTACAACCCCAATAACTACTTTGCGTTTTTCGCCTTGCTCTGCAACTTTGATATGCCCTTTTAGCACCTCAAGCCCGGCATACATAGCGTCAGAGCATAATAGCAATTCAGGAATAAAGTACTCCTCTTCCTCAAACAATGTTCCCGCCCGGTCCATGCCATCAGACAAGCCCTTTTCAACGGCTTCATAGGCATCAATTTCCTTTGCTATAATTTCCTCTGCCAGACTTACCGTTTCCTCCTCATTCATATCCACAACTGCATCAGATAGTTTTTTGAATAATTCTTCCTTATTTACCGGCATTTTAAGCCCTCCCATAATATTTTAAATTTACCTGGCGCCAATCCCGAATTGTTCTTCCTGAACCGTTTCATACGGCGCAAGATGGATAAATTCGTCTTGGCACCAAGGACCATTAACTAGTTTGTTTATATAGGTACTCTCGCCTTGTATTGTCTCATGCCGCAGATCAAGAAGCTCTGCGATCTTATTGGATTCTTTAAGACTCTCTACCTCGCCTTGACAACCGGTATGAATAAAAAGCACGCGTTGATAACTGTCATACATTTGGGAAAGAATGCGCACTGCCTTTTTCTCACCAAATTTATCTATAATTCGCTGGTGTTCCGAAAGTATATTTTTTTCCGTAATCATCCAACCGCAACTCAAATAAAATGTGCCTCTTTCCTCTTTACTGAGCCGCTCATACCGCTTCCTTGAACCGAGAAGAATGGGGATACAATCATGTACTCGCGGAATAATGAGCGGACTATCCGAGGCCTGTAAGTCTCTGGCAGCCCCGCCGCAAAGACCAAAGGCCAAAATAATTCTTTCGTATCCTAGCGACTGATCAAGGAGTCTTTGCAACTCACTATTCAGCTTTTTCGGCTGCAGATGGAGCCCCATAGAAATAAACTCAAACTCGATATCTTGCTTTGCCTCTATTCCACGCAGTTCTTCCTTCATAACTTCACAGGCAATAATTTTTACTGTCATGAAGCCTTCACAACATTTTCCCTGCCAACCCCTAAAAAGGCCACTACGTTAGCTAATGGTACGCTTGGCGGAATATCGCAGCCAGGCATAAGAATATAATTGGCACCACGGCCAGCCTGCTGGATGCTCTGCCTGGCAGCTCGTATGATTTCATCTACCGTTCCATCTTTGAGCAGCACCGGATTTACGTTGCCAGCCAACGCTATTTTTCCTGCCAAATTCTTTTGCGCCAGCTCCAAATCCACTTTATAATCAACTGATAATACATCAACATTAAGCTGGGGAGCCAGCTGCACGCGGTCTCTAATATTGCCACAAATATGCAGGGTAGTATACGCTTCTCTTTTTTTCAATTCATCATTAACCTTCTTTATATACGGCGCAACGAATTCTTCAAAATGTATAAGCGAAATAAGGTCTCCCGATGCGGTAGGTTCTGCAATTGATAGAATGCGCGCTCCTGAATCAATGGCCGGCGCCAGGTAGGCTATACAAACCGCTGTCATAACTTCAAGCAATGCGTGTATACCTGCTTTATCTTTATATAGGCCTGACATTAGCTTTTCTACGCCGTAAAACTGCCCTGCCAACGTAAACGGGCCCCAACTGGACGTTCCTATCAGAAATTCATTGCCAATTTGCTCATTCACTTGCGAAATAATCAAACGCAGGGCACGAATCCACTCTTGGCTATCGATTTGGCTCAAATCAATCCGGTCAGCCTCCGCAATTTGGGCAAATGCCGGCTCAATTACATCAATATTTCCCTGCGGCCGAAATTTAATTTTACCGCCAAAAATATGAGCAAGCAGGTTGTGATAGCCTGACCCTGGCCACACAATGTCAGACTGAATTACTTGGTTAATGGCGATAATAGCAGGCGCACCCAGTTCCGGCTTTTCCAGTACTTCCTGCAAAGTCAGACCCTTTTGTCGAAATGCCCAGGTCCCGCCGGACAGGAGTGCTGCCGGAATTTGGGACTGACTGGATGGTTTATTACTCTTCACCTGTAAAGCCTGGAGAATTCTGTCCAACATACTTCTCCTCATCTCCCCTTACAATCATCACCTGCCGATAATAATTGTGCTGATTAGATCCTCGATAAGTGTTAAACCGCCATTAAAGCCGGCATAGCCCCTGCTGATAACTGCCCTGTTGGCAATAGGAAAACTAACACTTAAATGCCCGGCGCCTAGATCCATGGCCAGTTCACGGTCAAGAGCGCTGCCGATGACAAAGGACGGGCTCAAGGGATTTGTGTATTTGCCGGCCAGCGGCTGCTTCTTGCGCCAATGGGTACGCGCCGCATCAGCAATCACACTGCCATCGGTGTGAAAAACCACTTCCGGAGCTAAGTCGCTTGCTAATCTGCTTAACTGGCCGGCAATCTGTTCTTGCTGTTCTTCCTCCAAAATATCGGTAATACCCACAACCTCCGGCAGCCACCCCAAATCGTCGGCCAAAAAGCGGGTAAGACTTACCGCATAATTGGTATCGCCAATAATTACGGCATACCGCTGCAAATCTATATCATTAAAGCCATCAGCCAGCGGTTCCAATAAGCTGTAATACCGCTTTGTCTCATACTGAATTACCTCTTCCACCAACGTAGCGTCCAGATACAATGCTTCCCTAACCTGACGTAAAAACGCGCTGGCAGCTGTCGGCCCAACCGGTAGTGTTGCAGACAAATAGGGCGTACCATGAACCTCCTCTGCCACCTGAGCCGCACCCTGGCCAACAACTTCTGACACCACAATATTTAACGCCGCACTACCGGCCTCGCGGATTCTATCCACACTGTCATCTACAGTAAAGAAGCTGTTTACCGTCAAGCCCAGCTTTTCCAGCAAACGCCGGATTTCCGCTATATTTCCGCGCCAGAAAACATCGATAAAAGGAGTAATTCCCCATAAATTTACTGAACGCGGCTGTTTTTTATCCGTTTTCTGTACAAAATCCTTAAATAAACTTTGCAGCACTAAATCATACCCCTGATAGGAGTTACCGCGAAAGCCGCCAGTTTCCGCAAAGAAAATAGGAACACCCTGTTCCTGCAAAGGCCTGACTACAGATCCGACATCATCGCCGATGACCTCGGTAACACAACTGGTAATAACAACATACAAATCCCCTTGCATAACGTCGAACATATTCCTGATTTCTTCTTCCAGCCGCTCAACACCGCCAAAGACAACCTCTCGTTCCTGGACATTAGAGCCAGGCATGCTCAGCCCGCCGCAATAACCACCGACCTGCAGCCCGGAACCACCGGCCTGTGTCCAGGTAAAGTTACTGGCGCAGCCTGGCGGTGCGTGCAATATCGGCACTGCTTTCGGCAAAGCGCTCACGGTAGCGATAGCTCCGCCCAAAGCGCAGGTATAACGGGGTCTTTCAATAAATTTATAATTGCTCATTCGTTGTCACCGCCTGCCGTTTTAATATACTTAAATGGATTTTGCTGATACCAGGATTCTTTATAGGGCAAAACGGCATGCTGGCTGAGATTGGTATTAAAGCGGGGATTTCTTACTTGGCGGTATAAGCGTCTGGCCAGCTCATAGGCGCCCTTATAGCCGATATAATGCAAACCGGAATTATAAATAACATGAGTGGAAATACCGAGTTTAGCGGCTGTACTATTGCCATTCATATGACCAAGATAAATATCTGGTTTTAGTTTACGCAGCAAATTGGCTTCTTCAAACGGCTGGCAATTGGCAATATTGAGCGGCAAATCCTTGCCGACAAGCCGTACCAGCTTTTCATATTCTACTTCGGCAAATTCATCATGATGAAATGCCCGGATACCTACAATCTCAAAGCCCAGTTCGGCCAGCAGTATGGCTGTGGAAAGTGCCCGGAACTCGCCAGCACTGCTAAACGCCTTTTTACCTATGAACATCGGCTTAAGCGGCGCCAGCGCAGCCGCCAAATCGGCTTCTTCCCGCGCAATCAAGGCGCGCGCTGGCTCACCAAGGCCAAAGAAATCAGCCACATCCTGCAGCCACTTGCCGGTATTTTCAATGCCAATCGGCATATGTCTGATGATAAATGGCACTTGATATTTTTCCTTTAAATAGGTAAGCATATAATCATCATGTGTCGGGCAAGTACTAATTGATAAATCGGCTTCTGTCATGCGCTGCATCCCGTCAGGATCAGCAAAAACCGGGAAAATATTGACCGAAATTCCCAATTCATTTAACAGACGCTCAAGCTCCAGTTCATCAAGCCGCCCCATAGATGATACATTCATCAAATTGACGGTAATGCCGGTTTTTTCTTTGTTTATTGCCGGCTGCTCATTATCTGTCAGTAAATTCCGGCCAATTGCATGATATATGGCATCATAAGAAGTAGCCCAAATTTTTGTCTTAAAGCCTTCGCAATGTACCGGCAATAGTTTTGCTACAACTTCCGGCTGCGTCTGCTCAACCACACTCTCCACATCGTCACCAATAATTCCAGGCACACAACTGGCAACGATAAAAATTACAGCAGGCCGGTAACGCCGGTCGGCCTCGATAATCGCCTGCGCTAGTTTGGGTTCACCGCCGCTGATAACATCAGATTCAGTCAAGCCTGTTGACAGCCAGCGGCCATCCTTAACCACACCCCAACGCTGGTTATTACCGCCGCGAACAGCAGCATTACCGCAATGACTGGATGAACCGCAGCCCAAACCGCCATGCATGAGTACTACACTATTGGGAATGCTGTTCATCGTCCCCAGGGCAGGTAATAACAAACAAATGGAATTTTGCGTAAAGCTGCGTTCATTGCCTGGCTGACAACACTGCAAACCGCGGCCGGCTACCTCACCTAATGCCGCTCCATGGGCAATGCAGGCTTTTAACCGGTCTTCCCGGCGGGGCGGTTCTTTCAGCTCAAAATAACTCACTGTTGCATCCTCTCCCTTATCTCACCACATAATCACTTCAAATTGACAAACAACCTCTTTGTCCTTAGAATCTTCCTTTATATATTTCACTGAATCCCCTTTGAAACGAGCTCACTACCGTAAGCCAAGCCCGGTCAACTTGCGTTCAACAGCGCACCATGAACGCTTGGCATAAATCAGCGGAACTGAGTGGGCCTTGGCATGGCTTTTGATCGCTTTAGCCATATTGTGATTGATATAGTCGGTAAAGACCAACACGAAAGCTGCTGCCTTTGGTATATTCATCTTTCTTACCTCACCAGGGTTTCGACCAGTAATATGAGCGATTTCAGTTACACCCATACTCCGCATTTTTTGTTCAATTGCTCCTAAATAATCTGCGCCGATAACCAAAGCCGTCATATTCTCATCCCCTTACTATTAGTTATTCAAAAATAAAAAGACAACTGGATTCTCTACAATGTAGATATCAGTTGCCTCCGGTACTTTCCAGTCAGCAATTGTCCATTTTTAAATAAAGAAAAGGCAATCATAGACTGCTCAGCAGCCAATGATTGCCTCCGGTGTTCCGGTCAGCGTCTATATTCTCAAATATTAGACTTATAGTAGCATACAGCTAAAGAGGTGTCAACCCCTGAGGAAATTTATTGAGGGCTTACTTTAAAATTAACCCTTGACACTTTTTCACTTCTTATCATATAATTGCAGTACATCAATTTCATTTTAGGCTGATCAGATACACTGAAGGCCAAAAGAAACGAGCCGTTTCTTTTGGCCTTTTTTTGTTTTTCCTAAAATAAATTAGCGCACTGAAAGGAGTACGGAAAAATGAGAATAGCAAAGGTGGTGGCGTCAAATGGCTAAAGACCAAATGACACCAATTGAACGATTAACAGCTTACAATCAAGGAGATCCCATTGATCGTCTGCCATGTGTCCCCATTGTGGGCAACACAGCGGCGCGGGTTATTGGCGTCAAAGTCAGTGAGCTGCCAACAAGTGGAAAATTACTGGCGCAAGCCCAGATTGCCGCTTACCGGCGGTTTGGCTATGATATCATCCGCATATTTACCGACCTCTACGGGCAGGCCGAAGCCATGGGCGCCGTCATTCACTATCCGGAAGACGAAACAGCCTATCTGGACAAACCGGCCCTGACCGATATAAGCCAGATTGATAACCTGAAGCCAGCAGACCCTTATAAGGACGGCCATCTGCCTGTTCAACTGGAAGCCATGAAAATCGCGGTAGCTGAAGTAGGCAAAGAAGTAACCGTCACCGGAGCACTTACCGGCCCCTTTACCACTGCATCGTTTCTCATTGGCGCCGAAAATCTGGCCCGGCTTGTTGCCAAGAATCCGGAGGCTGTCCATCGCTTATGCCGCCTGTCACTGGAAACCTGCCTTACCTATGCTAAAGCAATTATTGATACTGGCTGCACCCCCAGCCTGACTGATCCCATGTCCTCTGCAACCATTATCAGCCCTCAGAAATTCAAAGATTTTTCTCTCCCCTATCTAAAGGAGCTTATTGACTATATTCACTCCCGGGGCAAAGGAGTAACCCTGCACATCTGCGGTAAAACCGCCAAGGTGTGGGAGCAGATGGCTGATGCCGGTGCTGATTGTATCAGTATTGATAATGCCGCTAGTCTCACCGAGGCCAAAGAGAAAGTGGGCAGCAGGCTGCGATTGATGGGAAATGTTAAGCCCTCCGAAATCATGCTGCAAGGCACCGTGGCTGATGTTCGTCTGGCTGTGCTTAGCGGTGTTCGCGAAGCCTATAACAATCCAAAAGGCTATATTGTAGCTTCTGGCTGCAGTCTGCCTACGGAAACACCCTTCGCCAACATTGATGCCATGCTTGACGCTGTCCGCGAAATTGGCTATCCCATCACCGAAGAGAAATTGAATCTTTTGGAACAGAGGTGGTCTAAGTGACAGTGGTAAACGAAAAAGACCGCTTACTAGGAGTATTAAATAAACAACAAACAGACCGCCCCCCGGTTATCTGCCCTGGCGGTATGATGAATGCCGCCATTGTCGATGTCATGAAAAGCAGCGGGCAAACCCTGCCTGCCGGCCACTCGGATGCCGCTTTAATGGCCGATCTGGCTTATGCCGTACACAACCTCACTGGGTTTGAAAACTTTGGTCTTCCTTTTTGCATGACCGTAGAAGCCGAAGTCCTGGGCAGCGAGATTGATTTAGGCACCTTGGAATGCGAACCCAAAATAAGCCGTGAGGTATTTGCCGCTGCCGCCAGGGTGGAATACAAAGATATCCCAACCATGCTGAATTCCGGCCGGATACCGGTAGTCTGCCAGGCTGTTTCGCTTTTAGCCGCAAGATACCCTGACATTCCTGTTATTGGCAGTCTGACTGGCCCGGTGAGTACAGCTGCCTCTATTGTTGATCCAATACAATTCTTAAAAGATTTACGCAAAGATCCGGCAAATGCTCATCGGGTATTCGACTATGTAACCAAGCTGCTCATCGGCTTTGCCGATAAGCTAATTGAGCATGGTGCTACAGTCATCGAAATTGGTGATCCAACCGCAACCGGAGAAATCCTTGGCCCGAAGATGTTTGCCGAATATGCCGTACCTTATCTTAACAAGCTCATCACAGCTGTCCACGAAAAAGGAGTGCCGGTTATCGTTCATATTTGCGGCAATTTAAATAGTGTAAAACCGTTAATTTCCACTCTTGAAGCCAACGCCGTCAGTACAGATGCCATAGTCAACTTAAAGCGGCTAAAAGACGAATTCCCCCAACTTACCACTATGGGAAATGTCAGTACCTATCTCTTAGAGCTAGGGCCTGCTGAAAAAGTGGCCGTACAAACCAAAAACCTACTGGCCCAGGGCATTAATATTATTGCCCCAGCCTGCGGGTTAAGCACCTCCAGCCCCTTAGCCAATATCCAATCCATGACCCATGCGGTCAAGACCAATTTTGCGAAAGAAGGGGTGTAAGCTTTGTGACCATACTACGCTTTTGGCAGGATAACAGCCAACCGGCAGCCACTGCCGTTTCCTTTGAAGCACAGGACAACATTACCGTTCTAGCTGCCGCCAGAGCTGCCGGTGTTTTGGTTGAATCCCCTTGCAACGGTGCCGGTACTTGCGGCAAATGCAAAGTTCGTATTCCGGCATATCCCCCTGAAGCACTCTTGGTTCTGCCCGGTTGCCACCACACATTATCGCCGGAAGAAATCAGTCAAGGCATCTTTCTCGGTTGCACTACTGAAATTCAAGGGCAAACCCTGGCTACTGATGTAATCGATATCTTCGTCCTTGAGCGTCAGGATAAAAGCAATGTACAAATCTTAAGTCAGGGACAACAGCTGGCTGTAACCCTTGCTCCCAACATAACCAAACAGTATTTGCCTGACAATAGCCAAACTTTAGTATTGGCAGGCAAATCAGTACTGGGAACAGAACCGGGAAATACTGCAGCTATTGCCCATGGTCTGGTTGTTGATATTGGCACAACTACTTTGGTAATGGCATTATTTGACCTTACTACCGGCCAGGAACTTTCTGCCGTATCAGCGCTCAATCCGCAAAGTCTGCATGCCCAAGACGTTTTATCCCGCATCAAGCTGGGAAATTCCCCTGAAGGCCTGGCAACTCTCTACACTGAGATTATTGGCGCTATCAACAGCATGATTAGCCAACTGACTCAAACCACAGGCATCCAGCCACAAAGCATTTATGAGATCGTGTTCAGCGGCAATACCTGCATGCTGCATCTGGCGATGAATACCAATCCTGCTTCGCTGGGGAAATTCCCCTACACACCCGTTCTTTGGGGTAACAGCTATCATGGAGCAGCAGCTATCGGCCTTACTGCCGCTCCCTTTGCCCAAGTCTACCTGCCGCCAGTTATGTCGGCCTATGTGGGAGCAGATATCACTGCCGGAATTTTAGCTGCAGACTTAGCCAATCTTGAAGGCACTACACTGTTTGTCGATATTGGCACCAATGGTGAAATGGCCTTGGCGGTTAACGGTCGCCTTTCAGTAACCTCAACAGCTGCCGGTCCGGCCTTCGAAGGCATGAACATCGCCTGCGGCATGAGAGCTGCCCCTGGGGCCATTGAAAAATTCAAAGTAGCACACAGCGGGGATGTGGACGTAAAAACCATTGCCGACACTCCGGCTGTTGGTATCTGCGGCAGTGGCCTGCTTGACATTGTTGGTGAGCTTGTCAGAACCAAACTAATCAATAAGACAGGAAAATTTGCTGGAACAGAAACTAATCATACTCACCCTTTGCAGCGGCGGTTAAAAAAGGAAAATGGCAAAACCGTATTTGCCATCCACCAAACCGTCTATTTATCGCAAAAAGATATTCGCCAGGTACAGCTGGCCAAAGGAGCCATCCGGGCAGGCATTGAATGTCTGCTTGATGCCAATGGACTAAGTACTACCGAAGTTGACCGCGTATTTATCGCCGGTTCTTTTGGATTTCACCTTAATGCCGACAGTCTGATCAACATCGGTATGCTGCCTGAGGCCTTTAGAGGAAAAATCGATTTTCTCGGCAACACTGCCAAAACAGGCGGTCAGGCCCTGCTATTAAATCAAGATTCCCGCCAAATGATCGCTAACCTGGTAAAACAGGTGGAAGTGTTAGAGCTAGCCACCTATAGCGACTTTGATAAAACTTTTATTAACTGCCTGAATTTCTAAGGAGGTATTTTCATGAGTGATCAACAAGCTTCTGAGCGCCTTAGCTGCGCCGACTGCCATCAACTAAATTGCTATCGCCGTGACAAGCGGTTCCCTGACTTTTGCCTGACTGTAACCTCACGCGGCGATGCCAATATTGACGCTGAAATTGAAAAAGTCAAAACTATCTACACGGAAGAAGGCCCTGACCGCCAGATGGCACTGGCAGCGGCTGAAATCGAAGGCTTGTACTATGGCAAGCTCACACGAGTAGAAGAAATCATAGCATTTGCTAAACGAATTGGCGCCAAAAAAATTGGCATTGCCACCTGCATTGGCCTTATTGAAGAAACGCGGGTATTTTCAAAGATCCTTGCCGCTAAAGGTCTTGAGAGCTACAGCGTCATATGCAAAGTAGGTTCTCTTGACAAAACCGAAATTGGCGTGCCAGCCGAATATAAAGTGCAGAAAGGCTGCCATGAATCCCTCTGCAATCCTATTCTTCAGGCTCGCCTCTTGAATCAGGCCGCAACTGACCTCAATGTTATCGTCGGACTCTGCGTTGGTCATGATTCCTTGTTTATCAAACATTCTAACGCCCCTGTCACAACTCTCATAACCAAGGACCGGGTATTAGGGCATAATCCGGCAGCGGCGCTCTATACAAGTGGTTTCTATTATAAACGCCTCTTGCAGGAAGAAAAGGAGTGATACTCAGTGCGCAAGCCTCGTCTACTTATCGCCAGCCTCACCATTGCTCTTGTTTTTAGCCTACTACTTGCTGGCTGCGGTCAACAAAAGGCTGAGCAGTCAGCAACACCCTCGGCTGCACAATCAACCACCCCCACTGATAAAATCAAATTCAAAATTGGTTATCTGCCTGCTGTAGGCGATATCTTGTCGTTTGTTGCCAAAGAGAAAGGGTTCTTCGAGCAAGAGGGCCTTGATGTTGAGCTATTTCAGTTTACTAACTCCGGGGAAGGTCTCAATGCGATCAAAGCCGGCAAACTGGACGCCGGCGCCTTTGGTACCTCTGCTCCCCAAGTCTTTATCGCGAAAGGAACTCCCTTTGTCGATATCGGCGGTATGCAAAGTGAAGGCCATGCTGTTGTAGCCAAACCGGAAAATGCCCAGCAGTATTCCAATCTGCAGGGTTTTGTCGGTAAAAAGGTTGCTACTGTTCGCCTGGCAACCGGTGATGCTGTTTGGCGAGCAGCCATGTCCAAGGCAGGTATTGACTGGAAAACACAAGTCACCATCCAAGAGCTTGATTCTCCTGCCGCTGTACTTGAGGCTGTTAAAAAAGGAGCAGCTGATGTCGGCCTTGTATGGGTTCCCTTTTCTGAAATGGCCGAACAACAGGGCTTACAAATCGTCTCTTGGTCCTCTGAGTACATGCCGGGACATGTATGCTGCCGGGTAGTCGCGCTCGAAGATAAAATCAAAGATAACAAAGAAGCCTATATCCGCTTATCCCGCGCCAGCATTCGCGCCTATGACTTCTATATCAATAACCAGGAAGAAACCCTTGATATCGCGAGTAAATATGTCAAGCTAGACCGGGAATTACTCAGAAAAGCCACCTACAGCGGTCACATCCACAGCATCCCTGATCCTGACAAAAAAGGGTTTATCGCCTTTTGGGAAGCTATGAAGACCGCCGGTTATATTCAAAGTGACATTGATATTTCCAAGCATGTAAACACAGAAATTTACAAAACGGCCCTCGACCAGCTGCAACAGCGGGACCCACAGAATAGTACCTATCAAAAGCTGGCTAAAGACTTTGTAATAAACAATCAGTAAACTCGTTTCAGCATAGCTGAAACATTGGGGATTCAGGTGGAGAGTCTGCTCCACCTGAATTAACGCCGCCTGTAGAGGCGGGAGTCTTGACTCGCGTACTAAGATAATCGAAACGGAGGGATGGCTTGTGGCCTTACTGAATCTTGCATCTGTTTCTCTTACTTATCCGGGCGACGAGCGTCCGGCCGTAGAAAACCTATCACTAAGCATAAACCAGGGTGAACTCTTAGCAGTAGTCGGTCCCAGTGGTTGCGGCAAAAGCTCAACCATCGGCCTGCTGGCCGGACTGACACCAGCCACAAGCGGCCTGCTTACATTAAATGACCACCCGATTCTTGCCCCCGGCCCGGACAGGGCTGTTGTCTTTCAAGACTACTCTCTGTTCCCCTGGATGACAGCCCTTGATAACATCATCTTTGCCCTTGAGGAATCAGGCCGGGCGACAGGTAAAGCTGCCGGTGAACAAGCCAAAAAGTTGCTGGATATGGTCGGTCTCAGCAGTTACAGCCATAAATATCCCAGTGAACTGTCAGGCGGCATGCGTCAGCGGGTAGCCATCGCCAGGGCCTTTGCCCTTGATGCCCCGGTCTATCTTATGGATGAACCCTTTGGCGCGGTAGACGCCAAAAACCGGGTAAGCTTACAAGATCTGCTGCTCAAGCTATGGGCTGGTGATGGTAACAAAAAAACAGTATTTCTGGTCACTCATGATATTGACGAAGCCCTGTATCTTGCCGACCGCATTGCGGTGTTTACTCCCGGTCCGGGAAAAGTCCAGAAGATCATTGATGTTCCCTTCCCCCGGCCCCGGCGGCGTTTTTTCCTGGTGCAAGATCCCCGTTATATTGAACTGCGCAACGAAATCCTGTCCTTGCTGCAAAAAGAAATTCTAGCAGAACTCCAACAAGTGGAAGGAGGCGCCGGCATATGAGTCAGACCAGCCGCGACCGCTTGTTATTAGGCATTGCTATCCTGCTGCTGTGGCAGCTAAGTACCGCCTGGTTAAAACTGCTCGATCCTCAGCTCTTCCCACAGCCGATACAAGTTCTTCGCCTGCTTGTCGAAGACCGTCAGGTATTTTTAAAAAGTCTGCTCAGTTCCTTTACGCTGTTATTCTGGGGCTGCACCCTGGCAGCGCTGCTCGCCATCCCCCTGGGGCTCATTGTTGGCTGGAACCGGCGGCTGCGACTGGCTATCGAACCGGCTACCAATGTCCTGGGACCCATCCCGCCTATTGTCTATATTCCCTATGCCATTGCCATATTACCGACTTTTACACAATCCTCCATCTTTATCATCTTTATTGGCGCTTTTTGGCCATTATTCATGAATACGATCGCTGGCGTAGAAGCCCTGGAAAAGGGTATTGTTGATTCTGCCAAAACCATCGGTGTCAGCAAAAAATCCATGCTTACTAAGATTCTCTTGCCAGGAGCTATGCCTCATATCGTCAGCGGCGGTGCTATCAGTATGGTGTTGGCATTTATCCTATTAACAGCAGCCGAGATGATTGGCGCCACCAGTGGCCTGGGCTGGTATGTAAAATATTTCTCCGACTTTGCTGATTATCCAAGAGTCGTTGCCGGGATTATTGTCATCGGTGCAGTCGTGCTGACAATAATGACCTTATATCACCGGCTGACCAGCTACCTGCTGCGCTGGCGGAAGTAATGCATAATTAAGACTTAACCCTCCCAAAAAAGAGACCAGGTCGCAGGCACTGGTCTCTTTCTGCTCTTATCAACGAGGAAAACACTGTCTTGGGAAACAGAATCTGGGGGAACACTGACGCGGGAAACACTGGCGCGGGAAACATTGGCGTGGAAAGCATTGACGGGGAAAACAGAATCTGGGGAAGCACTGACGGGGAAAACAAAACCGTCGCGGATTACAAAACCTTGGAGAACAACCAAATGGGAAGCATTGACGAAAATCGTTGGATTCCGCTTCCTCATATTCTTCTGCATCCCATTCCTCAATTTCGGGAAACTCCCAGTCATCTCTTGGCACTATACTCATCCCCTCTTATGAAATTGCCGTAAGTAAGAAAGTCACGGCTATTACATAATATGGATCACTGCCTTCAAATGACACTCTTTGATTTTGGTATATGTAAATATATTCGAAACGACAGCATATCCCTTTACGAGGAATGCGCTGCCGTCTTGTTCACACTTTTTTTCTTTCGTTTGATGCAGTCAACAAATGCCTCCAGTCTGGTGAGAACACCAACATTGCTGGCGTGTTCATCAACACTTAATGACAGTAAGGGCAAATTAAAGTCCTGCGCAATATTTTTGAGTGCATATTGAGCTACTATTTCAGGCATACAGCCAAAAGGATATACATGGATAATCCCGTCATAACCGTGCTGGGCGCACCATAACGCACTCCCTACTGATTTTAGCCCATCACCGCCAACATGATGATTAAGATAGGGCCGGGCCTGCTTCTGGTACGCGCGCTCCTCATTATATAGCCCCAGGGAGCTCAATAATGTATTGGCATAGACCCACGCCCCTGTATTAACCAACTTTTTAACCTCTATCCCTTGTTTAATCAATACGTCTTCCACTCTATAATTGACATACGGCTCAAGCAACAAATAAAATTCTCCAACTAAGCCAACTTTCGGCGGTTGGCTATCATCCTCTTCACTCATTGACTTTATCAATTGAATAACCCGATTTTGTTTATCCTTAACATCGCTAAAAGCGCGACAATCACGAAACTCTCCAGCTGATTGGTTCGCTATATCAATGATACTATCCGGCGTAGCAGACCGTGATCCATAAAAATTTTTGGCATTGTTTATGGCATCAAGAGCTTTTAGTGTTTTTATTGCCATAGTAAGTTGTTTTACTATCTCCAAGCGACTAACCCCTGGAGCCACATTTTGTAAAAAATGATATAACCCGGTAAGGAGATGGTTGGTATCAATGGTGTAAAATCCCACATCTTTAGTCTTGGAAAGCTGAATTTTTTGTACGGCACTATAAAACCCAAAGCGGCATTTTCCCGCACCACACATGGTTACAAATGTATCTGCACCCTTGTCAATACTCTCCAGAAAATTACCCATGTTCATTTTATAAGGCAAACATACACCTTCCGGCGAATACATTGAACCCAATTCAACCGTTTTCCGGGAAATTGCCGGAGCTTCAACAACTTCAACACCAAGGTTTGTCAGCATGTTGTAGACCGGTATACTAAGATAGCCCATCTGCGGGTAACTTACCTTCAAGCTTTAACCTCCTTGCTACCATATCCCAAAAGGCTTCCACTCGCGTAATAAGTCCGGCATTGCCGGTATGTTCATCAATAGTAAGTACCATATGTGGTTTATTGCTTGGTTTAAAAATATGATGCTCCAGATATTCGTTAACAAGCGAGTCAGGACCACAGCCAAAGCTTGACACGATAATAACACCTGCAATATCTTCTTGTCCGCAGAAATACCGGGCAGCACCGGCGATTTTCATTGACAACTGCCAATAAATATCCTGCTGAAAGGCTTTCGCTTCCTCATAAAGTCTTTTGTTTGGCAAATCACTGGAGATAATAAGCTCTACCTCCTGGGACTTAAAAAAGTTTTCAATATCGCTATTGAAGAAAACATCTTTTATTATGTAACTATGACCGATAATCGCGATTTTGGCCTTTGCCGGGTGGACAGATTGGATCGGGATAGTATTCTTCCATTGTTTAACGGCCTGGCGGTAGGCCTGATATCCGGTAAAATCAGACAATCCCAGCGGCCGGCATATAGTGTGAACGGCCTTTGCTATTGTAGCAGTGGAGCTATTTTCAATATTAGGACTAAGTAACTTCTCATTAGCCAACCTAAACGTATTTTGCACGATATCCGGTAAACCGGCAAGTTTTGCACAAAGGTGATTATCCGGATAATACTGAGCGATGCGCGGTACGAAGATATGACTGCAGGTGGTTAATAAGGATTCGACATGTCCTAAGTAAACCTTCAATGGTATACAAGATTCATCGATGGCAAGCGACATCCCCCGGTCTAAAATTTGTTTATTGGTCTTACCGGAAAGAGCTACTGGAACTCCGATGTTCTGAAAGAAGTTCAGCCATAAACTGCCGAACTCATGGTATAGCAAAGCTTCAGGAATTCCAACTTTAACACCCATTTGTCTCACCTTGTCATATCTTAGTTTGCATAAGAAAAGACTTGGGCTTGGGCCAAGTCCGTCAGGACCCCGGCAGAAGCCTTAGTCGTTCAATCCAGGGAAAGTTAACTTTTCCAGTTGGAGAAAAAGGAGGTAGTTCTATCTACCTCCTTTTTGCTATTGTTGCTGATTACTTAATTTGGTTTCTGATGTAGTACTTACACGACTATTGAGTTGTGCAATATGACGATCCATATCTTGAGACATTTGCTCAAACATTGTCTGTGCACCTTGGTCGTCAGTAGATGCGGCAAAGGTTGCATACGTACCTTTGGCAGATTCAGCAGCAGCTAAAGCCTTCTCTAAGTCTTTTTTTACAGTCATAGCTCACACTAGCCTCCTACTTGATAGTTTACTGTTCCGTTTACTATTATTTTACAGACTGCTTTCGATTATAAGTGGAAATGTTTTACATTACCAGGGTATGGGCACCAACCTACCCCAAAGAGTACAATAGAGTTTGAGCTACTAGTTTAAGCCCAGGGGCATATACTTTAAAAACAGATTAAATGGAGGTTACCTGTGATATTCTTATATGCCTTTCTTGCCGTTCTTTGCCTGGGCTCGGCACCACTATTCGGTAAATCCGCCCTTGACAATATTAATCCTGTCACTACTCTGGTAATCCGAACCTTTATCGCTACCGGCCTTGTCAGTATCTGGCTGCTGCTTACGAAAACCTATGTTGAATTTACAGCTTTATCCTTATTCGGCTGGTTAATGATCAGTATGGAAGCACTTTTAGCAGCTGTCTTAGGTGAATTGGCATATTACTACGCACTTGAAAAAGGCGACGTTTATGAGATTGCAGTCCTCATGTCCTGCGCTCCGCTCGTCACAATTATTTTAGGCTATTTATTTCTGAGTCAGCCTTTGTCCCTCAGACAGCTTATTGGCGCACTTGTTGTAACAATCGGTCTGATAATCTTATGCGGCGATTAAACCTGGCAAGTTATTCGTCACTATTCTTGCTACTATAGTTTGAGGAAGTCTTGCTATTAACAAAAAGTTGCCCTTTAGAGTCAATCCCGGCATAGGTTACCTCAGATATGTCGTGGATGCTTCTCTCGCTTAATTGTTGCTTTAGCCAGGCTTCAGAGCGGTTTTGTCTATGTAAATTTCGCTCAATGATTACTCCATCCATAATTAATTCCACCGGAAACACAGGATCAGGCAAGTGAATATTAAAATCACTTTTCGTTACCGGCTGATAATCAGTCTTTTTTATTACGCTCAACTTTCCTGTAGTTTCTAAAATAGCATATTGTACTTCGGCAGGATCTAAGACCCCTTGCTCGCGTAACTGTCCATGCAGCTCATCTAAATCGTAGCGCAGGTTATGCATGTTTTCTTCAAGAATACTTCCGTTCTCTACCACAATTGTTGGCGATCCATCCAACAATTTCCGCAGAGGCCGACTTTTTAGCGTAACCACTGCTACTGCGTAGGTAAGTGCTACAAATAAGATAAGGTCATAGAAATGGCTCCACACTTTATCAGCATCTGCTGCTGCAATGTTGGCAGCAAGCGAGCCAATGGTAATACCACTAATGTATTCATAGAAGGTAAGTTGCCCGACCTGCGTTTTGCCAAGTATTCGAGTCAAAATTAGTAGACTTATGAATACTAGCGAGGTCTGCCAAGTATCGCGAAGAAATTCCTGCAATTCCATAATTTTTCCTCCTTTGTAAACCCGTACATAGTATAGGTTGCACCAAGCGCAAGGAAGATATGTTATTATTCACAGAAATTGATTGAGCCTAGTGAACTCGTTTCAGCATAGCTGAAACATTGGGGATTCAGGTGGAGAGTCTACTCTACCTGAATTAACGCCGCCTGTAGAGGCGGGAGTCTTGACTCGCGTACTAAGATAACCTTCTATTCAGGGATTACTTTGGAGGTTAAACTCGATAATAGAATGAAATTAACCCCACAGCTCTCTGCTGGGGGTTAATTCGCTCTGCGCAAAAGATCAAATCTGATAATCCGGGCCTGCTGTTTTCAGCGCTGCCACAACCGGGATATTTCGATACGTAGTAAATTCAAACCACTTATTTGTAAAGCTTGACGCCTGTTTACCCTGCCAATCATTGATTTCCTTAAACTCATTTAAAAAGTCGTCAAAATTCTCTTTAGTCTCTATCCTTAGATAAGCCCCCTTGGAATCAATAGCAGGTACACCAGCAAAAACATATTCATTTAGTTTTACGATATTTACCACCCTGGCTTTTCTTATATAAGCAGCCACCTTAGACCGCAGATCAATGATATCGAAATCCTCAGGATATTCATAGGTTTTTCCCGCCACCGCAACAACATCCCCGACACTAAAAGTATGGGGCCGGGCGTCCAGTTTCCTCACAGTGCTTTCGGAAAGTACATAGAAATAATCATCAAAGCAATTAACCACCAGTTCCAGCCCGTTGCCAATCAACTTGCTTACTGCCTGCAGTTCTTTCACAAGACCTGATACAATACCACCGCCGCTTACATCATAGCCATCAACAATAACAAACCGGCCTGTCAGTTGATTATTCTTAAATTCGTCAAAGCAAAGTTGTTTTTTGGTCCTAATGATTACTTCCGCTACATCATTGGTTTTAACCTGGCTGGCATTTTCTACTGTCGCCAGCGTAGTAGCGTCAATGACCTTGACAATGGAGTGGATCTCGCATTCTACTTCCTGTGTCGCCAGCTTGAGCTTATATTCCCTGCCTTTGACCAATTCCTTTTTTCCCATCCAGAAAATATTAGCCTTACATGTGTCGGCAGTGAGGGGAGCCTGGTTGGGATGAACAATAAATTCTCCCCGTTGATTAAAAAATTCGTCTTCCACCGTAATTCCTACCGACATTCCGGCATAAATGCTGTCAGTCTTATCCTTGTCAGCCCAGTATTCTATTGTCTTAACCTTTGTCAGTTTATTACTGGGCGAAATCAAAATTTCATCCCCAAGTTGTAAAGTACCAGTTTCAATCCGCCCGGCAATAATCCTCCGGTTATCAAATTTGTATACATCTTGAATAGGAAATCTGAGTGGTTTTGTCTCCAATCCCTTATCCTTTTCAAACAAGTCAATTGCCTTGAGGATAGGTTCGCCTTTATACCAAGGCATTTTCTCCGAAGGTGCAACCATATTTTCGCCGAAAAAAGCTGAAATTGGGATATACTTCAGGGGAAAGACGTGAAGGTTGTGCAAGAACTCATTCATTTCCCGCCTAATTTCATTAAATTTTGCTTCAGAATAATTGATTAGGTCCATTTTATTAATTAAAACATAGGCCTTTTGTATTCCTAACAATGACAATAAATAGCCATGCCGTTTCGATTGCTCCTGAATCCCCTCGTTAGCATCAATGATTAGGAGCGCCGCCTCCGCACTGGCCGCTCCGGAAATCATATTTTTTAGAAATTCTTTATGTCCGGGAGCGTCAATAATGACATAATCTCTTTTTTCGGTACGAAATTGCAGCTGGGTGGTATCAATGGTAATACCTTGCTTTTGCTCTTCTTCAAAAGCATCCAATAAATAAGCATATTCAAACGGTTTTCCTTTTTCTTTGGCAATACGTTTTACCCGATCAATTGCGCCTTCCGGCAGCGATTGGGTATCATACAACAGCCTGCCAATCACTGTGGATTTTCCATGATCAACATGTCCAACAACAACTATATTAAGTACTTCTCTTTCCATGTCCAATTCAGATGGCCTCCCCGTTCCCAATGTATTCAGGTATTACATGTATCCGTCTTTGCGCAGCTTTTGCATGGCATACGAATCTTCCTGATCTTGCGCCCGTCCGGCCCGTTCGCCTTGCTTGGTATTTTTTAGTTCTTCAATGATTTCCTCTATTGTTGTCGCATTGGAATCAATTTGCCCTGTGCATGGTGCACAACCCAGGCTGCGGTATCTTTTACCGTTTTTAGCAAAGTAGAGGTCAACCAGGGGAATTTTTTCCCTGCCAATATAAGACCAGATATCAATCTCATTCCAATGTAAAATTGGATGTACCCGAATGTGATTACCTTTGGGAAAATCAGTCTTAAATTGATTCCAAAGTTCGGGAGGCTGATTGGTATAATCCCACTCCGAGTCTTTATTTCTTTCACTAAAAACCCGTTCTTTGGAGCGTGAGCCTTCTTCATCCCGCCGTATCCCTAATATAAGCCCTTCGAATTCATACTTGGTGACAACTTGCTGCAAACCGTCGGTTTTTAACGCCTTGCAGCAAGTGAGCCGCCCCTTTTCCGGCCCCATTCCCTCCTGCAATGCCGCTTCATTGGTATGCACAATAAGATCCAGATTGTATTCCCTGGCTACTCTGTCCCGAAATGCAATCATTTCTGGAATTTTATAGGTTGTATCAACATGAATAAACGGAAACGGGCAATGCCCGAAAAATGCTTTTTTGGCCAACCATAATAGTACGGTTGAGTCTTTACCAATTGACCACAACATACCGAGCTTGCCGAACTTTTTATAGGCTTCTCTCAAGATAAAGATACTCTGCGCTTCCAAGCGGTCCAAATGATCCATCGTATAAACGCCTCCTAATATGCATTGGCTTGGTTCTTATCTACAGTTATAATTTTCTCTTGGCCATCAGGCAGGACAACTACCCAGTGCAGCACATTTCCTTCCTGCCGGATACACAGCAAACTACCCCGACCGCCCATATCAGCACCAAGATAATACTGAATTGCTTTGCATTTACATTCCTTCAAACAGGAGGTGCAGCCCCAACAGTCTTTGGGATTTGTAATCTCCGTTTGGCCGGAGTCTGCTGCCTGTAAGAGATTACCCGGGCACACCTCACGGCATTTGCCGCACCCGGTACACTTTTGGTGATCAATCCTGATGCTCATAGCTTTCATCCTTCTTTACTAAATCTCGGAACACGATCTCTACTTCACCGTTTATCAGTCTGGAATTGACGTATTTTAACCAGTCGGTATCTTTCCTTGCCGGATAATCCGTATTTTCCTGAAATGAGTGCCAGCGTGTCTCCTGTCTTGCTTCCAGATGGCGGATGAGAACTTTACAAACATACAGTCTGTCAATAACCTCGTAGGCTTGCAGCAGTTGATACATATTCCCTGCCCTTATTTGTTTGCTCATTCCCAGCAGCTCTTCAATCCGCGCTTTAGCTATCTGCAGCTTTTGGTAGTTAAAAGCATAACCGGAAGAAATACCGCCAGCGTAGTCATCCATAATTTTTTGCATGGCATCTTCGATATCTTCGGTAGCATAAAAGGCCGGTTCCGGCCGCAGCATTTGTTCCAGGCTACCGATTATGCTGTAGATCTCATCTGGTTCAGGCCAGAGATTATTTTTATCCCGGATATATTCCAAGGCGGAAAAAGCGGCAATTTCTCCTTCCGCAAAACAGCCTGTTACATATTTTTGCGGGCTGCCGCCGGCCACATCACCAGCAGCATAAAGCCCGGCAAGAGTTGTCGCCCGTTTGGTGTCTACCCAGTAACCGCTGGCCGTGTGCCCGCCCACAATATAAGGCTCAGTACCCTCTATCTCTACATTTTCCACAGCAGGGCCTTTCCGTTCCAACCAACGCAGTGTCTGCGCCGGAGCCATATTCAGATACGCCTTATACAATTCGTCTTCTTGCCTGGCAGTAATGGCTGTTGTTTTTAAGAAACAGGGACCTCTACCCTCTTTGTTTTCCATAACAGTTGAATACAGACGGTTTGCTGTGCTCATACTCCCATACTGCTGTTCATATTCCTCGCCCTGACTATTTATTTGCGGCGCACCGACTCCCTGGGCAATTGTACCGGTAGGAGCGATGGTATCTTTGCACCGTAAGGCAATAAATCGCATTTCAAAGGTAGTCATTTCTGCGCCTGCTCTGATTCCCATAGCGTAGCCTGCTCCGGTATTAAAGGGACTGTACCACATTTTATGCCGGGAAAAACCAGGGTTATTGGGCCGGTAAAGCCCGGCTGCTCCCCCGGTTGCGCAAATCACGGCTTTTGCTGAAATAATATAAACTACACTGGAGTCAACAGAAAAACCATAAGCGCCTGCTATTTTTCCGTCTTTTACTATATAATCTATAATGTTAATCCGGTTTATAACCGTAATACCAGGGCTGTTCATCACAGCATCAGCCAGAATCGGCTTGATATTTTCCCCATTGATTTTTATGTTTCTGGTTCCTCTGGAGACATATTCGCCATGTTCATCTTTTTGGATTACCAGGCCAAGCATTTCCATTTTTCGGGTAACCTGATTTAGCCGCTGGGCCGTAGTATAAACAAGATCCTCTCTAAGCACACCGGCAGCGTCCCGTTTTACATATTCGAGGTAGGTTTCCGGCGTTTGGCCTTTGACAATATACGCATTAAGAGCATTTACACCGGCAGCCAGACAGCCGCTGCGTTTAATATTGGCTTTTTCCGCAATAATAACGCTGGCCTTAGAATTCTCAGCAATGGTTATTGCGGCAAAACAACCCGCCGTCCCACCGCCAATAATCAAAATATCTGTTTCTAGATGCTTTTCTTCTAAACTCAAGCTACTTCACACTACTTTCTCTTGCCAATTCAACATCTGAAGGCTTTTATTACTAAGCGACTCCTTGGTATTTAGATAACATAATCTTCGGGAATGAATATTTTTAGGTCCTTAGGTTTCACAAATACCAGCTCACCAGCCTTTAGAGCAAGCTCCCGGAATCGCTCTTTACCCAACTCAACCTCCACCATTTCGCCGGTATCTTCTCTTTTCAATTCAAGATGGACAATTGGCCCAACTGCCCGGATATACAGAATACGCGCCGGAATAAATTCTGTTCCCTTTGCTTCCCGCTCTACCTCAATGTCGTAGGGACGCACAAAACTTACTGCCTGCGTATCCACTGTATGGACATATTCCGGTGCCGCCAATTCAATGGAGCCAATGCTGATCCGGCCTTTATGAAGACGGCCGCGAAATAGATTAACATTTCCCAAAAAGTCATATACAAACGGATTGCTGGGATGATCATACACTTCCTCCGGTGTCCCCAGTTGTTCAATGCGGCCATTGTTGAGGATTACGATACGGTCAGCTACATCCAAAGCCTCTTCCTGGTCATGAGTAACAAACACACTCGTAATTTGCAATTCGTCATGCAATTGTCTCAGCCAACGCCGTAACTCTTTACGCACTTTGGCATCCAGAGCGCCAAATGGTTCATCCAGCAATAGTACCTGCGGTTCAACAGCAAGCGCTCTGGCTAATGCGACCCGCTGCCGCTGACCACCGGACAACTGGGTTGGATAACGTCCTGACATTCCCTCAAGTTTTACCAGACTCAACAGCTTTTGTACCTTTTCCTTAATCTCGCTTTTTGAAGGCCGCAGGCTGCGGGGACGAACGTTTAGACCAAAAGCAACATTCTCAAAAACAGTCATATGACGAAATAAGGCATAATGCTGGAATACGAACCCGACTTGCCGCTGCTGGACCTCTCGGTTAGCCGTATCTTCACCATGAAAGAGAATGGAACCATGATCAGCTACTTCTAAACCGGCAATAATTCGCAGCAGTGTCGTCTTGCCTGAACCTGACGGCCCAAGTAATGCCACAAGTTCTCCTGTTGGGATTGTCAGGTTAACATCCTGTAAAGCGGTAAATGAACCAAATTGTTTATTTATATTTACGATCTCGATACTCATTACTTAACCCCTTTCCACTACCCTAGATTTTCGGCTTGCTGCTGTACTTTCCACTCCGCAATATTTTTTACAACCAAGGTTACTATGGCCATCAGCGTCATCAGCGAGGCCACGGCAAAGGCTGCTACAAATTGATATTCGTTATACAAAATCTCAACATGCAAGGGCATGGTGTTAGTAAGACCACGAATATGGCCTGACACGACCGATACCGCGCCGAATTCACCGACCGCCCTGGCACTGGTAAGAATTATGCCGTAAATCAAACCCCATTTGATGTTGGGTAGTGTAACAAGCCAAAAAGTTTTCCAGCCGCTTGCGCCGAGTGTCAGCGCCGCTTCTTCTTCAGCGGTCCCCTGCGCCTGCATGAGTGGGATAAGTTCGCGGGCAATAAAAGGAAAAGTAACAAAAACGGTGGCCATAACAATGCCTGGCACAGCAAAAATGATTTTGATATCATGGGCGAATAGCCAAGGACCGAATACACCTGGTTTTCCAAACAAAAATACAAAAATCAGGCCTGCTATAACCGGTGAGACGGCAAACGGCAAATCAATCAAGGTAATCAGAACATTTCTTCCCTTGAATTCAAATTTGGCTATTGCCCATGCTGCCGCTAACCCAAACAGTGTATTCAGCGGCACAGCAACAAGCACCGTCAGTAAAGTAAGCTGAATAGCAGCCAAAGCATCTGGATTTGTTATTGCTTTATAATAAAGCTCCAAGCCTTGTTCAAGTGCCTTAGAAAACACAGCAATAACTGGAATAATCAACATCAATCCAAGAAAAGTAAGGGCCATTGTGATGAGTATCCAGCGTACTAACGGCGATTCTGTTATTGTATCGGAAGCTCGCCGTATAGTGGCTGTCTCTTGTTGTAGTGCTATATTGCCAGCCATATTATCGTCTCCTTCTCTATTCAGCCATGCCGTTTGCTTTGCCACCATTGTAATATATTAATAAAAAATAACAGCATAAATGAAACAATCAGCATGACGCCTGCAATGGCGCTTGCGCCGGTATAATCATACTGTTCAAGCTTTGTCATTATTAGCAGCGGCGTAATTTCGGTATGCATGGGCATATTACCGGAAATAAATACAACTGAACCATATTCCCCCAAGGCTCGGGCAAAGGCTAGAGCAAACCCGGTTAAAAGAGCGGGGAGTATTTCCGGAAAAATAACCTTAATAAAAGTTTGCAAACGGCCAGCCCCCAGGCTGGCCGCCGCTTCTTCCACTTCTTTGTCCAGCGTTTGCAGAACAGGTTGCACCATTCGCACTACAAAGGGTAACCCAATAAAGGTAAGCGCAATAACTACTCCCAGTGGCGAATAGGCTCCCTTGATACCCAGTAAGGCCAAATATTTGCCAATCCAGCCATTTGGAACAAACAGTGTTGTTAGCGTAATACCGGCAACAGCAGTCGGAAGGGCAAATGGCAAATCAACAAGTCCATCAATAATCCGCTTTCCTGGAAATGAATAGCGTACAAGAACCCAAGCTACAAGTAAACCAAATACGGCATTAATGGCTGCCGCGATAAATGAGGCTCCAAAGCTTAGCTTATAGGAAGCAACCAGCCTCGGTGCTGTAATGACTTCCCAAAAATGTGGCCAGCCCATTCCGACAGTCTTAACCATAATGGTCGATAACGGAATCAACACTAAAAGCCCCAGATACAGCATAGTAAAACCCACCGTTAGACCAAAACCAGGCAATATGCTATGTTTAGTTATTATCAGGGATTTAAGATTCATGATTATTCCCCACTTCGTTACTGTTTGGCTTTCGGTGTATAGATTTGATCAAAAAGGCCGCCATCGATGAAGTGTTTGTTATGGGCATCGGCCCAGCCACCTAATTCAGTTATTGTAAATAAGTTAAGTTTGGGAAACTGAGCAGCATATTTGGCCGCAACGGCTTCAGCACGAGGCCGATAATAGTTTTTGGCAGCAATTTCCTGACCTTGATCAGTATATAGATACTGCAAATAGGCTTCCGCCACTTGACGCGTACCTCTTTTGTCAACTACTTTATCAACTACGGTAACCGGGGGTTCTGCAAGAATACTTACTGATGGCGCCACAATTTCAAATTTGTCTTTACCTAATTCCTTCTCTGCCAATAACGCTTCGTTTTCCCAGGCAAGCAATACATCACCAATACCACGTTCAACAAAAGTGGTTGTTGCTCCCCTGGCCCCGGTATCAAGTACTGGCACATTTTGATATAGCTTAGCCATAAAATCTTTGGCTAGGTTTTCATCATTATTATTCTTTCTCAAAGCGTAGCCCCAGGCTGCCAGGTGATTCCACCGGGCACCTCCCGAAGTTTTTGGGTTGGGAGTAATGACTGATACATCAGGTCTGATTAAATCATCCCAGTCTTTAATGTTTTTGGGGTTACCTTTACGCACCAGGAAGACTATGGTAGAGGTATAGGGGGTAGAATTCTGCGCCAGGCGCTTTTCCCAATCGGTTGCAATAAGTCCGGCCCTTTGCAATTCATCAATATCCTGCGCTAAAGCTAAGGTTACAACATCGGCCTCAATACCTTCACGTACTGTACGTGCCTGCGCCCCAGAACCACCATGAGACTGTTGAATACTAACGGTCTGTCCGGTTTTGCTTTTCCAATAGTTAGCAAATGATTCATTAAATTCTTTATATAGTTCACGGGTCGGGTCATAAGAGACATTCAGTAATTTAACTGATTCAGCAGCTTGTGTGCCTGCTTTATCAGCAGCAGCCTCCTGTTTGCCGCAACCAGCAAGGCTGGTAACTGCCAGCGACAGTGCAATAACAAGCAGATAGAATTTTACAGACTTTGACTTTTGTTTGGATAGCAACGAAATCATGTCAATTTCCTCCCTTTTTGAATCCTTTTAGTTTAGCCTGGTGTCACGCAGGCATTAAACCCTGCTCAACTGTTTTTTAGAAAATAAAAATGGCTAACTACATTTTTGTAGTTAGCCTCCAGTTTTCTGGTTAGCTTTTATTATTAGATTGTCTGTTTTGACATGCTCTTATTGTAAATGGTTTATCCTGTATAGTCAAGGACCTTTTCCCAGTTTTGTGAATACAACTCTCTTTCTCACTTATAGCTCAACCTTCTTAGCGTATTCGATGAAACTTGTCACCAACAGCTTGATTTCCCGCAAAACAAAGTTCCATACCTTATTCACCGCTTAACCTCCCACCCATGTTACCTAGCTATAAGCAAGCCGAAGCCATAGATATACTTAGTTGTTCAATCCAGGGAAAGTTATCCTTTCCCTCTGGATAACAAAAAAAGCCAAGTTTGATCCCCCATTAGGAGTAAACTTAGCCTTCAGTTCTCTGATCAGCTGTTAACTTGTATGAATATTAATTATAGTGTATCACTTATTCAGGAATCCGTCAAGCAGTAACCAGTCTAATAATTCTATGAAAATTTTCCTGTATCAAAAAAGCTTAAAATTGCGGCATGATTGCTCCCTTGTACTTCTTCTTTCTATTAATTTTAGTAAAACCCCGCCGTATTTAAGGAGGATTTTACTTTATATATCCATAATTACTATTATACATATATAATATTTCTTTATTTAAGCAATTACCTGCTGAGATAGAGAAGCGGGGGGATAGTCATGAAAACCACCTGGAAAGATGAAATGACACCAAACGAAAGATTTAAGGCATTTGCCACCGGTAAGCCGCTAGACCGGATACCTTGTCTGCCTTTGGTTACAGACCAGGCTTTTAACCTGGCCGGCGGCTCAATGGCAAAGTATTATCATTCCGCCACCTTAATGGCCGAGGCACAAATCTACGCTTTTGAAACTTACGAAACCGATTCGGTTGGCGCCGGTCCGGGACTATTCGGCATCGCTGAAGCCATCGGCAGTACATTAACCTTTCCTGATAACAGCGTTCCCTATGTTTCCGCACCGGCGATTTCAGGTTATCAAGACCTTGAGAAAATGGGATTGATTGACCCTCACCATTCTGGCAGATTGCCCATCATCCTGGAAGCACTCAAGATTATTCAGGAAACGGTTAAGGATCGCGTAGCAACAGGCTGCTCGGTTGGCGGCCCATTTACTACGGCTGCAGCTATCCGCGGAACCGATAAGTTTCTCAAAGAAATATGCCGGCAGCCAGCGCAGGTACACCGTTTACTGCAATACGCTACTGACAATATCCTGCTCTTCATTGACACACTCTGCGATATGGGTATTAAACCAAGTCTCGCTGAACCTACAGCCTCCGGCACCTTAATCAGCGCCAAGCATTTCCGTGAGTTTGCTCAACCCTACCTGCGTCAATGCGCGGATCGAATCTCGCAACGCTGCGGGAGTGGTCCTTTTCTCCACATTTGTGGCGACACTATGAATATTTTGGATGACATGGTTAACGTTGGCGCTACTGTACTAAGTTTAGATAATCAAATTGACTTAACTGAAGCCAAAGATAAGGTGGGTCACAAGATCTGTCTGGCCGGAAATGTCAAACCATACACCTTATGGCGGGGAACCCCCCAAGAAGTTACGAATGAAGTTAAGGAATGTTTGCAAAAAGCTTATACTAATCCAAAGGGATTTATGTTATCAAGTGGCTGCGGACTATCGCTGGGCACTCCGACAGCGAATGTTCTGGCCATGATGGACGCTGCCCGGAAATATGGCAAATGGCCAATCACGCCGGAACAACTAGCATAAAAGTAAAATGAGGCTGTAGAAAATGCAAATTACGTTTTCTACAGCCTCATTTTACTTTATAGCACGAACTAATAATCACATGTAACTATTTCCCCATCCATCATTGGAATATCATGTTTTATTTGCTCAAGGACTTCCAAGAAATATTCCGCTTCCCGAAGCACATGGTCTGCTAATAACGGTGGTATCAAAGATATTACTTTGCAAGCTGAGATTAAATCTCTCGCAGCCTCTTTAAAGTCCCGGATTTGCATCGTTGCTTGGGTTACATCTTTTTCAAACCGAATAAGATCATTATTGGGACAATAATGCCACAGCATACTATCTAAATCACGAGCTTGAAGTTGTAATTGCTCAAACTGAACTGCAAATGCATTAGCCTTTTCGACAAAACCTCGCTCCGAAGGATCAAGCAAACCTACAATAAATCTGGCATGGTCTGCCATATGCCTGAGCCAGAAGACATTGTCACTGACTATAGAATCAACAGGATATTTCATATCACCGTCCTGAATTTTTTGGAGAAGCTTCAAAAAATACATGGCTTCACGGGAAATATGGTCTATCAATAAAGGATAATTATAGCCCCCAATTTGACATTCAATGAGTAAATGCAAAACATGCCGTTTAAAGGCAAAGATATTTTTAACGGCAACCATAATCCTGCTAACAAATGCCATAAACTCTTCATCACACTTGATATTACATGAATGTTTTTCAAGATCTGCAAAAACATTGTAAAATTCTTCTGCCTGACAAATAAGCTCAGTATCCGAGCAGGCAAAGCCTAGCTTCATGAATAAAGAATGTTCTTTCATTATTCTAAGCCAGAACTGAACCCGCCTCATATTCAGACACTCATATGGTTTTACTTCTCGGCAAAATATATCCACATTATATCCTCCTTATCGCACTTTATTACATAATATGCAAATAAAAGATTATGTGGAACGCTTGCCTGACTGCGTCTATTTATACAGCTTTGGTAAATGGCAACTACTGCTTACAAATAAAAAACCGCCAGAATAACTAATTATTCCTTTGATCCCAATTAAATTCCAAAGTAACAACTAGTTCACCAGCTTCCGCTCTTATACTAAAATATGAGCAATAAGAAAGTACTTTTCGTAAGGAGCGAAACTGTTTAGGGGAATCCCCGGTTATTTCAGGAACTCGAACAGTTACCAGTGCCTTATTATTAAAGTTTTCTACAATACTTACATTATTTGAAATCAGCTTTATGGCAGTTAAGATACGTATAAATGTCGCCCTTCTCATAGAACAGTCCTCCTTCCGCTTATTTATGTTAATTATATCATATTGTTTGAGTTTATGTATGGGTAAAGCGTTAGATAAGTCTAGGAACAGTCATAATAGTTCGTTTGCATTGTGGTTTTGTCCCGGCAGGGTAAATTGGGCAAAAAGAAAGCTATTATTGCTGTGGCGAGAAAGATTGTAGCGCTTATCTATAAGCTGTTACACTCTGGCGAAGTTCTACGACTCAACAATTGCCTGAAAAGCATACTCATCGCCACCACTACATAATAGCTAAGTTTTTTTACTATTCACATCAGGTATATCAACCTACTTATTCTGCCAGGTCCTGAAAGTTTTTATTTTATGCAGCAATCCTTTAGCGTCACCGTCAAAAGTTACGGCCCTATCATCCACATACACTATCGCTGGCGGCTTATGTGCGAGCACCTCATCAACAGAGATGTCATGTTTATCCAGCCATGCCTTGACCGCTTCCAAACCACCTTCCTGGAAGCACCGTGTCGAGACAACGACAACTTTATAATGTTTCCGTATATTGCCTATTGCTTCCTTAATCCCATCGACCGGAGGGTCAGGAATACTATCTATCCCTTTCCAGCCGCTTGTATAGCTATGAATTACACCATCAAAATCTAGAACCACGGTTTTAGCCATTCCAGTCACCCCTTGTATCTGGCTCCGGTTCAACAGCAGTCTGTTGGCTTCTTTCCATTGATTTTTTAAGTTGGCGACTAAGATCGGCATTCTCTTGCAATACCATTAAGTAAGCTTTTGCCAGTTCTGTTCTATCCATATCTCCTATACGCATAAATAGCCTATCAATATCGCACATCCATAGCAACCTCTCTTTCAGCTATTGTCGGCCTTCAATCTCATAACATTTAGTATTACCGAACTCAATATCATCAATCATACTCACCACTAGCTCCTCTTAATTTTTTTCAGGTTAATAAGGCCCCCGGCACACGCCGAGGGCTTCTCTAAGAAAATTGTTCTTATTTAGGACTATCCTTCTTGGGGACAGCAACAATATATATGTTCTTCACTAAATGTCCGGGGTTAATATACTGAGCATCAAACCACATGTCTCGGAACCGCCAGGCGTTAAAGGAAGATATTCCGTCCGGGTTATTGACAGTGGTCCAGTGAACAGCAGGATCGGCAAAGAAGATAGTGTCAACTATCGGCAAAGAAGATAGTGTCAACTCCTTTCTCAGGTGATTCGTAGGCTGCATGGTAACCAGTAACGACCACCCAGTGGCCTCCCCAGTCAATCCATTCAACAAGGGTAGGGATTCCTTTCTTTAAGTTTTCCCGGAGCATTTCCAATGTTCCGTTATAACCGATCATTACCTCAAAACCATTCTTCCTTAACCAGTTTTTCATCTGCTCTGGGGTAGTGCCAGGATGTTTAGAGTTAATATCGCCAGTACCCATCCCTTTGGCGATCAGCATTTCGGTATCATGGTTCATTGATTGATCACTTAGAACATTGTACCAGCGCAAAAGTGACATAACAGCAGCTGGGCCACATGTATAATCAGTCGTCTGTTGATAGCCTTTGACCCCAAGAGATATGTAGTACGGGTTGGGATTCATTTCATAATAGTTAGCTGCGCCAGTTGAGTTTGGTGGTGGTAGGATAAGTTCTTCCCCTGCGAGGCTTACCGTGGTAAAGCAGGCAAAGAAAATGAAGCAGAACAAGGCAGTCCTCCAACGATTAATGTACACCAGTTTGATAAACATGCAAAACCTCCTTAACTATATGAACTTTTTTATACATAAATTGTAACACAAAGAGGAGTTAGCGATAGCAATCTTTGTAAAATATTTTGGCCTTCTTACCTTATCGGCATAGTTAAAAATCAGTTCCCACTCCGCATCAGTAGCTTGCAGGATATGCAAGATCCCCGTTTCGGACAAAACCAAAACGGGGATCTTAGTATCTACTTTACGGTTTTTTATTTACCATCTTGGTGGTGGCTCATGCGGTGGTGGCGGCTCATGTGGTGGTGGCGGTGCTGGGTGGTGATGCCTATGTTTATCCCGGTGTCTAGGTGGTGGGTCCTGTGGTGGTGGGCCTTCCGGTGGCGGATCACCACGATAAAGCATTTGATAATTTTCATTTGGATAATTGTCATGAGCACTCGCTATTGAAAAAAAGCTCATAACAAATACAGCCATTACTAAAACGACTACTTTTTTCATTCCGCTAACCTCCCTTTTTCAGTCATGATTGAATCCTCAAATATAGTTCAGCATCCATATCATTTTATGCGCTTACTTATACTATTACGCCTTCAGCTCCCTAAAAATCATTAAGTCCCGCTGGGTCGAACCATGGGACTAACTATCATTCAGGAACTCCACACTATAAAAGTCCCCTGCACCATACCCGTCACTAAGTACTTTTATGCAGCAGGGGAATTTATTTCCAATAGAGAGCGTTACTGCTTATGGACATTGCCTACTCCGGTAACTAGCCGTGATAGGGGCTTTCGCGTTCAGGTAGCTTGTATTTTAATACCAACCACCTTAATAATCAATCATTAGGAGTATTATTTTTTTCATTGCATTTCCCCCATTGTCAATTTTCTTAGGCAATATCAGTATACACTCCATTCTTTGGAATTCTATTTGAAAATCGTGGAAAATAAGAGTGACAGGCCAAACGCTTATTCCTGAATTTGAGATAACTGAGATAGGTCGCCTAGGTAACAAATACCTTTTCTTTTATGGAAATATTAGCAAATGTTATAGACTAATGCAATTATAAAAAAACGCCCACCAGGACGAACCCGGCAGGCGCCTATCAAGCAACTTAGTATTTTGGTTGCTTTTACTCGCGTATAATCATTACGTCAGTCGATTTGATTAAAGCAGATACACATACTCCTGGCCGCAATCTCAATTCCCTTGCAGAAGCCGTTGTTATTATTGATGTTATAGTCCCGCACTCATATTCGATTGTGACACTAGATACAACATCGCCAAACTCTATATCACGCACGATTCCGGGGATTTGGTTTCTTCCACTAATTTTCATATCGATACCTCTTTCACTGAAATTTATTATATCTTATGTAGCTACTGATGTTTATGTTAAAAGCTATTTCTTGCAAAATAAAAAAGCCCATCCCCTGCCACTGACTGAGAGATAGGCTAACGTTGCTTCAAAGTGATCAAATCGCCAAAATTCGTTACGACGCAGAAGAAGGCTGCATTTGGCGGCGTGATTTAACTATGAATATTATACCTTAGTTTTTGTACTGGCATCACTTGTACTGCCAGATGTATTATCTGTATTTTCTTTCGACTCAATTTGATTTAAAATAGACTGTACTTTTCCTTGACAGCTATATGCAAGCACACTATAAATATTTGAGGAATCATCAGAAGAAGCATCCAAATAATCTGCAAGTGTCTTAGTTCCAGCAGAGTTTGAAGAACTCTCAAAATAATCAAGAAGTGCTTTCTTATGAGTAGACGCTGTTGAACTTATATCACTCGAAGAAGATGTTTGTTGAGTACTAGAATCGCTGTTGGTTGAATCAGCAATTTTTGTTAATATACCGGATAAAGCACTCGCTATACCACTAATCGTCGACATTACATTACCTCCAATTTACTTATATTTATATTATCGAAGATTATCCTTAAATTGATAATTAAATTATAATCTTTTTTCCATTAGATTCCAAAATCCTGCCATAAATACAATACTACTTAACTCTTTATCTTCAATCTTTTTAAGTAAGTCGCTCATGCTGTTCCCTCCCACTCAGCTACAACTATTACCGCGCCTACCGGTAATGTAATTTAAGTAAGTTCTCTTGTAAACATTGTCCAGGTCTTCCCCGTATGAATCGCAATCGGCCCCCGGTACTTAGCCGGCCAGCTCCGTGTCTCTATCTGCTTTGCGCCGCAGGCTAGTAAGCTTGCCCACGGTTGCAGGATAGTTATGGCCTTCATGGTTGTCCTCCTTTTAAATTACCGATTAGACACTAATTGACGTAACATGTAGTTAATATTACGCATAAAATATAATAGAGACCCTTAGAAAAATATTGTGGAGGTATGATAATGAAATATCGTATGCGTAATGATGAATGTATGCGTAATGATGAGTGTATGCGTGATGATGAGTGTATGCCAGAACCTGACTGCAGACCATGCCATAGAAGGTGCGTCGGAACCTTAACTAGACGCTTCCGAATTTATGAAACCTGTTGCTATGATATGTCCGAAGTCTGTCCTTGCTGCGGACACGAATTCGATTCAACCCAGCATAGTGGATGTCCTATGTGTGGAGCATCGTTCGATGATCCGCCCGGTGATCCGCCCGGTGATCCTATTGGTTTTGGCAGATTCGGCGGGTTCGGTGGATTCCGTAGACCCAGATTCGGATTCGGGTTCGGGTTCTTCCCGTTCTTCCCGTTTTTCCCATTCTTCCCGTTCCGGCGACGGTTTCGTAGATTTTAATTAAATTCGCGGTTCCCGAAAGAAACTAATCGCTGTATCTCATAAGCCCTGATTGGGCTTATTTTTTTATCCTGCGACCAGCCTTCTTGTTCTATCTGTCGCTGCCGTTAAGCAGCAACCATTTCTACACCATTACTCATAAACTTTCTCCTCCTTCACAACTCCTCCAACCATGGCAATAGAGAAAAATCTGATACCCTTCCAAGATGTTTACCTTAATAAAGAGAAAGCAAATATCTTTAGCGATGAAACTGCAAACTCAGTAAAAAAAGCAATAATTGATATCTCTACTGAAATATGCTGCAAGATTCTTGAGAGATATGAGAAACAAAAATAATAACTACTTTTTATTGACTAGTGCATCCCATTTTCAAAGGTCATTTCATTAAGAAAATCCTTGATTTCAGACTGAATTAACATTTGTTGTTGTTCTGGCCGTTCCTCAAAGTTTAAAAAATGATTATTACAGATTATTGCTATATATTTTTTTATACCCATTCGTGGCAATGGTTTTGGCAACTGTTTTGCTGTAACGGCAAAATTAAAAGGTGTACCAAAAGGCCTTAAAGCCTTGATACACCTGAGTTTTCGAGTGGTGACCCACCACGGAATCGAACCGTGAACCTACTGATTAAGAGTCAGTTGCTCTGCCAGTTGAGCTAGTGAGTCATATAAATAGTAAATTAGATGTTCCGCGCTATCGCTTGGAACTACACAATTCGCAAAGTTTCCGCGTTGTTATCGCGACAAAAACTTGGCTCTTTGCTTATGGCTGGGGCGCTAGGACTCGAACCTAGGAATGCGGGAGTCAGAGTCCCGTGCCTTACCAGCTTGGCGACGCCCCAACGTTATAGATTAATGTTTAACGCACAATAAGTATTATATATAGTGATCGGCATTTTGTCAAATATATATTCTTAGTAATTGCAAATTTACAGTAAAAAGTTTAAAAATAATTAAGATATTTTTCTATAAAAGAAGGATTTTTGATGATAATTTATAACCTTATATACATAGTTCATGATTTGCTATATAAACGGAGGCGATCGCTATGAATCAAATTACGGTTGGAGAGTATGCGCCTGATTTTATTTTGAAAGACAATCGTGGAAATGAAATTCGTTTATCAGATTACAAAGGAAAAAAGGTTCTACTATCCTGGCATCCCCTTGCATGGACACGGATTTGTGCCGAGCAAATGAAATCATTGGAAGCTAATTTGGATGAGTTTGATAAGTATAACGTTGTTCCTCTTGGCCTTAGCATTGATTCTTATCCCTGCAAAAATGCCTGGGCGAAGGAATTAGGCATTGCCCGGGTAAAACTGTTGGCTGACTTTTGGCCGCATGGTGATATTGCTCTTAGCTATGGCCTTTTCCGTGAAGAGGAAGGTTTCTCAGAGCGGGCAAATGTTCTTATTGATGAAGCCGGCAAAGTACTTTGGGTTAAAGTTTATCCAATTCCCGAACTACCCGATATAACGGAAGTGTTTAATCAAATCAAAGCTATTAAATAGTTAACTCAGACATAACTATAACTGCCCACAATACTCCGGGGTGCAAAGAAAACGCAGCTTTCAGGCAAAAATTTGCCTGAAAGCTGCGTTTTCTTTGGCCTGTAAAATATACTCGTTCAGCAAAGCTGAAAATCAACTCTTCAGTTGTAGGCTCTACCCCACCGGAAGTAATGTCCCCTATAAGAGCGAGAGTCCTAACTTATCGACTAAGATAAAATCCCTCTTTGAGAGCCAAAATAAAAAGTCAAAAAGTTTAAAGGTCAAAAAGTCAGAAATAATGAGCCTGGGTATGAATTACGGACATTTTGTTTATAGAATGGCTTACAGGGTTATAGGTAGCTATTTTTAAACATTTTTGATTTTTCCATTAGTAATTATTTTCTGTTACTATAAAGTTGTAAACAGGGAACTCTTCCCACGTAAGTTATTGTTTAATTGAAATAAAGAGGAGGCGCAAATTATGGGAAAAGTAGTAGGCATTGATTTAGGTACTACTAACTCGTGTATATCTGTATTGGAAGGAGAACGTCCTGAGGTTATTGTCAATGTTGAAGGCGGCCGCACTACCCCCTCAGTTGTCGCATTTCGCGATAACGAGCGTCTTGTGGGCCAGTTAGCCAAACGCCAGTCAGTCTTAAATCCCACAAAAACCTTTTATTCGATAAAACGTTTTATTGGTCGCCGTTATAGTGAAGTCACAGATGAAATGAAGCTGGTACCCTATAAAATAGCGCAAGGCGCAGATAACACTGTTACTTTCATTGTTGATGATAAGCAGTACGCACCGGAGGAAATCTCAGCACAAGTGCTTCGTAAACTGGTAGATGACGCGAGCAAATACCTGGGCGAAAACATAACCGATGCGGTCATTACTGTACCTGCCTATTTTAACGATGCCCAGCGTCAAGCCACCAAAGATGCTGGCCAGGTTGCCGGCCTCAATGTTTTGAGAATCATCAACGAACCTACCGCTGCGGCCCTGGCGTATGGCCTTGATAAGCAAAAGAATGAAACCATCCTGGTTTTTGACTTAGGCGGCGGTACCTTTGATGTATCGATTCTTGAAGTTGGCGATGGCGTGTTTGAAGTCAAAGCCACAAATGGCGATACCCACCTTGGCGGCGATGATTTTGATAAGGCTATCGTCGATTGGCTGGCTGCCGAATTTAAAAAGGATAACGGCATTGATCTTCTCAAAGACAAACAGGCATTGCAACGTCTTACCGAGGCAGCCGAAAAGGCCAAAATTGAGTTGTCAGCAGTTACCGAAACAACCGTCAATCTGCCGTTCATCACCGCAGATGCTGGCGGCCCTAAGCATCTGGACAGCAAGCTTACCCGGGCAAAATTCGACGAAATTACCCACAGTCTGGTAGAGCGTTGTCGCATCCCAGTGGAAAATGCGCTTGCCGATGCCAAGCTGTCCGCTAAAGACATTGATGAAATCATTTTAGTAGGCGGTTCTACCCGTATCCTCGCAGTTCAGGAATTAATCAAACTTATGACTGGTAAAAACCCAAATCAAAGCGTTAATCCTGACGAGGTCGTAGCCGTGGGCGCTGCCATCCAAGGCGCCATCTTGAGTGGTGACCTTAAAGATGTAGTACTCCTTGATATTACACCACTATCACTTGGCGTAGAAACCTTAGGCGGCATCATGACTAAGGTTATCGAGCGCAACACTACCATTCCAGCCCGCCGCAGTCAAGTTTTCAGCACTGCTGATGATAATCAAGCCGAAGTAGACATTCATGTGCTTCAAGGTGAAAGGGAAATGGCCAAAGACAACCGTTCCCTTGGTCAATTCAAATTAGCCGGCATTCCTGTCGCGCCTCGTGGTCTGCCACAGATCGAAGTCACCTTCGACATTGACGCCAATGGTATTCTCACCGTCAGCGCCAAAGACAAAGCAACCACCAAGGAGCAGTCCATCACCATCAGTGGCTCCAGTAACCTGGATAAGACAGATATTGACCGTATGGTGGCTGATGCTAAGCACTATGCTGCGGAAGATAAAACCCGCCGACAATATATAGAACTGAAAAACGAATTAGATTCTCTGGCCTATCAGGCCCGTAATTTGGTAACAGAAAAGGGAGACGCCCTGCCTGCCCATATTAGCGGCCGCCTGACAACTGCACTGGATGCAGTCAAACAAGCGGAAAACACCGCTGACAAAGCTACGCTGCTACAGCTAAAAAATGAATTGGAACAAGCGTATAACCAAGCCAGCCAATACACGCCCGCTGATGCCGGCCAAAGTACTAATCCCACTCAGCAGCCCCATCCGAATGATGACATAATAGATGCTGAGTATGAGTAAGTGAACTTGTTTCAGCATAGCTGAAACATCGGCAGGTTCAGGTGGGGAGTCTACCCCACCTGAACAAACGCCGCCTGCAAAGGCGGGGGTCTTAACTCGCCGCAAAAATAAAAAGGGGTGATGCTTATGAAATATATCGATTACTATGAAACACTTGGAATTTCCAAAACGGCATCTGAGAAAGAAATCAAGCAAGCCTATCGCAAGCTGGCCCGCCAGCATCACCCCGATCTTCATCAAGGTGATGCCAAGGCCAAAGCGGAGGAAAAGTTTAAGCTCATCAACGAAGCCTATGAAGTGCTGGGCGATCCCGAGAAGCGTTCCAAATATGATCAGTTGGGTATGAATTGGCAGGCAGGTGATAACATTCATTTTGATCCAACCAACCCTGCTGGTAATCAGAGTTATACCTACCAGAGAGCTGCTGATTTTGATAACAGCAACTTTGGGTTCAGCGATTTCTTCTCAAGTATTTTTGGACAAAATTTTACCCATAGCGAACACGGCGGCAGCAAGGCAAACAGTGGCAACTACAAAGGCGAAGACGTGGATGCCAGCATCAGCTTAGCTGTTAATGAGCTAATCCACGGAGCAGAAAAAGAGCTCTATCTATCTCTGCCCAATGTCTGCACCACCTGCCATGGGCAGCGGTTTAGTCAACAAGGTATCTGCCCGTCCTGCGGCGGCACTGGTGTCATCGAAGATACCAGAACTGTCAAGGTGAAGATACCTGCCGGCCTCTACCCCGGGGCTACACTACGCCTAAAAGGGCTAGGCGGTAAGGGATACGGAACTGGTTCTGCCGGTGATCTGCATCTTCACCTTCAGGTTGCTGAAAACGCGTCTTGGCAAATAACTGGCAGCGACCTGGAAACCGAACTCATCCTCTATCCTGAACAAGCCGTATTGGGTGACAGCATCAAAGTCTCTACGCCTCACGGTCCAGTCCAGCTCAAAATTCAACCTACTACACATACAGGTCAAAGACTGCGCTTAAAAAATAAAGGATTGCCAAAAAAACAGGGGCTGGGCGATTTATATCTTAGAATCCGTATCGATATCCCCCAAAACCTATCACCAGCCGCCAAAGAACTATACCAGCAACTACACAATCTAAATATAACTGATCAAGATACGCCGGAAAGCAAAATCGCCTAATGGTACCTGCTGAGTTCAAAAGCTCCCATATATGCTTGACAAACAATTGTAATCAAAAAAATAAGTAAGTCCGCACCATTGTGGTACGGACTTATTTCTTTTAAACTATCTCGTTAAAACTACTGCTTGTCAGGTAAGTCTAACACCGCATTCATACTACCAGTACGATACCCTGACAAATCCAGCGTGACATACATAAACCCTAACTTGCGAAGTTCCCCACTAATTAACGCTGCTTTTTCCGGTGCAGCTAGCACTGGAATATCTTCAGGAGAAACTTCAATTCGAGCCAGTTGGTCATGATGTCTTACCCTAACCTGACCAGCGCAGAACTGTTTAATAACAGCCTCAGCTAATTCGATCTGCTTTAGCCTCTCAGCCGTAATTGGTAAACCATACGCCACCCGTGATGACAGGCAGGCGGCGCTGGGTTTGTTCCAGGTAGGAACGCCCCATTCCTTCGATAGTACCCGGATGTCCGCTTTAGTCAACCCGGCCTCCAACAAGGGACTGCGAACCCCTGTTAGTTCGTCAATAGCGCGCATGCCAGGCCGGTAGTCTGATTTATCATCTGCATTGGAACCTTCTAATACCCAGGCTATTTGCTCTTCATCAGCCCACTTTTTCAAGTCGCTAAACCGTTTTTTCTTACAAAAGTAGCAGCGTTCCGCTGTGTTGGCAACAAAGTCGTCACTAACAAGCTCACTACTGTGTAACAGAACATGACGAATACCAATTTGCTTAGCAACATCAATGGCCTCCTGTCGTTCTGCATCAGGCAGGGTTTCCGAATAAGCAGTAACAGCCACCGCATTGTCCCCTAATACCCGCTGGGCAGCAGCAGCCAGGAAGCTGCTGTCAACGCCACCGGAAAAACCGATTGCCACGGTCCCCATTTCCTGTAATAGTTGTTTCAAGTTTTCTAATTTATCGTTGAGTTGCACTATGGGTTCCTCCTGCACTAAAAACTACACCTGTTACTATTTGGTTGCTACAAAAGCCTGCTCCAAATCAGCAATAATATCCTCTACATCTTCAATCCCAACAGACAGCCGCACCATGTCGTCACTTACACCGGCTGCAGTCAGCTGTTCGCCGCTCAATTGAGAATGGGTTGTGCTGGCCGGGTGAATAACTAGCGACTTGGCATCACCAACATTGGCAAGAAGTGAGAACAGTTTAAGGCTGTTAATGAATTTTTTTCCAGCCGTTAGGCCACCTTTAATACCAAAAGTCAAAATAGCGCCCGCGCCTTTGGGCAGATATTTTTGGGCCAGTTTATAATCAGGATGGCTTGGTAGGCCAGGGTAGCTGACCCAGGAGACAAGCTCATGCTTTTGCAGGAACTCGGCTACCTTCTGAGCATTTTGGCTATGACGCTCCATTCGGAGGTGTAGTGTTTCCAGGCCTTGTAAAAATGCAAAGCTATTGAACGGGCTGAGGCAAGCACCTAAATCCCGCAAAATTTGTACCCGCAGGCGAATAATATAGGCCAATGGCCCTAAGGCTGCTGTATATCTTAAGTCATGATAGCTGGGGTCAGGCTCAGATAATAACGGGAATTTACCGTTGTCCCAGTTAAATTTACCGCTGTCAATAACAACACCGCCCATGGATGTACCATGACCGCCAATGAACTTAGTTGCCGAATGGATAACAATATCAGCACCAAAGTCAATGGGGCGGCAGAGATACGGACTAGTAAAGGTACTATCAATAAGAAGTGGTATGCCGTTGTTATGGGCTATGGCGGCTACGCTTTCAATGTCCAGCACATCAATCTTAGGATTGCCAATGGTCTCGGCATAAAGAGCCTTGGTTTTTGGAGTAATGGCCTTGGCAAAGTTTTCAGGGTCACTGGGATCAACAAAAGTAACTTTGATGCCCAGCCGCGGCAGGTTGTAGGCGAACATATTGTAAGTACCACCATATAAGGTCGAGGAGCTGACAATTTCGTCGCCAGCCTGGGCAATATTAAAGATAGCTGCACTTATAGCAGCGTGACCGGATGCAAAAGCCAGCGCACCTACACCGCCTTCAAGTGCGGCAATGCGTTTTTCAAATACATCGGTAGTCGGATTCATAAGACGGGAATAGATATTGCCAGGCTCTTTAAGACCAAATAAATTGGCGGCATGGTCAGCGTCACGAAAATTGTAGGCCGTAGTCTGATAGATAGGTACCGCTCGGGAACCAGTAGTAGGATCAGACTCTTGCCCCCCGTGAACAGCCAGGGTATTGAATTTTAGATTTTCAGGTAATGCCATGTTAATTTTCCTCCTAATAATTGTAAGTTACTAAAAATAAAAAAGCCAAAGAATGGCTCACTAGAGCAGTTCTTTGGCCTTTAGTTTACTAATCAGCCTAGATAAATATACCTTATGTACTATTATGTTACATATAATATCATAGCACTAGGCACTTTGTCAATAAAAAAAGCACACTAAAAAATGTAAATGCTCTTAGTTTTCATATCATCAGGCAAAGAATTACTATCGCCGCCGTTTAGCCAATCAATAGGCATACTATCGGCACTGATATCAAGCTCATACCGTATTTTCCCATCGCGCGTTATGGCATAGAGGGAGTCAGTGTATTGAATTGAACTTAAACCGCCAGCTTGCCTCAGCTCGCCCAGTGTAGTCCCTACTCCAATACCATTGCCGGTCCGATAACGCTCATCAAACACATGAATAGCAGTAACTATTTTTTCATTCTCTTTCCCCTGAGCAAAAAAAACAACAAGCGACAGGGACCCTGTGCTTTGGTTATACGCCCTAAGCACAGGATACATTCTGCCGCTAAGAAATGCTTCACCGCCGGTTACAGCCTGCTCGCCAAACTCCTGGTACAGCGGGGCAACCGACTTACCCACCCCAAGGTTCCCTGCATAGGCAGTAGCTAACGTAAATTGCCCCTGGGGGCCAGCCACCGCTGCCGAGGGCTTACTGGCCGCTGAATTATAACTGGAGGTTTTCGTTCCTTGAGGCTTGCTATCAGGTGTGGTTAAGGTTAACGGCTTATCTGGATTGCTAACAGGAGCAACTTTATCTAATGCACCCTTAAGTTCAGTAACCCCGGCTTGCACCAAAGCTTCCAACACCCTCCGGTCACTCTTGATTATAGCCATACTGACACTATTACTGCCTTTACCATCATTGGCGGTAATGTTAGCGCCCCTTTGCAGCAAGACAGTCACCACATTGGCATGGCTATTCCCTACAGCCTTCATTAGCGCAGTCTGACCGTCTTTATCACGGGCGTTTATGTCAGCGCCTTGATCTAAAAGCAGGCGAACTATGGGAGCCCGTCCATAAGCAGCAGCTGCGTGGAGTGGCGTAAACCCATCATTTTTCCGATAAGCATCAGGCCCCATCCCAGCTTGCAAAAATAGCGTAGTAATACCTTTATCACCCCGACCAGCATATTTAACAAAATCATCAGCCGTAAAATTCACACCCATGCGAAAAAGCTGGTTTTCCGGCAAATTAGCCGCTTCCAGTTTCACTTTACTATCCATAATACCATAGTAAGTCCCAAGCCCAACAATAGCAGGCAGAAGTATTAACGCAAAATATACCAGATGCTTAGGCTCAAGACTTGCCAAAAGACTGCCTATAGCCACCTTTACCTTACTAAACAGTCCAGCAAAATCAGGTTTACTCACCGTCGGCGGCTTAATTCCTTTTGTTTGCTCGATAGCTTCTTTAATTTTTAATTTTAGCTTTGCCCACATATTTTGCATATTTCACTCCGATAGATGAATTTATTTATCTTAATGATGCGATAAGACTCCCGCCTTTATAGGCGGCGTTACTTCGGGTGGGAGTAGAGTCCCTATCTGAAGATTCGATGTCAGCTTTGCTGAACAAGTTCATTTATTATATTCGCTTTAAAAGCATATATTTCCTTTGTTTTTCAACAAAAAGCTGTAAGTAAAATAAATATTTTACTGATAAAATACTAATTTTGTAAATAATTAACCGCTGTATCTCTGATTTCTCAAGAGATACAGCGGTTATTTCATACTATTTGTACCTTGTATTCGCGCATCCAATAGTCAGCTTGGATGAGATAGGCAAAGAGCTGCGGCCCACTCATCAGTTGACCAAACCAAGGGATATTGGATGCAGCTAAATTGGTCTCGGCAATTTCTCTTAATTTATCAATCGCAAGAACCTGTTTAAGCGGGGATGACGTTTGATTTAAAACGGCGAAAGCCTCACTGACAACGGCCTTAGTATATGCGGGGTTATGTGTTTTAGGATAGGGACTCTTTTTTCGCCACAATACATCCTCAGGCAAAATACCTGTCAACGCATAACGCAATAATCCCTTTTCCCGGTTGTGAGCATTTTTCAGCTTCCAAGGCACATTCCAAACATAATCCACAATCCGGTGGTCGCAAAACGGTACTCTAACCTCTAAGCCAAATGCCATACTCATACGATCTTTACGATCAAGGAGTGTTGGCATAAAACGGGTAAGACTAAGGTAAAATATCTCACGCATTCTGGCCGAACATTTATCTTCGCCAGGCAGATGCGGCACTTCTGCCAGAGCCTCACTATAGCGCTGCGCTACATAATCGGCCGGCTTAATTCTGTGCTGTATTTCTGGTTTCAACCAAGGAATGCGGATCTCGGGCTGCGGCGACCAGGGAAAGGTAGCAGCGTTAATCATCTCTTCCCGCTGAAACCAGGGATACCCGCCGAAGATTTCATCAGCACACTCACCCGACAGGGCAACTGTCGCTCCCTTTTTGATTTCACGACAAAATAAATATAATGAAGTATCAATATCAGCCATCCCTGGCAAATCACGTGCTAATGCAGCAGGTCTCAAGCTTGCTGCCAGTTCAGGAGTATCTAAGACAATAGTATGATGACATGTACCAAAATATTCGGATACGCGTCTAACCCAAGGCGAATCAGAGTTGGGTTGAAAACTATTTGCCTTAAAATACAATTCGTTATCTACATAATCCACAGAATAGGTGGCTAGACTTCCTAAACCTGATTGTTTATTTGACATAGCAGCTAGCGCAGTAAGCGCACTGGAATCAAGGCCCCCTGACAGCAGCGTGCAAATAGGGACATCTGACACCAATTGCCGTGTGGTAGCATCAATTAAAAGCTCACGGACTTTAGCCGCCGTTGCATCAAAATCGTCTGTGTGCGGTTTGGTTTCAAGCGCCCAATATTTTGTTATCACCTTTCCCTGTCTGTTATATATCATTGAGTGACCGGGCTTTAATTCCTTAACGCCACGAAACACGCCATTCCCTGGTGTCCGGGCTGGACCAAGCATAAATACTTCAGCCAGGCCCTCTTCATCAATTTCTGGCCGTACAAGTGGATTCGCCAAAAGCGTCTTAAGCTCTGAGCCAAAAATTAAACTGCTGCCTTGTTCAGTATAAAATAGTGGCTTTACACCAATGCGATCACGGGCCAAAAACAGGCTTTGGTTTGCTTCATCCCAAATACCAAAAGCATAGATACCGTTAAGCCGTTCAACACAAGCTGAACCCCACTCAATAAAAGCCACAAGCAACACTTCAGTATCACAACGTGTATTAAAAACATGACCCCGATCCGCAAGTTCCTGTCGAAGCTCTGGCATATTATACAGTTCCCCATTATACGTGATAACGAATTTTTGTTCACCACGAAAGCGAATCATGGGCTGCGCGCCCCCTACCGGGTCAATAACACTAAGACGGCGGTGTCCTAATGCCGCATGTGGTGTAATATATGCTCCCTGTGCATCTGGCCCTCGTGCTGCCAGCGTGTCAATCATCGCAGCTACGATATGGCTTTTTTCAACAAGATTTTGCTGCCAGTCAATCCACCCAGTAATTCCACACATTGTACCCATCATCTCCCCAAAAGAATAGCCTGTGTCAACACGCAGCCAGCTCTCTGGTACGTTGCACAGGCGACTTTGCCTCACGCATCACATGCTTATAGATATGCACGATAACAAACAATTGCCACAAACTCAAAGAAAGTATGTATGGCACAAGGATTCAACGGATACGCTAACTTCAAATGCACCCGTTGCAATCAGGAGGAACTTATCATGACTGAAACTAAAAATAATTTACAAGTAGGAACCACCCTATCTGCTTCCCCTGCAGCTCCCGCCTTTCATGAAGGTCCTGATATTGACCACACCAATGTGGTAACCCATGAGAGTAGTTTTGATAACACCCATGATACTTTCCGGGCAGGGGCACTCAAGTTTAACAATAAATACGCTGCGAACAGTTTAGTAGCAAAAATGCTCTGGGGGCATGAAGAGAATGCTAGCCTTAATGTACGGGTTTCTGAAGACGGGATTCTTGATTTGAATAATGATGTTCGCTAAAAGTAAAAGAGAACAAAAATGCAAAAAGCAGGCCAACTCCGGCCTGTTTTTTCGGCAAACTGTGACTTGCGTCACAGTCTCTTCTAAATTGATTTGGTAAACTAAATACAAAGATACAATTCATACCAACTACAAGGAGGTTATTATAATGGAAAAGCAATTTATCAAAAATATTGAGTTCAGCAAAGCCCTGGAAATGGTTACTCTGGTAGATTATCAACCTGGCAAAGTGGTAAGCCTGACTTTATCACAAAATCAGGCACTTAGTATGACCCTCTTTGCTTTTGCCAAAGGCGAAGCTATCAGCAGCCACTCTGCCCCCGGCGATGCCATGGTCTACATCCTTGATGGAAAGGCTGAAATTACAATTGGCAACGAAAAAGTCGCAGCTACTACCGGACAAGTCGTTGTTATGCCGGCTGGAATTCCTCATGGCCTTGATGCTGTAGAAAACTTTAAAATGCTACTGGTACTTGTAATGTAACTTATTGGGACACCTCTCATTATCCGGATATCAGACAAAATCCCGCATTTATTTCCCTGGAAATAAATGCGGGATTTTTTACCCTAACAGAAAGTATAAATCTTATTGAGATAAAACATCAGCCAGGCGATATAACTCTGGATCAATGTCTTTTTTCTTACCAACAGCATCAGCAATGGGTACTTCCACACATTGGTTATTGTGGTAGCCAATCATAACATCACTTCTACCATCCGCAAGAGCTCTGACTGCTCGCTCCGCTAAGCGGCTAGCCAACAGGCGATCTGCTACCGTAGGTGCTCCGCCACGCTGAATATGTCCAATAACCGATACCCTCGTCTCTAATCCCGTCTTGGCTGAGATGTATTTACCCAGATCAATCGCACTACTGGCACCCTCAGCCACCACAATAATACTGTATTTCTTACCCTTAGAGCGCGAATCTACCAGTTTTTTGCAAATATTATCTGATGAGAAGGGCTGTTCTGGAATAAGAATAATTTCGGCCCCACCTGCTAGTCCCGCTGTAAGCGCAATCCAGCCACACGCCCGCCCCATTACCTCAACCAGCATAACCCGTCCATGCGCAGAGGCGGTATCTCGCAATTTATTTATAGCATCAAGTGCTGTATTTACGGCTGTATCAAAACCAATCGTATAATCTGTGCCCCAAATATCATTGTCAATCGTCCCTGGCAACCCAACAATCTTAATTCCAAGCTCGCTCAGTTGTTTAGCTCCGGTAAGAGAACCGTCACCGCCAATAACAACGAGGCCTTCAATACCATGTGCCTGCAAATTGCCAGCCGCCTTTTGCTGTCCCTGCAAGGTTTTAAACTCTTCACTGCGGGCCGTACCTAAAAATGTCCCCCCCTTTTGGATAATATCCCCTACAGAACGTGAATCTAATTTCGTCATATCATCAGCAATCATGCCCGCATAGCCGTTTCTAATTCCCCATACCTCAATCCCGCAAGTCAATGCCACACGAACTACTGCTCGAATAGCCGCATTCATTCCCGGGCAGTCACCACCACTAGTTATTACCGCAATCTTCTTCATACTACTCCCGCCTCTCCGTTAAAATAAAATCCTAATCGCTTTGATTTCTAGCCAAGTAGCCAACAGTCCGCTAATCAGGTTGGCGGCAATGTTGTAAAACGCAGCATTAATACCGGTATCCTCAAACAATTTAAATGTTTCATAGCTGTAAGAGGAAAAAGTGGTAAGCCCATCCAAAAAGCCAGTCGTAATCAACAAACGCCAATACGAATTTACAATGAATTTTTCGGTAACGATTGTTATAAAAATACCAATGATAAAGCACCCTACAACATTAGAAATAAAGTGCCATATGGAAATGACGTACCCAGTCTTTGAATCAGCCCCCTTTGTGTAATACAAAGCCTATATATAATATTAGCATTTAAATGAGCAGGTCTATAGTTCTTTTTTTAACTTATTTTAGCATATTTATCTACAACAAGCTTACTGTGAAATGAGGAATGAGCATGTTTATAGTATATGCCTTAGCTGGAGTTTTTTGCTTAGGTTTAGCACCATTATTCGGCAAAACAGTTTTAAATAGCATGAACCCTGTCACCGCGTTTGTTCTGCGCACGGCGATTGCAGCGATCATTATTGCCACATGGTTTCTTAGCGCCCGCGGTTACAATGAACTTCTCACTGTACCACCATCACTCTGGATACTCATTACAATTGAAGCCATACTAGCCGCTCTACTCGGCGACCTAGCCTATTTTTATGCTTTAAAAGCTGGCAATATAAATGAGGTATCTCTGATTATGGCCTGTGCTCCTCTGATTACTCTAGTTTTAAGCTATTTTCTACTTCACGAAATGGTTACCACCAGTCAAGTCGTGGGTGCCTTTTTTATAACTATAGGCCTGGTATTAATCAGTTTCCAGTAAAGCTAACATTTAATATACTTAACTTCCCTCTTCCAAATCAAAAACCTTTGAGTAAATAAATTTACTCAAAGGTTTTTTGACTATCCAGATGGAAAGGCTAACTTTCCCTGGATAGAACGACTACGGCTTCTGCCGGCGTCCTAAAGGACTTGGCACAAACCAAGTCTTATCTTATTGCAGCGACTCACTCACATTATTTGACCACTTTCCACAGTGATCTCCCCAACGGCTAATGACTTTGTCGTTCAATATAATTTCAACAATTTCACACATATTAGCACAGCCTGAGCACTCAAAGCTTTTCGGCTGATAGCTAAAATCAGTAACCCCAAAACCACGAAATGCCGTAGGCCGGCCATCACTAACTTCTTCCTTAGCTAACAAAGCCGCGCCGACAGCGCCCATAACATTAAAGTGAGGCGGAACTAGTACTTTAGTATTTAGTGCCTCTTCAAAGGCCCGGCACATACCCTTATTCGCGGCCACCCCCCCTTGAAATAAAATAGGTTCTTTAATTTGCTTTCCTTTACCGACATTATTGAGATAGTTGCGAACCAATGCCTGACATAAACCATTTAAAATATCAGCAGTTGAATGCCCGGTCTGTTGTTTATGAATCATATCAGACTCAGCAAATACAGCACAGCGACCGGCAACTCGCACAGGTGCCTGAGATTCTAACGCGATATCGCCGAATTGCTCAATAGGAATATTGAGTCTAGCTGCCTGCTGATCAAGAAAAGAGCCTGTACCAGCGGCACATACGGTATTCATGGCAAAATCGGTTACAATCCCACTGCGCATAATAATAATTTTGGAATCCTGTCCGCCAATTTCGAGTACAGTCTGTACATCCGGTACCAGATGCATAGCCGCAACAGCATGGGCTGTAATCTCATTTTTTACACTATCTGCCCCTATTACAACACCGCTCAGTACCCTTGCACTCCCCGTAGTCCCTACACCACGCACCATAATATCCGGATTGCGCTCATAAATTTGCCGTAAACCTGTTTGCACGGCTTCAATGGGACGTCCTTGGGTACGGATATATAAAGTATCCCTCACTACTGCTTGGTCATCCAAAATGATCACATTGGTACTAACTGAACCAACATCAATTCCTAAATAGGCCTGCATAAACAGCCTCCTTTGAGATATCCAGACAAGTTTCTCAGAGAATTCACCCAATATATAATTACCAACATTGCTGTTTTTATGCTGTTTTGGCCGTTTGAAATCAATCTAGTGGTTGGCTCTGGCCAGATTCTTACGATAGTACCCGCTCTGGCGTCCAGAGAAATCATTAAATTGCCAAGGGGAGGGATGAGGTTTTTCTTGGCTGTCAATCAATCATTTACAAGGGTTCCTGTTGGTATACCCTTTAAGATATCTGCGTTGTTATACTCCTTAACGATTTCCATTACCGTTTTCATACTTTCACTTATATACTTATTTTTATAATAGACTATGTTAAATGATCTATCCCAAGCGTTTTCTTTACTCTTTATCACATACAGCTGTCCACTTTTTACCTCTTCTTCCACCAATCTTATCGATATCGCTGCCAGGCAATTATTCTCCAATACAGCATTTTTTATTACGCCCGGACAAGTTACTTCCCAGGCGACTTTCATTTTAGTTCCATTATTTTGCATATAATTCTCAAACAATTCCCTGGTGCCGCTTCCCTCTTCGCGCATTACAAAATATTCATTCTCGAGTTCTTTTATCGAAATCCGTTTACGGCCCGCAAAACTGTGGCTTTTAGCACATATAATAACAAGATAATCCTTTATGGCCGGAGTGTTTACTAATTCATGGCTTTTGACCTGACCTTCCACAATTCCGATATCCAACTCTGCTTTCAGAATTTTATCTTCTATAGATTTTGTATTATTCATATAGGCAAAGGTTCCCACATGCGGCATTCGTTCCTTAAAATGAGTAAGAATGGACGGTAACAGACAGGAGCCTACTGTTACCGTAGCACCAATACGTATTTTTTCCGAGTGACCTCCGATAAGCATATACTTGTTCAATTCATCAAATTGCTTTACTGCTACCCTGGCATAGGTAAGTAGATTTTTCCCGGCTTCCGTTATGTATAACTTTTTTGAAATTCTTTCAAATAGCAATACTCCATAATGATTTTCCAATTCTTTAATTGCTTGGCTCACCGTTGGCTGAGAAATAAAATATTTGGCAGCAGCAGCACTCATCTTACCAGTTTCGGCCACAGCAATAAAGATTTTTAGATGCCGTATTGTCATTTTTTCTCCTTAAACTTTTAAAAGCCAAATTTACTATTAATAGGTTTTACCTATGATTATCATAAAATAATATCACTTTAATTATTAATCAACAAGTGTTATATTGTTATCATAGATATTTTTTAGAAATAATAGCATGGGAGAATATGAAAAATGGCTACATTAACAATTAGTAAGGAAGATGAACAGAGAGTGAAGGCACTTGGCTTCCTTAACAACAGAGGAACAGATAATTTTTCAGCAAGAGTGCTTACCGTGAATGGTGCTATTACTGCTGCTCAAGCCAAATGTATAGCTGCTGCTGCTGAGTTATTTGGTAATGGTATGATAACCTTTACAACAAGACTTAGTGTAGAATGCCAGGGTATTCCTTATAGCAAGATTGAAGACTTCCGTTCCTATATTGCCAAAGAAGACCTCGTTACCGGGGGGACAGGCGCTAAAGTGCGTCCTGTTGTCGCCTGTAAAGGCACCACCTGCCAATATGGCCTTATCGATGCCTCCGGCTTAGCCAAAGAAATTCATGAAAGATTTTTCAACGGCTATACTAGTGTGAAATTGCCACATAAATTTAAAATAGCAGTAGGTGGCTGTCCAAATAACTGTGTAAAACCGAACTTAAATGATTTAGGTATTATTGGTCAAATGATTCCTAATTTTGATAAAAACCAGTGTAAGGGCTGTAAAAAATGTTCGGTTGCTTCAGGTTGTCCGGTAAACGCTGCTACTATAGTAGACGGTATTTTGGAAATTAACGCTGACAACTGTAAACATTGCGGACGCTGTATTGGGAAATGCAATTTTGATGCGATAAAAGGAGGAATACAGGGCTATAAGATATACATTGGCGGCAGATGGGGTAAATGCGTAGCTCATGGCCAAGCGTTAAACAAACTGTTTACAAATAAAGAAGAAGCTTTACGCGTAATTGAAACGGCTATTCTTTTTTACAAAGAGCAAGGTAAAACCGGAGAACGTTTTTCTCAAACCATAGAAAGACTTGGTTTTAAAAATGTTGAAACGCAACTGCTATCAGATGAAATATTATCGAGAAAGCAAGAAATTTTGGAATAAAGTGTTACTATTTGTCAATGTTTAAAATATAAAGGACAGTACACGCTGTTTACTTAAACAAGTGTATTGTCCTTTACTCTTGAAGACATTTAATTGACGTCCAATATTGTACTCTCTTGCATTTCATTCCGTTTGGTCCGTTTATTTTCATACATATACTTATCGGCTTTAACTAGGAGTTCTTGAATTGTGCATGGGTTTTCGGGATCGTAATAAGCAAAGCCAACACTAAGAGATAGCGGATAGGGCTGGATGCTGTCTTTTTCTTTTTCTCTTAATCGTCCCAAAATTTTAGGTGCAAACGCTAAGGTCGTATCTACTACCAAAACAACGAATTCGTCACCGCCAATACGGGCAATAATATCCGAACCACGGAAAATACTCTTAAGTATGAGAGTCGTAGCAACAATGGCTTGGTCCCCCGCTTGGTGTCCAAAATTATCATTAATGAACTTCATGTTATCCAAATCAGCGTAAAACAATAGCATTCCTTTTCTTGATCGTCTTGATACTTGCACATAGTGGCTGGCAAAATTCATAAAACCCCGCCGATTATATAAACCAGTAAGCTCATCAACTAACGACGCAGTCTGCAATTTCTGGACTATCCGCTGCCGTTCGATCGCAAAAAGTAACGAACGCGCCAATGCATTGCCAGTAACTTCCTGTTTAACAAGAACATCTTGGCCTCCATTCTGCACCGCCTTGGTAATCACCGCAGCATCACTTGTTTCGACCATAACAACCACCGGTACATCCGGGTTAGAATCTCGAATCTGCGTCAGGCCACTTGTCCCGTAGCTATCCAAAAGTGCAAGAACTAACAGGACAACATCAATTGCAGTATTATTCAATATTTCTAGACCTTCTGAAAGACTTCCGCTCCAATGCAGATTAAAGCAGATATCTATCCTAGCATCATCTAATGTCGTTTTAATTTCATCATGCTGCTTGGCATCACAGATTAGTAAAACAGAAACAGATTTTTTGATCATGTCCTCACTACCTTTATCTTACGCCTGATGATTGTTTCCATGTTTGTGCTGTACACAAACACTGGTATTTAGGTGAATAAACATGGTAATATTTTCAAGTATATCCAACTAATGTACATTCTAAATAATAATGGAATTAAATTCAACAGCTTTATTACTATCATTTTCGACAATCTTTAGCTAATCTCACAGCGCTGATATCAATTTACAATGTAAATGTATAGGATGATTCTACTGCGGAAACCACTAAGCAATACTATTTTATACTTGGATTCGAATACATTTTACTCTTCCGTGTTATCATTCAAAACCAAAAGACACCATTTATTCTAGCATATTGTAGTTTATATATTATACTATGCAATGATTACCATATATAGTATTTTTTTCATCCAAACCAAAAAGCACTATCCGCCTATTGAGATAGTGCTTTATTTTAGGACTTTTTCATAGATAGAAACCACGGCTTACGCCGCGCCTTTGGCGAAAGCAGAAGTTGAGATTGCCCTGACCCTAAGAAAAAGTTATACTTTCTCTCAAAATCATAAAAAACGCCCTCACAAAAGTGAAGGCGTTTTCAAACAAAGTTGGCTCCTCGAGTAGGACTCGAACCTACGACAAATCGGTTAACAGCCGATTGCTCTACCAACTGAGCTATCGAGGAATATTAAATAGGTGAACATCTCATTAAAGTATGTTCCCTAAAAACTTCACAGAAGAAAGACTGCGCATTAGGATTAATCTATTAGTTCGTTATCTTCATTCGTTGCTCATTCGAACACTCGAACTTCGATCACTGAACCTCGAATATAAGTCAAGTCCTCGGCCTATTAGTACCAGTCAGCTGCATGGATTACTCCACTTCCACATCTGGCCTATCTACCTTGTAATCTACAAGGGGCCTTACTTCTTTCGAATGACAGACCTCATCTTAAGGCTGGTTTCACGCTTAGATGCTTTCAGCGTTTATCCTTTCCGAACGTAGCTACCCAGCTCTACTCCTGGCGGAATAACTGGTAC
>NZ_VLKC01000002.1:2330669-2840099 GCF_007830295.1 Sporomusa sp. KB1 | reverse complement strand
GCACTTAGACACACGACTTAAAAATCCACCTACACGCCCTTTACGCCCAATAATTCCGGACAACGCTTGCCACCTACGTATTACCGCGGCTGCTGGCACGTAGTTAGCCGTGGCTTCCTCCTTTGGTACCGTCATTAGAATGCATTATTCACACATCCCACGTTCGTCCCAAACGACAGAGCTTTACAATCCGAAGACCTTCTTCACTCACGCGGCGTTGCTCCGTCAGACTTTCGTCCATTGCGGAAGATTCCCCACTGCTGCCTCCCGTAGGAGTCTGGGCCGTGTCTCAGTCCCAGTGTGGCCGTTCATCCTCTCAGACCGGCTACTGATCGTCGCCTTGGTGAGCCGTTACCTCACCAACTAGCTAATCAGACGCAGACCCATCTCTAATCGGTAGCATATTCAGAGGCCACCTTTCTTATCTCAGTCATGCGACCAAGATACCACATTCGGTATTAGCACCACTTTCGCGGTGTTGTCCCCAGTTTAGAGGCAGGTTGTCTACGCGTTACTCACCCGTTCGCCACTAGGAGTTACAAGTAACTCCCCGTTCGACTTGCATGTGTTAGGCACGCCGCCAGCGTTCGTCCTGAGCCAGGATCAAACTCTCCAATAAAGATTTTTATTGAAGCCATTTGTTGGCTCTATAAATCAAATTAAGAAATTGTTTTTGGTTTTGTATGTCGCAAGCGACATACAACCGCACATCTGGCTTTTATGATGCATTACTTACACTGTTCAGTTTTCAGGGAACCGCGTACATGGATGTACTGCTGTCACCGGCGTATCATGACAATACGTTTTTCCCGGGACCGTTGTCGTTTGCTGACGACTTTTATATAGTAACACAAAGGTTTTAACTGTGTCAATATATCTTTTATTGGTAATTTTTGTCGATTGTCATAAAAAGCTTATGCTTCATTATAAACCTCATTTGCTGCAAGCGACTTTCATATAATACATTAAAGCAGCACCAGTGTCAAGCGCCACTTTAAAGTATTATACAGCCGTTCATTGCCCCGTTTATTGCTTAAACCAAAAAGTGTTGCACCGATTCTTTCAATTCGGTTGCCATAGCACTTGTTTCTTCCGCACCAGCTGCTATTGTCTGCATTGTTGAGGATTGCTCCTCAATGGAAGCTGTCGCCTCTTCAGTATGCGCAGCCACCGTTTCAATGACACTTGAAAGATCGTTGATTAAGTTCACAATTTGGTCTGAATTAGCTACCTGTTCTGAGGTAATATTACCAATTTCTTTAGCTTCGTCAGCCATAAACCTCACTGCCTGTAAGATTTTATCAAGTGCCAGGCCTGCCTCATTAACAGTAATAACACCGCCTTCTACTTCTGTTACATTTTGTGTCATAGCCAACACGGCTAGTTGTGTTTTTTCTGTAACTTTCTCAACTAATGCAGTGATTTCCTGTGCTCCCTGATTAGACTGTTCAGCCAACTGGCGCACCTCTTCCGCAACCACCGCAAATCCACGTCCGTGCTCCCCGGCCCGGGCGGCTTCAATAGCGGCATTAAGTGCCAAAAGATTAGTCTGTTTGGCAATCACCGTGATGGTATCAATAATCTGAGAAATTTGCTGAGAGTAATCATTCAATTCGCCTATTATCTGACTGGATCGTTTAGTCTGCTCTGTAATATTATCCATCTTGCTAACTGATTCAGTAACTTTAGTCCGTCCATTTTCAGCTGCTGCCAAAGTCTCTATTGAATTGTTGCAAGTATCATTGGCCTTTTTCTTAGCAATTTGAATAAGACTGGACAGTTCCACCAACGCCTGAGACGCTTCCAACATAGAACTATTACCAGTATCAGCCTCACCAGACAAGTGCTGCATGCTTTGAGAAATCGACTCTCCGGTGGCTGTGACCTCCTCGGTCGATGATGCCATTTGTTCTGATGCCATAGCCAGTTGTCCTGATGCTGAACGGATATTAGTAATCATACTAACGAAATGATTATGCATAATACGCAAGGAATTTCCCAATTCTCCAATTTCGTCAGAAGACTTGAGTTCCACAATATCCCGCAAATCTCCTGCAGCGTATTGATTGGTAATCGCAGTGAGGGCAAGTATAGGTTTCCTGATCATATTCGTTAAAACTATCGCAATAACCAGTCCCAATATCATCACAATCAGACTGATCACAATCGAAAACCGATTAACGTTGTCAGCCCTGTTTATACTATCATCAATCAAATTTTTCGCAAGATTTACATTGTTTTCAGCAATACCATCGGCCTTTACGGTTACTGATTCTGCTAACGGTGCCAACCGCTTGGTAATTCCATATAATTTTGTCCCAGATTCTCGTTCCAGCGCCAAGTCTCCCGCCGCCTTGGCAGCATGATAAGTCTTGGCTACCGGCAGATATTCCTTTACAATAATATCTCGATACTGATTTGTTTGATCAATTAGCAGCTGAACTTCCTGCTGCTTGTCCGCTCTAGCTATAGCCAGCAGTTCTTTTTCCGCTGTCAAAAGCTTATCAAAACCATTATCCATTTGTCCCAAGTATACGTTTTCACCAAAGGCAGCATAACCACGAATTGCAGCTATCGTATTCTTATATTGCACTGCAATAGTATCAGCTAGTGCCATCCTCGCATTAGCCTCATCAATTTTTACTAACTCTCCTTTTGCGCTTTGCAAATTGACAAAAGAGGTAATAGTCATAATAATCAGCAGCAGTAAGATAATACCAAAACTCACTGCAAATTTAAAACCTAATTTAGCTTTCAATATATTCACTCTCCCATTCGCTAAATTATCTGTCACAACATTAACCATGAATTAATGCACAAGTATCCCCACTCCGGAGGCATCATCCTTAATCGCTTTGCTAATTGGCAAATTTTTACATTGTTCGTACAAAGTATCAAAAGTATGCAATTTATCAATAGGCTGCGCCAGCATTTCAAAGAGACCATCAGTCAAGAAGAAAAAACTGTCGCCTGACTGAAAAGTCATCACGCACTCGTCATAAGCTTCTTTTTCATTAATGCCTAAAAACAAACCCGGACTCTTTATCACGGTTACTCCCTTGCTGTTTAAACAAAGAAAATAGCTTATCCCAGCAGAAGAATACGTCAATATCTTGCTTTTGAAATCAAACTCAAACAACAAGGCTGCGGCAAAACCACCACAGCTAAAAAATGGCATAACTTCATTGTTAATCCAAGCTAATTTGTCACTGACAGCTATATGTTTCTCAGCCGCCTGGCGAAAAAGATAACGCAAAATACCGCCCTGACTGGTTGCAGCAATGCCATGCCCCATCACGTCAAGAATAATTCCAAACAGAGTTTGATTGTCCTCATTATATTGAACGTCATATAAGTCACCGCTCAAGCCATGTAACGGCTGGTAAATAGTCCGCATAGAAAACTGTGCGGTTTCAAACTCCTCCGGTAAGAGCAATCGCTGAATTTTTCCAGCAATTTCTAACTCCTGCCTCACTTTACCGTCACCAGTTGCATCCCTAACCAGCGCAGCAATGACAGACTTCCCATGCATAACCAAACAACGGGCACTAATCTCCACCTTGAATAGTGTTCCATCTTTCTTTATATGATTTGCCATAAAAATATAGCCCCGCTTTGCCCGTTCAACCACCATTTCCATTTTTTCACATGCGGTTTCCCGCGACTCATGGCTCAAATCGACAATTGCCAGATTTTCAATTTCCTGTTGCTCATACCGATACATATGCAATGCCTTTTGATTCATAAATAATACATCATTGGTTTTGGCATCCAATAAAAGCACGGCGTCATTGATCATGTCCAATAGATCAAACCGTTGGCAATACTCACACATTTCCTGACCAACGGTGCTTTGCATAATAGCACTCATTCCTACATCCCCTTGCAACTTTGGTCACTGCATATCAAATACTTTATTCAAGCGGGTTAATTCAAATAATTCTTTGACAAAGCCGGTTGTACCGGTAATCACCAGGCTGCCGTTACATTGCTGTGTCCGCTTATGGATGGAAACCAATACACCAAGTCCGGAGCTGTCAATGTAGTCAACTTTATGCATTTTTACCAGAAAGTGCTTTTGCCCCATTTCCATATATTTTATAAGTTTTTCCCTCAGAAGCTCTGCTCCCTCAACATACAATCCGCCGGACAAATCAACAATAACTTGGTTATTGACAATGCTGGTATCAATTTGCATTCGCTAAACGCCCCTTTTCTATAATTTCGGATTCAGGTCTCATTGGAGAACTAGCAACTTTTTTAATTAAAACCATTTCGCTAGGTTCTGAAGAAAAATAATACTGATCCACGCAGTGCCTGATAATTTCAATGCCCCGTCCGCTTTCCTGCAAACCTTCCTCTTGCTTTGCCTCTGCTGTTGCAAACCCCTGACCTTCGTCGCGAATAATGACTCTGACTTCCCCTGGCCAATTCGTTATGGTTAATTGTACTTTTTTAGTTTCATCTTGCTTATTACCATGAAAAATAGCATTATTCACAGCCTCATTGATAGCGACAAAGAAAGGGTCAACTCCTGCAACCCGCATTTCGGTCAGTTTTTCTCGCACAGCTTCCCGTAATTCCGAAAATTCTTTCACTGTAGAAAAACAATACATACTTCTCACCTCATGCATCGTATTTCAACTATAACAGTGGCATGAACCAACAAAATCTCTTTTGCAGTTTCATGCCACTGTTATACATGCAACTTCAATTATTGCTAACATTACTTAACTATTGCTAATATTACCAAATTCTATGCTATTGATTATTAGTATAACTTTGTTAATAAAAAACTGCAACCCAACAAATAGTAAAATCCTGCAATTTATTACATAAATTCATTTTTTTATATCATTATTTGTTGACAGTAAGCGTTTTTTGCTGCTGACCTAGTTTTTTTTCCCAGTCAGTCATATTTTTGTACATAAACTCATGCACAAGAAATTCAGGCTGTACATAATCAATGATACTTTGTGCGACAGAAGTGGTAAATGGCCTGTGTTCATCAATCTTAAGTACATGATTCATAACTTCTTCCATGCTGTACTCTGCTTTAAACTTCCGGGAACTTTGACTGGCGCGAAGATATTTTCCGGATAACGATTTGTGCAAGTGAATCCCTTTGACATAATGCGCATAACTGCCTAGATTTTCCAAGGTATTTAGAATATAGTTAACCCCTTCAGCCTCTGTTCGTAATTCCGGATTCGTGTTCATTAGATGTCCGGTATCCAGCATGATACCACTATTACGATGGATGACGTTATCAAGCAGCATGGCGGTTACTTCTTTGTCTCTAAGTGTTAGCCCTGGCCACCATAGATTCTCAAATAATAGGGTTATATCCTGCGGAATTTCTGGCGCCAATGCGTTAGCTACCTCAATTGTGGCTTCAATTACCTCTTGACAGCTAGCACTAAACTGCCAGTTGAATAACTCAGGTACCCTCGCATGGCTAACATGAAACACAAGATACTTTACTCCGGCCTCTGTGGCAGTCCGGATATTATTACGATAAACAGCAAGCCAAGCTTCACGGGTTGATCCTCCATAACACTCATCAATGCCTGCTTGACTACCAAACTGCCTGAGCAATGCATCCTGATCGCCACGCCAAAAATCCAGCCACCAAGGCCAGAAACGCAGATGGCACCCTTGTATCCATTCTGCTCTGTGAAGGTGCGCGTCCCAAGGTCCGCAAAACATCATTTCGACACCATCTAAGTTATGCCGTTCCAAAAGTCCTTGTAAGCGCGCAGGATCGTTGTTTATAAGATCATTATCACAACAATAATTTGATATATTTACAAGCTGCAACATAGTGTATCCTCATTCAGCTATTTTTTAATCACCCTCGGTAGCATACTAATGCTCTTCTTAGAATTCTATCCCTTTTTGCGCTTTTATCCCTTTTTTATAGGGATGTTTGATTTCCTTCATTTCAGTTACTAAATCAGCTTTATCAATGATTTCCTGACATGCGTCGCGTCCGGTAAGCACAAGATGCAGTAAAGGAGGTTTCATCGCTAGCAGTTCAACTACCGCTTCCCCAGAAACCAGTCCAAATTTAACAGCATAGTTAATCTCATCAAGAATAATCATATCCCACTTTCCCGACATAATTTCCGTTCTCGCATCCTGGAGTGCTTTTTCAGCAGCCGCCTGGTGATCAGCTCTGTCATCCCCGGTGGCATTACTCACAAAACCTTCACCTAGCTGACGGATTACAAAGTCAGCCCCCATTCTCTCAGCAGCCTGTAATTCACCATATTTCCAGTTTCCTTTGATAAATTGTAAAACCAGTACCTTCAGTCCCTGACCCCATGCCCGCAGTCCCTGCCCTAAGGCAGCAGTTGTTTTTCCCTTGCCATTTCCCGTGTTTACAATTATCAAGCCTTTGGTTTCTGGCATACTATCCTCCCCTTTCCTTTACTGTAAAAATTCTTATTACCATACTATGAATTAAAAATTTCGCCTGTCACTACCTGCTCGGCAAACTGTACTGAGCTTAGCACAGTTACCTGCGGCAGCGTACACAATTTACGATATAACCTGGTTGCTTTACCACCAGTAAAATCGCGTTCCTCAATAGCTGTATCTTCAATAATAATAACTTTTTTGGCAACAAACGCCGCCTCGAGATTATCCAAATTTTGGTGTCCATAATATAGATTACTTAACACTGTAACATCGGCGGCAAGCATCTTTTCTCTGTTCTCCCTTGCCTGTACCTTATCAATAATACAAAAGGGCTGACTAACTATCGCCTGTATGCCAAATGCCATAGCTACATCTGCATCACTATCGCCATGTTGAAAAACACCGCCGCTCAAATTATAAGACCTTTCGTGCAGCAGCCGCAGAATATTTCCGGCAGAACCGCCGCCGCCAATCACGTGGACAGACGGCTGCTGTGTAGTAGTCCCGGCCGCCTCATAGGTGTGAATATCCAAATTACCTGTCACTTTATTAATGAAAACATCGGAATGTAAACCATAGGCCTTTTCCAGATTTTGAGCTGTGATGACTTCTTCCGGTCTTCCATCAGCAAGTATGGTGCCACCAGCCAATAAAATCAAACGCGTACAAAACTTAGCAGCCAGTTTGATATCATGGGCAATAATCAGCACCGTCTTGCCCTCTCGGCACATGACCTGGCAATGCCGAAAAATTTCTTCCTGATACCCCAAATCCAAACTGGCTGTCGGTTCATCAAGAAAGATGAGCGGTGTTTCCTGTGCCAATACCTTTGCCAGAAGAATCCGCTGCCGTTCCCCGCCTGAAACCTGCTGCACCGATTTCTCAGCCAAGGCCTCAACACCGGTGAAAGCCATATATTTCCGGGCAATTTCATAATCCTCGCTCTGCTCATTCTGCCACCATTTCAAATACGGGTAGCGCCCGGCCAACACCACTTCCAAGGCATTAAAACCAAAACCAACATTTACGTCCTGCTGCATATAAGCAATACTACGCGCCAGTTGTTTGTCACCCATAGTATGCAGCGGCTGCCCAAAAACCTGAACAGTCCCGGAGGTAATAGCTCCTATGCCGCGGAGGCCTCTGAGCAGTGTACTTTTCCCGGCGCCATTCGGTCCGATAATGCCAACAAATTCGCCTGAATTAGCCGCGAAAGAAATATCCCGCAAAATAGCTTTATCACCAATAGTAACCCCTACATTACTAGCAGCTAAAGCAATTGGACTGGTTGCATTCATGACAGCCCGCCTCCTTTCTGCGCTTTACGCAGCAGATACAAAAAGTAAGGTGCACCCAGTAATGCTGTCATAATACCAACCCGAATCTCAGACGGTGGCATTAACAGTCGTCCCAGTGTATCACAGGCCACTAGAAATACCCCTCCGGCCAAAGCGCAGGCTGGCAACAAGGTGCGATGCTCCGGCCCTAGCAAAAGACGCATAATGTGGGGTACAACCAAGCCCACAAAGCCAATTGTACCGCTAACACATACGGCAGTTGCGGTTGTCACAGCTGAAACAAACAACAACACTAGGCGCAAGAGGGCCACTGGAACGCCTACCGAACGTGCTTCCTGGTCTCCTAAAACTAGAATATTGAGATGTCTGGCTAATAAAAACAAAATAAGAATACCAATAATGATTGGACCAGCAGCCAGATAAACATGTTCCCAGCGGCGGTAATCCAGTCCGCCCACCGTCCAAAATAAAAATTCTCGCAGCCGGTACTCATTTATAAAGGTCAATATCCCGGAGGTCAAAGCGCCCATTAGCATACTTATGGCAACACCAGCCAAGAGAAGCACCATTACCGGGATTTTGCCATCACGCATAGCTAACGTAACCGTCACTCCCACTGCCAACAGCGCACCCAGTAACGCAAAAAATGGTAGGTAAAAAATCCCTTTAGCTGTCAAACCTAAAGCAATGGCAATAACGGCTCCTAATGCCGCACCGCTTGACACACCGATAATGCCTGGATCGGCCAGCGAGTTGCCAAATACTCCTTGCATAACTGCTCCTGACACCGCAAGTGCCGCACCCGCCAACAGCCCTACCAGCGTGCGCGGCATACGAATATGCCAGATAACAGATGTATATTCCTGATTAATATCGCTGCCTTGCATGCCAGGCAGGTGTAATTGTTGACCAATAACTGTCAGCGTGGCACTGATAGGTACGGTTACCTGACCCCAAGCTAGCGAGCATACGAGTATCAGCAGCAGCAGCACACCCAGCCCACTAAACAACATAGCTTTATTTCTTACCCTGCCTATCATATCATCTAGTCCTTCTGTTCATGATTTAGAAAGAATACTTAATGCCTAGCTGGAAGTTACGAGACGCCATGGGATAGTTACCCCGGCCACTTCCGGTTCCACTGGAAGTGAGTTCATAGGCCTTGTCTCCTAAATTGTAAACATTTAAGTAGACACTGGCAGCCGGCGTCATTTTATAGTTGGCCGCCAGATTCCAGACCCAGTAACTGCTGTCAATAAATCGATTGCGACTTAGTCCAGTTGCACTCAGACCATTGACATTCACATCCCACTTCGTATCAGTATAACCTACTTTCACACGATACCCGTTTGGTTGGCTGTTTTTGTCTTCAACTACATAACCGGCATTATTTTGATTGTTTTCCGTATGCACGTAGGAATAACCAACTTCACTATAATAATGTTCAGAAAGCTTGTGATGAATATCAAGTTCAAAGCCACGTTTCTTTTGTTTCGCGATATTACGTGCCCACGCATTATAATTGTTGTCATAATCCCACTCAATGGCGTCTGTAAGCTTGCTACTAAAGCAGTTGGCCGTTACTGATGTATTATTATTAAGTTTTTTATTCACCCCGACACTAAGTACATGTCCTTTTTCCGGTTTAAGATTAGGATTCCCTTTCGTTGACGTTCCATAATATTCCAGATCGTAATACAGGTCATCCAAATTAGGGGCCTTAAATACTTTATTGTAGGATAAGTAAATATCAGTAGATGAATCAGCACTATAATTTATATTCACTTTCGGCGTGGTTTGTCCGCCAAATTTGCTGTGATGGTCATAGCGCACGCCTGGTGTCATCGTCCATTTGTCTGTTACTGTAAAAATATCTTGTAAGTAAAATGCCGTATTAGTAACCGATTTATTTTTGTAGTTTACAATATCATAATATTCATCGTGATATGTACTTTCCAGGACTTCACCCTTTTCCCAGTCAAGGCCGGTAATCAGTTTATGTTTGTCACCTAATTGCCAGCCTGTTTGGTAGGCAAAGCCTTGTGTTCTGCTTTTATAGGTACCGTAAAAGCCTTGATCCGCATAGTTAGCATAGATACGGGCAAAACCCGGCACGTCTTTTTGTTTATTAAAATCATAGGTTAGCGCCCAGTTGTTTGATAATTTTGTCAATTGATTGAGCGATCCCAGACTTGGGTAACTTACCCCAAATGGTTGTCCGCCTTCATCATTCCAATGTTCAAAGTTAAAGGTAACCGAACGATTATCATCAATTGTTTTATCTAACCGCATGGTAAAGCCCTGTCCCTCATATTTGCTATTAGGCCACCGATAGCTGTCACCTTTACTACTGCCTGACGTTAAGGCTGGATTTAACACATTGTATTTCGTATAATCCTGTTCCTTTTTGTTGGCGGTAATATACCAGCTAAATCCGTTTTCACTGCCCTGGGTACTAAACCCATAATTGCGTTTGCCCCAGGAACCGACAGAAAGGTCCATTGTGGTTTTCGCTTCTGCGCCTTTGCGGGTAATAATATTAACTACCCCGCCGACAGCGTCAGAGCCATATAGGGCAGAGGCACCGCCTTTTACAATTTCAATACGTTCAATATTATCCAGAGAAATAATTGAGTTTAGATCAATACCGGCCCGGCTGCCAATGACGCCCTGGGGCTGACTAATCCTGCGTCCGTCAATCATAACCAGCACCCGGTCATCGCCGTTTAATCGAATTGTCTGATTGGCACCAGCAAAACCTTTAGTGGTAACAATCACTCCATTAACGTCTCGAAGCACATCTCCCAAGTTGGCGAAAGCCCCTTTTTCAATCTGCTCTTTGGAAACAACCGCAACATTTGCAGCTGTTTTCGTTGCTGCTGTTGGCACCCGGTTAGCCGTTATTACCACTTCATCAAACGAAAACTGGTCTTGCTTATCTGCCTCTTCCGCCAATGAAACACCCGGTACCTGAACTAGCAATGCGCTTGTCACCATAGCCCATAGCCATGCTTTGCTTGTACTTGCAGACTTCTTTTTTTTCACCATTATTCACTCCTATTTTATGCTTTCAACCTAAATGCCACCGGTAAGGTAGTTTGACAGGCAATACTTTGATTGGTTCCCCGCACTTTGGCTGGTACAAACCGCCAGCGCTGCACTGCAGCCGCAGCAGCATCATCCAACAGCTCTGAACCACTTGATTGATAGATACTAACCTGTCCGGCATGACCATTTTCCAAAATTTCAATATTGAGTACTACAGTGCCTTCAATGCCTGCCTGGCGTGCTTTCTCCGGATAATTCGGTTCCCGGCGTGACAATATTCCAGGAGGAATGACTTCTCTGGCTGTGCCCGTACTTTCCCCTGAACCTAAATTACCGCCAGCAATGCCGGCACCCGGCTCGCCAGCACCGATAGCACCAGTTGCAGTCGCACCAGCCGGCGTACCAGTCCCACTGTCAACAGCTACTACCGCCAGCGCACTAACAGCCACTATCGCCTCTTGTGCTACCGTTTCAGCTGCAGGTGTGGTTTGCGGTAGCTGCGGGACGACCTCCTGGCTGGGCGGCGCTACCGCCGGTGCATCTGTCATGGGTAGGCCTGGTAGGCCTGCCTGCTCATCACTGGCTAGCTCCAGTTCAATCAGTGTCTCCGGTATGGGAGCTGGCAGTACAGCTGTACCGGCGAAGTAACCGACACCGGAAAGCACAATGCTGTGTACAAGCGCAGAGATAACCGTAGCTTTGCGCCAACGCGAACCTGCCGCCCAATCCATTACTTATCCTTCCTTTCCGTCGCGATAGCCACCCGCTGGGCCCCCGCTAATTTCAATTCATCAAGGACAGCTACCACTTTGCCATATTCAGCCGCTTTATCAGAACGCAGGATAAAAACCAGGTCGCTCTGCTTACTCATTTCCAACTGTACCCGCTTTTTCAGCAATTCCAGTGGTACATCTTCCTGTTCAAATAAAATTCGTCCCTCTTTAGTAACCGCAATCGCCACACTGCGTGGTTTGTCACTTTGCGCTGAGGCAGCTTGTGGCAAATTAACAGGTATGGTCTGCTGATCAACCATATAGAGAGTACTCATAATAAAAAACACCAGCAAAAAAAAGATAATATCAATCATGGGAATAATCATCAGCTTAGGCTGGCGCTCAGTACGCAGATTACGCAATTTCATGACGTTTCTCCTGTTTGATATGCCCTATCAGCAATAGGCAAGTCTGTTCAATCTGGGTGATCAGTTTATCAAGCCGGTGGTTGAAATAACTATATACAATCATAGCTAAGGTAGCTACACACAAGCCGGAGGCAGTAGCAATAAGCGCTTCCCCGACCCCACCCGTAATGGCTTGAGGTTGACCGGCTTTGATATTCATGATACTGAAAGAACCAATCATGCCAACAACCGTTCCCAAGAGGCCCAAGAGCGGCGCTATGGTAACAATGGTGTCTAAATGGCTTAGATTGGTTCGCAGACCGGCAACAGCCAACGCCGCCTCTCCTTCCAGTACACTTTCGATATTGGCACAGCTACGCTGAACATAACCAATACCCTTAGCTGCAACAACAGCTGCAATACCTTGGGTCTGCCGGCATAATTCATAGGCTGCCGCCCACTCAGCCTGTTCCAGCAATGGCGTCAGCTGTTCGGTAAACTTGCACATATTGGTATTCATCTTTTTATAATATAAAAACCGTTCCACCCCGATGGCCACTACCAGTAAGGAACAGGCCGCAATCAAATACATAACCGGGCCGCCTTTATGAAAAATGCCAAAGGATTCTGCTATAATACTCATTTTTCTTCCTCCGTTTTATGTATAGTATTTGTGATAATGCTCAGCAGCAATGCCTGCCAGGCTTTCAGGCAAGATACCATGCTTGTATCGGCAATCACAGGTGCCGCCACACCGTATTTAGCAGCGACTGCCGTCAGCAGTTCATTGCCTGCCTGCTGCACTTCTCTACCAGATAATAGTTCCCACTGCAGTTCGTCCAGAAGATGTACATACAGAGCACTATAAGTCACTAAGCAATTATCACTGTCTAGCTGATATAGCTCGTGTAAAAACTTGGGTTTGATCACAGCTTTGTCCGTATTGTCTGCATAAGCCTGCCACAGTTCTTCTTCCGCTAATCCATAGCGTTTAAATCGGCGCAGCATGCTGTGCTGCTGCTCTGGCGACAACCCGGTCTGCTTAAATACAGCTTCCTTGACTGCCGGCATTACTGTCCGGCCAATTAGTTCTCCCAGCTTCGAATGCTTGCCTGCACACTCTAGGTGCAACGGCGAAGCAGGATTAGCAATGACAATCGTCTGATCAGTACCCGAACCGGTAGCCAAGCCTGTCGAGTAATTACTGCCTGCCATAAGTTCCTGCAAGGCAGCTGTCTTGGCTTCGGTACAGGTAACCAGGGCCCTGCTTACAATGCCTGGTGGCAAATCAGCGTCAATAATCAGGATAATATTGATCGTGCCAGGTTTCTCCACTGTACCTTTATCAATAGGCTGATAGTAGTCTGCCGGATCGCCAACACGTCCACCATTGACCTCAATCCCACCAGTGACAATGGCGGTTACCGTCAGAGTTTCATAGCGCTCTGTATGGATAGCCACATTCTGCATCGAGGCTGCCGTCTCCATCCCGGCCGTTGCCAGCGGGTCAAGCCCAATTTCCTCAGTAATGAGCTTTATATGTTCCTGGTAGGTGGGTGCACGCAGAGTGCAGGCCATCCCCGCCCCTGGATTACAGTCATTATTAAACACAGCTGTCAAATCTTCCCGGTAACCGCCATTGACAATAGCCGTACTGATTACCTTGCGTGGCTGCTCAAATAAAATGACAATACTTTTATAATAACGGTAAACATGATCGCCAGTAGCTAAGGTACAAATTTTCATGATACTGCTCCTCGTACTCTTTATCTTTTGCGACGAGTTAAGCCTCCCGCCTCTGCAGGCGGCGTTTGTTCAGGTGGGGTAGAGTCCCCACCTGAACCCGCCGATGTTTCAGCTATGCTGAAACAAGCTCACTTTTTCGACCTAAAAATACTGTGGATAAACAGCCCGGGCTACGTCCTGCACCCCAAGTACAATGTACTGTGAGGTAGCAGTTAAGTGTCTGTCAGGCACGACAATCATTTTTTTATTGCGAATGGCTTTGACCGACTGCAAGGCTGGGTCATTCTGTATATCCTCAGCAAACTTCTTCATATCGGTTTTGCCGCTATAATCCCAGACAGGCAGCAAAATTACATCTGGATTAACACTGACAATTTGTTCTTTGGACATTACGTCCTCACGGCTCAGTCCGGCCAATGCCGCCCCTTCAATTACCCCTGCCTGACGACAAATATCTTCAAAGGTACTGCCTTTGCCGCCGTTGTCACCCATCGTTGAAAACCGGATGGCTACCTGCTGGCTTCCTGCCGGAATCTGCCGCACTTGCTCATTAATTTGTGCCAGTTGGTTTTCCATCTCGGCTACCAACCGTTCACCGGCCTGCGCTTCACCAACAACCTGAGCGATTGTAGCAATAGATTGTTTGACTTCATCAACGGTGGCTGCTGTTTTATTGACATAGACCGGAATACCTACTTCCCTGAGTGTTTGGGGTAACGCCGGCGGCAGCCAGTCGGGAATAATGACAAGGTCTGGCTGCAGCGCAATAACACTTTCGGCATTGGCCTGTACTTTCTTAGGAACAATTTTGGCTTGTTCAACAATATTGGATACCCCGCTGTCACCAGACCAATGCGTCAGAGCCGCAATACGCTCTGGGGCTACCAGAGCCATAAGAATTTCATCAGTGCTAATCGATAGCGACACAATCTTCCGGGGCTTTTGTGGAAGTTGCAATACATAACCAGTACTATCGACCACTTCGTAGCCACCAGAACCAGCTGTACTTTTGCCATAGGGCGAACTACTATTATTCTTTTCGGTACAGCCACCGGCGAATAGCAGCAGCAGTCCTAAAACCACGAGCATGCTCCAGTGGAGGAATGGTCGTTTAGCTGGATTTACAAATGTCATAGCATCATCTCCTACGGGTTGTCTCCTCAGCCGCTGCTGTGCAGCATCTTTATAGCCATAATAGAGCAACCGGTGTTATTTTTATTCACTGCTGATTAAGAAAACAGATGCAAATAGCAAAACTCCCGACCGGTTACAGTCGGGAGTACTAACAGCAAGCTAATAAAAAGCTCCTGGTATATAAAACCAGGAGCGAATCAACTAGTGCGCCACAAAAACGCCTACTGTAATCCCCTCCCCAAACCTCGTGGGTAATAAACGGTGATTGTCAGACAGGCAGTTCTCCTGACTTCGGATCATTGCTTGCTTAAACCTTCCCAGGAAATCCATCCCAGTGGCATAACTTAAACTTGCTCCCCGTTACAGTGGCGGGACCGCGCCGGCTTTTCACCGGTCTTCCCTATTAAGCCCAATTGGGCACCTACCTCGAATATTCTGTTTTCAGTATTAGTATATACCTCAGTCAAAATAGTTGTCAAGGTTTACCTTACTGAGCTTCAATTAGTCTTTTGGAATTTAACCGTAAACATTGCTATACTTGACCTAAGATTTGATCAAGAAGTTTGCGTATCGCAGGGCTACATCCAGCATATAGCTGCATGAATTCCAAAAATGGAAATACACCAAAATATTGTCCAGCGTAGATAATGACGGATTGAGTCTTCTTCTCTTTATAATTTTTCAATACAACTGGCAGCGATTTTCCTCTGTATTTCTATCCTTCATCTATGTTTTTAAAGACTTGGAAGTATAGGTATCCCAGCAATGTCATCACGATGTAAAACGTAATGTAGTTGAATTTCGTACTTTTGAAATCTTTCAATTTCCAGAAGTCTTTGAGTTGGCGAAAATCTTCTTCAATTTCAGGACGTATTTCATAAACTTGCAAAATCTGACGAGCCGTTTTATAAAGATCCGTGGTAAATTCCACTTCATTATATCAGAAATGAGTTTTGTTTTTCAAAAAACTAATTAAAGGTAGTTAATAACATTATTGACAAAAAAATTATAAAATGGTAATTTATATAACATACCTATTATTGTTTTAATCTTTGCCATACCTGCTTAAAGGCTTCGATGGTCTAAATTTGGAGGGTTTATGTCTTTAGATTTGATTTTTGACATTGTTTTGGCATACTTACTTGACTTAATTATTGGAGATCCTTATTGGCTACCTCATCCAGTTAGAGCTATAGGTTGGCTGATAATAAGGTTGGAACAATTTTTGAGAAGCTTAATAGAAATTTATTGTAATAAAATTGGAAATGTTAATATAGTGAAAATAGAAAGGCTTGCTGGATTTATTTTGACAACATTTGTTGTATTTGTAACTTTTATAATTGTTTTTTCAATTCTAAAAATAGCTGCATCAATAAGCATGGTTTTATTTCACATCATAAATGTTTATTTTATATATTCTTCTATGGCAGTAAAGTGTCTTGCCGATGAAGCCATGAAGATATATATTATGTTGAAAAACGAGAATATGCTTGCAGCGAAAAAGCAGCTCGTAATGCTTCTCAATAGAGATACAAAAGACTTAAGTAAAAAGGAAATAATGCTTGGAGTTATTGAATGTATTTCAGAAAATACTGTCGATGGTGTTATATCACCTTTGTTTTATGCAATCGTAGGATCATTTTGGGGAATAAGTGCTCCTTTAGCTTATGCTTTTAAAGCGGCTAGCACATTGGATTCTATGGTAGGCCATATGAATGAGAAATATATAAACTTTGGAAAATTTTCTGCAAAAATAGATGATGTCACAAACTATATACCTGCGAGATTATCAGGAATTCTAATTCCTTTGAGTTCCTTTTTTTGTGGGATGGGTTTTTTAAAAAGCTTCTCTATAATGATAAGAGATAGAAAAAATCATAAAAGTCCCAATAGCGCATATCCTGAAGCAGCGGTAGCAGGAGCTCTTGGAATTAGGTTAGGAGGTCCCTACCCTCACTTTGGTAAAATAGTTAAAAAACAAACTATAGGCGAGTTAGTGAAAGAAGTAGAGTTATCTGATATACGCAAAGCAATTAAACTAATGCATATAGCCACATTTTTATTTCTTATATTTAGCTTAGGAATATTAGTGTTTTATAACACTATATAGTTGTTTTTAAATTGTTCTAATTGACTATTTTCGCCCAGTAGAGGCGAGGGCTTATTTGAACCAAGTAGTTGCATGCGTTGTCATTAAATGCCTAAACCACCAGCTAAGCTAGCAATGTCGTCAACTTAAGGATGTTTGTCTAAAAATACCCCTTATTAAAAGGGGTATTTTTAGACAAACGAAAAAAGAATTCCAACACAAACAAGGCTATCGCAATTATGAAAAAGAAATAGCCTTAATCTTCCTAAGATTAAAGATAAAAAGTCAAATACAACTTTTCATGTGTATATAGTACCTTCTTCGAGTGTTTTTTCGGTATCTGCCAAATTTTCTGTTGGGTCGGACAATGGATCGTACACGGACAGCCTCTTCCAGTAATTGAGCAATGATTTTTCCCCGTGTAGAATTGGCTGTCCTAAGAAGAAAGATGATATTATATTTCATTCGGTTTAGAATATAACTTCGGCTAGACTGATAAACATGCTTGTTATCTGAGGACCTATATACTTAAAATATGGTTCGCATGTAGAAGTAATAGGAGGCAAAGGACATGGTGAACTGTTCCACGAGCTGATCACCGAAAAGGTTGATTGTTTTACAAAACAGTTAAGAGCATCAGATTTTAATTTGAGACCGGCTAACCAAGGAGCGCTAACGCTAAATGGAGAAAATTCATGGATAGACATATAGTTTCTTATCGGCATATTGTGCAGATTGCTTATCCCGCTACACTTTCTATGCTAGCAATGAATGCAATGATATTTGTTGACCGAATGTTTGTGTCGCAATATAATCTTACGCAGTTTGCGGCCATGATTCCCGCCGGTTTGTTTGCCACCTCAATAGCAAGTATTTTTGGAGGAATTGTTGGTTACTCTTCGGTGCTAGTTTCACAGTACTTTGGTGCCCGCAGATATAATGATTGCTCTGCGTCCACGTGGCAAGCAGTGTATTTAAGTGCGCTATTTGCCGTTCTGTTAATTGTCTCTTCAGTAGGGTTAGAAAATATATTTCAAATATTAGGACATGATGAATCTGTAATACATTTTGAAAAGGAGTATTTCTATCTTATTATATCTGCAAATTGCTTCCAATTATTCACTACTGCTTTATCCGGCCTTTGTTACGGCATTGGTGACACCAAAACGACAATGCGTATAGAAATTTTTACCAATGTTGTAAACATGGTTTTTGCTTGGCTCTTGGTATTTGGGAAGTGCGGATTTCCTGAGATGGGGATGTTTGGGTCAGGTCTGGCGACGAATATTAGTTGCGCAATTGGTCTAGCAGTATATTTATTGCGGTTAAACCAAAGAAGCTTTAAAAGTCGATTTCAATTTTTCACAAACTTTGGCTTTAACAAATTTCTACTTCATAAAATAGTGAAATTTGGGTTGTTTTCCGGTATACAGTCGTTTACTATTACAGGATATTTCAGTATTTTTCTTCTCATTATTGGAATGGTGGGTGAATTTGATTTGACTTGTGCCAACATCGCTGTTGCGCTTCAAGCTGCAGCGATATTGCCAGCATATGGGATTACAACTGCAGTAGGTATTTTAGCCGGTCAAGAGAGAGGAGCTAATAGACCGAATAATCTTGCAATAATCCTAAGAAAAGGAATTTTAATAGGTTTCTGTTATGTCGTTTTAATCGTTATTTTTTTCAATCTATTGCCCGAATTTCTAATTTCTATTTTTAATAGTGAACATGATAAGGAGCGGCTTGTATTAATTAACAATGCCACTATTCCACTGGTCAGACTTACCTCAATATGTGTTGCACTCGAAATGGTGTTCTCGACTATTGGTAGTGCGCTTCAAGCCGTTGGCGACACCAGATTTATGATGGTCACGTATACTGTGATTCCTTTTATATTTTATGTGATTATGCCATACATAATCTGCGTAAGGGGCTCACTTTCACTGGAAATACTATGGATTATACTAATAGGGTACAGAATAATTATGTTGCTAGTATTAACGAAGAGGTTTGTAGGAGGTAAGTGGAAAGCTATTAACGTGATCTAAACCATTACACATGCTTATTCCATTTATCACAGGACTTAGCTAGGCTAACAGCATCTTCATAGATTATCATATTCTTTTTTGCCGGAATATAGGTATCTACAAGTCGTTCCTTTTTTAGAAAATTCATCACGTCACGGGACAGGAATCCTCGGTCATTGATCAAGATATCGTGTTCTTTGAAGCATGCTGTAGTCTTCAACATTTCCCGGCATAATTCAAGATCATGTATCTGAATGCTGCCAAAAACAATTTCTTCAACAGCACCTGCATCATCCAGAAGGCCACGGAGTACGCCAAGTTTGTATCCGCTGAAAGTCTCGCCTTCAATTTTGACTATGCCGGTTTTTTCATAGTTGTTATTACTGATATTTATTCGGTAAGCTTAAATCAATAGCATTGATATGTCCGCTTTTTATAGCATTCAGTACACGTTCTTTATCTTTTTGGCAAAGTTGCATCATAACAGGATCACTCAATATATCAGAAATGAGCTTTGTTTTTCAAAAAACTAATTGAAGTTACAGAGATTTATGAATCTCTGTACCCATGAGGCGGTTGGAGAATGGCGGCTTTGAGATGGCCTACGTAGATATCTTGAATGGCTATGTTTTCACCCAAGCCCCGGAAATATACATCTACCTCAAAACCAGCCGCCACTAGCTGGGATTTGGCAGAGCCTTCTGCCTCACCAGCCATATCGTTAGTGGCATGATCGCCAGCTACCAGCAAAAATGGCATCAAGGTAACTTTTTTAACTTGCTTCTGTTTTAGTTTATTGATAATCCGGCTCAAAGATGGAAATCCCTCCACCGTGTAGACAAAGACATTACTAAAGCCGGCATCTTCGAGTTTTAACTGCAGTATACCATAGGCGGCATTAGCCGGATGCATCCCGCCATGCCCCATAAGTACAACGGCATTTGCAGGGTCAGCTTCTGGCAACTGAGTTGCCAGTGCCTTTATAGCAATTTCATAATCATCAGGATGGTTGTCCTGCCCCATGCAGTAAAGCAGCGGACGAGCCAGCCGGATTTTTTCAAAAACCTTTTCTTTCCCTTGGGCATAATGGCAGACAAGTTCCTTTATCTTATCATATTCGGCCCCAGGCACAATATGCAGCGGCTGAAGATACACTTCCTGATACCCTTCCGTCTGGAGACGTTCTAAAGCTTGTCTCTCATTATCAATCCGGACACCATCGCGTTCAGCTAACCGCTTGATAATAGTCCGGGAAGTAAATGCCCTGCGCACCTCATAATCAGGAAAAGCAGCACGGATGCGATTCTCCACACTTTCAATATTCAGCATCAATGTTTCCGGATAAGAAGTGCCAAAACTAACAACTACGATGGCTTGCTTTTTCACAGCTTGTTCTTGATTCATAAGTATTTCCCCTCATTTTACATAATGATAAATGCATCACGTTACATGCAGACAACCTGGTTTCTTCCGGCCGCTTTGGCTTTGTACAAGGCATCATCAGCCCGCTGAAAAAGCCTGGCCGGCGTATCGTCCTGCCGCAGCTCAGCAATACCTATGCTGGCAGTTACTGTTACCTTAGCCTCCCCTGCAGGCATAAATGCTTCGGCCTGGAGTTGACCACGAATACTGTCTGCAATCTGTACGGCCGCCTCGCAATTGCTGCCTGGCAGTAAGACAACAAACTCTTCTCCCCCATACCGGAAAGCCATTTGGGACTGTTCAAGGACATTCAGCAATACTTGGGCAAGCTGGCTAAGCACTTGATCACCCCGCAGGTGTCCATATCTGTCATTATAGATTTTGAAATGATCAATATCGATTATCATTAATGTCAATAACCTGTCACACTCCAGGGCTGCATCTATTTTTTGCTCCATAACCTTAGTAAAATAACGTTTATTATATAAGCCGGTCAATTCGTCAGTGAGACTTAAATTCCGATAGTATTTCATGTGTTTTGTCAATACCATTTCTTTTAAACGCAAAGTTTTAAATCTTTCCGATAAGGCAAAAGAAAGTAAGATTGATTCGCAGGCTGTTGCCACTAATAGATAATTGACTGCAGTAAATGTATCAGGGATATATGCGGCCATTACCCATACTACAATCCCTACCGCAAGCACACCCCAGGCTAGTAAATAATACCTAGCTGGACGAAATCCCTGACGTAAACGCCAAACAGCCACCGCCATATATGCGATCGGGCCAAACAGACCCAGCCCATGTGCCAGCTGATTAGCCCAAATAGTATAGCCAAAAAAGCCCCAGCAACCTTGAACCAAAGCTGCTACCACAAGTACTGCCCTCGTTTTATTCCAAAGAGCATTGAACTCAACCTGCAGAAAATAATGAGTAAAGTAAATCGACGCAAGGAAGGCAGCAGTTAGCCACACCCAAAAAATCGCATTATAGCTTTGATAAGCAATATCAAGCCACAGCTTGAGATGCCCGTGCACTTGAAATTGATAGAGCAGCATAAAGCCGATATATAACACGTAACACAAATAAGATTTGTCCTGCAAAACGAAAAATATAAACAGATTATAAAAAAACATGGCTAGCAAAATCCCATAGAAAATGCCAAAACCAAGATTCTTCAAAAAAGCCTCTGTATAGAAAGAGTTATCCCGCCATAGCACTACCGGCAGCCTAAGAGCCGAACTACTTTCCAGCCGAAGATACAAAAACTGGTCCTGCCGGTATTGATCTGGAATGGAAAACACCCAGCTATTATCCAAGACATCCCTATTGGCGGCAGGCCTGCTTACCCCCACCGATTTTGCAAGATAACCTACACCGGCAACCGCACTGCTATCGTTAACCGGTATAAACAAATCTATTTTGTCAATATTAGGATTCTTAAGCTCCAGTATTTGACTAGCCGTAATAGCGCCTGGATTATTGGGCGGTAGTTGAAAGCGCAGCCAGTAGATTGATTTTGTAATACCCAGAGAAATGATTTGGTGGGGATACTGCTTAAATTGATTAGCAAAAACAGAGGAGCTTATGGCCGCAAAGTCATATTCTCCCCTTACATCCTCAATTAATTCAAAAGTAGTTATCGGATATGCACTATGTTCCGACTTTTGCGAAGCATAGGCTCTATCGAAAAAGCCGCTGGAAATAATGGTCAGAAATGCCAATAATCCTATGATCCAATATTTTTTTGTCATTTACCGTATCGCCAACCCGTGTTCAATGTTCAATAATATCAATTATTTACATAGTATTGGGATTACGTTCGATATTGGCGCTTTCTTTTCCTTTCCAGCAAGACCAACAGTAAACCGATAAATGAGCATCGTCTGAAAAAAACCATAGGTTCTTCATAAGTTCTTCACATTTGGTATCTATACTATACTTAAATCTTAATTTAAGGAAGGTGTTAGCATTATGACAATGACACACTATATGGAATTATTGGCTGTTAATCAACCATGGAATCTTATTATGTACATGGTCATTCCGGTTGCATTAGCGGAAGCACTTGTTGCAACAGAATTTTTCACCGTTTTTCTTCGAGGTTCCAATAACAGTAGTTGGAGAACCTGGAATAAATGGATTGGAATTATTCTGGGGTTTTATTTCCTAGGCGTTTTTCTCAATTTAATAACTACCGTTATTCCCAACATTCAATGGCGCGGTACTGCGGATATATTGGCAGTCGGCTCCTATCTTAGCGGGGTTATTCCTCTTTTTAGCATTGCCTTACTGGAGCTTGGCGTAATCGGCAAAGGAAAATCCGCGGATGATAAAATGAAGCTTCACTTTATCCTTTTGACCGTCTTTCTCATTGTGGCCCACGTAGCCATGGTTTTTGGTATGGTTGATCCAACAATTATGGGGTGGAATCCCTCTGCCAGCGGTGGACATATGCAGCATATGGGACACCAGTAATTCCATGTTCAAGCAGCGCTTCCATAAGGGAGCGCTGCTTTGTTGTCTTTACCCGAGCAATGGTGAGCCTTTTGCACCAAGAGTTGTTTTACGAATTCCTAGTGTTTTTTAGTTTTGGGCTTACTCAATTCAGCAATAGCATCTTTCGTGTGTTGGACATAAATCTCCTGAATATTGACGTTTTCTCCCATGCCATGAAGATAGGTATTAACTTTAAATCCAGCAGCTAATAGGACATTTTTTGCCGAATCCTTTTCATCACCTGCCATATCATTGGTAGCATGATCACCTGCTACCAGCATAAACGGCATCAGCGTAACTTTTTTCACTTTATTCGCTTTAAGCTTAGTTATAACCCCAGTAAGCGAAGGGTAGCCTTCGACTGTATACACATATACATTTTTATAACCTGCATCACTCAAGCGTTGCTGCATGGCTGCATAGGACGAATTGCCAGGATGTACCCCGCCGTGCCCCATTAAAACAATCGCCTCGTTATTTTTCCGCTTCGGATATTGTAGTTCTAATGCTTTGGCAGCTGCCAGATAATCGTCAATCTTGCCTGCTTGGCCCATATAGTAAAGAATCGGTCTGCCTAGCACGATGCTGTCAAACGCGTTAGCTGCTTCAAGACGCCTGACAACATCCTTCACCATGTCAAATTCTTCTCCAGCCGAAATATGCAGCGGCTGTACAATAACCTCACTAAAGCCTTCGGCTTTTAACTTGGCAAGCGCTTCTTCCTCGGTATCAATTTTTACGCCATCCCGCTCGGCCAGTTTTTTGATGATAATCCGCGAAGTAAACGCCCGGCGGATTTCATAATCAGGAAACTCAGCTGCCATTTTGTTTTCAATAGCTTCAATAGTTGCCTTCATAGTTTCCGGATAAGTAGTGCCAAAGCTTACAACCAGAATAGCCTTTTTGCCGGTATTGCCTGGTGCGGCGGCTGCCAGCGAAGGTATCAGGCTTACGCAGCCAAATACTGCCAGCAGACATAGAGTAGTAATAAAAGAATAGATATTTTTCATAGGTAAGCAACAACTCCTTTAGATGTGATTAAAATAGTAAAACCCCTGACCGCGTAAAATCAGGAGTTATAACCAGTAAGCTAACAAAAAACTCCTGGCAGTTAACCAGGAGTGAATTAAGCTATGCTACACTTTTAAAAGTGCCTACTGTAATCCCCTCCCCATACCTCGTGGGTAACAAACGGTGATTGTCAGACAGGCAGTTCTCCTGACTCCGGATCGTTGCTTGCTTAAACCTTCCCAGGAAATACATCCCAGTGGCATATCTTAAGCTTGCTCCCCGTTACAGTGGCGGGACCGCGCCGGCGTTTAACCGGTCTTCCCTATTAAGCCTCTAAGGCACCTATCTCAAACTATTCAGTTTTGGTATACTATTGTTACCATACCATATCCATAAACAAGTGTCAATACCAGTGCAAGGATTACTAATTGACAATTATGACAAAACAACTTATAGTTAAAGTAGTTGTTTTGAATCATGAAGATTCAACATTTCGGTATGAAATCCGTGGAATAGCTCCTTGGATGTTCATGCCTTTTTTAACTGCATTCAGGAAGGTGAAAATATATGTGCACTACTAAGTTTTGGACAGATGCCTGGCAGGAAGTCCGAGATACCTCAAATCAGGCTCCCAGTTATGGCAATAAGCAGGGCTGGCAGCAGTTCTGGAATTTATTCGCCGAACAATATGCCTTGCGCAACCGCCAAAGCCGTTCTATCTATAATGCAGTTGTTGAGGGACTCGTGGCTGATGGTGTGATCAGTCCCTTCAGCATGGTTCTTGATATAGGCTGTGGTGCCGGTACCTATACCTTACCCCTGGCTTCCAAGGTCAGACAAGTGACTGGCCTGGATACGGCCGGCCAGATGCTGTCGATGCTGAAATCCGAGGCCGTACATGAAGGACTTACCTGCCGGATTGAGCCGTTACAAGCAGACTGGCTGGATTTTCCGGCCGAGCCTGCCTATGATGTCGTCTTTGCGGCCAACACAACTGCCATCAATGATTATGACAGCTTAATGAAAATGAATGCGGTGTCCCGCGGTGTCTGCTGCCTTATCGGTTTTGCCGGCACCTACCATATTAAAGTTCGGGCCCTCCTCTGGGAACATCTTATGGGAGAACCACCTGAGCATATGGCCTTTGACATCCAATATCCCTTTAACATTCTCTACCATGAGCGCTTCCTGCCAAACCTCAAATTCTATAGTTACCGCGAGCGTTACCGGGAAACCTTAGCCTACATGATTGAGTACTACACCAGCTATTTTGCTTTGTTTGGACTGGAAGGACCGGAAACAACAGCGAAAATTACCGAGTTTCTGACCAACCGGGCTGTCGAGGATTATTGCTCCGAACTAATTAATACAACAATTGGTGTGCTGTGGTGGCGTGCTGACCGAAAGACAACTATCTTAGAATAGCCTGGCTATATATCATGCGCATACATATAGTATCCTATAAAAACACCCCGTCGCCTGGTAAAGTGTTTGCAACTCCACTTTATCAGGCAGCGGGGTGTTTTCCTGTGCCAAGTGAAAATCAGATTCCATTGCTTTCAAGAAAGTCACGCAGTAAATTCATACAAACAGTCTTTCTATACTCTGCCGAAATTCTACCTCTAATAGGAACAATCGCCTGCGAAAAGGCGGCAAGATAGTCTTCCTTGACAGCCCTTGCTTCATTGATTGTCTTCCCAACAAGCATAGCATCAATATCTGCCCGTCTGATGATAACATCACTGACTGCACCAAAAGCTGTCTTACAAGTAACAATCTTACCTTGCTCGATGTTAAGTACGGCTGCAAACGATACTCTGGAAATAGCCAAAGCAGCTCTGGCCCCGACCTTCTTATAGTAGTAATTATTACAACCTGTTCGCTTCATCAAAATCTCTACCAGCAGTTCATCTGCCTGAAGGGATGTTTTTCTATTACCAAGATAAAACTCGGTAATAGGAATCACCCGTTCGCCCTTGCTGCTAACAAGGCGCAGTTTAGCGTCTGTCGCAAAAAAGATCAGCGCACTGTCAGCCTTCGGCGAGCCGTTGCAGATATTGCCGCCAACAGTACCAAGGTTGCGGATTGACGGTGCCGCAATCTGTGCTACTGCTTCCTTTAATATAGCGGGAGCCAATGTACTTTCAATAATCTCAGTAAACGTACAGGCAGCACCAATACGAATATACTCCTTGTCTTCCACTATATTTTTCATCTCAGGTACTTTCATAAGGAACAAATACTTTGCCTTTTCATCTGCTGCAATCATTAAATCAGTACCTCCGCCGTAAGGGGTAACCGCTTCCTTGGCCAGAATAGCCAAAGCCTCGTTTAGCGATGTTGCTTGATAGCCATTTACCATAATCCTTGCCCCTCCTTTGCTGCAATACCAATCGCTTCAACAATCGCATTATAGCCAGTACATCTGCACAGATTACCAGAAATACCTTCGCGAATTTCTGCTTCGGTAGGGTTTGGATTTTTGGCAAGGATACATTCGGAAGCAAGAATCATGCCTGGAATACAAAAACCACATTGTACAGCACTGACAGCAGCATAAGCTTTAGCCAGAGCCGCAAAACGGTCTGTTTCACGATAACCTTCAATAGTCACCAGCGTACTGCCTTCAATATGCCCCATGGCTACCAGGCACGAGTTAACCAATCTACCATCAAGAATAACAGAACAGGCGCCGCATTCTCCTGCTTTGCAGCCACATTTTACACCAGTGAGACTAAATTCATTGCGCAAAGCATCAAGTAAACGCTCATTTGCTTTGGCAAACGATGTAACCTCTTGGCCGTTAAGCGTAAATTTTATCATCGTTTATCGCCTCCCTGCAAAACTCTCATGGTATCTTCCTGGGTGAACGGCGCCTTATGCAAATTAGTGCCAAGTGCATTTTCCATTGCTTCCACATAAGCCGGAGCGGCACCGACAAGAGGAAGTTCACCTGCCCCCTTTGCTCCATATGGGCCGTGAGTATAGGGATTGTTCATAATTTCAGTCACAAGCTTTGGCACATCTAGCGCTGTAGGAATGATGTAATCGCTGAAACTATTATTACGAATCATCCCTTTCTCATTGTAATCCATCTGCTCCATCGCGGCATAACCAATCCCCTGCAGGAAACCGCCCTGCATCTGTCCCTGGATAATATTCATATCAACAGGAACACCAACATCGAAAATCCCCCAGGCCCCCAAAATCTTTGTCGTTGCAGTAAGCGTGTCTACTTCCACTTCAATCGCATTAACAGACCAGGAATATGTTGGGTAAGCATCTCCTTTGAATTCGTCCAGACTAAACGGAATTACAAAATCAGGCTCGCTGAAATGTTCTTCGATAACTTGTTCTTCTCCCTCGATCCATTCTTGTTTAAGCTTCGCTGCTGCCTGTTGCAACAAACCGCCAACTGTCATGAGCGACCGGCTTGCTACAGTCGGACCTGAATCTGGCACACGATCCGTATCCGGGTTGTCAATATACACCTTGTCATAAGAAATGCCAAGAGTATCTGCAACAATTTTACAGAAAGTCGTTTTGATACCTTGACCCATATCGGTATTGCTCACCAGAATCTCTACCGTACCAGCGGCATTTTTTCGAATCCTGGCAACGGCCTTAATAATATCACGCTCGCCACTGCCAGTAAAACCACAGCCATGAAAAAACATCGACATACCAATACCTTTACGATAGCGCCCTGTCTGATTCTGGTACAGCTTACGTTTGGCACGGTAATCAGTAAGTTCATCAAGCCGCTGAATCATTTCCGGTAAAGGTACATGGAAATGAAACTTGCCGCTTGTAGATGTAGCATCGCTTTGCTGCACAATATATTTTTCTTTAAGTTCAAGCGAATCAAGCCCCATTTTCTTAGCAATATGAGCCATAACCATTTCTACTGCAAAGAAAGTCTGCGGTGCGCCAAAACCGCGGTATGCTCCGCAAGGTACCGTATTAGTCTTAGCTGCCCGTCCGGCAACACGCAGATTATCGATGCGATATACACCGTTTGCACAAATTAAGCCACGCTGCAAAACAACGGCGGAAAGTGTGGTGTAGGCACCACTATTAAACAGCACATCAATATCCATGCCAGTAATTTCACCGTTTTTAATAGCCACCTTATAGGTGCATAGTGATGGATGACGTTTGGACGTAAACTCCATGTCTTCGCGCCGGTCAAATATGACCTTAACTGGTTTGTTTGCCTTTTTGGCCGCTACTGCGATTTGACACGCAAGTATGGAGGGAAACGCTTCTTTGCCACCAAAAGCTCCACCAGTAACATCTTGGATAACCTGAACATCCTGTTCCTCACAGCCTAATGCGTTAGCGACTGCAGCATGCACATAATAAGGACACTGCATGGAACCGCGTACAGTCATTCGTCCTGCATGCGGATAAGCAATTAGCCCCTGTGTCTCAAGATAAGCCTGCTCCTGATAACCAGTCTGAAATGTCTCGATGAAAACATAATCAGCTGCTTTCAAAGCCTGCTCGATATCCCCTTTGGCATAATTGTAATTGAAAAAAACAGTATCTGATTGGCGCATATCGAGAATTGGAACTTGCTCTTCGTATATGACGACAATATCATGCAAAATTCTCTCAACTTCTTTAACAGCCGGGCCGACAACCATCAAAATTGGCTCACCAACATATTCTACCGTATCTTCGGCATAAACCGGAGTGTCATGAACTATTATAGCAACACGATTTTCACCAGTAACATCGTTCTTGTCAACAACAAAATAACCTGTAGGCAATGCCGGAAGAATAATCCTGGTGACGCGTGCTTTTGCTTTTGCAGAGCGCAACAACCTGCCATAAAGCATGTCGTCCATTACATGATCATCCACATAAAGAGCACGACCGCTTATTTTCGCTTCATGATCTTTTTTCTTGGTGGATTTACTAATCATTTCCATACAATGCCTCCTACCATCTTTTACGGTAAACAGAACTCCCCCCCTATTTTATAGTAGTTGTTACAATTATTATAAAATAGAGGGGGAGTTCTGTTTGCTGTAATAAATTACCACGATCTACCCTGAACAAGCTCATTTACCTTCGCAACCGCTTCTTTTATAGACACCACCAGTGGCCGGTTTTCTAATCCGACTATATCGAAGTGTTGTTGACTAACAGGTACCAGTACTTTATGCGCATCCGCCGAAGCAACGGCTTCGGCAATTTTAGGCGTAATCTCACCCATCAAGGAATTAGGAATAATAATACCAATTGGCCCTACTACTATATCGACTTTGCGGATGGAAACAACAACAGCGTTTTCGCCTGTCGCACCACGCATAGCTCCCGCCCGTACCATATTGTTGGTCGCCAATGCATTTGTTCCCAGCGCAATAATATCTGCTTTCTGCCCCAATTGTGCTGATAACTGGGCAACCAGCTGCACACCAAGGCCTCCGCCCATGCCATCAATAACCGCGATTAACATTACCTTATTACCACCTTCCGCTAGAACTGGACGATTGCCGTATATATTCGGCCAGCAACAATCAAACTCCTGCAAACCCTTAGCACCTCCCGGGATACGGCAACACCGGGTAAACTGTCAGACGACAGAAGAATGCTTAGAATGAAAAAAACCATGAAAATCGCTTCACACGAAACCTTCATGGCTGCATTTCACATTATAAGTTATTACCAGTCTTCAGTAAAACAAACAACCGTACTTCACACGGCATTCGGCAGCTTCAGCTACCTTCATTATTCTGATTGTAGCAAAATTCACTTTTATATGTCAAGACATAGTATGAATTATCTAAAATCATTGGCATCATATTTTATATTTAGACCTTTTATGGTACTGGATTTACTGAAATCATCTTGACAAAAACTATAAAATGGTTTATAAATAAGTAGTTAATGCATTGATAGGGAAAATACACTGCGGTATGACGCTCCAGAGAGCTGTTGGTTGCTGAGAAACAGCGCGCAGAGCAGTCGTGAAACTCACCCTAGCAGTCAACTGAAGGCAAAATCGTTTCCTGGTGGTTGAAGCGAGTAGGTGTGAACGGTTTTCTCGCCGTTATTATGAGACAGCATTCGTCATTTTGACAATGCCGCAGAGTTGATATATTTCATATCAACAAGAGTGATACCACGGAAGTTTACGCTTTCGTCTCTTAGCAGAAATGCTTCAAGGACGAAAGCTTTTTTCATTGCTGGGCATAGCTAAATAAGCAGACCAATTAATAATGGTTCTAAAAAAGATTTGTGAGGAGACTGCAATGAAACTTGCTTTTTCTACCCTTGGTTGTCCCAACTTCAGTTGGACAGATATCTATTCCATGGCCAAGGATTTTGGGTTTGACGGCATTGAAATCCGCGGACAAGGCAACGATACTGTTCTTGTACATCCTTTTACTGCAACTCAGATCCCGCAAGCAGTCCAAAAGCTCTCAGAATTACACCTCGAAATTCCTTGCTTTTCTTCCGGTTGCTGCCTGAAGTACGCGGAAAAGGCGGAAGAAAACCATGAACAGCTTGTGCAGTATATTTTACTAGCCGCCAAGTTTGGCACGCCCTATGTCCGCATTCTGGCCGACCTTGATCCCCAACCAAACGGTGATGTTGATGATGGGGTTGTACTTAACGCCTTAAAGCGCCTGGTTCCCATAGCCGAAGAAAATGGCGTAACCCTGCTGGTGGAAACCAATGGTGTTTATTCCGATACCGCCCGCCTATGCCTGCTGCTTAATCAAGTGGCAAGCGACGCAGTGGCCGCCCTGTGGGATATACATCATCCCTACCGCTTTGCAGGTGAGACACCAGGACAGACGGTACAAAATCTTGGTGCCTATATTAAATATGTACATATTAAGGATTCCATTATGGTAGATGGCATAATCCACTACCGCGTAATGGGTGAAGGAGATTTGCCAATTGACGCCATCATGATGGCATTAAGCTCCATAAAATACGATGGTTATGTATCACTTGAATGGATCAGGCACTGGGCACCAGACCTTGATGATACAGGCGTTATTTTCCCAAATTTCGCAAACTATATGAGCCGTTTCATTGAGAAAACCACAGCCAAAGGCCGTCTATTCGACAATAACGCCAAAACCGGCAAATACGTCTGGGAGAAAGATACGCTCATTGACTTGACCTTCCCTCAGGTGCTTGACCGCATGGTTAATGAGTTTCCCGATCAGTATGCTTTTCGGTATACCACAATAGATTATACCCGAACCTATTCGGAATTTCGGGACGATGTCGATACCTTTGCCTGTGCGCTAATTGCCTTAGGCGTCAGACCAGGTGATCATGTTGCCATCTGGGCAACTAATGTCCCGCAGTGGTTCATTACCTTTTGGGCCACGACCAAGATTGGTGCGGTGCTTGTCACTGTAAATACAGCCTACAAAATTTATGAGGCAGAATATCTGCTCCGTCAATCAGATACACATACACTGGTGATGATCGACGGTTATAAGGATTCCGATTATGTCGGTATTATCAAAGAGCTTTGCCCAGAGCTTGAAACCGCCGATGCGGAGAAACCACTGCACATAAAACGTCTGCCTTTTCTGCGCAATATAATTACGGTTGATTCAAGGCAGAAAGGTTGCCTGACATGGGAAGATGCCATAGCAATGGCTAATAACGTTCCCATTGAAGAGGTTTATCGCCGCGAACGTTCCATCAACAAACATGATGTATGCAACATGCAGTATACCTCAGGGACCACCGGTTTTCCGAAGGGTGTCATGCTCACCCACTATAACGTGGTGAATAATGGGAAAAATATCGGCGACTGCATGGATCTTTCTACAGCCGACCGCATGATGATTCACGTACCCATGTTCCATTGCTTCGGTATGGTGCTTGCCATGACAGCTTCAATGACGCATGGCGTCACCATGTCGCCGATGCCGTATTTCTCACCTAAGCTATCACTGGAATGCATCAACCGGGAGAAAATAACCTGCTTCCACGGAGTCCCCACCATGTTTATTGCGATGTTAGAGCATGAGGACTTTCCGAAAACAGATTTTTCTAATATACGAACAGGCATTATGGCCGGCAGCCCTTGTCCTGTCAAGGTAATGCAGGATGTTGTAGACAAGATGAACATGACTCAGATAACAATAGTGTTCGGGCAGACCGAATCTGCGCCCGGCTGCACCCAAAGCCGCGTAGATGATTCTGTTGAATTGCGCGTTACCACCGTAGGCCGTGAGTTACCTGGCGTTGAGTGTAAGATTGTAGATCCCAAAACCGGCAAAGATTTGCCTGACAATATGGATGGCGAGTTTGTAGCCCGCGGCTACAACATCATGAAGGGTTACTACAAAATGCCTGAAGCAACAGCAGCCGTCATTGACAAGGACGGTTGGCTTCACACCGGCGACCTGGCAAGGCGTGATGAAAATGGCTACTACAAACTTACCGGACGCATCAAGGATATGATTATTCGGGGTGGTGAAAATATCTATCCTAAGGAAATCGAAGATTTTATCTATACACATCCCAAAGTCAAGGATGTTCAGGTGATTGGCGTGCCAGACAAGCAGTATGGCGAGGAGATTGTTGCGTGCGTGATCCTCAAGGCGGGGATGATCCTAACGGCCGACGAGCTTAAGGATTATATCCGTTCCCACATGGCCAAACATAAAACCCCCCGCTACATCGATTTCGTTACTGAATTCCCGATGAATGCCGCCGGAAAGATCATGAAATATAAGATGCGCGAACAGGAAATTCAAAAATTAGGCTTACAGGCAGACAGCCGAATTGAGACCGCATAACAATAAATAAATAAAAAATACTGGAGGTTATCATGAACAATCGTCCTGCCGATTTTCAAAAGGCCATCGACTTTCATGGGCACTGCTGTCCCGGACTTACTATCGGCTACCTGGCCGCCAAGGCTGCCTTGGCACATCTCAAGGTAGAACGCGCCGCCGATGAAGAACTTGTTGCTATTGTCGAATCTGACGGCTGTGGCATTGATGCCATACAGGCTATTTTAGGCTGCACCATCGGTAAAGGCAATCTGATCTACAAAGATCATGGCAAGCAAGCCTATACGGTTGGCAATCGCAGCACAGGTAAGGCTGTGCGGGTTGTTGTAACAGGCGATAGAATACCCCTGACACCTGAGCAGGAAATCAGTAAAACTGCCGTATTCAGCGGACAAGCTACGCCAGCGCAGGAAGAATCCTGGCAAAAGCTTCAGTCTGAGCGCATTGCCTGTCTGCTAGCTGCCCCGCCTGAGGAAATATTTAAAATCCAGGACGTCGAACTCAAACTACCCTCAGAAGCCAAAATCTTCAACTCTGTTATCTGCGAGTACTGCGGCGAAAAAGTCATGGAAGCCCGCGCCCGGTTGAGAAATGGCAAAATTGCTTGTCTGGCCTGTACCGAAGAATATAGCCGGGGATGGTAAAGACAAGAGCGAGGTGATTTTATGTACAATGCCGAATTTTGGGCCAAGGCGTGGGACGAGTACCGCCAAACTGTACGAAAACAGAGTCCTGATCCCCAAGCCTGGATCGAATTTTGGAACAGCTTTGCCAGCAGTTATACAAAAAATACTAACACCAACCGGCAAACCCATCAGGATATCATTGAACAGCTGATAGCGCAGGGAGCCGTCAAGCCAGGCGATAGCTTACTTGATATTGGCTGCGGTCCTGGCACCTATGCGTTGCCCCTGGCTGCTAAAGGCGTTAAAGTGACTGGTCTGGACACAGCCAGTCAAATGCTGTCTGCACTCCAACACAAGGCTGATAAAGCAGGGCTATCCGCTCATATTGATTGCTTGCATGCCGATTGGAATGACTTAGCGGCCAAACCGGCCTATGATATTACATTTGCCGCCAAAAGCCCGGCCATTGATGACTATGACAGCCTCATGAAAATGATCAAAGTAGCCCGCAAAGTTTGCTGTCTCATTGGCTTTGCCGGTCAGCACAGCCTTACTTTGCGCCGCCTGTTGTGGGAAAGACTTCGCGGCCAAGCTCCGCCCGGCCCCTCTTTTAACATTATTTACCCTCTCAACATCCTCTACCAAGAAGGCTATCGTCCTAACTTGACTTTTTACAGCTACAGTCAAGACCAGCAAGAGCCGCTTGATTATCTGATTGAGCACTACACCCGCTATTTTACTGTGTTTGGCATAAGCGGGCCAGATATTGAAGCCAGTATTCGCGACTTCTTAGAGTCCCGCGCCGTTGATGGCCTGTGTACTGAACAATCAGCAACCACTGTTGGAATTATGTGGTGGAAGGTTACAGAGAAACTGCCACAAAGAACTTAGTATACTCTCCTAAAAAGGCTAAGCGCCTGCTGCACTCAATCAAGCAGCAGGCGCTTTCTATATGTTAAACTGAATAGTAAACACCGTTCCTTTGCCTACTTCACTTGCTACATCAACCGCAGCACCATGCAGGTTGATGATTTCCCTGGCAATGGCTAAGCCCAGACCAGTACCGCCAGTGATGCGGGTACGGGACTTGTCTACTTTGTAAAACCGCTCCCAAATATACGGCAAGTCTTCGGGAGGAATACCGCAGCCAGTATCTGCGATGCTAAGTGTCAATATATTGTTAACTGCCCCCACACTTAGGGTAATTGTTCCGCCCGCCGGGGTAAATTTAAGCGCATTGTCCAGCAAAATCAGGACTAATTGGGTCAGGCGATCACCATAGGCCTGCATTTCCGGCAAGCCATCAGCAAGCGCGGTCTGCAAGGTAACCCCCTTTTCCTGACTTGGCTTTTTAAACAAAGTTACAATATTATCCACAATTTCTGCCAGGAATACCGGTTCCTTCTCCAGCGTGGCCGTACCGGCTTCCAGGTGACTAAGATCCAATAACTCATTGATTAGCTTTTGCAGCCGTATGGATTCATCGCGCATGACTTTGTGGTATTTCTCCACTTGCTCAGGCTGGGAGATTGTCCCGTCCAAGAGCGCCTCATTATAGCCGCACATAATCGTCAGCGGTGTTCTGAGTTCATGTGACACATTGGCAACAAAATCACGTCTGAGTTTATCTGTTTTTTCGGTTTTACTCACAAACTCATTAAGTGCTTTAACCAGCAGATTTAATGACCGGCTCAAATCGCCGACCTCATCGTTGGTCTCGACTTTGGCCTGAACTGAATAGTCACCGCCCGCCATAGCTGAGGCAACTGCCTGCATGGATCGCAGTGGCCGGATAATGCTTGTCGAAAGATAGTTGGCGATAACTATCGTAATCAGTATCCCCACCGTTCCGGCTGCGGCAATATACCAGTAAATCCGGCTGAGAAAACCGTCAAATCCGGATAAAGGCGCATTAATTAGCACAGTACCCTGCGGCTGATTCTCCGTTTGGTTCAGTGGCACAGCAACAAGCAGCATGTTTTCCTCATAATAGGGATGATATACCTTTTTTGTCCAAGCTGTCCCGCTAGCTGCTTCCAACTGCTGCCTTACTTCATCAATGCCGCTTATGGCTGCAAGGCTTGGCGATTGCCCGGTCTGCGGCTCTGCTGCCTTGTCTGAAGACCCGTCTGGCGTCGCAGCAGACATCATGCCATGGCCCATACCAGCGCCATGCCGCCGCATCCTGCCCTGACCTTTTGTTATATCGCAATCCTGATCCATAGGACTTTTTTTCATCATCCCGGCCCGGCGGCGAATGCCGCCTGATGGTGCCTGCTGCTCTTCGGAGGCGGCGATTAAGTTAAAAGAGTTGTCTACCACCCAGACTCTGGCACTGAGCAAACTGTCAATGCTGTTAATAAAATTAGCCAATTGACCATAATTGATCTCGCCATTATAATAGCTGTTTACCACCCGCGCGGTTTCATAGGCCTTGTCAGTCAGTTCACGCTGCTTGCTGGCAAAAAAGTAATCGCGGATTAAGAGCGAAACCCCGGTAGATACAATTACCAATACCAAGGCAACAACAATAATGAAACTGCTTAGCAATTTGTGTTGCAGCGATATTCTCACTTTTTCACCTCAAATTTGTAACCTATACCCCATACTGTTTTTATATCCCAGGGTGAAGCCGCATTTATCGCCAACTTTTTTCTAATCCGTTTAATATGGGTATCGACAGTACGCGTATCGCCGCAATAGCTGTAACCCCAGACACTCTCTAACAACTGGTCGCGAGAAAATGCCCGTCCTGGCTGAGCGGCCAACTCCCAGAGCAGCTCTATTTCCTTATTAGCAAAGGAAATTTCCTGGTCAAAAGCCGTGACCGTATGCTTAGCCATGTCAATTGTCAGGTGTGGATAGTTTAAAGCGGGTGCTGGCTGTTGCTGCGGCGCAGCCAAACGGCGCAATACCGCCTTAACTCTGGCAACCACCTCCCGGGAGTTGAAGGGCTTTGTCACATAATCATCGGCCCCAAGCTCAAGACCCATAATGCGATCCTCATCTTCAGCCCGCGAAGTCAACATAATAATAGGTATATTGGAAAACTTACGGATCTGACGGCAGACCTCAAGGCCATCCAAAACAGGCATCATAATATCCAAAATGATAATATCCGGCTTGTATTCCTGATTTTTTATAAGTGCCTCTGCACCGTCAGCCGCCTCATGCACTGTGAAGCCCTCTTTATTTAGGTATAAAGCCAACAACTCCCTGATGGCCTGTTCATCATCAACAAGCAATACTGTTTTACCTGTCATAACTTTCACCTCTTAGCAACAGCATACCACAAGCTATATACAACACGCTAACTTTTTGCAGTCGACCGGTGCGCTTACAACAATGGAAGTCAAACGACGCCCACATAGGTCTGCTCAAAAGAGCCTGCCGCAAAAGCGACAGGCTCTTTCAACCGGTATTATTGTTGAGCCTGAACGTTGTTATTACCACAACTGCCGTTCATCGGCCCCATGCCCCGTCCTTGCCCCATATGACCATGACCACGTCCCATACCCATCATGCCGAAATTACCGTCTTTCTGCTGCTGTTCCATAAAAGAAATTTGCTCATCAGCCTGAGCCTGGGTTATCCAGCCCCATTCAACCTTTTTTTGCAGCACTTGTTTTCTGTGCTCAAATCGCTCTTGTTGCCAAGTTGCCATCTGGGCCTTTTGTTCGTCAGTCAGATTGGCTTGTTGTCCGGCCGCTCCGAAGAATGGGCAAGCCTGACCGGGATTGTTTCCTGGAGCCGCGAATGCGACTGCACCCGCTAGCGACAATACGAGCGTACCGATTAAAGCAAAACTAGTGAACTTTTTCATGTCAATCACTCCTTGATAGTATTTGACTTTAGTATAGCGTACTTTTTTTACCAAAGTGTGACCAAACTGTGAACAAAGAATGAACACTTTTATGATTAATTTGCTTTTTGCAATCATTATTTGATAAAGTATATTGTGGAATGGTTTATACCATAAGCACAAGGAAGGTGATTTTACTATGGCTGATAAATTTGACATTGGTATTGTCGGCGGCGGCCCAGCTGGCGTATTTGCCGCTTATGAGCTTGTCAGCACTAATCCTGCTATCAACATTATTCTGATAGAAGCCGGACAGGACATCTATTCGCGCCATTGCCCCATCTCCGATAAAAAAGTTCTTACTTGCATTAACTGCAACCCCTGCGGTATTATGCGCGGTTTTGGCGGTGCAGGAGCATTCTCTGACGGCAAGTATAACTTCACCACCCAGTTTGGCGGCTGGCTCAATGAGTATCTTCCTGATCAAACCGTACTTGATTTAATTGATTATGTTGATCAAATCAACTTGAAGTACGGTGCACCAGCAGAATATTTCAGCACGCAAAACAGTGGGCTGGGCAAAGAGGCCTTAAAAGTTGACCTGCACTTATTAGATGCTAAAGTTCGCCACTTAGGCACTGAAAATAATTTAAAAATCCTACAATCGATCTATGACTATCTTCAGAAAAATATCACTATGCTATTCGGCGTAACGGTAAATACCATAAAAAAACAAGACAGTACCTTTATCCTGGAAACAGCCAAAAACGGAGCCATTGAATGCGACTATCTGATAGCTGCGCCTGGACGCGCCGGTTCTGAGTGGTTTTCCCATCAATGTCATGACCTTGGTTTGTCACTAACCAATAACCAGGTGGATGTCGGAGTGCGGGTGGAAATCCCGGCAGAGGTGTTCCAACACATAACCGATGAAGTATATGAAGCCAAACTGGTATACCGAACCAAACAATATGGTGATTTAGTCCGAACCTTCTGTATGAACCCCAAAGGCTATGTTGTTGCCGAAAACACGGACGGCATTGTTACTGTAAACGGCCACAGCTACCGCGACGAAAAGCTTCATAGTAAGAACACCAATTTTGCGCTGTTGGTTAGTAATAAATTTACCGAACCGTTCACCGAACCCCACCAATATGGTAAACGCATTGCTTCCTTCTCCAACATGCTCGGCGGCGGTGTACTGGTGCAGCGTTTTGGTGATCTGTTAAAAGGCCGCCGTTCCAATGAACACCGTATGACCAAAAGCTTTACCAAACCTACTCTAAAAGCCACTCCCGGTGATTTGAGCTTAGTATTGCCCAAACGCCATCTGGACAATATTATTGAGATGATTTATGCCCTCAATAAAATTGCTCCCGGCATGACAAATGACGACACGCTGCTATACGGAGTTGAAGTCAAGTTCTACAGCTCGCGCCTTAAACTAACCGAAGAATTGGAAACCGAGATTGAGAACATGTTTGCCATCGGTGATGGTGCCGGTATTACCCGCGGCCTGTCACAGGCCAGTGCCAGTGGCATCCATGCTGCCCGAATTATAACTAAACGTTTGAGAAAATAGACTAAACGCAAACCGCCAGGAACAGAGCATTCGCTCTGACCCTGGCGGTTTCATTTATCCAGATAGAAAGGTTAGCTTTCCCTGGATTGAACGACTAATCTACTAGTTCGATTAAAATACTCTGAGGTCCGCTGATATATGCCGTTTTCGCCAACTACAACAATTCTGTCATAGGCCGCGATTACGGCGCTTGGGCCAGGGGATATAATTATTTCTGTCCCGCGGCGAATAGCCATCACTGTAGCGCCTGTATGCTGCCATAATCTGAGTTGCCCGATGGTTTGTCCTACAATGTGAGCATCAGGTTTTATTGCAATTTCCACCGGATTATAAGGCGTAAGGTTTCTCAATCTATCAGAGTAATTAATTATTTCTGTAAGCACTGCCTCAAATTTTTCGTCAAGTTGACGCTTGTCCTTCAAGAGGATTTCTATATCCTGGCGCAATGAGTATACCGATTCTGAACTTTTATAGTGTTCAATAAAATTATAGGCCTTTTCTACCGAGAGTATTGTTACTTCCTTTCCTTGTGATACCTCAACAACATCCTCATCTTTCAGTAGTGATATGGCTTTCCTAATGGTTTCGGGTGACACATTATAGTGGCCGGCAAGTAACGTCCTGCCAGAAATCTTACTTCCTTCCTCAAATTCACTGTTGATAATACGCTGCGCTATATCCAGTGCAATTGCCCGAAATATCGGGGCATTCCCCTTCATTAATAGATGCCTCCCTTAGCGAAAATCGAACTAGCCTTTTATCTTGGATATGAGTCAAGACTCCCGCCTCTATAGGCGGCGTTAATTCAGGTGGAGTAGACTCTCCACCCGAATCCCCAATGTTTCAGCTATGCTGAAACGAGTTCACTTAGTTGTTATTTCAGCCTGTCTCCCTGTAAACTTTTCTCTGGTAAGCACCATAACTAACCGGTCTTGACCTGGCCCATATTCATTTTTTCTAAACTCAGTTACTTCAAATCCCAGCTTTTCTTTGTACACCTTAACAGCAGCTACATTGTCAGCTTCTACCGTAAGCTCAACTGCAATAATTTTATCATCAAACAGAATTTCGATGCTTTTGGCAAGAAGTTCAGTACCTATTCCCTTGCCGCGAGCTTCACCAATAACCGAGACACTAATCATATAGGCCACTTCAGGGTTATTCCAGTCCCGCATATATTGTACTGCCCCGACTATTACATCGTTATCCTTACTGACAAATACTTTGCCGTGCCGTATAATCGGCACCAGATGCCACTCGTTCATTCCCCCGCAGCCAAAAGCTTCTTGTTCCAATTCTACTAAACGTTCCAGCAATTTTGCTTCTGCCCCAATGATTAATTCGACCATATATTATCCTTTCTAAACACTTTTTTTACATATCTGGATTGACTCACTGAAAGCAACCCTGAATAAGTTACATGAAATGCCAGTTCATCACCAACATGTATCTTGCTTGTTGTATCAGTAATATCAAGAATCGTGTGATCGCTGCTAGCGCCTAATATCTTTATGCCCTTATCAACAGGAATAAGGCCTTCAATATATGCATCCTGTTTACCTAAAGCAACAATAGCCTTATTTCGAATACCCACATCTGTGAATTCCGGAATATTGCCAAAAGCATCGCGGCCAATATTGCCAATGGGAACCGATGGTTTGAGTTTAATTTCAATCACTTCAGCTTTTAATACAAACGCATCATTTTTGAGCCAATCTATTATTCGGTGATTTGTCGTGTCAGTTCCAAGCAATATTCCTTCCCCAATACGTAGTTGATTAATACCTGGAGGAATTTCCCCTTTTTCCACAAGTAATAGTGATGACGTACCACCACCAGAAAGAACCTCCATAGGTACACCTAGTCTGGCTTCGATCATTTTACTAAGGTTCACTAAAATGTTGAGGTTATTGTACTCTGGCAAAATACCACCAAAACACCCCATATTGGTTCCCAGCCCCACTAGCCTTATCCCTTCCACTTTTACTACCTTGCGAACAGTATCCAGCACATTCTCGGTCATAATCCCTTCACGCAAGTCACCCACATCAACCATCAAAATAATTTGGTGAGCTACCCCCATTTTCTTAGCCGCCTGCCCCAAAGCTTGAATAACAGCTACTTCTGAATTGACACTTACGTTACAGTATTTTACTACATTGTCCACATCGCTTAACCGGGGGATGCGTAGTAAAGTTATGGACTCCAAGCACCCTTCATTTCTTAATTCAAAAATATTTTCCATTCTGGCATCAGCTAACCCATCAACGCCTCCTTCGCGGAGCGCAATAACAATTTGCGGAATTGCGGAAAATCCTTTGGTAACTCCAAGTACTGCAATCCCACGGCTATGGCACAGTTCTATGACTTTAGCCGCGTTGTACTTGATTTTGTCCAAGTCAACCTCTAGTCTCAAGCTAAGGCTCATTCCTCTTTCCCTCCTGTTAGCAAGCGTTCACAGCGATATCAATAACCAACTACTATTTACTATTTTCAATAGTTTTCAATTTTATTACATCCAACTTAATTATAATGTAAAATTGTTAGTTATGCAAATATTCTAAAACACACCTTTCATCTAGTTATATCTACTATTTGTAATCGTGAATATAAATATATGCTGTTTTCAATTTATCATAATCAAAAGCAGCATATAAGAAAACCCTTGACTAGGAATCATATACAAGATATATGCTACCCTGCCTAAGTTGCCAACCCGGCGACAATTAGATAAGGTACCTCAGATACACATATATACTGGCAATCAGTATCGACAATAGCATCAGTGGAAAACCCACTTTCATAAATCTTACAAAAGATATTGGGTACCCCTCTTGTGCTGCCAATCCTGCCACAATGACATTGGCACTGGCACCAATGATCGTACCGTTGCCGCCCAGACAAGCCCCCAACGCCAAACTCCACCAGAGCGGTTCCAAATTAGTCATTCCTAGAGCGCCCATATCTTTGATTAATGGAATCATCGTCGCAACAAACGGAATATTGTCAACAAAAGCTGAGGCAATCGCACTAAGCCACAGAATGATCATAGCCGTAGTTGTAGGATTGCCTGCAGTAAGTTCCATCGCCTTTTGGGCCAATAGAGAAATTACCCCTGTATCGACAAGTCCACCAACTAAAATAAACAGTCCGACAAAAAAGAAAAGCGCCACCCACTCTACCTTGTGGAAAATACTCTCCAGGTCATGATCAGAGTTCTTTTTCCCTAACAGCATTAATAACGCAGCGCCGAAAATAGCCACTGTCGCTGACTCCAGATGCAGCTGCTGATGAAAAAAGAAGAGCGTTACTGTCAAAGTCAGAACAGCTAGACAAATCCTTAGCAGCTTTGCATTTTTAATCTGGTTGCCTGGATCAAGGCTCATGATTTTTGCACTCAACTCTGCAGTTGTTTTGAGCTGCTTGTGGTAGATTAGTACAAGGATAATGATATTGACAATAAGGATAAGCATTGCTATGCCAGTAAGATTATTAACAAACGCGAGAAAGTCTAACTCCTTAACCGCACTGCCAATCATGATATTAGGCGGATCTCCAATCAAGGTCGCTGTTCCGCCAACATTAGACGCAATGATTTGCGATATCAAATAAGGAGCTGGCTTAACATTGAGCTGCTTTGTAATACTCAGCGTTACCGGAACAATTAACAGCACAGTTGTCACATTATCTAGCAGGGCTGAACATAACGCCGTAATAACACTTAAGGCGATCATTAACTTCAGGGGATCACCACCAACGGCCTTGGCAGCCCAAATAGCCAAAAAGCGGAACAGACCTGTTTCGCTGGTAATGGCGACAATGACCATCATACCTACCAACAGCCCCAGGGTGTTAAAGTCGATATGATGAATGGCCTGTTCCTGACTGACAACCCCCAGCATGATAATAAGTACCGCCCCGGCTAGAGCAACAACAGTGCGATGAATTTTTTCGGAAATAATGAACGCATAGGCCACAAGAAAAACACCTACAGCAATAGCTGCCTGATTACTTTCCATTTTTTACTCCTCCAACTAGTATTTTCTAAAAAAACAGAAGGAGCCCTTGGTGACAGGCTCCTCCTTAAAATAAAACATATTTTTTTGTGATTCAATCATAATCAAAACCAGATTGATTGTCAAGCTTACCTTATGCGGACTAAATTCCCTATTAAGGAATAGAGTGGTAAATACAGCATGCAAAAATTACTATAATTGCTTTCATCTTCCACGGAATGTTACATTTGGAATCAGGCTACTATTGCCTTTCCAGGAGCTATCCTGCTGATGCTGGTCAACCGGGAAGAACCTGATTTGGCTCCCCTGTGGTGGTCACTGTCGCTGGGTGCCTGCCTTGGCGGCAACGGCACCCTCATCGGCGCCTCAGCTAATGTTATTGTAGCGGGAACCGCCGAAAAAAATGGCATTTCGCTCACCTTTAATCACTATCTGAAGATTGCTTTTCCGCTGATGATAGTATCGATTATTATCTCTCATATCTACCTCTAGCGCTATTTTTAACTAATCTAATCTAGGGCCGACAGGCGGAAAGCATACTCCTCACTTGTCGGCCTTTATAATTCTTCTGGGCAAATAATAGCTTTGACTTGACTATTGAGGGTTTTTTGTGGTAATATATGTAAAATAATAGGACTTGTTATTGAATACGGAGGAGACTGTCACCGGCAGGCTCCTTTTATTACCTAACAGAATGTATCACTTTATAAAAACAGGGTAAAAATAACGTTGTTTTGTACTTTCGCCAAGACTCTACCAGATATGTATGGGAGGAATTGTTATGACTGCCTCTATGAAAAAATGGCCCTTTCAAGGTAACCCTCAAATCATAATTAAGGATATTGCTGATATAACAGAGCTGCCAAATTATCACGAGCAGATCGCCGCCGTTACCGACGGTTGGGTCGACGGCCCAGTCGCAGCAGTTCTCCGCGGTGGCAGTAATGCCCGATCAGTACTTGATGTTATGGTGCAAGCAGGTATCAAAGAGGCGCATATATATCACTTAGAAGAAAAAATTCCTCAATTGGAGGAAGTCTTCCTGTCATCAGTAGTAGCACCTGCCCACACACTGTTTGACAATGTGAATATTACTTGGCGGCGTGAGGCTACTATTTTTGATTTGATCAAAGGCATCGGCTCCCACTATAACATGTTATTCTTTGGTGCACCGCTGGCACAATCAGAAATTGATCCCCTTTATAAGCAATTGAGACAAGTATATGAAGGCAGTATAACCCTAGTACGCGGGCCGGTACAGGATATTGATTTCGATCAAAGTGATGCCATTTACCGTTGGGTGCGGGAGAGAACCTATGAAGCAGCTGACTTTTCTCTACCCTCGGTTCTGCGGGCATGCAAAAAAAACTTAGGTGTCAAAATTGCTATTATTCTACCAAGTCTAAATGAGGAAAAAACAGTTGGCAATGTGATACAAACTGCCCTTGAGGTAAAAGATGCCGGAGTCATTGACGATATTATTCTCATAGACTCTAATTCTACAGACAACACGACAGCTATTGCCCAGTCCCATGGAATTCCCGTTTATCAGCATGCCGAAATAGTCCCGGAACAGGGCAGTTACCGGGGTAAAGGCGAGGCTATGTACAAAAGTGCCTATGTTACCGACGCTGATATTCTGGCGTGGGTAGACACTGATATTGAAACAATCACACCCCGCTTTTTCTATGGTCTATTAGGGCCGATGCTTACCCATCCTGAGATAAAGTTTTCCAAAGGCTACTTTTCCCGCCCGGTGCGTGTCGAAGCAACCGGACTAGAACTGGGCGGCGGCCGTGTTACGGAAATATTAGCCCGCCCCTGGATTAACACCTTCAGTCCTGAGCTTTCCGGCTATATTCAACCGCTAGCCGGAACGGTGGCGATATACCGCGATTCCCTGCTCAGAATGCGCATACCGGCAAATTACGGCGTAGAAATGGCTATGCTTATTCAAGCTGTCGAACAAGCCAATCTCTGGTCTACTTGCCAGGTAAATCTTGGTGAAGTCATTCATAAGTCAAAGGGAGTCATTGGCCTTAGTGAAATGGCCTTTCAGATTATTCAGGTCATGGCTGAATTAAAGGGTTTTCATGGTGAACAGGCTCTGCCCAATATTTTGAGACGCGTTTATTCGGCGCATGGCGATTTTAAAATTGACGCCAAACGGTTTAGCACCGTTTGGCGCGATTATGGGAATTGATATCCTTGCGATATTTTTACGAATGACAGAGCCACCGGATACGGAATTTTGTGTTTCGGGAATAACAACAGTGTTAAGTCAATCTTGACTATTAGAGAAAATCACAGTAATATAGGAGGAGACTGTCACTGACAGGCTCCTTTTCTTACTATTTAAGTTTTTAATTGTTTCCTTTTGTTACTGAATCATATTTATTTTGCATTCATGCATAGCCAGGAGCTACCCATATCATATTCAGGAGGAATAATCGCGCTATGAAACTAGCTGCTCGTTTAGGCAATCTTGGTACAGAAAACGCTTTTGATGTACTTAATGAAGTAAACCGTCTCAAAGCGACTGGCCGCGATATTATTAGCTTTGCCATTGGTGAACCTGATTTTGACACTGCTGATAACATTAAACAAGCCGGTATTACCGCTATCCAGAACAATTTTACCCACTATAGTCCCTCGGCTGGTATTTTGCCGCTTAAAGAAGCCATTGCCAGCCACGTTTCCACTACCCGCCAGCTACAGGTAAAACCCGAACAAGTAGTGATCACCCCTGGTGGTAAGCCAATCATCTACTATGTACTGCACGCCTTAGTTGACCCCGGCGACGAGGTCATTTACCCTAATCCGGGTTTTCCCATTTATGAGTCGGTCATCCGTTTCACCGGTGGTCTACCGGTAGCCGCCCCGATATTGGAAGAAAAGAATTTCAGCCTGGATACGAATGAACTGGAAAATCGTATCACTCCCAAAACCAAACTCATTATTTTAAACAGTCCCCATAACCCCACTGGCGGTATGTTGACTGCCCAGGATATTGAAAACATCGCCACACTTGCCCGTAAACACGATTTGTGGGTATTATCTGACGAAATTTACAGCCAAATTGCCTATGAGGGAACTTTTGTGAGCATCGCCTCACAGCCAGGTATGCAGGAACGAACCATCATTCTTGATGGCTTTTCTAAATCGTATGCTATGACTGGCTGGCGTCTAGGCTATGGAGTTATGGCGGAAGAGTTAGCTGTACATATTGCCCGCCTAATCACTAACTGTGAATCCTGCACAAACACCTTTGTACAATATGGCGGTTTGGCGGCGTTAACTGGCCCGCAGGATTTTGTCAGCAACATGGTTAGCGAGTTTAAAGCCAGACGTGATTTAATTGCCGCCGGACTAAACAGCATTCCCGGCTTTTCCTGCCAAACACCTACTGGTGCCTTCTATGTTTTCCCTAATGTCACCGAGGCCTGTGAGCGTTTAGGCCTGCCTGACAGCAAGGCTCTGCAGCAGCATCTGCTCTATAACGCCGATGTAGCCGTACTGCCCCGCTCAGCTTTTGGGGGGCGAAATATCGGGGAAACTCAGGAATATCTCCGTTTCTCTTATGCAACCTCCTGCGAAAATATTGCAGCAGGCCTTGATCGTATCAAAAAGGCAATGCGCCTGTCATAGGCCGAAACAAAAAACAGGTTTCCGCCGGCAAAACGCCACTGGAGCCTGTTTTTTGTTGCTTTACAGTTGAAGCAATTGCAAGGTTTTTTCATCTGTAATACCAGTTTCCGGCAACCTGTTGTCCCGTTGAAAAGCCCGCAGCGCCGCCTCGGTTTCTTTGCCAAAGGTTCCCTTGGCCCGTTCCTGGTAATAGCCCAGCTGCACTAGTTTGAGCTGCAATACAACAACATCAGGCCCCTGGCTTCCCCGGCGCAGCACCCGGTTCAGACCGGGTTTCGGGCCAAGAATGTCAACAGCCGTCCCAACAGGCACCCATTCATACAGTTCTTCCGAATCCTGATTGCGCATGCGAATACAACCATGGCTGGCAAAGTTACCAATTGACCAAGGGGCGCTTGTTCCATGTATACCGTAGCTTCCCCATGGTATATCAAGCCCCATCCAGCGGGTGCCCATCACCTCTTGGGGGCTCCAGCCTTTATACACAATATTCCATTCCCCAAAAGGCGTTGGTGTCGCCCGTTTGCCGACAGCAACCCGGTAACGCTTAAATAGCCTCCCATTATTATATAGTTCAAGCACCCGGTCGGGAATCCTGATGATTAGATGCATTTCACCCTCTGGTGCTTGCGACGGTTGGCTGACTGAGTAGTTGAGAGCAGCAGCATCCAGATATTCAAACAACCAGATACCGCCAAATAGAACAAATAGCGCTGCAATAATAATAATACTAAACCGGGTTTTGGTCCGCTTGGTATTTACATTAAAAAAATGCATGTTCATATTTTACTCCTGCTCAGTATTTGCTACTAACATCCTATTAACTTGCTCGGTTATCCATGCATACAATAAAGCTTTATTCAGACATTTTTTTAGATTTTGTATGTTGAGATTAATTTTATGTAATACTTGGCAAAAAGCCCTTACTTGCTTTACAATATACTAGGGGTTTTTCGACAAATTATTGGTAAATTATTAACCGAAAACAACATTTTCTTAATATTTATTTGAGAGAATGAATTTATATTTCCACGGATGGGTACTCTTCACAAGGCTGTGAATAAAGGAGTTCTATAGTATTGTTTCAGAAGCTGCGCCTTAAACTTACCTTAATTAATGTAGCAATCATGCTGGCCCTGTTTTTTTTGCTTATTTGCGGCACCTATTTTTTTGCCAAAATCGATATGACCAAACATACCAATGCCGGGTTGCAAAGAATTACCGCTGATATTCAAGCAGGGATAATCAGTGATTTGCCGCAGCGGCCGAGTGGTACCGGCCGCGATCCCCGTCCTCTTCCGCCTGGACCGCCACCGATTTCACCCCCGGGGCCTCCGCCCGGACCTAATTTCTTCTTTGTTAAGACTTCACCTGAGGATGCGATTACCTTTCAGTCCTCCAATCAGCCCCTTGATGCAAGCCGCCTGACAGCGCTTACCAACCAGGCTTTGCAGGCGACCGCCAATCAAGACACCCTTATATTAGAAGAAACAAGCTACATTTATCTTAAAGCCCCGCTGGACAACCAGTATGGCACTGTAATCGTTTTCCATGATCTAACCCAAGAAACCAATATGCTGCAACTTGTACTGACAACTCTCCTTGCTGTCGGCCTTGTCTGTGCAATCCTTTCCTTTGGTGCCAGCTTCTATATGGCCAACCGCGCTATGGTTCCCATAAAAAAAGCCTGGCGGCAACAGCAAGATTTTCTTTCTGATGCGTCCCATGAATTGCGCACACCGCTGACCATTATTCAAACCAATCTGGATATTGTCCAGGATAGCCTGGACGAAACGGTAGCCAGTCAAAGCAAATGGCTCAATAACATCCAGGAGGAAAGTATCTGCATGAAAAACCTTGTTAATTCCCTCCTGTTTTTAGCCAGAGCCGATTCCACGCAGCAACCGCTCAAAAAACAACTAGTTTTCTTAGATGCAGCTCTCAGGCAGGCAATAGCTCCGTTTGAGGCCGTAGCTCAGCAACATTCTTTAGTGCTGGAGGTGCATGCAAGCTCTGCTATGGAAGTCTATGGCGACGAAGCCCAGCTAAAACAGGTCATTGCTATCCTGCTGGATAATGCCAGTCGTCACACGGCTCCTGGTGGCAAAATATCAGTTGCCTTGTCGCAGGCAGGCAGTAAAATTATTCTAACCGTTTCCGACTCCGGAGAAGGCATTGCTGCTGAACATTTGGATAAAATTTTTGATCGTTTCTACCAAGTAGATAAATCACGGAACAAGGGCGGTTCAGGACTCGGACTATCTATTGCCAAATGGATCATTGAAAATCATGGCGGCTCAATTACTGTGACCAGCATTCCTGGGGAAGGAACTATCTTTACCGTCCAACTTCCTCATAAACCCAGTGTTTAATTCTTTATAAATATTTATTTAAACTAAATAAAATTCCAATACCTATCTGTCATAATAACGTATAGAGATACCAAGGATGGTGAAATTTTCACAAGGCTGTGGTTACAAAGGGTGTCGTAAATGAAACTACTGCTCGTAGAAGATGAAAGCAAACTAGTTGACTCATTATCGCACTTGTTAAGAAAGAATGGCTTTGTGGTAGATACCGCGCTAGATGGCCAAACAGGCCTGGAAATGGCTTGTACCGACATATATGACATTATAGTGCTGGACCGCATGCTGCCTCAGCAAGATGGAATTTCTTTACTCAAGGAGTTTCGCAGCCTGGGACATAATACTCCGGTTATCTTTTTAACTGCCAAGGATTCTCCTGAAGACCGGGCCGAGGGCCTGGACGCAGGCGCTGACGATTACTTGATTAAGCCTTTTTACTCGATTGAGTTATTGGCACGCCTCAAAGCTTTAACCCGCCGTCGCGGCGGAGCAATAGCAGAAAATGTGCTTACTGCCGACGATATTATCTTAAACCCTCTTCGTTGCCAAGTACTAAAAGGCAATGAGGTAATTCAGTTAACCCTCAAGGAGTCCCAGCTGTTAGAATTGTTGATCCGTAACTATGGTCATGTAGTAACCAAAGAGCAAATCATCCAAAAGGTATGGGGCTACTTTTCAGAAGCCGAATTTACCACTGTCAATCTATATATTCATTACCTGCGCAAAAAACTCAAACTCTCTAATCTTAAAACTGTTTGGGGCGTAGGCTATTATCTACATAAAGAAAAAGATGCCGCCTTGGCTGCGAATTAAGTTAATGAAAGACTACCAAACCTGGTTGGGCTTGGTAGTCTTTTTACAATGGAAGTTGGTTGAAAAAAATGAGACGGAAGCAATTTTTTTATAATGCCTATGGGTTAACTATCGCTTCGGATTTTTATTTGCCGGGCCTTGTAGAGGGGAAAGGCTCGCCGGATGTAGTAATACGGTATGGAACTGTGCCGGACGCTCTGGAAAATGCAATTATTAATGCTATACTTTTTCAGGTTGCTCCGGGAAAATTTTTACTCAATCTGGACGGAGTGGCCCGCTACTATATAATCGATGGACGCGAAATTATCGTAGAACCATTTGCAACTGCTGCTGATGCTGACGTACAAGTATTTCTACTGGGGCCTGTATTAGCCGCCTTGCTGCAGTTACGGAGGCAGTTTGTTCTGCATGGTGCTGCAGTAGCAATTAACGGTCAGGGGCTTATTCTCAGTGGCGATTCCGGGGTTGGCAAATCGACCCTGGCAGGTATGCTCTGCAAAAAAAATCATGAATTTCTGACTGATGAGGTATGTGTGATTTCGTTGTCCAGCAAAGGGCAGCCAGAAATTGTCCCAGGTCATCCCCGGCTCAAACTCTGGGCGGATGCGGTGGAAGAACTGGGAGAAGCTATTGCCTTGTTGCCGCGTGTGCGTAACGGTTTGGAAAAGTATCAGCTTCCGCTTGATAAGATGTTTTCCGTTAAAACGGTACCGCTAAGGTGGTTCTGTCAACTGACCCGCGATAATACAAAAGAAGTTCAAGTTCTCAAATTAACCGATTCAGAGAAACTCGCGACAATCGCTACTAACACCTATCGTTACTGGTTTTTATCGGGGAAAGGCGGACGGCCGGCCCAGCTAAAGCAATGCCGCCACCTTGCGAACACTGTTGATATCTTCCGCATCTGTTACCCTATGGATGGTTTTTGGCTAGATGATCTAGTAAATCGGCTTGAGGAGGAGATAGGCTTATGACAGGTATCTTTTGGCTGGCCTCTTACCCTAAATCAGGAAATACCTGGTTTCGCGCTTTTCTTAGCCGTTTACTATGCGCAAATAAAGATTCAATAGATATCAATAGCCTAAAAACAGATGGAACTGCCAGTTTGCGAAGTATTTTCGACTATATACTAGGGATAGAGGCTTCCGATTTGACTGCGGAAGAAATCAATGCATTGCGGCCCAAAGTATATGCCTATATGGCGGCTCAAGCCCCCAAGCCTTTGTATATAAAAATACATGATGCTTATACTTTTCTGGCAGATAAACAGCCCCTTATCCCTACAAGCGGTTGTAATGGTGCCATATATATTATTCGAAACCCCCTGGATACGGCGGTATCCCTAGCCTATCATCTTGAGTGTGATGTCGACACCGCGATTAAACATATGGGCGATCCAAACTATTGTTTTTCTGACAGCACCCGCCATTTACATATCAAATTAAAGCAGCAACTGCTGACCTGGAGCGGTCATGTGGCAAGTTGGACAAATGGTCCGGGATTCCCGGTGAAAGTGATTCGGTATGAGGATATGCATGCCAAGCCTTTGGAGACCTTCACAATGGCAGCAGCTTTTGCTGGATTCCCGGCAGTTTCGGAAGAAATCCAGCAGGCAATAGCAGGAGCTGATTTTAAAACTTTGAAACAGCAGGAAGAATGCACGGGCTTTCGTGAGAAGCCGGCTAATATGGTTGCTTTTTTTCGTGAAGGCAAAGTAGGGAGTTATCGTAAAGTACTAACCCCAGCCCAAATCTCACAGCTTGTGAGCGACCACGCGACCGTGATGCGGCGCTTCGGCTACCTCGGGGAACATGACGAGATTCTTTTTTAAGAAGACGAGCAAGCAAAATAAAACAGGTACCGGTAAATAGAGAGGTAGGTTATATGAAAGTAATCGCTGTGGATATTGACAATGTGTTAAATAATTTTTCGGATACCTTAGCAAAATCTACGTTTACATTTAAAGCTTCCTATGGCTTGTCCCTTGAAGAATTTGATAACTATCTTGATCTGGTAAAACACGACGTTTTTGCAGAAAGTGAATTTTTGACAACTAAGTTTTCTGATTTTCGTCATCGTATCCATGAGCAATGTTATCCTTTGGCACAAGCTAACCCGGAGGGCGTTCAGTTTATGAATTGGTTAAAAGCTAATGGCTGGAAAATCGTTATTTGCACCAAGCGAAATTTGCGTTTGACTGGGGAATGTACTAAAAAATGGCTCCAGGATAATCATATTCCCTATGATTACTTAATTACGGCCCTAAATAAAATTGTTTTTTGTAAATTATGGGATGTCCCATATTTAATTGATGATGATTTATTAAATATTACCTACGGTGAACGCTATGGCATCCAGATATATTATCCCCTTATGGCCAAGCATAGTTCGGTTGTTTCCCAAACAGCAAAAGGGTTTACCCGCTTTGAGGAGATTAAACAATGGATACAAGAGTAGAACTTCTAAATGAATTCTATCAAACCATGTGTAAAGATAAAGTAAAAATAGAAAATAAAAATTACGGTTTTGAGTTTATCAAGAAACTGACAGCAGATGATGCGACATTAGATTATGTTCAGATGGAAAACAACTTTATCCATAAATACAGGCTGTTACATGTCTCAGAGGATCATAAACAAAGATTGCTGCAAGGACATGTAAACCAAGCTTATAATGTCTGCCTTTATTTTGATGAAACGGCAAACAACACGCTTTGTTTTAATATAGACAATAACTATAAACAGAATAATAACGAGCTTATACCGGAAATAGAGCTTGCCGTAGACTACTTACAACAGCATCTTGGAAAACATGGCATAGAGACCGTCAATGTTAAAAGTGGACGCGGCTATCACGTGTGGTGCCGTTTTGCAAAGCCGATAGCCAATCAGCTGTTATTGGATTTTATGATAAGAATCTCGGCTAAAACATTAGCTTCCTTGCATTATAGTCATCATGATTACCGCTCTATTAAAATTAATATGAGTCCAAATCCGCGATTTGTGAAGATTATATCACTGCGTGCGTTCGGTTCAAGGCATATTAAAACAGGGCTTTTTTCACATATTCGGACAAAAGACGGTATTCTAAATGAAGAGGATTCCTGGAAGTATTTTTGCGATTACATGAAAAATAAAACAGTTTCAGAGCAGCAATTTTTGCTGGCGTTTAATGAAATGGCAAAAGCAATTTCTTTGGGGAATTAAAAATGATTTTTTAAAATAAAATTGGCCATATTCTTTATTCTGAGAAAAGACTACCAAACCCAACTTTTCTAGGCTGGGCTTGGTAGTCTTTTTTGTGCAGACAGGAGCCTGTCCCTTTATCTGTGTCCAGACAGGAGCCTGTCCCTTTATCTGTGTCAATCACAAGATAACAGGCAACTCCGGCGAGGGACCTTTCCCTTGTCTGTAAGCCCCTAATCCAGTAGCATTACCCCCTATTCACTGCATATAATGTAATAAATATATAAAAAGTCGTTGCAGTTTATGTGGTTGTGCATTATAATATTATCGTTACGATTTGTGAGGTGATGTGTATGTACCGTACAGCAATAGAAGTGTTATATAAATGGAAATCAAAAAAGAACAAAAAACCGCTGATTATCCGCGGTGCAAGGCAGGTCGGCAAAACATGGCTGATGAAAGAATTCGGACAAACCGCTTATGAAAATCAAGTATATATCAGCTTTGACAATAGTCAACGCATGAAAGATTTGTTTGATGTCAATCTTGATGTGGAGCGTATTATTACCGGACTGGAACTGTATGCCGGACGGAAAATCAATCCCGAAAACACACTGCTTATTTTTGATGAAATACAGGAAGTACCCAAAGCATTGACCGCACTAAAATACTTTAATGAAAATGCACCGCAGTATCATATTGTTTGTGCGGGCTCCTTACTCGGTGTGGCGCTACATCACGGCACATCCTTCCCCGTGGGCAAGGTGGATTTCATGGACTTATATCCGCTGTCTTTCACCGAATTTTTAATGGCAATGGGGAAAAAACAATTTATCGAGTTGCTTCAAAATGACGATTTTGAAATGGCAACAACCTTCAAGCAAACATACATCGACATGCTCAAATATTACTACTATGTAGGTGGTATGCCTGAGGCTGTTTTGAACTTTGCGGAGAACATGGACTTTAATGAAGCACGGGAAATTCAGCAGCGTATCCTTGCCGCTTACGAACAAGATTTTTCAAAGCATGCTCCCCACGATGTTGTGCCGCGTATCCGTATGCTCTGGAACAGTATTCCATCACAGCTAACCAAGGAAAACAAAAAATTCATCTATGGCCTGATTAAGGAAGGTGCTCGGGCAAAGGATTACGAGCTGGCAATGCTCTGGCTGATCGACTGTGGCCTTGTACATAAGGTATATCGTGTAACAGCTCCCAGTTTGCCGCTGAAAGCATATGAGGATTTGAAAACCTTCAAGCTGTTTTTTCTTGATGTAGGACTGCTCTCCTGTATGGTACGTTTAAAGCAAAATACCCTGCTTGACGGCAACAAAATGTTCAAGGAATTCAAGGGCGCGTTGACAGAACAATATGTATTACAGCAACTCAAAACGCTGAAAGGGATCGAGCCTTATTACTGGACAAATGACCGTGGTAGTGCGGAAATCGATTTTGTAATCGACAACGGCAATACTATAATCCCCCTGGAAGTCAAAGCTGAAATCAATTTGCAGGCAAAAAGTTTAAAAACTTATCGAGATAAGTTCAATCCCAAAATCTCCGTCCGCACCTCAATGGCGGACTACAAAAAAGAAGAATGGCTGCTAAATTTGCCACTATATGCGGTAGAGAAGCTAGCAGGAATTGAGTAAAGTCATGACTATCAAACTGTGAAATAAGTCAATGTTTCAGATAATGCAAGCCTGCCCCCATTGGTTGCAGACTGATAAACTGGTAAAAGCTACACCTGTGGCAAATTAACCAATACTATGTGTTTAGCGCCCAATTTCGAAACAATTACATCCGTCTATTCCACAACAACCGAAATACGTACTATGCCTTTCTTCGCCAGATCCATAATATTGACGGCATCCCGCATAAGTCTTTGCTGCCCTGATATAGGTAAATTGAAGTTGCCCAACTGATTTGCAAGAAGACTACGTATGTTGTCAGACTTTACGGCAAAGTTAACACTTTGGGGAATAATACCGGTTTTATCAACAAATTTTCTGCCCAGCTCCGCCGCCACAACACCGATCACCTCTCCTTTTTCGTTAAGCAGTGGCCCTCCGCTGTTTCCCGGCTGGATAGGCGCGCTGATTTCAAATTGTTTCAAATCGCCTTTGTAGCCGGCAGTCCCGCTAATAATCCCCTCAGTTATCTTTGCTGCTGTCCCAGTATAGGCTATTAGAGGAAAGCCAACGGCATAAATGCGGGTGCCTTCCCGTACTTTTCCTGATTGTCCCAACACCAGCGGAACAACACTATTTTCAAGGCCACTTACCTGCAACAAGGCCAAATCGCTCGCCGGATCAGTGCAAATAATCGTAGCGGCTGCTTTCATCTCATTATTATAAATAACCTCAATTTGTTTGGCCGCATTCACAACATGATTGTTGGTTACTACAATCGAAGGGGTTATGAAAAAACCCGTGGCGGTAGCCTGCTTATGCCTGGAAGGCTGATTTTGTCCCCGACTGGAAGAAGCAAGCGGATTATGAGCCAGATAGCGGGTAACGGCGAGGAAAAGTGCCTCTTCGGTAGGGTTCCCGGCAATCTCATTCCAGACTGCCTGTGGATACTCTCTTTTTTCAAGCACCTTCCCATCAATACCTATACTGGCAACTCCAAGTAATCTATATTTTCTCTCCCCGGAATCAAACACGATGGCAAATGCCTTTTTGGCAATGCCATTGCGTTCAGTACCATATTCACACATGGAAGAGACAAATATCTTATTATTGACCGCCTTAATAGATTCAGTTACAAAATAATACGTATCTCCCCTTGCACTTTTTGCAAAACCCACATTCTGCGCCTGGGCAGTGTGCAGGGGAAGTGTTAGAAATAGAATGAGAAAAAAATATACTAATTTTTTCAGCATAATTAAAAAAACCTTCTTTTACTGTACCTTTTTGACGGTATATAACTTAATATAACAATTTATCGTAGTATACAGCCTTCATACACATTTATTGTTGTTGCAACCTCTCCAATAGTTCTTCACGGCAATCATCAAGGTACTCCTCGGGAGCAGTCATAGAAAATCTGTCATCGCAGTCAATGCACTGCGTGATGCTATTCTGACCACATTTTAACCCCGTGCAAAGCAATTCACTTCTCTGTGCACCATTCCAAATGCTTACAAAAGAACTGTCTTTTATATTGCCAATCGCATATTCTTTAGGCTTAGCAAGAATATCACAAAAGAACACATCTCCATCAATATTGATATGGGATTGATAGAACATCCAGGGACATATAGCGCGGTAGCTTTCAAGTTCTTCGCTATACTGTGTAATGTTGCGTGCTTTAACTCGTAGCCTTCCCATCTGGTTGGGAATATTGATAATATGTTCCACGAATATCTGATCACAAACTCCATCAAACATATCAAAAAATGCTTTACGTTTGACCTCTGTCGTTACAACGTCATCCGTTGTCTTCAGGCGGATTTGGATAGATTTTTTATGTTCAAACATATATTGAATATTTTTGACATACTGATCCACATCAACCGAAGTGCCCGCAAGGCTTTTAAAATCTTCTGCCGTTATACCATACACCGACACTTGCAGGCTGGTTAAACCGCTGTCGGCTAATTCGTCGGCTATTTGCGGTGTTAAAGCCATGCCATTGGTGTATGTGCTAATGCGTCCACTAAAGCCTGCAGACCGGAGATACCTTATCATCTTTCCTAATTCAGGATTGAGGATCGGCTCACCCATTCCCGCAAGCTGTATTTTTTTCGGCTGTTCAGGCAAATCCATAATATCGTTGATAATTTTCTTGTACAACTCAAAATTCATATGCTGAATCGCCTGTCCTTTTTTGACAAATAGATCATCCGCATCACCTCTGGTTGACTGCTGACAAAAAAAACATTTAAAGTTGCAAAATCGCGTCGGTTCAATCCCGATGTGGAACGGAGCACTGAGCGGAATAATATCTCGTAGATTCTGACGCTTATTATCAAAGCTCGGCTGAATTATTGCCATTGCTAAAGCCCTCCTTTCATTTTAATCAGTCACAACCCGGCAGACGGTCAAGCAACATTTCGCTGCTGTCGTCAAGATATTCTTCGTCTGAAATGATATCGTATTTTCCTTCGCAATCAACGCACATCGGTATACTATCCGAACCGTTACGCAAGTTCGTGCAGAGCGCTTTTAAGCGATTCCTGCCATTCCATATTTCAACAAGAGCATCGTCATTGATGTTGCCGATTGCATATTTACTTGGATTACCCAGCGATACACAAAAGAATACATAGCCGTCCGCATCTATATGGGTTTGATAGAACATGCACGCACAGGTTTTCCAGTTACGCGACATCGGTTCGTTGAATACATTTTTATAGTTTTCTTCCGTTATACCGCCATAATCTTTCATTTGACGCTGCAGTTGTATAATGTTTTCCACATACATTACATCAGAAATGTCGCCAAACATCTGGTAAAACTTTTCTCTGTCGTCGTCCTGTTCAAATAGGTTTTCTATTATTTTTATATATATTTTCGTGTCTTTCTTATGCTTATATAAGTAACGTATATTTTCTACGTATTCCTCCATACTTAATGTAACTCCAGTCACCTGCTTGTACTTTTCCGCCGTTAAGCCGTTCAAAGAAATACGAATTTCAGATAAGCCGCTGCTCGTCAGCTCGTCTACAACTGCCGGTCTCAACAGCACACCGTTTGTGTAGGTGATGATACGTCCTGAGTATCCAGCCGCTCGCATGCGTCTAATCATCTCACCAAATCGCGGATTCATAAGCGGTTCCCCGATTCCGCAAAAATTGATCATCTTTGGTGGTTCGGAAAAGCCCATGATATCACGCACAATTTTATCGTATAAATCCATATCCATATGTGCAAGCTTGAAACCGCTTTCTTTCAAAAGATCATTGCTTGTACCACGGCTATGATGCATACAGAAAAAGCACCTGAGATTACACATACGCGTAGGTTCAATTTGGACGGTATATGGGCTTGCAAGTGGTATAACATCCCTAAGGTTGGTTCTATTCGTATCATAGCTCGGCGCGATAACAGCCATCTTAAAATCCTCCAAATTTGTGAATATATTTTTGTTTTTCAACAACCTTAAGACACGCTTCATTAAAGCGATTCAAGTTATCCGAAGCGTTGCAGCTTACTAAAATATGTTTTCTCGCAACTTGTCCGACACTACGCCGTAAGTCCTCACTTTCATAAAGCCGCAACAGATTATTCGCATACTCCTCAGGAGAATCCGCGAGAAAGCCCGCTCCATCTCCAATTAGATACTTCCCAACCGGTTTGCGAGCCATCACAACGGGTAATCCAGCCGCCATAGCTTCCAGCACAGAGTTCTCCGTCGTTGCCGACGAATCTGACCGCAGAAGATACCCAAAAACGTCAAATGTTCGAAGTAGGCCAAGGACATCGTTCGTCCAACCGAGTAATTTTACTTTATCTTCCACCCCCGTCAATGTAATATCAGACTTGAATTCGTCAGAATACTCGCCGGACAAGATGAAAACGGCATCAGGAATCATTGATATAGTCTTGCTCATATAATCGAGAGCATTGTGTGAAAAGCGTTTGTAACTCGGCATTCCAACGTAACCGATTACAAACGAATCGCTGTTGAGCGAATAGTCAGTTTTAGGCGGAATTTTTTCTGGTGCGAAATCACCGAAACCATACACTAGCGTACCATCACTCCATACCGGATTTTCAAGTGTCAGCGGTGAAGTGACAAGCAATCTGTCACACGAGCGGACAAGCGCGTCTGAGAGCGGAGGATCGTAAAAGCCGTTCTTATGCGTCCAAAGCATAACTCGGCATGGAATATTCGGGAATTCGCGCAGAAACATGTCCATGGTTGGGCTGCCCCACCAACTAAGAACGACAACGTCAGCTTCATTTATTGCAAACTCCGCCGAATCCCTTGGCAAAACTTCAATCCCTGCAGCACAACAGCGGTTAATATGGTTTGTTTTACGTGGTTCGTCCAAGAGAAGAATACGATGAGTATCTTTGCCGGATTTGTTCCCAAGAATCGCCAACCCACCGATTGCCTTCCCTGCACCATCTCCCATATGCGCAGCTAAGTGGAGTATATTCATATAACCTTCTTCAACAATTCAGAAATATTTATCATTTGTCTTACTTTTGGGTATTGGGTTTTTATCATTTTGCTAATCTGAGCATAAACCTTATGTGAACTTCTATGACCAAAAGCGTAGAGCACTGTGTCAACGTCACTGTTAGCTAAAATTTCATCGGGCGTATATACCCTTTTGCCAAAGCGTTCGATACCCAAGACATACGAATCATTCGGGTTTGCGTTAATAAAGACCACTTTATTACTACTGACAAATGCTGATGATATATAGTTAAGCACTATAATTATGTCTAATGTTGCCGGCCAAATCGCGATTTCATGTTTTTTGAGCAAGTGATTGAGGTTTTTGCCGATTGCACCTGCAATATCGTCAATATCATCAAAATTAATATTAACACCAGCTGTCGACAGTGTTTGGAACAGTTCAACTTTCTTGACCATTTCCCAATATTGCTCATCGGACATTTTGGATATGTTCAATTGCGTATCGTTATTCTTCAAGTACTGAACACGATCAGATATTAGGCCGCGCTCGCAAGCTACTTTGTATAAATGTGATCCTGGGAACGTTAAAATCCACCATAACCTTATGTCAAACTCTGGATGCGCTCTCCACCAGTTCAGGGAATTGTTAATCGTTTCAGCGGTTTCCGCCAAGTCACCGAAGATGATATATCCCTTTGAGGGAAGTCCGACTTCGCAAGATAGATTGAACGCTCGTTCAATTTGCTCCACCGTAATATTCTTCTGCATACTCTTCAGGATATTATTATCCGCACTTTCAACACCATAAGTTATTTCATAACAGCCGCTGTCTTTTAGCATCTGTAATATTTCTTTTGTAATCATATCCACGCGCGTCTGAACCCAATACTTAACATTGAATTTCTTAATACGATCCGTTACTTCTTTAACAAATTTTTTGTCTTTTACGAATAATTCATCGACAAACATTATGTACTTGATGTCGTAGTTAGATATGATCCAATTGATTTCCTGAAATATATTGTCAATTGAACGTCTACGATATTTTTTACCGCTTGAATGAAAACAAAACGTACAATTAAACGGACAGGATCGCCCTGTAGTAACTACTGCGGTTTTTTCATTCACACCTGAGCTACTGAACAATTTATCCCGCAGCAGCAAGCTATATTCAAACCCGTCATAGTCCGGAAACGGCAGAAGGTCTAGGTTGGCAACTTCGGGACGCATCGGAGCAACTGTACCATCACGTAGTACTACTCCTTCAACCAGCTCGACATCCTCGTCGTTTTCCAGCGCATACGCAAGCGCATTAATAGTGATTTCGCCTTCGCCTATAATACCGTAATCTGCTGTTCCAAGAGCTTCCATTGCGACATCGGGCTCTGCTGTTATAATTCCGCCGCCGACAATCGTAATTACGTCAGGTTTTGCAGATTTTGCCGTATCTGTTATCTCCTTCAGAGGAGAATACTGACCACTCAGTCCGCCGGTGGCAATAACATCAATTGAATTGTCAATAATGGTCTGACGCAACAGATCATATGGATTCGCCTTATAGTTCAAATTTAGTGTAAACACACTGCGCCCTGAAGCTTTTAGTGCGGATGAAACCATGCAAAAGCCATAAGGCAGTTGATACGTCATATCATCTCTTGTAACAATACGCGGCATAACAAACAGGTAGTTAAGCCGTTGCGCGTTAGTATTTGGGAGCTTAATTAAGTCAAGAAACTCCTGCGTAATATGTTCCGGCATTGTATGCCCCTCCTTACTTGTACGCCCATATGATTTCAACAAGCAGCAGGCTATGCTAATACTTGTGTCTGCGCACTCCTGACTATCTCAGCAAACAAAATCTTTATCAAGCAGTTCAGACAGCCTTATGACTCGTTTAATCTGCGGATATTGGTCGCGAATCACCGAACAAATTCTTTCATAAATTCGTTCGGCACTGGCCGTCTGGGTATACGCATACAGCACAATATCAATATTATGTTCCATAATAATATCGGGTTCAAATACTGACTTGCCAAAGCGTTCAATTCCCTGAAGGCGCGTATCTTTAGGTGCACTATTCACAAAAAACACATTGTCTGCATTCACAAACATTTCCGATATACTGTTCAGAAGATTGATTGTTGAGAATATTGTTGGCCAAATCGCAATTTTGTGTTTAGTAACAAGCTTTTCCAGGTTACTGCGGAGTACATTGATTTGCTCACTGATATCTGCGAAATCAACATCTACTCCATTAGCTGTCATTATCTGAAACAGTTCCACCTTCTTGATGATATCCCAGTATTCTTCATCAGACATTTTTGTAACATTTATTTGTGTGTCATTATCTATCAAATATTTTACACGGTCTTTTATTATGCCGCGTTCGCAAGCAACTTTATATAGATGTGTTCCCGGAAATGTAAGTATGTATAATATAAAAATGTTGTATTGCGGATGATTTTTCCACCAGTTTAGGCAAGTGCCAATAGTTTCTGGAGTTTCCTCCACATCACCGAAAATCAAATTGCCATATGCAGGCAGTCCGACTTCAAGCGCCAAATCAAATGCTCGTTCGATTTGCTCTACGGTAATATTTTTTCTCATAGACTTTAGTATCCTGTTATCCGCGCTTTCAACACCGTAACTGATTACACTACAACCGCTGTCTTTCAATAACTGCAATATTTCTTTTGAAACTGTATCTACTCGTGTTTGTACCCAATATCTTATGTTATATTTCTTGATGCGACTGCAAAAAGCAGTTAAAAACCGCTTATTAGAAATAAATAACTCGTCATTTATTATGAAGAATGAACCCCCGTATTTCTCAGTAATCCAGTCCAATTCCTCAAAGATATTGTCAAGTGACCGCCTTCGATATTTTTTTCCGCTTGAATGAAAACAAAATGTGCAATTATATGGGCAGGAACGGCTTAAGGTGATACTAACGGCATTATTCTCAAACCAAGACTGTGCGTGCAAATTATCCCGCAGCACCATCGCTAATTCGAGCCCATCATAGTCCGGAAACGGCAATATATCAAGATTAGCGATTTCAGGACGCTGCGCAGTTATGGTACCGTCAGGTAGTACAAGCCCCGCGACACTATTAATATCTTCATTGTTTTCCAATGCATAGGCAAGGTCGTTTATAGCAATCTCACCCTCACCGATTATGCCATAATCAGCCGTTTCAAGAGCCTCCATCGCAACATTCGGGTCGGCTGTAATTATCCCGCCCCCGGTAATTGTGATGATGTTCTGGTTTACAGATTTCGCTGTATCAAGTATTTCTTTAAGCAAAGAAAACTGACCGCTCAAACCGCCCGTGGCAACAACATCAATTGAATTGTTAACTATCTCCTGGCGTAAAAGCTCATAAGGGTTCGTTTTGTAGTTCAAGTTTAATGTAAACACATTACGACCAGAGGCTTTGAGCGCGGATGAAACAAGGCAGAGCCCATAAGGCATCATATATATAGTATCGTCATTCATCGCGATACGCGGCATAACCAATAGGTAGTTCAGTCGTTTCGCGTTTGAGTTTGGGTTGGGGAGTTTAATTAGGTCAAGAAACTCCTGTGTGATATGTTCCGGCATATTCATGCTGTAATCCTCCAACTACTCCTGTTTATTTACCAACTTCGCGACCTTCTCACCGCATCCGCAAAATTGATGCTCAGTGCATAACTCGTTTCACTCGTGAACGGCGCAGCATCAACCATTCACGTTCGAACAGCAGTCCGTCGTCGGGTTTCGCACCAATTTTTATAGGTGTATCTAATTGCAATGTTTCATGCGTCTGTTCGAGCCAATTTTTGAGTGACATCGACCGGCCTGAACCCATAATACTCCCAATTCTTATCTTTTTCACTCATTATATATGGCGCCACAACTGGCCATTTTATTCCAAAAACAGGGTCGTCGAATCTGTATCCCACTTCCGTATTCGGCGTGTAATATTGCGTTACAAGGTATAACACTTGCGTATCATCCGTCAGCGTCAGATACCCATGAGCACAACCTTTCGGAACATAGAGACCAAACCCATTCTCCGCTGAAAGGGTTTCACCGACCCACTGCAAATATGTCGGTGAGTCTTTTCGAACATCCACACACACATCGAATATCGCACCTTGAACACACATTACAAGTTTATCTTCCGCCGCATTGCCGAATTGAGAGTGCAATCCTCGGAGTGTACCTTTTTTTCTATTGGTTGATAGGTTCATTTGCGCGATTTCGCCGCATAGTCCTGCTGCCTCCAGTTCGCGGCGGCAAAACATGCGTGAAAATGTCCCTCGCTCATCGGAAAACGGCTCGCGTTTTACAATATATACACCTGATATTTTTGTCAATGTAATATTCACACGCTACCTCCTGATTGCCCTAACGCAATAATTCTTGATGCATAGTCGATTCAGTGTTTTCTGATTGGCGTTCGGATTCGCTGCTTTTAGCTTATCGAACAAGAATTTTTGATCGGCTTCCGATAAGTCATCAAGTTCAGCGGAAGTAGCACAGTCATTCGCGCCAAAAAGTTTCAGGCACTCTAGTACTTCGTTTAACGGCGTGCTCGAAGGCAAATCGGGGTCAGATGGCACACCCATCCCGATAGAGCGCAAAAAGGCACGATAATTATCCGTGTTGCGGACTTTGAACAACAGCATGCCACCGGATTTGAGAAAGCCGTACAGATTTTGCAAAAGTCTAATTGGCATGGGATAGGTATTGATTGGTTCGCCGATTACGACAATGTCAAATGTATCGTTGGCATAATGCTGCCGTATGAAGTCAATTCTATCACACTTGACTCCTGCACATACCGTCTGTAAATCGAGAAAATACTTCGCATCCGTTGTGAATGCATGTGACGTAACGTCCGTAATCCCGCGTCGTTTCAGACGATTACGGATCTCCAAGGCAGGGGTTCCGCAACGTATATCAACTGTCAGCGCTTTTATCGATTTGGGAAGCCTAGCAGAATCAAGTGGAGCGAGAAGCGCCATCTCGAAGTTGTTTATATCGTCCCACGGATCGATACCGTGATATTTTTCGCGGTAAACGGCGCGTCCTCTTTCCAGGCTTGCCTGAAACGCACCGGGGTCTTTATCCTCCATATTTCGGAAATCATGATCATGGCAGATCCATGTATCGCGGCAAAGAACAAGTTTGTAACCCATACGCCGTATGCGGACGCACAGGTCATCCTCCGCGAAATCATGGAGGTAGGCGGCATCGTTTATACCTACATTATCTAAAACATCTCGTGAAAAAAAGTTAATTGTACTTATAAGCCGCATACGCTCCTCCCATTTTGCTGGGGCGCTTTTATTGAACTCAGCGGCCATTTTCTGCATATCATCAAAATTAGAAAAACCAAGATCTACTTCCTGCAGATTTGATATATTTGAAGAAACCGGCTCGATAAAACCGATTTTCGGGTCGGATCGGTAGCACTTAAGCAGATTGCTTAACCAATTCCGTGTTACATAAACATCATTGGATATATTAACAAGATATCTGCCTTTGAAAATATTGGCATAATATCTAAAAGGCAAAAATGTTCCGCGGTTCTGTGTCACACGAATAATTTTCTTGTTTTTATATTGTACCGACTGGAAAAACTCTAAAGTCCCATCATTGCTGCCATTATCGACGAGAATGAGTTCGTAATCTACGTCTTGCGTATATTGCAAAATACAGTCGACGCAATATTTAGTCTTGTCCAGACGGTTATACCCCGTCACAACAATGGAGCATGTCGGAACATCCGGCGTGTCATACATAAAATATGCATTTTTACGATTTTCCCACATATTGGCCGACGGTGAACGCGGGATAAGTGTATCCGAATCAATGACAATTGGTTCAATATAGTAGTCGTTCATCACTATGATAATTCCTCCTAAATACCGTCTCATCCGATACGTCGTACAAATCCGACCATGATTTCGCCATAATCACTCCCATTACAATCTTTCACGGTGCTCTCCTTTATCCTGAAGAAGTTAGGAAAGCGCATTCCTCAGACTTCCAAGCATCTCTTTATCCCATCTGCCAAAGCAACTTTTGCCTCCCAGCTGGGAAGTCTTGCACCAACATACGGCTGCATGACTTCCCTGATCCGGTATGGCCGTTCCCCCCATCCGATATTCAGCCGGTTACCGCTAGCCGCCTCATATATGGCCGCGATTTCACGTAAAGAATGCAATTGTTCAGGAGCAATACTATATGACGGCATTTCAAAATCCGGCAGAGTTTCAATATATTGTCCCGCCATCAAAAAAGCATTCACCACATCATCAATGTAGACCAACCCCAACCGCTGTTCGCCGTAAGACATCTTCAGCCATTCCCTACTGGAGCTTACACGCTTAAATAAAGTAAATAATTTAGGCCTTGGATCATTGGGGCCGTAGGTATCCAGCAGCTTTAACGTAATCATTTTTAGCAAACCGGCCCGGACATAATACGCGGCCAATGTTTCGAAAGCCTGCTTGGTTGCCGCATACAGATTAACCGGGTTATATGCCTCCTGCTCATAATGCTGCCAAGCAGTCCCTGCATTTATTAAATGTCGAACCCGCGTTGCCGCCATGGCTTCCAAAAGCTGCAGGCCAAACATCAGGTTGCTGTCCACTAATTCCTCTACATCCCTGCTCTCATGCTCGGCCACAAATTTAGCCGCTAAATGAAATACCGCCTCAGGCCGTGCTAATTGAAAAATTCCTATCATTCCTGCCGTTGTACCATCATGCTGATGAATTACAACAGGAAGACCGCTAATATCAGATTGCTCTACCAGGGAAGTGACACGGGTAATAATGTGGACTTCAACATCATTTTTTATAAATCGTTTTACCAAATTTGAGCCAATATAACCGGTAGCCCCGGTTACAAGCACCCTATTCATATCATTTCAACTCCGCAATTGCAGTACATGCTCGTATTCTCGAATCTGTTCAACAGTAAATAAAAACATATCGCTAGAAAATTCTTCATAATATTTTTTGTACCATTCAACAGTTCTCTTTATTGCCTCACGGCATGAAAAAACCGGATGCCAGCGTAAATAGACCTCGGCCTTGCTAATATCAAGTTTCAGCAAAGTAGCTTCGTGCGGCTGCTTACCAGCTTCTTTTTCTACTCTTCCTGCTCCCCATTCCGCAATTGCCAGCCTGAGAATCTCCTCTACAGGCAAAACATCGGTATCTCTGGGGCCAAAATTCCAGGCGCTGCTGTACTTTTTTGGCTCAGCCAGCAATAACGCTCCCAACAATAGATAACCGGACAATGGTTCCAGCACATGCTGCCAAGGGCGGGTAGCCAATGGATTTCTTATCCGAATAGGCTTGTTGTCTACGACTGCCCGGACAAAATCAGGCAACAATCTATCAACTGCCCAGTCACCGCCGCCAATTACATTTCCGGCCCTGGCGGAAGCCAAGCCTATTCCGCGACTCATAAGAAAACTGTTGCGAAATGCTGACACGACGAGTTCAGCGCAGCCTTTACTGGCACTATAGGGATCATAGCCACCGATAGGGTCTGTTTCACGATAACCGTAAACCCATTCCCGGTTTTCATAGCATTTGTCAGTTGTAATAACAACGATAGACTTAACCGTCCCAGTATTCCTAGCTGCTTCTAATACATTAACAGTGCCCATTACGTTTGTCTCGAAAGTCTCCTTAGGCTGCAGATACGAGTAACGCACCAGCGGTTGAGCAGCTAGGTGAAAAACGATATCCGGCTTATAGGTTTTGAATACTTCCGTCAAGGCAACATCATCGCAAATATCGGCTTCCATACTAATTATATGGTTGTCCAGGCTGCAAGCGCGAAACATAGATGGCTCTGTCGGCGGTTGCAGCGCATACCCGACGACCCTGGCCCCTAGTGTATGCAGCCATACAGATAGCCAAGAGCCTTTGAATCCACTGCAGCCTGTAACTAATACCGTTTGCCCGCAATAGGCTCTTTTAAACAGTTCAAAACTCAACTAAATCCATACCTTCCAGGGAGCCTGGCCGCTCGCCCATAAATTTTCCAAGATAAGCTTATCTCTTTGCGTATCCATGCACCTCCAAAATCCATTATGATTATAGGCCATAATTTGCCCTGCCTCTGCCAGTTCTGTGAGAGGATGGCCTTCAAAGGGAGTCTGATCGCCTTCAATATACTCGAAAATCCCTGGCTCTAAGACAAAAAAGCCACCATTCACCCATGCATCTAACGTCTTGGGCTTCTCAATAAACTCCAGAACGCTAGCATCCTCGTTAAGCCCTAAAACTCCGTATCTGCCGCTGGGCTGGACGGCGGTTACCGTGGCAAGCTTTCCGTGGGATTTATGAAAGGCAACAAGTTCTTCTATATTGATATTAGCAACCCCGTCACCATAAGTAAGCAGAAAAGTCTCGTCGCCAATATATTTTTTTATCCGTTTTATCCGACCGCCAGTCTGGGTATCCAATCCGGTGTTGGCAAGCGTAACTTTCCAGGGCTCCACCTCCGCGCTGGAGTGAGTACATGTGCTATTGCTGGCTAAATCAAAAGTAACATCCGAACCATACAAAAAATAATTGGCAAAATACTCTTTAATCATATGCCCTTTATAGCCTAAACAAATAATGAAATCATTAAAGTGGTAGTGGGAATACAGTTTCATGATATGCCATAATATAGGACGTTCACCGATTTCAATCATCGGTTTGGGCTTCAGATGTGATTCCTCACTAATACGGGTCCCATATCCTCCGGCGAGAATAACCACCTTCACAATTACTCTCCTCCCTTACAAATTAAATTTTTCAAAAGCTCATCAAATAGAAATAATTTCATATCTACATCAGTACCAGTTTATTTTTTAGATATTGATTTTTTTAATTGCTCTACATATGGTTCAAGCCTATCTTCAGGAAATAAACCGTATTTATATAAAGAGCACGAAGCACAGACACCACCTACACTTTCCGTTCCATTAAGCAATTGTCTGCGAAATTCCAAAAATGATTCACTGTTCCAAATTTCCGGTATCATCATATTCCGCTCTCGAAAAACAACAGGATACGCCATAGAACAGCAGGGAACAACCGCGCCATCTGGATTAATCTGCATCATATAAAAAGGTTGCGGACATATGGAGGTTTCAATCAGAGGATTACCGCTTTGCGTGACCGCTAACGCTTTGCCGCCTGATAGATTAGTATAGTCAATGCCTTTTACCGTAGGTGTCAAATGTTCAATAGCAATAGAGTCACACACAGCTTCAAACATTTTGAAAAATTGGAGTTCTTCGTTCTTGTCCGAAAGTGCACAGTCAATGATTTTAATATAGATTTTTGTATTACCGCGGTTTTGATAAAAAAACCGCAATTTATTTATGAATTCATCCATATCTATAGTTACATGGGAAACTACCTTGTATTTTTCTGCCGAAATTCCCTGTACTGAGATTCTCAATTTATCCAACCCTGCCTGAATAAGTTCCAGGGACAACTTATCGGTAAGCAGAGCTCCGTTTGTAACAATCTCTACACTTTCCGCAACATTCTTTGTCTTTGCGAAAGCGACCATGTCAGCAATATGTTTATGTAAAAGAGGTTCACCAATACCGGCAAACCGCAGCATTTTTAATCTGTTTTTAAAATGCTGCATCTCATCAATACATTGCCTATATAGGTCCATATCCATAAAAGGCTTGTCCGCTATGTAGCCATGCTGCTCACGCGGCAAGGAATGCAAACAGTAACCGCATTGAAAATTACAGGCATAAACAGGAAACATCTGCACCAAAAAGGGAGTATCGAGCGGAAGCACAGTCCCTAAAACTGTTCGTTTACCACTGGGGGTAATCCTGGTAATCACTTTATCTGACAATCCTATCCCTCCTGTCGAAGGTGCGAAGTATTAGAATTTGAACCTTTTTACAATAGTATCAGCAGTATCATCCAGAGCATCCTCCGGCTGTGCTACATCATCAGGAGCACAGCATACCCTGCATTTAGGATTATTCTCACGTTGTTTTTCCAGTTGCAGCCTCTGAAACTGTCGCAGCTTAGCGCCATTCCAGATATTATACAGGCTTTCCTGGTGGACATTACCGACAACCACAGGCTTATAAATGGTATCACACGGCTCTACATCGCCGTTAGGAAAGATACCTAACATATAAAAAGGCAACGGACAAACCATCCGTTTAGCGTGAGTACGGCCATAACGGTCAACCACCTGTGCCGTGCTTTGTGAATAATCGACCCCATCATAAACAGGCCGGCACTGTTCAATATACATCCGGTCACTTATATCTGAAAAAAGATGATAAAAGCGTTCTTCTTCTCCCTGTTCTAAAGCAATATCCATAATTTTTACAAATACTTTGCATTGCTTTTTGTTGTGATAGAAGTAACGAATATTATCTATAAATTCATCAAAATCAAGCTTAAAGCCACAAACTTGCTCGTATTTGCGACTTGAAAGGCCTTGGAGGGATATTCTTAATGTATCAAGCCCGACTTCAATTAATGCTTGTGACCGTTCGCGACTTAACAAAGAAGCATTCGATATGATTTCAATTCTTTCTGTCACATTTGCTTTTTTAGCAAGCTCAATCATAAATGGCAGCTCTTTATTGAGAAGCGGTTCACCGTGACCGGTTAAAGACAGCATTTTGTATTTAGTGGAAAATTCTTTCGATTGTTCAATAATACGACTATAAGTCTGCCTAGACATATTTTCCGGCTCAAAATTATATTTTTCTTTCATCTGATCGTAACCAAGTGAATGTCCACAATATTGACATTTAAAATTACAATACGTTGTGGGAAAAACAAATAAGGTAAACGGAGCCGGAAGCGGCACCGCATTGGAAAGTTTTACCCGTTCAAGTCCATATAGCGGTTTTATTTCAGAAACCATCAAATCACTCCCTTATTTATTAGAGCAGGTTGTAAGTCCCTCTTTCATCATTCGAAGTTTTCTTTTTATTTTTTCATCAGGACATTGCTGAAATGACCATTCCAGAAAATCAAAGATGTAATGTCGTCTATCCCCTAGCTCCAATGCCCGTTCGAAATATTTTGCTGCTTCGGAAAAATCTTTTAATCTATAACAACAATAACCGGCATCACAGTAGAGCAAGCTCAACTGCGATGTTTCCAAATTTGCATTGTTAATGTAGTATAAAACCATGTCTAGTGTATAACCAAAAAAACGCTCCTGTAAAAGCAACGTGCTAATTTGGCTAAAGACTTTATTTAAAAAGAACTTTTTCCCTAACTCTAAAAATGTTTCTACTTGTTTCTGGCTGCCCAAATACATGATTTCTCTGAGCAAATCACAAAAAACCGCACAATCTTCATCCATTAGTTGAACATCTTTATCTATTTGGAAATACGCAGTAATAATCTTTCTAAATGCAGGTCGCAACCTAGGCCCCAATAAATCTGCCAAAGCAGGATTCCCATTACTAATTAATGCAGCCACTGCTAACAATTCCATTTCATAACTGCCTTGTACCCGAAAAGAATTCGCAAGTACCGGAAATGCTTTTTCAAAACTGCAGTTTGTTAACAATACTACCCCGTTAATATTTTTATCATCAAATTTAGTCAGTAAAATCTGATGATAGTAATCAAGAACTTTTTTCACCTTTAATTTTGATAAGTTTTCAATTAGAAACCGAATCTCTTTTTCAGCGGCAGTATTATATATTCTATTCAAAAAATAGATAACGTCCGCAGGATCTTGGTTTCTGATTAAAGAAACAAGGCCCTTAAAGGCTGTCTGATTTAATTTATCCCATTGCAATACTTTGATATAATAATCAAGTGCCTTCGCTGGCTGGTTCTTCATTTCATAAATTTGCGCAATAGTCGAGTATGCGTCCTGACTTAATCCATAAAAATCATTATTGCGGTGAAAATCCTTATAGTTAGCGTTGGCTTCAATCGCTTTCAGCAATGATGCCAACGCTTGCTCGCAACATCCAATATTCCAATAATAAATTCCCTGATACAGCCATATTTCAGGATGATGTGGAAACCTCGCCAGAGCTTCCTTACAAGTGGCGAGCACAACATCTTCACTATATGTTTTCATGCGAGTCATGCTGCTTACAAGGTATACATAAGGTTTATAATCCAGTTCGCTTTTGAGCTTGGCCATCTGTTTGATTGCTTTTTGCGCATAATCTATGGCTTTTTCGTATTCTTTATATCGCCAGTAACTATCGCTAAGATAACAGTATGTCATATCGCGAATAACGCCGCTTTTCACTTCTTCTTCCAACAGTTCTGTATTACGCCGCAATTTTTCAAAAATGTTTTTTCTTGTATAACCAGTATGATAGACTACAATCGATTGATCAGTAACACCAATCAGTTTAAGGGGTTTTCCACTCTTATACACCGCTTCATGAATACGCCCCTGGTAACGAATAAGCGGAGAATTTCGAAATATCCGGATCGATGGGTTTGAGCTTCGCAGGGGCCCATCTACGCCTTCCAGATTACGCATTAGACAGCTTATTGCTTCAATCTTTCGATTGCCATGAATTTTATCAATAAAGGGGCGAACATTATTAATGGTTTCTGCTGCAATATATTCATCCGCATCCAAAAAAATAATCCAAGCGCCGCCAGCCTGGGCTAATGCATAATTTCGAGCTGCTGCAAAATCATTATTCCATTGATAGTAAAAAATTTTGGCGCCAAATTCTTCTGCAATGGTTACCGTAGCATCGGTGGAACCTGTATCGACAACAATTATTTCATTCGCAATATTCTTTACGCTCTGCAAACAACGCCTGATATTTTTTTCCTCATCCTTTGTTATTACACATACAGAAATTTTCGCCACTTTTTTCGCTCCCAAATAGAAAAAGCCAAGTACTTTCCCCAATTTTACAATTTTCGCTATCTAGTAATTATATCGATAATGTTCTTGGAATTTTATTAAGTTTTTATTAAGGCTTGAGGAATACTTCAAGACAAGCCTTTCCTGCCATTTTTATTATGCTTGAAGCTGCTTAGCATATCGTGTTTTCAAATTATTAAACTGGTCTTTAAGACTTGTATCACTGCATTGCTGCTGTGACCATTCCAGAAAATCAACAATATATTTTCGTTGATAACCTGATTCCAAAGCTTTTGAAAAATACGCAGCTGCTCCTGCAAAATTTTTCAATCTATAATAACAATAGCCAACATCACAATATAACAGACTTAGCTGTTCTGTCTCCGGCTTTGCCCGCTTTATATAATACAAAGTCATGTCAGCCCCATATCCGAAAAACCGTTGCTGAATAAGAAACGGCCCGATTTGTCTGGCAGTTTCGTCAGAAAAAGCTTGTTTCCCTAAGTCTAGCAGTTTTTCGACTTGCTCCCGACTCCCCAAATAAATCACTTCAGCCACCACATCACAAAAAACCGGAAAATCTTCATCAGTTAACTGAACCTCAGTTTCTGTTTTAAAATAAGCATTAATGATTCTTCTGAAGGCCGGTTGCAATTGCGTTCCTAACAAATCTGCGGCATCAGGACTTTCATTAACAAGCAGTGCGACCACAGCCAATAACTCCATATCATATTCTCCGTGTTTGCGAAATACATCGGCAAAGAACGGAAAAACTTCATCAAACTTGCAACTTGTGAACAACACCAAGCCATTAAGTTTTTTATCCCCAAATTTATCCATTAAGTTTTTATGATAGTAGTCAAGTACTTTCTTCACCTTTAACCGCGTCAAATGCTCTACTAAAAACCGGATATCCTGCTCACTAATCACCGTATATATTGTATTTAAAAAGTAGATGACAGCAGCCGGTTCTTGCTGCCGTATTAATGCAAGAAGTCCGTCAAAAGCTACCTGATTATATTTGTCGCGTTGCAATACGTTCACGTAATACTCAAGCGCCTGAGATGACTGGTTTTTCATTTCATAGATTTGCGCAATATTCAGATACACCTCTGCGCTTAGTGCATAAAAATCATTGTTGCGGTTAAAATCATTGTAACAGGCGTTTGTTTCAACCGCCTTCAATAAAACTGCCAATGCTTTTTCGCATCGTCCGATACTCCGGTAATAAAGCCCTGTAAACATCCAAATCTCCGGATGGTGAGGAAATTTCTCTATCGCCTCCTGGCAGCTTTGAGTTACGACTTCTTCACTATATGTTTTTATACATGTCATGCTGTTTATGAGGAAAACATAAGGTTTATAATCAATTTCGCTATATAGGTTTTCCAGCTGCTTGATTGCTTTTTGGGCATATTCAATTGCTTTTTCGTATTTTCCCTCACGCCAGCAGCCATCACTCAAATAGCAATACGTCATATCACGGATAATACCGTTTTTCACTTCTTCTTCTACTATGGCTGTATTACGCCGTACTTTCTCCAACATTTTTTCTTTGGTATAACCTGTATGATAAATAAGAAGCATCTGGCTTGAAACATTTCCCGGTTTAACAGGTTGTTCGTGTTTAAAAACAGTTTCATGAACACGGCCTTTATAACGAATAACCGGCGAATGACGGAATACCCGGATGCACGGATTGGAGCTTCGCAGCGTCCCGCCAACTCCCTCCAGGTTATTCAACTGGCAGCGTATAGCTTCGATCTTGCGGTTGCCATGCACTTTGTCAATAATCTTGCGGACATTTTTAATGGTTTCGGCGGCAATATACTCATCAGCATCCAAAAAAATAATCCAGTCACCTTTTGCCTGATCCAGCGCATAATTGCGGGCTGCCGAAAAATCATCCCGCCATTGATATGGATAAATCCTTGCACCGAATTGTTGGGCGATAGGTACCGTAGCATCAGTGGAACCCGTATCAACAACGATGATTTCATTAGCACTATCCTTTACGCTTTGCAGACAACGTCCAATGCATTCTTCCTCATTTTTTGTTATTACACATGCGGAAATTTTAGCCACACTATTCTCCCCTACAATGCAAAATCCGGCGTTCTATAGTAATATCGGATTAATTCTTGGAATTTTATTAATTAATAGATATAGTCTGCAGTATTCAAAAAGCACAAAAGCTCTGTTTACCAGAGCCTTTGTGCTTTATATTTTTACTGTTTACTATCTATATTAACCTTGTAACAGAGTCAATACTTGTTGCGGCTGAGAATTAGCTTTAGACAGCATTGCAGTAGCAGCCTGAGTAATAACACTCAGTTTAGTGTATTCAGCCATTACGGAAGCCATATCAGTGTCGCGGATATTGGATTCAGCGGAAGTTAAGTTTTCGCTTTCAGTATCCAGGTTATTGATGTTACTTTCCAAGCTGTTCTGAACAGCGCCAAGGTTGGAACGTTCAGCAGCCACTTTGCTGATGGCGGCATCAATAGTGGTGATAGCGTCAGTAGCTACTTCAGCAGAGCTGAGGTCAATACCCGCATCGGAAGTGCTTCCTGCTACGCCCAGAGCGTTAGCGTCCATATCGCTGATGGACAGCGTCATGGTTTGGTCAGAGTTTGCGCCAACCTGGAAGGTCAGGTTGCTGGAAGAATCAACAGTAACCGTCGCATCTGCCACAGTTATAGCATTCAGATCCGTCAAGGCAGATTCATAATCGGAGAACTCAGTGCCTAAAGTTGTGGAAACTTGGGCTTGATCAAGCAAAGATTGCAGCGCATTGTTAATCGTAGTAGCATTGCCATTGGAAAGCGCATCAGTATAGGCAGTGGCTGCTGCCACATCATCAAGATCTGTAGATACAGCCATAGCGCTGACCAAAGTATCTAAAGAGTCGTCAAGAGCTTCTTTAGCGGTAGTGTAAGTAGTAGAAGTAGCTAAATTAGCTAATTCAGTATCGTTACCGGTAACAGTCAAACCAAATGCAGTCAGAGTATTGCCATCGCCTACGGCAGCAGCCCCATTAATAGTACCGGTCGCATTGGTACCGTATTCAGTAACACTGGTTGCAGTACCGCTGGTCGTTGCCGCAAATATATCAGACAAGGCATCATTATCGGCTTCCAGCGTGATTGCCGATTTACTGCCATAGGTGCTATCTGTTAACTGAACATAATAACCGCTTGACCCGCTAACCAATGTTGCTGTAACACCGGTGGTATCTGTCTCATCATTGATTTTCTCAATAAGACCTTCAACAGTATCGCCTGCTTCAATAGTAATGGTTGTCCCATTAATAGAAATGTCGCCGGCATAAGAACTAAGGCTGGCTGCATTAGCGGAAGCGGCGGTAGTGCCAAGTGCGCTACTTCCGGCGCTTGAACCAGTCGTTGCCTGAGTAGCAACTGAGTGGTAAACTACATCATAAGTTCCGGAAGCGGTATTATTGCCGGCCGTTGTTTCAGAAGACACAATAGCAGCTGCATTTGTGCCGGATATAGACGTCCCTGAACCGCTATTACCGTTAAGAAGCTTAATGGTGTTATATTCGGTGTCATCAGAAATACGGTCAATTTCCTGACGCAGTGTGTCAACTTCGTCCTGGATGGCTTCCCGGTCATCGTCTGTCAAGGTATCGGAAGAAGCCTGGACAGCCAGTTCGCGCATACGTTTTAAAATTTCATTAGTTTCGTCAAGAGCTCCGTCAGCAGTCTGAGCCAGTGAAATGGCGTCCTGGGAGTTGCTGCTCGCTTGATCCAAACCCTGGATCTGTGCGCGCATTTTTTCGGAAATCGCCAGACCGGCGGCATTATCGGCAGCGCTGTTGATAGAATAACCGGATGACAGTTTCTCCAGAGCTGAATTCATGAGGTTAGAGTTTTTGTTTAATTGGTTTGTGGTGTTTAATGCGGACATGTTGGTACTGATTACCATTGCCATAATAAATTCCTCCTTGATTTTCCTGTTTTTAAAATTTAGCTTCCGTGCACCATTTTGTTACTCTTTGCTTAAAATGAACGACTCTCTAATGGAAAGTCTTTCGGAAAATTCCTCCTTCCTATTCATCTACTATGAATTTCGGAAATGAATATTTGATAATTATTTAATAATTTATTAAGTGTTTATTTATTGTCGATTTCTTCATTAAATACTCTATTTATTTGGCTTGACAGATTGGCTTGATACTTTCTTTTACTATCTTGGAATTTAATAGCAAGCATGCTATAATAAGTTATATTTATAGTTAATACTTATTTATGATTAATACACTTATATAGTAAATGATAGTTTACTATATAAGTGTATTAATCATATCGCGGTATAGTGTCAATGAAATTTTTGGGAGGTTTCTTTTTGAATAGGGTAAAAGCTACTGAAATGATATTCGATTTAATTCCTCTTCTCGATAAAAAGTTTGTAAAACCTTTCGAACATCAATTTAAACCAGTTCTTAGTCCAATACAAGCTAATGTACTATCAATTTTGAAAGAAAAAAAAGCCACCATGACCGAACTTTCTAGCGAAATACTCATATTGAAACAACAGATGACACCTATTATTGATAAGCTGGTTTCACAGGGTTTTGTCCAAAGAAAATATGATAATACCGATAGGAGAATCATCAAGATAAATATAACCACGTCCGGGTTAAGCACTATTGAGATCTTCAAAGAAAAAATATTTGCAATGTTAGCGGAAAAAATTGAGCATTTGGATGACCAGGAAGTTCAGCGTTTAATTAATGCTATCAGTGAATTACAAAAAATCGCAGGTAAACTACCTTAATTAATTGCAATGATGCTATCCAATTAATAATAAACAAAAAATATATGGAGGAATCTAACATGCGTATTCAAAACAACGACTGGCTTTCATCAACTCAGTACGGAGCGCAAAGTGTATCAGCTGCAACATCACAGCCGGCAGCAACGGATGCAACCACCCTCGCTACGAATGCCGACAAAGATACTGCCCAAATAAGTCAAGCTGCAACAGGAACGAGCTCCTTGCAAAATTCATCTACTCAAACAAAAATTATTCAGGCTTCCCTTGAATCTCAGCAAAATGTAGCTACTGCACAACAAACTGGTATTTCGGCAGCCTACTCGGTTGAAATCAGCCAGGAAGGTGCTCTTTTGAATTCACTCCATTCTTCAACAGCTTCATCTAATACTGATGCAGCTATCGTAACTTCTTCTCTTGGTGAGGTTGCTGAAACACCCAGTACCGCTGCTCCCAGCGGTGACGCAAATAGTGTAACCGCGAGCAGTGATAGCAGCGATGATGATTCTACGTCTAGTGATGATCTCTCACAATACAGCACATCTCAGTTAAAAGAAATGTTGAGTAACGGTGAAATCACGCAGAGTGAATACTCCGCAGAAATCACCAAACGTGAACAAGAAAAAGCACAAGAAAAACAAGAAACCGAAGCTGCTAGCTCTACTAGCACAGCAATCGATACTGCACAATAGCTTTATAACGGTGAAGAAAAAACCTCCATTGTCAGGAAAAACCACTAAAACAGCAGAACCCGCTAATTACCTAACAAAGTCAGGTAATTAGCGGGTTTTCGTGTTTATAACTTCCATTACCACTGAATGCTTGCCATAAAGGAATATCCCGCATGCTTATTTTTACAAAACTCGCTGCGAAATATCTACAGGTTGATTACTTTGTCTATTATTTAATTGATCTTCAAATATCTCCCCACGGATAATATTTGTAGATTTTGGCGCATCAATTCCCAGTCTTAAGTGGCCGTCATCACTTTTGATGACTTTAACCATAATATCTTTGCCGATCATAACATATTCGCCAGGTTTTCGTCCTACTACCAGCATAATGCGTCACCTCACAATAAAATCCATGATGAGTCAATCCCCTAATAACCTTATGCCTCAATCTTTCTTTCTACGGCTTTGTTTGCAGCATTATTCTTCCCCTGGTCCATGCACACCTGTTTCATCGCTTGAACCCATGCGTCGCGAAAATCCAGCAGGAATTTTTTAGCTTCTTCGAGTTTAAGCTTATCCTTTTTTATATTGCCCTGAACTAAACAATGTAATATATATTCGTCGATTAATATCCATTTCTGAGATATTTCCTGCTTCATGTCAGTTGCCAGCATCAGTTCACGAACAATCTTTTGCGCTCGCATATTGGATGTGTGTGCCTTGTTTATATCTTTTTTTTCAATAGCCTGTATGCTTTCTGTAACAAAACGGATAGCTCCGTTATAAAGCATTAGCGTCAACTCTGCTGGTGATGCTGTCAAGATTTGTTGCCTTTTATAAGCATTAGCCATAGTTGCTGCATTCATAACCAGCCCCCCTGTCTTTCTGATAGTTTCGATTCATGTACCACAATCTGAGGTATTACGTTACAATTAGTTAGCCCTTTTTATTAAAGCGGCAACCTGGCAACATACTCTTATAAGGAGTCACATACTGATTTCTTACCTGGCGATGAACCCTGCTTTTTTTTAATTCAGCAGCAATACAGGCTTTTTCTTCGATAGCCTGCTGCAACACTTGACGGCTGCGCTCCAGTATTTGCCGCTGCTTACCGGCAGCTTCCTGCCGCAACGGTTCTATGTCTGGCACACTTTTCCATGCGAGGGTGCCTGTTAACTCTGCATTAACAGCCGCCAGTGCATCAATTAGGACATTTCGTTCTCTCAGCACCCGCCCGATGCCTGTCATCTTGCGGTCAGGAATAAAACGGCATAGGGTTTCGGTTTTAGCAGCAATTTCTTCAAGAATTTCCAGCTTGCGCTGCAAGCAGCTACGTGCGTCTTCTCCTTGCCCCATACTACCCACCTCCTAAGAAAGTTCTATGAGCTGCTGGTAAGTGATGACAAGGCACTAAGCTGTGAATTCATGGTACTTATATATGTTTCTAAGGTTGTATATTTGTCGTACATCGTATCCTCATAATCATCGATCCGGTCTTCCTCATCCGAAATTTCATCTTCGTACTTTTCAATCAGAGTGGTTAGCGTGTTATCCGTTTCGCTGGTGTCACCATCAATACCGGCGATTTCTAAAAGCGCTCCTTCGTTGCCGGAACTAAAGGTTTTTGTCGAAATATTCTGCTCCAGAATGTCGAAAAAACGATAGGCAATGCCTTCTTCCTCGTACCTGGTTTCCAGGTCAGTCGAGTTTATCGAATACAAAATCGAGTTATTTCCCAGTGACTTGCCGGAAACGGATGAGGTGGTAGCCTTGGAGGTAGCCTTCTGGGTAAACAGATTCATAATGGCTTCCGGATCACTGGTGATAGCCGCGGTCAGAGTGTCTTCATCAATCTCGAGCGTACCTTGATCGGAATAATCGCTGGAGGTGGTTATTCCGAGGTCGGCAAGCGTAGTCGATGCACCGGAAACAGAATCGTACAGCGCGGTCCGCAAATCGCTCAAAAGATCTTTCAAGGTTGAGTCACTTTCCAGTAACCCCACTTTGGCCTTTGCTTCCCAGGCGGTAATCTCATCATCAGTCATTTCTTCTTTTTCATCATCGGTAAGTGGTGGGTAGTCTGAATCAGCATCTTCATCTATCAAAGCATTGATAGTCTCTATCAGTTCGTTATATGCATCCACAAAATTTGAGATTAAATCATAAACACCATCCGAATCTTGCGTTACCGTTACTGTGAGCGGGTCATCGGTGGTAGTTGTGATGCCGGTGCTACTATCAGTCGTTGATGTCGTCGTCAATGCATTTGCAGTATAGGTCACGCCGTCAACGGTAACAGAGTTGGTGCTACGAGTCATCTTCACACCGTCAATGGTAATTATGGCATCTGTACCGTCTGTTTGAACAGTCAACAATGTGCTAACAAAGTTGCTTGTGAAGTCGGTGCCTGTAGTGGAGTCCGTGGATGTGCAGTCAGCCACAGTCAACGTATTGCCGGCACCGGTATCGTCAGCCGTTAATGTCAGTTCACCGGTCAGTGAATTATAAGCTAGCGTAGCGCCTACATCAGCAGCGGCGACTGCCGAAATCACTTCTGCCAGCGTATCGTCTTCGTCTAAAGTTAGGGTAGTGCCGTTGATCGTAATTTGACACTCCCCGTCAGAATCAAATGTCAATGCTGTATTCAACTGATCGGAAATTACCGATAATTTAGAGGAAGTACTTAAGCGGTTGGAAAGGATGGGATCAGTCCCGAAGAGCTCACTCAAGCCATCATCATCATCAACAGCACTAATAGAGATGGCTTGTACACCTGAATCGTCCTGAGCGGTTATCTCCAAATATCCGCTAGAATTGGTACTAACTGTAACTTTAGTTGTTGAACCAACTGCGTCATCAATAGCATCTTGCAAGGAATCAAGGTCAGTTACACTGTCCAGGTCGACCGTATAATCCGTCCCATCAAGGGTAATGACAAAGCTTTCGTCGGTCAGGCTGGAATAATCGGCTGCCGCTGAACCCTGCACCTCTTTGGAAATACTGGCGCTGCTGGAGCAGGTAGCCTCTGTAGCCAGTTGGCTGACAGAGACAGTATGGCTGCCCGCTGATGCAGTAGTAGCTGCCGACACCGTAACGGCATCATCACTGCTTGTGGCATCATACTGTAAATAATTACTGGCTTTCATGATACTGCTGGACCCAGTCGTACTAAGATAAGTATCTGCAAAATCTGTCAGATCAGTAATAACGCTTTGATATGCTTCCTGCTTCCATTCTGCTGTTTGTAGCTTTTGTTGCAATTTATTTAACTTTTTTTCCTTTTCCGCTGCTACCAGGCTTTCAACAATGCCATCTACATCAATACCGGAAGCCAAACCGGTAATCCGGGTTACTCCATTAACCGTACTTGTGGTTATGCTGCTGCTTGAGGACATGTACGCTACCTCCCTTCTCCTAATTAGGCAATATAATCAATCAGCGACTTGGAGATTACCTTCGCCCCCACGGCAAGCGCGGCTTCATACGTATATTCGGCACTGGCTAATTCGGTAGTTGCTGTCGCCGTATCAATATTCTCATTATCTGTTAATAGTGAATTATAGGCTTCATAAGCATCATCCAGGCTGTCCGATATATCGCTCAAACCATCCATGCTGGCACCTAACGTACCTTGCGCATCTGTCACCCGATCAAGAGCATCGCCCAACTCATCAATTAAGTCGCTTATATCTAGCGTATTTGTAGTAACTGTCACAGTTCCGGACGAGTCTATTGTGGCAGACTTATAGGTGGTAGCACCATTTAGTGCGAGCAGTAGTTTTTCAACCGTATTAAAAAGATTGTCAGTACCTTCACCGGTGACGTCCTGGCCTTCAACATTTACAGTAACTTCAGAGCTAAAACCGACATTGTAGGTAATATCCTGATCCGAATCAGCAACAGCCGCCGTTAAAACATCGGCAGTATCCTCTGCCGACGCCGCTGCATTTGTTAACGTAGTCGAGCCACCATAAGTAGTAACTGCCGCCGCTAACGTATCGGAAGTTGCTTCCGCCGCTTCTGCCGCTTCCGATACGGTTGTCGTACTGCCATAAGTAGTAATGGCCGCCTCTAAGGCATCGTAAGTAGCTTTCGCCGCAGTCGTCGTGGAACTGGTAGGATCAGCGGCATAGGCAGTCTCATAGGCACTCTTCGCCTCTGACGCCGCAGCCGTTAAGGTATAAGACCCATAAGTAGTAACTTCAGCCGATAAGGTGGTAGAAGTTGACAAGGCATCGGCGGCAGCGGTGGCTAAGGTGGTAGTGCCACCATAAGTAGTAATAGCCGTTGTTAATGTGTCAGCAGTATTCTCAGCAGCAGCCGCTGCATCTATTAAATTGGTAGTACCACCATAAGTGGAAACAGCTGTATTCAATGTATTGTAAGTAGCTAGCGCCGAGGCTGCCTTAGCGGCTAAAACAATATTAGAAGAATCAGCAGTTGCTGCAGTCTGCGCAGTAGTGTAAGCCGTATAGGCATCATCTGCCGCGTCACTTAAGGAATCATAGATCTCACTGGCACTGGCGGTAAGATATGCCTCAATATCATCATCTGATACATCTGAAGATATTACTCCACCCAAACTCAAATATTGGCCTTTAAAAGTCACAGTATCACCAATATCGGTAGTCACGAGTTCATAAGGTTCCTCGCTGGTACTGTACCCGCCAAAAACATAACTGCCGGATTCATCCGCATTCATGTATGAAACAATATTTTGCAGATACGTTGCAACCTCTGTTGCGTAATTTTCCAGATCGTCAGCAGTAACTGTGTCAGAAGCTGCCGCAGTGGCTATTTCCTTCAGCGTTGTAATAGTATCACTTAATGATGATAACGCATTATCTGTAGTCGTCTGCCAGGCATCAGCAAGATCAGCATTGTCCTGATATTGCTCTATCTGGGAAACCGTGCTGCGGTAGGTTACCGCTCGCGTAGCCACCGTTGGATCATCAGAAGCCAATTGAATCTTCATATTGGACGCCACCGCTTCATTCGCTGCTGCTAGACGAACGGCGGCAGCACTAATATTCCGCAACGTATTAGCAGCGATCATCCCATTGGTTATCCTATACATAAAAAACCCCTCCTTTCTCTTAATCGTCTACCATAGCAAGGGTAGTATCATACAATTCATTCCAGGCACTCACCATGGCAGCCGACGCCGCATAAGCCGACTGATAGGTAGTCAGGTTAACTGTTTCCTCGTCGCTGGAAACTCCAGACACAGAAGTCCGGCTGGTGTTGATATAGGTTGCGGTCGCGCTTTTACTGGCATAGGCAGTTGCGGCAGAAGCGCTGTCGCCGGCAACAGTGGCAACAATTACATTGTACATCTCGGTCGCTGTGGAATTGCCGGAAATATTGACATCAGAACAAATGTCAATAATATCGTCAAGAACATCAGCATTGCTTTCGTCGCCGGCAGTGGAGGAAGCGGCAATCTTATTGGTATCGTCCTGAATATCCTTGGATACAGAGATATTGGCAGCCGTAATATTACTGTAGGCATCTTCTAGGTCTGAACCGCTATTCACGAACTCGTCTGATGATACCCCATCATAAGTAAAGAACCGGATACCTGTCGTATCATTAAGGCCATATCCATCGGCATGACCACTATAGGTGGTATCATCATCGGTTGTAACCCCTTCATTGAAAGCCTGCGCAAATGTCTGGGCAAATTCATCCAACTGATTCATATAATAAACGATCCCCTTGCTGTCCGAGGTGCTGCCATCCCGCATCTGCAGGTACCCGGTGAGAGCTCCGGAATCACCGCTATCAAAGTCATCGCCGCTTTCGGCCCAGCGGATGCCATACATGCCATATGAATCACTGTCCGAATCGGTGACAGTATAGCACTCCAGCTCATTAGCCTCGTCACCTTTTACCAGCGTAACTCCGTCCACAGTGATTGTATATGAGCCGTCATCAGCTGCCGTTACGTCAATGCCAACCAGACTGGAAAGCTCGTCCACAAGTAAATCCCGCTGGTCTTCTAAATCATTTGTCGAAGCGCCGGAAGCCGAAGCTGTGGAAATCTGGCTGTTCAGTTCGGCAATTTGCGAAGCATAGGAATTGATCTCTTCTACGGCTGTATACACTTCGGTGTTAAGCTGGCTGCGTATTGATTCCAACTCCTCCGCAGCAGAATTAAGTTGTTCACAAAAACTTTCAGCATAGGACAACACGGTAGCTCTGACTGTTGTATCTGTTGGGTCGTCAGCCAGCGTTTCTAATTCTGCTTCCAGGCTATCCAGCGCAGAGGAGATATAACTGGAACTCGTAGTACCGAAAACCTCCTCAATTTGTTCCATATATGTTGACTGAACTTCCAGTTCACTTGCTGCACTATTTTCCTGCCAATATTTTTGATTAAGGCGAAAACTGTTCACCCTGTCAACAGAAGTTACCTCGACCCCCGAACCAACTAGACTGCTGCTATAAACCGCAGCCGGACCAATAGATGACTGACTCACTACCTGCCGGGAGTAACCATCTGTGTCAATATTGCTCATGTTATTGGTGGTCACCGTCAGACCGACCTGAGCGGCAGTTAATCCCCGGTTGGCAATACTGAGTCCCGCAAAAGTTGAAGCCATTTCACTCCCCCCTTATATAATTAAACTGCAGCGATCAATCCTTCTATCATGCTATCAATCGTGCTCATAACCCGCGCACTGGCGGCATAGGCTGTTTGAAACTTGATCATATTTGACATTTCCTCATCAATGGAAATTGCCGATACAGCCTGTCGCTGATAGTCCAGCTGTGAGACCAGAGCGGCCTGTGTTTCGTAGTTGCTTGCCGCTGTATTACCTTCAGTTCCCAGCCAGGTAGTCAACGCTGTATAAAAGCCGATGATATTAAGCGCTGAGCCTTCGCTCTCATAGCAGGAGGTATCGCTTTCAAGCTTACAAATCGCCGATGCGATACTATAATCACCTGTTTCCCCACTGGAAGAAGTAACTACCTTGTCCGGATCACTCACCAGTTCCGGATTGACCTGAATATTGGTGATACTTAGCGGCTCACTGGAATCAATAGTCGTAAAAAAGTCCAGACCGGCATCACCATTAAGGTCAACCCCCGAAGTACACAGGGAATTAATTTCTGTTGCCAGCGTAGTAATCAAATCATTGATAGCCTGCCGCATTGTACTGATCGAACTGGTTGCATCTGTTGAAAAACTATAAGGAAGGTCGCTTGTATCAATGGTTTCGTAGCCTGTTTGATCAGCGTCTTCCAAATAAGCCCCGATACTCCCGCTGGTAATATCCACTTCGTCATCAGAATCAGCCCACACCACCTTCAGCGGGTCATCGGTTGTTCCGCTGCCTTCGACAGCCAGCGTATTCACCTTATCGCCATTGACCAGGGTTTCTCCCTCAATGGAAACAATAAGCGTTCCATCGGTTTTTGTAGTAACAGTAATATTCGCCAAAGACGACATCTCATCAAGCAAGGCATCACGCTGGTCCCGCAGGTAGCTGGCCTCACCGCCGCCTGCCTCTGCCAGCGTAATTTGCGCATTTAACTCGGCCACCTGCGAGGCAATGTCATTTAGACTGTCTACACCATCCTGTACCCCGGTCACAGCATCGGCCTGCAGTTGTTGTAAATCCTCATCAATAGCAACCAGCTTGGTAATCAAGTCAACCGCGGCTGTTACAACAGCCACACGATCAGTTTCACTAGATGAAGTTGTCGACGTACACAGCGTTTCCCATTCAGAGAAAAAATCGGTAATGGCCGCCTCCAAACCATCGGTGGTAGTTGTATTCCCATCGTCGTCAGTAGTAGTTGTGTTATATTCACTCAAAATTGTATCCATATATTCCAGATTGCCGCTTTTCACCGCCAAATAAGTGGAATCGGCATTCTCCGTCCGGTACGTACTGTCAAGGTATATATCACGTGAGCGCGTAATGGTTTCCACGGTAACACCATTTACTGAAGTTGTCCCGTCTGACTGGGTAATAGATGAATCCGCACTAGTCAGTTGCACCTTAGAAGCGCCGGTCGTATCCACATTGGCAAGGTTTGTGCTTGTTGTTGTCAGCGCGGCCTGGTTCGTATACATTCCCGAATAAGCGATGCTATAGGTGCCAAAAGTTGACATATTGTACCTCCTACCTTCACTAGCTGAATTATACCGACCGCGGTGCACATATTGCTCACAGCCGGTAGATCATCAGGTTAGTTTACTTGCGTTAGCCTACCATATTGATAAGCGACTGCACCATCTCATCGGAAGCGGAAATAATTTTAGAATTAGCCTGATAGGAGCGCTGACTGACCAGCATCGCACTAAACTGTTCTGCCAGATCGACATTAGACAATTCCAGTGCATAGGAGGTCATCGTACCTGTACCGCCTTCACCTGCAACAACATAGCTGAGATCACCTGAACTGAGGCTTTCTGTATAGAGATTGTCCCCTGCTTTCGTCAAGCCTTCCGCATTAGTAAACATAGCCAAGGCAATTTGGCCGATTGAGATCGTTTCTCCATTATCGTAGGTGCAATAAATAGTACCATCAGAGGAAATGCTATAACTTTGTGCTGTACCTGCCGAATATCCGTCAGTATCATCAGCCAGCGAGTCGGTGGCATTAGAGGTTTGAACATCTGAAAAGTCGAGATCGAAGGTAATATCCTCCGTGCCGGCAGATGCCGGCGTTGTCACTGTAATCGTTGTACTATCGGCGAAAGTATAGGAAGTTGAGTCAACTGTAAAGGTGGTTGTGCCAGCTTGAATACTATCTGGTGCCGATAAGGTGATTGTGCCAGCCGTTGTAGTAAATGTAGCTGACCCATCTGACGAACCAGTTACCGTTTTAGTTGTTCCATCCGGATAAGTGAGAGTAATGTCCCAGGTTGAGCCGTCAGAATTCTGTGCTGCAGTAATGGTATAATCACCTTCTGCCGAACCGGTTCCAATAGCAACATTAGAATACGCATAACCCGCGTCAGCAACTGCTGCCGTACGGGTAGTAGTCGATGTGGTCGTAATCGTCGTCGAACCTATCGAAAATGACGTAGGAGCAGTCAGGGTAATCGTCCCGCCTGTTGACAGCGTAATTGTACCTGAACCATCAGTTGAATCAGTTGCTGACCCCAGAACAGTAGTGCCATCACTAGCATATACAGTGATGTCATAACCACTACCACCACTTGCTGCACTTGTTGTTGTAATAATATAACTAGCGGCCGCAACATCAGAACTCGTAGTTATATTCGAAGTGGCGTAACCTGCGGTGTTGCTAGTAGAACTGGCTGTCGCAGCAGTAGTGGTGCCACCTGTCACCGTAAAAGAGCTTGTTCCTGTCGAAATCGTTGTTGGCGCTTTGATAGTAATCGCAGATGTGCCGCTACCAAATGTAGCTGCGCCAGTTGTTGAAGAAACCGATGAAGTCGTTCCGTCCGGATACGTCAGCGTAACAGTATAAGCGCCACTTGTACCTGTTACCGCGACAGAGTAAGTACCAGTTGCTACGGCAGTTCCCACAGAGATATTCGAACTGGCATAACCGGCAGTATCCTGAACTGCTGCCGAAAGAGTGGTGGCAGAAGTAACCAAATTGCCGTCGGCATCAAAAGCAATATACCCGCTGGAGGGGCTTATCGTTGTATCATCAGCGCTAAGTTCATAATACCAGGTAGTTATATCACCCTCGACAGCACATTTCTTCAAACTGACGGTAACATCATAGTCGTTACCTTGCGAATCATACACCGTAATTTCGGTTGTCGCGTCAAAATCCAGATCAGTTGTATCGCCGATCGCGGTTAGTCCAGTGGCCGTATCTGCCACATCATTATCACTGTCAAGATTTCCTGAAATAGTGGAAGAAGTAGTAACTTCGGGAGTCAGGGTATACTTATTGCCGGCGTAAGAATCACTATAAAGATTAATAGCTTCCGGTTCACTGCTAGTCGTGTAAACTATGTTACCGTCTTCATCAAGCGTATACTCTTCCCACCCGCAAACGATATAACCGTCAATTGTCAGGTTGCCATCATCGTCAACGCTCATACTGCCATTTCTGGTATACGCATACTCGTTGGCGCCTGTCTGGACAATAAAGTAACCGCTGCCGGTAAGCGCCACATCAGTCCAGTTGCTGGTTGACGAGCTACTGCCTACCGTCATATCGGTATCGGTACTGGCAACACTGACGCCAAGTCCAACCTGCGTGGCATTAGTGCTGCCGGTAGTCGCTGTACCCGAAGTAGCAGCACTAATTGTCTGACTCAATATATCACTAAACGTAACCGTCTGTGATTTGTAGCCTGTAGTATTAACATTGGCAATATTATTTGCGATTACATCAAGGGCTGTCTGTTCACTTTTAAGCCCTGAAACCGCGGTAGACATGGAGACCATTAAAGCCATAAGAAAAACCTCCTAAAATATACTATTTCATCTGTCGTTCAGAAATAGCAGTAACCTCCCTGGTTGGGTCCGGTTAAATACATACTAAAATAAACTGGTATTTCTTACATTACGTTGAAGACGTAGTAGTGGAGTCAGTTCCCACCTTCGTAATAGAACTATAATCTACTGTTGTTCCATCAACATTGACATATGTGTTGCTACCGGAAACCGTTACTGACAGCACAGTCCCTGAGCCTGTAACAGTACTGCCTGCTGTATTGGTAGTAGAATAGGTTACCTCTTGTCCAATTAGACTAAATGCTGATGCATTAGTTACAGAAGTACTAATTTCCGACAACGCCGATAAGGAACTGATTTGGGCCAGCTGAGACACATATTCGGTGCCGCTGACCGGATCGTCCGGGTCCTGGTATTTCAATTCGGTAGCTAATATTTGGACAAACTCATCAAAATCCAAACTGGTCGTAGAATCAGTACTAGAGGTCGTTGAGGCAGTTGACGTCGTGGATGTAATTGCTGATGTACTCATATTTCCTCTCCTTTTTCGATAAATATTCTATTTCTATGGTCAGTATCGCAAACATATATTTATTTTTTGTTAAGAAAAGTAAATAAAGAAAATAATGAGCACTTATTTGTAAAAATTTCTTCAATATAAAAAGGTGCTGTCTCAAAAATAAATTTTTGAGACAGCACCTTCCGTATTCAGACAAACTAATTGTCCATAGTGAATTTTATATTTTCGCGCCACGAATACGGTCATTCATAACGTAATGCTTCGATGGGATCCAGCAATGCTGCTTTTCTGGCTGGATAAATACCAAAAAACAAACCAACTGCAACCGATACTCCAAAGGGCACCAGAATCGATATCGCTGATAGTACTGTTTGCAAACTACCAAAAGTCGAGATAGCAAATGCCGCCGAAATGCCCAGGGCAATACCAAAAATGCCGCCAAGCACACCAATAACCACCGATTCTATCAAAAACTGCAGCATAATATCGCGATATGTCGCGCCTAAGGCTTTTCTTATGCCGATTTCCCTTGTTCGTTCAGTCACTGACACCATCATGATGTTCATAATACCGATACCGCCAACCAGTAGCGATATGGCCCCAATACAACCGAGAAATAAGGTAATGGTTCCTGTCGTTTCAGTCATCATCGCCATGATACTGGTTAAATTGCGTACAGTAAAATCATCTTCCTTAGTACCGCTGATCTTGTGCCGTTGCCTTAACAAACTGGTGATTTGCTCCTGTGCCTGATCCATTCCTTCCAGCTTCGTAACCTGGATACTAATCGAATTAAGGTAGGTAATGCCTAGCAAGCGTTCTTGCGCTGTTGTTAGTGGCACTAGTATGATGTCATCCTGATCCTGGCCCATAGTTGATTGCCCTTTGCTGTCCAGGATACCAATAATCTGGTAAGGGGTATTGTTGATCCGGATATTTTGTCCGATGGGATTCAGCTCACCAAATAAATTTTCGACAACAGTGGCCCCCAGAACAGCCACCCGATTGCGCGAATTGATATCCTGCTGAGAAACGAAACTGCCGCTGCCCACTGTCAAGCTTTTAATGGCCATATATTCGGGCGTAATTCCATATACGGTTGTTGTCCAGTTTTGATTGCCGGCAATGATTTGATATTGTTTGCTAACAGTAGGTGCTACATAATCAATACCTTGCACCATTTTTTTTATATACTCCGCATCTTCCAGCGATAAGGTTATGCTGCTGCCGGAAGCCGAGCGTACCCCCTGGGAAGAGGCCGCTCCCGGACTGACGATTAACATATTGCTGCCGAGACTGGCAATTGAACTTTGCACCTTTTCCCTGACACCCATCCCAATGGATACCATCGAGATAACCGCGCCTACGCCGATAATGATACCCAGCATCGTTAAAATAGAACGAAGCTTATTAGCCAGCAAAGCTCGCAAGGCAATCGCAATGCTTTCTTTTAACATGCACGTTGCTCCTTTATCTCATCACTTATAATCAATCCGTCACGTACTGTGATAACGCGTTTCGCATACTCGGCAATGTCTGGTTCGTGAGTAACCAGAATGATGGTTTTCCCTTGTTCATTTAAATTGCCAAATATCCGCATAATATCAACACTGGACCGGCTGTCAAGATTCCCCGTAGGTTCATCAGCCATAATAATACTGGGATCATTGATCAGTGCTCTGGCAATTGCCACACGTTGGCGCTGACCGCCTGACAGTTCGTTGGGCATATGCTGTTTACGCGTCGACAAGCCAACAGAGTCCAGGATTGCAGCTGCTCTCGTCAGCCGTTCCTTCTCCGCTACTCGGGCATAGACTAAGGGCAATGCGACATTTTCCCATGCCGATACCCGTGATAGTAGATTGAAGTTTTGAAACACGAAACCAATACGCTTATTGCGTGTTTTCGCTAACTCATCATCATTCATAGTCGCAACTTCCTGATCCTGGAGCAAATAAGATCCACTGCTAGGACGGTCAAGACATCCCAGGATATTCATCATGGTCGACTTACCTGAGCCTGATGGCCCCATAATAGCAACAAATTCTCCGGTTTTTATTTCTAGTGAAATCCCGGCAAGCGCCGCTACTGTTTCTTCACCAATTTTATAGCATTTCGTAATTTCTTTCAGCATAATCCCCATAACCATTGAACTCCTTCTCCCTCTACATAGGTGGCGGACCATTATTTTTTTGCGTAGAAGAACTCTGGGTTTGTGATTTCGTATAAGAAATTATTAATTTATCATTATCCTGCAACCCACTGATAATCTCAACTTTATCACTGCTTGTCAGGCCGGTCTCAACCGGAACATTTTCACTTTTTCCGTTATCGCGCAATACCATTACATATTGCCCACTGGTGCTGGTTTTTAATGCCGCTAAAGGAATTAATAGCGTATTGTCTTTCTCATCAATTTTGATAGTGACTCTGGCCGTCATTTCTGTCTTCAGCAAATTTTCAGGATCTTCAGCAGTAAGCGTTACGTAATAATATACTACACTACTGGTAGAAGAAGAGGATGAGGAGGACGACGATGATGAGGAGGACGAGGACGAGGACGTACTTGTGGTACTTGTCGAAATTTCCCCTATTTTATCAACAGTGCCTGTAAAGGTATGATTCTGATAGGCATCCACAGTAAAAGTCGCCGCTTGCCCGATTTTGATCTTGCCAATATCTGTTTCATCTACCTTTACCTTTACTTTTTTGCGTGAAACATCACCAATCATCATAACAACTGTCGGATCATTGACGCCTGCGGTCACCAGCGTTCCTATCGCTACCGGTTCTCCCAAAACTACACCATCCATGGGCGAGACCAGTACGGTTTTTTCCACATCCGACTTGGCCTCATTATAACTGGCTACAGCCGTCTGATAATTAAGCAAGGCGTCTTCCAGATCAGCGTCGGATTTTGCGCCAATGGAATGTAAATACTGATACCGCTTATATTTTGCACCATAATTATTCATTGAGTATTCAGCTTTATTCATTGTGGTTTCCAGAGACTTATCATCTAAGATTGCCAGAGTCTGACCAACCTTTACATGATCATTTTCCTTGACTTTAATCTCTTTGATCAACGCTGTAACCTGTGACGAAATATCCACGGCGTCGATAGGCTTCACAATTCCAGTCGCCGATACACTAGAGATAATCTTGCCTCTGGTTGCCAGCACCGTTTCCTGATTAGCAGACGCCTTAACTTGTTGTGTATGATTGTAGTACCAAACTCCGCCGGCAATCCCCAGTAAAATGACAATACCTGTCGCCAAAATTTTCTTATTGATTTTCTCCCACATGTTGCTGCCTCCTAGTCCATTCCCATGGCATTTTCTAATTTTGCCTTATATGTCACATAATCGTACTGGGCGGTAATATAATTGTTCTTTGCTGTCGTTAATGCCAATTGGGCATCAATCACATCAAGAATGACTCCTTCCCCTACCCGATATTTCGCCTCAGCAATAAAATAATCTTCATCGGCCTTATGTACGGCAAATTTCGTTGTCTCAATCCGCTTCTCAGCTTCCCTCACTCCCAGATAATATTCTTTTACAGCAAGCTCCACCGAATCCTCCTGCGCTGTCAACTCCAAGCGGGCGGTATCGACTGCACTTAGCGCTTTTTTGACCTTGGCATTGGTAACCTGACTGTCAAACAAATTCCAACTGGTTGTTACCCCAACATAGATTTCCTTATTATCATCCTCAGGTAAAACGCTGCTGCTCCAGCCGGTTGCCGCGGTAAGCGACACCGCTGGTTTTTTATCAGCTTTAGTAACCTCCACAGTTTTCTCGGCCTCATCAATAGCAAGCTGATACTTTTTTATATCCGGACGCTGCTCTTTGGCCACAGCCACACATTCATCCATTGTCTGCTTGAAGGGAACATACTGAAACTCCTCAACAAACTCAATAGCTTCCGAACTTTTCCAGCGAATCATATTTTTGAAAGCATTAACCGCAACTTCCGAAGAATTTTTGGCCTTTATCAACGTTTGCTGCGCATCTGCCAGTTCTACTTCTGATCGCAATACGTCTGATTTCGCAACATTGCCGGCACTATACTGGGCCTGGACATCATTAAGATGCGATACATAATTATCAACTGTCTCCTGATCGACAGCCTGCGTTTTGTGGGCTTCAATCACATCATAGTAGGCAGACAAGGTGTTTAATTTTACATCCTGCCTGGTTTTTAGCAGACTGAGACCGGCTATTGTCACATCGGTTTTAGCAATCGCGATGTTGCCTTCATTCTTGCCGCCAGAGTATAAAGGCAACGACAGCGTAATGGCGCTGGTACTACTGTTTCCCGGGTAATTGATCCGGTTAAGATAAAAAGTATTAGAAGCATCAATCGATATTCCCTTGCTGCCTTTTGTACTCTGTAATGCATATTCTGCTTGTTTTTCACTATTTATGGCTTTTTTTATATCCAGGTGGTTTTCCAGTGCCATATTTACTGCTTGTTCCACAGTGAGAGGTGCGGCAAAACCCATCGTAGTCTGAGCCAGTAAACATAGCCCCAAAATACCTGCCTGTTTTACGTATTGTCCTACCAAACTCAATTAAAGTCCCCCTTATCATGCTACAGCTGTTCTCATACTACCTTAGTAGCATTGTTATGATAACATACCAATGTTACTAAATTGTTACAACAATATTAGGATTTTCATTCTGATTAATTCATATTAAAATAAAAGGGTACTATTCTCCAATCGACAATAAACATCAAAGGAGATCACCTTATGGCTAAAACTGTCTTACTAGTTGATGATGAGCTGCGAATGAGAAAGCTTGTTGCCGATTTCCTGCTACGCGAAGGCTATCACATTCTTGAAGCTGCCAACGGCCAAATGGCCTTACACCTCTTGTCTGTAGAAAAGATAGACCTGGTCATCCTTGATGTCATGATGCCAGAACGCAATGGCTGGACAGTCTGCCAGGCGATTCGCAAAAACGGCACAATTCCGGTTATCATGCTTACCGCCAAAAGCGAAGAAGCCGACCAGCTTTACGCTTTTGAAATAGGGGCCGACGAATATGTTACCAAGCCCTTTAGCCCCAAGGTTCTGACAGCGCGGGTAAATGCCTTATTCCGGCGCATGGAGCAAGAAAAAGACAAAACCGCCTTATGTGGCGGTCTGGTTATTGACACAGCTGCCCGTCAGGTATTTCTAGACGAACAGCTGTTGGACTTGAGTCCCAAAGAATATGAACTTCTTAATTATTTGGCCGAAAACACAGGCAATGCACTGAGCCGCCCACAAATCCTTGATCACGTATGGACGTACGACTATCTGGGTGAGCTGCGCACGGTAGATACCCACATTAACCGGCTTAGAACCAAGCTTGGTGCTAAGAGCACCCTGATTCATACCATCAGAGGCTATGGCTACCGCTTTGAGGCAGAAAAATGACAGCATCGATTCGCACAAAACTCTTTCTTAGTCTCAGCGGCTTTGTCCTGTTGTTTGTATTACTATCGCTGGCTTCCCTTGGATTTGGCCTGGAAAAATTCTATACTTGGCAAAAAAAGGCACTCCTCATAACCACCAGTCACAACATCGACCAGCGATACCAGGGCTCCCCTGAAAAAGTATCCCTGGAGCTGGAGCGATCAGCCAATACCCTGGGAGCCCACATTATTATCTTCACTCCGGAAGGCAGCATCAAATACAGCTCTGTTAGCCATATTTTGAACAAGCAGCCACCTGAACCCTCTACAACTTCGCCTACCAGTCAATTCCGAATCCCGCCTAATTCGATGCAGCTAATCAAAAGCAGCCAAATCATTGATAGTCAAACAGTACTTGAGATGCAGCTGGACCAGATGTTGAAAATTGACTTTATGGTTCTGGAAAGGCAGCTAATGAACGGTGATATCCTAATCATCAGACAACCGCTGGCCCCTATGTCTGAGAGTGCTATTGCCGCGGCTCATTTTATGACCATAACTGGCTTCCTAACCCTATTAGCCGGTTGCGTCTGGGCCTTCTTGTTTTCCAAGCGCTTTACCCAACCGATCCTTGAACTTAAACAAATCGCCCAAAACATGGCGCGTCTGGACTTTTCCCAAAAATGCCGGGTAAACCAGGCTGATGAGCTTGGTGAACTTGGCAACAGCATTAACCACTTATCAGACCAACTGGACACTGCCATCTCAGCCCTTAACCAAAAAAATCAACAATTATTGGCTGATGTGGAAAAAGAGCGGGCTTTAGATAAAATGCGCAAATCCTTTGTGTCCAATGTTTCCCATGAGCTGAAAACACCGCTCTCGCTGCTATTAGGCTACGCCGAAGGATTAAAAGAGAATGTCGCCCGTGATGAAGAAAGCAAAAATTTCTATTGCTCAGTCATTATTGACGAAGCGGAAAAGATGGATAAACTGGTCAAAGACTTGCTCAACCTTTCACAGCTGGAATCAGGCTTATTTGAACTGAAACGGACTGATTTTGACCTGTTGCCATTATTGCAGGATATTGCAAAAAAATATATGTCTGTTCTCAAAGAAAAAAGTATTTCCCTGGAAATAAATGCACTAACCAGTCCTGAAGTCAACGGCGACCCCCGGCGTATTGAACAGGTATTGCTTAATCTCTTCACCAATGCGCTCACCCATGCCCAAGGGGAAAAGCGTATTAGGCTTTGGCTTGAGGATACTGAGAATAGAATCAGAGTCTGTATCTATAACTCTGGGCAGCCAATTCCTACTGACAGCCTGGAGAAAATATGGACAAGCTTCTATAAAATCGATGAAGCTCGCACCCGGGAATTCGGCAGGTACGGGCTAGGTTTATCGATTGTACGCGCTATTCAGGAACAGCATGGGAATGGGTATGGAGTGAAAAACATGTTCAATGGTGTTATATTTTGGTTTGACCTGAATAAAGCTGAAAAACCATCCTAGGGTTACCTTTCACCAACTGAGAAATTTTTTGGTATATTGAGGGAGAATCTGGCTATACTACTCCTGTACTACAACTAAAGCGAGGTGAAAAACGATGTCTTTACCTGGTGTAAAATGCAAGGTATCAAACTGTAGGTACTGGAAATCTGGTGAACAATGTGACGCTTCTGCAATTGAGGTTAACGTTGATGGCGGCAGCACAAGTGCCCGGCAAAGTGAGCAAACCAACTGTCATACCTTTGAGTCTAAGAATTCCTAATTAATATAGGCTCTACGTAATAAGCCGTCCATGAATGAAATGGACGGCTTATTTACTATTATTCACTTTCTACCCTTTATTATTATTGTAGTCTCTATCATTAAAATAGTTTAACCACGAGGAAGTACGGTGCAGTTCCCAATTACAGGGTGGCATGTACTTGGCTTTCATACGCTCTTCTTTGCCGCCCCCTTTGAAGCCTTCATACATTTTTACATAAATACACTTCTGTTGTTCAGGATAAACCTCACACCATCCATCGCGGCTGCCGCCGCAAGCACCATTGCGCTGTTGCTTGGGACACTGCGACATTGGACAAATAAAACCGAGTTCGTGCATGGCACAATCACCACAGAACCGGCATTCATTTGTCATTGTCTTGGTGGTGTATTCAGCAATAGTAAATGGCTTTTTCAGGCAGGAGTTATCAATAAATTTCGCAACTGCTTTGTTTAGCGGGTAAAGCGGTGCCTTATGGTCAAATGCCACCCCATGGACCAAGTCCATTACCGACTGTTTTAATGAGGAATGGCCCGAACCGGTCTGCCTACGGTCAAAGGGTTGGCAAGTATTGAGTCCTGTTGTTACATCTTTTTCAAAAAAATAAAAACCGTCAGCCTGCGGATAGTCAAAATCGGCTACTGCAATATCCTGCCAGTTACCACTTTGTTCCTCGCCTTTTTCCATAATATATTGCACATCGGCATAGCTAAGACCATGACCACCAATATTTACACCATCATAACGTAAGCCCTTAAGTACTGCATACAATTTGGCTGCTCTGAGCAATTGCTGTTCTTTTTTATTTGCAGCATCTGCCTGCTCTGCTTCCAATTTTTTCACCAATTTATCTGTTACCACACAGCCAGGAATCAGATTCTTATTCATCAGTTTAGCCACAGGTACAGACAGCACATAGATATTCCCAATAAGTGGTACGTTGAATTGATTACTATCGGCATACTTGCGCAACTCATCAAATTTTCTGGCATCAAAACCCAGCTGGGTAATAATAAACCTGGCACCATTCGCTATTTTTTTATGCAGCTTGTAATATTGAGCCATAGTTTCTGCTTCGGTAGCTTTGAACGGTGAAACAACAGCCCCAGCAAAAAAGTGAGTAGCAGGCAGGTTAGTGTAGGCACCTTCATTCATTTTCGTAATCATGCGGAGAGCATGGACTGCATCAAAATCGAAAACCGGCTTAGCCAGACCCGCATATCCTTCTGTGGGATAATCCCCAGTCATAACCAATAAATTGTGAATATCGGCCCTGCCCAACGCATAGAGTTCGCTCTCCAGGGCGTTTCTGTTTTTATCTTTGCTGGTAAAATGGACAAGCGGGTCAATACCCAGCCGTTTGGCTTCCACAGCCATGGAGTACGGCAAGATAGCTGCTTTACCACCAGGATTATCTGTAATCGTAATGGCATTTATTTTGGGGTCCTTAGCCGCCAACTCAGCCATTTTCAGCAGATGTTCCTGTGCCTTTTCCCGCATACCCCGTCCAGGAACTAGTTCCCAGGTTATCGACAACTGTTCAGGGTCAGCCAACGCTTCACTAAAAGAACATTTTGGGGACATCATATACTCCTCCTTCTGCCACAAAACTTTTGCCCTATGTTTTTATAGTTTTTACCACTTTCCTTATCATAACTTATATTCTTTGCTTAGTATACCGCTTTTACCACCTTAACACTCTTTTGTCCTGATTGAACTACACCGGGGAACCACATTTTTGTTTACCCAGAAACAAAAATGTGGTATTGTTATATTGTTTCTGCGGAAACAAAGGGGGAATGTATGTGGATAATGCAATAAAAATTATAAGATCACTTACCCGAATACAAGAACGTTCCACTATTTTTGAGCATCATCGAGAAGATATTTTTGTGGGGATTAATTTAGCAGAAGCACATTGCATTGATAAGATCGGCTCAATGGATTATGCAAATGTCACGAAAGTAGCGGCTGAAATGGGTATGACACGAGGTGCCATAAGTAAAATCAGTAAGAAATTGCTAAACAAAAAATTAATTGACAGCTATCAAAAGCCAGAGAATAATAAAGAGATTTATTTCTGCCTGACGGAGCAAGGGCAGAAAGTATATATCGAACATAAAAAGTGTCATAATCAAGCGGGGCAAGAAAAATTAGCTCTTTTGTCAGCATATAGTGAATATGAGCAATCTATTATCTTACGGTTTCTGAACGATATAAACCAGAAGTATGATAAAAAACTAACTGAAGAAATATAAATAGTACATAAGAGGAGGATATGGAATTGAATCAAAAATATGTATATGTAGTAGCAGTAAGTCACTTTTTCTGCGATATTGGCATGGGGGCATTGCCCGCTATTTTGCCGTTTTTTATTTTACAGTATGGTATGGATTATCAAGCTGTAGCGGGTTTGATGTTTGCATCCTGCTTTTTATCTTCCGTTGTACAGCCTACCTTTGGCTGGCTGGCAGATCGTACGTCAAAAACATGGCTTATGCCGCTGGGAATTTTTTTAGGTGGTGCAGCAATGGGGTTGGCAGGACTTTTTGAAAATTATTGGGCTATTTTTGCAGTGGTAACGGTGAGTGGAATCGGCAGTGCTATTTTTCATCCTGAAGCGGCGCGTATGATCCATAAACTTTCCGGAACAAGAAGAGGTACGGCCTTGAGTATTTTTTCTGTAGGCGGGAACGGTGGTTTTGCTGTCGGACCGATTATTGCCGTGGCTGCCATTACGGCATTTGGCATGAAAGGGACAGCGGTATTTTGTTTGTTGGCATTGATCATGGCAATGATTTTATTGGTGATTGTTCCGAAAATGAAAGCAGATATCGCGCAGACTTCAGTTTCCGAGGTAGCGGCAGATGGAAAGGTCACAGAACCAAAAATCAATCTTAAAAATGATTGGCCATCCTTTGCGCGATTGACATTGCTGATTATTTTTAGTTCGATTGTCATTTGCGGGCTAAGAAGCTTTATTCCGCTGTATTTGGTAAATGTCACGGGGCTTTCTACTGCGGCAGCTGCTTCAGCGTTGACACTACTATTTATGTTTGGTGTAGTGACTACACTCATTGGCGGACTGTTGGCAGACAAAATCGGCTACTTGAAAGTGGTGCAAATGAGTTATGTACTGTTGGTACCGATGGTAGGTTTATTATCACAGACGACGAATGCGTTCATTAGTTATGCGTTAATGATACCGATCGGATTTGCTATGTTTTCACCGTTTAGTTCGGTCGTTGTTTTGGGGCAGAGCTATTTAGCACGCAGTATAGGTTTTGCATCCGGAGTAACACTGGGACTTTCTTTCAGTGTGGGTGGTATGTTTGTGCCATTGATTGGTGGGTTTGCGGATAATCACGGCTTGCCAGCAACGATGGAACTTCTTACAGCGGTTGCACTACTGGCAGCGTTGTGTTCATTCTTTCTGCCAAAACCCGTACATCTTGGGGCAAGTCCAGCGGCGAAGGCGTTGTAATTATCCTACTTATTGGAATAGCCAAAATGGAAGTTCCTATTTTGGCTATTCCAACGGAGAAACGCGGGGACTGGGAGTTTGTTTCTTAGAGTTTGACTTTAACTAGCAGGTCTTTGCCTCCCTGCTGCCTGAATAACAAAAATTCTTCCAATACCTCCCTAAATCTTTGGATAGTATCCGTTGTATCTTTTCCCTCTTTATCCAGCCGATCAAGTTCTTCAGATAGTTGCCAAATTTTATCATATAGCTCAGTTTCTTGTTTCTTAAAATCCAGGTATCTGATATTCATAAGTCAGTTAAACCCACCCCTCCTTATTTTATCTGGAGGCTTCTATGCCCTCCTGTAATCTCCCATGAATGGGAATTTTACAGGAGGAAATTAAAAAGGATCACATATGCAGGATTATTTCTACCCTACACATGCGATCCAAATCGATTATTGCAACAGTATCAAGATACAGGAAATAACCCAAATAACAGAACCCATCAACGTGTCCTGCTAAACCTGTATCAAGATATGATACCATCGAATAGTGCATGCAGTCGCTCAGCCCCTGCCTTAACACGCCAATCATTACACTCCAATTGTCAAAACTTGTAATTCATCTAACAACCGGGTATAATAAGATTGTCGTCGTGGACAGTTCACTGTTACGTGTAGGTGCGTCTTCACCTGCTCGTGCCTATAGGTGTTCCCGCACCTATGGGACACGGCGACTTTACTTTTTAATTTCCACCTATTACTAATATTAGTACTCTTTTACATAGATTGCAAGTATATGAAGGAAAAAAGATTGGTTTCCTACAAGAAAACGATGATTTTTCTAATTAGTTACATATTTTTCATGCACTGGGTATAAAAAGAAGAAAAGGACTGACGTGCTCCAACACGCCAGACCCACAGGTTGTCTAACCGAATGGTTAGCCTAAAGTAGGAGTTATTAAGAAATAACCGCGAACCTTGTCCAGGGGCGGTTATTTCTTTTTTATGATCAAAACAACGAGTGTTGCAAATGCAATCATGAGATACATTGCCTCAAACATTGTCATCATACCACCTCCTTGCTAAAAAGGAAGTGGCTAACCGCTCCTCGACAACCTGTTACGCTAATTAGAGGGACAGGTCATCTGTCCCAAAAAAACTTCTGTAAGGCCAGTTATAGTTATCACAAGATGTTATTACTAACTTCTGGGACAGTACACCTGTCCCCCAGTCCCTTCCTTTTTAACCGATAGCTTACAGTGGCTTGTGACAAGTGCAACAATTCGGCTGCCTTGCTGATACTCTCAGTCCGCACGATAGCTAAAAACGCCTCAATCCCAGGAAAATACATAGAACGCCTCTCGATATATAGAAATAATTAATATAGTTCACAAAATATTTGAGTTTTACAACATCATTCTATATGTTTAAAATTATCATTAATAGCGACGATGGTCAAATATTTATTGGTCCATAGCTAAAGACCAATAAGTAAAAATGGAGGGGCATACAATGTTTGCAAATATGATTGAAAAATTGAAAACCACACAGCAAAAGCTAGTATTTACGGAAGGCTCCGATCCAAGAATTCTTGAGGCGGCAAGCCGGTTGAAAAAAGAGCAGATCCTCGAACCGATACTGTTAGGCAATCCAGAAGAAATCCGTAGGGTATCGCAAAAATATGGTTTTCTTACAAATGAAATTGAAATCATAGATCCTAAAACCTATCCGGCTCTAGAATCTATGGTTGCAGCGATGGTTGAACTGAGAAAAGGAAAAATGGATGAGTCCACTTGCCGCGAGTCTTTGCTGAAAACGAATTATTTCGGTACAATGCTTGTAAAAACGGGTTATGCTGACGGCCTTTTAGGTGGCGCAACCTATTCTACTGCCGACACCGTTCGCCCGGCACTGCAAATTGTTAAAACATCACCTGGAAATAAAATTGTTTCCAGCAGCTTCATTCTCTATCGCAAAATAGCGAATGTTGAGGAAAAATACGCCATGGCCGATTGTGCTATCAACTTAAACCCAAGTGAGGATGAACTTGTCGAGATTGCTATTGAAACGGCAAGAACAGCAAAAGTCTTTTCCATAGAGCCAAAAGTTGCATTATTATCTTATAGTACGTTCGGCTCTGGCACAGGAGAAACGGTTGATAAAATGCGAAATACAACCACAAAATTAAAAAGTATGAATCTTGATTTTCCCATTGACGGAGAAATGCAGTTTGATGCCGCGTTTTCCAAAGAGGTTGCAAAAATAAAAGCGTCACACTCTCCTGTCGCTGGGGAAGCGAACACTTTCATATTCCCAGATATTAATGCCGGTAATATTGGTTATAAGATAGCTCAGCGTTTTGGAAGCTTTGAGGCATATGGTCCGATCCTGCAGGGGCTAAATGCACCGATCAATGACCTTTCCAGAGGTTGCAATGCAGATGAAGTGTATAATATGGCAATTATTACTGCTGCTTTAAAAAGGTGAATTTCCAAGCATCAACCGGTTTTTCTTCGAAGCATGGTATAGAGCATGAAAGGTGGTTAAGCAATGAAGATTCTCATCGTCGGCTATTTTAGCGAGATCGCAAAATCCAATATTTCCAGGCATTTTCCGGAAGGCTGGGACATTGTCATTGTCCCGCCCGGAAAAGAAATGCTACATCATATGGAAGATTGCCAGGTAATCATACCAGAACATATTAAAGTGGACGACAGCCTGCTTTCTAGCGCAAAAAATTTAAAGCTGGTACAGACAGGTGCAGGATTTGATAATGTAAATATTGATGCCTGTACGCAACGCGGCATTTGGGTAGCCAATGCAGCAGGAGTGAATGCACAGGCAGTAGCCGAGCATGTCATGGCACTGATATTGTCTTATTACAAAAATATACCCTTTTTTGATTCTTTCATGAAAAACAGGATGGATGAAAATCAATTGGACTATACAGGGAGTGAATTACAGGGAAAAACGATTGGAATTATCGGCTTCGGCGCTATCGGTAAGAAAGTAGCGGAGTTTTGCAGGGTTTTTGATATGAATGTGCTGACTTATGCGAGAAATGCCGTTGTACAGTCAGACGATTTTGTGAAAATGGTGGATTTCGATACTCTTGTAAGTACATCGGACATCGTAAGTGTACATATCCCTCTGAATCAGCAAACCAAACAGCTGATCAACAAAGAGATATTCCAGAAAATGAAGAATACCGCACTGTTTATCAATACAGCCCGCGGCGGGATTGTCCATCAAAGCGACTTGATCGATGCCTTAAAAAACAGGGATATTGCCGGTGCATGCCTGGATGTGTTTGAATCTGAACCGCTGCCAACTGACAGTGAGCTCCGGAGTCTGGGTAATGTGATACTTACTCCCCATACGGCAGGCATGCCTGACGGTCGCAAATTCCATAAAAAAAGATATGATTTCTTTGTGAATAATATAAAACGTGTAGAGAATGGTGAAGAGCCTGAAAGCAAGCTCAATCAGTTATTATAGATGACCGAACTGGCTTTACTACTTCTTCTTTGTGCTGCCTTCTTCCATGATTCCTGGAATTTTATCTCAAAGAAGGCGTGTGGCGGGGTAATTTTTGTTTGGCTATTCAATGCAACCGCCTCTATAGTGTATATTCCCATTGTCATTGGCTCAATGTGGGGCACCCAACCCTCCTTTAGCTGGGATTACACGATTTTCGAGGGACAAGGGGACAGGTAATCTGTCCCAAAAAACTTCTGTAAGGCCAGTTATAGTTATCACAAGATGTTATTACTAACTTCTGGGACAGTACACCTGTCCCCCAGTCCCGTTACGGGTCTCTTTTTTATGTTCAAACGCGTATTAAACAATAACATTGAAGGAGCATGTATAATGATAAAACTATTAACAATTGAAGAAGTAACCGAAATATTGAGAGTATCAAAGCCTACCGCATACAACTTAATTCACGGCGAAGGTTTCCCTAAAGTGAAAATCGGCAGGGCTTGGAGAGTCGAGGAGCAGCTTTTGCTGAAGTGGATACAGGCAAAGAGTGTAACATAAAATTCTACCTCTAAATCCTGTAAGCATAAACTTAAGCATAAAAACAAAAAAGACCCTGCGGTGAAAGCCCGCAAAGCCTTGAATTTCCTGGTGGGGCATACTGGTTTCGAACCAGTGACCTCTTGAATGTGAATCAAGCGCTCTCCCGCTGAGCTAATGCCCCGAACAAGCTTTATTATAACACAATGATCCTAAAAATTCCAGTTTCTTCAGGTGGCGGAGGCAGTACCGGCTCACTGGATTAGTTATTTGTGCTTTTCCCTTTGGCTTGCTGTTTTCTTTCTTGTACAGGAAGATCGTTTATATTTCTCCCTTGCTCAACTTATGCTAAAATAAATAATCACCATATAAGGGGGATACTATGGAACAGACGATAAGAGAGCGCCTTTTGGCCCTGGCCGACGAGGAGTACCGGCAGTTTCACAGCAAATTGGTGCCAGATACAGATAATATTTTAGGTGTACGGTTACCACATTTGCGGAAGCTTGCCAAGGAGCTTGCGAGGGGCGATTGGCGCAGCTATCTAAAGGCGGCACCAGCTGACTATAATGAAGAAATTATACTGCAAGGACTGGTAATCGGCTACGCCAAGGCTGATATTGAGGAGATTTTGTGCCATACCGCTGCCTTTGTACCTAAGATCAATAACTGGGGCGTATGCGACAGCTTTTGCACCAGCTTAAAAATCACTAAGAAATATCAGGCACAGGTTTGGGAGTTTTTACAACCTTATCTGCAGTCACGAGAAGAATTTGAACTACGGTTCGGCATAGTGATGCTGCTGAGTTTTTATATCAAAAACGAGTATATTGAGCAGGTACTTCTGCGTTTAGATAGCGCTAAGCACGATGGGTATTATGTAAAAATGGCCGTAGCCTGGGCTATTTCCCTTTGCTTTATTAACTATCCGGAACAAACCATGGCCTATTTAAAGCAAAATACGCTAGATGACTTCACCTACAACAAAGCCTTACAAAAAATCACCGAATCCTTCCGTGTAGATACAGAGACCAAGAACTTAATCCGCGGGATGAAACGCAACATAATGAAGTAACATATTCTTAATTGGCAGGTATCGGCCAATCTCTATAGAAAATGGTAATTATATTTATCAATATTGGAGGTCCGGCAGGAAGCTTGCCGAGACACAAAAACAGGAGATGACTACGTGGAAGATCAATTGAGCTTGATTGAACAAAAGATATATAACAGGGAACGTTTGACGCGGGATGACGGCTTATTTTTACTAAAATCCGATGAATTACTGCGGATCGGCGCACTGGCCCGTTTTGCCAAACAACGCAAATCTGGCAGCAAAGTCTATTTTAATGTCAACCGGCACATTAACCTAACCAATATCTGTGTATCCCGCTGCAAATTATGCGCTTTTGGCTGTGATGCCGATGCATCCCAGGCTTATGTGATGGAACCGGAAAAAGCTCTGTCTATTGCCCGCCAGGCACTTGCAGATGCACCAGAAATGACAGAACTGCATATTGTCAGCGCTTTGCATCCGGACAAACCCTTTACCTATTACGCAGATATCATTGCTCGTATTCACCAGGAATTTCCCAACCTCCATTTAAAGGCGTTTACCGCTGTGGAAATTGCCCATTTTGCGAAAATAGCTAACCGGTCAATCCGGGAAGTACTGATGATTCTCAAGGATGCAGGATTAGGCTCGCTGCCGGGTGGCGGTGCCGAAATATTAAATGACAGGGTGCGGCAGATTATATGTCCGAACAAGTGCAGCGCCGCCGAATGGCTGGAAGTGGCGCAGACAGCGCATCAGTTAGGTATACATAGCAATGCCACTATGTTGTATGGGCATGTTGAAACTCAGGAAGAACGAATTGATCATTTACTGACATTGCGTAAACTGCAGGATAAAACAGGTGGATTCCAGGCCTTTATTCCCTTCCCCTTCCATCCGGAAAATACCGGACTCAGCGACATTAAACGGGCAACAGCCTGGGAAGACTTAAAAATGCTGGCTATTAGCCGCCTCATGCTGGATAATTTTGATCATGTGAAAGCATTTTGGATTATGTTAACATTACCCATTGCCCAAGTTGCAATGGCCTTTGGCATCGACGATCTGGACGGGACGGTCGTGGAAGAAAAAATTCTCCACGCGGCCGGGGCAAAAACCGCGGTAGGTATTAGTAAGCAAGCCATTATCGATTTTATCCGCGAAACAGGGAATATTCCCGTCGAACGGGATACTCTCTACCGTGAAGTGCAAGTATATGAAGGGAGCCAAGCGTGATGAGACCCAGAGTGGGACATATTCAGTTTATCAATTGCTTACCCCTTTATTACGGTTTGGTAAAAAACGACGTGCTTTGGGATGTAGAATTGAGCAAAGATACGGCCAGGGAATTGAGCCGCCATTTGTTAGAAGGCAGGCTTGACATTTCTCCGATCCCATCTATTGAATACTCGCGGCATTGGCGTGAACTGATCTTGCTTCCAGGTCTTTCGGTAAGCTGCGATGGACCGGTGGCAAGCATATACTTGGTAAGCAAGGTACCTATCGCTGAACTGCATAACCGTAAGATTGCCCTGACAAATACTTCTCGCACATCGCAAGTGCTATTAAAAATTATTCTTGAGGATAAATATCATATTCACCCTGCCTATTTTGAGTGTCCTCCCCATTTAGGCTCAATGCTGCTGGAAGCTGATGCGGCACTGTTGATTGGTGATGAAGCACTGCAGATTCACTATCAAGTTCCTAGTGGCTTATACGCTTATGATTTGGGCTGTGAGTGGAAAGAATTGACTGGGTGCAAAATGGTGTTTGCCGTCTGGGCCGCCCGGCGAAACTTTGCGGGCGATAACCCGGAACTTGTCCGTGAAGTGCAGCGCTCTTTCGTGCATTCCATGTCCTACAGCCTGATGCATGTAGAACAAGTAGCCAACGATGCCGCTCGCTGGGAATGCTTTGACTCAGGTTTTCTGCAAGCCTATTTCTCTACGCTGCAATTTGGCTTTGATGTCGAGCATCAGCAGGGGTTGAGGGAATATTACCGGCGGGCGCAAGCGTTGGGGCATATTGCCGAAGCACCTGAGCTGACTTTTCTGGAGGTATGACAATAGTGGACAGATGGCAGTCGATTATCGACCAGATACTTCAGGGCAGCCGTTTACAAGATGATGATGCACTAGAGCTATTAACCCGGGGAGATCTGCCCGCTTTGGGACAAGCGGCAGATGTCATCCGGCTAAGGAAACATCCCGGCCCTTATGCTACCTTTATTGTAGACCGGAATATCAACTATACCAACGTTTGCAAAAGCCAATGCAAATTTTGTGCTTTTTACCGGGCTAACGATGCCGCGGACGCTTATGTACTCAGTACAGCAGAACTCTACCAAAAAATTGCAGAAACGATAGCTGCCGGTGGCACTCAAATCATGCTGCAAGGCGGTTTGCACCCAGAATTAACTCTCCCCTATTTTGAAAATATGTTGCGGGGCATTAAAGAGCACTTTCCTATTACAATTCATTCTTTTTCTCCGGCGGAGATTGTCCATATGGCCAGCCTAGCTGGTATCTCCATCCAAAAGGCCCTGTATCGCCTGCAGGCCGCAGGTCTGGATTCCCTGCCCGGCGGAGGAGCGGAAATATTAGATGATGCGGTACGCCGCCGGGTCAGTCCCTTAAAAATTACGACAAAGCAGTGGCTGGAAGTCATGGAAGCAGCTCAGCGTATAGGGATGGGTACAACCGCTACCATGGTGATCGGAATGCAGGAAACCTACCGGCAACGTATTAATCATTTCCGGACCATCCGTGAACTGCAAGATTGTACGGGCGGTTTCCGGGCTTTTATCATGTGGACATTCCAGCCTGGCAACACAGAATTAGGCGGCGAAAAGGCTAGTGCCTGGGATTATCTGCGGACTTTAGCTGTAGCCCGGTTGTATTTCGACAATATCTCACATTTGCAGGGCTCCTGGGTGACTCAGGGCCAATCAATCGGCCAGTTGACACTGGCCTTTGGCGCCGATGATCTGGGCAGTATTATGCTGGAAGAAAACGTAGTCCGAGCTGCTGGTACTGCCTATCAGATGTCAATTGAAAAAATGACAGACCTTATCCGCACCACAGGCAAAATTCCAGCCCAACGGAATACACAGTATGAAATCCTGAAAATTTTTAAATAAACGATTGCGAGGGGATATAATGAGCTGTATTCCGCAGGCATGTATTGCCATTATTGGCGGGTCAGGCACATTGTCAATGGACTTTCCGGCAGCACTGTGCTGTCATGATGTGGAAATAATCGAACGCGATATGGTGTTTGACACACCCTATGGGCAAACACCACCGTTGCTCCTATTTCGCCTGGGTAATAAAAAGGTGCTAACCTGCCGCATGCACGGTTGGCGCAACGGGGTCAGCCGTGCCGATGCTTCAAGGCAAATTTTTTGGTTATTTCGTGAGGCAGGCGTAAAAAAAATACTGGCCGAAGGCGGTGTAGGGTCAGTCAACCATCTGCTTGATACCCGGGATATGGTTGTCGCATCAGACTATATTGATCAATCCATGCGTAAGGATGTAGGGCTGGAGGGCCATTATCTGTTGATTATGCGGCAAGCCCTTTGCCCGCACCTTCGGCAAGAGTTGATTTGTGCGGCAAAAGCAAGACCCCTGACCCGGGTCTTTCAACGGGGGGTATATGCCGTAACCGATGGGCGGCATTTTGAAAGCCCTGCTGAGGTGGCAATGTTGAAGGGACATGCCGATATTGTTGGCCAAAGTCTCTGTCCCGAAGTCTATCTGGCCCGGGAAATCGGCGCTTGTTATGCAGGCCTGTATACTGTTGTGAATTATGGGGAAGGTGTTGTAAAAGACTGGGAGCATAATGAGCTCAGTCAAATCTTCTATGCAGATGCAGACAAGATTGGGCATATTCTATTGGATACAATCAGACGGCTTGACGATAAACAGGTCTGTAACTGCGCCGACTTGCGAAAACCCACATTATTAAAAGCGGTATACGGGTCAACAATATAAACCATAACCCGTGGTTGACTATTTAGTCAATTTTAGTATAATCAAATTATAGTACAAACACTAAATTTATACTGGAGGAGTTTACATGAAGAAACAGATTTTGATTGGTATGTTACTAGTTTCCTTGCTATCAGTTACCGCTGTTCCAGTTTCGCAAGCTTTTAGCTTTGGTGATGTTTTTAAAGTCGGTGGGATAGGTTTTCTCATCAATAAATTTTCAACCCCGCTGAATAATTTCATCAATACATTGACCTTTAAACATGGTGCAGGCAGTGATTATGCTACTAAGGTAGTCCCCATCGTTTCTGCTGGCAATAAAGGGTACATAGGTGCTGCCCAGGTAACAGGCTCGCAAGAATTAGTGGACCAAACGGAAGCAGTGCTCCAATTAGAAGGCAATTTTAACAGCAGTACGTTTAGAGTAAAAGCTCTACTGCCTATCGATAGTACTAATCCCGTCAACTTTAGTCGGGTACAGGGTGTTGGAGTATCAGCTATTATTGACATTAGAATATAGGAAAAACAAAAAAGCTGTGCTGAAACAAAAGTTTCAGCACAGCTTCTTTGTTTTTTATTCACTACTCATACCGCAAGGCGTCAATTGGATTAAGCAACGCCGCTTTGCGGGCCGGATAAAGACCGAAAAACAGGCCAATACCTACCGAAAAGCCGAAAGCTACCAAAATCGGTGTTGCGGTAACCACCGTATTCCAACCGGCAATGGACGAAATGGCGTAGGAAGTGCCAATCCCGATTATAATACCGATAGCACCGCCAATGACGCCGATAACAATGGCTTCGATAAGGAATTGCATCAGGATATTGGAATATCTGGCTCCCAGCGCTTTGCGAATACCGATTTCCCTTGTCCGTTCAGTAACAGATACCATCATAATATTCATGATGCCGATACCACCAACTAAGAGAGAAATGGCCGCAATACTTCCCAGCAGCATGGTGATGGTTCCTGTTGTTTCCTGAGCTGTCGCCATAACACTGGCCAGGTTACGCACGGTAAAGTCATCGGTTTTATCTGCCGTGATATCATGTCGCGCCCGCAGGAGGCTGGTTATGCCCTCCTGTACCTGATCAACAACTTCAGAATCAGCTGCCTGCACACTGATTGTCTGAACGTAGGTAATACCCATCATGCGTTCCTGAGCCGTAGTCAGTGGAATAATAACTGTATCGTCTTGGTCCTGCCCCCCGGCTGACTGGCCTTTGCTCTCAAGCACGCCGATTATCGTAAAAGGAGCATTGTTAATACGGATGCTCTGTCCAATCGGGTTTATGTTGGTAAACAGGTTGCTGGCAACAGTAGTACCAATAACAGCCACCCGGTTGCGGCTCTCGACATCTTCATCAGTAATAAAGCTGCCGGCTTGCACGCTTAGGTTACGCACCTCCAGATATTCTGGCGTCGTACCCTGCACGCTGGTTGTCCAGTTCATATTACCGGCAACCATTTGATATTGCTTACTAACACTAGGGGCGACCGCACCGATGCCGTTCACTTCACGAGCCATAGCTTCAGCATCCTTCAAGGTCAGAGTAATATTGGTGCCGGCTGCCTGCCGTACACCGGAGGAGGAAGCGGCCCCTGGTGTAACAATGATAAGATTGCTGCCCAGGCTGGCAATCGAGCTCGATACCTTATCCCGTACCCCCATACCAATAGACACCATGGCAATAACCGCACCCACGCCAATGATAATGCCAAGCATGGTAAGGATGGACCTGAGCTTGTTGGATACTAATGCATCTAATGCAATCTTAACACTTTCCCAAAACACATGCTTCATCCTTTCCTGTGTCCCGGACAATGAGTCCATCGCGGACATGAATGACTCGCTTGGCATGGGCGGCGATATCAGGCTCATGGGTTACCAAAATAATGGTACGGCCATAGGAATTGAGGGTTTTAAAGATGTCCATAACTTCCTCGCCTGATTTGGTGTCAAGCGCACCGGTAGGTTCATCAGCCATAATAATACTAGGCTCATTAACCAGCGCGCGGGCAATGGCTACTCGCTGACGCTGACCACCTGATAATTCGTTGGGCAGATGGTCCATTCTTTTTTCCAGACCGACAGAAGCCAGTGCCGCCGCAGAACGCTGGTGCCGTTCTTTGGCCGCAACCCCAGCATAGACCAATGGCAAAGCAACATTCTCGACTGCCGTAATACGCGGCAGTAGGTTAAAGTTCTGAAAAACAAACCCGATCTTTTTGTTCCTGGTCAGTGCCAGTTCATCATCTGTTAGCGTCGAAACCTCCTGTCCATCCAACAAATACGAGCCGCTTGTTGGACGGTCTAAACAACCCAGTATATTCATCAACGTCGATTTACCAGAGCCTGATGGCCCCATGATGGCAGTGAATTCGCCTTCACAGATATCAAGACTGACTCCTGCCAGGGCGGCAACTACAGTATCGCCCATTTGATAGGTTTTTATTATATTAGCTAATGCTATTGTCATAGTATAGCCTCCTTAACTGACATTCAGTTTAGAACATCGGACGCGCCCCACCGCCCTGACGTGATCCCTGTTGGTTACCTGTTTGTGCCTGTGACTGGGCTTTGACTTGTGCTACAACAACCTTGTCACCCGCACTAAGTCCACTGATAATCTCTACCCGGTCATCGCCGGTATTCCCTGTTTTAACAGGCACATTCTGTGTCTGACCGTTTGGTCCGGCAACAACAACATATTTTCCGGTTTTATCTGAACGGATCGCTGACAGTGGCAGGGGCAGCACGCCTTGGCTTTCACTGACAATAACCGATACTCTGGCAACCATGCCAGGGTTTAACAGGTTTTCGGCATTAGTAACGTCAATGGTTACCGGGTAGTAGGTAACATTGCCGGAAACTGTAGCCTTGCGGGAGATGGTTGTTACCATACCACTGAACTCTTTACCTGGATAAGCATCGACTGTAAAGGTAACCTTTTGTCCCAGCGCGATTTTACCAATGTCAGTTTGATCTATATTGGCTTCAATTTGCATTTTTGACATATCAGCCACAGTTAAAATAACGGTGGGATTATTTACCCCTTGGGCTACCAGTTCCCCGGCTGATAACGGTTTACCGATGACACTGCCAGCCATGGGTGAAACAATAATGGTATCATCAAGCTTAGACATGACCTCATCATAATTGGCCTGAGCAATCTTATAATCCATGCTGGCATTATCGAGTGCCTCTGTGGAAGTGCCGCCAATTGAAGTCAGCCGGGAGGTCCGCTGGTATTTGATAGCTGCATTATCCAGCCGTTCTTTCGCCTGGGTTACCTGGGCCTGCAGAGCAGTATCTTCCAATATAACAAGCTCTTGCCCGGCTGTAACCTGCTCATTTTCTTTGACCTTTATTTCTTTGATATGAGCTGTTATTTTGGAGCTGATATCTACAGAATTTACGGCCTTGATTGTGCCTGTTGCCGCTACCACTGAAGTTAGGTCCCGGACCTCAGCCTCAATGGTCTGTTGGGGCACTGTGGCTGCTTTATTTTTATTTTGATAGTAATAGCCACCGCCAGCAATGGCGGCCACCACCAGGATGGCTATAACGAACAGCTTCTTTTGTTTTAAAATTTTCTGCCATAGCAATTTCATAACTACCTCTCCCCACCTATAGACTAGCGGCTTTTACGCCCATGGCTTTATCAAGTTTAGCTTTGTTGACATTGTAATCATACAGAGCCTGCACATGGTTTGTTTTGGCCTGTGTCAGCGCTAATTGAGCATCAAAGACATCAAGATTGGTACTAACACCGGCTCTATAGGTTTCTTGCGCAATGTACAGATCCTCATTGGCCTTGTTTACTGTTACCTGAGTTGTACTCAACCGTTTCTCAGCTTCCTTCATATTTAGGTAGCTTTGACGGACTTCCTGCTCGATGGAATCAGTTGTCTGCTCAGCCTGCAGCTTGGCTTTGGCTACCGAAGACTCAGCCTGGCTGATTTTGGACTTGGTTACACCGGCATCAAAAACATTCCAGCTTGCCGAGGCCCCAACCGACCAGTTGGTATCATCAGTAGGCAACAGTCGATCATTCCAGCCGGTTGAAGCTGACAGGGATACGGTCGGCCGTTTGTTGCTTTCAGCAATCTCGATACCTTTTTGGGCACTGTCGATACTGACTTGGGCCTGGGCCATTTCCGGCCGGTTTTGCTTGGCCATGCTAATAGCTTCTGCCAATGTTCTGGTATCAGCCTGATAAGCAAGCTCACCCTTTAACTGTAGCTCGATCCCGGCATCCATATTCATGGTAGTCAGCAAATCAGCTACTGCCAACTCATATTGATTTTGGGCTTTAATAAGATTCTGGTCAGCGTTGGCAACCTCGACTTCAGCCCGTAAGACCTCAGATTTAGCAGCAACACCTTCCTGGTATTTTGCTTGTACTATGTTTAGATGGGCCTTAAGATTGTTGACACTCTCCTCATTCACAGCACGCATGTTTTTAGCCTCAAGTACACTATAATAATTGGATGTGGTGTCAAGAATCAGTTGTTGTTTGCTTTTCTCCACATTGAGGTCAGCAGTACGTACGCCAAGTTTGGCCTGCTCAATCTGCGCTTCCGTCCGGCCGCCGCTATAGATTGGCCAATTCATGCGTAAGCTGTTGCTAAAACTGTCATCACTTGAATTGCCTTGGTAAGTATAACCGCTGCCCAGAGAAACTGTGGGCATTTTACCTGCTTGAGTTTCCCCAACACTGAATTCGGATTTCTTTTTATCTTCGCTGGCGATTTGGATGGATGGGTTGTTTTTCAACGCATATTCAATACTGTCTTGCAGGGATAGCTCGACAGGTGCAGCAAAAGCAAAGGTTTGCTGCAAAAAAATCAAACCGGCAGTAATCACAGCAGCCTTATTTGTTAAGTTCAACATTGTATAAGCAGCCTCCTACGCAATTTTTTCTAATGTAGCTTAGTTCTTATTGTAAGCACAGTCTTTTTGATTTTCTTTAGATTTTATTTAGTTCTAAGCTTTGTGACCATATTACCCATTATACGGGTTCACTGACTAATAGAAAAGAGTTAAATAGTAGAAAGAGCACTCGTAAAATAACAAGTGCTCTTTCTACTATTAGAGGCTGTTACAAAATACCCCTCTTTGCCGTTGAGCCTTTCAGCATAGAAATCGGGTATGCCCTTGCTGTGCGACTTTTTGGTGTTTAACACCGGGGTATTTTATAACAGTTTAAAGAATATTAATGAAAGTGTTTTTTTTTGAAACACGCTCTATTATTTATTAATTTTTGCAGGCAATACGACACTAAACTTTGCACCGCCGCCGCTTTTGTTCGCGACATTAATTTTTCCGCCATGCTGGTCCACAATCCATTTAGCAATAGAGAGGCCCAGACCTGTACCGCCTTTTTCCCGCGACCGGGCCTTATCCCCCCGGTAAAACCGGTCAAAAACATGTGGCAAATCCTCGGTTGGTATTCCCGGTCCGGAATCTTCAACAGTTATTACCAGCGAATTTCCCTGCTTACTGCCGGTAATTAGCAGTTGTCCGGGTGGTGGTGTGTATTTTATGGCATTATCCAGCAAAATGACCAGCAGTTGATGCAACCGCTCTTTGTCTGCCATTAGCTCCAGCTGTTCATCAAGCTTCACCTGCAGTGTAAGACCCTCCATCTCCGCTAGTGGTATAAACAGCTCTGTGATAGTCTCAATGACTTCATTCCCATTCACATAGGCTAAGTTGATTTCAATTTGATTGGCGTCAGACCTAGCCAGCGTAAGCAGGTTGGAGACCAGTTTGGTCATACGCCTGACTTCCCTGATGATGTTCGTTACCCGGATGCTTTCTTCTTCCACTGAATGAGCAGGGTGCCGCAAGATAAGTTCAGCATTGCTTGTAACCACAGCAAGCGGCGTCCGTAGTTCATGCGAGGCATCGGCAACAAACTGCTGTTGTTTTTCCCAGGAAGCCTGAATCGGAATCATTGACCGTCTTGCCAAGTTATAGCTGGCAAAAACAATAATGATCATGCCAATAACAAGTCCACTGGCGATAACGATGAGCAAATCATGCAAGGAAGCCACTTCCGAATCAACTATACCCACAGCGATAAGAGCCTTGACAGCAACAGGTCCCCGCTCCGTATCCAGGATGTTATTCGGATGTCGATACGGAACATCGAGAATTCTATATGTATGATTTTCAATAGTTCTGGTTTGAAACTGGTATGGCAGAACATCGGCTATCAACTCTAACACATTTTCCATATTATCTTTATCATAAGGAAATATCGTGCTAACCTGTCCCCTGTCGTCCCGTATCAGGATAAAAATGCGCGGGTCGAACAAAAACCTGCTCCGGCTATACGGAACCATTTTACCATCCACAATGGAATAATTTTTGATCTTAAGAAGCATGGCTTCATCCACCTTATCAAAAAAGCGGTATGCTACGAAGCCATAAATAATAGTCCCAAAGAACAAAAAAATCAATAAAAACACGATCGAATTCATCGCCGACAAGCGGCGAAGAGTGCGTTTAAACATCCTTATTTCTCCTTAAACATAAAGCCAGCGCCGCGTACTGTGCGCAGCAAACTGTCATGACCGGATTGAGCCATTTTTTTGCGCAAATAATGAATATACAAATCAACCACACTAATGGTGGTTTCAGATTCAAAACCCCACACACGATCAAATATCTGCTCTCTGGTTAAAATCTGCTCTTTATTCAAAATCAGGAATTCTAATACCTCATATTCTTTAGTAGTTAGACCTAGCGCCTGATTCTCAACAAAGCCGTCATGCAGCCTGCTGTCTACCGTAACACCACCATAACTGATTTTTCCGTCATTTGCCAGTGACCCGTAGCGGCGAATCAAGGCTTTTATACGCGCTAACAGTTCCTGAATCGCAAACGGTTTAACCAGATAATCATCAGCCCCGATCTCCAGGCCATTCACCTTATCCTCTACACTGTCACGGGCTGTTAATAATAAGATAGGCACCTCTTTATCAACAGCCCTGACCTTCTTGACAATCTCCAAACCACTAACTTCAGGCAACATAATATCCAGTATCAGCAAATCATAGATCCCTTGCTGGGCCAAATACAAGCCTTCATCGCCGGTGGCAGCTTCATTGGTAATATAATTTTCCTCAGTCAAGAGAGAAATTATGGCCTCCCGTAAGGGATCATCATCCTCGACAACTAAAATTTTCATAAAATCACTCCTACCCTGTTCCTCGCATAATATTACCTATCCAAAGAGTATGGTATTATTCTTTCCTTGTCAAGGCATTGTCACCATTGATTTTTTTATTCTCCCACTTTCCTAATTGTCGCTCAACCTTAAGTTCAAGTTGATCTTTTTCCCTATCAATGTATTTTCCCTGAATAGCATCCCTTATCCCGAAACTTTCCACAGCTTCTATAGGCTCTGCTGCATACACCATAGCCGCTACCGGCGCGGCCATAATTAAACAAGTGGTAACAAGACTTAATACACCACTTAGTAAACGTCGTACTAGCTTCTTCACCCTTCTCACCCCCAATTTACTAATTATCTGCACAGTGAATAGTTGTATTATAGCTTACGTTTTTTAGGATTCCCTTAGATAAGAAAAGACTTGGCTTGGGCCAAGTCTTTTCGGACGCCGGTAGAAGCCTTAGTCGTTCAATCCAGGGAAAGCTAACCTTTCCCTCTGGATTAAGAAAGTCAGCTAAAAAGAAACTTTGTGAAAAAGACTCACAAAGTTTCTTATATATATAAGCATCTTGCTATAAATGAACAGAAAGTAATCTATATAATTCTATCTTCCCGTTCCCGAAAAGCTCTGCACTGTATCGGACAAACACCGGTGTGCTTTTTGAATAACTTACTAAAATAGTAAGGGTCAGAATAGCCTACACAAAGGGAAATATCGGCCACTGAACAGTCCGTAGTACATAAAAGCTCCCTGGCGCGGCGCACCCGGCATTCAATTACATATTCATTTGGCCCTTTGCCAATAAACTTCTTAAACAGATAAGCAAACTGCTTGCTGTTTAAGCCATATTGGTTAGCCATTTTCGGTACACTGAGCGGCTCCATATAGTGACAGTTGATATACTTCACAGCTTGCCCCATCAGATCCTGTCCCTTTTCGTTACGCCGGTTGACTGCGCAGGTTACAATTTCGTCCCAAATAGCAAGAAACAGTGATTTCGCTTGCCGTACTGACAGACTGTCCCGTTTGGCACTGACACAAAACAGCCGGTATAGCAGATCGGTAAGACGGGGACTGCAGACCGCATCAAGCTGATAATGAGGTAGGCCGCCGGGAAATCCCTTGTCATTATTATAAACTTCATAGTGGATAATCATAAGCTCCCATTCGGTTTCTCCCAGAACCTCTTTATCCAAAGGCAAGTTTGGACCGGCATAAAAAATTTTCCCTGGTTCCATCTCATAGGGAATATCGTCAAAAAACATTCTTGCCCGCCCCCGCAGGGGAAAAATTAATCCGGAACATGGAGGTGTGAAAGCACCAAAATGCTTTTTCCCAGGTGGCACCATCCATTTGATTACATCAATCACGGTAAAATTAACTTTGGAAAAATAATTAGCTAAGTCATTAATATTTACTTGCATACACATTAGGCCTCTCTTCTGGCAGCATTCTGAAAGAGCATTGTTTCGAATCAGGTTTACGTAGACGATTTCTTTTTAATAATGATAATTATTATCATTATTATAGTAACTGTTATACCTCCTGTCAATAATTCCTTTTGCTTGATTTTGTAACAATGGTTACATGTGCTACCAAAAGCTTTGGGAAAAAATCCAGGCCACTTTAGAAAAATCACCATTTACTGAGAGTTTTATGCTTGCTATTCTATCTATACAGAAATGATTGAGAATAATAATCATTTGCTTTTATGGGCAAATGTTGCCCACTATAAATCTGACACTCAAAGCTAGAGGATATGTCAGGTAATTTTATTAAGTAAGGAGACACACACATGCCAAAAAAGTTATCCCCAGTCAAAAAACGTTTGCTCTGCACCTTGCTTGGCAGCAGCCTGTTCTGGAATACGCCGGTGTTTAGCTATGCGGAAGATACAACCAACACAGCCACAATGTCCGGTGAAACCAAAGCCGAACAGGCGGCAGCGGCAGAACAGGCTTCAGAGCAGCGAGAATTTACCTTCGACGAAGTTAAAGTGACGGCCAATCGTTATAACATACTTCCCCCGGTTTACGCCGGTGGCCAGGTGGCGCGCGTTGCCAATCTTGGCATTCTGGGCAATAAAGATTTTATGGACACGCCGTTTAACATCACCAGTTATACCGTTCAGACCATGGAAGATAAGCAAGCCGATACGCTGTACGATGTACTCATCAACGATCCGTCCGTCCGGTTTACCACCTCTACCGGCCATATCAATGAAAACTATATGATCCGCGGGTTAGAAGTAAATTATCAACATCTCTATTTTAACGGTATGCAGGGTTTAGCGCCGCAATACCATGTTCCGGTTGAATTTCTGGAACGGGTGGAAGTACTTAAGGGTCCCAGTTCCTTTCTTTACGGCGGTGTAAATACTTCAGTGGGCGGTGCCATCAACCTGATGCCTAAACGCGCCGGCGAAGAGGACATCACTAACTTTACCACCAGCTATACCTCCTCGTCCCACTTGGGCGGCCATATTGATATTGGTCGCCGTTATGGTGAAAACAAAGAATGGGGTATTCGTTTCAACGGCGTCTATGCAGACGGTGACACCGCAGTCGACGGGCAGTCCAAAGAACGGTTGCTGGGCGCTCTGGGTGTGGATTATCAAAAAGACAAATGGCGTCTCTCCCTGGATGCCTTCGGCTCGCAGGAAAGTTATGACAATGGAGCCACTTCCATGTATTACCTAGGCAAAGGTTACGTGGACGCTCCGGACGGATCAACCAATGCGTACAAGGGCACATCAGGCACAATACGGAATAATGGGGTTCTGTTCAAAGGCGAGTATGACATTCAGGACAATTTGACCGCGTATGCCGGCATCGGCAAACTATCGTCCAGAGCCACCGGCTTCATCAACGGTAATCATGTGCTGAATCTCCAGTCGGACGGAACAGCCAAAGCCCGGAATGTCTTTAATCAATACTTCTGGACCGACACCACTTCCGCTGATTTTGGACTGCGCGGCACGTACCGAACTGGTGCGGTAAAACATCAGCTCGTTTTAGGGGCAAGCTTCCAGGATACCGATTATTCCAATGCATATACTTCTGGCACCGGTAATTATGTAACGAACATTTATAACCCGGTCTCGCTTGCCGGCTACTACAACAGCCTGATATCGCCGGCCAAGGGTAATAAGACGCTCGTTACTGAACTTTCCAGTTATCTTCTGGCCGACACGCTTTCCTTTGATGAAGACAAAGTGCAGTTAACCTTAGGGGCTCGGCGGCAAAATGTGAACCAGACCAGCTATAAATATTCCAGTACCTTTGCCACCGGCGCACCCACGTTGACTGCCACTAAGGACGCCAACGCCACTCTGCCGATGGTTGGCCTTATAGTCAAACCATGGGGAGATTCGGTGTCACTCTACGCCAATTATATTAAGGCGCTTTCACCCGGAGCCATGGTTGGGGTAGCGTATGACAATGCCAACGAAGTACTGGCGCCGTATAAAACCAAACAACAGGAAATCGGCATCAAATGGGACAAGGGAAGATTCGCCAATACACTGGCCTTTTTTCAAATCAATATGCCAAGCTATATGACTACTGACGATATCTATTCCTATGACGGTGAACAGAAAAACCGCGGCATTGAATGGAATACCTTCGGCAGCATAACGAAAAATCTCCGTCTGTTAGGCGGAATTGCCTATACCCGTGGCGAACTGGTCCGTTCCAATGTAAGCGCCAATAACGGCAATACCCCGTTTGGCGTACCCAAATGGACAATGAATGCCGGCGTCGAGTGGGACACGCCGTGGAATAAGGATTTAACGCTTTCTCTCCTGGCGGTATATACCGGTTCCCAATATATCGATAATGCGAACACCATAAAAATTCCAAGCTGGGTACGCTATGATATTGGTGCACGGTACAAAACCGTCATTAATAAGACTCCGGTCATCTACCGGCTTAGTGTGGAAAACGTGTTTGACAAGCATTACTGGGCAGGATGTTTCAGCAGCGAGAATTATGTCACGCTGGGCGGCCCACGCACCTTTAAGCTGTCGGCAACTATGCAGTTGTAAGTTGGGGGCCAGCTATGCAACACTTTGTATTGAAAACAGTTCGTTACTGTAGAGAAGCGCTATCCGTCATCAGCCAGACGCAGCCGGCAGAATTTATTCTGCGCGCTCTAGCCGCCGTACTCGGCGGCTATGCCCTGACCTACAGCGCTCTTGCAGCCCTGGTATTATTGCTGCCTTTGCCACCGGTTGAAGTTGTATTCGTCAGTCCGCTATTTCCCGGTTTGATCTATCTTGGAGCTCTCTTGTGGTCCTTCGCCGCTCCGACTGTCCGGCGCGCCTGGCAAGATATATTCGCATTAACGGCAGTGTGCTGCTTTTGCGCTCTGGCTGCCTGGTTGAAATAAAGGAGAATACCACAATGAATAAATTAAATACAAACAAACTTTTTACCCAGTCCATGAGGAAACTTCATACCTGGGGAGGATTGGTTTTTGGCTGGCTGCTGTTCGCTATTTTCCTTACCGGAACACTGGCAGTGTTCGAACCCGAATTGACCCACTGGATGAAACCGGAACTAAGGGTAAACGAAACAGCGCCTATCCAGTCGCTTGCGGCAGCTGATAAGAAGCTCCGTCTGTTTGCACCCCAGGCCGATAGCTGGTTAATCCATCTGCCGCAGGAGCGTTCACCGGTACTGGAGATCGTCTGGAAAAAAGGCGCAATATCGCTGGAACGTTACCTGGACCCACTGACAGGTAAGGTGCTCAAAGAACGCCAGTCAGAAGGCGGCCACTTTTTTGCCCGGTTTCATACAGACCTGAGCAGCGGTAAAGCAGGTCTGTGGCTGGTTGGGTTGTCGTCGGTGGTGATGCTGGCGGCGATACTATCCGGGATAATCATTCACAAACGGGTTTTTGCCGATTTCTTCCGCTTGCGTTGGCGGCGAACCTGGTTTGGCGCCCATACCCTAAGCGGTGTGCTTACCCTGCCTTTTGTGCTGATGATAACTTATACCGGTATGATTCTTACCTTCTTCTTTTTAATGCCGCTTGCCTCTCAGCTGCTTTATAAGAATCAGGCGGGATTGTGGGCGGACGCTTTTCAGTTTCAGGACCGTGCCCGCGCCAATACGCCTGCCGCGCTGGTGCCCTTAGAGCAGTTGCTGCCTTTAGCTGAAGAACAGTTAGGCAAGAATGCAGTGATGCTTGTTCAGGTAAAAAATCCGGGTGACCGGCAAGCTACGGTAACTTTTATCCGGCGTATCGATGACCGGATAGCGGTCGTAGGCGACCGGGCGACTTTTGACGGCGCCACCGGTCAGCTGCTCAGCACTCATACCAACTGGAACCCCTATGTATATGCCTTCCGTTTTTTGGCTGGTTTGCATGCAGCCAAATTTGGCGGTTATACCATTTCCTGGCTTTACTTTATAGCCGGCTTAGCTAGTTGTGCCATGATCGCTGCCGGGCTGATATTCTTTACAGTCAAACGCCGCAGCCGTTATGTCGACGCAAGCCTGGCAACGCAATGCGGTTACCGGGCCATTGAGGCCTTGAATATCACAGTTATAAGCGGCTTAATAACCGCCTGCACCGCTTATTTATGGGCCAACCGGCTTTTGCCGGTTTCTCTTAAGGACCGGGCCGAGGCCGAAATAATACTATTTTTCAGTATCTGGCTGTTCATGCTTTTACATGCGTTGCTGCGCCCGCCTCATCAGGCCTGGACGGAACAACTGCGCTTTGCCGCAGTGCTTTGTATAGGATTGCCGTTTGTTAACGCATTGACCACCAATACTGGCCTGCTAAACACAGTTGGCGGCGGTGACTGGATGACGGCCGGCGTTGACCTGACAGCTGCCCTGCTGGGAATAGTAATGGCTTTTACTGCCAGATATGTGTCCCTGCGGCAAAAAAATAACAGTTATCTGACACCGAAAAAATTAAAAATAAAGGAGCAAATCGATGGAGTTCATAAGTCAAACTATTAATTTATTTCATAAAGGCGGCCCGGTCATGTACCTGCTGGTGGCCTGCTCACTGTTTGTAGTCGCCATTGCAGTCGAACGTTTTCTCTATTACCGGACAATAACAGCCAGTGCCGAATCTTTCCGGCAGAAGCTGCAGCCCCTGCTGGAAAAACAGCGCTTCAGCGAAGCTGCCCAACTCTGTGAACAAACCCAACATGCTCTGGCCATAGTGGCCCATGCCGGCCTTGTCGCCCTTCAGCGGGGCAGTCAGGTGGAAAACGCTCTTGAAAGCGCAGCCACCCTGACCTCTGCCCGGTTACGCGAACATCTCGACGATCTTAGCATGGTTGTCACTCTTTCTCCACTGCTGGGGTTACTCGGTACTGTCATTGGCATGATTAATTCTTTTAGCGTGTTCAATGTCCAGTCCGGCCAGCCTATGGCCATCACCGGCGGTGTCGGAGAAGCCCTTGTTGCCACTGCTACCGGTCTTAGCGTTGCAACGCTGGCACTGGTCATTCATGCCGCTTGCTCCCGCCATGTTAACCGGGTCGTTACAGATATTGAGCAAACTGCAGCTCTTGTAGTAAGTTATGTGCTGATAAAAAAGACCGGACGGAGAGATTCTCATGAAATTGCGTAGCCTCTATGTGGAAAACCAGCCGCAATTAATGATTATTCCCATGATTGACATTATCTTTTTTCTGTTGGTTTTCTTCATGATGAGTACTTTGTACATGGTTGAGCAGCATACCATTCCTGTCAACTTACCCCAGGCCAGCGCGGTCCGTCAGGATAAACCAAGCAGTATTAATATCACTGTGCTGGCAGACGGCAATATCATGTTCAACCAGGAAGAAATCCCATTGCCGCTGCTGGCCAAAAGGGTCCGGCTTGAAATTGACAAACAGCCTGACAACATTTTTGTACTCCGTGGCGACCAACAAGTTCCTTATGGGCAGGTAATTACCGTTCTGGACGAACTGAAGCAAGCCGGCGCACACAAGGTGTCTGTGGCGGTAGAAAAGGAGCGGTAGTTCATGACTTATGCCTTTCGCTGGCACAAAGCTGTCACGGTATCGGTGTGCCTGCATGTTTTCCTGCTGGCAGCCGCCGGATACCTGCTAATCGGGCTGACTTCCCTGCCGCCGCTCAATGAAACGCTAGTGGAGATGGAACTGGTGAGTTTTCCGTCTGACCGGTCTGAAACCAGTACATTATTGCCACAAGCAAACACTCAGCCGGTTCAACCGGCTGAAGCAGTCGTGCCCAGCCGGACGGTCCTTCCGGCCAATGAACCGGAAGCAGTAGTAGCAGCCAGTGATTTATCAATGACCGAGGCTGAGTCTACGGCCAGCCTGCCTGTAGACAAAACAGGCGAGAGGCCGGCCGGCACTGATAGTACCGCCTCAGCCGTTGACGCACCAGCCACCGGCAGTTCCCACACAGGTATTGCCTCGCCGGGCATTTTGTCCAAAGTAGACCCTGCCTATCCGTCAGCAGCCCGAAAAGCCGGCCTGGAAGGCACCGTGCTGCTGAGAATTCAAATCCTGGCTACTGGCCAGCCGGGTGACATTACAATCGCCCGTTCTTCCGGATATAATATGCTGGATGAAGCCGCTATAGCGGCTGTGGCCAAATGGCGGTTTGTTCCTGCCAAAGACCGTTCCAACGGCCGGACCGTAGCCTGCATCACCAGTCTGCCTGTTTTATTTCGCCTGAATAATGCCAATCACTAAAAATATTCCCCCGGGATTAGCGGATAGCACTGAAAAAGTCCCTTAAAACACAACCGCCGTTACACTTGCTAAAGCGTAACGGCGGTTGCATGTAACTATGCTAACAAGAAAAATGTTTTAATTTATTCTAAGTAGCCCTTTCTTGTTAAACTGATGCTGTTTTGGACGATTTTGTGGGCGACATCCGGGTGCGAGTGGTGAAACTTTTGAAAACAAATACCAGATAACACCAATATTTCTGCCGAACTAATAGCAGCAATATCTTCTGTGTGTTTATTGTGTTCAGTTAATCCGTTTGCCCCAAAGTGTTGTCCAGGTGTGATGTATTCTTTAATTGGACGCTGGAAAGTCAATGATTTTAGTCTGCCGGAAAGTAATATATTATAGGAATAACTAACATCACCCTGGACGGTAATTAGATCTTCCGGATAACACTGAACAACGATACCGCAGCTGTGCAGAAATTTCTTAGCTGCTGCCTCAGACAATCCCTGCAGTAACGTTATAGCCTCAGTAGGCAGACAATTCAAACGGCTGCAAAGGATAGACCATAACTCTTCTTCCTTAATTATCTGACTATTAATAATGGGTGAATTATTGGTAAACATTGTATCAAACCATTCGACTGCTTTTGTGTTTAATATTGCTCGTTTCCGTGCTATGCGATACAATGGAGAACGTACCTTACGAAGATATTGAATATCCTCGATAAGTAAGACAATAGGGGCTAATAGACCATAGCCAGAATGATGAAAATTTTTACAATATCTGCGACAGCCTAGGTGTTCATAGAGATGTAGCAAATGAAAGTTGCAGGCACCAAAGATAAATTGTACATGTTTATGGCAACAAATCTCATAACATTTTGCAATAAGCAGATATAGTACCGGTGAGCTTCGATGAGCGGGAGCGATCATTACTTTTGTAATATAGGCAAATTTGCGCTCTCCGTGTTCGATATTATAATTTTGAAATGTTTCCAAAGATAGAAAACCTAATACTTTTTTTGGAAAGTCTGCAATGGTGCCAATATTAATTCGTTTGGTGGCAATTATCTCTGAATTTACTTTGGCATATAACAGCACTGCCCATTCATCCATTTCATCATATAGTAGCATATTATCATAATCTACTTCCTCAGGATGCTTGGACATTTCTTCTATATAGGTTTGATAACGAAAGCGGTATATTTCTCCTTTTTCCTCCGGGGTTGTAGCTATGCATATTTTAATTGCACCTTCGGGACTTTCTGTTGAGCAGGACATTGCTTGTTGATAATTGTTTAGCATACTTTTCCTCTCCTTCATAACAGTTATTTAAAAACAAAAACTTTGTCCCAAGTTACGTCTTCATAACTATCACCCCCTCAATTAGGGCTACGGAAGAAAAAGCATAATTCCTCTAAAAATGTAAAAAAATGATACATATGGTAGAAATATAATATAACGGCATAGAAAAAGCCCTTTTTCAGGAGACTTTACTCACTGAAAAAGGGCCCAGCTAATTTGGAGCTCTTACGGTGTTGGTTGACTGAAATAAACAAGAAATGTCGTTCCTTGTTCACTGGTATCAATTTTTATATTGGCATTGTGCCGGTGGGCTATTTGGTAACAGATTGGAAGCCCCAGCCCTGTGCCTGTATCTTTCGTTGTAAAGAAAGGTGTACCCAAGTGTTCTAGTACCTGCGGGGGTATTCCTGAACCCTGGTCACTAATGGATAAAACAACTTTGCTTTCTAACAATGCTGTGCGGATAATTAGCTTTCCCCCTGCCGGCATAGCTTCAAGGCCGTTTCGCACTAAATTCAGCAGCAATTGGCGAATTTCATTTTCATCCAGCAGCAATTCGGGAATGACGCTAAGGTCAAAGCTTGCATAAACCTGGGCAGAGTTAGCATCTGCCTGAATCAAAGGAAATAACGCTTCAATAATATTGTTTAACGAGCATTTCTGCAAATTAACCATTTTATCATGAGATAAAGCGAGATATTCACGGATGATGCTATTAGCTCTGTCTAACTCAGCAATCATTAATCCAAATTTTTCTTTATCGGTTTGATATTTTTCCTTTTTCCCAAGAAACTGTAAGTACCCGCGCACAGTGGTCATCGGATTTCTAATTTCATGGGCGACAGTTGCCGCCATACTGCCTACCATACTCATCCGGTCAAATAAGGCGGTCATTTGTTCTAGCTTTTTTCTGTGAGTGATATCGCGGATACTGCCTTCCAAAGCTACAAGGCGGTTTTTTTCATCGTAAATAGGAACACATTTTTGTTCAAGCCAGAGGGTGGTTTTATCTTTGTTTACCAATCGTATTGTCAACGGTACTTCAATGGAGTGCGGCAGATTATTAATAAAATCGTCAAGCAGCAAATGATCATCAGGATGGATTAGCTTGAAAATTAACTTATTGTCAGCGTAATAGTCCTCAGGAGAATAGCCTGTAACTGCCAATACAGAAGGATTTATATACTCGATTTTTATTTTTGGCAGTAACTGACAATAATAAATAACGTCAATAGCATTTTCCGCTAATCGTCGATATTGAATTTCCTTTTTTATTAAATCTTTTCTAGCTTTTTCCAAGAATAACATCAAAGTGCCAGCAGCAATGATTATTCGCAATGTACCACCAAGAACATAACCCCAGGGAAAGAACAATGAACCACTTCCAATAAAAGGAAACGAGAGATTAAGAAAACTCCATAAGATATAGGCATAGCCGATAACTAAGCCGCCAAACTTCGGTATTTTAGGACTACGTATAAAAGTTAACCCAACCCATATGCCTGCCAAGCAGCAAATATAGACAGAGAGTAGTAATTTATAAAGCAAGGATACAGGTAGAAAATTTAATACAGTACTTATAATGAAAATGCTGACAGCACCATAAAGCCACCATTTATTAAGCGGCTTGTTTACAAAGCTGTAAGTACTCCATACAATCATAAAGACAAAGACAAATGTCAGTATTAAATAAACAGTCAAGCCCAGGATTGACTCTTTCCAGGGGAGAACACCTAAATCAAAAATAGCATTCCTTAAGAGCAAGACAAGCCAGCTTATGGCCCAAATCACCATATAACGTGCGTGGTATAATACATACAGATATATGGAAACTAGAACTATCGCCAGTGTCCCAATCAATGAACCCATTACAGATAAATATATATAATCCATATTACTCCTATAAAAACAAAATATTTACAATTTTATCAAGTTGGTTATTCTCTACAAAACGCGAATATCCTTCTTTTGGGGTAAATTACGCTTTTAGATTGTTTTTCCCACATGATTCGACTTGATAGTCCAACGTCAGCTATTAGTGTTGTCGTCTATTAGCCTGACAAAGAAATAAGCAGCCTTAGTCTGATAAAACTTCAAACTAAGGCTGCTTACATTACTTCATTTTGCTACTATTTAATTTATAGGTTACAGTCCATTTGGAACCAGCGAAATCAACAAACCTTGCCTGGATTCAATAAATTCTTCGGGTCAAAAGCCAATTTAATCCGTTTGAGCAGTTCCATGTATTCGCACCCCTTGGTGGCTTCCAGATAAGGTTTTTTGGCACTGCCGATACCATGTTCGCCAGAAACATCGCCGCCAAATTCTTTTGCTTTGGCATACATAGCGTCCATGGCCTGCGCTAATTTCTCCTGCCATTCCTTTTCCTCAAGCTGATCTCTTAGCACATAAACATGTAAATTGCCGTCACCTGCATGGCCGAAGCCTTTTATTTTAATCCCGATCTTTTGTTGGAGCTCATCATTAAACTTAACAAAATCGGCGACCCTGTCTCTTGGAACAACAACATCACATTCATCAAGTTCTGTGGTAGATGCTTTAATTGCCTCTAAAAAGGCTCCCCGCGCTGACCATATTGCGTCCTGGCGCTCCTGCGTATTCGAAATCAGCGCATCAATTGCGCCAGCCTCCAGACAAATATGGGCGACTTTTTCATAGGCTTCTTCCAATTCTTCTTTGCTGTTGCCATCAAAAGTAAGCAACAAATAAGCGTTAGCCGACTTGTCGGGAAACTGTTTGCCTAAAAACTCTTCTGAAGCCAGGATGATCTCCCGCTCCATAAACTCAATAGCTGTGGGGATGGATTTGGACTTGATGATTTTGGGCACTGTTTCAATGGCTTGTGCCAAATCCGGGAAAGGCACCAACAAGCTTAACGATTTTTTGGGCAACGGCAATAATTTCAGTATGGCCTTGGTCACAATCGCCAGTGTACCCTCTGAACCAATGATAATATCCTTCAAACCGTAGCCAGAACTGTTTTTGACAGTTTTTCCGCCCAGTGTCATAATCTGACCATCAGGCAGTACTACTTCAATACCACGGATATAATCCCGGGTCACACCATATTTAACAGCTCGCATCCCCCCGGCATTGGTGCTGATATTGCCGCCAATTGTCGCACTTTTTTCACCAGGATCAGGCGGATAGAACAGGTCATTTTTTTGGACAAACTTCACAATATCTAAAAGCAGCACGCCAGGTTCCACGGTCAAAGTCAGATTTTCCTCATCAAGCTCCAATATCTTATTCATGCGAACCGTGCTTACCATGATTCCACCATGAATCGCTACTGCGCCACCTGCAAGACCAGTTCCCTGGCCACGGGGAGTGACTGGAATATTGTTTTCATAGGCATATTTCATGATTTTTGAAATTTCTTCAGTACTTAAAACCTCAGCAACTACTTCCGGGTACAAATGTTCATTTACCAACTCATCCCGGCTGTAACTTTCATGAATTTCTTCTCCGGTAAAGACCCGCTCCTTACCGCAAACAGATATGAGAAACGTTATATCCTGACTGTCAATTTTTTTATAATTCATAGTTATCACCTCTAACGCAACTAATTTATATAAGGAAGCTCCCTGCGAGATTACTCATTGCCTTAGGCTAAACGCTCAATCAAGTCTGGCACAATCTTGTAGAGATCGCCAATTATCCCATAATGAGCCACATTAAAGATCGGTGCATTCTCATCAGTATTGATAGCAATAATATTTTCCGCACTATCCATGCCGGCAACAAACTGCACTGCGCCAGAAACACCACAGGTAATAATCAGTTTAGGTTTTACAGTTCTGCCACTTAAGCCGATTTGCAGTCTGGCATCGGCAAAGCCTGCTTCAATCAAAGGTCTGGTAGTGGCGACCATACCGCCGAGCTTATCTGCCAATACCTGCAGCATTTCCATATCTTTTTGGCTTTTGATGCCACCGCCGGCGACTACAATCACCTCAGCATCTTCAATACTTTTCACTTTTTCCTTGGGCTTAACCTGTAAAACCCGGATTTGCGACATCAAGTTTTCTTGCGGAATAGTGCAGATAGTGACTTTTCCTGTAGGACTGTTTGTTTTTTCGGCCAGCGAGAACACCTTGTACCGGACAGTAGCGAACTGGGGACGGGTATTGGGTGTAACGATGTGAGCCATAATGTTGCCGCCAAAGGCCGGTCTGATTTGGGCTAAATCGGTATTTTCATCTACATCCAGCACTGTGCAGTCTGCCGTCAAACCGGTACGAAACCTTGCCGCCATTCTGGGCGCCAGGGATCTGCCTACTGTAGTTCCACCGACCAACACAATTGATGGTTTTACCTTATTGATAAATTCTTCAAAAACGGCAGCATAGGGTTCAATGCGAAAATCGTTTAGCGCTTCATCATCATATACAAATACTTCATCGATACCATATTGCAGCAGTTCCTGGGCTTTTCCTGTTATGTTATGCCCCATAAACAGACAATACACCGGATAGCTGACTTTCGCGGCAAGCTCTTTAGCTTTGCCGATAAGTTCCAGTGTTACCGGATGAATATTGCCTTCCATATGATCAACATATACCACAATACCTTGCCACTGACTTTTGTCAACAGTAACAACTTCATCCTCAATAAAACTAAATACTCCTGCGGGTCCTTTTTTTACACACAGCTTGCACATTTTGCAAGCAGCATTGATACTTAAATACTGGTTATCCCACTCCAGCGCGCCAAAGGGACAGAGCTCAAGTATTGCTTCCGGATTAGTAATTTTATCTTGATCTATAACTATTTTTGCCAATGTTGCTTCCTCCTTTACACGTACTTTAACTCTTTTAACTTATTGGTCAAACGGTCGACTAATACGTCGGGAGCATCTTTCCACATTTCACGGTCATTGTTGGCTTCAGGGGCAAATATCCTTATAACCCGGGTCGGTGAACCGTTGATGCCATAATTATTTTCATTCTGATCGGTAAAGTCCTTAAAACTATACATCGGTATTGTTTGGTTCTTTGTCGCCAGTTTCCGTTTAAATGAAGGCAGGCGAGGCTGGTTTATATCTTTTTCCACAGTAATAAGACAGGGATAGTTAACTTCTACTGTTTGTACGGCATGGGGCATGTCCATGTCCACGATAATGGAGTGTTCTTTTACTTCTACAATCTTCTTTACATTGGTAATATGGGGTATTCCAAGAAACTCTGCCAGTTCCGGACCTACCTGGGCCGTATCACCATCGGTTGTTTGTTTGCCGCAAATAATAAGGTCATACTGACCAAATTTTTGTACTCCCTGGGAAATAGTGTAGGAAGTAGCCAATACATCAGCTCCGCCAAACACCCTGTCCGAAATCAGTGCGCCTTCGTCTGCACCCATCATGTAGGCTTCCCGAATAATCTCGGCAGCCTGAGGCGGGCCCATGCTTACAACACTAATTTTGGCACCCTTTTCTTCTTTCATCTTAATCGCGGTCTCAATAGCATACAGATCATAGGGGTTCATCTTCGAATCAATGCCTTCTCTTTTTAACACCCCTGTCTCTTGATCTACTTCCACTTCAGATGTTCCCGGAACCTGCTTAATACAAACAATGATATTCATAATATAGTCACCTCACTAAATCTATACCTTTTCTAAAATGACATTATGCAGCATACATAACTACTATTTGTTTGCTTATACTTATAGATTATACATAAGATGATAATAGCCCTTCAGAATTTTTTGATTTTTATGGCGATTTTTTTGATCTGTTTTACCAATTCCAGGGTTCACCCGGAATCTGAACAGCAAATTTTCCGCCGCTTATTTCCAAATCAATTCCCGTAATATAACCGGCAGCCCCGGATGCGAGAAAGACGATTCCTGCCGCCACTTCCCTGGCATCACCAGCCCGGTTGAGCGCAATCTGCCCCAATGTTGCCTCCGGTTGTTCGGCAAGACGCCTGGCATTCATCTGGGTAGCAATAACACCGGGGATATATCCATTCACGCGAATGTTATAAGGTGCCAGCTCGGCAGCCAACGTCCGCGTCAAACTGGAAACTGCTGCCTTCGACGCAGCGTAAGCCCCACCACCTGCTGACGGAATAACTGCGGCATAGGAAGATGCGTTTAAAATAACACCCCCCTCGCCTCTCTGCATATACCGCGCCGCTATTTGTGCGCCCAAAAATACCGACTTCAAATTGATATCCAGGACATTGTCCCAGTCAGTTGCGGACATTTCAAGGAGTTTCGCTTTATGAGAAACACCGGCATTATTCACCCAAACATCAATTCTTCCATACTTATCATACACGTGTTGGGCAAATCCCTCAAGTTCCTGCGGTTTTGCGACATCAGCCACATAAACAAAAAGTTCATATCCCCGTGCCGCCATATCGGCCTTACATGCATCCAGTTTATCCTGACTGCGGCCACATACTGCCACCCGACAACCCTCAGCGAGAAAGGCTGTGGCACAAGCCGCGCCAATACCGGCTGTACCACCGGTAATAACTACTACTTTTCCTGTCAGTTGTAAATCCATTCTTATCCCTCCCATAATTAGGCAAAAGGGATGTGAGAAAATTTCCTCACAACCCTTTGTTCTGTTTCCTTCTATTTTAGGATGACTATTTTGTTCCTATCTTGTCCGCTGCGGGCGACTTGCCAAGAGCTAATACCGATATTGTACCCATAATGGCGAAAGATGCCAGGAAGTACATGCTCAAGGTGGTAGATCCGCCGCTGATTTCCTTAAGGAAGCCTACGACATAAGGTCCAATGAAACCGCCAAGGTTAGCTGTCGAATTAATGATGGCTATGCCGACTGCCGCCGTGGCCTCTGTCAGGTACATATTAGGAAAAACCCAGAAAGTACCGACAAAAGAGTAAATGCCTATCTGGCTTACGCAAATAAGCGCCATAGAAACCCATAAATCATTTGTCATTGTTAAACCAATCAGGCCAAAGAAAGCTATACTGATCGGCAGCGACCCATGAAACTTGCGTTCCCCGGTCTTGTCCGAATGACGGGCTACAAGCACCATCGCGACTACGGCGAAAAAGTAAGGAATGCTGGATATTAACCCGATGTTGGTAAGACTAAGTTCTTTCGACAAGCCCTTAATAATCTGGGGCATCCACAATCCCAAACCATATAAGGCAATAACATAGCACAGATAACAGAAGGACAGATGCCAAACTTTGCCCATTTTGAATACATGCCATTTGTTCTCAGGTACAAACGCAGCTTTTGCTTCATGCTCTTCTTTCAGTCTGCCAAGAAGCCATTCTTTCTCCTCTTTGTCCAGGAATTTTGCTTGTTCAGGACGGTCAACCATTGCAAAGAGGTTATAAACTCCGAGCAGTACAGCAGGGAATCCTTCTAACACGAACAACCAGCGCCAACCAGCCAAACCCATCCATTGAACATTCTCCATAATCCAGCTGGAAATCGGCCCGGTTATAATGTTTGCCAATGCCATGCCGCACATAAAGATGGAAACAGCACCAGCAAAGTGCTTGCCAGGAAACCAGAAGGTCATATACAAGATAATACAGGGATAGAAACCAGCTTCAGCAGCGCCAAGCAAAACACGCAGAATACCAAACTGGGTTGAATTTTGAACAAAGCCTGTAAATACAGTTACCAAGCCCCAGCTAATAAGAATCCGGGTAATCCAGACACGTGCTCCAATTTTGTGCATAATAACATTACTAGGTACTTCAAAAAAGAAGTAGGCGATAAAAAAGATACCAGCAATAAAGCCAAACATACTGGGGGTTATACCCAAATCCGGATTCATTTGCAATGCGGCAAACCCAACGTTTACCCGATCAATCATCGCCATGATATACAGCAACATCAAATAGGGAAGCAATTTCCAGCGTATCTTGCTTATTGTTCTTTCTTCAACTGCACTTACCATAATATCCCCCTCTTTTCTATTATCTCTTATTATATATTATTTGTCCAACGCCGCTAAAAATTCTTTGACTTCGGCATCACTCATCTTATAGGTATGTTCATCATCAATCGGGAATTGACCCTGTCTGACTTCTGCCGTATATTCTTTAAATGCATTTACCAGGACTTCACCAACATTGGCATATTTTTTAACAAATTTTGGTGTAAAATTATCATACATGCCCACCATGTCCGCATAAATCAGCAATTGACCGTGAGTATACGAACCGGCGCCAATACCCAGGATGGGAATCCCGGCTCTTTCGGTGATGGCTTTGCCTACAGCAGTAGGAATACCCTCTACCAGAATGCTGAAGGCACCTGCTGCTTCAACCGCTTTGGCCTCATTGACAATCTTCATGGCAGCAGCCGAGCTGCGACCCTGGGCTCTGTAACCGCCGATTTGCCCCATAAGCTGGGGTGTCAGGCCGATGTGGCCCATAACCAGGATACCAGCCTGCTGGATGGCTTTAATCCGCTCAGCAATCATCGGACCGCCGCCTTCGAGTTTGATGCAGTCGGCACCGGCCTCTTTTATGAACCGGCCGGCATTAGCGATAGCTTGCTCATTGGAAGTCTGGTAAGACATATATGGCATATCGCCAACAATAAAGGTATTCGGTGCGCCACGGCGAACAGCTGAGCAATGGCGAATCATGTCATCCATAGTTACCGGAAAAGTGGTATCATAGCCTAAGCTTACCATACCGAGGGAATCGCCAACCAGGATCATATCAACGCCAGCTTTTTCTTCCATTTTGGCAGTGAGATAGTCATAAGCCGTAAGATATACGATCTTCTCACCATTCTCCACCATTTGAGCAAAATCATTAATTGTTTTCTTTGCCATAATACCGCCTCTTTTCATTTTTTCTATAAAGCTAGACTTAACTTCAGATGAGGTTTGTACCCCAGCTGAAGTTAGTCGGACTTAGTCACCAGAAAAAGCAAATAATGCCTTAAATATCCAATCCTGCACCTTCCGTACAGGTGCGAGCTAGTTTCTTGTACATTCTTAGTAATGGTGTTGTTTCTTTCACCGGGAATACCTTCGTCTTTTTGCGTTCTGCCAGCACCGCCGCTACCTCATCGGGAGTAGCAGATTCGCCTTTAATACCGACAATATCAAGTTTGCGGGCGGCAACATCCATCTTAATCATATCGCCATCTTCCAGATAAGCAATGGGACCGCCTTCCACTGCTTCAGGAGCAATGTGACCTACAGCCGGACCTCTGGTGGCGCCGGAAAAACGTCCATCAGTGAACAAGGCTACACTATTTGACAGTTCCGGCATATTCCACAATGCTTCCGTTGTCCGCAGCATTTCAGGCATACCAGAACCTTTAGGGCCTTCAAATCGAATGAATATCGCTGTTTTCGGACCAATTTTTCCATCCAGCAGCTCCGCGACAGCCTCTTCTTCAGAGTCAAACACCCTTGCGGTACCAATAAAGTTGTGGATAGCCTCATCAACACCAGATAACTTAATGACTGCTCCCTCTGGTGCAAGATTGCCTTTGAGAACTTTGATATTCCCTTGCGGCTTGACAGGGTTTTTGCGGGTTTTTACAATATCGCCAGCCTGAACTTTATAGTTGGCTAAATAGCTGTTTACTTCATTAAACCAACCAACAGCTTCCAGGTCGTCCAAATTTTGACCAACAGTTTTGCCGGTAACCGTCATGGCATCAAGATACAGCATATCTTTCAGTTCGCGCATCAGTGCCGGTACGCCGCCTGCATACCAGAACAAGTCTGTCGGCCATTGCCCACCTGTTTTGAGGCTGACAAGCACCGGAACCTCACGGTTAATAGCATCAAACTCCTGCTGCTCAATAGCAATTCCCACTTCGCGGGCAATTGCCGGCAAATGCAGCATTGCGTTGGTTGAACCGCCCAGTGCCGCATGAACCATCAATGCATTCATGAAGTTCTTTTTGCTGATAAATTTACGGGGAATCAATGAATCTTTTACATTTTGAATAATTTGCCGTCCGGCTCTACGGGCAAAGCGGGTCAGATGGGTAGTGTACGCAGCAGCCAGCGCATTGCCTGGTAAGGCTAAGCCAAGTGCCTCTGACATACATTGCATCGTACTTGCTGTACCAATAAACTGGCAAGCACCGGCGCTGGGACAGCAGTTACGGGAATAATACATTAATTCCTGCTCTGTCATCTCGCCCTTAGCATACTTATCGCCTGCGCCATAGAGAATTTCGGAAGACATGTAATTAGGGCCGCTGAGCATGGAGCCTCCGGTAACATGGATAGTAGCCATATCCAGCCGCATCATAGTCATTAATTGCGCCGGCACTGATTTATCACAAGATGCCATGAAAATACTGCCATCAAAAGGTGACGCTAAGGCGTGGATTTCAAACATGAATGACATAATTTCCCGGCTAGCCAGGGAATAGTTCATTCCATCGTGAGCCATAGCAATACCATCACAGATATCGGTAACTGCATACACGGCCGGTTTTCCTTGTGATTCATAAACACCAATTTTAGCCTCGTCAGCAAGTCCACCTAAGTGACTGCTGCCAGGATGGCTGTCACCATGCACGGTATCAATCAAAATCTGAAGTTTTCCCAGATCTGCGTCCTCCCACTGCATCCCTGCCCGCAGGCCATCTCCCTGATAATTGACTTTTCGTAAATTTTGACTCCGACTGCAACCACAACTCATATAATCAACCTCCATAAAATTTTTGTTACAATGCGTTAAATATTTCTGCAGGTGGGTGGTGTGTTGGCAAAAGCAAAAGTCAAACGCTAGTGGTGGAGCGTTGTCAATACACCGCCTACCTGCACCTGCAAACTTCTTTACTGCGAACTATATACTATAACAATTCCAATACTTTGCGGAGTGAATTTCGTTTGCCGAAACCGCCAGCCTTTGTAACCAAGTGCACGCCATCATAATTACTGCCAACTATTTTGCCAACCGGTATACCAGGCAGTATTTCCCGTTCGAGATCAATTAATCCAATCCCTAAGGTATGACAAATACTTGTGGTCGTACCATCTCCGGAGATAACAAGATTGCGCAACCCATGCTTCCTGACAATTTTTTGGGTGATCTCCGCCAGAAAATTGGTTACTATCTGACCATACTTTTGCACTTGTATCGACAAACTTAGCGCCCCGGCAGCATTACGATTCTTAAGCAACGTATCAGTTACAACTACTGGAATCCTGCCGTCATCCAGCACTGTCTCCACCCTGGCTATCACCTGTTGCAATTCTTCCGCTACGCTGCCGTCATAAATTGCATTTGATTGAATCTCAATTAACTCGGTGTTGGGATAATCTAAGACGCTGATTATTTGCTCAGCAGTAACATGATTCAAGGTTCCTGCGACAACCATAGTTCCTTGCCGCAGCCCCAAATGCTCTTGCTGAACCACCTTCCAGGCAATAGGTAATTTACTTGCTAAACCGGCAGAACCGACGGAGAGGCAAGGAATAGCAAGTTTACTGATAGCAATAGCAATAGTATGCAAATCTTCATCTGTTACTGCGTCAACCGCAATTAAGCTGATGCCTGCGGTGTAAAGCTCGGTAAATTTTTGTATAAGTTTTTTCTCACCCTGCCGTACATCGGGCAATGGTAAGACCGCTACAGGAATCTCAGCTGCAGGCTTTATTATTGAGGGAACATAACAGATAGGAAGCGAACTGCTGTTATCACCCCAAGCCTGTACAATCTGCAAATAGCCATTTTCGACAATTCGGCCATGAGCAGGATAGGACGGAACAATAATCGCGAGAGTAAGAGCCAGCGATTTCATCGTTGCGTTTATTTCTTCAGCAATATTTCCCCGCAGGGTAGAGTCAATTTTTTTATAAAAGCGCCGAAAACCAAGTTTAATAAGCGCAGACCCGACCTGATAGACATGGTCATAGGCAACCTCTGCCGAGAGCTTACGTGAGTTAGTGTTAATCGAAATCACATCGATCCCCGTACAGTGGTTTGTTAGTTCTGTGTGGTTGAGTACAACTTGAGTACTAAAACCAAATTTTCGAAATTGTACTCCCGCATCATTTGCACCAGTTAGGTTATCTGCAATAATCGCTAGCTGCTCCATTATATATCCCCATCCTCATTTCTGTATATTAGTATACGCATTTTTCATGCCAAGTTTTCATTACGATTTTATTTTCGCAAAAACATAGCAATCTCAAGACTATTGTCGAAATAGCACTACTAATTTGAATTTACACCACTAGTATAACCATTACAAAATGAAAGCCAGGAATATAGTTAATACTATATTCCTGGCTTTCTAGTTAAGCTTTCATTAGCTTTATTGGATTTGTTTCAAATTGAAATCATTTCTTTCATTTTGAAATAGTCTTATTTTTCGCCAAATAGTTGTCGTACTAATCCCCAAAATTTTTGCTGCTTTCTCATGACTGCCTGTTTCCTTCAGAACCTGCGTTATTATGGCATATTCTATTTCTTCCATTGTTCCTTTAGGTACCATTCTAACACCATCAGCCTGGCAGCCCTTGACATCTAAAACTTTTTTTACATCATCACTAGTCACATTGGTATCTTTTTTTAGAATTATTAGCCGCTCAATAACACCCGCTAATTCTCTTACATTTCCCGGCCATTGATAACGCCTCAGAACTTCTATAGCCCCGGCACTAAACTGCAATGATTGTTTAAATAGCTTGGCTGAAAGTTTTTTAGCAATATTTTCGACTAATAGAGGTATATCCTCCGGTCTGTCCGAAAGCGGCAAAAGCCTTAGCTGTAAAATACTTATGCGATAATAAAGATCTCTTCGGAATACTCCTTTTTCTATTAGGTCAGGCAAATTTCTATGCGTTGCCGCTATAATACCCACATCCACAGGGATTACTTTATCCCCGCCCACCCGCATGATCTCACGCTGCTGCAGCACTCGCAGCAATCTGGCCTGCATACCCAAAGAGACTTCACCTATTTCATCAAGAAAAATCGTCCCCTTATCAGCTTGTTCAAAAAGGCCTTTCTTGCCGTTTTTACGAGCACCAGTGAAAGCTCCGCACTCATAACCAAAAAGCTCACTTTCCAGCAGGCTTTCCGGCAAAGCGGCACAGTTAACAGCAACAAAGGGACCCCGGCAACGCTGGCTATAGTTATGAATACTTTGCGCAATAATTTCCTTGCCAGTACCAGTATCGCCGTTAATTAGAATTGTCGAGTCAACACAAGCATAGCTTTTAGCCGCCTCCAGGGTCTCCTTCATGAAGGTGTTTGCTGTGATAAAATCCTCAAAATTATAGGTAGCCTTATAACCACTTTCAGCAAGAGCCTTACTCGCCTTATCTTTGTCCTTAGCAGAAAACGGCGCTTCGGCAATTGTTAAAACCGCACCTACTGTTTGTCCACTGATAAGCATAGGTACAATCCGGCAGGTAAATCCCTGGTCGCCATCATTCACTTCTGTAACCCTCGTTTGTCCATACCGCAATGTATCATCAAGATTTACATCGGGAAAAATAGTGGCGGCAAGGCAGCCAATAACCTGCGCCTTACTCTTATTCAATAATTTTTCTGCCGTATGATTGATGTAGGCGATCTGTCGCTGGCTGTCAACGGCAACAATTCCTTCCCCGGTAAACTCCATGACGGCTTTAAACTGTTCTAGCTTTACCCTGTCCACACGCCCAGCCAAGACCAACTCGCGCGCCTGACGTACCGACCTAAACACGGTTTCATGCCCTACGGTTATTGGAAAACAAGGAATGTCATTCATAGTAGATGTTGGTTCACTGCCCTGACTGTCTGCTATATCCGCAATTTCCCTGACAACAGCCGCAAGCTCCGGTAGTTCTCCGTCCTGAATATCAGACAAAACCGTAGTCCTAATTCCCAGGATGTCAGCCACAGCTGCAGCCTCAGCAATAATGGCATCGCCGATTAGCCCTACCGTCCCGGGCCATTTCCCATTTTTCGCTAACCATTCCTTGACCCCTTGCAAACTCCGCAAAATGTCCAGCATACTTGGCCGAAGGGAAACGGTGGGGATGTTAACTGTTGTTTTTATTGTCTCATTAAAGGACGCATAACAAATAAGTGCATCTGCTCCTCGTTCGCTGAGCTGCTGCGCAATAGCAATACTATCTTCCCGTGAGGCCACTGCCACATGGATCTTTTCTCCCCATTCACTAAATAAATCCAGAGCCCGCAAGGTGAAATCCTTATTAGGAGCAATAAGTGCAATTTTATTTGTCTGCAAGGTTAATCCTCCCCATCGTGCGCGGTACTCGGAATAATCTCTGCCGCCAGCAGTCGTTTCTTGCTTAAAGCTTAATTACGGCACCCTTTGCCGCCGAGCTTGCCAGCTTGGAATAAATTCCTAAATAGCCGCGGGTAAATTTAGGTTCAGGCCGTTGCCATTTTTCCAGTCTTGCGCTAATTTCTTCATCCGAAAGATGCAACTGCAGCAGTCCCTTAGTAATGTCAATGGTAATCTTATCACCATTTTCTACAGCCGCTAACGGACCGCCCTCAGCTGCTTCCGGCGAGATATGTCCAACAAAACAACCATTATTTGTGCCTGAAAAACGTCCATCGGTAATCAATGCCGTCTTCTTGGCTAATCCCATACCATAAAGATACTTCATTGCTTTATACATTTCCCGCATACCAGGTCCGCCTTTCGGCCCCTCATAGCGAATTACAACAACATCACCGGCTGTAATACTGCCATTTAATATTGCCTCTTCAGCGGTTTCCTCACAGTCAAACACCTTAGCACTGCCTGTGAACACATGCATAGCCGGGTCGATTGCCGCCGGCTTGGTCACCGCTGTATCAGGCGCAAGATTACCCCGTAAGATCGCCAGCCCCTTTTGCGTACCGAAAGGTGTATCCAGCGTACTGATAACGTTACGATTAAAGGGATATTTAAATTTGTAGTCTGCCAGGTTTTGTTCTACCGTTTTACCTGTTACGGTAATGCTGTCCTTATTAAGCAATTGCTGAATCTCTTGCATCACCTTCGGGATTCCGCCCGCCTGATGAAAGTCTTCCATATCGTACTGCGAGGCCGGATTTACCTTGGCAATCTGCGGCGTCGACTGGCTGAGCCGGTCATAGGCAGCCATCATAGTCTCAGCCTCAATCCCCAGTTCTGCCGCAATAGCCGACAGGTGTAAAACGGCATTTGTCGAGCCGCCGGTAGCCATCAATACCCGGATCGCGTTCTCCAGTGACTGATAAGTAATGACTTTGTCAGCCGTGACTTGGCTAGTTACTAACGATACTATCGCCTTACCCGTATTTTCCGCCAGTCTCAGCCTATCGGCATAAACAGCAGGCACAAGCGCCGCTCCCGGCAGAGACATTCCCAGTGCTTCTGCCATACAGCACATCGTATTGGCTGTGCCATAAAAAGCGCAAGAACCGCAGGTCGGACCACATAATTCCTCTAACTGCTCATAGCTCTCGCCACTGATTTTTTCACTTTTTAACATGCCCAGGGCCTCTGACATTGTTGTTAAATCAGATTTCCGGTTATCAAATTTTACGCCGCCAAGCATCGGCCCGCCAGCCAGGAAAATCGCCGGAATTTTAAGCCTGGCAGCCGCCATTAACATTCCGGGGACAATCTTATCACAGGAGCCCAGTAGAACGATACCATCTAAACGGTGAGCCTCCACCATTATCTCAATATCATTGGCAATTAAGTCCCGTGACGGCAAAATATAGTGCATGCCCGCATGCCCCTGGGCCGTACCGTCACAAGCACCAATAACGCCGAATTCAGCAACTGTTCCGCCAGCCCGGTAGATACCTTTGCGCACATGTTCGGCAACCTGACGCAGATTGGCATGACCGGGAACCAGTTCATTCCAGGAGTTGGCAATACCAATAACAGGCCGATTTAAATCATCATCAGAAAACCCTACTGACTTAAATACGCTCCGGTTGAAACACCAATCAGGTTTGTTTAAAATATCATTACTTCTATTTCCCATACCAGCAATTCCTCCCTTTATCTTTTGCGGCGAGTTAAGACTCCCGCCTCTGCAGGCGGCGTTTGTTCAGGTGGAGTAGNCTCCCCACCTGAACCCGCCGATGTTCCAGCTATGCTGAAACAAGTTCACTTAAAATTATAAAGCGGCTTTTTTCTTAGCCAATTCGATGGCTACGTCAATAATCAGATCCTCTTGTCCGCCTACCGTTTTCCGGCGTCCAAGTTCCAGCAAGATATCACGTGCATCTACCCCAAACTTCTCAGCTGCCCGCCGGCTATGGAGCATAAAGCTGCCGTAAGCGCCCGCATAACCAATTGCCAGAGCATCATTGCTGATAATCTGGGGACGGTCCATTATACTATCAATAATATCATTTCCCAGATCCATAAGTTTATAAAAATCAACCCCGGTCTCATAACCAGCCTTGCTCATCGCGGCAGTTAGCACTTCCAATTGGGCATTGCCGGCCCCGGCACCCAGTCCGCGCACGGTTCCGTCCACCGATGTTGCACCGGCTTCAATCGCCGCCAGCGTATTGCCGATTGCCAGACCCAAATTGTTATGGGCATGAAAACCCACCGGAACCGCTACTGCGTCCAGTACACTTTCAATCCTGATTTTGATTTCGGCTGGCAGCATTGCTCCAGCCGAATCGGTTATATTGATCCGGTCTACGCCGTAGCTTTCAAATTTTTTGGCTTGCTCCACTACTTTGTCCGGTGTCGCCATATGTGACATCATCAGAAATCCGATGGTTTCCAGTCCATTTTGTTTGGCAAATTTAATGTGCTGTTCACCTGTATCGGCTTCAGTAACATGGGTAGCTACCCGTACGGTGTGCAAACCGTATTCCATAGCAACCTCCAGGTCTTCTACAGTGCCAATCCCCGGAATTAGCAAAACGGCAAATTTTGTTTTCTTTAAAACTTTGGCAACCGCTTTAAAATACTCTTCGTCTGTAGCTCTGGCAAAACCGTACTGCATGGAAGACCCACCGATACCGTCGCCGTGACCCACCTCAATAGTATCTACACCGGCCGCATCCAGCCGGGCAGCGATGGTCGCCATTTGTTCCGGCGTCATTTGGTGACTGACGGCGTGCATTCCGTCGCGCAGTGTTGTATCGAAAATTCGAATTGATTTCATTTTGTTACCTCCCCGGACTTCAGTTTTGCGTAATGTTCCGCGACAGCCACGGCGGCGGACGTAATAATATCAAGATTGCCGGAGTACTTGGGCAGGTAATCTCCCCTACCTTCAACTTCCACCATGGTAACCACCCGGTCGCCGTCTGCATACGGCTGCACTTTCAAATGATAGCCTGGTACATACTGTCTCAAATCTGCTACCATTGCCTGCACAGAATCAATGATGCTCTCGATTTTACTGGTATCACACTTGGTGTAGATCGTATTGCGCATCATGATCGGCGGCTCGGCCGGATTGAGAATAATAATTGCTTTGGCTTTTTTTGCCCCGCCGACCTTTACCAATGCGTCGCGGGTAGTCTGGGTAAATTCGTCAATATTCTGCCTGGTCCCCGGACCGGCGCTCAGGCTGCTAAGTGTAGCGACAATTTCCGCATATTCGACCGCTGCTACCCGGTTAATCGCATAGACAATCGGCACAGTTGCCTGTCCACCGCAGGTGACCATATTGACGTTGCATTCATTGATATGCTGCTCCATATTCACTGCCGGCACCATATAGGGACCGACTGCAGCCGGAGTTAGATCAATTGCGAAAATCCCTGCTTTTTTTAACAACGGCGCATGCATTGTATGCGGTCTGGCACCGGTAGCATCAAAAACAAAATCGATCTTGTTGTTAGCATGATATGCCAACACACCGTCAATGCTTTCGGCACTTGTGGCGATACCAAATTCCTTTGCCATTTTCAGCCCTTCCGATGCGGCAACAACACCTGCCATCATTACCAGTTCCAAATTTTCGCTGCGTCGAATCTTCATCATTAGGTCAATCCCAATATTACCGGGGCCAATAATGGCTGCCCGCAATTTCTTTTGCTCCAAATCAATCATCCTCTCTCTTGTAACACTTACTAGATTAGTTTGATATCGTCAAACACTGTTCTCATTTTCGCTTAAAAAAACCTGCCTCCAAGCCCCCTCAGGTTAGTCTCTAAATCCCAATTGAAGAGAAATCTTTTTGGCAGTTCTTACGACTTCAATGGCAATCCCATCCATTTGCGAAGCCAGCAGCCTGCTAGCCGGTCCCGAAAGACTAATCGCGGCGATAATTGTGCCAGAACTATCCTTTATCGGCGCAGCAACACATTGCAGGTCTTGTTCAAACTCCTGACTATCAAAAGCATATCCCTGCTTCCGTACCTGCTGGATCTGACAAATCAGTTCCGGCAAGTCTTTCACTGTATTACTCGTGTACTCTTGCAATACAGTGCCATAATACAAATTTTCGATTTGTTGTTTATCCAGCCCGGACAATAGCACCTTCCCGACGCCTGTACAGTAGGCCGGGTTGCGCCCTCCGACTTGCGAGCGTATGCCAACAGAGCGCAAACCATCCACTTTTTCTATATAAACAACATCTTCACCGGAAAGTATCGCCAGGTGCGTTGTTTCCTGATAAGCAAGTGATAGTTCCTTTAGATATGGCAACGCAATTTGACGCAAATCAAGATTAGTGATATAAGCCTGTCCCAACTCGAAAACCTTTATCCCGAGAGAATATTTTCCGCTCTTGGGGTCCTGACGCATATAACCGCATTTCTCCAAAGTAGCAATAAGACCATGGGCCGTACTTTTGTTTATGTCAAGCCCTTTGCTTATTTCCATTAGACCAGCAAGATTCCCATGCTCTGCTACATACTCCACTATCTTAAGTGCGCGAAATAGCGATTGAATGATTCTATCGCCTTCCTCTTTGCGAGCCAGCAGACTCACCTCCGTTTGACATTATCAACCACTGTTCGTGATTATTTTGCATACTTCGCTATTGAGCAGTATTACTCCTGCTCTCCAGGTTATTGCCGCAAAAAATATTTTCAGACTAACTCCGGATAACTGCTGCTTTTTTCAGCAAGTCCTGAATTGTCTGCAATTGCGTAGTTGTCAATTCAGTTGCCGGTTCTTTTACCGCAGGAACTATCGGAACTCCCATCGCGGCCACAGCGCCTTTAATGCCAGCAATAAACGGTTGAGACACATCATATAGGTTCATCAACAGGGAAATCTTAGCTTGCGCTGCCGCAACCTTGTCCAAATCCTTGGCAGCATAGGCGTTCATAAGACCGGCAAACAATTGGGGAACAATATTGGTTAACCCACACAAAACACCATCGCCGCCTGCCATTAGGTTAGGTATCAGATATTCATCAAAGCCTGATAGAACACTGAAATCCGGACGCTGAGCCTTAACAAGCTGAATCACCTTTCTCGTATGGCTGATGTTATCTACGGTATCTTTGATTCCCACAATATTATCAAACTCTTTGACCAGTCGAAGAACAAGTTCCGGCGTAAGGTCTGAAGCCGTCCTGTCAGGGAAATTATATAGCATAATCGGCAGCGAAGTGCTCCGGGCAAGATTGGCATAATAACGGTAGATGGTTTCGGGCCCCAGTTTGAAATAATAAGGCGAAATAACTACCGCCGCGTCGGCGCCTGCCTGCTCCGCAAACCGGGTAAGTTCAATAACTTCTTCTTGCACAGTACCGCCTGTCCCAATAAGCACAGGTACCCGCTTATTTACTGTTTTTATGGCGAAGGTGATAAATGCCTTTTTTTCTTCCATCGAAAGAGCAAAAAACTCGCCAATACTCCCCAGAAAAAGAATTCCGTTAATCCCATTGTCAATTAGCCTGTTAATGTGGAACTCGTTTCCCTTAAAGTCAAGTCTGCCTTGTTCATCAAGAACAGTAATAATTGGTGATAATATTCCTCTAAACATGTCTATTCCCTCCGTTTTAGTTAAAATTCCAATATAGCTACCTGCAATCAAGAGCCTACTCGTATAGATGCAGCAAGATTACTGGGCGATTGGTGATAGTGTTTTTTAAAAACACTGCTAAAATAGCTGGCATCACGAAATCCTACCATGCGAGCAACCTCATTAACGGTGTAGTTACCTGTCAGCAATATTTCTTTCGCCTTTTTCAAACGAATATTGGTCAAATAGGTCGCATAGCCTTCGCCGGCATGTTTCTTGAAAATACGGCAGAAATAGCCTGTACTAATAAATAATTTTTCAGCCAATTGTTCCAGCGTAAGCTCTTTATGATAATTACTATTTATATATTCAATCGCCCATTTTACCGCCTGCTCAGCCTGGTTTTGTTCTAAAGAACCAACATTACTCTCCAATGTGTCAATCAATTTGCACAAACATTGTTCCAAATCGCATACGGAAACTGTCTGATTCACTTGACTGATGAAATTTTTTCGAATCAAACTAGCATCATTGTCCGAAATAATGTACTCGGCATACTTTTCAATAAGATTATTGGCAATTTTTATAATTGCGGCATGCACATATTCAGGCTGACAAACGCGTTGTTTTACTTCACTCAAAAACTGATGGAAAATTGTTTTGGCTTTATCTGGTTTACGTTCCAGTAAACACTCCCGTAGTTGTTTTTGAACATCTTCACACTCTATTTCCTGCGGCCCATCTACGGCACCGTCTATAACCAGCAAACCCTGCTGATGCCAAAATAAACCGGCTTCCCGTTTCTTCTTGGCATTTTTATAGTCTCTGCCAATTTGTGACGGTCTAGCCACCAAACTGAGGCCGGCACAAATCGTAATCGCATATTTGCGTTCCCATTCTTCCAATTGAGTCTGCAATACACAGCGTACATCATAATCCCAACGATCAAAAATCATCACTAATTCATCACCAAACGAGGTTACTATGGCCTGTTCCCCCAAAAGAGCCATACTTTCCTGCAGCAGCCGTTCTTCCATCCCAATACTCTGGGACCTATCCGAATTATGCCAATACGAAACAGAAAGGACGGCAGCCGGACTGAAATCTTCTTTTTTAGCGATGGACTGCAGTAATTTCAAAGTACCGGAATTATCACTGTCCGATTTCAATAATTCAAACAGCCGCTGTTGTGTCACTACAGGTTTATCTTTGGCAATTTGTTGCTCCAACCGTTGAAGCCGTTGTTTCGATATTCGTTGACTTAGCGCACTGGCGATACCCTTGCGGAGTGTGTCAGCCAATTGAGCTGGTTTAATAGGCTTTAGCAGATAGTCGGCAACATGAGTTTGCACAGCCTGATGCGCATATTCAAATTGACTATAGGCAGTTAGTATATAAATAATTGTCTCTTTGTGCCTTTCCCTGATAATCCTGGCTGCCTCAAGACCATTCATCAACGGCATATTAATATCGAGTATGATAAACTCCGGCTGATGCAATTCTGCCAACCGCACAGCCTGTTCTCCATCCTCTGCCTCACCGCAGATTTCAAAAGGCAAATTGTACTGTTTAACAATATACCGCAGGTATTGGCGCACCGCAGGCTCGTCATCGGCAATAATCATTTTGTACATTTGCTTTCCCCCACTCGCTTCGCGTTGAAGACAACCTATAACGGCAAAATAATCCGGGCCAAAGTTCCGCCTGCTGATGATTTGTTGATCGTAAATTCAAATTTTTCTTCATAATAATGCTTTAACCGCAAGAAAATATTTTTGAGCCCGATACCTTTCAGACTTGGCGGATCATAATCAGCATTAGGCAGTTCCCGAACTGCTGCAACAATGGCATCAGGTATTCCGCAGCCATTGTCCTGAACTTCAATAACGCCATAGTTTCCTTGCTTATACCCATGCACCAAAAGTTGTCCTTCTTGGCGAACATTTTTAAATCCGTGCAATATAGAATTTTCTATTAGCACCATGATCGCCATGAAGGGGATTTTTATTCCTAAAATAGTGGAATCTATATCAATAGCAACCGTAAATTTATTGGGAAACCTAGTCTGTTGAATAAACAAGTAATCCTTGATATAGCTTAATTCTTCTTCGATTGTAACTAGTGAATCAGCTTTACCCAAACTTAATCTGAGCAGATTTGAGAGTGAGTACGTTAACGACGCCAAAGTGCTGGCGCCATCCATTTCAGCCTGTTGAGCAATAGTATTTAGTGTATTAAAAAGAAAGTGCGGATTGACTTGTGATTCTAAAAATTTGAGCCGCGCCTGGCTCAGGGAATGATGCAGCAACGCTTGCTTTTCTCGTTCTTGGGATAAATTGATCCGGTAGTCGCTCAGTTCCTTTTCCTTCATGGAGTTAACCATTAGTTGTACAAGCGAAGCACTCACTAATGACAAAGTTTCAGCAACCGAATTAAGGTGATTGCGGTGAATAAAGTTCAACTTGAAATAGACTTCCTGGGCACTGTCGGCTGCAAAATTGCCTGGAGTTGCCTCTGCCTGGGTTATATTTGTTGACATCCTTCCGTAACCGCAACCTAGATAGCCTAATACCCTGTTATTAATTATAAAGGGGCTTTGGATTGCCGAAACGCCAAATTTGCAATGAAAAATCCTCTGTTCTAAATAAGGCGGCGTTACAGTTGTCGTATTCAAAATACAGTTTCCGCATTGTTCATTGACACAGCATTGACAAATCTCAGGCAAATTGTTCTTATCTGTCAGAAAATTGCCAGCTACATCAATCAGTGTCACTGTCATTTGGACTGATTGCGCAAACTTCTCAACAATAGAATCCAGGTTAATCAGCTTGGCCACTTCACTAAGCTCAATGTCCTTGCCAATAATCCCCTCTTCTAATGGCTTAGGAAACGTGGAGTAGACAATACTAAGAAAAGAAATCGGCTTTAATGAATCATTCACTATACGATGCTTACTTCCTTCACTGATATAGCTGATTCTACCTTTTTCCAGTTTGATTTCCCGGCCGTCGCACCAATGAGTAGTCATACCATCAAGGCCAATGATAATCTCGATATAACCGGAATGCACATGCGGTGACTGTGAACCGCCAGGATATACCGTTGATACAGATACTGTCGGCTGGGTTTTCGATTTATCCGGTTCTAATTGCAACCAATGTTGTTCTCCCCAGCCAAACTGCTGATCACTAACAATATTTACCTGAAAAGTTTCTTTTATTTTGTTAGCAATATCAATGGTCATTTATAATTACCTCGCACTTTCCCAACAAGTTTGTTACCCTTAAATATTTACCCATTCACTAGTAAAAATCCTGCATTTTTTGATGGCAAAAAAGGGTAGTGAGGATCTCTCCCCGCAACCCTTTTTTGTTTACTTCTATTTTAAGACTATTTTCCTGTTAATTTTCCCTCTGCTGGTGGTTTACCAAGAGCCAATACCGATATTGTCCCCATGACGGCGAAGGATGCCAGGAAATACATGCTCAGGGTGGTAGATCCGCCGCTCAGTTCCTTAAGGAAACCTACGACATAGGGTCCAATGAACCCGCCAAGGTTAGCTGTCGAATTAATGATAGCAATACCAACTGCCGCCGTCGCCTCTGTCAGGTACATATTAGGGAAACACCAGAATGTACCGACAAAGCAGTAAATGCCCATCTGGCTTATACAAATAAGCGCCATAGAAACCCATAAATCATTTGTCATTGTTAAACCAATCAGGCCGAAGAAAGCTATACTGATCGGCAACGACCCATGAAATTTACGTTCCCCAGTCTTGTCCGAGTGACGGGCTACAAGAACCATCGCGACTACGGCGAAGAAGTAAGGAATGGTCGATATTAAACCTATGTTGGTAAGACTCAAGGCTTTTGACAAGCCCTTAATAATCTGGGGCATCCATAATCCCAAACCGTATAAGGCAATAACATAGCACAGATAGCAGAAAGACAGATGCCAAACTTTCCCCATTTTGAATACATCCCATTTGTTAGCAGGTACAAAAGCAGCTTTTGCTTCATGTTCCTTTTTCAGTTCGGCAAGAAGCCATTCTTTCTCATCTTTTTCCAGGAATTTCGCTTGTTCAGGACGGTCAATCATCGTGAAATAGGTTACAAAACCAAGCAGTACCGCAGGTAGTCCTTCTATCACGAACAACCAGCGCCAGCCTGCCAAGCCCATCCACGCAACATTTTCCATAATCCAGGTGGAAATCGGCCCTGTTATAATGTTTGCCAACGCCATGCCGCACATAAAGATGGAAACAGCACTAGCAAAGTACTTGCCTGGAAACCAGAAGGTCAAATACAAGATAATACAGGGATAGAAACCAGCTTCAGCAACACCAAGTAAAACACGTAAAATACCAAATTGAGTAGAATTTTGAACAAAGCCTGTAAATACGGTTACCAAACCCCAGCTAATAAGAATCCGGGTAATCCAGATACGGGCCCCCACTCGATGCATAATAACATTACTAGGTACTTCAAAAAAGAAATAGGCAATAAAAAAGATACCAGCGATAAATCCGAACATACTTGGGCTTATACCCAAGTCCGCATTCATTTGCAAGGCGGCAAAACCAACGTTTACCCTATCAATCATTGCCATGATGTACAGTAACATCAGATAGGGAAGTAACTTCCAACGTAACTTGCTTATTGCTCTTTCTTCAACTTCACTTACCATAATATCCCCCTTTTCCGCATTAATTAGATTATTAAGACTCTTTTCGGTATGCCCCTGGCCAGGGAAGGAAAGCCTGCATTTACTCTATAACCTAACAAGCTTTCCTTTTAAAAATTTTCTATGTTTATATATTTGCCAATTATCACTCAATTACCTCCGGACTTTATTGATGAGCATCATGAATATATTGCACACATCGTACCGCAGAAAAGATAAAACCACTAAAAATGTACAAGCATGTTGTTAATAATTTTATATCAACAACATGCTTGTACATCGTTAGTGGAACTCAATACAGCTTATAAAGTTTAATCTACCAGGGACTTGATCACTCTTACTGACTCTCTTGCGTTTTAGAGCTGATTACCGCAAAATTGGCAACGTGTTTGCACCTTGCGGCATAACAGTATAGGTGGGGTTATCTGTGCCACATTTTTCCCTGGCAATTCGAAGCGCGTCCTCGATAGTGGTTGCAGCAATCATACCGGTTTTGCTAACAAACTCGGCATTTTCCGGACGCGTAACCATGACATAAGTGGCATGGCTGCTGCATTCCACTTCTTTTAGCGCCACCCAGCCCGGTATCCCAAAGTCTGCGCGCAACGCTTTTTCCATGGACAACTTGTCATTATATTGAAACCAGCGGGAAAATTCCTCTGGTTCGTAGATGTCTGCACATTCACTTAAGAGTACTACCGCACCGCCTTTTTTCACAGCATAATAGGCGTTATCCATGGTCTTACCTGTTTGGTAAAGATTAATATCTTTAGGAAACCCGCCAGCTGTGGTAACCACAATATCTGCTAAATTATCAATTTGAACACCATAAAGTTGATCTACCAGTTTACAGCCTTCCTTCCAGGCAGAAACCCAATTACCGGCAAAAACACCGCCAAATTGACCGTCAGGAGTAGGTACCATATTAACGATAAAGTCAGGATTAATGAAGCCGCCAACCTCCATCATATCTTCATGCAACTCATTGCCTTGCGTCTTTCTGGAGGCAGCATGCGGATTAGAGCCGGCACCGACCTCTCGTCCCAGTCCCCACAAGTGATTCTGGCGAATGGTTTTAATAGAACTAATACCCGGAACAATACTTTTGCGACCACCGCCGAAGCCTGCCATATAATGATACACAATACCACCTGTCAGGATTAGCCTATCAGCTTCGGCTGCTATTTTATTAATAGAAACTTCAGTCCCCAGGCTGGTCTTGCCAAAATACACCATATTATCAGCATCAAAAGCATCATGGTTTACTATTTTAATTCGCTCATAAATTTCTTTGCCGCATAACTGAACAAACTCCTGCTCCGTGTTTTGGCGATGACCGCCTACCGCGATAATAATAGTAATATTGCTGTCTGGCACACCAGCTTTGTTAAGAGTGGCAATAATCTCAGGCAACACCAGCGGCATCTGCTGCCAGGCACGGGTAATATCACTAACAGCAATAGCAACTTTTTCACCAGGCCGTACCAATTCGCCAAGCGGTGGCGCATCAATTGGTTTAGCCAGTGCCTCGCGCACAGCTTGAGGAATATCGTTGATAGGCGGATATTCTTTACCAATAATTTCGTGCAGCAATTGCTTTGCAGGAACAGAGAAACTGATTTCTTCTTTGCCGTACTTTAATGTAAATTTTTTCATCGTTCGACACCTCTTTCTAATTCCTATGATAAACCAAAATCAACAAATTGAAAACCCGCCTAAAACATTTCGTTTTTAGCGGGTTTTTTCGGCACTAGTTTTCACACAGCCTCTAAAAGATTATCCTCTTTTTTTGTTATACTCTTCAAGGTCGGTGATTGCCTGATAAAGTTTTTCTGCGGTTACTTCATAAGGTGCATTCTTAATATCTCTTACAGTAAGAGTTGTTTCGATGGCAGGACCAAGCTCGTCGTAGGTAACCTCTATATCAGCAAGCTTTGTTGGCAGCTTAACTGTTTTATAGAAATCGTAAAGTTCTTCAAGCTTATCCATCTGACCATCATACATAAGAAGTACTAGAACACCATAGGAAACAACTTCTCCATGAAGGTGTTTTTCTTCGATCTGCGGCAGAACGGTCATACCATAGAATAGAGAATGGGCAATGCTGCTGTTAATGGAAAAGTCAATGAAATTGGAAACCATACCTGTTGTAACAAGGATACAAAGACAAATCTGCTCAACCTCGAAGGAAGGTGTATTATTTCTGCAATCCGCAAGCGCTTTTGCTCCGTACTGAACAAGGGGTTTATAGCACTGAACACCCATAGCTACGCCAAAAGCATCTCCATGCGTTAATGCCTTGCCACGGCTTGCAAGTGTAGTTTCAAAGTGCTTAGCCATTGTGTCAGCCATACCTGTCCATAAGTAAATCTCAGGTGCCTCGGCGATAACTGTTGTATTAATGAAAACATGGATAGGAGGCATTCCGTCAGCACGCTGCCAGGTGTCACGAATAACTCCGGTGGGATAGTAAATAACAGCAACAGAAGAAACGGGTGCACATGTTCCTGCTATTGTAGGAAAAGAAAATAATGGCTTTTTAGCTACATAAGTTACATATTTACAGCAGTCAATGGCCTTGCCGCCGCCGACAGCAAAAACCATGTCGGCCTCCTGAACTTTAGGATTTGCAATAAGAACATCGCCATTTTCAAATGATGCCTCACCGCCATACCAAATAAAATCGATTATTTCAATTTTTGAATCCGTAAGTGCAGCAAGCAAATAATCCTTAGCTGCCTCAATAGCTCTTTTCCCACCGATAACAACTGCCTTTGTTCCATAAGGCTCGCAAATTGCAGGAACATTCTTATAGGCATCATCACCTACTGTATAACTTGGCAGCATTTGTGAATAAAAACTCATTATTGACTCCCCCTTAATTTATTGCATTATTTATAAATTTCGTGATATTTACCATAGCTTTTTAACACATTCTTATTAATGGTGCTAAAAAAGGCTGGAGGATATTTCCTCGCAGCCTTCTAGCATCTGCTGATTATTTATCCAACAAAGCAAGAAACTCTTGTACTTCTTCTTCTTTCATACCATAGGTATGTTCACTGTCAACCGGGAATTGCCCCTTGCGGACTTCCTCAGTATATTCTTTGAAGGCATTTGTTAAAACTTCACCTACATTAGCATACTTCTTGACAAATTTCGGCGTAAAGTTATCATACATACCAACCATATCAGCATAAATGAGCAGTTGGCCATGAGTATATGAACCGGCGCCAATACCCAAAATGGGAATCCCGGCTCTTTCGGTGATGGCTTTGCCTACAGCAGTAGGAATACCCTCTACCAAAATGCTGAAGGCACCTGCTGCTTCAACCGCTTTGGCCTCATTGACAATCTTCATGGCAGCCGCCGAGCTGCGGCCCTGGGCTTTGTAACCACCGATTTGACCCATAAGCTGCGGCGTTAAGCCAATGTGACCCATAACCAGGATACCAGCCTGCTGGATGGCTTTAATCCGCTCAGCAATCATCGGGCCGCCGCCTTCAAGTTTGATGCAGTCGGCACCGGCTTCTTTTATGAACCGGCCGGCATTAGCAATTGCTTGCTCATTGGAGGTCTGGTAAGACATATATGGCATATCGCCAACAATAAAGGTATTAGGTGCGCCACGACGAACAGCCGAGCAATGGCGAATCATATCATCCATAGTTACCGGAAAAGTTGTATCATAGCCTAAGCTTACCATCCCGAGAGAATCGCCAACCAGGATCATATCCACGCCAGCTTTTTCTTCCATTTTGGCTGTTAGATAATCATAAGCTGTAAGATAAACTATTTTTTCACCTTTATCTACCATTTGATTAAAATCATTAATTGTTTTTTTAGCCATTATCCATCACAACTCCTAATAAAATATTAGTATAAACGTTTCAAATCTTCGTCGTTCATCGTAAAGCAATGCTTTTCTTCCGGAAAAGTGCCATTATCAATCTCCTGGCACCAGGTGTCAAAAACATCCACCATTTGTTGTCCCATTTGCGCATACTGCTTCACAAATTTAGGCACAAATTTATCAAAAATGCCGAGTAAATCGTAGGCGTTAAGGTTATGTCCATTACAATCTCCGCCGCCGCCAACACTGATTGTCGCGCACTTCACCCGCTCAGTGATTAGCTTGCACAGGGCAGCAGGCATACATTCTAACACCATGGCAAAAACGCCGGCATTGTCAATAGCAATAGCATCTTGCATCAGTTTTTCCGCAGCTTCCGAGCTTTTGCCTTGAACTTTAAAGCCACCCATCATCGCGGCTGTTTGCGGCGTTAAGCCAATGTGGCCCATAACTGGGATGCCAGCATCCACTACCGCTTTTACCGTGTCGGCAATTTTAATGTTGCCTTCCATTTTAACACAATCAGCACCGGCTTTTAGCAGCGTGCCTGCATTGCGAATGGCTTCATCGCGATTTACCTGGTAGGATAAAAAGGGCATATCACCAACAACAAAGGTATTAGGTGCTCCCCGGCGGACAAGCTTTAAGTGATACAGTTCTTCTTCAAATTCTACCGGCACAGTGCTGTCCTTACCCTGGATAACCATGCCCAGTGAATCACCGACTAAGATAAGTTCAGCAGCCGAGCGGTCAACAATACCAGCCATCGGATAATCATATACTGTGATCATTTTGAACTTTTTACCGTTTTGCTTAGTCTCAAGAATCTGAGGAATTGTAATTTTAGTTTTAGCCATTTTTACTGCCTCCTATTTTTCTGTATTATTTTATTATTATTTAAATACCGCACCAGCCATCGCTGACGATACCATCTTAGAATAGCGATCAAGATAACTGCCTTTAATTACATGATCTTGCTTGGGAGCCTGCCAGGCCGCTTTACGGCGAGCCAGTTCTTCATCGCTAACATGGAGATGAACGGTGCCGTTAGTGATATCAATTTCAATCAGATCGCCTTCTTCAATTAAGGCAATCGGTCCACCTTCGGCCGCTTCCGGGGAAACATGTCCAATAGCAGCGCCTGCCGTAGCACCAGAGAAACGACCATCAGTCACCAATGCTACTTCTTTGGATAAGCCCATGCCAACAATAGCAGCAGTAGCTGTAAGCATTTCCCGCATGCCGGGGCCGCCTTTTGGACCTTCATACCTTACTACGACCACATCACCTGGTTTAATTTGTCCGCCGTAAATAGCAGCCACAGCCGGCTCTTCCTGGTTAAAAATTCTAGCCGGACCTTTATGATGGTACATTTCCGGTACAACCGCTGCACTCTTACATACCGCCCCTTCAGGTGCCAGATTGCCATACAGCAACTGCAAGCCGCCTTTGGCTGAATAGGGGTTATCCATCGGCCTAATGACATTGCTGTTGATTATCTTAGCATCGCTGACATTCTCGGCAACTGTTTGGCCAGTTACGGTTAAACAATCTTTGTGCAGCAAACCATTTTTACATAACTGACCCATTAACCCCGTTATACCGCCAGCATTATGAACGTCAGCAGGATAATGGCCATTTTGGGCAGGTCTAATTTTCACAAGGTGAGGGACTTTTTGGGCTAGTTCAGCAAAACTATTAATATCAAACTCAATATCTGCCGTTTTAGCCAAAGCGGTTAAATGTAACAGGGTGTTGGTTGAGCCCCCGATGGCCAAGTCTACGGTAATTGTATTTTCAATAGATTCTTTAGTCACAATCTGTCGTGGTAAGATTGACTTATTATACAGCTCCATAATCTTCATGCCAGTTTGTTTGGCCAGAGCCAACCGTCTGCCAGTCCCTGCCAGGCTGGTTGCACCAGGCAAACACATGCCAAGAGCCTCAGTGAGGTAGTTCATGGTATTGGCTGTTCCCAGCAAATTACAGGCGCCGCAACCAGGTAGTGCATCCCGTTCTCTTCTTGATAATTCTTCGCGAGTAATAATACCTCTGGCAACATCGCCTTGCGCAGCCATTAAATCGGTGTAGCCGATTTCCTGATCATCAACACAACCGGTGGCCATTGGTCCACCGCTAATCATAATAGCCGGAAGATTGAGGCGAACAGCCGCCATCAGTAGTCCTGGCGTAATTTTGTCACAATTGGTAATAAGCACCATAGCATCATATTGATGACCGTTCATCATACATTCTACCGAATCGCAAATCAATTCCCGGCTTGCCAAAGGATAGTGCATGCCATAGTTTCCTTGCGCAATCCCGTCACAAAGACCGATTGTTGGAAACTCTATCGGTGTGCCGCCGGCAGCAATAATTCCTTCTTTGACTGCCCTGGCTATAGTGTCCAAATGCCTGTGTCCAGGCATAGTTTCATTTTGAGTATTTACAACAGCAATTAATGGTTTTTCCAAGTCTTCTGGTAAAAAACCCATCGAATAATACAACGCGCGATGAGTTGCCCGTTCTAATCCCTTGGTGGTAATATGGCTCCTCATGATTTTTTTGCCTCCTCTTCATAATTTACATTTTTACATTTACAGTGAAGTTACAAACGACTCCAGCAAATAAATGAGCTATTCAGGTTTTATGATTGATAGTATTCCTTAAATACGCTGCTTCTACCTTCTGAATTTTTTGACATCATCATGAAGAATCTTGTCGTATTGAAATAATCGCCTAATAAACCAATTCTTCACTATGGAAAATTGGTTTACTGAGTAGATAAAAATTATATTATCTAGTATATAGTTAAACAACCTTGGTTTATGTCTTGACTTTAAGTACAAAACAATTTATAATAACATCTGTACCATTGATAGATAATATAATGAGGTGTTTAGATGAATGACTTAACGGAACTATTTTGGCAGGCATCTCTTGATGAAATAAAGCAAGGTTATCTTTATCATAAACAAGCCGACGAGTTTGTATGCCTGATTTGCGGAAAAAGCTTTGCCAATGGTGTTATCTACCCCCATCAGGAGCAATTATACGAAGCCCGCAAGTATATTGCCATTCACATCGCCGAGCAACACCACTCCACCTTTGAGGTGCTGATTAACCTAGATAAAAAGTTAACAGGCCTAACCGATCACCAAAAAATAATCCTAGAACTTTTTTACCAAGGTCATGCGGATAATGAGATTGCCAAAACTCTCAATACAGGCAGTACTTCGACCATCCGCAACCATCGCTTTACTCTCCGCGAGAAGCAAAAACAAGCCAAGGTCTTTCTCGCCATCATGGAACTACTAGGGGAACAGACCCCCAAGAAACAAACCTTTATTGACATCCCGCGCAGTTCAAAAATGGTTGATGATCGCTTTGTCATCACCGAAGAGGAAAACAAAAAAATATTATCAACCTGCTTTAAGCAGGGACTATCCGGACCACTTACTTTGTTTCCCCCGAAAGAAAAAAAGCGGGTGGCGATATTACGGCATCTCCTGACGAACTTCGAGATGGGTAAAAGCTATACTGAAAAAGAAGTAAATTCGATTTTACAGCAATTTTACCCTGATTACGTACTACTACGCCGGTATTTGATTGACTATGGTTTTATGGACCGTACGCAAGATGGCAGTTCCTACTGGGTTCGAAATTAGTTCTAAAAAAAAGCAGAATGGAGATGAGTTCATTGGATAGACATAAAGAATTAAAAACCCTATATAAACAGATGTCTTTTCCCATCGGTATATTTCAGATTAAAAATCAAGTTAACGGTAAAACCTTTATTGGCAGCAGTAAAAATCTAAACTCTGTCTTTAACCGCCACCGCTTTCAACTTAAAATGAACAGTCATAAAAATAAAAACCTTCAGGAAGAATGGAATCAATATGGCCCAGAAGCCTATTCGTTCGATATTCTTGAAACGCTAAAGACAGATGACATAGCAACAGAAAATTTACCTGACGTCTTAGCAAGCCTGGAAGAAAAATGGTTAAATTCGTTGAAGCCTTACAATGAGCACGGCTATAACCCTCCTCCAAAAGCTAAAGAAGATTCCAGGGTAAGCTAACCTTTCCATCTGGACAAAAAGGGCGTGTCGCAAAACGTTTTTTGAAAAACGCAGAGCGACACGCCTTTTTGGGTAATTTAGGAAGGAAACTCCTAGTAGGGAGAATGAAAAAAAGAAGCCGCAGTCGGTTTATGTGCACAACAAAACAGAGGAAGCCTCTTCCTCTAAAAAAATCTGTATATAGTTGTCAGGCCGCTTTGGGAATATGTAAATAGGTTCCACAGCGGCCGCTTTGGATTTTGTTATGGAGTTTGTTTAGGTTATACCCCATACATAGCAGCAACAACTCGGTCTGGACCTTGCCTTTGCCCCTCAGCAGAAACCGTCGGAAGGCCATGTCCTGTTTAAGTACACCGAACGCTCCCTCTACCTGGATGGAGCGGTTTATGCGCAAGAGGACACCTTCCTCACTTTGAATGCGCGCCTGCATTTCCTGCCTCTGCCTGAGAAAGGTTTTGGATACGTACAGGTTCTTGCTCCGTTCTTCGAGCGGCGTCTTGCTCTTGCCTTTAATGCATTGGGCCTTATACGGACAGCCGGCACACTCGGTGCAGGCGTAGACCGTTGTCACAATGGGATAACCCGCCTTTGACTTGGTTTTTTTTTCATACGCCGCCTTGATGGGGTGGCCCCTGTGGCAGCGGTAACTATCGCTTTTCGCATCATAGGGCATATTCTCACGCTTGCCGATGTCACTTTGGTATTTGCGGGTTTTGGCTTTATCGTGATTCGACGGCTTAATAAATGCTATTTGTCCGTTTTCTTCGCACCAGGTGTAGTTTTCTTCACTCTCGAACCCCGCGTCCGCTACAGGCTTGGTATATCCCAGTCCTTTGAGCGTCTTCAGCATCGGGATGAATGTTTGGCTGTCGCTTCGTTCCTGACTGATCATGGCAGATACGATATATTCTGCATCTACCGCCAGTGTCGCGTTGTATCCCGGTTTAAGCTGCCCGTTTTTCATATGGTCTTCCTTCATCCGCAGGAAGGTGGCGTCTCTGTCCGTCTTGGAAAAGCTGTTGCGTTCCCCGAAGCTGTGGTTGTAGTCGTTGTACTTCTTCTGCCGGGCAAGATATTCGTCTACCGTTTCTATCGCCCGCTGCAGTGGCGCCTTACGCTGTCCCTTGCCGTGGACAAAGACGATGCCGCGTTCGGCTTGCAGCGCTTTGAGCCGTTTGCGCAGCTTTTTCAGGTCTTTGGCCTTGATCGTCTGACCGACAGGAAAGCGCAGACCGAACTCTGCCGCCAGCACCGGGAGCTGAGCTTTCATTTTTTCCTGCAGCTTCTCCTCGTTCTTTTGCGTCGATTTCTTCCAGACAAAGCGGTAGCGGTTGGCATTGGCCTCCAGCTTGGTTCCGTCGATGAAGGCGCTTGACAGTGACAGTTCGCCCGCATCGGCCAGCAGTAGCACAAGTTGGGTAAACAGGTCGTCTACAACCTCTGCCAACCGCTCGCTGCGAAACCGGGCAATCGTGGCGTGGTCCGGTGCTTTTTCCCGGCCCAGCAGGTACATGAAATTGACGTCTCGCCGGCAGGATTGTTCCAGTTTGCGGCTGGAATAAATGCCATTCATGTATCCATATACGAGAATTTTAAACAGACGTTTCGGTGACTTCTCGATTCTCCCCAGGCGGGAGTACGCGGCATACAATCTTCTGTAATCCATCCTTTCCATGACCGCGTTGAGTAATCGCACCGAATCATCTGCCGGGATCATTTCGCCGATGTCCATGGGGATAACCAGTTGATATACATTCCCGTTTGTTGTATAATCTGGTTGTAATTTCTTTGTTTTCACAAACTTGATTTTACAACAAAAGACGGCTCCCGGCTACATACCGGGGCCGTCTTTTGTTTTTTTAGGCCTGCTTTAGTGCAACAGCCCCTTCTTCTGTCCTGTAAGGTAACTTCCACGCTCCTTGGCTGTCACGCCTGTTCCCACAACATCAAGAGCGATATACAAAAGGCCAGCCACATAGAACCGGCAGCATAGCCTGCTACCACATCGGTCGGGTAATGAACCCCCAAATAGATCCGACTAATACCAATAGCAATAATTGTGATAACTGCCAGCGTCATGACGACTAGTCGCCCACGCCAGTTGGCAATAGTACGCATTAGCAAAAATGCTACCATACCATAGAAACACATACTTGCCAAAGCATGACCACTGGGAAAACTGTAGCTAGTCTCCTGCACAACCCGCAGCAAGTCTGGCCGGGCACGGTGAAACAAATTTTTTAATAACAAACTAAGCACCGCCCCGCCTGCTAAGCAAATCGCCAGTGCGGCCATCTCCCGCCAGCGTTTGATATAGATAAGCACCAAAAACACAGCAGCAACGATGATGATATAGCTAGTACCGAAACCTATATCTGTAATTATTATCATAATCCTATCTAATGCTGGATTAGCAAAATTCCGAATAAGCCAAACAAAGCTATCATCAAACAGTCCCATAGTATGACGAAATAACGTTTCCCAAGCTAATTCGCCAAAACTTACCAACATCAACGCGCTAAATCCCAAACTTGCCGCAATATATAGCACCGGCCACCGCCGCTCAAGCTCAAGAAACTTTTCTCTGGCAGGCAAGTACCAGGGACTCTTTTTGAACAAATGACCCATAACCCAAAACAGTGCCGGTAACACAATTAGACTAACAGCACCCATTAGGAAAAGAGCAGTAACCACTATCGGTACCAAAGGATGACCGTGTGGCGCAAGTACCCATACCTTGTGCTCGCTTGTTGCCCCCGCTTCAATTGTTGCACTGCCGCCAAGCACAACTATTTTACCATGTACAGCAGCGCCTGGTGCTACTGTCAGATTACCGTCAACAATTATGATACCATCGCTCACTTGGCCGCCTACCACAACATTGCCGCCAGCTACCATCAACTTACCAACTGTCTGACCGGTTGCAATAACAGTATCCTCATGCGCAAAAATATCAGGAAATTCCTCAGAATTAATCCTATCAGCACTCACAACCACAAAGGAAAAAACAAGGAAACACAGAACTAGGCTAGCCACTCGCGCCTGATTACGCATAGTCATCCTCCCTAGTAAATTCATATAAGCATACTGTCCGTATTGCAAACTTGAGATAAACTGCCACGAAGATAGTATATGTACCTATACATTACTTTATCTTATTGCTACTATTTTGTAATAAAAACCACCTGTCAAATCGCAATATGATTTAGCAGGCGGTCTACGTAACCGTTTATGATGTCTTATAATACATGTGTCCACGCTGCTGTCCTGGAAATAGGCGGAAAAGCAGTACATTAAACAGTAGACACCCTAGCACTGTTACCAACGTATCGCCAATATAATGCTGGCCCCGTAAAATTTGATACACACCCATAAAAATACCGACGGCGAGCCCTGCCCCACCCAGTAAGAGCTGTATTTTTCTATGTTTTGAAACAAAAAACAAAGACAGCAAGGCAAACCCACCTGCCGCATGACCGGCAGGAAAACCCATCCCTCTTTTTTCCTGCTTAAAGCTGGCAGGGTAAGGAGACAAAGGTTTAACATAGGGCATCGTTCCGCCATAGCGTTCAATTTGGTACGGACAATAGACATTCGTTACCTGTTTACCCATACTAGCAAGCAACGGGCAAAGCATCATACTAATAATCACACAGGCAAACGAACGGCGGTATTGTCTTAAAAAAGCAAATGATGATTTATAGGATAAAGCAAATAGAGCCATAAGCAGTACGGCAAACCCTGCCAGCCCCACTTTAATTCCTGTATACAACAGCCAGCCATAGTGGCTATGTACATCTTCCAAGGGCCATTTGCCTGATTGAAAGTTATAGACATAGTCCTGTACAAACAAATCAAAATCCGTATACTGCATAACCAGCAGATTCAAAATAAATAGCACCATTATCACTAAAATAGTACGGTATTGTTGAAAAAACTGCAAACCAACGTCACTTCCTGAGGACAAATTTATCATATTTCCCAATTGCCGCATAGGCTATTTCAATGAACCGCGCCGTATTTACCCTCTTTATACAGCGAACTGGCACCCTGATACCAGCTTATGGCCTCGTTCACTAAATCAGCATCAGGTGCCTGTTTCGTATATTCCCCGGTCTGATAGTTAATCTGGTAAAAAGAAACCTGTTTTTTAGGTTTTAAAACAACCAGGTTATCGCCTTTGGCATAAGCGATATTCTGATAGGTACTAATAAAAATACGCTCCTGGCCTACCGGCAGCTTCATTATATCATAGCCCATAAACCGCGAGGTATAAGAAAAATTGAGCAAGCCTAACAGTGTTGGTGCAACATCAATTTGACTCATTAAGCGATCAACACGCCCTGGCGCAATAAGACCGGGAGCATAGACGATAAGCGGAATATGATATTTCTTGATCGGCACTTCCGTTTTTCCGGCACTTGCCGCCTGATGATCAGCAACAATAACAAACACCGTATCTTGAAACCAGGGGTGCTTTTTGGCCTCAGCCAAAAAATTGCCAATGGCCCAATCGGTGTATTTAACAGCGCCGCTTGCGCCGCCAGGTGAAGGAATATCAATTCTGCCATCTGGGTAAATATAGGGGCGGTGGTTCGAGGTAGTCATAATCATCTGAAATACTTTCTCACCACTGGCATAAGCTTTATCAAGATTTTCGACAGCCTCGCCAAAGATGACCTCATCGGCCACACCCCATACGGTTTCAGTCATAATTTTCTCTTTCGGGATACTGGTACGGTCAAGAATCTGATAGTTATTTTTGGCATAAAAATCATTCATATTATCGAAATAACCGTAGCCGCCGTAGACGAACCAGCTTTTATAATTACGACTGTTTAGTACTGAGCCTAACGTAAACAGATCATCATTATCCGGACGACGTACAATGGATTGTCCGGGAGTCGGTGGAATGGATAAAGTGAGCGCCTCTAAGCCCCGGACAGTCCGGGTCCCTGTTGCATATACCTTAGTGAAAAAAAGCGACTCTTGCGCCAGTTTATCTAAATTGGGGGTCAAGCCTTTTTGATTGCCAAAGGCTCCCATATAATCAGCGCTCAGACTTTCCACTGTAATAACTACAATATTCGGATGTCTTTCCAGGCCTGACGCGGTAACAAACTTAGTCAACTCTCCCGGATTTGTGCTAACATATTGGCTGTTGGGTTCCTGCAACAGTTGTCTAAGTCTAGGCTCAAGCTCTTCATTAGGAATGGTCTTATAATAGCGGACATAATCAAGTTCATTATTGCGAAAGGCTGACAAAAATTCATAGACTCCATTACCTGCCAGTTCATTATTAAGGATATTCCCACTGACATTCTTCATGTTGCCGGTAACCGAGAAAAATACAACAACCGGAAATACCAGAGCAAGACCTAACACGCCTAACCGCCGCTTAAACGAAAGCGTGGTATCCCAGCACAAATATTTCTTCCAAATAACAACTGTTAAAACACTAGCAGTCAACCCAATGCCACTAAATAACGCCTTGAGCGGGTAACCCTCACGAATCATCCCCACTACTTCCTGGGTATAAATAAGATAATCAACAGCAATAAAATTAAACCGCGCCTGGAATTCATCCCAAAAATAAAACTCAGTAACTGACAACAACAGCAGAAGTGCTGTTGAAACCCATAGTAGACCCATAATTACAAGCTTGTTGACCTTAGCAGCAAAAAAGCGGCGCGGTACAAGCGCCAAATAAAAGAGCAACGGCAACAAACCCTGGCCGATAACAATGAGATCAAAAATGCCGCCAACCGCAAGCACCTTAAAAATCTCCCAAGGCGTTGCCAAAATCTGATTATAGGAAAATAGTGCCAACTTTACACGCAGTATTGCCCCTAAAATGAACCATAGGAAACCCAGCGAAATAGCTGCAGAAAATCGGCCCCAAAAATTTTTATCCAACTTCATCAGAATCCTCCTCGTGTAAATGATCACAACTATCGCATTATGCCTTAGTAATTATAACAACTGATTCTGAAAACAAAATGAAAAAGGACTTGCTATTTCACCAAAAAGTAAAGCCAGCAGTCTATATCAAGCTGAGATATAGACCACTGGCTTTATTTTACATTTTATATCAGCTATTTAGCTTGGCAGCGACTGTATTTCTCTTGCCTTCGTTTTGTCCTGCTCATCAGCTTGATTCTTGGACTCAGGATCTTTTGTGTGCATCATTTTTTTGTTTCTAGCCTGTTGACGGCTAGTAAACTGGTCGAAGGTTTTTCCGCCCATTACGCCTCACCACCTGATTTTTTATAATACTGCAGTCAGTTTCTTACATTAATAGCGCGAATTATTTTGATTAAAGCATTCCCGGCAATAAACCGGACGGTCACCACTTGGACGAAACGGAACTTCAGTCTGCTTCCCACATTCAGAACAAGTAACGGCATGCATTTCACGTTGAGGACGGTTGTTATCCCGCCGATTAGAACCTCCACTACTTTGCTTACGCGCTGCCCGGCACTCAGGACAACGCCCTGGTTCATTAGTGAAACCCTTTTCAGCATAAAAATTCTGTTCAGAAGCAGTAAAAACGAATGGAGCCTTGCAATCCCTGCAAGTTAACGTTTTGTCTTCAGCCACAATATTACCCTCCTAAGCACCTTAATAATCATTGATAGTTATTGCGAACCACTTATTATTAATATGACCGAATACTATATTTTTGATGATTAGTAAACAATGGATTTGGCGGTACTACATCTATTTTTAAAGGAATTAATATAAATCTACTTGTTTTTTCCATTTACATATTTCGCACGATTTACATCAAAAAGCAACAATATCTCAAAACGATTCACTTGTATGCATACAAATGAATCCTCTGAAAACATTACTGATAAATCAGTATTTTCTAATATAACATTCAGTTGTTTTCTGTAGTTTTCATAAAGTGCTTGCTTATAATTAAAAAAAAATAATGCAACACTAAACACTATTATCACTATTTGCATTATTCAGCAAATAAGAGTGGAGGGAAATTAATGGAATCAACAATTGTAAACGGTCTTTTAATCCTCAAACTTAACATGATTCAAACAGTTGCTCTGGCTCTGGCAGTATACTTTTTAGGTTCTTTTATCAGGCACCGGATACCTATATTTATGCGTCTCAGCATTCCGGCACCTGTTATTGGCGGTTTGATTTTTGCTGGTTTATCCACTTTCCTGCGCACCCAGGGAATTCTCGGGTTTGAGTTAGATGGTTCTATGCAAACCGCGCTCATGATTATGTTCTTTTGCACAATTGGTATGGGCGCTAGTGTAACGCTGCTAAAAAAAGGCGGCATGCCCTTAATTATCTTTTTCTTGTTAGCTGTTGTACTGGCAGTGCTGCAAAATGCTCTCGGCATTGCTCTTGCTAAGGCTACCGGTATTGATCCTCTCTTTGGCATTATAAGTGGTGCCGTTACGCTGATGGGTGGCCTGGGAACAGGTGGTGCCTTTGGACCGCTCTTTGAAGAGTGGGGTGTACAGGGAGCTACTGCTGCCGCTGTGGCATGTGCAACCTTCGGTATGGTTGCAGGCAGCTTGATGGGCGGCCCATTTGGTGAAGCTCTGATTAAAAAATACAAATTACCCACGCCATTACAAGACGGCATTGCTGTAGATGGTGTTGAAGTGGAAGAAGAACAAGAAACCGGCATTAACGGCGATAGCTTAATAAAAACGCTCGGCTTTGTACTTGCTGCCATGGGTTTAGGCTCCATTTTAAGTTTTTATTTGACGAAAGCGGGGATTACGCTTCCTGGTTATATCGGCGCTATGATTATGGCCGCAGTAATACGTAACTTTGGCGATCTTACCAAGTCTTATGAAATCAATGGCAATGCTCTTGAAATCATTTCCGATATTTCGTTGGCCGTCTATTTAACAATGGCTATTAATGGTCTTAAATTGTGGGAACTCATTAACCTTGCCCTCCCACTGCTGGTAATTTTGATTGGTCAAATTATTCTAATGGCCCTCTTCTGCTGGCTGGTGGTTTACTTTATCATGGGTCGCACCTATGATGCTGTACACCTGTCTGTTGGTATGGTCGGTTTCGGTATGGGTGCAACGCCTAATGCATTAGTAAACATGGCTGCATTAACCGAAAAATACGGTCCTTCCCCTCGGGCCCTTATGATCGTATCATTGGTAGGAGCCTTCTTGATTGACTTTGCCAATGCGCTGATTATCACCGGTATGGCCGGAATGTTCCGGTAAAAACTATAAAAAAGGACAGAGTCGCCAGGACTCCGTCCTTTTTAATTGCCATAGTCTACTTTATACCAAAGACCGTTAAGTAACTCCCATTGCTGTTTATGGGTGGTTTTATTTGTCCCAAGTGCCGGATGGTTCAATACCAGTTCGACCTCTGCCCAGGCTTTATCACCCTGCAGTTCAATATCCTGTACCGCTACGCTGATATTATAGACGTAACCTGCATCACGCAACTGGCAGTATTCGAATAGGCTAGGCTGGGGAACCCCTTTAAAATAGGATAACCTATATAGGGTATTATAATCCCGATTCACAAAGGCACTATTATATTCCTGCACCCGGGCCTTTAGTGCCTGATATGCTGCTTGGCGCTGCTGAGATTCCAGCAGGATCTTATTGCTTAACTGCGACTGTAAGTAACGCTCAGTAGTTGCCTGACCGACTCCGGCTAACAAGATAAGCACAATAATGCTTAGTACTGGCAGTAATTTACGCAATTCCTGACAAGTAACTTTCAAGTTTTTCATTACAGCCCTCCGCGGTTTATTTATATATATATCTGCAGTAAAGAATCTTACCAGTAAGCATTTTTAAAATAGGGTAGCCTAAAATAAATTTGAAGCTGCCCTATTTTTGTTTATTCCCATGCCAACCGAAGAGTAAAGCCGCCCGTTGGCTATTCCTGTCACAATTGCGTCTTTTTGTCGCAGACATAAGTTTACAATGTGAAGCTCTTGTTGTTAATGTTTTGTGTATTTCGTCACAAAACAGCCAATACCTTCTTTCTCAGAGCAATTTTCTAACTATTGGTCTTGCAGCGCTCATCACAAGCAACGAACCCTGGCCTTTGGCTAGGGTTCGTTGCTATATCAAGGCTTACCTGCCTAATTTATGTTGCGAAAGTTGAGTTATTTATTTATTATATAATGATGAAGTCTTTCCTATAAAATCAGCTGTTGTCACATATACTATATTACACTTCGGAGGTGTCAGTTGTGTCAAATAATGCACCCATTGGAGTTTTTGACTCCGGTATTGGTGGACTTACTGTAGTAAAAGAAATTATTAAGTTAATGCCAAATGAAAACATTGTTTATTTTGGTGATACTGGTCGGGCTCCTTACGGTTCCCGGCCGGTTGAACAAATCATAGAGTTTTCAAAGCAAATTCTCGATTTTCTAAACAGGCAAGGCATTAAAATCGCAGTCGTGGCATGTAATACGATGACGATGTGGGCTTTAGAGCAAGCTTGCAGCCGATATTCTTTTCCTATCGTTGGCACAAATAGCGGTGAGCAGTTGGCACTAGCCGCCACCAAAAATAAAAATATTGGTATCGCAGCCACACAAGCTACCATTAATAGCGGCAAACATGCCAAACGAATCAAGGCTGCAGACGCAAGTGCCCGCGTGTTTCCTCAGGCCTGCCCACCACTGGTTCCGCTTGTAGAACGAGAAGAATTAACAGGAGCCGCAGCAGAAGCAGCTTGTCGAGAATGCTTTCAGCCTATGAAAGATGCTGGTGTAGATACAGTAGTCTTGGGCTGTACGCACTATCCCTTCCTATTAGAGACTATTAATCACATTCTGAGACCTAATGTAACAATAATTGACCCGGCTGAACAAACAGCCCGTGATGCTTATGAAACTCTAAAAAGTATGGATCTGTTAGCAAATGCCGGCCAACAGGCAATACGACGTTTCTGTTTCTCTGCCGATCCGGCAAGAGCCAAACGGTTGGCACAGCGTATAATCAATGTACCGCTGCCTGACTTTCAGCAAGTTGATATACTGAAATAAGCCGGACTGGACGCAGCGCGGCGGGTAACGTATATACATATGTTTTTAAGGCAAGCCCTGAAAGGGCTTGCCTTCTTACATTCATGAAACTACATCAAAACCAATATCTTCCACAACTTTCACAAGGACCTCCCGCTCAGCAGTACCAGTTACAATGGCTTCTTTCTTTTCTAGGTCAACACTTACACTTACTACTCCTGCAATCGCCTGCAGGGCCTTCTCAACACTCATTTTGCAATGTCCGCAAGACATACCCTCAATTTTCAAGGTTGTTTCCGCTACTTTACTCACAAGCTTCACCTCCTCTCATCCCTTGCCTCAGCTCCTGTAAGGATCAAACTGTTTCAATCTAAGGGCATTGGTTACCACCGAAACTGAGCTAAAAGCCATGGCTGCTCCTGCCAAAACAGGTGATAGAAATCCGGCGGCCGCAATCGGAATACCAAGCGAATTATACACCAGCGCCCAAAAGAGATTCTGTTTAATATTTCTCATGGTTGCCTTACTTAACCGGATAGCAGCCACAATACCGGTTAATTCACCCCGCATCAGGGTAATATCGGCTGCCGCGATAGCAACATCGGTACCGGTTCCGATTGCAAAACCCACATCGGCAGTCGCCAGCGCCGGGGCATCATTAATGCCGTCACCAACCATAGCCACAACCTTACCCTCTTTTTTAAGGGCCTCAACTTTTTCAGCTTTGTGCTCCGGCAATACCTCGGCCATAACATTAGTTATGCCTACCGTTTGAGCAATGGCCTGGGCGGTACGGGTGTTATCGCCGGTCATCATCCAAACCTCAATTCCCATCTTCTGCAGCTCGCTGATCGCTTGTGCCGAGCTTTCTTTAACCGTATCTGCGACAGCAAATAAACCGCTCAGCCTATCTCCTAAGGCAAATAACATGACCGTCTTACCCTGGAGTTCTAACTGTTCAATTTGGGCAACCGCAGCTGCAAACTCAATATTATTTTCCTGCATGAGTTTACGGGTACCAACTAAAATTCGTTTACCGGCAATAGTAACCGCAACTCCATGCCCGGGAATGGCAGTAAACGATTCCGGGTCTGCCACAGGCACACCGTGTTTTTTACCATAGTTTACAATAGCCTGGGCCAAAGGATGTTCAGAATTTTTTTCTGCACTGCTAGCTAAGCGTACTAATTCAGCTTCGCCAAGTCCTGCGAGCGGCACAATATCGGTAACTTCCGGTTCGCCTTTGGTTATTGTGCCTGTCTTATCAAGGACAATAGTTGTCAGTTTATGCGCCTGCTCTAAATGTTCCGCCCCTTTGATCAAGATTCCATTTTCCGCCCCTTTACCTGTACCCACCATAATGGATGTCGGCGTAGCCAGGCCCAGTGCGCAAGGACAGGCAATGACTAATACAGCTGTAAAATTAACCAAGGCCCGCGAGAAATTGCCTGGGTCCAAGATAAAGAACCAAACGGCAAAGGTTACAATTGCCAGCCCTACAACAGTTGGTACAAAGTAACCTGAAACCACATCAGCAAAACGCTGGATCGGTGCTTTCGAACCTTGCGCTTCTTCAACAATGCGTACAATCTGAGCCAAAGCGGTATCTTTACCAACCTTAGTAGCCTCAAATTTAAATGTACCTAATTTATTAATAGTCGCACCAACCACTTGGTCACCAATTTTTTTATCAACAGGCAAGCTTTCCCCGGTAAGCATAGACTCATCCACTGTTGATGTCCCTTCGACAATCACACCGTCAACCGGAACTTTTTCACCAGGACGCACAACCACAACATCTCCGGTCACCACCGCTTCGAAGGGAATATCAATTTCCTGACCGTCGCGAAACACTCTCGCGGTTTTAGCCTGCAGACCCATGAGAGCTTTAATAGCTTCAGAGGTTCGTCCCTTGGCAGTGGCTTCCAGCAGCTTACCTAATATGATGAGCGTAATTAAAATCGCCGATGTTTCAAAATATAAATTAGGATCATGCCGCAGTACATTAGCTATACTGTAAAAATAAGCAGCAGACGTTCCAAGCACGACTAAAACATCCATATTGGCACTGCCGTTCTTGAGCACCAGATAAGCACCCCGATAAAACTGCCAGCCAGCAAGAAACTGCACCGGAGTGGCTAATATCAATTGGAGATATGGATTCATCAGCAGCTCGGTAGCCCTGCCCATTGCCCCCAGCATATGCAAAACCATTCCCAACAATAGCGGCAGGGAAAAACCAGCAGCTATGAACAGGCGCAATCGCTGCCTATTGACCTCTGCTTCGCGGGCTTTCTTTTCTTTATCTACTGCTAGAGTATCTGTTAATTCATGCGCACCAAATCCAATGCTTTCGATTTTAGCTTTGATATCGCTTACACTGACTACGCCCGGATAATACGTCACCGTAGCCTTCTCAACTGCAAGATTTACAACCGCGCTGGCTATACCGGGCAGCTTAGTTAAGCTCCTTTCTACGCGACCAGAGCAGGCCGCGCAGGTCATGCCGCTAATTTTTAAGTCTACTTTATCCTTGATGACTGTAAAGCCTAAATCCTCAATTTTACCCGCTATTTCACTAAGACTTAGCTGGGAGCGGTCATAGGTCACAGATGCCTTCTCAGTCGCAAGATTTACTGCGGCCTTTTCGACTCCCGGCAACTTTGTCAACCCTCGTTCTATCCTGCTTGCACAAGCAGCACAGCTCATACCACCGATCTGTAATAACACAGTATCGGCAACTCGGTTATTACGTACTTCAGCCATAACCTTTCACCTCTCAATCATAAGCTTTATCTCACTTTGTAAACTTAGATAAAACACCCATTAGCTCATCAACAGCCTCATCAGTTCGATTTTCCTTTATAGCAGTAACAACACAGCTTTTCGTATGGCTTTCAATCATAATAAGCGCAACTTGATTGAGCGCCGCTCTGGCGGCCATAATCTGCTGCAAAACATCCACACAGTAGCGGCCTTCATCAATCATTTTCTCAATTCCGTTGATTTGCCCACCAGTCCGTCGCAGTCTTTTTTTTACATTAGCGATTTCGCGTTCATTTAACATGACCATCCTCCATATACAATACCCCCGTATAGTATATATTGTAGACTTGTAATTCGTTTTCGTCAACACTTATGTTTAGGATTTTTCTTCGAAATATACCTCGACAGCAGCTAATAAACCTTATTGGGATACACCCTGCAAATATTTTTTATATCCTTGCGCGATGTCCTTCGAGTACCCGATAGCTTCATAGAACATATGGGCTTCTTTTCTCTTAATCAGCGACATAAGCATAACAAAGTAACAATTCCGGTCACGAGCATTATTTTCAATATAATTTACTAACTGCTTCCCCACTCCCCGCCTTCGACTCTTTTCACTCACAATAAGGTTCTCAAGCACCATGAAAGGTTGGCATTCACCCACTGTATCCATGCATGTAATACCCGTTACAGCTCCCACTAATTGTTTGTTCTCATCCTTTGCTCCAACTAAAATATAGTCCGGGTTACTGATAATTTTCTTAACTGTCTTTTCCAATTGAGCCATATTGGTTTTAGATCCAAAAAGCGCATTACATAACACTGCATACTGCTGCAGATCTGCTAACTGAATGCTTTCTATCGAAATCATATCCGACCCTCCAGTTGATTGTTTTGATTAAAACCATTGTATATCGTCACTTACAGTGCAAGATGGCTTAGCAAAGTGCGCTGTTTCTCACACACTTATTATACTACTGATATACCAGCAATACCCGCCTAAAACATTACGTTTTTGGCGGGTATTTATACAGAAAGCATGGCTTGCGCCAAATACAAGAACTCATTAAAAAACGAAATATGAGCATGAAGGATAATCCTTCATGCTCATATTATGCAAGGGACCTTTTTTGAACTCCTCCTCGTTATGTTTGTCCGGGTCTGCGGATAGGTTATAAGTTATCTTGCCAACAATCGGGTTCAACAATTTATTCCGTTCCTGCGCACTCCCAAATGCCCCCAATTAACCTTAAACACCTTGATACGCTGTCGGCCAGATGACTAATTGTGGTCAATTCCGCCAACTCAAGGTGCCGCAGCATCCCCAATTGAGTGATTGTAAGTCCACTCAGACTCAACACTTCATCATAAAATTGGGTAACAGCGAGGGACGCCCGGCAAACATTCAAGCAATTGCATATACTTGGATTCTTAGGATAAACCTGATTGATATGTTAGCTTTGCGCTACTTCCATAACATTACAAATACCCAAAAGTCATGTCATTAGTGTTCCATGACATGCCGTAACCTCTCTAAAATTTCTTTCTGCTTGCATTATTAATTTCTTTTACTATTCGCTTTACTCCTTCCTCAATTTTTGACTCATCGACACTAGAAACATTTAACTTCAAAATATTTATTTGCTGAAATGTTTCTAGATAATTGGCTTTTGCCAATTCTATTAGCACGCCTTGTTTCTTTAAGTTTCTAAGTAATTGGTTGCTATTGATATTTTTATGTAAGACAATATGTGCATGCATACAAAGCGACGAAGGAATTTTAATTTTTTCTATGTCTAAATTCTCATTACTATACTTTTCAAGAGATTCATATAGAAGTTTTGCGCGCGACAGATAGCGAGAACGAATTTTTCGTTTGTGTTGTTCAAACATACCGCTTTTTATATCTATTTCCAGCGCAGCTTGTGAAATCATTGAGCTGTCGATATCGGCAATCTTTTTATACTGCTGAAATTTTTCTACTAAATCTTTAGGTAGAACCACCACTCCAACCCGCAAACCAGGGAACATAATCTTTGAATAACTTTTTAAATAAATAACCTTGCCATTGGTATCATAAGCATACAGCGGATCTACTTTGGAATTTTCTTCATAATCGGCTAAATAATCATCTTCTACAATATAAACATCATATTTTGCTGCTAGTTTAACAATTTCTATTTTCTCTTTCTGAGAATAGGAGGTTCCCAGCGGATTGTGAAATCTTGGCATGGTATAAAAAAATTTGACATCTTCGTCGCGAAAAATGTGCTCTAGTTCAACTAAATCAATACCGTTGGCTGTTCTACTTATTCCAATCGCTGGTATTTTGTACACCTGTAAATGCTCAATAAATAAGTGATAACTTGGTTGTTCCACTAATATCTTGTTTTTATTATTGGGAAATGGAAGAGCGTTTAAAATTGCCAGCGCCTGCTGGACGCCGGAAGTAATAAAAATATTTTCTTGGTTGGTAAAAATTTGATAAGTTGCTAGTTGTTTGTGTACAACTTTAATTAAGGATGGTAATCCCCTCGGTGTTCCATAATTAAATAGTTCTTGCCGATAAGTATCAATGGCTTTATTTAGAGAATGTTGAAAATCCAAATAAGGAAACTCACTCCAATTCGGCGCAGTAGAGACGAAATTCAATTCTTGGTTTTTATTCTTTTTTATTACATCAAACTTCTTTTGCACTACATAGTACCCACTCTGGGGTATAGCAAACACCATATCCTGCCTTTCCAATTTTTGAAATGCTTTAATTACCGTATTCATGCTGCATTGATATTGTTCAGACAGATCACGAATCGAAGGAAGCTTTGCCCCCGCTTCATATTGATTTGTTTGAATCATTTTTTCCAACTCGTTTACTAAAGAAAGATATTTATACATGACGCTCCCTCAATAAACTGTAACCATACAATTCGTTTTTATTTTTATTGTACATCTGCGCTATTTACATTACCATAAATTCAAATAAAAATTATAATACTCGGAGGATATTTATCATGACACGACTTAACAAAGCGTATTTTGCGGCACTATTATATGCTCTCATTATCGGCTTCTCGTTTATGTTCGTAAAAATAGCTTTAACATCAGCCAGTCCCATGGATACATTGGCGCATCGCTTCACCATTGCTTTTTTGGCTGCTTCCATACCTCTTGTAGCAAAGCAAGTCCGGTTAGATATTAATAGCAAAGACTTTATAGCAATACTACCATTAGCGACACTTTATCCAGCTTTATTTTTTGCTTTCCAAGCGTTTGGCCTAGTTTATACTTCTTCATCCGAAGCGGGAATAATTCAAGCTTCAGTGCCGATATTCACATTAGTTCTTGCCGCCCATTTTTTAAAAGAACACTCGACCAAATGGCAAAAGCTATCTACTTTATTGTCCGTCGCAGGAGTCGTTTACATCTTTGTTATGAAAGGCTTTGTGCCTGAACTAGCAAACACGAAAGGAATTATTCTTATTCTCCTTTCGACATTGTCCGCAGCTTGTTACAATGTTTTAGCCCGAAATTTGACTAGGCAATATTCACTCACCGTATTGACCTATATTATGGCGATGCTTGGCATGATTACATTCAATGGCATCGCTATTATACAACACGTCACAGCTCATACTCTTGCTTACTATTTTGCACCTTTTACAAATAGAAATTTTTTTGTCTCTACCTTATATCTTGGTGTGTTATCATCATTGGGGACGTCTTTTTTATCCAACTATGCCCTGTCAAAAATGGAAGCCTCAAAGATGAGCGTATTCAATAATTTGGCTACACTTATCACCATCTTTGCCGGAGTTGTTTTTCTACATGAAAAACTAGAATACTTTCACGTAATTGGCGCAGCCATCATCATTATCGGGGTTGTTGGAACTAATTTTTTAGGCAAAGATAATAATGAGGATATGGATTAAATGTAAAGATTTTTCTTTGAGCTAATCTCCCTTTGAAATGCCTTTATGGACATGCCATCAATGGCATGTGATGCAACAAAAAAATGACCTGAAGTCCAATAGAAATAACTTCAGGCCATTTTTATTTATTTTGCATTCTGATGGGCTGCGCCGTTTTGAGTTTGCGCTTCTTTTTCCACGGCTTCACTGCCGCACTTAATAGCTTCTCTGACCATGGATCCAACTTCGCCTGTTGTCACATCGCTCCAATGTGAGGTTACTCTATAACGATGTAGAGAAAAGTAAGATAACCGCCATTCGTTTCTATATACAGTTTCTATAAGTTATCTCTTTAAATGAATGCCTTCAAAAGCATAATTTATTAAGACTCTTATAAAAGATTCATCTAATTTTTCGCCTGTTACTAACAAACGATAGAAAAGCGGACCATAAATTAAGTCAATACACAATTCAATATCCAGGTCCTTCTTTAGCTCTCCTCTTTGCACCCCTCGCTCTAAAATTCGCCGCGAATCAAGTCGCCGGGGATTAAAATACCTTGATCGATATTCTTCCGCCAACTTTAAATCAAATTGTCCTTCTGCAATTAATTCATTGATTACTTTGCCTTCCCGACTAATTAGAAACTTGGCTAAATTGCTAGCCTGAATGACTATATCATTAATAACGGAACCTGTATCCGGTACGGGAAGCCTAGACATAGCCGCAGATAGAAAGCCGTCCATAACAACCGCAGCTTTGTTGGGCCACCATTTATAAATGGTCGCTTTACTCACCTTGGCCCGTTCAGCAATTTTCTCAACAGTTACGGTTCCAAAGCCATTCTCTAGCAACAAATCATAGGAAGCAGCAAGAATCGCTTTTTCCGTTGCGGCGTTACGAGGACGCCCTTTTTTCTTTTCCAAAAAAATACCTCCCTGTGTATTTTCACCAACTAAAACTATACGTACATTATACTAAATATTTTCTCACAAGAAAATAAAATACATCTTTACAAATACTGAACGTTTAGTTTATAATATGATTATTAAATAAACTATACGTTTAGTATTTATATTGGGCCCCCAAAAATACTTAAACGTAAAAAAACTAAGGCAGGGATATTATATGAATACTGTACAATCAAAAACCAGGCAAGTCCCAAATTGGATTACCGTTCTGCTAGCTATTGCATGTGGCGTGATTGTTGCTAATCTTTATTATGCGCAACCTTTAGTTGGCCCTATCAGTACCGATACCCATCTTCCTCTAGCGTCAGCAGGATTAATCGTAACGTTAACGCAAATTGGCTATGTTGCTGGATTATTATTTATTGTCCCCCTTTGTGATCTCATTGAAAATCGACGGTTAATTTCCTCCACATTAGTAATTGTGATTTGCGCATTAGTCACAGCAGCCCTTACGCATCATGCACTATTTTTTCTTATAGCGGCAATGTTCATCGGGCTGGGTTCTGTAGCAACGCAAATACTGGTGCCCTATGCAGCTCATTTAGCAACGGAAGAACGGCGCGGCCAAGTGGTAGGCAATGTAATGAGCGGGCTACTGCTCGGAATCATGCTTGCCCGGCCAGTAGCAAGCTTTGTTACTGACCTTTGGGGCTGGCAGGCAATCTTTATTCTCTCTGCCGGCATTACAACTATATTGGCTGTACTGTTAGCTTTCGTTCTTCCCGAACGAAACCCCTTGCCAACCATGAATTATGGTGGTTTAATTCGTTCCTTGTGGTCACTTTTTACAACGAAAGCTGTATTACGCCGCCGTGCATTCTATCAAGCTTGCTTATTCAGTGCTTTCAGTCTGTTTTGGACGGTAATCCCTTTATGGCTGGCCAGTCATTTTCATTTATCACAGCAGGGCATTGCCTTATTCGCCCTTGCCGGTGTGGCAGGTGCCATAGCTGCTCCTATCGCAGGAAGATTGGCCGATAAGGGCTGGACCAAACGATTGACGGGTTTGGCCATTGTCATTGCGATTCTATCTTTTTTGCTTACACATATATTTAAAGATTCTTCAACCATCGCTTTAATGATGCTTGTCATTGCAGCCATTACTTTAGATATGGCAGTATCCGGTAATCTCGTTCTTGGTCAGCGTGCGATTTATTCACTAGGCAGCGAAATACGTGGACGCGTAAACGGAGTATTTATGGCTGTTTTCTTTATCGGTGGGGCAATTGGATCTGCATTAGGCGGCTGGGCATATGCTTATGGTGGCTGGATGTTTGCATCTATTCTCGGACTAAGTATGCCAGTTATAGCATTATTATATTATTTCACAGAAAAAAATAATTAGCATATACTGGTAAAATTCCACAAGCATCCGCTCACTGGCATGTTATGCAACAAAAATGACCTGAAGTCTCATTTTTTAATGAAACTTCAGGTCATTTTATTTATTTAGCATTCTGATGAACTGCACCATTTTCAACTTGCGCTTCTTTTTCTACTGCTTCACTACCACGCCGGATGGCTTCTCTAACCATAGACCCAACTTCCCCCGTAGTAACGTCGCTCCAGTCATGGTCACTGACTTTGTCACCAAATCCGAGATCATTAGCCAATTTATATTTCGTTTCTTCTGACATAACTCCGCCTTTATTTGGCATACATAGCCACCTCCATAATAAATTTTCAGAAGCCTATGTATAATATTTACCGTTATACCACAATCTATTCGTTTACTACTGTATATACCTGCAATACCCGCCTAAAACATTACGTTTTAGGCGGGTATTTATACAGAAAGCATGGCTTGCGCCAATCAGCTTACTTCAATATAGCCTGGAGGTCATTTTCCGGTGTAGTAATCGGGTGAAGATCAAACTTGGATACTAGAATATTAATTACATTTGGTGATAAGAATGCTGGCAGCGAAGGGCCAATGTATATATTTTTGATACCAAGAGCAAGCAGCGTGAGCAAAATACAGACGGCCTTTTGTTCATACCAGGAAAGGACCAAAGTAAGCGGCAAGTCATTAACGCCGCATTTAAACGCCTCTGCCAGTGCAACCGCCACTTGGATTGCCGAATAAGCATCATTACATTGCCCCATATCCATAATCCGCGGCAATCCACCGATTTCCCCGATGTTAAGGTCATTAAACCGATACTTTCCGCACGCCAGTGTCAATATAACCGTATCCTTCGGTGCTTTTTTTACGAATTCGGTATAGTAGTTCCGGCCTGGCTTTGCACCGTCACAGCCACCGACCAGGAAGAAATGCTTAATGGCCCCTGCTTTTACCGCATCAATAACAGTTCCGGCAACACTAAGAACAGTATTGCGGGCAAACCCTGTCATCACCTCTGTACCACCGTTGATACCGGTAAATTGTTTGTCTTCAGACCAGCCACCCAGCTCAATGGCTTTATTAATGAGTGCTGAAAAATCTTTTACATGCTGCGAGCCCGAAATGTGCGTTGCTCCGGGGAACGCCACTACCGAGGTGGTAAATACGCGGTCGCTATAGGTGCTCCTTGGCACCATCAAACAGTTTGTAGTAAATAAAATGGGTGCCGGTATGTTATCAAATTCTTTCTGTTGATTCTGCCAGGCTGTGCCAAAATTGCCTTTAAGATGCGCATATTTATTTAGCTCAGGATATCCATGGGCTGGCAGCATCTCACCATGAGTATAGATGTTGACACCTTTTCCTTCGGTTTGTTCCAGAAGTTGTTTTAAGTCCAGTAGATCGTGGCCGGTAACAACAATGAATGGCCCTTTTTCTACCTTCAAAGTTACTTTAGTAGGTTTTGGCTGACCATAAGTAGAGGTGTTGGCCTCATCAAGAAGTTCCATACAGGCCAGATTGACTTTTCCAAACTCCATCAAGAGGTCAAGCCACTGCTCAGCAGTGTGTTCCTCGCCCAGTGCTTTCAGGCCTTTATAAAACCAAGCCATAACTTCCGGATTTTCTTTACCTAATACAGCTGCATGTTCGGCGTAGGCCGCCATTCCACGCATTCCAAGCAATAAGGTGGAACGAAGTGATACAATGTCGGTTTCACCAGTCCATAGCTCACTTGGATCAAAATCCTCCGCCATTAAATCCAATTTATTCTTTTCGGCATGAATTTGCTCAATTAGTACCTTTATTCGGTCACTGTCAAAGCAAACATTTGTAACGGTGGTGAAAAGCCCTTGTCGTACTAGTTCGTTAGCTGTCTTGCCTGCACTTTTGCCCTGTGCTGCTCTGGCCAAACCAATCAACGCGCACGTAAGCCCATCCAGATTGTTAGCTACATCTGGCTGTTTGCCACATACACCTATTTTGGTACAGCCCTTGCCACCAGCAGTCTGTTCACATTGAAAACAAAACATCGACATTGACTTATCCTCCTTTAATACGAATTAGAATACATTTCTAAATTTTCGTTCAATACTCCTATTCGCTAAATAGCAACTAATATCCTTCAATATTTTTCAAAAATTCACCAATTATTCGTTGCTTCGACTTTGTTTTATAGGTACAGGTGTTCCTGCTCATGCAACAATATTATCAGCAACCCCACTATACTTTCCGAACAAAGACAGTGTCTCTGTTCCCATTCGGCATTGCCAGGAATGAACTACCCCAACTTAGTCATTGCCTTATCAAATTCTACTTGCAGTTCATCAATCCGAGCTCGCAATTCCTTGACGAGTTTCTCTTCCTTGATTAGCGACAAATTCATTCTTGCAGCTGCAAGTGAACCTTCAATACTTGCTTTAGTCACCAATAAGCCTATCTTTAAATCCCCCAGTACACCCTGCTTAACCTTTGGCAACAGCATAATGCCTGGTTCCAAGGCCGCGATACAGGCTGCGCTTATTTTCAAAGGTATTTCAATAGCCGACAAAGCGGCGGCTTCAATTTCAGCCTGGCGGTGTTCTGTTTCTTTTAGGGTGGATTTCTGCAATTTGTAGGCTGCAAGCACCCCGCCATATGCCTGTGCATCTTTGTCGACATAGGTTAACAATTCGCTATGTAATGCCGTTAACTGTGTTTTTACCTTTTGTAAAAGGTCTTGAGCCTTTTCCCCCTCTGGGCGTCCATAAACCGAGTCTACAGACATTTCCAGTAAACAAACTCCCATTAAGCCTGACAGTGCCATAACACAACCGCCTGCAGGGACTACTGATTCATAGGAAGCTACCTTATTCGCAAAATCTTTAATACTTAAATCTACAAGCATGTTCTTCTCCACCTTTCCTGCTTCTCGACTATTGAATCAATGCAAAATTCTATCTGTAAGTATAGTATACTCGCAAATTATATTTGGTACTGTGACTAAAATCACCGCCACTCTTGTCTTTATCCGGTTTTTAAGAAAGCTATGCTATGTTTTACTTCTGATGGAGAACCACTTTCCAGTGCCTTTTCTGCTGCCGGAAGAGCTAGTCCAAATATATATTGATTGACAGCAGTTGGAAAATATTTTATGATGTAAGTGAATCTAAATTCACAATGGTGGTACATTATGACACAAAAAAAAGCAACCGAACTCCGGCAAGAAGAAATCATGGAAGCAGCGTTAAAACTAGTGGAGCAACAAGGCTTTGATAACCTAAATATTGCAGGTATTGCCGCAGCAATCAATTTAGTGCCCTCAGCCATTTACCGTCACTTTCAAGGAAAGGAGGCAATCATTGAAGGTTTAATAGAGTATGTTGGCAAGGCTTTGCACGAAAATATTCTCCATGTTATGAAAACTGAAGAAGAAACACAGAAACGGTTAAAATTGCTTTTTACTTTACACTTACAATTTATAGAAAGCAAACGGGCCATTCCGCAAACTCTCTTTTCATTATTGGGCAATAACAAAAATATGCTATTAAAGCGGAAAATACTTGCTGTCATTTCCCGATATGTTGAACAAATCACAGACATGATTGCCGAAGGCCAAGCCCAGGGCGAAATTGCGCCTGGCGTCGACCCCAAATCCGCCGCTATGCTATTTATTGGCTTAATTCAGCCACTGATTATTTTAAGTCAAACTAATGATAAGCTGATTGAAATCTACCAAGAAACCTCCTGGCAGATTTACTGGCGTGGTATTGCTTGCTAACGCAGGAAATTTTTTACTCTCAATGTGAATATTAATTCACATTGAGGTAACAAAGCGAGGAATGATTGTATGAAAAAACGACTCAGAATACTGATTCCGCTGCTACTTATTGCCTTGGCAGCCGGTGTATACTCTTTCTATTTTAAGAAACCGGTGAATCCTAATCAAATCCATGTTTCCGGAAACATGGAAGTTACAACAGTGGGTGTCGGCTTTAAAATTCCCGGCCATGTAACTGCACGCTTAGTCAATGAAGGTGCTTCTATTCAAAAAGGACAACTGGTAGCACAATTGGAAACCGCTGAACTTGAGCTTGCTGTTGCTGAGGCAAAGTCTCAATTGCTGGCAGCACAGGCTACCCTGTCGGAACTGACAAATGGTTCTCGCAGTCAGGATGTAGCCGCCGCCCAAGCAGTAGTGCGCCGCCTTGAGGCTGTCAAACAGAATGCCGCCGCTGAAAAGCAGCGTGCTGAGCGCTTATTTTCTATGGCTGCCATCGCTGCACAAGAACGTGACCGGGCTCATACGGCCTTTGAAACAGCCAACGCCAGCTATGAAGAGGCTTTGCAGCAACTCAATTTAGTAATCGCAGGTCCGCGTCAGGAACAACTGGAACTAGCCCAAGCCCGCGTGCAACAAGCGCAAGATGCGGTCAAGCTGGCTGAAACGCGTCTCTCCTATGCCCAAATCAGCTCCCCCATCAATGGCGTAGTACTTTCAGAAAATATTGAAGCCGGTGAATATGTTGTTGCCGGAACACCCCTTGTAACAATCGGTGATATCGAACATGTCTGGCTAAAAGCATACATTAAAGAAACAGACCTGGGACGTGTCAGGCTTGGACAAAAGGTTACGGTAACAACAGATACTTATCCTGGAAAAACCTATAATGGCTCTATCAGCTTTATTTCCGCTGATGCGGAATTCACTCCCAAAACCATCCAAACCACGGAAGAAAGAGTTAAACTTGTTTACCGCATTAAAATTATTATTGATAATTCGGCGCAAGAACTAAAACCCGGCATGCCTGCAGACGCTGTCATTTTGACTGAGGGAGTCTGACGTCATGGACGCAATCCGCATAGAAAACTTAACAAAAGCCTTCAACGACAACTTAGCGGTAAATGAGTTATCCGTAACGGTCGCTCAGGGAGAAGTCTTCGGCTTAGTGGGGCCGGATGGCGCTGGTAAAACCACGACCATGCGTCTCTTGGCCGGCATAATGGAGCCGACAGCCGGTGATGCCTGGGTCCAAGGCTGTCATATTGTCCATGAGGCGGAAACCCTCAAGCAGCATATCAGCTATATGCCACAGCGTTTCGGCTTATACCTAGATCTTACAGTAGAAGAAAATATCAATTTTTATGCAGACTTATACAATGTTCCAGCCAAAATCAGGCGGGGCAAAATTAAAGAATTGCTGGCTTTTAGCAATATGACGCCTTTTCGAGACCGCTTGGCACAAAATCTGTCCGGCGGCATGAAACAAAAGTTGGCTCTGGCCTGTGCATTAATTCATACCCCGCGCATTCTTCTGCTGGACGAACCTACTAACGGAGTTGATCCGTTGTCGCGGCGCGACTTTTGGCGTATTCTTTATCAATTACTCAAAGAGAAAGTAACGATATTTGTTTCTACTGCCTATCTTGACGAAGCAGAACGCTGTACAAGAATCGGGTTGCTGCATCAGGGACGTTTACTAGCCTGCGGCACTCCTGATGCAGTGAAACGAAACATGCAAGGAGTTTTAGTAGAAATCAAGTGCGAACAACCACGAATTATCCTGCCTTTATTGACCAATGCAGCTAAGCCTTTGTCCTGCGGTTTATTTGGCGATAAAATCCATATGGTACTGCCTGGCGATACTTTTGCGGCATTATCCGCCGCAGAGACAGCCTTGGCAGACTTAGGCGTCAAAGCTACTACCAAGATTGTTTCCCCTTCACTGGAAGATGTCTTTATCTCCATACTTACACCGTCAGAAAGAAGGGATCGTATTGTTACCTAATAATGAAGAACACAACAATACTGAATATGCCGTGATAGTTGACAATCTGGAAAGACATTTCGGTGATTTTATTGCTGTGAATAAGATATCTCTTAAAGTAAAGCAAGGCGAAATTTTTGGCTTTCTGGGCCCGAATGGAGCGGGGAAATCAACGACCATCAGAATGTTGTGCGGAATTATCACCCCTACAGCAGGCAAAGCGACCGTAGCAGGCTTCGATGCGCAACAGGAAGCGGAAAAAATCAAGCAGCACATTGGCTATATGTCGCAACGTTTTTCATTATATGAAGATTTGACGGTAGAAGAAAACATTGATTTTTTTAGCGGCATTTACCGCATCCCGGCCAGTGAAAAGGCAGCACGCAAAGCTTGGGTGCTGGAAATGGCCGGCCTTGAGGAGCATCGGCATAGTCTAACGACCGTGTTGTCAGGAGGGTGGCGCCAGCGCTTGGCATTAGGCTGCGCCTTGCTGCATAAACCACCGGTAATTTTTTTAGACGAACCAACATCAGGAGTTGATCCTATATCCCGCCGGAATTTTTGGGATTTAATTTATCAATTGGCTGCCGATAAAGTGACTGTATTTGTAACCACTCACTATATGGAAGAAGCAGAATATTGCGATCGCCTAGCCATGATTTATCGTGGTGAATTGGTCGCTATTGGTACGCCGGATGAATTAAAGAGTAACTATATGCAGGAAGAAATTATAAATCTGGAATGTCTCAATCCTTATGAAGCACTACAAGTCGTTGAAGAAATTCCGGAGGTCAAAGACGCGGCTCTATTTGGCCGCGGCCTGCACATTGTCGGATATGACAGCCAGAACATACTGCCCCGCATTGCTGCGGCATTAACCGAACAACAGATTGTGTATAGCAGTTTAATAAAAATAGCACCATCACTGGAAGATGTGTTTGTCTCTATTATTGAGACCAAAGACAAGCAGACTGGCGTTACACTGGAGGCAAAACCATGAATATCACTCGCGTGCTTGCCATTGCCAAAAAAGAGTTCCTCCACATTCGCCGTGATCCCCGCAGCTTAGGCATGGCCATTGTGATACCGCTGCTGCTCATTTTATTATTTGGATCTTCCCTGAGTCTTGATGTAGACAATGTGCCACTCGTGATTTGGGACCAAAGCCATTCGCCGCAAAGTCGGGAATATATCCATTCATTCACAGCTTCTCCTTATTTCGGCCTAAAGGGCTACATCGCCTCCTATCAGGAAGCGGAGCAAGCGATTGATACCCGCGAAGCCTTGCTGGTCTTGGTCATTGCCCCGGATTTTGCCCGCAATTTGGAAAGCGGGCAAAGCACTACCGCCCAGCTAATTGTTGATGGCAGTGATGCCAATACAGCCACAATCGCCATCAGCTATGCACAAACCATTACTGCCAGCCATACAAACAAGCTTCTACTGACTGCCAATAGGCAATACAACGGAAAAACACCATCAGTCCTGCTTGAGGCCCAACCCCGGGTATGGTTTAACCAGGACATGTCCGCAAAAAATTATATCGTTCCCGGCCTGATTGCAGTAATTATGATGGTCATTGCCGCACTGCTCACTTCCCTGACTGTGGCCAGAGAGTGGGAAACTGGCACCATGGAACAACTTATCACCACGCCCGTAAAAACACATGAACTTATTCTCGGTAAATTAATCCCCTACTTCGTTATTGGCCTGCTAGATGTATTGTTAGCGGTACTGATGGGGGAATTTATCTTTCATGTTCCGCTGCGCGGCAGTGTAGCACTGGTATTTGGGCTATCCACCGTTTTTCTAGCCGGATCTTTGTCCATGGGGATGTTAATCAGCATCGCCACCCGTTCCCAGCTTTTAGCCAGCCAACTTGCTATGATACTCACCTTTTTACCGTCTTTCCTGTTATCCGGGTTTATGTACGCAATTGCGAATATGCCGCTGGCGATTCAAGGACTAACCTACTTAATACCCGCCCGATATTTTGTAGCAATTTTGAAAAATATCTACCTAAAGGGCGCCGGAATCTCCATCTTACTAGCTGATGCCAGTATTTTATTGATTTTTGCCGTAGTTATCCTATTAATCGCCAATACCAAGTTCAAAAAAAGGCTGGTGTAAAGCTGATGCTGGAACGATTAAAATGCATGCTGATTAAAGAATTTATCCAAGTATTCCGCAACCCGAAAATGCGGGCTGTGGTTCTGGTTATGCCACTCGTTCAAACCCTGGTATTCGGCTACGCCGTAACTACAGATGTAAATCATGTGCCAACAGCGGTCTACGATCAGTCCCAAACCCCGGATAGCCGCAACCTAATTGATAAATTTGGCCACTCCGGCTATTTTGACATCAAAACATACCTTACTAATGATCAACAGATTAATGAACTGCTCAACTACGGAAAGGTAGCGACGATCATCCGTATCCCGCCAGATTACAGCCAGAAAATTGCCGCCGGGCAAAAGGCTCCTGTTCAGATTATTGTTGACGGTACCGACTCTAATACTGCAGGCGTCGTACTAAGTTATAGCAGTCGTATAGTTGGCGACAGCGCCACTTTACTTTTACAGCAACAGTCTGACGGCACACGTAACGTTTCGGTCGGCATAAACCTTGAAACCCGCGCTTGGTTTAATGAAAACCTAACAAGCCGCAACTTTTATGTGCCAGGAGTAATTGCCATACTGGTCATGCTGGTAACCTTACTGCTAACCAGTATGGCTGTTGTGCGGGAAAAAGAGGTCGGTACCATGGAGCAGATCATCGTTACCCCTATTTCTTCCTTTGAATTTATCCTGGGTAAGACCATGCCCTCCATTATGATTGGGTTTACCAATGTCGCCTTTATAACATTAATCGGCGTGCTTTGGTTCAATATTCCTGTTCGTGGCAGCCTGTTGTTATTGTTTTTAGCAACAACTTTATTTTTAATGACGACAATTGGCATAGGCTTATTCATCTCTACGGTTTCTAAAACACAACAGCAAGCAATGATGTCCACCTTTTTCTTTTACTTTCCGGCTGTACTGCTATCCGGGTTCATGTTTCCCATTGCCAACATGCCTGATATAGTGCAATTTTTTACCTATTTAAATCCTTTACGTTACTTTCTCATCATTATTCGCGGGATTTTCCTCAAAGGTATCGGGATAACAGTCTTATGGCCGCAACTAGCAGCACTCCTGGCCTTAGGAAGTGCAGTTTTATTTGCAGCCGTTCGACGATTTCGCAAAAACTTGGCATAACATTAACTGAAAAAGAGCTAGAAACCTTGCTTGCATGGGTTCTAGCTCTTTTTCATTATTGCTTTTTAACAGCATCCTTGCTATATACAACGCAGTAAAGTTTTGCAGGCGGGTGGTCTGTTGACATAAGCGGAAGTCAAACGCCAGTGGTGGAGCGTTGTCAATACACCACCCGCCTGCGCCTGTAGCATTCTTTAGTGCGAAATATATAGCTGTTAATTCATCCGGTAATATGACCAGATACAATGCAGTCCACGCATGGTACTGCCACATTGGCAGCCTGCATTGCCGCTCAATCGCGTACATACACTTTCGACTCCTGATTGTCCTGTATTACAATGAGCAGCACTTTTCTCCTTATATCTGACTCTGACTAAATCCGTTTTTTTGTAAGTACCTAGCTGACAAAACCATTGCCAGACTTTCATAACGTATCCCCTTTCTTGGCACTCAATTACAAACAAATACCGCGATAATCTATTGCCTGGAAGGATCAATAGGTAACACCTTTCCAGTAAATAGGGGTACATACTTCTGCTCTTGCCGGAAGATGAACATCTTTCAGCGCCCATTTTTTGAATTCTTCAAAACCTGTTCTGTCCACAATGTACCCAATATGCTCCTTGCCGCCGGGAGCGGACGGATCAATGTAATTTTTTACATAAGCATAGGTATTACAAATAATTTTAATAATGCTGGCTTCATCTACCCATTTAATGAAGTCTTCACCCAAACGGGGATTTTTCTTGCCTGTTCTGCCGAAAATAGTTAACCGAAAATATTTTTCATGGCTGCGCGCCCAGGCGCCAGTCGGGCAATTCAGCACACACTCGCCGCAGCCGATACATTGCTTGGTATCACGCGCTACCTTGAAATTTACCGTCTCCAGCGCGCTTACTGATTTTCTGGCACAAGCTTTTACACAGGCCCCACAGTTGACACAACGACTACTGTCATAGTGGGGCAAGGTCATACCCATAATACCAAAATCATGCATTCTTATTTTTGCACAGTCATTCGGACAGCCAGTAAGCGCAACCTTAAAATGCAGATCATTGGGGAAAATTGCTTTTTCAATCCGCTGCGCAAATGCCGAGGTGTTATAGCAGGCATATGGGCATATATTATTGCCCACGCAGGCCATAACATTTCTTGTCCCTGAGGCCGTATAACCTTGTCCCACAATCTCCTGGTTAATGTTGAGTCCTGCGATAATGGGTTGGAGCAGTTCATTGACCTTAGGCATATCTTCAAATTTGATCCCGGGAATTTCAAAACCTTGCCGGGTTGTAATATTAACAATGCCGTTACCGCAGGTTTCTGCGATATTTTGAATCATAGCTAAATATTTTGCTTCCAGATATCCACCTGGAATCCGAATCCGGGCAGCTGTCAACCCTCTGTGTTTTGTCACCCGAAAGGCGTTCTTCTTTAGCTTTTTGGTATTGACATCCATTTGAACCCCTCCCTTCTAATCAAGCAGCTGACGGCCGATTACATAGTTAAATACCGGCCCGTCAAGGCAAACATAGGTGTCATCAATTTTACAGTGACCGCATTTTCCGATACCGCAGCACATTTTCCGTTCATGGGAAATCCAAATATTTTCCTCACGAAATCCTCGATCCAAAAGTCCCTGAGTAGTGAACTTCATCATCATCGGCGGACCAACCACAATAGCAACTGCCTCAGCAGCATTTTTCAGCGTAAGCTCTGGAATATATTGAGTAACCAAACCAATCTGACAGGCAGTGTCGCCTTCTGCACAGTCCACCGTCAAAATAACCTCCAGCATTTGCTGCCAACGGCCAAAATCTTCAAGAAATAAAATATCCTGTGGTGTCTTAAATCCTGCTATCAGCGTCATGCCTTTTGTTTCTTCACTATGGTTGGAAAAGTAATCCACCACACCTTTTACCGGGGATAGGCCAGTTCCTCCGGCTATTATTACAAGCTCTTTGCCTTTGTAGTTTTCGATGTCAAAACCGTTGCCATAGGGGCCGCGCATAAACAGTTTATCACCAACATAACGCTCAAAAATCTCATTAGTAACCTTACCCACCCGGCGGATGGTCAAATCTACTGTCCCCTCACCAATACCGCTGACTGAAATGGGTGCTTCACCATACTTCGGGATGGAGACTTCAAAAAACTGTCCTGGCTTCACCTCCCCCTCATAAGTAAGACGAAAGGTATATTCAATATCAGTGTGCTTGATAACCTTCTTTATCTCAGACAAGAAGGGAAGGTACTCATTTGCCGGCATTTGCCGCCACCTCCTTACTAGCATCAGCCAGTTTATTTATGGAATTAGAAAAGGATATATACTCCGGGCAGATATCGTCACAACGTCCGCAACCTACACACATATGATAGCCGTTTCGTTTTTTATAATCATATACTTTGTGCAATACCTTAAAGCGCATTCTCTGGCCATTTTTCTTACGGTATGAGCCGCCGCCAGCAACATCAGTAAAGCCATCCACCATACAAGCTGCCCACACCCGGCGCCTTTCGCCGGCATTGCCGTTATCAGTGTAGAATATATCCTGCATGGTAAAACAGGTGCAGGTGGGGCAGACGAAATTGCAGCGACCGCAATTTATGCAGCGGCTGTCATACTCATCCCACATTCCGGAGTGCATCACATCTAATGTAATCCCGTCCGGAATACGGACGCGGGTCTCATTCTGGGTTACATATGCAGGCATTACAGCAGGTGTCCCCGTACTGTGGGCAGCAAATGCCGCATCCCATACCTTGTTATGATTATCCACATATACCTTGTCATTCTTCATTTCAAGGTAAGCATCATAGTCAGCAGTTTGGTTTGTTCCCATGTCGACACAGAAACAGTTTTCAAACGAGTGCTGACAGCCAATCAAAATAAACTTTACTTTTTCCCGTAACCGCTTATAATAATAATCTTCACCGCCGTTTCCCAGATAAATCGCATCAAGCCGTTTGACCGCATGCAAATCACAACTGCGCAATAAGATAACTGCCCCCTTTTGCGGCGCGTCAGCTTCCTTTACCACGTCTTGGGTAAAGAAAAACAAAGTCTGTGACAGCGGCAGCAGCACCTCTTTAAAGGAATACTCTGATTTACGATCAAAAATAATTTCTTCCACTGTATGGATTTCCCCGTAACGAACGCGATCCGTATCTGAGAACCCGCCCCCATCCTTAAATAGCCTGGGAGCATAAACAACATTTTCCTGGGACAACGCTTGTAATACCTGATTGAACCCCGCTTTATCCAAACAATAGCCCATGATTACACCTTCCTTTTTGCTTGACGTAGTATGGAATAACAATCCGCGCTTGTGTATTTTTTAACAATCTAATTGTACCCTGGGATATAAAAAACTGCCGTGACTAAAATCACGGCAGCTTGAAATATTTTGAAAGTTTATCACGGTCTGGTATCGTAATTTGACCATCATTTACTTGAATCAACCCTTGTCCGGCCAGAATTTTCAACTGACGTGAAACTGTTTCGCGCCTGGAACCCAGCATGTCCGCAAGATAAGTAATACTCAAATCCATCTTAATTTTGGTTCCGCTTGCGCAGGGAACCCCGTAATCTCTGGACAGCTTCCACAGCTTGGCAGCAATACGTTTATCACCACGCACAGAATTAGGAGTGTTTTTCATTTGGCGATAAAGTCGCCGGACCTTCATGGCAAAAGAATCCAACACGCTTTTAGTAAGTGCGAAATCCTGTTCCATAACGCGCAGGAAATCCTGCCTGTCAAAACAAAGAATTTGCGCTTCCTCAAATACTTCGCAATTAATGGAGGCAGGAAGCCCTTGCAAAACTGCCTCATTAATAAGTTTTCCTTTATCTAAAAGAAAGATGACTTTTTTCTCCCCCTGAGGGTCAACCGTATAGAGTGTGACAAAGCCGCTGATAACAATATAAAGGTGTTCTACCGGTTCTTTATCAAGAAATAAATGCTCCCCCTTCGCCAGGCAGCGCAGCCTGCCACAGGCAGACAAAGCTCTGATCGAATCGGGAGTTGCTTGCTGAAGTATCTCCACAAGTGCCACAGCCTCACTGGTATTTAAATTCATAATAAATCCTCTCGTTCCGCACTTTTGTCCCTTTGTATTAATCAAATGTGCAACACGCTATGTGATTTCGATAATAAACGTCGATGTTTTGTAATAAATCACTTGATTATCTAATAAATCACTATTATAATGAAAAGCATTATACCTTATAAGTATAGCATTCCAGTAAAACACAATGTAAGAGAGAGGAGCTGAAATAATGGCTGGAATGACCGATGTGATTGCTTGTGAAACTTCGATCTGCTCCATTGAGGATGGTATTCTACGCTACCAAGGTTACACAATAGATGACCTGACCAAAAACGCTACCTTTGAAGAGGTCATCTATTTATTATGGTATGGACGGCTGCCTAACAGACTAGAGTTAAAAGCACTGAAGGAAGATATGGCTGAAAACTCCAAGCTGCCCCCTGAGATTTATGCTCTATTAAAATTATATGCGCCCTGGGGAAATGCAATGGCCAAACTTCGTACTTGTGTATCCTTTCTTACTCATTTTGATGATGAAGTAATGGATCATTCCTTTGGAGCCGATCACCGCAAAGCAATACGTATTATGGCCCGAATTGCTGCTATTGTGGCAGCAATAGACAGAATCCGCAAAGGCCTCGAACCAATTGAAATAAACACCATCGCCGCCAATTCTCTGGCAGAGACTTTTCTCTGGCTCCTTACCGGCGAGAAACCTGCTCCCATTGCAGTTAAAGCCTTAGATACCTGTTTAATCCTGCACGCCGAACATGAATTAAATGCATCCACTTTTGCTGCCCGCGTTACAGTATCTACAATGTCAGATATTTATTCCGGCATCGTATCTGCTATTGGCACATTAAAAGGGCCCTTGCATGGAAATGCTAATGAACAGGTTGCCGTTATGCTGGAGGAGATTGGTACTATAAGTCAGGTAGAATCCTATCTTGATCAAAGAATTAAAAACAGCAAATTAATAATGGGCTTTGGTCACCGGGTATATAAGAAAGGTGACCCGCGCGTTAAATATTTACGACCACTGGCAAAAGAACTTGCCGAGTGGCGGCAAGACTCCCGTTGGTATGAAATGGCGCTAAAAATTGAAAATATCGTCCAGGAGCGCAAGGCATTACTGCCAAATGTAGATTTCTATTCTGCACTGGTGTATACCTCTCTGGGCATACCGCGTGATCTATTTACGCTTATATTTGCTATCAGCCGGACAAGTGGCTGGCTTGCACATATTCTGGAACAGCATGAAAACAACCAGCTGCTCAGGCCCAGAGCAAAATACATTGGTAAAAAAGAAGTAAGCTGGATTGCGGTTGAGGATCGCTAATGCCGGTATAAGGAGACTAACAACTATGGCTCTTACACTCACAGAAAAAATACTTGGTTCTCATTTGGTCAGCGGAGAACTGAAGTCAGGTACAGAAATCGCTATCCGTATTGATCAGACATTAACCCAGGACTCCACCGGAACCATGGCTTACTTACAGCTGGAAGCGATAGATATTCCCAGAGTTAAAACCAAACTGTCTGTTGCCTACATTGATCATAACACCTTGCAGTGCGGTTACGAAAATGCCGACGATCACCGGTATATCGAGACAGTGGCTGCCAAACACGGCATCGTGTTCTCTAAACCCGGTAACGGCATTTGCCATCAGGTTAATCTGGAACGCTTCGGACGTCCGGGCTGGACATTGCTCGGTTCAGACAGTCATACGCCAACAGCCGGCGGTCTGGGAATGCTTGCCATCGGTGCCGGCGGTCTTGACGTAGCAGTAGCGATGGCTGGTGGAGCCTACTACCTGCGCATGCCCAGTATCTGCAAAGTAGAATTAAGAGGACAACTGCCTCCCTGGACGTCAGCAAAAGACATCATCTTAGAACTGCTCAGGCGGCTGACTGTAAAAGGCGGAGTCGGACGCATCTTCGAATATAGCGGTCCTGGCCTGGCTCAGCTTTCTGTTCCAGAAAGAGCAACAATCACCAACATGGGGGCTGAACTTGGTGCTACCACCTCCATCTTCCCCAGCGATGAGCAAACCCGGACTTTCCTTGCCAGCCAGGGAAGAGCCGATGCCTGGGTCTCACTTATTGCTGATGATAATGCGCGTTATGACGAAGAAGTAATTATAAACCTTACCGACCTGGAACCGCTTATTGCCAAGCCACACAGTCCTGATAACGTTGTTCCGGTACGGGAATTGTCCGGTATCGCTTTAGACCAGGTTCTTATCGGCAGTTGTACAAATTCTTCTTACTCAGATTTACTAAAAGTGGCTAAAATCCTTGAAGGAAAAAGTGTTCATCCTAACATTTCGCTAGCCATATCTCCTGGTTCGAAACAGGTATTGGCGATGCTTGCCAGAGATGGCGCCCTGGCGGCTATGATTCAGGCCGGTGCACGGATTCTGGAATGTGCTTGCGGCCCCTGCATTGGCATGGGGCAGGCGCCCCGCTCAGGCGGAATATCACTACGCACATTTAATCGCAATTTTGAGGGGCGCAGTGGAACACCGGACGCTCAAATTTATCTCACCAGTCCCGAGGTTGCAGCCGCCAGTGCCTTAACGGGAGTGCTTACCGACCCGCGGGATATAGGAAATCCGCCGGTAGTCAATACCTCAGCTCCTGTAATAGCCGACAACAGCCTCTTACTTCTCCCGCCGGAAAATGGTTCAGATATTGAGATAATCAGGGGTCCGAACATTAAGCCTTTTCCCCGGGCTGACAAACTACCACCGGTGCTTTGTGGCGAAATTCTGCTAAAACCAGGCGACAACATAACTACTGATCATATTATGCCCTCTCATGCACATTTGCTGCCCTATCGTTCCAATATCCCTCATTTGGCCAACTACTGTTTTCATAGTCTTGATCCTAATTTCCCCGAAAGAGCTATAATGAGAAGAGGCGGATTTATTGTCGCCGGAACCAATTACGGTCAAGGTTCCAGCCGGGAACATGCTGCCCTGGCCCCCTTATATCTGGGGATAAAAGGGGTAATCGCCAAATCATTTGCCCGTATCCACAGAGCCAATCTCATTAATTTCGGTATTGTTCCTTTCACTTTTAATGACCCTGCTGATTATGCTGCGCTTGAACTTGGAACAGAAATAATAATCGAAAATATTCAGGCCCAAATACTTGCCGGTGATCGTATTCAGGCAACCTATGGAGAAGCCAAGCGCCCGATCCTCCTAAAAGTTGACCTTACCAGCCGGGAGCAAAGCATACTACTTGCCGGTGGTCTGCTCAATCACACCAGAGAGAAAGGAGAGTGAGACCATGGATAAGCATAAAGTAACCCTCATTCCCGGCGACGGTATTGGGCCGGAAATCAGCAAAGCGGTTCAGACAGTATTTGCAGCCGCCGGTGCACCTGTAACCTGGGATGTTCGTACTGCCGGGCATACGGCATTAGCGTCCCTGGGCACGGCCCTGCCTGAGGAAACATTAGCCAGTATAAAAGCAACCCGCCTGGCTCTCAAAGGTCCATTAACTACAGACATCGGCAAAGGTCACCGCAGTATTAATGTAACACTGCGGCAAACCTTCGATCTTTATTGCAACCTGCGGCCGGTAAAGAAACTGGCTGGAGTGAAAAGCCGGTACGACAATGTAGATCTCGTGGTTTTCCGCGAAAACACCGAAGACCTCTATGCCGGCATTGAGCACAAAGTAGGCAAAGACGCTGCCGAATCAATAAAAATCATTACTGCAGCCGCTTCCCTGCGAATTGCCGAAGCAGCGTTTCATTACGCTGTTACCCATGGCCGGCGCAAAGTAACAGCAGTGCACAAAGCAAATATTATGAAACTTTCAGACGGTCTCTTCCTGGAATGTGCTCGGCAAACTGCTGCTAACTATCCGTCGATAGAGTATAACGAAGTCATCGTTGACAATCTTTGTATGCAGCTAGTAATCGCTCCGGAAAAATTCGACATACTCCTGGCACCAAATTTGTACGGTGATATCATATCCGACCTGTGCGCCGGCCTGGTAGGCGGTCTTGGTGTGGTGCCGGGAGCTAATATCGGCGCAGACTGTTCTATCTTTGAGGCTGTTCATGGAACGGCACCCGACATTGCCGGAAAAAATATGGCAAACCCAATCGCGCTGCTGCTATCTGGTGTTATGCTGCTTAATTCCATTGATGCCAGAGACATTGGCACCCGGGTCGAACAGGCCATTAGCAAAGTTTTATCTGCGGGGACGACGCTCACTCCTGATCTTGGTGGTTCGGCCACAACCGAAGATATTACAGCGGCTCTCATCCGAAATTTGTGATTAAAAAATTAAAAACGCCTTATTGCGAAAAAACAGGGAGAAGCCTAATGGCTCTCCCTGTTTTGATTAGCTCTTTGGGTATGGACAGGCGCTTTGCCCAGCCAAGGGACAGCAAACCTGTCCCACCCATGGTAGATCTGGATAATAGTTTGCAATTCATGTCTTAACCACTCAAGCCAACAAAACTGTATTAACCACAAAACGCTTTGAATTATCTAAAATTACAGTTCTAACGCCTGTATCCTGTTTATCAGCTTTTTGATGACATAATCACAGTTTGCATTTAGTTCATGAATATCTGCTGCGGAGGCTTTATCAATGTGTATTCCCGCGACAACGTCGCGTAGTGCACAACCTGCTGGCATAAAGCCTGGTCTTGGGGTATTGTAACAGGAGCAACAGGTGCTTCTACCGCCTTATTAAGCAGCATACCAAGCCGCTCCGGTTTTGTACCAAGCATAATGGCCACTCTTTCGCGGCTGGCCAAAACTCCGGTCACTACTTTGGCCCCTTCATGTCCTTTTATATTATTAAAGATCATGGCCGGCCCAATGCGCGTGGGACGCTGCACAGTTCCGCCCGCGCCAACATGGCGGTATACTCCTGCCAGTTCGGCCTGCAGATCAACCGGTTCGTTAGTTTCGATTAATTGATCCGGTATAGTTTTTAACAGTTCTAAGGCTGACCGTAGATCAGTAATCTTTAAAAGTTCTGCTTGTGTCATGAAAAAACTCCTCTATCGTTCGTTATTTATCTTGTATGGTTTGCTCTATCACCGCCATCACTTTGCGGTGGCGTCATACTGTCCGTCAACTTCCGGGACAGCCAATTCCCTATTTTAGTCCTGCCAGCTACCCTGGAGAAACAACAAGAGCCCGCTGATTCCGCGGGCTCTTAGTCATTTCAGATGCGCAGGATGAAGGCGATCCGCGAATTTACAAATCTACCACATCAGGCAATTAAGTCTACCACAAATAGTCAATCTCTACCCGGAGGAAGTGAAATCGATCAGGCTGAGGCCCATAATGCCTAAGCCCGTAGCCACTAGGTTTAGAAAAATATATCTGAAACGGAAGTCAGAGTTACCCTGAACACCTAGAAGCACTTTGACCAGCAACCCAATAAATTACATCCAAATAGCTATTTTAATTTTTCTGTAAGTAATTCAACAGCTGAACTAGTCAAAACAGTAGTAGCCAATTCAAGCGCATCCTCATCAAAATCAAAATAGGAATTATGATGACAAGCCGCCAGCGTAGCACCAACCAAAGTAGCTATCCCCTGCCCGCCACGTCGCTGTACTCTCTCCATAAAATAAGTGTAATCTTCACTACCGCCAACACTCGTTATCTTTACAATTTCCGTAAAAATTTCCAGCCGTTTCGCTACCTTTTGGATCCGTTCCGCAAGCTGGAAATCGCTTTTACCACCAGCTGCACTTCCCATCAAATTCATTGAGACCGTAACACCATACATACTTGCTGCAGCCTCAATAACACGAATTGCTTGCTGCTGCATATATTCATTAATTTCAGTTGAGCTGCCGCGCGTCTCAAATTTTATAAGCGCATTGGCCGGAATCACATTTCGTCCAGTACCACCATGCATAACACCAACATTTATTCTAGAATCTCCTTGGCTATGCCGGGAAATAGCATGAAGATTAATGATAGCATTAGCGGCAGCTAATAGTGCATTTTTCCCCACTTCAGGGTCAGAACCAGCATGTGCCGCTACCCCAGCAAAACTTGCATCCATTTTCGTAGTGGCCAAAAATCCATCAACCCCGTAGGCGAACTTTCCAGTCTTTCCAAGTTCTGTGCCTAAATGCATGCCAATGATATAATCTACATCATCCACAACACCTTTTGCCACCATTGCTTTGGCTCCCCGTACCCCCTCTTCACCCGGCTGAAAAATTAATTTAATTGTGCCAGCTAAATCTTCTGCTAACATACTAATGATTTCCGCAATCGCCAGACCAATTGCCGTGTGACCATCATGCCCACAGGCATGCATAGTACCTTTATTGACTGATGTAAATTTTTCACGATAAGGACGATGTTGATCGTCTTCAGCTTCCAATAAATCATTCGCATCCATATCAAAGCGGAGAGCTACGACGGGTCCGGGTTTAGCAAAACGTATTACGCCTACTACCCCTGTTTTTCCACCCTTCATTTTTTCGATCCAACTTAGTTTCCCGTTTTGTGCTAAAGCACGTTTCATGTGATGCTCAAGTTCCTCCAGAGAGGGCACTCCCATCATAGCTTCGGCTTCAATGACTTCATCGCCCGTCAGTACACAATAGCCCAATTGCTCAAGAGTATCGGCTACAATCGCAGCCGTACGAAATTCAGTCCATGCAGCTTCTGCATAGCGATGAAAATCACGACGCCGTTCAATTGTCTTTGTTTTGATAGCTTTCGCTATGTTTACAATTTTGCCATCCACTTTCATTCCTCCCTTACACAAACCTTTGGGAATGGTATTCACTGTCATCAGCTTTATTATGTAATGCTTTAATCTATTTGATGAAAGACGGCTTAACACCTGCAGGGATTGGACTGACATACTTTGCGCCAGCAAGAGTTCTCTTTAGTTCTTCTTTCGCTTCTGCAACAACCTCTGGCCTTATTAATGCATCTACTGCCGTCCGAGCAAGCACTTTCCCCGCCACCAGCATTCCTTTATGCGCAAAGCTAGTTTTTCCCTGAGCCACAGTCTGCCAAGAGTGCCCGGGTGTGCCGAAAACATTACAAGCCACACCAAGCTGTGCTGTTGGAACAATCCAACTTACATCCCCCACATCCGTGGAAATCGGCAACTTCATGGCCGAATATGAGTAGAGCAAGATGATATCAGATACCACCTTTTCTTTCAATTTTTCTACAATCTCTTGTCCCTCCCCCCCCATATACTCACTTGTCGTCCGCAAATCGCTACTTATATCAGAAGCAGCAAGTGTATTTCTCATCGTTTTCGCAAACTGCATTTCTGATTCGTCAAGCTGAGGAACACCCACTTCAATAAAGTTCTTATAAAGAAGTTTTTCCAGTGTGTTGTTTAGAATAATATCCGAGCAAGCTTTATCAAAAACAATTTCACATCGAGTATCTGTCATGAGGGCTGCCCCTTTTGCGATATTGCATACTCGTTCATAGATTTCTTGAACTTGATTTACTTTAGGTGCCCGAATCAGATATAATACTTCAGCTTCCGCCTGAACCACATTAGGAGAAGAACCCCCTGTATTGGTAACTGCATAGTGAACACGGGCTTCCTGAATAATATGTTCACGCAAATAATTGACTCCGACATTCATTAATTCAACAGCATCTAAAGCACTTCTGCCTAAATGCGGGACAGCCGCTGCGTGAGCGCTTCTCCCATAAAATCGGTAATAAATCTGATAATTGGCCAGCGTATTCATTGACATGACCTTGTTATGGGTTAGCGGATGCCAGGTTAATGCAATATCTACATCATTAAAAGCGCCAGCCCTAGCCATAAACGTCTTGCCTGAACCGCCTTCTTCTCCGGGACATCCATAATAGCGAATCGTTCCCAGAATTTTGTTTTCTTCCATAAACTTTTTAACTGCCACCGCCGCTGCAAGTGATCCTGCTCCTAATAGATTATGGCCGCAACCATGTCCACTAGCGCCTTCACTAAGAGCCACCTTCTCTGCTATACCTGGTTTTTGACTCATTCCGGATAAGGCATCATATTCACCCAATATGGCGACAACAGGGTTTCCGCTGCCGAAACTGGCCACAAAAGCAGTATCAATATCAGCAATGTTTTTTTCTATAGAAAACCCTTCGCTCTCCAATATTTCACACAAAAGCTCTGACGATTTAACTTCGACAAAACGGGTTTCCGCATATTCCCATATTTTATCACTAACATTAATAAAAACATCTTTCTTTTCCTCAATAATTTGATTCAATCTTTGTTTATCCATTTTCTGCAGCCCCTCGTTTATCACTCTATATACAATTCTAGCAAGATGTTCCCCATATATTCGATGGTACAAAGATTCTAGTAGTAAAGCGTTATCTGCGCTTTATAAGTTTTATCAAGTTGCTTCGACGTTAGATTAGTCAACCCTCGATCTTTGATTTTAAAATCTTGGTATTCCAGGGACATAACCACATTCTTGTCAATAACCTTTTGATAAGCCAAGAAGAGAACATTTACGTTATCGGTAGCATGAGTAAAAACACTGTAAGGCTGTGCGGCATAAGCATTAGCCATAGTATCAAAGCCAGTAGCTCCACTAGGAATCGCACCCGCATCAATGGATCGATAAGAAGCCATCCAAGCGTCAGTACCAATATTCTGAGGATTTACAAGATTTACAGCATTGTAGTAAGCTTTGGGACCGACGCTGTTGCTAAGCTGCACAGCCCAACCTTTGGGATTGGATTGCAGCCCAACAGGCTTGTCTAATGTCGTCATGACATAATCAGCCCAGATACTATATTTACCAAATTTCCAATCAAAAGAAATGTCCAATCCCCTTGATTCTTTGAAAACTTGTGTACCAGTTGATGAACCAAGCATATTAACCGTACCCATACCGTTTCCTTTGGCGGTACCGGGTATATCAGCCCAGTAATATCCGGCTTGCACATTCATATTATCGGCCAGTTCGTACCCTAGTTGGGCAGTAGTAAGCTGATAAGCATCACCACTATCAGTGTTGGCAGCTCCGGTACCTAGGTTAGTTGTCGCAGCTGATTTTACATTACCGGTATAAGCCTTGAACTGTACATCGCCAAAATGTTGTTTAACTGTAATACCATCAGCACCTGAAACTTTACCAATTAATGAATAGCCAATTGTATCCAGAGGACTCCTTCCTACCCTAATACTATCTAATCCTAAAACATCTTTGGCAGTTATGGACATGATATCAAGGACAACTGTCGACCCACTACCAGTTTCCATATTTCCCATTTTTCCTGCTGCAGACACACGCCCCCAATAACTAATCTTATCAGTTATATCACTTTTGATATTGATCCGTTGGCGCCAGTCAAACTTATCCGCTCCTCGCAATTTAATGCCTCCGGCCGGGGTGGGATTATCTTCAAAATAGCGAAAACGAGTTTCACCACCAATCCAAGTCTTGGTTTTTGCTTCTACTTTAGCTACACGAACGCCAAGTTGATTAAGTTCGGCTGCGAATTCAGCAGATAACTTATTAATCAAATCTTTGTTGGACTGATCGGCTTTTTCAAACCGTTCTATTACTTTAGAAGTAATAATGCCAAATTCATATCGAGATAAAGGTCTATTGCCACCAAAACTGCCATCGCCATTACCCTCAATAAGACCGGCTTTAGCCAATTTTGTGACTGCGGTATATGCCCAGTGATCAGTAGGTACGTCATTGAACGGGTTCGGAGCAGCTGCAAATACCGTTCCGGAGATACTAAATACAAATAATATTGCTAACACGATTGATAATTTTTTCTTCATCATTTTTTCCTCCTAGTTATTATGTAATTAGTACTACAATCTGGGGAAAACACCGGGTCCAATAGGTAAGCCAAGAAAGTACCATATAGCGAATAAAGCAGGCCAAATTAACAAAAAAGCTACTGAATAAGGTATCATCAACGATAAATATTTACCCATATCCGCATCATTCGTGTATTCCGACATGACTTTTATACATATCGATATAAATGGGTTAAGTGGGTTAATGGGAATAAGTACCGACATAGCTATCCTGAATCCCAGTTGAATAAAAGCGGGATGATAGCCCAAGTACATAAACATGGGAATAAACATGGGTGCAAGCAAAGCCCACACCGCAGAGCCACTCGCGATAAAGATAGAACAAAAACCGCCTACCACCATGAAGCAGAATACTGCAGGCAGACCAACCATGTTGATATTGGTTAAAAAGTCGGCTCCAGCTGTGGCCAGCACTTCACCCATATTGGCCCAAGTAAAAGCCGCTGTAAACTGCGCAATAAAAAATACTAAAACAATAAATCCAGATAATGATTTAATGGACTCTCCCATCAGTTTCGAAAAATCTTTTCCTTTCTGAATTGAACCTGACTTAATGCCATAAGTTACTCCGGTTACTATAAAGAAGAACAATATAATGGGAACAATTCCGCGCAAAAAGGGAGAGCCCATAACCAAACCTGTTTGGGAATTACGAAGAAAAGCTCCCTCTGGTACTACCAATAGAGCTACCACAATAATAAATAGTGCTGCTACGATTCCAGTAATACGTAGTGCCTTTTTTTCTTTGACAGTGACATCTTCTAACTTCACCGCCACATTTGACGTGAAGACCCCTAAACGTGGCTCTACAATTTTTTCTGTAATCAAAGTCGTAATGATACTTAAAAACAAAACCGAAAACGATAGAAAAAACCAATTATCCAAAGGACTTACTAGTACATTAGGATTGACAATTTTTGAAGCTTCCGAACTAATCCCCGCAAGCAAAACATCAGTTGTTGCAATAAGTAGATTTGCTGTGAATCCAGCACCCACACCCGCCATAGCCGTACTTATGCCCGCTAAGGGGTGCCGCCCTGCTGAATAAAACACCATTGCACCAACGGCAGGCATAATCACAAATGCAACATCGGAAGCAAGATGACTTAAAAAGGCGATCATTACAAGCGCAAAGGTGACACACCACTTCGGTATAACATAAACAAGACTCTTAATACTAGCGGTAAGGAGGCCAGTTTTCTCCACTAGCCCAATTCCCATCGTGATTGCCAAAACAACCCCTAACGGTGGAAAACTCGTAAAGTTTCTCACCATTTCTGTAAGAAACCAATGAGCAGCCTCCTTACTCAATAAGCTTTTTACCATAACCGTTTTGTGGGATAGGGGATTGACGATAGAAACATGAGCAGCCGATAAAGCGGCCGATATAATAATCAGTAATCCAATTAAATAAACAAATAGCAACGTCGGGTCTGGAATCTTATTGCCTATCGTCTCAATCCATTTAAGTACCCCATCCATCTTTTGCGTTTGCGTGTCTGAAGCTAAGCCTGTTTTTTTAAGTTCCACCTGTAATCACTCCCTTATTTTTTGGCAAATTCCGTATAAGCTAATTCTTGCTGGAGTATGTACTCCACACCACCCCCCGTTTCCAAATCTGATTTTGTTAGCTGTTAAAAACAGCGTAACAGTCCCTGGTACCTGTAGCGCTAAACCAAATATTATTACGGTATGTTTTAGGAATATTTCCTAAAATAGATTATAAATGAATAGTATAAATATTTCAACAAGATTTTTTTCTACAACATTTCTCGCGAAATTCTAGCAAACAAAAAACACACCCCCTATTAGGGGTGTGTAGCAGAAATATTTTTTATACAAGCCGATATTTCCTACTTGGTCTACCGCGATTAGATGAAGATTCTTCTCCGATGCACTCAATCAGACCGGCCTTACATAAACTAGCCACAATGCGTCGAACATTCCGATCTGTGACCGACAACTGATCCGCCAGTTGCGTCGTTGTAAAACAATCCCATTTCATACGTCGAATCATTGCTTCCACTTTTCGATACGTTTTTATGCCGATATTGGCCTCATTTAATTTATCCAACAAAGCCCTATCATTAGAATAATAAGCATATTCCACTTCTTCTTTTCGGCCTACTGATTCTATGATACTACCATCTTCCTTAATAATAACAATACCTTGCTTCAGGGTGCTCTTTACGTAACTAGCAGCTCGATTCGCATTGATTCGGGCTGAAAAAACTGTTTCACCAAGCCCTATCCCCACAACTACATGAGAATCCAAGTCGAGACCAATCTCTTCTATTGTGTCCTGGATCATAGCAATCCCACTTTCGATTTTCCCACGGGAACTAAAAATTTCGTATCGTCCATTACCCTGCTCCGAAAGGTAACCATCAACCGCTTTGCAAAACGATAGTAATTTTTCTTTAATTTTTAGTTCTATAAACTGTAATTGATAAAAATTTCCCGCCTTCTCAATAACCTTATCAAAATCACTAATTTCAATAATTTCCAGACCCACTTGACTGCTTTTAAAATACAAACCTTTCATTTTTTCAATAATGTCACTTATCGCCTGACGAATGGCTAACGTAGTAACTGTAAGGCGACAAACAGGAACCTTATGCTCTTGCAGAGCAGTATAAACCGACTGCAAGGTAGTAATTGCACCATCTGTAGTTCCTTCTTGCCACAATTTAAGATGAAACTGAACCAACTCTTGCATGTCAAATGGAATTTCATATTTCTGTACAATTATCCCCTGGATTGGTATTCTCAGTTCACCAAGTGCGTCCTCAAGTTCACTAATACCAATCCCCGGACTATCCACAGAAGCCTTCAGTAATATTTTCTGTTGACTATATGCCATTTCAATCAAACATTTGTAAATCTCATTTCCTGTTACATGGCAATAAACCAAGTTTTCTTCTGTACCTAGGTGCTCTTTCGCTAACCAAAAAGGAATAGGACCCGAAAACAGCCACCCTTTTACTTGAAAATGATTTTCATCAATGATACCCGCGATTTCGTTATTTTCTTCATATGTAAATGGAACAAATTCAATGTCCTGTACCAATTGTTTAGCCACTGTAAGTATACGTTCTACAGATGAAGCGGGACCCACTATTCCGACTTTAGGCATACTGTTTTACTCCTTTGTTCTTCATTTGTTCATCAGTATTATATTAGTCGACTATAAATTATGTATAATATATATAACGAACTAAAGAACTTTACATTACAGTACAAAGTCGACTTTATAAATAATTCCGCCTGGTGGTATTTCTTTATTTTCCGGCATGCAATACAAATAGCATCCACCTTCAATCCCTAACCTAACTCAACTTGTTCCTATATTATAAACTAGAACCGTAGCTATCATAAGATTAGCTACGACTCTAGTTCGATAATCGGCTTCTTTTTCCCTTCAATAATTTTACTTTAATGAACATGGCACCACTGTCATGTTCAAAAGTCTGTTTTAGGGAACATCAGAGAAATACTGGCTTCGTCGACCTTCACTTAGCCCTTTTTCATATCGGTTTGGTACTTTAAATCATAAAAACAAAAGGCAAGCTGAATGCGGCAACGTTCTTCTATAGAAGACAAGTCGCTTTGGAGTATTTTTTTGATTTTGGCAATACGATAATTAATGGTATTTCGATGAGTGAAAGTATGTTCAGCAATGAGTTGTACACTAGAATTAAATTCAATATAATAGCGTAGAGTTTCTAAATAATTGGAATGATGCTGTTGGTCGTACTCTACAATAGGCTTCAGAGTTTGCATATATAAATTATCTAATATAGCCTCATCTGAAATACCTAATATAATTTGATAAAGGCCTAAATCTTTATAGAAACAGTAGGTCTTTTTTGTAGCGATTGCTACCTGCAATGCTTTATCCGCTTCGATTCGTTTATTAAATAAGCATTGTATACCTTGCCCGAGCGTGGCAATGCCATAATGAACACTATCGTTACTTAAAGATACATGCAGGAAAGCTAATGTAGAGGAAACATTGTTTTCGGTCATGTTATAAAGAATCACATACTGTGTAGCTTTTTTCGTCAGGAGCAGATATTTTTGTTCAGTTTGATTTAGAACAGCAGTTAATTTATCGCTAGCGATATTTTTGAAAGCGATAATTCCATAGGTGGAATAGGAATACGGTTTCATGTCTTCATGTTTAACAATAAATTCATTGTCGATGGTATTGTTAAACATGGCATTGGAGAATATTTTGCTAAAATATTCTGCTTCTTGTTTCTCTTTAATAGTATCATCGTAGTAATCCTGCATAATATCAACCATGCGTATTTCCCATGGTATGATAAAAAGCGGCAATCCCTGAGAGTTGCAGTAGTCAATGAGAGAATTTGGTATATCTTTAATATAAGTTCCAAAACATAAGATAATACCGCTTACGCCTTTTTCATTCACTGAATAAATGAATTCTTCAAGCCAGTGGTCATAGTTGTTGGCAAGCCCAGTTGTAATAATTAATTCTCTACCGCGAAGGAATTTAATATTATTCAAGTCCTCTAAAAGATAAATCCATTCAATAGGATCATAGATACCCTTTTCACCAGCTATTAATGTTAGCTGGTGCTTTTTTTGAAACTTTTCATAAAATTGTTTTAGTATCAATGCCATACTCCTCCTCTCACGTTACTGAGACTGTAGATAGTATACAACAATAGAAATTGGGTTGTACAGCACGAAAAAACAGAGTTTTTTTAGGCTGCAATCTTATTGAGTGCTGAAAAAATAAGTGCTAAAATACATATAAATTCAGGATTATACCAATGGAGGGAATTGTGATGTGTTTAAAAAAACCAATAACAAATGTAATTCAAAACTATGTACAGGGATATCATAAGCGTCCAATTTATATACAGATTGTAAAAAACATGGCTACGTTGGACAAAATACCCGATATAAGCAGGCATCAAACGGGCAAGAAATAAGCCTATTGCCTCCCGCATTAAACAAGGAAGAACAATAGGCAGTTTACTGCCTTTCTGGCAGGCAGCAGAGGCTAGTTATACCGTTTATCGTTCCCATCATTGCAAAACAAACAGAGGCTGAATGCCTCTGTTTGGGGTCTGCGGATAATTTTGTGTAATTTGAAATTCCTCATAGCAAGAAATAGTGGCTTTGTAAAAACATATTTGTTCATTGTCCCTTGATAAATCAGTTCCCTGGGCGAGACGGAAGTATGCACGCGTTAGCGTGAATGCTTCTGTCTCGGCTGGGGAATCGTACTTTAAAGGGGCAATTATCCTACGTATCGATCCTCAAAAAGTAAGGCCAAATGGTTCAAAACCATATCCCAATCCCGGTAACGCTGAGTCCATTTTTTTACAATATTATTCGATGCTAAGTATAACATTTTGCGTAAAGCATCATCATTAGGAAATACGGCTTTGGTCTTAGTTACTTTCCGAAATTGCCGATGCAATCCTTCTATAATATTTGTTGTATATATTATTTTCCTAATACTGGGGGGATATGCATAAAAAGTAGATAAAATATCCCAGTTGTCTTCCCAGCTTTTTATGGCAGCCGGATATTTTTGTCCCCACTTTTCTTTAAAGATCATTAGCTTTTCCAGTGCGGCTTCTTCTGTCACGGATGTGTAGACTTCTTTTAAATCAGCCGTAAAGACTTTTGCATGTTTGTAGTTTACATACCGCATACTCGCACGAATTTGGTGAATAATACAGCGCTGTATCCCGGCTTTAGGATAGGCGGCACCAATGGCTTCCCTAAAGCCACTTAGCCCATCAACACAGAATAGATAAACATCTTGTATGCCGCGGCTTTTCAGCTCATTTAAGACACTAAGCCAGAATTTGCTGCTTTCGTTTTCACCAATCCATATACCTAAAATTTCTTTATAACCGTCCAGGTTTACGCCCAATACAACATAAGCTGCCTTAGTAATGATCTGATGGTTTTCGCGAATTTTGTAGTGTATCGCATCCAAGAATATGAAAGGATATACTGCTTCCAAGGGCCGGTTTTGCCATTCAGTAAGTTGAGGCATGATTTTTTCACTGATTTTACTTACCAGCTCTGGCGAAATTTCTACATCGTACAGGCTTTTTATTTGGTCTGATACATCTCGAATGCTAAGTCCTGCAGCATAGAGCGATAATATTTTTTCTTCCATGCCATCAGCATTGCGGCTGTATTTGCCGATAATTTGAGGTTCATACCCACCGTTTCGATCACGGGGAATTGCAATCTCTACTTCACCAAGTTGCGTTTTTACTTTCTTTTTTGAGTAGCCGTTTCGATAATTTTTCGACACAGCTGGATTGACATTTTCCGACCGTCGTTCCTGTTTTTCGTAGCCTAATTCTGTTTCTAATTCTGCTTCCATTATTTCTTGGAGCACGTCTCGGAACATCTCTTTAATTGCATTCATAACTTCCGTGGTATTGTTGAACTTTTCATCTTTGATCAAATCTCTAATGACTTCCTTGGGTATTGTTTTCATAAAAACATCTTCCTTTCCGACTCAAATAGGTTTATTCCTATTCTTGCCAGTAAGGAAGATGTTTCAAACTTATTTACACAAAATTTTCTGTGCCCTCTCTGTTTGTTTTAAATCTGCCCTCCCCTGCATCCTGCTTAGCACCATTTTACAGAAAAAATTTGCTTAGCAATGATACATGTCACACTATTGCAGGGCTTTTTGCTCATCCATACCAGCCAGACGGAGGATATACCGTAATACAAGATTTGTGAGCCCAGCTCCATGTGCTGCAACAACAACTTCGGCTGAGGCAAATAGACAAACCTGATCCGCTACCGTTAAATTCTCCAACTGTCCCTGTCATGCTTCAACAACTAAACCACATTCATCCTTTGCCAAACATTAAATTAGGAACAAACAATACAATATCCGGAATAAAAATGCAAAGAACAACCACAATCAATACTGCAGCTAGTAGCATCCACGATTCTCTAAACTTTTTTAGTCTCTTTCACAACCTGTCTCTCCTTCGATGATTGGAAATTTTATATTAAATACTGAGCCTTTACCCTTTTCAGATTGTATGCTTATGTTCCCGTCATGCCTTTCAACAATACTTTTACATATCGATAATCCAAGGCCGGAACCATTCTTCTTTGTCGTATAAAACGGTTCAAATACTTTCTCAATAGAACTTTGTTCTATACCGCACCCAGTGTCACGTATTTCCAACTCAACTTCATTTGTTTCATGATTATGTGTGCAGCAAATGGTAAGTGCCCCCTCATCGAGAGCATCTAATGCATTCATAGCCAAATTTAAAATAAGTTGCTTAATCTCTTCGGAATTGATCAATATCATGGGTACTGTCTCATCAAGCTGCACATGACATTTACTATTTCGCGCCAATGCTTCACTTTCAACAAGCGGAAAAATGTTTTGTACAATTTTACTTAAAGACTCTTTCTTCTTCTCAACATACTTATCTTTTGCCAGCGATAAGTAATCACTAATGATACGGTTAGCTCTGTCTAATTCCCCGAGCACCGTATCAAATTGAGAGTTATAGATTCCTCCTGTCTTCTTTGCCAGAACCTGAATATAGCCCCGAATAACAGTCATCGGATTTCTTACCTCATGGGCCACAGAAGCCGCCATCTGCCCAACCATGTTTAAACGGTCAAGCCTAATCATATCTTTACGCAACTTTTCATGTTCTGTAACGTCATGACAAATTGCAATTGCACCCGTTATTTCTCCAGCCTTAGTTTTTAAAGGAACGGCACTGGTAATCCAATATCGATTAAACAAAAAGCAATACTCATCACGAATTTCTTCTCCTCTTAAAGCGCGGACAATCAAAGTGTTTTCAAAATCTCTATTAAGCCTGTCTGTATGGACTTTATAAGGGAGGTTTATTACGGTCTCCCAATTATAGGAATGATAGTTTAAAAACGCCTGATTGCATTCCGTTATAATGGCATTTTTGTCCACAACAAAGATCATCAACGGTGCTAATTCAATAAGTTTTTTTAATTTCTGGCTTTCCTCCAGATAATGTTGTTTTTCTTTTTTTAAGTTCTCCCGCAAGCTCACAACTGTATTAAAAAGTGGTTCAAGCTGCGGAAAATCCTTAAATTTAGCTAGCAATAGCTCCTTATTCGTAATTTGGTTTGCAAATTGTATCAGCGAACTGTCCAATTTCAGAAATACGGCGCGAACAACCAGCATTAGAACTATCCATATAAAAAAACTAATTATAATACCTTTGTAAAAAAAATTATTACTCTCATTCAAAACAAGGTCTATCTTCTTACTAACCCACGTAAAGCCAACTACCTGTCCAAGATGATAGATGGGAGAAATAGCTACAAGTATGGGAGTTCCGTCAACCTTCGAATCTTCTATCGCAACTACAGGTTCCCCAGTAGCATATACTTTTCTTACAGACGGATTATCGATCGAGATACATTCTTCCAGGTATACATTCGGATGCATCGCAATAATACTATCTAAGCTGCGGTGGTAAATCCCGATTCGATAATAGGGATAAATGCGAGCAAGTTCATCCACAAAATACTGATAGTAGGCATTACTATCTGATACTTTTTGAGATAAAAGCTCATCTCTAGTAAAACCATCTCGCCAATAAGCAGCCGGCTTGCCATTCTGGGGAAGTTGTGCCAATTTCGCAGAAACTCTGGTGATTTCCCGCTCATTTTCCATTAAAATAATTTCTTTTTGCTGTTCGGAAAAATAGAAAAATGCAACGCAAAGCGGCAAAGTAATTATAAAAGTGATAATACAATACGCTTTACAAGCGATACCCCTGCTTGTCATTAACACGCCTCCAGCATCCATAAACTAAGCAAATACATAGCTCCACATTAATTCCTGCCATCTACATATTTAATCAGTTATTGATATCATTCCTATTTCTTGCCCATTTCCTCATACAGCTTGTCTCTGATGTTCGTAAGTTGTAAGACCTCATAAGTCTCCTCACTGGCTCTCCGAAAATCGACTACATTTACATCTTCGACAATAATCATCCCCTTTTGAGTAAGCTCCGTCTTAAGCTGCGCAACCTCTTTTTCCATTTCCTGGGACGTCTCTGTTCCAGCTTTGTCACACTCTTCTATTAGAATTTTCTGATATTCAGGAGGAAGACTGTCAAAAAATTGCTTACTGACTACTTCGAAGTTGATCAACAAAATGTGCCTTGTCTCACTCATATACCTGGCTACTTCAAAAAGTTTGGCCTCTGTTACATTTCGATAAACAAGATCCGCACCTTCGACCTCCTTCTGTTCCATACCGATATAAACTTCACCGAAAGGAAGAGCTACCGGCTCTGCACCAAATGAACGCATAGTTTGCTGCCAAACAGGAGCACCAGGAACCCGGATACGTAAGCCCTGCATATCACCTGGATTCCTGATTGGTCTATTGCTTACCATATGTCTTGGCCCCTGTACCCAATTGAAAGACACTATTTTAATACCATATTTTTCTTCTAGTTCTTTTGCCCATTGCTTAATGGTAAATAATTCTTTGAGCTTTGCAACATCATCGATGCTGTCAAGAAAATAAGGAGCATTTATAACTGCAATTTCTGGAACATACATACCAAGTCGGGCTGAGTCAGTGCTCAAGCCTAGAGGTGCCCCTTGCCGCAACTGCTCAATTATGTTTTCTTCAAGACCAAGCTGAGCACTATGAAATACTTGGATTTCAAGCCCACCATTGGTTCTTTCCCCAACACGCTGCGCCCATTTCATGAAACCTTTATGAAAGGTTTCAGATTCTGTCAATACATGATTAAACTTTAAAACATACTTCACTTGAGATGCGTCTTGCTTAGTAGTTATTGGTGCACTTGTGCATGCGGCCACTGTAAGCGATAGGATAAGTACGCCCAATAAAATGCCAGGAATTTTTCTTACCCTTTCCACAAACAACCTCCTTCCCAAGATAAATACCTAATCCGCGTAGATTTAACCATTTGCATGGGGACATTTGCTGAACGCTGTCATCTACCCCATAGATAAGTTCTAGTAATTATTTCCATAAAAGTATAAAAAATCCTTCTTTTTTTAAAAAAATATGTCATCCCAGGCTAAATAAGCCACTAGACGACAGAAAAACTATGCTGCAGCATCATTTCAGCATAGTCTCAACAAAATCCCCGTAGTCTAATTCTTCTTGTAACCATAAATTAGACTACGAGGGCAGCCAACTGTTGCGTTTCTATGAGATACAAATTCCGTAAGCTGGCAATAATTCAAGCAGAATGTACTGTCGCTGAACCTGCAATCCATCATGAAACTTCTTCCAGTCACTAGTAATAAACGCAGGAGTATAAGTAAATAGTTGACCGGGGTCGTCAATTTCCAATGCAGTACCGAGAGCTTTGTGCTTCCAAGAGCCTTCCCCTTTCGCCTGGTATGACGGAATTGAACTAACTCCCGCAATTTCACCGGTTATAGCTCTCCTGCCCCATTCGTCATGACGTTTATCGCCATCTTTATCGCGAATGTCTACGAAAAGGGATTCGAGAGTATTTTGCTGCTTCTCAGTCAAACCAGGATAGCCGTCATATAAGGCTGACAAATCGCCTGCTAACGGCACTGGCGACTTCCGGCAGGCAATAAAGAGGCGCATAGCTTTTATGATGTTTTCGGCAGCCAAAAGGAAATACTGCGTATTATTGTAAGTCTGGATTCCGCGTCCAAGGTCCTCAATAAAACTGAACTGCCATTCCTTCAAATAAGGTAAATCGGGATTACAAATTGCTGAACCATGGCCGACAGGAAGTAAATCGATCACTCGGTTTTTCATTTGTTGCATTAAATCAACAGGCACTAGCTGGTTGGAATCATTACGCCAGAAGATTGATTTCACCTTATTTATTCCATCAATAACACCTGCAAATCCCCTATGCGCCCACGTATCGGCATAGGTATGCAGCGAAATGCCAAATCGGTGCAGTCCATAAGGTTTGTCCCCGCAGCGGATGGATTCCTTTACCATATCACGAGCCACAAAACTATCAGATGTGCAGATGATACGTTCAATAAAGGATTTATCTTCCACCTTTCCTTGGGCATAACCACAATTACCAGGCAAGAAATGAAACGGCAGCCAGACGTTATGATTTTCTACATTGTCGGCGTTATGGTATATATCAAATACATCGTGAGCAGAACTGGTACGAGTGTAGCTGGCACCAGTATCAAATTTGAGATGCCCGGTATTATTAGCATCATCTACATACTGGGATGCATAGGCAAGCGTATTCGCATCCTCCAAACTAAATCCCGCCCAGCTGGCCAACACATAGATTACATCATAATGGAAGTCCTTTTGCATGGTAATTCCCTCCAGTATAAAAATTATTTCTATGGTGAATCGCATCACTTGTAAGTCAAGTTATCTCGACTTACAATAGGAATGATGACTTTCGCTAATATTTTACCATTTTTTTCTATGAGTGTCTTAGTTTATAGTGACCAAAGATAAGACCAAATACTATTTGTACGAGCACGTAACTGTATTATACTTCTGTCGCATTATAGCTTTTGACTGATAGCCCTGTCCAAAGTGTGAAAGGAACAATCGGCTAACGGCTAATTCATTGAGGAGGAACTATGAACCAACAGGAACAGCAGTTTGAACTAGCACGACTCGCCGAAACACTCCAGCAAGTACAAGCCCAAATACAGAAAAACAAGGAAGTTGTGGGCTGCCATCAGCATGCACTCAAAAATTCTCTCCAGGATTACTGGAATGGTGGCGGCGGTAGTTCTATTGATGAAGCACAACATGTCGAGACCATGAATCGCCAGCGCGCACTTTCTAAACATTCGCAGGGGACTGCCCGTCATCTAATCAAAATGCTGAAGTCCCCCTACTTTGGCCGGATTGACTTTTCTGAAGCTCATTATAATGATACGGAGAAAATCTATATTGGAATTGGCAGTCTGGCTAGTGAAGACGGTGAATTCCTCGTCTATGACTGGCGCGCCCCGGTATCAAGCATGTTCTATGATTATGGTCTTGGTGATGCAGCCTACACCTGCCCGGCAGGCGTAATCAAAGGAACTATTACCCTCAAGCGCCAATACAAGATTGCTGATGGGCACATCCAGTATATGTTTGATTCTGATCTGACAATTGATGACGATATCCTTCAAGAACTACTAGCTAAAAGTGTCAATGAAAAGATGCATACCATTGTTAACAGCATCCAACGGGATCAAAATCAGATTATCCGTGATGAGCAGCATAAGGTACTATTTTTGGAGGGGCCGGCCGGCAGCGGCAAAACATCAGTTGCCTTACACCGCATAGCCTTTTTGCTTTATCAGAACCGGGAAAGACTAACCTCCCAGAATGTATTAATCCTATCCCCTAACTTTATTTTTAGTGATTATATTTCTAACGTCTTGCCGGAAATAGGCGAAGCAAACGTTGTCCAAATGACTTTTCAGGACTACACTGCCAGGTCTGCCGCCCATATCCCCTTGCGCCTTGAAACCCGTACAGATTACTTTGAGCACATGCTGGTTTCTAATGCCAACAAACAGCGGGCAGCTACTATCAGCTTTAAATCATCACAACTCTTTAACGAGGTTTTAACCAACTATCTTAACTGGCTGGCAGCAGATTGGATTAATGAACACCCGTCTATCACAGCTCGGGGCGAAACGCTGTTTGGCCAGAACGAATGGCAGCACTACTATCAAAATAGCTTTCGCATGATGCCGCCGGCAATCCGTCTCGAAAAAATCAGAACAATTATCCAAAAACGAATGCATGATCTCATCTACGATGTCCGGCGTGAAAAGATCGCACAACTCACTGAAGCCGGTGAAGAAGTCAATGAAAAGGTGATCAGGGCACTGGCCAGAATCGAGGCAAGAAGCGAGCTAAAACCCATTACCGATTATGTAGAAAAACTGACAACACTGGATGCCTTAGAGGAATATGCAGCCCTTTTTTCTGATGACAGATTGTTCACAGTTACCGGCACGCCTATTCCTGGCAATTGGGGCGCGATAAAAGCACAGACACGTAAGCTTATTACCAGGGGTATCCTTCCCTATGAAGACATTGCACCCTTTTTGTACTTTCAGGGTGTTGTGCAGGGTTTTCCGGTCAAACAAGATATTAAGCATGTTGTAATTGACGAGGCCCAGGATTATTCGGCTTTTCAATACAAAATTCTGGCTCAGCTATTCCCCAACAGTTCCTGGACAATTGTCGGTGATCCTGCACAGTCAATCCAGCCTTTTGTTAATACAGCCAGTTTTACAAAAGCCAGTAACATCCTGGGCCAAGAGCAAACCTTGCATTTCCGTTTGACCAAAAGCTACCGTTCAACCCAAGCCATTCAGGCTTTCTGCCAGGCAATATTACCAAGTGCCGGCGAGAGTCTTTCCATCAACCGTCCTGGCCCGAAACCTACAGTTATTCAAATAAATAATCATGGAAATATAGCTGCTGCGCTTCTTAGCACTATCCAAACAGTACAGAGTGAGGGTTTGAAATCTATTGCAGTTATCACTAAAAATGTAACCCAGGCCCTCAGAATTTATTCTCAGTTGAAAGGAGCTACCGAGACTACCCTAATAAGTAAAGATGACGACAAATTCTCTACCGGAATTGTTGTCATCCCCTCCTATCTGGCTAAAGGCTTAGAGTTTGATGCTGTATTTATAGTTAATACAGACGCAACTAATTATAGCCAAGAACAGGATGGGAATATTCTATATACAATCTGTACTCGGGCTTTGCACCGTTTATATCTGTTTTATACGGGAAGTCTGTCGCCTTATTTGCGGCGGGTTGACAGAAGCTTGTATACTACTATGTAATGAACTCATCTTCCTCTCTTTCCCTCCAGTTTCGTAAGCAATTGCCCTGCACGTCGCGCGAGCCGCTCTGTACAGGGCGGGTATAATGCGGTATAATTAACAGATACATTGGATGAAGAGATGGGGAAACAGGGTGATTATACCGGAATACGAAAAGAAGAGCTTGAGCGATATAGTTGTTTCTTATGTAAAAAACAAAATTTTGTCTGGCACATTAAAAAGCGGCGATAAATTGATTGAGGCGGATATCTCTAACGAGTTAAGCACCAGCCGCGCTCCGGTGCGCGAAGCGATGCGAATTCTGAACGAGCAAGGGATTATCTCTTTTTCACCGAGAAAAGGCAATCAGGTTCTGGAAATGAGCCCAAAAGAGATTCTAGAGATATTTGAGATTCGCATCTCGCTCGAAATACAGATATTGGACCTACTTGTCACTCAACACATGCTTCAAAAGGAAGATTACCAGGAATTGCAGAATCTAACGTCACAGATGCAGGATGGCGAACGACAATGTAGTAAAAATGAAGAACGTGTATTCCTGTTGAATACATTGGATTTGTCTTTTCACCGCTACTTGTGGAAGGCTTCTGAAAGCCACCGACGTGCGCAGATTCTGGAGGGATTGTTTTACCAGCTTCTGCTTGCTATGAACCAAAATATCGTGTCGTTGGGCTCCTTTGAGGAGAAGGCTCAGGAGCATTTACGAATTCTTAATGCATTGAAAACAAAACAGTTGCCGATTGTTTTAGAGGAGTTCCAGCAACATCTGCACACTTATATTGAAACAACGCTTGTCGACAACATGCAAATTAATAAGGCTATTTATCATGGTTGGAAACCATAGATTCGGGAAGAGTCAATCAGTCATTATATTTTCAGCATCCATCAGCTATACTAATCCGGCAGAAGGCTTGGAGTTACCACCGGCAGTGGGCTGTCGCGCTAAGAGAGCACTATAAGAAAATAAAAGAGAGGGTGTCTCAAAATAGGTTTTTTTAACCTACGAGAGGCACCCTCTCCTCGTTTTGAGAGAGAAAAAACAAGCTTATTTAATGGACAATTTCGTCTGACCATTCTCCTTGATGCTTCGGATGCAGTGGCATAGGTCTTACCCATTCAGCCAACTACAATTTAAACCTACTTACGGCTTGCGTCAATTTTTCCGCCATTTTGGCCAAAGCCTCACTGGACGCAGCAATTTCTTCCATGGATGCCGCCTGCTCCTCAGTAACCGCGGAAATCGTCTGGGTTTGACCGGCAGTATCCTTGTTTATTCCATCAATTTCTTTTACGGCAGCAACAATATCCTGGCTGCCACAGGCAACTCGCTGCACCGTATTGGTAATTTTGCTCACCTGTTCTGATACTTGTTCAAACAATGTTACAATCTCGTCAAAGGCACAGCCTGCATTGTTGACAACTTCCGCCCCTAGCTTTACTTCGCGAGTGCCCTCATCCATGGCTGCAACTGCACTGGTAGTCTCACTTTGTATTTCGCCAATTAAGCCGGCAATCTGTTTGGCGGCTTCCCTGGACTGTTCCGCCAGTTTGCGGACTTCTTCGGCCACTACGGCAAAGCCGCGCCCTTGTTCACCGGCACGGGCGGCCTCAATAGCGGCGTTAAGAGCAAGCAGGTTGGTCTGACTGGCAATACCGGCAATGGTGTCGACAATTTGGCCGATTTCTTTGGAGCGTTCCCCCAGCTTAACTACAATCTGAGCAGAGTGTGCCACTTTTGTCTCAATAGTAACCATTTGCCGCACTGCTGCTTCGACCGCTTCGCCCCCTTTTTGGGCGGCGACTGATGCTTTCCCGGAAGTTACCTCAACTATGCCGACATTGCCGGCAACCTGGTTGAGCTCGTTTGCAATGCGTTCAACAACAGCCGTGGCCTCATGAACAGCTCCGGTTTGCCGCTCGGTACCGGCTGCCACCGCCGTGATGCTCAATGCCGTTTGGGTTGCTCCTTGAGCCGACTGCTCGGCGCTTGCCGTCAACTGCTCTGACGAAGATGCCAGTGTCTCTGCCGATTGCATGACCTGTACCATCAGAGTATGCAAGTTGCCGGACATTGTGCTAAACGCCGTTGCCAATTGACCGATCTCGTCATTTGCTGTTTGTTTTTCCCCGATGTCGCTAAGATCACCTGCGGCAACCCTATTGGCGGTTGCGGACAATTTTTGTATCGGCTTGATAATCCGTCGATTTACAAAATAGGATAATGTGAAAACAAACAAGAGCAGGGAAACAATCATCAATATAATATTGAAATACATCACCCTATGCAAGCCCGCAAAAACTTCATCAGTCGGGTAAACCAGCAGCAGTGTCATGCCTGTATTTCCTACAGGAGAGTATACGATGTAATTATCTTTTACTTGCATAATTCCTGATTTGTCCGATGTTAGCGCAGCTTCACCCAACGCCTTCCAATCCTTGTCGGCCACTTCCGTAAGTTTTACTGCTAAGTCTTTAGTCGGCTCAGTTTTGGTGCCGGCATAATTGCCAATAACCAAACCGGCTCTGGTAAGTGCGAAGGCATAACCGTTCCGGCCCACCCGAATATCTGTCAGCTGCTTCTTAAACATGTCTAAGGTGAAATCCGCTTCGGCCACACCAATGCGCTTACCATTTTTTTCTATCGGGTGAACACAAGTTACCCACATTAGATCGGCATCACTTTGATCGACATATGGCTCTGAATAATCGACCGGTTTTTGAGAGTTTATACCTAATTTATACCACCCTTTAGCATGATAATCCACTACGCTGTATTCCCACGTTAAAACCGGTATGCCGTTTTTATCCTTCATTATGTACGGGAAATGATTTTTCACATCCGGCTGATAACTATACGGTTCAAACGCCATGCCGGCACCGGCAAAGGTCTTACTTTTTTGTACACTTCTCATAATATAATTAATTACAATATCTTCCCGGTACTCCGTCATAGTTGCAATCATATTACCCAGGTTTATTGCTTCATCAGAAATCTCTTTGATCGGAATATACAGTGACGTTGCCTCTTGCGAAGCCTGAAGCAATAATTTTTCTTCCAATTGGTTTACTGCATACTCTTTGATTTGTGTTGACGAAACATATGTCTGAATACTAAATACCAGTAGGGTAATGCCAGTAATGATGAGGATAAAAAAAGAACGGATACTTTTCACAAGCTTCTCACCTCTATTGACTTACTTATGACGGGGATGGTAGTGAGTATGAAGGAGTTCATGGGATTTGTGACCAAGCGGTTTACCTAAATACTCATTATACAAGGCTTTTACTGCCGGATTTTTATGCGACTGCCGGATCGGCAGCTCACGGTCGGCCTGGTACAGTCCGGCCATCCGGGCTTCCCTGGTAGCCTTAGTGGTGCCCCAAGGCTGTCCGCCGCCGCCAATACAACCGCCAGGGCAGCACATGATTTCAACAAACTGGTAATCACATGCGCCAGTACGGATTTTGTCTAAAATAACCCGGGCATTTTTAAGGCCGTTGGCAATGGCCACTTTAACCTTTTTGCCGTCCAGGTCAACTTCTGCGTCTTTAACGCCGGTGAGGCCGCGTATACCTTCAAAATCGACATTAGCCAGTTCTTTGCCTGTTACGACTTCATAGACAGTACGGAGAGCCGCTTCCATAACACCGCCGGAGGTGCCGAAGATGACAGCAGCGCCGGTAGAGAGGCCAAGCGGAGCATCAAATTCTTCATTGCCTAATTTGTTAAAGTCAAAACCGGCCTGTTTAATCATTCTGGCCAATTCACGGGTAGTTAAAACAACATCTACATCGCGGTACCCGCTGCCATTCATTTCCGGACGGGCACTTTCATATTTTTTCGCCGTACAAGGCATAATGGACACCGATACAATCTTAGCGGCGTCGATACCCGCTTTTTCGGGGTAATAGCTCTTGGCCAAGGCCCCAAACATTTGTTGCGGCGATTTGCAGGTGGAAACATGGGGCAGTAAATCAGGGTAGAAGGTTTCTACAAAGTTGATCCAGCCTGGGCTGCAGGAAGTAATAAGCGGCAAGGTACCGCCATTTGTCATTCTCTCCAGGAGCTCGCTGCCTTCTTCCATGATGGTGACGTCAGCGGCAAAGTCGGTATCAAATACTTTGTCAAACCCTAAGCGGCGCAGAGCGGCTACCATCTTCCCGGTCGTAATGCTGCCTGGTTCTAAACCGAATTCTTCGCCCAGGGCTACACGGACGGCCGGCGCTGCCTGCACGACTACATGCTTTTCTTTATCGCCAATCGCCTGCCAGACTTTTTCTGTTTCATCCTTTTCATAGAGGGCCCCTACCGGACAAACAGAAATACATTGGCCACAGTACACACAGGTGCTGTCCTGGAGCGGACGGTCAAAAGCGGTCGTTATTTCATATTCAACAGACCGGTGAGCCGTATTGATAGCGCTTACGGTCTGCACTTCCTGGCACATTTCCACACAGCGGCCGCATTTTACGCATTTGGCCATGTCGCGGACAATGACGCCGCTCGTGTCTTCCAGCGGCAATTGTTTTGGTTCATTTTTAAATAGTGGCTTGCTAATACCAAAATCGCGAGCCAGTTGTTGCAATTCACAACTCGTGTTTCTCACACATTTCAGGCAGTCTTGCGGATGCTCGGCCAGGATAAGCTCCAGAACATCTTTTCTGGCCTGATGAACAGCCGGATTATTGGTGATAAATTCGGCTCCGTCCCATACTTCGTTGCTGCAAGCGGTTTTTAGTTTTCTCTGACCTTTAACCTCAACTACGCAGATACGGCAGGTAGCACGTACTTTTAGGTCAGGATGGTAGCAGAGGACAGGAATTTTTACACCCGCCATTTTGGCGGCATCCAGGATAAGTGTGGTTTCCGGGCAGGATACGGGAATGCCGTCAATGGTTACATTTACGATTTTATTAGGATCTGATGCATGATGACCCATCACTATTCACCTCTTTCCTGTTCACTAAAGCAGACTTTTGCCGGACATTGCTTGTTCAGGTGATCTTCAAACTCGGATTTGAAGTGTTTCCAGCAGGTATTTAGGGCAACTGCTGCCGCTTGGCCCAAACCGCAGAAAGAAGCCTTGGTCATGGTATCGATTAAGTGCTTGAGGACAATCATATCGTCATTTGTGGCTTCCCCCGCGGAAATTTTGCATAAAATTGCATAAATTTGTTTGTTGCCTTCGCGGCAAGGGGTACATTTACCACAGGATTCATGGATAAAGAATTCGGTTACGCCTTTAAGATAATCGATGACGCACACGTCTTCATCCATAACTACGATGGCGCCGGAGCCAACACTTAATCCAGCATTTCTGAGCGCTTTATAGCAATATACGGTGTCAAGCTGGGCTTCGCTGCCAATAGGTCCGGACTGTCCGCCCAGATGGAAGAATTTTAGTTTTTTACCGTTAAGGATGCCGCCGCCCAGCTCCGGATCATAAATGGCATCCCGCAGGCTGACACCGAACGGAATTTCGTATACGCCACGGTTAACGACATTACCGGACAGACAGATAAGCTTAGTGCCGCCGCTGTCTTGCGTGCCATAACTCAAATATTTGTCGCCGCCCTCTAAGACGATGGTAGGAATATTGGCGATGGATTCCACGTTATTTACGAGGGTCGGCAGGAGAAATAAACCCACTTCGGCCAGATGAGGCGGTTTAATGCGCGGACGGCCGGCCTTGCCTTCGATGGAATTTAAGAGCGCGGAGTTTTCGCCGCATACATAGGCTCCGGCTCCGGTCATAATATGGATGTTGAATGCAAAACCGGTGCCGTTAATGTTCTGGCCCAGATAGCCGGCTTTAACGGCATTATCAATGGCGCTTTGGAATACTTTTTGGATAGCGCGGTATTCGCCGCGAATATAGATGTAACCGTCATGGGAGTTGAAAACATAACCGGCAATGGTCATGCCTTCAATGACCCGGAGCGGGTCCTGCCCCAGGAGGATTTTGTCTTTGAAGGTGCCGGGCTCGCCTTCGTCGGCATTGATAACGATATATTTGGGGAATTCGGAAATTTCCAAAAGCTGTTCCCATTTGGAGCCGACCGGGTAGGCGGCGCCGCCGCGCCCTAGCAGTTTGGCTTTCTTGACTTCGTCGATGATTTCTTCGGGCTTCATGGTAAAAGCCTTTTTCAGACCTTCATATCCGCCGGCTTGGACATAATCCTCCACCGAATCAGGACGAAGGACACCGCAGTTTCCAGATATCAGTTTTTTTATTTTTGTCATGCTTTCGCCTCCCGGTAACTTGTAACGATTTCGGCTACTTTGGCCGCTGTCAGATTGCCATAGACTTCATCGCCGATTTTGGCTACCGGACCAATATCGCAGGCGCCTACACAGCTGGTGTGCATGAGGGTAAACAGATTGTCAGGAGTTGTCCTGCCGAGCTTAATGCCTAAAACTTCTTCAAACATGGCAACTACAGCATCGGCTTTAGTTACATGACAGGGTGTGCTTTTGCAAATTTCAATGACATATCGGCCACGTGGTTCAATGTTGAACATGGCATAAAAGGTTAATACATCATGAACTTTGGTAATTGGCAAATCTAATTGGCAGGCGACAACTTCAGCCCATTCTTCGGCAACATAGTTCTCGCCCGAACTGGCCTGAATATCCAGCAAAATTGATAACAACTGCTCCTTAGCTTTACCGTATTTATTGATAATGGCCAAGACTTGCTCGTATCTTCTGATAATTTCTAATGCCTGGTCTTTTGTTACTGTTGAACAACACATGCTTGTTAGCTCACCCTTTCTTTGGCATACTAATTTAACTAGTAAAATAATTTTCCAAATAAGTGACAAAAAGCCTTTGGACCGGCGATAACACCATTTCTTTTTTAAAAACAAGATGCAATTGTCGGACAAATGCCTGCTGTTCAAGGTCATATACCTTGATTTGCCCAATCTTTTCATAGGCAGCTGCAGCGACTTGGGAAACGAAGGATACCCCCATCCCATGGGACACAGCGGATAGGATACTCTGGGTGTCGTGGAAATAGGCCACAACATTCAAATTCTGGACAGAAACGCCTTGCTTATGCAGCAGTTGCTCCATTTCCACGCGAGTGCCGGAACCGTCCCCGCGCATCACAAAAGGCTGCTGCCGTAAAAACGCTGGCAGATCGCGATACATCTCCCCTTTGTTAACGATCATAGATTTGGGGGTGATCAGTACCAGTGTGTCACGATAGAAAGGAACCGTCATCAAACGGCGGGAATTGACACTTGTGCCAACTAGGCCAAAATCATACCGGTACCCTAAAAGCTCTTCCACAACCTGCAGGCTGTCTGCCTGGTGGACATGAAACACGATATGGGGATACTGTTTTTGAAATGCCGTAATGATTTCCGGCAGCAGGAACTGAGCGGGCACGGTAGAGGCTAAGATGCTGATTTCTCCACTCATTTCCCGGTCAACCTTATTGACACTGCTGATAGCCTCATCGCGCAAAGCAAGGATGTTTTTGGCACGGTGAAACAACTCTTTGCCTGTTTGGGTTGGATAAACCGCCTTGGTAGAGCGTATTAAGAGCTGCGCCCCTATCTCATTCTCCAGAGAACTTATGTGGGCGCTGATGGTCGGCTGCGACAAATAGATCATGTCGGCTGCCTTGGAAAAGCTGTTGTGCTGAACCACTGCGACAAATGCTTCCAGTTGTTTCATTTCCATCTTTGCTACCTCCGTGCAAAATCCGCTCAAGCGCCTGCACAAAGCAGTCCGCTTCCTGTTCTGTATTGCTTGCCTAAATAATCAACCAGGCATAATTTCCCTATATACCACACACTCCGCCGGTATTGGCGCCGGCGGAGTGCAATGACAATCTTAGATTTTTACCTCAAAGAGCGTTGGCTCTTCAATAGCAGTGCTCAAAGCATCTAAAGCAACACCTACGCGATGTTTGCGAAGCTTATGCTGCTCTTCCTTGGAAGTAGCCGGGTCACCAAGAGGATAAGGAATGGAGATAGTCGGAACCATACGGTTAACGCCCACTGTTTTCATAACAGGAATCAAGTTAGCCATTTGAACTATAGTAATTCCTGCACGTTCGATTTCTCTAGTCATCGTTGCACCGCAACGTGTGCAAGTGCCTCAAGTGGAGGTTAAGATAACGGCCTGTACACCCTCATTTACCAGTTCGTGGGCAATTTCTTTACCCATTCTGGCGGCTTCAGCCTGGGTAGTACCAGTACCAACAGTGGAGTAGAAGTATTTATATACGCCGCCGATTTTTCCTTCTTTGGCAAACTCTTTCAGTACATCCAGCGGAACAATAACGTTAGGATCATTGTTGGCTGCCGCAGGGTCAAAGCCGGCATGGATGGTCATGAACTCGCCCTTCTTCAGGGTATCCATAGCATCGACGTCATATTTGCCCCACTTAGTTGCAGAAGCAGATTGGATGCGGTCCGGGTTGCCAACCGGCACGATACCGCCGGAGGTAGCCAGCGCAACTTTCATGGTTGCCAGCTTCTCAGCAGGAATAGCAGGCGCAATCGGAGCACGTTCGGACTTAGGAATCGGCAGCTCGCTCTTATACGGTTCGCCCTTCAGCTTTTTCAGCAGCATGTCGATTACACGCTCGGTAGCAGGTACCGGCGGGTTCAGCCAGACTTGCTGACGGATGCCACGGCCGAAATAGCCTTCTTCTTCAGCAGGGAGCAATGTCTCTTTGTTAATAAGTTTCAGAGCAAAGTTAGCCACTGCAGTTATATCTTTTCTCATAGCAGCAGCGCTGGCGCCGCCTTTGAAGATGTACATTTCTTTTCTATACATTTCTACGCCGGGGTTCTCATCGTTCATAGAAGTGATGGCAGGAACGCCAAATTTCTTCTGAACAGCCGAGCAAATGTGCCCGCAAGCTGCGCCATAACGACCGGCACGGAATGCAGGACCAGCAATGAAAATGTCAAACTCTTTGTCTTCCAGGAAGCCCAAAATACGCTTAATAGCTTCTTCAGTATTGGAGCCGATAAAGTTGTCACCGCAAATGATAGTGTGAGTTACTTTCACTTTATCGCCGAAAGCAGCTTGCAGCGCCATCGCCGGTCCAACTAAACCTTCGCGAATCTCCGGCTCAAAATCAGCAAACTCCTCGCCGCCAATCTGTCCAAAAAACTGGTTAATGTACAGAATCGTTTTCACACTTTTCCCTCCTTAAAATTCCTTCATTGTTTTTGTCGACCAGCCAGTAACCTGATCACCGCAGAACATGGCATTGTTCTCCATGATGATCGAACCGTCCGGACGAACAGATGCTCCGTGTTTCTCGTCATGAGCCCAGCCGCCGGAAAGACCGTCGCGTGCAAGAGCTTCGAGCTCTCCCAGTACAACCTTCATTGGAGGCAGAGTAATGAAGTCGGATACGTTACCGCAGGAAACAATGGCGTTAGCTTTCTCATCCATGGATACCAGCGGCTGGCTCGCGCCGTCACGGCCTGTACACTCATTAGACAGACCAATGGTCTTAACGCCGGCATTTTCCAGGGCCACAAGGCAGCCAGTGAAGTCAGCATCCGGGTTGCCATAGCCTTCCTCAACAACGATTGCACTATCAGCACCCAAAGATGTTGCCAGTTGGGCAACAAACAGAGCAGCCCGATCTTTTTGCTCCAGTGCTACGTTGAGGTTCGACATGATAACTCCCAGGAAGTTAACAGTCTTGCCATGCTCTTGGTACAGTCTCTTAATCATCGGGAAGTTTTGGAAATCATAAGTGGACCACTTGGAGGAGCAAGGCATGAACGAGCCGGAGATCATAGCGCCGTCCAGCACTTCGTTAGGATGCATAAAGGTAGGAAGCATACGATTGCAATCCCAACCGTAGTTAAGGTCATTGTAACCCAGTTCTTCCATCTGAGACTGCGGTTGCAGCACCATTACAACGCTAGGCAGCTCGCTAGCAGCGCCGCGCTTGGTAAGAGCAGGCAAATCATAGGTCTCAACGTCAGTTGAGGTAAGATCTTTCGTGCAAGCGCCCAGGTATTCAGCTAAACGCATACCAGCCCAACGCAGCGCACGGTTTTTCTTTTGTTGCTCTTTTTGCTCGAACAATTCATCGGTATCAGCAACCAGCACCAGGTTTTTCAACTGAGAAAAATAGGTGTACTTGGCGCCTTCGCCAGCCATATCGATCAGACCGTCTTGGAAACCGCCCCAATGCTTGCCTACTACAAGAACGCTCATGTCCTTGAGGGCATGGGTGGTGCCATTGCCGGCCTGCATCAGTTTGCCGGTTACGCCTGGGAATACAGGGCCGCCGCCAACGCGATGCCGTGGCTCAATAGCTTCTTTTACCGGCATAAGACGAACTTCGTCGCCTGGTTTTACAATGTGCAACTCAGCAACGGTGATATGGCTGTCTTCCTTCACCACTGCCAGGGCTTCCTCTTTATTGACTGTCAGGATTCCGTCAGCGTATGCTGTTTTATCGCCGAACTGTATATCCCTAACATGAAAATTCACAATATCCAGTTTCATTTCAACAGTCCTTTCATATTATAATTCTATCCTAAGGTCACTGATAATCTTTTTTAGGCAAAGAACAATATCCGCAAATTCTTCCGGCTCAATTGTGCGCAAATCTAATTGCAGGCAGTCATCCGCTATCCGCGCAATAATAGGAATGGAATTTTCCCTCAGCTTGGTTTCCAGCCTGTTGGGAGACAGCTCTTCCATATGAATGGCGACAGCGTATGATTCTAACTCCACCGCCGGCAGGGAACCGCCTCCCACCCGGGCTGCACTCCTCACCACACTGCACCTGCAGCCGACTTCGGCAAGTAAACTTGCAAGCTGCTCCGCCTTTTCCCGGACAACCGCCAGTGTTTGGGCAATCATCCGTAACGTCGGGATGGACTTGACAGCTTTGGCAGGGTCGAGATACTGGCGCAGGGTGATTTCCAGCGCAGTCAGCGTCAGCTTGTCGATGCGTAATGCCCGCAGCAGATGATTCTTTTTCATCGCAGCTATATAGGCTGACTTGCCTACGATAATTCCCGCCTGCGGACCACCCAGCAGCTTGTCGCCGCTAAAGCAGACCAGATCTGCCCCCTGCCTGACGCACTGCTCCACGGTCATCTCACCGGCTATTCCATAAGGAGCTAGATCGACCATCAAACCACTTCCCAGATCATAGAAAGATGGCAGCTGGTTTTTCCGGGCGATTTCCGCAAGCTCCGGCATTTCCACCTCTTCGGTAAAACCAATAATCTTATAGTTGCTGGTATGCACCTTGAGCAAAGCGCCGGTGTGTTCAGAAATGGCATCAATATAATCAGAAGGGTGCGTTTTGTTGGTGGTTCCTACCTCCACCAGCTTGCAGCCGCTGGCGGCCATAATGTTGGGAACACGGAAAGAGCCGCCGATCTCAACCAACTCCCCCCGGGAGACTACAACCTCACGGCCTTTGGTGATGGAATCCAGCACAAGATAAACGGCTGCCGCGTTGTTGTTCACAATCAGGGCGGCTTCGGCACCAGTCAGGCGAATGAGCAAGTCTTCCACATGCTGATAACGTGATCCCCTGCTACCATCGTCCAGATCGTATTCCAGATTGGAATACCTGCAGCCCACACTGGCCAGCATGTCTGCACATTCTTCTGACAGACGGGCTCTGCCCAGATTGGTATGAAGAATTACGCCGGTAGCATTAACGACACCCCGTAAATGTGGCTGTGACTGCCGTTTTAGTTCCAGCCGGATACCGGTGAGTAATTCTTCCTGATTGCAATAGTCCCGCTTACCGGCAACAAGGCTTTCGCGATAACGGCCCAGTTCTTCCTGGATTACCGACTTTATCAGGTTGCGCGGCAGATCGCTGGCTTCGCTTTCTATGGCCCGCAAGAGGTCATCCATCTTAGGTAAAGTACGCAGGCATTGCTGCTTCGTCATGGAAAGAGGCCTCCTTGCACAAGCTGTTGTTATTCGCCGATATACCCTTTGCCCAGCAAAATGCTCTTGGCCTGTTCCACTTTTGCTTCAGAGAGCAAAACTACCGGTCCAGTACAACCCATGCCGCTTTCGGCATAGATATTTTCTTTCCATAAGGCCTGTACGGCATCTTCTAAATCCAAAATTTCAATGCCGTGAATTTCCGCAGTCACCACTTCTTTGGGCGGCTGCACCACTGCCTCTGTGACTTCTCCGGCTTGTTTTTGAGCCCGGCAACCGGCAAAGATGGCATCAAGCCCGGCTTGTTTGGCCGCCTTGAATTCTTTCTCAAATACGCTCTTGTATTCACCGCGAACCAGTTCGGCAGCAAATTCAATGGCTCCTTTGACAACCGGGGCACCAGATGCACGGGATACGATGAGGATGAGCTTGTCGATGTTTTCGCCCATGCCCGGTCCGTAGCCGTAGCCGACCGATTCGTAGCTGCCACCGGTGCTGTAGGAGGAGAACATCTTCATTAAGATGTTGCCTGTCAGGGAATCGGCGACCATGACGTCGCAGGAACCCATGAGGAGGTCGTTGCCCCGCATAACAGCGCCGCCGTCGCTTCGCCCTGAGGTGGCAAACCGGATGGGATAGCCACTGTTTTGCAGTTTTTGCAGTTGGATTTCCGCCTGGCGTGCCCCATCAATATTGAGGAGGCCCACTGTCGGTTCAGCCACACCGCAGGCTTTGGCTGTGGCAATCCCATACAGGGCATTGCGTACAAGTCCTTCTACCCGGTCAAGGGCGCTGGTGCCGGTGGTGGTGGCAATGTACATGGCCTTGCCCTTGGCCGGGGTAATGACACGGCCTACGGTGGAGACACCGATGGGGAAAGGGTAGTGCATGGTTACGCCGCCTTGGGCTTCGCCGCTGTCTAAGAGGGTCTCCAGCGCTTTATGGCCTTCTTCTTCTGAGGAAATGAGCACGGTTTCCACGCCAGGGCAGGTAGCCGGCTGGGTGCCGATGACTTTAACCTTGATGCCCTGCTTGGCTGCCATAGCAGCCGCCTGGTACAGCTCGGCTTCGCCATGTTCACTGCCCATGGCGGTGAGGGCGATGACAGCTCGGGGCGCCTGGGCGCCGGTTTCCAGGGAGTCGGCCAGCTTGAGGAAGGTGTCGGCAATCATGCGGTTGATTTGTTTATCCGCCATAGCGCTACTCCTCCAACTTTCCGGCCAGATGTCCGGCAAACTCCCGCAGGGATGCGGCGATTAACTGTTGCACCCGGGCTTCTGTTACGCCGGATTCTTGACCTCTACCACTGTTTTTCTGCAATACAAAGGAGATTCCGTCAAACAGGTTGGTCATACGTCCTAAGAACAGGCTGCCTTTGCCGACAAACATGGCGCGCTCGATGGAGCCTGCCAGGATTTCCCGTTGGGCAAAGCCCATGTACGGAACGCCGGAAGGAATATGGCCTTGTGTAGGAGCCCAGCCGGTCATGCCGTGCTTTTCAACGAAGGCGTTCAGCTCGCTTTTTTGTATTTGGCCCTTCATGGCCGCTAAGGCGCCAATCATTTTGTAGTTGGCTTCAGGGACATTGCCTGCACCGGCTGGTTTGGTAATGTCAGGATTTTGCATTTCTACCGAGTATTTGTCTACATCGGTCAGTTTAAGTCCTGCTTTTTCGAGCGGTGTAAAGGTTAATGCCGAGATAACGTTTTGCGGCGAGGAGCCGGTGCCTACGGTGTGACGACCCAGAATGTCGGTGTTGAGTTCCGGGTTGATGCCGTCATTTTCCGAAATGAGCACAGCAAAGCCTCCCACGCAGTCTTCTAAAATGGGCAGCCCTTTTTTCAGGTGGTCTTTACCATTCATACCCAGCTTGGCGGTGGAGCCGCCGGCAGCTACTACGACGTTTTTAAAGACGCCTGCTTTCACCAGAGAGGCCGCTTGTACCAAGGCATGAGTAGGACCGGCGCAGAAACCGCGCACGTCACTGCCGGTGGCATTAACGAGGCCTGCCATTTCGGCGGCTGCTTTGGCAAAGTTGCCGCCGCCGCGTTGGTTCATATCGCCGCAGGCTTCTTCGGAGCACTCGATGATGTAGTCGACGGCTGCTTTATCCACACCGGTCTGGTGAATTAATTGCATAATCGAAGCTACGCATGAGGCTTTAGAAACCAGGTTTTCAAAGATGACATGGGCCGACAGCGAGTCGTCAATGTCATGGGCGGCCTTAACGCAACCCACCACTTCACCATTCAGATGAATGGCCTCAGCACCGGCGTTTTTGACAAAATCAGCAATTTCTTCTGCGGTAGCGGCTTTATCTAGGGCAGTAAGCAAGTTGTTATCAACCAGCGGATGGGCTTCCAGCTTAGCTTTCACAGCTTTGCTGCAGCTTTCATTCAGCTTGACCAAGTCAAAGACATCACAGATCTTCATCATACCGATGAATTCATCCTGAGGCATGATTTCTCCGAGCGCACCCTGACGCTTGGCTTCTACGCGCTTGTCATGCCAAGGCGCAGGGATGGCGGCCAGTTCTTCCGGCGTCATATTGCCGATATATACCTGATTGGGCGGATAAGCTACACAGGCTTCATAGTCACGTATGCCGTTAACGATGTCTTTCAGGTAGTCGGAATCAGGTTTTACTCTCTTTTCAGTAGTCTGGGTCGTGCCATTATGGATAACCATATCCGGCGTATGTGCCAGAAAATAGCCCGTCCCTTTGAGTACGCTATACATAAGAAACATCCTTTCGTCTAAAGATTAAACGGGCGGTAAAAGATAAGGTTAATAGGTAATCCTCTCTTTTACCGCCCGCATCATCCGGCTTCTTTCTTCAGAAAGACTTGGCTGGTGCCAAATCCCCATAGGCCGACGGTAAAATCCTTAGTCGTTTTTATGCCCCCAGAATTTATTTGTAAATTCTGGTAGACAAATAAAGCAGACTAACCTTCAGGTGGGGTTTTACCCCATCTGGAGGTTAGTTGCCCAACCTCCAGGGACTAGCCACTCTTAACTCCCACTTCTAGAAGATGGGAGTCTTAGAGCGGGTTAGTCTCAGGATAAAAACCTAGAACTTGCAGTACTGATCGCGAATGGATTTCATTTCGCTGACAACATTGTCCACATCCAATACCATTTCCATCATACTGATTTGTTCTTCATATACCTGTGGATCTACCTCGGCCTTCACTTCCGGCTCGCATATATGGTATACTCTCAGTCCCAACTGGACTCCCGCCAAAGGACCTGCAAAAGTAGGGTCGCCTGCAGTTACGGTTTCGGCTGCCAGTCCTGCCGCCTCACCCTCGGCTGCGCCGAGAATAACGACGACGTTGTCTGCGCCGAATTCCTCCGTAAACTCCTTAACCCGCTTTTGGTTTTCCAGGTCCATAGCGCCCGCAGCAGTTCAGACAAAGCACTCTGTTGATGAGAATACTACGTCCGCGCCCGCGGTTTGCACACACTGTGCAATTGCGGGGCCGGGGATGCCGTCCCTGTCGCCGATAATAATGACTTTTTTGTCTTTCAGCAACATTTCCTGATTCCTCCTAATTTTATTTTATTTAAACGGTAGCGGCCAAAGCCGCTGCCGTTAAATAGCTAAATAGCTAGAGATTAGAGATATTTTTTAATCATTTGCTCCACGTTGTCCGGGGTAGCGTCTTCTTTTACCAGTTCTTCGACTTTAACGCCGCCTTGGTAGATGGCGATAACCGGCAGGCCCATGATTTTCTGGCCGATAGCTAAGCGGCGGGCGCCTGTGGTGTTGAGTTTGATGAATTTGATTTTATCTCCATAGGTTTTTTCAAAGCCTTCAACGTGGGGCAGCAGAGCCTGGCAAGGCACGCAGCCGTCGCCGTAGAAGTCTACCAGTACGGTTCCTTCTGCTTTCAGTACTTCTGGTTCAAAAGTTTCTTTGTCAACTACTAACATATCAGCACTCTCCTCTTATGTTACCGGGTGTCCGGTTTTAGTGTTCCAGGTATTTTTCCGCCATCATGGCAGCTATGGCTCCGTCAGATGCAGCTGTGACTACCTGACGGATATCTTTGACGCGAATGTCGCCGGCGGCAAATACGCCGGGGATGTTGGTTTCCATGCGCTCATTGGTAGGAATATAGCCGTCTTGCAGGTTGATAGCGCCTTCGAAGATGCTGGATTGCGGCAGGAAGCCGATGAAGCCGAATACACCAAAGGTGCCATCTTCTTCGGGGGCCTGAATTTCCGTTTCTTCGTCGGTTTTCAGGTTTTTTATCACCATGGCTTCCAGCAAGCCGTCGCCTTTTAATTTGGTGATGACGGTATCCCACATGAAATTGATTTTTGGGTTCTTGCGGGCTTTTTCTTGAATGGATTTGGCAGCCCGCAGTTGGTCGCGGCGATGGACGATGGTGACTTTACGGCCGAATTTGGTCAGATACATGGCTTCTTCTACGGCAGTGTCGCCGCCGCCGACTACATAGATATCCATGTCTTCAAAGAAGTTGCCGTCGCAGGTGGCACAATAGGAGACACCTTTGCCGATAAGTTCTTTTTCTCCTTCGCAGCCAATGGGGCGAGGGAATGCGCCGGTAGCGATAATGACGCTGCGGGCGTGGTATTCGCTTTTTTTGCCTTTCAGCACTTTAACGTCGCCGGAGAAGTCGACTGCGGTAATGGTGTCCAGAGCGCGTTCCACACCGAATTTTTCGGTCTGGTGAGTCATGCGGGCTACTAAGGAAACACCGGATTCTTCTTCCATGCAACCGGGATAGTTTTCTACCTCGGAGGTAATTACGATTTGGCCGCCGTCTTTATCTTTTTCAATCAGGAGTGTCTTCAGCCTCGCACGGCCTGCGTACAGACCTGCGGAAAGTCCTGCGGGGCCGCCACCGATAATGATAACGTCATATGTTTGCATGTTTCTTCGTCCTCCTACTATTTATATCAATACCCGCTCTTCGCCCTGACGAACGGTGAATTTATCCCTGTCCATTTTCTCCAGTAGTAAGAGCGCATATTTTCTGCTGGTTCCCAGGCTGTCGCGGAAACCGGAGAGGCGGATAGCGCCCTCCGTGCGTGCTAGCCGGACAGCCGTTTCTTTTGCCTGTGCATACAGTTCCCGTAATATGACGACATGTCCGTCGATGGGCAGCAAATCGGATTGCAGCAAGGCTTCTAACACAGCTTGCCTGTCTTTGTCTTTGTCACTGCCGACAAGCTCATAGTCGGCCAGCGGCGAATAGCCGGCCTGGCGCACGGCGGCAAGCATTTCATCGCGAATAGCGCCTAGTTTAGGGGAGTATGCCGGTGTGAAGTCTGTTTTATGGAACATTATGCCGTTTTGTCCAAGCTGTCCGGTTGCTTTCATCCAGTTCTGCAGCCATTCAAATTCTCGGGAGCGACCGGCAAAATCCAGCCGTGCCTGTAGTTCAGCCTTGGTCATGCCGGCTCGCAGGGGATATTCGGCATGATAGACCGCCAGGATGCGCAGTGTCTTTTCCAGTAAAGCCTGCAGTTCCTCAATATGAATTACCCGGTTTTCGAATGCCAACAGTCGGCCTTCTTGCAGCAGAAGTTCAAAGTAGGCTGCCGCATTTTCCAGGTTGGCGGCGGCGGCAATAGCCTCCTTATCGCCAAACAGGTTCTCGCGGGCAAAGGCTTCCAGCACTTGCTGCGGCTCCCCCTGGTCTTTGATTTGCATGATATGCAGTGCCTGGGTATCGGTATACCCGGACCGCTTGGCAGCCGGGTCGATGATTCTGCCGCCGCCGACGGTCTGAACCGGCGACAGGCTCCGCAGCACGAACCGGTCAGCTTTGCGGGCAATCACAGGGGATTCGGTCAGGAGCTTGGCATAGCATTCCTCGCCGGGATGTATTTCTTTTTGCCCCATGAGTACTACCTTTGCTACTACTTCAGTGGCACCCAGGTACAGTTTAAGCTGTTCCAGTCGCTTGAGCGGCTGGCTGACATCGGCAGCCACAGAAAGATGTACATCCAAGACGCTGGTGGCTTGTACCGAGCCTGACTTGGCTACTACACAGCCCCTGCTGATCTGTTCTATCGTTATGCCGACCAGGTTGAGGGCGGTTCGTTGTCCGGCGCGGGCTGCAGCCACGGTCTGTTCGTGAATTTGAATGCCTCGCACTTTCACAGGCAGTCCCTCAGGATAAATCATCAGATCGTCATTTAAGGCAATAGAGCCTTCCTGCAATGTACCGGTAACAACGGTGCCAAAACCCTTGATGGAAAATACCCGGTCTACCGGCAGCCTGGCAGGCTTTAACAACGTCTCCCGTTCAATCCCAGCCGCCATGCTGTCAAGCAAGGCGATGAGTTCAGGGATGCCTTGTCCGGTGAGGGAGTCTACCTGCACTATCGGTGCATGCTTTAACGAGGTAGCCTCCAGGTATTCTTTGGTATCCTCTACCACCAGTTCCCGGAAATCATCGTCCACCATGCCAATTTTGGTGATAACCACAATGGCCTGTTCGATCCCCAGATACTGCAGGATATGAATATGCTCGCGGGTTTGCGGCATAATCCCTTCGCTGGCGGCAATTACCACCATAGCGATATCAATGCCGCCTGCACCGGCCAGCATGTTCTTGACAAACCGTTCATGACCCGGTACATCGACAAAACCAGCTGTTTTTCCACAAGGCAACGGGCAATAGGCAAAACCCAGGTTGATGGTAATGCCGCGACGCTTTTCCTCATCCAGCGTATCGGCGTCAAAGCCGGTCAAAGCCTTTACCAGCGAAGTTTTTCCGTGATCAATATGCCCGGCTGTTCCAACTACAATACTTTCCATCTACACCTCAACCATATACGACAATATTGTGCTCCGCGCGCTCCACCACTTCACCTACAATACAGGAAGCAAGCTCCAGAGTGTTTAACTCCGCAAGCAGTGCAGTTGCATCGTCTGCAGCCACGCTGATAAGCAGCCCGCCGGAAGTCTGAGGGTCAAATAGTATTTCTTCCATAGCCGGAGGAACATTATAAAAACATACCTTCGCCTGCAGAAATGTCCGGTTTTTTTGACCGCCGCCGGTAACCAGAAATTCTTCTGCCAACCGCCACGCTTCCGGTATGTACAGCACCTGCCGACTGTCCACCCGAATCGAATAATCGTTTGTAACCATTTCGTTCAGATGTCCCAAAAAGCCGAATCCTGTCACATCGGTGCAACTGTGGATGCGGTACCTGGCCGCGATATCAAACGCGTATTTGTTAAGGGTCTGCATTCCGGCCACTGCCTGTTCGTAGCTTTCACGGGAGGCTTCCCCCACCTTATACGCTGAAGTCACCATCCCCACGCCGATAGGCTTAGTCAACACGATCTTATCGCCAAATCGGCAGCGGTTGTTGTGCATAATCCGTTCAGGATGCACAACCCCGGTGACCGAAAGACCATATTTGGGTTCCTTGTCGTTTATGGAATGACCTCCACAAAGTACGCCGCCGGCCTCTTGCACTTTTTCTGCTCCGCCGCGGAGGATCGCGCCGAGAATGGCGGGATCCTCATCTTCAGGGAAGCAGACAATATTCAAGGCTGTTTTTACCTGACCACCCATGGCGTAAATATCGCTAAGAGCATTGGCGGCAGCAATCTTGCCAAACAGATAGGGATCATTAACCATGGGCGGAAAAAAATCCAAAGTTTGGATCACCGCCAGATCGTCCTGGAGTTGGTAGACCGCACCGTCATCTGACGTATCAAAGCCCACCAGCAAATTAGGATCGCTAAAGGCAGGAATATTACCAAGAGCATTCTTGAGAAGCCCCTGTGGCAGCTTGGCAATGCAGCCACCGCAGGTGGTGAACTTATTAAGTTTTCTGGTATCCATACCCGGGTCCTTTCCGCTTAAAGTGCATCACTGTTATTGTTTTTCTCCCGAACCTCCTGAGTCGCTTGAACCATTTCCAACTCTTCCTCAGAAAGTGCTTTATATATGCTGTAGCACATAACAATCATGACTATCATAAACGGGAAAGCCGCAGCGATGGAAGCCGTCTGCAGGGTCTTTAGAGCCGCAGTTCCACCAACCAGAATCAACATGATAGTAACAGACCCTTGCGCAATACCCCAGAAAGTCCGTAGTTTTTTACCAGGCTCCATGTCTCCGCCCGAAGTCAGCATGCTAAGCACATAGGTAGCGGAGTTGGCTGCGCCTACGAAAGAGGCCACAATCAGAATAATCGACAAAGGTGCGGTAATTACATAGAACGGTAAGTGCTTCAAAGTTACAAACAGAGATGTTGTATAATCCGCTTTAACAGCTGCTTGAATAGCGCCATTTGTCATCATATCCAGATTAAAGGCAGCTCCGCCGTATATCGCCAGCCAAATGCAGCAAAAACCAGCAGGAAGAGTGGTTACCGCAAGAACGAATTCACGAATGGTACGTCCCCTGGAAACCCGGGCAATGAACTGGCCAACAAACGCCGCCCAGGCTATATACCAGGCCCTATAGAACACCGGCCACGCTTGAGCCCATTCGGAGTTACCCATCCACAAACTCTGTCCGATAAAGTTTTGCAGGTAATCGCCAAACGCATGAGTAAAGATATTCATTATAAAAACTGCTCCGCCGAACAGGAAGATAAATACCATAAAAGCAATCGAAAGCCAGACCTTGACATCGGCAACAGCCTGCATAGCCTTATGCAACCCGGAGACAGTAGCAAAGGTAAAGATTGCAGTCATTATCGCGATAATAATTGCGATCATTCCCGGTGACGACTGAATCCCCCAAATATACTGCATACCGGTAGCTATCTGACTGGCGCCCAAACCCAAACTGGTAGCTACACCAAATATAGTGGCAAATACCGCCAGAATATCAATAGTCTTACCGATAGGCCCGTAAATACGGTCACCAAGGATTGGATAAAAAGCAGAACTGATCATACACGGAAGACCTTTGCGGTACTGGAAGTATCCCAGCGCCAGGCCACAAATTACATAAATAACCCAGACATGAATTCCAAAATCATTAAATGCAATCCGCATAGCCAGTAACATGGCTTCCGGGGTCCCACCCTGCCCTACAGGAGGAGACATGTAATGCATCATCGGTTCAGCGACTGACCAAAAGACCATCCCGACCCCCATGCCGCCGCCAAAGAGCATCGAAAACCATTGAAAATCAGTAAATTCAGGTTTTTCATCATCTTTTCCGAGTTTGATTTTTCCATAACGGCTAAGGGCAATACCATAAACAGTCACCGTAAAGATAAATACCGAGAGAAGATACATCCAGCCAAAATTGCTAGTTAAAAAACCCAATACACTTTTAGCTACCAAGCCCATTTGAGCGGGCAGCAACATACTAAATGCAACAAACGCCAGAGATACCGTCGCCGAAACGTACAAAACAGAACGATCTTGCGAGCCTTGGCCATTTGCCATTAATTATTTCCCCCTTCCAAGAACTTACAATATTGATCGCGAATGGCTTTCATTTCGTCAACAATGCTGTCTACGTCAAGTACCATTTCCATCATACTGACTTGTTCCTCATATACCTGGGGATCTAACTCGGCCTTAACTTCCGGCTCACATACATGGTACACTTTCAGTCCTAACTGGACTCCTGCTAAAGGACCTGCAAAGGTAGGGTCGCCAGCAGTTACGGTTTCGGCAGCAAGTCCTGCCGCCTCACCCTCGGCTGCGCCGAGCAGGATTACGATGTTTTCCGCACCGAATTCCTCCGTAAACTCCTTAACCCGCTTCTGGTTTTCCAGGTCCATAGCACCCGCGGCAGTTCAGACAAAGCATTCTGTCGATGAGAACACTACGTCCGCGCCTGCGGTCTTAGCACAAAGTGCGATCGCAGGACCGGGTATACCATCCCTGTCGCCAATAATAATGACTTTTCTGTCTTTCAGCAACATTACCTGATTCCTCCTCGTATAATTTTATTTAAACGGTTACGACTGATGCCGCTACCGTTAAATATACTTATGAGTTCTCTGATATCCGCACCTGGTTCTCTTTTGTTTGTTGTCATAGATTTTTAAATGGCGGAAGCATATGGGAATCGAACCCACCCACGGCTGCTTGGCCGCAACACGGTTTTGAAGACCGGTAGGCACACCAGTACCTCTCTGCTTCCATGTTTTTGTCGTTTGTCGACAATCGTTCTTTTTTTATAATACTATTTTGACAATTTTTAAACAATATCAATTTTAAACAACCTGCGCCGTTTTTTACTCAATAGACAGAGAAAACAAACGATATCACGTTTTTTCGCAAAAAATCTTATTATTTCATTATTCGACAACAAGTATCGACAAGTCTGTGTTGTTCAAATATCTTACAGTAAACACGGCTTGCGCCGAGCCTCTGGCGAAAGCGCAAGCCGTGCTACCCTTACAGCTGTTCCCCGGAAAGAGCTTTATATATGCTGTAGCACATGACCAGCATAATCAGCATGAAAGGGAAAGCTACGACGATGGAAGCCGTCTGCAGGGTCTTTATGGCCGCAGTACCGCCAACCAGAATCAACATAATGGTGACAGCACCCTGCGCAATACCCCAGAAAGCGCGCAATTTTTTACCGGGGTTCATGTCCCCGCCTGAGGTCAACATGCCCAATACATAGGTAGCGGAATTGGCTGCGCCAGCAAATGATGCCACAATCAGGACAATCGCCAGCGGAGCGGTAAGCGCATAAAACGGCAAATACTTAAGGGTGGCAAACAGGGCTGTTGTATAATCCGCTTTAACGACTGCCTGAATGGCCCCATTGGTCACAGCATCCAGCTGGAAGGCCGCCCCTCCGTATATCGCCAACCAAATGAAGCTAAAGCCAGCGGGGAGCAAGGTTACAGCAAGAATGAATTCACGTATACTGCGCCCTCTGGAGACCCGGGCTATGAATTGACCGACAAACGCCGCCCAGGCAATATACCAGGCCCTGTAAAACACCGGCCACGCTTGGACCCAGTCAATATTACCCATCCACAGAGTCTGGCCGACAAAGTTCTGCAGGTAATCGCCAAGCGTATGATTAAACAAATTCAATTGGAAAACCGCACCGCCAAACAAGAAAATAAATACCATGAACACAATCGAAAGCCAAACCTTGATATCGGCAACAAGCTGCATAGCCTTATGCAGTCCGGAGACAGTGGCCAGGGTGAATATCCCCGTGATTACCGCAATAATGACAGCAACCATACCCGGTGACGCCGGAATCCCCCAGATATACTGCAAACCGGTGGCAATCTGACTGGAACCTAAACCCAAACTTGTAGCCACACCAAATATAGTGGCAAATACCGCCAGAATATCAATGGCCTTACCGATAGGTCCGTAAATGTTCTCACCCAAAAGCGGATAAAAAGCCGAGCTGATCATACAAGGCAGACCCTTCCGGAACTGGAAATATGCCAGAGCTAAACCGCAAATCCCATAAATAAGCCAGACATGGATACCAAAATCATTAAATACAAGCCGCATGGCTAAGAACATGGCTTCCGCAGTTCCGCCCTGACCAACAGGGGGAAACATATAATGCGTCATCGGTTCCGCAATCGACCAAAAGACCAGACCTATCCCCATACCACTGCCAAACAGCATGGTAAACCACTGGAAATCGGTGAATTCCGGCTTCTCGTCATCTTGACCAAGCTTGATTTGACCAAAGCGGCTAAAAGCAATACCATAAACAGTCACGCCAAAGATAAATACCGACATAAGATACAGCCAGCCAAAATTAGTAGTTAAAAATGCTAACAGGGCATTAGCTGCTTTGCCCATTTGAACGGGCAGGAACATACTAAATGCTACAAACAGCAGGGATACAGTCGCCGAAACGTATAAAACAGAGCGGTTTTGTGAGCCTTGGCCATTTGACATAAATTATCCTTCCCCTTCCTAAAACTTGCAGTACTGATCGCGAATGGATTTCATCTCTTTGACGATGTTGTCCACATCCAGCACCATTTCATCATACTGGTTTGTTCTTCCTACACCTGGGGATCTATTGGTCTTCATTTTATGCGTGAGTTGGCTGCAGATTAATGTCCAGCAATTTATTTCCACGCCATTGAATAAATTTTCCCAAATCGCTATAGGAAATAGTAACAGTTTCCGTATTTATATTAGGATGAAGTTTCATGCTGCTATATCTTTTTATACTTGCGTCGAGCACAACAGTGACTTCTTTGTTATCATCGTTTAATAATCCGAAAGGAGAGACCGCCCCTCGCGATAACCCCAGATATTGTTCAAGCCGCTTTTCAGAAGCAAAACTTAACTGTTTTTCAGCTAAAAGTTCTGCCAAGACCTTCAGGTTAACAGCAGTTGAATGGTCGGCAACCACCAGGAAATGCCTATTGCCTTTCTGGTTCCGCAAAAAAAGGCTTTTGCACATAACGCCATCTTCGCCGCCAATATATTGATTCCACTCCTCTACCGTATATACAGGCGGATGCTGATAAAGTTGGTATGAAATATTTAATTCATTTAATACCTGAAACACCTTTTCGTCTTGTTCCATCACCGTAACTCCTTTTAGCCGGCAATATTGTTTCCGTATTACTCATTGTTAGCGATGCATATGACAACCTTTGTGGCAAGCCACGCTCACACAACAGGTACAAGAAGTCTTTTCGCACCCGGATACAGGTTAATATCACTACCACAGCCAGACCTGTTAAAGCGTGGTACCGCCCAGTTTGCGCAAAACATACCGTCGCAGGCGCTGACTGTGGCAGCGGTTATCTAACTTAGCCTAGGATAGATTGTATTGAAACCCATCGCCCTTATAAATCCTGCATATCCACAAAAAATTTCTCTTTTATTTCTTCCCTTTCCCATTCCGGACGTTCTACGGCAGTTATTTCGATAAGTGATTCAATGTAAAGATCTTTTTCTATCATACCGGACTGAGCATATTTATCCTGATGGTTTACTACCAGCTCAAACTCTTTTGCTCCCGCTTTACCTGCAGCCAGCATAGCTTGTTTTTTGGCCGAATCCAGAGCATAAGCCACTGCATTTTCCAAATTTTCAAACATTTTGTACTCCCAAGGGGCATGCAGCAAATAGGTTCCATCTTTTTCGCCGGGTTTGATCAATACTTTTACTGTTTCCATGATTTTACCGGTTGCGGCTCCCACAGCATTGGCTACTTCCGCATGCTCCGGAATAATCAAGCCAGTATTCATTTTTTCAGCCACAGCCGGCAGCCAGGCCTCCACCGGGGCTCCGATACCAATAATCGGCATATTGATTTTAAAAGAACAGTCCAAACTCTGATCTTGTTGGGGTGATAAGGCTTTTTGGATAAAATACATAACCTCTGGTGTGTTTTTTATCCTAATGCTTTGCTCATCACAGCCTACGAGACTCTGAAGACAGGTAATGCAAAGGTCATTGATTATTTTTTCAGAGGCCAGATGTATAAACTCATTCGAGCTTTTTCCCATCCGGTTTGCCAAAACCTCTACACCTATTTCCGCCGCTTCCCGGTTCCATTGGTGGTAAGTTCCCCTGGCATGCAGAAGATCACTGGGAGTAAGCGATATCCTGGCAAGTACCCCTAGGTTGACAAGGTGTTGCAGGTTGAGAAGATTAGGATCAATATCCATCCGTTGAGTTAGGTAAAACAGACTTCTTGGACCGGCTTGAAGAATTTCAATTACCTGTTTTTCCTGGTCATTCAATACTTCATGAGTACTATCCTTAAGAAACATGAAGCAATCTGTTGCCTGGGCAAACATAAGGTCATAAGTTTTCTCAAAGTTCAATTTTAGTTCATCGACCAAATATGGATATTGGTAGCCAACAACACATAACGGCCATACCCGTTGGGGACCTACCTTAATTTCACCGTCTCTGCCAGCTTGAATATAGCTGTCGCCACCTAAACCATAAGTATATATTTGTGCGGCTTGCACCCGTGTGAGCCAACCGCCGACAGTTGCCCCTTCCTGGTTGATTTTAGGCACTCCGTTTTTTAAAATGGCAATATCAGTCGTGGTCCCCCCCATATCAAGCACAAGTGCATCAGCAGACTGGGTAAGGAAGGTTCCGCCTATGATACTGGAAGCAGGTCCCGAGAGAATGGTCTCAATCGGTTTTTCACGGGCTAACGCTTCCCCCATCATACACCCGTCTCCCTTAACAACCATGATGGGTGCTTCTATCCCTTTTTCGTTAAGCACCTTTTTTACGGATTCAATCAATTCGGTGATGATCGGAATTAAACGCGCGTTAAGAACTGCCGTAACGGTTCTTTCATGGAAGCCCAAGGAAGTCGTTAACTGGTGGGCACATACCACCGGAAGATCCAAAATCTCGCTTACCATTCCTCTTACAGCAATTTCATGTTCAGGATTCCTTACGCTAAGATATCCCGAAATAGCTACCGCATCCACCTTACCTTTTAGTTCGTCAATAGCTTGGCGGGTTTTCTCTACATCCAGTTCGGCGTTGGGACGCCCTTTGAGATTGTGTCCTCCCGGTAAAACATAAGAATGTTTTACCGGGAGAGAACCCCTTGGATCATAGCCAATCATCAACAGACCTACCTCACAGCCGCGACCTTCGACAATTGCATTGGTTGCCAACGTAGTTGACAGCGAAACCACACTGATTTTCTTAAAATCCTCAAAGTCCAAATTCGCAATACAATTCCGAATGCCAATAGATAGATTTTCACGGGTCGTCAATGCCTTGGCCTTCTTTAGTATCTGTTTGCTCCTAAGCTCCACAACCACGCCATCGGTATAAGTTCCGCCGGTATCTATTCCCAATACCAGTGACATTTCGGTTCCTCTTTTCTTAATCGTCTTCGCCCGGCATATGTCCGACAGCGTTTTCTACAAGATCTCTGATCTTTGCGGCAACATCCTTGGGCAAAGGAATCGGTTCGTGGTAATTAATAATATCGCGGACTTTTTCATTGGCTACCTGAGTCAGGGTTTTCCCACCGGCACTTTCCCAAATACTGCGGGCAGCGCGGTTAACCAGACGTGTAGTATAATTTTCTGCCGCATGCTCTGCGGTATGCTCTTCAGCGGCAAAATTGCCGCCCGGGCCAACCTTCTCAATTGTCTCAAGCGCTAATGTTTCCTGATCCACCCGTATGCCGCTGGTTAATCTTCTGGCCATGCCCAGAACTTCATCTGCGATTACAACAAGGTCAAGGTTTGAAGTCGTCCCGTATTCTGAGTACCCGGTATCATGATTCAGGTTGGCTCCTGACATATTGGTCATAGCGATGGACAGGGCGGCCTCAATTCCAGCCTGTTCGTCGATAATACACGAGTCGGTACAGCCTGCCGTGCCAAACATCGGAATGTTCAGGTAATGGGCTACGTCGGCTAAGCCTGCCAGGAGCAGGTGCAGTTCCGGTGCTCCATAGGAGAAGATGGTCGTACCCATATCCAATATCGTATACACGCCGCCCATTATGAACGGGGCACCTTCACGGGTACATTGGCTCAAAACCATCCCGCTCAAGCTTTCACACAAACCTTGAACCATAACCCCTGCCATCGTCGCCGGCGCCGTTCCGCCAGCCATGATGCAAGGAGTATAAATGGTCGGCAGGCCTTTCTTAGCCCCCATGACCAGCTTTTGGGCGGCTTCCCGGCAGTGGACGCCCGGCGAAATCGGTTCAGCATACAGGCAGATGAATGGGTTCCTTCTTAGCTCTTCCTCACCACCGGCAATAATCTCAGCCATCTTAATGCAGTCTTCCTGGCCCCACTGATCGTTACAAACGGTAATAATCGGTTTATCGGTGTGTAAAATCTGCTGCTCAAACTCATGACGGTCCGAAACTAACAGGGGAACGTCCTGGACAATACCTAGCGACATCGCATAATCAATATTGGGTAGAGCGTCAAGAACCTTGGTTGCCCAGCCTACAGACTGTCTGGTAGCCCGATGTCTTTCGTTCGTGAAGGGATTTCTAGTAAACGGGGTGCAGGGACCCGAGCCAAAATAGGCATTGTTGCCTTCAATAAAAAGTTCCCGTGCTCCCGTCCGGCTATTGCAAAGCACCACGTGTTTCTGACAAGACCGCAAGCACCGTTCCGTAATATCCGCCGGTATCCTCACTCTTTTTCCATCGACCCAGCAGCCTGCTTTTCTTAAAATTCCCAGAGACTCTTTGTCATGAAAATCCGTCCCGGTGCGCCACATTGCTTCTTCCGCGGCCATGATCAATTCATAACATTGGGCTTCCGACAATATATTCATCTTCGTACTTGAATACGCTTTAAAGTTTGCTCTAGTTGTCAACTTCAAACTCTCCTTTCAAAACTCATCAAATTCTTATCTTCCATCCGCTTTGTCTAAGATTGCCTTGATTTTGCTCAGGACTTCAGCAGAAAGTTTCCCTGACTGGTGGGTATTGATGATGCTTTGTGTCTTTTCTTTTACGCGTTGTCCCAAGCTTTTCGACCCATTGGCCTCCCAGTCAGCAATCCTGGCTCTATTCATAACCGTCGGCCACCAGGTTTCTGTGCGGAAATATGTTAACGTATGTTCTTCACCCAGATAATGTCCTCCTGGCTGTACCGCATCAATTACACCCCGTGCCATCCGCTCTTCATTAACTTCGACACCTTTCATCATTCTGCGCGTCATCCCCATGACTTCATCGCCCATGACCAGTAGTTCCACAGAACCTGTCTGGCCATATTCCAACTGGCCGCAGCCATAAATCAGACTTGTTCCGCTCATCCCGGCATGCAGAATTGAAAATGCCGCCTCCAAACCCATTTGCGCATCGCTGACTTTGGCATCGGTAGCACCGGCAAAGCCAAAACTAGGAATCCTAAGGAAACGCAGAACATTCGCCATCCCTGTTCCCATCAAACTGATTTCCGGTGCACCGTAAGATAAGATACCGGTCTCTTGATTTTTTATCGTGAAGAACCCGCCGGCAATTACAGGAGCTCCTTGGCGGACTAGCTGCCCCAGAACTATCCCGACTAAAACATCAGCCAAAGCTACGACAATGGCTCCGGCCGGAGTAGCTGGTGATGTTTCACCGGCAATAAGCTTGGTCGCATAAATATAGGGAACTCTGTTTTGGGCGGCGAACATGACCTTGGCCAGCGTCTCATCGGAGTGTACCAGCGTACCTTCCGTTTCAATTTGAAAAACCGCAAAAGGATTCTTTTGAAATTCCTTTAAACTTCCGGCTACAGCAGTAGCGATATCAAGGATTGCCTGCGCTTGTTTTACTCCGGGGATTGCTTGGATAATCGGCTTGCTCGTATTGGTTACCAAAGCTTCAAACGCATGAACTTCCGCCGTGCTTTCTTTGACGTCTGTAGGCAGACCGTTATTCATGACGAAATCAATGTTCTGTAATCCGTCACAAACCATAGCAGTTTTAACGACATCCCCCTTAACCGGTTTTCTCCGCTCGCCCGTCATTGGGTCAAGCACATATACATTCCCTTGCCCAGGACCATAATAAGCATTTGTAGTTTCTAAATTTAAGGCTCTTTTGCCATTCCGGTCACATACGGTGACGCGTGAAGGCGCACTTCTTACCGCCCACTCTGATAACGCGGAAGGAATTCTAACCCGATTGCCATCGACCCAGCAACCGGCTTTTTCAAAGATTCCACGCGCTTCTTCGTTCTGGATTTCTGACCCTGTACGTTCTAACACCTCAAGCGCCGTCATGAAAAGTTCTTCACATTGATCCTCACTAAGCATTTCCCAAACGGTGGTCTGATTGACCGCATAATTTGCCCGCGTATAATGACTTTTTGTTGTATTCACTTACTTCTCTCTCCTTTCAAACCCGCTAAGTTTAAGCCAAGAGCCGATTGCAAAGGTCTACCGCATAAGCCGCATCCTGCGCATATCCGTCCGCACCCGCTTCATCCGCGAAATCCTGGGATAGTGGCGCCCCGCCTACAATTACTTTCACTTGATCTCTGATGCCCTCTTCTTTCATAAGTTCAATTGTGTCTTTCATATGCAGCATCGTTGTGGTCAGTAAGGCACACATTCCTAAAACATCTGGTTTGTGCGTTTTAATTTCCTGTACAAATTTTTCCGGGGAAATATCCATTCCTGCATTAATAACGGTGTAGCCTCTGCTTTCAAGCATCATTCCCACCAAGTTCTTGCCAATATCGTGCAGGTCGCCTTTTACCGTACCCAACAAAACTTTGCCCGCCGAAGGCATGTTTTGATCTGCAATCAAAGGTTTCACCAAATCAATCCCTGCGGTCATGGATCTCGCGGCAACCAGAACTTCCGGCACGAACATCTCCCCGTTCTTGAAACGGGCACCCACCACACTCATACCGGCGATTAAACCCTGATTGATGATATCTAAAGGCGCGGCTCCGCCATCAATCAGAGCCTTTGTTAACTCTTTGACTTTGTTAATGTTGCCGCTGATTACGCTTTTTGACAGTTCTTCTAAATTTGCCATTCTTTTTATCCCCTTTCAAATGTGTCTTTTGTATCTTTGCCTTGAAAAACCGGACATACTATTGCCGATCCTCACTATATAAGTATTGGCTTACTCAAATTGAGTTGGTTCGGTAATTTCCGTAGTTAAGGCATCCAAGGCCTTTTTAACCATCGCTTTTCTCAAAGCATGTTCATCGCCTTTATTAAGCTTCGGATTTCCCACCGGATAAGGAATCGCAATCGTCGGGACAATTCGATTAGCGCCGACTGACTCGCTAATTGTCGTAATGGTAGCCATATGAACAATAGGAATACCGTATCTTTCGATTTCTTTTACCATCGTTGCGCCGCAACGTGTACAGGTCCCTCAGGTGGATGTTAAGATAACACCATCCACTCTGGCAGCCTTCAATTCAGCGCCTATTTGCACACCGAATTCTACCGCTTTGCTTACGGCAGTTCCGGTTCCGGTAGTTGTATAGAACCAGTCGAAAACCTTGCCAATATAGCCCTCCGCTTCGAATTCGTTTAAAATATCCAAGGGTGCTACGCGATCAGGGAACTCATTGGCATATACGGGATCATAGCCCCCATGAGTTGTATAATAGCAAGGGGCTTCCAGCGCATTCACCGCGCTAACATCGTACTTACCCCATTTTTGCGCACTGGCTGACTGGATTTTGTCCGGATTTCCTGCCGGAACGATACCGCCTGTAGTACACAAGGCAATAGTAGCCTTACTTAAATCTTTAATTGGTTCAGCAGGAGTCACCACATCAAAAACAGGCATTGGCATTTCTGTTTCAAATGGCTGTCCTTTCAGGCGGGCAAGTAACATTTCCACCGCCCGTTGCGAACCTCTTTTTTCCGCCAAGAGAGTCTTTCTCATCCCCCGGGCAATATAACCTTCTGCTTCAGGCGACCCAATTTCGATCCCTTTGGCCAGCTTACAGGCAAGAGACGCCATTAAGGGCAATGCCTTACGCATTCCGCCGGCGGAATCGCTTGTACCTACCACATAGGCGACTGCTTTGCAGTTATCCAGGCCGGGGTTTTCCACATACATACCGGTTACCACCGGGATATTCAACTGTTCAACAACCGTCTTGGCAATCTCTGAACAAGCTACGCCATACCTCCCGGCATTAAAAGCAGGTCCGGCGACAAAAACGTCCGGCGCGGCTTCTCTTACCATATTCAAAATAGCTGCTACCGCTTCATCTTTGTTCTCATTGAAATAGTTGTCACCGCAGATAATTGTGCCGGCAATCATTCCCTCACCCTTGAGCAATCCTTCAAACCCCATTGCCGGACCAACCTTATCCGGCCTGAACTCCGGCGGCATGCTTGCCTTATCCTCGCCGCCTACTTGACCAAAGAATTGGTTTACATAGTAGAGTACTTTGAATTTGTTTGACATAAGTTACCCTCCTTTCTTATGATTTTAATATAGTCTACAGGTTACATTGTGGAATCCGATTTCTGACGTGGCGCCAATTACAGCATTCAACTCACACATCAAACTGCCGTCTTCCAATAAAGATCCTTCCCAACCACCGGCTAATACCGAAATCGCTGCCTTATTGCCAATAACTTTGTCCGTCGGCGGCAATGTAACCACATGACTGACATTTCCCCCGGAAACTACCGCCACCGCCTCTGCTGCCGTGTCAGCTAAAGGCTGGGACATGCCGTCCCGTCCCGCACATTCGTCGGTAATTAAAACGGTTTTGATCCCGGACTTTTCGCATTTTTTACAAATCATTAAGAGATCAGAGTCAGGGTTTCCATACCCCTCTTCCGATACAATCACCGCATCAGCCCCCAGCATTTTTGCCAGTTTCACAGTAGAATCAGATGCGCGTACTTTTCCGGCTAACGTAGTATGCTCCGGAACCATAATGACCCCTAAGAAATTAATTTCCTTACCATGCTGGGCGTACAGATCATAAATCACGGAATTGTTTTGGTGCTGGTAGGTTGTAATTTTATCGCAGGCCGCAACACAGTTCCCGCTAATTACCGCACTATCTAATTCCTCATTGGCATGCAGCAGGGTTGGCAATATACTGGATTGATTGACACCGTAAATGTAGGTATCATGCAGCAGCCCCTGGGTAATATTCATCTCAGCGTAAACAACTTTGAGCAGCTCAGGGTATTTGGCTGTTTCTTCAAAAATACTGCCAAGCTCAAAGGTAAGTACCTCGTCCGGGGTTATATCTTGCCCAGCTAACCCAACAAACTCCGCTGCCCTAAGTCCGGCGATTCTGACAGTTTCTTCATGAATATGGGGCTGCAGCCCTTCTTTCACCTTAATATCCACCGTTAAATTATAGGTTTGGGAGAATGGTGTCCACTTAGCCCCCTCGCCCCACATATCAATGACACCTTCCTGAAAACCAACAATATCACCAATCGTTACCACTGCGGCACCATATAAAACATGGGTTTTGCCTTCGCCGCACTGCGCCTGTTTTGCCGTAACCCCCGGAAAGCCGTTAATACCGCCTTGCACTTTTACCCTAGGCTCAATCACGTCTTTTACCGGAATGATTCTTACTTTTTCACCTGGCCTGGCTACGTCAAGCAAGATATCTTTAATTCTTTCGTCTTGTTTCAGAAAGGCGATCAATCCCTCCTTATCAATGCATAACACTCCGTCTTTTACAGAGGTCTCACTGCCTAACTGAATGTCCTTAATAGTAATCCGGCCAATTTCCAGTTTCAAAACGTTCACCCCCGATTGTTTTTCCAAATTCACCAAAGGATAGGCCCTTCATCTAAAACCGCTTCCAAAAGTATCAGGTCCATCATTTTGTAGTCTTCAGCATGCGCAGTATCAGTTTTACGAAATTCCATGTGCCGCTTGTATTTAATAATACTGTCTTCAATAATCACCAGCGAGAAAGAATCCACCTTTGTCAGCTTCTTTCCTAAGATTACAGAGCGAAACGGGGAAAACAGCATCCGTAAACTGGCAGCTAGCGGGTGGCTGATTAGTTCATAGCCTTCATGGACTAAGTCCCGTACCTTGATCAAAGTCTCAGCGGCGGAACCTTCCACAAATACCATATTATCTTTTCTTGCTGCTACTGCTGGATTGTTAGTGACGATTAGGTATTTCATTACAGGCAGTCCTTCACTTTCAGTAATTTTAATGCCCGCTTCCGGTGCAGTAATACCGATATAACCGGTTTTTCCGGGGGAGATCTTGCAACCTTCCCATCGTCTTGTTTGATTGGCAAGGCATGGGAACTCGCGATCCTAATAAGGTTTTTGCTCATTATTTCACCTGCCATTGAAAGAGCATTTAATTTATTGTGTTTTTTTTAAATAGTCGAATTAATCTTTAAATATATCTAATGCAATTACTGTGCCAAGTCCATTTGAGGTAAATTTTAGCTAATTAGTTAGGCTTCTGATTAAATTTTCTTAATTTTTTGTCTTATTTTCAGACAAATTCTTTCAGTCCAAGAAGTGAAATCCTTATTCCTGCCTGCCGGTACTGCTATATATATCCTGTCTGATTTTGAGACTAATTTACGAGGTTCGCTGTTTTTGCTGCGCATCTTACCCTGCGATTTAGCTTAGAAATCCGCAATATATATGCCTTTCTGTAAGAGAGAATACATATCTCATTTTCGGATATTCACTAAAATACATGCTCCTAGTGCCTCATCCGGCGGGGTTATGGAGTATAGCACCGAGAATTTTTGCCGTCAGGCGCGGCGGAGGAGCCGCGCATATCGGACATATGTAAGGCGACGACAACAAAGCATGGCGGCAAAAAGGCCGGTGATATACTTCATGTTCCCGCCGGATGAGGCACTAGCACTTATGAACCATAAGGTGCTTTTCTGCTAGGGCACTTCTCTCTGGGACACAATTGGCAGTTTTCATAGGTTCCTTCTTTGGGAAAACGGATTCCAGAGACGCTCTTAATCGGAAGCATAAGGCAACTGTCGGTAAGTCGAACCCCGATTAACGCTTCTACATCGTCTAATAGATTAAATACATGTATTTGTTCAGTGATTGGCCACTCAGCCAATGAACCGGGATTCATGTTGACAGCATGACCTAAACCAAACTCTTTATCTAGTTGTTCCTCAAACATTTTAATAGCTGAACGCAGCACCATTTCTTTAATCGTATCGGCGCAAAAGCTTGCAAAATAATCTTTATATTGGTTAGACCAGACCTCTAACTCAGTCCCGCAAGTAACAACAAATGGGTATGCCTTTAGCGCCTCCTCCATGTTTTCTTTTAAAACGCGACTAGTGAGCTTGATTTTATCAATAACAACAAAGTTATCTCCTTTCTCCTCAATAGCTGCTTCTTTATAGACTATTTTTGGCCTTGCCAGCATCTGCGCTTCGGCTGCCATCCGCTCCACTTCGTCTGAATAGTCGCTTTCTTTCTTAATGTGCAGCTTTTCCAGGAGCGCAGCAACCTCTATTTCACACGGAAACTTGTCTAATACAACGGTATTCATAAGCCATCTCCTTCCTTTACATAAAAAAGCATTTAATTCCCCTATTTCCAGTACCAGTGACCTTGATCCCCTGAGATATAACAGTAGCTACCTGCTCTTGGCAGGTAGCTACTGTTATGCTTTTTATCTTAGTACGCGAGTCAAGACTCCCGCCTATACAGGCGGGGNTAATTCTGGTGGNGTAGACTCTTCACCTGAATCCCCAATGTTTCAGCCCTGCTGAAACGAGTTCACTAGTCTTCCAATTTGCCTCCCCGGTAGGCACTTAAATAATTGGCACAATAGCTATCACGTCCGGCAATGGTCTCAGCGGCGATTATATTAGCCATCATCTGCCTGTCTAACGGATTTATGATTAAGCCGTCCAAGCCTCGATCAATCGCCATCACGGCAAACGACTGGTTCAGAAGCTTACGGACGGGTAAACCGTAAGAAATATTCGACAATCCACACATCGTGTGAACCCCTTTATAGGTCGTCATGATCCTTTCAACCGCTGCTAAAAATTCAATTCCAAAAGCATCTTTCGTGGACACTGGCTGTACTAGCGGATCAACATAAATATTGTCAAGGGGGATATTATTTTGCACTAAACCATTGATAAGTTTATCTGCCACGGCGAGCCTGGCATCTGACGATTCGGGCATCCCTTCATCACTCATGCATAAAGCCACGATCTTATGTTCTGTACCGGCAATTAACGGTAAAATGCCTTCATAGCGTTCTTTCTCCAGTGAGATGGAGTTTATCATGGCGACTCCGCGATGGACGGATAATGCTTTTTCAATCGCTTTTGGATCAGGACTATCAATACAGCAGGGAGCACCTGTAGCCTCTTGTACAACTTCTACAAGCCATGTTAAATATTCGGCTTCTTTATGTACAAAAACCCCGGCATTGACATCAATATAATTGGCACCCGCTTCAAATTGATCTACAGCTACTTTTTTAATCACTGCCACGTCTTGGGCATCAATTGCAGCTCGAATAGGTTTACGGCTTGCATTGATCAATTCTCCGACTATGAACATTTTCAATCACTCCTTTATAATATTGACACATAGTAACAAATTGCAAGAACTGTGCCAATAAAAAAATAAGAACCTGCCCCCATTGGGTAAGTTCTTATGATTAATGCATTCGCGTCCTCATTTAATTAATCCACATGTATGCCCATCTCTTTAATTTTTCGGTAAAGAGTTGAACGACTCATCCCTAAATATCTCGCAATATTTTCTTTGGCATGGTTACTTGTACCATATCTTTTTAATGCCTCTACTATTGCACTTTTTTCTAAATCCGCGATTGATTGAACACTCTCTTGCAGTTCGAGTGGTGATAAAGCCGTAGTGTTCTTAATAATCCGATCAGGAAGATAGCTTGCATCAATCAATGCATCAGGGCAAACGTTAGCGGAGTATTCAATGGCATTCTCCAATTCCCGGACATTGCCCGGCCAAGAGTATTCCACCATTCTCGCTAGAGCATCCTTTGTATAGCCTTTAATATTTTTTCCCAGAATCAAATTATATTTTTGGATAAAACAGTGAACAAGCAGTTCCAAATCCTCCATTCTTTCTCGCAAAGGAGGAATGTGGAAAGGTATAACACTCAAGCGATAATATAAATCGTTTCGGAATTGATTATCCTTGATCATTTCTTCCAGGTTCCTGTTGGTAGCGGCAATGATTCGAACATCAATAATTAACGGCTTAATCCCGCCCACTCGTTCAATCGTATATTCTTGTAATACCCGCAAGAGTTTGACTTGTAAATGCAACGGCATATCACCGATCTCGTCAAGGAATATGGTTCCGCCATTGGCTAATTCAAATTTGCCTGGTTTGCCACTGCGCCGTGCCCCTGTGAATGCACCTTCTTCATAACCAAACAACTCGCTTTCAAGCAGGTTCTCGGGAATAGCCCCACAATTCACAGCAATAAAAGGCTCCTTCTTTCGTAGACTTTCATTATGAATCGCATGGGCAAAAAGCTCCTTGCCGGTGCCGCTTTCACCCGTGATAAGGATCGTCGAATCCATTGTCGCCACTCTGCACATTTTCTTTTTAATATTAGTAATTTTCGTGCTTTGGCCAATAATGCCATCAAAAGTATATTTGCGATCTTCCCGAATAAAGCGTCCGGCCAACTTACGCATTTCCCCAAGAGAGCGAATGGAAAAAACAAAGCCGTTAATAGCTACCCCATACTTCACTTCCGTGATAGTAGCCATAAAATGCAATGTTTGTTGGCCATATTTATAAAATATATCTTGTTCTATATACGGCTTAGTCATTTTCAGGAGCGCCTTCATGGAAATTCCTGAAAAAACTTCTTCAATCATATATCCATTGAGTAGATTAACCGGTACCATAAGAATATCTGTGGCAGATCGATTGACATGAGTTATTTTTCCCTGATAATCAACCGCCACAATTCCTTCACGTATAGAATTAATCAAGGTATCGAATTGTTCAGCCGCTTTTTTTGCTCGTTTATATAATGCCCTTTCATTGAGTTTTCCTGAGACCAACTCTACTAAGTGCTGTAAAAACGTTTCAAGCTTAACGGAGTCTTTCATCAAATTCTCTTTTTGTGCTTCATTGAAGGCGTATAATGAGATGGAACCAACAAATTTATCTTCAAGTTTAATCGGGTATAGCAAGCCCGCCAATACCTTACATGTCTTCTTAAGATTACAATTCTGGCACAGCTTGGATTTCAAAGGGTCGTATACTAAAAAACTCTTCTGGGTGCGGCGTAATTGATAATTTATTGATCCTGAACCATAAACAGTTCCAATTTGATCTTTATACTTGCCAGTCCCCGCTAAAACCTCCAGGTACTCACCTACAATAGCAACCTCGTAATCAAGTACGGCTGCAAATGCATCTGCTACCCGTTGGATATAATCTTGAATTGACTTAAGATTAACCAGGTCTGGGCCATCCCTCTTCAAAATATTACCTCCTTTTATTCTTGGAGATCCATATTAATAGACATAGCCTTATTACCAAATTAAGCTGGCGTGGAACATAACATAAACACTGCAGCGTGTACATTATTATATATTTGCAATAATCATACCAACTAACAAACCGAGACATACCCTGCTTTAACTTTCAACATCTCATGAAATTTTTCCTGCCCGGCACAAACCATTTCGCGGTATCATTTTGAAGCATATAAATACTGTACTTTTTACTCGTCAAGTCCTTTAGGACAACGGCAGAAACCTTAGTCATTCTTAGGTCCACAGAATTTATTTATAAATTCTGTGGACCTAAAAAAAGACCAAATGATCATTATTTTCTTGGTACAATATTTAGCTGCACATAGTTATTCTTCTAAAATCTGGCCAGTGCCCGCCTGGGGACGCAAAATATAGGTACGCAAGTATTGCCCTGCCAACTCTACCGCAATAACCAGTGCAAATATCGCCAAAACTAAAGTAGCAACCTCCTGGTACATGAAGAGCTTCATACTAATCATAAGCTGAGTGCCAATTCCACCTGCACCAACAAAACCAAGTACGGTTGCAGAACGCATGTTGCACTCCCAGCGAAATAGCGTATACGACAAAAACACCGGCAGTGTAACCGGAAACCTTACAAACGCCAAAACTTGCAATTCACTAGCTCCGGTAACCCGTGCCATCTCCACAAGCCTTTGATCCACTGCTTCAAAGATTTCGGCATAGAGTTTCCCCAATATCCCCACACTGTGAGCAGTAAGTGCCAGTACGCCGGGAAATGGCCCCAAACCAACAGCCACAACAAATAACAAGGCCCACATCAGTTCAGGAATGCCACGAAACAGGGCTAAAATTGAACGGGACAAATAATATACTGCCCATCGCAGACTCCATACCGGCCATCCCAGAACACTACGGGAAAATTCCTCCCCGCTAGGGCGCATAGCGGCTACTGACATTGGCAGTGCCAAAACAATTGCCAATGCCGTGGCTACCAACGATATTTCTACCGTTTCCAATAGTAGCTTTCCTATATTCCCCAAAAACTCAGCCGCCATCTCTGGCGGCCATAAACCGCCTGCAAACCGGGTCATTGCTTTCAGATTGGACGGCTCAAAAAAAGCGGTTGGTGAAAACTTGGTATCAAAACCGCTTATCACAATACCCGTGAGAAGAATCAGGGTAGTTAAATAACTGCCCCAATGTGTTTTGGTATTAGGCATTAACCATCCCCCCCTCCTGTCCTGCCGGTGCCCTGCCAGTAAGCCGGGAATATGCCGCAGATTCCATAAAAAGCCGGGGCGAACCGTCATAAGCTAATTGACCCTTATCTAAAACAATCAACCTTGTGCAATACTGAATGGCATTACTAATTTGGTGCAAATTCATAATAACTGTCCTACCATTATTCTTTAGCTCAAGGAACAAATTTAAGATCAGATTAGCGGTAGCTGGATCAACCGAGGCAATAGGTTCATCCGCCAATATCAGTTCAGCCTGGCTATAGAGTGCCCGGGCAACCGCTACCCGCTGCTGCTGACCGCCTGACAGCTCCTGGCACCGCTCATAAAACTTATCTTCAATTCCCAGTTGAGTTAACAATTGGGCAATCTTTGCCGATTCAGCGTCATTTAACCATAACAGGTTTCTCAATGTAGTAAAAAGCGTGGTCGCGCCAAGCTTACCTAGTAGAACATTGTGGGCCACACTCAAGCTTGGTACAACATTAAAATTTTGGTACACAGTGGCAACCTGCCGGCGCAATCTGAACAGTTCTGATCTCGTAATTGCCGACATGGTGTGTCCTAACACCTGCAGGGAACCACTTGTAGGGAACACAGCTCCGCATAATAGCCGCATTAACGTCGTCTTGCCAGCGCCGCTGGCACCAAGTATGCCAATAAACTCACCCTTGACAACGGTAAACGATACTGATTGTATCCCCTGACCATTGGCATATAATTTTTGCAGTTTATCTGCCAGAATAATTTCCATAGCAACCCCCTATTGCCGAAAACCTTTTAAGAAGCGGAGAAGAATCCAGATTGCCGCCATACCGTCATAGCGGACAAGGTGTGGCAATCCCGCCTTTAGACTTTTCTCGAAAAAGACAGGAGCACATGGCTCCTGTCGTAGCTGTTATTATTTTTTGGGGTTCAAAAGCCCCAGGCGTTTGGCTTCCTGCTCAGCCTCAGCATAGTTAGCATCTGTTACCTTAGCGAACGATTTCGCCCGCATCAGGTCTAACAATGTCGGATCGTTGATGTCCAGAAAGGCCTTAACAATCTTTTCTTCCAGACCTTTGTCAAGACTATCACGAACCACCCAGGGATAGCCTTCCACCAGGTGCTTTTCCAAAACCTTTATTTTAGAGCCGTCAACAGTACCTTTGGCAATAAGTTTGTTCATAATCCGGCCTTCGATACCGCCTGCGTCTACAGTGGCATTTTGTACAGCCTGAGCGGTAGCGTCATGCCCGCCTGTATAGACGACGTTTTTCAGGTCGTCAGGCACCTTGATGCCGGCTTTGTCAAGCATAAACCGGGGATATAACGAACCGGAAGTTGAACCGATATCACCAAAAGCAAAGGTCTTGCCCTTGATGTCCTTAACTTCTTTGATGGGGCTATCGACAGGAGCAATAATCAAACTATAGTACTTGGTAGTCCCTGTCTCAACATCCACTTCTGTTACAATAGGATGGATTTTAGCCCTCTGTTTGGCCTGAACGTAGGTCAAACCGCCAAAATACGCTACATCCAGCTTGTCATTGGCCATGGCTTCCACCACACCGGCATAGTCGCTGGCAACAAATAATTCAACAGGCCTAGCAAGAGTTTTTTGCAAATACTCACGAAACGGCTCATATTGCGCCTTTATTTTGTCAGGAGCCTGGTTGGGCACAAGTCCAACCCGAAGAGGTGCTTGCGATTTACCCGGGTCAGCCGCTTGGGGAGCTTCTCCTTTGCCACAGCCTACCAATACGATAACCAGTAGCAAAGATATAGCCAAAATTAATAATCGTCTCATTATATTATCTCTCTCCTTGTATCTTCTATTTGCTCAATTTTTCAGAAATTTTTCAATAATTTAGTTTAAAAATGAAAGAAAAAATCAACGATGTCCCCGCGCCGGTAAAATGACTTTCTGCAGCAGTTTAAAGCCTTTAAGACCTAAAGTCCGGGCATTGTCCAGATATTTTTTCTCAAGTAACACCACTCCCGCTCGGCAGCAACAGCTACGGTTTTTTCCTCCTCCATCGCCACAACGGCCTCGGCTAACTGCTGAAAATACTCTTTTTTGTTCGCTTCCACAAATACCTCCGCTTCAATATTAGTTACATTTTGAGGGTTATCACCCAAGTTGTCATTTGCGGATTATCAGAGTATACTCGCCGCCGCTGCTACTGCTTTCTACCTGATATTTTCTGGACTTAGCAAACTTAGTAATGTTCTCCTTAGCGGCGGGTTCGTCAACAGTGATGGTCACCGCCGCTGCTTCTTCCAGCGCTTTCTGTGTCTCCAGAAGTGGAACCGGGCAACTCAGGCCTCGCAAATCTAGCTTCTTCTCCATATTATCCCTCCACTGTCACAATCACTTTCTCTCTAAAAACAAGGCCAATGCCTGCCGTGATAGCGATTCCGGCCACTGTGGCGATCTGTCCGTTCAAAGCCACTCCCGCCGCACTGCCAGCAATGTTGAAGCTATGAGCGATGCCAGCTCCGGCCAGCATGCCCAGTACGCAACATAGAGCATCAACATTCCCTTCACCGGACATGATGATTTGTCTGAGCGGGCAACCGCCGACTAAAACAGCCGCCAAGCCAGTTAGGAACAGCCCCAGGAAATTCCACAGGTGCATCGTATGCGCAAGCGGCTGACCGGTATAACCCAACTTGAAAAAGCCGAAATATTGGTTGCCGGCAAGAGCAGCCAGAAAGATAACAGCGTATATCTTGAGCAGATAGGTATCTCGCACCAGAATATAGTCGCGGATACCGCCGCTGAGGCACATCCGGCTCCGCCACGCCAGCGCGCCGGCTATTAGTCCCGCTATCAGACTGACGACCACCGGCGCATGGAGTGAACCGGGCCCGCTAACGCTGAATTTCAGGAATATCGCATGTGTCCCCACACCTACTGCCAGAATGACTGCCGCTACAGCAGCCAGATAGCCGGCAGCACCTTTCCCGCCGGTATAGGAGTGGGCCCGGCCCAGGTTATAACCGTTCTTCAGAAAGACCATCCCTGCGGCGACCCCGGCGACAAAGCCGGCCAGGCCCGTCAGGCCGTTCAAATCGCCCCCGGCAAGCCGCAGAATACCCCTCAGCGGACAACCTAAAAACACCAGGGCGCCGATCATCATCATCGCGCCGAGAACAAACCGGATCGCAGGGTTCGAACCTCCTCGCGGCCGGAACTCACCGCTGAGTTTTGCCAGGCTGAAAGAACCCAGGATAAATCCTAAAATCTCCGGTCTGGCGTATTGCAACGCTGCTGCCTGGTGAATTCCTAGCGCCCCGGCAATATCCCGCAGATGACAGGCAGCACAAAAGCCATAATTGCCTGGGTTGCCTGCTTTCACCAATAGGACTGCCCCAAGTCCAAACGCAATTCCGGTCAAAACAATGATCATCCAGTACATAGTAACCCTCCTAATAAACAATATCTATTGAATTCAAGAATCTCATCAAATCATCTATTTATTTCGGTTAACCCTAGGATAGAAGCGCACCCTGCCGCATCACTAGCACCAAGCAGACCTACAGCGTCTGCCCTACAGCGGCGGCAATGGTATATCTGCGGTATGTGACCAGCTATCGATTTTCGTATGCAAGCCATTTCTTCCTCCGTGGGAGCCGTAAGATCCGCAAAAGGAGTATCATGGACGGGGATCAAGGGTATACAGTTCATCGTGTCTGCCCCCCACGCGGCCACCTTTGCAGCAATGTCAGGGATGTGACCGGTATTAATACCAGGAAGGACGACCGTATTTATCTTGACCGTCAGGCCTCTTTGCTTCAATCCGACAACAGCCTCCTCCTGCCGGCCGAGAAGAATTTTGGCAGCTTCAAGCCCTTGATAGGTCCGGCGATTCACGGTAACTGAGGCATAGATCTGTTGACCGATATGGGGATCAACGGCATTGACCGTTACGGTGACATGAGTCACCCCGGCCTCGGCTAATTCGTCGATATGGCCGGGCAGATTCAGTCCGTTGGTAGATACACAAATTAAAAGTTCGGGATGAATGGCACGGACGGCGCGCAGCGTCTCCAGGGTTTGATCCAAATCGCAAAGAGGATCTCCCGGCCCGGCAATTCCTACCACGGCGATATCTGCTCGCTGTTGCAAAAGTCTGTTCAAAGCCGCCAGCGCTTCCGCCGGCTTGAAAACGCGCCGGGTCACTCCCGGGCGGCTTTCGTTGACGCAAGCGTAAAGCCGGTTGCAGAAGTTGCACTGAATGTTGCAGTCAGGCGCCACCGGCAGATGAATCCGCCCCCAGCGGGCACTGGCTTTTCCGTGAAAGCAGGGGTGCCGGTCAAGAGACCTGTGTTCGCGAAGCTTGCTCATTCGCTCTCCTTCTTTTTGCCAAGTTTTATGGCATCGACAGGACAAGCTTGCAAACAGTCGCCGCAATTGGTGCAATTTGTTTCATCAGGCCGGGTCCCCATTTCGCATACTCGCTGGCAGGCGTTACAGTCATTACAGGCACTGGTTTTGAAAACGCGGAAAATAGCCATACCCTTGAAAAGCTCAAGTAAACCGCCTGTGGGACAGACAAAGCGGCACCACAGATTAGCTACAAGCAATCCCGCTGCGGCCAACCCCAGAATAATAAAGGTACGAACCAGCCAGGCGAAGGAAGCGTGTTGAAAAGAAAGCCCCATCGAAGCCCAAAGTTCACCGACCCGGATCGGCACCATCATTCTGGGATTATTCAACCCAAACCAGATAATCGCTACCGCACCTAGCCCAATAGCCATTCCCGCCGGGGCAAGCTTTACAAACCGATTATGCTTACGCAGCTTTAGAAACGAAAGCTTACCGATCATCTGATTGACAAACCCGCCAGGACAGAGCCAGCCACAAAAAGCCCGCCCGAAAAGCAAAACTGATAGGGGAAGCAGCAGCCAAAAACCCCAGAAGTAACTGGTGATCCTTCCCCAGCAAGTGATGACAGGACAGGTTTGGCAATTCACAAAGGGAACGAGATACGGACAACGGAAAACACCGTAATAGGCCCATTGTCCCAAAACACTCATCATGGCCAATTGAACAGTTCGGCGAACCGTCATCAATGAAAATCCAGTTTTCGTCTGTTTTGCAGTTTCTATTTGACTAGACATCTTTTACCCCCAGCTTTTCGATAAGTGTCCGACCTTTTTCGGAAATAGCTGGAATGAAGCCATACTGCTCGAAAATCGCCTGCGCTTCGTTGGAGCAGATAAAGTTTACATAATCATCAGCCAAAGCGCGATCCTTGGCATACTTCATTACCCCAATAGTGAAGGTTAGCGGACCGGGTGGAAAAAACGCCTCTGAAATGGATATCACTTCTACTTTTCCCGAAAATGCAGGCTGGCGGGTAAGACGCCTTTCCACGATAGAGGCCGCACCTTCACCGTTTATGATTGCCGGCATCATTTTAATGACACAGCTTTCCTTGTTAATGGTATTTTTGAGAACCGCCTGTTCAATGTTTGCCTTTTTGAGTATGCCCATCACGGCTTCGCCGCCCGGCGGCGAGGCTCCAAGCGGCAGGATGACCTTGACCCCCGGCTTGGCCAGATCCTGAAGCGATTCGATTTTCGCCGGATTTCCCAGCGGAGTGACGATGACATACTCCGTAAAACACAGAGGTTTGAAATAAAGCATTTTATTATCGGCCCTCAGGTTTTTGGCCAATTGCAATACCCGCCCGGCAAATATCTCGGTGACCGCGCCGCCCAAAAGCGATTTACCCAATGCACCGGCAAAAGCCCCTGTATAATTGATCTGGATGCCGTTTCGCTGCTCATATAGGCGGTTTGTCTCTGTGAAGGCTTCAGCCAGCCCTCCACAGGACCATACCTGCAACGAATCGGACTGGAAACGCCCTGCAAACAGCATTCCGGGTACCGAGACCGCAGCAGCAATGGAAGCGATTCCGGCGGCCTTAAGAAACGTTCTTCTTTTAATTCCCTCTTTTTTATCGTCCATAATTAGCTCCTTTTATTGATGGATGCGAAGTGGACATCTTTCGCAAAAGGCAGGCCTGCTATAAGTTATAATCCCAAACAGTTTACGGGAAATCCCATAAAGTCAATATACGATTACGTAACTTCATCCATCATCGCAAGAATATCGGAATATAACTGTCCATATCTAGGTATTGATATCTGCTGCCGTCTAAGGGCCATTTGACGTATATCTTTTACATATATCGGAAATGGCGGCTCTGCTATCAAATCGTCCACTTAAGGATATGCTTTTTCAGTTGTTCAAAAAGCTGCATTACAATAACCAGTATGATTACCATGAAGATAAAACCTACCCAGGTGTGATCGTACAGGCCAAATTCCGAATATTTTTTGACAAAGAATCCCATGCCATACTGAGTGCCGTACATCTCGACATATACCAGCATCAAAAAAGTACCGCGCAGTGAACTAACGAAGCCTGCTAAAATAGACGGACTGGCCGCCGGCAGAATGACTTTTGTCATCAATTTGATTCCACTGAGCTCTAACGTGGCCGCTTTGTCCAGATAACGCTTATCAATAGTCATTATACCGGTTATTGTAGCAAAAAGGGTCGTCCAGACAGTGCCATAGGAAATCAGGAATATGGATGCTACCACAAAATTAGGGGCTAACAGCAGCGCAAATGGGGACAATAGGATTGATGGTATCACACTGAATGCGTAAATTATCGGATAAAGCGCATCTCGCAGCCATTCGATTAATCCCAGAATTGTACCGAGGATTAGTGCAATGGCTAAGGATATCAGGATAGACGGAATCATCAGCTTGAAGGATGACACCATGTTCAGTAGCATAACCCCCTGGTTGTTGGAAAAGGCATTCATAATAGCCTCAACATCGGGGAATAGGTACGGATTTGCCTGCCCGCTTTCTGTCGCATACACATACAATAGCACTAATGCTGCATATATGTAGACAGTAAGCCAGTATTTTTCAAAAAAGATCTTCAACTTGCCCATAATGCTCCTTATAGCTGATTAGGAATTATTTTCTTGGTAAAAAGCCTGCAGCTTTTTATAGAATTCGGGGTCTTCACTTCCATATTGTGCTGTTACTTCATCCAAAGCAGCCTTATACAGATCTATATTGATATGGTCAATAATGTTTATGTCCTTGGCTTTTTTGTTCAGGAAACCGGTCTTATCCAGAATCCCCCATGCACGGATAACTGAATTTTTGAGGGGATCTGCGCTGACTACATAGTTATCATTAAGCATATAGGCAGCCACATACTCTTTAGAGGTTTTAATATTCTCGGCCTGCAGGGCAACAGCCTCATTCTTATTAGCTTCATAATAGCGCTGGGCACGAATCAATGCCTTCATTATACCCTTGACGGTATTGGGATTGTTCTTTACAAACGACGTTGGGGCAACCAGACGACAGCAGGAATAGTTTTTCATTACATCGCCCTGCCAGGTCACAATATCAATTTCTTTCATATTTTTTACAGCATAATTCTGACCGGTACCCATGAGAGCATAATCCACCTCGCCACGCACCACAGCGGCCAAAGCATCATTATAATTGGTATAGGTAACCCATTCCACTGCGGTAAGAGGATCCTTATACCCCAGATCCATAACAGCGCCAGTGAATGCGAAATAGGCAGGATTGCAGGCAAACTTCTTGCCTATTAAATCTTGCACGCCGTTCCACTTAGTACCCTTGCGGGCGACAACAGGCATGCTGCCATCCACCATATGTCCGCCAAATATGGTCAAATCTACGCCGGAAGCAATCTGCTGCAAGGGGTTGCTGGTGCCGGCATTGGAAGCAACATCTGCCTTGCCGGTGGAGAGCAGCGCCATAGCATCAGCGTTAGCTGTGGCAGGAACCATTTCAAGTGTCAGGCCCTCGTCCTTGAAATATCCCTTCTTTTCCGCAATGGTAACCATTACGTTGCCGCTGGTGCCATAGTTCCACCTGACAACACTGGTTTCAGGCCCTTGTTTCCCTGACTCAGCAGATTGGGGAGTGTTGGCAGGGGTAGAATTGCCGCTGTTTCCACCGCAACCCGCCAAGGTAAGCATAACAGTCAGTGCCAAAATCGACAAAACAATTCTTACTTTCATGTGTATTCTCCTTTTATAAATATTTTAGTAATAATACCGTTTAAGAAATGCGGGATACCACATCCTTATTGATTTGGAAGATCAACTTATTGCGCAGTTCCAGAAGCTCCGGATTATCAAACTGCGTTTCCCGGGTGGGACGCTTGTCCTCCGGAATGGAGCATTCGTAGATTATGTTGCTGGGAGACTGTCCGAAAACAATGATTCGGTTAGCCAGGAGCAGTGCCTCATCTACATCGTGGGTGACAAAAAACACAGTCTTTTTGGGATTCTCCCGAGACCACAGCCTCAGCACCAAATCCTGCAGCCGCGCACGGGTCACTGCATCTAACGCTCCAAATGGCTCGTCCATTAACAGGATCGGGGGGATCAATACTGAACGCCTGGGCAATGGCACATCGCTGTTTCATACCACCGGATAGCTCTTTGGGCAGCTTACGATATACCGAATCATCCAAACCTACTGCATTTAATGTGTCAAGCGCCAACTGTTTCAGTTTCTTTTTGTCTTGCTGAGGAAAGCGCTGTTTTAAAGCCAACATGATATTTTCTCCAGCTGTCATCCACGGAAATAGTCCATAGTCCTGAAAGACCATGCCTTTATCCAGACTGGCCCCGCTTACCGGCCGATCATCTAAAAGGATTGTTCCTGTAGTGGCAGTCTCCAAGCCAGCTAGGAGACGCAGGAAGGTACTCTTGCCACAGCCGGACTGCCCCAGCAACGCTACAAAAGTCCCTGCTTGCACATCAATGTTGATGTCTTTCAAAATTAATCTGTTATCGTTTTTATAGGCAAAAGACAGCCCTTTAATTTTCACATCATGCATCGCACTCACCTCCTTTATGCATGTATATTCAAAATTAACAGACTACTGACACGGCAGAAGTTCTTTCCAGCCACCAAAACCACATTTCAATATCACTCCCGTACATCATATATCTCTTTTCAACCTAGCCTGCATGGCCCGGCTGCCTGCACTGCAAAATGCCATACACCGCCCGCAGATGGTAGCACCATAGCTGTCGACATCATGTTCACTAGCCCGCAGCCGCGCATCTCTTTTTTCCCACAATGCTTTGAACTTTTCCTCAGCATTCATCGGTTCTGCCTTCGCCACATCGACATTGGGATTAAAAGGGGCATTCGGCCACGCCTTTGTCGTCAAGCCTCTGGCAACCCAGTAACAACGGTCGCCGTCAACAACACCGTATGTCAGTTGCCGGCCGCCTATGGTTTTGTTCCATTCTGTCTTTTCAATAGCACCGGCCGGGCAGTTTTTGATACAGTCGAAACACCGCGTGCATACCGACCCGGTAAAAGGAGGATCAGTAATTAAGGAGGCTTCCGTAAGAATTACTGTCAAACGCTGTCTTGAACCATACTGCGGCGTAAGAAAAAGTCCGCTCCAGCCGATTTCGCCCAATCCCGCCGCAACAGCTGCATGCCGGAAGGAAAATGGTCCATAAAACTTTTTCTGCTCCCAATAATGGCTGCCCTTACCTGGTATCGGCAGAGCCTCATAGCCGCCCTTTTCCATATACCGGGTGACGCGGTAAGTGAGAGCGTCTAATTCTTTATTCAGGTGGGTAAACCCGAAAATGCTGTAGGAATAATTGGTAACCTCCCTTTTCTGAGCCTCTATGGAACCGTCCGGAATGTGAAGTGCCATGACAATGATGGTTTTTACATTCGGCATAAGATCTTGCGGACGGTGGGGCGGAGTAAAGTACTCATCCAGATCAGCTGCTTTGGCGATCCCCACCAGGTCAGCTCCCTGGGCTAAAGCGAACTCTTTTAAATCCTGAGTAAATTGCTGCATGGATTTCACTTCCTTTAACTTATCTTTTTTTTGCAGAAGCACTATTTTTAAATGACTTTTCTCATATTATTGGTGCTAGTAGACAACAAGATCGCAAGAGCAACTACACTTGCTCCCATATTTGAGCGTTATCCCATATCCTTGTTTATGGTCCAAAATAGAGTTTTCTTTTTTAGCCGGTCAAACAGAACCATAATGGTAACAATGACCACCGTGGTAAACAACAGACCGGCCAGCACCCGGGCATAGTCGGAAAAATCGGCATAATACTGGATGTAATACCCCAATCCGGAGGTGGTGGCAAACATCTCCGCAATCCCCAGCAAAATGAAGGCAAAATTCAGTGCCGTTCCCATGCCCGCAAAAATCATGGGGGATGCGGCAGGAATGATGATATAGAAAAGCAGCTTCCACCCGGTAAAACCCAACACCTTGGCGTTGTCCAGATATTTCTGCTCAATCATGACAATACCGTTAATCGTACCTGACAAAATTGGCCAGAACACCCCTATAAAGATGACACCGCAGGAGGAAAGATAAAAGGTTGGCATCACCGCGATGAAATACGGAGTGAGCATGGAGGGAGGCAGAGGACTAAGGCCAAAGATAATGGGCTTGAGGCTCTTGTGCAGTCTGGGTCGCAGACCGATGATAATCCCCAGCAACACACCACTGACCGCGCCTACGATATAAGTGGGAATCAGCAGATACATCGAGCTGAAGAAGCAGTCAATCAGTTTGGGCAGAGAAGACACCAGCCGCGGACCGATTTTGGAAAAGCCGGGGAAAAGCACCTGGCTCAGTAGCCCTAATCCTTCTGTAACCAGCTCGTATAGGACAAAGGCTCCTGCCAGTATCAGCAATGTGCCGCCGTAATTTTGGAAAAAGCGTTTCAATCCATCCATTAATCGTTGTATTTCTTGTAGCGCTCGGCGAACATCTGCAGCGTCTTGTTGTCAGGCTTCTCTGCCAGCAGTTCATCCAGAGCCTGCTTGTACAGGTTAGTGTTGATATGCTTCTCAATGTCAATTCCATCGGTTTTCGCGTAGTTCAGCTCGCCCATCATCTGCCACATATAGCGTACGCCCTTACTCTTAGGGTCGGCCTCAAAGACCTGATTGGTTTCCAACAGCATTTTGCGGGACTGATCCTCATCCAGCTCCATGTATTTCATGTTCAGCTTTACGCAATATTCCGGGTCGTTGATGAGGATTTCCTCCGCCCGAATCCAAGCCCGCATCAGCCGCTTGACCAAATCGGGATTACCGTTAATCCACTGGGTGTTGGCCACCGGGCGGCAGCACACGTGCATGGGATCTAGCTCATTAGTCCATGTCATAATATTCAGACCAGCCGCCACCGCTTGAAGGTAGGTGGAGTTGGTACCGATGCCGATGTCGGCCTTGCCGGAGGATACGGCCTCCAGCACCTCGGACGGCTTCTTGAACTCAATGATTTTTACATCCTTGGACAAATCATAGCCGGCCTTCATCATAGCACCCCGCCACACCAGATCGGGGGTGTACATTCTGGCCACAGCCACGGTTTTTCCCTTAAAGGTTTCCAGTCCAGTATATTTAATGTTGGGGTTGCCGTATACGGGCATACCGCCGGAGACATATCCACCGAAAATGGTGAAGTCGGCGCCTTGGGTGACAACGGTTAACGGTGCAATAGTACCAAAGGACACACCCATATCCACCTTGCCTGCCTGCAGGGCGTTAAGCGCATCGGTGGAATTGGTAAAGGGAATCAGCTCAATCTCCAGCCCTTCCTCAGCAGCGATGCCTGAGTCAATGGCGATAAAACCCAGGATATTGCCAGTGGCAGGGTTGTAGGCCATATTGACATGTTCGAGCTTTTTGTCTGCGGCCTTATCCTTGGCCTTTGCGTCCGAGGTAGAGGAAGTAGGGGTTGTGGTTCCGCCGCAGCCAGTCAGCAACGTGGCCGACATCATCACCGCCAATGCCAGAGTACATACCTTTTTCCAGTTCAGTGTCATAGCTTTTTCTCCTCATTTTTGATTTTATCTTCAATATCCTTATTCAGAATGTGAAGCAGCGTGTTGCGCAGTTCCATCATCTCATGGTTTTCAAACAGGGCATTCCGGTTAATCAGGTGCTTATCCTTCAACTTGCAACTGTATATGATTTTGCTGGGGCTGGTGCCGAAAAGAAAAATCCGGGTGGACAAGAGCAGCGCCTCCTCCACATCGTGAGTCACAAACAGCACGGTTTTTCTGTCCTGCCCTTTCTTGGCCCACATAGCCTGTATCATATCCTGCAGCCTGGCTCGATTTACTGCGTCAAGTGCGCCGAAGGGCTCATCCATCAGCATGAGGGAAGTATCCAGCGCAAATGCCCGGCAGATTGCGCACCGCTGGCGCATGCCACCAGACAACTCATTGGGATATTTATCATAAACATCCTGGCTTAGCCCCACTTCGTTTAAGTAATAACGAATTTTTTCCACCAGTTCCTTTTTGGATTGTCTATGATACTTCTGCTTGAGGGCCAGCAACAGATTTTTGCCTGTGGTAAACCAGGGAAACAAGCTGTAATCCTGAAAAACCATACTTCGATCCGCTCCGGATTCCAGCAGAGGTTCCCCATCCACCAGGATTTCTCCGCCTGATGGTATCTCCAGCCCCGCCATCAGGCGGAGAAAGGTACTCTTTCCACAGCCTGACTGCCCCAGCAGGCATACAAAATCTCCGGACGCAATGTCCATGTTAATCTGCTCCAATATAGGCGTTGTCTTATAGGCAAAAGATACATCCCTCACCGTTATTTTGCTCATGTGTTGCCTCCCCCAGTGCACTTACTAATCTGCTGCATATAAAACAGAAAAACATACACCTATTTTCTCCTGCCTTGCCTGCTGCTGAGGTGAAGGCATCGGCTTCCACTCTTTATAGTCTAGCGAGGCTCTACTTTTCCAGTCCTGCAATCAATCGCAACAGCGTACTTTGCCGCAACCAATCTACGGGAGGCACCCGCCAACCGCAAATCACGCCGATGGCCTTTAACAAAATTTTTGAATCTTTCTTTCCAATAATCCCTGAATTTTTTCAATAAAAACCACAATTACAAGATAAATCAACGTGACACATAAATAGGCTTCAAAAAAACGAAGGTCTAATGCCGCTTCTATTTTTGCTTTTGCCATTATGTCAGCAAGTCCAACTGTAAAACCCAGGGCGGTTCCCTTAACGATTCCTATAAATTGGTTTCCAAGCGTGGGTAATGCTACAACAAAGGCCTGTGGTAAAACAACACGTACCATTGTTTGGTATCGTGTCATCCCCATAGAATAGCAGGCTTCAATTTGTCCCTCGTCAACAGATTCAATAGCTGCTCTGAGCGTTTCTGCCATAAAAGCCGATGTGTTTAAGGTAAGAGCGACTATAGTCGTTTGAAATGCTGTCATCGATTTCAGTGCTGGAATTATAGAGGGCAAACCAAAATACAGTATAAAAAGCTGTGCCACCAATGGAGTTGCTCTAAAAAAAGTAATATAAGCGCCAAAAAATTGCGATAATCCCCGTACCTGAAAATGCCTTATAATAGAAATGAAAACAGATAATATCACTGTAAGTATCAGAGATATGAGGGACATATTAATTGTTAATTCTAGTGCAGGTAAAACAATTGGGAACAAATTAATAAACCATACAAAATCAAAATCCATCTATCCATCCTCGTACAATATTGTCATTTAATTCGCATTTATTGTATTTATAAATTTTCTAATTCTTTCATTTGAGCAATTTTCAAATAGTTCCTGTGGAGTTCCCATAGCAGTAATACCACCGTTTTCTAAAAAAAGAATCCTATCCGCCACTTCTCGGGCAAATTTCATTTCATGAGTCACAATCAACATCGTTTTGTTATGTTCTGCTACCAATTGCTTAATTACACCTAGAACCTCTCCCACTAATTCGGGATCTAACGATGATGTCGGCTCATCAAATAAAACAACATTTGCGTTTACAGCCAGAGCTCTTGCAATTCCTATTCTTTGTTGTTGTCCTCCCGACATTTCTTTAGGATACGCATCTTTTTTTTGCAAAAGCCCTACTTTTTTAAGCAAGTTAACCGCCACTTCTTCGGCTTCTTTCTTGCTTTTTTTTTGTACTGTCACCATAGGTTCCATAATGTTTTGTATAGCAGTCTTATTCTTCAGCAGATTATAATTTTGAAAGACCATTGACGTTTTTAATCTCATACAATCAATCTCTCTCTTCGAAGCCGTTCTAGCATCTATTGAAAATCCATCAATTGTAATTTTGCCTTCCGCAGGCCTAACCAAAAAATTAAGACAACGAAGAAATGTAGATTTACCGGTTCCTGACGGTCCAATTAGTACTACGACTTCTCCATCATCTATTTGAACATTTATATCTTTTAAGACAACCAATTGCCCAAATTGCACTTTCAAATGCTCTATTGTAATCATTTACCCTATCACCTGACTGCACTATATAATTGCGTTAAAACAATATCTTACCATTGCCTGCATCCGTGAACGGCTGGCTAACAACTTGCCTACCAGCGCCATAGCGGCATCATCCAGTAGGCAACTCTTGTCTGCATAATTAATCTGTTATCTTTGTATTAGCCGGTTTCTTACTAAAGTCCATTCCATACCATTTACTATATATTTTTTCCAGCGTTCCATCTTGCTGCATTTCTTTAATAGCTTTTGTAACAATCTTGTTCAATTCTTCTGATTTTGCATTTCCCTTTACAAAAGGATAGGCTTTAGCCCCAACGGCAATATCTTCTTCAACCATCCTGGCGTCAAGAACTTTATTATTAATTTTATAGGCTGCCTCAGCACCTGCAAAAATCATTACATCAACTTTTCCTTGACGAAAAGCCTCATTTAACAATTCGGAACTATCGAATGTTACTAGATTTATTTTTATATCCTGCACCTTGGCAATCTGTTTAAATAAATTCCCACCATTGGATCCCGACGAGAATCCACAAGTCATCCCCGCAATATCTTTTAATTCTTTAATATCGGTTCTATTGGAATGAACAACTAACTTCTCAGGAATATAAGCATATGGCTCTGAAAAATCATACTTCTCTTTTCTCTTAGCATTAAGGGTAATGGCATTTCCCACTGTATCCGCTTTACCCGAATCCAGGTATCCAAATAAAGTGTTAAACTCCCCTGTTACAAATTTAACTTTCAGTCCGGTTTTCTCCGAAATAGCATTCCAGATATCTACTTCATGTCCCTTATGTATTCCATTTTCTATATACGAATTCGGAACGGAAGACGAACCAGATGCTACTATAATTTCAGTTGGCGCACTAGATTTTTCCTGTGTTGCAGAATTCTTCTCATTGTTTCCACAGGCAGTCACGCCAAAAATCACACAAACAGATAGTAATAATAACAGTGCTTTTTTCATATATTTTTATCTCTTTTCCTTGCTTTTTTCACCCAGTAGGTTCTTGCGGCGCCAATAGCGCCTGCAAAACGGGAGGAGGACGCCTTTGCATGCGGCAGAACCACAATCGATGCCGATCGACGCTTTTATCATTATCTATAGCATCTCCACAAAGGCACCGGCCCGGGTAGACAGCTGGCCGATATCGGCAGTGCCATAGTCGGTTTCCAATTGCAGGTATGGAATGCCCTTTTCCTTCAGCAGCGCCTTAACCGAATGCGCTTCCACTGCGTAGGCATGGCAAGCTTGCAGCGTCATTTCCACCACACCATCGACCTGAAACTGTTCACAGAGACGCGCCAAAAGCTCAAAGCGATTGTTGTCGGGTGTCATGACAGCACAGCCAATCTGCAAGTAGTGGTCGGCGATGTTGGTAAGAGGATCCCCTTCCTCCCGGCATTGCCGGTCCATCGGCTTGGCGCCGGTGCAATTTTCATAGACGACGATGACCGCACCGGCCTCCTCAAGTACCTTAACTACCTTTTCTGTAACGCCGCCCATCGGACAGCCGGTAATTAGAATCCGGGGCGCATCTTCCGGGACCGGGCGTTCTCCTGCTGCATAGGCTGCCCGGATGCTGTCAATTGCTCTCCGGATTTCCGCAACCTTCTCATGCCAGTCAAATTTAAACTGGGAGCCGAAAAGGATTTGCAGCTGCCGCAGCCCGGTAATGGGCGGCGGCGTCATTGTGCTCAACTCATACAGTTCTTTCAGTAGTCTGCGTTCGATATTCCGCCGGTGAATCGCATCACGCAAATTATCATCAGTAATAGTAACGCCAAAGTCCTTTTCCACCCGTTCCTTCAGCCGCACCAGCTCTGCCCGCCAGAGAGCCTTAGCTTCCGGGGTATCCTGCCGCCGGGGAAGCTCCAGGATATGGACATTCTTATCCTTAGCCAGCAGTTCGTACATTTTCACTTTACCGTCACAGGTAGTCTCTCCCACCACCAAGTCAGAAAAATACATATAGGGGCATTTGTCGGTGATGGCAAAACCGTAGCTGGACTTAATGAGTGGACACAGGTTGCTCGGTAATACTTTTTCTGCCTCGGGAATAGTCTCGTCACTGGTAGAACACAAGCCTACACTGACAAGGTCTGCAGCCATAAAAATCTCCAGAGGGGTATATGTACAGAACTGGCCCACCACCCCTTTGCCGCTGTCTTTAAGTTTCTTCATGGCGAGAAATCCGTTTTGCCTTGCTTCAGCAAAGCTTTCAAATACTTGTGGCAGCTCGGTCTTCATCTCGATCATGCACATATCTCTCCCTTCGTTAATACAGAGAAATAACTCGCTTTTCCTGATATTCAATATTGTTTTTAGCCATCACCTGGAGCAGCACGCCCTCCAGCTGCGGCTCCGCACACCAGGCAAGGCCACAGCTGCCGCTGATCTCCCGCGGAATAGGTATTAATCGTCCTTGCCCGGATTCACAGGCAGCCTCCATTGCCATCGCAGCGGTGGTGGTGGGAAAGGTAATCACCAATTTGGGCTGTTTCTTTCTAGTCATTTATTCCTGCTCCCATTCTGCGGCAATCTCCGCAACTGCCCGGATTCCTGTTTGGATCTCCTCTTCTGTATTGAAAGAAGAGAAACTAAACCGCACCGCCCCCTGCTCCTGGGTCCCCAAAGCCAAATGAGCCAGCGGGGCGCAATGGGCACCAGTCCGTACGCAAATATCGTAAATGGTTGCCAGACGATCCCCTACTTCGCCTGAATCCAAAGAACCGATATTCAGGGTTACAATGGGAGCGTGGGGCCTATCCGGATCTCCATAGATACAAACCCCGGGAATGGCTGAAATACCCTGGCGAAAGAGTTTTTCTAATTCCAATTCCCTGTTGCGGATAGTGTCCATACCCGCTTCGAGAATGTACTCAACTCCGGCCAGCAAACCAGCGATGCCATGGGCGTTGGCCGTGCCTGCCTCCAGGGCCTCGGGCATGCCCGCCGGATGGGTTTCGGAATAGCTGTGGAGTCCGCTGCCGCCTACCTTGAGTGGCATTACAGCGAGCCCTTTCCGGATGCAAAGCCCACCGGTGCCCTGCGGCCCCAGCAGTCCTTTGTGTCCGGTAAAGCAGAGAACATCAATACCCAGCTTGTCCGCATAAATGGGAAACACACCGGCCGTTTGCGATGCATCCACAATCAGCAGCAGGCCGTTTTCTTTGCAGAAATCCGCTATGAAATCCAAATTGGTGAGTGTGCCTGTCAGATTGGATGCATGGGTGCAGACTACCGCTTTACTATTGGGACGAAGAGAGCGGCGAAACCCGTCGTAATCCAAATTTCCCTTTTGATCCATCTCAATAATCGATAATCCCATTCCCTGGGAACGAAGCTTATAAAGGGGACGCAAAACAGAATTGTGTTCCAGGGCGGTGGTAATAACATGGTCTTCCCTTGTCAGCAGACCAGAGATGGCAATATTCAGGCTTTCCGTCGCATTGGCGGTAAAAGCCGTCTGGCCGGCAGCAGCTCCCAGTAACTCAGCGACTGCTTTGCGAGCCTGAAAGATACAGCGCGTAGCCGCCAGGGAAGCGGGATGTCCACCTCTCCCGGCCCCGCCAAAAGTATTAATGGCCGCCAGAACCGCACGTCCCACCGTGGGTGGTTTGGGCAGGCTGGTGGCGGCGTTGTCAAAGTAAATCATGGCAATCAGGGGCGGAGGATGCGTCCGGCGCTACGCATCTCTTCCACTATGCGGTACATATTGGTTACTTCCCCTACGCCGAGCTGCTCCGCGATGCCAAAGTGATTTAGGCAGGTGCCGCAGGTCATGACAGCAACCCCGGCTTTTTCCAAAGCAATCAAATCTGCCAGGACGCTTGAGCCATGGGCTGATAAGTTTGCACCCGTGTTATAGAGCAGGATGGTGTCGGGTAATGTATCCAACTGGGTAAGAGCAAAAATAAACCCCTTCATCAGGATATGCCCCAACTCGTCATCACCGGCTCCCATGGTATCGGCAGGCAGGACAACAACCGTTTTGCCGGCAATTGCCTCGCTGCCGGCAGAAGAATCGCCTTGTGGGGCTGTTCCTTTCAGCAGAGTAATATGAAAAATACCCTCCTTTGGCACTACGTCAAACTGACATCCTGCCGACTCAGCGAACCGGCGGATATTTTCGGCAGCTGCCACATTGTCCACTAGTACCTCCAGCTGACCGCTCTCTATTGCGGCAAGACCTTTTTTGGTTTTAATTACAGGCAGGGGACAGGCATCTCCGATTGCGTTGATCCGTTGCATTGATTATCTCCTTTTACTTTTGCGTCAATTTATAATCTGGCTGTTACTGTCCGCGAACATAAAACTAACAGTCATTTATTAGTAGTTTAGTTGCTATTTGCTATTTAAAAGTGAGCTTTCTTTGTGTTATCCTAACACAGATAATTAAAATGCACTAATCGTGTTTTTCAATGAGCAACTTCAGCACCAATTGATAATTGCTATAATTATCATAAAATACCTGTAAAACTTTTTTACGGTACTGTCTGAAAATACAGGCTCTCCGAATGTGTCTATGAGGATCCCTCCTACTGTGGATGCTGGCTTAAACCGTCTTACAACCGCTTTATTGAAATAATCAATAAAGTTTGACACCATTGTTTTACTCATTGTAAAATGGCGGTAAATTCAGCTTAATATCCTGCGGAAATAGGTAGGGAGTAAAATGAAGAACAGCGTAAAAATATGGACCAAGCAGCACGAAAACATAGTAAAAGATTTGGAAACAAATGGGCGGTACATAGTAAAAAAAGAATATATCGTCAACAAAATGGAGGAACACGCCGCGCTGTACCTGGATGTGTACAATTGGTATTATCAGGAGGCGAGCAAACTGGTACAGCCGCCTGAAGACGTACAATACCCCATCTGGGTGTCTTTAACAGAAGAAGGCAAAATAAAAAATAGCCATGGGAATGTTCAACTGGAAATTCTGGTTGAACAAGCCCAGCTGATTACAATGGATATCGATAAGTGGGGCAGGATCGTCAATTATATGTATATCCCGGCCGATGCACAGGATAAAAAAGAACATGAAACCTTGTTAGCCCGCTACGGTATCGACGACTGTACCGCCTATATGAAACCATTTTATCCCAATATCAAACGAAAGATCATCAAAAGCTGGGACCGGTTGTTTGACGAGAGTATCATTTTGAGCAAGGTCAGGGTGGGTACCATATGGGAACTGAGGAAAGAATGGATTGTCAGCATAACCAAATAACGCTGTACACGGCCCAGACGGATGAGGTGTTCCAGCACTTGCTGGAACAGGGATATCATTATGTAAAACTGGAGTACATCGTCCGGAAATATGAAGAAGTATCTGCCGTGTTTTTACAGGCCTATTCCTGGTATACCGAGAATGCCCAACGTATTTCCCCCAAACCAGAAGAAGCGGAATCGGCCATATGGACTTTTTGCGATATCAAGTATCTAGAGCATCATTCCGGATGTCAAATCCTGAAACTTAGCGTTCCCATAGAGAACGCGGTGTTTTTCCGGATGAGCGATTGGAACAAGGTGTTGAACCTGCGGTACATTGGGGAGTCAGTGGAGGAAGAGGCGAAATTCGCTGAAAAGCTGGCGCGCTATGGCATTCGTTACGAGGGAGACGTGTGTACCACACCGTTTTATCCCCACCTCAAAAAGGAGATTCAGGACAGCTGGAAAAAGCTGTTCCGCTACGATCAACAGGTAAAGGCGACCGGCCTCTCTCTGTATCCGGATATGCAGGCCGGCCTGTGGTATCTGGACAGGCAGTGGCTACAGCAAATTTACCCATAAAACTTCAAAACCGCTCAAATAACACTTCTACCGGCAGGAAATGCTAAAGCCTGGACAAAGTAGTTCTGAAATTCGGGGTGAAGAGAAAGCTCCATAATCTTAATTTTTTGACCAATTTGCTGAAGCGCAACACTGGCTTGGCTATTGAGAAGAACCGCTTTGGCTCCTTCTTTGGCCGTATTACCAACAAAACGAATCTTACTTTGACAAGTATGAGGTAATAATCCAATGCCAACCAGTGATGCCGGCTTTAAGTGAAAACCAAAAGCACCGGCCACTAGAATCTCATCAACATCCTCAAAACATATATTTATTTCTTTTAGTAATAGGTGCATGGCCGTATATATGGCGCCTTTGGCCAATTGAACCTGCCGTACATCTTTTTGACTCAGAAAAATTTGTTCCTCGTTAGAGATTACAAAAACCGGCCTCCCATCCACATCAACCATACGGGACGCAAGTGCCGCCGGTAACTTCTCCGGAGCTGCAAATCGCCCGCTGGCGGTAATGACACCACACCTTGCCAACTCCGAGATCAGATCAATCAGGCCGCTGCCACAAACACCCCTGGGCAAACCATTCCCGATTACCTTTAACCCCACAGTGCCATCATTGGCAATTGACACTCCCTCAATTGCGCCTTGCTCAGCCCGGCAGCCACAGGCAATATTCATTCCCTCCAGCGCCGGCCCGGCCGCCGAAGAGGTTCCCACAAATACGCCGTCCTGGCAAACCACAATTTCCCCGTTGGTGCCAATGTCGATAAACAGGGCGGTATGCGGGTAATTGTGCAATCCGACTGCCAGCAGTCCGGCCACAATATCGGCACCGACAAAAGCGGCGGCCGACGGCAGAACGGTTACAACCCCGCGGGGTGATATCTCAAGCCCGAGTTCGGCCGCACTCACTTCCACCTGCTGCAAAAAAACCGGCCGGTAAGGCGCACAGGCTAAGGAATTGGGCGCCACTCCCAGCAATAAATGCTGCATGGTCGTATTGCCGGCGATAACCACCTGGTAGATATCCTGGCTATCCAGTTGCCGGTCAGCTGTCAATTGTGCCAGCAGCCGGTTAATGCCGGCCATGATTCTTGCCTGCAGCAGCCGGGTGCCATCCGCCTGTTTGGCGGTAAAAGCGATGCGAGTCAGCACATCGCCGCCAAACTCGGTTTGAGGGTTTAGGCAGGAACGGACCCCCAGACTGCTGCCGTTTGTCAGATCAAAGAGTTCGGCCACCACACTGGTTGTGCCAATGTCCAAAGCAACCCCGTAACAGGCACGCCCGGGCTGATAATGCCAATCCAGGAGCTTCCCCCTGTTGACAACGGCTGCCAGGTAGGTCATACCCTGTTTGTAATTCGCGGCCAGTTCCTGCAGCAGCAGCGGATAGCTAGCCGGAAACTGCGACATAATCGTCATATCCATAGCCCGCTGGTCATCCGGGGAAGCAAACCGGTCAGAAACTATTTTATATACCGGCGGATCAAGCGGCCAGTCTGTACTATGGCCTTCTGTCAGGGTAACAAAGCCCTCCTCCCCGGCGCCCAAAAATTCCACCCGTACCGGACCGTGGATCCTGGCCTGGCAGGCCAGCCGCAAATCCGCAGCCGGCTGCTGTTCCAGCCATTTACGCTCGGTTTCGTTGGGGTCGCTCAGAGCACCGCCTGCTTTAACCTGACACTTGCCGCATGTGCCGCGCCCGTCACAGGGAGCCTCCAGCATAAGACCTGCCGCCCGCGCCGCCTGTAAAAGGGTGGTGCCGTCGGCGGCTGTAACCGTTATGCCCTGCGGCCAAAATGTAATTTCATGTAATTGCATTTGCCTGACGCCTCCAGTTGGCTACTGTTTTATACGCTTTAGCAACAGTAAGCTCCTTTCACGGTACCGGTCAGAGCCTGCAGATTAGCCTGCGGCGTTGCCAGGCTGATCCCGCAGGCCGGAGCAATAATATCAATGTCCTGTGTCAGCAGATTGCTGACATTTTTTATAATCCGGTGCGGCTCGCCGGTATGCAGCATTTGGGTATTGACATTGCCCATGACAGGCTTGTCGCCTAAAATGGTTTTGGCTTTAGCCAAATTTACGATGGAATCAAAACTAAACGCCGCGCCGTTAACCTCTTTTAAGGAATCCAGCAGCACGGTGGCGTCGCCGCAGATATGCACGATGGTTGCCGCTCCCGCCCGGTTAATTTCCTCAATCAGGCGGGTAAGCAGCGGTACAACAAACCGCCGGAAGTTGGCACCGCCAATAATCTCACCGGTGGCTGTCGGATCGGCTATGGCAATGGCAGCCGCGCCGGCGGCAACCTGTTTCCGGGCAAAAGCCACCAGATAATCAGCTAGATAAGCAAGTGCGTTTTGCACTTCCTCCGGTTGCTTCCGCAGCAGACGGAAAAAAATCAACGGGTCCATGATGGAGGTGGCCAAACTGATCGGCCCGGTCAGATTGCCGATGACCGGCACATCTTTATTCCGTGCCGCCAGCTCTTTGATGGCGGCAATAATAACGGCCGACCGGCCGTCGCTATCCGGATCGGGCATTATCCTGTCGGTAATGGCTGCCAACTGCCCTGCCCCATATTGGGTAATACAGGGCTCCACGCCGGCGTTGCCCAGATCGACCGAACTGCCAAAAACTTCGGCTTCCACCGTCATGCAGAAGGGTACACCCAGATTTTCAAAACCAGTGTGCAGCCGGATCACTTCAGCCGTCCGGGCCATCACCAGCGGATCGGTGTGGAAATTGCCGGTGAAATCCTCAAGTACAGCCGTTGTGGCCGCACTCATCATTCCTCCCGGGCAGATGACCGGCGCACGGTCGGCCTTTTCCCCGGCTAATGTGGCTTTAAGCCGCGTCTTTTCTGTAAAATTCATATGTGCCTCCTGTTTAACACTGGCCGTAAAGCCTGGTGGCGGTCATAACGGCATCAATATTGGCCGGTGGTGTATTAAAAGGGGTTTCACAACCGGTGGAAACAATCAGCCCGCGCGGACTGTCGCCGGCACTCCGGATAATTTCCTGTACTTCGGCCATGATCTTTTCCGGCGTGCCTTTGAGCATGGTTTCCGCCGGTTTGACATTGCCCAGCAGGCAGGCTTTGCTGCCGACCAGTTTCTTGGTAAGTTCCATGTCAATAATGTCAATGCTGAGAATATCCGCCCCGGTCTCGCCCATCAGTTCGATAATGGGCGTTGTTTTCCCGCAGATATGCAAACAGATCGGCAGGCCCTTGGCGTGAGTATGGGCAATAATATCATTTATGCGGGGCATGGCAAACTTTTCAAACTGCCGGGGACTAATGAGACTGGCACTGGCCACCGGATCGACAATAACCGGGACAACGCCAATTTCGGCTAAAGCGTCAATCATGGCCAATGCGCTGGCTTTGGACAAATCCAGCAACTCGTTGACCAGACCGGGATTTTTGTAGGTTTCGCGAATAAACATCTCGGTCCCGCGCAAATGGGAGGCAGTAGTAAACGGGGCGGCAAAAATACAGCCGACAAAAACCTGTTCCCCGATTTCATTAACCACATGCCTGGCAGCATTTAGATAAACAGGCAGACGGCCGTCCTGCCACGGATCGGCAACCTTAACTTTGTCAATGTTCTTTGTATCTTCAACAACAGGGTGCTCTACCCAGGGCGCATCATCCACCGGGAAAAAAAGTTCCGTTCCCATGGCTTCGGCCACCGTGGAAGTCGTGGTAAACATTAACGGAATGTCATAACCATACCGTTTCCACGCCGCAACCTGCGCCTCGCCCATAACCTTGGCATCGCTATTAAATTGAGAGACAGTTACACCTGTTACGCGTGAGCAATGATTCAATACCAGTGGAGCCGAAGGTAGCCGGTCTATTTTCGTACCTTGCAAACAACCGAGAACCCTTTCTTTAGGCGTCATTGTGTCTGGTTTGACGCTCACGCTCATGCAACTGCCTCCTTGCGTCCTTTTAATTGCCGGACAGCTACATTGGCATCCGCGGCATACAGGTCGGCCCGGATTTCATCGGCAAAGGCCTGGGAAATAGGTCCGCCGCCGATCATGACGGTGACCTTATCCCGGATACCGCGTTTTTCCAGTTCTTCAACAACGGTAGCCATGCCCTCCATGGTGGTAGTCATGAGCGTGGCCATGGCAACGACGGTAGCGCCAACTTCTTCCGCCTTATCCACAAAGGCCTGCAATGGAACGTTGCGACCCAAATCATACACTTCAAAGCCAGCAGCCTCCAGCATGATTTTGACCAGGTTCTTGCCGATATCGTGCGTATCGCCCTGGACAACGCCAATAACGACTTTCTCCGCGTCCTGATTATAGTCTTGGGATAAGTGCGGCTTGAGAATGTCCAGGCCGGCAATCATGGCATCCGAACAAAGCAGTACTTCCGGGATAAAATATTCCTGCTCCTCATACTTGTCGCCAACAACGTTCATGCCCTTCACCAAGCCTGCCGTGATCGCCTCGTACGCTTCAATACGGGCGGCAACCGCCTCTTTCGCCGCGGCTTGCGCCCCTTCCTCATCCATTTCGACAACGGCATTGGCCAAAGCATCCAAAATATTCTGTTTATTCATACTTACACTTCCCTCATGAAAAAATATTGTATTAATATGTATTTTTTCTATATAATAAATTAAACTCCTGCTAAATGAAATCAGGAGTTTAATTTATTATCGATAATTATATACATATATAATAATTCTTTCACTGCAATGCCTGGTTGCGGACTGCCGGTAGGAACCCCTGCCACTAATGTTCTGGCAATGATGGACGCCCCCCGTCACTATGACAAATGGCCAATTAATCCCGACAAGCTGACATAAACGTGTAAAAGGCTAAGTTCACCCTGACAGGTAAACTTAGCCTTTTTAGTTGCCGCCGGTATTTGAAAAATTACTGACCATATCGAGAAAATAGCAACAAGATAGATAGCCAAGAACCACTTAGTTAGGTCAACACGCGTTTTCTCCATTATAGTACCAACAATCACAGTAGCTTGATAGCACGCATTGTTTGCACTCATATATAGTGTACGTTTACTTACACAGTCTGACGGTTCCACTGACTTCGTCCGCAGGGTATTTTGCATTATATTGCAAAATGACAATAAAAATCTAAATAAACTAAAAATAGTAAATTATTGGATGTTTTGGAAGGTTTTTAGGCTGTTTTATCAAATTATTATATATAATCAATTTTTGTTGAGACTTTTGGTAAGCCATTAACTTATTCGTATAATGTAACATAAAACCTAAATCGATCATGCCAATTAAACTGATAGTTACTATATAATAGGGGGCAATCAATATGGTGCAAGTCTACGAGCAAGACAAAAGGCAATCAGATGACATAAACAATATCAAGTTGACTGACGTAATTGATCTCAAATTCCTTCAACGCTTTCAGGATGATTTTGCTGAGAGCGTTGGTTTGGCCAGCGTAACCGTGGATGTTAATGGTAATCCGATTACTACTCCAAGTAGATATACCAGGTTTTGTATGGATTACACTCATTCAACTAAGTGTGGTGACAGGCGTTGCGCTGAATCACATCGAAAAGGTGGGGAGGAAGCAGCTCGAACCGGTAAACCGGTAGTATATGAATGTCATGCAGGTCTTATTGACTTTGCAGCGCCAATTATTCTCGAAGGCCAGCTTATTGGGACAATTTTGGGTGGACAAATAGTAACCCACACTCCTCCTGAGGAGAAATATCGGAAATTTGCGCAAGAAATCGGGGTTAACGAAGAAGACTATGTTAACGCGGTAAATGAAGTTACAATATTAACTCCGAAACGCATTGAAGCGGCTGCAAATGTTCTTTATAACGTTGCGAATAGTCTGTCTAAGATAGCCTACCATGAACGAAAACTAATAAAAGCTACAGATGTCCTTAACAGCAATTTAAACCAAATGTCAGCGACAATGGAGCGGCTTAACGTTGTCGGTGAAATGGCCGCCAGCATTGGTCATGAAATCCGTAACCCAATGACAACGGTGCGCGGCTATCTACAGTTATTTCAATCAAAGAATGATTTTACTAAATACCATGACCATTTTGGTGTCATGATTGATGAATTAGACCGGGCGAACAGCATCATCACCGAGTACTTGTCTTTAGCCAAAAACAAAGCTGTTACGATGAATATCGGCAACATAAATGATGTTATACAATCTTTGCAGCCACTTTTGCAGGCTGATGCATCCTGTAGAGGACAGCAATTATTTACAGATTTGGGTAGAATTCCAGATAATACATTTGATGAAAAAGAAATCCGGCAGCTGATTTTAAATTTGGTGCGCAATGGCTTTGAGGCCACGCAAGATTGTGGCGAAGTTACAATTAGGACTTATGAACAAAGCGGTACTATTATGGTCTCGATTAAAGATAATGGTACAGGGATACCAGACGAGGTAATGCAGAAACTGGGTACTCCATTCCTCACCACGAAAGAAAACGGGACAGGTTTAGGCTTACCAATATGCTATCGGATTGCAGAAAGACATGGCGCTAGGATCTTGGTGGATTCAGCTTCTCAGGGAACAACCATTACCGTAATGTTTAAACCCGACACCGGATGAACCATATAAATTTAGCGGCCTTCACTCTCTAAGTTATATCGTGATCGTGCCAGGCGAAGTCCGGTTGGTGTCTGGAAATTCTTTTTTATAATATTCCTTAATTGCTCAGTATTCCTGTCCAGTCTCTCTTCTTCGATATTTACCAGCAGATCGGCCTCCCAAATAATTTGGAAGTCCAAACCATCATTCTTGCGGGCCGTATGGTGACCACCCACAATATAAGTCACCCTTTCAATGATCTCTTGCGGCGCACTGAGACGTTCCATGATTTCCCTCACCACTGGTGGTCCCTCAAGCTCTTGGTAAGGTCCAGCGGAAGAATTATATTTTAGTTCAGCTGCCTTGATCCCCACATCATGCAGCAAAGCAGTAACCGTAACCACATCATGAGTGATTCCATAAACCTGCTCGCCGTTCATGATTATTTCAGCAGCAGCCAATACCTTAAGTGCATGATTAATGCGGCGCTCATCTGAGCCGAAGTGTTTTTTCAGTTCCAGGATATACTCTTCTTTTTTGATTGCTTTCACCGTATCACCCCACTGGATTTATAAATTCCTACTCTATCTTAGACCATTTTCAAAAAACTGCTATGCAGATTACATGTAATCTGCTGCCATGCAATAGGTTATTGAAAAACAACATTTATAGCTATATCTATAAATGTAATCTGCATACTATTGAATATTTTTATGGGTGTGGAATTACTGAAATCTGCGGTAAGTATTTTGCCCAAAAGAGCGGCAATACCGGCGAAGTCCAGTGACCACTAACCTGAGCACTAATAATTCCTATAGCAAACAGCAAAAGTAAAGCTATGGAATAATGCATTGGTTTTAACGCTGTTGCTGTTAAGCGATTATAAAAGTTAATGGCTTTGGTTGGACAAGCGGTTATGCAGCGTTGACAACAAGTACATTCAGGAGAAATGATTCCCGTGGATTTAGATATTTGTAAATTAGTTGGGCACTGTTTGTCACAAATACCGCACGAATCGCAAAGGTTTGGTTGCCGTCTGATTTGTAGTGGAGAAAAAATAGCAGCAATATTGAGCAACGCACCATAAGGACAAAGATAACGGCACCAGAAAAAAGGGATTAGAATTGTCATGACAACTAATGATCCAATTACTTTTAGCATAAGTGGGGAAGGATTCAGAAAAAATGCCAGCATTTTGGCATCGGAAATAATATTGTAAGAGGAATAAATAAAGGCTGCGGCATCTGCTCCAGACATTTGCACCAGGATAACCTGAATGAAAAAGAAGAGCAGGATATATTTAGGCAGCATAAGAAGATAATGTACTATTCTGGGAAGTGGTATTTTCAACCGCAATAATTGAGTTCGCCCGTAGTTGAGTAATTCTGATAACGTGCCAATCGGACAGATATGACTACAAATACCCCGCCGGAAAACCAACGCCGAAAAAAAGACAATCAGTAAAATAGATAACCCTGCCGGATGAATTTGGTCGAATACCCCAGTACTGATTAGCTGTTTTAGTCCTACCAGGGCTGACAACGGTAAAAAAGTCTCGATCACCGGAAAGCGTAGCGAGAAGTTGGCAATGTCACCAGCTAAAGTTGATTCGACTAAAGAGAAAAATTGATAACCTGCCCACAAATATAAAAGCAAGAAATATAACTGCATTATTCGACGAATTATCAAAACCGTAACCTCCACACCCGTTCATAGTACTATAAAAGGCGGTGACAAAGCACCGCCGTTTATAGTACGGGATATCCCGAACCAAGGGTTTACTATTTCTAATATTATTAGCGGCTAAGAATAGCCTGTATATCGTCTTCCGGAGTGCTGATTGGTTTTAAATTGAATTTTTCAACCAAGATGTTCAGTACATTACCCGATAAGAAAGCCGGCAGAGTCGGCCCGATATAGATATTCTTTATGCCAAGCGCGAGTAGCGTAAGCAATATGCATACAGCCTTTTGTTCGTACCAGGAAAGTACCAGCGTTAGCGGCAGGTCATTAACACCGCATTTGAAGGCACCAGCAAGGGCAATCGCAACCTGGATGGCAGAGTAAGCATCATTACATTGTCCCATATCAAGTATCCTGGGAATTCCGCCAATGTCACCAATGTTAAGATCATTAAACCGGTATTTGCCACAGGCTAAGGTCAAAATTACTGTATCTTCCGGTGTCTTTTTTACAAATTCTGTATAATAATTTCTACCTGGTTTGGCACCGTCGCAGCCGCCAACAAGGAAAAAGTGTTTAATCGCTCCGGCTTTGACAGCATCAATTACTTTATCAGCCACACCTAACACCGCGTTACGGGCAAATCCGGTCATTAACTCGGTACCGCCATTAATACCGGTAAACTGTTTATCTTCTTTCCAGCCGCCAAGTTCCAGTGCTTTGTTAATAATCGACGAAAAATCCTTCTGCGCCAATTTATTTTCTTTGCTCCCAATACCAAATAACTCCATTGCTTTATCAAGAATTGAGGGAGAATCCTTTTTACTATTTGCATCAGGGATATGCTTCAATTCCGGGTAGCCGACTACAGCGGTTGTAAAAATCCGGTCGGCATAAGACGATTTTGGTGGCATCAGGCAATTGGTGGTGTAAAGAATAGGCGCGGGAATGCTGTCAAATTCCTTTTGCTGATTTTGCCAGGCTGTTCCAAAATTACCTTTCAGGTGCGCGTATTTTTTTAATTCGGGATAAGCGTGAGCCGGTAACATTTCACCATGAGTGTAAATAGTAATACCTTTGCCTTCGGTTTGCTCTAAAAGCTGCTTCAGATCATGCAGATCATGACCGGTGACAACAATGAACGGTCCTTTTTCTACAAGCATCGAAACCTTAGTCGGTACAGGGTGCCCAAAAGCTGTTGTATTGGCTTCATCCAACAGGCCCATGCATTTTAGGTTGATTTGACCAAATTGCATCAGCAGATTCAGCCATTCTTCCGCAGTGTGCTCTTCACCGATAGCGCGCATTCCTTTATAAAACCACGCGGTAACCTCATCATCTTTTTTATCCAGCACATAGGCGTGCCAGGCGTATGCTGCCATACCCCGCAGACCCAGCAGCAGGGTGGAGCGCAAAGATACAATGTCCTCATTACCAGTCCATAAATCATTAACAGGAAAATCTTTCGCACTTGAATCTAACTTGTTTTTTTCATCCTTAATTAGATTGATCAATTCGTTAATACGTAATTTATCAAAGTTTACGTTGGTGACTGTAGCAAATAACCCCAGCATCATGAGTTCATCAGCCAATTTGGAAGGCGTGTTTTTAGCTGCAGCGCGTCCCAGACCAACAAGGGCACAAGTAAGTTCATCTTGCTTATTAGCGACCTCAGAATTTTTACCACATACACCTACTTTAGTACAACCTTTACCGCCGGCGGTTTGTTCACACTGAAAACAAAACATGTCTGACATTTTTTCTCCTCCTTAACCTTTAATGGTGGCTTGTTTTTCTTGTTTTCATTGTATTATAATATAAAATAAAAATCGGTAGCCATAGCTACCAAAGTGAGGTTGTGATGCGTTTTGAGAACTAAATTTTTAGAGGTCCTCATGCAATCACCGTTATTTAACGGAATTACCGCAGATGCATTAGAAGCTGTGATTAATTGCTTACAACCCAAAGTTTGCAGCTACTCTAAGAACAGTTACGTCACAATTGAAGGCGAGAATTTTACCGGCTTGGGTATTTTGCTTACCGGCAAGGCAACTGCAATAAAGGAAAACGCAGCAGGAAACCGGATTGTTATGACATTGCTGGCACCAGGAGACATGTTTGGTGAAATGTTTGTATTCTCCGTAAATGGTATTTGGCCTTTTTCAGTTATTGCCCAGGATGAATGTCAGGTAATGTTTCTACCAGCGATAAAAATTGTGGGAACGTGTTCCAATGTATGTGCAAACCATAAACAAATTATTACCAATCTGCTGACTATAATGTCGGAGAAAGCAATCATGCTGAACCGACAAGTAGAATACCTTGCGCTTAAGGGAATGCGCGAAAAAATAAGTACCTATCTACTGGAACAGCACAAGTTAGCCGCCAGCCAGACTTTTACCACGATGTTAAACCGTAACGATTTAGCTGATTTCCTTAATGTCTCCCGGACAGCACTTTCAAGAGAAATGGGCCGAATGCGCGATGAAGGTCTGATTGACTATTATCGATCAGCTATAAAAATTAAAAATCTGGATGCATTGAAAAAGGTTATCCGATAAGAAAAGCCTTAGTCGTTCCATCCAGAGGAAAGGTTAACCTTTCCCTCCGGATAAAAACTCAGGACTACAGCACCTAGGCTGAGTCCTGAGTTTTTACATTCTATAGTTATTATCATTAATAACTATAAGAGGTTTATACCGGCAGCCCGATTAGCAGCCTCAATTGCCTGACGCGCGAATTCACTGGCTTGAGCGGCCGAATTCAGACTTTGATCAGGATTATGGAAGCCCATACTGTTTTCAGCAGCGACAAAATCCCAATACCACTGAGCCTTACGCACCAGTTCCCTGGCATTTTCCAGTTCAGTCTGATTCACAGTAGGTACCTCGGAGGCTTTTTTGATGGCCTCATGGGCACGAGCCACATTTTGACCAGCAGTATGCAATACCTCAAAAGTATAATCCTGGGTAGTTTTGACTTGGTCCATCAGCCAGGCACTGCCTTGCGTATGGCAAGTGCCACACGCAGCATCAAGATTAGTAAGCGGACTGGTCATCCAGTGCGAACTGTATTTCTGTCCATCTTGACGCATATAGGGCATATGGCAATCAGCGCAGGCTACACCCGCTTTGCCATGCGTTCCGTTAGACCAGGTTTCGAAATCAGGGTGCTGGGTTTTCAGCATCGCAGTTTTAGAATCAGGATGCTGCCAATCCTGAACAAAACCACCTGGTTTCTCTGCATAATAGGCATACATATCGCCGGCTTTCATGCCTTTATCCCAGGGGAATACAACGCGAACCGTATTGGGTTCAAAAAAGTATTCCGCATGACACTGGCCGCACACATAACTTCTCATGTCCTCACGACTGGCCTTAGATACATCAACCCCCTTACGATCCATTGCTTCAATGAACGCCGGATTAATGACCCGCAAATCCATAGTTTCGGGATCATGGCAGTTCGCACAGCTTATCGAACCATGGGACGGCACCTGATCCATCAACTGAGTCAGAGGAATCTTGGTATAGCCCCAGCCTGACTCCTGGTAAAACTTCTCCAGATAGGGTGTCTTGCAAGTTATGCAAGCTCCCGGCGATTTGGGACCAATCCGTTTCGTTTCTTTAATATCCTCCATTGCGTAAACATGTCCACGGTCCTCAGCATAGTCTACGCTAAAAGGCATGCCTTTGAAATTTGTATTAATTTCAGGCATCTGTTCAGATTTTTGAACTTTCATACTACCGCCATACCCTGTTGGCGACAGCGCCATCGTAGCATTCTTCTTGTAACTCTCATACTGCAATGGATAAAACTTCCCCCATACCGCCGGATCATATTCCCCTGCCGGAATTTTTGCTATCTTGACGGTAGATGCGGGCTTGGCAATGCCAATCCTGATGATAACAAAACCAAAGAAAACTAGCAGCACACCTAGCAAAGCAATCATCGATTTCTGTGTTTTATTCAAGCTTTATCCCTCCTTTGCTTTTGTTCATGCCATGGACTAAGCCACGATGGCATTGAGTGCAATCCTGCCCACCGGCCCCCATGCCGGTTTTTTCAACCGTAGACTGGTGACAGCGCAGGCAGTTATCTGCTATATAGCTTTTTCCCTTTGTTGATACCTGGATTGTTGCCGGATAATCTCTCAGTACTTCATGATACACATCATTAATGCCGGTCTGAGTTTTAGCAGCCAATTTCACCGCTATATTGCCATTCGGCAGATGACACTCGGTGCATTCAATCTGCTTGTGGTTAGATGCCTGCCAGGATGTATGAGCCTGTTCCATAGAATGGCAGCTTCCACAAAACTCAGGTGTTTCGGCGTGAACATAGCCAAAAGCGCCAAACAAAATAACCACCACTGTGAAAGCGCAACCGATAGCCATCAGCTTTAACGCATTACGGTTTAAGTACTGACTTATATCCAACAATATCCCTCCTCTCCTCTTTTTTTGGGCTAATTATAAGTCCCGGCAGAAGGACAATGACCCCGTGACAACGTTGTAGCACCTACTCAAAATAGCGCCTACTGATCTTTTTAGCGCCCACAGCTGCACCACGGCTCCTCTGCTAAATAATTGCCATTCGAGTAATAATAAGCTCTAGCCCGGCAACCGCCGCAGATATCATCATAGCCGCACCGGCTGCAACCGCCTGTCAGCGGTTCCTGCCGGAACTTATGAAAGAGCTGACTTTCTTTCCATAGCAAATGGAACGCTTTTTCCCGCACATTCCCCGCTTTTAGCGGCAAATACGGACAAGGTTGCACATCTCCGTTAGGCAAAATAACACAATAGGATGTACCTGCCAGGCAGCCTTTGGTAAAACGCGTTGGTATATTTTTTTGTTTGGCAATACGCATAAATTGCGGCGCACAAGTCGGCTTGATCTCGATAGGTACCTGAGTCTGTTTATCAAGAATGCGCTCTAATAAAGCCTCATAATCAGCTGTCTTAAGCGTAGTCGCTTCGATATCCTTGCCGCGTCCGGTAGGCACCAGAAAAAATATGTGATGGGCCACCGCCCCTAGCTCAACAGCAAAGTCGGTAATGGCAGTAATCTCGCCTTGATTATTGTTCGTAACAGTAGTATGAATTTGAAAGGGAAGCCCGCCAGAGCGACAGGCCGCCATACCGCGCAATGTTTTAGCCCAAGCGCCGTCTGAGCCGCGAAACTTGTCATGCTGAGCCTCATCCTTACTATCCAGACTAATCCCGGCGCATGCCAGACCGGCTTCTTTTAACTTACCGGCAACCTCGGAAGTAATCAGAATACCGTTAGTCCCCAGCACCGGCCGCATTCCCAAACTGCGGGCGAAACTGATTAATTCATAAATATCCGGCCTAAGCAATGGCTCACCACCACTAAAAATCATAATCTTAAAACCAGCCTTCGCTATTTCCGAGAGCAGTTTCTTCCCTTCAGCAGTATCCAGTTCATCGCTGTACTTAATTCCGGCGTCGCGATAGCAGTGAATACAGCTGATATTACAAGCCTGCGTTGTATTCCAGGAGATAATCATCGTACTTGCTCCTTCCAGTCATATTTGATAGCCTGCCTTTTTTCTGTGCTCTAGCTTAAAAAGACGCCGTTTTTTTATCGGCTATGCAAAGCTTTCGACGGCTAATGCCTGCCGATATTGTGCCGATAGTTATTAAAACAGTTCCCAGCCAGACAAGGTTTATAAGCGGCTTGCGGCTGATTTCCACATCTATGCGCGCCTGCTCCGGCGGTGCGGCTAAATCTTTGATCCCAACTGTTACTGTCCCGTCCCCCATATTGATTGCTGTAACAATTAGTTCATAATGGCCGAATACCTTAAAAGGTACCGGTATCATCTGCCCGTTACGGGATATTAATTCAGGCTTTGCCTCTTCGGCATTGCCGTCGTGGGTAACTTCCAGCAGTGCATATACCCGAACATCGCCACTGGCCCCACTGCCGCCCATACCGTACCGGATGAGCTTAACCGCTACTGCTTCTTCCTGTTTCTGTTCCCCTTTAAGTAAGGTCATTTCTTTATGCAGGCTTTCCTCTTGCTGCATAGCTGGCGCTAAATAGATATCTGCGGACAGCATCCGATAAATTCCGGGTTCCCGGGCTGCCGGATGGCCTTCCTTATTTAACTTCGTAAACGACTCTAGAACAGTATTGGCTTCCCCTGCCAAGGAAAAGCTTTGATAAAATCCATGTCCCTCAGCAGCTAACCGCGTTCCTAAGTAAGTAAAATTAGTTCCCAGTACCTGTTGTCTTTCTCCCTGCTGGAAACTCACATATACAGCTTGACTAGCCAATGACGAAAAGAGAATGCCAATCAGAGTGATCGCTACACCAACATGTGCAAGTCCGGCCCCACGGCTGATTCTCTTAACTCTTACCGCCAAGATACTGGCAGCAATAATCGCCGCAGACAGCCCGATTGTCGCGCAGGCAAGCGGCTGACGAATTCCACCGGCAACCGCAAGAACCATTGAAACAATGGCTAAGCCTGCGATCCACCAATAACGGGCCAATAAACGGGTTCTATCTTCACCCCAGCCAACTAAAGAACCGACAGCTAACAATAATGCCAAACCAGCCGCCAGCGGCAGAGTCGTTGTATTGTAGAAGGCGGTACTGACATTTTGCGGATTGCCCAGCAACATAGCCACAAGCGGTGTTGACATGCCGACAAGGACGATAACTCCTAGCGCCGCAAAAATGATTGCCGTTGACGCCAGGAAAAATTCCCGGCTCTTAACCGCCGGATACAACTCCCCCTCAGGCAGAGTCGGCCAGCGAATAATCAGTATCACCAGAGCGCTAACCGCAGTAATTAGTACAAAGCTGGCCAATATTCCGCCCACCCCTTCGTCACTAAAAGAGTGGGTTGAAAAATCGCTTAGTATTCCGCTGCGAGTGAGGAAAGTTCCATACATAACCAGGACAAAAGTAAATAGTGCGGCAAAACTGGCCGGTCTGACGGCTGCTAACCTGACACGTGCCAACAATAAAAGATGTACCAGCGCACCGCAGGCCAGCCAGGGAACAAGCGAAGAATTTTCAACTGGATCCCAACCCCAATAACCACCCCAGCCTAGCACTTTGTAAGCCCAAAAACCGCCTAAAAATATCCCGGCTCCCAAAGCTGCCCAGGCAAACAGTGCCCAAGGGAGCGCCTGACTAACCCAGTTTTTATGACGCCCGGTTACGATGCCGTCAATAGCGTAGGCAAAAGGCACTGCCAACCCCGCATAACCAAGGAATAGTACTGGCGGATGGACCACCATCCAGGGGTCTTTCAACAACGGATTGAGACCAAATCCGTCCAGCCGGGGCTCTGTCAACATCATAAACGGGCTCTTGGCAAGCAAAATAACAAGCAGCATAATTTGCACTCCAGCGTATACAGTCATAGCACAGGGTTGATTTTTCCGGGCCAATAACAAACCAAAACTGACATGAAAAAGCGCCCACAACAGGAATGATCCTTCCTGTCCGGCCCAAAAGGCCGATAGCTTATAAATCAGGCTAAGCTCCCGGGAGGAGTAGCCAAATACATAAGCAAACTGAAATTGATCGCTTACAATAATATAAAACAAATACAAGACTGTAACGGCGATAAACAGAGCAGACAAGCGATAGTAGAATAATCCCTTGTCCTTGCCGGCCGATATCCGCTGCGCCAAGCGGCGGGTCGAAGAGGCCATATGAGCATTTAGATAACAAAACAGCGCAATTCCTGTTGCCACTAAAGCCATAAATAGTGCTGCATAGCCAATCATTCTGGTTTCACACTCCCCTGGTATTTGGATGGACACTTAATCAGCAATTTTTCGGCCCTAAACAGACCGTTTTGATATTTACCAACAGCTACAATACTAGTGGCTTGATCCAGCCCTTCCGGTTTGGACCCCTGATAAATAACCGGCACCTCTTCACCGGTTTCGTCTCTCAACAAAAACGTAACGGTCTTGCCGTTCTCTGTCACCGTTATCTTTTCGGTGGCAAGCACCCCACGCACCTGAACGGCTCCGGTCGAGGACTTAGCCTGGGCAAAACTGACATAGGGTGTCAGGGAAGTCTGAAAGGCAATAAAGCTATACGCCACAAAGGCAATAATAATCAACAAACCGATTCTATGCCGCATTTTCATCATTTCACACCCTCTTCCCCACTACTAGCCGTTTCCCGTTGCTGCCGGGAGTTGATCCGGCAATTCAGCAACTGCCAAAAAATAGCCGTGCAGGCAATCAACGCAGCAATAAGCACAACCAGCATACTAGTATCCATTTCGATTCTGGCACCACTGTTAATGACCGGTGCAGGATGCAGCGAAAAATAATAACGCGGAATAATAAACACTAAAAATGGTACTGTGGTAAAGGAACAAAGGGAGTATACCGCTGCAATGCGGGCTTTTTGTTCTTCATCTTCAATGGCTGAGCGCAAAGCCAAATACGCCCCGTAAATCAAAAGCAAAATAAAAATGGTTGTCTGCCTGGGATCCCAGTTCCAGTAAGCTCCCCAGGTTAGTTTGGCGAAGACTGCGCCACTGACTGTCGCCAGAATGCAGAAAGCAAAGCCCAGGGATGCCGCGGCCGAACTTCTCCAGTCATACTCAGCCTTGCGGGTACGCAGATACATGCATGCCCAGACAGCGGACAATAGCAAGGCCAATACGGAAACCCAGGCCACCGGTATATGAAAAAAAGCAATTCGAACCAAATTACCTAATCCTTGGGCTGGCGGCACAATATAAAATACTGCGTAGATAACGCCGACCGTCCAGATGCAAATACCGGAAATGCTTACATAACTGCGTTTCACCGGAAAGCCCCCTTTCAATTCTCCCAGAGATAGTCGAATAAAATTGATGCCGCAATTATCACTGTAATATCATAGCCTGCCATAAACACAAAGTCCTGTACTCCGGGCAGGATACCGTCAAATACACAGGCAGTAGCTGCAATCGCCATCAGAAATTGCGGCAGTAGCAAGGGAAAAGTAACTACAGTAAACAGTGCTCCCTTGCCGCCTGCCTGGCAGACCATTAGCGCAGTCAGCGTAGCGATCGTGGCGATTCCTACATCACCCAGCACCAGCACGGCACCAAACTCCAGCCATAGTGGTATTGTAACATTAAGCAATATAACAAATAACGGGATAACAAGCACAGTTACGGCTATTAGCAATAATATATTGAACAGTGTCTTGCCAAAATAGACCGCCTGCCCGTTGGCGTACAGGCGAAGTGTGAACAGCGTTCCCGCTTCCTGCTCTTGAACAAATACCCGTGATAAACCAGCCATAGCGCAAAAGAAAAGAATTACCCATAACAGCGCTGCAGCCAACGCAGAACTGACAACCGCACCTGCCAAACTCATACTAATGCTAGCCAGCGTAACAAGGGCAAACATCGTTAGGGCGCTAAACGCATAGCTAGACCGCAACTCACATAGTGCATCCTTGTGAACTATTGCCCCCACCACACTATACCAAGGCAATTTTTTGTCCGGCATAGTTGGCCTCCTCCCGCTCATTAGTCGCTATAATGACTGCCACCTCCTGCGCCAGTGCGTCCTTTATCAGCTGCTTTACAAGCTTCTTGCCTTCTTCATCAAGGTTGGAGGAAGGTTCATCCAGCAGCCATATTGGCGGCCTTAGCGCATCTAATATGGCAAACTTTAACCGTTGCCGCATTCCGGTTGAATAAGTACTGAGCAGTTCCTGCTGACGTCCGCCTAAGCCCACATTCTTAAAACAGCTTTGCAGTCGTTCAGCAGATAACTCAACTCCGCGGGCCCGTACCAGGAATCGAAGATTTTCATAGCCGGTCATGGCGTTATAGAGGATTAATTCCGGCGATATCAGGCCAAAACAGCCCCTTCTATTATCGACAGCTACTTCATGGCCGTGATTACGTACCTTTACTATACCAGAGCTTGGCCTAATCAGACCGGCAATAATCTTGAGCAGTGTGGATTTACCGGAACCGTTGGGACCCATCACCACAATGCAGTCTCCCGAACAAATCTGCCGGTTTATAGCAACAAATAATTGCCGACGACCGTATTTTTTAGAAACATTAACAAGTTCTACCTCGATCCCCTGCATTGTCATTCCCCCAGCGCCCAATGATAACCTCAATTTTAAGTACATTTCTTCTGTTACCTATTATATCGAAAGGTAATTACAGCGATCTTAAGCAAATATTACAAATCTATTACATTTATCTCCGTTTCGTATCACTACCGCCTAAAATTCTGTCTCCTTATTTGTAATACTTTCTTAAGATCTTACCCATTGCGCCACATAGGAGACCATTTTATACTTAACTAAGCAATGGTACTAGTTTAAGGAGGTATACAAAGCAATGGCAATTTCAAGTATGATTATCCAACCGGTGACTGGCTCTATTAACATGGTATCACAAGCATTATCAGCCATAAGCGGTGTCACCGTTCATTCTGTTTCCCCTAAGCAAGAAATCATCATTGTGGTAGAAGCGGCCTCGTTAACACAAGTCAACGAAGTCGCCCGCACCATTGAAGCTATTGCCGGTGTACTCGGCGTCTTCCCCACATACATAACAACAGCCGATGAGCAGGAAGATAGGATCAGCTAAGCTTTTGCCAGGTTTACAGCACATATTTTATATTCTGGCTGCTTGGAGACATCGTCAAAGGCATCAATTGTCACAAAATTAATCATTCTGATCATTTCAGTGTCGTGAAATGGCACATACACCATCCCTGGCCGTGGCTGTCCACGGCCATTAATTTTGGCCTTTAGCTGGCATTCACCGCGACGGGAAGTTATTTTTACTAATTCACCATCGTTTACTCCTATTTTTTCAGCATCAGACTGGTTGAGTTCAACATACATCTCCGGCATAGCACGTTTGAGTTCCGGCACGTTCATTGTCATTGTTGAAGTGTGCCAATGCTCCAGAACACGTCCGGTAGACAAATAGAAGGGATAATCCGCATCCGGCATTTCCTGCGGATTGGCCTGAGGTCTGGCAAAGATAACAGCCCGGCCATCAGGTTTGCCGTAAAACCGGATGCCTTCCTTAACATATGGATCATAGGGCGCGGCATAGCGGATATAGGTATCCGGGCCGTTTGGATCCGGCACAGGCCAGGTCAAGCCCCGCTCTTTTTTCAGCCTAGCATAAGGCGGTAACTCCATTTTCGTACCAATAGTGCATTTACGGTATTCTTCCCAGATCTCGTCATTCGTTTTATAAGGAAATAGGTCTTCAAAGCCTAGCCGTTTAGCTACTTCTATAAGCGCCCAAACATCTGGTTTGGCTTCGCCTGGCGCTTCTACGGCCTTGGCAAGATGCTGCGTACGCCGTTCACCGTTGCCAAAGACCCCTTCCTTCTCCATCCATAGTGCCGCCGGTAGAACAACATCAGCCAGTTCGCTGGTTCGCGTCGGATGGTAGGTTTCGGAAACAATCATAAACGTCTTTTCCATCCCCGCACGGTAAGGTTTAAGGTTAGGGATAGACTGTCCCGGATTAGTACATACAACCCATAATACTTTGAGCGCACCACTTGCTGCCGCCCGGAACAGTTCGATGGTATGATATCCCGGTTTCGGACTCATTTTAGCAGGATCTATCCCCCAGATTTTGGCGATTTCTTCCCGATGTTTAGGATTAGCCACTACGCGATGAGCAGGCAGCAGATGGGATAGTGCACCTACTTCACGGATACTGCCGCAAGCACTTGGTTGGCCGGTAAGTGAAAACGGCGTATTCCCCGGCCGGCAGATTTTGCCTGTAAGAAGATGCAGGTTGTGCACCAGATTGTTGGCCCAAGTACCACGAATCCGCTGGTTAAGTCCCATCGTCCACATCGACATCGTATTTTGGCCCTTTGCCGCAAATAAACGAGCCACTTCGCGAATTTTCTCCGCAGGCAGGTCAATCAGTCCTGTTACCTTATCCGGCGCATAATCAGCGAGGAATGTTTTAAATTCGTCAAAGGACAGTTTTTTCTCACCTTGCATAAAATTTGTATGTTGATCTATAAAGTCCCTGTCAACTAAGTTTTCCTCAATAATCACATAGGCCATGCTATTTAACAGAGCTAAGTCGGTTCCTGGTACAAACTGCAGAAAAACATCAGCTATATCGGCAGTACGGGTACGCCGGGGATCGACAACAATAATTTTTACATTAGGGTTACTATTTTTGCGATCCACCAGTCTTGAATATAAAACCGGGTGAGCTTCGGCCATATTGGCACCAATAATGAAAAAAACATCGGCTTGCTCAATATCGGCATAGGCTCCCATTGGCTCGTCTTCGCCAAAAGTGCTTACATACCCTGCTACCGCACTGGCCATACAGGTACGGGGATTACCATCAATATTATTAGTACCAATCGCTCCCTTAAATAGTTTATTAGCAACATAAGCTTCTTCCGCGATATTCTGACCGGAACCGTAATACCCCACTGAATCCGGCCCAAATTGTGCAATGGCTTCTTTGAATTTTACGGCAATGAGATCCAGGGCTTCATCCCAAGAAACGTTAACAAATTGACCGTCTTTTTTAACCATTGGATGGAGCAAACGATCTTTGGTATCCATAATTTTAGGCAGAAGTATCCCTTTGACACACAACCTGCCCTTATTAACAGTATTTTCCGGATCGCCTTTAACCGCAACTATTTTTCCTTTACTGACTCCTGCCAATACGCCGCATCCTACACCGCAGTACCGGCAAACACCCTTGACCCATTTTTCCGCGTCGTGCTGCGAGGTTGTCCCCTGGGCACCTCTGCCGCCAGAGTCAGGCGAACAGCCAGAACTAACTAATGCCGTACTAACGGCAATCGCTTTCAAAAAATCCCGGCGAGAAAACTTCATGAAAAAACCTCCCGGCAAAATAGTAGTCTTATCTCTGCATTGCATCCAAATGGCATCTGGCGCAAGTATCGCGGCTCGGTACCGCGTTGTTGAGTTTAGTATCATGAACTAGGCCGCTATGACAGGTAACACAGGTCATACCATTGTCAAAGTGTTTGACCGTATGCGGGTCCTTTGCTGCCAGCGCCTTATCGGCATTTAGTTTTACTTTATCCTGATGACAGTTGTAGCAATTAATATCGTGCTCATTGCCTTTGGGCTCGATTTTTGAACTGGTAATATGCACATAGACTTCTTTCATTCCTTTGGCCTTAGTCTTCACAAGTCCGATGGCTCCCGGCTCGCCATGGCAATCCTCGCAGCCAACATTTTTATGCGCAGACATTTGCCAAGACTGATACGTTGAATTCATTTCATGACAAGAAGAACCACAAAACTCCGGACGAGATGAGTAATCCGCCATCCAGCCGGCAAAAATCAGTAAGAAAACAATGATAGCTCCCAATAATACAATATGCCGGCCTGTCAATTTTTCTTTACCTCGTAATACCATCCATAAATTCATGCTGTACTCCACCTCCTTTCTGTTTGCTTTTCCATGTAAAATAGACCGCTTTCGCCGCGCAAGCATCCACACAGTCGCCACAATTGGTGCACGTCAGCTGATCAAGTGGCCTGTGACTGCCGACATCCACCTGCAGAGTACATGCATTGCGGCATTTATGGCAGCTACAGCAATGGGAGCGGTCAATACCAATCGTTACCAGCCGCCATTTCCCCAGCAGGCCGTATAATGCCCCAGCGGGACATAGGTTGCGACACCATGCTTTACGGTCATAAAGCCATTCCAAGGCGATAAGCGCCACCACAAAAAGTAATTCAAGTCCGACGCCGAAGGCAACTGTTCTGGACAAAATGCCAATTGGTGATAGTATGGTGAACAGCGGTAAATTTGTTATCAACGCGGCTAACAAAAACAGGACCAGTATTTGATAAGGCAGCCAGCCATTTCTGTTCCTGCGAACCCTGGGTGCCCTGATGCTGGCTGCAAGTTCAAACACCGTGTTTAACGGACAGATCCAGCTGCAGAAAACCCGTCCAAATAGTAATGTTGCTATAAGCAGCGGGATCATCGACCCAATAAGCGGCCACCAAATCATCGTGCCAGCCAGCATAACCTCAATCGCCGCCAGTGGATCAGTAAGTGCCATTCCTACTGCCTGAGAGGATAAATAGGTTCCAAACCACATCCGGTTCACAGGCCAAACAAGCGGCAGGAACAACAGAGAAAAAGCCAAAAGTTGAACCGTTCGCCGTACAGCCTTAACCTTCATTGGCGTTTTCCTGCCTGTACTTTGATTGCCGCTGGCTCGGCAATACATACATGTTCACAGACGCCGCACCCCACACAAACGTCCTTGTCCACCACCGGACGTTTATGATTTTCCAGTTTGATGGCTTGGTTATAAAACGGACAACTGGTATAACAGATCTTACACTCATCACCCAGCCAGGCCAGACAGGCATCATGGTCGATCTCCGCCAGTCCCATCCGGACATTTGCCTTTTCTACTGACCGCAGTGCACCGCTGGAGCAGACACCAATACAATTAAGACACAAATCGCATGCTGCCTCCCGGGGCATGAGATACGGTGTACCGATGGCCAACCCGCTATTGCCCTGCCCGATTTTAATTGCCCGTTGCGGGCAAACCTCTGCACACTTACCGCAGCGAAGACAGATTGCCAAAAACTCCGGCTCATTCAGCGCCCCCGGCGGCCGGAGCAAGGTATTTTTCGATTTATTATCAGTAAAACCAGATAGCAACAATGTCATGACACCGCCGATAAACAAGGCTGCCTTAGCACCCCTTTCCATAAAATAAGCCCCCTTAATTCATCTCTTTCATCATCATACCGAAAGATAATGACAGAATTATTAAGTAATTCTTACAAAAGTATTACATTTCAGCAAGCAGCGCAAAAGAAAAAGCCACCGATATAAAATCGGCAGCTGCAAAATTATCTATGTAAGCTCCAGCAAAATCATTACTCACATACAAACTTATAACCTACTCCCCACACTGTTTTAATATACGTGGGGGATGAAGGTGCAGGCTCAATTTTTTCCCGCAACCGCCGGACATGGACAGTCACGGTGTTTTCATCACCCTCATAATCACTATGCCAGATCTTATTCAAAAGCTGCATCCTGGTAAAAACCTGCTGGGGATTACTTACCAACAACCAAAGCAGCTCAAATTCCTTGCTGGTAAGATTAACAGCTGTACCATTAATCGTAACCTCCCTGGTCCCAGGATCAATATACAAAGTACCACACTCCAAAGCCTGACTTGCCTGATTTTTCCGCTGCCCCTGTACCCGGCGAATAACCGCCTGTACCCTGAGAACCAATTCGATCGGACTAAAGGGCTTAGTTAAATAGTCGTCCACCCCTAGTCTAAGCCCTACAATCCGGTCAAGTTCATCGCCCTTAGCCGATAAAATGATGATGGGAACCGTGTACTCAGCGGTTAAAATCCTGCAGACATCAAGACCATTGAGTTTTGGCAGCATTAAATCGAGGATTACTAAATCAGGCTGCTCTTTTTTGGCAACAGCCAGCGCACTCTCACCGTCAACAGCGGTGGCAACCAGAAAATTTTCCCTTTCAAGACAATGCTTCACTATCTTTAGTATCTTCGCATCATCATCTACAACTAAAATCTTCTCGCCAGACAAACCTAACACCCCTTCGCAATGACCGGTAAAACAAAGGTAAACGTACTGCCCCGGCCAACTTCACTTTCCACCCAAATCCGGCCCCCGTGCATTTCAACCAAATTGCGCGCCAGTGCTAAGCCTAAGCCGCTTCCCGGATACTCCCTTGCTTCAGCACTATCAACCTGACGAAACTTATCAAAAATATACTTTTGATCTTCCTGGTTAATACCGATACCGGTGTCCTGTATCTTGACAACAACCTCTGGCACCTTGTCCTGATCGTTCATCAAAGCTGCTGAAATAGTAATTTTTCCGCCATTTGACGTAAATTTAATGGCATTACTAATTAGATTGCGGAAAATGTGAATCACTTTTTCACGATCAGCTATAATATGGGGAATGTCAGCAGAGATATCAACAATAAACGTAAGTCTGTTCTTGCTTACCAGCGGAGAAATACTATGCATTAAATGATTCAGCACTTCTTTAATATCAATCTGGTTACAGTTAATTTTGGCAAGCCCGGCTTCAATTTTAGACATATTAAGAATGTCGTTGATCTGGCTAAGTAATTGGTGCCCACTTTCAAAGATATCTTGCAGATATTCCTGCTGTAAACTGCTGAGCGTTTCTCCCTCGGCCAATAGGATTTCCGCAAAGGCAATGATTGCAGTAAGGGGAGTCCGGAGTTCATGACTCATAACCGCCAAAAATTCCGATTTGAGGCGGTCCGTCTCGGTCAGTTTGGCATTCATAGCTTGAAGCTTACTTCCTTGCTCCAGCAAACGCTGATTCGCGTCCGACAACAGCGCCGTGCGCTCAGTTACTTTTTCTTCCAGGCCGTTATAGAGCTCGTTAAGTTTACTTGCCATTGTATTAAACTCTTCCGCCAAGCTCCGCATTTCGTCATAGGTTTGAATCTCGGTCAGCTGCGCCGCTAAATTTCCCCGGCCCAACTCGGCTACTTTGCCTGTCAATTCACGGATAGGCATGATAATAATATGTTCCATCATTAAATAAGTCAGCCCAATACTGACAAACACCATGAACAAGATGAAAATTACCTGGCTGCTAATATTGGTGCGTTGGGCGGCCTCAAAACGTGCCATTGGAAAAACCACACTAATACTCCCGGCAAACTCGCCTGAAGAAAATCCCTCTTTAGCATATCCGGAAATATCATTAAGCCCAACAGGTTTGCCGTGACAGGATAAACACGATTCATCATAATATAACGGCACTAAGTACCGGAAGACACGATTGCCGTCAATTTCATCATAACCCCATAATTCCTTGAGGTTTTTGTCGGCGGCCAACTGCTTCATTGCTTCCCTTTCAAAATTGTCCGGAGCATTATAGGGATCACGTACAATAGGCCGGGTCTGCTTAAATTTGTAGCCGGAGTAGCCGTTAAAAATTTCACCAATGCCCTTGCCGACAGCTGCAGGATTTAAGTGTTTGAATTCATAACCGCCATCGTAATTGGCATTAATCAAATCTTGCTTCAGTGCAATAAATGACCTTGTAGCAATAAGCTGCTGAGCAATAACCTCCGCTTTTTCCTTCATTTCCGATTCAGCCTGAAAATTATATTGTCTAATATTCCAAAGGAGATTTACTGTCATCAGAACAATGGTTATGATGGCAATTCCGATCATAAATTTTATCGTAAGACTATTTTTAAACCGCATAAATTTATTACTCCCCAAAAAAGGAATATCACTTTATAAAAAAACATTCTGTTTAAAAATAACAAAATCCTTTATTATTTTCAGACTATACTTCACCTTTCCTGTTAAATAAAATAGTCATAACCTACTTTTTTAGTAAGTTATGACTATTTTCTCTACCAAGAATACTCGACTCCCCGCCTGCACCTGCCGATGGCTATGCACCTCTGACAAAGTATACACCTACAATGAGTGCTGCCAGCAATATTCTATATGCTGCAAATATAGCAAAGTTGTTTCTTTGGAGATATTTAAGCAGTAAGCTAATGCACAAGAGCCCTACCAGAGCTGATGTGATTGTGCCCACTAAGAATAAGGGACTGGCAGCATTATGAATAATTTCCGGCGTATGTTTTAGCGCCGCACCGGCAATAATCGGCGTTGCCAGCAGAAAGGAAAATTTAGCTGACGCCTCCCGCGAAAATCCTAACAAACGACCTGTTGTCATGGTAATGCCAGAGCGCGAAACACCTGGAATCAGCGCCAACGCCTGCGAAAAGCCAATAAATAACGTCTGTTTAAACGTTATGTTTTCATAATTAATTCTTTGTGGCGAATTTTTATCTACATAGTAAAGAATAATACCCATAATGGCGAGACCAGCAGCAATAATGAGGGGTTGAGAACGAATAAATTTATCTATGGCTGACTCAAAGAGCAGTCCGGCAACACCGCCAGGAATTGTTGCTAATACCAGATACCAAAACATTTTTCCCTCTTTTGTTTTTAGTCCTTTCGTTACTCCATTTACAACAAGCTCCAGCCAATCCTGGAAAAAATAAATAAGTACTGCCAGCAGCGTTCCCACATGCAGCGCCACATCAAGAGCGATATCAATATTGCCGCCGACTTGAGCGATAATCGAATTCCAGCCAAACAGCCAGCGCACAATGATTAAGTGTGCTGAACTGGATATGGGTAAAAATTCCCCCAAACCTTGTACAATTCCTAAAACGATGGCGATAAACCACAACATATGTATTCATGCTCCTTTTTATCTAGTTTCACCAATTGACCCCGCTTCCATCAGCAGAGTATAAATATCGCCCCGTGCTACCGGGCTTGTCCCTACCAGAGTATTATGAATATGTTACTGACACTATTTTGCAAACTATTTATTAGGACAGTATAGCAGGTGATTCTGAAAGTAAAATGAAAATCGCAACTTAATAAATTCCTGACATTTACTTCCCCTCCAATTACGGAGGGGAAGTTGCAATTTGCCTCTTTTTCAGATAGTATTACCCGTTTTATTGGGTTTTACCTTTACTATGCTATGGGTAAAATGCAAGTTCTGGAAAAAGTGCAAGGGAAGAAGTTTCAACAAGCAGCTCTGGAAAAAACACGAAACCAGGCTGAGGGGGAGGATCATCATCCCCACAACAAGGACATTCACCCTGATAATAATGATAATCAAATTCGCAACTGCACCACGGGCACACCTTATATAATCTAAAGGAACATACTTCATATAGTTTTAAGCATGAAGTGTACGTTTTGATGCATTTTTTAGTGGGCTTCCGCAAATTCCAGTCAGCGCAAGAATAACGAACCACAAGGATGCCTCCCATATTAGCTTTTACTCTATACTATGTTAAGCACTAGCCCTATGCCACATAAGATAAAACCATTCGCTTCATTGTTTGAGTAGTAACACTTCATAAGACTGCGCCATTATCGTCAAGGCTGCACGTTCCTGACTGTCTAAGGAATTATATTCTAATTGCCGAATTACATAGTAGGCGGTAGAGTTTTTCGCCACTGCCTTTTTAATGTCCTCACCGGATATAACTTCCGTGCCATAGACATCTGTGTAAAAAGCAAATCCGGGATGTAAAAATTTCACAACATATACTGGCGACTTTCCGTCATACACAGCACTAAAATGGCTGGCAATATCACGAGTGGTAACTTGAGGGGCTACCGACGGCACTAATACTGCCACCAATATAATTGCGACAACGGTCATCGCCACAACTTGCCCCCAAAATCCGACAGCGGGATTACCTCGTCTCACTGCATACCAAACCGTACCGGCCATTGTTATCAGCAGGGCAGCTATTACTAATAATCCGGCTGTCAGCTCAGGCATCGCCTTAACTCCAAGATATATACCGCCAACCAAAAGGGCAACAAGTCCTGATAGTACAACTGGCCAGCTATAGCACAATCGATTATGTCTGTCCCCATCAAGCCAGCGCCCAAGATACCAGCCGACCAGTAAAGCCAGTGGCGGATACATGGGAAGTATATACGTCACTAGCTTGGTGCTTGAAATGGTAAAGAAGATAAAAATAAAGAATGCCCAGATATTTAAAAATAGCAAAGCAGGTGCCTGGTTTCTCCCTTCAGCCAACGAAGCATAGACAGCTTGAACCAGAAGTGCTGTCCAGGGGAAAAAACCCAGCATCAACACCGGTACAAAGAAATACCAGCCGGCAGTCTCAGTGTGTTCTGCCGTCGTAAACCGGGTGATATTATGAAAGCCAATAAATGTATCAAGAAAAGCCGCACCATGAATTTGGTACATGACAATATACCAGGGCAGCGCCACCACTGAGTAAATAATAACCCCTGCCGGTATCTTCATATTTTTTAGTTCTTGCCAATTGTTAGTTGCCAGCAAGTAAAAAAAGATAATCGCCGCCGGAAACACTAGCCCTATAGGTCCTTTAGTGACAGTTGCTAAAGCCGCAAAGAAATAGAAAAGAACATATTTCTTCTCCAAAAACGAAAGCAGCGCGGCAGTTAGAAACAGTGTTAATGTAATATCGGTCACTGCCGCTTTGGCGACATAAAAATACTCGATACTTGTGGCTAATACCAGCGCCCCGGCAATACCCGCAGTCTGGCCAAACAGTCTGCTCCCTGCCTGATGCACCAGCAGCACACACAGCACACCTAACAATGCCGACGGAAAGCGTGCCGCAAATTCATTAACGCCAAAAACCTTAAAAGCTGCCGCAACCAGCCAGTAATACATCGGTGGCTTATCATACCAATATTCACCATAAATCCGGGGTGAAACAAAATCGCCAAATACAATCATTTCCTTAGGCGTCTCCGCGTAAACCGGCTCATCCGGATCAAGCAAAGGAAAACTTCCTAGATGAAAAAAAATAATAAACGCCGTGATACCTGCCACAAGCCAAAATAGTGATTTATTTTTTTTGGTCATAATTTTCTCCACCATCGAATTATCAAGCTTATCGTTTGCCCCGCCGAATCAGAATCACTCGTGTGTATCCCCTGAACTTATTCCTATAAACTATTCTTCCACAACGACACTTATTTTACCACTGTTTTTATTTTTGCACCAGAACCTTGTATAGCAGGTACTCATTTTTCCGCCTACTCAACAGGCTAAATTCTACAAATATGGGCAGTGGAACTTAAAAATAAGTTGCTCACTGCCCATTTGCATAATTTTACTATTCCATCAAGGGATAACTCCTATCAAGGAACTGTTTCTTCCACTTGTTGCCTGGAATTAACCCTTTCATATACGAACGAAATAACCGTGGCGATTGCTAAAGCAATAGTGGTTACCAAATATAGATAACTCAGTGACTCAGTATTACCTAACATAGCAATCCCGACTTGAAGAAATGGAGAAAAAAGAATTCCCAGATGCATAGCGCCAGATACGATACCAAAAGAAAGGTCATATTGCCGGGCATCGACCTTCGTTGACGTTACGTAAAACAAATAAGGTACTAATAATCCAGAGCCAATTCCCTCCAAAAAGTTTGCTGCAAGTAAAGTACTAAAGGAATGTGTATAATACAAGGTTACGGATCCTAACGTAAATAGCAATAATCCTGCAAATGCTAAATAGTTTTTTACCCTTTTAAAAACTTGCGGAAATAAAGCACCGGAAAAGATACATCCTAAACCGGGTATGGCTATTGCCAACCCAATCATCCAGGGTGCGCCTAAATTCTCGCTTAAAATCAACACTGCCATATTGAGAATATTAAGTTGCAATATAGCCCAGTTCATCATCATGTAAAATGCAAGCAGATACACAATTTGGGGTATTCTACTGCTGGAACAACCTGCCCCTGCCTGCGTATTTTCGGCAGCTTGTTTTTGTGGTGGAGATTTAGGGAGTCCGAATAAGTTGATAACCGCGATAACAAGCACTATAGCAAAAGCCAGGAAACAATACCGCCAGCCCAGCATAAGCAAGAAGCCAATCAAAACACTATTTATTACGTTAGCCACATTCGCTAAGGCTGTAGCCCAGCCAAGCATTTTTTTTCTTGGCTCGCCATCATAATGTTCCGCAATAATACTATTAGGCAGAGGTAAGATAAGTCCAACACCAATACCGGTAAGAAGTCTTAAGAGAATAATTTGATCAATAGTAGTTGCCCAGTATGGAAGCATGCCTGTTACGCCATAGATCACAAGCCCTCCCAATACTATGCTCTTTTTATCATATCGTTTTGCTAATATACCCGCAGCCACGCTGAAAATAATAGAAGTAACAAAAGGGCTTACGGAAACTAATTGAAGCTTTAAAGTAGATACTCCCGGAAAATCCTGGGCCATACTTCCAAGTGCCGGGCTAACTGCCGAAGCTACAAATACCCAGACATACGCAATCATAAGAATCGAAAAGCCGCCAAATTTTGTTAGTTTGGTGTTACCCATTAGGTATCCTCCAGTTCGTATATTCCCCAATCGTGTTCTTTTTGGCAATTGCTGCCTTATGATAAATAAATTGTTCCGATGTTTGTACTTGAAGTCAATTCAAGTGTAACTTCCGCCGCGGAAAACCCCGGCTTCTGAACCTGAATAACATACTTACCACTGTTTTTTGCAAGTTGATCAAACTTAAAATCACCAAAAGTATCGGTTATCGTTTCTGCCAGCTTATCCTTCCCCTGCAGCAAAGTTACTTTTGCACCTTCGATGCAATCAACAATTCCCTTCCGGTTAGCGGCTATACTGCCGCCGATAAAACATTTGTTAAATCGATACAGGTTTTTGTAAAAAACACTGGGCTGGGTATTGGCTTCCGGTTGCAAAACTTCCAGCTTTTCAGCCGTACAAATACGACTCATTTCCGTGTCGTCTGCACATACAGCCCTGAGCGCACCGGTTGGGCAGGCCTGTACACAGCGCGGCTGCTTCCAGCCTTGATCTAATAGATGGGCACACAGAGTACATTTTTGGGGAACTTCTTGTTCTTGGTTCCACCATATTGCCTGATAAGGACAAGCATTAACTACCTCTTGTTGTCCCTTGGCTTTAACCGGATCAATCATAACAATTCCATCAGCACGTTTGGTAATACTCCCCTTGGACGCATGAATGCAGGGCGCATCCGCACAGTGCATACAGGGGGTTGGCCTGTATGCCACATCAACAAGCGGGTATTGCCCCCGTTCTGCACGCATAATATTTATCCAGCGATGACCATGCCGCGGCTGAGGCCAGGTATATCCCGGCCAGTCATTGTCAACATGTTCATCTTTACAGGACATGAAACAATTATTGCAATCCACACATTTCTCAACATCTATAATCAAATGCCACTTTTTCATCAAACGCGCTCCTCTTCGCTCCAATTTGTGATTTCAATAAGACAGGAATTAGCTGCCATACCATGAGATTTTTTTATCATCATCCGACTGGGAGTGAGAAGGTTGATACAGCCGCCAAGATCCGGTGATTTGCCAGGTTCACCTACCGGTTTATAGACAGCAGAAGATTCATAGGAGTGTACGGTTCCCGGAGGAATACGTTCAGTCAATTGGGCTGCGCATATAACTGCCCCCCGGTCATTAAATGCCTTGACCAAATTATTTTCCTTAATGCCACGGGCAGCGGCATCTTGCGGATTAATCCTAATGATCCAATAATAGTGTCCATTAATTGCTATTCGGTGATCCTTTATATCATTAATAATGCTATCCTTCCCGTCACTTTGCGTATGGAAAGTAAACTTCGGATGAGGTGAAACAAGCTGCAGCGGATACTTGGCAAATAATTCCGTTGCATGTGGACCTTCCCAGGCCGGATTGTACTTCATAATGGGTGGCCGTTCTGGATCGTTGGGATCATATCGCTTTAGACTTGAGGCTTCAAATTCTAACTTGCCGGACTGGGTTTGCAATCCCATGCGGTATTCTTCCGTATAGTCAGCTGGTGCAGGAAAAGGTTCCGGGGTGTCCTTAGGACGGCCGTCCGCATACCAGCGGAAGGAAACCGGATCACGTCGATCTTCAGGCAATGGCGGGATAACATAGTACCCTTTCTTAAGAAACTTTCTCCAGGATATATTGTGGGGTAAATCGGTTCCGTCAAACAGCCGTTTACACCATTCGAGTTCAGTGGAGCCTTCAGAAAATACAGAGCCCAATCCCAGACGTTTCGATAACTCCAGGAAGATTTGGATATCAGATTTTGACTCACCCAGCGGCTCAATGCATTTATGCTGCAAAACAGCAACCCGGTGATTAACCTGCGTAAAGGAATGATGAATATAGCCGCCGCAATTGGCAAATTCACTAATGTCCCAGCGTTCGAAATTAGTGCAGGCCGGTAAAATTACGTCAGCAAACTGAGCTTCTCCTTCAAACCAAATCGATTGATTAACAACAAATTCCAGCCCGTCTGAACGGTACATATTTACATAACGGTTAGTATCAACCATAGTGCCAATATGGGAACCGCCATATTTATAATACATTTTTACTGGCGAATACCCGGGAGTGGGATATTTAAGCGGGATAAATTGTCCTTCAATGGTGGTAGCATCCGCATTATAAGCTTCGCAGTGGCCATCCATAATGGCCTCAGGAATTTTAAGACGCGGCACTCCTTGTTTAACGGTATTCATTGTTACAATATTGGGCATCCGCTGGTATAAGTTAAGAAAGTTGCCGGTACCAAAAATATCACCCGACATACCACCTTCGGCGTAACCGGGGAAATAGAAACGGGTATCAACAGGAGTACCCTGCTGCATACTTCCCATATTAATCCCCGGTTTGCCTAAACCTTGCATAGCCATGAGACAGACCATACCTCTGGCCCAATCGGTTCCCGTAGCCGTACGGCACGCGCCGCCAAAACCAGCAATGCCGCCGGCAGCTAAATAGGTCTTTTTGCGTCCCCACTCCCGTGCAAGTGCCCTGATGTCTTTTGCTGGAACACCTGTTTCCGGTTCTTGCCACTCCGGTGTCTTTTCACAACCATCTTCTTTACCTAAGATATAGTCCCGCCATTTTTCAAAACCAGTTGTACGCTTATCAACATACTCCTTATCATAAAGGTTTTCGGTAATCCAAACATAAGCAATAGCTAAAACCATAGCGCTGTCAGTACCGGGCTTGGGTGCCAGCCACTTACCGCCCAAAAGTCCGACCGTATGATTGTAGTACGGATCAATATGAACAAGCTTAATGCCTAATTCCTTTAGCCACTGGCGCCGTATTGTGCCTTCTGATGCTCCATATACACCGCTAGTTGATTCAGGGTCACTAGACCAGAAGACCATCATTTCGCAGTTTTGGAGACAATCCTCCACAAGATTATAGAACTCCGAGCCCCCATTCCGGGCACTTTGGCCCCAATGGTGTGTCGCTCCCCAGAACCACCCCTCCCAGCTATCCGGGTTATGCACTACAGGTGTCCAACCAATGGAGTTAAAAAACCGTAGTCTGGCACTAAGCCAGTATCCTAACGCTCCCCAGGTATGATGTGAGCCACTGCCGTTCATAATTGCACCTGGACCATGTTCTTTTTTTACCCGTTTAATTTCATTAGCAACAATATCCAATGCTTCATTCCAGCTAATCCGTTCATACCCGGATATACCCCGGTTTTGAGGATTTCTTTCGCCCTTCGGATCAAAGTCCACCCGTTTCATAGGATAAAGCAACCGATTCGGAGAATAAATCATTGATTTCCATGCCAAAGTATGAGGGCTGACCGTTGTTTTCCTGGGTGGTGAAAAATCTTTGCCTCTGGCTTTGACTACCCATGGATCTGCATCCTCTTCATCAAAATCGATAGGCGTAATCCGGATGATTTTACCAGCCTTTACATACACAAAAACCGGACCGCCATTGGTGTTGCTCGTGTAGCGCTTGACACCGCCGCCCATATCTACGCCATAATCCGGCTTAAGACTCATTGTCATATTCAAGGTTTCAGCAAACCATAGCGATAATTCGTCCGGTCCCCGCATATCAAGTTGAAAACTCTTAGCCGAACTGATAAATTCTAAGAACGTTTTTGTGGGGCTCATTATTCTTACTGCGGTTGCAGCATCTTCAAACGACATAACAATATCGGGATTGGCGTGGATACCAGATTTTGAAGAAACTTTGCCCTCTTTAAAAATAAAATATCTGCCCTGAGAGTTGTCTCGTAATTTAATTTGAGCAATCAAATTCTTTTCTTTGAGCCGCTCAGCAAAGGTGGCAGATCGCAGGGCAGTCATCTTCAGCACTTTTTCCAGGCCAAAAAGGATAACCGAAAATTGCGTACTTTCAAGCGCCATAATCTATTTTCTCCCTTCAGTGTGCAACTTCATATTACAACTAATACTAATGCAATCTGCTTTAAATGGGAAATACCATCTCTGTCTAAGCTTATGATAGAAAAGTATTACCGCTATGCCATTGCATTTTTTGGCGAAACCTTTCCACTCTCGCATTAATCGCTGTATACTATTGTTATAGATAGCAATGGCAATGGAGGGACCATGGAAATCCAGTTATTACGCGAATTCACCTGTCTCGCAGAACATTTAAACTTTAGCACAGCTGCTAAGCAACTTTTTATCGCTCAGCCTGTCCTTAGCAGACACATCGCAGATTTAGAACATGCCCTCGGAGTGCAATTATTTGCGCGTAATAAACAAACCGTCCGTTTAACACCGATCGGCGCTATAGTCCTTACCGAGGCCAAAGCCATTCTTGCTCACTATGAAGAAGGTATCCAAAAAATTCGCCTGGCAGTAGCCGGATTTGCAGGTCAACTTAAAATTGGTTTCTTGGGCGCACCGACTAAGAACTTCTTTTCCGCACTTATCTCACGTTTTAGAAACACTTATCCTAATGTCGATTTGCAGTTAAACCAGTTAAATTTGGGCGCACTCGCCACAACCCTAAAACATGGTGATATTGATATTGCCTTTACTCTTTCTTTTGATTTATTGAACATTCCCGGACTTTGCTGGAAGACCTTGTTTCCTGATTCACTTGCCATTGTCCTGCGGCATGACCACCCGGCTGCCAATAATAATGACATTAAGCTGTCCACGCTTTCCAAGGAAAAATTTCTTCTTTTGGCCCCAGAAGAATCTCCCAGTCTTTATAACCAAATCACAACACTCTGCGCAGCGGCTGGCTTTTCCCCTGATATTGTAAAATTAACAACGTTCCCCGAGAATGCTTTGCTAATGGTTGAATCCGGTATTGGAGTTGCAATTTTGCCAAGACATATTAACGTTTATGCCAGTCAGGAGCTTCGGTTTCTGGATATCGCCGGTGACGACTTTACGTTTGATGTGGTTGTGGCCTGGAATGAAGTACATTCAAATCCTGCCGTTCCCTTATTCCTGCAAGAGCTTGATACGCTGGCAATTGACAATGACCCGCATTGAGTTTATGGCCACATCTCCCCCTGCGCCATATCCATCCATAAAAAACCATTACCTAATTTTTCTCGTCCAAAGCTCAGCCTAAGATATGCTGAACGTACATAAAAAGGAGCAGCCTCAATTATTTTTGAGACTGCTCCGATAATTTTAATACCTTTATAGAGTAGCCGCTAATTATAGCGTCCGTACTTCTCTACCGCATCAAAGAAGGCTTTCATATTTTCATGTTTGGCATTCATAGGAACACAGCAACCTGAAGAGTAAATGAAACCGCCGCCTTTACCAACAACTTCAAATAGTTTTTTAGCATATGCATCTACCGCACTTGGAGATCCTACCGTTAAGAGCGCTGCCGGCATATCCCCCATAATCGCACAATGTCCGTCAAGTATTTCCTTTGCCTTAAAAATGTCAGTAGAGCCATCCAATTGAACAACGAATTTCTTTGCCGGCAATTCCAATAAATATGGTAGATTTTTTGTCCAGTCAGAATCAAGATGCAATATTGGAATAATTCCCTTTTGCTCCAAACCGTTAACAAGCCGCTTCATAACTGGCATGAATAACTTTTCAAACTTCTTCAGTGATATCCATTGAGCACTACTGCGAGAGTCGCCAATAAACGCCCGTCTGATACCGGTTTGGTCCGCCTGAGCTGAGAGTAACTCAATCATACCGTCTGTAACAACAAGCATGGCTTCATATACTTTGTCAGGGATTTGAATCACATCTTTAAAAAACTTTTCCAGGGAACGGCTCATCGACAATACATCAGGTGCCGATCCGCCTAGTATTCCCCAGGTTGAACTTTGCCCGCGGCGCTGAGTACGCTGGTTTTCATCCAGCAGTAATTTGCCTTTTTCCATAATCGCTGCAAGTTGTTCTTCTGGATTTGTACCATGGGCAACTTGATTAAACTTACCGACATATGCCAAAAGACCTTCTTTAATGAGCAGATCATAGTCCTCCCGGGTTGTAATTTCCACTTCGTGCATCTGGAAGGAAGCATTGTCAGGTAGTTCCACACCCGGCATTGCCGTCCGCATGAGTCCTACTTTTTTCATCAGCGGCGCATACCGTTCACACATAATAAAAGGGTTGCTATCCCAAACGGGATAGGCTTCCTTTACTTTATCAAGAGAATCCATGCACTTTTTCCAGTCCCACATAAATTCCTTATTGGTAATTCCTGCAAACTGACCGGCATACTGATCAATCATTGGCGCACATACTACCCGGTCAACTGGCTCAAGATTAATAGTAGCTACCAGTCTCTCCTCTGCTGTCATTTGATCTTCTTTTGCTGTCATCTAATCCACTCCTAATAATATTTTTCGAACAAAACTCTGATAACTTGACTCCCATATGGGTCGCACAAAAACCATCAGCCAGAGTTACTACCGGAGTTCGGTCGGTTTTTTCTAGCGCTGCAGCTTTTCTTATTCTTTCCTTGCGTTCCTTCAATAATTCTTGTGGTGGTTTCATGCAACGCCTCCATTAAAAATTAGTGATGCATTTCCCTTTGTACTTGGCAATGTAACAACATTGTCAAAATTCACAATCTTCCTCTTTATAATATAGTAAAATATATTTTTGCGGAAATTCAGATTTCTCATTGCAATAATAAAAAAATTTAATACCTGCTCCTGCATCAATATTCATAATTTATTGTTAATTAATTAGAACTACACTATAATTTAATTACTCCTCAAGTTTTGCTGACTAAATCCGCTCGGAGGGAATTATGGAAACTCGGCAATTGGAAATCTTTGTTTGTGTCGCAGAGCGATTAAATTTTACTGAATCGGCCAAACACTTATATCTCACACAATCCGCAGTAAGTTTACAAATAGCGGATTTAGAAAAGCACCTGGGTGTCAAACTATTTGAAAGAAATTCTCGTTCAGTCCAACTGACAGAAGCTGGGCAGGTTTTTTTGAAAGAAGCTAAGTTCATTATTGCTATACTTGAAGAAGCAATAAAAAAAACCCGCCATACCGCCTCCGGTTTTGCGGGTACTCTTAAAGTTGGCTTCCTGGAATCACATACTAAACACTTTTTACCCAAACTAGTGAAAGACTTTCGAAACTCCTATCCAAAGATTCAATTAATGTTACTTCAATTGAATTGGGGTGATTTGAATATGGCCTTAGAACACAATGATGTAGATATAGGCCTTACCATGTCAGTATCGTTACAGAATACGCCCCATCTAGTCTGGCAATCACTCTTGCGGGATGTTGAATGTTTTGTAATGCCATATGACCATCCCCTGGCAAATCAGCCTCAGTTAGATTTAGCCGCCGTAGCTCGTGAGCCTTTTATTGTCCTAAATCGTGAAGTTGCACCCTGCCCCTACGATTTCACTTTACAATTATGCGCCAACCGGGGTTTTACCCCTAAAATAGTCGAACGGCCTTATCTCACTGAAATTTTGCTTACGCTTGTTGAATCAGGCGAAGGAATCGCCATTCTCCCTTACTTTGCTACCAAACCCTATGCAAGTCCTAATCTTCGCTTTATAAAATTGGAAGGTGAAGATGCACAAGTTGATATGGTAGCATCCTGGAAAAAGATAAATCGGAATCCAGCTATACCTTTGTTTCTTAATAAAGCCAAAAATAATATTCAAATCATACAAAATGATATGCTGCTTCCGATTACACCCCCATGTTAAAATAAGCCGGAAAGGTAATTGATCATGATCAATCTATCTTTTCGGCTTATTTGGCAGTTTTTATATCTTGAAAGTACTAATAGCCTGAGTTAATTCTGTTGCCATCCTGGCAAGTGCCTGACTAGAGGCTGCAATTTCTTCCATGGTTGCTGACTGTTCTTCCGTAGCAGCGGATACAGTTTGTGCCTGCCCGGAAGCATCTTTACTAATTGTATCAAATTCATGCACTGACCCTACGACTTGTTGGCTGCTGCCGGCCATTTGCTGAATAGCAGCCGATATCTCCTGCATCTGAACCGACACTTCATTGATTGATCTAAAAATTTCTTCAAAGGCTTGGCCAGCATCGTTCACTACCTTAGCCCCAATATGGACTTCTTTTGTGCCATCATCCATCGCGATTACCGCACTATCAGTATCTTTTTGAATTTCCGTAATTAGCCCCGCAATTTGCTTAGCCGCCTCCTGCGATTGCTCTGCTAGTTTTCGAACTTCATCGGCAACTACAGCAAACCCTCGTCCCTGCTCACCCGCCCGGGCGGCCTCAATGGCCGCATTAAGAGCCAGTAGATTGGTCTGCCCCGCAATACCGGAAATAGTATCTACAATTTGTCCGATTTCCTTTGAGCGTTCGCCCAATTTTGCTACAACCTGAGCCGATCTAGTAACCGTTTTTTCGATATTCCCCATCTGGGCAATTGCTTTCTCTATCGCCTGACTGCCTTTTTGTGCAGAACCTGCTGATTTTTCTGAAGTACCCGCAACTATGTTAGCATTTGCTGTAATCTGCTGAACCCCTTCCGTCATTTGATTTATCACTGACGCAGTATCATCCACGGCCTTCATTTGCTTTTCTGCTCCGTTCGCCATTTCAGCAATGACTTGCGCTACTTGATTAGCTGCTTGAGCAGACTGTTCCGCACTGGCGCTGAGTTCTTCAGAGGAAGCCGCTACCTGATCGGCCGCCTCCGTAATTTTGCGTATTAATCTACGTAAGTTTTCCGCCATCTGCTCAAAACTCTTCCCTAACCGTCCGATTTCATCATTGGATACAGTGCTGAACCTTACTTGTGAAATATCGCCGTCTGCGATCCGTTTTGCTGCCATCTCCAATGTCTGAATAGGTTTAGCAATACGGCGAGCATACCAGGCAACAAACAACCCCGTAATTATTAGTACAACAAAGATAGTGGCCATCGAAATAGTCGTAAGTGATGACACTGTATCTGTTACCTCGGCGATCGGCACCGTCAGCGCCACTTCCCAGTTAACCAGGGGTATAGGTGCATAGGCAATGTACCTGTCAACCCCCAGAGTTTGCAAGGTAACAATACCCGTCTCTCCTTGTATCATTTTTTCAGTAAACGCTTTTCGTCCAGGATCAACATTAGAATCTTTCAATGGATTGACTTTCATTGCTACTTCCTTGTCGGGATGGATAATAGTTAGTCCGTCCTGTTGGGCGACTAAGGCAAATCCTGTTTGACCAACTTTGGTTGACAATACCTTCGCCGTCAATCCTTCCATATCAATAGCACCTGTCAATACACCGGTTACTTTACCATCCGCTTTAACAGGAACCGCAAATAACATTACCAGTCGCCCATTAGTTTTTGATAAAAACGGACCGAAGGTGGCTGTACTCCCTCGCATAGCTTGCTGAAAATAAGGTCGTTCGGCAACATTTCCTGTAACTTTAGCTGAGTTTATAAAATTCCCCAGTATATCAATGTAAGTTATAGAATCATATTCTTTATTGGTTTTTACGGCGTTTTCCAGAAAAGGAAGAATCGTATCTTTATTCCCTCGTTGTACTTCAGGTGAGACTGACATTATAATTAGTTCTGATTGTCGGCCTTGCAGCCAAGCACCCAAGTCCGCAGCCATACTGACTGCCTTCTTCTCCATGTCACTCATGATAGTCTGCGTAATCACTTGCCGTGCCTTCCAGTAGTTTAGCCCCCCCAGAGCACTTAGCGCCACACAAAAAATAGTTAAAATCACAACAGTGAGTTTTGTTTTGATACTTTTCATGATACTCCTCCCACATTGGACCTAGGATACCTGGTCATAGCAGCAAAAGCCTTTGGGTAATATTCTAACCTCTTATGGTTAAATTTGTCTGGATACCATTTCGGTTTGTCGCATTAAGTTTACTTTACTTAATAATTGAGAACAATTTAATTATTTTAATTATAAAAATATTATGAAGCATGAATATAATAAAAATCCATAAGCAACAGGCTAAAGCACCGCCATTATAAAAGAAGTTATTCTTGACAACAACTCCCAGTAAGCTCTATAATTTGAATGAATTCAATTATAGAGGTGCTACAATGGCAAGAACTCCACAAGACCCGCAAATTAGAATCACTGAAATCTTAGATACTGCCGAATACTTATTTTCAAGCAAGGGCTACCTTGGAACTACAATTAGCGATATCGCCAAAAAAATGGGCGTTGCCCAGGGAATGCTTTATTACTACTTTAAGTCCAAGGAGGAAATTTTAGAATCATTAGTTATTCGTCAATCTTCTTCCTTCCTGGCTGAAATCAAAAAGATAGCTTATTCCGACAGTTTTATTCCCCCCCGCAAAATCGAATTAATGATATCTACCCTGCTCCAGGGCGTTCAATACAAAGGCGGGTTGTATCTTGACTTATTGCATGACCAGCAGCTCCTACAGGTTAGGTATAAAATATCTCGCCACAGTAACCTCTTCCTCTCACCATGGATACTAAAAGTCATTAATGAAGGAAACGAAAAACAATATTTTCATGTATCCCATCCTCCGACAGTTTTGGATTTCATCCTGGTAATTATCGATCTTCTCATTGTGGCCTTGCCTCAGAAACTACCTGCTGAACTTTTGTCCTTTCGCTTGAGAATGGCTGAATCCATTATCGAAAAAACGTTAGGAGCGCAGGACGGAACAATCCATATATCGCTATAAATCAGTATACTATAATGCAATTTAATAAAAAAATTCCGTCAGCCAATGAAATGGGTGGGCGGCTTTTTTTAGCCTATTAATTGAATATATTCAATTAATAGGCTGACTCCGCATAAAAATCTACCACTCACTAGCAAGTTGGCTGACCATCAAGCGAAAGGAGGCATGAACAAGTTAAGCTTATCCCCCTCAAAAATTAATTGTGAATGAGACTAAGGAGTGAAACAATGCGACAATTAAATTGGTTAAGCAAAATACCAACAAAAAAATTATATTGCGGTTTAGCCACAGCAATCATCGGGCTCGGTATCATCGGGGGCGTTATCTTGAAAGATCATAACAAGCCAGTAGCTGCAGCCGAAGAGATTGGCAAAGTACGCACCGCGGTAATTGGCACGACAACAAATACCCAGGAGTATACCTATTCCGGTGAAGTACGCGGCCGCTATGAAAGTCAATTGGCTTTCCAGGTCAATGGAAGAATTACCAACCGGAATGTCCAATTAGGCAGTCATGTTAGCGCAGGGGATGCGTTGATGCAAATTGACGCCAAGGATGTTGTGCAAACCGTTAATAGCAATTCCGCTCAGGTGTATTCGGCTGAGTCGCAGCTGCAGTTAGCAGCGAGCAATCTCAACCGGTACCGCGAATTATTGGAAGGCGGTGCTATCAGTCAATCCCAATATGACCAGTATGCCAATGCCTACAATGTAGCCGTTGCCGGGGTGCGGCAAGCCTCCGCTCAATATGAGCAAGGTACCAATCAACTGGATTACACTCTTTTAAAGACCAATAAATCAGGTATTGTCTCCAGCATCTCTGCCGAAATAGGCCAAGTCGTCAGTGCTGGACAAATCATTGCCACCGTAGTGCAGGACGGCGACCGTGAAGTGGAAATTAGTGTACCTGAAAACCGCATTGAAGAATTGCGCCAGGCTAAGGACATCAAAGTCACTTTCTGGGCATTAGCTAACAAAATGATTGCTGGTACAATAAGAGAGATTGCCCCTATGGCTGATCCAACCACTCGTACCTTTAAAGTACGCATTAGCTTACTAAACCCGCCGCCTGAAATGAAATTAGGAATGACCGCCAGCGTAACCGTGGCCAGCAGCAATGTACCGCAAACGATAACTATTCCACTGACTGCCATTTATCAAACCGGCGATACGCCAACCGTTTGGATAGTAACAAACGATATGCTTACCTCGCGCCCCATAAAAGTGGGCAACTTTATTAATGAAACATCAATTGAAGTCCTCGAAGGCTTACAGCAGGGTGATTGCATTGTAACCAAAGGCGTACATAAACTCAAAGCAGGACAAAAGATACAAGTTGGCGGTGAGTCCCTGTGAAAAATTTCAATCTAACCGAATGGTCGCTGAATCATAAGCATTTTATCTACTTTTTCATACTCCTATTTTTTGTCGCCGGCTTCTACTCTTATAACAACCTCGGCCGGATGGAAGATCCGGACTTTACCATCAAACAAATGATTGTCAATGTCTCCTGGCCGGGTGCTACCGCGCGGGAAGTGGAAGAACAAGTTACCGACAAAATTGAAAAAAAGTTACAGGATTTGCCTGGGCTTGATTATGTGAAAAGCTTCTCCAAGCCTGGAATAGCAGTTATTTACGTTCACTTAAAAGACACTGTTCCCCAAAAAGATGTCCGTCTTAGGTGGCTGGAAGCCCAGAAAATGGTTAGCGACATTAAAAATACGTTACCGTCTGGTGCCTCTGAACCCGCGTTTAATGACCGGTTCGATGATGTATATGGTGTAATGTATGCCCTTACCGGTGATGGCTATACCTATGAAGAAATGCGGGAAAAGGCCGAACGTATCCGCCGTATTTTGCTGGGTGTCCCCTCTGTTAACAAAGTTCAGCTTGTGGGTGTGCAAACAGAAAAAATTTATATTGAAATAGAAAATAGTAAATTGGCGCAGTTGGGAATTAGTCCTGAACTAATAACTTCCACCCTGGCAGCACAAAACGCCAAGACGGCTGCCGGTATGTTAGAAACAGCATCCGACAATATCTATTTACGCATTACCGGTATGTTTGAACAGTTGGCAGATATCCGCAATGTTCCTATTCAAGCTAACGGACGTACCTTCCGCTTAGGTGACATTGCCAAAGTAACCCGCGCCTACGCCGAGCCTAGTGACCCTAAATTTTATTATAACGGTGAGCCCGCCATTGGCATTTCGCTGGCGATGAAGCCTGGTGATAATATTCTTACCTTAGGCGAAAACCTGGCTAAGACTATTGAGCAAGTAAAAAAAGAGCTGCCTGCCGGGCTGGAAATCCACCAGACCGTTAATCAGCCTGAGGTAGTAAAAACTTCGATTAATTTATTCATAAAATCACTGATGGAAGCCGTCATCATCGTTTTACTTGTTAGCTTTGCCAGTCTGGGCGCCCGCGCCGGTCTGATTGTCGCCATGTGCATTCCCCTGGTTATTTTGATAACCTTCTGCTTTATGGATATGGTCGGTATTCAGTTGCAGCGAATATCGCTGGGTGCCCTGATTATTGCGTTAGGTCTGCTAGTAGATGATGCCATTATCACCATTGAAACCATGATCGTCAAATTGGAACAGGGCTGGACCCGTTTCAATGCTGCCTGTTTTTCTTATACCTCAACAGGCTATCCGCGCTTAACCGGTGCCCTGGTGACTGTTGCCAGCTTTATCCCTGTCAGCTTGGCTGCTGGCAGCGGCTCTGAGTATTGTATAACGATTTTCTCCGTCATCGCCATTGCCCTGATTTCCTCCTGGGTCGTGGCCGGGACAGTTACCCCGTTAATGTCTTACCTGTTTATTAAGATTAAACCAAAAGCAGCGGGCGAAGACGAACATGATGTCTATGACACCAAGTTTTATAATCTATTTAAACGCACCTTGAATTGGTGCATGTCGCATCGCAAAACCGTGCTTGCTGTTACCGCAGCCTGTTTTATCGTCTCTGTGGGCTTAATGGGCTTAGTCAAACAGCAATTCTTCGCGAATTCTACCCGGCCGGAGCTTATTGTTCAACTACAATTACCGGAAGGAGCGTCGATAAACAATACCGATGAAGTCGCTAACCAAGTTGCCGAAAAACTGAACGATAATCCCCTGATTTCGTATTACACCTACCATGTGGGTGAGGGGGCGCCCCGGTTTGTCTTAAGTTTTGAGCCGACTTTTTCCAAAACTAACTTTGCTGAGTTTATCATTGTTGCTAACGATTATAAGGCCCGTGACCAGTTGAACGATTCACTCAGTAAGTTAGTAAATGATGCGTTTCCCAGCGTGCATGTTCATACCAAGATTATACCCAACGGGCCATCAGCTGATTACCCGGTTATGCTGCGCGTCAATGGCTATGACCAGGATAAGGTCCTCGAGATAGCCGAAAAAGTACGTATTGCCATGGAAGCCAACCCGGGAGCCAAAAATGTCAACCTCAACTGGAATGAAAAAAGTAAAATTATTCATTTAGCTGTTGATCAAGATAAAGCCCGCAATTTAGGCATTACCTCCCAGACGCTGTCTAATGCTCTCCAAGCCCAGTTAAGCGGTGCGCCTTTTGCAGAATTCAGGGAATATGACAAAACCGTCAATATGGTTTTCCGCTTTGATTCCCAGGATCGCTATGATCCCTCCCGCATAAAAAACCTCAATATCCAAGCTAGTAACGGTCAATATATTCCCCTTGATCAAATTGCCAAAATCAGCTTTGATACCGAACATGGCTTGATTTACCGCCGTGATTTAAAACCTATGGTTTGGGTGCAGGCAGAGATAACGCCGGGAGCAACCGGTGACGACATCGCCCAGCAAGTATATGAAAGTCTTGCTGACGTACGCGCCAATCTGCCCTTAGGCTATAGCATCGATTATGATGGTACTAAAAGTGACAGTGTAAAAGCGACTACATATATTAATGCGACTATCCCGGCGATGCTTATTTCCATCATGATCCTACTGATAACCCAACTGCAAAGTATTCCGAAGTTAATTCTAACACTGTTAACAGCACCGTTAGGACTCATTGGGGTGTCAATCGGCCTCTTGGTGACCAACAGTGCCATGGGCTTTGTTGTAACTCTGGGAATTCTAGCCTTAGCCGGGATTATTATGCGTAATACAGTCGTGCTAATGGACCAGATCTCTCAGCAGCTTGAAGCCGGTGAATCCCTCTGGGATGCCATTATCAACGCAACAATTATCCGCTTTCGCCCCATCTGCTTAACAGCAGCTGCAGCTATTCTCGGGATGGTTCCTCTATTTACCGATGAGTTTTGGGGACCAATGGCTATCGCCATTGCCGCCGGCTTGGCCGGTGCAACAATACTAACACTAATCGTACTGCCGGTTATGTATGCTACCTTGTATCGGGCACAACCAGCTGCAAACACCCAGGATTCTGAAACAACTACCACTAAGAATGGGCTTTCTGTTTAATAATCCTTACCTGGTAAATATATTGAAATGGAGTTGTTACCTATGGAAAAACTGTATAAGAAAATTTTGGTGCCTATTGACGGGTCCAAAAATTCACTTACGGCTTTGTCACACGCAGTGGCAATGGCACATTCCTTAGATGCCGAAATCACCATCCTTTATGTATCAGTTTTATCACAGCAAACACCCTTATACGATCAGGTGAAAGGGATTACCATTCCGGCAAATATCTCTACAGATCCCGCAAATTTCGCTAAACAAATACTTACAGAGGCTTTAAAACATGTTCCCGAAGGCACTAAAGTTCAAACATATAATAAAGTGGGCGAACCCCGCATTGCTATTACAGAATTTGCTGAGCAAAATGGCTATGATATCATCATCATTGGCAGCCGGGGGCTAGGAACCATTTCCGGATTACTCCTGGGAAGTGTCAGCACCTACGTCGTCCGTAACTCCCACTGCCCTGTTTTAGTTGTCAAATAAGTTTTCCATTTAACCTTTTCATATCATTTGCATTCTAATCTTTCCTTTCCGTGGGTAAGATGAAGACATACATCACTTTTCCTTACCCACGGAAAAACTTGTTCATGAAGATCTAGAGGGACAAGGAGTTGGTGACTATGAAAAACAGTAAAAAAAATAAAATTATAGATATCGCCACATCTTTATTTGCCAAGCAAGGATTTGAAAACATTAGCATAAAGCAATTGGCAATGGAAGCCCACGTAAATGTCGCCTCGATTTCATACTACTTTGGTGGTAAAGATCCACTTTACCAAGTGATTTTGCAAAATCACTTTTCACCGGCCCTCAAGTCACTTCAGGAAATTGAAACAATAACAGGATTAACTGCAACCGAACGTCTTACCCAAGTCATTGTTAAATTAAAACGTCAGCAGCCTTACCTGACTTCATTTTGGCATTATGAAAGATTGCGGGGGCCTACAAATGGCAGTTCCATTGTAAAACAATATACCGCTGAACTATATCATTGTCTTTTTACTTGCCTTAGGCAGGGGATTTCGGAGCAGGAATTCATCCCTACCCTCCAGCAGCATCATCTAACTATCCTACTGCTGGAAATCATTCATTCCCCTTTTTGCGCTCCTGGACTAATGACCGAATCTACTCCTCTTGTTAAAGACGATTATAAAGACTATTCCAATCAGGCATTTTATATTTTTATACAAGGGATAAAAAGAATTGAAAATTGTCCTAACAAACAATCCTTTATTGGTTAACAGTAAAAAACCAACCATAATCTTGTGAATGAAAGGCGTTGATACGCGTGGAAACACAACCAACCTTCCGTTTTGTTTATAAACCCTTTTCGACCACTTGGATTTCCATCATTATGGTTGTACTGTTGTTCCCCCTCGGCCTGTCTCTGCCTCGTTCCTGGGGTTGGGAGAATGGACCGCTGGAAAATATACAAGTCCTTATCCTCAGCATAGGCTTAGTGTTATCTTGGTTTGCGGCACAACATAATCGAGATAACCGTAACGTCCGCAACCTCTGGTTATGGCTGATACTTTTCTGGCTTCTATGCATTGGGCGGGAACTGAGCTGGGGACGAGTATTTTATCCGGTTGCATTGGGGGAAAATGGACCTGAATTTCTTTCCATTCATCAGGTGTGGTATGGCCCATGGGTCCACCCGTTTGTCGCCATAGCTAGCATTTCGATGCTAATTGGCATTTACTGCAGTTCACCATTACAGTACCTCCGGCAAGCGCCACTTCCTTTATTCGATATCGCAATTGTAATTATAATGGCGATTATTACCACCTGGTTTGAAAAAACAACAATACAGTTCCTCCATCCGTACAGAGTACTACTGGAAGAATGGGCTGAACTTACCGTCTATTGGTCACTGGTTAGCATTGAGATTATCATAGGTTTAAAAAACCGGGCAACGCCGTCTGTGACGACAGTTTTAAATTCGAAATATATACAATAACTAAACGATGGCAAAGGAAAGCGGCGACAGCTGCATATCACCATGATGGTATGCAACTATCGCCGCCTTTTTGCTAACTATGAGACCAAGGTTAGAATTTGGTTAAAAATACTAAATAGTCTTTTCAACAGGGAAAAAAAATGGTTATATAAAGGATAGATGTTATTGACCAGGAGGTAAAAATTCGTGCATGCTGACTATAAAAAAATATTAATTGTCGAGGATGAGCAGAAAATCGCCCGTTTTCTGCAAATGGAATTGGAACATGAGGGTTTTAAAACATTCATTGAGTCAAATGGACGTATAGCACTGGACCGTATTATACAGGAAAGCTATGACCTGGTTCTCTTGGATATCATGTTACCGGAAATGGATGGAATAGAAATTTGCAAACGGGTACGTGAGTTATCGGAAATACCGATCATTATGCTGACTGCCAAAGATGACGTTATCGATAAAGTTACAGGCCTTGATATCGGTGCTGACGACTATATAACAAAACCCTTTGCTACCCCGGAGCTCATTGCCCGCATCCGGGCTGCGCTGCGGAAAAATAAAACATCGCCACCCGGCTCCAACGATACTGAATTACGGATAAAAAACCTGGTCTTGTACCCAGAACGATATGAAGCCCATATTGATCAGCAGGCAGTCGAGTTAACCAAGAAAGAGTACGATCTCCTGGAATACCTAATCCGCAATCACAATATTGTGCTGACTCGTGAACGCATCCTTCAGGAGGTTTGGGGCTATGAATTTATGGGCGACACCAAAGTGGTAGATGTCTACATTCGCTATCTGCGCAGTAAGCTGGATGAATGCTATAACCAGAAATATATTTTCACAGTCAGAGGAGTTGGCTATGTGGTCAAAGATTAAACTGCTGCAAATACCCATTTCTATTAAACTAACCATCCTGTACTCAGCCATTTTGTCATGTATTCTTTTATTTACAAGCTGCCTGACTATCGTAGGATTACTTTATGTACTGTTTAACCAAGCCCATGACGATTTACGACAAAGTATCCTGAACGTAACACATTACATTGAGAAGACAAACCGGGTTGACGATAGTTTAATTAGGTTAAAAAACAACCTGCTGTCTCCGGGAGTAATACTAAAAATATATGATGAGCAAGATTCCCTGCTTATTGATAGTGATTCCCATGCATTAGGTGCCCCTCCCGCAAGTTGGGAAAAACATTATTTTGACCATCGTCGATTTACATCAATGAAAAATGCATTATCCCAACTTATCGACATGGATCATCTCTATTTCTATGAGACGAAAAAGCAATTTTTTATAAATGACCGTTTGCTTAAGCTGCATGTTATGAAACCCATGCAGGAGCAAAATGATTTCCTGGGCACTTTAATTCTAACCCTGTTTATTACTAATCTGTTAGGGCTTATTATTGCCATCATATCCGGCATCTTCATCAGCAATCGGATATTGCGGCCTATTCGCAACATAACCGATGCTGCCAAAGAAATAGAAATCAAAAATTTAGAAAAACGAATACCACTGACCGACAGCAATGATGAACTTCATGAATTGGCTAAAACCTTCAATCATATGCTAAACCGAATTCAAACAGGTTTTGAAAAACAATGCCGGTTTGTATCAGATGCCTCCCACGAACTCAGAACACCCATAACGGTTATCAGCGGCTATGCCGACATGCTGGATCGCTGGGGCAAAAACGACCCTGCCGCCCTCCAGGAAGGCATTGAAGCGATAAAATCGGAAGCCAAAAATATGTATGGATTAATTGAGAAATTGCTGTTTTTGGCCAGAGCTGACCAAAACCGGCAAATACTCAATAAGACCCCATTTAATACCGAACACCTTATTGAAGAAATTTATCAGGAAACTTGTATGATAGCGCCAAATCACACCATTACCCTTGAGCAAAATCAGCCTGCCGATATTTGTGCAGACGCTGCCTCCATCAAGCAAATGCTGCGAATTTTTATTGAAAATAGTATCAATTATACCCCAAGCGGCGGAAAAATCATTATTGACGCCCAAAAGTTTGAATCGCACTTTGAAGTTAGTATTAAAGATTCAGGCACAGGCATCCCGGATGAAGATCAGCTGCATGTGTTCAATCGGTTCTACCGGGTTGATAAGTCCCGTTCTAAAGGCACCGGCGGCACCGGGCTCGGGCTTTCCATTGCCAGCTGGATTGCCGACCAGCATAACAGTACTATTCATTTAGACAGTACACTTGGTGAAGGAACTAAAATAATTGTCCGTATTCCGATCTGTTAAGTACGCCAACGGCAAACAACAGCTACAGCAAAAACAAAACTATGTAACCCTCCCTTATTGCCTGGAGGCTTACACAGTTTTTTCATGTATTTTCAATCTCGACTTCTTCAAAGTCTGCCAATTATTTCTCAGCAACTACAGCCTTTTTCCCGGCTTTACGCCAGCCATCAATCTTTTCGGTAATAGTTTCGACAATAACAAAGAGCACCGGAATTAGAAATATCCCAATAGAAGTTGCTGCCAGCATACCGCCAACAACAGCCGCCAACAACAGCTGTTCCCATAGAATTTCTGGCCGCAGCGCCGGCACCTGTTGCCACAGCCAGTGGCAGGCAGCCGATAATAAAGGCTAGTGAGGTCATCAAAATCGGTCGCAGCCGGATCTTGGCCGCTTCGATGGCCGCCTGCACCGGCTTCATGCCACCATCAACCCTGACTTTGGCAAACTCAACAATAAGAATCGCATTTTTGGCAGCCAGACCAATGAGCATAACTAATCCAATTTGCATATACACGCTATTTTCCAAGTTGCGGATATACTGGAACAGAAAGGCGCCAAACACACCGGTTGGTACCGAAAGCAATACCGCAAAGGGAACGCTCCAGCTTTCATACAAAGCAGCCAAACACAAAAAGACAAACACAATCGCCATCCCGAAGGCAAGCGCAGTACGTGAGCCAGCAAGCTTTTCCTCCCGGCTTTGCCCTGACCATTCATAAGTGTAACCGTCAGTCAGCACTTGCTGTGCCACCTCTTCGAGTGCCGCCATAGCCTGGCCGGAACTGTACCCGGCTGCCTGTCTGCCGTTAATTTGTGCAGCCTTAACCCCATTAAACCGGGTAATAATTGTCGGTGCATTAATCGGCTTGGGTTTAAGCAGTGTATTTAACGGCACCATCACGTCATTAGAACTTTTTACATAGAGAAACCGGGTTGCAGCCACATCACCGCGAAAGTTATTCTCTGCCTGCACAATAACTTTATAAGAACGGCCAAATTTGTTAAAATCGTTAACCTGACTACCGCCAAGGAATACCTGTAAAGCATTAAATACATCATCAATCGCCACGCCCAACTGCTCAGCTTTTTCCCGGTCCACCTCAAATTCATAACTTGGCGTATTGGCTTTGAAACTCGACGATATCGAAGCAATTTCCGGACGTTCTTGGGCAGCTGCTACAAATTTTTGAGCCATATTATCTAAATCATCCAGGGAACCGCCGCTTCGATCCTGCAGCATCAGCGTAAACCCGCCTACCGATCCCAATCCTGGTAAACTTGGAGGGGCAAACGCAGTTACTGCGCCTTCCGGATACTGATTTCCGTTCATGGCTGTCTGTTTTATCTCGTCTTTTAACTGTAACTGAGGTGTTTGCCGTTTATCCCAGGAATCCAGTGAAACAAATATAGATCCGGCATTAGGCTTTGAGCCGCCGCCCAGTATGTCATTGCCTGGCCTTTGCATAACATTTTTAACCCCAGGCTGGGCACTTATTTTTTCGGCAATTTGCTGCATATAATCAATGGTTCTGTTCAAACTAGAGGCCTCAGGCAAAGTAATAGCCGTCATATAATAGCCCAGGTCTTCCTCAGGCACAAAGGAAGACGGCACCAATGTATACAAGCCCCCTGTAAAAATAAGCAACACCATAAGCAAAACCAGCCCCAGGCGTGCCTTTGGCATAATTTTTTCTAATCCATTGCCATACCGTGCCAGATTTTTTTCAAACAAAGTATTGAACTGACTTAAAACGCGCGCCAGCACGCCATTATGCTCGTGCTCTTCATGAGGTTTTAGCAGCAGCACGCAAAGAGCAGGTGTCAGTGACAAAGCAACAATGGCTGATAGCGCCATCGAAACCACGATGGTTAAGGCAAACTGTTTATACAATATCCCGGTAGTACCGCTTAAAAACGCAACCGGAAGAAACACTGAGGCCAGCACAAAAGCAATAGCGACAACCGGACCGGATACTTCGCTCATAGCCCGTTTAGTAGCTTCCAGCGGCGAGAGATTGGAATAACGCATATGATATTCCACTGCTTCAATAACGACAATGGCGTCATCAACCACCAAACCGATCGCCAGCACCAATGCAAACAAGGTAAGCGTATTGATGGTAAAACCAAGTACACTGAAAGCGCCAAAGGTACCGAGCAGCGACACCGGAATAGCCAGCAGCGGAATAAGTGTCGCCCGCCAGCTTTGCAAAAATACAAATACCACAATAACCACTAATAACAAGGCTTCACCAAAGGTTTTAACAACTTCCTTCATCGATTCACGCACAAATTCGGTGTTGTCAACCGTAAAATTATACTTCATATCTCCCGGAAAATTCTTTGACGCTTTTCCAATGACTTCTTTCACCTTGCTAATAGTCTCCAACGCATTGGCATCACTTGTTAATTTAACGCCAAAGCCTGTGGAAATATGACCGTTTAAAAAAGTGCCGCCGGCATCATAATCCTTACTGCCAAGTTCCACCCGGGCAATATCCTTAATTCTGACAAAGGAACCGTCTGATTTTGCCCGCACAACGATATTCTCAAATTCTTGCACATCAGTAAGACGGCCTTTTACTCTGGCCGTATATTGAAATTGCTGCTTTGATGCCGCAGGCAGTTTGCCAAAAGTACCGGCGGCCGCCTGGACATTTTGTGTTTCAATAGCAGCTGTCACTTCGCCGACAGAAATCCCAAGCTGCGCCATCTTCTCAGGCTGCAGCCAAATCCGCATACTGTAATTCGAACCGAATTCATCCACTTCGCCAACGCCGCTAACCCGTTTGATATCGTCAATCATATAAATACTGCCATAATTTTTTAAGAAATTGCGGTCAAAACTGTCGGTTGGTGACCAAAGATTAAAAATAAGCGCTGTGTCCTGTGATGATTTACGAGTAGTTACTCCGGTTGTTTGTACCGCACCCGGCAGCGCGGCATTGGCCTGCGCTACCCGGTTCTGAGCCTGCACAGCAGCCGTGTCGGAATTTTTCTCGGTTTCAAACCGGATTCTGAGCGAATAAGAACCCGAATCGGCGCTGGTCGAAGACATATACACCATATCCTCAACGCCATTGACCTGTTCCTCAATAACCTGGGCAACTGTCTGATCAAGAACCTCCGCATTTGCCCCCTGGTATGTGGTACTTACTGAAATTGTCGGCGGCGATATTTTGGGATACTGGGCTACCGGCAAGGTAAACGCGGCAACCGTGCCCAGCAACGTAATGATAATTGACAAAACAATAGCAAAAATAGGGCGGTTAATAAAGAAATTAGCCATCTGAGCGCCCCCTATTGCTTGGCCGGAGTCAATGCATCCGGTTCTATCATGGTTACTTGCAGCGAACTTCCTTGTTTTGCCTTGTCAATCCCTTCAACTACGACACGGTCATTGGCGCTAAGGCCCTCTTCCACCAGCCACATATCACCAATTTTATCTCCTAATTTTACCTGTCTGCTCTCAGCCTTATTATCGTCAGTGACGACGAGGACAAAGGTATTATCCAGCACTTGCTTAACTGCCTTTTGCGGAATCAGTAAAGCTCCCTGCCGCACAGTTTCCTGCACGACTACCCGGGCAAACATCCCCGGCAACAAGAAGTGTTGCGGATTGTCAAAACTGGCTTTCATGGTAATCGTGCCAGTTGTATCGCTTATTCCTCTGTCAATTTGCTCTACATGTCCGCTGAGCGGATATTCCTTGCCGTCACTGAGAATAAGTTTTAACTGCTCCTTAAAAGAAGCCGGTAGTGAACCATTGCCGCTGCGAATAAATTTTAAATATTCATTTTCACTCATGCTAAACTGGACCCATACAGGGTCGATGGACGAAACGGTAGCCATTGTTGTTGATCCGGCAGCCACGTAATAACCAAGACTTACATCATTCACATCGATACGGCCATCTACCGGCGAAACAATTAAGGTATCCTGCTCGTTCTCACTCGCTTGCTGCAAAGCGGCCCGGTTGACCTCAACAGTAGCGGCGTCTTCTTCAGCCTGGGATACATACGCATCTACTGTTTGCTGGGCAACCCCTTTTACCGACGCCAATCGTTGATAACGTTCCACATCTTTCTGCGTATTGTTGAGAGTCGCCTGTGCTTTATTCAGCGAAGCCCGCGCGGAAACAATAGCTGACTGGTATTGCTTATTATCAATTTGAAACAAGGGCTGCCCTTTATAGACGGTATCGCCGCCATTTACCATTTTGGCAATAATATTGCCAGATACCTTTGACATGATTTTAACTTCATTTTTGGCTTTTACCTGGCCAACAAACTCACTGCTAACCGGCGTATCCCTCGTTACTACCTGCATAGCTTTTACCGCTACAGCCTGGTTGGCATTATTTGTCTGGTTTTTGGATACTATTCCACTGCGCATGATAACAGCGCCAAGCAAAATAACTGCAAAAATCAAGCCAACATATAGTTTCTTCGAACCCTTGATACTCAATGGCCATCCCTCCTGCTTTCCTAGCTATTTCACCGGCAAACCCCTAGCCTGTTCCAGGTAGTAAACCTCCTGCAGAACCACGATCTATGTAATACTAAAAAGAATACCAGTTCCAAATTAAACCATGATTAATTAAAGGTTAGAATTGGGTTAAAAATAACTCTGGCTTCTCCCAATTGCTAAAGTGTGCTTTGTAATATACTAAAACTATAGGAAAATAGCAGCGAGATAGCTATAATACAAAAAAACACCACCCAAAATGTAATCTAACAGGCAACCGGGTATAATAAGATTGTCGTCCGTGAACAGTTCGCTGTTACGTGTAGGTGCTTGCTCACCTGCTCGTGCCTATAGGTGCTCCACCACTTATGGGACACGGCGACAAAACTCCTTCTTATCCTTGCGCAGTTTTAGTTGACTTAGCAAGAGTTCTGTGGTAAGTTTTAGTTGTAATTGGGTTGAATTTACTCACTAATGTTAATACTGGCGATAAGCACAAGCAATGATGCTAGATTCTATTGCTTGTGCTTTTTGTTTTTAAACAATGTAAAGCAGTAAGCCCAATGCATGTTGATTCATACAATAAAACTAAGAGTGAAAGGAGCTACTCAAAATGCATATGGAACAACCACTTCTTTATTTTGCCTATGGTCTTAACCTCAACCCAGTCCAGATGAAACTAAAGTGTTCGGAGATTGAAATAGTGGGAGTTTCCCGGCTTCCTGGCTACAAACTGGCTTTCTTCGAATATTCCCCTGTTTGGGACAGCGCTATGGAGACCCTTGTGCCTGATAACCATTCAGAAGTATGGGGGGTTCTTTATCGTCTGACCGACTATAGCTGGGATGAACTGGACAATTGTGAAGATGCTCGCCTAGATGGTACCGGCGCTTATTTTCGCTACCCGGTGGAAGTCTATGGTACCGACAGCACTACCAGGCTGGCGATGATGTATTTAAAAAGCCGGTTGGGAAACGCTTCTCTTGCCAGTTCAGAATACATGGCGCAGGTGCTGCAAGGAGCAACAACACAGGGATTGCCAGCCTCCTATATTGAAAAACTGCAAACAATAGAAACAAAACCAGCTTTATATCCGGTACCCAGGCGTCCAGCTTATGAGCGTAGCAGCGGTTGCAGTGCCATGGACTGCGAGGCCTGTATGATTGATTGTGATAGCAGTAAATAAAACAAAGCCTTATGAACTGAATCCCAATTTTAAACAATGAAAAAAGAAGACCTCCTGTCGTAGAATAAAATCTACGACCAGGAGGTTTTTGGCATGTCAGGAAAAAAAGAAATGCAAACATCCGGTAGAAGTCAAACAGTAGCCATCATCCCACAAATAACTTCGACTAACATCTAAATTACAAATTTGGAAACAGCGGTGTGCAGGTCTTCAGCCATTTTGGCTAACGCCTTACTGGATGCCTCAATCTCTTGCATAGCAGCCGATTGTTCTTCGCCGGCAGCAGAAACAGTCTGGGTATGACTTGCTGTATCCTTACTCACTTCGTCAATTTTCCGTACATAGCCAACCATTTGCTTACTACCGCTGGCCATCTGCTGAATATCGCCCGATATTTTCTGCACCTGACCGGATACCTGGCGGATGAGAGTAGCTATCTCTTCAAAGGTTTTGCCTGCACTATCAACAACCTCTGTTCCTATTTGGACTTCTCTGGTTCCGCCCTCCATAGCTTGAACGGCCGCTATTGTATCGGTCTGAATTTCACCAATTAATTTGCCAATTTGCCTTGCCGCCCCTTGTGACTGCTCAGCAAGCTTTCTTACCTCCTCGGCAACCACAGCAAACCCCCGGCCCTGTTCACCTGCCCGAGCGGCTTCAATAGCAGCATTTAGCGCCAATAAATTCGTCTGTCCGGCAATACTGGAGATAGCCTCAACAATTTGTCCAATTTCTTTAGACCGTTCCCCGAGCTTGGCAACAGCTTGCGCTGAACTAGCCACAGAATTTTTAATGTTAACCATCTGAATAGTGGCCTTGTCAACCGCTTCAACTCCAGTGACCGTAGCGTCGCTTGCCTTTTCGGTACTGGCAGCAACATTACCCGCGTTATCGGCAATTTGCGAAATACCATCTGACATTTTCTCCATATTCATTTGAGCCGCACTTGACGTCTCCAACTGGCTTGCCGCCCCCATAGCTACATTAGTAATAACGCCAGCAACCTGATTAGCTGCCTGCGCACATTCATGAGAACTTGCCGCCAACTGTTCAGAAGATGCAGCAACCTGCTCTGCTGCCTGGTAGATATTTTTAATCAAGTTATTTGTATTATTCCGCATAATATTTAAAGCGGCCGCCAGGTCACCAAGCTCATCGTTAGAGGACACATGTACCGACTCACGCCAGTCTCCTTCAGCAAATCTGCGAGTTTGCGTAAGCATTGTCATAAGCGGGTTCCTAATTCTGCTGACAATGAAAAAGCTTAGTACTACTCCAACAAGTAACGATACAGCACTCATGATACCGGCTACAAAAATAAGTCCGTTAGCGCCACCGATAGCATTGTCGGCACTACTTTGTACCTGCCCGTCATTGTATGCTTTTACCTCATCCATTAGCCTCGTTAGTTCAGTAGTAACAGGTACCTGAACGCTGGCATTTTGATTCAGTTGGGCTTGAAACAGCTGAATACCGGCGAAATTGCCAGCCGCCTTTTCCCGGGCTAAGCTGCGGAGTATGGGTAGCGACTCATTAAGCGCTATATCCTTCCATTTTTTTGTGACATCAAGCAGGCGTTGTACCTGCTCCTTTTTTTCCTCAGGCGTTACAGCTAGCAATTGGTTTTGTTGCTCAATCATTTTATTCAATTCCTGCTCAACTTGCTGGTAATACTTTTCGTCTCCATAGGCAATCACACCGCGCATAGCAACAGCAACCCCTCGCTGCGACAACGCCGCACTGGCCGATATGCCACTACGCTGACTTGCCAGCTGAATCTCAGCGATTCGTTCCTTCATGGTTTGCAGCGAACTAAAGCAAATACCACTCAAAATAACGATTAATAATAGGTTAACCGCAAAACCGCCCGCAATCTTTTTACCAACAGTCAGTTTCAAAAACCACTCCCCCTTTTATTTTGATACTGAATTATCCTAATTCCCGACTCCATTCCAAACATATTTCCACTCCCTGCCTCGCATCATCGACCCAGGCATCGGCATTGGTATATTCTCTTACTTTTTCATTAACTAGCCCGCCAATGAGAATTTTTATTTTTTTATCACGCTCAATTAGCCGAACCAATTGAATTATTCGCTTTATGGACTCAATGCCAGGAGTAAGCAAACTACATAGACAAAGTATCCGCGCACCTGTTTCGGTTAAAGCCAGAATAAACTTATCTGGCGGTACATCAACCCCGAGGTCATACACTTCAAAACCGTAACAGCGTAACAAAGAACCTACCAAGTTTTTACCGATATCATGAATATCGCCCTCAATCGTGCCAAAAACAATTTTGCCGATAATCGGCCTTTTCTCAGTAGTTTCAACAACTGGCCCCAGAATGTCCATAATTTCCGAAAATATTTCTGAGGAAAGAATTAAATCGCCTAAAAAATATTCCCCCCGCGAATACTTGTTCCCAACAGCCACCAGCCCGTCTCGGCATTTCTCAACAATATCCAGTGGTACTATGCCAAGATTCAGACTTTTTTTAACCAATTCAAGCGCCAATGGTTCATCAAGTTCACTGATAGCGTTCGCCAGAAGTTCTAACACCGTCAACGTTCCCCCTTCAAAGGTTGTTTGTCCGAAACTAATGAATACCGGTCACCGCGATAATAGAAAACCCCAACCCCGATAGGCTGATTATCATCATCGTACAAAGCCTGCTGCAATTTTAGTACAGGCTCCCCTTGCGCTACATTGAGTAATTTAGCATCAAATTCCCCGGCACTTTCAGCAGTAAGAATGGCTTGACTTCTTACTGGTAAAATATCGGTATGAATCATAACAACCTCAGAAAAAGCCTTATATTGCAGCTCATTCTCCAGAATGGGGCGCCCCTTGCTATACAGCATATATTTATGTTCAACAGCGATAGGTTCATTATCCGCCAAAAGAAGTCGGCAATAATACAATATACCTTGATTAGCCTTCATACCTAACTTCACAGCAAATTCCGGGAGTTGTTTGAGAAACTGTACATTAATCAGCCGGCATCCGGGCTCTTTGCCCCTATTTGTCATATGAGCATGGAATTCTTCCATTAAAAATTCAGCTCGATCCAATAACGGTCTTGATACGAATGTCCCTTTTCCTTGTTGAGTACTAATAAGTCCGCGCTCGGCAAGCAGGCTCAGACATTTGCGGACAGTGGTACGGCTAAGCTCATATTCCCGGCTAAGCTCATTTTCTGATGGCAGCGACTCACCGGCCTTTAACTCTCCTAACAGTATTTTCTTCTCCAGTATAGTTGCCAATTGATAAAAGGGAGGAGTAAATGAGTTTTTGTTAATTCTTTCCATGTTGTATTAAAATCCACCTTATCATAGCTGTTTATTATTGCCATTTACTTCTACATGAGCAATACCCTTTCCTCCTCAAAAATAAGGGATAGCCCCGAGCTGCCCCGGGGCGGATAGTAAAACTATATTACATAAATTTATCTTTTGCGGCGAGTTAAGACTCCCGCCTCTGCAGGCGGCGTTTGTTCAGGTGGGGTAGACTCCCCACCTGAACCCGCCGTTGTTTCAGCTATGCTGAAACAAGTTCACTCGACAGCTGGCGGGCGCAAAGGCAAGAGCACTAATATACCCACAATCGGCCCGGCAGCCATCATATACCAAACCGTGTTGAAGCTGCCGCTCATATCAATAACACCACCTAATACTAACGGGCCAATCATCGAAGCAATCTGGAAAATAAAGTTAGCAATACCATTAGCCGTCGCCGCCCATTCTTTTCCCGCATACTCCGAAACCATCAGGCTTAAATGCGGATTGGCGAGATAAGAACAAAAACCATATACAAAACCAATAATGTTTAACATCTGCAAAGTTGTTTGCGAACCAAAATATACGGTCAATGGCACGCTTATGGCATAAGCAGCAATTAGAATATTCTTCCGGTTACCTATTTTATCAGATATCCAGCCTGATACGACCGGTGCTATTAAGCCGCCCAAGCTATACCAAATCAGTACCATTCCAGCCTCTTTTACCGAAAAACCTAATTTCTTGACGTAGGCATTAGCCCAGGTAGCTAAACCAAGCTCCATCCACATCAGACAGAAACCGGCAATGGCAACCAGTACGATATTACGGTTAGTAAAAAATACCTTAAATCCTCCAAAAAATGATTTTTCTCCTTTAGGTTCATCTGAAGTCTTAACCAGAAAGTAAATCAATACCCCGAGTATAGCCGTAGCAATGCCTATTCCCTGGAACGCACCCTGCCAGTTGAAGGCATTATTCAGGGCAGGTACAACATAGTTTGCCAGCAACAATCCACCTGATGGCGCTGCCAACAGCAAACCAAAGGCGGTTCCTCGTTCCTTGGCTGGAAACCATTCCATCAGCGCCCTGGCACAACAGGACATAATGGCCCCGGCTCCTAAACCTGTCACAACCCGCAAGGTAAAGCCAATATCAAATGACGTTATTGACCCCATTGCCCATGTAGATATTCCCTCAAGCACTAAACTTACTCCTAAAATAGTACGAACACCAAAGCGGTCGGCTAACATGCCGGCAGGTACCTGAGTAATAACATATCCGATATAAAATGCCGTCATATAAGCGCCTGCCTGCGACATGTTCATGTTCAGCACCGGCACAACTACCGGGATTAATGGCGGCCAGGCAAAACGCGACAGAAATGTAAGCACAAAACTGGCAAACATAAGCGCCATTATTACCCAACGATACTGACTATATTCTTCTTGCTGAACTTGGTTAACCATACAATTCCCTCCTTCAATTTGAGTAGCATATTTAGATATTAATAGAAGAATTCAAGCTTTGTCATGTAAGTTTTGCCAAGATCATCTGATGCCAAACCAGTTAGGTTTTTATTTTTTATTTTTAGATCTTGTCCTTCAATAGTCCAAACTACGTTCTTACTTATCGTGCTTTGGAAAGCTACGAAGAGGCCTTTAATATTTTCGGTACCTTTCGAAAATGTTGAGTAGGGATCTGTAGCATAGCTGACTGCCTGAACGTCAAATCCGCCAACACCAGACGGAACTGCCCCGGCGTCAAGGCTGCGATAGGAAACTGACCAGCCAAAATCTCCCTTTTTCTTATAGTCTACAAGATATTTCCCACTAAAAAAGATATGAGGTTGTTTAGTCGCACTGGTAAGTTCAACTACCCAGCCTTTTGGGGATGTCGGCAGGTTTTGTGCTCCTTTAAGGCTGGTCGAAATATATTCACCGATGAGTAGATAGTCTCCCAATTTGGCATCTACGCCCGCTACCCAGCCATTAGATTGCGTAAAAGATCCAATATTGGTATTCAGGGTGCCTTTTCCTGTTGTTGTGCTGGTACCAGGAACATCGGACCAGTAGTAGCCGGCTTTCCAGCCTAAATTATCGCTGGCTTTACCTGAAAACTGAGCGGTAGTAAGTGTGTTCGCATCGCCACTGTCCCCACTGCCAGTACCTTGGTTAGTGTTAGTCTTAATGTCATTTACCGAGCCGGTGAATAATACTGTACCCAACTTTTTGTCAATGCGAACGCCGTCAACGCCCACTGCTTTACTAAAGAGGCCATAAGTAAAGTTATCATAAGGGAAACGGCCAATACGAACTTTATCGAGGCCAAGAAAATTCTTGGCAGTTATAGCAAACATGTCAAAAGCAGCAGAACTTCCGTCAGTAGTATTATAATTACCCGCTTTACCTTGTGCCTGAACCCGTGCTATCCAGGAAACATCCTCATTAATAGTTCCCTGAAATTTGACGCGTTGACGGTAATCGAACCGGTCTGAACCATGCAGCTTGGTTCCGCCGGCCTTGGGATCATTACCCATAAAACGTAACCGTGTCTCACCGCTTACCCAGGTATTAGTCTTAGCTTCTACTTTAGCTACCCTGGCACCCAAGCGGTTGAGTTCGCCGGCAAATTCGGCAGACAATTTGTCAATCAGTTGTTTATTGGTTTCATCGGCTGCATCAAACTTGTCCATTGCTTTGGCAACAATAAAGGCAAATTCGTACCGGCTCATGGTTTTGTCACCTTTAAAGGACTTATCGCCATATCCGTCCACAATTCCGGCTTTCGCTAATTTACCTACAGCGTCATAGGCCCAGTGACCAGCCGGAACATCGCTGAATGAAGGAGAAGCAGCTGCATAGACAGGAGTGTCAAATACCGGTGTACCTGCCATAGTAATCGACATAAGCGCTAAAGGAACAATTGCTATCCACTTCTTAATTTTCTGATTTCTTTTCATACAAATATCTCCCCTCATAAAAATAAATTTCTAAGCAGCTAATTTCCTATTATTTGTAATTTAGTCATTTCAGTGTTTAAATCAATATCGGTCTCATTAGATTTTCACAAAGCTTGCAAACAATTGCCTTTCTGCACATTAGTATTTGCATTCCATACCCAACCGAATCACTGATTTTTCACGTACTCCCAAAATAAAAAGTATAGACAATACCGGGCCCATTGCTAAAATCCACCATACATAATCAAATATACCTGTTGAGTCTATAACTAACCCTATAAACCAGGGGCTTAGTAAGGATGCCAATTGAAATAAGAAATTCGATACTCCATTTGCGGTCGCGGCCCATTTCATGCCAGCAAACTGGGATATCATTATTGTCAGTTGAGGATTAACAATGTATGACATAAATCCAGCTGCCAAGCCGACAATACATAACATGCTAAATGAAGTCTGCTGCCCAAATAGTATTGTGGTTGGTATAACAGCAACTAGAGCTGCAAGGACCAGTGATTTTCGACAGTCCAACCGGTCAGACAGTATTCCTGAAACAAGCGGGGCGACTACCCCACCGAGACCGTACCAAGCCATTACTTGACCAGCCTGACTAATTGAAAAGCCTAAACTTTTGATATAGGCATTCGCCCATGTAGCTGTTCCTAATTGCAGCCACATTAGAAAGAAACCAGTTGCGGCAGTTAGCATCAGGTCACGATTTCCAAAAATCAGTCTCAATCCTTCACTTACATCGCCGCTTTTCTCATTATAAGTACAATTAGATTTCATAAGCAGTAGTATCAATACGCCTGCCGTAAATGTCAGCGAACCAACGGCCAGGAAGGCCCCGTGCCACCCTAACGACTGATTAAGCTGCGGAACTAAAACATTTGTAATTAAAATTCCACCAGACGGAGCTGCCATGAGCAACCCAAAAGCCAACCCCTGTTCTTTAGGCGGAAACCACTCTACTAAAGCTCGAGAACAGGATGCAAAAACCGCTCCGGCACCGAGCCCGGCTAATATGCGCAGATTAAAACCTACTTCGTAACTATCTATCAGCGACAACGTCATCGTAGCAGTTCCCTCAATAAGCAAGCTTAGCGATAGTATGACTCGTGCACCATAACGATCAGCCAAAACCCCTGCTGGAATCTGGGTAACGAGATAACCGAGATAGAAAGCGCTCATGAAAGCTCCCGCTTGCCCCATCGTCATACCTAGTGCTGGTACAACTACCGATATTAATGGCGGCCAAGTGAAGCGGGTAATAAAAGTAAACAGAAAACATAAAGCACAGAGCATCAAAATAACCCACCGGTATCTTAAAGGGGCCTCATTATTTTCCACTCGCTTCACCAAACTTTCTAGTGGTTGTAGCATAGACAGACAAGTTATATGCTCCCAGAACTCTGAAGAGCAATACGTCACTCGGCTATTGTAATACCATAGCCGGTATTATTACTTAGAGGGCTGAGCTAAAGGTCAGCCCTCTAGCAGTAGTAAGTAGTAGAATCTAAGTGGCATTTATCTATTGACAAAGCCAAGTTAATCCTAGCCTTACATTAAAATGCCCAACTCCATAACCAGTTAAAGGCCATACCCTCGATAGTTTCCCAAGGTTTACTAATTAGCGCTTCATCACCGGTAACACCGCCCAAATCAGCTTTTTTAACCTCCCATGGGGTAAGAACCTGCTGCTGGCCTAATCCGGGTATTTCGCTGCTGACTGGTAATGGCGGCAGTGGTCTGGGCTTAATATTCTTGTCATACCAGCCATATTTCATGACAGCATCAACCATAGACCGTACATTCTCGGGTTTGGAATTTACCGGTAGATAGCATCCTCCACCCATCATATAGCCGCCACCCGCACCAAGTCTTTCACACAATATCTTAACTCTGGCATCAATTTCCTCCGGAGTGCCAAGAATAAACATCTGGCTGGGAATGCCGCCAGCGATACACATATGATGGCCAATATCAGCTTTTGCTTTAAAAATATCACCCTGATCATCAATATCGCAAACTACCGAACCTTTTGGCAGTTCTAACATATGATGCCAATGCTTACCCCAATCTCCTTCCATATACAGCCTGATTTTATGCCCAGCGGCAATAATCATTTCCATTGTTTTCTTGAAAGAAGGCCAATAGAAGGTGTCAAATTGTTTGGGTGACATAAACGTCGGCTTATGAGTAGGTACAAATATTGGATACCGTCGCAGCGGATCGGCAGTCGCTATTGCATGTCGGGCCATAATAGGTGCCAATATATCACATGCCTCCAGTACTTTGTCCGGCTGACGGCGGATATCGCGAAGAATTCCGGTTAGACCGCGCAAAACGTCACCAAGCAGGTCAAAGGGGGCGAGAAAGGCTCCCGTCATGGGCTGGGGCATACCACACTGATTTTGTAATTGTATGGATCTATTGCGCATAATCTCAGCAAACATGCCTTGTGCCATACCGGCTTTGAGGAAGGCAAAATGGGAACGGGTTGAACCTTTGTCCATTTCACCGAATACTCTTGGCAAAAATTTCTCCATCATAAACTGCCCCGGATTAGCAATTAAGACGTCATATTCATCGGCAAGCATATTTTCAGCTTCGGAAAATTGGATAGCAACATGAGGAGCTAGGTCACGTCCGGGAAATTTATAAGTTTTAACACCTAGAACATCATAAATTGGAGCCCAGAACCGGTTATTTCGCAAAACATCAAACTCGGGAAAGTCGCGAATGAAATCCATCTCACTTTGAAGCCATTTTTGCGGATCATAAATGACTTCTTGGTTGCTGGCAGTGTAAGATTCAGCGAAGTTATTACTGCCAATGGCAATTGGAATTCGGTCCACCGGCTCCAGCGCAATGGCGGCTTGATATCTACCAAGCCGTTGTTCATAAATTTCTTTCATGTCTACAGACACTTGATATCACTCTCTTCCTATATATAATTTTTTAAGCACCTGCGGCATTTCTAACGATTGCCGTCATTATACTTAAGGCTTACCAATCATCATCGTTACTAAACTGGCCCCAGTATCTGAGCTTGCATAATAATATAACCAAATGCTTACCCTTCTCATACTTATTCATTACATCGAGTTTCCAAGTAAAAATCACCCCCCATTCCTCTTTATGATAATTTAATCCCTGTCCCATTAATTTTGAACACTCACCTACATGTCTACACAAGTATACTTCTAGGTTTACTACCAAACTCCTGCTATTTGTTGACCGTTTTTTTAAAAAATTTCTAATATTTAAATAATCTTTAGCAGTCGCCGAGGTCGTAAGCAAACACACCGCATCTCCCACAATATCAACAATAGAGTCAACGGCCCAACCTCATGGAAATACACTTCATATCGTGGCTTTCCGTGAACCTTTGCTTCAGCCTCTGCTACCTTCATAAAAATAGCCAAACTTACTTTTTTTACCCGATCACTCAGACTGCTGTTTATTATTATATTTTCACTATCCTTTAAACTTCTATGAGATGATGCGTATGACCATTGCTGGTCTCTTTCTAAAAATATAAAAGCCGGAGGAGGTGATTTTTAACCACCCCAGCCGGCTGATTTCGAACTTCTTATTCGTTTCGCTCCACAAACCTAATCCTCTGGTCTTCTTAGTGTTTTTTCTGTTTGGACCAGCCCAGTTTCATAGCGTGCAATTTTATAATCCAGCCGTTCCAGCGTTTTCTTCATATCTTCCATTCTTGCTTTGAGCTGCGTACGCTGCTCGATTAAGAGCTCTTTTCTTGCCTCAACGGTTTCATCGCCCTGTTGAAACAGCCCAACATACTCAATCAACACTTCAATTGGCAGACCTGCACCTCGCATACATTTGATAAATTCGACCCACCTACAGTCTTCTTCCGTATAATCCCTGATTCTGCTTTTATTGCGGTTCACATGGGGTATCAGTCCGATGCGTTCATAATAGCGGAGTGTATCCTGTGGAATATCAAATTTTTCACTTACTTCTGAAATCATCATACGGTTTCACCTCCTTGCTTATCCACCTAAGATTTTTCTGTTCCCCAGCTGTAGAAAGGAAGTTATGCTTCAAAGGTACCAGCTACATCCTTTAAACATTTTGTAATCTCAATATGCTGTGGACAATTACTTTCACACTGCTTACAGTTGATACAGTCTGATGCCTTACCATACGTTTTTATATAGTTTTCATAATATACCTTTTGTATCGAGAGGCCGGTGAATAAGGATTGTTTTTCATTATTGTACAATGCAAAATATTTCGGAATGGCTATATTTTTCGGACAGCCTTCTACACAATACTGACAGGCTGTACACCCAATCGCAGTTGCTTCGTTTATAATCCCAACCGCCTTTTTAACAACATCATATTCTTCCTTTACAAATGGCCTAAAATCCTGCATATAACCTGTATTGTCCAGTAACTGCTCCATATCAGACATTCCACTTAATACCATCATAACTCCCTCGTAACTTGCTACGAAACGGATAGCCCATGATGGTACGGACATATCCGGATGATAGTCTTTAAATAATTGCTCTGCTTTTTCAGGCACTTTCGCAAGCGTACCACCTTTGACAGGTTCCATAACAATAACCGGTTTATTATGTTTTCTTGCTACTTCATAGCATCGCCTTGACTGAATGCTTTCATTATCCCAATCCAGATAATTAATCTGTAACTGGACAAAATCCACTTCCGGATGCGCTGTCAGGATTTCCTCCAACAAATCCGCATTATCATGATAAGAAAATCCGATCTGTCTGATTTTACCTTCTTTTTTCTTTTCCTGAATAAAGGCAAAACTATCAAATTTTTGGACTATCTCATAATGTTTTACACCAAGATTATGAAGAAGATAATAATCGAAGTAATCCACACCACATTTTTCCAGCTGTTCCTTAAATATTCTTTCCTGATCTTCCCTTGTTTTCAAAAACATCGTTGGCAATTTTGTTGCTAGTGTAAAACTGTCTCTTTTATGACGTTTTACTAACGACTCTCGCAAAGCTATCTCACTCTTATATGCATGATACATATAAGCTGTATCAAAATAGGTAAAGCCTCTTTCCAAAAAAGTATCCACCATCTGATTTAATGTATCCATATCAATATTTGATGGATCATTTTGGCTCCTTACCGGTAAACGCATAAATCCAAATCCTAATTTTTTGTTTTCCATATCTCTATTTCTCTCCTTTATTTCTGCAATTCTTCATGGTTAACTCTAGTTTAGCACCTGGAGTTAACTCCGAGTCAAGTATTTTTAAATTTAACAATACTTTCTGAAGTAACAAACATTATCTTTCTTTGGAGCAATCAAATTGCATGAAACTTAGTCCATTTTCCATTTATATACCGGTATACGAAAATGATCGACTTGACAATCCAATCAATAAACATAGCTACCCATGTGCCGAACACTCCCATATCAAAATAAATACTTAGCAGATAAGCTAATGCAATACGACAGAAAATCATGGTTAAAGTACCAATAATCATTGGAAATTTAGCGTCTCCTGCTGCACGGAATGTCACAGGCAAGGTATAACTAAGTGGCCAGATTGCCACTGTAAATACTGCATGATACCAAACGATTTTTGTAGTCAATGACGTTGCTGCTTGAGATAATCCATACACAGCTAATATCGACGGCAGCAAGGCAAGTACCAATGCACAGCTTACTAAATGTGCCACATACACAATCCCCATAACCTTTTTGGTATAATATTTAGCCTGCTCATAATCCTTTGCGCCGATACATCTTGATATAACTACAGTTAAACCGAGACCAATTGCCATCCCCGGCAGCACTTGAAACATAACAATGGTGCCTGACACCGCATTTGCTGCAATTGCTGCCGTACCAAAAGTAGCAACAAGACTGAGTACCATAATTCTTCCCAGATAGAACAAACCATTCTCTAATCCATATGGAACACCAATGTCTAAGATTTTTTTAATCATCAGCCAATTAAATTTGTGTTTTAAATTTTTCCTTATATACAATGATTGCTTTTTGTTTAAAGCCAATGTGATTATAATAACTGCAGCCGCAATACGTGATAACAAAGTTGGTATAGCAACACCCTCAGTCCCCAAGTGGAAGCCGTAAATAAGTATTGCATTTCCTACCGCGTGCGCTATGTTCATAGCCAGCATTATATTCATGGGCAGTCTTGAATTACCCATAGTACGGAATATTGCAGCTCCGGCATTATATAGTGCAAGAAACGGAATCGATACTGCTGTAATCATCAGGTAGGTATTTGCCTCCCTGCGTACTTCATCCGTAATCTGCCCAAACAGGCCATTTAAAATAAACGGTTTCGCTAGATAGATAATGACCATGATTATGACGGATACGGCACCGGAAAACCATATTAGCTGATTCGCTGCTTCTCTAGATTCTTCCATCTGCTTCCTGCCCATATACTGTCCCGCAATAACAGCACCACCGGTAGACAAAGCTACGAACAAACTAATGAGCAATGCCATGACAAAATCCACCAAAGACACACCAGATACGGCTGACTCCCCTACATGTGCCACCATGATTGAGTCTGCCAATCCTACCAGATATTCCAAAAACTGCTCGATGATAACTGGCAAAAACAATTTGAATAAATCCTGATTCGTAAATAACCTTTTTGTTGCTACAGTTTTCTGCTCCAATCTTGCTCCTCCTGCGTATACGCTTTTACCCATTTCATATGCCTGCTTTATTGAGGCACCAGTTCCGTAGATAATCCCTCTTTGATTGCCGGTTTCTTTTACTCCAAGCATAAACTGATCGCATAAGAGGTCAGAATTTCCGCCTTGATTATTAGCAACAAACATTTTCGCTGTAGTGTAAGATTTATCAAAAAAAATAAATCAAGTCTATACAAGCCTGGTCAGCTGCCAGAATATCTGTCGAGCCAATAATACCAATGTCATCACAAGTCGGTTTGGCGGCACTAGCCCCAGCACAGTCACAGTCAACCGAAATATTTTTCAAAACATTAATATAAGTAATATGGCCTTTGAAGTGCTCAACAGTAGCATTACCGGATTCCACCATTCGTTCTAGGAATCCTTTGCCGCGCGACCAGCCTTCCCCATGAATCATTCTTTTACCTACTTTACCGGAAGCCCTACCGATGCCGATGTTCTTTAAAGAACCACCGAGCCCACCGGAAGTATGGCCTTTAAAATGCGTATAAACCAATAAAGAATTATATTTCAGCACATGTTTCCCTACCGCGATTTCGTGCAAGTGAATTCCTGGTTCAAAAGGATATTTTCCTGTATGATTATCCAATTGTTTGTCGAGAAATGCTTTCACGCCCGGTATCGGCAGCATAATATCTCCGTCCTCATCCAGAATATCGACTGGACAAAAGTCAAAACCATTGATCTTAATGGTTTCACGATGTATCTTCGTTTCCCTACGCGGACTGCCATAAAGCACATTGCTTTCGACGATCGTGCTGCGCGGAATCTTGCTCTGCAGATTTTTAATGTACTCAATAGGCAGGAGATTTGGTCCGTGCGGTTCACCTGTATGCAGTTTAATCCCGACTTTACCGGTAATCCCCTGGTTAATCTGTTGATAAATCTTTTGTACACCTTCCGGGCTCAAGTCCCGTGTAAAATACACATTGGGCTTACTTGGATCATGCGGCGAAATCGCATGTGATCCAGTCCAAGTCACCTGCTTCTCCACATTTTCCTGCGCCTGCGCAGTTAGCTGACCAAACGACGGAATTGCTGCCATCGTACCGCCGACAAATTTCAAAAAATTACGCCTAGTAAATTCCTTAGTTTTTTCTCTTGCTCATTATCCGATGTTACCATTTTTCTCACAGCTCCTTCTTCTTATGTTATCATCTGGAACTTAGAGCAAGTCAGAGTTCCAGGGATATTACTGTCTTTGCTTATTGATAAGACTTCGTATAAATAGTACGTTCTCTTGCTTTCACGGCAAGTTTACCACTTTGACTGAACTCCAGGTCAAGTGTTTTTCATAAAAATCTTTTTATGAAAAAATCACCGTTTAAACGCCGCGCCACCGAAAATTCGGCCTTTGATGCAAAAATCTCACCAATTCAAAATTCTCCTGACATTTATCAAAATAGTAAGCAGCTATGCCCACCACAATCTTATTTATAAATCCAACTTCAGAAAGGACACATTGAATCTCTTCAACCTGCCCTTTTCTAATCATATGCATTATTTCAATATTTTCTGGTTATCTCATAGTTTATTAATTATACTGGCATGATGATTATCAATCTTAGCAAATCCCATTTCCTTATAAGGTAAATCTTCAATGATTCCCATCGCTGTTTCGACTTCTATTTCATTGTCTTTTACTCTTTGCAGCAGTTTACTTATTTCCGCTTTATTCATCATTTTCTCCCGGAATTTCTTACTATATATCCCACGCTTTAATTTCCTATTGTCGCATTAAAACTTCCTACCTTGTAACCTTCTAAATCTAAAGTTACATACGTAAAACCAAACTCTTTCAGTTTACCAGCTATCTCCTCAAGAAGTTTATCATTAAATAGTTTATCCATATCCTTTTTATCCACTTCAATTCTTGCGAGATTGTCGTGGCATCGCACTCGAATCGCCCGGAATCCTCTGTCCATCATATACTTTTCCGCTTTTTCTATCTTAACAAAATCTTCTTCTTTCAGTTCATTGCCATAGGGTATTCTGGTCAACAAACATGCATACGGTGGTTTATCCCAAGTGTTAAGTCCTAGTTCTTTAGATAAACTTCTTATTTCCGGTTTACTTAATTGGCACTCTAATAAAGGACTTCTTATATTCAGTTCCCTCAGCGCCTTTAACCCCGGTCGATAGTCGCCGATATCATCAAAATTGGTGCCATCAATAACATAAGGATAGCCTTCTCTCTGCGCAATGGCTTTGATCTGACTAAATACCGCCTTTTTACAAAGATAACATCTATTTTCAGGGTTGTTTCTAATTTCATCAATAATAGGCGCCTCTAGTATTTCAAAGACTACACCAAGTTCTTTTACTAATTGTTTTGCCTCTTGGATTTCCCATTTAGGAATATAGGGAGATTGTATGGTGACTGCTTTACTATTATCGCCTAAAGCTTGCTTAGCTACTTTAAGTAAAAAAGTACTGTCTACTCCCCCCGAGAAAGCCAAGATAACTTTTTCCATACTTTTTAAACAATTAACCAAATTTATATATTTTTCATTATTTATCATCAATATTGGTCTCCAATATATATCCTTAAAACGTTGGGAATTTCTAAATCTCTATGACCTATCCCATAGCCAATCTTTTCTACTGAAAAGTCCATATTATCTGTAAAGGTGCCCACATTTGCCGCCAATATCGCGGCCCCGGTAGGCGTAGTCGTTTCAAAAGGCACTTTACCTGATTTCACAGGAATATTCTTTAAAATTTCAACAGTTGCCGGAGCAGGAATAGGAATGATACCATGGGCGCATTTCACAAACCCTCCTCCGAGCTGAACCGACGAAGCCATTACCTTATCCACTTTTAAATAATCTAAACACACCGCAGCTCCCACAATATCAACAATAGAGTCAACAGCCCCGACTTCATGGAAATGCACTTCATACAGCGGCTTTCCGTGAACCTTTGCCTCAGCCTCTGCCACCTTCATAAAAATCGCCAAACTTACTTTTTTCACCCGATCACTCAGACTGCTGTTTATTATTATATCTTCAATATCTTTTAAATTTCTATGAGCATGGTGAGTATGTCCACTGTCAGACTCCTCTTCCATACCGTTATGCACTTCATGATGATGGTGGTGGTCATGAACATGGGGTACATTTTTTAAGACTACGTCTACCCTGGTTCCGCTTATTCCTTTTTTATTATCTTTTTTTACCTGCAGTTCATATTCAGCATCCAGATTAAGCTTAGACAACTCCCGCCTTAAATAATCCTCATCCACTCCCAAATCCAGCAATCCACCTAAATTCATATCGCCGCTGATGCCGCAAAAACAATCATAATATAATACTTTCATTGTCGAGCTCTCCATTACATAATTTTTATCTTTATAGCGGAATAACCTTCACTGCCGCTTCCTCCACCGGGCAAGCATTCTCACAGGCACCACACCCGATACACTTTTGCGAATCTATATACGGGCGCTTGCTATCGTCGATGATTATAGCATCTGCCGGACATCGCTCCTTACAGATCAGGCATGCTTTCCCCTGGGCCCAAGCCAAACAAGATAGCTTGTCCAATCTGGCAACTCCGATTTTTACTTCTTCCATTTTGATTGGTCGGATTGCGCCCGTTGGGCAAATCTTGGAACACAGCATACATAATTCACAGGCGCCTTTACGCGGAATCAGTTCTGGTGTCTCATACGCAATAATCCCGCTGGCAAAAGGCATTGGCACAAGCCCACCGGTAGGACACACCTTTACACATCTACGGCAACGGTTGCAGGCTGCCAGAAAATCACTTTCAAGTATTGCCCCCGGCGGTCTTAGGCTTGGTGACGCCAAAGAGCTAGCCATAAATAGTCTGCGGGCCGGTAAATTGATCAGGCTACCGGCGGCAATGGCGGTACCAAGCTTTAAAAAATTACGCCGCGACCGCATATCGGCTGCCGCTGGCGGCTGTCTCCGGCTAATCCAGCTAATTGCCTGCCGCGAACAAGCAGTTAAGCAACGTCCACACACCAAACATTCGCCGCCGCTCCCTTTAGGTCCGGTATCAACCGCGTTAACCGGGCAGACACGCTTGCAATGATCACAATTCACACACTTATCTGTTACCCGTACTTTTACCCGCCGCAAACCAGCCACCAATGTAAATAATAGCCCTGTTGGACAAATGTAGGTACACCAAAATCTCGGAAAGAAAATAACACCTGACAGTATCACAGCAGCCAGCAGCCACGGAAATTGGCCTTGAAACAATCGAATTATTTCATGACTAAACAAGGTCAACGGCGTAAAGACAGGAACTATACCTAATCCGGCACTAGCAAGCACTACGATAAGTACCAGCCACCAATATTTTGCCTGCTTGAAAAATGCGGACAATTTCGTATTTTTTGTTTTGGCTAGTTGCTCCTTGCAAAACAAGCGCCTGATATAATATACAAAATTCAATAATCCACCCAGCGGACATAACCAGCCGCAGAAAACCCGCCCTATGAACGCCGTTACCAGCATTACAAGGATCGGAAGCCATATCCAATTAGGTATCTCCAATGCAGAACGCATATAAGTAATCAGCAGGAGGGGGTCCATCCGTGAAAGCCACAAAAGCAGGTCGGCACCCCGGCCAAGCGGATACTGCATCTCAGCCGCGGCATATACACCGAAGACAACTACCGCAGTGGGAATGGCAAAGCGCCAAAACCGCAATTGCCGATTAACAAACTCTTTACCCTGCATTAACACTCAGACCCTCACTACTTCAAGACTTTGCCAGTCGGGATTACCTGCCCCAAGTTTAGCTGCAATCGCTAAATGACTGACATCTGTCAGCTTGAAACCCAGTAACCCAGCGCCATATGCATCTACCGCCACCATATCTGTTCCAAAAACAACTTGTTTCCATTCCTTGATCGGTCCTGGCCCGGAAGGACCATTGGCGGTAATGCCTTTGATAGCATCCATGATTGTCAGTGTCGGTTTCTTAAACGCAGCTAATTCCGCGATGGTCTGATGCAAATCTGTCTGATGAAAAAAACCTCTATCCCAAACCACTCCCATCAAGTTTTTCAGTCCCGCCGATATGCCAGTCGGATCGCTTTGTTTTAATATTGGCATATTGATAAAGACATCCGCTTCTAAAACATCCCGTGAATAATCAACCTGTTTCAATATTTCACCGTTTACATTCACTGCGCTATAAAATTGGCCGGTGCGTGAATTAATGGTATACGCACGCCCGCCAGCTCCGGCTACTGCCGCACGGATACCGCTCGCTTCCAGGCACATTTCACCAGAAGAGAACGTGTGATCAATAACCCGCACCTCTTTCGCCCCAGCCTGTAAGCATCGCCGAACCAAGGCCCCCACCAGGATTGGGTTGGTAGTAACCCCAGCCTCCGGGCCTCGCGTGGAGCTGAAATTGGGCTTGATAGCAACGATATTTCCTGATTTAACAAACTGCCCTATTCCTCCCATTGCCCCAAGACCCTTTTCCATTAAAGTTTCCGGATCCATTCCCTCAGCTATGACCAACCTTCGTGCTTGCGATGCCGCTTCAGGCTGAGGGTTCCCTTGAGAGCCGTTTTTCTGACTTTGATCCGGTAAAACCGGGCTACTAGATTGTGAAAAACAACCAGGCAAAAATGCCGAAGCCAGCCCTGCGTAGGTAGCAACTTTAATAAAATCCCGGCGATTCATCCGAGTTCCCCCCTTCAATTGTACTTACTTCTGCAATCGCATTTTTACTTCCTTGAAATTTAGTCTAGCACTTGGAGTTAACTCCGAGTCAAGTATTTTTTATAAAACCTATTGACTTTGAGTGTACTCAAAGTTGTAGCATAAATGTGAATCAATACTTTAACTTGTGCTAGAGAGGGGAAATGTTTGTCATTTATCCGCAAATTTAAACTCACACTCGCTATAGCGTTATCTCATTTAAAATTGCTTTAATTTTATATCAAGATAGCTAATTGGGAAAAACACGGATAGCGGCCTCGCCATCGATCGGGCAAGCATTCTCGCATGAACCGCAGCCCACACATTTGTCAGGTAGAATGATAGGCCGATGATATTCATCCGCATTAATTGCCAGAACAGGACATTGCTCGCCACAAATATAGCACATTTTACCCTCATTCCAGGCTATACAACGAGGCTTATCTATAACAGCCTTGCCCATCCGGATTTTTTCCAGAGGAACCTCTGCAATGGCTCCGGTCGGGCATACCTTCTGGCAGGCCAGGCATAAATCACAGCGGTTTCGACGCGGGACAATATGAGGCGTTTCAAAATTCGCGAGGCCATCGGTAATCGGCATCGGGCAGAGCGCATTGCTGGGACATACCTGAACACACCTTCCGCATCGGTTGCAAACGGCAGTAAACTCTAGTTCCGGTAGAGCCCCTGGAGGGCGTAACGCTTTTTCCGCCGCCCAAACAGTCTTTTTCCATAAAGCAGCAGCCATAGCAACAGCAAAAGCGGCTTTGAAGAACTTTCTTCGCGACTCTTGACGCTTTGTTGCTGCAATATCATCGACGGGAACAAGCTGACTGTTTTCACCCCGCCAAGAACTACGCTGCCATGCGATTGCCCTTGCCGGACAAACCCTTTGACAGTCCCCGCAGGCTAAACACCCTTCCTTCACAACACCGGTATTCGATGGCGCGGTACCGACAGAACAGGTTCTCGTACATTTTTCACAATGCACACAGTTTCCCGCAAGTCCGTAACGAAAAAGCCACAGCCTTGCTGCTAATGACAAGAGAACTCCGGTAGGACATAGCACACTGCACCAGAGGCGGGAAAAAAACAGGGTACCGGCCATTATCCCAATAAGCATCCAGGGAATATGTCCCGTAAGCACCCTCACAATCTCATGGCTAAACAAAGCAAAAGGAGTTAAAAAGAGGACCCAGTTTGATCCGAGGACAAAGATAAGCACTAAGAAGAGTAACCAATAACCCCGCATAGGCTGTACGGCGTGCAGCACTTTGGTTCTGGTCAGCGACAGCTTTTTGAAAACTGCCCGGCCCATTTTATCCGTCAACGCCAAGAATGCGCCAAAAGGACACAGCCAGCCGCAAAATATCCTCCCCCACAGCAAGGTTGATGCCAAAGTCAATAGCGGCAGCCATGCCCATAGAGGAATCTCCTGCTGCCAACGGAGTTGACTCAGTAAAAGCCAGGGGTCAAGGCGCGAGAACCATTGCAATAATAGATTTTCCAGTCCGGGTGGGTATGATAAATTGGCAAGAAACACAACAAACGATACTAACGAGATGAATTGCAACGAGTAACGCAATAAGAGCGCTTTCTTAGATTTCACTGCATTACACCTTCACAACTGTAAGTTTTTGCAGATCCATTTCGCCCACGCCCAGTTGCGCAGCTGCCGTTACATACTCGATTTCCGTCGGTTTAATACCAAACAATGTCGCAGCGTAAGTGTCAACAGCGACAGGATCGACACCAAAGATCACCTGATTCCATTCACGAATGGTTCCCGGTCCAGTAGGACCATTATCGATAATACCTCTTGTAGCATCTACAATGGTAAGATGAGGTTTATGGAATGCAGTAAGTTCAGCAATCCCTTGCGTAAGATCTGTCTTATGGAAGTAGCCACGATCCCATACAAGCCCCATCATATTTTTCAGGCCTAAAGTCAGTTTAGTTATACTGTGATGTTTGAGAATGGGAAAGTTAATAAACACGTCAGCGCTTAACACATCTTTTGAAAACAAGACGGATTTCAGGATTTTGCCTCCGGTATCAACCTGTGTATAGAAGCTTTGCGCATTAATGGCATAAGCCTTTCCACCCACAGCTTCCACTGCTTCCTTAATTCCGCTGTTCACAAGACATACAGCCGGACTTTGAAAAGGATAATCAAGTACCTTCACTTCCTTAGCCCCTGCTGCCAAACATTGTTTCACTACGGCGGCAACTAACTGCGGATTGGTCGTTGCTGCTTCTTCCGGTTTTCTCGCAACACTGAAATTCGGCTTAAGTACCACTGTAGCCCCGCTCCGGACCAAGGCGCCTATTCCCCCAAGAGCGGCAAAGCCTTTTTCGATTAGTGAATTTGGATCCGTGCCTTCCGATATGATCAGTTTGCCGCGATCATATCCACTTACCGGCGAAGATGCCGATTGACTGCTTGGTGTATTTTTTGTGTTTTGCGAATTACCGCTTCTTTCGGAAAGATTAAGCCCACATCCCGCCAATCCTAAAGATACTAACCCATAGCCGATCCCACTGATAAATTGACGTCTGTCCATGATTCATCATCCCTCTTCATCATTACTCTCGCATGCTTACTTTTTTATAGATTTTTCCTTAAACCAGTTTAGCACCTGGAGTTAACTCCTAGTCAAGCATTTTTTGTAAAATATTCTAAATGAACAAAAAAGTGGGGCAGTGGAAAACTTAGCGCTAAGTTTTCCACTGCCCCGGTTACTAGTTTTATTCAAACTATTGTTTCCATATTCTAGCTTTCTCTTAAATAATGCATATCTCAATAATACCTTTACCTGTTAGTATTCATGCATCTGTTTTTTTCCCATGATCAGCATCAACAGGCCCGGTAACTGTATTTACCTTGCTTATCATACTGTACCGTCACCTTTATTCAATATAAACTTTATTGTTGGTACCCCCGTTTACTTCCAACACATGTCCTGTTACATAATCAGACATGTCAGTCGTTAAAAATTCGATGCCATATGCGCAATCTTCCGGAGTACCAAAGCGTTGCAATGAAATATTGCGGAGAAATTTCTCCTCACCGGCTGCTTTAAAACCGGTTTTCAGTCTGGCGGTGCTGATAAATCCTGGTGCAATGCAATTTACATTGATACCATAAGGACCAAGTTCATTGGCAAGCAACTTCGTATAATGGATAATCGCAGCTTTAGATATGCCATAATGTGCGTAAGTTCCATCAAAATTTGTCATTTGCCCCCCGACAGAAGCAACTGTTACAATTTTCCCTGTCCGGTTTTTTTTCATCATCGGTGCTACAGCTGTAACGGTATATACTGTGCCGTGCATATTTCTTGCCACAACTTTTTGATAAATATCCAAATCCATTTGTGAAGCCTTACCTTCAGTCAAAGGTCCCATGCCACCACCAGCATTGCAAATCAGGATTGAAACGTCACCAAGTTCATCACTGATTTTTTTCACAGCAGCAAATACCTGTTCTTGATTGGAGATATCTGCTTCAGCACCTACTGCCTTTACACCTAATGCCTGCAGTTCTTCAACTACAGTCTCTGCCGTCAATTGGTCGGCTTCTGCCTGAAACTCCTGAAAAGAGCGCAGATTAATATCAATAGCGCCAACATTTGCTCCGAGTTTTGCTAAATGTAGTGCATATACTCTGCCCAATCCGCGGGCAGCCCCTGTGACAATAGCTGTTTTTCCGGTTAGTTTACCCAATGCCCTTCACCTCATTTTAGTATTGACTTACTTAGATAAGACTCCTTCTAATTGATTACGCTTAACCATAAGCGATTGAAACCGTTAAACAAATAAAACCACCAACTATACCAAGAAGGAAAATGTGTTTATAAACATGATTAACAAAAGCGGCAATGCAGTTTTCGAATAGGACTGCATTTAGTTAGTCTGTTGATTAGCCTTTCTCAACTCAAATTTCTGAATCTTACCACTTGGCGTTCGAGGAAGTCGATCTACAAACTCATAAAATTCAGGAACACTATACTTAGCCCTACGATCCAATAACCACTGCCTGGTGGCCTCAGCAGTCAGAGAATCCTTTTGTTTGGGAACAATATAGGCTTTGATCCGTTGACCTAAGCACTTATCTGGAACTCCAATGACTGCTACTTCAGCAACCATCGGATGCTCTTCCAATACGATTTCTATATGACGTGAATAGACTTTCTCACCCCCGCGAACAATCACATCCCTTTTGCGTTCAACTATGTATAGATAACCTTCGTCATCAAAATGTCCTATGTCACCGGTATGCAGAAAACCGTCCCTTACGATCTCCGCAAATTGCTCAGGTTTATTTAAATAACCCATCATAATGCAGTCACCTTTAATGCAAACTTCACCATCTACATTGTTAGGCAGTATGTTGCCTTCACTATCCATGATCTCGATTTGCTCTTCTGAATGAGTCATCCCGCATGAGCCTTCCTTAAAATGCCCTAAAGCAGGCTCAGTGGTATTCCCTCCACATCCCTCAGTGAGACCATATCCAACTAAAATGTCTATGTTGAACTTTTCCTTAAAACCCCGCCGCGTGGCCGATGAGATAGCAGCTCCACCAGTAAATGCATACCGTATTTTTACCTTGCACATATCGATATTTATAGGGTCAACCTTATTTAAGATATAATCAAACATGGTAGGTACACCCATAATAATGGTAATGCCATATTGCATAACTGCTGGCCAAAAATCATGGGTAGAATACTTGGTACGAATGCACAAAGCTTGCCCAGCATAGCTTATTGGGTAAGTAAATACGCAAAGTGGATTGGCATGAAACATGGGCAGCATAATCATCATGATATCATTGCCTTTTATGTATCCCTGACGATTAAGGTTCCGGCATTGTGACAGCTGAGACCTGTTAGAAAGTAAGACTCCCTTGGGTTCTCCAGTAGTCCCTGATGAGTATAATAGCATAAAAGGATCATCCAGACTTTGCTTGACTAGACATTCATCAATCGGATACTTATCCAGAATATCTGTCATATTCTTTTGAGCTATTATGGATTCGTGCTTTACTTTGGTTACAACTTCAACCACATAGGGCTTGGAATCCGTTTTTTCAAATCCCTTAGTAAATTCGTCCATGTAATCGCTTCCAACAAAAATTACCTTGGGCTTGGAATCATTCAGTACATACGCAATTTCCGGAGCCTTTAAGCAATAGTTCATGGCTATAGCAATCGCTCCTAGTTTTTGGGCGCCCCACATGGCATAATAAATTTCGGGAGCATTAAGGATCATTACCGCTACAATGTCGCCCTTTTTGATACCTTTTTCCTTGAGGAAATTGGCTACCTGGTTAGCCCGGTCATTGGTGTCTTTATAGGTTAATATCTGGTCATAGTAATACACATGTGGCACATCCGGGGTTTCATTTGATCGTATAGTCAGCATTTGCGCAATACTCTCAAATTCCAAGCGTCTTCCTTTTAAATGAGACTGTTCTTCAAGTTGAATAATTGGCATTTGGGGTCTCACTAGTAAATTCTCCTCCAGTGGTTTAAATATTGACTGCAAAGGCTGTCTTTTAAATCTACTGCTTATTTATCAGTCTTTCTTTACACTTTATATATCCATCGCCCATCGCCATTAGATTGAACGCTCGCTCTAAATTAACTAATATAAACCATGCCAACTCTGTCTATTCTGTATTAAAAATATCACATGTCTAACTCTTTGTCAATATAATTTTGAATATTTACGATTTTCCATTTCTTTTTCCACTACGCTAAATCACAGTAAGAAAGAGGCTCCTATATATAGGCTCCTCTTTCTTAATGCAAATATTATTATCTTAAAATTAAGACTGTTCCTTTAAACAGACATTATTCTTACTTTTTTCATATTCTTGTAGCACAGATTTTCCTAAACCATTAAAAATAAAATCAAATAAACAACAATTCACATCATCTGTAGATTTTTCTTTTACGGTCCAGCCCTTCAAAGCCAAAAATGCTACTACATACGCTAATATACTGGCTAGCAACTCTAAATCACCATTGATTGGTATTTCCTTATTTAGGTCTTCTAGCAATTGATGATAATTATCAATTGTATCTTCTTGCTCCATCTTTAAAACATCTATTAAATATTCTTTTTTTAAATATTTTGTCTCTGTCGAAATTAATTGTATTATTTTTTTATTCTCACTGACAAAAAACATATTAGCAACCAGATACTTGATAAGTCTCTCCATTGGCGTAGCATACTGTTCAATATTTTGAGTTTTAACAAAATCAGACCTAAGCTGGTGAAAGTATTGGTGCACCAAATACAATACATCATCTTTAGAAGAAATATAGTGATAGAGCTGTCCCATAGACATGTTACAAGACTCTGCGATCTCACGAATAGAAGTCGGATGAAATCCCTGTGCGTAAAAGAGCTTTAACGCACCTTCTACAATTTGTATGTGTTTACTCTTTATCAATTCATCATCTTTAGCAGAAGAAATACCATAATTTCCTTTTTTTAGCTTAGATTCATTGCTGTCCGTTTAGGGTTCCTCCTATCAGTGATACTCTTAAAATTAGGAATAGTTTTGCCTCTTGTAAAAATTACTTTGTTAGTAATACTACTAAATAACATTTTTTTTGTCAAGCAATTACTGGGGTTTCTCGGAACAAACTCACGTTCTGTCGCCAGGCAAAATTAATTCCTTTAAATGGAGTTATACCTTATAAGGCTACTGCCAACGTATGAACGGAATATTGCCGTTATCTAGACAATAGCGCTCTTTTAATTCCTCATACACAAAGGTGAAATCAACAAGTTCGTTGATTTGCCGCAACATATTATCCTTAGGAATAACCAAGTTATAGAGTTCTATATAGGGGCTTAAAACTATGGATTGTTGTTGCAAATCATTTGACTCACTTGCTCCCTTTGATACCTTTATTATACAGGAAAAAAGGTACAGCCTCCTCAATTTTCTTGAGGGACTATACCTTTTTAAGCATTAAAGAGACTTTTTCAGTGGCCTCATCTTGATTGCAGGCTCTTTTAAATTAAATTATATTATCACATTTTAACATGCTGAGTAGTTGGTTAATTTTGGAGTAAATCTACGCCTTTTTCGGAAATACACCCATAGTACATCTTGCAATACATATAAGTTCTCCGGACTCATTCATAATTCTGATATCCCATACTATAATGGTTCGCCCACGATGAGCTGGTTTGCCAACCGCTGTAACAAATCCGTCGGTTTTTCTTTTGACATGATTGGCATTGATTTCAATGCCGACAGCATATTCTTTTTCTTTATTAATAAGGTGATCTGTACCTGAACTAGCCACTGTTTCTGCGAGAGCAACGGAAGCTCCGCCGTGTAAAATCCCATGCGGCTGGCGAGTAGCTTCGTTTACAGGCATAGTTGCGACAACCTGTTCCTCGCTCATTTCAGTTATCTTAATACCTAATCTATCCATCAGAGTATCTTTATAATTCACTTTTTCCATAATTAACTCCTCGTATAATATATTTTATAAACAATATTCACCATTTCGCTCCCGCTACAGTTGGAAACCGGTTACTGCGTTCTGTAGATCCTGGGCTAGCTTGGCTAACGCTTGGCTTGATGATGCTATTTCCTCCATAGAGGCCAATTGTTCTTCAGCTGCCGCCGAAACACCTTGAGCCTCACCTGCCGATTTTTTACCAAGGCTGTCAATCTTTTTAACCGAACCCACGATCTGCTGGCTACCAGCCGCCATTTGCTGCATAGCGGCAGAAATCTCCTTCACTTGACCAGATACCTCAGACACCAGACCGGCAATTTCCCTAAAAGCCGTGCCGGCAGTATTAACAACCTCGGCCCCGTTCTTGACTTCCCGCGTACCATTGTCCATAGCCACAACTGCCTTGCCGGTATCAACCTGGATTTCACCGATTAAATCAGCAATCTTTTTAGCCGCTTCCCGGGACTGCTCCGCTAATTTGCGCACTTCTTCGGCTACCACGGCAAAACCCCGACCTTGTTCTCCTGCCCGCGCAGCCTCAATGGCTGCATTCAGGGCCAAAAGGTTAGTCTGTCCGGCAATACCAGAAATGGTATCAACAATCTGACCAATTTCTTTGGAGCGTTCGCCTAATTTTGTTACAACCTGAGCTGATGTTGTGACCGTTGCTTCGATTTGATTCATCTGAATTACTGCTTTTTCTACTACTTTATCACCATTTTTTGCTTTTTCGGCCGCTTGAGCCGAATTATCAGCTACCTGGTTGGCATTAGCGGCTATCTGCTGAATGCTGGCTGACATCTGTTCCACCACCGCCGTAGTATCATTGGCTGCAGCCAACTGATCGCTAGCGCCTGCGGCTACATCGGTTATCGCTGTAGCTATTTGATTGGCCGCCTGAGCCGATTGTTCTGAGCTGGCTGTCAGTTCTTCCGATGAAGCTGCGACTTGTCCTGAAGAATTACTGATCTGATTTACCAGATTGCGTAAATTCCCGACCATCGTTTCAAAAGCCCGGGCTAAATGCCCAAACTCATCCTGGGATACAACAGCGATATTGGTTATGCTTAGATCGCCTTCGGCAATGCGGTTAACCGCCGCTTTAAGTGTTTCTAACGGCTTTGTAATGTGTACCGTCCCCCACATTAGTATAAGAGCAACAATGATAAGTATGATAATAATTGTTATCAAAGACGTCCTTGTAAAAGCACTCAACTTAGCGGTAGCTTCACTTACAGGTATATTCACGGCCAGCGACCAGCCAGTGCCGTTTATTGGCGCATATGCTTGATATTTATCTACACCTTCATGTTTATATTTAGTAATTCCCCTTTCGCCATTCATCATTTTTCCTATAGCACCCTTTAACGTAGGGTCAGTCCTGGCATCGGTAAATGAATTAACTTTGCCTGCTGCCTCCTTATCGGGGTGAACGATAACTAATCCATCACCTCGTATCAGGTATGCATAACCAGTTTGTCCCATCTTTATATTCAAAATTTGTTTCTCAATCGACTCGATATTAACTGCTCCAAAGAGCATGGCAATAACCCGGTCACCGGCAAAAATCGGCGTAGTTACCATAACAACCGTCTTACCTGTTGCCATTGATATAGCAGGGTCAGAAATAACCGTTTCCCCCTTCATGGCCCGCTTAAAATATTCTTTGGTTCCCAGATTGCCGGATTTGCCCATATGATCAACGAAGTTCCCTTTATCATCAGTATATGTAATTGTTTCGTATATCTTATTTTTAGCTGTTTCAGCAGCAAGGTAAGCCATAATGGCTTCATGATTACCACTGTTCATTATCGGCGTCCGGGCTATGGTAGATAGCTCAATCTTAGCACCGTCCAAAAACGTGCGAATTTCTTGACTGCTACTTTGTGTTGTGATGCCTATCTCTGTTTCAACATCCTGTATCAGCATCTTTTCAGCTTGCCAATAATTTAATCCCGCTAGCATACCTAATGAAACAATAAACAATACAATAATTCCTACTGCAAGTTTAGCCCTAATGCTTTTCATAATTTCAACCAGCCTTTCTATACATAATTTTAAAATTGCCCTATTGGCGATCCTCATGCCTAGCCACATTAGTTTGTGCATAGCAAGCTGTGTTTTCTTTATTAATTATCAATATTTATTTACCCTTTCTCACTTTGGAGAAAAGAGTTATTAGGTGTACCTATTTTTACAGATTGCTTACAAAGTTTATTTTTTCGTTTGACATTTACCGAGTTACTTATTTCACAATCATAGCTATATTGAAGGATTTTTACATAATTGCTTCTCAACCGATTTATGAATTCACCTTTTATATCTTGGTGATAAATCTAGTACACTATCTCCAACGTCTGCTAACCCCTGATAGTTATCACCTGCACAAATCTCTTTATCTTGCCTGCCGCATTTTGGGGACTGCACCTGGCTTCCAAGTTTAAAAACGATAATAGCACCTTTGCCTACTGACAAGGTGCTATAAAAATAAAAAGAGGAGGTTTTCAAACTTATCTGACCTGGTTACTTAAGCGGTTCAGTATCATTATGCAAAAATACACAACTCCTCCCAAATCTACGCAGCACCCCCGCATTTAAAGTTCAACCATCCTCTTCTTATTGGAGAATTATCTTTTTAACGAATTATTTGGCTTTAATTTTCTTGATTTCTTCAATGAGAACAGGAACAACCTCAAATAAATCGGCTACAATACCATAATCGGCCGCATCAAAAATCGGCGCCTCAGGATCTTTATTAATGGCTATAATAACATCTGAAGCGGACATGCCTGCCAAGTGTTGTATAGCTCCTGAAATACCGCAAGCAAAGTAAATCTTAGGACTTACTGTTTTGCCTGTCTGGCCTACTTGCTGTAACGGAGGCATCCAGCCTGCATCTACAGCTGCCCTTGATGCTCCAACAGCTCCGCCCAGAAGGTTGGCAAGTTCTTTAAGTAAAGCAAAATTTTCAGGTTTACCCATGCCTCTGCCGCCGGAAACAATTATATCTGCTTCTTCAATCTTAACGCCAGAATCGCTTACCGCTTTTATCAAATCAACTACTTTTGTGCGAATCATCTCAGCTGGCATATGGATCTCTTCCTTGGTAATCGGTGCCGTCCTACCGGTATCAGGCTCAGCCTTTTTAAATACGCCAGGTCTTACTGTACCCATCTGTGGTCTGGTATCAGAGCAAAAAATGGTAGCCATTAGGTTACCGCCAAATGCCGGTCTGGTCCATGCAACATCTTTGGTTTCCTCATTAACAGCAAGGCCTGTACAATCAGCCGTCAACCCTGTTTTCAGGCGTGCTGCAACCCGCGGGCCTAAGTCTCTGCCGTTATTTGAAGCTCCGATTAAGAGGACCGAGGGTTTATACTTTTCGACTAACTTCACCATAGCATTGGTATAGGCATCAGTAGTATAGTCTTTATATTCATCGCCTTCTACCAGCAACACTTCCTCAGCGCCGTAAGCAACAGCCAATTTAACTACCGCATCAACCTCTTTGCCAATAACGACAGCAATAACCTTTTCCTGATTAGCATCAGCCAAAACTCGGGCTTGGCTTAATAACTCTAAACCTACATTTTTTGTTTCTCCGTAAGTATGTTCAATATATACCCATACATTTTTATAGTCAGCAATATTCATTATTCCACTCCCCCTTAAACAAGTTTAGCTGCCACTAAATTTTCAACTAATTTTAGTGCCGCTGCACTGCCCGTTTCTTCACAAATTCTAATACCAGACTCTCTTTTAGGAGGGGTAAATGTTTTCTTTACTCTTGTCGGTGAACCTTTAAGACCTATTTTTTCTGGATTAATTTCTGGCAAATCTGCAGCAGTAATTACGTCTATCTTTGCTCTGTTAGCGGCCATTTTACTCTTGATAGACGGATATCTGGGAGTATTAATCGATTTAACCACCGTAACTACTGCCGGGAACTTGGCTTCTACAACTTCATAGCCTTCATCAAGCTCTCTGTTAACGGTAATAGTATCGCCTTTAATATCTATTTTCGCGACAAAGGTCAATTGAGCTACTTCCAAATGTTCTGCGATTTCCGGCCCAACTTGCCCAGTATCTCCGTCGATGGCCTGCTTGCCGCAAAGAATAAGGTCAAACTTGCCAAGTTTTTTAATGGCGTTAGCCAATATGTAACTTGTCGCTAAAGTATCAGACCCGCCAAACACTCTATCGCTTACCAACACTGCCTTGTCAGCGCCAAGTGAGATGCATTCCTTTAACATGTTTTTGGCTTGCTCCGGCCCCATGGTCAGTACAGTTACGGTACCACCGTTAGCCTCTTTTAGCTGAACTGCCGCTTCTAGGGCGTTGGCATCAAATGGATTTAAAATACTTGGCACACCATCTCGAATAAGTCTATTCGTTTCTCGATCTATTTTTATCTCAGCTGTATCCGGTACCTGCTTTACACAAACTAAAATATCCATAAACTACTCCTCCTTTAGCCGTTACTTAAGCGTTTCTCTTACAATAACGATTCTTTAAATTTGATTTGTTTCTTCAAAATCAGGACTATTTTGAAATCCCCATCAGTAATTTCATTAGAATATTCCTTGCTGACATCATAGCCGCAAAAATTTGGTTGCCTTCATTAGAACCAATTGACGGCTGTCTCACTCTGAATAATCTACGTTTCTCAAAATCCCCCCTTTCAATACCATTTTAAATTCCCGCCAAAATATAAATTGACTAGATGATAAATAATAGAAAAGGTAGCTTAGTTATTCAGTAAAACACATTCTTCAAAATATATTATGATTAATTTGCCTTATCAAGAGATTGAGCCAAAAATTCGACGCTATCCAGCGTACAAACCTTTTCTTCGGCGTTATGAGCCTTGGTTCGGCAATATGTCGGTATAAAAGGTCCCCGGTAAAATAAGAGCAATAAATCCAAGAATGGCAACTGCTTCGACGGTGTTCTCGAACCGAGCTGTTTTCAACACCGTCCAGCGCAAAAATGCAATGAATACGCCAACATAACCAATATCAATAATTCCTTTAAAGCGATAAATAATGTACTGTCGCCAAGAAATGGCACCGGTACACTAAACAAACCCTCAACGGCTTACACTAACTCCTTGTTTTTCCTTTCCAACATGCTGTTTTTTATAGTACTAAACAATTATTTTTTATCATCATAATTGATGATTGCTCTTGACTAGCAACCATCAATTATGTGATGTGAAAATACCGTTTTGATTTATGTTTACAGAAATGAACTATGAGGTGGTGTTCGTTTATAAATATTTATTTAAACCTATTCAGTCAATAATACCTTTACCTTTTAAAGCCTCGATTTCACTAGCACTATAGTCCAACAAATCAGTAAGAATTCTCTCTGTATCCTGCCCTAAAGCCGGAGCGCCACGCCATACTTCCCCCGGAGTTTCTGAAAGTTTAGGCATGACACCAAAGGCTTCCACTTCCTCGTTTAGAGTCTGATCGGTGTATTTTACCCAGTCGCCTCTTTTGCGCCAGTGCGGTTCATTGTAAACTTCCTCAGCGGTTTTAATATGAGCTGCTGAAATTTTGTTGTCAATGCAAATATTTATTGCTTCCTGTGCGGTATGTTCCTTAAAGAATTTTTGGAAAATACCATCCAGTTCACGGCCCAGTGGGCTGGCAACTGCGTTAGGCGAACTGCTGCATTCTTCGTAGGAGTACTTATCCGTATCAATGCCAAAGCCTTTTAATACATTATTGTACGCATTCTTTCCATAGGAACCAAGATTAATAAATCCTCCGTCCCCGCATTCAAAAACACCTCCCGGCTGGTAAGCGACCTGCTTGATTCCTTGTCTGCGCTTGAGAGTTTGTTTCATGGTCCATAGCACAAAGTTGTCATCCATTACCCTCATCCAGCTTTCAGTCAAACTGGCATCGATGCGTTGACCCTTGCCGGTTTTTTGTGCATTCATATAAGCCATCAGAATTCCGTTGACTGCAATTAAACCTGTCAGGTAGTCACCTACATACTGCTGCGCATAGTAAGGCTCACGATCAGGATAACCCTGAAGCAAAGACCAACCGGATTCAGACTGTCCCAATGGGTCATATCCGGGGCGGTCTATATGTCTCTGATCACCGCCAAAGCCAGATGTTCCGTAACCGCTAATATGACAAATGATTAATTTTGGATTGACTTCCATCAACATCTCATCTGTAATGCCCAATTTATCAATCCAGACCATGTTTTCAATCCAAACATCCGCATTTTTAACGAGAGATAAAAATATTTCTTTGGATTCAGGAACTTTTTTAAAGTTAGTCTCTAATGAAAAACTCAGTTTGTTTCTTGCATTCTGTATCCAGGCACCACTAATGGATTTACCTTCCTTTGTGATTTGCGGTTTCTGATGCCGAGCTGGATCTCCACCTGTTTTTGGTCTCTCAAGTGCAATAACCTCAGCACCAAAGTCACTCATCATCGTGGCACAAAAAGGAGCTGCTACTACAGTTCCGTTAAGTAATACCCTAATACCTGATAAAGGCCCAAATACAGGGGCAAAAAGAGGTGCTGGTTTGTGTTCAAGGTTTTCCCATCTGCTCATAAGTCGTTTCCTCCTAATGATTTGATTTGGATAGCTGACACTTGTTCAGTGTCAGCCTGCATAGCCTTACTATTGAATTAACCAAAACAGTCTTCAGCAATATCAATGGCGGAAGCGTCACCGATTTCCACTACTTTACGAATGACAGCAACCTCTGGCAAAACGTTTTTGACATAAAAACGTGCACTGGCAATTTTGCCTTTATAAAATTTAGCATCAGCTTTGCTCGCTTCTAATTTCTTACTAGCCAATACTCCTTGGTCAAGAATCAGTCTTGCACAATAAAGCATTGAAGAAGCATGAAGAATGCGAGTAGAGAATAATGGCATCATCTGGGCTTTACCATCTTTCATATATTGCCTCAGTTGCTCAATTGTGGCGTTGTAATCTTCTAATGCAGCTTGCAGGATTTTAAATTCTTGTTCAAAACCTTCGGCATCTTTGTTAGCCTCAATAAAATTGCTGATATCTCCAATCCAGTCCTTAAACACCTTTCCCTTTTTCAGGCCAAATTTACGACCCACTAGATCCAAAGACTGAATAAAGTCAGTTCCTTCCCAAATGGAATTAATTTTAGAATCACGTGCCAATTGTTCAACTTGATATTCGGAAATATAACCGTAGCCACCATGAACCTGTATAGCCTCACCAATTAATGGCCACGATAAATCTGAGGCATACGCTTTGCACAGCGGATTGCTAATTTGAAACATTCCATCAGCAAACTCGCGCTCTTCAGCATCTTGACTGCTATGAGCCAAGTCCAGATAATAGCTGCTCTTAAAAATCAGGGCCCGAATTGCTTCAGTGCAGGATTTTTGTAACATCAGCATCCGACGAACATCCTCATGTTCAATAATGCGCACTTTAGGGCCTTTAGGATCTGTAAACTTCGTGCCTTGTACTCTTACCTTAGCATATTCCTTGGCTAAATTATAAGCTGCCGATGCTGCTGCGAGAGATTGTGTCCCGGTATTCAACCGTTCTTCATTCATCATTACAAACATCTGCGCAATTCCCTCGCCCTTACCGCTTTCATCTGGCGGATTACCAATAATATAGCCGCGGCAGTTATCATTTTCACCATAAGATAAAGCACAAGTAGGGGAACCATGCTGACCCATTTTTTCTTCAATTCCGGTGGTAATAACATCATTAGATTCACCTAGGGTACCATCATCATTTACCCAATATTTGGGGACTATGAACAGCGATAACCCTGCTGTACCCGGGCGGGAATTTTCCGTACGGGCCAATACCAGATGGATGAAATTTTCACAAAGGTCATGATCAGCAGCAGTTATAAATAATTTTTGACCTTTAATTTTGTAAACACCCGGCTCATCAGTAGGAAAAGCCTTGGTAACATTTGCTCCAACATCAGTACCTGCATTGGGTTCGGTTAAGTTCATAGTTCCGCCCCACTTGCCATCGCACATCTTAGCCAAGAACTTTTGTTTTAAAAACTCACTGCCAAACTGCTGAATAACCGATATGACTCCAGAAGTCAAGCCCCAGAAACCTGTAAAAGCAAGACTGGCATGACTAAGCATCTCATAATTAGCCTGAATTAAAGTTAAAGGAAGATGCCCCTCTGCTTCACGATCAGCATTTACCGCGCCCAAACCAGCATCGTTAATAACTTGGTAAGCCTTTTTAAATGAATCAGGAGTGATTACTTTGCCATCTGTAAAATGAACACCTATTTTATCCGAGTCGTCATTAATCACAGCAATTTCGTCTCGACAGATATTATACGTATTGTCAATGATAGGATCAATAATGCCGGCGCAGTCTTGATATTCTGTAAGTGCGAATAATTTGTCCATATCCAACCATTCGTTCAGAACAAATTTAATTTCTCTCTTATCGTATAAAAATTTCGTACCTGCCACAGTGATTCCCCCTGCATAAAATATTTCCAAATAATCGAGCCACTTAACAATCTTGAAATACTAAAAAGTTTTAATCATTTTATTGCTTTTTAAATAACGCTGTAACCTTGCGTAGAAGGTTACAGCGTTATTTAAATATAAATTAGCCGCCGATTGTCTGACCGCCATCTAGAAGGATATAAGTGCCAGTCATATAACTAAAGGAATCGGAAACCATTGCTAATACAGGACCGGCAATTTCCTCCACACATCCTAATCTACGGACGGCTGTTCTTTTTTCCATCTTAGCTTTAATCTCAGGATTAGCAAAAATATCCTGATTAAGCTCAGTAATGACATATCCAGGACAAACTGCGTTTACAGTAATACCATACCGTGCCCACTCATTAGCCATCGTCTTAGTAAGGCTTAAAACACCAGCTTTTGAAGCGCCATAAGGAGCAACACTCTTGCCGCCTATAAGACCACCAACAGAAGCGATGTTTACAATTTTACCGCCTTTACCCTGTTTCGCCATTTGAGCAACAACAGCACTTGCAAACAAGAAGCAACCCTTAAGATTAGTATCGATAACCTTCATAAAGCTATCCTCAGTCTGTTCCAAAAGGCTAGCGGTTTTTCCACTGATACCCGCGTTATTAATGAGAATATCTATCTTGCCAAAAGCCTCAACAGTTTTAGCAACTACTGCATCGATATTTTCTTTATTAGAAGAATCAGCAGCAATTCCAAGACATTTAACGCCATAAAGAGTATTAATATCTTTTGCAGTCCGTTCACAGTCTTCCGGGGTACGACTGGTAATAACCACGTTGCATCCGTACATTGCAAAGGTAGATGCAATAGCATAGCCGATTCCTTTTGTGCCCCCAGTAACAATAGCTACCTTATCGTTCAAATCAAAGCTAGGTTTTTTAATTTCCTTGGCCATTAAAATTCCCTCCCCCATTATATGAACATTTTACGGCATTGGACGAGCTGCGTTGCCCGCCACAACGCCGTGTTACTCATCTTTTTATTTTTTTTCTGTCTGAGTGTTCTTAAATTTATCCAGCATAGCTCTTGGCGTCACTGTCTTGCGCTCGTAACGAGGACACTTTACACCCTCAAAGCCAGCAAGGTATTTTGCAATATCTTTCAGTGGCTCAAGGTCGTAACGACTCATCATAGTAATGGTCTCCATAAGCGGTGATCCACCACCGTGTACACCGGCAACAGCCTGGGCTGCCTCAAAAGGATCACAAAGCTTATCCTCCATCATGCGCATAACTCTGTGCGTTTCCTCCGCTGTATAATCCGGATTTCTCATAATATATTTATTGCAAAGCTCAGCTGTCTCAGGTGCGTAGAAGGATTCTTCCGTTGGCAGCGATGCACAAATTCCGCCTGTCAGATCTGCCAGTGTCTCATATTCATGGTAAATTTTTTGTCCTGCCAGTTTGCGGCCTGCATTGGTTAGAATTTCATCTGGTACCCAGGATCCGTTAGGGAATTTAACTGCTCTCAATGCCGAAGACTGACCTGCTGCGAATACCAATTCAGCCGTGCTAATGATTTCACATATTTTCTCACGAACATGCGGCTCCTTAGCAATATCATTGACATCAGCTACTAAAGCTGCCTGTGCGGCAATAACTTCGGAAACTGCGGTCTTACAGCCAGTATACGAATGTCTGTGAAAGTGAGCAAACATCAGTGCCAGGTAGCCAGCATACTGAAGTACATCTGGATTGTCAAAACCATTCAAAAACACCCTATCTTCAGGAACAAATACATCATCAAAAATCGTCAGTGATTCTACGTCTCCGACTTGATTAAATGGAGCCTGAATATGTTTCCGTTTGTGATGCTGGCCAGGAAGCGCCATAAGCTTAATGCCATCCCAATCGGCCGGCAAAGCAAAGGCTACTGCATAGCCTTCATCGCCTTTACCCATAAACTTAGTCGGATTAACAATAATTTCATCAACATACGGCGCATTGGAATTGCAGATTTTTGCCCCGCGAACAATAATACCCTTACAAGGTTTTCCGTCAACGCCTATGCCATCCACATCTGTCTTGATTATATGCACAAACTGGTCCGGATCTGGTTGCATATGAGCTCTTTTATACTTAGGATTACGCGACCCCTTTACATCAGTCTGAGCACAGTTGCAGATAAGATCATTTTCCTGGCAGTATAAAAGATACTTATTAAAGCGTTCATGATACTTTGTACCGCAAGCCAAATCGCAGTCATAGGAGACTACCGCAATAGCATTGAGCGCATCTGAACCCATGCAGCGTTGTGTGCAGCCGCCGACGTGCTGACAAAGTAGTCTTGTCATCAATTGCTTATTAAGTAAATCTTCCTTGGATTGATGAATGTGTGTGAAACGGTTAATTTTCTTGCCAGTAAGGTGAGAAGTCGCCGTACATACATCCGCATACTCAGGATCATTGGCCAGATCATAGCACTGCTTCATAACATAGCAGCCGCCATCAATCCAGTTACCTGACCGGTCAACCTTTTCACCGTTCAAATATACATTTGGTTTCATTTTGAGCAGTCGCGCTTTATACGCTTCATATGTTCCTACTCCCATTGTTAATTCCCCCTTAAATATTTTATATTTTGAAAAAATTTTGATATAGATGGAACGCTCGTTCTATGTAATTAGAATAGCATATCCAAATATTCACGTCAAGCTGCTTATAAACATTTTGTATTAATGATAAATTTTCCTATATTTAATAAATGATAACCGCCATAATCATTGCTGCTGCTAAACAAATACAGCCCCCAACTAAGCCAAGAAAGAAAATGTGTTTATAAACTTCTTTGTGCGATAAACCAAAAACCGCCATGCAAGAAAATATAAAACCACTCTGGGGCATAGCTGAGAATGTTGAAGAAGCCATAGCGGAAATTCTATGTACTACCTCAGGTGATACACCGGAAGCTATCCATGATTTGCCGAATAGAGGAATAGCAATTCCCAAAGCACCAGATGCTGAAGCTGTAACCATAGCAAGGAATCCAGTTATAACTGGTATTTGCGTTAATGCTCCTCCAGGCAGGCTACTCATACCACCTTGCAATAATTTAAAACCAGGAGCCGAAGCTACGACACTCCCAACGCCTACCGCTGCAGCAGTAAAAATAATTGGCAATAAGGAATTGGTTGCCCCCGCATTAAGCGTCTTAATTTGATTTGGTATATGGTTAGATAGCACAACCGCAGCCACAATAACCGCAGCCAATAGCGCTGGAACTATTATATTGGAAATATGCATTGCACTACCTATGAATATGATTGCAATCAGAACTACCATGGGTAGTACTGATGCAAAAAGAGAAGGCAACTCATTCGGATTTACATCGGAATTTATCACTTGACCACTCTCTTCGTAATGTTCTCCTGTAGCCAAAACCCTTTTCAGCTGCCATTTCATATACACTAAGCCCATTATGGCTGAAATTATGGTAACAACAATACTCATCAAGGGTGCGGCTGCAAGAGTCGTTCCTAATGCGGTTGGAATAACATTTTGTATTGATGGCGTCCCCGGTACCATGGTCATGGTAAATGTCGTACCACCGAAAATCATAGGTACCATTACAAGGCGCCACGGCAAATTCAATTCCTTAAAAATAGGTCTGGCAAGCGCAACGATTGTAAAGATTACAATGAATAAGCTTACACCACCATATGTCAATACTGCGGATATTAATGATATCGCTATTAAAACCGCATAGGCATTCTCTTTACCGGTCAATTTAAAAATACTATTGGCAATGCTTACTGTTGCTTTACTGTCCTCCAAATATTTACCTAATACCGCGCCCAATATAAATATTGGAAGAAAGCCGGTAATAAAGCCGCCAAGTCCCGCTAAATACGATGTCTTCCCGACAAAAAATGCCTCTTGCAAAGACATTCCATTAGTTAAAATAATTACTAATGCCGCCAACGGCGCAATAACTACGATGTTGACACCTTTAATTGCTAAATAAACTAAAAGAGCAATTCCCAAGATAATACCTACAGGTGCTAACATATTATCTACCCCCAAATTTATTTCTCGTTATGTTTTTGATTAACTACTTCCCTGTAGCGGGCTCTTAATAGAAGAACTCAACCTTCGAAAAATACGATTTGCCGAGGTCGCTTACTCCGCCAGTAAGGCTGCTATCCTTAATTTTGAGGTCTTGCATTCCAATCGTCCAAGTTACATTCTTAGCAATCGTGCTGGCCAGGGCTATGGATACACCTTTGATATTGTCAGTGCCTTTCATATAGGTTGGATATGCTCCAGACGTAGAGCTTACAGCTTGACCGTCAAAGCCGCCAATACCATACGGAGTGGCGCCNGCCTCAACGCTGCGNTACGAAATCGACCAGCCAAAGTCGTGGACTTTCCTATAGTCTGTCAGCGGTTTGGCCTCAAAGTAGGCCGCCGGCATTTTGGTGGCGCTCGTAAGTTCTACAGCCCAGCCCTTAGGACTATCGGACAGGTGCGATCCATTGACATCGTTAAGTTTAGTGGAAACATAGTCACCCATAAGCAGCAGTTTATCCCCTATTTTGGCATCAAAGCCTACAGCCCAGCCTTTCGAGCCATCAAAGCTGTCACCGGTAGTGATATTCATAGTGCCACCAACTCCGGCTGTGCTGCTGGTACCAGGAACATCAGACCAGTAATAGCCGCCAGTCAGATTAAGCTTGTTGCTTGCTTTAAAGGTAAGTTGCGCCGCTGTAACGGTTTCAGCATCCCCCACAGCACTGTCTTTGAACGCGTTTGCGGCACTACCATTGCCGACAACATTATTAACTGATCCGGTAAACCGGGTAGTGCCGATGGTTTTGTCAACCCGAACGCCATCAACACCAATCGCTTTGCCGAACAGGCCATGGGTAAAGGGATCGTAAAAGTAACGCCCCAAACGAATACTATCTAAGCCAAGCGCATTTTTGGCAGTCACTGCAGCGATATCCATGGTCATTGCATCGCCACTGGAAGCGCCGTAGTTACCCATTTTGGTGGTGGCATTCATCCGGGCTGTCAGGGATATATTTTCATTGATATTGCCATTAATCTTAATACGCTGACGAAACTCAAATCTGTCGGAACCGCTGAGTTTTTTGGCACCGGGAGCATTGGCATCATTTCCCATAAAGCGGAACCGGGTTTCACCGCTGAGCCAGGTATTCGTTTTCGATTCTACTTTCGTTACCCGGCCGCTTAACTTGTTAAGTTCGCTGGCAAATTCAGCAGACAGCTTATCAATTACCTGCTTGTCGGCATCGTTGGCTGTGTCATATTTGTCAATCGCTTTTGCCACCATAACGGCCATTTCGTAGCGGGTTATAGTTCTATCACCTTTGAAGTAGCTGTTGTCGTAGCCAGTAACAATACCGGCATTAGCCAGTTTCGTTACGGCAGCATAGGCCCAGTGGTTTGCTGGAACATCGTTAAAGGACTGGCCAAGCGCAGCTTGAACGGTGCCTGGGATCATGGTAGTTCCGCTCATGGTAACGGTCATAAGCGCCACCGGTACAATAGATAACCATTTTTTTAGCTGTGATTTCTTTGTCATGAATATCACTCCCCTATTATATCTAAGACTTCTCAACATAACCTTTTTCGATTTATAGATGCCTTTAATAATCATATTGACATCTACCGCCCTTATATACTTAGAATATTCTAACAATTTACCATGCCAAAGTTACTATCTTCCGCGCTGACTAATACGTGCTCATTTTCGTTGTGTTTTTAACATTAAAAAATATATAAAGTCGTTTATTCCTTATTTATGTTTTTAACATTAAAAAAATATATAAGTTGTTTATTCCTTACAACAGCGTCTAAGATAATGATTTACAGTTATGAGCGGGGGATTTTTTCCTCAAACAGCTTAAACTTCTGAACCTTACCACTTGGGGTTCGAGGAAGTCGATCTACAAACTCAAACAATACGGGTACTTTGTACTTAGCCATACGTTCCAACAACCACTTTCTAGTCGCCTCTGCAGTCATTGAACCCTTTTGTTTGGGTACAATATAGGCCTTTACTTGCTGACCTAGGTACTTATCGGGAACTCCAATTACTGCAACCTCAGCAATCAGCGTGTGCTCCTCCAGGACAATCTCTATCTGGCGTGGATAGATATTCTCTCCTCCGCGTATAATCATGTCCCCTTTACGATCAACAATGTACAGATAACCATCGTCATCAAAATGACCTATATCACCTGTATGCAAAAAACCTCCCCTCATGATTTCTGCAGCTTGCTCAGGTTTATTCAAATAACCCATCATAACACAATCACCCTTGATGCAGACTTCACCATCTACATTGTTGGGCAGTATGTTACCTTCTTCATCCATGATCTCAATTTGTTCCCCCGGATGAGTCATCCCGCATGAGCCATCCTTAAAATGCCCGAGAGCCGGCTCCGTAGTGTTTCCTCCGCATCCCTCGGTGAGACCATAGCCTACTAAAAAATCTATGTTATATTTCTTCTTAAACTCTCTTCGTGTTGCCAACGAAAGAGACGCACCGCCGGTAAATGCATAACGTATTTTTACCTTGGACAGATCAATATCAATCGGCTCAACCTTACTTAAGATATAGTCAAACATTGTGGGTACGCCCATAATAATGGTAATTCCGTATCGCATAACCGCTGGCCAAAATTCAGGGGGAGAAAATTTCTTACGGATACATAGAGCTTGCCCAGCATAGCTTATTGGGTAAGTAAACACGCACAGGGGATTGGTGTGAAACATGGGCAGCATTATCATCATAACATCATTGCCCTTGATATAACCCTGCCGGTTAATATTCCGGCACTGCGAAAGCTGAGCTCTGTTAGAAAGCAAAATTCCCTTAGGCTGACCAGTAGTACCGGATGAGTATAATAACATAAAAGGATCATCAAGACTTTGTTTGACTAGACATTCATCTGTGGGATATTGATCCAAAATGTCTGCAAGCTCTTTTTGCGCTATAGCTGATTCGTGAGCTACATCAGTTACAGCTTCAATCACATAGGGCTTAGACTTGGCCTGATCAAGACCTTTGACAAATTCATCTAAATAATCACTTCCAACAAAAGCTACCTTCGGCTTAGCATCATTCAGCACATACGCAATTTCCGGGCCCTTTAAACAATAATTCATGGCTAGGGCTACCGCCCCCAGCTTTTGAGCACCCCACATAGTATAGTAGATTTCGGGAGCATTCCGGATCATCACAGCCACAATGTCACCCTTTTTGACACCCTTTTCTTTAAGGAAATTAGCTACCTGATTTGCTCGTTCATTGGTATCTTTATAAGTTAATTTTTGATCATAGTAGTACACATGTGATGCTTCCGGAGTCTCCCTTGATCGTATTGTTAGCATTTGGGCTATACTCTCAAATTCTAAACGCCTTCCTTTTAAATGAGCTTGTGTCTCCAGTTCTATAATTGGCATTTGTGGTCTCATGATATCTCGCCTACCTTAGTTTAGATAACGGTTTCAGCGGAAACTATCATAATCATATCATGGCAATATACGTTGATACGATAAGCTGATATACCCCATCGTACCAACGTGAAAAAAACATCTTCTTACTTTTTGTCTATCTGAGTGTTCTTAAATTTATCCAGCATAGCTCTTGGTGTCACTGTCTTGCGCTCGTAACGAGGACACTTTACACCCTCAAAGCCAGCAAGGTATTTTGCAATATCTTTCAGTGGCTCAAGATCGTAACGACTCATCATAGTAATGGTCTCCATAAGCGGTGATCCACCACCGTGTACACCAGCAACAGCTTGGGCTGCCTCAAAAGGATCACAAAGCTTATCCTCCATCATGCGCATAACTCTGTGCGTTTCCTCCGCTGTATAATCCGGATTTCTCATAATATATTTATTGCAAAGCTCAGCTGTCTCAGGTGCGTAGAAGGATTCTTCCGTTGGCAGCGATGCACAAATTCCGCCTGTCAGATCTGCCAGTGTCTCATATTCATGGTAAATTTTTTGTCCTGCCAGTTTGCGGCCTGCATTGGTTAGAATTTCATCTGGTACCCAGGATCCGTTAGGGAATTTAACTGCTCTCAATGCCGAAGACTGACCTGCTGCGAATACCAATTCAGCCGTGCTAATGATTTCACATATTTTCTCACGAACATGCGGCTCCTTAGCAATATCATTGACATCAGCTACTAAAGCTGCCTGTGCGGCAATAACTTCGGAAACTGCGGTCTTACAGCCAGTATACGAATGTCTGTGAAAGTGAGCAAACATCAGTGCCAGGTAGCCAGCATACTGAAGTACATCTGGATTGTCAAAACCATTCAAAAACACCCTATCTTCAGGAACAAATACATCATCAAAAATCGTCAGTGATTCTACGTCTCCGACTTGATTAAATGGAGCCTGAATATGTTTCCGTTTGTGATGCTGGCCAGGAAGCGCCATAAGCTTAATGCCATCCCAATCGGCCGGCAAAGCAAAGGCTACTGCATAGCCTTCATCGCCTTTACCCATAAACTTAGTCGGATTAACAATAATTTCATCAACATACGGCGCATTGGAATTGCAGATTTTTGCCCCGCGAACGATAATACCCTTACAAGGTTTTCCGTCAACGCCTATGCCATCCACATCTGTCTTGATTATATGCACAAACTGGTCCGGATCTGGTTGCATATGAGCTCTTTTATACTTAGGATTACGCGACCCCTTTACATCAGTCTGAGCACAGTTGCAGATAAGATCATTTTCCTGGCAGTATAAAAGATACTTATTAAAGCGTTCATGATACTTTGTACCGCAAGCCAAATCGCAGTCATAGGAGACTACCGCAATAGCATTGAGCGCATCTGAACCCATGCAGCGTTGTGTACAGCCGCCGACGTGTTGGCAAAGTAATCTTGTCATCAATTGCTTATTAAGTAAATCTTCCTTGGATTGATGAATGTGTGTGAAACGGTTAATTTTCTTGCCGGTAAGGTGAGAAGTCGCCGTACATACATCCGCATACTCAGGATCATTGGCCAGATCATAGCACTGCTTCATAACATAGCAGCCGCCATCAATCCAGTTACCTGACCGGTCAACCTTTTCACCATTCAAATATACATTTGGTTTCATTTTGAGCAGTCGCGCTTTATACGCTTCATATGTTCCTACTCCCATTGTTAATTCCCCCTTAACTATTTTATATTTTGAAAAAATTTTGATATAGATGGAATGCTCGCTCTAATTTTAGAATAGCATATCCACAAATCTTCGCCAAAAAACTATATATATTTGTAACAAAGTAACGAAATAAGAGTTACTAACCCTAATGGCCTACCTAATTAAATTGAAAACTTATAGACCTCATCTGAAAAAATGTTCAGGGTTCTTGGTCATTATCTTTTCGATCTGATCATCTGTCACACCCATTTTCTTTAGATCAGGGATGATAACCTCAAAAATTCTTGCAATGTGTTGATTAGCCATAATTTCCCTAAGTGCTGGCGGAAATACTACAGTCCGTCCTAACATAACATTGACTGTATCATGAGAAAACATGATTTTGTCTTCATAACCAAGTGCAAGTAAAGATACTGCAAGAGCTTCCCTTTCTCTATCTGTTGGACAACCGATAAAGCCTTCGAGCCCAAACCTGTCAAAACCGATATATACACCCTTTTCTAGCACTTTAGCAGCATATTTTATATCAGTATTTCCACACATGTGGCCAATCATAATTCTATTCGGATCAGCCCCTTCCGAAATAAGTAATTCTGCTTGCTCTTGGCCCATAGTACCTTCCTGGGTATGAGTAATAATGTGAACACCAGTTTCCTTCTGAACCTTGGCAGCAGCTTTGAAAAACATCCTTTCATAATCTGTAATAACATTCTTGCTTGAGGCAAGCTTTATGACTCCTGCTTTTATGCCCGTATCGTCTATCCCTTCAGTAACTTCCCTAAGCATTAGCTCATAAATTTCTTTCAGTCCATCCCCCAATGCATTGCGGAATTTAAAATATGCGCTTGCTCCTTCACCTTCAAAATAGTAACCTGTAGCACAGACAATATTTACCCCTGTTTTTTCGGATACTTCTTTTAAGATTTTTACATCCCTACCGCACTCATTTGGCGTTGCATCTACTATTGTCTGAACACCATAAGCTTTGGCCCGTTCCGCAGCAGCTATACTTATTTCAAGCGCTTTTTTTCTGTCAAACGGTCCAAATGTTTTATCTCCCTCAAACCCAGGATAGCCAAATACGAAGTGCTCATGCATCAAAGTTTTTCCTACTTTATTCCCATCAATTGAACCCGTAACTGTATTTAATTTTTCTAGCGTCCTAACCACTCCTTTTAAAGCCCATGCTATTTACAGGAAAGCTCCGAATAATTTCTCTTTTCTGCAAAATACGGAATAGCCGAGACAATTTACTATTATCTATTTACTTTCACTTGCTGCTATTATGATTAGTCTCAACTAAAAAGACGCTTACCAACTCCGAAACCATTATAGTTCTTTCACAGCTTTTATCATCTTGATAATTTTAGCTGATCTTTCATTTAGAAACTGTTGAGGATCTACACTTGTATAATCAAATACCCCTTTACCTGATTTCAATCCAAGATCCCCTTTAGCAACGAGTTCTTTGCCCAAAGAATTGACTTCGGTATCATTACATAACGTTTTATGAATATCCTTTGAGACAGACGTGGTCAAATCCCAACCAACTATATCGTACAAAGCCATAGGTCCCTCAAAAGCATAGCGAATACCACTTGTATTTCTGAGCGCTCTATCGATATCTTGAGCCGTAGTCCATCCCTCAGTTACCATATACCCAGCTTCTCTGGTAATAGCCGTTGCTATGCGATTAACAATAAAGCCGGGAATGTATTTTTTTATTACAGCTGGATCTTTGCCTAACTGAGTAAGTAATGCATTTACCTTATCAAGAGTTTCGTCTGAGGTCTTCGGCCCCATTACCACCTCTACTAATCCCATGATAACCGGTGGATTAAAAAAGTGAGTAATTAATAACCGTTCAGGATGCGATACTTGAGCGATTTCAAAGATATTTGAAGCTGAGGTGTTACTACAGAAAATACAATCGGAAGTACATAATTTATCAAGTTGTGAAAAAATTTCTCTTTTAGCGTCAGCATTTTCAAAAATACTTTCCACCACTAAATTTGCTTGGGAAGCACATTTTGTAAGATCTGTTTCATAAGAGATTAATGTTTTAGCTTTTTCGGCTTCTATTTGTGTTGCTAATCCCTCTTTGATCAAATTATCCACGTTGTTACTAATTCTTTCTTTTGCCTGGACAAGTTGTTCTGAAAACTTATCACTAAGAATTACTTGAAAACCCTTGCTGGCAAATAATTGTGCAATACCACTCCCCATAGTACCAGCACCCACAATTAATATTTTCCAATCTTTAAACATGATAATCCTCCTCGTATAATTAATACGCTTTTAAAAGTCAAGAGACTTTATAGTTCAAGGCGTTGCCTTGGACTTTTTGCTTTTTTCCTCCAACTAAATCTCAAGCTTTAAAATTGGGGACTTGACTTTTTCGAAAAACCCCCATAATCGCGATGAAGACATTTTTCTTGTCTCTCTTGTAAATGGTGGTGATCCTGTTGTTAAAATCCAGTCGTTCTCATCAATTAATTTCAAAACTTCGTTAAACAACTTCACTTCTGAAACATGGTCGATTTAACCCGATTATCGACCGTTATATGCACAAACTGGTCCGGATTTGGCTTCATATGTTCCTATTCCCCTTGCTCCAGTTCGCCTTTAAATGTTTTTTATATTGCGAAAATTTAGATATAGATAGAACGCTCGTTCCAAATTTAGAATAGCATAGTCCCCTATCTTCGTCAAGAAAATTATGTGTATTTCTAAACAAAGTTTTTTAGCATAGTGACGAATTAATTCTCAGGTTAAAGAAAACCGCTAATCTGGTCCTTTGGCTTCTACAGATTGCCGGATCATGACCACACTGTTCTTTCACTCTGACTCCAGTTTCTCCGTTTTAAGCGATTCATTTTTACTATCAATCGCTTTACTCGTTCCTGCCACTTCCCTAGGATCTTTCTGCATATACCCCGGCTTCTTCAACCATAAATGCCATAATGCTGTAGCTGGATGTTTTAGCGTCTTATATATTGTAATTGTTCTCTTATATTTTCTGACGTTAAGTCTTAATTTAATCTAATAATTTATTAGCTCCTTGCTGGACAGATTTTCCTAAACCGTTAAGTATAAAATCAAACAAGCAGCGATCAATATCATTTAAAGATTTATCTTTTACGGTCCAACTCTTTAAAGGTAAAAATGCAACTATATATGTTAATATACTTGCTAATATCTCTAAATCAGTATTGATAGGTGTTTCCTTATTTACATCTTCTAGCATTTTGTGATAACTGGCAATCGTAGTTTCTTGTTCCATTTTTAAAACATTATTTAAATAATCCTTTTTTAGGTATTTGGTTTCAGTTGAAATAAATTGTATTAATTTTTTATTCTTGCTTGCGAAAGTCATATTAGCTTTTATAAAACTTAAAAGTTTTTCACTCGGTGTATCATATTGCTCAATATTTTGAGCTTTTATAAATTCAAATACTTTCTTGTGAAAGTACTGGTGTACCAAATACAATACGTCATCCTTAGAAGAAATATAGTGATAAAGTTGCCCCATAGACATATTGCATGCATCTGCAATCTCACGAATAGTAGTCGGATGAAAACCCCTGACATAAAAAAGTTTTAACGCACCTTCCACTATCTGTATTTGTTTACTCTCAATCAAAAATTCATTTTTAGCAGAAGAAATAGAGTAATTTCCTATTGTCTGCTTTTGTTTATCGTGTTGCGTTTTGACCCCGCCTCTCCAGAATAATTAATAATATAAGCGGTTTGACAATTCAATGGGTGCACACATTCTTGTTTCTACAAACCATATATCGCATGAACACTTTTGTCAATATATGCAGAAAGCAAAATGTAATATATTACTTTATGTAAAATACTACAATCAAATAAATATTCCTGCCATCGTTCTTGTCTATCCGGCCATAGGCCGGCACCTCATGTTTGGAGTGTATCATAGATTACTTAGTTACGCTACCACTACCTTCAATTTCACCTTATGTGGTCTTAGACTTGGCCCCTTTAGCTAGGTTCTACTCACTAATCCAAAATTACTCTACCAATTGCGAAAATATCAAGCTGCAATACCCATTTCTCTTATGGTCTTATTAGCATCAATTAAGCGCTGTCCCTGCTGACTTCTTCCCCTCCCAGGTGAAACACATCCTTATCCCGAGCAGGGTATGTTCATGAAAATAAAATAAATAAACCCCACTAGTAACAAAAACCACCTGGTGTACTATAACCTCAGGTGGTTGCATTGATCATATTTATCTTATCTTGATTGGTTTCTGTTCCGGAAGTGCGAATTTAAACTCAGGTTCCTTTTCACGCATCTTCCTGGCTTCTTCCCCAGTTTTTACTTCAAACCAAATACCTTCCGCCCTGCGTCCTGAGAATGTTGGCCCAAAACGAACAAAGATGGCATTGTCCCAGTCATAAATTTCTTGGAGCGAAGGTTCTAAAACCCGAAGTTTTAATTGCCCGTAGGAATACCTTGTATGCTCCAAAGATAGTAGTTTCATAAGTTCGGGAATTGTGTATTCAGTAATCCCATTAGCTTTTGAAGACCAAATGATATCAAAAACAGCTAATGTATGCTTGCCTCTATATTGAATTCCTTTTATCAACTGACACTCAAAATCGTTAGGGTCCATTGTTGCAATCAAATGCAAAATTCTATCGGTGAATTGAAAAGTTATCCTCTTCTCAGTATATTCGATACTTTGAAACCACTGTGTCCGGATTAACCTTTGACTATTTTTTTCGTACAGCCAAACTCCTTTTGTGGATACCTTTTCAAGTTCATTAACCAACGAAGCATACAACCGATTAGAATCGAGATCACAAACTTCTAAAAAATCACTAATCGGCATCCCGCATTCCGATTGGGTGGACTCACCTGTTTTAGGTACCTGAAGTTGAGAGATAGCCGCAGTTAACATCTTTTGCTGAAGCTCAGTAAGTGGGTCACGACGTCCGATTACATTGCCCACGTTGATCGATTTATTAGGATTAGCTGTAAGTCCTTCAGGATGCAGTGCCACAGATACAAATTGTTCACTATCAAAAGCTTCGGAAACTTTTTTCATAACAATATCCAAATTTGCCACCTCACAGCATTATTATATAGCAGGGCATACAACGATTGCAAGTCGCATTCACATCGCAATGTGGAGGTAACTGCCCAATCACCAGTGAACTTGTTTCAGCATAGCTGAATCAGGGGGGAGTCTACCCACCTGAACAAACGCCGCCTGCAGAGGCAGGGGGCTTAACTCGCCGCAAAAAATAATTAATTAACCATCCGCAATTGTAACGCTCAACTCACAGCAACCACCTAAACCTCTGTATTTTTTTAACCTAACGAGATCCTTTTGACATTGCGGGACATTATCCAATTCTTGGTTTAACAGCTCCTTAACAAAAGAATATCGATCAAGTGTTTTTTCATTAACCCGATAGTATATCCACTGAGCCTGCTTCTTGCCGACAATAAGTTTGGCCTGTTTTAACTTGGTAATATGGCGTGAGGCGTTGGACTGGTTAAGTTTTAAGATTTCTTCCAAGTCGCAGACACATAAAGTATCCCTATATAGCAAGTTCAAAATTCTTATTCTAGTTTCATCAGCTAAAGCTTTTAGTATCTCGATAACTTCCATTAATCTCACCACATTATATATAATAGATTGGTTCCTTATCTGTAGTTATTTGATCAACAAAACCATCTTATATATGATTATATTTAATTTTACTCATTAATGTCAATCACCTATATACCAGTTGTGCCTTTACTGGATAATTATTATGTATATATCTCAATATCCTGCTCATGGATGAGCCGAGCAACTTCCTTGACCTACCTAGTCTGGAAGCATTGGAAACGCTAATGAGTTTATGAAAGCAGAGAAGACAAAATAATATTAGTGTCTTAGCAGAAAGAGGAACTGAAAAATTCAGCTCCTCTTTCTGCCTTATTCTCCTTATTCTCTCCTACATCTCGTTAAACAGATTAATCTGTTTAACGAAGCTAAGGCAACTGCTGATAAAACGATTGCCGGGCCTGAACTAACAGAAGTTCAGAAGCATTATCGAGTAAGAAATGCAACGGGAATGAAGTGATAAAACCTAGCACATCATTGCGGCAGAATTATTCACAATATCCTCAGCAAATTTTTTGACTGGTGACTAATCAGCGGTTACCTGGAACGATGGGTAACATATCTGGAGCATGGGTTAGTACTGTTACTCTGGCAGCATCTCCATGCTTGGCCAATGCAGCGTCAAAGGCTTGTTGAACGCTGGGAAAAGGGACAAAGCCAAGCTTGCGGACGTCTTCATCGGTCACACCATTAGAGACGAAATATACATCCTCGCGTTCTTTAACCTGAGCCCAGGCGATTGCCAGGGCGGCAGCAACTTCATCGTGAATTTCGCCTTTATCTACCATCTGGCGCAAGCATTGAGAGGAGTGACAGGTTATATCAGACATCTCGCTATGAGTAACAGCGATACCCTCATAACAAGGTGTGGCAATAATGATGGTGCCGCCTTCTTTGACAGCCAAATCAGATGGATAAAGAGTTTTATGTGCTTGCCAGAACTCAATATCGCAAGGATGAGAACTGGATATAACGATGTCGGCAGCTTCTGGTATTTCGACTGCATATACTTCCCGTGATAATTTGACTCCAGCTGTGAAGGCTTCTTTTACATGGCCGAAGAAGGCGCCAACTACTTCTCCACGCCGGTTAAGTACGGTATTGAATATAGTGTGCATGCCGATTTTGTCGGCAATCATATTTAGCTCTTGGCGAACCGGGTTGTCTTCAATACCCAGATAAGAGCGAGGGGCTCTTACGCTAAGTAAATGTGTTTCAGCAGTAGTTTTTTCACCTGATATACCAGGCTGCACTATTTTTGCACCGCCTGCAAATCCTGGAATATGATGCGGAACAATGCTGCCAACACCAATCTTGAAATCGGCTTCATAAGCTTCTTTATTTACCAGTATCTTGGTACCGTTAGCAGTAACTCCAAGATCTACCAGCGCATCAGGGTTTTTGAAATCATGATTTTTGATTTTAACACGTTTTACAACTTCCTGGCCGAATTTAAGTGCAATCTCTTCCTCTGTCATAAAACGGTGAGTTCCGAGAGCGATGATGATTGTTATTTGGTCATCTTTGATGCCAGCTGAATTCATTTCATTTAAAAGTACAGGGATTATTTGGTCGGTAGGTGTTAAACGAGTATTATCATCAGCAACGATGACAACGTTTTTTACCCCTTTTACTAACTCGCAAAGAGGCTTTGTGCCAATAGGGTTTTCAAGACAACGGACAATTTCTTGTGGCAAGTTGGCAACCGGTGCCACATCGTTGGGTGAATACACACCAACCAGGTTTTGCTCTGGTACGACAATTTCAACTTCCTCTTGACCGTAGGGGAGTTTTACCTTGATAGCAGACATTAGTTATACTTCCTTTCTATTTTTTAAGTGCAATTTTTAAAAGTAATTTACTTGGCTGTACCAGCGCCGACTGCAACGCGGGCTGCAAATTCAATAGCGGCTTTCATGCTGCGGTCATCAGCAATACCTTGACCAGCTATATCGAAAGCTGTTCCGTGGTCCACTGAAGAGCGGAGAAACGGCAGACCGACAGTTACGTTGATGCCGCTGTCAAAGCCCAGTAATTTAATGGGTATATGACCCTGATCATGATACATTACAACTACAATATCAAATTCCTTGCGGCAGGCAGCCCGGAAAAAGACGGTATCTGGGGGAATAGGCCCACTTACGGCCATACCTGCCATTCGGGCTTCTTCGACTGCAGGCGCAATCTCATCCATATCTTCGCGGCCGAACAAGCCATTTTCCCCCGCATGAGCGTTGAAGCCGGCGACGGCAATCCGGGGCTCAGCTATCCCTAATAAGCGCAGCGTTCTGTCCGCCAGCCGAATTATACGGAGGACCCGATCTTTTTTTATCATGCTGGCTGCCTGCACCATGGATACATGGGTAGTAACGTGGATTACCCGTAGTGTCTCGCTGGCTAAAAGCATGGCATAATCGTTTGAATTACTAAGTTCACCAAGGATCTCGGTATGTCCAGGAAAATTATGACCACCAAGATGAAGAGCCTCTTTATTGATTGGTGCTGTAACGACTGCTTGAACTTCATGGGCCATAGCAGCCTGTACCGCCGATTCAATATACTGATAAGCGGCATGACCGGCCTCAGGGCTAACCTTGCCAAACGGAAGGTCAGAGGAGATATTACCGAAATCGAGCACGTTAATTTTCCCATGCTGGAAAATACCTTCATTGATTTTCGTAAGCCCAACAATAGTTACAGGGCTTTTAAGGATATTGGCTGCAAGCTCTAGGCGTTTTGCATCGCCGAAGACCAGCGGACGGCAAATCTCATACATACCCTTGTCCGATAAGGCTTTCACGATAATTTCCGGACCGCAGCCAGCGGCATCACCCATAGTTATGGCTAGAACAGGCTTTTCTTGTTGTTCTTGATTCATTATGGCTCACCTCATATTATTGCAATTTATGTGCTGCCTTAAGCAAAGCGTCTGGTTCGCCAAAGGCTCCTGCCTTGGTGACAACCCGTAATATTTTGCCTGCTGCAGTTTTCATTTTTCCAAGGGGTATTGCTGGCGCGACTTCTTCCAGTACACGTATACCTGTGACGCCAAGTTCCCGGCAAACCGAAGCCGCGGTATCACCACCTGTGAGAATAACACCGGCAACTTCTTGCCGGGCAAGTACTACCGAGCCTATCCAGCCAAGTATTTCAGCAATTGTATTACTAACTTCAATACTTGACATGCCTAGATTCGCCCCGACAGTCATGGCCCTGTCTATGGCATCCGGCTGATAGCCTGACGTAATTACCAGATTTTTGCCTTGCGCGAGATGGTTTATGGCTCTGGCAAGGCAGGGCGTTTTTTCGTGGGGATGCCAGGGAAGATAGTCTGCGACCTCAACTTCCAGCCATTCAAACCCTGCATTTAGTAACTGCGTTACTTGAGCTCTCGTGACAGCACTTACGCTGCCCGCAATGACGACAACCGGATGAGTGGGCTTTATCTTGTTATTCCACCCGAACAGTTCCGGCAGGAATTCTGCTAAACCGGCAGAGCCGGACCACAATACGTTTGGTGAGACAGTGCCTACAGCACGTGCGGCAAGCATAAAATGTTCATCTAACCAACCATCACAGCTTATGATTTTACAGCCGGATGCTATAAGTTCGCGGATGGTCCTGGCAATAGCAGCTTCACCCTGCGTCAGTTCGGTAAAACCGATATGGCCTACTAAGAGTGATGTTTGCTGCCTTAACAGTTGCGGCAGTACCGTCTCGACAACAGGACACTTCGGATCTTTAGCGATTTCAGTTGCGGAAACCGGAATTCCGTGCAGCAGATGATGTCCGCCGATTGTGGTCCTCCCGGCTTTGGGTAATGCTGGCATGACAAACGCAAAGTCGTGTATCCCGAGATCCAGGATGGCTTGTAATTCGGTGCCAACATTACCGCGTAAAGTGGAGTCGAGTTTTTTGTAAAAATAGCGAAAACCTGCTTTGTGTGCTTGTCTGGCGACTGTTTGTACTTTTTGATAAGCATCACCGGTGGTACAGGCGCGGCTGTTAGTATCCATTACGACGATAGCTGCATCGCTGGAATCAGCTAAAACCGCACCTTCCAGCAGGACGTTAGTTTGTAATCCCTGACGGGCAAATTGTACACCAGTATCATTTGCACCTGTTAAATCGTCTGCAATAACAATAAGTGTTTCTAGTGTATTCAAATACTATGCCCTCCCCTATAGTATTTTAATTAATAAATTAACTATCGATTAACATCGCGATACTGCTTTAATGCCAGGCGGGACTGCGTGACCCGCTCTGAAGCAGCTTCGCCGATTTGCAGAGCCAGCATGACATAGAGTATATCGACTACGACAAGTTGAACTATGCGTGAAATCATGGTATCTGAGCGCATTTTAGTATCCCGTGTACAAGTTAAAAGATAAGCAGGAACTAGGCGGGTAATGTTTGATTCCGAGTAACTGGTCATTGCGCATGTGTAACACCCTTGATTCTTGGCTAGTTCAAGGGTGCGGAGGATATCTGTAGTCTCACCGGAATGAGAAATAGCAAAAAATACTTCTTCAGGCTGGGCGATTGAGGCGGCTATTGTCATAAGATGAGAGTCTGTATAAGCATTGATCCTCAGGCCTAGCCGCATTAGTTTGTGCATAACATCCTGCGCGACGATACCTGAAGCACCATGGCCGATTACGTGTATAACTGAGGCCGCTCGAAGATGAACGGTAATATCCTGTATCGCCGCTGGACTAATCTGTCCTGCCAGATCAGTGATTCCCTGGACGGTAGAGGCAATCACCTTACGAGTAACATCAGGAAAAAGATCGTGGTTTTCCACTTCTTCATAAATCGGCTGTACGTCATCTTCAATTAATTCTTTTGCCATTGCTATTTGAAACGTATGATAATTTTCATAGCCGAGCAGCCTGTAAAAGCGAATAACAGTAGCATCGCCTACCTGGCAACGTTCCGCTAATTCATTGATAGGAAGATGGATAACTTCCTGGACATGGTCTTTTATATAATTAACTATACGTTCGTGAGCTTGTGTAAATCGATTGCTGTGCAGACGAATACGGGAAAACAACGGCAAGGGCATTACCTCCCAACTCGGAGAAAATCTCCAAACACAATAAAATACATGAATATTTTCTTCAATATATATTAGACATTCGGCACCAATTTTCCTGCACCGTTAAAGAAAGATTCGTTTAAAAAGGCAATCGCGTAGGGGGCGAGGTCAGGCCTTACTATATAAACTTTTTCACAGTTTCGAATCCGTTCAGCTGGTAGACCCTAAAAATCTCTCGGATACCCCTTAATAGTAGCCTATCTTAAATAAGCCCTTACAACCGTAGCCTAAAATGGAATTTATATGAACAAACGAGGAGTCAAATCACTCCTCGTTTGTTAACGTCTAAAATTTGATTAACATTAATGAGCGTTGTCAGCACGGGGTCATTCCAAACAAAATAGCTGACAGAGTTGGAAGCATTGGGACGGTTCCCTTGCTCCTATACCTTAAGCACAAGGCTCTGATTGATACCTGTTACTCTTGCTATTTGACGTTGCGTTACCCCTTCGATACTTTTAATTTTCCGTATTATCTTAAGAAATACAAAAAATCTTAAAAGGACAATGACTTAGAGAGCTGCAATCAATGGAAAAAGCCAGTCGGGATTGAAACTACAACTAGACTATAACGCATTTACTTAAATGAACAAGGTACATTGACAACACACTTACCACAGACTTCACTGCCAGCACTATTTGCATTTTTTCCAGTTTCATCTGCATAAGAAGTCCCAAACTCTTTATAGATCGCCGCATTTTTTAAGCAGACTTGAAAACATTTCTTCCTGTCATATCCCGTAACAGTTAACGCTCCAGACGGACAATGTGTTACACAAATTCCGCAGTTCCCTTTACTTTTATATAAGCAATAGTTATCATCAAGTGGTTTATCCGCTTCTACATCTAAATTTGTAACCACTGTGCTGTATCGACCACAACAGCCTTTTTTAGTAATCAGCATATTATTAATACCAAAGGTACCAAGCCCTGCAATTCTTGCAATGTGGCGCTGCGACCAATTGCTTATTAATTTTTTCCAATTAAAAGTTGTTGCCTCTTTAGAAATACCAGCTTCATAACCCATTTTCTGTAATTCTTCAATTAAATACTTATTCAATTCACCAAACATTTTATTAGTTTCTTCATAGGTACGCGCCCACTCGGGAGATGATACGTCCCCGGGTACTTTGTTAGTGTCGGCAAGCTCCTTAGTAAAGGGGATAAAATAGGCAATAATAATTGTTGGTTTTTCTATGACCTCATACGGCATAACATGTTGCTGGGAAATAATATCCTTTAATTTAAAAATATCCGGATGATTGGCATCGGCAAATCCAACTAATGGCTCACCCCATTGGGAGGTAATGCCTGGCTTTCTTTGATATTCCTGAACATAGTTTTGAATCATATCCGTTATTTTTTTACGCATTTCTTATTATCTTCACCCTTTCTGATATGCAAAAAACTTTGTACGGGATTTTTTGAAGAACAAGGGACATCACAGGGAAGCGCTGGGACGGTTCCTTTGCTCCTATGCCTTAAACACAAGGCTCTGATTGATACCTGTTACTCTTGCTATTTGACGTTGCGTTACCCCTTCGATACTCTTAATTTTCCGTATTATCTTATCCCGACTGGCTTTTTCCATTGATTGCAGCTCTCCAAGTGATTGTCCTTTTAAGATTTTTTGTATTTCTTTATACAAACGTTCATCATTTATCTTTGGCTGCTTCTCCTCTATATCAAGAAATTTATCATTACTATCCTGTTTCATAAACGCTTGCCATCTTTGTCGGGCTATCTCTCCACATTCGTCAAATATCTTTAGAATAAATCCCGTATTAATCATATTTCCAAGATATTTATTCGGGTCATTATACTTTCTACAACTGCTCCACACATAGTCTTCTGCCTGTAATACCAGTTGTGCCTTTACTGGATTATTATGTATATATCTCAACACGCTTAGTAAATATGCGTCATTATCTATAGGTTCACTCTTATACCTATCTTGAAATACATGCCCGACCCTCTCCTGCTTTTTGTTATACCAGCTAGCATAGCTAACTCCTACGCGCTTCATTATTGACTCCAGACTCTCTATTTTTTCATGCAGCAACAAATGCACATGATTACTCATTAGGCAATATCCATATATCTCAAATTTACTTATGTCTTGCGCTCGCTTCAGTCCTTCTAAATACTTTGTATAGTCTTCCTCTTCGTGAAATATATCCTGCCGGTTAATTCCCCTTACTATAACATGATAGATACCGCTATTACTTTTCTTTCTTGCAATCCTTGGCATTTTCCCCCTCCGCCATCTTTTTCCTTCAGTTTAGCATAAAAGAAGAAGGGAAGCAATAGAACCGTCCCTAAGCTCCCGTGGTTCTTCTCAACTAATCTTAAATGAAAATGTTATCACGATGAATTACACAAAGTAATCCACTTTAGCCTCTGGAAAGTACTCCTTTGCCTGTGCAAACATATATTCCTTTAATGTCGCTATTGTATTCTCTTGATAAAGATATTTACCATAACCGAATTGACCATATTTAAATCGTCGCGCTTCCTCGTCCATGGGGAGAGTTGTTTGCGGAAACAAATCTAGTATCTGACTTTTTGCCCGCTTAGTAAAACGATGACTAATAAATTCAAAGGTAATATCCCTACGCGCTGTCTGGGGCAACTGGCCATTTAGGGATTGGAACAGCCAGTTATATTCTTCCTCCCACCCCTCGAATTGAAAAATGGGAGCAATGATGAATCCCAGTGGGTAACCGGCAGCAGCCACTTTGACCGCTGCTGCCACCCGTTCCGCCGCCGTCGGTGTCAAATGCTCATATTTTCGTATCACAGTAGGGGCATTAAGGCTAAAACGAAACCGAGTCCGGCCATTATGCCTAACAGTCAAAAGAGAGTCAACATCCGTATACTTCGTGACAAACCGGAAACGTCCCAATGTTCGCTCGGCAAAAAATTCAATTGCTTGCTGCAACACTCCAGTCAGGTATTCTGTAGGAATAGGATCAGAAGTAGCCGCTCCTTCAAAAATGGTGACATCCGGCGCGCGTTCAGCTATATATTCATCGGCCCGTTCTAATATTTGTTCATTGTTGACATATACACGCAAGTATGGCTTTTTGCCCAGCGATGTGGCCAAATAACAGTATTCACACATCCCGGGACAACTAGTATTTAATGGCAGCTGGTAATGGGCCGACGGCTTGCATGCTGAAAATTGAGTACCTCGGCGCACGCCTACAACAAGAGTACGTTTGGCTTCAATAAAAGCCTGTTGTTGGGTTTTCCCCGGAATGCCGGTAACACGGTTATGAGACCCTGTAAACTCAATGGGCACTGACAAATCCAACAACTTATTATAGATCTTTTTGCCAAGCCGAAATTCTAACGCCTGAGGCTCAAAATAAGCTCGTTTAGGTACAAAGCGCATATACTTCCCTCCTATAATATTTGAACCTAGTATGCATCATCATAACATTTTCTAACAGCTCAAAGGCATGATTTTCTATCCCCATGAGTCCCCCTAGTGTTAGACCATTGTCGCAAGCGTTAATCGACATTGAAATGCATACATATATCATAAAAACACAGCACTTAGTGGCTATGTTTTATTTTTGTGCTGTAATGTATATACGCAAATGAATATTCCTCTGTTTTGCTTTATACTGTCAAAGTTTAAGAAGAAGTATAATGAACATCACTCCGCTTCTTCCAGGCAAAAGTTATTTCAGGATAAAAAAGTCAAAAAATGGCCTTTTTTTTGCAGGAGACCATCTCTAATATGCGAAACATAACAAATAGTAAAAAATTCAAAGGAAGGTAATAGAATGAGAAAATCAAAAATGGTACTGGTATTAGCCGGATTAATGCTGTTTGTTTTGGGGATATACACACCAAATGCTTATGCGGCGGATAAAACGCTAACTGTAAAGATTATCGTTAATTCAGATTTCTGGAATAGCAAAATTACGTTCCCAAATGGTAATAAAGCAGAAGTTAGTGGTATCGGCGTAGTATTGCTTGATAAAGGTATCCCGCAAATATTCAAGACACTTACCCCTGGACAAAATGAATTGGCCTTTACCTACACTGGTGTAGAAGGCTCGGATTACCAGCTAAAAATCCCCTTTTTAGCTGGCTCTGGCGCTTGTATCTATCAAACTATAGAAAAAACCAAGAATAACGGGCAGAATCTCACATATACACTCGGAGTAGATACCAGCGTCCGACCATTAACCATCGAACTTGTACAGCAATAAACTACAAATCTCCGTGACCTCTTATTTTTCCTCACGTTACCAGCAATACGGTTGGTATAACGGCGAATCTAAAACAAAGACTCGCACAAACCGTCCCCGCGAGTCTTCAACCTCCTCTTTGCGTAGAATAAAACCCAGGAAGATGTATTCTTCCTGGGTTTTTGAAAACTTATTATCGTTACAAATATTTTCTTGGATCAACTATTTGACCCTCCAGAACAGCAGCAGCAACAGTTGCTGGAGAAGCGAGGAAAATCTCCGATTTTGGTCCTCCCATCCTTCCTAAAAAATTTCGGTTATTCGTAGCAATAACCGTCTCGCCATCGGATACGATTCCACCACTCCGACCACAGCATAGACCACACCCAGGTGGATTGACAATGGCACCAGCTTGCACAAAGATGCTAATAAATCCCTTTTTAACAGCTTCAGCATAAATGCTCCGACTGGCAGGGGTCACGATCAGCTTGGTATACGGAGCAATCTTACGCCTATTGAGTATCCTCGCGGCAATTTCCAAATCTTCAAGCCGCCCATTGGTACATGACCCAATAAATCCTTGGTCGATTTTTGTACCGACAACTGTTTCTACCGCTTTTATGTTATCCACATTCGACGGACAGGCAATAACTGATTTAAACTGCGATGCATCATATTCAAAGACTTGCTCATAACAGGCATCTATATCACTTTTCAAATACTGATAATCACTACCATCAATTCCACTAAAAGCAAACGTCTTCTCGTCTGGTTCAATCACGCCCACCTTAGCTCCCGCTTCTATTGCCATATTACAAAGAGTCATTCTTCCTGCCACACTTAATGCCTTAACCGTTGAACCGCCAAATTCCATAGCTTTATAAGTGGCGCCGTCAGCCCCAATATCGCCAATAATCGTAAGTATAATATCTTTGGCAAATACACCTTCGGGCAACTCCCCATTAATGTTAAACTTAATGGTTGGCGGAACCTTAATCCATAATTCACCCGTCCCAAAAATTGCCGCCATTTCCGTATAACCGATACCTGTCGCAAAGGCGCCTACTGCGCCATACGTCGTGGTATGTGAATCAGTTCCGAAGGTCACTTGACCAGGAATTACATACCCCAGCTCAGGCATTAATTGATGGCACACCCCATCAGCACGGTGAACAGCCTTGATACCTTGCTCTGCCGCAAAAGCATCTCCAATTTGATGATGACGAAAGTCTTCAATAAAACTGGTAGGCACAAGATGATCATAGACAAATACAATTTTATTGGGATCCCAAACTTTTTCAAAACCCATTTCTTTAAATTTTTCCACAACAAAAGGAGCAAATATATCATGAACCATAACCCGATCAACATTTACTATAACCAGGTCGCCGGCCTTAATGGAACTTCTCCCCGTGTTTTTCATTATTATTTTTTCAGTTAACGTATAGCCCATCCTGTTACCTCCTTTTCTCTAATTTATTTACCATTCTTTTTCCTCATAAAAGGGACTAACCCACCCGCTTGGACCATCTGTAACAGATCCCCTGGAATGGACACTACGGGAAAAGCTTCTTCTCCTAGGAAAACCTGACTATTTTCCAAATTTACAGCCACCTGGTCGCCCTCGTTACAACAATCATACAGAACATCATTTTCAAGAAGCAATAAACCATTATTAAATGCATTTCGATAAAAGATCCGTGCATAAGATTTAGCAATGATACAGCCCACCTTAAGAGCTGCTATGATTTCTGGTGCCTGTTCCCGAGACGACCCGCACCCAAAATTTTTCCCTGCCACAATAATATCCCCAGGTTGTATTAAGCTTGCCAATTCTGGTCGTAAAGGGTGGAAGGCATATTTTTTCATATCCTCCACACTCTTCAAGGCTAGAAACTGGGTAGGTATAATAATATCTGTATCAATGTCATCGCCTAATTTCCATATTTTTCCTGCAAAGTTTTCTTTCATCCGATCATCCCCCTCGGGTCAGTTATTTTACCAACAAGAGCAGAGGCCGCTACCGTCGCCGCCGAAGCAAGATAGACACTGGAATCAGGATGACCCGCTCTGCCTTTGAAATTTCGGGTGCCTGTAGAGATAAGGGTTTCACCTTCGCCAATCACCCCTTGGCAGCCCCCCCAGCAAACACTGCAATTAGCATTCAAAACCATGGCGCCACTTTCCATAAAAATATCCACTAAGCCCTCTTCTAGCGCTTGCAAATATACTTCTTTGGAGGCAGGTGAAATCAACAGTTTTACATAGGGAGCAATTTTCTTGCCCTGCAAAATTTGAGCTGCCACGCGCAATTCCTCGATTCTGCCGTTATTACAAGAACCAATAAAGGCCTGATCAATCTTCACTTCACCAATTTCAGTGACAGGAACAACATTGTCAACATTATGAGGTATTGCCACCATAGGTTCTATATCAGCAAGGTTATATGCATAACTTTGCTCATACACCGCATCTTCATCACTTGCAAAAAGATGCATTTCATGACGTCCTCTGGATTTAACATACTCGATCACCCTTTCATCCGCCGCAACAAGGCCACTTTTTGCCCCTGCTTCAACTGCCATATTGCACAGAACAACGCGATCGTCGATGGTCAAATTTTTAACTGCTGGTCCACTAAATTCCATAATCTTGTAAGTTGCGCCGTCTGCTCCGATGTCGCCAATGATTTTTAAAATCAAATCCCGGGCATACACACCTTGCCTAAAGTTACCTTCCAGCACAAAATTCAATGTTTCTGGGACCATCAACCATGTTTCTCCTGAATGCATGATCGATGTAAGATCAGTACAGCCTACACCAGTACCAAAAGCACCCAGTCCACCATAAGAACAAGTATGGGAGTCAGCAGCAATAATCAGTTGCCCCGGCACTACATAATCTTCAATCATAATTTGGTGGCACACGCCAGCCCCTTCATAAAAAGAAACATGATGTTTCTGGGCAAAGTTTCGCATTTTCTTGTGCACTTCTGCTGTCTTTGGGCTTTCTGCAGGTACATTATGATCCACAATAAAAATCACTTTTTCAGGGTCAAATACTTTTTCACCCTTTAGCTTTTTTTCAAATATATCAATATTTAAATGGGTTGTCCCATCATTACTCATACATAGATCAACCTTCGCGGTAATAATTTCCCCCGGCTTCACCACGTCCTTACCACAGGCCCTCGCTAAAATCTTTTCGCCTATTGTCATTCCCATCACGATGCCCCCTCTACTTTTTATTTAAAAATTCGATTAAACCGCCTGCTTCTAAAATCTTCATCACGTGTGCTGGCAATTTAGTCGATGTAAATTTATCATTGGTTTTTAGATTGCGAATACTACCTTGCTGCAGATCAATCTCTAATGTGTCCTGATTGTCCACGCTGTCATAAATCTCTTTACAGATCAAAACTGGCAAGCCAATATTAATGGCATTCCGAAAGAAAATTCGCGCAAAGGATTTAGCAACAACCGCACTGACACCTAGAGCCTTCAGTACTAAAGGAGCCTGTTCCCGTGAAGAACCCGATCCAAAATTTTCTCCTGCTACAATAATATCACCCACGTCGATCTTAGATGCAAACTCCTTATCCAGTGGCTCAAAAGTATACTGTTTCATCTCCTCCACATTTGGGAGCAATAAATACTGGGATGGAAGTATCTGATCAGTGTCCACATCATTCCCAAATTTCCACGCTTTCCCTTTCATCATTCCGATCATCTCTCTTTCATAATAATACTACTGACAACGTCTTTATCATTAATAAAGGGTATCTCATTTATCTCTTTTCTAAGGGATCTATAGCTACTTTATTTATATTATATGTTTTACTATGTTATAATAAAATGCCCATTAATTATATCCACCATAACGAGGAGTTATATTATGCATGGAGATTTAGAACTTTATAAAATCTTTCATACGGTTGCCTATTACAAAAATATTTCTCATGCTGCCGAGGCCTTGTACATCAGCCAACCAGCAGTTAGTAAATCTATTAAAAAACTGGAAAGTACTGTTGAAGTTAAATTATTCTCCCGCAGTTCAAAGGGAGTGGACCTGACAACAGAAGGAAAGATCTTCTATCAATACCTAGATAAAGCACTGGCCATCATTGCCGATGGTGAAAAGGCACTAACAGCCCTAAAGGCTAAAAAAAAAGGTATCATTACAATTGGTGCAAGCACGACACTATGCAAACACTTTCTTCTCCCCCATCTCAAGCCCTTTATGAATCAATATCCTGAAATACAAATAAAAATCATCAACAAAACTACCTTTGACACCTTAACACAGATTGACCAGGGAATTATTGATTTTGGCATTATCAGTCGTCTTTCTGACCCCAGTTCTTATACCTTTATGAAACTAGCCGATATTCAAGATATTTTTGTTGCCAAAGAAGAATATCTCAAAACACTACACATTACCCAGCCTAACGATATCTTCGCCAAAGGCATATTTATGCTACTGGAGGCCGATAACATTACACGCCAGTACATCGATCACTTTTTTGTTGAAAATAATATCTTGATAAAACCCGAAATCGAAATCAATACTATGGACTTTCTGATCGAGTTTGCGAAAATCGGCTTAGGTATATCGGTTGTCATAAAAAGTTTTGTAGAAAAAGAGCTTACTACAGGAACCCTTATTGAAATTCCTGTATCGCCACCAATCCCCCCGCGTTCTGTTGGCATTATTTATGATAAGAATAGGCCCCTATCAATCGCTGCGCAAACTTTTCTTTCCTATTTTAAGATATTGACTGAATGAATACTTATGTTTGGGTGAGATTGGGATATAACTTTCTTTGAGCCGATTCGTAAGCGTCATTACTAGCAAAATACGGTTCGCCGTAACAGGTATAACGGCGAATCTAAAACAAAGACTCGCAGGAACTGCTGTGCACCCCGTCAAGAGGACAATGAAAAAATAGAAGAACTTGATCGCTGTTGACCGAATGGTGGGCAGCGTTTTTTTATGCAGCCTTTGTGTACTGTTGATGGAACTCCATCGGTGTCATGACAGACAAACGACGCTGTAAACGCTGGTAATTGTAATAATAGATGTAGTCGGAAATAGTTTGCGCAAGCTGTTCCCGGCTGGTGAATTTGTACCCATAATACATTTCACGTTTTAGAATGCTCCAAAAGCCTTCCATCGGACCGTTATCGATACAGTGCGCCACTCTAGACATGCTTTGCTTCATTCTTGCGGCCTGAATCTTCATGTGAAAAGAACGGCTTGTGTATTGGAAACCACGGTCGCTGTGAAACATCGGATGGGCATCGGGATTGGAGGTCACTGCAGCGTCAAATGTGTCGAAAACGATCCTGTTATCATTGTGATCGCCTAGGGCATAGGAGACGATGCGCCGATCATACAGATCCAATATAGCGCTCAAATATATCTTGTGGACTTCCGGCCCAATGTAATACTTGAACTCCGTCACATCCGTCAGCCATTTCGAGTTTGGCACATCTGCGTGAAACTGCCGTTTTAGATAGTTTTTGGCGATGTATTCCGGAGATGTCGCGCTCCTGGTGCATCCGTGCCTTCTATACTTAATCGTTGATTGGATATGAAGAGCACGATTGATCCGAAGAATACGTTTATCATTTACATGGATGTCGTGTTTCCTGTCTAACTCGTCCCGTATTCTACGGTATCCCATATCCGGATGCGCTTTATGTATATTCCCAATTACACCTGCAATTCGCTCGTTCTCCAACTCACGGTTGCTCTTCGGATGCATCAGCCATCGATAATATGCTGAACGCGTGATGTGTAAAAAGTCGCAGAGCTTCCATACAGGAAATGACCGCTCCTCAGATAGTATTCTCACTGCTTCATAGGTTGACTGACACCTTACGAAGCTCAGCGTCGCCTCCTTTCCAATTCCTTCACTTTTTTTAACAAGGCGTTCTCCATTTCAAGATCGTATTTTTCCCGTTCAAGCTGCGCTATCCGGTCTCTTAGTTCTTCCTCCGGCGTACGGCTCGGCAGCGTTCCGGCGCGGTGTCCCCGCCGGTCTTCCAGCCCCGCTTCTCCCATCTTGCGATATTTATTTGTCCACGTGTAGACCTGCTGGTATGAAACTTGGTATTTGAGCGCTGCTGCGCCATAATTATATCCATTGGAAATACACTCTTTTACAATCTGTATCCGCTCTTGTGCGGTGGTGTTCCGGCCCTTCGTCATGCGGCTTCCTCCTGTCTGTATCGTGAAGTCCTCATGACGATTATACACCTTTAACCAGTCCCGGAGTTGTTTGGTACTCCGTATTTTGTATTCCTGGCATATTTCCTACAAGGAACCTTTTCCAGTCAAATAATCAAAAACCGCCGATAGCTTCGTTTCCTTGCTGTATGCCCGCTCATGCTTTTGGGGCAGAAATCCTCCCGACCCTTCCGACTTATATCGGCTGACCCAATCTGCAATCGTCTTATGATTTACTCCTGCCAATCGTCCCGCTTCACAACATCCGACTTTTCCTGATAGATATGATTCTACGATACGTATTTTTTCTTCTGCCGCTATCTTTCCTTTTTTCGGCATAATATTACCCCCAGACTGAACAGTGTTTTTTATTTCACTGTCCTGTCTGGGGGTAGCATATCAAACACCCGCGAGTCTCCTAGTGTGCTAGGAATTAAAGCGATAGCCCGTTCCCCAAAGTGTTTCAATGAACTCTGGGGAAGCTGGGTCTTTTTCAATTTTTTTGCGGATTTTTTGGATATGGACAGCGACTGTAGCAGTCTCGCCGTAATACTCGTCGCCCCAAATAATATCGAAAATATGTGTTTTTGTAAAAACTATATTCGGATTAGTCGCCAAGAATAATAACAGTTCATATTCTTTGGTGGTCAATTGAATGTTTTGGCCATTAACCGTGACTTTATGGGAAGCGGTGTTAATTTCGAGGCCCTTGTGTTGAATGACCTCAGAAATAGCATGCCCTTTGAGACGCTCATAACGCTTGATATGAGATTTAATTCGTGCTATCAATTCAGCTGGGCTAAATGGCTTAGTCAAATAATCATCTGCCCCGAAGTCCAAACCTCTGATTTTATCAATATCATCGCTGCGAGCAGAAACAACAATGACTGGTATCTCTAATTTTTTGCGAATTTCCCGAATGATTTCAAAACCGTCTTTATGTGGCAGCATCAAATCTACGACAATAACGTCATATATACCCGAAAGGGCTTTTTTTAGACCTTGAAGTCCATCGTGAATGATTTCTGCATTATAGTTGTGTAATTGCAGATAGTCACGCTCAAGCTCAGCAATGTCGATATCGTCTTCAATAATTAATACCTTTTTCATGGCGTCAAGTCACCTTCTTTATCCCCCAAAACCGGGAGCATAATTGTAAAGCAAGTGCTTTGGGCTTCTATGCTGGAAACGGTAATTTCCCCGTGGTGAGCCTCAATAAGTTCCCAAGCTATGGCTAGACCTAAACCGGTGCATTCATAGTCTTTCTTGCGTTCCATGTCAATGCGATAGAAGCGATCAAAGATAAAGGGAAGCTTATCTGCAGCTATTCCGTGGCCGTTGTCTTCTATATCCAGACAAATAAACTGATTTTGCCGATACATTGTTACTTTTATGGATAGATTATTCTCCGGGCCATGTTTGACGGCATTGCTGATTATATTGTTAAAGGCCTGATGAAATCTCTTGCCATCAAGCTTTACAAAATCGTAATGCTCTAGTTGGTCACCATATTGAAATTCGATATTTTTTTCTTCCAAATCAAATTTATATTCTTCCATAAAATCTTTCATAAACGGGCGAACAGATACATTTTCAAAGGAAAAGTTCAATTTTTGCATATCGAGTTTTGAAAAGAGGACCAAATCATCAATAAGTTTATTGATGTACACGATATTATGATGGATGGTTTTTAGGTACTTATCTTGATCACCCTCATTTTTAATACTCCTATCTAGTAAAGCCTCAATATAACCCTGAATCGCTGTTATTGGCGTTTTTAAGTCATGTGAAATATTAGCAATTAGTGTTTTACGATTTTCTTCATACTCAGTTTGCAGTTTCTCACTGTCATATAATTTTTGCGCCATTTCGTTAAAAGAAAAAATCAACAGACCGAGATCATTAGCTGTTTGACATTCTACTTTTACATTATAGTTTCCCTTGGCAATTTCATCTAAGCCCAGTTTGAGTTTTTCGATAGGGGCAAAGATTCTTTTTTCTAAACGCAGCAGGAAAATAAACTGGAATATTTCTTTAATACAGATTAGGGCGGCAAAAAAGAGTCCAATTCCTTTGAACCCCACCCAACTAAATAATAGATACAAAATCAGAATATTGAATAGAACAAAGGCCGGACGAAAGTAGCGAAAATAACGATGGTATTTTTGAAACTCATGGTGATGATGGGAATGTATCATGCGAAGTTTCATGAGAAATATATCTTCGCAATTTTTGTCTGAAGTATGGGGATATCGGCATTTAAACATATAAATCACCTGTGTTTTCTTTATATAACTACATTATATTGCAAAAGATTAAACAGGTGAATATTTCAACGCGTCGGAGCCGGGAAGTTAATCTTTTAGAGCCGCGATGTTAACAAAATAGAGCCACCGTGTTAAAGGGGAGAGCCACCAGAGCAAAATGAACGATGGCTCTCAGAATTTCGGTATCGGGAGCTACTTTTGAATACCTTTTCTCTTGCGCATCGAATCATCGCCGTCGATGAGTATTTCATAGGAGTCATGGACGATGCGGTCAAGGATTGCATCTGCAATAGTGCTCTCGCTGAGTTTAGTGTGCCAGCCTGCGGGGGCGAATTGAGAGATGAAGATAGTTGATGCATTTTGATGCCTAGCCTCAATAATTTCCAGCAGATCTCGTGACTCGGTCATCGTCAGAGGAACTAGGAGCCATTCGTCAAAGATCAACAGGCTGACTTTTTTGTATTGGGCCACGACCTTTTTGTAGGTCCCATCCCCTCTTGCAATTGCCAAATCCGTCAGCAACTCCGGCAGGCGGATGTACTTAACGGTAAAGAAATTACGACAGGCGGAAATTCCAAGAGCACAGCCTAGGTACGTCTTACCAGCACCGGATGCGCCCATGATAATGACATTATGCTTATCGTGTATATAGTTACAGGTAGACAGGCGGAGCATCTGCGCCTGATCAAGATGCCGGTCTTCGTGGTATTCGATATCTTCAATACAGGCGCGGGGAAATTTTAAGGCGGCTTTCTTAACAAGCCTGTCCAGCTGCCTATTCTTACGACGCGCCCACTCTGTATCGACGATGAGACCAAATCGTTCCTCAAAGGATAGTGTGGAATAGGAGGGCTGCTTCATTTGCTCGCGTAACGAGTCGGCCATCGAACGCAGGCGCATATCGTTGAGTTTGTTGATCGTTGTCTCGTTAAGCATTATGAATTCCTCCCGTAATACCCCGCGCCTCGCGTGAAGCTGTGAGTATTCTGCGAGTCACCATTTTGCTTGGCATCTGAAATCTTCGCTTCTACGGCCACGGTATCTTGGCCGGATACGAGAATGGTACTGATGTTTTTGTAGCTTGGGTTCGGCGTATAGCTTAAGGCGCGGGCGCAAGCTGCTTCCAAGCGTACCAACGAATATTTGTCAGCCAACTTGAGGAGTGCCATGCATGCCTTATACCCTTGTTGAATATTCCGGAGCATATTACACCGACAGTCCGGTCATTGGAAACCCCTAAATTTTGGAAAATGCTCTGCAAGATAAATAGTACCTGATAGAACTTAATCTATCAAGGCTGTAAAACACCGCAGGTGCGGCAAGGCCTTGACAGATTAAGCCCTATCAAGCAGTGTGCTAAACAAGCAGAGCATAGGTGGTTTCTATGCACCGGTACATCGGTTTCCATTATTCCGGAATAGCGGTTTCTTGACACCGTAATATCCACCCTTGTTGCTCTATTCGATGGAAAGACAACATCGCTTTGATCACCGTGGTCGTGCTTGGTCCGACATTCTGCGCCCATGAGACAAACCGTTCTGCATTCCACTGGACGAACTGCTTGTGTTTGTCTGGCATATGATCCTCAGTGGTGGCATATTGACCAGGACGGCCATAGAGTCTGGGGTGAGAACAGATCCGATGATTATTGAAGAAGACTTCAATTACACCCTTAGTAATACGGACATCCACTTTGTGTTTAATATATTCATAAGGAACACTGTAGTGCATGGTGTCGACAGATATGTGATAATTAAACTGTACGGTTGCAATTTTCCAGGTTGCCAATTCGTACGCAGAAGCTGGCAGGGGCTGTAGTGCGTGGCGTTCTTCGTTAAGAAATGTACTCAGCCTGCTGCCGGGTTTCTTTTGGAAGGGCTTACTATTGAATTCACGTAGCTTTTGCATAATCGCATTATTGAGTTCAGCTAGGCTGAAGTAGGTCTGATTACGCAAAGCGGCGATAATCCAGGTGGATATGATTCCAACAATGCCTTCTACGCTTGGCTTATCTTTGGGCTTTCGAACGCGCGCAGGAATAACTGCGGTACCGTAATGCTCAGCCATTTCGTGATAGGTTTTGTTGATCACCGGAGAATACCAGGAAGGCTTTTCTACGCCAGTCTTTAGGTTATCTGGCACAAGGATTCTAGTAACTCCTTCGAAGAAGGTGAAGGCGTTGACATGGGCAGTGATCCAGCTTTCCTGATTCTGCGAGAGAAAACCTTCTACATAGGCGTACTGGCTACTAGATAACGCTGCGACAAATACATATACAGGGAAGAGTTCGCCCGTATCCCTGTCGACGATGGCTGTTGTCTGCCCAGCCCAATCCACTTCTAACTGTTCGCCAGGCTTTCGGCTGATGTGCATCGTCGCTTTAGTTGTTGCTGCGAATTTTCGGTAGTAATTACAGTATTGCGTGTACTTTAGTGGAATTTCGTTACTAAGACGGCAAACCTCACAATATTCACTCCATAGTAAACTCAGTGTAACGCCGCTTTTTGCCATCTCTCTGTGGATATGCTCACAGTCTGGAATCCTGCGCAGCGATGTCTGAAGCCTTTCCGGGAATAGCATTAGCTGAAGATCTGGGTCGCCAACATCATCAGGAAGCGGCCATAGCACGCCCTTCTGGTCAGCACGGCTTAGTACATCGGCAACTGTGTTGCGGGAGCACTGACAACTTGATGCAATGCTTCGCTGGCTTAAGCCCATTTTGCTTAGCCTTAGGATATCTCGATACTTGGTCATTCTGGGTCCTCCCCATGTTTATTTGTGCTCTGCATTTCAGCAGCACTGTCTCCATTTTACTGGAGAAAAACATGGGTGGCTCTCAGATTAACATAGTGGCTCTATTAGATTAACAGGGTGGCTCTCAAACATTAACTCAGTGGCTCAATTGGCATTAACTTATTCAACAGGCGCAAAACATTATTTTTGTTTGCGCCTGAACACTACAATAATCTTTATTGCTCGTTAAGCTGTAATTCAGCGTTGATGCTTAGAATATGCTGTTCGTCTTGCTCATTATGCTGGGTGCCTTCAAAGATAATCACAATTTTCTCAATTTCATTGTCTTTATTGACGGACATTGCCAAGGAGAAATTGCCTTTTTCTATAGCGCAAAGTTCTTTCACAAAGCAATGGGGGCCGTGGTTATGGCAGGAATCGGTGGAACTCATTTTTTCCTGGAGTAAAGCTTTAATATCTTCGGGCAGCTCGGTTATCTCCAAGGTAACAAGAGTAGTCTTATCGCTTTGTTCTTCCGCTTTAAGGCTGTTTAAGAGATGCAATATAAAAGTGAGTTTGGTAAGCTTTTGCTTTAGGCCTCCGCAACTGCCAGGATGCATATGCTTAAATAGTTTATGGCGCTGGCCACCGTGACAATGGTTGGTAAATTCGGTAATGCTTTGATGTTTTACTTGCTTGCCCTCATAATCTACTTCAGTAGCGATATTGGCCTTAGTCTGCTTAGTCAGCAGATTTTTTTCAAATTCGTTTTTTACATAAAAAATTTTCGCTTGGTCTTTTTGTACTTGGCCTGTTGCTACCCCCCGCAAAACATCCTTTTCTCGCAGTGTATTGACTACATCATACAATAATTTGATTTTATTCATCTTATAATAACCTCCTTGAATTGTTATGAGCTTATTATAAGGAAACAATATAAAGCGGCTTTAAAAGATTTATAAAATTTTTATAAAAATGCATATAACATTTTATAAAAACGTCTAAAGCACTTAAACCGGCAAAGTTCCGGCTACTTTAGGCGTTTTTATGGTGGAGGCAATCCGTGAAAACGGGGGACAGAGAGAATGTTTTTTAATTCTATCGCTTAGGTGTCACGGGGACAGGGTGCTGACATCCCCATGACATCTTTCATTTCTTCTGCCGGAACAGCAAATTTTTTTCTATAAATAACAACATAATACCCCATTAAATGGTTTAAACTATGATAGAAACTTGGAGACTACTGCGGACTCAAACCAATCTCAAAGCTAAAAGATTCGAGGTGATTCCTTTGACTGACAAAGAGACAGTTTTAAATGAATCTGACAATGATTCTATACCTACGCACGAAAAAGACAAGAATATAGCCGAAAATGTTGCAGGAAACCTAAAAAATAGTTTACCGGATGAGATGCTTAACCTCGGTTTCCCTTCCTAATCCCGCCTTGCGGGATTTTTATTTTACGTAAGACCTCAATCTAAGCCACCGTCCCCAGTCCTTCTTCGTCGCCTGTGATCAAAGATAATACATATATTAACTTTTTCCATATTCTGTTCGATATTCTAAATATACAAACTATGGTGAATACGGTTACGGGAGAGTGAATGGTATGCCTATAGATCAAATGGGCTTAAATAACTTACTAGCTATTGTCAATCCCCAAAGTAATTTAACAGCGTTAAAAAACTATCGAGAAGGGTTACAACAGAAACTTGAGCAAAAACTACATAACAATACTACAGATACGATAGTAAACCATGACAGTAGTAATACGAATACTGATGATAAGCAAGTTATCGTCGAACTTCAAACAGTCGATAAGCAGATACAACAAACCATATATGAAGAAGAAACCCGGAAACTTGAGTTGGAAAGATTGAAAAGAGAAGAGAGCACGGCAAAAAATGCACGTGAACGAGGAAAAGCGCTGGCTAGGCATGAACGTGCTCTTGATAATGCCAGCATGAATAAACTATATTCTGCTATTTCTAACAACTCGCAGGTCCAGACTATGGCCGGGTTAGGAATGTCTTTTCCCTTTTGTCTGCCATCTTCGGAATCAAACAACAGCACCCACCCGCAATATAGCCTGGCAGGAAAAGTCGAAGAAACAGAACGAGACCTTAAAGAATCTACTGAATATGGTATAGCAGCAGCTGAAGTCGCCTGCCGCCGGAAAAATAACCAGTTAAAAGCTGACATCGAAGAAGCCGCCTGTAAAAATGCTAAAAAAGCAAAGAAAAAAACCGTGAATATAACTATATGAAGGGGAGTGTAAAATTAAGTGTGTAAGTTCGAAAGAACTTACACACTTAATTTTACACTCCCCCCTTATCCCGAAATTTGGGGCAAGGGTCGTCTTTTGTTTCGTACTCTTTGAGCTTTTCTCCGTCAAAACCACAAATTCTTCAGTGGCCTCCCTAAAAGGCCGGATATTGCTATAATTTATCTTAATGTAAACCGATTGTCTCGAGGATGCCAGCCCTCTTTGCCGATAAATATTTTTTCGCGGGGCATCTCCTCGCCGTCTTTATACAGATCAAATTTAACAACATCGCCGCCTCTGACTATAAAGCTAATTTCGTCAATACCGCGGCCGGTTAAGCGAAAGCGGATGGTATCACGTTGCCGGTCAACTCTAACGAAATCGCCGTTTTCCAGGTCTCTCTGCTCGATATCATGAAAACGTCCGTCAGTGCGAATAACACCTGTGAATACATGCTGACCGCGCAAGTTGGTGGACTTCAGATGAAATTCGTTTTTATCATTATGCCAAACAGATAAACTAGGGATATGCATCATTTGTCTTAGAGTTTGCTCAGGACGGCCTTCCGAGCGGTCACTCCAGGCAAAAGCAGTTCCTGAGACGGTAACAAAGAAGCAAGTAACCAAAACCAAAATAGATAGCCTTTTCAAGAAAATCATCTCCGTTAGCTGAATTTCATTCCACTATGTACAATAATTAATTAATAGGCGATGGTTTTACGGCTTCACTCCATTTTTCTTATTTATACCCCCTCGCTTTTCCTAGAATATAAATTTTAGTACCTTTTAGAATTATATCTGCCTAATTTTAGAATAATTTTAGAAGAGGTTACCTAAAATGAAATAACTTTCGCCCTCACCAACACAATTGGAATGGTAAGGGCGAAAGCTGGCATCCAAATCCAGAGTATTAACTTTACGTACTTCATCTTGCAAGAGACGGTTATTGTAAAAACACAGTTATTGACACTAGGGGATGTTCTCGTTTTTCTTTTTCCTTCAGTTTAGCATAAAAGAAGAAGGGAAGCAATAGAACCGTCCCTAAGCTTCCATTGAAGAATCCCCTATAAAGCAGACTTTTTTCATTGTCTACTCTATAGGGCACACTTTAGTCAGTTAACAATCAATGTCTCTACAAATCAGCTAAGCGCCACAGCTCAGTCTTTTCCCCTTGGCGGATAAGGGCTGCGCCACAGGCTGCCGGCCCACTACCATCAGTAAGCCCTACAACTTTTCCGACACCCCTTTGTGCCAAATACTCTGATAGGCTGATAAGAGTATTGTGATCAGGCACACTTTCGGTACAAACAGTCTGTAACCTAGCAGACAAATCAGTTACTTCCCTGTCGACGGCCATACCTGGCCCACCGGGAAAAGTCAGCAGACTCCACCCCTTAGTTAGGGGTTCGTTGCAACCTTCCGCCGAACAGGCTTCTTGGCCCGGATCACCCAGAACCCCGCCGGAAAAGCCGGCAATGCCGGGCACATGTAATGTACATCCGGCCAAAAAGGTCGCACCCGCTAGCGGTTGCAGGCGGTTAGCCAACAGACAGTCCAGCGTTATAGGATCGCAAGCCGAAGGAATAATCAACGACTGTAGTTGAAAACCCAGCGACAAAAATAACCTATAGGCCTGTTCATCAGGAATCCAGCCTACCAGTATATACGGGTAATCCTGACTGGTACGTCCGCCAAGCATCAACAAATCGGCTATTCGGTATATACGCATAATAAAACAACTACCACTTTCTAACTGCTAAATTTTAGCCCTATGACAGCTAAAATGACCGTCTGCTCCAAAGAGTACATGATTAAGCACAAAGGGCTTGATTACACCCTCCAAAGCAGCCGCTACCTCATCTGTACGGCCGGGTAGGGCAATAATATATACAGCTCCTTTTTTTATAACAACAGGCGTGGCAATAGCCGACATCGGCCCACAGGCCAAGATCATGGCAGCAGATATAGCCCGTTCCAGAGGAAGCAACCGATTGCCCGCAATTGTTTTTAAGGCTTCCCCCGTGTTATCTCGTTCCATCAGGCCCGTGCCGCCGTTGGTTACCACCAAATCAGCGGTCGCTAGCATTTGTGAGACATTGTCCGCGATAGCATCCACATCATCGGTACATACCCGATACTCCACATTTCCAAAAAAAGGCCCGAGAATTTCCTTAATCTTAGGTCCGCTCAAGTCTTCGCGTTTTCCCACAGGCACCGAGTCTGATATTGTCAAAATTGCCAGTTTCATCGAATATTACCTCCACTGGGATATTGGGCCAATACTGCATTAGATACTGTCTCAGCGATTACTGGCAAGTCCTGTCCTGCAACCATTGCGGTAAGCAAGGCTCTTCCGGCCGCAACCGCCTCAGTATAAGGACCGGGAACGTTGGCTACCAGACAATTTTTTCCCATACGGCCAACAACCAGGCGCGACCACAAATGTCCGTTAAAGCCGTAAATCTCTTTAACCACTTTCGCAGTAAGCATAGCATCAAGTGCTAGATGCGTCTCATCAACGGCCAAATCGGAATCATATTTCTTGCCGCCGCCTGACCCACCAATGACAATGATTAGGTCACAATTCTCATGCTGTTTTATTGTTTGACAAATAGCGTCACTATTATCAACAACGGGGGTAATTCGCTTAATACAGGCCTGTGGGAATTTTTCCAAAATAATCTCCATTAAGGCCGGGCTGTTGGTATCAAGCACCAACCCGGCATATACCTCATCCCCGGTTGGAACAATCACTATTTGATCTACAGCCATTACAATCCCACCCATTTCTCTTTTGGACAAACAGCCTGCGGTCTGTTTGCCAATTCGGTCGTCGAGATCTCCCGGGCCTTTTCAGCAGCCGCAATACAGGCCACATCAGATGCCGTCAGGCCTGGTATCAGGGAAATAGCTGTAATTAACCCTTGTTCATTGCGCAGAATAGCTTCCGGCTCCATCCCATACACATCCATTTTAATGGATTGGCTGCTAACACCAATTACGCGGACAGGACAGCCAATCTCCTTAGAAACAACTTGCTCCAAATCCACCGGCTTGATCCCCCGGACACTGATCCCAGTAATTTTTACAATGGTTTTATCAACATAGGCCACAATTTTATCTTCTGCATTGTCTGTCAACAGCTCCCCCCCCTTTTTTCTGATTTTCGCGTCAGCCTAAGCCTCAATCTCTATTTTTCTGAAATATTCTGTTGACTTAACCCGCTGGGGTTTTATTAACCCCGGAATTATTTCATCGGCGCGGGCTAAAATTTCTTCCCGGTTCAGCCGTAGCGATGCCTTAAGAAAGTGTTGCTTGGATAATCCAACACTTTCAAGTTCCAGCCAAGCACGGTCACTAATATTTTCTATAGCTATTTCACTGCCAAAGGCGTGCGCCACACAGAGCACAGCCGGTGCACAGCCAAGATGTTTTCCAGGAATCAATCCTTCTTCCAATACATCAAGAATATGCTTGGCCAGAACATCCTTAGGCGCAACAACACAAGGGATGTTGGCCTTAAGGGTTTGGGCATAGTCACCGCAGTCATGAGCCGTCTCACCGGCGGCAAACTGACGCGTCGGGAAAACCCGGCCAAACTTTTCGGCTACAGTCATACCAATGCCTACAGACATAACCCCGCCAGTAATGGCAAAGACCACATCCCCTTCATTCATTACCTGTACTTGTCCTAAGATGGGAAACAGCATTTCTTCCATGGTAACCGCATTCATTACCTCTGTTGCCGAATTATTATTAATTGCTTTCCCTGTCATGCAGACATTGTGGACAGGAATCAATTTTTTAGCCGGGTCAGGACCGCGGAATAACTTGCGCCCCGGGTACATGCGGGCTAATGGTTTAAGATGGGGTTCTTCTGCCAAGAGGGCTTCATCTACCTCAATTTCTTCCATGTGCAGTATGCCGAATTCCTTGTGAATCTTGCCGCCATCTGCCGCCGACATGGTAACAATGGCCCCTTCAACAATTACGCCATCGCTGGTCGTAGTAACAGCGTCAAGATCAAAGACATTGATGGCTACCGGCCCGCCAATGGCAGCAGCAATCCTATCCAGTGCTGCTTCTTCGGAAACCTCAGCCGCCGCTATCGCTTTTTTGTCAACAAGTGCCATACCAATTGGCGCACCGAATTTGGCACCCACACCTTTATCTAAATAACGGAACATTAATTTACCCATTTCGCACCTCTATTTACAAATTTAGCTTAATGGCAGCCAAGTAATGGACGCCGATCATCAATTTCCGTAAATCCCTCTAATTCCACTTCTTCAGTCGGATGGATGATATTAATGACTTCCATGATTGCTTTGGTGGGTTTACCCTCGGCGTCAAAGCCCTTAATCACCACCGTATGCATAGTTTCCGGAACACGCGGCAAGACAACAACTTCCACTCGCTGTGTGTCTTTCTGGGCGGTAACTTCTGATATAGCATCTTCAATCCGGCCGGTACGCAGGGACTGCATTTTTGCAGACTTAAGGTTTTCTACGCCCCGTAATTCAACCTCTTTATTGGGCGATTGTTCAATGGCCGCCGCCTGCATTTTCAGCTTGAACTCCGGCAGACTTGTATGCATGAGTCTCATCGTCTTCACTCCTTGTTATTATAAAACTTATCATTTTATGGCTTACCAGGGCAATGTTAATTCTCCATTACTAGTAAACACTTGCGTTACAGCCATTTCTTCAACAACGTATTCTGGCGGTACTTCCTTGATTAAAGCCGGTGAAATATACATTTTGCTGAGGGATATCGTGTTTTTGATAACCACAATCCGCGCACTTTCCCAATCGACCGGACGACCGCACGTTCTGAGTGCGACACTAATAGCTCGCTGATCGTCAGGCATTTTTACCGGTACAAACCCCCGCTCTAAAAAGCCTGAAGTAATGGTATTGATATACGTTATATTGAAATCCACTTTATTATACAGACGTTCAGTAATAACGTCTGCAATTCCCATGCCGATTCCGTTACCACCTGAGCCCTCGGTTAAATCCAAAGCCACGATCCGTTTTGGTGCCCCTGATTCAGCAGCTACGTCCTCAATGCGCATCCGTTTACTAACATTAGGGTCGATGCCAACACCGGAAATATTTTTCCCTATTTCTTGAATAACAAGTACATCCAAATGTTCAAAAGGAATTCTCGGCAGCAAATTCTTCGATTCTACCAGTAGTTCCGCATCCCGGGAAAAAAGATTATCGGCCCCTAACACTTCAACATGTGCTGTTTCATCAAATTTATTCTCAAGAATAGCAACTGCTGCTATAAGCGGTACTCTTTTCAGTACAGCAGCTGTCACTTGCGGAATGAGGTCTTTGAGCCCTTTGCTGCCATGGCGGTGGACAGCCTCGGCTTGTACCTGTTTGCCAATCCCAATCGTTAACATTTTAACTACACCGCTCTCATGCGTACCATGAAAGTCAGTATGCGCTTTTATTCTATTGACAGGCACAACACCGTCTAAGGCCACAGCGTTTCTGTCAGCATACACCGGCTGTCCGTTAACATCGCCCACCTGTTCCACTTCCATGCCGGAAACAATGGGTACCCCAAGATACTCTTCTGTAACTCCATATTCAGCCAAAACAGCCTTCTGACCTTCGGCGGTAGCCCCACCATGGCTACCCATGGCCGGCAATACAACTACCTCTGCCCCGGCGGCCTGCAGCAAACCGACAACACGTTTAATTATCTCCTTATAATTGGCAATCCCCCGGCTGCCTGCCAAAACACCAATTTTCTTGCCAACCAGTGATTTTCCCGCCGTTTGCTGTTTAAATCCATCGTCAATAAGGCGGAATATGTCAACAAATCCTAATTTTTTCGGTTGTTCCATGTCTTTGATAAAGTACAGTTGTTGTTTCATTTATAGACCGCCTCCAAACATATTATCTTTTATGACCTTGGCTTGCGTACCGGGTACTCTGTCAAAACACACCCTTTTGTCCTCATGTTGTGACCTCACCATAACTACCATAGTTAACAGAAGCCAAGACCATGCTCTCTGCCTCGGCTATCTGTAACTATACCCTACATACAGTCAGTCAAGATTAGTCTTGCCTGCCAGCCAATCTTTTATAGTTTTCCCGCCTTTCTTTGGCATCTTGCTCGGTTTTCTCAAACAAAGTCTCAGCCATATCCGGGAATTGTTGTTGCAAGGCTGAATAACGCACTTCGCCCAGCAAAAACTCTTTAAAGTTCATGGTTGGCTCTTTAGAATCAATCGCTAACGGATTTTTTCCAGCCTCTTTAAGTTGAGGATTGTAGCGATACATAGACCAATAACCGCAGTCGACGGCGCGTTTTGCCTCCAGTTGGCTGCAGCCCATGCCTACTTTCATTCCGTGATTGATGCACGGAGCATAGGCGATAATCAAGGATGGACCTGGATAAGCCTCGGCCTCGGCAATGGCTTTGAGGGTTTGATTCTTATCTGCCCCCATGGCAATTTGGGCCACATAGACATAACCATAACTCATGGCCATCATGCCAAGGTCTTTTTTCTTGGTCTTTTTGCCACTAGCCGCGAATTTGGCAATAGCCGCTGCCGGTGTAGCTTTGGAAGACTGTCCGCCAGTATTGGAGTAGACTTCGGTATCAAATACCAGCACATTGACATCTTCACCTGATGCCAGCACATGGTCCAAACCGCCAAAACCAATATCATAGGCCCAGCCGTCGCCGCCAAAAATCCACTGGGAGCGTTTAACCAGGAAGTCTTTGTTGTTATAGATTTCATTGAGCAGCGCATCTGTGCCTTTAACTTGTTTTAACAGCGTAATCAATTTATCTGCCCGTTCTCTTGTGCCTTCACCGTTATCTTTATTGGTGAGCCACAGTTCACACGCGGCTTTAAATTCGGTTCCCAAATCCAATTTAGCCGCCTTTTCAATCGCCAGGGCTATTTGTTTTCTGAGCTGTTTGCCAGCCATCATCATCCCTAAGCCAAATTCGGCATTATCTTCAAATAAGGAATTTCCCCAGGCCGGGCCATGGCCGCGGTGGTTAGTAGTATACGGCATGGAGGGAACGCTGCCAGCCCAAACGGAGGAACAGCCGGTGGCATTGGCTACCATCATCCGGTCACCGAATAATTGGGTTACTAGCTTGGCATACGGTGTTTCGCCGCAACCGCCGCAGGCACCGGAGAATTCTAAGAGCGGCTGTTCGAACTGGCTGCCTTTTACAGTGAAGGGGTTCATCGGATTGGCTTTCGGCAGAACGGTCATAGCATAATCCCAAACAGGTGCTTGTGCCAGCTGTGTTGCCAGCGGTTTCATGGCCAGCGCCTTTTCTTTTGCCGGACAAACCTGGGCACAGTTGCCGCAGCCGGTGCAATCATAAGGCGAAATAGCCATCGTAAAATACAGGTCTTTCTGGCCATTGCAAGGTTTTGCACTAAATCCTGCGGGGGCCTGTTGCTTTTCTGCCTCGGTCACGAGTACCGGTCTGATCGCAGCATGCGGACAGACATAGGAACACTGGTTACATTGGATGCATTGTTCGGCCTGCCACTCGGGCACATCGATAGCAACACCGCGTTTTTCATAGGCAGCCGTTCCCATGGGGTATGAACCGTCTTCTAAACCAATAAAGGCACTGACCGGTAGTTTATCGCCTTCCTGCCTGTTCATCGGGATTAAGACATTTTTAATAAATGCCGGGATTTCTTTGTTGCTGGTTGCAGCTTCTTCAGGCGCTTGCCAGGAGGCAGGAATATTGACCTTAACCGTGGCGTTGATCCCCTGATCCACGGCCGCATTGTTCATGGCAACCACTTTTTCGCCTTTTTTACCATAGGATTTTTGAATGGCGTCTTTTAAGTACTTTATGGCGTCTGCTTCCGGAATAATGTCGGCAATCTTGAAAAAGGCCGCTTGCATGATCATGTTGATCCTGCCGCCGAGACCAATTTCCTGGGCTATTTTCACGGCATCAATAATGTACATTTGAATATTATTGGCAGCAAGATACTTTTTCATTACAGCCGGCAGATTTTGCTCCAGTTCGGCTTCACTCCAGCGGCAATTTAAGAGGAAGCTGCCGCCTTGTTTCAACCCTTCCAAAACATTGTAGTTATATACATAGGACTGATTGTGGCAGGCGATAAAATCAGCTTTATTAATAAGATACGGTGATTTTATCGGCTGTTTACCAAACCGCAAATGGGAAATGGTAACACCGCCGGATTTTTTGGCATCATAGGCAAAATAAGCCTGCGCATACATGTCGGTATGATCACCAATAATCTTAATGGTATTCTTATTGGCTCCGACTGTTCCATCTGAACCAATCCCCCAGAATTTACAGGCTTTTGTGCCGGCGGCGGTGGTGTCAATATCATCACCAAACGGCAGGGACGTATGATTTACATCATCAATTATGCCGACAGTAAAGTTGTCTTTAGGCGTGTCGGCTTTAAGATTTGCAAATACACCGTGAATATGGCTGGGAATTACATCTTTGCCGCCAACACCACAGCGCCCGCCAACGATGACAGGTTGCCACTCTTTGCCGTAAAACGCGTTTTTAACATCCAGATAGAGCGGTTCAGCCAGCGAACCCATTTCTTTGGTTCTGTCAAGTACGGCAATTTTTTTCACAGTGGTGGGTATGTATTTAAAGAAGTGTTCCAGCGAAAACGGCCGATAGAGATGGACTGTCAGCACGCCTACTTTTTCACCCTGAGCATTCAGATAATCCACTACTTCTTCAATGGCTTCACACATCGAGCCCATGGCAATAATCATGCGTTCGGCATCAGGAGCACCATGATAGTTGAACAAATGGTATTCTCTGCCGGTCAGTTTGCTGATTTCAGCCATATAGCCTTCGACAATGGCCGGGATGTCTTGATGAAAGCAGTTCGCTACTTCTCTTTGCTGGAAATGGACATCAATGCCTTGCACTGTGCCTTTGGTCAGGGGATGATCGGGATTGAGCGCCCGTTTTCTGAAGACATCGATAGCATCCCGATCTAAGAGTTTATCCAATTCGTCGTATTCCAGAACTTCAATTTTTTGCACTTCGTGTGAGGTTCTAAAACCATCAAAGAAATTAAGGAAAGGCACCCGGCCTTTAATAGCCGACAAATGCGCTACAGCCGCCAAGTCCATGACTTGCTGGACACTGCTTTCGGCCAGCAAGGCAAAACCGGTTTGTCTTGTAGCCATAACGTCAGAATGATCGCCAAAAATACTGATGGCATTGGCGCCAATGATTCTTGCGCTGACATGGAATACGCCAGGCAATAGTTCACCGGCTATTTTATACATATTAGGGATCATCAGCAGCAGCCCCTGAGAAGCTGTATAGGTAGTCGTCAATGCTCCAGCTTGCAGCGAACCGTGAACCGCGCCGGCCGCCCCGCCCTCTGACTGCATTTCTACAACCTCAACTGTCTGCCCAAATAGGTTCTTTTTACCTTGGGCTGCCCATTCATCGACACTTTCTGCCATATTGGATGACGGCGTAATGGGAAAGATCGCTGCAACATCGGTAAATGCATAAGATATATATGCTGCGGCTGTATTTCCGTCCATTGTTTTCATTTTTCTAGTAGTGTTATTCATAATGCCTCTTCTCCCCTATTAATTGAAATCAATTTTCGCTTTTCTATATAACTCAATATGGTTCAGTCGAATAGCGCCTACATCACATTCGCCTCCATGCTATTTTTATTATTCTTGCTACTGATGCTTTATTGCAATATCTATGCCAAACTCTCTTTACTTAAACTATGTTGTTGCTGCTAACCTAAAAAGCCCGAATTTGCAAGAATAGTCATTTAACAAATGCCATCTAACTTTGTTTCAGCGGCTAAAAATTTTGAATTGTCTTTTATATGCAACATTTTTTTGTCGCCCATAAACTACTTGTCGCTATAAAAAGACAATCCCACAACTATCGTTGTGGGTGACATACTTTATGCTATGGCACTTTGTCTTACGGAAATCCTGCAGCATACTTTTAATGCTATCGCTATGCATAGCCTACCTCCTAAACTACTTCGTTGGGTATCATCATCGTACTTTGGTTTGAATCTTTGGCTACTGTCCCAAGATAGATCCGAAGAACATTAGCAATATCAAGATTCATAGTGCCGGCACCGTAGGCTACCTGCTCAGCCCGGAAATTTGGCGGCATCGGACCAAAGTTTTCCCCTAAGGTCGTAGTAATAGCTGCACCGGTAGGTGTAACTAACTCGCCTGTAACAGCAGTAGCATAAAAAGGAACTCCTTTTAGCAACTCAGCTGTAGCCGGTGCAGGTATAGGCATCCGGCCATGACTGCACTTCACAAAGCCACTGCCAACATGCAGTGAAGATACATATACCGTTTCGATTTGAAAGTATTCCATACCGATCATTGCACCGACAATGTCCACAATGGCATCAACTGCACCGACTTCATGAAAGTGGATTTTTTCCAAATCAGTACCATGCACTTTTGCCTCAGCTGCCGCCAGCCGATTAAAGATGTCCTTGGCACCTTGTTTTACCTTTTCCGAAAAAGTGCTTTCATTAATAATTTTAGTAATATCTTTGAGTTTTCGGGACGGCTGAAACCATTTCGTCACGACCACATCGATATGATAGGCACTAATCCCCTGTTTGCTGACCTTACTTACCTTCAGCTTATACCCAGAAACGGCCAGTTTACTGAGCTCTTGTTTTAAGTATTCTAAAGGCATTCCTGCATCCAGGAACGCACCTAAGAGCATGTTGCCGCTAATGCCGGAAAAACAGTCTAGATAGATTGCTCGCATGATTCACCTCGTTAGTTTCTATAATTGTTAGTTTAATGCGGAGATTTGAATGAGAGTGTATTTACTATTGCATGATAAGTTGCAATATTTATGCCAAATAATGATTTAACCAAATATTTTCTGCTATAACTACTGCTCTTCAGACCTATCTTCTCCTATTTTTTTATATAAAACTGAACGGTGTATTCCTAGTCTTTGGGCAGCCGCAGTAACTTTACCTGCACATTCATCTAGTGCAACCTTTATAAAGCTTTTTTCAAAAACTCTTATTGCATCCCTAAGTTTGCCTTTATAGTTAATACCCGGAATATGGTTGAATGTTTCTGTTGTTATTTCTTGAGCATTGTCTTCCTGTTTAGTTTTTATACAATTTAATCCACCCATGAAATTGAAATTTGTCTTAGATAAAATGATCATTCTCTCAATTTCATTTCTTAATTCACGTATATTTCCAGGCCAGCTATATGACTTAAGTTTATTTATTAATTCATCGGCTAACATTAACTCACATTCATATTTTTTGTTAAATTCATCCACGAAATTTCTTGCAAATTCAATTATATCTTTAGGTCTTTGCCTAAGAGGAGGTATTGTTATTGGAATTACGTTTAAGCGGTAATATAAATCCTCCCTAAAAAGCTTTTTCTCTACCATGTTTTTTAAATCCCTATTTGTTGCCGCAATAACTTTTACATCAACGAAAATACGTTGGCTACTTCCAACTCGTTTTATTTCTCCCGATTCTAACACTCGTAATAACTTTGCTTGAAGATGTAATGGCAAGTCCCCGATTTCATCTAAAAAAAGTGTTCCTTTGTCAGCCATTTCAAATATTCCAGCCTTACCATCTTTATTGGCACCTGTAAAAGCTCCTTTTTCATACCCAAAAAATTCGGCTTCCATCAGTTCGCCGGGAATGGCTCCACAATTGATAGGAATAAAAACCTCACTATGTCTGTTGCAATTCCGATGGATAAAATTAGCCATGACATCCTTGCCAGTTCCACTTTCACCATAAATTAATATCGTACTTTCCGTTCTTGCAATTTTCTTCACATCATTGTAAAGATTCTTCATCTTTTCATCAGCTAGTATAATTGATTTATGCTTATTATTAGCTTCTTGTAAATAGGTTAACTTCTGCTTAATATTCCGATTTTTCTTCTTTTCATTTTCAATTTGCTTCATCAAAACTTTCATGAAATTTCCATCATAACTATAAGCAGCCGCTACAAGAAGATCGCCATTTTCAGTAAGAACAGGCATACCCACACTGTCCAACTCTACTCCAGATGCAGTTTTCAGACATCCTATGGCAGTTTCCTTTGTCTCAAAAGCCTCGACACAAACAGACCTATTTATAATACCTTGATCAACAAGGTCATGGATTTTCATATTTCTTGCTTCTTCACTAGTTAGGTTATAAAGGTTGCGGGCATACTCATTCATAAATATGATTCTGCCATCGCTATCAGCGATTACAATATTGCCCTGATAACAATCTAATCCCATTTTAAGTTTTTCAAAATCACCATTTAATTCCTGCTTAATGTCCATATCTACCCTCCCTTGCAGCGGCATTTTTTGTTTAAATTTATTTAACCCTTCTATATATTTCAATAACCATAGCAGTCATTCCTTTTAAGCATTATTTGACAATTATTATCTTTTGTGTGATTTTTCATATAAACTCAATGGAACCAAGACGGATCAATTTGGATAAATAACGATGAGTTTTGGGGAGATTCCCCAGAAAAAATCTTATATGAATCACATGGTAACATGCCGGGAGGAGCCTATTATGGAGACACTTCCGAGGCCGTTTTCAATAGAAATATCATTATAGCGGCTTACAATTACGCTGTTTCACATAAATTAATAACATATTATTAATCGCCTTGAAGAACAGAAAAAAATAAAAAAAATAGCTACTGCAGCACCAATGCGACAGTAGCTATTTTTTCTTTAGTAATCGTTTATGCACCCCTGACAAAGTATCACACACGATGAGTGCTGCCAAGATTATTCTATATGCAGCAAATATGGCAAAGTTATTTGTTTGGAGATATTTAAGCAATAAGCTAATACACAAAAGTCCTACTATCGCAGCACAGCCCTGTATTTTTGATAATCACATTAACGGTTTCATGGTTAGGGCTGGGTGTTGCTTTTCTTCCAGAAAAGGTAAGATTTCATCTTCAGTAATGCCAACAGTTTCATCAGCAATCTTATCAACAAAATCGGCTCCCAAACCGGCAGCTACCGCAGCATCAACCAGATCTTGTCCGAGGTATACTTTAAGGTCTTTTGGCATCCAGACAATACGGCCCAAGCCGCCATCAGCAGAGATAAACTTGGAACTGGTAAGATACGTACGACCAATACCCATGAACCCAGGGGTTTGCACACCACCGCCGCAAGTTCCGGCCAGCGTTGAGAAGGTCATGCCGCAAGGAGTATCACCAGAATGCTCACGGGTAGTAATCATTACACCGTTACACAACGGTAGTATCGCCAGAATGGCTTCAAAACATCCGCAAGAGGTCATCGGACGATCCATCAGAGTATAGAGATTAACCTCTTCTAATGTGCGGTTAGAGGAATTGTATACGAATTCGTTCATATTCTGCCACATGCCCTTAGCTTCATCAAGGCACTCGCCTTTAGGAATCGGCTGGTTTGGTCCAGTGGGGGTAATCTCGTTAGATGCTTTGGCATCAAGCCAGCTTACAGCACCACACAAGCCAACCCGCTGCGGGGTAACAATACATACATGATTAGGCGCAAACGACTGACAGAGCAAACAAGAGTAGAAGACATCAACCGACTCGTCAGTAAGACCTTTCAGGCGGGCATCGCGCGCCTTATATTTCTCACGGGCGATCTTGATTTTTTCTTCAATAATATCTTTATCAGTAACGATTGTAACCTGCACACGGTCAACAATGGCCGGATAATCCGACTTATACTTAGCAATAAGAATCTCGCCAAAGTCCCTAATTTTGAAGCCAGCAGCTTTAGCGCCTTTGCTGATACGAACCCAGCACATATCACGCTGTGCTACGTGCCACAAACCTTCACCGTAGTTGAGGTTGTAGTGAACGCGGCGCTCAAGCACGCCCTCAAAATCATCTTGCATCTTACGACCATAGATGTCAATCATGAAGCCAATCGGAAAAATACTACCTTCAGGCATTTCGTCAATGTCTGGTCCGATAACTTCGATTTTACCATCTTCAACTTCGTCAGAAGACATCATGCGGACAAGTTCAAAGCTGGTGGAACGGCCACCGCCGAACTCAACATAGGCGTCTTTCTTACGGATGGTCTCGCCTTCGAAAGCAGGACCAATAGTGATAGGTACAGGAATGTCAACGATTTTGAGCTTAATGCCGCGGAGTTCAAGCGCCAACTTGACAATTTTATCATAGTCAGGCTGAGCTTCCAGAAGTCCGGGAATCTGAAGTTCTGACGGCAAATCCTGGTCAGTAACGATTGGGAAACCAAAAAACAATGCCCCTGCACCGATAGCTATAGTAACAGCGTCGAGTTCGCCCAATGCAATGACGAAGGCAGGCACACGGCGTTTTTGATAGTCAAGCATTTGTTCACGCGCTCCACTAGGAACACCACCGAACGCCAAGCCCGCACGAGTAGCAAAGTTGACCGCATGAATAATCTGGGTAAAATTCCCCAATGGGAAGGTAATATAATCAACTCCGACTTTGATATCTTCTGCAATGCATTGTTCAATTATATCATTGACTAGCATTACCATAATACCTTTGGCTTGCAGGTCTTTAACCAGCTTGGCGCCATCCTTGGCGTCTTTGGCTTTGCCGGTGACAACAGCAACTCCAGGAATTGTTCCGTCAACCAGCGGTACACCAAATTTACGCAAAACCGGGTCAGATAAAAAGCCAGTGTAAGGAGGTTCATCAGGTTTTGTGCCGGTAACATAACGCAAAGCTTCAATAATTTCCCCCGCATACAATGTTGCTTCACCTGATAGCAAAGCATTACCTAACTCCGGCTCAGGACGTAGGTTATTCTCTTTAATTCTCTGTAAGACAGGTACAAGATCTCCCAGAGTCAAGACTTCTTCACCGCCCAAGGCGGTAATGATCGGCAGCTTGTACGCTGTGTCAGGATATTTAACTAGGGTTTCAGCCCCATGCTTTTCAATGGCTTCGTTGAGAAGTTTTTCGGCAACACTTACAGCCGTAGTGGCTCCTTGGTAAGCCAGTTCACAAATTTGCTTCGACATTTGTAGTCCCCCTTCATAGAGTACGTCTTATTCACCTAATATTGACATTTTAATCAATCTCAATCCTGAAAAGCTTAGGAACTGTCAATAAAAGTCCGGCTGCTTGCAACAATTTGTTATATATGCTTTACAGCGCCTTTCCCTACTTATAAAATAACAGAGAAATAGCAAGCCGGATGTCATCTAGCCGACATCCGGCAAAAAAAATCCCATTTTTTCAATAATTATGATTACCCGCCTCGCTACTCACTATCATCGCGCGCACGTTCAGTAATAATCGCAAAATCATGAATAATCAACTTATCCTTTCCCATAGTAATTATTCCTTCCTTTTGCAGATTATTAAAAAACATATTCACCGTCTGTCTTGTACTACCGACCATTGTACCTATTTGTTGATGAGTTAATCCTAATTGGACTTGAATAGCAGACTCTCCGTGACGATTTGCCGAAAGAGCAAGACTATAAATAAAATGATAAAGTCTCTTATTCACTTCTTTAAATACTAAACTTTCGATAATATTCATTGAATTTCTCAGGGAATCACCCAATACTGAAATCACATTCATAGCAAACAGTGGAACTTCTACTAACAACTTACGGAAAGACTCAACAGGAATAAGTAACACTTCACTATCTGCCAGCGCCTGTCCCAAAGCACGCGTATGCCCACTATAAACATCACCGGCTTGCAATAGTGTAAGGGTAAACTCTTTACCGTTAGGATAACTCAAGTACACACGAATTTTACCGGACACAAGCAAATAGATATAATCTGCATGTTCACCAGAACCAAAAACTTCTTCTTTCTTTCTATATTTCCGCGTAAGACAATGGCTAAAGTACTTGGCTACGATTGCTTCCGGCAATTGACTGAATAAAGGTAACCCGTGGAAATCCCCTAATCTCTTCAATATCCGCACCTCGTTATTCCAGAAATTCCCTGCTACTTTGATAAGCTAAATATCCTGTTTATAACATAGCATATAGATACACAATTACCTGTCAGCTAACCGACATTGTTTCACAAATCGTCAGCATTTCCGCCTCAGGCATGTTAAGAGACTGAAAACAGGCATAAACAAGTTATTTATTTTACATTTTCGACACCGAGTTTGCGACATGAGAATTCACTTCTCATTATTAGCCTCCCGCTACAAAATAATACCCCTCAACCCCGCATTCTGCAAGGGATGAGGCCATTTGACACTATTAGTTTTCTCCACTAAAATAACTATCAATAGCCCCTGACAATAAATAACTATCATCTTCGATTACTTCACTTTTGTATCTATCTTGAAATAAGTGACAAGACCGTTTGTATTTCCAATTATACCAATAAACATAGCTTACTCCTATTCGTTTCATTATACTTTCCAACGACTCGTTATTCACTTTTATAATAAGTTGAACATGATATACTTAACGCTATCTTCATCATCCTCAAATATAATTTGTCTGTTTATTCCTCGTAGCATTATATGATATATTCCGCTATTACTTTTCTTCCGGGCAGTTCGCGGCATTTTACTCACCTACTTTAACTCCGTATTTATAATGCTTGGCATATCGAAAAAATAAGACCGGGATAAACCCGGTTAAAGGTGGTTACTTGATTATTAGCTTCATCCTTGGTATAGTACGTTCAGGCCAAATATAGCCAATTATTTTATATTCATTAACTGACTGGTAATTAACCATTTTTTGCTGTACTTGATTATGTTCAAGTGTATCAAATCGGATACCAGTATCATTGATGTCGCGGACAATACCGACTATTATTTTGTTTGATTGGTCAAAAAGGACGATTGATCCTAATTTGACGTCTGTAACGGAAGTCTTAACGTTCCATCCGTTCTGGCGAGCCTGATCCATCCATGTTTCAAGTGATCCACTCCAATCAATTCCCGGAGCAGGAGCAAGCTTATCAAACTCTTTAGCAACAAATCCCTCGGAGGATGATTCCGTAAAACCCTTATACAAAGGGTCATCACCGCAGTCTTTTCAAGCAAAAGAGGTCGTTGGAATAAAACTAAAAAATACAGCAGTAATAACGAGTGCAAAAATAACCTTCTTCATACAAACCTCCCGTAAAAATAGCTTAAAAAGATAATTATGAGATAACTATAGACAAAATGGTATTTAAAAGCAATACTATTCCAGTCGCCCTCTCAATTGAGAGGAAACACGGGGAGGGAAACACTTTTTTTGCTTGATAGAGTTGCCAAAAGAGAAGCATCCCTACTGTCCACTTATGGTTTAGGGTTTGCCGTTAACTAGCTGGTCTTTGCCTCCCCGCCGCCTGAATAACAAAAATTCCTCTAATACCTCCCCAAATCTCTGGATAGTGCCGGTTGTGTCTTTTCCCTCTTTATCCAGCCGATCAAGTTCTTCAGATAGTTCCCAAATTTCATTATATAGCTCAGTTTCTTGTTTCTTACAATCCAGGTATCTGATATTCATAAATCAGTTAACCCACCCTCCTTATTTTATCTGGAGGCTTCTATGCCCTCCTGTAATCACCCATGAATGGGAATTTTACAGGAGGAAATTAAAAAGGATCACATATGCAGGATTATTTCTACCCTACACATGCGATCCTAATCGATTTTTGCAACAGTATCAAGCTACAGGAAACAACCCAAATAACAGAACCCGTCAGCGTGTCCTGCCAAACCTGTATCAAGATATGATACCATCGAATATTGCATGCAGTCGCACAGCCATCTGCCTTTCGCACCAATCATTACACTTCAATTGTCAAAACTTGTAATTCAGCTAACAACCGGGTATAATAAGATTGTCGTCGTGGACAGTTCGCTGTTACGTGTAGGTGTTACCGCACCTGCTCGTGCCTATAGGTGCTCCAACACCTATGGGACACGGCGACTTTACTTTTTAATTTCCACCTATTACTAATATTAGTACTCTTTTACATAAATTGCAAGGGCATAAAGGTAAAAAGATTGGTTTTTTTATTAAGAAACTTACACCATCCCTTGACGCTGATACTGTCATTTCAGATAAGTCAATTTTTCTAATAAAGCAAGCCTGACACCCAAAGTTCTAAAAGATGGAAAATAAAAAAAAGCCCACCAGGACGAACCCGGCAGGCGGAAATAATACTAGTTCTTCCCACAACACTTTTTATACTTTAGATCGCTCCCACAAGGACATTTCTCGTTTCGTCCTACTTTCTCACCTGCATAACTACTATTACTAGCTGCAGGCATATGGTAATTGGTTGTGCTTTGAATATTTTGCTGATATATGTGATTAATTACTTGTTCTGGTTGTACTTTCTGCTTAGGTTCATGAGTCATAATATTAAATAGTATAGTTATCGTGGCTAATAGAACATTAATATAAGCACATAGCTCCGTTGCGTTTTTGGGGAGGTAATTTGAAATAGCCGATAACGACGGTACTTCTGTTGAAATTTCATTAGCTACCTGTTCCTGCGTTAACTTACTGCTTCGTGCTTTTTCCAGTATTCTGGCTAATGATTGCAATTCCTTAATAGTTCTATTTGGACCTTGCAACAGTTCAATTGTGTTTCCAATAAAATTATAAACCCCATCAGGAACATGGCCCATTCCACCGCACGAAGGGCAAGGTCCTGACGAGCACCCCGATAAGGATATATTAAAAGAATTTTCGCAGTAAATCCCCGAAGAAAAAACAGTACCGCAAGTGTCGCAAAAAGCAGGAACCATTGGCATTTTACATCTCTCCCAGCAATAAAAGTGTCATAATTATATTTATATATTAATTTGTGAATTCCTGCCACAATAACAAAAAAGGCCATCCATCAATAAGATGGATGGCCCCAAAACCTAACCTTTATTTACAAACGCCTGATACCAATAAATAGTCACGAACATGCAAAGCAGCATGAACGCATCACTATTAAATGCTGCTATAGCTATACCACTAGTTGGGGAGAAGCAACGGGACGCTCATTCTGCTTCTCATTGCAGGAACGCACGGAAAGACATCGGTAAGGAGATGTTCCTTGACCCGGTAATTAGCTAAACAAACATAGAATGCCACCCAAAATCAAATTTTGGGTGGCATTCGCTATTATCTTTCCCTACTCCACCGTAACACTCTTAGCCAGATTCCTTGGCTTATCAACATCACAGCCGCGAGTAGCAGCAGCATAATAAGCCAAGAGCTGCAAGGGAATGACGGACAAAATTGGGGTCAGGAATTTATCAGTAGCTGGAATATAGATGGTATGGTCAACATATTTTTCGATTTGATTATCGCCCTTGAGTCCAATGCCGATAACAACGGCGTCACGAGCCTTGACTTCTTTGATGTTGCTGAGCATTTTTTCGTAAACATCTTTCTGCGTGGCTAACGCGATAACAGGCACGCCTTCAATAATTAGCGCCAAAGTGCCATGTTTTAGTTCGCCGGCAGCGTAGGCTTCAGCATGGATATAGGATATTTCTTTGAGTTTGAGTGCCCCTTCGAGAGCTACGGCATAGTCTAAAGATCGGCCAAGGAAGAATACATCTTCATTGAAACCATATTGTTGGGCAAAGGTTTTGATGGGTTCAACATCTTCCAGCAGTTCATGGATGTGGTTGGGCAGTTCGCGTAGTTCCTGGCAAAGTTCACGGACTCTTGCTTGCGGCAGCTTGCCATTAAGTGAGCCCATATAGATAGCCAGCATAGCCATTACAATCAGCTGAGTAGTATAGGCTTTGGTTGAGGCTACCGCGATTTCCGGGCCAGCCCAGGTATAGATAACTTGGTCGGCTTCGCGGGCGATAGAGGAGCCGACAACGTTAGTAACAGCTAGTACACGCGATCCCAGCTTTTTAGCTTCTTTCAATGCAGCTAGGGTATCCAGGGTTTCTCCTGACTGGCTGATAACAATGGTGAGCGTCTGGTCGTCAATAAGCGGTGATCGATAACGGAATTCGGAAGCCACATCGACTTCTACCGGAATGCGGGCTAAGTTTTCAATTAGATATTTACCGACAATACCAGCATGATAAGCGGTGCCGCAAGCGACAATCGCAATTTTTTTGAGAGCAGTAACATCCTCTTTGATCCATTTTAGTTCTTCAAATGCTACGCTACTGTTGTCTTTGGCAACTCGTCCGGTCATAGTTTCGCGGACAGCCTTAGGCTGCTCATAAATTTCTTTTATCATGAAATGCTCATAGCCGCCTTTTTCAGCTGCTTCGGCATCCCAGTTTACTTCAAACACTTTTTTAGTTACCGGTACTCCCTGACGGTTCATGACCCAAACGGAATCTTTGGTGATTATGGCCATTTCGCCATCACTCAAGATATAGGTTCTCCGAGTGCGGCTGATGATAGCAGGGATATCGGAAGCGATAAAGTTTTCCCCTTCGCCAAGGCCAATAACCAGCGGATTATCCTGTTTGGTGCAAATAAGCTTATCCGGCTCATCCTGGCACATAAAAACCAACGCATACGAGCCTTCAATAGTTGCAAGTACTTTTTTTACAGTGGCTTCAAAATCACCTTCATAGTACTCTTCCAACAGGTGAGCTACCACCTCAGTATCGGTTTCTGAAGTGAATTTATGGCCTTTGGCAATGAGTTTCTCTTTGATATGCATATAGTTTTCGATAATGCCATTATGCACAACAACAAACTTGCCTGTGCAATCAGTATGCGGGTGAGAGTTAGCGTCAGAAGGACGGCCATGTGTCGCCCACCGGGTATGACCAATGCCCAGATTGCCTGTAAGCGGCTTCATTTCAACCTTTTTGGCGAGAATATTCAAACGGCCAACACTTTTATCAACATTTATTTTACTACCATCAAAAACGGCAATACCAGCCGAGTCATATCCCCGGTATTCAAGTTTACTCATTCCTTCTAATAAAAACGGTGCCGCCTGATCGGGACCGATATAGCCTACGATTCCACACATATATATAATCCTCCCTAATTACGGCTACTAATAAACGCTCATCTGCATCGTTGTCAGTCCGGGCGTTCTCTGCGACGTACTTCCCAGTACGACTCCGTTCACGTCCTCCTTCCGCCTAGCATCTGAACATTTCTAAGCAGCCTAAGCCTATAATACGTTTTGTCATTATTAAAATTTTTGTTTTCTGCATGCTGCCGTTTTGTTCCGCAAGTCACCTTGCAGTTTTGTCGGTCAGCTAACGACGACAGTCGCCGAGAGGCATCCGCTGACTGCTCGATAAACCTCTCCCTCGTCTGCTTGGTTTCTCTCCAAGCACCAGCGCTTTTTCCAACTAGCTTTTGTCACAAATACAGTAATTATTCTGCTTCCACTGTCATTTTCACCTCCAATAATAATAATAACTATACATATGCAAAGGAGCACTATTTAGTGCTCCTTTGCTGTATCTATCTTATTGTAATATAGTTTACTATATTGGTCAATCATGTTTAGGATTGTTCTTGCTTAATTACAGCGGCAATGGCAGCAACAATGCGTTCCAAGTCAGGCAACGCCGGGCCTTCGGCCATTACGCGAATGAGGGGTTCAGTGCCTGAAGGCCGCACCAGTATCCGGCCATTATCACCTAGTTCCTGCTCGCCTGCCTGAATAGCGGCCGCAATCTTAGTGTTATTCTCCCAGCCTTGCTTGCTCTTAACGCGAATGTTTTCCAAGAGCTGGGGGAATCGGGTCATTACATGAGCTAATTGTGACATTTTTTTGCCGCTTTGTTTTAAAGCTGCAGCCAGCTTTAGGGATGTGATCAGACCATCGCCGGTTGTACTGTACTGACTAAATATGATATGGCCTGATTGTTCGCCGCCAAGCACCAAGTTATGTTTGAGCATAGCTTCCAGCACATAGCGGTCACCTACTGGAGTAACAAGCACTTTGCCACCAGCATTTTTCATGGCCTGGTGCAGGCCCAGATTGCTCATGACAGTAGCTACTAGTGTTTTATCAGGCAGGGTGCTTTGCCTAAGCATTTCTAGTGCACAGATAAGCATGATTTGGTCACCGTCAACAGTTTCTCCGGCTTCGTCAACAGCCAGGCAGCGGTCCGCATCGCCGTCATGGGCCAGTCCGATATCGGCCTTATTCTGAACTACTGCGGCCTGTAGTTGTTCAAGATGGGTTGATCCGCAGCCGGCATTGATATTACTGCCATCAGGTTTATCATTGATAACAATAACCTCTGCGCCTAATTTTCTAAAGGCAGCAGGAGCTGCCTCATAGGAGGCTCCATTGGCGCAGTCTATAACAATTTTAAGTCCGCTTAACGAACCCTCCACTGCTTTTAAGGCGTAATCGACGTATTCTTGATATAGATTGTGCTTATAGGTAATAAAGCCGACACCGTCAGCAGTAGGCCTAGGCATAGTATCCGGCTCAGCTTTGATCAATTTTTCCAGTTCATCCTCAACAGCATCAGGCAGCTTATAGCCTGTGCCTGCAAAAAATTTGATGCCATTATCGGGATAGGGGTTATGTGATGCTGAAATTACAACACCAGCCTGCGCACCATGCTGTTTGGTCAAATACGCCACTGCCGGGGTCGGTATAACGCCCAAGAGCACAGCTTCACCGCCTGCCGAACAGATACCAGCTGCGAGCGCAGCCTCCAACATATGCCCGGAAATACGGGTATCCCGCCCAATATAAAATACCGGACATTGATGTTCTTTGCCAAAATAGCAGGTTGCCGCCCGGCCCATTTTAAAAGCCAATTCTGGGGTAAGTTCAGCGTTAGCTAAGCCGCGCACGCCGTCAGTTCCAAACAATCTTGCCATGTATATAGATACTCCCTTCAATCTGCAGTGCGAATAATTACACCGTATATTCTTTAATAAAACTGATAGCTGCATTCATCCCGTCAAGGGCAGCACTCATAATGCCGCCGGCATAACCGGCCCCTTCACCAATAGGATAAAGCCCGGCCGTGTTGACAGAAGTAAAATCCTGCCCGCGAATAATCCGGACAGGCGCTGAAGTTCTGGTCTCAACACCGGTAAGCACAGCCGATGGATGATCAAAGCCTCTGATCTTGCGGCCAAATTCCGGCAAGGCTTTCGCCAACGTTGCTGTTACGAACTCTGGCAAGCATTCTCTAAGGTCTCCAGGCGTTACACCCGGACGATAGCTGGGCTTAACAAGATACTTACTACTACCGCTTTTACCAGCTAAAAAATCACCGACCGTCTGCACAGGCGCCTGATAGTTATGACCACCTACAGCAAATGCCAGTCGTTCATAGCGGCGCTGGAATTCAATGCCATCAAGTACATTTGGCCCGAAATCAGCGGGATTGACGGTTACAGCCAGCGCACTATTAGCAATCTTTGAATCGCGATTGAACAGACTCATACCGTTAGTTACTACCCCGCCGGCCTCGGAAGCAGCCGCAACCACCAAGCCGCCTGGGCACATGCAGAACGAGTATGCGGTCCGGCCGGCTGCCCGGTCTTGATACACCAGAGCATAATCAGCCGCTCCCAGCTTGGGGTGACCGGCAGCACTGCCATATTGTGCACGATCAATTAACTCCTGCGGATGCTCAATGCGAACACCGATAGCAAAAGCTTTGGCTTCCATCGCAACGTTCGCCTGGTAGAGCAGTTGATAGGTATCGCGGGCGCTATGGCCGATGGCCAGAAATAGCGCTTCACACGGCAGAAAGCGGTTATCGTTAATGGTTATACCGGTCAGACGGCCATCCTTGTTTTCTATGGCTGTTAGCCTTGCTTCAAACTCAACTTGACCACCCATTTCTATAATCCGGGTGCGAATATTCTTGACAACTTGCCTTAGTTTATCTGTACCGATATGGGGTTTATGGAGATATTTTATCTCCGGCGGAGCACCAGCAGCTATCATCAAATCGATCACCAGCGCCATCCGTGGGTCATTCACCCTGGTGGTAAGCTTGCCATCAGAGAAAGTACCAGCACCACCTTCACCAAATTGAACATTGCTCTTTGCATCAAGCTTGCCTGTATGCCAAAAATCAGCAATATCCCTGGCTCGCTGGTCAACACTGCGACCGCGTTCAATTAATAGCGGTTTATAACCATGTTTTGCCAGCATAAACGCTGTAAATAAGCCTGCCGGTCCTGCACCTACCACAATTGGACGGTTTGTCAGCTGCTTCTCTCCGGGGGTAATATCCTCGGAAACCATTGGTGTTACCTGAATAACATCCCTATCACCTGATAGGCGGGCCAAAACCTGGCCTGCGGGAACAGTTGTTTCCACCTCCAGGGTATATACAAAAGTAATCGTATTCTTCCGGCGGGCATCAACGGCCTTCCGGACAATGGCCACTTGACATATGGTATCTGCCGCCAGTTTAAGACGTCTGGCAGCTAATTGTTCCAGTGGTGTATCATCAGTTAGCGGTACACGAAAATTGCTGATTTTAAGCAATAGTTCTATCTCCTCTTTAGCGTGGTCCAACTTTTATCTTCACAATGACTGTCCCTGTCGTACCAGTCATGCCTTCTGGTAATTGAAGCTTAACTTCTTTGTCGGTATCTTTATTGATATCGGTTAAATTGATTGCTTCGGTATAAATAGCATCCAGCTTGTCAATACCTTTATTTGGCGCTGTTTCTGTTATTTCTACTTTATTCGGCTCTGTAACAACACTCTTAATGACTAAGCCTGGTGGTAATTCACCCTGAGTAACCGGCTTGATATCCAGTATTTTTTTCTTGATTGCAGCTGTCAGGCTAACGGTTATTTTGATTTTTTCCGGATGAACAGTAAGACCTTCTACTTCTTTATTGGCACGATTAACCGGAGTAAGCACTACATCTGCCGTAATATCGTTACTTTTGGATGATAGATCCACTATTGCTACTACTTTTTCCACTGTGCTTACGACATTTTTTGGCCCCTCAACAGTAACCCGTTCATAGGCAGGCACTGCCTTGCCTATCACCGTACCCGGAGCAGGAGTACCAGTTAAGCGCACCTCAATAGCTAGCTGACGACTGATAATGGGATCAAGCCGCAACTGCACTTTATCCGGAGTGATTTCGACCAGTTCCAGGCTAGGAGGAATCACAACGTTAACGGCGATACTGTGACTGCCTTCACTTAGACCCTTGGCATCAACAAACGCCTTCAGGTCTTTGGTACGTACTCCTGCCACCACGTTGCGTGGACCACGAATTTTTACCTTGACTGTCTCAGGTGCGTCCAAGAGCACATAATCAGCCGCCACATTGCGCACCTCCAGAGGAATAATGAAGGAAGATTCAAATGGCGGGTTTTGCTCATTCATTACATACATCCATAAAATAATAGCCATGATGATAGCCAATATCTTGGGTACTATATTTTTAGTTTCTCCGGTTTTTTTAAAATAATTGTCAATCATTATGACGGCCTCCAGCTAAACAGATCACTAAGAGAAGAACTTCTCACCACAAATAGCGGTGCAAGCTGCTCTTTTAGACTCTCAGCATCCATATATCTGTGCAACCGTCCACCACGGGCCAGTGAAATAATCCCTGTCTCCTCGCTGACAACAACGACGACCGCGTCTGTCTGTTCACTGATACCAATAGCCGCCCGGTGTCTGGTGCCCAATTCTTTGGTCAGACTCCTGTCATCCGATAGCGGTAATAGGCAACCTGCGGCTTGCACCCGATTGCCGCGGACAATAACTGCACCGTCATGCAATGGTGTATTCGGAATAAAAATATTAATTAAAAATTCACTTGATACTAAACCATCCACTTTGATACCAGTTTCAATATAATCATTTAATCCGGTCTCCCGTTCAACCACAATTAATGCGCCAATTTTATTTTTTGACAACGCAGTAACTGTCCTGGCAAGTTCTTGAAAGAGATTTTCCCGTTCTTCCGCATTCAACTGGGTTCTATTTTGGAAAAAACGCCCCCGTCCCAGGTGCTCCAATGCCCGCCTGAGTTCTGGCTGAAAAACAACAGGCAAGGCTACTAATACTACCGTCATTGTCTTTTGGAGCAACCAGTTAATCACATTGAGTTCCAGCCAACGGCTGACCATGGTAGCCAGCAGCAGAACAACAAGGCCCTTTAAGAGCGCCACCGCCCGGGTATCTCTTATCATGACATATAATTTATATAAAAAGTAGGCGACAATTACAATATCAAGAATATCAAGAAACCCAATTGTAGAAATTATGCCCTTTATTTGTAATATCATGCTGTACACCTCAAACACGGAGTAAAAAATCAGGTTAACCTATAGTTTTATTCTACCCACTATTAGGAAAACCTTTTAAGAAAATGGTATTTATTAAAAATTTATAATGGCAATTTGTATATCTGTAGGAAACTCTTTATTCGATACTATACAAATTAGGCTTGCGCCGGTGGCACAAGCCTAATTTTATTCTAGTATATGCAAAAATCAGTTTATAATTTCGTCACTTCTTCAACCCAGCCAAATTTATCGGCTACACGCCCCTGTTGAAGGCTGGTTATATAGTCGAATAATTTCTGTGAGGTTTCGCCGATTGCTCCATTGTTGATAATGATTTTCTTTCCTTTCCAGCAAAGCTCACCAACCGGCGAAATGACGGCGGCCGTACCAGAGCCAAATACTTCCTGCAAGCGGCCATTTGCATGTGCTTCGTACACTTCCTCAATGGAAATACGGCGCTCAGTAGCTTTCATGCCCCAGTCTTTAGCAACTGCGAGCACCGAGCGACGGGTCATACCATTTAGGATGCTGCCATTCAGTTCTGGCGTAATGATCTCATCATCAATTTTAAAGAAGATGTTCATTGTGCCAACTTCTTCAATGTATTTTTGTTCAATTGCATCAAGCCACAGTACCTGAGTGTAACCATCTTTTTTAGCTACTTCACCGGCCTTAAGACTAGCAGCATAGTTTGCCGCAGTCTTGGCTTCGCCCAGACCGCCTTTTACAGCACGTACATAATGATCTTCAACCTTAATCTTGACAGGTTTAAAACCAGAGGCATAGTAAGCACCAACCGGGGAAAGAATGATAAATAAGGTGTACTGAGAAGCTACTTTTACGCCAACATAGGGATCAATCGAAATGACAAATGGACGAATATATAATGAAGTTCCCAATGATTTGGGTACCCAGTGCTTATCCAAGTCAATAAGCTTTTTCAAAGCGGTATGTACTACGTCAACATCCATCTGCGGAATACTTAGGATATCCGCCGAATTATTAAAACGGTTCAAATGGTCTACCGGCCGGTACATTACAACACGGTTATCTTCGGTACGAAATGCCTTCATTCCCTCAAAAATAGCTTGACCATAGTGTAACACCATGGCCGCCGGGGAAATGTTGAAATCTCCGTAAGGAATAATACGGGCATCATGCCAGCCTTTATCACTGGCATAGTCCATTACAAACATATGATCAGTAAAAATCTTACCAAACCCTAGTTTGTCATCTGTTGGAAGTGTGCCGCGTTTATCAGCCAGTGTAACAGCAATATCTGTCATGTCAACAGGCCTCCTTGGGTGTATATTTATAGTTATTATAGAGTGGTTTTTGTATACATGTCAAGGCGTTTTTGTTGTTTGTCCATGACGGACTTAGCAATAAGCAAGGTTTGTCCAACCTGAGTGGGCGATGTTCCTCCCAGAGAGTTACGGGCCGCTACGCAGGTCTCTATGGAAATGGCATCTGTAATGTCGGCTGCAAACAAAGGCGAGAATTCTTTAAACTGTTCCAGCGTTAAGTCTGTCAATGTTTTTTGCTCATTTAGACAATAGGCTACGCATTTACCGACAACTTCATGCGCTTGCCGAAAGGGTAATCCTTTTTTCACCAGATAATCTGCCATGTCGGTCGCATTGGAAAAATCGGTTTTTAGTGCCTGCCGCATGGCACCCGCGTTGACCTTCATACCGCGCAGCATCGCAGCATAGACTGTCAGACTGAATTTAACGGTATCAATGGTATCAAACAGTCCCTCTTTATCCTCTTGCAAATCTTTATTATATGCTAGCGGCAAGCCTTTAGTCACTGTCAGCATAGCCATTAGGTGACCAAACACCCGGCCAGTTTTCCCTCGCACTAGTTCAGCAACATCTGGGTTTTTCTTTTGCGGCATAATACTAGAGCCGGTGCAATGAGCGTCATCAAGTTCAATAAAGGAAAATTCAGTTGATGACCATAGGATAATTTCTTCACTCAGACGACTCAGATGCATCATCAGAATTGACGCAAATGACAAGAATTCCAAAATATAATCACGATCACTGACAGCGTCCAGACTATTTTCATAGACACGGCCAAAATTGAGTTCGCGCGCTACTTGCTCCCGGTCAATGGGAAAGGTCGTGCCAGCCAAGGCCCCTGCCCCCAGTGGCATGATATCGGCAGATTCCCATACCCCGCCCAAACGCCGGAAATCCCGTTCAAGCATAAAGAAGTAGGCCAGCATGTGATGGGAGAATAAAATAGGCTGTGCCCGCTGGAGATGGGTGTAACCAGGCATGATCACCTCAGGATACTTGTGGGCTGTATCTAAAATAGCCTGTTCTAAGTCAAATAATAGCCTGGCAACCTCAGCGACCTGGCCGCGCACATACATATGAGTATCAAGTGCCACTTGGTCGTTGCGGCTGCGAGCTGTATGCAGCCGTCCGCCAGCCGCTCCGATACATTCGGTCAGACGTTTTTCAATATTCATATGAATATCTTCTAATGATACCTCAAAGCTGAAATTACCAGCTTCAATATCAGCAAGTATACCTTTTAGACCATCAATAATAAGTTTAGCATCTTCCTGGCTTATTATACCGCAGGCAGCTAACATGGTGGCATGGGCAATACTGCCGGCAATGTCCTGGCTGTACATCCGACTATCAAAAGAAATGGAGGAGGTAAACTCCTCCACCATTACATCCGTACTTTTGGCGAAACGTCCGCCCCATAGCTTACTCATTGTTTTTCTTAGCCTCAGCTTTCATCATGGCCCGGACTTTGAGTGGCAGGCCAAAGAGATTAATAAAGCCCTCCGCATCACCATGGTTGTACAATTCTTCACTGTCGCCAAAGGTTACGATTTTTTCGTTATAGAGGGAATACGGCGATGTAGCACCAGCACTTATGATATTGCCTTTATATAATTTCAGCCGAACAGTACCACTGACTGTCTGTTGGGTAGAATCCACAAAAGCATCCAGGGCTTCTCTGAGTGGGGCAAACCACATGCCATCATAAACCAGTTCTGCATATCTGATAGCTACTTGCTCTTTGTAATGCAAAGTAGCCCGGTCAAGTGTCAGATATTCCAGTTCGCGATGGGCATAATATAAAATCGCGCCGCCGGGATTTTCATATACGCCGCGGGATTTCATCCCCACAAGGCGGTTTTCTACTATATCAGCAATGCCGACACCATTAGCAGCACCAATATCATTAAGCTTAGTTAAAAGGGCTACGGCATCCAGCTTAACTCCGTCAACGGAAACCGGATTGCCTTTTTCAAAACCAACTTCGATGTAAAGCGGTTTATCAGGCGCTTTTTCCGGTGGAGTCGTAATCATATATACGTCATCTGTGGGCGCATTGGCCGGGTTCTCAAGATCAGCACCTTCATGGCTTAAATGCCAGATGTTGCGGTCCATGCTGTAGGGACGTGCTTTGGAAACAGGTACAGGAATACCATGTTTTTCAGCATAATCAATAGCATCCTCGCGAGAGCGAATGTTCCATATCCGCCAGGGAGCTATAATTTTGAGATGAGGAGCCAGTGCTTTGACGGTAAGCTCGAAACGAACCTGGTCGTTGCCTTTACCGGTTGCGCCATGACAAATAGCATCTGCGCCTTCTTTAATAGCAATGTCCACAAGTGCTTTGGCAATAATCGGACGGGCAAAGGAAGTACCTAGCAGATATTTCCCTTCATATACAGCACCGGCTTTTAATGTCGGCCATACATAGTCTTCGACAAAGCCAGCCGTTAAGTCTTCAATATATACCTTGCTGGCACCTGATTTGAGAGCCTTGTCATGAACAGGCTCCAGTTCATCCCCCTGACCAACATCAGCGCACATGGCAATGACTTCGCAACCATAGTTTTCTTTGAGCCAAGGAATAATAACCGAAGTGTCCAGGCCACCGGAATAGGCCAGTACAACTTTTTTAATGTCACTCATTAATGTAGTTCCTCCTTGAGTATTAAGTTAGTGATACGCTATAAACTTATATCTTATTCGCTTATTTGCTATTTTGTTCCTGCAATAAAGGTAGCAAAGATTGAGATTGGCATGCTAATGCTTACAAGAGACCGTGATAGGGAAAAAATCGTACTCCCGTCCCCAAAAGTCATGAATTGCCGGAACTTGTTAGAAATGTCCAACTGCGAGGCGCGACGAGGAGGCGCAGCGAGGCGTACAGTCGTACGTAAGCAAGCCCCCGCAGGAGCAACGAAGCAGATGGGCGTTTATCACAAGTTCTACTGTATCAGTCTGCCATCAATAGAGCCATGATGGCCTTCTGAACATGCAGCCTATTTTCGGCTTCGTCAAATACCACGGAATTAGGGCCTTCAATCACATCGTCAGTAATTTCCTCACCGCGATGAGCTGGCAGACAGTGCATGACAATCGCGTCTTTTTTGGCAACCTGCATGATGGAGTTATTAATTTGGAAACCAGCAAATGCCTGTTTTCGAATAGCCTGTTCTCCTTCTTTACCCATACTAGCCCAGACGTCGGTATAGAGGATATCGGCATCTTTTGCAGCAGCAAATGGATCGTCCAAAATAGTTATCTTACTGCCTGTCAGTTTGGCGGCAACGGCGGCTTGTTCGACAATGGTGGCATCTGGGGCATAGTTAATTGGTGTAGCCACACTGATATCCATACCTACTTTGGCACAGACATGTAACAGTGAGTTGACCATATTATTTCCGTCGCCAATATAACACAGTTTGCGTCCTTTTAGATCGCCCTTGTACTCGATAGCAGTAAAGATATCGGCCATTGCCTGGCAGGGATGCAGTAGATCTGTCAGGGCGTTAATAACAGGAATATTCGCGTACTCGGCCAGTTCCTCTACTTCCAAATGGGAAAATGTCCTAATCATAATGCCATCCAAATAACGGGCTAATACGCGAGCAGTATCTTTCACCGGTTCGCCCCGGCCGATTTGCAAATCGTTGGACGATAGGAACAAGGCCATACCGCCTAGTTGCCACATGCCAACTTCAAAGGAAACTCTGGTACGGGTGGATGACTTTTGAAAAATCATGCCCAGCGTTTTGCCTTTTAACAGCGGATGCGGTTCACCTGCTTTTTGTTTTGCTTTTAATATTTTGGTAAAATCAAGAATTTGATAGATTTCCTCAACTGATAAATCATGTATTGATAAAAAGTCTTTTCCTTTAAGACTCATTCCTAACACTCCCCCAGTTTAAAGTTATACAGCCGCTAACGTTTTATCTAAAACGGCAATCATTTCGTTAACATGGTCTTTGGTTATGATAAGCGGCGGTACAAACCGGAGTATATCGCCAGCGGTGCAGTTTATAATAGCGCCTTGACTTAGGCAGCTATTAACAATATCCCGCCCCGGAAGGGTAAGCTTGGCGCCAACTATCAGTCCTTTGCCCCTCACCTCGGTAATCAGTGCCGGATATTTGCTCTTAAGAGCATTGAGTTTATCCACAAGATAATCGCCTATTGTCTGAGCATTTTCTAGCAGCTTTTCTTCTTCTATGACAGTAAGCACCGCATTGGCTGCTGCGCAGGCGAGCGGGTTGCCGCCGAAAGTACTGCCATGATCGCCAGCAGAAAAGGCTGCTGCTATCTTATTAGAGGTAATAAAAGCACCGATCGGTACACCGCCTGCTAAACCCTTGGCTAACGTCACAATATCAGGTTTGACGCCAAAAAGTTCATAGGCAAACATTTTACCTGTCCGTCCCATACCTGTCTGAATCTCATCCAGGATTAAAAGTGCCCCATATTGGTCGCACAACTGCCGGACCTTTATCAGATAATCCTTATCAGGAATATTTACGCCGCCTTCCCCTTGGATGGGTTCAAGCATTACGGCACAGGTCTTAGCCGACATGACTGCCTTGAGCGCTGCAATATCATTAAATGGAACATGCTTAAAACCGCCCGGCAACGGCTCATAGCCCTTCTGGTATTTGGGCTGGCCGGTCGCTGTCAGGGTAGCCAGCGTCCTCCCATGGAAGGAATGTTCGGCGGTAATGATTTCAACTTTGTCGGCAGCAATGGTTTTGCCGTATTTCCGGGCCAGCTTGATAGCTCCCTCATTGGCCTCAGCACCACTATTGCCGACAAAGACTCTGTCAAGACCACTTACTGCTGCAAGCTTCTTGGCAAGTGTGGCTTGCACTTCGGTGTAATACAGGTTGGAACAATGAATCATTTTGCCGGCTTGCTCAGACACTGCTTTTACAAGTGCCGGATGAGCATGGCCGAGAACATTGACAGCGATACCGCCAAGAAAATCTATATATTTTTTTCCTTCATTATCATAAACATAAGGTCCGTCACCATGGCTAAGAACAAGGTTATATCGGGAAAATACCTGCAAATAATTTTCTTGATCCATGTCCGCTATTGTCTGTTTATCCATTGATGTACCTCCTGTATTTGACTACTTCGGTACCAATACCCTCAGTGGTGAAAATCTCTAAGAGCAACGAGTGGGGGTTACGGCCATCAATAATATGCGTTTTGGCTACTCCGGCAGCCAATGCTTTTACACAAGCCTCAACTTTGGGAATCATGCCGCCGTCGATACTGCCTGTTTTGATCATTTCCTGAGCTTCTGCCAGCGATAAGGTAGAAACAAAGGTGCTCTTATCCTTGTAGTCCCGGTAAATGCCTTCCACATCAGTAATAAGCGCCAGTTTCTCGGCCCCCAATGCCGCAGCCAATTCCCCAGCCACGTAATCGGCGTTAATATTGTAGGTAGCACCGTCTTTGCCAACACCAATAGGCGATATAACGGGGATATAGCCTTGGTCCAAAAGGCTCTCAACAATACTGGTGTTTAGTTTGAGCACATCGCCGACAAAACCGATATCCACTTCTTTGACTTGACCATTCTCGCGGACTTTAGCCAAATGTTTGGCGGCAATAATCAGGTCGGCATCTTTGCCGCTTAAGCCGACAGCTTTGGCTCCAAGGAAGTTTAGTAACTTTACGATTTCGCTATTAATTTTACCAACAAGCACCATTTCAGCGATAGCTACCGTTTCGGCGTCAGTTACTCTGAGTCCGCTAACAAAGCTTGACTCTTTGCCCAGTTTTTTGAGCATACCGGTAATCTCCGGACCGCCGCCGTGAACAACAACCGGGCGAATCCCCGCATATTTAAGGAAAATAATATCCTGGATCACATTTTTTTTGAGTTCGTCATTAACCATAGCATTGCCGCCATATTTGATGACAACTGTGTTGCCTGAAAATCGTTGCAGGTATGGTAAGGCTTCAATAAGCACAGACGCTTTTTCTACCGAGTTTATCATAGAATCATTCCTTTCCCCATTTGAATCTAACTATCAGGTTGTATATTCCCCATTGATTTTGACATATTCATAGGAAAAATCGCAGGTCCAAACCGTAGCCGCTGCTTCACCCTGACCTAAGTTTACCGTTATCGCAATATCTTTGGCAGCCATAATCTCTTTGAGCTTAGCAGTTTCAAAACCTGCAACTCCATGGCCGTCTACAACAATGGTTAAATCGCCAATTGCCAGTGAAGTCTTGTCAAGCTGCGTTTTAGCGCCAGAATAACCAACAGCACATAAAATGCGGCCCCAATTGGGGTCCTGACCAAAGAATGCCGTCTTTACAAGCGGTGATTTGGCAATGGCCATCGCCGCGCACTTAGCATCAGCAAAGTGTGCCGCGCCAGTAACGTTAATCTCCAAAAATTTGGTTGCCCCTTCACCATCACGAACAACAAGCTGCGCTAATTCAGTGCACACTGTTTTTAATGCGATATAAAACTCCTGATAATCCTGGCTGCCGGCAGCAGCAATAAGTTTGTTGCCTGCCTGGCCATTAGCCAGGACAGCTACTGTATCATTAGTACTGGTATCACCATCAACAGAAATCATATTATAGGAGAGTTCAACGGCTTGACTAAGCGCTTGATTGAGTAAATCAGGCGCAATGGCAACATCGGTGGTTATAAAGGAAAGCATTGTCGCCATATTAGGATGAATCATGCCTGCACCTTTGGCAATTCCGGCAATTTTACAAGGTTTGCCGCCAAGCGTAAACTCATAGGCACAGGATTTAGGGAAAGTGTCTGTTGTCATAATAGCAGACAGCATAGCTTCATACCCATCTTCGGATAACGCCGCTGCCGCTTGGCTAATGCCTGCTGTTATTTTATCCATTGGCAATGGAACGCCGATTACACCGGTAGAGGCCACTAACACTTCACAATCATCCAAATTAAGCAGCTCGGCTGTCTTATGAGCCATTGTCCGGGCATCGGTAAGCCCCTGATCACCAGTACAGGCATTGGCACAACCAGAATTAACAACAATGGCGCGTACTTTGCCTTGGCTTACAGCCTCCCGTGAAACAAGCACAGGCGCAGCAGCCATTTTGTTGGTAGTAAACTTAGCGGCTGCTGCTGTGGGAACAGTGCTATAAATAATGCCAATATCTTCTATCCCATTCTTTTTTATACCGGCATGCACGCCAGCGGCCTTAAATCCCTGCGGTGCTGTAATGCCACCGGTGATTTTGATTAGCATTGCCATTCCTCCTATGGATACACTGGGGCATTGTTAAGCCCTGTCTTCTCGTCTATATTAAACATAACGTTCATATTCTGTATTGCCTGACCAGCAGCGCCCTTGACCAGATTGTCAATGGCTGAAATGGCAATTACCCGCTTGGTTCGTTTATCAATATGCCAACCCAGATCGCAGAAATTGCTGCTGCGCGTATTTTTGGTCACTGGATAGCCACCCCGGCCTAACAATCGGACAAAATATTCGTTGCCATACTGAGAGGTATAGGCCTCATCAACCATTTCCGGAGTTACCCCTGCTTTGAGATTAGCATAGCAGGTACTGAGTATTCCTCTGGGCATAGGAATAAGATGGGGCGTAAAGTTAATTGTCAGCTCTTCTCCAGCCAAGCCGCCGAGTACTTCCTCGATCTCCGGCGTATGGCGGTGGCCCCCCACATTATATGCCTTGACACTCTCAGATACTTCGCTAAAATGCGAACCTAGGTTTAGACCACGCCCGGCACCAGATACGCCAGACTTGGCATCAACGATAATAGTTGTCAAATCAACCAGCTTGTTTTTGACCAATGGTGCCAGAGCTAAAATACTGGCCGTTGTATAGCAGCCAGGATTACCGACAATGCTGGCCTCGCGCACTTGGTTGCGGTTTAGCTCAGTCAGGCCATAAACGGTCTTAGCCTCGCGGTGCGTATGCGGCACTTTGTACCACTCTTCATACACAGCATGGTTTTTAAACCGATAATCAGCGCCCAGGTCAATAATTTTAAGGGTAGGATTGATGGCCGTTGCCTTACGTCCTACCTCCATAGCATGACCATGAGGCAAACCGATAAAAATAACGTCACTTTCAGCGGCGAGTTTCTCCAAGTCGACCAAACTTGTTAGTGTCTGCGGATAAAATCGTGTAAGATGAGGGTATATATCTGCAATGGCTGTTCCCGGCTGACTTTCTGAAGTAATGTATTTTACTTCGGCAACCTGATGGGATGCCAGTAAACGCAGTAATTCGGCACCGGCATAACCGGTGGCTCCGACAATACTTATTTTCATAGTCCTCGCTCCTTTTGTAATATTATACATTAGTCATGAATAATAATGCAAGCATTTTTGTTTCATGTATACATTAAAATTTTGTAAACGTCTGCAAGATTCTTTACCGCAAAATAATATGTAGTTATGCCGATTGATAGTATAAGTGCAAAAGAAAATAGAGGCCGTTGTTGTTTGCATCAGCCTCTGTCCGACAACCGAATTTCTCCCTTAATTGGTATACTGTGCCCACACTGCGGGCATTTTTTCCCCGGATCAGTTAGACGACTGTAACCACTGAGGCGGTCAATTACCTTGTAGCTACATTGTGGGCAAAAGGTATTCGTGCCATTGCCACCGACATTGCCAAGATATACATAATTAAGATACTCACGCGCCGCCGACGCCACTGCCTCCAAGGTCCTTACCGAAGTCGGCGGCACCTCCATTTTATGGTTAGGAAAGTAGCGGGAAAGATGCAACGGTATATCTGCGCTGATGCCTGACAACCATTTAGCCAAGCTGGCAATTTCCTCTACAGAATCATTAAGCTCTGGTATGATTAAGGTGGTAATCTCGACATGGCACTGCCGAGCCGCCTGTTCTACAGTGCGTTTGACATGAGTAAGCTCTCCGGCACACACCTTTTGGTAAAACTCATTAGTAAAGGCTTTAACATCAATATTCATAGCCGCAATGTAGGGCAACAGTTCCTGTAAGGGTTGTTCATTAATAAACCCATTGGAAATCAATATATTGCTAAGTCCAGCTGCTTGTACTAACCGCGCTGTATCTAAGATATATTCATACCACACGCTGGGCTCAGAATAGGTATAGGCAATGCCGATATTACCCTGGCTGACAAGCTGACTGGCCAGGGCTGCTGCTGCCTGCGGCTCAAGCAAGGTAAATTGCGGCTGCGCCTGGGCAATGTGCCAGTTTTGGCAAAATTGACAAGCAAAGTTGCAACCCCAAGTACCAAGTGACAGGATGGTGCTGCCAGGATGGAAATGATAGAGCGGCTTCTTTTCGATAGGGTCAAGTGCTTGGGCAGTAGCTTGCGCATAATTAATATTGTACAGTTTGCCGCCCGTGTTCCGGCGTACCCGGCAAAACCCTGTCTGCCCCTCGGTAATAATGCAGTGTTTAGGACATAATTTGCAGGCGACGGCTTTTCCCTGCTGCTCATAATGGAGTGCCTCACGCACTTTTATTCACCTACTGTAAGCTATTTGTAGCGGGTTACGGTAAAACGGTATAAATCAATCTCTTTTCCCGCCTGAATACCTGCTTTTTGCATCGCAATACTTACCTGTTCAGTGACAGTATCCACACCTTCGAGGTCAGGCAAGAGCAAGCCAGAACGGCGTCCGTTACGGACAATTACCCCGTAGGTTTTAGGTTCAAGGTCATCAATGCTATCAATTTGCTCAGGTGTTTCCAATACATCGACCGAAATTTCCAATTCTGCCAGTTCGCTTAGCTTAATTGGACTAAAGCGCGGATCCCCAGTCCCAGCGCTAACGGCATTCTGAATAATTTCTTCAGCAATACTCGGCTGAGTAGGCTCAAAGGTACCAATACAGCCACGCAATTGGCCTTCTTTTTTAAAAGATACGAAGACCCCCGCCCTCCCCTGTAAGTTCTCGGGGAGTTCAACTGGCTTATCCATAAACCGGCCATGTTCCAGGTAATAGGTAAGACTTTCCCGGGCAAGTTTTACCGGCTGACTTTGTTTATCCATCGTAGTGCCTCCTACTTCTTACCCTTTATTTTATAAGCAATAACCGCATACCCAACACCAAAGGGGCCTTCATATGAAGTGGTCGCTACTTCGGCATCCAGTCCCCCCATAACGCCCATAAGAAAAAACACTGGCCTGAGACCGCATTGCCCGGCTTCTTCAATCAAATTTTTATCCATATTGAGTAAAGACTTAACATCAATATTGGTAAGCGCAGTAACTAGCTGCCGGTCAAACTCGGCGCCTTTCGGGCTATAACCGGCAGGAGCATCTGGTGTCAGACGGTGTGACAAGTCACCTGAGGCAATTACCGCTACCCGCTTACCCACATGGCTGATAGCCGCCTGCACGGCTTTGCCAAAGGTATACATTTCCTCATAAGGCAACATACCGACAGATAGATGCACAATTTGCCCTTTGAACCCTGCTTTAACTAGGTAGTAGAGCGGGACAAAGGCTCCATGATCAAGTTGTAGTGGTATTCGATAATTTTTGGCAACATCATCGGTCAGTTCGGTTAAATTAATACCGAGTCGCTGACAGCTGCGAATTATATTTTTTATTAATAGATTATCGGTCTCAAAACCTAGAGTTACATCCGGAGCACCAAACTGGGCCATACTCCCTCTAAGGCGGGGGTGAATACTAATGGCAACAGCATCTTCAAATACCGGACCATGTGGTGTAATAATAACAACAGTTTGGGGATTTTCGTCTTTGAGCATTTCTGACACTTGTCTTGCGGCTTCAACTGTACTCTTAATATGTTCGAGCTCCTGGTTTCCTACTTCCGGAATCATGATCGGAGGATGTGGCATGAGCGCACAGCCAACTAAATTATCCATAAAATCGCTCCCTCCAGCTAGTGGTGCGTGGTGCTTTTTATCGTTCCACATTGTGGCTAAAATGATACGCCAACGCTTTCGTAATGGCCTCAGCCAGTTTTTGTTGATAAGCTTCACTGTTAAGCTGCGTAGCCTCAGCAGGGTTGCTAATAAAACCAGCCTCAATAAGCACACCTGATATAGTTACAGATTTCAATAAAATAATGTCAGAATCCTGCTTGACTTGGCGTCTATTACCAGGAGGAAATTTTTTTAGTGCTTGCTGCATAATTTCGGCTAACTGCTTATTTTCCTCCTTGCTGGGATTATAAAACACCTGAGCCCCTGACCAATTAGCCCCTTTAATCGCATTGCAATGAATACTAATATAAAGGTCGGCTCCTGATTTTTCAATAATTTCCGCCCGTTTTAACAGATCATTGCGTTTCCCGCCTTTGCCTTTGGTATAATAATCGACATCTTCCTCACGTGTAAGCACAGTTGTAGCTCCATTGGCAGCCAGGACCGCAGCTACTTTGACTGCAATCGCCAAATTTATATTTTTCTCATCCAGTCCATTCCATTTTGCCCCATCATCAATCCCACCATGTCCGGCGTCAATCGCGATGGTTTTGCCACTAAGCACTGCCAAATCGGCATTTTCAACATCTGCCAGCACAAGATAACGTAACGTCAGAAGGTTTAATACCACCACCGCTATACTAAATACGACTGCACTTACTACTCTCTGCCGTCTTACCGCCAGTACCCGCATACTATCCCACCTCTTTTCCCGTTGCCATTGCTACTTACACTGTATTCTCTATTCGGCAATTAAATGCTAAAATAGAGAATGAAGAAGTTTGCAATAGTAGAGGTGATCTACGTGAAAACCAGGCGTATAAAAATAAGTCGCTTTCTGGCCTTATTAGTTATTGTATTTCTTGGTGCGTTTTTATGGGCAGGCGGGGAGTCCGTATTGCGCTCATCTATATCGAGAATCAACCCACTACCGGCGCAATCACCTGCTGCAGCTATTACATTGTCTAGTGTTTCCAGCACCTGGGAGCGAGTGCATCGGGTAATTTTTCTGAAAAGCGCCATTGACGCTAAGCTGGATAAAAAAAGTTATGTCCGGCTGTCAGATACTCCCTTAGCCTTGCAGCAGGCGATCATCGCCGTCGAAGACAGTCGCTTTTATCATCATGTAGGATTTGATATTGAGGGTATTTTACGGGCCACCTTAGTTAATGTACAAACAGGCTCTTATATTGAAGGTGGCAGTACCATTACCCAGCAATTAGTCAAAAACCTATTTCTCTCCCAGGAACGAACGCTTGGCCGAAAAGTTGAGGAGTTTGTCCTCGCCATAGATATTGAGCTTCGCTATTCGAAAGAAGACATTCTGGAAATGTATTTGAATACCATCTATTTTGGCTCAGGGGCTTATGGGATCGGGGAAGCTGCCACCATTTATTTTGGCAAACCGCCTTTTCACCTTAATTTGGCCGAATGTGCCATGATAGCGGGTTTGCCTAATGCCCCCTCACTTACCTCTCCCTATGTCGATTTTGCAGCTGCTAAACAGCGACAAGCCGTAGTACTTGCCGCTATGTCCCGCAACAGCTATATTGGCCCGGCACAAGCTCAAGAAGCCAAGCTTACACCCATCTTGTTGGCAAAGTGAACTTGTTTCAGCATAGCTGAACAAACGCCGCCTGCAGAGGCGGGAGTCTTAACTCACCGCAAAAATAAATTAGTAAGACCCGGCTAATGGCCAGGCCTTACTTTTATACCCCGAGTTGTTTGTCCTTTTCAGTTTTGAAGGATGGTCCGTAAACCAAAGTACCTAACGCTGTTAGGGTAATATTGATTGAGCAGAATTCATCATGATCCTGCAGGCGGCAACCATCACAGATTTTACTCACAGCATCATAAGCTGCCAATGCCTTGAAATGGTCAACCCGCCCGTTAACAACCGGCAAGGAGCGGATTAAATCTAAAATATCCTCAGGAATCTCATCATTAAATTTCGTACCTGTCTCCGACATATACATTAATGTATCTTTAGCTAGCCCAATATGACAGCTAGTTTTGGCACATTTCTTACAGTTACCGCAAGCTTTATTGGTGCTGACAAACGCCATAAACGCACCTTCTTTGGAAAAACTCATGCTTCAACCTCCTCCTGTACTACAGTAATAAAGCGCTCTACGCCCGCTTTGGCAATAACATGATATAGGCGAGGATGTTCTGGCAATTCGCCTGTTGCGGTAAATTCAGCGGCCAAGGTGCTATATAACCCAAGCAACCGCACAATTACCGGCACCACCTTTTCCCGCGGAACTTTCACAGGCAATACTACCCCATGAATCGGTGTTATGCCGCTTTCTTTGCCACCTAACGCAATAGTAAATTTGCCCCGTGGTTCACCAATTAGGCCAATACACTGGCACAATGCCGCTGAACAATTACGCGGGCAGCCGGATAACCCGATTTTAAAATCCCACGGCAGTTTAGCACCATACACCGCTTCATTAATTTCTTTGGCCAAGCCCAATGTTTCCTGGCGGGCATGTACGCACAAACCCTTACCCGGACAGGCTACAATATTGCGGACACTGCCATGAACGCTGGCCACTCTTAACCCTCCAGCTGTCAATTTTTCTAATGCTCCTGTCACCTTTTCCTTGGGCACTAACAAAATTGGCAGCTGACGTCTGGTAAATTTAACGGCAGCACCACCGTCAGCCATGATATCCGCTAGTATAGCAAACTGCCCAGCTGTCAAAACACCGCCCGGTGTATCGACTAAAATCGCCCAGACTCCATTAGCCTGCTCAACAACTCCCCATAAGGCGTCTTTCCCACCGTCAACTACTACCTGTTCTCCATCCCAGTTCCAGCTATTTGTTTTAGTTAGTACAGTCATTCATAGCATCTCCTTAATAACAAATGTTATCTATGAATTAATATTATACTTTAAATGGAAAATTCCTGCTCCTCCTGAAAAAATTATTATTAATATTATTTATAGAATTAGAATGCAAAAAACCGCCAATAAATCTGGCGGTTTTCATTGCTATTATTAAGGTTTGGAGAACTGAAACGCTTTATATGAAACTAAAAACTTAGTATTTAGCATAATGAACTTTTGTAAAGTTAAGGTTCGACTCGTCATAAGCCTTTAAAGTATCATCTTTATGGCCTACGGTTATAATGTTTAAAACACCATAGTTTGCAGGTATGTCCAGGATTTTTCTTACAACATCTTCGGAGTTTTCGCCGATTTGGCTTTTTCTCTTGCTACTTTGTATCCAACAAGAGCCAAGACCTAAGGCTTCTGCTTGCAGTTGAATTAGTATTGATGCGATGGAAGCATCTTCAATCCAGGTATCGCTTTTTTCTGTATCGCCAATAACAACAATAGCCAGTGGTGCTGTCTTTAGCGCAACCGCTCCGGGATGCTTACAGGTTTCTAATTTTAGCAGCGTTTCCTTATCTTCAATAACGACAAACTCTAAAGGCATTATATTTTTTCCGGAAGGCGCAAGCAAAGCTGCTTTTAGCATTTTATCCAGATCGGCTTTTTCAACCTGCAAATCTTTATATTTTCGAGTACTTCTTCTGGCTTTTAGTAATTCTAGCATATCAATCACCCTTTCAAAATATAATTATTTTATATAAAAACCCTGCCAGATAACCGGCAGGGTTTTTGTATAATATTAACGTTTGGAGAACTGAGATGCTTTACGCGCTTTTTTGAGGCCGTATTTACGACGCTCTTTTTCGCGTGGGTCACGAGTTAAGAGACCCGCTTTTTTCAGTGGTAGACGGAATTCGCCATCAACCTTTAACAGTGCACGAGCGATGCCGTGACGAACTGCGCCAGCTTGACCGGATACACCGCCTCCCTCAACCTTGGCCAAAACATCATATTTACCAACAGTATCGGTGATGTTAAGCGGCTGAGTAACAATAAGCTCAAGGGTTTTCAAACCAAAATATTCGTCTAGGGGACGTGTATTTACGATGATTTTGCCTTCTCCCGGAACCAGACGAACTCTGGCAACCGAGGTTTTTCTGCGACCTGTGCCGTAGTAAGTAACCAATGCCATATATATGTTCCTCCTTTCCGGTATTACTTAATATTAAGTTCCAACACTTCCGGCTGTTGCGCGGCGTGTGGATGATTCGGACCAGCGTAAACATTAAGCTTACGATACATTTCACGACCAAGGGTGTTTTTGGGTAACATGCCTTTAACAGCCGCTTCAATAACACGCTCAGGTTTAGTTGCTAACATTTTGCCAGCAGTAGTGAAAGTTGTGCCACCCGGGTAACCGGAATGACGGAAATAGGTTTTTTGCTCCAGTTTTTTGCCAGTCAATACAATTTTTTCAGCATTAACCACGATTACATGGTCGCCAGTATCAACATGTGGAGTAAAGATTGGTTTATTTTTGCCGCGAAGAACTTTCGCGACTTCAACGGCCAAGCGACCAAGGGTTTGACCCTCAGCATCGACAACATACCACTTGCGTTCGATGTTGGCCGGGTTTGCCATAAAAGTTTTCATTGTCTATCCTCCTCGTGAAAGCTAAAGGACTATACTATCGCAATACAAGCTATGATGATCAACCTTGAATTCCGGGGCTAATGGAAGTCATGGCAAAATTCTCATAAAGCTATTGTAATAAATTAGTTAACTAATGTCAAGCGTTATCCCTTGCCACTGAAAAAATATTTTGGACAGTCTAATACTTAACTTCCACCAAATATAAGCCTTGCGACGGTGCGGTCATGCCGGCTGCATGGCGATCACGGCCTTGCAGTATTGCCGCAAAACCTGCCGGAGTTAAACGACGCTGGCCGACTTTTACAAGGGTTCCCACCAAGTTACGAACCATATGATAGAGGAAACCTGTACCCCAGAATTCAAACTCAATCAAGGAGTTACCTGCACTGCGGCACTGGGCAGCCATTATGGTGCGCACCGGGCTTACAGGCGCTCCCCCTGTAGCCCGAAAAGCCGAAAAGTCATGGGTACCCACAACAGCTTGCGCAGCTTCATGCATTAAGGATACATCAAGCGGTAGTGGAAAATGCCAGGCATAATTACGCTCAAATGGGTTAGCTATCCGCGTATTTACTAGCCGGTAGCGATAAATTTTACTTTTTGCTGAACAACGGGCATGAAATTCAGCAGTCTCTTCTGCGGCCGCAACAACAACAATATCATCAGGCAATAAACCCCTGGCCGCCAGTGGGATACGTTCTGCCGGTATTGTGCCTTGAGTGAAAAAGTTGACAACCTGATAATAGGCATGCACCCCTGCATCAGTCCGAGCTGAGCCATTTATAGTAAGCGGATGCCCAAAGATTTTTTGCAATCGTTCTTCCACTAGCTGCTGAATGGTCATGGCATTGGCTTGGCGTTGGAACCCATGGTATGCATTTCCGTCATATGCGAGGACAAGCTTAATGTTTCTCATATTACTAGTTTATATGCCCTGACGGTTACCAATACAGCAATCAATACCATAAGAATCACGGCTGCCATTACGTCCGGTGCACCCATTTTTAGTTCTTTCATCCGGGTACGATTTTCGCCGCCCCGGTAGCATCTGGCCTCCATCGCCACTGCTAGTTCGTCAGCCCGACGAAAGGCACTGATAAATAATGGCACAAGTAAAGGTACCATGTTTTTGGCTCGTTTCAAGATGCTGCCAGATGAAAAATCTGCACCTCGCGCCATTTGAGCCTTCATAATCCGGTCAGCTTCCTCCAGCAGTGTCGGAATAAACCGGAGTGCAATGGTCATCATCATCGCCAGCTCGTGTGCTGGCACCCCTAATCGCCGGAAGGGATTTAGCAATCTTTCTATACCATCAGTGAGGGCAATCGGTGAGGTGGTAAAGGTTAATAGTGAAGATACCACAATTAATAGCACCAACCGTAGAGACATAAATATGCCCATACGACTGCCCTCTTGGGTCACAGTCAGTGGTCCCAGGTTATATAGTACTGTCCCCGGGGTACTAAAAACATGAATAGCCACTGTCAATAGAATGATGATCCACAGCGGCTTAATTGACCGCAGCACCATTCGCATAGGAATCCCCGACACAGCCACTGCCATAGCAGCAAAGGCGGTAAGTATAGCGTAAGCCAGATAATCCTCTGCCAGAAATATCGTGCTAATATATGTGATTACGCCCAGTATCTTGGTACGGGGATCAAGCAGATGGATGGGTGATTTCCCTGGAAAATATTGGCCTAAGGTTATATCAGTGAGCATTTTTCCGCCCCCTGACAGCTTGATAAATTCCCTTAGCCGCAGCTTCAGCCGTCATCACATCATTACTAATAGCCAAACCCTTAGCTCTAAATTTGTCAATAAGCGCTGTAATTGGCGGCACATCAACTCCAGCTTCCTGAAGTTTTTCACGGCCACTGCTGAAAATTTCCTTTGGCAGCCCATCAAGACTAATCTGTCCGTTATTCATAACCAGCACACGGCTGGCAAAACGCGCAATATCTTCCATGTTATGGGATACAAGGATAACGGTAATCCCAGTTTTTTGATGTAGTTGAACAATTTGGCCAAAAATTTCATCGCGCCCACAAGGATCAAGTCCGGCAGCCGGTTCATCCAGCGCCAGATAGTCCGGTTCCAGGGCAATTACTCCAGCGATAGCTACCCGCCGCATTTGCCCGCCACTTAAATTAAAAGGTGAGCGATCTTTGAAGGTATCGTAGTCAAGCCCGACAAACTCCATCGCCCGTCTGATGCGAGTTTCTATTTGGTCTTCTGTTAGATCGAGGTTCTTAGGGCCAAAGGCAATGTCCTGATAAATAGTTTCTTCAAATAGTTGATGTTCAGGATATTGAAAAACCATGCCTACCTGGCGCCTAACCTGCCGTGCCGCCAGGCTTTTCGTTGCTAGGTCAATACCATCAATGGTTACTTGACCAGAAGTTGGTGCAATCAGGCCGTTCATATGCTGAACCAACGTAGATTTCCCTGAACCAGTATGCCCGATTATGCCGACAAATTCCCCTTTGTTTATTACAAGATTAATATTTTGTATGGCTGTTCGCTGATAGGGGGTTCCCGGCATATATGTATATGTAACGTTATCAAAGTTTATGGACATAACGCCACCACCAATTGTTCATCACTTATTATGTCTTGGCTAAGCTGTATTCCTTGTTTCCGTAAATACGCAGCAATCTCAGCCGCTACCGGAACATCTAATCCCATAGCTTTGAGACGCTCGACCTGACAAAAAATCTCTGTAGGTGTTCCCTCCATGGCAATTTTTCCCTGATCCATTACAACTACCCGATGAGCAGTCACTGCTTCTTCCATGAAGTGCGTAATATAAACAACTGTGATCCCTTCCTTATTTAATCGGCATACGGTGTCTAAAACTTCCTTACGACCGCGGGGATCAAGCATGGCTGTCGGCTCATCAAGAACCAGGCACTTAGGCCGCATTGCCAGCACGCCAGCAATAGCCACCCGCTGTTTCTGACCGCCGGAGAGCAGATGGGGGCCATGATGGCGATATTCTTCCATATTAACAAGTGCCAGTGCCTCAGTTACCCGCCTGGCAATTTCCTGGGGAGCTACGCCTAAGTTTTCCGGGCCAAAGGCAACATCCTCTTCTACAATTGCAGCCACAATCTGATTATCGGGATTTTGAAATACCATACCGATTTGTTGTCGGATTTCCCATACCTTATCGGCGTCAGCAGTATTAATACCGGTTATAAGACATTTGCCGCCTGTCGGCAATAGCAAGGCATTAAGATGCTTTGCCAAGGTTGATTTGCCTGAACCATTGGTCCCGATGACAGCAACAAATTCTCCTTGATTAATTGTCAGGTTAATATCAGTAAGCGCAACTACCTCCTGGTTATCATAACCGGGGTATGTGTGACGCAAATTTTCAATTTTAATAAGTTCTCCCATATGAGGCTACTGCACCCCCGTAAGAATAAAGGCGACCCGTTGGGCCGCCTTGTCTCTGTACTTGTTACACTAATTCGATGATCGCCATCGGAGCAGCATCGCCCCGACGAGGTCCCAGTTTCATGATCCGGGTATAACCGCCATGACGTTCGGCATATTTAGGAGCAATCACGTCAAACAGCTTTTTAACTACTTCTTCGTCGTAGAGGCTTGATAACACTTGGCGGCGAGCATGTAGATCGCCCCGCTTAGCCAAAGTAATCATTTTATCGGCAAGGCCGCTGATTTCTTTCGCCTTAGCTTCCGTTGTCTCAATACGCTCATATGCAAAGAAGGAAGTTAACATGCTGCGAAATAACGCTTTACGTGCACTAGTGTCCCGTCCTAACTTTCTGTAGGCCACAACTCTTCCCTCCCTTTACTCTTCTTGTTCTGCGAGTGCCAGACCCATTTCAATAATTTTTTTCTTAACTTCTTCCAGTGACTTGCGTCCCAAATTGCGAACTTTCATCATATCATCTTCGCTCTTTTGCACAAGCTCTGCCACTGTATTGATTCCGGCCCGTTTCAAACAGTTGTAAGAACGTACTGAGAGATCCAGGTCTTCAATGGTCATTTCCATTGTCCTGTTTTTACCCTCTGCAGGTTCTTCAGAAACTAAATCCTGATCCTCATCTTCTTCTGGAGGTTCTCCGGCAATATTTTGAAACAATTTCAGGTGCGACACCATAATTCCAGCAGCTTTGCTAACCGCTTCTTCAGGACGCATACTGCCGTCAGTCCATACTTCTAATGTCAGTTTGTCATAATTAGTTACGTTACCAACACGCGTATCCGTAACGTTATAATTGACGCGTACAATAGGTGAGAAGATGGAGTCAATAGGAATAATCCCGATTACATGGTCGGGTTTTTTGTTTTTGTCAGCCGGTATATACCCTTTGCCTTTTTCTATCATGATTTCCATCCGGAGCTGACCACCAGCACCTACTGTCGCCAAGTGCAGTTCCGGGTTTAAAATATCAATGTCGGCATCGGCTTTAATATCGCCTGCTGTGACTTCGCCTTCTTCAAACGCTTCAACAAGCAAAACTTTAGGCTCGTCACTATGCATTTTAAGACACAGTTCTTTTAGGTTTAATATAATGTCGGTGACGTCCTCCCGAACACCGGGAATAGTAGCAAATTCATGAAGCACACCGTCAATTTTCACTGAGGTTACAGCTCCACCTGGTAAAGATGATAAGAGCACCCGCCGTAAACTGTTGCCCAGCGTAATGCCAAAGCCTCTGTCGAGCGGTTCCCATACAAATTTGCCATAACGGCTGTCTTCACTTATTTCAACTATTTCGATCTTCGGTTTTTCGATTTCAATCATCCGGAAAAACCCTCCTCATTTGGCCAAACTCTTACATTACGCCATCGCCACGGTTGAGGGCAACTTATCTTGAATACAACTCTACGATGAGATGTTCCTGGATAGGAATATCAATTTCCTCCCGGGTGGGGTAGCGCATAACTTTACCGCTCATATCGGCAGCCGTAAGTTCGATCCAAGCTGGAGCTTGCTTATGACCAAGCGATTCAGCGATTTTTTTCATAATGGGTGATTCTTTGCTTGTTTCCTGGACGGCGACAACATCACCAGCTTTTACCAAGAAGGATGGGATATTTACGCGGCGGCCATTTACATTTAACAAGCCATGACGGACCAATTGTCTTGCTTGGTTGCGGCTTTCAGCCATTCCCATGCGAAAAACAACGTTGTCAAGTCTTCTTTCCAGCATAACCAAAAGGTTTTCGCCGGTAATGCCTTTTTGGCGTTCCGCTTTTTCAAAGTAATTCCGGAATTGACGTTCAAGCACGCCGTAGATGCGGCGGGTTTTTTGTTTTTCCCGGAGCTGAATACCATACTCAGAAACTTTTTTACGGGTTTGACCAGCACCATGCTGGCCGGGAGCAAAGCTGCGCACAGTGAAGGCGCATTTATCGCTATAGCATCTGTCGCCTTTGAGATATAATTTTGCGCCTTCGCGACGGCATAATCTGCAAACAGGACCTGTATATTTTGCCATTCTTACCAAACACCTCCCAATTCCTTAAACTCTTCTTCTTTTTGGCGGACGGCATCCATTGTGCGGAATGGGTGTTACGTCTTTAATTGCATTAACTTCAAGGCCTGCAGCCTGGAGTGAACGGATGGCGGCTTCGCGGCCGGCACCAGGACCTTTTACAAATACTTCGATTTGTTTAAGGCCATGTTCCATGGCAGCTTTGGCAGCAGTTTCAGCAGCCATTTGAGCAGCAAATGGGGTACTTTTCCGTGAGCCTCTAAAGCCCAGTCCACCGGCGCTTGCCCAGGAAATGGCATTGCCTCTGGTATCAGTGATGGTAATGATGGTGTTGTTGAAAGTCGAACGAATGTGAGCAACACCATGTTCTATATTTTTACGTTCTTTACGTTTTGTTCTGACAACTTTTTTTTGAGCCAAAGGTTATTCCCTCCCTTACTTCTTCTTCTTAGCGCCGACAGTTCTTTTTGGGCCTTTGCGGGTACGGGCATTGGTCTTAGTACGCTGACCGCGTACAGGAAGACCCATGCGATGCCGCTTGCCACGATAAGAGCCGATCTCAATGAGCCGCTTAATATTTAATGCTTCTTCCCGGCGAAGATCGCCTTCTACGCGATAGTTTTTATCAATGTTTTCACGTAGTTTGGCAACTTCTTCTTCAGTTAGATCCCGGGTCCTGGTATCAGGATTGATTCCGGTATTAGCCAGAATCTCTTTTGATAATGTTAAACCAATACCAAAAATATATGTTAAGGCAATTTCAATGCGTTTGTCACGCGGTAAGTCTACACCGGCAATACGTGCCATGTTTTAATCCACCCCCTCTTTTAACCTTGTTTTTGTTTATGTTTAGGATTTTCGCAAATCACCATTACTCTGCCATGCCGTTTGATGATTTTGCATTTTTCACATATAGGCTTAACCGATGGCCTTACTTTCATAATTAAACCTCCCTTTAGTGCGTCCGCCGCCCGCCAGTCCGTGTTCGCTCATCGACTTGACTAACGAACTTACGAACCCACGAACACAAGCTATTTAAACCTATAGGTAATACGGCCGCGTTTTAAATCATACGGTGTAAGTTCAATAGTAACTTTATCGCCTGGCAAAATTCGAATAAAATTCATCCGAATTTTCCCTGATACATGCGCCAGCACAATATGACCATTTTCCAGTTTTACCTGGAACATAGCATTAGGAAGCGCCTCCACGACCGTACCTTCCACTTCAATTACATCTTGTTTGGACATATGAGCTATCCCCTCCTCGTCCGCTTTTAACAGCTTATCTGGTCGCCTCGATGTGGGCGAGGTCCTGACGGATATCTTCGTCGGTGATTGGTAAACCCCCTGCTAAAGCGTCCGTCACCTTGTTAGCAATAGAGTTAAGCTTTTTAACATGCTTAACATTCTTTTTTTTAGGATTGCTGACTCTACGTCTGCGTCCGTCAGCTACCAGAAGGGTTTGCGGCTTATACCACCCAAGTACTATATATGCGTGACCAGTATCCCGTCCGGTTGCTGAAATCACAATAGTTCCTGGATTACTATTTCCATCTGGCACAAGCCGTCTCCTCCTATAGTTTTGTTAATATTTCCGGACCATCAGGCGTAATCGCAATGGTGTGTTCAAAATGGGCTGACGGCTTGCCGTCAACAGTCACTACTGTCCAGTTATTGCCCAGAGTCTTAACCTCATGCGTCCCGGCATTAATCATAGGCTCTATTGCTAATGTCATACCAGATTTTAATCGCGGCCCGCGTCCAGGAAGCCCATAGTTAGGTATTTGCGGATCTTCGTGCATGTTCCTGCCAATGCCGTGCCCAACATAGTCGCGCACCACACCATAACCATATCCTTCGGTATAGGTTTGAATTTCATGGGAGATATCACTTAACCGATTCCCTACTATGGCTTTTTCGATTCCTTTATAGAGCGATTGTTCGGTAACTTCGATAAGCTTTTTCATCTCAGCATCCACTTGGCCTACAGGCACAGTAATGGCGGCATCGCCAACATAACCGTTTATTGTGGCACCAAGATCAATACTTATATTATCCCCATTTTTCAACCTTTTTAATCCAGGAATGCCATGTACTACCTCTTCATTAACCGAGGCACAGATATTACCCGGAAAGCCATTATAACCCTTAAAGGTCGGTACTGCACCTTTGCTTTTGATATACTGTTCGGCAATCCTATCAATTTCCAGCGTTGTGACGTCAGGTTTTACCGCTTTTTTAACTTCGTTAAGCGCTTCAGCCACGATCCGCCCGGCATCACGCAGGTAATTTAGTTCCCTTTGTGACTTTAAGATTATCATACTTGGCCGCCTCTCAGGCTATCTACTATATCTTTCAAAACAGTTTTGATAGGCTGCAAACCATTAATTTCGGTATACAATCCTTTGTCTTGATAGTATTCGATTAGCGGCTGAGTTTGGACTTGATATACTGACAAACGGTTAATGACTGTTTTTTCCTGGTCATCATCCCGCTGGTACAGCTCACCACCACATTTATCACAAATATCGTTTTGTTTCGGAGCGTTAAACACTACGTGATAGGTAGCGCCACATCCTTTACAAATTCGGCGGCCAGTCATACGGCCAACGAGTTCAGAACCTGGTGCCGTAATATTGACGACCCTGTCAAGTTTGATGTCAAGTTCGGCCAATGTGCGATCCAAGGCTTCTGCCTGAGCAATAGTACGGGGAAAGCCATCAAGGATAAACCCCTTTTGGCAGTCGTCTTTAGCTAAACGCTCTTTAACAATGCCAATGGTTACGCTGTCAGGCACCAAGTGCCCGGCGTCCATGCAAGCTTTCGCCTGTTTGCCAAGTTCAGTGCCTTCTTTTACAGCGGCCCGAAACATATCACCTGTCGATATATGCGGGATTTTGAAATTTTCTACCAGCTGTGCCGCCTGTGTGCCTTTACCGGCACCAGGAGGTCCCATTAAAAGAATAAACATGACCACTACCTCCTACTTCATAAAGCCTTGGTAATGACGCATAAGTACCAGCGCCTCTACTTGCTTCATGGTATCCAGAGCCACGCCTACTACGATCAGCAGGGCAGTACCCCCAAAGTAAACTCCTTGGAGATTGGTTACTGCGCCGACGAAATTCGGCAGTATGGCAATTATGGCCAGGAAGATTGATCCAGCCAGGGTAATTCTGGTCATAACCCGGTCTAAATAATCGGCGGTAGGTTTACCTGGTCTGATACCAGGAATAAACCCGCCGTGTTTTTTCATATTATCTGCCATATCTGATATGTTCATAGTAACCGCAGTATAGAAATACGTGAAAAATATGATGAGCAGCGCATATAATGCTGTCTGCAGCGGCGTACCCCACGCAAACCACCCTGCCACTGTTTTTACCCAGGCAATATCAACAAACTGGGCAATGGTTACCGGGAACATCAGCACAGATGACGCAAAGATAATTGGAATAACACCCGCTTGGTTAACTTTAAGCGGAATGTGAGTAGAATTGCCACCATACATTTTTCGGCCAACTACTCGTTTAGCGTACTGTACAGGAATTCTGCGTTGACCTTGCTGTATCATAATAACAAACACAATCATGGCCACTGCAATGATGAGAAACAAAAAAACATTGAAGATATTAATTGTTCCTGCTTTTACATACTCAAAAATGGTAAAGATACCATCTGGCAATCTAGATACAATACCAGCAAAGATGATCAGCGAAATACCGTTACCAATACCTCTTTCGGTAATTTGCTCACCTAACCACATAAGAAAAGTTGTTCCTGCAGTAAGTGTAAGCGCAATAATTAAAACGTTACCAAAACTAGGGTTAATGATGGCTACCTTAAGACCAAATGCCATACCAATTGCCTGAATAAAACCAAGTCCGACAGTACCATAACGGGTGATTTGGGTGATTTTTTTGCGACCCTCTTCGCCTTCTTTAGCCCACTGTTCGAATTTCGGCACAACTACGGTGAGTAGCTGCATAATAATTGAGGCATTAATGTAAGGCGTTATGCTCATGGCAAATATCGAGAATTTGCTTAAAGCACCACCGGAAAACATATCCAGCAGACCAAACAGATTACCACTGGTAAATAGTTGCTCGATAACGGCGGCATTTACTCCCGGTACCGGGATATGCGTACCAAGCCTGAATACCAAGAACATTACCAAGGTGAATATAATCTTCTGCCTTAGCTCAGTAATCTTTAAAATATTGGAGAGCTCTGACAGCAATTAAATCACCTCAACTGTACCGCCGGCTGCCTGAATTTTTTCAGCGGCCGACTTAGTAAAGCCATTGGCTTTAACTGTTAAAGCCTTGGTGAGCTCGCCATTACCTAACACTCTAAGACCATCAAGTACTTTTTTTATTACACCAGCTTCTACTAAAGCTTCGAGATCAACAACTGAACCGTTGTCAAACCGATTAAGTACAGCTACATTAATTTCGCTGTATTCTTTGGAGAAAATATTGGTGAAACCGCGCTTAGGCAGTCTTAAGTACAAGGGCTTTTGGCCGCCTTCAAAACCAGGACGCACACCACCGCCGGCACGGGATTTTTGGCCTTTATGGCCTTTACCGGAGGTTTTACCAAGACCGGAGCCTAAACCACGGCCTACACGAGTGCGAACTTTTTTTGAACCAGGCGCTGGAGCTAATTCATGTAATTTCATTAACAGCACCTCCTTGAACTAGTATGTTTGGCTATTGCCACTTGGGAATTATTCTGCAACTTCCTGAACGGTAACAAGGTGTTCTACTTTATGAACCATACCTCTGATTACCGCATTATCTTCTTGAATAACCGAGCTGTTGGTTTTTTTAAGACCCAGCGCTTTTACGGTTGCACGCTGATCTTGGGGTCGGCCAATCACGCTACGGGTTAAAGTAATTTTAATCTTCGCCATAATGTTACCTCCTTAACCCAACAGTTCCTGAACGGTTTTGCCGCGCAAAGTGGCAACTTCCTCAGCTCGCTTAAGCTGACTTAAACCAGTCATTGTAGCCCGAACCATGTTGTTGGCGTTAGATGAACCAAGCGACTTCGTCAAGATATCATGAATGCCGGCAAGTTCAAGCACAGCACGTACTGGGCCGCCAGCAATTACGCCTGTACCTTCTGAGGCAGGCTTTAACATTACTTTGCCGGCTCCGAACACACCCATGATTTGATGAGGAATAGTGGTACCGACAATAGGAACTTTTATTAGATTTTTCTTAGCATCTTCTACACCTTTACGGATAGCTTCAGGTACTTCACCAGCTTTGCCTAGGCCGAAACCTACATGGCCGTTGCCATCGCCGACAACTACCAGAGCGCTGAAGGAAAAGCGTCTGCCACCTTTAACTACCTTGGCAACCCGGTTGATGAATACTACTTTTTCTTTAAGGTCAAGACCGGTGTAATCAATTCTGGCCATTAATTTCCCTCCTTTTCTTAGAATTCAAGTCCAGCTTCGCGTGCAGCAGCCGCTAAGGCAGCAACACGACCGTGATAGATATTGCCGGCACGATCAAATACTACTTTTGTGATGCCCTTTTCAAGGGCCCGTTTAGCGATTGCCTCGCCTACAACTTTAGCGGCCTCAATGTTGCCACCATATTCAACTTTAGCCTGCACTTCTTTATCTACAGTACTGGCTGATACCAAGGTCACGCCAGTTTTGTCGTTAATAATCTGAGCATAAATATGCTTCAAACTACGGAATACGTTAAGACGCGGACGTTCAGCACTGCCAATTAGGGTTTTCCGGGCTCTTAATTGGCGTTTTTGACGCCCGATGTTTTTGCTCGGTTTACGCAGCAAGGTGTTCACTCCTTTCGCTTAAATTCCTTACCTTGAGTTTATTTCTTGCCTTTACCGCCAGCTTTACCCACTTTGCGACGGATAACTTCGCCTTCATATTTGATGCCTTTGCCTTTATACGGTTCTGGTTCGCGATAGCCACGAATTTTAGCAGCAAGCTCACCAACAGCTTCTTTATCAATGCCTGAAACCACAATTTTATTAGGCGCAGGAACATCAATGGTGATGCCTTTCGGCGGCTCAACTTCCAGCGGATGTGAGAAGCCTAAAGTAAGCGCCAGTTTTTGACCGGCTTTAGCGGCACGGTAACCAACACCGGCAATCTCCAGGGTTTTAGTGAAACCTTGAGTTACACCGGTTACCATGTTGCTGACCAACGTTCTGGTCAAACCGTGCAGAGAACGATGTTGTTTGTTATCTGTAGGCCGTTTGACGTTAATAACATTGCCTTCCATTTCGATAATCATATCTTTATGAAGCTGGCGTGTCAGTTCGCCTTTAGGGCCTTTAACTGTCACTACATTGTCATCCCCGATAGTTACGGTAACGCCAGCAGCAACAGTGATGGGACTCCTACCAATTCTAGACATGTTGCACCTCCTGTATCACTACTAGACTACCAGACGTATGCGAGTACTTCGCCGCCCAGACCTTCTTTGCGTGCGAGTTTATCGCTCATGATGCCTTTAGATGTCGAAACAATCGCAATTCCAAGACCTCCGAGTACTCGCGGCAATTGTTCTTTCTTTGCATATACGCGAAGACCAGGCTTAGAAATGCGCTTAATCCCCGTAATTACTTTTTCGCGATTTGGGCCGTATTTTAAGCTTACCCGAATCATTCCCTGCTTGCCATCGGCAATCATATCGAAGTCTCGAACAAAACCTTCGTCTTTCAGGATTTGTACTACAGCTTGTTTGATTTTGGATGCCGGAATTTCGACTTTATCGTGATAAACCGAGTTGGCATTGCGAATGCGAGTCAGCATATCGGCAATTGGATCGGTCATTACCATGGTTCAGAACCCCCTTCCTATATGTTGCTGCTACTACCAGCTGGCCTTGGTTACTCCAGGAATGGCGCCTTTGTAGCTCAGTTCCCGGAAACAAATCCGGCACATTTCAAATTTACGCATATATCCGTGCGGACGACCGCAAATTTTGCAGCGATTGTATTTACGGACTTTAAATTTCGGCTCATTCTTCCATTTTTCAATCAAAGACTTTTTGGCCACCGATTTCCCTCCTTTGTTCCAATTGAAACTGTTCAGTAATGTCCAGGTGCTAGTCGCACCGGAAGACGCTGCAGCGCCGCGTACACGGATCGTACGCAAGCAAAGCGTCTGAAGAGCAACAACGCAGATGGGCGTTAATGGACAGTTTTAGTTATGCGCTGAATGGCATACCCATCAGTCGTAACAGCTCTCTAGCTTCCTCGTCAGTCTTGGCGGTAGTAACGATGATAATTTCCATACCGCGAATCTTATCTACTTTATCATACTCGATTTCAGGGAAAATCAGTTGCTCTTTGATACCCAAGGTATAGTTTCCGCGACCATCAAAAGATTTGGGGCTTATACCGCGAAAATCTCGAACCCGTGGTAATGAGATGTTGACTAATTTATCAAGAAATTGATACATCCGCTCTCCACGCATAGTAACTTTGGCACCAATTGGCATACCTTCACGAATTTTGAACGCAGCAATTGATTTTTTTGCTCTGGTTATGACCGGTTTTTGGCCGGCAATGAGTGTCATATCGTTTACCGCTGCGTCGAGAACTTTGGGGTTGCCTACAGCTTCACCAACACCCATATTAATAACTACTTTCTCGACTTTGGGGATTTCCATAACATTTTTGTAGCCAAACTTCTGCATCATAGCCTGTGCTACTTCGTTTCTATATTTTTCTTTCAGTCTTGCAGCCATGAGTTAACCTCCTTTCCGGAAAGAATGGTTTTACTTATCTTTATCAATAACTTCGCCGCATTTTTTGCACGTGCGTGCAAACGCGCCGCTACTTAATTGCGTTTTTTTGATGCGTGTAGGTTTGTCGCAAGCAGGACATACCAGCATAACTTTGGCCGATGCAAGGGCAGCTTCTTTTACCATAATGCCGCCTTGGGGCGCCTTCTGGCTGGGTTTTGTATGACGTTTTACTTTGTTTACGCCTTCAACCACAACTTTGCCTTTTTTAGGCAGAGCCTCCACAATTTTGCCTTGTTTGCCTTTATCTTTACCCGACAATACAACTACTTTATCGCCTTTTTTAACATGCAATTTCTGGGCTTCGGACACTCCGGACACCTCCTTAATCTAGATAACTTCCGGCGCCAGTGAGATAATCTTCATGAAATCTTTGTCCCTGAGTTCGCGTGCTACAGGTCCAAATATCCGTGTACCTCTCGGGCTTTTATCATCTTTTATAACAACTGCTGCATTTTCGTCAAACCGGATATAGGAACCATCCGGACGGCGCAGTCCTTTACGAGTACGAACAACAACGGCTTTAACTACATCGCCTTTCTTGACAACGCCACCGGGTGTAGCGTCTTTAACAGCAGCTACAATAATATCACCAATGTTGGCATAGCGGCGGTAAGAGCCACCCATTACGCGGATGCACATAATCTGCTTTGCACCGGTATTGTCAGCAACATTCAAGATAGTCTGTTGTTGAATCATAGTGCTTATCCTCCTTCCTTATGCGGCTCGATGCACTTGGCATCTTGAGCGTTAGAAGCATATTCTTGGTGCTATGCTCGTATTATTTTGCTTTTTCCAAAACTTCTACTACACGCCACCGTTTTTCTTTAGATAATGGACGCGTTTCCATGATTTTGACAGTATCCCCAACATGGCTTTCATTATTATCATCATGGGCTTTAAATTTAACAGTTTGTTTAATCAATTTATGATACAGCGGATGGCGTACTAAACGTTCAACCGCTACTACTACTGTTTTTTCCATTTTATCACTTACTACTTTACCGATACGGGTCTTGCGGTCGTTTCTTTCAACGGTCACTTTTGCTGCCTCCCTTCATCCTCACTTCTATAATGCCCTTACTATTGAGCCTTAAGTTCACGTTGACGCTGAACGGTTTTAATGCGGGCAATTGTTTTCTTGACGGCAGGAATCCGCATAGGGTTATCCAGTTGACCGGTTGCATGTTGGAACCGTAAGTTAAACAGCTCTTCTTTCAGTTTGTTTAAATTTTGGTCAAGTTCGGCGGCACTCATTTCGCGGATATCATTAGCCTTCATTTACTTCACCACCCGCTTTAGCATTAGCACCTGGTGCGTCCATATCCAAATTCGCGGTATCCTCCCGCGTAACGAACTTGGATTTAATCGGCAGCTTATGCGCAGCAAGGCGCATAGCTTCACGCGCTATTTCTTCAGGCACGCCATCCATTTCAAACATTACACGGCCAGGCTTAACAACAGCTACCCAATATTCTGGTGAACCTTTACCACTACCCATACGAGTCTCAGCAGGCTTGGCAGTGATCGGTTTATCTGGGAATATTTTTATCCAAACTTTACCGCCCCTTTTGATGTAACGGGTCATAGCAATACGGGCTGCTTCAATTTGGCGGTTGGTAATCCAAGCCGGTTCAAGTGCGACAAGTCCGAATTCACCATGGGAAACAGTAATGCCTTTAGTGGCTTTACCAGTCATACGTCCACGGAATTGTTTGCGATGTTTTACTCTCTTTGGAATAAGCATTATTATTCGCCCCCTTCAATGGCGGCAGCGGCAACAACAGTTTTCTTGGCTTCAGGCAGAACTTCACCTTTATAAATCCAAACTTTTACGCCGATACGACCATAGGTGGTATGAGCTTCGGCTGTGCCATAATCAATGTCGGCACGCAGTGTATGAAGAGGAATGCTGCCCTCACGATAGCTTTCGGTACGGGCAATTTCAGCACCACCCAAACGTCCACCTGCCGTTACTTTGATTCCTTTGGCACCCATACGCATTGTACGGGTTACTGACTGTTTCATCGCCCGACGGAAAGCAATACGCTTCTCGAGCTGAGCGGCAATGTTTTCAGCAACCAATGTGGCATCAAGCTCAGCCTGTTTAATTTCAGCGATGTTAACATCAACACTTTTGCTGGTAAGATCTTTTAGCCATCTTTTAATATTTTCAATTCCGCTACCGCCGCGACCAATGACCATACCAGGCTTAGAGGTATGAATGGTAACTTTCACCCTATTTGCCGCACGTTCAATAATGATTTGCGATACATTCGAAGTGTAAAGTTTTTCTTTCAGCAAAGCACGGATTTTAATGTCTTCATGCAGGTTTTTAGCATAGTCTTTGTCGGCATACCATCTTGCGTCCCAAGTCTTGATAATGCCAAGGCGAAGACCATGTGGATTGACTTTTTGACCCACTAATTTTCCCTCCTTCGTCCTTAGTTTATCTCTCTTTAACAACCAATGTTACATGGCTGGTACGTTTTAAAATTTTGAATGCTTGACCGCGTGAGCGCGGATGAATGCGCTTTAATGTCGGACCTTGATCAACAAATACCTGCGATACATAAAGTGCATCAGTATTCAAATCACAGTTGTGTTCAGCATTGGCGACAGCCGATTTAAGCACTTTTTCTACAACTTCAGCTCCAACTTTCGGAGTGTATTTTAGTATTGCAAAAGCTTCGCCCACGTCCTTGCCGCGAATTAAGTCAACAACAATGCGGATTTTGCGGGGAGCAATACGAATGTGTCTGGCAATTGCTTTAGCTTCCATTATTTAACCCCCTTCCGGCTATAAGTCCCGGATTTTTGCTAAGCGAATTATTTTACCCCGGTAGACCGTTCAGAACCGCCGTGGCCTTTATATGTCCGAGTTGGCGCGAATTCGCCAAGTTTGTGCCCTACCATATCTTCGGTAACATATACTGGTACATGCTTACGGCCATCATGAACAGCGAGGGTGTGTCCGATAAAAGTAGGCAGGATGGTCGAGCTGCGCGACCAGGTTTTAATAACTTTTTTTTCATTTTTAGCATTAAGTGCATCAATCTTCTTAGTCAAGCTTGCATGCACATAAGGCCCTTTTTTAATTGATCTTGACACCTAAAATAGCCTCCTTTCGCTACGTTCGCGGGTTCGTTCATTCGTGATTTCTCACTATTGGCTCATCCCCCGAACATTTAAACCTCGACTTATCGACCTGTCGTCTGCCTCGAACTACGTCTCTTAACGATCAATTTGTCAGAAGCTTTCTTTTTACGTGTTTTTGCACCCATAGCACATTTACCCCACGGAGTAACTGGATGCTTACGGCCAACAGGTGAACGGCCTTCACCACCGCCATGCGGATGGTCACACGGGTTCATAGAAACACCGCGGTTAGCAGGACGGACGCCCAGCCAACGAGAACGGCCAGCTTTACCAATGGTGATATTTTCGTGTTCAAGGTTGCCTACCTGACCAATAGTAGCCCGGCAATTAATATGAACTTTTCTAAGTTCACCAGATGGCAATCTGAGAAGTGCATGACTGCCTTCCTTAGCCATAAGCTGAGCAGACGCACCGGCTGAACGAACCAATTGGCCGCCTTTACCGATTTTCATTTCAATGTTGTGAACTTGGGTACCTACCGGTATATTTCTAAAAGGTAAAGCATTACCAACCTTGATATCGGCTTCAGGGCCGCTCACGATGGTATCGCCTACTTTAAGACCGTTAGGAGCTAGAATATAACGTTTCTCACCATCAGCATAGCTTAAGAGAGCAATCCGTGCTGAACGGTTCGGATCATATTCAATAGTGGCAACGTTTGCAGGAACGCCATCTTTATTACGTTTGAAGTCAATAACACGGTACAGACGTTTATGTCCACCGCCTTGATGTCGAACAGTTAAACGACCTTGCTGGTTACGACCGGCGTGTTTTTGTAGACGCTCGGTAAGAGAACGCTCGGGACGATCTACGGTAATATCCGAAAAATCGGCTACCGTCATAAATCTTCTGCCAGGAGCGTATGGTTTAAAACTTTTAACTGGCATGTATGCCCCTCCTTTTTTAGAGAATTTGGTTATACACCTTCAAAGAATTCGATGCGCTCGCCGGCAGCCAATTTGACAATGGCTTTTTTGAAGTCCGAACGTTTGCCGATATTCTTACCCATACGTTTGGTTTTACCCATTACCCGAATGGTGTTCACGTTAAGAACTTTTACTTTGAAGATTTGCTCAACAGCTTGACGAACTTCAACTTTATTAGCTGTAAGCGGCACAATAAATGTATATTTGTTCTCAGCCATCAATGCATTAGTTTTTTCAGTAATGTATGGTCTGAGGAGAATGTCGCGTGGATTTGCCATTATGCCAGCACCTCCTCAATCTTAGCGACTGCCTCTTTGGTTACAAGTACCTTGTCATGATGAAGAAGATCAAAAACATTCAGTCCAATAGTTCCGATAGCTTTAACACCAGGAATATTGCGGGACGATTTTGCAACATTTTCATCATTATCAACAGTGATAATTAGAGCTTTTGCTGGCGCTTCAAAGTTACCAAGGAAATTTACTACATCTTTGGTTTTTGGCTCAGCAAAGTTAATACTTTCAACTACCAGTAATTCACCGTCGTTGACCTTGGCGGTCAGTGCCGATTTAATTGCTAAACGACGAGCTTTACGAGGCATACTAAACTTGTAGCTGCGCGGATGCGGTCCAAACGCAACACCGCCACCTACCCACAATGGAGACCGAATGCTACCAGACCGCGCCCGGCCGGTACCTTTTTGTTTCCAGGGTTTTCTGCCACCACCACGTACCATAGATCTGGTCTTAGTTGCGTGATTACCTTGACGCTGGCTTGCCAGTTGCATAACTACGGCCTGATGAACAACAGCTTCATTTATTTCTACGCCAAATACGCTATCATTAAGTTCCATTTCACCGGTTTTTGCACCGGTCATGTCATATACTGCCACTTTCGGCATATAGCACGTCCTCCTTTCGATGCTCGCAACCTGTACTCTACGACAAATCGCAAAGCTGCAAGCTGCGATTACTTATTGGGTTTTACTGTATTTTTAACAATGACGAAACTGCCCTTAGGTCCGGGAACAGCACCTTTAACCAGTAAAAGGTTACGAGGTACATCAACGCGAACTACTTGCAGCCGCTGTATGGTGACTTTTTGTCCGCCCATACGACCTGGGAGTTTCTTACCTTTAAATACCTTACCGCCGCCACCACTCATCCGGGAACCGATAGTTCCTGGCTCACGATGGGATTTAGAACCGTGCCCCATAGGTCCGCATGCAAAGTTGTGGCGTTTAATGGTACCAGCAAAACCTTTGCCTTTAGCAGTACCTGTTACATCAATAAGTTCACCTTCGCCGAACACATCAGCACTGAGAACTTGACCTACTGTATATTCAGAGGCTCCAGGCAGGCGCAACTCACGGATAAATTTTACCGCTTTAACGTTGGCCTTGGCAAAGTGGCCCTGCATAGGTTTGTTAACATTCTTCTCTTTAACAGCGCCAAATCCAAGTTGCACTGCATTGTAGCCATCATTTTCAACTGTCTTGTTTTGCACTACGACATTGGGACCGGCTTCAATAACAGTAACCGGAATAACTCTACCCTCAGCCGTAAAGATTTGGGTCATGCCCAGTTTTTTTCCTAAAATTCCTTTAGCCATATTATCGCACCTCCTCTTACAGCTTGATTTCGATGTCCACACCAGCCGGCAAGTCGAGACGCATTAAAGCATCTACGGTCTTAGGGGTCGGCTCCAGAATGTCAATAAGACGTTTATGTGTCCGCATTTCGAATTGTTCGCGGGAGTCTTTGTTGACATGGGGTGAACGCAAAATAGTAAAAATATTTTTCTCTGTAGGAAGCGGAATAGGGCCAGAAACCATAGCGCCGGTACGTTTCGCGGTCTCGACAATCTTGGCCGCACTTTGGTCAAGCGCCTTATGGTCATATGCCTTAAGGCGGATTCTGATTTTTTGTTGTTTAGCCATTTATTTATTCCTCCTTATCGCCCAGTTTCTCTGAACGGACATTCTCGGTGGAAATTTCCCCGCGCGTGCGGGCCACCTTCCACGTCATCGCCGGTCAATATCCTGGTAAAAGGCGGCATCTGCCGCCCTACCAGATATTATATTTATAAAAAGAGATTATTCTTCAACAGCAGTTACAACACCAGCGCCTACTGTACGGCCGCCTTCACGGATAGCAAAACGCAGACCTTCTTCGATAGCAATTGGGGTAATAAGCGCTATGTTCATTTGGATGTTATCGCCAGGCATTACCATTTCTACACCTTCTGGCAATGTAACAACACCTGTTACGTCGGTTGTTCTAAAGTAGAATTGCGGACGGTAACCGTTAAAGAACGGGGTATGACGGCCGCCTTCTTCTTTGGACAATACATATACTTCGGATTTGAATTTGGTATGCGGTTTAATGGTACCAGGCTTGGCTAATACTTGGCCACGCTCGATTTCTTTACGCTCAACACCTCTTAAAAGTGCACCAATGTTGTCACCAGCTACTGCCGAATCCAATAGTTTCCGGAACATTTCTACACCAGTTACTACTGTGGATTTCGGTTTTTCGCTCATACCAACGATTTCTATGGTATCGCCTACTTTTACTACGCCACGCTCTACACGACCGGTAGCTACAGTACCACGACCAGTGATAGTGAATACGTCTTCCACAGGCATCAGGAAGGGCTTGTCAGTAGCACGTTCCGGTGTTGGAATATATTCGTCAACTTTGGCCATCAGTTCATGGATTTTGCCACACCATTCGCATTCAGGGCTCGCGCAACCGCAGTTAAGTACTTTTACAGCAGAACCTGATACTACTGGAATGTCATCTCCTGGGAATTCGTAGCTGGAGAGAAGTTCACGAACTTCCATTTCTACTAGTTCCATCAGCTCAGCGTCATCAACCAGGTCGGCTTTGTTTAAGAATACAACCATGGCAGGTACGCCAACTTGGCGGGACAGCAAAATGTGTTCGCGAGTTTGCGGCATCGGGCCGTCAGCTGCCGATACAACCAGGATAGCACCATCCATCTGCGCTGCGCCGGTGATCATGTTTTTAACATAGTCAGCATGGCCTGGGCAGTCCACGTGGGCATAATGGCGAGCTGCGGTTTCATACTCAACGTGAGCTGTGTTGATGGTGATACCGCGTTCTCTTTCTTCTGGTGCTTTGTCAATCATGTCATAAGCCATGAACTCAGCGCCGCCGTGTTTTGCCAATGTCATGGTAATGGCAGCAGTCAGCGAGGTTTTGCCATGGTCAACGTGACCGATAGTACCAATGTTAACATGTGGTTTGTTTCTTTCAAACTTTTTCTTAGCCATTTGAGTGTTACCTCCTAAGTTTATTACTTTAATGTTTTAGGTAAACAATTAAGCGAGCAAGTTATCAGCCTTTGTTCTTAGCGGCGATAACTTCGGCAATATTTTTAGGAACTTCTTCATAATGATCAAATTCCATGGAGTAATTACCACGTCCTTGCGTCTTCGAACGAAGGTCTGTTGAGTAGCCGAACATCTCAGACAGCGGCACAAATGCTTTTATCGATTGTGCACCAGAACGTCCTTCCATACCTTCAATGCGGCCCCGGCGGGAGTTTAAGTCGCCGATAACATCGCCCATGTAATCTTCAGGTACAACAACTTCAACTTTCATGTATGGTTCAAGAATAACCGGGCCCGCCTTAGAACAACCAGCTTTAAAGCCCATTGAACCCGCAATTTTGAATGCCATTTCTGAGGAGTCAACGTCATGGTACGAACCATCATACACAGTAACCTTGATGTCAACCATTGGGTATCCAGCCGATACGCCAGTGGCCATAGCTTCTTTAACACCGGCTTCAATTGGGGAGATGTATTCTCTAGGAATAGCACCACCGACAACTTTGTTCTCAAAGATAAATCCTTCTCCTGGCTCCAGTGGTTGAATTTCCAACCAGCAATGACCATATTGGCCACGCCCACCAGACTGACGAACAAATTTACCTTCAGATTTAACCGTTTTACGGATGGTTTCACGGTAAGCAACCTGGGGTTTACCCACGTTACATTCTACCTTGAATTCTCTAAGCATCCGGTCAACGATAATCTCAAGATGCAATTCGCCCATACCTGAGATAATAGTCTGACCGGTTTCCTGATCAGTATACATCTTGAAGGTAGGGTCTTCTTCTGCCAGTCGATTGAGAGCTACGCCCATTTTCTCCTGGTCAGCTTTAGTTTTGGGCTCAACAGCTATAGAAATAACAGGGTCAGGGAAAACCATGGATTCAAGAACAATTATGTTTTTATCATCACAAAGGGTGTCCCCGGTAGTAGTATCTTTAAGGCCTACTGCAGCAGCGATATCTCCGGTATAGACTACTTCGATCTCTTCCCGGTGATTAGCATGCATTTGCAGAATCCGTCCAATACGCTCCCGTTTGCCTTTTGTAGAGTTATATACATAAGAACCAGAAGCTAACTGACCGGAGTATACCCGGAAGAATGCCAACTTACCAACATAAGGATCAGCCATAATCTTGAAGGCCAACGCCGAGAACGGTAAGTTATCATCTGCCGCACGTTCACCTTCTTCACCAGTCTCAGGGTTAACGCCCTTAATAGCTGGGATATCAGTCGGTGCAGGCATGTAGGCAACTACTGCGTCCAAGAGCGGTTGCACGCCCTTGTTCTTGTAAGATGACCCGCACAGCACCGCTGTCATCTTGCAGGCAATGGTGGCTTTACGGATAGCCGTTTTGATTTCCTCGACAGAAATTTCTTCCCCTTCGAGGTATTTCATCATTAGTTCATCGTCGCTTTCAGCAACAGCATCCAAGAGGTTTTGACGGAAAGTCTCAACATGTTCAGCCATATCTTCAGGTATATCAGTAGCTTCACTTACCTTACCCAGATCGTCGGTATAGACAACAGCCTTCATTTCAACAAGGTCAACAAACCCTTTAAAGGTATCTTCAAAACCGATGGGCAGTTGGATCGGTACAGCATTAGCACCTAGTCGAGTCTTCATCATGTCGACAACCCGGTAAAAATCAGCACCGGTAATGTCCATTTTATTAACATATGCCATACGGGGAACGTTGTATTTATCAGCTTGACGCCATACAGTCTCAGACTGTGGCTCTACGCCACCTTTGGCGCAAAAAACCGCAACTGAGCCATCAAGTACTCGCAATGAACGTTCTACTTCAACTGTAAAGTCCACGTGTCCTGGCGTGTCAATGATGTTAATACGATGCCCGTCCCATTGGGCTGTAGTGGCCGCAGAGGTAATAGTGATACCTCTTTCTTGTTCTTGCACCATCCAGTCCATAGTCGCAGCGCCATCATGTACTTCGCCGATTTTGTGTACTCTGCCAGTATAAAACAGAATGCGTTCAGTGGTAGTGGTCTTGCCGGCGTCTATATGTGCCATAATACCGATGTTCCGCGTCTTTTCCAGTGGAAACTTTCGGGCCACTATTTTCACTCCTTAGTATCGTGAGTTCGCATGTTCGTTTAGACACAGGGGTTGCTTACGCAACCCTACTCGGTCTGAACTCGAACCCCAGACCTTGAACTTCAAATTTTACCAGCGATAATGTGCAAAAGCCTTATTAGCTTCAGCCATTTTATGGGTATCTTCACGTTTTTTAACAGACGCGCCAGTGTTATTAGCAGCATCCATCAATTCCGAAGCAAGTCTTTCGTGCATGGTTTTTTCGCCGCGCAAACGGGAATAGTTAACCAGCCAGCGAATACCCAGTGACATTTTGCGGTCAGGCCGCACTTCTACAGGAACTTGGTAGTTAGCACCACCTACACGGCGAGCACGAACTTCCAGAACCGGCATAACGTTTTTCAGCGCAACTTCAAATACTTCCATCGGATCTTTGCCTGTTTTGGCGCGAATGGCTTCAAACGCATCATATACAATATTTTCAGCAACACCTTTTTTGCCGTCTAACATAATTTTATTGATAAATCTTGTTACAAGCTTGGAACTATATACCGGATCCGGCAATACATCCCGCTTGGGAACAGCACCTTTTCTTGGCATCAGTATCCCTCCTTCTTCCAAAAATCTGCAGCAGGTCTAAGTAATTATTTCTTGGCAGCAGCGGCCTTTTTAGCACCGTATTTCGAACGGCCCTGACCACGTTTGGCAACACCAGCGGTGTCAAGAGCTCCACGAACAATGTGATAACGCACACCTGGCAAGTCTTTTATTCTGCCGCCGCGGATAAGTACAACCGAGTGTTCTTGCAAGTTGTGACCAATACCCGGGATGTAGGCAGTTACTTCAATGCCGTTAGTCAAACGTACGCGAGCAACTTTACGGAGTGCAGAGTTAGGTTTTTTAGGAGTAGTTGTATATACCCTCGTGCATACACCACGTTTTTGTGGACATTCCTTAAGTGCAGGAGCAGTAGACTTTTGCAGTAACGACTCCCGGTTTTTGCGCACTAGCTGATTAATTGTTGGCATGTTATTAAGCGCACCTCCTTCCCCAATCTCGTTATTTATTATTAAAAATTTCAGCCACCGACAAGCAAGTGGGTAAAATTATTAACGACCTGTCCCTATACTGACTTATTTCAATAATGCTACAGCCGCCGCAGCTACTTCAATACCACAAGCTTTTCCCAGTTCAGTCATGGTTGACTGATCGTCAACCTGGACTGCTTTTTGATTACATAGCAGCGCAAGTGGAGCAACTACCCGTCTATCAGCATCAGCAGCAAGGTATACCTTGGTAGCCAGACCTTTTTCCACAGCTCGCACCGTTTGTTTAGCACCAATGGCTTTCTTGCCACTCTTGAAAGCTTCCAGTTCTTCACTGTTCACGGCGTCCAACTCCTTCGGAAAAATGCAATATTCCCAAGACACTCTAATATATTATCATTTTGGTTTCTAAATGTCAATAAAGTATTAGAGTTTCTGCGGATATTTATAACCACTATACCGGGTGTATCATAATACTAAAACTGGGAACGGTGTAAACCGTCCCCAGTTTTAGTATAGTTAGCAATTTGTATGCTTATTCAACAGGGAATTCTTCCATCACCGGATCAGAAACAACTTTTTTTAATCGAATATTACGGTAACGACTCATGCCTGTACCAGCAGGAACAAGTTTACCAATTATAACATTCTCTTTAAGCCCCAGTAGTGGATCAACCTTACCTTTTATTGCAGCTTCAGTGAGCACGCGTGTGGTTTCCTGGAAGGAAGCCGCAGATAAGAAGGAATCAGTGGCCAGCGAGGCTTTCGTAATACCAAGAAGAATGGGTCTGGCAATGGCGGGTTCGCCGCCAGCTTCAATTGCCTTAGCATTTTCCTCTTCAAAGGTATTCAAATCAATATACTCGCTTGGCAGAAGATCGGTGTCGCCTGCTTCTTCCACCTTGACTTTGTGGAGCATCTGACGAACCATAACTTCAATGTGTTTGTCGTTAATTTCAACACCTTGGGATTTATATACTTTTTGAACTTCGTACACCAGATACCGTTGCGTGGCTTTTAGCCCGCTAACCCGCAAAATATCATGAGGATTAACGGCACCCTCAGTCAGACGATCGCCTGCCTCAACCATTTGACCTTCGCTGACAATTAGTCGTGAGCCATAAGGTATTGGGTATACACGTTCTTCACCCAAGGACGCGTCTGCCGGATAAACAGTGACTCGGCGCATACCTTTGATTTCTTTTATTTCCGTCCTACCGTCAACTTCAGTAATAATAGCCTGACGTTTTGGTTTGCGGGCCTCAAACAATTCTTCTACCCGCGGCAAACCCTGGGTAATGTCGTCACCGGCAACACCGCCGGTATGGAACGTTCTCATTGTAAGCTGAGTACCAGGTTCACCGATCGACTGAGCAGCAATAATACCGACAGCCTCACCGACATCAACCATGTGGCCTGTGCCCAAGTTACGGCCATAGCAATTAATGCATACACCATAACGGGATCGACAAGTGAGTACTGAGCGGATGGAAACCTTATCACGTACTTTAACAACCTTCTCAGCCAATTCTTCCGTAATCAGGTCACTAATTTTGACAATAGTCTCACCAGTGGCTGGATCAATAATATCTTCGGCCGCCATTCTGCCGACGATTCGGTCTTTAAGTGATTCAATTACACCAGAGCCTTCTGTGATAGCCTCAACTTCAATTCCTCTAACATTATTATTCCGCACTTTTACTTCTTTAACAGAGCTAGCTAAAACAGCTTCAATATGCTCTTCGGTAAACGGCGTATCAGCAGGAACAAGCTCGACACCATCTCTGGTTTTGATGGCCTCTGTTGTGTTTTTCCCAAGCATCTCGCGGATCATAGATTCTTTGAGAGCAGCGCGTACTTTCTCTTCTGGTGCACCCAGAACAATGGTTTCAGCAACTGCACGGCCGACATCTTCTTCTATTTCATCTGCCTGACCTTCAATCATGATTTCCGGAACACCATTTTCACCAATTAAGCGCAAGGCATCTTCGTTAAGCAGTGTTCCTTGGGGCAAAATTATATCTACTGTTTTGGGATCTAATACATCCTGGGCCAAAACTCTGCCTAACAAGCTATCTTTCAGCATATCAATTGCCCCAGCACTTGACTTAGCTAAACGAGCCCGTTCACGCACTAGGTTAAGTCCGACAACATCGCAATCTTCTTCGCGAACAATAACGTCTTGGGCGACATCAACAAGACGGCGGGTAAGGTAGCCAGAGTCAGCTGTCCTAAGTGCAGTATCTGCCAAGCCTTTACGTGCTCCATGCGTAGAGATAAAGTACTCTAACACGGTCAAACCTTCACGGAAATTAGCTTTAATTGGCAAGTCAATGATTCGCCCAGAAGGATCGGCCATAAGACCCCGCATACCAGCCAACTGACGTATCTGCTGAATATTACCACGGGCACCGGAGTTAGCCATCATATATACCGGATTAAAGCGATCCAGGCTGTTCATGAGCGCTGTGGTAACATCATCAGTCGCCTTGGTCCAAAGATCAATCGTCTTTTTATAGCGTTCATCATCGGTAATCAAGCCGCGACGGTACTGTTTATCAATAGTGTCAACCTTTATCTCAGCCGTTGCCAAAATTTCTTTCTTGGCAGCTGGAATCTTGATGTCTGAAATCGCTATGGTTATCCCGGCGCGACAGGCAAACGAGAAACCAAGACGTTTAACAGCATCTAGTACAACTGCTGTTTTGGCATTCCCAAAAATTTGGTAAGAGTCAGCAACTAATTTACCAAGTTGCTTTTTGTCCATTATCTTACCTAAATGCCACCCATCGTCCTGTTTGGAAAAATGTCTGAGCTCTTGCGGCAATACTTCATTAAAGATCACTCGACCTAATGTGGTATGTACCAAACCATAGCCGTCTAAACGCATTTTTATTTTTTCATGCAACCCCAGAACCTTATGTTGATACGCTAACAAACCTTCATTTAAGCTTGAAAAAGCTCTGATTTTACCATCCTCAGGTTCTTTTTCAATCGTTAAATAGTAAGCACCCAATACCATATCCTGGGTAGGCGTAGCTACCGGCCTGCCATCTTTGGTGGATAAGATATTATGAGCTGACAGCATAAGCATGCGTGCCTCGGCCTGGGCCTCGGCCGACAGTGGTACATGCACTGCCATTTGGTCGCCGTCAAAGTCCGCATTATAGGCAGTACATACCAAGGGATGAATTTTAATAGCCCGGCCTTCGGATAATACCGGTTCGAACGCCTGAATACCAAGTCTGTGCAGGGTCGGTGCACGGTTTAGGAGTACGGGATGTTCTTTGATGACCTCTTCCAATACATCCCATACCTCAGGACGAACCCTTTCCACCATCCGTTTAGCACTTTTAATATTATGAGCATGACCGGCATTAACCAGCTTTTTCATAACAAAAGGTTTAAACAGTTCCAGCGCCATCTCTTTAGGCAGACCGCATTGGTGTAACTTAAGTTCCGGACCAACTACGATAACCGAGCGTCCAGAATAGTCAACCCGTTTGCCCAAAAGGTTTTGCCGAAACCGCCCTTGCTTACCTTTAAGCATATCACTCAAAGATTTTAAAGGACGATTACCAGGACCGGTGACAGGACGACCACGTCGTCCGTTGTCGATAAGCGCATCCACAGCTTCTTGCAACATGCGTTTTTCGTTGCGCACGATGATATCAGGCGCACCTAAATCTAACAGTCTTTTTAGGCGGTTATTGCGGTTGATTACCCGGCGGTACAGGTCATTTAAGTCAGAAGTGGCAAACCGTCCGCCATCCAACTGAACCATGGGGCGTAATTCCGGCGGAATGACAGGTACTACGTCCATAATCATCCAGGCTGGGTTATTTCCTGATTTACGGAAGGCTTCTGTAACTTCCAAACGTCTAATCGCCCGGATTTTACGCTGTCCGCTTACTTCTTTTAGTTCCTGGCGGAGTTCACGACTCATCTTTTCTAAATCAAGTTCTTCCAGCAGCTTTTTGACAGCTTCTGCACCCATGCCAACCTTGAATGCACTGCCATATTTATCACGGTGTTCTCTGTACTCATTTTCGTTTAAAAGTTGCTTTTTCATAAGCGGCGTATCGCCTGGATCAAGCACAATATAGGAAGCAAAATATAAAACTTTTTCCAGTGAACGTGGCGAGACGTCCAAAATGAGTCCCATCCTGCTGGGTATACCTTTAAAATACCAGATATGGGAGACTGGTGCAGCCAGCTCAATATGCCCCATCCGGTCACGCCGAACTTTGGATCGAGTTACTTCTACGCCACAACGATCACAAATAATACCTTTGTAACGAATCCGCTTATACTTACCGCAATGACATTCCCAATCCCGAGTTGGCCCAAAAATCTTTTCACAGAACAAACCCTCTCGTTCGGGTTTTAGCGTACGGTAATTAATGGTTTCTGGTTTTTTAACTTCACCGTGCGACCACTTAAGAATTTGCTCCGGTGATGCCAGACCAATACGCATTGAATCAAAATTATTTACGTCTAACAAGGGGTTATCGCTCCCTTCTAACTAGTCTAAATCCTAGTCTTCTAGGATTTCTTCCAAATCTTCATGGGAAGTAGACTTTTTAGCATTTTCCTTGAGCTTCGCATTGCTTGCAGAGGACTGCAAATCAAAATCATCTTCATTGGATCTGTGAACCGCATCAGGCTCCATTTCACCAATCTCAGCAATAATATCAAGCTCTTCTTCCAGCGGTTCGATGTCATCATTTGCTTCTAGTTCGTCAACCATATCCGCCTCAAAATCCGTCTTTTTGCGTTCAAGCGAGGCTTTCGGCATGTCATCGCCAATATTCAATTCTAATTCTTTAGCTGTTTCATTGATATCTTCGTCTGAGTCACGAATCATAATTTCTTGGTCGTCTTCTGTCAGTATCTTAATATCAAGACCAATACTCTGGAGTTCTTTGATCAGTACCTTGAAGGATTCAGGCACGCCTGGTTCAGGTATATTTTCGCCTTTTACAATGGCCTCATAGGTTTTTACGCGACCAACAACATCATCAGACTTGACAGTTAATAGTTCTTGCAGAGTGTAGGCGGCTCCATATGCTTCCAATGCCCACACTTCCATCTCACCGAAGCGCTGACCGCCAAACTGTGCTTTACCACCAAGCGGTTGTTGCGTTACAAGTGAGTATGGGCCAGTAGAACGGGCATGAATTTTATCATCAACCAAGTGATGCAGTTTGAGCATATACACATAGCCAACAGTAACGTGATTGTCAAATGCTTCACCTGTTCTGCCGTCAAACAACTCAGTCTTGCCATCTTCTGATAGACCCGCCACTTTTAATGTGTTAATAACATCAGACTCGGTGGCACCATCAAACACTGGTACAGCCAGATGAACGCCCGCCGTATCTGGTACAGGCATACCGTTTTTATCGAAATTATAGTTGACTGACTTCAGCCTGTCAACCAAAGTCGAATCACCCATCTTAATCTGCATGCCAATAGCGGCGGCAGCACGACCTAAGTGAGTTTCAAGTACCTGACCAATATTCATACGCGATGGTACGCCTAGTGGGTTTAATACAATTTGAACAGGTGTGCCATCAGGCAGGAAGGGCATATCCTCTTTTGGCATTATCCGGGAAACAACACCTTTGTTGCCGTGACGACCGGCCATTTTATCGCCCTCAGAAATTTTGCGTTTTTGGGCGATATAGCAACGTACTAGCTGGTTTACACCTGGTGGCAATTCATCGCCATTTTCACGGGTAAAGACCTTTACATCAACAATCTTACCGGCTTCGCCATGTGGTACTCTAAGTGAGGTGTCACGAACCTCGCGGGCTTTCTCACCAAAGATGGCCCGTAATAATCGTTCTTCCGCGGTCAGTTCAGTTTCGCCTTTTGGTGTTACTTTACCAACCAGGATATCCCCTGGACGTACTTCTGCACCAACACGAATTATGCCGCGATCATCAAGATCACGCAATACATCTTCGGCAACGTTTGGAATGTCACGGGTAATTTCTTCAGGACCAAGCTTGGTATCACGGGCATCACATTCATATTCTTCAATATGTATAGAGGTAAATACATCGGCTTTTGTTAAATCCTGGCTTAGGAGAATAGCATCTTCGTAATTGTAGCCTTCCCAAGGCATAAAGGCTACCAGCACGTTAAAGCCTAAAGCCAGTTCACCGTTATCGGTGGCCGGTCCATCAGCAAGCACTTGCCCTTTAACGATAGTATCATTTTTATATACGATGGGTTTTTGATTAATGCATGTTCCCTGGTTGGAACGCAGGTATTTAAGCAACTTATAGGTATCAAGCGCGCCTTTTTCTGTACGAATATGGATTTCGGTAGCTGTTACTTTTTCAACAACGCCCGCATTTTTGGCCAAAATTACAACCCCGGAATCACGGGCGGCTTTATATTCCATGCCAGTACCGACAAGTGGTGCCTGCGTTCTAAGAAGCGGTACAGCCTGGCGCTGCATGTTTGCCCCCATCAACGCTCTGTTCGCATCATCGTTTTCCAAGAAGGGTATCATGGCAGTAGCAATAGATACTACTTGTTTAGGCGATACGTCCATATAGTCAACTTTTTCAGCCGGAACTACCAATATTTCATTTCTGTAGCGACAGGTAACACGTGGCTCTTGAAACCAGCCATTCTCATCCAAAACATCATTAGCTTGGGCAACAATCATTTCATCTTCTTCATCAGCCGTCAAATAGTATACTTCTTCTGTTACCCGATGCTCTTGTTTGTTTACTTTACGATATGGTGTCTCAATAAAACCGAATTCATTAATTCGGCCAAAAGTGGAAAGTGAACCGATAAGTCCGATGTTCGGACCTTCAGGTGTCTCAATTGGGCACATCCGGCCATAGTGGGAATGGTGGACGTCACGAACCTCAAAACCAGCACGTTCCCGACTAAGACCACCAGGGCCGAGGGCGCTGAGACGCCGTTTATGAGTAAGTTCAGCCAACGGATTGGTCTGATCCATGAACTGGGATAATTGACTGGACCCAAAAAATTCTTTTATGGCAGCAACCACTGGTCGGATGTTTATGAGCGCCTGCGGCGTAATTACATCAATATCCTGAATAGTCATACGTTCTTTAACTACCCGTTCCATCCGTGACAAACCAATACGGAACTGGTTCTGCAAAAGTTCGCCTACTGAGCGCAGTCGACGATTACCCAAATGGTCAATATCATCAGTAGTTCCATGACCTTCCGCTAAGTTAAGAAGATAGCTAATAGAAGCAATAATATCTTCTTTGGTAATGGTACGATGCGTAAATGGCAATACTGTGTTAAGTAGCAATTTTACAGATGCACCGTCTTTTTGTTTAATCCAAGCTTCATTCAGGCCCGCATCGTCAAAAACGTTAGCAGCAGCGATCCTATTAAGAACGTCCTCATCCATTTGTGTATTTTCATCTACTACAATTTCGCCAGTTTCTTTATCTACCAGCGGCTGAGCAAGAACTTTTCCTAACAGGCGGCGACGCCACCCTAACTTTTTGCCAAGTTTATAGCGCCCTACAGTAGCCAAGTCATAGCGCTTAGGATCGAAAAATAACGTTTCAAGCAATTGCGCAGCGTTGTCTACCGTTGGCGGTTCACCAGGACGCAATCGTTTGTAGATTTCGACAAGAGCCTCTTCCCGTGAATCTGTGTTGTCTCTTTCCAGTGTCGCCCGGATGCGAACATCCTCATTAAAGAGTTCAGAAATCACGCCATTAGATACAAAGCCTAATGAACGGATCAGGACAGTTACTGGTAACTTACGGGTGCGATCGACGCGAACAGATATAACATCATTGGCGTCAGTCTCAAGTTCCAGCCATGCACCACGATTAGGAATTACCGTCGCATTATACAGTTTCTTACCTGTAGCATCAATGCTCTCACCATAATATACGCCAGGTGAGCGCACTAATTGGCTGACAATAACCCGTTCAGCACCATTAATGATAAATGTACCGTTGTCGGTCATGAGCGGAAAATCGCCCATAAATACTTCTTGCTCTTTTATTTCCTGTGTTTCTTTGTTGTATAGCCGAACACTAACACGAAGCGGAGCGGCATAGGTAACATCTCGCTCTTTACATTCCTCAACATCATACTTAGGTTCGCCCAGTGTAAAATTTTCAAACGATAGGATCAGGTTGCCGGTAAAGTCCTGGATTGGAGAGATATCATGAAATATCTCTTGTAAACCTTCCTTAAGAAACCAACGATACGAATTCTTCTGAATTTCAATAAGGTTGGGCATGTCCAGCACTTCTTTAATTTTGGCATAACTATACCTGAATCTTTTGCCCACCGGAACAGGATTAAACATTAACCCCTTCACCCCTTAGCCATTTTGCCTGGCATATTGGATTTTTCGCAGCTTACACATAAGCAAGCGATATTTCGCAAATACTAAGCCAGCAAATGAATGATTAAATAAATACAAAACAAAGCAAGGTTCTTTTCATTTTGGGTAAGGACCTTGCCTTTTTTTTCGATGAAAAACGATTCATCCTCCATTATATTACTATTTCCTGCCATTCCATAATTTATACAAGTTTATGCTATGATTCTGCTAATACACAGCAAAATAAATATGTACGGCAATATATAATGTTATCACGTAATTTTTACTATGTCAAGAAGGTTTACCCTTATATGTATAGTTTTTCAATTGAAAAAAGGAGCACCAGTAGGTGCTCCTTTCTTTATTAAGCTTAAATTACTTAACTTCGACAGTTGCGCCAGCTTCTTCAAGTTTAGCTTTAAGAGCGTCAGCATCAGCCTTGGAGATTTTCTCTTTAATGGCTTTAGGAGCGCCGTCAACCAGTTCTTTAGCTTCTTTGAGGCCAAGACCGGTAACTTCGCGCACTACTTTAATAACATTGATTTTGCTTGCACCAGCGCCGGTCAAAATTACGTCAAACTCGCTTTGTTCGGCAGCAGCAGCAGCGCCAGCAGCAGGAGCAGCTGCTACAGCTACAGGAGCAGCTGCAGATACGCCAAATTTTTCTTCAAGCGCTTTTACCAGTTCGGAAAGTTCGAGCACAGTCATTTGCTCAATAGCTTCCATAATTTGTTCTTTAGTCATTTTAAAATACCTCCATAAACTTTCATTAAAATAATTTTTTTAGGTAACAATCAAATGAATTTGTTTACAAGAACCTCGCTTATGCAGATTCTTTCTGCTTACGAACAGCTTCAAGCGCATACACCAGGTTGCGCAATGAACCAGAAAGTACATTGACAAAACCGGCAACAGGCGCCTGCATACCAGCAAGCACTTGAGCAATAAGAACTTCCCGCGACGGCAGGCTGGCTAGAGCTTTAACACTGTTAGCATCAATCACTTTTCCTTCAACCAAGCCAGCTTTTACTTCCAGAGTTTGCAACTTATTCTCTTTTACAAAGTCAGCGATAACTTTAGCTGGGGCTACCGGATCAGTGTAAGACATAGCAATAGCAGTCGGGCCTTCCAAATAAGGATCAAGACCTTCGATACCAGCTTCTTTGGCAGCAATGCGTGTCATGGTATTTTTGAATACACGGTATTCCACGCCAGCTTCCCGTAATTGACGGCGAAGCTTGGTATCCTGCGCCACAGTCAAACCACGGTAATTAGTTAAAACAGCACCTTGGGTAGTACTGAGTTTTTCTTTAATCTCAGCAACCGTCTGCAGTTTTTCTTGAGTTACAGCCATTTAGATTACACCTCCTTAAACAAGTATTCTTGAAACCAAAAAGCGACCCCACGGTGTAAACACCGGAGGCCGCATAATAACTCGTTAGTAGTTATATCTTGCAATTCTCCGGCCTCGGCAGGAAAGTTTCAACAAACTTTTACATAAACCTGCTGTCTACAGCCTCATATTATTCATAAATACCCATCTGCATTATTGCTTCTGAGCATTTCCATATAATATTTTATAATAATGTTATTCTTTTTTACCCGCAGATTTAAGCGGGTTAACTCTAACACCAGGTCCCATTGTTGAGCTTAAGGAAATGTTCCGCATATACTGGCCTTTGGCCGCAGCGGGCTTAACCTTAACCAATGTATCGATCAGGGTGTGGAAGTTTGCAAGTAGTTTTTCGTTGTCGAAAGATACTTTGCCAATCGGAGCATGGATATTACCAGCTTTATCGGTGCGGTATTCGATCTTACCGGCTTTAATTTCGTTAATGGCACGTGTTACATCAAGAGTAACAGTCCCTACTTTAGGGTTAGGCATTAAACCTTTTGGGCCGAGGATTTTACCAAGACGCCCTACCATACCCATCATGTCTGGTGTGGCTACTGCAACGTCAAAATCAGCCCAACCACCCTGGATTTTTTCTACCATATCTTCGGCACCTACAAAATCTGCGCCAGCAGTTTCCGCTTCTTTGGCTTTTTCGCCTTTGGCGAAAACAAGAACTTTTTTACTCTTACCTGTGCCATGGGGAAGTACAACAGCGCCACGCACTTGCTGATCAGCATGTTTCGGATCAACACCCAGTTTGACGGCAATTTCTACCGTTTGGTCAAACTTTGCGGCAGCAGTTTTTTTGATAAGTTCTACTGCTTCTTCAGGATCATACAACTTATCCATATCAATGAGCTTAGCAGCTTCAATATACTTTTTACCATGTTTTGGCATATTATTTTTCCTCCTTTGTGGTAATAACGGAAGTACATAGTCCTCCCACGTAAGACTGCAACAATCTATTAGTCAACAATCTCAATGCCCATACTGCGGGCAGTACCCTCAATCATCCGCATAGCAGCTTCAACACTAGCGGCATTCAGGTCTTGCATTTTGGTTTCGGCAATTTCTCTAACCTGATCACGTTTTACTTTGGCAACCTTCTTCTTGTTCGGTTCACCTGAAGCAGTTTCAATACCAGCAGCCTTTTTAAGAAGAATAGGCGCAGGTGGAGTTTTGGTAACAAAGGTAAATGATCTATCTTCAAATACCGTAATTTCCACCGGAATGATAAGACCGGCTTGGCTGGCCGTTCTTTCGTTAAACTCTTTAACAAAAGCCATGATATTGACACCAGCTTGACCAAGTGCCGGACCTACGGGAGGAGCCGGAGTGGCTTTGCCAGCGGGAACTTGCAGTTTTACAAGCTTTACAACCTTTTTAGCCATTTATATTACACCTCCTTAATCAACTTTTGTAATTTGTGTGAAATCAAGCTCTACTGGTGTTTCACGACCAAACATATTGACAAGCACCTTGATCTTGCCTCGTTCAGGATTAATTTCAACTACAGTGGCTGTCCAATTTTCGAAAGCACCTGCAGTGATACGTACCAATTGGTCAAGCTCAATATCAATTTTAGGTTTCGCATCTTCTATTCCCATTGACTTGAGGATATGTTTCACTTCATTTTCGCTCAACGGAATGGGCTTGGTTCCCGACCCGACAAAACCGGTAACACCCGGAGTGTTACGTACAACATACCAGGAACGGTCTGTAACAATCATTTCTACCAAAACATATCCGGGGAAAACCTTTTTCTTGGTAATTTTCTTCTTACCATCTTTTATTTCCACTTCATCTTCCATAGGAACAAGCACCCGGAAAACTTCATCTTCCATCGCCATGGAATGAACTTTTTTCTCCAGATTGGCTTTTACCTTGTTTTCATAACCGGAATATGTATGGATAACATACCAATGTTTTTCGAGTTTTTCGGATTCCATAGCCTCAAGGGACGTATTGCGTCCCCCACCCCCCAGTCTACTTGATGATAGCCTTTAAAATTTGAGCGAAAGAAGCATCAAGCACCCAAATCAAGGCCGCGACAACAGTAACCGTCACAAATACAACCCCAGTAAAGGAAATAAGCTCTGCCTTGCCTGGCCATGTTACCTTTTTAAGTTCAGCTTTTACTTCCCGTAAAAATTTCTTCCAGCGCGATGCATTCGACTGGACAGCTGTTTCCTGGGCGGCCATTTTCTCACATCCTGTGCATACATTTTGGCAGGGGCAGAAGGACTTGAACCCTCAACCAACGGTTTTGGAGACCGCTACTCTACCAATTGAGCTATACCCCTACAGTGTAGCGAAGTTACCCTATCTTAGAATTACTTTGTTTCTTTGTGCAGCGTCTGTTTTTTGCAAAACTTGCAGTATTTGTTGAATTCCAATCTATCCGGATCATTTTTTTTGTTTTTATTGGTCTGATAATTGCGTTGTTTGCATTCTGTGCAGGCCAATGTTACCGCGTTGCGCATCCTGTTACACCTCTCTTACCAGTAAATATAGCATCAAGCCTATTTATTGATAACACTTTTTTTAAATGTCACTAATACAATTTATCATAATTATATCAGTGTGTCAATAGCCCACAGGCTCGGGTATGTCAATAAATAAAGCAGGGTTATCCCCCGCTCTATTATTATATCAGGCAATGACCAATTTATACCTTTTTTCGCAAAAGATAATCTAGTAGTTATTCTTCAACAGCAGTTACAACACCAGCGCCTACTGTACGGCCGCCTTCACGGATAGCAAAGCGCAGACCTTCTTCGATAGCAATTGGGGTAATAAGCGCTATGTTCATTTGGATGTTATCGCCAGGCATTACCATTTCTACACCTTCTGGCAATGTAACAACACCTGTTACGTCGGTTGTTCTAAAGTAGAATTGCGGACGGTAACCGTTAAAGAACGGGGTATGACGGCCGCCTTCTTCTTTGGACAATACATATACTTCGGATTTGAATTTGGTATGCGGTTTAATGGTACCAGGCTTGGCTAATACTTGGCCACGCTCGATTTCTTTACGCTCAACACCTCTTAAAAGTGCACCAATGTTGTCACCAGCTACTGCCGAATCCAATAGTTTCCGGAACATTTCTACACCAGTTACTACTGTGGATTTCGGTTTTTCGCTCATACCAACGATTTCTATGGTATCGCCTACTTTTACTACGCCACGCTCTACACGACCGGTAGCTACAGTACCACGACCAGTGATAGTGAATACGTCTTCCACAGGCATCAGGAAGGGCTTGTCAGTAGCACGTTCCGGTGTCGGAATATATTCGTCAACTTTGGCCATCAGTTCATGGATTTTGCCACACCATTCGCATTCAGGGCTCGCGCAACCGCAGTTAAGTACTTTTACAGCAGAACCTGATACTACTGGAATGTCATCTCCTGGGAATTCGTAGCTGGAGAGAAGTTCACGAACTTCCATTTCTACTAGTTCCATCAGTTCAGCGTCATCAACCAGGTCGGCTTTGTTTAAGAATACAACCATGGCAGGTACGCCAACTTGGCGGGACAGCAAAATGTGTTCGCGAGTTTGCGGCATCGGGCCGTCAGCTGCCGATACAACCAGGATAGCACCATCCATCTGCGCTGCGCCGGTGATCATGTTTTTAACATAGTCAGCATGGCCTGGGCAGTCCACGTGGGCATAATGGCGAGCTGCGGTTTCATACTCAACGTGAGCTGTGTTGATGGTGATACCGCGTTCTCTTTCTTCTGGTGCTTTGTCAATCATGTCATAAGCCATGAACTCAGCGCCGCCGTGTTTTGCCAATGTCATGGTAATGGCAGCAGTCAGCGAGGTTTTGCCATGGTCAACGTGACCAATAGTACCAATGTTAACATGTGGTTTGTTTCGTTCAAACTTTTTCTTAGCCATTTGAGTTAATAGCCTCCCCTACTATATCTTTAATTCACCATTATAGTATACAGCTTTTTACAAAATTAAAAATTCTATCTCCCATGTAAAAATCCTGCTGCAAAAAGTTACTAAAATAAAACTTTCATAAATAATAAAAAACTTTGCAATTAATTGCAAAGTTTTTTATCTGGTGGCGGCGCAGGGATTTGAACCCCGGACACTGCGGGTATGAACCGCATGCTCTAGCCAACTGAGCTACGCCGCCGTATTAAAATGGAGCTAGTGACCGGGATTGAACCGGTGACCTTATCCTTACCAAGGATACGCTCTACCGACTGAGCTACACCAGCAAAAATTCTTGGTTGCGGGGACAGGACTTGAACCTGTGACCTTCGGGTTATGAGCCCGACGAGCTACCAACTGCTCCACCCCGCGATATAAGGTGAAAAAGGTTCTTGGTGGAGGGAGGTGGATTCGAACCACCGAAGTCGAAGACGGCAGATTTACAGTCTGCTCCCTTTAGCCACTCGGGAATCCCTCCAAGATTATTTATTAGAGGATGTTCTTTGCTACGGCTTCAGAACTAAAAAACTCATTCTAATTCCCTACCTGCTTAAAGATGGAGCTGGCGAGAGGAATTGAACCCCCAACCTGCTGATTACAAGTCAGCTGCTCTACCAATTGAGCTACGCCAGCATCATTTTTTGAGAACTCGCCTCAGTGACAAAACTTATTATATAATAGTCTATAGACTATGTCAACATCTTTTACGCCTTAATTATATTACTTTTATTTACATTTATCTCAAGCTATCTAACTGTATTTACTACTTTTACCTTAGGAAAAAGTAGTAATATGATATACCAGCAACAACAAACCGATAATAGGCAAATGAAGCCAGCGTTGAGTTATTGAGGAAACGCAAAAACCATACAATGGATATATACGCCGTAATAAATGCAACAATAAAGCCAATTATAAATAGGTTAAATTCAGCCATAGTTAGTTTGTCCCAGATCTTCATTAAATCATAAACACAGGCAACAAGCATTAGCGGCACAGCGATAATAAAAGAAAATTCAGCTGCTGCTTTACGACTCATACCAAAGAATAAACCACCTGCAATAGTTGATCCTGAACGTGAAAACCCTGGCCACAAGGATAATACTTGAAACAGCCCCACCCAAAATGCCTGTTTAATTGTCATGCTATCAACACTATGAGTAACCGGACGATTTGCTATTTTTTCAGCCATCAACATAAAAATTGCACCAACTATCAAGCCAATAATTACAGTATAAGGAGAAAATAAGTAGGTCTTTATCGGTTTATGTAAGAAAAAGGCTATTCCCATGACAGGCACAATCCCAGCCAGGATGTGCATAGCAGTTAGTCCATTGCCATAAATATTAATGGCTCGCGGCCTAATCATAGCTAAAAATTTGTCTCGATATAAAATTAGTACAGATAAAATAGCGCCCAATTGAATAAATACTTCAAACACACTGGCCTTTTCCCCTTCAAATCCTAATAGCGAACCAACTAAAATCATATGTCCGGTTGAAGAAATAGGCAGAAATTCTGTCAGACCCTCTACTATGCCAATTATTACTGCAATGATATTTTCACTCACATAGTCACTTCCTTAGTCTTTGTTGTCGTTTCCATCAGGAGCATGTTATTAACTTGATAACCTCTGCACTTTGGACAAAAGTGAGAGCGTTATTTTTTCAAAGCATCTCCAATAGGACGATGTTACTATTTTACCATATTCATCGCAATATCCTGCATAATTTTAAAAAATAAATTAAAAAGTCGAGGACTTCAGTGCAAAAATACACTTTGTCCCCGAGCATCCTCATTTACTATATGCAACCGTTTATTTTGATCCATGAAAGCAATAAACACATTATGAATAGTATCTTGGTGCTGGCGGCGGAATTCTTCAATCTGTTGCGTAGAAAGCCCCATCTCCGCCAAAGCATTTTCTTGTAACTTCCCCTCCAAAATTACCGGTACTAAAACACTGTTCGGAGTTACGCTAAAGTTAACCTGACTTGGTGTCAATGGCAGATGTTCTGCTTTTTTAAGTACACTTAATCTACCATACGGCTCCAAAATAGCAAGCTCTACAATGGTAATATCAAATGCATCCTTTTCCCGCAAAAGTTGCAATAAGGTCTCTACCGGCATACGCACTTTACGCAGGTTTTTTTTGATAATCTGACCATCTTCCACCAGCACAAGCGGCTTAAAATTCAGTTTGTGATTAACTGGGCGAACTTTGATGCTAAGCCAGCCGAAAAAAAGCTGCATGCCGCCAAGCGCCAGCAGGGCAATTAATGAACTAACAAGTTCAAGCCGGTGATCCACAATTAATGCACCGGCCACTGCCCCAATGGTGATTGAAGTCAAGAAGTCAAACGAACTAAACTCACTGACCTGACGGCGACCAGTGATCAGCATAATGATAAGCAACACGCCCATGCCTGCAACTACCCTAAATAGGGTAATGCCCAAGGTTTCCATTACAGCCCTCCACTGCATATCTATATAACTGCTAAAGTTTGGCAACACACCACACGCCTGCGCCTGCAACTTCTTTACTGCAGAACATATAGAAAAACTACGCAATATTTAGACTTAGTGTAACCACATAACTATTTTTTTAATCTCCAAAACAAATACCGATAGACCTTCCAGCTTTTAATAACTCGTCATTGGCAGTTACATTATTTGCTTTGCCGGCAATATCTACGATTGGCACACGAATAATCTCGTTTTTCCGCAAAGCCACCATGTTGCCGAAAACCCCCTCAAGCAAACACTCTGCAGCCGCCACACCATAACGGGTAGATAATACCCGATCAAAGGCAGTTGGTGTGCCACCACGCTGAACATGCCCCAGCACCGTACAACGAGATTCAATACCGGTAAGACTTTCTAGTTGCCGTGCCAGCTTTTCCCCTGCACCACCTAATCGAATCTTCTCATGGCTGCCTTCCACAATACGTGATACCGATATCTCCCCACCTTGGGGATAGGCCCCTTCGGCAATAACAATTAGGCTAAACAGACGGCCGCGCTGCTGACGTTCTTCAATCTTGGCGATAATCGCATCTATTTGATAGGGTATCTCTGGAATCAAGATACAGTCAGCACCACCTGCTATCCCCGCATGCAGCGCAATCCAGCCAGCATATCGACCCATAACCTCCAGCACCATGACCCGATGATGGGATTCAGCCGTGGTATGAAGCCGATCAAGCGCATCGGCAGCCACACCGACAGCGGTATCAAATCCGAAAGTCCGCTCGGTTCCCGGTATATCATTATCAATCGTTTTCGGTACAGCCACTACTGGCAACCCTAATTGATAAAATTCTGATCCAATCTTAAGACTGCCGTCACCGCCAATCACCACAAGTGCTTCAATGTCCCGTTGCCGCAAATTGTTAAGTGCCTGACCGGACATATCCTTATATACGGTTTTGCCCTCTTGCATCGTAGGATAATTAAACGGATTATCGCGATTGGTTGTCCCTAATATTGTGCCTCCGCGCGGCAAGATACCGGCAACATATTCATCTGTCATCTCAATAACTTGGTTTTCGACCATACCGCCAAAACCATTTTTTATCCCCCACACCTTAAGCCCATGCCCAATCCCAGTCCTGACAACAGCCCTAATAACAGCGTTAAGTCCAGGCGCATCTCCACCGCCTGTGAGTACAGCAATACTTTTTACTTTGCTTGCATTGATCATCTAATCACCTCATCAAAGTAGTTTCACCCAGAATAATGCAAAAATGACACCTACTCCTGGTGTCATTTTTGTTGCCGTTATTTCTCAGAGTCAGCATTATTCAGCTAACTCTGTCTGAGAATCTTTATTAAGACTGGTAAGACCTTTATATACACCACGGATATCACTGTCATCACCGCGGTTTTCCAGATATCGTTCGAGTTTGCGCTTTACTCGCTGCAAGGCGTTGTCAATCGACTTAACATGGCGTTCTAGCTCAACGGCAATCTCCTGGTAGGACTTGCCATCAAGATAAGCCATCAGCACCTTCCATTCAAGATCGCTCAAAATTTCGCCCATTTTTTCTTCAATATCAATAAATTCCTCACGGCTGATCACCAATTCTTCCGGATCGGTCACTTTCGAACCCGATAATACATCCAACAGCGTGCGGTCAGAATCTTCATCATAAATAGGTTTATTTAGCGAAACATAGGAGTTCAATGGAATATGTTTCTGCCGGGTAGCCGTCTTAATTGCAGTAATAATCTGTCGTGTTACACACAATTCTGCAAATGCTCTAAAGGAAGAGAGCTTGTCATTGCGAAAGTCGCGAATGGCCTTATATAAGCCAATCATACCTTCCTGAATGATATCTTCACGCTCAGCGCCAATTAAAAAATACGATCTGGCTTTAGCCCGCACGAAATTGCGATATTTGTTAATCAAATACTCCAGAGCGACCGTGTTGTCATTATCTTTGGCGTCGAATACTATTTCTTCATCAGTTAAGTTATCAAAACAACCGTAAAGATCGCGTTGAGTATTTACTCGCATCGCATCGCCCCCATAAGTTTTCTTTTACTGCCTATAAGTGAGCACAACCCCACTTTTTCTCTGCACAGCATTTGCATACCATAGAAAAATAAAAATGCACTAAAGATCTTAGTGCCGCAGCCTCGCCGCGTGTCTGTCATATAGATTATACTTGTTCGAACTAAGTTAGTCAAGCCCATCACGTCGCATAGCATCAAGACGTTTTAAGATATCTGCTTCCAGACGGCTGCCAACTTCATGGCGGTCTCGCGCTACTATCTTTCGCGACAGGCCGGCCGCGATTTCCTTTTTGACAGCGTCAATATCATTTTTTAGTTCCCGCGCCGATATCCGATAAGCTCCTGCTCCTAAAATAAACATTTGCTCGGCCCAGTCGGAGGTAACAACATAGATTCTCTTATTGTGGCGGCCAAGGTCGTATACCATTTTTTCAATATAGCTGTCAGCTGTTTCGCCTTCTTTCGTATAAATCACCGTAAGCACGCCAGTTCTACTTTGGCTGACACTTTTTTCTGTTGTCAAATGAGCATCAAATACTATTATTGTCCTAAATCTTTTATATGCGCCGTATTCACTGATTATATCCACGAGTTTGTCACGGGCATATTCTAGATTATCTCTAATAGCAATGAGTTCAGGCCAAGCGTTAATCACATTATAGCCGTCAACAATTAACAATTCCATTGAGAAAAATTCTCCAATCTTATCTCCTGCAGATAGCGGCTACAGCTTTGATTGTACCGCTTTAGGCTCTGGCCCAAACCGTATTAGTGTATTATCTGGAGCGTATTTGTCATGCGATACGATTTCACGTTGTAATTCTTTACCTGCGCTGTTACGTGTGATGCGTACAACAGTTACTTCATACCCAGGCTTCCCTTGCCTTTCTACTTTATTTTCACCAGGCAGGAGTGCTGGGTCAGATTCTTTTATAATCGCTGGCTGAATAACTTGCTGCTGGGTTGTAATAATATCAATACTTTTTTCAAGCAGCCGCTGACCAAATATACCTACATTGAGCTTATTGCCTATAGTTTCAGCCATAATCATAACCGGTGCAGGACTGTTGTTAACAAATTTAAAATCAAGTATATTGTACACAACAGTAGCATCCCGTCCCAGCGGTACGTAGGAAAGCGGTTTAGAATGATTCGTACGTTCAACAATAGCAAGTCCTGACAAGAGTACCGCATTATATAAGGTTGATGAAACCTGACACACACCTCCGCCTACTCCGGGTACAAACTCACCATTAATTATCTCCATCGCTTCTTTGAATCCCTGTGACTTCTCCCGTGGTCCAACAGTATCATTATAAGAAAAAATTTGGCCGGGATACAGTAGTTTACCGGCAATCTTCTGTGCTGACAATTTTACATTGGCTGTCCGGTTAACATCCTCCGTATTAAATTGGGTAGTATACATAGCCACAAGTTCTTGGATACCGTTTTCAGCAAGATCGCTGGCCGTAATTTCGGGATAAACCGGAGTAACTGGCAAAGCAGCTGTACTGGCATCGGCTCGATTAAGGGCAAGAAGTATTAGTTCTTTTAGTTCAGTTACATTAAGTTCACGCCCCTCTTCCTCTGGTACAACTCTTCCGGTCCACAGACTTAAGGTCGCGTTACAGGGCGGACGGTTAACTGTCTCTTGCAGTTGTTCTGCTATGCTATCTAATTTATTTTCATTATACTTGATCCTTAGGGGGATAGACCAGCCCTCAGCCTCAGCATTACGAATTTTTTTCAACCTGTCCCATACGGGGCCTTCGCGTCCAAACATCCATACGGCCTCAGCTGTTGCCTCTTCATCAATACTATAATCAAGATTTTCAGGCTCGATACGAAATGTTGTATCTTCATAAGACAATAAAATGGGCCTGGTTTTTTGATCCTTTTGCCAGGTGACGAGCAGTTGCGCTACTTCCTCCCGGGTTTTTCCGCCAACTTCGACATTAGCAATAGCTACCCCCGCATAAACGGTTTGCGAAAACAATGGCCTGACCAGCCCAAAAACGGCTATCCCTGCAATACTTACCGTCACTGCCAGAATAATACCGGCCCAACGTTTCACTTTCCATTCAGCTCCCTTTGTCTTAGAACTTCATACAGCAGCAAGGAACAGGCGACAGAGGCATTTAATGACGCGATCTGTCCGCGCATAGGAATCTTCACAATAAAATCACAAGCCTCTTTAGTCAATCGCCCCATCCCCGCTCCCTCACTGCCGACAACAATTACTACCGGCCCTGTAAGATCGGCTTCATAATAATTTTTTGTACCATCCATATCGGCCCCCACTACCCAAAGGCCCTGTTTTTTTAAGGCTTTTAGGTTCTGTGATACATTACCTATCCTGGCAACAGGTACATGCTCAACCGCTCCTGCGGATGTTTTCGCCACAGTTTGGGTTAGTGGACAACTACGCCGTTTAGGTATAAGTACACCGTGAACACCACTGGCATCTGCAGTCCGTAATATAGCTCCAACATTATGTGGATCAGCAAGTTCATCTAAAAGAACTAAAAATGGCGGCTCATTTTTTCCATAGGCAATCGATAAAATATCATCAACCTCAACATAAGCTACTGGTGCCGCCATAGCGACTACTCCTTGGTGACGCACTCCGGCTGAAAGTTGCTCAAGTTTAGCAACATCCACTTCTTGTATAATGATTCCCTGCTCGCGGGCTTGACTAATAATCTCGCGAACCGACCCCTGGCGTTCACCTTTAGCAACAAAAATTTTATTTAGTGACCGCCCGGCTTTCAGCGCCTCAAGCACACTATTGCGTCCTACAATAATTTCTGCATCCTCAGACATGATGATTCGCTCCTCCGGCTTATGCCTCATTTTTTATAGTTATTATTATGAAAAAACGGCAGAATATAATCCTGCCGTTTTTTTAGGAGTCTTGCGGGTGTATGCCGCGATTTTCAGGAAACATCAGCAATATAAATAGTAGGGTTAGCTTCCATATCAATCGTTACTGTTTGATTGACACGCTCACCGGCCTCATTTTTAGTTATCTTAAGAATGGGTTTAGTTCTTAATTCGTCAGCATAATCATTAACAATGCCTACTACTTGATTATTCAATCGGACAATGGCCCCCAACGGATAAATAGCCACATTACTAACTAAAACCCGAATAAGTTTAGGGTTAAAATACGCGGCTCCGGCTTTCTCAATAATCGCCAGGGCATCATAGACAGATAACGCTTTGCGGTAGGGAGTATTCGCCGTCATGGAAGAATATACATCTGCCAGTGCTGTAATTTGCGCAAACTCATGAATATTGTCGCCTTTTGCCCCCCGTGGATAACCACTGCCATCAAATCGTTCATGGTGCTGCAACGCACAATTGGCTGCAGCTAAACTTATTTCTGAATTACGATGAAGTATTTCATGGCCTTTCTCTGTATGCTGCTTTACAATAGCCATCTCCTCCGGGGTTAAGGTACCAGGCTTATTAAGTATATCCCGAGAAATTGTAATCATCCCCACATCCCGCAGCAAAGCCCCCAATCCCAAATCTCGTAGCCGCATGCCTTCTATACCACAGCCAATCCCAATCATCATGGCAAAGAAGTACCCACAAACAGCGTGTTTAAACAGATAATCATTACAATTCTGCATGACAGTAAATAAAGGCTGCAGTTCCTTATGCATGCAACACTCATCCAACAGTGTCATTACCCGGCCTTTTATGTGTTCGATTTGAACATATTTACCTACTCGTATTTCATCAAGCGACAAATGGGATGCTAACACAAATTCACTTTTGGCATTTTGAGCTACCGTATCATTCTCATCAATTAATTGTGCTTCTCCTTGCACATAAATATACTTAACATCCAACTGTGCAATTTTGGAAATATGAAATGCACTAAGTTCTACACCGCTATTTATTATTACCTGACCATTAATTCCATATATTGGCTGAGCCAATGTCATCCCAGCACTAATATTTCCCTGAAGTACACGCTGCACAGTAAATTCCCTCCACCACATTTAACGTATTGTTTAAACTAATTCGTATGTATGCACTTCTCTTTATGTTGTACTTTCTACTTATTTGCGATAACTCCTGCCAAACGTCCACAGGACATTTCGCCCTCAGGACAATATCCAAGCGCCACACATGCAGGCCCTGCTTTAGTAAATAAGCGCGGTGCTACTGCCTGCACCTCTCGGAGCATGGCATCAGCCAAATTGCGAATCTCCCACTGGGCTCGCTGGCAACAACGTTTTTCGAAAAAATGCAAGAGAGAGCGTGCATTCATGGTTACAACAATTTTGGTTTCGGTAGCATTAGCTAGTACATAGCGGGCATCTTCCTGATGTACGCCCATTCCCAGCAGCTCATCATAGATTTGTTGAACTTGGTTCATAAGTGTATCATATTTGGCTTTGGCTTCAGGCTTAACAGCAATGCTTGGTGGAACAATATACTCAAAACCGTGTTCGGCAACATAGCGTTGGGACTGTTGGGAATAAGAGGCAATGCGGTGACGGACAAGTTGATGGGTCAACACCCGGGAAATTCCTTCAATCGCAAAGGTGAAGCTAACATGCTCGAAGGTCGATAAGTGTCCCATATTACTTAGTTTTTTAATTAGCTTATCTATTTGCGCCTCAGACATACTCTGCTCTAATTCTTCCGCACCAGCAGCTGAATAGCAAAGACGTGCTGACATAGCCACCGCCCGTTCCGGTTCCGGTGTATATTTAATTAATTTTATTTTCATGACGGCAACTCTCCCTTTTTGTTATTTGGGGGAACTATTTGTCATTTCCCGGGAAATAACAGCAAACGCCCTGTCCACAATTTCCGACAATCTATCCTGCTGCTTTTGCAAGTACAGGTACCCAATGAGCGCTTCAAAACCAGTCGCTGCACGGTATTCAGCAACAGACGCGCTCTTGGGCACACTTGATTTAGCATTGCGTCCCCTCCGCACAATATCTGTCTCTTCAGGCAAAAGCTCAGCTTCCAGAGCTTTAACTGCTTTGGACTGCATCACAGCAGAGACAATCTTAGCATCAAAATCATGAAGCACTCGTACCTTGTTTTGTTCATAACCGAGCAAACGGGTACGTACATATAAGGTAAAATATGCATCACCAATATAGGCCAACACCAAAGCCGGCAGTCGTTCAATTGGAATGTCCTTATATTTAGCCGGAGAAAGTTCCCCGGTTTCATCTACGGTAAAAAAGTTATCTACTAGCTTTTGATAGTGGTCAAAGTTCACTGTCTTTTCCACCTTACTCCTTGCGGTGAGTCTTCAAGAACAATACCAGTTGCGGCCAATTTATCCCGGATTTGGTCAGCTGTCGTCCAATCCTTTTTCTTGCGGGCTTCTTGTCTTATCTCAATAATGATATTCATTAATTCATTTACCAACTCGGCATTTGCATCCTGCGTACCAGCACCAGTGTCGTTTAATATACCCAGCACCTCCGCCATCTGTACGTAGGCCCTGTCAGCCTGCTGTAGAGCACCAGCGTCCACCCCTGCTTTACCGCCAGCAACTTTACTGTGGTAGATATTAATCTCTTTTGCCAGACCAAACATGGTGCCAATCGCTAGCGCTGTATTAAAATCATCATCCATAGCAGCCTTGAATTCAGCCGTAGCTTGAGCAGCCGCCTGCGAAAGCGCCGCTGATTCTTCACCACCATTTGCCGCCGGCAAGGTTTTTAGCTGCCGTAAGTTTGCCTCAGCAGTTTTTAGCCTTTCTAAGCTGCGTGCAGCCTCTTGCATACGTTCATCACTAAAATCCAAGGGACTCCGGTAATGGGTTGACAAAATAAAAAATCGTAAAATTTCCGGACGAAAGTGCTCTAGTATATCAATTACTAAGAAGAAGTTTCCTAGTGACTTGCTCATTTTCTCTTCATTAATTGTTATAAATCCATTGTGCAGCCAATATCGTACAAAAGGTTCTATACCCGTGAAGGCTTCTGATTGGGCAATTTCATTTTCATGATGTGGAAATACCAAATCACTACCGCCCCCGTGGAAGTCGAAGCTGGCACCCAGATATTTATATGACATCACTGAGCATTCAATATGCCACCCTGGTCTTCCCTGTCCCCAAGGACTATCCCAAGACGGTTCACCCGGCTTAGCACTTTTCCATAAAGCAAAGTCCATGGGATGTTTTTTTCGTACATCAACATCAACCCTTGCCCCAGCCTTCATATCTTCGAGGTTTCGTCCACTCAATTTGCCATAGCCTTGAAAAGCTTCGACACTGTAATAGACATCACCGCCCGTCTCATAGGCAAAACCCTTGTCAATAAGGGTTTTAACCATGGTCACAATCTCGGGAATATGTTGAGAAACTTTAGGATATACATGGGCATGACGAATATTTAGCTTATCCATAACCTCAAAATAAGAGGCAATATACCTGTTGGCGATTACATCCCAAGTAACTTTTTCTCCATTAGCTGTATTAATGATTTTGTCATCAATATCTGTAAAGTTTTGAATATGATAGACCTCATAGCCTGAGTACTCAAGATACCGGCGGATGACATCCCAGGTAATAAACGGCCGGGCATTACCAATATGGGGGTGATTATAGGGAGTGACACCGCAAACATACATTTTAACTTTTCCCGGCGTTATTGGTACAAATTCTTCTTTTTGCTTTGTCAGGGTATTATACACTTTAAGACTCATGCTTTTCTAACTCCTTTTCCAAGTGTCCGATACGTGCTTCCATTCTCATTATATTGCGTTGCATACAGTTCATCATTTCTACTACAGGATCAGGCAAATTATCATGCTCAAGATCAATCCCGTCCAAATCGGGGCGGCCTTTTATTTTTACGCCGTCATGCCAGACAATCCTGCCAGGTATGCCAACAACGGTAGAATTAGGCGGAACCTCACGCAATACAACCGAACCGGCCCCAATTTTCGAATTGTCACCAACAGTGAATGAGCCTAATACCTTAGCGCCGCTGGCTACAACAACATTGTTACCAATAGTTGGGTGACGCTTGCCTTTTTCCTTACCAGTACCACCTAATGTTACACCTTGATACAAGGTAACATTATTGCCGATAATACAGGTCTCGCCAATAACCACACCGGTTGCATGATCAATAAACAGCCCCTCGCCAATTGTGGCTCCCGGGTGAACATCCACACCAGTTAACAAGCGGTTAAAATAGCAAATCATTCGTGGTAATAATACCCAGCCGCGTTTAAACAAATAATTGGAAATACGATACAGCCAGATGGCATGCAGCCCCGGGTAGCATAACAATACTTCAAGCACACTCTTTGCTGCCGGGTCACGGTCAAACACTACGCTAATGTCCTTTTTAATCCGGGTAAACATATTATTCCCTCCCTAGCTTAATTTAGAACAAAATATAAAGCCACCGTCTCTATACAGAGACGGTGGCCCGTGGTTCCACTCTGCTTGGGCATAATACCCCTGCTTAATACTGATAACGGCAGTGACCGGGATGGCCTACTTATCTTTCAGCTCACCTGCTACCAGATGCATTTCAGCGAAACCTTTCCCAGCACTGCTTACAGCCGGTGACAGTGCCTCTCTAAGGGAGGTAAACACATACTTCTTCTGGTCCTCGCATTTTACATATACAAATAGGTTTATAAATAAATTATACTAATGCCAGCTTGACCATGTCAAGCTACATTCACCGCAATCAATAAATTAACCAACTGCCCTATACTGACCTAATGTTTCGTTCAATGCAAGCGCCTGTACAAGCTTAGATCTTAGCAATCAGGCAATCCATTCTCGCCAATGTACGCTCTTTACCAAGCAGCGGAATAAGATTAATCAGCTCTAGCCCATGCATATTACCTGTTATAGCAATCCGGACAGGCATATATACCTTTTTACCACCCAGTTTCAACTCTTTGGTAATGCCTTTTAATATAGCCTGAACAGCTGCCGGTTCTACTTGCTCTAACGCAGTCAGCTTGGTTTTAAAAGCCTCCATAACTTTGGGAATATCAGCGTCTTTCATAATCTCATGCGCCTCTTCATTCTCAAAGTTGATATCATCATTAAAGAAAACACCAATATGTTCTGTTATTTGGGCCGCATAGCTGATATAGCCTTGAAGCTCAGCCACCACCTTCACCAGCCACTCCCGCTGCGGAGTCGTCAACTCTTCCCCAATAAAACCGGCTGCCTGGAGATGCGGCAAAGCTAGCTCTGTAATAAGTTCCGGGCTGGCTTGCTTAATATAATGAGCGTTTATGTAGTTAAGCTTGTCTACATCAAACACAGCTGGATTTTTTGCTACCCGTTCCATGGAAAATGCCTGAATCAGTTCTTCCTGGTTGAATATTTCTTCTTCTCCGGCAGGTGCCCAGCCTAAAAGAGCTAGGAAATTCACAATTCCTTCAGGCAAATAACCCAAGTTTTTATATTGTTCGACTGAGGTCGCGCCATGGCGCTTACTCATCTTGGTACGATCTTTACCGAGGATAAGAGAAATGTGTCCAAACTGGGGCAGTGGCAGACCAAGCGCCTGATATAGCAATACTTGGCGAGGTGTATTAGATAAATGTTCTTCTGCCCGAATAACATGGGTTATCTTCATCAGTGCATCATCAAGCACCACAGCATAGTTATATACGGGAATACCGTCCGACTTCACAATAACAAAGTCGCCCACACCATTTGATTCAAAACTTACCGTATCCCGCACCATGTCTTTAAAAACAATTTGCTGATTTTCCGGTACGCGAAAACGTACAGTAGGTTTGCGGCCTTCGGCGATAAACCGCTCACGCTCAGCCGGACTCAAGTCACAACAGCGTCCGGTATAGTGGGGATTTTCACCATTATCCAGTTGCCGCTGACGCTCAGCATCAAGCTCTTCTTCGCTGCAGTAGCAGTAGTAGGCCTGTCCGCTAGCCAGCAATTTTTGCGTATATTGGCGATAAATATCAAGACGCTCAGTCTGACGGTAAGGACCATATTCGCCGCCTATATCAATTCCCTCGTCCCATTCAATTCCCAGCCAACGCAAAGAAGCCTTGATATTCTCCTCAGATTCCCTGGTAGAACGTTCTAAGTCAGTATCTTCAATCCTTAGAATTAGCTTACCACCCTCTTTGCGGGCCAGCAGCCAATTAAACAGTGCAGACCGTGCTCCACCGATATGAAACGGTCCGGTCGGGCTGGGAGCAAATCGTACTCTAAGTTCCTGTTCCATTTATATGTACCCCTTCCATGTACTTGAAGTAGCAGTAGTAGTGTCAATCATTGTATATTTTAGCAGATTCTACGTCAGCTTGCAAAATAAAAAGAGTGCTACTAAATTTATTAGCAGCACTCTTATGTTTGTCATTCAACTTGGACTACAAACATACCATTCACAATATCAGGAATAACTAACGTTGTATTAGCCCCATTACCATTGTCTGATACTGGTTTTGCCCCATCTGACAAAAGTGCCAGGCGCCACACTAATGTATTGTTAAGCCATAGTTCACCACTCGTGGCTCCCTCCTGCCGGACAATAGCAATATTGAAACTAAAATCAGTTGCCAGCACCGACGAGGGGTAGAGCATAATTAGTATTGACAGTAGTAATGAAACTACTAATCTTCGCATTACTTTCTGCATAATTTCGCCTCCAACTAGCGTCAGTATCAATTATTCATAATATGTCTCGCTGACAGGCTTTTATGCAGGTTATTTCAAGCTATTAAACTTGTGCCGTTGTGATGGTGGCCGTCGCATAAGCCGCCATACCCTCGCCTTGTCCGGTGAACCCTAACCCTTCAGTAGTAGTGGCTTTAACATTTATTTGGTTAATGGCAATACCTAATGCGTCGGCAATATTGCTATTCATTTTTGGGATATAAGTCGCCAGTTTCGGCTTCTGTGCTACAATAGTCGCATCAATATTATTGACACAATAGCCATTTTTACTCAATATTTGACGTACATCGGCTAATAGCTTCAAACTGGAGATTCCTTTATACCGTCCATCAGTATCAGGAAAGTGGCGGCCAATATCACCTAATGCCGCTGCACCCAACAGCGCATCTTTAATAGCATGTAGCAGCACATCGGCGTCAGAATGACCATCAAGACCCAGCGTATAGGGGATGTCTACTCCGCCAAGAATTAGCTTACGTTCAGGAACTAAACGATGTACATCATAACCAATACCAGCACGAATCATACTCCTTGCCTCCTGTCGTTCTCCAAGTACCGTTTCAGCAAACTGCAAATCTTCGGGAGTAGTAATCTTTATATTTTGGTAATTGCCGGGAACAACTTTTACCTTGATTCCCAGTCGTTCCACCAAGGCTGCGTCATCTGTCCCCAGATAGCCCTCCTGCATTGCTTGCTTGTAAGCCGTTAGCAGCAGTTCCCGCTCAAATGCTTGCGGTGTCTGCACCGACCACAAGGTATGACGATCTGGTGTGCCTGTTACCCAGCCAGAAGGATCGGCTATCTTAATTGTGTCTTTAACTGGTACGCCAGCAATAGCGGCACGCTCTTCACGGGCAACGGCAATAACCTGATTAAACAGACTCGTCTGCGCCAGCGGGCGAGCTCCGTCATGCACTACCACAATCTTAGCCGTAGGTGCAACCACCTTTAGCGCGTTAGCAATCGAGTATTGTCGTTCACTGCCACCAGGAACAACTTGCCAGGAAACAGCTAGCTTAAGACTGGCGAGTAGCTCACTAGTCATTTCCATCTCCTCAGCAGCGGTTGTTATGACAATACTTGTCACCCCCTCTGCCTGACAGACCGCTTGCACTGTATGTGCCAACACGGACTTACCGGCAAGTGGCAATAACACCTTATTAATCGCACTCCCCATTCGCTTTCCCTGTCCGGCCGCGGCAATAATAACACATACCATATGCTTTCCTCCCATCAAAATATGCTAAAAAGCCCCCAAGCCCAAAGGGCTTGAAGGCCTGAAATCAAATCACAATTTTGGGTTTAGCAAAAATCATTCGACCAGCAGCTGTTTGCAGCACTGATGTAACCAAAACCCCCACAGTTTCGCCAATATGCCTTTTACCACCGTCAACCACGATCATAGTGCCGTCATCAAGATATGCCACACCTTGACCGAATTCCTTGCCATCCTTTACAACATGCACTACCATTTCTTCCCCTGGTAGTACTACTGGTTTAACGGCATTAGACAATTCATTAATATTAAGAACTGACACGCCCTGAAGTTCGGCCACTTTATTAAGATTATAGTCATTTGTTATTACCTTGGCTTGTAAAAGCTGCCCCAGTTTAATAAGTTTAGAGTCTACTTCAGCAATATCCTCAAAATCCTGATTTTCAATCTGCACGTTCAATGCAAATTCTTTTTGCATGCGGTTTAAAATATCTAAACCGCGCCGCCCCCGATTGCGTTTCAACAGATCAGAAGAGTCAGCAATATGCTGTAATTCTTCAAGAACAAATGTCGGGATTATGAGCGCGCCTTCAATAAAACCACTTTTACAAATATCAGCAATACGTCCATCAATAATCACGCTGGTATCTAAAATTTTAGCCTGACACACACTAGCATCCTTAGTCTCCCTTACGCGTTCTTTTCCATCACGATTAAGCCAGGGCAATGCCGGCAGATTAGAAAACATATTTAATATCTCTTCCCGTTTTCTAATGGCAACATTAACACCCAAATAGCCAAGAATAACGCTCAACACTAACGGAATATACTTGCCAACGATCGGAATAGGCAAAAAAGCAGACCCGAGTAAATTAGAAATTATTAGTCCAGTGGCTAACCCCAACACACCGGCTAGTACATCATATCCGGGCATCTTGTTTAGGCGTAACTCTAGCCAATAAGTAAAGTTCCATAAATGTTTCAGCAAAAATGGCGCCACTAAAAATCCAACAATTCCTCCAGCGAAACCGCCAAAAACAAAGGAAAGAATGGTGGTCATCGTAACGCCAAATACGCCAACTCTTAAAAACTCTTCACTTATTACAGTGGCCAGAAGCGGCATAATCCTATCAGTTATCATAAGTCCACCAACTGCAGCTAATATAGTAATAATGATTCTAAGCGTCTTGTCAATCATAGACTTAACCTCCTTTCATTTCAATCAGTTTTCACCCAAAAAGTGGAAATACATCTCTATTATGTCCTACTTTTAATAAAAAAATACGTCCCAGATGTTACTGCATCCTGACTGTATTCAGATTTAGTATATCATAGAGCTTAAGTCTTTGTCAAAATTTAGTATTGTATCATGCATAATTCAACCTTGTCAAGAAATTACCTCATAAGTATCCTGACCCCATTATCTGGGTGTTATAAACAACTTAGTTTTTCTTCTAGCAACATTGACAACTATAGAGAGCAGTTTATATAATTAAAAGCAAAGTGAGGTGAACCTAGAGTGTATGACAATACATGCTGCTCAGACTTCCAGTCTGCTGTAGACGAATACTTAATACGACACCGTAGCGTACTTGATATCCTGACAAAATATCAGGAAGCGTCTGCCCGGGTGAACCGAGCCATTGCGAAAGCAGTTACCGAGTGCGGCTGTATCCAGGTTGCTGCCGCCCGCCAATCTGTGCCTGAAAATGCTTCCTATAGTGATCTCAAGGATCACATGTCCTCCCATCTTGTTGGTGAACCTTGTCCACAATGCCAAGAAGTAATTGCCAAGGAACTAGGCCACAGCATGTTCTATCTTGCTGCACTATGTAATCTTACTGGACTTTCCTTACATAAAGTAATGCAACAAGAGCATAGTAATGTTAAAATGTTAGGCGTTTTCCATTTATCTTAGACAGTACCTATATAGTAACACAGTCTTTTTATAAGACTGTGTTTTTTTTTTACGATTAAAACAAGAATTAAGAGCTGCTTGGTCATCGGATAAACATTTTCCCAGTGGGAATGATATTGGTAAAAGGGGGGTAAATATGCACTATCTTGTGAAACTTTTGCTGATTATAGTTGTATTACTTAGCTATACCGGGCTTCCCGCTATAGCGGCTGGAGCTGAAACACTAACTGGCAATGAGCTGGTTTCCGGCTATGTAACCGTAATTGATGATCGAGGTTTTATTGTGCTGCAGACAGGTCATGAAGTTCACCTAGGTGATGAATACATCAGTGAAGACAACATCCTCTATGAAGTTACTGCAGTCGAAGGTACGTTGGCCCGGTGCCGCTCTGTAGAGAAACTATCGAGTCAAGCTCCGGATAATGCCATTTTTGTCCAGGCCCCAGTGCCCGAAGTACCTAAGCCTAAAATCGCCATATACCACAGCCATACTGACGAATCCTATATACCTAACGATGGAACACCGACTCAGCCAGGTAAAGGCTCTATTATGGTCGTTGGTGACGCTTTCGAAAAAAAATTAACTGAGCTTGGCTATCAGGTTGAGCATTCAAAAACTTTGCACGACCCCCACGATGCCAATGCGTACCATCGTTCCCGCCGTACAGCTATGAAGCTGTTACAGCACCAGCCTGATGCTATTTTTGACGTGCATCGCGACAGTGCTCCACTTAGGGTATATAGTACTACTATTAATGGTGAAAATGTCAGCAAGTTGCTGCTTGTCGTCGGCCGCCAAAATCAAAATCGAAAAACCACTCTCGATTATGCTAGAAGTATCAAGGCCGCCACTGATGCCAAATATCGCGGCCTTATTCGAGGAATCTTTATCGCCCATGGTAATTATAACCAGGATTTAAGCCCCCGGGCATTATTGATAGAAGTCGGCACCCAATACAATAGCCGCGAAGCTGCTGAACGCAGCCTCTCTCTGTTTGCTGATGTTGTTCCCTCTTTTCTGGGGCCAGGCGGCACTAGTGGCGGCGTAGCTGAGGCCAGCCAAGCTGGGACTTATACTGAGATAAATGACAACAATCCTAGTGGTAATACCGCAGCTGCCTCCTATGTACCAACTGACGCAGCCCCCGGTTATGATATCTTGGGGATGGCGTTGGTTGTTGTTGGTGGCATAGTCATTTTTTTGTTCCTTAGCACTGGCAGTTGGCAAGAGGCCAAGAAAAAACTTAAGCATTTTTTTAAATACGAGTTTGCCAATTTTTTAGGATCACGCAAAAAGCGCAAAGAGTAGGAGGTGCTGACTTGTGAGTAGAAGGAGTGTAACAAAACTGGCCAGCCTTCTCGCCTTAGTCGCCATTGTTATCATTGGAGTTTACTATGTCCCGCTTACCATGTTCTCGGTTCAACCAAAACCTGAACAAACCCCGCAAAAAATATATGACTACTATATTATAGTAGAGGAGGATACCAAAGAAGTTCTTATGTATGTCCCGGTTGTTGTCAGCATCGGCGATGAGCTTGTCAGCGACCAGAATAAGCGTTACAAAATTGTAAAGATCGAAGAAAACCAAGCTTATGCTCGATTCGTTGAAGACTTGAATTTGGAATTGTATAAAAAATAACAGCCGTCAGTAATTACGCAAAAGCTAAGGTTGATTTATAGTATCCAGATGCGAGGCGCGACGAGGACGTGACCGTAGTCGTACTGGGAGTAAGTCGGAGGGAACGCCCGCAGGAACAACAAAGCAGATGGGTGCTAGAAATCAGCCGCGTTTAGAAGTGACGGTCTAAAAGGGCTTGCTCCCGCACCCGCTTTAGGCCGTCTTTTATTGTCCTAGCTCGTACCTCACCAATACCCTCGACTTCATCCAGATCTTCCAGGCTGGCGCTATAGATATGGTGAAGTGTTTTAAAATGAACCACTAGCTTTTCCCCTACTAACAGCGGCAAGCGGGAAATCTGGCGAAGCACCCGATAGCCGCGCGGAACAACAGGAATATCCATCGCAGTCGGGCTAACACCATAGCCTAACAGCCTACATATGGTAAACGGCTCAAGGCTTTCTTCCGGTAAGGCAGCAATTTGCGCCCTGACAGTTTCACAGTCTTTGAGCTCATTCGTACTGCAATAATCTTTAATCAGTAGCGCAACATCATCCACACTCGAAATAAGTTCTTCCATCTGCATACTGACAAGACGGCCCTCTATTCCTAGTTCAATGATATTTCGTTCAATCTCCCCGGCAATACGGTTAACCTGTTCAGCCCGAATCAGAATTATGGCCACATCATATAATGTGGCCAAATCTTCAAATTCCAGCGCACTTAAGTTGGTTAACCCTTTATCAAGTACTTTTTTATACTTTTCCAAGGTCTGCAGTGCCTGATTAGCCCGGTTTAATATTACGGGTATATCTTTAAGTGTATAACGAAGATTACCAAGATACACCGAGATTATGTTACGCCGCTGCGAAATAGCTACAACCGGTGCGCCAGTCTGTTTAGCTACCCGTTCCGCGGTACGGTGTCGCGTACCGGTTTCGGCAGTAGGTATCCCCGGGTCAGGTACTAATTGAGCATTTGCAAACAGAATTCTTTTACCGTCATTGGAGAGCACAATAGCTCCATCCATTTTGGCTAGTTCATAGAAACCGGCCGGTGTAAATTCTGAGTTGATTTCGAAACCACCATCGACAATCTCGAGCACGGTTGGATTATCTCCCACTAGCACCAGCGCCCCCATCTTGGCTCTTAGCACATTCTCCAAACCATCCCGTATTGTTGTACCTGGCGCTAGTGTTTTTATTGTTTTAACAAAGCGAGCATCCCATAGCCGTTCTGAACGCTCTTCCCGATTTTTACTCATACGAATACCGCCTCCATAGCCTCGCTGACACTAGCAGCCCCAATAAGCTTAAGTCCTGCTGTCCGTGCAAGCTTAAGACTGGACAAATTTCCCGCAGGAATTACAAAACGCTTAAAACCCAGTGCCGCTGCCTCGGCAATTCGGGCTTCCACCCTGCCTATCATTCGCACCTCACCTGTCAGACCTACTTCACCCATAACTACAGTACTCGGGTCAACCGCAGTACCTCTAAAGCTGGATGCAATTGCCAGCACTACTGGCAAATCAGCTGCCGGCTCGACAATTTTAAAGCCGCCCACTGCATTAACATATGCGTCTTGATTCGCAAGCATAATGCCTACCCTTTTTTCCAGCACAGCCATTAATAATAGTAAGCGATTGTAATCAAAGCCTGCCGCCATTCGGCGCGGCATACCAAAACAAGTAGTGCTAACCAACGCCTGAATTTCAATTAAAAGCGGCCGAACACCTTCCATATATACCAGCACCACCGAACCAGGTGCTCCCTGGGGCCGCTCGGCCAGTAAAAGTCCAGAAGGATTGGTCACTTCCGCCAAGCCATGTTCTTCCATGGAAAAAATGCCACTTTCATTTGTTGAACCAAACCGATTTTTGATCGCTCGCAGCACGCGGAAAGCGTAGCTGCGTTCCCCCTCAAAATAAAGCACAACATCGACCATGTGCTCTAGCAGCCGCGGACCTGCAATGTTGCCATCTTTAGTAACATGCCCGATTATGGCTGTAGGAATGCCACTTTCCTTGGCAAACCGCATAAGCTTGCCAGTGCTTTCCCGCACTTGCCCCACACTTCCTGGAGCTGATGGAATATCTGGACTATACATAGTCTGAATAGAATCAATAATAACTAACGCCGGTTTGTGCTGCAATGCCTCCACAATAATTGTCTCTAAATTATTTTCTGTAAAAATTAACAAATTATTGCTTATTTTCCCAAGTCGCTCAGCTCTAATTTTTATTTGCGCTGCCGATTCCTCACCAGATATATATATAACTGAACCATACTTTTCGGCTATCCCTGTAGCCACTTGTAACAACAATGTTGATTTGCCGATTCCTGGATCACCACCGATTAAGAGGAGCGCACCGGGTACTATTCCCCCGCCAAGTACCCGGTCAAACTCACCCACACCGGTTAATAACCGCGGCATAGCAGAGGTACCCACCATACTAATCGGCTTTGGCTTTGACGCAGGCATACCAGTCAGTGTTATTTCCGACTTTTTTACTGCTACCTCTTCCACCATTGTATTCCATTCACCACAGCCGGGGCAACGTCCCAGCCATTTACTTGCTTCCGATCCACATTGCTGGCAAACAAACTTGGTTTTAACTTTAGCCAAAATTATTCTCCTTTAATACAGTAACGAATATAGCGCCAGAAGGAGCATTTTTTAATACATTCGATACAATTATCCACCAGACCAACGCAAAAAAGCACTCATTTTGAGTGCTTTTTCGCGTTGATAGAGTAAGATTCCTGCTAATCAAGCTTTCTTGGCAAAATTTAATTTACCACTGTCGTCAGTTTCAACTACTACCGTATCACCGGCGGCGATGGTTTGACGGATAATCAGCTCCGAAACTTCATCTTCAATCAGTTTTTGAATAGCACGGCGTAGCGGTCGGGCGCCAAAAGCATGGTCACGTCCCTCTTTTAATAGCTCATTTTTGGCTGCCTCGGTTAACTCCAAGCTTAAATTAGCCACTGACAAACGACTGGCTACCTCTTTAAGCATAATTTCTACTATCTGTTTCAAGTCTTCGTCTGTCAGACTACTGAAAACTATAATCTCATCAATGCGATTTAAAAATTCTGGTCTAAATATCCGCTTAACCTCGTCAAGCACCCGCGTTTTGGCTGCTTCGCCTTCGTTAGCCTTAGCTCTTTCTTCAGATAAGAAGCCCAAACCAGCGGCATCCTTCTTTAAATGCTGGGAACCAACATTTGATGTCATGATAATAACGGTATTTTTAAAATCAACTGTCCGTCCCTGGCTATCGGTCAAACGACCATCTTCCAGTACTTGTAGCAGCATATTGAATACGTCATAATGAGCCTTTTCAATCTCATCCAGAAGAATAACCGCATAAGGCTTGCGCCGAATAGCGTCAGTTAACTGACCACCTTCTTCATAACCAACATAGCCGGGAGGTGCACCAACAAGGCGTGATACCGTATGTTTTTCCATGTACTCAGACATATCCAGGCGAATCATGGCTGTTTCATCGCCAAATAGCGCTTCCGCTAAAGCGCGAGACAGTTCTGTTTTACCAACCCCTGTCGGCCCCAGGAACAGGAAAGAGCCAATCGGCCGTTTAGGATCTTTGAGACCAGCCCGAGCGCGGCGTACCGCTTTGGCTATCGCCTGCACCGCCTGATGCTGGCCAATTACCCGATTATGCAGAATTTCTTCTAACTTGAGTAACCGTTCGGATTCTTCTTCAGCTAATTTTTTAACCGGAATCCGAGTCCAGGTAGCAACTACATGGGCAATATCATCAGCCGCGACAACGATGCGTTCATTACCACGCTGTTTAGCCTCTTTTTGCTTGGTTTCCAGTTCTTCGCGAATTTGCTGTTCCATATCGCGCAGGTTTGCTGCCCGTTCAAACTCCTGCGCTGCAATAGCTGCTTCCTTTTCTGTCCGCACTTGCTCAAACCGTTTTTCCACCTCCTTGATATCAGGAGGAATAGAAAATGATTGTAGCCGTACGCGTGAAGCTGCTTCATCCATAAGATCAATGGCTTTATCTGGCAAAAAGCGATCAGAAATATAGCGATGCGAAAGCCTTACCGCTGCCTCAATAGCTTCATCGGTAATTTGTGCCCGGTGAAAAGCCTCATATTTATCTCTTATGCCTTTTAAGATGTCAATGGCATCTTCAACACTAGGCTCACCCACAGTGATCGGCTGGAAACGCCGTTCCAAGGCGGAATCTTTCTCAATATATTTTTTATACTCATTAAGTGTGGTAGCTCCAATGACCTGCAGTTCCCCCCTCGCCAACGCTGGTTTTAAAATATTAGCAGCATCAATGGCTCCCTCCGCAGCCCCAGCGCCGATGAGAGTATGCAATTCATCAATAAACAAGACTACATTACCGGCTTCCCGAATTTCATCAATTACTTTTTTTAGGCGTTCTTCGAATTCACCGCGATACTTGGTGCCAGCAACCATAGATGCCATATTAAGCGAGACCACCCGTTTGTTACGCAAAATTTCCGGCATCTGACCCTCAACAATGCGTTTTGCTAGACCCTCGGCAATGGCTGTTTTACCAACCCCAGGTTCACCGATAAGCACCGGATTATTCTTAGTGCGCCGTAAAAGAATTTGAATTACCCTCTCAATCTCGGCAGCACGGCCAATCACCGGATCAATTTTTCCTGCCTGAGACATCTTATTGAGATCGCGACCAAATTCATCTAAAAGCGGTGTTCCATTACTACCTGATGACGCTTGACCGCCATTGGTTGTGGATTTTGGCTGTGGTGCCTGGCCGGACATCGAATACCCACCCAACATTTCAATGACCCGCTGCCGCATAAGATTAATATCTACGCCCATTCCTGTTAGAACTTGCGCTGCAATACCTTCACCCTCGCGGATGAGTCCAAGAAGAATATGTTCTGTCCCCACATAATTATGACCTAGACGCAACGCCTCTTCCATCGCTAATTCAATGACCTTTTTAGCTCGCGGCGTATAGCCAATATCACTGGTCTGCTGCTGACCCGTACCAAGAATGTTTTCCACCTGTACCCGGACGGCAGCTATTTCCAAACCCAATGAACTCAAGGCTTTGGCAGCCACTCCTTCACCTTCCCGCAGCAGCCCCAGCAATAAATGCTCAGTGCCGATGTAGCCATGACCATATTTGGCCGCCTCCTGCTGTGCCAATATTAATACCTTACGAGCTCTGTCTGTAAATCTATTAAACATAAGTACTTACCTCCTTACGCCTTCATCTTGTTTTTGCATTAGTTTCCTCGTAAACTTAAACGAACTAATTTAGCCCGCAATTTGTTGCTTTCTGCTTGATTTAACGCTACCTCTCCCGACAGATTTTGCAGAAAATTAGGCCGGGTCGTTACCAGTAACTGATTAAATACCGCGGGAAGCGCCTCATCAATAACACCCAGATCAATCCCCAGTCGTACCTCGCTTAATAGCGCCAAGGCTTCTGATGCTGACAGACTTTGTGCGTAGCGCAACACGCCATAGGCCCGCCACACCCTGTCAGCAAGCACATCTGGTGTTTCATTAATTAACAGGCTCCTCGCCATGCGTTCCTTATCAACAATCTGCTTTACGACACTATTAAGGTTATTGATAATATCCTGTTCACTACGGCCTAAGGTAACCTGGTTTGATATCTGAAAAATGTTACCTGTTGCCTCTGTGCCTTCACCATATAACCCACGCACAGTCAGCCCTAACCGTGTGGCAATAGCCACCATTGTCCCCATTTGCTTGGTTAATGACAACGCTGGCAAATGAACCATAACTGATGCCCGTAAGCCAGTACCAATATTGGTAGGGCAGGCAGTCAAATAACCAATATGCTCCATAAAAGCCAGACCATGTTTGGCCTCAATAATATCATCCACCGTATTCGCTTGCGTAAAGGCTTCTGTCAGGTTAAGACCCGCCTCCAGACATTGCAGCCGTAGGTGATCTTCTTCATTTACCATAATACTAACACTGGCATCATCGCGGACAACAAGTGCCCGATTCTTAGGATCGGCAACATGGTTAGGACTAACAATATGTTTTTCCACAAGCACATATCTAGCCAACGGTGATAACTTTTCAAGCTCGATAAACGCATATTCATGCCCGTCATCTGCCATAAGCTCGGCTGGAACAGCTTTGATCTCAGCCATGATTTCACCAAGCTTAGCGTCTGAGGCCCGCCCGGGAAAGGGCTGGCTTTTAAGGTTGCGAGCTAGACGAATCCGGCTGGAAAGCACAATCTCACCTTCAGGTCCTAAGCCGCTGAGCCAGGGCGTAAGTGGCTGACTTAACAGGTTTTTTAAGATATAATCCATCTGGCATCCCTCCCTTACTCTTGGCTGGCGTCAGAACCAGCAACAAGCTGTTTCTCCATTACTTTTATTTCATCTCTAAGTTGAGCTGCCAGCTCATACTCTTCGCGAGTAACATGTTGCTCCAACTTATGACGTAGACGCTTAATCTGTTGTTCCACACCTAAGCGCCTGCCGCCTCGTTTAGGTATTTTGCCAGTGTGCTCTACCGTCCCGTGAATACGCTTAATCAGCGGCTCCAATTGCCCCGCAAAGGCCTGGTAACAGCCACTACAGCCAAATTTGCCGCTTTGGCAAAACTCACTATAGCTAAGACCACAGTCTGAACAGACAGGTTCAAGTGTAGGGCAGGTATTCTCTGTCAATGTATAATCAAACATTTCTTTCAGAAAATCGTGGATAGAAAACTTACTGCCAAAAATTATCCCCTTACTCATGATTTCGCCTGCTTTTTGCGCACACTGCTCACACAAATGTTTCTCAATCTTTTGCTGGTTTATTACTTTAGTAATGTGCACACAGGCGGGCTCTTTTTGACATTCATCACATAACATAATCTTTGCCTCCGTACTCATCCTTCATTTTGGCTAGCTAAGGTCATCAATAATGATTTTAACAACGGTACCCGTTCCTTTGGGGGAATCTGGTCATACAGCATCGCAAAACACTTACATACAAGTGCGGCCTCGCGATTAGTCATAAGATTATGGCTTCGCAAACGGGCGACGATGGCTTTTACTTCTTCTAAACTTATCGATTCATTAATTTGATTGGCGGCATCTTGATATACAATAGTTTGCACTGGGATGCGGGCAATCCGGACAAAACCACCGGAACCGCGTCGGGATTCAACAATAAAGCCGCGCTCAATAGTAAAACGAGTACTGAGCACATATGTGATTTGCGAAGGAGCACAGGCAAGCTCTTCTGCCATTTCGTTTCGCCGCAAGATAATGATTTCGTCTTGCTCGCTTGCCATCTGATGCAAAATCCATTGTTCAATCACATCGGCCAAATTCTTCAAATTCCCACCTCCCTACTTCTATTTTGACTTTAATTGACTTTTTGACTTTATTTTATTTTATTTTATTTTTTTTTTTAATGCAATACTACTGTATTGCGAAATTCCAGCTTCTGAGTTACTACATAACGATTATTGACGAATATCTCCTTGTTTATAACTATTTCTCAATCAGACATTATTCGTCTTCCAACTACTTGAAAATCATAAGGTTTTAGCTGTAATCTCTATTAGTTATCCTTATCTCCTCATTCGTTTTCGTCTTTTCCACCATTCCCAAAACATATAAATAGCTGCGGCTGCCATCAGACAGGTATTTATGAGCCTATATTCCCGAAACCAGTGATTATGTTCCCAATAAGATACTGGACTTTCCACCGTATTCGCTCTTAAAGGAAAAAGATAAAAGTTCGAGTATGCGCCATGCGTAAGAGCGTCTATTAGTAAATGTGTACCCCAGCCAATAATGAACGCCTGAAATTTTTTTATTCCAGGTAACAAACTTGCGACTAATGCAGTAAACCAAATTAGTACAGAATGACCTATTAGATCAATTTTTGTCACCCACGGAAAGAGGGGTACAAGGCTCATCAGCACGTCTGGTCCTAAGCTGCCAAGCTCAGACCAAGTCACATAGTCTTTATGCAACAACAAGCCTAAAAGCACCACGTAAATATAGTCTGGCAGCATAGCACCAAAGACAAACTGCCACACCTTAGGATGATGTCTTGTAAAAAAATAAATCCAAAACCCGTGATGAAGGGTATTCATTCTGCCTCCTAAATTTTAGTCCCTTTATACTAGTGTGCTCCACAACAGGCACAGTATGTAGAAAGGCAGCGCTCTAGCAGCACTGCCTAATCATTTATATCTTATTCAATAATTTGTTTGCAAACTCGCGGCCAAATTCAAAGCACTTATCCATTTCAGCCGCATCAGGTACCCATTTAAGCGATAAGCCAGGCTGCTCCCAAGCTATCCCGCTGCTACTTAGCATCTCCTCAATCGCCTTTTGCGCACCGCCACCCCAGCCGTAGGCACCAAACGCAGCCCCGATTTTCCCTGCTGGCCGCAAGCCCTTGAGATAGGTCATTAGTGCTCCCACCGTAGGCATCATGCCATTATTTAACGTCGGTGAACCAATCAGCACGCCACCTGCCTCCAGCATATCCCGAACAACCTCGCTCCGGTCAGCTACCGATAGCTTGTACAGCTTGCCTGTAACACCAGTACTTGCAACACCATCTAGCATTTGACGGGCCATGCGTTCAGTACTGCCCCACATACTATCATAAGCAATAACCACTTTCCCCACCGTTTTACCATGACCCCAATCCTGATATTTAGCTACAATATCAGGGATATGCTTACGCCACACAACTCCATGGCTGGGAGCAATAATCTTAATTGGCAGCTCGTTAAGCTTATTTACAGCCTTTACTACCATCTTGCCAAAGGGCTGAAGAATGTTCGCGTAATATTTCTCTGCCTCATAAATCAGTTCAGGCAATTCATTCTCATCATCGAAACGTTTTGTTGTAGATATATGCTGCCCAAAGGCATCATTAGAAAACAAAATTTGTTCGCCTGTTAGATAACTAAGCATCGAATCAGGCCAATGCAACATGGGTACAGGTACAAACTGCAGCTTGTTGCGGCCAAGGTTGAGCACATCGCCTTCTTTAACCACCTGAAACTCATAATTTTTCTGGTAATGTTTGATAATACCAGTACGCCCCTGTTCAGTTAATAGTACCTTAGCCTGTGGCGCCCTAGTCATTACTGTCGGCAAACCACTGGAATGATCTGGTTCAATGTGATTAGTAATAACATAGTCAATTTTACCAGGGTCAATAATTTGGCTGATGCGCTCCAGCAGTTCCTGGGCAAAGGGGGCTTTAACTGTATCAATTAGACATACCTTTTCGTCGATAATAAGGTATGAATTATATGTTACCCCCCGTGGCGTAGTATAACCGTGAAAATCACGAAGATTCCAATCGACTGCACCAACATAATACACACTCTCAGATAGTTTAACAGTATTCATTTACTATCCACTCCTTGTACGACAATGCTTTTTTTAGTTTCTTCGTTATTCATCTAAATAATTCCTAAATAATTATCTGATAGCAATAATTATCATTATCTAAAAAATTATTTAATGTTTTTTTCAAAATCATTAAATAACTATTTACATTCTTGACCATTATAAATATAATGTATAATTGTATAAATCTTAAATTATATTAGAAAACATTTGCCAAATCTCTTTAAATCGCCGTTTTTCTGATATAACGTGAAAATTTGCTCATTTACCGCTGTATATACTCACGATTTTTCATAAAGGGGCGAGCCATCATGACATCCATTGGAAGACATCTAACCATCGATATGTACGGCTGTAACTATGACCATCTTAATAACCTCGAATTTATTAAGACTGCTATGCTGGCGGCAATCAAAGAAACGAACCTGACATTACTAGATTTAGTTGGTCATCAAACTGAGCCTCAAGGTCTGACAGTCATTGCCTTGCTAGGACAAAGCCATATGAGTATTCACACCTTTCCAGAGCAAAGCTACGCAGCTATTGACATTTTCACCTATGGTGATTATACCCGTCCAGATAAAGCGCTTACTGTTTTTAAAAAAATTTTGAGGCCTGAAAAAACTAGAATGACCAACATTATGCGAGGTTTGCAAAAGGATATGAAGCCCCGCATACGAGTGAGCATTGCACCTCTACGCCGCATGCGCAATACAAGTGCCCGGGTTTGGCGCTTTCTTCGTAACAAATAAAAATGTGCAGCCAGCAAACTGGCTGCACATTTTTTTGTCCAGATGTTTTCTTTACTCAAATACAGATATTTGGACATACTAGTATTGACAAAACGAGGAAAAAAGATAATAATAATCCATAGATAATATGTTCTATTAAATTTTAAGGAGGGCAATTCATAATGAGTACAACTGATAAAAATCTTACTACCGCTTTTGCTGGTGAATCTCAAGCCAATCGTAAATATCTTGCTTTTGCCAAACAAGCTGACAGTGAAGGTCATGCCCAGGCAGCCAAACTATTCCGGGCTGCAGCTGAAGCAGAAACCTTTCATGCTCATGCACAATTAAAAGCATTGGGTGGAATTAAATCAACTTCTGAAAACCTTCAGTCCGCTATAGAAGGTGAAACCTATGAGTTTGAATCTATGTACCCTGACTTCATTAAAATAGCTAAAGAAGAAAATAATACGGCAGCTGTTCGAACCTTTACTCTTGCCAACGAAGCCGAAAAAGTTCATGCTGAGTTATATAAAAAGGCTCTTGCCAATATTGATAATACTGAAACCTATGACTATTATATTTGTACAGTATGCGGCCATATTGCTGAAAAAGGAGCTCCGGAAAAATGTCCTATCTGTGGGGCTAAATCCCAAGCTTATAAAACCGTCGGTTAAAAATACATATATCTATACTAAGTCCAACCTTACTAGGTTGGGCTTTTTATTTACTCTTTGCAACCCCGGGATACTCTGAACTCTCTAAGCTTCATGACAATAAAAAAACACCTACAATTAAGTAGGTGTCTCTTTCAACCAGCAACTTCCTAATCTCCCAGGCCGTTTCCAACCAAGTACCTTCGGCGTTTGTGGGCTTAACTACTGTGTTCGGTATGGGAACAGGTGGGACCCCACAGCTATCGTCACTGGATTATTCGACATTTGTTAGTCGACTTACGACTAGCAATATATCTTTTTTATGAAGGATGTTCCTTCAAAACTTCACAGAAGAAAGACTGCACATTAGGATTTACTGATAATGTTTGCACTTCATGCAAACGAGGTTATTAAGTCAAGTCCTCGGCCTATTAGTACCAGTCAGCTACATGGATTACTCCACTTCCACATCTGGCCTATCTACCTTGTAATCTTCAAGGGGCCTTACTTCTTTCGAATGACAGACCT
>NZ_VLKC01000002.1:2141775-2330569 GCF_007830295.1 Sporomusa sp. KB1 | reverse complement strand
ATGCGACCAAGATACCACATTCGGTATTAGCACCACTTTCGCGGTGTTGTCCCCAATTTAGAGGCAGGTTGTCTACGCGTTACTCACCCGTTCGCCACTAGGAGTTACAAGTAGCTCCCCGTTCGACTTGCATGTGTTAGGCACGCCGCCAGCGTTCGTCCTGAGCCAGGATCAAACTCTCCAATAAATTATTATTGAAGCCATTTGTTGGCTCTATAAATCAAATCAAGAAATTGTTTTTGGTTTTGTATGTCGCAAGCGACATACAACCGCACATCTGGCATTTTTGATGCATTACTTACATTGTTCAGTTTTCAGGGAACATTTTGTCGTTCGCATTGCGGCGACAGCTTTTATATATTATCACATCAAATAAGATATGTCAATATATTTTTTAGGACATTTTTTTGGAATTTTCAATCACTGTTTTGCGACTTCTATATCCTATCACATATCAACTATTTTTGTCAATATGTATTCGTGATTTAAATCTACGAATACATCGACCGAACGAAATTCATTTTACCATAATCATTTAAAGCCGTCAATGATGAAAATACGGCTAACATCAAGCCTTTGGCAAAAGTGCAGAACGATATCCTTGGCGAACTTTCACCAAGGATAAGAAAAGGACTGACCACTTACGGTCAGCCCGTTTACCACTAGTCACGTTGGCGCATATGTGGAAATAATATTACGTCCCGAATCGAATAGGAATCAGTTATAAACATAACTAACCGATCAATGCCAATACCCAAACCGCCTGTGGGGGGCAAGCCATATTCAAGGGCATTGATATAGTCCTCATCCATCATATGTGCTTCATCATCACCAGCCATACGCTGAGCCAGCTGATCGGCAAAACGCCCATGTTGATCAATAGGATCATTTAGCTCTGAAAAGCCATTGGCAACTTCGCGGCCAAAGATAAATGCTTCAAAACGATCAGTAATTTCAGGATTATCTTTATTGCGTTTAGCTAAAGGTGATATCTCTGTAGGATGACCGATAATAAAGGTTGGCTGAATCAAATGTTCTTCGCAAACCTCTTCAAATACATTGTTCAAGATACCGCCTATTCCATGTTTCTGCTCATATTTAACACCAAGCTTGTCGGCAATGGCACGAGCTTCCGCCACTGTCTTAACCACGCTAAAATCTTCCCCTGAATATTTTTGTATGGCTTCCGGCATGGTGAGTCTGTTCCATGGCGGTGTAAGGTCAATTTCCTGCCCTTGATAAGTAATCTTGGTTGTACCTAGGAGAGTCTCTGCAACTTTGGCTATCACTTCCTCTGTCAACCGCATAACATCCTTATAGTCGGCAAAAGCCTGATATAGCTCAAGTATAGTAAATTCCGGGTTATGTTTAATATCAATGCCTTCGTTTCTAAATACCCGGCCAAGTTCGTATACTTTTTCAAAACCACCAACAATTAGCCGTTTAAGATACAGCTCCGGCGCAATCCGCATAAACAGTTTCATATCAAGTGCATTATGATGAGTAATAAACGGGCGCGCTGCCGCACCGCCAGCAATCGGGTGCATCATTGGTGTTTCCACTTCTAAAAAGCCGCGTTCATCTAATTGCTGCCGAACCACCTGAATGATTTTACTGCGCATAATAAAGTTATTACGTACATCGGGGTTGACAATTAAATCAAGATAACGCTGCCGATAGCGAGTCTCGACATCCTTTAACCCATGCCACTTTTCCGGCAGCGGGCGTAAGGATTTGGCCAAAAACTCAAACCGATTTGCTTTTATACTGATTTCACCTTTTTGGGTAGTAAATACAATACCTTCAATACCTACAATATCGCCAATATCTAACAGATGAAACTGCTCATAAGCTGTTTCGCCCAGTACATCTTGACGAAAGTAAATCTGAATTCTGCCAGTAATATCCATTACATGGCCAAAACTGGCCTTTCCGTGACCACGCACAGCCATGAGGCGTCCGGCAATGCGGACAGTTTGTCCCTCTAGTTCAGCATAATCATCAATAATTGTTTTCGCATGATGAGTAAAGTCATACTTGCGTCCAAAAGGCTCAATTCCCTGGGCAGCCACCTTATCCATCTTTTCCCGACGAACCTTCATCAGTTCATTTAGTTCCTCGGCCGCTTGCGGGTTGCTATCTTGTACTACTTCTATTTCTGCCATGAAACTTCTCCCCTGTCCTTTCTCAGCTAGAAATTAATGGTGACGTCTAATCTCCATAATTTCATATTTAAGCATACCTGCTGGTACATTAACTTCTACAACGCTGCCGACCCTTTGGCCAATTATAGCCTGCCCAACCGGCGATTCGTTGGAAATTTTAAGTTCGGTCGGGTCAGCCTCAGCTGAACCAACAATAGTATATTCGAGTTCATCGTCAAACTCCAAATCCTTAAGTTTAACAGTTGAGCCCAAAGCAACAATATCTGTGCCCACTTCCCCTTCATCAATCACCTTGGCATTACGCAACATTTTTTCCAAAGTAAGAATGTCGCCTTCGATAAAGGCTTGTTCATTCTTGGCATCTTCGTACTCCGAGTTTTCACTGATGTCGCCAAATTCAATTGCTTGCTTAATACGTTCAGCTACCTCCCGGCGGCGAACTGACTTTAGATGGTCAAGCTTCTGCTCTAACTTCTTCAGTCCGTCAATGGTAAGCATAACATCTTTTTCCATGGTTCATTCTCCTCTTATTAGCTATTTGCCAAAAATATTTTGCAAATATTATAAATTTTTCTTTGTAAATAGTGTATTCAGTTTGCTCTTAAAATTGCCCTTCTGATGAAAAAATCTTCATATCTAGGAATTAGACAATATAAATAGTGCCAAGTAGAACTTGACACTGTTTTATGGTAAGAGATATCTGAACATTGTGTGCAGCATCCTCTATTTTTCATTATTATAGGCATAAATAGGTCCTTTGTCAATATTTTCTAAAGCACTCCTTTCGAAATCTGCAAAGTTTTTGCAAGTGCATTGGCTTTAATAGACGCAAGTTCCTGTGAAGTAACAGCTCGTTCAAAGCTGCGAAACCCTGCCAATTTGAAGCCATGCTTAGCCGCTAGTCTATCAATGATTTCCACTTGCTTAACCGTTAAGTCCCGCCCTAGCGTAAAGTTCTCATAGCGCCCCTCTAACGCTAATATCATGGTTTCAGCCATACACGCATAAGCTGTTTGCGGCGGAAACCCAAAATTCAGTCCAAATTGTACATCCCCCGGAACCTCCACAACCCCGCCCTCAAGCACAAGTACATCATTGCGTATTTCCGCTACGCGGCGTGAAACATTACGTGGTCTGGCCACATCACAGACAATAGCTCCCGGCTTTAGGTCCTCAGGCTCAATTATGCTATCAATAGCGCTGGTTACAGCTACCACAATGTCGGCATTTCTAATGGCCTGTTTAGTATTTGCCGTTACCCGAACAGCTAATCCTGTAGTTTTCAAAATCTGTTTGGAAAGTTTTTCTAGTTTGACCTCATCCCGGGCCGCCAGTGTCAAGTAGCGCACTTCCCGGGCTAAAATCTGAGCGCAAGCCGCGCCAATAGACCCAGTAGCTCCTAAGATAAGCACATTAGTCCGCGATAAGTCAATCCCCATTGCTTTGGCAGCTTGGCGTGTACCTTCTAGCGCGGTAGCTACGGTGTAACTGTTGCCTGTTGTTACGGCAATTTTTAAGTTTTTAGCTACTGTTATGCCTGCGTCACCAACAACAGATGTAAAAGCACCAAGACCCATAATTTTAGCTCCGAGTTTTTCAGCTACCTTACCGGTCTTTATGATTTTATTAATTACATACGGTTCAGGCATGGCAACCATTTGCCGTGACGTCAGAGGACACCCGACAAACCAGCCTTCTGCCTTATTATGTCCGGAATCAATACCACTAATGTGAGAGACTTTGAACGGCGGTATGTATTTGATAATACCTTCTACTAACCTATCAGGCCAGTTACGGGTAAAAGAAAACTTCCGGCTAAAATCGCTAGCTTCCAAAGGATGAACTACAAAAGCAAACTTTTGCAAATACAAGCGCCTCCTTATGTAAGTTTTTTAAACCTTGGCTCAATCCCAGCTTGTTCAATAAGATCAATATAATTTTCTACCGTTAGCTGAGCTGGATGTTTGCCGGATAAGGCCGTCAGCATTCCTTCTAATAGGTTAGTCCCGAAAGATCGGCCACCCATTTCCGGTGTAGTTGTTACTAAGGTAGTAACCCCCCGCTCTTTTAGCAAAACTTCATCCTCTTGTGTTACTGTGTTGGTAATAATCAACTTATCTTTCATAGTATCTGGCATGTAGCGCCTAATAAAATGAAAATCACCAGCAACAATCGACGCACGGTGAAAATACTTCGCAAATTTAGGGGTCATCTGGGTTTGCTTATTGCCTGTAGGATAGAACAAACTAACAGGCAATTTGGTAATAACAGGAGCTACCAGATTAGCCAATCGATTCAGGCTGTCTAAGGTCGTAATGGGTATTGGCAAGCCCAGGCCAAACATCAGATCGCCAAACACGGTTTTACAGCCCGCGCCTGCCAAAGCTTCAGCTAATCCGAACCGGTCAACAGCACATACAATAAGCGCCTGTTTATCTTTGAATTCAAAACCATATTTGTTAATAAGATAAGGTATTACCCGCCGCTCCAATGTATTCTTAATGGTGCTGCCATCAACTACTGGTGTTATTTTGGCATTAGCAGCTAATACCGCTGATTCCCGGAAGGTATACCGCTTTTTACCAGCATAAATATATAAATCAGTACCACCAAGACCAATTGCATCCACCTGACCATCCAGTTCACGGATAAGATCTGCTGCTACCTGTTTATTCCCATCAGTTCCGATTCTCTTAATTTGAAACTGTTGACCACCAAATTCAGTAATAATCGTGCTGTTACGATTTGATGAACCCAGACTGATGCTTACCACCTGTTTCATCCTTGTATCCTCCTGGCTAAAACCTCAGCTGCCTGATAAGCGCACAAATATCTTCCGGATTGACATATTTATCTTCAGAAATTGGCGATTCTCCAATTTGTACACCAATTACTGTTTTGTCTAGTAAGGCTTCCATTAGTTTAATGCGCATATTTGAGCCAATAATAATTACTATATCATACTTATGGACGTTGGATATTATTTCCATAATAGTGTTAAATAATTCTACTCCGCTTTTGGTTTGAACAAAATCTAAGCGTTCCTGATCAGATAAAACAAGGCAAAAGTCAACACCTTCTTGCCTGGCAACAGTATATATCTCTTGACAATTTTTTATTGGAAAGCCTATTAGCGCTACACGGCCGCCTTTACGAATCTCGCCAATGGTTTCGAGACGCGAAACAAAGGTGCGATCAACACCAGTTTGGCCTGCCACCTCTTGCTGTGATAAGCCATCTCGCCGCAATTCAAGAATTCGGTCAACAGTATGATGAATTTTCTGTCGATCAACAATCTTGTCGCCAATACGAAGCAACACGGCGCGCTCATCTCCCCTTAGTATATGTGCACACTATTGTGTACATGCATATTTTAACATTATCTTTACTAAATAACAAGTTTACCACGAAATAGAAACCGGGCAGAAGAAAAGCCGTTATTCCCAAGGTTCAAAAGGAAAACGGCTAATTACTCTTTTATAAGTTTCCAGCTTCAATACGGTATCATCATGAGCCATACCCTTTTTGAGTCCTTGCAGCACCCGGATGCCCTGATTCATGGTAATACCAATATCATCAGTAAGCTGAGACATAGTAGCACGACGAGCTTTGTCAATAGACTCATTCAGTGACTTACCTGCCTCAATGTTGTTAACAAACTCTTGCGCCAAATAAAATTGGGCTAAATTAGTCATCGGATTCCCACAAGCCCCGCTGGCTGTCAAACCCAATGCTTCCGGCATGGTATGTTTAATACTAAACTCCACTGATTTTTTTAACTCATCAGTCTCTCGGCCCATAGCTTCCACCAACGTTCGTGCCGTGCATAACCCATAGGTAGTCAAAGCCCTGATAACCGAGTGCTCAATCGTATGAGCCTGTTCAAGCTCAACCAAACCACCTAAATTAGCCGTTATGCTGACTTGCTCGCCTGTCTCAAGATCTGAGCCGTAAATTGTTACAGGGATATCACTTTTATCGCGAAATTCAGTGTATCCTCCTTGAGGTGCCCACCCAGCGCCGGAGATAACTGGATATTCCTTACGCATCTTTTTTAGGTTGATGTATTCGATATCATTTGAGTAAAGATAACTGCCCGCTGTCCGCATAGTATACCAGCGGGCATGGCCTCTACCTTCCAATTTAGCCATAAGTACCGGCGTTTCGACATTATTATTATCTACAGCCGTCTGACTCCAAATGTTCATAATGCGGACAATTACACCAATAGGGTATAAGGCTTGTTCTTCAACAATCCAGGGACAAATAAGGATTTCTCGTCCCACCCCCACATCCAGCAGTAACTGACCGCCGTTTTCGATAATAAACATACCGGTAATCGTTCCACCCTGTGGCCTTGGCAATACGCCGTTAGCGACAGGCATTATGAGCATATGCATCTTATCCCCCTGCGGAAAACGATTATAAACGCCCATCTGCTTCGTTGCTCCTGCGGGCGTTCCCTCCGACGTACTTCCCAGTACGACTGCGGTCACGTCCTCGTCGCGCCTCGCATCTGGACATTTCTAATCGTTTTCCGGTCTTTGCACAATAATATTTTTTAAGTTATACCATCACGGTAATTTTCCATAATGCGAATAAAATCTTCTCTGCTGGTTGCCTGGTTAAATCTTAGCCTTAGTTCGGCTGATTTGGGCAGGCCTTTGGTGTACCAGGCGGCATGACTGCGCATTTCGCGGATGCCGATGTATTCCCCTTTGTGTTCAACAAGCAGGTCGAGATGTCTAAGCAGCATGTCGATCCGCTCATTTAGTTCAGGTGATGGCAGAATTTCGCCTGTTGCAAGGTACTGGGCAACTTGACGGAATATCCAGGGATTCCCCTGGGCTCCCCGCCCTATCATTATGCCATCACAGCCAGTTTCAGTCAACATACGCTTGGCATCTTGCGGTGTACGGATATCGCCATTACCAATGACAGGAATGTGAACAGCCGCTTTTACTTCCCTGATAATATTCCAATCTGCAGAGCCAGAATAAAATTGTTCCCGGGTACGCCCATGAACACTGACAGCTGCCGCTCCGGCTTGCTCTGCCAGCTTGGCAATCTCTACAGCATTCACTGATTTTTCGTCCCAACCCTTACGAAACTTTACAGTAACTGGAACATCGCCTGCCGCAGTCACTACAGCAGCAATAATCTGGTGTGCAAGCTCAGGTTTTCGCATCAACGCTGAGCCCTCACCATTTTTAACAATTTTAAGTGTCGGACAGCCCATGTTAATGTCAATAATATCGGCCCCGGCGGCAGCAACAATTTTGGCCGCCCGCCCCATACTTTCGGGCTCTGAACCAAAAATCTGCAAAGCCACTGGCCGCTCTTGCTCTTCGATTGCCAACATTTTTTTTGTATGGACATTATCATAAATTAGTCCTTTATCGCTTACCATCTCAGAGTACACTAAGCCACAGCCCATCTCTTTAGCCAGCAAACGAAAGGGCAAATCAGTAACCCCGGCCATCGGGGCCAGAATAACCGGATTTGCCAGTAAAATTTTACCGATATGCATAGGTCCCTCCTCGGCAAGTAAAAGAAAAGCGGCCATAATTGACCGCCTCGCGAACTACACCTATAAAAATTCTAACGATTACGTTCGTGAATAAGCCTAAGACCATCTAATGTCAAAAAGGTGTCTACTTTATCAATCGTATGCGACTCCTGGGCAATCAGATTAGCCAAACCACCTGTAGCCACAACAATAGCCTCCTGAGACAGTTCGGCACGCATCCGGCGAACAATCTCATCTACTTGTCCCACAAACCCGTAAATAATACCTGACTGCATACTGCTTATCGTGTTACGACAAATAACAGTCTTAGGCTTAATAAGCTCGATACGGGGCAATTTAGCCGCCTGTTGGAACAAAGCCTCGGTGGAAATCCAAATACCGGGTGCAATGGCCCCGCCCAAATAGTCACCATTTTCAGCTAAAGCACAAAACGTCGTAGCAGTACCAAAATCAACAATAATAAGCGGCCCGCCATATTTGTCATACGCTGCAATGGCATTAACAATCCGGTCTGCGCCCACTTCACGCGGATTTTCATATTTTATACAAATACCAGTCTTAATCCCTGGCCCTACGACAAGCGGTTCAACATTAAAATATCGCTGACACATTCTAGTTAAAGGCACAACAAGTGGTGGCACAACGGAAGAAATCACGATAGCTTCCACGTCCTCCATCTTCAGGCCGCGATAAGTAAACAGATTGTAAATCAGCACACCATATTCATCACCGGTCTTTTGCTTATCTGTTGAAACCCGCCAATGATAACGAAGCTCATCATCCTCGTAAACTCCTAAAACGATATTGGTATTGCCAACATCAAATACTAACAACATTAAAAAAATCCCCCTGTATGAACTACCTGGCTGCAACTAACGTGAAACAGCCTTGCTCCTTAATCGCTATAATTGTACCTAAAAGCAAGGGAGTTGTAAATATACCCCTCCTAGTAATTCCTTGACCGCTACCTGAATACAACAGGACTGATAGACACATCACCTGCTAATACCCGTTCAATACCCTGTGGTGTCTTTACTAACAGCGCACCATCGGCATCAATATCTATGGCCACACCACTGAAGCTGCGATCAAATCCCCGAACATCCACTTGACGTCCCAGCGTAATTGATTCTTTGCGCCAAGCCGCAAGCACTGGCGCAAAACCGGACTTCTTGACAAGTTTATACACATTTTCTAATTCAGCCAGGATGGCTGTCAATAACTTCACCCGCGAAATTGAGCGGCCGGTTGCAACCGACAGTGAGGCCGCTATCGGCGCAAGCTCGCTCGGGAAATGCTCAATAGAGACGTTAATCCCCATACCGATAACCACATAATTGATAACATCGATTTCGGCGCTCATTTCAGTAAGAATCCCCACAACCTTGCGATTATTCCACAAGATATCATTAGGCCACTTAATGCCGCAGTCTACACCTGTCACCGCATTGATAGCGCGATTTACACCGATAGCGCGATTTACACCGATAGCTGCCATCAGCGTACATTTGGCAGCATCCATGGGACCAAACGGTGGCCGCAGCACGACAGACAGCCAAATCCCCTGGCCAAAAGGTGAAAACCAGCCCCTGGCAAGACGTCCGCGGCCAGCAGCCTGGGTTTCAGCCACAACGATGGTCCCTTCCGGGCAACCGTTTGCGGCTAGCTTTTTAGCTTCATTGTTGGTTGAATCCACTTCACTGAAATAGTGAATTTCCTGCCCGAGCACTGCGCTGGTTAGCTGTGCTCTAATCTCAGCAGGTAACAATCTGTCGGTGTTTTGCCGCAGCGCATAACCAAGCCGTGAATGGGCTTCAATGTCATAACCAGACTGTTTCAATGCCCGAATATGCTTCCACACTGCCGTTCGTGAGACGTTTAGGTTGCGCGAAATTTCCTCTCCAGAGATATATTGGCCTGCATTATGCTTGAGTAATTCAAGTATAGCTGTCCGCAATGTTTAATCCCCCAAAATGTTTATTGTTATCCTAAACAATGAACTTTTTTCATGCCTGTAGCCTGACAACAATTTCTTTAATCAAATTATAGATATGTTCCGCTAACGGCACCGGCAGCGCCCCTGTTCCACAGCTAGGCGTCCAAATTATATTTTGGCGCAAAACAATGCTGTCAATGCCTCGATTAGCCAGTTCTGTGCATTGATGTTCAAACCGCGCCAGGATGGATTCCGGTGTTTCCTGCCACGCTTCATCAGAAGTTGGTACAAGTCCCCAAGCCAGCTTCCCACCCCGACTCAAATATCCTGCCAAACCCTCTGCCTGTAACGCCATACCTGTAAAGTAATGATAGGCATCAAAACTTATTACATCAACTGGTAATTCAAACAAAATGGACCAATCAATACCGGCACAGGCATGCACCCCTACTTTGACATCTTCGGCATGCAAAGCCTCTATAATAGTGGCCAAGCCAGCCGAAGCCACTTCCTTGGTCAACGTAATATAGCTAGATGACCCTATGAGGAATAAAGACGGATCATCAATAAAAATCATTACTGGTAACCCAAGGGTTTTGAGACGTCTGGCCTCAAATACGGCCTCAACAGCCAAGCACTTTATCAAGATATCTCGCAGTGTTTCATCATAAAAACAAGCCCGTCCCCGCTCATCTTTAATCTGTAGTCCCACTGTCAAAGGTCCGCTAACATGCCCCTTCACACCTTCTGCTTGCGGAAAATAACTAGCGAAGTTACTCAAAAAATACTCCATACCAGCAAAGGCTTCCCCTGTCAGCGCAAACGTCTGTGTGGCAGCAGGCTGTTCCTCGATAAATTCCAAATATTTTTCATAAAAGTTCGCTGCTTTCGTATCCCAATCAGCTTCCTGGCGGCAAAATACAGGGTCTTTTAATGGTTGAACCGTTAATACTCCTAGTTTAATGAGCGGCTGTACATATTGCACAAGAAAGCCCTGTTCCGGAATCTTGGTCGGCAGCTGTGGCCAGTGCGGCCAATGCGGCATCGCCGCGGCAATTAGCTTGATTGCTGCCAATTCATCCTGATACGGCAAACTGCCAAGCCCCGTAGCCCGGCATGGTTTTATCCAATCCATAATTTCTCCCCCCTGTTCTTTACTTTCTATTCAACAACATCGCTGTGATTATTGCGGTTAGTGGTATCGCGCAAATAAGACCGATACTGCCAGTTAGCGCCCGGGCAAACTCGGTTACAATCATGTTTAAGTTTAGTATTTTTAGCATAGGCGCATTCTGTTGAGAAGCAATAAGCAGCATGAGCGGCAAAGAACTGCCCGCATAGGCTAGAATTAGGGTATTGGACATGGTACCCATGATATCCCGTCCGACATTCATGCCCGCCTGGACCAGTTCTTTAAAACTGATGGCCGGTTGGACATATTTCACTTCATACACCGCCGAAGCAATAGAGATGGTGACATCCATAACAGCCCCCAGGGCGCCAAAAACCATGCCAGCAAAAAGCACTCCTTGAAAATCAATCTGCGATAGTACCGCTGCTTTTAGCAACATAGCCTCTTCCGAATCTAAGCCGGTCAAATGCATAACTTTAATGGACAACATTGATAACAGGCCAGCTACGGCCACCCCACCGATAGTACCCAATACAGCAGCCAATGTCTTTTTGGAAAAGCCGCTTACCACAAGCTGTGTAGCCACAGCAATAATAGCCGCTACTACCAGTGTTAGCAGTGTCAGACTGTATTGGTTATTCATCACTTGGCCAATAAAAAACTTAAAAATCACCAGCATAGAAAATGCAATGACCAACACCGACTTGGCCCCGATGAAACGGCCAAATACCACCAGTACCAATACAAATAACCCAACCAATAGATATACATAATCAAAACGGTCAAAATCGCTGACATGATAATTAATTTTACCAAAATCATGGGTGACTGCGACAATAACCTTATCGCCGGCTTTGACTCTGATTTCATACGGGGAACGTTCTGATACAAAGTTGAATGTATCCACAACTTTGCCAGTCTCTGGACCACTGGTCAACTGAATAGTGACCAGTTCGCCCTTACCCATCTGATACTGTTTCTGCATAGACTGATCAAATGGTCCAACAAATATCACAACACCCTTTTCATACTCCACAGGCGAAACGGCTGGCGCAGCCTGTAAAATGCTGGGGAGCAATAACATAGTAATCATAGTAATAAGAACTAATAAAAGCAGCTTTTTCAAATTAGCCCTCCAGTCTAATTTTAAATAACAATAACAGCAGGGAATATCCCCCTGCTGTTATTTGACATCAATAGCGTTATTCAGCCAAACCAAAACTATAGACAATTTTGGGTCCCGTTTCGGTATCTGGATCAGTTTGTGCCGTAACTGGTGGTATATCAGCAGGCGGCGAATTATCATCACTATCATTTTGCTTTTTAGTTATTTTTCCTTGGTTAAGCAGTTGCGCTAATTCCTCACCTTCGAGGGTTTCACGTTCTAAAAGAGCCTCGGCAACTAGATGCAGCTTATCAATATTATCTCTAAGCATCTCTTCGGTTTTAGCATAGGCCGCATCAATCAACCGCCTAACTTCCTTATCAATTGAAGAAGCTACTTCTTCGCTATAATTGCGATCACGGGAAATATCCCGTCCCAGGAAAACTTGTTGTTCCTGGCGGCGACCAAAGGTAATCGGACCTAAAACTTCACTCATACCGTACTCGGTAATCATCTTACGTGTCAAATCAGTAGCACGTTCCAAATCATTTTGCGCGCCAGTGCTGATTTCACCCAATACAACAGCCTCAGCAACGCGCCCACCAAGGAGTGTATTAAGTTGCTCTAAAAGCTCAGTCTTGGTAGCATAGTAACGGTCTTCCTTCGGCAGCATCAGTGTATAACCGCCTGCCCGTCCGCGAGGAATAATAGATACTTTATGCACAGGATCAGTATGGGTAAGCATCATGCCAACAAGAGCATGACCAGCTTCATGATAAGCAGTCAGCCTTTTTTCTTTATCACTAATGACCTTAGATTTGCGTTCAGGTCCTGCTACGACCCGCTCAACGGCTTCTTCCATTTCCGGCATTTCAATACGCCGTTTACTGCGTCTAGCTGCTAATAACGCTGCTTCGTTAACCAGGTTGCTTAAGTCAGCGCCAGTAAAACCAGGGGTGCGCCGCGCCAAAACATCCAGATCAACATTCTCGCCGACAGGCTTGCCTTTGGTATGCACCTTAAGTATTTCCTGACGACCTTTGACATCAGGACGATCAACCACAATCTGGCGGTCAAACCGCCCAGGACGCAAGAGTGCCGGGTCAAGAATATCAGGGCGGTTGGTGGCAGCAATAATAATAATGCCTTCATTAACCCCAAAACCATCCATTTCAACAAGCAGCTGGTTTAGAGTCTGTTCACGCTCGTCATGACCACCGCCCAGACCTGCGCCCCGCTGGCGGCCAACAGCATCAATTTCGTCAATAAACACAATACAGGGAGCACTTTTCTTAGCTTGTTCAAACAAGTCCCGCACCCTGGACGCACCAACACCGACAAACATTTCCACAAAGTCGGAACCACTAATACTAAAGAAGGGTACACCCGCTTCACCGGCTACTGCACGAGCTAGTAACGTTTTACCTGTGCCTGGCGGCCCAAATAAGAGTACACCTTTAGGGATACGCGCCCCTAAATCATTGAATTTCTTGGGATGCTTTAAGAATTCAACGACCTCTTCCAGATCCTGCTTGGCTTCATCAGCTCCAGCCACATCACTAAATGTGACCTTAGTCTTATCCTCACCATGCAGTTTAGCCCGGGATTTACCAAAAGACATAACCCGGTTACCGCCACCTTGTGTCTGCTGCATGATAAAAAACCACACACCAATTAACAAGAGAATTGGCAAAATAGATGAAAAAATTGTTGTCCACCACGGTGGCTGCGGCGGCTGTTCCGCCTTAATATCAACACCTTTTTCCCTAAGCTGGTTGATTAGCGTCGGATCGTTTGGAGTAATGGTAGAGAACTCCTGACCATCCTGTAGTTTGCCGCGAATAGTATTGTCGACAATGGTTACCCGCTCAACCTTTTGCTCTTCAACTTGTTTCAGGAATTGAGTGTAACTAACTTCCTGCTTGGGTGTCGTCCGTGATGAATAGTAGTCGATTATCGATATGGCTATAATGATAATCAACAAGTAAAAACTGACATTTCGAAAAAACTTGTTCAACAAGTAGCCCTCCTCTCGCTGGACCACACAAACGGCATTAGAGACCTGTTACCATTCATATCGCATAATTATAGCATACTAAATAAAAATTGACAATTAAGGAAAAACATTTATCCCTCGTACGTTTCTGGTTTTAGTACCCCGATAAAAGGGAAGTTGCGATATTTTTCCGCAAAGTCTAGTCCATAGCCAACAACAAAGTAGTCAGGAATAGTAAAACCATTGTAAGCAATCGGCACCTCCACCTTCCGGCGATCAGGCTTATTTAAGAGCGTACAGATCTTAATACTGGCTGGTTTACGGGACCACAAATTTTCCATGAGATAGTTTAACGTCAACCCTGAGTCAATAATGTCTTCTACGATAAGCACATGCTTATTCTCCACATCCTCATCAAGATCCTTTAAAATCCTAACAACGCCGCTTGAGGAAGTAGTAGAGCCATAGCTCGATACAGCCATAAAGTCAATGGCTACCGGCAACTTGATAGCCCGAGCCAAATCAGCCATAAAGATTACCGCGCCCCGCAAAACACCAATCATCAATATTTCTTTGCCTGCATAATCTTGGGTAATTGCTTCGCCCAATTCTTTAATCCGGCTAGCCACATCTGTCTCACTAAATAATATCTTCTCCAGATCATCCATCATATTATTACTCATATTCAAAATTCCTCCTGTTTAGTAATGGTAAGCTGCAAGATTTTTTTCGTAGTTTCAGTAATCCGGGCATGCTCACTTTGGCGATAACCGGCAACCCAGATAATTTCTTGTTGGTCAGCAACAATGGGAACATAGTCCCGCACCGCTTCTGGAACCTTATAATCAATAAAGAAATTTTTGAGTTTTTTGCTGCCATTAAGTCCTGCTGGACGAAATCTATCCCCAGGCACTCTTGACCGCACAATGAGCGGCAAGGTCAACTTTACAAAATCAAAGACTGCACTATTTTTTCCTTTTTTTAGCGGCAATGCTGTCACCAGCTCTGCCACTATTGTACTGCTACCAATAGTGGTACTACCAGGTATCACAACCGTTACTGGTTCAAGCTTTTTTGTACGCACAGGCTTAGATTGATACAAAGCGCCATTCTCCACCACAAGACCTGCATATGTTTTTCTGGCAATAAAACCGCCAGGTAAGGTCAACAAAGAACCTACTGTGCCGAAAAGTGCCATAGTAAGTAATTTTTCCACATGCTCAAAGCTTATTCCTGTCAGGGCACCACGTTTTTTCTCAATTGCCTGCCTGATTAACTCTCGCTGCAAGGCTGTGGGTAACGCGGCTAATCCCTGGCTTTCAATAGCTACGCAGTCGCCCGCTATCGCCACTTTGCCCCATAGCTTGGCAGCTTCCCCGCGAATATAGTCGTGTTCATCACCTGCCAACGAAGCCAACCGCCAGATGGCCTCCCGAATGGCCGGATTGTAACTTTTCTCCAAAACAGGCAATAGCTCTAATCTAATCCGATTCCTCCGATACTCTGTCGTAAAATTTGAGCTGTCACGCCGTGGCTGCAACCCCTGTTCCTCACAATAAGCCTCAATCTCCGGACGACTGACCGCAAGCAGTGGGCGCATAACATCACCGTTTAAAGGTTTCATCCCCCTAAGCCCACCACTACCTGCCCCGCGCAAGAAATTAAGCAGTACGGTTTCCACTTGGTCATCGCGGTGATGGCCTGTAGCAATCTGTGCACCGCCCCACGCGGCGGCAATACTGCGCAAGCACTGATATCTAAGTAGCCGCGCGGCCTCCTCCTGTGATGATATTTTATTAGCCTTACTATAGGCTGATACATCGATAGCCGTAACGAAACACTTTAATCCAAGGCTAGTTGAAAAAGCCTCAACAAATTCGGCTTCCTCGGGCGCTTCCGGGCGCAGCATGTGATTTACATGGGCCACAGCCAAACTAAAACCATGCTCGTCTTTCAGCCTATGTAGAATGTGAACCAGGGCCAGCGAATCCGGCCCACCCGAACAGGCGGCCAAAATTCGACCGCCTGGCTTAACGAGCCGGTAGTTGTTAATCCATGTTTTTACCTTATCAAGCATTTTTACTATCCCCGGCTTCCTACTTGTGTTAGTCTTTGTTGGCATTTTAGTTTTTCATTCGCGCCGCAAAGCGAAATCTCCTGCCTTAATTAACCATTATCCCTATACCTAGCAAAAAAGGAACAGGGCGTATTCGCCCTGTAATTCAGTGCTCTTGACCTTTGTTAATGCAGAATCGATAGTTCACTGTCGATTTTGATAGTCTGTCGCAGCTTAGTCTGCCGATATTTTAATAAATCAATAAAAGCTTCCAGTCTTGTCATAACACCAGCCTCACCAGTCTGCTCATCATAGGCAAGCGTAAGTACTGGCATGTCTATGTCTTGACTAACCTTGGGCAAAATATTCTTGGCTACCACTTCCGGCATACAGGTAAATGGATAGACCTGAATAATTCCATCAAAACCTTGTTGCTTTTTTAAAATAGTATACGCAATACTTTTCAGACCGTGCCCGCCAACATAGTGACCAAGATAAGGTGCCGCTATAGTCGACAGCTTTTTATAAAGTTCCAAATAGCTTTGCCGGCGCAACAAATGTCCTTTAACATAATCGCTTAAAAGCAATGTCTTCGAGACCTCAACCCCCATGTCACCAAGGCGGCGCTCCAGATTCTGATTGACAAAAGGTTCAAGCATTACATATATCTCCCCCACAATAGCAACCCGCAGGGGATTTAACGGTTGCACTACCCTTACCGCCTGTAATTTTTGCAACAAATCTTCCCGCAAGCCCTTGAGCGCCAGGCAGCTTTCTGCTAGATCAATCTCCCTGACAGCCTGTTCCCATAGTAGATTTACGGAACCGCGTACAGACTCACCAGCCCTGAGACGATTAGCCTCGCAACTAATATCATCCAAAAGATTCATCTTAGCACCCGCCAGTTGAAATGCCTTATATAGTTGGTGCCAGCTTGTATGGGGAGCAACAAACTTTAGCTGCCGGTAAGATTCTATCAAGTTAGGCTCCACTGTAATCATCCTGAACTGATAGCCTAACTGTTCCAAAATTCTTTTTTGAATAACCCCATAATAGCCAAGACGGCAAGGGCCGTCGCCGCCACAAGTTACCAACGTATCGGCTCCTTGCTCCAGGGCCTCAATAAAGTTGCCTAAGGTCAGCTTAAATGGCAGACATACCGTTTCAGGCGATACCCTTGTCCCAAGCTCCATCGTGTGTTTCGTAATGGGCGGCGGCACCAAAACCTGACATCCCAGCTGAGTAAATAATGCTTTTAAGACAATACTCAGCGTTCCCATATGGGGAAAAGTTACAATCATGTATTTTGCCTCCGCTTAACCATGTCGCTAAAGGCCTCCAGCCGTGTAATTAAACCGGCCTCTGCCGTATGCTCATCAAGTGACAGCTGCAGGCAGGGAATATTTAGCTGGCTGGCTTGTTGCCGAATAAGTTCCCCTACCAACGCATCTGGTCCACATGCAAAGCAGGTCATGAAAATAATGCCGCTTAAGGAGCGGCTCCCTGACATGAGTGCCATAGCCGCACCAGCAAGCGTATGACTATTAGACCAAAAAATTTTTTTCTCCAGTTTTGCCGCAGCACGGTTAATTTCTTCGGGTTCCACCATTTCCGGAGTAACAACCTGCATCCCTAGTCTGCTGAGTTTTTTCAAAGTATCAAGACTAACCTGGCGATCATAGATGATATAGGGGTGACCAATAAGAGCAAGCCGTGGACGCCCATCATAAGCCCATCCCACAGGCTGTGTTCGTGCCCGGTACTGCCACGCCCTAAACCAGGCATACAGACTTGCGACTACACCGCAGCCAAACAACTGTCCGATTGTAACAATAGCTTGGTACAACGGCCTGCTTTTTTTCCGCATATCGATATTTGTATCAATAATGGGCGGCAGCTGACCCACATTATTTCTCAGCACATCAGGCATGCCAATAATCTTCGGACAAGTGTACTGCCCCTGCCGAATGCTAACAATTCGCGGCAAAAACAAATAGTCTACCTTATCACGCAACTGATAGGCATGGCCGAAAAAAACCTTTGCCGGCAGACACATCTCATCAAGAACACTCCCACAATCAAGTGTATGCCGCGAGGTTTCACCAGATAGTACCACTTCAGCTCCTAATTCAGACAAAAACCGTTCCCATACAGTTCCATACTGGAAATGTAATAACCCTTGCGGCACTCCCACACGCAGGCTCATATTCTCAGACCTGTACATAAGGCTGCCGGCAGTATAATCAGATATATTTTCAAGTTAATCAACTCCTTGACGTCAATCAAAACTGCAATTACTTTGTTTCTGCTGCATAGTAGTTGCCACTTAGACCCATCTGCAATTCCTAGTATGGCACAATGTTTCAGAATTATGCATCAGTAGCTTGCATAATACTGTATAATATAATAAGCAACTAGCCCAAATACCTACGAAAGGACTGAATTTACCTATGTCTATTCGGCAAACTGAGATATTTTTTGTTAAGCTATTGCTCTTATTGCTAGTCCTTTGTGCTGTTCCGTTTCCCACCTTTGCGATAAAACCTATCAATGTGGCCGTTTTACCGCCAATTAACACAGCCAACTTTCGTTATCTGGATGATATTCATGTAATACAAAGCACCATAATAAAACCTTTCAAGTACCCCTATTATTCATTGCTCCCTGCTGATACAGTGCAAAAAGCTGCCAAAACCTATTTGGCTGAACATAAAACTTCCCGCCTAACTGATGAAAAAGTCTTGGCCAAACTTGCGGCTAATTTATCTGCCGACCTTGTCGTTGTTGTTGAATTGTCGCAAGTCCGGCAGGACAGAATGCATACCTTTTGGTTTGATGAAACATATATTGAATCTGATATTGTGTTGAAATGTTACGCTTACTCTTCCCTATTAGACAGATTTGACATGATTAAAGTAGTTAAATACGATAGAGAGTCAGAAAGCATTGACACAAATATAGATATAATTTTTAAAGATCTTACAGAGCAAATGTTAGTAAAGTTACCTTATAAACGCATTCCGCTTGCAGGCTTTGAGAAGCCAGACCCGTTCACTGCTAATTTGCAGTGAACTCGTTTCAGCATAGCTGAAACATTGGAGATTCAGTTGGAGAGTCTACTCCACCTGAATTAACGCCGCCTATAGAGGCGGGAGTCTTGACTCGTATCCAAGATAAAGAAGAGGCTGTCGCACTAAGACAAAATCTTCCATAAATAATGGCTTAATTATATAAAATGAAACTATAAATAATAGGAAAAGTGGTATAAATAGCGATTTAAAAGCTAAATTTATACCACTTTTTCAGTATTATCATTAATTTTAAGGGCTGTGGATAACTTAAAAAGTATTTTGCGACAGCCCCTTCTTTTCCATAGTTATTGAACAATTCCTGGCCTGTCTGTTACCCTGGCTACCAGCACAGCCATATCATCCTTTGCTATACCGCCAGATAAGTGAATGGCCTGCCGTAACAGCCTATCAGCAATATCTTGCGGACGTTCACTGCCTGTGCGACGCAGGAAATTAGCTACCCAGCAGTCGTTATCAGTACCATGGACAGCATCTGTAACACCATCACTCACCATAATCACAATATCACCTGGAGCCAATACGCGTCTAACAGGCTCAATTTCGACATGCTCTAATATCCCTATAGGTGGCGATACCGGGTTAATTGTCGTCACCTCCCGGACTCGTTTAATATAACTGGGAGCCGAACCGACCTTCAAGAACTCAGTTTTGCCGGTAAATGTGTCGACTACTGCCATATCAACAGTAGCAAAGGTATCACCTGGCATTTTTATCAGCAACATCGAATTAACCATCTTTACAGCCGTATCTACATCAAAGCCTGCTGCCAATAATCGCTGCAAAAAGCTAACAGCCTGACCACTACTGTTAGCGGCGGCTTCACCACTACCCATTCCATCACTCAAAATAAGTGCTGTTCGACCCCGACTGACTGACTGAACCACACAGGTATCGCCAGAAACCTGGCTTTCAGCTTTGGCGGCTGTCGCCATACCAGTTTCCACATGATACCGTTCATCCAGTTCCATAGTTAGTTTACAATTTTTATGCCGAATTTTATTGCCACAGTCGGCATGTAATATCATTTTCTCCTGTAACAAATTGGACGTTACCGGCAATATCGTATTGATACATTCCCGTGTCCCATCACAGGCCGTTTTTTGTGCTGCTACCATAACCTTGCCTTGTTCACTAATTACCTGTACTGCGCTAAGCGGACACCCTAGCTCAGCAGCCTGGTCTGCCAGCATCTCAGCAACCTCCCTGTCTGTCTGTGGCCCCCTTTTCAGTTCTTGTACCAGATTGCCAATAATTACTCCTGTTGCTTGCAGTTGCTCTACAGCCGTCTGACGGCACTCTGCTATTTTTTTGTGCCAATACCAATGGGTCTGGTTGGTTTCTGCGGCCTGATTAATAAGTTCAAATAGCACTTGCCGGTTAACACACGAGCTTTTGATGATATCAGGTATTGTCCCATTTCTAAGTTTCCCAGCTTCAGCTAAGGCTAGCATATCCAGCATAGCTTGATATGTTAGATAAAAATTCTGGTCCCAGCACTCACTTCTCCGTACACAGGGGCCGCAAATCCGTTCTCCAACAGCTGTAAGCAGGTGCGCTAATTGTCCCTCTTTAATTTTTTCATTATAAGCAGCCGCTTCCTCGTCACTGTCAGCACTGCAGGTTTTGGCTAAATCACCAAAAATACAGGAAATATTATTCAGTTTTCCTACAGCTGCATAAATCATTTGCTGGGCAACCTTACCCTCATCTACCTCATCAAGACATTTTTCCCGCCACTGGCTCAGTTTCGCAGCAGGTACCAACATAAAGACTGCTCCGGCAACTGTTACCTCGATCAGAACCAACAACAACTGACTTGGTTGTCCCAAATATAGCACAGCGATGGCACTCCCAAGCATAAACCCAAGCAGCACTGCCGGTTTTCCCAGTTCCCGGAATACCCCGCCAATCATTCCTGCCACAGCATACATAGCAATGGCCGTGGCCGCATCACCATCACTTAACCCAATAACCAGTCCGGTAATCACCCCCACTGCAGCACCCACACCCGAACCACCGCTAAAGGCCAGCGTCATAGCAATAAGTGAGCCTGCAATATTGCGTAAACTATAGTCATATATCGTTAAACTGCCCAACCCAGCAACCGCTATGGCCAGCATAATTGTGCCACCAAGCAGATTTTCAGACTCGATCTGCTGTTCCTTTGTATTGGTAAGAAATAACGGCACACCATAACGAAAAATAAAAGCCACTATCATACATAATGTTGCATCCAAAACCACCAGCAACATACCGTATAAACTTAAATCCCGCCACGGCATAAGTGCTGCACCGCTTAAAAACATGCACCCAAACAAAAACAACGGCACAGCCTGTATTTTTTTCTCATACCGCGTCAGCTTGTCTGATAAACGCCAATATAAAAGTATTGATAGCAGATATATGATCGCCTCCTGGTAAAAACCTGCACTCAACACACCGACCAAAGCCCAAATCCCAACAGCCGCTGCCCGCTCTCTGGCCAAACTGGCAACAGCAGCAAAGAGCGCTAGCCCGAATGGAGCCATCTCACCCAGTAACGATACCCGCCCAAGCAGGAGTGCCAGGATATGCAGCGGCAAATTGTTCTGATAAACCAGATCCTTTCCTCTGGTCCTCACCCAATCAAAAAATTCCTGAAAAACCGGCTTCTCCTCTTGCCTCAATTCCGCTGACGGCCTCATCGGTGGTGCCTGAAGAATTTCTTCAGGCAGAGTAATAACAGATACTTTTGGCATGGTTCTTCACCCCTGTAAAAAAGTGTTTTACGCCCAATTAAGATTTTACATAAATTACCATCAAGAGGTTTGTCTATTTACGCCACCGATATAATAAAATAATCTGACATAAATTCAATACAAATGCCAAAAAACCACCTGGCTACTCATCGCCAGGTGGTTCCTGCTTATATTATCATTAATTATTCCATTTTTTGTCGATAAAGACAACTCACTACGACTACGCCCTAATACGCAACTCCACCAGCACCGGCGCCACCGCCAGCACCGCCGCGACCGCCACTGCCGCCACGTTTAGAATCAGTACTGCGCTTCAAATCAGACTGACGCTCGTCACTGTCTTTTAAAAACTTACTCAGCTTATCCTCAAATGTCAAACTATTAACTCTATTAGAACGACGGAAATCGTTGGTATGCGGTTTTCTTGGCGCAGGAGGTTGCAGTTGCTTAATAGAAAGGCCGATTTTACCGCGATCATCTACTGATAAGACCTTAACTTTAACCTTGTCCTGCTCTTTTAAAAAATCCTTAACATCGCGGACGTATACGTCAGCAACCTCGGAGATGTGAATTAAACCTACCTTTCCACCCGGCAACTCGACAAAAGCGCCAAAGTTAGTTATGCCGGTCACAACTCCCTCAACAACACTGCCAACTTCAATGGACATACTAATCAAATTTCCTCCTTAAAATCTCTCGTACTTTTTTTATTTATTTTTGGAACCCGCAATCCATATTATACTCTTGCCAATGAAAATGTGTCAAGAATGACGTTTACCGGGAAGGAATATAGGGCACTTCTCCCGGCTTTACCAAACCTAACTGTTCGCGGGCCACCTTTTCAATATAGGCAGCTGTACTTAGCTTCTCTTTTTCTGCAGTCAGAGTATTATTGATCTCAACCGCATTAGTCATGCGGGCATTCACTAGCTGAGATTCTTGACGAATTTTAGAAAGCTCAGTTTGTTGACCAATAAAGACATAGCAAAAGTATCCGACCATAACCGCAATACATAATCGAAACCAGCTAAATTGTCTTGATGTCCTGCATTTTTTGTTCATACACATCACCATATTCCTTGATTATTATTATATTCGCTCTTTATATAACAAATCCTCTTAGTGCTGGAAATTTATATAAATAATTCTGATCACTAGTCATGGTGGCAGTATTTCCTCGGGTGGCGGCGGTGGCGGCGGTGGCGACCGCCATCTTTTGTACCAGTCTTTATACTTCCTTCCCATAATTTTAACGGGGGAAAAAAACAGTCGCAGAATAACAACCAACGGCCTGATAAAAATAAAAGCAACTATTCTTTTAGCCATATGTAAAACTTTGGCCGTGAGTTTAAACAAGCTTATAACAAGCTTCATAACATGGCGGCTGGCTAGACGGTAATAAAAAAATAGTCCGGCAAATAACGCAATTACCACATATAATCGGAGTTCCCCCCAGTTGCTAATAAGTAGTGCTGCAAATGCAATTGCCGCTGCAAGCAGGCAATAAATTAAATCTGTAACTGAGGTTATTAACAAGGGCGGCCGGAACCGCCATCGCAATATCCTATAGGTATCAAAAAGTACGCCGAGAATTATGCCAGTAGCCATGATAACCCAAAACGTCTTAACCTGCGTCGAAAACTCCATCTTCTCACCCCCTGACTGGTGTACTGAGTATTATCTTTTCACCATGACAACAGGACAAGAGGTATTGAACTTTATCGCCAGTGGAACCCCCGGTACCGCCGAAATAAATTTCTGCCCAATAACAATAGCGCAAAGGCAGTCATCACGCTGCTCCAACCCAGCACCTGCGCGACCTTTATCCAGTTTTCAGCTGTTAACCCCGTTGGCGGTAATCGTCCGCTTAGCTGATACCAATAGTCAACTACTCTTGCCACATATTCAGTTGTCTCAGCATAGGGCGGAATTCCGCCATACCTATCAACAGCTCCCGGCCCGGCATTATAGGCTGCTACTGCCCATTCTGTGTGGCTCTCATAGCGTTTAGCCAGTTGACTTAAATAGCAAGCACCAATCGCAATATTAAGTTCGGGATTATAAAAACAATTACTGCCACATTCCCCTTCATGGCGGCCGCTGCAAACTAACGCCTGGCGATTGACCAACCGCCAGGTACCTGGCATAACCTGCATAAGTCCATAAGCCCCAGCCTTAGACAGTGCCCGGGGGTCGAACGAACTCTCGGCCTTAATTACAGCAGCAATAAGCCCTGGACTAACCCCATACTTTGTGCCAGCCTGGTTAATGATCGCCGCATAAGGCAGGTCTTTCACTTCTTGTGGGCTCGCTGCTTCTGCTGTAAATCTTACATATAGAGCGCCACGGCTATAGTCGACCAGAATGCTTGCCAGACTAAATGCCACAACCTGAACTACAAATACAGACAGCAAGAACAGCCACAGCGACAATGCCCGGCTGCGCACTTTACTTCAAAAACCGTTCCAGCAGACCTTTTTTCTGACGTGACTCTTCTTCGTAGTACATGCCCTTGATTGCTCCTTCTATAATAATGTTACCTTGCTCCAGATTGAGCTGCTTAATATTAAGGCTTTCGCCTTTAATGATCAATACACCCTTCTCGGTTTCCATGACAATTTCTTTTTCATCATAGCTGCCCAGGCTAACAACCCCATCCACATTGAGTTCCTCCCTGTCAACCAGCGTTAACTGATGCCGCCATTTAGGAGTCTTGTTATCTATCGGCATAAACTTCTCCCTCCTAGCCAATGCTATTTCAAATCAAGTTATGTATATGCCGCAAAGCAGAGTAATAGTACAACGATTGCCCTAGCATCTTTTTCGAAACTGCAAAAGTGGTATCGTATTTTTCACCTGCTATTGTTTCCTGGGTGCTTGTCTGGAGTTTCGGATCACCATAATGCTTGCAGGCACGAAGCCAATTTTGCCTGCAAAACGGCGGCATTTTATGCCGCCGCTACGCTTGGTTATGGCTTTTTACTACAGCCTGTTTAACTTATACCAGCATACCTATGCTAACAGTGCCTGCCGCCCGACTGTTAATTCCAACGTTTTTCTACTTGTACCCCTTTGAAGTAATAGGTAACAATTTCTTCCGGCTTCTTACCATCTTTGGCCATCCGGTTTGCTCCCCATTGAGACATGCCGACACCATGGCCATAGCCCTTACCTACAAAGGTTACACTTTCCTCGCTTACCATAACCTTATCTAGCAGCATTGACTTTAGTTTTGTGCTGTCTAATGCCACTCTAAGCTCCGGTCCGGATACCTCAACTTCTTTATTAATCATAAGTACTGTCGCCCGCCCTGACGGACCCTTTTGAGTAATTTCTACGCTGCTGATATCATTTACTTTTTTCCCCATTTTAGCCATTGCACTTATGACATCTTCTTTAGAAAAAGCAACTGTCCAATTTTTTACGTCTTCAGGCGCCAGGTCGTCCGGCGACTGCACTGACTGGATATATGCCGGCTCGGCATCCCGGTAGTTAAGCCCTTCTTTTGCTGTTGCGGTAATGCCGCCTGCTGATGCGTGGAACCAACCTTTTATGGGTTTACCCTGGTAAGTTATAATCATGCCGCGCGTCATTTCCACAGCCTTTTTGACATTGTCATTGACAGCCTTGGCATTATACGCTTGGAATTCCTTAATATCTGTGGAAGCCTGGGTGCCACGCTCAGGAACACCGCCTTTGGTTTCTATGGCCTCCACCGTAAAAGTACGGGCAATAATGGCTTGCGCCGCCAGGGCTTCTACCGGCCACTCGGTTTTCATCTCTCCGGCCACTACTCCGGCAAGATATTCTTCCATCTTCATGGTTTTCTTTTCGCCTGTTTCATGCATAAACACAGTAATCTCTGGTTCATTTTGCCGGACTGCCTGCTTCTGATCCAATGGGGCCTGAGGCATTTCTGGCTTTTTCTGTGGTTGATTATTACAACCAAGGAGCGCCATGCACAAAAATACCAGTAACACTAAATAACCAATACTCTTCCTATTCATCCTAAGCCACCTCACTAAACATTTTCTTTTGCATACTTTTATTATTATGGCAATTGGATGTCAGTTACATGCATTTCAGAACCTTTTGCGGTTATGGAGCTTGACCTTGATAACTATAAAGCGTACAATGATACATGGATAATAGTAATAAAGTAAGACGCAACGCGTCGCGCCGATATTGCAAGCCCATTTCGCAATGAACGCGCGCGTTTTTTTATCCAGATAAAAAACAGTACTCCCCCCGGAAAATATTGCTAACGCCCCATTAACGTGGCACTAACCATCTTTTGCGGGCAAAAAAACAATTATATTGAGGTTAATGACGAGGTGATCACTTTGTCGTCTATAAATAAACCAGTAAAAATCTTATTAGTCTCAGCATCTGTCGGTGATGGACATACCCAAGCCGCCCTAGCCATCAAAGCAGCTATAGAAAACCACGCGCCAGCCACCACCGTGCAAGTGGTTGATTTTATGGCAGGTGAAAACTCATATCTTAATACGCTAGTAAAAGACGTTTACCTCAAACTTATCGATATTTTCCCTGATATGTATGACCTCTTATACCGCTTTTCACAAATGCCGCCAGGAAGTAAAGTCCAAAGCCTTATGGCTATATCCATGAAGCGTAGTATGCTTACGCTGATTAATACCCACCGTCCGGATGCCATAATCTGTACCCATCCCTTTCCCTGTGGTGCTGCGGCCTACCTTAAACGTACCCACAGAATTACTCAGCCTCTTATTGGTGTTATTACCGATTTTGCCATTCACCGTTTCTGGCGTTATAACGAAACAGATATGTATTTTGTCGCTACCCCGGAACTCAAAGAAAAATTAGCAACCCAAGGCATTAGCCTACCGCGCATTCACGCCACTGGCATACCTGTTAATCCCAAATTCAGCTATATTCCTGAGCAAGCCGAATTAGCTATTCTTCGCCAGCAGCTAGGTTTTTCCAATAATCAGCCGATATTACTCATCATGGGCGGAGGATTAGGATTAGGCGATCTTGAACAAGCGGTACTAGCCCTTGATACTTTGTTATTACCCTTTAACCTAGTGGTGGTAGCCGGACGCAATGCAAACCTGCGCCGTAGGCTTTTAGCCAAGACATACTCTTGTGCCCACCCGCTCAAAGTATTTGGCTATACCCGGCATGTTCCCGAACTTATGTCAGTTGCCGATCTCCTAATTACTAAACCAGGAGCCCTTACCATCAGTGAAGCTCTTTCCATGAGACTGCCCCAACTCTTATATCAGGCCATCCCCGGTCATGAAGAAGAAAATGCTGCTTATTTGACCCGGAAAGGGGCGGCACAGTGGGCCCATAACAGCCAGACTCTCGCTACCACTGTCCAAACACTCCTTACAAACCCGGCGCAGCTTGACTATATGCGTGAAATGGCTGCCTTAATTGCTCATCCAACAGCTTCCCAAACAATTGCCACCACCCTCTGGCAGGAGCTGTTTCAAACCGATACTGCACTATCACGCTGACTTATCAGCGTGCCGCTTCTTTTAACCGCCTTTTCTGTCAGCGGCACACATAACAAGTCGTAAAACCGGTTCTTTTGACACTATGTCAAAAGAGCCGGTTTCTTATAAAAGGCGTTTTTGCTTTATTTGGCGAATAAGTACATAACAGCTCAAGGAGGTGTTTTTCCATGTCAAACACGGAAGCAGAACTGAAATTGCGGCTAGCTGATCCAACCTGCCTGAATACCCTACTCAATTCCTCTGTGTTAAAGGAACTGTCAACTCAGCCAGTCTACAAACAACTGCTTGATACCACCTATTATGATACTCCTGATCAGCGATTACTGAAATCACGCCTGTCTTACCGCTTACGGTTAGCAGACAGCAAGTGGACAGCCACAGTTAAAGCTGATGGTACGAGTGACGGCGGACTTCACCAGCGCGCTGAATATAATATGGATGTAGCCACCCCGCTCCCCACCCTCATGCCTTTTATGCTTACCGATATCGGCGCCCGGCTAACCGCGGCGGTGGGAGAAATGCCACTCGAACCAATTTTCCGTACCCGGTTTGAACGCCACATACTGAATCTTACTGCCCCAGACGGCAGCAAGATTGAATTGGCGTTAGATGATGGTGAGATTTTAGCTGGTGATAAACAACAGAAGTTACTGGAGCTTGAACTGGAATTAAAGGCCGGACAGCCGCAAGCCTTGATTTGGCTGGGAGCGGCTTTAGCTGAAGAGTTTCCGCTATTACCAGAGCAAGATAGCAAGCTATACCGGGCAGCTATGTTGTCTGGTATAGCTGATGGACTTGGACAAGATAACGCGCTCCCTTCTCCCTTGAAAAAATCCAGTGGATCCCGGCCAGCTCATCAAGTACTCGGCCAAATGATTATCTATAACCTGCATGCAATAATCAGAGCGCAACAAGCTTATTTAATCAATCCTGATGGTATAGAAGAAGTACACGATTTCCGCGTAGCTTTTCGTAGACTACGCGCCCTGGTACAGCTTGTCAAGCCGCTGCTGCCAAACGAGGAATATACCGCTTGGCAAACCAAACTCACTACCTGGAGTTATAAGCTGGCCCAGGTTCGCGATCTTGATGTATTTAGTCTAACCTGGAACGAAATAACTTGTGCTGTAACAACTATACTTCCCCATCAAGCAAGCAAACCTGCTTTGACAGCCTTAATTGCTGACAAATGCCAATCAGCAAGAGCCAACCTCTATACCGAAATTGCCACTGGTCAATGCACACCTGTATTATTGGGTTTATGGTCGTTTATCGAAAATTGCCCCGCCCAAGCTGCCACTGAGCCGCAGCCAACCTGTAAAAAGTTTGTCCTGGAACGCTTAACCTACTGGCTTGCCCGCTTTCTCAAGCAAGGCGATGAGTTGGATATTAATGACCTGAGTGCCGCCCACGAGCTGCGAATTGCCAGCAAGCGCCTACGGTATACACTGGAATCGCTGGCGCCTATCCTGCCTGACAATACCCGCTTACTTGCCAAACGGTTGGAACAACTACAAGATCTGTTAGGCCAAATTCAGGACACTGCCTTTACTCCACAGCTGTTGCAAGAGCTTGTCAAAGCCTCCGCCAGCCGCCTCACCCACCATGATGCCGGCCTGATCACCGGTTGGCAATTAGCCAGAGCAACCGCCGCCATGGAGAGCTGGGATACAGCTTGGGCTAAAGTAAAAAAAGCAGCAGCAAAAGCAAAAAAACTAAAAACACTCGAGAATACTGACAGTAACAAAAGAAGTCCTGAGCTATAAGCTCAGGACTTTTTTTGTTACTGACCGCTGCCAGCCATTTTCCGTTGGATATATTTACCGGGAAGTGTAAACATCAGGTTGAAAATCAAAATTGTAATAATTAACAATGCTCCTATACCATCGGCAATTGCAACCCGGTCAGGTACAAGGCCAACCGCCATAACATACCACATATGCACCGCCAGTGTTTCGCCGCCAGCCATAACATTAAAATCAGGCATGCTGCGTGATACCGTAGTCCCGGCAGTAAATATCAAAATAGCCGTTTCTCCCAGCGCCCGGCCAGCCGTCAGAGTGATACCGGTAATAATTCCCGGCATAGCATTCGGCAGTACCACCTGCCAGATAGTCTGCCATTTGGTTGCCCCCAGTGCCAGGCTGGCTTCACGATAATATGCAGGTACAGTACGAATTGATTCTTCAGTTACCCGTACCAGCACCGGCAAATTAAGCAGCATCAAGGTAAGCGAACCACCAATGATACTAAACCCCATGCCAAACATATTAACAAAGATAATCATGCCGAACAAAGCCAGCACAATCGAAGGTACTGTTGCCAAGCTTTCCGTACTTAAGCGAATCATATTTGTCAGCCGGTTATTACCGGCATATTCGGCCAGATATATGCCCGCACCCACCGCAGCAGGAAGGGAAAATAGCATCGATAGTCCGAGTATATAGAAAGAATTGAATAACTGCGCCCCAACACCACCACCGGCATTGATGTCACTAGATTGACCTGTGATAAAATCCCAGGTCAGAACCGGTAAGCCTTTGATCAGCATGTAGCCTAGAAAAGCAACCAATATGAGTAAAATAAGCATACCAGCCAACCACATAAGCGCGGTTGCCATTTTATCCTGACTTTGTGCTGACGACATTATGCCATCCTCCTTGCCGCAATCTGCCTAATAAGCAAAATCATTGCCAACGATATAATTAGCAGAACCAGCGCCATTAAAAATAGCGAATTCCCCCAGGCCGATCCAAAGGGTGTATTACCCATTTCAACAACAATTTCACTAGGAAGAGTCGATGTTGGCGTAAACAGCGATTTTGCCATTTGTGGCGTATTGCCAATTACCATTTGCACTGCCATGGTCTCCCCAATAGCTCTGGCCATAGCTAAAATAATAGCCGTCAAAATTCCTGGCAATGCAGAAGGCAATAGCACCTTAGCGATGGTCTGCCAGCGAGTAGCCCCCAAGGCCAGCGAAGCTTCTTCCAAGGTCTTGGGCACAGCCCTAAGGGCATCTTCGGAAATACTGATAATTGTCGGCAATATCATAATGGCTAGAATAAGTGAAGCTGCAAATAAGCCAAATCCTGTATTGACATGGAAAAACTCACGAATAAAGGGAACTAACACCGTCAGCCCAACATAGCCATATACAACCGAGGGAATAGCAACATATAAATCTGTGGCTGGACGCATGATCTCCCGCAGCCACTCTGGCGCAATCTTAGCCATAAAAATGGCTCCAGCCAGACCCAAGGGTGCACCAAACAATACAGCCAGTATGGTTACATACACCGAACCCGTAATAAAGCTCAAAGCACCATATTGGTTTTCTGTCGGGTCCCATTTTGAGGATAGGAAAAATTCCATTGGACTGATTTCTTTAAAGGTGGCCAGCCCTTGCTGTCCTACGAAAATAATGATTGATAAAATAATTACCGTCATAAGAAAAGCACTGGTAATAAATAGATAGCGTACATACCTGTCATATAGCAGCTTTCGCTGATGCTCCCGGTTGTCAGCAGTTGTTGCCATTACCAAAAGTCACATCCTGTCTAATATAGTCCTTTTCTCAATTATACTTCACTAGCATCTCCATTTTTGTTAATGCCATGTTAAGATTGTGTTAAGGTTATACAGAATACACGGCTTGCAGGTCTGTGGCAAAAGAGATGGATTTGAGCCAAAAGCCTTGAACCACAAGGTTCAAGGCTTTTGGTTACAAACTATTCAGTTGTCTTTTTTAACAAACTACTTCATTTTAGTAATAGGCACAAACCCGTTTTTCTCAGCATAAGCCTCCTGGAATTCTTTGCTTGTTGCATAATCAATGAAGGCTTTTACTGCACCAGTGGGCGCACCTTTGGTAAACATGCGACCATAGGTAAATACCGGATATTTGCCGCTGATCACGTCATTGATACTATACTTAACGCCATTATAGGCCAGAGCTTTTACGGACTGGTCGGCATAAGCGGCATCAACATAACCAATAGCGCCCGGAGTACTGGCAATAGCAGCCCTTACAGCACCATTGGAGTCTTGAATAACCGCATTATCGGTGAAAGCTGCGCCTTTAAGCACAATTTCAGCAATGGCCCCACGTGAGCCGGAAGATTTGGCCCGGTGGATAAGGGTAATTTTTTGATCCTTGCCGCCAACCTCGTTCCAGTTAGTCACCTTGCCGGTGAGGATATCAACGTATTGTTGTTGTGTCAGATTGTCAACAGAAACATCGGAGTTGACAATGAATACAAACGGAATACCGACAAGCTTGGTTTCTACAAGCCCTTTATCTTTGAGACTATCTTGCAAGGGCACATCAGAGTTACCGATATTCACCGAACCGGCACCCACTTGGTTTTGACCGGTAAACGAACCACCGCCGGCAATATTAACCGTTACTTTGGCATTTTTCTTCTGAAATTCTTCTTGAGCCGGTTTTAAGAACGGTAAGAGAGCTGTCGAACCAGAAGCAGTTACCGTACCAGATAATTCTGCCTGCGCTGTGCCTGCTTCTTTAGGAGCCTCTTTTTGACCACCGCAGCCAGCCAGTAAGCTTACTCCCAGCACCATAGCCAACGCACCGGTTAGCATTTTTTTCGAAAGTTTCATGATTATTTATTGACCTCCTCGAAGTTTGTACTTTTGATGTATTTATTGTAAATCACTTTACATGTTATTGTGTTAAGGAAATGTTAAGAGAATGTTAAAGAAAAACAAGTTGGTTTCCAGACACCAAATACGGTATGATGGTGCTATAGATAACGTATTTTGTTGTAAGGAGGTATTCCATACATGCTTACCCGCAACCTTCGCAACCGGCTGGTTTTATCCTTTTTAGCACTCATTCTCTTTACATTGGTAGCGCTTGGAAGCTATATACTATGGTTTTTTTACCAACACAATATTGCCAGTCTCGATTCTGCCATGCTTAACCAGGCTAAAATCATTGAAGAGTTAATCTACCGGGATATGTCCGGCCCGATCCAAAAAGGGCAAATTGATGAAAAAATTAAGGAGCTCAGCTCCCGTATTGACCTGCGGGTCACAGTTGTTGATACCACCGGCGTTGTCATTGCCGACTCTCAGCAAAATCCAGAACTCATGGAAAACCACCTGGACCGGTCTGAGATAGCTGCAGCACTTATCGGCAACAATGGCTACAGCATTCGGACAAGCACTACCCAGGACAAGTCCTTACTTTATGTGTCCACACCTGTTTTTTACCATGATGAGATTACCGGGGTTGTCCGTGTGGCCATGCCCCTTGATCATGTTGATGCAGGCTACCGCAAGATATTATCAGCGCTTTTGGCGACCAGCTGCCTGACCTTCCTGGTAGCTATCGCCTTTAGTCTGGCCTTAGCCTATAAATACACCCGTCCGCTCGAAAAAATTATTGAAACTGCCAATGAAATCGCGCAAGGTCAACTGAGTAAGCGGGTATTTATCAAGACAGGAGATGAGTTGGAAATCTTAGCTCATGCCCTCAACAACCTAACCTCCAGTCTGGAAGACAAAGTCAATGACATCATTGCCCAAAAACATAAGCTGGAGCTCATTCTTCAAAATATGGGTGATCCCGTTATCCTGCTAGACCGATTTGGCAAGGTAACAACCGCCAACAAAACAGCAATAACCACTTTCGGTATAACCGAGCAAATGATGGGCCAACACAATATTCAGGTTATCGGCAATAGCCTGCTTGACCAGGCAATCCAAGGTACTCTGCAGCTGCAAGAAAACAAGCTTATTGACCTAAAGACAAATATTCACGGCAAAAAGCGGGTATTTCAGGTATTCCTGGCCCCCATCATCAGTGCTGAGAACGATTCTACAGGCATATTAACTGTTTTTCATGATATAACAACCCTCCAGGAAATCCATGACCGCCAGGCTGATTTTGTTACCAATGCTTCACATGAACTAGCTACGCCGCTTACTGCCATCAAAGGCTTTGCTGAAACCCTGCTTGACGGTGCACTGGCGCAGCCTGAACTAAGGGAAAAATTTGTACGCATTATCTACAACGAATCTGACCGTATGCATCGCCTTATCCAGGATTTACTCCAGTTAGCCCGGCTAAATGCCCAAGAATACCGCGAACAAATCAAGTTAGAATCAATTGATATTATCGCCGTGTTGACTGCGGCCAAGCAGGATATGGCACCGCGTTGGCAACAAAAAAACCAAACAGTTACCTTAGAATACAGTCAAGCACCCCTCACTGCGTTGGCTCATCCCGACTGGTTCAAACAAGTTATTGTAAATTTACTCGAAAACAGCATTAAGTATACTCCGGCAACAAGGAAAATTATCCTTACCTGCTGGTCCGAAAATAATCAGGTACACATTGCTGTCCAAGATTCAGGCATTGGTATCCCGGCTAAAGACCTGCCTCTGATCTTTGACCGGTTTTACCGGGTAGACAAAGCCCGCACCCGTTCGGCTGGCGGCACTGGCCTTGGTTTGGCTATTGTAAAGTTTATTATCGAGATGCTAGGTGGCCACATTACGGTTCAAAGCAAGCTTGATGTGGGAACAACCTTTACGATAACTCTCCCAGGTACTGAAAAGCTGAGTCAATAATAGTGTCAGATGGACATCACCGCTCTACTAGCTGGTCTATACAAAAAAACTATGAGTCGAGGAACCATTCCTCGACTCATAGCGCGTTAAGAATAAAAACAAGTAAACTGAGCTGTTCTTATGTTTTCTACTAATTTAAATTATTTGCTTTTCCCGTAGCTCAGCTATTTTCTGAGTGTCCATTCCTAAAAAATGTTGGAGAATCTTGTTTGTATGCTCGCCTAATAATGGCGAAGCATCACGGATACACCCAGGAGATTCAGACATTTTAATGGGAGTGCCTGCCAGTTTGACCTTACCAGCAACCGAGTGGTTAACTTCAACAATCATCTTTCTAGCCAATACCTGTGGGTCTTCTACGACCTTATCAATGGTATTGATTATGCCACAGGGAATACCCGCCGCCTCCAATAGCTTTATCCATTCTTCGGAGGTCTTAGTTATGAAAACTGCGTCCAACGGCTGCTTGAGTTCATCGCGGTTTTGAGTCCTTAAATTATTAGATAAAAAACGTTCGTCAGCTAGTAATTGCGGACAGTCAAGCAACAAGCAGAATTTCTCCCAGGTTTTTTCGTTGCCTGCAGCAACGATAACATAGCCGTCTTGCGTCTTAAACGATTCCAGCGGAGTGACTGTCGGATGCCGGTTGCCAATCGGTTTTTGCACCACCCCAGTAGCAAAATATTTGCCGATATGTGAATCCATGACCGCTACCTGACAATCAAGCATCGATACATCTACCATCTGTCCTTTACCTGTTTGCTGGCGATGATACAAAGCCAAGAGTATTCCATTAACAATATACAGTCCAGGCAGAATATCACCGAACGGAATCCCCACCCGCGTGGGTTCGCCAGTTTCCTGACCGGTTACACTCATAATACCGCCAATTCCCTGAACAGTTATATCATAGGCTGATTTATTCCGGTATGGGCCAGTCTGGCCAAAACCCGAGCAGGCTGCATAAATGAGCTTTGGATTGATTTTTTTAAGTGTTTCATAGCCCAGGCCAAATTTTTCCATCACTCCCGGACGGTAATTTTCAATAAGCACATCTACTTGTTGAACCATTTCCTTTAGTACAGCTTGTCCCTGAGGATTTTTCAGATTAAGGGTCATCGACTGCTTGCCCCGATTGAGTCCCATAAAATAGCGGCTCTCTGTACCTATAAAAGGACCATAGCCTCGCGCATCATCGCCCCCGGGAGGCTCCACTTTAATAATCGTAGCGCCGAAATCTGCTAACATCGAAGTTGCAAATGGTCCAGCCAACACCCGCGTCAAATCTAAAACAACAATATTCTTTAATGGCATTTTTTCCTCCTACTGTTCGAATTATTTTGCTTCGTCCATTAGTTCCACTGCATTACCCTTCAGGATGAAGCGTTTAGAAACATCGCGATACATTTTATACCCAAGCAAAGCGAGAACTGCCCCAAATATTTTTTTCAGTATAAAAGCTGGGATGTATTGAACATAACTGGCTCCGAAGATAGCACCGCCTAAAGAGCCTACGGCCAGTAGCCCTGCCATTCGATAGTCAACAAAGCCTTTGCGGTGATAAGTAATCAATCCTGATAGAACAGTGGGAATAATGAGCATCAATGATATTCCCTGGGCTGCGTGCTGTGACATACCAAAGCCAAGAACGAGAGCAGGTACTATAATAATTCCGCCGCCAATACCCATTAAGCCGCTGAGAAAGCCCATGACCAAGCCCAATAAAAACAGTATCATCCAATCACCATCCATATTCCAACTATGATCAGTGCGCCAGAGAGATATTTTTTTAAGGTAGCTGCTGGTAACCGGCATGCTAATGTTGAGCCCAAGTACGCGCCGACAATACAACCAACCGCGATTTTTGCTGCAAGCATCATATCCAAAAATCCCTGGTGCTGATACAGCAAACTTCCCACAATTGCTGTTGGAAAGATCACAGCTAATGAAGTAGCATTGGCAACATGCTGCTCCACCTTCCAGCAAGTCACCATGATTGCTAACAACACTACACCTCCGCCTAGTCCCAGAAAACCACTCCACATGCCGCCAACAAAGCCGATTGCAAGAATCGAAACAAAATTTTTTGGCAAATCCCATCCCCCTCTGCAGCATTAAAACGTTATACTGGCAAAATTCATCATTATTTACAAATCAACTCACCTTAGCTTTTAGACTCGAAATTTATTAATAAGTACTTTTAGTTCTTCGGCTATGTCGGCTATATTTTTACTTAAGGCTGAAATTTCCTCTGTTGAGGCGGATTGCTCTTCTGACGTTGCGGCAACTTCCCCAGTTGCATCTGCTGTTCCTTCAACAACCTCAGCAATAGTCATAACGGCCTCCTGAACGCTTATCGAATATTTTTCTAGAATTTCTAAATGATTTTGCAAACTGCTAATATTGCGTTCTGACTGCACAATTGCATTGGTCGCTTTTTTTATGACTTCCCCAACATTCTCAAAATTACTTACCTGCAAATCAACCTGCGTCATACTGTCTTCCATAATACGAACCGTAGCATCTGTTTCAGATTGGATATCTTGTACAAGGTTACTAATTTGCGTTGCCGCATGGGCTGATTGTTCGGCCAGTTTCCGAACTTCTTCTGCTACGACACCAAAGCCTCTGCCATGCTCCCCTGCCCTTGCTGCCTCAATGGCCGCATTGAGGGACAATAGGTTGGTCTGTCCCGCAATACTGGTAATAATGTCCACTATACTGCTGATTTCGTGTGACCGTCGGCCCAGGTTTTGCATTGATCCAGTTGCAGATTTAACAATATCTTGTAAACAAGTCAGCTGACCAGTTGCTGCTTGCAATGATTTTATTCCTTCATTGGTAGCCTGTGAAGTCCCGGTGGCATACTCCAGTGTTGCAACTGCTTCTGCAAGGCCGGCATGAACATGTTCTCTAGTAGCTTCCACTTTCTCTCGAATTTCAATAATTTGCTTATTCTGTTGTGTGGCCCCTTCAGCTATTTCGGTTATAGTTATAGCGATCTTATTGGCAGTCTCGCCATTCTGGTTTGCCCCTTCCGCCATATTGCACGAGATATCAGCCATTTGGTTTGTTGAATCTTTTATTTTTAAAATCAGCGCATATAGATTGTTCCGCATATCCGCAAACCCATTGACCAACTGACCAATTTCATCATGCGAAACAATCGTCCTTTCACGTTCTCTTAAATCACCATTTGCTAATAGTAAGCATTCATCCCTAATTAACGCTATGGGGTTAGCAATACGTCGACTAATTATTATAACAAATAAGATTGCCGCCACCAGGCAAACAATTGATACTGACAACATTGCCCACATTAACGCATTGACTTCGTGCAGTGCCTCTTCTTTCGGGGCATTCACCACCATGAACCAGCGGTTCCCGCCTGCTAGATTAATTGGAGTTATTATACCAATGACATTAACCCCCTCCTCGGAAATGTATTCCCCTCGTACCTGGTTTCCTGAAGAGGCAGCTTTATTAAATAAATTTACTAAGTTATTATCTAGTTCTGTTACTTTTAAATTCAAATCTGGATTAATAGTCTTACTGCTAAGAGTTAATTTTCCTTCAATATCCTTATTGTGAGGATTTACAATGATAGTACCTGTCGAATCAAGAATATACCCATATCCTGAATCCTCAAATTGCAGCTCTTTCACCAGTTCAGCAAGACTATCCATAGCCATAGAGCCTGTAAGCACACCGGTTATTTGTCCCTGATTGAGAACAGGAACGGCAACATTGATGCCCACTTTCCCAGTGGTTCTACTGACTATCACATCTGAAACAACAGGCTTGCAATTTGCTATTGTTTTTTTAAAATATTCCCTGTCACCAGCTTCAACTTTGCTGCCATCTGGACGTAATCCTGAACCACTAGGATAAAGGTATATTATATTAGCTAAGCCATCTAAATGTTTGGAACAATCATTTAAATTTTTTACAAGTGTCTGTTTATCAACAGGATTGTATATCGGACTAACACTGGAAAATGATTCTAACTGAACTCTTGCACCATTAATTTGACTTTCAATACGATGAGAGTAATCGGCTCCTATTGACATAGCAGTATCTTCCACGCTCTGGTTTAAAGCCTGCCGGGATATAAAGTAACTTATACCAGACAAAATAGCAAAAGATACTATAACAAATGGCAAAAAAATTAAAAGTAGTTTTACTTTAATACTGGTAACCTTCATCTTATAACCATACCCCTCGATCCACTTAAAGCACAAATCGGAATGAAACCGTTGTCTTTAAGATTATTTTGTTTTACTACTAAATTACAGGCAACTACAAATTACATGATGATACTCCCCCCTTTCAGCAGCACATATCTATGCCACTCTAGAGCACAAAAGACTTCAATACAAATTAACTCATTCACCTTTCGTCATAATTTTCTCAATTTCTTCTGTGCTTTTCTCCCTCTTTGACTCACTCATATCACCATTTTTTGATTCTATTATTTGTTCCCCTACAAAAACAAAACCAGACTTCGCTTTAGTCTGGTTTAAAACATTTTAGTGAAACTAAAACGGCAACCTGGCAATCATAGTACCCGTGGTACAATAGACCCATGGCTTTGCGTCCTTACCTTTCGATAAGTTTGCTAACTATGGGAGTCAAAGAAACAATTCTTTGACTCCTTTTATTCTTGAATATATTTTTACCCTGCCCAATAGATCTGCTATTTGGCGCAAAGATTTTTAATAAATTCCTCGATAAAATCTGATGATTTTTATCAAATCATAACAAAATTTACTATTTATATATTTAGTGGTATATTTTACATAAATAATAATATATAACCAAACATAAGTCAACAAAATAAATGACCTATTTAGTTTTTATATGTTTACGATTCACAATAAAGTTACCTCAAAAGATGCATCCCTTTTGTACTTCTCTATTCTAGTCTGATTTTTTAAATAAAACAGGCGAGATTACTTCGCGTTGTCCGCAATGACGTCCCTGGTCATTGCGAGCAACAGCGTAGCAAATCTCGCCTGTTCTTATTGCACTACATACTATTTTTTCCGCCGTCGCTGCCCTGTTACCAAATACACGGTCCATTCTGCAATATTAGTGGCATGGTCAGCAATTCGTTCCAGATAGCGAGCAACAAAGATAAGCTCTGTGGCCTGGCTAATAGTTGTGGGGTCTTCCATCATATAAGTCAACAGTTCTCTAAATACCTGATAATAGATATTATCAACCTCATCATCGTTTAAACACACCTGTTCAGCCAGCGTAATATCAAGAGTAGTATAGGCTTCCAGAGAATCCTTAAGCATTTTTTGCGCCATTTGCGCCATACGGGGAATATCAACAAGCGGTTTAATCAAGGATTGCTTATTCATGGCCAACGCTATTTTGGCTATATCATAGGCATGATCACCCATTCGTTCCAAATCAGTAGTAATTTTAAGGCCAGTGCCGATAATCCGCAAATCGCGGGCCAAGGGCTGCTGTCTGGCGATCAGCACCATGCACTTATCTTCAATATCAATTTCCATCTGATCAATTTCATCATCAGAATCCATAACCTTACGAGCCAATTCGTTGTCCTGTTGAGCCAGCGAAATTACGGCTTCATCAATTGCTCGGTCTACCGCCTTGCCCATATTTAGCAAGGCCTGGCGCAGGTCCGCCAGTTCCTGATCATAACTTTGTCTTGTTACCATTTTTCAATCCCTCCTTTTACCCAAAACGTCCAGTAATATAATCTTCCGTTCGCTTATCCTGTGGGCGAGTAAAAATATTGTCAGTTTTATCTTGCTCCACCAAATCGCCATTTAAGAAAAAGCCGGTATAATCAGATACCCGCGCTGCCTGTTGCATGTTATGCGTAACCATGACAATCGTATATTGTGATTTCAGCTCAGTTACTAATTCTTCAATCTTCATCGTCGATATCGGGTCCAGCGCAGAGCAAGGCTCATCCATTAACAGTACCTCAGGTTCAACGGCTAGCAAACGCGCAATACAAAGCCGTTGCTGCTGACCACCGGATAATCCCATTGCTGAGGAATGCAGCCGGTCTTTAACCTCATCCCAAAGTGCCGAACCAGTCAGACTCCTCTCGACAATTTCATTCAATAGCGCGCGGTTGGATTGCCCATGAATACGCGGTCCGTAGGCAATATTGTCATAAATGGACATTGGAAATGGATTGGGGCGCTGAAAAACCATGCCCACCCGTTTCCGCAGCATAACTGTGTCGATTTTGGGGTGATATATATTCTCGCCGTCAAGCAATACCTCGCCCTCAATTTTTACACTTTCAATCAAATCATTCATACGGTTAAGTGTTTTGAGAAAGGTCGATTTACCACAGCCCGATGGGCCGATTAACGCCAACACACTGTTTTCCGCAATATCAATTGAGATCTTTTTTAGGGCCAGAACATCACCATAATACAGCTTCAACTTATTTACCTGGATTTTATATCTCATAAGCCAGTTTTGCCTCCTGTAGTTTCTCATATGCAATATAACATAAAAATAGGCAGCTGAATGTTAACATCTTGTTAAAATTTTTTAAAATTTATACCCCTAAAAAAAAGGCGAAATGCTTCACCTACGTCTGCAATGACGCAGTGGAAACTCAATTCCATCGTCATTGCGAGCGCAGTGTGGCAATTTCGCCCCTTATACTATATACAATGTGTTAACAAGTTTGTCAGCCTTTTTTACTATAAAATCTATGCAGCTAACATGTTCTACCGCGACTTAGTTCTCTGACAAATCCTTAAACCGATACCCAACCCCGCGTACGGTTTCAATGGCCTCAGCAACTTCATTCTCTTGGCCCAATTTTACCCTTAAATGCCGCACATGTACATCAACAGTTCTGGTATCACCAAAATATTCGTAGCCCCATACCTTTTCCAGCAGTTGTTCCCTGGTAAATACTTTGCCGGTATTTGTTGCAAACAACTTGAGCATTTCATATTCTTTGGGAGTAAGCTCCAGCTTGACCGCCCCTAAATAGGCTTCATAACGACTAAAATTAAGTCTAAGCTTACCCAGTACCAATTCGCCACCGACTGCGCTTTCTTTGTTGCTGCGCCTGAGGACAGCTTTAATTCTGGCCAAGAGTTCGCGCGGGCTAAATGGCTTGGTGATGTAATCATCTGCCCCTAGTTCAAGCCCAATTACTTTATCGATTTCCTCACTTTTAGCGGTAAGCATAATAATAGGAACAGCGGCTGTTTCCCGGGAGTTTTTCACAATTCGGCATACTTCAAGACCATCCATGCCTGGCAGCATTAGGTCAAGCACAATAAGCTCCGGCTTTTCGGTTTTAGCCATAGTTACAGCCGCCTGTCCATCACCAGCCTCAATGATCTTATAGCCTGACTTTTCCAAAGTGAACTTTATAAGTTCACGGATATTAATTTCATCATCTACTATCAAAATCTTACCTGTCATAAATGATGTCTCTCCTCATTACTGGATAAAGCAAAAACCAGGTTCAAAAAACCTGGTTTATTGTAGTCTTGTCCACTTACTCTTTACATGTTTACAGTATCTTTTAACCCCTTACCTGCTTTGAATACCGGGTTCTTGGAAGCTGGAATTGTAATCTCGTTGCCAGTTTGTGGATTACGTCCTTTGCGTTCCTCGCGAGTCTTCACTTCAAAAGTGCCAAATCCAATAATTTGCACTTTATCATCATTGGCTAAGGCTTCTTCAATAGCGGCGAATACAGAATTAATAGCTTTCTCGGCATCCTTTTGAGTCATATCAGCTTTTTGGGCTACTGCTTTAACCAGGTCAGTTTTGTTCACAATCGTGTCCCCCTAACGTAAATCGATTACGATTAGCTTTATTCGCTACGTAATATTTTATTCCTGCTATGATTAAAAAAAATGGCAAAAAAACTCATCCAGCGCTCTCTTTTTTCTTGGCTTCTTCCCACAACACATCCAAATCAGCTAAAATCGTGCTTTCCCAGGCTATGCCTTGCTCTTTGAGCCTAGCCTCAATATAATTAAACCGCCGCCTGAATTTATTATTTGTGCGGTTAAGTGCGGTCTCTGGATCGATCCCCATAAACCGGGCCAAATTGACAACAGCAAATAACACATCACCTAATTCGTCTTCCATCTTCTGAGCACGCTCAGCTTCAGGCAGCGCTGCTGCTTCTTTCAATTCGTCAAGTTCTTCTGCTATCTTGTCCCATACCGGGCCAATATCATCCCAGTCAAAACCAACCTTAGCCGCTTTGGCTTGCAGTTTGTAAGCCGCCATAAGGGTAGGCAGGCCGATAGGAATACCATCAAGCACCCCTATCCTTTCACCAGCCTTTTCCCGTTTTTTAATTTGGTCCCAATTAACAACAACTTCAGCCGCATCACGCACGGTTATTTTCCCAAACACATGGGGATGGCGACGCACCATTTTCTCGGTAACTGTATCCACCACCTCCTGCATGGTAAAACCACCGCTTTCTTCGGCCAAACGCGCATGGAATACAATCTGGAGCAATAAATCGCCAAGTTCTTCACATAACTTAACACCGTCAGCCAGTTCAATGGCTTCCAGTACTTCATACACCTCCTCCACAATATAACGGCGCAGACTAAGATGTGTCTGTTCAATATCCCAGATACATCCGCCAGGCGAGCGCAGGCGGGCCATTACATCCACCACCGGATCAAGCGAAAATAGCTTACTGCGCGCCGGACGATGCGGTACATATACACTCGTAAGATGATCAATGCCTTCAAGCCGGTCAAGTTCAAACAACATTACCTTGGTTATCTGTTCTTCCGGCAAACCCAGATGACGGACAACAGTAACCTGGTATTCGTCTCCCAAATAATCCATTAGTGCTAACTTAGCATCTGACGCTACCTGGCGGCTATATACCTGGGTAATAATTAAACCAGTCACAAGATCAGGCGGTAAAAGCGTCAAATCAGCCGCATCCACAATGGTTACACCAGTGATTGGATCTACACCCAGTCTTGTATACAGTATCTCTAAAAAACTCATGGCCGGAATAATAGTAAGGCTTACCCCGGCTTCTCCGGCCTGTGCACTAATTAACTCTACCGTCTTTTCCGCTACCAGCGGACTGCCGGGAACAGCATATACAATATCCTGCCCTCGTTTTGCTTTTTCAATCACAGCAGCAGCAATTTGCTGATACAGACTGGCAAAGTCTTCGGCCTGCTCATACAAATAGTCAAAGCTGGAAAAGCTAACCCCGCGCGCTTTGAGCGTATCTACACAAGGATGCTTGGCCGTACGTAACAATAGCGTTCTGTTCCCGTTCAATAGTTCCCATGTTTCCAGTGTTATGTGCTTAAAGCTGCCAGGACCAAGTCCGACAATAGTGATTCCCATAGTTATCGCCTCAACAGTCTGAATTTCGTTAAAATAACCGCCAATTTTCCACCTACCCGTGGTAGTTGTTCAATATCGCGGACCGCAACCCCGCCAACCAATAAAATAACAATACCGAATACCATCCCACCCACACTAATAGCTCCTAATGTAGCCACGCTATTATGGAGTGTTTGGCTCATTATAGCATCATAGCTTAAGAGCACAACAGCCCCCATGACAGCAGAGGCTATGATAGTTTTAAAAGCATCCCTGATATTGAGACTAAAGCCGACATACCGGTAAACGAAAACCATATTTAAAAGTGCTGCCACGCCAAAATCAGCAACCGTGGCCCAGGCGGCCCCCATAATACCCAAGGCCGGTATAGCAGTAAGTGTCCAACTCATAATGATTTTTACTACAGCCGAAATGCCCATATTGATAACAGGAATAGCCGTATGACCCAGCCCCTGCAGCACGCCGGTTGTTACCTGATGTATGCCTAGAAGAAAAATACCGACCGCTAAAATGGCAATAGACGTGCCCGCATTCGGCGTGCCATACAACATCAGTGAAATAGGTGTAGCTAGTAAAAACAATCCCACAAAGCTTGGAATGGTAATCAGGTTGGAAATACGCATTGCTGTGGATATCCGCTGATAAATCAGCTGCTTATCACAAAGTGTATAGGCCTCCGATACAGCCGGCACCAAACTTGCGGCAAGCGATGCCGTCAAAATTGTTGCCAAATTAACCAGTGGCACCGCCATACCGGTGAGATAACCAAACAACTCGGTAGCCTGCTCTACAGTATAACCGGCCACTTCTAATCTGGCTGGCACAATTAAAAGATCAATATTAGATACCACTGGCAGCATGATATTCGCTAGTGATACTGGTAACGCCAGTTTCACAATCCGGCTGACAATACTAACACTAGATTCCTGGATAACCATCGGCTGGGTTTTCATCTTATGCTTAAAACCAGGTTTATGCCGCCAATAAAAATATAATAGTACCAACAGTCCGGCGGCAGCACCAGGACCAGCCCCAAAGCTCGCTCCGGCTGCGGCAAACTCCAGACCATGCGGCATCAGAATATAGGCAAAAGCAATCATTGTGACAACCCGGAAAAGCTGCTCAAAAATCTGAGAAACCGCCGTGGGTGTCATCATTTGCAGCCCCTGAAAATAACCTCGATAACTGGATAGTACGGTTACAAAGAAGATGGCTGGAGCCAATGCAGCAATGGCATAGTAAGCACGGGCATCACGGACAAAATGATGTTCAATCAGCCACCCGGCGCCATAGTACAAAAGAAAGGTAAACACAATGCCGGTAATCGCCAATACCCCTAACGAAATCCGAAAAACGCGATTTGCGCCACGGTAATCACTGCGAGCCAGTTTTTCAGCCACAATGATGGAAATAGCCACCGGAATACCGGCTGATGAGATACTGAGCGCCAATAAGTAAATAGGATAAGCCATTTGGTACAGGCCTACCCCCTCGCCGCCCAACAGACGGGATAGTAAAATGCGGTTAACCGAGCCGATAATTTTTACAACAATTCCGGCTACTGTCAAAATCAACGCACCTTTTAAAAATGTATCTTTGCTCAATACCGAGTCATTCCTCTCCAAATCTGGTCTCTGTTGACCACTTTACCTATTATAGCAAAATCTACCTGTCATTAAAACCATAATTAGCGAACCGTAATGAATACGCAAAAATAATATAAAAGTAGCGAACTTAACAGGAGTGTTATTGTCCGCTACTTCGCCTATTGTGTAACTATTATTGGGCCATTTGTTTTGCTAAAAATCCTGCTGCTGTTTCGGCTAGCTTAACCTCCATATCGGTCATTTGTATTCCCGGTTCCTTGGAGCAGATAATAACTGCACCAATGGCATCCCCTTCCACAAGAATGGGGGCAATGACTTCAGCTGTGAATTTACAGGTTTCATCGTCTTCGCATTGGGAGGCGCAATCCTGACAATGTTTGGACTCACCAGGATTGCTGATTAAAACAGTTTTACGCTCCTCCATTACTTTCTCCACTGCTGGGCCGAGAGGCTTACTCAAAAACTCCTTTTTAGCGCCACCCGCAACTGCGACTACATTATCACGATCTGCAATCAAAATAATATGTCCAATAGCCTCAAACAAGGATTCTGCATATTCCTTGGCAAAATCCCCCAATTCCCCGACCAGAGAGTATTTCTTCAGAATAACCTCACCCTCACGGTCGACATATATTTCCAGAGGATCGCCTTCACGGATTCTAAGAGTTCGTCTAATTTCTTTGGGTATTACAACCCGGCCTAGATCATCAATTCTGCGTACAATTCCGGTTGCCTTCACCAGTATCCCCCTTTCTATAGCTTTTGCAAACTAACCTTGACTCGAGACAGTTTGAAGAGTGAACTTGTTTCAGCAAAAGCTGAAACATCGGGGGTTCAGGTGGAGAGTCTACTCCACTTGAACTAACGCCGCCTATAGAGGCGAGAGTCATGACTCGTGTGCTAAGATAAATTAGCTTACACCTTGCAAGGCGACAGTAAATATATTACTCGTTCATTGATAGTAGTATATATCTGGGTGATGTGTTTTATTCATTTTTCTGCCTGCAAAACCAGCGTATAAATTAACACTTATTTCGAATCTGTAACTCCTGACAAACAGGTAAGTAACTTCGTTAATACCTCTATTAGCGGCAGGTTTAGGCGGGAAGTAGCAAGGCGCATGGTATCCGGCGGTCCGGGAAGAAAGGACAATTTGCCGGGAAAAAGTTCCCTGGCTTTGACTAAGCCGTCGTCAGTCACATTAGGCGTATCACCAAAAGAAATTTCCACACGCCCACCCCGTTCGGCGATCAATCGAACACCCAACTGACGTGCCAAGTTCTTGATCCGGGCAACACCTAAAAGATTGGTAACAGGCAGCGGCGGCTCGCCAAAGCGATCAATAAGCTCATCAATAAGTTCAGTCAAATGCTCTTCCTGGCGAATAGCTGCGATACGCTGGTATATTTCAATCTTATGCATAGCATCACTGATATAATCACCGGTAAGATAAGCATCAAGCGTAAGTTCAATTGTCGGCTCAGGCGGCGGCAAGACTATTTTACCTGTTTTTAGCTCCTCAACAGCTTCATCTAACAACCGGCAGTACATCTCAAATCCGACACTGACAATATGGCCATGCTGCTCTCGTCCTAAGAGATTACCGGCCCCCCGTATCTCCAAATCCCGCATGGCGATTTTAAAACCCGAACCAAGCTCAGCAAACTCTTTGATGGCCTGAAGCCGTTTTTCGGCTACCTCAGTTAATACTTTATCCTGGCGATAGGTAAAGTAAGCATATGCCATCCGGTGTGAGCGGCCAACCCGCCCGCGCATTTGATACAGCTGGGATAAACCGAAATGATCGGCATCATAGATAATAATGGTATTGGCATTAGATACATCTAATCCATTTTCAATAATGCTTGTGCATAGTAAGACATCGTCATGACCTTCATAAAAATCAAGCATAACCTGCTCTAAGAGTTCCTCCGGCATCTGACCATGACCTGTTTTAATGGTGGCGTCTGGCAATATTTCTGTCAGACGCTGACGTATTTTATCAATAGTCTGTACCCGGTTATAAACAAAATACACTTGCCCGCCGCGTTTCAATTCGCGGACAATGGCCTCACGAATAATTTCCTCATTATATTCAACAACATAGCTTTGCACCGGAAACCGATCTTCGGGTGGAGTTTCAATAATACTCATATCCCTCGCACCCACCAATGACATATGCAATGTACGTGGGATGGGGGTAGCACTTAGCGTAAGCACATCCAGATTAGCACGCCATCTTTTCATCTTTTCCTTTTGCGCCACACCAAAACGCTGTTCTTCATCAACAATTAAGAGGCCAATATCCTTAAATATCACATCTGACTGCAAAATTCGGTGCGTGCCAATAAGGACATCAACTTGACCCAGGGCCACTTTTTGCAAAGTAGCCTTTTGCTCGCGGGCGCTGCGAAAACGGCTGATAACGTCAACTACAGTACCAAAATCGGCAAAGCGTGAGCTAAAGGTCTGATAATGCTGCTGTGCAAGCACAGTCGTCGGTACTAGCACCGCCACTTGCTTGCCACCCATAACAGCTTTAAAGGCAGCGCGAATAGCCACTTCCGTCTTGCCAAAGCCCACATCACCACATAACAGACGATCCATAGGCCGCGACTGTTCCATATCATGCTTAACCTCAGCAATAGCCTGCAGTTGATCTGGTGTTTCTTCATAAGCAAACGCGTCCTCAAATTCACGCTGCCAAGGGGTGTCTGGGCCAAAAGTATACCCTACCTGCAGCTGACGCTGGGCGTAAAGTGCGATAAGCTCCTTGGCCATATCGGCTACAGCCGCTTTAGCTTTGGTCTTAACCTTCAGCCAGTCGCTGCCACCCATCTTGCTAAGGCGTGGCACTTCGCCCTCAGAACCAATATACTTCTGTAACTGCCCCACCTGATCGGTGGGCACATATAATTTATCATCGCCGGCGTAGCGAATATGGAGATAGTCCTTATGAACCCCCCCCACTTCCAGTGTTTCTACCCCAACATACTTGCCAATACCATGATTAACATGAACAACATAGTCACCAAGATTGATATCACGGAAATAAGTAATTTGCTGCTCTTTGCCCACACGGAGCCGACGCTTTTTCTTTTGGCGTCCGAAGATATCAAACTCAGTCAGCACCACAAGCCTGGCCTGCGGGAATTCAAAGCCACCTGACAACGCGCCTGTAAGTACCACAACAGCACCCGGTATAAGCGGCACGGGCCCGGACTGAGCTATAATTGCGGTAAGCCCCTCATCGGCTAGATTTCGCTCAATAATGACGGCCTTATCCTGACTGGACATAAATATAACAATAGTATACCGTTTATCCTGCCAGCTTTTTATTTCTGCACTCAGCAGCTCAATCTGACGGTGAAAAGGCGCAATCCCCTTGGCTGTAATGCTAATAATCTCGGTCGGCTGCGTATGAGGAATTTTTTGCAGCAATAAGGATAGATAAATTACATTATATGCCTGGCAAGCAGCTACCAGCTCGGCCCAGGCAAAAACCCGCCGCTTACTATCAGGATTTTCCTTAACCAGCTTAGTCATCTGTTCCCTAAGCCGTGCTGGCTCATCCAGTATTATAGCAGCACTTGCCGGTAAATAAGACACAAATACAGCCGCTTTTCCAGTGTGCTCGGTTTGAGTTAACGGCATAATATCTGCCAATACCAGATCCTTTACCGATCGCTGGCTAACCGGATCAAATTCACGCAGTGAATCAACCTCGTCACCAAACAGTTCAAGCCGGAGTGGTAAACTCCGGTTAACAGCAAATATATCAATAATACCGCCGCGTACACTAAACTGACCAGCACTATCTACTTGGTCGACCCGTTCATAGCTGTAGGAAACTAATGAGCCGATAAGCTCTTCCCGGCTTACCGCACTGTCACTATGTATTGTTATGCGGCTGTTTAAAAACTCTTGTTTGGGCTGAACCTTTTGCATCGCAGCTTCGGCGGTAGCCAAAACAATCAGCTTTTCGCCTCTGGCCAAACGATTCAAAACATCCATGCGTTTTGCCGCCAGTTCAACACTCTTGGCGGCAGCAGCAAAAGTCACCATATCAAGGGCCGGCAGTTCTACTATCGGCACCTCTGGTAAGAGAACCGCAAAGTCAGTTCTAAACACATCAATTGCTTCATGATTGGCTGCTATAATGATAGTTGGCCGCGCAGCTGCCTGAAAAGCAGCCGCAAGAAACACACTCTTTTGTGCACCTGTAAGACCATAAATCAAACTCTGTGCATCAGGTAATGCAAATGCGGCCTGAGCCTGGCGTAATGCTTTGTCCTCAGTCAAAGCGGTCAATAGCCTTACACTTGTTTTTTCTCCCATAAAAACCTCATCCGTCCTGGTAGTACCAAAAGGGCTTTAGCCTAGGCTAAAGCCCTTACATATTTATTTTTTATCTAATACAAATACCATAAGAACCTCTATCTTAGTGAATATATCCTTTATTAATGGCTGACATACCTAGCGCAACGGTATCATCATCCAATCCTATAGCGGTTATGCAGCTGTCACACAGTGCCTTTACATAGATCGCATTTTGCGCAATGTCAGTTTTAATTATATCCTGACGTTCCTGGTCAGTCAAGCAATCAAAACCAAACTTAACCTCATCTACTGCCTCTACTTCTAATGTATCAATTAGTTCCCCGCAATATTCACAATGATAGAAAATTTTCATGGGTTATCCCTCTTTCCTGAATTGTTAGCCGTTTTATCCGCTAATAGCCGAACAACAGCAACATTATATGCCAAATGAAGTGCAATACCGGCAGCTAACCCTAACCACAGACTACTAGTCAGTAGGAGAACTGCAGCACTACCGGCACCGAACAAACTGTGGCCGGCAATACTTAAAAACGGTGCCGTAATTCCTCCACTTGTACTTTTCTGCTGCCAGTCATAGCCAGCCTCAATAACACCAAATACCATATGTACCGTAATAAGATCAGCTCCCAGATAATAAGCAAACAGCGTTTTGGCAGCTTCCTCAACAACCGGACCTGCACTAATAATGCTTACTGGCCCCAAGTAACGCAGAAAGAGACGATTAAGCAAAAAACTTAACCCGGCCATAAGAATGGCAATAATATAGTCCATGGCTTTTCCTCGCAGCAGCGTATATGCACTCTGTAGATTTTTATATAGGTACAGGCGCCAGGATTATACTTATTATTCCCCGAAAAAACAGTTGTGTATACAAACGGCTGTTCCAATATTTTTAATTTTATAAGTTAATATGTGACAGGAAAAACCTGCAATCATAGCGAAATTAGTAGAAAATACTAAACCAATAATTTGGGAGGGATAACCTTGCAGAAATCTTGCAAATCATTATTGCGCCTAGCAGCATTGGCGCTAATCGTTATCTTGTGTCTGCCAGTCCTGGCACTGGCAAAAGCTAAACAACCTGAACTACCGCCAGCACCGGTTAAAGTCACGCTACTGGCCACAGCCAGGGTGAACGGCCATATTATTGACTGGGATTATAAATTCCCCAGAGTAGCTGAATTTGGTCTGGTAAGAGTTTCAAGTTTGGTAAGAGAACAACGCCAGAGTAATCCTTATACCATCTTGGTTGATGGAGGCAACATGCTTTCAGGTTCTGCCTTAACCGACTACTTCGCGACTACACCATCTAAGCTTCCTAATCCAATGTTCGCCATGTATAACTATCTGGGTTATGACGCCGTAGTGCTTGGTACAGGCGAGCTTGCCTATGGCCCGGCCTACTTAACAAAAACACTGCCGCTAGCCAGATTCCCGTTATTGTCAGCCAATGCCCAGACTTCAGATAAAGCCTTGGCAGCCATTAAACCCTACATCATCAAAGAAATTAATGTAGGCAAAGACAAAAAGAAAGAAATAATCCGTATTGGCATTATCGGCGCCTCGTCTATCAGTCCCGATGCCACCGCCGGGTATGCCGGTCTCAAATTTACGGACCCTGAACCAGCCATTGACGCTGTCACTCAAAAAATCGGCAATAAGGTTGATGCCATCATAGTTGTCAAAAATGACGGCTTACAAGTCAACGGCATTGATGCCGCCACTCATGCCAAATTTAGCGTTACAGCCGCCACCCCCGGCAAGTTCGGCAGCAGCCTAAGTAAAACCGATCTAACCTTTGAAAAGATAGGGAAAAAATGGTTTCTTACCCACACTGATACAGCCAATAATTACATGACTGTCACCAAGACAGATAAAAACATGAGTGATGCCGCCTGGCCTTATCATGATGCAACCTTGCAACACCTGGAAGCTACAAAAAAACTTACCGAAAATACTAAATCGTAAAAAGTAAAAACAGAGAATGCCACGTCCATGCGACGTGGCATTCTCTGTTTTTATGGCAAAAATCCCATTGGATCTACCGGCTGGCCATCTCTTTGAATTTCAAAATGCAGATGCGGCCCTGTGGAATTACCGGTACTGCCCATAGAGGCAATTCGTTGACCAGCCCGTACATATTGACCTATCTCAACAAAGTAATCATCCAAATGCCCATATAAACTTACATAGCCACCGCCATGATCAAGCATTACCGCATAACCATAGCCGCCTCGCCAGCCGGCCCAAATCACCCGACCAGCCCGTGCAGACATAACATAGGTGCCGATATCATTAGCAATATCAACACCCGCATGAAGCCGTCCCCACCGCCAGCCAAACGATGAGGATATTTCACCTTTGGTTGGCCAAATAAAGCGGCTAGCCGAGGCGCGGGCTACCGCTGTGTCAGCCCGTCCCCAGCGCGCGCCAGGAATAAAAAGCTTTTCACCAACGTCTACCTGATCACTGGCTTTAGCATTGGCCGATTTAATTGTTTCTACCTGTATACCATATGTATAAGCAATATCCCATAAGGTATCCCCGGTATTTACCTGGTGAACAACGCCTTTCGCAGGCAATATAACTAACTGGTCACCGGGGTGAATAAGCTCGCTGACAGCAGGGTTGGCTGCCGTCAATGTTTCTACATCAATACCATAGTGCTGAGCTATCCCGGATAAGGTATCCCCAGCTTGCACAATGTAATGACTGATAGTCATAGCTTGTGGCGGCGAAACAGCTGCTGGTGCCTCCATAATCTGATTTTCGGCTACAGACGGAGCCTTGATAGTTTCCAGCAACACCGGCTTGGGTCCGCCAGGAAAAGCCCATATACCGGCCAAGACTGCCATTCCTCCCAAATAAGCCCATTGTCTGGCCTTGCATTTCGGCAGATGCATACATATCACCTCGCTACTGGTCTAATTTTGGCTACAGCTTGTAAAATAAGCTGGCAACACGAATTATCCCCAGTATTAGCATAAGCGACAGGCCCACAAAATATGCATAACTTGGATTATTTTTCAGAAAATCTGTCTAGCGTCTGTTGTTTTCGGAGAGGCGGAAGTCTTGACTCGTGTGCTGAAGAAAAAAACCGAGATTGCTTCATTGCAAGTGCAGTGAAGCAATCTCGGTTCTAACAATAATTATACCCGTTTAATAAGCATGGGTTTTTTATCAAACTTATGAATAGCGTCAACAAACCGGACAGTACCTGTTGTGCCGCGCATTACAAGCGAATGCGTGCGGGCACCACCGCCAAAGTAACGCACTCCGTTTAAAAGATCGCCCTGGGTGATGGCTGTTGCCGCAAAAATCACATCATCCCCCTGAACCAGTTCATCTAAGGTAAATACCTTATTTATATCAGTAATCCCCATAGCTTTTGCCCGCTTAATATCGTCATCGCCTTCCGGCCATAATCTGCCTTGCATGTCGCCGCCCAGGCATTTAACAGCAGCAGCAGCCAATACACCCTCGGGAGCGCCGCCGATTCCCAATAGCATATGTACGCCTGTACCTTCAATAGCAGCATTGATCGCCGGAGAGACATCACCATCAGAAATCAGTTTAATCCTCGCCCCAGCATCACGGGCTTCTTTAATAATGGCAGCATGCCGCGGACGGTCAAGAATAACCACTGTTACGTCTTCCACCGAGCGGTTAAGCGCAGCGGCAACGGCTTTAAGATTTTCTGTCACTGGCGCATTAATGTCTATTTTACCTTTGGCCATCGGCCCAACGGCAATCTTATCCATATACATGTCAGGCGCATGCAACAGATGGCCGCGCGGGGCGATAGCCAAAACAGCAATAGCGCCTGGCAAACCTTTAGCTACTAAGTTAGTGCCTTCCAATGGATCAACAGCAATGTCCACTGCCGGACCGCCATGTCCTACTTCTTCGCCAATGTACAGCATCGGCGCCTCATCCATCTCACCTTCGCCGATAACCACCTTTCCACTAATGCTAACGATATCAAAAGCAGCACGCATAGCATCTACAGCCGCCTGGTCAGCGGCAATTTTATCACCACGTCCCATCCACCGGCCACAGGCAACTGCGGCAGACTCGGTAACCCGTACAAATTCTAATGCCAATTCACGTTCCATAATGCTACATCTCCTTAATTCTAGAAACAATTATACCGGGCACCTGCCCGGCCAGCATATCTCAATATTGAGATTGCTTGTTACGCTACTCTCGAGGTTATCTTACCTATTGGCTTTTTGCCAATCTTCAAGAAAACGTCTAATACCCGCATCTGTTAGCGGATGATATAGCAGTGACTTCAATACCTTGGCGGGAACAGTAGCAATATGCGCTCCAGCCAGGGCCGCCTGGGTAACATGCAGGGGATGACGGATACTGGCAGCAATAATTTCGGTCTCAATACCATGAATGGCAAAAATATCAGCCGTATCCTTAATAAGTGCAATACCGTCCTGACTAATATCATCAAGCCGGCCAACAAAAGGACTGACAAAAGCTGCTCCTGCCCGCGCGGCCAATAGCGCCTGATTTGCAGAAAAAATCAACGTAACATTAGTGCGAATGCCCTCAGCAGCCAAGGCACTGGCTGTTTTTAAGCCATCAACCGTTACCGGAACCTTGATTACCACATTATCGCCAAGCTTGGCTAATTCACGCGCTTCCGGCAGCATCTTTTCAAACTCGGTACTGATAACCTCTGCACTTACCGGCCCCGGTATTAATGAGGCAATCTCCTTGATTACTTCCTTGATATCCTGTTTTTCCTTGGCAATAAGTGATGGATTGGTAGTTACTCCGGCCACAACACCCATTGGCAAAATTTCCTTGATTTCGCCAATATTAGCTGTATCGAGAAAAAATTTCACAGGTAACTCACTCACCTTTTCTCATTATTGTCTATAATAGCGCCCCTATTCATTTACGGCTGGTACGCCTGAGAGGAGCTATTTCTAGAACCTCCATAGCTGATAGTCTCGCTAAAGCTTGTTCATCCTTGGCTGAAATCAGCAGTCTACCTTCGCACTGAGGGCAAGACAGCTCAACCGCGTCGACAAGCACATCAACATCAACATCGGTATTACCACAAGAGCAGTATACCCCCCCCTGCTCCGCAATATCATGAATCTTGTTTAAGATTTCCAGCAAAATTTGCGAATTTTCGATTCCTGAACCATCTGCTTGCCCCGCCATTTCACTGGCTAAGCTAGCAACCTCTTGCTTATGTTTGGCAATAGTCGCAGTAATCGCTTCCGTTTTACCAATAAAACCCAGCTCAAGATTTGCCTGATCGCAATATATCTTACTTACTTTTGGCTGGCGAAACAAGTTACTATCAAGGAAAATTAGGTGATTGGTTTCGCATACTACGCAAGGAATATCAAGCAGATATTGACGCCGTCCCGCACTAGATATAGCCCCTTGTACTTGACCGCAGCTGCAAACAAGTTGATATGCAGCATTATTGATCGCAAACCTTGAGACATTATGAAGTTCAATTTTGCCACATCGCGGACAATACAACGCCAATGTAGAGACAGCGCTAATGACCATGGATATCCCCCCTTTGCTTCCTGTATTTCGCCACCTACGGTAAAAATCCTGCCTACTTACTACAACTTAGCAACATCAGGTGAAAAGTGAGTGACCAGCAATAACCCCGGGTAGCTGTGCCCCGGGGTTATCTACCGTTTATTTCAGCCAATCATACACCGACGAGTTTCGCCAAAGCTAGTACTAATATTGTCGTGAATAATCTGGCATAGGGACATAATGTCAAATGGTTTGGTGATATAATCACGCATGCCAATCTCCCGGGCCTCATTTACCATGTCTAACTCACCATACGCTGTCATCATAATAACCTGATCCCCCTGCCCCTGGCGTTTCAGCTCTTTTAGCGCCGTAATACCATCCATGCCAGGCATCTTCATATCCATCAATATAACATTGGGATTAGTATTCTGTGCAGCCTGTATACCCTCGTAGCCATTAGTGGCTGTAATCACTTGATAACCCTCGTCCTGGAGAACCTCAGTCAGCAATCTCCGAATCCCAGGTTGGTCGTCAATTACCAGAATGGTTGCTTGGGAATTGCTCATGTAACCACCTTACTTTCTCGCAGTTTTGACGGAAAATTTAAATTATTGTTTCCTAATTTAATCATATTCGTAGTCAATTGAAAATATCCTGCTAATTCATGGTAAAAATAGGAAATTTATTTTGTTTTTTCTAATTTCTGTGAAATAATTTCTAAATTCAGCAGAATTGTGCTAAACTTTGTAGAGAAATCAATTTGCGAGGTAGCTATATGCAAAACAAATTACAATTACTACGCAAGCTGTTATCCTGGTTTACCAGCCATAAATCGGCTTTGTTTTTTTCTTTTCTGGTAGTTGCTTATGTAACACCTTTTGTTGTTTTACGGCAAAATGCTCATTTTACCATTAATGATAACCTGGACTGGATTACCTCTTGGATAGTGCTTGCCAAAAGCGGTAAGGTATTTGCACTGACCGGAACCATCAATCAAATGCTGGGAGAACTGCCCCGCAATTGTCTGCCCAGCGGGTTTAATGTAATTACCTGGCTCTATCTTATCCTGCCTCCTTTCCGCGCATACCTGATCAATCTCTTACTTGTTCATTTTACTGCTTTCATTGGCATGTATCTTTTGCTTACGCATTATGTCCTGCCAGCTAACCATCAGCGTTGGCTGGCTTGGGCCGGTGCCGCTTCGTTTGCTACCCTCCCTTTTTATACAGTCTATGGCCTGTCAATCGCCGGACAGCCTTTACTATTTTATGCTATGCTTAATGCCTATTATGATAAAAAAATAGCAGGTAGTGTCTTCATTATAATTATTTTTGCATTGTATTCATCATTGCCGCTTGCCGGTGTCTTTATTTTGGCAGCTCTTGGACTAGCTGCTCTCTATGATTACTGGCTCCACCGCAGGCTGCGCCCGAAGTTTTGGGGAGCGATCGCCCTTTTAACCGGTTCGTATGTTATAACAGAAATATGGCTGATTTATAATGCCTTTTTTAGCTCGGGTTTCCTATCCAGCCGCGAGGAAATTAACCGTTTGCTCTTAGGACAAGCCCAAGACTGGAGCGGCGTTCAAGCACTTATTGTCGACAACTTGGTTAATGGCCAATATCATGCCGTCAGCCTGCATAAGTACATTCTAAGTATCGCTGTGCCACTGGCGCTCTTTACCGGCTGGCATCAAAAACGTGAATATAAAGGTATATTGCTGTTACTGACACTCGCACTCAGTATATCGATTTTTTATGGAATTCGCTATTCAGAATTTTTTATTTCAGCTGTAGCAGGCAACAGCTTTTTAAATTCATTCCAAATTCAGCGCTTTCATTGGCTGCACCCGCTGCTATGGTATACCATCTTTGCTTTATGCCTGGCGGTTATCGATAATATCCGCTATATTGGCAAACTACTGGCGGTTCTCCTGATTACTTTGCAACTTGGATTTCTGTTTGGCAATAACATTGAGTATGACTTAGTGTTAAAAGAGCAAACAGGCATCTCAGTGATCGAAAACGGTTGGCTTTACGAAAACATTAGCTATGGCGAATTTTTTGCTGACAGCCTATTTCAAAAAATAGACAACTACATTGGCCGTCCGAAAGAGGACTACCGTGTGGCGACTATCGGCATTTATCCGGCTATAACCCAATATCATGGCTTCTATACCCTTGACGGACGGCTTAATATTTACCCGCTCGCTTATAAGCACGCCTTCCGCCAGATTATGGCCAGAGAATTAGATAAAAACCAGTTTTGGCAAAAATATTTTGATTACTGGGGTATAACCTGCTACCTCTTCCCCGCTGAACTTGAGTACTATGAGGTACGAAAGTCTTATCAATTAAAGCTCAATCATCTGGAGCTGGATAGTCAGGCTTTTAGAAAGCTAGGCGGCGAATATATTTTATCCGCCGCCGAAATAACAAACTATCAGGAAAGTGGTCTTGAGTTTTTACAGCATTTTAGTGAAGGCTGGTCAGTCTGGGAAATTTACCTATACCGGGTACGCTAAAAATGAAACGGAAGTTGGACTAAGGCTGAGCCGAGAAAAATAACAGCCGCTATAGTAACGCCAATTAGCGCTAGCAGGGGAGCGAGGAGCACAAGCACGGCTTTAGAACCAGATAGCCCATGTGCGCCGCGAATAGCGGCTACAGTCAAAAGCAGTGTCCATACAGCTACAATCAAACCGATGATGCCAAAAGCTACACCACTCAGGCCATCTGGCAATAAGGCAGCAATAACGCCTAGTGGTATTACGACGACCCGCGGCAAGTGTGAAAAACCCAGGGCAGCAAACAGGCCGGTAGCCGTTCCCCGGCCACCTGCCAATTCAGCAATAAAATTCAATACCGAAGCTCCCAGTATCCAAAAAAACAAACTGCCAATAAATTGCAAGGCAAACATACTGCCTAACGCCGCTACACCTGGCGAGCCTCTCATTCCCGTATATATTGCCCACACCGGGACAAGCATACCAATGGTAAACATGACCAATGCCTGCCCGGTTAGTTTTTTTTCGGCAATGTATTCCATAGCTGCTCTCGGTTTAAATAACACATCATAAATAGTTTCCAAAAAATTGCCCATATAAATCCCCCCTTAATAGCTCTGGGGTGCGGCCGCAGGGCCGGCCGAAGAGAGTATTTCTGTAAGCTGTTTAAGCATCAGTTGTTCGGGTTTATAAGTATCTTGCGCAGCGAACAAAGATTCAATGACATTTTTCTTGCCATATTCAATAATTTCAGGTTGACCCTGAATACCCACCATATTGGCCGCCCCGTCAATAGCATCATACATATTGCCTAATTCATCAACAAGCCCCGCTTCTTTGGCTTGGCGACCAGTATAAATACGGCCATCAGCCAACTCACGCACTTTGGCCGGGTCCAGTTGGCGTCCTGCCGCAATGACCTCGACAAACTGATTATACATATCGTCAACCATAACTTGAATAATGGCTCTTTCCTCCTCGGTCAGCTGACGATCTGGTGATAAGATATCTTTATGCGGACCGCTTTTAATTTTTTCCTGACGGACCCCAATTTTTTTGTATAATTCCTCCCAGTTAGAATAGGGCATATATACACCAAGACTTCCCGTGATGGTAGATGGATTGGCATATATTTTGTCAGTGCATGCAGCCAGCCAATAACCACCGGAGGCTGCCATGTCAGCCATAGAAGTAACGACCGGTTTGCCGGCAGCACGAATTTTCTTTAGTTCTTCACCTACTTCCTGCGAAGCCGGAACTGTGCCGCCAGGACTGTTAATTCTAAGGATAATAGCCTTAACAGAGGCATCATCACGAGCCTGATGAAGCTGACGAATGAGAGCATCGGTCCCACCGCCCTCGGTAAATAAACCAACCTGTCCCCGACCACCAACAATCACACCATCAACATAGACAATGGCGATTTTATCATGGCTGGCCAGTTTGCTCTGTTTCACCTTAGGGGCAATGAACATTGCTCCTAACATGGATATGCCAATAATAACAACCAGCAAGATAACTACTGAACGTTTAAACATAAGCTTACCTCCCTTATGTAACTTATACAACATGGTAAAGACTCTGCACTACTACCTTCTTTCAGGCAAAATATAACTATTTGTAAAAGAAAGCTGTTGGATAATCTCCAACAGCTTTCTTTTATTATAATCCCCTTAGCGACTTACTATTACTTCCCCAGCTTATTTGTAAGCGTTGCTTTGATAAAATCCCTAAACAGCGGATGCGGGTTAGTCGGACGCGACTTGAATTCCGGGTGGAATTGCGTACCCACAAACCAGGGATGATCTTTTAATTCTACAATCTCAACTAAGCGCCCATTAGGCAAAGTACCGCCAATAACAAGGCCGGCAGCAGACAATTTATCACGATACGCATTATTAAATTCAAAACGGTGGCGGTGACGTTCATAAATAATCTCGTCCTGATAAGCCTGATAGGTCAGTGTACCTTCTGTAACCTTGCAGGGATACACACCAAGACGCATTGTACCGCCCTTGGCTTCAATAGCTACCTGCTCAGGCATAAGGTCGATTACCGGGTGCGCTGTATCTGGATCAAACTCAGTGCTGTGCGCGTCTGTTAAGCCACATACATTACGGGCAAATTCAATGACGGCAGTCTGCATACCCAGACACAGGCCAAAGAACGGCACTTTGTTCTCCCGTGCATAGCGAATGGCCTTGAGCTTACCTTCAATCCCGCGGTCACCAAACCCACCAGGCACCAAGATACCATCAACATCACCTAAACATGCAACTAGATCAGTGTCCTTATCCTCAATATCTTCGGCATTAATCCATTTTATCTCAATTGCGGTATCATTAGCAATGCCACCATGGCGCAGAGCTTCTGACACACTCATATACGCATCCCGCAGGGCGACATATTTACCGACAATGGCAATCTGCACACTATACCGCGGATTCATGATCTTATCCACCATGTGTTTCCACTGCGTCATATCGGCCCCAGTGTCTTTCAGGTTGAGCTTTTCCATGGCAATACGGTCAAGCCCTTCCTTTTCCAGCATCAGTGGAACCTCATAGATGCTGGCGGCATTTTTGTTCTGGATGACTGCATCACAGTCAATATCACAGAATAAGGCCAGCTTTTCTTTCATCTCCTGCGAGATCTCATGCTCAGTACGGCACACAATGATATCAGGATGAATACCAATACTTCTCAGTTCTTTTACACTATGCTGGGTAGGCTTGGTTTTAAGCTCGCCAGCTGCCGAGATGTAGGGTACAAGGGTAACATGAATATAGAGCACACCACCCTTGCCTACTTCCTTTTTAACCTGACGAATGGCTTCTAAGAATGGCTGACTTTCAATATCACCAACCGTACCGCCGATTTCGGTAATAACAACATCAGCATTGTCTTCTTCGCCTACCCGGTAAATGCGTTCTTTAATTTCGTTGGTAATATGGGGAATTACCTGGACAGTGCTGCCCAAATAATCTCCTTTACGCTCCTTGCTGATAACTGACCAATATATTTTGCCAGCTGTGACATTTGAGCTTTTGCTTAAGTGAATATCAATAAACCGTTCATAATGGCCAAGGTCAAGGTCGGTCTCACCACCGTCTTCTGTGACAAATACTTCGCCATGCTGATAAGGACTCATGGTCCCTGGATCAAAGTTGATGTACGGGTCAAACTTCTGAATGGTAACTTTGAGCCCGCGGCTTTTCAAAAGACGCCCAAGTGATGCTGCCGTGATTCCCTTACCAAGTGAAGATACCACGCCGCCTGTAACAAAAATATATTTAGCCATTTAAAAATCCTCCTACTAACTTCCCACAATTAACTGTCTGACATCCCTAATTATGCCAAAAATGCAAGTTCTTTATCCGATGACTGAGAGTAGCAGCTTCTTACAACTACACCTCAGTTTCTTCGTTTTCTTCTTCTAATTCAGTCTCGTCTTCCAGCAGCTGGTCAGGATCAGAGTTACTGGCAGTTCCCTCATTTTCAAAATCCTGTTGAATGGCAGCAAACAACTTAGCCCGTCTTTGCATATCTGATTGGGCAGCTGCTGTTTCTTCTGCTTCGGTCACACTTATTCGCTGAGGTGACCATTCATTCAAGCCCCACATACTTTTGCCTGTGTGCACAAACCGGCTGTCCAGATTAATCCGCGTATGTACATCAGCAATAGTATGGGCTGATGCACGTACTGTCCCCCCCCTGGCGGCGATGGCCTGATCAATTAATTCCCGGTAATATAACGGATGTCCTGCTGCTTTTAAAACCTGATATGCTGAATCGACTTCATCAATAGAATTCTTCGGTATAGCCATAATTTTACCCTCCGCACTTAACAATCCGCGTTTTATATTCAACACACAGAGGTAAATTCCTCCCGATTGCTGTAAAACATTCCTGGAAAGTAAGCGATTTACATTTTGTTGGGAGCAGCAACCCCCAGGATACCAAGTGATTGTTTTACCGTTGCCCTTACCGCTGTCACAAGTGCCAGACGGGCGGCCTGTAAGTCAGGATCAACGCCAATAATCCGGCATTGATTATAAAAGGTATGGAACAGGCTGGCTAATTCATGCGCATAGCGGGCAATCCGGTGCGGCGCACGCTCACAAGCAGCACTGGCAACCTCTTCTGGGAATATCGCCATTTTTTTGATTAAATCAATTTCTGCCTGCTCTGTTAAAAGTTCCAGCTTACTTTGGTCCCAGACAGCAGGAACAGGTAAGCCCGCATCTGCCACTTGGCGAAAAATACTGGATATCCGGGCATGAGCGTACTGGATGTAATACACCGGATTCTCATTGGAATGAGATTTTGCCAAATCAAGATCAAAGTCAAGCTGGCTGTCAGTGGAACGCATAATGAAGAAATACCGGGCGGCATCGCGCCCCACTTCCTCAATAAGTTCACTCAAGGTTACGCCTTGCCCTGTCCGTTTGGACATCTTGACAAGCTGGCCATCTTGATATAGGCTTACCATCTGCAAAATCATTACTTCCAGGTTATCCGCATTATATCCCATGGCACTAATCGCGGCCTTAACCCGGCAAATGTAACCATGGTGATCCGCCCCCCAAATATTAATAACCTTGTTAAAACCACGGGCAAATTTATCACGATGATAGGCAATATCAGCAGCCAAATAGGTAGGCACCCCATTATCGCGAATCACTACCCGGTCTTTATCATCACCATAGGCTGTCGATTTTAACCATAAGGCACCATCTTTCTCATAGATACTGCCATTGGCCTTTAACAATTCACAGGTAGCTGCTACAGAACCACTGTTATGTAGTGTGCGTTCGCTAAACCATACGTCAAAATTGACGCCAAACTGTTCCAAATCGTCTTTAAGCGCAGCCAGCTTTTCCTTTAGTCCCACTTCCTTGAACGCGGCTAAACGCTCTGCCTCCGGCATACTGAGATATTTGTCGCCATGTTTGTCAATAATCCTCTCAGCTGTATCAATGATATCCCTGCCATGATAGCCATCTTCGGGAAAATCAACTGCTTTCCCCATAAGCTCCAAATACCGGGCGTTGACAGAAGCTGCCAGGTTATCCATCTGATTGCCGGCATCGTTGATATAAAATTCCGCCTCCACCTGGTAACCTGCTACCCGAAGCAGATTAACAAGGGCGCTGCCTACGGCCGCCCCCCGGCCATGACCAACATGCAATGGCCCGGTGGGGTTGGCACTGACAAACTCTACCTGTACCCGCTGACCTTGTCCGGCGTTAGTCTGGCCGAAATTTTCCCCGGCAGCCAATATATCCGTTAAATCTTGGTATAGGATATCTGACTTAAGATAAAAGTTAATAAACCCCGGCCCAGCCAGCAAGGCTTTATCCAGCCATGGCTCATTAAGCCGGTCGATAATCGCCTGGGCAATCACCCGCGGATTCATCTTAGCCGCTTTCGCCGACTGCATGGCAAAATTAGTCGCATAATCGCCAAACTCCTTTTGTGGCGGCACTTCCAGTGTTATCTCAGGCAGACGCTCGGCAACAAATACGCCATCCGCTATCGCTTTGTTCGCTGCTTGTCCAATAGCGGCAATTAGCTGTTGTTTAATGTCCATTCTTCTTATCCCCCTGTATAAGGACAGCAAGTTTATTGGTGCTTTGCCACTGTCCGTCTATTTCCAGCTCATACTCAATATGTATTCCGGTAACCTGACTATTATCCTCAGCACGGGTTATCGCCAGCCGGGTTGTTTGTATACTAATTTCCATTGTGCCGTAGGGTGTGACATACCTGGAACGTGAGCGCTGCCCAACCCGAAATTCCTGCCGCTGGTCAACGCCGCCCCTACGCACCAGAATAACATAATCTGTGTAGACTTTTAAGAGTGTTGAGGCGCCTTCCATCCCACTAATCCCGCTTTCCTGATACGTGATGTAGTGGACCCCATTTTTCGCATACCGACGCCCATGCGTAAATAATTCAATTGTATCTTCTTCGCCATGATCATCCTGTTGTGAGCCCTTCACAGAAATGAGTACATGGCTAATATCCGTATTACTCTGTTCGATCAGACTCAATCCCTTCACAGAACCTTAACTTTATTATTATAGCGTAGTCGAAAGCTATTGCCAATATTCATAAGACCAATATTGCAAAAAAATCAAGAAAATAAATTGCGCCGCCTGTCCGTGCGTACCAGACAAGCGGCGCAGTCCCCGGGAGGTAGCCGCCATACTACCTCGCGTAATTAATGTATGCAGAAATTACTATAAAATTCATCCAATATGAAGTCAGTGAATAAATTTCTTTTCTTTAACAAATCATTGCCATAGTTTTTTCACTTCCGTGCCAGGATAATAATGCCTGACAATATCCTCGGCCTGCTTGCCCTCTTTGGCAAAGGTATAGGCGCCCCATTGGCACAAACCAACACCATTGCCCCAGCCGTTGCCCTTAAAAATGAAGTAACCATCTTCCACATTCATTTCCGTAACTAAGGTGGATTTCAGAACATCATAGCCGATAGCTCTGCGGAAATCAGCACCATACATTTTTTTATTGCCAGCCCCAATATAGAGAATCCGACCAGATGGCCCTTTCTCCAAAATACGGATATCGGCTGGGTTACCAGTATAGCCGATGGCAGCTGCAACCTGGGAAGCCGGAATTTTTACTGTCCAGGATTCTATTTGTTCTGGGGCATAGGTAAAGCAGTTATCTTTGACAGGCTGGAAATATGGCGTGTCATGAGGAATTTCTTTAGGGAAGCTTTCTTCTCTGGTAGCACCAATTTGCCCATTGCAGGAACTATAGATTGCATTAACAAGTCCACCGGCATATAACAGTACTTCACCGCGTGTCCGGGCCACGGCCTGCCGCACACTGTCGTTGACTTTCTGGGGAGCAAAAGCCTGAAGCTCTTCTTTCGCTGTACTGACATCGGCATTATGTAGTTTTTTTATTGTCCCAGCCTCAATGGCACTGATTGTCAGGGTACGTGAGGCAATGGCCTGTGCCGCTAAGGCCTCTGTCGGCCAATCCGGCTCCATCTCCTGGGCAATAACCCCTTCAATGTACTTCTCTAGCGGCATAGTCTCGATCGAGCCTTTGTCTGCCAGATAGACTTTTATTTGTGGTTCATTAGCATATTTAGCTGCATCAAAAGGCGCAACTCCTGGAATCGGCTGTGGTACCGGCGCAGGTGGCGCCGGGGCCGGTTCCTGCTCAGTCGGTGCCGGTGTTGGTGCAGGTGTTGGTTTTTGGGCGGGAGGCTTGAGTAGTGTGTACGCTCCCGTGAGAAATGCCAGCAAAATTCCTACGACTAGTGCGGTATTCCATGTCTTGTTTTTCATGCGCTCCCACCTCGTGTTTAGTATGGCTGGAAAGTTTCAAGCTTATACGTCAGGCAATCCCCATAGTTCCACTGTTAGCTGAGAACCTGTCTCATCAGTAAAAACACGGCTTATCAGGCGATGGCGCGTGGTGTTGATAAAGCGAAAATCCTTATCTGTGTAGGTAGTGGCATCCTTGCCTGGCGGCACATATTTTACCGGTTGGGAATGAGGATGACGCTCGGTAACTGTAAGATTTGCAGCCAATACCGCATTATATAGAGTTGATGACACCTGGCACATGCCACCCCCAAGCCCCTGCTCCGTTTTTCCCTTATCGCCAAATATTGCTGCTGGTTGAAAACCCCTGCCGGCCGTCGGTTCGCCTGTTAGTCTGTTGAAAGAAAATTCCTGCCCGGATTCAAGAACTGTGTTGTTGATTAATTTGGCTGTCAGACGGATATTGGCAAGACGCCCCGGGCTATCATCCAAAATTTGTGTAGTATAACGCCCCAGCTTGTGACTACGAGCAAGCTTATCTTGGGTAATATCAGGCACAAACTGCTGATAGACTGATGTAACCTTGCTGCCAGGCGCTGCAGCAAACAATTCGTTCAAAGTGGCTGACACATTGAGACGCTGACCCGGACGTTCAGGAATAACCTCGCCGGTTTCAGGGGCAAAGCCGGCATTTACGGCCGGCACATCTTTGGCCTTGGCCAAGTTAACCAAAACTCTGGTGGCTTGTTCCATCGTCATAGCGCCTACAGGCTGTCCTTCAATGGTAACCTGGTCAGCTACTAGGCGAACTTCAGGTTTGGGAGCAGGCGTTTTTAGACCGCAACCGGCGTTAAGTGCCAGTAGCATAATAAGCATGAGAAACAGAAATTGCAAAAGATTTTTTATCTCGTTCACCTCCTGCCTGTAGTGGGAATACCATGGAGTATCTTATTTGCTGACAAGGAGGAAATGATATGCAGGTACTTGAGAATTGGGTTAGCAAAGCAACAGGAATTACCTGCCATTCTGACAAGGTACAGCCAGGGTATATTTTTGTGGCGATCTGTGGCCGCGCCGCCGATGGTAATACGTTTGCCCAAGCTGCCGCTGACCGGGGAGCACTGGTGATTGTGAGCGATTGCCCAGACCATCTGCCACCGCTGCCCATTCCGGTACTTGTTGTAGCTAACGCCAGATTGGCCCTGTCTGAGCTGGCTGCGGCCTTTTATGAAAACCCGTCACACAAATTGAACCTTGTAGGTATAACAGGCTCTAATGGCAAAACTACTATTGCCTGCCTGCTTGAACATATTTTTATCCGTAATGGCTTCCAGACTGGACTTATCGGCACCGTCCGGGTCAATACCGGCAAAAACGCTATCCCCAGTACCCTGACAACACCAGATGCGGTTACTCTTCAACACTATCTGGCACAAATGCTTAGAAACAAAGTTACCCATGCCGCTATGGAAGTATCCGCACAGGGCGTTGATATGCATCGCGTTACTCATGTTCGTTTTTCAACAGGCATATTTAGCAATCTATGTGCCGACCACCTCGATTTTCATGGCAATTTTGCCAACTATCTTGCGGCCAAAACTAAGTTTCTGGACTTGCTTCCCCCCCAAGCTCCCCTGATTATCAATATCGCCGATCCCTACTGCCAGGTTATTGCTTCCCATTTTACCGGCAGGCTTATTACCGTTGCAGTCAATAGCCCGGCCGACATCTGCGCCGGTATTACCCACCTGACAGCCTATGGCAGTGGCTTTATCCTTACAATCAGCAACCCGTTGATCGCACTCAATGGCCAACAAATACCAGCCGGCCAATATGCTATGACATTAGCCATTCCCGGACGCCATAATATCGAAAATGCACTATTGGCCGCTGCCGCCGCCCTAATACAGGGCCTGACACCAGCAGTCATTTCCCAGGCGTTAGCCGATTTCCGGGGCGTTGAACGGCGTATGGATATTTTCCATATCGACGGACTCACTGTTGTTGATGATACGGCTCTAAATCCAGGCAGTATTGAAGCTGTTTTCGATACAACAAACACGCTGCGCTATCAGCAGCTTGTTGTTGTTAATGCCATCCGCGGTCAGCGCGGTCCGGCAATTAACGCCGCCAATGCCGCAACCCTTGCCGGTCTCAGTAAAAAATTACCGTTTGAATTAATTATTACCGACAGCGCCGACCAGGTTGGTCCACCTGATACAGTAACCCCCGAAGAAAGGGTGGCCTTTCTGTCAACACTCAACACACTAAAAACCGGCTATACCCACACCAGCACTTTATCTGCGGCGATCACCGCTGCACTCAGTCATGCCCGCAGCGGTGATCTTATTGTATTAATCGGTGCCCAAGGTATGGATACCGGCCGGCAAGTGTTGACCGCAATGGTCAAGTCCGCCAAAACGCAAAATCACTGTCAACCCCAGGTTTATCAGCCAACGTTTGCCTTAAATCTAGATGCAACACAGTAAAGTATTACTTCCCTTTAGGCTCTTTGTTTATATAACCCGAGAACATCGCCTGCAGCTTGGCAGGTTCTTCGGTCAACGCCAAATACAAATGCAGCGGAATGGTTGCCAGAAAAAACATGGCAATGCCGTAAAAAATAATCCGAATCCCTCCAAGACCGCCAAGCGGCCGACTGAGCCAATCAGCATACTCAGGAAAGAAGTACGGTAATGCAGCCGCTCCCGCTAGCAGGGCAGCAAGTCCCCAGCAAGTAAACAGCACCTTTTGCCCCGGGTTATAGCGCCCATAATTCGGGTGATGCTCAGTGATAAACAACGCGTATCGAAAGAAGCTGCGCAGGTTGGGAAAATCATGCGGCGTAAACAGTATCTCGGTATATTTGCCGGTAACAAGATAGTAGTAAATCTGCCCCCATAAATTTAAAACAAGTATAATACCGGCAATAGTATGTGTTTTGCGCATTACACCATAAGATAGCGTCCCCCAGGGGTCATGCAGATACAATCCTGTTGCAACAAGATAGCTAATGGTAAGAGCCATAATCCAGTGAAAAATACGCACAGGCAAAGGATGTAATAATAGTTTCATAAAAATAAAATCCCCCAATTGGGGGATTTTAATGTACTCATAATTTCAAATTGACTTTGGGAATATTTTTCCCATAAAAAATCTCAGCCATCTCTTTTTTGAGGCGCTGTTTAATTTTTTTCTTCTCGCCAGCCATGAGTTCCTTTTTGGCGGTTCCAAATAAATAGTTATCCAAATCAAATTCTTTTAACAACATTTTAGTATGGAAAATATTTTCTTGATAGACATTAACATCAATCATTTGGTATATGTCCCGATTCTCGCTGGAAATATAGTTTTGGATAGAATTTATTTTATGATCAATAAAATACTTTTTGCCATTCACATCGCGGGTAAAACCTCGCACCCGGTAATCAATGGCCGTAATATCAGGCTGGAAAGTATTAATCAGAAAGTTCAAGGCCTTGAGCGGCGAAATATGACCGCAAGTCGATACATCAATATCTGCCCGGAAGGTGCTGATGCCTTCATCCGGATGGCTTTCAGGATAGGTGTGGACAGTAATGTGGCTTTTATCCAGGTGGCAGACAACAGCCTCTGACTTAGGCTCACTGTTAAGCTCACATTCCCCGCACTCCTCGCTGGTTACGGGCTCTCCCGGTTGATTAACCGGCTCTTCTGAAATCAGCATGGTAACACTGGCGCCCTGGGGATCATAATCCTGCTTGGCAATATTTAAGATATTAGCTCCAATTATATTGGCCACTTCTGTTAGAATATTGGTCAACCGTTCAGCACTATATTCCTCATCAATATACTCAATATAAGAATGACGATGCTGCGGCGTCTTCGCATAACAGATATCATACATATTAAAGCTGAGTGTCTTAGTAAGATTATTAAAACCATACAGTTTTAGTTTTTTAATTGCTTTAATTTCCATCTTGACCGTCCTTCTCCTCACTGAAATGATTGACTATATCCAAAAGCACCATATTGTTTTAAATAAAACACCTGTCTGCGCCAATAAGAGCAACGAAAAATCCTTTAACGATTATACCACAACCAAGCTAAAAGTATAGCGGTTTACCAAAATTTTTAGACCTGCAGCCTACAGCCACAGGTCTCTAACAATAGTTTACCCGCTAGCGGGGTTACTATTTTAGGATAGCAATAAATTTTTCTACCATTTTCACCGGACAATACGATTCCTTGGCTTTGCGCAACCCCTCTAATCCCATATCCTCCTCCCGATTGATATATGTCAGTTTTCGCCAGGCATTGGCACAAAATTGTTGATTAATCACCGGATAAACACCACGAATATCCGGATTGGCTTTTTCGACGTGGATAACTGCAGTATCACTGTTTAGTTGCTCACCAAAGCTAAAAGCCTCCACTTTTTCATTAATATAAATTAAACCGCCAGTCAACTTAAGCTCGTTCCAATGGGTAAGCACTTCAATAATCGCATCCCGCTCTCCTTTTAGCATCGCATCATCATCACAGCCTTTTTTTCTACACCACTCTATTTGGGTTTCAACACAGCGCGGCACCCACTCGGACGTCAACGCTATATACTGATAGTTACTGTAATTGCGGAGAAAACTATTAACATGATTTTTCTTACTATGATATTTACGGCCTTTTAATTCAATCAAATCCCTGCTATTATAAACATAATCGTAATTGTCCCGGTCAGCGGTAATAGCAAACTTCCCTGGTCGCCATTTTTCGAGGATGTCTACCATAAATTTTTCTATCCCCGATAGTCTAAAAACCTGGTTATTCTCTGTACAATAATTTGCCATCTCCGTTAGGATTCTCTCTATCCCTGCATCAGGACCAAACGGCTGCAGCATAAACTGTTTCTCACCGCGACCAGCCTTAATAACCAAGCAGCCATCTACTTCCGCCCATTTAATGGAATACAAATTGCGCCACATATATAAATTAGTGAAATTATAATGAGCATTTTCGTAACGGCGCTGACTAAAACACTTATCAAACAAAGCTTTTTGCCCCAACGTAATATTCTGGAAGTTGATACTAAGACCCCCCAATATGTTCAATACTGCTAATTTAAGCAGAAATATTTGCATATTATTTTTAATTAATACTTTCTATTATATGCTAGTTACAAGCAAGACGCAACAAAAGACGGAGGTGATAGAATGAGCAAACGCGCACCCACTCTTTTATCTGGTGATTGTCCTCATCTAAAAAAACGCCACAGCATTATTGCCATTTACTGTGAAAACTATATCCCAAACCAAGCTGCACCGCATTACCAGATCGAAGAGATTGACTGCGATTATAGCGATGAATGCGGTTTAGAAAAATGTCCAATTGCTGAAAACGCGCCCAAACATCCCCCTGGCATCGGCCCGGCCTAACGGTGAATAAAAAAACCTATTTGCACCAAGCTTTCGGCGACAGCAAAAGTCGCTGTTGCCTGTATCCGGTCCCAACAGAAGCTGTACTTTCTGTTGGGACGGTGAAGAACGGTTCTTGTCTGCTGGATTCATAAACCAGCACAAGCAAGAACCGTTCCTTTTTATCTTTTGCGGCGAGTTAAGACTCCCTCCTCTGCAGGCGGCGTTTGTTCAGGTGGGGTAGCCTCACCTGAACAAACCGATGTTTCAGCTATGCTGAAACAAGTTCCTACAGATTTTGCACAAATTCCAATCGTTCATCATCAGGCCCGGCAAAAAATAGAATCTTTTTGCCGCTTACCATCTTGGGCTGATCAAATAATAACGTCACATTATGCTGCCGGAGCTTGTCCATTTCGGCAGCAATATCAGTTACCGCAAAGGCAATATGATCAACGATACCCGCACCACGTACCTTTACACTATCTTCCTGATGTTGAATAAGCTCAATTGTTTGCTGACCTGCTTTGACAAATGCCAGGTGAACACGCTCATCCTGGTAACTCTCCTCTAACGCACATCCTAAAACAGTGGTATAGAATTCCAGGGATTTGTCCATGTCTTTAACTACTATCCCGATATGAGCGACATTATACATATAGGTTTCCCCCCTGCTGCTATTTAAAATAATTGACACCGGCACTAAACAGACGCTGATCTTTGCTGCCCGGAATATTGATGGCAACATGGTTGCCAATACGCTCAGAATGAGCCATTTTCCCAAGTATCCGCCCATCTGGGCTGGTGATAGACTCAATAGCGTGAAAGGACCCATTGGGATTAAAACTAGCGTCATAGGTAGCAAGACCATCAAAATCAACATACTGAGTCGCGATTTGGCCATTAGCTGCCAATTGTGCAATTTCCTCAGCAGTGGCATAAAAACGTCCCTCACCATGCGAGGCAGGAATGGCAAATACCTCACCAGCCTCAACATTACTCAGCCATGGTGACAAGGTAGATACTACCTTAGTATTGACCATACAGGAAATATGACGACCAATTTTATTAAACGTCAGCGTCGGACTATGCTCAGTTAAGTCCTGAATTTCGCCATAGGGAACCAACCCTAATTTAATAAGTGCCTGGAAACCGTTGCAGATGCCAAGCATCAGGCCGTCCCGTCGTTGCAGCAGTTCAGTAACCGCTTCCTTTACCCGGGGATTGCGAAACATAGTGGCGATAAATTTACCTGAACCATCAGGCTCGTCGCCAGCGCTGAAACCGCCAGGCAACATGATAATCTGAGCACCAGCAATGCCTCTGGCAAGTGCCGTAATCGATTCTTCAATATGAGTGCCAGAAAGGTTACGAATAACCAGTGATTCGGCAATGGCTCCAGCCTGCTCAAAAACCTTGATGGTATCATATTCACAATTGGTTCCGGGAAATACTGGAATAAGTACTCGTGGCTTAGCGATAGCTGCCCTTGGCCGCCGCTTATTTCTTTCCGTATAAGCAGCGAAGCTTTGCGGTCGGCCGCTAATAAGCTCCGGGCGAGTAGGAAATACCTTCTCCAATGGCTGTTCCCAGGCGGCAAACGCTTCCTCCAAAGTTATCGTAACTTCATTAATGCAAATAACCGGATTTGGCGTTGTCTGACCAAGTAACTGATATTCTATATTGCCAAACGCCTGGGTAAGATCTAGTCCGGCAGATAGTTCAAGAACCAGCGAGCCATAGTCTGGAGTAAACAGATCCTGGACAGCTACTTGTTTCGCAAACTCAATCCCAATGCGATTACCAAAGGCCATTTTGCTGACGGCCTCAGCAATACCGCCTGCTTTAATCGTATAAGCTGAACTTATTTTACCAGTTTGGGCAAGCTCCCTCACTTTGTCGTAGGTAGCTGCTAAAGCAGTAAAATCAGGTAAATCCTCTTTGTCCCGCCTGAGGCGGATAACGGCCACTTGGCTGCCAGCTTGCTTAAATTCCTGCGAGATTACTTGCCTAACATTAACGGGTGTTACCGCAAACGCTACCAGCGTCGGCGGCACAGTAAGCTCATTAAAAGAGCCTGACATACTGTCCTTACCGCCAATTGCCGGAATACCCAGCTGCTGCTGAGCGTAGAAAGCGCCTAACAAGGCACTAAATGGCTTGCCCCATTTGACGTTGTCTTGTCCCAGTTTTTCAAAATACTCCTGCAAGGTCAGCCGCACGGTCCGGAAATTACCACCTAAGGCTGCCACCTTGGCTACAGCCTCCACAATAGCATAGACAGCACCATGAAACGGACTCCAGCTTGAAAGATTGGGATTAAAACCATAGGTCATGATTGTGCCAGTAGTAGTATTGCCTGATACCACTGGCAATTTAGCCACCATGCCTTCGGCAGGGGTAGCCTGGTGTTTGCCGCCAAACGGCATCAAGACAGTGCCTGCGCCAATGCTGCTGTCAAAGCGCTCTGCCAGACCCTTTTGACTACCAACATTGATATTTTGCAAAGTCTTCAGCCACACGTCTTTGATATTTTGCGCAGTTACCTCACCCCCGATAGATGTACCTGCAAAATAACTATTACTAACTGGCGCAGTCACCTGTACGTTTGTATGCTGCTTGGCCCCATTGGTGTTTAAGAAATCACGGCTAAGGCTGACAATTGCCTTACCGCGCCACAACATAGTCAGGCGATTATCATCAGATACCTTAGCAACCAGAGTAGCCTCCAGATTCTCGGCATCCGCATATTCAATAAATTTTTGCGCATTGTCAGCGGCAACCACTACCGCCATCCGCTCCTGCGACTCCGAGATAGCAAGTTCTGTCCCGTCAAGCCCTTCATATTTTTTGGGGACAGCATCCAAGTTAATTTCCAGACCATCGGTAAGTTCCCCAATAGCCACAGACACACCACCGGCACCAAAATCATTGCAGCGTTTAATCATCATGCTAACCGCACTATGACGGAATAACCGCTGGATTTTACGTTCTGTCGGCGGGTTACCCTTTTGGACTTCCGCGCCGCAAGTCTCCAGCGATTCTTCCGTATGGGCTTTGGATGAGCCGGTAGCACCGCCACAACCGTCGCGTCCGGTACGACCGCCAACTAATAGGACGATATCGCCAGGCTCTGGCGCTTCACGCACAACCTGGTGTTTGGGAACAGCCGCCATAACAGCACCGATTTCCATACGTTTAGCAACATATCCATCATGATAAACTTCGGCCACTTGACCTGTTGCCAAACCAATTTGGTTACCGTAGGAGCTATAGCCAGCCGCCGCACTGGTAGTAATCTTACGCTGTGACAACTTGCCTGGCAGCGTGCATTCCAGTGGCACACGCGGATCGGCGCTGCCGGTAACGCGCATCGCCTGGTAGGCATAGGCGCGGCCTGACAAAGGATCCCGAATACACCCCCCCAGACAAGTGGCCGCTCCCCCGAAGGGCTCGATCTCTGTGGGGTGATTATGTGTTTCATTTTTAAACATAACCAGCCAGTCTTCTGCCTGTCCATCAATATCTGCCTGCACAACAATACTACAGGCATTAATTTCTTCTGATTCATCCAGATCTGTTAAGTGCCCCTGTTTTTTTAGTTCTTTCATGGCAGTTGTGGCAATATCCATCAGATTGATATCACGTTCAGCCGCTTTTTCCCCATAAACATAATTCCGGGCTTTGCGGTATTCCTCCCAGGCCTTGGTAATAGGCTGACTATAATGGCCTGCCTCAATTTCAACTTGTCCAATCCTGGTGTGAAAGGTGGTATGACGGCAATGATCTGACCAATAGGTATCAATGACTTTTATTTCGGTAATTGTCGGATCACGCTTTTCCACATCACGAAAATAAGCCTGACAGAAAACCAAATCCTCCAGACTCATTGCCAGACCCCGCTCCTGTAAAAACTGGGTCAATGCCGCCTGAGGCAGGTTGTTAAAACCATCTAGCACAGCCACATCCTCCGGCATAGTAGCCGGTACCACCAATGATGCCGGTTTTTGCAATAAAGCTTCTCTGGCCTCAACTGGGTTAATACAGTATTCCTTGATTTTAGTAAGGTCTGTTTCTGAAAGCTGCCCCCCTAACACCAGCACCTTGGCTGTACGAATCTCCGGACGTTCTTTCTGAGAAAGTATCTGGACAGACTGAGCCGCCCAATCCGCCCGTTGGTCATATTGGCCTGGCAAATATTCCATCGCAAACACTTTTGCCCCGGCAGGCACAGCAAATTGCTCAAGATAAACACCGTCCACAGGTGGTTCAGAAAAAATAGTCCGCAGGGAAGCGTTGAATTCAGCTTCACTTATCCCACTAATATCATACCGGTGCAAAACACGCACTTCCGTCAAACCAGATATCCCCAGATGGTGTTTTAAATCAGAATATATTCCTTCAGCCTCAACGGCAAAACCTGGTTTTTTCTCGACAAATATACGACGAACAGTGTCCAAGGCAATACCTCCTTAAAAATACAGGCAAAGAATATAGGAAAACCCACTCTTAGCCTGGAATATTACATTAGTCGTTCTACCCAGGGAAAGTTATCCTTTCCATCTGGACAGGATATTATTATCATTATAATGAGTTGGTAATTGAATGGCAAGTTGTAAGAAAGTTATGCCTTCTATGAAGGCTTATCCTACTTTTAAGAAAGAAAACCTTGCTGGTAGGGAAAAAAGCAGCCCCGCTTACGCCGAGCTGCTTTGGAATTTATGATTTGAAGTTTAGCTATGCATGAATAGCGATAAAAATTTATACATTAGTCCACTGGTTAGCGCGCTGAACGGAATGGTTAAAACCCAGGCAAACAGCATTTGCTGCGCCACACCCCACCGTACAGCCGTCAAGCGTTTAGATGAGCCTACTCCCATAATTGAGCCAGACACCACATGGGTAGTACTTACTGGCAGGTGAAGATTAGTAGCAGCAAAAATAACAAGTGATGAGTTCAAGTCAGCAGCAAAACCGGTAATCGGCTCAAGCTTAAATATCCTGCCCCCCATTGTTTTAATGATTTTCCAGCCGCCAACAGCCGTACCACAAGCCATTGCTGTCGCACAGGAAAATTTCACCCACAACGGAACCTCCAATGTCGGTATCTGTCCAGAACTTAAAAGCGCCAACGTAATAATGCCCATAGCCTTTTGCGCATCATTCGAACCATGCGAAAATGACATCATACTGGCAGATAAAAGCTGCATCTTTTTAAATCCGGTATTTAGTTTTCCCGGCTCGTGCCTACGGAAAATCCACATCATGGCAATCATGATAACATAACCGCCGGCCATAGCAAGCAGTGGTGACACTACTAGCGACAGTACAATTTTTTCAACACCAAAGACGTTAATGGCTTCAAATCCTGCCCCTACGGTTACCGCCCCCAGAACGCCACCTACAAGCGCATGAGAGGAGCTGCTGGGAATACCAAACCACCAAGTAATCAAGTTCCAGACAATAGCCCCAAACAGGGCCGAAATTATAACCTGCTGGTTAACCAATGAGGCCGATTTCACCAGATCGCCACCGATAGTTTTAGCTACACCAGTACTATAGAGCGCCCCGGCAAAGTTGAGAACAGCTGCCAACATGACAGCATATTGCGGTTCCAAAGCCCGGGTCGATACTGAGGTGGCAATAGCGTTGGCCGTATCATGAAAACCATTGATATAATCAAATGCTAAGGCAAAAAAAACTACGACGTAGAGTAACGTCAAATCAGGCATATTTTACAATGACTCCCTTTAGCAAATTCGCGATATCCTCGGAAATATCCAGTGTTTCTTCTAATTGAAGCAAAATTTCTTTCCACTTGATGATCTCAATAGGGTCAGTGACTTCCCGAAACAACTTAGCCATTTCCTGGCGATACAGCTTGTCGCCCAGGATTTCATACTCAATAATCTTGGCACAGCGTTCTTCAACTTTTTCCCGCTGCTTTTTGATTTCAGGCAAATAGGAAAACGACTTGTCAATTTGTTTAGACGCTTTGACAATAAGTGCCCCCAGTTCTCTGGCGCCTTCTGATGCAGTGCCCGCATTATATAACTCCATACGTTCAATAACTCCCTGGATACAGTCAATCACATCATCTAGTTTGTGGGCAATAGCATAAATGTCCTCCCGATCAAGTGGTGTAATAAAAGTCTTATGTAACAAGCCGATAATTTTTGCAGTATTGACATCCGCTCGTTTCTCAAGCTCATCTATCTGAATCATTAATTCAGGTAAATCACCTTCTTGATTTAAAGCCACCTGTAGTACATCAGCCGCATCGCGAATCAGTTGCGTGTTTTCCAAGAGATACCCGTAAAATTTTTCTTCACGCGGTTTTAAGCCAAATCCCATACTTAGCCTCCTCAATTCGTCGGATATGATCTGATTATAGCATAAAACCCCGACATTTGTTAACTAATTGTAAAAAAATGTTAATATTCAGTTAATTTGCTATTACGACTTAGCTACCAATATTATGCCGCTTACTATAAGCACAAGTCCCCCCAGCCTAAGCACACTGATTGATTCATGAAAAATAAAATACGAAGCAATAAATACCAATATATAACCAAGGCTAATCAGTGGGTACGCGTAACTCAGTTCCACTGTTCGGAGGGCATAAATCCAGAGCAATGTACTCACACCATAAAGTGCCAAGCCCGCGATAAGCGGCCAGGCAGCTATCGCCTTTTCCCATAAGGAACCGGTGTCAGGAATTCGCATAGCACCGTATTTTAAGCCAACCTGTCCCACAGCACCAATAAAGACAGAAAGTAATATTACATATAGTTCTTTCATGTTGACACCATCCTACCTGCAAATCCGCTGGCCAAAATTTAAAGTATTCTAAATTAGTATATTCCCTTCACAAGCAGGTATTCCTGCCAACTTATGAAATCCCTTTTCCCATGATCAATATCCATTATATAATATGTCGCGTATCTATCGTAAATTTTCATTCTTCAGCAAATTAACTCACCCAACAGCCACCGCTTGACGACAATTCAATTGTCATCTATTGTTAGAGTATGATAAGCTACCGCTTGAAGGAGGCTGCCACTATTGTCGCAAGCTGCCCGCATCACTGAACTAGATTGTTTACGGGGAATTGCTATCCTGTTAATGATACTCTTTCATATCGTTTTTGACTTAGCCTACTTTTACAACTGGTCACTCGACTATCTAAACGGTTTTTGGTACTACCAGGGCAAGACTGCGGCTATTCTATTTATGCTGGTATCCGGAATAAGCAATACCCTCAGTCGCCAGCCAATACGCCGTGGCCTTACTGTGTTCGGCACAGGTATGCTTATTACACTGGTAACATATTTCTATAATCCAACGATGTATATCCGGTTTGGGATATTACACCTGTTGGGATTCAGTATGTTTACCGCCCCCTGGTTAGCCAAACAATCGGCTCTACTGCTGACACTGGCAGGCACTACCTTACTTATCACAAGCCACTGGATTGCCAGTCTAACGGCAACAACAACCTGGCTGCTGCCGCTTGGCATCACCCCCACTGGCTTTGCCTCACTAGACTACTATCCACTACTGCCCTGGTTGGGCGTAGTACTCTATGGTATGGCGGCAGGCAAGCTGCTGTATCCTGCCAGACAACCCCTGTGGCCATCAGCCGTCACCTGCGTCCCAATCCGCACCCTAAGCTGGCTGGGCCGCCAGTCGCTGCTTATTTATCTTGTGCATCAGCCGATCATCTTAGCAGTATTAAGCTTTCTTTTCATATATCTATAATTTCTTTCCAGGTCAATCAACGCGGGTAACTATTTATTTTATTTATAAATAGTCTTATCAAACCGATAAACAATACAGAGCAAAAATCAACAAATAAGATAAACTTACTATTGTACAGTAAGTTTATCTTATTTCTATTTTATTCAATTTAAACTTTTGCGTTTAAAGGCTTGACTATAATTAACTAGTCTTTGCCTTGCTTGTCAAAAAAGCTACTTTTTTTAAAAAGGATATCCTAAAAAAATGACGAACTATCGAAACAATAACTATTAAATTGGCGAGGAGAGTTAATTATGCAACATGAGGATCAACCCGTAACCAATGAGGCCATTTTAGCTGCCTTTAAACTGGTTCTCCCATACCTAAATCAAATAGTTAGAGAAGACATGGCTGTTGGACTTACTGATTTAAAAGAATATCTCGGTTATTATCGTGCCAAAAAATTCGAACTAGATCTTCCTGCAGGCAAACCTATTCAAGGAATACATACCGTGGAAGAATGTATCCGTACCAGTACCAATACCTATGACGATATCCCCCCTGAAGTCTACGGGCGCCCAATAAAAACAATTTTTACGCCGATTTATGGAGTAAATAAGGAGATTATTGGAACATTAAGTTCAGGCATTGATTTTAATCATAGCCTTGATTTGATTAAAAATGTAGAGGAAATGGTTAGCGCAACCGCCCAGGCAGCTGACAGTGTTCATCAAATCGCAGGCAGTGCCAGTGAACTCGCCTCCTCGGGGCAACGTCTATTCCAATTATCCAGCGATTTAGCAGAAAAAAATAAACATTCTACAGAGATTTTGGAATTCATTAAAAATATTGCAGCGCAAACTAACTTGCTAGGCTTAAATGCAGCCATTGAAGCGGCCCGGGCCGGTGAACACGGCCGGGGCTTTGCCGTTGTTGCCGAAGAAGTCAGAAAGCTTGCCGACCAATCTCAGGAAGCCACAAAGAATATCCAGCGCAATTTACAGGAAATGACTCAAGCTGTTGCTGAGCTTAATACTTCGATAGAAGCATCCGGAGCAATCAGCCAGGAACAGGCAGCCACCACCCAAGAAATATCGGCGGTATTGGAACGTCTCACTGCCGGCGCTAAACTGCTGGAAACTCATGTAAGCCAATACAGATAGTTGCCTGATGAACCTCTAAAAAAGCCTTACCAAAATGGAAGCCTGTCCCCAATTTCCGGACGCCAAAAAAGCCCCAGCAAGGGGCTTTATCAATGTGTCCAAAAATCTGCCGCGTCTATTCTCAGATAGAAATGACGCGATAGGAAGCTCTGAGTCTCTCCCTATACCCGGACAATTTCGTACCTGTTACTTTTAGCCCCAGCATGGGTATCCGCAGTTTGGTTAAAGGCAAATCCAGGATTAAGAATATTGACAAAGGCAGCCAACCATTCATTATAAAGCTTTTGCATGATTTTACTGTCAGCTCCAACCCGTTTCCAGTTAGGTTCCTGCAGACAACCCGCATTCTCCCACACCATCTTGTCAGGAGTGTTTTCCAGCACAGCATCTGCCTGATCGCAAGGCATACCATTCAGATAGTAATCGTTAATCGCCTTATAAATGCCGGGCGCGGTAGATGTTTCGTATTTACCCTGAGCATCAGCATGCCGAGCCGCATGGACCCCATGCTCACGGAAGGCTGTTTGGGCTACATCAATGGCGGCATCACCACAATTGTCTACTAGTGCTTGGATAAAGGCGGCTTCCCGGCTTTCGGCCACATTAATCTGCCGCTGCAGCCAGCCATGGATATTGCTGTGGTCAATCTGCTCTTGTAAATCAGCTTCCGGCAAGGGCTCACCATAGCTTTGCCAAGCCTGAGAGCGGGCTTCTTCTGCCGTACCGCCGCAGAGGTTCTCTGCCGCCTTGAAGATAAATTGCTCACGTTCAATAACACCGCGGATTTTATTATATAACCAGTAATGGATCGGCGCTAAAAAGGCGCTCATACTATTCTCCTCCTTATATTCTGACTAGTCATTGGCTGGAACTACTTTATTGAGAGCGGCCAACAGTTCAGGCATGTTGATACCATGGATTTCCGCTGCTTGCGTAACAGGCTCACCAGCTGAGGATGGGCAACCAAGACAACCCATGCCGAAGGACCGGAATACGGGAATTGTCTGTGGATATACCCGGATAATGTCACTAATAACACTGTCGCCGGTAATAGCATCGCCAAATACCAAATTTCCTTCTGTCAGCCCACCCGGTAGTGGTACAATTTTTTCTCCCGTTGCAGACTGTGACACCTTAGGCTCAATAGCAGCACTTTTTTCACCATAAAATTCTGCCAGCACATCGGTTTTGAATTTGTCCAGGCCGATACGTTCAATAAACTGGCCAATGCGTTCAATGTCCGCATGTTTCTGATAGTAGCGCATCACTATGTCAATAATCCGTAAAGTATCCTCATAATCCAGGCTTTCAATGAGCTTATCGGCCAAACGGGGATGTGAACCAGCGCTGCCGCCGACGTAGACATCCCAGCCTGCATCGGTGCCAATGACACCGACATCTTTGACGAACGACTCGGAGCAAGAGTTAGGACAGCCTGATACTCCCAATTTAATCCGGCTGGGCATTTCTTTTTTGATATACCGTTTGTCAAGTTCTAAGCCCAGCTTAATGCTGTCTTGCTTGCCACGTTTGCAAAAAGCATTGCCTGGGCAAATTTTGACACTGCGTACACAATTGGCAAAGCCTAAGGCCGGCTGCATCCCCAGCTCCTCCCAGATACTTTCAATATTCTCGGCTTTAAGCCCGGTTATCATAATCCGCTGGCCAGAAGTCAGTTTCATTGTCCCACCATATTTTTTGGAAACATCAACGTATTTTTGCATAACCTCAGGTTTGATAAAGCCGCCCGGAAGATGGGGGGTTATAGCATAGGTACGATTTCCCTCCCGAATTTTTTGCAGGTTTGCTCCTTTGGGTAGCATACTGCCACCTCCTCAATTATTTTTACCTAATTATGTAGGACTGATTCTTTAACCCACTATAAGGTGCATTTATTACTTGAGTTCATTGTATTATAAAAATGACTCCCCTGCGTTGCCAAATATCACAGCCTGCCGTGATTCTTGTCACACCTCTTACTATGATAGCTTATACCTAGTTTGTCGTTATCAGGCCAAAACTAAACTTAGAAAAAAACAATCTCCGGCAGGTAGCCTGCCGGAGATTGTCTTTTATTTTATACTTTTTGATACCCTGTTTGCAAAGCTAATTTGTTCATTTCCTCAGTACCTTTAGGAACGCGGGCAAGCACGGCTTTTTCCATAGCCTCGAGACTAACAACGCCCGTAAGTTTGGCGATTGTTCCTAATGCAACAATATTGGCGAACAGTTCCCGGCCACATGTCTCTTTCGCTAATAAGGTAATGGGAACTGTATGGACATTTTTAAACCGCTGCGGTATTTCCCGGACAAGTGTGCTATCCACAATGAGCAATCCTTCATCCTGTAAATCTGCACCATATTTATTCAGTGCTTCCTGGGTCATAGCCAGCAGCAGATTGGGTTTGGTTACTTTGGGATAATAAATGCGTTTATCGCTGATGATAACCTCGGATTTACTAGAACCACCACGGGCTTCCGGTCCATAAGACTGGGACTGTATCGCTTCTTTACCTTCGTCAATGGCTGCCTCGGCAAGGATGATGCCGGCAAGAATTAAGCCTTGTCCGCCTGAGCCGCTTAATCTGATTTCCATCATATTAACGCCCCCCTCCCATCGCCTGTTTGATGACCTTGGCATATTCAGTAACATATTCAGGGGCAGCTTCCTCATGCAACAGGCCAATGAGGATTTTACCGGCCACTTGTTCAGGTGGAAGCTTAGCGGCAGCTTCTACGGAAATCGTATTGTCACGCTGCCAGGCTAGGAGAGCGGCAGGTTTTGCCAGCTTGTTTTGTCTGCCAAAAGAAATTGGGCAGCCTGTCATTGCTTCTACAACCGAAAACCCTTCATGTAAGATGGCCTTGGCAACAAGCTCGGACAGCTGTTTGGCGTGATAGGTGGTTGACCTGGCAACAAAAGTAGCGCCTGCGCCTTTAGCCAGTTGAGCTAAATCAAAGGCCCGGTCAACATTACCATACGGTGCCGTGGTAGCTTTAGCCATATGGGGCGTTAATGGTGAATATTGTCCGCCAGTCATGCCATAAATATTGTTATTATATACAATAAGCGTAATATCGATATTCCGTCTGGCCGCATGGATGAAATGGTTGCCCCCAATAGCAGTTGCATCGCCATCGCCGCTGATAACGATAACTTTGTGATCAGGTTTAGCCAGCTTAATCCCGGTAGCAAATGGCAGCGCCCGGCCATGAGCGGTGTGCAGCGTATCAAAGTGCAGGTAACCGGGTGCCCGCGATGAACAGCCGATACCTGAAACGATCGTTGTTTTATCCTGATCAAGCCCAAGCTTATCAATTGCCTTGACAATGGCGGCTGTTACAATACCATTGCCACAGCCAGGACACCACATATGCGGCAGTTTGGGACGATAATATTTTTTTAATAATTCTTCCATGGTTGTTCCCTCCTTAGTTGGCATTTTCCTCTTTAATAACGGCTAACATTTCAGCAGGTGAGATTGGCTCGTTATTCCATTTGGCTAACGATACAACCTTGGCCTGACCGGCAACAATCCGCTCTACCTCACCAACATATTGTCCATAGTTAAGTTCGGCCACAATGATAGTTTTAGCCTTTTTTGCCAAAGCTTTAAGTTGTTTTTCGGGCGACGGCCAAATGGTAATCGGCCGGAACAAGCCTGCCTTAATCCCCTGCTGACGCGCCATTTCAATGGCAGCATAGGCTGTACGGGCAGTGCCGCCAAAAGCCACCACGACAATGTTGGCATCGTCAAGATTCTGTTCTTCAAAAGTAACAATATCATCAACATGATCATTGATTTTGGTATGCAGTCTGGCAATCAATTCGTGAGAGGTGCTGTTAGCGCCACTAGGAAAACCGGTATAATCATGAGCCAGTCCGGTAACATGGAAGCGGTAACCATCACCATAGGCCGGCATCGGTGGTACACCGTCAGCCTCTGGCTTGTAGGGAAGAAACTCGCCTGGCGGCAAGGTAGGTTTTTTGCGGTTGACAATTTTCAGACTAGCTTGGTCGGGAATCTCGATTTTTTCCCGCATATGGCCTACAATTTCATCAAGCAGCAGTACCACTGGTGTACGGTATTGCTCGGCAAGATTAAATGCTTCTACTGTCAGCGTGTAGCATTCCGGCACACTGGACGGACTGAGCGCAATAACACCCCGGTCGCCGTGGGACCCCCAGCGAGCCTGCATGATGTCGGCCTGGGCCGGTGAAGTCGGCTGACCTGTACTGGGACCAACCCGCTGCACATTGACAATGACACAAGGAACCTCAGCCATTGATGCATAGCCGATTAATTCTTGTTTTAAAGAAAATCCTGGACCACTAGTAGCCGTTAGTGACTTAACTCCGGTTAATGCTGCGCCAATAGTAGCTGCCATACCGGCAATTTCGTCTTCCATCTGGATAAAGGTACCGCCAACCTGCGGTAACCGTTTGGCCAACAACTCGGCCACCTCAGTAGATGGTGTTATCGGATAGCCGGCAAAAAACCTGGCTCCAGCGGCAAGCGCGCCTTCTGCACAAGCACTATTTCCCTGCATAAGTAATGCTTTTGCCATAAGTACATTCCTCCGTTCGTTATCAATTATTTATCTGTAGTTAGATAGATAGCATAATCAGGGCATCTGAGTTGACATTGCCCACAAGCAACACAATCGTCAGGTGTGCTAACGACAATCTTGCCAAGTTCATCAAGCTTTAATACCTTTTTGGGGCATAGCTCAACACATATTCCACAACCTTTACAATATTTGGGCACAGTTTTTAGCATTTTGGTTCCTCCAATATAATAATTTCTGACAAACAGCAATTAGGCATTAAATAGCTTGCCAGGATTTAATAACCCTTGCGGGTCAATAACTTTTTTGATGGTTTTGCCAACAGCGAACCCTGTTTCCCCTGTCTCCCATTGTAAGAATGGGGCTTTCATATAACCAATGCCATGTTCGCCTGACAGCGTGCCACCAAGTTCTAAAGCAACCTTGAACAACTCCGCTACCGCTTGTTCTACCCGCTCCATTTCTTCGTGGTCATGCTTATTGCTTAAAATATTGGGATGAAGATTACCGTCACCGGCATGACCAAAAATAACCATCTTCAAGTTGTATTTCCGGGCTATCTCCCGCAGACAACGAACCATGGTCGGAATCTGGCTTCGCGGCACAGTGGCATCTTCGGAAATTTTCGTCGGATTTAACTTGCCACAGGCTGGAGAAATAGCCCGCCGGGCCTGCCACAACTTGTCAATGTCTTCCGGCGTGGAAGCGGTCTGAATCTCGGTCGCGCCGCATTGCTGGCACACCTTAATGACATGTTCAGCCTGTTTGATGATGGCCTTCGCACTACCATCAACTTCAATTAAAAGAATGGCTTCCGCGCTCACCGGCAGCCCAACCTTAAGATAATCCTCTACCGCGCGAATTGTCAGATTATCCATAATCTCCAACGTAGTTGGTATAGTCCCTGAGGCAATCATCTCACTTACTGTGCGGGCAGCATCATCCAGGCTGGTGAAAACAGCCAGCAGGGTTTGTTTGGCACTTGGTTTGTCAACAAGCTTCAGATAAATTTTAGTTATAATACCCAAAGTTCCTTCCGAGCCAACAAGCAGCATTCCCCAATCCGGACCGGCCATCTCGCTGTCAAATTTATTGCCTAATTCGACTACACTGCCGTCAGGCAAGACTACTTCCATCCCCAACACATAGTCCCGGGTAATGCCATACTTAACCCCGCGGGGTCCGCCAGCACATTCAGCAATATTGCCACCGATGGTTGAGGTCTTAGCACTGGCCGGATCAGGCGGATAAAAGAGACCGGCCTGGGTTACGGCATTTACAAAATCCTGGGTAATCACCCCGGTCTCAACTACAGCCACCCGGTTTGCCGTATCAATATCAATAATCTTGTTAAGCCGGGTTAGGACAAGACTAATTCCACCTTTCACCGGAACTGCCCCACCAGATAAGCCGGTGGCTGCTCCTCTGGCCGTTATCGGCACATTATATCTCCCGGCTAACTTGACAATAGCTGCAATTTCGGCCACGTTACCTGGTTTAACGACTACATCAGGGAGAAAGTCCCGGAAGGTGGCGTCAAATGAGTAACAGATTCGATCTTCCAGCTGGTCCATAACATATTGAGCGCCGACCAAACGTCTTAGCTCAATAATCACTTGTTGCTGCATCCTCTCGCCTCCTAATCCAGGCCATAAGCCTTAGCAATAATTTCGGCAGTATGCACTACTTTCATGTGGCTGCCCCGCTGACCTAAGCCGTCAGTAATATGCATTCGACATGCCGAACAGCCTGTTGCCAGAATTGTGGCCCCGGTCCCTTCAGCGTTGTCTAGTTTCCAATCATTGATAGTACGGGAAACATCATAGTGAGCCATGCTGAAAGTACCACCTGCACCACAGCATTTGGCAGCATCCTTCATTTCCACATAGTTTACACCTGGAATGGCCTGCAGTAGCTGCCGTGGTTCCTTTGACACCCCCATACCTCTAACAAGATGACAAGGGTCATGGTAAGTAATTTTAGCTCTTACCTCCCGTAAATCCTGCTTGATTCCTCTAGAAACAACAAACTCTGTTATATCTTTTATTTTCTTCGACAGTTCTTCCCATAATTGTTTTACTTCCGGATCTTCAATTATCGCACCATACTCGTGCTTTAAAGCCGCACCGCAGGACGCACATCCGGTGATGATATTTTCATATTTTCCGGCAGCTAGCAACTTAACATTTTCTTCGGCCAAATACCGTCCTACCCGATAGTCGCCAGAGGTAAAGGCCGGTGTACCGCAGCAGCTTTGTTTAGCAGGAATAATCACCTCGACATCATGGGCCTTAAGAATTTTGACAATGGCTTCACCTGCGTCGGGATAGACATAATTAAGCATACAGCCTGTATAAAACGCCACTCTGGCCTTAGGTGAAGCTACCTTATTGATTTCCGGTAACCGGCTTCGTAAGGGCGTGGTAGCTAAAGGGGGGATGATTCGCCGCTGTCCAAGTCCGGCACCAGGCAAAGGAATCCGTGCCAACTTGCCCCGGCCATCAGGAGCGTCTTTAAAAATAATACCCTGGAATAACGAACCCATTTTGAGTCCCAGATCAAATAGCTTGCGGTAGGTCAGACCGGTAAATGCCAGTTTTTTCGCCAGTGGCAGACCATTTTGGGCAGCCAACGCTCTCCTGGCGCTTAAGAATAGTTCGTCTGTTTTTACGCCTGACGGACATCCTGCGGCACACGCCTTACACAGTAAGCATTTGGACATTCGGGCTTGTAGTTCCGGAGTTAGCGTCAGTTTCCCTTCACTAACAGCTTCTAATAGTTTAACCTTGCCTCTGGCTGTAGTATTTTCATTATCTGCGGCTTGAAATACCGGACAGACAGAGCGGCACGTGCCGCAACGAATACACTTCACCAGTTGTTGTTGCCATTCTTCGTACTTGTGCTCCATTATTGGACCTCCTGTAACATCAGGCGGTTTAATATCTGTTTTGGGTCAAATGCAATTTTTGCCCGCTGTTCAAGTTCTGCTAGGATACCGCTTGGGCCCTTGCCGGTAAGACGGTCATATTTGCCGGTAGAGATACCGCCAGAGTGTTTAACCGCTGTAACAACTGCCTCAATAAAAGCATTGTCTGGCCGAGCCGCTGCAAAAGCAATATTGAGCTTGCCTTCTGACACCTGACCAAACATACCGGCTTGAACTCCACTGCTGTCAGTTATATCGTAAAATGCTTTAATAAATTCTGCCTGCCGGGTAAAAGCGAGTTTATATTCATCTGTTAACACATACTTGTCTGAAGAGCGATAGAGCTCGCCCCACTTGGCCGGCATTTGCCCGCCCCCCTCATAGGACTCCCGGATTGTCCCGCGATACTTCTTGCTAAGGTTTATTGCCCTATGCTGTTGTTCTTCTGCGTCTTCCTGCACGCCATCAAACTCCAGCATCACAAGCTGCCCTTGCAGATCATTTTGAAATATAGCTTGCACCTTGCGGTCAACCCACAGTAAGTAGGCAGGAACCATTTGGCTTTCCTTCAGTTCTTTGACAAAACCCAGCATTTCCTCCACGCCGGCAAAGGTAATCGACATACCTTTACGCGTCTCAGGTAAGGGCAGCAGTTTCAGCAGAAACGCAACCGTTATGCCATAATCGGTATATGGGGCATTAAAAAAACGGGTGGAATCATAACCAGTAACATTCTTGACGGTTTTTCCACCTGTTTTCAATAATTCACCTGTCGGCAGCACAACCTCTGAGCCCATCAGGAAATGCTTGGCACTCCCGTACTTTAGGCTGGATAGGTTAGAACAGCCTTCATAAAATAATTGTCCCACTGTTTTATCCTGGTAAAATGGGGTGTCAGCAGGCAAAAAACGCAGACCTTGCTCGGCTAACCTGCCGGCCAGTATGCCTAATTTGACACCTGGTCTGACAGTTGCGACAAGGTTAGCTGCATCAATTTCTAAAATTTCATCTAGCTTTGACAAGTCGATGGTTATTCCTTCCGGCTTACCTTGCCTGTAAACATATAGCAGGCTTCCCGTATCAGATGCCGTCCGTAACACGAGCTGCAGTTCCTCAACAGACTGAGGATATACTGATTGACTCACGTGAATACCTCCTTTAAGAGCTATTTCTATACGCTGTAAGTACTCCAGGTGAGTTATTTTCACAAGACAGCCGTACCTTTCGGTACGGCTGCTTTGTTATTAGACTATAAGTTCCATTGCCGAAATTCCGTCTGATAATGCTGCTATATTTTTACAAAACGCACCCGTAAAATACCTTCCACACCACCGAGGAAATCCAAAGTCTCTTGGGAAACCACGGAATCAACAGCCAGCACCATCATGGCTTGTTGTTCAGTAAGCTTGCGGCCAAGCTGCATTGTGGCAATATTGACTTTGGCAACCCCCAATAAGGTTCCCATTTGTCCGACAACACCTGGTTTATCATGGTTTTCGGCCACCACCATATAAGGGGTGGGATTAACATCAAATTCGTAGCCATTGATTTCAAGAATTCGCAGTTCCCCTTTGCCAAAGGTGGTGCCGCTAATAGTAAACTCTTTATCCTTGGATATAACCTTAAGCGTAATCAATGTCAGGTAATTCTTGACGGTAGATTCTTTGCTTTCGGTTACAATAACGCCCCGGCTGTCTGCAATGACATTGGCATTTACATAATTTATCCGTTCTTTAAGTACAGGCTCAAACAGACCTTTCAATATGGCAAGTGTGATAACCGAGGTTTCCAGTGCCGCTACTTCTCCCCGATACAAAATCTCTACTTTTTCAATGGCTTCTCTTTCCAGCTGATAGTACATCTTGCCCAGTGTCTCACCTAATTTTAAATACGCTTTTACAGTATCAAATTCCTGCATCGGCAAGGTAGGAAGATTGACAGCATTGGGTACTATTTCTCCCCGCAGTGCGGAGATTACCTCTTGCGCCACAGTAATGCCAACATTATCTTGCGCCTCCACCGTGTCAGCGCCAGCGTGAGGCGTTACAATGACATTGTCAAGATCAAGCAGCGGGGAAGTGGCATGAGGTTCTCCCTCTAGCACATCAATTCCGGCCCGTTTGACGATCTTTTCTTTCATGGCTTCGATGAGTGCTTCCTCGTTCACAATTCCGGCCCGGGCACAATTGATAACAGTCAGCCCTTTTTTGGCGGCTTTAAATTGTTCTTTGCCAATTATACCATATGTCTCTTCCGTTTTAGGAGTATGCACAGTAAGGATATCGCACTGCGCCATCAGTTCTTCCAGTTTTTCTTTCTTCTCTACACCATATTTTTTAAAGCGGGCATCACTGATATACGGGTCATAGGCAATAATATTCATTCCAAACGACTTCATTCGCGTTGCGACCAGAGAGCCAATCCGTCCCAAGCCCACAATACCTACTGTTTTACCCTGAAGTTCCATACCTTTCAGACCGGCACGATCCCACACCCGCTCTTTAAGGCGGCTATGGAGCTGCGGAATGTTGCGGCAAGTTGCAAATATCAGACCAATAGTAAGTTCGGCCGCCGACACAACATTTGATTCAGGGGTATTAACAACGACAATGCCGCGTTTGGTAGCTCCCTCCATTTCAATATTATCGACACCATTACCCGCACGTCCCACCACTTTTAACCTGGGAGCGTGTTGATATAATTCTTCATTGACTTTGGTGTTGCTTCTAACAATAAGGCCGTCATATTCACCAATAATTTGCAAAAGTTCCTGCCGCGAGAGGTTTGCCTTTACATCAACGCTCACACCTTCTTGCGTAAGTTTTTCAATACCCTTTTGTGCAATCTGTTCAGAAACTAATACTTTCATAATCTTACCTCCATTTTTATACTCTGCCCTTGGGACCTGTTGTTGCATTAGTTAGATAAAAAACTCACCCCATGAACATTGGGGCGAGCTTTTTAACCCGCGTTGCCACCCAGCTTAGACCGTGGAAACAATATAGGTGTACCATAAGCGAAAATAAAAAAGTTCTCCATCCCTCCAGGGACGAGAACTATTCCCGCGTTGCCACCCATGTTGCCTTTCGGCCAACTTTAGCCGCTATATTGGGCGGATCCCATTCTGATTCTTCACCAGTCACTCCCAGGCGGAACCTTCCTGTTCGGTGGACCGGCTCGCACCAACCGCCGTCTCTCTGAGCACCTTACATTTGGCTTCCTGTTCATCATGTTGAATATTACGTTGAAATGATTATACCGTGTGTGAAACTGTAAGTCAAGTGTATTTTTCACAAGGGCATTCTTCCGTAAGACTATCCTTGTCTCCCTTGTCTTTTACAAGCATTATCTTTCCTGATAACGATCAAGCCTTTTTTCATCCAAAATAATAATCTGCTGCTCAGCAAAGTCAATAACTTTATCTTTTTTCATAGAACTCAGTACCCGGCTCACAGTCTCGCGGGTTGTTCCCACCAAATTAGCTAAATCCTGACGCGTCATATCAACAGCAATCTGAACACCACCAGCAACTGGCTGACCATACTGCTGAGATAAGCGAACAAGAATTTGGGCGGTACGGGAAAGGGTATCTGACAGCGCTAAGGTTTTTATCTTTCTTTGCGCATCAATTAGCTTTCTGCTCATCACCCGGATAATATGCAGTGCAATACGGCTATTTTGGGTCACTACGTTTTCCAGGTCATTATTTTTTATCATGCCGATAACAGAGTCCTCGATAGCAACTGAAGTAGCGGGATAGGAGCCGTGGTTAAATAGCAGTACTTCAGCAAAAACCTCCCCTGGTCCCAGAATATTAATAATATGTTCTCTGCCATCCTGCGATATCTGGACAATCTTGACCTTCCCGCTTTTAATATAGTGAAATCCCTCACCTTGCTCGCCTTCCATAAAAATAATCATATTTTTCTTGTAGCGCCGCTCAATAGTAACTTCCGCTATGGCCGCCAAATCATTTGGCGGCAATTCCTCAAAAATCGATATATTTCTCAAATATTCCAACTCCGGCACGTAAATCTCTCCTCTCGCATCTCCAAAGCATTCCACTCACATTTATCCGGTGACCAAGTTGCTTAAAGACTCACTTATAGTTATTATATATGAAAAAGTCCAGCTCGCAAGCTGGACTTTTATCACATCAGGCAAAACTATTACTCACCTGAACTAATGGCGCCTACCGGACAAACTTCTGCACAAGAACCGCAGTCAACGCAAATATCCGGATCAATTTCATACTGATCATCGCCTTCTGAAATAGCGTCTACCGGGCAAACCGGCGCGCAGGCACCGCATTTGACACATTCGGAACTAATTTTATAGGCCATATTTTTCCCTCCTTTTATTTGCGGCCGTCTTACCACGGCCTACATTAATTATACTTTACAACAATCCGGTGAGTCTGTGACAAAAATCATAGATTGGTTATTGCCTGCTTACCTAATAGTATCTACAACTTGGCCTGTTTTTAGGAAACTGCAAGCAAGGAAATTGTTGCATTTTATGATCTAATTAAATATCGAAAAACAAGCGTTTTATGATAAGTTCACAGCACAACCAGCCCGCTGCGGCGGGGTATTTAATAATACTACTCATGGTTTTTGGCGCTGTCGTTTAATTGACATCATAATAAATTTGCGGGCCTCGACCCGGTTAATGGCTTTGCGAGTTTCCATATCACGGTCAGCCCTCTCCCAGACTGACGTAAGGCTTTCCCCCTGCTTGGCCGCAGCAACTCCGGTGGTTATACTCAGTGGCAGCTCCGGTTGACGTAAATTATGAAGATCAATATAGTATTTGATATCTTTTTTGAAATCCTCAAACACCTCTGTCGAAACATTGGTAAGCAACGCAGCAAAGCGGTCACCGTCGATACGGGCGGCTGTACAGGCAGGACCGGCAACTGTTTTGAGAATGTCAGCAGCCACATTAATAAGAGTATCACCCGCCAGGTTGCCTAAAAAATCATTAATTACCTTCATCCCGTCAATACTAAGTACAATAATCGCACTATCAGGCTGCTCTTGTTGGGCAGCTATTTTTTTCTCAAATGCAGCTTGGGTGTATAAGCCTGTCAGATCATCAATAGCCGGCAAATTTGGCGTAAGCTCTGGTACTGGTTCTTGTCCTTCACTGGGAATCGCCTTCAAGGATACAGCCGGCATCGACCTTCGCTCTACTTCCGGTTTTGGCTCCAGCTCTGATACAGGTACTGCTATTTTCTCAGGCTCCTGGGAAATAACAGGAACTTTTTTAGTTGCGGACTCTCTTCCTGTTCCTTTGTAGGCTGCGACCGCCCGCACTCTGTCAATCATCGCAGCCGGTGCCGCCTCAACTATTTCCGCAGCATTTATCTCGGCTATTTTTTTGACAGCAGCAGTTTCTACTGTTGTAGCCTCTACAGGCTTTTCTTTCGTGGCAGGTATCGGCTCAGCCCTGTCAGCAGCAATTATCTCCGTTATTTTTCGGACGGCAATGGTTTCCGGAGTCTCCACGGCTGTTGCATCTGCAAACTTTTTTCTTATTGCCGCCGGTTCTTGGTCCCCGGCACGCGACGGTCTTGGCCTATTAACAGGCGCTTTACCTATTGACCGTTTATTGCTGGCAACCGGCTGGTGGTGGCGCAGCAAGTAGACCAACAGTAATAGTGGTATGACTCCTAAGAAATATACTCCTCCCAGCCATGCCAGCCAGCGGCCAATCTCCTGCTGCTCACCGCCACCAGCAGGTACCAGCTTCTCGATCACTGCCGTAATTGTCTCCTGGGGAATAACGCCATAAATGACACCGATTACCGCTCCACTAGCAGTAACAGGCACAGCTACCACGATAACTTCTTCGTCCAGTTGCCAGTCAGCACCTGATACCCGGCCTGTAAATTCCCGCCCGGCAATCGCTTCCGCAAAAAAGCTTCGACTAGAGATATCGCGACCACTACTGCCACTGGTATCAACCTTAATTCTCCCATCATTCCCCGCATAACCAAGGGCCCTAAACTCAGCAGTAAGAAAACTGCGAAATTCGTTATTCACAATCTCCGGCTCATCAACAGTACGTGCACTCAGTTTTGCAATACCTCTCACATAAGCTGCTTGACTTGACAGCCAGGCATTTTCAGCCTCAGCTCTACGGTTGATAAGATTTTTAATCTGTACCTGACTACTGTCTTGTGTCTGTTGCCTTTCCACATAAGCAATTTCAGCAATAAAAATTAACGGTAGCAGTATAGCTGCAACTACCAGATACTTTATGTACTTACCTGTTGTACCTATTTTTAGCATATTACTCCCCCTTGGATGGTGCCTCCGCTAGCTTACTCTTACTCCCCGGATATGTGCTATCGTCTTGATAATGTGTTCACATCTGGCTTGACCATGGGGATACTTGTCCTGATACATATGGCTGTCTGCATAGCAAATAGCTCCCGTATTTGAATTTGTTCAGTCATTATTGCTTTATCATTTTTGATACCACTACCTAATATCCTGCCAAGATTACTTCTAATTCCTCCCGACATAGAATATATAAGAATATTGGGAGGTGCATGTAGTATGGCTTTGTTCCGTGCTTATAAAAAATCGTCTAAACCTAAAATTCTTACAACAGCCGACCAGGAATGTCCTACAGAAGTTTGCCCCAATCATCCGGATTTATTGCTGCTACGGGATGCTGCCGCCGACGAGCGTAATGCTATTGCCTTTTACCTGGAAGCCGCACGGGCTTCCTGTTTGCCCTGTTTGTTTCTGGACGTGGCTGAGGATGAAATGAAGCACTTTGTGGAAATTATGCGGGAAATTTCCTGTTTAGACCCCGTACAGGCTCAAATGCTCAGCGACGCGGGTCTTGATATGCTGTTAATGACCCGGCCATTATTTAAACCGAAAACCAAGGCAGCCATCCTCAAAGAAAGTGAAGCCGACGATATCCATATTGACCCACCAGATCGCAAGAAGATGCCGACCGTAATTCTTTTGACCAAAGCCCTCAATGATGAATTCCAGGCTACTAATAAATATCAACGATACATGGAAGCTGCCGAAACGCCTGCCGTTCAACGATTATTCTGTCACCTAATGAACGAGGAAAAAGAACATATTGCCGTATTTACTGCAGCATTATTTGATCTCACCCATGAACCACCGCCACTGGAACACGACTAGTAAGTAAAAGAGGATAGGTTTTTGCCTATCCTTTTTTACTTACCGCCGCGTTGTACCGGCCGATTTCCACTTGGTTCCGGCTTAGTTTTAGCTTTAGCCGGTACTGCTGTTAACATTACCTGGTTGCCCTGGCAAGAAACCTTTATTTGATAATCCACAATTCCCTGCTTGTAAAGATTGAGTTTGAGCTCAAGCAGCGCTTTGCCTACCGACTCTTGGAGCTCTGGTGTAAAGTAGGCGCTGTTAATGTCTGCTGCTGAATCTTGCTTCGCCGGCTTGACCGACAGCCGAACAGGTTTATCATCAATCTCGGTCTCAAAGGTTGGTTGTTCATGCCAGCCTTTAAACATATCGCTGTCACTAAGATTTTTTTGAATTTTGGCCACAACATTTACCTCCTGGAAAACATACCCCTAAATTCTGCAACCACAGCTGCTACGTTATTAAACTACCAAGCATTCATTCTAGTATTTCTTTACTTGCACCAATAAATCCTGCTAAAGAAAACACGACTTTTGTCGAGCCCTTGGCGAGCGCGGAAGTCGATGGTGGCCTTATCCTGATTTTAAGAAAGCTAACCTTTCTGTTAGGGAAAAAACGTAGTGGGAATTCCAGCCATCGCCGAAATTCCCACTACTTATAGCCACCTAATCAATCTTCCTGAATAGTACCATCTGTACCAATTATCACAACACGCCAAGGAATCATCTTGCCGCTCTGCACTAATGCCTCTTTAACGGCATTTTCTAAGCCGCCGCAACAAGGAACCTCCATTCTCACTATAGTAAGGCTTTTGATGTTATGCAATTGCAATATCTCGGTTAGCTTGGCGGCGTAATTGACCTTATCCAGTTTTGGACAACCAATAACAGTAATCTTGTTATGCATAAACTCAGCATGTAAATTTGCATAGGCATAAGCTGCACAATCAGCCGCCACTAGCAGGTGGGCATCATTAAAATAAGAAGCATTTGCTGGTACTAACTGCAATTGGCATGGCCATTGCCGCAACTGGGAACCAGCGGCAACAGGCTCATTCCGGCTAGTTACGGCTGGTTTTTTGAGCTCTTTGGCCATACTTCCCGGGCAGCCGCAGGGCATTTGCGGTGAACTGGCCGGAAGTTTGCCGGCAATATGCTGCTGAACAGCTCCTTCATCAAAGGCAGGTGCTTCTCGCTCAATGATATTGATGGCCCCGCGGGGACAATCAGGCAAACAGGCTCCCAGGCCATCACACAAGTTGTCTGATACCAATTTAGCTTTTCCATCAACCAACTGCAGGGCCGCTTCATGACAAGCGCCAATACAAAGACCACAGCCATCGCACTTCTCTTCATTGATTGTAACAATTTTCCGTAGCATAATTTTTCTCCTCCATAATTTATTTGAACTATATTTTTTATCTCTAAATAGAGGATATACCAAATCCAGCTATTTATCAGTGATTAGAATCACAGAAGCAATTGATTGACCCTATCAAAAAAAGCAGATCTTGTTTGGCAACAAAGAAATGCTTCTTTCTACTCGTACTATTTTGCTATACTTTTCCGGTTATTCACAGACAAGAATACGGAACAATGGTCACAGGACACTGAGCAACATTAACTACACCGTAACTGACGCTGCCAAGTACCCCACCCAGCATCGGATTCATTCCGCGGGATCCCATTATGATCATCCGCACACCATTTGGTGAACAACTGCCTGCTTCGACCGTATCGTCAATCCCTGCTTCTTGGCAAATCTGATCCTTAGCATCACCGATTCTTAGTTTTAGTTCATATGCTACACCTGAGTCTTCCAATATCTTTTTGGCCGACACAATTATCTCTTGGAAAAGTTGTTGCTGATAGTCACGAATGGTATTTTCATTGAAGAATATTTTAGTATGAACAGTATGAAAGCTGGATTGAACATTCAAAACAATAATTTTTTCCTGCAGCGCTTTTGCGATAGTAACAGCCCAATGTAATGCTTCAATGGCATTTTTTGAGCCATCAAAAGGAACAAGAATATCTTTCTTCACAGCAATACCCTCCGTATTATTAGTTTACACCTTAAAGTGATTCGCCACAAAGTAATTCGCCACAGATTATCCATATTCCTTTTTTCAGTGTAAAAGCTACCTCAATTTTCTGTAAATAGCAAGATGAATTCATACATTAACCTAGACTCTTACGAATTGCATTAGAAAGCCCTCCAGGTAAAAAACCTGGAGGGCTGATTAGTCTCTTAAAATATGCCTCATTCTCGCAATTTGCGGTAATCTATCAAATCATCTACTGTGACCACTGGCATATGGTTCTTGTGCGCAAAAGCCACAATTTCCGGTAAGCGCGCCATGGTTCCATCCGGATTTGTCAGTTCGCACAGTACGCCATATGGTTTGAGACCGGCAAGCCGCATTAAGTCAACATTGGCTTCTGTATGTCCCGGTCGTTCTAATACCCCGCCTGGCTTGGCTTTTAAAGGGAAAACATGCCCCGGATGGCGCAGATCCTGGGAACAAGCATTATCAGCAATTGCCGCTTTTATAGTCGCAACCCGGTCAGCAGCTGACACACCCGTGGTAACGCCTGCAGCCGCTTCAATAGAAACGGTAAACGCGGTCTGAAAACTACTTGTATTGTTATCCACCATTAACGGCAATGCTAATGCCTGGGTTTTTTCCTCCGGCAGACACAAACAAACTATACCGCTGCATTCACGAATTAACATCGCCATCTGCTTTGTTGTCAGCGACTCGGCAGCAAAGAAAATATCACCTTCATTTTCCCGCTGTTCGTTATCGGTTACTAACACACCCTGACCATTGCTGAGAGCAGTAAGCGCCCTTGCCACCCGCTCCTCTGCATTGCCAAATTGACTTAACAAATTCTGATTCAAAGTAATGCGCCTCCTAAACTAATAGTAGGACTTACTAAATCAGGGCAATAGACAGACAGCGACTGAACGATAAGGCAATAGAACCTCCGGTTCCTTGTATTGATGCTGACCGCCTTATCCTCTTACGTCCGGACTATACCGTCGGCACTGGCATTTCACCAGTTCTGCTGACCTCTTCCCAAGCAGGAAGAGCGCTCGCGGGCTCCCCGGTAAAAAACCGGGATACCGCCGGTGGGGACTTGCACCCCGCCCTGAGAATAAGTCTCATATCTGTTATTATACTCTTCGACCATTATTTGTCAATATAATCAGTCTTTCAGAATTACTGATTGATGATTTCATGAAACAAACGGACTTCCTCTGGCGACACATTGGAATGCCCCAAATCAGCTCTTACACAATCCTTAATCAGAATTTCGCTATAATTGTTGCAACCGTAGGCTATGCTGGCGCTTACTATTTCTTCGCGCAATGTTTTTGCCGGCTCAATAGCTGCCAGCGGCGTTGCCGGGTCTTTTATTACCGCATCAAGATATACGGCGCGCATTGCATGATGCATCTCGGCAACAATCGACGCATCAAGGATTTTATAGCACGGACTTTGCGGAATGCATATATAAGTTCGGCAGCTTGCCGGTCGCTCATTGTAAACAAGACATCTCGACAATCCATCCAGGTGGCGGCATTTCTTTTTCCCGGCAAGAAGAAATATCTCTAGTTTATTTTGGCCCACGTCAACAAACAGTTTGGGAATTATGCGTTCAAGCTTTCCTTTAGACAGTTTTTTAGCACTAATACTGTCCATATTGATTTTGAATCGGCCTTTACAGCAATGTTGCTTGCAGGTACCGCATGGCAGTGGATTTTCAAGGAAAAATTCATCGACAGCATCGAAAAATTCCTGCACTGTGGCTCTATTGCTTAAGCCACTAATATCTACTTCATTTTCCTTGTTGAAAAATAGTTTCAGTTTGACCATTCCCCTCGCTAATTTTACTTCACACTAACCACAATCACACTATTGCTAATTTCGATCACTTTTACCGGCAACTCAGTCATTCCCGCCAGTTGCTCTGCCAGAACATCCGGCGATCCGGAATAATTAACATCAAACATAGCTGTTCCTTGTTGATAGTCCCGTAAAAAGGCATTGGTAATACCAGTTTGTTGTCTGAGCAAGCGGCCTAATAAATTTACTACCGCATAATCATTAGCTGATACCACCTTAATCTGGAGTCCTTTCTCTGGGTTGGCAGCATATGCCATTAGCTTATCGACAAAAAACTTGCCTGCCGCTTTTCCGGCGTTATTCAGGGATTTTTTGGCTGCTGTAAATTCAGTTATATCAATCCCACCACTATGAAACCCTTGCGCGGCAATAATTTCACCAGTATCAACCTTAATCAGTCTGGCCTCAACCCGTGCCCGGCATGACATCACATTATACCCGGAATCGGCCCCAGCATATTCGGCAAACGCTTCCCCAACAATTAAATAGTCGACTGGCTCATTGGACAGCAGACGAACAGCAGCCAGAGCATCTCCCTGGTTAATAACCGCTTTAATCGCATCCGAGTGGCGGATACGAGCCAGTTGTCCGGGCTCTACCATTCGTCGGAAACCGGCCTCAGCCAATTGGTTTATAATCGCGGTTTCGGCTGCCGGATCTGGGATCGGCCGTACGTAATGCTCAGTAATGACAACACCAATGCGAGGGTCACGCAGACCTACATCAATCAGCTTTAGGCGCTGCAATTTTGTCATCAGATTAGAGTTGGGCTGGGCATCAACAGTTACCCTGGCTTGGACAACAACCTCACCATTTAGCCATTTTTCTGTTAAAACAGAATAATCACTGACAAACCCCTGGGACTTGGTATAGACTTCATCTCTGAGTACCATATAGTTTTGTACTAGTGTTTGTGAATTAACAAGGGTTCCGACCGCTTGTTCCACAGCTTGGCGCAGCGCGTCATGGATTGCCGCCTCACGGGAAATACCACGACCATCAACTACAACTTCCTGTGCGAATACAGCCGAACATTGAACTGCCCAAAACAACGCGGCCACTACAAAAAATCTAAGAAAATTCATCCAATATCCTCCTGCAATAGCTATACCAATAAGTATTGCTAATCCAATGTCAGTGTATCGCGAGAAAACAACAAAAGCAATAAATATTTGCATTTTATTCAGATTACAAGAATAAATTGACTGTCGCATGAAGGATTTTGTTTGAAAAAAATGAAATATAACACAATATAAAACAACATATTACATATTTTGGAGCGTTGGATGAGGAGGCTTTTATGGTACGGAAAGGTATTTTGGGAATCATATTGATTTTGGTTTTTATTACACTGTCTGCGAACATAGCGTCAGCTGGCGCGAATACTTCTAAAAAAATTGGTGTTCTGCCTTTAAAAAATGACAGTCCTTATAATCAATTCGGGGTAATGGCTGCCGAAATGATTACTGCTGATTTGGTAAACTTAAAATCTTGCACTGTGGTCGAGCGAACTGAATTATCACGCGTATTTGCCGAACAAAAGCGCAGCGCCCAAGGCTTCATTGACGAAGCAACTGCTACCGAACTAGGTGGTATTCTGGGCTTGGATTACTTACTGCTTGGATCAGCAAACAGCAATATTACCAAAGAACCAGGGCACTATTATTATAATAAAAAGCACCAACGCAACGAATGGATTGAAGGTACCACAACCTGCAATGTTACCTTAACTCTTAAATTAGTCAATGTAAAGAACGGGCAAATTGCCTGGTCTGATCAAACCGCTATTACTAACTATAACGAAGATATTAACACTGCACTTTCGGAAGCTGCCTATGACTCTGTTAGGAAAATCTATAAATTTATTCCCTTGCAGGGCTACGTGATTAAAGTTGAAGGCGGCCAATATATCATTGACTTGGGTACAAATGACAATGTGTCTACCGGCGACGTCTTGGAAGTCAACGGCGCAAGCAATGCGATCAGACATCCTGTTACCGGTGAACTGATGGTAATGAAAAGGAATATCGGTGAACTGGAAGTTATTGAGGTTTTAGATACTATGTGTGTGACCAGGCTAAAAACTAAAGATGATGGTAAGGAAGTACGGAGCTCTATCCAGTCCGGGGATGCCGTGATCAAAAAATTAAGGAAAAAACCCCGGGGATTTTTAGGCCTTGGCTGGTCGGGAAAACACGTATTTTAACCCCTATTCCTATATCGTAAATAAAAATATATCCCACATAATCAGACACTTTACCAAAGAAAGATGCACTAGCTTGTCAATAAATCACTGGCTAGTGCATCTTTCTTTGGTTACTTATTCTGCCGACCAGCAAGCCTTGCCATAATTTTGTCTGGTGTAACCGGCAGTATAGTGAGATTCGCATTCAACGCATGGTTTATAGCATTTACTGTAGCGGCGGTAATTGGAATAGTCGCAATTTCACCTACACTTTTAGCTCCATATGGACCGTATTCTTCCCCTTTTTCAATTAAGATGACCCGGACAGGCGGCATATCTGGCGCATTAACTAGATGATATTTGCTAAAACGGCTGCCACGGGCGATGCCTGACTTTTCATCGTAATCAATGTCTTCGGCAATTGCCATACCTAATCCCATTTGAATACCGCCGTGAATCTGTCCTTCGACAAAGCCAGTGTTAATCGCCTGACCAATATCATGTACTGCTATAACGTCCACAACCTTAACAAAACCAGTGTAAGTATCTACGGCCACTTCCACGAAATTCACTGCATAGGAACCGGGATTTGCTGGTGCTTGATAGGTGACAGTACAGATAAGCTCGACCTGATTTCTTTGTTGAATCATTGCCGTCATTTGACCATAGCTCATGCTTTTCCCTGAATCGCCGCTATGCCAGATCCTGCCGTCCTCCAGCACTACCTCCGCCTCACTGCACGTAAGAATCTTAGCAGCCTCTTTTATAAACAGACTGCGCAATTCTTCGGCTGCCCGCATAGCGTTAGCACCGCAAACATGAATTACCCGGCTGGCCTGGCAACCGATATCGTACGGACTGACATCGGTATCGGCTTCCGGTGCTTCGATCATATCCATTGAGATGTCCATGACTTCGGCGACGATCTGCTTCATGGCGGTTACCGTACCATTGCCCAAATCATGCAACCCGGCATTAAGCATAATACTACCATCTTCCAGCATTCGAATCGTCATTGTACCAAATTCCTGGTATGCACCGTAATAACCGTTCCCATGGGTAGCACAGGCCATTCCGACCCCTGTTTGCCACCGTCCGCCGCGCTTTGGCTGGCTCCATTTTTCGTTCCAGCCAAATGCCTCCGCCCCTTTGCGCACGCAATCAATAATCCTGGCGTTTCCTAGATTGGGCCCGCCGGCCGGGTCGGCATCATAGGGATGCACTAAGTTTTTCAGGCGAAATTCGACTGGGTCCATTTTCAGCCTTCTTGCCACATTATCCAGATTGATTTCAGCAATTGTTTGAACTTGCGGCGAACCATAGCCCCGCGCAGCACCCGCGATAGTTGTATTGGTGTGAACAGCCCGGGCCTGATACTGCTGGTTAGGAATGCGGTATAGCCTAAACAGCTTTTTAGTCATAGCATAACAAATAGCCCGTCCATTAGAGGTATAAGCTCCCGTGTCAACAATGAGTTGCATATCGCGCGCCAGGATTTTACCGTCAGGTCTTACCGCTGTTTTTACATAACCGATCGTCTTCGTTCTGGTGCGGGTGGCTATAATACTTGCCCACCGGTCAAACTCAATTTTTACCGGCCTGTTCAAATCTTTAGCAAAGTAGGCGCAATACGTTTCAAGCGTTACCTCTTGTTTGCCGCCAAAGGACCCACCAATGGGAGTTTTGATAATTCGAACCTTGTGATACGGCACCCCCAATACCTTAGCCACAATGAGGCGCACCGAATATACAATCTGACAGGGGCTGTATACTGTCATTCTCCCCCGATGGTCTGGTACAGCAATACATACATGGTTTTCCATGGCCGCATGATGAATTTTTGGTGTTTCCACCCGGTCTTCAACCACTGCTCCTGCATTTGTTTTTAGAACAGCTTCGACATCACCGCAGCTAACTTCCATTGTAAAAAACGGATTGCCGCTATCATGAAGGACAACCTGTCCACTAAGTGCGGCCTCTGGATCAATAACAAATGGCAAAATATCGTATTCAACCTTGATAAGATCTGCCGCCGCCAGAGCAGCCTCTCTAGTTTCTGCGACTACCGCTGCTACCGTATCTCCAACATACCGTACTACTTCTGGAAAAAGCTCCTGGTCTTCAACTGCATTCTGTCCGGCAAACCACATTTGCGAATTAAATTTTATCTGGGATGAGTTGTCATGCTGATATATTTTTACAACGCCAGGCACAGCCATGGCCTCAGAAATGTCAATATTTTTGATTCGACCGTGGGGAACCTGGCTAAATACCAGTTGGGCATACAATATTCCATCTACAACCATGTCCCCAGTATATTTTATGCAACCGCTTGCTTTAGCCGCTCCATCCTCAATGGGTATGGACCTGCCAACATATTTGAAATTGCACGCAGGTTTATCGTCCATCTTGCTACCTCCTGACCCTATCGTAATTAAGTATTTTCGCAAGCGTTAAATAATAGTCCGGCCAAATCATAAGCCAGGCCCTTTACGGCTGCCCTTTTGTACGGATGTGAAGCCCGGCCTGTTATCATCTCGTCTACCGTTTCGGCAAGCAGCTGTGATAAATCGGCAGCAAAAGGTTCATCAACCACTCGTTGACTGAAGAATTGCTGCACTGTAAGCGGACATACTGGCGCTTTGCCCAATGCACCCATCGCAGCTTTACCAGCAATTATTTTCCTCTTACTATTGTCATATTCAACCGTGGCCGCCAGGCTAATCTTGGCGATAGTCACCTGTGACCGACTGCCAATTTTCACAAAAGCGCTGCGGTTTCCGGCTGGAGCCGGAATCACAATTTCTGTTATTAACTCTTTATCCTGTAGCCCTGTTAAAGCTTCTACTACTGTCAATACTCTGCTGCCTTGCGGACCCGCAGTGTGGATACTTGCATTGAAGGCCGCCAATACAGGCAGACTGTCGCCGGCCGGGGAAGCACTGGCAATATTGCCGCCAAGCGTTGCCCTGTTTCTTATTTGTACTGAGCCGATTTGGCCTGCAGCCTGTGCCAACGCTTGCACTTTGCTCACGATAATCGGGCTGGCGGCAAGGGCGGCAAAGGTCGTTCCACTACCAATCCTAACCTCGTCGCCACTGTCTCTGATATATTTTAAATCGGCAACTTGCGAGAGGTCTATTACCAGTTCGGCGTTTTCACCCTCACCGTTGTTGATAAAATCAGTACCACCGCTAATAAATGCCGTTTTGGCACTTGTATGTGTCAGCGCCTGTAATACATCATCCAACTTCAAGAAACCTGCAATTTTAAAGCCGGTCATTTAGCTTGGCCCCCATTCAATGCGTCAGCAGCAGCTCTAACTGCTTTTACAATGTTTACATAGCCGGTACAGCGGCAGAGGTTACCAGCAAGAGCTTCTTTAATTTCGGCTTCTGTTGGGTTATTTTTTTTCAAAAGCAATGCCTTGGTACTCATTACCATACCAGGAGTACAATAGCCACACTGGACAGCACCACTATCGACAAAAGCCTGCTGAACCTCATCCAGCCCACCGTTTTGTGCCAATCCCTCAATTGTCAATATCTCGGCATTCCTAGCCTGATACGCCAATACCATGCAGGAATTAACAGCCTCCCCGTTCATGATAACCGTACAGGCGCCGCATTCACCTTCACCGCACCCCTCCTTGGCACCTGTAAGTTTTAGCCTAAGACGTAGTGTATCCAGCAGCCTTTCTTGCGGTTCTAGCTCCAATGTGTGTTTTTTCCCATTTACAGTAAAGTCTATTATCATTATTTCACCTTCTTCAGCTATCACTGATATTCTTAAAATTTTTGTTGAAAAAACAGCCCGGCAATCAAATGTCCTATCTGATTGTCGGGCCATTTCAATAATGGTGGGATTAAGATCCGACGTTGTTTGTTAGCGGTTTGTCTTCACTTTCTTCCGCCTCGCAAAGATGAGCCGGAATATCAATTTTCTCTGCAGTATCGGGATAATAGGTTACGTCATACTTTTTATGGTTGAAGAGTATGACGAAAACAGAATAGCATTGGGCGATAGCATAAAACAGGATAGGTATACCGGCTACGGTAGCAATCATTTTTGTCGCGTCAATACCAGAAATTTTACCACCTGAACCGACGGTTAAGGTAATAAGTGCCATGCCGCCCATAAGCACGCCCCAAACGATTTTCATGTAAGAAGGCGGTTCCGGATCATCCTTAGTGTTCCCGGTGGTGTTCATGGCGGCTACCGTGGTCGTCATAGAGTCGGCCATAGTGCTGAATGAAGTAATGATGGTACCTAACATGACCCAGCTAAGTACAGTCGAAAGCGGCAAATTTTGTAAATAGGCAAAAAGTGAAGCTTCAAGACCGCCCTGCGGCTGAGAAATGATTGTCCAGAGACCCTTGGTCTGCCATTCAAAGAATACAGCTGAACCTCCAAAAATCCAGAACCACACCATGCTGAAAAGCGAAGTAGCAACAAGGTTACACAGAATAAATTCACGGATAGTCCGTCCATAGGCCACCCGAGCAAAGAACATGCCGCTCATCGGTGCATAAGCAAGCCAAATTGCCCAGTAATAAACAGTCCACCAACGCGGCCAGTCAGACTGGTCAATCGGACTAAGAAATAACGATTTTGTGAAAAAGTTCTGTAGAAAATCTCCCAGCGATGCTGTTCCCAACTTTAGAATGAAGGCTGTTGGCCCAAAGAAGAGTACAAACAACAGCAGAAAAATAAAAATACTCGTATTAATTTTTGCCATGATACTAATACCGCGTTTGATGCCGCTAATACTCAGGGTGACGGCGGCAATTGTCGCTATTATAATGACAATCGACCAAATATGCGGTCCGGTGTTAACGCCTGTCAGAATATGAAGACCACTGCCGATTTGCATGGCAAGAACCCCCATAACGGCGGCCACACCACCCACGATGGCGAACAAACACAGATTATCAAGCAAAGTGCCGATAAAACCAAAGGAACGATTTTTGAAAATAGGATACAGTGTTGAACCCTGGGTATAAGGGAGCTTGAGGTTATAATGAACCAACCCTACGGCAAGGCCAGCCAATGTATACATAGCGTATGGTGTCAGCGTCCAATGCAGCGTAGCCGTTGACAGCGAGAATATCGCTGCTTTTTCACTGTAAGGATCAATACCGAGAACTTTAGGCGGTGTACAAAAGTGATAAAGCGGCTCGGCAATACCCCAAAATAAAATACCAATTGCAATACCGCACTTTAACGTAAGTACAAACCAGCTCCAGGTGGAATACTCCGGTTTAGCATCCGGCCCGCCTAGCCTTACATCGCCATAGCGGGTAAACATTAAATAAAAGCAGAACAGCACGGCGCACATGCCAAACAGGTCAAACAGCCAGCCAAGGTTTTGAATCGCGCTTTCAACTAAAGCGTTTTCAGCGTTATAAAATTGCTGTGGAATGGTAATTGCGGCAATAACACAAGCAATAATAATTGCCGTCATCGGACCAAAGATTTCCCAACGAATTTTCTTCTTTCCAGAAATCACGAATTTTTTACCTCCTCATTTGCTCTTCATCATAGTAATTTTCTTATTTTTTCACCTAGAAGGAGTAGGATAAGCTAGTAATTAAATTGCGTCTACCATCTGGGCTATTACCATTTTTGTCTTTCATATCATTGTACTGTACAGTCAGAATACCGTTTTTAAATACAGTATACTCAACACCATATTCAAAACCTTTGGTGTCGTTAAGAGCAGCAAGACCTCCCGCTACATCGCTGGATTCCGGAGTACTCCACCATTCTGGGTCAAAGGCTTTATCGGCCTTTCTATAGCCTACCCAGACACCATAGGAATGCTCTTTAGCCGCGTTGGCTCCCATGTATTTCAGATTGCTATACCAAGCTTTGGCCTCAGAGCCATTATTTACCTGTTTTGCGTTTTCAGCCCCGTTTTTACCATATTCAGCTTTTAAGACAAATTTGTTGAAGGCATAACTGAAACCAATGGCCTTCGTCTTATACTCATTATAGTCTTGACTATCTGTAAAGTAAGCTAAGCTCATGTCGAAGTTAGGAGTAAATGCATAGTTCAGATCAGCATATGCATAGTTAGGCGAATCCCAGCCTGTTGTACTATGATACTTGGCGGCACCTGCGCTAACTTTTACTTTATTGCCAAAGCTAATCTTCGCTCCATCCCAGTCATGCCAGGTATCACAAGTAAGACCTTTGCCAACAGGCAAAACCATACGACCTGCGGTAAAATTCACGCCCTCAAAAAGTTTGCCTGATAAATAGGCAAGATCTATATATGCATCGCCAGCTTCGTTAGTTTTCTTTGACTCACTGTGGAACCGGGCATTAAACGCTATATCATCTGACATCTGAGTAGACATATTTAAACGTACACGCGTTTTCATCGCAGTGGAATCTGTACCTGTACTAGGATCAACCTTTGTCCACTCATAGCGCTCCCGGAACTCTCCCGAGAACTTAATATTGCCCTGCTTCTTTTCTACCTTAGTCAGTCGAACATTTAGGCCTTCCAGTTCAGCTTCGTACTCCACAGCCAATTTTTCAATGAGGGCTTTATCCGCCGCATTGGCTTTGTCAGCATGAGCTATCGCGCTAGCAACAACGGCAGCCATTTCATAGCGGCTAACTGCACGTTCACCTTGATAACTGCCATCGCCGCCACCGGTAATGATGCCATCGTTAGCCAACTGCTGAACAGCGTCATACGACCAATGTTTTACCGGAACATCCGCGAAAGGATTAGCGGCAAACGCTGTCCCGGCAATGCTCAGTCCAAACACCAGGGCTAACGTAGCTGCTATATTCTTCTTCATCTATTTACCTCCTTGAATTCTGCATAATTATTTGTTAATATAATGTAATTGAATTTATTCATTTCTTATTTGCCGCTTTGCTCTGTTGCCGCAGAGTAAGAAGCGGCGCTTTTTTTATTTTCCTGTTCAATATTCACCTCCTTATTTGCTAATCAGCACACACTCCCCCCTCCCGTTATGTACGCTCCCGGATTATCAATTGACCTTTATCCATCTCTAGCATTATCTTTCCGAGAGCCTACAGTATTGTTCAATCCGGGCTTTATTAACTATTAATTACGTCTAAGAGGACGCCGGATTTCAGTAATTTATAGGCATTGGCAATATCGATAGTAAGATTGCGGTCTTGTGCTAAAAAAGGAATGACCTCGCGGATCTTCTGAAGCACAACCTGACCAGCATCACCCAGTCTGAATTCCGCTTCTTGCCGCAAATCACAGGCTTGCGCAGCATGGATGGCTTCGATGCCAAGAATATAATAGAGATTATCAACAATTTTCCGGGTCTTTTGCACCACATACGGAGTATTGCTGCAATGATCTTCAATATCGCCGGCAACAGCATAAAAATCCATACTTACCGGATTTGCCAGATGCCTGATCTCGGCATCTAGCGCGGTAAATGGTTTTTGAATTGTACCAAAAGCAATAACATGTTCCTGATCAGGCGTCAAAAACCGTGGCAGACCAGTAAAGTTCCCAGTGCTTAACTTGATTGTTCGAAAGCAGGCTGCCCGGGAAAGATGACTGAGTACTATCCCCAGCATTTCAAAGCCTACTGCCCAGTTAACAACTTCAAAATTGCCACACGACATGATTGCATTTTGATTCATTAGTACACAAGGGTTGTCATCAGACGAATTCATCTGGATGTCCATAAGTTCTTCGAGATAATAGAGCGAGTCGCGAACAGCGCCATGAATATGGCAGGCACAGCGAAAACAAAGCGGATCCTGCAGTGCATTGGCAATGTTCGGCGTCCAAATATAGCTGTTTTTGAGAATATTTCTCACATTGGCCGCACTTTCATTTTGGCCGCGGAAGCGGCGTATCCGGTTGATTTCCTCATTAAGCGGGCTGACATTGCCTTTAAAAGCTTCCAGGCTAAAACTATAAATTACGTCTGCAAGCGTAATCAATTTTTTCAGTTCATATAAAACCAAGGCACCCTGACCTGCCGCCAAAGCGTTGGAACTGACAAGCGCCAACCCATCTTTCGGTCCTAAAGTAATTGGTTCAAGACCAGCTTTAGTCAACGCGTTTCTAGCAAGCATCTTTTCACCATGATAATAGGCGTCACCTTCACCAATCATGGTCAAGGCAATATGTGACAAGCAAGCGATGTCAGCTTCCCCGATTGAGCCACGTTCCGGTACAACAGGTGTAATATTGTTATTGAGAAGATCACGATACATATAGGCAATCGCCGGACTCATACCGGTATAGCCCAGCAGCAGCGTATTAAGCCTTATTACGATCATGGCGCGTACTTCTGCCTGTGACGCTTCAGGACCCAAAGCTACGCAGTGAGACCTAACCATATTGACATTGAACTGATTATAGTAATCAGCCTCAATCTTTCTATCCTTATTGGCACCAACCCCAGTATTAAACCCATAAACCGGAACATTACTGTTAGCGAGTTTATAAACAAATTCTCTTGAGTCTTCCATTTTCTGTTGCGCCGCTGGAGCAATCACTACCCGCGCACCGTTGATGGCAACTTGCGCCACGTCATCAACAGTAAGATTATTGCCTGTTAATACTACTGTGTCATTATTCAAAATATCTGCCCCTCTCTGTCTTTGTGCATTATTATAATTATCTCTTACCTACCATTTCTTAATTTTATCGGCGTTTGTTGTCATAAGGTGTCAAATTATTCTTGCGACTATCTCCAACGTACTAAATATTTTTACAAAATTATTTCTGCCGAGTATATATATACCACCATTATCGTAATTCTGTTAACTTAGCGCCTACCTTAATATTCGCAAAATTCGTGCCAAAAGCGTTTATTCTTGCTAAGTAATTTTTTTCCTTCCTTATCTGCCTTTTACGTTTAAATCTCAAAAGTTAGGTGTTGTTATAATACATTATAAGAGCCAACTGCATCAAAACTTTGCGCATCATTTTATTGCGTTTTTCTTTACATTAACGCAACTATTAGCTACACTATTGTTATTATCATTAGGCGGTGAATGGGAAACATGGATGTTATCGAAAAATCATTATATTTACAGGCAATGGCCAATTACATGCAAGACGCAGTATATGTAATTGACAAGCAAGGCAACGAATTATTTTATAATAATAAAATAGAACGCTTTGAACCTTCTCAACGAAAACATATGCTTGAAGAACTGCGCGGCGTATTTCTTACAGGCAAACCGTCATTTGATAAATATAATAAATACCTTACTGTAGACCATCGTGAAGTACATATGTTATCCACAATAATTCCCATTGTAAAACAAGGGGAAATTGTGGCAGTCTGCTCAATTAACAAAAACATTACCGAAATGACTAACTTGCTTAATAAAGTATACAAGCTGCAGGAGCAATTGCAAAACTACTGTCATGACAGAAATAACTTACAAAACGGCACCAACTATAACTTTGAATGCTTAATTAGTAGCAGCCCGCAAATGTCTACAGTTATTGACAAAGCAAAAAAAGCGGCATTCAGCTTTGCCCCCATATTATTAACCGGCGAAACTGGTACCGGAAAAGAAATTTTTGCCCAAAGCATTCACAATTATGGTCCTTCTAGTTCCCATCCGTTTGTTGCCTTAAATTGTGCGGCTATCCCCGAGACCTTGCTGGAAAGCATGATTTTTGGCACAGCCAAAGGAGCCTTTACCGGCGCAGAAAACACTCCCGGCTTGCTGGCCCAGGCCGGAAGGGGCACTTTGTTTTTAGATGAAATAAATAGTATGAGTCTGGTGCTGCAAGCAAAAATGCTGCGAATCCTCGAAGAGAAAAAGTTTCGCCGGCTTGGAGGTAACCAAGAAAACCCTGTTAACTGCCGGATAATAAGTTCTACCAACGTCGATTGCCACAAGTTGCTAGCCGAAAATAAGATGCGGGAAGATTTCTATTACCGCGTAGCCGTTGTTAATTTAAATATCCCGCCCCTCCGCGAACGGCAAGAAGATATTTTGTTGCTTTCCCAATACTTTATTAGCAAATTTAACAAAGCTTACGGTAAACAGATAACCCAGCTTTCACCTGATCTGCAAGAAACCATATGTCAGCATACATGGCCGGGAAATGTTCGTGAGTTATGCCATGTGCTAGAAAATGCCGTTAGTTTTTCCGACAATGAAACAACCCTAACTTCGGCCTACCTTCCCGATTATTTTCACAAACAGTCTTCAGTCCCTATGCGGCCCGCAACGCTGGATAACACGAAAAGCCAGTCCTTACCTCAGACACTTGACGAATTAGAGCGCCAGTTGATTATCAATGCCCTCACCGCAACCGACGGTAACATTACCAAAGCCGCTCTGTCACTTGGCATACACCGTCAAAACCTGCAGGTTCGCCTAAAAAAACTGCATATTACCAAAAACATACATTTTTCTACTGTATAGTAAAGAACGCGCAAATCGCTGTGCCCTTATCCTGTTCTTAAAAAGGTTATACTTCTATTATAGTAAAAGGACCTGATTTCATTTGTGAGATCAGGTCCTTTTACTATAATTGTTAAGCAATACCCATGGTTTTTCGTAATATCTAGTTCTTCAATCCGGGTGCAGCTATCGCTGCAGGTTGGCAACTCGCTCAACCTCACTGGCTGAGGAAGCTAACTGTTGCAGTGATGCCGATATTTCCTCAGTAGCTGCCGCCTGCCGCTCGCCAACTTCGGTAGTATGAGTAACTGTACTGACCAGCAAGTTTGTTTCCTTCTGTATATTTTGGAGGATTTCTTTAATATTTGTTACCGCTTCTGCACTATTTACCGCCATTTTGCGAATTTCCTCGGCTACAACCGCAAACCCTCTACCATGTTCACCTGCCCGGGCGGCTTCAATGGCGGCATTGAGACCAAGTAAATTCGAATTGGCAGCTACTTCGCTTACAAAACGCAAAATATCATCCGTTTTTTTTATATCGGAAAGAACATGTTCCCCATTACTACGGATATTTGCCAAATCACCAGCTAACCGCGTTGCTGTATCTGCAACTTCTTCTGAAGTCGCAGATAATTGTTCAGTTGTAGCTGCTATCGCCTGTGAGGCTTCGTGGAGAGCATGTTGAGTTTCAATGCTAACAGCACTCGAAATAGCCCCTACCAGTTGACCTTCTTCAAAAATCGGCACACAGGATGCTTTAGCATGAAAGCCATATAATTCTTGAGGGAGCAATTTTTGTACACTGCGTTTTGTTTTCAGGCATTCATCTACAGCACCGCCACTGGCTATCTTTTCACCAGTTTTAGTTTGTAAGGTAAAACCTTCTGCATTAAGGAAATGTACAATAGTTCCCGCTGCATCGGCAATCAGAATGCTACAATCAGAGGTATTCAGCTTTTGGTAAAGAGTGGCCGATTGAATTGCGGCCTCTAGTTGGGTCATCCCTATTCCTCCTCATTTGAACAGCAAGCAGTCCATCACCATAGCTATTCAACATCTTTCAGCCAAACTTTATTAAGAATATTGATATGTCAAAGGACTGACACTCGTTATTTTGAGTTCAGTCCTTTGTAATGAAAAATATTACCCAATAACCTTACTAGCTACTGCTAGCAATTCTCTGTGGAGACGCTCGTCTTCTGCAATAATACCGGCTACTTTTGCCTGCATTTCCTGTTGAGTGGTTTGGTCTTTTATACTGCTTAGATTAATTTTGACATTATACAGTGCACCATGCAACCCGGCATGAGCCATTAGTCCGGCAACAGAGGCATCGCTGGCGGCATTGCTGTTGCCAATGGCTAATACCCGCACTGCCAGGGATAATACCTTTAAGCAGTTGCCAGCAACGCCCAGCGGCAACCTGGCGGCAGCTACCATGGCCTGTTGAATGGCTTCACTGCGCGCGTTTTTTTCACTTTCTGTTGCTTTCGGAAGCTTATAGGCCGCCATTACCTTGTTAAAGGCTTCCGTATCGGCATCAACACAGCCAGCAAGCTCACTGGCTAATTGATCGGCTTGAGACAGAATCCCGGTTATTTCACTTTGTACCTCCGCATATTTGCTATTGCCGACTGTCAGCCGGCAGACCATTGCCGCCAAAGCGCCGCCAAGCGCACCAGCCAGCGCCGCAATGCTGCCGCCGCCCGGTGCCGGGGAATTCGAACCCAATTCTTCCAGAAACTCGGTCAGTTTCATTTGCATTAACATATTATTGGCCTCCTTTACCCAAGGTTTTCTTCCAACACCTGTTTACGCTCAAAGCCCTCCAGCCGCAGGTAGAAATCGGCTGTATCAATAAGCGCCTGCAACGGCACCATACCAACAATTTCACTGCCAATGATGTTCACGCCATAACGCGCCGCTTCGGATTTAACAGTTTCAAACACCCGGTGCAGCGGCGTACCGGTATAATCCACCATATTGATGGTAACCTGAGCCATATTCCGTTCTTCGATCATGACCCCCATAGCCCGGCAGAATTTATAACCGCCTTTGGCCTCGCGGATACTGGCGGCAATTTTTTTAGCGATCGCGACATCACTGGTGCTTAAGTTGATGTTATAGGCGATTAAAAACTGTCTGGCACCAACGACTGTAGCACCTGCTGCCGGATGCATACGGGCAGGGCCGTAGTCAGGCTGACGTTCAGGGGTGGTGATTGCTGTTTTTAGCCCTTCATACTCGCCTTTACGGACATCAGGCAGTTTGACACGGGCAGGGGTTTTGGCAGCAGCTTCATATAAATATACCGGGATATTCAGTTTTTCACCAATTTCCTGGCCCAGTTCATTGGCAAGCTGGACGCATTCTTCCATCGTAATGTCACTTACAGGAATGAACGGAATGACGTCAGTGGCACCAACGCGGGGATGTGCTCCCTGATGCTGTTCCATATCGATAAGCTCAGCTGCTTTCGCACAGGTATTAAAGGCCGCCAGCTTGGCAGCCTGGGGATCACCGACAAAGGTAACCACTGTACGGTTATGACTGGCATCGGAATTAACATTCAGCAGCGTAACACCTTGCACATTTTTAACTTCATTCACAATTGCCGCAATTACCTCCGGCCGCCGTCCCTCACTAAAATTCGGTACACATTCTACAAGTTTTCCCACAACGAATAACCCCTCTCAACTCTATTTTTGGTCAGACTTACGCCAAGCAAGCCGTCCCTGTTTAATTACTTTATCTACAATATTCATCCCGGCGTGATACACCAAAAACAAATGTGACGGATATCCCAAAATGGCAATATCCGCTTGTTTGCCGATTTCCAGACTGCCTACCCGATCTGCCCGGTTTACCGCAGCCGCCCCGTTAATGGTCAGCGCTGTTACAATCTCTGCGGGTTCCAGTTTTAATTGAATAGCCGCAAGCGCCGCTACCAGCGGAATAGAATGACTAAAACAACTGCCGGGATTGTAGTCTGTCGCCAAGGCCACTGCTGCCCCGCTGTCAATCATGGTTCTGGCACGTGCATACGATTCGCGCAGGCAAAAGGCCGTCATAGGCAATACCGTAGCGACCGCCTGCGCTTTCCCAAGTGCCGCAATGCCTGCGTCTGAGGCCTGCAGCAGGTGGTCAGCCGAGCAAGCGTTTAGTTCGGCAGCCAGCTCAGCTCCGCCCAAAGCGACAATCTCATCGGCATGCAGCTTTGCTTTCAGACCCATAGCTTGAGCGGCTTTTAGGAGACGCCGGGACTGCGCCAGCGAAAATACTCCCTGCTCGCAGAATACATCACAGAATTCAGCAATCCCCTGCTTAACTACGGCAGGCAATACTTCTTTTATCATATAATCAACATAGTCATCAGTACGGCCTTTATATTCAGGCGGCACCGCATGCGCCCCCATAAAGGTCGGCACGATTTCAACCGGCTGTTCCCGGTTGAGTTCAGCCATTACGGCCAGTTGCCGCAATTCTGTTTCTTTATCTAAGCCATAGCCACTTTTACCCTCAACAGTCGTAACGCCCATTGCCAGCATATTGTCCAGCCGCCCAAGAGTCATTGCCTTTAGTTCTGCCAGACTAGCTGAGCGGGTTGCCTGAACCGTATTCAAGATACCGCCGCCGCGCTCTAAGATCTCCAGATAGGGAGTCCCTGCCAGTCGCCAGAAAAACTCCTCAGCCCGGTAGCCGCCAAATACCATATGGGTGTGAGAATCAACAAATCCAGGCATAACACATTGCCCGGCAGCGTCAATGACCTCCCACTCTGCCTCACTGCGTACCGGCAGTTCTGCGGTAGGTCCTACCCAGCTAATTTTGCCGTTTTCCGCAAGTAATGCACCATCCGGAATAATGCCAATATCAGCCATCGCCGCCCCCATTTTGGGAGCAGCTCCGGCGCAGGTAACCAATTCAGCCGCATGTTTAATAAGTAATTTTTCCCCTGCCATCGTTTTGCTCCTTCCTCTGCGCTATTATCGCTGCTTAGCGGTAAATACTTTATCAACAATGCTGTCAATCAGGCTTTCTGACGGAATATAAGGCAGGGTCGCGTGCCCCTTACCGGCGTACTGTTGGTTAAATTCCACAATGGTTTCCATTGAATGCTCATTTCTGGCCCAGGCCCGGCGGGCCACACCGCCAATAACATCCCACAGCATCGCCTGACGCAAAATGCTATCAACCCGTTCACTGCCGTCAAGCACCATGCCAAAACCGCCATTGATCGATTTACCAATACCAACACCACCACCGTTGTGCAGGGCAATAAGGCTCATGCCCCTTGCCGCATTGCCGGCAAAACACTGTACCGCCATATCGGCCATAACGTTACTGCCATCCTTAATATTAGCCGTCTCTCTAAACGGTGAATCGGTACCGCTGACATCATGATGATCGCGTCCCAGCATAACTGTCCCGATTTCCTTATTGCGAACCATCTCATTAAATTTCAGCGCAATCTTGAGACGGCCTTCGGCATCCTGATACAAAATCCGCGCTTGTGTCCCTACAACCAGTTTGTTTTTCTCGGCATCACGAATCCAGATATAGTTATCCCGGTCTTGTCCGCGCCGGTTGGGATCAATGCATTCCATAGCCGCCTTATCTGTCTTGTGCAAATCCTCTGGCTTGCCGCTCAGGCAGACCCAACGGAACGGGCCATAACCATAATCGAACAACTCCGGTCCCATGATATCCTCGACATAAGACGGAAAAATAAAACCGTCACGCTCGTCATATCCGTTCCGGGAAACTTCTTTAACACCTGCGTCATACACCGCTTTCAAGAAAGCATTGCCGTAATCAAAGAAATAAGTTCCCCGCTCTGCCAATATTTTAATCAGCTCAAAATGCCGCCGTAAGCTCTTATTCACCAATTCGTGGAACTGTTGCCGATCTGTTGCCAGAAGTTTTGTCCGTTCGTCAAAACTCAGACCCTGCGGGCAATAACCGCCATCATAGGCAACATGACAGGAAGTCTGGTCAGAAAGCAGGGGAATGTGCTTATTATTTTTAACTGCATATTCCAGCAAATCCACCACATTGCCATGATAGGCGATGGAAACTGCTTCTTTTTTCAGGCAATACTCCTCGGTCCAGGCAAATACTTCCTCCAAATTCGCCGAAACCTTGCTGACCCAGCCTTGGTCATAGCGGGTTTTAATCCGGGAATAGTCTACCTCGGCCACAATCCCCACTCCGCCGGCAATCTCAATGGCCTTAGGCTGTGCGCCGCTCATGCCGCCTAAACCGGAAGAAACAAACAAATGACCGCTCAAATCGCCATCAGCCGGTATACCGAGCCGCTGACGGCCGGCATTCAGCAATGTATTGAAGGTACCATGAACAATTCCCTGCGGTCCAATATACATCCAGCCGCCAGCCGTCATTTGGCCATAATTGGCTACACCCATTTGTTCGGCAATTTCCCAGTCTTCCTGGTTGTCAAACATCCCGATCATCAGTGCATTGGTGATAATGACCCGGGGCGCTTCCGGCCGTGATGGGAATAAACCCAGCGGATGGCCGGATTCCACAACAAGAGTCTGGTGGTCAGTCATAACTTCAAGGTATTTTTTAATGAGCTGATACTGTAGCCAGTTTTGACAGACACTGCCTGTTTCCCCATAGGTAACCAGCTCATACGGGTAGAGGGCAACCGCCGGGTCTAAGTTGTTGTCAATCATAACCTGAAATGCTTTTCCCTCTACACAGTTGCCTTGATAGTCATCAATTGACTTGCCCTGGATTTTTCCCTTCGGCATATACCGGTAGGCGTAAATCCGTCCGCGGGTGCGCAGCTCTTCCATAAACTCCGGTGCCAATACGGCATGAAGTTCTGCCGGTACATAACGCAACGCATTTTTCAAAGCCACCTTGGTCTGAGCCTGCGTCAAGCGAAACCCCCTGTTGGGCGCACGCCGGATTCCTTCTTGAAATACTGTCATTTCCGGTAACACATTATCCAGTTTAATTGTCATAGCATTTGCAACTTTGCTGTTATTCAAGGACATCATTACCCCTCCAAATTACCTTTTGCAATTACTATAGCATGCTTGCGTCTACGAAACGTCAAAACCATCAATAGCACGATTTGTAGATCTCTTTACTGCAAATTAGTCAAAAAACCAAAACCGTCTCCCCTGGTTTTGGTCATTTGACATATCCTTATTGCTTATTCGCTGCTGCATAGATACTGTCCAACATGTTTTGTTCAACTGTATTTCCAATTTTACTAAAAAGCTCGCTCCCTTGCCGATAATATTCCTCACAGGATAAGTTTATATAATCTGCAAAAGCTGCCTGTATCAGGGAATCTTGCTGCATCTGGATACGAACCTCCAATTTTGTCCTGAAAATAATCCCGGCCTGATAAGCATCGTGGTATTTCTCCGAAAAATCAGCCGCTTTTTCCAAATAACGGCGTCCCTGTTGCAGGCAGTTGTCTCTAATGGCTAATAAGGCCAGAATACAATGTAATGTACAATAGCTTCTGAGGCACCAATAACCCTGATACTCGCCAAGCTGTCCTTCAATAGCCCGCGCCGCTTCCAAATAAGCAGCCGCCTTGCTATATTCCCGCAAATCATAGGCTGTATACCCGGCATTAACCAGAAAAATAGCAACCCCGGCACTGCCAATACCCCGTCCGGCCACCCTTATTGCCTGTTCATAGTAATAGAGCGCTTCGGGCAAATTAGCTGCCATACGCCTTAAATCGCCAATATAATTATAACCGGCGGCAATATGCAGGCTAAACTCATCTGGCCGTTCACTCAGACGCTTGTACTGAGAAATTGATTGGCGGTAATACTGTTCTGCCAGCTCTTTTTCCTGACGTAAGGCATAAGCAATGCCCATAAACCGCTGCATCACAGCTTTTTTTTCTTCCAGGTTGGCTTCGTTTGCCGTGTTTAGCAGCTTATTAGCAAAAAGCTCGATAAGTCTGGGTCTGCGAATCTGAATGGCACAATACACAACTTGCTGACAACCTTTAATAAAGTAATCGGCAAAGCCTTTCTTCGCTGCAAGGCGTAGCAGCTGGTGAATCGCTTTTAAACCGCTGTGGTGATCCCCACGCCAAATATGATAGCGTCCCAACATCTCCAGGTAAGCCGCCTGAAATTGGTTCAACCGCTCCCAGGGCATTTGCTCGGCTGCTAAAGCCGCCAGCAAATCCTTAATTTTATCCAGATAGCCCATGATCTGCAATTTGTTTTCAAAAACAAACCCACTATATGTTCTGCTCAAATCAGGAAATAATTCATACTGCGGACAACAGTATTTTTCCGCAAGCTTAATGGTATATTCAAGCACCTTGCTCTTTTCGTTAATCTGCGAGTAGTGATAAAGAATTTCAGAATACACATCCCGCCCAAAGGAATCCTTATCCATCAGTTCTTCTAAATAACTGCCTGCCCGTTTATGAATCAGTGTTTTCCTTGACGATGACAGTTGCTCATACACATAACTTCTAATGCGAATATGGCTGTATTTATATACCGGCGCCCGTAGTCCCAGGCGTGAATCATTGATTTCCTGAATCAAGCGCTTGTGCTGCAACTCCTCAATAGCTTCCACAATTTCAAATTCATTCATCCCGCATACAGCCAGCAGCTCATTATAGCCAACATTACTAAAAAAGGCAGAAGTGACATCAAGCACTTTTCTGGCATTATCGGAAAGCACATTAACCCGTTCCTGCAAAACACTTCGCAGCCGCGGCGACAAACAGTTCACATTTTGCCCCATTTTGATCAGCTTACAGCTTTCCACCAAGAACAAGGCGTTGCCTTCAGTATACTCATATAGTTTTTGCTGCAGTCCTGTCGTAATTTTATCTGCCGGCAGCATTAGCTCAGAAAACCGAATTACTTCCGCCCTACTGAAATTTTCAACAGTAAGCTGCTCTACCAAATCATTCTGGCTAAAATCCCCGGCTAACAAGTCTACCTGGTCCTGATATTCACTCCGGCAGGTTGCGATGCACAAAATAGTTCGCCGTGCTGTCCGCAATAGCTGCCGCAGTACTGACCGTCCCTGATGATCCAGCCATTGAATATCATCCATAAATAGCAACACTTTTCTTTGCGCGGCAATCTTTTCTATGATGCCGCACATAACCTCTTCAATTATGCCGGAATGAATAGCATAACCACTTACGGCCTGATTCCGGCCAGCCATCGCAGGATTATTGAGAACTGCCGGAAAAACATACGCAATCACCTGATACCAGATAGCAGGCAATAGTTCACCACGCTGAGTAAGCAGCTCCATAACCTGGCATATAATGGAGTTCCAGGCTTTATAGGGATAATCCAGCTCCGCTTGATAGCACTGAGTCCGTAACACTGTTACATTCTCAGCAGCCATCATCTCCTGCATTCGCTGAACAATCATGGTTTTCCCAACACCCTGCTCACCGCTCAAAATAACGCACGCACAGGGAGATCGTTCTGCACAGAAATCAGTCACCCTATTTCGCAGCCAGGTTAGTTCCCGCTCGCGACCAAAAAAGCTTTCAGCCGACTGTTCTGCCGGTACTACTGCCACTCGGCTGACCAGTTTCGACCTTACACGTTCATAGACTTCCTGCGTCTTACCTTGGGGACTAATTGCCAATTCACTGCTAAGCTTACCTGCTAAACAATCATAGAACTCTATCGCTTTGGCAAAAGCTCCAGAGCGTTCATACAGTTTCATCAAGGTTCGGCACGCACTCTCATTATACTCATCCAAGAGGAGTAACTGTTTGAGATAACGTTCCGCCGCACTATAATCCTTATTATTTAACCGGCTGACAATAACCTTGGTAAGCCGGTCAATTATATTCGCTTTAAAACTGTCGCGCTGTCTGTTTACCCAGTCTTCGAAAGAATCGGCGTCCTTGCAAGCAAAACCAGCCAGGAAATCGCCCCTGTATAGCACTAGCGATTCTTCCTGAGAGACCTCATTAAATTCCTGAATATCGGTAGTAATACTGACAGCATCAGTATTTAGCAGCACCTTCGCCCGTGAGGGTGTTACAACCAATTCCTCTGCTGTCAGCTTTCTCAGCAAATAGAGGGTATTGCGCAGATTTTTTCTGGCTGCCACCTCCTCCTTATCCTGCCATAGCAAAGCTGCCAATTCTTCGCGCGACGAATGCTTCCTCACCAATAAATAATACAACAAGGCTTCGGCCTTAGAAAAAGGAAAAAACAATCGTTTGCCATTCCAGTAAACTTCAGGACTCCCCAATAAAACCGCATATAACTCGTTCATTTCAGCAATCCTCTTACCCCTATACGTTAGCCACAGTGCATTTATCACAGATTTTTTCGACAAACACAGTAATAAATCCTGTTGGACACCAAGAGCGGTAGCAGAAAAGCAATCTTATCTAACCAAATTACAGCACTCTGCCAATCTTTTCTTCAACCAACGCCACTAGCTTTTGCGTATGAATCAGGTGTCTTAGGTTATTAATATGGGGATATAGGTAAATATCCTCGTTCATGACAGGTACCGTACGGGCAATTTCCTTCAAAACAGTCTGGACAGCCGTCGCCGGCGCTTTGTCATCTTCGATAAATTGGTGTGCCTGATAGACAGACAGCAGCTCAATGGCCAGAATAAACTCCAGCTTCTGGGCAACCTGCCTAGCTTTTTTTGCAGCATTATAGCCCATCGCCACGTAGTCTTCCTGATTGCCGCAGGTAGGTATCCCATCAACAGTTGCCGGATACGATAATATTTTCATGTCATTCAATAAACCCGCCTGTGTATATTGCGGTATCATTAACCCCGAATTGAGCCCAGGGTTTTTAATAAGAAAACTGGAATATCCCGAAAGTTGTCCATCCACCAAGCGATTATTCCGGCGCTCTGACATTTTAGCGAGCGCGGTAGCCGCAATACAGGCAGAGTCCATCTCAATCCCTACATAAGAAGAATCGGCGTTACAGCCGGAGATAGCCTCGCCATCGTCATCCTCTGGCCACAAAATCGGGTTGTCACAGCAAGAGTTCATTTCTATCTCAATGGTTTTCATTGCATCCTGCAGTGTTTTCTTGGCAGCACCGTGGAGTTGGGGTATACAGCGCAGTGACAGCGCATCCTGCAAACGATAATTGCAAAAGTGTGCCGCAATCTCTGAATCGTTTAATATGCTTCTTACATTGGCGGCTGTACTGCATTGCTCTTCATGCGGCCTGACGCTCATCAGACGCTCATCAAAGGCGCGCGTAGTCCCTTTTAGCACCTCTAGTGCCATAGCGCCAATAATGTCAGCACATTTTGCCGCATTTAACATGTCGTAGAGCGCAAGCGCCCCTAGCGCAGTCACACTGGTAGTTCCGGAAACCAGGGTTAATCCTTCCTTGGCTGCCAGTTCTGTCGGCAAAAGTCCCACTTGCCGCAATGCTTCTCTAGCAGGCAGCAACGCACCATTCACATAGGCTTGTCCCTCACCAATCAAAACTAACGCCATATGCGCTTCCGGACTAAGATAGCCTACCGAACCCTCCTTGGGAGCAAACGGTGTAAGACCACGATTAAGAAACTGCCGATACAGTTCTACCGTTTCCAGTCGGGCGCCGCAAAAGCCCTGCCCTACATTTTGCAGTACCATAAATAACGTCGCCCGTACCTCTTCAATTGATAAGGGCTCCCCTACAGAAGTAGCGTGTGATAACACGATATTACGTTGCAGCTGCGCCGTTTCCTCTGGTGAAATTACCTGCGTGCATAGCGAACCAAAGCCAGTAGTAATGCCATACATCACCCGGCTCTCACCAACCCATTTCTCCACAAGTCTCCGGGATTTGTTCACCCGCTCGCAGTATTCCTCAGAGAACTGCACTTGAGCTCCCTGCCGAGCCACTGCCACCAAGTCCTCCATTGTCACTTGTCCACCCAATACAACAGGTGGTACATTATCGATATTCCCTTTTTCTTCCATAACAACTGCCTCCTAGTGAAAGGGAAAAGGCAGCTTGCCTTTCCCGTCCATAATGCTAGTTCTATTGCTCAATTTTATCAATACTTTAATGGTGGAAAACACTTACAGAACATTGCGACAAACAAAAGGCTTTAATGGGCTTTTAATCATCAATAAGGCCCATCTACAGCCTTTTGTTTAACTATTCCCTGCTTTTTTAAATTGTTCTATGAATTCCACAGCCATCGGCGGCAACTGGGCAATAATGTACTTTCTTTCCCTCAATGACTTCGTCAAAAAAAGCAATCCAATAAGGCCTAAACACACTATCGATGTTAAGCATCTTAATTTCAGGAATTCCGCCAGCATGCCTGTGCACTACCTTTAACGCTATCCCCCGTCCTTTATTGATTATATATTCATCGTCTTTCTCCACATACTGAACCTGGCTTTCAGCTACGTTATCCATCATCACCATTCCCGGCATACTATCAACCCACGCTACTGAACCGTTGGTTCCGTCAGCCAGCATAGTTATCTTCTGCTTTTTTTCCTGTGATTTGCGGAATATAAATTTATCCAGAAAGCTTGGACGATGCGTAATTTCATAAGTAATGAGTTTGCACTCTACAAAATGCAATCTGACTTCAGAAATAGTCTTACCGCCGCAAAGCAATCTTCGCAACCATTTTCCGCGAGACTCCGCTAGTTTAGTCGCTTCTTCTTTGTCAATTTTAATAGAAAAAGCTTTAATATCCATAGCCTTTACTCTCCCAATTACGCTGATTTATCATTTCCGCTCTAGAGATTCTTGTCCTGTGACTTGTTAAATTTAAGAACAATAAGTAAATAATTGATAAATATGATTGTCACTGTAATCATAATTCCATATGGTATGGCCTGGCCGACAATCCAATCATTTTGGGCTGTAATGGCATAATAAATAACACCAACAGCGATGAAATAAAGTACAACTAAAAAGCCGTCAAGTCCTAACCAGGATATCTCCAGACTTTTTTTCGCAGTAGACATTATACCGCCTCCTCTGATTTTTCTTGAACAGTTTTACCAAACTGATTGCCAATAATCCATAATACAAATGATACTGGCAAGGCTGCAACCAGTGGCTCCAGTTCAAAGGCTTTCAGTGGGAAAAACTTGAAATATGAAAATACCAGCGCGCCTGTGATAAGTCCCAGATAACCACCTAAGGCCGTTTTCTGCCCCGGCCATACCAGTGCGCCTACAATTGGGACAAACCCCGCAGCCATCCAAAGACTGCTAACAAAAATGAAAGCGTCTTGGGCCGTTGGAAATTGGAAAGCTACCGACAATGCCAATGCCGCAACAATAACAATACCCACCCTGCTAGCGGTGACTAATTGCTTCTGGGTAAGACTGTCTTTCTTTAATCTGGCATAAAGATCATTGGCAAGTGTCGCCCCACCTGAAAGAAAATATCCATCTAGAGCCGAAACTGTTCCACCCACTAACCCGATAATAAACAACGCTCTTACACCTTCCGGCAGGCTTCCCAAAACAAGCTTAATATAACCTTCGGCAGGTGCCATATCAGGATATTTAACCTTAACAATCAACCCTGCCAGTGTTAATACAATATCAAAACAAATCCAGATGACAAAACAGGACAATAACGCCCGCCGGCCTGCTTTAGGAGAGTCGGCTGCCGAAAATCTCTGGTAAAAGGTTGGATCTGCGTATACCCCAAAAGACAATACGACCAACATAAACGCTTTCATTGGCGTAAGTCCACCCAGAGGTTCTAGCATTTTGGGAGTACTGGCAAGAGCTTGCTGCAGCCCCGCCCAACCACCAACATCTGTCCATTGTCCCGGCATAACCATGGTTAAACCAAAACACATGGCCCAGAAAAACACCATATCTGTTACCGCAACCCCCATAAGTCCACCTAACACCGCCAAGATTACAACCAGGCCAACACAAAGAGCACCAGCTGTCACATTACTAATCCCCCAAGCGGCTTCGCCAATAAACCCCATGGCCGTCACATTTCCCACCTGTGTGCAATATATAAACATCAGAAGGGCACCAAGAACAGCCACACCTTTCCCATAAGTACTTTCTAAAAGATCAGGCACTGTAATATCAGTTCTAATATGAATTTTCGGTCCAACCCATAAGGCTAGCGGCATCCGTCCAGCATGAGCCGTCACACACCAGATTACCCAAACGGAAAGTCCATATATAGCGCCATATTCCACAGTGCCGATAGTGCCTACCCCACCATACCAGGTAGCAACTAGAGCGCCTACAATTAAAGACCAAGGAAGATTACGGCTGCCCAGATAAAAACTTTCCATATCTTTAACCGCTCTCGAGAAATACACCCCAATGCCTACAATAAAAATAGTAAATACTCCAATAACTACATTGTCAAATGTCGACAACAACAACATAAGCACCTGCCTTTTGAAATTAATATATTTTCTTTATGTCCCTTGCTATGTCTAGCTTCCCCCCACCTCCTTCGAAGGAATATTCTATTATACTTTTATATATAGCAAGATTTGTGCCAAATCCAAGACCGTCTTTATTTAGCAGACATTTTATTTAAATATACTGAATTAAAACACTTTTTCCGCTATTTCTATAGCTTGCTCGAAGAATATTTGCCATTTTACTAAAGTCTACTATCATTTTTGGTAAGCTTATCATGAACTTTTCATTAATATAGCAAACAATTTGCTATCGCTTCAAATTTCGCAATTATGTACCGCCAAATTTTTCTGCACTATTCTTTTTAGTTTTCTCAAAATGCTTGGTATCGCAAACAAAATAGACGCCAAATAATTCGGCGTCTATTTAAGAAAAATTTTGCACTAAGAGCCATATAGCTGTAATTTCTTCATCCTGTACTGTAGGCTTTGCCTACTCATTCCCAGTTGCTGAGCGCTATGAGTAATGTTTCCGTTGTTTGCTGCCAACGTCTGAAAGATTAATTCGTATTCAAACCGTTCCATATGTTCATCAAAAGTCCCTGTGCCTTCTGTTGCATATACTTTCGCAGCCAGTTCCGGCTGTGTTATACACCCTAGCCTTTCCAGCGATCGTAAATAGTCAGGAAGGCACTCAAGCGTTACTATACTTGCATCATCAGCAGCGCGGTTAAAGGCGTATTCAATAACATGATGAAGCTCTCTTACGTTTCCCGGCCAATCATATTGCTGAAACACAGCAAGCACCTCTTCCGCAATCGTTAGCTGTTCCCTACTATACTGTTTACACAATTCGCACAAAAAATTTTGCGCCAGCAAAAGGCTATCCTGGTTACGATCCTTTAACGCAGGAAGATCAATTTTAATGGTCGATATCCGGTAATAGAAATCCATACGAATTTTTTGCTGCTGCATAAGCGCGTTAAGATCTTCATTTGCTGCCGAAATAATTCGCACATCACATTGTATGTATTTGCTGCCGCCAATACGTTGAAAACGTTTTTCCTGCAATACCCGCAAAAGCTTAACCTGGATCTCCGGACTAATGGAATTAACCTCGTCAAGAAAAATAGTCCCGCCATTGGCAGTTTCAAAAAGACCCGGCTTGCTGACACTGCCTGTAAAAGCCCCCTTTTCCGTGCCAAAAAATATGCTTTCAAACAGATTCCCGGGCACAGCACTACAATTAATATCAATAAAGGGCCTATATCTTCTGGAGCTAAATGAATGTATGCCTTGCGCCACAAGCTCTTTTCCCGTTCCAGTCGCTCCCACAATTAAGATTGCTGAATCAGTAAGCGAGACTTTTTTGGCAAAATGAATCACATCTTTCATATTGTCCGCTTGGTGCACAATATCATCAAAGGTGTACATCGCGGCTTGGCCGTCAGGCACTGTACTTCCAATATAGGCTTCCAGATTGAACGTGCGTTTTTCCAGCCGTTTTAATACCGACAGGTCGCTTTCAAATACAATCGCTCCATACAGATTGTTGTCAACCAACAATGGATAGCCAAAATTAATGGTTGTCAATGCTGTGCCCTTCTTGGTCTTAAAGCGGTCACACCGGTTGGCAACCGGCTTTCTTGTCCTTAGAATTGTCAAAACTGTACTATATTCTTCATTGACATCGTAAATATCAAGCAGATGCTTTCCCTGATAGGCCCGGCTGTCATATCCCTCCAAGAGCTCACTGGCGGGATTAGCAAATAAAAAATACCCGTTACGATCATATATCTGAACCCCTTCGGACATATGATCAAAAATTTGCTTATAAAAATCAAGAAGTATTCCATCACTGCTCAAATATAACACTTTTCCCGTCGCTTCAGCGACACACTGATATCGGTAAAATTTATTATTAAGTTCTACCGTTCCGTGCGCCATTAGAGCACCGCCCAATACATGGTCAATTTCCTGATCTATCAATCCGGCATAACTATTATCTTCATACAACGCAGCTTGTTCGCCAACCCGCTGCACCGTCTTGATGCGAAGTTCAACGTCAAGTTTAATGATCAGATCAAGCATTTCCATTCAACCTCCATCTTGTTCACTTAATACCGGAATAAATTCAAGGAATTACTCTGTCTGTTCCTATTTTAGTTAACTGGTTCATAATGAATCTCCCACGTCAGCATGCCTTTACGGCTAGCATCCCTAAAAATGTTCCTTTCGTGCATACTGTACCCAATTACCAAAATTTTCACAGCTCTTCTATCTGGCGAAAACTTTTTATTTTTTGTCCCAGGATATACTTTTTCGACCTCACCATTCTCCCATACAATCATAATTACTGATTTATCAGCATGCTCGCCGGTCGCTTGGAAGTTGACAATAGCTACGTCCTGGGCAGCTTGGCCGGCAATGGCTTGCTGCAATTCTATTTTCCCTTCAAAAGGTACCTCTGTTCCCCGAACAATCCGCAACGATGGCAGCGGTGTAATCGTAACTTTATTAGAAAAGTCCTCGGTATCTACTACGTTTTTTTCAGGAATAGCGGTGCGCTTTTCCGTTCCTGTAAATAACATATAGCCAACTATTATGATTACCAACATAGCAAGAGCACCTATTGCAAAACTCTTCCACGACTGTACCATATCCCCCACTCGCCTCCAAATAAGCCTTTTGATTACTGACATTTTGAGTATAGCATCAAAATATCAAAGAAGGAATGTCCCCTTTTAGAGGAACATTCCTTCTTTTTATCCATAACTCCTTCATTGCGCCCTAGTAAATCAGCACACTACTCCTTATGTCCATTGCCTTTATCTTTATTATGCTCAAGAACTTTTTTGTTATCTTTCTTATCATCTTTATCTTGCTGCTGTTTATCCTTGTTACTATTTTGTTCATGCTTATGCTCATAATATTCATCATTGCTGCGATCCGGCTTCCGGCCTTGTTCATAATATTCATCATGATTTCTATTTGGCTCCCGGCCTTCATAACGTTCATCATGATTTCTATTGTTGCCACGATCATGCTCATAATAGTTACCAGGATAGCTGTCGTATTCGTCTATGTAATTTATAGCTACCTTATAGAAATGCGCCTCATCGACAAATAAATTATATCTGTGTTTTAGTTCCTGAACTTTAAGTCCGTGCAGTTTAGCGATTTCACCCCAGCCCATATGCTTCTTACGGAGAACAACAATATCATCAATAGGTAAACCAGCGTAGTCAGCAGCAGCATACATCATTGATATATCACCAAAACCAAAATCAAAATTAGCTGTTAGTCGAACTACTTCAGACGTTAGAATTGGACGATCGTAATAGGACGACAGTGCGTGGGCCAATCTCATGCTATCAGAATAAGTTTCGGACTTGTAAAAACTGGCATCACCAACACGGATGGCTGTTGTCGACGTCGTAACACTGGCAGCAGCAGCACCTGTCGGAATGATAAATGTCAGGGCCGTGGAAACTGCCAACATAGTAGTATAGCGTTTTAATAACATAAATAATCCCCCTTTTAACAATTTTATCATTTTGACTAATCAGTCATCTATAGGTCTAAAGTCCTATATTAATTAATCGGTTCATAACGATGGCAGCAGCAAAAAGAAAGAATGTCCTTTATAAAAGAACATTCCTGCTTTGCGGCTATCATCTCAGGCTTACGCTGGGACTACTTGTGCTTAACTCCGTTTTTGCTAGCCGGCTCTTGCTCGCGGGGTAATTTAGTCTCAGTAATTAACTCTTCTGCAGTTTCAAACTGCATATCTGCGGCGCGCAGCCCCCGGTTGGTCCAACTGTTTTTAGCGGTTTCCCCTGTTACAACTTTCTTACTGACAAAGTAAATTAGTGAATATAGCGCTACAAACCCCAGCCCGGCGAACAATCCTGCCCCCTGCCCGGGAATTAACGGCATGCTGGCAATGACAGCTCCAATACTTATCAAGGCCACCCAGGAGGTAACAGGAAACCCCGGAAGCTGGCATTTTCCCTGAGGCGGACACCCCTGTCGCTGCCTCAATTTATAATGTGTTGCCAGAATAACCATATAAGAAAAAAGCAAGGCAAACCCACCAGAACTAACTAAGAAAAGATATACCTGCGCTGGCAGGAAAAGTCCCAGGCCAAGCCCGCCAAGCATTGCCGCACCCGAAAAAATAATACCGCGATAGGGAATATCACCTTTATCTCTCACCCAGGACGGTGCATGACCTTCATCTGCCAATGATCGCAGCATTCGTCCTAAGCCAAACATAGCAGCCAGCATGGTTGATAGAATGGCCGTCACCAGTACAATGCTAATTGCATTGCCAGCCCATTGCAAGTTCCAGGCTGTTAGTGCAGTCACTAAGGGACTTTGGTCTGTTGTTAGTGCCGTAGTCGGCACAAGCAGCAATAATGTTGTGATGGCAGTCACATATAGACCAACTAAGGCCAAAACGGTGTAGGTAATTGCTTGTGGTACTGTTTTATCAGGCTTAGCTGTTTCCGAAGCAGCCAGACCAATAACCTCAAAGCCTGCATAGGAAAACATGACAATCAGCATACTCCCCGCAACGCCCCCGAGTCCTGCCGGAAAGACTGGTTCTGTTGCCAATGCTCCTCCTGCCTGTGCTTGCGCTGCTCCTGGCATTAATCCGCTAACAATGGCTATGCTCACAACCACAAACCCGATAATCGCAATCAGTTTTACAGCCGCAAGGCCCCCTTCCAGCTTACTTAACTGATCTGCACCAAACAGATTGAGAATAGTAACAGCGATAATAACAGCTGCGCCAAGCAAAGGAACAGAAACTCCCTGTAACCATGTCTGAAATAGTGCCGACACGGCTATTGCCTCACTCGACATTGCCAGCACCATTCCTGTCCAGTATACCCACCCTACAACAAAACCGGCAGCAGGGCCATAGGCCTTTTCAGCAAATGTGCGAAAAGAGCCTGGCGCCGGATCAGCTACTGTCATTTCCGATAAAGCATACAGAATGGCATATACGAGGGCGCCACCCATTACAAAGGACAGTATGACTGCCGGTCCCGCAGCTCGAATAGCAACAGCCGACCCTAAAAAAAAGGAACCTCCAATTACCGTTCCCAGCGCTATCATGGTTAACTGCCAAACGGATAAACCTTCACCATGTTTTTTCAACCTAACCCCTCCTTGGTTAACCTATGTATCCTCATTTACAAGTATCTACCAAGGAAGGGTATAAAATGTACCCTATAAGGTATTTTTTATATAAGAGAAAACAAATAATAGATCCAAGTTCTCCTTCCGTGCAGCCTATATCATAGGTTGTTTTATTACCAACTACTATAACTTATTTCCATTAACTTGTGTTTGACACTAAAACTATATTGTATACATTATTTTACCCATTGTGTAAAGCCCAACATTCTTCTATAATGTAATTCAGTGAGTATCAAGTCAACAAAGCCTCAAGGGTTTTACGCGAAGGTACTTGATCCACTACTACTTGCAAATGGAGGTCTATACCGATGTTTAAACGTGTTCTCATTGCCAACCGCGGCGAAATCGCGGTACGTATCATCCGGGCCTGCCATGAGCTGGGAATTGAAGCAATTGCTGTGTATTCTGACGTAGATGCTGACGCGCTGCATGTTCAATTAGCAGATCGTGCTTATTTGATTGGCCCGGCTGATGCCACCGAAAGTTATCTGAACACAGAGGCTATAATCACTGCGGCAAAAGTATCGCAGGCCGATGCTATCCACCCCGGCTATGGCTTTTTATCAGAAAACGCCGACTTCGCTGAAAAAGTAACTAATGCCGGTCTTGTATTCGTTGGCCCCCGTGCTGAAACCATTCAGAAAGTAGGTAATAAGGATGCGGCCCGCGAAGCCATGAAACAAGCTGGCTTACCCATGGCGCTTGGCAGCGATCCCATACAGGATGCAACCGATGCCTGCCGTGTTGCCAAAGAAATTGGCTATCCGGTTATTCTGAAACCAGTATCCGGCGGTGGTGGCAAAAGCATGTTTATTGCCAATAATGCATCTGAACTACTAAATGCCGTAAATAAAGTAGATCTTACAACTACCGTTTTTTATTTAGAAAAATATATTGCCGATGCCCGCCATATTGAAGTGCAGATTGTTGCTGATAATTATGGCCATATCATCCATCTGGGAGAACGCGAATGTTCGTTGCAGCGGCGCAATCAAAAAATTTTGGAAGAAGCACCGTCAAGTGCTCTTTCTCCGGAAATGCGCCAAAAAGTCGGTGCCTTAGCCATCCGTGCTGCCAAGAGTGTCCACTATACTAATGTGGGAACAGTAGAATTTCTCATGGACAAAAATACTGGCGATTTTTATTTCATGGAAATCAATCCGCGCATTCAGGTAGAACATGCCATCACCGAAATGATTACAGGTATTGATCTAGTAAGAAAGCAATTGCGCATTGCCTCTGGCGAACCTCTCAATGTTAAACAAGAAGATGTAACTTTCACCGGGCATGCGATTGAATGCCGCATTAATGCCGAAGATCCAACCCAAAACTTTTTACCCTCACCAGGACAAATTTCTTTCTACTATCAGCCAGGTGGTCCCAAGGTGCGTATCGATAGCGGTGTGTGTGCTGGTTCGATCGTACAGCCTTACTATGATTCCTTGATTGCCAAAGTAATTGTGCGCGGCCGAACCCGCGGTGAAGCCATCAAGGTTATGCAATGCGCTTTGAGCGAATTCCGCATTGATGGTATCAAAACTATCATTGATTTCCATCTGGATGTACTAAAAGATCCCTATTTCTGCAGCGGGGATATTGATACCCAATTCATTTACAAACGTATGATTTCGTAACTATGAAAGAAAATACGGCTTGCACCAAGCCTTTGGCCAAAAGCGCAAGCCGATACTGGCCTTATCTAATCTTAAAAAAGAAATCTTGTGGTAAGAATGACCTAGGTCAAAAAAATCCGCCGATATTCCAATGACCGGAATGTAGGCGGATTATTTTGACCTATCGTCTAATTTTCCGGTCAATCCAGACTGGAAGACAAGGGTGATACTGCCTTTGGAAAACCACTGTCAGTCCTCAAGTATTTGAGTTATACCTTTTCGGTAAAACTACCCAGTTTAATCGCTGGGAACTTGCCAGTAATAGCTTTGAGAAACTTCTTTACGCCACCGGACTGGCCGCCTGGGGGCATAGCCGCCAAAAAAGCGTCAGGATCAAAGTTAAGGTTCCTAAGCTGAATCATATCTACTCCTGCTTCGCTTAAGAATTCAAGCCAGGCAGCCTGTTCCTCGGTCCGGTCATTGAGCCCGGGAAATAGCAACATATTTAATGAAACATACACCCCATGCCGTTTGGCATAAGCAATGGAATGTTTAACATCCTCCAGACTGTACTTAGCTTGGTAATAAGCTTGGTAGGTGGCTGGCACAGCACTGATAATGCTTACCCTCATACTATTCAACCCGGCATCCACAATGGTTTTGATGCCCTGCGTAAACCCGGCGTTAGTGTTAATATTGATTTGTCCGCGGACTGTGGACTCACGTATTTTTTTAATGCTGGCAGCAATGGTCTCAGCAGCCAGCGAGGGTTCACCCTCACAGCCTTGCCCAAAGCTGATGATGGGCTCCGGTGCCTGAGTTAGGTGATATACTCCAATAGCAGCAACTTCTGCTGCCGTAGGTGCAAAGGTTATCCGGCTTTGCGGGGCCGGGCAACACTCAGCTGGCTGGAGCGAAATGCAACCCAGACAATTGGCGTTGCAAGCCGGGCTAACCGGAATACCTGCTTCCCAACGCCGGTAAAACAGATTCTGTGCCGTACAGCAATGCCAGGTAAGTGAGCAGTTTGCCAAATGCTCAACAAGTCGATTGTCAGGCAAATCACGTTTTACCCGCGCAACCCGTTTCTTTAAATCCGGCGTGTTGTAACGGTAGGGATGCCATTTGGCATTATCTGCTGTTTTGATTGCTGCTACATAAATTTCATCGTTGTACAAAGCAGCCGCGGTATAACCATAAAGCGGCAGCAGCGGCGCATTCCCCTGGCGTTCGTAGGCTGGCAGGAGCGTGCGAGTATAGCCTACCGGCAACATGACGGCCACGGCTAAGCGTCCCTTCAGCATTTGAGGCGTATCGCCTTTCATCTGTAATGCGTTACGCCCTGGCAGAAACATTAGTTCCGCGCCTTCCGGCAGGGGAATCATATCTTGTGGCCGTAAGGCGAGATAGTCTTGTCCCTGGCGGCCGACAGCATGGCAGCCGGGAGCATCAAAGATCTCGCCATTTTTATCTGCATAAAGCGTTGTAATCATACTTTTTACCCTTTGTTAAATTTATTCATAGCCTTATTGAAGCCCTCTTTTATAATGCATTCCACTGCATCAGCCGCCTGGCTGATGGCCTGGCTCATAGCAGAGGCTTCCTCCGGCGAAAACCGGCCAAGCACATAGTTGGGTGTTTCCCAGCCCTCAGGTGGTCGTCCAATGCCAATCCGAATCCGGGCAAAATCATCTTTACCTGATTCAAAAAGCAAGGATTCAATACCGCGATGACCGCCTGAGCTGCCTTTGAGTCTAAGCCGCAGCCGCCCTGTCGGCAAATCCAGATCATCATAGATAATAATAATATCCTCATAGGGAACCTTATAAAAAGCCGCCAGCGGCACAATCGCCCGGCCACTTAGATTCATAAAGGTTTGAGGCTTTACCAATAATACAGTTTCCTCACCCCGGTATTCAGCCACCGCGGCATTATAGCGCTCACGCCAAGCTGTAACTGCCCACCGCTCGGCCAGTTTGTCTACCGCCATAAAACCAGTATTGTGACGGGTGGCACTGTATTCCTGTCCGGGATTACCCAGACCAACTACAATTTTCATCTATTCCTCCGACACTTTGAAAATTTCATCAACAGTAACAAATTTGTAGCCCTGCGCTGCCAACTTGTCAATGATTATGCGAGTAGCAGTCACCGTCTGCTCTCTCGGCAAAGCGGCAGCAATACCATCGCCATCATGGAGCAGAATGACTGAACCATTTTTCACCTTACCCAATACCCGCTCGGCAATAACCTCGGCTCCGGGGTTTACCCAGTCGCGGCTAGACACTGACCATTCGACCACCTTTAGCTGATACTCAGCCATAGCATCCATAACAACGGCATCACGGAAACCATGCGGCGGTCGCATCACATGGGGTGCATAGCCTACAGCATCAGCAATCACTTTATTGGTCTGTGCTATCTCTGTTATGATAGCTTGGCGGTCCAGTTTTAGCAAATCGACGTGATTATAGGTATGATTACCCAATTGATGGCCTTCAGCGGCAATCCGCCGGATTATGTCAGGGTATTTGGCGGCATTTTGGCCAATGACAAAGAACGTAGCCGGTACCTGCCGCTCTTTTAGAACATCCAGAATTTGGCCAGTATAAGGCGGATAAGGTCCATCATCAAAGGTAAGCGCCACCAACTTCAGACTTGTTCTGCTTTCAGAAAACACCGGACCGTAAAAATGATTAGCCGGCAGTACGGCATTTAGGGTTAAAATAAAACCAATAATAATACCCAGAATAGCTACACTAAGTCCAAGCCTTACTGGTCGTCTGAGTATCCGCAGATAGTCCAAAAACAAGCTAATAATCACTACTATCGTAAGCAATCCCAGCATGCTAATAAGGCGGATATTGGTTTCAAACATGGTGCAGCAACCCCGTTTCAGGAAATTTCCTTAAACATAATAAGCCAGGGTCCCTGAGAATCATAGGTAGTCCCCCCCGGATAGTAACCTGATTTTTCATAAACCCGGATAGCTGGTTGATTATCTGGCCGTACCTCGAGCCTCACTCTTTGCACCTTATTATCCTTAAAGTACTTATCAGCTTCAGCCATCAAGGCACTAGCAATGCCCCTACCCCTGGCAGCAGGTGCAACGGCAATGGATAAAATACGGGCGTTGGCTGTCTTACCAGGAGTAGTGGCAGAACGGAGAAAGGCCAGTTTATTAAGTACAATTACTTTGACAGGACTGAGGCCAAAACCATACTGACCTGTAAGCCAGCGCCAAGCCCACTTGATTAAATGCCCGCCGGTTAGAGCCTGCCACCAAAGTTGGCTTAAGCCCACCGGGGCAAAACAATAACCAAGCACTTGTCCTGCTTTCTCTTTAGCAAGCAATGCCGCTGCCGGCTCTGCCTGATAAACCAGCGTAAACACATCCTGCATAGCCTGCGGATTAGGCAGGCGGCCACCACAATGATGCAATACACTATCCATAAAGCTTTCGGTAAACAGACGGGCAATCTCCGGCACATCTGTCAGCCGGGCGCGCATAATTAAATAATTATCCATATAATAGTTTATTTGCAAATAGGGCGCGATATTCGCGCCCTATTTGCGTACCTCCCATTATAGCCGTTCATTGCCACCCTATGCTCGCAATGAACGTAGTGGAGTAAATTAATTGTCAAACAGTTTGCTAACCGACAGTTCGCCAAAAATCCGAATAATCGCTTCGCCAAGAAGCGGAGCTACTGACAACACCTTAATCTTAGGAGAATTCTTCCCTTCGGCCATCGGAATTGTATTTGTAACAATAAGTTCGGTAATATTAGACTTCTCAATGCGCTCTACCGCCGGATTGCTTAATACAGCATGGGTACAACAGGCATATACGGCTTTAGCGCCCATTCTGGTCAAGGCATTTGCCCCTTCTGTGAGCGAGCCGGCCGTATCAACAATATCATCAACGATTACAGCGGTTTTTCCCTCAACATTACCGATCAGGTTCATAACTTCGGCTACACCAGGGGCTGGACGACGTTTTTCAATAATAGCAATAGGCGCATGCATCCGGTCGGCAAACAGCCGCGCTCTCGATACGCCGCCAAGATCAGGCGATACTACAACAAGATCTTCCAACTGTAATGACATAATATATTCAGCCAGGGTAGGAACACCTGGCAAATTATCCACAGGAATATCAAAGAAACCCTGAATCTGTCCGGCGTGCAAATCCATAGTAACAACCCGGGTAGCACCGGCTACTGTCAGGAGGTTGGCCATTAGCTTAGCCGAAATGGGTTCACGACCGCGCGTTTTTCTGTCCTGGCGGGCGTAAGCATAGTAAGGAATGACTGCCGTGATATTTTTGGCCGAAGCCCGTTTTACAGCATCAATCATAATTAGCAGTTCCATCATATTATCATTGACCGGATAGCTTGTCGGCTGAACAATAAACACATCTGTCCCGCGCACGCTTTCGTCGATCATCACCTGAATTTCACCATTGTTAAACTTACCAACAAAAGCATCGCCTACTGTCAATCCAAGATAGGCGGCAATCTCTTTGGCCAGTACCGGATTGGCGTTGCCACTAAATATTCGTAATCTCTTTGTATCTTCCATTTCTCTTACCTCCGCTGTTTTTCCACCCAGCCCTCAATATTATTTTGACGGGCGCGTGCTACTCCCAGAGAACCAGGGGGAACGTTTTTGGTAATGGTCGAACCGGCAGCTACATAAGAGCCGCTACCAACCGTCACTGGCGCTACCAAATTAGTATTGCAGCCAATAAATGCATCATCTTCAATTGTCGTACGATGCTTATGTTTACCGTCATAGTTCACGGTAATAGTACCTGACCCGATGTTAACGCCAGCACCCATATCGGTATCACCGATATAGCTAAGATGTGGCAGCTTACTTTTTTCGCCAACAATACTGTTTTTTACTTCAACAAAATTGCCCACCTTTACCCCATCTTTAAGCCAGGTGTCAGGCCGCAGGTGTACATATGGACCAAGAATCACATGATTACCCACAGTACAGTCATGGGTATAGCTAAAATGAATAGTAGTCTCATCCCCTACCGTGGTATTGGTTACCCGGGTATTGGGACCGATTAAGCAATTAGCACCAATTTTACTTTGGCCCTCAATCCAGGTAAACGGATAAATAATGGTATCAGCGCCGATCTCAACCTGAGTATCAATAAAAGTGCTGCCCGGATCCATAATAGTAACACCATTTTCCATCAGGTTGTCAAGTTTGCGCCGCCTAATAATGCTTTCGGCCTCTGCCAGCTGCAAGCGGGAATTTATCCCCAGCGTCTCGCGGTGGTCGGCAGCTTGTACAGCCCCTACTTTTTGGCCTTGTTTGTTTAAAATCGCAATAACATCTGTCAGGTAATACTCCTCTTGCGCATTATTGCAGGTTAAACCATCGAGTGCCGCAAGCAATTGGCTGGCCGCAAAACAATAAATGCCGGTATTAATCTCACATACCGAAAGTTCTGCCGGACTGGCATCTTTTTGTTCAACAATTTTTTCCACTTGTCCAGCCGAATTACGAATAACCCGTCCATACCCGGCCGGGTCAGGCATGCCTGCCGTAAGTACAGTAGCAGCGGCTTGTGCTTGACCATGCTCAGCGTACAGCTTGGCCAACAGTTCTCCAGTCAAAAGCGGCGTATCGCCACATAAGACCATAACTGTGCCATCAAAATCTGTTAGTTCGCGCCTAGCCTGCATGACTGCATGCCCTGTCCCAAGCTGCTCAGTCTGAACAACAAATTCAGCCTGACCAGCTAACGCATCAGCTACATTTTGCGCACCAAAGCCTATGACGACAACTTTCTTGTCTGCCCCAGCGAACACAGCTGCATCTAGTACCTGTTGAACCATAGGTTTCCCGCCTACCTGGTGGAGAACCTTAGGTAAGGCTGATTTCATCCGGGTGCCTTTACCGGCTGCCAGGATGATAGCCATCAAATTTGACATCGATATACCTCCATTCCTGACTGCAAGCGGCAGTTCAGGCTCGGTCTATTGAGGAACTATTCTCCTTTCGACACAAAAACGCAAAATCCTCCAGGTGATAAAATTAAAGCCGAAAACGCAGCAAATCTATATCCCGTCGCTAGTCTGATGTTAACACCGGTCTGATGTCTGTTACCTTAGTATGTTCATCAACATCATGTAAAATAAGCAACGACAAGTAGTCTTCCACTAATTTATGCTCAGGTTCAGCGGTCGCTACCAGCACCCCTATTCCAACAACCTTAGCCCCAACCTCATTTGTTAAATCAACCATGCCTCGCGCCGTAGCACCAGCTTTCATAAAATCATCAATAATCAACACCCTGGCTCCACTTGGCACCGCCCGCTTAGGGAGCGACATGGTTTGAATACGTTTAGAAGAACCGGAAACATAATTTATACTGACAGCTGATCCCTCGGTCACCTTGCTGCCATGTCTTACAGTAATAAGTGGCAAATCAAACGCCCGCGCGGTCATAAAGGCCAGGGGAATACCCTTGGTCTCCACGGTTAAAATGTAATTAGGCTCCAAATGTGCCAGTCGCTGCATAAAAATTTCTCCCACTTTTACCATCAGATGGGGAGTAAATAACAAATCTGACATATATAAAAAACCACCAGGGATAATACGGTCAGGTTCAACTAGTCTAAAAGCCAGTTCATGCAAGATTTTATCCGTATCTGTGTCCGATACTTTAGGAATAAACCGGACACCTCCCGCTGCTCCGGCTACTGTCTCAATTATCCCTAACCCGAAATAACCCATGGTTTCTTTTATGGTTGTAATATCTTCACATATGGTTGACTTAGCAGCCCCAAACAGTTCACTAAACTGATTAAGCGAAAATAGATGCCGCGGCCGATCTGTCATAATCTTAGTCAATGCAGCTACTCGCTCCATTTTCCGTACTTTATCCATGCTTACTTCCTCCACAATCATGGAAATACCGAATATTATCTCCCAAATATATTTTTTTATTCACATTCTCTATAGAATCTACAATTCCTGCCACTCATAAAAATTTTGCAATATAAGACTTGGCTTATACCAAGTCCTTTAGGACGCCAGCCAGAAGCGGATAAATAAAAAACGCGGAAGATATCCGCGTTTAATCAGCAGGTTTGGGCAAAACAAATTCTTACTAACTCCAAATCACTTGGTTTATCGACATCAATGCCAAGTTCCGCATACGGGGAACGAATCACCGCACCTTTAATTCTCAGAATATCACTTACCCGGGCTTCTACCTGGGTAAGCTTCAGTGAGCCTACAATAAATTTCACAACAAAAATCCAGCCTAACAGGAAGCACAGCCTAACAGGATTTTTCCGGTTAGCAATAATACGCTCGGCGACTTGTACACATTGCGGAACAATCCGGGGGTTGGCAAGAAAGATATTGCCCCCGGTAAATGTTCCTTCCTTCAAGCGCACATAGGTCCGTTTATTACCTGGAAAACGGCGTTCATGATCACACTGAGCAATAACAGGATAATATACATCAGCATCCACGCTGGCACATTGCCTAAGAAAATCATCAATAGCTGCCGCTGTCAGTAGCGGAATATCCGCTGTTACCACCAAAGTCAGATTTTCATGTCCTAATGCCTTCATTCCCAAGCTGATGGTTTCCATAATTGTCTGACCGCCTTTTAGGATGACGGCCTTTTCAGGGAACGAGCATTTGCCCAGTTCTTCGGCTGGACCAGCAACAAAAATGCGGGAAACATGGCTACTGGTCGCAAGCGCCTCGGCCACATACTCCACCATTGGTTTGCCGGCAATATCAATCAGGGCCTCATAGGGCTGTGCTGTATAGCGATTTAAATGCTCATTATTTTCTCCACCAGCCAGGATTATGGCATCATACATTAAGTTACACTCCTTTTGAGATGTTAGGCCTGACGGCGTTCGTTCAAATCCTGCAGCAATGTCTGTTCTGAGTTCTCCATATGCTCGCGGGCAATTTGCTGGGCCAGTTCAGTATTGCGGCAGGCAATAGCCTCAACCAAGTGGCAATGTTCTTCTATAGATACTTTCATCCGCCCCGGATACTGGATGGAGATTGCCCGGAAGCGGGTAAACTGTTCTCTGAGATTGCTGATAATACCAACTAAGCGTTCGTTACGGCTGGCCCTGTATAAAACATCATGGAATTGGCTGTCAACCTCGACTATTCTATCAATATCGTCTCCCTCGATTAATTCACCAATTTCCACCAGCAGTCGTTCCAGTTGTTCCAATTCATCTTCAGTAATACGCTCGACCGCAAGGCCGGCAGCCAACACATCAAGTGCGGTACGTATTTCAAAGACCTCATTAATGTCTTTAATTGACAGATCAGCCACATAGGTTCCCCGACGGGGAATCATAACAACAAAGCCTTCCAACTCCAACTTGCGGATGGCTTCCCGCACCGGCGTGCGACTTACACCTAATTCTTCCGCCAGCTGAATTTCCATCAACCGCTCGCCGGGTTTTAATGTTCCACTAACAATAGCTTCTCTTAATGTTTCTGCTACCACTTCTCTGAGTGGTTTATAGCTGTCTAATCTAATCGGTATTAATCGTCTCTCCACAATTCACTCCACCTTTGAAACTGTTTCTGCTATAAATATTTCAGGCACGCCCTCAGCCCTTAGCTGGCAGGCAATAGCCTCTGCCTGCTCCTGGCAATCAGCAAGACCAAATACGGTTGGCCCACTACCAGACATCAGCGCCGCCATAGCTCCATATCTAAGCATAGACTCTTTAATCTTAGCAATTACCGGGTATGCGGGAATCGTTACACTCTCCAGTACATTAACCAAATTTCGGGCCACTCCCGTCAAGCTGCCCGCTGCAAGACAACTACGCATAGCTGCAATATCCGGGCGTCGTGAAACTTTGTCTGCCTTGAATTGCTGGTACACCCAGGAAGTAGGTACTTCAATCGCCGGCTTGGCAAGTACAACATAACAGGATTTAAGCGGCGGCAGCGGTTCCAGCAGTTCTCCCCGCCCTGTTGCCAGCATGGTAGAATTATATAGGCAAAATGGCACATCCGAACCAAGCTGGGCAGCAAGCTTACTAAGCTCATCCAAGCTCAGATTGAGTTCCCATAAGCTGTTTAATCCCTTAAGCACAGAGGCGGCATCCGCGCTGCCACCGGCTAAGCCTGCAGCGAGCGGAATCTGCTTGTCCAATCGGATATGAACCCCCTGCTGCGGGGAAGCGTATGGCTTGAGCAAAGCAGCCGCCCGATAAGCCAAATTGCTGGCATCTGCCGGTAAACCGGAAATATTGATACTCAGCGCAATATCGTTAGGCTGACTTGTTAACGTAACTGTATCTGCAAGTCGGACCGCTTGCATAACCATAGCTACTTCATGGTAGCCGTCAGGGCGTTTATAGAGGACATCAAGCGCCAAATTAATCTTTGCATAGGCGTTAAGTATTAGCATATCCTATCCTTGCAAAGTAAGCTGTTTCAAATTAATGGTTTCTTGCGAACTCAAAATTTGATCAATCTCGAGCAAGATAAGTAACCGGTCCTCTAGTTTTCCTATCCCCTGGATATATTTCGCATCAAGAACAAATGACGGGGGCGGCGGCTCAACACTGGCGGCAGCTATCCGGACTACCTCAGCAACGGCATCAACAATAACGCCAACCGTCTCACCACTAACTTCGACAATAATAATCCGGCTCTCTTCCGTGTATTCAGAAACGGCAATTCCAAAACGTTTTCTTAGGTCTATTACCGGAATAATCCGGCTGCGTAAGTTTATGATGCCTTCCATAAACAGAGGCGTTTGTGGCAATTTGGTAATCGGCACCAGACGATTTATTTCCTTCACCTTGGTAATGGGTAACCCATACTCTTCCTGGGCCAGTTTAAAAATTACTAGTTGAAGCTCCTGGTCAACAATTGTATCGTTCTTTTCCATCCATGACACCCCCACAGGCAGTCTATATCATATATATTCTACCTGTTCGGGTAGTTGCCTGCAACTACCAACCTGCTTTCCATATTTTTTTCATTATCCTTTGATTCGCATTCCGGCGACCACTAATTTCGGGAGGTCTGTTCTACACAAGCAGCCGGATTTTTGTCTCTGCTCAAACCCGGTTATCGTCGTCATGACAACATCATAGTTTTCGTAAAAAATGGCAATTAAATCGTCTGCAACGGCCTGGTTCAAAGCAGTAGTCACGGCCTCGCATTCATCAAAAATGGTGGTTACCTGCGCAGCAGCCATCCCAGCTTCCAAAGCACCTTGCAACAGCAGGGCTGCTGTCTCACCCGGCTGCCGCCCCCGCAAATCACAATCTTCCTTAATATAGATACTGTCAAATCCCTGGCCGGCAGCCCTGCCAAGGCTGATGATAACATCATCCCTCCGGTCCCCAGGTGCCGCAATAACTCCAATCAATCTTCGTGGCTTAAGGCGCCTTAAAGTACTTGCCAACGCCTGACAACCAGCCGGATTGTGAGCGTAATCAACGCAAACCCGAAAACCCGCCATCGCCATCAGCATAAGTCTCCCCGGGTTTTGGTTAAAGCTGATCACGCCTTTATGAATAGCCTCTAAGGATAGCTTCTGCGACCAACAAGCCGCAACGGCAATTACAGTGTTTTGAATATTATGATAGGCAAACCCCTGCAAGGTAAGGGGGACATTAACAATTGTAATCAGAACTTGCTCTTTTTTTCCCGCTGCCAGATAAATGGCATCATTTTTGACAAAACAGGCCCGGCCCCCTTCACCGAGATGGCGACGAACAATAATATTGTCAGGCTGGGTACTAAAATAAATAATTTCACTCTTTGTCCGTACCTTGAGATCTGCCACCCGGCTATCATCTGCATTTAAAAGCACAACACCATCTGGCCGCACGCGTTCAATAACCAAAGACTTAATATAGGCCAAATCCTCAAGATCCTCAATACCATCCTGCCCAATATGATCTTCGGTAATATTCGTAATTATGCCGACATCAGCAAAATCATAGCCCAATCCACCTCGGATGATACCACCGCGAGCGACTTCCAATACAGCCACTTCTACCGCAGGATCAGACAATATCATGGCCGTACTGGCTGGACCAGTTGTGTCACCTTGCATAATACACTCCTGATCCACATAGATGCCGCTAGAGGTGGTCATGCCTGTTTTATAGCCAGCTTGCCGAAAGATATGACCAATAAGCCTAGTAACCGTGGTTTTGCCATTTGTGCCAGTGACGGCAATTATCGGTATCCGGCCATCGGCCCCATTAGGAAATAGATAATCAACAATGACTGCGCCTAAATCACGGGGTATCCCCGAACTTGGATACAAATGCATTCTAAGGCCAGGCGCAGCATTAATTTCGATAATGGCCCCTTGCCCGGCAGCCAGCGGCCGACAAATATCAGGCATAACCAGGTCAACCCCTGCCACATCCAGACCAGTAAGCCGCACTGCCCGCTCCACCAGCCGGATGATGTCCGGGTGAATACTGGCAGTTACGTCTTTGGCTGTTGCACCAGTACTCAGATTCGCATTGTCACGGATATCGACCAGCTGTCCGGCAGCTGGGATAGACGCTGCTGATAGGTTTTGCCGGGACAGGGTCATAATGGCCGCGGCATCTATTTGCAAACAGGTTAGCGGGCGACTGTGACCACTGCCACGAGCCGGATCTAGATTAACCAATTCAACCAGTTCAGCAATTGAATGAATACCGTCGCCAACAACATGGGCCGGTATCCGCTCAGCCCCTGCCGCCAGTTTACCATTAACAACACACAATCGATACTGGCGGCCTGCTACATATTCTTCTACCAACACCCGCTCATCATACTCGGCAGCCAATTGATAGGCCCGTTCCGCCTCGGCTTTATTCCAAATATTTAGCGTAACCCCGTTTCCGTGGTTACCATTGACAGGTTTAATAACAACCGGCGCACCGATCCTATCAAGAGCAGCGACAGCCTCTGCCAAGCTTGTAACAACATATCCCTCCGGTACAGGCACAGCATTTTGCCGCAACAACGTATTGGTAAGGAATTTATCTCCCACCAACTCAACAGCCAAGGAACTTGTTTGTCCAGTAATACTAGCCCAAACCCGCTGTTGCTTATTGCCATAGCCGAGAATAAGAAAATTAACTTCATAATCCGGACGCAAAACAGGAATACCCCGCCGTCGCGCCGCTTCATAAATAGCTGCTGTACTTGGTCCCAATCTGCCCTCTTCTCCCATTTTCTTTAGCTTCGCGACTGCCTCTGGCACATTAAAAGCTTGTCCATTAAGCACCGCCACAAGCAAACGGTAGGCACCGTCAGCGGCAGCTAGCCCTACCTGACCTGATTTACAACCAAATACAACCTGATAAATGCCCCGACGCCCCGACCCGCGGGTCTTGCCAAAAGCAGAGGCATATTCGTCACCGCTCAGCGACTGTAGTTCAAGCGCTACGTGCTCAAAAATGTGTGCCAGATACGTTCCCTCGTGCAAACGTTCTACAAAACCGCCAGGATAACCCCGTGAACAGCTATGCTTGTGTAGTCCTGGCAGTAATGCTAATAAGCACACGACAAAATCAACCATTCCACTGCTGTCTATATCTTCATAGCTGCCAATATCAATAGTCGCTTTAATAACCGGGCGATAACTGTAGATGTTAGGTCCGGCAATAAAGCGTGTAGATAATAATTTCATGTTGCAATCCTCCTTTAGCTAGTTAGTAGCAAGCTGCAATGGCAGCCTTAGATTTAAATCAAAACCAAATCCTGCAGGCAAAATGTGTAATAGTACATTAGATATGGCTAATGGCTGATAGCGATTGGACTCAGAAATGTTGGAATAGATAATACTCTTACCGTCAATAATGGTCACCGTCTGTGAGCCAATTACCTGACAAAGCCGGTCGGGTCCAACAACAAGGGCTGTATCTTCGTCAATGCCGATTCCCAAAACATGCGGATTTTGGGCGACTGCTTCTAGCAAACGGTTAATACGTCCACGTTGGGCAAAATGCTGATCAACTACCCCCTCTGCTAAAAACCCCATGCCCTGAGCCATGATTAGGGAAGACTTTTTAGGCGTATCATTGGAGTTACCGGCTACAATCATGGTCTCACTCATAACAGCTGCCCCTGCACTTGTCCCGGCAATGACAGCTCCTTGCCTGAAAGCAGCCCGAATGGCAGCGTCAACGGCTGACCCTCCAAGAATACTGGTAAAACGCAGTTGGTCGCCGCCTGTGAAAAATATGCCGGTGGCCTGCTTTATAATCTCAGCCTGTTCCTGTTGGTTTGCCGCCTCCCGGTCGGCAACAGCCATAATGGTGACTGCCGCCACTCCGAGAGAAGAAAATAGTTGCCGGTATTCATTACCCACAAGGCGGGGCTGGCCGGTGGCAGTAGCAATCACTACAATCTGGCTATTTTTGCCGCCAGCCATATCTATAAACTGACGCAAGATCAAGCACTCGCCTACTTTATCTTCATGACCGCCAATGATAAGTAAACTACCGCACGGTTTGTCTTTATTTGCTGTTATTGTGTCATTCATCCTAACATAATTCTCCTATTTATCTTATGCTCCTATTTTTACCAAAATTGTATAAAATTTATTCAATAGGTTTTTATTAACCGAATTGACTGGTATTGAATATAATGAAGCAGAAAAACGGGAGCAAACGGAGGTCGAAGCATATTGAATATTAGAAAGATTTATTTGCCCGAATCTTTAAAAAACATTACGCTGGCAGCAGGCGAAAGTTATATCTCCTACTGTCAAAACCTGACTGCCACCACTGAGGAAGTAATACCAATCTCCCCTATCAGAGCTAGCCACATATTGCCCAGAGCTAATATTTTGCTGGTTAAATCCCAGCGCCAAATAACCTTATTTGATGGTAATAACCCAGTCCGTCAATACCCAGTTGCCATCGGCAAACCATCAACCCCAACGCCTACCGGCAATTTTGCCATTGCCACGAAAATTACCAACCCAGGCGGAGTGCTCGGCACACGCTGGATGGGCCTCAATTATGATGCCTATGGCCTTCATGGCACAAACACACATTGATAAAAAAAACATGACAGAAATTAAGACTTCCTATATATGTATAAACGTTTAGAAACTATATTATCTCCAGAGCTAACACCGTTAGAATACTTATTGGGGAACATGAAAAAAGAGCCCGCAGGCTCAATTAATGACTCGATACTAATCCTTTGCTTTTTTTCGCAAACAATAGATAGCTGTTCAAGTAGTCAATCAAATCTTTATACTCTTGATTGCTAAGCTTAGATATCGGCTTGTCTCCTATAGCATCATGTATAAACGCGTTTACCTCTCCCTCTACATATCCTAAGCCAACCATTTGCTTCTTCAAAGAATCAATTTCCTCGATCATTGCACCCATTTCCATCACCCTATTATTATTTTTATATCTATTTCGACATCCTTTACTATACTTCCTTAAGACAAATTTACTAACTTTACAGGTCAAAAGTCCTATTAGGATTGATTACCGCTTGCTACAAATTGGTGCATATCCTTAAAGCATTACTCGTATAATGAATCAATTAGGAATCAGTTTTAGGGAGGATTAATAGATGGATAATCAACAGATTGCTACATTAACTGCTCAAATTGTTGCAGCAGCTGCAAGTAATACACAATTAATGCCTAGTGCAACATCGATAACAAATCTTTATCAGCAGGTATTTAACGTAATTAAGCAAATGGATAAAACAACTTGATTTTGCCGCTGCGCGGCTTTTTATTTTTTTATAGTTTTTCCCTCTGTCTTAGGACTTACCGGATTTACTTGGCTTAATTATCTTAGCTTGCTCCTCTACTGACATAGCTTCCCACCTAGCCATAATAATTTTTGCCATTGCTGCTTCAAAGGCTTCCTGGGCTGCTTCGGTTACAGGAAAACTAGAGTTTTCCTCATCAATCACACCAATCATGTCACCACCCCCGGTAAAACATATGCGGTTACTGGTTGTACTCTTGCATAAAATCATATAGATAAGGAGTGTGAAATAACAAAATGAACGCAATTTATGCTCGCGTCAGTACAGAAGAACAAGCGAAAACCGGCTATTCCCTCCCTGACCAAATAGCATCATGCAAAGCATTATTATTTAAACAGGGTAAAACAAACATAGTAGAGTATGTAGACGAGGGCTATAGCGGCGAATTTATCGACCGTCCGGCCTTAACTAGTCTCCGCGACGATATTGCTGCCGGGAGAATTGAAACGGTTGTCGTGTATGATCCTGATCGACTAGCCCGTAAACTATCTATTCAACTACTAGTAGCGGAAGAGATGGAAAAAGCAAAGGTCGAATTGCGGTTCATTACCGGGAACTATGATGCCAGTCCGGAAGGAAGGTTGTTTTTCTCTATGCGTGGCGCCATAGCGGAATTTGAAAAAGCTAAGATACTTGACCGGACACTACGCGGCAAAAAGAAAAAATCGTCCCAGGGTAAAATCATCCAGGATTTTGGATTGTTTGGTTATAGTTACGATCAAGCTAATTGCACCTATACCATTAATGAGACGCAGGCTGCTGTTGTCCGTGAAATCTATCGACTTGTCATAGATGATCAGATGAGCATTGAACGCGTACAAAAAGAACTAAAGAAAAGAGTTGTTTTATCGCCTACCGGCAAAGCACTCTGGCCAACCTCTTCGCTTCATAACCTATTGACTAATAGGACATACACGGGCACCTTTCACAGTATGAAGAACCGGCAACAGAAAACCGGGATAGATACACGCAAGACAATGGAACGCCCAAAAGATGAATGGATTTCTATTCCTGTGCCAGCTATTGTCGACGAGATGACTTTTGAACGCGTACAGCATCAGCTGAAGCAAAACAAAGCAACCACAAAAAGACCGTTTATCCATCCCTATCTTTTTGCCGGAATAATGTATTGTGGTGTTTGTGGCCGCCGTATGCTAGCCCATCATTGTGCGTTCAGAGATGGCAGTTATAAGCCTTACTACCAGTGCGCTACACAAAGATACAGCGATCTTCGCAATGCAGGCCTCAAATGTGCCAGCAGGAGCCTTCCTGCTGAGGCTTTAGATGCCGTTCTATGGTCTAAGCTGGCAGAGGCATTAAAAAACCATGAGAAGGCTAAAAAGTTCATACCGAAACCAAAGCCGGTTGCCAACAACAAGGTAGAGACCAAAAGACTCAATCAAATGGAGTCTGAACTTGTAAAGCGCCGTGAAACGATTACTAAGTGGTTTAGGCAGCAAAAGCTATCTGAAAAAGATGCCGAGGAAGAGCTGGACCAAATACGAGCACAATTAATTGATATCGAAGAAAGAAGAAATGTACTGAAACCTCTCGAAGCACCTGTTGCAGCAAAATTAAGTTTCGCGGAAGTCGCCGCTCAACTACGACCCTTGATTGAGCAAGGCGATCTTACGCCTGATGAAAAGAAATCCATTATCAGAGCTGTGCTTACAAAAGTTACCGTAGTAAGAACTGACAAACCAAGTGTCAAAAAGCCGCCAGTGTTTAAAATTACGTGGGAAACGATATAATTTGTCATGCTTATTTGCTCAAAGCATCAATGCCCCCTGGCTAATTGGTCAAATGGTATCTAACGGCTGTATCCGGATGCATAACGCGCATGCTGAAGAGATATTTACCTTAATAAATATCGGTACCCCGATGTATATTCGGGATTAGCTGGCTTAATTGTTCTGCTACCCAGCAGGCTTTGTCACGCCTGCTAACAAGAAATTCAAGCAAAGCCTGCCGCTCCGCCTTATCAGGCAGCCACTCCTCAGGAATACTATCCATAAACTGAGCAAATTTCGCATCCTCAATATTCTTAACGGCTGCAGCATACTTGAATAATTGCGCTGGCCGTAGATAATATTTCAAAAGCACACCATAGGAACGGCGATGATTTACCGTAATCGTATCAACTAACTCTTCCAGCATACCAGTTGTCCATTTGCCACGACGAAACAAATGTGAATTATCAATCGCATACAGCTTATAGCCATCCCGTTCTTTGCGAATTAGCAGATTTTTTCTATTTTCCGTCCGGTCAGGATTATGGAACAAGTGGTCAAACAGCATAACGCCAGCCATTTGCTCTTTATTTACTGCCTGATGCAGATTGTATTTGTTTACATAGCCAACTCCTTGTAAATACTCACACCCAAAGTGCCAACCCGGCAGTACGGCGGCAGCAGTCAAACGCCGGCTACTAGCCAATACCTTCGGAGAAATGTCAATAAGTCCCCCTGGTGGAAAGCAAAGCTTCAGCCAATCGCCAAAATGAGCAGCTAGCAACTCGTTTACGAGAACCTTGGACCCAAGACGATTGGATGATAACTTAACAACACATACCTTTACTTCTCCACAGTCATTTTCGGCGCGAAATAGTTGTGGAGATGTAGCTCCCAGCCCAACCGGACCGATATATTTTAACGCCCGATACATTAGGCCATCTCCTCTCACCGCTGATAAAGATTTAACCTTTTCATCTGGACCAAAAATCCCGGCAGCTTAGCGCCTCCGGGATTTTGGCTTGAGCAAATTAAAACAATACCCAGGGATGATTACTATCCCTGGGTCGCTATTTTATCCTAACAAAAGGTTTAACTTCTTAAAAACAGGATAAGGGCAACCTCGGGTTCCACTATCCTTCAAGGCTCGGTATAAGCCATATTTTCTTTACCCTTTTGCATTAACTGTAGTGCTATTTACCAGCCAACTGGCTATCCAGCCAGTGGTAGTACCATCAGTAAGCACTACTTTGTACCAACCAAAAGCCTGTTCCTTAACAGTTAATGTCGTGCCTTTGTTAACCTTTGTTACAACAGGGAAATTTGTGCCAGGTCCACTTCTGATATTAACTGTATTGCCAGTTACTGTTACCGTGCCGGTGGCACTAGTGGCTGTACCAGCGGTCGGTGTCATCGGACCGGTGACGATAACATTTTGTTCGCCAAACCCTGCTATGTTTCCACCACCAGTTTCTGCAGCTGATACATTTTCATCAGTAAACTGACTGGCACTGACTTTGTCTGTTGATGTAGTACTTCCAACTACACCGATTTCATCGATAGGACTTAATGCATATACATCCATCTCGGTGGTAGTAACTACCCGGGCCCAGACCTTAAGTACAATAGTAATATGCACCTTGCGCCTATCATGATGGCAGTGGAAATCATAGTCAACAAATTCCACAGTTGCATCGGCAGTTGCCTTCATCTCAGGTTCAGCACCATCAATCACAATATCCCGCGTCCAACGAATGTGCCTTTTCTCAAACGCGTGTACCGGCTGATCAGGTAAATCAGCAACATACATTACCTTTACCTCTAATTCACCACGCACAATGACCTTGTCAGGAATAACATCAACTTTGTTAATTTCCAGCTCCTTCACATATACGTCAACTACTTGTTCAATATCTGGCTTCTGCGCCGGAACAAACAAATCAAGTTCCACAACCCGTTGGGCCATTTCAGCACCCAGGACTTGTTCTACCTCAATTGTCTCCGGACCTGGTTCCGGGCAGCCGCATTCCAATTCAGCACTATCAACAGTAGTTACACCGGCAACTGTTTTCGTAGTCACACCGGAAGTATTACTTGAACCAGAAGCTGCTCTCGTTTTATCATCCATGGTTTCCCCCCCTCTCCGTTGATACCTAAAGAAAACCCTAACCTTTGGGTGTAGTTGGCAACGTTCCCGTTCCAATAGTAACTTCCCGATCAGTCATAACTTTGGCGATGACTTTTAAAATAACTGATACGTCAAATTCCCGGCAGTTGCGATGATGATGGTGACCATGATGGTCACAATCATGGTCATGATCATGGTCGTGGTCGTGACAGTCATTGTCGTGGTCGTGGTCGTAGTCGTAACAGTCATTGTCATCATCATCGTCCTCGCCGTCATCACATTCGATAGGCTCAAAATTTTTGTATTTATAGGCACGGTGATGGTCTTCAACATCATAATCCACAAACTCAACAATAACGCTAGCCTCAGCATCCATCCCCCGGCGTGCCCCAGGAATATCAATATCAAGAGTCCACCGATAATGCTTAACTTCTACAGCATGAACAGGCTGCTCAGGCAGAGCGGCTACATAAATGGCTTTAATCTCGAACTCACCCCGAACAATAACTTTATCGGTAATTACATCAACACTATTTACTTCTACTTCTTTAACAAATACATCAACAATTTGCTCAATGGAAGGTTTTCTTTCCGGAACAACCACGTGAATATCCAGTGCTTTTTGTTTTTCTTTTTCTCCCACTATTTGACGCACGATAATAGTTCCGGTTTCAATGCCAAGAGTGCACTTGTTATTGGCTCTATCGTTCATGCAGATTCCCCCCTTTGTATATTCTAATTATATATATGCCTGCACTAATTTTTATGTGACAAAAAATGTATTACTGCAGGCAAATCTCTAAGCTATAACTATGACTAATGTCCGGAAAACATACCCCGAAATTTCCATCATGTAACAAACAAAAAAACATCTGTAGTCAATAGAACTACAAATGCTTTTTCCTGCCTTATGCTTGTTTCGCTTACCACTTAGGGCACAATAATTCTTTTTTTTCCATTTTCCCTTTTTCCTTACTTTCATATATTTCTATCTCAAGGAAAAATCGTTCTACAATTATCTTATTAATCATTTCTTGTACCTGTTTGGCAGTTTCGTCAACACCTGTTTCAATGGAAACCCAAAGTGCTTTCCTTTCTTCCAGGGTTAACGTTGATGGTACAACTAAATTGAACGTAGGCTCAAACCATTTATTGGCATAATTATTGATAAAACTCATCATCCGCGAAGCCACAGTCTCAATGAAATCCTGATCTTCCGATACATTGAACAGCCACTCCCGAATGAGCTTCTCTATTTCCGTTAAGTTGGGTTCAGATTTCGCAGGAAACGGAATCACCTGTGCTGCCAAAGTATATCCCTCCTATAGCCGCCAAAAAATTATGTTAAAATCGATTATATATATTTTTTTTATTATCGCAGGTAATTATTTAAAATATATTTGTCTGTAAACCAATTATGTCTTACATTATTTTCTAAAGGAATTCTAAAATTATTTGGTTATACTGATACCTACAATTTGTTGAAATAAAAAAATTACGGAAGATGTATGGTGCCTTCCTCCACAAGCTTGATCCGTACATCTTCCGTTAATATAAAAAAGTAGATAACTTTACTTAACTGCTCTTTTTAAAGAGGCTGAAATTCTTGGTTTTATAAAGATTTCAGCTTCTTTTCTTTACTATATAGTTCATTGTGCCTTGACCTCACAGAATCTACCTGTAAACTTCTTCACTGCTGATATATAAACACAATACCGGAAAACAACATAACATTTTTTCCCTGTTATTCATAGTATATATCAGATGCTCTTCCCCCTAGGGGGAGAAAACATGCCCATCTAAATAAATAAGGAGGTAATATAATTAATGAAGTCTTATAAAAAATATCCCAACTGGAAGTGCGATGATGATTATAGCAAATGCGACGGTCCTGACAAACATGAACCGATGGATGATGACTGCAACGATATGGATATGTCGTGCTGCACTCCCAAAATGAAATGCCAGCCTACTAAAGAATGTGTTAAAACTTTTAAATGTTACTATAAGCTTTATAGAATCTGCACCTATCGGTTATATAAAGTATGTCCTTATTGCGGTCACGAATTCGATTACCATGAGCATCGTGGTGGCTGCCCGAAGTGTATGTAATTGGAATAGCAAAATCCGCGCCAAAGGGCGCGGATTTTGCTATTCCAATAAAATTGTTCCTATTTTTTGATAAACTCTTGCACTACATACACAGACCCTGCAGTATTAGTACGAACGCCAATACCCACATCAGTATAGTTGGAGTTCAAAATATTGGCCCGATGACCGGAGCTGCTCATAAAGGCTTTTTCAGCAGCCGTTACATTACTGTTGATGGCCAGATTCTCACCGGCGGCGCTGTAGCTAATACCCGCTTGCTTCATACGATCGAAAGGAGATTGTCCTTCCGGATTGTAGTGCGAAAAATAGTTACGGTTAATCATATCCTGTCCATAGTTTTCTGCTAAACGCACCAGGCTCATGTTGATTTTGAGCGCAGGCAGACCATTGGCTGCGCGATCAGCGTTTAATAATTGAAATGCTTTGGCTTCATCGGCTGTAAGCCCTGAGGTAGTTGTTGTCGTCTGAGATGTTGAGCCTGTAGTAGAAGTACCCGGCGTAGTAGTAGTCGTCGTCGGAGTCGTCGTAGTATTTTTTCTTGCCGACTCACTGGTGCCACCCTTTTTTCCACTAACAACCATAGCTAGTAAACCAAGAGCTACTAAGCCGCCAATAACTGCCTTGTCATCCCCATTTTGAATAGATTCATCTTTTACCTCTGCCGCATAAGCCGTTGTCGCCCATGCACCACCAAAAGAGGTAGTAAGCAGCGACATTATCATCAACCCGAGAATTGTTTTAGTTACCGATTTTTTAAGCTTCATTAATTTTACATAACCAACCTTCTAGTGTTTGTTTTTAAGGATATAAGTGCCGTTATATTGGCATTTATTTGGTTGCAAACTGATCACTCAGTCTGATGTTATGTAATATTCGCTCCTTTTGTGTAAACTCCTGTTTCCGGGCATATAACAATTTATGTATAAAGGAAAGAAGACCTCACTATTCACATCGCCTCTTCGCCTGCTTGCCCTTGCTAATGCTCTGCTCAATATACAGGCTATCGCTTACAGATAACCCATATATCTCATAGACTACTTTATTCAGTTCATTATAGATACCATTATCTTCAATTCCACAGCCACCCTGCTCGGCCAACTGTTTTGCTAACTGAACTAACAAACCGACACGCTGTTCGTCAATGATTAGCGGCAGTTTTTCCACCATTTCAATATCCACTTGCGCCATAGATCGCCCTTTTTCCAAAGTGACAGTCTGATAATAAAAATTCATTAACCGGGAATTAAGAATAGCCACCAAATATTCTAAACTAAGCTCACCTTTATCTACCACCAGCGAATGAATATTATTCAGATGGTAGTACCCCGATTTGTCTACAGCAGCGATTAAACTATCGCCTGTCTGTCTGAGGAAAATCTTGGGTCCAGCCATAACTTCTCCATCCCAACCGCCTTTATTTAGTTTGGTCGGATCAACGTCCAGCCAGTCACCCTGATAGGAAAGCCCAAAAGGCAATACCTGTGCTGAGGATACCAGCCCCGGACGCCAGGTATCGCCTTGCCTCATCTTACTTTTTATATCTGCCTGCACAGTAAGCGAGCGCATGCCTGTCCTGATTTTTGTTATATCACCAAACCGACAGGGGGCTTGATCCAGCTTATCAACAATAGCTTTATCCCTTGCCAGAAAAAACAACCGAAACCGTTTATACACCTGCTCAGAGAAATACGCCTGCGGATATTGATAGGCAGTAGGTACAATCTCTGTTTCATTAATTTTCTTGACCGTTACTACGGCCGTTGATTTGGCTTCCTCACTACTTTCTTTTTGCAAAATGGTAATAGCCGGAATTCCCACTACCACGCCGCCAAATACCTTCGCATTTACCAATGCCAGTTCTTGTACCCTACAATTATCGAGAATAAACTCGCGAATTTTAGAATAGTAGCGCCCTAGCAGATAGCTGTCAGGCGTAATATAGCCGAGATAACCCCCTGGCTTTAGCGCCAAAATACCACGTTCCAAAAATAGCGCATAATAGCTAAGTTTATACTGCGCCGAATGAGGATAGTTCATCCGCAAATACTGCGCCTGCCCGGCAGTCACTTTGCCTACCCGGTTTAATCCAAAACTGATATAGGGTGGATTACCAATAACATAATCATATTTTCGCGTCCAAAAATCGGCTAGCCGCAAACGGTCATTGCCGGTATAACCGTCCACCTCTATCAGATCCTCTTCCCATTTAATTAGACTGTCACAGGTAAGCAAATTCATAGTATCCGAATCCAGTGAAGACAGTGTTTCCTGCTTTTCCAACAATCTTTCTTGTGCCTTATTTATTGCAGCTTCATCCATATCAGCTCCATATAAACAATAGTGGATAATGTGGTAATGCAGGTTTTCTCTACGCCAGTAGGATCTGCCTTCCAGATAATGTTCTGTCATGACAGTTTTGATCATGTATCGCTGCTTGGCATACCTGGCTCGCAATACAGGCAGGTTCTCAACAAACTTAGCCAGCAGCAAATCATAGGCCGCCACCAAAAAGTTGCCTGACCCACAAGCTGGATCAAGAACTCGCGGCACCGGATTTACCACTATATCATGCTGCGCCAGCGTGCATGCCAGAATATATTTCACAATATGTACTGGCGTATAAAAAACACCGCCAGCCTTACGGGCGTTCCTACTGCCTTGCGGTTCTCCTGTTACTACCACATTAGACCTCCACATACAATTAGTATTTGACAAGATAATAGTTCGTCAAAATACTATCGTTCCCTTTTTTCAGGTCGGTGGTGTGTGTGTTGAGTCTGTTGTTATTTAATTGGCGTTTTTGGCATACCTAATCGGAATTTCCCTCTGGTCTCCAGACCACCTACGCCATCAACTCCGGTTACTGATGCCGTAATAGCGTCACTTACATCAACTATCCGGTTTATCGGTGTGAAAGCTACCTTTTCTGCAATAAACACCGGGTCATATGCATGAATAAAAATGCGGTTAGGTGAGCTGGCGAAGTTGGCGCCCGCAGATAAAATAGCTTCAAAATGTGATTGGCAAGCCCCGGCAAATATAACTAATTCATCGCGGGAAGGCTCAACTAGGCGGGCTTTTTTTACAGCTGCAACAAAGTGTTTCGAGTTGCGGTAGTTATTGATATCATTTATATCCTTTTTACCATTGCCAATTAAGGCATCATGACCTGTAAACACCAGAATATCCGGCCGGATTTCTTCTAATAAATTGCTAATAACGTCCGCTTGTTTACTTTCTTCCACCCAACGGCCCACTGCCTGAAGATTAAGTTGATTGTAGGTTTTCAAGCACATTTTAAGGTATTCCTCATCACCGTCAAGATGTAATACCCGGCCAGGCAAATCAAAGAAAGTGAATTTTTTGGTGGCCTCAGACCGCCTTAATTCAATTTGTTCCCGTTCGCGGCTGCGGCGTACCAGGACCTGCCGCAGGGTATTGTTATGCATATTTTCCATGCGAACAATTTCATTGCGTAAATGTTCTGCTTCAATCGGCTCTAAATCATCGATAGGCGAATCAGCCATTAGCCGTAAATGTAGCCCCTTTAGCACACAGTGTGTTTGCTGGGTATCGTCAACAAATATGTCAGTTACCTTAAAAACAATATCGCCGCCATGAGATTTTCTAATAACCAGGTCGCCTACTTGAATGTCCACCTTAATCCCCCCTTAACCAGTGGCTATAACTATTACATCCTATGTAACGCCTAGCTAAAGTGCCACAAAATTACTGACTACACCTGGTGGCAAATGCCTTCTCTCCGCTATATACTATAGTGAGCCCTCATAAGGCTGCTTTCAGCATACATTTTTACACGCATCCTTACACTCCGAGGTGATGGACGTGATTTGCGTGGTCGTTCCGGCCAAAAATGAGGGAGGGCGCATTAGCACTGTATTGCAAAATCTGGGAACATTGCCTATTGACCACATTATCTTAGTGTCCAATGGTTCCAAAGACAGTACAATGCGCGAAGTTTTACAAATGCGTCTTCCAAAACTCCAAATTATCTATTTCCATGAATGTTTAGGCATTGACACGCCCCGCGCCATTGGCGCTAAAGTAGCTTTGGCACTGGGCAGCGATGTTGTCGCTTTTGTTGATGGCGACATGGTAGGTACTTTTAATGAGAATTTGATGGAGCTGGTTGATGGTATATTGTTGAAACACCTGGATATGGCCTTAACCAATTGTTATCCTTCTCCACCACGCCATATCGAACGCTATAACCCTACTTTTCAATGGCGTCTCAATCTTAATAAAGAGTTGGGGCTTGATAAAAAAATTAATTTAGCCAGCCCGGCCCATGGCCCCCATGCCGTCTCCCGCCGCCTCCTGGAAACAGTGCCCTTGCGTGAGCTGGCTATTCCCCCTGTTACCATGGCGCTTGCGCGCATGCACAAGCTAAAAATTGATGTAGCCACTACCATTCCCCACTATCGTCTAGGCTCCTCTGTGAAAAATCAAATTCATACCAACAAAATCATTGATACCATTGTCGGCGATTGCCTGGAAGCCATTGCCGCCTTTCATAACCAAAGTCGCAACCGTCAATGGCAGAACAAAACCTACCTGGGCTATCATATTGACCGACGCTTAGATTTGTTAGATATGTTTCTTAACGAAAAGCCCTGCTCAAAATGAGCAGGGCTTTAAGGGTTTATAAATTCACTTAGCTATCACTTACTAATTTTGACCAGGAGTTAGCAATAGCGGCAAACTCGGCCAGCGATAATTGCTCGCCACGACGCCCACCATCTATTTGGGCCTGCGTCAATACTTGCTCCAGCTCTTCTTTGCTAAGGCCAGCCGACTTAAGGCCATTAGCCAAGGTTTTCCGACGCTGAGCAAAGGCAGCCTTAACAACCCGGAAAAACATTTTTTCACTAACAAGCTCAACCGGCGGCACCGTACGCACAGTACAACGGATAACGGCCGATTCTACAGCAGGTTTCGGAATAAAAGCCTGCGGTGGCACAATAAACATAATTTCCGGCTCTGTATAATACTGAACAGCTACTGACAGTGCCCCATAATCCTTGCCGCCAGGCTTGGCCACCATACGCTGCGCCACCTCTTTTTGTACCATAGTAACAAGCAGTTCGACAGGCAGTCTCTCTTCCAGGAATTTCATAATAATAGGAGTTGTAATATAGTAGGGCAAATTAGCAACAACTTTGTATCTTTCTTTGTTTATTTCCCGGGAAATGTCAATTTTTAAAATATCACCATGAATAACCCTGACATTATTATACCCTGCCAGCGTCTTACCAAGGATCTCCAGCAGGCGACGGTCAAGCTCGACTGCAGTAACCTCAGCCCCAGCTTCAGCTAGTCCCTGGGTCAACGTGCCAATCCCCGGTCCAATCTCAAGTACAGGTTCACCTTCACAAACGTTAGCGGCCGACACAATTCCTGCCACGACATTGCCGTCAACCAGGAAATTTTGCCCTAATTTTTTGCTCATATGGATACCAAAGGTTTTTAATATATGTAAAGTTACCTCTTTTTGTGCAATACACGGCTTAATCGCCATAATTTGGTTCCTCCACACCACTGCTTAGATTAGCAGCATCATCCAACTTATCTACTGCCCCTGCAAACTCGGCACGGGTAACGCCATAATGATTGAGCCGATAAAAAAAGCCCTTAGCATTAGCATAGCCGATACCCAGAATTTCACCAACCGCCGCCCGTCGGATAGTGGCGTCCGGCACACCAGTCAATCTGCTTATTATAATATCCTGCCAGCTAAACTCACTTGATGGCTGCCACTCATGCAGCCGCACTTTACTAAGCGCATCTCGAATGGCCTCCGGCGAGGCCTGTTCAATGCCAATATCATCATTCGCATAAGCTTGTTCTCTTGGTACGAACGCATGTTTAGCTTTGGCAAAACGCTGGGCTAAGTATTTACGAATGCGCTCACCCGCACTGTCCGGATCAGTCAAAATAATAATCCCCCGCCGTTTATAAGCATCATCAATCCGGCTTATGGTGCGTGGCAATAGGTTAAACCCATCTGTAGCAATACATTCCGCATCCACTGCCCGTTTAACAGCAGCAATGTCCTGTTTGCCCTCAACTACTATTACTTCTTTAATCATTTCGCTCTCCATCTTTTTGTGCGTAACACGCACTATGAATATAGTATCACATTTAGCGCTTTTTTATCTATATGTTATAAAGTAAGCATACTCCAACACCCGGTTCCATCCAGAGTCAATTTCTTTTTGTGATAGCTGTTTAGTGTACCCCGGTGACCAACGCTGATCATGGCCGTATTTTGCAGCTGTTCACACAGTAGTTTGTACAATACACGTTCTGTGGGTTCATCAAGCGCTGATGTTGCCTCATCCATAAACAGCCACTCAGGCTTATGAATAAGAGCCCGCACAAAAGCAATCCGCTGCTGCTCGCCCAACGACAGCACATGTGACCATTCTTCCACCCTATCAAGCTGATCCTTCAGCCCCTCCAATTTACACAGCGACATAGCCGTATAAATGTCTTCATCATTAACCGGCTGCCGGGGGCCCGGGTAGAGCAAAACCTCCCGCAGCGTGCCAAGCGGCAGGTAGGCTTTTTGCGGCAGAAACAAGGAACTTTGGCCTTTAGGCACAGTTATCTCTCCCTGAGCATAAGGCCATAAGCCGGCAAGCGTCCGCAATAGCGTACTTTTGCCGCTGCCGGAGGAACCAGCCACCAGCAGGGAATCACCTGCTGCCAATGACAAATTAAGTTCTGACAACAACCGCCGGCCATCAGGCAAGTCAATATTCAGGTCAGACACCCTCAAGGCCGGATCTGACGTCTGATGAATCACCGCACCGTTATTAGCTAACGCATTTACTTTCTCCATATTACCAACAAAGCCGGTTAGCCGGTCAACCACCGATTTCCACTCGGCCAGCAAGGGGTAGCTCTCAACAAAAAAGGATAGCGCATCTTGTACCTTGCCAAAGGCCAATGCGGTCTGGAGCAATCCGCCAAGTTGAATCTCTTTGGCAAAGTACCGGGGAGCAGCTACTAGAAACGGAAAAATAATTGCAATTTGACCATAGCCTGAGGTAAACCAAGTCAGTTGTTTCTGGCGTTTCATAATCTGCCAGAAATTATCCAAGACACTGCCAAATCTGCCCATAAACGACTGACCCTCCCGGGCTTCGCCACCGTAAAAGGCAATGCTCTCACTATTTTCTCTCAGCCGTACCAAGCTAAAACGAAAATCAGCTTCATAGCGCTGCTGATCAAAATTGAGCTTAGTTAACGGCTTACCAATTTTGTGGGTCAGCCAAGTCCCAACAACCGCATACAATATAGCAAACCATACCATATACCCGGAAATTGTCACTTCTGTACTGCCTACAGGAAGGGTAAGCGTACCTGACAACTGCCACAAGATAGCAATAAAGGATACTAGCGTAACCACGGCTTTTAAAAGACCTAGCGACAAACGCAGGCTGTAATTGGTAAACAGCCGCAGATCTTCGCTAATACGCTGGTCAGGATTATCGGTGTTATTCTCGATAAGCTGCAGCCGGTAATAGGTCTGTTTTGCCAGCCAACTGTCCAAATATTGCTGCGTCATCCACCGCCGCCATTTTATCTCCAGCATCTGCTGCAGGTACAGCTGATACACGGCAACAATAATGTAAATAGCAGCCAGCCCGCTAAACTCAAGCAGAGCGCTGAAAGCTTCTTCGCTATCCAAATTCTGCAGGGCGTTATAAAAGCGGTTATTCCATTGATTAAATAATACCAAAATATAAACATAAGCTAAATTCAGCGTTATAATTACCGTCGCTAGTCCCCACGCCCGCCACTTCTCTTCTGAAAACCAATAGCCGCGGGCCAATTGCCAACAATCTTTCAAAAAGCCGAGGTTAATGCCAGCCAATAACACCATTCCCTTCACCACAAATATAATTGTTCCTATTTCGTTGCCCGGGTTATCTACTCCTTCTAAAGGCCAAAAAATTTGTATGCCTTTCCTTACTACGAAATATATAATTCAAAAGGAAATGGCAGAGCCTAAAGCTCTGCCATTTCCTTACTCATCTAAGATATAGACCTTCACTGTCCGGCGGCCAAATCGGTAGGCTTCACTGGCACTTTCCATACACAAATCAATTTTGTCACCAACAATGGCACCGCCGGTATCGGCTGCCAGCCCCATCCCATAGCCAGGAACATACACCTGGGTACCTAACGGGATAACTTCCGGATCAACAGCAACAATACCATGACCGGCGGCAATTCCGGTGGCCGTCAACCCCTGGGATGATCCATCTGTTGGTAAATAGGCGCTAGCTTCCATATAGCGTACACCGCTAAACCGCATCGACCCCCGCGAGGTGTCTACCCTATCCCGGGTTCCAACCCGGATGATTTGAGGTTTAGCACTTACTGCTACAACCTCGGACAGAACATCGGCAGAAACTTTAACGCCATCTTCAAATTTAACGCGAACCGCGGCTTTCTTAAGACCATTCTCTCCTGCCTGCACAGTTTCTTCCACCCCTTTTTCCAGGGTAGGATCAGGTTGGCGAATAATCTGGTACAACTCAGGAATTTCCTGCTCTTCAATCTTCTCACTTAATGTAATGGCCTTAATGTTCATGCCGGCAACCGGTTTAGTGTCATCTCCCGGCATCAACCTTACCTTTTCTTGCGGTATTCCTGCCTGATCGGCAATATCGCGCACCGTGGGCTTAGCTGCAAGTAAATTAATATTTTTTCCTTGATATATAACCGTTACGGGTACGGCACGAAATACCTCAATGACTGTTCCGGTAGTCACACTGGTTGTCGACAACCTGATTTCATCTTCGGGACTAAGTGTAATTCCAGCTTGTTGCAAGATTTTATACGGACTTGAGTACAAGGTACTGACAGTGTAGTTTTGACCATCGGTAATAATATGTACCTGTTTATGTGCCCAAACAAATCCGGTTGCCACCAGTGATGCCAGCAGTAGCGCCAGAATCAACACTACTTTTCGCTGACCATACTTAGCTAGTATAGACCTTTCATCACTCATGAAATACCCCCTTTCTGCGAGCCATAAAATTATATCATAATTTGGTTAATAAGTCAATAAATTAACCATAATTATCCGGATATTGCTCGTGTATTCTCATTTATTTTAAATTTTATCCTTATAATTTATATTCCAAATGTCCAAGCAAAATAAAAGAGACCTGTGGAATGTGAATCATAAAATAAAGAAATTCAGCAATATTCTATTATTGTAAAATATTCGCTGAATTTCCATTTTATTCCTGCCTATGTAAAATATTTATTTTTACTATGGAAATATACGACTTACCCAATATCAAAAAGCCGCTTAGTATTTATTGTCGCCGCCTCCGCCAGAGCAGCAAACTCCATATTCCTGACACAAGCCACTTCTTCAGCAGTAAATTTGACATACGCAGGCTCATTGCGCCGGCCCCGAAAGGGCTTAGGTGTCAGATAGGGGCAATCTGTCTCTACCAGCAGCCGCTCAAGGGGTACGTTTGCCGCCACCTCTTTAAGCTTGCCGTCTTTGGCAAAAGTAACAGGCCCGGCAAAGGAGATGTAAAAACCCAGCTTGATAACTTCCCTGGCCATCTCTAAGCTACCGGAATAACAATGCAGCACACCTGTCAAACCCTTGGCTTCTTTTTTAATAATCGCCATCAAATCACCATGGGCATCCCGGTCATGGATAATAACCGGCTTATTGCATTGGCGCGCCACATCAAGCTGGCGGATAAACACCTGCTGTTGAAGCTCGCGCGGTGATAAATCATAATAATAATCAAGCCCAATTTCGCCGATAGACACCACCTTAGGTTTACGGGTCCAATCAGCTAGCTGCTCGTAATCACTGTCCCTGGCTTCTTTGGCATCATGGGGATGGATACCAACGGCGGCATAAATAAATGCATGTTCTTCGGATAAGGCGATTGAACGGGCCGAGGATTCCATACAAGCACCAGCGTTCAATATCCCCACAAGGCCAGCCTCCTGGGCCCGTGCAATAACTGCAGCCCGATCCTCGTCAAACCGGTTATCATCAATATGGGCATGTGAATCAAATAGCATCTTACTTCACCCTGCTGCCAGGCGGCATATCGGCTGTCACAAGCTGCAATTTTTCATCACAGGAGGCGGCCAATACCATGCCGCGGGATTCTATGCCCCGGATTTTAGCAGGCTTCAGATTGACTACCATAACCACATTCTGCCCCACGAGTTGCTCAGGCTCATAATGTTTGGCTATTCCTGAAATAATGGTACGTTGCTCTGTTCCCAGATCTACCGTTAAAAGCAATAACTTATCGGCTTTTTTAACCTTCTCGGCCGCCAGTACCTTGACTACCCGCAAATCAATTTTGGCAAATTCTTCAATGGTAATTTCGGGTATACCCGGTGTGGCCGGGGTCTCAGGCTGGGGTGCAGGCACAGCTGCTGTTTGCGTCGATTGTGTTTCAGCCTGACTGTCCAATTGCTCCTCAATGCGGGGAAAAATCGGCTCAGCTTTGGCGACAACAGTGCCAACTGGTAAACCACCCCAGACTTGAGCCTCATTAAATTGCACGCTGGCAAAGTCAGTTTTAAGGCCAAGCTGCCGCCAAATTTTCGGCGATGTTTGCGGCATAAACGGTGAAATCAAGATAGCCACAATTCGTAGAACCTCGGCTAAATTGTACAGTACAGTATGTAGACGGCCTTTTTTGGCAGGGTCTTTAGCCAGTGCCCAAGGTCCGGTCTCATCAATATATTTATTGGTACGCCCAATAAGCGCCCATACTTCTTTGAGAGTAGCATTAATATCCTGCTGCTCCATATGTTGTTCATACCGAACAGCCGTAGTGCGTGCTAACTCAATAAGCTCCTGGTCAATAGCCTCATTCTCACCCGGTGCTTCGATAACACCACCATTAAAGCGGCCAATCATACTCAGACTGCGATGCAGCAGATTCCCCAAATCATTAGCTAAGTCGGCATTGATCCGGTTAATGAGTGCGTCACGCGAAAAATTGCCGTCAAGCCCTAAGGTAATTTCCCGCAGCAAAAAATAGCGGATAGCATCGGCACCAAATTCATCAATCAAGGCCAACGGATCAATCACATTGCCCTTAGACTTAGACATCTTGTCACCCTCGACTACCAGCCAACCGTGACCATATACCTTCTTAGGCAATTCTATCCCCAGTGCCATCAAAATTACCGGCCAGATAATGCTATGGAAGCGCACAATTTCTTTACCAACCAAGTGGATATCGGCAGGCCAATATTTAGCGAATTTTTCTTTATCATTTAAGTAACCGGCTGCTGTTATATAGTTTGTCAGAGCATCAAACCATACATAAACTACATGCTTGGTATCAAAGGGAACCGGGATTCCCCAGTCAAAGGTTGTCCGGGACACACACAAGTCTTCCAGACCGCCTTTGATAAAATTAAGCATCTCATTACGACGCGAAGCAGGCTGGATAAAATCCGGATTTTCATCAATATATTTCAGCAACCGGTCCTGATACTTAGCCATCCGGAAAAAGTAGCTTTCTTCCTTGACAATTTCGACTGGCCGGCCGCAATCCGGGCATTTGCCGTCAGTTAGCTGACGTTCCATCCAGAAGGTCTCGCAAGGTGTACAGTACCAGCCCTCATATTCCGCTTTATAAATATCACCCTGATCATAGATTTTTTGAAAGACCGCCTGTACCAATTCGTGATGCCGCTTTTCAGTAGTACGAATAAAATCGTCATTGGATATACCCAATTTTTCCCATAGATGCTTAAATGAAGCTACAATCTTATCCACATAAGCCAACGGCGTAGTATTCGTCTCCTCAGCCTTACGCTGAATCTTTTGGCCATGTTCGTCAGAACCTGTCAAAAAGAATACATCAAAACCTGATAGCCGCTTATAACGGGCAATACTGTCTGCAATGGTAGTACAGTATGCATGTCCAATATGTAATCGGTCACTTGGATAATAAATAGGTGTAGTAATATAAAAGGGTTTCTTTGACATAATGTCCTCCTTCAGTGAACGCACTATTTTTATTTTTCCAATTATAGGCATTGGAAATATAGTTGTCAATAGTTGTATTTTTCGACAGAATGTAGTAGTATATGACATTGAATAGAAATTTTATTCCTTTCAAATGACACATTTGAAAAAAAAATCTTCATTTTGTAAAAAATTGGGTTGACACGCTTTGTAATATTTGGTATTATTTAGTTGAGCGATTTTTGTCGAATATTGTTATTCGATGTTCCTTAGAAAATTAATTGTAGAGTGAAGGGAGACAGGAAAATGAAATCAACTGGCATTGTACGTAAAGTAGACGAACTAGGTAGGGTGGTTATTCCTATCGAATTGCGCCGTACTCTTGATATCGCAGAAAAAGATGCTCTCGAGATTTATGTCGATAGCGACCGCATCATTCTCCGCAAATATGAACCAGCCTGTGTGTTCTGTGGTAATGCAGCTGACGTAACCAACTTCAAAGGTAAAAACGTTTGTAAAGATTGCCTCGATTCTATGGGACAAGCAGCCGTCTAATCCGCCTTTTAAGAAAGTTAGCCTTTCGGTTAGGTAGCTATGAATCTGTAAGAACAGCTTGGTATACCTGTCGTTTCGGCAGACCATTTTGCGACGCCACCTCACGGATGGCGTCCTTTTTATTTACGCCCTGCTGGATTAGCAGTTGCACAGCTTGCACTATATCAGCTGTTGACAATGCAGTGGCAGGCTGATTCTGCGCTTCATTGTCAGGATTACCCTCTACAATAATGGTAAATTCTCCTCGCGGCTGATTTTGGCTAAAATGTTGCCCTAGCGTATACAAGCTGCCCCGGACAAATTCCTCAAATTTTTTTGTAAGTTCCCTGGCCGCTACCGCTTGGCGATCACCAAATGAAGTTATCAATTCCTCCAGTGTTGCCCGCACCCGGTGCGGCGCTTCATAAAATACCAATGTATACGGACAGTTAGCTAATTTCTCAAGCAGTTGCCGGCGGTGTTTTGTGGTCTTTGGTAAAAACCCAACAAAAGTAAATAACGCAGTGTCCATCCCTGATGCAATCAAGGCCGTCAGTGCCGCATTAGGTCCAGGCAACGGTACAACAGGTATACCGTTAGCTATTGCCATACGTACCAAGTCCACACCAGGATCAGAGATACCAGGCATACCCGCATCACTGACTAACGCAATACTCTCACCGAGCAGCAACCGGTCAATAATCTCCGGCCCCCGTTCAGCTTTATTATGTTCATGATAACTAATAAGTTGAGCATGAATGTCAAAATGGTTTAGTAGGTTACGTGTGTGTCTGGTATCTTCAGCCGCAATAGCAGCCGCTTCTTTCAAGACCCGTACAGCCCGAAAGGTCATGTCCTCCAAATTTCCCAGAGGAGTTGGACATAAATAGAGCGTGCCCGCTTCGGTCACTCAAGTTCACCTGTCCTGCTCATAGAGCTTCATAATATCCTCAGAATAGTTTCCATCAGTAGTATATACAAGTAAGGGCGGCAATACGTCTAGTCCCGGCTTTGCCCCTCGTACACCCTCAATAAGCACCATGTTAGGCTTCTTGTCCACCCGTGGATAAACAAACTGCAGCCGTTTGGGCTCAATGCCGGCCTGGCACATTGTTAGCATAATCTCTGCCAGACGTTCAGGCAAATGTACCATCGCAAACCGGCCGCGGTATTTAACAAGATGCCGGGCAGCAGCTACAATATCAGTTAAGCTGGCTGTCAATTCATGCCGGGCCATAGCTACCCGGTCATTGGGGTTTATATATCCACCCCCAACCGGACGGTAGGGAGGGTTAGAAACGACCAATTCAAAGTTACCACCTGGCAGCAAATCATGAATAAGACGAAGGTCACTGTTTAGAATCAGCAGTCTATCCTCCAGCCCGTTAAGCTTGGCACTACGGCTCGCCATGTCTGCCATGTCCGGATTGAGCTCAATACCAGTAACCGCTGCCGCTCCACGTGCTAGTAACAGTAAGCCGATAACACCAGTCCCTGCACCGAGATCTGCTGCTACGCCGTTTTGCCGCATACTGGCAAAATGAGCCAACAGGACCGCATCAAGCGAAAAACAAAATTCCTCCGGGTGTTGAATAAGCTTTAAGTTGTTAATAATCAGGTCATCCACTCGTTCGCCGGGTTTCAGACCTACTTTGGCAGAGGCCATTATTCCTTTTCCACCACTTCGTCCCAGGGAATAATCATGGTTTTCCCTTCAGCTAAACCAATGGTGGCTGTTCGTTTCTGCCGATTGAGAGATATGACCTTGCCTTCGCCATCGATAGTAATTACTTCCTTACCAACTGTTGGCGGCATAACCTTTTTCGGGCAGCTACAGCCGCTATAGCAGTCATTTTCGTATTTCAGACAACACATCAACCGGCCGCAAATCCCTGAAATCTTGGCTGGATTGAGTGATAAATTCTGTTCTTTGGCCATCCGAATAGAGACCGGTTCAAAATCTCCCAAAAAGGTAGCACAACATAGCGACCGGCCACAACAACCAATCCCATTCATCAATTTAGCCTCATCCCGTACTCCAATTTGCCGAAGCTCAATCCGGGTACGAAAGACACTAGCCAAGTCTTTTACCAGTTCGCGAAAATCAATCCGGCCTTCGGCAGTAAAGTAAAATATGATCTTATTGACATCAAAAGTATATTCCACATCCACCAGGTTCATAGGCAAACTATGAGCCTCTATTTTTTGCTCGCAAACTTTAAAAGCTTCTTTTTCCTTTTTTCGATTATCGTTAACTTTTTCTTCATCCTCAGCAGTCGCCTTACGCAATACAGGTTTTAACGGAGCAACAACCTGTTCTTCTTCCACCTGCCGCGGCCCAATAACGACATCACCAAACTCTAGTCCTCTTGCGGTTTCGACAATTACATAATCGCCTTCATGAATTTCAATGGCGTCTGGGTCAAAATAGTATATTTTACCCGCTTTTTTAAAGCGGACGCCCACTACTGTCAGCATGTTACTCTCCTTTTTCTGGCCAATCCTTCAGATTTATTACTAACTCCTCAAGAGCTAAACGGGTGTTGGCGTTGCCCTCAACGGCACGAATGGTATTTTTAACAGCAGTTATCGCTGCCATGCTGCGGCACTCAGGCCAAGCAGGTACTAAATCAGCAAGTTCCTGCACAAGATCAATATTATATAGCAGTTGCTCGCCATACGCTCCTGCAAGCATTAGTAAATCCCGCAACAAATACAAAAAAAATCCCAGCACTGTCACTATATCCTTGGTGTCAAGACCAGCAAACCTGGTCGTTTGCTCCCAAATGGCGGTCATCCCCTCTTGCCCGATACTAGCAAGCAATTGCAGCGCCATATCCCTGGATACCAAACCATCCGGCGCCAGTAAGGTAAGTGCCTTTCCCATCCTGCCACCGCTTAAACGGGCAGCAACAGCCGCAGCAGCCGGTTCATATCCTTTATGTACCAGCGCTTGTTCCAGCACAGCGGCAGGCAAAGGATGAAAAGAAACCTTCCGGCAACGAGATAATATTGTCGACAATAGCGGTTTACTGGTTCCTGCAATGAGAATAAAAACAAGACCAGGAGGCGGCTCTTCTAACAACTTGAGCAAACTATTAGCAGCTTGAACAGTCATCAACTCCGCATCCTCAATCAGGCAAACCCGTCCTGTACCAATAGCCGGGGTTAACGCAGCAACGTTTTTAAGTAAACGAATCTGGTCAATTTTGATAGTAGCACCGTCAGGCGAAACCTGAATAAAGTCAGGATGCTCACTACGGCCAAACAGCATGCAAGAATGGCAATGTCCACAAGGTTTTCCCCGATCACTACTACAAAGAATGCCGGCAGCTACCAGTTTAGCCAGTAAGCTTTTACCAATACCTGCCGATCCGGTAAACAATAAAGCATGTGGCATTTTTCCGGTAGACAACATGGCTTTAACTATGGTCACCGCATCCTGATGGCCGATTACATCATTCCAATTCATCATCATTAGGTAAACAAATCCACCAGCATGCCTCGCACTGCGTCATGTTTGGCCATGATGGATAATTGTCGCTCTTGGCCGACACGCACATCTTCTGTCATTTCGGCTAGTTTTTCGTCAACCTTTTTAATGGTTGTGTACAATTTCTGCCGGCCATGACGATCCCAACCAGCGCGGGCTTCAAGGCTGTAAGATCGCGAAACAGCCTCGCCAATAAACTTACGAACCAGTTCCCGATATGACTTAAGCTCGCTATAGGTCGGCATCTGCGATAAACGACGTCCACTTTCATCAATCTGGGTCATGAGTGACTGTAGACGTTCCGTTGACTGGGCTTCCTGCGATTTTAAGAGATCCGCAGCAAAATAGTCCCCTGACTTTTCGGCCTTATTCGGTATCTCGCGGTCAGTCACCTTTGGCTGATTGCTTACCCCGAATGTATTTACTTTCATGCCCATTTGAATTTACCCTCCTGCCTCAAAATACCTGGCAGACCACATTCTTATTATCTTTTAAATTATAAATGTTTTTCGTAAAATAATCAAATATTTGCCAGAAGTACACCAAAAATCAAAGGCAGAGCCTTGTATTATGCCCTGCCGATAATTTCATTGACAATTGGATAGATTTCACTATGGATTTGTTCAATTGTCTTTACTTGCCCCTTATGAATACACGCCACTTTATGCCAATCATAGGCATCGGCAATGTCACAGGCATTTGTGAAGCAATACGACAGATACTCACTGCTTTGTTCATGGATATCTTTGATCCCGCCGGTCTTGTTTTCCCGTCCCCGCATCAGCTCCTGGCTGACAGCAGGCGGCATCGCCAAAAAGATAACTTTATCCGGTACCGGCAAACCACATTTTATAAACTCAAAGTCCCACAGCCACGTAAGGTAGGCTTCTTTCCCGGCCCGGTCTCTGATTTTAGCCGCCTGATGAATCATATTCGAAGTAGTATAGCGATCGGCAATAACAATGCCACCGCTTAGATAGAATTTCTCCCACTCTTTTTTATAGGAAGCAATCCGATCTACCGCATAAAAGGCAGATGCCGCATACGCATTGACATCCTCCGGACGGTTACCGAATTCACCATTTAAATACATCTTGACCAGCGCTGACGATTGACTCTGATAATTGGGATAATCCACTTTTCGCACATTCACGCCCTCGGCCTTAAGCCGATTGACAAGTTGTCCGGACTGAGTGGCCTTACCACTACCGTCAGTGCCTTCAATGACTATTAATTTACCGTGCATTTAATCCACTACCTTTATCGTGTTAAGCAAATAATCTTCCGGACCGGAAATATGCAATCCAGCATTTTGCAGAGTATGACAATAATCAATAATCTCCTGTGTAATCCGCTCACCCGGACAGAGCATCGGAATACCCGGCGGATAGAAAGTAACAATTTCGGCACAAATCATGCCAACCGCATCATCAAAGGGCACCATACAGGTATTGCCAAATAACGCCTCTCTTGGCGATATAACCTGCTCAGGTGCTACTGGATGTTTTCCACCCCGGGTTATTTCATTAATCGCTGAAAAATCGCGCGTACCATTATGCGTGATTGCCATATCCTTTAACGCCGCCACCATCGCCGCCACCTCAGTCATACTATCGCCTAAGGTGATAAGAAATAAAATATTATATACATCAGATAATTCTACCTGAATTTTATAAGTATGCCGCAAAATCCGCTCGGCTTCGGCGCCGGTTAGCCCCAGGCCCTTGACAGTCACTGTCACCTTTGTTGGATCTATACTATAAACGCCCGGATTACCTACTTTTTCATTACCAAAACAGTATAGCCCCGGAATCTTGTTAATCTCTTGTCTAGCCTGGTTAGCCAAATCAACGGCGCGTTCAATCAACCCACGCCCCTCTGTCGCCATCTGCATGCGGGCAATATCCAAAGAAGCCATTAATATATAGTTAGGGCTGGTTGACTGCACTAACTGCAACATAGCTTTAAGGCGAGGCACCCGGATAAGACCCTGGCGGCAATGAACAATAGAGCACTGGGTCATGGCCCCGATAATTTTGTGCGAACTTTGGGCCACAATATCAGCACCGGCATCCAGCGCCTGGATAGGTAAGCGTGACGAAAATTTAAGATGTGGTCCATGGGCCTCATCAACAACAACTGGAATATCGTAGCCATGGACAATATCCACAATTTTTTTCAGGTCGGTAGCTACACCATAGTATGTGGGATTAATGATCAGTACCCCTTTGGCGTCAGGATGTTGTCTGAGAGCCTCTGAAACTGTCTCTGGTGTAACCCCCATCGTCAGTCCCAACTCGGTATCTACCTCTGGTTGTATAAATACAGGAATGGCTCCACTCAAAATAATGCCCCCAATAATAGAGCGGTGGGCATTACGCGGTATAATGATCTTATCGCCAGGCCCCGCAATGGTAAGAATCATGGCATAGATACCGCCAGTTGTCCCATTTACCATAAAATAGCTGTAGTCGGCCCCATACAGTGCAGCGGCTAAATCCTGTGCCTCCCTGATCGGTCCATGCGGCTCATGCAAATCGTCCAGCTCAGCCATATTGGCCAAATCAAGCTTCAACCCCTTCTGCTGCACTACCTCGTTAAAGAGAGGATGCATTCCCTTGCCCATTTTATGTCCAGGGGTATGAAAAGGAATTGTTCCGTCGTCTATATATGTATTCATCGCTTTCAATAATGGTACTTCTGTCTGATCAAGCACGCCGCCACCGCCTTTACCTTCATGCCTCTATTATACCCTTGCAATTTGTAAATATTTTAGCACACAGCTTTATATGGTACAAGCTTCTAAACGAGTTCCAATTGATCGCCCTTTTGGGTATAGGTAGCCGCAATTGTTCCTGCAGGCAACTCAATGACATAGTCCGCCCCCCACTGATTCGCCAGGCGGCTAGGTTTTAAACCCATCACAACCTTAACCACCCTATCAAAATCATCCACAAATATCACATCAATAGGATATCGCATACCCATGGTATGGACACTGCTGCACGGTTTAATCATAAGACCCGCACCATTTGGCAAGCTAGGTGTAGCCAAAAGTCCAACCAACCGCGAAAAAAAGGTAGCCGCTACCTTGATATTATCGCCTAATACCTGCTGCTTAGTTACGTTAATAATTCGCATATTCCCCCGACTGTCTTATCCGCGCTCCCCAAATCTTTAGAGAAATATTCCCATGTAGCTTTTGGAGCTATCAGGCACTTACGTGCCGCTATTTTGAGCTATTTAAGATGTATGTCCTTTAAGGATACGCCCTCAGCCTTGTAGCGCCGGAAATAGCGGGTATGCGACAGTTTTCCCGCTATCTCTCGAATTAGGCGACTACTCAATGTAAAGTGCAGAAAGACATAGGCTAGCGCAATGGCTACCAGCGTATAACCATATTGAATTCCAAAACCGAACCACGATAAGGTCCCCCAATGCGAGGCATATCCATTGGTTGCATAACGCATCGCATATGCAGCCACAGGCACAGCGGCAATATAGTAAAACAGAGTGATAATGAATGGACTCACTTCAATGGCCTTTTGCGGACAATAATTCATACACGCCATACAACTGTCGCAGGAATAAGTCCAATAGGGCCGTCCTGGTCTGCCGACCATTCGCAGAGCTTTTTTGGGGCAAATTGATTGGCATAGCGAACAACCATTGCACTTATCTGACGCAAAAAACAGTTTAGCTAATATAAATTGCGCCATAATTATATACATTAGGGAAATCTTGGCTAAAGCTGCCCCTAAGAAAAGCTGTACAATCCCATCATAATGTCTATTGCCAGCCAGTACTGTCTGCAGCATGCTTTTTACCTTACTTTTTGCCATATTGGTAATTACAGCAGCATTTTCCCCGCTCAGCCCCCAGTGAAGAGCCGTCCAGTTACTCGGCATGTCTACACCCATTACTCCCTGCACACGATATCCTCTGAACCACAGTAAAAGTGCAATTAAATACCCTGCAGTACCCTCCAGCCCTGGGAAAAACACCCCTTTTATCCGGATGCCTGCTCTATTTGGTAATACAATGGCATGATTCTTATGCCCGTTAGGCAAACACCAGACATATTTCATTATCAGCCAAGGTGCCGTAAACCCATGGGTTGGATAAGTAAACACAGCCAGTGACCGGAGCGGAACAGAATCACTCTTTTCCCCCGCTTTTATTTGTATCAACTGACTGCGAAGACCTGTTGTCTCAGCGACCTGCGCACACCATCGGGCAACTGTATATGAGTTACCTGTGCCTGTCATGAAAAAGGCAACTAACATCCGGTAAATATATGTCCCCCCCATTCTACCTGCTATAGTGACTTACCTCATGTATATTCATTTAAAAATTCTTTGCTAAAATATAAAAGTCCTGCATTTTTCTATTATTTTACATAATGTGTTTAGGTGGATACTGACAATTATTTGCGGAAGAAAAACTTACTTAATCTAATCTTACCCTTACGCCAGGTGTAGATTGCCAACAGACAGCCAATTATTGTTGTTAGTAACTGATATTGCTTAATTGTTTCAAACGTTGCTAAAATATAGAGCATTATAGCAATCGTGGCCAAAGCGACTGGCCCATACATTTTTCTCCAAACCTCAGTTCTATCAACCATGTTCTTCTTGGGACTTGCCTCCTGGCGCCTGCTAATTAACATACCTTCATTGATGACCGGCACTGGCATAGTATCATCCAAGCTACTTCTTAGCATTCGACCGCAATGCCGGCAGTACTTTACATTACCAGCAAGTCGCTTTCCACAGAAATCACAATACATGACTATTCATCTCACCAATTCCTTTTTTCTATAGTGTTCCCAAATATTCACTGCATTTTCTCATCGACAGCATTTCCTATTTTACTAAACATGCGGAATACACTATAATAACAATTGTGAACTACCGCGGGCACAAGGCCACGCGGCTTCCAGTGGTAACTCCAAGCCTTCTGCCTAAACAGTAGCTTCTCATCATTCCCCGGTTAGCCGTCTGAGAGTTTACGCCTGACGACAGCCAATTATTGGCTGGGCTAGATTCACAGTAGCCCACTGCAACCGACATTTAGCCAGCTACAGCAATATTCATACTAGCATTGAAGTCTGCATTTGCCTGATAGCCACAGGCTTTACACTGGAAAGTCGCCTGATTTGGTCTGTTGCCTTTTTCGGTATGACCGCATACATGACAATGCTGGGAAGTATATTTAGGGCTTACCTGTACCACTTTCAAACCTTCGGCCATAGCCTTGTATTCAATGAAGGAACGCAATTGGTAGAAGTTCCAGTTATGCAGTTTACGGTTCATTTTACGTGAGAACTTGACACGCGCTCTTATGTTGGACAAATCCTCCAACTGGATAACTGCATTATACTGTTTGGCGGCCTCAACAATCTGCCTACTGATTTTGTGGTTTACATCCTTCATGTACCGTTGTTCTTTGTTTCCGATAGACTTAATCTTTTTCAAGAGTTTTTTCTTACCAAGCTTACGCCGAAGGTTTGCATAGTGACTACGCTTTTGATTATGGCATTTACCACTGAAAAATTTATGTAACTGCCCAGGCACGGCAAGGACAGCGAGATTAGTAATACCCAGGTCAATACCCATGACGGCTGATGTTTCTTTTTCCGGCACGTCATATTTATAGCTAATATTCAGGACATAGCAATTAAGCCGATAGCTGAATGATAGTTCAGCTATACAAAATTTGTATTCGCCAGCAGACAGCTTATCCAGTATTTTCGCTTGAAAATAACCGTACTGTACAGGCAGCATAACCCGCTTTTGCCGGGTGCTGACCGATACAAAGTAGGTGAAACATTTTTCGGTTGTGTGCAAGGTAAATGTCCTGCCGTCAAATCTAACTACAGGGTGTTTGAATTCCGGTAGACTTGCTTTTTTACCCTTCTTTATCTGGGCTTTGTAGGATTTGTATGTTTCCAGCGACTTGTCCCGGATGGTCTGAATGAGCCCGGTAGGAATGTCAGGAAACATGGTTTTGACTTCGTTGTAGGTTTCAGTATGTAGGACTTTCTTTGACTCTGTGTCTAAAGCTTCCATTTTAGCAACGTAGTAGCACGATAAGTCTGCACTAATGGTGAGTATGTCCTGTAATGCTTCCAGTTTGGTTTTAGTCGGGTCATCAATTTTTACGGATATGCTTTTAGTGATAGTTGGCATAACATATCTCCCTATTGAAATGCTCTATATATTTTAGTATAGACTTATATTTAAACTTTTGAAAGGAGAAATTATGCAGTGAAAACTAACGCTACCAAGACTTTTCCTGACCTCAAAAGGCGTAAGTTCTGGGGGTCTGGACTATGAAGCAAAGGCTACTACGTGGGAACGGCTGGTGCGATACCGGCAGAGACAATCCAAAAGTATATTAAGAATCAGAAGTTAGTCTAACCGTATATGTGAGGGTATCGAACCCCTCACATATACCGCGCTTACATCCCCGGCCACAAGGGCGCGGGGTTTTACGCGCGACGTTATAAATTTTTTATCAGGAGGCTTCGCCATTATGGAACAATTTGAAAAGGTGTCTATTGTTAAAAAAGCTAATGTATATTTCGAAGGGAAGGTAACCAGCCGTACGGTGATTTTTGCCGATGGCAGTAGAAAGACTCTAGGAATCATGCTCCCTGGTGAATATGAATTTGGTACAGCAGCAGCCGAGATTATGGAAATTTTAGCAGGTGAACTGATGGTATTGTTGCCAGGACAGAGCGACTGGCTTACTTATAAAGCTGGAGATAGCTTCCAGGTCCCGGCTGAATCACGCTTCAAACTCAAAGTACTACTAGTAGCAGATTACTGCTGTTCCTATATCGAGAACTAGCAAACTGCGTAAATGAATCAGACTCTGCAAAATTCCTTTTTGATCTCTGCCAGCAAGCCGGCCTTAGTAATTAAGTCATAACCAGTTAACGCCATGGCTTTGGCTGCGCGCAATAGAGCCTGATGCGCAGCGGGCGTAAAAGTAGCTGCCGCCATTTCTGCAGTATGACCTACTAAGGTTTCATCGCCAATACCAATATAAGGGTGAATAGCCGGTACAATATAACTCACATTGCCCATATCAATAGAACCAAAGGTCTCCGACGGTGGATTAATATTGGTTTCACCTACTGCCAGCAGATTGGAGCCAAAAGCTTCTGACAATTTTTGATTGGTATTCATATCCTCATAGGAAAGCTCATAGTTGCTTATGGTTAATTGTGCACCAGTAGCCAGCGCTGCCGCCTGTGCACAATTTTTTACCTTCTTTACGACTTCATCCAATGCCTTGCGTCTTCTCGCCCGCACACAAAATTGAGCAATAGCATGGTCTGGCACAACATTGGCCGCGACTCCGCCTTTAGTAATAATCCCGTGAATCCGGACATCAGATGTAACATGCTGGCGCAGGGCATTCGCAGCATTAAAGGTTTGAATAACGGCATCTAAAGCGTTGATTCCTTTTTCCGGTGCGGATGCGGCATGGCTAGGCTGGCCTTTAAACTCAAACTGCAGCGAATCCATCGCCAGCGATACACCACTGGCATGGGTTTTACTGTGAGGATGAACTAGTATCGCCGCATCAATCCCAGCCAAAATCCCATCACGAGCCATAGCCACTTTAGCACCCATAGTTTCCTCCGCAGGTGTTCCCAAAACGATTACACAGCCACCAATATCAGCAAGAACCTTACTTAAACCAATACCGGCGCCAGCCGCCATAACCCCAATCATATTATGACCGCAGCCGTGACCAATCTCCGGCAAAGCATCATATTCGGCAAGAAAAGCAATCGCCGGACCAGGCTTGCCTGAATCACAGACAGCCTTAAATGCCGTTTCATAACCACAAATATTCATTTCAACCGCAAAACCATATCCACTTAACAACCCGGTGAGTTTGGCGGCAGATTGAAATTCCCGCATGCCTAACTCAGGGTTGTGACCGATTGAATCACTAAGGGTAAACAAGACATCTTGCAGGTGATCAAGTTCTTGAATGATTTGATTCTTCATCATATCAGCTCCTTACCTATTCTAGAACGGACCCCGTTTCATTAATGTTGTTCTTATTATACTAAATTACACGATACATTTCATGACACAAATAAGATCACTGCTAACGGAAAAATTTTAAATCCTGCAAAGCTTTTGCTGCTTTGCAGGATTTTTATGGTAAGTATAGTTGATAGTATTGAAAAATTCGTAATTCATTTCGGATGATAGTAGTATCAGCAAGGCTCACTCGAGAAAACTATTGAACATCAGAATAACAGCTGGCCCTAAGAGAACCACAAATAAAGAGGGAAAAATAAATAACACAAGTGGCAACAGCATTTTGATCGGAGCCTTCATGGCTTGCTCTTCAGCTCGCTGTCGGCGTTTTTGCCTCATGGATGCTGACTGCACTCTGAGTACATTGCCAATGCTAACCCCTAACTGGTCGGCTTGCACTAACGAAGTGGTAAACAGCGAGAGATCGGGTACTTCACAGCGTGTACCCATAGCAACCAGTGCCTCGCGTCTGGCTATACCCATACGAATTTCCTGCAATACCCGGTTGAACTCATCCACAAGTGCGCCTTTCATTTTTTCCGCCAGTTTGGCCAGTGCCCCGTCAAAACCTAACCCCGCTTCCACACTAACTGTTAAGAGATCTAACACATCTGGCAAATCTTTCTGAATGCTTACTTTGCGTTTGGCAATTTTACAGTTTAAAAGCAAAAACGGCAGTAATTGACTAACCAAAAAAGCCATGAGCATAAGACCAATTACTTTGCTGCTGGCTGTGCCGGCCAGTACGCCCAGTGTGCCGGCACTGACAGGCAGCGCCAAAGCCAAAAAGCCCATCACCAGGAGAAACTCATCACTGGTCAATTTGGCAAAACCACCGGCCCTAATCAGTTTTTGCTCAATGTTGGCGCGCACGGCTTTGGGCGTAAGTTTAGTCAGGACTGTTGCCATATCGCCGCTTAGCGGGGCCAGAATACGCTGCCTAAATGGTTTTGCCAGTTCGTCATCAATGTCAGTTCGTCCTGTCACCATGCTGTCCAGCGCCTTAAGTCGCATCTCAACCGGGCCGGTAAGCGGTATAAAGATGTGAAGTACCAAGTATAGGAATACAAATGCCGTTATGAAGGTTAATGCTATGATTGCAATAAGCATAGGTTGTTCCTCCTTTATATGAGTGCGTTACTGTCTTGCGCTACACCACTCGCCTGCGCCTGCAGATTCTTTAATGCCGCTTCCTTACCTGGGCCAGAAGGTCTCATTCGGCAACTGTATGCCGTTTGCCGCTAATTTTTCTAAGAATTTCGGCCGAATTCCTGTTGGCTTGAAATGACCGGTAATTTTCCCCTTCTCATCCCGGCCTGTTTGTTCAAATACAAAGATATCCTGCAAAGTAATGACCTCGCCCTCCATGCCTTGTACTTCAGTCAAATGGGTAATCCGTCGGCTGCCGTCCTGCAGACGCGACTGTTGAAGAACAAGGTCTACGGCTGACGCAATCTGTTCTCTGATGGCTCTGACCGGCAAATCCATACCGGCCATGAGCACCATGGTTTCCAAGCGGCTGAGCATATCACGCGGTGAATTGGCGTGACCGGTAGTTAACGAACCGTCATGACCGGTATTCATAGCCTGCAGCATATCAAGCGCTTCCCCACTCCGGACTTCGCCAACAACAATGCGGTCAGGACGCATCCTGAGACTGTTGCGGACAAGATCGCGCATGGTAATGGCACCTTTTCCCTCGACATTGGCAGGCCGAGTTTCCAAGGTAACGACATGCTCCTGCCGCAGTTGTAATTCAGCAGCATCCTCAATCGTAACAATCCGTTCATCATGGGGAATAAAGGACGAGAGGATGTTTAGAGTAGTTGTTTTGCCTGAGCCGGTACCTCCTGATACTACAATGTTAAGTTTACCCTCAACACACGCCCGCAGAAAATCGCCCATTTCCTGGTTCAGCGTACCAAAGCTGATAAGGTCATTGATCATTAGCGGATTTTTGGCAAACTTGCGGATCGTAAGACACGGCCCCTTTAAGGCCAGTGGCGGAATAATGGCATTAACCCGCGAACCGTCCGGCAGCCGGGCATCCACCATCGGTGAGCTCTCATCAATGCGGCGGCCGATTGGCGCCACAATTTTTTCGATAATATGCATAACATGGATGTCATCGCGAAACCGCACATCACTAAGCACTAATTTCCCTTTGCGCTCAACATAGACTTGGGTAGGACTATTGACCATGACTTCCGAGATTGTATCATCTTTTAGCAGCGGATCAATCGGCCCATAACCTAAAACCTCATCGACAATTTCAGCAATGATCCGCGAGCGCTCGCTTCTGGGTACTGGTACTGTTTCTTCGTCCATCGCAACAGTAGCAATACGAGCGACCACCTCTTCAAGCATTTTACGATCAGCATTTTTATCAACAAGAACTTTACTTTCTTCCTGACTCATTTCCTCAACTATTTTTTGGTGAATCTTGCCTTTAAGGCTTTGATAGGGATCGGTTTTGAGTGGTGCTGCCATTTTGGGCTTTTCCACGCCTTTGGATGGCTGCTCCTGTTTTATCTGAGCTTCTTCCAAGCGTTTTAACAACGACATATTGTTCCTCCCTGCCTTATGGCTGATAGCGTACTTCGACAACAGGATGAGCCATGAACCATGGTTGCCGCGTCAGCTGGTGCCGTGTTTACTGCGCCGCTAGTTGGCCACTACTGACTCATAAGGAACAAGTGCCGCACTATACACGCCGTAATCGGTCGCAGTACCAGACGTTTCACCGGCGAGTACAGTCTGCATGAACTTGCCGCTTACAAGGTTTTCATTTCCTGATCCAGCTACTTCCTCCAGGAAAAAGCTGGCAAAACCAACAATCTTAACATCATGCCGGCCTGTATCGTTGGTAATTGATTCAATCAATGGCACAATTACGATCCGTGGCGAGCCCGCCTCTACCGTATTAAAGGTGGCATAAGGATCAAGACCTATGCGGTAGTGGACGCCTTCACTGGTACCACCGGACATATTGCCGGTTTCGGTTGATACCCATTGACCTATTGACAACTTGGCATCATAGCCAAATTTAATATTATCGGTATAAGTACGTGAACCGGTACTACCCAAAGCCAAAGCGTCGTAGTTGCCGGTGGAGCCATCACCAGCACCGACTTTCAGAGCATAAGTCGTGCCGTAAACAAACTCCTGCCAAACTACCCCGAATGGCACCACACCAATAATACCACTGATGGGTCTCAAAACGGCTGCTGCTTTGGCCCGGACATCGACTGAGTTCAGGCCAATTACTTTAGCAAATGTCATGTTAACTGTCCGTTCGACGGTAACAGCAACAGCCTTGTTTGTAGGAACAGTAACCTCGACCACATCGCTCGATTGACCGTTTTGGGCAGCGTATTCTCTGCCACTGGCCTCGGCCTGAGCTGTATCACCCGGCAGATCCTGGACTCCGGCTAAAGCCGCAGCATCAGCCATGTTAACAAGTTCAGCCCTATTTACATATAAAAATCCGACATCCACAACAAGGGCAGCAAAACCAAGCAGGACGGTGATCGCCAAAACAGTCAACACTGTTATCGAGCCTTTTTGATTAGTAACAAAAATCCTCATGGCAGCTCCACCCGCATCACCGACCGCCCGGTAAGTACCGGAGTGTCCGGAGCAAAAGCACTAGCAATGATATTCTTAATCACAGGTGTCGTTACTTCAATCGGTTTACTGACTGTCACAGTGACTGATTTGCCTTGCTCGCGTTTGTCGCCTGGATAGGCAATGCTGACTTGCAGACCAACATTACTAATGCTGGCAACAGCCTCAGCGACGGCAACTCGTGCGGCAGTATCATCACTTACCGCTGCAGTTCGCGCACCTTCCCGGGCGGCTGCCGTCAGTACCAGATACTGATTCAGTACCATTCCAAACTCTACGATGGCAAATAGAATCAGCAAGATAACCGGTAAAATGAGGGCGGTCTCGACCATGGCCTGGCCACGGTTTTGTTTAAAATGACTGGCAGTATTCATATCATCACCCCCGACAAGCATAAAGAATTAACCTCCGACCAAGGAAGTCCGGAGGTTAATGAACCGATAGGCCCTATACTGTATTTACTATAGTTATAAAATTCGGCTTCCTAGCTACTGGTTAAACAATGTTTATTTGTTGAGCTCGGTAGTAGCGTCAGTAAGCTTACCACCAATCGCGGTACCCAGATTAGTAAAGGCCAGTATACATCCTACAGCAACCAACGCAAGAATAAGTCCATACTCTACCATACCTTGACCTTTCTCGTTCAAGTAACGGGCCGCAAACATTTCCCAATACATTCTCAACATTTCCCATACCTCCTACTTTTTTATTTATTTCAATTAAAGTAATCTCGTCTGGTTATGATTTCATTATACCAGCAAGAAGGTATGGTAACATCGTCCGCTAGTCTCATTTTCATTAGGTATCACGGCTTATTCCGGCTAGGCTTCTGGTAGGCAGTAGGTCCCAGGACTAGCCAAGTGAAAAGTCCTAGCACAGGCCGTTATTCCTATTGCGTAAGTGGTACTGTAACAAAAACCAAGGTGCCTTTACTGATCTCCGATTTTATCGTAAGTTCGCCACCTAATAGATTAATCCGCTCCCGCATCCCCATCAGGCCAAAACTCTCATTGCCGCTGGCACTGGCCGGGTCAAACCCCTGCCCGTCATCTTCAACTACTGCTGAAACCACACTTGGTCGAAAGTCAATTCGTACCCAGACTGTGGTAGCTTTAGAATGTTTTTCGACGTTGTTGAGGGCCTCCTGGATAATGCGGAACAGGCCAATCTCAACATGGATATCCAAACGCTTCTCCTCACCCAGTACCTTAACTTCGAAAAAAATACCGCAACGCTCTTTTATTGTTTCCAGTACCCGCCTGATGGTTGGCACTAGTCCTAAATCATCCAGTGTCATGGGTCTGAGGTCAAAAATAATGGTCCGGGTCTCCCGCAAAGCCACACGTACTTGCTCGCGTAGATCCTTAAGCTCATTTTTGGCCCGGTCCAGATCCACATCTACCAGACGTTCGCATACTTCTGCCCGAAAAACGATATTGGCCATAGCCTGAGCTGGGCCATCATGGATTTCCCGGGCCACCCGCCGCCGTTCTTCTTCCTGGGCGCGAATAATTTTGGCCCCAAAATTCTGACTGGCCTGGAGCGTCTCAATCTGGGTCACAACCGACCCCATCTGATTGCCCAAATATCCCAAAACGGCACCAACCTGAGAAACCAAACTCTCGGCCTTTTCTACTGTATTTTTTAGTGCTTTAAGCCGCAGTTCCAAGTCGTCGCGCTGACGGCGCAAATTTTGCTCCTGCAACTTGGCCATAGCCAGCTCAAGCTGAACATTGCTGGTATCCTCATAGGCTGCTTTAATATCCGCCTCCGCATATTTCCGGAAATTGCGGCTAACCTCCATCAATCTGAGGCGAGAACGACGTTCTTTTTTTTCAAATTCGTCTACTTTAAAAATAGCATCTGCAGTTTCCGTTTTTATGCGCACAACATCCTGCCTGACCTTCTCCATTTCAACTTTTGCCGCTTCATATATATCAAATAGTTGTGTTTTACTTTTTTCTACGGTTGCAATAGTCGTTTTGACAATCTTGTCGAGAATTTTCACATCAAGGTTTTTCATTCATTCACCACTCTTGCTTTTCAAATGCTATAAAGCAAAATTCGCCATAGTAACAACATATCCTGCTAAAGATAAACACCAACAGAGGGTGGAATATCCCCCCTCTGTTTCAGATATCAATATTGACGATTTTTTGAATGGTCACCATTCCCAGCGCCTGCCCTAAAACAGCTATCCCTAGCATGACTTGGCCAGTCGGATGAGTAAACAGCAGCTCAATATATCCGGGATTAACCATCTTAAGAGCCACCAGTAGGGCTACCGGCAGCAGACTAACAATAATCCCCGACATCCGCCCCTGAGCTGTCAGCGTCTTAATTTCCCCTTTAATACGTATCCGCTCGCGGATAGTACCGGCAATATTATCAAGCACTTCTGCCAGATTTCCACCTACTTGCCGCTGAATTAATATTGCGGTAATAACTAAATCAAGGTCATCACTATTCACCCTTCTCGCCATATTGGTCATTGCTTCTTCCGTAGGTACACCTAAATTCATTTCCTTCAGGGTCCGGCTGAACTCAACCGAAATTGGCGGCAGCATCTCACGGGCTATCATCTCAATGGCTTGCATAAAACTATAACCTGTCCGAAGTGCATTGGCAATCAGAATTAGCGCATCACCTAGCTGATCGTTAAAGGCTTTGGCTCTCCGTTTAATTTTTATTTTTAAAAACAGGAACGGCATGCCATAGCCGCAAATACCACCAAACACTACACCCGGCAAACCAGCTTTCAACATAAGCAGCAAGGCGCTAGCTACGGCGGTTCCCAGGCAGATAACTAAAAACTCCTGACTCTTTAACGGCAATCCCGCCTGAACAAGCCGATGTTCCATTCGCCTTGTCCAAGAACCGTCAGATGATGCAAGCGGCTGCCCCAACCATCTGATGATTGCCCGCCAGCCGCTAAGCTGACGTGTGGTGCCGGCCTTATCTTCAGACGATTTTATCAGCGTAGCTGGCGCAAGATATTGTTCCATTCGTTGGTCGATAGCCATCTTATTACGGCTCTGCCAACGAAAAATAATCAGACAAATAACCACTAGGTTAAGAAACAGCACAAACCCGATTATAAGCAGCATGTCTCTGTCCCCTCTCTAGCCAAATAGGCGTTTAAAGCGCCCAACAACCCCTGTTGCTGGCTGTTCTTGCCGTTTCTTTTGCCAGTCACCGCCAATAACCAATTGAGCTAATTCAAAGAGACTCTGCGCTACTGGTGTTCCGGGATGACTAACAACAAAAGGGACACCTCTATTTACTGAAGAAACCACTACTTTACCATCACTGGGAATTAACGCCGAAAACTTATAATGCAAACTGGCTTCCACTTCATCAACGCTAATATCGGCATTCGTATCGGCTCTGTTTAGCACCACCTTGACTTTATCTTGCCCATAGTTCAGTGACTCCATAATTTCTAAACACAGCTTGACATTTTTTATTGTGGGTAAGTCCATCGCAGCCACTACCAGAACAATATCTGAGGCATCAAGCACAGCGAGCATACTATCAGAAAAAGTAGGGGCGGTATCAATTATCGTATATTTGAAATTGGAGCGCATGGTCTTAAGAATAGGCGACAAGTGACTGCCTGTCACCGTTTCTCCCTGTTCGGGGCGTATCGGCGCCGGCAATAGCTTGACATTGTCGCTATAGTGCATCAGATAGCCTGATAGCACATGATTATCCAGGTGGTCGATATCACGCACCAAGTCAGCAATAGTGGCACAAGGTACAAGATTTAAAAATAATGCCGCATCACCGAACTGCAAATCCGCATCAACGATCCCCACATTGGTTTCTGCTTTTTCTGCCAGGGCTACCGCTAGGTTTGTCGAAATAGTTGTCTTGCCAATACCACCCTTAGTGCTAAATACTGTGATAAGCTTACCCTGAACCTGTGGTTTTTGCTCAAATTTAAGTACATTGCGGCGTTTTTTTTCATTGACAACCCCCTGCTTAATAGCCTGGAGAAGTTCATCGCCACTAAAAGGCTTAACCAGATAGTCTTTGGCACCAGCCACCATAGCCCGCCGCAGGTATTCCTGTTCACCCTGCACACTCATGATTAGGATGCAGGCATTAGGCACTTCAGCGGCAATTTGCTCAGTAGCTGCTATGCCATCCAGTCCTGGCATATTAATATCCATGAGAATAACATCAGGCTGCATGATCTTTACTTTTTCCACAGCCTCAGCACCAGATTCGGCCTGACCAACAACCTTCAGGTCAGGCTCAAACTCTAGCAATTTGCAAATATTTTCCCTTGTAGTCGCAATATCGTCAACAATAAAAACCATTATCTTTTCACTCATCAAGCTTACCCCCTAAATGGGTTTTCTTTAGCAAACTCTTTCATTTCCGTGGTTTGTGCCGGGATGTATTCGTCAGGATTCACAATCGTTGGCGTAATAAATAGGATTACTTCCGTCTCCCCCCGACTAAATGAGGTACTCTTAAAAAGATTACCAAGAATCGGAATATCCCCCAGTAGCGGCAGCTTATACACATCTTTGGTAACTTCACTGGAAATTAGGCCACCAATAGCCATGGTTTGTCCGGAGGACATGGCAATGGCAGTTTCGGCCATACGCAGTTTTATCGTTGGAATCTTCATGCCCAAGCCAAGTTCAATTTTATGCTCGTCCGTCCAGTCAAGAGTACTCACTTCTGCTTTTATCTTACTTTGTATAAGCTTATCAGCATTTACTTCCGGCGCAATGTCAAGTTTAATGCCGTAATCCTTCCACTCTATCGAAATCCGTCCATCATTGAGGCCAATAGGTACGGGGATTTGACCGCCGACCATAATATTGGCCTTATCACCACTTAAGGTAATCATATTAGGCTGAGATAATATCTTGGCCACGCCATTTTTGACAAGAGCGTCAAGCTGAGCATTGATAGGGCTGTAGGTACCTAAGTTACCAAAAACCTTTGGTGCCAGAGAATTTATGGAAGACTGTCCAAAGGAAAAGTTGCCTGATGTTCCTGCATCGTTCCCCGACCATTTAATTCCTAAGCTTTTCGCCGATTCCCGGTTAATCTCCACTACTTTGGCCTCAATGCGTACCTGTACCGGATGGGTTATTTCCAAAAGGTTGACTACCTTTTCGGCATAGGCTGATGCCACTTTTTCGGCCCGGTTTTTCTGGTACTGATCATTGACTGTACCCTCAAGAATAATTGTCTTATTCACTTTGCTTACAGTAATATCAGACAACCCCAAAATATTCTTAATGTCATTGGCAATGGTAACATCAGCCGCCCCGACTTCGACCAGATAACTATAACGACCTCCGCCAGCCCAGATATGAAGGGTTGTTAAACCCGGAGCCTTGCCAACAAGTAATACCTCTATCCCAGACACAACCACTACGTCGGCAATCTCAGGGTTGGCAACCGCTACCCGTTCAACGGCATTGAAGCGCAAAACCCGGGACTGGTTAACAGCTACCGGCATTTTCTCTTCAGCAGCTGCCACCATGCCATTGGCCAAGATACTAGCAATTACAATAACAACAGCAACAAATAGCTTCCGCCTGTTCATCAAAATTCCTGCCTTTCTGCCAATCCTGCATTCCCGGTACTGTAACCGCTAATTAATGGCTATAACCTCGGTTTTCGTTCCCCGAATCATTTGAATACCGCCGGCCTGCTTATCCATTGACGGTGGAGCTGGCGGCGCTTGTTCTGTCGGTTCTTGACGGGGAACAGGTGAGTTATTATGTATACCGACAATGTCTTGGGGCGTAACCGGGCCGGCGATGCTAACACCGGTATTTTGCATAAATGGTCTAAGCGTCAAGCGCACTTTGCCCTTATCTTCTGACAGAGTAAGTTTCGCTGCTTCGTCAGGCGTTACCGCCAGCGTAACAGTAGCTGTTTTGATGACCTCTTTTTTATCCTTGGAAGTAGTATTGTTTGTCTCAACAGCTCCCCCCTCGCTTTCTCGGTTAGCAGCTAATACCAGTACATTCTGCAGCACCAAGTGGCTGACATTGTCACCAACCGTACTTTTCTCAAAAGTGACAACCACATCCACATAATCGCCGGCTTTAACAAATCCGGCCACACCAGTTACTTCATTAACACCGATAGTTATCGCTCGTTTATCCACGGGAATCAACCCGGTAAACCCAGCTGCCTTACCTTCACCAAGTAGCCGCCGTGCTGTTATCTGCTCACCAGCTATAATCGGTTCCTTGGACAACATACCAATGACCTCTTTCGACTCTTGTACAGCACCCGGCTGCAAATAGGCTATAGGAACCTTAGTCACCTGTACCATTTCGGGAGTAATTCTGGTCTTAGCACCAATATCTATCTTAGCTACGACCACGGCTGCGGTATCGGCGGGGAGATTACCACTCGTTTTCTTTAGATAGCTATACACAAGCCCGGTTGTTAGCATACTTAAAACTACCGCAATCACTAAAAGTCCTTTATTGGAATACCTGAGCATATCGTCCCTCCTGCCATGTACAATGCTAAAAAAGTAAGTACTCATACAATGAGTTACCACCTGCAAATTAGTAAGGCAAAATAGCTAGCGTGTTTACTCTGTACTTAAATTTTAAACCCAAACCAACGTAAAAACTAGCGAGGAGATTCTCCTATCTTTTTTTAGGACTTAGGTCAAGCAGCTCCTAATAGCTGGGACTTTTATCCCACTATAACCACTGCTTTTTGCGAAAGTAGCGCACCATCAACAAGCTTATACCCAGCATAATGGATACAATCATTGGATAACCATACTCCCACTCCAGTTCCGGCATATGCGTAAAGTTCATCCCATAGACTCCGGCAATAAAGGTAAGCGGAATAAAAATAGTTGAAATAATTGTCAGCATTTTCATAACCTCACTCATACGGTTACTGACACTGGATAGGTAAATATCAAGCATACCTGACAGCATATCCCGGTAAATCTCCACTGTTTCGATGACCTGAATCACATGGTCGTATATATCGTGCAGATAAACAACCGTCGAATCCTTGATGTGAGACGTTTCTCCCCGCTCCAGTACACTCACTAGATCTCTAACAGGCCATACCGATTTTCGCAAAAATAGCATGTCATGCTTAAGCACATGCAGTTCCTGCAATAGTTCGGGACGTGGCTGATTAGCGATCTGGTTTTCCAGCAGCTCGATTTTCTCTCCCAAATGTTCCAGCACCAAAAAATAATGATCCACAATACTGTCAAGTAAGGCATAAAACAAATAATCGGCTCCCAGCCGGCAAATCTTACCCCGCCCGCCCCTGACACGCTCATAGACACTAGCCAATACATCCTTGCCGCCGTACAGGCTTTCCACAAAGGATATTACATAGTTTGGGCCCAAAATCAGGCTGACCTGTTCGGCCTCATAGCCGTCTATTTCAGCTTTTACTGTCAACGACTTTACAATTACGCATAAATAATCTCCATAGTCCGCCACCTTAGGCCGCTGATTCGTGTGCAGTATATCTTCCAATACCAGCGGATGGATAGTAAACTGCTGGCCAATTCCCTCAACGGCTTCAGCAGTAAGCCCCTGCACCTGTATCCAGGTAACACCCTGCATATCGGCTAATTTCTTCAAATCACCTAGCAAAGCATCCTTTGTTTCGGTAAAACCAACACCATCATAATTCGCCACACTAATATAAGCCTTATCCGCGCGCGTATCACCGACATGCAGCAATGTACCTGGCGGCAAGCCAACCTTAGAGGACAAATTTCTTGTAAATTTCGGCATAACGCCCACCTCGCAAAAAAAATATGTAAAGAAAGACGTTCTCCTTCCTTACATATCTTACCTTTATAAAATTTTCTTATCAGCTGGTGAGCTATAACTTTTTTTGCAAACAGACAAGTTTTGTTTCCAGCCAGCCTAACCGTTGATAAAAATCAAGCGCCCGATTGTTACGCCGGTCGGCCAGCAAATCGACGCGTTTAGCCCCCTGACAGGCGGCCCACTGTTCAATTGCCATTAGCAGTTGTGTACCCACACCCTGTCGCCGGCAGCTTTCAGCAACTACTACATCTTCAATTAGTGCTTTTATTCCGCCTTCCGCTGTGGATACAAGCAACTGCGCCGTGCACATGCCCACAACGTGCTGCCCACGTTCCGCCACCAGCACACAGCCGGTATTTTCCGCCTGCAGTAAGAGAGTTAGCCCTAAACGCTGCCTATCGCCATCAAACGCAAAGTCAGTCTCAATAGCGAATAGTAGTCTGAGTAATTCAATCATAGCATCAATATCGGTAAAAGAGGCTTTTCTTACAACTATATTCAATTCCACTTTAATTCACTACCTTTATGTCAAAATCATTAACCACCTGGAACTTTAAATCCCTTAAGCTCATACTGATACACAGCCAGATCAAGCCACATACCAAACTTATAGCCGGCTTTACGAATAATGCCTGCGTTCTTAAAACCAACTTTTTCATGCATTATTTTACTACTTTCATTACCATCGTCAATCTCAGCAATCATTGTTGCATAATTGCTTTTATTCGCAATTTCTATTAGCTCTTTTAATAATTTCGTGCCAACATAGTTACATCGGTGTTGCTTATGAACATATACTGAGTCTTTTACTGTAAATTTGAAGCCCGATAAGGTGCCAAACTGACTAAAGGTTGCGAATCCCAAAACTTTACTATTTTCCTCGTAGACAATTACCGGAAAGTCGATTTTTTGTTTTTCTCTATACCATTCCAAACGGTCTTCCAACGTCCGGGGATTACATTCATAGACTGTTGTAGTGTGAATTATGGCTTCATTATATATTTCTAAAATTTCCGGCAAATCACGTTCTTGTGCATGTCGAATCATAGTTATCCCCCTTATATTCTCCCACACTGCAACCCGCACAACCCCTCTTATTAACCAGGCATGGATGTTATATAGGCAGAGACGCCCCTGCAATATGCAAAGACGTCTGCGCTAGTGAATAATTTTTACATTATTTTTTCGTCCAATAATCCAGACCTAAATCAGTCAACACCTTAACGGCTTCCTCATATACATCCAGATATTCCTGTGTCGGCACCAATTTGGCTACATCATAACATTCTTCAAATGATTTGCCCTTCGGCGCTGTCTTATACTCTTTTTCATACATCGCCACCAGTTTGTCCAGCATTTCATTTACTTTTTCGGTCTCCAGGCCTGCTACCGCATGCGCAACTTCGGCCATCATTCTGGCTTCCATTCCGGTCGTGTAGTTGGTGGCTACCCCTTTGCTGGCTGCTACTCCTGACAGTATTTCCCGGCCGCTGGCCGTATCTGTCATCGCTTGCGCCGCTGTTTCCAACAGGCACATTACGGTACAGGGGCCTGCCACTGTATAGTATTGATTACCCAGCATTAAATTGGTGTTGGCTTCGATTGCCATGGCGGCGTGGCCTGCTACAGCCAGAGCCTCTCTGGCTGTAGTTATGCCCCAACGCACATGTACCGGACCGTCCAAATGCCAGGTTGCTTGCGTCATTACGAAGGAGTTTATGGTGGTTGCTACATCCACTATCGTGGTTTCTTCCAAGCCACCGGCATAGCCTCCGTAGATAGGCATCTGCTCACACATGATAATATTTCCGGCTAGTACATAATGAGCGGTGAAAACTAATGCACCTACATCAATTTTCAGCTCATTTAGCTGGGATACTTCATGGCTGTCAGATGGCCTCATTCCCCCAGGAAAATCTGCTGCTATTACTCCTGCGGGTGAAAGTGATGTTTCATTCCCCTAGAGCCCCATACCGGTTCGGCCGGCTCTGTCCTGAGCCGCTCGCACCATTATGGCTTCTGATTTTACAGCCGCTATTTCCCACGGGCTTTGCGGCACAGGGTCATGCCCTTTTATGGTTTGCAGAACTCCGTCTACTATGGTGTCTACTAATGGTTCCTGGGCATAGGATTGATGGATCGCCAGAAAGTGTTCTTCGGAACAGGGCGCTCCGGTTGGGCCGCCCTGGATCAGCGGCGGTCTCTTGTCTTTATAGCTGCGGCAAGCGAGTTCCCGGGCTTGTTTGCCTTCACCATAAGTGACACATTTAGGTGCCGCTTTGATTGAGGCCCATACTTCTTCTTCGGTGTATCTGATTATTTTATTGGTATCAATACAATAGACGCCGCATTCTACCAG
>NZ_VLKC01000002.1:2126100-2141675 GCF_007830295.1 Sporomusa sp. KB1 | reverse complement strand
TCGGATACCGGCGCCCCGCCAAACATGCATTTGAACTGGTCCCGTATGCCTTCTTCTTTAAGCAGGCTCACGATGTCGCGTTGGGCCGGCATTGTCGTGGTCATTAGCGCGGCTCCGGCAATGATGTCTACTTTGTATTCCTTGGCTTTAGCTACTACTTCTTCTACAGCCACATCTCTTCCAAGGTCGATGACTTCAAAACCACTGGCTGACATCATAGTCTTAACAATATTTTTGCCAATATCATGAATGTCTCCCTGTACGGTATGCAACAGTACCTTCCCCTTGGATGACTTTGCTTTATCTTCCTCTGACATTGAACTTGTCAGGATGGCAACCGCTGCTTCAAACGCGTCTGCGGCTACTACGAGTTGAGGGACAAATACTTCCCCTTCATCAAACAGGTCACTCATGGTCTGCATCCCAGCTGCCAGTCCATCATTGATCGCTGTTATGGGATCAATCCCCGCGGCTAGCGCTTCTTTTGCTGCTTCTTCCGCCATTTCTGTTTCCAGTTCTTCTACCGCTGTTTTCAGCTTCTCTAATATCTTTTGCTTTTCTTCCATTGGTTCCACCTCCCCATTTTTCCATTCCAAGTGAAAAGTTTTCACTTTATACCAGTATCTTGCATCTATTTGAAAACTCTTTGGAATAGCTCTGGAAATAGCCTTGCTATCCTTTTGCCCGCTTTTCAGCCATTAGCACTCTGGCTACTTCAATGGCTGCCGAAGCACTTTCAGCATATCCATCGGCACCTATACGCGTTACCCATTCAGAAGATACAGGTGCACCGCCAAAAATAATCTTAAATTGCTGGCGAATACCCTCTTCCTGTAAGCATGTAATAAGTTCTCGTTGTGCAGGCATGGTGGTTGTCATCAAGGCCGCACCCACGATAATATCTACCTGAAATTCCTGCGCTTTAGTAACAACTACCGCTACCGGCACATCTCTGCCTAAATCAAATACTTCGAAGCCACTTGCCGACAACATTGTTTTTACTATATTTTTGCCAATATCATGAATATCTCCCTGCACGGTATGAATGAGCACTTTTCCCTGAAAAGACTGGTTCCTGGCCTCCGACGGCATAGATTCTGTCAAAATAGCAACACCTGTTTCAAAGGCTTCGGCAGCTACCAGAAGATGTGGAACAAACACTTCCCCTTCATCGAAAAGATCACTGACAGTCTTCATGCCAACCGCCAATCCCTCATTGATTGCTACAACAGGATCAAGGCCACTCGCTACTGCTTCCTTAGCTGCTTTTTCAGCTAAAGAAGTTTCCATTTCTTCAACCGCTCTTCTGAGTTTTTCTAAAATTTTGCGTCGGCTCATATGTACGCCTCCGTCGGGTTAATCTCTCAATGTTTTAAAAGCCAAGACAAGCTACAAAGACTTTATCGAAATCATCACGATTAGCAAGCTCAACCACTTCAATATCGCCTACTAATTCTTCCATTTCTTTACGATAGGCAACATTCAGCAAGAATGCCCGCCCGCCCGACTTTGATGTATTACCGATAAAATCGATTTTACCCTCAAACACGCTTGGCAATAGGCCAATATTAATCAGACTCTTGGCTCTAAGATGATAGCCAAAGGACCCGGCAATAAGCACCTTATCCACTTGTTCTGCCTTAACCTCGTTACTCTTTAGCAAAAACTCTATCCCTGACCGGACAGCACCTTTTGCCAATTGCACTTGGCGGACGTCCTTTTGCGTAAGAAATACGTCATCGGCGATTTTAAAAACCAGCTTGCCATCCTGCTTTACCAGCCTTTGCTTTAATTCTGGTTTTACATCAGCCGCTTCCGGCGAAACAAACTTGCCATTTTTTCCAATTACATGATTAGCTACCAGTTCACCGATAATATCTAAAAGCCCGCTGCCACAAATACCAATCGGTTTTGCCTCACCAATCGTCTTAACAACAACACCGCCATCTTCTTCAATGTCAAAGATTTCTATCGCACCTTTTGCCGCTCGCATACCATGCGTAATATTCATACCTTCAAAGGCAGGACCCGCTGCGGTTGATGCTGATGAAAGTTTTCCATTGGTAGCAATAACCATTTCCCCATTGGTGCCAATGTCCACAAACAGAGTGACACCCCTTCGGTCTTGTAACCTTGACGCCAATACACCTGATGTAATATCCGGACCTACATACGAGGAGATAATCGGCGGCAGATAAACTAAACCGAAGCTGCTAATATTGAGATTATGCTCAAAAGCACTGATATGGCTGCCTCCCCGTATCTGGGGATCATACGGATATTTACCTAATGAATAGGGGTTAACATTAGCCGCCAAATGAATCATACAGGTATTGCCACTGAAAATAACTTCATATATGTTTTCTTGCTTGATGCCAGCTTCCTTGACAAGCTCCAAAATCATCCGGTTAATTTCTTTAATAATGTCACCGTACATAGTCTTTAAGCCCTGTTCATCAGAAGCAAATTTTATCCTTGACAGCACATCCTGCGCTTGCAAGCTTTGCGGATTCAGCGCTGAAACAGAAGCAAGCTCATCGCCTGTACCAATGTCTACAAGTGACGCAACTACGGTAGTCGTGCCTATATCCACTACTACACCAAAATTCAATGCTGCGGTGTCACCTGACTCTTCTCCTATAACCTTGCCGCCCGCATACACGATTGTCTTGGCGCTGCCATCATACTCTTTTTTTATAAAGCTATCGATTTCAATAGCAAAGCTTTCACCATGATCTAGAATTTTTAAGGTTTTATTTTGGTTTTTGGAAACAACCTCTACATCAATGTCTCCCATAACCTTTGCCTGACAAGCCAGCGTAAAGCCTTCTGCTATCTCATCTTGGGAAAGATGATGTTCGCCATCTTGAATCAGACAATCAAACTGCTTGGGATTAACCCGTACTTTACACTTGCCGCACGTACCAACAGCATTACAAGGAGACTCAATCATTACGTCAACCGTGCGTGCCGCCTCCAGAATTGTAGTACCAGTTTCTACTTCTGCAGTTACACCTTTTCCAATAAAATTGATCCTAACCATAATTAGTTCCCCTTTACCGTCTGTGTCATAGAAACAATGTTTTTAAGCGGGGTAGCCGTACCAAGACCACAGGCTGGCGCAATGATATTTATTCCATCGTTGATAAGCCTTTCTGCATGCCGGACAACCGTCTTTTCTTCCCCGAGCTCCAACAAAAATGTGCTCAAATTCCCCATGGTAGTCAGTCCTGGATACTCTTCTTTAAGTGTTTTTAAATTAACCATCGCATCAGTACTGATGGCATCTGACTTGATTTCAGCCACATGAGCCTTAACAGCATTTACATTGCCGCAGATGTGGACAATAACATGGGTATTCATGGCGTGAATGGCCTCAACCACTTTGTTAATATTCCTTACAGCAAAATCATTAAATATTTTAGGACCCAAAATCTCTCCGGTCGCGGTCGGATCGGCTATCGATATAAGCGTAGCACCATTATCAATCATTAATTTTGCCAGCTCAATCAAATGATTGCTCACATAATCGACGACCTTATGAGCGTTAGCCGGATCTTTCCTTAGCTCTCTTAAAAATCGCATCGGATCAACAATTGACGCCGCTGTGCTGATCGGGCCGGTCAGGTTGCCAATTACAGGAACATCCGGATACTTTTGCGCCAATGCATAGGTTGCCTGGATGATCGTATTGACACGTGCATTCTTTCCCATAGCACTACTATCTTTAAACTCCACCATAGAAACCGATGGAAAGACTTCTTTTTCAATCTTTGGTTCACATTTAAGCGTGCCATAGTTAATTTCACTGCCCAACACTTCCGCTTCCACTGTCATGCAAAATGGTATGCCGAAATTTTCGAAGCCAGTGTTTTCATGCACATCATGAGCTAATTCGGCCATCAATGTTGCATCATGATGACCTGCCGGCAACGTATGACCAGTCTTATTCATAACATCCACTATTGCTGAATTCATCATGCCACCAGGACAAATAACAGGTGGTCGTTCTACTTCTTGTTTATTTAAAACTCTTAGCAGCCGCTCTTTCGGGCTAAATGCATCCACAAGAACCCCTCTTCTCTTTATAAGTTTTAACTATACAGCTTACCCTACGCTTAATAAATCTTTCGATAATTTTACAGCTTGTGCAGCATTGCTGGCATAGCCGTCTGCGCCAATTTTATCGGCAAAGCTTTGAGAAATTGGGGCACCACCTACGATTACCTTAAATTGGTCTCTTATATTTTCATTCTTTAGGATCTTGATTACTTCTCCCATGCCATCCATAGTTGTTGTCATCAGTGTGCCAATTGCAATCATCGCGGCCGCTTCCTCTTTAGCCTTATCAACAAAAGCCTGCGGCGTTACATCTCGTCCCAAGTCAATGAGTTCAAAACCAGATGTTTCCAACATAAGTTTGACTAAATTTTTGCCAATATCATGAGTATCACCCTCGACAACACCAATAACCACCTTTAATTTTTCCGCCTGTTCCTCAACCTTCAGATGTGGCTTTAGTACGTCTAGTCCGGCATTCATAGCATCAGAACACATCAATAGTTCTGGAACGAAATATTCTTCTTCCTCAAAAAGCTTGCCTGCTCTATACATCCCGTGGGCAAGGCCCTGATCAATTGCCTCAAACGCATCTACGCCATTTTCAATAACTTCCTTTGACAAGGCAGCTGCGAGTTCTTCCTCCATCTCTAACACCGCATCCGCTAATTTTGCAAAAAGCTCTTCCTTATTTACTGACATGATATATATCCCCCTTGTTTTCCTTATATTTTTTAAAATTACATCTTGTAGTTATGTGCAGTATCAACCATAGCTTTCAGGTTTTCAAGTGGTACACCAGGTGGTAGATCGCATCCTGGCATCATCAGATAACCGCCGTCAAGACCAGCTTTCTCTATACACTCACGGCAAGCAGCGGCAACGCCGACAGGTGTTGCGTCCTGCATAATGGCAACAGGGTCCATCTGCCCGGTAAATGCTATTTTTCCATGTAAAACTTCTCTTGCTTTAGCTAAATCCACTTTGTAATCAAGGGAAACCACATTAACCCCTATTTCCGGGATCAAATCCAAAAATTTAGTAATATCACCGCAAATATGGATCATTGTCCCGCTGACTTTATCAGCAATTCTGCCTCTTATTTTTGTGGCCGCCGGCATAGCAAACTCTATAAATTGTTTGCGGGCAATCATATCACCCGAAGCCGTAGGTTCAGCCATTGAAACAAACTCTGCGCCGGCATTTACGAATAGTTCCCAGTAACGGTAACAAAGTTCTGATGTAAACTCTAGCATGGCATGCACTGCTGGTTTGTCTTTTATCATAATACGCATTAAATTTTCAGTTCCTAATATCAGCCCAGCCAGTGTCAACGGTCCCCATTGACTATTGCCGATCATCGTCCGGTCACCGATATTCTTTACTAAAATTTTAGTTGTTTCCAGCATGGCCTGGATACCGGCATCATCCTTCAATTTATCCACATTGAGTTTATCAATATCAGCCGCTTTGGCAATCAAAGGCTCTGCAATGTCTGAGGCTGCACCGACTTTGTGGAAATTCGCTTTGCCGCCAATGGCCCGTATAGCCAGATTATTACAACCGGCTGCCGCCCACACAATGTCTGACCTTACTTCTTCATTCGTCGCGGCAATAATTTCTGCAGCCGCTTGTGGTGCCAGCTTAAACGAATCTCCGAGCGACATTCCCTTTCTGTTGAAAACCCACACACCCCCTGATAAGATGGTGACTGGAACTCTCGGCGTTTTTTCCAGCTTAATGGCCTTAATAAATATTTCTTTAGAATTCACCGCAATTGCCTCCCAATTAGTTTTTGTTATTCATTGGCGTAAAAAAATAAAAGGCATCTATTGAAGTTCTATTTGTATAATAGAACCCAATAAGCGCCTTTGCTTATCCAAGCTTTAATAATTAATCCAATAATTTTTTACCGTTATCACCGCCAAGAAATTTACCATTTTATCAACATAACAGCTCTTTAAATAACGGTAACTATTTATTTGTAACTTTATGATTTGTATTATAGCACCTTCATTTTATAAATGCAATACCTTTTATAATTATTTATTTTTCGTGAATTACCAAGGATTTTCCTCATTTTATCACCAATCCTATCAATTAATTTATTACCTTTAATTAATTATATTAAATTTAATTCATTGATCATACCATCAATAAATATAACGGTATCTATTTAATTGAATATAATTTCGGCATTCTAAAACAAGCAATAAAAAAGATGCGCTTATTAAATAATAAACACATCCCTACTCACGCTGTATTTTTGAAGGTTTAATATACAAACTATGCTTACTCGGTGGCATAACAATGGTCTTTCGATCAGCAGACTTTAATATTTGGCGAACAGTTTCAATAGAAATTGAACGTCCTATCTTTTCTTTGACAAGCTCGGTTAAATAAGACAACGTCCAATTTCGGGGTTCCTCCGGTTGACTGCAGGAAATTCGAATTATTTCCAGTCGTTCTTCTTCCGTAAAGGTGTCCGGCGCCCCACTTCTTTCTAAATCAAGAATTCCCTCAAGCCGCTTTTCCGCAAACCTATTCCGCCATTTACGGCACGTTTTTTCAGAAACATCCAATATTTTTGCAATTTCCGTACACTCTTTGCCTTCTGCCGCCAATAGAATAATCTTTGAACGAATATAAAGCCGTTTTTCCACTTTATGGCCTTTACTATTCTTTTCTAATTCTGTTCTTTCCGTCTCGGTTAGTTCAATTTTTACCGCTACCCTAGCCATACTATCAACCTCTCATTAGCTTGCCCTAAAAAACAACATCTGCCGCCAACCACCAGTAGTATAGTTTATGCATTTTTACTTGTCAAGCCTATTGCTACAAATTGCCCCCCCATTTTTGAGTCATCATTGTACTGGAATACTTCTCAATTTTCCATGCCGGTATTTTACAGGTTTTGCAGGCACTAACACACCACTTGTTGCGCAGCCATCTGGCAGCACGGCTGGTTCGGGAATTCCACACGACAAAGGTTTCATCGCAATGAGTAGTAATTTCGGCAATTTTACCAGTAATCTTGATTGTCTTGATACCATGCAGAGTCCCCGAGCGGGAAGGCCATAACTTCAGCTTCTCTACCAGCTTAAAAAAATCCACATTTTTTCTATAGTATTTTTTCTTTTTGTCAGTCTCATTTAGCGGAGATTCCTTAAGTAAAACAAACCCTTTATTTACAGCCATAGTAGTCACCTTCTATACGTTTAGTCAGCAAAAACAGTAAACAGCATGGTAGCCACACCAATTTCCAGGACATCATGAATTAATTTGCCTGAGAGTTTTTCCATACATTCTGAATGTAATCCCAAAGGTATACCCGGCGCGGCTACCATGCTGTCTACCGTAATATATTTGCCGGCAATTACGTCAACAGCAGGAGTTGCCTCTACCACCAGGTTGCATTCAGTCAAAGCGGCAGATAAGTCGGAAACCACTGTCACACCGTCGATGGTTTGTCGCAACGTCTCCGATTTTTCTATATCAATATCGTAAATTGAAACCTGCGCACCTTGCCGTGTTAAAAAAACAGCAGCACCTGCTCCTACCGGCCCGGCCCCGATTAGCAGTACTTTTTTCCCGACTAAGCCGCCGGCCATCAATGCCAGGGCTGCTGCATAGCCACGCCCTGTTGCTTCGCCATTATCAACCACCTTACCACCAGCAAGATGAATAGCCACAAAGTGGTCATCATCTGCAAGGAAAACCACTTGCGCTCCCCGCCGCACGGCTTCCGCCAGTCCCCCTACATCACTTTGGCTCGTAACGAAAGAACAAAAACCCAAAAACTCGATAATCTGTTGCACAGTTTGCGCAAAGCCGCCAATCACGCCTTGCCCGCAGGAAACAGGAATAACTCCAATTGGAACATTGTGCTTTCCAGCAAAGTCTGCCGGTTTTTTTCCCAAAGAATACGCGGCAATTTCCGCCAAACTTCTCCCCAGAATATGGCGTAGATGTTCATTATATTCATATAGTTTTTCACCAACAGTATCAATATCATCTTCACGAAGTCTCGTCATAGTCTCATCCCTTGCACAGCTAATATTTACCGGTATTAGGCAATAGCGGCGGCGTCAAATCCTGATATTGCTTAAGACCACAGGAATTCATTATATTCTTGATGACGGCCTTGCGACACTGTAAGGCCTGATCGCGATTCTCACCAGTTACCATTAAGGTGGCCACCCACTCTTGTTTATCCTTATGGTAATTGGTAATAGCCTCCTCTGCGCCAAAAAAATCAGTTTTTAAATGAAGCGGCCCAACATCCCCCATGATGTGTTCACCACATACCTCTACTTTGCCGCCACCCACCTTAATATGTTCATAAATTACACCCCGGGCAGCCATGGCAGTATATTCTTTTTCGTCCTTGCTATTGCCAAATCCTGTCCCAAGCACTTCTAGCACATTAATGCCAGTAGACTTAAAAACCGCAGTAAGCGTTTGGCTAGGCAGACGGGCATCAATTTCCAAAACCTTGAGTTTACCCTCATGCAAAATTACTTCTACATCCATAATGCCGTTTAACTGCAATTCCTTTGCGATTACAAGCGCACAATCAGCTAACTGCTGAATCTTTTCCGCGGCCAGTATTGCTGGCGCGAGCACCCGCTTACAATCATAGCCTGCATCCATTTCCAGCTCTGTGACTTGGAAAGTCCGGTAGTCATTATTAATCCCGGCAATCTCAATCGAGTAAGAGGGGCCTGCCAAAAATTCTTGTACTACCCATTCACCCTGTTTGTTGATTTTCTGCAGCAATTCGTTAAATTCACTAAGCGTCTGTACTTGATATACCCCTTTACTGCCACTTGCTCCGGAAGGTTTTACCGTAACCGGAAACTGGCAATCAGGCCATGGTTTCGGGGCCGGAATTCCTAATTTGGCAAATAATTTATCTGATTCCAGTTTGGAAGCTGATAACCTATAAGCCTGCTGGTCATAAAGGACCTTAACACCGGCTGCCTGTGCACATTCATATATAGCATCCAGAACAAGCTTGTTTTCCAGTGCGGGCACAATAAACTGCACCTCCCGCAGTACCTGGGCCAATTTATCTTTATTTAATAAATCAAATGACAAAAACCTGTCACACAGACCAACGGCTGGAGCCTCCGGATTTTTATCCACCAACAGGACATCCCACCCTGCCTTTTTGGCTAAATAGCACGCTTCAACCCCCTGCAACTTCCCACCCAGCACTGCTACCTGCATACGGCTTCCCCCTTACTATGGCCTCCCAGCTGATTTTCCATCCAGTCAACATATTCGGCAAGCGTGGCAGAAACAAGGCCACATTCAGCCAAAATGGGGGTTACTCCCGCTACTGTACGGTATCCTTCCGAGATATCCAGCGTACTTTGTGAAACACCCATCAAACCTGACTGTGGCGGGATGATAGAGGTTACAACATTCGCCCCGGCATCTAAACGCGCTTTTAAGCCGCTCACTCCTTCAACATCCAAGGAGGCCGGTATTAATTTATCTGGAAACAGCAGCCGCATAACCGCAATAATATTGATTTCACGGCAATTATCCGGAATAGCCGTATTGTAGAGCGGCGTTCCTCTTTGGGGCACAAAACTCATGGTACGGATTTGCGCCGCACCAAGTTCCTGCATCTTCACTAAGGAATGAGCTGTATCCTGCGCACAATCACCAACCCCAACAAGCAAGCCTTCTTCAACAAGCATACCGATGGCTTTGGCAAACACCTTGCTATTCCACCGTTTATCATAACACTGGTTAAGCCGCAGACTCTTAAATAATTGGCGATTATGCGTCTCCTGATAGCAAGCATACCAGTTGGCTCCAGCCTGCTTTAACTTAACCAGCATATCATTCGGGACAACTCCCGGCGAAATCATGACAGGCAAGCCTGTCTGTTGTTTGACCAGCCTGACAATTTCTATTAATTGCTCATTTCCCAAACCATTATTAGCAAGGAATCGAGGGTCTTCCCCCATTGTCAGGTCAATCAAATGAACGCCGGCTTCAGCCAATGCGCGTGCTATTTCCACGATCTCCTGTGTACTTTTGCGGTAGCGGACAGGTTCACCATTCGACTTACGATAAAAGCAAAAAGTACATTCATTGCGGCAATAGGTGGAAAAGTATACAAAACCATATAAAAATACCTTATTGGCAAACTGCCTTTGCCGCTGTATTCGCGCTGCCGCAAATAGCTGTTCCCGCTGCGCAGAATCAGTAAGCTGCAATAAATGAAAAATTTCTTGCTGTTTGAGCGGCATACCCTGTAAGGCTTTATCTACTATTGCACTAGTTTCTTTCATTAATACAGCCCCCGTCCGTAGTCCAAAATCAAATATTTAAGCGTACTCCATCCAAATAGGAAAGACTCTTGCCGACGCTGCGGACATTTCGTCCACCATCTTTAACCATTGCCAGACGTTCCAACCCGAAACCAATTCCTACCCAAGTGCAAGACATACCCCACTTCCCATCCAGAAAGTGTGGTCCCATGGCGGCTGATCCCAACTCCAAATCGCCCTGCATCACATCTATGGTATCGCCATATACCACCGACGAAGTCAGTTCCAGGCGGTATCCGGAAATACCCGCTGCCTGCATAACAATGTCAGCAAGCTCTCCAATTCTTTCGTGCCGTTGCTCTTCTGGCGTGCCCCACTCAACCAAATTCAGCATGGTAAATTCATTTAAATGATTATTCCCCTGTGATTCTTTCCTAAAGCAAGAACCGATTTCAAAAATCCGTACCGGCTTTTCCCATAAACGCACTAAATCCTTCGAAATATAATACAAATTAGGAGCGAGCATCGGCCGCAAACATCTCTTTTCATCAAGCCAAAACACCTGAGAAAAAAGGGCATGCTGATCATCAATTGTCATCTTTGCCAGCATACTTTTGGCCATAATAACCGGCGTAGTAACTTGCACAAAACTCTGAGCCGTCAGGGCTGAAACCAGTTGGCTTTCTATTTCACATAATGTCGGTCGTTTCTTTTCAGTCCGCAAGGTATTGAGCTTTTGCTTTCCCGCCTTCACCAAGCAAACCTCTTCTTTTTTAAATGCCTCGTCTCTTACTTTTTCGGTAGAAAAATATGGTTCAGCATAAACTGCAGCAGAATTCAACTCACTCAATCTTTTCTTTTGTACATCTGTCCAGGGAAAAGACATATTACCAGCCCCTCACGTTGCTTATATCAGTTCAAGCTGCCAAACAACCGGATTTTGCATATATACAGGCGTGCTTTTTAAACAATTATGTCCTACCATTTTTATCTTGTTTTCGGTTAATAACCGACAGATCATTTCCCCATAGGTCAGGCCACGCTCGACCACAACAGGCTTTACTTTGCAAAATCCGGTTTTGGCAAGCGAGCTGGACGTCCGGCCACATAAATGAATGATCACACCGTTAAGATGTTTTTCGATTCGTCTTAGTATGCTGCAGGAATTGTTGCCGCTTAATTGTGCATACATCCTGGGCCCGACTATCTCCAGCACTCCGGAGGGGTCGGCATAGGATATAATTTTGGCCCCCTTTTCGATACCAGCCAGGATATAGTTAACAACGTTGTCCTCAATAACTTGCAGGGTCTGTTCGATTAATTCACCATGCTTACTCAACCCTTTATATATCGCCATTTGGTCAATAAGCATCCCCAATATCGTAAATGGGCCCTCAACATTTAGAGCAACAGTATTGCCGCTTTTCTTTAATAGCGCAACCCCATGCAAGACTTCGCTAATTCTGCCGCGGTGAAAATCGATTTCCCCAATTTGTTTCAGCTGCTCAATACTGGTAAACTTATAGCCGCCAAATCTAGGCCCTATTTTATCATCCGGAATGGTTACGATGGCCCCTAACGCTTCCGCTTCTACCGTTACACAAAAGGGAACTTTGCACATACAGTCCTTATGCATTGCCATTTTTTGTTTAGCGACAGCCGCGATAGTATTTCTATCTGTATAGGCATCATAAAAATTTTTGCCGACCGAACGTACAAAAGACAGCGGTATTTCTTCCGGAATCTCACCTTTGCATATAAAATCAACCGGATAATCCATTGCGGCCACCCTCCTCTTGCTTATTTGGCTAAACCGGAATTGCAGTAAGTATCTGTTGAATATGGGGAAAAGCATCTTTCGCATGCGGGAAAAACATTGCATCATAGAAATTAGTTTGAAATTCACTCTCTGTTGCGGTCTCAACAGACTGGATAAAACTGGCTACCTGCTCGGCCTCCGCACGTTTATCCACATTCATTAATGCCAACTTGGCCCCTTCACCGGCCGCATTACCAACAGCAGTCACATTCTCTAAATCACAATCCGGAAACATGCCGATAACCAGTGCATTCTCTTTATTAATGTAATTACCAAAAGCTCCGGCCAGGATCACTTCATCTACTTTGTCTACGCCCTTTTTCTGCATAAGAATTTTTGCCCCAGCATACAGCGCGGCCTTAGCAAGCTGGACGGCACGTACATCTTTTTGCGTTATCGTAATATCTTGGCCAATTGCTGTATCCGGGGCCCAAGCCAACACATATTCAACCTTTCCATCTACGCCCTGACGCACTCTGGGCGATTCAATTTTTTTGTTAAAAGTACCATCAGAGCGAATAATACCGGCTTTAAACAATTCCGCAACAGCATCAATTATCCCTGATCCGCAGATACCTTTCGCAGCAGCTTGGGAAGATATACTGCCACACATACTTTCGCCAATCGTCTTCACTTCAGCTTCTTTAGTAAAGGCGTTTATCGCTACCCTTTCTATGGCACCCAGCGCGGCCCGCATCCCAAATTTAATTTGTGCCCCCTCCAGCGCCGGGCCGGTGGCACACGACGCTGACAGCATACCCTCTTTATTGCCAAAGTTGATCTCCCCATTTGTGCCAATGTCAATAACCAGCATCATTTTGTCTTGTTTGTATGGTTCTTCGGCAATAAGTACAGCTACATTATCAGCCCCCACAAACCCCGCTTCAATCGGCAAACAATGAACATAACCGCCTTTAGCAATTTCTATACCAAGCTCTTTGGCCTTAATATTACAAGAGCTACGAATAGCTGATGTAAACGGAACACTGCCTATATATTGGGGGTTTATATTCAAAACAAGGTGGTGCATTACCGTATTGAATACCAGCACCATTTCCAAAACCCTTTCCGGCTCAATTCTTACTGTCTTTGTCAGCCTTTGAACAAGTACATTTATATCCTCAATAATGATTTTGTTTAGTGTTGACAGACCGCCGTCATTCATCATGCAATAAGTTATACGGGATATTACATCATCGCCATACCGCACCTGACTATTAATTAAAGATTCCCGGGCTAGAATTGAACCTGTAGCAAGGTCGCATAGGTATGCAGCAATAGTTGTAGTTCCAATATCAATGGCAATACCATACAAACCTTCCTCTCCTTGCGGCTGCACAGCAATAATTTCCGAATCATTCCAAACCACGACATTGGCCTGCCAGCGATTTTGACGTAAGATGTCGGGAAGCTGCGTCAAGAGACTGTAATCGATGTCTATGTTTTTGTCAAACTGAATAAACCCACTGCCCAAGGCGTCTTTGATACGGCTAAAATCATCTCGATTATCCTCTAAAGTAGGCTTATTCAGTTTTACACTATATTGGGCTATTGCCGGTTTTAAAACAAAGGCCTTTTCCCGGCCGCTTTCCAAAATAATTTGTTTAGCCGCTCTACTTTGTTCCGGAACATAGATTAAGATATCTCCCTGTATTTTGGCACAACAAGCCAATCGATAATGATCAGTCAATTCTGCCTGGCTTAATAGCTTTCTCTCTTTTTCGGTTATTGGTGATACATTGGTTAGTCGCGAAGTTATCCCTAATGTTTCGAAGAAACCTTCTTCGACTTTGATCTTGCATTTGCCGCACATACCTGTTCCACCACAAGGCACTTCAATATCAACGCCTGCCTCCCTGGATATCTCAAGTAAACTCTTGCCTGCTAAAACAGTTCCACGCCAGCCTGCCGGTTGAAAAATCACATTATATCGCATAGCTTTTCTCTCCATCTATACAATGCGTTAATGATTTGCAGGCAGGTGGTGTATTACACCGCCTATCTGCACCTGCAATTTTTTACTGTGAAATATTTCAAAAAAAATAATTGGCGGAGAGTCCGGGAGTCGCACCCGGCTACACGAATTTAGAGTCCGCGCGATCTCTTCGATCCACCCTCCAGATAAAATCCATACCATTTTTAACCCAGGATAGTTTACTATTTATAATGTCAGAGAGGATTCCCGGCTCAAAGAGCACGGAATTCCTCTCTGGTGCTCTATCCCGTTACTTTTTCGTCCAATAATCCAGACCTAAATCAGTCAACACCTTAACGGCTTCCTCATATACATCCAGATATTCCTGTGTCGGCACCAATTTGGCTACATCATAACATTCTTCAAATGATTTGCCCTTCGGCGCTGTCTTATACTCTTTTTCATACATCGCCACCAGTTTGTCCAGCATTTCATTTACTTTTTCGGTCTCCAGGCCTGCTACCGCATGCGCAACTTCGGCCATCATTCTGGCTTCCATTCCGGTCGTGTAGTTGGTGGCTACCCCTTTGCTGGCTGCTACTCCTGACAGTATTTCCCGGCCGCTGGCCGTATCTGTCATCGCTTGCGCCGCTGTTTCCAACAGGCACATTACGGTACAGGGGCCTGCCACTGTATAGTATTGATTACCCAGCATTAAATTGGTGTTGGCTTCGATTGCCATGGCGGCGTGGCCTGCTACTGCCAGAGCCTCTCTGGCTGTAGTTATGCCCCAACGCACATGTACCGGACCGTCCAAATGCCAGGTTGCTTGCGTCATTACGAAGGAGTTTATGGTGGTTGCTACATCCACTATCGTGGTTTCTTCCAAGCCACCGGCATAGCCTCCGTAGATAGGCATCTGCTCACACATGATAATATTTCCGGCTAGTACATAATGAGCGGTGAAAACTAATGCACCTACATCAATTTTCAGCTCATTTAGCTGGGATACTTCATGGCTGTCAGATGGCCTCATTCCCCCAGGAAAATCTGCTGCTATTACTCCTGCGGGTGAAAGTGATGTTTCATTCCCCTAGAGCCCCATACCGGTTCGGCCGGCTCTGTCCTGAGCCGCTCGCACCATTATGGCTTCTGATTTTACAGCCGCTATTTCCCACGGGCTTTGCGGCACAGGGTCATGCCCTTTTATGGTTTGCAGAACTCCGTCAACTATGGTGTCTACTAATGGTTCCTGGGCATAGGATTGATGGATCGCCAGAAAGTGTTCCTCGGAACAGGGGGCTCCGGTTGGGCCGCCCTGGATCAGCGGCGGTCTTTTATCTTTATAGCTGCGGCAAGCGAGCTCTCGGGCTTGTTTGCCTTCGCCGTAGGTGACACGTTTAGGTGCCGCCTTGATTGAGGCCCATACTTCTTCTTCGGTGTATCTGATTATTTTATTGGTATCAATACAATAGACGCCGCATTCTACCAG
>NZ_VLKC01000002.1:1934557-2126000 GCF_007830295.1 Sporomusa sp. KB1 | reverse complement strand
GTTGTATTTTTGCTTTAGTCTGCTCGCCGTTTGCGGTATGGTTTTAAAATCCCATTCTTTTTCTTCTACTTTCGGGCCGACTTTCGCCCGTTCGTAGATATCAAATACGGTTAATGCTTTTGCAATTGCCATTTACTTTCACCCCCGTAATTCTGCTACTAAGATTTTTGCTTTCTCTACCGCTTCGGAAGCGGTTTCGGCGTAGGCATCGCCGCCAATTTTTTCCACCCATTCATCGGATACCGGCGCCCCGCCAAACATGCATTTGAACTGGTCCCGTATGCCTTCTTCTTTAAGCAGGCTCACGATGTCGCGCTGGGCCGGCATTGTCGTGGTCATTAGCGCGGCTCCGGCGATGATGTCTACTTTGTATTCCTTGGCTTTAGCTACTACTTCTTCTACAGCCACATCTCGCCCAAGGTCGATGACTTCAAAACCACTGGCTGACATCATAGTCTTAACAATATTTTTGCCAATATCATGAATGTCTCCCTGTACGGTATGCAACAGTACCTTCCCCTTGGATGACTTTGCTTTATCTTCCTCTGACATTGAACTTGTCAGGATGGCAACCGCCGCTTCAAACGCGTCTGCGGCTACTACGAGTTGAGGGACAAATACTTCTCCTTCATCAAACAGGTCACTCATGGTCTGCATCCCAGCTGCCAGTCCATCATTGATAGCTGTTATGGGATCAATCCCCGCGGCTAGCGCTTCTTTTGCTGCTTCTTCCGCCATTTCTGTTTCCAGTTCTTCTACCGCTGTTTTCAGCTTCTCTAATATCTTTTGCTTTTCTTCCATTGGTTCACCCTCTTATTTCATTACTTTAACCATCCATCACTTCTTGTTAGATTGTAAAGCGCGCACTTACTGCCTAACTGGTGATTTATAAAAAAAGAAGCTTATCCAAGTTCTAGCTAAAATAGAACTCAAATAAGCTTCTTTGCTTAACCTTAAAACATTAATCTACAATTTTTACTTCGTTATCAAGCATCACAGCAACCGAATATCCCCAATTATAAATAGATAATTCCCTGCTCTGCATAACGGTAATTATTTATTTGTGTTTGGGCGTGTTTTATGGAACTGATTATAGCACACCGATTTTTCAAATACAATACCCCTGTAAGCAATTTATTTTATAGGTTAGCTAATTGTCTGTTTATAGATTACACATTCTACTAAACATCTACCGAACCAGTACTATTAATCCTCTTTAAGCACTTATACTCTTTAACCTCACCGCTTTATTCAATAAAAGCCAAAATTACTGCAGCATCTTCAAGAAATCGTATTCTAAATGTTCTAAATTAAAAAATTATTAAAAACCTATTGCATTTGAAAATTAAAGGTGATATAATTCACGCCATAACATACATCAAATAAGTAATTACCGTTATGGTGATAGACAAGCAAAGGCGCTTATATTTGGTCCTCTTTATCTTAGGACTGATATAAGCGCCTTTTACATCTTTTTAGGGACAATGATGTCCTGGAGGCCAGCCTCCAGGACATTTCATTGTCAAACGCTTACTATCGGGGGGTGGTTCATCGTGAAAGATATTCTTTGCTTCCTGCAACGATTGTTGATTTAGCTCAAACAGCAGTATTATGCAGCAGCTTTGAAAATTCATCAGATAAGGAAGGTGACTAGTATATGAAAAAGCTATCTACTATATTGGGTATATTCTTGATTTTAACTTTATTCCTGACTACTATTGTTTTGGCTGCCGAAGGCGATGCCTCTGCAGCACCGGTTGAACCACCCAAAATTGATACTGGGGATACAACCTTTGTACTAATCAGCGCAGCACTTGTAATGTTAATGACTCCAGGCTTAGCACTCTTCTACGGAGGAATGGTCCGTACTAAGAATGTATTGAGTATTATAATGCAAAGTTTTATTTGTCTTGGCGTAATTTCAATTCAATGGGTCCTCTGGGGCTATTCACTTGCCTTTGGCCCGGACATCAATCACCTGCTAGGCAGTCTGGATTGGATTGGATTAAGTGGTGTCGGCACCGATCCTAACCCCGATTACGCTGCTACTATCCCCCAACTGGCTTTCATGATGTTCCAAGGCGTATTTGCTATCATTACTCCGGCAATTATTTCCGGTTCTGTTGCCGGACGGGTTAAATTTCCCGCGTTCGTGGCCTTCGTATTACTTTGGGCTACGCTTGTCTATGATCCTGTAGCTCACTGGGTTTGGGGTGTCGGTGGCTGGTTGCGCGAATATGGCGTACTTGACTTCGCCGGCGGTACTGTAGTACACATCATCTCCGGTGTATCTGGTCTGGTGTTTGCCTTGATGGTTGGTAAACGCAAGGGCTACGGCAGCGAAGTAATGGCTCCCCATCATCTCCCTATGACCGTTTTAGGAGCCGCCCTGCTGTGGTTTGGCTGGTTTGGATTTAATGCCGGCAGTGCTCTTGGCGCCAGCGGACTGGCAGCCGTTGCTTTCGTTACAACTCACGTCGCTGCCGCTGCAGCCACAGTTTCCTGGATAGTCGCTGAGTGGCTTTATCATGGCAAACCTACCCTGCTTGGCGCAGCTTCCGGTTGTATCGCCGGTCTTGTAGCTATTACTCCGGCAGCCGGCTTTGTTACTGTACCGTCCGCCATTATTATGGGGCTCGGCGGTGGCGTAATTTGCTTCTTTGCTGTGGCCATAGCCAAAAACAAGTTGGGTTATGATGATTCATTAGATGCCTTCGGAGTTCATGGTGTAGGTGGCACCTTTGGCGCTATTGCTACCGGCTTCTTTGCCACCACTGCAGTCAATCCCGCGGGAGCCGATGGCTTATTCTATGGAAATGCCGCCCAGGTTTTAAAACAACTTGCCGGCGTCGGTACAAGCTGGATATTTGCCGCCGTCATGACCTTCCTTATTGTCAAAGCTATCGGCTTAGTCATGCAAATCAAAGCCGACGATGAACAACAAATTCAAGGCATGGATATTACCGAGCACGGCGAACGCGGCTATGCCTATCAAGATCTCATGACAGGTTCTCCGCTCAATATCCCGGTAACCAGTATCTCAAGTAATCAAGTAACTGTTAAAGAAACCACACTGGCATAATTTTACGTCCAGTGTAATTGGAGGGAAAAACATGAATCCAATAACTAAAATTGATATTATTACCCGGCCGGAAAAATTAGAAGCCTTGAAAGAAGCCATGAATAAAATTAATGTAACCGGCATGACTGTCACGCAAGTATATGGCTGTGGTCTCAGTAAAGGGCACAAAGAAGTTTACCGTGGTCAAGAATACTCGGTCAATTTGTTGCCAAAAGTTAAAGTTGAAATCGTGGTCTGCGAAGTTCCGGTAGAACGCGTTATCGAAACGGCAAAAATAACCTGTCGAACCGGAAAAATGGGCGATGGTAAGATTTTTGTATACCCGGTAGCCAATGCAGTTCGAATTCGTACAGGCGAAGAGGGCGACATTGCCATTATGGACCCCCAAAACACGTAATCATCTGCCAAGGAGCCGCTTTTCCTATGGCGGCTCCTTACCTTTGTTATATAATAGGAAAATAAAAACCCTTCACACGGAAGGGTTTTACCTTTTTAAGCAAAGCTATTTCATTACCCCGCAGTAGCTAACTCAAGCTTGGCCTGAATTGCTTTATATACTTCTTCCCACACAACAATTTGCGTTTTGGCAAAGCCATTGAATACGGTTGCTGAAGCCGACGTATAAGCCCCGCAGTTAGGCACCAGAATCAAGTCGCCAATCTCCATCGGCACAGTATGTTTATCCCGAAACATAATGTCCAGCGAATCGCAGCTTGGACCGGCAAAGGTGGCCGGAATCATTTTACCAGTCTTAAAGGTCTCCAGTTCAAAATCCCAGTGATCAAAGATAACGCCTGAAAAAGTCCCGTACAAACCATCATCCAGGAAGTACCATTGCTGATTATTGCGCACTTTGGTGCCAATAACCTGAGTAATCAGATTAACCGCCGTACCACAGATATACCGGCCTGGCTCCGCCCAAATCTCAGTATCAGGAAAATATTGTCTAATAACTTTATAAATAGCAGCTGCCATTTGCGCCACATCAGGCTCTTCGACCAACGTGGGAATAGGAAAACCACCGCCAATGTCAATAATATGAAGATGCATACCTAATCCTTTAGCTGCATCAAAAAGTTTACGGCAACTTTTGAGCGCAGCAATGTAGGCTTCACTGCTTGTTGACTGGCTGCCAACATGGAAGCACAACCCAGCCACATCAAGTCCGGCCGCCTTCGCTTTGGTCAAAAGCTCCAGCGCCTCATCCGGATGTACGCCAAATTTTTTATTAAGATCAACCAATGCATGCGGGTTGTCCACCCGGATGCGCAGCAAAACAGTGCCTCCGGGAATAGCTGTTGCCATTTTTTCAATTTCACTTTCACTGTCAAAAGTAAATTTATGCACCCCAACATCATGCGCTACTTTTAAACCGCTGTTTGTTTTCACCGGATTAGCATACACCATGCGGTCAGAGTCAATGCCTAACTGATTCAACATACGCATCTCACCGTCAGACGCGACGTCGAAATAACCGCCAAGCGTGTCAAGCTTCCGGATAATTCGTTCATCCGGATTGGCCTTGACGGCGTAATATATTTTAACATCTGGCATATTCTCAGCCAGCAGCTTGTAATTTAATTCAATTTGTTCTAAAGACAGCACCAACAAGGGAGTGCTGTAGGTATCAGCCAGTGCCTTGACAGCATCCTGGGATAACCTAAAATATTTCACTTATCATCGCTCCTTTTTACCTGCTTTTTTTTTGAAAAGTACTATATGATTGTAACATAATTGACCCAAAGTGCAAGCAAATTTTTTATAAAAACAAAACCCGCGTACCGCTATAGGATACGCGGGAAAATCGCTTCTTAATCATGAGCTTGTAAACGCCTTTTTGACTTTCTATATACAACGTGACATGTTACGTTTTCAAACAGGCACTGCATTACTTTTTATCCTCATAGCTTGATTCTTTTAGGTCAATATTGGCAAAGCTATTGAGGTTCCAATACATTCAGGATAAAATGTATATATACCTACAAAGGAAAGGCAGGTATCAATATGAAACACGTAGCTCTGGCTTACGGGAAAGACACACTCTCGATCATGGTGCCTGATCGGGCAGTAATTATTGAACCCCGGCATCTGGACGGCCTGAACGCTGACAAAGCAGCTGTACAACAAGCCTTGCGCCAACCACTTGGAACACCGCCCCTCAAAGACCTAGTTACAGCATCTGATACTATCGCCATTGTCATCTCAGACCTGACCCGCCCCACACCCAATCATAAGCTTATCCCTTGGCTTTTGGAAGAACTAGCTCATATTCCCAAAGAAAACTTTGTCATTATTAACGGCTTAGGCAGTCATCGTGCCAATACCAACCAGGAGCTTGTGCAAATGCTTGGCCAGGAAGTCGTCGATACTGTCCGTATTATTAACCACAATGCCTTTGACCCTGAAGAACTTGTACTGGTGGGAAAAAACAGCTATGGTTCTGATGTCTACCTAAATAAAACCTATGTTAACTGTACTTTTAAAATTGTCACAGGCTTCATTGAACCCCATTTTTTTGCTGGTTTCTCCGGCGGCCCCAAAGGTATCTGCCCCGGTATTGCCGGTATATCCACCATTCAGGACTTTCACAACGCACAAATGATCGGGCACCGCAACAGCACCTGGGGAATCATCGATGGTAATATTGTCCAGGATGCAGCTACCCAAAACTGCTTACTGGCCAAGCCAGACTTTATGCTTAATGTCACACTCAACGGTCAAAAAGAAATCACAGGTGTATTCGCCGGTGAACTGCTTAACGCTCATCGTGCCGGCTGCGCTTTTGTTAAAGACCATGCCATGTTTCCTGTTGACCAGCCCTTTGACATTGTAATTACCACCAACTCTGGCTATCCGCTTGACCAAAACCTCTATCAGACTGTTAAGGGCATGAGCGCTGCCGCTCAAATCGTCAAACAAGGTGGCGCTATCTTAACTTGCTCAGAATGCTCAGACGGTGTACCCGCTCATGGCAATTATGGTAAAATTCTTACAATGAAAGCAACGCCACAGGAACTGTTAGCTATGATTAACACACCTGAGTTTAGATTATTTGACCAGTGGCAGGTTCAGGCACAGGCTATGATTCAGCAGAAAGCCGACTGTTATCTATACTCCTCGCTTGATGAACAAATCGTAAAAGCCGCCAAGCTTATTCCGGTTGCTAACCCGTGCGGTGCCATAACCCAACTATTAGCAAAGAAATCCGGAGCCAGTGTGGCAGTACTACCACAAGGACCACTATCAATTCCTTATGTAAGATAAGACTCATTATATAAACATATATGTATAAAAACAGGGGGGACCAATTATGACAAACCAACTTACCTATGAACAATTTTCCGCTGAGGCTGCTAAACTTATGCCCCAAAATGCCTTTATGACAACTGCCTATGGCGGTAAAACCAACACTATGACAATTGGCTGGGGCAGTGTCGGCATTATGTGGCGTAAACCGGTATTTACCGCTATGGTACGGCAATCACGTTATACTAAAGAGCTTGTCGAACAAAGCAACGAGTTCACTATTACCCTGCCGCTGGCAGACATGAAAGAAGCGCTGGCACTGTGCGGCTCCAAATCAGGCCGTGACCTGGACAAAATTGCCGCTGCCAAACTTACCCTTGCTGCCGGCCAGTCCATATCTACCCCGGTTATTGCCGCTCCCGGCCTCCAACTGGAATGCAAGGTACTGTTTAAAGAGACCATGACACCAGCAAACCTGGATTCAACCACCAAGAACTCCTGCTATGCCGATGGCGACTACCACACTCTGTATTTTGGTGAAATTGTCGCCGCCTATAAAATTGAGTAAGAAAATTAGGAATAGCTACTAAAAAATTAGCGCTGACGGTCATTACCGTCAGCGCTTTTATCTGTATTGTTGTGTCTAGGCGGTGGCGTTAATCAGCCACCGCTTCTGCCGGTACCTCTTCCCCATCCCGGGTGGCTCTGGCCGCATGCCAGGCATCTCTTGCCAGTTTAAATACCCTCGGTTCCAGCTTGGCTGCCGGATTGCCGACAACCTTACCCAAATATAATAAGGCTTTTTCTGTTTGATCAGTCCGCCGTGCCAACTCACCAATTAAATAGCTGACCGCCGCTTCACTCAATGTACCAATAGGCAACCGTTCGCGAAATAACGCTTGTTCATACTGTTCACAGGCAATCGCGAGGGCAGCTTTTTCGTCTTCTTCATCTTCTCCCTCCCGATACAACCAACTGAGCTTAAGATACAAGTCTGCCAGTTTGCTGGCCGGAGCCGCGATAAGTTCAGCAAAAAAAATAGCTAACTTATACGTCGATATAGCCTGCTCACGGGTACGGTTGCCACTGTAATTTACATTTACCGCTCTGCTTGCCAGAAATTTGGCAATCTTATCTTTAGCGGCCACTGATAACTCTGCAAAATAGCTGTCAGTTGCCGCATAACCGCAATGAGGGCACACCCAAATTGTATAATAGTACGGATTTATATCTCGAAAGTACGAACAAAAATCACTGTCCTGTTTCACCAAGATCTGTCTGCCGCGTGTACGGGTAACGTCAAATTTCTGCTGACACACTGGACACTCTTTTTCCACCGAGTAGGTCGGCTCTGTCATAGGTATCGCCTCCACTATATACCTTACCATAATAGGGAAACTACCTCAAGCACTATTTAGTGTATCTTGTTGCAGGGTCCACATCTGATAAAATAAGCCTCTACCAGCCAGCAACTGCTGCCAGGTTCCCTGTTCGACGATTTTGCCATTGTCAATCACAAGGATCTCATCCATGACCTCTAAACCTAACAGCCGGTGCGTTATCAGAAACACCGAACGGCTGCCTGCTGCCTGCAAAATATGCTGCATCACCATCTGCTCGGCTTCAGCATCAAGCCCGACGGTTGGCTCATCTAAAAGCCATATGGGCGCAGCCTTGAGTAACGCCCGGGCCAGGGCAATCCGCTGGCGCTCGCCACCGGATAGAGCTAGTCCGTTTTGCCCTGTCCGGGTATCCAGACCGTGAGGTAACCGGGCGATAAAGTCGCTGAGCAAAGCCCCTTCCATGGCGGGCGCGAACTCGTCTGGCGTCGCCTCCGGGTTAGCCAAAAGAATATTATCCCTGATGGTCGCATTAAACAAATAGGTGTCCTGACTCACTACGCTAACCAGGCGGCGAACCGCCTCAGAATCATATTCCCTAATATCAGAACCATTTAATAAGAGCGTTCCCTGATTATAATCCAAAAACCGCAAAATAAGTCCGGCCAACGTACTTTTCCCAGCCCCACTTGCACCTACCACCGCCAGCCGCTTGCCTGGCGGCAGGCTAAAGGCTATGTCTGACAACACCGGCGGCTGCTCCGGCTGGTAAGAAAACGACAGCTTATCTGCCGTCAGCGTCAGCGGCCCGCGCGGGACAATACAGGCGCCTCCAGCAAGAGCAGATGTCCCTTTACAGGTAATATCCTGCAGGCGCGCCACAGCTGCCGCACTTTCCTGCAAATAATAGACTACGGCAGGCAATGGCAAAATAGCCTCAAAGCTGGCTTGCACTGCCAGCGCCACAACAGCCAGATAAACGCCATCAAGTTGCCCTGCTCCGACCAGCGGCGCAGCCAGCATAATAACAATAAGGACAGTTAGATTTACACCCAATCCACCCATAGCCTCAGCCAATGCCGTCACCGCATTGGCCTTTTTTTGGCCAGCCCGCAAGGTTGCGGCTGCCGCAGCAACCTTGCCTGCCTGTGCTTTGGCTTGCCCCATAGCTGCCAATTCGGTAAGGCCGTCAATACTGTCAGCTAATACCTCATTAAAACCAGCTCTGGCGGCAACAACCAGTTGGCCGGCCCTGTACCCCAGCCAATGAAGGAGTACCGGTAAAATGAACCCTGTCAGCACAACCAAACCAAGCACCGGCCACGCCAGCCAGGGTGCCAGCCACGCTACTAACACCATCGTCGCTATAACCACTAACACGGCGATCACTACCGGAAACACGCCCCGCAAATAAAAGAACTTCAAGGTCTCCACATCGGCTACCAGGCGGCTAAAAATATCGCCTGTGGCAAATCGGGCCAACCCACCTGGCGCCAGCGGCTCAATCCGGCTATACAACCAGATCCTGATTTCAGCCAACAAGCGGAAGGTAACCTCATGGCTTACATACCTCTCCCCATAGCGGCAAATAGCCCGTGCCAGTCCAAAGAACCGCACCCCTACAATAGCTACCGCTAATTCATTTACTGACGGATGCAGCGCAGCGGCTGAGATTAGCCAGGCCGAAGCCGCTAACAATCCAACATTGGCGTAAATTGTAAAACTACCAAGGATACAGGCTGCAGCAGCCATGATGATAGTCGCTCGCTTGCCTGCCAGCAGCTTAATCATAGCATCACCTCCCTGGCTTGAGAAGCTGCCACCAGCCGACTGTAGATTCCGTTTTTCGCCAGCAACTCTGCATGCGTACCAGTCTCGGCAATCTGTCCCGCATTCAATACCATAATTTTGTCTGCCTGGCGCACAGTGGTTATACGGTGTGCAATAATAATCGCTGTCCGTCCAGCGAGCAGTCTTGAGAGCGCCGTATCCAAAGCGACCTGGGATTTGACATCAAGGCCCTTGACCGCTTCATCTAAGATAACCAGCGGCGCATTCTGCAAAAAAGCCCTGGCAATCGCTATCCGTTGGCGCTCACCACCGCTGATCCCCTGGCCGCCTTCACCTACCGGTGTATCATAGCCACTGGGCAAACGCATAATAAAGTCATGCGCCCCTGCCGCCTTGGCAGCAGCTACTACCTCAGCAAGCGAGGCGTCCGGTCGGGCCAACCGAATATTGTCAGCTGCCGAGCCTTGAAATAAATGCGGTCGCTGAGGGACAAAGGCCACCTGCTGCAACCAGTCACTAGCACATACCGTGCGCAGCACCAGGCCATTTACCAAAATTTCCCCTGCTGCCGGCGACAGAAAATTTAGCAGCAAAGCAGCCAGCGTACTTTTTCCCGCCCCGCTTGGTCCCACGACAGCCAAGTGCTGACCGGCCATTAGCGTAAAAGATACCCCCGCCAAAGCAGGCCGCGCCCCTTGTTGATACGCAGCGTAAACCTCCCTGAATTCCAGCCCAATCTGTTGCTGCCGCGCCAAAGGCACTGCACCACTTGCCATTACCGGCCCTTGTAGTGCCAGTAACCCGAAAATGTCAGCTGCTGCCGATTTCCCGTCCATGCCGGCGTGAAACTGACTGCCTAGCATGCGCAGCGGCAAATAGTATTCAGGCGCTAATAGCAGCACAAACAACGCTTGCGCAAAGGTAACCTCTCCATATAAGAGCCGGAGGCCAACAGTCACTGCTACCAAAGCGGTGCTGATGGTAGCTAATAATTCCAGGGACAAGGCTGATAGAAAGGCTACCTTGAGCACTTCCATGGTAGTATCACGAAACTCATTACTGACCCGGGCAATGATCGCTATTTGTTCCCTGCTCCGGCCAAACAGCTTTAGCGTAGTTAATCCTGCCAGGACGTCTAAAAAATGTGCACTCAGATTATTGAGCGTCTCCCATTGCCTGCGATTCCGCTTCTCTGCCAGCTTACCAATCAGAATCATGAAAACTGGAATTAAGGGCGCAGTCACAACCATAATAACAGCGGTAGTACTATCAAGCGGTCCCACCACCATTAAAATAAATATGGGAATAATAACAGCCTTTAGCAGCTGTGGCAAATATCTTGAAAAATACGCATCAAGGTTTTCTACACCCTCACTGATAATATTGATCAATTCGCCTGCAGGCTGCTGTGCCATTGTCACCGGCCCCAACGCCAGCACATGACTGACCAGACGCTGCCTGAGCGTTGTTTTTATCTCTGCTGCCAGCGTAAAAGATAATACCCCTTCGCCATACATAACAATTGCCCGCAGCAGTGCCAAGCCTGCCAGCAGCCATAAAACAGGCGCGACAACGCCTAACTCCTGTTTACCTAAAAATATCTTATCAATGACCTGCGTAAGATAATAGGCCTGGCTAACCGCCAGTACCCCACCGCCAGCACCGAGAATAGTAACAACAGCCAGCAACCAGCGCTGTTTTACCGCTTCTTGGACTAACTGCTTATCAAGCAATATTATCACCTGCCTGTAGAAAATACCTTGCGCCCACTTTGGCGAAAACTCCCGCCGCCGCCAAGCCTGCTTGCACATGGCTGCAAGTAAAATAAAACCGCCAGCGTATGGCGGTTTAGCTTATTACTTAGAATACTACAAACAGAAGCCCGATTCCTGCTCATTAGCAAACTTCTACTGCTACAGCCTCTTTTAGTGCAATTGTTTTATCGGGCCTGTTTCCTCAAGCTGGTCAATCCCAACATGGATCGTATTATGCTCTTCCAGATAGGTTACATGCGCCGTATTCCGGCCTTTATCAATATCTTCAATCCAGACATAATTATTACGGTACATCACACCAATGATATCTGACGATTTCATAATTTGTTCGGCGCGACTCGCATCCATGAACACCACTCCTTTTTACAGGTAGTATTTCACAAAGCGGCCACATAGTATTCCAGCTTTGCCAAGTACAGCCGACGCAGCACCCTTAGCATACATTTAATGCCAACTCGCACCTTATAACCGCAGCGGCGGACATTCGTCCGGAAGCAGCCCAAAGAGTTCAAGATCAACATACTTACCTGAGAGAAAAGCCGCCTTGCGCAGCGTCCCCTCATAACGGTAACCGCATTTTTCGGCCACCTTGCGACTGGATTCATTGCCAACAACTACCGTAAGTTGTAGCCGGGGAATGGGTTTAGACTCAAATAAAAATGCGGAAAACAACGACAAAGCCTCAGACATATAGCCTTTTCCTCTGTCAGCGCGCCGGAAAATCTGGTACCCAACCTCATAACCAGCGCGGTAATCGGCATTGCGATAATAGATAATTTCGCCGACAACTCTACCCTCATCTTGATGATCAGTAATAAGCAACCGGCCAAAGTGCTCATGCCAAAAACCTCTATCGGCAAATCCCCGTCGAAATGCCGGTTCAGCTGGAATATCAATTAGCCAATATTCACCCTTTTGCGATACATCAGTCATTAATCTATAAATTAACTCAAGATCAGATTCACGTACTGTCCTAAGACAAACTCTCTTACCTTGAAGCACACAACCACACTCCACGCAACCAACGCCCTTCGTTTTCACTTTTTTATCATTGTACAGTAAAGAATACAGCGCTGGGAATTAGCGAGTCTCTACTGCCTCTTATACTGATAATACCTATAGTACTCCTTATTATCTAATATTATCATAAAAAAGTAAACTCCGGCAGTTAGCAGCGTGTTGATTTAAAAAAATTTCAAGCCTTAGGGAGAGTCAAGGGCTGGTAATGAAGTCGTAGAAAAATAGTTTTGTACGGGTTTTTATTTCTCAACCAACAAATACTAAAATAGTGCTAGTTGACTTATTGTTCGTATATCAATACTATTCATACCACATAGCAATCATTACGCTGTAAAAGGAGGTCATACACTTGAAAGTATTAATCAATAAATATTTTTTCTTGGACCAAGCTCTTCCTATCATTGATTTTGATCGCATTACGCTTGCTGCCTATGGCGGGGTCTTATCTGTGGCCAGCTTTGGAAACACAGTTAATTTCCGGGTACCGGCTTACGTTGTGGACCCTGGCCAAGCATTTCTTTCGAATTATGAATGGGTCAACCTTGTTAACAAGATAAACTCCGCGCCAGAAACTATGGTCGATATTGAATTGTGAGACTCTCGCTTTATTTGCGATTCTTTGCCTACTATCTTTTAAAATTTTCTATCATAATGATCTAACATTAAAGAATAGGGGCCGTGTTGAAACGTAAACGTTTCAACACAGCCCCGTCTTTCATTTATTTTGCATTTTGAGGTGTTTCTTCATTAGTTTTTGCTTCTGCCGCTATTGCTTGTTCACCACGCCTAATAGCTTCTCTAACCATAGAACCGCCTTCACCCGTCGTAACATCGCTCCAGTGTTAAGTTTGTAAATAACCTTTTAGAACATATTGTGTTAACATAGTAAAAATTATTTTATCTAATGAATAGAGGAACATCAGGAATTATAGGGAAAATAATCCAATACATATTTCACTGAGCAGGAGGGCTTTTATGTTCATTTACTTAAGGTGTTCGAAAAGCAGACCAAAATCCGTAAAGCATATCTCTTTTTTATTCCTCTGTATTTTGCTGCTTGTGTCCATACCTTTAACAACGAAGGCCGAACCACTAACGGCTGAAGATCATAACAATCGTGGCCTTGCATATTACGCAGAAAAGCAGTATTCGCTTGCTATCTCCGAATACAACGAAGCCATAGCCATCAATCCAGTGTACGCAAATGCGTACAACAACCGTGGCCGAACATACTACATACTTAAACAATTAGACTTAGCCATTGCCGACTTTGACAAAGCTATCGAGCTTGCCCCCCACTATGCTGAGGTATACTATAACCGCGGCAACGCTTATCATGTTCAAAATCAACCTAAGCAAGCCATCGCTGATTTTAGTCAAGCTATTGCTATTGACCCACGGTATGCAAAAGCCTATACTATGCGTGCTTTTGCATATTTTCCTCTAAAACAATATGAGCAAGCCATTGCTGACTTTGATAAAGTTCTTGCGATAGACCCGCAAGATGCCCATTCACTCTATCATCAAGGGCTTGCTTACTATGAGCTAAAACAATATAAGTCGGCTATAGCCGACTTTGATAGAGCATTGTTGATTAAACCCAAGGACGCAGCCGCTTACAGCATGCGCGGCCTATCCTACTACGCACTGCAAAACCATGAACAAGCAGTTGCCGACTTTGATAAAGCGCTTGCCAACATTCCGGAAGGCTTAATGGCAGCAATCTATTCCTTTTACCGCGGTAATGTTTATTATGCTTTGAAACAATATGACCGCGCCATTGCCGACTATGACAAAGCCACTGCAATTGATCCTAAATATGGTTTTGCATACAATAGCCGGGGTTACGTATATTTTGACTTGAAGCAATATCAGCATGCCCTCGCAGACTTTGACAAAGCGATTGCTTTTAATCGTCTAAATCCAAATGCGTACTTAGGGCGTGGTATAACCAATCTAGCCCTGAAAAATTACGAACAGGCTTTCGACGATTTCGATAATGCCATTGTGACTGATTCCCAGACTACATATGCCTTCGCCAAAGGGAATGCCCTGATAAACCCTGATCGCCGCCAAAAAGCCATTACCGCCCTACAGCAATATATCAAAATCGAATCCGATACCGTATGGATCACTAAGGCAAAAGATTACATTCTGCGCCTCGGCGGTGCACCAACAACACCGTCAGCCGCAAAGACTGAACCACTGACGGCAAAAGAGTATTATGACAGCGGGATGGCCCTTTATAAATCAAAACTATACGGCCAGGCTATCGCCGATTTAGATAAAGCCATCTCAATTGATCCAAATTACCGAGAGGCATATGGTTTGCGTGGCTTGATCCATGAACAATTATACCATTACGAACAGGCTATTGCTGACTTCAACAAAGTGATTGAATTTGCTCCCCAGAACGCAGGTCTATATTTTCTACGGGGTAGAGTTTATTTTTTGTCAAACCAACCCGAACGAGCCATTGCCGACCTAAGCAAAGCGGTTGCCATTAGCCCTCAGATGGGAGAAGCCTACTTTTGTCGTGGTCTCATCTACAATGATTTAAAACAATTCGAGCAGGCCCTCGTCGATTTCGATAAAGCCATTGCCATAAATCCACGTAACGCAGAAACATATTATCAGCGTAGTCTTGCCTATTCGCGGTTAGAACAATATGAAAAAGTTATCGCGGACTGTGATCAAGCCATTGCCATAAATCCCAACTACACAAAAGCCTATGCTGTTAAAGGTGCTACACTGCCGCTGCTTGGCCGAATCCAAGAGGCAATTGATGCTTTCCGGCAGTGCATCCGGATTGGCGATAATCCCACCCTTGTCGACATCGCAAAAAAATCAATCATTAAACTGGGCGGGATAAGGTACAATAAGTTTCGCAAATTGAAATACGGCTAAAAAAGAGGACAAGTTTGCAGTTCCCCGGTAAAATGAAGTCACCACACACCATTTACCGAAAGGGGAAGAGCAAACATGTCCAAAGAAATTATACAGTTGAATGAAGAAATCATCAAGGTAGAACTGAAGGAACTGGTGCGTAGCAGCGTGGAGGAAACGCTCAATAACTTGCTGGATCAGGAAGCCAAAGACCTAACCCAGGCGGCCCGATATGAGCGTACTGAAACCCGTCAAGGTTACCGCTCCGGTCACTACGACAGGCGGTTGACTACTACCTCCGGCGATGTCACGCTGAAAGTTCCCAAGCTCAAGGGCATTCCTTTTGAAACCGCCATTATCGAACGCTATCGCCGGCGGGAAAGTTCCGTAGAAGAAGCGCTCATCGAAATGTATCTAGCTGGCGTATCCGTCCGGCGAGTGGAAGACATCACCGAGGCTCTGTGGGGCAGCAAGGTATCGCCGTCCACCATCAGTGAGTTGAATAAGAAGGCCTATGTCCACATTGAAGAGTGGCGCAGTCGGCCGCTGCAAAGTGGTAAGTATCCCTATGTTTACGTCGACGGCATTTACTTACGCCGCAACTGGGGCGGTGAATATGAGAATGTGAGCGTATTGGTGGCGATTGCCGTCAACGAAGACGGCTACCGTGAAGTGCTGGGAGCGGCCGAAGGCATGAAAGAAGACAAAGTCAGTTGGCTGGAATTCTTCAAATGGCTGAAAAGCCGCGGTTTAACAGGCGTCCAACTGATCATTGGTGATAAATGCCAAGGGATGCTGGCAGCGGCAAATGAGGTCTTCCCCCAGGCCAAATACCAGCGCTGCACTGTTCACTTTTACCGCAATGTCTTTTCAGTTGTTCCCCGCTCCAAGGTCAAAACGGTTGCGAAAATGCTCAAAGCGATTCATGCGCAGGAAAGCAAGTCCGCTGCCCGGGAAAAGGCGGCACAGGTAGCAAAAAGCTTGCGCGACATGAAACTCAAAGAAGCGGCGGCCAAAATCGAGGAAAGCATCGAGGAAACGCTTGCTTATGCCGACTTTCCCGGCGAGCACTGGACAAGAATCCGGACTAACAATGTGATTGAGAGACTCAACCGGGAGATCAGGCGGCGAACCAGGGTCGTGGGTGCTTTCCCGGATGGGCAGTCCGCTCTGATGCTGGTCTGCGCCCGCCTTCGCCACGTTGCTGGAACCCAGTGGGGCAGTAAAAAGTATATGAATATGAAACATCTAGAAAATACCGACCCTGAGTCGGATTTTAGTGATGACTGATTTTACTACCTAGGACTGCAAACCTTTTTGCGAAACTTTCTTGACACTACCCTGGGCGGCACACCCTAACGAGGAAGAAGCGGGGCAACCCTATCGCATCAGTAAGACCTGTTACAAAACACAACCCGAAGCCATCAAATAGCTTCGGGTTTGTAGCTTATTTTGCATTCTGATGCACCAGTCCGTTTTCCCTAGCTTCTTTAGCCATCGCCTCTTTGCCGCGCTTAATCGCTTCTCTGACCGTCGACCCAACTTCACCTGTCGTAACATCGCTCCAATGAGATGTTCGCATATAACCTTTTTGATTTTTTCTTTGCTACATAACCGATGTGCATTGAGGATACAAAAACAATGTCGCATCAATCTGATGATATCCCCTTGGCGGCGATAATAGCTTTATAATCAAATAAATTGTTTTGAAACATCTATTTTATCTGCAGATAGTATCACCTTTCCATTAATTTTTGACTCAACTGTCTAATAGGTCCAATTTGTTTTTCAAACATCAGATCCCATACATCGAGACATTCATTAGCAATATCTTTCATTTCAGGTAGTGTTGATTCAGAAGTCTCATCATATAATCCTATTACCAACTTGGAAATTTCATCTTCAATTCCCCACCCACCTGTGTCGTCTTTACTTCTATTCTTTATTAGATGATGACTCATTGATATTATAATATCTTTGTAATCAACTACTGATTTCGATTCTTCTTCAAGATAATGTACAAATGCATGCACCGCTCTGCGACTTAAGTCTGAATTCATTATTTCAATTAAAAAATCCTTATCTCTTTCTAAATCAATAAGATTATCATAGAATAGTCTTGAAATTGGCATCTCCAAATCTAATGTACTTATTTTAAATTTGCGTATAATATCTTGTGCCAATAAATTGAATTCATCTTTATTGAAATAAATAATGGTCATATGGAGAACTGCTTCTGATTGCATTTTGCTCATTGCATTCACGTTATCCATTACATCAGCAAATTCATTTTCACGAATAAACATTTCCGCTAGACAATGCGCTCCCATTTGAATTAGATTCTCATCTTCAGACTCGTAACATTTTTTAATAATTTTTAAGACACGTTCACGATATTTCGGATATAACAAAAAAAGCATATTTTTCGTATCATGGAATCCTGCAAGCCTGTAATCTTGTTCATACAGATTTAAAATTATTTCTGATGCCCATTCTCGTTCAATGTTATACGAAGGCCATAATGCGAATAAACTCGCCAATTTTACCGCCGGGTTTTCATCCAATGCCAATTTTTCAATTGTATTTTTAAACTGGTTGAACAAAGAGCTGTCTTTCCATAAAAGCTGTGCTATTGCTTGGGCCGCCTCGCCTCTTACGCAATTTAACGCATTGCTTTGTAACATATTATAACTATGCATTTCTATATCTTTATTATTGGTTACATTTGGTTTGCCAATCTCCGGATTTTTATGGTTAATCGCAACATCCTTGAGAATTTCCAATACTCTCTGCGACCATTTCTCACTACTTCTTTTTTCAATAATTGCGCAAATGTAATTCGCTCTATAGGAAATATGATCATATGGATAGCTCAAAATCATCGCTTCTAGTAATTCTACCGGCACATTATCCAAAGCTTTACTGTATGCAACTCCGCTAAATAAAGAATCAATATATGCATCCAAAATTTCTTCCTTATGTGAAAGAACTAGATTTATCATTCTCTCCGGTTCTTCAGAAACAGCATTACTAAAGCTTCCTGCGAACTCTTCAATAGAGCTTTCAATAAATCCCCCTGGAACTTCTTTCCAACGGGAGTGAGTTTTATATTTAAGTTTCGTGTTTGTTAAAATTCCCAGCCATTGTTTGTTACTTAGTTTTTTCCCAGCAATAGGCGAGCTTACCCATCCACCATGTCCATCTGAATGGTTATATAAAGTTGTCCCTTTAGGGAATTTGCGTTTTAAAACGCGCATCAGATCTTTGGCCTGGTCGCTCAGTCGATTATCGGTAAGAACTTCGAGAAGTTCTTTCTGCAACTCACCCCAGAAACTCCAATATACTTTATAGCCATTTTTTTCTCTATTGTAATTAATTCTGCGCTGATATATATCTTTAGCTCGTGGTGATAGATAGCTTATAATTGTCTTTTCTAATGTAATAAAAACCTCCTCACTACAGTATTTCGAATGCTTACCCAATATTTGTTTGATAAGAAGTAATTCATCGTTGCCACTTGTCTTATCAAATATGTTGTTATCGAAGTCACTGCATAAATAATTAATAACTACATCACTATATTGCTCTGGTAACCGATATAATCCATCCAATATAATTTCATTAAATAAATCAAATCCTGCGCCCATGAATTCTTTATAGCGCTCCCAAAAAGCTTCTGGTTTTGAGGCAATTATTGCTGCATTTGCTTTCTTTATAATTTGAATACAAGCCCTTTCAAGACCTCCTTTATGAAAATATCTTCCAGACCAATTACTGAAGGATAGCCTTTCGTTGCTTTCCGTTGGAATGTAGGGTAGTAATAAATTAACAACCTCTACCCCATTTTTAATGAGAATTTCAGAGTCTTCATCTAAAAATTCTTCTTCATATCTATAAATGCTTTTCCCATTACTTTTAAATTTATTTTCCAATAAAAATACCAAAAATCGTATTGTTCTTATTTCACAATTTTTGAGCATCGACTTGAAATCAAGATATACATCCGCCATTTGCGGATAACTGCTATAAATTTTCATTCGCAATTCAAATAATTCATCTGTATCTTGATTTAGATCATGCAAAAAACATCTTGCGACTTTTTTATCATCTTCTGGCGAGTGAAATGCATACTTTTCAATAAATGCAATATCTTGGGTTTCATAATTTGGACTTAAACTTATTAATAAATTAAAAACAAGATCCTTTTTTTGTGGGTCGCTAAACCATTTATCCAAAATACCATGTTGTCTAAGTAACCTAATATATTTAGGCCTTGAAAATATGACGTTATTAATAATATGATTTCCGTATGTTTTGTCTTCACAGTTATTAAGCACAAAATTTTGTATATTTACATCCAAAATATCTACCTGATTTAATACTTCTAGGAAAACGAATTTGACAAAATATCTAATTTGCTTAGCCTCAAACATTTTTTGACCAGCTTCAATAAAGTCTTGACTATCGAACTCAGATAAATTTTGCATGAACATTTGCACTTGATATCTTTTTCCTGGGGTTTGTTTTTCTTTTCTTCCAATAATATCTACAATGTCTCCCCCGGCATAATACCTCTTAAGCATTTTATCAGCCAGAAAGCAGTCCAATATAGACTGATGAGCAAAAGACACTTTATTATCTTGAATTACTAAGAAAGCACTTGATGATAAAAAATCCAAGCATGATTTATTCACATTTAATACGCTTAATGGAATAAATATTCTACCTAATTTCTCCAATAATGCTATTATTTCTTCCCTAGCCTGATTTAGATTGGCTTCACTCAGTCCAAATGCAAAACATTTTGCAGACAACTGATCCCACCATTTCGAGACCAAATGACTTGCCGTAGAACATTCAGCATACTCCTTGCTCGGATCTAACTGTTGCCAAATATATAAATTGCTTGGGATTCTTAGTATTTCTTTTAATTTACTTGTTAACTGATCATAACGCTTCCCAACAATATTCTTAACTATTATTTCGTCCAAATCATTGACCTGAACTTTATTCCATTGAATAAATCCCTCTTTTTTATCAGCTCTTTTAAATAATGATTTAATATTATTGTCATTTTCTAGGTCATAGGTGCGACATACGAAAACTACAGATATCTTATAATTTCGTTCGAGATTCAACTTCTCCACTTGATTTATAATCTGGGCGCATACTAATAAAGCATCTCGTGAATGTGCCTGCGTCCACCGTAAAGCATCTAACTGATCCAAAATAATGACTGCTTTTTCATTTTTAGAAAGGCAGTGAATACAATGAGCTATAGATGCAGGCAATTCTAAGCCCTCTTTGCCCCATTTTTCCGCAGTCCCATTCGGAATCCGTTTATCTAATTTAACTGCCAAATATGGTATGATATTTTCTTGGCAATAATTAATAATGTCTACTGTACAACCACTTTTTCCTCTTCCAGCTTTTCCGTGTATTATTAGAGAATCCCCTGAATTTATTACTTCTCTGCATACAGAAAATTCTTTTCTCGTAATCAGCCCATTATTTAACGGAATAAACGCCATTTTATATTCTTGATTCAATTCCTCTAATCTAGGCCTAATACGTTCATCGGTGGCAAGATCTTTAAACTTTATATTATTTTCTTTTAAAAACGTATACAGAACAGACTGATTAATTGTTTTCCCTAAAATATTTCCGTCCACTATCCAGGCAATGAATATATCATATATTTTTCCTTCATTACCTACTAATAAATAACTAATTTTGGATAGAATTAATTCTCTTAATTCTGCATCCGGGACTTGACGATAGGCTATCCGATTTAAATAAGAAATACATTTAATTAAATCCAACTCTTGCTCTGGATCAATATCCATCGCTTTACAGAAATTTCTAAAGAAATTCACAAATTCTTTGCCCGCATTGAGTATTTGGCTATCATAAAAATCTTTAGGATTATTACCGGTATTTTTGGCTCTTTCAATCAAATCCTCTAAAAATGTAAACGTCAAAGGTGAAACCAAGGCAACCGTATTCGACTTATCTCTATCCAATTGAAGCTTCCATTTCGCGAAGATTCCCTTGGCATTAGCAGTTCCATAATCCCAATACTCTTGGCTTCCGTTTCTCCCTTTGCATTGTTGGCCTTCTCTGCTGCCATTTTTCTGCCCAATCCAGACGTCAACTCCTTTTTCATCGTCGCCTGGAGCTTCCAGAATAACATAATCTACTTTCTCTTCCAAAACCTTCAGCATCTGGTATATTACCCATCTTACTTCGAACCTATTTCCACGTTTATCGGCTCTACCCCCTGATTCATGTGGCATAACCAAACCCTCCATGATTTCATTGCACTAAATTTAATACAAAAGATCTTGCTTTTAATAGTTTATCTACGATCATTTTTGTCAAACGGCTTATTTTCCTTCTAAATTTCGTAATTGTCGTATTGATTACCCCTATTGCTTTCTAACTGACGAATAGCCAATTTATTCAACAACTGAAGATGTTCTGGCTTGGGTATCTTATCTCTTCGACAAAGTCTCTTTTGTAATTCCTTTTTTCTAATCTTACAATATTTTTTTATTTTTTGATTGAAAACCGGCATATCAGAAAATGCGCTTGAAATGTCAAGTGCGAGAAGAAGCTGTCCCAGGAAAGCGTTGGGATGGTTCTATTGCTCCAACAAATCTACTTGCGGAAAGGAGACATGGGACGGTGGTGCGTCTCCATTGCTCCACCGCCCCCTATCTCTTCTCCGGGACGGGATTGATGACAATGCTCATGTCAGTAACTCCGCCCTATACGTACGTATAAAAAATCTCTTATTATTTGTCAAGAAAAACCGTCGCCAAAGCGGTTTTTCTTGTTTGGAAATCATGTATTTATATCGTCCGAAATGACTTGATTTATGATTTCACGATAGCGTTTCGCCTTTCCTTCCATAAATTCAACTCTTCTCGTTGCCTCCTCCAACTGTTCCCGTGCAATCTCCTTGTATTTTAAAATAATTTCATAACGGAGAAGAATTGAAGAATCTCCTTCTAGGTATAGATCAACAAAGTGTTTGATGTCCTTTATTGACATACCGCAATCCTTAAGATACTTCACCCTTATCAGCCAATTAAGAGACTCTTCGTCAAAAAGGCGATTATTATATTTGTCGCGGTGTATGTTTGGTACCAATCCCTTGTCAGTATAAAATCTGATGGTATGCTCTGTGAGATTTATTTTCTTAGCTACTTCTTTGACTGTGTACATTTCTCTAACTCCCTTTTGTGAAAAAACACTTGACTTCGTGTTACTCGAATGCGCTAAAGTGAACATATCACAAAAAGGAGGCGAAGTAAAGTGTCTTACTACCCTCGAATTGGGGTACCTTTATCTTATTCACTGGGTGGAGGGGAAACTTTCGAGAGTCCTAGAAGGCTCTCGAAATTATATTGGAATAGCCTTCATAAAAATTTAAGTGAAAGAAATAGTGGAGGGAGTAAAGTATGTCAAAGCAAAAATCAGCCCTAATCATTGGCGCATCACGAGGACTAGGTTTAGCGATTGTTCGAGAACTTTTGGAGCGCGGATGGAAGGTGACAGGAACAGTTCGTGACCAGAAAAGGACCCAGTTACACGCTCTCGCTGAGCAATATCAGGAACACCTTGAAATCGAACATGTCGATATTACGGAAACAAACCAAATTGCAGTTCTCAAAAACCGACTGAGCAGTAGAAGTTTTGATCTTCTTTTTGTAAATGCGGGCATTACTAACGATCGATATGAAACAATTGGCGAAGTCCCGACGGAGAAATTTGTACACGTGATGGTCATAAACTCGCTTTCCACTATGCGAGTTGTAGAGCAGTTTACGGAAAATGTTCGGTTAGGCGGTACAGTTGGTGTCATGTCGTCTGGACAGGGCAGTGTCGCAGACAACGAGAAAGGGGAGTTTGAAGTCTATCGGGCAAGTAAAGCGGCACTCAATACGCTGATGAGAAGTTTTGCGGCACGTCGAGGGAAGGATCATGCATTATTACTTCTTGCTCCAGGTTGGGTAAAAACAGATATGGGTGGACCAAATGCTAAATTCACGATTGAAGAAATAATACATGACATCGTTGACACGATCCTTGCCCAAGAAGGGAGACGAGGGTTGCAATATCTTGACCGTTTTGGCAAGACAGTCAGGTGGTAACTCATGAATTTTTTAACACATTTTTGCGCACTAATATTTAACTGAACGAAGGAGAAAAAAGATTGCGGAACGTAAAGAAATAATGAAATTAGCCTATGCATTTAGCATAGGCTTTAAGATGAGCTTTACATTTCAAGCATCTGAATAGGTATACAAAGACCATCCCGCAGATGGGTAGTTGCTGCCTTTTAATTATTTTACAAAATTTAGAAAAGATGACCCGAAGCTCTAGTGAGAACTTCGGGTCATCTTTTTTTATTTATTCTGCATTCTGATGTGCTACACCATTCGCTTTAGCTTCTTCCGCCATTGCCTGCTCGCCACGCTTTATGGCTTCTCTAACCATGGAACCGACTTCACCGGTAGTTACATCCGACCAATCATGGTCTTCGACCTTCTCGCCAAAACCAAGATCATGAGCTAATTTATACTTTGTTTCTTCCGACATAACCTTTCCCATATACAGCCACCTCCATCAATGATTTTAGAAGCCTTTGTATACTATGTGCCGTTATATCAAAAACTATTCATTTATTAAAAATGTTATATAGTAATTTTACACCAACGAGCACTACCAATTTGCTGCACACCCTAAGGGTTCTTATCTTCTACTTCTTTATTGCTTTTACGATTTTAAAATTTTGAGCAGCCAACTCAAAGCCCTCTTTATTAAAATATATATTTGCCAACTGATTAGAAGTCAGTTCCTGGATCAAATCAAATTTATAATTGACTAAAAAATCTTGTATGGACCCATCAATCATAAACCCTGGCCTCTCGCCTGCCTTGATAAGGGCTTGATATTGTTTTTTTGTTTTACTGTCAGCACAAAATTGTTCTTCTTTACCGGCAGACCCAATTGCATAATCAAAAATAAGCAAACTGTTTTTCTCAGAATAGGCGCTCATAAGATTAAAGATGCTATCAATAGCCTCGTGATTTAAATAATATGTTAAGCCCTCTAATAGGAAAAGGCATCTACGGTTTTTCTGGAATCCGGCTTCTTCTAATTTTTCAAGTATACATTCTTTCGTAAAATCAAGCGAAACAAACGTCACATTTGCGGGAATTTCGATCTTCTTTTCCATAACTATTTTTAACTTGGCCTGCTGGGTTGCCGGAGCATCAAGCTCAAACACGTTAGCATTTCTTAACTCATTTTTGAACCGAATGGTACGGGAATCAAAGCCAGCCCCAAATATCAGCACCTGCTCAATATTTTCATCAAAGTTCTTAACTATCTCGTCAATAAATTTGGTCCGTGAAATTACATACTCGTATATACCTGGAACTTTAAAGAGAGATTTCTTTAAAATAGTCCGCAAAAAATTATATTTAAGCATCATAGTAAGAAATAATGGCAGAAATAATGAGGCGATATAATCATCACTTTTATAGCATGGATCTTGTTCATAATAAGAAGTTGCCCGCATAAGGCAAGTTCCTTGCCCAGTTTTAGATACTTTTATATCACGGTTACTCATGATTGCCTCCTAATAAAAGTTTTACATCAACGACCGTTCGTTAGGTAAATATTATCCTAAGTTAAAATGAAAGTCAACAACTAAATTACTATGCATGACAAAAAAACATATAACATATTCTATGTTTTTTTGTAAAAAAAAAGACGCCGGTAACTTCCGGAGCCCTACCTGCTATTTGCCTTCTATCCCCTGCCAGTAATTATGCCAGACCTTATCAATTTTATCTAATTTTTGCTCATCTGTCAGTTCATGCATAAATACATTCATGAGAGAATAGAGTCCCTGCCTTAAACTATAATAAGAAAGCAGAATTTCTTCCGGTGAGTCTTTTCGGATCAATCCTTGCTTGATACCATCCTGAATAATTTCCATGTATCGCTCCCCAAGCTTCATTTCACGGTTCAGTGCCCGCATTAGCAATCTGTCTTTAAGGTCAACCGGAGGAAAAAACATGGCACGAATCCAAAAAGCCTGCACTACCGGCGCTTCTTGTTGAGAAGGACTCTGCGAACTCATTAGATACTGTTTAAACAGATAATGAAGTCTTGCCGGAGGTAACATATTTTTTGAATCGTCCAAAACCTGTTCCATATAATTATGGTATTGGTGCTCAAGCTCTTCGTAAATTTCCCAAAAGAGTGCTTCTTTACTTGTAATAAATGCATACAGAGATGATTTCTTAATTCCAACTGCGGATGCAATTTTTTCCATGCTTGTTGCTTCATAGCCATTGTTGGCAAATAAAATAAGCGCATTTTTTTTAATTTTTAACTTAGTTTGACCACTCATGCTTTTCCTCCATAACGACCAGTTGTTAGGTAAATTTTATTTCACGTGATATGGAATGTCAATGTCTATCGACCTATATACATATGCCCTCACTCAGATCCCAAAATTTCTTTTGTTACACTCAGAAAAGCCCTAAGTACTGGTGATAACCATTTATCTTTATGATAGCCTAACTGAATAACTGTGTTAAATTCTTCTCCTATCCAATGCAAATCCACCAACTGGCCAGATTCTAATTCTTTTTCTACCGCAACTCGTGGCAAAAAAGTAATACCAAGTCCACTTATAGCGCACTGTTTCATAGCCTCTATACTGCCAATTTCCAAAACCGTTTCAAGATATACATTGGCAGCAGACAGTATGTTTTCTAAAATAATACGATAACTACAGCCAGGCTCAGCTAAAATTACCATTTCATCTCTTAAATCAATTGGCTCAAGCCCGCCTTTTTGAATTAAAGGATGCCCTCTTTTGGAAACAGCTATTATGGGTTCCGCGATTAAAGTAAAAGTAATTAAGTTTGGATGAACCGTTTCTCGCTGAAAAAAAAGCGCTACATCAATTGAATTATTCTTGAGCCAAAAAAGGAAGTCATCATAGGAACCGATTTTCAATACCATTTTCACCAGCGGATAACGTTTGCCATATTCCTGCAGTACCATCGGCAGGCGAGTAGCACATAAGGACTCTGGTGCTCCAATGGTAATGCTACCTTTTAGGGTTGTTGAACTAGAGACAGCTTCCTTAGCTTCATCGGCAAGGAATAAAATTTGCTTCACATAGGTGAAAAAACATTGTCCTTGATCTGTCAGCACAACACGTTTACCTAAACGATCAAATAATTTGGTACCTAATTCCTGTTCCAAAAGCTGAATCTGGGTAGTAATACTTGACTGTGCATACCCCAATAGCTTAGCCGCCCGTGAAAAATTAGCAGTATTAGCTACTGTCAAAAAGGCCTGTAATTGTCTAAATTCCATTTCCGCTTCCATCCTTATCAAAAAAACAGATTATCTCTATCTAAATTATCAATTTTACAGATAATATATATATATGATACCATCTTTTTGTGGCAAGAATACACAAAACTTTTCACAATAAGGATAGAGCGGAGGAATTATTATGTTAAAAAATAAAGATATGGCGATTTACTTTTCTCTGATCTGCGTGACTTTTTTATGGGGAACGTCATTTGCCGCCTCTAAAATCGCCTTACATGAACTTAGTCCATTAAATTTAGCAGGATTTCGTTTTATAGCCGCCGCAATCATATTTGGTTCAATTTTGGCAGTGAAAAAATCACACATTTATCAAGAAGATATACCACAGCTTGCTATAATGGGTTTTCTCGCGATAACGTCTTATTTTTATATTCAGTATACTGGACTTCTTTATACAACTTCTATTAATGCTTCTTTATTATTAGCGACAAGCCCAGTCTGGACAACGATAGCAGGTATCTTCATTGGCCAAGAAAAAGCTAACCACAAAGCCATTGGCGGAATATTGCTCGCCTTTTTAGGAGTTACAATCGTTATAAGCAGAGGAAAACTGTTTTCATTATTTATGTCTGAAACACTACTAGGCGACATGTTAATGCTCCTTAATGCTATCGTTTGGGCAATCTTTACTTTATACGGGAAAAAGATCATGAGCAAATATTCTCCTTTTTCAGCAGTTGCCTATATGAATATTTTCGGAGCACTTATGCTTTTGCCTATTATTCTGATCCCCAATCCCCTAAATCCAACATCCGCAATTGAACAACTCTCAAGTATCACACTGCCAACAATTGCTGCAGTAGTATATTTGGCGGCACTATGCTCCGTCTACGCCTACTATACATGGTACCGCGGAATTGAAAAAATAGGTGTCGTTCGAACTGCGTCCTTCTATTATATAAGCCCGTTGTTTGCTTTATTAGCCGGCATATGGCTGTTAAACGAAACTATTACAGGCTTCCTATTACTTGGAGGAATTACGGTTATAATTGGCGTGTATCTAACTAACACTTCTAAGTTCAATACAACTAACTCAAAAGCGGCTGAGGGCTCCGGTTGCGATGGATAACCCCATACTGCTAGAACTGGTTGTTTGCCCCATTGTTCCACATAAGCCGCTAATCATTGTCCCGAGGCCTTCAGCCAGTAAACCGCCGCCGATTGTATTCATGTCCGGTCTGATCCAATTAGCATCATTCACCTTTTGAAAGCCGTTATATTACCCACCGTTTTTATGCTGGAGCAAAATGCCACAAGTAAAAACCGTACTAGCAAATCTACGTTCAAAGACCACCCAATATGGTTAATACCGGGGAAAGCTAAAGAAGATGACAAATCAATCCGTTTATCTATACCCTCCCAGTAAATATTGATAGAAAGGATTATCCACCCAAACTGTTTTTTGGGCAACTTGCATATCAGGCCTAATAGCCAGTAATCCTGATAGTACAGCAACCGACTTTTCCTCCAAAGAAAATGTATGAATTTCGTAATGACCGTCAGTAATAATATGATCTGTAACTGTTTGATAACCGCTAATGGGTGTTACTGATGTATACAGAGGCTGCCACCATGCGTCATAAAGTAAGCCCGGCTGATTTTCACGGTCTTTCTTGGCGTACTTAAAAATAATGGTTTGAAAAGCCTGTTTCTGTTCGAGCGTCTGAAATTCAAAAGAGATATCGTATTCTTTAGCATAAGCAACGTAAATGCCGTTAGCAAACTCTGTCACTGTAAAATCAGGCGTAATGCTTGGTTTTCCCCATTCTTTCAAATAGATGTAGGCTGAAGTTTTTGGTTCGAACTGTACTTTGGCATTTAATCCTTCACTCTTTAATAGCGCAATCAGCTGCAATGCATGCTTAATACTGCTATGACCATAGCGGATAGTACGACACTCATCAAACCGGTGTGCATTATCCTTATCTCGAAGGTTGTAACCATTTATCAGACCTTGCGTCACACCCCGGTCTACAACTTCCAGCAACTTCTCATCCTTAATCAACTTTGCATTTTTCCAGGTCGTATACACTTTGCCGTATATATCCTCATCTGTGATATACCCAAGATAGTTTGCCGGTAAATATTCGCCGTGAAAAGCTAATACCTTAGTTAACAGCACAGCAGCTAGCTCTGGTGTAACCGCTTCATTTAGATGGATATTTTTGTAACAAGACTGTGGCAGCAACTCGCTATCAATCGCAACTGCTAACTCGTTCAGCAAAGATGGTTGCAGCTTACTGCCCGACAACCCCAGTTTGCTAATCGCCACATCAGTCTTATGGCGGTTATAAGTTGCAGCAACTTCTTTTAAGCCAGCTGCCCGTACGGCCAAAGCCACTGCATTAATACCAGTCAGACGACTATCCGCATCCAGTTTGCTCTCTGTCAGTACACCGTCATTATACAAAGCATTCGCCGCTTTGAAATACTTTGAGTTTGGCGCAATGCCATCAATCCGGCCGGACTGCTCAGTATAGTCTAAATTCAACACTTTTGCCAATGCAGAAATAAACTCGCCGTTATTAATCACACTCCCAAAGCAAATGGAGTATTTTTCTTCTAAGAACTGTACTTCCGGACCACGGTACCTATTCCCTGTCTGCCCAGCCGCTTGATCCGGTATCGTTATCATCCAAGCTACTAACACCGTAACGATTAAAAACCAGGTAATCCTTTTATTCTCAAACTTACTTGTCATCGGCAAATCCATTCCTTCCGCAAGAAACAATAGAATCGTCCTGCTGGTTGACCTAAATTACTATTCCATTCCTTACAAATAGAGAGAATTCCTGCCAAATCCACACACGTGACAGAAATTCTCTCTATTTTTCGCCATTACCAATGGTACGGTTGCTATTTTATCTTTTGCGGCGAGTTAAGACTCCCGCCTCTGCAGGCGGCGTTTGGTCAGGTGGGGTAGACGACCTGACCCCGCCAATGTTTCAGCTATGCTGAAACAAGCTCACTGTTTTTCCACAAAATGCAGGACTCTTCTGCTATGGGCCTATTTTTATCGTACAGGGTGTAAGGTAAACCAGGACTAATAAAATAATGAAAACGTAGCTATCCCTGGATTTACGTTGTTTCTCAGTTTGAAGGAGCTACCGTTTTTTCTTTTTCGTTCTGTATATCCCAGCCAGCAGCAATCAACAGCGGCATGGGGTCAATACAACCGTTCTTATACGGATCATTGGTTTCAGAATAACCTACATGTAAGTGTGGCGTGCTTGAATTCCCTTCGTTTCCAGAAAACGCAATCGTATCTCCTTTATTAAATGCGTCGCCAATCTTGTGAAGGCTAAAGCTACTTTGCAAAATGTGACCATAGATTGTCTGTTTACCGGCGCCGTGATCTAGCACAATATAGTATCCATAACCGTCCGGATCAGTTTCCATGGCGATAACGGTTCCCGGTAGTGGTGCGGGAATCGGCGTGCCAATAGGCATAATTAAATTAATTCCGTTATTAAACCATGTATGTCCGTCAGGATCTGTATTCCAGCCAAACGGCTGGAGAACTTTCCAGCTAGTATTCGCACTACAAACTGGAATTGCTAAACAGAAAATCAGCAGTAGACAAAGAACAAATCGTTTTTTCAATTGGATTCTCTCCCTTGGTAATATATTTTTTATTAGTCCCTCTAAACTAAAGGTAAAATATAGGCATGTCCATCATACTACTCTTACGCCATTTTTTAAAGGTGAATGTAAGCGATTCCCCCCTTAGCATTGCAAAGTTAGACAAAATAAATGGCATGGGTCCTGAATTAACTGGATTAGCTATACTGAACCGGACCGTTTTCTTAAGGAGTAGTAACTAAAATGAGACAAGGAACGATGGTTATGTCAATAACTAACAATGCCACCGCCCCCTGTCTCATGTCCGGGACTTTCCCTTGTTTTCTCGATAAAGTTGTCAAAAGAGAAGTGTCCCTACTGTCCACCTATGGTTTAGGGGTTGACTTTAACTAGCGGGTCTTTGCCTCCCTGCTGCCTGAATAATATAAATTTTTCCAATACCTCCCCAATTCTCTGGACAGTGTCCGTTGTATCTTTTCCCTCTTTATCCAGCCGATCAAATTCTTCAGATAGTTGCCAAATTTCATTATATAGCGCAGTCTCTTGCTTCTTAAAATCCAGGTATCTGATATTCATAAGTCAGTTAAACCCACTCCTCCTTGTTTTATCTGGAGGCTTCTATGCCCTCCTGTAATCTCCCATGAATGGGAATTTTACAGGAGGAAATTAAAAAGGATCACATATGCAGGATTATTTCTACCCTACACATGCGATCCAAATCGATCTTTGCAACAACATCAAGATACAGGCAGCAACCTAAATAACAGAACCCGTCAGCGTGTCCTGCCAAACCTGTATCAAGATATGATACCATCGAATATTGCATGCAGTCGCACAGCCATCTGTCTTTCACGCCAATCATTACATCCCAATTGTCAAAACTTGTAATTCAGCTAGCAACCGGGTATAATAAGATTGTCGTCGTGGGCAGTTCGCTGTTACGTGTAGGTGTGTTGGCACCTGCTCGTGCCCATAGGTGCTGCAACACCTATGGGACACGGCGACTTTACTTTTTAATTTCCACCTATTACTAATAGTAGTATCTTTTTACATAAATTGCAAGTGTATGAAGGAAAAAAATTGGTTTTCTATTAAGAAACTTACACCGTCCCTTGTAAGTTAAAACTTGTTGCTCGCAACCATCGCCTTCGTGGCGCATGACAGGTTATTTGCACTAGTGATCAAAGTGGAAATGGATATGGCAAGTGCCTTTATTGATATCGGTTTTAATCCGGTCGGCATAATTACGCATCAAAAAACCGGAAAGCTTGATGAAGGCCTTTTCGTCATGCAGTAATTCTTCCTCAGTCGGGCGCGAAGCGGGAAATTCCATTAGTACTCCCTGGTAATGGATATTTACGTCCAGGTTGAATTCGTCAAAACTGACCTCCATTAGTACTTTTTCAGCAGTTAGTTCCAGCGTTACCACAGATTCCATAAATTCATTCATGGCTGAAGCCGCGCGGTAGACAACATCCCTGCGGGCACCCCATAATCCACCTTGAATCTCCATAAAATCGACTATCTTTTTATAATTATCTTCCCCTGGCAGGATTTCAATCTTTTCCTGCTTGGCTATGCCGAGGCGGAAAATCAGATTCAGGAGGAGAACGGTTACTGTTGCTAATGTTAGCGAAGAATTAACCACAGGCTGTAGGATCGGGTGAACATTGCTGTAGAATCCCGGCAGCATGTCCACGCTCATCCCGAAGATAACGGCGGAACCGATAAGAATTGTTTTTCGGGTATCGATCATACGGGATGTAAAAATCTGAATTCCTGACAACAGCATGAAGGTCACGCAAAATATCCCAGTTGCCCCCATGACAGGTTTGGGCATAATCGAAAACACTACCGACAATTGGGGAAGAAATGCCAGCAAAATGTAAATTCCGCCGGCAACATAGGCAATCACACGGCTGGTGGCCCCGGTGGCCAAAGAAAGTCCGATGTTGGACGAACAAGTAGTGTGTGCCATGCCGCCAATTAAGCCGCCGAACACTGTTTTTGTTGCTTCTGCCAGCATGCCCCCACTAATTGTATTCATATCCGGCCGCTTCCATTCGGCATCATTTATTTTCTGACAGGTGGTGATATCGCCCACGCACTTAAGCGCTGCACAGAGTCCGGCAATCAGAAACGGGACAAGTAATGCCATATCAAAAGACCAGCCAATATGTCCCATATAAGGCAACGCTATTATGGCGGCGCTGCTTAGTTGCTCAAAATCAGCAGGCGTAAACAGACCAAATATGTAGGAACAAAAATAGCCGATGATGATACCGATAAGCATACAATACTGCCGCAAGCTCCCTTTACCCCAGATGCTTGTTCCCACCATCGCCGCGAAGGTGATGACAGCGACAATGAGGCTAGAGGGATCCATGGTGGAAGACGCAGTGTCGGCACCAAAAAACAGGGTGACATCAATAGGGATAATAGCGACTCCGACCATAAATACGACAACACCGGCCACCTCTGGTGGGAACACCGTCCGTAGCCGGTGCATTATTCGTGACAACAGGGCTTCAAATAAGCCGGCGACGATGGTCATCCCGAACAGCAGGGGATAGCCTCCCGTTTTTAACGCCAATATTGCCGCAGGCAGAAATGGCTCGCTACCGCCTTCGGGAGCAAGATAACCGGATCCCACAGGGCCTTTCTTCAAAGCTTGCAGGATGGTTCCCACGCCGCCGGCGATCATTGATAAGCTTACCAGGCTCTGCATTTCCGCCTGCGAGCCGTTTGCTGCCTTTACCACCAGCACGGGAAAAATCAGTGAGGCGGACATCTGCATAATGTGTTGAAGTGCAAGTATCAGGGTGATAAGAACCGGTGGCCGATCATCGACACCGTAAACAAGATTGACAGGCTTGATTGGTGCATTGTTTGCCAAATTACTTTCTCCTTTGGTTTTTTTTACTTATTCCGCACAGGCGGTGAAATTCCTGCCAATATGTAGTTTTTTGGATAACTTATAGCCGCAAGAGATAAGCAGATACAGGACTGTTCTGCGTATCATTGATATGCCCCATTGCTCCTCCTTCATCCAGCAATTAAAAAATTCCGTTAATACTCACCATTTTCAAATTACAATACTTTACAGTCATTTATACTTCAGCTGCAACACGAGAACTGACTGCCACAACCAGCAGCATTACAGCTACAACAAAAAAGGCAAAGGAAAGACTCAGTGTATGGGCAATAAAACCGATAAGTGCAGGTCCTGCTAAAATGCCAGAATAGCCAAGCGTACTGACAGCCGATACTGCCAGATTTGTCGGCATGACTTTCTGACGCCCCAATGCGGAATACAGTACCGGCACAATATTAGAAGCACCCAACCCGACCAGCCCAAAGCCAATGAAGGATACAGCCCAGTTAGGAATGAATATGGCAATAGCAACCCCTGCCGCCGCGCAGATTCCTCCAAAAAGAACAATCTTCTTGCCGCCAAATTTAAAAACAATATGATCACCATTTAGCCTGCCCATCATCATCGCAACTGAAAATAATGAATAACCGAGTCCTGCGTAAGAAAAATCAACCCCACGCAGCGAAGTTAAAAATACGGCGCTCCAGTCCAACATGGATCCTTCTGCCAGATAGACTATGAAACATAAAAATCCGATGAAAAGGACAATTCCCTTAGGAAGAATAAACAATGATCCATGTTCTTCATCACTCCCGTAGGGCAGCAAGTATCTTCCAAAAATCAACAAAAGTCCTACAATTGTCACTATGACACATAACACTGCCACTAGTGGTGATGCGCCTGTTCCAAGAAGGCCACTCATACTGCCTGCCCCAATGAAACCGCCAAGACTCCACAGCCCATGAAATCCAGACATCATGGCTCGGCCACTAGCTTTCTCGACAATCACGGCCTGGATATTAATCACTACATCGACCATACCAACTGCGGCACCAAAAATCAGCAAGGCAATCACGGCTACGGGAAGGCTTGCTGTCGTAGCAAGAAAGGGGAAAGAAATACATATGAACAAACTGGCAAACCAAATCATCCGGCGGCATCCAAAACGCGCTGCCATCGTACCGGCAAAAGGCATGGTACTAATCGCTCCGGCCCCCAGGCACAGTAAAAGAAGACCTAAAGCAGCCTCATCGACCCCAAGGCGCTCTTTTGCGTAGGGAACCAGAGGAGCCCATGCTGAAATCGCAAATCCGCCAATAAAAAAAGCTACCCTTGTGGAAATTTGTTCCCAAAGCCCTGGTACTGGATGCTTAGATGCCGGACATTCATCTAATGGCAATTCAAATCTACTTTTGTTCTCACTCACTTTATTCATGTAAACCGCCTACCCATCATATGAATTAAAACACCTAACCCTCATTTTATTAGAATATTTTACAGCCTTTTTTCTATCAATTGAACATCACAAGCCATACTTTCTAAAGTAATCGAAATCAAGCCATTGATATAATCTTCCTGCATATTTTCTTTAATAATGATCTGTGGCATATGTTCCTGGGGTATGATTACTTCGCAGGAATTGGTAATGCCCGCCATCATATCTAACCGGATTAAGCCTCCTGTTACTACGATGATTGCCGGATTAATAACGGCGATGATAGATGCAATTGTTTTCACCATTAAGAGGAAGAAAACATCCGGATTTTTGGTTTGCTTGATTTGCTCTTCCCGTGAATAATCCAAGGGCAAATAGGACACTTCGCCCGCAAAGTTTGTATTGCCCCTGATAATACGCCCGTCGACAATGATCCCTGCACCTGAACAGTTACCCTCTGGAAACATGACAACCGCAACCGTTTTATCTTCCTCATAATGTTGTTTTTGGTAGAAACCATAGGCGGTTAAGTTCACATCATTCTCAACTGTAATGTGCAGGTTATATTTAGCTTTTAACCGGGCAGCCAATGGAATATTTACCAACTCTTCAATATCACCGGCACCAATTAGGCCTTTATGCACAATCCCTGGTATACCAATGCCAACAGCCTTGATATTTTCGTATTTGCCAGTCAGATCCTCAAGTAGGTTATCTATAGCTTCATAGTTAATGAGTTCTACTTCCGACGAATTTTTCGCAATAATCTCACCGGTTAAATTGGCAACAGCATAAACTGTTCTATAGATTCCTCCTTCATTACTCACATAGATACAAGCAATGTAAGAATAATTTGCGTTATACATAAAACGTCGTGCCGGACGACCGCCGCTAGACTGCTCTAAATCAGTTTCTATAACCTCGCCGCGTTCTAATAACTCATTTAGAATGTTGCCGCAGGTTGCTACACTTAACCCTGTGGCATTGGCTATCGTTGATTTAGTCCCAAATTTCAAAGCCTTCAAAGCAGTTTTAACAAGTTCAACATTGACCTGCTTTACTCTCATTGTGTTATTTACTATGGGAAGCATGTCGTACCCCTCCACATTTTATATAGTATATTAACAATACTTATTAAAAGTATTGTTAATATACTATATCATCCAATTTTAATTTTTGTCAACAGCACTATTACCAATATCCATCAATGAATAAAAAGTCCGAAGCCTCATCAACCGGCTTCGGACTTTTTATTATTATTTAGTGCTTTTTTACATCATGACTTAGATAGTATAGCAATTTTGTCGTCTCTCAGAAGTATAATTTTGTCGATATTACAGGCTGCAAAACCATTTTCCATCACAAGTCATTCAATAAAACCTTTTTCACGCATTATGCCTTCGTTATTAAACCTCGCCATTCCTGTAAGCATTTTACAGTACCCGATTTTACTATAAAAGGCTTCTTTTCCTGGCCTTGCATACAAGATAATATTAATTCTCTCGACCTACTCCAATAACACACCTTAGTTTTTCGCATCAATAGAACCGTCCCTTTGATTCTTTCTTAAAGTGCTGTTCCCTTGGTAGGTACAAATAACCGAGACATATCTACACCTTCGTGTTCAAGTAACTTGATTTTTGTACTGATGCCTCCAGCATAACCTGTCAAACTTCCATTTGCTCCTACAACCCGATGGCAAGGAATAATAATAGAGATGGGATTATGGCCTACTGCTCCGCCGACTGCTTGGCTGGACATGCTTACTTTTCCCATTTGCACAGCCACAGCCTTTGCAATGTCGCCATATGTGATATATTCACCATATGGAATTTCACATAAGATGTCCCATACCACCTTGCGAAATGCTCCACCAATAGGGGCTAAAGGCAAATCAGAAATGGCGGGTTTTTGACCAGCAAAATACTTGTCCAACCATTTTTTCGTAGCAGCGAATACTGGCAAATCATCTTTTTCAGCCATATCTTCATCCACTGTAGCGCCGAAGTATTTTTGCCCTTCGAGCCACACACCGATAAGGTTATCACCATCGCTGCCTAACATAAGCAAACCAAAGGGCGAAGTATAATATGTTGAATAAAACATAATTTCCTCCTTATACTGTTCCATAAATTGAATGTTGCGTAACTATGCCAAGGGCGCTGCACTTCCGCCAAGTGCCCAACGTTGTATTGATTGTGCATGTATAATTCAGTCAGCACAACAACGCTCTTTCTGTTCATTAAGCATGCGAGGAAGAAAATTCCATAACAAGATGGTGGCATACGAACGCCACGGGCTCCAGGCCTGCGACAGCGTCAGTATATCCTGCGGGGGCCGATCCAAGAGCGCTTTTTTGACCCCGTAGTCAGTATGGGGAAAAGCGTCAGGCCAGCCAAGCGCCCGCATAGCGATATATTGAACCGTCCAGGGTCCAAATCCCGGGAGTTTTAGAAGCTTTTCCATTTCCAAACTTGGGTCCGCGCTATAAGAAAGAGTGATAGAACCGGTCATTAAGGCTGTTGCCAAAGCCAAAATGGATCGAGCTCTGGCTCCAGTTATACCAAGTGGTCCCAGTTGATTTTCGATAGGGCCTTCAAGTGCACAGATTTCGTTAGGTTGGGGAAAAGAACGGGTCAGTTCTTGGTATGGAGTACTTATTTTCCTTCCAACAGCGTTGACCAGCCGCGCGGTCAAGGTACTCGCTGCTTTAACGGTCACTTGTTGCCCTAAAACAGCCCGCACTGCCATTTCAAAAGGATCAAAGCAACCTGGCACTCTTATTCCCGGTATGCAGATATCAGACGCCAACTCGTTCATCGTCACAAGTTTTTCGTATACTTTGTCAGGACAGCAGTTAACGTCAAATAAATATTTGATTCGTGCCAACACTTGGGACAAGACCGGCAACAATGTCACTGACAGTGTCAGTGACAAGGCATTTTTCTTGGGCTGATTTGCTACTGATATCCAGCCGTAATAATTCGTTTCCCCTTTTTTTATAACTACCGTGCGACGATAAGTATCACCAATTACGCTTTCAACTCCAGAAATAGCACGACTAGCGAGAAAGGAAATTATATTATTCCAAGCGTACGGCGGACGATAACCAATTGATAGGGTAATTTCGTCGTCACTTTCCATCCTGTTTCGACTTTTGTTTCGAAGTTTATTCGGGGTGAGATGATAGTGTTTTTTGAAAAGGTCGTTAAAACGGCGGATACTACCGAAGCCAGCAGTCATCGCTACGTCAGTCACTGTGATTTGTGTATCGGTAAGCAGGCTCTTTGCCAGTAATAGTCTATGAGTTTGGAGATATTGAGTTGGGGTAACGCCATATTCGGCGAAAAACACACGACGAAGGTGTCTATCCGTGATCCCCAGTATAATTGCCAACTCGGCAACCTTTCGGGTTGTCATGCAATCTTCCATGATGATCATGGCAGCGCTGCGCGCCAGCCTAGTCACCGAATCCACAGGAGCCAGACCAGGAGCTAGCTCAGGTCGGCATCTCAGGCATGGGCGATACCCAGCTGCCTCAGCCGCCGCTGCGCTGGTGAAAAAAGTACAGTTTTCTTCTTTGGGTACTTTAACCCGGCAGACAGGGCGGCAATAAATACCCGTTGAAGAAACCCCGCAAAAAAAGCGACCGTCAAAGCGAACATCATGAGCCTGCATCGCAGCATAACAGGCTTTGTTATCCAAAAGCAAGTCCAAGGTCTTCGATTGTGTCATTTCTCACTCTCCTTTGACTTTATTATAGCAAGGGACAATATAAATACTAGCCATTTTCGGACATGATCAGAAAAATGGAATTTTTAAAAAAGTAGCGCCTCGACCGTTTGATATTGCTATAACTACGAAGTTGAGACGCAATCGTAATGGTGTAGCTTTCAAACATTGAATCGTGTCCTTGCCACTGACGCAAGCAGGCCGCAGATAGAAGTTAGGGTCCGGCTTGATCCGTACAGCCCGGCCATTGCGAACATGTTGCACCATCTGTTGCTTAAATTGGTCGGTAAATTTTCTTTTAGGCCGTTTTTCTGTCATGTAAATCTTCCTTTCTGTATTACTATTATCTTTTACATGACCTTATAAAATCTGTCTAGTTAATTGTAGCCGATCCATCCTTAACCTACAGATTAGCAAGAATGCAATTCCAATCCTTTGAGGACAATGAGGGCAGTATCTTTGCAGGTAAAGTAAGTGCAAACGCAGTTTCCCTCTCATATCGCAGGGCAATGAGGGCACTTTTCTTCTTCACTCTTAAAACGCACAAAAAAAGAAGCCCTCAAGCCCTGAAAATTCAATACTTGAGGACATTCTGCACCATTACCAATGATACGGTTCTCCGTATCATTGGTAATGGTGCAGGAAAGGGCAATGAGGTCTGCCCTCATTGCCCTGCAAAAAACACACCATCCCCTCACTACTTCAGAAAATCAGTCTGTCTACTACTATTTACGCAACATGCACTAGACAGGACAGGAGGGATCCTTTCTAAATGATTGAAGATAGCAATAAAATACGCACTCTAGACGTGATGCAATGAGCAAACCGCTAAGAGATAAAGCACCCTGTCCCTGCGGTAGTGGTAATAAATACGAAAAGTGTTGTAAAGATAGAAAACCAAGGTATCCCCTCGTTGCGGCAGGAGTACACTACACCGACGGGAATCGGTTCAACCCTGAATTGAGCTATTGCTCTTTAAACCCAAATGTTCTTATTTAGATTCCAAAGCGATTAAAATCTGAAACAGGAATAATTCGTATGCTACCATAACAGTTAACTAGCATATGAACACTTCTTAGGTCGATCTCTTCTAAATCTGGCTCCCTACCATCAACTCTAGCCAACACATGTTCCACGAAAAATCTCGCATTATGGGTTCCATTCTTGCGCAATAAATATAGATTCTTTATTGCGTCAACATATGTTTTCAGTAGTTCCCTAGAACTCATAAGGACACGGAAAGCACCGTTAGCAATATATACGTTTTCCGAATTGACTAGCGGGATAACTTTTTCTATCCACCTCGGATGAGAACTAAGCGTGCGGCAAACCTCTTCTTTTACAATAGGTTGTACAATTGATTCTTGTTTAGCTGAATATCCTTCGAATTTAAAGCAGTTGAATAGAATAGTAAAGTCGTTAAAATCTTTACTCTGTATTGTTTTATCGGCAATATACTTTATATAGTCATCTCGGATTCGGAGCAAGAAGCGAAATACTTCAAGTGGGTGTACTTCTAATCCCCCACCCCCGCCACTATTTGTTTGATAAAAAGCCGTGGCTATTTCCGAGAGTTGAAATAAGTATTCACAGGTATATTCTGCTATACGTTTACTTATATTAGTCTCTACGAGTATCTTCGAAACGATCATATAATCTTCCGCGAATAATTGACTGCTTTTCCATTTTTGTAGTAATACCGACAACAATTCTAACTTTATTTTTTTCCCCGTAGTAATGGCACGATTGAAAAGTGGAATCCAATCCTTACCTGAAGTTGCTGATTTCCCCGTTGACCATATAATCGGAACTGTATTATTCGGTACATTATAGAAAAAAACGACCGTCTCACATGAGTTTTCCCAACCTAGATAGCAATCTTTGGACTTAGGTGTATATAGACCAGATCCATATTTTTGAAAAAAAAGTACCATCGGCTTATCATTGTCATCTTCATCAAACCAAAAAGTACTTTTACGTTTTTCAACAACAATTGGAATGATGCCTGTCGTTTGTTCAATAGTTCGTACACCTTTAAAAGACCCTGCTATAGCAATTAAGAAAAACTTACCTTTTAATTGGTCCGCGGGAACCCGATTTATAAGTTCTAACCAAGCCGTTGAAACTTGGGAGCCACTGCCAATAAAATCATCTAGAAGAACAATATACTTTTTTTTGCGAATAACTTTCTCCGTAAGATTCTCGAAACTTAAAAAATGCATTGGCGGTATATCATTTGCAGTTCTAAATAAATATGAAATAAGTTGTCCGCTCTTTCCCGGCCCCCCCAGGCCAACAAACACAATATCCTGCCCATCATACTTAACTCTAGTTTTCCAATCATAGTAAGCAAGACGTAAATTGTTCATGACAGTAGTACTATCATAATACTTTATATTTGTAAAAAGTTCGACCGCATACTTTTTATCCGCTTCCTCAAACTGTTCTAGCCATTGTTCTATTTTCTGTTTACCAAGAATCGACATTAACTTTTTTACATCTGTATATGGCATAATTGCGTTACCGTAGCCAAGCTTACTATCGAGATATCCTGTATCGTTAAGAGCATTCTGAAACCAAGTTATATCTTCTTCTATAATCATTTTCTTCACTCCTCATACCTGTGCCGCAATTCGCTGTAAAATTCAGCGAGGGATGATTCTGCTCTTTTCTGATCAACCTGTTTCTTTCATGAAACATCGGTGATTGTTATGGAAAATATTTCAAGAAACATATCAAGCTGTTCCCTGTGAAATGATTCCAAATGAAACATTACCATTTTCCTGACTTTATATCTTTGGTTTTAGTAATGACCCCTTTGAGAGCGCCAGGTCGGCCGGAGGAATTTCACCACCAGCCGCCTACAGAACCGTGCATAAACCTCTCGATTTACACGGCTCGTACCAGTCATTCGCTACGTCCTTACGGCCGCAAGCCGACGCAGAAAGTCGAATGTTCCTCCCGGTTTGACGGTTGACGATGACTTTCTTTGAACTGATTCATCCTCTTCGCTCCCCTCTCATTACAAGAGCTTCAACGCTACTACCGGATGATCCGCCCCCTTCATGTGCCTTGGTACTTTCCCCCTTCGTGGATCACACTTATAGGGTTTTCCCTTATCATCACATGGAGAGTTCCCAAGTTCCGTAATTTGGCCTAGCTTAGAGTCACGCCACCTGTACACCGGGCACCGCATGGCCAGTAAGTAGGTTTCCGCCATACTCATCCTGAAGTAGGGACGCCCTTCAGTTTTGATGCCATTTAATACTTTCGACGCGTCTTCGGTGGTTTACTCTCGTTCGTCTCTCTAAGCCATACATGCCGAGGTACACCTCGGCTTTTACCATAACGTTCACCACCGCGACCTTTCGGACCGAAGCAGCTTATGGCTGTTTGAAGCCTGCTCCTACAAACCGGCTTCGAAGGGCCTTCCTTCATCCAAAATACAGCATAGTACTTAATTAGCACTTTCTTGGCACAACGTCCCCTTGTATATTCTCAATCCGAATAGAATTTCCACACTCAGTAGTAATTAACCCAATCCGGCTGATTTTCTCCAACCGCCTTTTCAACACTACTGATCCAGTCCGCGATCTGTTGGAGTTTTTTCTGCAATTCCTCTGTCGTAACGTTCCCTGCTTCTGCATCGTCCCATAAGTTGCTGAGTGCGTATTTTACGCCATCTTCCGGGAAAAATATGCCATCATGATGTAGATTATTCATAAGAGCGCCTTCGCCATCCTTAGCGCACTTACCATTGATCGCTATATGGTGAACCTCCCATCCGTCGATCGTCCGCTCAATTCGATAAACGTCCGCATGCCCCCACCTTCTCGTATATACAGAGAAAGTCATTTCTTTGTTTAGCGTATTGTCTCCCTTGGTTTCCATCGTTTCTCCCCGTCCTCTTATTTCATTCAACAATGCAGTAAGCATATCATAATGATCGTAGAAATCGATTATGTCATTCTCTGGGAGCCTTCCGCTATTAATCATTAGCCATTTTGATAGAATTGGAAGCATCCCCCAATGAAGGATCGGGATCACCGGCTGCAGGTCAGAATAAATCTTCCGCAACCTTTCATGGTTAAACGAAAAGCTTGCGCTATTTTTACGGTCGTCATAAAATCTTCCGAAGGATTTTATAAATAATACTTTGGCGGTTTCCAACTGTCCGAAGACCTGGTGATGATTCCGAATTATTTTTTGGACTTCCTTCAGCTTTTTTGTTTTTAGGATGTATTTCTCATCCCTTTGATCAAATAAATAGTCTAAATTATATGCGATATCCCTTTTCCGAAAATGAAAGATTGTCTCAATCTCCGACACCGTATACTCGCGCGTCACTTCATAGTTCTCTTTGAGAATTCCGCGTATGATGGAAATTAGTAAATTCCTTCGCCTTGCAGCCGTTTCTGAAATCATCATTAGTTTTTCCTCCGCAGATTTACTTCTCCCTGCATCTGTTGATATTAAAAATTGGACAGCCACCGTGGCACATCACATAATTTTCACAGGTTCGGCACGCCAAAATGGAATGCCGCTGTGCTCCGGGCCTGCTTAATCTCTCGCGCATTTTGACAAATTCTTCGCCAAATTCCCATCCATCCCGCAGTGAATGCTCCCTTAAATCAATTCCATTCCCGGAGATATCATTCATGAATGAGCATGGGTACAGGAGTAGATTTTCTGAAATATAAGCTGAAAATCTTGCCGCTTCGCAAAAATCCACGGTCTCCTTCAGCAGGCCATCTCCTATTAGCGGCAAAAATGAAATCATACAGCTGTCAAAGCCGATTTTGCAATTTTTGATTTTCTTCACGAATTCGAAGAAATCTTTTATTTCGTCTCCATCCGTCAGGCACAAGGCATCGGAGGAATGCACCGGCTTATAATTCAGAAAAACGATCGCATTGACGCTTTCCAGTAAATCGGTGTGTTTCTCCAGCAATTCCATCGCCTGCGGGAGACTGAGTTTGTTTAGCATAAAATGGACGTTGACCTTGATTTCGAATGCGCTAGCCCGTTTGATTACTTCCTGCGCATATGCATAGGGTTCATACCAGCTGACGGCCATTGCGCCGCAGAATTGTTTCGTTGCCGCATAGATCTCGTTCGTCATGCCCTGTCCATTTGTTGTATAGGAGGGAACAATATTATGGTCGCGGGTTTTCTGCAATATCTGCACGAACTGAGGATGTTGGTTTGGGTTTCCGCCGCCTAAGGCCACCTGTAAAACCCCTGCCTTTTCCGCCTGCTCCATAATGAGCTCGTAATCTCCTATACACATGAAACTACCCTGCCTGTTTGAAGCGCGATAGCAAAAATCGCATTCCCGTTCGCAGTAATTTGTGATTGCGATATCCAGCAACTCAGGCCCTGTCGCGTTATAGAATGGCTCGCTGCCGTTTTTGCCATATCGGATAAACGTGCCCTCATCTCGATCAAAGCCCAGGATATACCCGCTTTCTCTACAATTTCGAATCAAACAACTTCCCATTACCAGCCACCGATCTTACCGTTAAAATACAAGTTATCTTCACAAATCAGAAAGCTTTCCGAACAAAAATAGACTTCCGCTGCCGAATATCCATCGGAGCGAAGGTTTCCGTAATATACCTTTCTGTTTTCGGCCAGCAGCTTTTCTATAGTTTTGACTGTCTCTTCATCATAGTGTTCTGTTTGCAAAAATTCCGCTACGCTGCGATATGATGTTCGGGACTCCTTCATATATTCTATAATGTCCTGTTTGTTCTGCTCTACTGCTTCATAAAGTTCTTCAAAAAGCCGACTTACCGGAGATGGTCCTTCGATTCCGATATCTTTTAAAAAGCGCTCTTTATTTAAGTCATCCTTCATTGAAATAATGAAAGAGGTAGAGGAACTGTTCGTTACAAAGTCCTGCCTGATCTTCATAGTCCAATCTCCTCCAAAGCCTGATTCAGAATATCTATACCTTTATCTTCATATTCGATCAAAGAGTCGGCATTATAGCTGGATAAATTTATGTTCAGCTTAAACAAGGTTTGCCGTTCGCTCAGATCCAAAATCTTGATATGCTCCAACTCCATTAACTCTTTTTTATACAAGTAATCGGCAAAGCTATCATATTCCTGTCCATAGTACGTCAGATATTCCTTTTTTAAATCTCTGGCATATTGAAAAAAAGCCTGAAAGATCCTCTTTGTGTAGAACTCCGCAAAGGAATCCTTTCGCAGATGTAATGTATCGGATATTCTTTTTTCAAGCTCTTCATAAATAAAATTATCATCTGCTTTGCAGTAATATCCATCCGATAATTTAAGTATCATCATGTTATCCTCCGCCTTACTCAAGAAGCAACTTAGAAAATAGCTCCATGTTAATAGGTATATCCCTGCAGAAGGTGTTCTCCTGAACCAGCCGTTCAAGTATCTGATCGTATGCATCACCGTTCCTACCCTTTGTGAGATGATGCAAAATCTCCTTCACATTGCATAAAATCAAGCAGCTTTTATGGCGGTTCATTTCTTCCAGAATGCGAACTGCTACCTCCGGTGACACCCCATAGAGCTTGCACCATAAATCTAACGCGCCCCTGTTCTCCAATTCAAGCAAATAGATGATCAGTCGATACCACTCGGAATGGTACACATTCCAAGAATTATCATTTACATATTCCGCAATGTCCCGGATCATCATGTTAAACGGCCACACAGACTCTGGCCCGGGATCGGTATAAGTGCCTTTCTTCTGATGGTAAACACCAAACATCCTTTTAGTAAAAACATCATACAAGTCTATTTTTTCGGCGAGCGCATCCAGCGCTTCGAACAGCAAACAGATATTGATATTAGAAAAAAATTCACAATCATATTTGCCGATCAGATCATGAATAATTTTTTTCGCGTGAGGCCCATTCGCAATAAGCTGCTTCCTCCAGGCTTCCGCATCCCTGGCGGTGAAATGACGATCCTCCAAACCCCATATATAGCGCCAGTAGAGATTTTCGTATTCGGGAAGATCCTCGAGGATTGGCAGCAGATCCTCCTGTGACTCGGTTCGCGCTAAGTAAAAAATGTATTTTCGAACGCCTTCTCGTATCGTCAGATTCTCTTTATTCATTTGACCCCAAAACGTCAGAAAGGCGTGCTGCTCCGCAAGATGGGTTAAAACATAGTTCGTTATGCAGAAATCCCGGAATTCATCAAAAGTAAAGCTGATCACAACGGTATTTCTCATTAACATGCCAGTTTTCATTATCTGCTCGTCCTTGAATATCACCTCGTTATCCAGCATTTGATAGAGCAGCTTTTGCTCAGATTCGTTAAAAATACTGGATGGGACATTAAAGAATGTTTTTTTACGGATCATATACACCGAAACTTTATCAAGCAGGGCATACAAAGAATCTTGATGATTTAAGACCTGCTGATCCTTTTGATATTCCAGTGATTTTCGATTTAAATACTGCCGGAATACATCATATTTGTAAACATCATATACGTAGATTTGCTTCTTGTTTTCGTTTACTTCGCAAAAAAATCGTAACAGCAGTATATCATTGGTTAATGCATCATAGGATTTATTCGTTAATGTATTCTTTCTGACCGTAATCTCGAAAAAGCGCAAGTAACCCCAAAAGATCCGCTCCTTGAAGTCATTGTCTCTTTGCCACATATCGATATGCTTATATACGCTCAAATACGTTCCTTCGTCGATCTCCGCAAACCTCTCCTGTAAGAACTCGTTACGGGTGGTCATAATCACCTTGATATATGGGTAGGCTTGACATTCCTCCAGAAAATCCCGAATGCACTGGCCAAAGTCCTTCACCAGCGTGTTCTCGTTTAATCCATCTATGATAATGACGATCGGCCTTTTGGAGCGATTCCACTCCCAGAGGAGAATTTTATTTGCATAAGGGAGTGAATGCGTCCCATCAAGCGACAGTTTTTGCTTTACGAGGGCCATGGGATTTTCTCTAAAATCATAGGCATTAAAATATAGCGCGCAATAGCCCTTTCTCATCAGGAAATTCAATGCAAAGTCGCATACGAAATTCGTTTTTCCCTGGCCAGCGTCTTTGGTTAGCAGAATATACTTCTTGGCTATAAAATCGATATTGTCTTTTATGCCAGATAAGTAGTATTTAACAGAATTATTGAGACTGTTCTGTCTGATATCATAGCGCTCCTCCAAACTGGAAATATCAGAGTAAAAAACTTTTTCTAATTCCTCCAACCTGGAAATCGCATCCGAAATCCTGTCCCGCAGACAAACGTATACCGGTTCCAGTTCCGTCGCCGCAAAATTCTCAGTCAGATCGGAAAAATCAATTTTCTGTTTGCCATGCTTTTTCAGGTGAAAATTGACATTTTTAAAATCGAGAATTTTCGCATCACTAATCGCCTTCTGCAAAAACAACATAGGGTCTGCAAAATATCGGAGATTTTCTTTATAGCTGCCTTCTTCCACGAATATGTCTGCAATGTACTTTTTACTTTTCACATTTTTATCGATCTGGCTTTTCGTATATTGGGTAAAGGCCTCCTTCAGTAGCATTTGATATGCATTAGGCTTCAGATTTTCCTTCGCCAGCAAATCCTGAAACATCTTCACGGATGACATGCGTACGCCTAATGCGCCGCTGCTATTATAAGCCTGCATTTGAAGGATGCCGACGATTCTGTGATCACAGAATACCGGAGAGCCGGATAACCCCTGATAATTATCCGCCATTCCAGTCGTAATTGCTGCCAGATGATAATCCCATTCTGCATCCCTTACCGGTGAAACGATGATCCCGGTTCCCCTCACATGATGCTCGTGTTGCCGGGATGTAATAAATCCGCTGACCGCCCATATCGATTCTTCATCTAAGCTCTCATCATCGGAAAAAATATCTGCCATACTGCAAGCGTCATCAGAGTGGTCGATCTCCAGCACTACTGCAACATCATTCTCCTTTACGATGCGAGCTTGGTCTTCTTTGTCACTGATCCACACCGTATGACGGTCTCCACAGACCACATGCCTGGGAGTCAGCACGAGATTTCTCGCGATCATGATCCCAGTTCCGTATTCAATGCACTCATCTTTTAGATATGACCGCACCTTGACTATATATTTCTCCATACCCATTTCCCTTTACAATCCGATTTCTCGATGTCCAAACATAGCGGAATATCCGTATCCTCCCTGCATATCCAGCAGTTCCTGTTTTTGTTTGATGTCATAGTTAAAATATATGGTTTTATTCCCGGTTAGAATGGCTCTTGCCAACAAATCATTCTCCGGATGCCGGTTTTGCTTTCCGCCGTCCGTCGATATGAGAAGTGTTCTACCCTTTGCTTTCTCCAGCAACTTTATATTCGGTTTTGTAGTGCCATGGTGGGATATCTTGATCAGATCATACTCATCCATCAAAAACTCCGCCCAACTGTCGCTGTCCGAGTCTCCGGTAAACAACAATTTCGTGCCCTTATATTCAATTTCGATTACAATGGATGCATTGTTTACCTCGTTCATCTGCGCCAGTGTGGAAGTGCCGATCCAACGTTCAAGCCACGGCTCTGAGGCCGAAATATATTCCTCAGAACCGCCCGGTTCTATTTGCAACTCCATTAATCGTTCAAACAATGCCGCAAATTCCACATGATCCGAAAGCTCATAGTGGACGCCAAAGTTCCGGATCATCTCAATATTCAATTTGTGCGCCAGTCTATTCAGCGAAACTTCGCTTGGGGACAACACAATCAGTCTGCATTCTCCAATTTGAATGAAATGATCGACCAAATGATTTCTGCTGTCAGCACTTCTTTTAACAACCCGGTCAACAAACTGTGCGTTTAACCGATATCCGTTGTGAGCACATAGCTCCTCGAAGCTTCTGCTATGCGCTGCCGATATCGGTCCGGCATTGCCATCGATCTGCATGGACAACTGACCCAATACCATATTCATCCGTTTCTTTTGCAGTGCTCCAATTGCCGCCCGTTTTCTCTCCTGAAATTCATCTCTCATGAACAGCGTGTTGAAAAATCCGTTGAACCAAATATTTTCCACCTCGATAATATGAGGTGCGTTTGCGGGACCGTTCTCGCGTAAAAATGCGATCGCTCCTTCTATATGATCCTGATCTATGTGCGTAATCAGCATTAATATTACGCGGCAGCCCTTATGCTTTAATTGGGTTAACAAGGGCTTCAGCTCGGTTTCGTATGTAGACTTGTAACCACAGTCAATAAGGATACATTCCCCGTTGTCGAATTCCACAACAAAACAGTCTCCGGCTTTGGCAGGAAGAAAATGTACGACGCAATTGCCCACAGTAGATCCTTCTTTCTATCAACTGATCGGTATTAGGCCTGCTGGGTTCATTATAATTCATGAGAAAGTTATCTATTATATATCGGGATTGTCCTTCATAAACTTTTTTAAATTACACAGCGGCTTACTTTGCTGTACTTTTTGGACCATCATCTTTTGCTTTTCTCTATTGACTTTTGCTAGCAGGTCAAATTTATATATATATTACATTTCAATATCAAAGGAGGTACCTTTTTGACTACTTCTTTGATAAACCAGCGATCAATGTTTGTCAGAAAGTAGTGAATGCACTGCACTCACTACTACTAATAATTTACGGTTTAGTGAACATGCCTATATAGAACCAATTTGCCTTTTCAGTGCTTGCTTATATAATACTCAACCACAGTTAAAAGTTGTATCAATACAAAATGAAGAAGCATCAAGAATACCGACAATTTTTTAAGCTACTATACTCGTGCTATATTAATCTAAAATAAATTACACTCCAAACGTGAATGCTATATGGTCAAGATTGTCTATTGTAACACCAAGAACTTTAAATTTCTCTTTATTTTTCTCAACTTCAATAAATTGCGGATAGGTTCCCACGAAAAAGCATAACACTTCCTCTTGAGTATCTATTATGCTATCTATTTGACTTCTAAACAGCTTTCTCTTTCTATATTTCTCTATCAGCTCATTTTCAATATAAATAGAGACTGAGTAACTTATATTATCCACTGTAGGCCTATCTTTAAAAACGATTCGATAATTTTTACCATATTTTTTTATTTCTTTAACGTTTCCCCAGTAAATTAATCCTATTTCGTCTTGATAATATTTTATCTTCTTAAAAAAATGCATAAACTTTTTTGTTTTATTTCCTATGGTTAAGTTTTGATTATTTAAAATGTCAAAATCACCATGTAAGTAACAATCAACCATATTTTCTAAAGAACTTGTTTTTAAAACTGATTCTTTACTAGAAGAACCACTGCTACCTGCAATATTCCTTACAAAGGGTTCTATTTCTTCTTCATATTCCTCTATCTTTACATTTCCAGAACTGCGATTGGATGTCTTTGGACGATTGAGCAAAAATTCGGATGGATATCTTGTGATTTTAAATCCTTCTTCCTTACGCTTTTTATTAACCTCCGTCTGGCTGGCCCCACTATTTTTCAAAAAATAATCACATTCGCTGCTATGTTTCAAATTTTTCTTTGTTCTATAGTGGAGAGCTTTCTTAGGCTTTTTTTCATTGTATATATTAACCCCCACCAACTCGACACTGCACTCATTACTATCACAGGAAAAATTTAACTTTTGACCATAATATTCACTTTCTTCATCAAAATACAACTCCCTAGCCAAATAAGGTGTAATTGATTCTTTTAGTTCATTACAGTAAGCCTTGTCAATTTTCATCTCCATTCCCCCTGCTTCAATTACATTCTAAATATACAATCTTCTCTAACTTCTTCTGCTCTTGATCCTAGATTTAACAGTGCAGAATGATGATTTCTTAATATGCTAAATAATCGTATGATACTTACATCGTTTGGTAATTCTAAATCAACGCTAACACAAATTTCTCTAAAATAACCATGTAAAATAGTATGCACACGATCTACTGCGTTAACTGGACCAGAAGTAACAAGAAGATTTTCTACATCTCGTAAAGCAAAAAAGAGATACGCAAAATCCTATTTTCAGAATCATCACTATTCAATCGAATGACACAATGTAAAGAATATTTATTTTGGGCAAACTCCAAGTTACATAGTAGTCCTGATTCATTATAAATTAGCTATATAATTTTTTAAGTCATTTTTATTTTGAATATTAAAGGTGTCTTTAATTTCTTTAAAATAGCTTTTTATAGACTCCTTTTCGATAATACGGTTGCATATCTCGTCCGCTTTGCATTCTCCGCGCGCTTCTCTCCATGGATTTTCTCTATGTGTTAATTCCTCTAGATATTTTGCATCATATCGGACATATGCAAATTTAACCATTTCTAAAACATCTAATTGATCTTCATCAAAGATACTATCATCAAAGTTCTCAACTTTTGGTATAGAGCTATAACCATGTTTTTTATATTGATAATATAGATTGGGAATAACCGGACCATGTACCCATGCTTGAAAATCTTCTTGAAAGAATGTTCTATCCTTTAGAGCCAAAAGCCAGGCTTGAGAATAATAGATAATTTTTTGAAGTTTAAGTTGGGTAATAACCTCTTCAGCTTCAGTATCTATCTTGGATAGAAAATATTTGGCAACACGGACTACGCCATGATCTTCAACTTCTCTAAAATCATCTATTAGTTGACTAATCCGATTAAATAATTTTCTTTGAGCAACTTCAGAAAGACTACTTTTATTTCTTTCAAATAACTCTAACATCTTATTCGGATCTTTAAGTTCCTTTAGTTGATCGCTATAAATCTTACGGGGAGTAAAGCCATCTAGATATCTTATAATGGTCGCTTCCCCCCACCCCAGCAAAGAAGCTAGCGGTTTTTTACCTATCTCATAGGTTTCCAGTAATTCTTCAATTTCAGCGACTTTAATTAGCCCCGCTAACTCACGGTATTGATCATTAGCTAATTTTAAGTTTTGGTCACTAATTTCAGCAATATAGACTTCATTACCGCATGACTTGCAATAAGGTATTTTTGCAAGATATTTGAAGGTTAAATTATCAATTGTAGATTCTACTTTTCTTTCCAGAAGTTCTACTTCTCTATCATTGTCGCATTCAGGGCAGTACGTTTTCATTTTGCATCCCTCCTGGTTACATCAAGATGTAACCGTTTCTTCTTTAGTGTAAAACTCAGTTATATGGATAATTTAAAGGGAACTCTGCTTCATGGAATGACATACAAACCACTCTCCCTCTAATTTTCAGCTTAATATATACTTGTACAGGTTTATCTACAATAGGCGGTAATATAAATTGACCAAAGATCAGAAACTCGCCGCCTATCTCTTTATTATGGTCATTGTCTGTATAAGAATAATTGCTAACATCTAACCTCGATATTTCGTCACAAACCATCTGGTGATTAATTCCATATTTTTCTCTAAACTCTCGTGTTTTATCTCTAATTCCTGTTTTCTGAACTATAGATAAATTATTCGGATCAGTAAGTAACTCCCTAACTTTCTGCAGAAAATTCCCAACATCTTCCTCACTTTCCGTCCATCCCCGCTGCAAATAAATCACCGCCAATGCTGCTATTCTTTAATACTATTATATACAAATCATTATAAAAAAACAACAAAATAGTATCAAATGATACTATTTTGTTGTTTGTCGAATTTTGACTATCATGGATTCGTATCAAATTCTGTTACAGACTTCACTGAGAACCTTTCCAATTTCCAACTCAAGCGCATTCGCAGAAACAAAGGATGAAAGCTGATCATCTGCATTTTGTCCGCAAATTCACCTAGCTTCTCCAGAAAATATTCCTGGCGTTTCTGAACAGCCTTACTGGTATCTCCCACCTTGCCCCAGGCAATAATGATTGCATCCACCCTCGCTGCCGAGGCCAAAATTTGCTCCAAATTCTCCTGTTCGACTTCATCCTTCACTACTCTTTCTGCCATGATGATTTCCCATCACTCGGCTCCTCAGTAATTTGGCCGTATCTTTCGGTACCTCCGACTATCTTTAAATTGACTTTAGTCGTTTTGTCATGACAATGTTGATGAAGAAGCTTGGATTCCATTCGATAACGGTTCTTTCCCGCCAAAGCAATCTTATTATTAGCAATCGCCAATATATCCTCTTCTTTGAAATATAATCCACAATGAGCGCATTTACCTTGCTGCTTCTTTAATAAATTGGCAAGTTTGTCATTTATCTCTGGATACCTTCCCATACGCGTTGCCCAATACACCCACTCACCATCGAACGGACTACGGTTTCCTAGCACCTTGACATGGCGGCGAATTGGCGTTTCATGATGATTTAGTAACTTATCTGTGTCTTCTGCCTTAAATTCGACTTTTCCGTTCCATCGTTTCCAGTATCGGCTATAAATCCACTTTTTCGATTTATCTGGATGCCGGCGTTTTGCCCAAGCCCACAACATTTGAAAGGTTGCGTAATTGGCTTTTGAGAATGTTTCCTTAGATATTGTTTTGCGTGAACGTCAGAGCCGCACCATCCGCCGGGTTTCTTGAGAGTAAATACTGGTCGGCGTACCAAACGCCAGCCTCAGTATCCTTTCCATTTTGGGCAAGCCCATTAGTCCGCGTCAGGGGGCTTGTCGGAGTTCACGGCGATTCAAATGTGCGTTCACTTTCGTTACTCATGGTTCACCTGTTAGCGGGGGTTCCCAGTCAGACTCTGAGTTACCCGCGTTTCACCCATGCATTCGTCGGTTTGATAGTCATTCGCACCAACGTGGGTAACACATTCCCTGTTTACCTCAGGGGCTGGGAATTGAATGGTTATTCTCACCCAACATCAAGTATCAAGTTGTCAGGCCGGACGCGTGAAAAGTTTCCACACTCCTGCCTCCCCTCCATCCCAATGAGTGGCCTTTGCCACTTAAGTTTCGGAGGAACGGGTCGCACGATACGGTTCTCCGTATCGGTTATAACGGCAAAACAGGACACCGAATCGCCTCATTGCCCTGCAAAATTTGTTCCCATCGTCCTGAGCCAAAGAACCGTCACCTGACTCATCCCTTCGATTCTATTTTTACTATATTTGCTAAAAATAACTAATCCAACTTTATTTCTCTATATATTTGTAAAAGTAGTATAATAAGGGGTAAGGAATTTAATTACGTATCTTCATGGGGGCCTTTATAGTGAATATTGATTTAATTTCTTTTAAAGTTTGGTCAAGTAGACTGGAAACTCCTAGCGTAAATAATCCAATGCGTAGGGATGAAGATAGTTGGCCAGAATTTGGTGAACCAGATGAATTGCATGCTGCGCATATTACCATTGAGCCAATCTTTACTGAATTCTCTACTGATGGGGATATGATTCAACATAATCTTGGTTTTTTACATGGTATTTACTTTGATATTCCCTCTGCAAAAGAAAGCGGTGACAATGTTTTTGATGTATTTGATTGTATAAGCGGAGACACATCCGATTTATATAGAGTCCTTTTTGATAGTGATGGAAATTTAATAGATGAATACGTTGGCATCACAAACACAATCTTTTACCTAGATTTACTTTATATTAATGATGAATATAGAAATCAGGGGGTCGGAGGCAAATTAGTGGATATGATCAAAAAAATTTTAAAGTATTCTTTGAATCTTGAGGCTGGTTGTTTAATTGTTAATCCGATACCTATTAGAAGAGTAAATGAACATGAGTATTCACTTATTGATGATGATAAAGAAGAAAAACGATTAACCAATAAGTTAAAATTATTTTATAAAAAACTTGGATACAAAAACATGCCTAACGAAACCTATATGTATATAAATACAAATTATAGAATTAGAAAACTTTCCGTTATTAAAAATTAGGTATATCTGTGTTTTTATATTTACCTAGTGTTTGTTAATTAAAGAAAAAAGGGAGATTGGAATTGAACTCTTTAGATAACTATATCATTGAGCATCTTATTCCCAGATTAAATTCTTATAGCTTAAATAAAAAAATCGTTTCCATTGTGGCCGAAGACATAAATAACAGACTACAGGCAATAATTAATCGCTGGAACGATCCATATTTCCGTCGTACAGTATTATTCACCGGAGTCGAAGAAGCTAATTTTTATTCCCCGCAAGCAAAACTAGATATTAAATCAATAGTCGTCTTAGGAGTCCGAAATAGTTTACTTGAAGATATTGCGAGTACTAATCAAGAAGCTAAAAAATTTGCTCTTGAAAAACCAGTCATTCAAGATGAACACATTATCCATTTTACTGGGGATGCTATTAGATGTTTTAAAGATGTAAACTTTGAAAAACTAGCTCAAAACATTCAACCAGGTGATAGTAATCCTTATGAGCATTTGAAGGACCACTATCCATTCGCCTGGGCCGCTTTATGGGCATTAACGAAAACTATTGGTAATGAAAGTCGTTTTCCGCCCGTTAGAGAAAGCAATACTATAGACTATATACCAACTATTATTCGTCCCTTAGCAGATCAAAATACAAATAAAGTAGAAGCAACTATAATGAGCGGAATGGACCCTACAATAGACAATAACCTTCTAAGAAACCTACAAGCAATTGCCAATAAGCATGTAAATATATTTTTTGTAGACTCCTTTAAAATGCTAAGTCGTAATCCAGATAAGTTATTTAAGGTTATTGATTTTGTCCTCCGTCACGGCTCAAGTTTCGTAAGTTTCAATTACTTTATTAATAACGGCTACGTCAGTCGCCGCAGGAGTTTACTAAAGCCTGCACATTTAACGAAAGAAATCCGGTATAAACTTCATAAATCGGATGGACTTACAAAAAATCACCGTGACGCGTTAAATAATGTTAAATCAAGTTTATGGCGCTGCTACCTCTAACGTTGCCATGTTTTACAATGATTCTCTCTGTTCTTCAGAAGCGCGGGGACAGGGACTTTGTTTCAAAAATCTTTTTACATTAAAAGCTTGACAAGTTTCCGTGTTTTTCATATTTCTTGTCGCATTTATCCATATCTTTATAATATACTATAGGATTTGTAACATTTGGCCAAATTAATGGCAACAATTTATAAATATAAAATAATATGTCTATCTTTAAAAAAATGCCTCATTAATTGCAATCTCTAATCGGGTAGGAAGCTGACCCTTAGTGAGTCAGCCGACCTCCCACAGAACCGTACGTACCGTTCGGTATACGGCTCCTCCTATGTTTACGCACAAACAGACTCGTAGTAATCAAGAAAATTGAAATATCCTGCCTTCTTAAGTCTCTCGGCAGAGATGGCTTTGGCAACAATCGGGTTACGGGCAACATGCCAGTACCCTTTTCTTATGTTTGCACCTTCCCATGCTACCCAGTCCACTATTCCCAGTTTCTTAAGCATAGCGTATCGCGTCCTTATCCTTTTCCACTGTTTCCAGACAACCATCCGGATACGTCTCCGTAACCACTGATCTGTTGTTTTCAGTAGATTCTTCATATCTGCAAGTTTAAAGTAGTTCACCCATCCAGTTACAAACTGTTTGAGTTTTTCCTTCCTCTGCTCATATCCCATTCCGTTGCTTCTTGATGTAATTTCGCGAATCCTCGCTTTCATCTTTATAATGCTTTTGGGGTGTACTCGCAGACCCACATTTCTGTTCTTGTTGATATAGAACGCGTAACCTAAGAATTTGACCTTGCCTACGTAGGCTACTGCTGTCTTTTCCTTGTTCACTTTGAGGAATAATTTCTTCTCTATGAACGGGATTAGATTTTCCAGTGTCCTTTGGGCCGCTCTTTTGCTTTTGCAGAAGATGAGCATATCGTCTGCATAACGGACGAACCTGTGCCCTCTTCGTTCAAGTTCCTCATCTAGCTCATTCAGAAGGATATTTCCACAAATTGGACTTAGAGGTCCCCCTTGCGGTACTCCTAGTTCCGTTTCCTCGAATCTGCCCACACGCGTAATAACTCCCGCTCTGAAATATTTATGAATTAGAGATATGACTCTCCCATCCTTTATACTCCGTGACAGTACCTCTATCAGCTTGCTTTGGTTCACAGTATCAAAAAATTGTTCCAAATCCATATCCACAACGTACTTATACCCGTCGCAAATATTATTCTGACATGCTTTGAGAGCATCATGGGTGCTTCTTCTTGGTCGGAATCCGTAGCTGTTGTTCGAGAACTTTGGCTCATAGATTGGCGTCAAAACCTGCGCTATTGCCTGCTGTATGACTCGGTCTACGGCTGTTGGTATTCCCAACTTTCTCATTTTCTTCCCGCCATCTTTGGGTATCTCCACCCTCAGTACAGGTTGAGGTCGGTATTTTCCGTCCTTGATGGTTTGCCGGATTTCCTCCCCGTTGTCTTTGAGATATGATAGAAGATCTTCCACCTGCATCCCATCGACTCCGCTTGCCCCTTTGTTCTTCTTAACCCGCTTGTATGCTTGGTTAAGATTATTTGGGGCAAGGATTTCTTCCAGCAGTCCACATTCTAGTCTGTTGGCATGGGTGCTGTTATTTTCAGTTATCCCTGAACCAGTAAGCGCTCCCGCATACTCTTTGTGCTCCGCACTATCCCTTTGCGGCCAACCACCTTTGTCACAGTGTTTTCTGCTATTGTTCCGATTCCTGGTAACATTCATTTACTAACACCTCCAAGGGTTCCGCCCTTCACAGTACCGTCGACGGTACTGCTAGTATGGCTTCATCTGACTCCTCACGACAAATCTTATTTCAACCGGCTTTCGCAAATATGCTTCCACCGTCCGTGAGGCCTCCCCGGGTAAGAACGCAGTCTTTCGCTCCATCTACCTGCCGCATTTACACAGACTGATTCCGTGTAGTTATTGGACTTCGACTTGTTTAGCAGCCTTATCCTCAATTTGTGCCTGATGCGGTTTCTGTTCGTCAGGCCAGAGATTTGCCGCCGCCTTCCTTCACACTCCATCTCACGATGGACGCACTTGGCCTTGGCTATACACTTCCCACTACCGGGCGTGTTCGGGACTTTCACCCGTTAGACTGCGCCCATGCCGGGCGCACTAAACAAAAAACCTCAACCCTTGATTCCAAAGGATTGAGGTTTTTCCGCCATTACCAATGATACGGTTCTCCCCGCCTAATCATAAACTCCCGGTGTTATAGTTTTTCTGTGAGCCCTGTTATTGTTAAATAGCCTGCCACATCAACGATAACCTACAAGGTTTGCTCCTGACTTTAACAACATCCAGGTACTGCCTGAGTTTTTCAGTAAAAATACCATCTGCTGATTGGCAGAATCTAAGAGATAGTCTTGGGCAGGCAAAGCCGGCTCATAGATAGGGTCCGGCAATCAGTAAATGTATAGCCCGTAAAAATTACGATATTCAAGCCCCTGACCGTCAGTTACACTGCTGTTTTTCTGGCAAAGCTTACAGAGTATATCAAGCCCCGGTCAATTGGAGAATCCCAAGGGTTTCGCCTAAATAGGCCCATGCAAAAGCAAAGTTGTATGCTGTTTCACTGCATCCAGCAGCAAGGCAGTTTCACCTTCCTGGGCCAGCAGCGAAGCATAGGCCGTCAATCCGAGTAACCCGCATTCTATAAGGGTTTATGTCATTTTTTGACTCGTTAGAACCATCCCTGCGAGTCATAATACAATGGGTATCGCACTCCGCTGCAGATGAAAATAACTGCTTAGCTGCGAGCGCGTTAGCAAACGAGGGATTCTGCGACTCTACTGAACATTGGTAATGTCATGTCACAAGGAAAAAGCACAAAACTATTTACAGCCCCTAGTTCGCAAATCCGAATCTAAATTCTATTTACTGAAATCTTATCTTTTTTCTCGCGTTTTTCTAATGGAGTAGTGGGATAACCAATAGCCAACGCCGATAGGATTTTATATTGAGCTGGAATATTCATTTTTTGTATCAGTTCTATATTATCACGTAATTTCCCTAAGCATCCCCATATATAGGTACTGCCTAGATTCAATGCAGTTGCCTGCAAGATCATATTTTCGATTACACAACCCACGTTAGCATATTCAATACAGTCCTCTGATAAATCTGTTGCAGATAAGAAGATAATCGTTGGCGCTCCATAAAATGGATCAAATAAATTACCTGTCTTACGTGAAATCACTTGAGTTACCTCACGAATACGCTTGAGTAAGGTTGGATCCTGCACAACAGTAATATGTGTAGTTTTATCATCCCCCGCAGCCAACGGCGCTGTCTGCGCGGCATCTAATATTTTTTGTAAATCTGATTCCTTGATTTGCGTTGCCTGATATTTGCGTGCAGTTCGCCGTAAATATAAAACCTGTTCAAATTCCATGTATTTCACCTCATTGTCTTTTTAGTTGCTACCTTCATTATTATACAACAAAAATAGACTGTAACCACTGTGTAGGTGCAATACTATTGGTGTTTCTCCGTCCAATGTATTTTTTCCGGTGACATGAAAAACCAGCTCCACTAAATATTATTCCGATCAGGGGAACGGCAGACTAAAGTGGCGTTCCCTATTCGTGCGATATGAATTTCTTTTGGCTTAAAAACTCCACCGGCACCCGGCATTTAACTGCCAGTTACTGCTGATATCGCCGCCGAACAGTTTCTCTACGTTGATATAGCCATTGCTGTGGTCACTTAGTTTTGCGGTGGCTCCCAGGATAAATTCGTACCACGTGCCACTTAAATACTGGTTATAGTTTAAATTATCTGCTTTGATATTTTGTTCGCCTTTAAATTCATGTAAAACCGACAGCGATGTATACAGTTGAGTCACATTATTTAATTTTTTCCCTGCGCCAAAACCTATTCTGCCGATTAGGCGAGTCAGGCTGTCTTGTTTTACCTTCAAGCCTGAGCTTGTTGTATAATTGACGCTGTTAAAATGCCCAAAAGTTAATTCTGTCTGCGGTTCGAGATACCAACCATTTGTCAGTTGTTTTTTATAGCCATATTCCACAGATAAACTATCTGTACCGGTGCTATAGTCTGCCGTGGAGTAGTTGTTGCTTAAGTCAGTGACATGATAATTACTGCTTAACCAGCCATGTTTGGCGATAATATCGTAATAGTGCCCGTCTTTACCCAGCCAGGTTTGGTATAAAGCCACATCACTGACCTCACTATCTCCGCTGCCATGATAAAAACTGTTATCGGCCTTGGTGTAGCTTAATGCGCCACCGGTGTAGATTCTGCCATCGCTCGTTTGTCTGCTCTTATCATAACCCATCTGCATGCCCTTGTAATCGGATTCTACAGGGGTATATTTGTTATTAGTCACATCACCGCTATATACCCTTGCCCAGATACCGTCTTCTTTCCCGGGTGCATTCCGCAGGTCGCCAAGACGTTTTCTTAGATGATTGACGCTGGTCTGCATCAGCTCTGCCTGTCCACTGGCTGAACTTGCGGCTGCTTTGGTATTGCTGCTGGCTCCGATAGCAAGACTCGTCAAGGTGGTTCCGCTAAAATTAGGGGTAAGGGAATACGCACCACTATCAGTGGTGACTCCGGTTACGGTTAGGTTGCTGCCTCCTGTGATTACGCTGATTGGAGTATAACTGGAGCTATACAAGGTGGTCGGCTGGGTAATTGCCGCCAGGCTGCTGTCATAGTTAACTGCTACTTTTAGATTACTTGCTGAACTTAAGGTGCCAATTGTAATGATATCGCCCGTATTATTCGCCACATCAGTATTCATAGTAAAGGTACCTCCCATACCATTCAAGGTGGTAATAGCCAGGTTCCTATAGGAGCTTGTCCTGTTTGCATTATCCCAGGTTAAATTGACAATGCCGCCAGCTAGATTAAGGGCATTAATGGTGTTTAGAGTTGTAGAATAAAGACTACTATTATATGTAATGATACCATTTCGGTTATCATAGACGGGCTGCCATACGGCATTGTTGGTCAGAGTCAGATTTACGGTACCACTACCGCTTGTCACGACATTGCCTTGCAGAAAAGAACTGCTGTTATTCAAGTTAAGATTGATGAGGCCGCCTGTTGCCACCACATCACCGGTGAGTTTGATGGTATAAGGATTTCCGTCAGCTTGATTAATATTGATCGTCCCACCGGTTGCATATAAGGAATACGCATAGGTATCCTCACTATTTGCGGTCGCCGTTGCCCTGATAGTTGCATTTTTTTCGAGGCTGACTATGCCAGTACCAGAATTATATATCCCATATGCATATGCAGCCGCATACGCATACGTACTTGCAGCACTACCACCTGTTGCTGTTGCTGTTATAGCGGCATCTCCGCTTATAGTTGTTATTGCAGCATCACCAGAATTATCTATCCCATACGCATATGCATTCGCAGTCGCGCTAGAATTAGACGTGGCGCTGCCACCTGTCGCTTCTACTTGTATATCGGCATCTCCACTTATGCGTGTTGTTGCATCAGTGCCATAATTATATATCCCGTATACATCCGCATCCGCAGTCGCAAAAAAACCAGTCGTATCGCTGCTACCACCTGTTGCTTTTACTATTATAGCGGCATCTTTACTTACATTTGTTGTCGCATTAGTGCCATAATTATATATCCCATACGCATGCGCATTCGTACTCGCATTGAAAGACGTATCACTACCACTTGTTGCGGTTGCTGTTATAGCAGCAGATCCACTTACACTTGTTGTTGCACCAATACCATAATTATATATTCCATATGCGTCCGCATACCAAGATGTTGATTTTGCCTCTGCCGTAATCGTCGTTAGCGGATTACCAAGAATAAAATTACTATACTCTCTATTGGAAACACCAATTACATTAATATAATCAGTAGCCGTTTTTGTAATCGAAATTTCACTGGTATTTAAGGTAACATTATCGCCTGGGACGCTATATCCTACTTCAGCAGCATAAGCAGGTTGTATTGTAAACATACTTCCCAAACATAGCGCAAGTAGAATTTTCCTTCTTAAGATTTTTTTTTGCACTTCCTCCACTCCCCGTTATCCATATCCCTTGTTATTTATTTTTGAGTATACCTCAGCTATGTTGAGTCTGGATAGGACAATCACGCTGTCTTACTATGACAATCCTGCTGAATTATTTCACTTTAGAACCACAGTTTCCAATATAGCCGCCCACTGCCGCCCTTGAAGCAGGTCTGATTTCATACGGTAAGCCGGATGATTGTCCAGATCGATCATTTAGCAAGCCGCTAATGAAAGTCACGAAGAAGAGGCTACGAACTATTCCGTGTAGTTCGTAGCCTCTTCTGACTGCTGTCCTTTTTCTTATTGTCGAAAGAACCGTCTTTGGCTTTCACTTAATGAACCAGCATGCGGATATCACCGGCTACCTTACTTCTGTTTCAGTTAACTCAAAACTGTCTAAGTTAAAGCCGCACAGCTCACGCAGCCTTTTAGCAAACGTACGGCTTACGAAATGTTGTCTTTAAGACCGGCAAGGCAAAGGGAATATGCGTTTTTTAAAAAAGGGGGCACTATATTCAATTTTGTCCAGGACATGCCACGGGGACAGTGGTTGCGTCCAGCCTGTGGCATAAAGACAGTACTACCATCTATGTCTTACTCCAAAAACAGTAATCCAGCTTTTCAGCTGGATTACTGTTCTATTTATTGCCAAGTATAGAATCATATTAAATTTTCGCAGCAGTTTTTAGATATCAAGTCTTTATATTACTGTTTTGCGTTCTAATCGCAACCTCTTTTTCAGGAATAGCTAAAACTGATATTGTTGCAAATAAAGCAAAACCTGCCAACACATACATTCCGGCCGATGTTGATCCTGTCATATCTTTTAGAAAACCTACAGCATATGGCCCGAAAAAGCCACCGAGATTGCCGACGGAATTAATAATACCGATACCTACTGCTGCCGTTCCCTCGCTTAAAAATGAGCTGGGCAACGTCCAGTAAGTACCTACGAAACTATATATGCCCGCCGTGCTAATGCAAATAAACAACATTGACAGCCATAAATCTTTCGTCATAGTCAACGCGATCAAGCTGAAAAAACTGAAAAGGATAGGAATACCTACGTGATAGCGCCGTTCTTCCGTCTTATCCGAATGCCTGGCAACAAGCACCATGGCAATTACGCCAACTATATACGGCAAAGTCGAAATAAGACCAATTTGAAAATTGGTAAGTGTTTGCGATAAAGCACGTAGAATTTGCGGCATCCACATTCCCAGGCCGTATAGTGCCATAATATAGCACAGATAAGGAACACACATGTACCAGATGCGCGGTTGAGAAAACACAGCCCATTTTGAAACTTGCAGCTTCTTGCTTTTTGCTTCATGCTCCTGTTGCAGTTCTGCTATCAGCCAATCCTTTTCTTCCTGAGTTAAAAATTTAGCTTGCTCAGGTCTGTCAGTTAATACGAAGAAAGTGGTTATTCCCAAAACAACTGCGGGTATACCCTCAATAATAAACATCCAGCGCCAGCCTGACATACCATACCAAGCAACATTATCCATGATCCAGGTGGAAAGTGGGCCGGTCAAGATGTTAGAAATAGCCATACCGCACATAAATAACGATATTGTCCGTCCTAAATGTTTAGCTGGAAACCATAATGTTAAATACAAAATCATACAAGGATAAAAACCTGCTTCCGCCACACCGAGTAAAAAGCGCCAAATTGCTAAATGCGTTGCTGTATCGGAAAAAGCAGTACCGATCGTTACGATGCCCCAAGTGATCAGTATCCGGGTAATCCAGACACGGGCACCCACTTTATGCATGAGCACATTACTGGGTACTTCGCAAAAGAAATAGGATATAAAGAAAATCCCGGCAATAATCCCAAAGGCACTTGCACTTATACCCAGTTCCTTGTTCATCTGCAGTGCCCCAAAACTGATACAAAGCCTGTCCATCATAGATACTACGTAAAGCAGCATAATATAAGGTACTATTTTCCATCGCAGTTTGGTCATAAGCTTGTTTTGCATTTCTTCGGTAAATACGGTGTTAGTCATAATTGCCTCCTTTTGTAATTTAAATTATTCCAAGGCTATAGCAGGTTGCCCTTAGAATCAAAATTCATTGCCAATGGTTGCCCCAATATCTCCAGGCCATCTTTCTGTTTCGCTTCGGCTAACAATGTTTCCGAAATTTCCAGCTCACTAATTTCCAACGTATTTTTTATTCGAATCACCTTATGCTGCCCTGGTTCAACACAAACGCAGGTCTGTACTGCTGCCGCAATCGCCTCCCGGTCACTTTCCAGCGTCATTGGTATTTTGACCGTTGCTAACACAATTTTCGATGTAAAGGCATTCATATAGCCTTTTTCATAGTCAATTTTTGAAACCAGCTTACGGGTGGTTATATCTGCCATACCGACACCTAAAGCATTACCTTCTGTTTCCGGCGTAAGGTCAAGCGCCACAAGTCGTTGATAAGCAAGATCCCCTTTTATGTCGACAGCATAGCGTCCGGTAATATTGGGATCCATACCGTCACCACTAATGTTCTTACCCAATTGATCAACAATTAACACATCAAAATTAGTAAACGGTATCTTCGGCATTAGCTCAAATGCCTTTTGTAAAAGCTCAGGCTCTCTTTTTTCAATTAACTGTTGGGGTATGGCTTCAATCATCGCCACCTGCTCTTGCGCGTTTTCAACAATAGCCAAACCAAATAAAACCGGCAATTTGCGGCAAACTTGCAGATAAGCTGCATGCAGTAACGGCCCAAAACCATTTACACTAAACCTTGAATGCAGTGCACTGGCACCACGCTGCTTACCGGCACCAATTGTAAGCATTTTTATGACACCGCTCTCATGGTAATAACGAAACGCAGTGTGGGGTTTAACTCTGGCAATAGGAATAATCCCATCGGCACCAGCAGCATTGCGATCGAAATAAACCGGTAAGCCGGAGCTTGCTCGTCCAAGTTCAACAGTATCCATGGAAGATATAATCGGCGCACCGACTTTCTCTTCCGTAATACCTAAACTCTGCAATACTTCGATCTGCCCCTCGGCAGTTGCTCCTCCATGGCTTCCCATGGCCGGAACAATAAAAGGCTCTGCCCCCTGCCTTTTCAATTCTCTAACGGTAATTGCCACTATATCATCAATCTTCGCAATTCCACGACTACCCACTAAAACAGCAATGCGAGCACCCGGTTTAATAAGCTGAGCAATCTCTTTTCCAGCTAATTGTTCGCTCACAGCAGCTTGCAAATTAGCAATATGCCCCGCTGAAAAATTTTGTCGTACTTTGACCATTCTCGGTAAAGGTATACCTGTTAAATAATTTTCTAGCATTAATTCGCCCCCGTTTCAATTTTTTACCTCAAAAAATATAGTTATTGTTCTGATAAATAATCGCGATTAATTGAACAATTATTTCTTACGGGCTAAGAATGCTGCAATACAACACTAATACGTAATTATCTGACTTATTCATAATAACACTCTATTCAAAATTTTTCTGTTATTTGCTTGACATCTTAGTGCTTATCAAAAACCAATATAATGTAAAGTAAGTTACATTTCCAAAAGGAAAAAACGTATGAGTAAAATTTTCATTTTACTCATACGTTTTTTTCCTTCGATAAGCTGGAATGGTTGTACACTTTTTACTGTTTTTGAAGCGACTCATTAAAGTTCAACTTGCAGCATATATTATATTTCCCCTAGGGATTTTGCTCTCAGTTTGTCCGGATAAATTGCCTCTATTTGCCTGCCTTTCATTTCTATACATCCAAGTTTTTTAAAGGAATTCATAATGCGACCCGCCGACTGCCGTGTGGTACTGATAATGGCAGCGAGCTCTTCCTGCGTTAATTTGATAGACACCTTTACTTTATCATTCTTTTTGTTGCTAGATTTCTCCGCTAGATTGAGGAGGGTCAGTGCCAGCCTACCCGGCGCCTGTTTGCAGACATAGTTGAGCATAGTTGTATTTGCCTCCTGGAGGCGGTGTGCCGTTAATGTCAAAAACTTACGAAGTATGCTGGGATGTTTATCTAAAATAACATACAAATTTTTGAGTTCAATAGCATAGACGTCGACTTCTGCTAACACTTGTCCAAAGCATTGCCATGAGCTCCGGCAAAATATTTCAGAGATACCAACAAATTCACCCTTGCTTCTAAGTCCTACAGAAACCCGTTTACCTTCGTCTGTCATGCTATAAATATTGACCCACCCTTTGTCAATATAATATATTTCATTGCAAACTGCCCCTGCGTAAAAAATGATCTGGTTCTTTGGGAACTTCCGTAGATGCCCACTCTTCAATATCAGAGTTAACTCTTCTGAAGTCCAAGATGACTCCACATCCTCACCTCTGTTTAAAAATCAATATCGATACTTTCCCCGCGTTCTTTATCACTCAATAACCGGAAAAATCCTCTTTTATTTATTCGCTAGTCGGCGGCAGAATTACGTCATATAGAGCCAAAAATAACATACCTTGAGGCTTACTACCTGTTTTTCCCAGGGTGCCATGGGGACAGGTTGCTGACATCCTTCATTTTCCACTCTTTTTAGGTAGATATATTCTCCCCTTTCCTATGTGAGGTTTATTCGGGATGCTACCCATTTATCTAGAGGAATCGCCCCTACCGTGTAGAGTGTAATTGGTAGTACCCCTGAATTTAATTATAACATAGTATGATTTACCACTTGTTAAAAAATTTCTTTTATAAGCCTATTTAAAACACGCCTCTGTGCCCTCACACAATCACAGGCATTCTCTCCTCCTTTTCCATACGAAAAATAGCACTATCTTTTTTGAAAACACCTACTATGAACTCCTAACTACATGCAAAAGCAAAACCACAACCCCTGCATTTTCGCAAAGGTTGTGGCCATTTTCGCAGTTAGTAGTCCCCATCATTCAGTAAATGGATATTCGATAGACCTGGAGTAAACTACGCATGGTACAATGTTACCTGAATACTGTACATATAAGGGCCCCCATGACGGGTTACCATCATGCATCGTCTTCAAAATAGCCTGCATGCGTTTAAATATGGACGGGATGTCGGCGTCTTTGACAAGGGCGGCCATAACAGCGGCGGCAACCACATGGGTTGCATAAATATTTTGTTTATAATCTATAGGCAATGGATTATCCGTAATTAATAGAGAACGTAAGTAATTAGTAATGTTTTCATCCTGATTATACCAGTTTTGGATCTGCGCCAAATTATGATTTTCCAAGCTTTGCAATGTTGTACGCATAATCGTGGACGCAACAATTTTGGTGGATTCCCGGGCGTCTTCGACATTTATTTTTTCCCCTGCAATGTTGATTTCCGAAAGATCTTTATTGGTTTCAGCTTCAATAATTTTTGCCCAATTGTCTGCACCACTGAAATTAAGCAGTCCTACCGCTGAGGCAGCCAGGTAACCCCTGAGAATATCTGCGGGATGTAGGTCAGATTCGGGTCCATTGTTTCTGAGAACAGGCTTACCTATATACGCATAATTTAACCCGCGAAAATATCCAATTAATCCGATCCCTGCCGCCGGACCCATATTGAGTATTCCTAAAATATCGGAAGCTGTTTCATCAATTCTGGCAGACCAATATTCGGGTAGTCCATGACCAATGTTTTTTTCTTTCAGCGCAGAACGAACAGCTTCTTGTAATTGAGCGGTTAATCCGGTGTCTGCATGTAAAATGTCATGTCCTCCGGTTTCATGCCCTAGTGTAGCCCAAGCGAGGAGCCCCCCTTTAGCATTAGCGGGCGGAAGATTTACAATTGATGTTTGTATCTCAAAAGTTGTAGTGGCGTCTATCGGCCACGTATACGGGCCAAAATTAGGATTTCCCCATTTTACAAGAGGTGGAATCACACATTTGTCCGGTGGCTTTACCCCGGTTCTGTTTTCAGAACTTAAAAATCCGTCATAAATATCGCTGACAACTTCCTGAAAGGCATCTGTAGCCCATTCGCAATATCCCTCGCCATTTTGTAGAATGGCATGAGCAATATCAATCATCATACCTGCCAAGCCAGTTTTCATGCGATCCATAAGAAGGATTTTATTAAATCCTTCTTCACCTAATTCATCCAGGCATTTAACATAAGGATTAAATACCGCCTCACGATAAAGAGGAGGAAGTTTTCGGTTAGCTTTTTCCAGCCGGTCCCTTAATTCTTTAAAATTTTCCGGATCTTCCGGCCCAGTATCAGAATCTAAAGCTGCATTTTTTACATCTTCAATACACTTTGACAAATTGCCAATATCCGCCAGCGTTGTTCCAAATTCCTCTGTAATCAAGTGTAATTTTGGCAATAACGGGTTTTTGTTCATGGTATCACACCTCTCCGAAAATGTAGAATAAACTTTTAGGGCTTACTCTTCCCCCCCTTAGAAATAGATTATTTACATTATCAAAATGTGAATAAATGGAAATGTCTTTATTATATATTAACACATTCGATAATTCATTCCCATTGGAGTCCGGACGAAAAATTGGTATAATTTGGGTGGTTATTTTGAGTTAAGATAGTTCTATCACTTTAACATTAGAATAAAAAATGTCCCCACCCCTTCATTACGCAAGGGTTGAGGACATTCTTCACCATTACCAGTGGCCATTAAATATTATGGCCCATTTTTTCTGCAAGAACAAGATAGTTAGTAGATAATACATCTCCTTTATTAAGCACACCGGGAACAATCAGCTGACCTCTATCTGTCCATTTTTGATAGTTCGCTATCCGTTCATATGTGGTAATAATACCGTCAAATACGGCCTCATCCTTCTCTTCTCCACAAACCAGAAGCATACTTTCTTTTATATTCTGTTCCTTTTTTCCAATAATAAACGAATAGGTTTTATCTATGAGCGCCTTAAGCTGAGTGGGAAATGTAAACCAATAAAGCGGCGTTATAAAAACGATTACGTCTGCTTTTTCCATAAGAGGAGCAATACTATTAAAATCATCATCAAATGAACAAGGCTTCCCTTTACTGTAGCAGGTATCACAAGCTTTGCAACCCATAATATTTTTTCTACCAGCTTCACATTTAACTACTTCGTGTCCTGCTTTGGCTGCTCCTTTTATAAACGCATCAGCCAATAAATCACTATTACCTCCAACTCTCGGACTACCAGTTACTACCAGAATACTCTTTTTCACTGTTCATTCTTCCTTTCTTTAATTGATATCATTGAAAACAATTAAAGTATAAATTATAATATGACATTAGTGAAGTACGCACATTAAGGTAATGTACTAACCTGAAAGGAAGTGTAAAAATGTCTATTGAAGATTGCAGCCCAACTGGTATCAATATAAAAGATACCGATTTCGGGTATACTTTATCGCTTATTAATGGTAAATATAAAATGATTATTATGTATTGGCTTGCTGAATATAGGTCAGTTATGCGGTTCAATGAGCTTCAACGTTCTATTGGTACAATTTCCTTCAAAACGTTAAGTAAAACACTTAAAGAAATGGAAGAAGACCAACTAATAGTACGCAAAGAACATCCTCAAATCCCACCAAAAGTAGAATATAGCTTATCGGAACGTGGAAAATCGCTTATTCCAATCTTAGATATGATGTGTATCTGGGGTGGCAAAAATCGTTTATAAACATTCTTGATACGGTCCCGAAATTGAAAACGCTCCCTCCCATATTTGCGGGGCAATCACCAGCTTCTTTTTTAGAAACGAACAAAAAAGAAGCCCTCAAACCTTGAAAATACAAGCTTTGAGGACACTCTGCACCGTTACCAGTGATACGGTTTTCCGTCGGGTCAAACGGCGAATGTTTTAGTTCAAACGATCCTTTTAGCGCCGTCTTTCAGCGCTAAGAATTCAACGGTAGTAATTCTCATTGTTTTCCATACCTTCTGTTTGGTTTAGAGTATTCACACCATTCTAAAAATCTATAATTTCTGGTTGATAGTCATCAGGCAATTCTTCTTCATCTAAAAATTTAAAATTGTCATCATTCAGTATTGGTATAAATATTTCGTATGGTATCATAGAAAACTCACAGGCATAATTACTGGCTCCGAACCACATACCCGTTTTGCTACTCAAATTTAAACTTCTTGCAAACTTTGTGTAGTTTGAGCAATCATGAACTGCTAAATCCCAGTTTTCTTCATCAGCTATTTTCATGAATTTCAAAGTTAATTCCCTACTCCAGATTGGAGATATATAACCATGTCGGGAAATATACATATTTTCCCCATAATAATTGTTTATGTTATTCTCATTTAAATGTAATTCCGCACAATTGATAAAATCGAGTTTTGTCTCGAAGATTGCTTGCTTTTTCTTAAAAAATACTTCGAAAAACTCAGGAGTCATTGGAGTTTCAATACCTACACTTTTAATATATTTTTTCGCTAAGCCAATATTTTCAATTACTTTGTCCGAACAATTAGAAGCACCTAGGTTGAAACGTATCTCATTAAGACCGGCTTCACCTAATGCTTTCAATGTCTCTTCTGTAGCTAAAGTGCCATTTGTGTATAAATGTTGATAAATTTGAGCATCACTAAATTTCTTTATAACCGAATAATATTTTTCAATTTCCATAAAAGGTTCTAAATAAACGTAGGAAATGCCAGTGGGTTTTTGGTGAATAGAAAGAAGCAAATCCATATCCTTCTCGTAAAATTTTGTGCCGCCAATTTCCCACATACCTTCTCCAACTGGATGAATATCTTCTAGTTCCCCATAATTATAACAGAACTTACACTCTAAATTACATTTGTTCGTTTTCCTAATTGCACTCAAACCAGTACCCAACAGACAAGAGCGGCATCCTTTGGGGAATTTGCTTTCATTTCCTACAAAAAAAGTCCTATTTTCCAACGTTTTTAAACTTCTAATTTCCGACATCAATAGTTCATTTCTATGATCAATTGCTGCCTCAATTTGCGCAAAGGTAGAGTAAATGATTTCTTCATGTTTTATACTAATTTCCTCTTCCTCAGGCAATTGTGAAAAAAAATCAAACCATATCAACGCATCTTTCTTGGAAATTTTCATAACGTATCCGCCTATCTACTTAATCTAATACTTTACATTATTCGCCAAGTGTGAATACCATTTAAAAATCGGTAGTTGAGCTTGATTACTTATTCTTATAATGAGTAATCAAACCATAACATTTAAATTATACTGGGTTACGCATCAGTTTTCAACAATGTCGACCGGAATGTTAATGGGGACGGGAAAGTCGGCAGTGTTGAAAACCGATGCCAGCAACTCCGTCCCCAAAGATGCATTCAACGAGAAAGCGAGCCTATGCAGTAAAACCATCTGCCAAGGATCGCTTTTTCTATCTCGTCATCGTTCCGGTCATGGCCAGCTAAAAAGCGCAACTGCCTTTACCAGTTACATAACGGCACTATCGGACGTCCACCATTAGCCTACGGCAACAAGGTAGATACATTTGCCATTACCAGTGTTAACCTAAGTCAACGGGTCACCCCGTTGACTCGGCTCCAGAACCGAGCATGATGTAGAGTAGGCGACCAGCGAGTTACCATCCGAAGACAGCACTTTTCCAATCGCCCCTCTCAGAACGGAGTATGCAAGTTTCCTGTGCACTCCGCTCGCCAGTGGTTAACTGTCAGCCAACATCGACGTTAGCGTCTTACCGTCATACTTACCCGAATGGATGCTGGCATGGCATTCTTGGCATACGGCGAGTGTATTTCTCCTCATCGCGATCATGCGCTTCATCCATTCGGGCTTGCCTTTTCTACCGTTATGTTCAAGATCTTTCAATTTCTTGACGTGGTGCATTTCGATGTTTCCTTTAGCACCACACAACTCACATGTATGGTTTCCATTTACGGTAGAGCTGACTTTATGATACAATTAGCGTGCCATGAAATTTAGTTTGTACTGTTTAAGAAATCTTTGCGAAAAGGTTTCTGCTGTGGGGACAGTTAACATGCAAACCCCATGAAAAGAATTAGATACACCGCAGTTTGGACATTTTTCAGGCCGACTAATCTGCAGGGAGTCAAACTGTAAGACATATTGCTGAGGGCTCATAGAGAATTATGTGATTATTTGCATAAAAAAACCGTTCCTTTGCTCTAATAATGTGCAACACATTATAGCAAATTGGAACGGTTTTATGTTTACTTGAATTCCGGTATATTTTGCAATATTTTGCTTAGTTTTGGCTAAGGTTTTCTGCAATTCAACACCAACATCAAGTATCAAGTTGTCAGACCGGACGCGTGAAAGGTTTCCTCACTCCCGCCTCCCCTCCATCCCAATGAGTGGCTTTTGCCACTTAAGTTTCGTAGGAACGGGTCGCACGGTACGGTTCTCCGTATCAGGAAAAACAGTGCGAAAGAGGCACTGAAGATCGACCTTATTGCCCTCAAGAGTTTTGACTATATTACAAATTGAACAACTCACTATTGCTCCGGTCACCCGCTACAGCCGGAAACTGGCTACATCGGTCTGCAAATCTTGAGCTAGCTTAGCCAGTGACTGGCCGGAGGAGGCGATTTCCTCCATTGACGCCAGTTGCTCCTCGGCGGCCGCCGAAACTCCCTGAGCCTCGCCAGCCGACTTCTTGCCCAAGCCGTCGATTGTTTGCACCGCGCCTACGATTCGTTGGCTTCCGTTGGCCAGTTGCTGAATCGAAGCGGAAATCTCTTTCACCTGGTCCGAAACCTCGGTAACTAGGCCGGCGATTTCCCGGAAGGCGGCCCCAGCCTTCTTTACGACCTCGGCCCCGGTCTTAACCTCCCGCGTACCCTCATCCATGGCCACGACCGCCTTGTCAGTGTCTCCCTGGATTTGACCGATCAGCTCAGCGATCCTCTTGGCCGCCTCCTGAGACTGTTCAGCCAGTTTTCGGACTTCCTCGGCTACGACTGCGAAACCTCTGCCAGCTTCCCCTGCCCGAGCTGCCTCGATGGCGGCGTTAAGCGCAAGCAGATTCGTCTGACCGGCGATACCGGAAATGGTATCGACAATCTGGCCGATTTCCTTGGAGCGCTCGCCCAGCTTAGCCACAACTTTAGCCGAGGAATTAACAGTCTCTTCTATCTGGTCCATTTGAGTAGTCGCATCGTCCACGGCTCTGTCGCCTTCTTTCGCCTTACCGGCTGCCTGGGCCGATTGCGCCGCTACCTGTTGGGTGCTGGCAGCTATCTGCTGAATTCCAGCTGACATCTCCGCCACTACCGTGGAGGCGTTGTCGGCGGCGACTAGTTGCTCATCGGCGCCGTTGGCTACCGTGGTGATTGCAGCAGCTATATGGTCGGCTGCCCGGGCCGCCTGCTCCGCGCTGGCGGTCAGTTCCTCCGATGACGCCGCCACCTGGTCGGTGGCACCATGGATTTTCCGGATAAGGCCTCGCAGGGTTTTCGTCATCTGTTCGAAGCTATTGCCCAGTCGGCCGATTTCGTCCTTGGAGCTAATATTGAGGTTAACCTGGGCGATGTCGCCGTTAGCAATCCGGTTGACCGCCGCTTCGAGGGCCTGGATGGGCCTGGCAATGCGGCGGGAGAACCAGGCGATGATTATCGCCGTAATAATCAACACCGCAAAAATTGTTATCAGCGATATCGTGGTCAACGCGGAAACAGCCCCCGTTACTTCCGTCGCAGGCACCGTTATGGCCATGGACCAGTCCGTTCCCCCCACCGGCGCGAAAGCTATTATCTTGTCATTGCCCCCATATTCGTAACGGGAAAGACCGGTCTCACCTTTAACCATGCGTTCGGAAATCGCGGTGAGAGCTGGCGGAGTGTTACTGTCTTTCAGGTAGTTAGCTTTCATGGCAACTTCTTGGTCCTGATGAGTTATGACCAGCCCGTCATTTTTCAAGATATAGGCATAGCCAGTCTGACCGGCCTTGATGCTTTGAACTCTACTGGCCAATCCCGTTATGTCAACATTTCCTTGAAATAACCCGGTCAACTTGCCATCTGCCTTTACCGGAACAACCACCACAACTATCCATTTTCCTGAGACCTTAGACTGTACCGGATCAGATATGACTGGCTCCCCCTGGAGAGCCTTCTTGAAATAATCCCGATCAACCAAACTGCCGGTTATGCCGCTAGAACTGATAAAATTCCCGTCCAGGGAAACATAAGACATGGCATCATAAACCTTATGCGCCTTGACTGCATTGGCTAAAAACGGAACAATGGCAGCTTTATCGCCATTTTTTATCATCGGTGCCGCTGCCATTAAAGCCAGTTCTGACTTGCGTGATTCCATCCAATTGCCGACATCCTCAGCTGAGTTCTCGGCCATTTTTTCCATGTCTCCCGTAATACTTTGGGTAATTATCTCCCGCGCCTTCCAGTAGTTTAGCCCTCCCAACGCGCTTAGCGCTACAAAAATAATGATAAGAATTGTAACTGTGAGTTTGGCCTGGATACTTTTCATCTTTTAATCATTCCTTTCGCAAGCTCAAGCCACAAAATGGTGTGAAACGGTTACCATTGAGCTTATTTTATTTTGCAACTATGATTGTTGGATTACAGGCAGCTACAAATCATTCGGAGGTGAGTGTGCTGCTTCTTTCGGATTTACTTCTATGGCAATTGAATAGGTTGATTAATTAGATCGTCAATACCTTTTTGACATAAATTTCTATTTTGCTGTATATTTATACCAGATTATAAGTAATCTTTAGTAATTTATTAAAAATTTTCCAGCAGAGACGGCACCCTACCAATACCCCAGCATACAAAAACCCGCGAAATTCGCGGGTTTTTGTGTGATTTTCAGAATTGTATGGTGGAGACCATCTCAGCTTTGCAAATCCACCCGTTTCTTTCGCTCAAGCTCTTTACCTTGAGAATATAATCATGACAAACTCGCTGATTTTCCTGCATATCCAGTACATATCAACACTTTCAGCAGCGTACATCTTGAAATAGACATCAGCTCCAGGTTATTTTCGAGAAGGGAGTTACTTTGTTATGCTATTAAAACGCGCTAGGATAGTTTCGGCTTCGTTAATCATATCCTCAATTACCTTTTTTACAGGCTTGATTTCATTGATCAGTCCGATTGTCTGCCCAATAGCGAATATTGATCCCTCCAGGTCGCCTTCTGCTTGGCATCTCCTACCCACTTTGCCGGAAATAATCGGTAACAATTCTTGCAATGTGGTACCGCGCTTCTCCATTTCCGCAACCTTAAATGCTGTGTTATTTTTCATGGCGCGTACCATGTTTTTTATGGAGCGTTGAACAAGCATTGTATCATTTTCGCAAGAGTTAACCAGACACTCCTTGAATTTTGAATGGATTGTGCACTCTTCAGTCGCAACAAAACGAGTTCCCATAACAACCCCCTCTCCTCCTAGGGCTAAAGCAGCAACTAATCCAGCTCCGTCTGCAATCCCGCCGCCAACAAAGATCGGTATCTTAACCGTTTTTGCTACCTTATTGGCAAGGATCATTGTTGTGACGTCTTCCATTCCTGGATGCCCGGCACACTCGAAACCCACAATTGTAACTATATCGGCGCCGATCTCTTCAGCCTTTTTAGCAAATTTTACTGCCGGCACCTTATGAATAAGTTTTATATCTGCACTTTTCAACATGGGAACGTATTCCACAGGATTGCGTCCGGCTGTCTCTACAACCGGAACATCTTCTTCCACAATCACCTTGAAATATTCGGCTGTCAATTCTCCGGGAGAGGCGTTTGGCAACATGGATACGTTGACACAGAAAGGGTTTTTCGTCAAAGATTTGAGGCTGCGGATTGCCGACCGGAATTCTTCAAGTGTCGGGTAGGCGGTGGCATTAATCGTACCAAGCCCTCCGGCGTTAGATACTGCAGAAGCCAGTTCTATGGTCCCCAGGTGCTGCATCCCCCCCTGCATAATAGGATGATCAATCTTTAAAAGCTCAGTAATTTTAGTTTTTAACATGTTCTCCTCCTAAATAAATACTTAATTTGATAGGCTATATTGATCTAAGCCCTGTCCAGCCATCTGTCACTAACTGGAAGAAAGATACATGTTTTTTTATTATGCTCAGCATTGCCTTAGGCATTTTCTCCGGAACCTTGCCATCGACGGTGAACATAAAATTCATAGCCTCGTTAACAAGATCAGGATATTCTTTGACCATGCGTGGAATTCCTAGGATGTTATGCCAACCAGCAAAAACTTTCATGGTTGGCAATAGCAGCAAATTCTGGAGTTCTTGCATGTATAATCGTCCTATTTGAGACGGTTCACTGGCTTTAAGCACGGCGTTAGCAGCCGCCAAGCCGCTTACAATCGCCAAATCAATACCACGGATGATAGTGCCCGTATTGATAACGAAGCCGGCGGCATCACCAACAACGATCAGTCCGTCCCTGTATAGCTTCTGCGGTACGCCAGTTAATCCCACTTCCGGCACTAGATGAGCCCCGTATTCCACCGTTGTCCCGCCTTCAATGAGCGTTAGGATGGCTGGATGCATCTTGAAGTCTTGAAGGATCTGATGAATCCTTTTTCCACTTTTGCCAGCTTGCTCAGGGTTAAAAACGATTCCTAAGGAGATACTCTCTTTATTGGTATAGAGAAATGCCCCCCCAGAAATGCCTGCTGTGCAGCCGATGGCAAGACGCGCCGCTCCCTCATTGCCTCGCAAATTAAACCTGGTTTCTATAATATTTTCGGGAAGCTCGATAATTTCTTTGATACCCACACTTACCGTTTTGGCACTGATATCGCCAAACAGTCCGGCTTTCTGAGCAATAAAGGAATTCACACCGTCGGCTGCAATGACTATATCAGCATACATTTCATCTTCGCCGGCTTTAATGCCGACGATTTTGCCATTTTCCTCAATCAGTCCATCTACTAGGATTCCGGTAGCGACCAAGGCCCCCTGTCCTTCAGCTTCGCTTGCAAACCACTCATCAAAGGGTGCACGTAGTATAGTATACGACTGCGGTACTCCTTCACCAAAATCGTAATCTACGTAATCCAAAGTAGCAGCGCCGTTTCGTCCAAGCAACATCATTTGTTCCCGCACCACCTTGCGCTGCAATGGCGCTCGCTCATACAGACCTGGTTCCACCATTTCCAAAGCATAGGTGTAAATCCGGCCACCTGTCACATTTTTGCTACCGGACGATGCTCCCCTTTCTATAAGCAACACGCTTTTCCCTTCCCTGGCTAAAACATATGCACAGGCAGATCCCGCCGGCCCCGCTCCAACTACTATGGCATCAAATTTTTCTTCCGTAGTCATATAAAATCACCCCCTTCTCGGGTTTTAGAACCCAAAATGGCTATACCCTATCGCTTGCTTATATAGTTGTCAAATACACTTTCCAGAGTATAAATCCCAAAGTCAAATTCCAAGGAAGAATGCATTGAGGACATTTTCCTCCGCAGGAATGACTCAAAACTCAACCGAATCTGAAATTTACCCCGAAAGTACCTCGGGGATAAGTCCATTTGACTATACCTTTATTCTTGCACACTACCCGGCAAGTACCACATTCCAGGCACCCGGCAAAGTCAAAACTCACCTCTCCACTCTTTTCCAGGTTATAAAGAACTGCCGGGCAAACAAAAAGGCAAGGCTTGTCTTCACATTTAACACAGATGTCCTTTTTTAATTCGATATGAGCATTCTCTTCGTCCACATTGAACTTGTTTAGGCCTAATAATTCGGGGGCTTCTATTTTTCCTATTCCCATACACTTTCTCCTCCCTTCAGGCCGGGGTTTAAAGAGCTGCCGCCTGACTATCTCTAGCCAGCATTCGTACTTTTTAGTTCTTTAGTAAGAAGCGGTGCTATCTCGTACAAGTCGCCTACTATGCCATAATCTGCGCCGTTAAAAATTGGTGCCTTCTCATTTGTATTTATAGCGACAATAATTTTCGAATCTCTAACCCCTACTAAATGTTGCACCTGACCCGATACACCCATGGCTAAATAGAGAGAAGGCCTGATTGTTAGACCGGAAATACCAATATAGTTAGGCAGCCAATGTTTCTCTTCTGACACGCTTCTGGTACAGCCGATTTCTGCCCCAAGTACCTCGGCTAAATCAATGGCTAGCTGCATGTCTTCCTTTTTCTCCATTCCTAAGCCAATACAAACTATTTTGTCAGCAGCGGATAGATCTACTTCACTTCTTACTATCGGTGTAGACTCAAGCAGCGAGACTCTATCATCCGCCTTGACACTAACTATTGCGACTTCGGAAGTTCCGCCTTGAACGGCTTCAAATTTGCCCGAAGGTATCGTGACCACAGCCATACCTGCCGCAGCCTCCGACTGAATCACCGCTCCGCCGTACACCATTCTGGTGGTAGACACGGTTCCTCCTTCGAGTACAATTGTTGAAACCTCGCTTAGCAGGCTGCATTCGAGATAGCCTGCGACTCTGGCGGCTATGTCTCTTCCCCGTGCAGTGGCTCCGACAACAAAAAGCTCTGCCCTCTCGTTCCTCAAAAAATCTGCTACCGCTTTGGCATAATTTTCGGCCAAGGGACTGTCTCCTTTAAAGACGTAAACTTGGTCAGCACCGTATTGGGCTATTTCATTCGCGGCAGTTTCATTAAATGTTATTACATTAGCGGATTTTCCGGACTTCTTGGCAAACCCAATAAGCTCGGCAGCCATAATTGTTCTGTCGCTGTAAATATATATACCGCCCATTAGAGAACACCCTCCTTTTTAAGGTTTGCTACTAGCTCTTTAACTTTGCAGGAAGCCTCGCCCTCAGCAATGGTAATATTCTTGCGTTTCATGATATATGCTTTCAATGACTGCAATTGCACCTTTGCTTTTGTATCGGCTGTACCCAAATCTTCCGCTGTGAATTCGGTGACCGGCTTTCGGCCTGCCTCTATAACAGCCTTGAGATTTGGCAATGGCGCCTCGTTTATCTCTGGAAGAACTGCCACTATAGCCGGAAGCTCGACTACAACTGTTTCAATGCAATCATCCATTTTCTTTTGAGCTGTCAAGGTATTGCCATTAATTTCAATTTTGCATACTGATGTGATTACAGGCCAGTCAAGCACTGCTCCAAGTCTGGGCGCTGTTTGCCTTGCGTAAACATCACTGGAGCCTTCGGCGCAGATTACCAGACTTGTATTTGCAATCTTATTAATAGCGGCTGCCAAGGCTTTTACGGTAACAAACCCATCAGCAGCTTCGGCCAGCTGGCTATTTATCCAGTATCCTTCTGCCGGCCCTCTGGAAAGAGCATCTTTCAATGATTGCTTGGCATTGGCTCCACCAAAGGTCAACGTTGCCGCTTTTCCTCCTAAAGTTCGGGCAACCTGTACTGCCGCTTCGATAGCATTTTTATCATAGTCGCTGATTTTCCATTTTGCTTTGCTGATATCTAGTGAAAGATCTGATTTAATTCTAATGTCGGCTTCATCTACTACCCATTTGTAGCAGGCAATCACTTTAGACATTCTTTACCCCTCCTGATATTAATTCTATCTCCGACTCACAGAAAGCAGTTTTCACAGCTTCCTTAATTGTCAATTAATATTAATGCAAATACCGTGCCAAATTTAATCAATGCCTTTATTCCTTAAATGCACAAGGACTCTCCCTGAATTTTTTTACAATTCTATTTAAAAACCGTCCCGACCTATTACAAGTGTCATGACACATACTTAACAGTTCCGAGCCACCAAGCCGAATTCCGCGTACTAATATAAAGTACTGAATACGGTAACTCGACAGTATTCAAAAATCAGCTATCCTTTTGTTCAGCATACAGCGTATTTTAACTTTGTAATTAATTTGCAATTAATTAAAGGGATCTTGTTCCAACTGTCGAATCATATTTTATAATAGCGACTTGAAAATTGAGTGAAGGAAAACCGACTGCCATATAAACATTTTTTGCATGGGGCTGTCAAAAGATAAACCATTTGGCCTGTTCATAGCCGAATATGTATTGCCTTCTAGGAAGAGTCTGGAGGATCAGATGGAGTTACTGAAAAAGAATAACTGGCATAGAATCAGCGAGGCTTATCATAAATTTATTACTAGCGGGATTGTACCTCCTAATTTGGTTAGACCAGAAATTTCAAACTCATGGCAAAGGAGTAGGTCTGTAAATCCGTGGGGACCCAAGCCTAGAAATATAAACAACGATGAGTACAACCAGGTTTTAGAGGATAATGCCGAATTAATTGAGTTCGCAAGACCGATTATGCAATATATGTATGCCACCAATACCAAATATTTTCAAGATACCATCGTTCATCTATCGGACCAAAGCGGCGTGGTTATGGATTCGTGCACTTGGAAAAGTCCTTTCCCCACTATATTAAAAAAAAGAATAACCGAAGCAACAACCGGTACAACTTTGACGGCTGCAGTATTGGCAGAAAAGGCCCCGCTTGAATTGGGGGGACAGGAAGTATATAGAGTCACGTGCAAGACTTCCTATGGTGGAGCGGCTCCCATTAAAGACAACGCCAATAATATATTAGGGATTCTGGCATTAAGTAATTCGTTCGGAAAGATACCTGATCAGCCACTAAGTTTTGTGATAGCAGCCACTCAACTGTTAGAAAACTTGCTTCAAAACAAGGTAGTTGCTCGGAAAAAAATGCTTGAGTCAAATAAATACTTTACGCAAATGATAAATCAGATAGCAGCCCCCATTTTAATTATTGATAACGAGGGGCAGATCATTAATGCCAATGCTTCCTGCAGAAACTTTTTAGCCATAGAGCAAAATAAAAGCAATCTAATTGGAAAGTCATGCTATGACTTAGGTATTACACTCAATGAAGTAATTTCTAATTCATTAGTTAATGAACCCAATTATTTTACACTCAAAATACCGCAAATGACTTACATCTGTGCGGCACAGAGCAGCAAGACCGTCAGATGGCTAAATCAAAAACAACACACTATGCTTATGTTCAATGTGATTGATACAACGAAAGACAGGCCCCCCATAGTACCGGTCGAGTGGTCTGGCAATCCATTTGCTAAAATCATCGGCAATAGTTTTATTAAAAAAAATTTAATTGACATTGCTACGCGAGCCTCACAAATACCGGCCAACGTACTCATTGATGGCGAGAGTGGTACTGGTAAGGAGCTTTTTGCCAAGGCAATCCATGATGCCAGTAACAGGGCAGCAAAACCGTTTATAGCCATTAACTGCGGTGCTATTCAGAGCAGTCTTCTTGAGAGTGAATTGTTTGGATATGCCGAAGGTACTTTTACCGGGGGCAAGAAAGGTGGGCGGATCGGCAAGTTAGAACTAGCCGATGGGGGCACGCTATTATTGGATGAGATTGGTGAAATGCCTTTAGATATGCAGGTTAGCCTTCTCCGGTTTATTCAGGATAGAACAGTGATTCGCCTGGGAGAACATGCACCCAAAAAGGTTGATGTAAGAATTATTGCTGCAACTAACAGAGACTTGAAAAAGTGTGTTGCAGATAATTTATTTCGGGATGATTTATATTATCGTTTAAAAGTCATCCATATTACTCTGCCTCCATTACGTGATAGGAAAGATGATATTTTAGTAATTGCTAACCATTATGTTAATTATTTTTCAACTCTTTTTTGTCTACAAAAAATGAGCCTAACGCAAGAGACAAGTAATCTTCTCTATCAATATAATTGGCCTGGTAATATTCGTGAGTTATCCAATATAATTGAAAATGCCGTAATTTTTTCTCGATCAGACAAAATTACTCCCGACTTACTTCCGGTTGAGATCCTCGAATTCCGTCCTAATTTGGAAAAAATAGATAAGATGACACTAATATACAATGAGAAAGAGCTTATTGCTAAAGCACTATCTAAGCATCAAGGTAATGTTTCTCACGCCGCGAAAGAGGTTGGGATTTCCCGCAATACAATGTATCAGAAAATGTACAAATACGGTCTGAAATAAGAACTAATTATGTTTTGGCTTAGTAAAAACACAAAACACGGGGTGCTCTTTTGACCAATAAAGGTTCAAGAGCACCCCGTTTCTTTTATATTGATTCCGTTCACTAATAACATGATACAAACGAAGGCAAATATCACACGGAACAGAATCATTACATCTCGTTATTGTTTATCCCGCCCCTAGAAACCCGATCTGGAACACCTTAATGTATCATTATTTAGGAAATATAGTCCTGGCAATGATCATCTTCTGTATCTCGGTGGTCCCCTCGATGATGCGCAGAACCCTGGCATCACGATAACGTCGCTCCATGCCGCTATCTTCCGTCAGACCGTAACCGCCACAAATCTGGAGAGCCCTATCGGTTACCCGGCTGCCCATCTCCGTTGCCCACATCTTTGCGATGGATGCCTCACGAGCGAATGGCTGATTAGCATCAGCCAAAGCGGCGGCATGGTAAACCATTGCTCTGGTCACTTCTATTTCCGCTAACATATCAGCGGTGTAATGCTGAATTGTTTGCAACTTCGAAATCGGCTTGCCAAACTGTACACGTTGTTGGGCATAAGTTACCGCCTCTTCAAAAGCGCCTACGGCATTACCTAGGGCAACAGCGGCTGCTTTTACGCGGCCCATATCAAGCGCATGAAAAACCACATGGAGCCCTTTGTTCTCGGCTCCCATCATGTTTTCAGCCGGAACACGGCAATTCTTCAGATAAAGCTCGCCTGTCTCAGAGCCGTGGATACCAAGCTTTTTATAACACGCACCTGAGGAAAAGCCCGGGAAGTCTCGTTCCACGATAAATGCGGATATCCCGCCGGGCGCAGTCTCATTGGTTAGCGCAGATACTAAGTATGCATCACGATGGAGGCAACCAGTAATAAAAATTTTTGTCCCGTTAATGACCCATTCGTCGCCATCCTTTACTGCAGTAGTTTGAATATTAGATGCATCGGAACCCGCAGTCGGCTCAGTAAAACCAAAACCCATGCTGAATTCACCAGTAACTAGTCGCCGCAGATACTTTTCCTTTTGCCCTGCAGTACCCGCCTTCAAGATTGTTGTAGCCATTGGGTTGCCTGCCCATATTGACATTATAACACTTTCCTTGGCAATTTCTTCCGCAACTAATACTTGTGTAGTAAGATTCTGTCCAAGACCGCCCCATTCCTCCGGGAGCATAATCCCCCTGAATCCCAATTCACCAATACGGGCATTCAGTTTAGCATGAACCTCCTCCATGCCATCAATTTCCTTGATCTGTGGTCGAATTTCATTGACCGCAAATTCCCGCGCGATATTGCGAATTAGCTGTTGTTCCTCGCTTAGCATAATTGTCATTTTTCTTTTACCCCCATAATCTTTCTCACTAACCTGTATACCGCTTTACTTTATTTGTTTCAACTAACGTCCTTGAAAGACAGGCTTTCTCTTTTCAATGAAAGCGTCAACGGCTCCTATATGATCCTCTGTCCGGGCGCATAGACTCTGAAACTCTACTTCGTTGTCAAGTTCCAATTCCAGGCCGCCGAATGCATTTCTATTTATCATTGCCTTTATCATGCCGTAAGCAACAGTCGGCCCCTGCGCCAGCTTCTTCGCAAATTTCATGGTTGCTGCTTCCAATTGATCGTGAGGCACGATTTGATTAACAAGCCCCCAATCATACGCTTCCTTGCCGGTAAACATTCTTCCAGTCATGAGCAGTTCTGTGGCTCTTGCTGCACCAACCATCTTAACAAGCGGTAAAGGAGCACCGCAGTCAGGAATCAAACCCAAGTTAACAAAAGCGAATACACACTTTGTATCCTCTACCATTATACGAAAATCGCAAACCAGAGCTAGGCTTAACCCAGCACCGGCGGCGGCTCCGTGAATAGATGCTATAACCGGCTTGCGGATATTCCTGATTTTCACGATAATTGTTCCCAAATTTCTCATATTAGCTCGATAATCAATCCCCTTTTCGAGTCTTTCCTTCATGGCTTTTATATTACCTCCGGCACTGAAAACGCTTCCTGCTCCGCGTATGACAATAGCACGCACGTTTGGATCATCATTGCATTCGTCAAGACACTGACCCAACTCACCAACAATAGGACCAGAAACAGTATTCCGGTTCTCAGGATCGTTTAAAGTAATAAAACCAATCCCATCCTTATTTTCCAAAATAATATTGTTGAAACTCATTGTTTTCCACTCCTTTTAATATATTTGTCGTCATATCTAATAAACGATTGGTCCCTGCAGCACAAATGCCCTGACAAAATTCCCCGGCATTATTAGTATTTTTGAATTACCAAGACAGACATAGCCAGCGATGCTAGCACCGTCATTCCAACCATACAAAACAAACCGCCATCATAACTTCCGGTCATACTAATACAAATTCCTATAATCACCGGCGATAGCGCCGAAAAACCAGTGGAAATTCCGCTCATTGTTCCTGTAGCAGTCGATATCGATTTAGTCGGTACTAACTTCTGCAATAGTGTCCAGGCAGTCGTAGTACATACTCCGATAAAGCCGACAGACAAAGACAGCAGCATCGCCGAAAAGTATTTTCCGGGAACGATGGCGGCTAAATAAACGCATAAGCCTGTGAAGAAAATAGCTGCCAATTGGAACGGCGCGCACCTTCCAACACGGTCGATAATGTAACCGGTTATAGCTTTAAATACTATTCCGAAGATAAATGGTAACGATGCGAGCCATCCCATCTCCTCCCACGAAAAACCCCGGGCCGCTTTCAGATAGCTTGGAAGCCACGACACCAATCCCCAAAATACGAAATTTACTACCAGATACCAAAATACCACCAGCCAAAACCTATAATCATTAGCAAAAAGCTTTACACGTTGCCAGAAAGTCTCCTTACTAGCAGAAACTTCCGGTTTCCGCTCTTTTACCAAGCCTTCCTCAATATGATTAAGTTCAAGGCTGTTAACTTTTTTATGCTCACGAGGTGTATCTGCTATATGGAAACAGAAAAGATATAGAGGTATTAAGCCTACGAGAAAACATACAAAAAAACTTTCCCGCCAGCCAAAACTGCCAATAATATAGGCGAAAAATGGCATAGCCATAGCCGGTCCCAGCGATTGACCAATAAGCCATATCGAATTAGCCCGCCCTCGCTCCTGAGGGGGAAACCAATTCTTAATGAGCGTAATCTGCATTGGGTAGTAAAATCCTTCACCAATTCCCAGTAATATCCGAGCGATGATCATCATGGCAAAAGTGGCGACAAGGCCACCCATTAACATCGCTACACCCCACAAAGCAATACTTATTATCATAGCTTTGCGCGGCCCCAGATAGTCCCCTAAGGGACTTAATGCCACTTGTGCGATTCCATATGCCGCCAAAAAACTTGTCATCAACATGCCGATTTTGACCGGTTGCCCTTTTATCCCCATTTCCATTAGAAATTGCTCATTTGCAACGAGAACAGAAACATTTACCCTGTCTAGAAACGCTATGAAAATACCGATAAATAGTACTGATACTATAAAAAAGCGCTGTCTTGTCGGGTTTCCTGATGCTCCAATATCTAAGCTACCCACTATTTTCTCCGACATTTTACATTCTGCCTCACTTTCTTCACATAATATAAAGAACCCGGCTTCGAATTGTTAGCAACCCCACTTACTTTTTAGCTCAGCAATTTTTACATCGTCGTAGCCAATTAATTTGAGAATTTGATCTTCGTGTTCTCCCAGCTTCGGTGCCTTCCGCAAGATCGCCTTAGCCTCCGAGAACTTTAGGTGGTTACCACGGGCAGATATTTTCTTCCCACTAGGAGTTTCCAGTTCGATAATCATCTCCCGCACTTTCAGATGCTCATTGCTTATTACGTCATTTGAAGTCAAAATCTTAGCACATGGAATACCAGCCTTATCCATCATAGCTACGGGTTCATCAATTTTGTCAAACGTCTTAAGCCATTGTTCAATTTCCGTGATCATTTTATCAATATTTTTTATTCTATTCGGGCTAGTGTTGAATAAAGGATCCTCTATAAAATCCGTTCTGCCCATAACAGTACAAAGTAAGGACCATAGCTTGAGGTTCGGCGCACAAATTATGGCATACTCGGATTTCCCTTTGAATACGCCAAAAGGCGCCAACATGCCATGATGATTACCTGTTCTAGTTGGTTTATGTCCTAGACCCGCCGCTTCCACAAAGCTATTCATTCCAATTAGACAATCAAGCAGGGCTATATCAACATGTTGACCCTTACCGGTCCGCTCCCGGTAGTACAAGGCCGCCACCATTCCGGCAAACGCATTATACCCTGCACAGTAGTCTGCCAATACTAGACCGCTCCTGACTGGCGGGCCATCGGGATCACCTGTCAAATCCATTGCTCCACTGAGAGCTTGGGCTACTATATCATAGCCAGGCTTGTGCGAATCAGGACCTGTCTGGCCATAGCCGGAAACAGAACACATTATGATTCGCGGGTTAATTTTCTTTAAATTATCATAATCAAACCCAAACTTAGCCATTGTTCCCGGTCGAAAGCTTTCAACCACAATATCAGCTTGGAGTATCAATTTCTCAACGATTTCTACACCAATAGGATCTTGCATATCGACAACGAGTGATTTTTTTCCACGATTACACCACATATGCGTCATGCTATTACCCTCGAACTGTGGCATAAACTGTCTGGAATCGTCACCTACTTTAGGACGTTCAACTTTTATAACTTCCGCTCCGAAGTCAGCTAATAATGCGGTCGCAGTAGGTCCTGCAGCGGTGGATGTGAAATCAATAACTTTAATACCATCAAAGATATTTCTCATGTAATTTTCTCCCCCTAATACCTTCTTAATCTGTAAACTGAAGTCTGCTTTTTTTCAAAAAGGCATTCACACTTTGCGATGTTTTGTGGCCCTGAAACCAATACCATAGACCTAGCACTTTTCCTACCGTCCTTTGAAAATTAGTTTCGTCACTCCCTATTTAAATTGCTTCACTACCCGAAAGTCCAAACCGCCAAACACTTCTTTTTCCTGCTAAGTGCCTCATTCCTTTCTAGTCTAGAAAACGGTTGAGATGGCCAGCGTTCCAACATGAAATCTCCTCTCTTTTGATAACTTCCCATTACAATTGCCCTTCTACTTCAAAGAAATTTAGACACCCACTCCCTGTACCAGAGATTTGCAAAACGTTGCTTCTTAACATATTTTGCAAGTTTCATGCCAAAACAATCACCTTTAAGATATGGAGCAATAACAGGCAACTCGGAGCAGCAACGATTGAAGATTACATTTAATCAACCAAATTCTGCTGTCATCTGTTTTAATTCATTACAAAAATGTCATTACAGAGGTTAACACTTAAGGTAGCCCCAACTCGAAATATAACCTACAGTCATCGAAAACTTCCTAATACTGTAAAATAGCAGATTTTTGCTCATTTTATCACCGCCGTTGGCACTCAAATAATGAGCCTGCTTAAAAAACCTCTCATAAATACCCCAATCAAGGGAGTTTCAACGGGAATACCGTAAGCATCAACGCAGCACCACCTGGAAATAAAAAATCACCTGATGTATGCAAAAGCAAAGCACCAGATGATTTGCGCAGGTGTGACTATATCGATTAATCAGCATCTTGCAGCTTTCGAGAATTTTTTCAGCCCAAGGAAGTCGATGTTGGCTGACAGTTAACCACTGGCGAGCGGAGTGCACAGGAAACTTGCATGCTCCGTTCTGAGAGGGGCGATTGGAAGAGGGCTGTCTTCGGATGGTAACTCGCTGGTCGCCTACTCTACCGCTTGTACGGTTCGGGAAGGGGCAGGTTACTTTGTTAATCTGCCTATTTCATATTATTATCTCAGGGCTAGTGCGTGAGCACTATGTGGGGACTGGTGACGCTTTCCGATAAAATATGTCAACCGTTCAATTCTCTTCAATTCGCAGGGTAATCTGGGCAGTTCATTTTTTCACTTAGAAACGCAAAAAATCCCTCAATCCCTGCAAATACAGGATTTGAAGCAAAAACCAGAACCATTACCAATGATACGGCTCTCCCCACCTAATCTTACGTTCTCGAATTACAGTTTTCCGGTGAGCCCTGTTATTGTTACCTTGCCTGCAGCATCAACGATAACCTCCAGGGTTTGCCCCTGACTAGTAACAACATCCGGGTGCTGCTTCAGTTTTTCAGTAAGAAATACCAGTTGCTGATTGGCAGAACCTACAAGATAGTCTTGGGCTGGCAAATCCTGCTCATAGGGTCCGGCAATCAGCAAATCGGCTGCTGCCAGCAATCGCTGCCAGGCTGGGTCAGTTGCTGCCGTAAGTTCAGCAACTGTATAACCCGTAAAAATCGCGATATTCAAACCCCTGGCCGTCAGTTGCTCTGCTAGTTCTGCCAAAGCCTGTGCCTGAGCAAACGGCTCACCGCCCGAGAAGGTAACACCCTCAATATCTTCGCTAGCCAAAATGCGCTCTACTAACTCCGGAACCGCAATCACTTGCTTTTCCCGAAACTCCTGCATGTCCTGGTTAAAGCATCCCGGGCAATTGCGGAAGCAGCCCTGCACCCAGAGAACAGCCCGCCGGCCAGGACCATTACTGCGCGAGACAGACAAAAAGGCGGCCATATTAATCAGGCCGCCTTTGGAATTTGGTTGCGCTATCATCGCTGGTTATCCCGCACCTTGGCAGCATCAGCCGGCTGCTCATAATATTCAGGAGACATCTGCCGCACCTTGACTTCCCCGAGCGCTTCTTCTATGGGTTTGGTGATATCCAGACATTTGCCGCCTTTGGCTCCAGCCACCTTGATACTAACCTGCCCACTGGCGTCAATGGTGATTTCCAATTCTTCTTTATCCATGGCTTACCGTCCTTTCGCCTTAGTCTTGGTCCTCAATTTCTAGCAGCACCTGCCCAGAGCCTGTTTCTCCGGCAACCTCGCCCGGATAGGAGGCAGACTGGGCCCGGCCCTCCTGAAGCCACTGTCTGAGATACTGAATATTTTCCCGTTGGGAGACCGACAATGGCACCTGACGTTTCAAGGATATCACAATATCTTCGGTCGTAATCTCGCGCATGTGATCGCTGAAGGCTAAATACATGGCGTCGATAATAGCCTGTTCAATTTCCGCGCCAACATAGCCGTCCGATTCTTTCACCAACCGTTTGAGATCAAAATCACGCGGACTGCGGTTGCGGCGTTTGAGATGGGTGGCAAAAATCTCGCGCCGTTCAGACATATGCGGCAAGTCCAAGAAGAAAATTTCATCAAAACGGCCTTTACGCATAAGTTCCGGCGGCAGCGCTGCAATATTGTTGGCGGTGGCAACGACAAAGCAGGGGGCTTTTTTATCCTGCATCCAGGTCAGCAGAGTTGCAAAAACCCGCTGGCTGGTACCGCCGTCGCCTGCGCCAAAAGCAAACGCTTTTTCTATTTCATCCACCCACAAAATGCAGGGAGCAATGGTCTCGGCAATATGCAATGCCCGGCGGCAGCGATCTTCAGATTCGCCAACATAGGAGCCAAACAAAGCGCCCACATCAAGCCGCAGGAGTGGCAGTTGCCATAAACCGCTAATCATTTTGGCAGTTAAACTCTTGCCTGTACCAGGAATACCGACCATAGCAATGCCTTTAGGTGCAGGCAAACCATAGTCGCGGGCATCTTTTGTAAAGGCTTGTTCCCGCAAACCCAACCAGTCTTTCAAAACTCCCAGACCACCGACACTTTCCGAAGTTTCGGTAGTGCTTAAGAATTCAAGTGCTTCACTCTGACGCACCAACTGGGCTTTTTCCTCGGTAATCATGGTAATGCTGCGATCATCCAAGCAGCCGCAGGTAACAATGGCCTTGGAGAATACCCGGCGAGCCTGACCAGCCGTCATTCCCATGGCGGCTTGAACCACCTTTTCCCGACCAGTTTCCGTTAGATTCATTTTGACATTAGCCCCTTTTAGCAGACCCTCTAGCACACCGTCCAACTCCTCACCGTTAGGGCGCCGGAGGTGGATAACCACGGCTTCATCCTGCAATTCATCCGGAATCTGCCCGGTAGGGGTGGTAATAACTATCGAGGTTCTTGTCTGCGTCAGGCGTTGTACAACACTTCTCAGCTTACGCCTCACCGGCGGATTAGACCAAAAGTCGTGAAAATCCTTGCAGACAAAAATATCCCCGTTATTATCCATACCGGTCTTTTCTATTAGATCCAGCGCTACCAGCGGGTCCCGGCACTTTAGATCAAGCGCTGTCTTGCCTGTTAGCACCACAAAGCCATCAGCCACATCCCAGGACAGACAGGTACGGTTTTTTTGCTCACAAACAGTTTTAACATGCTCTATAGCCCGTTCTTCTTCCGGAGTTACGATAACAATGAGTGTAACCCGCGCTCTAATGTAAGTATCAAATTGCTCAGCAAAGTTGTCCATACGCTTACCTCCCTATACCCATCTGCGTACTACTAATCTGATTTCGCCGTTATTCTCCTGTTGTTGTTCCACCACATTAAAGCCCTGACGGCTAATCTTGTCCATCACAGTGGTTAAGGCGTACTGCTGTTGGACCTTGGTAGTAAACTGCTGTTCATTAACGCCCTGCACCCCAAACCAATCGGCAACAAAGCTATAGGTGCCGTCATTTCCCAGTACAAAGCCAATATCATAGCCCTGCTTCATCCGCACAGCAATATCGACTGGTGTTTCCTGGCCGCGATAGCCTTTTATACCCGTTTTCTCCTCCACATCATAACCTAACTCTTTCAGGCAAGCTATCAGCATCTCCTTACTCGTAATTTTAGTTGTCACCTGAGTAAAATGCGACATCTTTATTCCTCCCTTCACTACACAAGTTTAGCTGCTGCAATATTGTGAGCGATAACCTCCCCACTCACCAGCTCATAAGCTGTTACAATCATTTGTCCGGCCCCATCAAGGCTGCACTTTACAGTAATGACAGCTTGCCCCTTAATGGCCGATTTTCCGGTCCTGAGTAACAACGGGCTGTCTTCATTCATACACTGTTCTTCCATACGATATATCAATAATGCGAATTCTTGCTGTCCATCATAGCTGGCTTTGATCGTAAACTCAGCCACAAATCCGTCACTCGGATAAAACTGACCCTGCGGCACCACTTCGCGGTATTGATAGCCATCTGCCGTCAAATAACGTAAGCCATAACTATGTCGCAGATAACCGCTGCCATCCACACCGGCGGTTAGCACCGCAGCACCGCAGGCAGTTGCCGCCAACGGCTGCTTATCATAGATGGGAATGCCGGCAAACAGCTCATACACCACAGCCAGCATATCGGCTTTTACAGCACTGCCAGTTACTACTATCCCGGCAAGACTAGCGGCCGTATACCCGAGCAGCCCCGCCTGCCGCAATACCTGCCGGATCAGGGCAGCTAATTCTTGCGGTGGCTGAAAACCTACTTCCTCATTAGCTAGCCAGCCGGAGCTATAGCTTACTACCCGGATATGGCGCTCATTACTGCCATCCCCGTTTTGGCTCGCGGCCAATACCATCGCTGCTTCCATAAATTCAGCACTTAACCTGACAACAATATATTTGTCTCCCGGTTTTACCTTCATACCGGCACCCCAGGCAGCAGCCCACGGCTCTTCAACAAGCTCCAGACGGTTAAAACCAGCCTGTCTGACCGCCCCTGTAAGCCAACGCTGGTATCGCCGCCATGCTGGCGCCGAATTACAGGCCGCTAGCGGTACCGTAAAGGCAAGTACGGCCTCGCCGCTTAAACCAAGCGTTTGTCCGGCCCGACTGATAATAGCAGCTACATAGTCTTTGGCCATATCCTGATTGCTGAGCCACCGACCGCCAGCCAAACTGTATACTAGTTTACCTGTGACAACAGCAAACCGCAGATCCTGAAATACACCTTCTGTCTGATCGCTTTCAACAACCTCTTGCCCAACCAAACAGTCTCCAGTGAAAGTGCCATAGGCAATACGTGACGGTGCCGCATACACACCCTTAGTACTTCCCGGCATAGGCCGCATTATGCCAGGGACATAAAGTGTCTCTGCCTGGCGGGACGCTTGCCGCCAATAGGCAGCTACCGTATAACTATTACCAAAATCTATAGCCAACTGTCCGGCCATTGCCACCACCTCATAGCTTATAACATGATATCATAGCGGAATTTAGCCGTAAGCAGGCTGTGTAAAAAAGAACCAGCCTGCCTGGCTGGGGTTTCAAGCTCGGGCGAGGCTAGCATGGCCGCCATATAATGCCAGTCGCCATGTGTAGCCAATGCCAATGGCTTCTTCAGCCGCAATTGCCTTACTGCCACCGTACCTTGTGCCGATTTCAGGATTATGAACGCACCACTTTGGCTAACTGCTAATAGCTTACCTTGCTCTTTGATACTCCATAACTGCTTGCCATTGTCTGTTTGCCACACCTTTATTGTTCCATCCATCCCGTTACTGACCAGCAGCCGGCCATCACCGCTATACAGCAGGCCTTGAACCGGTCCGTTATGAGCGGCCCATAGCTTATTTCCGCCTGATCCGCCCGCTAACGTATAGATACGAATCCGACCATCCCGTCCGCCGCCAGCCACAGCACGTTTTTCCAGCGCAACCGAGGCCGCAGAAAACAGACTGCCTGGATACTGCGCCTTAGTGGTCATGTAAGAGCCATCCCACCACCAAGCCCTTGCCGGTAATACTCCCCCCGGGCAAGCTAACGCCAGCATTTCACCACCCTGGCCTGCTGCCAGCGCCATCACAAACCCTGGCTGGCCCTTAATACTGTCAACCCATTTAACAGCAGGCAGCTGCCAAATATGAACCAGAGCATCCCTCCCGGCTGTCACCAAATACCGTCCATCCGGGGTAAAGGCTACAGCTGTGATGCCCTCATCATGAAGGTTAACTGTCCGCCACAATTTGCCACTGGTTATCTGCCATAACCGCACCCGGCCATCAGCGCAGCCACCGGCTACAATTCGCCCGTTAGGATGAAAAGCAGCACATTCCACATTGACCTCTGCTTGGTTCGCCTCCAGAACAGCCAACAGCCGCCCGTCTGGCACAAACATATTTCGGCCTGTTTGCGGGCAGCATGCTAAGCTATTCTCCCAGTCACTACTTTCCCATGATTTTGGTTTCCAGGTCGTATTACCCAGCGCCAATACAAACTCAGCTGCCCAGTTGGCCGGCGCACACAAAGCTAGCCGGTATAACTCTGACCACTGTTCCTGGCTTGTGAGCAGATCCAACATAGCGGCCCAATCTTCGTCCGTTATTTCCTCATATTCCTCCTGCTGGCCACCTTCCAATAGTAAACCTACCAGCAGTAAGCTGTGACCGCTTTGGCGAGCCGCAGTTAAAAATTGCTGTCTTTGTTCTGACACTGCCTGACTGTAGCCTTTTTTTAATAACGGTCTTGTTTCCTGCCAATCTAATGCAAAATACTTATCCCACTGCCCAGTAATGCAATAATACAGCGCTGCTTTACTGTCAATCGTAGGCGCATATCGGGCAATGACCGCCCAATTTGTAAGTTGTTCCTCGCCTATGGCAAGTACGGTTTCACATAGCGCATCAATCGCCTGCCTGTTAGTCAGGGTCAACAGCAAGCGCCTGGCGCGCCCGGCAATACTCCGGTCAGCGTCATCTACCACCCGCAAGAGCTCAGGGATAAGTGCCGGTCCCTCATTCAGCATCACCCGATCTGCCCCGGTTTTAAGCACCGTCAACAGTCTCAGCCCTAGCGGCTGGGAGGCCAAATAACCGGCCGCAACCAGAATGTGTTCCAGTTCCGGGCGGCGGGTATTTGCCCATAGCTGGCATAGCGCATCAATAGCCCCGCCATCGGTTAAGCAGCGTAAAGCCTGCCGCGCATTGTCGGCAACAATTAGTTCCCCGTGGTCAAGAAAGCCTACGAGTGCTGCTACAGCCTCAGGTCCCATCCCTGCCGGAATATCAGGCTGACCGTCATGTAACGCTGCCAACACCTTTTGCCGCACCAGCTCCCCGGCCGCCGCTTGTGCTGCCGCAGCGTCAGCATCAGCCTCAGTCTCGATAGTACCCTCAGCCTCAAGCTGGAGCCTGGTCATGATGGTCCCAACTATTTCACGGATATTCTGGCGCTCACCGATAGCCAGCTGCTCTTCTATTAAAGCCTCGCTCAACTGCCGTAATTTAGCCATATAATCAGCTGGATAAATCCAGTCCAGCTGCCGCAAGAAGTCTTTATCCTCATCACCAAGCCCCATATTTTCACCACCTGTTTACATAAAATCCTTTAATATTCTAAATTATTGGCATTGACCCGTTTACGGAATATCCAATAGACCCAGCCCTGATACACCAGCACTAGCGGCACAAGTGCCAGCGCTGCCATTGTCATAATCGATAAGGTAAAGGGCGAAGAAGCGGCATTAGTAATCGTCAGACTCCAGGCCGGATTGATACTTGACACCATCAGCCGGGGGAACAACCCCCAGAAAAAGGCTATGGTTGTAAGTGCCACCGTCAGGCTGCTTAGAATAAAGCCAAGCCCATATCGCCTGCCATATACACCGCCATAAGCTCCGACAAACAAGGCAACGGCTCCCAAAAGAGCAATCCCTGCGCCAGTATTAGCAAATAAATCAGTATGTGTATAGGTCATTCCAACAAGCACCAGGCAAAATACTGCCGTCAAAACTCCCACTTTTACCGCAGCACTGCGGGCACGTTCCATCAGTTCCCCTTCTGTCTTGAGCGTCAGATACAGCGCCCCGTGGAAAGTAAACACCAGCAAGAAGGCAATGCCCCCAACGACTGTATACGGACTAAGTAAATCAAAGAAGGTTCCAACATACTGCATCTTGGCATTAATGGGTACCCCTTGAATTAAGTTGGTCACAGCCACACCCCAGAGAATTGCGGGGATAGCACTGCCAGCAAAGATCAGCCAATCCCAGGTACTGCGCCAAGCTGGATTTTCATCTTTACTCCGGAATTCAAAGGCTACGCCGCGAACAATCAGCGCCATCAGCATCAAAAACAACGCCAGATAAAAACCGCTGAATAAAGTAGCATATAAATGCGGGAAAGCCGCAAACATCGCGCCACCGGCAGTAATCATCCAGACCTCATTGCCATCCCATACCGGACCAATGGTATTGATAACCACCCGCCGTTCGGTGTCACTTTTCCCCAGGAAGGGAAGCAAAATACCTACACCATAGTCAAATCCCTCGAGAAAAAAGAAGCCAATAAAGAGAACTGTCAGCAAAATAAACCACAATATATTTAACTCCACAATGACGCCCCCTTTGCTACCGGTTTATTGGTTTTAGCCGGAGTATCTACAGGACCCTGCCGGACAAATTTCTGTACAAGATACACCGCTGCTATTGCCAGCAACGCGTATACCAAGGTAAAACCAATCAGCGAAATCCAGATGCTGATAGCCCCCACTGAAGGTGATACGGCTTCGCCTACCTTCTGCAGACCAAATACAATCCAGGGCTGCCTGCCACCCTCAGTGACAAACCAGCCGGTCGAATTGGCGATATACGGTAACGGTAAGCTCCACAATACAGCTTTGAGTACCCAAGGTTTTGCTTCCAGTTGGCCGCGCCACCAGAGGAACCCTGCGACCAGTACAATAATCATCATGGCGCTGCCGGCAGCTACCATAATTCGGAAGCTCCAGAATACCGGCGTTACTGCAGGAACATAATTGCCCGGCCCATATTGAGCAATATACTCTTTTTCAATATCTTTAATCCCTTTAACCGGTGTATTGGGATTATTATAAGCCAATATAGATAGCATTGCCGGAATTTTCAATTCCACCGGATTGGTCTTATTCTGCTCGTCAATAATAGCTGCAACCGCGAAGGGCGCAGGACTAGCCGTCTCCCACAGTGCTTCGGCTGCTGCCAACTTCATTGGCTGCGCTTTGGCAATAAACTGTGTTTGGGCATGACCACTGCCCATCAGGAGGAATAAGCCTACTGCCGTCCAGATTAGTCCCAGCTTGAACGAAGCCCGAAAAAAATCAACATGTGTTTTCCGGATAAGGTGAAAAGCACTAATAGATAGTACAAAGATACCAGCGGTTACCAGACCTGACAATACAGTATGCGGAAACTGATTGAACACATAAGGATTAGTAATAAGTGCAACAAAGTCTGTCATTTCGGCCCGGCCATTATTAATGACATAGCCCACAGGCGACTGCATAAAAGAGTTAGCTGTCAAAATCCAGAAAGCCGACAAATTTGAAGCTAATGCTACAACCCATATACTGGCAGCATGCAGCTTCTTAGACAGGCGATCCCAGCCGAAAATCCAGAGACCCAGAAAGACCGACTCCAGATAAAAAGCCGTGAGTGCCTCCAAGGCCAGTGGTGCACCAAAAATGTCCCCCATAAACCGGGCATACTCTGACCAGTTCATCCCAAAATGGAATTCCTGAACAATACCTGTGACCACACCCATAGCAAAGTTGATAAGGAATAGTTTCCCCCAGAATTTAGTCTGTTGTTTGTACATCTCATTACCAGTGCGGACATACATAGTTTCAAGAATGGCTACAATGAGCGACAACCCCAATGTCAGTGGCACAAAAAGGAAGTGATAGACTGTTGTTATCCCGAATTGCCACCGGGATAATAGTAATTCTTCCATGCTCTTACCCCCTACTAGAATTATTTGTTTTAGCAGCCAATGCTGCAAAGGTAACCTTGGCTAGGTCGGCTGCCAACCGGTCTTGCGTTGCGGCCAGTGCCTGATGTACCGGACATTCCTCACCACAATGGCGGTTGCATGCGCTGCGGTCAACCAGGCAGCGATGAATACCGAGCGAACCTTCCATGGCGATAATTACATCATAGAGTGTGATTTCTTCAGCCCGCTTTGCCAGCGCAAACCCGCCCACAGCACCGCGGTATGATTTTACCAATCCACCTGCGGCCAGCATCCGCATAATTTTTTGTAAAAACCGTCGCGGAATGGTTTGACTTTCAGCAATAGTTATCCCGCTTACCACCTCCCCAAACGGCAGCCCAGACAAATATAATACGACTCGAAAAGCATAATCTGTAGCCTGATTAAGCTGCACAATGCCACCACCTTCTAGTGCGATAATCAATGTATACTGAACCAGTATAATATCAATTTCATTTTACTGCTTCCGACTAAGGATTGTCAATATCTATCTGTTAGAAAACCGTATTAATGGAAAATAATTAGTCAAGCTATTGGCAGGGCTTTTATTATAACTATTATATACAAGTTCACCGCATTACCTGCAAGTAGTGTGTTTGGGTAAAAAAAATAACCGCAACGCTTGCGGTTATCCTTATGTCATATCTAGCAGTAAAGAATCCAGCACCAATACCAGCATTTCTTTACTAGATTTTATATTTCTTAGCCCTGCATAATTCCAAAAATACATCTACAATCTCTGGATCAAATTGTGTCCCCTTATTTCGCTCTAATTCCTCCATCGCTACCGCTTGTGACATTCCCTCCCGGTAGGGTCTATCGGAAATCATGGCCTGAAAGCTATCGGCTACCGCGATAATTCTTGACCCAAGGGAAATATCCTGACCAGCCAGCCCAACTGGATACCCTCGCCCATCATAACGTTCATGATGATGTTTTACTATCAGTTGAATCTGATTTAGCGAAGGGATACTCTCCAGAATTTTCGCACCAATAACAGAATGCTGCTTGATAATATCAAACTCGGCATCAGTAAGCTTGCCTGTTTTATTAAGAACAGTATCTGTAATGCCTATTTTACCGATATCATGTAATAGCGCCGCAAAATTAATCGTGAATTTCTCCTCAGTATCCATATTCAATTTATCCATAATATCTGTTGCCATCAGGGCAACTTCTGTTGAATGGCCATGTGTGTATTGATCTCTTACCTCTAAGGTATTAACCAATGTCATTATTATTGAAATAAGTATTTTCTCTTTCTCTACCGTAAACTTCTGAATCAATTTGTTAACCCGGAAGGCGAGTAGATTGACCTCATCCTTCTCCTTGTAAAGCTGAGTGGTATGGCGTTCATCTTCCAGAATAATATCAACAGCCCGCTTTACTCTGTTTAGGCGGCCAATTATGCTTTTGGCCAATATCAGACTAATAACCAGCATGATACCCATACTCACTAACGAGTATAGCAGTATCTGCTTTTTTCTCTGGCCAATTCCGGCCTCGATACTGCCCACATCGTAATCTATCCCAATAATGGCAACCGTTTCTCCGCGAGAGTTTTTTACTGGCGCATATCCGGAAAGCATCATGCCCCATTTATCGGTGGTAAAATCGCGGTCTACCGCTGGTCGTTCAAAACCGCTAACCATATCTGGTGCAACTTCAACATCATATATCTCACCAAATTCAGCCGGGTCCGGGTCAGCATCTACCAAAAAAACCAGTTCCTCATTTGTCGCACCTTTGCGCATAATATAGATATCTTTTATATTCTGATTGGCTTCTATAAGTTGCGCAAAGAATTGTTTGATAGCAATATACTTTTTATTTTGCTGCTGCTCAGGCTCACGCAAATCATCCACAAAATCCCCGTCAATAGAAACTGCGCTAATAGCGGCGATAGACTTTAGTTCATCTTTGACCAGTTCAATATGACTGTCTGCTATATTTTTTTCTAACTGATAGGTCAAAGCCAAAACAGTAACCGTAAACACCAGAAACAAAATAATAACCAGCTTGGAATAAAGTGATGCATGTGCCAGAGGGTTCCAGTTGCTATTACTAAATCTATAGTAATTTATTTTTCGGTTGAGAATACGCCTCATGCTCCTTACCCCTTTACTATGCGAACGGCCAGCTAGAACCGCTCGTAAATTGGACTTCGCTTATCCTTTGTTCATGCAAATATCATGCCAAAATCAGTTAATTCTTGTTAGTTAACTAAGAAGCCCCTTAAACAGCAACCGCTCTACCTAAATTAATAAAACAGAGTCTTCCCGGCATCGATACTTTGCCGACAAACTTACCCTTATTAACACCAATAATTGCATATCCACCAACAATTGCTATGCAATTATTGGTGGATATGCAAAAAATGATCACCTTTACTCTTCTTTTTTTCCAGCATTTCGATTGCGCATTTGTTCCAGGCGATAACACAAAGCCCGCAGTGACATATCCAGATATTTGGCGGTTGCCGTCTGATTACCCTTATGTGCATTAAGAACGGCCTGAATAATAAGGTCATTATATTCCTTTATTGACAACCCTCCGTCAGGCAAAGGCAATATCACTTGTTTTTCCGTGGTACCGCCTGCAGATTTCTCACTTTGGGGAGATATTGCACAGTCTTGAATCACTTTCTCCAGGTGACAGGGTTGCAGCTCAGCATCGTTATACATAAAGACCACCCACTCTATGGCATTGCGCAATTCCCGCACATTGCCAGGCCAATCACATTGTTCCAGGAGCTCCCCAGCCTGAAAACTAATGCCGGCAAAGCGTTTTCTTTTGGCTTGAGCAAACTCCCGCAGGAACATTGCTGCGAGCGGTACAATTTCCTTACGCCGGTCTCTAAGGGGTGGAATAACAATGTGCCCGATTTTCAGGCGATAATAAAGATCGCGCCGGAATGACCCCGCTTCCATTCTTTTTTCAAGATCAACATTAGTAGCGCAGATAATGCGGACATCTGCCTTGATTTTTTTCAAACCGCCGACACGGTAATACTCCTTGGTCTCAAGAACCCTGAGCAGCTTGGCCTGCATTTCCGGCGGCATCTCGGCTATTTCATCCAAAAATAATGTCCCGCCTGCCGCGGCATCCAGCTTGCCTTTTTGCCCACGGCTTAAACTACCACTAAACGAACCGCCCTCGTAACCGAAGAGTTCGGTTTCAAACAAATTATGTGGAATGGCCGCACAATTGAGCTCAACAAGCGGCCCTGACGGCGATTTTAGGTTAGAGCCATAATGAATGATCCGGGCGACTACTTCTTTACCAGTGCCTGTTTCTCCCTGAATCAGCACAGTCAGTGTCCTATCGGTGTGAAAACGTTGTGCAAGCTCAGTCACCTGCTGCATGCTTACAGAAAAAACACCCACATTGCCAATAACCGTCTCGGCGACCATCTTGCGCATGCGGGTTAACTCTTGCTCCGTATTCTTAGTCGCGGATTGGAGCTGGGCATCAAAATTCTCGGTCAGCGCTTTGTTCTCCCTTAACAATGCCTGATGTTCTGATACACGTTGCACAATAGCCGCTAACTCCTGGGCATCAACAGGTTTCAGTAAATAATCATAGGCCCCGGCTCGCAGGGCTGCCACCGCTGTTTTCATATCTCCATAGCCGGTAAATAGTACAACATCTGTCCGCCAGCTATCTGGCTGTTCAGTAATAACCTGGGCCAGTTCAATTCCGGACATGCCTGGCATCTGAATATCAGATAATACCAGCGGATAATCAGCCAGTTTCCACTTAGCCAGCGCCTCTGCGGCGTTCTCACACTCCATTACCAGATGCTCCTGTTCGCGCAAAAACCAGGCCACTGCCGCCCGACTATGTTGATCATCATCCACCAATAATATTTCCATAGCTTAACCCCCTAATTGGCCTCTTCCCTAACAGCAGGAAAGGTAATCAAAAATGCGGCTCCTTCATTCTCACCCGAAACAATGCTAATTGTTCCCTTGCAGGAGGTAACAACAGAATGTACTATCGATAATCCCAACCCAAGATTATCACTGCCAGGTTTAGTAGAATAAAACGGCTCAAACACTTTGGTTTTGTGATCAGCCTGTATGCCGGGACCATTATCAGAAATTTTAATACACACAGTATTCTTGTCTGACCATGTCCGGATCGTAAGCTGTTTATCCTGGCATTTTGCCGACTCCATCGCTTGCATGGCGTTAGCTGCCAAATTAACTGCAATTTCTTCCAGTGCGGTAGGCATAGTATAGATAAGGGGCAATTGTTCAGCCAACTCCTTGTGCACCCTAACTCCGTGCGCCGTTAATTGACTGCCAATGATTTTTAGTGCTTGCTCTATGGCCTCATTAACATGGCAATAAGTTACTTGGCTTTCATCCCGCCGGATAAAGCTCCGCATGTGCGTAATTATGTTATTAATGCGATCTGCTTGATTGGAAATCTCAGCTATATTCCGCATAATATCTTCTACCGGCCGCTCTTTGCCATTATGGTACGCATAAACCATTCCACTAGCGATCATTTTAATCGAGTTAAGCGGCTGATTAATCTCATGGGACAGACCAGCCGCCATGGTGCCGAGTGAAGATAGTTTTTCGGCCTGGGCTCTTACCTCATCGGCCTTAGCCATGGCCGCTGCCGCCATTTTTTGTTCCGTAATATCTTCTTTTATCGCAATGAAGTTTACTATTTCCCCGCAATTATTCCGAACAGGTGTAATGGTCATAACCTCTTGATATAAGCTGCCATCTTTCCGGTAGTGGGCGAACTCACCCCGCCATGCCTCAGCCGAAGAATTTAGCTGTTGCCAAAAGCGCTGACAAAAGCCCTCATCCTGATAGCCTGACAGCAACATAAGGTTTTGCCCGAGAGACTCGTTCTCGGTATAACCAGTCAACACAGCAAAGGCCGGATTAATCCATTCCATATTACCATCCTTATCAGTAATAACGATGGCATTGGCGGCTGCCTCCAGTCCGACCGTCAGCAGCCTGCGGCGTTGACGGTCTCTGGCGGCATTAATGGCAATAGATAGCTGATCAGAAAAACTCTGCAACCGGGTCACAATCCGTTCATCCCAATAATATGGTCTCGTACTTATGAGATAGAATGCCCCCGTCATATTGCCTGACAGCTTGAGCGGCAACGCAATCTCGGACTGAATTACAGTCTTGTCCAGCTGTAATTCAGCCAGAAGTTTTTCTTGCCAGCATGATAATTTATCGTTACATTGAACTACTTGGATTGCGCCAGCCCGAATGGCTAATCTACTCAGCTTACCTGTGGCAGTACAGTTTAGTCTGGTGCTCCCGGCTGCTACAGCTAGCTTCCCTGCTGCAGCACTTATTTTGATAGTGTCATTAGCCTCTTTTAAAATAACCCGCGCCAGAGATACTTCAAAAACTGCCGCCAATTGCTCACAGACATAATTGAGAATTTCCTCAATGCTGGCCTCTTCCAACACTTTGTCCGCAGTTTGCATCAATATCCGTTCACAGGCTTCATTCTGCTTTTTCTCGGTAATATTGCGAATGATAATTACTATTTCATCCTTCGGGCTCACTACCAAACGGGCTTCAAAGTCTTTTTTGATACCATTAATTATCAATTGATATTCGGCTGTTACCAATTCACCTACAACCATGCTGTTGCTTAGCTCTACGAACTTGTCGTATACATCAGCCAATAAAGGCTGAGCTGGTAAAGCTTCAGCCAGATTTTTATTCAATAGCTCCTCACGCGGCAAATACAAATCAGCTGGTTTCTTGGCTTCAACATCTAGAATAATTCCTTCCCGGCTAACCCTGAGCAGCATATCAGGGACAGCGGCTAGCAGTGCGGCCAGCCGGTGTTCGCTTGTAAGCAAAGCCCGCTCGGTATCTTCATGTTCCAAAATTTCCAATTCCAGCTGTTGATTTTTCAGTTGAAATTCTTTGGTTTTTGCAGTAACTGCCTGTGTAAGCCACTCTTGCCTGCGAAACATACTATTGAGAAAAATTAGCAATAGGATAAGTGTGCTACTGCCTATTCCCCAGATAAGTCCGCGCATATAAGGACTGGGCTGCAGCAAAGTGCTCCAGCCAACCTTTACCAGCCAACGTGTATCCGCAACCGGCAAGATAAATTCCCGCACAGATGACCGCGGTGCTAACTGATTAAGGCTATATATCGCTTCTCCCTCTTCCGCACGTATCTCAACATAATAGTTGCCGGCATTATTCGTAAGCATTGAATCGATCTTAGCTATAGCCTCCTGCAAAAGCTTGTCTACCACAAAACTGACCCCGACCGTACCGCGAAAGTGTTCTTCTGTAAACAACGGCGCTCTGAGCGCAAAAACAGTAACCCCGTTTTGTATTTGAATCGGTGCTTTATTTACCGTTATCCGCTCGTTCTCAGCCTTATGCGCAGCTGTGGTAAAATGGGGATATTGGTTTGCCTCGGACAAGCTTGTGTCAAGCTGGGGCACAACTGAATTCGCAGGATACAAATAGCACACGGTATAAGCATTGTCAGCATATGCCACAGCTGTTACCGTAGGGTAATAATTTAGCAAGGAAGCAACAAACTGTTCAAAAGCCTCCTGCTCCGGAAGAGCTTCTCCCATTTGCAGAAACATTTTTATATCTTCCACCACATACAAACCCTGGTCTATTTCAACTTGCAGTGACTGCTCCAACCGTTCGGTAAATCTATTTAAAACCCACGCATAGCGTTCCGTTTCTTGCTGGCAGTAAATCTTATCAACACTAATTATGCAAAACAACCCGACACACAAAACAATCGCAAACGTCCAGCGTTTTACCACTATTTCGCACCAACCTCACACTTACCGTATTATCACATAGTATTTTCATATTTTCGTTAGTCTTTGCAAAATCCCTGTCCGCTGCGATAAAAACCAACATAAAATCGTGCAATACTATCTTGACATATACCTGACAAAACACATTTATCGCATCTACAAATAAAATAAGCGGGCACGCCCGCCTATTTTATTTATTCTTACATTGGCCACAATAGCGCTCAATCAATTATTTTTGATAGTTCCTTCATTGAACACTATTGCTCTGATTTTACACTTTGAATTGCTGAATAGCCCGCTGTAATTCTTCTGCCATTTTTGCCAACGTTTGGCTTGATGCAGCAATTTCCTGCATCGACGCCGATTGTTCTTCCGTTGCTGCCGACACAGTCTGCGCTTCACCTGCTTCCATTTTGCTCAAATCATCTATGACCTTCACCGAAGAAACTATCTGCTGGCTGCCAATTTCCATCTGTTGCATGGCTGTGGATATTTCGGTTATCTGATTTGACACTTGTACGACCATTTCTTCAATCTCCTGGAATGCAATGCCCGCAACGTTTATAACCGCCGCTCCCCTACTAACCTCACGCGTTCCATTGTCCATGGCTGAAACAGCTTTAGCTGTTTCCCGCTGAATTTCCCCGATTAGATCAGCGATTTTTTTTGCCGCATCCTGGGACTGCTCTGCCAATTTGCGAACTTCTTCGGCCACTACCGCAAAACCGCGACCTTGTTCCCCTGCCCGCGCAGCCTCTATTGCCGCATTAAGTGCCAATAAGTTTGTCTGCCCAGCTATTCCTGCGATTGTGTCCACTATCTGCCCTATTTCTTTGGACCGTTCTCCTAAATCGGCAACTACTTCGGCCGATGTATTAACCGTTTTTTCAATAAGTCCCATCTGGGTAACCGCCTTGCCAATGGAAGTACCGCTTTCTTTGGCCTTTTCTGCAGCTTGTAAGGATGTCGCCGCAGCTTGTTTGGCTCCGTCACCCACCTGTTGAATACTTGCTGTCATCTTTTCCACTACACTCGCAGTCTGTCCTACCGCAGCCAATTGCCTTTCCGCGCCCGCAGCTATCTCGGTTACCGAGCCTGCTACTTGATTGGACGCCTGCGCCGATTCCTGGGCACTTGCAGTAAGTTCTTCTGACGAAGCCGCTACCTGTTGGGCATTGGTACTCACTTGTACAATCAAATTTCGCAAATTATGTACCATTTTGTTAAAGCCAGTCGCAAGCTTGCCAATTTCATCCTGACCGTCAATTTGTGATTGTACAGTAAGATCTCCGCTGGCTACTAAATCCACCTGACCAGCCAAAACCTCTATGGGATTGACAATGCGCTTAACTATCACAAAAGTAACTGCAACCACGATGATAACAGCAAGCATGGCTATCATCAGCAATAGCCATTGCAAATGTTCCAACGGGTTTAAAACAATTTTCTCTGGTATATTTATTGCCAAAGTCCAGCCTGTTGACGGCACTTTCTGATAAACCACCAGCATGACTTCACCATTTTCACTGTACTTGGCAAAGCCTTGCTCTTTACCTATCATCTCTTTGAAATAGGCTGACATATCTTTCAATTTGTCCTCTTCAAAGATATTCTTAGACACTATCTCCTTGTCCGGGTGAGCCAGCATGAAGCCTTTGGCGTCAAATAAATAGGCATAGCCCTGACCCTTTAGATTGATGCTCTGTATGTTATCAACAAGTATTTGCAACTGGATATCCTGAGCCATAATTCCGCGTAATTGGCCTGTCGATCCTTTGTAGGGCATTACCACTGGTACCACCATTTGTTTAGTTGCTCCATCCAAATAAGGCTCACCAAAAGCAAGTTTCCCCTGCTCCAGGCCTGACTTGTACCAACTCCGGGTACGCGGGTCATAACCAGCAGGGGGATTCCAACCGCTTCCATCCACAAGCTGGCCTGCTACCGAAGCAAAATACATATCAGATATCTCTTTATCCACAGTTTTATAGCCGGCCAGCATGGGCACGCTTATTTCGTTGTCACCAACTGAACTTTGCAACGTACCAGCTGTTATTTCCAACATTTTTGCTTTTCCAATAAGCCAACCGTCTAGTTTGTTTACGTGGGCATTTACAGTTGACGTCATTTCTGCCTGAATTCCTGAAAGCACTTGTTCTTTAGTAAACATATAACCCGCGATTGATGACACTAAGAGAATTACTATAGACAATACCGAAAAGATTAACGTAAGCTTCTTTTTTAAACTCATTCTATCCACCCCTTTTTTGGCAAAAATTTATATCACTCTACATTTTCCCTCAAAGAAAGCATAGTTCCTGCCTGTATACTGCTTATCTCGATCTCTTTTAACGCCTGAAAGAAATCGTCTCCCAACGGCTTCTTTAATAAAATATAGGGCTGACTTTCAGTCTCAGCCTTGATATTGATGCAGCCAGATATAATAATTGCCTTAAGGGCAGGATTCTTGCTTCGCATTTTCTGCAACACTTCAAAGCCATTTAAGCTAGGCATCTGGTAATCAATTACCGCGACGTCATGACGTTCAGGTAAATACTTCTCAATGGCTTCCAGCGGCGATAAACAATCATCACAGGCATAACCCATCATCTCAATCGCAAATTTCATGCCTAACAAAGAGCCAGCATCATCATCAACCAGCAATATATTCATGAATTATTCACGCTCTCCATTTCTACATATTCCGCATTAAAGAAGTTTGCAGGCCCAGGTGAATGTATTGACAACACCACCCGCTGCAAAAAACTTTAACACGTTATATATAACGATACTGCTCATTTATAATGCAATTATCATGCCAAGGAAAATTAACCCTAAACAGCACTATTACCCGAAAATACGCTATTTTCGGGTAATACGTGTTTACAAAAATTGCATACCTATGCAATTTTTGTTGGTATTATTTTCATATCCACCCTGTTGTTGCCTTACGCACGACCGCCAAGCCTTGTCCAGTTGAGCAGGCGAGCTGCGGCCTCAGCGGTAAGCAGCCCCTGCTCCACCCGCCAGTTCCAGTTACCCCCTACCGTACCAGGGGTATTCATCCGTGCGGTTGTGTCCAAGCCAAGCACATCCTGCAGCGGTAAAATAACTGTATCAGCCTGACTCTGATAGGTTAGGCGAATAAGCTGCCGGCACACACCGGTGTCACTTTTATCGCTGTCTACCTGCAGCCTGGCAAGATGAGTCAGAATAATGCGCTGCAGCTCAGGCTGAGTACTAACCAGTTTTTGATACCAGCCTAAGAGAGTATCATTATCATGGGTACCCGTATAAGCAACGGTATTAAAGCCGGTATTGCAGGGAAACTCCGGTGCTGAATGACCATCACCAAAGCTAAACTGCAGCACCTTCATGCCTGGATAGTTAAATTTATGTTTTAGTCGGTTAACAGCAGGCGTAATACTGCCCAAATCCTCTGCCACTAATGGTATTTTGCCCAGATACCGTTCCAGTACGGCAAAAAAAGCAGAACCTGGCCCGGATACCCAGCGGCCCTTGACAGCCGTAGGCTCACCAGCGGGAATTTCCCAGTAAGCTTCAAAGCCGCGAAAGTGGTCAATACGAATACTGTCAACAAGTGTAAGTAGCCACGCTAGGCGCTGCCGCCACCAGTGGTAGTCATCTTTAGCCTGCTGTCCCCAGTCATAGAGCGGATTGCCCCACAATTGTCCATCGGCACTGAAGTAGTCGGGCGGTACACCGGCTACCTTCTCCGGGTTTCCCATACCCTCCAATTGAAACAGCTCCGGATTGACCCAAACATCAGCACTGTCATGGGCCACAAATAGCGGCATATCGCCCAACAGCCGGATTCCCTGGCGGCCGGCATAGCTTCTTACCTCTTGCCATTGCTGCCAAAAGGCAAATTGCAAAAAGCGCTGATAGGCTATTTCCTCTGCCAGTTCCTGCCGGTAATAGTCCATAGCCGCAGCTTCCCGTTGCCTGATATCACTGTCCCATTGGTTCCAGGGCAAGCTCCCGAACCGCTCTTTGAGGGCAGCAAACAGCGTATAATCCGGCAACCAGTCACCGGCCGCCCGGATAAAGCTTTGATAGGCCGTTGTCTCTTCCTGCTGTCTAAAACGTTCAAAAGCTAAACGAAAAACCGTTTCTTTGCCATGTTTAACCTGGGAAAAATCAACACTGGCGGAATCCTGCTTGCTAACGTCTAGCAGCATCAGTTCTTGTTCGCTCAGCCAGCCGGCTGTCACCAGTTTTTCCGGCGAAATCAGCCATTGATTGCCCGCAAATGCCGACAAACACTGATAGGGCGACTCACCAAAGCCGACTGGATTCAGCGGTAAAATCTGCCATATACATTGCTTTGCATTTGCTAAGAAATCTATAAACTCGTACGCCGTCGGACCTAAATCCCCAATGCCAAACTGCGAGGGCAAGGAAGTCGGGTGTAACAGTACACCACTTGCCCGCTGCCGCCCTACTGGCCGGCCAGGATTAGCGATTAGCAATCTGCCGCTTAGCGGCGGCAATACCAATTCCAACTCATTGTTATCTGGCAATGGTATTTTTTCATCAATCAGCACATCCATAATATAATCCTGGTCGGCAAACCACGCCATGGTGTCAAGCTGGACACGGGCTGACTGGTGTCGGCTGCGGTTAAACACAACAACAGCCGTATTATCTGCTGCCAATTCACCAAAAACATCCTGCCCGCCCCGGATGCGGCGCACATAGCCAAACACATCACGCTCTGTTAGCAGCGGCAGCCATTCGCCTGTCCGCAATACCATGTATTGACGGCGAAGCCCTATTACCTTTTTATACCAGGATACTAGGTCTGCCTGCTCCTGTCCCCAGGGATAGGTACGACGATTTAACGGATCGCTATACCCCTCAAGTCCGGCTTCATCCCCATAATAGACGCAGGGCGCTCCCGGAAAGGTCATTTGCCACAATACGACGAGTTTGAGCCTGGCAATGCCCAGTTCACGCTCTGCAGGCGAAAGCTTATGTTTAAAAGTGCCCAGCTTGCTCTGACTGCCCTCAGGTGGTGCCTCGGCCAGCAGTGTCAGGATGCGCGGCACATCATGACTGCCGATAATATTCATAGTGGCATAAAAATTTTCTTTCGGGTAATTTTCATACAGGCTAAACAGCTCACGCTGCACAGCCTGGCCTTCTTTCTTCCCCAACATAAAATCCAGTACAAGCTGGCGGAAGGGATAATTCATCACACTGTCCAGTTCAGTACCATTAAAGTACTGCCGTAGCTTACCATAGGCCACCTTGCGGGAAGCGTCCTCCCACACCTCGCCAATTAGCACGGCTTCCGGGTCGGTTTGCTTGAGTGTTTTATAGAATTTTTCCAAAAATCCTTCTGGCAGCTCATCGGCTACATCCAGCCGCCAGCCCTTTACCCCCATCGAAAGCCACTGTTTAAGCACACTATCAGGAGCCCCAATGATAAACTGCTGGTAGGATTCATCTTCCTCGTTAACATTGGGCAGGTTATCTACTCCCCACCAAGACTCATATTTTTCCGGGTATTCACTGAATTTGTACCAGGAGTAGTACGGGGACTCCGGGGACTGGTATGCGCCAGCTGCATCATAAGTGCCTTCCTTGTTAAAGTAGATACTGTCACTGCCAGTGTGACTGAATACACCGTCTAAAATAATAGCAATACCCTGCTCCCTGGCTTTAGCACACAACTGAGTAAATCCGTCATTATCGCCAAACATGGGATCAATGCTGTGATAATCGGCTGTATCATATTTGTGGTTCGAAGGTGCCGCAAATACCGGGTTGAAATAAATGGCCGTTACGCCCAATTCAGCCAAATAAGGCAGCTTGGAGATAACCCCGGCCAGATTGCCGCCAAAAAAATCATAGGCCAGAATAGCACCAGTATCCATATCGCGGGTATATATTGGCGTATCTCGCCAATTGGCATGAATAAGACTACCTGGACGAGGGTTAAGAACTTTACTCAGCCCATTGCAAAATCTGTCAACAAAAATCTGATAGACGATCGCATGTTTAAACCAGCCAGGCGTAACTGTTCCCGGAAGGTACGTGCTGATCTGGTAGGATGGCGGCGGACTAGCGGCAAGGTGCCCCACACCGCCTGTTTCCCCGGCATTATTGCCATAGTAGGAAATCTGTCCACCCTGCCTGACAATAAAGTAATACCAAAGAGCACCCGGAACAGCTGGAGCAGAAAAAACAGCCTCATATAAGCACCGGTCCTGCTGTTTTTCACTAACCCGCATATCAATGATGGTTTCACCAAGACCGTCCTGCCACAGTCGTAGCTGCACAGCATCTACCAGTATAAATGCAGGATGCTGTGGCGCAGCAATAAGTATTCTAATCGTGATCTCTGTATGACAAGAAACAGCCCCAAAGGGGCTGCGAAAATCCGCATTGTGGGAGTCATGCAGTATCCAGTACTCATTCATTCCCGGTCTACCTCCAGATTTAATTTTCTCTAATAACTACCGGCTTAATCTTCCAAATACCAATAGCATATTCCGATACCGTACGATCACTGGCAAACCGGCCGGAGAAAGCAATATTATTAATGGCCATCGCCTGCCAACAGCATTGCTTGCCATACAGGCTATTAATCCGTTCCTGCGCAACCGCATAATCTGCATAATCCTTCAATACGAAATATTCATCATTGGTACGCATGAGCGAATGATGAATACAGTCAAACTCATCCGGACTAACTGGCAGAAAACCATTGACTAGCTGATCCACAGCCACTTTAAGCCGGGGATTGTTATTATATACATCAAGGACATTATAGCCGCCATTTTTATAATAATTCATCACTTGTTCTGCTGTCAGACCAAAAATAACAATATTCTCGTCACCAACCTCATCTTTAATCTCAATATTCGCACCGTCAAGCGTACCAATCGTAATAGCTCCGTTCATCATCAGCTTCATATTGCCGGTGCCTGAGGCCTCTTTGCTGGCTGTTGATATCTGCTCGCTGACATCGGCCGCCGGAATAATAAGCTCAGCCAGGGAAACACTGTAGTTTTCCAAAAAAACCACCTTGATTTTGCCACCAATAGCCGGATCATTATTAATAACCTGAGCCAATGTATTGATAAACTTAATAATCCGTTTGGCCAGATAATAGCCTGTAGCCGACTTACCCGCAAAAATAAAAGTACGCGGTTCAATGTCAAGCCCAGGGTCGGCTTTAAGGCGGTTGTACAAATCAAGAATATGGAGAGCATTCAGGATCTGCCGCTTATAGGCATGAATACGCTTTACCTGCACATCAAAAATGGAACTCACATCAATAGCTATGCCCAATTTCGCCTGGATATAGTTAGCCAGCCGTTCTTTATTAGCCTGCTTAACAGCCTTTATCTCCTTTTGTAAAGCACAGTCATGCGCAAAACGGTGCAAGTTTGCCAGTTCGTCAGGATGGGCCATCCAGCCCGGACCAATGGTCGCGGTAATCAGTGCCGCGAGCTGAGGATTGGCTTTGGCCAACCAGCGGCGATGGGTAACGCCATTAGTTTTATTCGTAAAGCGATAAGGGAAAAATTCATGGAAGGGCGCCATAACTTCATTTTTCAGGATATTACTATGTACTTCGGCCACACCGTTAACACTGTAACTGCCAACAACCGCCAAATGCGCCATATGTACATAGTCGTCAGCGATAAGAGCCATGCTCCGGATTCGCTCCCATTCACCAGGATATTTTTGCCAAAGAGCCGCACAAAAGCGTTCATTCAACTCATTAATTATCATATACATACGCGGCAGCAATGTCTTAACAAGTTCAATCGGCCATTTTTCCAGCGCCTCCGGCAAAATAGTATGATTGGTATAAGATATCGTATGTCTAGTTACATACCAAGCTTGCTCCCAGCCCAAACCCTCTTCATCCATAAAGATGCGCATTAGCTCAGGCACCGCCAGTGCCGGATGGGTATCATTAATATGAATAGCAATTTTTTTATGAAAATTGCCCAAATCAGCCGGAAATCCGCCATGGGTCCGTTTGTAGCGCCGCACAATGCTTTGCAAACCGGCGGAAACAAAAAAGTACTGTTGCTTTAGCCTGAGCGTTTTGCCCTCAGGGTAATTATCATCAGGATAGAGAATCTGCGAGGTGGCCTCCAATGAATATTTTTCTTCCACCGCTTTTAAAAAATCGCCTTTACTAAACGAGGAAAAGTCAAAGTGATTGGTTTCCGCGCTCCATAGGCGTAAGGTATTGACAGTATTACAATTGGCGCCAACAATTGGCACATCATACGGTACGGCCAGCACCGGTTCATAGTTTTCATGAATAGCAATAAGCCGCCCGCCTTGTTCCTCCATATGAACATTGCCGCCAAACTTGACGGTAACTGCACGGTCAACCTTGCGCGTTTCCCAAACATAGCCGTCCTTGAGCCAATTATCAGGCAGCTCTACCTGATAGCCGTCGACAATTTTTTGTTCAAACATCCCATGACGGAAACGGATACCAGTGCCATGCCCAGGCAAATGCAAGGATGCCATAGAGTCCAAAAAGCAGGCTGCCAGGCGACCTAACCCACCATTACCCAGCCCCGCATCATGCTCTACCGCTTCCAACTCTGTTAACTCAATACCTAATTCTTTGAGTCCCTGACAGCAGACTTCGGTTATCCCCAGATTAAACAAATTACTGCCCAGCAGTCGTCCGAGCAAAAATTCCATGGAGAAATAATACACTTGCTTCTCTTTACTAATGCTGTATTGTTGATTGGATTGATACCAACGTTTGCTAATAATCTCGCGAATCAGCGTGCTCAAGGCTTCATACTTAGCAGCAGTTGACGATTCCTCCAGACTTTGTCCAAACAGAGTCTGGATTTTTTCAATAAACGCTTGTTTAAACTGCTCTTTCGATTCAAACATTGATCCATCCCCTTCGTAAATCAACTCCAGTCCCCATCTATATCCAACGCATTAAAGGCGCCTGCAAAATTCTTTACTAGCTCATGTTACAATACATTCTCTGTTCCCTGTCAACTTCTTATAAAGCTGACAATACTGGCTAGCTGATTGTTGCCAGCTATGCTCAGCCTGCATGGCATTTTTAATCAACTTATGCCACTGCGTTTTATCCTGGTACAGCTCTACCGCCTGCTCAACTGCCCAGAGCATCTCATGCGCATTATAGTTGGTAAAAACAAAACCATTACCCTGCCCGGTCTCTAAATTAAAAGGAATAACCGTATCCTTGAGGCCGCCCACCTCACGCACAATGGGTATACTTCCATACCTAAGAGCAATCATTTGACCAATGCCACACGGTTCAAACCGCGAAGGCATCAAAAACAAATCTGAGCCGGCATAAATCCTGTGGGCTAACGTATCCGAAAAATAAATATTTGCCGCTACTTTAGCCGGATGACGCCAAGCTGCCTCACTAAACAGTTTCTCATAACGTTCTTCCCCTGTTCCCAGCACAACCACCTGTACATCAAGAGCTAACAATTCTTCCATGACATGGTCAATCAAATCCAAACCCTTCGAAGCTACCAGGCGGGAGACAATGCCAATAAGCGGAATACGCTTGTCTACAGGCAATCCTAACTCACTTTGCAGCTTAAGCTTGTTGTCAAACCGTTTGCTACTATCCGACCAAGCATAGTTGCTATAAATATCTGGATCGACAGCCGGATTATATACTTCATAGTCAATGCCATTAACAATACCATAGATGTCAGCTTGCCGTTTAATCAGGAACCCATCCAGATTTTCACCAAAATACGGCTGCCGTATCTCTTCAGCATATGACTTACTGACAGTAGTAACAACATCGCTGAAGGCTAGCCCTGCTTTTAGATAATTCACCTGTCCGTAAAATTCCAGGCCGTCGGCTGTAAAGGCACTGTTTGGCAAACTAAGCAAATCATTCAGTATATCACCCGAGAAAATCCCCTGGTACATTAAGTTATGGATGGTAAATACTGTTTTGATTGCTGCATATTCGGCTCTTGCAAGATACTGCAGCTTGAGCATGGCCGCCAGCGGCCCTGTCTGCCAATCATGACAATGAATAATATCAGGTATGAAATCCAGCTGGGGCAATGCTTCTAGTACAGCCCGGCAAAAATAGGCGAAACGCTCGGCCTCGTCGTAATGACCATACAGGCTGTCACGCTTAAAATAATACTCATTATCGACAAAATACCAGGTAATCCCCTGATACGCAAGTTCAAACAGCCCGGTATATTGTTGGCGCCAGCCTACAGGTACGGTAAGGATTGCCTTTTGCACCATCTGCCCCTCAAACCCGGCCGGGATAGCACTGTATTTAGGCATAATGACCCGAACATCAATCTCCTGGTTACTCAATTCCTTGGGCAAAGAACCAATTACATCACCCAAACCACCCGTTTTGGCAAATGGCGCTGCTTCCGATGCTACAAATAGTACTTTTAGCATATTAAATCACTGTCCCTTTCTCAATCACAATCGGGTGATTTAATTCTCCTTTGAGTTTTTTGCCTGCTGTAATCCTTACATCTTTATCACAGATTACATTCTCAATAACTGCACCTGGGCCAATTTCCCCTTTTTGCATGACAATACTGTTTGTGACCCGGGCATCTTTATGCACCTTGACACCCCTAAACAAAACACTATTTTCAACCTTACCCGCTATAACTGAACCATTGGCTACCAGCGACGATTTAACCATCGCATCCCGCTGGTATTTTGCCGGCGCTTCATCTTTTACCTTGGTATAAATGGAGCCATGGGCAAAGAAGATTTCCTGCCATATTTCTTGGGTCAAGAGTTTCATACTATGGTCAAAATAATTTTGCATAGAGTCAATACGGGCCAAATAACCAGTAAAGGGAAACCCGTAAATTTTGAGGTTTTCCATATTTCTCATAATACAATCGCGGGTGAAATTAGTCCCGCCCCTTGACACGCTGGCATCAATCAAATCCACCAGCAGCTGCCGTTCCAAAAGAATCATCTCCAGTGACAATTTATTGCTGCGGGGATTTACCGGACATACCTCCATATCAATAACCCTGCCATCACTGCCAGTCTCGAGCATAGTAGCCTCAGATAAGCCTTTGGCCTCTGCAATACTATATTCTTTGTATAATACTGTTATATCCGCCTCTTTCTCAAGGTGGTAATTATAGGCAGCCTCGAAGTTAATATTACAAACCGCCCGACTGCCTGAGAGCAAGGCAAAACGTTGACGGCTGCTTTTGATATAGTCAAGATTACTGAAAAAGTCAGCTAAATCATTGGGAAATGCCCCCTGTACATTGCCAGTCTGCCAGGAAGGCAATAAGAATAAACCATCCCGCTTACGGGCCAAGTCCCATTCCTTACCAGAGCGGATATGATCGGAAAGCGCACGGGAATTGCCTGCAGATAAAATGCCAACATTAGTTATCCCGGAATTAATGAAATTAGATAGTACAAAGTCTATTAGCCGATAACGGCCGGCAAAAGGAATAGCCGCAAGCGGACGATGCTTGGTTATCTCCCGGAATGACTCATGACTTTCATGTAAATTGATAATACCCATCGTATTCTTTAACAAGCTTACTCCCCCTAACGCTATCTGGCTTTCTAGGAATTACGACCGGGCAAGCAGCGCATTACGCCGAATCTTGGTCTCTCTGCTAATTGTCAGGTTGTCGCCGATCAACGTTATGCCTGAAAACCAGTGACTGGCTTCTTGTTCCAGCTGATTAACCCCCAGCTGCGCATTGGCTTCAACCCTTGATTTTCGTCCAATAATAGCTTTGGAAACTATGGCGTTTGCACCTATTGACGCATAAGGCATAATAATAGAATCTTTAACTATTGCACCTTCCCCAATAAACACCCCAGGAAATAACACTGAATTTTCCACTTGCCCCAGAACCTGGCAGCCTTCACTAATCAACGAACAAACTACGCTTGCTGTATCGGCAATCACATGGGGGGGCTGGGTCGGGTTTACCGAATAAATCCGCCAATCCGGGTCATATAAGTCCAAGGCAGGCTCATCGCTGAGAAGATCCATATTGGCCTCCCAGAAGCTTTCCACTGTACCAACATCTTTCCAATAGCCGTCAAAATGATAGGCACATAACCGCTCATTGCCGGCAAGCATTTGCGGAATAACATCTTTGCCAAAATCATGGCTGGATTTAGTGTCAATAGCATCGGCTGTCAAATAGGAGCGCAACGCCGCCCAGCTAAATACATATATCCCCATCGAAGCCAAATTACTCTTAGGTTTCTTTGGCTTTTCCTCAAATTCGACAATCCGGTCATCTGTAGCCGTATTCATAATACCAAACCGGCCGGCTTCCTCCCATGGCACCGCAATAACGGCAATGGTAACATCAGCCTGCTTGCTTTTGTGGTAATCAAGCATACGAGAATAATCCATTTTATAGATATGGTCACCTGACAATATCAGTACATACTCAGGATTAAACATCTCAATAAAGTTAATGTTTTGGAAGATGGCATCAGCGGTCCCTTTATACCATTCACCACCCTTTTCCCGTACATAGGGCGGCAATACGTAGACACCGCCATCCCGCCGGTCAAGATCCCAGGCACTGCCAATTCCGATGTAGGAATGAAGCGCGAGCGGCTGATACTGGGTAAGCACGCCGACCGTATTAATCCCGGAGTTATAACAATTACTGAGAGGAAAATCAATAATTCGGTACTTACCGCCAAATGGTACTGCAGGTTTGGCCAGCTTTTTGGTCAACGTTCCGAGTCGACTTCCCTGACCACCAGCCAAAATCATGGCAACGCATTCTTTACTGCGCAAAGTGCTTCACTCCCTATGGTATACTGTTTCCGGCAGCCTATCGGCTTAAAATATACCGTCGCCAACGGCGGCAACGTAATAACCAACGAATTCGGCTGGTTATGGCAAGCCACTGCCACAGGCACCCTTTTGCCAGTGTTACCTTGACCAGAACCGCCGTAAATCAAGCTATCGCTATTAAGTACCTCAAGATAATACTCGGCCTCTGGCACACCAATCCGGTATTCTAGCCGAACAACGGGTGTAAAGTTTACTACCGCAATAATAAAATCATCTGCCTGCAGTCCTTGCCGTTTAAATACCAGGACACTCTGCTGCCAATCCTGGCAGTCAATCCAGGAAAATCCCCGCCAATCCCGGTCATTTTGCCACATTGCCGGGTTTTCCAAATAAAAATGATTCAGATCCCGGACATAGTTATGCAGCTTACCATGCATTTCATAGTCTAACAAATGCCAATCCAGGCTATCCTGGTAATTCCATTCAATAAACTGGCCAAATTCTCCACCCATAAATAGCAGCTTTTTACCCGGGTGAGCCATCATGTAGGCATAAAAAGCCCGCAAATTAGCGAACTTCTGCCAGTAATCCCCCGGCATTTTATCAAGCAATGACCGCTTGCCATGAACCACCTCATCATGCGATAAAGGCAAAACAAAATTTTCTGAAAACGCGTACATAAAAGAGAAAGTTATTAAGTTATGATGGTACTGGCGCTGCAGCGGATCAAGCTCCATATAGCGCAGCATATCGTTCATCCAGCCCATATTCCATTTAAAGTTGAAACCAAGCCCCCCCAGATAAGTGGGATGAGTAACTAGCGGCCAAGCTGTTGAATCCTCCGCAATAACCAAGGCCGCTGGGAAACTGGCAAAAACAGCTTCATTAAGTCGTCGTAAAAAACTGATAGCCTCCAGGTTTTCTGCGCCGCCATGACAATTCGGTGTCCATTCTCCGTCTTCTTTCCCATAATTCAGATATAACATGTTGGCAACAGCATCAATTCTAATGCCATCAATATGGTATAGTTCCATCCAAAACAGCACATTAGAAATAAGAAAGCTCATAACCTCAGGCCGGCCAAGATCAAAATTCAGCGTACCCCAGCCGCGATTTTCCTTCCGGTTCGAATCAGCATATTCATAGAGTGTTGTACCATCAAAAGCTGCCAGACCATGGGCATCTTTACAAAAATGCCCGGGGACCCAGTCCAGAATAACCCCAATTCCCCGCCGGTGACAGCAGTCTACCAGAAACATAAAATCTTCTGGCAAACCATAGCGGCTGGTAACCGCGTAATAGCCTGTAGCCTGATAGCCCCATGACCCGTCAAAAGGATGCTCCGCCACAGGTAACAGTTCAATATGGGTGTAGCCCATATTGGCGGCATAGTCGGCTAGTTCCGGCGCTAGCTCCCGGTAGGAGAGCCACTGGCGATCACTGTCCCGTTTCCATGAACCCAAATCCACTTCATAAATATTCATAGGTTGTTCATAAAGAGACTGCTTGGACTTATTTTCCCGCCAGGCCGCATCCTGCCAGGTGTAACCAGCAAGGCAGGCCACCTTTGATGCCGTCTTGGGTCTGATTTCTGCAGCAAATGCATAGGGATCTGCCTTATGCAGTATCTCGCCTCCAGCAGTAATAATCTCATATTTATAACTATCGCCGACTGTAACCCCAGGAATAACCAGACCCCAAACACCGCAGGTGCTGATTCTTTCCATTCCATGTCTACTGCCATTCCAATTGTTAAAATCACCAATAACCCGAACAGCCTGCGCATTAGGCGCCCATACGGTAAAGCGTACCCCGTGTCCATCCGCTGCCACATGTGCCCCCAGCAGGCGGTAACTGCGTTGCAGAGTACCTTCATGAAACAAGTACAACTCTTGATCACTAAAGCAAGCAGCAGTCATTGTTAATCATCCTTTATCACCTATAATAAACTGTTATTTTCTTTATACGTTTCTCTATTAATATACATATTTCCTGTCAACTATTTGCATTCCTAATGCTATTATATATCTTACACCGCCAAACTAACCTGTACCACAGCCTCTTGGGTTGTTGACCGGGCGACAACCTGAATAATACCGCTATCCTCCTCGCCATTCATCCTGGCAGTAATTACCGTATTGGGAATAACTATAGCACCGTCAACGCTCGAATTTTGCTCCATCCTGGCATAAGGCATAATAACACTATTTTTCACCTTAACTCCATCCCCAATATAGGCTCCTGGAAAAATAACCGAGTTTTCCACCTCTCCCAAGATAGTAACGCCTCCGGCGACTAAAGAACTGCTTACTCTGGCCATAGCACCATGATAGTGGGGCGGCAGACTCCGCCCCGGTGAGTACACCGGCCATGCCGCGTCGTCAAGTTCTATTTTTGGTGAGTCCCCCAACAAATCCATATTGGCTTCCCAATAACTAGCTAGTGTCCCCACATCTTTCCAGTAGCCATTAAAATGGTAAGCATACATGCGCTGGCCAGCGGCTAACATGGTCGGAATAATGTTTTTGCCAAAATCATGGCTGGAACTCACCTGAGCCGCATCCTTTATCAAATATTGTTTTAACGCATTCCAGGTAAAAATATACACACCCATAGATGCCTGATTTCCCTTGGGATGATAGGGTTTTTCGACAAAATCAATGATTCGGCCACTAGCCGTTGTCTCCATAATTCCGAATCGGTTAGCTTCCCGCCAGGGCACTTCCAGTACGCCAACCGTAACATCAGCTTGCCTCAGCTTATGCTGTTCAAGCATGACACTATAATCCATCTTATATATATGGTCACCTGATAACACCACTACATACTGTGGCTCAAACTGCTCAATAAACTCTCTGTTTTTATACACCGCATCAGCTGTTCCTGTATACCATTCGCCGCCCGTTGCGCTGGCATATGGCGGCAACATATGTACTCCGCCTCCTCCTTTGCAGTCAAGATCCCAGCCGGCACCATTACCAATGTATGCATGCAGGGTAAGTGGCTGATACTGAGTTAAGATGCCTACAGTATCTATTCCGGAATTTTTACAATTGCTTAAAGTAAAATCAATAATGCGGTATTGACCGCCAAATGGCACGGCAGGTTTGGCTACCGCCTCTGTCAACACGCCCAACCGTGTGCCCCGCCCTCCAGCCAACACCATTGCAATCCATTCTTTATTCCTCAAAATGTCCCCTCCTTCAACCCTATGGCAGATACAACCAGTTTATGCAGAAAGGGCTAACTATAGAACATATAAAAAAAAGCGCCTGCCCGCATAAATGCAGGCAGACACTTTTAGACCTTATTAAATCCTTATCTTATTAGAAGCCAGCAGCTTTAGCTAATTCAACAGCCTGCTGCGGGATATATACCATTCAACTATTTTATATCTTCGCATTTGGTTCTTGGCGATCATCCTCTGGGTGCTTTTTGCTCTCTTTCATCATATTTTTCACCAAAACCTGACCATTGTCATAATCAAGCTCAATCTCGTCACCAACAATGTTGGCCCATTGATATTTGTCATATTTTTCATCCCACCATTGTTCACAAGCTGTCGATACTTCGCCCATTTCCTGAATAATCATATCATACAGAGTGCAGTACAACTCTTCCTTGTCCATATCAATAAGTCTTTTTAGCTTTAGTTTGAGCTCGGCTTTACGGTCAGTCAAATATTTGATGGTTGCCACCTCTTCCTCAGTAACCACCCCAATGACAAGCTGGTCCGGCCCCCTGGCAGCCTGCCCATAAGACTCTCTTCCCGCAAGTTGCTGTTCATCCTTTTTTGAAGGAAGCTGCAATGCATCTTTGACCTTTTCCGGCAAAATGGTTTGTAACTCCTGCGGCTTTAGTGGCTTAATAAGATAATCATAGGCTCCCAGTTCCAGTGCCTGTTTGATACTGGCCGTATCCGACACGGCCGAATAAACAATTATGGGAATGTGCTTATAAAGTACACTTGCCTTAATTTCTCGCAATACGTCAAAGCCTGCTACTTCACCTGGCATAATGAGATCCAGAATAATCAGGTTGATCGTTTCACTATGAATAACCTTCAGCGCATTGACACCATCAGCTGCTTCCAGAAAGGCAACGTCCGGCAAGCCGCTTAATGCTACTGTAACCACTTTGCGATTTAAAAGCACATCATCAACCAATAATATCTGGTACGCCATATTTTCACCTTACCTTTACATTATACTAAGCGGGCAGCATTTTTAAGGGCTAGCCCCACCTGCTTGCATTCTATATCAATTTTACTCATCAGCCTTCTTGCTTCCGCATGATTATCACAGCTATCCCTAATAGCAATTTGCTCCAAGCTACTGAATAATTCACTCAGGCGTTTAGCCCCAATCGTTCCACTCATTGACCTTAAGCTATGAGCTACCATACTTACTTGAGCGCTATTGCAGGCAAGCATGGCTTGTCTGAGCTTATCAGTAAGCACTGGCAGTTCCTCCAGATAAGCATCAATAAATATATCCAGATCAGACTGGCCACTATCAGCTAATTGTTTTAACTCCCTAAGCACAGTTTTATCAATGCTATCAGTGGCCTCCTGGGGCAGCCATCGCTCCACCATTTGTTTGATGTCCTGAAGGGAAACTGGCTTCACCAGGCAATCATCCATCCCTGCGGCCAAGCACTGTTGCTGTTCATCAGGCATGGATTTGCCTGATAAAGCAATAATCGGAGTATGCCCGCCAATGGCTGCTTCCTTGTCCCGAATAAGACGGGTAGCAGCCATCCCATCCAACAGTGGCAAGCCACAATCCATAAAAATCAGTTTATAGCCTGTTTTTAGTGCCTTTTGCACAGCTTCCTGACCATTACCAGCCACATCAGCGGTTAGACCAAGATGTCCAAGCTGGGAGACAACTACCTGCTGAATTACCGGATTATCCTCAACAATAAGGACAGTGCCGGCCTCCTTTGCCAAGGTCACTGGCTGAGTTAACCAGGCAGGTACATCGTCAATTGGCTGCGCATTGATAACAGGTTCATTAACCACTGACTCACTAGCTGAGTTGATTACTGCCAAAGGAATGCTACACCAAAAGGAAGAACCTTCACCTTTGCTACTGATAACTCCAATCTCACCGCCCATTAGTTTTATTAGGCGGCCTGATATGGACAGACCCAGTCCTGAGCCCATATATTTACGGGCATTGGCACCGTCTGCCTGAGCAAAGGGTTGAAACAGCTTCTCAATTTCAGTGGAGTCTAAACCAATCCCCGTATCAGTAACTGAAATTTTCACCTGTACTGTACTGGAATTTTGCCGTAGGCATATGGCCGCGATTTCGACCTTCCCCATTTCGGTAAATTTTATCGCATTACCAACAAGATTCAGCAAGACTTGCCGCAGCCTAGTCGGATCACCGCCCACTAGTTGCGGAATGCTTTGATCAATCGTCACGCTAAGCTCAAGTCCTTTGTTATGAGCAGTTGCCTGCAGCATTGCAGCCACCCCCTCCACCAGGGGACAAAAGGCGAAGTCAATGTTATCCACTGTCATTTTGTTGGCTTCAATTTTAGAAAAATCCAATACCTCGTTAAGCACCGTCAATAAGGAACGGGCTGAGTAAGTAATTGTACTGACATAGTCCCGCTGGCATTTATCCAGCAAGGTGGTTTCCAACAGCTCACACACACCCAAAATGCCACTAACCGGCGTGCGGATTTCATGGCTTAAATAGGCCAGGAACTGACTTTTGGCCTGACTAACAGCCTCCACCGCCTCTTTAGCCTGTTTCTCCACCTGGTATACTCTGGTAGCCGCTCTTGCTAAGGTATGTAGTGCATAAAACAAGGCATATATCATAAACAGTACGGCTAGTGTAACACCCATGACGGTAAGCCGCGTAGTAGCTATAGCGGCCTGCCAGTCCCTAGCCGCTATATCCATGCCCAAAGCGGCAATCACCCGCCCGTCTGCCGGATCGCGCACAGCAGCAATCCCGGATACCCATATTCCCCATTCATCGCTTAGTGGTCCCTCGATAAAAGCCTGGCCATCTGAAAATATTTGGTACAACTCATCAGATGCCTGCTTATATTCGTAACCAGGCGGGACGTAGTCTTCAGAAGTCACCGGCTCTGAGTCCACAAGAAACACCATCCGGTTATCTATTCTTTTTAACAAGTACACAAATCGGCAGTCGGTGTTAAGCGCACGCGTAGCTATCAACTGCTCCTGCAAATATTCGTAATCAGAAGAACCACTGTCAGCCGCCATTGCTGTCAGCCGCGCTATCCGGTCATGACTTATCATCGTTGCTGCTGTCACAGTCCTTAGCAAGAGCTTGCTCTGCAGCTCCTCTTCGGTTAGCTTTACCGCCAAACTCATTCCCAGCCAGCCAGCTGTAAATACTATTACGGTTATTATTATCAGCCAGCGCCGGTAATTGTCCAATCCTTCTCCCCCTCATACCCGAACGTTACCTATATCTTAACTGAAAAATTCGCCATGATTGGATCTTTTCCTGTTAAAGTTCAATTTTTTCCCAAGAATTATAGTCACCCGTTTTTCCGGATACACTAGGATTGGAGGGATGTCACATGAATGAAATTGTTTGTATGAGCTGCCATAACTATTTGCCGGCAGATTTAACTGCTTGTCCAGGCTGTGGCAGCGAACTTATCCTTGACGGCGACAAGAAAAACGTTATTGACCGTTTGCAGCCCAATTGCCTGATTCATCGCTATGAAGGCTCTGACCTGCTGGAGCCAGCTGTTCTTATCAAAGAAACTAAGGCTAATTGCAAGGTAGCCACCAAGCTTAAAGAGTATTCCAAGCCACTTACCTTACCTAAAGCAAAGGTATATACCTTTGACCAAAAAATCTTGGGGGCCATTCAGGCCCTGAGAAATGAACGAACTGCCACGATGTACCGCTATGACCAGTTAATCCAAGCCCACTGGCAGAGTTTAAAGCCCTATAAGCTTTGATGCATCGTAACAATTATAAGGAGGTATTCCATGGCCCGCAGGTTACTACGCTCTGCCACCTTACTGGCATTTTTTTGGTGGCTAACCACCAGTATGGTTTGTTCCGCACCACCGATAATGTCCGCTCAAGGAGCTATTTTGATGGATGCAAAAACCGGTCAAGTGCTTTATGACCGCAACATGAATAAAAAACTGGCACCAGCCAGCACGACCAAAATTATGACTGCCATCATTGCCATCGAAAGTGGTCGTTTGGATGAAACCACGCGTGTAAGTGCCCATGCCGCCGCCACCGGCGGCTCCTCTCTGAATCTGTATCCAGGGCAAACTATTACGCTGCGTGAGCTGGTTACCGGCCTCCTGCTCCGCTCCGGTAATGATGCTGCTGTTGCTATTGCCGAACACCTGGCAGGCTCGGTTGACGTTTTTGTCGAAATTATGAATAAAAAGGCCCTCAGCATTGGCGCCATACATACCCAATTTCGCAACCCCCACGGGTTAAGCGCCCCCAATCATCTGTCAACAGCTTATGATTTGGCCTCAATAGCCCGGTATGCCTTACTGAATCCCACGTTTTCCCAAATCGTCAGTACAAAGGAAACCAACATTGAATGGCTTGACCGCAAAGGCAAAAACCATAACCGCAATCTCCGCAATACCAATAAACTACTCTGGATGCTGGCAGATGCTGACGGTGTAAAAACCGGTACAACCAATATGGCTGGCCCCTGTTTAGTTTCGAGCGCTACCCGCGATAACCAAAGGCTCATTGCCGTTGTCCTGCATGATCACTCCCGCTGGTATGATTCAATGCAACTACTAAAATATGGGTTTGATCAGTATGATTTGTACGAATACGCCGAAGACGGCGCTGTTTTTGCCGCATTGCCGATAGAAAATGGTATGACAGACATGGTCGATGCCCTGGTAGCAGGACCCGGCTCACTGGTAGTTGCTGCCACCGATTACCCAGCTGTAACCGTAGAAGTGGACTTACCCGAAAAAATTAAGGCCCCGGTATACCAGGGCCAAAAAATCGGGGAAATCGTATTTTATGTTCAGGATAAAGCCGTAAAAACAGTTGATCTTGTTGCCGGCAGCACGGTAGAGGAATACACCATAAATAAAATCCTGCTCCGGCATTGGCTTAGTACCATACAACGGTTATCTGGCTGGGGACTGCTATAGAGGTTTCCTGTAGAAAAAGGGCAGATAATGATTAAATCCAATTTCGCGGAAGTTCAGGATGGCCTCTGTACCACCGACAAACAAAACTCCTCCCGGCTTAAGTGCAGCAAAAAACCGGCGGTAAAGGCCCTCTTTAGCCTCCTCCGTAAAATAAATTACTACATTACGGCACAAAATCAGGTCAAACCCGGTTTCAAACTTGTCCACCAAAAGATTGTGACGCTGAAAATCAATCCGGGCTTTGATATCATCACTAATGGTGGCTAAGCCGTCTGCCTGCGCAAAATATTTTTTAAGCCTGGCAGGCGGTATATTTTTTAACTCATTTGCGGTATAGCTCCCTTGTTTCGCCTTGGCCAGCATCTCGACATCCAGATCTGTCGCCAAAATCCGGTGCCTGATATGAGGCGTAAGCTCGTTAAGCATGATGGCCAGCGAATACGGTTCTGCTCCAATCGAACAGCCAGCACTCCAAATAGAAAGTTTAGCACTCTGTTTTAACAAATCAGGGACAACCTTTTTTTCCAATTCATCAAACTTTTCCGGCGTCCGAAAAAACTCAGTAACATTAATAGTCAGAAAATCAATAAAATCTTTATATAATTTAGGGTTAGCCTCTAGCTTACTGAAAAAATCAAGATACCCACTCGCCCCATGGCGACTCATCATATTCCCAATACGCCGCTGCATTTGCGCCGGTTTATAGTCATTAAGGTTAATACCTGACTTAGTATGAAGTTTTTGCTTAAAAAGCGCCCAATCATTATCGCTCATGACAACCCCCTGGTGTTATTATTAATATCCCGTACAGTATGATGAGAAAATTCGACACATGTCCATTGTTTTCCTGCAATAAGACTAAGAGGCAGTCGCTGCTGTGACTGCCTCTTAGTCTTATTGCCAAATATGGGCTAAGCCAATACTTCCTCCACCGGCGTAAACGCCAGCTTATGAGCTTCGGCAACCCCTATGCAGATAATCTTACCTGCATAGGTATTAAGGCCTTTAGCTAAACCGTGGTCATCCTTGAGTGCAGTCTTCCAGCCCTTATTGGCAATTTGCATGGCATAGTCAATCGTAGCATTGGTCAGAGCAAACGTAGAGGTGCGAGCGACAGCGCCCGGCATGTTGGCCACCGAATAATGAACAACACCATGTTTTACATAGGTAGGATCGCTGTGCGTAGTAACACGGTCAATTGTTTCGACTGAGCCACCCTGATCAATTGCCACGTCAACAATGACCGAACCGGGTTCCATGGATGTAACCATTTCCTCACTAACCAGTTTAGGCGCTTTTTCCCCTGGCAACAATACAGCCCCAATAAGGAGATCGGCTTTTTTCACCCAACTGGCAATATTATAGCTGTTGGACATAACCGTTGTTACTCTCCCGTCAAAGAGATCATCAAGATAGACCAGACGATCTGCTGATTTATCAAGCACGGTAACACGCGCGCCCATGCCCACAGCCATCTTAGCAGCATTAGTACCAACAATACCGCCGCCGATAATAACGACTTGCGCCGACTCAACACCAGGTACACCGCCTAATAAAATGCCCTTACCGCCGAATGGTTTTTCCAGACAGTGCGCGCCAACCTGCACCGCCATTCTCCCTGCAACCTCACTCATGGGGGATAATAATGGCAGGGTGTGATTACGTTCAATTGTTTCGTAGGCAATACCGGTTACCTTTTTCTCAAGCAAAGCCCTGGTTAGTTTAGGCTCAGGTGCCAAATGCAGGTATGTGAAAAGAATTTGTCCTTCATGAAACAACTCATATTCAGGAGGCAATGGTTCTTTCACCTTGATAATCATTTCAGCCTGATCAAACAACGTTTGTTTGTCTGCCAAAATCTGCGCCCCGGCTGTTATATAGCTTTCATCGGCAAACCCGCTGCCAACACCGGCTCCTTGTTCAACAAGCACCGTATGACCAGCCTTTTTCAAGGTTTCGGTACCAGCCGGCGTAAGCCCCACCCTGTTCTCATTGTTTTTGATTTCCTTTGCCACACCAATAATCATTCTTTGGCCTCCTTCGACTATTCTACTGGCAACATTGCCGTTCTTGCTGTCTTTATATTGCAATCAGCATGCCAATATTGGTTGTTTGTACTAAATTATCCAATATTGCCGAAAATTCTTTACCTACTTACAATTCAGACAATCAGATTAGTCATAGAAACCTATCTACCGGAACTATCTTAGCTATCGAAAACTAAAGTTCCCATCAGTATGGCATCATTCTGCCATTTGTAAACCTTAGATTCCAAAGTACATTATTTCTTGTGTATATACTATTTTAAATTTTTGATATTTTTACTATTCTTTTCGTCCGTTTTATTCCAACCAAACATATAGTAGGTGCCTACAAGAAAAACCAGCCAAATCGGTCCGACAATCATGGCTATCAAGGTATCCGGATCAAAACACATGACAACAGCGACAAAGGCCAGAAAGGCTAGACAAATCCAGTTAATAACCGGATAGCCTGGCATAGGGTACTTTAGCTTTGCTTGCTGCTCTGGCGTCAGTTCCTGGCGGAATTTTATCTGCACCAGGATAATGATAGCCCACACCCATAGTGCAGCAAAGGTACCAATACTTGTTACATAGGTAAATACCTTGCCGGGAATCAAATAATTGAGCACAACACCAATTAGCAAAAATACCGCTGATACCAAGATTCCATTTTGGGGAACTTTTCTGTTACTCAACTTACCAAAAAACTCGGGTGCCCGCCCTTGTAGCGATAAATTATACAGCATCCGGCCAGTACTAAAAAGACCGCTGTTACAAGAGGATAAGGCGGCGGTCAGAATGACAAAGTTAATAATTCCTGCCGCTGACCGCACCCCTAGCTTTTCGAAGGTAAGCACAAACGGACTGCCAATAGTACCTAACTGATTCCATGGATAAAGGGACATAATGACAAAGAGTGCACCTATATAGAAAATAAGAATCCGCCAAAAAACCTTGTCAATCGCAGAGGGCAACGTTTTCTCCGGGTCTTTGGCCTCCCCCGCCGTTACTCCGACTAATTCAATGCCGAGATAAGAAAACATAACCATGACCAAGGACATAATCATGCCTGTCAAGCCTTGGGCACAAAAACCGCCATAAGACCAAAGGTTGGATATACCAATAGGCACGCCGCTGTTACCGATGCCAAAGATAATCATGCCTAAGCCGACAACAATCATAACGATAATGGTTATAACTTTAATTAAGGCAAACCAAAACTCAAATTCACCATAGGCCGCCACCGCAATTAGATTAACGGTCATCATACACACCAACGCTGCCAACGCAGGAATCCACTGTGGCACTTCAGGAAACCAAAACTGCATATATACGCCTACGGCTGTTATCTCAGCCATACAGGTTACCACCCACATGAACCAATACGTCCACCCGGTGATGTACCCGGCCATCGGTCCTAAAAACCTATTTGCATAAGCACTAAAAGATCCTGAAACCGGATAAGCTACCGCCACTTCGCCAAGGGCTCGCATGATGTAAAATATAATAATACCACCAATTATATAGGAAACCATCAAGGCTGGACCGGCTGTTTTTATGGCTGTTGCTGAACCCAAGAACAGCCCAACACCAATAGCCCCTCCCAGAGCAATTAGCTGAATGTGTCGTTCCTGTAAACCACGGTGCAGATCTTCATGCAAACCATCTTTTTTAGACACTTTTCTCCTCCTATTGTTGCGATTTTTCGTTTAAAGTCACCTAGCTCATAACCCACCCCTCATATAGTATACTTGCTTATTTTGTATTTAGTAAAATATCTTAAATTCAGAACTTTTGTCCATTCGGCTTTTATCTCTTCCCTAGCGCTCTTTCACAATTTACTCATTTATATATATACGCGGAACCCGCTTACCCACCATGCATACAAGCTCGTAATTAATTGTCCCTAAAATACCGGCTACCTCATCTGTCGTTAACGCCGACGTTCCAAACAAAATGGCGGTGTCTCCCTGCTTGACATCAGCAATACCAGTAACATCTGCCATACATTGATCCATACAGATTCTCCCCACTAAGGGTGCCCGATTGCCGTTAATTAAAACATCTGTCCGGCCAGATAACAATCTTGTCCAGCCGTCGGCATAACCTATAGGTAAGGTGGCAATTTTGCGTTCAGTTGCAGCAATATACGCCCGGCCATAGCTTATGCCTGTTCCAGCTGCCACGTTCTTGACATGAGCAATCCGCGCCTTAAGACACATAGCCATCGCCAAAGTAATATTTCGTTCTACTTCCGGTGAAGGCCACAGCCCATACAAGATAATTCCGGGACGAACCATATCCAGATGCGTCTCCGGCATTTCTAAAGTGGCCGCGCTGTTTGCAATATGCCTGATGGGAATATCAATTCCCTTAGCTTTTATTCGGTCTAGCGCCTGCTGAAATCTGGCATACTGCTCATAAGCATACGACTTGTCCTTTGCATCAGCGGTGGCAAAATGGGAAAATACTCCTTCAATCTCGACTCCGCTCATTGCAGCTGCCGCAGCAGCAAAATCGCCGGCCTCCTCAGGCAGAATACCAATCCGCCCCATACCCGTATCAATCTTGATATGCAGTTTTACAGGTTTGCCTGTTTCTGTTCCAGCCGCTGCCAGCGCCCGCACGGCATCCATGGAATACACCGTCTGAGCAATACCATAAGCAGCCACTATCCTAGCCTGATGAGGCGGCGTATAACCGAGCACCTGAATGGGCACCAAGAAGCCAGCTTCCCTAAGTTCAATAGCCTCGCCTAAAATAGCTACCGCCAGCCTGTCAGCACCTGCAGACAACACGGTGCGGGCGACGGCTATTGCCCCGTGACCGTAAGCATCAGCCTTGACCACAGCACAAAATTTCACACCAGGTTTTAGGCCTTTTTTTATTTCTCTAACATTGTGTTTAATAGCAGACAAATCAATTTCTGCCCACACAGGACGTTCAAACATAACCCATTAGCCTCCTAAATGAACCGAATCGCCAATTACCATCACGACTTGCGTGACCGTACAGGGTAGAAGATCATCAATCCTACTATCCAAACCGGACCAATCCAAAGCGACAGCACCGTATCAGAATCTTGGCTCATAATAAAAACTACCAGCGCCAGCATTACCAAACACAAGATACCTGATATGGGATATAAGGGCATCGGATAGACCAGTTTGGCTGCCACTGCCGGCGGCAGACTTCGCCGAAACTTGATCTGAACCATAAGAATGATAGCCCACACCCACAAACAGGCAAACGTACCAATACTAGTTACATAGGTAAACACTTTTGCCGGAATAAAGTAATTGAGTACCACCCCGACCATTAAAAAAGCAGCTGAAACCAATACTCCCCAGACCGGAACCTGGCTGTTATTTAACTTACCCAGAAGCGCCGGCGCTTCCCCTTGCCTTGCCAGAGTATACAGCATCCGGCCTGTGCTAAAAACGCCGCTGTTACAGGAGGACAGAGCTGCTGATAGCACAACAAAATTCATTATGTCGGCGGCGCTACTTATTCCCAATTTACCAAATACCGCTACAAACGGACTACCAACATGACCAAGCTCATTCCAAGGATAAATTGACATAATAACATATAGTGAGCCGATGTAAAATAATAGAATTCGCCAAAACACTTTGCTAATAGCGACTGGCAATGTCTTTTCCGGCTCTTTGGCTTCTCCGGCGGTAACGCCAATAACTTCAATACCCACATAAGAAAACAGCACCATCGAAAGGGCCATAATCGCCCCACTTACACCATGCGGAAAAAAGCCGCCATGCTGCCAGAGGTGCCCTATCCCTACAGGAACGCCACCATTGCCAAAACCAAACAAAATCATCCCCAACCCGCCCATAATTAACGCAATGATGGCAATAATTTTGATTAACGCAAACCAGAATTCAAATTCGCCATAGGCTTCTACGGCAACAAGATTAACCCCTGTCATGAAGATTACCGCCAGCAGCGCAGGAATCCATTGCGGCAATTCAGGCAACCAGTAATTTACATACACTCCCACGGCTGTAATCTCAGCCATGCCTGTTACAACCCACATAAACCAATACGTCCAGCCTGTCAAATAACCAGTCAGCGGTCCCAAAAATCTATGGGCATACGCGCTAAATGAGCCCGCTATCGGGATAGCAACAGCAACTTCACCCAGCGCCCTCAACAAACAGAAAACCACAATACCACCAATAAAGTACGTAACTAGCAGTGATGGACCTGCTGCTTGAATAGCGGCAGACGATCCTAAAAACAGACCTACACCAATTGAACCGCCAATCGCGATCAACTGAATATGACGCTCTTTGAGCCCACGCCGGAGCTCCCGCCGGTTCTCCTGTATACGCAAAATTTTCCCTCCGCCGCATTTACTACCAAAGAAAGCGAGTCCCCCTTACTACTATATACTTGCGGTCGTAGGCTTAGAACTTTGTTGTTTCTTTTAAACTGACGCCAGTTTATCTGTTTTTTTCTGGCGGGTATTAGTCATCTCATACTTGACAATAAGCTGATCCAGGTAGCCGCTAAGTTCAGTTACTTCGACGTCAGTAAGATCGCCCAACTTCCGTTCTACTAGCTGATGTAACCGCTCACGTACAACCTCAATTTCCCATTCCATTTCCGCCAGAATTGCCACAATACTCCCCCTAATCACATTTTCGTTTTCTAGTTAACTGCACCTGCTTTTTAAGCCATTCTAGCCAGTCGGTTAACCCTGCTCCAGTTCTGCAGGACACCTTCATCAAGACAGCTTGTTGATTCAAACCGGTAATATCTCTTACCGCACAATCAATAGCAAAATCAGTATAGGGAAGTAAGTCAATTTTATTCAAAATAACAGCTGCAGACTGCCTAAATACAAGGGGATATTTTAGCGGTTTGTCCTCTCCTTCCGTAACGCTGAGGACTACCACTTTGGCATGCTCCCCAACGGCAAACTCAGCTGGACAAACCAGATTGCCAACATTTTCGACAATCAGAATATCAATCTCATTCAAATCCAATTGGTCAAGAGCTGACTTAACCATCGCCGCATCAAGATGACAGCCGCCCTGGGTATTGATTTGAACCACCGGCGCTCCATAGGCAGCAATACGATCAGCATCTTTAGATGTATATAAATCACCTTCGATAATGGCTATATTTAGTTCACTTTTGAGCAGGCTTACCGTCTGCTCCACAAGAGAAGTTTTACCACAACCAGGAGAACCCAACAGATTAACTGTAAAAATCCCCTGTCTGCTCAACATGGCATTTATCTCGGCAGCCACTTCCTCATTTTTTTCCAGGATATTGCTCATTACAGTAATTTCCAACTATTACTCTACCTCCACACTTTCTACTTTTAGTTCACGCCCGGTTATAATCTCAACCGCATGAGAACCACAGCTTGCACAAGCAAAACAATATTTATCAATACTGCTTTGACTGCCGCAGTCCCGGCAATGTCCTGTCAGCGGAATTATCCGGATTGATAAACAGGCGTTCTCTGCCATTGTTCCTTTAGCCAACGCCACAAAACCAAATTCCAGCGCCTCCGGTACAGTCCCTGTAAGTTCACCCACAATTACTTTAACGCCCAAAACACTATTGGCATTATGATTTACGGCCGTACTCAAAGCAATATCCAGTATCCCTTGCGCAATTGCAAGCTCATGCATGGCAATACCCCTAACACAAAATTATTGTTTTACCATTAGCATCATTTAAATAAATGATTCTTTATTCGTCTGTAAATTCCTTCCAGGCGAACTTCGTCATTTCCTGTGGTTTTTCTGCTATTTTTCGTATTTATTCAATAAAAAATTACAGTTTCCTTTATCCTTTTGGGATTTTCTTACTTAATTAACATAATATTTATAGAATAACAGGTATTTGCGCCGCAGATACTAGGATTAGAAAAATTTCAGGAGGTGTTTATTCTATGGCTAGAAGTAACAAACCTGTTAACCCAAGTGCAGAAAATGCACTTGACCGCATGAAGCTAGAAATAGCAACCGAATTGGGTATTAGTGATCGCGTACGCAGCCAAGGCTGGTCAACTATGACTTCGGCTGATTGTGGTCGGGTAGGTGGTCACATGGTTCGTCGCATGATCGAACAATATGAATCATCCATGGGTGGACAAACTTCCACTCCAAGTGGAACAACCGCTACTTCGAGTACGATGACTTCCCAATTCGATATTAACAGCAAATAACTCATAGTAGCATAAAAGGCGGCTTAGCCGCCTTTTATTGTTGTTATCCTAACTCTCACTTAGGTTGGCTAATTTTGATTTAGCATTTTTTGTCGCTGCTTCTATGTACCAGATTACCCACCCGGCGAAATTGTATTCACTGACTCAAAATATACAATAATCTCAGTGCCCGGCTTGACTGGTGTATTGGGAGCAACACTTTGCTTTACAACCATTCCAGTACCCACAGGTACAAAGGTGAGCCCAAGTTCATGTAAAGTTTCACCAGCTTCTCTGATGGACTTGCCTGCAAGTGCAGGAACTAATACATGCCCATACGGCACTTCCGGGGGTGGCCCGGGGCTAGTTGGGACATCTGACGGCGTCAGGGACTCTACCGTCTTTATAGGCGGCACTACATAGCTCCCCCCATCAGGGTGAATATTTAACACTCGCATAACCTGTGTCATAATATCATTAAATACCGGTGCGGCAATTGTCCCGCCATAATAAATACCACTCGGATCATCAAGCACAATCAGTGCCGCTACCTGCGGATCATCAACAGGCCCAAAACCGGCAAAAGAGGCAATATAATGCCCGGCTAAATAGCCGCCACCGTTGGGATTTAACTTTTCAGCTGTACCTGTTTTCCCAGCAAAACGATAGCCTTTAACGGCCGCCAGTTTACCGCCGCCTTCATGTACTACCTTCTCTAATAATGCGGTCAGAGTACGGGCTGTTTCCGGCGTAATAGCCTGTCTGACAACAACAGGCTCAAAGGTTTCCGCCAGCGTACCATCCTCGTTACGGTATTCCTTAACAAGCCGGGGTTTTAGCAGTACCCCATCATTGGCAATAGCGGCAATAGCCGCGGTAAGTTGCAGTGGTGTCACTGCAACACTCTGACCGATCGACATGGTTGCGGTATCGCTATCACGCATCTCCCGGGGATCAAACAGCAGGCCCTCGGCCTCCCCCGGCAACTCTATTCCTGTAATCTTTCCAAACCCAAATGCCCGCGCATAGCTTGTCAGTTTGGCCGCACCAACCCGCAAACCAACTTCAACAAAACCGGTATTAATAGAATTCTTTATAATCTCAGTAAATGGTATATTGCCATAGCTCTCGCCACTCCAGTTTTTGATCTGCCGCCCGGATACCTCCACATAACCCTTATCAATAAACCGCTCATCCGGCCGCACCTTTCCCTCCTCCAGTGCCGCCGCCGCAATAATGGCTTTAAAAGTCGAACCTGGTTCATACACATCAGATACAGCCCGATTCTTCCAGGCTTCTGAACTATAGCTGCCAAATTGATTAGGGTTATACGTGGGACGGCTGGCCATAGCGAGAATCTCCCCTGTCTTAGGCTGCATAATGATAACTGTACCCGTCTTTGCGCCCGTCTTCGCCATGGCAGCATCAAGTGCCCTTTCGACAATATATTGGATGTTGCTGTCAATCGTCAGGTAAATTGAACGTCCCTTTTTTTCCGGTATAAAAGAAAATATGGATTGGAATATGGGTGTACCATAGCTGTCTGTATCAATAACCTGCTTACGAACCTGGCCCTTAATAACCTTATCCAGTGACATTTCCAGTCCTTCCAGACCAACATCATCTGTACCCACAAAACCCAGCACCTGCGCTGCCAATTTATCATTAGGATAATACCGTTTGCTTTCCTCGATAAAACCCAGTCCTGTAAGCTGGTGGTCCTTGATAAGCGCGGAAACTGCCTTGGCTACGTCCGGTTCCAGCGTCCGTTTAAGCCAAACAAAACGAGCTCCGTCCGCTAACCGCTCCTTAATATCTGCGGATGTTACACCAAGAACCGGCGCTAATAAAGCCGCTAATCCATCAATATCTTTTACTTCCTGCGGATCAGCATAAAGGGACTTATTTAGACTGCTTACCGCTAATTGCTGCCCGTTCCGGTCATATATCGTGCCTCGAGGTGACTGCATTACCCGGCTTTCGCTAACTTGATCCTGTACCCTGTGACTCAGACGTTGCCCCTCACCGAATTGAATCCAGGCAATTCTCCCTGCTAAACCAAATATCACCAGCATGGTTACAGTCAGAAACCAAGCCAGGCGTTTTTGCATACTTACTGGCGTTGCCATCTATGTCAGCCCTTCCTTGGATAGATATTCTATAGATTATTCGGCATAGAGCCTTAATACCCTGCAAAAAAGAAGGAAGACATCGCACCAAAATACGATGTCCCCCTAACAATGCCTTTGCACTAGAACATACATTATTGCACCGGATTTCCCTCTTTTGCACAGGCTTCGGTACCCTTTTCTTTATGTGTGCTCTTCCACCAGAGACCAACCGCTACTACCCCTACCGTGACTGCCGCTGGCAACAGCCATTCGGGTATCGCTGCATGAATAACCGGACCAATTTTTTCATCAGCCACCATCATTTCTCCGGCCGTCCAGGCAATAAGCGCGGCTCCGAGATACACAACTATCGGGAACTTGTCCATAATTTTAATAATAATTTGACTGCCAAAAACAATCAATGGGATACTAAGCGCAAGCCCTATGACAAGCAAAGCATAATCGCCTTTGGCTACCGCAGCAATTGCCAGGGTATTATCAAGACTCATAACTAAATCGGCGATAATAATAGTCTTTACAGCCCCCATGAACGAAGTGTTGGCTTCAATATTTTCATCGCCATCATCCTCCATAAGTAATTTAGCCGCAATCCAAATAAGAAGTAAACCGCCAAAAAACTGAACATAAGGAATTTGCAAAAGTATAACAGCTACAACTGTAAGAATAACGCGCAGGACTATCGCCCCGCCACTACCCCATAGGATTGCTTGCTTTTGTTGCTTCGGGGGTAAAGAACGGCTCGCCAAAGCAATGACCACTGCATTGTCGCCGCTAAGTACGATGTTAACCATCATAATACTAGCTAGTGCTACCAAAAACTCCACCTTTTCGCACTCCTTTTATTGTTATCGCTTTGTAGCACTAGTTGATAAAGGACACTGTATCTTGTTATCAGATTTTAATATCATCTATCAAGAGGTACTACCATAAATTTATTTTACTCCCCCGTATCCGAATGTGCAAGTCTCTAAATGCCTTGTTACTTCACTAACCAGCTTCATTGTAATGTATCTTTTATCACTCTGAGGGCGTTTTTCCAGCATATTTTATCAATTTCCGCCTGACCAAATCCTGCTTTTCCCAAAGCATCTACAAGTTTACTCATTTCGCCGGCATGAGCCAATTCCAGTTCTGGGCTAATGCCATCAAAGTCTGACCCAATAGCAATGACCTCTATCCCACCCACATTATAAATATGTTGGATATGAAGAACCATATCTTCAACCCGACTAAACGGCGCACTGCCCAAAAAGGATTTTTCAAAATTAATCCCCATAACACCACCCTTTGTGGCTAACACCTTAATCATCTCATCAGTCAGATTGCGATGATGAGTGGTTACAGACCAGGCATTAGAATGGGAAGCCACAAACGGTTTTTGTGTCAGTGCGGCCACCTCATATAAACCCTGATTTGATAAATGGGATACATCAATTATCATCCCCAGCCTGTTCATCTCTGCCACTACTTCCCGGCCAAAGGGCGTAAGCCCCCGCTCACGGCATTCGGGCAAGGCGCTCGGATGGCCAATCTCATTAGGATAGTTCCAAGTGAGCGTAATCAGCCTAACACCAAGGCGGTAGAAATTACGCAAATTAATCAACTCACCCTTAAGCGCCCCGCCTTCCTCAATCGTCAAAAAAGCAGATAATTTGCCATCTGCTTGATTTTGCTGAAATTCACCATAATTTCTTGCCAGCGCAATATATTGTTTATTGTCCTCTATTTCCTGGTAAAAGCGGTCAATCATTCTAAGTGCTCTCACCAACGGATCACCATCTGTCTGGAGATTGATAAACATAGCAAAAAATTGAGCCTGAGCCTTACCTGCCTGCAGCTTTTCAATATCAACACTAAGCGAATTACGATAAAGGCCCTCTGACTTATCTCCCTCCATTAAGCGCATTATCGTATCACAATGTAAATCAATACTATTCAATTGCTGTTCCCCTCTCCCGTCCTGAGTCCCTTGCCGGACTTTCTACCAGGTTCACTATTGTATATACCACTGGTATATATAATACTATGAAACGCATTTGTTTTTATTCGCCTTGCTCTTCCACTACCTCGGCACCAGTGGCAAGCTGATGGCTAAACTCATCAAACTCAGCACTGTTCATTATACCAGCCGTACTCAGTTCCTCCCGCAGCTCGTCCTGGCTAAGACCTCGCCATGCTTCATACTGATGACTATCAATCAAAAAGTTATTAATAAGATATCCTAACAAGATGTCTGTCATAGTTGCTCCTCCTACAATTATATTTAGCTACAGCTATACTATAATTAGTATAACCCAAAATAATATCCTTAACTTTAAATAGATGAGGTGTCCTAATGAACAATATTCTACTACCTGCGGGTAATACTCAACTACCGGGTGTTTTCCACCCTGCCTGCCATCCCTCAGATAAAACGCTAATTATCTCTCATGGCTTCCGGGGCAGTAAGGACGGCGGCGGCCGGGCAATCTGCCTGGCAGAAACCATTGCTGCAACAGATGTTAACGTACTCCGCTATGACTTTACTCCCCTCCAAAACCTATCTTGCCAGATTGCCGAACTTACAGCCGTTGTTGCCTATTCCCGACAGACAATCGGCGGACAGCTATTTTTGTTGGGACGCAGCCTGGGCGGCGCCACCTCACTGGCAGTAACCGCCATTGACCCAGCGATAAGCGGCCTCATCCTCTGGGCTACACCCTGGAACCTCTCCGCCACCTTCCGGTTGGCACTGGGGGCTCATTATGAGCAACTGGCAGCCGGCAGCCCCCTGCAACTAACAGATGAGTATGGTGACCTGTTGCTTACACCAGAATTCATCCAGGATTTTGCCCACCATAACCTCCTGGCTTATGTCCAACAAATAAAACAACGACCCCTCCTTATTCTCCACGGAACAGCCGATACCATCGTGCCAGTCAGCCAGGCTCAAACTATTTATGAGTTAGCGGCAAAACCCAAAAAGCTAATTCTCTATCCAGACGGCGATCACCACCTGGCCGCACAAAGCAGCCAAGCTGGCGAAGCTATTGCCAGTTGGCTCAGTAAATTCTAGTTCACTACTGCGACATAAAGGGAGAGGGGCTTTACTTTTGGCATTGCCCCTCATCCGCGATTCCCAAAACTTATAAATTCTGATGCATATAAAAAACGGCTGTTTACCTCTCGGTAAACAGCCGTTTTTTAATGGCGGAGTGGCAGGGATTTGAACCCTGGCAGGCCTCACGACCTCTAACGATTTAGCAAACCGTCCTCTTCAGCCACTTGAGTACCACTCCGTGTCATAAACTGGTTAGATTATAGCAGATACTCTGCCTTAAGTCAATTGACTTATATGGCGGAGGGGGTGGGATTCGAACCCACGGTCCCTTGCGGGATCACTGGTTTTCAAGACCAGCTCCATAAACCGCTCGGACACCCCTCCGTATCAAGCACAGTTAGTATTATAACAAATGGCAAGATGGCTTGTCAACAAAACAAACCCCGGTAATTTCTGTTTGCTTCGCCTTACCTGCTCTTGTCCGTGTGCACATTTGCTAAGCAGAGGTAATACAATAATACATAGAATTGATTATCTAGCAGTAAGAATACTTGCCTCATGCTATAGCCAGGTTAAAACTAGGTTATTTTTTTATAAAAGGGTTGACTATTAAGGTAAACAGAATTATATTCATTATAGAGATATTTAAAGATAATCATTAATATTTCAAAGGCAGGTGAGATAGATGGACGTAGGCCGACCTAGTTGGCGTCTGTTGTTCAATTTAATAAAAATTAGGGGAATATTCCATTTTTTTCGCCGAAATTATCTGAGTACACCACTTAGCAGCCTTGGCTAAGGGTATCTGATTGACTAGGTAACTATTTGCATTCCCCTAAAAGAAAAAAGGGGGAGCATTATGCTTAAAATTTATCGCAGCAATTGCACAGATCTATATGAACTTACTCTTCAAACGTTGGAACGGGGTGCTTGGTTTAACCTGATCAATCCCACATCCGCGGAACTGGAGCAAGTGGCCGCCACTACTGGCACCCCACTTGATTTCCTTAAAGCCGCCTTAGACGAAGAAGAACGTTCCCGTATCGAACTTGAAGAAAATCATATGCTTGTTATCACCAACATTCCCGTTACGCGTGGTCATGATAGTTATGACGCGCTGCCATTAGGCATCGTGCTTACTACCGACTACATCATTACCATTTGCCTGGAATCCAACGAAGTGTTAGCTGATTTTAAACCTGAAAATCACCGGTTGTTCAGTACCTTTAAAAAGACCAGATTTCTTTTTCAGATATTGTATAAATCGGCTACTTTATATTTGAAATACTTAAAGCAGATTAACCGTCGCACAGACGAAATCGAACGTTATCTGCGCCGTTCCATGCAAAACGAGGAAATTTTCCAGCTCTTAGAGCTGCAGAAAGGCTTAACTTATTTTGCCGCTTCCCTGCGTTCTAACGGCATTGTCTTGGAAAAGCTCTTGCGACTCCGTTCTACCAGCCAAGTACAACACCTGATTAAAATGTATGAAGAAGATGAAGATCTGTTAGAAGATGTTATTATTGAAAATAAACAGGCTATCGAAATGGTCGAAATGTATAGCCGCATTATGAACGGTATGATGGATACGTTTACTTCCATCATCTCGAACAACCTCAACCGCGTTATGAAATTCCTGGCCTCTATGACCATTATTTTGGCAATACCAACTATGGTTTCAAGCTTTATGGGAATGAATGTTGACGTACCCTTTAGCGGCAACGGCGGCTTTATTATTACGCTATTATTTGCTATGGCTGTTACTGCACTTAGTGCCTTTGGTTTATGGCGTAAAGGCATGTTCTAGTAAAAATAATGAGCAAGACATTCCTCCCCAAAGCTATGGTTTGTGTAAAACAATATTAATAAGCATCCTAAAGTGGCTGTACGGGAACTTGCGTTCCCGTGCAGCCACTTTTCCTTTACCCTAAACCATCTAATTTAATCTCACGCCCTAACCGGAATGCATAGATATACTGTTCCTTGACCGGTCGACCAAGTATCCGTTCAATTGCCAGCGCGTACATGCTAAGCTGCGCTGCGTACTTGGTGACCAATTCCTCTGCCGCAGCAGCGCTATCGGTCTTATAATCAATCAGCACTAAACCGTCATCTTCGGCAAACAGGCAGTCAATAATCCCTTGCACGAAGATTTGTTCCCCACAGCCTTGCAAATCAGCATAAAACTTTTCGGCTGGCAGCAGCAGACTAAACGGCATTTCCCGCCACACCTCATTGGCTTTCGTCAAACGCTGACCAAGCTGAGAGGCAAAAAAAGCCCTGATTAAACCAGCATCAACCTCTGCCGCCTGACCTGGCGGCAAAATCTGGCGAACTTCCAAGGCACTGGCCTGCTCAGTAATGGCTTGGTTAGAAAACTCGCCCGCCAAATCAATATGTTGCATAACCGTATGCAGCATCACCCCATACTCTGCCGGTGTCAGCTGCGAGGAGGCTTGCAGGAAGCGGGGACGAGCATGCACGGTCGATGGTTTTGGTGCAAATACAACCTCGGCCTCTTCCCTTTCCACAAGTTCAAGACGGCGTTTAATTTCCGACACTGACAGTTTGGCTGGTTTACTAACCGCAGCCTTACATGGATATTGCCAGTTTAAAAGAGTATCCACCCACCGGGTATCGGTATCGCATTCAACCGGTTCCAACCGCCGGACAGCCGCCAATAACGCGTCATCCGCCGGACTGGCCTGCGCTAACGGTTTACTATCTGCCAGCTTACCAATTTTGATGTTCCAGGCTGAAAGCTGGCCTGCTAATGCTGTCACCGGCTGATCAGTGCACTCACCATACTGGCGAATAGCCTCACCATCAGTATGCCGGGCAACCGCCATACCAACCCAATCCAGATAACTTTTAGCTTTTATGACTTGGCTGACTGGCAGTTTTGCCTGCGGTTCACCCACTGCCCGGCACCAGGCAGCACACTTTTGGGACAACTTCTTGGCCGAACCAACTAAAATGAGTTTTTCCCTGGCCCGGGTCAGAGCCACATACAAAATCCGCTGTTCCTCGGCCTTAGTTTCCAACTCAAGCTTATGGGCAATACCCCATCGAGCCGGTGTCGGATAGCGAAATCTAAGCTCAGGTAAAGTAACATACGGCCCGACACCCAGCTCCTTATGACATAATACCAACCCAGTCGTATCCATAAGGTTAAAGTTTTTTCCCATATCAGCTACAATAACTACCGGAAATTCAAGCCCTTTACTTTTATGAATACTCATGACCCTGACAACATCCTCGCTCTCGCCTAACGCCCGAGCTACTGACAAATCAGAATCCTTATTCTTCAGCCGCTCAACAAACCGTAAAAAGCGAAACAGTCCCCTAAAGTTAGTGGCCTCATACTGCCGGGCCCGATCATACAGCGCCCGCAGATTAGCTTGCCGCAAAACTCCACCAGGCATCCCACCCACATAGTCATAGTAACCGGTATCCTGATAGATACGCCAGATAAGCTCGGCCACACCCTTACGCCGCGCTAAATTACGCCAAGTCGTTAGCTTAGCCAAAAAGCCCTGTACCTTGTGGGAAACAGCCTGGGTATGGCTATATTCCTGCACCGCGGCCCACAGACTGCCTTGCGCCAAACACAGCCGAATTTCAGCCAATTCATCGCCAGTCAGACCAACCAGCGGCGAACGCAGCACAGCGGCCATTGGAATATCCTGGTGGGGATTATCAATAACTTGCAGCAGGGCTAACATAATAGATATCTCGGTTTCCGAAAAATAGCCAGAATCCAGTTCTGCGTAACAGGGAATCCCGTTTTGCCGCAGCCTGTCCTGCAGCGCCTGAGCCTTACCCCGTACCGAACGCAGTAAAATAACAATATCACGGTACAATAAGGGACGATAGCCGCCCGCCTGTTTATCAAACGCCAAACAGCCGCTGCTTATTAATTCCTGAATACGCCTGGCAATGAGGACAGCTTCCTGCTCAAAAGCAGATAGTTCTTCTTCCGGTATACCATCACCCAGTTGGCTACTCTCACCCTCGCTTTCAGGCTCTGGACTGCTAATCGCCTCACCCTCGTCAGCAAAGCTCTCATCCCCAGCTTTCTCCCTGTCAAGTATAATGATTTCTACCGGCCCCTCCAAGCTGTTTCCTTCCGTGACCGGATAATCAGGACCAGGATTAAGCTGCTCTGCCGGTCCATAATCAAGCTCAGCCATACGCTCTGTCATAAGCTGAGCAAACAAGAAATTGACAGCATGAAGAACCCCAGGGCGGCTGCGGAAGTTTTTACTCAAATCAATGCGTTTACACCCAACCCGCTCGCCGCTCTGATAACCATGGTATTTGTCCATAAACAGGGCCGGCTCAGCCAAACGGAAACGGTAAATGCTTTGTTTGACATCGCCCACCAGGAAGAGATTGGGCTGCTCGACACTTGCGACAAGCCGGATAATTTCTTCCTGTACTCTGTTGGTATCCTGGTACTCATCGACCATAATTTCGCTAAACCGGGCTTTAAGCTGGAGAGCTACCGGTGAAGGCTTGGTTTCCCCTTGCCCTGCATCTGTCGCTCGTAATACCTCCAGGCACAAATGCTCTAAGTCATTAAAATCAACAATGCCTTTTTCTTGTTTCGCCAGAGAAAATTTTAATGCAAAGTTCTTGACCAGTTGGACCAATGCAGCCATGAGCGGCTCGACCTGACGCAAATCAGCCACAAGTTCTGAGCCGCTGCGTTCAAAATAAAATTCCCTGGCATCAATTATCCGCTTTTTGGCTTTATTGCGCTGGCCTTGAAAATAATCCTTAACCTCCTTAGGCACTTCCTTGCCAACGGAAGCAATCCGGGGGAAACTTACCTCTGCCAGCGCCTTAGCCAACGCTGCCCAGGATGACTGCGCAGCTACTAGCAAATTATCAATAATCTGGATATCTTCAGCATAGGTCTGGGCATAGGCTGCTGGCTTACCCGGTCTGCTAACCTCTGCCATTAGTGCCAGCAGCTGCTGGCGGGCCTCTTCCCAGTCTAGTATTATTTTATCTCGGACCAAGGCCGACCAGGGAGTCTCATCAAACGTTGCTTCTGGCGGCAAAAGGAAAGCGCCAGGTAAATCAGTTAGCCACTTCTCCGGCCAGGGATGACTACGGGAAAATTCATATAACTTCAGCACCAGTCCAGCTAGAGAATTATCATTGACTTCGTCTCCATAATGCTCAATCAGCATCATAAAATCAGTATCTGCCTGCAGGTAGCTTTCTTCAAACACAGCCTCCAGCACATCACTCTTGATTAACGTTACCTCGGTGTCATTAGCCACCCGGAAATTAGGTTCAATGGCCAGCAGATAAAAATACTGCCGCACAATGCCCTGACAGAAGGCATGTAAGGTTGAAATATTGGCTGCGCCTAGCAGCACCAACTGTCGCTCGACATGGCGCCTAAGCTCAACATCAGTAAGCTCAGGCTGCTTAAGTACAGTATTTAACGCTTCGCTAATGCGACTGCGCATCTCATTAGCCGCCGCATTGGTAAAGGTAACCACCAGCAGACTATCCACACTCAGCCGTTCTTCAGGATCAATGATCCGGCTGATAATACGTTCCACCAGCACCCAGGTCTTACCCGACCCGGCAGCTGCCGCCACCAACAGATTATGGTTACGGGTTTCAATCGCAGCTTGTTGCTCAGGAGAGCATTGCATTACTCACCGCCTCCTTTCCGTTGACGCAATTCCTCCATAATAGTATCATCAGCCAGCTTAGGAAGTGCTACATAGTCATTTTCCGGCAAATTACCGTCAAACTGGCATACTGGCAGAAAGGCACAATAGCCACAGGGTGTACTTTTCTCCAAACGATACGGCCTAATGGCTGTTTCGCCAGCAAGAATGGCGGCCGCTACAGCCATCAGTTCCTGTTCAACATGGGTTAATAATAATTTGAACTCTTCCTCTGTTTTGAGCTTATCCCTACAACTTTCGTAAAAACCGTTTTTACCCAACGCAATCTTAAAAAACTCAGACCAACCGTTAATCGTTGCATCCAGTAAGCCGGCAATATCCGTATCAGCCAGTAACCAGCCTGGCATTTTGAGCCGGCTGTTAATATCGTTTTCAATTTGCTCAGGAGTTTTTAGGGTTGTCCCCGATATAACGGGATTTTTCAAAAAATAATATAATATCCCTGCTGGCAGACAAGCATCAGGACCGCTTTGGGCGCTCACCGCCACTAATAAATAAGTTAGCAGTTGCAGCTTAAGACCATAGTAAACCTCAGTCAAACTGAGCCACGCGCCGCCTGATTTATAGTCAATAACCAGCACATAGTTTTGGTTGCCATGCTCACCCATATCCAGGCGGTCAATCTGCCCGGCTACTTCCACAATAGCATCCGGCAGAGTAAGCTTAAGCGGCGGCAGCGCATCCACCCCCCGGCCAAAAGCCTGCTCAAGTGCCACCGGCCGAAACTGAGTGACCTCACCCCAGGCAGCCAGACGGCTAACAGCCCGCACAGCCCGCCGTGTCAGCCTGGTAACCAAATGCTCATGCTGCTTGCTGCTAAGCAGTATTTCATTCTGCAGTTTAGGTGCTAATTGAGTGACAATATCACCGCACAATTCACTAAGCTGATTGCCGGTGAGCTCACCCCAGCTTTGACCATGCGCGGCCAGCCTGTCACCAAATGATTTCAGCACTGCATGCAAAAACTGTCCCAGGTCAGGTGCCGCCAGTTGATAGACAGCCCGCTCCTTAAGGTTCAGTCCATACTGGGCAAAATGCTTGAACGGACAGGCGCGAAACGCCTCAAACCGGGTCACACTGCCTCGCAGGACACCATTTTTCATATATAGGCGGCCAGGAAGTCCAGGCTGCAACGGCTCTAGTTGGTTATGATGAAATAACCCGGCTAAACTGGCCCTGAGTGGTTCACGCCACTGAGGCTGCATCAGCGCCCAGTTGTAGACATCCCACCAGACCGGACTGATATTTCCCGTCTCCCGATATAGCCTGAGCGCCCCGGCCAGTGCTGCCAGCGCCCGCTCAGGCCTGGCAAGGTACTCGGCTTCCCGCCCCGCCGGCGGCTCAATTGGCAGCGCCACAGGCACAGTACCAGTAATTTCTTTTAAGCGTCTGATAATGGCTGAAGGAGCCAGCGCTTTGCCTTCCGCATCGGCCAGCGGGTAGCTAACCCAAAGGTACTGGCTCGCCCGCGTCAAAGCTGTGTATACCAAAAACTGCTCCGCAAAGACATCAGCCACTGCCCCGCTGCCAAGTTCCAACCCCAGCGTCCGCAGCAGCGCCCGTTCACCATCATTCAGCAGCCCCTCGTCCCTGCGGCGGCGCGGCAATATGCCATCACTCACCCCCGGGACAAAGGCGGCCTTTATTCGCAATCGCCGCGTCCGTTCCAGGGCGGCAATTGTAACATAATCAAGCCCTGGCGGAATTAAACTAAGAGTAGTACCCTCCAGCCCCTCACTGACAATAGCAGCAAACTCCGCTAGGCTTAACGGCTGCTCAGCAAACGTATCCACAATCTGATCTAACAGTTCCATCAGCTTAGGCCACATCTGCTGATGTTCCCTAGCCTGTTCAAGATCCCCGGCAGCTTCAGCGGACACCGCCCAGGCCGCCAGCGTATCAGCCACTTGTAAGCTTTGCAAAAATTCATAGACAGCTTGTACCAATTCTATCGGTGTCAAGCCCTTCTTTATCGCCGGTGTTATCTTCTCGGCTAAGAGTACCAGCGCGGCTGTACTATCCTGACGGATAGTATTAATCTGACGCAAATACTCCTGCTCAGCAGCATCAGGCTCAGCGCCAGCCCACTCATCCTCAGCCAGCGAGTATCGACGCCGGAACGCCCAGTCTTCCGGTTTTGTCCACCGCGAACCGCGAATACCAAATTCCAGACAGTAATTTTCCAAGAGGTCCACCTGGTCACGGGTTACTGGCAGTAAATCTGTTTTTAAACAACGAAAAACCGGCTCATAACTCCATCTTTCCAGCACAACATCAAGTGCCGAACGCAGCAATTCGGCCAGCGGATGATGCACCGCCGGACGGCTATTGTCACTGAAAAAGGGAATATTATAATCGGTCAGCACGGTTGTAAGTAACTCGGCATAGCTGTCCATGTCGCGAATAAGGATAGCCATATCCCGCCACCGTAAGCCTTCTTCCCGGCTCAACCTAATCATTTCACGGGCAATGGCCTCAGCCTCAGTCCGGCGATTAGCCGCTTCTGCCAACATAAAGCTATTATCCGGCATAACCGGTTTAGCCGGATTCCGACCGCTAAAAAACTGCTGTTCAATGGCTGCCAGTGCCGGTCTGACAAAACGATGCGGCAGCATGAGTTCCCGCTGCTCAGCTTCAATCTGCAGCTCCCCCGCCAGTTTTTTTAATTTTTGATAGGTTTCCCATTGACGGTGAAACAACGCTTCTTCGTGGGAGTGCAGCTCATTCTCCGGCTGGTTCAGACATAGAGTTACCGTCACAGTCTGTGTCGCTTCAAGCATAGCTGTTATTACTGCATATTCCTGTGGGGTAAAAAAGGTAAAGCCATCCACCCACACTTCAGCCTGCCTCAGTAGAGAAGACCCGGGAATTTTTTCTGCCAGCAAGGTAAGATAATCCTCCGGATCAATATACCGTCCGGCTAAAAAGTCCTCAAATCCCTGGTACAATAACGCCAAATCCTGCATTTTAGCCGTTAGCACCTGATTACAGTCTTGCTCGCTGGCTATCGCGGTAAGTAAGTCCGGCCCTACTCCATAGGTTTTAAACTCCTTCACTAAGCCCGCAACCGTAGCGGCAAAACTTTTTTCCGCAGCCACCCGTGAGAGTAGTTTGAAATTACTTTTATTCTCCATTAATAACCGGCTAAAGACCATGCGTTTTCCCAGTTCCGATATATGCGGTCTGGCCGCACCCCCGGTTTCATTGAGTACCCGATACGCCAGCCGGCGAAAGCCCAGCACATGAGCCCGCATAAAGCCCTGAGACGGACAGGCGGCGGCCAGCGCCTGCTCAACTTCATAAGTAGCCTGTTCAGGCACAATAAAAAGAAGCGGCCGGCCATCAGGCGACTCGGCCAGCCGGGCTACTATCTCATGAAAACACTGCCAGGTCTTGCCATAGCCAGCCTGACCTAGGATAAAATTAAGTTTCAAACGCCGTCCCCTCCAAAAAATTAGCCTTGATACAGTTCTTTGAGAATTTCCGCCATTTGTTCCTTAGTCACCGGCACCGGATTAACGCGGGTAGAACCCTTGAGACAGTTGACTGTCAACTCATCAAAGCCCTCCTCAAAGGAGGCGCGATCAACACCGGCCTGCGCCAGTCCAGCCGGAATTGCCAGTTGCTGGTTTAGTTCCTTCACAGCAGCAATAAACTCCTGGCGACCTTTACGCCCAATGCTGCGGGCCAATTCATCCAGGCGCGCACCCACAAATTCCTCTTGGGCATTATAGGCAAGGACATGGGGCAAAGCAATCGCATTTATCAGGCCATGCCCTAGATCAAACTTGCCACCAACTGCGTGCGAAATACCATGCGCCATACCTAAACCGGTATTTTCAAAGGCTAAACCGGCTATACACTGATAATGGTGCACCTTTTCCCGGCTTTCTTTGGTTTTTTCGTGATAAGATACCGGCAGCCATGTAAGCAACCCCGCTACCGCCCCTTTAGCTAACACCTCGCTAAAGTCGTCCAAATTACGGTTTATATAAGCCTCTACTGCATGTGTAAGTGCATCCATGCCAGTCTCGGCCACCACATTGGGTGGCATGGTCATGGTAATCTCCGGATCAAGTATCGCCAGGTCAGGAATAAAGGCTGGGGTTTTTAAGCCAACTTTGAGTTCCAGTTCCCGAAAAGTAATCACTGCCGCTTTAGTTACTTCTGTCCCGGTGCCTGAAGTTGAAGGAATAGCCACAAAAAGTAGGCGCTTGCGGGCAGCAGGCAGTTCCCCTGTTTGGGCCGCAGCAAAATCCAGTTTCGGATACTCATAAAAGAGCGCCATAACCTTGGCTGCATCAATCGGCGAACCACCACCGACAGCCACTAATAAATCAGGCTCAAACTCCCGCATTATAGAAAGTCCTTCAAGTACAGCCTGTGTATCAGGATTCTTACCAATCCCCCCATATATACAGGTTTTGCAGCCGTTAGCTTTGAAAATTCCCTCTATCTTAGCGATTACGCCGCTTGTCTGCATCGCACTGCCGCCAGTCACAATGAATGCCCGGCTGGCTTTAACATTACTAAGTTCAGCAATCGAACCACAGCCGGTAATAATAGACTGACCGCCTAACACAAGTTTTTTCATTTATCAACAGCTCCTTTTTTAGTGCTTAGCACTTATAGGGGAACAAGTATGGTTATCTGTATTTAATCATATAAAAGAATAGCGTAAACTGCAATACATATTCCGCGCGGCAATAGGCAGCTTTGTAACTATCTGTAATCCCTCTCGGTTCACTCAAAAGAAAAGACCCATCCAAAGATGAGCCTTTTCTTTTGGCACCTGATCGCTTATTGCGGCTTTTTTCCAAACCACTGTTCATATATTTTGGCATATTCGCCATTTTGTTTGATTTCATCCAGCGCCTTATTGATTTTACCTGCTAGTTCAGTGTTTTTCTTAGCGACTGCAATGCCATACTCCTCAGCATTAAGAATCTCACCAACCAACTTGGCATCTTTGCTTCCGCCTTTGGTCAGGTAGTATTCGTTTACCGGCAAGTCGTTGACAACTGCATCCGCCCCGCCAGCCTTGAGCTCAAGATAGGCTTCGGACGCACTATTATACTCGCGGACTTTGGCATCTTTGATCTTCTTAACGGCTTCCGCGCCGGTAGTGCCTATTTGTACGGCAATCCGCTTGCCCTCTAGTTCTTTGAAGTTATTAATTGTTACATTGTCTGATTTCACTACAATTGATAAACCAGATTTATAATATGGCTTGGAAAAGTTGACCCTTTTAGCGCGTTCATCAGTAATAGTCATAGCTGATGCAATGGCGTCAATCTGACTGCCTTCCAGCGCCGGAATCAAGCCATCAAAGCCTGTATTGACAATTTGTACTTCCAGCCCCATCTGTTTGCCAATAGCCTTCATAATATCCACATCAAAACCAACGTATTCCTTGCTTGTTTCGTCTTGGAACTCAAATGGTGGAAAGGTAGCTTCAGCACCCACCTTGAGTACTTTGGCAGCTGGCTGTGCGGACTGGTTTCCACCGCATCCGGCAAGACCTAAAGTCAAGACCAATACAATCAGACTAGCCAAAGCCATCCATCTTTTTAACATACTACGCACCTCTTTTTAAAGAATAATCTTCTATAATTATACACCGTTTTGTATTGGCCGCAACCTAAGCTAGCAAGCAAATTAAAAAGAAAAACAGGTGCTTGCTTACGCAAGCACCTGTCTTATCCGCTTTTCTAACCTTTGCAGTAAAGCCCTAGCATTTCCCCTGCTGCCATAGGCATCAGGTTACATATCCTTTCAGCTCCTGATAATATGCCAATTGCTCAGGAAACACGATCCGCGTCAAACCACTAGGCGACGGCACGACAAAATCAGCCACCCCTGTTACCACACTGGCAGCCTGCCAGCCACAGATGACACGCGCCTGCCGCGTAAACTCCCGATACACCCCCACACCGGCAAAGCAGGCAACCTGCGGTTTATATAGCAGCAGCTTTTCCTGTAAAATTATTCGCCCGGCCTGATACTCCGCTTTTGTTATCTCGGCAGCTGTCCGACTGGGACGAGCCACAATGTTGGTAATACCCAGACCAAAAGCCAGTAACTTGCCATCTTCCTCTGGTTTAAACTGATAGGGCGTAAGAGCGGCTGCCGCTAGCAACTTCCAAAACTTATTCGAATAACCGGCAAAATGATGCCCTGTTTCCGCTGATCTGGTTCCTGGATTAAAACCGATAAACAGAATTTTTAGATTAGCAGCAATAATGTCAGGTACCTGCTTCATGATATCCCCCGCTTTAGCTTAAAAAAGCTAATTTCTGCCGGGCAGCCAATACGCAGCGGCAGCCAGTGCCCTGCTCCTGCGCTGACATACCCATAAGAACCGTTTTGCCGGAACATACCCTTCATATACTTATATTGTACCGGCAGCACCGATGCACCAAAAACCGCCACCTGACCACCATGCGTATGCCCGGCTAATGACAAGGGCACTCCCGCCATAAACGCATTGTCCAAAAAGTCGGGGTGATGGGTCAAAAAAACAGTAAAAGCGTCGGCAGGTATTTTGCTGACTGATTGCGCAAAATAATCCTGTCGCTTGGTTTCCTGTTCGGCCTTATTTTTTCCCCATGGATAATCGACTCCGGCTAAATACAGGCCATCTTTTACTGCCTGATGGCTATTTTCCAGTACTGCGATTGGACTGCTATAAAGTGCCTTGCGAATGCGGCTAATATCCCGAAAGTACTCATGATTACCCCAACAATAAAAAATACCGCAGGGCAGCTCAGCCTGAAAGGCCGTCAACCGCTCGATCGTTGGTGCCAATAAGTCTAAATCATCCACCAAATCACCTGTAATAGCAAGCAGGTGCGGCTCATCCTGTCTAACCATGTCCAGCACCCGTTCCAGCTTATCCATCCCGAAAAAAGGCCCAATATGAGTATCACTTATTTGTGCAATGGTAAAACCATCCAAAGCAAATGGCAACTGGGCATAAGACAGTGTATACCGATTAGCAACAATCTTGGTATCCCCGTCAATTACGCCATAAGCACTCATCGCAAACGGCACTGCCGGAACTACCGTTATCGCCCGCTGTAAAAATTCGCGGCGCGTTACCCCCCCTGGCACCATCCTTCCGGCTTGCAGAGGTTTAGATTGTTGACTAAGCTTCCTCGCCAAAAGTCTTACACCATGACCTGCCAATAACACTACCAGCATGAATACCAATCCAACCATCCATACATAAGCAGCATAAATAAAATACCTGAACCACTCCCCGGGGAACCCACTCAGCGGCCGCAGCCAGCGGCTAAAAATAAGAATTACCACTGCCAAAGCCGTAACCAACCAGTAACCAGCGCGAGCTCTTTTTCCGGCATAGACCGGATGCCATTTGGCTAAAATCCGCCCACCCAGCCACATTATTCCCAATAGAATCAAAAAAACAATTAGCATTGCAACAATTGACGGACTGTGCTGCATGTGTGCCTCCCGACTTTCAACCTATACTATTGTCATTATACCCCAAAGTACTTTTAGTATAGTTGATAGAGAAAAAAAAAGAATAATCTAGTAAAACTAAATTGGTCTTACTGCCTTTTTAATCATATAGACGTGTTACGGTTTTTTGCGGTTATATTTAGCCACCAGCAAACATACGGCATATAGTATAAGTATCTATAAGTGGAGGTTTCTATATGGCCGACAGTACGCAAACTATTATTAATACGATATTAGGTGATATTACTGGCGTTATTCCTAATTTCTCTTCATTAGTTAGCTCCTACCGGCTGCTGGTTGGCTCAGCTGAAGAAATACACCGCACGCCTGGCGTACCTTTTGAGATATTTGAACGGGCTGTTATCCGCTTTGACCGGGCTGGCACACTGATTGATATTTTGCTTGAGCTGTTATGTTGTAAGATAGCTTTTAGCAGCCAGTTTTTGGCCGTAACCTGTGCGCCTGTTGATATCATCCGTCTCCTAGCCAACTGCGGCACACTGGAGGATGACTCATGCCGTACGGCAGAACAAATTGTTATCCTTGAATTACTACGCCAGGTGCTGGACCACCATTGCCATGACAATTCCTGCTTTGGTCCGCCGCCAGAAGGAATAACACCACCAAAACCGCCGCCCACTCCCCCAACACCAGTAAAGAAAAAACTCGACTCAGTAATTCAAAGTGATCTTGAGTCAACAAATGAGTTGGAAACAGAAGTTACTCCCGTTGCCAACGCGTTTTATAAATATACTAGCCCGTTAAGCCGCAGGCATATATAATACATCCTGCAGGCTGACTATTAATCAAGCAGTCCAGCTTTTTTATATAAAGTATAAAAATGGTGGGTTGGCCCTACCCCTTTGCCAATAGTCAACGAGTGTTCAATGGCAATGGTTATGTACTCCTTAGCCCTTGCTACCGCGTCTGTTACCGGTAATCCCCGGCTCAGATTGGCCGCAATAGCCGAAGACAAGGTACAGCCTGTGCCATGCGTATTTTTAGTCTCAATCCGGCGGGATTTAAAGTGAATAAACTCCTGGCCGTCAAAGAGAATATCTGTTGAATCACCCTCCAAATGACCGCCCTTTATTAACACATTTTTCGGACCCAGCGCCAAAATAGTGCGGGCTGCTGCCTCCATATCTGTTAACGTAGCAATGGTTTGTCCGGTAATAACCTCAGCCTCAGGAATATTCGGTGTCACAATAGTTGCCTGCGGCAACAACTCTAACACCAGTGTGGCCTCCGCAACGGGATTTAAAAGATGATAACCATTTTTTGATACCATAACCGGGTCGAGCACGATATTTATCGCACCATATTCCTTTAATTTGGCAGCAATGGTTTTAATTGTTTCAATTTGCGATACCATGCCAATTTTAACAGCGGCAACCGTAATATCGCAAAAAATAGCATCCATCTGCTTTGCAATTATCTCAGGCGTAATATCCTGGACAGCAAATACTCCTTGCGTATTTTGCGCTGTAACGGCGGTGATAACACTCATCCCAAACACGCCATGTGCCGCAAATGTTTTTAGATCTGCCTGGATGCCGGCACCACCACTTGAATCAGAGCCAGCAATTGTTAACACACTTTTCATTATTCTCACCCCTGAAGTTTTGCTATGAATTCTTCCGGTGGCAACGGTTGGCTAATAAGGTATCCCTGAATAGTATCGCAGCCTTTTTGCTTAAGATAAGCAAATTGCTCCTCAGTTTCAACGCCTTCTGCAACCACAACCAAACCCATCTCATGCGCTAATTCAATAATACTGCCAGTAATAGCAATATTATTACCCCCCACTGCGATATCGTCAATAAAGGCTTTATCTATTTTTAGAGCCGTAATTGGTAGTTTTTTCAGATAGGTCAGCGATGAATAACCACTGCCAAAATCATCAAGCGCAATCCGCACTCCCATGCTCCGGAGCTCTCCTAACTTGCGAACATTGTCCTCAAACCGCTCCATTAACACACTCTCAGTAATCTCTAACTCAAGCAGTTCCGGTGGCAGCCCGATTTCAGACAGCACCGCAGCAACCACTTGAACAAAATCTGCTTGCATAAGCTGCACCACCGATATATTTACCGCTGTACATAACCGTCCCTGACCGCGTGCATATAGTTCCTGGCTAAAACTACAGGCTTCTCTTAGCACCCAATTACCTATACCGATGATAAGCCCTGTTTCTTCTGCCAGCGCGATAAACTTTAACGGTGACACCATGCCATAGTCGGAGCTTTTCCATCTTAGCAAAGCCTCAAACCCGCCTATCTGACCAGAATTCATGTTGTACTGTGGTTGATAGTGCAGTTTAAGTTCATTATTGTAAACGGTCTGACGCAGCCGGGCTTCCATTAGTGTTTTTTCTACAACTGCATCCTGCATTGATTTATCAAAAAACCGATAGGTGTGTTTCCCTGACGTTTTGGCTGAATACATAGCCATATCTGCCGTGCGTAAAAGATCTTCCACATTATCGCCATGCTCAGGATAAATAGCAATACCAGCACTGGCCGTAATGTGGAAAACATGTCTGTTCACGGTAATTGGCTGCTCAAGTACGTGCATCATCTTGTCCGCATAAGCAGTTACTTCTTCACTTTGGACCATAACTGGTAAAAATATAATAAATTCGTCACCTCCCAGGCGGGCGGCCATACCGGTTTCAACCACCAGCGCTTCCAGTCGCTTGCTAAGACTAATAAGCAGCTTATCACCCCATGAGTGACCATAGGTGTCATTAATCTGTTTAAAATTATCAATATCAATAAAAACTAAAGCCGCTCTCCTATCGCTTGAGGCAGCCGAATGTAATGCTTGCTTAACAACCTCTACCAGGCGTTCCCTGTTAGCAAGACCGGTAAGAGCGTCATAATAAGCCATATGTTTAATTCTTTCTTCTTTATATTTGCGATCGGTAATATCTGTATACGAGCCGGCCATCCGCATCGGTTGCCCATTACTGTCAAACAAAGCCTTTCCCCGTGATAGAATCCAACGGTAGCCGCCCTGTGCTGATTTAGCCCGATACTCAGCTTGATAAAAAGGGGTCTGACCACTAAAATGACGCTCCAATTCAGCCACCATGAGCGGTAAATCGTCAGGATGGACAATCGTCTGCTTCCATTTCGCTTTCGTAGTTACTGCATGCTCAGGTAATTTCAGCATATTCCAGCCGCGCTCAGACACCGTCTTGGCATCAGTAACAATGTCCCATATCCACAACCCATCATTTGAGCCTTCGGTAACAAGCTGATATATTTCATCATTTTGTCTAATAGTTTCCTCTCTTAGATACAACTCATTGAAATTCTGCCTGAGCTCTTCCTCCTGGGCGGATAACTCTTCATGTACTGTCATAAATTCTTCATTCTGCTGCTGTAATAACTTTATAGTCTGCTTATACTTATGAACATTTGCCAGTAAATAAGTAACAATGCCGCCAAGCACAACAATTGCAACATAAATATAGCTGTTTGATACTAACTCGTTAACAGCAATATTGGCAAAGATTGTATCCACTGTTTACACCTGCTTCTTGCAAAATCACCGAAGGAGAAACGTGTCATAATTAGCTTTGTGAATATTATTATACACTAAAAACATTATTTTTTTTTGCGATATTCTTCTGATCTATAACAAAATTATTTGTGAAATATGTATAGGCAAAGTCAATAAAGGTCAAAAAGTCAGAAAAAGTTAGAGAGCCTGCGTCCGGCAATATTTTTGGCTTTAAATCAGTCTACTATGCCCAAAATCGCCTGCTATGCCTCATTATCCAACTCCAATTAATACCACTTTTCTGGTAGTATTTAATTGTAAGCATTACCTGTGAATATCTCTGCTGAAAGTATGACATAATTTTTTTAGGAGGTATAGTCATGAACAGCGAAAAATATACCCAAAAAGCGGCTGCCGCCTTGCAGGAAGCGCAACAGCTGGCGGCCCTGCACTACCATCAGGAGCTGACGGCCAAACACCTCGCTCTCGCCCTTATTAAAGATGCTGATGGCATCATGGCCTATCTGTTAAGCCAGCTAACTATTGATGTACGGTTACTAACCACAAAACTGGAACAACTTTTGAAAAACCTGCCTTCGGTGCGTGGCCAGGAAAGTGGCTTACGCATGAATACAGCCATGTTGCGGGTATTGGCCTTAGCCGCGAAGCATGCAGAAAGTATGAAAGATGAGTATATTAGTGTCGAACATTTTCTGATGGCCATTGCCGAGGATGGTGACAGTGACTTAGTGGCCACATGCCGTGATTTTGGCTTGACGCGCAGCCGGATTCAGGAAGTAGTAAACCAATTTAGGCGCGGTCAGCCCATTACCAACGACAATCCTGACGAAAATCTTACAGCACTAAACAAGTATGGTCGCGATTTGACTGAACTGGCTAAACAAGGCAAACTTGACCCGGTAATTGGCCGGGATGAAGAAATTCGCCGGACTATCGAGATTCTATCCCGCCGCACCAAAAACAACCCTGTACTTATCGGTGAACCCGGCGTTGGTAAAACAGCCATTGTCGAGGGACTGGCCAGGCGTATTGTTGCCGGTGATGTCCCTGAAACCTTGAAAAATAAGATCGTATATTCCCTGGACCTTGGAGCCCTGGTTGCCGGCGCCAAATTCCGCGGTGAATTTGAGGAGCGCCTCAAAACAGTATTAGCCGAAATCACCAAAGCCGAAGGCAAGATTGTTTTATTCATCGACGAACTGCATACTGTCGTGGGGGCAGGTGCTGCTGAAGGCGCTATGGATGCCGGCAATATCTTAAAACCCATGCTGGCCAGAGGCGAACTCAAATGCATCGGCGCCACCACATTAAACGAATACCGCAAACATATTGAAAAAGATACCGCTTTAGAACGGCGCTTCCAACCTGTCCTGGTAGACCAACCCAACACCGAAGACACTATTTCTATTCTCCGGGGCTTACGCGAACGTTATGAAGTACACCACGGCGTTAAGATCAAAGATGCCGCTTTAGTGGCCGCCGCCGTGCTGTCTGATCGCTACATTGCTGATCGATTTTTACCAGACAAGGCCATTGATCTGATGGATGAAGCAGCAGCCAAATTGCGTACTGAAATTGATTCCATGCCCAGTGAGTTGGATGAACTCCTCCGCCGGGTCATGCAGCTTGAGATTGAAGAACAAGCACTCAAAAAGGAGACTGATTCGTCTTCCAAAGACAAGCTGGAACGCATTCATCACGAATTGGTTGGCCTTAAAGAGCAGGCAGACGTGTTAAAAGCCCAATGGCAACTGGAAAAACAGGCTATTATTGAGCAGCGAAAAGTCAAAGAAGAAATTGAAACCGTTCGTACCCAAATGGAAGCAGCTGAACGGGCCTATGACTTAAACAAACTGGCTGAGCTTAAATATGGCCGTCTGCCAGAATTGGAGAAAAAGCTTACAGCCCAAGAAGAACAGCTTACCCAGAACCGCTCGCACAAAACCATGCTCAAAGAAGAAGTGGATGAAGACGATATTGCCAAAGTAGTCAGCCGTTGGACAGGCGTACCGGTAACCAGGCTCCTGACAGGCGAACGGGAAAAACTTGTCAACCTGGAAACCCACCTGCATCAGCGGGTAGTAGGCCAAGAGACAGCCGTAACGGCCATTAGTGAAGCCATTATCCGGGCCCGGGCTGGCATCAAAGATCCCAGCAGGCCGATCGGTTCCTTCATCTTTTTGGGACCGACTGGTGTCGGTAAAACCGAGTTGGCCAAAACTCTGGCTGAGGTACTTTTTGACGACGAACGCAGCATGATTCGCCTGGATATGAGCGAATATATGGAAAAGCATACCGTAGCCCGCCTCATTGGCGCACCTCCCGGTTATGTTGGTTATGATGAAGGGGGACAATTAACCGAAGCCGTACGCCGCCGCCCGTATAGCGTTATTTTGCTGGACGAAGTGGAAAAAGCCCACAGTGACGTGTTTAATGTATTGCTGCAGATTCTGGATGATGGCCGATTGACTGACAGCAAAGGACGTACGGTTGACTTCAAAAACGCCATCATCATTATGACCTCCAACCTGGGATCACACGAAATTTTGAACAGTGATTTTGCAACTGCGGAGAATCGGGTGTTGGAACTTTTAAAACAACACTTCCGGCCCGAATTTTTAAACAGGATTGACGATATTGTCGTATTTAAGGCGCTCACTACCAAACAAGTAGCTGATATTGCGGCCATTATGCTGGAGAATTTGAATAAACGGCTGCAAAAACAGCTAACCATCACCCTAAATTGGGATGACAAGGCGCTTGCCCTGCTCGCTCAAACCGGCTATGATCCTCAATTTGGCGCCCGCCCCCTAAAACGGCTTATCAGCCGCATGGTAGAAACCGAACTGAGCAAAATGATTATTCGTGGTGAAGTACCCGAAGGCAGCACTGTACACCTAAGTGCTGCCACTGATAAAATAGTATTATCAGTAAAACCCCGCTAATCTTCCTGATAATGGAGAAAAGGGCGTGTCGCAAAACGTTTTTTGAAAAACGCAGAGCGACACGCCTTTTTGGGTAATTTAGGAAGGAAACTCCTAGTAGGGAGAATGAAAAAAAGAAGCCGCAGTCGGTTTATGTGCACAACAAAACAGAGGAAGCCTCTTCCTCTAAAAAAATCTGTATATAGTTGTCAGGCCGCTTTGGGAATATGTAAATAGGTTCCACAGCGGCCGCTTTGGATTTTGTTATGGAGTTTGTTTAGGTTATACCCCATACATAGCAGCAACAACTCGGTCTGGACCTTGCCTTTGCCCCTCAGCAGAAACCGTCGGAAGCCCATGTCCTGTTTAAGTACACCGAACGCTCCCTCTACCTGGATGGAGCGGTTTATGCGCAAGAGGACACCTTCCTCACTTTGAATGCGCGCCTGCATTTCCTGCCTCTGCCTGAGAAAGGTTTTGGATACGTACAGGTTCTTGCTCCGTTCTTCGAGCGGCGTCTTGCTCTTGCCTTTAATGCATTGGGCCTTATACGGACAGCCGGCACACTCGGTGCAGGCGTAGACCGTTGTCACAATGGGATAACCCGCCTTTGACTTGGTTTTTTTTTCATACGCCGCCTTGATGGGGTGGCCCCTGTGGCAGCGGTAACTATCGCTTTTCGCATCATAGGGCATATTCTCACGCTTGCCGATGTCACTTTGGTATTTGCGGGTTTTGGCTTTATCGTGATTCGACGGCTTAATAAATGCTATTTGTCCGTTTTCTTCGCACCAGGTGTAGTTTTCTTCACTCTCGAACCCCGCGTCCGCTACAGGCTTGGTATATCCCAGTCCTTTGAGCGTCTTCAGCATCGGGATGAATGTTTGGCTGTCGCTTCGTTCCTGACTGATCATGGCAGATACGATATATTCTGCATCTACCGCCAGTGTCGCGTTGTATCCCGGTTTAAGCTGCCCGTTTTTCATATGGTCTTCCTTCATCCGCAGGAAGGTGGCGTCTCTGTCCGTCTTGGAAAAGCTGTTGCGTTCCCCGAAGCTGTGGTTGTAGTCGTTGTACTTCTTCTGCCGGGCAAGATATTCGTCTACCGTTTCTATCGCCCGCTGCAGTGGCGCCTTACGCTGTCCCTTGCCGTGGACAAAGACGATGCCGCGTTCGGCTTGCAGCGCTTTGAGCCGTTTGCGCAGCTTTTTCAGGTCTTTGGCCTTGATCGTCTGACCGACAGGAAAGCGCAGACCGAACTCTGCCGCCAGCACCGGGAGCTGAGCTTTCATTTTTTCCTGCAGCTTCTCCTCGTTCTTTTGCGTCGATTTCTTCCAGACAAAGCTGTAGCGGTTGGCATTGGCCTCCAGCTTGGTTCCGTCGATGAAGGCGCTTGACAGTGACAGTTCGCCCGCATCGGCCAGCAGTAGCACAAGCTGGGTAAACAGGTCGTCTACAACCTCTGCCAACCGCTCGCTGCGAAACCGGGCAATCGTGGCGTGGTCCGGTGCTTTTTCCCGGCCCAGCAGGTACATGAAATTGACGTCTCGCCGGCAGGATTGTTCCAGTTTGCGGCTGGAATAAATGCCATTCATGTATCCATATACGAGAATTTTAAACAGACGTTTCGGTGACTTCTCGATTCTCCCCAGGCGGGAGTACGCGGCATACAATCTTCTGTAATCCATCCTTTCCATGACCGCGTTGAGTAATCGCACCGAATCATCTGCCGGGATCATTTCGCCGATGTCCATGGGGATAACCAGTTGATATACATTCCCGTTTGTTGTATAATCTGTTTGTAATTTCTTTGTTTTCACAAACTTGATTTTACAACAAAAGACGGCTCCCGGCTACATACCGGGGCCGTCTTTTGTTTTTTTAGGCCTGCTTTAGTGCAACAGCCCCTTTTTCTTTACCCTTGGCATTAATACATTGGTCATCTAGGACTTTAGTACTAAGCACCATGACTTTTGACTGATTGCCTCCCATTATAATCTAATTTATACTTATGTTACCATTATATTTTTTTCATTTCAAAAGGAGCTGGTATTGTGTCCACCAGGATGATCGCCGTCAAAGAATTGGTTCCCGGCATGGCTATCGGCGAACCAGTCCTGTCAGTCAGCGGCAAGGTGCTGCTTGGGAAAGATGTCATCATTGCGCCTCGTACTATTTCGTTGTTAACCATGTGGAATGTTAGTCATGTGTTTGTGTCCAGCGAAACTACTAGTTCACCGGAAAGTAACGCACCAGTGGAAACGTCAGTAAGAAAAGATGGTCTGACAGAGAACTTTACTGACTTTTTTAAAGAATATGATAATTTAATAACAACATCTGTTAACTCCTTTGATTTTATTCGTAATACCAAGCAAGTTCCCATACAGGAACTAAAAGAAACCTCCTTTAGTATCTATTCTACTGTACTGTCAACCGGCCCTGCCATAATGGATTATCTATTAGTCAGCGACTATAATTTAGCTGACAAGGTTACCCGCCACTCGGTCATGGTAGCTTTTATTAGTACCATCATTGGTCATAAACTCAAACTCTCAGACGATAAAATACATGTGCTCTGTTTGGCAGGACTCTTGCATGATATTGGCAAACTGGTAGTTTCAAAAGAGACCGACTCAGAACCCAAAGCTCATGTAATAAATGGTGCTAAACTACTGCAGCATGTACCCTCTTTGCCCCAGGAAGTATTGCTATCAGTTCTACAGCATCATGAATTGATGGATGGCAGCGGAGTTCCCATGGGCTCGGCCAGTGATAAAATTCACCTCTTCGCCCGCATCATTGCGGTTGCTGATCTATTTCATCAACATGCATACTCAGGTGAAGACGCCAATCCTTTCCCAGTTTTAGAATACATGTCCAAGCAATTATTTGACAAACTAGATCAAGGCATCTGCCAGCCCTTTATTCGCTATATACGCGATTGTCTCATTAATTCTCCTGTTCTGCTAAGTGATGGCCGTACTGGACAGATTATCTTCTTCAACACCGACCACTTAGATAAACCGGTTGTCAAAACCCATAGCGGCACAATCATTGATCTTGCCACTACCAAGACCATCTTTATCCAACGTCTCGTTAATCCGGAATATTGGGCAAATGCTAATTAAAATTATTGCTTAGCAAAAGAAAACGCCTGTTTTGAGTTCTTTCCCTCAAAACAGGCGTTTTCTTTACTTGTTAACCCTGTCATCTGCCTTATGCTTGGCAACAAAGCCGCCTAACAACGCCGTTACCGGATAGAACAATGCCTGAGCAACAACCGTATTGGCAATTGTCATTGTCACTACTACCGGCAGCATGCCATACAGATAAACCTTAAGCGGTAAACCCAACAGGAGCTTTGCTAACGTTGTAAACGTCAGCCCGCTGGCCAAGGTACCACATAACGCGCCAATCGCTGGTCTGAGATCCAGTCGCCCCAATTTCATACTAAACGGCAACCCCACTACCAGTGCACATACCAGCGCCCCTATAGGTTCGCTAATCAGATTACCATACGGAAAAACCGATTTGGAAGTTGCCAGGCACAGCGCACCTGCCACTAAGCCGATACCCATAGCCCGGCTGGCAGGCAGACGAAATAGCACAATCGCCAAACAGTACATGGCTATAATCCAGTTAGGTGAAATTCCGGCAATACTCGGACTGACCAACCTAAGGATGGCACCAATCGCCAGCAACATGGCAGAAACAGCAGCCCAACGAAAACGCCCCTCTTGCCCGGTAGTAACCGTCACTAACTCTCGCTCTTTGTTTTCCATTGTTCAACAACCTCCTCTAAAAATCAATAATGAATTGCCGGAATTGCAGAGAAGTTGTCAGCTGCTAGGCGCCCCGAGGACTGGAACGCAAGCGTACAGGGGCGTACGCTGGAGTGAAGCCCGCAGGAGCAACAACGCAGATGGCAGCTTATCTGCAATTCTAAAGTATCAGCCACAAAACAAACAAAACCCCGTCTCTTGGATAGAAGTATATCCAAGGGACGGGGAATAACCCGCGGTGCCACCCTTATTGACCACAACAAAACTGCTCTGGTCCGGCTCATCAAAGTACGAGACAATTGTCCGATACCTGCTTCCTGATAACGGCGGAAGAATCCCGTCAGCGCCTACCCCGCTTACACGGCTCAGACTGCATCTCCCAGGTCCATTCAACATACCGGTCGGCGCCAAACTCTCACTACCATTGGCTCGCTGCAGCTTCCACTGAATGTTTACTCTTCCTGGTCATTGATATTTCCAATATGCAACTATGATGTATATAGAATACCAAGGGACACGCACATTTGTCAATACTCAGATTACTCGGCAGGTATTTTTATTTTAATGACGAACCATTTTCTATTATCTATTTCTATAATAGTGAGGTGTAGCTATGCCTGTCTTTATATCCTATATCACCTTGTTTATCGCCATCCTGTTTTTACTTTCCCCGGTGCCTGCTGCGGCTGACCTGGCAGAAACACTCCCCGCCAGCATTGTCGCGGTAAAAACGTTTCAACTTGAACACAAAGATGTTGTCGCCGTAGCAGTGGAAACCCGGCTGCCTGCAGCCAGTGTACCTGGCCCCTTAGCCTACACCTTTGAACCGCAATATCACATAACAGAAAAAAACAACATCCTTACACTCACAGTAGCCGCACAATCAACCCTGCCTGCCGACAGCAATGCTGTTACTCTTGTAAACTTCTCCCCGCGTTTAACAAGGCTAGCAACAAATTCTGACAACAACAGTGATTTTATACTAACAGCTGCCTATTCTTCACGAAATACCACAGCCACGGTAACGACAGTAAAACGCAAACGGGTAATGCAGCCTGACGACACCATTATCTTTCGCACCTACCTTGTCTTGACTTTTTCCGATACCCTCACCACTCCCCTGCCTAAAACCATTGTACTTGACCCCGGACACGGCGGTACAGCCTTAGGCGCAACCAGTAACTATCTATTAGAAAAAGAGCTTAACCTTGATATCACCCTGTTAAGCCGTGATATTTTCTGTCAGCATGGTTATGATGTGTATATGACCAGAACAGATGACAGCAATCCCAGTCTGTTAGACCGGGCCGATGCCGCCAACATTCTACAGGCTGACGCTTTCCTTGCTATTCATAATAATTCTATGCCTACTGATATGCCTGATGCTGCCAGAAAGCTATACCGGGGAACTACCGCCCTCTACAACTCATCCGCTCCCAAACCGGCTAAAGAATTAGCTACTCTGTTGGCAAATGAGCTGGCAGGCACGCTCCATCTTCATCAATATCCGCTGCAAGACCGGCCAGGCCTGGTCGTCCTTAACTCCAGCTGGGTTCCGGCAGTTATTGTCGAAGTTGCCATGATGCCTCACCCGCAAGATGCCAAACTGCTATCCCAGCGAATTTATCGCCAGCAAGCTGCCCAGGCAATTTTCCAGGCTACAGATAAATACTTTTCGATTACCGCACTGGCAGCAAGGAGGAACTAAGCATGGCACCAACCACCTTATGCAAGCAGACTGTCACAACCCTGCTCGCCTTGTGGCTAGTTATTATCCCAGCCTCTATTTTTGCAGTTCCCGTTACCATCCCTCCGGCAAATACCGCCAACAACGGCCTGGCGGTTGCTGATAGCGACGGCACTTTGTATTACCTTGACCTTACCGGCGATAGTTATGCTGGTGGTCAAGAGAATATCTACCGGCTTAGACCTGGTGAAGCAAGGCCTGTCATCATTAGCGCCGATGAAGCCTGGAGCCTTACTATTTCCGGGAAATATTTATATTATAGCAATTGGTCAGACCAGCATCATATTTACCGGATGCAATTTGACGGCACTGAAAAAACCAAAATTGGCAACCAGCCTGCTAGTCAATTAACCGTAGTTGGCAACTGGTTGGTATATATTAACTGGAGCAATGACAATTCTACGCCATCTAATACCATCTACAAATTGGCCTTAGACGGTCAGTCTGAGCCGCAAAAGCTATGTGACGACCAGGCTGAAAATCTTACCATCGCCGGTAATTGGGTTTATTACCTCAATGCTTCTGACGGCTACAAGCTGTACAAAATTAAGCTTGACGGCACTAGTCGCAGCAAGATTGCCGATGATCAGGTTCTTTTCATGGCCGTAGCTGACGATACCATTTACTATAGCAATTATAGCGACAACCAAAAGCTCTACACCATCAGCACCAACGGTCAGGGGCGCACCAAGCTGACAGATGACCAGGCCGGTTTTATTAATGTTGCTAATGGCTTTGTCTATTTTACCAATACATCAGCCAATCACGCCTTATACCGAATTAATCTTAACAACCACAACCAGCAGCTGATTTGCGATTTAGGCATTGGACCGCAGCCAATCATCCTTATCGGCAATTCGGTATATTATAACCGCTTGTTTTTCACACCCTAGAACCTATTCCTTCAGCCAGGAAAGGCACTCCGTGTAGAGCGCATTCCAGTCATTAACGAGGAGGTCCCTATGTTCTCTAACCGTTTAAGAAAACATCTACCCACCGCCTTGACGGGCATTATTCTTGTCCTAAGCCTGCTGACCTCCTCTGCCCAGGGAAACCAACTTGAACCGCCGCCAGGCTATTATGTCTTACCGCCTTATCTGCTGCCCGCCAAACCAACGGTTCTTGATAAGCAATTGCTGGTCACCATGGAAAAATACAAGGTTGTCGGCTTATCAGCGGCTGTCTTCAACGAGCGCAAGCTTATCTGGAATGGCAGCTACGGCTGGGCTGATCTGGCCACTACCCGCACCGTAAACGCTGAAACGCTGTTTCGCGTGGCCTCCCTCTCCAAGATGATCACAGCCACGGCGCTGATGCAGCTTTATGAACAGGGCAAGTTTGGCCTTGATGACGATATCAGTCAATACCTGGGCTACCAAATAAGAAATCCCCGCTATCCAGATGTCAAAATCACCTTTCGCCAGTTGCTGACTCACACCTCCAGTATTGTTGACAGTGGCGCCTATAATACCATTTTGGAAGAGACACCTGCCTTATTGCAGGAAATTAATATCCAAGATATGCTGGTTCCTGATGGTCAGTATTATGATCCGGACACCTTTGGCAATTATGCCCCAGGCACACAATTTAGCTATTCCAACTTTGGCACAGGCATTGTTGGAACGCTTGTTGAAAAAATCTCCGGCCTTCCTTTTGATAAATACTGTACCAAATATATCTTCAAGCCACTCGACATGGATGCCAGCTTCGAACCGTCCGATAGTATAAACTGGCAAAACACAGCCGTATTATATCGCCTGGATGCATCCCTAATCAGCTTTAGGCCAACAAAGGATAATTATAACGGCACTAAGCCCACGCCAACAACAAGTGCTGGTTCGCTTGCTCATTCTCCAGCCGGTGGATTACGCGCCAATTCTGTCGATTTAGCCAAATTTCTCCAGATTCATATGAACGGCGGCATATATAAACAACATACCCGTATTCTAAAATCAGACACAACAGACCTGATGCATAGTATGCAGTGGTTTGGCTACAGTATGGGTGGCTTTTACAAACAAAAAGGTCTGAACTTCCATATTACCGATGACCTGGTGCCAGGAAAACGCCTTGTTGGCCACTCTGGCGAAGCCTATGGACTATCCAGTGATGCCTACTATGACCCTGACAGCAAATTGGGTATAGTCTTCCTAATGAACGGGGCGAACCTCATAGAAGCCAACCCCTATTACAGTGTGGAAAACGCCATTGCCAAAACATTATTTACTACCTTTGCTCCCAAAGCCAGCAATAAACCCAAACAGTTAAAAGCCAAAGCAGGAGCCAGCTTTATTACTGTCAATAATCGCAAAATTTTCCTGCAAACCCCTATTTCTATAACTAAAACTGAAAAAAAACAACTTCTCTTGCTACCAGCTATAACAGCAGCTGATGCCCTGTCTGCCGGTCTTGAGCAAACAGATGATACCGTTACCTTTACTATTGGCGAAAGTAAAGCTACCCTAACTGCCGGGAAAGCAAGTATGACTGTTAATGGCAAAACTCTGGCCTTGCCGCAAGCTCCTTATAAACAACACGGCCAGTTGCTGGTTCCTGTTCGCGAATTAGCTGCTGCGCTCAAAATCAAGATAATTTTCAGCTTATAGTTATCTGGCAATACACCCCACTAGCAAACATCTTTACTGCGATATATCAACGGTCTGCCGACTTGAACCCCGGCAAACCTGTTTATTTCAGTAGCATAATTTTACTTTTCAAAACCCAAAGGTCTATCCGCGACACTCTCTGCTGGCTGCGGTCCCGCACCAAATCGACTGCCTGTATAACTATATTCAGGCGAGCACTCAGCAGCTGAGCCGGGAGTACTATCAGACACAGGGCAAATGGCCTGTTGGTTATTCTTAGTCAACAGTTGACTGGCAAGCAAAGAATCCGTTTGATCAGTGTACGGGCTAAGGTCAGATTGACAGTCAGCCGCCTCAACATACGAAATGCGTTCATTGCATCTAAGTTCCAAACCCAAGTCCAGTATAGCAGTTTCAACCGCCGCCACAATATAAAACAGACATAACAGATTGTTTATCGACAGTTGCAGTGCTACATGCACGTGATTTTCATGCACTCGCCGCACAGAAGGCTTTTGTCCGCCTTGCAAATTGCCGGTTATTCGCCCACCGCCGGTAGCTGTCTGAATATCCACAAGATCAGGGTTAAGCAATCCGGTACCCATCATTGTTGGCTGCTGTACAGCGATGGTACGATACCGTTCAAGGGCTGAACAAACATAGTAGGCTGCTACTTGATGATCGATCGCACCACACTCGTGAAATATATCTAAATGACCAATCCTACCACTGTCTGAACGATAATAAAAAACTTGACCAGCATCCGTATTCACCATGATTTTCACATGCTCAGGGCTATGTGAATTAAAAGCATGCACTTTGCTGCTGAAAACAGTACTTTGTCCAAGGCGTATTCCCTGCCCGCGTCCTAGAGCCTCATCAATAACAGCCGCTGCTGCCCCTAAGCGGGATAGGGATAATTGCGCAAGGCTGGTATTGAGACTATCAACCATGTGATTTGATTTCCTTCGTCACCAGTTGCTCGTCAGGTAAGCGGCTAAGCGGTATGGCTGGTTTGGGTGGTGCAATAATCCTGGTGTGTAATGGATCAATAAATTGCGCTCTCCCCAGTCCGCCCCGGTTGTCACTGCTGCCCTTGCCGCTGCTAGGTAACTGAAATTGGCTTTGTAGCAAAGCTGCCAAGCGTATTTTAAGTGCCGCCTTTATCGCCGCCAAGCCTTCAGCCTGAATATGAAATGAATGCCCGCTTACAAGAGCCGCCACCGACATCTCAACCGCGCGAAACAAATCTTTGTTACCACTATGGCGAATGAGCCGGTAATATTCACTCATACTACTTCACCCCCTGGATTGTTTTTCTTGTTAGGTATTGTTCCCCAGGTTAGGTTAGGCATACAGAAAAATAGAATGCAGACAAGTATTCTGCTTCTTTCTAACCCGATGCAGAAATCCAAGCCTGCTTTTCAGCGCTGAATCTATATGATATTATTATGAAAAGTATAGGATGCGGAGGTATTGATGCTAGCCTATATTCATCACTCTAATACAGTCATTATTGTTTTACATGAAATTTACGGTATAAATAAACACATTATTGAAGTTTGTGAGAAGTTTTCAGAATATGAAATTGACAGTATTGCGCCTAACTTACTTAATGGTAGAGAGTCATTTTGTTATGATCAAGAAGCAATAGCTTATAATTATTTTATGAATACTGTTGGTTTTGAGAGTGCGTTCAATCAAATAAAAGAGGTTCTACGTAATGCGCGCGCAAATTATAAAAAAGTTTACGTGTTGGGCTATAGCGTGGGGGCTACACTTGCGTGGTTGTGTAGCGACACAGGTTTGTGCGATTTAGCTATTGGCTTTTATGGTTCAAGAATACGAGATTACCTCGAAATAAAGCCTACATGTCCTGTCTTATTGTTCTTTCCTACTGAAGAAAAAGTTTTTGATGTAGACAACTTGATTTCACATTTAACTAACCTTGATAATATCCAAGTTGAAAAACGATCTGGTCAGCATGGATTTGCTAATCCATTTTCGCAAAGCTATAATAAGAGATCCTCAATTAAAACCTGTATGGAAATAATGTCATTTATTAGAAAGTATAACGTGTGACTAATTTATCTAGGCCAGTACATTATAACTAGCACTCCCAGCAGAGATATAACACCGCCAATAATATCGAATTTATCAGGCATAACCTTGTCTATACCCCATCCCCAAAGAATAGACAAAACTATAAATACCCCGCCATATGCGGCGTAAACTCGTCCAAAGTTAGCCGGTTGTAGTGTCGGGATTACGCCGTACAAGGTCAGAATAATCGCACCAACAATCGCATAGCTGCTTCCTTTGCCCTCTCGTAGCCAAAGCCATATTAGGTATCCTCCACCAATTTCAAACAGACCTGCAAGAATAAAATAACCCATAGATTTTAAAAATTCCATAACTTCCTCCACTTAGTTGAAAATTGTTTGCATCTAATTATACCATAGTGTTTATGCATTCCATAACCAAATACAGCAGTGCAACAGTGTGGGACAGCTCTTCTTGAATAACCCTTCAAGTTAAGAACTGTCCCACTGCTATTTTTCTCTGACTTTCCTCTTTACTATTTATACATGCATCGTTTTTTACCAATTTTTCGTAACAGACGCTACTAGTTAAACTACTTAGAATGCATAAGTGATCGTAGCTTCGAAAGATTCGTTATTTTGCCCCTCACTGATAGTTTTTTGGTCTTTATAAACGAGCTCTAGACCCGTAGCCTCATTGAGTTGGTAACTGACGCCATAATGAAAACCGCGGTTATCCACATCAAAGTCACTTTGTTGACCCATTGAACCGAGTTCTTCGACCCTGAACCCAGTTACCGACGCGGAAATTTTGTCATTAAAATCATAGCCGTAAATTACTGCGTACGCTTTGTTATTAGTGTTGCTGTTCGCTTTCGTATATTCGGCAGTAAAATGACTCTTACCAAGTGTATATGTTCCGTCCACAGCCCAATGATTGGTACTGTCGTCACCGTCGTACCGGCCCAGGGTAACACCATAACCGAAGTTTTCTACCGGACTATAGCCAGCCCGTATTGCATAAATTTTGTTTTTGATCTCCCCTGCCGGATTATCTTCTCGTGCCAGGAGACCTGACATGTTAATAGCGCCGACAGTACCGGAAAAGCTAAGACCGTCAACAAAGGCTTCCTTACCAATATTCGAATCGGGTCGACTATACAGCAAGGCGGTCGTCCCCACAGTCGCATCCTGACGACCAAACTTGTAGACCATTTTGTCTGTCTTGTAATTCAAGCCGAACTGGTCCAAAGCAACCACCGATTTTTTGCTTTCTCCATAAGCTCCGGGAGAAAGATTGAAATCCGCCAGGAATGGGTCTGTTACACTTTGCGCTGCCAGGCGAGTGTATAGTGACCAACCGTCTCCCAAATCAGCCTCACCCATAAGTTTTATTGTATAGACCGAGCCGGAAATTGTGCTCTCACCGTCGGCGCTATCTCTCTGATATTTAATTGATGTATCACCAGTTATATGAATCGGTTCAGCACCTACTGGCGCACTCATTAAGATAATACCTGCAGTCAAACTTACCATTATCCTTTTCATTCAATAAACATCTCCTTGATGCATTATTCCTTTTATCTAAATTTAAGGAAGCTTCCGCAAAACCTTTTTTGTCGAACAACAACTGCCCCCACTAGTCTGACAAGAGCCGCCATTTCCACAACTGCAACCATGTTTTCCGCTAATGCTTTGCCAAACCATATATCCTGCGTATCCAATCGCCGCTATTCCTATGAGACTTACTAACAGAGTTTCCATGTCACGACCTCCTTAAAATTACTTCATTTTATCGGATAACTAAGTTGCTCTACGATTAACTTTAGGCCGTAGCTACTAGACTGCGAATTTCTCCGCCGCCACTGCTAAAAAGTTTATTCTTTGTAGACAAATCAACCAATACCGCTACTATATCCGGATCAAATTGAGTGCCCTGACAGCGCTGTGTTTCCGCTATCGCCTGACTAAGCGTGAATGCCGTACGGTAAGCCCGGGCGCTGGTCATCGCATCAAAAGCATCGGCAACAGCCACAATCCTCGCGCCTAACGAAATATCATGACCTCGTAAGCCATCAGGGTAACCTTTGCCATCAAAGCGTTCATGATGATGGCGGACAATATCGGCGACCGATTGGAACAGCTTGAGTTTACCCACAATGTTATCGCCGATTGCCGGGTGCTGACGGATGATAATGAACTCATCATCTGTCAGCTTTCCCTGTTTATTAAGGATTGCGTCAGGAATACCTATTTTTCCAATATCGTGCAAATGGGCCCCAATATGAATCCGCGTCTGCTCTGATGGCGATAATTCCATGGTATTAGCCAATAGCAGCGATAGCTTCGCCACACGTTCAGAATGTCCGCACATATATGAGTTTTTGGCATCAAGCGCGGTGGTCAGCGCATCCACCATTTCGTGCAGATCGTCAACTGTAATTTGATGCAACAATTTATCATGCCCTTTCTCAACTCAACATCATACCCACCTGATAAACAGCCAGGGTAATGATCCAGGCCAAAACGGTGGAATAGCAAAAACTGAAAGCCGTCCATTTCCATGAGTTGGTTTCACGCCGTAAGACGGCGAGCGCAGCCAGGCAGGGAGAATAAATGAGCGTAAATATCATCAGGCAATAGGCTACCAGTGGACTAAACGCCGGGTCTGCAGCTAGTGCCTCTTGCAGACTGGTTGAGTCATCCTCATCGACTTCGCCTACATTGTAGATAGTGCCAAGGGTGCTTACGAGAACTTCTTTGGCAGCCATCGCCGATACTAAGCTGACGCCAATTTTCCAATCAAACCCTAGCGGCTGAATAACTGGCTCAATTGTTTTCCCAATTTGTCCGGCATAACTTTTGGCCAGTTTCTCGCCAGCCTGCTCTTTATCGATTTTTTCAGTTTCGGATTGTTTCTCCTGTTCAAGTTCGTAATAATGCATAGCATATGGATACAACACAGACTTGGCCTGTTGGAGTTCGTCCAGCTTATCAGCTATCGCCGTAGCTGATAAGGCTTGATCCTCTTTATCCTTCGCATCATGAATTGCCGCAATCTCGCCTACAAGAGCACTCAATGCTTCAATATCTTCCGGGTTCTCGATATGTAGAGGAATTAAAACATTTTGCGTAACTTGAGCGCTAAAGCTTTCCTCGACTTGCGTTTTCTCCTGATCGTAGTCCTTACTATATTCAACATTTGTAGGGTAATTGGTAGCAAACCAGACCAGGATGGAAGCGGCTAGAATCAGCGTGCCCGCTTTCTTCAAATACAGTACACTTCGCTCCCACATATGCGTAAAAATGCTGCGTATTGTCGGCAAATGATAAGGGGGCATTTCCATCACAAAAGCCTCGGCCGCTCCGGGGAATAAGAATTTACGGAAGATTAGTGCCATAAATATAGCCAAAACAATGCCTACGACATAGACGGAAAATAGGACTGTGCCAGCAAATTGCGGAGAGAAGAAGGCAGCGGTAAGCAAGGTATAGACCGGCAATCGAGCGCTGCAGCTCATCAACGGAGCAACAAGGATAGTAACCATCCGGTCTCGGGGGTTCTCCAGGGTGCGAGTTCCCATAATGGCGGGAACACTGCAGCCAAAGCCCAAAAGAAGTGGTATAAAAGATTTGCCGTGCAAACCAACAGCACGCATTACGCGGTCTACGACAAAAGCAGCCCGAGCCATGTATCCGGTGTCTTCAAGCAATGCTATTCCTAAAAAGAGCAATAAAATGTTTGGTAGAAAAGAAATGACACTTCCCACGCCGCCGATAATACCGTCGACCACCAGTGATTTGAGAGCGCCATCCGCCAAATTCTGGCCAAGGAATGCCCCGCCCCATGTAATTCCCTGTTCCAACCACTCCTGCGGATAGGCCCCAACAGTGAAAACAATATTAAACAATAGCCACATAATGCCAAAGAATATTGGTAAACCAAGTACACGATGAGTCAAAACATTGTCAATCTTGTCCGATGTGGTCTTACCCAGATCATTATTAGCAGACGCGACTTGCCGGTAAACTTTGCCGACAAAACGATAACGGCTCTCAGCAATTACAAGTTCCGGCTCATCGTTAAAAACAACTTTTAGTTCGCCTCTGGCTTGTTCAACCAACGACAAGATCTTTGACCCGCCCACTACCAGTTTGATTGCACTGCTAACGTCTTGGTCATTTTCAAGCAGTTTGATTGCCAGCCACCTTAGCGGATACTTAACCTCGGTCAAGGCTTCGAGAGCCTCGGTCACCAGCTTAATTTTGGCCTCAATCTCCTGACCATAGTCCAAATTGAAAGGCTGGTGTTCATTTGCCGCTGCAGCGTCTGACACCATTTGAAGGAGATCGTCCGTGCCCTTGTTACGGTTGCCCACCATACGAACTACTGAAATACCCAGTTTATGGCCTAACAACTCATCATTGATTTTTAGGCCTCTCTCTTCCGCCACGTCAGTCATATTTAGAGCCAATACCACTGGCCGTTCAAGCTCCAGTAGTTGGACCGCCAAATACAAATTACGTTCCAGGTTGGATGCATCCAGAATATTCACTATGATATCCGGTTTTTCGTTGACAATCACGTTACGTGCTACCAACTCATCCAGCGAATGAGCTGTCAGACTATATGTTCCTGGCAGGTCTACCAGCAATAGCTCCTTGCCTTGGTAACGACGAAAACCCTCTCGTCGCTCCACGGTTACCCCCGGATAATTGCCCACATGCTGGCGCGCTCCGGTAATATTATTGAAAATAGTGGTCTTGCCGGAATTAGGATTGCCCGCCAAAGCCACTGTCAAATTTTTCGTCGACATCCGTAAGCCTCCTTCTATATCATCAGCATGCCTTCCAGCTTCACTGCGTCCGAACTTCAATTAGCGCTGCCTCCGACTTACGTAGAGAAAGATTGAAGTTTTTTACCTTAATCTCCATGGGGTCACCAAGCGGGGCCAACTTTTGTACTTGAATAAGAGTTTCGGCAACAATGCCCATATCTACAATCCGTCGTTTCACCGAACCGCTTCCATACACCTTTATCACCACGCCCGTTTCACCGGAACCTAACTGGTTGAGTGTTTTGACCATAATATCCTCCTGGCTTCAATCAATATTGGGAATCATTCTCACTTTAGTAGCAAAATAAAAAACCTTATAATTTAGGCTTAAATAAGACCTGTACACCTTGCCCGTCTAATGTGTCTTTCATAAGACGCAGGCATTGCTTCCCTTTAGAGCTAATGTAATACGTAGAGCAAAGTTGGATATCGAGCTTTTTTATTCCACGCCGTGCATAAGAAAAAGTCATATCCCGTAAACATTCCGCATGTTCTTCGTAAATGTCTCCCTCAATAAGTAAATCTACTTTTTCTTCATTTGAACGTATTTGCAAAGTCAAGTTTTTCCCTCCTGTCTGTTTGCCGTAACTAAATAAACTTACTATCTCTAAGTTTTTCTTCAACAAAGCGCCATGATCTTTTGGCAAAAATCAACGGTATTGATTGTGATTTAGCTGCAAGTTTAGCATTCTTTGCAGTACCATGATTTACGTAGTCAGTCAACACTAAAACAAAAGCAGTATTTTTTGGTAAATTCATTTTATTTTTGTCAAACGTCTTTCTGCCGGAAATATGTACCAATTCAGTAACCCCTATAGAATACAAATTCTTTTCAATACTGCCTAAATAATCACCTCCAACAACTACCACTGACATACAATTACCTTCCTTTCCTATTTCAACTAACTTTGGTCACTGATCGAATCGTGGGATCAAAAATAGAAATGCTGTTGCGCCCGTTGTTTTTAGAATGATAAAGCGCCTGATCGGCATAATTATATAAATTATCTCTGTTGAAACACGGCGTTTGCGACAATGTACAAATACCAATAGAAACTGTGATGGAAATTCGCTGTTCATCAGCCAACTCAAAATTATGGTTTGCAATCGCGGCTTTAATTCTCCGGGCGACAAGCACCGCCTCCTGAGAACCCGCTCCAGGCAAGAGAACAGTAAATTCTTCCCCCCCAATACGAGCAGCTAAATCGTTTTCTCGACTATGTTGTATGATAATCCTGGCAAGTTCCTGTAAAACCCGATCACCCGCCTCATGGCCAAATGTATCGTTTATTGCTTTAAATCGGTCAATATCAATCATAACCAATGAAATCGGCCGACAAGTGCATATCAGTGCCGCAAACTGTTGCTCCAACGTATCGAAAAAACACCGTCGATTGCCTATCGTTGTGAGTGGATCTGTCAATGCCATCACTTGCATTTGTTTGAAAGCTTCTTCCAGTTCAGTTGTTCTTTCATTTAGCCGGCCCTGGACTACCATTAGTTCCGCATTTGTTTTGGCCAAAGCTTGATTTTGTTTCCCGATATGCTGGCGAGATTGTTCTAAGTTTTCTACAACCTGCTTTAATTCCTGTTCTCGTAGCTCTATCTGTCGTGCCATCCAATTCATATCACGCATAAGGAGAGTTATAGCATCCTCATCGTCCCTATCCCGGGATTCGTTAGGCAATGATACTCTCGCCCGGTAATCCCCCTGCTTTACCATAAAGCAAAAACATCTTATTTTTTCTAAAGGCTTACCCAGCAACCATTCAATTATCAGACCCGGTGTCGCGAGGGCTAACAACAAGGCACTCACCAATGATACAGCTTCTATTTGATTAAACCATCTATCACTTGCCAATCCGGTACCATTGGCTAACCCGAAAACAACTCCTTGTGGGATGAGCATCATCACCAGAACTAGCAACCGAAGCTTACAATGCAGATAGCCCACCCCCTTAACTCAGCATACCTCCAACAGAAGATTCTACTACTTATCTGTTTTATATCTATCATGCCTGTTATAAATTAACGCGTATACCTTTTTTACTCACGCGGGCATATTTACCAATGAATTTCGCTGACAAATACTTTTCATAACAGTATACCTAGCCGTATCATATCTACGAAATAAGCAAATCGCCTCATGAGGTCTATGATAGACTTTCCAATACCTGCAAAATAAGCATCCGGCTCCCCCATTTTGTATAAAGCCGTCAACATCTTCTTTGGCTATGCCAAGAAATAATCCAATTTCATGCGGGAATGTATGTTTAAATCGTTCCCTAAGAATCTGCAAAATTTGCTGTAGCGATACGCCAGCCGGATACCCCATACCGCATAAAAAATCTTTATTTTCAGCACGTAGCACAACTTCTGATATTAAAACGGGATTATAGAATAAGACTAATACAGATCTTTCGGTTTTTTTCATTTCAAAATATTGCAACCGCAGTATCGCACAGCACTTGTCCTTGAACGTTTCCCACATTTGATAAAGATTACGTGAATCTTTGCTGAAAGTCATTAGTGAAGAAGGTTTTATTCCTGCAAGTATTGGTGCGGCTTCTAATTCAATCTTGGCCATAAGATATTCGCCGTCACTAAAAGTATTTAATGTAGCAATAAATTTTTTTAATAAAACGTTTTTCAAAATTTCACCCCAAACGCCCCTCTATTTTTAAAGCTATTAAATTGATATCGAGAATCATTCTCAATTTAATAGTATTACGTTCCTGATTCTTTGTCAATCTTTTTTTATCCCGACGCAAAATATTTTCTCGCTATACGATATTTTTCTTGCGATTGTTTTACCTTTACCAAAAGCTCGGCCGCTTGGGGATCTAAAGAAAGCAGGAAGAATATTCTCCTGCTTCACCAAACGAAGCACAAGAACTATCCCCCTGCTTTAGGTCTTATAAACTCAACTTAGTTTTAATACGGTCAATCGCTTCCTGGGTACTTTCTTGACTACCGAAGGCGGTAAGCCGGAAGTAACCCTCGCCAGCCGGGCCAAAACCAGCTCCCGGGGTGCCGACAATGTTAGCTTCATTCAGAAGCTTATCAAAAAATGACCATGAATCGTAGCCTGGCGGCGTTTTGAGCCAAATGTAGGGTGCATTAACACCACCAAAAACATCTAACCCGATACTTTTTAATCCTTCCCGGATGGTTTTGGCATTATCCATATAGTAGTTAATAAGCGCTTTAATCTGCTGCTGGCCTTCTGGCGTATATACAGCCTCCGCTCCCCGTTGGATAATGTACGGCACGCCATTAAACTTAGTGGTCTGGCGGCGATTCCATAGCTTATTCAGAGGATATTGACCACCATCTTTAGTGGCTGCCAAAACAGTCTTAGGTACGACAGTAAAAGCACAACGCGTGCCGGTAAAACCAGCATTTTTGGAGAAGGTTCTAAACTCAATAGCCACCTCTTTTGCGCCTTCAATTTCATAAATACTATGGGGAATGCCTGGTTCCTGGATGTAGGCTTCATAAGCGGCATCATAGAGAATAATAGCCCCATTGGCTTTAGCATAATCCACCCATTTTTTTAGTTCTTCCTTAGGCAGCGTCGTGCCTGTGGGATTATTGGGGAAGCAAAGATAAATGATATCTACCTTCTCCTCCGGTAACGCTGGGGTAAAATTGTTTTCGGCATTACAAGTCAAGTAGGTCACACCGGCGAATTTACCATTGACCAAGTCGCCAGTGCGTCCAGCCATAACATTAGTATCCAGGTAAACCGGATATACCGGATCAGTAATAGCTACTCGGTTGTTCACACCAAAGATTTCCTGAATATTACCGACATCACTTTTGGAACCATCACTAACAAATAGCTCATCCACATCCAGGCTCACACCCAGTGATTGATAGTCAGTAGCAATGATTTTCTCAATAAGGAACTGATAGCCTTGCTCAGGGCCATAGCCGCGGAAGGTCTTAACATCAGCCATTTCATCAACGGCCATGTGCAGCCCCTTAATTACAGCCTCAGGCAGCGGTCGGGTAACATCGCCAATTCCGAGTCTGATAACATCGGCACTGGGATTATCTTCCTTGAATTTGGTTATACGCCGTGCTATTTCAGCAAATAAATAGCTTCCTTGCAATTTAAGATAATTCTCGTTAATCAGGGCCATTGCTGAAAACTCCTCTCCTATTTGAATAAATTGGTAGTTTTTAAATTGTTCCCCAAAATAACGGGGTCAATGCAATCATTAATGATTGATATTTGGTATTATATTCTGCTACATGTACATTTTTCCTTCATGTCCTTACAAAAAATAGTTGCTGCCGCTTGTGGCAACAACTATCACAAATTATCGTACAATCGTCAAACCAATCGTCAGCAGCAGCATAAACAACATAGCGGCATAATCAGGGCGGCTGAGCGCTACATCGGCAGTAAACTGCCGTCGTCCTTTGCGGCCAAACCCCCGCAGTTCCAGGCTCATGGCCATAGTTTCCGACCGGGAAATGGCCCGCAAAACCAATGGCTCAACAATGGCTATATAATCCATGAGCCGTTTTACCGGATTACCGCGAAAAACATAACCGCGACAAGCCTGCGCTTCGCGCACAGCCTTACTCTCTTCAAGGAAATCAGGCACAAACCGTAATGCTGAAGTAAACATAAAAGCATATTCATAAGGTATCCGGCACTGACTAACCAGCGCAGCTGTCAAGTCCTGCAACCGGGTGGTAGCTAACATAAAGACAAATACTAGCGACATCGCAAGCATCTTAAAGCCGGACATCAATGAAAACTCCAGGCTACTGCCAAACACATATTGAATAGCTACCAACAGGCCGGCAAATAGTGCCAATCCACTAACCGCCTGCCAATGCTTACCTAAGGGGCGATAAAGTCCCAGTAGCAGCAGTTGACCAACAACCAATGCAATTTGGCCTGTTAGCGTAGGAATGAGTAACGCCCATACCGATACGACAGCTGTAAAAATGAGTTTGGTGAGCGGCGCAAGTTTAGGCATAGCCTTCACCCCTCTCTTTAATTGTTGACATAACCAGCTTGACTAACTCAGCCGCATTTTGTGCATTTACACCAGCCAACTGCTGACCAAGCGCAACAGCTGTTGGCGGCAGTAAACCCCAGGCAGCGATATCGCGACTGCCAGAAAACAACTCTGATGGCGTACCATCAAATACTTTTAGCCCCCGATCAAGCACAGCAGCCCTAGTTGCATATTTAGCAATAAGTTCCATGTCATGGGTAACCAGAATTATGGTAATACCTTGCTGATTTAGGCTGTTTAACAGCTCCATCAAGTTATGTCCGTCCCAAGGGTCCTGCCCGCTGGTAGGCTCATCCAGAATGAGCATTTTGGGCTGCATGGCAATGGCTGACGCAATAGCTACTTTTTGCTTTTGTCCCCGGCTGAGCAAACGCGGAAAACTGTCGGCCAGTTCTGTCAGACCGGTCATTCTAAGCGCCCATGCCACCGACTGGCTCAGTGCCTCAGGAGCAAATCCAAGCTGTTGCGGACCGTAAGCTACTTCCTTGGCAACAGTATCATGGAAAATCTGCCTATCAGGGTTTTGAAAAACATAACCAATACTGCGGGCCATATCAGCAGGTGTCATGGCTGCCGTGTTTTGCCCCTGAAAGGTAATTTTTCCACTGGCCGGCTTTATCAATGACATCGCCAAACGGGTAAGTGTTGTCTTCCCACTGCCGTTGCGCCCAACTAATGCTACAAATTCACCGACATTGACGGCAAAGTCCACTTCATTCAGCGTTTGTTCGGAATTTTTATAGGTAAAAACTAATTTTTGTATATCTAAAAGTGTTTCAGGCACTTTTGGCCACTCCTTCTGCGCACGTTCGCATCAGTTTGTTCAGTTCTGCGGCTGCTTCGTCTTCACTTTTCCAAGCAGTTAAGGTTAGTCCTGTCTGTTCTTCCATGGTCAATTTAATGACCCATAGTGGCGGTACGCCCAACTTAAGCGCCGGTTGCTCCCACATAAATGCTAGCGTCTGTTCCAGGTTACCTGCGAATTGCAGATGACCTGCCTGCAAAACAACAACCTGGCTGGCATACGGTAATACGCGCGCCAGTTGATGTTCCACAACAACCACTGTTTTCCCCTGGCAATTAAGCTTATACAGCAGCTCATAAATCCCGGCTGCCCCTTCCGGGTCAAGCGCCGAAGCCGGTTCATCAAGAACCAATATCTCTGGAGCGGTAACAAGCACAGCGGCAATCGCCAACCGCTGCTTCTGGCCGCCTGACAACCCGGCCACCTCACGATCCTCTAACCCAGCCAGCCCCACCAGTGCCAGCGCCTGATTAACCCGTTCGGCAATCTCACTCCGGCCAAAGCCGGAAGTCTCCAGACCAAATGCTACTTCTTCTGCTACCGTTAATGCCACCAGCTGACTTTCGTAATCAGCCAATACAGTACCTACTTGCTTAGCCAGTTCGCCCATACTGCTTTGGGCGGAGATAACGCCACCAACCTGCACAGAGCCTCCCTGCCGCCCCCCAAAATAATGGGGAACCACACCGGCTATCGCCAGCGCCAAACTAGTTTTGCCTGCCCCGCTAGGGCCAGTAATAACGGTAAATGAACCTTCAGGAATCGCCATGGTAATATCATCAAGAACCACATCACTGTTCGGATAAGCGTAAGAAAAATGTTCAAAATTCACAGCCATCATAACTTCCTCCTCTATTTTCCCATAACAAATGAAATGCCGGAATTGCCGAGAAGTCGTCAGCTGCTAAGCTTCTCCAAGGACTGGAACGCAAGCGTACCGGGCGTACGCTGGAGTGAAGCCCGGAAGAGATGCAACGCAGATGGCGGCTTATCGACAATTCTAAAGTATTCGCGCAAAAAATAGTAAAACCCCATCCCTTAAATCATACATAGTTAATTGTATGACTTAAGGGACGGGGTATCATTAACCCGCGGTGCCACCCTAATTGGCCTGATAAATCGGCCCGGCTTACTAGGTACGAGAACAAAAAGATCTGATACCTGCTTCCTGGTAACGGCGGAAGAATCCCGACAGCGCCTACCCCGGCTATGCCGGCTCAGACTGTATCTCCCAGGCCCATTCGACATGCTGAGCAGCGCCAAACTCCCACTACCGTTGGCTCTCTGTGGCTCTCTAACATATGTACTCTTTCTGGTCATCGACAATATCATTATATATTTATAGCAAAGTATAGCAAACCCTCATGCTGTCTGTCAATTACTTTTTAATATATATGGCTATTCGGTGCGAATGGTAATACCATCCACATCCTCATTGTTATCAGAGAAAATCACCTTGCCATTGACTTTTTTTCCTTTAAGAACAGCCGGTAACCAGTAGCAGTCATCTGCCCACATCTCAGCATAAGGTATCTCAGCAACATCAAACCACACTGGCTTCATTTCTTGCATTTCCTGTGGCTCACCCTGCCACTTATACAGCAGATACAAATGCACATCATGATTAAGCTCCGGATTGGCAGGGAAAATAAATAGCAACTCACCCGCTGGCCTGAGATCAGCCTCCTCAGCAACAATACCGCACTCTTCGGCCAACTCACGCACCGCGCAGCCCAGCGGCGTCTCACCAGCTTCCAGCTTACCGCCAAAACCATTGTATTTACCCCGGCCAAACCCCGTCTTTTTCATTCCAAGTAAGATTTGCCGGGCTGGATTACCTTGAATGGGAAAGCACAATGTTGTTGAACGCATAGTAGTCCCCCCTTTTAGTATATAGCCCTATCCTTAGTGATGAACGTACCTCTTTCGTTCAGGACAGTTGAAATACCTTCAGCTTTTTCGTAACCGTAGAAATAGCCAATGGCAGCAGCGGCCCCTGTTCACCATCCAGGTCGCTATCTACAGGTTCATCACATTCAATATACAGCTCTTTGGCCTGTAAATTCCGGATATGCTTGCTTAATATATGCCGCCCGGAAAACAAACTGATAAACAAACCCATAAGCTCTGGAATACTACATTTATTAATAATCAATAAGTCCAGTTTACCATCATCAATTCTGGCCTCTGGAGCCAACGAAGGAAAGCTGCCCACTATGCCACTATTCATCACCAGAAACAGTAGAATATCGCCGTCAAATACCTGACCATCTGCCGTTATTTTGACATGCAGTGACCTGAAGTTAGGCAATTGTCCTAAGCCCTTAAAATAATATGCCAGCCGCCCTACAGTATTTTTAAGAGAAGCATCCACACTATGGGCCACCGAAGTAAGCAGTCCGGCACTGGCAACATTTAGAAAATACTCCTCATTTACTTTGCCCACATCAACCATTCGCCACCGCCCGCCGGTGACTGCACTAAGACACCTGGACAAATTCTTATCAAAGCTTACATGACTGGAAAAATCATTACAAGTTCCACTGGGAATAATGCCAACAGGTATATCAACATCTTCTATCAACATCGCATTAATTACCTGATGCACTGTGCCATCACCACCAGACACAATCAAGCCGTCAGCGCCAATCTCTTTGATTTGCCTGATAAATGGCCGGATATCCTCCTGATATCTGGTGCGAAAAGGCAACACTATCCCGTCAGACACTTGTAAGTATTCCACAACTTCATCCAGTCTAGACTTAAACTTGGCATCACCTGCTACTGGATTATATATTAATATGTATTTTTTCATATATAGCCTCTCCAGTGTTATGTAAAATCTACCCTCTGCCCATCAGCCGGCACCTGCACCGGTGCCAAATCTTCTTTTCCCTTGCCTCCATTCGAAACTATTCGTATTTTCTATCAAAATTATAACACAATGCCTGCTATCCTGGACAGCCACGGTGTAGATATTCTTAACAAAACAGTTTATCCTCCATAGAAAAACTTATTATGCCTCCTCTATACTAACCCGGCTGCCACGACCAGCCGGTTCTGCCGGCTCGACCAGCAGACGGCGCGGCATTCGCTGCTTTAATTCAGCTACATGGCTAATAATACCAATGGTTAAGCTCTCAATGTGCAGCTTTTCCAGTGATACCATAGCAACATCCAGCGCCTGTTGATCAAGCGAACCAAACCCTTCATCTAAAAAGAAAAATTCCAATGGATACTTACCTTTAAGCTGAATCTGGGCAGACAGAGCCAACGCCAGCGCCAGAGAAGCCTGGAAGGTTTCTCCGCCTGACAGTGTGCTAACCGGACGCTTTACCCCACCATTAGTATCATCGCGAATAAGAAAACCGCCGTCCGAACTCATTTCCAGCGCATATCGATTTTGCGTAATCTCTTTTAATCGTTCAGATGCCTGCCAAGCCACAAGTCCCATCTGCTCCTGTGCCAGGAACTCAATAAATACATTACCCCGCAGCAGCGTTTTGAGTGCCTGCAAGCCGTCTTTGCGTACCTTAATTGCCAACCGCCTAGTCTCAAGCTGTGACCATCGTTGATATTTCTCTGTGAGATCACGGTACTCCTTATCTGCCTCCACCCGGCGCTCAATAGCTGTACTTTTGTTCGTTTCAGCCTGGGTTAGCTCCTGTTTGCGCTGCTCCCACTCAACCGAAGTTACACTCCGCCCCCTAAGCGTTTCTGCCAGTTGTTCGCACTGGGCGCTTAGCCGCTGCTCAGTCTCTGCATACCCCTTAAGCAATTGGCGATATTCCTCCTGACGTTCTAACGGCAACAGGGCGGCCTTAACAGCTTCGCTATCGGCAAACCCCTCTTCGCTAAGCTTGGCCATTAGACGCACTTGCAACTTCTCTCGCCGCAGGACGGCTTCTTGCCAACTAGTTTCCGCACTGGCACGCGCCTGCTCGGCTTCAGCAAGCCCCTCAGCCGCTTGCTCATAGGCAGCTTGCGCCTCCTGCTCCTCGCGGCGCACAGTTTCGAGGGCCTGATCTGTACGGGCTCGCAGTTGGCTTGCTGGTATTTGCCCTGTAACCACAAAAAGCTCTTGCCGCTTGGCTGCTACCAGATCAGTAAGACTATCTAACCTGGCAGTCAATGTCGCCAATTCCGCTTCACCTGTTTGAATAGTTTGCTGAATACAGGTAATTTCAGCCTGACAAGCTACCTGTTCCTGACGGTAGTCTGTCAGTTGCCTGGCCAAACTTTCAGCCAGTTGATCTTGCTTGCTAATATATTGGTGCAGCTCAACTACCTGTGTAAGGGCGGTCTCATTAGACAAAAAAGCAACAATACTTTGAGCCTGAAGTGCCGCAATAAGCTGGCCATCGGCGTCGGCAACTGCCGCCTGCGCCTCAACATACTCTTCTCTGATTTTATCCAGTTCAGCCAGGGCACTGGCTGCCTGCTGGGTAAGTGCAACGGCTGCCGTACGGGCCTCATTAAGGCTTTGCCGCTCAACAACAGCTTTTTTACTCGCCTCAGACAAAGTTAAGGTTAGTTTAGCAATGTGCTCTTTGGTAGCCGCAATCTCCTGCTCAAATTTAACCTGGTCACGCGTCCCCCCGCCATATTGTCCACCACCTGCCGGTTGAGGGTGACTTACTGAACCACATACCGGGCAAGGACTGCCTGCGGTTAGCTCACCGGCTAACCGGATAGCAGCAGCCTGCTTTTCACCAGCAAATAATTGGTCAAGCTGAGCCACCGCAGCAGTTAACTGTTCTTCTGTCAGTTTGCCTTCCGCTGTTTCCCGCTCACTAAGCCTTATTTCAGCTTGACGTAATTGCTCTTCTGCCTTGCAGGCAGCACTCTGGGTAACGTCATACTGTTGTTTGCGTACAGCGCCCTCCTTTTTTATCTTATCAGCTGCTAACCTATTTTGCTTTACTATCTGTGCCAGCGCCATACAGGCTTGCACCTGACTCCGCTGTATGGTGCTGATTGTGGCTGACAGTAACTGCTGCTCCAGCTTTTGAATGCTATCTGTTAATTTATGGCTATAGGAGCCCTTTTCAGCGGCTGCTTGGCTGGCGGCTTGACAGGCCTGCTGGCACACCTGCTGTTGTTTTGCTAATCCAGCTGTCTCCATAGCTAACTTATTTACTTCAGCTTCAAGGTTAACCGCTGCTTCTAATTTTGTACGCCGTTCAATCAGTTCCGGTTCTTTTCTTAACCTGGATTGCTGCGCCGCTATATAGCTGGCACTTAGCCGCTTGCAATCTTCAGACAGCTCATTAACCCGCCCCAGCACTTGCCTTTTGGTTTTATCAGCTGCCCGCTCAGCCATTTGACTGGCTAAAAACTCCTCCAGTACCGGGGCGGTCCGCGCTGCCCTTTCAGCAGCGGCCAGCACTGCTGCCTGCTGCTTCACCGCATCTTCGCGCTGGCGGTGAGCGGCCTTCTCAGTCTCTTTTTTCTTCAATTCGCTTTGCAGGTTATGGACTTCATTAGCTTCCTTATAGCCTTGTTCCGCCGCCTGGTACTGTTTTAAGGCGGCTGTTTCCTCTTGCTTAGTAACTGTCAACACCGCCTGGGCAGTGGCGACAGCTGCCGGAGATGCATCCCCCAGGCCCTTTTGTTCGCTTTCTATTTCAATATGGCTTATTTCCACCATTCTATATTGCTCATTGACCTTATTTAGCAGTACATTTCCATATTGTTCCAGCGAAAATAACCGCTGCAGCATCTCACGCCGTTCCTTGCCACCTAAATTAAGAAATTCGGCGAACTTGCCCTGCGGCAGCACCACAGCCTTGGTAAAATCTTCTTCACGCAATCCAAGCAAGGTTGTAACCTGGTCTGTAACCTCACGGTCCCTGTCGGCAAGAACCTCTTCCTGCTCATTCATTATTGCCACCAGACGGCTGTAGGTGTTGGACACTGCAACCTGATCTTTACGGGTATATCGGCGTTCGACCCGATAAAGGCGCCGCTCGCCGCCCTGCCCTAAGGCAAAGGTAAAGGCTACTTTAACCTGCTTTTCTGCGTGATTTAATATACCCTGCGTCCGCCGTCCGGCTCTAACTACACTTCCATATAGCGCCAAAGTCATGGCATCAAGTATCGACGATTTGCCACTGCCTGTCGGTCCAAAAATTCCAAATACACCAAGCTCACATAGCTGTTCGAAAGGAATCTCCTGCTCCTCGCGGAAGCTGTGGAGACCAGCAATTTTGAGAGTTATCGGTTTCATGCTTGCCCCTCCTCAGCTAACTCCGGCTCAGCCGTCTGTTCCTCCTGTATAAGACTCTGGCTTATGTCCAGAAATAGCTCCACAAGGTTATCATCAGGCAAAAGCCCGCCATTTTGCTGCTTATAAAACCGGATAAACAATTCATTGAGCGGCAGGCTGTTAAGCCGGACTGGTTTTTTGTCAGATTCTCCTTCAGGGGAATTAAATACCGGCCTGATAGTAACAAAGCCGGAATGCAAGGCCCTAAGCTCGTGAATCTCCTCCAACGTCAAGGCCTTGTTCATCTCCAATTCAACTTCAATCCAGGCATCTTTATCCCGCCCGGCTGCTACCCATTCCCGTACCTGAGCCAGACCACCGGTTGCCCGCCATCTAGATAGTGGCTTGCCTGAAGTCACATGCACCTCGCGAATAGCTGCCAGCTTACCAGGCTTAATATCAGCAAGAGTTACTGACTTAGCATATCCAATCTCGGAAAAACTGTAAGCTAGTGGCGAACCGGCATAACGGCAAGGAGCTACTGTAGAGCCTACATATTGTGGTCGATGGAGATGACCAAGTGCAATATACTGGGCATCAGCCGGAAATACCAATGGGTCAACAGCATAAGCCCCCCCGATTTGAATCTGTTGTTCCGAATCAGACTCAAGCCCACCGCGCACATATAGATGACTTACAACCAAATTCACAGTATCTGACCGATACTTAGTATTTAGTTGGCTAAACAAGCCCGCCAACCGGTCATTATATCCTTGACGTAACTCTTTATCCTCCAGCGACTGCGATAAAACCTCTTTGAGCCGTCCCTCTGACGGATATGCCAGAGCCGCAATAATAGCCGTATGATCAACTCCCGGCACAGCCAATTCCAACCAAGCCGGTCCGCCATTCACCCGTTGCACCCTTCCAGCCACGGGACTAGTGGGACCAAGCCCGTCTTTAGGGAGACCAGCTAACGTAATACCTAATCGGCCAGCCAGCGGCGACACAGCACATAATCTGTCAGGATTATCATGGTTGCCAGCCACAATAACTACACCACGTTTGCCATTATTGGCTAACTTGTCCACAGCATAGTAAAAAAGCTCCTCCGCTGCAGCACTGGGATTAGAGCTTTGAAATACATCACCAGCCACCAACACCAAGTCAACTTGTTCCTCTGTACAAATAGTGCACAGTTCTTCCACAAAAGCCACTTGTTCCGGCATTCTGTCTCGCCCTTCAATAGACTTGCCAAAATGCCAGTCGGCTGTATGTAAAATTCGCATGGTATTGCTACTCCTTTTATGTATCATATGTATACTAAAACGCTTAACTCGTTGCAGATCAACACAGTATGTCGCCTGCAGCCTTTTGCTAATGCGAACTATATAGAAATTCACCTAAAAAGAAATTTCGCCTCAGTCAGGACAAAGTCCTGCAAATTAAGAAAGCCAGACCAGTTCATAGTAAATTTGCAAAATAATTCAATAATTGCAGGATTTTCACACTATTTGTTGAATTATTGCCACAATATCTAAATATACTCCCAAAGGAGCACGTTATGAGCGATAAAATAATCTTCTTGGTTGAAGACAATCCTGACGATGAGGCCTTAACGCTTCGCGCTTTTAAAAAGAATAATATTATGAATCAGGTTGTTATTGCCCATGATGGTGTTGAAGCAATCAATTATTTGCTAGGTCCGGACTCTGCTAATAACCTTATTCCGCAAATCATCCTGCTTGACCTAAACTTACCCAAAATGGACGGTTTAGAGGTACTTAAACGCCTGCGTTCTGATGAACGTACCAAATTACTGCCAATAATCATCTTGACTTCCTCACGTGAAGAACAAGATTTATTAAATAGCTATGATTTAGGCGCTAACAGCTATATTCGCAAACCCGTGGACTTTAATCAATTTATTGCTGCAGTACAACAGTTGGGCCTGTATTGGCTGGTACTGAACGAAATCCCGCCAGTTAGGAGGTAGCTAATGGCAGAACTCTTGCATGTTCTGGTTATCGAGGATTCGGAAGATGATGTACTGCTGTTAAAACGAGCTCTCCGCCTGGGAGGTCATGTACCTTATATCCGGCGGGTAGACCAACCTTCCTCAATGATAGACGCCTTGGCCGAAGAAAAGTGGGATATTATTATCGCCGATTACTCGTTACCAGATTTTAGTGGATTAGCGGCACTAGAACTCCTAAAAAAAAGCGGTCAGGACATTCCCTTTATTATCGTATCAGGTGCCATTGGGGAAGACGTAGCAGTAGCCGCCATGAAGGCCGGTGCTCATGATTACATTCTTAAGGGCAACCTAACTCGTCTGGTGCCTGCTATCAACCGTGAACTACAGGAAACCATTGTACGCCGAGAACGGCGTATAATGGAAGAGCGCCTTACCTATTTAAGCATCCACGACCCGTTAACCGGTCTTTATAATCGAGCACATTTTTCATCAGAACTAGAACGCCTGCAACAGCCCCAATTTGCACCAGTTGGTATCATCGTTGGTGACTTAAATGGACTTAAATTGATCAATGATACCTGGGGGCATCAAAGTGGTGACAGCTTGCTGCAAGCAGCGGCTAGCATTATAAAAAAATTTTGTCCCAATAACGCAACTGTTACCCGCATCGGAGGCGATGAATTTGTCCTGCTGCTACCATGTACGACCCTTGCTACACTCGAAAATTTGTGCCACACGCTGACCCGCGCGATAGATACCTATAATCAAACCAATCCCCTGAAAGAGGGTATCGTTCTCAGTATGTCGTTAGGATTCGCTTTAGCAGAAGGCTGCCACCTTGATTTACCGGAAGTCTTTAAGGTTGCAGATAATAATATGTACCGGGAAAAATTGAACCAGAGTCAGAGCAACCGGAGCGCTATTGTACAAACGGCGATGAAGCTGCTGGAAGCCAGGGACTTTATCACCGAAGGTCATGGTGACCGCCTACAACTCTTAGTCGCCCATCTAGGGATAGCACTTAAACTACCTGAAAACAGGGTGACAGACCTCAAACTACTAGCTCAATTTCATGACATTGGCAAAGTTGGTATTCCCGATAAGATATTATTTAAGCCAGGTACACTTACTCCCGAAGAATTTAATGAAATGCAGCGTCATTCTGAGATTGGCTTCCGTATTGCCCAATCGTCACCTGACTTAAACCTAATTGCTGATTATATCCTCAAACATCATGAGTGGTGGGATGGCAGCGGTTATCCGATGGGCTTGAGCGGTGAAAACATTCCTTTAGAATGCCGGATCTTATCCATTGCTGATGCCTATGATGCTATGACCAGTGACCGCCCTTACCGCAAGGCACTAAGCCAGAAACAAGCTATTGATGAACTTCGCCGCTTTGCTGGCATTCAGTTTGATCCAAAATTAGTAGAAAAGTTCATCACGTCGGTAGAGGAAAATAGATAAAAACCACGGTTAATCCGTGGTTTTTATCCATTTTCTTATTACCAAGCAACAATTACTGAGCCCTTAAAATGTTCATTGACAAAGTTCTTGACTTCTTCCGACTGATAGGCTTTTATAAACTTAGCTATCATCGGATTATCTTTATCTTTGGCCTTAGCAGCAATAATATTAGCATAAGGAGAATTGCCATCCTCAATCGCCAGAGAGTCCTTATTCGGCACCAAACCAGCAGTAATAGCATAGTTGGTATTAATGGCTGCCAAATCTACGTCTTCCAATGAACGCGGGACTTGCGCAGCATCCAATTCTTTAACCTTAAAGTTCTTAGGATTTTCAGTGATATCAGCCGCTGTTGCTTTAAGTCCTACACCAGGCTTAAGCTTGAGCAGACCTTGCCTCTCTAGGAGCAACAAAGCGCGGCCGCCATTAGTAGGGTCATTAGGAATGGCGATAGTAGCCCCAGGATTAAGCTCATTGAGTGATTTCACTTTTTTCGAGTATATCGCCATAGGGAAAATTACCGTCTTGGTAACAAATACAATGTCATATTGGCGGTCTTTAACCATATTGTCAAGATAGGGCTGATGCTGAAAACTGTTAGCATCAATATCGCCCTGACTTAATGCTACATTGGGTTGGACATAGTCATTAAATTCAACTATCTCAATTTTAAGACCATCTTTCTCGGCCACTTTTTTTACCACATCCATAATCTCAGCATGTGGACCGGCGGTAACACCGACCTTAAGAGGCTTATCTGAGGCTGCCGGAGCAGCTGCCTGTTTACCGCAGCCTGCCAATACCACAACAGTAACTGCTAGAATTAAGAATACTGTCAGTAGCTTTGCGTATCTTTTCATTTCTTTTCTCTCCCTATCTTTTATATTGTCTTTGCTTTAAGCTTTTCTAGCCGATCGGCAGCCGCCTTTAATGTCTCAAATTTCTTGCAGAAGCAAAAACGTATCAGTTGTTTGCCAGCTGTACTTTCTGATCGAAAAAAGCTGGAGCCTGGCACAACAGCTACCCCAATTTCACTAGCCATATATCTAGCAAAGGCAACATCATCTACCCAGCCAAACGGAGTAATATCTGCCATAATATAATACGCGCCTTGTGGTCTCATGCAAGTAAAACCAGCCTTTTCCAGGGCAGTAAGCAGATAGTCACGACGCTCGCTATAAAAGCCTGCCAATTCCTCATAGTATTCGAACCCAAAATTAAATGCTTCAGCAGCGGCTACTTGCAGCGGTGCTGCTGCCCCAACAGTAAGAAAATCATGTACCTTGCGAATAGAAGCAGTAATCTCAGCCGCGGCCTGCACATATCCAATCCGCCAGCCGGTAACACTAAAGGTTTTTGAAACGCTGTTTACCGCGATTGTCCGCTCAGCCATCCCTGGCAGAGTCCATAAGGGAATATGTTTAGTATTGTCATAAAGAATATGTTCATAAATTTCATCATTAATTGCCAGTACATCATGTTTAATACACAACTGGGCAATTAGTTCCAGTTCCTCACGATTAAAAACCTTGCCTGTTGGATTATTGGGTGTATTAATAATGATCGCCCTGGTTTTATCCGAAAATGCAGCGCTTAATTCCTCACGGCTAAAATTGAACGTCGGCGGCTGTAAGCTAACATACTTAGGAACTGCACCACAGAGAATAACATCTGCCCCATAATTCTCGTAAAAAGGTTCAAATATGATAACCTCATCGCCCGGATTAATAGTCGCCAGCAATGTAGCAATCATGCCTTCTGTCGCGCCACAACAAACTGTGAGCTGACGTTCGGGATCAATGACTACTCCATAGTCGCGCTTTACCTTGGTAGCAATGGCATCACGCAAGCCTTTCGTACCCCAGGTTATCGCATATTGATTGTGATCCTCCATGACTGCTCTGACAGCAGCCTGCTTGATAGCTTCCGGCGCTGGAAAATCCGGATATCCCTGTGCCAAATTTATCGCGTTGTGAGCGGCTGCAATCCGGCTCATCTCCCGAATAACCGATTCCGTAAATTGTCTGGCTTTAGCTGACGCATAACCGTCCTTACGAATATCCTGGATACTGTTTTTCATTAGTATATTGCCTCCTTTTTACAGGCGGTTAGCGTATTGGCAATAGCACAAGTCAAACGCTAGTGGTGGAGCGTTGTATTACGCCGCCCACCTGTGCCTGCAAGTTTATCTTGGATACGAGTCAATACTCCCGCCTCTATAGGCGTCGTTCATTCAGGTAGCATAGACTCTCCACCTGAATCTCCAATGTTTCAGCTATGCTGAAACGAGTTCACTTCCTGCCAAAATAAATTTATCTTTTATTAAGCTTGTGCGCAAAATAATCGCCACTTGACTGCACGATCTGCACCATGGCAATGAGAATGACTACAGTAGCCAACATAACATCAGCGCGGAAGCGTTGATAGCCATAACGGATGGCCAAGTCGCCCAATCCACCGCCACCGATGGCACCTGCCATGGCAGAGTAACCGATAAGACTAATTACTGTCAGCGTGATTCCAAGCACAATGGAAGGCATAGATTCTGGAATAAGTACCTTTAAAATAATCTGGCTAGGTGATGCTCCCATTGACTGTGCAGCCTCAATTAAACCAGCATCCACTTCCTTAATTGCCGACTCAACAACCCGGGCGAGGAATGGAATAGCAGCAATAGTAAGCGGTACAATGGCGGCATTTGTGCCGATAGATGTACCCACAATAATCCGGGTAAAGGGAATTATAGCTACCATCAAAATGATAAAGGGGGTTGACCTAGCAGCATTCACAATGGCTCCCAACGTTTGATTAAATAAAAGATTTTCCTTGATATGACCTTTGCCGGTTATCACTAGGATAACCCCTAAGGGAATCCCCAAAAGTGCTGAAACCAGCGATGAAACAGCTACCATATAAAAAGTTTCTCCTAGTCCCTCAACCAGCAGCATGAGCATGTCTTGCGACATAACCAATCACCTCTGTTCTTAAATCTAGATTCTGCAAGTAAATTAGTGCATTCTGGATATCTTCGTCCTTACCAGACAGCTCAATCAAGAGCGTACCATAAGGAGTGTCCTGCAGATGATCAATATTTCCTGATATAATATTTACATCTACAGCAAACCGACGAATAAGTCCAGCTATAACTGGTTCATTGGTTGCGTCACCGAAGAAAGATAACCTCATAACAAGATTTCCACCAGCTACTGGGGCATCTGACAATAAGGCTGCTAATGTATCTGGAACTTTGTTATTTACTACTGCTTTAATGAAATCCTGCGCAGTTGCTGATTGCGGATTAGTAAATACATCAAATACTTTACCGGTTTCAACCAACTGTCCACCTTCAATAACAGCAACTCTGTCACAAATCGCCTTAATAACATGCATCTCATGAGTTATTAAAACAATAGTCAGGCCCAACTTTATATTTATATCTTTCAAAAGCGCCAAAATGGATTCTGTGGTCTGCGGATCAAGCGCCGAAGTTGCCTCATCACATAAGAGAACTTTAGGCTGACTGGCTAAAGCCCTGGCAATACCCACTCGCTGTTTCTGTCCACCACTAAGTTGGGCCGGATAAACATCTTTCTTATCTGTCAGCCCAACCAATTCTAATAAGGGTAATGCTTTTTTCTCTCGTTCAGTACGGCTGATACCAGCTATCTCAAGCGGAAAAGCAACATTTCCCAGTACAGTGCGAGACGAAAGCAAATTAAAGTGCTGAAAAATCATGCCCATGCTTTTACGAGCGTCTCGTAACTCGACTTCAGATAAACTAGTCATATCTTGACCATCAACCAATACCCGGCCAGCAGTAGGACGTTCCAACAGATTAATACAGCGAATTAGCGTGCTTTTCCCTGCACCGCTCTTACCAATAATACCAAAAATTTCACCCTGTTCAATTTCAAGAGATACATTGTCAAGTGCCTTTACAATACCTGTTCCCCCATGATATATCTTCTGTAATTCAGTTAACATAATCATTTTTGTATGGGTTCCTCCTTTACTTTCAGACAATAAAAAAACCTCTTCACAGAAGAAGAGGCATAATTAACTAACTATGCTATTCTTCATCTGCCAGTCCCTTGCGGGCTTCTGCAGGAATTGGCACCGTTTCGCATATGCAATGCATATCCGATGGTTGCCGCGGCTTCATAGGGCCAGTCCCTCAGCCAACTCTTGATGAAAAATACTATATTCAATTCATGGACTATATTAGCATAGTAGCACAGGGCCTAAATGCTGTCAAGCAAAAAAATGTAAGTTATTATGCTTACAGCACTCCCTCTGCTTGTTTGTTACTAAGGCCATCCCCTTCGACGTACTTCTATTACGACTATGGCGACCTCACTCCACCTGGCATCCACTCTGAACAGTCCAAGCTTTTCAGCAAAACAAAAAACACCTACAACAATTAGTAGGTGTTTTATCAACCAGCAACTTCCTGATCTCCCAGGCCGTTTCCAACCAAGTACCTTCGGCGTTTGT
>NZ_VLKC01000002.1:1930445-1934457 GCF_007830295.1 Sporomusa sp. KB1 | reverse complement strand
TATCTCAGTCATGCGACCAAGATACCACATTCGGTATTAGCACCACTTTCGCGGTGTTGTCCCCAGTTTAGAGGCAGGTTGTCTACGCGTTACTCACCCGTTCGCCACTAGGAGTTACAAGTAACTCCCCGTTCGACTTGCATGTGTTAGGCACGCCGCCAGCGTTCGTCCTGAGCCAGGATCAAACTCTCCAATAAATTATTATTGAAGCCATTTGTTGGCTCTATAAATCAAATCAAGAAATTGTTTTTGGTTTTTGTATGTCGCAAGCGACATACAACCGCACATCTGGCTTTTTGATGCATTACTTACATTGTTCAGTTTTCAGGGAACCGCGTCATCGCATCGCGGCGACAGCTTTTATATATTATCACGTTTATTTCACCGTGTCAATATCTTTATTCTTGGTATTTATTTCTGTCATTATTCTTAGCTTAGCTATAATGCCTTGCTTGAACCGACTTGCCTATCTTATCACGCATTGCTTATTGATGTCAATACTCCTATCCATCTTTTTTCTGTCGAAAGATGGTAGAAAAGGTAAATCTTCTATTTTTTTATCGTAGCATATCGTAACCTAACTTGTCAATCTTTATTCACTCAATACTGAAAATTCTGTTTGTTGATATATAATTAACGTCATATACGATAATACTTGGCTTATGCCAAGTCCCTCCAGGAAAAGTTAGCCTTTCCATCTGAATAAGAAAAAACAGTCCGCGATGGGACTGTTCATGGCTAAGATTCTACTATTTATTTTAACACAGCACCAGTATTTGCTGAAGTCACTAGCTTAGCATATCTGGCAAGATAGCCAGTAGTTACCTTAGGCTTTGGTTGAACCCAGGCTGCTTTCCGTTTTGCCATGTCTTCATCACTTACTTTGATCTCAAGCTTACGCCCCGGAATATCGATACTAATCATATCGCCTTCCTCCACGAGGGCAATTGGTCCCCCCTCCATAGCTTCCGGGGAAATGTGACCAATACAGGCGCCTTGTGTAGCACCGCTGAAACGTCCGTCAGTTAATAATGCCACCTTAAGACCCATACCAACAATTATGGCTGTCGGGTTTAGCATTTCCTTCATTCCCGGGCCGCCTTTTGGGCCTTCATAGCGAATAATAACTACATTGCCGTCTTTAATTTTTTTACCGATAATAGCTTCAATAGCCTCTTCCTCGGAATTAAATACACGGGCAATACCATCAAAGACAAGCATATCTTCTTTCACAGCGCTTTCTTTTACCACTGCACCATCAGGAGCTAAATTACCATTAAGAATAGCGATACCACCAGTCTTGCGATAAGGGGACTCAACTGTTTTGATTACTTCCGGGCGCAAGATAGCAACATCTTTAATCCGATCACCGACAGTACCGGTTACTGTTAAAGCCTCAGTATGAATGCGCCCAAGCTTGGAAAGTTCTTTCATTACTGCGGAAATACCACCGGCTTCGTTAAGGTCTTGAATATGCTGAGTGCCACTCGGACTTAGCTTTGTTATATAAGGTGTCTTAGCACTAATTTCATCAAACAACTGCAATGGCAATTCAATTCCGGCCTCACGAGCAATGGCTGTAAGATGTAATACTGTGTTTGATGAGCCACCGATGCCCATATCAACAGTCATGGCATTCTCAAAAGCCTGTCGGGTCAAAATATCACGGGCCTTAACATCCCGTTTAACTAAATCAACAATAATTGAACCAGCTTGTTTTGCCAGCATGCGGCGCGCACCAAAGTTTACTGCAGGAATTGTCCCGTTTCCAGGTAGTGCCACCCCTAATGCTTCAGCCATACAGTTCATAGTATTAGCCGTAAACAGCCCTGCACAGGAACCACATCCAGGACACGCCGATTTTTCCATTTGGTCCATTTCTGTTGCTGTTATTTTCCCTGCTTCAAAAAGCCCTGCAGCCTCAAACATCGTGCTGACACTAATATCCCGTCCCTGATAGCGCCCAGCCATCATCGGACCACCACTCATTATAATACAGGGAATGTTGATTCTAGCAGCAGCCATAAGCATACCTGGTACAATTTTGTCACAGTTAGGAATGAGCACAAGTCCATCAAAGCCATGACCGATTGCCATGGCTTCAACCGAGTCAGCAATAAGCTCGCGGCTAGGCAATGGGTATTTCATGCCATCATGCCCCATAGCGATACCATCACAGATACCAATAGCCGGGAATTCTACCGGCATGCCACCACCAGCAGCTATACCCATTTTTACAGCTTCAGCTACATCTTTAAGATGCATATGTCCAGGAATTATTTCATTAAAAGCGTTAACAACGCCAATCATTGGTTTTTCCAGTTCTTGTGGAGTATAGCCCATGGCATAGAACAAAGAGCGATGCGCCGCCCGGGTTGATCCCTTTTTAACAATATTACTTTTTAAATTCATGAATTTATCTCCTTTCTGATATGAAAGCCTGTTGTCTGTCACGGACATTTTTTCTTTTTAAGTAACCGGACAGTTAACACTGTATTAAGTATTCAACAAAATATCTTCAAATCCTTGCACTATCTTTTTCTCCTGTTTTTATTTTTCTTGGAAGGTTTCTGTTTATTTACTTTACTAGCTATCGGCCAGACTGCTTTATTATTCCGTTTGCGAATGGCACATTCTTCTGGAAGCAATTCATTCCGACGCTCTCCCAGATATACCTCAGCCAGCGGATAAAGAGTTTCTCTGCTATTATACTCAATTTCAAAATCAAGCATTGCCGTTGCTGCTATTTGATTTTTAGTAAGCTGAGTTATTGCCTGTTCATTAGGCTTTGGCAACATATTAATTTTATTATCACTTTGCTTATAAATAGTAAGCAATATTTCTAATGCTCCTACGATGATTTCCCTAAGATCATATGCCGTCATATACTTATATTGATGACTAAATTCCACTGCTTGTCGTAAATGCTCAGAAGCTTTTTCAAGCTCACCACATTCGATAAGTATTTTCCCTATCGAGTAATGGGATTCTACTTGCCCTGCATCCTTAACCAATGCTTGCTCATGAGCAAACACCGCTAACTCCGGACGCTTTCCTCTATAATAAGTATTTCCCAAACGATTCCAAAGATAAGCATTATCCGGTGTTTCACTCAGCTTTTTCAGAAAGTAACTCTCCGCATCACTTCCCCAGCGTGGTAAAAAAACACGATCAATAATTGCTTCCCCTAATATAATTCCATCAGGCCTGTCCGTTCCATTAAGGCTGCTGATTGTGGCCGCAGCCATTTTCGCTGCAAGCATTGTTTGGATGCGCGGTGATAGTTCCCATTCCCCAGCAGCATTACAATGTTTGCAGCGAAAATAGCCAAGTGCCTGAAACCGATCTACCTCTTTTCTAGGTTCCGTAACATCTGTTGAAAATACTATCGTACCTAAATCATAATCACCACTCTTATCGCATTTTTTACATGTCAATCGCAAACTATTTTCGGGAAACTCAGCATTTACTGTTTTGATATGCTTGTACACAAGTTTAGAATATTTGCCTGGCAGCATAGCAACAGTAGGACGCGGTGAAAGATTAACTACATCTTGACCGGTAGCTACGCTGATAAGTAAAGGGTTGATACCATATTTTTGATATTTTTCCACTTTATCATTCCTTTACAACAATATTATATAATTAACTGAAAAAACCCCACCCGCAGTAGTGGGTAGGGTTTTTTCTTGTATTTTTATTATATTCCAGTATTTAAGGACTGTCAACAAAAAACACCTACAACAATTAGTAGGTGTTTTATCAACCAGCAACTTCCTGATCTCCCAGGCCGTTTCCAACCAAGTACCTTCGGCGTTTGTGGGCTTAACTACTGTGTTCGGTATGGGAACAGGTGGAGCCCCACAGCTATCGTCACTGGATTATTCGATATTTGTTAGTCGACTTACGACTAACAATATATCTCTTTTATGAAGGATGTTCCTTCAAAACTTCACAGAAGAAAGACTGCACATTAGGATTTACTGATAATGTTTGCACTTCATGCAAACGA
>NZ_VLKC01000002.1:1658572-1930345 GCF_007830295.1 Sporomusa sp. KB1 | reverse complement strand
GCGGCGACAGCTTTTATATATTATCACGTTTATTTCACCGTGTCAATATCTTTATTCTTGGTATTTATTTCTGTCATTATTCTTAGCTTAGCTACAATGCCTTGCTTGAACCGACTTGCCTATCTTATCACGCATTGCTTGTTTATGTCAATAATTTTTAATGACATAACTGTTTTTATTGAAATTTTCCTAATATAGAGTGAACTTATTTCAGCATAGTTGAAACATCGGCGGGTCAGTTGGGGGGCTACTCCCACCTGCAGAGGCAGGACTCTTAGCTCGTCGCAAAAGATAAACATGGCTTACGCCGAATCTATGGCAACAGCGTAAGCCATGTTTATTTATCCTTTTATTAGCTTTATTCTTTATTGGCGTTTAATCATTATTAGCTCTATTCTCAACAACTGCCAAAGCAACAACTTGATCCTCCGCATCTGTACGCATAACTTTTACACCCTGCGTGCTACGGCTAGTAACAGATATGGTATCAATCTCCATCCGGATAACAATACCCTCACTAGTAATCAGCATCAATTCTTGCCCTGGTTTGACAATTTTTATACCAATAACAAACCCAATTTTTTCCGCTGAATTGGGTTTAATATTGATAACACCTTTGCCACCGCGTCCTGTTATACGATAATCGTTCGCATTTGTCCGTTTACCATAGCCTTCTGATGTTATTGTCAGTACTTCGCCGTCTTTCTTCACAACATCCATACCTATTACCTGGTCATCTTTGTCTAGAGTTATCCCCTTTACGCCATGTGCCGTCCTACCCATGATCCGAACATCGGCTTCATGGAAAACAATGGCCTTGCCATCCTTGGTACCCATGATGATATCATATTCACCATTTGTTAGTTTAACGCCAATCAAATCATCATCCTCATCCAAGGAGATAGCTATTAAACCGCCTTTTCGAGCAGTATCAAATTCGAGTAACTCGGATTTCTTGACAGTACCTTTTTGCGTAGCCATAAATAGATAGCGTTTGGCGCTAAACTCTTTAATCGGAATAACTGCTGTGATTTTTTCATCCTTTTCCACTTGGAGCAAGTTGACGATAGCCGTGCCTTTGGCTGTGCGCCCGGCCTCCGGCAGTTCGTATCCTTTTAATCGGTACATCCGCCCCCTGCTGGTGAAGAACAAGAGATTGTGGTGTGTTGTCGCCACAAATAAATGCTCGACAAAGTCTTCTTCTTTGGTACCCATCCCGTGTACACCTCTGCCACCCCGGCGCTGACTGCGATAGGTATCAACAGGCAGACGTTTGATATAGCCTTGGTGCGTCAAGGTAATTACAATGTCTTCTTCAGCAATAAGGTCTTCCATATTCATCTTAGACACATCGCTGGTAATAACGGTACGTCGTTCGTCAGCAAAGCGTTTTTTTACATCCAAAAGTTCTTCTTTAATTATGTTCATTACTTTGCCTTCGTCTGACAGCACGCCCTCCAACCATTCGATAGTCTCCAAGATGTCCTTGTATTCATTTTCGATTTTGGCGCGTTCAAGTCCAGTCAATCGCTGGAGACGCATATCCAAGATAGCCTGGGATTGTTTCTCACTTAAGCTAAACTTATCCATTAATGCATTTTTTGCAATTTCTGGCGTTTGCGATTGCCTAATTGTACTAATAACAGCATCCAGGTGGTCAAGCGCAATTTTTAAACCTTCTAAAATGTGCGCCCTGGCCCGTGCTTTATCTAGTTCAAACTTAGTACGGCGGATAATTACTTCTTTTTGATGTTCCAGGTAATACTGCAAAACTTCCTGCAGGTTGAGTACTTTTGGATGCCCTTTTACCAAAGCTAGCATATTTACTCCAAAAGTATCCTGCATTTGTGTATGTTTATAAAGCTGATTTAAGACGACATCTGCATTAGCATCCCGTCTGAGTTCAATGACCACTCGCATACCTTTGCGATCACTTTCATCTCTGAGATCAGTAATACCGTCGATCGTTTTATCCCTAACAAGTCCGGCGATATTTTCAATCATTCTGGCCTTATTGACTTGGTAAGGCAATTCAGTAACTACTATTCGTTGCTTGCCGCTAGACATATTTTCAATTCTAGCCTGCGCCCGCATTTTGACACTGCCTCGTCCAGTAGTATAAGCCTGCCAGATTCCCTCACGCCCAAGTATTAAGGCCCCTGTCGGGAAATCTGGCCCTTTAATAGCCAGCATTAATTCATTAATCGTCACATCCGGATTATCAATCAGCATGATGAGGCCATCAACTACTTCCCCTAAATTGTGCGGGGGAATGTTAGTAGCCATACCAACAGCGATACCGGACGAACCATTAATTAATAAGTTAGGTACCTTAGACGGCAATACTGCCGGCTCTTTTAACGATTCATCATAGTTAGGAACAAAATCAACCGTGTTTTTTTCAATATCGGCCAACATCTCTTCGGCAATTCGCGACATTCGCACTTCCGTGTAACGCATGGCTGCCGCCGAGTCGCCATCCACTGAACCAAAGTTGCCGTGTCCGTCTACCTGCATGTAGCGGGTAGAAAAATTCTGCGCCATTCTAACAATGGCATCATATACCGAACTATCACCATGGGGATGATATTTACCCAAAACTTCACCGACGATACGCGCCGATTTTTTGTAAGGCTTATTAGCCGCCATCCCAGCCTCGTGCATGGCGTAAAGTATCCGGCGATGAACTGGTTTCAGACCATCGCGGACATCAGGTAATGCCCTCATTACAATTACGCTCATAGCATAGTCGATATATGAATTTTTCATTTCGTCTTCAATTTTGATTGGTAAAACCTTACCTAATCCAAAATCCAAACCATCTTGCACAAAACCACCTCAATAATTCGACATTCTACTATATTTTCCTCACATATGCAAAGAAATCCTGCAAACGTTAAATAAAAGCGTAAAAGTATCTGAACACGCTGCCTGTAACCCATATTATTCTTTAGCCATATACTAAACATGAAAAGATAGTTTTATCATCATAACAGGAGGCGTACTATTCATGAGCATTTTTTATGTTTTACTGCTCGGTTTAGCTGTCAGTATTGACGGTTTTGTAGCCGGCATCGCTTATGGCTTAAAAAATATCTGCATGCCCTTTACCTCTTTGAGCATTGTCGGGGTTGTAGCTGGTATTTGCACCGCTATAGCCATGGTTATGGCCTATCTTGTTGGCCAGTTCATCAATACAGACGTTGCTATTGCCATGGGAGCATTACTCCTAATTATGCTTGGTCTTTGGAGCCTTTTCCAGCAATACATAACCAAAGATATTGCCTCCTATGAAATGGCTGGCGAAATTACTGCACGCAAACTAACTTTTTCACTAGGCCGGTTAGTTATCAGTATCATGGCAAAACCAGAAACCGCCGATGTCGATAAACTTGGTATTATAAGCCCACTGGAAGCTGTGTTTCTTGGATTTGCAGTTGGCGCCGATGCTATGGTTGGCACCTTTGCTGCCGCCCTCATGGGCCCACTCCCCTTCTATACCCCTTTGGCCATTGGCGTAATTCACATGCTTTGCATTGCCACTGGTTTTTATTCATCTCAGAAATTGATTTCCGAAAGAATGAAAAAACGGTTTCCCTATCTGCCGGGTGCACTTCTGATATTGCTTGGTATCCTCCGGCTTGGTTAGACTGGACGCCTAGTCCCTAAACTGATAAACTATATACTAACTTTATCTCCTGCAAAACCATTATAGGGGGCTATTCTATGGTGTATAAAATCTTGACCATTAATCCTGAATCTACCTCCACAAAGATTGGTCTATACCACAATACTACCGAAGTTTTTGTGGAAACTATTAGCCATAGCACCGAGAATATTGCGAAGTTTGCCTCAGTTACTGACCAATTTGAATACCGTTTAGAAACTATAACTGCTTTTTTATCTATTCAAAATATAAAAGCCAGCGATTTATCCGCCGTTGTCGCCCGCGGTGGATTATTAAAACCAATGTTTAGCGGTACCTATCACATAACTGCAGCCATGCTGGATGATTTAAAGCATAATCGCTATGGTGCTCATGCCTACAATCTTGGTGGTGTTCTTGCTGATCTGCTAGCTAAGGAGGGTGACTGCCCCGGCTATATTGTCGATCCCGTAGTTGTTGATGAGCTGGCACCAGTGGCCCGGTTTAGCGGCCGACCAGAAATTACTCGCAAAAGCATTTTTCATGCATTGAATCACAAGGCAGTAGCCAAGCGTTTTGCTAAAACTATTAATCGACCTTATGATAGTCTCAACCTAATTATAGCCCATCTCGGTAGCGGCATTTCTATTGCTTGTCACACCTTTGGTGAGGCTGTCGATGTTAATAATTCCTTTGACGGAGAAGGACCATTTTCACCCGAACGAGCTGGTACGATACCTGCTAAACAATTTGCTGAAAAGATTATCTCTGAGAAACTGGATATAAACACAATCGCCTTACTAATAGCTGGTAAAGGTGGTTTGGCTGCCTATCTAGGAACAAATGATGTGCGGGAGGTTGAACGCCGCATAGCTACAGGTGATAAGCAGGCCGAACTTGTTTATCAAGCAATGATCTATACCATCGCCAAAAGTATTGGTGCGGCCGCCATACCGGTCTGCGGTAAAGTAGATTATATTATGCTCACTGGTGGTATGACTTATTCAGAGCAGCTTACAGCCAAGCTCACAGAATACGTCAGCTTTATTGCCCCAGTTGTTATCCTACCTGGAGAAAATGAACTACAAGCACTCGCCGAAGGAGCCTACCGGGTGCTTATTGGCGAAGAAACAGCAAAAGAATATACCCCTGAATAGAAAAAATAGGTTGAGACGAAATCTCTCAACCTATTTTTTCTATTCACTATACATCCCACACAGCTACAAACTTATCTTTGTTACAACGCACAATTTTATCTTTATTATTAAGCTTTGTCTTTATATCTACCCTGTCTCCCCATAACTCAGCGATATATTTAATTGTCTCTTTGGCATAATTCATCTCTAACTCTCGCCCATCATAGACATGTTCAAGTACTAATACCCCATTATCCACATTCTGTGGGCGAATTTCCGGCACCATTCCCAAACCAACCATATTAGCTAATTCATCACGAATAATTTTCCATCCTTCATCATCAGCTACCTCTGTCACCACAACATCTATTCCACGCATTTTGTAGTTAAATAAACACAGTTCTTCACACAGCTCTTGGTTCAAAAACCGCCGTAGAAACGACTGATCCCGTTCTTGTTGGCGAATTTTAAATATTTCATCCCGCCCACTATTTTTATCCAGATACTCAAACATTTTAAAACCGATAAAATAGGGATTAATTTGCCGCTCATACGGCCGGACAACAAGATTATGGCGCTGCAGAAATTCAAAATGTAAGCCTTGCGGCAGTGTAAGTTCTTGGAGCAGGCGATAATGCCAGTAACTGGCCCAGCCCTCATTCATAATCTTGGTTTCCAGTTGGGGTAAAAAGTAAAAAGTTTCCTCTCTGACAATGCTGATTAAATCCCGCTCCCAGTAAGACAGCTTACCCCGCTCACTTAAAAATCCTAGCAGATCCGGCTTTAAACGGTCTGGCACCTCATCTGGTACTTCCTTAGCCAGTTCACTCTTAGTAAGAAGCTTACCTTCTCCCTGCCGTCTCACCTGGAATCGGAGTGCATGAGCAGCATCCAATATTCTCTCCACTTGTTTTGGTCCAATACTAGGATCAGCAATATATTCCCTCACCCGGCTGGCGTGGCTTTTAAACATTTCAACAGTCAATTCCGCCCGGGTGTTTTCTTTAAACAGCCGATTATTTTTAAAAAAGTCATTATGCCCGTACACATGCGCAATTGTCAGTATCTGCAACAGCAAGGTATTATCCCGCATGAGATAGGCGATGCAAGGATCAGAGTTAATCACCATCTCATATGGCAAACCAGTTAAGTTATACGTGTAGTAGGTTTTTTGCCGTTCATAGGCTTTACCGTAACTCCAGTGAGGGTAGTGGGATGGCATACCGACATACGATTCATAACATAGCATGTCTTCGTAGCTGCAAATTTCGAACTGCTGTTCATAGCAATTTAGACCGGCTCCGGCAATTAGTGCTTCAATTTTATCATTCCATTTTTCCAACTCATGCATGCCATAATCTGCCGTCACTGTCCATCACCTCCCCCTTCTGTTGCATGAATTACCGGTTCTGCTTCTTTTTCCAATATTCGCTTGAGGGCCGGCCAAACATCTTCTTTTCGCCCCATAGACGCAATAATGAAGTTTTCAGCCTTAACGTTTTGCTCCAATTGACGGTGAATGGTCACACCATAACTATAATTAGACAGGATCTCGATATAGCCTACTAGGTTGCTGATACAAACCAATTCGTTGGCCTTCTCAATGGTTCGTGCATTATCTTCCGTCCAGTTGTCGCCATCGGTACAATGAAAGGCATAAATATTCCATACATTAGGATTATAACGTTGCTCAATGATTTCTAAAGTTTTAGCATAACCACTGGAAATCATTGTGCCGCCAGACTCACCATGGTGGAAAAATTCCCGCTCATTTACCTCTTTTGCTTCGGTGGTATGGGCAATAAATACTACCTCTACCTGTTCATACTTCCAGCGTAAGAATTGATATAGTAAGAAATAGAAGGTACGCGCCAAATATTTTTTACTCTGATCCATTGAGCCTGATACGTCCATGATGCAAAAAACTACCGCATTAGAATGACGACGAATATCTTCTTTAACCCGAAAGTATCTCAAATCATCTTCACGAAACGGTATCCGCTCCCGTACCTGCTGGCCGTCTTCAAAATGAACTTGTTTACAAAGTTTTTCTCTAACCATTCCCTGCTGTCGTTTGAACTTTTCCACTAATGTCCGTTTTTTAGCCAGTCGGGGAGGAATGCCTTTTCGCTGATATCCAGAGCGTTTGAATATATACTCAGTCTCTTGCGCCGCAAATTTTTTACGCTCTAAGTCAGGTAGCTTTGCCTCCTCAAACATATAATTGACGATTTCATCCATGGTAATTTCTGTTTCATAAATTTCTTCCCCTTGTTCACTACCGGCCTGCCCCATCCCTTGTTCCTGCTGACTGTTAGTTCGGCCGATAACCTGACCACGTGCTTCTTTGCCATTACCACTAGCTGTACCACTGTTATTATTGCCATAAATAAACTGATACTCTTTGATACCGCGGATAGGTATCTTTATTTTTTTATTCTTACTTTGGCCAATAATACTTTCGTCAGCAATAATATCACCCAAATTACGCTTGATGGCATCTTCCACCAATTCACGGTGGCGCTTACGGTCATATTGCGAGCGATCAGACTCTCCTGTACGACCTTCTTTAAAAATTGCCATAGGTTACCTCCGCTATTACCTTAGTCTTTCCATAAATTATTGGCGGCATATTTTAGCACAATATTACAACAATGCTGGCAGTATCCATTGTCCTTCATGGCCTCTACCATGGTGTTATACTTAGTATCCTGTTCTTTGTCACGTACTCTTGCCTGGGTAATAATCCGCGAAAGCTCTTTAACTGAAGCTGTTAACTTCTTTTCAATAGCTTCCTTTAACGGTTCATAGCTCTTATATTCAATTTTTCCGCCACTACGCATAATTGAAAACATGTAGGAGGTAACATCTTGGCGGAATCCCTGGGCTGCTGTGCTGGTAATACCAATTTGCTCTTCAATAGACTGCATAAACTTGATGTCAGGTTCTAATTCTTCGCCTGTATTTACATCTTTTAGCTTAGTCTCATTGACATAGGCCTCAGCATGATCAAGATAATTGTTAAATAAACTTTCGGCCTGTTCTCGGTAGCCATGAATAAACGCTTTGGTTACTTCTTTTTCTAATATTTTGTTGTATTCTTTTTTTATTGTATCTTGCAAAAAACCAAGATAGCGTTTCTTTTCATCATCGGCAATGGCTAGCTCTTTGGTTGCCTTAACCATAGTTTCAATAACAGCAATTGGGTTAATGCAATTAAATTCAGATTCAGATAATGTGTTATCAAGGACTTTCATAATAAAACGGGTAGATATACCGGTCATACCTTCACGAGGCGCTTCGTCACGCAGTTCAACAATATCCATTCGTTTTGTCGATCCTTTTTCCACGATTTCTTCGCCATTATATATCTTTAATTTAGTCAACGGGTCAACCTTTGAGGAAGGTGTCAGGCGGGTCAAAATAGCAAACATAGAGGCTACTTCAATTGTATGGGGAGCAATATGCGCGTTAAAACTGCTATTTTTCAAAACCTTGCGGTATATCTTAACTTCTTCATCAAGTTCCAAACAATAAGGAACCTCAACTTTTACGATCCGGTCCAGAATAGCTTCATTGGTATGATCTGATTTGAACTTGTTCCACTCGGCCTCATTAGAGTGAGCCAGAATAATGCCATCAAAATAAATCATAGCTCCTTTACCTGGTGAGGGAATTGACTTTTCTTGGGTAGCCGTGATCATTGTATGAAGATACTCTACATCATTTTTAAATACCTCAATAAATTCTACTATGCCGCGATTCCCAACGTTAAAAGCGCCATTTAAAGACAGTACCCGGGGGTCATCTTCCGGATAAAGATCCAATTTGGAAATATCGACAGAGCCTGATAACACAGAGGTATCCTGGTTATTAGGATCAACTGGCGGAACAACGCCAATACCTTTGCGTGAGCGGATAGAAAACTCTGAGGTTGTAACCGGAAACCGTTCAAATTCACCATTAAAATCATGTTTTAGCCGGTAACGACATATCGGACATAAATCTCCTTCGATAGTTACTCCTAGTAATTCTTCAAACTGAGGACGAAGATGCTTGGGAATGAGATGCAATGGTTCTTCGCGCATCGGACAATCCTTCAACATATAAATTGGTGGGCTCATTTCCAGCACCTGCTTTAACGCTTCCATGATAGAAGACTTACCAGCGCCTACTGGTCCTACCAGATAGAGTACCTGGCGGGATTCTTCCCCTTTCATTGCCGCCGAATGAAAATAGCGCATAATCTTCATAATGCTTTTATCAATGCCAAAAAATTTATTGACAAAGAAGCTATAACGCTTAATGATATCGTTGCCATACACCCGTTTTAGGCGTGGATTTTCCTCTGTCTTAATAATTTCGATACCAGACTTAATTAATAGTTCCTGCATCCGTTGATGGGCTAATACTGCTATTCCCGGGTTATCTTTTACGATTGCCAAATAGTTTAATAATGTACCATCAAACTTATATTGTTTATGCTCGTTGCGATCTTGCTTAATGAGCTTTTCAAAATCATAAGCCATATTTACTTGCCTCCTTTTGCTTTTTTGGGATTAACCTTAAATTATTTTTAAATATTCATAAAAAATATACACAGCATCACCAAAAGCAATTACACCTTTTTACTAATTTATTACGACAATTGAATTTTTGGGCCTGTCTCAATAAAAAAAAACAATAGATGTTTTGGTAACACCTATTGTTTCTCTATTATCCAGTGGCCTTATTCGTTTTAAAATTATTGTATCTTCCAAAAAAGTAATGTCAATCATAATAACATTACCTTCTCCAGCCTCACATTCATTGTTCCCTGTCATAGTATGGTAACAGAGGTGATAATATGGGATATTCAATTAAAATTTTTTTATCCAGACGACACTTACTTCTATTAAAAAACAATACAGTAATTAGAACTTATGTTATCGGTGTTGGCAAAGCACATACTGCTACCCCGACCGGAAAGTACCACATTGTTAGCAAACTTCCCAATCCGGGCGGTCCGTTTGGCGTTATGTGGCTTGGGCTTAGCCAACCACATTATGGTATCCATGGCACTAATAATCCTGCCGCTATTGGCGGTGCTGTTTCTAAAGGCTGTATCCGTATGTATAACCGGGATGTGCTGGAATTGTCAAGAATGGTAGCTATTGGCACCCCGGTTTCTATTGAAGCTTAGTCTTCCATAGTAGTAGTCACTACAGCAGCTATGCGGGAAAAACGAATTTCAGCTGTTAGCTGTTCAAAAAAATTTACATTAAATTCGCCAGGAATAATACCATTAGTCATACGATTACTATGATAACCAATTACTACTCCCTGAATTACCGCCCTTGCCTTGCTTCCCGGCAAAGGTATCCCACGAAAAGGGTTAAAATCAAGTGGCGCAATATAATAATTCAACACTCCGTCACTGTTTACCACTAATCGGTTAGGATCAAAACTATCTGCTGTATATATAGCATCAGTAGGTGCAGCTGGTTTTAGACCTCTGTCAGTAAGAAACCAAGCAGTATATACACCTAGAGGGAGCAATCCCTCGGCTGATAAACAAATACTACCGGTACCATTATCATTGCCGCATATCTCGCCGCTCGCCGTCGCCTGTACCCAAAACCCAGCATCAATAGTCGGCGGCCTATTTGTTGGCAGTATATTAAATCTAAGCTGACAGCAGCCTTCCCAATTATCAAGTTTTTTATTGTTCATGTACCTCATCTCCTTTTTGCAAGTTTACACTTATTTGTATAGTATATGTTCGATAAAATACATAAGTTCCTTGCAAAAAAGAGGCTACTATCGTAATAAATTGACTTTAAAAATAGGCTTAGGCATACCCAGATAATACCCCTGCCCATAATCTATACTTAATTCATTTAGAATTTTCCAAATGCTCGCATTCTCGACAAACTCAGCTATTGTCTTTTTCCCTAGCGTATGTGCCACAACATTCATTGCTTGCACTAAAGCCCGCTTGGTATTGTCAGAATCCAAATCTCTAATAAATGACCCATCAATTTTTAAATAATCTACTGGCAATTTCTGTAGATGCGAGAAAGACGAAAACCCTACTCCAAAATCATCAAGAGCAAAGCGGCATCCCAAAGCCTTTAACCTATGAATCCACTGTTCAGCTTTTGTAATATTCTTTATCGCTGTTGTTTCCGTTATTTCAAATCCAATCCTACATGGATTTATAATACTGTTATGAATGTGAGATTCTATACACTGTAGCATTGAATCATCACCAAGACTTTCACCTGAAATATTAACAAAAATGTTTAAATCCTTGCGACTTTCAAGCATCTTAATCGCTGTCCCAATGACCCATTGATCAATCTGAGACATTAGACCATATCTCTCAGCTACAGGAATAAACGCAGCTGGCATAAGTATCTTTTCTTGATCGTCAATCATCCTAATTAACGCTTCGTAATGTAAAATATCATTTCCAATTTTACATATAGGCTGCAAAAATAGTTTAAATTTATTTTTTTTGATGGCATCAATAACCTGAGTTAAAATCCGGTTATTCTCAATAACTTTCATCCTATCTTCCATTTTTTGAATTACTACTACTCTGTTTTTTCCTTGTTCCTTCGCAGCACGCATGGCAGCATCAGCATAGGAAAATGCATTGTCTATATCCTGTATTGTTTCAATAAATCCTACTCCAATGCTCACGCTGACTTTAAAGAAATTTTCGCCCAAAATAAAATTTTCTTGCTTTAATACTGTTATTAGTTTATTTGCTAATAGCGTTGCTTCTCCTTTGTCTATATCAGACAATATAATAGCAAATTCATCTTTGTCAAGACGAACAAAAAAATCATTTTCTCTTAAATAAGATTGAAAACACTTGACAATCTGAATCAATATCGAATTTCCAGCACTATAACCATAGGTATCGTTAACTATCTTGAAATTATCGATATTTGCCAAAAGAATAGCACTCGTTTTAATACTTGATTTTTCACGCATCTGACAAATATATTCAATTAAGTAATACTGGTTAGGTAACCCAGTTAGATAATCGTGCCTAACCCCATAATGCAGCTGTTCTTCCATATTCTTTCGTTCAGTAATATCTCTAATAACACTAATGATAACTCTTTTTCCGGCAATTGTTGTACCTTGAGAATTAACTTGCACGTTTATCAAACTGCCATCTTTTTTCCTGTGAACAGTTTCATACAAAATTCCTTTTTCCTCACTAGTTTTCAAATCACCCGCTACAACAGATTGTTCATCTATTCTTAGTCCAAAAACATTCATTGCTAATAATTCTTTACGCGAATAACCATACTTATATAATGCCACATCATTAACAGCTAAAATATCACCATTGGGTTTTATAAATAAAATAATGTCACTAGCTCTTTTAGCTAATATTTCATATGTTCCCAACACATTATTACTATTATTCTTTTTTACTATATTTTCTTTAATCTTTAAAATATAATCCGGGTCGCCTAGCTTACGAGCTTTAATCAACTTATTTCTCACCTCAAAAATAAAATAAGACCAAGCCAAAGCTTAGTCTTATTACGCGATGGCAACCTGGCAATCATAGGTTAAAACCCTTAGATCCATAGCTTTGCGTCCTTACCTTTCGATAAGTTTGCCAAAATATGACGTTTTTTGGATACTGTAATATATTATCATTATTGGCTAATTTTAGTCAAGTATTCTTTAGATTATTAAAAAGTTCCTTTCAAAAAAAAATGACTGACGTAAAAACCGCCAGTCATTTTCTTTAAATAACCTAATCGCTTATATATCCAAATTTCTAACTTTACTGGCATTCTCTTCAATAAATTTTCGCCGCGGTTCTACCTTGTCGCCCATTAGTACTGAGAATATATCGTCAGCTGCTATCGCATCCTTAAGATCAACCCTAAGAACAGTTCTGGTTTCAGGATTCATGGTTGTCTCCCATAGTTGTTCAGGATTCATTTCTCCGAGACCTTTGTAGCGCTGGACATTAATATTGTCCCGTCCTATTTTATCAAGTAGGGTATCCATTTCGCCATCACTATAAAGATACCATTGTTCCTTGCCTTTTTTAACAAGATACAGCGGTGGCTGAGCAATATAGACATGACCATTTTGAATTAATGGCTGCATATGGCGATAAAAAAAAGTTAGCAACAATGTTCTTATGTGTGAGCCATCAACATCGGCATCTGTCATAATAATAATTTTACCATAACGACGTTTTTCTAAGTCAAATTCTTCACCAATACCACTGCCAAATGCAGTAATCATAGCTCTAATTTCTTCATTATTGAGGATTTTATCCATACGGGCTTTTTCTACATTAAGAATTTTTCCTCTAAGCGGCAATATAGCTTGAAAGCGGCGGTCGCGTCCCTGTTTCGCACTGCCACCGGCGCTGTCACCTTCCACCAGATATATTTCGGCCTGATCAGGGTCTTTAATTGAGCAGTCAGCCAATTTACCTGGTAGTGAGCTGGATTCCAAAGCGCTTTTACGTCTAGTTAATTCCCTGGCTTTGCGGGCGGCTTCCCGGGCACGGGAGGCCATAATAGATTTTTCGATAATTTTCTTAGTTACAGCTGGGTTTTCTTCAAAAAATTCATTAAGACCCTCTGAAACAATATTATCAATTACGCCTCTGACTTCGCTATTACCAAGTTTGGTCTTGGTTTGTCCCTCAAACTGAGGTTCCTGAAGTTTGACGCTGATAACGGCTGTCAAACCTTCACGTGCATCTTCGCCGCTTAAATTTTCATCGTTTTCTTTGATTATATTAAGTTTACGGCCAAAATCATTAATAGCCCTGGTTAAGGCAATTTTAAAACCGCTTAAATGAGTGCCGCCCTCTTGGGTATTGATGTTATTAACAAATGCATGTATATTTTCGGCATAACCATCATTGTATTGTAATGCGATTTCAGCAAGCGTAGTACCTTTAGCACCATTTAGATAAATGGGATTAGGATGAACAGCATCTTTATTTTTGTTTAAATATTCAACAAAGGATACGACACCGCCTTCATAGTAAAACTCTTGTTTTTCTTCGGTACGCTCATCTTCCATAACGATGGTCAGGTTACGGTTAAGAAACGCTAATTCCCTCAGACGGCTTTTTAGTGTATCAAAACTATATTCTAATTCTTCAAATATTTCGGGATCAGGCTTAAATGAAACCTTTGTACCTGTTTCTTCCGTCTCACCAATAATCTTGAGGCTTTGTACAGTATTGCCACGTTCAAAGCGAATAAAATGAATCTTGCCATTGCGTTTTACCTCTACTTCCATCCACACTGACAACGCATTAACTACTGAAACACCAACCCCATGAAGACCACCGGAAACTTTATAACCTTCACCACCAAATTTACCGCCAGCATGAAGGATGGTAAGCACAACTTCCACAGCCGGTTTTCCTGTTTCGTGCATATCTACCGGAATACCACGACCATTATCAATAACGACAATACTATTATCATTACGAATTTTTACATAAATTTTATTGCAAAAACCAGCTAAAGCTTCATCAATACTATTATCAACTACCTCATAAACTAAGTGATGCAATCCTCTGGCTGAGGTGCTGCCTATATACATACCTGGGCGCTTACGAACAGCCTCTAACCCTTCAAGAACCTGAATTTGCTGCGCGCCATAGTCACCATTTACTGTTGTATCTTCCATATCATTTATGTTATTTATATCTTCCATTATGTGTAACCCCCGTTATTCCTCGTCTGCAACTGGTATATAACCAGCTCTTTTTTTTAATGTGTGCGACGATATTGCTGAAAAATAAATATTCTCGTTGGTAATAATAAAACTTTTAGCATTATTATCAGAAATATCAACGATCTTGTTATTTGCCTTTATACTGTTTATGTACTGATTAGTAATCGCCGAATTAATAATTTTAAAATCAAAAATAGCAATTACATTCCGCAAGGGAATAACGGTATCAGCGCCTAGATGCAGAAACATAGCTTTTCCTCCTGACTTTTTCCGCAATTCGCCCTTTTATCTTGCTAATTACAGTATTAACCATTGTTTCGTTTATTCTATCTGGCTTAACGCCTGTCATTAACATAACTAAAGTAGCCTCATTAAGCTTGTCCCATCCAGGTTCAAACAAGGCATGAATTAGTTTATGAACTAATCGCTTTTTGCCTGTGTGGAATTCACGCGGGCTACACGGAACAAACTGACAAGATTCATGATAAGTAAGCCAGGGAGCCTCTGTTAGCAGCTTAGTAACTGCATATTTTCTTTCCTGCTTATATGCAAGACTACATACACTACAATAGCTTTGTCCTGGTGGTACTAATACACTGCAATGTTTGCAGGATTGCCAGCCTGCTTTTTTCTTGGTTATATTAATCCCAGTTTGCTTTATTAATACATAGTAACACTTTTTTCTTAAATTATTGTCTTGTATTGCTTCTGTCGCCTGCCACACAGTAGCTAATTCTTCGGCATCCAATTTAGTAGGTTGTAATATGGGAGTATTTTCCCTATCCTCTTCACAATTCTGGTATTTCCGTAAATCTCCTGCTTGAAACCTTATATCTATTACCATTTTTTCATTGAGAAATGCATTGATTTTATTAATAATTCCAGACTTTAGCATCATTAAGTGATGACTCCAAACCGGATTATTTACAGCTAATAGCAATATACCACGTTGAATCGATATGGGCCATGCATGACTTGTAATTTCCTCCCCGGCGATCTCCTGCCAATGAACAATAACCGACTGAGCATTATATTGCTTAGTGACACCCAGCGATTTTAGAGTACTTGGCATTATATCCTTTATCCGAAACATACTATCACTCCGTTACCATACCATTTTGTATGTGGTAAAATTTACCAAATTTTATTTTGGAAAAATATTGTTCATCAGCAGCGGTGATAAAAGTCTGGATACGCTCTCTAATAAATAAGAGTAACTCAGAACGGCGGGCGGCGTCAAGTTCACTCATAACATCATCAAGCAATAAAATAGGATATTCGCCTGTTTCTGATTTAATAAATTCTAATTCTGCCAGTTTCATAGCTAACACACCAGTCCGTTGTTGTCCTTGTGAGCCAAAATTACGCAAATTTTTACCATTAACTAAAATTATAAGATCATCCCTGTGAGGACCAATACCAGTACTGCCATTTAGGATATCTTGCTTACGTTGTTGATCAAACTGGCTATGATACCATCTATGTAGATTATCTATTTTATCTTTTTTTGCCCCGCTCAAATAATAATTTACCGTAAGATTTTCACTATTACTGGTAAGTTTACGATGATGAAGATTCGCTAACATGGTAAGCTTTTTTACAGATTCCAGGCGCTTTTCAGTGATAGTAGCAGCAACCTTTGCCAATTGCTCGTCCCAAGGGGAAAGTAAATCAATACCAGCTTTGCCTTCTCTGATCTTTTTCAATAAGTTATTACGTTGTCCCAGTATCCGGTTATAGTTTAATAATTGCCGGTAATAGATAGGATTTGCCTGTGATATTTCATTATCCAAAAAGCGCCGACGTAAAACCGGCGCTCCTTTTATCAACAGTAAATCTTCTGGTGAAAATAATATAGCATTAAGTGAGCCGATAATTTCCCTTACAGGTAAGGGGTGACTATTATATAGTATCTCCTTGTTTTGACTAGTTATAAATTTAAATTTTAATGAATTTTCGACGTCCTGACGAAAAAAAACAACTTCAATACTAGCTGCAGACTGATCCCAGCGTATTAATTCTTGGTCAGTATTAGTCCGGTGTGAACGCCCCATAGCAGCTAAATATAAAGCTTCAATAAGATTGGTTTTACCTTGGGCATTAGGACCAATAAAGACATTGATATTTGCTGTAAAACTTATATCTATATTTACATAATTACGAAAATTATGTAAAACAAGTTGATTTACTCTCATGTTTCACCTGTAATTATTCTCCAACAGCCAATTCCATCAATAGCAATGACATCATTAATCCGAACTTTTTTCCGGCGCTCTGTAACTGTCGTACCATTTAGTTTTATTAGTTTATCTTCTAGTAATGGTTTAATTTGAGCTCCGTTGTCAATGATACCTGCCCATTTTAGCAATTGGTCAATATTAATTTCTGAAGTATGTATTTCGATTTCTTCCACGGTTTTTCCTCCATTTTAAACTTTCTGATAGGGGATAATGACAGAGTAAGATTTGTCACGCTAGTATGTGAAACATGCCTGCTTTTCATACAGTTAATTGGTCCGAACCGGGGTTATGATATAGGTATAGGTTTCATCATTTTGCGGTTTAACCCTTGCTGGACTCAAGGGTGTGTTTAACGAAAATTGAAGTTCAGTTGTACCAATATTTTTTAGTATATCAGTTACGTACTTGGCATTAAAGGCAATAGCTATCTCAGTACCTTCAGTATTTACGGGAATGGTTTCATAAGCTTTGCCAACATCAGGGTTATTAGAGGTTATTATAACTTCATTGCTATTAAACTGGAATTTAATTACATTATATTCACCATCTTTAGCCATAAGCGAGACACGTTCTACAGCATCCATAAATAACGCTGTATTAATAGTTGATACAGTTCCAAATTCTGGTGGTATAACTCGGTTATATTCAGGATATTGTCCTTCAATTAAGCGTGATTCGAGATAAACATCATCAAAACTAAAAGCTACTTTGCTTTTTTCCCAGCAGATAGAAACATCAACTGGAAGTTCTGAAGTTAATAATCTGGCTAATTCGTTTAGAACTTTGGAAGGAATTACAATTTTTAGAGCACTATTCGTTGTATTTTCAATAGTGCTCTTTTTTAAAGCTAAACGATGAGTATTAGTTGCTACCATTCTGACATCATTGTTTGTTAATTCTAATAAGGCTCCGGTAAATATTGGCCGACTTTCTTCTGTAGCACAAGCGAAAGTCGTTCTTTTTATAATATCTCGTAAAACATTATCTTTGACAGTGAATGAATTTACTCCATTTGTTTTTTTAAATAATGATTGTAATACAGGAAATTCTTCAGCAGGTAGGCTCAATAAGTTGAATTGAGATGAGCCTGCTGAAATTTTTATTGTATGGTCTTCTTCAGAAGAAGCAAGTTCTACTGTTTCACCGGGAAGACGTTTTACTAATTCTTGAAAATAGCGACCAGACAGAACAATTTTTCCGGGAATATCTACCTGAGCATCAATCGTGCAACTGATACCAATTTCGTAGTCAGTTGCTTGTAGTTGTAATTTATTATTCTCAGCAGATAGATAAATACCTGATAAGAGGAGAAATGTAGCTTTAGCAGAAACTGCTTTTTGCACGGTTTGTACTGCATGGTGAAGTTTATCTTTGGAACAGGTAATTTTCATTGAAAGACCTCCTTGAAATTATAAAATAGGGAAATTTAAAGAAAACAGACGGTTCTATTATTAATAGTTAATGCATATAGTAATAAATAGCCGTAATAGTAGTAGGCGCTGTTGATATGTTGATAAATATGTCGAACGCTTGCTATTCATAGAAAAAGTATGTTGGTAAAATGTCGATAAGTAATATAGTAGTTATCAACATTTTACCATAAAAAGTGTAGGTTAAAGTTATCAACATTTTGTGTACAACTTATATTGGTAGTTATAAACATAGTTATACACTTAGGACTCAATGCGTTTAATTAGGTCTTTTATTGTGTTATTTAGTTTTACATCCGAATTTCGTTCTCTATGTATCTTGTCATGGGCATGGATTACTGTAGTATGATCGCGGCCACCAAAAATTTCACCAATCTTTGGTAAAGATGTTTCGGTTAATTCACGGCATAAATACATAGCAATTTGTCTGGGAAATGCAACATTACGGGTTCGTTTTTTAGCAGAAAGGTCTTCTAATTTAAGTTTAAAATAAGCAGCAACAATATCTTTTATAAGATCGGTTGTAATTTGTTTTGGCCGACCATCAGGGAAGATATCTTTAAGAGCTTCGGTGGCTAAATCAATATCAATTGGCTGATTGTTGAGGGAAGCATAGGCAATTACGCGAATGAGCGCGCCTTCAAGTTCGCGGATGTTGTTTTCAATCCGGCTGGCAATATAAACAATCACTTCATTAGGAACGTTAAGGCTTTCCATCATGGCTTTTTTTCGTAGAACAGCAATACGTGTTTCTAAATCAGGTGGTTGGATGTCAGTTATGAGACCCCATTCAAAGCGGGAACGCAATCTGTCTTCTAATGTTTGGATTTCTCGCGGTGCTCTGTCACTGGAGATAATGATTTGTTTATTAGCATCATGCAATGTGTTAAAGGTATGAAAGAATTCTTCTTGAGTATGCTCTTTTTTAGAAAGAAATTGGATATCATCAACTAAGAGAACGTCAATATTACGATATCGTTGGCGGAAACTTTCCGGGTTGCCGCTAATAATAGAGTTAATAAGTTCGTTTGTAAATTTTTCGCTTGATATATAGACAACTTTACTATTGGGGTTATTTTCTTTAATACGGTGACCGATAGCGTGCATAAGATGGGTTTTCCCCAGACCTACGCCGCCATAAATGAAAAAGGGATTATACACTTGGGCTGGGGCTTCAGAAACCGCTAATGAAGCGGCATGGGCTAACCGGTTAGAATTTCCAATTACAAAAGTAGAGAAAATATATTTGGGATTTAAATTAAATTCTTCCGCAATTGGTGGGAGATTTATGTTTGGACGATTAGGGTATTTTTCTTTTTTTATATTGCTTTTTGAAGTATCTGTTGTATTTACAGGTTCTGGTGGAGAAATTTCGGTAGAGAGGGCTGCCGCAGCCTCTGGAATATCACCAATATCGTCAAGGTATTTTAAATAATCAGTAGTCGTAAGAGCATCATTATCAGAAACAGGTTTTTCTGTGATTTTAGGAATAATTGGTTGGCTCTCTATTTTTTCAGATAGTATTTCAAGTTCTGAAGTAACTTCAATTGTCGGATCCTCAATGGTTAGGAGTGCAGTTTCTTCTTCGACATTTTCGATATCCATATCCATATTGATAAAAATAACTTCAAAATCTTTATTGGCGGCAGCTTTTAAGGCAGCCTTAATAACAGGCACATAACGGCTTTCCAGCCATTCTTTCACGAATTGTTTTGGTGTGCCAATTTCAATGATATTATCATTGATTGATAGTGGCATTGTCGATTTGATCCATGTTTCAAAAAGAGGTTTGATGAATGCTTTTTTCATATGTATCAAAGCTGTTTGCCAAATACTTGCCATATAAGCGGTATCCGCGCTCATGATAGTGTTCAGTCCTTCCTCGTATAATATTTTTCCACAAAATGAGAGGGTAATTAACATAAGTTATCCACAAAGTTATTAACATATGTTGATAACTTTTATTCAGATAGTGTTTTAGGCGAAAAAAAAATACAACAATGGTTAAAATATTTCGAGAAATGTATATTGACAAGTTATTAACCGTTGTGGATAAAGTTGTTAATAAGTATAAAACTTTGGGGATAAGTATAAAATTAGAGATATTACGTAATGTTATCAAGAGGTCTGTTGATAACTAAGTATGTTTATATTAACAAATCACGTGACAGTTATCAACAAGATATTTTGCTTATACCCAAAAAGGTATTAAATTATCCACATATATACTTAGGTGTTATAGGTAGATATTCTTGACATTAGGCCTCACGCTAGTCTATAATCTATACTAGTGAAATTTTGTAGATTTCAAAGTTTTTTCCCTTATATATAAGGAGGTGTAATAATGAAACGTACCTATCAACCAAATACGTTGTGGAAAAAAAGAACTCATGGTTTCCGCGAACGTATGTCATCAAATGGTGGTCGTCTTGTACTTAAGAGAAGACGCGCTAGAGGCAGAAAAAAATTATCAGCATAGTAGGCCGCTTTCGTGGCCTATTTTTTCCATTGACGAAAAAAATTTATGAAACCGGATGATTAACAATTATGGTCAAAAGGTTTACTTTACCCAAGATGGGTAGACTTTGTCAAAATAGAAGTTTTCAGGCTGTTTATCGATCAGGTAAGTCATATGCCAATAAATATTTGGTGCTATATGTCTTGCCTAATCGGTCTGTCAACCGCCGGATTGGTTTTGCAGCTGGTAAACGGCTGGGCCCGGCTGTTATGCGTAATCGTCTGAAACGTTTACTAAGGGAAGCCTATAGACATCATCAAGAGAAGATTATAACTGGTGTTGATCTAGTGATGGTTGCCCGCCAGCCGCTGTTAAAGGCAGGACAAGATCAAATTGTCAAAGCTTTTATCGAGCTTTGTGCAAAAGCAAAAATATTGGTGGAAAAATAATGAAGCGAATAATTACTTTGCTTATTATTAGTAGTATTAAGTTTTATCGTCTGTTTATTTCCCCGTTGAAGCCGCCTAGCTGCCGGTTTGTGCCTACTTGTTCTGAGTATGCGCTTATGGCTATTGAAAGGTATGGGGTATGTCGTGGCGTGGTAATGGCTGTTAAGCGTATTTTACGCTGTCATCCGTTCCATCCTGGTGGATATGATCCTGTTTAAATAAACATCCGACCATTTGCAGGAGGGAATTTTTTTGGATTTTATGAACTTTGGTTTTTTAAGCAATATAATGCAAACTGCATTGACTTTCTTTTATGATTTGACAATGACTATGGGGTTTGCGAATTATGGTATTGCCATAATTCTTCTTACCATCGCAATTAAGGCAGTGCTCTATCCGTTAACTGTCAAGCAGGTAAAGTCAATGAAAGCAATGCAGGACATTCAGCCTAAGATGAAGCAATTGCAGGAAAAATATAAAGGTAATCCGGAAAAGCTTAATAAGGAATTGGCATCGCTATATAAAGAGGCAGGAGTTAATCCTTTGGCCGGTTGTTTGCCGTTAATCGTGCAAATGCCATTTTTGATTGCTATTTTCTTTGCTATACGCGATTACCATTATTTGCAACAGCCACCAAGCTTTTTGTGGATGACAGATTTGGCGCAGCCTGATCCTACATATATATTGCCTATATTATCTGCTTTGACCACATATATTCAGCAAAAGCAGACAACTACCGAGATGACCCAGCAGACTAAGATGATGATGATATTTATGCCGTTGTTTATTGGTTATATTAGCTTGTCATTTCCTGGTGGATTAGTGCTTTATTGGGTAGTAAGCAATTTATTTCAGATTTTTCAACAGTGGTTTATGTATCGAAATAAACCGTCAGTTACTGGTGAGGAGGCACGCTAAGGATGAATGGTAAGCTTAATACTGTAGAAAAAACAGGAAAAACGATTGATGAAGCAATTGAACTGGCCCTTGCTGAACTTGAAGAAACCCGAGATCGAATTGATTATGAGGTGTTGGAAGTTCCTAGTAAAGGATTGTTCGGGTTTATCGGTTCTAAGCTTGCCAGAGTACGCGTAACTGTTCGTGCTATCGATCCGGTAGTGGAAGCTAGACAGTTTTTAGTAAAAGTATTTGAGGCTATGAATATTGCGGTTACCATGGAGAAGATAACACATGATGATCATGTGGTTATTAATCTTCACGGCGAAGATTTGGGTGTGCTTATTGGTAAACATGGCCAGACACTGGATGCGTTGCAATATCTGACCAATTTGGCAGCCAATCGCGAGGCGACTGAGCGTAGTCGGATTATTTTGGATGTGGAGGATTATCGTAAACGGCGGGCAGAAACCTTATCTAGATTGGCTATGCGCTTGGCAGATAAGGTTAAACGGCGTGGCGAAAAGGTGGTACTTGAACCTATGAGTCCGCAGGAGCGTAAGATTATCCATATGGCATTGCAGAATGATTATCGAATTGTTACATACAGTGAAGGCGATGAGCCTTATCGCAAAGTAGTTATTGCCTTAAAAAATAGTAGCAAATAGTAAAGCCGGGGATATCCCCGGCTTTACTATTGCGTATCCAATAAAAACTTTATTGTTGTTATACGGTTATGGTACGTTGATAAGGTTTGCCGCAATGTTGGCAGTGTAGTTCAGTAGGTGCATGCGCAATTGTATTCTCTGATCTGTAGCCACAGGTTATGCAATGTGTTTTGATTTTAATTAAATACCTCTCGGCCAATTTTGCTTGTTCTATTGATGTTTTGGCAGAAGCTACAAATTCTTGCGGTATTGTAAAGACATCATTTTGCTGACCAGCAGCATCTTGATGATGTATGATTAACTGAGTTTCCTGTTCACCCAGATTAAGGGAGCCATTAAGTTGTTCATAAGGGATTATTAACCAACGACACTTGGTATTGCCAGCAGGCTTATCAATGAAATAGATTGCATGGCTGGACACTACTAAGGCACCAGTTTCATCTAAAAAGCTTGCTGGAATAATACGATGGATGGCCTCGCCCAGCCAAAGGTTTTCAGGGACATCGACGAGTAGTGCCTGTAGCTCGGGGCTTATATGTGAAAAATCCCGGTATTTTTTGGCGATAGGTAATGTAGGAGGCACACCATCTGCAAGAATGGTGATAGCTGCGTATTCCGTTATCAAAGCTTTAAAGATCGGAATAATAGTGTCTACATTACCTTTATAGATAATAACACAAGGCATAGTATTCAAAGCCATTTTTATAGCTAACCGCCCGCGCAGCAAAATTTTTTCCAGGCTACGTTCTAAGTTTTCCTGATTATAGCATCCTTTTATAATAACGCTATAATATTTATGCTCACTGCTCATACAAACACCTCACTTTCATCAATATTGTACAATGCTTGGCGGTTATTGACAATAATAAGAAAAATGAAAAATTGATCGCGTACTATTTCTTGGAAGGTATATATAACGTAAATAGTTATAGGAATTGATAACGTGAAGTGGCAGGGAAAAAGAAATACTACCCGCCGCGGGTAGTATTTCTTTTAAAGAATGAATTTATCAATTAGATCAATTAACTCAGCAATTTCTGGCTTAGAAACTTGTCCGTTAGCGCCAATAGACTGTCCTTTTAAACGCATTTCTTCATTGATTAGTGAGGAGAAGAGTATAACAGGCAAATGTTTAAGTTTTTCATTTTCCTTGATGCGTTTTGTAAGATGATGACCGTCCATTTGTGGCATTTCAATATCGGTGATTACCAGTTGCACTTTATTTTCAATAGGTTCACCATTAGCAGCCAGTTTCTCGATTTTTTCCCAGGCATCTTGCCCGTTTTCAGTTAAAATTATATTGGCATAACCGGCATTGTGCAGTGTACCTAGCAATAGATCTCGCAGTAGTTTGGAATCTTCTGCTATTAAAATGGTTTTATTTTTGCGAATATCCATAACATTAGGGGCTGCGGAAGTAATCTGATTAAATTTCTCGTTCATTTCCGGGTTAATGTCAGCTACTATTTTTTCAAAGTCTAATAAAATTACCATTTTTTCCGCCATTTTTATTATTCCGACAACCATTTCAGAGTTGGCAATATTGGGAGGTTGCTCCATGGCTGTCCAGGAGATACGGTGAATACGTGATACTTCATCAACAAGAAAGGCAACAAAGTAGTTATTGAGCTCGCTTACAATTACCTTGGGTGAAGTAGTGGATGACTCTGCACCCAGGCAGCGGGGCAGGTTGACTAAAGGCATAACCCGTCCGCGTAGAGTAAAAATACCATCAACCCATGGATGAACATTGGGCATTTTGGTGATTGTTAGGGGGTTAATAACTTCTCTTACTTTTGCTACATTAATGCCATAACTAACTGGACCAATAGAAAATTCAACTATTTCAAACTCATTAGTTCCGGATTCCAGCAAAATCCCCTTCTCAGACATTGCCATCCCTTCTTTCTTTTTCAATAATATCAATAATTATTATTTCTAGGCTGTGGTTAGTTTACCTGCTAAAAGTTCATGCTTAATAATAAATTTCTGAGTAATTTTACTTAATTCAGCAAATAATAACTATTCTGCATTAAAATACTAGCAGATAGAGGCAGCTGTATGTTGAAAATGTGGTAGCGATTGCTTATGAAGATAAGCAGGAACATGGAAGAGGGCAGGGAATATTAATATATTTACATAGTAATAAAAACTGACTAGCTGAGTTACAGTCCTAAGTGTAGTTTATCTTTTGCGGCGAGTTAAGACTTCTGTCTCTGCAGGCGACGTTTGTTCAGGTGAGGTAGACTCCCCACCTGAACCCGCCGATGTTTCAGCTATGCTGAAACAAGTTCACTCGAGTAAAACCTTGTAAGGAGTGGAATATTGTTGATTGGGTTGACTAGTGATGATACTATTAGCGCAATTGCTACCTCAATCGGTGAAGGTGGTATTGGTATTGTAAGGGTAAGTGGTAGTAAAGCGCTAGTTATTGCGGATAAGCTGTTTGTTAGTAAAGTAGGCAAACGGGTGGCTGACGTTCTGTCTCATAAAGTATTGTATGGTGATATTATTGATCCTGATAGTGGTGAAAAGGTAGATGAAGTATTGCTCCTTATCATGCGTGCTCCCCGCTCTTATACTTGTGAAGATATTGTGGAAGTTCATTGTCACGGTGGACCAGTCCCATTGCAACGAGTGCTGGCACTTACTATGAAAGTGGGAGCAAGGTTGGCTGAGCCGGGTGAATTTACCAAACGGGCTTTTTTGAATGGGCGATTGGATTTAGCACAGGCCGAGGCGGTAATTGATATTATCAGGGCGAAGACTGATACCTCACTTAAAGCGGCAATTGGCAATTTATCAGGCCAGTTATCAGAGCAGGTAAAAGAATTGCGTCACACTATTTTGCGAATGATTGCTCAACTAGAGGCTGCAATTGATTTTCCAGAAGAGGATATTGAAGCGGTGGCGGCGACTGATGTTGCAAAATTAATACAAGAGGCTGATCTACAGCTTAGTGCTTTATTGGCGACTGCGCAAACAGGCAGAATTTTACGCGAGGGATTGGCAACTGTAATTATTGGTAAGCCTAATGTTGGTAAATCGAGTTTGCTTAACGCTTTACTCCGGGAGAAGCGGGCCATTGTTACTGATGTTCCTGGTACAACCAGAGATATCATTGAGGAATATGTTAATATTCGCGGCATACCGCTTAAAATTATTGATACGGCAGGTATTCGCGAAACTGCCGATGTGGTGGAAAAAATCGGCGTGGAGCGGGCGCGCGAGTTAGTAGGTCAGGCTGATCTTATATTGGTGTTACTAGATTCGTCTGCGCCATTATCATCTGAAGATAAGGCGGTGCTGGCCTTGTTATCAGGTAAACAGGCCATTGTATTAATCAATAAGAGTGATCTACCTGCCCAGTTAGAATCTGAAGAAGTAGAAAAATATACAGATGGCCGGTTGGTATTACGGATTTCGGTAGAACTTGGTCAAGGTTTGGCTGAGCTGGAGCAGATGATTGCTGATATGGTGTATAGTGGTCAGGTTAGTCAGGGTGAAGCTGCATTTGTTAGCAATGTACGCCAAGCTGATGCTCTGGGACAGGCCCAGGGGAGGCTGGCTGAAGCTTTGGCAACGATTGAGGCAGGAATGCCAACAGATTGTATTGTTGTCGATCTCCGGGCTGCATGGGAAAAGCTTGGCGAAATAACAGGAGATACGGTAGGTGAGGATATCATCGATCAGATATTTACTCAATTTTGTATTGGTAAGTAGAAAATTGGAAGAGCGGTAGTACAATGAGGTGATAATTTTGTTTCAAGCAGATAAGTATGATGTTGTAGTAATTGGTGCTGGGCATGCTGGCTGTGAAGCAGCGCTGGCTGCAGCACGACTGGGGTGTCGGACATTAATTACTACTCTTAATATGGATAATATTGCAATGATGCCTTGTAATCCGGCAGTTGGTGGACCGGCCAAGGGCCATCTGGTGAGAGAGATTGATGCACTTGGCGGTCAAATGGGTATCAATACCGACAAGACCTGTATTCAAATACGAATGCTTAATACTGGTAAAGGCCCGGCAGTGCATGCTCTCAGGGCTCAGGCTGATAAGCGCCTATATCAGTCGACCATGAAGCATACCATGGAGATTCAGCCTAATCTGGCTGTTAAACAGGCATTAATTGATAATATCCTGGTGGAAAATGGGCGTGTCACCGGGGTAGTAACTGAACTGGGCGAGATATATAGTGCTAGCTGTGTTATTATTGCGACAGGTACGTATTTACGGGGGAAAATTATTCTGGGAGAAATTAATTACCCTGGTGGTCCGGCAGGTCAGCGGGCTGCAGAGAAGTTGTCGACAGCGCTTAAGGTACTTGAAATTTCACTGATGCGGTTCAAAACCGGCACGCCCGCACGAGTGGATGCCCGGACTGTGGACACCAGTAAAATGACCATTCAGCCTGGTGATGATGTGGCTCATAATTTTTCTTTTCTTAGTGATACGGTTACTCGTGAACAAATTCCCTGTTGGTTGACTTATACTAATGAGCAAACCCATACTATTATTCGGGAGAATATGCACCGTGCACCTTTATATATGGGGATTATTGAAGGGACAGGACCGCGTTACTGTCCGTCAATTGAGGATAAGGTAGTACGCTTTGCTGATAAATTAGCGCATCAGGTATTTGTGGAACCAGAGGGAACCAATACTACGGAAATGTATATTCAAGGGATGTCTACAAGTCTGCCGGTAGATGTTCAGTTAGCTTTTTTGCGAACCATTCCCGGTCTGGAAAAGGTCGAGATTATGCGTCCTGGTTATGCGATTGAATATGATTGTATTGACCCTACTGAGCTGAAACCAACATTGGAAACAAAAAAGGTATATGGATTATTTTCTGCCGGTCAGTCTAATGGCACTTCCGGTTATGAAGAGGCGGCTGCACAGGGCTTAATAGCGGGGATTAATGCGGCGCTACAGGTACAAGCGCGACCACCCTTTATATTATCTCGTGCTGACGCTTACATTGGTGTATTGATTGATGATCTGGTGACTAAAGGAACCAGTGAACCTTACCGGATTATGACTTCCAGAGCCGAATACCGTCTAATTTTGCGGCAAGATAATGCCGATCTGCGCCTGACCGAGAAAGGGCGGGATATTGGCCTTGTTACTGATGAGCGGTATGAGCGCTTTATTCGCAAGCGGGAGGCTATTGAGCAGACGTTAGAATTGTTGAAAAGCATACAAATTACTCCATTGCCTGAAATACAGGAAAAAATGATGGCTCTTGGTACGGCTGAACTTCGGACAGGCATTACTTTATATGATTTACTTAAACGTACAGAGGTTGGCTATGAGGCTATGCGCCTGCAGTTTTCGTTGCCTGAGATACCATCAGTAGTACGTGAACAAGTGGAAATATCTGCTAAATATGAAGGATATATCCAAAAACAGATTGAGCAAGTAGAGCGTTCGGCTAAACTTGAGGCTAAACGTCTGCCTGAAGATATGGATTATAGCCAAATTAGCGGGCTATCACTGGAAGCTCGCCAGAAGCTAACTAAAATTCAGCCTCTGTCAGTAGGCCAGGCTGCTCGCATTTCCGGGGTTTCACCTGCAGATATCTCTATATTGATGGTGCATTTGGAGCAGCGGCGGGGTAGACAATAATATAGGGGGTTAGCTATGAATCATTTTCAGGATATATTAGCTAAAGCAGCCGCTGAATATGGGCTAAATCTTGTGCCAGAGCAATTGGCCGCCATGGATAGTTACTACCAGCAGCTAGTAGTGTGGAATGAAAAGGTCAATTTAACTGCGATTACTGAGCCGTATGAGGTGGCTGTTAAACATATGATTGATTCGCTATCTTGTTATCAGGAGGAGCTGTTTACTCCTGGTGTGAGGATAATTGATGTTGGTACAGGCGCTGGATTTCCGGGTATTCCGCTTAAAATCTTTCAGCAGGATATTAAGCTGACATTGATGGATTCGCTAAATAAGCGGTTAAATTTTTTGCGTGCGGTTATTGATGATTTATCACTTGACGGGGTTTATACTGTTCATGCCCGGGCCGAAGAAGCTGGAAAAAACAAACAATACCGGGAGCAATATCAACTTGCGGTGTCGAGGGCTGTAGCCAGGCTTAATGTATTATGCGAGTTATGTCTGCCGTTTGTTAAAGTTGGTGGCTGTTTTATAGCTTTGAAGGGAGCCCAATACGAAGAAGAGGTGCGGGAAGCCGCTAAAGCTGTTACTTTGCTTGGCGGGAAAATCGAAAATATCAAGCCAGTGAATTTGCCTGGTCTTACTGATAAGCGGGCGGTAATTTATATAAAAAAAATTGCGGTTACGCCGCAAACCTATCCGCGTAAGGCTGGCACTCCGGAAAAAAAGCCATTGTGATTTAAAGGAAAATACCATTATCTGCAGAATATAAGAACTAGCATAGATAACCTAATTGTTTTGTAGGTGGTGGAATCATGAGAAATTTGGCTAAGCTGTTTGGTATTGGAGAAGCTTCGCCAACTATTCCCGCGGATATTACGGAGAGTAATTCTGTTGTTGCGAATGAACAAAATATTGCAGCTAATACTGCTTCTAATACAACAGAAGCAGTCAATGTTGTTGATTTGCAATCAGTACATAGAGTTTCGCCTGAAATCATTATACCGAACCCATTTCAGCCACGTAAAACTTTTAATGATGATTCGTTGCAAGAGTTGGCTGAATCTATTCGTGAGTTTGGGGTAATTCAACCACTGTTGGTACGTCGGCAAGGTGAGGCTTATGAGCTAATCGCTGGTGAACGTCGCCTTAGGGCTTCTCGTTTAGCAGGTCTCACTGAAGTTCCTGTTATTGTGCGAGAGCTAGATGACAAAGAAATGGCTGAGTTGGCCATGATTGAGAATTTACAGCGGGAGGATCTACACTTTTTAGAGGAGGCCGAAGGATATCAACACTTGCTTGCCAGCTTTAGCTTTACCCAGGAAGAGTTAGCACGACGGGTGGGGAAAAATCAATCGACCATTGCGAATAAACTGCGGCTATTGAAGTTAGCACCGGAAGTGCGCAAGGTACTTGTGGGTCAGAGCTTGACAGAGCGTCATGCCCGTGCGCTTTTAAAAATAGAAGATTCCCAAATCCAGTTGGAAGTACTTGCTGATGTGAAGGAAAAGGGGTTGAATGTCCGGGAGACAGAAGACTTGATTGAGAACTTTTCCAATAATATTTCCCAGGAAAAGCAGCCTGCTCCCAAACAGACACTAGTTAAGATAATTAAAGATGTTCGTATTTTCATTAATACGATTAATAGCGTAGTATCCCAAATGAAGAAAAGCGGTATGGATATTAAAGTAAAGCAAGATATTGAGGGCGATTATGTCAATATCAGTATCCAGGTAAAGAATAGCCACAAGTAATAGGTTACTATTGCGGTAAAGGGGCTGTGGGAAACTTAGCGCTAAGTTTTCCACAGCCCCTTTTTGATAAGATAAGAAGTATATGTTTTTGAGAGTTATGGTGGCCTTATAAAATAAGGGGTGTCAAGTATAAAACCCGGCACAGGCGGCCAGTACCCTCGTAACTCCCGTAACCCCTCGGCCTTTGCCGGAAAAAGCGTTCCGCAGGAGAAAAGCCGGGTGGTATTCCGTTAAAAAATCCGTACTGTTTGAGCGTAGCGAGTTTACGGATTTTGGGAATATCGCCCGGCTTTTCAGCTTTTGGAGGCTTGGGGCCTAGACCTTTTGTTACTTTCGGGGCAATGCCAAAAGTAAAACCCCTATCCTTGTATTTCAATGACTCAACGTAAGACAAAGGACCTCGTTAGCGGCTTTTCTTATAGTTATCGTAATTTGTTAGTTAATGCCTGTTTCACTTACCGGTGGCAAGCAAGTGTTTGGCAATATTGACGGCAGCTACGCCATTGTCAGCGTAGGCGTCTGCGCCCGCCTGCCGGGAATAGCTATCAGTGAGTACAGCCCCGCCTACGATGATTTTACCAGTAAAACCATCCGCGCGGAGAGCTGCAATCGTATTATCAATTTGCGGCAGAGTGGTAGTCATTAGTGCACATAAGCCGATAAGCTGTGGTTGGTGTCTTTGGGCGGCTGCTACAATGGTTTCAGGGGCAACATCTTTACCCAGATCAATAACAGTAAAGCCGTTGTTTTCCATTAGGGCTGCCACAATATTTTTCCCTAGATCATGAATATCTCCTTTTACTGTAGCGAGGAGTATTGTGCCAAGGCTTTGGGTTTGATGGGCGGGTAGTACTTCTTTAATTGTGTTAAAGGCCGTACGCATAGTTTCAGCAGATAGCAGCACCTGGGGCAGGAAGCAACGTCCCTGACTAAAGGCCTGGCCCACTTCATTCATGGCAGTTGTTAATGCCTGGTCAGTAATAGCCAGTGGAGTGTGGTTTTCGGTTAGTGCCTGGCGCACTAGTGGTGCCACTCCGGTTGTTTCACCATTAATGACGCTCTGGCGAATTTGAGATAATATATCAATAGCAGTAGTGATATTTGTTGTCAAGGCTGGCAGATCAACATGTTTTTTGCTGTATTCAACAACGGCTTGTGGGTTGCGCCCACTTAATGTAACTGCGGCGGACCAAACATCCTGCATTAATGGATCAAATGGATTCAGGATTGGTGCGTCAAGGCCGGCATCTACAGCCATAGCGCAAAAGGATGCATTCATTAGATCGCGCCGCGGCAGACCAAATGAGACATTGCTAAGACCCATGACAGCAGGGCATCCGAGTTGTTCACGATATAATTTGAGGGTTAACAGAGTTTCTGCAGCAGCCTTAGCGTCAGTTGCCACTGTCATAACCAGCGCATCCAGCAGTAGATCATGACGGTTTAAACCATATTCCTGAGTAAGGTCTACTAATTTTTTAGCTACTGCAACCCTCTCTATTGCTGTTAATGGCACTCCGCTGTCGGCTATTGGCAGGCATAATACAGCGGCACCGTATTTTTTGGCAAGCGGGAGGAAGGATTCCAAACGCTCGGGTTCGGCAGTGACTGAGTTAATAAGTGCCCGACCGGGATAGGCTTTTAGACCGGCCTCAAGCGTTATTGGGTCGGTGGTATCAATGGCTAGCGGCACATCAACTAGAGTGGATAAGTCCTCAATAACCTGTTTCATGGCAGTGGCCTGATCAATACCTGGTACACCCATATTTATATCTAAAATACCGGCACCGGCTTTTATCTGAGCTAGGGCTTCTTTTTTTACGGTAATAAAATTGCCAGCTTTTATGTCGGCTGCTAATGCTTTACGGCCAGTGGGATTGATGCGTTCACCAATAATCACAGGAGCAAATTGTGCGCCGATACTTATCGCCCGGGTGCGGCTCGTTAGAGCGGTAAAAGCTGAATTTCGTTGTATCTTTATCTGGGGCAAGGCATCAATTGCTTGGCGAATAGCTTTAATATGGGATGGCGTGGTGCCGCAACAGCCACCAATATAGGTAGCACCGGCAGCTGCTAGTTTTGGAATCCAGCCAGCCATTTCTGTTGCTGTCATGGGGAAAATGGTTTGTCCATTGACCAATTGTGGCATCCCGGCATTTGGTTGCACACTAAGGGGGATGGAACAATTTTGTGCTAATGATTCAATTATTGGCAAGAGTTGTGCTGGCCCTAATGAGCAGTTGGCGCCAATCACGTTGGCTCCTAAGGCTTCCAAGGTGATGGCTGCTGTGCGGGGATCAGTGCCGGTGACAGTCCGGCCGTCAGCATCAAAGGATAGCTGGCAGATAATTGGTTTACATGTGGCTGCCTTGGCTGCAAGGAGGGCGGCCCGCATTTCTTGGATATCAATAATTGTTTCAATGATTATGTAGTCAATACCGGCTTGGTCAAGAGCTGTGATCTGTTCATAAAAAACTTCATAAGCGACATCAAAGGTAAGTTCCCCTAGCGGCGCAATAAATTTACCTGTTGGACCAATTGACCCGGCTACCTTGGCATGAGTACCGGCGGCTTTGCGGGCAGCGGTTACGGCTGCTATATTTAAGGCAGCGACTTTGGCTTCTAAGCCATAATGAGATAGCTTTATACGGTTAGCACCAAAAGTGTTTGTTTCAATGATATTGGCGCCTGCTGCCACATACTGGCTGTGAATAGCTGTTATTTTGGCAGGCTCCTCGATATTCCATAACTCAGGACATTGGCCTGGCTTCAGGCCGGCCTGGTGCAACATTGTTCCCATAGCACCGTCAAATAGATAAATCATCTACTCATTTGTCTCCTTTCGTGCTTGACAGCCAATCTGATTGCATTTGTCACAAGGCAGTTCTTGCTGATGTGATAGGTTCAATGTATGGTGATAAGGGTATAAACCAATAATAGCGGTAACCGACTTGCGTGGCACGAGCATTTTGGTATCGGTGACGCTAAGGCCGATACTTGCTCCTGTTGCCAACTCCAATATCTCAGGCTGAAGCTCGACCGGCCAGTCGCCATAGCCGGGGCTAAAGCGTCTGCCGGCTGCTAAACCGGCTTGGCCAGCTTGCTGCGCAATTACGCTACAGACTGCGGCGCAAGACATTTCTACTGCTGTTGTTCCAGCGGCATCTAACAGCAGTCCTGATGTATATTGATTTTTCAAAAACAAAGTAGATACTTCTTCTTCCAATGGCAGACCAATAGTTACTGCCATTACGGCTACTTCGACTGCTCCGGTTAGATGCTTAATGATGCTGTTAGCGGTTAACACAACAGGTTCATTTGCCAGAATGGTATGTGCATCCTGGTCATAGGTGTATAGCTGCCAAACTCCTTTGGGGATGGATAGTAATTGAGCCTGTGTACATGCTTCGCTAAGCAAAGTTGCTGAGAAGTCTACTTTACGGCCTAGACCAGCATAGCGTCTGGTTTCATCAAGGTCAACAATGGTTAGGCGAGGATAATAAAAAGGCATTATAGGAAACCTCCTTAATTAAGTGAGGTATTATTAGCATTATAGTATATTTTTCTAATTAGTTAAAGCTAAGATGTATATTTTATATTTAATTAATAGTTATGTTAACATAGCTATTTTTCTGTATTTTTTGGCAGGAAATCACATAGATATGTGGAATGGAAAGATGGAAGTAATTTATTTTTGAGGTGAAAATAGTTTGGTTAAAGTGATTGCTATTGCCAATCAAAAGGGAGGAGTAGGGAAGACGACTACTGCAGTCAACCTTGCAGCTTGTTTGGCAGAGTTAGGAAAAAAGGTATTGCTGATTGATATCGACCCACAGGGTAATTCGACTAGTGGCTTGGGCTGTAATAAAGGTACAATTAAACATTGTGTTTATGATGCGTTAATTAATGATGTTCCAGTGGAATCAATTGTTGTACAAACTGAAATTCCAAATCTTAAGCTTTTGCCGGCTACAATTCAATTGGCAGGGGCAGAAATTGAATTGGTATCGATGATGTCGCGTGAGGGCAAACTTAAGCGTGCATTGGATAAGGCCAAATTCAGCTATGAGTTTGTTCTTATTGATTGTCCGCCGTCATTAGGATTACTTACTATCAATTCATTGACAGCCGCGAATTCAGTGCTTGTGCCTATTCAATGTGAGTTTTATGCGTTGGAAGGTTTGACACAGTTGATGAATACGATTAATTTGGTACAAAGAAATCTTAACCCAGTTCTTACTCTGGAAGGGGTAGTGTTAACCATGTTTGATGCTCGTACTAATTTGTCCATTCAGGTAGTGGATGAGGTGAAAAATCATTTTCGTCATAAAGTGTACCAAACTATTATTCCTAGGAATGTTAGGTTAAGTGAAGCACCTAGCCATGGGAAGCCTGTTATAAAATATGATCCTAAATCTAAGGGTACAGAAGTATATTTTGATTTAGCGCGTGAGGTGATTGGTGATGAGTAAACGTGGCTTAGGACGAGGACTAGATGCTTTGTTTGGTGAGCCAAATGCGGGGCAAGCTATTGAGAGTAGTGAACCTATTAATGAAATTGCTATTCAGGAGATTATTCCTAACCCACATCAGCCGCGTCGTGATTTTGATGAAGAGGCGCTAGCTGAGTTAGCTCAATCGATTAAACAGCATGGAATTATACAACCGGTTGTTGTCCGAAAGACGCTTACTTGTTACGAATTAGTGGCTGGGGAACGGCGGTGGCGTGCATCTAAATTAGTGGGATTAAAGCAGATCCCGGCTGTGGTGCGTGAATATACTGACGCAGAAATGATGGAGATAGCGCTAGTTGAAAATTTGCAACGGCAAAACCTTAATATTATTGAAGAAGCTATAGCCTTTCGGCGGCTGATTGAGGAGTTTGGCTTAACCCAGGAGGAGGTTTCTCAAAAAATTGGTCGTAGCCGTTCCATGGTTGCCAATATTGTACGGTTGCTTAATCTTCAACCTGAAGTACAAGCTTTTGTTTCACGTGGAACATTGACGATGGGACAGGTAAGACCATTACTAGTTTTAGAATCTCCTGAAATGCAAATTAGTGCCGCTAATCAAATTATTGATGAAGATTTATCAGCCCGTGATGCGGAAGAATTGGTTCGGCGACTGTCATCCAAACGACCAAGCAAGCCGGTTGAGGCAAAACCTGAGATAATAGAGGAAGACAATCAATTTTTCATGAATGAATTTGAAGATAGACTAAAGCTAATATTAGGTACGCAGGTTAGAATTAAACCTGGTAAATTAAAAAGTAAGATTGAAATAGAATACTATTCAAATGAAGATTTAGAACGGATTATGGAAATGTTGTCGAGGGAGCAGCAGAACGCTGCTTCTAAGTTTCAGGGACAACTGGTGGTCTAAATTTGCAAATGTTCCACGTGAAACATTTGACAGGGATTCTTTGGTAACAGAGGTGAGGAAAAGTGCGGATAGAAAAAGATTTGTTGGGTGAGCGAGAAGTACCGTTAGAAGTATACTATGGTATCCATACCTTACGGGCATTGGAAAATTTTCCTCTCTCAGGCTATCGGGTGTCGGCTGTTCTTATTAAGGCAATTGCACTAATTAAAAAAGCTGCTGCTGAGGTCAATGCAGAATTAGGGTATTTGCCAAAAGAACTAGCCCAGGCCATAATGGTTGCTGCAGATGAGATAATGGACGGAAAATGGCGGGATCAGTTTGTTGTTGATGCATTGCAAGGGGGGGCAGGAACCTCTACCAATATGAATGTTAACGAGGTACTGGCAAATCGGGCGATTGAGTTGCTATCAGGACAACGTGGTGAATATAGTCTGGTGCATCCGCTTAACCATGTGAATATGCACCAGTCTACTAATGATGTTTATCCGACAGCGTTGCGGATTGCCGCTATTTGGCTGCTCAAACCATTAAGTGATGGATGTGCAGTTTTACAAGAGTCTTTGCAAGAAAAGGAAGCAGAATTCGCTGGAATAATAAAAGTTGGACGGACAGAAATGCAGGACGCTGTGCCAATTATGCTTGGTCAGGAATTTAGTGCGTATGCAGGAGCCATTGCCCGTGACCGCTGGCGACTGTATAAGGTTGAAGAACGTTTGCGGCAGGCAGCCTTAGGGGGCACCGCAATTGGCACAGGTTTGAATGCTGATAAGAAATACATATTTATGGTTAATGACCGGGTACGACAATATGCTGGTATCGGCTTAGCTAGAGCGGAAAATATGATTGATGTCATTCAAAATGCCGATGTCTTTGTTGAAGTATCTGGGTTACTGAAGGCATTAGCCGTAAATTTGGGAAAAATGTCCCATGATTTGCGGCTTATGTCGTCTGGCCCACGGGCCGGTATTGGTGAGATACAACTGCCTGAACGCCAGGCGGGTTCTTCAATTATGCCTGGTAAGGTTAATCCAATAATTCCAGAAGCGGTTAACCAAGTGGCCTTTCATGTCATGGCTTCTGATATGGCAATTGCTATGGCTGCACAATCAGGACAACTGGAATTGAATGCTTTTATGCCGTTAATTGCCCATCATTTATTGGAAAGTTTAGCTGTCTTAACAAATGCGGTCAAAATTTTAAATGATTTTTGTATTCAAGGGATAATGGCAGACAGTGAGCGTTGTACAGCTTTATTAAATCATAGCCAAGTAAGTGTTACCGCTTTAGTGCCACACATTGGTTATGATTTAGCATCCAAGGTGGCACGAAATGCTATGGAGCATAATATTACCGTACGGGAGGCGGCAATGCAACTGTCTGTTTTGCCGGAAGAGAGAATTGACGCTGCTTTGAATCCTCGGGCAATGACCCGACCGGGAATTGCCGGAATGCCAAAATAGGAGGAAGGAAAGGTATGGAAGAAACGCCAAAGGGATCACGGCTGCATATTGCTATTTTTGGGCGGCGAAATGCCGGCAAATCTAGTTTGATTAATGCGTTAACAAGTCAGGATATTGCATTGGTTTCTAATGTTCCTGGCACTACTACTGATCCGGTATATAAGGCTATGGAGATATTGCCGATAGGGCCTGTTATGATCATTGATACAGCAGGCATTGATGATGTCGGTGATTTGGGTGCATTGAGGGTCGAACGGACAATGCAGGTGCTAAATAAAACTGATTTAGCTGTAATTGTTATTGAGCCAGAAGATGGTGTGACAAATTTTGAAGAAGAGCTCATTAAAGAAATAAGAAAGCGCAATGTGCCTATTGCCGGAGTAATCAATAAGAGCGATCTTATGGCAGTAGCGCCTGACAAAGTTGCTGCCTGGAGTGATGCCTTGGATTTGCCACTACTTACGATTAGTGCTAAAACAGGGCAGGGCATTGAAGAACTGAAACGCATGATGATTAAGTTGGCCCCGGATGATTGGGAAGGGCCTCAGCTAATTGGTGATTTAGTATCACCAGGAGATACCGTTGTTTTGGTAGTGCCAATTGATTTAGCGGCACCTAAGGGCAGGCTGATTTTACCGCAGGTTCAGACTATTCGCGATCTATTGGATAATGATGTATGCGCAGTTGTAGTCAAGGAACGAGAGTTAAAAGAAGCCTTAGAAAATTTAAAAAATCCACCACGCTTAGTTGTTACCGACTCGCAGGAATTTATGAAAGTTGGAGCAGATACTCCGCCAGGGGTAATGTTAACATCATTTTCTATATTATTGGCACGTCATAAAGGAGATTTAGAAACCTTGGTAGCTGGTGCTAAAGCTATTGAAAGTCTGCAACCAGGTGATAAGGTGCTGATTTCAGAGGGATGCACACATCACCGTCAGGCAGATGATATTGGTAAAGTGAAGATTCCCCGCTGGCTAAGGCAAGCAGTAGGCGGTGAACTTGACTTTGACTGGGTATCAGGTGGTACTTTTCCGGCAGATTTGGCAAAATATAAATTGATTGTGCATTGTGGGGCCTGTATGCTTAACCGGCGAGAGATGTTATATCGGCTGGCTATGGCTAGAGAAGCGGGGATACCTATTGTCAATTATGGACTCTTGATTGCTCAAATTCACGGTATTTTGTATCGGGCCCTGGCACCTTTTCCTTTGGCACAGATGATTCTTGAAGAATAAGGGTGAACTAATTGTGATATATCTTGATAATGCGGCTACGACTTGGCCCAAACCAGAGTGTGTTTATCAGGCCGTTGATACCTGCTTGCGTACCATGGGAGCCAACCCGGGAAGGGGTGGCCATAGTATGGCGCGGGCGGCTAGTATGCTGGTATATGAGACGCGCGAGGCATTAGCAGAGTTGTTTGGTATTGCCGATGCCAATCAATTAGTGTTTACTCATAATGCGACCGACGCCATCAGCATGGCCGTATTCGGAATAGTGGGTCCTGGAGATACCATTGTAACGACAGCGATGGAACATAACGCGGTAGCCCGGGCTGTTCGTGTTGCTCAGTCCCAAGGCGTAACGGTTAAAGTTATACCTTGTACCTCTACAGGTCAACTAGCGATGGAAGAGATGGAAGCAGCCATTAGAGCGAAGCCCAAAGCCGTTATTATGACCCATGCTTCTAATGTGACAGGGACAATTATGCCGGTAACAGAGGTTGGTAAACTAACTAAAAAACTAGGTGTAACCTTACTGGTTGACGCGGCTCAAACAGCAGGCGTAGAAGACATTGATGTGACGGCTATGGGTATCAATATCCTGGCCTTTAGCGGCCATAAGGGCCTCCTGGGACCGCAAGGCACAGGCGGCCTTTATGTACAGGAGACAATTAGTATAAGGCCGCTACGGGTAGGCGGTACAGGCAGTATGTCTGAATCAGATATACAACCTGAATTTATGCCTGATAGATTGGAGAGTGGGACGCCCAATACTCCTGGTATTGCCGGTATTAAAGCCGGAGTGGATTTTATTTTGGCTACTGGGCGCAGTAAAATTCAAGCCAAAGAGATGGAATTAACGAACTTATTGTTGGAGGGGTTGAGACAGATTCCGGAGGCAACAGTATATGGGCAGCAGACTGCTCATGGCCGTACCTCTGTCGTGTCTTTTACCTTAGCTGGAAGAGATAGTGGTCAGATTGCGCATCTCCTTGACAAAAACTATAATATTGCCTGTCGTTCAGGGCTGCATTGCGCTCCCTGGGCTCATCAAACAATTGGAACAGTAAAGACAGGGACAGTAAGGCTTAGTCCTGGTTATTTCAATACAGAAGAAGAAATTGGACAGACGATTATTGCAGTCAGGGAACTTGTTGCTCAGGGAGGATAAGAAATGAAAGGAACGCTAGTGAACGCAGCCGCAGTTATCATAGGGTCTGGAGTAGGTTTAGCCCTTAAACAGGGGATTCCTGAAAAATACCAAAATACGCTTATCCACGGCATGTCCTTGGCTGTAGGGGTTATTGGCTTGCAAATGGCATTAAAGACACAAAATGTGCTTATTGTTATTTTGGGAATAGCTGTCGGTGCCATTATCGGCGAAGCGCTCAATATTGACGGCGGACTAAATAAAATTGGTGAATGGCTGTCTGAGAAGCTAAGCGGCCCAGATGAAACTGGGAAAAGTAATATAGGGCGCGGCTTTGTTACGGCTAGTCTAGTGTACTGCATTGGGGCTATGGCTGTTGTTGGCTCAATTCAAGACGGCTTGACAGGTGATACTAGTATCTTGTATGCGAAATCCTTGTTAGATGGCATTATTTCAGTAGTATTTACTTCAAGCATGGGGATTGGAGTTGCCTTTTCCAGTGTAAGTGTATTGGTCTATCAAGGACTAATTACGCAGCTTGCTGGATTTTTTAGTGCTGTGTTGTCTGAGCAGGTAGTTACAGAGCTAACGGCGACTGGTGGGATTCTTATTGTCGGAGTGAGCATACTAATGCTGGAAATAAAGAATATTAAACTGGCAAATTTATTGCCAGCAATACCAGCAGCAGCTGTAATTGCTTATTATTGGCCAATATAGCCCATATATATATTAGACATAAGAAAAGTGACGGCACTATATATATATTGTTATAAGTGAAAAATGAAAGGTGGTACAAGGACAGATATGGACTTGTCACAGTATACATTATTTATTACTGCTAATTTACCATATATATTAGCAGTTTTGACAATATTGATTTTTATAGCATTAATTATATTTATTAGTGTTAGTATTAAAATGAGCAGGCTTAATAAACGCTACCGTAAAATGATGTTTGGAATGGAAAACGCAAATATCGAAAGTCTGCTATTAAAACATATCGAAGAGGTTCGTCAAGCTGTAACTAAGGTAAAAAATCTGGACGAAAAATGTCGCCATCTGGATGTTGTTACAACAACGGCTATTCAAAACCTGGGAATAGTGCGATTTAATGCCTTTGAAGATACTGGTAGTGATCTTAGTTTTGCCTTGGCATTGCTTGACCAAAATAAGAATGGCGTAGTATTATCAAGCATTTATGGGCGCAATGAATCCAGGGTATATGCTAAGCCTATTTTGGATGGTCAGTCTACCTATCATCTTACAGCGGAAGAAAAAGCAGCTTTAAGCAAATCTTTGGAAAAAAATCATAAATAGGCAGGAATTTTGTAGGTTTTGGCGAATATAACCATAGTTCGGCGTATATAACGTGTAAGAATATAAGAGAAGGTGATCATTTGAAGCAAAGCACGCCAAAACCTGACAGACGCGAATATACTTTGATGATTGTGCCTCACCATGGCAAATCTGTATTCAGTATTCGTATACCGATGAAATTTGTCAAATATACAGCTGTGACACTGGGTATTTGTCTAACAATACTTTCCGGAACAATGCTAAATTATCGTTATCAAACCAATATCGCCGCCCAGGAAAAATATGAGTTGAATCAATTGCGGGTAGTCAACAGCAAACAGAATGCCGAGTTGCAAGAACTATCGAAAGCTACAGCAGATCTTCAGCAGGACATGAATCGTCTTAATCAATTGGATAATGACCTTCGTCGCATTGTGAGTAGTGAGGAGATTGTAGACACATCCCGTTCGGCTCCGCCTAGACTAACAAACTATAATGGTCAAGGCGGTCCTGGTATACAACCAAATGCTGCTGATTTGAAGAACTTAGTCAAAGAGCTTAAAGCAGCAGCCAATGAACGAGAAAATAGTTTGATTAACCTGAAGAGTTCTTTAACCGAAAAAAAAGAACGTTTAGCCTCGACTCCTTCTATTTGGCCGACAAATGGTGAAGTGACCTCACGTTTTGGCTGGCGTAGCTCACCTTGGGGTTCAGGGAGCGGCGATTGGCATCCTGGAATTGATATTGCGAATGATATAGGTACACCGATTACCGCCGCCGCTGATGGAACAGTTGTAAACAGCAGTTGGTATGGAGGTTATGGCAATATGGTAGAAATTGATCATGGTAATGGTATTGTAACTATTTATGGTCATAATTCCCAAAATCTTGTTACTCCCGGGCAGCAGGTTAAAAAAGGACAATTAATTGCCCGTATGGGAAGTACTGGTTATAGTACCGGGCCACACTTGCATTATGAAATCCGTGTTAACGGTACGGCTGTTAATCCATCCAGTTTTTTGTAGGAGGTAAGAGCTAATGTTTTGCAGCAAGAAACAAGCCGCCCCCATTGGTGATCAAGTAGCCACTATTATTGGAAAGGAAACTTCTTTTAAAGGCAATATTACGTCCCAAGGGACTATTCGGATTGATGGACAGCATGAAGGTGAACTTACAACTGACGGTGATCTTGTAGTCGGTGAAAGCGGGAAATTAACATCTCAGGTTAAGGTTCGTAGTGCGTTGATTGCCGGGATCGTTAAGGGCAATATTGAGGCTTCGGATAAATTAGAACTTTTATCTAGTGCTAAAGTGTATGGTGATATTAAAGCTGGCACACTAACCATTGGTGAAGGCGCAGTATTTCGTGGTGCCTGTCATATGAGCAAGGATACAATAGATGAGAGTAACAACTGAAGTAAGTGAGTTAGTGTAAAAAACCAGGATACTATGATTGGTATCCTGGTTTCTATTATATAAGAGCTTGCAATTACTATTGTCAAGAATTGTGATTACGGCCTAAACCAAAGGAGATACTATGCGCAATGGTGTCTGCCATCTTCATGACCAAGTTTAGGCGCGTACTCTGCAATACCATATGTTCCATAAATCCGCCGACATTGACAAATCCGCCGACATTGACAATGCCGGTGATATAGGCATTACCAACAGCAGGTAGGTCCTTATTAACAGCTGCACCGGGTTTAACCGCCCCATGCCCCAAAGTCACGCAACCAACATTTTCTAATTTCCCAAGACAGGCATCAACGGCAATGACAAAGGGATGGGAAAATGACGTGTTAATTGAGGCTAGCCTGCTTTCAAGATTGGTGGCATGAACAGGTTCGTCAAGGGTACCATAAATATGGGGGAATAGGTTAAGCATTTTCAATTTAGTACCTGTTAGTGGTCCGAGGGCATCGCCGGTAGACCGGTCAGTGCCAATGCATAAGACAACAAGCTCATACCCATCGGTTGTCGCTGTTTGAACTATATTGCGGATAGAGACGGCTAAGTCATAAATGACATTGGGATGACTAACATTAAATTTCAGTTCTCGTGCCGGTTCAGGGACAGGTTGATATTTTAGCGGCGATAGTTTATTAATTCCGGGAAAGTTAAAAATGTTATTTAACATAGTAGGTAAGCTCCTGTTACATGATTTGTGTTACCATTATGTGTAAAAACGAACCAGTCTATACATGACAACAGGATTTTTTAGCAACTAACAGGAATAATAAAGTGAAATATTTAATTTACTTAAGTGCTAGTGTGTCAAACAAAAAAGAGGGAGGGTTGCTAGTATATGGAAATTAATGACAAACTAAGGTCACTGCCGGCCATAGACAGTCTTTTGTCAGCTGTCACAACTGACCTAGAGATAAAGCAATATCCCCGTGAACTGGTAATCAATTGTCTGCGGCAGGCTGTTACTAGTGCGCGGGATGCACTGCGAAAAGGTGATGATAGTGCTGCTAGTCAAGCAGCGCTCATAAGTCAGGCCAAAGTTTTATTGAAAAAACATAATCAACCCAGTTTGCGGCGAGTAATTAACGCTACAGGCGTAGTGTTACACACTAATTTGGGACGGGCGCCATTAAGTCAGCGGGCCAGAAAATGTGTGACTGGAATTATGGAAGGGTACAGCACTCTCGAATATAATGTGGCATTAGGGGAAAGAGGAAGCCGGTATACCCATGTGGAGGAACAGCTTTGCCGATTGACGGGGGCAGAAGAGGCGCTGGTAGTAAATAATAACGCCGCCGCCGTGCTGTTAGTTTTATCGGCTTTGACTAGCGGCCAGGAGGTTATTGTCAGTCGCGGGGAACTTGTGGAAATTGGGGGTTCTTTCCGTATTCCTGATGTACTTAGGCAAAGTGGTGCTACGCTTGTGGAGGTAGGGTCAACTAACAAAACACATCTATCTGATTATGAACAGGCTATTGGACCTAATACGGCAGCTATTTTAAAAGTGCATACCAGTAACTATTGCATTATTGGTTTTGCTTCACAGCCCAGCGGAGTGGAACTGGCCGCATTGGCACATAAACATAGTTTGCCGGTGATTGAAGATCTAGGTAGTGGAACAATAGTACCATTAACTACAGGTGGGCAACGTGAACCGACTGCAGCCCAGCGGTTGCAGCTGGGTTTTGACTTAGTTACCTTTAGCGGCGATAAGCTGTTAGGAGCTGGTCAGGCTGGTATAATTGCTGGGAAAAGGCAGTATATTGGCCCACTGAAAAAACACCCATTGCTGCGGGCTATTCGTATTGATAAACTGTCACTGGCTGCGTTGGAAGGAACCCTTATGGAATATATCGTGGGTAATCCCGTCCAGGATATACCGGTACTGGCTATGTTACATAGCGACAATGCCATACTAAAGGAACGTGCCAACTATCTTAAAGAATTAATTCTGGAACAAAATACCGGGATTACAGCCGAGGTAATAACGCTCAACTCGCCAGCTGGCGGCGGAGCACTGCCTGCGGCAGTATTAACTGGCTATGGAGTGACTGTCTGTCGACAAGATATGAGTGCTGCTCATATGGAAAACTATCTAAGGCAACAAGAGATACCTATCGTGGCCCGCATCCAGGAGGACAAGGTGATCTTTGATGTACGCTGCTTGCTTGAGCAGGATTTAGCGGTCATTGCTTCAGCTCTTAGTACTAGTTTCTAAATGAACCATACGGAGGATATTCTAATGAAACATGTTATTATTGGTACAGCCGGACATGTTGATCATGGCAAGTCGGCCATCATTAAAGCTTTGACTGGTGTTGACACTGACCGTCTAAAGGAGGAAAAATTACGGGGAATATCTATTGATTTGGGGTTTGCTTCGCTGCCTTTGGGAGATAAGATTATTGCCGGGGTTGTTGACGTACCTGGTCATGAACGATTTTTAAAAAACATGCTGGCCGGAACCGGCGGCATTGATTTGGCTATGCTGGTGGTTGCTGCTGATGAAGGAATTATGCCGCAGACCAAAGAGCATTTAGCTATGCTCCAGCTATACGGAATCAAGAATGGTTTGATCGTAATAAATAAAATTGACAAAGTGGATGAAGAATGGCTGGAACTAATAGAGCGTGAAATACGCGACTATGTAGACGATACCTTTTTAAATGATGCGCCTTGTTGTAAGGTATCAGCTGTGACAGGGGCAGGAATTGCTGAGCTAAAAACTACATTACTATCCCTGGCTGACAAGGTACCGGTCAGGGATAGTAATGCGCCGTTTAGACTCTGGATTGACCGGGTATTTTCCATTAAAGGCTATGGGGTAGTCGTCACCGGTTCAGTACTAAGCGGCCGAGCCAAAGTTGGCGACAGTTTCCGGCTATATCCGGCAGATGCTATTGTTAGGGTGCGTGGCTTAGAGTGGCATGGTGAGAAAGTGGAAAAAATTTCAGCAGGACAGCGGGCGGCCATTAATTTAGCCGGGGTTGAGATAGAACAAGTAGCGCGTGGTATGGCGATTAGTGCAGTTGAACGGGGCGAAGTAAGTACGATATGGGATATCGTAGCTGAATGGCAGCAACCGGTAGAGAGCGGCCTGCGTGTTCGCCTGCATTTAGGAACTGGTGAATTTTTAGGTCGTATCTATTCATTTAAGGATACAGATTATCATAATATGCGGCTTATACTGGAACAGCCGCTGGCAGCTGGGGCTGGAGACAGAGGAATAATCAGACTGTATTCGCCGCAGCATTTACTTGGCGGCGTGACTTTAGTGGCTCCAGGGCGCAATAGCAGACGCCTGACTGCCGTGCGGGCGGCACTTGCTGAGGCTAAGGGCCAGGCTGATGAGTTAAATGCACTGTATTATCGCCTGGCAGAAAGCCGACAGGTATTAACTAGAGAAGATATTAGGCGGCAGAGTGGTTATTTGCCAGATAAAGCAGTAGATCAGGCTGTTGACAAATTGATAGCAGCTAAGCGATTGTATTGTCTGGATAAAACCTATATTGCCGCTGAGATGCTTGATTGGCTGACTACTATGGCGACAACAATTATTGGCAGCTTTCATAAAGCACAACCTGACAGGAGCGGCCTGGCAAAAGACATCGTACGACAAAAATTAGGTATCAATGAAAAAAGTTTTGAAATTTTCCTGGCGCAATGGTTGGAAAAAGGGGTTCTTGTCAGTAATGGCGGTGATCTTGCACTAAAAGTTCATGCAGCTCAACATGGGGATTGGAGACAAGAACTATTGGATAGGGCCGAGAATGCTCTTAGTGATATTGGTTTAACAAGTATAGATATGGTGTTATTAGCGCAAAAAATGACATTGACACCTGACAAGGCCAGGTCAACTCATGATTTACTAGTCCGGGCTGGTGCGTTAATTAAGGTCGGTGATAATTTTGTATACAGCAAAACAATGCAATACATTGTTCAAGTTATTCATAAGCACTTCCAAGGAAAACAGACATTAACAGTGGCAGAGTTGCGAGATTTATTGAATACTTCACGCAAAATGGCCTTACCGATAATGGAATATATGGATATGCATAAATATACATACAGGGAAGGCGATTTGCGCCGCCCAAGCAGCAGAATGCTGAATTTGTCAGAATAAACTTACTTTAAATATGCATATTGACAATGTGTTAATAAGTTTTTATAATTAGACTCAAAAGCAGCATGTGTACATTAGTGTGTTTTTATAAAGTATAAATGTTCTTTTGAGGGAGCGTGTCTAGGGTTCCGCGCAGCAATGCGGCTGGACCAAGCGACACAAGTGCAGCGTGGCACAGCACTACACCGTGGGAATAAAAGACCCGGCGGAAGGTCCCAATGGTAGGGGTTCTTCGCCAGGTCTTTTTTTATCCAGCTGGAAAGGTTAACTTTCCCTGGATAGAACGATTAAGGCTTCTGCCAGCGTCCTAAAGGAAAGGACTTGGTACAAGCCAAGTCTTATCTTATCTCAACAAAAAGCGTAACTTTATAAAAAACAGGATAAGGGAAACAGCGGCTTGTGTATTCGCCTAGGGTTCGAAGCAAGCCGTGTTTTCTTTACTTAGAAAGTAGTTCTGAGCAATTATTGGAGAGGATGGGAGAGTAGGATGTGTAGAATCGGAGCTATAAAGAGCAAAATAGCATTTCATCCGTCACTGGCGTTGCATTTAATGTTGCCCCAGCAAGAGGGACATGACAACTCAGGATTTGCCATGGTTATGCAAGATTTGGATGGGGTTTTTGCCAATTGCAAGGATAAGCCGTTATTGTCATTAGCCTGCACACAAAAAGGTGCAACCATGGTAGAGCATTTTATGGAAACAAATAACTTTGTCCCTGTTCACGAGTGGATTCCGCGGGGGGTTCGCCAACCGGGCCTTGATATTAAGGCCATGCCCTATTATATTTTCCGGGCCTACGATTATCCGGAGTATTATCGTACAGCTACGCAGGAGGCCAAAGAGGAACTATTATTAGATACCCGTTTAGCGCTCAGGACGCTATTAGAGGCCGAAGACCAAGGTTATGTATATTCATTTTGGCCGGATATATTAACTTTGAAAGAGATTGGCGATCCTCGCGATATTGCCGTCTATTTTAAGCTTTGGGATAATAATGGAGATTTGATGGCCAAAAACGTCGTTGTCCAGTGTCGGCAAAATACTAACTATGATATTGTACGCTATGCCGCCCATCCCTTCTTCTTGCAAGGCTATACGCTATGTGCTAATGGGGAAAACACTTTTTATACCAAAAACAAAGAATATCAAAAATCGCTGCATCGCGGTTATATTGGCTTTGAATCTGATTCCCAAAACTTTCTTTATACGTTACACTATGTTCTTAATGTGCTCAAGTGGCCGATAAAATATTACAAGCATGTTATTACTCCATTGCCGTTTGATGAGATTGTTCAACGCGCCGACCAGCGCGAATTGATAGCTATTCGTCAATCAATGGGGCATTTAGAGATAAACGGGCCAAACACTATTATTGCAATGCTGCCAAATGGTCGCATGATGACCTGCTGTGATTCCAAAAAGTTGCGACCAGTGGTTGTAGGTGGAGATGGTACTACCATTGCCATCTCGTCTGAGGTTTGCGGTCTTAATCAGATATTACCCAATCGCAATCAGGAACTTGATATTTATCCAAATGAACGTGAAGTTGTGGTTATTACTCCAGAGCTGGAGGTAGAACGATGGAAGCAATAAACATACAAGATGTTAGCGTTAATGATTTGCCGTGGAAAATACAATATACGCACGAGCGCTGTACCATGTGCGGCAGTTGTGTTGCTGCTTGCAGCTTTAATGCTATTGAAGCGGCCATGGAACGCCGGTCAGTTACTGTTTCCACAGGACACCAGCCTGAACCCAGTCAACGTCACATGGCAGTGCCTGTTATTAGACAGAGAGCAGTAGTAGCTAACGCCTGTGTTGGCTGCGGTATGTGTGAGAAGGTCTGTCCCAATAATGCCATTAAGCCTGCCCGCAACCTTGACTCTCGGATCAATTGTCTGAATCGCAGTGGTGGTGCACCAGTTAAGCGTGGTGGCCGTAATAGTATTTTTGGTAGCGAACGGACATTGGATAAAATTGTTGTTGGGCGTATTTCGCAGATGACTGACCCTGCGTTAGATTCAGAACGGCATACCTTTGATATCTTAGCACCCTTTGGGCGGGTACTTCTGCCGAATGAGCTGCCGCTTACCTCTGATGGGCAGGAACTTAAGCTGTCAGGGAAAACACCGCCGGTAAACTGGATCTATCCGGTAATCTTTAGTGATATGTCCATCGGGGCGTTATCAACCAGGGCTTGGGAAGCGGTTGCTTTGGCGACAGCTTACCTGAATGAAAAACATAATATGCCTGTGAGAATGTGTTCTGGCGAAGGTGGTATGCCGATTAAGCTAATGCAGTCAGAACATCTAAAATATATGATTCTGCAGATTGCCTCAGGGCACTTTGGCTGGAACCGGATCATTCAGGCCATGCCTCACATGAAAGTGGATCCGGCCGGTATTTTGATTAAAATCGGGCAGGGAGCTAAACCCGGCGATGGTGGTCTCCTGCCAGCGGCAAAAGTTTCTAAACCCGTTCAGGCCATCCGGGGTGTACCTAAGGCCGACCTTTTATCACCGCCTAATCATCAGGGTTTGTACTCTATTGAAGAGTCGGTACAAAAGATGTTTATGTCTATGAACGCAGCTTTCAAATTCCGGGTGCCTGTTGCCATTAAATGTGCGGCTTCGGCAACTTCGGTTTCAGTATACAATAACCTAATACGTGATCCATACAAAATCTGTGGCGGATTCTTTATTGATGGTATTCAAGGCGGTACCGGCGCAGCTAATGAAGTATCACTGGATCATACCGGTCACCCGATTGTAGCAAAAATTCGGGAGTGTTACCTGGCCGCTGTTAAACAGGGACGACAGGGTCAGATTCCTCTATGGGCCGGTGGTGGTGTCGGTTTAACCGGCAATGCAGCTGCCGATGCCTTCAAACTCATTTGTTTGGGTGCTAACGGCGTATTTTTAGGTAAACTACTAATTCAATTATGCGGCTGTGTCGGTAATGAGCATGGACGCTGTAACGCCTGCAATACCGGCAACTGCCCGGCGGGAATTTGTACGCAAAACCCGCGGCTGGTTAAGCGCCTTGATATTGATAAAGCGGCCCAGAATATTGTCGAATATATGTTAGCCTTGAACAGCGAACTCAAAAAACTGATGGCACCGGTTGGTAACAGCTCATTACCGGTTGGCCGTTCTGACGCGTTGGTAACTACAGATAAAGCCATTGCCGATAAATTAGGCATTCAATATGTATGCTAGGGGGAACTGCGCATGTTTAAAATAAATACTATCGACGGTAATAATCGGATGTCAACGCAGGACCTCTTAGAGCGTATCAATGCGGCGTTGGCACAAGGAGAAACCGAGTTTCACATTGAAGCAGCAGGTCAGCATGATATTGGTGGTCCGCTTTGGCATCCGGAAGGAAAGCCTTTAAAATTTTATATAAAAAATGCCGGTCAGCGTGTGGGTTCCATGTGCTTGCCCGGAACAGAAATTATTGTTGAAGGTTCGGTTTCCGCTGATGTTGGCTGGCTTAATGCCGGTGGCCGCATTGTAATAAAAGGTGATGGCGGTGATACAACTGCTCATTGTGCGGCTGCAGGCACGATCTATGTAGGTGGTCGGGCAGGAACCCGTTCCGGATCACTGATGAAACATGACCCATACTATGAAGCGCCAGAATTCTGGGTATTAAAAAATGTCGGCAGTTTTGCCTTTGAATTTATGGGTGGCGGTACTGCAGTAGTATGCGGCTATGATAGTGAGCAATTTGAATCCGTATTAGGTGATCGTGCTTGTACCGGTATGGTTGGTGGCATTGTCTATTTCCGGGGTGCTGCCGGCGGTATATCGGCTAAGGATACCAAGATACTAACGCTGGATGCGGAGGATATTGCGTATCTTGATGGCAAAATGGAGGACTTTCTGGGCGCTGTTGGTCGCTCAGAGCTACGGAATGAATTGACTGATTGGAGTCAGTGGCAGAAGGTAGTACCGCTTTCCTATGAAGAACGGCCCAAAAAAGCTAATACTAATATACGTGACTTCCGTACGGAGAAGTGGGTGCCTGGCAGTATTTTTGGTGATGTATGTGAGGATGACTTTGCAGTAATTGGTGCTATTACCACTGGCAAATACCGTCGGCGTGTACCTGTATGGGAAAACGGAAAATACAGTGCACCTTGCGAATTCAATTGTACTGCCTCTATCCCGTCACAGCAGCGCTTTAACCTGCTGAGAGATGGTAAGATTGATGAAGCCTACAGGCTGGTGCTTGAATACACACCTTTTCCAGGCTCGGTGTGCGGCGCGGTTTGTCCCAACCTGTGTATGGATGATTGCACTCGTAAAACAGTGGATATTTCAGCTCAAATTGGTAAATTGGGTCAATATTCCGGTCAAGCTGAGCTGCCTAAAGCCGGAGCCAAAACCGGCAAGCATGTGGCTATTATCGGCGGTGGTGCTGCCGGCTTAACCGCTGCTTGGCAGTTAGCTCGTCTGGGACATGAGGTAACCGTGTTTGAAGCTGATGAAAAAATGGGCGGTAAAATGGAACAGGTTATCCCCCGTTCCCGTCTGCCGCAACAAACGCTAAGCCGGGAAATTTCCCGGATCGCTGAGATGGGTGTTGCTTTCAAAACAGGAGTTAGCGTTGATAAAGCAAAATTTGCCACAATAAAAGACAGTCATGATGCAGTTGTAATTGCTACCGGTGCTCATGTTACCAAAGTCATCCCCTGGCCGGGACATGAGCGAATTGTTGAAGGTCTTGATTTTCTCAAGGCTATCAATCAAGGCCAAAAGCCGGCTATCGGTAAACGAGTTATTGTTATCGGCTGCGGCAATTCAGGAATGGATGTAGCAGTAGGTGCTTATGGCCTTGGGGCAGAGCAGGTTACCTGCATTGATGTTCAGCGTCCGGCAGCTTTTGAACAAGAGATTGCCCATGTTAAGGCATTGGGGGCCGAAATCCTTTGGCCGGTATTTACTAAAGAGGTCACAGAACAGGGCATTATTACCCAAGAGGGGCAGTTGATTAAAGGCGACACGGTAATAATTGCCATTGGTGAAACGCCTGACCTCAGTTTTATACCTGAAGGGATTGCGCTTGAACGTGGTTGCTTAAAACCAGCCAGTGACAATAGTGTTGCTACTGGTATCTTTACTGCTGGTGACACTATCCGTCCAGGCAGGTTGGTTGATGCTATTGGTGCTGGACGTCAGGCCGCGCTTGCTGCTAATGCTTATTTAAACCAGAGCGATTTTACTCCGGTAGAGAAAGCAAAAATTCCGGCAAGCAGGATAAGCACAGCCTACTTTAAAAAATGCCATAGCTGCGATGTCCCGGAGGCAAATAGCGACTATAGCCGCTGTATCAGTTGTGGTACATGTCGTGATTGCCATATGTGTCTCAAATCCTGTCCGGAGAATGCTATTACTCGTACTTTGGGTGAGAATGGTGTCGAGTATACTTCAGATCCTGATAAATGTATCGGTTGCGGCATTTGTGCCGGTATCTGTCCTTGCGGTGTCTGGAATATGGAAACTAATGCCGAGCCTACCCTTTTTTACAGATAGCGAAACAATGAAATAGTAGCTTTTGAGTACGGTACACTACCAGCAAAGGGGTAAGGTTATAACCTTACCCCTTTTTACATGGAACAATATAGCAAATGTCTGTATGGTGTGGACATTTAAAATGATGTACTATGCTGGAAGTATTGACAGCAATGGACAAGCCCCCTATAATTACACTGTATGGCATACACCTATGTGTTGTTAGTGGACATGGAGTACTAACGGCGGGAGGATTGGTGGCGTACTGTCAGGCAAGTCCTCTACATTATGGGGGGCGATAATGTACATACTAAATCGGCGTTATTTTTATGTAGAGTTATGTATTTGGGAGGGGAAAAACCATGTTAAAGACAAGATTCACCAAGCTATTCAGTGTTGTGGTTAGTAGCCTTATGGTGGCAGGTTTAGTAGCAGGCTGCGGTGGCAGTGGTGGCCAACAGGCAGATGTAATTAAACTGGGAGCCAATTTGGAAATGACTGGTAATAATGCTACCTTCGGCCAATCAGCGACTAATGGTGCAAAACTGGCAATTAAACAAATTAATGCCAAAGGCGGTGTTCTTGGCAAACAACTTACCTTGGTTGTAGCTGATAATAAGAGTGAGGCCGCAGAAGCAGCTAATGCCATGCAAAAGCTTGTAACTCAGGATAAAGTAGTAGCCGTTATTGCACCGATTGCCTCCTCAAGTGTTATTGCAGCGGCTCAGGTGAATGCCGATAACAAAGTACTGGCTATTAGCCCGACAGCCTCTAACCCCAAAGTTACCGTTGATCCTAGCACTGGTAAGGTTCGTGACTTTAATTTCCGGGCTGCCTTTATTGATCCATTCCAAGGCTCAGTAATGGCTACTTTCTCGCAAAAGTCACTTAAAGCTAAAACGGCTGCATTATATATTGATAACACCAGTGACTATGCTAAAGGCTTAGGCCAATTTTTCAAAGAGACCTTTGAAAAAAATGGTGGTATAATTGTAGCTAACGAAGCTTATTTGGCCAAAGATACCGATTTCAAAGCTACCTTGACTAAAATTAAGTCGCAAAATCCTGACGTGGTATTTGTACCTGGCTATTATCAGGAAGTGGGTATGATCATAAAACAAGCCCGCGAGCTTGGCCTAACTGTTCCGTTTTTGGGTGGCGACGGCTGGGATTCAGCTAAATTACCCGAAATCGGCAGCCCGACAGCCTTAAATAATACGTTCTTCAGCAACCACTATTCACCTGATGATAATAGTGCAGCAGTAAAGGACTTTGTTGAAGCCTATAAGCAAGAATACAATCAGACACCAGATGCCTTTGCAGCATTATCCTATGATGCTACTATGATGGTTATTGATGCCATGAAAAGAGCGAACAGCGCTGACCCTGTTAAAATTAAAGACGAATTGGCTAAGACCAAAGATTATCAAGCCGTATCAGGTTTAATTAGTTTTAATGCTTCGCATGATCCGGTTAAGAGTGCTGTAATTATTGAAATGAAAGACGGCAAGCAAACCTTTAGGGAAAAGGTAAATCCCTAGCTAAGGCTATGGTGCGTCCTCTGTGGCCGGGGCAGTTTCTGCCCTGGCCATCCGGACCAACCGGCCCTTCAACATATAATACTATTTTAGAAATGGAGAGTGGAGAGCGCAGTGGATTCCTCAAGTTTACTGATACAAATCGGACAACAGTTAATTAACGGTATTTCTCTGGGCAGCATTTATGCGCTCATTGCGCTGGGTTATACGATGATTTACGGTATAATCAGGCTGATCAATTTTGCCCACGGTGATATCTACATGGTGGGTGCGTATGCAGGCTTTTTTGCCACTACAATGTTTAAGTTTTCTTTTATTCCCGCACTGATTTTTTCGATGGCTGCAGCAGGTGTTATTGGTATGGTCATTGAAAGAGTGGCCTATCGGCCACTACGAAATGCACCTAAAATTGCCATATTAATTACAGCAATTGGTGTATCACTCTTTTTAGAATACGGCGGAATGCTGCTGGTATCACCACAACCGCGTACCTTCCCCGTGCTTTTTGAGTCCGAGGTATATAATATTGCCGGTATGGTGATAAATAGTCAGCAAGTTATTATTTTAGTGGTATCCCTGCTACTAATGGTCATTCTGACCTATGTCGTAAATAAGACCAAGATGGGCAAAGCCATGCGTGCGGTATCATTTGATACCGAAGCCGCTCAGCTTATGGGTATTGACGTGGATAAGGTAATTTCCTTTACTTTTGGTATTGGCTCGGCATTGGCTGCCGCAGCAGGTGTACTTGTAGGAATTTATTATAATTCGATTGACCCACTGATGGGCATTATGCCAGGTCTCAAGGCTTTTGTTGCCGCAGTACTTGGTGGTATTGGCAGTCTTCCGGGCGCCATGCTTGGTGGCACGATTCTGGGCATTATTGAAGCTTTAGTCAGCGGTTTTTGGTCTTCGACTTTCCGGGATGCGGCGGCCTTCGCCATTTTGATTATTATTTTATTGTGGAAACCGGCAGGCCTGTTGGGTAAAAATATCCGGGAGAAAGTGTAGGTGACAGGCCATGAAATTATTGCAAAAAACTAAATCAGACATAATGGCATTGGTAGCCTGCTTAATAGTGTATGCCACTATTCAGGGTTTGATATTGACTGATGTCATTGGTCCTTTTTGGCAACTTAATATAGTATTAATTGGGATTAATATTATATTAGTAGTAAGTTTGAACCTTATTAATGGTTTTACTGGTCAATTTTCTATTGGCCATGCTGGATTTATGGCAATAGGTGCCTATGTTAGCGCGGTGCTCACAGTTAAATTTCAATTGCCATTTATAATTGCTATTGCTGGTGGAGCACTTGGAGCCGGGGCTTTAGGCTTTGCGATTGGCTTGCCGACACTGCGGTTAAATGGTGATTACCTTGCGATTGCAACCTTGGGTCTTGGTGAGATTATTCGGATCACTATTCTCAACATTCAGTATGTCGGTGGTGCGTCAGGCTTTATGGGAATCCCCCGTTATACTGATTTTACCTGGATGTTTGCCTTCACGGTGTTTACGGTGTTTGTTATTAAGAACTTCATTGACTCGACACATGGCCGGGCCTGCATCTCCGTCCGGGAAAATGAGATTGCCGCCGAAGCTATGGGGGTTGACACGACAAAATACAAAGTATTAGCATTCACGATTGGAGCAGCCTTTGCCGGTGTAGCCGGTTCTCTATTTTCTCACTACTTTTATATCGCCCATCCCGCCTCCTTTACATTCATGAAGTCTTTTGATATTTTGACCATGGTGGTATTGGGGGGGCTTGGCAGCATAAGCGGGAGCATTACTGCCGCAGTTTTACTGACCTTTGTTTCGGCAGCGCTGGCTAGCTACCCGGAGTGGCGGATGATTATTTATTCGTTGATGTTGATTATTTTAATGTTGTATCGGCCACAGGGCTTGTTTGGTAACAAAGAATTAAGCATGAAGATGTTAAGCCGCTGGACAGGAGGTAAGAAACATGGCTCTACTCAAGGCAACTAAGCTGTCAATAGTTTTTGGCGGCCTGAGGGCAGTTTCTAATTTCGATGTTGAAATTGCTCCTGGCGAGTTGGTTGGACTAATCGGCCCTAACGGTGCGGGTAAGACAACGGCTTTTAATCTGTTAACTGGCGTATATGAACCAACAGAAGGGCAAATTGAGTTTGATGGCAAAAGCATTGTTGGTCTTAAACCTTATCAAATTACCCAAAAGGGTATAGCGCGTACATTCCAGAACATTCGTCTGTTTGCTGATCTGAGTGTGCTTGATAATGTTAAGATTGCCTATCACTTTCATGTTAAATATGGGTTGCTGGAATCAATGTTGCGCGTTGGCCGGTACCATAAAGAAGAAGCTGAAATAGAAGAAAAGGCCATTAAGTTTTTGGAAATATTCCAACTGGCCGATAAAAAAGATGAAATTGCAAAAAATCTCCCCTATGGAGAGCAACGACGGTTAGAGATTGCCCGGGCTTTGGCGGCTCAACCCAAGTTGTTGCTCTTAGATGAGCCTGCTGCTGGGATGAATCCACAGGAAACGCAGCAGCTAATGGAAATGATTCGCTGGATTAAGAATGAGTTTAACCTAACCATTCTCTTAATTGAGCATGATATGAGTCTTGTTATGGGTGTATGTGAGCGGATTTACGTGCTTGACTATGGTAGCATAATTGCGCAAGGTACGCCGATGGAAATCAAAAATAATCCGCGGGTTATCGAGGCCTACCTCGGGGAGGAGGTTTAGCTCATGGCAATGTTAAAAGTTGATGATATAAATGTATATTACGGTGCTATTCACGCTCTAAAGGGCATTAGTGTAGAGGTAAATCAGGGAGAGATTGTAACCTTGATTGGTGCCAATGGTGCAGGCAAGAGCACAACACTGCGTACCATCTCAGGGCTTTTGAAGCCCAAAACAGGACACATTATGTTTGAGGGTCAAAATATTGCTGGCACAGCAGCCCAGAACATTGTTAAATTGGGAATTTCCCAGGTTCCTGAAGGCCGACGGGTGTTTGCTCATATGTCGGTGCTGGAGAACTTGGATCTTGGTGCCTATCTACGTTCTGATACTAAAGAAATCAAGGCTGATATGGATCTGGTGTTTGGTCGTTTTCCACGGTTAGCCGAACGTCGTAGTCAGCTTGCCGGTACGCTTTCCGGTGGTGAACAGCAAATGCTGGCCATGGGGAGGGCGCTAATGAGCCGTCCACGTATCCTACTGTTAGATGAGCCGTCAATGGGCCTGGCACCGCTGTTAGTGAAAGAGATTTTTTCTATTGTTAAAGATATTAATGCGAACGGTACAACTATCCTTTTGGTTGAGCAAAACGCTCATATGGCGTTATCCATTGCCAATAAGGCTTATGTGCTTGAGACTGGACGGGTTATACTGTCCGGCGACGCCAAAGAGTTGGCCGCAAGTGAGGAAATTAGAAAAGCATATCTTGGCGGCTAATCTGCCGCGGAATATAGATTATCTCAAATTTCATAAGTAGGGGAGTGTTATGCTATGATCGTATCAAAACGAATGACAGCTAATCCTACTACCATTACCTCAGCCATGACTGTTGTTGATGCCTTACAGCTTATGCGCAACAACAAATTTCGCCGCTTACCGGTGGTAGATAATGGTAAACTGGTTGGTATTGTTACCGACAGAGATCTGAGGGAAGTATCTGCTTCGCCGGCAACATCTTTGTCAGTATTTGAACTAAACTACCTTTTGTCCAAAATGCAGGTTAAAGATATTATGACAAAAAAGGTAATGACAATTAGTGTTGACGCCGCAGTGGAAGAAGCCGCGCTCGTAATGTATAACAATAAAATTGGCGGGTTAGTTGTTGTTGACGCCAATCAACAGGTTGTTGGTATTTTAACGGAAACCGATATATTTAAAGCTTTCGTTGACGCTATGGGGTTGCCTCAGGGCAAAACTCGTCTTACGATTCTTGTGCCTGATCGGCTGGGCGTTGTTAATGATATTTCCGGTGTGTTTAAAGAGCAAGGTGTCAGCATGGGCAGCTTTGTCAGCTATCCGACAGAAGATGGGAAGTATGAAGTAATTATTCGCGCCGACATAACAGATGTAAAAACACTTACCGACAAGCTGGCCTCACTGGGATATCCGGTGCACCATACTGCTCATATTGGCTAAGTGAATGGAAAAGCTGTGAAAATTTTACACATTTCTTTTGCTGTGCTAATATAATAAGTATAGGAACAGGCGGTCGGCTATTGCCGACGTAGCCGGGCAAGTTAAGCAGCAGGTTAAGCCTGCGGGACCTATGCGGTCCCGTTGGCTTAACCTACTTTGTTTTATTGGAGGGAAGAAGTTTGGAAGCGAAGAGCGGTCAATTAAAGCAGCAAACGGCGCGGCTATCGGTAGTGTCTAATACGCTGCTGGTTGTACTTAAATTATTGGTCGGTATATTTACTGGGGCTGTCAGCATTATTTCTGAGGCTGCCCATTCGGCAGTTGACCTGATTGCTGCTTTGGTAGCCTATGTTGCTGTAAAAAAGTCCAGCCAGCCACCAGATAGTCAACATGCCTATGGTCATGGTAAAATTGAAAACCTGTCAGCCGCCTTTGAAGCTGTACTCATTGTAATGGCTGCACTCTGGATTGTATATGAATCAGTACAAAAGATAAACTCGCCGCATATTCCGGAATATTTGGAGTATGGATTGCTGATAATGGCAATATCGATGATTGTAAACTATTGGGTATCCAGAAAACTTTATGATGTAGCTAAGAGTACCGGATCGCATGCCCTAGAGGCTGACGCGTTACATCTGAGAGCCGATATCTGGACAAGTGCTGGCGTGTTTATCGGGCTTGGAATTATCAGAATGACTGGGCTATACTGGCTTGATCCGGTTATTGCTATCGTTGTAGCTTTAGTTGTATTTAAGGCTGGCTTCAGTATGACCATGAAGAGCGTTTATGAGTTGACTGATGTTAGTTTGCCAGAAGAAGAGGCAGCAGCAATCAGAGACATTGTTAAAACTCATCCGGCAGTTATGGCCTTTCATCAGCTGAGAACCAGGCGGTCAGGCAGCAATCGACAGATTGACATGCATCTGGTGCTGCAAAAAGATATGAATCTTGCCACCGCACATGCTGTGTGTGATGAGATTGAGGCAAAGATAAAGAGCCAATTTTCTCCGTGTGATGTTGTTATCCATCTGGAACCGTGTGATTATCTTGATGGTTTTAGCACTTGTCCGTCAGAATGCAGCGAAAACTGCAAGTTTGAGTAAATAGCCTCTATATGAAAACCATAAAGATTTTTTTTTCAGCAGGGTATAAGCTATTCAGGGTATAATATATAGCAAAGATAGTAGCAAAGGAGGTGCATTACTTGTGGTAAAACTTACAGAATATACCCAGCGTGGTGGGTGAGCGGCTAAGGTGGGGCCAGGGGACCTGGCCGGAGTATTGAGTAAGCTGCCAGTGATGCAGAATTCTAATGTGCTTGTGGGCATTACTACATCGGATGATGCCGGAGTATATAAACTGAACGCAACAACGGCTTTGGTACAGACGGTTGATTTTTTTACACCTATAGTCGACGATCCCTATCTGTTTGGACAAATAGCGGCCGCCAACAGCCTGAGTGATATTTATGCTATGGGGGCAACGCCGTTGACGGCACTAAATCTAGTAGAATTTCCCAACTGTAAATTGCCGGGGGAAGTTTTATTAGCAATTTTGCAAGGGGGACAGGATAAAGTAGCTGAGGCCGGAGCCGTAATTATTGGCGGTCACACCATTGACGATAATGAGCCTAAATATGGATTGGCAGTTACCGGGATTGTACATCCGGATAAGGTTTGGACAAATGCGGGGGCTCAGCCTGGAGATTGCTTAATTCTAACGAAAGCGTTGGGAACTGGTATTTTAGCGTCGGCCGCGCGGGCTGATCTATTTCTTCACGGAGTAGCTGCAGCTATAACCAGTATGGCAACCCTCAATGCGGTGGCTGCCAAGGTGGCAGAAGGTTTTAGTATTCATTCATGTACAGATATTACTGGTTTTGGTCTTATTGGTCATGCCTATGAGATGGCGGCTGGCAGTAAGGTAAGGATCGTTATTGACAGCGGGGCACTACCACTGTTGCCGGAGGCCGCTGAGGCTGCGGCCATGGGATTAGTGCCAGGCGGGGCATATGCTAACAGGAGTTATTTAACAACAGTCACTTTTGCAGAGAGTGTGCCGGAATCGATTAGAGATATTTGCAGTGATCCGCAAACATCAGGCGGGCTATTGTTTGCAGTACCCGAAGCAGAGGCTGACGAACTGATGCTGGCGCTGCATTCAGCCGGAGTAGTACCAGCCAGTAGGATTGGATATGTAACTAGCAAGGGGAGTGGAGAAATTTATGTCAGATAGAATTGTTGATTGCCGGGGCATGGCTTGTCCTGGGCCGGTTATTACTACGAAAAAGGCGATTGAGGAGACTAGCTCCGGGCGGATTACCATTATTGTTGATAATGAGGTAGCCAAGACCAATGTTACCAAATTTGCTGCAGCCAATGGACTGGGGGCCGCCGTGGAAGTCAAGGACGGGCACTACTATATTAGCATTGTTAAGGGAGCAGGCCAGCTTTTAGAGGTTGATAAAAGCCAAGCCACTACTACTGACGCTGGCAATCAGGTCTACTTAATCACCCAGGATACCTTGGGACATGGTTCACCTGAACTGGGGGCTGTACTTATCAAGGCGTTTATGACAACTTTATTAGAGGTCAAGCCGCTGCCGGCGACAATCTTGCTGCTTAATGCCGGGGTCAAGCTCACGGTGCAAGGCTCACCTGTGCTGGATCAACTGACAACCCTTGCCAGCCGGGGAGTGACCATTCTGTCATGTGGCACCTGCCTTGATTATTACCAGCTTAAGACTAAAGTGGCAGTTGGTGAGATAACCAACATGTACACTATTATAGAGACAATCACTCAGAACAAAACTGTGACCTTATGAGCAGGTGATCTTATTATTTATCCGGAGTATGAGCGGCTGATTTCTTTTGATTCGGTGCATCAGTCCATAAAGGCAGAAAAGGTTTTAGGACAAAACGGCATGGCCTTCTATGCCTTGCCAACACCGCGGGAAATTGATATTAGCTGTGGGCAATGTTTACTATTTAAGACATCTCAGCAAGCAGCCATTATGCAGTTATTTGCGGTAGGCAAGGTGCGTTGGTCAAAACTATTCCGCCGGATAGCGGTAGGCCAGACGTATCTTTACGAAAAGATTACCGAGTATGGAGGTTCACATGGAACAGCTGCTGACATCTGATTTTTGGCTGGGGATGACTATAAAAATTATTCGTTTGGCGGCCATTGCGATTGGTGGCTCGCTTGTGTTGCGCTTTACCAATCTACTGATAGAGCAATTTTTCATTCCTAAGCCGGGAAGTAAAACAATTTACCTGGAGGAGCAACGTGCCAGGACTCTAAGTGGGCTTTTACACAGTGTTATTCGGTATACTATCTATTTTTTTGTGATTGTGATGCTGCTGCAGGAATTCAAGATTGATACTACCTCCATTGTTGCCGGGGCTGGTATTATTGGTTTGGCATTAGGTGTTGGCGCCCAGAGTTTGATTAAGGATTTTGTCACTGGTTTTTTTATCATTTTAGAAGATCAGTATGGAGTCGGTGATTATATAGTCATTAGTGATATGGCCGGTACGGTGGAGGAAATTGGCTTTAGGGTTACCAGACTGCGGGATGCCAATGGTATACTTCATATTGTTCCTAACGGCTCGATTACTAAGGTAAGTAATTATACCAGGGGGCATATGCAGGCTATTGTTAATGTGCCTGTTCCTTATGAGGCTGACATGGAGCAAGTGTTTAGTCTTTTAAATGCGGTCTGTGTTACTATCGGACAGACTGCACCCGAGGTAATTGACGGTCCCAGTGTACTAGGTGTAGTTGATCTCAAGCCAGGCGAGATCGTCATTCGTATAATTGCCAAAACTGTGCCGTTGCAACAGATCAAAGTAGAAACCGCGTTGCGCCGATTAATAAGAGAAAAGTTTACCGAAGCAAAGATTCCACCGCCGCAGCTGTTTAATCAGGCGGGTTTACCTGAAATAAGAGTATCCAAAGCAGGAGGTTAATATGAATCAACAAAAATACAACTATAAGGTTGGCGAGGTTGTAAAAATGAAAAAGCCGCATCCTTGTGGCGGTGACCGCTGGGTGATAACTCGTACAGGTATTGATTTTGGGCTTAAATGTTTGCAATGTGGTCGGCAGGTTATGATTCCACGACCTAAGTTTGAAAAAGGGGTCAAGGCCGTTATTTCGGAGGGAAAAGGTTGAATTTTGGCCGGCATTATTTTAAAATAGATAAGTTAATATTTAGAACTTAAACAATCGGGCTGTAGACAATAACAGCTTTAAAGGTGGAGTAATATTACATGAGTACTAATCTGGAAGTAGGTATCATCGGCCTGCCTAATGTCGGCAAAAGCACATTATTTAATGCTATTACCAAAGCGGGGGCCGAGGCGGCTAATTACCCGTTTTGTACCATCGAACCCAATGTGGGAGTTGTCGATGTTCCTGATGCGCGGTTGGAGAAATTGACAGAAATGTATAAACCTAAGCGGACCATGCCTGCGGCTATGCGTTTTGTTGATATTGCAGGCTTGGTGCAGGGCGCAGCTAAAGGCGAGGGCCTTGGCAATAAATTTTTAGCGCACATCAGGCAAGTGGATGCGGTAGCGCAGGTGGTTCGTTGCTTTACCGATGATAATATTACCCATGTTGCTGGCAGCATTGATCCCATCAGAGATATCGAGATTATCAATACAGAGCTTTGCCTAGCTGACTTAGAAACAGTAGAAAAGCGCATCGACCGGGTGCAGAAAATGATAAAAGGCGGCGACAAAAAAGCGCTGACTGAATTAGAAATCTTAAAGCTGGTACAGCAGACTCTTAGCGATGGACAACCCGCTCGACGCGTTGTCAACGATGACGATACGGCCGATGCGATACGAGAACTGTTTCTGCTGACATTAAAACCCACCTTATTTGTGGCTAATGTTAGTGAGCAGGAAGCCGCCGATGCCGGTAGCAATCCGCATGTTGCTAAGGTGCGCGAGTATGCCGCCCGCGAGGGGGCTGAGGTCATTGTCGTATCTGCCAAGGTTGAGTCTGAGATTGCCGAGCTGCCTGATGATGAAGCCAGAGAGTTTTTAGCTGATCTGGGGCTGGAGGAATCAGGGCTGGATAAACTTATTCGTGCCAGCTTCACACTTCTGGGGTTGATGACCTTCTTTACCGCCGGCGAGCCTGAGGTACGAGCCTGGACGATTGTGCGTGGGACCAAAGCGCCGCAAGCAGCTGGAAAAATCCACAGTGATATCGAACGCGGCTTTATTCGGGCCGAGATTGTCTCTTATGATGACTTAATGGTTAACGGATCGCATGCTGCTGCCAAGGAAAAAGGCCTGGTGCGCCTGGAGGGCAAGGAGTATGTTATGCAGGATGGCGATGTCACTTATTTCAGGTTTAATGTATAGTATAGAAAAGAGCGGAGCGGGCTCAAAAAGCCGCTCTTTTCTTTTACTATATTCCACATAAAAAAAGTATAGCAAGGTATTAATGTGTAGTATGTATAGGAGGATAGCATAGTGGGCAGTAAGTTTAGAAGTTCCATTGTATTTAATGTATCGTTATTAGGAGCCGGACACTTTTTTAGCGATTTTTATGCTAATTTTTTACCGGCATTATTGCCGCTTGTTATGACACAGCTAGAGATGTCGCTGACCTTGAGCGGTATGCTGGTTATGGCTTATTCAGTTATATCCAGTATGCTGCAGCCTCTAGGCGGCTATCTGATTGACAAATATGGTTATGCCTGGCTTATTCTTGTTACAACACCGGTAAGCGCGGTATTTATTTGCCTGGCAGGACTAGCAAATAGCAAGTTTGCGTTATTCCTATTGGTTGGCCTAGCAGGTCTGGGGGCTTCTATTTTCCATCCGTTGGCTGCCAGTCTGATGGGGAAGGTGGTAACAGAGGAGACAAAGGGAACTGCCATGTCAGTATTTATATTTGGCGGTAATGCTGGCTTTGCCCTAGCTCCGGCTATTATTCTATACTGTTTGAATGCGGGCGGTACGGCCAGCTTGATATGGCTGATAATCCCAGGATTTATCGTAACTGGGGCGTCCTATTTGGCCGGTCTTCATAAAGTAGATATTAGTCCGGCAGCAAAACATAGTCAAACTGAGGTTGGCCAGCAAGGAGAGTGCTGGTACAAATCACGCGGGCTTATTCTTTTAAATTGCGTTAATGCGCTTAGGTCATGGATGCAAGTTGCGTTGCCTACTTTTTTGCCAGTGGCTCTTGCGAAGGCAGGACAGCCGCCGGCGGTGGTTGCCAGTATGCTGACAATATTTCTGATGAGCGGAGCGGGCGGTGCATTGCTTGGCGGCTGGGTAGGAGATAAGGTTGGGCGCAAGAATGCCGTGCTTGGTGCATTAGTATTGAGTTTGCCTGTTACGTATTTATTTTTAGTAAATATGAGTCCTTCGCCAGTAAGCTATTTATTATTAGCTGCCAGTGGTGTACTGATCCAGAGCACTGTTCCAACCTCGGTTGTGTGGGCACAGGAAATCATTCCTGATAATGCCGCGATGGCCTCAGGAATGATGTTAGGTCTGTCTTTTGGTCTGGGCGGTGTGGGCGCAGCTATTACCGGTGCTTTAGGAGATTATATTGGTCTTGAGGGGGCACTGCTGTGGTCACTTCTTTCCATTGTCATTGCTATTGCTATTGCCTTTGCCATTCCTCAACCAGGGCAGAAATCGCTTAATCTGACTGAGGTTACTATAAAAGCATCAAAACTTAATTGAATGCAAGTGTTTTTGCTTGCATTTACCGGATAATTAATGATATAATAATTTAGTCGCATACATAATGTGACATTGGTTTTGTTATGCAAGACCTTCCCTGCTCTCACTGTCGGGGGCCAATAGTCCATAGGAGGAGGTGATTTCGTGAGAAAATACGAAGTCGTGATTATTGTTAAGCCTGGTGAAGAAGAAGCAATTAATACTACTATCGCCAAGTTTGAAAACATTATTAAAAACACAGGCGGCAACGTGGAAAAGATTGACCGTTGGGGTAAAAAACGTTTGGCCTATGAAGTAAAAGACTTCATAGACGGGTATTACACCCTAATTAACTTTACATCTGAGCCGGCAACTGTATTCGAACTTGAGCGTGTGCTTAAAATTACCGATGATGTTCTGAAACACATGGTTATTAAATTGGAAGACTAATTCTTGAGCCAGGAGGTGTGAGGATATATGAATAAAGTCATCCTTGTCGGCCGCTTGGCACAAGATCCTGAAGTAAGATATACTCAGAGCGGCAAAGCGGTAGCTTCATTTAATCTGGCAGTTAACCGCTTCAGTAGCGGCCAGGGACAAAATAACGCAGATTTTATTCCGATTGTGGCCTGGGAAAAATTGGCCGAGACTTGTGGTAACAACTTGACAAAAGGCCAGAAGGTACTTGTCGATGGCCGGTTACAGATTCGTTCTTATGAAGCTAATGATGGTCAGAAGCGTCGCGTCGCCGAAGTCGTAGCGCAGTCCATCGAATTCCTGGAACGCAAACAGGCGCCCAGTGGGGATGCCGGGAATATAGATGTAAATTCATTCGGCAAAGATGTCTTCCCTGATGAGGAAATCCCATTTTAAAAGGGGGGTAAATAAATGGCTATGAAACGCGAAAGAGGCCGCAAACCGAAGAAAAAAGTTTGTAGTTTCTGTGTTGATAAAGCAACTGATATTGATTATAAAGAAGTTCCTAAATTGCGCCGGTATACCACCGAGCGGGGCAAAATTCTGCCGCGCCGCATTTCAGGCAACTGTGCTAAACATCAACGTCAATTGACACTGGCTGTAAAACGGGCGCGTAATATCGCCTTGCTGCCGTTTACTGCAGAATAACAAATAGAAAAGGGCAAAAATCCTATATGAGGGATTTTTGCCCTTTTTTTTTTACAGTAGGGTACAAAATAAGACTTTTGTCCTACTGTTTTTATTTTGTAAAAAAGGAATATTTCAATTTGCATGGAATATATAGGGAAAAGATGTATTGAGAATATACTGATAAAGATAGAATGAATAGATACCAAGGATGGTACAGATACCTGTCAGACATGGAGGATAAATCTGTGCAGTATGAGGATAAAGATGTTTCGTGCAAACTTAAAGCGACTATTCTTGCTGCCGCTCTTGATCAAGCGACGCTAGGCATTGCTGTAGTTGATACCCGACAAAGATATGTGCAGATCAATAAGCTGTTTAGCAATATAATGGAAATGGATTCTGAAAGACTGATTGGACGCACGATCTATGAGGTTATGTGCGAAAAATTCGGGGCTGTTCAGGCAGAAAAGCTAACGAATATTGCTAAGCAAATTATCACAACTGGCGGATGTTATACTATAAATGAGTGGAAATCACTGAATGGTTGGCAGTATATTGACTGGACGCTAAAACGACTGGAACTCGATGGGGTGGCTATTGCCTTACTTGTGACAATAGCGGATGTATCAAAGCATGTCCAATTGCGACGGGAAGTAGAGACTTACCAGCAACAGTTAGCCCATTTAGTTGCGAAAAATACCGCTGAGCTGCGTCGTGCTAATGAACAGTTTTATGCCGCTTTCAATGTTATGCCCAGCTTAATGAGCATTAGTGACCAGCAGGGGCGGATTCTTAATGCCAATAGCAGTTTCGTGAAAGTAACAGGTTGGAAAAAAGAAGAGGTTATCGGGCGTACTCCTGTCGAAATTGGTTTATGGTCGCAGGCGGTATTTGAAGATATTGAGTATAAATTTTGGCAGGAGGGGTATGTCCGCAATATGGAGATAACCCTTATGACCAAAGCTGGGCAGATCCGGTCTGCGTTGTTTTCAGCGGAAAAGATAGTTGTTGACGGAGATACTCAAATATTAGGGATGGCAACTGATGTCACAGATGCCAAACTTATGAAAAGTGAGATGATGCGCCTGGACGGTCTGGATCTTGTGGGCCAAATGGCGGCAGGCATTAGCCACGAAGTCCGGAATCCAATGACTACTGTCCGGGGTTTTCTGCAGATGTTGCTCAAGAAAGAGGAATGTAAGCCCTATCAGGAATATTTTGAGCTTATGATTACTGAACTAGATCGTGCCAATTCGATTATCTCCGAGTTTTTGGCAGTAGTCAAGAACAAGCCGTCTTGTCATGTTGAAACAGACCTAAATACGATTATTAAAGCGATAGAGCCTTTGCTGGCAACAGCTGCTGTAGCATCAGGCAGTACTGTTGTATTGGAACTGGGGAAGATACGCTGCCTTCTTTTAGATGATAAGGAAATAAGGCAGCTTTTACTCAACTTAGTTCGCAATGGCCTTGAAGCGATGGAACAACCAGGGGTAGTGACGGTTAGGACATACGAGGAAGAGGATCAGGTTGTACTGGCAATACAGGATCAGGGCATAGGTATTCCACCTCAAATTTTAGCCAAGCTGGGTACGCCGTTTTTAACCAGCAAGAATAATGGCACAGGCTTGGGTTTGACGGTATGCTATGGTATTGTTGAACGCCATAAGGGTAAAATTGAGGTAGCTACTGGTGCTGAAGGTACAACCTTCTATATTCGATTTAGTCAGTAAGTTAATGATAACACATTACTTTGGCCCCGGCTTTATAGCCGGGGTTTCCTACTATTTTCACCGATGGCCAAATGAGATTTAGCTGCAAATTGGGTTTAAGCCCCATCGGAAGCTCTCATCTTACTTTATCTAAAGTTAAAGCAGGAAATATGCAATTGCTTTTAGAATATAGTAAGGTGGAATAAGGAGGCGGTCGCGTGTTCTCCCAGGAATCGGATATCTTGCACAAGCTAAGGCTAATTGAGGGACTCAAAGCAGATCTGTTGACTGAAGTGGGAAAACTATATCAGGCGATGGCTCATAATAAGCGAGAGGCTATTGGGGACGCGCTGGCTCAACTAATAATTTCAGCCTTTGTTCTCGGGCGGCGTCTGGGGATTGAGTATCCCGAGATGGAGGAGATTGTAAATACTCGGCTTGGACACAATATAAAACAGGAAACAGAAACAGAACGTTGGTTTGGAGATATGAGCGAATATCGCCGCTATCTTCGCCAGAAGAGGTGACCTATGCAAAAAAGTCCGGTTAGACCAGTTGTCGAAGGCGGTGTACTTACCGCAGTTGCTATACTGTTTGCGCTCATCAGCACCTATTTGCCAATAATTGGTGCTTTCGTCAATTTACTTTGGCCTGTGCCGATCGTGCTTTTGGGTGTGCGGCATGGCTATAAATGGAGTATTATGGCTGTGGCTGCCTCAGGCGCTATTATTGCCCTTATCATGCACCCGCTTACGGCTGTATCGGTAGTGGTAGGTTTTGGCTTAATCGGTATTGCCTTGGGATATGGTCTAAGGCAGGGTTTTTCTCCTATCAAGACACTGCTCCTTGGGGCGTCAGCATCCCTAATTTCCAAGCTTGCAGTACTTGCTGTCACAGCTGCTGTAATGGGATTTAATCCCCTTAATCTGCAGACCGAAGCCATGGCCACAGGTCTTGAGCAGGCTATGGCTTTTTACCGGGGGATGGGCATGCCGGCAGAAGAACTGGCTCGCATGGAGGCTACCATGAAGCCCATGCTGGAGCTTATGAAAGTTATTTTGCCTGCGGGCTTTGTGTTAGCAGCGTTTGTTGACACCTTCTTAAACTTCCAAGTAGCGAAAGCTGTGCTGGCTAGACTGGGTCAGCGTATCGAATCATTTCCCCCTTTTCGGCATTGGTCGATGCCTCGTGCCACTGTCTATGCTTTAGCAGTGTCCTTTGTTGCTATCTATTGGGGTAAAACCAGGGAGCTTGAGTTATTGTCTAATACCGGCATGAACCTCCAGGTAATTACCACCATGCTTTTATTTGTGCAGGGGATGGCGCTGGTTTACTTTCTTACCGATAAATACAATTTGTCAAGAATTGTCCGCGGTATTATACTATTCTTGATACTGTCTAACCCTATATTCATGCAGGCGCTGATTATTGGTGGTGCCTTTGATCTTATTTTCGACTATCGTCAACTGCGTACTCCAAAAATGGAGTGACAGGAGGAAAAAACAATGCCGCAGGGACCCTCATTTTGGTTTGATACTCGTATCTACCTGGCCGTAACTACTGTTTTTGTGCTGATTATCAGCTATTATAATCCCTACGCGGCCGCATTGGGTGCGGTTCTATTATATATGCTTTATCTATATGGACGGGAACGCTATTCGGCCAGGCAACGGGAAGTAAAGAATTACTTGGAAACGATGGGACGTTGTGTGGACACCGCCGCCGCCCAGGTTTTTAATAAGTTGCCGCTAGCCATTGTAATTATTGATGATCAAGGAAGTATTCACTGGCGTAATAAATTGCTGACAGAATGGGTGACAGAACCGGTAGAACCCGGTCAGTCGTTACTAAAAATCTGGCCAACACTGCCACTTGATAAAATTGTAGGTAAAGATGGACAGATTAAGTTTTCGGTAGGCATGCGTCATTATGAGATTATCTACCGCGTGGCTGAGCCAACAGCTCTTACGGCGCTATATCTGTCAGATGTTACTGAATTTGAGGCTGACAAGGAAGCAGGTAACCGCATTCAGACAGTCTTAGCCTATATTCAGATTGATAATTATAGTGATGCATTAACTGGGCTGACAGAAAGTCAGCGTACGGCTATCCTAGGCGAGGTTAACCGGATGCTGGCAGAGTGGATGACAGAGCTGGATGGTCATCTGAAAAAGTATACGGAAGATACGTATATCGCTGTTGTAACCCGCTATGCACTTGACCGCCTAATGACTGGTGATAAGTTTGAGATTTTAGACAGAATTCGCGGCATACAGGCAGGCAACAAAATCCCTGTGACCTTAAGTATTGGCGCAGCAACCGGGGAAAACTCAATGGCAGAACTGGGCCAGCGGGCGCAGGCTGGGTTGGATTTGGCCTTAAGCCGTGGCGGGGATCAGGCAGCTGTCAATATTAGCGGGAAAGTCCAGTTCTTTGGGGGCAAAGCCAAGGCGGTTGAAAAAAATACTAGAGTTAAAGCCAGAATTGTAGCGCAGGCCATTAGGGAACTTATTGACCAATCGGATAGTATTGTGGTTATGGGCCATACGGGTGAGGACTTTGACAGCCTGGGGGCAGCCCTAGGTGTAGCCAAAATGGTTCGCCATATGGGTAAACAAGTGAAAATTGTTGTTAGTCAGCCAGGGATGGCTATTGACAAATTGTCGGAGTTACTGCTTGACTATGAGGAATACCGGGATCTATTCATATCGCCGATGCAGGCAGGGCTTTTAGTTAATTCCAGAGCACTGGTGTTTGTTGTTGATACCCATCGCCCTGAGCTGGCGGCAGCGCCGGATGTCTTAGCCAGAGCGGAGCGAACGGTTATTATTGACCATCACCGCCGGGCTGAGACGATTATTGCCAATACCCTGCTGATTTACCTGGAACCGTCAGCTTCTTCGACAAGTGAGCTGGTCACAGAGCTGTTAGGTTATTTTGATGATAAAATCGAATTAAACCGACTGGAGGCATCGGCGCTGTATGCCGGTCTGGTCGTAGACACCAAAAACTTTGCTGTTCAGACCGGAGTTCGGACCTTTGAAGCTGCTTCTTACCTGCGACGGTCCGGGGCTGACCCCACGCTGGTTCGGCATTTATTCCGAGTTGATTTTGAGACTATGAAGAGCCAGGCAACTATTATTGAAAATACCGAAATGCCACATGACGGGGTAGTGATTGCTGTCTGTCCGGTTGATATAAGAAATGCTCAGGTAACTGCCGCTCAGACAGCAGATATGCTGCTAAATATTGAGGGAGTACGTGTAAGCTTTGTTTTGTTTAATATCGAAGATGGCATTGGTATCAGTGCCAGGTCTACCGGCGATCTTAATGTCCAAGTCATTATGGAACAGCTAGGTGGCGGTGGTCATCAATCGGTAGCTGGTGCTAAAATGAAAAATATGGATGCTAAAACGGCTAAAGCCAAGCTGATAGAGATTGTTGATAGTTATATAAAGGAGAGTGCAACACATGAAAGTAATTCTGCAGCAAGAAGTGAAAAAACTCGGTAAAAAAGGTGATATAATTGAAGTATCAGAGGGTTATGCCCGCAATTATCTTTTGCCGCAAAAACTGGCCATTATGGCTACTGCCAATAACGTGAATAATGCCAATTTGCAAAAGGTTGCCGAGGAGCGCAAGAAAGAGCGTGCACTTGATGAGGCTAAGCTACTGGCAGCGCAGATGACTAAAATTACTGTCAGTATTCCTGTAAAGATGGGAGAAGGCGGTCGCTTGTTTGGCTCAGTTACGGCAAAGGATATTGCTGATGCTTTGGTTAAAGAGCATAAGCTTGAGCTTGACAAACGCAAAATTGAGCTTAAAGATGCGCTCAAGTCATTAGGAACCTTTACTGTACCCATTAAACTGCATCCGGAAGTTAGTACTCAGATTCAAGTGACCCTTAAAGCAGAGTAAGTTTTACTATTAGAAAGGTACTACCATGAAAGATTTTTTTAACAAACTAGTACGCAGCGGTAAATCTGACCGCGCTGCCAGCGGTTGCAGCAATCAGGAAGATCAACTTAAACGCCAGGTAGCCGCACTGTACGGTTTGTACACCGGTGTTCTAGGTGCAGAAAAAGTCGTGCTTAAAGCCGGAAAGCTGGGTGCGTTGGACCTTATGCGTTCTGCCCGCCTTGATGAGCGGGTGTTGGCGCTGCAAAAGCTGGTATTTGAGGATCCTACCCTTGATCAACTGCCGGCCCTGCAGAATATTCCCGAGATACTTAGTGAAATTGAAGACGAGTTAGCAGACCTCTGCGCCCGCCGTACGGTAGAAGACCGTATCGAAAAGAAAATTGCAGAAAAAATGGAAGAGCGCCATCAAGAATATGTACAGGAAATCCGCACCCAGGTTATTAAGGAAGAAAGCCCTGCTAATGTGGAAAATCCCCAGACACTCAAAAAATACGCACAATTGGAAAAGCTTGAGACCCGCAAATTAACCTGTTCGGCTATGGAGCTGTTGCGTCCGACTACTCTTGATGAAATTATTGGTCAGGAGCGGGCGGTCGAGGCTCTAAGAGCCAAACTGGCATCTCCCTACCCTCAGCATCTTATTCTTTATGGGCCACCCGGAGTTGGCAAAACTACGGCGGCCCGACTGGTATTGGAAGAGGCCAAAAAGACAAAAGGGACACCTTTTGCCCAAGAAGCACCCTTCGTGGAGGTCGATGGCACGACCTTGCGCTGGGACCCCCGCGATGTCACGAATCCATTGTTAGGCTCAGTTCATGATCCTATCTACCAAGGGGCTCGTCGCGATTTGGCAGACAGCGGGGTGCCTGAACCAAAGCCAGGCCTGGTTACCGATGCCCATGGCGGTATCTTGTTTATTGATGAAATTGGTGAAATGGATCCTATGCTGCAAAACAAGCTGTTAAAAGTGCTTGAAGATAAACGGGTATTTTTTGATTCGGCTTACTATGATCCATCAGATAGTAGTATTCCTAAATATATTAAAAAGCTGTTTGAAGAAGGTGCGCCTGCAGACTTTATCCTTATCGGCGCTACCACACGAGATGCCAGTGATATTACACCAGCCGTGCGTTCACGTTGTGCCGAGATCTACTTTGAGCCTTTAACCCCCAAGCATATTCAAGAAATTGTGTACAACGCAGCAGTCAAGCTCGCTGTGGTTACTGAGCCGGAAGTGCCGCAACTTATCAGTGACTATACGATTGAAGGCCGGAAGGCTGTCAATATTCTATCTGATGCCTATAGTATGGCGTTGATGCGGGTAGGGCAAGACCAACAGCTTGTTAGTATTACCAAAGCAGATGTCTACCGGGTAGTACAGGTTAGCCGCCTGTCACCTTATGTAAACCGCAAGGCAGCAGATACATTAGAAGTAGGTAAGGTATTTGGTCTTGGAGTCAGTGGTTATCTTGGTTCTGTGTTGGAAATTGAGGCTGTAGCATTTCCTACAGAAAAAGGCAAAGGTAGTATCCGGTTTAACGATACGGCCGGTAGTATGGCCAAAGACTCGGTATTTAATGCGGCTGCGGTTGTTAGGAAACTTACTGGCCAGGACCTGGCTAGCTATGACTTGCATGTCAATATCATTGGCGGCGGCCGCATTGATGGTCCATCAGCTGGTACTGCTATAGTTTCGGCCATTATTTCCGCCATTACCGGTAAACCTATCCGCCAGGACGTAGCCATTACGGGAGAAATCTCTATTCAAGGCCGGGTCAAGGCGGTTGGTGGTGTATTTGAAAAGGCCTATGGTGCCAAACAAGCCGGTATTGTGACGATGATTATTCCGCAAGAAAACAAGGCAGATATTCCGGAAGATCATTTAGGGCTTATTATTCGGCCTGTTGTCACAGTCGAAGAGGCCATGGCAGTTTTGTTTGATGAAATTGAGGTTGTTAGCGCCTAGAACGTTATTATATCGGAAAAGTCGCGCTGAAACAGGTAAGCAATGTAGTACTATGCCTGGATAAGCGTGGCTTTTTTAATTAAGTGAGGAGAAATTACATGATTGACCGCGTTCCACCCCAAAATGTTGAAGCTGAGCAGTCGGTACTGGGCGCTATGATGATTGAACGCGAAGCTATTTCGAAGGTATCTGAAATCATAAGACCAGAGGATTTTTACCGCGAGGCGCATCGACTGATTTATAATTCCATGATGGAGTTGTTTAATAAAAATGACGCAGTGGATTTGGTGACCGTTGTCGAGATATTGCGCCGGGATGAAAAGCTGGAAGTTGCCGGAGGGATTTCTTATGTTTCCGCACTAGCTAACAGTGTGCCGACAGCGGCAAATGTCATGTATCATGCCCGGATTGTCGAAGAAAAAGCACTGCTGAGGCAGCTTATTACTACTGCCACTTATGTAGCTGGTATGGGTTACGAAGCCAATGAAGAAGTGGCCGTCATCATGGATAAGGCAGAGAAGATGATTCTGGAGGTCTCCAAGCGCAAGGTTGGTCAGGAATTCGCGTCGATAAAAAATATTATATTTGATGTATTTGACAGGGTTTCTGAGCTGTACTCCTCCAAAGGCGGTATTACTGGCTTGGCGACTGGCTTTAAAGACCTGGACAAGCTGACATCTGGCTTGCAGCCTTCAGATCTTATCCTGATTGCTGCCCGTCCCAGTATGGGTAAAACAGCCTTTGTTCTTAATATTGCCCAGAATATTGCCATTAAGGAAAAACAAGCGGTGGCCTTTTTTAGTCTGGAAATGTCCAAAGAGCAGCTGGTACAGCGGATGCTCTGTTCTGAGGCTCCCATCGATGCCCAGCGCCTCAGGATTGGGGAACTTGAAAATAACGACTGGGATAAATTGGTGCGGGCTGCTGACCGCTTGGCTGCTGCGCCGATCTTTATTGATGATACTGCCGGCATTACCATTATGGAGATGCGTTCCAAAGCCCGCAGACTCAAAATTGAACATGATCTAAAGCTCATAATCATTGATTACCTGCAGCTTATGCAAGGTGGCACCGGCAGTTCACGCAGTGAAAATCGCCAACAGGAAATTTCCGAGATATCCCGTTCGCTAAAGGCCTTAGCCCGAGAGCTCAAGGTGCCGGTTGTTGCCTTATCTCAGCTTAGTCGGGGCGTAGAATCCAGACAGGTAAAAAAACCGATGCTCAGTGATTTGCGGGAATCGGGTTCACTTGAGCAGGATGCTGACATTGTCGCCTTCCTTTACCGTGAAGACTACTATGAACCGGAAACCGAAAACAAGAACATTACCGATGTTATTATTGCTAAGCACCGGAATGGCCCTGTTGATAGTGTCCAACTGTTCTTTCACAAGCAATTTACCAAATTTAGTGATTTGTCTAGATTGCCTGGGTAGTACATACCCTGTAAGGAGGCTGTCTAATGTTTTTACCATCACACTTACCATTGGTTCCAGCTCTTTATACCATTTGTTTCTTAACGTAACGCCGGTAAGCGTTAACCCCATATTTTCTTTGGCCGTTACCTAGTTTACCGCAAGTGTTGTGACATTGGCGATTTATCCGTTCTATCCTGTGGATAAACTACAGAGCATAGGTGAAATGAATATGTACGACTCTGTGGTGATTGAGCAGTAGTAACCCAATAGGGATAGTAGAATCTAGAAAATTAACAATAAAATAACAAAAAATATATAAATGAACATAAATTCGACAGTAAATGATAAAGCAATTGTTCTATAATAGGATAAAGTTAAATATTTGGTAAATTTGTCGAAAGGCAAAGACACAAAGCTATGGGTCTAAGGGCGAAGAGCCTATGATTGCCAAGCCGCCAACTAGCGTATGGTTGATTTTAGAGACAGGCGTTAGTCTGTCTACTTTGTTGTCCATTTTTAAGCATAATTCAGACTGTATTACGAGCAGGTGTCTGATAAAATAAAAAGTATGTTGCAAATTCAAGTGATGTCTGCAACTGCAGGAAACTGATCGTAATATTGTTTTCATCCATTTTGCTTAATGGACAAGGGAGAAACAAAGTTCGAAGAGCAAAGCTTTTAATGGGAGAAACAAAATGAGAACAAGGAGTTGCTGGAGTGCTTGAGTCATGTTTTGATAGTGATGGTTGCGTTAACAATGAAGAGTTTGAAAAAATCGCAAGACAATATAATAAAGTGATCTTGCGATATCTCAAAACCTATTACTTGCCTGGCGGGGATTATCACGATATGTATCAATGGGGCTTAATTGGCTTATATAAAGCCGTGCGCCATTTTGATGAGCAACGGGGAAAATCGTTTCGGTTGATAGCAGAGCTTACTATTAAAAATACAATTAAATCGGCTGTAACCATGTATAATCGCAAAAAGCATTGTTTTCTCAATGAAGCTATATCGTTGCATGGGGGGCCAGATTCACCCGGTATAAGCCTGGAGGCGGTATTTATTGATACCAAGCAAACAGACCCAGCTGTTCTTATTATTGAAGAAGAAATGGTAGAACGGATTGAGGATGAGCTGGAACACAGTTTGTCCTGCATGGAAAAGCAGGTCATTGATCTATATATCGCAGGCTATAAGCAACGCGAAATCGCTAAAAAGCTGAACGTACAGGAAAAGGTTATCGATAATGCGATCCAAAGAGTTCGCAGCAAAATGTCATTGAAGTTAAAGGACAGGGGTAGCTATAGCAAGAAAACCGGGCAGCTTAGTAAGCTCGGGTAGCGGCAAATCTTGCTTAGGTGGCAATGCGGTACCAGGAACATAGTTTAAATCAGTAGCAAACGGGCAGGCACTTTTTCGTCAAAAGTGTCTGCCTTTCTATATCTGTAAGAAACTATATCTTTTATGGTTTGCTTTACAACGCCGCATTGCAGTACAATAATTTTAGAATAAGGTAGGGCAACGGGGTGAATGGTTGTGGACAGTAGCAAACAGGCAGTTATTGCCCATGAAAAGATACTGTACACGGGACAGTAAAATTTGCGAGGAGGCTTTTGATTAATGAAAAAGGTTATTAACAATGCCGCACAATTTGTCCAAAGGGCAGCTGGATTTAGCAGCAAGGTAACCATTCACTTTGGCGGCAAAACAGTCGATGCCAAGAGTATACTGGCAATTATGGGTCTGGGGTTAGGTCAGGGAAGCAAAATAGAGCTAACTGCTGATGGACCGGACGAAGGCGAATGTCTTGACGCACTAAGGTCGTTGGTTGAAGGCAAATTTGGTGAGGGTTAACCAATGGAAGAGATATTATATGGAACTGGGGTTGTGCTAGGAATTGGTATTGCCACAGTAAAAGTATTGTCAAGTGATGAAACTGATTATTTAAAACAATATGAAGCAGGTACGCCGGTGCTGGAAGCAAGCAGACTGGCAAATGCTATCCAAACGGCAAGTGCTGATCTTGTACAGCTGAAAGAGGCTGCCCGAGTGGCCGGCCAACAGAAACAGGCAGATATTATGGATGCCCATTACACTATGGTTAATGACCCGGAGCTTGCCGCTACTATAGCTACTAAAATCGAGCAAGGTATAGCAGCGCCGCAGGCAGTGTTGGCAGCTGCAGAAGAATTTGCCGTCCTGTTTGATTCAATGGCTGATTCTTATTTGCGGGAACGGGCTGCCGATGTGCGCGATGTTGGTAGGCGTTTAACACGGCTCTTAGCCGGAACCGGACAAATCCAATATGGTTTTGAACCTGTAGTGCTATCTGCACAGGAAATAGAGCCCTCTCTGACGGCTGGTATGCCTGAGGGCCAAGTACGTGGCATGGTGCTGGGACGTGGAAGTACCACTTCACATACTATTATTATTGCTAAGTCGCGCTCAATACCGGTGATTACCGGGCTGGGCGATGCAATAAGCCGAATTACGAGTGGTATGCTTGCTATTGTTGATGGCTACACCGGCCAAGTTATTCTTAACCCGACGCCAGAGCATTTGGCCGAGTACCAAGAGAAAGCGGCCGCTGAGGCTGCCCGGAAATATCAGGACAGTCAAGTAGCTACTCTTGCGGCAGTCACGCAAAGTAACACAAAAATTCAACTAGCCGCCAATATCGGCTCTCCTGCCGACATGACTGCAGCGATCAAACAGGGGGCGGAGGGGGTTGGGTTATTTCGCAGTGAATTTTTGTTCCTGGGGCGTGATGTTCCGCCAAATGAAGAGGAACAATTTATCGCCTATAAAGCAGTTGCCGAGCAGTGTGGTCAGCATTTGTGTGTTATCCGGACGATGGACATTGGTGGTGACAAACCGCTGCACTACCTAAATATCAACAAAGAGGAAAACCCGTTTCTCGGCTTGAGGGCCATTCGTATCAGCCTTACGCGCCCGGAACTGTTTATTACCCAGCTCAAAGCCATTCTGCGGGCGGCGGCTTACGGTAACGTAGCCATTATGCTACCCATGATTATTAGCACTGCGGAAATTGCTGCCGCCAGACAGTATGTCAATCAGGCCCGGGTTGAACTTACCAAAGAGGGCAAGTCCTTTGGGGCTGCTGTGCCATTAGGCATTATGATCGAGACCCCGGCAGCTGCTGTTATCGCACGAGAATTGGCAACTGAATGTGAATTTTTCAGTATTGGTACCAACGACCTGGTGCAGTACACTTTGGCTGTTGATCGGGGGAATCCGGCGGTTAGTTCACTCTATAGTCACTTTCACCCGGCAGTACTCAGACTGATTGACAGTGTTGTTAAAGCTGGTCATGAGCACAAAATATGGGTAGGCATGTGCGGTGAAATGGCCGGAGATCTATTGGCGGCACCGCTCTTAACGGCAATGGGGTTTGATAAACTCAGTATGAATGCGCCTGCTATTCCCCGAATAAAAGAAGTAATCCGACGTTTTGATGACGAGCAAATGAGGCAAGTACTGGTTAAGGCACTCACATTAAAAGATGCGAACGATATCCGGGGTTTGCTCATTGAGTTTGTTCAACAAGCAGAGTAACAAGATTGACCTGCAGATAGTGGCTGCAGGTCAATCTTGTTTTTCCGAACGATATCTATATTATTGATATAATCATTCGATTTTTATTGACAGCCATTATCTGCTAATGCTATGATAAACAAGGGAAAAAAGGGGAAAAACTAGATAGAGTTATTTTCTACTATAGTATGCTCATTATCTCCGATATGTAGATGCCATGGCCTGGTTTGGGGTTGTAATGAATAGAATAAGCGAAAAAGCCGCAACTGGATAGAAATGGTTAGCTGCGAGGCGCACAGGAAGACACTACAGCGCCGCGTACTTAATGTACGCAAGTAATTAATGTGTCTGAGGGATAGCGACACAGATAGCCGTTTATATCCAGTTGCGTATGAAAGGATTGATGATATGTCTTCTGTAGTTGTCATTGGAACCCAGTGGGGTGACGAAGGAAAAGGCAAGATTGTTGATTACTTAGCTGAACAAGCCGACGTTGTGGTTCGGTATCAAGGTGGTAATAATGCCGGTCACACTGTAGTTGTTGACGGTACTGAGTTTAAACTGCATTTATTGCCGTCAGGCATATTATATTCAGGAAAGACTTGCGTAGTCGGCAACGGTGTCGTAATTGACCCGCCCGTTATGCTTAAAGAACTGCAAGATATGAAGGATAAAGGCATTGATACCTCAGGATTAAAAGTGTCTAATCGTGCTCATGTCATTATGCCTTATCACCGGCTGCTTGACGAAGTGGAAGAAGAGTCCCGTGGGGATCGTAAAATTGGCACAACCAAACGCGGCATTGGTCCGTGTTATATGGATAAAAACGCCCGTTCAGGCATCCGGATAGTTGATTTGATGGATGAAGAGGAATTCTGCTCTAAGCTGGAGTTCAACCTGGAAGCCAAAAATCATCTTTTAAAAGCTGTGTATGGTGTGGAGGGCTTTGACTTTGAACAAGTCAAACAGGAATACTTAGAGTATGCCCGTCAACTCAAACCGTATGTGACCGATACGGCATCTGTGCTGCATACTGCCATTAAAAATGGTAAAAAGGTATTATTTGAAGGGGCACAGGCCACCCAATTGGATCTGGATCATGGCACCTATCCTTATGTAACCTCCTCTCACCCTATCGCTGGCGGCGCCTGCATTGGCGCTGGTGTAGGGCCAACGCAAATCAATAAAGTAATTGGCGTAGTTAAAGCCTATACCACACGGGTTGGTGAAGGTCCTTTCCCGACTGAGCTTACTGATGAAGTAGGCCAAACGATTAGAGAAATTGGTCACGAGTATGGTACAACAACCGGTCGCCCCCGTCGCTGCGGCTGGCTGGATGCCTGCGTAGTACGTTATGCCGGTTATCTCAGCGGCATTGAGTATATGGCAATTACCCGCCTGGATATCCTTGACAGCTTGAAGACTCTTAAGATTTGTATTGGCTACAAATATAAAGGTGAGCTCTTAAACGAGTTTCCTGCCAGTCTCAAGGTCTTAGCTCAGGTTGAACCGATTTATGAGGAACTACCAGGTTGGCAAGAGCCTACCTGCTCTGTGAGAAGTTATGATGCGCTGCCGGCCAATGCGCGGCGTTATATTGAACGGCTGAGTGAAGTCAGTGGTATTAAGATTGGTATCGTTTCAGTTGGTCCTGGACGTGAGCAAACAATGATTCTTGATGATATGTTTTAAATGGACACCAAAAACATCCCGTCGCGGCGGGGTGTTTTTGGGTAATCTTTTAGCAGGCGGTAGGCTTTGCCGTAACGCTTGCTAAAGTAAACGTTTTCAGTAAAACAGTATTGACAAGCCTATATCCATATTGTATAATCTGATCTTGTGAAGATGATCCACTAGCTCAGTTGGTAGAGCACCTGACTTTTAATCAGGGTGTCCCGCGTTCGAGTCGCGGGTGGATCACCAGTGAATTTTGGCATCTTAGACATTGTTTAGGATGCCTTTTTATTATAGTTTTTTTCAAATTATCGAAAAGGGTGTTGCCAAACGTACGTAATTACGATATAATAACTTTCGTGGTAAGAATCGATTGCTTCTTATCCAGTTCATAGGTACTATTTAATTTTACTGGCCCGTTGGTCAAGCGGTTAAGACACCGCCCTTTCACGGCGATAACGGGGGTTCGATTCCCCCACGGGTCACCATATCGACGTGCGATATTCGACATACGACATTCGATAATTCAATTCGAAAATCGAAAGTCTAACATCGAATATCGAATACGTACGGGCGATTAGCTCAGCTGGGAGAGCGCCTGCCTTACAAGCAGGATGTCGGCAGTTCGATCCTGTCATCGCCCACCAAAGAAAAGGAAGAGTCTCTGGATTGCATTTCAAAGACTCTTCCTTTTCTTTTTCCTAAAATTAGCAGAATATTAAGTAATATAATCATCGGCCAGTATCCAAAAACAACTCTTCAGCAGCGATATTGTACAGTTCAGTAATTGTTTGTGGAAGGTGGGTGAAATTGCTATATATAATAGTAATAAGTTCATGTTGCGGGTAGGCGGAACTGTGCTCCTTTAGCGCCAGGAGAGTGTATTGGTTAATTTATCTGAATAGTTAAACAAGTGCATTTCTGCCTCTATGCCTTGATGCGTGATCTATATAATAAGGGAGGAGTGTTTTTCATGAAGGGAACAAACTACCCTAACCGCTGGCTGATTGCCTTGGCGGGAATCGTTATGCAGATTTGCCTGGGGACGGTATACGGCTGGAGTGTGTTTACCAAGCCGTTAATGGCAGCGCATAACTGGAGCAATTCAGAGGTTACCTTGACCTTTACCATTGCGATTGGCTTTTTGGCCATATCTAGTGCTGCAGGCGGTTATATTTTGGATACTAAAGGGGCACGTATTGTTGCTACTATCGGGGGCATTCTTTTTGGTTTAGGCACTCTTATTACAGGTTATGGTGACCAAATTGGGTCGCTCACAGTAATTTATATTGGTTATGGTCTGGTTTGTGGTCTAGGCCTCGGCTTTGGTTATATTACGCCAATTGCTACCCTGGTTAAATGGTTTCCGGATAAACGGGGCCTTATTACTGGGTTAGCTGTTATGGGTTTTGGTCTGGGTTCACTTATGCTTACTATGCTTTCACCCGGGATGATTGCCAGCATGGGTACTGCCATGACGTTTTACATTTTTGGCGGTATTTTCTTAGTTGCTGTTACCGGAGCTGCTCAGCTAATGGTGGAACCACCAATTGACTATGTACCGGCAGGTTGGATGCCGCCGATCGGCAAAAAAGCATCTGACGGCATGACCTTGGGTCAGGCTGTCGGTTCTAAGTATTTCTATCTTTTATGGGCTATGCTATTCCTCAATATTACGGCTGGCATTGCACTTATTTCTCAGGCTTCACCAATGGCGCAAGAACTTATGCCAAGCACTATGAGTGTTGGAGAAAAGGCCATGCAGGCTGGCGTTATCCTGGGTTTGTTTGCCATAGTTAATGGGTTGGGTCGGTTGTTCTGGGCATCTGTTTCTGACAAGATTGGCCGTCGTACGGTATTCTTCATTTTATTTAGCACACAGGCCATTGCCTTTTACTTTTTGTCGGGCACGCAGGATATGATGATGTTCACCATAATTTGTTCTTACATTTACGCCTGTTATGGCGGCGGGTTTTCTACCATGCCAGCCTATGCGGCTGACATCTTTGGCACAAAATATGTAGGCCGGATTTATGGTTGGATGTTAACCGCCTGGGGAGCAGCCGGTATTATGGGACCTATGTTGTTTTCCCGTATCCGTCAGGCTTCCGGCAATTACAGTGAAGCGCTCATTATCACGGCAGTGGGTTTAGCTATTGCTCTAGTGTTGCCTCTATTGGCTGCGCCGTCCAAAGCTAAAATTGAAGATGCTAAAGTGGCATAAGAAGATTTGTTGCTATGAAAAAAGATACCACATTTAGCTGTGTGGTATCTTTTTATGTTGCGACGCCAGTGAATTTAGGGGCCAGGAACGGGAGGTTGGTACCGTTGCCCAGGTGTCAATCGGAATAAAGCAGGTAGCAGCAAGTGCAAATAACAAAGCAATACGTGCTGACAGTATGGCAACGGCGATAAAGCTTTGTTTGAGTTGATCGGCCAGTTTCTTGGAAACGCCGATATAAAACATACCGATGATACGACCAGAATCGTCTTTTATTGGGGCATAGCCAGTTTGGTATTTAACGCCGACAACCTCAGCTTCGCCAATATATATTTTACCTCCAGTTAGCACGGTTTCAGTAACATAATCAGCCGCGAAAGTACCGGTTGCCCGACTGCCATCGCGCATGATATTGGTAGCAACACGGGTATTACTTAAAAATATGGTAACTGTGTCATCTGTTAAGCGACCAATTCTGTCTACTAATTCAGTACTATCATTAATCAAAGAAGTACCTTTATATAACTTACCATTGACCACATGCCAGGAACCGGGGTGCATATAGTCGGCAATTTCCTGGGCAGTGGCCAAATCAGATTTGGCTTTTTCAGCGATCGCTGCTTCAATTTGAGTATGCATGTCGCGGATAGTCATAATGCCAATAACCAGAGATATCAGCATTGCTGGCCCAATGAAAAAGACAGTAAACTTGGTTTTGAGACTAAGCTGCATAACAAACCTCCTTACAGAAAAGTTCTACTTCAGACCAAGTATAATTTTAAGCTGCTTTACCCGGTTGCGGCTGACCGGAACTTCTTGTTTATTAGCATCATTCATGCGCAGCAAATAGGAGCCGTGAAACCAGGGTATGATTTCGAGTATTTCATCTACGTTAATAATATATTGTCGATGGATACGCAGAAAATTGGCTTCTGTTAACAAATTATCAAATTCCTGTAAAGTAAGCATAGCAGAAAATTCTTTAGCGCGGGTACGTACATAAACATCTTTATCCTTGACATAAATAAAAACAATATCGCTTTTGCTCATGGGTAAAATTTTACTGCCAGATAATACGCAGACTTTGGTAATTTGCGACATCTGCTCGGTTGCGACCCTGGAGGACAAATGTCGTACTTTGGTTAAAGTCTGAGCCAGTTTTTCAGCTGTAACCGGCTTAGTAATATAACCAACAGCCGGTGTGGCAAAGGCGGCGACGGCATGTTCCGGATAGGCTGTGATAAAAACAATATAGGGTGGTCTATTCATACTGCTTAGCTTTTGGGCCATTTCGAGGCCTGACATACCAGGCATGCTGACATCCAAGAAGACTAACGCTGGCTTCTTTTCTAGAATATAAATAAGTGCATCAATACAATTGGTAAACTTGCCGCATATTTCAATATCTTGATGCTGACCCAGGAGGTATTCAATTTCATCACAAATAGGCTGCTCATCATCAACAATAACTGTTTTTGTTCTCATATTACACCACTTTCTTTCTGAATGCATACACTTTGCCGGAAAGGAATGCGTAGTCGAACTTCTGTGCCAAACGGTGGCTTAGAGGTTATTGTCAGGCCGTATTTGGTTCCATAGAGACTAGTTAAGCGTTGGTGGACATTGGTTAAACCGACTCCGTCAGAATCACCAGCCTGGATTTTGGCTAGCTTTTCAGGGGGAATTCCTACACCATTGTCGGTAATAGTAATAATCAGGGTAGTTTCTTCAATATAGGCTTCAATGGACAGGAGGCAGCTCCCGAGTTTAGGAAACAGACCATGATTTAAGGCATTTTCTACTAAGGGCTGTAAAGATAGAGCTGGAATTAGGGCAGTGGATGTTTCGTCATCAATATTAACGGCTATGTCGAGTCTGTCGCCAAATCGGGACATAGCAATTTCCAGGTAGGCCATAATAGCCGCCAGCTCATTTTGTAATGTTACCAGCTCGTCTTGATTGGAATAGCCTCGCTGCATCAAGGTTGCAAGGCTTCCCAGCAGGCTGCGGGCTTTGTCTGGATCAGTACGACAAAAGGACATTATTATATTAATTGTGTTAAAGAGAAAATGTGGGTTGATCTGGGCGCGAAGGGCTTTTAGCTCGGCCTTTTCCCGCATTTTTCGTTGCTTATCAACTTCGGCCAGTTGAATCTGAACAGACAGTAAATTGGCAATTCCATCAGCAATGTGGATGTCCAGTTCTGACACCGTATTTTCGTGAACCCGGGCTATTTCAATGGTTCCAATTACCCTGTCGTTGGAGAACAGCGGCACCACAACGCTAGACTTTAGCGGGCAATATGGAACGGGACAGCCCCGGTCGGATGGAGTGTTAACAACTTTCATGGTTTTGCTGGTGATAGTTTCTTTTACGACAGCAGAGAGAATTGGCTCACTTGGTTTGTGGTGATCGGCACCCTGGCCGATAAAGGCTAGTCGTTTATACCTGCCAGTGATGGAAACAGCATCTACTTGTGCTAATTCATAGATAATACTTGCTGTTATTGTAGCTGAATGTTTGTTAAAGCCCAGTCTGAGAAACGGAAGCGTACGACTGGCAATATCCAGGGACAATTGTGCAGCACGGGCGCCATAAATATCCTGTTCTGCTTCAACCCAATTAATAATATATAAAAATAGCCATACACCGATAATGCTAACACCCATAGTAAGAACGGCTGATGCAAAGTTTAAAAATAGCGTAGCTGTGGAATCGGGGAACAATGTAATCAGACTTATTTGACAAAGCTCAATAATCAGGGCCACACTGGCGCCAGTCAGCGGCGTAATCTGGTGAAAGGTGAATCGGAGGCGTAACATTCCGGAAAGAAATCCGGCTACAATGATAAAAAGCGGCAGTATAATGGACGAGTATTCTATCATTACCAAGTAGCTGGCACAAATAAAACCAACTCCAAACCCTGATACAGGCCCGCCGGAAATGCCTGCTAAGATCACACCAATTAAGCGGGTAGTTACGCGCGACTCATCCCAGGGCAAGGTGCTGTAGTTGCCTGTTATCGATAGAAAGGCAAATAACACAATTAAGGAGAATTGGCTTGCCCGGTGGAACGGATAACGCGCGCAACGCATAATAAAGCGGCTGCGGGCTGTAAGATAGGCTGTCATAGCGATAAAAGATAAAGCACTTATTATCTCTAACAGAGTAAAAACCGTCATATATTGCCTCCGTGTTAATCTAAAAAAGTATTCGGCAAAAGGGTGATTTCCCCTTTTTTTCCAATGGGGCATTTGCAAAATATTATCTAAATTTAGTTTTGTTGTTATACTTTTCATCTGGAATAAAAAAACTTTGCGATCTGCAAGGTTTTTTGCATTAAAATCATATCAGACACAAAACATATAAGTAGAAATTTAAGGAGGGTGAGCTATGTTTGATGATCGTACTCATGCTGGTCAGCTTTTAGCAGAAAAATTAGCTACGCTAGCCCTGAAAAGCCCTTATATACTAGCGGTTCCTCGCGGCGGCCTTGCGGTGGCTGCTCCCATTGCCGCTAAACTACAAGCCAATATGGCGGTTCTTATTGCAAAAAAAATCGGGCATCCGCTTAACCCGGAAATAGCTATTGGTGCAATTATGCCTGATGGCAGTCTGATTCATGACAATCAATATGTCAGCGGTCTTGGAGTAAAGCAGGATAGCTTTGACCAATTAACGGCAAAAGCCCGTGAAATATTTGACCAGCGGGTTAAGGCCTATGAATCCTTGATTATTAAAAATCATGAAGTCAGAGGGCGGGATATTATAATTGTTGATGATGGCATTGCTACAGGCTATACTATGCGCGCTGCAGTTAAGTGGTTGCAAAAGTGGAACCCGGCCAGTATACTAGTCGCTGTGCCGGTAGCACCTAATGATGTTACTGGTAAACTGCGGGAAGCGCAAGTCGAGGTGGTATGCATTGATGAGCGGGATGTCTTTAAGGCAGTCGGAAGTTACTTTAAAGATTTCGAAGAAATGACAGACGCCGAAGCTTTAGAGTACCACCGGTTTGCGCCAAATGCGATTGTTCGACTGTAAGAGCAAGCGACTATGTCAAGCCTTTTTATAGAGGAAAAAGGGTCATCCCCAAAGCATCCCAAAAGGCAAGGTCAGTATCCTCACTGACCTTGCCTTATTGTGCTCCTTTAAGACGAGCGCAGTTGTCTTGAAATCGCAGATGCAAATGGGGTAAAGCATCCTAAAGTTAAATCGGCTTTTCCAGAGTCAGAATACAAGAGCATTCTTGGAGGAGAATTACAAATAAAAATTGATGAATAATCAGAAAAAAAACAAAAAAGAAGGGATAGTAATGGCTGATACTTTGTACAAATGTCCAAAATGTGGCTTGATCCAAGAGACAAAGGATGGAAAGAGACCTGAAGTTTGTAAGCAATGCGGCAATAAAGATATTACTACAATTTCTCAGCAAACAGGACAATTAAGATGTGTTGGTAAATAGAAACAGACTTATCACAAAAGGGGTACAAGAATGGCAGAAGGTGTCTCTGTTGTAGATAACGAGAAGGGAAATTTGGATTAGATGCCATGCCTAAAACACGGGAGGAAATTATCGGTGCTCAAATTCCAAATGTAATACGCCTAAAGAGGTGGGAGTCTTTCCTAAATAGTATATTCGGGGTAGGTAATGTTCAATTGCCCTGGGACATGGGTAGTTAATTACTGCCAGCCCTTGATTCACCTATAGTTCTATGATATAATACAAAGCGTTGGGATACCTACAGCTGGCCAAACTAGCTCAAATTACCACAAAAGATAAGTGGGTATTCTGAAGATAATTGTAATTCCAATAATGATGCGGGCGTAGCTCAGTGGTAGAGTACCGGCTTCCCAAGCCGTGGGTCGCGAGTTCGAATCTCGTTGCCCGCTCCAGTAAAATCAAACCTTCCAGGCATTTGCTTGGAGGTTTTTTTCGTTTGTTGGCAATCTGTGATGCAATAACGTATTACAGTGGTCGAGGGATGGGCTGTTTTATTATTTTATGGGCAGTAATTTTGAATGTAAATATTACCTTATCGTTTCTAAAGAAAATCAAAAGTGCAAGCAATATATTAGACAGGTACAAGAAATGCATATGCATATTCTTGTGATATTTTAAAGAGGAGGCGACTGAATGAAAAAAGTAATCCGTAATATGTTTTTGGGATTATTTGGTACCACCTTAGGGTTGTATATGATGGTAACACCTGCATCAGTTTACGCAAAACAGCAACAAGTCTCTAATAACATCGAAAAATCGACTACTTCATTCATGCAAAACGCTCCGAACCGCACAGTTAACAAAGTCGTGCAAGATCCGGTGGAAACAGTTAAGGCTTCGGCTAAGAAGCTGGGCTTCAATGTCAAAACCGATTCCTTTGCTCTAACCAGCAAGTCGGCAACCCAGGCAGTTGTCTCGGTGCGTCATGGAAAAACGATTTACAATGTTACTCTTAAATTAAAAAATGATAATTCTCAATGGATCATCACGTCTGTTAATACAGCCAATTCCTCAAACAGTAATAATGGCACTGCCAATAGCGGCAGCACTTCCGGAAATACCGGTAGTGCAACTACGGGAACGATCAGTAATACAAACTCTACCAACGTAAATGCTGCTGAGGAAAAAGCAGTTGAATTGCTGAACGCCGACCGCCGGGCGAATGGTTTAGCGGACTTACAGGTGAGTTCCTCGTTGACTGCCGTCGCACGAAGTCATGCGCAAAATATGGTAGCCCGAAACTTTTTTTCGCATACTAATCCGGACGGAGAAACTCTTTCCGACCGTTTAAAACAGGCCGGTATTTCTTTTAGTGCTGCTGGCGAGAACATTGCCGAAAACACAAGCGTTCAGGCAGCGGAAACTTCTTTAATGAATAGCTCAGGACATCGCGCCAATATATTAAATTCAACTTATACCACTGTAGGCATTGGTGTTGCTTTCGACAGTGCAGGTACTGTGTATGTGGTTCAAGATTTTATCAAGTAAACCTAATTTGATTTGCCGCATCCTTCGGGGTGCGGTTTTTTCCTATCCGGCAGTAGCAAACCATTAATCATGCACTGGCCAGACGGCCGCAAATTCGAGATCGATAAAGTGCTGGACGTTCGTATGGTTCTGTCGCTGATCGGCGGCGGTCATGGCATGAGGTATAAGTGCCGGATACGGAATAAGGAAGTTAATTTGTTCCATAATGATCTTGATGGTAAGTGGTATATTGAGGAATAAAAAAACCTCGGCGCTGGCCGGGGGCATATTCGTGTGAAAGTCAATGTCTCAATACTGACAATATTCGACAGGCATTAGCGATATAATGGTACATGTATTAAAAAATTAGGAGGTTTTACCATGAAGAAACTCATACTTACTCTTGTTATGTGCTTTGCCGTATCCAGTATTGCTATGGCAGCACCAATGACAGATTTACAAAAAGGAGAATCGGCGGCGGGCTATTTGTACTGGAATCCTAAAGTTGATATTGACTCTTATGATATCGGAAATTCAAACGCGAATGGATTTTACGCTGAAACTGCCTTAACTGACAAGGTGATTGTTGGTATTGAAACCATGAAGGGAGACAGGACTAAAAATATTTCCGGCACAAAAGTTAGTATTGATACCAGATTTACTGATTTTACTGTACAGTACAAGATTGATAATAACGTTCGTTTAATTGCTGGAAACCGCAACTATGACACAAGCGCATCTGTGGCAGGCTATGGATCTGCAAGTGAATCAACAAACAAATTTATCTATGGCATAGGGGCTTCTACTCCGCTAGGAGATAAAACTACCGCATATGCTACCTATTTACATGACAGTTATGCAGATGATTGGCAGATTGGTGTTAACCAAACGCTAAGCAAAAACGTATTGTTAAATGTTAACTACCGCTATCACGACGAGGATTATGTAACACTAAAAGGTATTGGTGCTGGACTAATCTATAAATTTTAGAATCAAAAAGCCGTTCTTAATTGAGCGGCTTTTTTGTGTTTACAGGTTATTCCTGCAAGGGGTGTGATAAAATTGATGGGGTTGGGTGGGTATCTTGGTGTGCAATCGGTGTGCAGAGGGTCACTTTAAATCAGTACAATGTGTTCGCCTATAAAAAGGTTATTCGTGGTGTTAATGTGTATCCGGATTGGAGCGAGGCTGTCCAGGGTAAATTCAAACTGGATGAGGTTACTGCCGATGTTAGCTGGAGGATTACTAAGGATGGTAAGTATTTAGGTGTTGTTGCTGGTTATGACTTTAAGTATGACCATGGAAAAGCAGGAATAAGATATTCATTTTAATTATTGCCGCCTACCAGGGTTTCGTCCAGGTGGGCGTTTTTTTTATTTCTATCCAATAAATTCTAAACAAATTCTAAAATATGGAGCTTATTATTAAATTATGGATTCGGAATCAAAACAAAAAGACAAAAGGAAGTGTTCCTATGAAAATTGTAGCCAAAAAGGTAATCATATACTCAATGCTCGGCCTAATGCAAGTTGGTATGTTCTCATCGGTAGCTGCCGCAGCATCGGGACCTTTACACAACAGTATTTCACAACAAATAGTACAGCTTGACCGTCATGATGGCCATGACAACCGTGACAATGATCGGCGGCGGCAGCATGACGAGCGGATGCGGCAAGAAAATGAGCGGCATGAAAGAGAAATGAAGCGGCACCCGAATGAAGGTCGTCGGGCATGGCGTGAGCGGCAAGAGCGTGAAAGGGACCGGCATGACCGTGAATTACGTGAAATTGGCGCTCTTCTGCTGGGGATCGTGATTGGTAGCGCGTCAAATGATTAAGAAGCATAAAGTAAATTATGTTTAAGTCTTAAGCAGAGGATGCTATTCATATGCACGGTTATTTCCCTTACGGGATGGCGGTTTTTTTAATGTACTTCATGTAGTTGTAGTAGGTGGCGGATTATACTGTACAGCATCTCTAAGTCACTAAAACGTATAGCTGAGAAAATCGAAAAAATTGACCAAGTTTAAACCGCCTGGTTAACCGCTCTATCCTTAGGGATGGGGCGGTTTTGTTAATTTGCCCAATCTCAGCCTGGCGGTTGGGGGTGGGCTTTTTTGGTTTTGCCGGGTTCGTCCAGATGGGCGGCTATTATCATCTTCCAGCCTTTTCTAAAGTAATTCTAAAGATTGGAATATATAATTCTAAACATGTTCATAGAAGGCCATGTTTACTATTGGACATAATTTTTTTCATATTCCTCTGCTATTGTAAAAGTACTCAGTAATTGGTATATTGCTGAGTACTTTTATGTTTTGCCTCATAATTTAGCCCACTCTCAGTCGCTTGGTTGGGGATGACTTTTTGTTTTGTGGCAGACGGCGAGTGGTTTACATATAATAGTTCCAGCTTCTGAACTCGCGCTTTTCCCAGAACTTGCATTTTATTCATAGATTGTGTAGTTCTCGGGAAACCGGGGATTTTTTATTTTACTCAGTCGCAAAGCCAGTCGATAGAACATAAATTATAGTATATCTTTATAAAGGAGTAAAGGAGGTTTATTTATGGGTCTTGGTTTTGGTGGCTGTGGAGGTCGTGGTAGTAGCAGTTTCATAATTATCATTATAATAATTTTACTGTTTTTTTGCTTCAATGATGACTGCAGCACGGTTTGCTAACATAGTTTGCTCGTGGTAAAACTTACAACTAATTTAAAGTGCGGTCCGCTTATATTTGTTGTGCTGTAGCCGTCTACCTTCGGGTGGGCGGCTTTTAATTTGCGGGATTATGGTTACATAATGTAGGAAGCGAAGGGACATTCTTTTTGCTTCCTATTGCAAATGATAAAAGGAAGCAAAGTAGGAGAAACATGGTAGGATATGCAAGAAAAAAGAGTGCCAGCGGACTCTATCATATCATGATGCGAGGGATAAATCGCCAGGATATATTTTTTGACGATGAAGACTACTGCCGTTTTTTAGAAATAATGAATTGGGTTAAAGAAAGTAGATGGTGTGTCATTTATGGATATTGTTTGATGGGAATTATGTTCATCTCCTATTGCAAGAAGATGATGAGGGCTATCTATTATCTGAAGCGTATCGGTATGAGCTATGCATGGTGGTGCAATCAAAAATATGATCGAGTTGGGCAGTTTTTCAGAATCGTTTCTTTACCTTCTTATCAACACCCAGAAAAGGGATGGACCTAAGATACATCGGTGTTGATGTGCAAATCATCAATGTCGGGAAAAAAGACAGTGAAACCAAAGTTTGTGTCCCTATTTCTCGCGACTAGTATCAAGTTGCTGAGTAAGGATGGAAACGATGGCTTCAAAGGAAAAAAAGAAAATGTCAGGTAATGACATGGAACAGAATCATACAGCAAATCTAGTTTAGTAATCATAAACGAACAGGAACAAATTTAAAACATTATATATATTGATTTATATTATGTTTAATAGTATTATGTTTTTTAAGAAAGAAAATCCTTGAGTGCAGTAAACTACTAAGTGTTCTGGCAACTACCGGGCGGGGATTTTTGTTGGAGGGAATTAGGGAAAAGCTATGTTTCGCGTAGATAGTGATTCGATGTTCCCGATGGAAGCATGAAGCATTGTTGAGCTATTCCCTTGATTCATATTCTTCTTGACGTAAGTATATATATTGATAACATGGTGTTAATCCTGCTGGGAATGGTGTGCCAGTCAGGTAATTGAGTTTTTGGGGGGGAGAGATATGAAACTTATTACGGTATCAGGGGCGCCTTCTTCTGGTAAAACTTCAGTAATTCTCAGACTGATTGATTGTCTTAGAGAAAGTAACCAAGAGGTCGGTGTTATAAAATTTGACTGCCTGACTTCTTTTGATCAACTTCGTTATAAAGAATATGGCGTAAAAGTTCAAGTGGGATTTTCCGGAAAATTCTGTCCGGATCATTTTTTTGTCAGCAATATTGAAGATGCTGTTGAGTGGGGGTATGGTGCCGGCCTGGATATACTGATTAGCGAAAGTGCCGGTCTATGCAATCGCTGTTCTCCACATATTCAGGGAGTTCTTGCTATTTGTGTTATTGATAATCTTTCTGGAATTAATACTCCCCGTAAAATTGGCCCCATGCTGAAACTGGCGGATATTGTTTTGATTACCAAGGGGGATATCGTCTCGCAGGCTGAACGGGAAGTGTTTATGTTCAATGTCCGGCAAGTCAACCCCAGCGCCAGTATTCTGTTTGTAAACGGAATTACCGGTCAAGGGGCGTTCATGCTGAGCAAACATGTTAAAAATGCTGCAGATATCACTACGGTGAGAAATCGCCGTTTGCGTTTCTCAATGCCTGCTTCAGTATGCGCCTACTGTACAGGAGAAACGCGGATTGGTGAAACTTACCAAATGGGAATGCTGAAAAAGATGGAATTCAGGTGAGAATATGGCGCAAAATGTAAAAATCAGAGAGATCATCAAAGATAAGACGATTGCCGAAATCATCAAGAACTATCCGGTTGTGCAGGATTTTTTTATAAATTATAATTTGCAGGATCTGCAGAAAAATCTCACGGTATCCCAGGCGCTAGAAAAAATATTGACAGAGCAACTGGAGGAGTTCGGACTTGATGTATTCAGCCTAACTGAAGAATTAGTAAAATTCATGGCAACGCTGGTAAATCACCGGGAAGAGCGGGAGAAAGTACAAAATATTACAATCATAGGCGGCAGAAATAAACAAGGGGAAGCGGAGAACGTGACGCTTACGATGGCGGTCGGTGAGGTTATTAGTATTGTAGGTCCTACGGGTTCAGGGAAAAGCCGTCTATTGGGTGACATTGAGTGTTTAGCTCAATGCGATACACCGACCAGACGCCAAATATTGATTAATGATCACCCGCTGAGCGATGAAGAACGATTTGATATGGGCAATAAAATGGTGGCGCAGTTATCGCAAAATATGAATTTCGTTATGGATCTGAATGTCGCAGAATTTCTGGCAATGCATGCGAAAAGTCGCCTTTGCGGGAATGCCGAACAGGTGATACAACAATGTTTTGTCTGTGCCAATGAACTGGCTGGTGAAAAATTCACCATGGATACAAAAGTGACACAGCTCTCGGGCGGGCAATCCCGTGCATTGATGATTGCCGATGCGGCCCATATGAGTTCTTCGCCCATTGTCCTGATTGATGAAATTGAAAACGCTGGCATTGACAGAAAACAGGCAATTAGCTTGCTGACGGAAAATGAAAAAATTGTATTGATTTCTACTCATGATCCACTGCTTGCTTTGAGTGCTGATAAGCGTATTGTAATAAAGAACGGTGGCATCCATAAAATCATGGAAACCTCGGACGAAGAAATAGAAAGTCTGAAGGATATTGAAAAACTGGATACTATCATGCTGGGAATTCGACAGCAGCTGAGGCATGGTGAAAGAGTTTATCCTCTGAAGTTTGTCTTATAGCGGTTGGGTGCCGGATATAAGGAATCAAAATTTCTTAATATGGGATAAGGAGAAGGATTGAAAAAATGTGGAAATTATATGATGCCTTAATTGAAGGAATACCGGAGGAGTGCCTTGTTGATGAGTTTATTTGCGGCACGTATGCTGTGCTCATACGAAGCGGCAATGGATGTGGCTTTAGCCAAATTGTGCCGGGAGATAGCCTGCCTGAAACGATGAAGAAATCACTCAATATGCCGCTGAAAAGACTGGCAGAATGCATTAAGTCCTGGAATTTTGTTGAAGCCTCTGTTGGTATGGCGGCGATAAACGCCTGGTATAATTCGCCGGCAACGGCGAGCGGCAACGGAATTGCCCTTTCTAAAAGTCTGCATAGTGAGGACCGCCTTAGTGATCCCTTTATTGCCTATCAAAATGTGATAAAAAATAAAAAAGTTGCCGTTTTCGGCCATTTTCCTTATGTTGAGCAACTGCTCCAACCGGTATGCGAGCTTGCAATTATTGAACGTGACCCGATGGAAGGCGATTATCCTGAAGCGGCTGCTGAATATATCTTGCCGGAAAGTAATTTTGTTATTCTCAGTTGTACCAGCCTGGTTTATAAAACATTACCACGCATGTTGGAACTAGCCAAAAATGCTTATGTCATAATTGTTGGACCTTTTACTCCTTTAGCACCAGAGTTGTTTTCTTTCGGTGTTAATGACTTATCAAGCTTTGTGGTTAAGGACAATGCTGGTGCGGCGCGTATTATATCAGGATTAGAACGAAGGAAAATATACAAAACAGGACAAAAAGTAACTATGAAACCGAAGTGAACTCGTTTCAGCATAGCTGAAACATTGGGGATTCAGGTGGAGAGTCTACTCCATCTGAATTAACGCCGCCTGTAGAGGCGGGAGTCTTGACTCGCGTACTAAGATAAAGTGGTATTTATAAGTGCATTGCTGTTAGTTGTTGTAAATTTGTTAAAAAATATGGGGCTTGGCGATTAGCCAAGCCCCATATTTATGCAAATTTGCCGTGGCTTATGATATATCAAGAATAGCCTGCCTGGGAATTTTATGCACGGTTATTTATGAGCCGCTCCTGAAGCAGCTTAATGAAAGCTTTCATAGGGTGATTGACCCATCTGTCTTTATGATGAACTAAAAAGGCAGTGACGTTAATGTCAGGTCCTTTCCAGGGCAATAAAACCAGTTCGCCTGCGTCAAGCTCTTTTTCTACTGAAATAAGTGGCAATAAAGTTAGGCCAAAGTTTTGCATAATAAGTTGTTTGATTGCTTGAATTTGTCCTACCTCCAGAACTGTTTTTAGGTGCACACTTTCTTTTTGTAGTGTTTTTTCTAAAAGAATTCGATAATTGCTATCAGATTCAACCAATACCAGGGTTTGATCATTTAACATTTTGGGATGCAGCTCAGGAAGTTTAGTAAGCTCATGATTAGGAAAAGTTACAAAGACAATTGGTTCCGGCCAAAGAGGCGTATTTGTCAAGTCAGGATCGGTTATTGAAGGCTCAAGAAATAAGGCAAGGTCCATTACTTTTTTTCGCAATAAAATACGAAAATCATTACTAGTGCCATATTTTATCTTTAATTCGACATCTGGATAAAGAAAACTATATTCTTTTAGCAAAGAAGTCATTCTAAATACACATAACGATTCAGGTATGCCGATAATTAGCGGTCCACATGGGATATTGGATTTATTCAAAGCATTTTTTGCATCCGCTTCAAGTTTAATGATTTTTTCTGCGTAGTCATATAGATGTTGACCATCATCGGTAAGTGTAATTTGTTGGCCAAATCGTTCAAATAAAAGCGTGTTTAATTCTTTTTCAAGTAACTGAATATGAGTGGTTACTGTTGATTGCGTATAGCCTGAAAATTGGGCGGCGTGAGAGAAGTTTCCTAATTTTACGATATTAATAAAGGTTTTCAACTGACGAATTTCCATTGCAATCACGACCTTCAATAAAATTGAATAGGCGTATTTAATCTTTCAATTGTACAACTATTTTTATTAATGATATTATAAATGTCGAAAGATGTCTAGCGTAATTCAAATACCGGAAAGCTGCACTTAAATTAATTCAATGGCATTGATTGCGGTTAAAATTCTGAATGTTATCAAAGTTCCGATAGTGGAAATTTAGAAATTCTCTTACCAAAGGGGTATAACTAATGGACGATTATGTTAAGAATGCAAAAATATTGGTTGCAGGTGAACAAGGAATGGTTATTGATTTTGGCGGTGAGATCACGGTTGAAATTAACAGACTTGTTCAGCAATTAGTAGAGATTCTTAACAGTCGGGAAATAGAGGGAATCGTAGAAGTTGTACCAACATATCGGTCAGTTATCGTTTACTTTGATCCATTACAGATTACTCGTGATGAGTTGATTTCCGGTATTAGACAATTTTTAACCCAACTAGGCAATGGAGAAATACAAGAGATTACACGCAGGGTGATTCATGTTCCCGTATGTTACGGAGGCGTCTTTGGCCCGGATATTGATTATGTAGTTCGCCGGACCAAATTATCGCTTGAAGAAGTCATTAACATTCATACCTCAAGAACGTACTTGGTATACATGTTGGGATTTACTCCAGGATTTCCTTATTTAGGGGGGCTGGATGACAAACTGGTGGTTCCGCGGTTAAAAAGAGTAAGAAGTAAAATTCCAACTGGTTCAGTGGGAATAGCTGGCAGACAAACCGGGTTTTATACGGTTGAAAGTTCTGGTGAATGGCGGTTGATCGGGCGCACACCGGTAAGGGCATTCTATCCGGAAAACCCTAATCCATTTTTGTTTGCCGCAGGCGATTACTTGCAATTCAATTCAATATCTGTAGACGAATTTTTCGAAATATTCAGCAAGGTGGAAGCAGGTTCCTATAGTCCTGAGATCACGACATTCTGAGAATAAAGAACTAGTAGGAGTAGTATTGTGATCGCAGGCTTTTGTTTTTGCAGACGCGTAATACATTATATTGTATACATAATATTGTATTGCATATCTAAAAAATGAATACTCTGATTTTATTACAAAGAGGAGGTGAGGATAAATGAAATTAAAAACGATTACTTCCCATTGTAAAGGCTGTGGCATTTGTATAGAGTTTTGTCCAAAACAGGTTCTCGAATTAAATGAACTAGGTAAAGTGAATATCACTTGTGAAGAGAATTGCGTTAGTTGTGGCCAATGTGAATTGCGCTGTCCGGACTATGCCATCTTTGTTAGAAAAAAGTAATTTTGGAGGGATCAATCCAATGCCTAAAGCAGTATTAATGCAGGGCAACCAAGCTTGTGCCGAAGGGGCTATAATCGCGGGAGCACGTTTTTTTGCCGGCTACCCCATTACCCCTTCGACGGAAATAGCTGAGTTGCTTGCCAAAAAACTTCCACAGGTCGGTGGGACCTTTATTCAAATGGAAGATGAGATTGCCGGTATTGCTGCCGTTATCGGTGGTTCTATCGCTGGAACCAAGTCTTTGACTGCAACTAGTGGTCCAGGCTTCTCGCTTAAACAGGAACTTATCGGTTATGCATCCATAGCAGAAGTGCCATGTGTCATTGTAAATGTTCAACGCACCGGTCCAAGCACAGGTCAACCAACGTCTCCTGCTCAGGGCGATGTTATGCAGGCTCGCTGGGGATCGCATGGTGACAGAGGGGTAATCGCGCTTAGTCCGTCAAGTGTACCTGAAACGTTTACGCTTACAATCGATGCCTTTAATCTTGCTGAAAAATATCGCACTCCTGTTGTTCTCCTATTAGACGAGATAATTGGTCATATGCGGGAGAAATTCGTAATGCCGGACAGTAACCAGCAAATGATTATTAATCGCAAGAAACCAACACTTCCACCTGGTGAATTTTTACCGTATAAACCAGATGAAGATGGTGTGCCGCCGATGCCGGCTTATGGTGATGGTTACCGTTTTCACACAACCGGTCTGGTTCATGATTACACTGGTTTTCCAACAGGCAGTAACGCTGTTACTGACGAGGTTATTGACCGGCTTCATTCAAAAATCACGAAAAATATTGACGACATAGTGAAATACGAAGAATTCAATCTTGATGATGCTGAAATAGCCGTAGTTGCTTTTGGCGGCACTGCGCGCAGTGCTTATGCCGCAATCGAAAGTGCCCGGAAGCAGGGAGTTAGGGCAGGGTTATTCCGTCCGATTACGATCTGGCCGGCGCCAGAAAAGCAAATTTTGCGTTTGGCTGATAAAGTCAAGGCCATCATCGTAGCTGAAATGAATCATGGTCAATATATTAATGAGGTACGCCAGATTGTAAACGGCAAAACACAAGTTGTTTCTCTGGCAAAATGGAATAACGAGCCGATTACGCCAAGCGAAATGCTTGCGGCTATCCAAGCAATCCGCTAAGGAGGAAGAAGATCATGGAAAAGTTGTTAGCGAAATATTTTCGACCGAAATTGCCGCATATTTGGTGTCCCGGTTGTGGGAATGGTATTGTTACGGCCTGTGTTGCCAGAGCCATTGATAAACTGCAGCTTGATCAGGATAAGACGGCAATTATATCTGGCATTGGTTGTTCGTCCCGTGCATCGGGATATCTAAACTTTGATACTGTACATACTGCGCATGGACGGGCCATTCCTTTTGCAACCGGCGTTAAACTGACTAAACCTGAGCACAACGTAATCGTGCTTACAGGAGATGGCGATGCTACTGCCATTGGCGGCAACCATTTCATTCACGCTGCTCGCCGTAATATCAATCTTACTGTTGTTGTTTATAATAACAACATTTATGGGATGACAGGCGGTCAGTTCTCACCGTTGACACCACATATGAGTATGGCGACCACTGCTCCCTATGGCAATGTTGACAGGCCATTTGATATGTATGAATTGGCCAAAGGAGCCGGAGCTACTTTTATTGCCAGAGCAACGACATACCATGCCATCCTGCTTACTGACCTCATTGCTAAGGCAATCAGTCATCAGGGATTTGCTGTTGTTGAAGCAGTTTCTGCGTGCCCAATCTCTTTTGGACGGCAAAACAAGATGGGCGGTCCGGCCAAAATGATGAAGTGGCAGCGAGATCATGCTGTTATGGTAGAGGCAATGGCAAAGATGGATCAGACCCAGCTTGAGGGAAAATTCCCAATTGGCGTATTGTACCAGGGCGAAGGTCAGGAATATGTGACTAAGTACCAGAAGGTAATTCAGCGGGCAATGGGGAGTGGTAAGTAATATGATGGAATTTCGGTTAAGTGGTTCTGGCGGACAGGGGCTGATTTTGGCCGGTATTATTTTGGCGGAAGCAGCTATTGGCGACGGTAAGGAAGCGGTGCAGTCTCAGTCTTACGGGCCGGAGGCCCGTGGCGGCTCAAGTAAATCAGAAGTTATTATCAGTGATAAAACGATTTATTATCCCAAAGTGGAAAACCCTGATTTTTTGTTGGCTATGACGCAGGAAGCGCTTGCTAAATATAGTGTCGATCTTAGCCAAGATAGCATTCTCGTTGTTGACAGTACATTGGTAAAAGAAGTACCTGCTCAATTTAAAAAGGTGTATTCGATACCAATTACACAGATGGCCAAAGAAAAGCTTGGGCGCGATTTGTTTGCCAATATTATTGCGTTAGGAATCGTAGCTAAGCTTACCAAGGCTGTAAGCCTAAAAGCATTGGAGCAAGCTGTACTGGCCCGCGTACCAAAAGGAACAGAACAGACTAATAAACAAGCATTAGAGTTAGGTATTGCATCTATAAAGTAGTAGCATGTTCAGGGCAGTAAAAAGACGGTTTTCCCTGATAACTATTGTACGTTGTTTTAAGCTGTATGATGGAAAACGCACAGGGTTGTATAAGTATCCTTGTGCGTTTCCTGATATGGCTGTGTAGTATAATACAATATCCAAATTGGGGCCGCAATATATACTAGGAAGTTGGTGGAACGATGAATGGCATAGAGGTATTCCATGCGGGTGAGCAAGGGTTGGTTGTTGAATTTGGTAAGGACGTTAACCAAACAATCAACAGTAAGGTTCATAAGCTGGCAAAAGGATTAATAGCCAAAGCCAACAAGGCAATTTTTGAAATTGTGCCAACATATCGGTCATTGCTTGTTTATTTTGATCCGCTTAGCATGACGCGAGCAGAATTGATTACAAAAATTGAGGAATTGCTGCTATCTGAGAACCAGGCGCTGCAATCGGGGGAGGAAAAGGAAACCGCTACTATCGTCCATATTCCCGTTTGTTATCAGGGTGAGTTTGCCCCTGACTTAGAGTTTGTAGCAGAGTACAACGGAATTTCTGTTAATGAAGTTGTGGATATCCATTCATCCAATCCCTATCTGGTATACATGCTTGGATTTACACCAGGATTTCCTTATCTTGGGGGCATGTCGCCAAAGATAGCTGCCCCGCGTTTGGACAAGCCCAGAGTACAAATTCCAGCCGGATCTGTTGGTATTGCAGGCAGTCAAACAGGTTTTTATCCTATTGAGAGCCCAGGAGGGTGGCGTCTGATTGGGCGTACACCAATAAAAGCCTTTAATCCAGCTGTTGCAAATCCGTTCTTATTTTCCGCAGGTGATTATTTGCAGTTTAAACCTATATCTGTAGATGAATTTCGCCAAATCGGTAAACAGGTGGATGCAGGTACCTATAGTCCTGAGGTTACAAAATGGCAGAGGGGGTGACGATGTGTTTACAACAATAAACCCAGGCTTTTTTTCAACAATTCAGGATGGCGGACGCTGGGGATACCAAGCCTATGGAATGCCGGTGGCTGGAGCAATGGATCGCTATGCTTATCGGGTGGCCAATTTATTAGTTGGCAATAAAGCAAATGCTGCTGCTATTGAAATGACGATACTTGGTGCCTCCTTTAAATTTGATGAGAGTCAGCTTGTTGCCCTTTGTGGTGCTGATATGCAAGCAAAATTGGATGGTGTAAGTGTTACAAACTGGTCTGCCTTTGTTGTACAAAAAGGCAGCGAGCTTAAACTTGAGTATGCTGTGACAGGCTGTAGAGCCTACCTTGCGGTTCGCGGCGGAATTGATGTACCTAGTGTATTAGGCAGCCGTTCTACTTATACACGCGCGAAAGTTGGTGGCTTGGAAGGCAGAGCTCTTTGTCAAGGTGATGTATTGAATGTCGGAACCGACAAGGAAGTCGAAATTCAGGCGGGAAAGCTGAAGGCAGAGTATGTTCCCCAGTACGAACAAAGCCTACTGTTACGCATTCTTTTAGGGCCGCAGGATGATATGTTTACAGCAGAAGCGATAGCAACTTTGTTGAAAAGCGAATATGTAATTACCGATGAAGCTGACCGTATGGGGTATCGGTTGGCAGGTCCTAAAATTGCCCATATTGACAAAGCCGATATCGTCTCCGACGCGCTGCCTTTCGGTGCTATTCAAGTACCTGCGCATGGTATGCCGATTATCATGATGGCCGACCGTCAAACAACAGGTGGATATGCCAAAATAGGCGCAGTAATTGGTCCGGATTTGTCAAAGCTGGCGCAAGCCAAGCCAGGTGATAAAGTTTGTTTCCGGTTATGTTCGGAAGAAGCGGCAGTAAACGCATTACGGGCAGAGCGGCAAGCTTACGAAAATATTGCCCGCAGTATTCAGCCACAGAACCTATTTCCCGAAAATGGCCGGCAATTTAACCTTGTTATCGAGAACCAGGTGTATACAGTTCAAGTAGAAGAGTACAAGTAACGGTGCTTGATCTGGTTTGGATTATAGTACTGTAAAGAGAGGGGAGTTATGCATGGAGAACTTAGGTTGTATGAATCCCAAAGATGTGAGAAGCTTAATCCGGAAAAAACAGCTAGTGAGGCCGACTGCCGGTATAGCACAGGGCTATACCCAGGCTAATTTAGCTATTTTACCCAAAGAAGTGGCGTATGATTTCTTACTGTTTGCTCAGCGTAATCCTAAGCCCTGTCCGATTCTTGATGTAACAGAGATAGGTTCGCCTGAACCTAAGCTGGCCGCACCAGGAGCAGATTTGCGTTACGATATACCTAAATACCGGGTATATAAAAAAGGTCAATTGTATAAAGAAGTGCTCGACATAGAGGAATATTGGAATAACGATTTAGTAGCTTTTTTGCTGGGATGTAGTTTTACTTTTGAAACACCGATGATAAAAAATGGGATACCTGTGCGACATATTGAAGAAAACTGCAATGTTCCGATGTATATCACTTCTATTGAATGTAAACCGGCAGGGATTTTTTCCGGCCCTGTTGTTGTGAGTATGCGTCCGATTCCTCAAGAACTAGTAATCCGTGCGGTTCAGGTAACATCCCGTTTTCCTGCTGTCCATGGCGCTCCGATCCATATTGGTGCTCCAGAAGCTATTGGTATAAGAGATATTAATAAACCGGACTTCGGTGATGCGGTGACGATAAACGAGGGCGAAGTCCCGGTATTTTGGGCTTGCGGTGTTACTCCCCAGGCAGTGGCGATGAAGGTAAAACCTGATTTGATGATAACCCATGCTCCAGGCTATATGTTCATTTGCGACACTCGTGATGAAGACCTATCGGTATTTTAAGTAAACGTAGTTAAGCACACCTGTAGACAAGGGTTATAATGTTGAGAAAAAATTCTATTAGGAGGTCATTAGCTATGAGGATTGACTTAAATTGTGATATGGGAGAAAGTTTTGGAGTTTATACTCTTGGACATGATGAAACGGCTATGCCTTATGTTACTTCAATTAATGTAGCATGCGGTTTTCACGCATCTGATCCGAATAATATTGTTAAAACGATCAAAAAAGCCAAAAGACATAATTTAGCTATTGGGGCTCACCCTTCCTTTCCTGATTTAGTTGGTTTTGGCAGGCGGGCAATGGCGGCATCGCAGGAAGAGATATACGCAGATGTGGTTTATCAAATTGGTGCCTTAATGGGAATTTGCAAAACAGAAGGTCTTACGTTGCAGCATGTTAAACCTCATGGGGCGCTTTATAATATGGCGGAAAAGGATAGTAAGGTGGCTGCTGCTATTGCCAAGGCCATAAAAGATGTGGACCCGAATCTTTTCATGATTTGTTCATGTGGCTCCATGATGATTCAAGGCGCGCAAAGTGTGAGTGTCAAATACGTTGAAGAGGCCTTCGCTGACAGGGCATACACGCAAGATGGCACACTGGTCTCACGGCGTGAGCAGGGAGCGGTTATCCATGATCCGCAAGTGGTTGCTGCCAGAGTGCTTACTATGATTACGACCGGAAAAGTACAAACAATTGATGGTTCTGAGGTGGCCTTAAAACCACAGACCATTTGTGTACATGGCGATACTCCCGGAGCAATTGATATGATCAAGGCAATTAGAACAAGCGTAGTTCAGGAAGGAATCGAAGTTAGACCGTTTAGCGTCTAAAAGATAGTTGAAGGGTCAATATATTGAGGTGCAATTTATGCAAGCCATAAACTTTACTTTGCCCGAATCGTATAACGCTTTACAAGCGCGTAATACGGTATGTACGATTCGTTATGGAGATATAACAGAACGATATAAGGAAGGGCAGGTCATAAATATTACCTTTGGTGATACTTATACAAAAAAGACAAAGGTATATACCGCCTATATTGATAAAGTGCTTGTAAAACCAATTCGATTGTTAACTGGACAGGAATTAAATGGGGAGAATGATAAGCTGAACACCAATGATGAATTTCTTGCCTGGTATCGTAGCGCTTTTAAAAAACCAATGAATCGATCAGATGTTGTTACGGTTATTTATTTTTCTGAAATTATCGGATAACCATGGCGAGGTTGAGGCAATAACGATTAGTTACTTTAAAGGAGAACGAAAAATGTCTGATGAGTCAATAAAAGCCAAACAGATGGCGTATGACGCCAAAGTCGACAAAGTAATTGCGAAAAATCCTGAACGTAAAAATCTACCGTACAATAGACTCTATACCCCGCTTGATCTCGAAAACTCTGATTATGAGCATAAGCTCGGATTTCCGGGTGATTATCCCTATACCCGCGGTGTACAACCTACCATGTATCGTGGCCGGTTTTGGACTATGCGAATGTATGCCGGGTTTTCGACAGCTGAAGAATCCAATAAGCGCTACCGCTATTTAATTGAGTCAGGTGCTACCGGTTTGTCCTGTGCTTTTGACCTGCCTACGCAGATTGGGTACGATTCGGATGACGCAATCGCCGAAGGTGAAGTAGGTAAAGTTGGCGTGGCCATTGATTCGTTGGCCGATATGGAAATACTGTTTAGCGGCATCGACCTTGGTAAGGTATCTACTTCTATGACGATTAATGCCCCGGCTTCGGTGCTCTTGGCTATGTATATTGCAGTTGCGGAAAAACAAGGCGTAGCTCTCGAACAGCTTAAAGGCACCATTCAAAATGACATTCTAAAAGAATATGCAGCGCGCGGTACCTATATTTTTCCGCCCAAGCCTTCCATGCGGTTGATTACCAACATTTTTGAATATTGTTCGAAGAATGTTCCTAAATGGAATACCATTTCAATTTCTGGCTATCACATTCGTGAGGCCGGTTCGACGGCCGCGCAGGAAATAGCCTTTACGATTGCTGATGGAATTGCTTATGTAGAGGCCGCTATTAAGGCTGGTTTGAATGTGGATGATTTTGCCGGCAGGCTGTCCTTTTTCTGGAATGCGCATAACAATGTATTGGAGGAGGTAGCCAAGTTCCGTGCTTCCCGCCGCATATGGGCCAGAATCATGAAAGAGCGTTTTGGTGCGACTAACCCCAAATCCATGATGCTTCGGTTCCACACCCAGACTGCAGGCTCCATGCTTACAGCCCAGCAACCTGCCAACAACATCGTCCGTGTTGCTTTACAAACCGCAGCGGCAGTTCTTGGTGGTACTCAATCGCTGCATACTAATTCTCAAGACGAAGCATTGGCGCTGCCTACGGAAGATTCTGTACGGGTTGCTCTCAGGACGCAACAGATTGTAGCCTATGAAAGTGGGCTGGCTGATGTCGTTGACCCGTTAGGAGGCTCGTACTTTATCGAGGCACTTACCGATAAAATCGAACAAGAAGCCATGGCATATATTGAAAAAATTGATGAACTCGGCGGTGCGGTTGTTGCTATTGAAAAAGGTTATATTCAAAGAGAGATTCAGGAAAGCGCCTACAAATGGCAAATGGAGGTTGAGTCCAAGCAACGGATTATTGTTGGCGTCAACCAATTCCAGATACAGGAAAAGGCAGCAGAAGGCCTACTGCGGGTAGATTCTTCTGTTGGCGAACTACAGAAACAAAAGCTGGCTGATCTTCATGCCAAACGTGATAAGGAAGCAGTCAAAGCAAAATTGGCCATGCTTGAGAAAGCTGCTGGGGAAGAAGAAACAAATCTCATGCCGTTTATCCTTGAAGCGGTTAAGGTTTATGCAACTCTTGGCGAAATCTGCGGTGTACTGCGTAAGGTATTTGGTGAATACGAAGCGCACGTAAGCCTGTAAAGTGAAGTAGCTTCTCGGAAAGCAGACAGAAAACCACAAGTTTCATGACAGGAAGAGAGCAAAGTATAGTAATAATCTAAACGTCTCAAAAGAGAGATAACGTTACGTAAAAATCATCGCCTACAGGAACGTTATAGCCGAAAGTTAATGTAGCAAGCTGCAACCATTTAATATCAAATAATTGAGGAGTGTGATCAGCAATGGGTGAGAGTAAGGTAGAGAATAGATTTAAAGGATCCTATCTCGGCGCTATCTTTTTGATGGCTATCACGGCAATTGGCCCGGGATTTTTGATGCAAACCACCGTGTTCACTCAAAAAACGGGAGCCAGTTTTGGCTTTGTCATCTTGGCGTCGTTAGTAATTGATATTTTGGTTCAGATCAATGTTTGGAGAATTATCGTTGCTTCCGGTATGCGTGGCCAGGAAATTGGGAATACAGTCCTGCCGGGGTTAGGTTATTTTATTTCTATTTTAATTGTAATGGGCGGTTTGTGTTTCAACATTGGCAATATCGCCGGAGCGTCACTGGGGCTAAATGTTTTGTTTGGCACACCAATTGAAGCCGGAGCAATCATTAGCGGCATCATTGCCTTATCTATTTTTTGTTTTAAGCAGATAGGCAAAATCATGGACAGCTTTGTAAGCAGCTTTGGTATTGTTAGGATTCTATTGGCTGTATTTGTTGCCATAGCAGCTATGCCGCCAGTAGGCGAAGCGGTTGTTAAATCTTTTGTGCCTGATCAAATTGATGTAGTAGCGCTGATCACACTCATTGGCGGCAGTGTAGGCGGATATATAACATTTTCCGGTGGGCACCGGCTTTTGGACGCTGGCATCAAGGGCATAAAATTTATTCCGCAGGCAACGCGAAGCGCCATAAGCGGTATTTTAATCACCGGTGTTATGCGTGTAGTTCTTTTCTTAGGTGCTCTTGGTGTTATCGTACATGGCCATTTTATAGATCCGGCAAATCCGGCTGCTTCCGTCTTCCAGGCTGCAGCAGGAAACATAGGTTATAAGCTGTTCGGTATTGTAATATGGTCAGCCGGTACTACTTCGGTTATTGGCTGTGCTTACACGTCTGTATCCTTTTTAAAGTCTTTTAGCAAGAAAGTTGATGAATATTATAGCAAAATAATAATTGGGTTTATTATTTTTTCGACAATTGTTTTTGTTATGGTTGGTCAGCCGGTTAAGGTACTTGTGGTCGTGGGAACAATTAATGGGTTTATATTACCGTTAGCTTTGGCTTCGATATTAGTTGGGGCTTATAATAAAAAAATTGTCGGTGAATACAAACATCCTGTGTGGATGACCGTTACCGGTGTTCTTGTTGTTGCTATCATGGGATATATGAGTGTACGTACATTTATTAATCAATTTTTAATGTAACCATAGTATGTTTTACTTTTGTAGGTGACAGGATCTTTTTTTACGGACAGTTTCTTGCTTTCGGGTTTCTGAGAGCGTACTGGAAGAGGTAGGAGGACAATGATGGAACAAAGAGTTAGAGTATTAGTAGCTAAGCCCGGACTTGACGGCCATGACCGTGGGGCAAAAGTTGTGGCCCGTGCACTGCGCGATGCCGGTTTTGAAGTAATCTATACAGGACTGCGGCAAACTCCGGAACAAATTGCGGAAACAGCCCTGCAGGAGGACGTTAATGTCGTAGCATTGAGCTTGCTGTCAGGTGCCCATAACACACTGTTTCCGAAAGTAGTAAACCTGCTAAAGGACAGAAAAATGGATGATGTGCTTGTTATTGGCGGGGGCGTAATCCCGGATACCGATATTCCTGGTTTACAAAAGGCGGGTATCGCGGAAGTCTTTACGCCAGGTACGCCCACTGCCAGCATTGTGGAATATATTAAGGCAAATGTTGCAGCAAAACACTGAGCGAAGTAGTTTTTGCTCATGAGGTGGTGTAATTCCAGTGGACGTAGTTGCCGAATTGTTAACTGGTTCAAAGCGTGCTCTGTCGCGGGCGATTACCATGGTGGAAAACGAATGTTCTGAAGCTGCCGCGATGATGCAGCAGCTTTACCCGCGAACAGGTAAGGCACTGGTTATTGGTATAACCGGCCCACCGGGGGCAGGGAAAAGTACGCTTACTGATAAACTAGCAAAGAAATACCGGCAACAAGGAAAAACTGTCGGTATTGTCGCTGTAGATCCGACTAGCCCGTTTTCGGGCGGAGCTATCCTGGGAGATCGCATCCGCATGAATGAATTGATTCTTGATGAGGGCGTATTTATACGCAGCATGGGAACGAGAGGCAGTCTTGGCGGTTTATCATGCAAAACGGCTGATGTCGTCGCCATTCTGGACGCCTTCGGTAAAGATGTGATTTTTATTGAAACCGTGGGAGTAGGGCAGTCGGAAGTTGATATTGTAAAAGCAGCGGATACTACGGTGGTTGTGCTGGTTCCCGGACTTGGTGACGACATACAGGCTATTAAGGCGGGAATATTGGAGATTGGTGATGTTTTTGTGATTAACAAAGCCGACCATGAGGGTGCGGAACGGCTTAACAGTGAACTGGAAATGATGCTTGTTCTCAACCAAGGTGGCATAAAATGGAGACCGCCCATCAAAAAAACGGTGGCTAGTAACGGCAGCGGCATTGATGAACTGATAGAAGCTATTGATGGCCATAGCTATTATCTGAATCAATCCGGGGAGCTGCACCGACGCCGAAGTATGCGGGCAAAAAATGAATTGCTGTCACTGATGGAAGAGGGTATCAAGCGTTATGTAGTTAAGAAAATGAACGAATCAGGACAATTTGATTCGCTGGTAGCCAGTATTGAACGGCGTGAAGAAGATCCGTATACCATCGCAAACATAATTTTAGGGAAGTGTCTCAGATAAAGAGTTTCAGAGGAGGACTTACTATGTTTAAAGTACTCAGAGTAGATCATATTGGTATTGCTGTGAAAGACTTGGATGCAGCCAAAAAGTTTTACACTGATGTATTGGGTATGGCGGCTCAAGGAGAAGAAGTCATTGAGCCGCAAAAGGTAAAAGTATGTTTTATTCCCAGTGGCGACAGCGAAGTAGAATTGCTGGAGTCAACTACACCTGATGGTCCGATTGCAAAGTTTATTGAGAAGAAAGGCGAAGGTATTCAACACATTGCTTTGCGCGTTGATAATATCGAAAATGCGTTAAAAGACCTCAAAGCGAAAGGTGTTCGGCTGATTGATGAATCACCCCGTTATGGTGCGGGCGGTGCAAGCATTGCCTTTGTTCATCCTAAAGCCACGGGTGGCATTTTACTCGAACTATCGGAACGTAAATAGGTTAGCATTAAAGACGTCTTACTGTCATAGATAAAGCTTATCGTCATCTGGAGGTGTGTTATGGCTACTGTTCAGGAAAAAATAAATCATTTGAAAAAGATTCAGCAAAAGGTAATACTCGGCGGCGGAGTAAAACGGATTGAAAAGCAACATGACCAAGGCAAGCTGACCGCCCGTGAACGGATAGAGAAATTACTAGATCCGGGTACCTTTGTCGAACTGGATCAATTTGTCAAGCATCGGTGCACCAATTTTGGGATGGAAGCTACAGAAGCCCCCGGAGAAGGTGTAGTAACCGGTTATGGTACTGTTGACGGCCGGTTGGTCTATATTTTTGCGCAAGACTTCACCGTTATTGGTGGCTCACTTGGTGAAATGCATGCCGCTAAAATTGTCAAAGTGCAAGATTTGGCGTTGAAAATGGGAGCGCCACTAATAGGTCTCAATGATTCAGGCGGTGCGCGGATACAAGAGGCTGTGGACGCACTATCTGGCTACGGCAAGATCTTTTATCGCAATACGCTGGCTTCCGGCGTAATTCCTCAGATATCAGTCATTATGGGGCCTTGTGCCGGCGGGGCAGTGTATTCGCCTGCCCTGACTGACTTCATCTTTATGGTTAAGAAAACAAGTCAGATGTTTATTACTGGTCCGCAGGTAATCAAATCGGTTACGGCTGAAGAGGTTACCGCCGAGGATTTAGGTGGTGCAATGACCCATAATTCTACATCCGGTGTAGCTCATTTTGCGGCGGAGAACGATGATGATTGTATGCAAAAGGTTCGTTATTTGTTGAGCTTTTTGCCCGGCAACAACCTGGAAGAAGCGCCTATTGTTGCAACCGGCGACGACCCAGACCGCATTGAGCCTGGATTGAACACGATAGTTCCCGATAATTCAAATCAGGCCTATGATATGAAACAAGTTATCAAAATGCTTGTGGATAAGGGCGAATTTTACGAAGTGCATGCGCATTATGCTGCCAATATAATCACTTGCTTTGCACGATTTGATGGGCAGACGGCAGGTATTATCGCCAATCAACCGGCAGTCATGGCTGGTTGCCTGGACATCAACGCCTCAGACAAAGCGGCTAGGTTTATTCGTTTTTGCGATGCATTTAATATTCCGTTGCTTAATATTGTTGATGTGCCTGGTTTCCTGCCTGGTACTGACCAGGAATATGGCGGTATTATCCGTCATGGGGCCAAAATGCTATATGCGTACTCGGAAGCAACAGTACCTAAAATAACCTTGATTACCCGAAAAGCCTATGGTGGTTCTTATTTGGCAATGTGTTCCCAGGATCTGGGCGCTGATCAGGTATTAGCCTGGCCTTCGGCTGAAATTGCAGTTATGGGTCCGGCGGGTGCTGCCAACATCATTTTCCGGGGTGACCCGGAAGTTGAAGCCAAAACCGCTGAGTATGTTGAGGAATTCGCCACACCGTATAAAGCTGCTGAACGGGGCTTTGTAGACCAGGTCATTGAGCCTAGTGAAACCAGACCGCGTATTATTACTGCCCTGTCAATGCTGGCAAGCAAACGCGAAGTTCGGCCTGCTAAGAAACATGGCAATATACCACTGTAATTGCTGTTAAGAGAGGACAGTGAAGCCTGTGAAAGAGTTACAAGGTATTACTCCGGAAATAATTGCTGCAATTAGTGCCAGTATTGGCATTGTGCTTGGCGATAACGGTGCAAAGCCGACGAAGCTGCTGCCTGGAAACAGGCAGGGTAGTCTTGCTGTACGGATTAACCGTACTCATAGAGTGTGGATAGATGCTGGCCGACAAAACAATATGAATAATCGTCTGGTTAGATAGAAAGGTAGGGGTGATAGAAATGAGAAAATTTAGGGTTACTGTCAATGGTACTTCCTATAACGTCGAGGTCGAGGAAGAAATCAAGTCTGTTACCGCTGTTCCCTGCGGTCAAGCTGTTGTTCCTGCTGCTCATGCCCCGTCCCCGGCTGCTGCTCCAGTGGAAATCGCTGCAGGCGATAGTGCAATTAAGGCACCGATGCCTGGTAAGATTACTAAAGTTCTCATTAAAAAGGGTGATAAGGTTAAAAAGGGCGATGTCCTGATGATTCTTGAAGCCATGAAAATGCAGAATGAAATCACCTCTCCGGCTAGTGGCTGTGTTACGATGATGAATGCAGCGAATGGCAAGAGTGTTAAACCTGGCGAAGTGATGGCCGTTATTAGCTAATGAATCCCGCCATATGAAGTCTTTGAAAGTAGTAACCTAAAGAAAAGAGCTTGCTTATCCCTGCTTACGGGAGTCAGCAAGCTCTTTGGTGTTTGATTAAGAGGAAGAACGCGCCCCGTACATACAAATACTACACTCTAAACTGGCTGACAGCGGTCTGAAGATCCTGGGCTAGCTTGGCAAGATTCTGGCTGGATGAGGCAATTTCCTCCATGGCGGCCGATTGTTCTTCGGTAGCCGCGGACACAGTCTGAGCTTGTCCAACCGCTGTTTTGCTGTGTTCATCGATTTCCTCCACTGCCGCTACAATCTGTTGAGTACTATTGGCCATCTGCCGAATAGCAGCGGAAATTGACTTCACCTGTTCCGATACTTGCGTTACCAATGTTGCAATTTCTTTAAAGGTGTGTCCTGCCATAGTGACAACTTCTGTCCCGACTTTGACCTCACGAGTACCTTGGTCCATAGCAATAACGGCCTTTTCTGTGTCTCTTTTGATATCACCAATTAGGGCAGCAATTTGCTTGGCTGCAGCTTGCGACTGTTCGGCAAGCTTACGGACTTCTTCAGCTACAACGGCAAATCCTTTTCCCTGTTCTCCTGCTCTGGCGGCCTCTATCGCAGCGTTAAGGGCAAGTAGGTTTGTCTGTCCGGCAATACCGGATATCGCATCGACAATCTGCCCGATTTCTTTCGAGCCTTCGCCTAACTTAGTAACAACGTCTGCTGAATTATTGATAGTCTGCTCGATATGAAGCATCTGACTAACAGCTTTCTCTACTGACGCACGACCTTCATTCGCTTTATCAGCAGCTTGAGCTGATTGCGCGGCTACCTGACTGGAACTGGCCGCTATCTGTTGGGTACCGGCTGACAAATGCACTACTACAGCCGATGTTTTGTCTACTGCCCTTAATTGCTCTTCTGCGCCGTTTGCTACATTGCTAATAACGCCTGCTACCTGACTGACAGCCTGAGCTGACTGTTCGGCGCTGGCCGTCAGTTCTTCGGAAGAAGCTGCTACTTGTTCAGCACCAGCTTGTATTTTGCGAATCAATGCTACCATATTTGTCGTCATCTTTTCAAAGCTTCCAGCTAACTGCCCCAATTCATCCTGTGAAATAATATTTAATTTTCCTATTCTTAAATCGCCGTCTGCAACCTTTTCTGACAGCTGCCGTATACCATCAATAGGATTTACCATGCGCAGCGTTATTTTGTAGGTAATAAAGATACTAATTAGAAGGCTTATCAAAGTTAAAAGTATAAACATCATCATTAAAGAATTCAGACGACTTGTCATTTCACTTTTTTCAATATTGGCTGCAATCGCCCAGTCTGTTCCTGGAACCGGTGCATAGGCCGCGATCTGTTCAATGCCATTGTAGGTATACTTGGCAATTCCGGTTTCGCCCTGTGTCATTTTTTTAGCAGCACTTCTTAAATCTGCTGAAATTGTTTTATCCTCAAGAAGATTGAGTTTCATCACTAATTCCGTATTTGGATGGACAATGATAAAACCATCTTTTTGAATCATAAAATTACTGCCAGTTTCGCCAACTTTGGTTACATTGACTTGTTCCTGAATAACACTGAATGGAATATTGGCACCAACCAGGCCAACCACTTTTCCATCCTTTTTTATGGGAGAAGAAACGATAATTGATAATTTACCGGTAGACTTATTCAATAGTACCTCCGAAAAAACAGTTTTTCCAGTTTTCATGACGTCCTGAAAGTATGTTCTTTCCTTAATAGAGCCTTTCCAGCCCCTCGACGAGAACCCATCTCCATTTATATTAGAAACAAATATTCCATCATAAAGAATAAGCCGTTTATCCTCCTGCATAATATACGAAAGAACTGCTTCCGGCTTACCGGAAATCAAATCACTAGTATTCGCCAGCATTTCCATATCACTCTGACGCGCAAACAACCATAAACTGCATTCTTTGCTAATAGCCTCGGTCTGTATTTTGAGAGTATCTTCTGTCTGCCTTGTTAATAGATCACTCGATTTCCAATAACTAAAACTCGCAACAACTGTCAATGATAAAATCATCATAATTGCAATAGCAAGCATCAGTTTTATTTTAATACTTTTCAAATTTATTCCATCCTCCTCGTATTAATGTTGAAACTAGTAACCTCAAAAAGCAATGGGAATATTCGTGCCAGAATTAGGCTTCGAATACCCCATTGCTTCCAATCAACTGCACATTTATTCTTTTATACTAAACCTTGCGCTTTCATTGCTTCAGCGACTTTAATAAACCCAGCTATGTTGGCGCCAACAACCAGGTTGTCCTTAAAGCCATAATCTTCTGCCGCCTTGCTGGAGTTTTTATAAATGTTAAGCATAATCGTTTTGAGTTTAACATCAACTTCTTCAAAAGACCAGGCTATCCGCATGCTGTTTTGAGACATTTCAAGACCGGAAACAGCCACGCCGCCGGCATTGGCTGCTTTTGACGGTCCAAGATATACGCCATTTTCCAGGAAGTATTCAATTGCCTCGTTAGTACAGGGCATATTTGATCCTTCGCAAACAAATTTCACCCCGTTCGCGACAATCTTTTTAGCATCTTCAATAAGGATCTCGTTTTGAGTAGCACAGGGGATAATAACGTCAACTTTAGCACCCCAAGGCTTTTCACCCGGAAAGAATGTAACGCCAAACTTCTCAGCGTAATCTTCAACCTGGTCACGACAAGACGCTCTCATTTCGAGCAGGTATTCAATTTTTTCGCCACTAACACCGTCAGGATCGTATATATATCCGTCAGGGCCTGAGAGGGTAACAACCTTGCCGCCCAATTCAGTAACCTTTTTTACCGTACCCCAGGTAACATTGCCAAAACCGGATACTGCGACAGTCTTGCCTTCAAAAGATGTTCCTTTAGCTTTCAACATTTCCTGACAGAAATACACGATTCCGAAGCCCGTAGCCTCCGGGCGAGCCAAGCTGCCGCCAAAAGAAAGGCCTTTTCCAGTTATAACACCATTTTCATAACTGCCCAGGAGTCTCTTATATTGTCCGAAAAGGTAGCCAATCTCCCGGCCGCCGACGCCAAGGTCACCGGCCGGCACATCTGTATTAGGACCGACATAACGATATAGCTCTGTCATGAAACTCTGGCAGAATCGCATAACCTCTGCATCTGATTTGCCTTTCGGATCAAAATCGGAGCCGCCTTTGCCGCCGCCCATTGGTAAACTTGTCAGTGAATTTTTAAAGATCTGTTCAAAACCGAGGAACTTGATGATGCCATTGTTAACTGACGGGTGAAAACGCAAGCCGCCTTTGTAAGGTCCAATCGCGCTATTGAACTGAACCCTAAAGCCGCGGTTCACTCTTACCCTGCCAGTGTCATCCATCCAAGGTACACGAAAAATAAATTGGCGCTCTGGCTCTACAATCCTCTCAACAATTCCCAGTTCGATATATTCGGGATTTTTCTCAAGAACAGGCACCAAAGAACCCATAACTTCCTGGACTGTTTGATGGAATTCTGGTTCGTTTGCGTTTCGTTCGACAACTCGGCGATAGAGTTCATCACAGTACTTTTGAGCGTTTGTAGTCATGTTAAAATCCTCCTCAATTTTTTTGATCAATACATCCAATCAACGTTACTTACGCTTCCTCACGAACAACATACTTTACCCATCATTACACTTGATATGATCAATTTTAAACACATACACCTCACCTTCTGCAGGATATAAAAATCTAAGTATTTCTTACAAACGTAATACAGTATCAAATAAATATATTGTATTATGTTTATAAGAAAAATAAGCACCCTCCCGTAACATACTGGTTACACTGTTCTAAATAATTGTAATTTTCGGATAATAAATTCCCGAACGTAGTCCTTTTGTGTCTCTCCAGCAACCAGCACGTAACCTACTTATAGAATCACCCATCACAGGCAAGCTCTACCCCTCATTATCAATAATAAATTCCACTATTAGAAACTTTAATAATATTTAGATATTTTAATATAGACTCTGTTCTTGGAGTAATTATCGACTTTGCCTGTCAAGTAGATAATTACTTTCTAGATATCTTTCATATTTATAATATCATTAATAGAGGTGTTGGTAAAATTGAAAAAATAAATACGTATATTCTATTTTGTTGAAGACAGTGATAGCATTGAAGAATCGATTCCAAATCCAATTTAGTATATACTGATAGTAAGGTTTGCTGAGATATTTCAGGGAATAGGAGAAGTGCTATGAAGAAATTCGGTGATATGAAGGCCCGTTTTTTAGGTGTTCATGACCTAATGAAATTCAGGGTTACGGAAATACTGTTGATATCTACTGAGTACGACGCATATGTCCTTGAAGAAGATGGACAGTTAGCTGAGCAGATTTACCATCAGTTCAACGATTTAAGTATTCCTTTTATACCCAGGATTCATTGGGTAGCCAACGGGGAAGATGCTTGCGAAGAACTGGCAACGGGAACCATTCATTTGATTATTACTATGTCCCGCATAAGCGATATGAGCTCATTTGAGGTTGAAACCAAAATCCATAGAACCTACCCAGACATTCCGATTGTTATGCTTTCTTATGACCGGTTGACTCCGGAAATGATTGCCCGAATCCGGAAAATTTCTTGTATAAACAGGGTGTTTCACTGGTCAGGAGACAATAGGGTTTTATTAGCGATCATTAAATATATTGAAGACCAGCAAAATTTAGAGGCAGATAGCAAGTTGGGAGTTCAGTCCATCCTTTTGGTGGATGATTCTCCGGCGTATTATTCGCAGATTTTGCCTATTATTTATACCGAAATTTTGACACAAACTCGCTGCTTGGTGCTGCATGCCATGAACATCAACCATGGTTTGCTTAGAGTCCGCCTTAGGCCGAAGATTCTTCTTGCGGAAACCTATGAAGAAGCAATGGCGATTATTAGCAAGTATCGCTACAATTTATTGGGAGTGATTTCAGATGTACGGTTTCCTATGGAGGGAAAACTTAATCCCTTGGCTGGTTTTGAACTGAACCAAAGAGTGCGGGAGATGATCCCCGACCTACCGTTTTTATTACAATCAGAGGAATTGGAGAATGCGGAAAGAGCGATTGCATTACATTTGGATTTTCTGAACAAAAACTCCCCCAATCTACTGCACAATCTGCGTACCTATATTCTGGAAAACTACGGTTTCGGTTCTTTTGTGTTTAAGTATCCTGATGGAAGAGTCATTGCTGAAGCAAACGACATCACAAGTTTAGAAAGGATAATCCGTGATCTGCCAGATGAGAGTCTGTACTATCATGCGACCAAAAATCACTTTTCGCGTTGGTTCCGCGCGCGGGTCGAAGTTGAAGTGGCGGACAAATTGCGATTTGTGGACACGGAGCAAGTGGGCAGTGCTTCTGATATTCGGGCCTATATCCTAAAAGTGTTAAATGATTATTTTCAAAAATACCAATCTGGGTTGGTGCTTGATTTTGAAGGTCTTTCCAAAAAGGATATGGAGAACGCGTTCATTAAACTGGGGACAGGCTCCTTGGGAGGGAAGGCCAGAGGGGTTGCCTATATGAACGTAATGATTGCCAAGGCCCAGCTGACAGATAAGTATGAAGACATGAAAGTCAAGGTGCCGCGCTCATTTGTTATTGGCAGTGATGTTTTTGAAAAGTTTATTGAAGAGAACGAACTTTATTCCTTTCTTGCCACTAACCCAACAGAAGAGGCGATTGCGCAAAAATTTACCCAAAGCTCTTTACCAATTGCTATGCAAGAAAACCTGCGTGTCTTGACCCAACATATAAAATGTCCGCTCGCAGTTCGCTCATCGAGCATCCTGGAGGATTCGAGAATATTGCCTTTTGCCGGTATCTATAATACATATGTAGTTCCAAATAGCCACACAGACTGTGAAGTTCGGTTTAAACAGCTTGCGGATGCGGTTAAGCTGGTCTATGCTTCGGTGTTTTATGCGGCTCCTGTGCAATATGCCAAGAATGCGGATATTCGGATTGAAGAAGAGAAAATGGCTGTTCTGATTCAGGAATTGGTTGGTGAACGCTATGGCGACCTCTATTACCCAGCCATTTCCGGCGTGGCTCAATCCTATAATTTTTATCCTTATTATCCGTTACAGCCGGAAGAAGGGACAGTAAGTCTGGCGCTGGGATTAGGAAAAGCCATTGTTGAAGGTGAGCGGGTATACCGTTTCTCCCCGGCTCATCCCAAACTCAATCCTCTCGTTTCTGGTCCCAAGGAGTATTTAAAACAATCGCAAAATGCGTTCTATGCTATAAATATCAAAGAATCTGCCGATATCACGTTGCATGCCGACGAAAACTATATTTACAAGAAGCTGACGGTTTCTCAGGCACATAAAGATCAGTCACTGGAGTATACTGGCAGCACCTATTCGGCTGAAAATGACTGCATTTATGACAACGTATATCAGACGGGGCCCAAGCTGGTGACGTTTGCGCCCATTCTCAAGTACAACAGGCTGCCACTGACGCAAATTATTAAAGACTTGCTGCGGCTAGGAAAACAATCGTTTGGCACAGATGTTGAAATCGAATTTGCCGTCAATATTCCTAAGGATGCAAGCAAACCTAAGGAGTTTAATTTCTTGCAGATTAGGCCGATGGTGGTCGGCAGAGAAGCATTTCAGATCAATATGGACGAGTCGATAGATTCCTGGTGCTGCAGTAAACGCACCATTGGCAACGGAATCTATCAAAATATCTACGATATCATTTTTGTAGACCCTGAGACCTTTACTTTGCAGGAAAGTGTGCAAATTGCCAGTGAGATCAGTGAGCTAAACCAGAGACTGTTCAAGGAAGGGCGCCGGTGCATTCTCGTTGGCTTTGGGCGGCTGGGAACATCGGATCGATGGCTGGGAATTCCTCTGGCATGGGAGCAAATGTCGCAGGCGCTGATTATTGTGGAAGTCGATCTTAAAGACCTCCGTCCCGAACCTTCGCTTGGCAGTCATTTCTTTCATAATTTGACGGCTACCCATATGGGATACTTCCATATTCAATATGATAATGAAGCTGAGGGGATGCTTGATTGGGAGTGGCTGCTCAAACAACCGGTTCTGCAGCACACAAAACATGTCAAGCTGGTTAGACGGCAGGAGGCCTTCCAGGTTAAAATTGATGGTAGGAGCTTTAAGGGGATTATCTACAAATAAACAAGCTTTTCATAGTAACATCATGGGATAGAAAATATAAAAAGACGGCTATAAAAAGCCGTCCATGGAGATTGATCTATTTAAGAACTTTACCGTTTATAGCCGTAGCCACCACCGCTTTGTTTTTATTGCGGCGTTCTTCTACGTCTGATAACTCACGGGCGAACTCAAGGTCCATTGGGTTCCTCTCATTACGGCACTGTTCGTTATTTTCGCGACGGTTTTCGTTTCTCATAGAATCACCTCCAGCAATAGGTTGCCCACAGGAAGAAACAAGATAACTGGTAATTAATTACTGGATACTTGTGGTGCTTATTTCATCCTGTCCTGGAGACAATAGCAGCCTAAAGAGAGGTTTTAGTCCTGATTTTTGTATTGACTATTAGTTTGTCTTACTATAAGATTATAACTAAAATTCCTGTATTACATGATAATGCAAAGTTAATAGGCAAACTTATTGCAAGCTGAGGACGCAAAGCTATGGGCCTAAGGACAGATTGGTCTATGACTGGCAAGTTGCCGATTCGTAAAGAATTGTACTTGTTGGCATCAATCCATTATAGATTGGTGCCATTTATTTTCTCAAAATGAGTATTGTCTGATTAACTACCATGGAAAGCCACACTGACAGCAGCATACAGCTGCGAATTTATAGTACTGTTTCGGTAACACGGAGGATCAGTCCGCAGATATGGAGGAATATTTATGCTTCAAGTGTTTAAAGCAGTCGAGGAAAAACGTACAGAATTGGAACAATTACGGATTATAATTCAAGCAACCGAAATTACTTACCGTCAAAAAGGTGAAATTCCTACAGCAGAACGCCTAAAAAATCTAGAAACAAAGTTAGCAAAGGCTATTCATATTTTGAGCACCGAATCGTGACGAATTATTTCTGTTCAAACAAACTTCATATTTGCCTAATAAAATAAGTGTCATAACGACACGAGCCTATTGGCATGCGGATAATTTTATTAGTGACAGTTTTTCACTGCCTATCATAAAGTACATGGATAGGTTATTTCTTTCGTGGGAGGTATTATATCCATGTTCTCTAGTTGTGGTTGTGATTCTCTCACTCCGGAGCGTGATTGGACTTGGCTTATATTAGTCATCGTTGTACTTTTGTTAAGAATCTTTTGCTGTTCGGATTGTACTTCTGACTATTAGTCACTCGCGCTGGGAATGGAAAGAATGATTAACCCCCACCCATAGTTCAGCCCCTGGCGTGTGCCAGGGGCCGTTTTTAGGATAACCGTGAATGAATGGATTAGACAGCCCATGTCCAAGCCTATGATGCCACAGCTTGGTTAGTTTTCGTGCTCCATATTAAATTTCTCCTGCAGCATAACAATTTTCTCGGTTGGAACGAGGTAATCGATATACTGTCTGATTACACTGCATTTTAAAATTGTATTTTGACTAATTGCTTCGCCCAGTATTTCCGCTCTTATTAGAATTTCAGCCTCATTAACGCCTAGTAAAGAGCGCATTCCAGTGGAACTGCTGAAGCGAGGATTTATTTCGAAAATGTAAGGCTTACCGCTCAAGAGGCGCAATTGAAAGTTGCTCGGCCCGTAAGGTTTTAGAACCTGGGCCACTTTTTTGCAATAATCGGTGATCTCTGTGAAATCACCCGAGTCTGCCGACATAGTCATGCCGTCTTGCAAGCATCTCTTTAATGTTATCCCTGACAGAATTCTGCCGTTGGCTCCGGTACAAATACCGGTCGTAAATTCACCGCAGTTATCTGGTAAATATTGCTGAAGAATGATGCCTTTTTTGTTTTCGAGCAGCGGGTGAAGATCTTCATATTGGTTAACAATGTACAAGCCCTGTGATCCCGCACCCTCTCTCGGTTTAATTACGATGGGAAATTGCACGTCTTTAACAAATTGCTCGAGTTGATCCTGATCTTCCGGATAGCGAATGGTAAGCGGAAAATAAAAGTTATTTTCTTTTAAAAAGTTTACCGTAAGCCATTTGTCATTACATAAATTTAGTGTTTCGGGAAAATTAGTAAACACTTTAGCACCGGTCTTGTTTTCAATATCCAGTTTATTATGGCTATAAAAAGCAAGCTCATGGGAGGAAGCAACAAAAATAGCGTGTATATTCTCCTTTGCAATAATAGTTAACAAGCTAGTTAAATAGAGTTCCTCCTGATGGGCGGGTGGCACGATATAGGCCTGGTGTGCGAGGTATAGGCCTACTGTACGGGCGCTCACATCACAGGCCACCAGTTTTAGGGGTAGCTTTGATTTCAGTAAAGATTGAATGATGGCTACTCCGTAGAGCGAGCCAGAACCCGATATCAATACATTTACTTTTTTCACAAGATCACCTGCTTGGTAAGATAGTCCTTGCTATTGGGGCCACAATTAAAAATCAAATCCACTGCCGACAGATTAGAGATGAAGTCTCCCCACACCTGTGAGTAAACAGGATGTTCAAACTCCTGGTAAACCAGCCGAATGTTGTTTCTCGCAAATGCCGCCTCGTCATTATAGGTTCGGGCTCCGTTACCGGAGAGGTAGATATCAGCTTTACATTGCTTACATAGACTAAGGATACGTTCCCCTTTGGTTCCTTCAATTCCGGGGATTTCGGAAGAGCGTATCATTGGCGTATTAATTTCTAAAATTTCTCGAATAACCTGGATCAACCGCAGGTTCAGGTCTATCAGCAGTTCCCCCGGATTTTTATAAATGGGGGAAAATAAGTTTTTGTATTTCTGCCAATAGGGCGAACGTGCATAGCAAGTTTCTAATGAACCCCAGTGGTTTGAATACCACGGGAAATCATTTTGAATGACAGTATCTTTAATCAGGCCCTTTTTTCTACTAATCTGTACGCTTAATAATCGTTCTCCCTCCGGGCCTTTGATTTTGTTTTTTTTAGTAACTTCCCTTCTAGAGATAAGGACATCATCCAGAATGACAAACAAATCACAGGACATCATTTTGTGAAAATATCCCAGCCATGGCAGATAATTCGGTTGATGGCCGCTAATAATCACGTGCAATCCCCCTCAACGGTAATTATTAATTACTTCTACAATGGTTGTTAAGTCACTCTGGGAAAGAGCCGGGTGAACCGGTATTGAAACACAGTTATCAGCCAGATCTTCTGCCACCGGCCACGTACCGGAGCAGGCCGCCATAGTTTTGTATACCGGCTGAGCCGGTATTATTAACGGGTAGTGAATGCCATAGCCGATGCCGTTGGCAGCCAGGTAAGTCGTGAAAGCATCTCTATTTTTCATTTTCAAGGTATATTGATGGTAAACATGCCTTCTACCTGGTGGTGATACTGGTTTTTGGATGCAAGGATTTACAATGTGGTCATCGTAGAATTTTGCGTTGGCTATTCTTTTTTGGTTATATAGCTCTAATTTTTTTAGTTGCTCAAGCCCGATAGCTGCATGAATGTTGGTCATTCGGTAGTTATATCCCACCATTTCATGGTAGTAGCGCTGGCGTTGTCCCTGATTGACCAGTATTTTTACTTTTTCTGCGATCATTGGGTCATCGGTTAATACCATGCCGCCTTCTCCGGCGGTTATATTTTTGGTGGGGTAAAAACTAAAGGCCGAAGCAGTGCCGAAGGTACCGACCTTTTGATCCTGGTAAGTAGCTCCGTGTGCCTGGGCACAATCTTCCAGGAGGATAAGCTTGTTTTTTTTCGCAATTTCTTGAATGGCATCCATATCTGCCGGTAACCCAAAAAGATGAACTATGAGTACAGCTTTGGCTTCTGGGTGGTCTTTCACGGCAGTATTTAATGCGGAGGGCGAAAGATTATACGTTACCGGGTCGATATCAGCAAAAATCGGGGTAGCCCCGGTGTATAAAATTGCATTAGCCGTAGCTATAAACGAGTAGGGAGTAGTGATGACCTTATCTCCGGCACCGATACCCATGGCCTGCAGGATTACGTGCAGTGCGGTCGTACCAGAGGAAGTAGCAATAGCATACTGGGAATCGTGATACCGCTTAAACTCATCTTCAAACTCCTGAACATAGCTGCCTGCTGCCAGCATGCCGCTGCGCAAAACATCTATCACCCGATCTTCCTCTTCTTTACCTAACAGGGGTTTGGCATGGGGAATCATGTAAACAACTCCTCCTTAATGTGCAGCTTTAATTGATGACACAGTTGATTGTTGTCTTTGTGTCCTGTTCTGATGCCAATAAAGTGACCGTTTATGGGGCGGCCCAGCGTATAAAGGTCACCCAGCAGGTCTAGCACCTTATGTCTTGCCGGCTCGTTAGCCCATTGCAAATTTATGGGATCCTTTGATATGACGAGGCAGTCCTCAATACTTTTTCCAATCAATTTGACAACTGTTTCATATTCATTTTCCAGAATGTATGACCGTGCTGTTGCCAGTTCGGAAGCAAAATCGAAAGAATTGTCGAAGGTAAAATGAGCCAACTGAGTGGGAATTTCTTTATCCGGGTAGTCAAGCAAGTATGTGAGAGTAAGCTCAGGTGCAGGTAATGCCAGCAGGAACCGGTCATAACGCTTTTCTTGATGAAAAAATGGGTTTGCGATACAAACCGGTTCTTGTACGCTAAAGCATCTTTTGGGCACATCCTGTAAAACAGGTTCTGCCTTTAAAAAAGTTTGCACAAAATCCCTGCTGCTGAAGCTGCTTACCACCGGAATAAACGGACTGCTTAAGCTAACCTTTACATTATCCAGGCCCAGTCCTGCAATGGCAGCCAGCAGGTGTTCAGTGTGCTCAATGCGTATATCGTTGTTAACAAGTGAAGTCCAGCGGGCGTCTACCCGTGCATATTCCGGCCGGCATGGAACTTCCGGCTTTCCCGGTAAATCTTCTCTGATAAAAATGATCCCGGTATCAGGTGGGGCCGGCTGAAACGTTACTGTGGTATAGGTTTGACCGGTAATACTAACGCCGGTGCAGCAAGCTGTTTGTTTTATTGTTTTCTGCATCATTTTCCCCGGCTTAAACTAGTAAGCGTAAGGATTTGCGCAGCTCTGTCACTGTACGTATTATGGTAAAAATATACTTCCCGCTGACCGTTTAAAGCAATTTCCTTCCTCTTTTCTTCCTGGTTCAAGTAATAATCCACCAGGCGCAGGGTTTCCTCTTCCGACTGGGTAACGGCTAAATGTTTTCCCGGGTTAAACTTCTCTAAAACGGCGGGAGTAGCCGGGGCCAGAAGAAATCCCCGGGCACCCATAACCTCGTAGGTTCGTGAGGTTAGCTCTGTGGTCACGTTTTGAAACCCGAGAATTATTTTAGCCGAACTGTAAACATGGTTTGTTTCCTGATATGATAATTTACCCCGCAGGTGCCGGGCATCTACGTTAAATCCAACAATATCCGGGTCTAGATTCTCCCAGCGTTTGCCCCAAATGGATACATCATAGCCTCTTTCTACCAATGGTTTTAATAATATCCGGGCGCTGTCACGGCGATAGGAACTCCAGGTTATCCCGGCGGTGGCTACAAGCGCGATATCGCATTTGTATTTTTCCATCGGTTCAGCAGGCCGGTGAAACTCCGGATTGCAGGCCCAGGGCAAATAGTAAGCTTTAAAACCAAGCTGTTGGTAAAAAGCTACTGATTCCCGGTCTATTGTAAAAATATATTCCGGCTTTGTTGCTTTAATATAGGGTAATGACCAATCATCCGTCCAGCGGGGATCCTCTGTCGCCCAGTAGGCATGCGTTAATTGGTATTTCTCCACCATATCCCCTAGTATTTTAAGTCTTGAATCAGTGTGTATTTTAGTCCACCCAGTAGTTACCACAAGGTCTGGATGATATTCTGTCAACAATTGTTCCAGTTCTTCTTCTACGATGTCGGTTAATATCTTTACTTCACACCCGTTTTTTTCAAACCCGGGAGGTAAGCCCAGTAAATACTGGGGATCCACGTCAATAAAAAGTATTTTCACAAAATCATCTCCATTTATAAATCAAGATAATACGATTCCCGTAATATGCCCCGCCCGCCAAATTTTTCTTTAAATTCGAAGAGACCTTGATTTATCACTAGCCCCTTGTTCTCGGTGGAAATACCCCAATCCAAATAATCATAACCCTTTTCCATACCCCAGCTAATCAATTTGTAAAACAGTAGTTCAAGTGAGCGTAGGTTCTGGTATTTATTGTTACTGGCAATGTAGAAACAGTTAATAACACGGCTGTTGAGTAGAAAGACGACTACTCCGCTAACCATTTCTTCTTGCAGAAAAGCGGCAAATAACTTTATTGACTGTGGGTACCTATTGGTTAAATCAGTGATTTCCGCTAACGTATGGGTGGGCTCTGCATGATGCTTTTGTTTAAGGTTATCTGTAAGAATACTCCAATAGGCTGTTAAATCATTGCTTTCTTCGATAGTAACCCCGAGCTTTTGCGCTTTTCGAATATTCCTTTGTGTACTCTCGATCAGGTGATCTGAAGCATTGGCAAGCGCTTTTATCGGCAATGCCGTGGCTAACTCGGTAGTGTTTATGGAAAAACCGTAATACCGTAAGGCAAATTCTATTTCGTCACTGGGCCAAAAATGATAAATTCGAGGGACCATTTTTATTTGGATAGCGTTAAAGTTATCAGACTTACAGTATTCAGTTAATAAGGGTACCAAGGCCATTGCTTCGTAGGTGCCAAACTTTTGGTCAACGATGATTCCGCCGTGTGAAGCACCAGGATAAGAAGAGAAAACTTTTTTTTGACCTTCCATTTTTTGAGCCGCCGGTATTACAGCAATTAAATTACCGTGGGAATTATAAACCATCAAGGAACAATCAACAAACCGGCCCGGAGGGTGATAGTTTAGAAAAGTTCGCTGCTGCATAAATGTACCGTTCCGTGAGGTGCCGATGAAATTATCCCAGTCTTTTTGATGCGATTGGTTATATATCTCAAGCTTTACCATCTAAACCACCATTCCCATCCCAAGAGAGTTTTGCTCCGTTGTGTAAGAGTGATTGTTCCGCCAGATCCATCGCCTTTATTACCCAGATAATATCTGCTGATCCGGTTTTGGGCGGTGACTTGGTCTTTATACAGTCAACAAAATGCATACACTGGTTAGTTAAGGGTAAATTTTTTTCGAACCCGGGCATAGTAATTTCGCCGCTATTAGATAGTAGCTGTAACTTATCGGTGTCTTTGACATCGTCAAAGACCATTGTCATTTGTTCTCCGGAAATTACCACCTGTCGTTTTTTAATTGGGCTGATCCAGTTTGCATGAAATTGTACAAGTAGGTTATCAGGAAATTCCATAGTAATGATAACTAGGTCATAAATATTTTGTTGCCGATAACTTACTCCATGTGCAGACACCCATTTCGGATTGCTGTTAACCAGGCATCTGACCATTGAAAGATCATGCACAGTGAGATCCCAGTGCACACCCACATCATTATGGTTTTTTCCAAGGCTGGTACGCTCCAGTAAAATATAACGCAACCGTCCTGGCAAGCCCTGACTAATATACTCTTGCATTTTTAATACTGCGGGGTGATATTCCATTAAATGCCCTGCCATTAAAATGCTATTATTCTTTTCAGCCAGCTTAATTAAGGTATCTGCTTCATGATAGGAAACAGTGCACGGCTTTTCCACCAACACCGCCTTGTTTTGCGATAAAAATTCTGTTGCGATGGAAAAGTGGCTATGAGGTGGTGTTGCAATGATAACACCATCCAAATGGTCATCATTTAAAAGTTCACGGTAGTCGGTAGTTGTTCTTATATTGGGATAAGTTTTTCTGACCTTTTGCAGCGATTCTTCTTTTATATCACATATACATTGAAGTTTTACTTCTGGTATAGAGCATAAAGTGTTGATGTAATTAAACCCCCAAGCGCCACAGCCTACCAATCCAGTTCTAATCATATTTCACCCACCACGCTTTAAGTTTAAATAAAAAGTTACTATTTACTAGTAGGGTATTCTGCAAATACTGGAAAGGTGATAACTTAAGGATTGTAAATCATTTCCTCCTACAAAAAAGTTCCCCTGGATTAGACAGGGGTGCCACAGGACAGGTCTGTTGACACGCGGATGAGTAAACGGTAAATTCTGCATAGGGGCAACAGTGTGATATACTCGAATGAAAAGCCAAACACAGATTTACCACAGCATGCTGCGAGGTAAGAGGTATAGGAAAAATAAGACAAGAAAATTTCGCAACAACTCATTTTCCGGCTTGAGTCGCGTAAGATACAAGTATATAATTGAAAAATAGATTATTTTGGATACTATTAGCGGTAAAATTAACGATTAAGTCTTGGTAATAAAGCTAAGACTTTTTTTGTTAAGGAGGTTTTTGTATGGCGATTAGACTGGAAAAACTATTTAAACAGGCGGCGCATTCCTATGAAATGAAGCTTATTGCCGGTAAAGGCGGAATAGGGAATATCATCAATTGGGTTCACATGATTGAGGATGATCAGGTTGCGGAGTTTTTACGCGGCAATGAACTGATAATTACCACCGGCATTGCTCATAATACAGAGGCTTGGCTCAATGGTTTTGCACACCGGCTTTTTCATAATCAGACAAGTGGACTTATCCTCAATGTAGGGCCGTATATCAACACTGTTCCGCAAGATGTTATTGATTTTTGTAACCATAGTAATTTTCCGCTATTCACCATACCGTGGCACATCCGTTTGGTAGATGTAACGCGCGATTTTTGCCGCCGTATTATTAAAAGCGAGCAAACAGAAATCGGGCTATCCAGTGCTTTTAAAAATGCTATTTTTTTCCCGGAAGATGTCTCACAATATCAGGCGCAGTTGGAACGGCACGGGTTTAATGCGTCCTCCTATTTTTGCGCAGTTGTGCTATCGATAAATTCATATGACGAGTCCAAAAGCAAGGAAGATATAGCTGCTGTCCGTTTTCGTATTGAAAATATTGTCAACCGGTTTGGTGATAAGTATAATATCTTTTCGCAGGATAATCGGCTAAATCTCGTATTGGCTAAGTACTCCGATAAAGATATAGCTGCCTGTATGAACAGCCTGATTGAGTACTACCAATCAGGCAGGCAAGGCTATAAACTGCATATCGGTATAGGGCAGAATGCAGAAGGATTGCCAAACTTGGCCAGAAGCTATAAACAGGCTTCCTCTGCGCTGCATATGGCAGTAAAAAGTGATCAGGCCAGGGTCTACTATCAACAATTAGGAATATATAAAATTCTGCTTTCGACAGAAGATAGTACCGTATTGAGCGAGGTTTACAATGATGTGCTGGGGAAGCTGGCTGACTATGATGTTGCTAAAAATACAGATTATATGAGTACACTTAAGGTATATCTTGAAAACGATGCCAGTGTACAGGCTGTGGCCAAACTCTCTTTTGTGCATCGCAATACGATTAACTATAAACTGAACAAAATCAAAGAAATTACGGGCTATGATATTGCTCGTGAGGAGGACCGGCTAAAGATCATGCTGGCCTTTATGATTAAAGATATTTTGTAGAGGAATCGCCGCTTGTGCTGTAGCACAAATTACTTTGTGTTTTGAACTATTGTGCTGCATGCTTTTGCAATGCTATACTTGGTACAAGAAAACAAGATAATGCTTACGAAATAAGGATAAAAGCAAAGGGGCTTTGTTCAATGAGAACAAAGCCCCTTTGTGTTATTCTAGGAGGTTTTATTGTGCAAAATGCTGCTTTACTGAGTGTACCCAAGATTATTGCCGGCAGCAATGCAATCGAAACATTGGGTAAAGAAATTGTGGGGATTGGCCGCAAGCCGCTCCTTATAATTGGTTCCGGTTCAATTAAACAAAATGGAACGCTTGATCGACTGACAGCTGGTTTGGGTGAAAACTATGCTTTATTTGAGAACGTGCCGTCAGATCCAGACATTGAAACAGTTAACGCCGGTCTTACTGTGTACAGGACGAGCGACTGCGACTGCATAGTGGCCGCGGGAGGCGGCAGTGTTCTTGATGCTGCTAAGGCCATTGGGCTACTGGCGGCGAATGCCGGCAAGATCACAGATTATGAATTTACACCGCCCAAATACAAATGCCCGCCAATTGTGGCGATACCAACAACGGCCGGTACGGGCAGCGAGGTTACAAAGTGGAGTATTATTACCGATCCGGTGCTGAAAAAGAAAATGGCTATCGGCCACGAATATCTGATGCCGGCAATGGTAGTGCTTGATCCGATATTGACAATTTCCATGCCAAGAGAAGTAACAGCAGCGACGGGGATGGATGCGTTGACACATGCTATCGAAGCCTTTATATCGGATAAGGCGACGCCGCTCTCCGAACTATGGAGTTTAAAAGCCATAAGCATGCTGACCAAGAATATCCTTACCGCAACCTATAATCCTACCGATATACATGCCCGGACAGAAATGCTGCTTGGGCAGATGTACGCCGGCGTTGCTTTTAATAACTCTTCGGTCGCTTTGGTACACGCGATGTCTAGACCCCTTGGTGCTTACTACGGTATTCCGCATGGGGAAGCTAATGCCATGCTGTTGGCGACAGTGCTTGAATTTAACCGACTGGCTTGCACTGATCGATATAAACCGATTGCCGAAGCAGTAGGTATTAGGACTGAAAACAAGGATCGGGATTATATTGCCAAAAGCCTTGTTTCTTACGTTGCCGAACTATTTAGCGCATTGCCCTTGAAAAATAAACTCAGGCAGTTTGAGGTATCTGTTGACGATATTCCCAAAATGGCGAAAGACGCTTATGTTAATGCCAGTGCCAGGGTCAACCCCCGCAAAGCCTTAGAATCTGAAGTGATTTCTATTTACAAAAGTATATATTAAGCCGGATGTCATCAGACGATTTCGTAAAAATAAATTGGAGTGATTGAAATGCTGACAGGACAGGAAGTTAAAGAAAAAGATTTGCAGTACAATTTACATTCGTGGTCAAAGCAGGGTAACCTCAACCCAATACCAGTAGCCAAAAGCGAGGGAATTTATTTTTGGGACTATGATGGCAAGCGCTATACAGATATGTCTTCCCAATTAGTAAACATGAATTTAGGACACGGCAATCCGGCGATTATAGCAGCGATCAAAGAGCAGGCAGAAAAACTTTGTTTCATAGCACCAAGCTATGCTGTGGAGTCGCGTTCCATCTTGGCCGAAAAACTGATCGCGGTACTGCCTGATAATATAGGCAAAGTGTTTTTTACTAACGGCGGAGCCGATGCGAATGAGAACGCCATAAAAATGGCCAGAATGTTCACCGGACGCAACAAGGTATTCAGCCGCTACCGCAGCTATCATGGTTCCACTTTTGGTGCTGGAAACCTTACCGGCGAACCAAGACGATATCCGTTGGAACCGGGTATTCCCGGCTTTGTAAAATTCTTTGATCCCTATATGTACCGGGAGCCGATTCAATTTGAGAGCCCGGAAAAAGCGGCAGCCTACTATGTGGCTAAACTGCGTGAACAAATTATTTATGAAGGTTCCAACAATGTTGCAGCGATTGTACTTGAGACGGTTACCGGCTCTAATGGGGTTATTATTCCGCCAGACGGCTATCTCCAGGGAGTCCGCAAAATTTGCGATGATTATGGCATTATGATGATTTGTGATGAAGTAATGGCCGGTTTTGGCCGCACTGGTAAAATGTTTGCCTTTGAACACTGGAATGTACAGCCTGATATTGTGTCCTTTGCAAAAGGTATTACTTGCGGTTATGTACCGCTAGGCGGGGTTGCGGTCAGCAAGGAAATTGCTGCTTACTTCAATGATAATACCCTGCTTTGCGGACTTACCTACAGTGGTCATCCCTTGGCCTGTGCCGCCGGTGTGGCAGCTTTGAACTATTATCAGGAGGCTGACATTCTGGGGAATGTTCAAAAAACCGGCAAGCTTTTAGGCGATATACTTGATGAGCTTAAAGCCAAACATGCCTGTGTCGGCGATGTAAGATATATCGGTTTATTCTCGGCAATTGAGTTAGTTAAGGACAAAGAGACCAGAGAGCCACTGGTGCAATATGGAACCGATCCGGAGGGTATTATGGGCCGCATTATTAAGATGCTGGTACAAAAAGGCTTTATCACTTATTCGCATGAAAATATGATTCTTGTTGCACCGCCATTAATTATTACCGCAGAGCAAATGGTGGAAGCCATGGCCATTATGGATGAAGTACTGGCTGTTGTGGATCGCGAATTTATCTAGTCGGAGATGATGTGATGAGCTTACTGCAAGATGAGATTAAAGAACTATCGGTAAAGGTTCATCCGGAGACAGTTGATTTTGCTGTCAGGCTGATTCAGACAAAGAGTGTCAGCTGTAACGAAAAGGCTGTGGCAGACTGTTATATGAATGAAATGCGTAAACTCGGCTATGAAAGTGTTTTTCGTGATGAAATGGGAAACGTCGTAGGCTGTATTACCTTCAGTGATGACGGTCCGGCCATTATGTACAATTCCCATATGGATCATGTGGATGAAGGTGCCTTAGATAACTGGCAGGGATATGACCCCTATGGGGGCTTACTAGATGAATGCCAGGTAGACAATCAGGACGCTTCGGTTCAGGAAACAGCCCGTTGTATTCATGGACGCGCGGCTTCCGACGTAAAGGGCGGAGCCGCAGTCGCAGTGTATACAGGCGCAATGCTAAAGGAACTTAAACAGCGGGGTTTTGCATTAAAAGGCAAATTTATCTTTACGGGCGTTGTTCAGGAGGAGCCGGCCGAATGTGCCGGTATGAGCTATTTAATTGACACAACGTTTCCTAAACACAATCTTACCTATGATGCGATGGTAAGCTCTGAAGCCAGTTCCCTTAGGTTGGTACTTGGTTCGCGGGGCAGAGTAGAGCTGTTGGTAACAATTCAGGGCAGAACTTCCCATGCAAGCACACCCTGGCGCGGTATTAATGCTATTGAAAAGGCTGTTTCTTTTCTAAGTGCTCTGAGGGATTTTGCTGACAAGCTGCCTTGTGATGACGACTTGGGTAAGGCAACAATTACCCCCACGATTATATCCTGCACGCCTGGACAGTTAAGTATCATACCAGACCGATGCCAGATTGCGATAGACCGCAGACTGTTACCGGGTGAAACGGCAGCGACAGCCACGGATGAGATCCAGACGATTATTGATAAGATTAAACGGCAGGATACTGCCTTTAGTGCAGAGGTTAAAGTAAACTCCATACCGCAGACTTCTTATACTGGGTTAACACATGTTTTGCCTAAGGCTATGGTAGCTTGGAAGATTGCTAAAGAGCATCCTTTTGTTACGGCCTGCGCAGAGGCGCTTGCAGCAGTGGGGCAAGAAGTTCAATACAGTTACTGGGATTTCGGCACAGATGCATCCAAAACAGCCGGGCTTGACCGCAAACCGTGTATAGGCTATTCGCCGATGCAAGAACAATATGCGCACACTCCTTATGACAAGGTAAGGTGCGATTATATACTTAAGGCGCTCGCCGGCAATGCAGCAATCTATATTGCGGCCAGCAACCGAACCCGGGAAACATTTAAACCAATATAAAGGGGGAAAACAACATGAATTTATCCAAAAAGTGGTTAGCGCTCTGTTTCATAGTTGCCATGGCAGCGTTATCCCTTACAGGCTGTTCAAACAGTTCTAAAGGCTCCGACGCTGCGAGTAAAGAAGAGGGTATTAAGATCGGGGTGCTTTACTCGACGACTGGTCCATTCTCTATTTCAGAAAAACCAATGCTTAATGCCACTAAGTTGGCGATTGAAGAAATTAATGCCGCCGGTGGCATTAAAGGGAAAAAATTAATTCCTGTCTATGAAGATTATGCTTCCGATCCGGCTAAAGCTACAGAAAAAATCAAAAAACTGATTTTACAGGATAAAGTTGTCGCTACCATTGGCACCAATTCTTCGGCTTCCCGGCTGGCGGCGATTCCTGAAGTGGAACGCAACAATTCAGTGCTGGTATACAATACCTATTATGAAGGTGAAAAACCATCCCCGAATGTTATCTATACCAATACGGTTCCCAGTCAGCAAATTGCTGAGTATATGCCCTGGATAGTAAAAAATATCGGCAAGCGTGTTATGTTCGTTGGTTCTGACTATATATTCCCCGTAAATTCAATCAAAAAGGCTAAAGCAATGCTGATTCAAGCCGGCGGTGAAGTGGTAGGCGAAGAATATGTACCGCTCGGACATACGGAGTTTTCTTCATTAATTAACAAGATAAAACAAGCCAAACCGGATGTTGTATTTTCCGCTATTGCCGGTGACAGTGTGGTACCGTTTTATAAACAATACCAGCAATATGGCATCTCCGCGAAAGAAATTCCTATCTGCTCGATTGCGACTCATGAGGCCACTGTAAAAGGTATTGGTGCCGCGGCTGCTGCCGGACATTACAGTTCCTTTGACTACTTCCAGGTTATTGATACACCGGAAAGCAAAAAGTTTATTGAAGCTTACAATAAGGCATTTAATGATAACACAACAGTAACTAATTTGGCTGAAGGTGCGTATCACGGTGTATACCTTTTGGCCAAGGCTTTGGAAAAAGCAAGTGCTTACGATGGCAAAACGCTAATCAGTGCCTTTAAAGGACTGGAGCTTGATTCGCCGCAAGGCAAGATTAAAGTGGATGAAACCAATAACCATACTTGGCTGCAGTCACGGATTGCCAGAATTAAGGAAGATGGGACATTTGAAATTGTTTATAGCTCAAAAGATTTGGTTAAACCCGAGCTTTAGGATGTTTAATCTGACAAAATAGCAGTGCCGGCCAAGGCCGGCAAAAAAATAACAGTGCTTGCAGCACAGTGTAGTGCGCCTCTCTAATTTCCGGATAGGATCGTAGAGAGGCGTATTCTTTTGTTCAGGCACGTATTAGAGAGGAATGGCGATCATGGAACTTCTCCTTTCACAGCTTATAAATGGTGTGAGTGTTTCCTCAATGTTGTTTATCGCAGCATTAGGGCTGGTCATTATATTTGGCTTGATGGATGTTGTCAATATGGCTCACGGTGATCTCATTATGCTGGGTGCCTATATAACCTATTTTGTAACTACCGTTTTTCATGCTTCATTTTTCCTTGCGATGGTACTGGCGTTTATTCTTACTGCTCTATTCGGCGTAGTAATCGAAGCAACACTGATAAAAAAACTATACGGAAAAGTTGCTGAAACCTTATTAGCGACCTTTGCACTCTCCATCATTATCGAGCAAGTGGTCAGAATGACCATGGGACCTGAAGATAAGTTTGTCGGCTTGCCGATAGAGGGGAGCTTTACCGTCGGGAGTATAGTAATACCGCAATATAATCTGTTTCTTATAGCAATTTCAATTTTAATTTTGCTGGCAACGTTAGGCTTGTTCTTTAAAACTTCTTTTGGTATGCAGCTAAGGGCCGTCACTAAGAACCGAAGTATGTCACAGTGCCTTGGTATTAATACGACACGCATTGATAGTCTCACTTTTGCGTTTGGCTCAGGGCTGGCAGGACTGGCAGGCGCTCTTTTGGCGCCGGTCAAAAGTGTAATGCCTTATATGGGTACTGCTTATATCGTAGATGGATTTCTTACGGTTGTTTTAGGCGGATTTACCTCGATCATCGGGACTGCCGCCAGTTCAGTGGTAATTAGTGAATCGGTTACCGTGATGGCCGGCTATATGAGTGAAATAACAGCTAGAGTTCTTGTTTTCTGTATCATTATTATTGTAATCAGGTTTAAACCTGAAGGGTTATTTACGAGCGAAAGGAGATGACTATTATGCTCAATAAAATTAGGAATTTAGGTATAGAAAAATATATTGATCTTTTTCTGCTTGTCTTTTTAATAAGCTTTCCTTTGCTTGCATCACCCTTTCGGGTAGAGCTTATGAGTAAATGCGTAATATATCTGATATTTGCACTTTCTCTTGATATCCTGTGGGGCAGTGCCGGCTTAATGAATTTAGGACATGCCATGTTCTTTGGTTTGGGAGGATACGTACTGGCGCTTTCCTATGCGGTAAAAAATGGAGTTCCGGCCTTTATGGCTAGTTTTGGTGTTACCGAACTTCCCTGGTTTATGCAGATTCTGCAAAATCAGGCGGTGGCTTTCTTGCTTGGATTACTGGTACCCGGTGCAGTCGCTGCCCTCTTGGGTTACTTTATTTTTACCAGTAGAGTAAAGGGCGTTTTCTTCAATATAATTACATTAGCGTTGGCTTCGTTGATAGAACTGTTTTTCAATAACCAGCAAAAATATACCGGTGGTGCCAACGGAATCAGCGGTTTGCCGCCACTGTCCTTCGGCGGGTCGCCGCTATCCATTCTGGAGACCTATTATTTGGTGCTGGTGGCAGCTCTACTGGTGTATATTTTCTGTCGGTGGCTGAATAACTGCCGCTTTGGACTGATCCTCCGTTCCGTGCGGGAGAATGAAAGCCGATTGCAGTTTCTAGGGTTTAATCCGGCAGCCTTTAAACTGGTTGTTTTTATGGTTTCAGGGATGATTGCCGGGCTGGCCGGGATGCTGTATGTTCCGGTCAATTCCTTTATTTCACCAAATAATATTGGTGTAGTATTCTCAACCTCAGTTTTGGTATGGCTGGCAGTCGGCGGCCGGGGAAATTTAACGGGAGCCATGATTGGCGCCTTTTTGATAACCTGGATGGAGAGCTTGTTGTCTGAAAGACTTGCCGATAGCTGGCAATTAGTGCTAGGGGCAGTCATGCTGATTGTGGTTGTCTTCTTTCCCAAAGGAATTATCGGTACTTTAATCGATTGGCAGAAAAACAAAAGAGGCCACCACCAGCCGTCAGAGTGTGATGACAGTGCAAAGCAGGCGATACCTCCTGATAACTACAATGTGATAAGAGAGAAGGTGTAGACAATGTCCTTCTTAGAACTACAAGCGGTCAGTGTAAATTTTAGCGGATTTTTGGCTGTCGATAGCGTATCGTTAGGGGTAGAGAAGGGAGAAACGCGGGTTATCATTGGTCCCAACGGGGCCGGTAAAACGACCATCATTGATATGGTTACAGGCAAAACGGCTCCGACCGGAGGTAAAATTCTGTTGGACGGGGCAGATATTACCGGACTGGATCCTTATGAAATAGCCTCTAAACATAAAGTCGGACGTAAATTTCAAGGACCTAATTTATTTGATAGTCTTACCGTTTACGAAAATATCGAGGTAGCTTTAGCCGGGCACAGCAGTGTTTTCAAAAGCTTTGTTTATAAGCGTGATAAGGCTATAAAAGAGGAAATAAAGTCTATATTGAGTCAGATTAATCTATATAACAAGCGTGATGTCATTTCAACTTCTTTATCGCACGGAGAACGGCAATGGTTGGAGATGGGGATGGTGATTGCACAGAAACCGGAGCTTATTACCCTCGACGAGCCTACAGCAGGTATGACCGCTGATGAAACTTGTAAAACCGGTGAAATGATAAAAACAATGATGAAGGATAAGACGGTTATTGTGGTAGAGCATGACATTGATTTTGTAGAACAAATTGCCCAAAAGGTTACTGTTTTGCATCAAGGTAAATTGCTGGCAGAAGGTTCCTTTGCCGAGGTCAAGAAAAATCCGAAGGTTGTGCAGGTTTATCTTAAGGACGATGATGACGGGGAGGTGGAAAAAAATGCTTGAAATCTGTAATGTATCCGTAAATTACGGGCAAAGCAGGGTTGTCAACAATGTCTCCTTTCAGGTGCAGCCATTAGAAAAGCTGGTCATTCTCGGCCGTAACGGAGTCGGTAAAACTACGCTGTTGAAAAGTATTATCGGTTTATTGCCGCTGCAAAATGGCAAAATCATTCTCAATAATGAAGATCTTAGCGGACTGAAAGCCTATGAACGAGCCATTAGAGGCGTGGCTTATGTGCCGCAAGGCAGGGAAATTATTCCTCACCTTACTGTTAAGGAAAATTTGGAATTGGGAGCACTGGCACATACCAAAGAAATTACCCAGCGCATGGAAGAAATTTTTGAATACTTTCCGATTCTAACAGAGCATCTGCACCGCAAAGGCGGTGTATTATCCGGCGGGCAGCAACAACAACTGGCTATCGGCAGAGCTCTCATGAGTCATCCGCAAACACTGCTGCTGGATGAACCGACAGAGGGAATACAACCCAATGTAGTCGCTGAAATCGCCAATATTTTGACCAGAATACACCGGAAAATGTTGATTCCAATCATTATCGTGGAACAGAATCTAAAATTTGCCAAAAAACTTGCCGATTGCTTTGTCGTTATGCAAAAAGGCGAAATAGTGGCCAGCGGCAAAGCGGGCGAATTGACGGACGAAATTATTCATAAATACTTAACTGTATAAGGATAGCTTAGCATAGACACCACTAGAGGCTTACTTAAGAAAAGGGGTGAATTCATGTCACTCATACAAAAAACGATTCAGGAGTTAGCGCCGTTACTTAAGCAAAAGCAAATTTCACCGGTTGAATTGGTTACTGCCTGCCTGGAACAGATTGAAAAAACCGAACCGGAACTGAACGCCTATATCTCAGTTTTTAAGGAAGAGTCGCTGCGCGCGGCAAATAAAGCTGAAAAGGATATTTTGCAGGGACGGTACCAAGGAGTTTTGCACGGAATACCCTATTCCGCCAAAGACTTATATTATACAAAAGGAATAAGAACCACAGGCGGTTCAGAAGTATTAACCGATTTTATTCCAGATTATAGTGCCACTGTCATTGAACGGCTAACCCAGGCCGGTGCCATATTGCTGGGAAAAAATAACCTGCACGAATTTGCCTATGGGACGACTAATGAAAATGAATATTTCGGGCCATGCCGCAATCCCTGGAATACCAATAGGATACCCGGAGGGTCGAGCGGTGGCTCGGCCGCCTCGGTCGCGGCAGGCAGTTCCCTATTTTCTCTGGGAACCGATACCGGAGGATCGATACGGATACCGTCCGCATTATGTGGTGTTACCGGCTTAAAGCCGACATATGGCAGAGTAAGCAAGCACGGTGTCATCCCTTTAAGCTGGTCACAAGATCATGCCGGTCCTATTGCTAAATCGGTGTGGGATAACGCCGCTGTCTTGACGGCAATTGCCGGGTTTGATCCTCAAGATCCGGCTTCGGCGCTAGTACCCTGTGATGATTATATTGAGCCGTTATCCCGCAATAGTATTGCAAACATTAAGGGTATGCGCATCGGAATTTGCCCGGATTGTTATGACGGTATTTTAGAGCCGGACATTGCAACGGTACTTAAAGAGGTCATTTGCTGGTTTGAAGATAACGGTGCCTGCATCAGAACCCTTTCTTATCCGCCGCGGGATATCCTTGGAATTACCGGTGTACTTACGATGGGAGAAGTTTACGCGTACCATGAACGGTTTTTAAAGACTTGTCCCGAAAAGTATGGCAGCATAGTACGGCGAAGAATGGAAAAAAGCCAGTACGTTCCGGCCCATACCTATGTGAATGCGCAGCGCTTGCGCCAGCTGGATCAGCAAGAATGGGCCAAGATATATAATGAAGTTGATTTAGTCATATTGCCGACAACAATTGTTTCTGCTTTTCCAATCGGAATCGATACAATTCCTTTTGGCGATGAAGAAGTAGACCCGAGAATTCATAATACGTTAACGCTAATGACCTCAATCAGTGATTTCAACGGCTATCCTGCTATTTCCCTGCCTTGCGGCTTTACGGCAGAAGGATTGCCGGTAGGTATTCAACTGCAGGGCAAACCATTTGAGGAAGCCAGCCTGTTGCAAACCGCGTATATTTACGAGCAGACACATACAAACCAGCGGCGGCTGCCGCCGCTATGTTGTTGAGTTTATCGACCCTAACGAAATGAGGTGAATGGATTATGCAGGTAAATACCTTGCGCGATATAACGGCACAATTTTCTGGAAGAAATACGGACGTCTTCATAGAGTCTCACTTACCGCAGTATACCCTGGAACTAGAGACGCTGCTGCAATCGGTCAACACGGTTGCTCGGAATTTTCCGCTGGAACTGAGCCCTGCTCAGGTTTTTATCCCTTGGTATAAAAGGGATGTTGGTAAATAGAAGCTGTACTTGTTTTAGCTATTTTTACAGAAGGTGAGGAGAAGGAAGATGTTTAAAGAATTGACCATGATCGCTGCCGAACTAAAACCTCTCACTGTTGAGTTTTGTCAGCGTCTGATACGTGTGCCGGCATTATCCGGGCGCGAGGAAGGGGTAGCTGATTTATACCTCGCGGAGATGGAGAAACTTGGGTATGATGAGGTTTTTAGGGATGAATGGGGTAATGTTGTCGGTATCATTAAGGGAACCGAACCAGGACCGACCATTATGTACAACTGCCATTTAGATCACGTAGACCCTGGTGACTATAGTGAGTGGCAAGGATATGATCCATATGGCGCTGCCATTGATATAGATGAAATGGAAAATCAGGATCGTACCGCGCTGGAAAAGACGGAAGTAATCCATGGTCGGGCTGCGTCCGACGTAAAGGGAGGCGGTGCTTGTCAGGTTTACTCGGGGGCAGCTCTGCTGAAACTCCGTGAAAAGGGGTATAAGATTGCCGGTAATTTTATGTTTACCGGGGTGGTGTTGGAGGAACCTGCTGAGCAACTAGGCATGATTAAGCTTGTCGAAGAGACTTTGCCGGCGAAGGGGATACCCTTTGATGGTGTGGTTTCCTGTGAAGCTACCGGGCTGAAACTATATTTAGGGCACAGGGGGCGCGTTGAGCTTAAGATTACTGTTGAGGGTGTTACTTCTCATGGCAGTGCTCCATGGCTAGGTATTAATGCCGTCAATAAGGCCGCCAAATTTATTGAAAAAGTCGAAGCGTCAGTAGCCGAAAGTGCGCTTCAGGACCCACAACTTGGACGTTCAAGTATTGCTCTGACTAATATAACCTGTTCGCCTGGCTCAATGTGTATTGTGCCTGACCGGTGTTATATAACCTATGACCGCCGGCTTGTTCCCGGTGAGACACCGGAAAGCTGTGTGCAGCAGATACAAGACATTATTGATGCTCTTTCTGCGCAAGATCAGAATTTTAGGGCTAACGTCGAAATAGCCGCAGTACCTCGCATATCTTATACAGGTAAAGGCGCCACGTTGCCAAACGTTAAAGAAGCCTGGAAAATAAGCGAAACCAATCCTTTTGTTCAAGCCGCGTCAGCAGGACTCGCGAAGTTAGGCCAGCCAGTTAAATATGGTTATTGGGATTTTGGCACCGATTTATCCGTTGTTTGCGGTCGGATACGCAAGCCGTCGGTTGGCTATTCACCCATGCAGGAACTGTATTGTCACCGGCCTATTGATAAAGTCAGAATTGATTACATGGAAAAAGCAATTGCCGGTAATGTAGCTATTTTTTTAGAAATGTGCCAGCTTTCCAGTGATGCATTTGTGCTTGACTAATTTGGCATAAAACAAATGCTGCTAAAGTAATGAGCTCAATTCAAGGCCTGCGGGCCTTTTTTTTTAGGTATGCGAGATTAGTTAGTCAACAATCTTAGTTACCGGGGCTGTAGTTTGCAGGCCTAATTCTTCCAAATAGCGTATCGTTCTTTTAGGCAGCATAATATTCGAATCGTATTGCTGAACAATTTTAAGAGTGTTTAATACCGGGAGAAAGCTGGCCAGGTCTACCGGCAGATCAATGTCCGGAATCATTTCCACGAGCATAATGGGAATAGTATGTTCCGCAGCTTTAAAAGCAATCATATCCAAGGCTGTTACACCATCAGAATTATAGAAAACGCCATTAAATGAAAAGGGCGTTGAATAAGTGTACCCAATTAAATTAAAGCCGCCTTCTTGATCGACAGACTCGATGATTCCTGCGCCAATCGTTGGATTTACTATTTCTGTCTGCTTTACACAAGTAAATGCTTGGGGGCTGGAGGCAATTAGCTCAAGTTTTTTTACTGCTTCTCGTATTGTAGAGGGTTGAAGTGAAGGGATATCTCCACCCATAATAAAGACACTGTCTGCTAGTCTTTGACCGGAACCATCTTTAAATATGTAATCAACCGCATATTGCATGCCCTGATCGAAAGAGCGGCCCTCATCTGTGAAGATTTCCTTTACCGCTTCTTTGCCGAACGTTGATTCAATGAGCTGATTCAGATAGTCTTTATCTCCATTCAGGTTTTGGCAAATATACACATCACCACAATTTGCAGCAATACAGCTATCAATTACATCTAACAGAGAAGCTTCATAAAATTCCTTTGCTTCTTCAACTGTTAAAATGCCGCCCCGTTCTGTTGTGAGCCGAGTCTTGTTGTCGCCAATTTTGGGGACCTTTGTAAATATGACAATAGCATTCCTCAATTCTCCGTACCTCCTTGTAGTGTGGAGTCTCCTTTTATGCGGCAAAATCAGCAATCGTAATAACCGCATGATCCAGCAAATATTGGATTGCCTTATTTGCTTTTAAATCAAACAGCACTTTCTCAACTAGCGGACCAAGGTTCTCCTTCGCATTTTTCGTAGCCATGCCGATACTGGCAGCAAAAGCCTCAATACCGCTATTTAGCTCCTCATCACTTACTTCAATTTTCTTTTCTTTAATGATTTTCTCCAAGATATAATTGGATTTCGTAATAGTTGTAGCATCTTGCCATATTTCCTTTTTGAGGTTATCCATAGTGCTGTTAGTCATTTGGAGATATAATTCAATACTTCCTCCCTGGGCTTTCAATTGGTTAGCAAATTGTTCTAGCATTGCCTTAGCCTGCGACATAATAATGGATTCAGAAACAGTGAAGGGGTGCATATCCAATAAAGCATGAATAGCAGCTTGTTTTTTAGCATTTGAAGTACGTTGGGAGGCCATTTCAAGTAGTTTTTTCTTGCTATCTAAACGCAATTCTTCCAGGCTAGTCAGTTTAAATACTTCTTGAGCGAATTGATCATTCAGTTCTCTAAGTTGAATGTTTTCAACTTTCTTTACGGTTACTTTGAATGAGGCACATTTGCCAGCTAATTGAACCAGCGAGTGGTCTTGCGGGAAGCAAATTTCAACATTCAATTTGTTGCCTTTTTTTACACCCACCAATTTGTCTTCGAAACCAGGGAAAAAAGTGCCTGAGCCGAGGAGTAATTTAAAATCTTTTTCTGTTTGGTTCATGGTGGTGTCTTGTAGTGAGCCTTCATAATCAATAGTTACGGTATCCCCAATAGCAGCAGGGTCATTCGCTTTATCAATTACTTTTTTATTTTGGGAACGCAAGTTTTGTAAATAGTTATCAATAGTTTTTTCAGTTACCTCAACATCCTTTGGCACTTTGACTTCCAGTCCTTCCAGCGTTCCGAGGGTAATTTCAGGTTTAACCGGCACACGTACCTTAACACTAACTGGTTTTCCTTTTTTTACATAACCCACTTCAATATCAGGTTCACCAATAATGTTTAGTTCAAATTGTTTAATTGCAGCATAATATTCATTAGGCACAACAAACTCAAGGGCATCTTCTAGAAAAATTTCCGCTCCAAATTTCGATTCTAAAATTGTTCGAGGCGTTGCTCCGTTTCTGAAGCCGGGAATGTTATATTTCTTACCATTCTTTTTGTACGACTTTTCCAGACCTTCTTCCATTTTGTCTGCTGCAATTATAATTTCCAAATGAGCTTCGCCGTTTTCGACCTTTTCTAACGTTGCATTCATGTAGTATTACTCCTTAAAAATAATATTTAGTGGATTCTAGTACTTCTTTTTATAGATATGCGGGAGCTTGACCTAGGTATTATGGTATTATATTCCCAGGATTTAAGCAAGTCATGGTGGGGGAGTATTTAGATATTGGTAAGCCCTTCATAGGACACCTAGCTGTGTTCTATGAAGGGCAGGGGTCAAGAAACGCTTGTTTTAAATCCCTTACTTTTAATAGAAGAACTCAACCTTCGAAAAATACGATTTGCCGAGGTCGCTTACTCCGCCAGTAAGCTTGCTATCCTTAATTCTGAGGTCTTGCATTCCAATTGTCCAGGTTACATTCTTAGCAATCGTGCTAGCCAGGGCTATGGACACACCCTTGATATTGTCAGTGCCTTTCATATAGGTTGGATATGCTCCAGACGTAGAGCTTACAGCTTGACCGTCAAAGCCGCCAATACCATACGGAGTGGCGCCAGCCTCAACGCTGCGGTACGAAATCGACCAGCCAAAGTCGTGGACTTTCCTATAGTCTGTCAGCGGTTTGGCCTCAAAGTAGGCCGCCGGCATTTTGGTGGCGCTCGTAAGTTCTACAGCCCAGCCCTTAGGACTATCGGACAGGTGCGATCCATTGACATCGTTAAGTTTAGTGGAAACATAGTCACCCATAAGCAGCAGTTTATCCCCTATTTTGGCATCAAAGCCTACAGCCCAGCCTTTCGAGCCATCAAAGCTGTCACCGGTAGTGATATTCATAGTGCCACCAACTCCGGCTGTGCTGCTGGTACCAGGAACATCAGACCAGTAATAGCCGCCAGTCAGATTAAGCTTGTTGCTTGCTTTAAAGGTAAGTTGCGCCGCTGTAACGGTTTCAGCATCCCCCACAGCACTGTCTTTGAACGCGTTTGCGGCACTACCATTGCCGACAACATTATTAACTGATCCGGTAAACCGGGTAGTGCCGATGGTTTTGTCAACCCGAACGCCATCAACACCAATCGCTTTGCCGAACAGGCCATGGGTAAAGGGATCGTAAAAGTAACGCCCCAAACGAATACTATCTAAGCCAAGCGCATTTTTGGCAGTCACTGCAGCGATATCCATGGTCATTGCATCACCACTGGAAGCGCCGTAGTTACCCATTTTGGTGGTGGCATTCATCCGGGCTGTCAGGGATATATTTTCATTGATATTGCCATTAATCTTAATACGCTGACGAAACTCAAATCTGTCGGAACCGCTGAGCTTTTTTGCACCGGGAGCATTGGCATCATTTCCCATAAAACGGAACCGGGTTTCACCGCTGAGCCAGGTATTTGTTTTCGATTCTACTTTCGTTACCCGACCACTTAACTTGTTAAGTTCGCTGGCAAATTCAGCAGACAGCTTATCAATTACCTGCTTGTCGGCATCGTTGGCTGTGTCATATTTGTCAATCGCTTTTGCCACCATAACGGCCATTTCGTAGCGGGTTATAGTTCTATCACCTTTGAAGTAGCTGTTGTCGTAGCCAGTAACAATACCGGCATTAGCCAGTTTCGTTACGGCAGCATAGGCCCAGTGGTTTGCTGGAACATCGTTAAAGGACTGGCCAAGCGCAGCTTGAACGGTGCCTGGGATCATGGTAGTTCCGCTCAGGGTGATGGTCATAAGTGCCACAGGTACAATAGATAACCATTTTTTTAGTTGTTTCTTCTTTGTCATGAATAATTTCTCCCCTATTCCTACTATTTTTCGTTCTGCTAATTTAATCTAAGTTATCCCGGTGAGTTTGCTCTTTTCCGCAATTCAAATTTTTGAATTTTACCTGTTGCCGTCCGTGGAAGTGAACTTACAAATTCATAATAATCAGGAATTTTGAAATCAGCGATTCGTTCTGCCAACCATGCTTTTGTTGCTTCGGCGTTCATAGTTCCCTGCACTTTTGGAACAATAAACGCTTTTAATCTTTCTCCAAGCAGGTTGTCAAGAACGCCGATAACAGCAACCTCAGCAACCAGTTGATTGGATTCTAATACGCTCTCTATCTCTCGTGGATAGATATTTTCCCCGCCGCGAACAATCATGTCTCCCTTACGGTCTGTAACGAATAGATAGCCTTCATCATCAAAATAGCCTACATCCCCAGTATGCAAAAAGCCACCAGCCATAACCTTGGCAAATTCATCAGGCTTATTCAGGTACCCTGACATCACATTATCGCCTTTTATACAGATTTGACCAATTTGGTTATTTGGCAGTATAGTATCGTGTTCGTCTAGTATCTCGATTTGCTGTTCAGGATAAGGTAATCCGCACGACCCTTCTTTGTAACGGCCTAGGGGCGGCTCGACGCAGCATCCTCCACCCCCTTCAGTGAGACCATATCCTACCAACAGATCAATATGGTACTGTTCTTTAAACCGCTTGCGCGTTTCAAGGGAAAGAGGACCTGCGCCGGTGTTTGCATACCTTATTTTTACTTGGGACAGATCAACTTCCTTCGCATCAATCCGACTGAGAATATAGTCAAGCATGGTGGGAACAGCCATAATAATTGTTATCCCATATTGAATAACGGTTGGCCAGAAATCGTTAACAGAAAATTGGCGTATACAGAGAGCTTGTCCGGCATAGCTCAGGGGGTATGTAAACACACATAAGGGGCAACAGTGATACATCGGCAGAATAAGCAACATGACGTCATTGCCGGTTACGATCCCGCTCCTGTTTTGATCACGGCATAATGACAGCCCGGCTTTGTTGGAAAGTAATATACCTTTGGGTCTTCCGGTTGTACCGGATGAATATAATAGCAAAAATATATCATCAGGGTTTTGTTTGATCAAACACTCATCATCCGGAAACTTGTTCAAAATGTTGTCAAGATTATCCTGGGCTATTGTTGAATCATACTTATCTCCGGTTGCTACTTCGACGACAATCGGTTTAGTAGTAGCGTTATTTAATCCCTTGAAAAATTCAGTCATGCTATCACTAACAACAAACGCTACCTTCGGTTTTGCATCATCCAAGATATAGGCAATTTCCGGGCCTCTCAGCATAGGCGAGATACACATCGCAATTGCTCCCAGTTTATGAGTTCCCCACATGGCGTAGTAAAATTCGGGAGAATTCGATAGCATAATAGTTATGATATCCCCTTTTTTTACACCCTTTTCTTTGAGATAGTTTGCGACCCTATTTGCCCGATCATTGGTATCCTTATAAGTTAATGTCTGGTCATAGTAATAAACATGCGGAGCATTCGGGGTTTCATTTGAGCGTACAGTAAGCATTTGTGCGATACTCTCAAATTCCAGTTGTCGTCCTTTAAGATAAGGCTGTTGCTCTAATGGAATATATGGTATTTTGGATCGAATAGTCATGATTTAGCCTCCATGACATCATTTTACTTCATGTAAGCTACCTGTTGATGGATTTTTTTTAGGATTCTCATTGCGCCACATTGGTGGTTGTGTTTTTACCTTTTTTGTCGAGAAGTCTGTAGATAAATGTTACGGCAATACCGATGATATTTAAAATCATCGCAATATAGAAAGCCTGTGTATAGATTCCGTTGCTGGCCTTCGCAACATTTGCTGCAATCATTGGACCAAAATAAGCGGCAATACCAAAGGCAACAAAGGTTACTCCATAGTTGACGCCGATATTTTGTGTCCCATATTTTTCAGCTACAAGCGATGGGAAAACGGCCTGGGCCCCGCCAAAGCAAGCTCCTACTCCAGCGCCAGCAACGCCGAACATGAAACTTGAAGTTGTGTTTGTCAGAAGGAAAAGCATTCCAGCTGAGAGTGCAAACATAATTGCCAGAGTATTGGGTCGCCCAATTTTATCTGATATAAATCCAAAGATAACTCGTCCAGCCATGTTAAACAAGGCGATTAAACTGACGTAAAAAGCTGCGACTTGTGGTTCTAGCTTGAACATTGTCTGACCGATTGGTGAAGCATGCGCTAAAATCATCAGCCCGGCCAGCGCAGCGATTGCAAACATGCAAGCCATAACATACCATAGGGGATCTTGCAGCATCTGTTTCCAATTCTTGTCGTTACCCCCGGGTTTGCCTGCCGAAACCGGCGGTACCCAGCCCTCAGGTTTATATCCAGCCGGAGCACCTTTGATAATTAGGGAGCACAGCATGATAATGATCAGGAATGCGGCACCGAGGATTTTAAAAGTGGTAAGTACTCCATAGCTGATAATTAAAGAGCTGGCAATCGGAGCGACAATCATTGCTCCGGAACCATACCCGGCGGCAGCCAAACCCACGGCAAGGCCCCGTTTATCCGGGAAAAATTTGTTCGTGTTGGCAACATTGCCAGAATAAACGATGCCAGCGCCAACAGCGGCAATTACTGAAAACGTTAAGTAAAGAGCCTCAGGGGTTGAAACAAATCCTGTAAGAAATAACCCTGCACCCCAAAGGATACCTCCAAGAACAATGTTAAATTTTGCCCCTTTGCGGTCTTGCAGCATGCCGCCGCAAATCATGACAATCGGTCCTGTGGCAAAGGTGATCGTAAAGGCTAAGGCCAGCGTCATCCCACTCCACCCGAATAGTTTCGACAAGGGAAGAGCGAACACGCTCCAAGCGTATTGTGCTCCGATACAAATATTAACGATTATTGTTGCAACGAGAATTAACCAGCGGTTATAGTTTGCTTTCATACCTTTCCTCCCATTATCCGTCTTGGTAACCGGGCACGCCAAAGTTTGAAGATACCATCTCGGAATCAGTTTTTATAGTAATTACTATGTCACTGCTAACACCTCCCTGTGGCCGGGAAGAATATTCAAGGCATTATGCCGTTGAAGTTTCACGGTCACTTTTTCAGACACAAGAGTATTGGCAGGCGGCCAATTGTCCAATTTTAAATTTATGCAATATTCATGCCATTTTGAAACACCCATTATTGCTCAAGACGAATCCTTCATGGGACAAAAAAATCAAATTGTGAACTCGGGTGTCCCAATTTGATTTTTGGTCAAATCAGTAATAGTTTACTTTAATGTAGAACAGTGTAAGACATGCCCAATGTGAAAAGGGTGTTTTAAGCTGCAACTGTAGTAAAAAACTGCAGCCACCCTTTAACGGGCTCGCTGCAGTTTTTTACTTGTTATCAATTTGCAAGTTCAAAACAGGGTACTTTTGCAGGATATCTAAGAAGCCTGGGTGCCACTAGTTAGCAAGAATGGCACCGGTGTTCCTCACTGATGCTTACGCAGGAAGAAAGTACCTTTTGCGATAGCAATTTTTTTACCACTAGTGGAGCTTATCATACACTGAGTAGTAATGACGGAGCCGCCGAAATGAACTACCTGTCCGTCGGCAATTAGTTCGTCTCCGGGTTTAGTGGCACTAAGATAATTTATCGCTAACTCCAGCGTAACTGCCGGTAAATTTGCAGCACGTAAAATTATGCCCATACAATTGTCGGCTAAGGTAGCTAAGACGCCTCCATGAATAATACCATAGGCATTCGTAGTTCCTTCATTAGTGGTCAAGTGGAGTCTGGAGCAATTCTCGGTAACCATTTCGACCGTTATGCCGACAGATTTAGAAAATTCACTTAAAAAAGGTACTTGGGAAGGCGCAGGCTGTTCTTTTGCATTCTCTGTATGATTCATCCTGTAATCTCCTTTTTTTCTCATCTTGTCTATATGATAATGCAAATTGCGTGCCAAGCCCAACTGTTTTGTCTAAACTGAAAGTGTACAAGAAAAGAAGCGTAATTAGAGAATTGAAAAAACTCAAAGGCTTGTCCTCTGAGTTTTTTGTCTGTCTTTATAATGTGTCATTGGGGTCTAGTCCGTATTCCTTTATTTTTCTATAAAGAGTGGACTTACTAAGACCTACTATTTTGGCTGCATCGCGTACATGATTATCGGAACTATGAAGAGCTTTTTTAATAACCTCTTTTTCCATTTCTTTGACGGAAACAGTATTTGTTAACACATCGCTAGTGGCCAGCGATTCTATTTCAACTACATCTTTTTCTGAGATGGGAGTAGAAGCTGTATTTAGAATTTCATCTGGAAGGTGTTCAGGATAAATAATACCGTCGGTATGCATGCACATCGCATAAGAAATAACATTTTTCAATTGCCGAATATTCCCAGGCCAGTTATACTGCAATAATATATATTTAGCAGTGTTACTTAAAGTAGGTTTATCAATACCTTCCGCGTTAGCATATGCAGTAATTAAGTGATCTATCAGTTGAACGACGTCTGACCCTCTTTCTCTTAAGGGTGAGATATTGAGTTTAAATACTGATATACGGTAGTATAAATCCTCACGAAATAAATCCTTCTCCACTAGATCTAACAATTTTTTATTAGTAGCTGTAATTAATCGGAAATTAACAGGAATGTAGTGGCTACCTCCCAGGCGCATAATCATTTTATCTTCCAGCACTCTAAGTAGGACTGCCTGAAGCTCTACAGGCATATCGCCAATCTCATCCAGAAAGAGAGTGCCGTCACAGGCCTGCTCAATTTTGCCAGGTTTGCCTATGCGTTCAGCGCCAGTAAATGCACCTGGTTCATAACCAAATAGTTCGCTTTCGATCAGGTTTTTAGGAATTGCTGCACAGTTTACGGCTACAAATGGGCCATCCGGCCTGCTTTCATTATGAATTGCCTGGGCAAATACCTCTTTGCCAGTTCCGCTCTCACCTTGTATAAGTACATTAGAAGTGTAGCGTGCATATCTTTTTGCTAAGCTTATTAATTTTACGGATTGTGGGGAAGTGCCAACTATATTATCAAACGTAAATCTTGATGCAAAACCGTTGCATGATTGACTAATCTTTAGTGGTTGATTAATTGGTTTAAGAGTTAATAAGTAGCCTACAATGATGCTTTCACTTTTTATTGGTTGGATAAAAAGTGAAAATGATTTTTGCTTTATTTTTTTTAGTTTAATATTAGTATTTATATTGGGCTTTTCTGTCTCCAAAATAGAGTTCACCAAGAGCTGGTTTTCAAAAATATCGCCAATTTGCAAACCAATTAAATTTGGGATGACATGTTTAACTATCCCGCAGGCGGCCTCGTTAGCTTTTTGAACTATCCCGCACTTATTAATCATAATAATAGCATCTTCTGTGCCCGTAAGCGCAATATGAAACAACTCCCTGTTTACCGAAAGCTGAAACTCCTTCTGGATTGTTTCAGCCATGATAACAGCAAGTCCCAGTGAATATGAATTTTGACGGTCAAAGCGTGGACTGGTAATAGTCAGTGTTCCCTCCAGATTACCATTCGAATCAAAAACAGGGGCAGATGAGGAAGAAATATTATTAAATATTCGGCAGAAATGTTCAGGACCGCAGAGTTGAATAGGGGTTTTCAATTGTATACACATTTCATGTGCACAGGTTCCGATTGTTTTCTCTGTCCAAATTGTGCCTGGAGTAAGGCGGAAATTATTTTTACCCAAAGCCTGAACTACCCGAAGAATGAGTCCATGTTCATCTGTTAGGAAAATATAAGACTCGATATGGGACAGCATGTTTTCTAATTGAGCGATATAGGGATTTGCTGTTTGAATAAAAAAGTCTTTTTCTTTAATTCGCTTGTCAAAGGAAAGTGCATCCATAAGGGGCGGATCATTATAAACTAAAGGGTCAAGACCATTTTCGCTTGATCTTATCCATGACTCAACTATTTCTGGTCGAACTAAGTCAGCTTGAGAAGGGGTGATTTTTTTCTGAAGCAGATCCATTTTTTGTTTCTTTATTTTCCCGATGAGAATTTTATCATTTTCATTAATAGTAGTAATGCTGTTTAAATTATTTATAATTGGGCTGAGTAAATGCTCCAGAGGTTTCATGATGACACTCCCTTTCTCGCTTATATTCTAAGTGTAACATATTTAAAAGTTTAGTTATATTTTTTATTATACCAGAAATTATAGGTTCTAGGTGGTTTTTGCATCGTAATAATTTATTGGTAGCATTTTTCCCATTATCAATACCTAATCAATTTGGGACATGATTAGGTCACAATTAAAAGATTATGTCCCAACACATGAATAAAGCGCATATTTCCGGGGTTCTGCCCTATGGCACAATAATTGCATCTCAATTATATGATAAGCCGCACGGTTACCCATTGCTCTTTTGGCTTAGATGTACTCGCAGTTATTATTCGGCAAAAATTGCTAGATGAAGGGGTGGTTCATGTCAGTGAAACAAGCTTTCTAGTCCAGAGAGAAAGTATAAAACTTTCCCGGGAGTGAACGACTAAGGCTTCGGCCGGCGTCCTTAAGGACTTGGCACAAGTCAAGTCTTTTCTTAGGGAATTGCCTTTTGCAAGCTATACGCAAGCTATACAAACAAGCAATGGACAAGTGTGGTTTGGTTTTTGCATGAAAAATAAAAATAGAGAGGAAATGATGAATATGAATCGATGGGAACAAATTGAATACAAACCGGCTCCACTTTTTGCCCCTACCTTTGGGCCCCTTTCCGGAATCAGGGTTCTGCTTAATGGAACCGTCGTGGCAGCTCCCTTCTGTGCGACGATGATGAGTGACTTTGGTGCCGAGGTAATTGCTCTTGAACGGCCTAAAGTAGGCGGTGATCCTGCCCGCCATCAGAAACCACAGATTGTTGAAGGAGACAAGCATATCGGTGGTGGATGGATGCAAAATTCCAGAAACAAATTAAGTTTTGCCTTGGAAACCAACCTGAATATACCGGAATCCAAAGAAATCTTTTTGTCGTTGATTAAGAACTCAGATGTTTGGATTGAAAACATGGTTTGGATTGACAAGCTGGGAATCACCGATGAAATGTTAATGGAGGTCAACCCCAAATTAGTCATCTGTCACATCAGCGGTTACGGAACAACTGGATTTGGCGGTGAGCAAAGACACATAAACCGACCCGGATATGACCCCTTGGGACAGTCTGAATCGGGCTGGGCGCTGCTGCAGGGTTATCCTGATCTTGCGCCATACTATGCTCAGCAGTATGTAGGTGACTACCTGACAGGTTTAATCGCAGTCAACGGAATTTTGATGGCTTATATGAATGCCCAAAAAACCGGCAAGGGTCAAAGGATCGATGCTAGCTTGACTGAAAGCTGGATGAGGGTAATGGATGACAACTTTGTCCTTTGGACCATGAACAAAACCCTCAAACACAGACAGGGCATCATGCAGGTGGCTTTCCAGCCAGCAGGCGTTTTTGAATGTGGGGACGGAGGATTTATTAATCTTGGTTCCTATGGAAAGACAGCTTACAATAACGTATTAAAAGGCTTTGGCATTGACTCGAAGAAATACTCCTACGAAGAATGCAGCAGCTCACCGGAAGCAGTTGCCAGTCCGCTGGGGCGTGAACTGGATGGTATTTTCAAAAAATTCTTTAAGGACCATACGGCACAGGAAGCAATAAACATTTGCATTGACAACAAGATCTCAGCAGCACATATTAAAACCGCTGAGGAGGTTTACAATGAACCGCACTGGCGCATGAGAGGTGACTGGGTAAAATACACCGATCAGACGCTAAACAAGGAAGTGGAAGCCTTTGGTGTTATGCCTAAGCTCTCGGAAACTCCGGGACAGGTATGGCGTGGGGCTCCGGCTCTAGGACAGGACACGAATAAGATTCTTACCGAACTCCTTGGCTACAGCGAAAGCGAAATTGAGGCGTTAAAGGGTAAGGGTATAATTGATTAAGCATTGCCTGAAAGAGTATCCAATATGGGGATAAAGCGAGACTTAGCTTTAGGTAGGGTTTTAACCCCATCTGAAGCTAAGTCGAGCAGCTTGGTTATCGGATAAGCTAATGATGAGGTTGGCAGACATTAGTCGTGCCAACTTTATTTCTTTATTCGGCCCATGACTTGGCGGATATAACCAGAATGCGAGCAAAATTAATTTGGGACAGAATGGTTTCACAAATAAAATTGTGTGTCCCAAAGCCAGATTTGTGTGGCGAATTAGAGGCGCTTAACGGTTGGCACAATACTTGCAATATTAAGAGATGTCAGCCGAATTTATTATCCATATCTGTTTTGGATTATATCTAGGTTTCTGGCTAAAAACTCCCACGGAGGAGTTTTTTAGGAGGTGGCATCCAAAGTAAAAGATAGCCACAATAATTAATTAGTTGAAAAACTAAATTTTCAAAGGAGGAAGCTAAATGTCTGCAAAAGAATGGCAGTGGCAGGAAGGCGAATATACTGTAACCCGTTCTACTCATTGGTCAGGACCGGGTTGTCATGATGGGTGCGGCCTTCTGTATTACACGAAAGATGACAAATTAGTAAAAGTCGAGGGAGACCTAGATAATCCCTATAACATGGGAAGATTATGTATGCGTTGCCTGAATCAGGTGGAAGCATACAATAGCCCCCAACGTCTGAAATGGCCGTTAAAGCGTGTCGGTGAGCGCGGCGAAAATAAATGGGAACGTATTTCCTGGGACGAAGCTTACGATATTATCGTTGAAAAAGTCAAAGGTATCCAAAAAGAATTTGGCGGCAAGTCAATCGTCGGCATGGAAGGTACCGGGAGAAATATTATCTGGCAGGTACCTTATCTGACTTATGCTGCATTTGGCAGCCCCAACTATGTGCTGGGATTCCTGAGCGGTGATTCCTGCTATCTGCCTAGAGCTGCGCAGCAGGCGGTTATGAATAGTGACTTCTTCGTTGCTGACTGTGGACAATTTTTTGAAGACCGCTATAATAACCCCGAGTTTAAGTGCCCGGAAGTGATCATGATCTGGGGTAATAATCCTATCATCAGTAATGGCGATGGGTTCTTTGGACATTGGATTGTTGATGAAATGAGAATGGGAGCAAAACTCATTGTTGTTGACCCTCGTTTGACATGGTTGGCAGCGAGAGCAGATTACTGGCTGCAGTTAAGGCCCGGAACTGACTGTGCGCTGGCTATGGGTATGCTAAATGTCATTATCAACGAAGATCTTTATGATCATGATTTTGTTGAAAACTGGTGTTCAGGATTTGAAGAATTAAAAGAACGTGTTCAGGAATATCCGACTGACAAAGTTGCTGAAATTACCTGGGTTCCGAAGGAAATCATCGAAGCCGCAGCACGGCGTTATGCTAAAGCCAAACCGGCATCTATCCAGTGGGGTCTGGCTATTGACCAACAAGTTACCGGTATTGCGACTGCCCAGGCCGTTAATAGCCTATGGGCGATAACTGGAAATACAGATGTCCCGGGTGGGAACATCATTGCCAAGAGCGGATTCAATGTTGATGATGGCTATAGCTGCGGTTACGGCTGGGTGCCTAAAGAAATCCAGGAAGAACGCTTTGGAAATGAGAAAAATCCTCTTAAAAAGTATGGGTTAGCTTCAACTGCCCATGGGGATACATGCCTCGAGGCAATTGAAAATGGCGGTCATCCGTACCCGGTTAAAATGTTGTGGTTGCAAACCACAAATACCTTTGCCAACATGGCATCTGAGGCACCCCGCGTTTATGAGGCCATGAAAAAAGTCGACTTCAATGTAGTAGTTGATCTCTTCATGACTCCGACTGCCGTTGCTTGCGCAGATATCGTCTTACCTGCAGGTATGAGTGCAGAACGTGATAGTTTCAGAGCCTGGTTTGCACCGCTGCGTGCTATCACCAAGTTAACACAGTATGAGGAATGCAAATCCGACGAGCAGATTATTCTTGACCTTGGAAAACGTCTGCACCCCGAAGCCTTCCCCTGGGAAACTGTGCCAGATTGGTTAAACTGGAAAATGGGCAATGACAAAGACAAATATCCGGATGCCTTCAAGTATGAATGGTCCGAAGAAGGTAAAAAGTTCCGTGAAAGAGGTAATACACAGGGTCTTACTTATTCGGAACTTAAGGAAAACGTTTATATTTACCCCGAATGGCAGTACAAGAAATATGAAAAAGGTCTTCTGCGCCGTGATAGACAGCCTGGTTTCAATACGGCTGACGGCAAGGTTCAATTATATATTGACTTGTTTGACGCCTTTGACGTTGATCCGTTGCCGACTCATATTGAACCGCCAGAAAGTCCCTATTCAGCTCCTGAGCTGTATAAAGAATATCCATTAATTCTAACTTCAGGTGCACGTTCATGGGAATTCTTCCACTCTGAACATCGGCAGCAGCCCACTATGAGAATGTTCCATCCACAGCCCTTGGTAGAAATTCACCCTGATACTGCCAAGAACTTGGGTATCCAAGAAGGAGACTGGGTATGGATCGAAAGCAAGCGTGGCAGATGCAAACAAATCGCTACATTAAAAGTTGCTATTGACCCCAGAGTAGTAAGTGCTGAGCATGGTTGGTGGTTCCCGGAAAAAGAAGGAGCCGAGCCGAGCCTCTTTGGGACCTTTGATTCCAATATTAATAACCTGACCTCCCAGTGCCAGAACGGGCCAACTGGTTATGGAGCACCTAACAAAAACTTGCTTTGCCGGATTTATAAAGTAACTGAAGAAAATAGTAAAATAATGCCAGGTGAACAAGTCACCCGAAGAGGAGGATGGGAATATGTCAGAGCTCAACTGCCAGAATAAAGAGACCAAAGGAAAAGCAGCCGCGTTTCCCCAAGCCAGAGAGGGTTTGGAACGCCTTCTAAAATCAGAGGAGACCTCTGGAAATGGTCTGTTAATTGACTACGAATATTGCACAGGCTGCCACGCTTGTGAAGTTGCCTGCATCAAAGAGTTAAATCTTGGTCCCAATCAATACGGTCTTAAGCTACTGGAAGATGGACCTCGCAAGATGGCTGATGGCAAATGGGATTTGAATTATGTTCCTTTCCCCACCTCACTGTGCGATCTGTGTAAGGACCGAACCGCTGAGGGCAAGATACCTAGTTGCGTACAGCATTGCCAATCACTGGTAATGAGTTATGGCCCTGTTAAAGAACTGGCTGAAAAAATGGCAAGAAAGCCCAAAATGGTATTGTTTACACCTAAATAAGGTCCGGTTTGGGACATAACTTAGTGGTTTACCTGGAGACAAAGGGATCTTTTCCCTTTGTCTCCAGATAATTATTTGATTTTTAATTAAGGAGGAATTGGAATGGTAATTACTGAAGAAGACATCCTGAATGCAAAAAAAGCTTTTGAAAACAAGGAAGAAATTACTGATGAAGCAATAGCTACCCTTTACGCCAAAGCATTAACACGGAACAGCAAAAAATTTCCCGAATTACCGCAAAAGGTTAAGTATGTTGCGTTAAAACAAGCATCAGGTACGTATATTGTGGATTGGAGATCAACAGAAACTTGTTCTGCTGAAGGCAGGCCTTAAGAAATCAGCTAATCATTTGCCTGATAACGAACAAAAGGCAGCCTGCAACCTTAGTAAAATCGAAGTATTATTGACTAAAGTGATTTTACCGCAACTTTGCTGAAATGGTCAGGGACCATTTCAGCAAAGTTGGTCCCTGACCATTTCACCAAAGTTGGTTTTGCTAATTACTTATGATAAAGATAATTACTCAAGGGGAAATATGATAAAGGCCGGCTGGCTACCAATTTTACTGTGAAGATATGGATGGTCTTTTCTTTTGGGACAACTCGTGCTTGTACATTCTTTTATGACCCATCGAACTGAAGTAAGCGAGAATCTTATTGTGTGATGCAATAAAGCCATAATTTTCTCAAAAAGAAAAAATACTATGTGTAGAAAATGCAAGGCTGAGCTTCCTTTGCCTTGAGTATCAATTTGAAGCGTAGAAAATTCAATAAGTATTAGGGAGATGTTAAAATGTGTTTTAGACCTCCATCTATAGTAAAACCAGCAAAATGCCCTGATTGTGGTACAGTAAATCCGCCAACGAAAAAAATCTGCAGTAAATGTCAAGCAGATCTTACGATTACACAAATAAACCCTATCAATTGGTTTGATATCCCGGTTAATGATTTGTTGAGAGCTAGGACGTTCTACGAAACAGTGTTTGGCTATTCCCTTACTATTAATGAAACGGAAACGCCGAATAGGGCCTATTTTCCATTTACACCGGCAATAACCGGAACAAGTGGTTCTTTGGTAAAAGCGGATGGATATACGCCTTCAGAAACTGGGTGTATAGTTTATCTATTGGTTAAAGATATTCCGGAAACCTTAGCTAAAATAGAAGCTAATGGGGGGAAAATACTTCAGTCTCAAACAGCAATGGGAGATCTTGGCTTCATTGCTCATTTCCAGGATTGTGAAGGCAACCGGGTGGGTTTGTATACAACGACAATGGCTGCAAAAATGAATCCTGTCAATTGGTTTGAGATTCCAGTTAATGATCTGATGAAAGCTAAGAATTTCTACAAAACAGTGTTTAGCTATTCTCTTCCTTCCAGTAGTAAAATGGGAAAGTTGGATATGGTTTGGTTTCCAATGAAACCCAAAACCCCCGGAACATGTGGTTCTTTGGTAAAAGCGGATGGGTATATACCTGCGGAAACCGGAAATGTAGTTTATCTGTCGGTTAACGATATTCCGGGCACCCTAGTTAAAATAGAAGCTAATGGGGGAAAAACACTTCAGCCTCAGACGGAACTAGGCGAGCTTGGCTTCATTGCTCATTTCCAGGATTGCGAAGGCAATCGGGTGGGGCTGTACAAGCATAAATAGGGTCATCGGTAACTTAAAATGGAAAAGGTTTGACTAAAGTGAATTTACCGCAACTTTGCTGGATTGGTCTCTGACCATTTCGGCAAAGTTGGTTTTGTTAATTGAGTAAATTTTATAATTCATATTTGAGTTATTCACAAAAAGGTAAGGAAAATTAAAAAGAAGAATCATAGATGCGGCGCAAACTCAGCCCTTCTACGTTTCTTCTTTTTGGTTTTTTTGGGGTACTAAACTTCATTAGGTTCAAGTACAGTGCCACATCGTTTACAAATCTTATTATCCTTAAGATTTGCGCGTCTACATTTTGGACATTTTATAATTTTTCTATTGATGCTTGTGCATCTCCCACACTCGTTACAGCTTAAGCACGTGCCCATACAGCTCATCCTCCCTGAGAATTTATACATTTATTTTATCATACCATATTTTACTCTTGTTTTTTAAAGTTTTTAGTTTTTAGGATAGGTACAAATTTTGTGAAGGAAAATCCCCCAATAGCAGCACTTTCCCTAGATAGACTGGCCATCTCAATATCGAATCAATTTGGGACAAGGTTGACTCATAATTAAAGGATTGTGTCCCAACGCCTTAATAAGGGTGCATATTTTCAGGGTTTTCACCTATGGCACAATAAATGCATTTCAAATATATATTAAGCTGAACGGAGAAATGGATTTTTTTGTAATAAACAGGAGGTTGCGATGAAAAGCATTCAAACTAAACTAACGGTTACTATTCTCATTATCTTCTTGATAGCGATGAGCGTTTTGGGTGGCCTCAACTACTGGAAAGCGCGAACAATTGTTACCGGAGAAATCACAAGCAGCATGGAAAAACTAGCGGAGAATTCTGCGCTTAGTATTGGTGATTGGTTGGATAAAGGCATTTTCCATCTTGAAGGGATAGCAAAGGCGCCGGCAGTCCAAAGTGGTAATCTGGAAGAGATGGCTCCTTTTTTTGTACAGGTTAAAAAAAATATGGTTAAATTTGCCACCATTGGATACGTAGCGCAAAATGGGCAAGCAATCGACGCAAAAGGGTTCAGGCTGAATTTTGGATCAAAGACTTGGTTTCAAGAGGCGATGCAAGGTAAAGCTAGCGTATCTGACCCGGTTTTATCGCCCTCTGGCGATTTGGAGATCGTACTGGCAGTGCCGATCAAGGTGGAGGGGAAAATTAATGGTGTATTGTTTGGCGCAATTAGTATAGCGGATATTAACCAAAAGGTGCTTGAGATTAAGGCGGGAGAGACTGGCTACGGTTTCATGGTGCAGGAGAATGGCTTACTAATTGTTCATCAGAACAAGGAAATGGCAATGAAGATTAATGTTTTAGAAAGCAAAGAGGCCAGTTCGGCTATAAAGGCAACGTACGAACGTATGGTTAAGGGAGAAAAAGGGCTTGCCCAATACGATGATAAAGGTATTGCTACCACAGTGGCATACGCGCCTGTGCCTAGAACAGGCTGGTCATTGGTGGTGAAAGTTCCTACTGCTGAAGTGTCAAAGGAAGTGGCGTCGTTAACGGTAATTTCGTTGGTGACAATCATTGTAGTTTTGGTTTTGGCAGGTTTACTTATTGCCTGGTACGCCCGCAGTATGACGAAACCCCTCCGCGAACTGGAAATGGCGGCTAACCGGATTGCCGATGGTGATATTTCAAATATAACACTGGATAGTAACGCTGACGATGAGATTGGCCGACTAAGCCATAGCTTCGAACAGATGGCCGGGAACCTGCGTGATCTTATCCAAAAAATTAGCGGGGCCACAGAGCAAGTAGCGGCTTCATCGCAGGAACTGACAGCTAGTTCGGAGCAATCGGCTCAGGCCGCCAGTCAGATTGCCACTTCGATTACCAATGTGGCGTCGGGAGCCAGTGAGCAATTGGCTGCAGCCAACGATACCACTGCTATTGTGGAACAGATATCCGCTGGTATTCAGCAGATCGCTGCTAATGCCAACCAGGTAGCTGCTCACTCGGCCCAGGCGGCCGAAAAGGCGAAAGACGGTGACAAAGCGGTGGAGAAGGCAGTAAATCAGATGGGCCAAATCGAAGAAACAGTCAATGCTTCCTCCCAGGTTGTATCAAAGCTGGGCGAACGTTCGAAAGAAATCGGCCAGATCGTTGATACCATTTCCGGTATAGCTGGCCAGACCAACCTTCTGGCGCTTAATGCGGCTATTGAAGCGGCACGGGCGGGAGAACAAGGCCGTGGATTTGCGGTGGTGGCCGAGGAAGTCCGTAAATTGGCTGAACAGTCCCAGGAGGCAGCGAAAAAGATTGCCGAGCTAATTGGGGAAATTCAGGAGGATACGGATAGGGCGGTTGTGGCCATGGACAACGGCACACGGGAAGTCAAAACCGGGGCCGAAGTTGTCAATACTGCAGGCGCTGCCTTTAGGGAAATTGCAGGCCTAGTGACAGGGGTATCAGGCCAGGTGAAGGAAATTTCGGCAGCCATGCAGCAGATGGCTTCAGGCAGCCAGCATATCGTGGATTCGGTCAAAAGGATTGATGATTTAGGCAAAAAATCGGCAGGTGAGGCTCAGGGAGTTTCGGCAGCTGCGGAAGAACAATTGGCTTCCATGGAGGAAATTGCAAGCTCTAGCCAAGCGTTGGCAAAGCTTGCAGAAGATCTGCAGGTGGCAGTGTCTAAATTTCAAGTATAGAGAAAAAATATGGTTTGATACGTTAAGTCAGAAAACCCCTGCCAAATTTACATTACTTGGCAGGGGCTTTTTGTGTAAGATAAAAAATAAAATATAGCACATAAAAAAATTTTAAGATTTTGTCGCCAGAACCTAAAGAATTAGTCTGCATTTTTTGTCAACTTACTAGTAAGGTTATGCTTATAGGTGTACAATAAATCTGGATTATTGTCTCTAGTCAGATTTTGTGCCAATACAAGGTACAATATTCTATATAAAGGAAAAATTTTATTATGAAATGGACTGTAGGGAAAAAAATAAACATCGGCTTTTTCTTCCTCTTAACGCTCATTATTGTTATAAGCTGTTTTACATACTGGAAGATTGGCGAAATAACTTCATCTTACCAAGAATTCAGCAAAGTCAATATTGATGTAAGGGAGATGGTGCAGGGGACGGCGGCAGATATTGCAAATGAGGGTGTTGTTATGCGCCGGTTCAACTTTACTGGCGATCCCAATGATATTCCGATTTATAATGATTATAAGGCAAAGGCTAATGAACGGATACATTGGTTGGAAAGTAATCTTAGAACCGAAAATTCAAAAGCATATCTTATTATCGTAAAAAAAGAAAAATCATCCTATGAAGAAATTGCAGAAAAGTCTATGGCCGCCAAGCAGGCGAATAAGCTAGAGGATGTCGCTATGTACATGGCTCAAGCCGGGCAGCCTTATAAAGAGGCTATGGCTGCTACGGAAGCTATAATTAGCGCTACTAAAGAGTATGTAAGGCAAGAACAAGAAAAATATGCTCAAAATGCTGTGCATTCGAAGATAATTCTCGTTGTTGTCAATATAATAGTAATTATTCTGGCAATGATCATTTCCTTTTTGGTTTCTCGCAGTGTTGCCCGTGAACAGGCTTTGCAAGAAAGCGAAGCACGTTATCGCGCGATTATAGAGGACCAGATAGAGCTAATTCGTCGTTTTCGTCCTGATGGCACCTTAACATTTGTAAATGGAGCATTATGTAATTGGTTTGATAAGTCGATGGAAGAACTGCTTGGGAAAAATGTTATTTTACTTATTCCTGCTGAAGAACGTGAGATTTTTAAAGAACAGTTATTTTCATTGCATGTGGACAACCCGGTTGCTATGTCCGAGCGGAAATTTGTCAAACCAGATGGAGAAGTACGTTGGCAGCAGTGGGTAAATAGAGCTATTTTTGATGAAAGTGGTAAATTACTTGAGTTTCAGTCAGTGGGGCGGGATATTACTGCCCAAAAGCAAATAGAGCAACAGTTAAAAGAAAGTGAAGCCCGTTATCGTGCAGTTGTAGAAGATCAGGTGGATTTAATCCGCCGTTTTCTTCCAGATGGCACACTGACTTTTGTTAATAGCGCGTTTTGCCGTTATTTTAGTAAAAGTATGGATGATATAATTGGCCGAAATTTTATAAACTTTGTACCACCGGCGAATCGGGATGCTATCTTACGTCTTTTTGACGGCCTTAGTCCTGAACACCCGGTTGCAATGTCAGAATACAAAATTGAAACTAATAATAGTAATTGTTGGCTTCAATGGAATAACCATGCAATATTCAATGAGTTGGGTGAGGTCATCGAATATCAATCAGTGGGACGGGATATAACTGTCGAAAAAGAGGCTCAAATCAGAGTGGCAGAAGCTAGAGAAGCTATTGAACGTGCTGCGAGGGTTACAACACTGGCCATTATTGGCGGCGGTATAGCACATGAAATAAATCAGCCACTCAATGCAATTCGTCTTTTGTCAGAAACCGTTTTGTTGCATTATCAGTCAAAAGGTGATATGCCAAGTGGAGAAGTTATTAAAAATGTTTCAAATATTTCTCAGCAGGTGGATAGAATTGATAATATAGTGAATCATCTGCGCTCTTTTCTGCGTAACAGTCAAAATTACGATTATACACCTTGTAATTTAAATGATATCGTCGAAAAGGCATTATCCTTGGTAGGAAATCAGCTTATTTCGCGCCATATTCAAGTTAATCAATACTTAGCATCCAATTTACCTTTTGTTTATGGTGCGCCTATTCGTTTTGAGGAAGTATTACTCAATTTACTGATGAATGCCATGCAGGCTTTAGATGCTGCTTCTTCAAACCAAAGAAAAATATCTATTTGCACCTGGAATGATGACGAAAAAGTATACCTGGAAGTAAGAGATAATGGTCCTGGTATTAATGAAGCTATGAAAGAAAGAATTTTTGAACCGTTTTTTTCAACCAAATCCGGGGATTCTATGGGGCTTGGTTTATCGATAATTCAGTCCATTGTTATTGCCAGCAATGGGTCTATTAGTGTTGGGAATAATTCTCGTGGCGGCGCGAAAATAAAGGTGTCATTTCCTGTATACGCAGAATAAAGAAGGGAGATAAGCCATGCGTATTTTACTTGTCGATGATGAAAAGGAAAGCAGGTCTTTTTTGGCTGATTATTTACTATTGCTTGGTCATCACGTTGATGAGTGTTCTTCTGGTGAAGAGGCTCTTGAAACCTATAAAAGAAATAGGTATGAGATGGTGTTGTCTGATATAAAGATGGGCGGCATGTCAGGAATTGATTTAATACGAGATATTAAGGCACTAAAATGTAGTCCGGAAGCTGACCTTGTTTTATATACAGGATTTATCGATATTGCCCTCACTATTGGAGCATTACGAGTCGGAGCCTATGATTATCTGACAAAGCCAATTAATGTGCAGGAATTAAAAGCAGTTTTAAATCGGGTTGAAGAACACCAGTTTTTATTAAACGAGAATAAAGAATTGGTACAGCATTTTGACGAGAAAGTAAAGAGTGCTACAAAAGATACCGAGCGTCAGTTAGAACAATTAAAAAAGATTATTGCAGAGCAGGCCGGAATAGGTCATGTTGGTGTATTTTCCAATAAAATGAAAAATATTGTTCAGCAAGCTGAGAAATATCACACTGATCGCTCACTCCCTGTTCTTATACAAGGGGAAACTGGTGTAGGAAAAGAGATTATTGCTAGAATGGTGCATTATGGCAAGCTGGAAAATCCCGGTCCATTTATTGATATTAATTGTACGGCTATAACACCTAGTTTGTTTGAAAGTGAATTGTTTGGCTATGAAGCTGGTTCTTTTACAGGCGGAACGTCACGTGGCAGTAAGGGTAAACTGGATATGGCCATGGGAGGAACGTTGTTTCTTGATGAGATTGCAGAAATTCCGATTGAATTACAGCCTAAGTTATTGCGAGTACTGGAGGAAAAAAGTTTTTACCGGGTCGGTGGTTTAAGGAAAATAAAAACTGATTTAAGAATTATTTGCGCAACAAATGTGGATTTTGAAAAACGTATTGAGCAGGGTTTATTTAGAACAGATTTGTACTACCGGCTTAAAGTTGGACAAATTATTATACCGCCGCTGCGCGAACGGCAGGAGGATATACTTCCCTTATCACTAATGTTTTTGCAAGATTTTGCGCAGCGGCGCGGAAAGCACTTTGCGGGTATAAGTAATTCAGCGGCTGAGTTTCTTTTACATTATCCATGGCCGGGTAATGTTCGTGAACTTAGAAATGTGATGGAATGGGTTTCCTTCATGTATGATGAAGAGGAACTTAAAATAGAACATTTAAGTAATATTAATAATAGATACAATAAAACTTCAAATGGAGCGACAAAAGCAGAATCCGCCTTCGATGGTTCGCAAAAGAAGCTGGAAGCGCAATCGGATAACTTTGCTTTACAAGATCGTGTCGATAGTATGGTGGAAGAAGCATTAGAAAAGTGTGGCGGAAATAAAACTAAGGCTGCTAATTATCTTGGGATTGCAGTACGAACACTATATTACCGGCTTGAAAAGATGAAAAAAAAGCGATCAGAAACATAGTGTGCAAAAAATTATCTAAATATGTAAAAACTGCAGACCGTGCAAAAAAAGCCTGCAGTTATTGCAGGGTCTGCAATAACTAAATGTTTTAATTAAACTAATTATTTATGAATATTACAATAATTTATGTAAAAAATAAGTAGTGATAAAAAATAAATATCGGCTATGAACCTTGAATAGTCTGATAGTGTACGGTTTATCTTTAAAAACCTGGATAGTAAAAGCAAAAAAAGCATGCCTTGCTGGCATGCTTTTTGCTTTTATTATCGGCAGAAGTGACAATAAGCGTCTTACTAGTATAAGGAAAGCGGCGCAGTACGGTACGTTTTATAAAACAAAGGAGGATGAATTATGAATTATTGTACACCCCCGGAAATTGCTCAAAATTGTATGGAAGCGCAGGTGAAAAGGGCAACAATGCCTGCTGGCAAACTATTCATACTAGGGATACTTGCTGGTTGTTTTATTGCATTTGGTGCTGAAGGCTCAACTATGGCAGCTCATGATCTTACTTCTCTTGGTGCAGGCTGGCAACGATTTATCACAGGTTCAGTTTTTTCTGTAGGTCTTATGTATGTTATTATCTGCGGAGCGGAATTGTTTACCGGCAATGTACTCATGCTGACCGCACTTTTTTCCAGAAAGATTAGTTTTTATGATGTTATGAGAAACTGGACGATTGTATTACTGGGTAATATGGTGGGTGGAATACTGGTAGCCTGGCTTATGTATATGACTGGACTGTTTAAATTTAATAATAATTTGCTTGGTGCAGCGACGTTAGCAACTGCTGTTGCTAAAGTGAATCTTACTTGGGGTGAAGTGTTTTTCCGCGGCATACTTTGTAACTGGCTGGTTGGTCTTGCCGTATGGATGAGTTTTTCTTCCAAAGATATTATTAGTAAAGTGGCAACTTGCTATCTCCCGGTTATGACTTTTGTCATGAGTGGTTTTGAGCATAGTGTTGCAAATATGTACTATATTCCTGCTGGGTTATTTGCAAAAACTATGCCGGCAGTGGTAGAGGCAAGCAAATTAGGAGTGAAGATAGATACTCTGACAATCGAAACAACCATTATGAATAATTGGATACCTGCCGTATTGGGGAATATTGTTGGTCTTGGTATTTTTGTGGCTATGTTTTATTGGTATAGTTACATGCGCACTACGTCATCTGTTGGTTGCACGAGTGGTGTTTTAGCTGCTATGAAGAAATAGGATAACTCTGGGAATGCATTAGCATTTTGTATACGATAGGAGACGCTTATTTTGATGACCAAGATGCAAGGGATTATCAATATTGATAAAGAGTTATGTATCGGTTGTAAGCGTTGTGCAGCTATTTGTCCTGTAGATGCTATAGAAGGCAAAAAGGGAAGCCCTCAAATGATTAATAGAGAGCGCTGTATTATGTGTGGTCAATGTGTGCAGGTTTGCACTGCCTATGCTTCTGTGCTTGATGAGAATCTTGCTTTACGAGGAAAAAAGCTGCAGGAACGTAATATGCTTCCTTCTGTTAAAGAACCCTTGTTTGCAGCTTACTATGCAGGTCATGCGCCAACTGTAAAAGAGGTCTTAGCGAATCATAACCTTCTTACGATGGTGCAATGTGCGCCAGCTGTTCGTGTGGCTATTGCTGAAGAGTTTGACATGCCATTGGGAAGTTTAACACCAGGTAAAATGGCAGCTATCCTAAGGGAATTAGGTTTTAATCGAGTTTATGACACGTATTTCTCGACTGAGCTCACAATTATGGAAGAAAGTAGTGAACTTCTTGAGCGCATTATTGGAGGCGGCTTACTGCCAATGTTTACTTCTTTTTGTCCTGCCTGGGTAAAATTTATTGAGCAGGATTATCCGGAGTTGATCTCACATCTGTCATCTTGTAAATCTCCACAGCAAATGGCGGGCACGTTATATAAGACATATGGTGCTGAAATTGATGGTGTGGATGCTGCAAAAGTTTATAGTGTTTCAGTTGTGCCTTGTACGGGTAAGAAGTTTGAATGTGAACGTCCTGAAATGAGAGATAGTGGCTATCGTGATGTGGATGTTGTTATTACTACCCGGGAACTTGCACAATTAATTAAGGATGCGGGCATTGATTTAAAGGACTTACCTGAAAAAGAATTTGATAAGCCGTTGAGGATTTACTCTGGAGATGGCACTATTTTTAGTGCTGCTGAGGATGTCATGGAGGTATCTTTGCGTACTGGATACGAGCTGCTTGCAAAGCAAGAGATTTCTGATGACAACCATAAATTCGTCGGGGGTGACGAAGGCGTGAGAAAGTCAGAAATTAAAATCGGAGATCGGACAATAAAAGTGGCAGTAGTTGCCGGTTTGAAGAATGTTGTGTCCATTTTGGCAGCAATTAAAGCTGGAAAAGCAGATTTTCATTTCGTGGAAGTTATGGCCTGCCCTGGCGGATGTATTAATGGTGGTGGACAACCGAAAATAATCATGCCTGACGACGAAGTAATCGTGTATTCTAACCGAACCTTTACTGCTGAGGTGCAGGAGCAAAGTATAGAATATAGGAATTTGCATAATCGACAAGAAATCCAAGAGATTTATGAAGAATTATTGGATGAGGATGTTATCCAACAGCTGCTTCATACAAAATACAATCCACGGGGGTGGTGTGAAATATGATTTGTGTGTGAGGTATGGGGACCTAGTGCGCAACCTGATTATACTATAAATCCATGTTGGTTTAGAGGTGAAATTTGTGCTTATCGATCAATTATATTTTGCGATACTATGTTTGTTTGCGTTAGGTATATTTTCTGCGTTTGTCGCTCAAAGCAATCCCAAAGCCACCAATTATCTATCGCATGGTTTTGCTGCATTAGGGTGTCTGGCAACTGTAGGCTGCGCGGTAGTGGCGCTACAGACAGGAGAACAGACTATAGCTGTTGCTTTAGGAGCTCCTCTGGGTCTTATTAAAGTCAGAATCGATTATTTAGCGGCCTATTTCCTGTTAGCTTTTGGAATAGTAGGTACTGCTGCCAGTGTGTATGCGATCGGATACAGCCGGGAGTATTATGGACGGCGGTTAGCAGTCTTAGCGTCACTCTTTAATGCATTTTTGCTATCCATGGTTTTAGTATTGACGATTAGCCAAGTAGTCGCTTTTGTTATTGTATGGGAACTAATGACGGTGGTGTCATTTTTATTGGTTAATCATGAATATGAAAAAACATCCAATACGAATGCCGCTTACATATACATTTTAATGACTAATATTGGTACTGCTTTTATTGTAATAGCATTCTTGCTACTTGCTGCTGCAGCCAATAGTTTGGATTTTGAACTTCTTAAAGGAAGCGCACTTACTGAACCGATGAAAAATGTAGTGTTTCTGTGTGCTTTGATTGGTTTTGGTACCAAAGCGGGTGTTATGCCGCTGCATATTTGGTTGCCAGAAGCCCATCCGGCGGCTCCAAGTCACGTTTCAGCCATGATGTCAGGCATTATGATTAAAACAGCAATTTATGGCATGGCGCGCTTTTTCCTTGATTTCTTAGGGGTAGGTCCTGCGTGGTGGGGAGAATTAATCTTAGGTTTAGGAATTGTATCCTGCGTTCTTGGGGTATTATATGCGCTTATGGAACATGATCTTAAACGTCTTTTAGCCTATCACAGTGTAGAAAATATTGGCATTATACTGCTTGGTATCGGTGCTGGTATGGTGTTTATGAGCAATAATTATCCAACTCTTGGCGGCTTGGCATGGGCTGCCAGTCTTTATCATGTGTTTAACCACGCTGTTTTTAAATCCTTGTTATTTATGGGAGCAGGGGCGGTAATGTCTGCTACCCATACCAAAGATATCGAACAGCTGGGTGGCTTAATCAAGAAGATGCCCTATACTGCTTTTTGTTTTTTGATTGGTGCGGCCGCTATTTCAGCGCTGCCGCCGCTTAATGGTTTTGTTAGCGAATGGCTAACTTTTCAAGCCTTGTTTTTTTTACCCAAAGCTATTGTTGGCTTAACTGGTAAGCTGGGGGCAGTTGCCCTAATAGCTTTACTTGGGTTGACAGGGGCTTTAGCTGCCGCTTGTTTTGTTAAAGCCTTCGGCGTGACTTTTTTAGCAATGCCTCGCAGCAAGCAGGCGGAGCAGGCAAAAGAAGTTCCCGGCTCCATGATACTAGGGATGGCAATGCTCGCAGTGGTGTGTGTTGCTGCTGGTGTATGGCCTCAATGGATGATTCATATTCTTAAAAATGTGGTAGCAGGGCATGCTGGTTTAGCGGCAGATAATCTTTTTCAAACCAGCCAATGGTATGCAGTAGCATTCCAAGCTCAGCAAGGTAGTTTTGGTCTGATTACTATGCCAATCGTTGTAATTATAATTGCCGTTTGTCTACTTGTAGCTTTCTTATTTGCCCGTGCTGCAGGAACTCCCAAAGTGGAAACCAATGAAACCTGGACTTGTGGTCAAATACCTACAGCTCGCATGGAATATACGGCAACTGGATTTGCTGAACCTATCCGTCGCGCATTTGGTGATATTTTGCATCCGGTTGCCCGGCTGACGACAGACGACGCAGCGCAAAATCCGTATCATGGCGTTAAGATGTCGCTAAAGGTACAGGTTAGTTACTTTATTAATGAATATCTGTATCAACCGCTAGCTAATGGAATTCTTAATCTAGCCAGTAGCTTCAAACGGGTTCAGGCTGGAAGTTTGCAGCTTTACATCGGTTATATCATGGCAGTTACAGCAGTGGTGTTGATTATAGGGACAAGGTGGTGACCATATGTCTATTACGGCAACTATTATTCAAGTTATAGCTTTGGTCATACTGGCGCCCTTAGTTCAAGGTATAGTTAAAAATACAAAAGGACGTTTGCAGAGCCGGAGGGGTCCGGGTTATTTCCAGCCGTATTTTGATTTTGTTAAATTCCTCGCCAAAGACAGTGTGGTATCTCCGACTGTATCATGGGTATTCCATTTTGCACCCTATATATATTTTGCAACAGCGATTGGTGCAGCGGCGTTGGTGCCGACTATTTTTACTGAGACTAATGGGCAGTTTGATAACTTGTTTATTTTAGTATACCTATTGGCTCTGGGGAGATTTTTTCTGGCTATTGCATCGCTTGATGCTGGCAGTTCATTCGGAGGAATGGGTGGTTCGCGGGAAATGTTTGTTAGTGTCCTTGTGGAGCCTGCGTTGATGATTACCCTATTCACAGTGGCAATCAGTGCCAATTCGACAGTATTGTCTGCTATGGCCAGTAACGCAGCCAGTGAGCCTATTTCATTATCAACAGTTCTGGCGGCGATTGCGTTTTTGATTATTACGGTAGCTGAAACAGGGCGTATCCCGGTCGACAATCCGGATACCCATTTAGAATTGACCATGATCCATGAAGGCATGGTGCTGGAGTATTCCGGTAGATCTGTGGGTTTAATTTTTTGGGCTGCTGCAATTAAACAATTAGTATTTATTTTGTTACTGATCAAGCTCTTTATTCCCTGGGACCTTCCAGGCTTTGATTCCAATGTAATGTCTGCAGTATCCATGTTTACTAAGGTTCTTATCATGGCGGTTTTACTTGCCTGCATAGAATCCAGCACTAATAAAATGCGCCTATTCAGGGTGCCAGGCCTTATGGTTGCAGCGGGATGCTTGTCATTGCTGGCACTAGTGGCTCAGTAATAAGGGGGTAAGAAGAGCAATGGATCTATTAACGGTATTGCTTTTGTCAGCTGCGATTTTACTGACAAGAGTATCAAACTTAAAGCTAGGCATTCATATTGTTAGCGCGCAGTCTGTCATTGTTGCTATCGCCTGCGTTGTTGCCGGAATTCAAACTGGACAAGTTCATATGTATATTGCCGCCTTGCTGACAGTCGTAATCAAAGTCGGACTTATTCCGTACGCTTTATATCGGGTATTGCCTTATTTACATGAGGAACGTGAAATTGTAAAACCAAACTTCAGTACCTTTACTGCTATTTTGGCCATCATTTTAGCATATGGTTTGATTGGTAAAGCGTTGCCGGGCTTTGCTGCAGCATCTACGCTGCCTGCTGCAATTTCTTTATCCTTTATTGGACTGTTGCTGATTATGACCCGCAATCAAGCGCTGCTGCAGATTATTGGTCTGATTACCATGGAGAATGGACTGTATTTGATGGGCTTATCTATCACGCAAGGTTTGCCGTTAATCATTGAATTGGGGATATTCTTCGACGTGCTGGTGGCAGTTGTTGTTTTGGTTATCTTGACTTACCGACTGAAACTCTCCTTGGCTACTACTGATACAGGCCTGCTCAAGAAGTTAAAGGGGTGATAGTATGCAGGAGATAATCTTGCTTGCATTAGTAATACCAGTTGTTACAGGATTGTTGACGTTACTACAAAGAAATCAGACTGTTATCAGAGGAATTAATTTTCTAGGAAGTGCTGCGACTAGCGCTGTTCTTATGGTTATTATTTACGGTATTACCCAGCAAAACGTGTTTAGGTCAGAGCATTTTTATGTGGATCATTTAAGTGCGGTACTATTATTTGTGGTAGCTTTATTGACCTTTACAGCCACGCTGTTTTCTTTATCGTATATGGAAAAAGAAGTGCATGAAGGTAGCATAACGCTAGCCATGCTGCCACGCTATTATGCACTATTAAATTTGTTTAGTTTTGCCATGATTAGCGTAATTGTTGTGGGCAACCTTGGTTTGATGTGGGTGGCTGTAGAAGGAACAACGTTAGCCTCCGCATTATTGGTCGCGTTTTACTTTAACCGCGATGCTCTGGAAGCGGCTTGGAAGTATGTTATGATTTGCACAGTCGGAATCTGTTTAGCTCTCTTCGGCACTATTATATTGTATTATGCTCAAGTCAGCATAGGTGCTGGCGGACAAGCGCTGGATTGGCTTACACTCAAAAATATAAGTGGAAAACTGGATCCTTCTATCATGAAGATTGCTTTTATATTCATTCTTATTGGCTATGGCACAAAAGCCGGATTGGCTCCGATGCATACCTGGTTGCCTGATGCGCATAGTCAGGCACCTTCACCTGTCAGCGGACTTTTGTCCGGAGCGCTGCTCAGTTGTGCACTGTATGCCTTGGTACGTAATACGATTATTGTACAGGGAGCAATTGGGGTTGAATTTTCCCACTATATGCTATTAGCATTGGGAATTTTGTCAATCGCGATAGCTATTCCTTTTGTTTTGACACAGCATGATGTAAAACGGTTGTTGGCCTATTCCAGTGTCGAGCATATGGGTATCATTACATTAGGGCTGGGTGTTGGTACACCGCTGGCTGTTTATGCGGCTTTACTGCATATTGTCAATCATGCAATAGCAAAGTCTTCCTTATTTTATCTGGCAGGCATAGTTACCCAGGAGTACAAAACCAAAAATATTAAACAAATTTATGGTATTGCCCGGGTTATGCCACTGGTGGCTACGATGTTGGTTATCGGCATTTTCGCTATTACTGGCACGCCTCCGTTTAATATTTTTACATCTAAGTTCTATATTGTTTTATCCATGTTTGAAAATCAGCAGTGGTTGCTTGGCAGTATTACGTTGTTTTTACTCACTGGTATTTTTGCTGGCATGATGTACTATTGTTTAAAAATGGGTTTTGGCTCTGCACCAAACGAACAATACCGTTTCCGTATGTCTTTTACAACCATGACAGCTATGACACTTTCGCTGGTAGTTATTGTTGTTGCGGGGCTATACCTGCCGCCGGTAGTGAATAGCGTATTAGTGCAGGCAGCTGAAATTGTATTAGGAGGTTAGCAAATAGTGGAAATGGTTGAATATGTAACTATTCCTGCGTCTAAATTGCAAGAGGCTGCCGAGGCTATTTATGAAGAGGGTAAAAACCGACTGATAGCTATGTTTGCTAATGACGAATGCGGCTTACACGGCAACTATGCTATATATTGTGTTTTTGCTGTAGGGAAAGATTTTAGAGTAATTAAAGCGCTGCTAGCAGCGACCGGAGCACTAGAGTTTTCCTCCATAACTCCCCATATATCGGCAGCAGCATGGTATGAACGGGAAATATATGATTTATTCGGCTTAAAACCAATAGGTCATCCAGATTTGCGTGCGCTGGTATTACACGAAAACTGGCCGGATACTATTTATCCGTTACGTAAGGATTTTGATGTTACTGCACCGGTGCCAACGGCCAATAGGCCTTGGCATATGAATAGCGTAGAAGGTGAAGGCGTATTTGAAGTGCCGGTAGGGCCTATTCATGCCGGTATCATCGAACCAGGTCATTTTCGCTTCAGTCAGGCTGGTGAATCCATCCTGCGTTTGGATGCCAAAATGTTTTTTGTTCATCGCGGGATAGAGAAAGCCATTGAAGGATTGCCGTTAGAAAAAGCCTTTTATCAGGTTGAACGTATCTCGGGTGTTTGTGGCGTAGCGCATTCTCTGTCCTACTGTCATGCCATTGAAGCGCTGGCCGGGGTTGAAGTCCCTAAAAGGGCACAGTATATGAGAGCGCTTGTTGCTGAATTGGAACGTCTTTATAATCATGTTGGTGATATCGGCAACTTGTGTGCTGGTATGGGCTTTGCAGTGGCGGTTATGGCAGGAGCACGTATGAAAGAAGCCATTATGCGCGTCAATGAAGCTGTAACCGGAAATCGTTTTCTACGGGGCATGGTGGTACCCGGTGGAGTAAGGCAGGATATTACTACTAATCTGGCAGATGAAATTATCAATCTGTTGGATGTACTTGAACCGGATTTTACGGAAATGATCGGTCTTTTCCGTACAAACGACGCGTTTTTGAATCGGGTTAATACAACTGGGGTTGTCTCTCGCCAAGCAGCGCTGGATTTGAGCGTGGTAGGCGTGGGAGCGCGGGCCTCAGGGGTAGATATTGATAGTCGTCGTGATTATCCATATGATTGTTATTCGAAACTAAAATTTGAGGTTCCGGTATATACGACCGGCGATGTAGCCGCCCGGCTTTGGGTGAGGGTAGATGAAGTATATCAAACTATGCAGCTGATACGTCAGATTATTGCCAAGATGCCTGATGGAGCGCTTATCATTGCTATTCCTGAGATTAAACCATATAGTTGTGGCTTTGGCTGGAGCGAGTCGTCACAAGGACATTGTATTCATTGGTTGATGGTAGGCGAAAATAATACGATTTACCGGCTTTTTGTACGTGCCGCGGCATATTGTAACTGGCCGGCGCTTACGGTAGCAGCTCCTGGAAATATTATTCCGGATTTTCCACTGGTTAATAAAAGCTATGAATTATCGTATGCCTGCCTTGACCGATAGGAGGAAGAGACACATGTTGAATATATTGCGTAAAATAATTTCCACAGGGACAGTAACTGAAAATTGGGATACGGCACTACCAGCCCCGCGTTTCCGGGGTGAGGTAGTGGCCAACAGCTCTGCCTCTTGCCAGGATTGCCAGAAATGTGCGGCTGTTTGTCCAACAAAGGCAATCAGAGTTATTCCCGGATCAATTAGTATCGATCAAAAAGCTTGTGTATTTTGTGGCCTTTGTGTAGAAAATTGCGAAGCGGCCTGCTGTAAGCAGACCGATAATTACAAATTAGCTACTTTGGGCGCAGGTCTTGCTGATGAAGCTGCATCTGAGTTTAAGCGTAAAATACGGTCATTATTAGGCCGCTCTCTACATGTTAGACATGTAGATGTCGGATCATGTAACGCTTGTGATTTTGAGATGAATCATTTGTGTAATCCCATATATGATATACAGCAGTATGGGGTGGATTTTGTACCTTCACCACGGCATGCAGATTTACTTATGGTAACCGGTGTTGTTACTCGTAATTCAACACAAGCGCTGCAAATGACTTATGATGCTACACCGCATCCAAAGCTAGTTATGGCTGTAGGGGCTTGTGCAGCTAGTGGACAGATTTTCGGTGAGAGCTATGCTATTCGGGGCGCGGTTGATCGCATTATTCCTGTTGATATCTATGTTCCGGGTTGCCCGCCACGTCCACAGGCATTAATTCATGGTTTGCTGCTTGCTTTAGACCGTTTAAAGTAAGCAGAATTACGAGAAGGTGTCACAAGGACAAGGTGTCTCGAGGACAGGTCTGTAGCAAATGGCAAAGTCTGTGTATTAGGCAGTGTGCCAGGATATGCTCGAATAAAAGCCACCGCAGATTCCACACCATGCTGCGAGGTAATAAGTATAGGAGCCAATAAGACGCTGAGAGGAACTAATAAAGCTTCTGATGGACCGCTAACTTTTTACTAGGAGGATGGCAGCAGATTGGGTCTAAACCGGGAAATAGTGCGAAGGTCAGTTATGTCAAAGGACCTGTCCTCGCGACATTTTGGCCTTGATGATTTGAGTATTAGGTTAGGTGTTTTATAGAAAAGGTTAATTAAATTTTACTAATTTATGTGAAAGAGCATATTTGTAAGCAGTGATAATTATAGTTCTGTTAAAAACTGCTTCCGGATCATTGCCGTAATAGGCTCCACCTGGCATATTGCCAGTGGTTTTGTATAAGCATTTTGGAGGGTAATTTCCCCAGAGCTCATCATTTTTTATCAAAATAGAACCATCTTGGTTCCACTGATTGCTATTGGGGTTAAATGAGCATTTAAAGGTAAAAGTTTGCTTTTCAAAAGAAATATTATTATTGAAATTTTGGGTTCTTAATTTATCTAAGGTACTTTCATCTGGTATGCAGATCAAGCTATAAGTCATTTCAAAAAGTGAAGCTTGCTTAGTTTTAGCTGTTACTTTTACATTTAGTGATTCTGTACGAAGATACTTAACAAAGCCGTTTTCTGTAACGGTATATATATCTTCCGCAAAGCACACATTGGTTAACATGGCCAAAATAATTGTGAGTAAAAGTTTTTTCATGATAGCATCCCCCTTGATTTAAACTATTTCCTGTGTGGATATAAAATAATTCCATTTACAGGAAACGTCTACTATCCTGACCATATATTTTATATGTAATAATTCCAATAATAATTCCAATTTGTACTTTGAGTACGTATTTTAAGTGGTAATATGGTGTGGGCTTGGAACGCAAAAAATCCCCTATCGCGGTTATTTACCGGGTAAGGGGATTTTCTGTCTCTCTGTCTGCAGTATGATGCTTCAGTAAGGCGTTTAATGATCGACTTTGGCACTGGACAGATCCAAGGTAGTTAGCCTTTGTTAAGGTTAAAATTGTTTACTTATAACCATACCCTTCTGGTCTGAATGTATATAAGGCTGCACTCTAACATTTCTCGAACCATTTATTTTCCCGACCGTTTTGGCAGTATAGTGACCGATCAGAGCACCAGCGACAACATCCGAACCCCAGTGCCGGTTGTCATTAAGCCGGCCATATGCTGTAAGTGTGGCAAGTCCATAAGCAAGAAAAGGAACTGATTTATCATCGTCGCCATATTCATCGGCAATAACTGTAGCTAGTGCGAAGGCAGCAGCTGTATGGCTAGACGGGAATGAGTCCTTTTTACCATCTGGTCGCTTTCTGTTGGTAGCTAAGTGGATGACTTCGGTAGAGAGCACGGCAATTCCCATGCTTTCAAGTCCATTGACTGCCAATGCACGTTGCTGTTGGTTTCCAAGAAAATATGCACCTGTTAAATAAGCCGCACCCACTACCGGGAATGCATTCCCAACATTTGCTATGTTATTTGTATTCTTACTGCGTTTTTCTTGAAACCAATTTTGAATGTGGCTATCATTTTTATATGTAAGGTAAGTAAATCCGCCGAGCAATAAAAATCTGTTCCAATTTGCAGTATCCCAGTGCTTGGGACTTGTTAGGACTTCCCCGGTATCTTTTAACAGCTTCTGGGGTAGTATACGTTCGCTACCCGGTTGATCGGTTTTGGTAGCAAAAGGGATGGTTGTGGAAGTTTTCGCTGGCGGATCATTTGCTGCACACATGGAAGAAAATCCAAAGAGGAACAAGAATACAAGCAATGTAACAAGTTTTTTCATTATACCTATTTCTCCTTTTCGACGTAAGTGACAATTTAAATAAGTATTATTTCGACACATAGTAAATAAATCCTTGGGTGGGTGAAAAAAGCAACATCGCATCTTTTGTTGGTATACCAAGCCTTTCGTGGTGGTTTGGCAGGATGCACGGTCTCGATGCATATTACAGAGACGGGTTTTAGTGGGGCTGTCGCATTAACGAAATTAGTGTGGCGGCTTTTTTCTGTTAAAAAAAATCCCCGGACTTCGAAAAGTCCGGGGAAAGGTCGGTAATAGGCAAAATTGCAGGTAAGCAGCTTTATCTTAGTACGCGAGTCAAGACTCTCGCCTCTACAGGCGGCGTTAACTCAGGTGGAGTAGACTCTCCACCTGAATCCTCAATGTTTCAGCTATGCTGAAACGAGTTCACTTCTTTAGAAAATCTTTAAAACACCTCCTGGATTAATATAGTATAATTACATTAAAAATGCAGCAGGTGTCTAGTGAGACACTATACGCATGGGAAAAACGGCAAAACGGTACTTTGCCTAGGTTTATCCCATTTTCCCTATACATATAGAAAGGAATGATCTATCTATATGACAAGCAAAAACTACGCAATAAAAATTTCTTTAGTATATTTTGCCTTTGGGGTAATATGGATTTTTTTATCTGATACTATTGTTGGATTTTTATCTTTAAACAGAGATAGTACAATTTTGTTTTCTGTTATAAAGGGCTGGATTTTTGTTAGTTTATCGGCTTTTCTTATTTATATTATAGCCAACCGATATATACGTAAATTAGCTTACACTAACCAGGTGCAACAACAAATTTTGCAATCAATTCCAGATTTAATTCTACGTATTGATTGTCATGGTAATTTTCTTGACTATAATAAACCGGCTAATTTTGATTCCTATGTTCCTCCAAATCAATTCCTGGGGAAAAATATTATGGACATTTTTACTCAGGAATTGGCACGGCAAGCCCTTGAGCATATAAAACAGACCATCAGTAGTGGGAATATACAATTTATGGAGTACCAGCTGCCGCAAAACAATCAAGTACATTATTTTGAAGCTCGTTTTGTCAAGAATGATGATTTCGAGGTAATGGCAATAGTAAGAGATATCACTTATAAAAAGCAAATCGAGCAGAGGTTAGAACTTCTTAGTATAAGGGATTCCCTTACTGAAGTTTACAACCGTACTTATTTCGAAGAGCAAATACGCAAGCGCGGCAGGCAAAATGGTAATGTTGGCATTATTGTCTGTGATGTTGATGGTCTTAAATTAATTAATGATATATTAGGGCACTTTTCAGGCGATGAATTACTCAAAGCTGCAGCCAAAATACTGAGTTCCTGTATATCACCTCCAGATATTATCGCCAGAATTGGCGGAGACGAATTTGCAATATTAGTGTCAAATCCCGAGATTCAAAAAATGGACGAGTTATCTAAGGCAATTGAAATAGCTATTGAAAAATATAATGCTACTAACCGCAAGCTTCCGTTAAGTATTTCCAGTGGCTGGGCAATAGGTTTTGAGGATATCAATTCGCTGTTTAAAGAAGCAGATAACAACATGTACCGGGAAAAAATGCATAAGGGTTTAAGTGCACGTAGTGCAATAGTAAATGCAATGTTGCAGGCCCTGGAAGCCAGAGACTATATTGCGGAAGGGCATGCTGAGCGACTGGAAAGCATTGTCGCAAATTTTGCTCAGAAAATACAACTGTCTGACCCAATGCTTGCCGATTTGAAGCTTCTGGCAAAATTCCATGATACAGGGAAAGTAGGTATTCCTGACAATATTCTATTTAAACCAGGCAAACTAACGCCTGATGAAATTTCTGTTATGCGTCGTCACTGTGATATTGGTTTTCGGATAGCGAAGTCAGTGCCTGACTTAGCTCCTATTGCCGATTGGATTTTAAAGCATCAAGAATGGTGGAATGGAAATGGATATCCCCTTAACCTTGCTGGCGAAGAAATTCCATTGGCATGTCGTATACTTGCGTTAGCCGATGCCTTTGATGCCATGACGAATGACCGTCCATACCGCAAAGCACTGAGTTATCAAGAAGCTATTGATGAAATACGCAAAGGTGCGGGAACTCAATTTGATCCTGCTCTTACTGAAACTTTTATTGCCATGCTAACTAATTCGACAAAGATAACCCAGTGAACTCGTTTCAGCATAGCTGAAACATTGGGGATTCAGTTGGAGAGTCTACTCCACCTGAATTAACGCCACCTATAGAGGCGGGAGTCTTGACTCATATCCAAGATAAAGCTTGAACTAAAGTTGCCAAGCCTATCCATAGCGGAAAAGGCTTGGCAATTTAGTTTAAGCAATTTTCAGCTGCCTAAGTGCCAGGTAAGTTAGTCTGGGTATTCTAAGATTTGTTTTAAAACATCCACATTACGAAGCGTGATAGATGTGCTAAAAAAATCAATAATTTCTTCATCGCGCATGCGACCGATTTCTCTGGATAAAGCAGGGCGCGAGACGTACAAGAAATCAGCCAATTCATTGCGGTTTAATGGCAGTGTAAAGGTTTTTTCCCCGCTAGCTTCATATTGTTCCAGAAAATACATGCAGATTTTTTTTCGCAGGTTTTTGAGGGCGATATACTCCAGCTTACGATGTAGGAGACAATTATTTTGCGATACTAACAGTAACATATTTTGTAATACTTGTTCACGACCTAAAAAAGTATTTTTACATTTGCCTGCAATTTTTTCCCGCGGTAAAAACATCACAGTACAGTCTGTTTTCGCAACTACAGACACTGGCCAATCATTCTGCTGGGAAAATACAGCTCTTATTCCGAATGATTCCCCATTTTTAATTTTTTTTATTAGCATGGATTTTCCCGTCACGTTTTCTTTTATGATTGATGCTTTCCCATGAATTAATAAACCCAACCCGGCTATTTTTTCATTTTGTTCGACAATATAGGAATTGGCTGAGCAATGTAGCAATTTCGGGCTAAGATAGGCAAACATAATGGTTAACGTATCAATGGAAATACCGGAGAACATCGGTGATTTTGCAACAATTTTGACTAAGATGTCTTGCAATATTACCACAACCTTTTGCGATGAGTAACCTTGGTTACCGACATAATCTCTATAAGTGAGTATACTATATACCAACAATAACTTACAACAAAAACAAATAATAACAAATATAAACAAAATGTATTTCCTAAAGATGTTTATTTATATCTATTTTATTTTGCAAACGTGTTTTAAAAAGGTTAAATTTATCCTTACGAAATCCTCGCCGAAGCAAGGTGTGGGAGGCGTAACTACCATCTGCTTACAAAACCAACATAACAAGAACAAATAAAAAGGTGGATGCTTAACATTATTATATCATTTTTATTTACTTATGTAGGATAATGTAATAATATAGCTTTAATGGGAAAATCATGTCTATTGGTTGCAACATACAAAGCTAATTGCAAAGCTTTTTGCAGAAAAAGGGGAAAAATATTGAGGAGGGAGGGCCAAATGAAAGAAAACATGCTTAATAACCATTCAGGGCATTATTAAAAAATATCCAGAAACACTGGAGGTATTTAGCAATAACGGCATTGATGAATTTGCTAATGAAGACGTGCTTAACGAACTAGGGGCGATACTTAAAGCTTAACACTGCGCTGTGAGCCAAGAAGAGACTTGTTAAAGCCTGAATACGAGCGCAAAGTTTTGAAAAAATGGAGTTGAACTGAGAAGGGACTGGGGTCTAAGTGTGGGAGAAGCTGTCTTCTATGACTATGGAAGAATTGTTTACTGCCTATCCGTATGCGGCTGATTTTTTTCAAGCCTTACCGTTGCCGGTTAGTAACGGAGGGTGCATTGATCTAATACCGGCCGAACCGGGGGTGACAATTTGTTAAAAGGCGTTTCCTTGCCAGGGGGGACCGCGATAACGCTGTTACTGTTGCTTGTTTTGTTAGTCGCGGTATTTTTCGTGTCTTTTGTTGTTGGCAGTTACCCGATTTCCATTGAAACGGTTTTGGCTATTATCGCAGGGAAATTTATTTCTTTGCCGCACTATTGGACAAACGACATGGAGACTGTTGTATTTAAGATCCGTCTGCCACGAATTATTGCCGCACTATTGGTTGGCGCTGCTTTAGCCACGTCAGGTGCTGCTTACCAGGGGATGTTCAAAAACCCGATGGTATCGCCGGGAATTTTAGGAGTTTCAGCTGGTGCCAGTCTGGGGGCAGCGCTGGCAATATTGCTTTCGTATAGTAATGTCGGTATTCAAATTGGTGCATTTATTGGCGGAATGCTAGCTGTAACGATTACCTACTTCATCAGTGTATGGCTCGGACGGAATGGCGACACCATGCTGGTAATGATTCTTACGGGGATTATTGTCGGGATACTGTTTTCTTCCTTTCTTTCCTTAATTAAATATGCAGCCGATCCTTATACCAAATTGCCGGCGATAACGTATTGGCTGATGGGCAGTTTGGCTTCGATTAACATAAATGATGTGGAAGTGGCCAGTATCCCTATCGTCTTGGGGTTAGTGGCAGTAATGCTAGTCAGATGGAACCTGAATGTAATGTCGTTTGGTGAAGAAGAAGCAAGTGCATTAGGTGTAGACACCGGCAGGGTGAGATTGGTGGTCATCCTGTGTGCCACTATGATGACTGCTTCAGCTGTCGCAATAAGCGGGATGATCGGGCTGGTCGGCTTGATTGTGCCTCATCTGGCGCGACTGCTTGTTGGTCCGGATTATAAAGTGTTGTTACCAGCAGCGATGTTGCTGGGAGCCCTTTTTTTACTGTTAGTGGATAATTTGGCCAGAACGCTGTATGCTGTGGAAATTCCGCTGGGTATTCTTACATCTATGATTGGCGCGCCATTTTTTCTCTATTTATTGATCAACACCAAAAAAAGGGGCTGGGCTTAAGAACAGGCATCATGAGGATAAACTGCTGAAAGGATTGAAACAGTATGATACTAGAGGTAAAAAATGTTTCCTGTGGCTATGGCACTAGGGCAGTAATCAGTGACCTATCACTTACCGTGAGATGTGGTGAGTCGCTATGTATTCTAGGGCCAAACGGTATTGGCAAGACGACACTTTTTAAAGCAATGTTAGGCTTTATTAAGCTGCAGTCCGGACAAATCCTTCTGGATGAAGAGGACATCAGCCGTTGTGAGCGGCGGAATTTAGCCAGGAAGGTGGGCTATGTTCCGCAAGCGCATAATCCTCCTTTTCCCTTTAAGGTCATTGAGGTGGTAACAATGGGAAGAACAGCTCATTTGTCATTTTTCTCATCACCAACCCGGCAGGACAGGGAAATTGCCGAAGAGGCGTTGCAAACCCTTGGAATAGCGCAGTTAAAAGACCGTATCTATACGCAAATAAGCGGTGGGGAACGACAACTTGTGCTGATTGCAAGGGCGTTAGCGCAGCAGCCGGCTTTTTTGATTATGGACGAACCTACGGCCAATCTTGATTTCGGAAATCAAATCAAGGTATTGAATCAAATCAAAAAGCTGGTGCGAAATGAAAACTTGGGGGTAATCATGACAACTCATTTCCCTAATGATGCCTTTTACTGCGCATCGAAGGTGGCAGTAATTGAAAGGGGCAATGCCTTTCGCATTGGGACTGCTGAGGAAGTGATTACTGAAGATTACTTAAAAACCGTTTACGGGGTTGATGTACAAATAATCAGCATCGGGGAAAACCATGACGGTCGAAGAGTTTGTATTCCGGTTGCCGCAGATTGCGGTTGATTGGGCTAGTATACGAAAATAGGTAAGTTGTTTGGCGAAGGGTCTTTGAAGATATGCAAAAGAAAAGATGAAAATGATAATGCAATATGTTGTAGAGGTGAATTATGGATAATCTGCTCGAATGCACAATTAAGGAGATTGTCAGACAATATCCTGAAACTCTGGAAGTATTTATCAACAATGGTTTTGCCCTATTTGCTGAAGAAAAAGTCCTAAATGAACTGGGGTCAATTTTGAAACTGCAATCAGCCTTACGCACCAAAAAAATTGGTATTGAAGCTTTCATGCAGTTGATTAAGGACAAAATTGAGGATACAGCCTACTATAACAGTCTATTTTCTTCCATGGGTGGCAATAAGTCTGGCAGTTTTAACATCCATATTCCCTGCGGCTTGAAGGGGCCATTAGAGCGTAAATTACAGCCGCTGTTACAGGCAATACAAAAAAATGACGAGATTCCGCATAATCAGGATATGGATAGAGCACCAGATCTGGTGCTAACTAAAGGCTATCATTTTTTTAATGAAAATTTCGTTAACAAATTTGTTAACAAGGGTCTTTATGTCGCGGCACCACAGAAAGTGGTAAATAAGCAATTGGCTGACCTTGGGATTGTTGATCAGGAATGGCCTTATAATGTAATCTGCCTTGGAATCTCGGTAATGGTAGTTGATCGAAAACGGCTTGGCGATCTACCGATGCCGAAAACATGGGGAGATTTACTGAAACCGGAGTACGAGCGTAAAGTCATGATAAACAGCCGTGGCGAGTCGTTCAGTGACGCAGTATTACTTAGCATTTATAAGGAGTATGGTGAGGCTGGAATTGCTGCTTTGGGGCGGACGATACATAGCGGTTCGCATTCAGCACAAATGATCAAAGGCCTGGCGAGTAGCAATACGGATTTGCCGCCTATTTATATCATGCCGGATTTTTTTGCACATACCATTAGTTCTACCTCTACTATTGAAATAGTCTGGCCGGAAGACGGCGCTTTGGTAACGCCGCTTTTTTTTATGGTCAAGGCTAACAAAGCCGAGAAGTTCAAAGAGTTGGTCGATTTTTTAACAGGTCCGCAAGTCGGGCAAATCTGCGCTAATGCGTACTTTCCTTCCGTTCACCCGGATGTAAGCAATAGATTACCAATTGACGCTACCTTTAAGTGGCTCGGTTGGGATTATATAAAAGAACATGACATCGAGGCTTTGATTAAAAAATTGAATAACTGGTTTTTGGTAAGCTATCGTGGCGATCAACTGCATAATAAGCCTTCGTCTACGGAGAGGGGGAATTTGGCTATTGGAAAAGCGTAAAGCAAGTGGCAATCCAGTATAAGTAAAATCATGAGCAATAGGGCTTCTTAACACTAATCTTAGATGGGGGAGAAGGAATACCATGATAGGAAAAAAGCTAATATCGACGGTGTGCCTTGCCACGGTGGCTTGTATGCCCTTGGCGGCCTTTGCCGAACCAAGTGATCCCAAAGAAAGTTCTGAATTAAGTCCGGTTGTGGTTTCAGCGAATAAGGTTAAGAAACAGGATGAGAAGCAGGATAATCAAGAAACTGTTTCCAGCCGGCTAACCGTGCCGGAGAGTGCAAAGAGTGGGATGGAGGTTTTTACCAGAAAAGATATTGAAGCCATGCATCCTCGTAATGTGTTCGATATTCTTGAACAGGCAAAAGGTATAGTGGTGACCTATCAGGGGCGAAAACATCCGTATTTTATCAGAGACCGCGGCGGCGATCAAATGGGGATTATTCTTGATGGCGTGTATCTGCCTTGGTCGGCAGTATCCCGTGTGGTAGCGAGTTTGCCGGTCAATATGATCGAGTCAGTGAAAGTAGTAAGGGATTCTACTGTTTTAACAATTGCGCCGATGGGGCCTTTTGGAGCAGATCAGGCCGCATCTGGTCAGGGATTTATAATTATCACTACCAAAAAAGCAACATCACCGGAAACGGAATTAAGCATTGGTTATGGCTCACTAAATACGCAAAAATATCAAGTTTTCTACGGTGATAAGAAGGATAAATTGTCTTATAACATAGGGTATACAAAAGCTAAAACAGATGGAAAAGACAACTGGTACAATTTCTCTGACTCGGATTCAATTTTACTGAAAGGCGGCTATAGTGACAAAGGTTTTTCCAGCAATCTTATGCTATATCACGACAGAACAACCTCACCGTTTCAACGGGGACTAGAGTCAAATGGTAAACTATCTTCGGCTAAATGGGGTTATGACCCGATGGAAACGACGGTAGTCGCCTATGACATGGCCAAACAATGGAACAAGCTAAATACAACTTCTTTTAGCTTTAGCTATACTAAGATTGATTCGGACTTCCACCAAGATACCTTTGGCAAGGCGCCTGTCGCTGCTGTTAAGTATGTGGATTACTGGCGAGAGTACAATCTTTGGCATACCATTGCCGCAGATAAGGATACATTAAAATTCGGCACACAGTATATCAGTTGGCATACGCCGACCGGTACGGTTAATTTCGAGGGGAAAGAACAACAGGAAAGTTTATATGGTTATTATCTGACTGATGAGCACAGAGTCGATGACCGCTGGACTGTAGATGGTGGGATAAGGCTCGATAAGCGTCATATTATATCTGGAACCGGTGAGATCACAAAAAGAATAAATGATCAATGGGCGCAAGATGGGGTGACTTATTCGCTGGGGACTTCGTACAAATTAAACTCTTTATATAAGCTGTCGACCCGTTTGGCGTATTCTCGCCAGCCAGTCAGTGAGTATCTTATCCCAATTAGTGGCGTAACCTTGCATGGTGAGAAACGGTGGAAATACGAAACAGGAATTACGGCAGATTACAATAAAGCGTTCAATGTTGCGCTGACGGCATTTTACTATAACATTGATAACTGTAAAATTGCTGATGGTACTACCGGGAGTGGTGTTAATTTGACTTCAACGTATAAAGAAGCTGATGTTGGTAGACGCGGGATGGAACTTGGAATTAATGGACAACTGTCAGACCAGTGGAAATACGATTTGAGTTATTCTTATATCAATTCCAGCAATGCCGATGACAACAGTCAGTTGTCGACAAATACCTATACCTTGCGGCTGAATTACAAAAACAAAAACATCGCTGCCAATGTAACGGCGTTACATCTTGATCCATTTCTCAGTAATGGAAAAAAGGCAGGTAATTTTAACCGCGTCGATGCCAACATTAGTAAGGAACTGGATAAGAATCGCACGCTCACTTTATATGCGAGAAATATTGGTGACGTGCAGTATGCTACTATTTACAGACCGTCCCTTGGTTATTTCTATGATGTCGGACGGACTTACGGTGTTGAAATGAGCATGAAATTTTAAGGGGGTTATTGCGTCGAGAAGGTTATGTGTATTGTTATCTATTGCTACCATTCTTATTGTACTGACTGCATGTGGGAAAGAGCCGGTTTTACCAAAAGATAACCAACCAACCATTGATGTGATTGATATGAGTGGACGAACAGTAACTATTCCCAGGGAGATAAACAGGATATATGCGGTAGGCATAAATGGCTCTATTATGGTATATACACTGGCTCCGGAGAAGCTGATTGGCTTGGGTGTTTTACCGGCGAGCGGAACAGCAAAATATATTAGTGAGCAATATCATAAAATACCGGTACTGGGAGATGTCGAGGGGAAATCGGTGAATAGTGAAGCTGTTTTGAAAGCGAATCCAGATATTATTATTTCATTGATGATGGCTGATGTAGATAAGGCTATTACTATTACCAATGCAGATAGTTTACAAAAGAAATTAGATAGGCCGGTTGTAGTTATTGACGGCAGACTTACCAATACGGACAAGACATACGAATTCTTGGGCAATATTATGGACAGAAAAGAGCGTGCCAAAGAGTTGGGCGACTATTGTACCAAGGCCCTAAAAGAAATTAAAGACATGGTGGAAAAAATACCAGCAGAAAAACTAGTCCGTGTCTATTATGCCGAAGGGCCTGCCGGTCTGACAACTGATCCTGCAGGCTCTAGGCATACTGAGGTATTGGATTTTGTCAGAGGTATAAACGTGGCACAAGTTCAAACTGGTTTGGATTCAGTTCCGGCAGGTGTTTCTTTGGAACAGGTGATGATCTGGAATCCGGATGTTATTATTACAGGCAAAGGCAAAGGCCATCATAACGGCGATGGATTTTATAGTTATGCTTTAAAAGATGATAATTGGAAAAATATCAAAGCTGTAAAATCTGGACAAGTGTATGAGATTCCAGCTTACCCGTTTAATTGGTTTGACCGGCCGCCTTCAGTCAGCCGGGTTATCGGGATTAAATGGCTGGCAAACCTCCTCTATCCAGACTATGTACCTATGGATATTAAAGCGGAAGTAAAAGAGTTTTATGCTAAATTTTTTGACTATAACTTAAACGATCAAGAAGTGGATGAACTATTACAAAACGCTATGCGAAAGTAGCAGTGTCCCTCCCTCTTATGTTACTAAGCGAAAGTATGCGGGTAACACACTGTCAACAATTCGGGCTAATGACATAACACAATCTGACTCATGAGCCGCATATGATAAAGTAACATAAGATGGAGGTTTTAATTATGAATAAAGAAAAAATCAAAAATGTGATTGATGATGTCGGACGTAAAACTAACTGGGCTATAGATGGCTTCGCTGCTGTCCATAATTTTGAAAAGTGGCAAGTATGGCTAGCGATTGCTATTTTGATTGTATTGATTATGATGATTATTTTGTAAGCGGTATAAAAATAGCGCCCCATGGTGGCGGCGCAAATAGGATTAGCTTAACCAAGTGCCAGGCAGCTATACTGCTTGGCGTTATTTTATCCAGATGGAAAGGTTTAAATAGAGGCGGCTATTTTTTTCTTGGCTTTCTATGTGTGTAGTGCTATAATATATCCATATTATGGAAATTGAGGATGTGATAATATAGTTACTGATATGGAAGAGACGTTAATACAAAAGCTAACGGCACGTATACGAGAACAGCTAGTAGTAAAAGGGATTACTGATTTTGAGATTGCCGACGGTAATTTTTATTTTGCAAATGCTGCTGAAAAGAGTAGAGCAAATGCCATTATCCGTGATTATTTAACTGATTTGCTTGATAATGATGCAGAGCGTTTAATGTAGTTTGCCGCCTGCCCGGTTCGTCCTGGCAGGCGACTTTTTTATCCGATGGGAAAGTATAACTTTCCCTGGATTGAAAGACTAAGGCCATAGTATTATATGCGAATTACAACAATCGAATGGCCGGCATAGTCGGTAGGGTCGGCAGTAATAAGGCCGGCAATGATACGGACGGCAATTAAACGGGATGCAACACTGACGAGGGGATTGTTGTTCATTCCATTCAGTTATTTCGGGATATTCCACAGCCTTCCTTTTTTTGCGGTTCATAATATAACTCCTTTGTGTCAGATACTACATGATATGCAGACAAAGTAGCTTTGGGTTATCTTTACACCAACTAAATAAGTGCTTGATTTGGATGGGCAATGGTATACTGAGAGTAGATAGATTAAGCTGGAAATACTCCACTAATATGGTATAATATTGTGTAGTTACAATCAAAGGAGATGATTTACTATGGCAAATCCTGTAATTTCAAAAGTTAGAGCCCTTCATACATATAGTGGTGAAACTGCTACATATGCGGGGGTAGCGACAAAAAGCCTCGCTTTAGTAGGAATTGTTACGGCTTCGGCGCTAATAACTTGGGCAATGGGTTATGCAACTCCGGTTACGGCGATAGTTACCTCCATTATGGGATTCATTGCGGCTCTCGCCATAACCTTTCGGCCAGCATGGGCTGGATTTTTATCGCCGCTTTACGCTATATTAGAAGGCATGTTTTTAGCCGCTGTATCAGCAATGTTTGCCAAAATGTATAACGGCATTGTTGTCAACGCCGTTATGATAACATTTGGTATTGCAATTAGTTCAGCGCTTATTTACGCAAAAGGGTATGTGAAAGTTAACGAAGGCTTTATGAGGGCCGTCTATATGGCTACGCTCGGTATCGCTATAACGTATTTGCTTGAATTTGTTTTAAGTTTCTTCGGCATTCGCATTCCCCAAATACACCAAGGCGGAGTTGTTGGGATTATATTCAGCCTTGTTGTAATCGGTGTAGCTACCCTGAATTTGTTTATTGATTATGAGAATATCAGCCAAAGTGTACGTCAAGGACTGCCGGCAGAATATGAATGGTTTTGTGCCTTTGGACTCCTTGTTACGCTTATTTGGCTATACATTGAAGTTTTAAATCTTCTTCGTAAATTGAAAGAGGAATAGCCCAAAGCTCCATTTAATAGTAAGCCCCTGGCGTGTGCCAGTTGATATTTCACCGCCTTCCCAATCCGTGGGTCGAGGGTTCGAATCCCTTTGCCCGCTCCAGTAAAATTAAGGCCTTCGGGCCTTTTGTCAGCCCCTGTTGCAAGCAGCGTACAAAGATAACGCAGAGGGGTTTTACGTGTATGCGCCAAACCAGAAGGGAAATGTTCAGTATCAGCTACAGTATATAGGGAGATATATGCGTCGACCGGCAATCGGTCTAAACCGAATAGTCGACTATGACGGGAAAACTGTGACATTCCGATATAAGGATAAAATATCCGGGGAAGAAAAAATGGAAACAGTAACTGTTGAATTCATTGGACGATTGATACAGCATATTCCCGATGAACAATTTAAATTGATTCGGCATTATGGGATTTATAGTAGACGGATAAAAGCGATAAGCAAGAAACTAATAAGCAATTGGCAGAAAAGAGAAAAGTGAGGAAGCAATTCCCTATGAGGTAGTCAGAGACTTTGATGCCATGGATGATGGAGACCCAACAGTACCACCGCAGTTTAGTTGCGAGAAATGTGGTGGGGCCATGTATCCAGAGTATTATAAAGGTATTCACGGATATGAGTATAAGGTTTCGGATGTGAGATAAAGCCCAAAGCCCGCGTTAGCGGGTTTTTTTATTTCTAAATAACTTAGGAGACAAACCAGTTCGTTTCTTGAATAAGTTGCTGAAGTAAGAAGGATCTGAGTAGCCCACGCAAGCCGAAATTTCAGCGACAGAGCAGGCTGTGGTGCAGAGCAGGTCTCTCGCACGTTGCATCCGGTATTCAGTCAGAAATTTATTCGGACTGGTTCCCGTATACTTTTGAAACAAATAGGCAAATTGTTTGCTGCACAGACCATATTGCCTGGCTAATTCCGGTACGGTGAGCGGCTCCATATAGTGATTCTTTATATATTCGACGGCTGATTCCGTCAGCTCGCGGCTGTCGTTATGAAAGCGGCAACTGGCGCAAGTTAAAATTTCATCCAAAATGATGAAAAACAGGGATTTAGCTCTCAGACCCGATAGGTTACCCGCTTTTGCGTAGATATGGTACATCCGGTACAGCGTGTCGTTTATCCGGGAATTATGTCCTGGGCTAAGTTCATAATGCGACAATGCATAGGGAAACGTCCCCTGGGTATTGCCATATACTTGGTAATGTATAACCATAAAATCCCATTTCGATTGTCCCAAAACCTCTTTATCCAATGGCGTATTCGGCCCTCCGTGGAATACTTTACCGGGCTCCATATCATAAGGAACGCCGTCAAAAAACATTCTTGACCGGCCGCGCAGCGGAAAAATCATACCTGAAAATGGTGAAGTAACCGTACCGAAATGTTTTGTTCCAGGTTCGATAACCGCTCGTCTTATGTCGATTACGCTAAAGTGTATTTTGGCAAAATAGCCAGATAGATCGTTCACATCCGCTTCCATTTTATATCCCCTCCTAAGTCACAATTATTCTGTAGCTCATATCGAGTCTGTAAAGACTATTCTGCGTTTATAAATAATTCATGCCAACCATCTTGGGATGAACTCGTAGGAGTTAAGAGCGCTAAATCTTTGGATAAGGTCGGTTAAACTCCTGCTGGGGTAAGCCCTACCTGAAGGTAGTCTTAAAAAAATAATTAATAATAATAATCATTATCATCAATTTCTATTTTACCAATATACCAAAAATTTTCAACTTTATTTATAGCCATATTCGGTAACAATTTGGAAAAAATCAAGAATCATTTGGAAAAATCTATATTTACCCTTACTTTGCAGTTTGTTATACTGATAAAGCAAGTGAATGATAATCATAATCATTATCAAACAAAGGTGGAAAGGGAATAGAATATGAAAAGAAAGTTTTCGTGTCCTGCAAAAAAAAAACTTCTCTGCGCTGTAATTGGCGGCAGCTTGGTTTGGCAAACTCCATTTATTGCCTGCGCCGTCGGGGAAGAAACTCAAACAGCGGCTCCCACAGAGCAAACCGAGAAACAGGATAAGTCAGATGCGACAATGGAAGGGAAATATGAATTTAATTTTGAAGGGATTGAAGTTACGGCTAACCGTGACCGCAAAAAGCAAGAAGATTTGCCTCCCTTCTATGCCGGCGGTCAGATGGCCAGAGGAGCGCGGCTTGGATTACTGGGCAACGTTGACATCATGAACGCTCCCTTCAGCATTACAAGTTATACGGCGCAAACTATCGAAAATCAGCAAGCCCGCACCGTTTCCGAGGTTCTGGCCAATGATGCGTCGGTACGTTATACAACTCCCAACGGTCACATGATCGAAAACTACAGCATTCGCGGTTTTTTCGTTAATTCCTGGGATTTGGCCCTTAACGGTATGTATGGTCTGGCGCCTTTTGGCCATGTACCGACAGAATTTCTTGAACGGGTGGAAGTACTAAAAGGGCCGAGCGCCTTACTCTATGGTATGCCGCCCCAGGGCTCTGTGGGCGGAACGATCAATCTGGTCCCAAAACGCGCTGCGGATGAGCCGCTGACTCGTATCACAACGGATTATACGTCGGACTCGCAGTTCGGCACCCATCTGGATATCGGCCGGCGCTTCGGCCAAAACAACGAGTGGGGCATACGATTCAACGGTGTCTATCAGGATGGAAATACCGGTGTCTCCGGGCAGTCAAAGAAACGCGAACTGGGAGCAGTGGGACTGGACTACCGCGGAGAACGCTGGCGCGCTTCGCTTGATGCCTATGACAGTAAAGAAACTTTCACCGGCGGATCGTCGGCGGATGTCTATTTCAGCAGCGCTGTCACTTCCCTTCCTGCAGCCCCCGATTCTAGCACAAACTTATTTCGCGGTATCTGGGGCGAGATAGAAAACAAGGGCGTGGTGGCTCGCGGCGAGTATGACATTAATGACAATCTAACTGCCTATGCCGGTCTGGGAACATTACGTTACGACTATTCTGGCTATGTTCAATCGACACATGCAAAAAACGTAGATGCACTGGGAAATTATAGCGGCACCACCACCTATAATCGCGGTTATGCCGAGACCGTGTCAGGCGAGGCGGGTTTGCGCAGCTGCTTCCAAACAGGGACAGTCAGCCACCAGGTAGTCTTAAGTGCAACTTCGCTTGATATTGAAAGCGGCTCGGTTAAGAGTGAAAGCTCCAAATATGCTTCCAATATCTATAATCCGGCCACGCCCGTATTAGCAGCTGATCCGGGGCCACCGTCCAAAACAGCGGAGACTACACTGTCCAGTGTGGCGCTGACCGACACATTATCCTTCAATCAGGATAAATACCAACTCACACTGGGGGTACGCAATCAACGGGTGCGTACCAAAAACTTCAGCAGCACCGGCGCAAAAACTTCCAGCTATGACGAAAGCGCCGTCACCCCGGCAATCGCATTTGTCGTCAAACCATGGGCCGCTCCAGTGTCTTTATATGCAAACTATATCGAAGGTCTAAGCCAAGGCAGCACCGTTACCGATACGACTGCCAGCAATTACGGTCACGTCTTTGCCCCCTTCAAGACGAAACAGATTGAGACAGGTGTTAAATGGGATGCAGGCGATTATGCCCATACCCTGAGTTTGTTCCAAATTATCAAACCAAGCGTCATCTTGGACAGCAGCACCAATACTTATAACCAGGACGGAAAGCAGCGCAACCGGGGCATTGAGTGGAGTGTATTGGGAAAAATCAATCAAAATTGGCGCATCCTGGGCGGCGTGACCTTTCTCCGCGGCGTGACAACGCATACTGCCAACGGCACCTATGACGGCAACACAGCTTATGGCACACCAAAATGGCAAAGTAATCTGGGCTTCGAATGGGATACGCCAAATGTTCCCGGCCTGACGCTGTCTGCCCGCGCTGTTTATACAGGCGCGCAATATGCTAATTCCGCCAATACGCTGAAAATGCCAAGCTGGATTCGCTATGACGTCGGCGCCAGATATGTGACCAAAATCCACGGCAAACCGGTCACTTTCCGGCTGGGCATAGAGAACTTGCTTGATAAGAACTATTGGGCCGGTTGCTATACTGACGGCTATCTCACGACAGGCAGCGGCCGGACCTTCAAATTGTCGACTAGCATAGATATTTAAAGAAGTGTACCTGGTTATTGACGCCTTGACAACCAAGACCGGATTGTTTCCACTATCCCGACGGTGGCTGGGAGACAGCCGACACTGATACAATTGCATTACCGGTATCGTTTCTCCTTAACAAGTAGCAGATAGCTCTGCCGGTTAGATGTAAAGAAACGGTTAGTTATCGGATTAAACAAAACGGAGGAAATTACAAAGTACAATGAAAAAGCTTATAGGGACGATTGTATCTCTTTCCCTATTGACGGGCATACTGGCCGGATGTGCCGGGACACTTGCGGACAATAGTGCAACACCCACATCGGAAGCTGCCAGTAAAACAGATGCAGGACAAGCAGCCTGGCCGCGAACAATAAAAGATGCGCTAGGCAAACAAATAACCCTGGAGACAAAGCCTAAACGTGTTGCGATCCTTGATTTCGGTTTTATGGAAACTATGTTTGCGTTGGAGACTCCCCCTATTGCAGCAACATATGCTGAACGGACGTTAAAAGGGTTTGGAACCTTGCAGCCGTACGCTGCGCATGCACAAGTCGAAAATTTGGGAGAAGTCAGGGCGCCCAATCTTGAAAAACTTGTAGAGCTAAAGCCCGACCTTATTTTATATACCGCCGAGCCAGGGCATCTGGATATGAAGCTATACGCGAAAGCTTCTCAGATCGCCCCGGTGGTGACGTTCAACAGCCCCGATTGGAAGAAACAGTTACAGGTTTTTGCTGAATGCCTTGGGAAAGAAAAACAGGCCGAGGCATACATTTCGGCTATCGAAGCGCTGATTGGTGAATCCAGGAAAAAGCTTTCCGGGTATAGCGATAAAACTGTGGCGTTACTATTTGAGAGCGGCAATAAAGGCAACTTTGTCATCATAAGCTCTGCGGAAAATCCTGTGTGGTTCAACAAAGAGAACGGCCTTGGGCTGACGCCTCCGGACGCATATCCTGAGAAAGGGGAAACAATTTCTTTGGAAGGTTTAGCAGCGATGAATCCGGATTATATCTTCTTAATCGGTTCATTTGGATCGGAAGCGAATGGCTACACGCAAAGCTATTTGTCTGAAAACACGCAGGCTTCCTCCGTATGGCAGTCGTTAACTGCCGTAAAAAATGGGCATATTTATTATCTTGACGCGGCGGTGCGGGCCGGCGGCCCTTTGAGTATTGAGCTTGGAATTGCAACCATCGTCAAGAGCATGATCGAGTAACGATTCTCTTGCTTGTTCTAAGGCACGGTTTTCAGCCAAGGTGTGACCCCGCCTTATTATTGTTCCGGTACGTGAGCACTCGCTATGGAGGAAATACATAACCAATGGATCAATCAAATGCCCCGGCAAGGCCGGTTCAAATCAATCAAATAAAAAAAGGAAGCCGCGCATGGGCGGCTTGGCTGATCATTGCTGGCGGTATAGGGCTGCTGGCGGTGACTATGGCGTTTTCCATTACCAGGGGAGCGGCGGAAATCCCTCTGTCCTCGGTTTGGAAGGCCCTGTTTCATTGTAACGCGGCCGATACACAGCGTTTGATCGTGGTGGATCTGCGGCTGCCCCGCGTTCTGGCCAGCGCCCTGGTGGGTGCATCCCTTGCGGTGGCAGGGGCTGTTATGCAAGGTGTGACCCGCAATCCTATGGCGGATTCTGGCTTGATGGGCCTAAACGCCGGCGCAGGTTTTGCCCTTTCTCTCTGTTTTGCGTTTTTCCCCGGACTGTCCTACATGCGGCTTATCCTGTTTTCTTTTATAGGAGCGACAATAGGCGCAGTGCTTACTTATGGTATCGCGTCCTTGCGGCGCGGCGGGGCGACCCCCATGCGGCTGGTGCTTGCGGGCGCTGCGGTCAGTGCGCTGCTGGCTGCGCTCAGCCAGGGTATCGCCTTGTATTTTGATGTGGCACAGAACATCATGTTTTGGACAGCAGGCGGCGTGGCCGGTTCCAACTGGGAACAAATCAGAATTATGACCCCGTGGCTTGCGGCTGCAATTCTGGGGGCAATTGCCCTTTCCCGTTCCATTTCCATCATGAGCTTGGGAGAAGATGTGGCAAAGGGATTGGGGCTGAATACCATGCTTGTCAATTTTCTTTGCGCCGCTGTCGTGCTGATGCTGGTTGGCGCTTCCGTGGCGGTGGTCGGCGCAGTGAGCTTCGTGGGGCTGATAGTGCCGCACCTTTCGCGGTTTCTGGTGGGTATTGATTATCGCTTCATTATCCCTTCTTCGGCAGTGGCGGGAAGCCTTTTGGTGGTATTGGCCGATTTGGGTGCAAGGTCGCTCAATCCGCCCTTTGAAACACCAATCGGCGTGCTCATCGCCTTGATTGGCGTTCCCTTCTTTCTATACCTGGCCGGCAAGGAAAGGAGGGCGCTGTGATGAACGCACAGTTGGAGGAAAATCAAGCATATAAGCGAAAAATTGCGATCAGGAATACCGGTGTGGTACTCGCTTTTTTAGTACTGCTTATAATATCGTTCCTTGTCAGCATGAACACCGGCTATTCAAAGCTCTCACCCTTGGATGTGCTGCGCACGCTGTTCGGTGATGGCAGCGACAGGGAAAACCTCATCTTGTTCAGCTTCCGGCTGCCCCGCATTGTGATTTCCAGTCTGGTGGGAGCAGGGCTGGCCTTGTCCGGCTGTATCATTCAGGGTGTGGCCCGCAACGCTTTGGCGGAACCCGGTCTTTTAGGGATTAATGCCGGCGCGGGGCTGACGGTCATTTTATTTGTGCTGTTTTTCGGCGCACAGTCCATCTTGTCGGTTTTTGCTTTACCGCTTCTGGCACTTATAGGTGCAGGAATTACGGCGATTCTGATTTATGCTCTGGCGTTTAAGCGGCAGAGTGGTCTTGCGCCGATTCGCTTGATTTTAACCGGTGTGGCGGTGCAGGCCGGCATTTTGGCACTGACTACAGTGCTGGTGGTCAAACTGGATGATACGCAGTTTGATTTTGTGGCAGCGTGGCAAGCAGGCAGCATCTGGGGTTCCGACTGGAAGTTTGTTTTGGCGCTGTTGCCATGGCTGTTGCTGCTGATTCCCTATGTGCTGTCCAAGGCCCGTGTGCTGGACGTGCTGAGTCTGGGAGATGATATCGCCTGCGGCTTAGGCCTTTCTGTGGAAAAAGAGCGTAGGTGTTTGCTGGCCGCCGCTGTGGCGCTGGCATCCTCCTGTGTGGCAGTCAGCGGCAACATCAGCTTTGCTGGGCTGATCGCGCCCCATGTGGCGCGGCGGCTGGTGGGGCCGCGCCATGGGGTTTTGTTTCCTGTCTGTGCCTTGGCCGGAGCATTGCTGGTGTCCGCTTCGGATACGCTTGCGCGGGTGATCGTCCAGCCAGCCGAAATTCCCACCGGTATTATGGTTGCGATTGTGGGCGCACCGTACTTTTTGTACCTGCTCACCAAAAGCAAACAGTAAGCAAAGGCAGGGATAGAATATGAATAGCATTGCAACTGAAAATCTGACCGTCGCCTATGATGATAACCTCGTTATCGCTGATTTGGAGTTTAAAATTCCCCGGGGAAAGATCACCACCATCATCGGACCGAACGGTTGTGGGAAATCCACGGTGCTCAAAGCAGTAGGGCGTATTTTGAAGCCGAAAACCGGCATGGTGTACTTAAACGGAGACGATATCCGGAGCCTTTCCGCCAAAGAAATAGCGCAGAAGATGGCGGTTCTGCCTCAGTCACCGCAGGCGCCGACGGGGCTCAGCGTAGGCGAGTTGGTGGCCTATGGCCGCTTCCCCCACCAGCGAGGTTTTGGCAAGCTCAAGTCAGAGGATAAAAAAATCATCGCATGGGCTCTGGAGGTCACGAAGCTTACAGAACTTGAAACCACGGTAATGGAAAATCTTTCTGGCGGACAAAAGCAGCGGGTGTGGATTGCCATGGCGCTGGCGCAGCAAACCGACCTTATTTTGTTGGATGAACCGACGACCTATTTGGACCTATCCTATCAACTGGAAGTCCTGGAGCTTTTATACTGGCTCAACCGGGAGCAGAACTGCACGATTGTCATGGTGCTGCATGACCTGAACCTCGCAGCGCGTTTTGCGGATTATATGATCGCCATTCGCAGCGGAGAAATCATCTGCCACGGCACGCCGGAAGAGGTCGTGACTGCCGAAGTACTCCGGGAAGTGTTTCATATCGACGCACAAGTCATTGCAGAGCCCCGAAACGGACGACCCGTCTGCATTTCCTATGATCTGATTAAGGGGCAGGAAAACAAATGAAAGCCATCTATCCACAATTTTATTATAGGAGGAGAAGAACGGATGAAGGGAAAACTTTTAGAGGAAGTGTTTTGTGAAAGGAAACTTACTATTTATTTGCCGCCTTCTTATTTAAATTTAAAGATGGCTTTTCCAGTATTATACGTTCAGGATGGGAAGAGGTTATTTTTTGATGATAAGTATTCTGTTTTAAATAAATTAGAGAGGCTGTATGCAACAAAGCAAACACGTGAAGTAATTTTAGTTGGGGTAGAAAGCAATAAAAGAGTAGACGATTATACACCGTGGTACGCAAGAGCTATTTCAGATAAGTATGATGACTTTGGAGGGAAAGGAGGGCAATATTTAGCTTTCGTTATTAATTCCCTGAAACCGTATATAGCCAATAGGTATAATGTGGACACAGATTGTAGTAATAACGGTATTGCAGGTGCTTCTATAGGTGGACTCATATCTTTGTATGCGGCATTTTTATATCCGAAGGAGTTTGGAAAGATTGGAGCAATATCACCGTCTGTCTGGTACGAAAGATTTATCAAATATATGAAGCATGAAGCGCTGCCTGTAGAAAACAAAAAGATTTATCTTGATGTAGGAAGTGAAGAGGGAGTTGGAAAGCCGAACCCTCTAAATCAGATGGTAGACTATGTAAAAGAGGCCTATGAGATAATCAAGAGTAAGGGCTTGGATGAAAAAAATCTAAAGTTTTATATAGAAGAAGCTGTAGTACATAACGAAGAAGTATTTAGGAACCGGTTTCCCTATGTTGTAAGTTGGCTGTTTAGGCACGAAGCAGCAGAAAAAACCTATTGTAAAGATACTCCAGAAAAGTATCAACTGATTGAAGAATAAATTTTGACGCTGTACACAAAGGGGGATTTGCACTCATCTTTTCTGAAGCCAGCTATGGTTCAGACCGGGAAGATGCACAGCAGGCAAAGAGATAATCTTTTGCTTTATCAGATCAAAAGCTCTGTCGTATACGTGGATACCAGCCAGAATTATAGCTGATTGAGATGCGGGCGTTCAATTTTTGCGGATCGATTCGCATTAATATGACTTGGATTTATTGGACAAAGTGGAGAATGGAACCGCTAGATATCCGGATTAGATGGACTTAAAATACATGATGAACGGCTAAGAAACCAAGTTTTCCAATTCCCAAGCCGTGGGTCGCGAGTTCGAATCTCGTTGCCTGCACCAGTAAAATAAAGCATTCCAGACATTTGCGTGGAATGCTTTATTTTTATATTTGATTAGATTCTCAGTAGTAAAGATTTCTAAAACATAGAAAAGAGATCAGGGAGCTTATCGCTCTATTCCAATCGTTATGTAAATCAATTAGGCGATACCCAGATCTTCCTTCAAAGCCTTAACCACTTCTGCTGCAGTTGTAGAAACCCGAAAAGCCCGGTTGAAACCCATTTCCCGGAACCGGCGTTCGATCTCAGGCCAATTCTTATCAAGCTCAAGCGGAGCGGCAACAGTACCACCCACATATAGGATGATATCCTTCAAGCCAGCCTCAATGCACTTTCCCCTAAATCCTTCGCAGTCTAGGAGCCCCATTCCGTACATTGACGAAATAAGGATCGCATCGGCATTGATTTCTATTGCGGCGTTGATGAATTCTTGTTGTGGAACGACAGCCCCCAGGAATGCAACCGTATAGCCTGCATCTTTAAATGTCTTTTGAAGCACCCAACCACCGATCATATGTGCATCGGCTCCGATGGTGCCGATAACTACACTTTTATTAACCTTTCTCTGTTCCATTTTTTCCTCCTAATTGCTTGGTGAATTTTAATTTTCATATCTTTTTTTATATAAAAATATCATCTGACAAATTGGTGTCACTACTTCGCAATCCTAGAAGCAAATTGCAAATCCTGCACCGCCATGTCAAAACTCAGCTCCCGGCCTTCCTTTTTGGCTCTTTCGGCAAGTTTTGCTTTGTGATACTCCTTAACTTCTGGCGGCAGGGGAATATCGCCAGTATTAAAATACCTTACAGCGCCTTGGGCATCGCGCATAACCGTGACATTCCCTTTGTTGTATTTCCAGGGAGTAAGCATGGTATCGACCCATCCAGCCTCGACGCCTCTGCACATGCCGACCGCCATATCGCCGTTGCCGGCTTCCAGGCACTTCTCCATTAATGCTCTTACTTCCGCTTCGATCATTGCTTCTTCCAGTCTCAGCGCCTCGTTATCGGGGAGTTTCTGGGTACCCATCAGAGTAATAAGATGCCGCGCCAGTCTTACCGACATGGCCATGCTCTCCTTGGTCGGCGTTGCAAATGCTTCGTCCTGACATTTCAGGATGACTCCGGTAGCACCGCACATTATTGTGATTATTGCATTCCAGGCGATCATGGCGTTTGCTTCTTCCGCCCGCGGAGGCCATGCACCCAAGAACGGGAAACCTCCCATAAAGAATTCCACATTATAGCCAAAGCGTTTACAATATTCGTTACAGAGCTTTTCCGTAACCCTGATCATGGCAATATCCTGAATCAGATTCATATTCTGTCCGAGCTCTACGTATTGGTACCTCACCCCTTGCTCAGCGGCAAGCAAAGATTCAGAGACATTCACGAAGCAACGATAGCCTGCACTGTCGTAACCGGAGAGATTGCTGGGATTCCACGGGCATATAGGTACACCATTTTCCGTGTATATGCCTGCAAGGCGCGATTCATACTGGTTTATTCTGATTTCTTCTTCCAAAGTTATGTTCTTGCAATGAGATATTACTTCCTGAAGTGATCGAGCAAAACAAGAGTTCCACCCAGCCGCCAAGGCAATCTCCGCAGCCAGTCGCCCGTCTTCGTCGGTTGAATTGAAACTGAGAGGCACCTTGGTCGCCTTCATAATCCTACGCGCCTCTTCGACACCGAAATTGACTATCGGCCAGCCGTTGAGCATAGACATACCCTCTTGTTTACTACGCTCAATGCCCATCTGAGCACTCTTAAAGTCTAATTTCCGTGTGTAAGAGTCAGAGTAAATAAGCCACGCACCATTAGAAACCAAATCCGAATTGGCTTCCACATATTCTAATCCCTCAATTGTATATTCGGTAAGAGCCCGTCCAAACTGAGGTATAAGTACGTGTGTTCCCTTCTCCTTCGCTTCTTTCAGCTTCATCGCAAAATTTTTGCCCTGGGATAATTCTTTCGCGATCTCAATACATTCGCTTAAATTCTCGACGTCTTTTCCGGTTGCCCACATGGGCAGTACTTCTTCTTTCCGAATTTTGAAAAATTCTTCATCAGTTAGCCTTTTGTTTTTGATTGCCATTTTCTCATCTCTCCTTATGTGTCAATATGCGTTAATGTACGTAGCATACTCTTTGGTTAGAGTACAGTTGGCTTTAAATACTTCTTGGCAATCCTTAGCGCTTGATCCGGATATTTTTCAGCCAATAATCCAATTCCGTATAGAATATAGTTACTATCCAAGTATGCTTTGGGTTCCTGCGGTTTTAGGCTCCATGGCGTTTCTGCACTGAATAACGCCGAGCGCAATACTTTTTCTGGATGCAAGCCATACTTAAATATGCCGCCAGTTCCAATAATGTTTTCTGTTTTGAGGAAGTTCTTCCCATGTTGGACGACGACTTCCCCGACAACTGTCCACTCTTTTTTTACAGTTCCAGCATGCCGCTGTACGGCCATCGACGTAGCAAATCCGGCTAAGGCGATATCTAAGTTAAACTCAATATCATTTGCCGGAACATAACCAACATTATTTGCTATTTCCCTGACATAGTTAGTAATATCAATTTGTTCACCATCAAGGGACGGAACGAGTGTTTTCAATTTTGTTAAAAACTGTTCATTACCAACATGATCATAAATCGTTGGAGCATTATATCTTATCCCCAAATCTCCCTCGACCGTACGCTTTACCCTTGTTTCAGGCAAACCTTTAACAATTGCTTGATAGGTTACAGGCAAATTATCAATCACTGAATGAATATTAGTTGTAGCCCCACCTACCTCGACAACAATCACACTGCCTATTCCAGGTTCATTTTTCGTTCCATCAGCTAGCAGGGTTGCTGCTTGAAGCGTTGCCTTAGGGGTAGGTATGATAACATCGCCAATCAGGTATTGAGCCTTATCCAATCCTTTCGCTTTAGTGATGTGGTCGATAAAAATTTCACGAATCTTTTTTTGTGCAGGCTCTACGTCCAATGTATCAAGACTTGGTAAAACGTTTTTGGCCGAGTAGATTTTCTTGCCCGCTTCGCCCAGAATAGTGCTTACTTGGCTTGTAACAGCACGATTGCCGGCAACTAATATTGGAGATTTGATATTGGACTGGGCCAGTAGCTTTGCATTGTGAACAATTACATTTTGATCCCCACCGTCGGTTCCGCCACACAAAAGTATCATGTCACATTTTGCACTCTCAATTTCGTGAACAATTTGTTTATTAATCTCAAAACCATAGGAACAGGTAACTTTTGCCCCTGCACCTAACGCAGCCCGGCGGGCAGCCTCTAATGTCAGTTCCGGAACAAGTCCGATAGCCGCCATTTTCAAACCGCCGGCTGCGCTGCTGCTGGCGTAGCTGTCCTGAATTTGGGTTTCATCTAGTCCGCAGGTTTTAAATAAATTAGATAGAGCATTGTTGAGTCCGATGGTAACGTCGGTACCCACAGTTGTAGGCGCCTGTGCTCTGCCAATAACGATTTCTTTTTCAATATCGACGGCAAGTACTTTTGTATAAGTGCTTCCAAAATCGATTAACAGGTGTACATTCATTTGGCATCCATCCATTCTTGTTTGAGTTTTGAGTCATATGTTTTCGGGATCTGGGACAACATCGAAAATTTTCCGTCATTTGCCAATTTTCTTAAAGTCGAAGTCAGAAATATACTGATGGCAGCCTCCGCATTTTGGATGGAGAAACCGGTAGGCTTACTGGCTTTTGAAGCCTGACCCCGCACATTGGAGCAAACTAAGACGCGTCAAACGTTTTTGGACAGCAGAAGGGTCGTAATTTCCCTAAGAGACTACACAAGCTTGCCTCTTAGGGAAGTTACGCACCCAAAGTTTCCATTTTCGCTTGTTCACTTTCAGTCAAAATCTTAACAATGTCAATGGCAATAATAAGCCGATCATCCACGTTGCCAATGCCAAGGATAAAGTTGGCTTTCACTCCGCCGGCTATTGATGGCGCATCTTCGATATTTTCCGCAGAAATCTGAACAATTTCCAAAACGTCGTCGACAATGACGCCGCATTTTTGGTTATTCATGTTTACGACGACAATCCGCGTGGTGTCTTTGATTCCGATTGTACCCAGATTGAAGCGCTTCTTAAAGTCGAGTATTGGGATGACCTCACCGCGCAGATTCATGATCCCGTCGATGAAATCTGGCATGCCCGGCAGTTTTATCATGTTTCCCGGCCGAGTAAGTTCATGCACCTGACTGATAGGAATACCGTATTCATAAGACTTATCGTTTGCTTCCAGTATGTACACGACAAGGGTCAAGCTTTCCTTTGCCATGTTTGTTGCACCTCCTCTGCTACAGGTTTGCTGCCGTTTCCGTTAGTTTATTAGCTAAGCTTGTCATCTCTTCAATTGTTGCGTTTACTTCCTGGACAGCAGCTGAAGTTTCCTCCGTCACGGCTAGGGTCGACTGTGATGCGTCAGCCGTCATATTTATCGATTTTTCGATTTGCTGAGTAAGTTCCTTGATCTGGACAACCGTTTTTTTCGATTCTTCCGATAGTTTGCGTATTTCTTCAGCCACAACGCCAAAACCTCGACCGGCGTCGCCCACTCTTGCCGCCTCAATGGACGCATTTAGGCCGAGCATCTTGGTTTCGTCAGCAATTTCCTTGATAAATCGCATAACATTGTTGATATTGTCCAACTGTCCTTTTACTTTCCCGATTTCTTCGTGCAAGTTGCTTTGGTTGCTGCTAGCTTCATTAGTTGCCACTGTGATTTGCTGAATAGAGGCCGACACGCCGGTTAATCCCTGGTCCAACGTATTGGCGATTGCCTTAAGGTCTTTTGCCAGTTTGCGGGGTAGTGCCACTGTAAACCCTCCTAATACAGCCCCGGTCTTATCGTCAAAAAACGGTGCTGTTGCGGAAAGAACCGGAACGCCGTATACGGATTCGTCAACCTCTTCAGTGACGAGCTTTTTTTGTTTGAACACTTGTTCCTGGCTACTGCCTTCCCTGACCGGCGTATTTACCTGAATACTCGGTATATCAAACTTTTTTGATCCCTGACGCTTTGCGTATTTATCTTTGGTAGAAAGGCATAGAATGCCACCCTCCGGCAGCATATCTGCTAATACAGGGGCAAATGTATCAAAAGCCTGAACAATTTTATGCTCACGGGGAGAGCCCATTGCCCATGAGCCGATAATGTCACTGTCGGTATCGTTCCATACAGGTCCGCCAAGGGCGCATACCCGCTTGCCATAGACCTCCCGCGGTATTTCAAACTGCATCGGATGGCCGGCCTGAATGATCTTGGCGGCCAAACCACTTTTGCTAAATTGATTGCCTACATCAAGGCCGGGAAAGTCGAAGTTTTCAGTATGCTTGTAAGTCACCTCCGTCAAATCGGTTGCAAAGAAGACCGCCCCATCCTCGAACATATGGAAGGTAATCTGAATAAATGATTTAATAAACTCCAATTCTTTTGCATGGACATGCAAATCCTCAAAATCCATTCTCGTTCATTCCTCTCTCATTAATTTTTTATATGTTTATGCCAAAAGGTTGCTTGAGTCACGACCTGCTATCATCACCTTTCCGTTAAATTATTTACCTCTTGGATAATACAATCCGTACTTTGGAATGCTCCCAGAAACAAGCTTCTAAACCGTCAATTAGTCAAGCCGGACTCCCAAAAGTCCTATTTGGAATAATGCAACATAACACATTTATATTTCCTAATTTGCCATAACTTAAGATTACATGATTATAATTCAATTTTTTCAATAATTTTCCTCCCTTCGACATACTAAAAATCAAAAATTTAAAATTTAGACTTATGGAGCTTGCTGACAAACATGAGATTTACTGGAAATAAAAGATCCGAAGGTATTTTCGTCGAATTTAGACAATAATGGACTGTTAATACTAATTTTTTTAGATATATACATAAAAATGAATACCAGCAGGTCTTATGGAGTACCCGTAAGTTCTCTGCAAAGGGGACATAATAAATGGATTACTATTTCGGTGCAATAAAAAAGAGGCCGCAATTAGCGGCCTCTTTTTTATTGCTATTCTTGTTTTTGCGGAAGCTTATCACCTGTTCCACCCATTCTTGCTACAAGATATATCGAAAGGGCAACGGCAATTAAGCCGCCAGTAATTGTGGCAGGAGTCAAATAGTGACTGGGTAAGTACTCGTATAGGCCAAAGAGGCCAAATAAAATAAAGATAATAGCGGCGAACCATTTAACTGCCCGTTCGGGAATTCTCTTTCCAAGAACGATACCAATTATAATACCGATGCCGTCAGCAACCATCATACCGGTGGTCGTCCCCAGCCATACTGGAATAATTGTGTTAAATTGAGCTGCTAACGCAACGGTTGCTAACTGAGTTTTATCACCCATTTCAGCAATGAAAAATGCAATAGCTACTGTCCAAAACGGGCTGCGTTTCGAAGCCTTATCCTCGCCGTTAAGTTCATCACCCCTGATTGTCCAAAGGCCGAAGATAATAAAAGATACAGCTGCTGCAATTTGAATGGTATTCATGGGGATAAAGTGAGTAAGGTAGTTGCCTACGACTACGGCAAATAAATGGTTGAGAATAGTGGCAATGAATACGCCCCACATTACTGTTTGCCACTTGTAGCGGGTAGCAAAGGCCATAGCCAGCAGTTGCGTTTTATCGCCCATCTCTGCAAGAACTACAAACACGAGAGAAGTTAAAAATGCAGTCATGATCATCCTCCTAAATTGTAGTATATATAAAAAACGAGACCTCTAGTATGACAATAATAGCCATACTAAAGGTCTCGCTAATTGACGATTCGTCAACAACAGAGCCAGATGATTACTCATCAGTATGTTGACTCTGTTCTATGAGCTACTCCCCTTTAGGAGTGTAATATTCGCTACTATATTACAATAAACAAGCGGAAATGTCAATATGGACATTCCCGCTTGTTTGTTAGGGCCTATGTTACTTTTTGGTGATAGTTAGTTTCAGACTTTTGACCTAAGAAACGGGGAATTTTTATTTTACTTAGTCGCAAAGCCGGCCGATTGAGCATAAATTGTAGTATACCTTAGAGAAAGAGCAAAGGAGGTTTATTTATGGGTCTTGGTTTTGGTGGCTGTGGAGGTCGTGGTGGTAGCAGTTTTATAATTATCATTATAATAATTTTACTATTTTTCTGCTTCAATGATGAATGTAGCTCAATCTGCTAACATAGGTTGCTTGTAGTAAATTCACAACTAATTTGAAGTGCGGCCCGCTTATATTGGTTGTGTTGTGTTGCAGCCGTCTACCTTCGGGTGGACGGCTTTTCCACTTTCCAGTCTTTTCTAAAGTAATTCTAAAAATAGGTATATATAATCTAAACATAGAAATTCCTAGAAGGCAATGCCTTTCTATTGAATATAAATTTGCCTATCCTCTCTCATATAAAAGTACCCTGCAATTGGTCATGTTGCTGGGTACTTTTATATTTTGCAACGTTTCGATCTGTTCCATGGAGTTCTTAGCGGAAAATATAATTATAAAAAAGGATTACCGGTATTTGGTTTTGAATTTACAATAAAGATATACGATTTATTATTTCGGGGGGATGGAAAATGAAGCGTTCGTTAGGTATAAAACAAAAATTGGTTATGTATACTACCTTATTCATCGCCGTTGCTGTTTTGGCAGTTGCGGTGCCTGCACTTTATTTTTTCACGACGAATATGGAAAAAAAGTTCGAACTGCAAACAAACCAAGGGTTAGAAGGTCTAACTAGTATATTAGAAGGTTATAAGAGCGATGCGGCAATTTATGCGACGCTTTTGAGCCGTCATCCCGAGGTTGCTAAAGCAGTGGAGGCGCGGGATTCAGCTGCGCTAGTACAGATTATTGGACCATTGGCTAAAGCGGCTAAACTTGATTCGGTTACTGTGTCAGATGAGAAGGGCGTGGTGATCGCGCGGACACATGACCCGAAAAAAGGTGATAGTGTGATGAATCAGGTCAATGTGCAGAAGGCTCTCAAAGGTACGACATTTGCAGCTCTTGAGCCAGGCACGGTTGTAAAGCTGTCAGTTCGGGCGGGGGCACCAGTGTATAATGCCGAGGGACGGGTTATCGGCGTAATAACACCTGGTTACAACGCTAGCCGGGATGAGATTGTCGATAAGGTCAAGCAGCTGTTTGGCGTTGATATCACAATATTTCTGGGCGACGAACGGGTTGCTACAACGATTATTCAGGATGGCCAACGGGTAATAGGAACTAAATTGAATCCTGTAATTGCCGAAAAGGTGCTGAAGCAGGGGCAAAAATATGTTGGTCGTGCTGAAATTATCGGCAAGCAATACATAACGACATATTTGCCGTTGATGGGACCGGAGGACAAAGTCATTGGGGTACTGTTCGCAGGTCAAGCTATTTCAGAACTTAACGCTGAAAAAAATAAGATGATGTTGAGCATTGGCGCGATTGCGCTTTGTGCCTTAGGTATTGGAATGTTTTTAACCTTTTTATTGGCTAAGGGTATTACAACTCCGATCAGCCATTTGGTGGAAGGTGTCGGCAAAGTGGCTGCAGGCGATCTTACCCAAAAAGTGATAGTTACTTCCAGTGATGAGATCGGTGTTTTGGCTGGTCACTTCAACATTATGGTGGATCAGCTAAAAGCTTTAGTGACACGCGTGAGTGGTATAGCAGGAAACTTGTCCGCAGCGAGTGAAGAACTTACAGCCAGCGCTGACCAGACAGCCCAGGCTGCCAATCAGGTTGCTATTACCATTAGCGAAGTCGCGAATGGTGCTGAAAAGCAGCTGAAAGCGCTTGATGATACTGCTTTGGTCGTAGATCAAATGTCAGCAGGGATACAGCAAATTGCGGTCAACGTTAATACGGCTGCCGATACTTCAAACAGATCTACTGATTCAGCTCAAATGGGCAGTGCGGCTGTGGAAAAAGCTATGAATCAGATGAGCCAGATTAAAGACGCTGTTATCAACTCGTCTCAGGTAGTCACTAATCTAGGAGAACGATCTAAGGAAATTGGACAAATTGTGGATACCATTTCTGGCCTCGCAGGGCAGACTAACCTGTTGGCTCTAAATGCTGCCATCGAGGCGGCGCGGGCAGGCGAACAGGGGAAAGGCTTCGCTGTTGTAGCAGATGAAGTCCGAAAATTGGCCGAACAATCAAATGACGCGGCAAAACAGATCGCCGAACTGATCTCTATAATTCAACAAGATACTGACAGTGCGGTAGTGGCGATGACTGAAGGAACCAAAGAGGTCCATGTTGGTTCGGAAGTGGTGAGTGAGGCAGGCCGGACCTTCAAGGAAATATTCCGCTCAATTACTGAAGTAACGACCCAAATTCGTGAAATAGCAGAGGTCACAGAGCAGATGGTGAGCGGTAGCCAGCAAATAGTAACTGCAGTACACGATATTGATGCCGTAAGTAAGGAGGCATCAGGGCAGACACAAACAGTATCTGCTGCCGCTGAAGAGCAGTCTGCCACTATGGAAGAGATTGCATCTTCTAGCCAAGATTTGGCGAAGATGGCAGAGGAACTGACAGAGACTATCAGTAAGTTCAAGATATGATGTAATTTACCTGGTAGTTGTCAAGGGGACCGGCCGGCTCAGGCTACTATGGTAGTGGGGAAAAAGACTTACAGCAAGCCTTCCAGGTATTTACCTGGAGGGCTTGCTATTTATCAGTGAAAGGTAACGCATTGATACAATTAGGAAAGATTGCAGGTGAAATTAAACAGCCTCAGTCGGATGGAAGTCCGAACCAAGGCTGTTTAAATTACTTTTGTATCAATTATTCTTCAGGATAAATCATCTTATCAGGAGCTACATTGCAACGCTTTGCCCAGGGATAATAGATGATGGCAGTTGCAAGTAAGCCAACAATCCAGGAAATGTCGGTGCCTCCTAGCAGCTTGGTAATTGGGCCTGTGTACATGGCTTGAGCCATGAATGGGATTTGTATCAGTACACCGATAAAATAGGATACAAGAGCAGGTGCATTCCATGCGCCGTAACGTCCGTGGGAATCATATAAGCCAGGAACATCAATGTTTTCTTTTGAGATCAAATAAAAGTCAATGAGATTAACAGAGCTCCACGGAGTGAAAACCATGAGCAGAACCAAGACAAAGTTCTTGAAAAGATTGAGGAAATCTTTGCTGGCAAAGAGGGCAATACAGACCGAAGTCGCGATCATTCCTATTATAAAAAGAGTACGTTGGGTTGTCGACGCACTTTTTTTACCACTAAGCGCAGTAGTGATTGTCAATAATGACATGAAGGAACCGTAGGCATTAAGTGTATTAACTGTTAGTTTGCCGATGACGATGACCATGTAGATCAGAACGGCAATGATTCCGATTCCTGCTAGTTCACCTAAATAACCTACCTGGTTTTTCAGGAAGTTTCCGCCGTACCCCGCAAGGCTGGCTGCACTAATAATGACGCCAAGTGTCATCGCCCATTGGGTGCCGATAACGGTTCCCAGAAATGTATTCCAGAATGTGGCCGATTGGGGTGTGCTGCGCGGCAGATAACGGCTGTAGTCAGCGACATAAGGACCGAAGGTGAGCTGCCAGCCTGCCGAGAGAGAAACGGCCAATAGGAAGGTGGTCAATTCGAAAGGTTTTACACCGAATAGGGATGCAACGGGAAATTTTACAAATGCCATGATTGTAAGATAGCTAAAACCGAGAAGACCTGTGATGGTAGCAATCCTGCCTAGAACATGGATATATTTGTATCCAAGAAGTGCCAATAGTATTGTGAGGCTGCCAAATATTATGATACCTACAGCCGGTGTTTCGACGCCGAGGATGCCGTTTATAGCCTGTCCGGAAAGCACTGTGCCGGTTGTAGCGAAACCGAGGTACATAAGTACAGCTAAGACAAGGGGTACGATCGCACCAAGGACGCCAAATTGAGCACGACTGGAGATCATCTGCGGCAAGCCTAAACGTGGCCCTTGCGCAGAGTGAAGGGCCATAACAGCACCTCCTAAAATATTTCCGATTAATAGGCCAATGAAAGCCCAAAGAGCGTCAGCACCAAAGACTACAGCCAAAGCGCCGTCCACCACACTAGTAACCTGCATGTTTGCCCCGAACCAGAGTGTGAACTGACTGAATGGAGTGCCATGCCTTTCATGATCAGGAACCATATCAATAGAATGTGTTTCAATCAAACCTTCTTTTGCCTGGGCCACTACGTTCACTCCTTTTTCATAACCGCTCAATCATTGCTTGAGCGGAAGGTAAGTCTCTTTCTTTGATTAATGATTGTAATGAACTCTCTTCTTTGAAGAACTCCTTCCATACCATATTTTAAAATTTTTTGATTCTTAAATCATAGTATAATCAGAAGCTGTCTAAAAAACGTCGATTTTTTATTTAATGAATCATTCTTTGTTACTTAAGAATTACAGCAAGCAATTCCCAGTCTAAAGTTATTGTTCACCGTTTAGATATTGCCTTATCCTGTAGATAATAATTTGGGGGATTGATCCCTCATGGATAGCTTTTCTGTCGAAAAAAATGGTATTATGATAAAAAAGAATGGGTGTGTTTCAGCTATGCGGAAACAAGTTCACTGCATTTAGATCAAACTTTATTATTGGAGCTGAGTTTATGGGTAAATTACGTGTGGTTATGTTTGGAACTCCGGCTATTTATTGGAATGATCATAAAATTAGTTTTCCCTTTGTCAAAATGGAGGCTATATTATATTATCTTTTGGTTGTTGGCGAGGTCACCCGGGAGAAATTAGCCACAATGTTTTGGGGGGAAATGGATGATGCGGTTGCCAAGAAAAATTTGAGCAATACCATCTATTTAATTAAAAAGACCATGTCTTCCGCGTTGTTAATTACACCAAATAGGACAACGATTGCCGTAAATCCAAGCCTTATTGATAGTACAGATGTAGAGTTGCTTACTACACTGGAAATACAAGATTTTCTCGATAGATGCCAAGGAGATTTTTTAGATGGGTTTTATTGCAAAAATACAGATGCCTTTGATGAATGGGTCATTTTGGAACGTGAGCGGTTTAAAGAACAAATAACAGCGCGTCTCACGAAAAACATTAGTAAGCATATCAAGGATAAAAATTATACGATTGTCAAAAAAAATATTAAGCAATTAATCAAAGTGGATGAATATAACGAAAGTGCGTACCGTTTATTAATGAAAATTTACGAACGGGAAGAAGTCTTTTATAAGGTCATTGAAATTTACCACGAACTGGAAAAGAAGTTGGAGAAAGAGTTAAATCTGCAGCCCAGTACCAAGACCCAGGAAATAGTTAAGCGTGTAAAAGAAAAACAGATTGTTAAAACAATAACTCCGGAAGTTGCAGAGAAGGAATGGTTTTTCGGTAGAGATATGGAGTTGCAGGTTTTGCGTATTGCTGTTGATCATTTTTGTTTAAATCACCATAAGCGGCAAATGATTCTTCTGCAGGGGGAGCAGGGGGTTGGCAAAACGGCTATTGTAGAGCGTCTGTTTGAAAATGTACCGGCAGAAAATTTTAGTGTTTTACGGACAAAGTGTTATCAAGCAGAATGGGCTTATGCTTATAAAGCGTGGAGTAGTATTTTTATACAGGTGATGAACCTGTTAAATCAAGATAAAATTACGATTCCGCCATTATGGCATAGAGTAATGTCTTATTTTTTCCCTGCCCTTGAAACAAGCGAGGCTTTTGGCGGACAAGAATCTTTTATGGTGGCTTATGAATTTAATCCGACAATGGTTGAGGAAATTATGTGTGGTGTCTTAGGCCGACTGGCTAAACAACGGCGGATTATTATCGTCATTGATGATATTCATTGGATGGATAGTCAGAGTTTAGCAGTATTGCATCAAGTTCTGCGCTTTCATGGTGCTCGAATTTTTTGTATTGCGATATGTCACAGCGAATATATAAGTCAGATCGAAAAGTCGCTGTGGGATTTCGAACGGGATGACATGATCGAGAATTTTATGGTTGAGAGATTTAGCTTTGAAGATGTGGTCAAATTATCGGCAGCAAAATTACCTGCAGATAAAATTAGTGTGGACCTACAACATAAATTATATGAGTATACCGGTGGTAATACTTTATTTCTAATGGAATGTTTACATCTGCTGGAGGCCGGACAAGGATTGGGCAGTGGTTCTCTGCGTTTGCAAAGTGTTTTGAAAGAGCGGCTTGGCAATCTTTCGGATAATGCCCGTAAAATACTTGAGGTCGCATCCATCTTTTTCAAATACTCTAGTTATAACGAATTGTTAGCTGTCTCCAAGATGGATGAACTAGCACTGGTTGAAGCTATTGAAGAGTTAGAACGAAAAAAGTTGATAGCCAAGACAGACAGTTCGCTGCACCAGGGACTTATATACACCTTTTACAATTTGCAGATTCAGAGCTTTGTGTATCAACAGATGTCTGTACCCAGACAAAAATTGCTTCATAAGTGGGTGGGATTGGAGTTAGAAAGACAATTTCGCAGCAGATTGGAGACTAAAGATATTTACGAATCAATTTTATACCATTACACTCAAGCTGATGAAAAAATCAAAGTTCTTGAATATACAGTACGGCTGGCTGAAAAATATTTCTGCCCGCAGTATGAGTTGTTTCCAGAGCTAAATGATTGCTATCCTGCCGGTTACAGCAATTTTAGGGAAAGTCGCCGTCAAACAATGGGCTACCTGGAGAAAATTGCCCAATTGCTCAAGTGTATGGCAGCGGAGACAGTTGATGCCGGACAGGTGGCTGTTTATCAAATTGCGTATTGGGAAATGATGGGGCGCCAGTATATTTGGCGTGGCGAGCATATATCAGGCATAAAAATGATTCATAAATTGTTGCGATTAGCTTCGACCAGAGAACTTCAGGATTATATAGTTAAAGGCTATCAACAAATGATATTCTTAGGTATTCAAGTTAGTAGACCCAGTATTATTAAAAAATTCGCTGAAAAACTGTTATATGTGGCTGAAAAGGCTAATTTACTGGAAAAAAAGGCAGCGGCATTACGCTTTTTGGGAATTGCTGCAGCTTTAAGCGGAAAACCGATGCAGGCAGAGCAGTATTATCGCCAGTCTATTGGGCTATTTAAAAAATTGGATATACAAAATAACTGCTATATACTGAACATTGCTGCTAGTTACAATTATATTGGAAACTTGCGGCGCGATGCCCGTGCTATGAAGGAAGCTCTCAACTATTACGAGCAAGCGGTCAAAATTGCAGGCCACAAAAGAATTAGTGAAGGTGTGGCTGTGTTTTACATCAATGCCGGATATACTGCCTTTAAACTGGGCGATAGTGACAAGGCGCGTCAATATTTGGCAGAAGCGCTGGCGGTGGGAGATGGTTTTGGCGACTACACAGGATATTGGTGCTCACGGAGTTACTGTACGCTATATTGTGTACTAGCCATCATTGCCGTCCAGGAAAACCGTTGTCATGAAGGGCGAATGTATTTGAGTAAGGCCGATGAATTTTTAAATAGATATCATGATCATTATCAAAACGGACTGGTACTACAAACAAAAACAAAAATTAGACAGATAATGGATAGAAATCATATTGTTGCTGATATTTTTGGCGATTATTTGACGCTGTCAGCTCTAGAATATTATGAGCAGGCACGAACGGTTTTTGTTAAGTCGGGCAGAGCCTTAGATAGGCAATCTTTGGATGAGGTTATGTCAGGTTTTTCTTGAAAGTCTAACTCAAAAAGGAATAATTTATGTACCAAACAATTGTTCTGTGTTATAATAAACATAGTGATTTAGAAAGCTGGTGTAAGCTATGTCTGATCCCAAAGAGTTGTGGAAAGAAGTTGAACAGTTACAAGGCATACTTCATGAGACTATTGGTAAAAAAGGTACTAACTCACCTGATGCGATTCGGGCAATTCAAGCATTCAGGAATAAGATGCAGGAATATAATGATTTAATCAATCGTCGATAATTGACCCTTGATAAAAAAGCAACTACGTGTTAAAATAAGATATAATTAATATTTTTGGTCAATGCAGACCTCCAGAGCCTTTGCTCGGGAGGTCTTTTTTCGTCCAGATGGAAAGGTTAACTTTCCCTGGATTGAACGACTAAGTCTTTTTTTATAAGCTAACTTGTTTTCTAATTATAAAATCCGGACAGAGAATTGAGATTGTGCTGATATCTCAATGAATTGGAGCGATTTACTGTGAAAATACCAGCTGCAGACTTAAAGCAAGAAATTGCACGAGTCAATAACAATGTAAATCTCTCACTGTTTGGAACAGGTTTGCGAAAACAACGGGTAACAATTGTAGAAAACAAGATTATTATTACAGCAGATCATAAGCGCGTTCCAGCGCTAGCCGCACTTGACCAAAGCGATCGAATGTCCTCACGTTTAGCAGATGTTGCAATATTAGACGAGTATAAACGCCGCCTCAAGGAAGAGGTTATAGATCAAATAGGGTTGCCAGTGGTCTGCGTTCTAAAAGATTATGCTCCCGATTATGAACTGGCAGTGACGTTTATTTTGCTTAAGGATGCTTTAATAAAAACCTAGGATCGAGAAGGAACATACTAATTATTATGTAATTTCCACAGTTTGGATGATCGAATAGAATGTTATAGGTGGGTCGTAGGAACTCAAAAGAGAGCCGAAAGCTACCGCTTTTTGGAATGTTGATGGGTACGTAGAACAAGCGTACACATGTAACATGACTTAGCGGTAGCTTTGTTTTTTTAGGAGGTTTTATTTATTGGGACAAGTATAAGCCTTGTAAACGCAGACAAGTAATAGGTATAGCTGAAACACAATTTGTTCACCGGTCAAGGAGGTAATTATCTTGGATGAGATTATTAAAGTAAAAGATGTTTTAAATGCATTAGACAAAATAACTGGCGGCAGATGTGTCAGGAATCTAGATGATATATTCAGTGGCAATAATAAATTTGTGATTATGAAGTCATCTAATATTCCTGGTAAAGAATGCATGGAAATGCCTGGTCTTATTTGTGGGAACTTAGAAGCAAATGTAAAGAAGATCGCTGTAACCATGACACTTACAGAGTGTAATATTGAGTTAGCAGGTGCCACCGGTGTTGATGCGATTATTGCCCATCATCCAGTGGTAGAGGCTGCTAATTCCGGTGGCGTTACGATTAGAGGATATTTAAACCTGTATGGGCTATCGGTTTTTGAATTGCATGAGGCTTTCCACGGTTTACATCCGGGCATTGCTTATATCCACGGTCACAAGTCTTTCCGTGTCGATATTGCTTATGGTAATATTCCAGGCAATATCCTGTATGTTGGCAAAGCCCTGAAGGATATACCAACGATCGGGGCTATTTTGGATCGACTTAATGAATTTATGGGTATGCAGGAAGAACAAAAAATGTTGTTAACAGAAAAAAATGTGCGAAATTGTCATGACATTTGTGAAACTAATGTGGCCACAGGAGGCAAACTGCTTGTCGGCACACGAGAAAATAAAGTTGGAACAATTCTTCATATCTTCCCACATACTGGTTTCACGGCACAACATCTTGAAATGGCAAAACGAGAGCATCCGGAAGCAGATACTGTTATCGCGTCGATAAGTCGGGTTGGGAAAGAGAGTGAGCTAGTGAAAAAGGCAGAAGAGCTTGGTCTTAATTTCATTGTTGGCAATTGTCATGCCATGGAAATTTTGGAAAATGGGTTGCCGCTGGCCATTGCTTTGCAAAAAATACTACCGGAAGTGGAGGTAGTCCTCTTTCGCGAGCGGATTACTTCTACCCCGTTAAATAAGGTCGGTACCACCGCTATCCGAAATTATGCGGATTATATTGCCAGCGAATATTTGATAAACAAGGAAGGAGGTAACGAACAGAATGGCATAAGGTGAGCCTGTCATAACCCAATTATAGATTTATAGCAAATATAAAGTGTAGGAGGACAAGACAATGGCAACTATAACTGATCGTTTGGGTAAGCTACCTCTGGGTAGTTTTCACTATCGGCTTCTGGCATTAATGGGGTCAGGCATTGCATTCGAAGCGCTAGACACGGGACTTATTGCCTTCGTTTTAGCGAAAATGATCGAGGCATGGAGCTTATCCCCAGCCCAAATTGGGTATATCAGCAGCGCTGGCCTAGTGGGTATGGCGGTTGGCGCTATTCTGTCCGGCACGTTAGCGGACCGGGTAGGACGAAAAAAGATTTTTGTCGCAACGTTGGGAATCTATGCTGTAGGTACTGGATTGTGCGGTCTAGCGTGGAACTACGAATCATTACTGGCCTTTCGTTTCTTAGTAGGTGCAGGAATTGGTGGACAGCCACCAGTGGCGAACGCGCTGATGAGTGAGTATGCTCCTGTAAGGCACCGGGGAAAAATGTTGGTGCTGCAAAATAGCAGTTGGGCAATTGGCTGGCTACTGGCCGCTTTGATTGCCTATCTGATCATCCCCAAATACGGTTGGCAACTTGCTTTCTATATCGGGGCGCTACCAGCACTCATCGTTGTTTATGTGTGGCGAATATTACCTGAGTCGGCCATGTACCTTGTAAGTAGAGGGCGACATATGGAAGCCCACGTACTGGTTTCCAAAATCGAGCAGGAATTGGGTGTTCCGGTAGGTGAGCAACCGCGTGGTGACGAAATGCTAAGTGCGAACACACAAAAATTCAACTTTACCGATCTATGGTCTTCGCTCTATATCCGTCGTACCATTTGCCTATGGGTTTTATGGTTTGGTATGGTGTATTCCTATTATGGTATTTTCACATGGCTACCCTCGCTATTAGTGAAAAGCGGGCATACTCTCATTCGTTCATTTGAATTTCTGTTGTATATGACTCTGGCCCAAATCCCCGGTTATTTCGCCGCGGCCTATTTTGTGGACAAGATTGGGCGCAAAGCGACTATGGGATCCTTGTTGGTCGTCTGTGCTTTGTCTGCTTATATGTTTGGCAGTGCCAAGTCTGCTGAAGACATTGTGCTGTGGGGTTGCGTCATGTCTTTTTGCAACTTAGGTGCATGGGGAATAACTCACGCTTATTCTACAGAGCAATATCCTACCCATGCAAGAGCTGCTGGCGTAGGCTGGGCCGCCGCCTGCGGGCGGATCGGCGGCATTGTTGCCCCAATTGCTGTTGGAGCTCTGATGACAGGCTCGGATCAGTACGGCATTGTATTTACCATGTTTACCGTTGTGTTGGCGATCATTGCGTTAGACATTATATTCTTGGGAAAAGAAACTATGAATAAATCGTTGGATGAATTGACTGAGAGGCAGCTTATTAACGCTCAGGCGCCTGCGGCCACGAAAAGTTTTGCTTTGGATAATACAAAAAGCTAGCTTAGTCTGATGCTGTTTACATTATGGGGACTGTTACCACAAATGTTCCCCGTGACTGCCAGTCAATTCGTACATCAGACCGGTTAAGGGGAATACGTGTTGTCATTCCACTTACTGTGGCTATGTCTAAGCTTAAACTAGCAGCCAAGAGACCGGGGTCAAGTATAATATCAGTATTAATTAAGAATGATATTTCAGATAGATCATTGGGAAGAATGATTCCAATAGACGGTGCAGCTTCAATTGCACCTAATATATCTGCAAAGCTATAGCGGTTGCTGCGTCCAGACCCTGCGAGGCGCTTAGCAGGCGGGATAACACCAGCTAATAAAAATTCGTCACGACCAGCCGTATCTGGGCACAGCGTATCCCCTGCCAATGCAATATTTTCAAAATAATTACCGGGGACTACCTTGATCTCCTTCTGAGTGTTCCAATCAAAGTAACACTTCATTGTTAACTACACCTCCTAAGATTTCCTTATATAAATATGTCACCCCCGCTAATTTGGTTCTCGCAGTGTTGTGAAGTGCCAGTTGCATAGCATATTTTTACTGAATCGCCATTGTTATAAGGAGTAGACTTGGACGCGCGGGATGCAGCTAGAATGAGAGTCAAAGCTTCAGAAGGAGCGAAAAAAGTTCTTGGCATTGAGATGATTAATACCAAAGAATTATAGTAGTTTATATAGTAGGTGAACATGAGGAGGTGCAGATATGATGAAGAAAGTAGTAATTGTCGGTGGAGGATGGGCCGGTTCTGCTGCTGCGTTAGCAGCGCGAAATACTGGTTGTGAGGTAGAACTATTTGAACGGGCAGATATGTTGCTTGGCACCGGATTAGTTGGCGGAATTATGCGTAATAATGGTCGCTTTACTGCTACGGAGGAAATGATTGCGATGGGTGGCGGGGAGTTATTTGAAATCTGCGATGCATGCGCACGTCATAAGAATATTGAGTTTCCAGGGCATAAGCATGCTAGCTTATATGATGTATCAACCATTGAACCGGCGGTTCGTAGAGCCTTGCTGGCGGCTGGGGTAAAAATTCATTTAATGGCTCGCATCAATGATGTTATCGTCGAAGATGGCAAAATTATCAAAGTTATTGCCGGGGTACTGCATAAGGATGAAGAAATTGAAGCTTATGGTGATGGATTTGTTGATGCATCTGGTACGGCCGGTCCCCAAGGTAATTGCATGAAGTATGGCAATGGCTGTGCCATGTGTATTTATCGTTGCCCAACCTTTGGGCCACGTTTCAGTATTGCTGCGAAGGCTGGCGTAAAGGAAATTATCGGCGAAAAAGCTGATGGTACTTTGGGCGCAATGAGTGGATCATGTAAACTTCACAAGGATTCTCTTGCTCCCGAAGTCAGGGAAGAACTCGAAAGAACTGGCGTTTGTGTTATTGCGGTTCCGCCGCATTTGCAAAAAAGCATGGAATCTCTTGGGCAAAAGGCATGCCAACAGTATGCACTAAAGGAATTTGCGGAGAACATTGTTCTATTAGATACTGGTCATGCCAAGCTCATGTCGGCCTATTACCCCCTCGAGTTGCTGCGCCAAATACCTGGTTGTGCTAATGCCCGATTTGAAGATCCATATGCTGGCGGCATCGGCAACTCTATGCGTTATTTCGGTATGCTACCCCGAGACAATGCTTTGCAGGTACAAAGTCTGAAAAATGTTTTTTGCGCTGGCGAAAAAGCCGGATTACTTGTCGGGCATACCGAGGCGATTGTAACCGGAACACTCGCGGGCCATAACGCGGCCCGACTTGTGTTGGGGCTTGAACCAATCCAAATTTCACCAGAATTAGCTTGCGGCGACGCTATTGCTTATGTAAATGAAAAGATGAAGACAAAGGCAGGACTAACGAAGAAGTACACCTTCTCTGGTTCGGTATATTTTGAACGTATGAAAAATAAGAATCTTTATAGCACGAACGTTGAAGAAATTAAGAAAAAAGTTATTCAGACCAATATGCGTGGAATTTTTGCAAAGCGGTTCGACTAGGCTCACCTTTTTGAGCATGTAAACAACTAAAGTTATGAAGGGAGGCCTGTCTGTGGGAAATATAGCAGTGGCAAAGAGACTGGACCCGATTGCTTTCGCAGGAATTCGTAAAGTCTTTGAAAAAGCCAATCAGCTAGAAGCACAAGGTAAAAAGGTGATTCATTTTGAAATAGGGCGCCCCGATTTTGATACTCCGGTTCACATCAAGGAGGCTGCGAAACAGGCGTTAGATAAAGGTTTGGTTCACTATGCGCCGAACGGTGGAATCCCAGCATTGCGGGAAGCCCTTGCCCAAAGGCTTAAAGCCGATAAAAACCTGAATTACAACCCGGATACCGAAATCATAATGACAGCTGGGGGGCAAGAGGCGTTGTATGTAAGCTTTTTGAGCATTCTTAATGAGGGGGATGAAGTAATTCTTCCTGATCCATGTTTTGGCCCATTTCCTTTGGCAGTGGGCCTGGCTGGTGGTGTCCCCGTTAAAATTGGACTGCAGCCAAGTCAAAACTACGGTTACGATTGGGAGGCTGTTAAAAAGGCGCTATCTCCCAGGACTAAGGCGATTGTAGTGAATTCGCCTCATAATCCTACAGGTGGTGTTTGGTCGGAAGAACAACTAAAAACAGTAGCTGCCTTTGCCTGCGAGCATGATCTGTGGCTAATCAGCGATGACGCCTATGACCATTTGATCTACGAGGGATGCCGACTATCACCCGCTGCGTTTCCGGGAATGCGAGAACGAACCATACTATGTGGTTCGCTTTCCAAAACCTATGCAATGACAGGCTGGCGCATCGGCTATATTGCTGCGGTTGAGCCGATCATTGGCGCAGCTATCCGGCTACAACAGAATATTATGCTGTCACTTTGTACTTTCGCTCAGCATGGAGCGGTGGCAGGACTAACCAGTTCGCAAGACTGCGTCCGTGCTATGGCAGCAGAATTTGCCCGCCGGCGTCAACTGGTAATAGAAATGGTCCGACAAATCCCTGGAATTGAATTGGATGGAATGCCCAAAGGAGCATTTTATGTTTTTCCCCGCATTACTCTGCCCAACACCACTTCGGCTCAGGTCGCTGACTACTTATTGGACAAAGCGGGTGTTGCGGTGGTTGATGGTTTAGCTTTCGGTGTAAGCGGTAACGGGCATTTTCGCCTATCCTACGCAGTGTCGTATGAAGATTGTCGTGAAGGGCTGGAACGTATTGCGACGGCGATGAAAGTGTTGGCGCAAAAACAATAGTTGGGGGGAGGAATATGTCTATCGTAATAAGTGCCATGCCAAAGTGGCGGTTTGATGCGTCGCAGGTTATAGTTCCTGAAGACTGGGATATTCGGTTTATCAATCCGTCAACAGAGAAAGAATTGATTCTAGCCTGCAAGGAAGCGGATTACCTGTTGGTGCCGGCGAGTACTCCCGAAATTAACGCCAACGTCCTGCGAAACATTACGCATATCAAATTGATTCAAAGCGTAGGAGCAGGGTTTGACCGTATAGACACGCAAACGGCAGCAACGTTAAAAATACCGGTAGCCAATGTTCCTGGGCAAAATGCCAAATCAGTGGCCGAATTCACCATTGGTCTCATGATTGCGCTCCAACGGCAGATCCTTGTGGCAGATTGGGAAATAAAAGCTGGCAGGTACGGAGAGATCCGCAAAATTCTATTTAAGCAGGGACTAAATGAAATAGAAGACAGCAAGATTGGGCTAGTCGGGTTAGGGTCAATTGGCCAGCATGTAGCGAGAATCTTACATAGTTTGGGAGCCTCAGTCAGTTACTACGATGGCAGGCGGCAACTGCCGGAAACAGAAGCTCAATTGCAGGTAAGTTATAAATCTCTGGCGGCATTGCTGGCGGACAGTGATATTGTAAGCCTGCATGTGCCGCTCAATGATACTACGCGCGGTCTCATCGGCCAACGGCAACTGGAACTAATGTCGCCCGGTAGTTTTCTGATTAATACGGCGCGAGGTGAAATAGTTAATCAGACGGCCTTGGCGCAGATGCTGGAAACCGGCCGTATTGGTGGTGCGGCAATTGACGTCTTTACGCCGGAGCCGCCAGAATCGGAAAACCCATTGCTGAATCTTTCACCTGCGGCTAGGGCGCGGTTGATTGTGACACCGCATATTGCGGGAGTTACCGTCGGGGCAATGCGCAAGATGCTGCAGGCTAGTCTGGAAAACATTGCGCGAGTCATAAACGGTCAACCACCGGTAAATATAGTAAATAGATAAAGGTCTAAGCGATAAAGCCAAGGGAAATTGGTTACATTCTGATGCATAGTGAAGCAGGAATCTGACCCTATTCGACTTATTGAAAGTATCCTAAATTTGGTATGCAGGCGCTCTGCAGCTTGAGCAGTAGTGGGACATACCGGAATGATACTATGCGAGAGCAGAAGGGATTGGATATCTTGAAAACAGTATTGATTACATCTAAAGAATTTGGCAGCCAAATCGACGGGCAGCATAGAATAAACCTGGAGCAGTATTTTGCCGAAAACGGTTGGCAGATTGTATGGAACACGGCAGGTTCTGCGATGAGTGCCAGAGACATCATCCAGCAGGATATCAGGCATAGGCTTGACGCAATTTTGGTTTATTCCAGTTCAGATGAAATTAGCCACGAGGTTTTCAAACATTGCCGGAATTTGAAAGTGGTATCCCGGCATGGTGTGGGTATCGAGAATATTGATGTCCTGGCGGCTCAACAAGCAGGAGTGGAAATTAAAACAACTGCCAAAATGCCTGGATATGAGACGGTTGCAGATTTAACCTTTGCTTTGATGTTGTCTTTGGCAAGGAAGGTGCCGCAGATTGACTCTACATTACGAAAAAGCGGCTGGTATCGTCCTGTCAGCAGCGATGTTTGGGGAAAAACGCTTGGGATATTTGGATTAGGACGTATTGGAAAGGCGGTTGCTAAACGGGCTAAAGGCTTTGATATGAAAATTTTGGCTGCCACGCGCCACCCTGATGCTGCCTTTGTTGCTGCAAATGGGATAACCTTGTGCTCAAGGGAGGAACTGTTGACCGCAGCTGATTTTGTCAGCTTGCATTGTATGTTACATCAAGAAACCAAGCATATGATTGGTGCCTCGGAGTTTGCCCTGATGAAACCAAGTGCCTATTTGATTAACACGGCCAGAGCAGGTCTGGTAAACCAAGGTGAGCTACTTACCGCGCTGAAAAGTAAAACAATCGCCGGTGCAGCCATTGATGTATTCGAGAATGAACCGGCAGTGAATGATCCCATCATCGCGGAAGGCTTGGATAATGTTGTGGCAACTACGCATGTTGGCTCATATACGGTGGACTCTCTTAGGCGGATGGACTTTCTGGTGGCAGAAAATATTGTAGAAGCAGTATAATAACTAGTAGAGAAATTTCAATAATGTATTGAAGGTGAGGATTTAATAACTTGATAAAAGGTATGGTAGAGGCGCGAGACGCAATAGTACTACAGGGAGCTGGCTGCGATGAACTGTAAGGAAAGGGCGGATTGCCGAAGTGCTGGGAATGCTAATTGCCGGCATTGGGGCCGTATTCAACAGGTACGGCACTGTCATCTTCGGATGGTGAGCTATCGCACGGGGTAAGACTCCTCTTCACTATGCCGGTAGCCTCTAACGTATATGGTGGCTGCCTTTTTTCTTCCAGATGGAAAGTATAACTTTCCCTGGATTGAACGCCTATACCCCTAAAGGGCACAGGCGGCTTCTGCCGGTGTCCTAAAGGACTTTGCACAAGCCAAGTCTTATCTTAATATAATAGAAAGTATAACATGCAGAGGCTATTGTTACCGCAAAGTACTCAATGTACGCAAAGGGTTAACGGTATCGTGGACTATAGCATTACTATTATTTTGGCTGAAGATTAAAAGGCCGCGATAGCGGTTTTCTTATTAGTTTGTCAGAAGGTAGGATTACATTTCCGACAAAAACCTAGCTTGCCATAGTAGAATCTCAATTAATTTAGGAGGTGCAAGGTTGAACTGGGATAATATGCCGCTATTAGTCATTCTGGTACTGTCGGTTATTGGAAACAACAATTCCGTATCCTTAGCCGTTTTGGCGCTGTTGCTAATAAAATTAATGGGTTTGACATCCTGGTTTCCTAGTATTGAAAACTATGGACTAAATATTGGCATTACCATTTTGACAATGGCAGTGCTAACGCCGTTGGCACAGGGCCGAATTTCCATAGGAGAAATGCTAGTTGCCTTCAAAACGCAGGCTGGTCTGATTGCCATAATTATTGGAGTGATTGTATCTTGGGTGGCAACACAAGGCATGTATTTTTTGAAGGCATCGCCTGAGACTACGACTGCTTTGGTTGTCGGTACAATCGGCGGTGTTTGTTTTCTGCACGGCCTGGCGATTGGCCCGCTTATTGCCGGCGGCGTAGTAGCCATGATATTAAATTTATTGAATTTATTTAAACAGTAACGTGATTCCGCCTGGAAGCAGACCCCACCATGGCAGGATAAGAATATAGCAAAGGAGGATAATGCTGCAATATGTGTAATTTAGTATTAAAAAATAATTGGAGATGATCCCTTGAAACGCTTCCTATACGTAGCTTGTATATTTATCTTCTTACTTACCCTAACTGTCAGTGCGGAGCCCCTCAATATAGCTGCCGAACTCAGCAACGCACAATCGCTTCAAAATATGCAAACTGGCATCTACGCCATTTCTGAAGAAGTTCTTAATACCTATTTTGCAGACATAGCCGCTAATAACCCCAAGGTAAAAAATGCGACTATTGCTATACTTAAGAACAACAAAATCATACTCACAACAACCATCGAAAAAACAGGAACAATTAGGCTTATCTGCACCATCAAAGAATTTTATTTTGATAAAGACAACGCACTACTTAAAATGCATATCGACAAAAAAGAACTCCTAGGCAGTTCCATTACATCCTGGTTCATGAATCAAATGAGCCTAGGCTTCATTACCGACCTTTACGGCAACCCACTTGCCCAAGCCAACATCAACAGCAAAGTAAACGGTAATACCATTGATATCGACCTAAAACCCTTTGCCACCAGTCTATTTACCACCGGCATCGGACAAACCATTGGCGACCAACTCATAATATCCAACGTCACAACAGAAGATAAAATCCTATATCTTCACACTAACTTGGCCGTTACTTTATTAAAATAAACAGCAAGCTGCCGGTATGAATGAGGAAGGTGTGGATATGGATAAGTGTAAACTAAACCCCTCGTATTGGACTTTTTTTATAATGTCCAATACGAGGGGTTTAGTTCATTTGGATCAATTGTTTTTATTTCTTAGTGAAGCAGCCAACTGCTTAGGGGAGAGGCCATCAGTGAGGTGACAACACCGACCAGTGCGATAGCTATGCCACTGACCGCTCCGGCCAACTCGTTATCTTCCAGGCAGCGGTCGGTGCCCAAGGCATGAGCGGCGGCACCGATGGCCAATCCCCGGGCGATTTGATTCTTGACGCCGATACGGGTTAATAGCGCTGGACCGATAATGGCGCCTGTCAAGCCGGCGATGATGACTGCCCCGACTGTGAGTGACGGAATGCCGCCGAGGGAACGGGCGATTTCCATTGCGATTGGTGTAGTTACAGACTTAGGCGTTAGCGAGAGTGTGATTTCCCGTGAGGCATCTAAAAAGGAGGCGATGCCAAGTACGGAAACAACACCTACCAGCGAGCCGCTGACGACACCAAGCAAAATAGCTTGCCAGTTTTTTTTCAATACAGGCAATTGGCGTACAAGGGGAATGGCCAGTGCTACGGTGGCCGGGCCGAGCAAGAACGTTATGTATTGACCGCCATGGTTGTAGTCGACATAGTCAATGTTTGCGATGTTCAGCAATCCGATTAGGAGCAATGTGGATACCAGCATAGGATGCAGAAGACGCTGTTTCGTTTTTTGCTGCAGCCATTTTGCCAGCTGAAAAACAAACAACGTGGCCGCAAGACCGAAGAGCGGGTCTTTGACTAGTTCAGTCACTGGGTGTCACCTTCTTATCCGGATTCGGCAGTACTTGATCGACAATTTTTCCTGTTAGACACAGGACAATCAAGGTACTGATTAGCACAGTCAGGATAATGGCCACGCTATTTTGAAACAACAAGTCGGCATAAAGGATCAAGCCAACACCCGCAGGGATAAAGAACAGGCTCATTTTGCTGAGCAGAGCATTAGCTGTCGGTTCAATAAAGTGCATTGGCAAGAGTCCGGTTGCTAAGGCGATAGCTAGCAAAACGAACCCGGCTAGGCTACCTGGCAAGGGAAGGTGTAATAGCTGGCTGAGCGTTGTTCCGACAAACTGAAAGAGCAACAATATGGTAAAGCCAAATATAAAGTTCATCGTAACATAGCTCCTTTCACATTAAAATGCATAAAATCAATTGTAATAAGATCGCCTTGGTTCTGTCAAGTTGGGAGTGTCCATCTGATAAGGAGCATAACGGACAGGAACACGGCTAAAATGAGAATAATGCCCAATATCATTATTTGACGCGATTTTGTCAGGAGGATGGGGTTGCGTCAATAATTTTTTATTTTTAAAGGAGGAGCTTTTTTATTAGTAATTGAATGTATAAAATATAGAAGTAATTCTGAAAACTAACATTGGAGTCTAGTTATGAAATCTAAAAAATTGCTTGAAACATATATTCCGTTAGTAAATTTCATTGCCGATATTGTTGGTCCACATTGTGAAGTGCTTTTGCATGATGTTGTAGACGTGCAAAACTCGGTAATAGCCATTCGAAATGGTTATATGAGCGGTCGACAGTTGGGATGTCCTTTGACCGATTTCGGATTGGCGTTATTGGAGAAAAAATCGTATTTGAATCAAAATGCGGTTGTTAATTATTTAAGTCGCACAGCAAACGGCGATAAGTTGAGGTCATCTACCTATTTTATTAAAGATGAAAATAACGAATTAATTGGTATGTTGTGCGTAAATATTCTCCTCTCACCAGATAACACGAGTGTTAAGAATTTGACAGATAAGCTTATTACTGTTTTATTAGCAAATAATCCGGAAGCAAATACAGGCGTAACCGAAGAGGAAAATGTAGTGGAATCTTTATACTCATCTATTGAAACTGTAGTAGATTCGGCAGTCGAGAAAATTCTTGCGGAGTATGATATGCCAGTGGAAAGAATGTCTATCGATGAAAAAACTGCTATTGTTCAAAAATTGAATGGCAATGGTATCTTTAAAATAAAAGGGGCCATAACTAAGGTGGCCAGTACGTTGCAAACCTCAGAAAGCACAATTTATCGATATCTATCTTGTAAATAGATATCGATAAATTACAAGATCTAAAGGGAGAAATTTTTTTGTTTTAATATAATAAAAAAAAATTATCGCGATAAAAAATTACTAGAAATGATATTGCCTGATAATGACCTTGTTCAGTAAAGCGGAAACAGCCGGGTTTTGGGGGACAGGTTATACTCTGTCTGCAGCGTCAGTCGTCTTGCCATAGTAGGAAGAAAAGTCTTTTAATCAATCCTTAGTATATTGTTTGTTTATTTGGAGTATAGATGAGCAAATTAATAGAAAGCATAACTGAGTTCCGCATCGTTAGTCGCCTTCTCACGCTACCCATATAGTAAAGGCAGATAGCTGCCTTCCAATATAAAAAGACTAAATGTTTTTGTAAATATAACTGCAAAAACTACGTAATCACTATTACATTTAGGAGGAATAACAATGAAGGAAGTAATCGAAACAAAACAGGCACCGCAGGCGATTGGTCCCTATTCGCAAGCACGGATGTCGGGTGACTATCTTTTTAGTTCTGGTCAGATTCCTATTAATCCTCAAACAGGTACGGTTGTGGAGGGAGGGATTGCGTCTCAGACTAAGCAAGTTATGGAAAATCTCAAACAGGTCTTACTTGCTGCAGAAATGAGCTTTAATGATGTTCTTAAAACCACGGTATTTATTACGAATATGGATAATTTTGCGGCTGTAAATGAAGTATATGGACGCTACTTCACTGACAAGATGCCTGCTCGTTCTTGTGTTGCTGTGGCAGGTTTGCCCAAAGGTGTTTTGGTCGAAATCGAATTGATTGCATGCAGCCACAATAAATAAGGAGTGCTAAAATGAATATCTCATTGGAAGATATAAAAAAGGCCAGGGAAACGCTGACGGGAATTGCTGTCCGAACAGAGCTAGCCTACACGAATACGTTGAGTGATCTGACAAGTAATCATGTTTATTTAAAAATGGAAAATCAACAACGTACAGGTTCTTTCAAATTGAGAGGCGCTTATAATAAAGTGGCTAGTTTGAGCGCAGCTGAAAAGAAAACGGGAATCATTGCTTCGTCTGCAGGCAATCACGCCCAAGGGACAGCTCTTGCAGGCACTCTGTTTGGTATCTCATCTACTATCGTGATGCCGAAGAACGCCCCCTTATCGAAGGTCAAGGCGACGAAAGGCTACGGTGCAAAGGTTGTTCTCCAGGGCGGGGTTTATGATGAAGCCTATGCGGAGGCGTGTCGCATCCAAAAGGAACAACAACTAACGTTTATTCACCCCTTTAATGATCCTATGGTCATTGCCGGTCAGGGAACAATTGCTTTAGAAATCTTAGACGATTTACCTGACGTCGAGGCCATTGTTGTACCGATCGGTGGCGGTGGACTGATTTCTGGCGTAGCCTTAGCAATTAAAAATGTAAAGCCAAGTGTAAAAGTCATTGGTGTTCAGACAAAAAATATGCCTTCCATGGTTGAGTCGATTGCGCAAAAGAAGATTATTACTTGTAATGGCAGTCCTACCATTGCTGATGGAATTGCTGTGAAAACTCCTGGCGATATAACCTTTGAGCTTGTCCAGCGCTATGTTGATGATATTGTAACGGTAGATGAAGAAGAAATAGCCAGTGCGATTTTGCTTTTGCTGGAGCGTGTAAAGACAATTTCAGAAGGTTCGGGGGCTGTTTCAGTTGCAGCGGTATTAAATAGAATGCCAGAATACAAAAACAGGAAAATAGCAGCGATTATTAGTGGCGGCAATATTGACGTAAATATGATGTCCCGTATTATCAATAAAGGGTTGGCAAAATCGGGACGAAAAGTAGTATTTAACATGGTGATTCCCGACAAACCCGGTTCCTTATGGCAGTTGCTGAAGCTGACGGCGGAAACCGGAGCCAATGTACTGACAGTTACCCACGACCGGGAAACACGTGGCGCTCCATTGGGATATGCTTCTGTTCAACTGGAGTTGGAGACTGCCGACCAAGAGCAAATAGATGCAATTAAAAAGCTTATGGAGCAACATCAGTATTGTGTAAATGTTATATAAATTAGAGAGAGCACTCATGGTATTCAACATTGGTACAATGAGAATGCTTACATATTTAGGGAAGAGGATGATTTTTTATGAAGAGAAGAATGAAGATGATGGACGGAAATACGGCAGCCGCTCATATTTCTTATGCGTTCACAGACGTAGCCGCTATTTTTCCGATTACGCCGTCGTCCAATATGGCCGAAAGTGTTGATGAGTGGGTGGCCCAAGGCAGAAAAAACATCTTTGGACAGACCGTTGAGGTTGTGGAAATGCAGTCAGAAGGTGGCGCGGCTGGAGCGGTACATGGTTCACTACAGGCAGGGGCATTGACTACTACCTATACCGCTTCTCAAGGGCTGTTGCTTATGATTCCGAATATGTATAAGATTGCGGGCGAGCTTTTGCCTGGCGTATTTCATGTTAGCGCTAGGGTTGTTGGTGCAAATGCCATCAGTATTTTCGGGGATCATTCAGACGTTATGGCTACAAGGCAAACCGGGTTTGCCCTGTTAGCAGAAAGCAGTGTTCAGCAAGTTATGGATTTGTCGGCTGTCGCTCATTTGTCAGCGATTAAAGGAAAAGTTCCTTTTCTCAACTTTTTTGATGGCTTTAGGACTTCTCATGAGATACAAAAAGTTGAGATACTTGAATATGAGGAATTGGCTAGTTTATTAGACCGAGATGCATTGGATGAATTTCGGAGGAAAGGGTTAAATCCTGATCATCCGGCATTGCGGGGAACCGTTCAAAATTCCGACATTTATTTTCAACAGAGAGAAGTAACCAATCGCTATTACCAAGCTCTTCCGGAAATTGTAGAAGAGTATATGGGTGAAATCACTAAACTTACTGGACGAGAATATCATACTTTCAATTATTACGGTGCAAAAGACGCAGATAGAATGATTATTGCGATGGGGTCGATGTGTGAGGCAATTGAAGAAGTGGTAGATTATTTAAATGCTAACGGAGAAAAGGTTGGTTTGTTGACTGTTCATTTATATAGACCTTTCTCGATTAAACACTTCTTTAAGTATATTCCTAAAACGGTCCAAAAAATTGCTGTTTTAGATAGAACCAAAGAGATGGGATCGTTAGCCGAGCCACTATATCTTGATGTAAAGACGGCATTTTATAACAGCGGATGGCATCCAGTCATTGTTGGCGGCCGCTGTGGTGTTGGGGGTAAAGATGTGGTTCCCCGACATATTCAAGCCGTATATGAAAACCTCAGGCAGGAGCAGCCAAAGGACAATTTTACTATTGGTATTGTTGATGACGTGACATATACATCACTGTCTTTGGGGGAAGATATTGACACTACGCCAACAGGAACTAAAGCTTGCAAGTTCTGGGGCCTTGGTTCAGATGGAACGGTTGGTGCCAATAAGAGTGCCATCAAAATTATCGGTGACCATACTGAACTGTATGCGCAGGCTTACTTTGCCTATGATTCTAAAAAATCTGGCGGCGTTACCATTTCTCATTTAAGATTTGGCAAACAACCGATAAAAGCGCCTTATCTTATTAATAAGGCGGACTTTATTGCGTGCCACAACCAATCTTATGTAGATAAATACAATGTATTGGACGGCTTGAAGAAGGGCGGCAATTTTCTCCTTAATTGTACCTGGAACGAGCGGGAAGTGGATGAAAACTTGCCTGCCGCTATGAAACGTTTTATTTTCGAGAATAATATCAACTTTTACACCATAGATGCTGTAGGCATTGCTCGGGAAATCGGTCTTGGCGGCAGGATCAATATGATCATGCAAGCTGCCTTTTTTAAAATTGCTGGTATTATTCCTGTGGACGAGGCCGCTAACTATTTGAAAGAGGCGGTAGAAAAATCATACGGCAAAAAAGGTGAAAAAATTGTTGCTATGAATAACGCCGCTATTGACAGGGGTGTAAACTCTAGTGTGAAATTCAGTGTTCCTGCTTCTTGGGGAAATGCTCAGGCTGGTACGGATAGCGTAAAAGAAGTTCCGGCATTTATTGAGAATATCCTAAAGCCAATGAATCGGCAAGAAGGGGATGCGCTGCCGGTAAGCGCCTTTATTTCTGTGGAAGATGGCACTTTCCCTTTGGGTACTGCTGCCTATGAAAAACGCGGCATTGCCATCAACGTGCCTGAATGGCAAATGGATGAATGTATTCAGTGTAACCAATGCGCTTATGTTTGTCCGCATGCTGCCATTAGACCGATACTTGCTGATGAAGACGAAATTAAAAAAGCTCCGGCAGGTTTTACGGCTAAGCCGGCTACCGGTGTAAAAGATATGAATTTCAGAATGGCTATATCGCCACTTGACTGCACTGGCTGCGGCAATTGTGCCCAGATATGTCCGGCCAAAGAAAAAGCTTTGGTTATGAAAGCGCTTACTACTCAGTTTGGACAGGCAAAGCTTTGGGATTATGCAATGCTTTTAGCTCCTAAACCCAATCCTCTTAAAAAGGAAACTGTTAAAGGTAGCCAGTTTGAACAACCGCTGTTAGAGTTTTCTGGTGCTTGTGCAGGCTGCGGTGAAACTCCCTACGCTAAATTAGTGACTCAATTGTTTGGCGATAGAATGATGGTGGCTAATGCTACTGGCTGTTCTTCTGTATGGGCGGGTAGTGCGCCGTCTGTGCCGTATACCAAAAATCACCGTGGACATGGTCCGGCTTGGGGGAATTCTTTATTTGAGGACAATGCTGAATTTGGCTTGGGTATGCTCCTGGGCGTAAAACAAGTAAGAAACAAATTGATTATGGATATTGAGAAAGCAGCTCAGCTGCAATTGGGAGAAGAATTTAAAAAGGTATGTAACGATTGGTTGGTAAATAAAGATGCAGGAGAAGGTACACGGGACAGAGCCGATAAACTGATTGAGGTTCTAGAAAGGGCTAGAGGTAATGATTCGCTTTTAAATGAAATCTACAAAAACAGAGATTTTTTGGTAAAGAGATCACAATGGATATTTGGTGGCGATGGTTGGGCTTACGATATTGGCTTTGGCGGCTTAGACCATGTCTTGGCTTCTGGTGAAAACGTTAATGTTTTGGTATTTGATACAGAAGTATATTCCAATACGGGCGGTCAGTCATCCAAGGCTACTCCGACAGCAGCTATTGCCAAATTTGCAGCTAGCGGAAAACGTACCAAGAAAAAAGACCTTGGTATGATAGCCATGAGCTATGGCTATGTATATGTAGCGCAAATTGCTATGGGAGCAGATAAAAATCAAACCCTCAAAGCGATTGCGGAGGCGGAGGCTTATCCGGGCCCGTCCCTGATTATTGCTTACGCTCCCTGTATCAATCATGGCTTGAAGGTGGGTATGGGCTGTAGTCAATTGGAGGCCAAACGAGCTGTTGATAGTGGTTATTGGGCATTATATAGGTACAATCCTCAAGCGAAAGATGCTGGCAACAATCCTTTTACTATGGACTCGAAAGAAGCAACCACCGACTTTAAAGATTTTCTTATGGGTGAAGTGCGTTACTCGTCACTACAGAAGCAATTTCCCGATATTGCTGACGCCTTATTTGAAAAAACCAAGCAAGATGCTAAGGAGCGTTGGGAAAAATACAGGCAATTAGCAGATCGGTAATGCGCTGTCCTCTGGGATGCAAAGATTATAAAGAATATATCGCTATTTTTATCCTTTCTTTAGCCGCTGCCTTCGGGTGGCGGCTTATTTTGGCGCGGCTAGCATAGAATATGTTAATTTGACTTGCCTGCCCCATTTAATACTTTCTAAATAAATTCTAAAAATTGACGTTTATTATTAAGCTAGGTTACCACAATAAGGAGGGGGAGGAATTCATATGCAAAGCATGGCGAAAAAGGTTATGATATACTCAATGCTCGGACTGATGCAAGTGGGCTTATTTGCTACTGTAGCCGAAGCATCACCACAACCGGAGGAACTGCAGCGGTATGAGCATAAGTACCAAAGAGACCACCATCATAACGAGTGGGAAAGAGAAAGAAACCGTCGAATACACGAGGAAAATATTCGTCATGAAAGAGAAATGAAGCGGCGTCCGTTTGAGTCGAGGAGGGAGTGGCGTGAAAGACAAAGGCATGAGAATGAGCGTCACGAAAGGGAAATACATAGGATTATGGAACACCGGGAGTGGCATAGGTGGTAATACTAGATAGGTAAACAGTAAAGTGCATGCCCGATTTTTGATCAAAAAACACCAGACCTTAATGGTCTGGCGTTAAAATGCATAGTAACCAGAGTAGCAGCATTGTTCCGATAGGAACAACTGCTAAAGAACCGATTGTCAGTAAGACGTCTAAAACCATGATATCCCCCGGTACATCATATGCGGAATGGCTGCGATAAAGATGCAATAATGCAGTAAGAGGCATGGTTTTTTATTACTTTAGTTAAAAGAAAAGCTAGAATGTCCGGATAAAAAGGCTCAACAAACAGTGATACCTGCTTGTTGAGCCTTTTTCAACTAATCGTTGCTCTGGCTAGTATCTGTGATATAATAAACGTCAATATGAGTCTTTTCCCCTGCGCAGGTAGTTGAGGGAGCTTTTCGCTGCTGTGCTAAAAGCCGGGAGATTATGAAAAGGGAGAATACCTTATGCCAGAAGTAACGATCAGAAGAGTTCAGCTAAACGATGTTGATCGCGTAACTGAAATAGAAGCAATTTGTTTTCCTACAACAGAAGCGGCAACACGGAAATCATTCAAGGATAGAATTACTGCTTTCCCAGAATACTTTCTGGTAGCAGAGACTGAAGGGATTGTAATCGGTTTTATCAACGGCTGTGTCACTAATAGTTCAGTTATCTATGATGAACTATTTTATAGTACAAAGCATCATATACCGGATGGAAAAAACGCAGCTATTTTTGGACTGGACGTAATTCCTGGACACCGACGAATGGGAATTGCTGCCCGGTTAATGAAACACTTTATTCAGTTAGCCAAGCATACGGGGCAAAAAAGTGTTATTCTAACCTGTAAGGAGCAGTTGATTCATTATTATAAGTCCTTTGGTTATGTGAATAACGGAGTCTCTAAATCAACGCATGGGGGAGCAGAGTGGTTTGATATGACACTTGTTCTCTAAACAAGACAATAAAGACCTGACTCTAATCTCGCGAAGGGAAAAGAGTTAGGTCTTTACTGCGTAAGGCAGCAGTGATTAGTTTTGTATGCTTGTCGACTGAGAGGGTTTGGAAGATAAATTTAGCAGCCATTTGGCACACTCAGTAACAAGGAAGGGGATGACAGCTACCACTACCAAGAAAGGCCACTCGTGTAAGCCAGGCTCAATGGTTTTAAAGATCACATGTAAGGGACCTTCAACCGACAGCAAGAGCAGCACGAAGGAGAGGCCAGCACCGGCGTTTAGGTACTTGTTGCTAAAGAAGCCCAGGGAGAACGCGGAATAGTATTCCGAGCGGGCAACAAAAGCGCAGGCAATCTGGGTGGTAATCAGGGTAGTAAAGGCAAAGGTCCGGGCCATAGCAAGGTCACCATTATATTCGGCTAAGGCATATTGGAAGGCTCCTAAGACCGTGAAAGCAATAGCCATACTTTGAACCAAAATCATGATTTTTAGGTTTCTATCCATTAATGGTGCAGCCGGATCGCGTGGTTTGAGGTTCATTACATTCGGTTCTTTCTTTTCAACGCCGAGAGCCAAGGCCGGGAAGGCGTCAGTTACCAGGTTAACCCACAATAATTGAATCGGTAATAACGGGATAGGCCAGCCGAGAAGCATGGCAAAGAAGATGACCAGAATTTCAGAGATATTACAAGAGAGGAGGAAATAGACAAACTTTTTAATATTGGTATAAATAACCCGGCCTTCTTCTACAGCAGAGACAATAGTGGCAAAGTTATCATCAGAGATTACCATATCGGCGGTCTCTTTGGTAACATCAGTGCCAGTTATGCCCATAGCCACACCAATATCGGCTTTTTTCAAGGCTGGAGCGTCATTTACACCGTCACCGGTCATGGCCACAATATGTTTGTTACTGCGCAATGCTTCGACAATAGCTACTTTGTGTTCTGGGGATACACGGGCAAAGACACTAGAACTTTCCACAGCTTGTTTTAAGTCAGCAGGGGACATGGCATCAAGTTCTTTGCCAGTACGTACCTGGTTAACATTTGTGGCAATACCAAGCTGTTCGGCAATGGCGAAGGCGGTATCTGGATGGTCGCCGGTAATCATTACCGGGCGAATACCAGCGCCTTTACATAATTCAACAGCGTCTCTGACCTCCATACGAGGCGGGTCAATCATGCCTAACAGGCCGACAAATACGAGTTCGTTTTCGATATCACTAGGATTAGTCATAGACGGCTTGGCGTCAAAGTTGCGGTAGGCTACGGCTAGTACTCTCAGAGCGTGAGACGCCATATCCTTGTTAGCTGCCTGGATGGCGGCCTTATCTTCGGCGGTTAAGGGGCGGCTTGATCCGCCTTCCGCAATGGCGGTGCAACAGTTTAACAGGACATCAGGGGCACCTTTGGTGAAAGTCCGCAATTGTCCATCAATTTGATGCAATGTGGTCATCATTTTCCGGCCAGAATCAAAGGGGATTTCCTGTAACCGGGGGAATTGTTCTATCAGTTGAGGTTGCGTATAGCCGCCTTTGTAGCCGGCTACAACCAATGCGCCTTCTGTAGGGTCGCCGATAATTGACCAGTTTTTATCATCATCAGAGGCTTTTAGCTGAGCATCATTACACAAGATGGAACCACTAAGCAGCAAGGCCAGGTCTTTTTCACTTGTTACGTCTACGGCTGTTTTATTGCGAGTAAATTGTCCTACAGGATGGTAGCCTTCGCCGCTTACCTCGAACATCTTGCCAGGGGTGAAAACCTTAACAACCGTCATTTGATTTTGGGTGAGTGTACCGGTTTTATCAGAACAGATTACCGAGATACTACCTAAGGTTTCTACGGCGTGCAGTTTTTTCATGATCGAGTTTTTCTTGGCCATCCGCTGCATACCCAGGGCTAACACAATGGTTACAACAGCAGGCAAGCCTTCTGGGATGGCGGCAACAGCCAAACTAATAGAGGTCATAAGCATCATCTGGATTTCGTTAAAAGTTAACGCACCGTCCTGATAGCCTTTCCATAGCCCCATAGCGAAGATAATGGCGCAAACGGCTAAACAAGCAATGCCAAGACTTTTGCCGAACTCTGCCAGCTTCTTTTGCAACGGCGTGATGTCTTCTTCAACCGTCTGAATCATTTCGGCAATTTTTCCGATTTCGGTCTTCATTGCCGTACCGACAGCGACGGCTTTACCACGCCCATAGGTCACGACTGTACTCATGAAGCCTAAGTTGTGACGTTCTGCCAGGGGTGGTTCACCCTCAATCACAGAACATTCTTTCTCAACCGGCACCGATTCACCTGTTAGAGAGGCTTCCTCAATCTTCAAATTAAATGAATCAAGCATACGCACATCGGCAGGAATGTAATCTCCGGCATCAAGGAGAATGATGTCACCGGGAACTAACTCCCGGGAAGGAATCGTGGTAGTCTCACCATCACGGATAACCTTAGAGCTCGGGGCACTCATCTTCTTTAAGGCTTCCAGGGCCTTTTCTGCTTTAGCCTCTTGAAATACGCCCAAGGCGGCATTAAGTAGTACTATGGCCATAATAACCAACGAATCGGTAACTTCACCAACCGCAAGCGAAATGAGACTGGCTATTATTAGAATTAATACCAGAAAATCTTTGAATTGATTTAAAAACTTTTTCCATAAAGGCTCGCGATCTTTTTCCTGCAATTCATTATAGCCATATTGCGCTAGGCGCTTGGTCACTTCGCCCGAGGAGAGACCGTGCTCCAGGTCAGAATTAAGTTCAGCTAAAACTTTTTCTGAGGTCAACTGGTGCCACTGTTTTTCCATTAAGGTACGCCTCCTTGTTATTAAAGAAATTATGCAGGGAATTAAAATGGCAATCCCCCATTTGTTTTACTAAGTTTAGTGAAAGCCCGGAAAAAATAAATCAGCGCGACAGGTATTGTCAGCCAGAACACAAGGCATAAAATGCCAGCAAACAAACCGAGAAGTATTTCAAAAAAATGCCCGGTTTGTTGCTCTAGATAAATGCCAGTCGCAACAATAACATAAGCCCATAAATAAATTCCCCAACGAAGTATTGCTTCATAGGGTTCGATACCTAGAAAATTAGGGGCTATAGTTGCAATCACTTGTGCTAAACTGGCAATTACAATGCACAGCAAGCCGAAGTAGCCGGTTATCTTTTTCCAGTCCATTTGCATCCCCCCAGATAGCATGTTGGTTGTAACCAACATTGCAAGCATCCAGAAGCTGGTTAATAAGAATCACCCTTTCTTTATAAATATATATATCTATATAGACTAAAAAGACCCTGCCTTTTAGTAAAGGCAAGGTCTTACCAACAGTATTATGCTGCCAACAAAGCCGGGGCTTACGCACCGAGCTTGACGACTTTGTTGTAATGGTTACTCCCCTTGGGACAATATTGAATTGTTACTATATTATAGTATCAGGAAGTAATATATGTCAATGGATAATGTCCTCCAGATCGGTAAACATAGAGAAATTCTTTGAAGCAGGCGCTGCCGCACAGCGTGGGGAGTATAGTGAATTGCTGTGTTGGTATTAACTAGGAAATGGTATGCAATTTAAAAATGTTCAGGTATAATTATAGATAGAGTTTACATCATGGCTAAAGGGAGTGTACTCAATGGAACGAAAAACGACGTCGATTCCCCCTGTCGAAAGATTAGGAAAAATCTCGCCTGTACGTCCCATTCAGTTCTTTAACCAGCTGTCTGACCAAAGTATGCCGCGCAAGAAGAATAAGCTGAAGAATCAGCAAGTAGCTAAAGAACATGAGAAGCGGCCCTCTCCTACAGAGGGCTCAATTGATCTTAAAGCTTAGCATCTTTAGGACTCGCGGGGATGGTTTTTAGGTATACATTTACTCAAAAAGGAGAGTTGTACATGAAGAAATTATTAACGGGAAATGAAGCGATCGCCCGTGGAGCCTACGAAGCAGGCGTAAAATTTGCATCGGCCTATCCTGGTACACCCAGCACGGAAATACTTGAAAATATTGCCACTTATAAAGAGGATATTTTGGCAGAATGGGCACCAAATGAAAAAGTTGCTTTAGAAGCTGTTATTGGCGCATCCATCGCCGGCGCGAGAGCCATAGCCTCAATGAAGCATGTTGGGGTAAACGTGGCAGCAGACCCGCTGTTTACCTATGCCTATACAGGGGTAAATGGTGGAATGGTGCTGGTTACGGCTGATGAACCTGGTCAACATTCTTCGCAAAATGAGCAGGATAATCGTAATTATGCTAAATTTGCCAAGATAGCTATGCTGGAGCCGACAGACAGCCAGGAAGCCAAAGATATGACGAAAGCAGCTTTTGAAATCAGTGAGAAATATGATACACCGGTTTTGCTCAGGATGACGACAAGAGTATGTCACTCTAAGGGCATTGTCGAGTGTAAAGACCGCGAAGAAGTTGGTATTAAAGACTATGTAAAAAACACAAAGAAGTATATCACAGTACCAGCTCATGCCAGAATGCTGCGATTAAAAGTAGAAGAGCGACTGCAAAAACTGTTGGAATTCTCTAATAACACCAGCTTGAATTATATCGAGTGGAATAGTACCAAAATTGGTATAATCGCCTCAGGGGGATGCTGCAGCTACGCTAAAGAAGTATTCGGCGATAGTGCGTCCTACTTAAAACTAGGCTTTACCTATCCGCTGCCAGCTGAAAAGATTAAAGAGTTTTGCAAAAAAGTCGAAAAGGTTTATATTATTGAAGAAAATGATCCGTATATTGAAGAACAGGTTCGCATATTAGGCTTTGATTGTATCGGTAAAAACCTGATTCCCTTCTGTGGAGAATTAACACCTGATGTAATCAGAAAAGCAGTTTACGGCAAAGAAAATTCGTCCATTGACTATGATGCGGATAAAGTTGTTCCAAGACCGCCAACCTTGTGTGCCGGCTGTCCGCACAGAGGTTTATTTTATACCTTGGGTAAGCGGAAAAATCTCCTGCTTTCCGGGGACATCGGCTGCTATACGCTGGGTTTTGCTGAGCCGTACAATGCCATGGATTATAATATTTGTATGGGCGCAAGTATTAGTGCCGGTCATGGGGCGCAGCAAGTCTTTAGCATGCAAGAGAACTCACCGATGCGGGCTGTCGCTGTTCTTGGTGATTCCACCTTCTTTCACACTGGCATCAATTCTCTCCTGGATGTAGCCTATAACCAGAGTAATACCATTACCGTAATATTGGACAACCGAATCACCGGTATGACAGGACATCAGGAGAACCCCGGTTCAGGCTATACCTTGCAAGGCAAAGAGACCAGGCCGGTAGATATAGAAAAACTTGTAAAGGCCTGTGGCATTGATCAGGTAGTAGTTATCAATCCTAATAATCTTAAGGCAGTGGAAAACGCGCTGGACTGGGCGCTCAGCCTAAATGAACCAGCGGTAATAATCACAAGATGGCCTTGCGTATTAAAGAAGTTTTCGCCGCAGGACAAAGAGGAGTTTAAAGGAAGCTTTACCAAGCGTTGTACTGTAGATACTGAAGTATGCATAGGTTGCAGAAGTTGCATTAAAACAGGTTGTCCGGCAATATATTTTGATAAAACCAGTAAAAAGGCGAGTATCGGCTTAGATTGCGTAGGGTGCGAGGTCTGCCTCCAGGTTTGTCCGAAACAAGCGATTCAAAAGGAGGAAGCATAACATGGTAAAGAGCATTCTTTTGGTAGGAGTAGGCGGCCAGGGCACCATACTTGCCAGCAAGCTTCTGACAACAGGCCTTATGGAAGCTGGGTATGATGTAAAAATGAGTGAAATTCATGGTATGTCGCAAAGAGGCGGATCTGTATCTTCGCAAGTTAGATACGGAGATAAAGTAGAAGCCTCAGTTATCGAAGTAGGTGGAGCAGACATCCTGGTATCTTTTGAGAAAATGGAAGCCTTACGTTGGCTGAAATATCTAAAACCAGACGGAAAAGTTGTGGTAAACGACTATGAAATAAACTCAATGCCCATTCTTTCAGGGAAATTTGATTATCCGACCGGAATTTTGGAGGAATTATCAAGCAAGGTACCAACAAAAGTAGTCCATGCGGCAAAACGGGCGGCAGAGCTTGGAAATCCAAAGGTTATGAATGTCATATTGTTAGGCACTATTATCAAATCCATGGGACTTGAGGCTATTAATTGGGAAAAAATAATCAGTGACAGTGTTAAAGAGAAGTTTATAGAACTAAATTTAAAAGCGTTGGCAGCAGGCATGGACTTAGTATAATACCTGAAAAGCGGGATAATTGTATTAACTATTGCCTGTTATCGAATAGGTAGTATTATTGAGGTATCCAACTAACATAGGGAGGCGGTATATATGGTAATCGACGGTGTAAAAGTTGTTGCAGAGCCCGAAATTACGGAGGAAGAGATTAGAGAAATAGTTGCTGCGGAGCAGCAGCTATGGAACCGCAAAGGGAAAGAACTTGCTGCTGTACAGTTAACTATACATGGGGATGAAATTGAAGTTAAAGCAGTTGAACGCTCCCCAATTAGGAGAGTGCGCCGGATAACCGGCTATCTTAGTACAGAGGATCGCTTTAATTCTTCGAAGCAAGCCGAATTGGCAGATCGGTGTGCCCATAGTTAGTACTGTATCATCCGCGGTAATTGGTGTATAAGGACCATTGCCGCGGGTAATTCATTTTTTATATAGGGGGCGGGGAAAAAACTATGCTGTTTACTATCCATCCTAGTAATTTAGTAAGTGCATTATCAATAGCACTAGAACTGTCAACAGACGGTTTATCGAAACACCATTGGCGAACAGCACTGATTGCAGGACGGATTGCCGAGCATATTGGCTTGAATGAGGGGCAACAGCAGATCTTGGTATATGCCGCGCTGTTACATGATATTGGTGCGGTGTCCAATTGGTCTGAAAGAAAAAAACTACAGGAATTTAAGGTGGCAGATGACGTATACCGTCATGCCGAGGCGGGTTACGAGCTATTAAAGGATTCCCCGCAGTTTAGTATCCTGGCTGAGACAATCCGGCATCACCATGATAAATGGGATGGCTCTAGTCCATCTGGTCTGGCTGGTAAGGATATTCCTATAACCAGCCGGATAATAAACCTGGCTGATCGTCTGGAGATATTGCTAAAAGACAAGGTCTACATATTTGAGCAACGTCCGGATATGTTATCAGCGATACGAGAGTTAAGTGGCAGTTATTTTGATCCTGAGTTGGTGCGGGCTTTGCATGAGTTTGCCCGGCAGGAGAGTTTTTGGCTCGACTTGACCAACCCCAACTATTACCAGAACTTTTTTCGTCAAATTGATATCTATGGCCGGATGGTATTTAATATTGATGATGTAGTAAATATTGCCGAGATTTTTGCTACCATCATTGATAGAACCAGTCGCTTTACTGGTATGCATTCCCGTGGCGTTGCTCAGGTTTCGGCGTTTTTGGCTCAGGCTAGAGGCTATAGTCGGGAAGAAATTAAGCTAATAAAAATTGCCGGTTTGTTTCACGACTTGGGGAAATTGGCAATACCCAATGAACTACTAGAAAGTCCGAATAAACTAACAGATAAAGAATTTTCCATAATTAAACAGCATCCGTACTACACCTACCGGATTCTTGAGCAAATTGACGGTTTTTCACTTATTGCTGAATGGGCGGCTTTTCATCATGAAACCTTAGACGGTGCAGGTTATCCATTCCGTATGCCTGAATCATCTTTGAGCCTGGGTTCAAGAATTGTTAACGTAGCCGATGTTTTTGTAGCGTTAATCGAAAAACGGCCTTATCGTCAGTCACTTGCGGTACGCGAAGTCGAAAGAATTATGCGGGGTATGGCTGATAATCGCAAAATAGACAGCAGGGTCGTTGATGACCTGTTTAGCGATAGTGGCAGCCTAAGTAATCTGTGCGATCAGATTGCACAAATGAGTTGGACAACAAATGAAAGTTAGTCATGTTGACTTTTTGTCCGGCAGCAGGTAAAATAAGAGTGTCCAATTCGCCGGTATAGCTCAGTTGGTAGAGCAACGCTTTCGTAAAGCGTAGGTCATCAGTTCGAATCTGATTATCGGCTCCAGTAAAATAGGCATTTGTAGTCGTGAGGCCCATAAAAGCGTGGGTCAAAGTGGTGCAGTTGTCACAAAATTAGAGAGACAGGCGGAATTATTCGTCTGTCTCTTTCGTATTTTCTTCGTCGGTTTTTTCTCCTTTTTCTTCTTCGGTTGCAGCAGCTTCAGATTTGGCTTTAACTATTTCTGCGACAGCATCGGCAGCTTTTTTTGTAGCATCTTTACGAGAATGGACATATTTGCGGAATGTAAATGCCTGGTCGGCTTATTTATTTTAGCAAACCTTTAACCACATTCAATCCCAAACCTGCTATAATAAAATTAAAAATGGAGGTGCCATATGAGCAACGAAGAAAATAAACAGACTGAAATCCAGACAGATGAACAGGAAGAGAATAGTGAACTGACCGACCAGGACCTTAAAAATGTGGCCGGAGGCACGGCAACACGGCGGCCATTCGATATCAATAGCATTAGTTAACAGCGTTATAGCCCATCTCCCAATTGGCCGGGGGATGGGCTTTCAATCATCCAATTTACATCCAATAAGCTCATTAATAATTACTTTTTTATTATTCCTGCCGCATCCTTCGGGGTGCGGTTTTTCTATTTCCAAACTTCTCTAAAGAAATTCTAAATAATGGCGGTTATTATTAATCCATGGAGATCCAATAACAAACATTTAGGGAGTGAATGTTTCCATGAAAATTATAGGCAAAAAAGTTATCATATACTCAATGCTTGGTTTACTTCAAGTAGGAATGTTTTCCTCAGTAGCTGCAGCAGCCTCTGGACCATTACATAACGACGGTTCACAGCGAATCGCGTATCTTGACCGTAATGACCGACATGATGATGAACGCCAACGTCAGCACGATGAACGCAAACGCCAGGAAAACGAGCGGCATGAAAGAGAAATGAAGCGCCGGCCGCATGAAGGTGAAAGGGAATGGCGTGAGCGGCAAGAGCGGGAGAAAGACCGTCATGATCAGAATTTGCGCCAAATTGCGGCCCTTTTAATTGGTATTGCCATTGGTTCCGGCTCATCGGGTAATTGATAAAATGAAAAACGTGTCGCTGTATATTTATAAAAACGTACAGCGACACGCCTAATATAATAGTTACTCTACGGATAAAACTACCCAGGCACCATTATTTGATTTCGTTAAAGTGACGTCATAGGAATTCCCATCATGTAAAACTTGGACAACAGCAGTATTCTGATTTTGGCTTACTAAGGTAAAAGTGTCATTTCGAACAGTAAAGCCTAATTCACTAGCACAGGATTTAACCACTTCTACCGGAGATTTTTGGGAATTTTTATCATTTTTGTGGCGATCGTGGCTTGCTTTTGCACGTTTAGTTAGTTGATCTTGACCAATTTTATCATGTTTTGAAGCGGACTGTTGCTTCTGGTCTACTGCTTGTGTTTGATTAGGTTGATTTACCGTGGGATTCGCCGACGCATTTACTGCGAGTGGCGCGACCATCATGTACACGCCCAGTGATGTTCCTACTAATGTCAGAATCGCTTTACGTATAGACTGTTTCAAAGATATCTTCCTTTCTTTATTAAGAATATGCCGTAAACCTAAATGATTGTTTATGACATGGTTATATAGTACCTTGTAATTTTTAAAAAGAGTTTAAAATCTATTATGAAATAATTAGTACAAATTAAATAATCTTCAAGAATAGGTATAGTCTAGAATATCTAATTCTAGATATTCAAAAACACAAAAGCAACTCGACAGTTGAATCCGAGTTGCTTTTTATATAGCTACGCTATACTCTATTGCTGCGGTACTGTTCGTTTCTTCTTTACAATGACAAACGTTTGTTCTATACTAAACACAAAAAAGTTCTGCAAGGAGGGCTCTCCATGCAAAAAAATCGCTAACGTCACTTTCGTAAAACGTAGGTCATCCGTTCGAATCTGATTATCGGCTCCAGGAAATACGCGGGTTTGCAGGTTATCTGCAAGCCCGTTTTTATCGTTTTGTCCTAAAACTTGTCCGCCAAGGTAGTTTCTATCCTCTTTATATCGCATGCACTGACCAGACGGCCGCAACTGGACGTTGCAATGGTTTGTAGAGAAGAAAGAAGAACATCATCGTAGCATACACCACTATGATATGCTTTAGATAATGTTCGTTTTCATTTTTGAAACTGTATCAGTTTTTCAAACTCTATTAGAAAACATAGACTTTAATTCATCATAGGACGTAATAATAACCATATCCTTATTTAACTCCGGAAAGATATTAGATTCTAGACCTAATACAAAGTACAAAGAACTCGAGGTTGTCATTTTATGTAGTTTCTCCAAATCGAAATATAAATTAGGTGTATCTATAACATAAACATCATATCCACCATATTCAATTTTAGAATAGATATCTTGAACCTTACTAAATTTATCAAAGATATTAAAACCAACAGGGAGTTTTTGGTTATCTAATCTAGATTTTAAATAGTGTTCAGCAGATGATTCTCCGTCAAAAAATAACACTCTTTTACCTGCCTCTGCTAATTTAAGGCCTACCTTAATTGCTTTTGCCGTTTTACCAGAGCCAGTATGACCAATAATTAGTTTCATTTCAAATTATTCCTCCCACAAATAAACTGTATGTATCTATAATAATTCCATCCTTTTAATAGTTTCCCTCCCAAATGATTGAAAAAATACTAAGTGATTTTCAAAGACATTAGAGGTAGAATAAGTATGCTAAATATTTTATAGTAAGGAAGTCTTTTATATGTATTTATGGAAGTATACTTTGATAATCATTGTTATTTTCTCATATTTTATTGGCAGTCACTTACCACCATCCTGGGGATGGGAAGATAGTCCGTTAGAGTGGTCACAGGTCGTGATACTATCCGTAGGAGCATTGCTAACCGTAAAATGGCAGCAGGAGGCCAGGTCTGACGGACGGTACCACCATGCTCGTTTCTTAGCTTGGGCAATTCCTCTCTGGCTGTTAATGGCAGGCCGGGAAATGAGTTGGGGCAGAGTGTTTTATCCTGTGGGTATTGATCCTATTACTGGCCCTTTTTTTATACCTGTCTCTCAGCTCCCCTATGGCTCAATCGTTTACCCGGTGATTGCAGTTGTTATCCTTTCATGGCTATTTGCGGTTATTAAGTATAAACTGTTAGCGGTTCCCTATAAACTCTACCAGCAAGGTCGTTTCCCAACTGGTGAATTTTTGCTAGTCATTTTTTCTTTCATAGTTGCTACTATTGCCGAAAAACTGTTGCACTTCGAAATCATGGAAGAAATAGTAGAAGACGTTGCTTATCTTTCCCTTATCATCACGGCATATCGCGTAAAAGTTGCCCTGAACCAACCCACCAACAGAATAAAAGATGAAAAAAGTATTAAAATACATCACTAGCACGTATTAAAACCCCTTGATTCTTTTTGGCCGCCTGCCATTTCGTTCATTGGTGGGCGGTTTTGTATTTTCCAGTCTTTTCTAAAGAATTTCTAAAAATAGTGGCATATAATTCTAAATATGTCTATAGAAGGTGGCCTATCTATGGACATAAATGTTAGTAGTCCTTTTTATCAAGCTTGCTTCTGCTTATACAGCTAAAAACGATTGACAGGATTAGGTAAATTAATGTATGTATCTTGGATTATTTTATTGGATAAGGTAAAAAAGGAGAAAAAATGAGAGCTACTGGAATTGTTAGAAGGGTTGACGAACTTGGTAGGGTGGTATTACCTATTGAATTACGCCGCATCTTTGACATTAAAGGATATGATGGTCTCGAAATATATACCGATAATGATCAAATCATTTTGCGGAAACATGAGCCTGCTTGTGTATTTTGCGGCAGTAGAGATGAGGTAACTAAGTTCAAGGGGAAAAATATTTGTAAAGCTTGTTTTTCATCTATGAGTCAAAAAATAGTCTAAATGACTATAGCTGCCTGCCGGGTTCGTCCTGGTGGGCGGTTTTAATTTTACATGTTACACACGGGAATATTTTCTAAACAAATTCTAAAAATTATAATATAAACTAAATATGGTGACAATAGTTTGCCACTATTGCCACCCTTTCAGTTAAATCGCATCTTTCGGGGTGCGTCTTTTTTTTATTTATCTTTTGCGGCGAGTTAAGACTCCCGCCTCTGCAGGCAGCGTTTGTTTAGGTGGGGTAGACTCCCCACCTGAGCCCGCCGATGCTGAAACAAGTTCACTGATTGTTCGCAGCGGTAGTCATAAAATACAGTGTTACAAACCGTGGACGTTCATTTTTTTATTTAATGCTGCACTAAATTAAAAAATTTGGATACACTACCACCAACCGCAACCGGTAATAGCCGAATCACAGTAGAAACGAGCAGAATGGCAAAAAAAAAGCCGCGTTAGCGGCTGTGAGTAAAATTACATTTTTACTGGTTTACTTGCTTTACGAACGGCGAGTAATGCTTGAGACACTACTTGCCCAATCAGACTCTTGTCTAGTCCTAAGGGGCGAACCATATTTATAACTTCAGCTCTAAATTTTCGTTCATCAAAGTCAATAATCAAATTATCACCACCTTATAGTGTTAGTTACTCTATTATACGGGTTATGTTGTCAGGAAGTGATAAAAAAATGTATCGATTGTACTGCACAAACTATGTGTATAGAAATCCCTTTAATAAATAAAGAAATATAAAGATAAATAAAGAGGGCGGCTATTCTGCCGCCCTGTCCTTGATAATCTGCTCCAATTCCTTAAGATATTCGGCATCGTTAGCAGTAGACTTGGAATTTATTGAACTATTTATTTGTTCGCGTGATAGGGCATTGTCACCAGCACTCGTGGCAGTTTTACTGGTGGATGGCTTCATTTTAGATTTTTTAGGCATGCAAAATCACCTCCTGATATAGGTTCTGTCAGGGAGTGCTTGCGCATGCATTTTTATATTATTTTGGAGTGAGAGTAATGATAAAATGAGTATGTGGTAACTGCTGGTATGGAATCCTAACAAGTCGGAATCGGCAACATGTAAGAAGAGGTAGGAAAAACAGTGGTGTATCTCGAAAACTTCTAAATAAAACCAAGTAAGCCCTTGGCGGGGCTGGGAAAGGATAAATAAATGAGTATACAGGATGTTAGTAAATTATTGAAAGATGTGCCGCCACAACAATGCGAGATAATTACAACCTTAGCTCAAAAGGTCATTCAAAACATGAACGGCCAAGACCTGTTAGTGTCTGAGCAATTGCTATTGCCTAAGGTGTTAGAAATAGCCATAAGAGATATTAATAATACGGACGAAATAGGAGCCGTAAAAGATAGCGTGATTTTAGCCGAAAGGAACGCGCGAGCCGGGGCGGAGAAGTAAGGGGTATGCTGTCAAATATCCAGGGAATACAAACTCCGCCAACGGCGGATAGACAAACAGAGCGGAAGTACTCAGCGACTGATATGTTGCTGAGCACTTCTATATTTATCAAGTTGTGTAGGTAGCAGGGAAATAAAGCTGGTGAAGTTCAGGGGGCTGTAATAGCCCCCAAACGACAATATAGTTATTGCCAGGGATAGGATACCATTTCAAAGTACGCGATGGCTATAAGACATACTCCGATTACAACTAATGCTGCAATTGCTATTGCTGTCATAAGCAACGCCTCCCCTTTTGGTTAAACTATCCCAATATAGTATCAGCAAAAACTGATTATTTATGTGAAGGTGGTTGCGTCAAAATTAAACAAGTACCTTAGAAAGCGTGGGGTCACTTTTCCTATGCAGGAATTTCGTTGCTAAGCTCGAATATCTCTCTTATAACATACTAGGGGGTAATAATAGATATGGCTAACTGCAACGAAGAAAACTGCACCTGTCCTAAAACTGATTGTGAACGGCATGGTAAGTGTTGCGAATGTATTAACTTCCATCGCAGCCAAGAGGGTAAAGTCTTTTGCATGCGGGATCAAGAAAGTAAATAGATAACATAGGCCGCTTTTATAAAGCGTAGGGCGTCATTTCAAATATGACTAGCGGTTTTAAGTATAAAAGACCTTGCGATGATGCAAGGCCTTTTTCTTATTTGGTATAGCAGTAAAGGGAGGTTATCGTAATGTGTGGAATGAATTGGTATCGGGAGGAAATGGAAAGGGCTGAGGAGGATTTAAACCGCCTGAATGAATTGCTGGTGATGCTGGAAGAGCGCTATAAGCTGTCACCGGATGCTGATCCCAGTATTTTAGCGGGGTTAAGTTCTGATATTATTGCCGTTTACAAGGAAATCAGGTGGCGTAAAGATATGCTGTTAACGCCAAAATCCCCACAAGATAAATAGCTGTGGGGATTTTTTATCTTAGTCGATGACATTAAGACTCTCACCTTTATGGCAAAACTATGGCAGAGAATCATCAAGGGCTTTATTCATGGCTTCACGATCGGAGGCTTCGTTGGTTGTGGTATTGGAGACAATAGAGGAAGTGACTTCAGTGCGGGTCTGGCTGTTATCCCTGCCGTTATCGCTTAACTTATCTGTTGCGTTTTCGGGTGCAACTTCATCATAACCAGTGGTAGCAAGCAGCAACTGGGCATCAGGTACACTTGAAAACATACCGGAAATAAGTTTTTTCATCAAATCCCTCCTCATGTTTACGATTATATATAGTGTTCCCAAACTTTTTATTTCAATAGCTTTTTGCAAAAATAACAATAGAGCGGCATTATGCCACTCTATTGTTATAAGGGGGTAAGCTAAGGTTTACTTATTGAGAAGATTTTGTGTTGGTAAGAGATTCTTGTTTTGAAAGGGCATCATTAGCAGCCGCGTTTTGTGATGCTGTACTTTTGTTAGCAGCGGACTGGCTTTGTTTGGTGACTGTGCTGCCTGGTAAATCTTTAAATCCCATTCCACTCACCTCCGATTCTAGTATTCCCTATTTTGGATAAATATACCATGACATTATTAATTTTTCTAAAAAAAATAAAAGGGTGGAAATATCCACCCTCTGGTATTATCTACGGCATTTTTCTTCTTTTTTGGCTTCCTTAGCAGCAGGGCAAATCTCTTTACCGAATTCTACATTCTTTGACTCTTTACAGCCGCTATCGCACTGTTCTTGTTTTTTAGCCATGGTATCACCTCCTTTAGCTAAGATGGGAGGCGTTTTAGTCGTCGATGATTTCGTTAATCATGAATTTGGCGGCTTGATAAATAAACGCGCCGACTGCCACGACCTTTAGCATGGAGGTCATGTCAAAATCCATATCCATGTTCAGCATAGAATTACGTTTCTTTTTATGAAACATAATTACCACCTCCTCGTTTGATAGTTTAACCAGCGCATAGCAATGGTACACACAGTAAGAATTGGATTGAAATCCAAAAAATATTCCAGAGCGTTGGCAAGTGTTGCTAAGCGTTAAGTATTCGGAATTTAGAGCCCGGTGGGCTCAGTTTTTTTGTCCAGGATAACTTTCCCTGGATTGAATGGCTAGGGCTTCTGCCGGCGTCCTAAAGGACTTGGCACAAGCCAAGTCGTATCTATAAAGGTCAATTTATTCCTGTAGCTATGGCAAGATCCTCAAAACCGCGGCGGCTCATAGTTTGCCCTAACCGTTCACCAGGTTGTCCATAAGTTTTATAGTAAGCAATGATTTTGGTAACCAAGGGCAAAACTTCTGCTGGCGATATTTTTTCAGTGATAATACGTCCGGGCCGTGCCTGGCGGCTAGAGTTACCGCCGACAACAACCGTATAGCCGGCAGATACCCCAAAAAGGCCAATATCCTTGACAAATACTTCTGAACAGGCGTTGGGACAACCGCTGATGCCAATGCGCAGTTTCCCAGGAAGCTCAGCTCCGCAAAACTTATTGTCAAGGGCCAGTCCCAGGGTGGTACTGTCTTGCTGAGCACGTGAACAATAGGGTTTGCCTGCACATACGACTACGCTGCGTACGGCCTTGGCTGACAGTGGTTGGCTAGTAAGACCGAGTTCAGCCAAAGCCAGAGTGCGATCTTGCGGGCTTAGTCCCAGGATGACAATACTATTACCGGCGACCTTGATGGCGCCTTTATACTTTTCTGCAATATCTGCCAAATGGCGTAACATGACAGGTGTAACTAGGCCAGCAGGCAGACGTGGGGCAAGTGGCAGGGTAGTTGGTTGATGAGTCATGGTATCCTCCTAAGTTTTCCCTTAATTATAGCAGGTTTTATCAATCCGTGAAGTGATTTAGCTCACGAAGACAGTGGGCAGGTAGAAAAATTGGCCGGAAAAAGTCGCGAAGAATGTAAATTTAATAGAGGAAAATATCAATATTGACGCGAATAGTACGAGGAGAATGATTTCCAACAAAATACAATAATTTTTAGAATATTGGAGTGGATTCGATGAAAGGAACAGTTGTTGGAACATGGGTCAACACGGCCCAGAAGATATGGGGCGAGTCATTGACAGCGGAAGCAATGCAGCATGTTGGGTGGCAGCCTGATAAAATGTTTTTACCCACAGAGGAAGTTGAAGATGACAAACCCAAGGCATTTGTTAAGTATTTAGCTGAAAAGACAGGTAAAAGCCAAGATGAGATATGGTTACATATTGGGAAAGATAATGTTATAACTTTTGCGCAGGCCTATCCGGCCTTTTTCCGCCAGGAAAGCCTGTATTCTTTTCTCCGGTCCATGTATGATGTTCATATTGTTATGGTAAAACGGATACCGGGGGCTAAGCCGCCTGAGCTGTTAGTTGATCCGGTGTCGGAATATAGTGCGATAATAAGCTATCGCTCTAAACGCGGCATGTTTGGCTATATGAAAGGCCTATTAGCGGGGGCAGCCGAGTTTTTTAAAGAAGACATTAAGACCGAGATTGTGGAGTCTTCGGCAGAGCACTTGAAGATGCTCATTACTTTCCCCAAACCGATCAGCCATACCAAGGTTTACCGCTTGAACAAGCTGTTATCCTTTGGGGTAATGAGGAGTATTCCAGCCAAAATCGGTCTAGGGGTGGCTGTTATGTCGCTGGTGGTAGACGGGGTACTGATGGCTGCTGGGGTCAATGTACCGTTGTGGACGGCATTGGTTAGCGGCGTAGTAGCTGCTGGCGGTGCTGGGCTGCTGCTACAGCCGTTTGCCGCCATTAAAGAGGAACTGATCGCTATTCAGGAGCGGAAATACTATACTGAGACCAAGCTCGAATCTAGCGACGAGTTTGAAGATATTATGAATATGCTGGCAGAGTACAAGCTGAGGGTTAAGAGCGAATTCATCGGTTTTAAAGGGATAACCGATGAGATGAATAAATATGGTGACGATTTTAATATCCTGGCATCACGGATGAAGGATACTTCAGATGAAATATCAGGGGTGGTGCATGATGTGGCTACTGCTGCCACCAATCAGGCCATGGAGACCGAAACGGCCGTGGGTATCTTAAATGGTAACCTTGAAACCTTGCGGACGGTAGTAACTGAGCAAAGTCAGAATAAAGAGCGCTTGGAAGCAGCAGTAGATGAAATCAATAAGGGTTTTGCTGATATACAGGTATCCAGCAATAAGCTGGGGCATAGCTTGGACAAGTTTTCTGAGGTTAAGTCTTCTGCAGGACATCTCCAGAATCAGGCGACTAAAATCAACGAAATTACCGGTATGGTGGCTGCTATTGCCGGTCAGACTAACTTATTGGCACTTAATGCTGCCATCGAGGCAGCCCGTGCCGGTGAGCAGGGCCGCGGTTTTGCCGTAGTGGCTGAAGAGGTCCGCAAGTTGGCAGAGCAGTCGCAGCATCATTCGGAAAGTATATCAAGCGACTTAAAGATACTTATGGATATTATCGACAGTGTTGTGCAAATGATTGAAGCTGAGTTTGACATCCTGGCTACTGAGAGCCGTCAAATGAATGAAGTAGTGGTTGGTAACACCCGCCATTTAGACAATATTCATCTGGTAGCTGAAAATATTGTAGATATGATTACCAAGCTGGAACAGGAAATGACCGGCCTCAACGAGGTATATGGCAAAATTGAATCATTGGCAGCTATCTCAGAAGAAAATTCTGCCGCCAGTGAAGAAGTTAGTGCTTCGGTACATATCTATAATGAGAAACTGCATGATATGATGGGGAAGATTACCCAGTTCAAGACTGTAATTCAACATTTTAGTGAAGATATTAACACCTATCGTACCTAATGTTGCACCAGAGGCGGGGGATAACACCCCGCCTTCGCTTGCTTATCCAGATAGAAAGGGTAACCTTCCCTGGATTGAACGACTAAGGCTTCTGCTGGCGTCCTAAAGGACTTGGCACAAGCCAAGTCCTTTAGGACGCCGCCGGTGATGAATCAGGCGGGAATAAAATCTCCTGATTGTAGTGATAGTATTCTTAGGAAACAGTGGAGGTACAGCATGATTCGCGAGCGCCGTAACAAAGCGAAATTGGAAATGTATTATGATAAATTTATCAAAGAAGGTGTCATCGACCCGAATATTCACCCTTGGGTAGCTGAATCCTGGCTGCGCAGCAAGAGGCTGGGCGTTGGTACAGAGAGCTTTTCTCTTGATGAAAAATTAACGGCTCAAGAACTTGCTCAGCATAGGGAAAAGTATTGTGCGGCTATTAGCTTTCTTGATGGGTTATATGAGGAGATCAAGGAGCATTTTACCACCTATAATCTAAGCATGTTACTGTATGATCAGGATGTATATGTGCTAAAAAACTATGCCTTACCTTTTTATCAGAAAACGGCAGGGGAACTGGAAGGGGCCCGGATGCGCGAAGAGGATGTCGGTACTTCCAGCGTATGTATTGCCCATAGGCATAAAGTTCCCTTTTTGATGTTTGGCCCTGAGATGTGGATCAAAGATTGCCAAAACGGGGATGCCTGTTCGGCTCCGATTATTGTGGATAATCAGGTAAAATATATTGTGACAGTGGTGTCTGTCCAGCAAAATGAGCTGCCATATAGCGCCGTGGTTGCTTTGGTACTTAGCATTAAATATGCCATGGAGCAACATCTCAAACTAATTGCCAGCCTTACTGCTAAACATACCATTCTTGATGCTGTGCCACTGGCGGTATATCATATTTTGCCTGGTGGTGAAGTGGCTTATGCTAACAAGTTGGGGCATAGTCGACTTTCAGGCATCGTACCTCCTGGCAGTGAAGAGAAAGAGGAGGGACCCAATCTCAGCAATGTTTTATTAAATTACCGACACACGCCGCTGTATAAAGGATTTTTGGGTGTACCATCTTATAATCGCGAGGTAACCTGGATAACCCCCCGCAAAACCTATGAGGATATTACCACGGTAGTACCGCTTGCCGGGGATGACGATGATATAGAAAGTATTGTAGCCGTGTCCCTGCCGATAGAGGATCTGCGTACTTTGGTCGCTCATACGGCAGGCTATACAGCCCGCTACAGCCTCTCCAGCATGGTAGGGACTAGTAATGCCTTCATTACCATGCAGGAAAAGGCCAGTCGCACGGCAAGACATGATTATCACCTGCTGCTACAGGGGGAGCCAGGGACCGGCAAACAACGCTTGGCTCATGGTATTCATCAGGCGAGTTCCCGGGCCGCAGGACCGTTGATTGCGGTTAAAGGCGGTGATATGCCGCCTGAGATTCTGGAATTCGAATTATTTGGCAGGGGTGGCAGTGAAACTGGCGGTCGTCCAGGTAAACTGGAACTGGCCAGTGGCGGCACCCTGTTCCTTGATGAGGTTGAGAAATTTCCGGCCACACTCCAGGAGAAGCTGGCAGAAGCCCTGGAATCTAAGCAATTGTCACGTTCGGGCGAAACCGTCCACCGTCCGATTGATGTCCGGGTCATTGCGGCTTGTGATACAGAGTTGAAACGCCTTGTCGAAAAAGGCGTATTTTCAGCTAGGTTCTATGAGATCATTTCGCGTGCTGTAGTGCGGGTGCCATCGCTGCGAGCCAGGCGGGATGACTTGCCTAGTATAGCCAACCATATTATTGAAGAATTGGCTGCATTACATAATTTGTTGCCTAAGAACTTAGAACCGGCTGCGGCCGAGCTCATCATGGGCTATGACTGGCCAGGAAATATCAAGCAGCTTCAAGGGGTTGTTGAGCAGGCCTTTTTCCGTACGCCTGGCACGACTATTGCCTGTGCAGATATTATTATGCCTGGTGAGCAAGGCTTAAGCAAGGCCTGGAAAGAGGATAAAGCAGCCTTTATCGAGGCCTGGAAAGCTGCCGGTGGTAATATTAGCCGCCTGGCTAATATGCTGGATGTCAGCCGGGTGACTTTGTACCGGTACTTGAAAAAGTACGGGTTAGATAAAGAGTAGAGGAGGAGACTTGTTGCGACTGCGAAAAAAGCCATGGGTAGTTGAGGCGCTGACCGGCTTTAGTGATATAGTAGTACAGAACCCTGGGGAAGAACTAGCAGGAAACTGGCGTAATTTGTTCGAGAACTCGTTGCCACTGCATGTTGAACTTGGTACCGGTAAAGGCCGTTTCATTACAGGAATGGCCAAGCAGCACCAGGGCTTGGTTAATTTTATCGGTATCGAGGCCAAAGAGGAGATAGTGTATTGTGCCGCACAAAAAGTTCGCGAACAGGAGTTAACCAATGTCCAACTTCTGGTATTTGATGTTAATGATATTTTAAAAATTTTTGCACTTGGGGAGATTGAACAGCTTTACATTAATTTTTGTGATCCCTGGCCCAAAAACCGTCATGCCAAACGACGGCTTACCCATATTGATTTTTTGAATAAGTACCGGACTGTGATAAAGCCGGGCGGGCAATTATGGTTTAAGACTGATAACCGTCCGCTATTTGAATTTTCTTTAGAGCAGTTTAGCGAGTTTGGTCTCGAAATCAATGCTGTTACCTATGACCTGCTGAACAGTGGATTTGCCGGCAACATTATGACAGAATATGAGGCGAAATTCAGTGCTTTGGGACAACCCATTTGCCGGTGTGAAGTAATTTTTTGATGTCACTTACCGGATTAACGCGCATACAATACAATAAAATCCTTTTTTGTATGGGAGTGTGTTGTTATGCCGCGTCATTCACTTGGTACAGGCAATGTCCGGCCCGTGCCGCCGCTTGATCTGGAAGAGGTCAAGTTTTGGCTGCATATTATGGAAGAGCATGCGCTGTTCATTAAGACCGGTTTACCATTTGATAAGCCTGATTTGATTGAAGAGGCTGCTGCTTTTGAACGTGAGTTTAAGGCTTTGTATGTGCGAGCCGATAAGCTTACAAGTGAGAAAAAATTTGCTGAACTAATTGCGGAAAGTATGGAATCTCTTAAGGAATTTATTCGATATAAACAACTCTTACTAGGGTTGTCGTTGACCAATAAGCTCGGCAGTGCGTTGCCGCCGCTGTTTTTTGATCATGTTATCCGCGAAGCCGAGTACTTTATGGCTATTTTGGAAAAACTCCATGCCTGCAAGAAACTTGCTGTGGTTAAAGCGCTGGAAGCTGATTTTTGGCTAAGGATAATGGCCGAACATACCAAGTTTATTGGTAACAGGATTGACCCTTCTGAACGCAGCCTGCTGGAGGTTGTTACCGGCTATCAAGCTGAGTTCGATAATTTATCTATGCAAGCGCGTGACTATGTGAGTTTCCTTGCGCATAAGCCTATGGATTTGCCTGCCTTTGATCGATTTCTGCAAGATAGCCGGGTCGCGACTGTACGGTTGCGGGACTTTAAACAGGCTATTCATGAGATGATTGTTACGAACAGAATGTTAAGTACTATTCCAGCTGTGATGGCTGATCATGTCCGCCGGGAAGCTGATCATTTTTTGTTAGTGCTGTCGATGATGGAAAAGGGTGTAATCAAGGTAGAAAAAGATGCTGTGGTTTTCAAGAATAAGTATCCAAGTGTTTTTGATACGCTGGCGGAAGAAAAGATTGGTGATAAACTGGTAGATCCTGCCGAATTCCTGGGATCTGGGCGTGAGCCTAAGGCTAAGGAAGTCATTAATAATAAGGAAATTATTAATAAAGAGGAAATTATTAATAATGAGGAAGTCATTGATAATATTGAACTTGATTATACTCCCGGTAGTGAGCGGGAACAGCTGCCTATCAGTGAAGACACCAAGGCCAAGTGGAATGTTACTGATAGTGTAGAGGAGACGGTGAGTCTTGAAGGTGATACCAACACTGAGGTGGCAGAGGAGGTAGCCGTCAAGGCCAAGGTCGTAGCAGCGGAAAAAGTGGTATTACCTTCCAAACCGGTAACCGAGCCTAAAAGCAAACAGGGTAAGTATAAATGGGGCGGCAATTGGCCGCGTCAACTGGGAAAATTAAAAAAATAATCACTATGAAATAATACCCCTCTCGCGTTGGCGGGAGGGGTTTGGCCTAGTTATAGCGAATATCTATGGCAGAATAGCAATGGTAGACAGTAATTGACGCTTAGTATTGGTAATAGCCAATAATGGTCCGCCAGTTAAATCGATTAGGCTTAAATCGGCAAACAGGTTGCTGGTGCCAATGGCTAAGTGGCTGTCAGGAAGTAAGTACAGGCGGGATAGTGATCGTCCAATTGTCAACCGGTCAATCACTTGTGCAGTTTCCAGGTCAATGACAAAGACAGATGCACCATCCTCATTGACAATATAAGCCGTCTTATTATCGGCGGCAACAGCGGCATGACAGGGATAGGCCGACAACCCGCTGGGACAACTAGGGCATTGGATGGTAACAACGGCGGGCGACGGGCGGTTTTTGCTTATATCAAATAATGCAATTCCTTCACTGGTAAAGGCTGTGTTGGTAAAGGGAACAATCAGACGGTCTTCTACTAATAGGATATTGGTAGGAATACCAGCGATGTCATACTGCCAGGTGATAGTGCCGGCAGTTCCTAGTCCCATGACAGTACCGCCTGCCGTATGTTCCCACGCCGTATAGATGGCCTCAGCGTTAGCTGCTAACCCTACGCAACTGGCTTTAGCGGCAGGTGCTCCCAGTAGTTCCAAAGACATGGTTGTAAGGTCTATGCGGTGTAAGTTGCCGCACGGCTCAGCAAGATAAGCGATGGGTGTGGTAGTCTTTGGTAAGATAAATTGGGCAGGATAGGGAATTTCTATAGGCAGGCTATAGAGAGACTGGTTAATTAAGTTGACTGCCAGGATGCTATTTTTACCAGATGTAGCAGCACAAGGTAGATAGACTTTTGTATAATCCGGAGTGACGGCAAGCTCGGTAGGTGTTAGTTCGGGCGAGAACTGTAATTCATGGAGAATTTCACCGCTAGGTCCGTCTGCAATAAGTACGGCAGGGGTAGTTGCATCTACAGCTACTATTTTGTATGGTTTTACCCCATGGGATCACCTCTTTTTACCTGAAGTTTTGTAGCTTTTTGTAAGTCATCCAATATATACTATTGGGCTTACTGCCATTTTGTTAACGTGTTTTTGGAGGGAGTGTCAGCTTGTGAATGAGAGGAAGGTCAGAAGCTTCCCCAAGCTGTGGGTCAGTCCGGCAGAGGCCGTGTTCTTTATTGCCGGGATTTTATTTTTGATTGGCACGGTGAATATTTTCAGCGCCAGCTTTGTGCTGGGGGGACAGCTATTTAAGGATGGATATTTTTTTATAACAAAGCACTTGATTTCATTTTCGGTAGGTTTTTTGGTGATGATAGTAGCTGCTGTTGTTGATTACCGCAAGCTGAAGGGGGGCTGGCTGCTGCTGGCAATAATTACGACCCTGGGGCTACTCCTGGCTGTTCAGGTTGCTGGTCAGGATGCCAATGGTGCCAAGCGCTGGCTTAGTCTGGCGGGCTTTAAATTTCAGCCCTCTGAAATCGCTAAGCTAACTGTCATCATGATTACGGCAGCCTATTTAGGGGCCCGCATTGACCGGGGGCGGAGAATAACATTAAGCTCTCTACCGCTTGGTGTAACGCTCATAATGGGTGTTCTTGTCCTTAAACAACCGGATATGGGGACCGCTGTGGTCATTGTAGGCTTAAGCCTGGTGCTGTATGTATTAGCAGGTATACCAAGGCAGGAACGGATCTACCTGGGAATGACTGTTGCCGTCATGATCGTATATTTAGTTCATGCGGCTTCTTATCGGGCAGAACGTATCTGGGCTTGGATTGACCCCTGGGCGTATCAGCAGACCTCTGGTTATCAGACCGTGCAATCACTGTTGGCGATTGGCTCAGGCGGCCTGTTTGGATCTGGGCTGGGGATGGGAGCCAGCAAATTCAACTATTTGCCGGAAGCGCATACGGATTTTGCCTTTGCTGTATTGTGTCAAGAAATGGGATTTGTCGGGGCTCTGTTAGTACTGATACTGCTTGGTGCTATGGCTTGGTATGGCATCCAGATTGCCAGCCGGGCAGCCGATGGCTATGGCTTTATGTTAGCATCAGGTATAACCGCCTTAATAGTTGGACAGGCTATTGGCAACATTGCCATGGTGTCAGGCGTAATTCCGGTTACCGGTGTACCGCTGCCATTCATTAGCTTTGGCGGCACTTCACTGATTGTCAACTGCGCCGCTGTTGGACTGCTTATTAGTGTTGGCCGGCACATAACAGCCAAAGTCTTTCAGCCAGGCAGTAGAAGTTTTGGTGCCGACCAACCCCGGCTTAAACTGGTGAAAAGGACTCCTCGTTCAACCGGCGCCTAAGGTTAGATGTTTAAAGGTCTTCCTTTAAGGTAATAATTACTAATGAACTTGTTATTGGTGATTATTAGAGGAATTGGCATACAGGCCAATTCCCTTAAGGGAGGCCTTTTCTTATGCTGTGGCTTATTCGGGCCGGCGCGTACTTATTTAGTGGTTTGACAATTTGGCAGTTTGTTCAGGGTGGGACACCTGATGCGGCGGCAATTCAGCGTCATTTAGCCCTTGACCAGGCGCATGGTATGGTTTTTGGCGTATGTGCCGGCTTTAGCAGCTATACAGGACTAGATGTTACTTTAATCCGACTGGTCTGGACATTGTCGGTGCTATATCGCGGGGCAGGCTTGGTCCTGTATATTCTTGCTTTCTTAATTATGCCTGTATCTTAATATATATTTCGGTATTTGATTCGATAGGTTTTTACCTGTCGAATTTTTTTTTATGTTTGTTGGTGACATTTGCCATGGTATTCACATAAAATACACTAAGTCAATGCGAGGAGGCATCATTGTGAAGAAAAAAACCAGACATCAAATGTATAATAAACCTGGCAACAGTAACGTCATGAAAACGCGAGGGGAACATCGTGGCATGGATAATATGTGTGACATGGATGACATGGATGATGATATGGATATGGATGACATGGATGACGATATGGAAGACATGGCTTGTGAAAAGCCAAGCTATATGGGATGCGTAACGAGTATGGAGAAAGATATGTGTGACAATTTTCCGGAATGTATCCAATTAGCTCATTCCTATGTGCCTTGGCAAACTTATGAAAAGGCATTTACTCCAGGTGAGGCACTTATGAAAGGGACTTTGTTTCCAGAACTTTGGGGTGTCTACAGAATTCCTAAATAGATAAGCTTGGAGGTGTAAATAAGTGAAATATGAAAAACAAATGATGTTACTTAGAAAAGTGCAAGAGATTCAGTTTGTCGCAATTGAACTTAATCTATATCTTGACACGCATCCTTGCGACCAAGATGCGATTAACGATTATAATTGTGCAGTTGAAATGCTGAAAAGATACAAAGAGCAGTACGAATGTGAATACGGACCGCTGATAAATTTTGGCCATGGCGGTATGTCGGGGGAGCCTTGGCAATGGGCGCAAGGACCTTGGCCATGGGAACTATAATTCTTTGATGAAGGAGCAGTGAATATGTGGTTATATGAAAAAAAACTCGAGCATCCCGTGCGTGTTACCTGCCCAGACGTAAAATTTGCCAAAATGGTAATAACTCAATACGGCGGTCCTGACGGTGAACTAGGCGCCTCCCTTAGGTATTTGAACCAACGGTATAGTATGCCGACAGATGGAGCTAAAGCACTATTAACCGATATCGGCACAGAGGAATTAGCTCATATGGAAATGATTGCGGCTTTAGTATATAAACTTGTTGATGGTGCCACTTGCGAGGACTTTAAAGATGCAGGCTGGGAAGGTCAATATGTTCAACATAATCATGGACTTTTTTGGACAGATGCTAATGGCGTTCCGTGGTGCGCCTCTTATATTGCCTGCCTTGGCGATCCTATTGCCGATTTAACTGAGAATATGGCTGCCGAGCAGAAAGCACGGGTTACCTATGAACATTTAATCGCCTGTACCGAAGACCCTTGTGTTAAAGATACCCTGCGCTTCCTGTGGCAACGGGAAGTTATTCACTTCCAACGGTTTGGCGAGGCTTTGAATGATGTGCAAGAATGGATGTGCAAGGCCAAGCATGTTTGGCATGGGCATAAGTGTGGGAGTGAGTAAGGAATTGATAAAAAAATAGATAATACGAAGGGCTGCGTTAAACTTTTGTGTTTCAGCGCAGCCCTTTCTGTGTTCAAGCATCGTTGCTTGTACCAATAAGGCCAATCAATTTTTTGTCTTGACTGATTATAGGGCAGAAAACCAGTGCCACACGGGCAATATCGTCGATCGTAATACATTGCTAAATTGCAAGTTTAGACATATGATTGCGAGTGACACCTCATAAACCGTGTCAAAGGTACGGGGTTATTGACACAAATTATGCTTTAAATAAGTTCGAATGATGGGCGGGAGTATGTATAGAAAATGAAAGATGTCAGCAACCCCGTCCCCTGTAAGATATAGTACAGAAGGGTTATCCATTTTGGGATAGAAAAACTCCGAACAATCAGTTTCTAGGTATAATGAGGAAGAAGGATATGAATGGCCCCGTCCCAGGGAAGATTTTTCTATACCCATGCCTACAGACAATTCATCCATTTCCAAAGCATTTACGTTTTAGCTGGTTGGGAGCTTATTCCCGTTTCACGTGCAAGGCGGTAATCTTTGAGCTTGGAATGGATAACCCTTCAATTTATCTTATAGGAGGTCAGCGGTGTTGACTAATCGTCCGGTTATTGGCATTGATGTAGCCAAAAATTTTTGTTTTTATGCAGCAGTATCTCCAACTTGTACTACCTTTTTGAAACCTTTTAAAGCGTTAAATACTAAGCAAGGGCTTTTATTTGTTCTAGGGCAAATAAGAAAAGTGGAAGAAGCATTTAGTAGTAAACCGCTCATCGCCCTAGAATCCACGGGTCACTACTCTCAGCGCATCGTCCACTTTTTCTTGAAACAGGGTTTTGAAGTCTACCACATCAATCCCCTTATCTCCCATTCTATCAAAAATTCTGTTGTAAGGAAAGTTAAGACAGATCGGGTTGATGCACTTGAATTGGCCAGACTGTTATTTGTTCATGCTTTTTATCCTACAACTATGCNTAAAGAACAGCTGGCCAATTTGAAGGTCTTAGCAAGAACAAGGGGGCAGTTGGTAGAACAACGAGCCAATTTGCTCAATAAGTTACAGTGTGCTATTGAACAAATTGCTCCTCTTTTTCCTACTATCCTTAACCCGGGATCGCTTACGGCATTGACTCTAGTAAATAAGTTTCCCACACCNTGTGAATGGAGCAAGAAAGCCAATCAGCATGTCATACTGGACATGCTGCAAACGGTATCCCGTAAGGGTAGATTATATGCTCAGCAAAAATATGCTGATTTGTTATCTTGCGCCGATGATGCCCAAGTTACTGGCATATCCTTGTCGGCCTATGCCGCCACAATACAATGCTATGCTAGCATTGTGCAATCTTTAGACGCACAAATTAGTTTACTCGATGACCAGATTAAAGCACTTGCTGAACAGTTACCGGCAATCACTTTCCTAAAAAGCATTCCGGGCATAGGTGATACATTAGCAGCTATCATTTTGGGCGAAATTGGTGATATTGAACGGTTTGCGAACGCTAAGCAATTAGTGGCTTTTAGCGGTATCGACCCTTCGGTTAAACAATCGGGGAATTTTGTAGGGACAAAGAATAAAGTAACCAAACGGGGATCACCATTTCTCCGACATGCACTCTATATNGCTGCTACGACGTCTATCCGTAAGGAATCTAAAGGTTCGCANGNTAACTCGGTGATTTATGAGTATTACCAACGGAAAATCGAAACGAAAACCAAGAAACAAGCCTTAGGCGCTGNTATGAACAAGCTACTACGTATCATATTCTCGGTATTAAAGAATAAGCAGCCATTTCGTTTGATTACCCCTGATCAGCAGGTTGAACTGTATCAAAAACACCTGCAAAAGGCGGCTTAACGAAGACGAAAAACAAAACATTACATTATACCTCTATCAATATCGTTCGATATTGATAGAGGCTTGTTTGCTATACTTATTTTTCCATAAACAAAAATTGTAGTTAAGGGCTTGACTTCACTTAGCTGGTCTGTGGCACTTCCGTGGCACTTTATGCACTGGCCAGACGGACGCAAATTCGAGATCGATAAAATAATGGACGTTCGCAGGGCACCGTCACTGACTGGCGGCGGGCATGACATGAGATATAAGTGCCGGATACGGAATAAGGAAGTTAATGTTTTATGATGATCTTGACGGTAAGTGGTATATTGAGAAATAAAAAGTAGCCGTATCCTTCGGGGTACGACTTTTCTTAACTAAATATTAACGAACACTTAACCGAATTACTAATATTTATGTTGTATTATAAAGTTAAGCATTTAGTAATTTCAATATTTTTATAAGGCGGTGTTGGCTATGGACAATGTATCAGATGATTTAAACATCAAATTGACTGAGGAAGAATTGCGGGAATTGCGGGAATTGTTGGATGGCTTACCCGATATTATTAGGGACTTAAAAGAGGAAAGTGGTGCCTCTGAAATAACAAATTAACAATGATTTTATCTGTCGCTCTGTTCTTTGGATGGAGCGGTTTTTTATTTTGTGTAATATTTGAAAAACAGGCATATTACCATTAGTATTTCGCGGGATGGAGCAGTTGGTAGCTCGTCGGGCTCATAACCCGAAGGCCGCAGGTTCAAGTCCTGCTCCCGCAACCAAAGTATTAGCCACATCATTCGGGGTGCGGCAACTATTTTTTAATCCAATGTTTTCTAAACAAATTCTAAATAATGGCGGTTATTATTAATCCATGGAGATCCAATAACAAACATTTAGGGAGTGAATGTTTCCATGAAAATTATAGGCAAAAAAGTTATCATATACTCAATGCTTGGTTTGCTTCAAGTAGGAATGTTTTCCTCAGTAGCCGCAGCAGCCTCTGGACCATTACATAACGACGGTTTTCAGCGAATCGCGTATCTTGACCGTAATGACCGACATGATAATGACCGCCAACGTCAGCAGGATGAACGCAAACGCCAGGAAAACGAGCGGCACGAAAGAGAAATGAAGCGCCGGCCGCATGAAGGTGAAAGGGAATGGCATGAGCGGCAAGAGCGGGAGAAAGACCGTCATGATCAAAATTTGCGCCAAATTGCTGCCCTTTTAATTGGTATTGCCATAGGGTCCGGCTCATCGGATAATTGATAAACCTAAGCCGCATTTTTAAAGTGCGGCTTTCCAAATTTTTATCCATACAAGTACCCAGCAGCATGCAGTTGCTGGGTACTTGCGTTTTGACGATAGTAGAATTTTTCAGCCATTGGCCGAGGGGATGGGCTTTTTTATTTTTTTATACCTAATACCTATCTAAAATTACAGTTTCATGTACGGATAAAAAGTAGGAGATAGTTAAAATTATCGTGGCTGCGGAATGTATCTAAATGAAAACTTAAATGGGCCATGCTCGCCTGCCGGGTTGAACGAATAATGAAAGTATTTGAGGAAGATTCTTTGCATACGCGAAATATGCAATCTTTGATTTTAATTGTTTTGTTATGGTAAGTAATCCGGTCACTCGCAAGATTTGCCACCTGCTACTCCTAGTAGGTGGCTTTTCCCATCCTATCATCTTTACGCAACCAAACAAATGTTCTAAAATAAAACCATGAAAACATACGTAGGCATCACAGTCCAACACGATAAATCCGACAGCATCTACCCACTAATCCTACACTGGCTAGACGGCCGCAAATTCGAGATCGACCGTATAATGGACCTTCGCATGGCACCGCCACTGATCGGCGGTGGGCACGGAATGAGGTATGTTTGCCGGATCAGGAATAAACAGGTTAATCATGTTTTATGATGATTTGGATGGGAAATGGTATATTGTGCATGAGTAATCCCCTGGCCGGGGGCTATTTTCTTCAGTTTATAGTAATATAAATTACAATTCGACAAATTCTTTTCAATTAGTTAACTATAATTTAAACATATTAATTGAATGGAGTGATTTTGTGAAAAAACTGACTATTATTACAGTTTTATGCCTGTTTTTAATGTCAATTGGTGCTATTATTGTGTCTGCAGAAGAAAATGTTCAGCCATCTATTACTAAACCCAATATTGCAATAATACCTTATATCAATTCGACAGAGGAAAATAAGGGATACATACAAGAGATTGTTAACACAAAATACACAGAGCAATATTCTAATGAGAACTTCAATCTTATACCACTTGTTGAAACACAAAAGGCTTTGAACAGTACAGGGTTTGACACTACCAACAACGAATTACCGGAAAAGGATGTTATGGCCGTCGTCGCCGAAAAAGCCAACGCTGATTATGTTATTGCTATGGAGATATCACAATTAATAACTACCAGACATTTAAGTATGTTCCAGGTAAAAGTAGTAACTAAAGCGAAGTTAAAGTATAAATTATATAATGCCAAGCAGAATAAATTAGTTTCATTTCAGACAACAGGACTTTCGGAAAATAAAAGCGTATTTGGGGATGTTGGGTATAGAGATCCAATTACAAAAGCATTAAATCAGGCTATGGATGAAGCGAACACAAAAATAATGAATAGCTTGTAATATAATAGGTAAGGCACCCTCAGTCCGTAATCTGAGGGTGCCTTTATTTAAATAACCATCGTTTCAGGATTCGCGTGTTTCCGCAATTCATCCAATATAATATATGCCGGACCTCGATATATCGCTGAGCGATTTCGGTAGCCAGTAACTCGGCTATAAAAAAACAAGTGCGACACGCATTACATTTCTGGTGTGCAATTTATAGCCATTTTTACCCCGAATAAGCCGTTTATACTTGTTGATGGTGCCACTTGCGAGGACTTTAAAGATGCAGGCTGGGACGGTCAATATGTTCAACATAATCATGGACTTTTTTGGACAGATGCTAATGGCGTTCCGTGGTGCGCCTCTTATATTGCCTGCCTTGGCGATCCTATTGCCGATTTGACTGAGAATATGGCTGCCGAGCAGAAAGCACGGGTTACCTACGAACATTTAATCGCCTGTACCGAGGACCCTTGTGTTAAAGATACCCTGCGCTTCCTGTGGCAACGGGAAGTTATTCACTTCCAACGGTTTGGCAAGGCTTTGAATGATGTGCAAGAATGGATGTGCAAGGCCAAGCATGTTTGGCATGGGCATAAGTGTGGGTGTGAGTAAGAATTTGATAAAAAATAGATAATACGAAGGGCTGCGTTAAACTTTTGTGTTTCAGCGCAGCTCCTTCTGTGTTCAAGCATCGTTGCTTGTACCAATAAGGCCAATCAATTTTTGTCTTGACTGATTATAGGCAGAAAACCAGTGCCGCATGGGCAATATCGTCGATCGTAATACATTGTTAAATTGCAAGCTTAGACATAAATTAACCTGAGCCTAACCAATAATAAAAAGGCCAGCACAATGGCCGACCTAATTAATAATGTTGGGTAGAAACTTTGGGTGGTTCAATAGTATGGTTTTCTTTCTTTTCAGGTGGCGCGTCAGGGTTTATCTGAACCCCTGTACTTCCAGTAATAAACTTAGCTTCGGTGTGAGCCGATACAGTATTACTCTGATCCTGATTTTCTCCTGAAGTATTATCGAATCCGCTAAATAGTGCGTCAATGTAAGCTTTAGAGCTATTATTGAGGGAATTAGTTTGAGTAGACGATTGTAATCGTTGTTCCATATCGGCTTCACTGGGAGCGACTTGATCATTCATTGAACCGCTGAGCGCATTTATAGTATCACTCAAAAATATCACCTCTAAAATAGTGTTTCTAATGCAGGGTGTTTTAATACCTTAGACTTTTTTGTCAACAGAAGTTGATTGGCATGCTAGTGAGGCAATCGTATTTTTGTTAATTAATTGACTGGTTTTTCGTACTTGTACTGCTGCGCTACTTATAATCACAGTACTTGCTGGGCCAATGCGGTTAATTAAATCATCGTATTTTTTCTTAACTGCCTGAATGCGCGCTTTTTCTAAGGAAATATCGCTTAAGGACTCTGAGGTTCTGGGTTTAGCTAAATCTGTATTAGAAACTGCATTTGTGGAAACAGCTGACATTTTACACCGCTCCTTAATGTATTTGATCTTTAAATGTCCCCATTTGCCATATTTTATCGTTAAACTCCTCGATGCTGCGAATGTCCTCCGGCGGAAGGTCGCGTCACGTCAACCCCAAAAGTTTACCGTATAATAGCGAGGCCCAGTTTCCTTTGGTGGGGAAACTGGGTTTTGTTATTTTTTACTGTCAGTGCTCATAACTTCCAACAGCTTTTGCAGTTGGTCTCTTTGCTCCGGCGATAATTTCTTGACTGTTTCTATCAGTCGTCGGAGTTCAGGCTCAAGCTCCTGTTTCTCTTCAGCGAAGAAATCGGCAAGGGTAATACCGAGTACGTCACAGATACGCTCTAACGAACCAAGAGACGGTTTCGAATCATTAGATTCAATTTTGTAAATTGTAGTTGGGTCCAAGCCAACTTTTTTCGCTAAGGCATTGGCAGAAATCCCTGCTACATTCCGAAAGTACTTTAACCGGGAGGCATAATTCAATTCAATCCCACCCTGAATTATATTCATGTTCATTATAGCGTATTAACAACATAAGAAAAATCATGAATAAAATTCATAAAATATTATTGACACCATGAATTAAATTCAGTAAAATTTTATCGGAGGTGGTAAAAGTTGGTTAATCCAGGCGTCCAAGTAAAAACTTTTAGAAAGGCACTCAATATGACTCAGAAACAACTTGCCAAATTGGTTAATATTGACGAGAGCATGATTAATAAAATCGAAAATGGACGCTCCACCGGTTCTATACAGACATTAGCAAATATCGCAGCCGCCCTTGGTGTATGTATAACCGAGCTTATAGGCAAACAAACACTAAGTAACAAGGAGGATAATCATGTCTGAGCAGTATTTGAGCGATTTTGAGATGGGCTATAATTACACCCGCAAAAGGTATGCGGGGAGAATAGCTACATACAGTACCGAATATATTTTGGAGCTTGCCCAAGCTTTTTGGCTTAAGGAGGGAAGTACGGCCGAGCTGTCAAGAGGTATGGGGTTTTATTATTTGCAGACAGGGGTAAAAAAGCTGCTTTTGGAATCAAACGACAAAAGACAATCTGGAAAAGTTCATAACAATACAAATGGGTAGCGTTTGAAAATGTGCTAGTCGAAGATTAGAGTCCTCGTTTCAGTAAGATCAAGGCTCCGGAGATTCCGGTAGCTGGAGTTAGGTAGGCTAAAATAACCTCATATAAATGTTTAGACTGTTTTATGTTTTCTTGGTTTAGCCAATATTTGATCTCGTCAATGATTAGCGATATCCCTTTTGATAGGGAGATGAATTATATTATATTTCATTTTGAATTTAGTGGCGTTATAATGTTTCTGATAACACGAAAGGAATGAATGCTTTATGGATGTGAATGTTTTACTGTTTCCTGATTTTGAAACATTAGATGCATTTGGACCAGTCGAGGTACTTGGACGTATTGAAGAGTGTTGTTTGCATTTTGTTTCAGCAAATGGTGGTATTATTAAAAGCAGTCAAGGGGTTGCGATTTTAACGGAACCTTTGGAAAAGGTTGTTTGTTCCGGAGTACTTTTAGTTCCTGGCGGTCAAGGAACGCGGCATTTGATTAACGATAATATGTTTATTGAGAAATTATCAGACATTGCACTTCAATCTCAATATTGCCTTACGGTCTGTACGGGGTCAGCGTTGCTTGCTAAAGCAAATTTGTTAAATGGTTTAAAAGCTACATCGAACAAAAGAGCCTTTGATTGGGTTCAGTCAGTGAATTCAGAAGTTAAATGGATCAGTCATGCCAGATGGGTTGTTGATGGAAAGTTTTATACTTCGTCTGGTGTATCGGCAGGAATAGATATGGCATTAGGCTTTATTGCCGATAGGTTTGGTATAACAAAGGCTAAAGAACTTGCACAAAGCATTGAATATATTTGGAATTCAAATAAGGAAGCGGATTTATTCGCAAGATGATGGTAGATGGTTTATATAAAGGTAATTTTTTCACGAATGATGAATAGTATATAGTAGAAACGCTTAAGCCATGAAGGTGTTACCATTATGCAAACGAATCAGATAATAATGTACTTAATAGTTTTGCTTGCGATAATGATAATATCTAACCTAATAGTAGTGTTAGCAATGATGGTAAAGATATTTTTAATATAAGTAATAGTCGCGTCCTACATGGGCGGCTATGAGTTGTCCCTTCTTAATAAGCTGGTCGTTATCCCTTCAAAACATAAAGAGACTCTCTGTTCAGTGATATGCTACCCCCAGACAGGACAGTGAAATAAAAAACACTGTTCAGTCTGGGGGTAATATTATGCCGAAAAAAGGAAAGATAGCGGCAGAAGAAAAAATACGTATCGTAGAATCATATCTATCAGGAAAAGTCGGATGTTGTGAAGCGGGACGATTGGCAGGAGTAAATCATAAGACGATTGCAGATTGGGTCAGCCGATATAAGTCGGAAGGGTCGGGAGGATTTCTGCCCCAAAAGCATGAGCGGGCATACAGCAAGGAAACGAAGCTATCGGCGGTTTTTGATTATTTGACTGGAAAAGGTTCCTTGTAGGAAATATGCCAGGAATACAAAATACGGAGTACCAAACAACTCCGGGACTGGTTAAAGGTGTATAATCGTCATGAGGACTTCACGATACAGACAGGAGGAAGCCGCATGACGAAGGGCCGGAACACCACCGCACAAGAGCGGATACAGATTGTAAAAGAGTGTATTTCCAATGGATATAATTATGGCGCAGCAGCGCTCAAATACCAAGTTTCATACCAGCAGGTCTACACGTGGACAAATAAATATCGCAAGATGGGAGAAGCGGGGCTGGAAGACCGGCGGGGACACCGCGCCGGAACGCTGCCGAGCCGTACGCCGGAGGAAGAACTAAGAGACCGGATAGCGCAGCTTGAACGGGAAAAATACGATCTTGAAATGGAGAACGCCTTGTTAAAAAAAGTGAAGGAATTGGAAAGGAGGCGACGCTGAGCTTCGTAAGGTGTCAGTCAACCTATGAAGCAGTGAGAATACTATCTGAGGAGCGGTCATTTCCTGTATGGAAGCTCTGCGACTTTTTACACATCACGCGTTCAGCATATTATCGATGGCTGATGCATCCGAAGAGCAACCGTGAGTTGGAGAACGAGCGAATTGCAGGTGTAATTGGGAATATACATAAAGCGCATCCGGATATGGGATACCGTAGAATACGGGACGAGTTAGACAGGAAACACGACATCCATGTAAATGATAAACGTATTCTTCGGATCAATCGTGCTCTTCATATCCAATCAACGATTAAGTATAGAAGGCACGGATGCACCAGGAGCGCGACATCTCCGGAATACATCGCCAAAAACTATCTAAAACGGCAGTTTCACGCAGATGTGCCAAACTCGAAATGGCTGACGGATGTGACGGAGTTCAAGTATTACATTGGGCCGGAAGTCCACAAGATATATTTGAGCGCTATATTGGATCTGTATGATCGGCGCATCGTCTCCTATGCCCTAGGCGATCACAATGATAACAGGATCGTTTTCGACACATTTGACGCTGCAGTGACCTCCAATCCCGATGCCCATCCGATGTTTCACAGCGACCGTGGTTTCCAATACACAAGCCGTTCTTTTCACATGAAGATTCAGGCCGCAAGAATGAAGCAAAGCATGTCTAGAGTGGCGCACTGTATCGATAACGGTCCGATGGAAGGCTTTTGGAGCATTCTAAAACGTGAAATGTATTATGGGTACAAATTCACCAGCCGGGAACAGCTTGCGCAAACTATTTCCGACTACATCTATTATTACAATTACCAGCGTTTACAGCGTCGTTTGTCTGTCATGACACCGATGGAGTTCCATCAACAGTACACAAAGGCTGCATAAAAAAACGCTGCCCACCATTCGGTCAACAGCGATCAAGTTCTTCTATTTTTTCATTGTCCTCTTGACGGGGTGCACAGCACAGCGCAGATGAGTCTCTTTATGTTTGACATCCTCATATCACTACCTTTATCGTGGTGATATCAATGATTTCTGGAGATACTATAACTTGTAATAGGGAAAAAAGTTTGTCACTTACAATTAACGGCTGGCAGAGCTATCTATTTTAGCGATATACTGTGTTCTTAGCTGCGTAAAGTGAGCAAGTATCTCATTACAAGCTTCAACCGCGTCTTTTGTTTCGAGCGAATCAAGACTGATCGACAGGCGCGACTGTGTTTTAAACAAGTTGTCCGAATCTCCGATACTTTCGTATAACTCGCGCGCTTTTTTTAAGTAGGTATAGGATTCATTATGTTTACCCCAGAGTTGGAAACAAACGCCCCTGGAATAGGATAAGTCTGCTAGATTCTGTGGAGTTGCTTCTTTTTCAAAGTTTTGTTCCGCAAATGCATAAGCGCTTAAGGCTAGCGAAAAATTTCCCATATCGCGACTTGCATCACCCAGCTTGAGGTAAACTTCGCCGGTTATTTGGGGACTCCCCTCTTTTGTCGAAAGCATAATCGCATAATCATAGTACGGAATTGTTTCTTGTACGCGTCCCCCAAGCGTAAGTTCATCCGCCTTTTTAATAATTTCAGCTATGGTTAGATTTCTCAATTTTAGTTGGCTAAGCCTAGCTTCACCTTTATCAGGCATCCATTTAGCTGCTGCTCTGATATTTTTGACCTCAGTCTTTACATCGCCGGTTTTACTTACATTTAATATTTCTTTAATACATTCCGGCCAAGGAGCATGCGGAATTTTATAGTCACTTCTAACAATAACATCTGAACTGTTTTTTAGGTAATATGCAACTTTATCAGCATCATTCAGACATAAAAAATAGAGAATACCCGCTTCTATAACATCTGATATTGGAATTTCGTACTGCTTTAAGACTCCGACAGCTTCAGCACTGACTCTGGCACCAACCGTAATCTTTTCGTCTGATATTTCGAACTGTTTTGACATTCTTGCGCCTCCTATTAGTGATATTCTACAGCGGATATTGGGCAGTGTAAAGAGAGTGGTAAATATAGAATTTTTTACATATTGATTAATAATCAAAAGGAGATTGCTTGACAAAGTAAAGCACATTAGCTATGATTGTTTTACAAGTTAATGCAAATTGTAAAACAAAAATAATTAAAGGCGGTTGAATATGAAAAAGAGATGTCTTTTTATAGTGCTATGTATTGCAAGTATTTTAGTCATAGGGGCGGCTTCAGCAACGGCTTCTTCAGATCTGGAATTTGTTCCTTCTAAAGTATATTTCACTGAAAATAACAGTTTGATGGTGGAAGGTAATTTTTATAATACGGGAGTATTTATCTCCTGGTTACCTAAAGCCAATGTCGAGATTACTTTTACTACCGATAATGGTCCAAAGACTATTTCGCAGTCATTTACTAATATGGATTTAATGATAAATACCCAGGGGATTCGAAACTGGAATTTTGAGCTTCATGATGTCAGTAAAGTCGAGTTTAGTTCTTGGAAGGTCAAATTCAGCTATTAAAGCTTAAATATATATATGGCGTAAATGCTATTCTTCTGATTAGAAGAAGGCCAAGGCAACGTACCCACCTTCGTTTGTCCTTGCACGCATTGTCGAGACTTCTACGATAGTCTCGTTTTTTTTTGCTGGTATTTGCGTTGTCTTTTTAAGTATGATATACTCAAAGCAATGTAAATTATTAAAAAATTTAAGCAATGGGGCTTATAGACGTATTTCGTTTATAAGCCCCTGTCTATTTCTATTTACTAATAAATATTTAATAGTTAAGCAATGGGGCTTATGAGCGGGTAACGTTTATAGGCCTCGGATTGTTTGGACACTAGAGGCTAAGAATAGAGCATGGCTCAACCTGAGAGGAGGATGCCAGTTATGATTAGTTGTCGGGAAATAATCAATTTACCCTCGTTGACAAGACTTAATACTGTGGCTGGAAAGTCTGGTTTGGATCGATTGGTGCGTTGGGTGCATTTTATTGACTTGCCTGACGTTATTCCCTGGGTACAGGGTAACGAACTCCTGATTATCACTGGCATCGGTTTGAATGGTGATGTTCATAAGCTGAAAGATGTTGTCCACGGCATAATAAAAAAGAAATTGGCGGGGCTCATTGTTAACATTGGTCCCTATATTAAAGAAGTTCCCGTTGAGGTTATCAGGTTGGCAGATCAAGCGAGCTTTCCCGTTTTTGAGTTGCCGTGGGAGGTAAAACTTATTGAGGTAACTAGGGAAATATGCAGCCATATTGTCATGAAGCAAAAAGAGGAAGAATCGATAAAGGATTTTTTGGAGCAGCTTTTATTTTGTCCCCTGGCAGATCCTGAGGCGTTAAGTCAGCGAGCAGCTTATTATGGATATGATCTAACAAGACCCCATCAGGTTGCCATTATAAGTCCTACCCGCTTAGGTGAATTTTCACAGGCAAAAGGTGAAAAAGCGTTGATTGCCTTGAAAGTGCGTTTTGAACAAATCGTCCGCACTGTTTTGAACATACAGTACAGGGGAATTATGACAATGTTGTGGGAGGATGATATTGTTTTACTAATGCCGTATGAGAATATGAGTACGCGTCAAAATATTATTATTTTGACCAAAATTTTGGATGAATTTACTGCTAAATTGCCAGGATTGGCAGTTGCCGCCGGTTTAGGCGGCAGATTTGAAAGTTTGCAGGCTGCTAGACAAAGTTATCTTCAGGCCACAAAAGCGCTGCGTTTTTCTGAGTTAAAGACAGCCTCCAAACCCATTTATGCCTATGAACAGATGGGGATATATAAGTTGCTATTTGAGATTGAGCCTGATAAGCTGACAATGTACTATCAGGAAGTAATTGAGGCGCTTAGCGAATATGATGATAAATATCACATGGATATGGTAGCTAGCTTATGCGTATACTTTGAGGAAAATTGTAATGCCGCCAAAACGGCTAAGCGTCTGTTTGTGCATCGTAATACCCTTGATAATCGTTTGAAAAAGATTGAAGAAATAACTGGGAGAAGTTTAAATGATCCAGATGATCGCCTGACCTTGCAGCTAGGACTTATTGTCGGGAAACAACTGACTAGATAGGTTTTTGCTAACCTATCTTTGAGTCACAATCCTCGTGGGCGTTGCTTGCTTTTTGAAGGTTATTTATTGCTATTTGGCTAAATAGGGCAAATACATTTATCTAATTTTAAAACTCTCACTTCTATTGCTGTGCACCCCGTCAAGAGGACAATGAAAAAATAGAAGAACTTGATCGCTGTTGACCGAATGGTGGGCAGCGTTTTTTTATGCAGCCTTTGTGTACTGTTGATGGAACTCCATCGGTGTCATGACAGACAAACGACGCTGTAAACGCTGGTAATTGTAATAATAGATGTAGTCGGAAATAGTTTGCGCAAGCTGTTCCCGGCTGGTGAATTTGTACCCATAATACATTTCACGTTTTAGAATGCTCCAAAAGCCTTCCATCGGACCGTTATCGATACAGTGCGCCACTCTAGACATGCTTTGCTTCATTCTTGCGGCCTGAATCTTCATGTGAAAAGAACGGCTTGTGTATTGGAAACCACGGTCGCTGTGAAACATCGGATGGGCATCGGGATTGGAGGTCACTGCAGCGTCAAATGTGTCGAAAACGATCCTGTTATCATTGTGATCGCCTAGGGCATAGGAGACGATGCGCCGATCATACAGATCCAATATAGCGCTCAAATATATCTTGTGGACTTCCGGCCCAATGTAATACTTGAACTCCGTCACATCCGTCAGCCATTTCGAGTTTGGCACATCTGCGTGAAACTGCCGTTTTAGATAGTTTTTGGCGATGTATTCCGGAGATGTCGCGCTCCTGGTGCATCCGTGCCTTCTATACTTAATCGTTGATTGGATATGAAGAGCACGATTGATCCGAAGAATACGTTTATCATTTACATGGATGTCGTGTTTCCTGTCTAACTCGTCCCGTATTCTACGGTATCCCATATCCGGATGCGCTTTATGTATATTCCCAATTACACCTGCAATTCGCTCGTTCTCCAACTCACGGTTGCTCTTCGGATGCATCAGCCATCGATAATATGCTGAACGCGTGATGTGTAAAAAGTCGCAGAGCTTCCATACAGGAAATGACCGCTCCTCAGATAGTATTCTCACTGCTTCATAGGTTGACTGACACCTTACGAAGCTCAGCGTCGCCTCCTTTCCAATTCCTTCACTTTTTTTAACAAGGCGTTCTCCATTTCAAGATCGTATTTTTCCCGTTCAAGCTGCGCTATCCGGTCTCTTAGTTCTTCCTCCGGCGTACGGCTCGGCAGCGTTCCGGCGCGGTGTCCCCGCCGGTCTTCCAGCCCCGCTTCTCCCATCTTGCGATATTTATTTGTCCACGTGTAGACCTGCTGGTATGAAACTTGGTATTTGAGCGCTGCTGCGCCATAATTATATCCATTGGAAATACACTCTTTTACAATCTGTATCCGCTCTTGTGCGGTGGTGTTCCGGCCCTTCGTCATGCGGCTTCCTCCTGTCTGTATCGTGAAGTCCTCATGACGATTATACACCTTTAACCAGTCCCGGAGTTGTTTGGTACTCCGTATTTTGTATTCCTGGCATATTTCCTACAAGGAACCTTTTCCAGTCAAATAATCAAAAACCGCCGATAGCTTCGTTTCCTTGCTGTATGCCCGCTCATGCTTTTGGGGCAGAAATCCTCCCGACCCTTCCGACTTATATCGGCTGACCCAATCTGCAATCGTCTTATGATTTACTCCTGCCAATCGTCCCGCTTCACAACATCCGACTTTTCCTGATAGATATGATTCTACGATACGTATTTTTTCTTCTGCCGCTATCTTTCCTTTTTTCGGCATAATATTACCCCCAGACTGAACAGTGTTTTTTATTTCACTGTCCTGTCTGGGGGTAGCATATCACT
>NZ_VLKC01000002.1:1459739-1658472 GCF_007830295.1 Sporomusa sp. KB1 | reverse complement strand
TAAAGGTAGTGATATGAGGATGTCAAACATAAAGAGACTCATCTGCGCTGTGCTGTGCACCCCGTCAAGAGGACAATGAAAAAATAGAAGAACTTGATCGCTGTTGACCGAATGGTGGGCAGCGTTTTTTTATGCAGCCTTTGTGTACTGTTGATGGAACTCCATCGGTGTCATGACAGACAAACGACGCTGTAAACGCTGGTAATTGTAATAATAGATGTAGTCGGAAATAGTTTGCGCAAGCTGTTCCCGGCTGGTGAATTTGTACCCATAATACATTTCACGTTTTAGAATGCTCCAAAAGCCTTCCATCGGACCGTTATCGATACAGTGCGCCACTCTAGACATGCTTTGCTTCATTCTTGCGGCCTGAATCTTCATGTGAAAAGAACGGCTTGTGTATTGGAAACCACGGTCGCTGTGAAACATCGGATGGGCATCGGGATTGGAGGTCACTGCAGCGTCAAATGTGTCGAAAACGATCCTGTTATCATTGTGATCGCCTAGGGCATAGGAGACGATGCGCCGATCATACAGATCCAATATAGCGCTCAAATATATCTTGTGGACTTCCGGCCCAATGTAATACTTGAACTCCGTCACATCCGTCAGCCATTTCGAGTTTGGCACATCTGCGTGAAACTGCCGTTTTAGATAGTTTTTGGCGATGTATTCCGGAGATGTCGCGCTCCTGGTGCATCCGTGCCTTCTATACTTAATCGTTGATTGGATATGAAGAGCACGATTGATCCGAAGAATACGTTTATCATTTACATGGATGTCGTGTTTCCTGTCTAACTCGTCCCGTATTCTACGGTATCCCATATCCGGATGCGCTTTATGTATATTCCCAATTACACCTGCAATTCGCTCGTTCTCCAACTCACGGTTGCTCTTCGGATGCATCAGCCATCGATAATATGCTGAACGCGTGATGTGTAAAAAGTCGCAGAGCTTCCATACAGGAAATGACCGCTCCTCAGATAGTATTCTCACTGCTTCATAGGTTGACTGACACCTTACGAAGCTCAGCGTCGCCTCCTTTCCAATTCCTTCACTTTTTTTAACAAGGCGTTCTCCATTTCAAGATCGTATTTTTCCCGTTCAAGCTGCGCTATCCGGTCTCTTAGTTCTTCCTCCGGCGTACGGCTCGGCAGCGTTCCGGCGCGGTGTCCCCGCCGGTCTTCCAGCCCCGCTTCTCCCATCTTGCGATATTTATTTGTCCACGTGTAGACCTGCTGGTATGAAACTTGGTATTTGAGCGCTGCTGCGCCATAATTATATCCATTGGAAATACACTCTTTTACAATCTGTATCCGCTCTTGTGCGGTGGTGTTCCGGCCCTTCGTCATGCGGCTTCCTCCTGTCTGTATCGTGAAGTCCTCATGACGATTATACACCTTTAACCAGTCCCGGAGTTGTTTGGTACTCCGTATTTTGTATTCCTGGCATATTTCCTACAAGGAACCTTTTCCAGTCAAATAATCAAAAACCGCCGATAGCTTCGTTTCCTTGCTGTATGCCCGCTCATGCTTTTGGGGCAGAAATCCTCCCGACCCTTCCGACTTATATCGGCTGACCCAATCTGCAATCGTCTTATGATTTACTCCTGCCAATCGTCCCGCTTCACAACATCCGACTTTTCCTGATAGATATGATTCTACGATACGTATTTTTTCTTCTGCCGCTATCTTTCCTTTTTTCGGCATAATATTACCCCCAGACTGAACAGTGTTTTTTATTTCACTGTCCTGTCTGGGGGTAGCATATCACTATAAGTGGGAGTTTCACTTTTACTTCCCACGGAGCGGGTAGTTTCGGTGGCTGAAACATTTGATACTGCTTTTAGAGTCAAATGTGGATTTTCAGGCAAATGATTCGTGAACGTAAAAGTGAATACTTCACAAAAAGCTATAGAATATTATGTGAGGTATTCACATAGACGCACTGAGGTGTATCTGATACTATTGAGGCATGAACAACATATGGATTTAGCAATGGCGCTGAATTTATATCCTCAGGGATATAGTCGGCGTTTTTATTATTTGAACATTATCATACAAGGGAGAGGTTTTACGATGAGTACTATGGGAAGCAAGACCGAAAAGCTTATAATAAGAAAAAACAATGCAGTTGCCAGGGGGATAGCCAACTCTACAGGGGTTTTTGTAGAAAAGGCTAGTGGAGCTGTGATTACCGATGTAGACGGTAGAGAGTTTCTGGATTTTTATGCAGGAGTTGGAGTTTTAAATGTTGGACATTGTCCAGAGCCAGTGGTCAAAGCCATACAAAAACAGGCAGATAAATTACTTCATTCTTTTTTTGCTATCGGCATGTATGAACCCTATGTGGAGTTGGCAGAAAAGATGAATTCATTGATGCCAGGTTCTGCTCCAAAAAAGACCATGTTTGCTAACAGTGGTGCGGAAGCTGTTGAAAATGCAGTAAAAATTGCCAGGCATGCTACTAAAAGAACGGGGATCATTGCTTTTGAATGTGCATTTCATGGTCGCACTTTTATGACCATGAGTCTTACCAGTAAAGTTAAGCCTTATAAATATGGATTTGGGCCTTTGGCTCCAGAGGTTTATAAGGTTCCTTCTGCATACTGCTATCGTTGCCATTATCGCTCCACTTATCCAGGCTGCGGTATGCATTGCCTGGAAAATTTTGAACGGTTTTTTACAGCGGAAATTGATGCTGAGCACATTGCCGCGATGATTATTGAACCGGTGCAAGGAGAAGGTGGTTTCCTCGTGCCGCCACCAGAATTTTTACCAGGTCTCAAAGCTATTTGTGAAAGTAAGGGGATATTATTCATTGTTGATGAGGTGCAAAGCGGCTTTGCCCGTACAGGAAAAATGTTCGCCATTGAAAACTGGGGTGTGGAGCCTGACTTAATGACCTCAGCAAAATCGATTGCTGCTGGCGTGCCACTAAGTGCTGTTACAGGCAAGGCCGAATATATGGATGCACCTGACGCGGGAAATATTGGCGGAACTTATGGTGGCAATCCGTTAGCTTGTGTGGCTGGTTTAGAGACGATAAAGTTTATTGAAGAAAATAATCTTTGCAGCCGGGCTGAAGAAATTGGCCGTAAGACCATGGTGAGACTGGAAGCCCTGAAGGAAAAATGCAGTAGTATTGGTGACGTGAGAGGAGTCGGCGCGATGATTGGTATTGAACTAGTCAAAGACCGGCAAACCAAAGAACCAGCGAAAGAGCTTACTGGTAAGGTAGTGAAATATTGCCTGGAGCAAGGCGTGATAGTAATCAGTGCCGGTGTTTTCAGTAATGTAATTCGTTTACTGATCCCGCTGGTGATTACTGACGAACAACTGGATCGTGGGCTTACCGTTTTAGAACAAAGTATACTGCGGGCTACTGCAGAAGTATAGAATAGTATAAGTAAAAAGTTGTAAGCAAAGACGCTTGTCGACAATGGGTAACGTTGTTGATGTGCGTCTTTTTGTATAACTATAAAAAAGAGGGAGGAGCATGTTTATGAAAGAGAAATCGTTACATTTAGAAAAAGAAAATCTAAAAAAAGACCTTAAGGATAGGCATATACAACTTATTGCTATTGGCGGTGTTATTGGTGTTGCCTTGTTTATGGGTTCTGCTCAGGCAAGTAAGCTGGCAGGGCCGGCTCTCACACTAGCCTATGCTATTGGCGGAGTTATCATGTATTTCGTGCTGCGTGCCCTTGGTGAAGTTGCCGTAGAACATCCTGTTGCGTCCTCATTTGCGGGTTATGCACGAGTTTTTTGCGGACCGTTAATATCTTTTCTTACTGGGTGGACGTACTGGTACCAATGGGTTGTTCTGGGCATGGCTGAAATTTCTGCTGTGGGTCTATACATGAGATATTGGTCACCAGATATACAGCAATGGATTCCGGCGTTGATTTGCCTTGCTTTCATCATTATGATAAATTTAGTTGCTGTAAAATATTATGGCGAATTTGAATTTTGGTTTGCCTTGATCAAGGTTATAACGATTATAGCCATGCTGATTGTTGGCTTTGCCATGATTCTCTTTGGTTTTAGTAATGACGGTGTTGCCATTGGTTTCTCTAACTTATGGATACATGGTGGGTTTATGCCGTTTGGCTGGACTGGTGTTTCCATGGCTTTGGTTATGGTGGTATTTGCTTATTCCGGGGTTGAGCTGATCGGGATTACCGCAGGTGAGGCCGCCGATCCTGAACATTCATTGAAATCTGCGATTGATAAAGTGTTTTGGCGAGTGCTTGTGTTCTATGTTGGTTCCATGGTAGCGATATTGTCTATTTTTCCCTATGAGACTTTGCCCAAAGGGGTCAGCCCATTTGTAATGATCTTTGAAAAAGCAGGGATTCCTTATGCTGCTTCTATTATAAACTGCGTAATTCTATCTTCGGCAGCCTCTTGCCTAAATAGCTGTATGTATGTGTGTGGACGGATGCTATATGGCCTGGCTCTGAGGAACGAAGCACCTAAGTTCTTAGGTGAACTTTCTGGCAATCAAGTTCCTGCCAATGGTGTCTTGTTTTCTGGTGCTGTATGCCTAGTTGGTGTTTATTTCAACTATATAGCTCCTGACAGCGTATTTTACTACATGTCGGCAATTACCACAACGGGTTGTATGTGGACGTGGTCATTAATTATGTATATTCAGTTCAAATGGCGGAAAAGCCTGAGCATTGAACAAGTTGCCAAGCTAAAATATCCCATGCCCTTTTATCCCTATGCCAATTATATAGTAGGAGCATTTATGCTTGCTGTAACTTTGGGTATGGGGTATGACCATGATAATCTGGTTGGTCTTTATGTTGCTCCTGTCTGGTATGGCGGACTCTTTATTCTCTATAAATTATTTAAAATTGGTGAAGCCCAACAGAAAGCTGATTTGAGTATCCGGACAGAATGGTAAAGTTGATAATACTCTTAAATGACGTTATTGCAGATCTAGGAGGAAAATTATGTTCGCATTAAATTTCCAATCGTCATATCATGAAAAATTACTACAGAATCGGATGAAACATTGTACTGTTAGATTAGGTGATTTAAGGGATGTATATGTGGAAAATTCCATAGTGTGGATTACTTTTGGGGATAGGTTAAGCCCAAAGAAAAAAATGTATCAGGCGATGATTGATAAGGTATATATAAAGAAATTCTCCCAGTTGACGGCAGAAGACTTAGTCCATCAGAATCCTGCAATAGATTCAGTAGCGGGACTGATTACCTTTTTTGAAAACCTTTATGGTAAATCCATATCACCAAACGATATTGTTAGTGTGGTCTATTTCTCTGAGGTGATTGAAGAATATTTACTCAGTTGTTAAAATAGCCTGTATACAGGGGGCGAGATTAAATTATCCAAGTATTATATATATTGGATATCGGCTGTCTGGATGTGACAAAAGCGGTATAAAAGTTTAAAATAGAAATATTACTATAAAAGGAGAAAAATATGAAATTACTTCAAGTGAAACCTCAAATTCATAAGTTTACTCATTTTAAAGATTTTGCTGAATTTTTTGCTATTGCAGCTGGAGATTTCGTATTAACAAACGAATTTTTATATAACTCCTATATGAAAGGATTAAATCTTAACGCTGACTTCATGTTCCGGGAAAAGTATGGGAAGGGTGAACCTTCAGATGAAATGATCGATGCTATTATGAAAGGCATGGGTGGCAAAGATTATCGGCGAATCATTGCTATTGGCGGTGGTTCGGTGATAGATATAGCTAAGCTTTTAGTTATCAAAGATGCTACAAGTGCGCTAGCGTTATTTGAAAAGAAAATTCCTTTAATAAAAGGAAGAGAACTGATAATAGTTCCAACTACTTGTGGTACAGGTAGTGAAGTTACCAATATATCAATAGCTGAGATAAAATCAAAACATACCAAAATGGGCCTTGGAGTAGATGAGTTATATCCTGATTATGCAGTATTAATACCGGAATTAGTAAAAGAACTTCCCTATAAGTTTTTCGTAACAAGTTCAATTGATGCTTTAATTCATGCCGTCGAATCATATGTTTCGCCTAAATCTAATAGTTCTACCGAATTATTTAGTGTAAAAGCTATGGAATTAATACTTAAGGGATATATGGATATACTAGATAAAGGATCTGAGTATCGATTAGAAATAATAGAAGATTTTCTAATTGGCAGCAATTTTGCGGGAATAGCTTTTGGAAATACTGGTGTGGGAGCGGTACATGCATTATCCTATCCGCTAGGTGGAAACTACCACGTTCCTCATGGAGAAGCAAACTATCAATTTTTTATTGAAGTATTTAAGACCTACAACCAAAAGAATCCTGATGGAAAAATAAAAGAACTTAATGAGATACTGGCTGGAATTTTAAAAGTTTCAGATACTACTACTGTTTATGATGAGCTTTCAAAACGTCTTGACAATTTACTAGCTAAAAAACCTCTTAGAGACTATGGAATGAAAGAAGAAGAAGTTGAAATTTTTACGGATACCGTAATAGAAGGTCAACAGAGACTGTTAGTAAATAATTATGTTCCACTTAGCAGAAATGAAATTCGTGACATATTTAAAGCGTTATATTAGACGTCGTTTCAAAATAAGATGAGAGATATAACGAAAGCCGTACTATTTATTTGATGTATCGAAAAAGGGGCTGAGGAAAGCTTATTTCTAAGTTTTCCTCAGCCCCTTTTTAATTTGTAGCAGGTGTTATGCTATTCTATAAAACGATTTCGGAGTAAAAATGTAGTAAAAAACAGCATTGCCGCCACCAAAATGATGGTTGCTCCTGTTGCCGTATTCCAGTAGTACGAAAGTATTAATCCTGCCACACCCGCGAAAATAGCGAGCAAAACAGAAACAAGATGATATTGCCTGACATTGCTTGTTACATTTCGCGCAGCGGCTGCCGGCAGAACTAACATGGAGTTGATAATCAAAAGCCCTACCCATTGGATGCTAATGGCTACAACGATAGCCAGTGCTGAGGAGAACAATATCTCGATAAGTAATGTATTAATACCCCGACTTGCCGCCAAAGATGGATTGATGCTAATGACAAGTATTTTATTAAATATGACAAGCCACAACAACACGATGCCAATAAACACACCAAAAAGCATACCAATTTCAACTGGCGTTATACTTAATAAGTCGCCAATCAGGTAGGATGAAAATTTAGCAAAACTGCCGCCCTGAGACATAATCATCAAACCTAATGCGATCGCTGTGGATGAAAATACTCCGATAATGGTATCTGTGGAAACGCTGCTCTTGTTCTTAATAACGGTAATAACAATGGAAAAAAATAAAGAAAATAGGACAAGGGCTGTAAGGGGCTTAATGCCTCCAATTAGCACCCCGATTGCGATGCCGGTAAATGCCCCATGGCCAAGTGAATCAGAGAAAAATACCATCCGGTTGCTAACTACCATGGTGCCCAGCAAGCCGAACAACGGCGTAACCAGCAGCACTGCCAGCAGCGCATTTTTCATAAAGGTATGGCTCAGCCATTGAAAAGGAAGCAGGAAAGTAGTCAACTCATACCACACATCTAACATGAAGCGCCCTCCCTGTCAGGCTGGACTTTCCCCTGCATAGTATGCTGCACTAGCATGCCAAACACATTTCGGGTTCGAGGATCATTAAATACTTCCGCTGGGGAACCATTACAGATCACAGTTCCATTTAAGAGAACGACTCTATCTGCATATTTTGCAACCAAGTTAAGGTCGTGAGATATTAAGATAATTGACAGATCATGGTTGGCCCTAAGATCTGAAACGATATTATAAAACAATTCTAATCCGTTTTGGTCAATTCCGGAGACAGGTTCATCCAGCAGCAATAGGTCTGGTATGGGTTCAAGCGAGAGTGCTAATAGTATTCTTTGCAGTTCGCCGCCTGACAATGCGCCAAGCCTTCTGTCAATGAGATGCTCCGCTTTTACTTTGATAAGAATTTGACCGACTCGGTCCCGGATACGTTTGGAACTAGTTAACCAACAGGGAATGTTTGTTAGATAGGCTGTAAACAGGTCAAGTACACTTGTCGGTGTACTGAGATCAAAATTTAGGTATTGTGGAACATACCCAATCAAAGGGTGTCCGCTATGGACACCCTTTGCATCAAAATACTTAAGTACTCCGGAATGCTTCACTTCACCAAGAATTGCTTTCAAAAGGGTACTCTTACCTGCCCCGTTAGGCCCAATTATTGCCGTAAGTTCCCCACAGTGAATATGGAGATTTACGTCATGAAATATTTGTGTATTTCCAAAAGTAACGTTAAAATTTTCGATTTTGGTGCAGCATAACCGACTGCAGTCATTTTCGCTGTGAGAACATGGATGCCAATTATTTTCTATCATTGCAATGCCTCTTGTAATATTTTTAAATTATTTTCCATTGTGCGGATATACGCATCATAGGCATCAGGCTTGGCTTCACCAGTTACCACCGGATCAAGGGTATAAACTTTTGCGCCTGTTTCCTGCGCAATTGTCTGAGCAGCTTTTGACGAATACTGCGGCTCAGCAAATAATGCTTTGATATGAGATTTTTTTATTGTATTGATAGTAGCTTCTAATTCCGCCGGGGATGGCTCTGAGCCAGGCTCTCTTTCAATAACTGAAACAATGGTTAGCTTAAATTCCTTGGCGAAATAGGGAAAGGCTTCATGGAAGGTAATGATATCCTTATTTTTGGCACCATCCAATGATTTATGCATGGTATCTTGCAAGGCTTCCAATTTTTTCACGTATTCAGCCGCATTGTTTTTATATTGCGCTGCATTTTGCGTATCTACCGCCGCCAGTTGTTCGGCGATATTATTGACCTGAAGAATGGCATTAGAAACACTAACCCATACATGAGGATTCTCTTCCCCGGTTTCATCTTTTAGCAGTTCAAGATTCTTGCTGGCATCAATTATTTTTAGTTGCGGTTGCTGCTTTATTGTCTTATCCAAGAAAGCTTCCATGCCTGCTCCGTTGATAACAAAAGCATTTGCTTTTTCAAGCGTTTTTAAATCTTCCGGAGTTAGTTGGTAGTCATGCAGGCAGCCAGTCTGTGGTTTTGTCATATTAACTACCTCAATACCAGGAATGCCTTTGGTAACGTTAATAGTGGCAATATACATGGGATAAAAGGATGTTACTATCGTAAAATTCTCTTTTTGTCCCGTATTGATGGAATTTTGCGTATTAGAAACCTTACTTTGTCCACAACCAGTCAACATAGCAAAACTGATGACCGCTATTACTACTAACTTAACAAATTTTGAAAACATTACAATACCTCCAAACGTAATTATCACTCAAATAGGAATGGTGTCAAATAGGAATATTCCTAACTACAGTATATATACCATTTTTTCCCTAGTCAAGTATAATTTTCTGTTCCTATAATATTGCTGGCAGCTAAGCACCTACTAACCTTGTATTACTTAGCTTACAACAGAAGCTGCTTTACTTGGGGGCGGATTTACACTTGTGGCAGTAGCCGTAGATTTCCAGTGAGTGCCCGGTGATCTGGAATTCTGAGCCGGCGGCCGTTTGCAGACGTTGCTCATCAATTGGACAATAATCTAAACAATCGGCTTGCCCACAACTAAGACAAACCAGATGATGGTGGTGCCCATCAATAGACAACTCAAATACTTTCACGTCTTTACCTGGCAGATTAATCGAGTTTACGATGCCAATTTCAACAAGCAGATTGAGATTTCTATAAATAGTATCCAAACCCACGTCAGGGTTTGTTGCTTTAATATCATTAAAAACCTCTAGGGCAGTAGGGAATTTACTAAAATTGAGCAAGGATTGTATTACGGCTCTACGCTGGGGGGTAATTTTACAGCCTTTTTCTTTAAGTTTCTGTATGATTTTTTCCAACTGCAAACACCATCCTAACTAATAATATTACTATTTTAACATAGGATTAGTAATATTTATTGGGATATTACTAAAAAAATAACATAAGAAATAAAAATGGGAGGAAATGTTGCTGTATCTCCAGAAAAGGTAAAATAAGGCTAGTTATGTAAGTAATTGCAAAAAAGATAGCAGCCAGCAGCGTGTTAGTAGTTCAACAGAAGTTCTGCCGTTTTCTCAATAGAATGACGGTGATAACGATTTTCTGTATATTTTTCGAAGAGTTTCCAGCCTGTGATTGTTTTGGGGGTGAAATGACAGCGGATTTCATAAATCTCTGGTGTTTCGAAGTGTACAACGTACATATAGTATTTCAGTAGATAGAGACCAGCACCGCGATAATTAGGATTGACGGCAAAGCAGGGAACAGATACAGAATGGGCTGCCAGCCGTTGTTGAGATAAATAACCGATAATGTCAGTGTCGTTTAACAAAATGATGCTGTGTGGTAGATCCAGCGTTTCCCAATGAAGTTTATAACTTAGATAATTGGGAAAAATCGTTTCCTCTGTGTCGTTTAATCTTTGCTTGATATTTTCGGTCAATTCATTATAACGGATGGCATTCCATCCTTCCGGCAAAAAGGCGCTGCCCCGGGCAAGTGTCTTGCTGGTAAATTTAGTACTTACAATATTGTATGGATTAAAACAGAAAATTTCTCCTTGATATACGGGTGTTTGAAAATCGCACTGACAGAGAAGATGATCAAACACTGCAATTTCAGATTTAGGTAGTACATAGTAAATGGATATTTTTTGGCAGTGTTTTTCATTGGCAGTTTCTTTGAGTGCTGAAAGCAATTTTTTGGCGATACCTTGCTGCCGATAATTCACATCTATGTATAATGATTGAATGAATATAGTTTCATTTTCCAGCAATGCGACTAATGCACCCAGCGGCGTGCCAGTGGTTTCATCAATTGCGCCCAGGGCGATGTAAGCTGGATTCCTGATACAGCTATGGCATTTTGTTAGCATTTGCTGATAAAAAAGTCGTGCTGTCTTTTGGTGTAATACAATAATCTCCATAAGCACATTCCTTTTATACATTTTTAATCAAGGTTATGTTTCGCTACATATAAGTAAAACCCTTTACAAGGAGATGCCATAAAAACCGGCTAATCAAGAATAAATAGGCGATTTTAGTTTAGGAGTGGTAGCAGTGGCAGATGTTTGTCTAGTGCACATGCCTTTTTCTATGTTAGGTAATCCGTCGATGGCACTGAGTGTATTGAAGGGAGAAGTGCAAAAAGCAGGTTTGTCGGCAGTGATTGAATACGGTAATTTGCGGTTTGCCAAAAGGCTGGGATTAAAAAAATACAGCGATTTTATGAAAGATATTGGTTCCTTTGAGTTACTAGGTGAATTGATATTCAGTCACTTGGCTGGATTTTCTAAACATCGTGATTCGGCAGAGTATTTTGCGTATGCCAAACAGGAAATACAGGCAAACCATCTTGATGTAGAGCAGATATATGAACCCTGCTATGCCCGGTTTGAAGCTACTAAGCCGTTTATCGACTCATTCTTGCTGGAAATGGTGGAAGTCATTTTGTCATATCAGCCGCGAATTGTTGGCTGTGACATTACCTATCAGCAGCAAAATGCATCTTTGGCATTAGTAAGGCTGCTTAAGGAACGTGATCCGTCAATTGTGACAGTATTGGGAGGAAATAGTTGTACTGGCAGTATCGGACAGGCACTTGCGGATTATATGCCAACTGTCGATTATGTCTTTTCCGGCGAAGCTGACGATCTATTTCCTGAGTTTTGCAAGCATGTGTTAGCAGGAGATTCTAAGGAGTTTATCCATACGTTGTTTCCCAGTGCGTTGGTTGCTGGCGGGCAGAAAATGTCATGGGGACGCAGCCTTATGGCAAATATGGCAATACCTGACTTTTATGACTATTTTCGTAGTCTGGAAGAATTTGATTTTAAAAAACATATTGTTCCCTGCTTATTAATAGAAGGTTCGCGTGGGTGTTGGTGGGGACAAAAAAAACGCTGTACATTTTGCGGAATTCATACAAGTAAAGAAACATTACAGTATCGCCAGAAAAGCAGCGAAGACATTATCAAAGAACTTAACGTACAGTATGGACGGTACACAATAGATACTTTTATTTTTACTGATTGCATTTTAAGTAATGATCATATTCGGGAGTTGCTGCCACGCCTGGCCAACAATGAACAAAAATTTAAATTTTTTGCCGAAGTGAAATCAAATCTAACAAAAGATGATGTTAAGGCCTTTCGCGAAGCCGGTTTTTCCTATTTGCAGCCGGGAATTGAGAGCTTGCAAGATAATTTGCTGGGGTTAATGAATAAGGGAAACCGGGCGATTAAACATGTTGAATTATTAAAATATTGCCGTTATTATGGCATCTTAGTTGTATGGAATTTATTAAAGGACATGCCTGGTGATCAAGCTGAATGGTATCAGGAAATGGTGGAGCTATTGCCGCTAATTAGTCATTTACAGCCGCCGACACATTTGAATTCGGTTATTTTTCAGCGCAACAGCTCGTATACCATGAATCCCGCAGCATATGGACTCGAGCTGGAGCCGATTGAGTTGTATCACTATGTTGGTTTGGATGATGAGAATTTTATTCAGCGAACAGCAGAATATTATTTGCCAAAGTCAATTGCCGACGATGATTTATATCGTACTAAGGTAGGCTTATGGCAAAAACTTGCAGCACAGATTTCTAAATGGATTGAGCTCTATAATGTTGGCCGTGGTGACCGTCTGGTGATGAGTATATTTGACAACTGCCTGGAAATCAGTGATTTAAGAGATTGTGCGGTGCAGAGCGTGTATACGCTGACAGGTGTGGATAAAGAGGTTTATTTATTTGCCGCTATAGCAATTACCTGCCGCAAAGTAAGAGAATTGTTAGACGGCAAGTATTCCGCAGCTGAGATTGATGGTGCTATCGAAGGCTTATTGACGGCTAGGCTGATGATAAAGATTGGTGAAGAAATTCTTGCTTTGGCAGTACAGTTTCCTGCTCTTCCGTATCGCCGCGGGAGCGGACTTCCTGTCGGGAATATTCATTTTGAAGATAAAGAGGGTGGCATAGTTGGTGAATAAAGAATTTTTAAAAATGATGGAGGCCGTGCCGAAAATCATTCAGTCTGGGGAACGTAATAGCAGGCAAATGCATACAGTGGCCCAGGTAAAACGGTTTTTAGAGTGGTATATTGGTGATCCGGATTTTCGTGCAGCCTATGAACAGGCACCATCGGAAACTCTTGCTTGCTACCAGCTAAATGTGAAGGTCGAAGACATGGACTGCCTTTGTAAAGATCCGCTATGTAATTTATATCAGGGTAAATATGAAAATTTACCTGTAGCGGTACAATGGTATTCGGCTTATATGCTTGAAAAGATAGGCCACCGCAATCGTTTGCAGGAACATGACTGCGTTCCGAAAAATCCCGCATTTAAAGCTTGGCGGCAACGCCAGTTGAATCGCTGCTGGGGTGAACTTGGCAGTAATAATGTGGGATTTATTCATGTACCGCTTGTTTTTGAATTGTCAAAAGGTTGTTCTATGGGGTGCGAGTTTTGTGCACTAGCATCGGCAAAACTGGAGGGTATATTCCGGGCGACAACGGAGAATAGCACCCTATGGCGGGATATTTTGCTTAAGTCGCGGGAGATTATCGGTGATGCTGCCGGTTCCGGGGTATGTTATTGTGCTACAGAACCATTTGATAATCCCGATTATGAAGAGTTCAGCCGGATTTATCAGGAGATATTTGGTGTAGTACCGCAGGTAACTACGGCAGCGGCCATGCGGCAGCCAGAGAGAACGAAAAAATTTCTTCAGGAAGCGGCAAAAATGCCAGGTATTCATCGTTTTTCAGTTTTAACTTTGGAGTTGTATCGGGAAATTTTGCAGTATTTCGCACCGGAAGAATTGTTGTTTGTCGAGTTATTGCCTCGCTTTCCGGAAGCAGCAGCGTATAATACGGTGACCAAAGCGGGACGGGCTAGAGAAGAAAATGGTGAGGAGTCAGTAGCCCAGACAATTAGTTGCGCTTCTGGCTTTATAGTTAATCTGGTGGAAAAAAGTATTCGCCTGACGACACCTTGCAATGCAGATGAAGCACATCCTACCGGAGAAATTAAACCAGGGCAGATGCTGTTTACCAATAGCGCTGATTTTGCTGAAAAGATGACGCTAATGATTAATACCTATATGCCAATAAGTTTGGATTCTGGACAAATCCTGCGTTTTCAGGAGTATTATACCAGCTGTCCGTCGAAAGAGGGCTTTACTCTTGCAAGCAAGGCAAAATTTCGAGTTAATTTTCAAAATTCTCCGGAAATAAAGCAGGATATTTATGGGATGATTGGAGAATTAATACAACAGAAAAAATGGACCGCTAGGCAGATCGCAAGTACGCTTTTGACAAAAAATGACATTGCGCCGGCGGAAACGTTTTACTGTATAAATTATCTTTTCAAGGCAGGCTGCTTGGTAGAGTATTAATGAGGGAGGATTATTATGACGGAAAAGGATGTACAGGTACTTTATGGTGAATTGATTGCCAAGTGCTGGGAGGATGATGCTTTTAAGGCTAAATTCATCGCCAATCCCGGGGAGGTTATGGAAGAGTTTGGCGTACCAATTGAAGAAGGTGTGGAGTACAAAGTAATTGAAGCACCCAAAATGGTAAAATATATTGTGCTGCCACATAAGAAGGTAGCTGAATCGGTCAAGGCGATTTCGAAAATGATGCTTGCCGCTGTAGAAAGTGAACAACAGACCGTTGTTCCGGAAGGCGTTGAATTCAGAATTGTGCAGAATACGGAAGATACCAGGTATATTGTTTTGCATCCGTCACCTGATACACTAACAGCAGCTGAGCTTGACCTGGTTGCTGGCGGTGGCAAAAATTCCGTATCGAATATTAATTATGGAGTGAATGTCAATATTGGAACAAATGTTGAACTTGCTGTGAATGTAACCACTGTGGCGAGTGCAGCGGAGGCTGCTGCAGTTGTTGTTGTCGTCGGTGCGATAGTATTTATTTGATGGAGCAAAAAAAGCAAAGAGTGCAGGGTTGCTCTTTGTTTTTTTTATATAATAATTTAGGTGAATAGAATGGAAAATAAATATTTAAAAATAGGAATTGTAGCGATTATGTTGGTAGTTGTGCTGATTGTTGGCTATGGAATTTATATCAACGTAGTAAGCAATCAGCATGTTGAAAAAATGACACAGGCCCAGTATGCTTCTGTAACAGGGGCTAAAGTTGGCTATTATGAAATTCATCCGTCGCTAACCCATAAGAGTATTACTGTGCGGGCCGAATGGATGGAAGACATTCAGGCACAAATTGATGGCATGGTTACAAAAGTCTTTATCCAGGCAGGTAATCATGTCCAGGCAGGCACGGTTATTGCCGAAGTGGAAAACGTGGATTTGCCGGCACAGATTGCACAGGCAGAAGGCGTTATCAGCCAGGCCAAGGCGAAACGAGTCGGGGCTGAACAGGATGTTGAACGGTACCGCATTTTAGCTGAACAGGGTGCAGCTTCGCAAAAACAATATGAAGATGCCAAAATGTCGATGGCTGTTGCCCAGGGCGAACTGGATGCAGCCATTGCTCAACGCCAGCAGCTACTAGTTAAACAAGGTAAAAATGTAATTATTGCGCCGCGAACAGGTGATATTTTAAATTTGTACTGTCACCAGGGTTATTATATTCGCACCGGTGAATCAATCTGTCTAATTGGTGATTTTTCCAAAATGATATTTCAGACTTCACTTGATGATGAAATTGCCAAAAATTTATGGAAAATAAAGAATTTTTATATTCCTCTTAATAAAACCATTTTGAAAAATCGGGCCTATAATGTTAATGACAGCCAGCGTAAGGGGTATGAGTCAAGGGTTCCGGTAGAACTGGTGGAAGCTATTCCGGCTTTTTCAGAACCGGCTGATGTTCGTACCTTGACGTGGCATATCGTAGGACAAGACGGCTCAATTGAGCCGACAAGCTATGGCGATGTGGATATTATTGCTCAAAATGGTACTCAAATTCTGGGTGTTCCGCTATCGGCGCTGATATATAATGATATTTATCACCCGGAAGACGCGGAGGTTTTTGTCGTTGATGGCAATAATAAGCTGGCTGTTCGGAAGGTGTCATTAGGACAAAGAGACGATACTTATGTTGAAACTTTATCTGGTCTCAGTGAAGGGGAAACTGTGATAATTTCCGGAAAACAAGGTCTTACAACCGGTGATCAAGTACGGATTATTCATAATGAAGAAAAGGTGCTTAACCATGGAAAATAAACCATTGTTTCAAAAAAAAGCATTGGATAAAATGAGGAAACCGATGCAGCTTGATCAATTGTTTACAATTACAAGTTCGCTTGGCTGGCTATTGATTGCTGCTGTAATGCTGGTCTTGTTTTCGGGTATTATCTGGTCTGTTTTTGGTGTAATGGCAGATAAAGTGAATGGCTATGGGATTATTGTAGATTCCGCAGGGGTCAGTTCAATTGCGCATACATCGGCAGGACGGGTACAAAAGATGGTTGTGAAGATTGGTGAAACCGTAAAAAAAGGACAGATAGTTGCATATATAGAGCAACCACAACTGGAGCAAAATGCGTTACTATCCAAAGAACGGCTTGCTTTAGGGAAAACGAGTACCGATATGCGGGACCGGGTAGCGCAATACAGTTCAACGAAAGATGAACTGCAGCGAGAAGTGCAGGTTGTTAGCCCGTTTGATGGCATTATTGTAGAACAACGGGTGAAAGAAGGCGATCTTGTTTCAACAGGTACAACGTTTTATGTATTGCGTCAGATGTCTGCGCGCGAAGATATCATGGCTGTGGTATATGTTCCCGTTTTAGAAGGGAAAAAGGTAAAAGAGGGGATGACCATTCAAATTTCACCAGGCTCAGTTGATTCTTCTCAGCATGGGGCTATGGTAGGCAGGGTTGTCAGTGTGAGCGAATATCCTGTAAGCAGCGATTCTATTATGGTTTGGGTTGCCAGGAATAAAGACTTGGTAAGCTGGATTGCGGGTAAGTCTGGCGGCTCTATGTTGGAAGTGAACGTAGAACTGATTAAAGATAATGCTACACCTTCCGGGTATTTATGGACATCAGTAGTTGGCCCGGATGAAAAAATTACCACAGGAACGGCCTGTACCGCCAAGGTTATTGTTCACCGGGATGCGCCGATTGTTAAGGCATATCGGAAATTCAGCCAGTGGGTACGGAGTGATTGACGACAATGCCAGAAATAAATCAACGTAAAAAAACGCCTTTGATGCTGCAAATGGAGGCAACTGAATGCGGTGCGGCTGCGCTGGGAATTGTTCTGGGGCATTTTGGTTTGTTTTTACCGCTAGAAGAGTTGCGACTTACCTGTGGCGTTAGCCGCAATGGCAGTAAGGCAGGGAATATTCTGCGAGCTGCTGAAAAATATGGTCTTGTTGGGCAAGGGTATACGTATTCTGCCGAACGGCTGCTAAAAGCACCGATGCCAGCGATTGTACACTGGGGATTTAATCATTTTTTGGTTGTAGAAGGCAGCAAAAACGGTAAAGTCTATCTAAATGATCCGGCACGCGGACATCGGACAGTAGACCTGCAGGAATTTGAAGAGAATTATACCGGGATTGCTATTTTGGTAGCGCCGGGGAAAGACTTTACTGCTAACGGTCAGGAACCTTCATTGTGGAAACCGTTTTATGAGCAATTATGCCGCAACAATAAAGTTGTATTGCTGTTTGTCCTGTTGATTGGTTTAGGAACCGCTATTTGTGGAATGGTTACACCGGTATTTACGCAGCTTTTTTTTGATGAGATTTTGACTTATTTGCACCGGGAATGGCTGTTTGATTTGCTGCTTGGTATGGCTATTATCCTTGTAATAAAAGGTATACTTAATTTGTTGAATTCCTGGACATTGACCAAATGGCAAGGGAGTATGACGATTGGGCGTTCCGCAGAATTTTTTCACCATGTACTACATTTGCCGATTGAGTTTTTTCAGCAGCGTTATTCCGGTGAAGTAGCGGCAAGAGCCCAATTTGCTGAAAGTATTGCAGATTTTATATCCGGACAGCTGGCCCGCGTTGTACTTGACATTGCAATTGCTCTATTTTATTTATTTTTGCTATTTGAATATAATGTGCAGTTAACGATAGTTGGTCTGCTGTTTACGACACTCAATATGGTGGTTCTTTATTATTCTTTTCAATGGTTGAAAGAACAGCAAATGCTTATTCAACAGGAATCGGCAAAATTGTATGGTTTATCAATTGCAGGAATAGCAACAATTGAAACGCTAAAAGCCAATGGCAATGAACAGGACTTTTTTATGAAATGGGCTGGTTTTAATACCCGAATGTTGATTTTAACCCAACGTTCGGAGTATTATAGCCAGTTAATTAATCTTGTACCAGCTTTGCTGGCAGGAGTTAATAGTGCCATTATCATGATGGTCGGTGGTTTTCAGATAATGGACGGCTTTATGAGTATCGGTATCTTTATTGCATTTCAGGGATTGATGGGTAATTTTCAGGAGCCTGTGGGCAGAGTATTGTCTCTTGCCCAAAGCGTACAGCAATATCATTCACAATTGGTGCGGTTAGAGGATGTATTGCGTTATGAAGTCGACCCTCTAACCCAAAGTGAAAAGGCGCTTGGTACTATGCCTAGCAAATTGAGTGGCAGTTTGACCATGAATAAAGTATCCTTTGGGTACAGTAAATTGGATAAACCAATATTAAAACAGTTCAAATTAGAGTTAAAACCCAGTAAACGGGTGGCTATTGTTGGTGCTTCAGGGAGCGGGAAATCGACGGTTGCAAAACTGGCAGCAGGTTTACTTGAACCCTGGTCAGGCGAAATACTATTTGACAATAATTCACGCCAGGAAATTCCGCGTCAGATTATGGCTTCTTCTGTAGCTTTAGTAGAACAGGATATTTCTTTATTTGAAGGTACTGTTATTGAGAATGTTACGCTGTTTAATGCCGCAATATCATATCAGGATATTGTTCAGGCCGCAAAGGATGCAGAAATTCATCAGGATATTTTAAAACTAAGCGGCGGCTATGATGCACCTGTAGCTGAAGGCGGGTATAATTTCAGCGGCGGGCAAAGGCAGCGACTGGAAATTGCCCGGGCACTGGCCGAGAATCCGCGGTTATTGATTTTTGATGAAGCTACCAGTGCACTTGACCCGTTAACGGAAAAAAAGATTATGAAAAATATTCGCAGGCGAGGTTGTTCGTGCCTGATTGTTGCGCATCGTTTGAGTACAATTCGTGATTGTGAAGAAATCATTGTTCTTCAAAAGGGGCGGGTTGTGCAGCGAGGTACACATGAGGAGCTTATTGCGGCAGGCGGTGCATACCGGCAGTTGATTGACAGTGAAGGTTGATGATGGATATGGCATATAAAGAGAACGTGATAACGTTACAAGCAGGACAATGGCTGTGGCTTGACCAGGCAGACTTATTATTGGAACTATTTACTGCGACAGCTGAACTTTATATCGTTTTGCCCGAAGGCAGGCGCATTTATATTGATGAGCTAGCTGCAGGCAAATCTATGGTCGGCTTGCCGGTATCTGCCGATAAAATTCGTCTTTTGGCTTTGGTAACAACGGCCGGCGAAGCAAGCTTTAGAACGTGGAAAGAGACAGGTGTAGCCGCAGATACGGTAGATTCTATTTTGCAAATTCTCTTAAATTGGCCGGATAAATATTTAAATCCCCGTGTTTATCAGCCAGTGCAAGCAGGGCAGAAGCTGGAGCTGGCAGTAAGTCAATATATAAAAACTGCAGATTTAGATGAAATTCTGTGGATTGAGGTTACCGTTGGCCGCTTACAATTATGCGGCGCGAGGGAAGGAACAGTATTCGAAGGTGATATTGTAGCTATTTCCCGCAATATCTGGCTAAAAAGCACTGAAAAAACGCAGTGTATTGCCTATTCTACAGAAATGCTTGCAAAACTAAAAGAAGAAAATGCACTTCTTAATCTGTTTACGTTAGAACAGCAATGGTTTTTAGCTGTCATTGCCGATCACATGGTAGACTATCGTTTAAGTGACAGTGAAAAAATGCTGAATGACAAGCAGCAGAATGACACGGTTATGAACTATGCTATTCATGAATTGCTGAAAAATGATGTAAAGTCATTGCCGCCAGTAATAAAAAGAAATGAGCAGCAGCTGCCGGCGATTTTTGTTGTTGCTCGCGTTATTGCTCAAAATATGGGTTTGTCAGCATATCAGTTTAAAAGTTCTAATTCCAGTCTTTTAAAAGTGACGCAAAATGAGTTGGTACAGGCCGCGGCTACTGCTGCCGGTATGATCCAACGGAAAGTGAAACTAACAGGGGACTGGTATTTACATGATCATGGCGAATTGTTGATTTTTATTGATGGTAACCCTTATGCAGCGACACCGGTAACCAGTTCTCGATATCAATTCGTTGATCCGGTGAATGGGGTAGTGAAGCTAATTGATCAACAGCTTGCTGAGGAAATAGAAGAAACTGCCTATACCTTTTACCCACAGTTACCATCAGAGATAACTTCTGTTCACAAATGGCTGAAATGGTCTTTGAAATTTTGCTGGAAACGCGATTTATGGATTTTATTGTTTGCCTGTATCATTGCCGGAATTATTCCGATTATTACACCATTTATTACGCAGACTGTATTTGAGGATATTATTCCAAGCCATGACAAAAAGGCACATTTAATTATTGTTCAGGTTATGTTTGTTACGGCAGCAGTCAGTGTAATGGTGAATTTAGTGCGCGGCGTGGCAGTACTGCGCATTAAAAATAAAATGCATGTTGTATCAGAAGCGTCTTTGTGGCTGCGCTTATTATCTTTGCCTGCCAGTTTTTTTCGGGAATACCATATCGGTGATTTAGCGCAGCGTATGCAGGGGGTAGGGCAGATTTATAGCAGTATGTCCACTGTTGTTGCCAGTGGCATTTTTAATGGGATGTTTTCTTTTTGGAACATTTTTGTGATGTGTTATTACAGTCCCAAACTGACGCTTGTTGCGCTACTATTTTGGGCGGTCTACGCAATGGCAGCTATTTTCTTTTCGGTTCGTTTAGTCAGATATCAGCGAAAAAAAACGGCAGCGCTTGGTAAGGTTGCAGGACAGACAGTCCAGCTATTTAATAGCATCAGTAAATTTAGGGTACAGGCGGCAGAAATACGGGCCTTTAGTTTATGGGCGGAAAAATTTGGTGAAGAATGGAAATGGAACCGGAAATCCCGTTGGCAGCAAAATTATTTGGACTTTCTAAATGCAGTCATGAATATGCTGCTTACCATGTTGATTTTTTGGATGACAATTCATTGGCTTGATATTGGAATAGAAGAGAAGGTTACTTTTTTATCACAACCGGATTTTTTAGGGTTTAATGCGGCCTTGGGCGGCTTAGGCAGTTCGATAATGGGTTTATTATCGGCTATTGGTACTTCTTTGGCTATCTTGCCGCTTGGCGAAAGGGCAAGGCCAATTCTGGAAACCAAAGTTGAGGGTAGTGGTGATCAATTGGAAGCCGGGGAATTTAACGGTAGAATTGTTGTAGATAATGTGAGCTTTCGCTATGGCGCAGGAAAACCATTGGTGTTAAAAGAGGTTACTTTTTCCGCCAATCCGGGTGATTTTATCGCGATAGTAGGTGCTTCAGGCTGCGGCAAATCTACTCTGCTGCGCTTACTTCTGGGGCTGGAAAAAGCGGAAAATGGGATTGTTGAATATGACGGCACTGATTTAAATAAAGTAACGGCTGTTTCTGTACGCCGGCAAATTGGAGTAGTATTACAGCATGGCCAGCTTATGGCAGGCAGTATTTTAGATAATATTATCGGTTCACTGCCATTGACCCGGGAAGATGCGATCGAAGCAGCAGCACTAGCTGGCCTGGAAGAAGATATCAAGGAAATGCCAATGGGGATAGACACGGTAATTAGTGAAGGCGCCAACAATATATCTGGTGGCCAAAGGCAGCGTATATTGATTGCCCGCGCCATTGTAAACAGACCGCGTATTATTATTTTTGACGAAGCGACAAGTGCGCTTGATAACCATACCCAGGCAATTATTGCGGAAACACTGGAAAAGCTAAACGCGACAAGGATTGTTGTAGCTCATAGATTAAGTACCATTCAAAAGGCAACGAAAATTATGGTTTTGCATGAAGGAACAATTGTGGAAACAGGTAATTTTACTGAACTTATGCAAAAGCAAGGACTATTTGCTCAATTGGCAAAGCGGCAGTTGGTTTAACTTAGGCTGTGTTTTCAGGGAACTTAGTTAAACATTTGCCAGAAATCATAAATTAACTGCATCAACGGGGAAGTGACGTAAATAAACCCGCAAGAGTAAAAGGCTCTTGCGGGTTTATTTACTATGATAGTTATCAAAAAAACATACAAAAACAAACAAAAACAAACAATGCGGATAAATATACTTTGACTGTGTTGATTTATAGCTGTTTTTATAGTATTATGGTCAATAAGGGAAAAGCTTGCCTGGTTATCCATAATATTCAACATCAGGAGTGCGGTATTCATATACAGCATTTGTGAAACTGAGTTCTAATGGGATAGGCTTTTACTTGATATGGTTTGAGGGAGGCGTTTAGTGTGAAAAAAAAGGGGATTATTATTGCTTTCGTTTTATTATTGTATGGTCTTGGGATATCAGGTGCTGTAGGTTTTGCAGCTGAAAAACAACCCGCGGTGGATAATGACCAAATAATTGCCGACAGTAATACAATTATTGCTGATAATCCTTATGATACAGTGGCTTATTATAAACGCGGTAAGGCATATTTTGCGCAAAAGCAATATGACTTAGCTCTCAAAGATTATAATCGAGTAATCGCAGGCGCTTATTTGGATCAGGGGTATCTCTATGAGAAAAGAGGCGAGGATGATAAGGCGATTGAGGATTATCGACTAGCAATATTCAATGATCCTACATATGAAATGGCTTATGACCACCGGGGATTTATGTACAATAAAATTGGTAAATATGATTTAGCCCTTATTGACTGTAATAAAGCCATTGAGCTTAATCCTAAGTATCCTGCGGGGTATTTAAACAAAGGTACAGCATATGAAAAACAGCATTTATATAAAGAAGCAATTGCAACATATCGCAGCATGTTGGAAAATGTGCCGCTAGAAGATACGCATCATCGGGATGCAGCTATAAAACGTATCCGTGCATTAGGTGGGACGACTGTCGAATAGAAATGATAAGCAGTCCAAATGACACCGGCCACAATACTGGTGACCGGTGTCATTTACTTACTATGTGGAAAAGCTTAGTAATTATCTTGCAAACTATAAGCTAAGTTCATTAATAAATGAGTGTTAAGACAATTGCCAGTTAGTGATTTCTTATTGGAGGGAAATATGAAAAAGCTATGTTTGTTGCGGATAGCGATTGTCGTCATTATTCTTGTTATTATAACAGGGTGCGGGAAGCAAAATAACTTAGGTTCTGATACGGCGGTCAAGGCAAATAGCGGCAGGGTTATTACCGACATGGCAGGACGTAAGGTTGTATTACCGCAGATAATCCGGAAGGTGTACCCGGTGTCGCCAGTGGAATCGATACTGCTTTATACTATTGATCCTGAGTTTCTGCCAGGTTGGAGCTATCATATGGGTGCTGATCAGGCGGACTATATTCTGCCAGCCTATCGCGACTTGCCGGTTCTTGGCTGGATTAATCGCGGCTCTACCGGCAATGTTGAGGAAATTATGAAGATGAATCCGGACATCATCTTGATGGTGAATGATATCACCCCGGCGAATAAGGAATATGCGGACGAATTGGAAAAAATTACAAAAATACCAGTAGTTCTGCTGGATAAAGAAATGACTAAAATGGAACAAACTTATTTGGCTGCCGGCAAAGTGCTTGGCCGCGAGGAACGGGTAACCGAGCTTGCGGCGTATTGCCGGGAGACGATTGGAATGGTAGCAGAAAAAAAAGCACTTTTGGCGAACCGTAAACCAGTCACAGTTTACTATGCGGAAGGCCGCGGCGGTCTGGAAACTGAGCCGCGTGGATCGTGGCATACCGAGATTATTCAATTTGTCGGCGGAGAAAATGTCGCTGACCCTGATTTGCCAGGCGGCAGCAATATTGGCCGTAGTCCGGTGTCGTTGGAACAAGTGATAGTCTGGAATCCGGAAGTTATATTAGTAGGTTACTTTCGCGACGGCGAAAGCAGCAGCTTTCCAGCGATCATGGACGACAAAGGATGGCAAAATATCCAGGCGGTAGGCAACAGAAGAGTGTATGAAATTCCTACCGGTCCCTTTAACTGGTTTGACCGTCCGCCGGGGATAAATCGCCTTATTGGTATCAGGTGGGTGGCAAATTTGCTGTATCCTGATGTATATCCTTTTGATTTTCGTTCTGAGGTTAAGCGATTTTATGCGCTATTTTATCATTATCAGCTTTCTGAGCAGGAGTTAGACAAGCTGGTTACCGGAACGCAAAGAAAGTAAATTGTTACCGTTTCTTATCTCAGGGAAGCATGAAGAAGGAAGGGATAGCATGAAGTGTAATTATTGTGAATGGCGTTGTGAGCTGGGCGGCGATAACTATGGTGTGTGTCGCATGTATCAGGAGGAAGGCGGGACGATAAAAGAGCGCTTTCCTCATAAGTGGTGCACGTATGTCATTTCGCGGGTTGAATCGGTGCCATTTTATCATGCTTATCCAGGCAGTAGAAGTATGACTATTGGCACAACCGGGTGCAATATGGCATGCCAGTATTGCGTAAATGCTTTTATTGCCAAAGAAGAGCCGGTTACACTTCAGGATACAATGTATACGTTTACTCCGGCAGAACTTGTCCAGATGGCGATTAAACGCGGGTGTCATAATATCGTATTTAATGTTAATGAACCGACCGTTTCGCTGCCTTCACTGCTAGAGGTTTCTAAGGAGGCGCGCTTGGCGGGAATACCGATGGGCTGTCTCACCAATGCGTATACTACCGAGGAAGCGACAGAACTTCTGGCTTCGGTGTTTTCGTTTGTTAATATAAGCTTAAAAGGGCTGGCGGCAGATTTTTGCCGTCAGTATGTAGGAATTCCAGATGTTAAGCCAATATTGCGGAACATTACAAGACTGGCATCGCTGACTCATGTGGAGGTTACAACTCCGGTAATCGAGTCAGTTAATGATAATGAGCTGGATCAAATTGCGGCCCTTCTGGCCGATGTTGACAAGGAAATTCCGTGGCATGTTTTTCGTCTGTTGCCGGAATACAAAATGAAAGAAGCCGAGTATCCCAATATTGAGGCGATAAATGGTGCATTAGAAAAAAGCCGCCAATTATTGTCTTACGTTTATTTTCATAATTTTGTCGGCTCTGACTGGGTCAATACACTTTGTCCTCAGTGTGGCAGTGCGGTAATAGAACGGTTTAGCCTGGGGTGCGGCGGGGATAAGCTGGATCGCTATAACTGCCGGAATAAGGCGTGTCCTGAATGTGGTTATAGGATTAAGCTGCATGGCGATCGCATTGAGTGGAATGGGCAAGGAGGTCAGCTATGAGTTTGGCAATTATTGATGCCAGAGCGTGGCAGAATACATTTGATCTTAAGACAGGTCAGAAACGGCAGGATAATTCTCCGAAAACCCAGATGGTAAAAGCTGTGCTGGGAGAACATCCGTTTCCTGGTGATATTGATGACAAGGGTAACCAATGGGTGACAGATACGGCATTGGATTTAGTTGACAGGTATGACCCGAACTTTGCTTTTTTAATCTATGCACAGCAGTATTATTCATTTCGGTTTGAACATCCAGGGGAGGCTAAGCGCCAGCAGCTCATTGACGACGTCTTTGAAGAAGTGGAACGCTTTAGAGAAGAATCGGGATTTTTTCCGGTAGTTGTGGGAACCGGTGACATGATTCCAGTAAAAGAATATATTGATTTGAGCCGGTTGGATGGCTTGGCTATTACGAGCCACTGGATGACCCGGTATGCCGGTCTTTATGGTATCAGCCCGGCCGATATGCGCTATTTGCGGCAGCTTGCCAGGATTGAAAGGCTGGTCAGCAAAGAAGAATTCATGTCTTTATTCAGCAGTGAACCGGTGTCTGCTGATCGGTTGCCGGAATATCTGGCAGTAGCCAAAGAGGGGTATTGCTTCAGATCTACATTATTGCGGCAGCCAGTAATGATACCAGCCTGTAATTATTCTATTCCGGTATCAGCGGCCTTGGGAGAGGTAAACTCCATCACAGATATCAGTGATGGTATTGACGCTATTTTGCGGGAGAAAAAAGTGGCGCTCATTTTAGTCGAGGGTGTGGGAATCAAGGATTTCCGTCTGCCATATACTTCGTGCGCTAACGGCAAAGGCTGGTATGCTTATGAAAACGGTGAAGCGCAGTATTTGTCAATAAGTACAGGTAAACATCAGGTTTTTGCTTATCCGCCCGGCTATAGATCCTATCAGGAAGATGATGAAAACAAGGAATATCCTTTTTCCGGGTATTTGACCTCGATTCCGTCCGGTACGGTGGGGGAACGGTTTGACGGCAAGAGCATTGCCGTGGGAAACCGGAGTATGTTTATGCATACAGTGACAGGCACAGATATTGCGATTGAATGTTTTGCCAGGAATTTGGCTAATCAGGGATGCCTGGGGGTAATTCATCGATAAAGTGAACCTTACTTCAGGGGGGGTTGAGCCCACCTTGAAGCTTAGTCGAACAACTTCCTGAGAAGTTGTTCGACTAAGCTTATAGAAGAGAGAGTTTTAGAGCAGCTTGGTCAATCAGATAAAATGAATGTGGGAGGATGAGGGAATGGAATCTGAATGTTCGACAGATTGGAGAAAAGTAGTTGAGTTTCATGGACATGTATGTCCGGGGTTGGCCATTGGCTACCGTCTGGCCAAGGCGGCACTGGCGGCACTGGGGTATCAGGACCCGGAAGAGGGGGATTTGGTGACGATTGCGGAAAGCGATCGCTGTACAATTGATCCCTTTCAAATTGTACTTGGTTGTACTATTGGTAAAGGTAAGTTGTACATAAATTCTACCGGCAAACAGGCTTTTACTGTGGGGTGCCGGAATAGCGGCAAGGCTGTGCGGGTGATTCAGCGGCCTTACAAGTATTCAGCGGAAAGTGATGAATTAACGAGAAGGGTAATGAGCGGCAAGGTGTCAGATGATGAGTACCGCCGCTATAAGAGTGAACGCGAAGCGCGGATACGGGAGATCATGACAGCTCCAGACGAGACGCTGCTTAAAGTGGAACCGGTTACGGTTGTTTTACCGGAAAAAGAAATGATCTATAATTCGCCGTGCTGTGAGTATTGTGGTGAACAAGTGATGGAACCATGGACAAGGTTACGTGAGGGTAAGATTGCTTGTGTTGCCTGCGCAGTAACGGTAACGCGGTAGTCGCAAGCAGCAGTATAAGGAGGCGATGAATATGGGAAATGGCCTACCAACAACCCAGCAGGAAGATGATATGCCGACAGACCGGGTGGCAAGCAGAGACAGAGGCACTCGGACGAGGCAGGCGCGCGGGGGGATGTTGAAGGTATCTGTAATGCTGGTAGTACTTGTAATCGCCTTTTTTGGTTCCTTTTTAATCGGGCGATACCCGGTTGCACCCGATATGGTGATGGCTATTCTCTGGTCCAAAGTGCTGGCGCTGCCACAGGTTTGGACTGACACCATGGAAACGGTTGTGCTGGAAATCCGCTTGCCGCGGATTGCAGCTGCCTTGCTGGTGGGCGGGGCGCTGGCAGTTTCCGGGGCAGCTTATCAGAATTTGTTTCGTAATCCTTTGGTGGCGCCGCACCTATTAGGCGCTACCTGGGGGGCCGCTTTTGGCGCAGTGCTGGGTATGATTCTCCACTTATCCTGGATATGGGTGGAGGCATCGGCTTTTGTCTTCGGCATGGTGGCTGTTTTCATTGCGATTGCCGTCAGCTCGCATTTTGGCAATAAGTCAATGATTTCGTTAGTGCTTGCCGGGATTGCGGTCTCCGCCTTTTTTCAGGCGCTGGTTTCGGTTCTAAAATATCTCGCTGATCCGATGAATACCTTGCCGGAAATCAGCTTTTGGCTGATGGGCGGGCTGTCGAAGGTCAAGGAACAAGATGTATTATGGTCGCTTATTCCCATACTTGTTCCGATGATAGTACTGTATTTCGTGCGTTGGCAGATTAATGTACTTAGTGTTGGCGAAGAAGAAGCACATACGTTGGGTATTAATGTCCGGCATACCCGCTTAGTGGTATTGGTCTGCGCCACCTTGCTGGCTGCTGCAGCCACCAGTCTTGGCGGCATTATCCAATGGGTAGGTTTACTGGTTCCCCATGTGGCCAGGATGCTGTTTGGGGCAAATTTTGCAACAGTGCTGCCGGCGTCATTGGTCATAGGAGGTACGTATATGTTGATAATGGATAATTTAAGTCGCAGCATAGCTTCGCTGGAAATCCAGGTGGGTATTCTTACGTCTTTAATTGGTGCACCTTTTTTTGTATTTCTGCTGGCCAAAGCTAAAAAGGGCTGGGAGTAACTGCTGTTCCCCAATAATAGAGTATATTACTTGTCCTAAGAGAAGGAGCGTGTAGTTGTGACTGAGCTAACAATAACCGATGGCAGTACGATCCAGCCGGTAGGATATGTTGAAAGCCCCTGGCAAAGCACTCTAGCTGTACCGCTTGGTGGAGTAACCGCAATTATTCATATTAAGCCAGAGTATCAGCCTGCTTTGTATCGGATTGGCGATCATAGCCATCTGTGGATTTTGAGTTGGTTTGGACAGGCTGACAGATCGGTGCTGCAGGTTGTACCGTCGAAAGTAAATTCAGATTTACCCAAACATGGCGTGTTTGGACTGCGAAGCGCGGCACGTCCTAATCCAATTGCATTAACCTTGGTGAAACTGGAAAAGGTCGAGGAAGATCGGCTATATGTGCGTGATTTTGATGCGGTGGACGGGACGCTAGTGCTGGATATAAAGCCATATTTTGAAGCAGATATTGTTTTTTCCCCTAAAACTCCTTATTTGCTGCCCCGTGAATACCAAACGCGCAAAGCACTTTATTATAAACAGGCGTTAGCCCATCATGGCGAGCAATGTCTGGGTTTGGAGTTGGCGGTAAAAATGGCTCTGCTGGTTGAGACTCATTTTGGGCAAATTCAATCGCCATATCTCCAGCTGAAGGTGGAAGGAGACGCATGCTTAGCTGATGTCCTCCAGGGCTTGACCCGGGCGCGCCTGGCTAATCCAGCTAGGTTTATTTACCAGAATAATCCATTGCGTAATAGGGTACAGTGGTTGAAAAACGACCAGAGTCTCACGCTAACGGTGCGGCCGGATGTTGATATAAATACAGCAAGTCAGTTATCTGAACAGGAATTATTTATACAGGAATAATTATTACAGCAAGTGCTTAAGGAGATGGTCGGTATGTATGATGTCGTGGCGAAGGGCGGGGTCGTGTTTTGTATTATTATTGCTTGCTCGCTGCTGGCGATGACAGTTGCGATTCAGCGTTGGTGGTTTTACCGCTCGGTAGAGCGGGAAGACAGCAAGTATATGCCGGGGTTAGGCCAGGCTGTTGCCGCCGGCAATACCCGGCCTTTTGGCGATAGCGACGGGCCGCTGGCAAGGTTGTGGGCTGTTATGCAGGAAGTCTGCACGAAAGCAAGCGGTCAAATGAGTGAGGCAGCCGAAGTGGTGTTGGATAAAGAGAGTTTACGGTTAGAGAAATATTTATATATATTGGCAACAATTGCTACGATTGCGCCACTGCTTGGCTTACTAGGCACAGTGCTGGGGATGATTAAAACTTTTCATGTTGCGGCAATGAGCGGGGCAGGTAATCCCCAGTTATTGGCTGAAGGCATTTCGGAAGCTCTGTATAATACAGCTGCTGGTTTGTTTGTTACAATATTTTGCATTATCTGCCACAATCATTACCGCAACTGGTCGGCGCGGCGGCTGTGCATGCTGGAGACCAGAGCGAAAGAATTTTCGTCTTTGTTAATTAAAGGGGGAAATGACAGTGGCCAGTAGAACGCGGCGGCAACAAATCGGGGTGCATGTTGATATGACGCCGATGGTTGATGTAATGATGCTGCTAGTCATCTTTTTTATGATGACAACGGCTTTTGTTACCGTTTATCCCGGCTTTGCTGTAAATTTGCCCCAGGCGTCGGCGGAAAAACAAGCAGAAAAACAGATTGTAGTGTTAATTGCTAAGGATGGACGGATTGCGGTGAATGGCCAGCCGGTAGCTAAAGAGCAATTGGCAGCAGCGGTAAACGGTATGGGAAAAACGACGGTATCTATTCAGGCCGATAAGGAAACCAGCCACGGGCGGGTAGTGGAGGTTATGGATGAAATGCATAAAGCCGGGATATCTAAGCTGGCGATAGCTATCGAACAGAAAGGAAGATAGCGAATATGCGGGCGAACGTATGGTGGGCAGCCTTTGTCATTGTAGGCGTTTGAATGTGTTGATGAGGAGGGATAAACTTGCTTGCAGTAGAGAATATCAGTTTTGGTTACCCATCGGCTGGTGATTTGCTTACTGATCTTTCCTTTTCCGTCGCTAAGGGAGACGTTGTTTGTCTCCTAGGGCCGAACGGCGCCGGCAAAACCACGTTGCTGCGGTGTTTGCTGGGGATTGCCGCGGTGCGGACAGGCAGTATCAAGATTAGGGGTCGCAAAATCGGTTCCATACCAGCAAGGGAGCTGGCTAGCGACCTGGCGTATGTACCGCAGGCGGCAACAACAGTATTTCCGCACCGGGTGCTGGATATTGTTGTTATGGGACGTACACCGCATGTGGGCTTTACTGCGGTTCCCACTGATGAAGATTATGCTATGGCGGAAGCGGCGCTCTCTGAACTGGGTATAGCCCATTTGGCAGAGTGTTTATTTAGTCGTATCAGTGGCGGTGAGCGGCAACTGACACTCATTGCCCGTGCCTTGACGCAGCGTGCGGGGTTATTAATTATGGACGAGCCGACATCCAGCCTTGATTATGGGAACCAGGTTCGGATACTGCGGGTTATCGACAGGCTGGCAAAACAGGGTTATTCGATTATTATGACCTCCCATTTTCCCAATCATGCTTTTTTGTTGTGCAACAAAGTATTGATTATGAAAAACGGAAAAATTACGGCGATGGGCACTCCGGAAGAGGTTGTTACTGACAGTATTCTAAGTGATCTGTATACAACCAAGGTCAAGATCGTCGAAATTGACGACGGGGTGTCAAAACAGCTGAAGGTTTGTGTGCCGCTGTTATCGTGAGAGGATAGCGATAAGTGGAAGTTACGGGTGTAACCCGATGATATAAAAATTGCACAGAGAGGAGTAGGGTAAAATGAATAAGGATATTCGTGATAAACTGGCAATTATTAATTGCCTGTTACTGTTGCTGCCTAGTTTGGCTTGGGCGGCAGATAGTAAAGCGGCAGATGCGGAAAGCATAACTTTGGAAGAGGTAGTGGTTACTGCTGTGCCTTTGGAAAAATATCTGGTTACAACAAGTGTCATTACCGACAAGGATATTGAGGCCAAAGGGGCGCGAAATTTGACCGAGGTATTAGAGGATGTGCCAGGACTGAATCTCCATCAGGGAAGAAAAGGCAATACTGCTATTGAAATCCGCGGTCTTAGTTCATCAGAAGTAAAAATATATATTGATGGTGTGTTAGTGAATCCGCTTGCTAAAATGACCAGCAGCGCAGCGGTAGATATTTCCATGATTCCTGTAAATAATATTGCTAAAATTGAAGTAATTAAAGGGCCAGCGCCGGTTATTTATGGCACAGACGCCAAAGGCGGGGTAATATTAATTACCACGAAAAACGGCAGCGCCTATCAGGGAGGCAACCTTTCGCTTGCCGCAGGCACTTGGGGGACGATGAATGGTTCAGTTTCTTATGGCGGCGGCGATAAAAAGTTTAATTATTATTTTGACGCCGGTTCTGAACGTACTGACGGTTATCGGAGTTACGAAAAGGATACCCAGTACTTTAATTCGAAATTAAAATGGACGTTTGATAATGATGCATCACTGACTTTTACGGGAGGGTATTCGACAACAGATAAAGATTGCCCAAATGCCATTGATCCGGTAAGTGGTAAGACGATAAGTTATAAGACCGGCTTTTGGCCAGGATTAAACAATTGGCAATACCGCGACTGGGAAAAGACCAACTTGTCCCTGGATTATGCCAAAAAGGTCAATAAGAAACTGGATTTTGACGTAAAAGTATATCGGTTTACCGAAAGCCAAGGCCTGTGGGCTAACGGGTCAGACTATGACGCAAATTCGGGGGTAACCCCGTCTACTTATAGTAAAGATCGGTGGAATGTCAGTTACTGGGATAGCGACTTAACTGGGGTGGAGCTGGCGAGCAATTGGAAGCTAAATGAGATGCACACTGTAACTTTTGGCATGCTGTATAATACGATCAATTGGAGTAAATCTGACTCTGCTCTCTCAGATCCGGATAATTATTCATGGCTGGATTATAATAACAAACGCTATGGCTATTATGTGCAGGATAATATTCTTGCTAATGACCGAACTACTGTTACTATTGGTGTCAGGCATGACACCAATGAAGTAGAAAATGTGGATAACAGTAGTATCAATGGTTCATCTACAAATCCCACAGTCAACATGGTTTACCGGATGGATAAGCGTAACACACTACGCACGTCTTATGGGCAGACTTACAATTTTCCTAGTGCCGAGCAGCTTTTTGCTGATACCTCCGGTAATGCCAGCCTGAAACCGGAAAAAGCAAAAAACTATGAAATTGGGTTAAAACATGAATTTGATGCAACCCTGACAGGCGATATTGCTATTTTTCAAAATGATATTGAGGATAAAATTGACAGACTTAATAAAAAATCTAAATATCGTAATCTTAACTGGGCTAAAATTAAAGGAATAGAACTTGAATTGAACAAAAAAATATCGGACAGACTAAACGGCTTTGTCAATTATACTTATCTAGATACCTCCGCTGAAAATACAGATGGAACGGTGACAGAGCTTACTTATACCCCGAAACATCATATAAACTATGGGCTTAATTATCAGGCTGATAAAGGGTATCATTTTAATCTTACCGGCCATTTGGTGGGGCGGCGCTATACTGCTGATACTAACAGCGGTGATACCCGGTCAGTTAATACCACTTACTCTAATCTTCCCAGCTACCATGTGGTAGATTTAAAAATAAGCCGCAAAGTTAGTGAAAAACAGGATTGGTATATTACCGTACATAATATTTTCGACAAACACTATGAGGAAGAACTGTTTTATCCTAACCCAGGCACCTGGATGATGGTTGGAACCAACTACAAATTCTAAGGTATTCAACCACAGCCAAACAGAAAAGCGACGACTGGCTTGGAATGGTTATAGTGCATGGTAATAAAGACAATGAAGGCTCCCGGTTTTCCGGGAGCCTTCATTGTCTTTACTTTTTTCTGTTTTTATAGCTTAATTTTTTATTAATACACCAATGGCGGTTTAAGATAAACTCTTTATACAAGATTGCGGATTTAGGCGTAGAATATAGACTTGGTGACATGACACATAAAGGAAAGTTGGAAAGTCGTAGAGAATATGTATTATTATGGTATAATTAATGCTTATTAGCCGATTACGCAACCGGAATTAATAGGCAGTTACAGATAGGTATTACTTACTAGACACTAGATGTAAGCAAGGAGGCGCAAGAAATGCGGGTACTGCTGGTGGATGATGACCAGGTCAGCAGAGTTGTGGTGAAACGTCTTTTACAGAACAGCGACTGCGAGGTTACGGAGTGTTCTAATGCGGCTGAGGCACTTGCTAAGCTTGTTGATGCAGATTATCCAATGGTGCTTTCTGATATTAATATGCCGGGCATGTCTGGCATTGAATTGGCGCAGGCTATCAAACAACTGTCAGACAGTTGGCGGACCGATATTGTTCTTTTTACAGGATATGCGGATATAAAATCTGCTGTAGCCGCTTTACGTGCCGGGGTTTATGATTATCTGCAAAAGCCGGTTGATGCGCAGGAGCTGGCACTAACGATTGACCGGGTTGCTGAGCATCAGGCCTTGTTGCGGGAAAATAAAAAGCTAACTGATCGGTTCCAGGATGAAGTCTGTGCGGCAACTGAGGCAACCAGGCGCGAACTCTCTACTGTTAAGAAGGTTTTGGCAGAGTCAATCATCGGTCAAGTGGGGGTTTTTGGGGAAAGCACTCGCCAATTGCTGGAGCAAGCGCAGCAGTTTCATACTGATAGGTCAATCCCTGTGCTTATTCAAGGGGAAACTGGTGTTGGCAAAGAAGTCATAGCCAAAGCCATCCACTATGGTGTGAAAATAGATGAATTAACAAACAGACCGTTTGTTGCTATTAATTGTAGTGCTTTGACGCCTTCCCTGTTTGAAAGTGAAATGTTTGGTTATGAGGCTGGCGCCTTCACCGGCAGTGCAACCCAAGGTGCGAAAGGGAAATTTGATATGGCGCAAAACGGGACATTATTCCTTGATGAGATCGGTGAAATACCGCTTAATTTGCAGGCAAAACTGCTGCGGGTACTTCAGGAAAAAGAGTTTTACCGGGTTGGCGGGCTGAAGAAGATTAAAATTGATATCAGGATTATTTGTGCTACCAATAGTTTACTTGAGGAACAAGTTAAAAATGGTGCTTTCCGCCAGGATCTCTATTATCGCCTGAAGGTTGGATATGTCAAAGTACCACCGCTGCGAGAGCGAAAAGGCGAAATTGTGCCGCTGGCGAACGCATTCCTGCTTGATGCCGCGCGGCAAAAAAAGAAACGATTTCACCATATAGTTTCTGCGGCGGCAAGACTACTGAACGAATATCCGTGGCCGGGAAATATAAGAGAACTAAAAAATGTTATCGAATATGTTGCTTTTGCTTATGATGCGGAAGAACTGCAAGTGAACCATCTTTCACATTTGTTGGGGGAGGAAAGCCGCAGCCAGGCATTCAGCCAAGTACTGGGTACGGATGCGGCCAAGCAACAACTAGTGTTACCCTTTCCGTCTGGCGGCTATTCATTAAAAAGCTTCTGTGATGATATTGTTGACGAGGTTATAGCTGCCTGTGAAGGTAATTATGCAGCCGCAGCTAAATATCTGGGGATTTCCTTGCGGGCGCTGTTTTATCGGCTAGAAAAAAAGCGGATCAAGCAAGAAATTAGTAGGATCTAGTGAAATAAACTTCATACAAAAACTTCATTTTACTGCAACTTTTGGTAGAAATAGTAGCTTCGTAAACTTTTGTGTAGAGAAACCATAGGTGCTACTGCTGAGTATATGGTCTGTGAATCTGGCGAAGATACTGTGTTTTGCCTATCGTAATACTATTATTTGCATAGTAATAAGTAAGCGTGCCAATTTTGGCGCGCTTTTTGCATTAGTAGTTGGTAGGATGTGGAACACATTTTGATCTGGTTATCAATAAAGTGTCACTCTACACTAAACAGTAAGCAATTTTGATGACAGGTGTGGCAGGCGGCGTAAGTAACTGGAAAGAAACGTGAAAGTGAGGATGGCATGAATGGAAGAGTTACAGGAGCAGGAATTAAAAATCGAAGATGCCCGGACTCGACTGGGGGAATTAGTGTTGGCGAAGGGCTTTAATATGCAAGATGCTGAACTCATCTTGCTAAGTGATGAGATGAATCGTCTGATTGCCGATTTTGAAAAGGCGAAACAGGTATGTATTATGAGGCGCCGGTTATATGGTAAGACTGAAGATTTAACCCCAACTAAAGTTTAGTCGATAGTTATAGTGGTAAATCATGAAGGCTCTCGGCTAAGCCGGGAGCCTTCATGATCTTACTACTTAGGTCCATTACTATAAATTTCATACAAAAACTGCATTACTATGCAATTTTTGTATGAAATTTATGAGTTTATAGCCTGAATTGGGGAAAAATCTGTCGCTATTACCACCGGGTCTGCTTAAATTTACGAAAGAGTAATGCGCCTTTCAGGGTCGCCGGAAGACTATTTTAAAATTATATAGGGAAGACGTACATTTTGGCGCGCTTTTTGCATATAAAGTTAGGTAAAATACTCGAATGACAAAAGGGGGAGTTACGCATGCGGCAAGCAATAAAGATCGAAGATATGCGTGTCCGGCTGAATGCTCTAGTGGTAGCGAAGAAATTCGATATGCAAGATCCTGATGTCATTTCTCTTAGCAGGGAATTGGATCGCCTAATTGTCGAATTTCACAAGGCGAGACAGCTTGTGTGTATCAAGTGGAAGTTAGCTTCAACTGAGGTTGTAACTTCATCTGAAGGGTAGTCGGGCTTTTGGTCTCAGATAAAATAGAGTGAGAAAATGAATACTATGTATGTGGCATGATTGGTTTTGGAGAATAATTGGTTTAACAAGAGGGGAAGTTGGGAATAGTATAAACTAGCTTAGTAAAGAGTGAGGTGAGGGCTAGTTTGCTTCGATTTCGCCATAATCCTATTGTGATATTTACAGCCTTGTTAACTATTTACACGTTTTGCAGTTCGATCTCAGCAATTTTTAAGTAGAGCAAGTAATGTTTTCTTTAGGAATTAATCCAGAAAAACAGCCGCTCCGGGTAGGACGGCTGTTTTTCTGCCTCAGGCAGTGATAGTCAATGGGTATTCAATGTTCGGAGGAGCGAATACTGTTTCGTAAGAAATTGAGGATTTCTTTCCCTTCTTGATTAAGAACAGTTCCTGTTCCCTGGCAAGTTTGACAAGGCTCGGTTCCAATTTTGCCTGATCCTTTGCAGCTAGAGCAAGTTTCTTCCAAAGTTGCGTTTGTTTTCATGGGATACTCCTTAGCGTTTTATTAAAATTTCTCATAATTTGGTGATGCTGTCAAGTCAGCTAGCATAAAGAGAAAGAAATTTTGATATAGTTACTAAATGAGAAATAGTGGCGATGCTTCGCCAGCGGGAAGAGTCCATGTGGATTGGGCCACACTCAGTCTACTACGTGAGGTTACTCTGTAGTGTCATCACCAGCCGGCTGAGTGGTAGTTCCCTGGCTTTCTTTAGCCGTTGATTGTTCCGGTTCGGTGGGCGTTTCCCGGCTGCCGTTAAGTTGTGCTAACAAATCAATTATCTGTTTGTTCTGCGCTACCAGGATGCTTTGGTTTTTGGCAATTTGCTCAAGTGGTGTTAGGGCAAGCTGAAGCTTTTCTACCAGGTACTTTATCATTTTGTCATAAGAAGCCAATCTGAAAACCTCCTTTTAACTCCTTGTTACAATATATTGCTGGTAAGCTTGAAAGGTGTGCAAGATCTTGGCAGGATAAAGGAAACATGGAGTCGTCAAGCCCCGGAACAAGTGTGTTTTCTTTAAAATAAAGGATTTTGCCTGTACCCAGGAGAATTTCCTATGAGATTATCATAAGGAGAGGAAGCTTATTGGTGGAGGGGAACAGGATGACACTTGGGGAATTGGTTAAAAACCCAAAAGGATTTAAGGTAGTGGGTATTTACCGGATTTCGCGGTTTGAAGTTAAAACAGCAAGAAATGGTAAGTCTTACGGGGATTGCCTCATTAGTGACCACAGTTTTGAGGTACCTGCTAAGTATTGGGATATATCTGGTGATAGTGCAATGCTGTTTCAGCAAAATGGAATACTGCGGCTGGAAGCAATGTTAGATTTTTTTAAAGACAGTCCGCAGCTGACAATTGTCGCCGGGTATGTACCATCACCAGTGGAAATCGATCAATCATTGCAAAGTTTGGGCATGATGGCTCCCAGGAAGATTGATGATATGGTTAGTGAATTAACGGCTATTATCGCTAGTATCAAGCAGGAAGGGCTCAGGGATTTGTTGGTCGCTATTTTTGATACCAATAAGCCGTTTGCCGAAAAGTTTAAGCGACATCCAGGCGCTGTCAAGAACCATCATGCATATATTGGCGGTTTGCTTGCGCATACTCTTGAGGTGGCCGCAGCTGCGTTGGACTACTGTAACCGCAATGACCAGATAAACAGGGATGTTCTCTTGGCGGCTGCCTTGGTTCATGATATTGGTAAAGTGCGAGAGATTGAGGTGGATGCGTTTGGTATGGGCATAGGCTTTACCAGAGAGGGGAAGTTGTTGCGGCATATTTCACTTGGTATGGAGATGCTGGAACACGCCTGCCAGGCAGTGGACTTGGCGCCAGAACTTGGGTTAATGCTCAAGCATTGTATTCTTTCTCATCATGGACAGGCCGAGTGGGGCAGTCCGGTGGAACCAATGTTGTTGGAGGCCGAGCTGTTGCATTACCTGGATAATCTTAGCGCGAAAACCGAGCAGTTTTCCCGTGAGACCGGGCGGGCTGAGCCTGGCGGCTTTAACCGCAGTGCTACGCTGCGGCGAGAGGTATACCGGCCAAGTTTAGCATGATAAGCTAAAAAACGATGGTAAAACAGATCGATGAATTAATAAGTATGGTGGTGGTATTTTGACAAGCCTAAATGTCTATCAGCAAGCCGTTCGCGAGATATACGAAGCCATTGCTGGCGTTGATGCTGTTAAAACCTGTAAGGTCCAGTACAATGCTGTAATTGAAGGCAAAACCTCAACTCATGAGGCTGATGTGTACTGGGAATTTACTGATGGGGATATTACCTATAAGGCTGTTATTCAGGCCAAAGAGCAGGCAAGTTTGGCAGAACTATTTATTTTTTTGCGGATGCTCAGGGATATACCGGGGCAGGTTATGGGGGTCATCGTAACTCAACCGGTGTACCAGAAGGATATTAAAGACATGGCAGCTAGTGCGGGTATTCTGCTATTTGAGCTCACTCAACCGATTGTCGATGAAATATGGGAGCCAGTTGTCAGCAACGTTCAAGTTAGTGTTGATAAAGCCTGGGTTAAACAAGCCAAGGAGCAGGCCGGACTGGGTGATGAGCCAGTACAGGTGAGTGTAGAGCCTAAATATAGTTTCATCTATGATGAAGCGGGAAATTGCCTGGATACCGTGCAGGGAATTTTTGACCAGTATGGCAAACAGCAGAAAGCCAGTGGTCAGCAAACCATAGTACATACCTTTGCTGCTCCGACATTTCTGCAAACAAACCATGCCTTGGTGCCGTTTATTAAGTTGGACAACATAACTTTTGCTGTAGAATTGGTCAATGTCAATCAATGGGCAGGTGCTGACATGGTTGCCGACATCCTTGATAGTATTGTGCGATACTTTGGTAAGTAAAAAAGAAGTCCTGACGGTGCTCAGCCGCCACGGACTTCTTTTGCTTAATTAAACTTATGTTCGCCAAAAGGAATATCAATAAACTTTTTTGTTTTATCAGATAACTCAATCGTAAATAGAAAAGATTTCTTTTCAAAATATGCCGAGGAGCTAGTATCTGGACGCAGGATAATGGTTTTTATCGGTGAATGATCTGTCAGATCCAGTGAAAGGGTGCGGTCTGATTTGATAATCACATAATTATCTACATTGAGCCACTCAGTTGTCGGCTTTGGCTTAGTATGTATAGATTCGGACCAAAGAATAGGTGCTATCTCAGCCGATACAGGCTGTAGCAGTGTAAGCAGTAAAACAAATAGGACCAAGCTTATTTTCATGCGTCAATCCTCCGTATTTCTACTTATTAGTGTAGCATATAAGCAGCTATTAGGAAAGAATTAATCAATAGCTGTGTTGATTAACCCGGTAGTTTGTTGTACAATTAACAAGAACATATGTTCCAAAACGGATAGGAGGTGAGTTTATGCAGCGCTGGATTATTCATGTAGATATGGATGCTTTTTTTGCAGCAGTTGAGCAACGGGACAATCCTGAACTGCGGGGCTGTCCGGTAATAATCGGAGGCACGGGGCCGCGCGGCGTTGTAGCCACTGCCTCGTATGAAGCCCGTAAATTCGGAGTTCGTTCGGCTATGTCATCCCTTGAGGCTAGACGGCGCTGTCCCCAAGGCATTTTTTTGCCATCAGACCATAAGAAATATAGCAGGGTTTCACAAGAAATTTTACATATATTTGCGGACTTCTCGCCCCTGGTGGAGCCATTATCTCTGGACGAAGCCTTTCTTGATGTCACCGGCATGGAGGGCTTATTTGCCAGCCCGGTTGATATTGCTGTCAAAATTAAGGCGCGGATTAAAGCTGAGCTTGATCTTACCGCCTCCGCCGGAGTAGCTCCGAATAAGTTTTTGGCCAAACTGGCCTCAGATATGAATAAACCTGATGGTCTAATGGTTATTCGTCCGGAAGAGATTACTGCTATATTAGCCGATTTGCCTGTTAACCGGTTATGGGGAGTAGGTAAGACAACAGCACAGATACTGATTAAGTTAGGGCTCAAGACCATCGGGCAAGTGGCACAGGCTGAGCCGGAGTTACTTGCTAAACACTGTGGACAATTTGGGCATACTTTGCATCAGCTGGCAAATGGTCAGGATAGCCGCCTGGTTGATTCTGAGTGGCAGCCCAAGTCAATTGGTAAAGAAATTACTTTTACCAAAGACCTTACGGCCCTGGAGGATCTCAAGACTGAGTTATGGTCCCAGGTGGAAAAGGTTGGCTGGCGGCTCAGACGGCAAAAGTTAAGCGGACGAACGATAACAATCAAGATTCGGTTTGCTTCGTTTCGCACGATTACCCGCAGCCGGACATTGGCAGTAGCCGCCTGCCTTGACGAGACCCTCTACCATGTTGCGGAAGAGATAGTAAGTAAGGTTGCATTAAACGAGGGGGTAAGGCTATTGGGAGTTACAGTAAGCGGCTTAGTGGCTGCAGGGGGACAGATGTCTCTTTTTGACCAGGGCGATGAAAAGGCGGCGGCAGTTGCCCAAGCTATTGACAAGGTAAAAGAGCGCTTTGGTGAAGCTGCTGTTACCCGCGGGCGTTCCATGATAGCGCGGCAGCGATAGCAGCAAGAATTTTTACCATGTTGCATATAGATTACAATCGGGAACAACGGGCCAAACAATGACGTAGTTTATCGGCAATCTGGTCGGTAGTTAAACCGGTAATATTGAGCAGCATAGTGGCCGGATGGTCGGCGATAGTATAATGGTAATTACCCACAGTAATGTCTGCGTGCTCAGCCTGAGTTCCAGCCCAGGTATCTGTATCAGGATGGTAGCTGGTATATAAATAAGCGTCAGCGGCTTGACCCGGACGGCCAAGGTGCGAACTGTCTACTACCCGGAAGCCTTGGGCGGTAAGTTCGTTAGCCAGTTTGTCATTATAGTGGGCTAACGCAATTGTTTTTGACATGAGGAGCACCCTTTCTACAAATGCTAATGTCAGACGTAACATTAATATAACTGGGTGCAGCACTAAATATGCAGGAGGGATGGTAATGATTAGCCGGAAACGGATACTTGATGAATTTTATGAACTGGTACGGGTTGCATGTCCTACCCGCGCCGAGCGGCAGGTGGCTGATGTTATTAAGCAAAAACTGGCTGACTTACATATGGAGGTGGCAGAAGACGATACCGGCAGCAAAATTGGCGGCAATTGCGGCAATGTGCTGGCCTTTCTTACCGGTACAGTGGCAGGCGCACCTAGCCTGCTTTTTACCGCTCACTTAGACTGCGTAGAACCTTGCGGCAATATTCAACCTGCCTTAAAAAACGGCATTATTACTTCGACAGGTGATACCATCCTTGGCTCTGATGACAAATCTGGGGTAGTGGCTATCCTGGAAGCTCTTCGCGTGATTAAAGAACAAAATATTCCTCATGGCAATATCCAGATCATTTTCACGGTCGCCGAGGAAGGCGGTCTCAAGGGTTCCAAAAGTATTGACCCGGCATTACTCCGGGCCGATTTTGGTTATGCGCTGGATTCCGGGGGATCACCGGGGGAGATTGTCAACATGGCTCCTGGTCAGAATAGGCTGGAGATTAACATTTATGGGAAGAAAGCCCATGCTGGCGTTGCACCTGAAGAAGGCGTAAATGCTGTCATATTAGCAGGCAAAGCCTTAGCCAAAATTAATGATGGTCGTATTGATTCGGAAACCACGGCCAATATCGGCACGATCCAAGGGGGCTCAGCCACGAACATTGTGCCTGATAAAGTGGTAATCCTGGCTGAAGCTCGTAGCCGTAACATGGAAAAATTAGCCGCTCAGACTAAGCATATGTGCCAGGTATTTGAAGAAACTGTCAAGGCTGCTGGTGGCAAAGCACAAGTCAATGTAACCAAAGAATATGACGCTTATATATTGCCAGAGACAGCACCTGTTGTACGACTGGCTTGTCAGGCTGCCGCAAGTATTGGACTCGAACCAGTAATTAAGGCAACTGGCGGCGGCAGTGATGCTAACTTCTTTAATAGCTATGGTATTCCGACAGCCGTACTCGGTACCGGTATGTCGAAAGTGCATACCACTGATGAGTTCATCAAGGAGGAAGATCTCTATGCCATTAGTGAGCTGGCTCTAGCCATTATTAAGGCTGCCGGACAAACTGAGCTATAGAAATGTAAAGCGAGATTGCCACGACGTACCTCACCCAATGCCCTAACCTTTTCTTCAGCCAGTGTGAGTGTTTGCGTGGCAATCTCGCTTTTAAGTTGGTGCTGCTATTTATAGCATATGTCTTTTCCGTAGCAAGCGGCAGAGACCATACATAAGCCGGGGATACCAACCAGCTGAGTGCAGTAGACTGTCGCGGATAGCGCGTTCTGTAGGTGGCGCGGTTTTGGGATCAGACAGGTACATAGCCAATAAACCGTCAACCACGGTTCGAACAAAAGCTGTTTCTGGCAGCGAATTGGCTTGTGAGCGGGCTTGGTGAACAAAAAGAGTCAGTCGTGACAGGGTTTCCTGACTACTCCCATAGTAAGAGACAAAGTTTAGGTCGCCGCCCTGGCGGTCTTCGGCTTCATCAATAAAATAGTCCAGCAAAATATGCAGACCATTTATCCAGGGGAAATAGGCATGACCAATTGTCTCAGCCTCGCTTGCGGTGAGGTTAGGATTATGGGCGGCTGCACATAACATAAACAGCCCTAAGGTTGAACCGGTGGCAGCGGCAAATTCCCAGGCGGTAATACCCGGATAGTGAGGTAGGTGGGGATTAATCCAGGTCAGCATTTTTTGTTCCCGTACCAGGGGGTCAAGATGTTTATAGGTTTGAAGCTCGCTGTATAATCCGGCTTGGCGCAGTGCCTCTGGCTTAACTAGATAGTAAGAGGGTAGTTTAGCAATTTCCCGGCGGCAAGTCGTGACAAGCGTCTGTAAATAACCACCGTCGTCTTTATACGGATAGGCGGCATAATAATCGCTTAATGGCCGATCCGGATCAAGGGCGTCAGTCATGGCCAGATGCAGCTGGCGAAAGGCCGCTTCGTCGGCAATGCCGGCCCGGTCACAGAGATTGTCAAGGTAATCGCTGATGGTTTGTAATGCGACTACCAGCCGGACAAAATCACCAGTAGGCATGCCCTTATATAAGCTATAGACACTGCCGCCCTGGCAGTGAAATTTTTTGGTGCGGATACTGGCAAGGGCTTGCTCTGATAGTTCGCGCATGCCATGTGTGGCTGCATAACCTTGCCAACAAGCCAGCTCCTTGTCTACAAGCGGAAATACTTCCCGCACAAACCTGATTAAAAGGATAAGGCCTGAGGTGGAAGTGGTCAGAGACGAAACCATAGCGCCCTCCTTTGTCCGTTGACTTACTTACTCAATAATCAGTTCAAATCCCAGCTCTTTTTTGAACCATTTGCGGTGCTCGGATGCCGCCTGACGTTCGATACTGACAGGATCATTGGTGATTAGCTTGAGCAAAGCTTGACTGCCGGTGATGGATGGTTCAACATCTTGTACTAAGCCAAGCTGGGTTGTTTCCAGACCTTCTGCCAGCGCCAGTAAAAGTGCCAGCTTGCGGGCTGTTTGCCAGTTGTGTTGATCGAGAAATTCATTATAGATTTTATTGCGGACGTATTTAGCGGCCGGTCCATTATGCCAGCCAGCCACAACAGCAACCAGCATTTGTTCGCGGTGAGTCAGGCCGAATAGTCGGGCATTTTCAACAAGATAGGCACTATGACGGGCATGATCATAGTAGTTGATGGTAATGCCAATATCATGCAGTAAGGCGGCTACCCAAAGGAGATGCCGGTCGCGACTGGACAGGCGTAAAATAGGCTGCCATTTTTCAAACATAGTATCCGCCAACTTAGCGACATGATAGGCATGGGGCTCATTGCCCTTGTAGAATAACAGCATATTGCGAGTGGAGTGTAGCAGAATATCAGGAATAATGACGGAAGACTGTTGTTTGGATAAATAGTACTCCAGGAACATTCCTTCCCGGACGCCGCACCCACTGACGATTATGTTGGTGGTCTGTGATATATCTGCCAGTGACTTAACAATAGTGGTTCCAGCGATAATAATGTCAGCGCGTTCACTGCTGAGACCGGGGTATTTGCGGCGTTGATTCAAACTGGTCTTAGTCAATTCCCGCCACAACTCCTCAAAGGCCATCAGACTAAACCGGTAATTGTGTACCTTGGGAAAGGGATAGTTTTTATGCTTCTGATCCATCTTGGCAATATTACGGGCAGTGCCGCCTACACCTACAAGGGGTAGCCCTAACCGCTTAAGCCAAGGTAGTTTTTCCAGATGATTCACAATATATTCCCGCATGGCTGTTAATTGCGAATCACTTATTTTATCCTGAGAGGAAAATTTTTCTGTAAGATTGACAGCGCCAAAAGGGATACTAAAGACTTTAACCGATTGGCGGTTTTTAACTAATGTTATTTCAGTGCTACCGCCTCCCAGGTCAAAAAGCAGCGCATCCTCAATATCAATCGTATTAATAATACCAGTATAGCCAAAATGGGCCTCATTCTCACCGCTAATCACTCTAAGAGGAATACCAGTATGTTGATGTACCAAATCAATAAACTCGGCGCTATTTTTCGCATTGCGCACCGCGGCAGTGGCTACTGCCAGGATCTTATCCACCTTCACCAGTTCGCACATATGAGCAAAGACCTTTAATGTGCCAATAGCGCGCCACATAGCATCACGGGCGAGTAGTCCCGTTTCAGCCATACCTTCGCTCAACCGGACGGTTTCCTTTTGGTTATATACTAGATTATACGCGCCATTATGATAAATAGTCATCACAATCAGGCGGGCCGAATTCGAGCCTAAATCAATGATTGCTACCCGTTCGGTCAAAATGTTCAGCTCCTAACTACTCTCATGTTAAAGATTACTATTGTTTTTCGCTTTTTTTGATAAAATCCTGCTCATATTTATTGTGAAGAAATTCTTTTTGTTTTATTACAGCATAACTACTTGTTTTTTTATTTAAGATTGCGTTAATTTGCAGTGAACTGTTTTAACACCAACAAATCCCGGAATACCCGGATTTACTAGAAATTTTTCCTGATAAGAACACGTAAAAAACGATAAAAATTTTAATGCTAGTAACAAGCTAGTAACGCATTAGTAACAAATTTATATGAGGTTAATAGCTTCCACAAGCTGCTGTATTGTTTTGTGTGTATATATTTTTTCGGTTACACCCTCGCCTGCATGACCGAGTATTTTTTTGACTATGGTTTTATTAACGCCGGCATTGTCCAGCAGTGTGGCGCAGGTATGACGGCCATCGTGGGGCAAATGGTCCATACTTAGCTTTTCCATCAATGGCGTCCAATATCTCCAGTTTAAACTACCGTAGGACAAGGGGCCATCGTAATCAGTCAGCAAATATTCATTTTTGGGATTATACATGGTAGTGATGAATTTATGTATTTTTTCCGCTATTGGTATCACACGATTTTTACCAGCTCGGGTCTTTATGCCGCCAACCATGTAGCGTTCTTCTAAGTGTACATTAGCCGTCTTTATCTTTATGAACTCAGAAGGGCGCAGACCGGAATAGCAGTATATAAGAGCTAACTGCGCGGCTTTGTCTGCTGAATTTTCCCAGAGGATGGTTAACTCCTCGGTGGTAAATGGTTTATGTATTTGATCTTCTTCATCTTCTGGCGCCTCTAACTCTACAAACTCGGCATAATTTTTTTCAACGATGTCATTTTGTATGGCGAATTTATAAAGCAGCCCGAACAGTATTTTCATATTTTGCTTAGAGGCATGTCCAATTTCCCAGCCGTCAAGCTCTTTTTGCATATGCTCAGTTTTAATATCCGCGAAAGCCATTTTATGTATATTGCTGCAGGCCTTGTAAGCCGCAACATAGCCCCTATTAATCTGTTTGCCCTTATTGGTATACTTATATTTTATCCAACGCTCATAAACATCTGTAAAAGTTTCCCTGATGATGGTTTTTTTATTGTTAGAGGCGGTATCTGGAATGCTATTATGGACGTTATTAGATGTCTGGGGATAACTGGGAGTTGGGGAGTTGTCAACCGGAGCGGTATCGGTATCAAGTAAGTTAGTATTGTACGTTGCCAACGCTTGATAAGCTTCGATGCTTTTAGCAAAATATCCTATCGGCTCATAAATAGGATGGCCTTTATCATTATATCCAATAGTTTTCCGCGCAACCCATGGGTTGCGACGGTTACCAGACAGTTTAAAAACACTGCCATACCCATTGGGGAGTCTCATTTTGGGCATAAAAAATAGACCTCCTTAAATTTAAGTGGTTTTTTGGGAGGCCAATCGGGTATAATGTTATTGAGGGTGCCGATTGACCATACATTTGGTTATTGGTACGCAAGGCCGTCTAGTGTTGGTAGCACTGGGCGGTCTTTTTATTTTGTATTCTTCCAGGCAGACTGTTTCTCGAAAATTTTGTTTAATAATTGTTCGCTAGTCCTTTCTTTTCAAATCGGCTAGTTTTTCTGGAATCCCTAATACCGCAGCCATGCGGTAGATACTGCATTCTGATTCACGGAGCAGACTGTCCGGCATTAGTAGTTCAACAGCAAAGGTGTTAGCCTGTTGCTCAATCTTGTCAGTGGAAAATAGTGTGTGACGCTTTAGAAAAGGAGTATTTCTATCGTAGTGTTTGATAGCATGACACAATTCATGGGCACAAACGAAGGTTTCTAATTTTTCTGAAAGATTATTATTGAGATGAATGATTTTAATCCGCTTGTACATATTGAAAAATCCAAGAACGTTTTTCATATTACGATATATTACGGGGATTCCTAAATTGTCTGCAATAACGAAAGGATTATTGGAATCATGCTTTGTGATCAATTCTTCGACAATTTGTTTGGTATCCATGATATGTTACTCCTTACGATATTTTTTGGGAGTAAATTTTTTCTTGGCCATCTGTTTCGCTAAACGCATGGAGTATTCTAAACTTGCTCTAAGTAATTCTTTATCTTCTTCATCTTCAGGATCATTGAAAGCCGCCATACCAGATTTATCGTCTAGTGCAGCTAACATGGCTTCAAGGTCTTTGGCAATTTCTCGTTCGTCTTTAGATGTGAGGGGTGGAAGAGTTTTATTAGAGGTTTTTATATTTTTATCCCTAATATCGGAGATAGCATCTTCATCAACGGCCTTTCTAAACTCTAGAGCTTTTTTTACATCGCCGTCGAAATGGTCTAATACTGGTCCCTGCAAGTCGGCAATTAGTTCAGGATCATTATAGTTGACAGGATCATCTACCCATCCCATTAAATACTCAGGTGTAGTTTTTAATACTTTAGCGAGAGGCTCAATCTTATCGATCCCCATATTTTTGATTTCAGCAGACTCGTAACGATATACAGTTGCTCTAGATACCCCTAATTCCAAGGCTACGTCGTCAACAGAAAGGTCACATTCCTTACGTCTTGCTTTGATCCGCTCATGTATACTCACAGGTGGTACTCCTCCTTCTTTGGTACTTATTATATATCGATATTCGCAAATATGCAACAAAAATATTTAAAATAAGCAAATAAAATTACGGATACGCGAAAATGATATTGACTTATGAAAACTGCTGCCTTATACTAATGCTGTAGCGAATACGCGACAAAGGAGGATAGAATGTAATTATGGTTAACACTAAAAAATTAAAAGGAAAGATCATAGAAAAAGGTTTTGTTGTCGAAGCCCTTGCAAAAGCAATTGGTATTAATAAAAGTACGCTTTACCGCAAATTAAACGGCCAATGCCCTATTACAATCCGGGACGCCGATCTTATTGTAGAAGAACTACAATTAACTACCTCAGAAGCATGCGATATTTTTTTTAGTCAATTTGTCGCGGATACGCGAAAATAAATTTAAGGGAAAGGATGTTACACAATGCCCAATTCGAGAAAGCGAGGTGAGTTTCATGCAAAATCAAATCTCTGTCAAGCAAGCCGCTGAAATCATGGGTAAGTGTCAGCAATTTGTCCGTGTAGGGCTGCAACGCGGTTTGTTGCCATTTGGAACCGCAGTTAAGGTTCATACCCGATGGAATTATTATATTTCGCCTAAACTGTTCTATGAATATGTAGGCGATGCGAAAGAAGGTGAATCGTAATGATGTGCATCATCAACGCCAGCACTTGCGTTCACAACGCTGCTGGCCAATGCCAGGACAAGCCGTTGCCTGAGAATCTCGGTTGTTTTGGTACTGTCTGTTTCAACATCGTAACCCAAAAGGAGGTAGAACAAATTGGAATGGAGCCTAGTCGCCTTAGCACTAATAGGTCTAATCTACGTCATAGCAAAACCGCGCAGGATACGCAGGTATTGGAAATTGGCTAATATCCGCACAAAAGAAAAACGCCGCGTGTAGAAAGGAGGGACAGACTTATGTATGACAGCATAATTGATCTACTTTGCGATGGTGATTTAAACAACAGAGCACTTATGCGGCAATATTTTACCATTGACGAAATGGAAACACTGGCAAAAGAAAAGGCCGCTGTTAGCGCAGCGACCAATTCAGAGGAGATTCGTTAATTTTTCATCACCATTATAACACCGTTATTTTTAAAAATGCAAGGGAGAGTGTAAAAATGATTAAATTTCCTTGCGATATCTGCCCCCGTCGGCACTTTTGTATCCCTGATGAATGTCCCAAATTGGGCCTAAATAAAAGGAGGAAATTTACACCATGCATATCCATTTGAACATTGAGGCTGACACAACGGAAGAGATTTTAGCAGCTATTAAGGAACTATCTGCAACGGGTGTAGTACATACCCAAACTAAGCCTGCAGAAGCTGCTGCAGATCCTAAGAAGAACGCACCACGCAATAATAAGCCAACTGCCCAGAAAACTCCTGAACCCGATCCAGCAACTACTACTGCCCCGTCTGATGATGACGCTACATCAGAAACTGCCGAGGAAGCAGCGGACACAATTCCAACGGTAGAAGAAATCAAAAAAGCTGCTGTGGAAAAGGGCAAGACCCTGGAAGGAAAAAAAGCCATTAAGGATTTACTAGTGTCATTCGAGAGCAAATCCCTTTCCGCCATACCCGAGGACAAGCGTGCTGCGTTCCTCGCCGCACTAGAGGAGTTATAATGTCCGGTCACGCATTACTAAGTGCGTCAGGCGCAGCTAGGTGGATTAACTGTCCACCTAGCGCCCGGCTAACTGAGAAGATGCCTGATAATGGGAGTTCTTACGCTGACGAAGGTACTGTAGCGCATAAACTTGCTGAGATTAAACTCCGCCGTAATTTAACCGTTTGCAATTCCAAACAGCGGGAAGTGTTGGACAAAGAACTGGAGCAAGTAAAGCAGGACCAATACTACAATTCTGAGATGGAGCATACCATTCAGGAATATGTTGAACAGGTCGCAGAACGTTTCATGGAAGCTAAAGCCCGGTCAGAAGATGCTCAAATCCTACTGGAGGAGCTTATAGACCTTAGCGAATGGGTGCCGGAGTCATTCGGCACCTGTGATGTAGTGATTATATCCGAGGGCGTATTAGAAGTAATTGACCTCAAATATGGTCAGGGCGTCCCCGTTAGCGCAGAGAGAAATCCCCAAATACGGCTATATGGCCTGGGTGCCTGGAATGAATACAGCTATCTGTATGATATCAGCGAAGTGCGTATGACCATTATCCAGCCACGTCGTGACAATATTAGCACTGAGGTACTACCGATTGATGAACTACTAGAATGGGCAGATAATGCGGTCAGGCCTGCTGCGCAGCTCGCATTCGATGGTAAAGGGGACTTTAGTTCCGGCGACCATTGCAAGTGGTGCTTAGCAAAGGCTAACTGCAAAGCCCGGGCTGACAAGAATATGGAATCCCTATCTTATCAGTTTAAAGACCCTGCGTTACTTACCATTGATGAAATCAGCGCAATTCTGTTCATTGCCGATCAGCTGCAGGCCTGGGCTAAAAACGTTAAAGACTTCGCTTATGACCAGGCACTAGCCGGGGTAGTTATACCACAATGGAAACTCGTTGAGGGTAAGAGTGACAGGGTTATTAAGGATGCAGAAGCAGCCAAGAGCGCATTACTTGCTGCTGAGTTTACCTTAGATCAAATTATGAAGCCACAGGAAATGCTGGGTATCAGTGCTTTAGAAAAGAAGCATGGCAAGAAAACCATTGCGGGGGTACTGAAAGACATGATTATTAAGCCACCTGGTAAACCAGCGTTGGTTCCAGAAACGGACAGTAGGCCACAATTAAACAGCATTGAGAGTGATTTTGCTGACATTGATATGGAGGAGTTGATCTAATATGGCTCAAGAAACCACAAAAGTTATAACTGGTAGAGTTCGGCTTTCATATGCCAGTATTTTTACCCCTAAAAAAGATGACCAGGATGAGGAGAAGTATAGTACAGCTATACTTATTCCTAAAACGGATAAGGAAACACTGCGCCGCATTAAAGCCGCCGTTGATGCTGCTAAAGAAATGGGAAAAAGTAAATGGGGCGGAAAAATACCTTCAAATATTAAGACACCTTTACGAGATGGGGACGAAGAGCGCCCAGATGATGAAGCATATGCGGGCCATTACTTTCTCAATGCTTCAAGCAAAAATAAGCCTGGTATAGCGAAACCCATAGGTAAAGGGGCTGACGGTAAAATGAAGTTTCAAGAAATTACCGACACTACCGAAGTTTATTCTGGCTGTTATGCCCGTGTAAGTTTAAATTTTTTTCCCTTTGATAAAAAAGGAAGCCGCGGTATTGCAGCAGGCCTAAATAATGTTGTTAAAGTGCAAGACGGAGAATTTTTAGGCGGACGCGCTAATCTCCAGGATGACTTTGCCGATGTTGAATTTGATGAAGACTTCTATGACGATGACGACGACTTCATGAGCTAAAAAACTGCGGGGACTCTACGGAGTCCCCCTACTTCTAGGAGAAAAGCTTATGACTATTTTACAAATCGATATTGAAACGTACTCCAGTGTTAACCTGGCTGACTGCGGCGTTTACCGATATGCTGAGGCACCCGATTTTGAGATTCTTTTATTCGCTTATGCCTACGATGATGATCCAGTCCGAGTAATTGACCTGATGGCCTTTGAGGACGTGCCGGAAAAGGTTATGCAGGACCTGGTTAATCCGGCTGTAACGAAAACCGCATATAACGCCAACTTTGAAAGAACTTGTATTGCCAAGCACTTTAATATCACGTGTGACTCAAGGCAATGGAAATGTACTTCTGTGCATGCCCTGACGCTTGGCCTGCCTGGTAATCTGGCGGGAGTGGCCGAGGTATTAAAACTATCGGCACAAAAGGACACGCGGGGTAAAAACTTGATTAAATATTTCTCTGTACCTTGCAAGCCTACGAAATCAAATGGGCAAAGAACGCGCAACTACCCGCATCATGACCCGGAGAAGTGGGCAGAGTTCATTGATTACAACCGACAGGACGTAGTGGTGGAAAGAGAAATCCGCCGCAAAATATCGCGGTTTCCTGTACCTAGCCATGAATGGGAGTTGTGGGCGCTGGATCAGCGTATCAATGATTTTGGTGTCCGGCTGGACCAGGTTCTGGCAAGACAAGCAATCCAATGCGATGACCAGTATGGAGCCCGTTTAGTGCAAGAGTCGCAGGAATTGACCGGCTTGGACAATCCAAACAGTTTGACACAATTAAAAGAGTGGCTGGCAGAGCAGGGGCTAGATACTCCTGACGGCTTGTCCAAAGATCAAATGCCGGCTTTACTAGATGCCGCGCCGAATGAACAGACAAAGCGAGTGCTGGAACTGCGCCGGGAAATGTCAAAGACCAGTGTAGTAAAATACCAAGCAATGGAACGCAGTGTATGTGCTGATGGTCGTATCCGAGGAGTATTTCAATTCTGTGGGGCAAACCGTACTTGGCGCTGGGCTGGGCGTATCTTTCAGCCGCATAACCTGCCGCAAAACAAAGTGGAAGACTTGGCGAGGGCGCGGGAGGTCTTATATTCCGGGGATTTTGATTTACTAGAAATTATATACGGTTCGCCGCCGTTTATCTTGTCGCAGCTTATCCGTACAGCGTTAATACCATCGCCGGGCTGCCGGCTTATAGTGTCTGACTTTAGCGCGATTGAAGCGCGTGTAATAGCCTGGTTAGCAAATGAAAGCTGGGTACTTGATGTATTTAAAGGACACGGAAAAATCTACGAGGCCACCGCGGCCCAAATGTTCCATGTGCCAATAGAAACGATAGTCAAGGGCCATGAGAATTATGCACTCCGAGCCAAAGGCAAAGTAGCAGTTTTGGCCTGTGGTTATCAAGGAGGCCCTGCGGCGCTTATTGCCATGGGCGCACTGAAAAGCGGTATACCTGAAGAGGAACTGCCAGGGATTATCAAACATTGGCGGAAAGCGAATCCGAATATTGTTAAACTATGGTACGCCACTGAGAATGCAGCCGTTACGGCAGTACGGGAAAAAACTACAGTGAAATTGGCTCACGGTGTGCAGTATCGGTATGAAACCGGTATACTATTCGCGGATCTGCCGAGTGGCCGCTGCCTAGCATATGTAAACGCCAGGGTAAAGCCTGATCCAAATTTCGGTAAAGACGGCATTGTATTTGAGGGCATGGACCAAATAAAGAAAAAATGGATGCCGCAGCGGACTTACGGTGGCAGACTGGTGGAAAACCTTGTACAGGCTATTGCTCGTGATTGTTTAGCAGTCAGTATGATGCGGCTTGACGTTGAGGGCTATAAAACTGCGATGCACATACACGATGAGGTTGTCCTGGATGCTCCCATAGGCACTGGCTCGATTAAGCATGTAACCGCCGTAATGGGACAGCCTATCGATTGGGCTCCAGGATTGCCACTGTCAGCCGCGGCGTATGAATGCGACTTTTATCAAAAGGATTGATTCCTATGCAAGATTATGAAGATTTTATTTCAAATAAGCATGCTGTTGCATTGCCTTCCGGTTTTTATGAAGATACATTTCATCCTAGTTTATTCGACTTCCAACGGGATTTAGTGCGCTGGGCCTTACAGCGGGGACGTGCAGCCATATTCGCCGGTACTGGGCTAGGCAAGACGCGTATGCAGATTGAATGGGGCCAAAAAGTACATCAACTGTCAGGCGGGGACGTGCTGCTATTGGCTCCCTTGGCCGTGGCCATGCAGACAATCAGAGAAGGCGCAGCGCTTGGCTATAAGCTTCATTTCTGCCGTTCGCAGGATGATGTAAAGCCCGGAATCAACGTAACCAATTACGAGATGCTACACCACTTTGAGCCAATTCTATTCGATGGCGTTATTCTGGATGAAAGTTCTATTCTTAAATCATTTACAGGGAAAACCCGCACAGAACTGATAGAGTCTTTTACCTATACCCCCTATCGGTTGGCCTGCACAGCTACACCGGCGCCGAATGACTATATGGAGATTGGCAATCACGCTGAATTCTTGGGCGTCATGAGCCGGGCGGAAATGTTAAGTATGTTCTTTGTACACGATGGAGGAGAAACTCAGAAATGGAGGCTAAAAGGACATGCTGAAGATGTTTTCTGGCGCTGGGTGGCCTCATGGGGCGTTGTATTAGAAAAGCCGTCTGACCTTGGCTATCCAGATGATAAATATGTACTGCCTCCGCTTACAATTACTGATCATGTTATCGAAGTCGAGGGAGAACCAGCCAAAACCTTATCTCAGAGGCAAAAGGCACGTCGCGAAACGGTAGCCGAACGCATGGCCGCATGCGCTGAAATCGTCAATGCCTCAAATGAACCTTTCCTTGTCTGGTGTGACCTGAATATTGAGTCGGAAATGCTGACAGCCGCTATTCCCGGTGCCGTCCAGGTAACAGGATCAGATAAACGGGAACATAAAGAAAAAGCAATGCTCGACTTTTCAGCAGGGAAGATCCGCGTTCTGGTCAGCAAGCCCTCTCTTTGCGGATTCGGAATGAACTGGCAGCATTGCGCTAATATAGCTTTTGTCGGGCTATCAGATAGTTTTGAACAGGTATTCCAGGCTATCCGGCGCTGCTATCGTTTTGGACAAACAAAGCCTGTACAGGTGCATATGATTACCTCCAGCCGGGAGGGAGCAACTGCTGAAAACATCAAACGCAAAGAAGCAGACTTTCAGAAGATGATCAATGAAATGATTAAATACACCAAGGATATCACGTCAGAATCTATCAGATCTACGGAGCGAGAAACTACCAAATACAAAGCGACCACACCTATCATAATTCCGGCGTGGCTAAGGAGTGAGTTTATTGCCTGCTAACACCATAGAGCAAGTCATAGAACCGGAGTTTGCTATTTATAACGCCGACTGTGTAGAGATTACCCGATACATGCCGGATAACAGCGTTCACTATAGTATCTTTTCCCCGCCGTTTGCCTCTTTATATACCTACTCCAACAGTGACCGCGACATGGGGAACTGCAGCAGCGACACAGAGTTCTTTGGGCATTTCCACTTCCTGATCCGTGAGCTGTACCGGGTAATCATGCCAGGTAGGCTGGTCAGCTTTCATTGCATGAATTTGCCCACGTCCAAAGCTCACCACGGCTACATAGGTATTCGGGATTTTAGAGGTGATCTGATCCGCGCTTTTGAGGCTGAGGGCTGGATATATCATTCCGAAGTATGCATATGGAAAGACCCTGTTATAGCACAGCAGCGAACAAAGGCACTGGGCTTGCTACACAAACAGATTGTAAAAGATAGCGCCATGAGCCGGCAGGGAATCCCGGATTATCTCATTACCATGAGAAAACCAGGCGTAAATCCTGAGGCGATTACTGGCGAATTTGAGGAATTTATCGGCGAAGGACTGGACGTAAGCTGCGCAGCTTATGACCAGCATGTGGCCAAAGTCCGGGCGAATGGGCGGGAGCCATGGCCGTTTAAAATGTGGCGATCCGTGTCAGTGTGGCAAAAATATGCTTCTCCGGTTTGGATGGACATTAACCCTAACAATACCCTGCAATACCGGTCAGCGCGTGAAGAAAAAGACGAAAAACATATTTGCCCTCTGCAACTTGATGTTATCGCCCGAGGCGTAGAGCTTTGGAGTAATCCAGGCGATATCGTATTTAGCCCATTTGCCGGCATTGGCAGTGAAGGCTATCAGTCTATTAAAATGGGGCGGCAGTTCGTTGGCGTAGAGCTTAAAAATATCTATTACAAAAGTGCTGTTAGCAACTTGCGAATTGCCGTTCAGGAATCTTTCGATGATTTACTGGCGTGAGAGGTGATGCAAATATGAAGTACATCACAGGAAGAGTATTTGCAAAAACAATACAGGAAGCAGCTCAGCATGTATTTCACCGGCTGGAGAAGGAAGGTCTAATTGGCGAACCACGTATATGGCCTGCCAATGTACAGCCTAATCCTAGTTTGTGCTGGTGGGAATACGGGGTACTTTGCCATGGAACTTGATATCAGCTTTGGTAAACACCGCGCCGATACGAATTGGAAGCCGGAATACCTAACATGGGGTGAGTTTCTTAAGCGCCTGCGTAAAGTACGCCGGACACCGGAAGTCATGGCACAGTATGACCTAATGGATAACATTGCTCGGCATAAAATCAAGGATGGGCCTGCCTTCGTCGGTGGGCTCGTCCGAGGCGGCCGACGCAAAAAAGAAAACATCGACACGCGCAGCCTAATCACCCTGGACGCTGACCATGCGGATAAGAACTTTATATTTACCGTAGAGCTTGTCCTGGGTGGCTGCTCCTATGCCATATACTCCACGCACAGCCACAGACCGAAGAAACCTAAATACCGCTTAGTGTTGCCGGCTGACAAGCCAATGAACCCGGACGAGCACGCCGCCGTGAGTCGGAAGCTGGCCGAGCAGATTGGCATGGAGTATTTTGACAAGACCACTTTTGATGTAGCCCGGCTGATGTATTTGCCCAGCTGCTCCTTAGACGCTGAGCCAGTGCTGGAGATTGGCGAAGGGGAGCCAGTTTGTGTAGACTCCCTATTGGCTGAATACGACAACTGGCGGGACCCTTTACAGTGGCCGCGTCACGCGGGAGATGTAGCCAAACAGCAATCAGCAAAACGGATGGAAGACCCGAGATCCAAGCAGGGCATAGTGGGCGCATTCTGCCGCTGTTATACGATCAGTGAGGTCATTGATGAATTTTTACCGGAAGTATATGAGCAAGTAGCCGGCAGTACTACCAGGTATACCTTTGTAGGCGCGTCCAGTTATGGTGGGTTTGTAGTCTATGATGATGACACCTTCGCCTATTCCCATCATGAAAGCGATCCTTGCAGCGGCAGGGAGGTCAATGCTTTTGATTTAGTACGCATTCACAAATTCAGTAAAATGGATGACCGGGTAAGCGAAAAAACTAACGTCACCAAGCTGCCAAGCTATATGGCTATGATGTCCTTTGCCGCAAATGATAAGAAGGTAAAGCGGGAGCGGCTGGCAGAGTTGTCGGAGGAGTTTGCCACTACCGATGACGAGGAGGACGACTCATGGCAGGACAAATTAGAGGTTGATGCCAAGACCGGCTTACCACAACCGACTGCGGCCAATATAGAGCTTATCCTGTCTCATGGTGTATGGCACGGTGCCTTAGCTTATGATGCCTTTGGCAATTCTGAGGTAATCCAAAAGGCGCTGCCCTGGCGAGAGCGGGAGAGGCCACACAAGTCCTATGAACCTTGGCTAGGGGCCGACGATAAACGGCTGCAGCATTGGTTTTCAAAAAAGCATGATTTTAATTCATCAAAGACCATTCAGAATGCATTTACGGAGGTAGTCCATATGAACACATTTCACCCGATTAAGGCTTATTTGGAGAGTTACGTCTGGGATGGTGAAGAACGGGCGGAGCGGCTATTTATCACCTATCTGGGGGCCAATGACAGTCATTATGTGCGTCAAGTAACCCGTAAGATGTTACTGGCGGCTATTAAGCGGCTTTATATGCCTGGCTGTAAATTTGATGAAATGTTGGTGCTAATAGGGCCGCAGGGAGCCGGGAAAAGCAGTTTGTTAGCTAAGTTAGGCCGCGAGTGGTTCAGCGACTCATTGCGGACATTTGAAAACAAGGAAGCCGGAGAGCATTTACAATCTGGATGGATATTTGAAATTGGTGAATTGTCGGCCATGAAGCGGTCTGAGGTGGAAGAGGTTAAGGCTTTTTTATCAAAAACAGAAGACCGTTATCGGGTGGCCTATGATCGTCAAGTGTCGGAGTTTCCCCGCAAATGCGTATTCTTTGGCACCACCAATACAAGGGACTTTCTGCGGGATGCTACTGGTAACCGTCGCTTTTGGCCCATTGAAGTTCATCCGGAAAATGCCGAATTAAGCCATTGGGATCATCTTACTAATGAAGTAGTCGGCCAAGTATGGGCAGAGGTTATGGAGTGGTTTAAGGCGGGAGAATCATTAACACTGGATAGCGAATCTCGCGAAGAAGCAACAAAGCAGCAAGCTATGCATATGGAACTAGACCCCCGTGAGGGGCTTATTCAGGAATGGCTGGAGTCTCCTATTGAGGATGAATGGGACAGCGAGAATAAAGGTGAATTGCGTACACGTGTGTGCGCCGCCCAAATCTGGACGGAATGCCTGGGTAATAAAAAAGGTTCTATGCGCACATGGGAAGGACGAGAAATCTGCGATATTATGCGACGCACACCTGGATGGAAAGAGCGAAAAGGCAAAGCCCGCATTCCTGGTTATGGTGTACAGCTTATTTTTGAGCGTTGCTAATTATGTTATTTCTTCGGCAACACGTTAGCAACGTTAGCAACAGAGGCTGTTTCCAATGTTGCCAAACTGTTGCCGTAAATATCTGTTTATAGCAACAGCCATAAACCTAGTATTTACCAATGGTCTAGATAGATTGTTGCTAGTGTTGCCGTATTTTTTACTATTAAGGATAAAAGTAAATTAGCATAGGAAATGGATAAATATATATATATATGCTTCCTATGCTAAACGCGAAAATTAAACATATACGTGCGTGTGAGAATTAACGGCAACTTAATTAAGGAGTTGTATAAAATGCGTGAATCATTTCTAGAGCGTAAATTAGTCAGTGCTGTAGAACGAATAGGAGGTAAAGCCCCTAAGTGGGTATCTCCCGGTAACAGAGGTGTGCCTGACAGGCTTATTATTCTCCCTGACGGTCGGACGATGTACGTTGAAATGAAGGCACCCGGTAAGCCATTAGAACCGTTACAGGTTAGATGGGCAAAAATTCTTCGGAAGTTAGGGCATAAGGTTTATAAAATTGATTCAGCGGCGGATATTGATAAATTCATATTTGAGGTAACGGCTAATGCTGTATAGACCACACCAGTATCAGGAATACGCAACACAGCGGATATTGGACACGCCTTTCATAGCCCTGCTTTTGGAAATGGGCCTAGGTAAGACAGTATCTACACTGACCGCCATTGACCTGCTGCTACATGACTACTTCGACAGTGGCAAAGTCCTGGTTATAGCGCCGTTACGGGTAGCGGATGACACCTGGGCCCGCGAGGTTGATAAATGGGATCACTTAAGGCACTTACGGATTAGCAAAGTATTGGGCAGCGCGGATCAGCGCCGTAGGGCTTTACGGGCAAATGCTGATATCTACGTCACGAACAGGGAAAATGTCGAATGGTTAGTTGGAGAACTCGGCACCAAATGGGATTTTGATACTGTCGTGGTAGACGAGCTATCAAGTTTCAAAAATCATCAATCCAAACGGTTTAGAGCCTTGCGGCGCGTAAGACCAATGATCAAAAGAGTAATCGGGTTAACAGGTACACCGGCACCGAATGGGTTAATTGACTTATGGCCGCAGATTTACTTGCTGGATCAGGGGCAGAGATTAGGTAAAACCATTACGGCCTATCGGGACCGATACTTTGTCCCCGGAGAGCGCAGCGGCCATGTGGTGTATAACTGGAAGCAGAAAAAGGAATCCGAACAAAGGATTTATGAGGCGATAGAGGATATCGCGGTATCCATGGCAGCGAAAGATTGGCTGCAGCTCCCCGAGCGGGTTGACCGTATTATCCCGATTAAGTTAAACAACAATGCCAGGGCCTTGTACAAACAGTTAGAAAGGGATTTATTGCTGCCCTACAAAGATGCCGATGTGGTGGCCTCCACTGCCGCTGTACTGAGTAATAAGTTATTACAAATGGCTTCAGGGGCAGTCTACGACGAAGAGCGTGGCGTAAAGCTAATCCATGACGCCAAGCTGGATGCCTTGGAGGATATAATCGAAGCGGCTAACGGTAAACCGGTCATGGTGATTTATAATTTCAAGCATAGCCTTAGCCGGATGCAAGAAAGGTTCCCGCAAGCCCGGATACTTCGAAAAGGTAGAGATGGCAATCAGGATATTGCCGATTGGAATAGCGATAAAATTCCACTGTTGTTGTTGCATCCTAAGTCAGCCGGCCATGGTCTTAACCTCCAGGACTCCAGCTGTCAGACTGTTGTATGGTTCGATCAGATATGGAGCCTAGAAGAATACCAGCAGGCAAATGCCAGAGTATATCGGCAGGGGCAGACGCGGCGAATCGTAGTTTTACGGTTGGTAACTGAGGGGACGCGGGACGAGGACGCTATAGAAGCCTTGGAGCGGAAAGATACCGGTCAGGAAGCGTTAATGCAATCACTGAAAGCGAGAATAGAAAAAGTTGAGAAAGGGGCAGCATAGTTATGCCGAAGCAAATGATCTGTAATGTGTGCCTAACAACGGGCAATATCGTCCCTATGCAAGTGCGGGAAGGATACTTTTATTGCACAGAATGCCGTAATGAGAGTTGGCCGGACAGAGAAGGTACATTCGTCGATAGATGGAACGAACAGCAAAAAAATGCTGAATACCGGTCTTGTAGCTTGCAAGAAGGGGTTAAGATTCAAGGAGGGAGTAGCAAAAATGGCAAATCAAGTAAGGAGCGTATGAAGAAAAAAAGTGTGTCTGTACTAAATGCCCAATTGTTTAACGGTTGACAAATATTTGACAATCGGTTATATTGAATTTAATTGGTACTAACATAGAGAAGTTTACATAAAACGACCGTCTAGATATAGGCGGTCTTTCTTTATGCCCATTTTTAGGAGGTAGCTATGATGGCCGATAAAAAGCAAAAGCCGGTATTAACTCATACTGCGATTGTGCACCCGCCCGCGCCACGACCTAAAAAGAAAGGGCTAACGGGGTTTGTGCTGAAATGAATCCTGTTTGTGCACAGTGTTTACACATAGCAATTTGCAAGAAAGAGAAAGCACCTTGCAGTGCGCTTGAGGCATTACACAAAATCGGCCAAGAGCAAGACCGACAAGCAAAAACGGAATTAATCCGAGAATATGCCAAGCGAATAGGCGTTATTGACTACGAAGTATCCGAAGAACTCCGGCTATTGGGTGAACAGGTTATCACTGGTATGCCGGAGTTAGCTTTTATCCTGGCTTATGATATCCGCGTCGGTTATGTATTAAGCTACGAGTCTAAAAAGAAAGACGGTAAAATCATAGATGCTGATTGCAGGAAAGTGACTGGCCCTTACAAGGCGTATTTGCCGTTTGACTTTATCGTGACGTTCTACGAGCCCAATATGAGTTATATGACCGAGAATCAACGTAAATTGCTGATGCTGCATGAACTTAAGCACATTGGCATTGGCCCTAGAGGGATAAGAATTGAGCCGCATGACGTTGAAGACTTCCAGAGCATTCTGGACAAATATGGCTTGCGTTGGAATGGCTTTGGCAACGATGTACCAGACATATTGGCAGGTGGTGATGATGGAGAAAAAGCCAAAAAAGCGAACAGCAAAGCGTAAAAAAACTGGCAGTGTTTGGGTGCCGCGTCCTGAACTTGTTAAAATGGCGCAATTCCTTATCAATCCTGACGATAGACGGTCTAAAGCGGAAAAAATAAAAGCAGCTGGACTGTCGGAAACAATTTTTTATCGCTGGATGAAAGACGCGCGATATATTCAATACCTTAATGACCAGATTGACAAGTATACGGATAGCGAACTGTCTGAAGTCTGGAAAGCCCTTCTCAGGCAGTGCAAACTAGGTAATATCGCCGCAATTAAGCTGTTTTTCGATATGAAACGCATGAACCCAGAGCTAAACGACAAGAGGGAACTTGAACGGGCGCGTTTGGAAATCGAACGTCAGAAGCTGGCTATTCTCGAGGCTAAAGCCGGTGGCGCTGGTGAAGAATTGCCCGATGATGGATTCCTGGAAGCGTTGGGGGCGAAAGTACCGGATATATGGGGCGGTGAAGAACCATGTCCATAATGCAGCGTATCCGGGTTAAGGCCAAAGCTGCTATTCAGTTTGTTTCTTTTTCACTTAAACAGCTTCAAATCCTTACTTGGTGGATGGCGCTGAGTCCATACAGGAATTACGCGGGAATCATTGCTGACGGGGCTATCAGGGCCGGTAAAACGGTGCCGATGGCTCTTTCTTTTGTGTTCTGGGCTATGCAGGAGTTTGATGGTCAGAACTTCGGTATGTGTGGTAAATCGATAGGCTCTTTCCACCGTAATGTGTGGAGTTGGTTACGGCCGGCGCTCCGGGCCAGAGGCTATACAGTTATGGAAGTCCGCACGGGGCCTGAAAAGCACATCGTCATTCAGCACCGGGGCCGCGTAAATTATTTTTATATTTTTGGTGGCAAAGACGAACGCAGTCAAGACCTAATACAAGGTATTACGCTTGCGGGGATCTACTTCGATGAAGTAGCGCTGATGCCGGAAAGCTTTGTTAACCAGGGGACTGGCCGCTGCAGCGTAACAGGGGCAAAATTCTGGTTTAACTGTAACCCGGACGGCCCCATGCACTGGTTTAAGGTGCAATGGCTGGATAAGGCACAGGAAAAGCGCCTGCTGCACTTGCACTTCATCATGGACGATAACCCCAGCCTGGCCGAAGAGACCAAAACCCGGTACAAGTCTATGTATACCGGCGTATTCTTCCAGCGCTTCATATTAGGCCTATGGGTAGTTGCACAGGGCGCTATTTATCGGGATTGCTGGTCTGATGAGATTCTATTCATTGATGACGATATGGAGCCAGGCCTGTGTAACAACCCTGCCTATCGCCGCTATATCGGCGTTGACTACGGCACAGCGAATGCAACGGTATACCTGGATGTTATTGACGATGGCCGGACATTGTGGTTTGTGAATGAGTACTACTACGACAGCCGGGATGAGAAAAACGGTTTGAAACAAAAGACAGACGGACAATATGCCGACGATATGGAAACCTTTATCGGTACAGACGGCATAGCGCCGTCCTTTTTCATTATTGACCCCAGCGCGGCCAGTTTTAAGGCCGAACTACGCCGGCGACATTTGAAAGTACGGGAGACTGAGGAAATTATCAATGCCGATCATGTTGTGGTGGATGGTATCCGTATGGTGTCTTCCATGATGGCACAGCGCAAAATGCGGATACACAAGGAGAAATGTCCAGTGCTTGTTAAACAACTCTTATCTTATGTTTGGGATGAAAAGGCCATAACAAACGGTGGCAAAGAAAAGCCGGTTAAGGTTGATGATCACGCGCCGGATGCTGCACGGTATGTAGTAAAAACAATGATTACAGCCAGGAGGTTAGCTGCATGAGTAGTAGAAAAAAAGCCGCACAGAAGGCTGCTAAATCAGTAAAGACCAATGACACGGTTAAAACAAAAGATGCATTCCGCAACCAACTGGCGCGGCTGGGTTTCGGCACGCCAAACCTCTTGGAGGCTACCGAGTACCCAATGACCAGGCTAACTCAAAACTGGCAGCTCCTAAATAGCCTGTACCGCTCGCATTGGCTTATTCGGCGCATTATTGACGTAGTACCAGGTGATATGCTGAAAAACTGGATTAAGATAACAAGTCAAATGCCGCCGGATGCACTGAAACGGTTTGATAGCTTGGTCCGTAAGACTCAGCTGAAAAAGCGATTGTTAGAGGGCTTACGCTGGGGCCGTCTGTATGGTGGAGCTGCCGGTGTTATCCTTATTGAGGGCCAGGGCGATATGCTGGCCGAGCCGTTAGACCTGGATACGGTGATGCCGGGTACGTTCAAGGGTCTGCTAATCCTAGACCGCTGGTCCGGCATTATGCCGCTGTCTACAGAACTGGTTACGGACTTAAACGACCCGGATTTTGGTCTGCCGGATAGGTATATTATATCGACCGAGACGATCAGCCGAGGCATTGAAGTGCATCACAGCCGGATAGTTCGGTTTACCGGTCGAGACCTGCCTTTTTGGGAAAAGCAACAAGAAATGTACTGGGGCGCATCCGAGGTTGAACATGTCTTCGACGAATTAAAAAAGCGTGATAATACTAGTTGGAATATAGCCAGCCTGGTATTCAACGCCAATATCAGAGTCATGAATATTGAAGATTTGGAGCAGGCGTTTACTACCATGGACGAACAGTCCGTCCAGGATATTTACAATGTTATTCAAGCGCAGAATTGGCTTATGAGTAATACTGGTACGCAGTTGCTAGGGAAAAATGATAAGTTTCAGACATTCCAATATTCCTTTTCCGGCGTAGATAAGGTGTACGAAAACTTTATGATGGATCTAGCTGGCGCGGCGGAAATGCCTGTTACAAAGCTGTTTGGCCGCTCCCCTGCCGGTTTAAATGCTACGGGTGAGAGCGACAATCAGAACTATGATGAAAGTATAGGGGAAAAACAAGAGTCGTATTTACGTGACCCGCTTGACCGACTGCTGCCAATTATGTTTATGTCTGAGTTCGGGGCGATCCCGGACGATCTGGACTACAATATCAATCCGGTACGAACGCCAAATGCCAAGGAAAGCACTGATCTAGCCAGTACACGAACAAATGCAGCGAAAGAGGTGTATGTGGCCGGAGGAATCAGTCAAAAGATCCTGCTCAAGGAATTGAGGCAAATGTCCGAGGATACGGGCATGTGGACGAATATTACTGACGAGGATATCGAAAAGGCTGACGATTCCACGCAGCAGGGTGAAGCGCTGCCGGATCTAAATGATTTGGGCTTACCAACAACAGGTGAGCAGCAATGAAACCTGAAGGCTGGCAAGCCCAGCGACGCATAGAAACGGATTATGACCGGGCAATACGTCGCCTCATACAACGCACTTGGCAGATTATCGGTATTGATCCGGACTTGCTGAATCCCTGGGACTTTGTTCGTCGGCTGGAACGTTTGGCTAATACGGGTAGCTTCGATCATTTTGCATTAGCTACAGCTAAGAGAATGATTACACAGGCATTCTTCGATACGGCGCAGACGTGGCGGGAAGCAGCAAAGGGCGGTTCAAAAGGCCGCTTGATATACGAGACTCTACGTCGAGAAATGCAAGGCCCCGTTGGTAATACGGTGTATGCGCTCATCGACCGCAATGCCGGAATCATCCGCAGTATGCCTTACGACTTGGCCAGCCAAGCGACATTGTATATTCAAGAACAGACTGCAGAAGGAAAACGCCCGGAGCAGATTGCGCAGGAACTATTAGCAAAGTTCCCGCATATGTCGGCCAAGAAAGCAGCGTTAATTGCTCGCACTGAGGCGTCAAAGTCGCATACAGCCCTTATTCAAGCCAGGTCGGACAGATTAGGCTTAGCCTGGTACGTGTGGCGTACAAGCCAGGACGGACGTGTCAGGAGCAGCCATAAGCACATGGAAGGTGTGTTATGCCGATTTGATACGCCGCCGTCTCCTGAGCTGCTGGCCGGGGAAAAGAATGTCGGCGCGTATAATGCCGGTGAAATTTATAATTGCCGCTGTTACCCGGAACCGTTAATTGATATAACTGATGTATCTTGGCCGCATAAGGTGCATTACGGCGGCCGGATTGTTAGGATGAGCAAAGAACAATTTAGAAAGGTGGCGTAATTATGATTGACTTGGATTTAATAAGTCCTTTACGAAGTGGAGATTTAATTATTACTGTGGGTCTACCTCTAAGCGGAAAAAGCACTTTGGTAAAAAATTGCTCTGAGTACATGCCGAATGTAGTTGTTGTTTGCCCGGATACGATACGGCTTGCTTTGCATGGAAACCAGTTTATAGGACGGGCTGAGCCGTTTGTGTGGGCTATTGCTCAGACAATGGCGAGGACATTTCTTATGCAGGGGAATACGGTTATAATCGATGCGACAAATACAACCGTTGAACGTCGTAAAATGTGGGTTTACATGGCGAGGGAGTTTAAAAAAGGGCTCACGATCTATCATGTAAAAACACCGGCTGACGTCTGCAGAGAAAGAAACAAGGCATTAGGAAGGCTGGATGAGAGTATTATTGACCGCATGGAAGAACAGTTTGAGCGCCCGCTTGCTGATGAAGGGTATGTTTTTACAGCGGCGCAAGTGGAAAGTTATCTGTATACGCCGAGTTATCCATTTCGAGAGGCAACCTTACCAAGTCCAAATCTATAGTTACAGTTACCGCTTAATAGCGGTTATTTTTATGCCCGAGAGGAGGCGCTATTTTGCGAGCGTTTTACGGGACACGTTTTAGTCCCAATATGACCAAGACCCCGGAGGGCTTTTTAATTTGTCACAACGTACCCATTGCCCGGACTGGCTGGCAGGACTATCTGCCGCGAGAAATCGGTCTGCCGGGTGATAGTTCGGTCAAGGTGTATCGGTCAGAAGAGGAAGTATTCTCCCCAGGAACTATCGCCAGTTTTGAGGCAAAAGCGGTTACGGACGATCACCCCGCGCAAGATGTGCGACCGGATAATATCGCTGCTTATGGAAAAGGCCATGCGCAGAACGTTCACCGTGGCAGCGGCGATCAGTCTGATATGCTGCTGGCTGATCTAGTGATCACAGACCCTATCCTGATATCGGAAATTGAATCCGGCAAGCGGGAAGTATCCTGTGGCTATGACTGCAACTATGTGCCCCGTGACGACGGCCAAGGATATGACCAGGTTGGTATCTGTGGGAATCACGTGGCCATAGTGGAAAGGGGCCGCGCTGGGCCGCAGGTTGCTATACAAGATTCGAAACCAAAAACACGAGGAGGAAAAAAGATGAAGATTGACAGGGATACTCTTTTAGGAAAAATTCTCAAAGCTTTTTCTCAGGATGCCGAGCCGGAAGAATTGGCTGCCGCTCATGAGATGCTAGGCGAGAAAAAAGAGCCAGCTAAGGATGAGGAATTGCACAACGAGCAGAGTGAAGAGAATTTTAACGCTCAAATTCTGGCTGCTATTAAAGCTTTGCAGGCTGATGTAGCTGAAATTAAAGCTGGTAAAACGGCCCCTGAGGTCAAGGATGCTCTTTCCGAACTGGAAGAGGAAATGACCAACGGCAAGCCGGATGATCCTACTACTGATGAGAATGCCGAGGAAAGTGTTACTATTCCGGCAGAGGAGATGGAAAATCAAGACGGCTCTAAGGTTATGGACGCTAAGACTACGGATAAAGCGGCTATTTTGGCAACTATTAAGGCCGTTAAGCCTATCATTGCAGGCCTGCCTGCTGCTGAACGCAAGAAAGCATCCGACGCGCTTACTAAGGAACTTAGGGCTGCTATGCAAAAGCCAGCTCCTACTCAGGATGCCTATACCGAAATCCTGAAACGTAAAAAAGTGGCTGACGCTAAAGCTGGCGAACCTGGAGACTTTGGAAAGAATTGCGCCAAGCACAATCCGCACATGAAGAAGGAGGGTAAATAATGCCTGGTAAAGTAATAGGAATATCCTTTAACAACGGGTATCCCGGCACTATCTCCCGTTTAGGCGATGAAATCAGCCGGACCCGCCCACTGAAAGAAGGTTCTGAGGATCTGTATTTTGGCGATCCTGTTATTTTAAATACAGACGGAACCTTTCAAAAGTTTGGCGCCGGCAATACCGCAGCCCAATTTGCTGGGGTTGCTATGCGTCGGATTAAAGGCGCCACACAGTATTTGTCACAGAACCGCGCCTTTTACACCAGTCTTGAGCCTACGGACGTACTGGAACGTGGTGGCGTCACTGTCAGTGTGAATGTAGGTACTCCAACCATTGGCGGTGCGGTATACATCCGTATTGCTGCAAACGGATCTATCCCCGCCGGAGTAATCGGCGGATTCGAAGCGGCTGCCGACGGTGCTAATACTATTCAGCTCACGAACGCCAAATGGGCGATATTGAAAGATGCCAACGGCGTGGCAGAGCTAACCATTCTGACCCGGCAGGGCGTATAAGGAGGATTTTCATGAAAAAAGTTTATACACTTGACGGCGCAGCTGGCATTCCCCGCGGATTTGCAGTACGCCCGATGACCATGGACGCCGCTGCCATTTCCAGCGGTAATGCGTTTTTAGTAAGTGAACTGGAGAAGCTGGACCCGACTCTATTGGAACCGCTCACCAGTTCAACCTATGCAAGGGATATTACCATAGAGAGCGGCGGCGGCTGGGTAGAAACCACATCTGTCATGAATGTTGACTATGCGGTGTCCGGCGGTCAAGCTGATGCTGTTGGCGGCGTCCAAAATAATGTACGTCTTATTCAGGCAAACTTGGATAAGGACCTGTTCAAGGTATTTCCGTACGAGGTAGCGATGAAGATTAAATTCGTCGATATGGAGCGCGGCAAAGTCACTGGCCGGAGCCTGGAGCAAATTTATGATGACGGAATCCGTCTAGACTGGGACAAATACCTGGATATCAACACTTATAAAGGGCAGGCATCTTACGGCACGTATGGCCTGGTAAACCAGCCGGGTGTAACGGTTGGCTCCGTAGCCCAGAATGAGGGTGGTACATCTACCCTATGGAAAAACAAGACGCCTGACGAAATTCTGAACGACATAAACCAGGGAATTACTGCTGCCTGGACCGCAGCCCAATATGACCAGTCGGCGGTTGCCAATCATATTTTGATTGATCCATCCAACTATGCGTATATTGCAAGTACGAAGGTATCCGGATATGCGGACAAGACAATATTAACCTTCCTGCTCGACAACAACATTGCGAAAGAAAAGGGATCTGACTTGTTTATCGGCGACTGCCGCTGGTGCTTAGGTGCAGGTTCTGGCGGCACAAATCGTATGGTGATCTACGTAAATACTAAACGATTTGTAAATATGCCTGTGCCAGTGTCCCTCTCCCGTGTTATGACACAGCCCGTTGTTGGCACTGCCAGCTACGACAGTTTGTATGTAGGTAACGTTGGTCAAGTACAGGTTAGATATACGCAGCCTATTCGCTACGCGGACGGAATTTAAAGGAGGACCATATGAGAATTTTTACAAAAAAGTCATTTGAGTTTAAAAACGCGGACGGGGAATCTGTAGTGACCCGTCCGATTGATTTTGCTGACGTGCCGGACTGGGTAACATCGGATCCTATTTTTGCGTGGGGTAAAAAGGACGGCGATATCACTGTAACCGAAACAGCCAAGGAAGAAGCGGCAGCCGAAAAAAAGGCAGCAGAAGACATCGATGCGCAAGCTAAAGCTGACGCAGATGCTAAAGCCAGGGCTGAGGCAGAAGCCAAGGAAAAAGCTGACGCAGATGCTAAAGCCAAGGCTGCTGCCGATAAGAGTAAATAATCATGTATGTATATGACAGCGGCGGTGCAAGCATAATTGCTGCCGCTTCCAATTTGCGTTCTGGTGATAATCCGCCATATGCTTTGGATGATTTTTACGTCCTGTACCCAGCTTTCGGACCTAGAGAAACACCTTCCGAAGGTCCCGACGGTGAGCCGACGACTACCTACCTGGTAGACACTTCTATCATCGAAATGTACATCGAACTGGCGGATGCAGTAGTGAAGGAATCACGCTGGCGTAAGCGGTGGAAGTTTGCCATGGGCTTATTTATAGCTCATTTTCTTACACTGTACTTGCAGAGTTTTGTCGATGCAAACAGCACTGCGGCGCAGGTCGTCGCTGCGGGACAAGCACGAGGGCTAATGACCAGTAAATCAGTCGGTGATGTATCTGTTAGTTATGACTTTTCCACTATCGCCCAGGGACTTGACGGCTGGGCTGCCTGGAACCTGACCACTTTCGGCCAGCAATATGCAACCTTGGCCCGTATAGTAGGCAAAGGCGGGATGTACGTGTGGTAAAAGGCACCGTAGCTGTCACGGCCAAAGGCGACCCAAACATCTTAAAAAAGATTATGGCCGATTTAGGCAAGCTGGAAGTATGTGTGGGTATCCCCGAAGAAGAGGCCAGCCGGCAAGGTGAGGAGATTAACAATGCCGAACTGGCCTATATTCATACCCACGGAGTACGGGCGGGCTCTATGCGCGAGGAAATGCAACCGGCGATAGATGCGGGGAAACCCTATTCCAAGGCCTACGAAATGTACGTGCAGGAGCATGGCTCTCCCCTTTGGCATTCGCCGCCGCGTCCTATCATCGAACCAGCGATTAAAAAGCACCAAGAATCCATTGCCGAAAAACTGAAGCCGGCGGCGCAAGCCGCATTAAATGGCAATGCCCAGGGGGCGCAGGATGGCCTGGAAAAGGCAGGCCTGTTTGCGGCTAACAAGGTAAAAGACTATTTTGTTGATCCTGAAAATGGCTGGGCACCGAATACGCCTGAAACGGCTAAGTCTAAAGGCAGCGACCGGCCGCTAATCGATAGTGGAGCGTTGCGCCAGGCTATCACGTATGTTGTGAAGGAGCGTGAATAAATGATTAACGTTGCTGAAATTATCCAGGACCCGGATTTTTGTAAGCCGTACACGCTTTACCGGAAAACTACAGTTCTGGTCGGTGGCCGTCCGAGAACTTCGGAGAAAGATATACAGCGTAGTGGCGTTATTATTGCGGCTACTAGCAAAGACTTGCTGCAAGTGCCTGAAGGCGACCGGGTGAAAGGGATTATAGCCGTATACGATACAGAAGATTTACTAGTAACGAATGAGAAAGGAACATCAGACAACGTAGATTGGAATGGTGAACGGTACCGCCTTTTCCAACTTTGGCCACGTAAAGCCAACGGTTTCTACAAGGCACTAGGCGAGCGAATTGCAGGTGATTAAATGGCAGATTTGATCTTAACAACCGAGCAACTGGAGGACTTGTTTTGGAAAGTAACCATGTTGATGCTGGGATTTAATCCTGATGAGTATAACGACCCGGATAACCCGCCAACCTTCATGCCTGTTCGCATATCCTGGCCAACCGAAGGCGCACCGGCGTGGAAAATCCATGAAGATGTTGCCTTTCTGCGTATCGATGAAGAAGACGACGAAATAAATATTCTCCGTGATAATGTATTGCAAGCGGGGGATGAGGACAGCGCAAATCAGACCACGGGCCAGACCCGTGTAATCCGTGTTCATTGGCTGCTGTATGGTCCGAACAGTTGGAACAACGCCAGCAAGATTCGTAGGCTCCTTTACGATGAGCCATACCGCGAGCCTTTGACCGCTAACCAGGTATTTCTGATTCCACGAGTTAAAACGCCGCAGCGCCTGCCGGAATTGTTCGGCGGCCGCTGGTGGGAACGGGCGGATGTAGCGGCCAGCTTCAATACTCTAGTTCGGTATGACAGTACTGTGCCGTATATCAAATCTGCTGAGGTTACAATACAAAGTAATCCTGAGTCAGGCATAACTAATACGACGACAGTGTTTCCCGTAGTTATCGTCGACAAAAATACAAAAACACATGGAGGTGTGTAATGGTTACACAAAGCTTAAACTCTGTTGTTGATGTTGTTGTCCAGGTATCGCCACTGTCCGCACCTAGACGGGCCTTTGATACCGGGATGATTGTTGGCAGCAGCGAGTTAATCCCAGCGGCAGACGCTTTCCAACTATATGAAAGCCTTGATGCCATATTGGAAGACGGATTTACGGCTGAAACGCCGGAATACAAAGCGGCTAGTCTCTATTTCAGCCAAAACCCTAGACCGCGTAAACTAATGATAGGCACAACAGAGTTACAAACGATTACCGGCTATACTATCGCGAACAAGGGGACTGGGTATGCTGTGGGCAATATTCTGACGGTTGATGGAGGTAGTGGCGGCCGGTTTATGGTTACCGAGGTATACCAGGTTGGTGGCGTAGCGCAAGTTACTATAGCCAACGCAGGAACTGGCTATAAAGAAGGAGACATTTTAACCGTTGGCGGCGGTACCGGTTGTACCTTGGTTGTAACGGGAATTGACGAAGACGGATCTGTCACTAGTGTTGATATCGACACGACTGGCAGCGGTTATGCCATATCTACCGGTCAGACAACCACTGTAACGCCAGCCGGTGGTACCAGCTGCACAGTTAATATTGTGGCCGTCGGCGCAGCAGGCGCAATCGCGGAGCTTACGCTGTTAAGTGGTGGGTCGGGGTATAGTACTGCTATTGGCCAGATAACTACTGTATCCTCCGGCAGTGGTACCGGCTGCACCATTGATATTACCTCTGTAGGAGCAGCAACCTTCGCCGCCGCGGTTGCACATTTGCGGGGAAAAAATGCGGAATGGTACGCTGTATCCTGCCTGGATGCCGCTAAAGAAGAAATCCTGGCAATAGCTGAGTATGTTGAGGTGGCCACGCCAACCACGGTGCAAGTCTATACGACCAACGACGCTACTGTGTTTCCTGCTCTCAAGGCGCTGAAGCGGAAACGCTCCATAGGGCAATATTCTACAACGAATTCCCATGCGGCAGTGTCGATCATGGGCTACGCTATGCGGGCTAATACAGGTATGGCCAATTCCGCATACACATTGAAATTCAAGCAGGAGCCGGGTGTAACCGTAGAGCCGATAACCTCTACTGAATTACTCGATATCAAGGCCAATAATGGCAATGTGTACATCAATCGCGGTATGTACTACGACATGTTCGAGGAAGGTGTCATGGCGGACGGATCATTTTTCGATGAAGTCCTCAATCTTGATATGCTGTCCAATGATATCCAACTTAACGTAATGGATAAGTTGTACAAACTGCCTAAAGTTCCGCAAACCGAGGCCGGCGTCACGCAACTGGTGGAAGCTTGTATCTCTGCCAGTAACAAAGCTGTTACGCGGGGATTCTTAGCTCCCGGGAAGTGGACAGGGCAGGAAATCCTGAACCTCAACACCGGCGATTATCTAATTCAGGGCTTCTTAGTGCAGTCTGAGGCTATCGCCGATCAGACCGAAGCAGATCGGGAGGCAAGGAAAGCACCACCAATTTATATCGCCATTAAAGAAGCTGGTGCGGTTCACAGTGTCGTTATCGGCGTATATGTGAACAGATAACCATGGCTGACTTTTGGAAATCCGCTCTTGCTGTCGTATCCTCCCTGTTTGCGCCGGTATCTACCTATAGTTTTCTCGATCTGACAGGGGTAATCAATCACCCGTCCTTCGGGGCCTATACCCTAACAGGGAAAGGCGTAGGTGAAATTACTATATCCATGGCCACGGACTCGACTAACCACGATATTGGCGTGGATGGCGCGGTCATTCCTACACAAATCCCCGGCAGAAATGGGATGATCACTATCCGAGTACAACAAACGTCCACTCTGCATAAATGGCTGCTAGGTTGGCATAACTACCTATCGGGGCCAGGAACACCCCGTAATGAATGGCTAATGACCACGGTTCTGATTCGTGGCCGGACTCTTAAAATTCAGCACACAGCGCGGGGCGTTAGCCCTCAGAAAATCGGGGATATCCCCTATCGGGCGCAGGGGGACTTAGTCACATGGAACCTTATGGCGGCCGACATACAAACCGAGTAAAAAGGAGGAGTTAAATTGCCTGATATCTCTACCTATAGTTTTTTGGACTTAACGGGGAATATTGTTCACCCGTCTGTTGGCGCGTATACGTTCACCGGCCAGGGCATTGGTGAAATGACTATCGCCATGGCCACAGACCGGACAGCGCACGACGTAGCTGCCGACGGTGCGGTTATGGTCAGCAAGTTAGCTGGGGAAAATGGTATCATCACAATTCAAGCTCAGCAAACATCCAGCCTGCACAACTGGCTGATGAATTGGTATAACTATCTGTATCTGGCTGATACCGATGAATGGACACAAACTACTATCCTGATTCGTGCGCCGAAGATGGGGCGGTCCCATGTCGGCATAGGCGTAAGCCCTCAGAAAGTCGGCGACACGCCATACCAGGCGCAGGGTCAGCGAGTGACGTGGCCGCTAATGTGTGCGGATCTGAAAACACTACCGATATAAGGAGGACGTATGAGTAAACGAGAAGATCATAAAATCGTGGAACTGGCCGGCCGGAAGTGGCGAATTGAAAAATTCGATGCTCTGACCGGCTGTTATATTGCCTATAAGGTTATGGGGCAGGTATTACCAATGGGGATGGATGCCTTGGTGAAAGGGGAAGCCGCTAATACTATAGTCCCAGGGCCTAAATTACCTGTTATGAGCAGGCAGGAGTTTACCGAACTACAATTCGATTGCCTGGGGGTTTGCTATGAGGTGCTTCCTGCTGGCAAAGCTCCTGTTATCGGTGAAAATGGAGCCTGGGGCGTGGCAGGGCTGGAAAACGATACAGTCACGGTTATGACGTTGACAGTTCATGCACTGATTTTTAATATTTCAAGTTTTTTCGACGGAAACGCATTGAAGGACTTAACCGCCAGCTTCTCGGGTACGACCCTATTCGGTGCGTTAATCTCGAAGAACTTGCCTACACCCCAGTAATGGCTGGCATGTGGCGGCAGCATGAAGTTTGGGACGGCACCTATACATTGGATGACTTGTTGGACGCGCATGAAATGCTAACCGTAAAACAGGAAAATGAACTACGGGCCCGACAGGCGGCGGAAAGGGGATAGACCATGCTGGACGTCATAAAATCATACCTGGTTGCCCTGGGCTTTCAGGTCAACCAACCAGAATTTGATAAGGCTCAGAAGGCTGTAAACGACTTAGGCCGTACTATTCAATCAACTACCGCGGGCATGGCCAAAAACTTTGCTACCGCCGCCACCGGCGTCACGGCGGCTTTGGCCGCTATAGGCGCTGCTACAGGTGGCCTAATGACACAAGAAGCTGATGCTGATATGCAGTATCAGAAATTCGCGCTCAGATTATGGACTACCAAGGAAAACGCTAAGGAACTGAAAACCGTACTGGACGCCATGGGCGAGAGTATGGAGGACGTGGCATGGATTCCAGAGCTACGGCAGCAGTACTTTCAGCTAGTACGCCAAGGCCGGCAAATGCAAACTCCCGGCGACGCCGGTGGGCAGCTTCAGTATATCCGCTCGATCTTATTTGAGTTCAAGCGCATGAAGCTTGAAGTACAATACGCCACCGAATGGGTGGCATACTACCTAGGCAAGTATCTCAGTGGTCCGCTGGCGAACATAAAAAAGCAGTTAAGCGAGTTTAATGATAAGCTAACAGCCACAATGCCGCATTGGACGAAGCGGATTGCCGAGGTACTGGTTACCTTTATGAATGTTGGTATGGCCGGTGCCCGGTTTATCCGGGATTTATACCGGGGAATCATGCAACTATTTGACCTGTTGCCCGTCGGTGTAAAAAAAGCCGCGATGGCAATTGCTGCTATCGGCCTGGCTTTTAAAATTAGCCCCCTAGGCGCGGTAATCACCGCGTTTTTAATTTTACTAGAAGATTTTTATGGTTACATTGACGGCCGGAAATCATCTAAGACACTAGCTCCTATCTGGCAACAGTTAATTGATTGGTTTAATAAAATCAAGGAACTGTTGCCTGTTATTAAAAGGTATTTGCAGGATTTTTGGGCTGAAATAAAAAAATCCGATGGGTACGCCCTATCGGTAAAAATTTTGCATGACGTTTTTAAACTGCTGGAAGCGACAATTAAAAACATTCCGCCTTTGCTGGCGGAGGCATTCGGGGAGATAGCCAAGTCACTTGCGAAAAACGGTGTATTAGAATCGTTTCGAAACATGTTTTACGAAATCGGAAAGGCCATTGATGATATTTTTGTCAGCCTGACCAAGGTAATGGAGCAACTTGGACTTTTGTCCAGTAGCTCAAAGTATAAGGGCTTTTGGCAATGGTTCGGGGATGAACTCAGCCGGGAACTGAAGCGCCTTGCCGCGTTTGGAACCATCCTAGCCAAATTGGTACAATTGAATTGGGCTATCATGGGTGGCGAATTCAAGAAGGCCGGAGCTATCAGCAAATCTATTCTGGGAGATGTCGGCGGTATTTTTGACGATTCAAGCGGTAGCGGAGTTAAAAGCGAAAATGAAAGCGCCGACGTTACTGCGTATATACAGGAGGCGGCTAGAAAATATGGGGTTTCAGAAAGCCTGATTCGGGCAGTTATTCAGCAGGAATCAGGCTTTAACCCAACGGCTCAATCGCCTGTAGGGGCTTATGGATACATGCAGCTTATGCCTGGTACAGCATCCGGTTTAGGTGTTAACATGTATGACCCTCGTGAAAACATCTTAGGCGGAACAAAATATTTACGGCAGATGCTAGATGAATTTAACGGGGATGTGAGAAAAGCACTGGCCGGGTATAACGCAGGACCAGGAGCTGTTGAGAAGTACGGGGGTATTCCGCCGTATAGGGAAACACAAGACTATGTGGATAAAGTCTTAGGGTATTACGACGATTACAACTCTGCACGCCCTGTAGCCTTTACCGGCTTTGACACCTCCAATGCCCTAGCTAATGCAAGAGCCAATATGGCGTTTTACCAGCAAAATGCTTATACACCATATGCGCCAGTATCCGAGGGAGGAGGCGGTTCCTCGCTATCCGTCGGTCCTGTTTATATCAATATCACGCAGCCGAATGCAACGCCAGCGCAAATACAGCAGGCAGTTACAACAGGCGTTCAGCAAGCGCAACAGCGGAATACCGCTATTCAAATTCGTGAGTTAAGGCCGGTGATGGTTTAATATGGATATACAGAAAGCATGGGGTTACTACAATCTTGCGAAAGTAGTTTTAAAACGGGCTGAAGAGAAGCAGCAGGCGCCAGAATGGGATCAGAACAAGACTGCTTACCGGCCGCCAGAGTGGAACGGGCTACCGACAGAATTATCACAGCTTGTGTTGGTTAAGACCAATATCGCCGGATTCTTTTTTGACGCAGTAATCAGGGAGGATCATACGTCCTCCCTAAAAATTACTTCGCACCCGGTACAGGACGGCGCGAATATTACGGACCATTCCATAGTTGAGCCGAAAGTATTAGTTATGGAAATCCTAATGTCCGATGCTGTGGACGATATGTATAATCAGCAATTTATTAGCTATGTTGCACCAGGTAACGCAGCTGCGGATAAAAGTAAAAGCAAATCGGCCTATCATGTCTTGCTTGAAATTCAGGAAGGGCGGATACCCGTCAGTGTTTTGACCCGCCTGACGCAGTACGACAACATGCTGATTGAAACCATTTCTGTGCCTGATGATTCCAAAGCCCTGTACGGCCTTCGCTGCACGGTAACGCTGAAAGAAATATTTATAGTGAATGTGGCAAAAACAAAAGTCAGTGCAAGGCCGCATGACACGGACTTCACTGACCGGGGGCAATTGCAAGCAGAAGCCATTGAGGACCCAGGAACGTATGGGTACCAGATAGAAAAAAGCCTTTCGAATGGAAGCAACTAGTTTTTTAATTATCCGCTTTCCCAGACTCTCTTATTAAATACGCATAACGAGGGTCGTTTTTTGCCTTTTCCAACAAGACCGCTATGTTTTCAGCGATTTTCGAATATACTTTGTGCTCTTCGTTTAAAGGTGTTACTTGCCTAAATCCTCCTCGTGAGCCCATAAAATTCCCATACGCATCAACAAAGATTTCCTTTGTTGAAACGGCCTGTTTATTTTGCATATCGAAATAGATAGCTTCCATTGAGCCCTTCAACCAGTCGGGGTTGGCGCCCCCAAATAAAATTACAGTTCTGTTTTTTATGCGTTCTTTAAATCCGCTAACCATATTTTGCCTTAATGCTTCGTCTTTAGCCTCGTAATACACGGTGAAACTGAAATTTCCATTTTGAGGATATTTACTCCAAAACAAATTAAAGTTAATCATATCATCAGGTATATAAGCGTCTACTTTCTCGGAGGAGTAAACCAAAATTGGCACAGCAAGCCCATCGTTAATAGTGCTGTACATGACTATTGGCCGGGCTAAAGCCTGCGCGCTGAAAAGCATGAGGAAAAACAGGATTAAAATAAGTTTTTTCATAGACTCACTCCTTTCTAAGCAATACTTCTACAAAAACCAAGAATTTCCCTTGTAAAAAATAACAAAAGGTGATTTTATGGCTTATCAAAAAATTCCACTGACAACTGCCCCAAATCAAAAATTCACTTGTACGCTGCAGATTGATGGACAGAACAAAGCACTGTCCTTTTTTGTTGCCTGGAATTCGATTGCCGGCTATTGGATTATGGGCATTACTGATGAGGCGACGAACAACGTTCTGCTTTCATCTATTCCGCTGATTCCGGGGGACCCACCCGCAGCTAATATTTTAGAACAATACTCTTACCTTGGCATTGGCAGCGCTTACGTGGTGAATACCGGCAATTCTGCAACAGAATTCCCGAATGACTCAAATCTAGGGGTAGACTGGATTTTAATTTGGAGTGATACGCCGATATGAGCAACTATCTGTATGGCCGCAAATTCCGTGTATACGTAGCCGACAAAGCGGATAACGCCTGGGATGTGTCAAACCTACGCTGCACTTTCAGCATTGAGAAAAAGGCCAGAGCGGTGTCCAATTATGCAGAGATCAACATTTATAACCTGACCAACGACACCGAAACAGAGATTATCAAAGAAGGCGTGCGGATTATCGTGGAGGCTGGCTATGACGGGATTATCGATACGGAGACTGGCCAGCAAACAGAGGTTAAGCAGTACGGGAAAATCTTTGACGGAGACATTATTCAGTTTGTCCGCTCCCGGGAAGATAACGTGGATTATGTTTTGTCTTTAATCTGTTTAGACGGCGACGCCTTCTTAAACAATGGCATTCTTAAAACGACGCTTAACGCCGGCGTGACGCAGCGGCAAATCGTTGAGCATATTGCTCAGCGGTCCATTGTCCCAAATAAAACGAAACCAACTGAAATTGGCCGCATATCGCCAGAGTTATCTACTCAGCGGTTGCCGCGTGGTAAAGTGTTTTTCGGGATGCCTAAAAATTATTTAGGCGATATTGCCCGCGACAATGCTGCTAGTTTCTGGGTAGATGAAGGGAAAATTTACATTGCTAAAGCAACGGACATTGCCCCCGACGAGGCTCTGGTTTTGACACCGCAAACCGGTTTAATCGGTTCGCCGCAGCAAGTACAAGACGGGGTTAGCTTCCGGTGCTTGTTGAATCCGGCAATCAAACTGCAGACAATGATCAAACTGGATAATGTTCTTATTCGCCAAGCCAAGTACCAGATTGGGCTTATACCTTCCAAACTGGACGAGGATGGGCAGTACCAGGTATATAAATTAAATCATATTGGCGATACCCGGGGCGATGAATGGTATACAGAAGTTATTGGCGTTAGCCGCTACGGGTTGATGCCGCTCATGCTGGCCACGGCAGACCAGAACCCGCAATAGGAGGTTAGATTTTATGCTCACAATCAATGAACGACTGGGAGATCAAACCGAACTATTCCGGCTCCTGGCGCTTATGACAGCCCTGGACATTCGCGTGGCCATGCCGGGGATCATCGAATCCTATGATTCTGACAGACAGACGGCTACCATAAAGCCGGCCATCCGTGAGAAAGTAAATATAAGCGGGAATCAAGAATGGACAGATATCCCTTTGCTGGTAGATGTACCGGTGATGTTCCCCCGCGCCGGTGGCTATTCGATCACTTTCCCCGTCAAAAAAAATGATGAATGCTTGGTGATCTTCGCTGATTGCTGCTATGACGCTTTCTGGCAGTCGGGCGGGGTGCAAAATCAAATTGACCGCCGCCGGCATGACCTGTCCGACGGGCTGGCCATCATAACTAAAATTTCACAGCCGAACCGATTGTCAGGGGTGTCCACCGACAGTCTGCAAATTCGGAATGACGCCGGCAGCGCAATCATAGAAATTGCAGACAGTAACATCAACATCAATTCTGGCAACATCAATATTGGCCCCAATACCACCATTGATGGCCGTTCCTTCCTGGGGCACACCCATGGCGGTGTGGAACCAGGCGGCGGCACAACAGGAGGCGTGACATGATCTATCGACGTTTGGATGCGAACGGCGACTATACATTTGGCCAAAATCGGCAAGCTTTCCTATCGAAAGAGGAAGCGGTAGCACAGGCAGTTTATACGCGACTAAAGCTGCTGCTAACAGAATGGTGGGAGGATACCGAGGATGGATTGCCGTTATTTCAGGTTATACTTGGTGCCAGAACAAACAGGGGAACCCAGGCCATTGACCTGATTTTGCAAAAACGAATCCGAAATACTACGGACGTGACGGATATATTCGATTTTTCCAGTACCTTTGATAACGAGACACGCAAATACGTATTCCAGTGCCGTGTGGATACGGTATATGGCACTATCACCTTGGATGAGGAGGTGACATTCTGATGGCTTATTTTAAACCATACATCGACGCCAGCGGCTTACATCTCCCCAGTTATATAGATATCAGAGATGGCATGATTGCCGAGGCAAAGCGGATTTACGGGCAGGACATCTATTTAGAAAACGACAGCGCCGACTACCAATATATCTCCGCGCTGTCACTCAAGTACCATGACGTACTGCAAACCTTGCAACTGGCATATAACAGCCGATCACCGAGTACGGCTACTAACGCAGCGCTGGATGGTACCGTGAGAATTAACGGTATCAACCGCAAAGCAGCGTCTTACTCAACTGTCCCTGTCATCCTCACCGGCCAAGGCGGCACGGTGATAACAAACGGCATTGTCCAGGACGTATCCGGGTATAACTGGGCGCTGCCTGCCTCTGTAGTTATCGGCACATCCGGCTCCACATCATCGGTAGCCACCTGTCAAACCCTGGGTAACATAACCGCGCAGTCGGGAGAGATTAACAAGATCATGACGCCTACAGCCGGTTGGTTGAACGTGTCCAACTCTGCAGCTGCCAGCCCGGGGCAAGCAGCGGAAGTCGATTCAGCCCTGCGTGGCCGGCAGGCTGCCAGTACGGCAAATCCCAGTACCACTGTCTTGGATGGCATCGATGGCGCGATTTATGCCTTGCCGGGTGTAACCCGTCATATTCTTTACGAAAATGATACAGGCCAGTATGATGATAACGGCCTGCCGCCCCATAGTTTGACTGCAGTTATCGAGGGCGGCAACGATGAGGAAATCGCCAGAACCATCCACACCCGGAAAACGCCGGGGGGATATACAAACGGAACGACTGCTATACTGGTTATGAATGACCGGGGGCAGAATGTGCTGATCAGGTTCTATCGGCCGACCTATTATAATATGGCCGTTACACTGAATATCAAGCAGCTCACCGGGTACACCAGCAATGTGCTCGAAAACATAAATGCTAACCTTGTGGCATACCTCAACAACCTGGCCATTGGCCAGGATTTGGCCCTGTCGGCTTTATGGGCCGCAGCTATGACGGCGAATGTAGACTTGCATATGCCGTCTTTTTCTATTCAGTCGTTGACAGCCGGGACCGTAGGCAAAGCCCAAAGTACAGCGGATATTGTGATCCCGTTTCACGGTGTTACCAAGGGAGAATTAGCCAATATTAAGGTTAACCCCGCTTAGGAGGGCATATGGAAAAATATCTGAATCTAATCACCTCTCTATACCGCGATAAACCTAAGTTTATGGCCTGGTTAGAAGCCGGCCTGCAAAAAGGCGAGGATGTTGCTGAGCTGGCCAGAAATATTCACACATACTTTGATTTGGACACAGCCGTAGGTAAGCAGCTTGACATTCTTGGCGAATTCATTGGCCGTAAGCGTGTTTTGGACTTTCAGCCCTCGGGCGGCTATAGTCCGGTTATGGGGGACAGTACTTACCGGTTCGCGTTAAAAGCAAAAGTCCTGATTAATATATGGGACGGTATGACGCCTTCTATATACTCTTATTGGGATGAACACTTTCCGGAATATCACTTGGAGATTTACGACAATCAGGACATGAGCATGGACGTGCTGCTGGTTGGGAATGTCGGAACGCTTGTAAAGGACCTGTTGGAGCATGGCTACCTATTTCCGAAACCTGAGACGGTCAGAATCAACCTGACCGCCACTGGCCGGCCATTATTCGCCTACGACATGGACACACCAGCCATGAAGGGTTATGACCGGGGTTATTGGCAGGGCGGCGGTCTGCGAGCAGATTCGTACGTTTTTGCCTACGGTGATGAAGACGACATGTACAAGGGATACGGGGAAGGAGAGTGGTCTTAATTGGCAACTAGCAATTTTCTTGTTTTTGATCAGAATAAGCAAAACATGATTGATCATTCAGTTTATCAAAGCAGTAATTACAGAATAAACGGCGTAACGCCAGGAATCGCGCCTAGCGCCATGCACAACAAGATGTTTTACCAGTGGAGCATGATGGTTACCGCGTTTGGGCAGTTTGTGGCCAATCAGGGCTTTGACGCGTCAGACGCTGATCTGGCTTTGCTTACCAATAATATTACGCAAGCGCTGTTGTCCCTTGCCGGTAGTAGCGTTTTGTTTTGGCAGCCAAACACGAAATACACGGTCAGCGATATCGTATACAGTAAGAACTTAGGTATGGCCAAATGGTTTTACTGCACGCAGGGCGGCATAAGCGGCGCTGCCGAGCCGACATGGGCGGCCAATGAAGGGATAACTACAGATAATACGGTCCGCTGGGTAACTCATGCCGGCGGCAGTGCGCTGGTGTCCGGAGGCGTACCACCTGCCGGGGTAGCGCTGCCGTTTCGCGGCAGCTTTGGCGGCACAGGCAATAAATATCCGATTGACCGGCTCAGTGGCAAAATTAATACTTCCTGGCACATTTGCGACGGCACCGACGGTACCCAGGATCTGCGAGGCAGGTTTATTCTTGTCGCCAGTTCAGCGTATCCTGCAGGCACCTCAGGCGGGGCCGCAGCAGTAACGTTATCCATAGACCAAATACCCTCACATAGTCATGGGTCACAATACTATTCGCATAGTTCCGATGGCATCCACGAAGGCCGGGAATTAGGGCAGGCGGGCGCTGGCGTGGGTCCAGAGTACTGGACTTACCCAACGACCGAAACTGGCGATGGTCAGCCACACACGAATATGCCGCCTTTTTATAGTTTGGCGTATATCGAGCAGATTGCATAAGGGAGGGAAGACATGCCTACAAATTTTAAAATTTTCAATGAAACCAAAACGAGCATGATGACCGATGAGCAATATGCTGCCGCAACGCAACGGCAAAACGGTGTCATCCCCGGCCGTGCTATCCCGGAACTACACAATAAACTGTTTTACCAGGTCAGCATGATGTGTGCGGCCATCGCTGAGGCATTGTCTCAGCAGGGGTATACGGTCACAGATGAAAACTTTGAAAACCTGGTCACTGCCGTATCGGCGCTGTATACATCTGGCGGCGGAGAAGGAACCGAGGGACCGCCCGGACCACAGGGTCCTGCCGGCCCACAAGGAGAGCAAGGACCCGTTGGCCCGACAGGCCCTCAGGGGCTGCGAGGTCCCGCCGGTCCGGGTGGTCCTGCAGGATTGGCATGGAAAGGGTCATGGTCTAATACTACTACCTACCAAAAAGACGATGCCGTGGGCTATCAGGGCGCGTCTTATTTTTGTTTAGACGCGCATACGAACGTACCACCTACGGGAAACGCCTCTTCTGAAACCTACTGGGCGTTATTAGCTTCCCAAGGCGCAGCCGGACCCCAGGGACCCGCTGGCTCCCAAGGAATACAAGGCCCTGAGGGACCCGCTGGACCACAAGGTAAGGCGGGACCAATTGGACCGCAGGGGCCGAAAGGGGACCCTGGCGCAGCAGGCACCGGTATCCCTGCGGGCGGCACGGCAGGCCAAGTTTTAGTTAAATCGTCGGCAACAGATTACGCTATAGCCTGGGCAACACGTCAATGGACGGCCGGTGTTGCCCTGGTCAATCCCGAAAATGGTCAAAAATCTGTACTGAACATGTTCCCACGCGCCGGGAAACTAGTCGGCTATACCATAATGACAACAGATACGCCGACAGCCGCTACTGGTGTTCAGATTTTTCACAATGGGACGCTGTTGGCAGAAGTTAGCATCTCAACGAAATTGACAAACTGGGCGGCACCGACCAACACGCTTGTTGCGGAAGGGCTGCAGTTTTACGCTCAAATTAACGGTGCCGGTGTCTCTGCTACGATGGTCAGCGTAATTGCTAAGGTGGTGGATTATTAGATGAGTGATATTTTTACAAAGCTGGCAGATCCATCTACTATACCCTCCAATGCAGCAAACTCTGTATCCTTCTCCTCAGACGGGGCTTACTTAGCGGTGGGCTACAGTAACAGTCCCTACCTCATGATTTATAAACGAGACGGTGATATTTTCACTAAACTGCCAAATCCCGCTACTGCGCCTACGGGTGTTGCCACGGGGGTAGTTTTTTCGCCAGATGGGTTTTATTTAGCGGTGAGCCATGGTGGCAGCCCTTTCGTTACAATTTATAAGCGGGATAGTGATACTTTCACTAAACTACCGAATCCGGCCACTTTGCCTACGGGTAATGCCCAAAGTATAGCTTTCTCCTCAGACGGGGCTTACTTAGCGGTGGGCCACAGTAACAGTCCCTACCTCATGATTTATAAACGAGACGGTGATATTTTCACTAAACTGGCAAATCCATCCGTGTTGCCTGCAAGTACTGGACGTGAAGTAGACTTTTCTTCAGATGGGATTTACCTAGCCGTTGCTCACGATAGTTCTCCTTACGTTACAATATACAAACGGAATGGAGACGTGTTTACAAAGCTGGCAAATCCATCCGTGTTGCCTGCAAGTACTGGACGTGGAGTAGGCTTTTCTTCAGATGGGATTTACCTAGTCGTTGGTTACACTGCTTCTCCTTTCATAACGATATACAAACGAGATGGAGACGTTTTCACAAAGCTGGCAGATCCTGCTACGTTGCCTCCGGGTGCAGCAAACTCTGTAGACTTTTCCCCTGATGGGATTTACCTAGCCGTTGCTCACGCTGGTTCTCCTTTCATAACGGTATACAAACGAGATGGAGACTTTTTCACAAAGCTGGCAGATCCTGCTACGTTGCCTACGGTTCTTGGATATGAAGCATCCTTCTCCCCTGATGGGATTTACCTAGCCATTGCTAGCGCTGGTTCTCCTTATATAACGGTATACAAACGGGAAGCCGGATCAACATTTATGTTTCAATCATTTATTCTTGTTGGTGGGCTGTAATTTATGGGGGTGAGGAATTGGAGCAATTTATACCATTAAAGGAGATATTAGCCAGCCCTAATAGTGCGTGGGCGCTGCTGGCTATAGTACTGGTTATCTACGTCATGCGGGACAGTGGGAAGCGAGAGGAACGCCTGACCGGCATTATAGACGGCACGCTGACCGAGCAGACAAAAACACTTGGCAATATCAATGCGTCCCTTATATCAATGAAAGACGCGCTTTGCGATGTGAAGGGCCGTGTAGAAGATATTGAAGATATGATAGGAATTGAAAAGGAGGACAAAGGAAAATGAACTTAAACAAAAAACAGATAGCGGCAATAGTTGCAGCCCTGGTTGCAGGCTATGCTGCCTATCAAAAAGCAGTGAATGGCGTTGACTTAGATGTCAGCGCCATTGTTAATTTAGTTAACATTTTATTGGGAGGTAACTAATATGCCTATTGTATGTCTCGACCCCGGTCATGGTGGCTCCGATCCGGGGGCCTGCGGTAACGGGTTGCGCGAATGTGACATTAACCTGATTGTCGCTCTTAAAGTGAAGGGATGCCTGCAGGCTGTCGGCTACCAGGTCATTATGACTCGCGAAACTGATGTTGATGTATTTGGCCCAGATGCAACCGCCTCGCAGGAACTAGGGGCCAGGTGCGACATATCGAATAATGCCGGCGCTGACGTTTTTGTGTCTATCCATTGTAATGCGTTCAACGAGGTGTCAAACGGTACCGAGACCTTGTATTGTGATGGTAGCGTAAAAGGCAAGTTGCTGGCTGGGTTTATACAAAAGCAGCTTATTGGCCTTGGCGATCTTACCGACCGAGGCTTAAAAACCAATCCCCTGTATGTGACAAAACATACCGATGCACCGGCATGCCTCACTGAGCTGGCGTTTATATCAAACCCTAAAGACGCTGCTAAACTGGGCAATCCTGTTTGGCAAGACGAATTTGCCCGCGCTGTGGCCAGAGGCGTGACCGATTATTTCAGCCAATAAAAATACGCTGCAGCGGGGATAAGCTATTCGTTTTAAATTGAGCTTACTTTCTTTATTGAGGGTAGATATTTACTATAAGTAATAAATTACCTTGACAACAGAACATATGTTTGCTAAAATAATTGCGGAACATGTGTTCTGTTTAGCGCTAAGTAAGTTTAAAATCCACATTTAAATGAAGGTATGTTATACAGGATACACTTGGCATGTTGGCTTTAAAAATAAATTAATTGGAGGAATGTATAATGGCAACAGTGGGAGATATTTTGATAGCACCAGAGGCAGGATGGCGTAGATATGAAGATTCAAACAGTCAATTTTCTTATTCAGGTTCTTGGACTGCTGAAACAGGTATAACTGGTAATTCAGATGGAAGCCTTCATTATACTAATGCTTTAGGTAACAATTGTTCTTTCAATTTTTACGGATCAAAAATAAGAATAATTGGAACCTATGCTGATAATTATTCAACATTAGTTGATGTGGTTATTGATGGGACAACTTATAATTACAATCAATATGCAACGAGTGTATCGAGATCAGTCCTAGTCTTTGAAAAACAGGATTTGAGTCTTGGTAACCATTCAATAAGTGTAATTAATCGCGAATCCGGTAAGCATATATCTTTAGATGCAATCGACATTGATGAAAACGGGGAACTGAATCCTTATAACCCAAATCTCGAAAACGCTCTATTGCGTGTAACAATGACCGACTCAAGTGAGCGTGAATATCAATTACCTACTATTGATATTGAAGGCTTTATTAACTGGTTTAATCAGCACACAAGTACTTCTGCTGCAAGCTATATGCTTAATAAAAAGATTGGCACACAGAATAGCAAGGATTATTTGGCCTTTGACAAAATCATTAGCTTTGAAGTGATTCCAGTAGCATAATACGCACTGACCACCGCCGCCTGTCGGGTTCGTCCTGGTGGGCGGCTTTTTTGCTTTCTATGAATGTCAGTAGTTTTTATATTATTGAAATCAGCAGTAAAAGTTAAGCATTTTGTTTTAAAAGAAATAAATAATGGGAATATAAAAGTTAAAAATATATGGTTAATAAAGGTATTTATAATTTTATGGCGAATTTATTACAGAAAAAATGAATATCTAAAGGGGTGACAAATTTTGTCCCAGTTTAGTATGCGACCGGATATACAAGAAATAATTAATTTTGGTATACTAAGACAGTATGCGAAATTAAATAACGTTGATTATCAGGGAAATAAGAATACAATTATTGATAATATAGTGCTTGCTGTTCGGAATGGAACCCTGGAGGAAGAAAAAGTAAGGTTGTTTATTCAAGAACAATTATGGTACGGAAAAAACAAACACACTTACTTTATTGAGATTTCTAGTGAATTAGTTAGTCGATTTAAAGATAGAGATACCCTTTTGGAATTTTTCCGGAATAGGGGTATTCAGCCATTCAACAATCTTGACCGAATCAACAATCCTGCGGGAGTTCCGCTTGCTTGTTTTTGGTACGAGAGTAATCCTTTAGACGATTCTATCGTAAATAAAGTATATTTGGGCTACATAGAGACAAATTATACATATAGATACGAGGGTCAAGTCATAGTATTTTCGCCTGTTAATACATATATTTGTATAGAAGTTGATCTTAAACGAAATTTATTGGTTCTTCGTGTTCGATCTAGGTCAGGGGTTAAGCCTACTCAAGATGTAAATGCGCAAAATATAAATACGAATTCACTTGCAAAAAAATATCTAGATCGACTACGCGAGGATTTTGGATTTACCTATTTAGATGGCGCTTCGGAAGAAATAAAAAACACTATGTACAATATAGAGAAAGCGCTTACATCTTTTATTGAACTTCAATTTCAACCAAAGGTTTCTGAAAATCATGAGTTTATTAATTCCTTTATTGATGAAGTTGCTGCGCGATTAGAGATTGTCGATGTTAAAACACCGATTAATTTATATGATAGAATAGCAGGTCTATTAGAGAGAGCTTTAATAATTCAAAATGCAGAAGTAATTGAAAGTTATGTAGATGGTAAAAAAGGATATATTAATATGTTTGACTTTCGTGATGATCGAGGTGGTAGAATTAGTGCTAGGTCAAAACATAATAGTACTCCAATTCAAGCATCTGATATTTTCTTCGATACACGTGAGACGATCAATGATGTTAAATTGATTGATATTTTATCTGCTGTATGGTTTAAACCGGTTGATGCTAGTGGTATTCAAGAAAATGACGAATATTCATTAGGCTTAATTGATGAATTCGATGACGATGAATGCGATAGTGATACTGATGATGTTGTAGATCAAGGAGATAAGAAAGTATTACGAATTAAAACTAAAATGATTGCGTTTAGAGGATTTTACAAGATTGAATTTAAAAGGTATTTATTAAAGGAGGAGTACAATCATGTACTTTCCCTCATTGACTCGTTTAAAGGATTATGAAGTTGAATATGAATTAATTGTAAGGTTTGACCTATGGCTATCAAAGCTTAGTGGTTCACAACGCAAAGGTATTCGTCCTGCACGGTTTGCTTCTGACGAAAGAATTGATTATAATATTGCTAATGAGTTATTTGCATTGGCGGCTTTTAAAATTAAATTATTGCATGCAAATTATGAAGTTTATTGCCCATATTGTACGCATGAATTGGTGAAGGTATTTTCAGACATAGACGAGATTCCCGAGAAGCTGAAGTGCAATGAATGCGGAAAGTTTTTTAATCCATATGAATTTGACGAGTATATTGAGATAACTTTTGATTTACTAGTTCAACCCGATCCAGATGGATTTCCCAAAATTAAAAATAAGCTTAAAACAAATGTTTTTGGAAGTATATCGTCTATTAAAAGTTCGAGCAAACGATCTTCTTTTAGTGTGCAAGAATTGCTAATTAGTCCCTTGGGAAAAGAAGAAATTGAGGCAAAACTATTTATCCCGGACTGGCAAGCTTATAATGTAGCATACAACCGTTTTATTTTAAGCTTAGCTGATGGAGTTTCTACCGAAGAAAAGGGAAAAGCATTAGAAGCAATTAGTTGTTTAATATTATCATTTATTACATTCTTTCGAGTAGATTCAACCGTACACACATTAACAAATCAAATTGACGTTACGGTTACTGTAAGACCATATTTTAAATATATCGAAATACCGTTGCTAAGGGTTATTAAGCGTCGCTTATTGTGCGAATGTAAAAATGAAGATGAGAATGTCCCTAGTATTTGGGTAGATAAGCTTGCAGCTGGAATAGATAAAGTAGATAATTGTAAAGTTGGAATAATTTTCTCTCGGCATAAGTTTTCAGGTGATGATTTGAAGCACGCAAAGGCTAGCCAAATTGAGCATGCCAGATTAAATAAATATATATTAAATTTTCCGAAAACTGATTTTGATTTAGTACATAACAATCAGTGTAACATATTGAATTTTTTAGACGATAAATTTGAGGAACTGGAGATGCGGATAGCACGACGGGCATCGACAGTATTATAAATAAGAGAAAGCTACCACTAGTTATCTGCTGACTAGTGGTTTTTTTTAATTATATGTGCGGTTTTTTTCATCCCCCCCCCCCCCCCACTTTACACTACATAACGAATGTTCCATAATAACACCATAAAAACCTATGTAGCTATCACAGCCCAGCACGATAAATGGTAGTGTCAAGAAAGTTTCGCAAAAAGGTTTGCAGTCCTAGGTAGTAAAATCAGTCATCACTAAAATCCGACTCAGGGTCGGTATTTTCTAGATGTTTCATATTCATATACTTTTTACTGCCCCACTGGGTTCCAGCAACGTGGCGAAGGCGGGCGCAGACCAGCATCAGAGCGGACTGCCCATCCGGGAAAGCACCCACGACCCTGGTTCGCCGCCTGATCTCCCGGTTGAGTCTCTCAATCACATTGTTAGTCCGGATTCTTGTCCAGTGCTCGCCGGGAAAGTCGGCATAAGCAAGCGTTTCCTCGATGCTTTCCTCGATTTTGGCCGCCGCTTCTTTGAGTTTCATGTCGCGCAAGCTTTTTGCTACCTGTGCCGCCTTTTCCCGGGCAGCGGACTTGCTTTCCTGCGCATGAATCGCTTTGAGCATTTTCGCAACCGTTTTGACCTTGGAGCGGGGAACAACTGAAAAGACATTGCGGTAAAAGTGAACAGTGCAGCGCTGGTATTTGGCCTGGGGGAAGACCTCATTTGCCGCTGCCAGCATCCCTTGGCATTTATCACCAATGATCAGTTGGACGCCTGTTAAACCGCGGCTTTTCAGCCATTTGAAGAATTCCAGCCAACTGACTTTGTCTTCTTTCATGCCTTCGGCCGCTCCCAGCACTTCACGGTAGCCGTCTTCGTTGACGGCAATCGCCACCAATACGCTCACATTCTCATATTCACCGCCCCAGTTGCGGCGTAAGTAAATGCCGTCGACGTAAACATAGGGATACTTACCACTTTGCAGCGGCCGACTGCGCCACTCTTCAATGTGGACATAGGCCTTCTTATTCAACTCACTGATGGTGGACGGCGATACCTTGCTGCCCCACAGAGCCTCGGTGATGTCTTCCACTCGCCGGACGGATACGCCAGCTAGATACATTTCGATGAGCGCTTCTTCTACGGAACTTTCCCGCCGGCGATAGCGTTCGATAATGGCGGTTTCAAAAGGAATGCCCTTGAGCTTGGGAACTTTCAGCGTGACATCGCCGGAGGTAGTAGTCAACCGCCTGTCGTAGTGACCGGAGCGGTAACCTTGACGGGTTTCAGTACGCTCATATCGGGCCGCCTGGGTTAGGTCTTTGGCTTCCTGATCCAGCAAGTTATTGAGCGTTTCCTCCACGCTGCTACGCACCAGTTCCTTCAGTTCTACCTTGATGATTTCTTCATTCAACTGTATAATTTCTTTGGACATGTTTGCTCTTCCCCTTTCGGTAAATGGTGTGTGGTGACTTCATTTTACCGGGGAACTGCAAACTTGTCCTCTTTTTTAGCCGTATTTCAATTTGCGAAACTTATTGTACCTTATCCGATAAATCCGGCAACATCAAACCACTCATAATGCTCTGTGGCCTGACGGCCGCAAATTCGAGATCGACCGTATAATGGACGTTCGCATGGCATCGTCACTGATCGGCGGCGGGCATGACATGAGGTAAGCAGGTTAATTTGTTCCATGACGATTTGGATGGGTGGATCATGAGTAAGCCCCTGGCGTGTGCCGGGGGCTTGTTTTATTATTTCATTGCACACATGTCCCAGAATATTTTACTTATAAAACCAGCATAGAATGTTTAAATATTTTTAAGCTAGTAACAAGCTAGTGACAAGCTAGTGACATATTAGTAACAAATAGGCCAGTTTTGCCGGGTCTTTACTAAGATTGTGTTAATTTGCAGTTAATTTAGTATTAAGTCATAAGCGAAACACAGGATTTTTTGTTCTAGTCGTCGAAGATAGGAATACAATATCATACTATAATCAAGGTGCGATAGGGGGTTCTATATGGGCAGACATGCACCTGACAGGTTTGCCGCCATTCATGTCGGCTCAGAACAAATCGGTATACAGATAGTAGAATATACCAACATGGATGACGTCAAAATTATAGAACAGAGTTATCGCCAGGTAATGCTGGGTGAAGAGACATTTAAAACCGGGCGTATTAGTTTTGGTGCCGTAAGCGAGATTTGCGAACTTTTGAAAGGGTACCGCCGCCTGCTTGGCGAATACGGAGTGCGCGATTACCGCCTAGTAGCTACTACGGCTATTCGGGAAGCACAAAATCAGCCTTATATTATTGATCAGATCAAGGTAAAGACTGGTCTAACTGTTGAGGTTGTTGATATGCCGCAGGAGATATTTTACAAATATGTGTCATTGGTTAAGACAGTTAATGATCGTGGCTTGCTCAATTCCCAGGATGGCATGCTGTTTGTTGATATTTCTTCAGGTGGTCTTGGGTTTACGCTATACAAAGATGGCAATCTCAGATACCAGCAAAATATGCATATTGGAGCACTCCGCATCAAAGAAAGCTTTGATAAAAACCAACGTGACTCTGCCCATTTCCAGCAAGCGTTGTCGGAATATATTGGCAGTACAATCGAACCGGTAGAAACGGAAATGAGTCAACATAATGTCAAGCGTCTGGTATTATCAGGCCCGGAAACTAAACTGCTGCTAAAAATGCTAGGCAAAGAATCGGGGCGGATTAACTTTGTCAGCTTATCTGAGTTTAACAATTTGTATAAACAAATAAGCTCGCTCAACCTGCCGCAGCTAATAACAACCTATCAATTGACAGAAAATAAGGCTGAGATCGTATTGCCGACCATCGTGCTGTATAAGAAGATCGTATCGCTGACAGGCCCTGAAGAGATTGTTGTCTTAAGTGATCAATTTGCTGACGGTGTTATCATTAAACATATTTCTGAAAAAACATCACATGCACATCAGAAGCTTATCGAGAGCCAGATCATAAGTCTATGTTGGGAGATAAGCAAAAAATACTACTATGACCCGACTCATGCGGCTGCTGTGGAAACGTGGTCTATGCTGCTATTTGATAAACTGGCACGGATTTATGGTTTGAGTGAGCGCCATCGGCAATTATTGAAAGTAGCTGCAATTCTCCATGACATTGGCAAACATGTAAATTTACGGCGGCACTATTTCTATTCTTACCGATTAATCATATCCTCAGACATTTTGGGCTTTTCTAAAGCGGAAAGACATGTAATAGCCAATATCGCTTATTATCATTCCAAAGGTGTACCCTCTGACGCAGATGCCAACTTTGCTTACTTGACACCTAATCAAAAGGTTGCTGTATCCAAGCTTTCAGCTATTATTCGGCTGGCTGATGCGATTGACCGCAGCCATCGCCAAAAAGTAAGTCAGGCAGAAGTTGCCTTGCGCGGGGATGAGTTAATCATTACCGTAACCAGCAGGGAAGATATGTCCTTAGAAGGTTGGAACTTTGCTGATAAGGCTGGCTTTTTTGAGGATGTTTTTGGGATAAAGGCGATATTAATCAGACGAGCGGGGTGATAACAATGGCAAACGTTAAAAGCTGTGAGATACATGATGATGCTGATTATTTCTTTAACAGAGAATTAAGCTGGCTTAAGTTCAACCGGCGTGTATTGGGAGAAGCCGATGTTAAGCATAAGCCACTATTAGAACGGCTTACCTTTCTTGCTATTACTAGCTCTAATCTGGATGAGTTTTTTATGATTCGGGTAGCAGGCCTCAAGCACCAGCTGGAAAGCGGAGTTAATAAAGTAGATGCTGCCGGTTTGTCAGTGCGACAGCAATTAGTCTGCATTACAGAGGATGCTCATGAACTGGTTAAACTGGAATATCGGTATTTAAAAAATATCAAGGCTGAAATGGAAAAAGTCGATATCTGTTTTTGTGATATTGCTGGCCTGGATGAGGGGATGCAAGAGTGGATTGAGAATTTTTTCAAAAATACCATCTTTCCGGTCATTACCCCTATGGCAGTGGATGCCGGGCATCCGTTCCCCTTTTTGGCCAATCGCAGTCTAAATCTTGCTGTTCTTTTGTGCCGGGAGAAGGGCGATGATTGTGCTGCTGTTATTCCGGTTCCGGCAGTATTGCCGCGGATTGTAGAGGCACCTGGCAACGGTGTTAAACGGCAGTTTGTTTTTCTTGAAGATATTATCAAACACTATTGCGGCCATATGTTTCACGGCTACACGATAAAAGATGTTGTGCCTTTTCGCATAACGAGAAATGCCGACCTTTCCATTGACGAAGAGGATGCCGAAGACCTTTTGGCGGAGATTGAAAAGTCGCTGCGTCAGCGGAAACGTGGTCAAGCCGTGCGCCTGGAGATCGGCAAATCCAGTAACAGACCGTTGCGTGAGCTACTAGTATGCAACTTAAATATTGACGAGCAGGATATCTACGAAATACCCGGGCCACTGGATATTACCTGCTTTTTTAAGTTCAGTGATTTCTCCGGCCTTGGACACCTAAAACATACGCCGGTGTCGCCCCAAACACCGCAGGAGCTGATAGGCGTAACTGATTTGTTTGATGCGATCAGGGAGCGCGATATCCTCTTGCATCATCCCTATGAATCCTTTCAGCCAGTGACAGATTTTGTGCTTCAGGCTGCGGATGATCCCCAGGTACTGGCCATCAAGCAAACACTATACCGGGTCAGTGGCAACTCGCCGATTGTAAGAGCCTTGGCGCAAGCCGCTGAAAATGGCAAGCAGGTTACAGTGCTGGTAGAATTAAAAGCCCGTTTTGATGAGGAAAATAATATTATATGGGCCAAACGCCTGGAGGAAGCGGGTTGTCACGTTATCTATGGCTTGGTTGGGCTAAAAACGCATGCTAAAATGATATTAGTGGTACGGCAGGAGCAAGCCGGTATTAAACGCTATGTTCATATGGGTACCGGTAACTATAATGATACTACTGCCAAAATATACACAGATATGGGTCTGTTTACGGCTAACGACCAGTTTGGCGCTGATGCTTCCGCCTTCTTTAATTTGCTGTCAGGCTACTCAGATCCACCGGTATGGAATAAAATTGTTGTGGCACCACTCGGACTGCGGGAAAAAATCAAAGAACTTATTGACCGTGAGATTGCATTTGTCAACGCCGGTAAAAGCGGCCGAATTATTGCCAAGATGAACTCACTTGTGGATAAAGACATTGTTCTCAAACTGTATGAGGCTTCTTGCCATGGTGTTAAAATTGATCTTATCGTTCGCGGCATCTGTGTGCTCCGGCCAGGTGTGCCAGAAGTAAGCGAGAATATTTCTGTACGCAGCATTGTCGGGAGGTTTCTTGAGCACCATCGTATCTTTTATTTTGGCAACGGCGGCGACGAACGGATTTTTTTATCAAGTGCCGATTGGATGCCACGTAACCTCAATGAACGTGTTGAACTCTTTTTCCCGATCGAAGATTCTGGTCATATCGTGCGGATTAAGAGGATATTAGATATGACACTCAGTGACAACCAAAAAGCGTATAGTATGAGAAAAGATGGTACCTATCGCCGGGTTGACAAACGGGGTAAAGCGATTACCTGTCAGATGGAATTTTTTGCTCAGGCCCAGAAGAACGGGCAGGAGCCTGATATCAGTATTGAACAGCGTTTTACACCACTTTACCGGCGAGTTGAGTAAAACTTGTGTAGCGGGATTTGGCAAATCGTCGTATAATATTGGCGGCAGTGGAAATAATTTGTTTCTAGAAAAGGAGCGATATTCTTGCGGGAAAACTTTAAAGTAGCAGTTCAATATAATGATGAAATCGGTTATGTGGAATACGAACAAGCAAGCAAAACAATTAAGGTGGTTTTTGATAATGCGGCTACCCACCAAATCATTGAATCGTATCTGGCAGCCGAACATCTTATCAGGGTACCTGGCGAAGGGCTGCTTGATTTCAAAGAGGTAACCATCAGGCCGGCAGAGAGTGTGGATAATATGAAAACAGTACTTACCCGGATGTGGGAAAAAACAGGCGTGCATGTAGATTGGAGCCGCCCGGTAGCGTGACGTAATGTCACGCTTTTTTTATTCATCCACAGCAGCAAAGTTATCAACAAAGTTATCAACAAAATGCCTTGAAATGTGGATAACTTGGGGAACTATTGTGGAAAAAGAGTTTGGTCGGGTTAATGAAACTACAAATATGAGCTTTTTGTCTGTGGATAACTGCTAATGGCAGGTATGTGGATAAAGTTTATCTAAGCTTCAGCTGGGGTTTTAACCCCGGCAGTCTAAGAGCGGTTTGGTCCTCGGATAAATATAAAATTAACCAAAAGTCACAGGTTTAGTGATTAGCCTGTGGCTTTTTCCAATTTTATTTTATCGTAGTCGATGAGTGTCTGAAGATTCAATGTTCAGCATTGCTGAAACAAGTTCACTTGACAAGGCTATATAAAATATAGCATTATATAATTATATTAGTGTAATATTTGGTTATTTTATAAAAATGGAGAATTATATTATGATGACATTGGATAGCCATGATAAAGCCATTTTGAGTGCTTTACAAAAGGATTCCTCAATATCTAATTTAGATTTATCCAAAATGATTGGGTTATCGCCTTCGGCGTGTTTGGCAAGAACAAAAAATTTGAAAGAACTAGGTGTTATTAAACAATTCACAACCGTTATTGATGAAAAAAAGCTGGGCATGGAAACTCTGGCGTTTATTCTGGTAAATTTATCGCCGCTTAACCGCGAAACGGCCAATTTTTTTGTTGAAGAAATCAATCGACTGCCCCAGGTGCTGGAATGCTATACCGTTACAGGCAATCGCGACTATCTATTGAAAATTGTTGCCAAAGATATGCAGGCTTACCGGGACTTTGTCATTGATTCCCTGATGGCTATACCGGGAGTTAACCGGGTAGAAACCAGTATTGTAATGAGTACGGAAAAAAGAACCTTATCACTACCAATTGAACAATAATAGCGGGGGTATAACAATGGGCGCAGGAGTAAAAATGACAGCCCTAAAAGCGGCTTTTCCACACACCCTGCCAGTTTTGACAGGTTACCTGTTTTTGGGTACTGCTTTTGGCGTACTATTGGGCAGTAAAGGGTATTCTCTGGGATGGGCTGTTTTAATGAGTACCATCATCTATGCGGGTGCAGGGCAATTTGTGGCCATTGGGCTGCTTACAACCGCCTTCAATCCGCTGTATGCCTTTATAATAACACTGGTGGTCAATGCCCGGCATCTGTTTTATGGCATCTCTTTGCTGAATCGAGTCAATGGAATAGGCAGAAAAAAGTCTTATGTGGCTTTCGGGCTTACAGACGAAACCTTCTCCATACTCTGTTCGACAGAGGCGCCTGACGGGGTAGACCGAAGTTGGTTCATGTTTTTTATAACCCTGCTGGATCATGGGTATTGGATAGCCGGTTCAGTGTTAGGGGTTGTTTTAGGCGCAATGGTGGACTTTAATCCGAAAGGCATTGACTTTGTTATGACCGCCTTATTTGTTGTTATTTTTATCGAACAATGGAAATCACAACAATATCATGGCCCGGCTATCATTGGTGTCGCCACCTCGGCAGTATGTTTGCTGCTCTTTGGCTCGAATAACTTTATTATTCCGGCCATGTTAGCCATTGTCTTAGTATTGATCCTGTGTAAAAAGACGCTGGAAAGGAGAACGGCACAGTGACACTAACAATTCAGCAGTCCCTGATTATTATTGTGGCAGTTACTCTGGGAACCATCCTGACAAGATTTTTGCCGTTCCTATTGTTTCCGGACAATAAAGAAACTCCCCAATATATTCTTTATTTGGGCAAAGTACTGCCTTTCGCAGCTATTGGTCTGTTAATTGTGTATTGCTTAAAAAATGTTTCGGCATTATCGGCTCCCTATGGTATTCCGGAAGCTTTGGCCATTGCCTGTATTGTACTATTGCATCTTACAAAAAATAATACCCTCCTCAGCATTGGCGGCGGCACGATAATTTATATGGCTTTGGTACAATTTGTGTTTATGTGAAATAGTAGCTTTATGAGTCAGTCTGATATATGGGGAAGTGGACTTCGAAGCTTGTACCATGCGAGCTTGTGGTTACGTTGATTTTAGCGTTGTGGCGATGGGCTATCCCATAACACACTGCCAACCCCAAACCAGTACCGTTGTCCTTGGTAGTTAGAAAGGGCGTGCCAAGCTTATCCAAGATCGTTTCATCAATACCTGTCCCGTGGTCTTGAACGACTAAAACAACATGACGATCCTGGCGAAAGGTTTTAAGGGTAAGAGTACCCCCTATAGGCATTGCCTCAAACCCATTTTGGACAAGATTGAAAACCATTTGACGAATTTCCATTTCATTGATAAGTATTACCGGCGTGTCTGCAATGCAATAGTGCAGTTGATTACGTTTTTCTAGTGCATTGGTCTCTAGTAAAGGTTGTATTCGTTCAAGCAGTTTCTTTAAATCTTGTACAATATATTGGGAATGTAACGGATCACTTTCAGTTATGGACAAAAAATTTGTTATGATTGAATTGACTTTATCTAATTCACTTATCATTAGCTCGAAATAATCTTGATGATGAGCATATGCTGGTTTTTTCATGAAAAACTGCAAAAAGCCTCGCACCGTTGTTATGGGATTTCTAATTTCATGGCTTATTCCTGCTGACATCTGGCTGATTAAATTTAGGTTTTCCAAATGAATAAATTCTTGTTCATACTGTCTTTTGACTGTGATATTATTCATTACAGTCAATAGATAAGGTCTGCCTTCAAGCATAATAAATTCCCCATTGAAGACGGCGTTTAAAATGCTGCCATTTTTACAACTAATGAGAGTTTCAAAACTCTTAAAATATCCATGCACATTAAGTAGCTGCAACATTTTTTGGCGATCAATACTATCCCAAAATATGCCTAATTCCTGGGGCGTTTTTCCAATAACCTCTTCTTTACAGTAGCTTAGGGTATCAAGCAGCGCACCATTTACCTCAATATATGTGCCGTCACTTATTTCACTAATCGCCATAGGACAGGGGTTAGACATAAAAACTTTTAAAAATAACTCATTTTTTATTAATCTCATAATTTAATCCTCACATATAAATCTATCATTAATTTCTACATAAACACTAGAACCCCTTTTAAAATATCCCATAAATGTAAAAAAATATAAATATGAGAGGAGAAAATAAAAATAACGTACCGGCTGTTTTATTAACGATTATGGCCGGAGTTCTGTGGTTGTCTTATTGTACTTTGCCTAGTTGATTTTTCTAGGCCAAATAGGTCATCAAGTTTTTCGCCCATGAAAAAGTGGGCGTCTTTTATCGCCTGATTGTAAATAAGAGGACCAATGTTTTCTAGTATAAAATCCAGAAGCAGTATTGCTGAGAGATCTGTAATTACCTCCTCTTTCTCAGTAAAGAAGTAGCTTTTTATATTTTCAATTGCAAGTTGTTGTTCCTCTTTAGTTAATTCTATATTTTTCATTTTTACCTCCATATCAATTGCGGTTGGATTCAATCACTGCTGTTCTTTTGAAACTGTTCTTGCAGCAATAAAAGCCCTTGCCTGATTTCAGCTGGCTCCAGGTGGCCGTAACCCAAGATTAGTTTATCCAAGTGGATGCCTTTACAGATACTGTGATCGTCAACCGGAGTAACATAAATCCCGCATTTTTTGCAGCGCTGGGCAAATTCATGATCAAAGTGCATGCCGGGAAACTCCAGTACCAGATGTAAGCCGGCAGCATCTCCCCAAGGGAACCAGGTTTTGCCAAAGAGTTTTTCAAGTGTTTGGAGCAGTAGCTGACGGCGCTGTCCATAGAGTCGGCGCATCTGCTGTATATGCCGATCCAGCTTGCGGGTGCGTAAATACTCCGCAAGTGCAGCCTGTTCGAACGGAGGATTCTGGACATCGGCGTAGGTACGCAAGCGGCACCAACGTTTGTGCAGCTCTGGGGGGAGTACCACATAGCCGATTCGCAGTGCAGGAAACAGGATTTTACTGAAAGTGCCTACATAAATAACCCGCTGTGCATCCATTGAATAGAGCGGTGCTACAGGTGTGCCACAATAGCGGAACTCGCTATCATAGTCATCTTCTATTACATAAAGATCTTTATTGCGGGCAAACCGTATCAAGTCGGCGCGGCGACCTGCTGGTAGAATTCCGCCAAGCGGAAATTGATGTGACGGGGTTACATATACTGCACAGGCCCTATCACCTGTTAGAAATTCGGTCTGAATACCCTGGTTATCTACAGGTACAGGACGGATTTTGAACCCTTTTCCGTATAATACCTGCAGCATTCCAACATGACAGGGATCCTCAACTAAAATCTCTCGTTCTTCTCCCGCTAATAAGCCTGCAAGCAAATGCAGTGCCTGGGTAGCTCCGGCAGTAATGAAAATATCACGGGAATGAACGGTAAGCCCTCTACTCCTAAGTAGCCAGGACGCAATTTCCTCCCGTAACACCGGTAAGCCCTCTGGACCTGTGTAACCCCATTGCAGCGCAGATAGATTTTCGGTAGCCCGGCGCAGCAGCTGGAGCCACATATTGCGGGGAAAGCGTTGTAGATCAGGCCGGCCTGTCCGAAAATCAGCCAAATACGTAGCGGCAGGTTGTACCGTTTTGTGCAAATCCTCCAGGGCGGGTGCAGGCTTTTCCAGGAGAAGACCAGCAGCTACCCGGGTTTGGGCACCCTGACGGCTTACAATGTAGCCCTCGGCAGACAACATCTCATAGGCTTCATAGGTAGTATTACGCGATACAGATAGTAGTTTTGCCAGCTCACGTGTGGATGGCAGTAGTTCACCTGGATGTAGCTGGCCTGCTGTCATCTGCTCGCGCAACACTTGGTAAATCTGGCGCGCCAAAGAAACTTCACTGTGGCGGCGCAAGTTCATTATCCACATAGATCCTCCAACTGGCCCTATAAAAACAGCCTTAAACTGGCTCTAATACTAGACCGGTTTATCTGTTACCATTATACCATAGTAGTTAATTATTGTAATTTGTGTAAATGAATTGGAGGATGTGGATGGAACGGTTTGCAGGTGTGCTTTTTTTATTGGGGGCCTTTACCTTAGCAGGAACTTCCGTGATAGCCGGTCGTTTTGTTGTGGCAACGCTAGGGACTTTCACGATAACGGTCGGGAGTTTATTTTTTGCTTTGCTGGGTTTGCTGCCGCTTTGCGGGAGGAAACTTGGGCCAAGTATTTCGCAAATGGCCCGGCGGGATTGGGCTGGTTTGTTTATCCAAGCCTTGTTCGGTATCTTTTTGTTCCGGATGTTTTTACTACAGGGGCTATTGCGTACTAGCGCAGGAGAAGCGGGGATACTCACCGGCGCAACGCCGGCAACTACGGTGCTGCTTGCCTGGACGCTTTTGAAGGAACCGTTGGCTAGGATACGCTTTCTTGGCATAATCAGCACGGTTACTGGTATCGTAGTTCTCCAGGGCTTTTTTTCGCCTGACATTGTATTTTCCACAGAACATCTAATCGGCAATGTATTGGTGCTTTGTGCAGCAATGTGTGAGTCGGTATTTAACGTACTTTCACGCAGCGGTAGTGTAAAAGCTGCTTTGCGTTCAGCTCAGATTTTGCACCCGATTGTTCAGACTACGCTGGTAGTAATCATTGCCTTGCTGCTTTGTCTTGGCCCTGCACTGACCGAACATCCAGCCGCTGCCCTGCTATCCCTCAGTATAGTTGGGTGGGCAGCATTAGTCTGGTATGGTCTATTTGTCACTGCTCTAGCCTTCATTCTCTGGTATGCTGGTATCAAACGCTGTGATGCCGCAGTGGCAGCAGCTTTTTCTGGTATGATGCCGTTCACAGCGATGATTTTGTCGGTGCTATTATTAAACGAGCAGCCTGGCTGGCAGCAATGGCTGGGAGGGCTGCTGGTTGTGCTTGGCATGGTGCTGACTGGTCTAAAAGTGCATTCACCACAGCGGCAGGAAAGCTGCTGTACCTGAAAAACAAAAAGCTTCAAGAGCGTAAATACTCTTGGAGCTTTTTGTTTGTATATGTGCGTCTAAGATAGCTCGAAATAGACGCGATATCTTCGGACATCGCTTCGTAAATCTTCATTATGCTGCGATATTAGCAAGTAAAGTCGATGCATAATATATAAGGGTTGCCACTATAAGTTTGAAAAAGTATAGACCCGGTAAGACATGGCTGACCGTTAGCGAGGGATATATAGGGTTCACTTATGTACCTCTCGAAGCCTGAATGAATATAGAGGTAGTAATCTTTCAATGACTGGTCAGATCCCTTGCAATCTGGACGAAACATTCCGTGACAATTCTCAGTGTTATCTAAATACGCTTTGACGGTTTCGGTTATCTGGATACCAGTGATATCTAATATATAGTAACACTGAACGCTGGTTTGATCTTTTGCGATTTCATTTAGTTTCATTTCAAAGTGTTCAGGGCAGATACAAGCAAGTTTTTCAATAAGCCCTTCTAAAATCTTCTCGTAAAACTTTCTCTTTAAGGACATATTCCGGATGTTTTCTACTATGGAACTGCGAAATGCTGAACTCAGAAGACGCATAGTTTTTGCGCTCACACTGTTTATGTGCTTGGGAAAGGGTGCTGGATAAGCAGTGTAATAGCCTTGCAGAAAGTCAGCGCCGAGTTCAAGGCTGGTTGTGGCTTCGCTATGAGTTTCAACCCCCTCGGCAATGATAAGAGCGCCTGTTTTTTTAGCGACAAAAACCAAAGCCTTAAATAATTCCTGTTTATAGTAATCGGTATTGATATCGCAAATAAGCACGCGGTCAATTTTAATAATATCAGGGTGAACTTGTAGGATTCTATCCATATTAGATGAATCAGTGCCCACGTCATCCAAAGCAATTAAAAATCCGTATTGTTTATAAAGCTTGATAAACTTAGTTAAATTTTCAATGTTACGGACTTTAGACTCAATAACCTCAATAACGATTGATGACGGCTTTAAGCCTAGCTGATTAACCGCTGTTATTAGATGACCGGAACCGACAACTCCTTCATCAAGGATAGAAGTAGTAAGATTGAGAAATAAAAAGCTATCGTTGTCGGGAATCCGTTTATAATTTTCAAGCGCTTTTTCGCGGCACAATCGATCAAGTTCAACGCTTTTTCCCTTAGCGGCCGCCGCTGCGAACAAGGGTTGCGGCAAAATTAAATCATTGTTAGCATTTAAGCCGCGAGATAAAGCTTCCAACCCGATAACCGCTTGCTGCCTGATAGAGACGATCGGTTGAAAGTAGGTTTGGATGGCTCTGTGTTTCAGTATCCATTCTAAATTTATGTTCTCACTAGTTAACATTAAGGTTCCTCAATCCTTCGCTGCCGTTTAAAACACAAAGTGGACAATCTCTACACACATTGCATAGAGATTGTCCACTTTGACAAGATATATAAATAGTACAATGTGGATATAAATTAGTCAAGCTGTTAGTAAATGAGCAGCAGTCAATAAGCTGGAATGCAAACCTGAAGTATATAAATAGATACTAGGGAACCCCCAAGTAAGTACTTGTAAAAGAGTATGCTGTCCGCTACTATTATAATAGTGAACAGATGCATGGAATTTCCAGAAATTTCATAAACACAGTAAGGGGTGAATGTTATGAAGCAGTCAAAAGTTTTCTTTACCAATTTGCGCGCAACCCCCAAGATGAATTTGCTGCGAAAGTTGGAGAAGCTTGTAAAAAAAGCTGGAATTAAAGAAATTGATTTCAAGGGTAAGTTTGCTGCAATAAAAATACATTTTGGTGAGCCTGGCAATCTTGCTTTTCTCAGACCGAATTATTCCAAGGTTATTGCTGATGTAATCAAAGACCAGGGTGGCAAAGTGTTTCTTACCGATTGCAACACATTGTATGTAGGCAGGCGTAAAGATGCCCTGGAGCATTTGGATGCTGCTTACGAAAATGGGTATAATCCGTTTACAACCGGCTGTCAGATTATTATCGGTGATGGGTTAAAGGGAACTGATGAGGCCTATGTTCCTGTTCCTAGCGGCGAATATGTTAAAGAAGCCAAAATTGGGCGGGCCATAATGGATGCCGATATTGTGATCAGTTTGAACCATTTTAAAGGCCACGAGCTTACCGGATTCGGCGGTGCATTAAAAAACATCGGCATGGGCTGTGGTTCAAGAGCCGGTAAGATGGAGATGCATAGTGATGGTAAACCTAAGGTAAAAAGCAAAACTTGTGTAGGTTGTGGCGCCTGCGGAAAAATTTGTGCTCATAAGGCGATAACGGTTACTGATAAACAGGCACAGATTGACCATGCCAGATGTGTCGGCTGCGGAAGATGTATCGGCGTTTGTCATGTTAATGCGATTGCTGCGGCATGGGATGAGTCCAATGATATTCTAAACAAGAAAATTGCCGAGTATTCGTGGGCTGTATTACATGACAGACCACACTTTCATATCAGCTTAGTTGTTGATGTAGCACCATTTTGTGATTGTCATGCCGAAAATGACGTACCCATAATTCCCGATATCGGGATGTTCGCCTCGTTTGACCCGGTAGCACTTGATATGGCTTGTGCCGATATGGCTAACCAGGCTCCGGTTATCTCAGGCAGCTACTTGGCTGAACAGCTAGCAAACCAAGGGAGTGACGGTGGAAAACAGGATCATTTTCATGCCACTCATCCGGAAACCAATTGGCGGGTGTGCCTTGATCATGCCGAAAAAATTGGTATCGGCACAAAGGGTTATGAGCTTATTGAAATCTAATCAGGCTTAGCAAGAATCCGTAGATAAATGTTATCTACGGATTTTTTGGGTTAACTCGGGTCGTTTTGTGACTTGAAAGAGAGGAATATAGACTTTTTTGTCAGTAAATTTCGGTTATTTAGGACATGGAAAAAGGGTTTTGTCTTCGAAGCTATAATATATAAAAAAAGTAACAATATGGGACAGTCTGCAACTGGCAAAATTATAATCAGAAGGTGAGACAATATGTCAATGGAAAAAACGTCAATTGATTTTTCATCCACCCACAAAGTGATCCAAAAGTACCCGCAGGAGAAGCGTTACACCCTGGCGATTCTTCAAGATATCCAACGTGAGTATAATTACATCCCCAGGGAAGCGCTGCTTATATTGGCTAAATATCTCGATACTCCGCTAAGCAAGTTATATAGCATGGCAACATTTTATAAGGCCTTAAGCCTGACGCCAAAAGGTGACAATATTATTAAGGTTTGCGATGGTACAGCCTGTCACATTAGGTCGTCGATGATTATCATTGATGAAATCGAGAAATCCCTTCATATTAAACCGGGTGAAACTAGCGCAGATGGGCGTTTTTCTCTGGAAACAGTAAATTGTCTCGGGTCCTGTGCGATTGCTCCTGTTATTGTTGTGAATGAAACCTACTATGGAAAAGTTACGGCAGCTAGAATTAGAGAAATCCTGGGCGAATATGGGGGAGAACTAAATGGGTGCGAATAGCCAAAAAAAGGTACTGGTTTGCTGTGGCACCGGCTGCCTTGCTAATAATAGTCTGGAAATCTATACAGGGTTAAAAAATAAAGTGTTGGCAGCAAGCGTAGCAGTTAGCGTCGAACCGATCATAAAAGCTACCGGTTGCAATGGATTTTGTGAAAAAGGTCCAATTGTGAAAATCATGCCTGATGATATTTCTTATTATAAAGTTAAGCAGGCAGATGTTGACGAAATATTTGAAAAGTCTATTATGGCCGACGAGGTCATCGACAGACTTCTATATGTGGATGCTGCCACAGGCAAAAAGGTGCAATCGCAAAACGATAACGATTTCTATAAAAAGCAGATGAAGCTGGCGTTGCGGAATATCGGCGAGATTGATCCTGCTGATATCGATGACTATATCGAGAGGCTCGGTTATCAAGCATTGAACAAGGTGCTGTTTGCCATGACTCCGGCTCAGGTTATCTCAGAAGTAGCGGACTCCGGCTTGCGGGGCCGGGGCGGTGCTGGTTTTCCTACAGGTCGTAAATGGAAGCAATGTGCGGGCTATGACAATTTTCCCAAGTATGTGGTATGCAACGGTGATGAGGGTGACCCTGGCGCCTTTATGGATAGAAGTATTATGGAGGGTGACCCCAATAGTATCATTGAAGGAATGCTGATTGCCGGCTATGCGATACAGTCCGAAATGGGCTATATCTACATCAGAGATGAATATTCGTTAGCAATCAAGAATTTGGATATCGCTATCGCCAAAGCCAAAGAGCGTGGTTTCCTCGGGCAGAACATTTTAGGAAGCGGCTTCAATTTTGACATCCAAATTGTACGAGGCGGCGGTGCCTTTGTTTGCGGCGAGTCTACTGCTCTTATGGCTTCTATTGAAGGCAATGTTGGCGAGCCGAGGGCTAAATATGTCCGCTCTGTAGAGAAAGGCCTTTGGGGACAACCGACCATTCTCAACAATGTTGAAACCTGGGCCAATATCCCGCTAATTATCAACAACGGCAGTGAATGGTTTAGGGGCATTGGTGCAAAAGGGAGTACAGGTACCAAGGTATTTTCCCTTGTTGGCAAGGTCAAGAATACCGGCTTGGTGGAAGTACCAATGGGTATACCCTTACGGGAACTGATATTTGGCATTGGCGGCGGCGTGATTGGCAACAAGAAATTCAAAGCTGTTCAAAGCGGTGGGCCGTCAGGCGGCTGTATTCCGGAAAGTCTACTGGATCTTAAGGTTGATTTTGACACCCTTGCAGAGGCTGGCTCAATGATGGGATCAGGTGGCATGATTATCATGGATGAGCGAACCTGCATGGTCGATGTGGCCAGGTACTATGTCAACTTTCTGGCAGAGGAATCTTGCGGCAAATGTGTTCCTTGCCGGGAGGGTCTAAAGAGAATGCTCGACATCCTAAATGATATTTGTAATGGAAAAGGTCAGTTAGGCGATATCGAAACTTTGGAAGAAATTTGCAGCATGACCAGCGAAGCTGCACTATGCGGACTGGGAAAGAGTGCGCCCAATCCGGTTGTGTCGACCCTCAAATACTTTAGGGACGAGTACATAGCGCATATTGTTGATAAAAAATGTCCGGCTGGAATATGCAAGGAGCTAACTACGTTCTACATTGATCAGGAGTTGTGCATAGGTTGCGGAAAGTGCAAAAGAAATTGTCCGGCGATGGCTATTGAGGGCGAGGCTAAGGCTTCCCATACACTAGATATGCAAAAATGCATTAAGTGCGGAAATTGCGTTGATTCCTGCAAATTTAATGCAGTGAAGGTCGGAGAGGAGGCTATTTGATGAATATAACCATCGACGGTAAGATATGCCAGGCAGAAGCAGGAGAATTTCTCTTGGCTGTAGCACAGCGTAACAATATTTATATTCCTACCCTGTGCCACAGTGACGCCCTGCCTGGTCAGGCAAGCTGCCGGCTATGTATTGTTGAAGTAGTTGAAAACGGCTGGCATAAGGTTGTTACTTCCTGTGTTTACCCGGTTACCAAGGAAGTGGAAGTAATTACTAATTCCGCCAAAATACTCGGGATGAGAAAGACTATTATCATGCTACTCTCAGCAAGGGTTCCCAACAATCAGCAAATAAATAAGCTTAGAGAAGAATATTCAGTTTCTAAACCTGCAAGATTTACTTCAGCAACTGATGAGCAGTGTATTCTATGCGGATTGTGTGTAAAAGCCTGTGAAACAGTGGGTTTAGCTGCAATATCCACAATAAGCAGAGGAATTACGAAAAAAGTAGCTACTCCATATGATGAACCCTCGGAGGCGTGCATGGGTTGTGGTGCATGCGCCCAAGTATGTCCTACCGGAGCCATACCTATTCGTGAAGAAAAACAGCACAGAACGATATGGAACAAAAAGTTTGCATTGCTAAGCTGCAAGTCGTGTGGCAAGCACTTCATAACCCAAGAACAAATTGAATATATGCGTAACAAGCTGGGCTCTACAGACGATGAAATCTTATGTGAAAGCTGTAAGCGAACGCATATTTTTAAAAAATTTAAAGACTTATATGGCGTTGCTGCGAAGTAACGAAATAAAGAAAGATCCTACAGCGATACGGTGCTGTAGGATCTTTTTCGACTAGTTGCTAAATAACTCAGTCCTGGCTGCTGCTTGCGCAGTCTTCCAGCACGGCAACCTGCCCGCGCCTCTTGCCTGCTTGGAAATCAGCTACGGTGCTAAATACCAGCGCACTGGTTGGGCACGCTTTGACGCAGGCTGGAATACCCGCTTCGTCCAGGCATTCTCTGTCACATTTTACCGCCCGGCGCTTATCGCCGTCCTGGCGGATTACACCAAATGGACAGGCCATAATGCACATCCAGCAACCTATACATTTGTCCTGACGATCACTGTTGGTAACCAGGCCATCAGGGGTATGGTGGAGCGAATGGGTTGTACAGAGTTCCACACAGGGAGCTTCTTCGCAGTGACGGCAGGCAATAGGGGCTTTTAGGTTGTCAATTTGTTCGACATAAATTTGTTTAAGTGGTGGCTTATCGCTTACTATCGCGCCAACTAGCGTTTTCGAGGGTGAATGGGCTACGGCACAGGCTACTTCACAGGAATGGCAGCCCATACAGCGTTCATACCGGATAAGGATTTCTTTTTGCATGGTAATCCTCCTTACCAACTACGGGTGCTAATATTTAATTTTTGGCGCCGTTCCTGTATTGCGCTGAAAATCTTCTCGGCTGCTAGTATTGGGTCTGGCTCGACGATGAAGTAACCGCCTGTTAGTTCTTTAATGTCCTGGGTAAGAATCCTTGTGACCAGTTTGCTGCCAACGACTGGCGGCACCAATCCCAGATGGGTAGGCAAGCCAAGGGTGGCAGCCCAGGTGCCGATGGCTAAGGCTTTTTCTGTCTTGTATTCAGGTGCACTGGCAACAACAGGGAGCTGAGGAATGTCCACTTTTAGCTTGTTAGCAAGTGCCACGGCAATATCAACAGGGCGGGAGTTATCAACACAGGAGCCCATATGTAAGACCGGAGGCAACGGACCGTTTAGTCCATTGGCTTCGCCAATCGCTGTGAGTACGGCTTTTAGTCCGTCACCAGCATAGTTGAGTGTTGCCTGTGGATCTAATAGGCCATTGCGGGCAAAGGCGCCAGCGCCGCACCCGGTAGCCAATACCAGAATATTGCGGGCAATCAGTTCTTTGGCAATAGCAACAAAATTTTGGTCATGACCAACTTTGATATTGCTGCAACCAGCAAATAATACGACACCTTGAATATTGCCGTTGACGATATTGTCGACAAGCGGTTGCAACGGGTCGTCGGCATTTAGTTTGGCTAAGGCGCCCACAATAGTCTCAGTCGAGAAGCCTGCAACCACCTTGCTGGTTTTGGGAGGGATATGAACAGGCTTATTTAGGCGGCGTTTAAAGGCGGTAATTGCTATCCTGATTATTTCGCGAGCCTTTTCGCTAGCATGGTCTTCATCAAATTCAATATGGGTTGCCCCCGGTATTTTTGCGATATCCATGGTAGTAATCAGCGGGGTGCCAAAACAGGCAGCAACAGTAGGCAACGAAGGATAGACACACTGATAATCGACGATCATGGCATCAAGGGCACCTGTAAGAATAGGCAGTTCCTGCGAAACAGCAGTGGTGACAGTTGGTACGCCATGGCGCATGAGAACTTCGTTGCCGGTGCAGCAGATTCCCATTAGCTGGATGCCTTGTTCGGCGCCGGCTGCCTTGGCCTCGGCTAAGATCTCAGGCTCGCGGGAGGTTGCGACGATCATGTCGGAAAGAAGGGGATTGTGTCCATGAAGAGCGATGTTTACAGCCTTTTCCCTAATCACGCCCATGTTGGCCTCACTCACTGTTGGTGCTGGAATACCAAAAAGAATATCGGCTAAGTCAGTACCTAAGTGGCAACCAGCAAAATCTGCTATTGCACCTTTAATACCGCCTAACAGTAAGTTTACTGGGTCAGCGTCTACCCCTAGGGTAGTACGATGCATGATCTCAGCAATAATGCTGTCAATACCATAAGGTATTACCTTCAGCTCGTTTAGTTTGGCTATCCGTCCAGCAGTCAAGGTGGTTGCTGCCCAGGCGTTGGGAGTTTCACGTTCGGAAAACTCGTCCAGTGCGGCTTGGGCGACATCGCCAGCTATTTCCTTGGTGCTGCGATTTTCCGTTGGAATGCCTAAGCGTGCGGCCACGGCGTTTAGCTTGGCTGCTTCTTTGACCTCGTAAGCAAGAGCCTCACCTTTTGCCACCTTTTTTAGAACATGAGCCAAATGCTTACCATGGCCGGAATGGCTGGCTGCTCCGCCTGCGATTCCGCGGATGAGGTTACGGGCAACTATGGTATCGGCGTTGGCACCACAAACACCGACGTCTGGTCCGTCACCAAAGGGGTTAATCCGACAAGGGCCTTGTAGACAATTGCGACAGCAGATACCGCTTTCACCAAAGCCGCATTGCGGCAGTTGACTTTGATAGCGGTCCCACACAGTTGAAACATTACTTGTTTTGGCTACATCTAACATTTCTTTTACACTTGAATCTAATGGCTCTTGGCTCTTCATGAACCTAATCAGCTCCTTTACTGAATTCTGTATTGTCGACCATATTTGTTTAATATTCCAGTCAGTATATTGTATTCCTGCTAACAAAGTTGACTTTATTATAGTTTTTTCGACATAAAAGTAATGACATAGCGTTTGCCAGGGAGGCCATAGGCAGGTTTTTTCTGTGGCCTCTTTTTCCTAGTTTGACTTGAGTACAATCGTGTGGGGTGGTAACCTAGAAGCAGGATGTAAAAGCAATACTCCAGGACGAAGGGTAATACATATGTCTTTAAACAAAGTGGTAAAAACTTCAGTACGGAATTTAGTTGAATTTGTACTCCGGTCAGGGGATTTATCAGCAGCATTTACCGGCAGTTCCCGCATGGTCGAAGGAAGTAAAATTCATCGTAAAATCCAGCAAGCGCAAGGGTCGGAGTATGAACCAGAGGTAAGTTTGGCAATAGTGGTTGAGCGGCCTGATGTGAACTTACAGATCAGCGGGCGGGCCGATGGTATTATTACTACAAAAGACGGGACAGGCAATAAACAGGTAACTATTGATGAGATCAAGTCAGTTACCGATGAGCTTGATGAAATACAGGAAGACTATAATCCGCTGCACTGGGCGCAGGCCAAGTGTTATGCTTATATGTATGCCATCCAGCAGGGTTTACCAAAAATAAGTGTCCGGATTTCTTATTGCCAGGTCGCTAGCTTAGAAATGAAGATTTTTGAAAAAGTTTATTCTGTTGGCGAGCTATCAGACTTTTTTGAATCCCTGATAACACAGTATGCACTATGGGCTAAACGGCTTGGCGATTGGATAGAGGTTCGGAATGTCTCAGCTCAATTGCTGCAATTCCCTTTTCCGGAGTTTCGTCATAGCCAGAGGCAATTGGCTGTGGCCGTATATACAACATTGACTAAGGGGCGTAAGCTGTTTGCACAGGCACCAACAGGTACCGGCAAGACGATGGCAACCATATTTCCAGCCGTCAAGGCATTAGGCCTGGGGCAGGTGGAGAAACTATTTTTTCTTACAGCCAAAACGGTAACCCGGGAGTTAGCAGAAGAGGCCTTTGCCAGGCTGCGGCAAGGAGGGCTGCAATGTAAAACGCTGACCCTGACGGCCAAAGACAAAACTTGTTTTATGCCGGGGGCAGCCTGTACCCCGGAAGAATGCCAGTATGCTAAGGGTTATTATGATCGCATTAACTTGGCGCTGAACGATTGCTGGCATCTGGAAGCCTTCACGCGGGAGACAATTGAACAAGTTGCCCGGGATCACAGGCTTTGCCCTTTTGAATTGTCGCTGGATTTAGCTTTGTGGGCAGACATAGTTATATGTGACTATAACTATGTTTTTGATCCCAGGGTATATTTGAAACGCTTCTTTTGCGAGAATAATGACCAGTATTGTTTTTTGGTGGATGAGGCCCATAATCTTGTTGACCGGGCCAGGGACATGTTTTCAGCAGAAATAACCAAACAGAGTTTTCTGGATCTAAAGAAAAGCATAAAGCACGAACTTCCCCGGCTGGCTAAAGCTGCGGACAAGATAAACTCATATATGTTAAAGGCTGGAAAGCTGTGTGTGGAAAAATCCGCAGTGGGTGAAGCCGATTATTACGTGGCAGCAGTACTGCCGGCTGAGGTTTTGCCACAACTCAGAAAGTTTATGGAGTTGGCTGAAAAATGGTTGGCCAAGAATGAACAGACCAGTTTTCGTGAAGAGTTATTAGAACTGTACTTCAAGGTCAATGCTTTTCTGCGGACTTCGGAGCTGTATGATGAGCGGTATGTGACCTACTGTGAGAAGCTGGAAAAGGATGTAAAACTCAAGCTGTTTTGCGTTAATCCCTCAGAATTGCTGCGGCAGGCGGTTAAACGGGGGCGGGCCGCTATCTTTTTCTCTGCTACATTAACGCCGCTTGCCTATTTTTCAGAGATTCTAGGCGGTGAGGAGGAAGATGGCAAAATAGCTGTTCCTTCCCCTTTTTCTCATGATAATCTAGGACTCTTAGTTGCTGATACGATTAGTACAACCTATAAAATGCGGCAACAAACCTATGAAGCTATTGTCGATAGTATAACAGCAGCAATTGGGGTAAAAAAGGGAAATTACCTGGTGTTTTTACCATCTTACCGTTATATGGAGGAAGTATGTCAGCGCTTTTCCTCGAAAAACCCGTCAACAAGGGTGATTCGACAAATGGGTGAGATGACGGAAGCGGAGCGAGCGGAGTTTTTACAACATTTTTCTGATGACAACGCGGCTACCCTTGTGGGCTTCGCTGTTTTGGGCGGGATATTCGGTGAGGGAATTGATCTGACTGGCGAACGTCTTGTTGGGGCCATTATCGTTGGCGTCGGTCTGCCTAAGATTTGTCTGGAACGGGAAATCGTCAGGCAATGGTTTGATAAGACAAACCGCCAGGGGTTTGAGTACGCCTATGTTTATCCGGGAATGAACAAGGTCTTGCAAGCAGCCGGACGGGTAATTCGTACCGAACAAGACCGGGGACTGATACTCTTAATTGATGCCAGGTTTTCGCAGCCGAGGTATAGACGCCTATTTCCACCAGAATGGCGGGGGGCAGTAAATGCCAAAAGTGTTACTACTATTGCGGATAAGGCAAAGATGTTTTGGCTTAAGAGGTAGGGAACGCGCCAAAGTAACAGGCTGTATATAAAAAGACAAAGTACCTAATTTCAGTATAAGTCGAATTAGGTACTTTGTCTTTTACGTTAGCCTGCTTCTTATACGAGAGTACGTTACTTCAAGGTACGACCGGCATTCTCGGCCATAGTCAGGAGTTGAGGTTGGCTGTTTATAGCATCTGCTGGTCCCAATTCACCGCCTACTATATTTTGGACTAGCTCCATCTTGAAAAAGCTGCCAAGCCAATGATTGAAGTAATCTGTTAATGATTGAAATACTGCCGCCGGTGCGCCACTGGCGGTTACAGTGATATATTTTTTCCCTGGCAAATGATAAATGTGGTAATTCTCACTTAGGAATGGGTACCACCGGTCAAAAAAGTTTTTCATTTGCCCGGTCATTTGTCCCATATATACCGGCGTTCCAAACACAAGGCAGTCAGCTTCGATAATTTTGGTATATAGTTTTTGCATGTCATCTTTGACAGCACAGTACTCGACCTTGCCGCTTTTACAAGCGCAGCAAGCAGTACAATCGGAAATTTTTAGGCTAGCGAGGTTGATTACCTCTGTCTCGTGGCCTGCGCTAGCAGCTCCTTTACAGACGGCATTGACCATGGCGGTTGTATTGCCATTTCGTGGACTACCGAGAAATGCTAATACTTTCAAATGTAATTCCTCCCGTCGTTTCAAATCATTTTAAGGCATAGACCTTGGCGTGAGATCTCTTTCCATTTGCTAATTTCTCCATAAAGCGTTAATTCCCTCTGTCTTTCTAAAGGTTCATATTTTGTTAACAGAAACCAACTAGCTAGAGTTTATTGTGGTGATGCGGATGATTTGATATGATATAGCAAGACACGGGTTAATTGGAGGATGCAGTATATATGATGATTATCGCCATTGGTTTCATTAGCTTGGCTGGCCTTTTTTATACTCTGGCTGTATTAGCAGAAAAGGCTCAAAACAATTTGAATTGGTGGCACGTAGTAGTTTTTTGGTTAGGACTAGTATTTGATAGTATCGGTACTACTGCAATGAGCCAAATTGCAGGGAGATTTCAGGCTGATTTTCATGGCTTGACAGGGATGTTTGCTATACTTCTTATGTTTATTCATACCATATGGGCAACATGGGTATTATACTCAGAGAATAACTATTTAAAAGTTAATTTTCATAAGTTAAGTATTTTCGTATGGCTAATATGGTTAATACCAATGATTTCAGGTGTACTCTTTAGTACTTTTAAACTGCATTAGTATTCTCATTTTGTTTAAAAGAAATTTTGTCGAACTTATTCAGCTGATTTATAATTTTTGAATTAGGGGTGACGGATTAGTGAAAGGTGCAAAAAAAGTGAGCGCAAGCTATGAACTTGCTCAAGAAAATTTGAAACAGATATTTAATAATCTGCCCCATACAATTTTTGTAACTGATAAGTACGGTAATATATTGCTTTCGAATACAACGACAGCCCTGACACTTGATATGTCAATTGATCGATTGCTTACATCCAATGTTAGGGATTTAGTAAACAACGAATTTTATAATAAATCCTACGCGCTTGAGGCTGTAGAAAAAAAGTGTGAACAGAGCGGCATGTTAAGAACTAAACTTGGCATTGTCCATTATTCGAGAAGTACGCCGGTATTTGACGATAAAGGTGAAGTTATTTTAGTCGTAACGTACGGTATACCTCCTGCTGCGCAGGCATTACCTGTTAGCCACGAGGAACAAGAACAAAATAGCCGGCGTACGCGAGAAATTGAGTATTTAAGAAGGTATGTTTTAGAAACCGAAACAATTGTGGCGGAAAGTAAGGAAATGAAGCAAGTATTACTGGAGACTCATAACGTGGCGCAGGTTGATAGTACAGTCTTGCTATTAGGTGAATCGGGAACAGGCAAAGAGATATTAGCTAAATATATACATCGGCATAGTAAAAGATCCGAGAAAGCCTTTATTGCGGTGAATTGTGCCAACCTGCCAGAAAATCTGGTTGAATCTGAGCTGTTCGGCTATGAAAAAGGAGCTTTCACAGGAGCACGTGCAGAAGGAAAAGTGGGATTGTTTGAGGCTGCTCATCAGGGTACATTGTTTTTAGATGAGATTGCCGAGCTTCCTTTTTTGTTGCAGGCAAAATTGTTGAGAGTGTTAGAAACTTACGAAGTTCGGCGTATCGGCAGCAATATGGACCGGAAGATGGATTTTAGGCTTATTGCCGCTACAAATAAGGATCTGGGAAAGATGGTTGCGGAGGGGAAGTTCCGCAGTGACTTATATTATCGTCTCAACGTTATACCCATAGTGATACCGCCACTAAGAGAGCGGCCGGAAGATGTTGCGACTCTGGCCTTACGCTTCTTGGATTACTTTAATAAGAAATATGGATTGGAAGTTGAATTTGATGCCGAGACCTTTACGGCTTTGCAAAGTTATAAGTGGCCGGGCAATGTACGTGAATTGCGCAGTACTGTCGAACGCAAAGTCATTAGTAGTATGCAGGCCGGTCAACCTGATTTACTGGCCTTTGATGCAATTTCTCAAGAAAATGAATACAAGCACAATATTTTTAGCTTATTAGGGCTAAATGGCACCTTACGTGAGGTTGTCAAAACGGTGGAACGAAAATATATCCAGCATATAGTAAAAGAGTGTGGTGGAAAAATTGGTAAGGCAGCCGAACGTCTCGGAATTTACCGTACGGTTCTTTACCGCAAATTAAAAGAAATAGAACGTCAACAGGATGGGGAATAATAAAGTGATGACAAAGCTGTAAGATAGCGGCGATGTACCTAAAATGGTACATCGCCGCTTTTGTGTTGGAGAAAAAAGTGAACAAAAAGGTACATCAAAATGATGGTATTGATTGCTGATAGTGTATTTGCTGATAGTAAAACATTGGCATGAAGTTTGCTATATAGTAATGTGTATATAAATTCACAAGAAAGGAGCATTATACAAAATTGAATATATTAGAGATTTATTAAATCCAAACATAGAAAGGAGAATGAAACTATGCAAAGAAAATATCCAAACCTATGTAAATCCATTAAAATTGGAAATGTCCATTTCCGCAATCGCATGTTTTCCGCCCCTATGGGAGGAACAGATATTACTGCTGACTGTACTATTGGTCGCGCATCTACTGCTTTTTACGAGTTAAGGGCCAAAGGCGGCGCTGCCGCAGTTACCGTCAGTGAAGTGGTGGTTCATCCAGAAACAGAAGGTTCGCATATGTTTCATCTGGATCTGAAGACCGTAGGATCTCTAGCCAGCTTTACTTACACGGCAGATGCTATTCGTCGTCATGGTGCAATCCCCAGTGTCGAATTGTCTCACTCCGGGCAGTATGCCGGAACTTATCTTACAGATAAGGATAAGAAAGGCGGACTTTCCCAGTGGGGGCCAAGTGACGGAGTCCGTCCGGATGGTCTTAGGGTAAAGGAACTTACCGAAGAATTGATTGCTGATATCGTAGCCGCATATGGTAAATGTGCTGGAATCGCCAAGAGAGCCGGTTTTGAGATGATTATGATTCATGGCGGCCATGGCTGGCTGATTAATCAGTTCTTATCTCCTTATTTCAATCATAGAACCGATAAATACGGCGGTAGTTTGGAAAACAGAGTGCGGCTTGCTCAGGAAGTTATTGACAGTGTCCGTGAGGCAGTTGGCCCTGGTTTTCCAATTGAGTTTAGAATGAGCGGTTCCGAATTGCTTGAGGGCGGCTATGATCTTGCCGAGGGTGTCGAAATTGCCAAACTGCTGGAATCAAGGATCGATTTATTACATGTATCGGCAGGCACTTATCAGAGAGGATTTAGTATTACACATCCCTCTATGTTTGTACCTCATGGCTGCAATGTCTACCTTGCAGCTGAAATAAAAAAACATGTAAGCATTCCTGTGGCAACACTCGGCGGTTTAAATGACCCGGCTATGATGGAAGAAATTATTGCCAGTGGGCAGGCAGATATAGTTGAAATGGCTCGCGCGTTGCTTGCTGATCATGAACTTCCGAGAAAGGTTATGAGCAACCGTGATGAGGATATTGTAAAATGCTTACGATGCTTTACCTGCATGGCGGAACGTGCTGTTACCTCCACAAGACGCTGTACGGTTAATCCTCTCATCGGCCGTGAACTGGATGGAACAGAAGTGATTCCTTCTGCTCATCCCTGCAAAGTTCTGGTAGCAGGCGGCGGCCCTGGAGGTTTGGAAGCTGCCATTACCGCGGCCAAACGCGGGCATAAGGTCATTCTCTGCGAGAAAACTGACGAGTTAGGTGGTATCTTAAAGGGAGAACAGGCAATACCCTTTAAGTATGAAATGTATCAACTAGGTGTTACACTTGGCAAGCTGGCCGAGGACGCCGGTGTGGAGATTCGCTTAAATACGACCGTCACTAAAGATTATGTAGAGAAAGAAAACGTGGATGCTTTAATTATTGCCGTTGGTTCTGAACCATTGGTACCACCAATTTATGGACTTGATGGAGAACATGTAGTTGTCGTTAACGACTATTATCTCAAGCAAGATAAGGTCAGCGACAAAGTTGTAGTTTTGGGAGGCGGATTGGCAGGCTGTGAAATAGCCATCCATCTTGCTAAGGAAGGCAAAGTGGTACAACTGGTAGAGATGAGATCGGAACTGGCTCCGGATGCGAATATCAGACACCGTCCGATTTTGTTAAAGGAAATCGAAATGAATAAGATTCATGTTCACACAGGATATAAGGGCTTGCGGGTAACAGAAGAAGGTGTTGTCTGTGCTGACGCTTATGGGGAACATCTTGTTCCAGGTACTACAGTAATCTGTGCACTTGGACAGCGAGCAAGAAGAAATGTAGTAGATGAGTTAATTGATTGTGCACCGTATGTTATAACGATCGGTGATTGTGTATCTGCCTCTACCATAACGACAGCAATTTATCAGGGATATCATGCCGCACTTGATATCTAATTGGGATACTAAGGTTTGAGTTTTTTAAAAAAATCAGATGATGCAAAATTTGTGTAAATAATGAAAAATCTTCCTAAATGGCCAGAATAGGAATAAAACTATTCAAGTCAGAGGGAAGATTTTTTATGTTGTTGTGCCGAAATAGAAAGTATACAGTTTTTTGGTATGCTGCCGTGTTTGCTGCCAATGTGCCGATTTGTGCTGTTTTTTTTGCAGGAAATTAATGGCAATATAGCAAATCTAACAATATTGTACAAAAGAGTTTGAACATACTCTCAATCAGGGGAAGGCTTGCTAAATAAGATAATATAATTTGGAGGAACCATATGTGTCTCACCTGTAGTATAGTTAAGGCTGATATATTGCCAGTTGGCGGAATAATTTTTAAAGATGAGCATGTTGTTTTACATCATTGTATTGATATAAATATCCCAGGATATTTGATTATTTCACCGTTGAGGCATGTCGAGTCATATAGTGATTTGAATCAACTGGAAATACAACGTATGGGAATTATTATGAAGTTTGGAGTAACGGCTTTGGAAAAGATGGACGATGTTGAGAAGGTATATATAGCTAATTTTGGGGAGGAAACAACGCACTTTCATATGCATATCTTTCCGAGATATAAATGGATGCTAAATGATTTATCCGAAAATATATATACTGACAATAAAGTAGATGGAGCAAAATTATTTAGCTTTTGTAGAAAACATTATAAAACGGTGCCAGACCGTATGAAGCAGATTAATATTTTAGCTGTAATTGAGTCTATTCGAAATTTATTTATACAAAAATAATATATTGTAATATAGCAGAAAACAAAATATTCTTCAGGGGCAATTCTTAGGAGAGTGCGTTAGATTGACAGAATTAATAAAGATACAACCACCATCCCGTCTTTTCTTGGAAGCAGCCGGTTACGGGAATTAATTCCGTCTAACCGGCTGCTTTTTTACTTACAAGGGACGGGTGTAAGTTTTTTGATAGGAAACCAATCTTTTTATCTTCATACACTTGCAATTCATGTAAAAGAGTACTAATATTAGTAATAGGTGGAAATTAAAAAGTAAAGTCGCCGTGTCCTATAGGTGTTAGAGCACCTATAGGCACGAGCAGGTGCACAGACACCTACACGTAACAGCGAACTGTCCAACGACGACAATCTTATTATACCCGGTTGCTAGCTGAATTACAAGTTTTGACAATCGGGGTGTAATGATTGGCGCGCAAGGCAGATGGCTGTGCGACTGCATGTAATATTCGATGGTATCATATCTTGATACAGGTTTGGCAGGACACGCTGACGGGTTCTGTTATTTGGGTTGCTTCCTGTGTCTTGATACTGTTGCAAAGATCGATTTGGATCGCATGTGTAGGGTAGAAATAATCCTGCATATGTGATCCTTTTTAATTTCCTCCTGTAAAATTCCCATTCATGGGTGATTACAGGAGGGCATAGAAGCCTCCAGATAAAATAAGGAGGGGTGGGTTTAACTGACTTATGAATAGCAGATACCTGGATTTTAAGAAACAAGAGACGGAGTTATATGATGAAATTTGGGAACTATCTGAAGAGCTTGATCGGCTGTATAAAGAGGGAAAAGATACAACCGATACTATCCAAAGATTTGAGGAGGTATTGGAAGAATTTTTTTTATTCAGGCAGCAGGGATTTGATGATGAAGAACACTTCCTTTTTTGGAAATAATGAATCGGGCTAAATAAAGTAATTGGAAGCAGAATCTTAACTGTGCGATAACAACTATAAAATAATTTATCCTTGACCTTAACATCAATGTCATACTTTATAATATAGTCAAATGAAAGCTGAGAGGCGATTATAATGCTAATTAAAGAATTGTCGCGTAGGACAGGTGTGAGTGTACGGTCAATAAGATATTATGAAACAAAGAATATCATAAATTCCAGGCGTATGGAAAACGGGTATCGGGATTATGATGATGACGCCATTGAAAGAATTAATACAATACAATTTTATTTAAGCTTAGGGATCAATACGGACGATATTGCTAAAATTATTGAGTGCCCGATTTCAATACAAAAAGACCGACCATTATGCAAGGCTGCTTATGAGTTATATAAAACAAAGTTAAATGAAGTAAACAAACAGCTTGCTATATTGCAGACAGTGCAATTGCGATTAAGAGAACGAATTAGGGAATTTGAAAGGCAGGATTATTAGTAAACATAAATAATTGTGGAGAAGAGGAGACATTATGGTTATTGATAGTCATGCCCATGTAATATTTCCGCCAGAGCGACAAATTCAATTAATGGCAGAGGCAGAAGTTGATTGTACTATCCTTTTTACTTCAACTATACACCCAGAAGCAGCAACTAGTTTAGAAAGTTTTGAAGCAGAACTTAATAAGTTGTATGATATCTTGAATGGTGTAACAAACCCGCTTAATGAACGAATACGTGCTATCAAAGAACTAACAACAGTAATTGAGGGAAATCCAGAAAAATATATTGGTTTTGGTTCAATTCCATTCGGTTTATCTTATAATGAACAATCTTGAGTGGATCGATAAATATATAGTAGCGAACGGCTTTCGGGGAATTGGAGAGTTGACTCCAGGTTCGGGGAAGATAGCTGAAATTGAACCGCTGTTTCGTGCCTCGCAGGAATTTGGCAATCTACCGTTGTGGGTGCATACGTTCATGCCTTTGAACTATGAGGATATTAAAGAGCTACTACTGCTAGCTAAAATGTATCCTACTGTTCCCTTAATACTAGGACATCTTGGCGGAGTAAATTGGCTAAATACTTTGAAGGCAGTTAAGGATATACCTAATGCGTATTTAGATTTGTCAGCAATCTTCACTACTATGGCACCCTCTTTTGCGATAAAGGAATATCCTGAACGCACATTTTTCAGTTCGGATGCACCCTACTGCTCTCCATTAACAGCAAGAACTATTATTGAACAATTAGTAAAAGACCGTCATGTTATGGAGCAAGTGCTAGGAGGGAATATCTCGAGGCTATTAAAAATATGATAATAAAGTATAGAATTGCATCTGTTTCGTAAGAACTTTAAGAAAAAATAGGGGTTTAGCAAAAAAACGGTGCAATGATGGAGTGTGCCGTTATTATTGTATTTTAGAGGAATTTAATGGAATATTGGCGAATGCAGATTAAGTATGTTTAATATCCATAAATTTTATCGGAATTAGAGAGTATTATTATAGATTGGAGGGAGAATTTTGAAATATATAGATTTAGATAACTGGAAACGAAAAGAACATTTTAACTTTTTCCGCAGGATGGATTATCCTCAATATAATATTTGTGCAAATATTGATATTACCAAATTTCTAAGCTTTGTAAGAGCAAAGGAGATTTCGTTTAACTTTGCAATGATTTATGCTTCTACTCATATTGCAAATGAAGTAATTAATTTTCGATATAGAATAAGAGAGAATCAAGTAATTTTACATGATAGACTTCATCCTTCATTTACTTATTTAAAAGCTGGCGAAGATGATTTATTCAAATTTGTTACAGCAGAAATGAGCAATGATATTTTTGCATTTACTGAATATGCTAAGAGAAAGGCGGAAAATCAAAACAATTATTTCAACTTAACGGATGTTGCCGGAAGAGATGACTTAATATATATAACTTGTATTCCCTGGGTATCTTTTACGCATCTGTCACATACTATTTCATTAAACAAAAATGATTCTGTACCAAGAATTTCTTGGGGTAAATATTTTTCAGACAATAATAAAGTCTTATTGCCGTTTTCCGTACAAGTACATCATGCATTTGTGGATGGTATACATATCGGTATTTATTTTTCAAAATTGCAAAATTATGTTGATACCCTGATATAAAATAAGTTGATAAAAATGGAGGTCACAATGGACGAAAATTTTTCGGTTAGTAATGCATTTCAAACATTTATAAAAGAAGCTCCTGAGCATCAGGAGATATGGTTGGACACAGTGCAAAAGTTAGGAACAGCCAGTAGACTGGACGCTAAAACCGAAGAATTAGCGTACATAGCTGTTTTAGCTTCAGCCAGACTTGAAGGTGGACTGCCCTTTCATGTAAAACATGCCAAGTCTCTTGGAGCTACAAGAGATGAAATCATTAGTGCCGTTCTGGTGGGGTTACCTGCTGTGGGAAATATAGTAATTCAAGCATTACCTATAGCATTAAACGCATTTGATGACGAGTGATGAAATAATGAATAGTGATGAGCAATTAGCTAATTAGGTGTGCGGTGTACTATGCGTCTAATGATGAATACGATGCCAAACTATTAAAATGGTGGAATTGGAAGGAATGAAGTTAGAGGGGAAGACCGAAACAATAACCCTATTGCCTTTTTAACATGTGCGCCCGTAGCTCAGGTAGATAGAGCGGTGGTTCCTTAAGGGACATCAACTAATAATTGTATCAATAAATACATATAAATCAAATTGTTCTGGGGATTTTCCTCGGAGCTTTTTTTATTTCCGTTTGAATTTCATTGGTGTTGAATATGCCATTTTCAGAGTGCCAGTTTCTTTGCAATATTGGTGTGATAGTATCTATTAAAGTTTTATATCACCGAAGTTGAATTTTTGCTAATTACATAGGAATTTTATGGTAATGAGGCGAACCAATAACATTACATTAGCTAGTTTTGAATGTCGATCAATCTTTTAAGGGAAGTAAATGTTCGGATGACGAGTTTGTTAATTATTATAAATGGATAAACTAACCGTTATATGTTTTGGAGGTTTTATGGACGATACCATCACAATTGTTGATTATAATCCCGACTGGGTAATTCTTTTTGAGAAAGAACGTATCTTGCTTAAGACAATTTTTGAAGATTTTATTGACATTCAACATATAGGTAGTACTTCAATATACGGATTAGAGGCAAAACCAATAATTGATATAATGCTTGGTGTCTCTGAACGTACATTAGTAGATAAAAAACAAATAAACATGTTAGAGCTAAATGGTTATAAATATAGAGGGGAAGCAGGAATACCAAATAGGCAGTTTTTCCGTAAAGGGATGCCACGTACCCATCATTTGCATGTTGTCAAATATAAAAGTGATTTTTGGTTAGAACATCTACTTTTTCGGAACTATCTAAGAGCTTTTCCCAAAGTAGCAGAAGAATATGGAAGACTTAAGAAAAGGCTTGTTCTAAAATATTCAGATGATAGGGGAAAATATACTAAAGGTAAAGGACCGTTTATTAATGAGGTGCTAGAGAAGGCTGAAATGTGGATGAAGGAAAGGGGCGATGTAACTGTACAGTAACATAAAAGTAATTCTAATTGGCGGTAGCCCTATGAGTGGCAAAACTACTTTAGCAACTACATTAGCATCAAGATATTAAGGAAAATATGGCTAATTGGCGACTTGGATGTATTGAGGCGGAGGTTAATTAATGAAACAGCATTTTATCAAGGTGCATCTAACGAAAAATTGATGATACCCAAATATCTACAGAGGAGTATGTGGCAGAATGAGAAGATATTTAATGATGTTAGAACCACAGGAGAGTACATAAAAATAACAAATGATTTAACGAAAGATGATTTGCTTAAAACAGCAATACAAATTTTAGACAAATCTTTTGAATAATTTGGACTAAGTTTTTAAATCAATATTATATTAAAGTTGTAAGAAGGTATTTAAATTGAAACAGAACATCTACGACAATGAGATTTTTTATAATTCTTATATTAAACTAAGGGTAGATTCTACTGGTCTTAATGATGTTCTTGAAATTCCTGCGTTTAGAACACTCTTGCCTGATGATTTGACTCATAAGAAGATATTGGATTTAGGGTGTGGTTTTGGAGAATCTAGCAACTGGTATGTGTCCCAGGGCGCTGAGCGGGTTATAGGTATAGACATTTCGGAAAAAATGATTTCTAGGGCAAAGCAACTCTATCAACATGATAAAATAGAATATAGATGCCTTCCCATCGAAGACATAAGCTTCCATAAAGACCAGTTTGACTTAGTTCTCAGTTCGTTAGCATTCCATTATATTGCTGATTTTAAAAATGTTTTGCAAGAAATTTATCACTGCTTAAAAAACAATGGATTACTGATTTTCTCACAAGAACATCCAATTGTGACTGCTAAAAAAGCTTCTAATGGATGGGCGAAAGGAGAAAATGGCGAAAAATTGTATTGGAAATTAGATAATTATAATGATGAAGGTATTAGAAAACAAAAATGGTTCATTGATGGTGTAATTAAATATCATCGAACAACGTCAAGCATTATTAATACATTGATTGAAACAGGGTTTAATATTGTCAGGGTTTTAGAGCCAATAGCAACAGAAGAAGCAGAATTATTAAATGAAGTTTTGAAAGAGGAACGAAGAAGACCCCCTTTTCTTATCGTAAAAGCACAAAAGGTTTAAAAAATTAAATTGTAGATGTGTTATGGTTTTGAAGGAGAAATGTATTTATGGATAAGGTTGACTATAAAAAAGAATTGAAAGAGTTGTATAAAGCGTCAGCAAAAAAGCTTTCAATAGTAACAGTTCCACCTCTGCAGCATTTAATGATTGATGGGAGCGGAAATCCCAACAATTCCATTGAATTTCAAAACGCTGTCGAAGCATTGTTTAGCGTATCTTATACATTAAAGTTCATGGTTAAGAAAACATTAGAAATTGATTATGGAGTGATGCCACTGGAAGGGCTATGGTGGAGTGATGATATGAACAATTTTAGCAGTGAGAATAAAGATAATTGGAAATGGACGCTTATGATTATGCAACCCCAATATATCACTTCAGCACTAGTAACTACTGCGATAGAAAAAGTTCGTCAAGACAAAGGTTTATCTACCTTAGATAAAATACGTTTTAATACCTATGATGAGGGGATGGTAGCTCAGATCTTACATATCGGACCTTTTTCGGAAGAAGGTCCAACGGTTGAGAGGCTACATACTTTTATTACAGACAATGGCTATCAAATGAACGGAACGCACCATGAAATTTACCTTAGTGATACCAGACGTGGCGATCCGCAAAACTGGAAAACTATCATTAGACAGCCGATTAGTATTTCGTCATAGTGGTAACCGGTGGACTGTCCCTTGGATTTCTGCACAACATATCTATAAGGGAGATATTATTAAATCTGAATTACTACAGGAAGTGCCAATTGCACCAGATTAGAAACAGACATAAAATTACCATATCAGTTTTGGCACCTGTCAGGAAGACTAGCACCTAATCCAAACGGTACAATTGATAGAGTTGTGCTGTTTTTCTAATTATAAAGGAAATATATTGTAACAAGGCAAATCCAGAAAATATATAAGAGAGTGATGATGAACCATTTTGCCCCATACAAACCAGATGACGCTATTTTAATAGTACTTTGTTGATATGCGTATAGTTGTATTTGCTGAAAGAAGTGATGAAGATTAATACAATGCTTGCAATTCAGATGAATATTTTTATGGTGATATTATTGCTCAGTGTTGCTGTGCATGCTAGATTTAGGCTAAATATAAAAGAAGAAGTTCACAGGTTGTTTCTAACATTAATATGTTTAACGATAATTATATTGATATTGGAAATCTTCAGTGTGGTATTAAATTCCAGTGATTATATTGATTTCATTGCTACACAGAAGGTGGTTGACACATTAGGATTCGCCTTAACGCCAGCAGTGCCAATTGTTGCAACGCTATATGCTTATAAAAGAACAAACAAATATAAAAAAATATCTATAAGTAAGTTTAGCTGGTTAGTAGTACCATTTATTGTTAATGGTATTTTATCGTTTGGTAGCTATCATTTTAATTGGATTTTTAGTATAACCGATGAGAATCTATATGTAAGGGGTCCGCTGTTTTTTGTTTCGCCGATGATAAGCTTTTTTTATTACATAATACACTTACTGGTTTTATATGATAATCGTAAGAATGTCAATAAAGAAGAACTAATCGTGATTAGTTCTCTTTCGCTAATTCCCGCTATGCTGTCAATTTTTCAATTGTATTACTTCATTTATTTAACAATTTGGAATAGTGTAGGGATTGCTGTCGTTATTAACTATATTTCTATTATGCACGAACAAGCGAAGCGTGACCCACTAACGGGATTAGGTAATCGCATGGCTTATGATGAATACCTTGCAAGTTGGAACAGAAAAGGCAATAACGTTTTATCGGTGGTTAATATCGATATGGATAGCTTTAAAAGTATTAATGATGCTTTTGGTCATCAGGAAGGCGACAGAGTATTGAAATTCTTTGCCAGACAATTGGAAGAGGTGTTTGAAGGGATAGGGGTTGCCATTCGTTTGGGTGGTGATGAGTTTATTATTATGCTGAATGAGAGAAGCGAAAGAAGACTAGAGCAGTATATTAAAACACTAAATGATAAGATTGATGCATATAATGAAAGTAGTGATATGCCTTACCGCATCCAATTTAGTTGCGGTAGAGCAATATTTGATGATTCATTTGATAATGTATATGAGTTTATTCGTCATAGCGATAAGCTCATGTACGAAGATAAGCAAAAGAAAAGAAGGTAGAAGCAAGCTGACCACTATAAGAATTGAACTGTTGTAGTATTGGCGTTTTCCACTTAGTCACAATTGACACCTTGCACTCGAAATGCTATACTAATTATCGTTATCTTAACTAGTGCCATAACTGCCGAACCTGCCAATTATGCCGATTTGACGTTGCTTTTGAAAATGCCATTTGGATTCCATTCTGATGCCGTTGGTATTAAAAAGGTGATTTTTCGGTAGAAAATATGGTATAATATGCAGGTGGAAAAGTAGCTAAAATACAGGTAAATCAATAGCTTGTAACATGCGCGCCCGTAGCTCAGGTGGATAGAGCGGTGGTTTCCTAAACCGCGTCTTGCGGGGGTTCGAGTCCCTCCGGGCGCACCATCTAAATACAATGATAGCAAGGCTTTAGGAGTTCTGAGCCTTGCTTTTTTGTGTGCTTTTTTTGTGGTTTATATGCAATTTGTATGTAACGGCGCTTTCTTGCGAGAGTAGGAAGAGGAAAATTGGCGATTCGAGATCAGTTATCATCATTGCTTGAACAGAATTGAAGGAGCAGTATGTGCTGATCATGTACATTTATGCGTAAGTATTCCGTCAAAATTGAGTGTAGCAGAATTTATGGGATATTTAAAAGGGAAGAGTGCGTTAATGATATACGATGTACATCCAGATCAGGGGAGTAAGTGGAACAGAGCATTTTGGGCACGAGGCTATTATGTAGCAACAGTGGGAAATATCACGGAGGAAGCAATTAAGAGATATATACAAGAACAACAGGAAGAAGCTAAGAAAGAAGAAATGAACTAAAGAGCCTCTTTCAGAGGCCGATGGTAACAGTGCTTGCGATACCCGCCTTTTAGGCGTAGCAAGTAATCAGCCCTTACAGGGCTAACAACAAAGCACCACTTGAAGTGGTGGTCATGACTAGTAAGAAGACTATTTTGGAGGAAGCTTATGTGTCTTACCTGTAATATAGTTACGGGCGAGATATTGGCTGTTGGTGGAATAATTTATAAAGGGTTACAACATTCTAGTTGGAAATGGCAGCCAAAATTTTATTGGTTAGTAATGTATGAACGGATAAACAGGTAGTATGAAAAAGTTATCTCAATTTAAAATTCAAGACATAGCAGGGCGTACCTACGAGATTTCTCTATTTCAATTTGGTTAGCAGCAATAGCGTATATTGTTATCTCCCCAATAAGGGAGATTTTCTTATGCAATTTTCCAGTAAAAAGTAGTGAACTTTTTTGTTGTTTGCGTGTCTTTTATAAATGGGACATAGTTAAGGAGGAAATAAAAATGAATTACGATATGATGCTGTTGACTTCAATCAATAATCTTTCTGGACATCTTGTTTGGTTGGATAAGCTGATGATGTACGTTTCTGAATATGGTCCAGCTATATTCGGATTGTATTTAGTAGCTTTATGGTTTTCAGGAACCAATAAAACGCAATTAGAGAATAATCGAAGATATGCACTATACGCCTTCACCTCTGCGTTGATTGGGTTAGGGATTAGTCAAATTGTTGGGTTTGCCTGGTTCCGCAACCGTCCATATGTAGACCATCCCGTTCATTTATTACTCCCAGTTAATCCTGATGCTTCTTTCCCGAGCGACCACGCGACGGGAAGCTTCTCACTTGCAAGCAGTTTAGTAATTAATAATACTTTCGGCGGGAAATTAATGTTAGGATTTGCTACTTTAGTCGCTTTTTCTAGAATTTATGTCGGTATTCACTATCCAACTGACGTAATCGGTGGTATGTTGGTAGGAATAATGAGTAGCTGGTTGGTGGAACGTTATAAAGACGTGATGGATAAACCAATCGCCTGGATTTTTTCAATATGGGTAAAATTAGAGAAGGCAATCCCAGTTTTAGCTATTGAGAAAAAAGCCTAACTCTTCAATATAAGGATATGGTGAGACGATGTGGATGAAAGTTTACTTGAATTGATAGAAAAATCACGATTAGGAGATAAAAACGCCTTTGCATCCTTAGTGCAAAGGTTCCAAAATCGCGTGTTTTCCGTTGCTTACGGTGTTATAGGAAATCAGCAGGATGCTGAAGATATAGCCCAAGAGACATTTATTAAAGCCTATAAAGGCATTATTAAACTAAATAATACTGAGGGTTTTTATAAGTGGCTTTTACGAATAGCTATAAATACAAGTATTAGCTATAAAAAAAGTCTTACAAATGTAAAGTGTGTTCCGATTGATGACGTTGCTGAACCCGCTTACCAAGGGGAAACTCCCGAAGAATATGTAGATAAAAAGGAAAATATTAAAACTCTGGGGTTGGTTTTAGCGGAACTAACCCCGGAGCATAGAGCAATTCTTGTTCTACGCGAAATAGAAGGTTTAGCTTATGATGAAATAGCTAATTTATTTGAAATCCCATTAGGAACGGTGAAGTCAAGAATTAACCACGCAAGGGAAAAACTTCGGGAAGAATTAAGTAAGAGGTGATAAAGATGAAATGCTCTGAATGTGAAGACCTTATTTATGATTACCTTGATAATGAATTAGATTTCAACACAGCCGAACAGATAAAAGCTCATTTTAGTAAATGTTCAAGTTGCAATAGTAAATATCTTGATATACAGCAAGCTTTGTCGGTTTTTAAAACAGACCTGACTACTGTTAAAGTAAGCGACGACTTTTCTCAAAAGGTTATATTAGAGATAGAAAAACAAGAAGCATCAAATTTTTTATCGTATGCAATTGTTGGGATTTTAGGAAGTATTGCGGCGGGTTTAACAGTCTCCATTGTTCTCCTGTATCCCGTGTTGCAAATTGTCATGAAATATACTGTCCAATTTTTTACGCTGTGGTATGGGGTTGTTTCCGTCTTACCATTCAATAATATATTGTTAATCGTATTTTCAATAGTACTATTATTTATCGCAATGGCAATGAGGAGCGTTATCACTATGGAGGAGGGTCAGGTATGAGCTACTTGAGAAGATATAAATTGGTACTGGCAATACTTTTTATCCTTTGTATTTCAGTACCAGCCGTTGCTTCGCCCTTAACTGAAGGAAACATAATCAGTTTTTCTGATGTTAATGTTAAACCAGATGAACACGTTAAATCAATTCTCGTTGTTGGAGGAAATGCCAATATAGCAGGCTATGTAGGGGATGAAGTTGTAGTAATTAACGGGAATGTGTTTCTTTCCTCCACCGCTAATATAAAAGGCCATGTTATTGTATTAGGTGGTAAAATATCGGCGGAAGATGGTGCAGTTGTACGTGAAGGTTATTTCCAATACGGAGGAGGTTTCTTCGCTATCAGTAGCTTGTTAACAGCGGGGTTAATCGTAACAATAATATGGTTTGCTCAATTTATAGTTACGGTGGCTTTGCTGATTGTTCCGATTTTAACAATATGGTTACGGCAAAGTCTCATTGGGGAAATTAGCCAAATAGTAAAAGACCATAAAATTAAAACTCTATTTTTAGGAATATTGGGTATCATAGCTGGGTTAGTTATCATAGCAATTTTTTCACTAAGCGTAATAGGCATACCTATGGCATTGGTATTAGTTTTCCTGATGCTGGTAGTGATGGCTTTGGGGCTTGGTGCGATTTGCTCCAGTATCGGAGATAATATTTCAAGCTACCTTAATGTGAAAGGACAAAAAAAATACTTGGGTATTCTCAGCGGGAGCCTACTTATTGCTTTGTTGTTCAATATCCCTTTAATTGGTTTATTAGTACTTTGTTTAGTTGTGTCAGTTGGATTTGGCGGTGTACTACTGAAATTATTCACAAAAAAGGTGACGGCAGATAATAGTTAGGAGAGGATACAAATGGAAAATCTATTCGCGTCTGTAACACATTATATAGAGGTATGGGGATATTGGGCTATCTCAGTAGGTATGGCGTTAGAGAGTGCTAATATTCCTATACCAAGTGAACTGATTTTTGGATTTGCAGGTTATCTCGTATATCTAGGAAAACTAAACTTTTGGTTAGTAACGACCTATGGTGTATTAGGTGGACTTATTGGTTCAATCGTATCTTATGCAATTGGTTATTATGGCGGTCGCCCTTTTGTGTTAGAGTATGGTAAATACTTTTTTGTAACACGCGATAAAGTGGGATTAGCTCAACGGTGGTTTGACCGTTATGGATTGATGGCGGTCTTTATTGGTAGACTACTACCCGTTATTCGTACATTTATATCATTACCAGCAGGTTTTGCACAGGTTGATTTCACTAAATTTGTGATATATACAATTCTGGGCTCTATTCCATGGACAATTGCATTGACATACTTGGGAGTAATTCTGGGAGAAAACTGGAAACTAATCAATACGTACGGACATCAGATTAGTATTATTGTAGTTTTATTAATGATTATCACAGCTATTTTGTGGAAAAGAAATTCTATACGAAATGTTAAACAACTCAGATGAAAAACCTGAGTTGTTTTTTGAACAAACTTTGGAATGCATCAAAGGGACGGTACTATTGAGTCGTTTTTATCCGACTCGTCCCTTTAGTTTTCCCTGAGTTTTCATATGAATGTCCATAGCTTGCGGTAAGGATGCTTACTAATTAGTCTTCCTCAATGATCCAAGCCAAGCAGGGATCTATATTTTGAATATAATCCTTAAACTTCACGGGAAATTCAACATCCGGTATAAACGAAGGAAGAGTTTTATCATCATCAAGTGCATAATACTTAGTAGAATATCTTATATAAAGTCCGGAACTGCTAAGGGATAAATATTTCACTTCGCCATAATGATTGGGCATGCCGCCAGTTGGCTCACCCAAGAAGAACGCATGTGTATTCATTTTTAAATAGTAGGTATTTAGCAAAGCAGAAGAAAACGTGTCTCTTCCCACAATTACAAATAGCTTGTCCCGGCGATTTAGCCTGTCAAAGGTGCTGAGCCACTTCATAAAATCTTTAAAAAGTTCGGAATTTCCCCCGCCATTATTCCTGAGATCGATGACTAACCTTTGTATATCGGCATTGCTTTTAATATCATTTATGAGCTGATTTGAAAAGTCTCTGACCATGAGCGTTGGCATGTCTTTACACTTATTGTAGTTGATATATAATAACTTTTTCTCACGTTCGAATTCACTCCAGAAATAGTTACCTTTGTTTTTTCTATAGAGTGGTAGTTCCTCATACGCCGTCGCCCTATCATATAAAGCGTCAGGTTTCCATTCATCGTATTTTATTATTGGTAGGATGACATCCCATTGCTCATGATACTGGTCTTCTATTGTGATCCTCACATTTTCGATCTTGTTCGATATATTCAGGCCGAAAAGCATGTCTGCACAGATAAGATGATCCGGAATTTGGGACTTTAAGAAGCTTTGGTTTTCATGAGATACGATTTTAGATAAACGCTTAATCACGTCTTCAATTGGATTTCCATCAACATTAACTACTTTATGAAAAAGTAAATCTTCGAATTCTGGCGTGGTAAGTGTAATATAAATTCCCTCTTGAAACCAATAGCATTCAAAAGGCAGCCGACTGTGGCGTGGCAGTGCCACAGCGGTATGCGCATCCCCGATGGCGGCAACAATTTTGGCAATTTCCATAACGATTGTGTAGATATTCATATAATCTACACGGTTTTTTAGGTTTCTTATTCTTGAATAAAATTGGTCTGCTTCCTGATTGAAAAATAGGTTTTTATGTAACTTCGGCAACTCGTCAGCGAGTTGATTCAGATCGGCACGCCAATCTATTTTCCGCATAATGCACACTCCTATATTGTCATAAAGCCAATCACAACGTATTGCTTTTGAACATTACTATTACTCTAAATCTTACATGGTAGCTACTTGTATCCATTATTTTAACACATCGGTTGGAACATGCCACGTTATATTGTTCTTTTCAAAAACTATTGATAGAGGTAAATTATATTGATGTATTTTGAAATTATCATTGATTTTTACGCCGGGAACAAGGACGCTGGTGTAGGTATCCGCATGAATGGATAGGCTTGGATAGAGGAAAAATTTATAAAAGCAAAGACACAGAGAATACCGCCTCCGGTGGGAAGCGGTACAATTTAAGTAGTTTTTATTTGCCGCCTGCCAGTTGCCTGGTGGGCGGATTTTTTTGTTTACTTGCGTTTTTAAGCAAAAGTGTCATTTTACTTTCATGATGTGCTTTGAAAGCGAAGCCTATCTCTCAGCCATTGGCTGGGAGATAGGCTTTTTTATTTTGGGCAGATAGATGCGAATCATCGTGATACCAACTTTATTATTGACACTCCAAAAACAGGAAAGTATACTAAAGCCAATATTTAAACTCTGGAGAGGAGTTGTGTTAGTGAGAAAGGTATTGATAATTTCGTTGTTTTTATTACTCACGGTAATGAGTGGGGCTAGTTTTGCTTCGGGAAGAGAGTTAGGTAATCAGGTAGCCACTATATTGGACGATTTTCCTTTAAAAACAGCTTTTGATCTAGACACGACACAGTTTGAAAGAAGTGATGATGGGTGGGGACATTACACCTACAAAACAAAATTTACAAGCTCCAATGGTAATGAATACAACCTTTCAACTTCTGATTTAAATAAAGGCATTATTTATTATTCTGTTTCTCCAGAACCATATAAGATGGATAGTCTCCCAACGGGTATATTAATCGATGCAAAAACTAAAAAGATTGTACAAATTGAAATTGTAGGCTCTTTATTAAAACCTTTTGGCAATGGTATTTATAGGGATATAGACTTCTATAACAGAGATTTTGATGATGTACTTACCGCACTTGCTGGTCGATACGGTGAACCAACTGAAAATGTAGATACGGTATACTTTGATAATCGCTATAAAGGTGTCAAATTTTATGAAACGCAAAAGTATATATATCGTTTAGGTATGTTTAAATATAACAATAATACCCGGAAAGAAGATCCGAATGCAGTGGGATACCCCAGTTTTAGACTACTCATTCAAGCGTTATAATAAAACAAGGATGATATTTGAGGTTTACGCCGCCTGCCGGGTATTGGTAGGCGGCTTCTTTTAGTTTATAGCAACTAAAAACAGTATTTCCGTGTCGCATTCTTAGGGAACGCAAATAATTGGAATTATTTTTTGTATTAAACTAGAAAGAGAAGAAGGTTAATAAGTAGTCGGGATAGGAGAGGATCAGATGAAATATGCAGTAAGGAAGATAAGTGATAATAAATATGTTGTGCGCAGCATAACGGGCAAAGTATATAAAACATGCTCCACTTTAGAAGAAGCACAAGTCGAAGCTGAAAAACTTAATGAAGAGCATGTACGTAAAAATCAATATTCGCGCTAAATTAAGAAATCTGGTTAATAAGTACTGTTTTATTAAGAACCTATCCGCATCCTTCGGGGTGTGGCTATTTTATTATAATGTTCCTGGAGCAAACTCATCCTGTATAGCATAGTATGTAATGTCCCGAATATGTAATGAAGGAGGCAGTCTTTATGGGATTTGGTAATTTCGGAGGTAGTGGTAGTAGTTGTATTATAATCATCATTATAATACTTTTACTATTTTTCTGCTGCAATGATGACTGCAGCACGGTTTGCTAACATAGTTTGATCGTAGCCAAATCCACAACTAAATCTAAAGTGCGGCCCGCTTAGATATCGGTTGTGCTATAAATATCGCCTATCCTTAGGGATGGGCGATTTATAGCATTCATCCCTTCTTTACATCAACCCTTCAATTATGCACTGGCCAGATGGCCGCAAATTCGAGATCGACAAAATACTAGACGTTCGCATGGCACCGTCGCAGATCGGCGGCGGGCATGGTATGAGTATAGCTGTCGGATCAGGAATAAGCCGGTTAATTTGTTTCATGATGATTTTTTTTGGAGCATTAAAAAGACCCCGGCACTGGCCGGAAAAAATATACTAATAAATGGGAAAACATATCCCAAACATTGACAAAAATGGGTTTGCGGTCTACAATTAAAGCAACTCAAGGATGCTATGAGTTTTGGGATAAAATTGGGCGTCGAATCCCAAAATGAGCATGTGACGCAACCGACCATGAGGCTGTTATAGCTTTGTGGTCGGTTTTGTTTTAGGGGGTGGTGAGTTTAATAAATGATTCCTTTCGCAATCAATAAGTTAAATTTCTGATTTGAAAGGGGAGAAATAATGTGAGCATTATAGGAATGGGAAAAGGCATATTAAAGGCTGTTGAAGGGGTAATTGAAGCTGACGGTGAAAAGATAATTAAAGGAGTTTATGGAACTGCTACATCTGCCGTTGGAACAGTGGTAACACATACTATTAATGAAGAGATCGGAAAAGCAATATCAGATCACGGAGAACAAGCCAGCGATGATTAAAATACCTTACTTAATGGAAAGTATTGACCGATATAATTTCGTTGAAAAGAATCCAGCCATCATTGTTTGCAAGACGTTTAATTGTTAATTTAGAGATAAATGAAATTTATAAATAACTTATAACAAAACTGGAATTGAAAAGTGAACGCTTTGGAGGAAACCCAGTAAAACAGGAAAATTATCCCCACTTGCTTCTGTCTCTGTCTTTTAGCATCAATGATTATGTTTTTTTCTTTAGGCCTCTGTATTAGTTTACCTATATCGTAACACGCAAAAATTCGCTGCAGGCAAAAAAGCCGGATTTCGTGATTTATAGAAGAAAAATAAAATTGTTAAATAATAATTAATATAGACAAGTTTATGCTGTTGTTATATAATGAAGTTAATAAATGCGAGGTTGCAGAAAATGCACCTCGCTAATTTTATTTTAGGTAGGTGTAATCATGAAAAGTGCTGATAAAATTGAATTTGATATGACTGAGAAAGAATTTCAGAAACTGCTTGATGAGCTACCGAAGCTTTTGCAGGAACTTGAAAAAGAACGTGATATGGAAAATAGTGAATCATTAGCCTCCTAATGATAATTTTACTGTGCAAAAAAGCGACGGATAATATTGAATAAGCCGGTCAGCATTTGCAGTTATGCAGAATTTGGGAAGCTGGCCTTGAAGTTAAATATACCCCAAAATTAATAAGCTGTTCTTTTTGCCCTGATTTGTGGTATAATTAAACCGTTGCAACGGAGTGGTGGGGGTTAATAAGGTTTGTGGAAGGCCTTATTGATTTGGAGGAGCTCCGTTGCTCGGAATGAATTTTCGAGGTCCATTCTTAGCATGACAGTTGAGAGTGGACCTTTTTTATGCATACATCAACTACTTATAGTTAAAGCTATCTTAAAAGGAGTGGTTGGACATGATGGGTTATGGATATGGCGGTTTTTCCCCGTTCGGGATGATATTTGTGATTTTATACGGTGTTGTAGTTGTCTATGCACTGATGCAACTGACCGGTATAAATAAAGCGCTGCAACGGATTGCGAGCGCTTTGGAAAGAAAACAGGAGTAATGGTCATTAGTTAGCCGCTTACCGGGTTTGTCCTGGTGGGCTTTTTTGTTTTGCAACTGCTTGTAAAAATCATTGCTTACTGGAAATTCATACAATTTTTCAATCATCGGCAGGTCACTGTAACGGTTGTTATGATTCCCGCTTCTTTAGCAATCTTTAACTTTTTTCCTGGACAAATATGCTATAATGAATGCAACAATCCAAATTTAGGAGGTGTCCCTATGAGCATTGAGTCAGCCAAGGCATTTATTAGAAGAATGAAAACTGATGAAGAATTTGCCCAAAAAGCTACTGAGTGCAGAGACGCAAAGGCTTGGATGACGTTCGCGAAGGAAGCTGGTTTTGATAGTACGGTTGATGATGTTACGGTCGATGATATTAAAGAAGCCATTAAGGAACTGAGCGATGAGACAACATAAAGCATCTTTTCAGGACTGGAATTAAGCAGCCTATGGAAATGGTGGTGCAAAGGTTATGGGAAATGTTAAAATTTTTAGATTACTTATGCAGGACTTTGTATGTCTGATATCCAAATTAATACTATCAAAATGAATAATAAATATAAGCAAACCTTCTGAAAGGAAGGGACGCAAAGCCATGGGTCTAAAGAGGGTTAAATCTATGATTGCCAGGTTGCACTTAAAGTGTAATTTGGCAATTTTTCTATTTCATAATGACAAGTGGGGTGTTTGTATTGGACAGTGTATTCGTCAGCGAAAATAAGGAATTAAGTAAAGAAGAACTAAAAGAAATAGAGGAACTGTTGGCTCAATTGCCCAATATTATCGAAGAATTAGAACGAGATGTGTCCAATGTAGAACCCTAAAATGAACATAAAGTGTCAAGGAGACGGGGTTAACCGCATAGCAAAACCTCTTTTTTAAGAATCTGGTTTATCTGGCAGCACGACGCATCAAGTAATTGTATGATACAATTTGCCAGCCAATTAAGCAAATAATTACTGTCGAACTTGAGATAGGCAGAGCAGCGTAGGATAGCAGAGTTTCTTTTTCTATATTTTCAGGTGTTTGAGAAATTTTTTTCGTCGTGAAATCAAACTGCAAACTCAGTGACAGCACTCTGCTTTTTCCATCCACAGCTTGCTCTGGCGGTACCTGGCAAATTATAAAGATAGGAAGAATTATATAAAATGCTGTAGAATTTATGAAAAAATCAAAAATAGTAAACTGGAATATGCATCCGTAGATGATTTCGTCTATGGATTTTTTTGCATGTTAAAGGGGCTTAGCTTAAATAATGCTATTATCGACGAGAAGGCTAAGCAGCAGGAAAAAGTATAGGCTTGTCGAATGACGCCTATTGGGAGCATCCCCTCAGTCATATGTATGGCGTAAGTAGAGGCAGTTCTCGTAATTGTCTCTAGCTCAGGCGAAAAAGTAAATAGCAGGAAGGTGTTGCTTACAAGGTGGGAGTTGAATGGCATAAGCTCATCGGCGATGAAGCTCAATTCTCAATTGAGCATAGGTTGCTTAATATAGTACTAATTTTTGGCTTTATTATAGCCGTGTGGAGTGGTGTCACTAATTATTTGCTTGACTTAGATTCCGTATTAGTGTTGACCTGCATAATTAGTGGTGTTATTATGGCAGGCCTTTACTATTTATCTTTTGTGCGAAAAAAGTATGCAGTTTCTGTTTTTCTTTTGATAAGTGCAGTCTTTATTATTACCCCGGTTTCATGGATTTTAAATGGGGGAGTGTCAGGGAGTATCCCATTTTACATAATATTGTTTTCCTCGGTGGCGGCGACTGTATTTTCCGGTTTTAAAAGAATTGTGGTAATCGCTTATTTTGTAATCATATCGAGCGTGCTTCTATTTTTGGAATATAAATATCCATTTATAATTGTTGGCTATTCCAGTAATGTCGAAAGATATATTGACATTTTTATTGGATTAGCAACTATTTTAATTGCCAATACCGTAGTATTTGTGATCATTCTAAAGCATTACAACAAAGAACATGAAAGAGCCAAAAAATATTTAGCTCAAAGCCAGGAAGCACAGGAAAGCTTATTGTATTTTAGCTACCATGATGCCTTGACTGGACTTTATAATCGAACGTATTTTGAAAAAGAAGTAACCGATTTTGGGCATCAGAGAGAAAGTGGCATTGGCGTATTTGCGATAGATATAGACAGATTAAAGTTCATTAATGATACATTAGGCCATGAGCAAGGTGATGCAACACTGGTTTATGCGGCAAAAGTCCTTCGAGCGTCATTTGATGAAAATAGTACTATTGCAAGAATTGGCGGAGACGAATTCGCTATTATAGTTCGAGGGGTCACTAGGAATGGTATGGAGGCTATGTATAAACGTATTCACGATAACCTTCAGACTGAAAATAAAAAATCTGTTGAGATTGCTATTCCTTTAGCAATGTCGATTGGTTACGCATATTCTATAGGTATTGATAAGTCAAAACGCGATCTGTTACGTGAAGCCGATAATAAAATGTATCGGGAAAAACTTTACCGTAAGGCCGGCACGGAGGGTTCGATAATACAAACTGTTAAAAATATGTTATCGGCGCGAGACTATGACACCGGGGTTCATGGCAATAGATTGCAAAACTTAATAGCAAGTTTTGCAATCGCTGCAGGTATACCCGGATCGGCGATTGCTGATATTCAACTATTTGCCGAGTTTCATGACGTTGGGGAAATTGGTATTCCTGACCGCATTCTTCATAAGCCCGGACCGTTAGCCCAAGAAGAGAGAGCGCAGATTCAACGGCACTGTGAAATTGGTTATCGCATTGCTCAGGCATCCAGTGATCTCCTGCCGATTGCAGATTGGATATTAAAACATCACGAGTGGTGGAATGGTGAGGGCTACCCACTAGGGATCAAGGGTGAGACAATTCCCCTAGAATGCCGTATTGTGGCCATAGCCGATGCCTATGATGCGATGGTTAGTGACCGGCCTTATCGAAAAGGCATAAGCCATGAAGCCGCCAGTGAAGAGTTGAAGCGGTGTGCTGGCACTCAATTTGATCCCGCATTAGTACGAATATTTGCTACGATTAAAGGTTGTAATCTGGATTAAACATTAGTAGTGGTGGTTTCTTATGCCGAATATAAAACTGGTTTGCAATTCTAGAGTAAGCGTTGACAATCCAGAATTTATAATCGAACTATTTTTACTGGATGATCCCGTTGTAATTGTTTACCCTTATCTGATAGTTCGACAATGTAGGCAGGACTAAAGTCAGCTTCATTATCGATGGTATCTTGAACGATATAATTTGATAACTCTCGCTTATTATTCACTTGATTAAGTTGGGATAAGGCATTATTAGGAGCAATAATATCAATTGACATATGACTTTACCTCGTAGATCATATTCTTAGTACTACTATGCTATTATTGGGAAGATGTGTCAATATGGAATTTTGCTGAGTTGGTAAAATATAAGTTAATTAACTAGATTATTTGCGATATTCTATAAGCACGTCAAAGAGTACGACATAATAGCAGCAGGGTGTAAGCCTCTGTTTTTCTTTTGTTGTCGGCAGATGTAGTATCCTGGATGAGCTGCCCAGTCAGAAAATAAGCTGAAACAATAGTGCAACATGCAAAGTTTATTGCAACATAAAGAAAAAAAGAATAAACTAGAATAGAAAGCTAGTCTATCATACAAGATTCTAAATTATTATTATCGGAGGCGACGGATATGTTCAAAAAAATTTTGGTTCCTATTGATGGTTCGAATAGAGCACTATTGGCTGCTAAATATGCGCGAATTTTAGCCGAAAAGTTTGACAGCTCGGTCACCTTGATACATATTATCCAAAACCCGGCCTACATCATGCCAGATACCATAATCCCTTCGTTGCTCTTAAAGGATTTAGAGGCAAGTGGCAAACGTATTTTGGATAAGGCTTTGGAAGTTTTTGATGATTTTGACGGTAGGGTTAATACGTTGGTGGAGTACGGACATCCTGGTATAAGAATTGTTGATGTCACAGAAGAAAGAGACTATTCCTTAATCGTCATGGGACGCAGGGGTTTAAGTGATGTCAAAGGGTTATTGCTTGGTAGCGTCAGTAATCATGTTCTTCATCACGCGTCTTGCCCAACCCTGATTATAAAAAGTAATGATGAAGGGTAAGATCTATTTGCCAACAGGCTAGTGATATATTGAACAAAGGGGCTGTGTAAAACTTAGAGATAAGTAATCTACAGCCCTTTACCTATAGTCTTAAGAGCTAAAATTGGGAGTTGTTGAAGATATCCAATAAATTCTAAACAAATTCTAAAAATTGGCGATTATTATTAAAGTATGGATTCGGGATCAAAAGTAAAGGAAGTGTTCCTATGAAAATCGTATCCAAAAAAATAGTTATATATTCAATGCTTGGTATAATGCAAGTTGGCATGGTATCATCGGTAGCTGCCGCAGCACCAGGTCCCCTGCTTAACGGTGACTCGCAACAAATAGTGCAGCTGGATCGTTTTGATCGTCATGATCGTCGTTACAACCGGGACGATGCCCGGCGACGGCAGCATGACGAGCGGATGCGCCGAGAAAATGAGCGGCACGAAAGAGAAATGAGGCGGCGCCATCACGAGAGCGAACGAGCGTGGCGTGAGCGGCAAAGGCGTGAAAATGACCGTCATGACCGTCATTTGCGTGATATTGCAGCCTTTTTGATTGGGATTGCAGTTGGCAGCGCGTCAAATGATTAAAAACAACGTAGTCGTCTGCTGCCTTTGGACGGCAAATTTTTCCCTAGATATTCCAGTCGACTAAATGGTCTATTTCTTTTATAATAGTAATATTAATTATTACTGGAAAGGGAAAATGCCGTGAAATCCATACGATATGTGATAAATATTTCAGCATATCTTCGCCGTATCTATAACATTTCCTGTAGAAATAAGGAGATTGAAGTTACAAGATACGAAGTGGCTCAGATTCAGCTTAGTAGATAATCCATAGGAAAAGTCCGGCGGCTTCAGCTGTCGGGCTTATATTTTGTCGTATACTATTAATTGATGGAAAATTACAAAAAAATAGCTTGTCCATAAATTATTATAGATTTAATAATTATTTGCGCAAATGTGTGTTACAATAATAGTGTATCAAGCAGTATCATAGTTGGATTACATATCGAGGTTGTTCGCCAGAAAAAATAAACAGTGACGAGGAGTGTATATTATGTGCGATGAGCTAGAGCCTGAAATGACGGATGAAATCCCGGTACTCTTTACCGATGATGTTGAACTCCTTGGAGACCGTTTGATGGACATTATAATTGCAATGGGCTTGCCGGAAGAGCAGACCAATGCGGCGCTAAGACTGATTAATGATGCAGTGGAAGAGCATCATGAAAACATTCTTGATACTTTTGAGGATACGATTGATATTGTTGAGAATGAAGAAGAAGAGGACGATTAGTTTTTTAAAAGCCGCGAATTTCGCGGCTTTTTTTTTCCCTTGCGCGGGAAACTGCGAAGCGGTTTCTATAGGGCAGGAGATAAATGCAGATACCTCTATCGCAGTAAGAAGGCTGTTGTAGTACAATAAATACTATGTTAGCGAAAAGGATAAGCATAACACTACTAGCAATGGGCAGGCAGCAGGAGGCAGGTATGAGTATTGAGAACAAGATGGAGAAAAAGGTTTTAGGACTTGAACGAAATATATTTTTTACCGGGATAACTAGTTTTTTTACTGATACGACAACCAAAATGATCTATGCTGTTATGCCGCTCTTTTTACTATCGCTAGGCGCAACAAAGACCGAATTGTCGCTCATTGAAGGAATTGCCGAAAGTACGGCATCAATTATTAAAGCATTATCTGGCTTTTGGAGTGATAAGATTGGCAAAAATAAACCTTTTATGGTTGTAGGCTATGCTTTTACGGCAGTTATATCTCCGCTATTTTCTGTAGTAACTTCGCCGCTGCAGGTGCTGGCATTACGCTTTAGTGAAAGGATTGGTAAGGGAATAAGAACTGCACCCAGAGACAGCCTGATCGCCGGAACGGCAGGTGAAGGTGAAAGAGGGAAAGGGTTTGGCTTCCATAAAGCGATGGATAATAGCGGTGCCATAGTGGGACCGCTGCTGGCTTTCGCCATTTTGTCAGTGTTTCCAGGTGATTATCGCAAGGTATTCTTGTTTTCCGTAGTACCGGGTATACTAGGCGTGCTGACAATTGTTTTCTTTGTCAAAGAAGCGAAAAGGCATAAAGCAGAACTGGTTAGGAAAATTTCATTGAACGATTTTTCTAGTAGATACTATCTGTTTTTGGGGATCGCTTTCTTATTTGCCTTGGGTAATTCAACAGATGCCTTGTTGCTGATAAAGGCAAACGATATTGGGATAAAAGCGGTGTTCATACCGCTTGTTTACTTAATATTCAATTCGGTTTCGGTAATTTTCGCGGTTCCTATGGGTATGCTTTCCGATAAGTTTGGCAGGGAGAGACTTATCATCTTCGGATATTTACTCTATTCTATCATATACTTAGGCTTTGGCAGCGCAAACGATAAAGTCATCGTGATTTTGTTATTTGCATTATACGGACTTTATAGTGCAGCAACAGATGGTGTGCAGAAGGCATTGGTTGCTGATCTTATTGACCGGGACAAGCGCGGGACAGGACTTGGTCTATACAATTGCCTCATCGGTATCACTTTATTGCCGGCAAGTGTTATTGCGGGTGTATTATATGACAAGATTGACAATCAAGCACCCTTTTACTTCGGTTCAGCCACGGCGTTGCTTGCTGCAATCCTAATGAGTATATTCGTTTGGAAAAAAGCTAAAGTGCAGTAATTATAAAGAGGTACTGAGTAACTATTAAAAAAGTCACAGTCGGTACATGCTGATATTTTTGAATGTGGCGTCCTTATCTGCCGCAATAATCCGCAATATCGGGAGCAAATAAAAGACCGCTGGGAAGATGAGATATTTCCAATAAGTAGAAAAGGAAGGAGAGCTGCCATGTTTGAGGTGAAGAATTTAAAATTTAAAGGAATACTGGATATTCCGTTCTTGCGTATCAGTAACTCTATTAGTTGTATTGTAGGCCCCTCAGGCAGTGGTAAGACCACTCTGTTACGAATGTTGAACTGTCTGAACACACCTGATGAGGGGCAGATTTTTTATCAGGGGCAGGATATTGCTTGCATGGATACGGTGCAATTGCGTCGTGAGGTGGTTATGCTGGGCCAGACTCCCGTGATTTACAGCGGTACAGTGGAGGATAATTTGCAAATTGGGCTGCAGTTTTCACAAAAGCCGCCGGCGACTGCCGCAGCTATGAAGAAAAGCCTTGCAAGAGTGGAATTGGACAAAGAGCTAACTAGCAGCTGTCATACTTTATCCGGCGGCGAAAAGCAACGTTTGTGTCTTGCCCGGGTAATGCTCATGGGTGCAGAAGTTTATCTTTTGGATGAGCCCTCAGCGGCCTTAGATAAAAATACCGAGCGCTTTATCATTGATAATCTGGCAAAGTTTGTGCTGGAGGAAAACAAGCAACTTGTGATGATTACCCACTCGGAACAAATCGCTCAAACCTTTAATAATGCGATTATCCGTATGGAAAATGGGCGTGTCGTGGAGGCCGATCATGAATAGTTCCATTATGAACCTATCTGTTTTACAGCTATCGATTGCCTATATCTTTATTCTTGTTTTATTGGTGATCTTTAAAGCCAGAGGAATTAAGCGCGAAAGGCAAATTTTGATTGCGTCAGTACGGATGACCGTGCAGCTTACCCTTATGGGGTATGTGCTGATGTTTGTATTTGACAATGCTAGTTGGTGGCTAACTGCAATAATGATTGTCATCATGCTGGCGTTTGCTATTTTCAATGCTGTTAAACGGGTAAAAAACACCATGTCAACAGAGCTGCAGCGAATGGTTGCGGTATCTATGGTAGGCGGAGCTTTAGTTACCGCCGCATTTTTTGTCATGGTTGTATTACAAGTTGAGCCGTGGTTTAATCCGCAATACATTATTCCGATTACCGGAATGATTGTGGGCAATTGTATGACAGGTATTGCCTTAGGTGCCAATAAACTGTGCAGTGACATGGAAGAAAAGCGGGTTATTATTGAAAATTCACTTATGCTGGGGGCAACACCGGCCCACGCTACTAAAGAAATTGTCAATGACGCCTTTGACAGCGCTCTTTTGCCGACAATGAACAATATGCTTACCATGGGCATTGTTTCTATTCCAGGTATGATGACTGGCCAGATTCTTTCGGGTACATTTCCGCTTACTGCCATTAAATATCAGCTTGGCATTATGCTGGCGATTTTAGGCAGCACAGCATTAACTACTATTTTGTTTGTAATGCTTGGTTATAAGACCTTTTTCACTAAGGATAACCGCTTAAAATAAGGTTTTGTTGGGGACAAGAAGCAGGCAAATAACGGGCGGGTTTTCTGTTGATTTTCGGAAACTAAAATACTATAATAGTTTATGGGTGGGGAAATTTACACCACTCAATGATTGGCTTTATAGAAGAGGGAGATACAATGGATGATGTAAAAAGCCTTATTCTCGACAAAGCAACTGAACGAATGGATCGCTTTGGTTTTAAAAAGACAACGATGGATGAAATTAGTAAAGACTGTAAAATTTCAAAAAAGACAATCTATGAACACTTCATAGATAAAGATGATATGTTCAGATGTCTTCTCTTACGGGAATGTCATAAAACGATCGAGATACTATTTTCACAGATGGGTGAGGTATCTGACCCGCTTGAAAGGCTAGTTCTCCTCATTAGGAATGCAATCGCGTATTTTAACCAGGACCACTTTATTACAAGAATACTAAAAGACGATGATCTATTTGTGGCTTTGGCAACCAGAAAATATCATGAAATTATTGATGAAGAGATTATCGCAATTATTGCCGGGATTATTCGCGAAGGTAAACAGCAGGGGAAGTTTCGGGAGGTTGATGAAAAAGTCGTAGCTTATGCTGGGTTTAAGTTATTCCAAGCCTTCAGCTATGCACGTACAAGGCCGCTGCACGAAGAAGAGGATTATACAGAGGTGCTTGTTGATTTCATCGTTAACGCGCTTGTGAAGAAATGAATGTGAGGGAGGTCTTTCTTATGCAAAAGGCTATTGCTGGTTGCATGGCACTGACTATTATGATTCTGTCTTTGAGTTTTGCCGGCTGCTCAAAGACCGAAACAGTCCAGGAAGAAGCGCCGCTTGTTCGTTCTCAAGCAATAAAAATGGATGCTATGGGGCAAACGGCAAGCTATTCCGGAGAAGTACGGGGGCGGTATGAGACTCAACTGGCATTTCAGGTTAGCGGCAAAGTTATCAGACGTAACATTGAGCTTGGCAGCGTAGTTAATTCCGGGGATGTCCTTATGGAAATCGATGCCAAGGATGTTCAGCAAACGGTAAACATTTCCTCAGCTCAGGTAGCTTCAGCTCAGTCGCAATTGGGTTTAGCTCGGAGTAATCTGGATCGCTATCGTAAGTTGTATGAGCAAAATGCGATTAGCCGTGCCCAGCTAGATCAATATGAGAACACGTATGAAGTCGCGCTGGCCACCGTCAACCAGTCAACAGCCCAGTATGCGCAAGGTGCTAACCAGCTAGGCTATACCTCGCTGGTGGCAGATAGTGATGGCGTCATTTCCAGTGTCAATGTCGAAGCCGGACAAGTAGTCAGTGCCGGCCAGGCGGTTATGACCCTGGTAAAGGGCAGCGAACGGGAAATTGAAATTAATGTTCCGGAAAATCGTATTGACGAAATGCGTAATGCCCAGCAAGTCAATATTAGCTTTTGGGCTCTGCCTGACGTTACCACAGCGGGAAAAGTCCGGGAAATTTCCCCGGTGGCTGATAAAGTCGCCCGAACTTATAAAGTCAGAATTAGTTTAATCAACCCACCGGCAGCCGTGAACTTAGGCATGACTGCCAGTGTCACTGTGGGGAGTTCTACTAGCCGGCAAACAGTGTATATTCCGCTGGCAGCCATTTACCAGACTGGCGATACCCCGAATGTATGGGTTATTCAAGATGGCATAGTCAATTTGCGTCCCATAAAAGTCGGGGCTTTTGGTGATGGCAAGGTGCAAGTTCTGGAAGGACTTCAGGATGGTGAAGTCATTGCTACCGGCGGAGTACAGAAACTGCGGGAAGGGCAGAAGGTACGGCTATGAATAAACTTAATTTGACCGAATGGGCTCTTAACCATAAGCAACTTGTGTATTTTTTTGTGTTTCTGACATTCCTGTCAGGAATATTGTCTTACCAGCAGTTAGGGAGAATGGAAGACCCCGATTTTGTAATCCGCCAGATGATCGTGTCTGTCTCCTGGCCGGGGGCAAGTGCCAGGCAGGTGGAAGAACAGGTAACCGACAAAATTGAAAAGAAGCTGCAGGATACACCGGGGCTGGATTATCTAAAAAGTTATTCACGGCCAGGCCAGGCTGTGATCTATGTGAATCTAAAAGATACGGTAAATGAAAAAGATGTCCGGCCTACTTGGGTGGAAGTGCGTAATATGGTCAATGATATCAAAAGCACCTTGCCCCAAGGGGTAGTTGGACCTGCGTTCAATGACCGGTTTGATGATGTTTTTGGCAATATTTATGCCCTCACAGCAGATGGTTATAGCTATGAAGAGATGCGGGAAAAAGCCGAGAAAATTCGTAGAAGCTTACTCGGGGTAAGCAATGTGAGCAAGGTTGAGCTTATCGGTGTTCAACCGGAAAAAATTTATGTTGAGATGGAAAGCAGTAAACTGGCCAGTCTGGGAATCGATCCTGCTATTATTATTGCTGCCGTAAAAGCGCAAAACGCGATGACTGCTTCCGGTATGGTTGAAACAGTTTCCGATAATGTATATTTGCGGGTGTCTGGGTTGTTTGAAAATGTAGAAGGCCTGCGCAACCTGCCTATTCGCGTCAATGAGCGCACCTTCCGTTTGGGCGATATTGCCAAGATAGAGCGCAGTTATGTTGACCCCATGGAGCCTAAAATGTATTTTAATGGGCTGCCGGCCATCGGTATGGCGCTTTCGATGGAAAAGGGGGGCAATATTCTTACCCTGGGAACAGACCTGGAGAAAACGATTTCCTTAATCAAAAAAGATTTGCCGCTGGGCATGGAAATCGGTCAAGTATCCAATCAACCCAAAGTGGTTAAAGAATCAATTGCCGATTTTGTTAAATCGCTATGGGAAGCTATTATTATTGTATTAGTAGTTAGTTTTCTCAGCCTTGGTTTTCGCTCCGGTATAGTTGTTGCTTTATGTATTCCCCTGGTCATTGCCGGTATTTTTGCCTGTATGAAGATGGGCGGAATAGATTTGCATAAGGTATCGCTGGGAGCGCTAATCATGGCGTTGGGCTTATTAGTCGATGATGCTATTATTTCTATTGAGATGATGACAGTAAAATTAGAGCAGGGGTGGGGTCGCTTTGAGGCCGCTTGCTATGCCTATAAGGCTACCGCCTTCCCCATGCTTACAGGCACCCTGATCACTTGCGCCGGTTTTATACCCATCGGTTTTTCCAAAGGGTCGGCAGCTGAATTTACCAGTAGTTTGTTTCCAGTTATGACTATTGCGCTGTTGATTTCCTGGTTGGTATCGGTTATGGTGACCCCACTCTTAGGCTATAAATTAATTCACCCCAAACAAATAACGGCTGAAGGTCATGATCTATATGATACCAGATTTTACCGATTGTTTCGGCAGACACTCACTTGGTGCTTGGATAACAAGAAGCTAGTGCTGGGCATAACAATAGGCTGTTTTATTGGTTCGATATTTTTGTTAAAATATGTACAACAGGAGTTTTTTCCACCCTCAGTTCGGCCTGAGCTTATTGTTGAGATGACCTTGCCGGAAGGCGCCGCCATAGCGGCTACTGAGCTAGAAGCACAAAAATTGGCAGCAAATCTTACTGATGATCCGGATATTGAGGCTTACAGCTATTATGTTGGCAAGGGATCACCACGCTTTATCCTTACGATCGAGCCCAAGCTGCCGGCAAATAATTATGCGCAGTTTATTATTGTTGCTAAAGATTTGAAAGCCCGGGAAGCCTTGCAGAAAAAAGTCACGCAGCTATTTACCGACAATTTTGAGAATGTGCGGGGAAATGTTACTTTAATTCAGACAGGCCCGCCTTCGCCGTATCCTGTGATGCTGCGCGTTTCCGGCTATGACCATGAGCAGGTACGCGAGTTTGCGAAACAGGTTAGCGATAGTATGGCAGGCAATCCGACTGTGAAGGATATTAACTTTGACTGGAATGAAAAAAGTAAAGTCATGCATTTGGCAATTGACCAGGATAAGGCTAGAATGCTAGGAATCAGCAGCCAAGGTTTGGCTCAGGATTTACAGAACCAATTATCGGGGGCAGCTATCGCCGAATATTATGAACAAGACAAAACTGTGGGGATTGTATTTCGCATTGATGCTCAAAACCGGAAAAATTTAGTTAGTATTAAAGATTTGCCAGTACATATTGGTAATGGCAAATTTGTACCTTTAGAACAAATCGCCAAAATAAGCTATGAGGGTGAGGAGGGATTAATCTGGCGTTATGACCTAAAGCCAACAATTACTGTACAAGCAAAGGTTATTGACGGGGTAACTGGTAATGATGCCACCAAGAAGGTTTATGAGAATCTGAAGCAGTTGCGGGACAGCCTGCCGGCCGGTTATAGTATTGAGGTTGCCGGGGCGTCAGAAAAAAGCAATACTTCTATGGGCTTTTTGCTTAAAACAGTGCCGATAATGCTCCTGGTTATTATGATACTGCTGATGCTGCAGCTGCAAAAGGTATCCTTAATGATTCTGACCATTCTTACGGCACCACTCGGGATTATTGGAGTTAGTCTCGCCATGTTAGTAACCCTGCGGCCAATGGGATTTGTTGCCGAACTTGGTATCTTAGCCCTTAGCGGCATGATTATCCGTAACTCGGTTATTCTCATTGACCAAATTGAACAACATATTAAAGCAGGGGAGACACCATGGGATGCGATCATCGATTCAGCTGTGCTGCGGTTTCGTCCCATTATGTTAACAGCAGCGGCGGCCATACTTGGCATGCTGCCGTTGGTCCCCAGCACCTTTTGGGGGCCGATGGCAGTGGCTATCAGCGGCGGCTTGCTTGGCGCAACGGTGCTGACACTACTTGCATTGCCGACAATGTATGCGGTATGGTTTAAGGTACAACCGCCAGGCAAAGCAGAGGGAGACAGGTAAGTAAAAAGGGGGAGCAACTTGAAAACGAGAAATACGGAGCAACACATCCGACGTGGCCTCAAAAATCGTCATATCCAGATGATTGCACTAGGGGGCGCTATTGGTACAGGATTGTTTTACGGTTCGGCTACTGTGGTAAAGATGGCCGGACCGGCCATTACGTTATCGTATTTGATTGGCGGTATTGTTATCTTTTTTATTATGCGGGCGCTAGGTGAAATGGCCGTAGCCCATCCGGTATCTGGTTCTTTTAGCCAGTATGCCTATCAATACTGGGGAGAACTGCCAGGTTTTGTTGCCGGCTGGAACTATTGGTTCAATTATGTCGTTGTTGGGATGGCCGAATTATCGGTTATCGGCACATATATTAATTATTGGCTGCCTGATATCCCCACCTGGGTTTCGGCACTGGTGTGCCTGGTGCTTGTTACTTTGATTAATGTGATTAATGTAAAAGCCTATGGCGAGTTTGAATTTTGGTTTGCTATTATCAAGGTATTGGCAATTATTGGGATGATTGTTTTTGGTATTGCTATGATTGTTTTCGGGATTGGCAATGGCGGCCAGCCTGTTGGCCTTAGTAATTTGTGGAGCCATGGCGGTTTTTTTCCTATGGGACTACATGGTGTTGTTATGTCATTGGTTTTAGTTATGTTTTCCTTTGGCGGTGTCGAGCTTGTGGGTATTACTGCCGGTGAGGCGGAAAATCCTAAGAAAACCATTCCGCACGCCATTAATCAGGTGGTTTGGAGAATATTGCTATTTTATGTAGGTGCAATGACGGTTATTCTGGCAATATTCCCTTGGAATGAAATGGAGACAACAGGCAGCCCGTTTGTCCAGATATTTTCCCATGTAGGTATCTCCGCTGCGGCTAATCTGTTGAATTTTGTAGTTCTGACGGCCGCCCTATCGGCGTATAATAGTGCCTTATATAGCAATGGCAGAATGTTGTTTGGCCTGGCCCAGCAAAAAAATGCTCCGAAGTTTTTTGGTAAGCTCAATTCGGCTGGCGCGCCGGTAAATGCAGTGCTGGTTTCATCGGCGTTTACCTTAATCACTGTGTTGGTAAGCTATTTAGACCCGGAAAAGGTTTTCTTATATTTTATGGCTCTGGCAACGATATCTGTTATCATCAATTGGGCGATCATTTTAATTGTCCAGTTGAAGTTCCGCAACCAGCGGGTGCAGGCCAAGGAACCGCTGGTGTTTAAAATGCCATTTTATCCACTGGGGTCTTATTTTTGTTTGGCTTTTTTAGTGTTGGTTGTCATTATTATGGCGTTTATGCCAGATATGCGTTATTCGCTGTATGTTGCACCAGTTTGGCTGCTGTGTTTGTATATTGCCTACAAATTGAAATCAAAATCGTAGGGCGTACGTAAAAAAGGCTCCGTAGACAAGCTGGTCTACGGGGCCTTAGTTAATTCAAGCTAAAACGAGTCTGGTACTATGCCCGCATTCAGCAAGCAGGCATGATTGCTATGTCTGCTTAGTTTGAATAGGAATTGCACAATGATTTTCTATAGGGTAAAATGTAAAATAGGAAGTTGCTAGGCAATTCAGATTCTCAATAATAATTTGTATGGGTATTAAAAATGAGTGTTAAACCAAGATGTATAAAATGCCAGTATTATTATATTACCTGGGAAAAAGTTTTCCCTTATGGCTGCAAGGCGATGGGGTTTAAGAGTTATCGAATGCCGTCGACTGTTGTTAAGGAATCATCCGGCCAGGAGTGCTTTGCCTTTGTAGAAAAGCAGCAGAAGAAGGAGTAAGTATTAGTAATTTTTTACAACAACTTAAAAAGACTGCTCTGGTTAGGTATAATATAAAATAATAGGGCATATTTAAGTCAGAAAGGGAAAAAGGTACAACGGACATGCGCTAATCATTCTTTAGTAACCCCAAAAGAGCGTGGAGAGAGACAGCCTGGTTGAGGTAGGTTTGTTTTTTGTGCTCTTTTGTCTGTACATCAGCCCCTCTTTATTAAAAGGAGGGGCTTTTTTGTTATTAAAATTAGAAAAAATCGGTAAATATGTGGGAGAACGCTGCTTGTTCAGGATTGATCGGCTTACACTGGCTAAAGGTGAAAGTCTGGGGCGACTTGACAGGAGCAAATTAGGCGTGTGATAATGACTGGATTGCTATAGCAGCAAGAAAGATATAGTCAGCAACCATGAAGAGAAGAGGACGATGCCAATGTTGATCACAATAAACAGAGCAATACTGCACATATTAGACTTTAATTCCGGGGTAACTGTTTTTTCACAGCAGGAATTAGATAAGGAAAGCAACAGTGTTATAAGCTTTTTAACCAAGCATATTGAAAAATCGTATACCGGGCAAAATGCGAAATCAGGTACGTTTTATCCCAATAGCAAGTTTAAAAGTCAAATGTCAGAGTATATTGCCGGTACGTTAGATTTTATCAGTTTCTCGGTATATGTAGCAGAATTAATGTATACAGCAATCGCTCAGTCTGATACGCTAGACTCTACCGATGTGCTGCTCTGCGATTTTACTATCGATGATAACCGGGTAATTGGCCTCTTAAAATGCACGAATCGGGTTGGCTTTATTCATCAAGTCGTTCAGGAGAATGACCAGCTCAAAAATGATATTATCAACCATTATGCGATTTTACCCAGCCTTTCGCAAAAGATTGAAGAATATGCCTTTATCGATGTGGATTCGCTGGACATTAAGTTTATTGAGAAAAAGCGGTCAGTTAACGGCATAGAGACATATATAATTGCTGACCACATACTGGAATGCAGTTCCCTCATTTCTCCCAAGAGTACGCTCGAATTGGTAAATTCGATTGCCCGGACAGTAGCCGAAAATCATGGAGAAAGTACTGTTACAGCTGCCTTGAAAAGCAAGAGTTATATTGTTGAGAACACAGAGGTATCTGAATACCTGGATCCAGTGGAGTTAGGCAAGGCCGTGTTTCCTTCCTCGCCGCTCATGCAGCAAGAGTATATTCAGGAAGTAGAAAAGGCTGGGATTCCCGCAACAGTGAAAATTGATAAAGATTTGGCCATCAAAGCAGGGAAAAGCCATAAGATTAAAACCGATACAGGCATTGAAATTACTTTTCCTGTAGACTATTTTCAAAACAATGAATATATCGAGTTTATTAATAATCCGGATGGTACTTTGTCGATCGCATTGAAGAAAATTGGGAGTATCGTCAATAAATAAGTCTGGAGATTACTTTAATATAATGTTTTGCAGGCGGGTGGTGTACTGGCAATACACCACCCGCCTGTGTCTGTAAAAATCTTTTATTGTGAGTATAATTCCACCTAAAAGCTTTACCGCGTTAAAACAATAATACGGAAATAGTGGAATGAATTAGAGGAATTCCGCGAACTTTGCAGAACATAAAATTATCTATATACGTTTGTTTTCTTAATGCAAGTAATTATGAGGTGATTTTAAAATGGATTATCCACAGCTTTTTAGCTTGTCAGGCAAAGTCGCCGTGGTTACTGGTGCTGGGCATGGTCTTGGCAAGGGGTATGCGCTTGCTTTGGCCGGAGCCGGAGCAGTGGTTGCCTGTGTGGGCCGAAGTTCGGACAAGCTTCGTGAGACAGTTGAGCAGATAAAAAAATCCGGCGGTAATGCAATAGCACTAACCGCAGATATAGCGAGGCTTGATGATATCCAGTCAACAATGCAAGCGGTTGTTGATGAATTTGGCCGTTTGGACATCCTTGTCAATAATGCCGGGACAGAAATTCCCAAGGGAATTGTTGAGGTAACACCTGAGGATTATGACACCATCATGGCGGTAAACTTAAAAGGCTTGTATTTTGCTTCGCAAGCGGCTGTAAAATATATGATTCCCACGAGACAAGGAAAGATTATCAATGCCGGTTCCCTGGCCAGTCAGATTGGACTTGCTGAGGCCACAGTATACAGTGCTTCTAAGGGCGGCGTACTGCAGTTTACCAAAGCCCTGGCGGTGGAAATGGCAGCACATAATATTCAAGTAAATGCTATTGGTCCAGGCTATTTCCGCACCCAGATGACAGAGAGCTTTTTCCAGGATGAAGAACATAACAAATGGATTGCAAACAGGATACCTGCCGGGCGGATCGGCACCACTGACGATCTTGCCGGTGCTGTCATATTTTTAGCAAGTCCAGCTTCCGATTATATTACAGGCCAGATTATCTATGTCGATGGTGGCTGGTTAGCAAGTTAGTGAAAGGAATATCATACAGTTGACTTAGCCGCTGTTACCGCTTACTTATGAAGAAGGGAGTCGTTAGCGCGGGTTAGTCAGCGAAAATAGTTAAGAAAAGGATGATTGGAATTGAAAGCACTTAAAACACCGAAAAGCAGCAGTATACAACAGGATCACGAGTTGATAGAAACAGTAGCAGGCATTGTGAAACAGGTGCAGCTTGAAGGCGATCAGGCTGTTATGGAGCTTACGAAGAAATTTGATGGTATTGATACTGGCAGCATTAGGGTCAGTAGTCAAGAGATTAAGAATGCGTATAATTTGGTAGAAAAAGCAACTATTGAGCATTTGCAATATGCGGCTGCGCAGATTAAATTCTTTGCCGAAAAACAGTTAGAGTGTCTTAAATCTGTCGAAGTAGCATCCAATGTGGCCGGAGTAACCCTGGGGCATCGGCTGATTCCGGTGAAATCCTGTGGCGCGTACATACCTGGCGGCCGTTATCCTTTGCCTAGCTCGGCCCTGATGTCAATCATCACCGCTAAGGTTGCCGGCGTTAAGCGGGTTGCGGCTTGTTGCCCACCTTCACGGGAGCACCAGGCTATCCATCCGGCTGTGCTGGTTGCGATGGATATCGCTGGCGCTGATGAAGTGTATCTTATGGGTGGGGCTCAGGCTATTGCTGCTTATACGTATGGTACGCAAACTATTGATAAGGTGGATTTAATTGTCGGTCCTGGCAATAAATTTGTTAATGAAGCCAAACGTCAGGTTATGGGAGCTGTTGGCATTGACAGTCTGGCAGGCCCCAGCGAAGTGCTGATTATCGCTGATGAGAGTGCGGTACCGGAATATGTGGCTATCGATTTGCTGGCACAGTGTGAGCATGACCCATCAGCCAGAGGAATACTTGTTACAACAAGTGAAAAACTGGTGGCTGAAGTGGAAGCTTTATTAAAACAATATGTTGACATGCTGCCAACAGGTCAGACAGCAGCGAAGGCCTGGGAAGACAATGGTCATATTCTGCTTGTCGATGATTTAGAGGAAGCGATTGCAGTAGCCAATGAACTGGCGCCTGAGCATCTTGAAGTGCAGACAAGCAAAGATGACGAAGTAAGCAAGGCCTTAACAAACTATGGCTCGTTATTTATCGGCAAATATACACCAGTATCTTTTGGCGATTATGTTTCCGGCACAAATCATATCCTGCCTACAGCGGGGACGGCCAAATATTCCAATGGGGTATGGGTGGGGACCTTTATCAAAACATCATTTTACCAAAAGGTCTCAGCAGAGGGTGCTAAGAACCTTTCCGCAGCCTGCATGCATTTAGCCAGTGTCGAGGGCTTATGCGCTCATCAGAAATCTGTGGCCCTCAGAGTGGAATAAAGAGAGACTCAGCTTCAGGTGGGTTTTAACCCTGTCTGAAGCTAAGTCTCTGGATAACAGCCGTTCAAGGAGGGATCGCATGCAAAGCAGTATCTTACAATTAAAAGATATTTCCAAAGTTTATCCTGGCACGATTGCGCTGGAAAGCGTAAATCTTGCTGTGCGCAAAGGGGAAGTCCATGGAATTATCGGTAAAAATGGCGCAGGCAAGTCAACACTTGTTAGTATAATCGCAGGGATTATAGCACCGACAACAGGTGATATCGTAATTGGTGACAAGAGCTTCAAAACCTTGTCAAGAAATAATGCCAGAGATCAGCTTATTTCGATTGTCACCCAGGAGCCACAGGTTATTCGGGATTGTACAATAGCTGAAAATCTGTTTATGCCTGATTATGCCAGTAAAGGTTTTTTTATCAATTGGAACAAGATCAATTCTATGGCGCAGACCATCATCAGTAAAGCGGGTCTGAACATAGATGCCAGTATGAATGCCGGCGATTTATCGATAAGCGAGCAGCAGCTTTTGCTAGTAGTCAAGGCCTGCTATGTGGAAAAGTCCCAGATTATCATTCTGGATGAGGTGTCGGCGTCCCTTACCCAGGATGATGAAAAATTGCTGTATGAGATTATCCAGAAAAGGAAAAGCGAAGGCTGTACCATTATCTATATTTCTCACCGGACAGACGAACTGCTAAACGTTTGCGACAGGGTGACAGTTATCCGCGACGGCAAAGCGGTTACAACCAAGGAATGTGCTCAATTGAGCAAAAAGGAATTATCACATCTGATTGTCGGTGATGGTTATACCAGTACTGCGGTTACCAATGATTTGCCGGTAGCACAGGGGAAATCAGAAGAGGTTGTATTTAAGGTCAATAACCTTACCAAGTACGGACAATATCAGGACATTAGCTTTTCGTTAAAAAAAGGCGAAATCTTAGGGTTTGCCGGGCTTCGAGGCAGTGGCCGGACCGAAATCTTTAAGGGAATTGTGGGGATAGATCCGGCAGATGATGGGTCAATAACCATTAAGAATGAAACAAGAAGATTTAAAAGTCCAGCTGAGGCTTTTAAAAGCCGTGTCTTATATTTGCCTGAGGACAGAGATAAAGAGGGTCTGATTAATTGCTTAAGTGTGCGGGAAAACCTAACGCTTAATATATTACCTCGCATTAGTCATAATACAGTCATTAAGCCGGCTAGTGAAAATGACTGTGTAGCCGGGCTTATTGACATGCTGGATATCAAGACATTCTCGCCGGAGCAGGAGGTTAATGAGCTAAGTGGCGGTAACAAACAAAAGGTTATTGTCGGCAAAATCATGGCTGCTGAGCCACTGGTATGCATCTTAGATGAGCCAACTCGCGGCGTGGACATTGCCGCCAAGGAAGGTATTTTGTCGATTATCAAAAATAGAATGAGTAAATACTCCAGTGTGATCATAACCTCGCCTGGGATTGAAGATCTGGTCGAAATATGTGATCGCATTTTAGTACTTTATCAAGGGAATATAATCGCTGAATTTACAGCGGAAGAATTTGATGAAAAAGTAATCTATCATGCACAGCAGGGAGAGAGGAAGGTCGTAGATGCCCCAGAAATGGAAAATTTTTTTGTTGGATAATTTAATCTGGGTAATTGTAGCACTGTTCTTTTTACTGAACGTGTTTATAACTCCACAGTTTTTTTCGGTAAAAAATATTGTTAATATTTTTTACCATTCCGCAATCATGAGTATGCTAGTATTGGCTGAGGGTATTATTTTGATCATCGGCAAGATGGATTTATCTCTGGAAGGAATACTTGTATTTGCGCCAGGCGTTACCATGATTATGGCCACTAAGCTAATACCAGGTGGTCTTAACCCGGTATTGTGTGTTGTGTTAACTTTGGCAGTTGGCGGCTTGGTTGGGTTGTTCAACGGCTATTGTGTAACCAAAGTGGGGATTAATCCATTTTTACAGACATTGTCGCTTAATATTATGCTCAGGGGTTTTGTCCTATTTTTACTACCCTTTTCAATTCATCCATTAAACGAAATCTATACGTTTGCCGGTAAAGCAAGACTATTTGACGGTATGCTGCCTGTGGCTATTCCTATGGTTATTTTGGTTTTTGCAGCGTTTCAATTTGTGATGAAATATACTACTTTCGGCAGGCAATTCATGGCAACAGGCGGCAATCCCCGGGCCAGCTTTATCTCCGGCATCGATACTAACCGTATCATTATTATGGGTTTCATAATAAGCGGTGTTTTGGCTGCTTTTGCCGGACTGTTGGCTGCAGGCAAGCAGGACTCTATTTCTAATGCCATGGGGCAAAATTTGCTGATGGTGGCCTTTGCTGGTGCCATATTAGGTGGAACAAGTCTTGATGGTGGCAAGGGTACGATTATTGGTATGTTCGGCGGAGCCATTCTGCTGGCCATGATAACCAACTCACTTAATCTGTTGGGCGTTAATGTAAGCCTTGTTTATGCAACAGAAGGAGCATTAATTTTCCTGGCAATCTTATTAGACAGAGTAAAGGTAAGGGTTAAAAACAACATACTGCATCAGGCCAAGATGAAGGAGGTATTAGAGCATAAAAATAACACGATACTATCGTCAGATCAGTGAACGAAATGAGGGGTGGATTATATTGAAAATGTCGTTGGTAAAGGTAATTATCGCCGTACTTACGCTGTCATTGCTGCTAGTAGGTTGCGGCTCACAGCAAACAAAGCCGGCAGATGGACAGAAAAAATTGGTATTTGGTATGATTGTTAAGGATATAAGCACACCATACATTCAGGCTTTTATTCAAGGTGCTGAGAAAAAGGCACAAGAGTTGGGTGTTGAAATAGTAATTAAAGACGGTCAAGGTGACAGTGATAAAATTATGTCCATAATGGATAACTTTATTACGCAGAATGTCGATGGCTTTATCATGGCCGGTGCTGTCGATTTAAAAGCAATTGTTCCAGGGGTTAAGCGGTTAAATGAGGCTAAGATACCTGTTATGGCGCTTGATACTTCTCCTGAAGGCGGTAAGGTAGATTTATTTATATCATTTGATATTAAAGATGCCAGTAAAAAAGCGGCCGAAGCCTTTGTGCAAGGCATCAAAGACAGAAATGGCGGCAATGTTCCCCAAGGGATTGTTGTAGAAATAACTGGTGATCTGCGAGATATGTTTACCAAGGAATGCTCCAGTGGATTTAAGTCAGTTATTGATCAATATCCCCAATTAACAATTGTGCAAGGGGAAGGTAAATGGAATAATACTGATTCCAATGACCGCACAAGTGATTTATTAACGAGATATGGTAAAGAAATTCGGGGAATCTATGTACAAACACCAGATATTATGGGTATTGGAGTCGTATCAGCCATTGAAGCTGCTGGCCTTCAGGCCCAGGACTTTGGTATTGCCGGTATCTGCATTGGACCAGAAGGCATAGATTTGATAAAGAATAAAAAAGTACTGGCAATAGTAGAGCAGCCTGCTAAGGATTCCGCCGAACTTGCTGTACAATATTTGTACAATATAAAAACAAATAAACCCATTCCGAAGATTGGCGATACGGTTGAGCAGAAGGATGCCTTGTGGGCACCGGCAAAAGTTGTCAAAAATCCTTTTGTTGACGAAGGTGCCTACATAATCCTCAAGGGCTCGTTGGTACCACTGGAAGTAAAGGTAGATGACCCGCGGCTGTGGGAGAATCAATTGAAAAAATAAGAAAACGTCCAATGTTGATGTGGAGGGAGGCGTAGGATGAAAAGCAACTACCGTGTGGCCTATGATAAGGGGTGGCAGGATCTAAAACGAAAAGAGCCGGCAGATATTGCCCGAAATATGCAGGTACAATATTTACCACAAAAGCAGCAACTTATCGTACCTTTTCTTAATGAGAACTATGTAGTTGATTTGGCGAAGGAAACATTGGTGCGCGAAAACGATGGTGAGATGCCCGAAATTAGTGCAGCTATACTGGTATTGCACTATTTATCCTTCTTTCAATCAGCCGCAGAGGTAACAGGTAAATGGGTAAGTTTGAAAGAGATACCCAATGGGGGCATGTTGTTTTATCCCGCTTTTCATAAAGATGCAATTTGTGGTTTGATTAAGGCCTTTGGACATCAGACTGGGGCATTTCTTGATTGTGCTGCTATTCTTGGCGGGCATCCGGTCAAAGCTGGCGATGCAGCCGCATATTTTCCCGTCTTCCCGAAAACGCCGTTGCGTGTGACTCTGTGGGAGGGCGACGGGGAAATATCAGCTAATGCTACTATGCTTTTTGACCCTTCAATTGAGTATTTTTTGCATATCGAAAGCATTATTGCTTTGGGAGAATATCTTGCCAAAAGGCTGATCAAGCTGGCGCCGCAGGCGTCAGGCTGTTAGGCGGGAAACGGTAACAATGGAATGTCTCTCAGCTACATTCTGAACTTGCGGAATAGGTAAAAAAATAGGCATTTGTAGACGTATTTGTCTACAAATGCCTATTTTATTGGTATAATGAGAAAGTTAATAAATACATGAGGGGAACTTTAATAAAAACCAATGGACAAAATAATGTCGCTCTTTACAACAATTCCTTTGGGGCTACTCATTGTCATGAGTATAGCCTATTCGCACTTAATTATGAATAACTACTGGTTGCCTGCTACTATCGAAACCTTTTCTTATGGCATATATGGTATTGGCCTGGTGTTGAGTTGGTGGTTTAACCGCAGTCGAGTCTTTTTCATGATTACAGTGCTTGCAATTTCGCAGGTTGCTCTCAGTGATTTGGCAGCAGCTATTGCTATCCCCGCTTTTTCAAAAATAATTTATTCTGTTATTTGTCTTTTACTGCCGATAAACATACTTATCTTTTCTTTAGTAAAAGAACGGGGTATATTTAATTTTTGGGGATTAGGGCGTTTTGGTATTATTGCTTCCCAGATGTTTTATATTGCACTGGCAGTTACATCGAATGATGATACATTGCTTAATTCCTTTTACCAAGAGCCTCCGTTGACGGTAGATATGTTTGTTATTACAACAATTCCTCAACCAGCTATTTTGGTGTATAGTGTTGCGTTCTTATTAGTTATAAGAACGCAGTTACAGCATTACTCGTATATGAATAATACTTTTAGCGTTGTGCTGGTTGCTTCCATGCTGGCGCTGCATTTAAAAGCCGCACCGTTAGCAATCCCTATTTTCTTTGGTACAGCTGGAATACTACTTATTATGGCTGTGATCCAGGATTCGTATTCAATGGCTTACCTGGATGAGCTAACAGGTTTGCCTGCCCGGCGTGCCCTTAAAGAAGAACTAATGAAATTGAGGGGCGAATATACGATTGCAATGGTGGATATTGACTTTTTTAAAAAATTTAATGATACATATGGACATGATACCGGCGATGAGGTACTGCGCCTTGTGGCCTCTGTGCTCAAAAAGGTCGGAGGAGGTGGTAAGGCATTTCGTTACGGCGGTGAGGAGTTTACGATACTATTCCCTTACACTACCAGCGCAGACGCTATACCCCACCTAGAAAAATTGCGAATGGCAGTGGAGAAAACTCCTTATGCGTACCAGAAGCGACAAACGAAAAAGACCAAGCGAAAACCAGCTGTTAAAAAACTGTCCGTAACCATTAGTATCGGGTTAGCAGAACGCAGTGAGAAGAATAAAGAAACCGAAGCAGTAATTAAAGCTGCAGATACCGCCCTTTATCGTGCTAAGGAGAAGGGGCGGAATTGTGTGAGCAAGTAAGCAAGCTGCAGTGATCGAAAACGAGCTATAGGTTTTGGTTTGAGCCAGTAAAAAATGAGCATCCCTTTAGCGGTCGCAGGGGTGCTCATTTTATTTGACGGATTAACACTTGCCTAAGCAGCAGTAAGAAAGTCCCATTGGATTTTCCGGATTAAGAAGGAATGGCTAAATCAGATAGTTTTACCAACGGGGTTTCTAAATCTAAACTCTCTTTTGTAGATAGCAGTTGTATAGGATCAAGAATAATAATCATACGCTCATCCACTTTGCCGATTCCTTTTATGTAGGTTAGGGTAAGATTACTACCCAGGGTGGGCGCTGGTTGTAAATCTTCTTCATTAAAGTGGACAATATCTGTTACTTCGTCGACAATACAACCGACGACCTGCTCATTAATATTTAGCATGATAAATTTGGTTTCTTCTGCGTCAGATATTTCGCTTAGTCCGAATTTCTTGCGTAAGTTATAGATATAGTTTACTTGTCCGCGGAGATTGATCATGCCCTCAATCTCGCGGGGAAGTCCAGGTATTTTCTGTATTTTATATTTTTGGGCGCGTAGAATACCATTAACAGTTAAGGCATCAATACCGTATTCACTGCCATCGATCTCAAAGATGACTAACTGGATGCTTGCCATAAGCTCAATTCTCCTTTCTTGCTAGATCAGGTCTCATTAGCCAAAGCTGTTAATTGTTCAGTGATGCTGGTAATTTCTTGTACACTGGCAGTTACCTCTTGAATAGCTGCTGCTTGTTGTTCAACAGTTAGTGCAGTTTCACTGCCCATAGTAACGGTGCGATCAACAGAATTTCTTATTAGGGTTGTAAATTCCTTAATTTTACCAACCGTTGCTTTGGAGTCTGCTGATAGCTTTCTAATCTCTTGCGCCACAACGCCAAAGCCCAGACCGGCCTCGCCTGCCCGGGCCGCCTCGATAGCTGCATTTAAACCTAACAGTCGGGTTTCATCGGCGATTTCTTTGATAAGATCCATAACACTATTGATTTCACCGGTAACAGAGCTAACATTACCAATTTCAGAATTTAAATTAGCCTGATTGTCACTTACCGTGCCAGCCGAAGCGGCTAATTCTTCCATGGTGGCTGAAATTTGATGCAGGCTGTCATCTAATACCATGGCTACTGCTTTAAGTTTTTGATGCTGAAAGGCACTCTTGGACATATTGTTAGCAACCGTGAAAAGTACATTGGCGGCTGATTCGATACTCTCTCTTGACAGAATGCGTACTTCCTTGGTAGCTTCGACATAACCGTCGGCGTCAACGCCAATTTCGCCAGCGATTCTTCTGTATTTTTGTTCGTCAGGACTTGACGTGAGAACTTGACCGCCTAAGATTGTTCCCAGCAACTTTCCTTCGATTACTATCGGTGCAGCAAAGTCAATCAACCCTGCATGGCATTCGAACACAAAAGGTTTACCGGTGCGTACGGCTTCTTCGCCGCCTTTGCGATGTGATTCCGCACAGCGTTTGTCACCACATTCTGTCGAATGGGTATAGTCTATACAGAATCTGGTATACATACTGGGATTTGTTACTGGCTTGCCGTCCTGGTCAACTGTGACACTGGCAACACCAACGCCTTTAGCAAAATCATCCTGAAATTTTTGTAGAAACTCAATATCGATTACATCGGTTAGCTTAAGAGTGTCTAAATTCACTTTATAACTAATAGCTCCGTTTTGCGGTCCCTGCTGGCTCATGTAAATTCCCCCTTTATATGTTGTTGGTAAGGTACCGAATTTTCTAATTAATTATAATATTCTAGTTGAATACGGTAAATCCTGTATTGGAATATAATTATTATTTTCACATAAGTAGTAATAAGTCGATAAAACAATAATGATGAAAATTTATGTCGAATAATGCAATAATAATTTTAACCTCAGAAGCAACAAGCAACAAGGTAAGTAGGATAGTATGGCGAAGTATATTAAATAATAAATATAAATTTTCAATGAATAGGAAATATGAATGGAGGCTAAGAACATGGAAAAAACGTATTTGGCGGCAGTGAAAGACAGAAGGACCTTTTACAGTATTAGTAAGGACACTATTACTACTGATGAACATATTCACCAGGTTATCCAGGAGGCTGTCAAGTATACCCCCTCATCGTTTAATTCGCAAAGTGCCAGAGTGGCTATTCTCTTAGGAAAACACCACGATGAACTATGGAACATTACCAAAAATGAGCTTAAAAAAATAGTTCCGGCCGAACGATTTGCTCCGACAGAAGAAAAAATTAATGGTTTTGCTAATGGATATGGTTCGGTGCTTTTCTTTGAAGATATGGCAGTTGTTGAAAATATGCAAAAGCAATTTCCCGCGTATAGTGACAATTTCCCCATCTGGTCCAATCAAGCTTCCGGCATGCTGCAACATGTTATTTGGGTTGCATTGGAGATCGAAGGTTTCGGTGTATCATTGCAGCATTACAATCCTCTTATTGACGAAGCCGTCAAGCAAGAGTGGAGTATTCCGGCGGCATGGAAGCTAATCGCGCAGATGCCATTTGGTAAACCTACGGCAGCACCGGGTGACAAAGAGTTTCAGCCGCTGGCAGAACGTATAAAAATTTTTAAATAATATGGTAAGCGTTAGCTGGGAATTCCCGCTAACGCTTAATTAAACTTATCCCGGGTGTAGGATATTGATTTTTTTCAGTGTGCAGGATATAATAGCAAAAGTAAGTGTAAAAGGCTCTTGCGATGGTGAGAATAATGGATAACAACTACTATATGGGTCTAGCGCTGGCTGAAGCCCAAAAAGCCTTCGATCTTGGAGAAGTGCCGATTGGGGCTGTTCTGGTTATGGACGACCAGGTTATTGCCAGTGGACACAATATGCGTGAAAATTGGCATGACTCTACTGCACATGCAGAGGTAATAGTCATCCGGGAAGCTTGTCAAAAGCTGAGTCGCTGGCGGTTGACGGGAGCAACACTTTATGTTACGATAGAACCGTGTCCCATGTGCGCTGGTGCGTTGGTCATGAGTCGGGTTGACAAGTTGGTATATGGCAGCCCGGATTACAAGGCGGGGGCAGTGGAATCTCTTTTTAATATTGTACAACATTCTGCACTCAATCATCAGTTGGAAGTAACAGCTGGAGTACGAGCCGAAGAATGTTCCCGTATTATGAAAGAATTTTTCCGTATGCGTAGGAAATAAATATGGAGAGGTGTCCGAGTGGTCGATGGTGCTTGACTCGAAATCAAGTGTCCTGTCAAAGGGACCGTGGGTTCGAATCCCACCCTCTCCGCCATTTCACTAATATCTTTTTTAAAATATACTTTTTAATATTACCCATAGAGCTTGTTTGAAGGTTTATCTTTGCGGGATGACTTCAAACGGCTCTATTTATTTTTTGCGGCTCACGGTTCGAATTTTTCAGGCTGAATTTATAGGAAATATTTATGTCCAGAAATTTCTCTCCGTTCATGTCGTAGGTTTCCGAGACCTCTATGCGGTCAATCAGTTCGACTACAATAGCCCTCGTCAACTATCAATGGTTAAACATTCCTTAACGCGGTTTACCCAGCCCGTTAAATCCTGTTCGACACGCTTGTATTCATTCAATTCGGCTTCAAGCTGTTCGACATCCGTAATTAGCCGCTCTTGTTCATCACCATACTTTTTCGACATACGTTTGAAGAGAGCAACGGTGACTTCCCCGGAAATTTTATCTTCATATAAATTTTGCAAAAGTCCGTCAATCTCCTTAATCCTGTTCTTGGATTCACGGATGTTTTTTTCGTACCGTTGCATGTTTTTATTCTTAAATTCATCGTTGGTTTTAAGAATCTTGTTAATCAGTTTCTTTTCGTATTCGACGGCTAAGACAGCGTACTCTTGAACACTTGCTAATACGGCTTGGTACAAAGTGGCATAATCAATACAATGCATAGGGCAAACATCTTTCCCTTTTTGGGTATACGTACCGCAACGGAAAATTTCTTTGGTGCCGGATTTCAAGACTCGCCGGTTAAAAACAAGATTGCCGCCGCAGTCAGCGCATTTTATGATTCCTGCAAATATAGATACTTCTCCGTTTGAGCTGCGCCTTACGGTTTGCTTGTTGTTCCGCTTGCTGATCTGTTGCGCTTCGAGCCACAATTCTTTACTGATTAGCGGTTTATGGGTATTCTCGATGATAATCCATTCGTCAACATCCTTCCGAACAATGCTCTTGTTCTTGAAAGATTTAACTGCGCGTTTGCCATTGGCCATAGCTCCATAATAAGCGGGGTTTTTAATGATTTGTATTATGGTTGTGCTTCCCCACTTGTTTTTGTTATTCTTGTACGGATTAGGCTTGCCGATGGTGTTGTAGAAATAGTCATTCGCTGTCAGTATATTTTCGTGGTTGAACACATCAGCTATAGACCGCGCGGTTTTTCCGCTTAAAAACATCTCAAATATCCTAACTACGTTGTGGGCAACATTTTCATCTACAGCCAGAACGTGCTTACACGGCCCCTTCTTTATATCTCCATTGATATAAGGCAATTTATAAATATCATATCGGAGGCTGCGGCGATAACAGAGCTTAAAATAGATTTTTACGATGAGAGCAGCCTGTGGCTGGTAGTAATTTGCCTAAACCTCTATCTAGGGAAAGTTTTTTCAATGACACTGTAAAAAGTCGGAGGTGTGTTTTCGATCAGTAATATTTTATACAGGAGCATAATTAATGGTAGGAAAACAGTTTTTTACGACGTCGAGAAATGGGGTAATACAAGGATTGAGCGTATTTTTCTTATATGCAAAAGCCATCATGATTCGTACATTAGGGTCTATTATATCAACAAAAGAAATATTGGTGCTGTGCATAGCTTTTGTGTGACGTGTGACGATTGAAACCGCATGCGTTGCGCATATAGTTAGGGATACAGTGTCGACGTGCTCAGTCAAGATAACCTTTCCTATTTTTACGTTTTTTCTTGTAAGTATTTGTTTGATGTAATTTCCTAAGGAAGGGCATTGCTCCTGAAAAATAAAATTCTCTCCGTCAAGCTCGGATAGCTTTATCTCACTCCGTCCTGCTAAATGATGATTTTTGGGAAGCGCTACAGAAAAATATTGCCAGCCAATATCAAAAAATTCAAGTTGATCATATCCAGGTTGGTCAATATTAAAATATTCTACCACATCAAGCTTATCAGACCATAAATCTTCCATTAAGGCTTTGGGTTGATAGGAAGCAAGAGAAAGTTTCAAATTCGGTATTTTATTTGCTAGACTAGCTACTGCAGGCATAATAAATTCATCGATGCCATAATAAAGCATACCCAATCTGATTTCCCCAATCTGACCAGTGGACAATCTCGAAATGTCTGAGAGCATTTCATCATAGGTGGCAATGATTTTTTGACTTGCTTCAAGGAAAGTATGCCCTGAAACCGTTAAATTCACAGTATGTTTTGTACGGGTTAGCAATCGGAAACCTAATTCTTCTTCCATTAAAGCAATATGCTTACTGAGAGTAGGCTGCGCAATAAAGAGCTGATCGGAAGCTTTTGTGAAATTAAGGCACTTGGCTAGTACAATAAATTCCCGCAGGTAGCTAATTTTCATACCATCCCTCTATCTCTTTATTATAATTACGTTATTATAATACCTATTGAGTAACATATCTGTCAATCTTAGCGAATTATTCCATATCGTAATTACCAAATTTTTTTCTTCTATTTCCGTTTTTGAATATACACGCTTATAATTATTTTAGAAATAATCTTAAAAGTATCACAATTCTACGCGTAGAAAAACATCGAAAACCCCAAAAACACTTAAAGGAAGGATAATGACCATGAAAAAAGTTTTGAAACCGAGTCTGTTCGTACCTTATGACCCCGGAATTTACACCCTTTGCCATAGCGAGGGCCAGGCAAATATACCAACGGAATACTGTGGATTGCATCCCTTTGAGTATAACGGCTGGTGGAACGAGATGTTGGCTTATCACGATGGATGCAGTATCCATGCCGGCCTAAATCCTGTTACCGCTTTTCGTCTAAAGGGACCTGATGCAATTAAGTTCATGTCAGATTTTTGTACAAACAGCTTTCAGAATTTTCCCGTTGGTAAGGGAAAACACGCTATCATGTGTAACGATGATGGGTATATTGTAAAAGATGGCCTTTGCTTACGTATTGATGAGGATGAGATTCTTGCAACATGGCTTTATCCTTACATAGGACTGCTCTATGAAAAATATAGTGACAAGTATGATGTCATTGGTGAAAACTTGACTGGAAAGATTTTCATATATCAGCTTTCAGGGCCGCGCTGCTTGGAAGTAGTAGAGAATGCAGCGAATGAAGATCTGCACGATATCAAGTTTAGACTCAAAGGGACGGTTCTGTTGATTCAGATATGAGAGAGTGTTAGAATATATCTGAGGTGACAAACATGGCAAGACAGGCCCGTCTAAAAAGCAAAAGTGGAATATACCATATAATATTACGAGGCATCAATAGGCAGGTAATTTTTGAGGATGATGAGGATAAATTAAAATTTTTAGAATGCTTGTGTTATTACAGGAATGTTTGCGACTATACGGTTTACGGATATTGTCTTATGGATAACCATGTCCATTTACTGATAAAGGAAAGTGAAGAAGAGATTGCATCAATTATGAAAAGAATTGGTGTATGCTACGTATCGTGGTATAATCGCAAATATGATCGATGTGGACACCTATTTCAAGACCGCTTTAAAAGTGAGGTCATAGAAGATGACGCATATCTACTGGTTGTATTACGGTATATCCATCAGAATCCTTTAAAAGCTGGCTTAGTACAAAGTTTATATGATTTTCGATTTAGTAGTTATTGTGAATTTATTAATACCGATCAAATAGTCGACATTAATTTTATCCTAGGGATGTTTTCGTTAGATAGCGAACTGGCACGTGAAGATTATGTGCGGTTTATGAACGAGACATCAGATAATGATGATTGTCTGGAGTATAAAGAACAAGTAACGCTAAAAGATGAAGAAGTAAAGGTGCTTATTCAGAAAAATGCGAACGTGAGTACATCACAGGAATTACAAACAATGAAAAGGTCAGAAAGAAATGCAATACTAAAAGAAATAAAAAAAATACAGGGTATTACAACACGCCAAATAGCTAGACTTACGGGGATAAGTCAGAGTGTAATTACCAGGGCGTAAAGGTAAATAGTAAATGCATCAATAGAACCGTCCCCTGTAAGATATAGTACAGAAGGGTTATCCATTTTGGGATAGAAAAACTCCGAACAATCAGTTTCTAGGTATAATGAGGAAGAAGGATATGAATGGCCCCGTCCCAGGGAAGATTTTTCTATACCCATGCCTACAGACAATTCATCCATTTCCAAAGCATTTACGTTTTAGCTGGTTGGGAGCTTATTCCCGTTTCACGTGCAAGGCGGTAATCTTTGAGCTTGGAATGGATAACCCTTCAATTTATCTTATAGGAGGTCAGCGGTGTTGACTAATCGTCCGGTTATTGGCATTGATGTAGCCAAAAATTTTTGTTCTTATGCAGCAGTATCTCCAACTTGTACTACCTTTTTGAAACCTTTTAAAGCGTTAAATACTAAGCAAGGGCTTTTATTTGTTCTAGGGCAAATAAGAAAAGTGGAAGAAGCATTTAGTAGTAAACCGCTCATCGCCCTAGAATCCACGGGTCACTACTCTCAGCGCATCGTCCACTTTTTCTTGAAACAGGGTTTTGAAGTCTACCACATCAATCCCCTTATCTCCCATTCTATCAAAAATTCTGTTGTAAGGAAAGTTAAGACAGATCGGGTTGATGCACTTGAATTGGCCAGACTGTTATTTGTTCATGCTTTTTATCCTACAACTATGCCTAAAGAACAGCTGGCCAATTTGAAGGTCTTAGCAAGAACAAGGGGGCAGTTGGTAGAACAACGAGCCAATTTGCTCAATAAGTTACAGTGTGCTATTGAACAAATTGCTCCTCTTTTTCCTACTATCCTTAACCCGGGATCGCTTACGGCATTGACTCTAGTAAATAAGTTTCCCACACCTTGTGAATGGAGCAAGAAAGCCAATCAGCATGTCATACTGGACATGCTGCAAACGGTATCCCGTAAGGGTAGATTATATGCTCAGCAAAAATATGCTGATTTGTTATCTTGCGCCGATGATGCCCAAGTTACTGGCATATCCTTGTCGGCCTATGCCGCCACAATACAATGCTATGCTAGCATTGTGCAATCTTTAGACGCACAAATTAGTTTACTCGATGACCAGATTAAAGCACTTGCTGAACAGTTACCGGCAATCACTTTCCTAAAAAGCATTCCGGGCATAGGTGATACATTAGCAGCTATCATTTTGGGCGAAATTGGTGATATTGAACGGTTTGCGAACGCTAAGCAATTAGTGGCTTTTAGCGGTATCGACCCTTCGGTTAAACAATCGGGGAATTTTGTAGGGACAAAGAATAAAGTAACCAAACGGGGATCACCATTTCTCCGACATGCACTCTATATAGCTGCTACGACGTCTATCCGTAAGGAATCTAAAGGTTCGCAGGTTAACTCGGTGATTTATGAGTATTACCAACGGAAAATCGAAACGAAAACCAAGAAACAAGCCTTAGGCGCTGTTATGAACAAGCTACTACGTATCATATTCTCGGTATTAAAGAATAAGCAGCCATTTCGTTTGATTACCCCTGATCAGCAGGTTGAACTGTATCAAAAACACCTGCAAAAGGCGGCTTAACGAAGACGAAAAACAAAACATTACATTATACCTCTATCAATATCGTTCGATATTGATAGAGGCTTGTTTGCTATACTTATTTTTCCATAAACAAAAATTGTAGTTAAGGGCTTGACTTCACTTAGCTGGTCTGCGAGTCTGCAAGAGCATCATCAATTGATGTATTTATTGATGATGTAAAACTTGCATCATTTAGCCAAGTTGGAACTCATATTGAACAAAGGCTTGATGCGGATATTCAAAATCTAAGCGATAGTGATCATCATGTCAAAATTGCTGTGAATGACAGTAGTTTTACAACAAATTATTTATTAGATGCTATGGACATTGATGAAAACGGAGAACTTAAACCATATAATCCAAACCAGGTGTCTATACCATCACCAACCAACCTAACCGCAACAGCAGGCGACACTAAAGTATCTCTCTCTTGGACTGCTATTACTGGAGCGACCGGATACAACGTAAAACGTTCAGCAACTGCAGGCGGCCCATACGAAACAATTGCTACTAACGTATTTGGCACAAGCTATATTGATAATTCCGTAGTCAATGGCACTACCTATTACTATGTGGTAACGGCCGTAACTGCTGAGGGGGAAAGCGCTAATTCCAATGAAGCTTCCGCAACCCCCAAGGCAGTGGTAACGCCGCCTACTACAGAGAATGCTTTGTTACGGGTAACCATGATCGACTCCAGCGAGTAGGAATACAAGCTGCCCAAGACTGAGATTGATGGCTTTATTGGCTGGTTTACTCGCACCGTTGGCACAGGTACTTCCGTATATCAGTTGAATAAGGTAATGACGAATAGTAAAGATTACTTAGTATATGATAAAATCAGCAGCTTTGAAGTGATTCCAGTAGCATAATACGCACTGACCACCGCCGCCTGCCGGGTTCGCCTGGTGGGCGGCTTTTTTCATTTCTATTTGGCATGTTTTCCAGGAATCAAAATAAAACCTCCCTCATATACTGTAAATGTTCTTGTTTTTAAAGGGAGGGATTAGTAATGTTTTGGGATTTTATTTGCGGATTTGTTTCCGTTGGGGCTATTACATTGTGCTCTTTGATTTATGCTTTTAATTGGATGCCATAATTTCTTGATTTAGTCGCTCTGTCCTTCGGGATGGGGCAGTTTTTATTATTTAACCTGTCTACCTTGAGGGACTTTAAGGGGAGTATATCAATTGTTGGAGGATGGTTTTTTAACTTAGAGAGTATTTCACGCAACAGTTAGACATAACGAATATACATATCACCTAATTCTGCATAGCGTCATATAATGGTAACAAACATACAGAAAAGGAGAATAGTATGAATGGCTACTGCCCTAAATTTTACATGAACAAAGCGCCAAGCGCTTATCAGACAATTGACCATGGTCCAAACCCTTTTGTCATAAATATAGCGCAGGCAACAAAACGAAATAAGGCATTCCGCACCACTATATGGACGGGAGATTTTATGCAGCTAACCCTAATGTGTATCCCTGTTGGCGGTGAAATTGGGCTGGAAATTCACCATCATGTTGACCAGTTCATCCATATTGAAAAAGGGTTGGGGATTGTTAAAATGGGTGCTTGCAAAAATGATTTGTGTTTCCAAAGAGATGTCTGTGATGGCTATGCCTTTGTTATTCCAGCATGTACTTGGCATAACCTAATTAATACGGGGGAAATCCCGTTGAAACTATATTCAATTTATGCGCCACCCCAACATCCGAAAGGAACCGTACATCTAACAAAGGCAGAGGCCGAAGCAGATGAACACAGTTATTAAGAAATAACCATCGGACAGCGAATAATTCGCCATTCGGGGATTATCTGATTTTATTGCAAAACAACTCCCCCATATATCGACACCAATTTAAAAGAATAATTATTCCGACTCATAGCAAAATATCAGGTACCATAGAAGCAAACGTTGAGGAATATAATGTAATTGCTCTTAGCCAATCTCGCGATCTTGAGCAGTGCAAAATTGATATCGTTTTAGTTTCACCCCTATGGACTTATAAAGAAATTTGCGATAATAATCCTCACATTGAATCATTAAAGAGTAGCAAAACGAGAAACAGCCCAACACGATAAATCCGGCAACATCCATCCACTAATAATGCACTGGCCAGACGGCCGCAAATTTGAAATCGACCGTATCATGGACGTTCGCATGCCGTCGCTGATCGGCGGCGGTCACGGTATGCGGTATGTTTGCAAGATTCGTAATAAGCAGGTTAACCTGTTTCATGATGATTCGGATGGGAAATGGTTTTAGAGAAGAAAACAAATATGATATGAAATATTTTTACATGTAATAATGAATTTGGAAATTAACACATTACTAATACTTCAGTGTTATAAAATAATACACGCAACCCTCTGAAAGGAAGAGTTGTAAAGCCATGGATCTAAAAATTTGATAATCTACTATAACCAGGTTGCATAAAAGCAATCTGGTTATTTTTTTATAAAAGCGCCCATATTAATATATAGACAACTTTGAGGGGGGGATTGACTTGAGAAACAATGACAAAATTAACGAACTAGTTATCCAACTTGAGAATTTAGGGTATTTCTCTTATCAAGTTCAACAAATGATAAGAGAAATTGCAGGTACGACTAAACTAGAAACTATCTCACAGAAAGACAAACAGGAAATAATCGAGAATCTTGAAGGCTATATTCAATTTGCTATGAAATGCCACAACACAAAACTGAGCTAAACGAATACACCCCTGGCGTGTGCCGGGAATTTTTTTGTCCTAAAAGTTGTCCTAAAACGATGGTGTTTAAAGATAATTAAAAACCGAAACCATTGATTTTCCTAAATTAATAGCACTGAAAATAACAGAAACACACTTTCGGACGCTTTCGTAAAGCGTAGGTCATCAGTTCATTATAAACATGCAAAGATAACATAATACGGTTCGAACAAGACTCGAAATCAAGTGTCCTGTCAAAGGGACCGTGGGTTCGAATTCCACCCTCTCCGCCATGAAGTCAATTATACCAAAAGTTGTAACTGCTGCAGTTAAGACTTTTGGTTTTTTTATTTTAGGTGAAAAATACAGTTGATAGCATTTTGATAACAAAAGAGTAGCCCATCTGTTTTTTTCGACAGACTGGGCTATCCACTATATATGTTTATTGTTGGTACATATCTTGACGATGAACCTGAAGCATGGGTACAAGGGAGTAAGAAAGCACTCGGTGATTATGTTCAGTGCTGTAAGAATGAAAGAATAAATCTGATCACTATTCCCGTAGAGTATGGTATTAAATGACTTCAAAATTCAATAATTGAAGATGTTAGATATAACAGTATTTTCTCGAAAATAAGTAGTGCAATGATCTTACAACAAAAAAGTAGATTATTTATTTATGAAATTGTCGATGGAAATTAAATTTAGAATATCGAATTCATAAAGGTGAAGATGAAGGATAATTATGTAAAGAATAGAATTACTCAAATGTAGAGCTGCATTATTTTAAAACAAGGACGTATTAATTAAAAAACAAGGAGTGTTGAAAATGTGGGGAAATTATATTAAAAAGGAATTTAGAATTTGGTCGAAGGGGCAACGAGTTGCTGTAGCTTTAATGATAGCCTTATTTTTCTCAAGTTTTTTTACTGGAGCAACTGTGTATGCTGAAAAAAGCAATTATCAAATGGCAAAAGAATTACTTTATGGAAATTGGACTACGCTAGTTGGCACTGAGGTTAGATATTCGTTTAATGAAAATAACCTTAAAATTCTTCGCGCTGAGAATGTTAATCCGATGGGAGAATCATCGATTGTTGTTTCGTTAAAAAAACCTGATGGATCTTGGACAACTAATAATATTGTATGTCGTGTTGCCTTGGAGAATAATCAATATAAAATGTATCTTATAAGAAGAAATGAACAAGGAAATGAAATTAAAGGTAACGATTGGGGTGTCAGATATAAGAAAGTATATTATACATCAATTGATGAGCCTAAATAGGGTCTAGGTATAAAGGTATCTTCATCATTTTATAACTTGAAGGAGTAATAAAAATTATATGTAACAAAGCGTAATTTATAGGTTTAGGATCAGCGGCTTTAATTATCCATTCGCGTGCAAAAAGCGTTATAATATAAGTGGAACTTAAAGTTTATATGAAAAGGAGACTTATATGACGTTTGTTCTAAGCCTCTTAATGGCAATATATATCATAGTACCAATTAGAATTACAGGATATGTCTTTGGAGTTTTCTTATGTAAATTAGGCCCTATGAGAATTGGTGATCTACGAAAACTATTAGGTTTATTTTTTCCGATTGTACTAATATCGATATTAATCCGACAAACTATTGATAAAAGCTTACACCACCTAACAGATAATTTTTTTTCATTATCGGGACATTATATAATATCTGATGCTATATTTTTAGTATATTTACTAATACTATTAATTCTTCTAATTCTAAACCAGCCTTGGAACTCAAGGTATTTCCTGCCTCGTTGGGCATTTTATCTCCATGATATTCAAAATGCTCAAAGGAAAGAGGCGGAACACAATGACAATTCAAGGGGCAACAGAGAAAAAAGTAAAGCTTTCTGTTGTAATACCAGCTTATAATGAAGAAAAATATATAACAAAATGCTTGGATTCTATTCTCAAGGCGTCAGTACCTTATAAAGATCGAGTTGAAATAATAGTAGTGTTGAATCGATGCACTGACCGAACTGAAGAAATAGCGTTATTGTATGGCTGCGTTATAGTAAGGGAAGACGCTAAAAATCTTTCGAAGATTAGAAATGCTGGAGCAAAGATAGCAAAAGGAGAGATATTAGTTACCATAGATGCGGATAGCTGGATGAGCGATACAATGCTGACAGAAATTGAAAAACATCTTATGTCAGGCGAATATATCGGTGGCGGGGTTATGATGAAACCAGAGAGGATGTCATTAGGGATAATGGCATCAACATTAGCCTTGTTGCTGACAGCTATACCAACATTTATTAAACATGGATTTATTTCTTTAGGACTGTTGTGGTGTTTTAAAAAAGATTTTGACGCTATACAAGGATTTGACGAAAATCGGATTATGGCAGAAGATGCTGATTTTGCTCTCCGTCTAAAGGAACATGGTAAGGCGTTGGGGAAAACCTACGGTACAATTACCAAAGCACATATCACAACTTCCAGTAGAAAATTTGATATGTTTGGTGATTGGGTCTTCGTAATAAAACCGCAAATACTTTTTGCCTATCATAACGGTAGAAATCGAAAGTGTTCAGATGAATTTTATTATGATATAAAACGGTAGGTGAATGACTGTACGTTTCTATGAGGACGATCCAAAAAACGAACAATTTTATTTGATAAAGCAATGAGTAACATAACCAAGAATCTTGTCCCCGTACGACCGGACAGGAGCTTTCCTCGAAGAGAACCTTCAAGAAAAAATAAATATCCGATTGACAAAAAACGTTCCGTGTAAAATTATGTAAGTTAAGCTTTATGACATTGGTCGCTGGCTTCTCACAGCCGGATGGCGATGCAGGCCAGAGAAGCCGCTTTAGCGTATAAGGCTGTTCAGGAGGCAAAAGAATAGCGGAAAAAAGGAGCCGCAGTAGGTAAAGTACTGCTGTATTTCCAGGTTGTGTTTATTGAATATTTAAATAAGGAATGATATAATAATTGCAAATAAACGATTGGAGTTGAAAAGATGATTATTCTTTCTTGCTAATTTTGGAGCATAATAGATTAGAGTGGCAAACCCCCTCTTGCTTTATTATGCCTATGCAAGAAAGACACATTCTTTTCACTCACGGAATATATCCTTGTCATGCCCGGTAGGGGCTTGGCTTTGCTGTATTTATGAGCTGCAAGAATTGCTTTCTTGCAGCTCATTCTTTTTATACAGGAGGGTATATCATGTCTTTAATAAACGTTACAAATCTGACCTTTGGTTATGATGGCAGTTATGATAACATCTTTGAAAACGTGAGTTTTCAAATCGATACAGACTGGAAGCTGGGCTTTGCAGGCAGAAATGGCAGAGGAAAAACGACCTTTCTTAACCTGCTGCTTGGCAAATACGAATACCGTGGCTCTATTGTCGCGAAAACCAACTTTGAGTATTTCCCTTTTGCGGTAACCGGGCCGGAGAATCATACGATTGATATCATCGAAAGCGTTTACCCGGATTACGAGCTGTGGCAGGTGATGCGTGAGCTGTCGCTGCTGCAGGTAAACGAGGATGTGCTGTACCGTCCCTTCGCGACACTGTCCAACGGTGAGCAGACCAAAGTGCTGCTGGCTGCCTTGTTCCTGAAAGAGAATAGCTTCTTGCTGATTGATGAGCCGACGAATCATCTCGATATGAAAGCAAGAAAAGTGGTCAGTGATTATCTGAAGAGCAAGCGTGGCTTTATTCTGGTCTCCCATGACCGGGCGTTTTTAGATAACTGCATTGATCACATTCTCTCTATTAATAAAACCAATATTGAGATTCAAAAAGGCAGCTTTTCCTCCTGGTGGGCCAACAAGCAAATGCAGGACCACTTTGAATTGGCGGAAAATGAAAAGCTCCATAAAGACATTGCCCGTTTGCAAGCGGCAGCCAAACGTACTTCTGCCTGGTCCGAGCAAGTGGAAAAGACCAAGTTTGGCACACGGGATTCGGGCTTACGGCCGGACAGGGGATATATCGGCCATAAAGCGGCGAAGATGATGCAGCGTTCCAAGTCCATCGAGACGCGGCAGCAGACGGCGATTGAGGAGAAATCCAAGCTGCTCAAGAATATTGAGAGCGCCGATAAGCTGAAAATCGCTCAAGCGGATTTCTACACCGGACGGCTGGTGGAGCTGCAGCAGGTTTCGATTTTCTATGGAGAGAAGCAGACTTGCAAGGATGTCAGCTTCACCATCAAGCAGGGAGATCGGGTGGCGTTATACGGCAAAAACGGGTCAGGAAAATCGAGCCTGCTCAAACTGCTGACCGGTGAGGAGCTGTCCTATACCGGCACCTTGAGGAAAGCCAGCCAGCTGATCATATCCTATGTGCCGCAGAATACCGCTCATCTGAAAGGCAATTTAAGCGACTATGCCCAGGAGCATGGCATTGATGAAAGTATCTTTAAGGCCAACCTGCGCAAACTGGATTTTTCGCGGCTGCAATTTGAGAAGGATATGGCCGATTTCAGCGCCGGACAAAAGAAGAAGGTGCTCATTGCGCGCAGCCTGTGCGAAAGAGCCCATTTGCATGTGTGGGATGAACCGCTTAATTATATTGATGTCATCTCGCGACTGCAAATCGAAGAACTGCTGCTCGAATATGATCCTACCATTTTATTTGTCGAGCATGACAGTGAGTTCTGCCGCAACATTGCAACTAAGATCATTGAGCTTTGAGATGAAGTAGCAAGAGCAAAGCTAAATAGCAGTAATAAAAGGGAGCTGTTGAAAGACTCAAAGGGACGGTTCGAAGACTCAAGGGGACGGTTCTATTGATTCAGATATGAGAGAGTGTTAGAATATATCTGAGGTGACAAACATGGCAAGACAGGCCCGTCTAAAAAGCAAAAGTGGAATATACCATATAATATTACGAGGCATCAATAGGCAGGTAATTTTTGAGGATGATGAGGATAAATTAAAATTTTTAGAATGCTTGTGTTATTACAGGAATGTTTGCGACTATACGGTTTACGGATATTGTCTTATGGATAACCATGTCCATTTACTGATAAAGGAAAGTGAAGAAGAGATTGCATCAATTATGAAAAGAATTGGTGTATGCTACGTATCGTGGTATAATCGCAAATATGATCGATGTGGACATCTATTTCAAGACCGCTTTAAAAGTGAGGTCATAGAAGATGACGCATATCTACTGGTTGTACTACGGTATATCCACCAGAATCCTTTAAAAGCTGGGCTTAGTACAAAGTTTATATGATTTTCGATTTAGTAGTTATTGTGAATTTATTAATACCGATCAAATAGTCGACGTTAATTTTATCCTAGGGATGTTTTCGTTAGATAGCGAACTGGCACGTGAAGATTATGCGCGGTTTATGAACGAGACATCAGATAATGATGATTGTCTGGAGTATAAAGAACAAGTAACGCTAAAAGATGAAGAAGTAAGGGTGCTTATTCAGAAAAATGCAAACGTGAGTACATCACAGGAATTACAAACAATGAAAAGGTCAGAAAGAAATGCAATACTAAGAGAAATAAAAAAAATACAGGGTATTACAACACGTCAAATAGCTAGACTTACGGGGATAAGTCAGAGTGTAATTACCAGGGCGTAAAGGTAAATAGTAAATGCATCAATAGAACCGTCCCCGCGAGTCTACGGGTCAAATTACAGTAGATTTTCTCACCTATAAGCGAGTAAAAATGAAGGCCAGGTGCCGCAGTTCTTTGTCGAGAACAGCCACCCGGCCATTATTTTTAAGGAGACCTATCAGGCGGCTCAGCGGGAGATGGAACGCCGCAGCCAGCTTAGGGGGATAAAGTCCGCAGCCGGTATACAAACAGGTATCCTTTTTCCGGGAAAATAATTTGCAGTGAATGCAGCAAGAAAGTTTACCAGAAAACACTGGGGTACTGGCAAATATAAGAAGCCGATCTGGATATTCCGGACTCGAACCGAGGATGGAAAAAAAGCCTGCAGCATGCCGACGCTCAATGACGAGAAGCTGCAGGAGGCTCTGGTACGGGTTGTGAGCTGGCTCGGCGACCAGCAATCATTTGATGGTTACATATGGTTTCTAAATGTCCACAGATAGTCATTTATTTTCTTGACAACCATCACCGTAAGGAGTATATTGTCTATATGAAAAGGTATTCACATATTGTATATTAATAATGTACGCTCGATTCTTCAAGGGAAAGCAGAGTGATAACGAGAGAGATCAGTATATTTTTCTCATAGGCAATGTGTTTCTCATCAGCCACCTACCGTTTTCTTGACACTACAGACAAGAAAAGCTATATTTTACATGAATACATATTCATATTCTTAGGTGGTGTGTGATGAAAAAGTGCGATTGTAATAACGATGTATGTGAAGAATTATGTGAGCATCCCCAAACGATATGTCTGGCTAGAGCTGAGATGGTGCCGGAGATCGAGGTGCAGCAGATAACAGATATGTTCAGGCTGCTGGGGGATACAACCCGGTTTAAAATTCTGCAGGCATTGTCCAAGCGGGAGTTATGTGTTTGTGATATTGCCGCCGTGGTACAAATGGGCCAGTCGGCGGTTTCCCATCAGCTTCGCTTGCTGCGCGGAGCTCGGCTGGTTAAATATCGCAAGGAAGGCACGATGGCTTGGTATTCGTTAAATGACCAGAACGTTGCTACCTTGCTGCAGTATGGGGTTGAACACATTCGGCAGAAATAAAGGTTGGAGGTGGTGTCTGCTTGATGACATTAACCGAGGAACGGAAAGCAATAGGCAAGACATTTTACAAAATAGAGGGCATTACCTGCCTGGATTGTGCGCAGAAGTTTGAACAGGCAGTGGGTGAACTGCCGGGCGTAACAGCGACGTCGCTCAATACCATGACCGGCAAGCTGACGGTGGAAGGGACGGCCGATTTGGCAGCCATCCAGCGGCTGGGCCAGGAAGAAAATTATACAGTGGCACCGGTCGTGACCAGCCCGAAGAAAACAGCCGTTTACCAGGTAGAGGGCATTACCTGCCTGGATTGTGCGCAAAAGTTTGAAAAGGCAGTGGGTGAACTGCCGGGCGTAACAGCGGCATCGCTCAATACCATGACAGGCAAACTGACGGTGGAAGGGGCGGCCGATCTGGCAGCCATCCAGCGGCTGGGCCAGGAAGAAAATTATACAGTGGCACCGGTCGTGACCAGTCCGAAGAAAACAGCCGTTTACCAGGTGGAGGGCATTACCTGCCTGGATTGTGCGCAGAAGTTTGAACAGGCAGTGGGTGAACTGTCGGGCGTAACAGCGGCGTCGCTCAATACCATGACAGGCAAATTGACGGTGGAAGGGGCGGCCGATTTGGCAGCCATCCAGCGGCTGGGCCAGGAAGAGAATTATACGATAGAGCTGGCTAGGGAAGTAACGGATCAAGCGAAATCTAAACCCAAGGTGAACTGGGAGCTGCGCCGGGCCGCGTTGTCCGGGGTTAGTCTGGCGGTAGCCTATGGGGTAGAAAAATTCGGCGGTCCGGCATTAGTCTTTCTGCCTCTGTATATTGTGGCAATGGTACTGGGCGGCTGGGGCAATTTCAAAAAAGCGGCATATGCTTTGCCGCGGATGAATTTCAATATGAGCGTACTGATGAGCGTGGCCGTCATCGGTGCTTTGGCCATCGGCCAATACGAAGAAGGTGCGTCGGTTGCTTTCCTGTACGCCATTTCGGAAATGCTGGAAGCGTGGACAATGGAAAAAGCCCGCCGTTCGATCCGGCAGTTGATGGATATTGCTCCCAAGACGGCCCGGGTACGGCGCGAAGCCATGGAAGAGGAAGTGTCGGTCGAAGACATTGTCCTGAATGATATTATGATTGTTCGGCCGGGGGAAAAGATCGCCATGGACGGCGTCATTGCCAAAGGGGAATCGGCAATCAATCAGGCGGCCATCACCGGTGAATCGGTGCCGGCGGAGAAAGGGCCTGGCGCAGAGGTATATGCCGGGACGCTCAATACCCACGGTTCGCTTGAGGTTCGGGTAACCAAGCTGGTGCAGGATACAACGATTGCTAAAATTATTCATATGGTGGAGGAGGCGCAGGGCAAGCGCGCGCCGTCCCAAGCCTTTGTAGAAAAGTTTGCGGCTGTATATACTCCGATTGTACTGGCGTTGGCAGCTGGACTGGTCATAATTCCACCCATATTTCTCGGGTATGACTGGGCACCTTGGATTTACCGGGCCCTGGCACTTCTGGTAGTAGCTTGTCCGTGTGCGTTGGTAGTGTCCACCCCGGTGGCGATTGTCAGTGCCATCAGTACGGCCGCTAAAAACGGGGTGCTGATTAAAGGCGGCATTTATCTGGAAGAAATGGGAGCTTTAACGGCAATTGCCTTTGACAAAACCGGCACGCTGACCAAAGGCGAACCGGTAGTGACTGATGTGGTGCCACTTGGGTCTCTTGCCTCGGAAAAATTGCTGGCTATGGCGGCTGACCTGGAGGCTCGTTCGGAGCATCCGCTGGCGGTGGCCATTGTCAAAGCGGCAAAAGAGCGAGGCCAAGCAGTCAAGCCGGTGGACGACTTTATGGCGCTGCCTGGCCGGGGGGCGCAAGGTACGCTGGACGGTCAAATGGTCTATATCGGCAATCCGCGTTTGTTTGCCGAGCTGGATATCGCCTTGACGCCGGTGGCCCAGGAGGTAGAGCGGCTCCAAGGACAAGGCAAGACAGCCATGATTGTGGGTACTAAAACGGCATTTCTCGGCCTGATCGCCGTGGCCGACGAAGTGCGGGCGACCAGTGCTGCCGCCTTGGCCGCCCTGAAGCGAGTCGGTATCCGTCATACCATCATGCTGACCGGTGATAATGCCGCTACAGCCAAGGCCATGGCGGCACAGGTCGGGGTGGATGATTACCGGGCCGACCTTCTGCCTCAGGATAAGGTAGCGGCGGTGGAATCCCTGCTTACCCAATACGGCAAAGTGGCAATGACCGGCGATGGCATTAATGATGCACCGGCGCTGGCGCTGTCGACCGTCGGTATCGCTATGGGCGGCGCGGGTACGGATACAGCCTTGGAAACGGCAGATATTGCCCTGATGGGGGACGATTTGGCCAAATTGCCCTTTACTATCCGGCTTAGCCGTCAGTCGCTAGCCATCATTCGGCAGAACATTGGTTTTTCTCTTTTCATAAAAGCCGTTGCCGTGCTGGCCGTATTTCCCGGCTGGCTGACATTATGGCTGGCTATCCTGGCCGATATGGGAGCATCTATTCTGGTGACGTTAAACAGTCTTCGGCTGCTTAACGTACAGGCCAAAGACTAGGACCTGCCAGCGTCGCCCGCTAACAACGCGGGCGATGCTGGGCCTTGGGTTCTGCGCGAAGCAGGCAGAGCAATTTTTTTTACCTTAACAATTGATAATGATTATTATTCCCTTGAATATAAAATTGGTTCTTGTGAAGATAAGGACAGTGAAAGGAGGTGAAAGTATGCGTAAATGGTTGCTGATTTTGCTGGTGCCTCTATTGTTCGCCTTTAGTACCAACACTGTCCTGGCAACCAAGACCTGGGGGCATGTGGTCAGCGATATGGAGAAGGTCTTGAATCAGTCACTGACTGTGTATAAACAGGGGGACGACGAGAAAGCCAGGGAACTGGTGAACGATGCCTACTTCGGTGTGTTTGAAAAAGACGGCATGGAACGGGCAGTCATGTCCAATATTTCCGGCAAGCGGGCCAGTATCGAGGAATATAAAATCAGCGCAATTCGCAAGCTGATGGCCAACCAAGCCCCGGTGGCCCAAGTGGAAAAGGAAGTCAAGGATCTGGTTGTCATGTTACGTGAGGATGCGGTCCAACTGGATGGCAAACAGCAGAATCCGACGGAGATCTTCCTGGCATCCTTACTGATTCTGGTACGCGAAGGGTTTGAAGCCATTCTGGTTATTGGTGCAATTATTGCCTATTTGATCAAATCCGGTAACGCCGCGAAAACCCGTATTGTCTACTATAGCTCCCTGGCTGCGATTTTGGCCAGTTTTGCAACCGCCGTCGCGTTTCAGCAACTGTTCAGCATTAGTGGCGCCAATCAGGAAATTCTGGAAGGTGCGACCATGCTGCTGGCAGTAGTGGTGCTGTTTTCCGTCAGCCACTGGATGGTGGGCAAGGCCGAAACACGGGCCTGGCAAAACTATATTGAGGGCAAGGTGCAGGAGTCCTTGAGCGGTGGTAATACCTGGTCTCTGGGGGCGGCCGCATTTCTGGCGGTCTACCGGGAAGGGGCGGAAACGGTACTTTTTTATCAGGCATTGTTTGCTGATGCCGACGGTCAGCAGGGCATGATCTGGGGCGGATTTGCTGTAGGCTGCGTGGCGCTGGTGGTCATTTTTGCTCTTATTCGCTTCGGCAGCGTGCGAATTCCGTTGAAACCGTTCTTTTTGGGCACCAGTGTGCTCATGTACCTTTTGTCTATCAGCTTTGCCGGCGGTGGCGTAAAAGAATTGCAGGAGGCCGGTGTAGTGGGCGTAACGCCGGCTCCGGGCGTGGGAACCATCGACTTATTGGGCATTTATCCTACTTGGGAGACGCTGGTGCCCCAGTTTGTCTTGATGCTCCTGGCAATCGGCGGGGTACTATATCAACGGCGCAAAAACAAAAGCCAGCTTTCGGCCGGAATTTGACATTGGCGATAGGGAAAGCTGATTGATGCTATTGTGTATTTATACTGGATAATGCTACAAACAATAAGGTGGAAGAGAAAAGGGAGGTTACATAGGTGAAGAAGAAAATGTATTTTGTCCTAACGATTGTACTGGTTAGTGCTTTGGCAGTATTTGCGTCCGGTTGCGGCAGCAGCCAGACCACGAAACCGAGCGAAACGCCAAAAACGGAGACCAAAACCGATGCCAAGACTGATAAAGCGGCCGCGCCGCATGAAGCTAAGGGATTTGAGGAGTTCCCGATTGGCGAGGAAAAGGAGATGGAGGGGCTGAAGGTTGCTGCCGTGTACTTCCAGCCAGTGCAAATGGAGCCGGCCGGCATGAGCCTGCCGCCCGATAAAGCCGACTTGCATCTCGAAGCCGATATTTCCGCAACCGCGGACAACAAAACCGGCTTCGGTGTAGGGGATTGGGTGCCGAATCTGACAGTAAAATACAAACTAAAAAAACTGGATAACGGGCAAGTCATTGAAGGCAATTTTATGCCGATGAATGCCACAGACGGACCCCACTATGGCGCTAATGTAAAAATGCTGGGTGCCGGCAAATATGAAGTGGTGTTTATTATCGAAAGTCCGGAAAAACAGGGTTTCATGCTGCATACCGACAAGGAAACCGGGGTGCCGGGCCGGTTTTGGACTAAGCCGCTGGAAGTTAAATGGGAATTTGATTTCATTCCAAGAAAATGGGGCGCTTAATCGTATTCCTGAACAAGGGTAGAAAAAACAAGTGGTCCGGGAATCCGTTCCCGGACCTTTTCACATCGTGGGAATTAAGTGAAAAGGGGGCAGCGTATGCTTCAATACTTGATACCGGTGCTGCAAAATCTGGGAGCAATCTGTATTCCCCTGGCTTTGTTCTTGGCTCTGACCGGCCAGCGACCAGGGGAAAGGGTGACGAAATGGTTTTGGCGGGGCGTAGTGCTTGGCAGCGCAGGCGCACTGGCTGTGGCGCTGATGGAATGGTATACGGTATGGATTAATCGTGAATTATACGAGCTGGGGATACAAGGAGTGGCGTTGGTCGGCGAAGTATTGTTGCTGCTCTATGGCTGGCTGGGCTATCGGCGGAGGAAGTTGCAAACGGGCGGCTGGCTGCCAAGCGGCGTGGCGTTTCTCGTGCCGGCGGCACTGCTATTCTACCGGGGACCGGATATATTGCTGGTGCCAGCTAATGGATTGGTAATGGCCACCACCTGGGCCAGCAGCGAACTGTGGCTGCAGATCGCCGGCTATTTGCTAGGCATGGGCCTGGCGGTACTGGCGGCGGTGGCTGTACTGAGGGTAGCGTTCCCCTTACCGCCCGTCACGGTGCTTGGTGTGGCTACGGCCGGCTTTTTAACGGTGATGGCCCAACAGACGGTCAGCGTGGTGCAGGTCATGCTGGTTCGCGGACTGGTGCCGATGAAGCAGTGGTTGTTGGCGGCCATGGTGCCGCTGATTAATGGTCTGGATTGGTTTTTTTATGCGCTGTTGGTTAGCACTTTGGTATTATCAGTAGCGCTATTACTCCGGCGGTCAGCGGCGGTGGGTCCGGACCTCAATCCGGCCAAGCAGCGCAAAATCCGTGCCACCGAACGCAATCGGCGGCGCTGGGGGGCGGTGGTTGGTACAAACTTGCTGTGTATTTTGCTGTTGACCAGCGTGGGTAAGGCCTATGTGGATCAGAAGGTGGAATTGTCGCCGGCTGTGCCGGTGACGGTCGAGCAGGATGAAGTCCGGGTGCCGCTGACAACAGCGGGTGACGGGCATCTGCACCGTTTTGTCTACACGGCGTCCAATGGAAAGCCAGTTCGGTTTATCATCATTAAGAAAAGTGGTTCGGCCTACGGGGTGGGATTGGACGCCTGTGATATTTGCGGACCGACCGGGTATTACGAACGCGAAGGCCAGGTGGTGTGCAAGCTGTGCGATGTGGTGATGAATACGGCGACCATCGGGTTTACGGGCGGTTGCAATCCGGTGCCGCTGGCCCATAAGGTGGACGGAGGCAACCTGATCGTATCGGTGGCGTCCCTGGAAAAGGAAAAAGAACGATTTTAGCGGGGAGGAAGGACTATGTTTTGGCGGATGCTGCAAGGCGCGTTGGCCAGACAACGGCGGCGGCTGTTCATGGTAGCGCTGACCATTGCGCTGGGAGTTTCCCTGACGACAGCCATGCTCAACGTGATGCTGGATGTTGGTGACAAGGTCAACCGGGAGCTCAAAGCGTACGGGGCCAATATCACGGTTACGCCCCGTGCGACGTCGGTAGTGAAAGATCTCTACGGCGTGGAGACAGCCGAAGGGAGTGGCCAGTACCTGCAAGAAGCCGATTTGGGCAAAATTAAGACGATCTTTTGGGCGAACAACATTGTGACTTTTGCGCCCAGTCTGTTCACTGATGCCGTGGGCCCGGACGGACAAACCATCCCGGTCGTGGGCACCTGGTTTGACCACGAGCTCCCGTTGCCGACCGGTGATACGGCCGCTACGGGCATTAAGGCATTGAAATCCTGGTGGGACGTTCAGGGAAGCTGGGTTACGGACACCGATAATCAAGGCGCAATGGTGGGAAGTCTGCTGGCCGCAAAACTCGGGCTGCGGCCGGGAGATACAATCGCCCTCCGGTTGGCGGGCGGACAGCAGGCCGAGCGTTTCAATGTAACCGGGGTATTTAACAGTGGCGGAAACGAGGACGAACAGATTTTTGTGCCTCTCCGCAAGGTGCAACAGGCGTTGCACTTGGACGGGAAAATCAGCAAAGTAGAGGTAAGCGCCATCACTACCCCGGAAAACGAGCTGGCCCGCAAGGCGGCTCAGGACCCGAAGAGCCTATCACTTAAAGAATGGGAAACCTGGTATTGTACCGCTTATGTCAGCTCTATTTCATATCAAATCGAGGAAGTGATAAATGGAGCTCGCGCTAAACCGGTGCGGCAGGTAGCGGAATCAGAAGGAGCAATCTTGCAGAAAACACAGTTGTTGATGCTGCTGATTACCGTTCTCAGTCTGGCTGGGTCGGCATTGGGCATTTCCAATTTGTTGAGCGCCAGTGTTATGGAACGCAGTAAGGAAATCGGGCTGCTGAAGGCGTTGGGGGCGACCGACGGCGCGGTGGCACTTTTAGTGCTGGTGGAAATCTTGTTGGCCGGGGCTGGCGGCGGGCTTGTCGGCTATTTCGCCGGTTTGGGTTTTGCCCAGATTATCGGCTGGAGCGTGTTTGGGTCCGCTGTGGCGGCCAAGGGCATGGTCGTCCCTTTGGTCATGGTGTTGGTCGCGCTGGTGACGCTGGCGGGCAGCCTGCCGGCTATGCGGATGCTGCTTACGCTACGACCGGCTGAAGTACTTCATGGCAGGTGATAGAATAGTATGACAAAATACTCTTTATACGGAAAAATGGTGTTATATGCCTTGTTGCGCCGCCGGTCGCGCATGATCGTCGCTTTGCTGGCGGTAGCGATTGGTGCGACCGTACTGTCAGGACTGGTGACGCTGTATTACGATGTGCCCCGGCAAATGGGCCGGGAATTTCGCTCCTACGGGGCCAATCTCTTATTGTTACCGGCGGGGGACAAGCAGGTCTTACAGGAACAGACCATGCAGCAGGCAGTGGATTCGCTGCCGCAGGGGAAAGTAATTGGCCTAGCCCCGTATTTGTATGATCGGGTAAAAGTCAATGCCCAACCGGTCATGGCAGCGGGCACGGATTTTGCCGCCGTGCAAAAAGTCAGCCCCTACTGGCAGCTTGCAGGCCAGTGGCCGGCACCCGGCTCCGGTGGGGTAGTCGTCGGCGCAGAGGTGGCGGAACGGCTGCGCCTGGAACCTGGCCAGACGGTGACGGTGGCGGTGCCGGGGTCTGATGAAGAGAAAAAGCTGCCGGTGGCGGGTATTGTCCACACCGGGGGCAATGAAGAGGACTTTATTTTTATGGAACTGCCCTTGCTGCAGCAGTGGCTGAGCAAACCCGGCCAGGTTAGTGTGGCCCAGGTGAGCGTGCAAGCTGGCGAAACCGAATTGACGGCCTGGTTGCAGCAAGTGACCGACGCAGTGCCTGGCGTCACACCGCGGCTGGTCAAACAACTGACCCAGTCGGAGGGGCTGGTGCTGGGTAAATTGCAGGCGCTGGTGTATCTGGTTACGCTGATTGTCCTGTTGTTAACCCTGATCTGCGTGGCTACCACCATGATGGCGGTAGTGACCGAGCGGCGTAAGGAAATCGGACTGAAAAAGGCGCTGGGGGCGGAGAACCGCAGCATTGTCCTGGAGTTTCTGGGAGAAGGATTAGCGCTCGGCGGGCTGGGCGGTCTGCTGGGCACCGGCTGCGGGTTCTTTTTTGCTCAGGCCGTCAGTATCCAGGTTTTTGCCCGGTCCATATCGTTTCAACCGCTCGTAGCGCTGGCCGCTTTTATTGTGGCGGTAGCGGTGGCTGGTCTGGCCTGTCTTATTCCGGTCAGGATAGCGACCCATGTGGAACCGGCGATTGTACTCCGGGGCGAGTAAAGGAGGGCTATGATGAATATATTGGAATTACGCGGTATTACCATGGATTACGGGACGGTCAAGGCCCTGGACAACATTCAATTGACGGTCAAGCAGGGTGAATGGCTGGCGATTATGGGCCCGTCCGGCTCGGGGAAGACTACGCTGATGAATATTATTGGTTGTATGGATAAACCTTCCGGCGGGGCGGTCGTTTTAGACGGAGTGGACTTGTCAACTTTGCCGGCCAAAGGCTTGACTGCCATTCGCCGGGATAAAATTGGACTGGTGTTTCAGCAGTTTCATCTGGTGCCGTATTTGACCGCTTTGGAGAATGTAATGGTGGCGCAATACTATCACAGTATGCCGGACGAAGCCGAGGCCCTGGCTGCTTTAGAACGGGTGGGCCTCAAAGAAAGGGCCCGGCATTTGCCAAGCCAGCTTTCCGGCGGAGAACAGCAGCGGGTATGTATTGCCCGGGCGCTGATCAATTACCCGGCACTTATCCTGGCTGACGAACCGACCGGCAATCTCGACGAAGCCAATCAAGACCTGGTGTTGGGAATTTTCCAGGCGCTGCACCGGGAAGGGCATACAATTATTACTGTGACCCATGACCCGGAAGTGGCAGAGCAGGCGGAACGGTGCATCGTGCTGGGGCATGGCCGGATTGCCGATCAGCGGCAAAACGACTGCCGAACAGGGGAGGTGGCCTGCACATGCGCAAATGGCTAGCCGGTTTAGCGGCGTGTATTTTGACGGTCAGTCTGTTGGCCGGTTGCGGCGGAGCCAAGGAAACGGGGCCAGCGGCAAAAAGCTATAAAGATGGCACCTACACGGCCCGGAGCAGTCCTGATGAACGGGGCGCAGTGGGTGAGATCACGCTGGTCATCGAAAAAGGGCGGATCATCAAGGCTGATTACAGAGGAATTAAAAAAGACGGCACAATCAAGGATGAAGATTACGGCAAAACCAACGGTAAAATTGAAAATCAGGAATTTTACAAAAAAGCACAACACGCACTGAAAGCTTCGACGGACTATCCGACCAAGCTGGTGGAGACGCAAAACGTGAAGGCTATTGACGCGGTATCAGGGGCTACCGTTTCGTATCAGCAGTTTAGCGAAGCAGTGAAAAAGGCGCTCAACCAGGCTGCGCCGGTGGACGCCAAGTCCAGTGCCAGTATTTCTTTAAAGCGATGGGCTTTGGATACGTTGAAAAAAATATTTGAGTAGGCTGACGCACGTGCAGGCACTGATGGCGTTGCGGTGGCCAGACAACGCTTCCATGGATTAGACCGTGCCCGAGGGTAGTCTAAAAAGCGTAATGTTGCAAGGAAAGTTGACGGCATTGGCGGTAAATCTAAAGAGATAGCAAGCCTACTTCTCTCTTTATTTATGCAACTTTGTTCGTTTTTATCAAAAGGGGTAGATGTGAGGTTTCAAGAGAGAGCTACTGCGTAAAAGCAAGGGTTTTTCAGTGATTTCAGAACGTCCCGTTGCTTCCATATGGCAGCGATGCGTTCGCCCAGGTTGTGCTGGCGCTGGAGGATCTCGCACGGATGGTCGAGCGCGGGATATATGACCTAAGTACCTGGGTAGCAGGATTATGGTTTCTTCCGCCAACGGTGGAAGTGCCAGTATGCTTCAAGGAGCTTGGTTTTGATCAGATACCGGCCGGGGCCGAGGACGTGCAAAAACGATACTGGTCTTTAGCCAAGCAGCGCCACCCGGATGCCGGCGGCAGCGTAGAGGATTTTAAGGTCCTGAAAGAAGCGACAGAGGCGGCTTTGAAGTATTTGCAGAGCGGGGAGAAAATCAATACCCGGCCAGAATGACCGGGTAAGGTTCATATGAGGATGTTTTAGACAGGTAAGCAAGGTCGAGGGAAACACCTTCTACGAGGGAAGCAGAGAGGCATACACGAAACGCGGGGGTTACAAAACTGCCTTGGGGCGCATATACGACGAGGGAAGCAGTGGGGCATACATGAAACTTGCGGGTTGCAAAAATGCTTTGGAGCGCATAACTGACGGGGAACTTCTTCTGAGTAATCATCATCAAAATCAAATATTTCCGGAGTTTCCCAATCCATATTACTATATCTCTGTGACACACTACACCTCCTACATAGCTTAAGGGCAACTATATTACATAATATGAGAACAGGATAGTTTTAGTTACAGAGTTATTTCATAAAGATGAGATTAGAATGAAAGCCATAGCAATCCTGCAGCCGTGGGCAAGTCTCATTGCCTGCGGCGCTAAGTGCATAGAGACACGGAGCTGGCCGACTAAGTACCGGGGGCCAATTGCTATTCATGCTGGGCTAGGTTAATAACAGATCAGCTGAGAGAAGAACAATAGCGGAAGCATTGCACAAGTCCGGCATTGCTATGACACGAGATTTACCCGTAGGTTCGGTAATTGCCGTAGCCGGGTTGGTTGACTGCTATTACATCGTCAATAATCCTGGCACAAACGTTGATATTGCTAAACATATCAGCGTAGGCGCAGAGTCAATGACATTAGATAAGCGTCACCCTGATTTTAGTAAGTACATTGTACCATCTGAGCAAGAGATTGCCTTTGGTGATTGGACTCCTGGCCGCTATGCCTGGATATTGGACAATGTTCGTCTGATCGAACCGGTACCAGCGAAAGGAAGACAGCGACTTTGGGAGTGGAATGAGGAGGGATTTACATGGGTAAGCCGACAGACAGGATGATTAGCTATGCAGAGCAGTTACTTGATGAGCTTGGCTATGACCCGATGAATACGACTTCAATAATATGACTTTTGAGCAGGTACGGGATTTAATCGACGAGCTTAAGGACGAGCGGGGGTATTGAGCCGTGAAAGCTGCCCCACACCTGCTTTATGGTTTTCTTTTTGCGAAGAAGGAAAGATAGATAATCTCTAGCACGCCAACAGTGTTAATAATGAATAGTGCGATAAACCATCCCAATTGACTATTCCGGGCGGCATGCCAAGTGGCGATAGCCTTCCAGACTGTGCTCCAAGCGACAATTAAAATAAGTAGTCCGGGGTTGTTTTGGACAATAGCTATTAAGTTCTGCATAAAGATCTCCTTTACGAGTTTGCTAATTATAGGATGTCTATCGTAACAAGTTTGTATTATAGAAAAAAGGCATTACCTTGATCCATATCAGTACGAAAGTTACTGTACTGTAAATAGAGCCCTTGCTGGGCCGGAGAGGCATATAAAAAAAGCTATTAACACTAGTTATTAGCATTAATAGCTGTCAAATTACTGGCGTACAACCTCAATTACATAGGGATGATATTTATCAGTTGTTTGATATCCAAGTCCGTACTTAAATTACTTGCATGAGTAGAGGCTGGGAAACCCAAGAAAGAAACAATGGTTAGAAGCGTAGCTAAGACTAATTTTTTGAACATGATTAAAACTCCTTTTTATATGTGATTGTCACCATAATATGTAAACGTCGTTGCGATTTTCTCATATCCTCTTTCTGATATGAGAAAATAAGGGAGTAAAAACATGAAGAAACCGATAGCCAAATAGCCTGCGAAACCATAGAGAGACCAATGAGCAGGCTAAAGTAGGGTATAAACCCTGGTTGAGTAAGATTAAAAGACTATTCTTAGACCTTAGGCGTTAAGCTGCCAGCCGGAATAAGACAGTGAACGGGTGCGAGGTTTGGCGTAGTTATGTGCAGGAGCAGTTTGCGGATGAGATGGCGCGGCAGTATAATGGGGTACCGGAGAAGTTCTGGTTATCTGATCGGTCGCTCACTACCTGGTGGAAAGAAGTTGTAGATTTGGTGCGGTTAGTAGCTCTAAAAAGAGGATGTTTTTAAAATATTTAAGTAGGGAAGCACTCCATTGCGGTTTTTCCGTGGTAATATGATAGTGTAAAGTAAATGTACTTTAGCCGTTCTGGTTATAGAGCGGCTATTCGCATACAGTACGCGAAAGATTGGCAGATAAACATAAAATAATTACTAGACAATAATTATTATTTATTATAAAATATAATCAAAACGCTAAAGGGGTTGATTATATGAAATATAGTCTTATTCCAGAAGAGTGCCCAGAATGTAAAAAGCCAGCACTAGTTACATATCGTGATGGACAGATTGCATTTGAGAAATGTAAGGAATGTGGGTATCAAAAAGAATTATCACCGGAATGTAATAAAGGTTGTTGCAGTTGTTGTTGATTAAAGCCGTCCATAACTGGGCGGCTTTTTTTGCAGGAACTAATTTCCTTTTGCCAAAGTGTGTATAAAAATGGTAAAGGGAGTGATAGAGCCTTCGGGCTCTTTTTTCATGTCCCCCAATTAATTTTTCACCAATTATCAATTTTTCCCTGGTAAATTATTCTTTATCAGGGAAGGAGGGGAAAAACATGGGAGATTATGACGAAGTATTAAGTCAAATTGAGAATCTTCGCCAAGTGCTAAATAAGTTAGTTCTTGAAAAAGGCATTTCAGATTTAGAAGTAATGCAAATTAGTAAGCAACTTGACGAAGTTCTCAATAAGTATCACAAAATGTTTAAGACAAGGTAAGAGATAAAGAAACCGTCCGAATAGGGCGGTTTCTTTATGCCCAAAGGAGGGAGAAAATGCAGCGAATCAAGTGTAACTTCCGGTCATGCCTGGATCAAATAGGCGGGTTAAGCAATGCTGGCAAGGTTAGTATTGTAGACGGCAAGTGCCAAAGTATAGCCTGGAGTAGAGACAGTATGAAGTCGGCTGTCCCTCCTATGGAGTGGAGACGCGGCAGCATGATGAACAAAAAAACAGGCTTTGAAATAATACTGGGTGGTGAGTATCATGGATATTGAATGGCAACCGATTGGAATTTTGCAAAGTCTGGATATTGAATAACGTAATAAAATTATCAAACAAATCAAAGAAATCGTAGGAGTAACACAACGAAATAACCAGAGTAATCGGGATTCATCAAAGTATTATTTTAAGGTGTAAGCGAAGGGGAGCAGAAAGAACGTCCCGTTTCTTCTTTCGAAAATAGTTGAAATCATACACAAACGGTCATCCTTAATTGGGTGATCTGTTTTTATTTTTGTTCAAAAGGTCAGGACGTTCATTGAATATAGGCGACGCGATGAATGTATAGAGTATAAGAAAGGCACGAACGGCGTTATGTCCAAGCCATTGGCGGTAATTACCAGAAACATTATAATATAATTCTAATAATTAGTTGATAATATTTAATATAAAAAATATGCAAGGAGCGCTGACATGCTGTATTATTTTACAATAGTTGCATTAGTGTTGCTTACAGTAATCACAATAACGGGTTATGCGCTTATATATTTGGATGAACGTAAAAATGATTGAGCCTTCGGGCTCTTTTTTCATGCCACAATCCAGGAGGTGACAACATGCTTCACTGCAACCAAAAAGGCTGCCGTTTTTGCGATGAAGCAAAGCTGCTCTGCCAGACGGAAGCCTATCTGGTTGGCAGGCGGTGCATCACATTAAGCGGCAACCGAGGGGAGAGAACTACAGGGAGCTAATGGGGAAGGAAAGTCCTAATTGTCACAAGGATGGTGGCGGCAAGTACAGGTCTAACCGAATAGAGCTAATTAAGTAACAAACTCCTTGATTTTTTAGTGATAGTAAGTGATTAATATAACAACGCTAAGTAAAAATTGAGCGTTTTTCCGGCGGGCCTGCCGCATGGGTTTATTTAGACGATATGAAGCCTATGGATTAGGCTCTTTTTTGTACGATATGTCACTCCAACTTAAATAGATGAATACTATGTAATATAAGTAAAGGGGGGATATATATTCATGAATTATTGGGAAGGTCCCGGAGATTGTTGCGAAGGGTATCTGTCTAGCGAAGAGGAAATGCGTATAAGAGATTGTTTTCGCCTGCTATGGGTACAGCACGTGTATTGGACGAGGATGGTAATCTTGGGTATTGCATTCAATTCACCTGATTTGAATGCGACCACGAATAGACTACTTCGGAACGCAACAGATTTCGGAAAGGAATTTTGCAGATTTTATGGTAAAGAAATTGCAACTGAATTTGAGGATTTAGTAAGGGATCACTTAGTTATCGCTGCAGAACTAGTTAAGGCAGCGAAGGCTGGTAATGCAAAGGCAGCAGCGAATGCAGAAAAAAGATGGTATGAAAACGCGGATGAGATCGTGCGCTTTCTAAGGTGTGTCAATCCTTACTGGAAAGTCAAAAAAATGCGGGCTATGTGGTATGAGCATCTAGCGCTAACAAAACAGGAAGCAGTAGAGATACTTAATAGCGAGTACGACGAAAGTATTTCTACTTTTGGCCGGATTGAGAAGGAAGCATTGATGATGGCAGATCACTTTTCCAACGGAATAATATATCAATTGAATGGCTGCTAGTCTTTTTTGTCTGCAAACATGCTGTGCAAAGTATTACGCGACAGCTACTTCTTTGGTGTATATGTAGGGGCGATTAATCCGACGGACTTTTTAATTGGAGGTGTATTCTTTGGTTTTAGCTGATAACATACCAGTCCAAAGATTTATGTGCTTTGGAGCGAGATTATCTCTTAGAAAACAAAAAACATATATTAAGGATAGTCAAGTAGCTAGTACGAGAATATACATTACCGCATCCTACGGGGTGCGATTTTTTTATTATAATGTTCCCGGAGCAAACCTATCCTGTATAGCATAGTATGTAATGTCCCTACTATGTAATGAAGGAGGCATTCTTTATGGGATTTGGTAATTTCGGAGGTAGTAGTAGCTGTATTATAATCATCATTATAATACTTTTACTATTTTTCTGCTGCAATAATGAATGTAGCACGGTTTGCTAACATAGTTTGCTCGTAGTAAACCCACAACTAATTTAAAGTGCGGCCCGTTCAAATTTGTTGTGCGGTAGCCGTCTACCTTCGGGTAGGCGGTTTATTATTTTTATCCAATGGTTTCTAAATGAATTCTAAATAATGGCGGCTATTATTAGATTATGGATTAGACATCCAAACTGTAAAGGAAGTGTACATATGAAAATTGCAGCGAAAAAAGTAATCATATACTCCATGCTTGGCTTAATGCAAGTTGGAATGTTCTCATCGGTAGCAGCCGCGTCACCAAGACATGAGGATCCTCCTCGTTTCGAACAGCGAAATGACCAACATCAACGAGACAGGGAAAGAGAAAGAGCCCACAAAATACAAGAAGAAAACAAGCGCCATGAAAAAGAAATGAAGCGGTACCCGTTTGAGTCAAAGAAGCATTGGCGTGAACGTCAGAAAAATGAAAATGAGCGCCATAAAAGAGCAATCCATGAAATAATGGAAATGAGACATAGATAATATACATAGAACCTATAATTACCAACTGCTAGCCGACCGTGACGAAATACTTGTTCTAATCCAATAAAGCCAACAAAAATAAGACCTTCCAGAGCGGAAGGTCTTTAAAATTTGTCTTTTAAAGCCTCATATGCGTCTGCGCTGTATTGTGTCTGCGAAACAGACAACTTTTACTACTTTAGCAGGGCGTTCGTCGGTACCCTTAGACACTGTTTTTTGGGGGAGGGAGTATTATTTTAAGGTGAAAGCGAAGGGAAGCCAAAAGACCGTCCGTACATTTTTTTCCCTTTACTAGACACAACACGCGATGTGCCCGCATAGAATGTAATAGGCTTTAAAAATAACTGAGAATGATATTCACAAGCGTCAATGATGGTTAGGGGGTGAACCTATGCTGTCGCCTAGCCTGGAAGATTATTTAGAGGAAATCTACAGGTTTTCAGTCAGTCACGATATAGTGCGGGTTACGGACATTAGTCACAAGCTAAATGTAAAGTTGCCCTCGGTAACAAAAGCGGTGGGGAAACTGCGCGCCGGCGGCTATATTACCTATCAGAAGTATGGCGTGATCGGACTGACCGATAAGGGCAGACAGACAGGGGGATATCTGGTAGAGAGAAATACCCTTTTGCAAGAGTTTCTCAGGACAATCTGTGCTGATTGTGATGTTGATGCAGAAGCTGAAGCTATGGAGCATTACCTATCAAAAACCACCATCGTTTCGATACAACATTTGATGGTCTTCATGAAAGAACATCCGACAACCTACCAGCAGTTTGTTGATTACGTACAGCAAAGTAAAAAAAAAGATAAGGAGAGATAAACAAGGGCGGGTAGCCCCTGTTAGCTTTTAGGCAAGGCCGAGGCATCTGGCCGTTTGCGCTACGACAAAACAGACAGCAAAAGCGATAAGGGTCGGGATGAGGAAAGAGAGGAAAGTCCATTTAATGCTTCCTGATTCCTTGTATGCGGAAAGCAGTGTGGTCGTACATGGCCAATGCAGCAGGCAAAAGAGCATCGAACAGACGGCAGTGAGCCAGGTCCAGCCGTGATCAAGTAACACTTGCCGGAGTTCATCCAAGCTATCAAGCTCAATCATTTGACCTGTGGACATATAACTCATAAGCAGGATGGGGACAACAATCTCGTTAGCGGGCAGGCCGAGAATAAAGGCTAGAAGAATGAACCCATCCAGTCCGATTGCATAGCCAAGCGGCTGTAGCCAGCCGGCAAGATGGCCAAGGATACTCATGTCTCCTATGTAAACATTACCAAGTATCCAGGTGATGGCACCAGCGGGAGCTGCCATGATTACGGCCCGCTTTAATACAAAGAGCGTGCGGTCAATCAGCGAGCGATAGATAATTGCGCCAATCTGCGGCGGACGGTAAGGCGGCAGTTCTAATACCAGAGAAGAGGGTTCGCCCTTCAAGATGGTATGAGATAGCAGCCAGGATACTGCGAAGGTAGTGGCGATGCCGAGTAAGACAATGGTAGTGATGACCAGTGAGGCAACAACTGTCTCATATTCAGCCGCGAATGCTCCGCCGACAAAAATGCTAGCAATCGCGATCAGGGTGGGAAAACGCCCATTACAGGGAACAAAGTTGTTGGTAAGCATGGCGATGAGCCGTTCACGCGGCGAATCAATAATTCGGCAGGACACGATACCGGCAGCGTTGCAGCCAAACCCCATACACATCGTCAATGCTTGCTTGCCGCAAGCCCTGCAGCTTTTGAAGAGACTATCCATGTTAAAGGCCACTCGCGGCAAATAACCGAGGTCTTCCAGCAGGGTAAATAGCGGAAAGAAGATGGCCATAGGCGGCAGCATAACCGATACAACCCAGGCCAGAGACCGATAAAGCCCTAAAACGAGAACTCCATGCAGCCAAGCAGGAGCCCCTGCCAGTGTAAACCATTCGGTGAGCTGATCTTGAAAAACGAACAGTACATCGGCGATCATGCCGGAAGGCACATTGGCTCCTTCGATGGTTAGCCAGAAGATGGTACCTAATAGGGCCAGCATAATCGGGTAACCAAACAGGCGAGAGGTGAGTATGTCATCTAGCCGGGTATCCCAGGAGGATTGCTCCTGTTTCTTATGAGTAACCACTTTGCGCGCAATCTGCTCCGCGTTGGCGTAAATGTCAGATACAATAGTGTCTCCCAGGGTATTATCCGAACTGAGGCGAATTTTATCCGCCTCAGCACAGATATTAGCTAGCGTTGTCATGGGTTTGACTGTTCCGCTCATAGAGCTGCTACCTCCTGCAATGTTTTTGGTTGTAGTTGGAGCTCTAAATGACGGCTGATACTTTCAATAAAGGCCTTATCTCCATCCAATAAGCGGAGAGCCACCCAGCGGGGATTGAGTTTGTGGTCAATAAGGCGCTGAACTGTAGGCATCAGCTGCTCAACGGCTTCTTCTACGGCTGGTGAATAGACAAGTTGCCGTGGTTTGCTTTTTCGTACCCCGGTGCTGACCTGATTGAGCGTTTCCCTGAGTGCAGCTAATCCCTCCCCTTTACGTGCAGCCGTGGCCACGACAGGAACGCCGAGTTCCTTTTCCAAGGATGAAACGTCAATTGCAATCTTCTTCTTTCTGGCTTCATCCATGAGATTGACACAGACCACAACATGGGGGGTAATTTCCATCACTTGCAGAGCCAGGTTTAAATTACGTTCCAGGCAGGTGGCATCCAGCACTACAAGGGTTACGTCCGGCTGACCAAAGCAGATAAAATCACGGGCTACTTGTTCTTCCACTGTGTGGGCCAGTATTGAATAGGTTCCCGGCAGGTCAACCAGTAGGAAAGGTTTTTTCTGATAAGTAAAAGTACCCTGGGCGTTATCTACCGTCTTGCCCGGCCAGTTGCCGGTGTGCTGGCGCAGACCTGTTAATGCGTTAAAGACGGTGCTTTTGCCAACATTGGGGTTGCCGGCCAGAGCGATTACATATTGCCCTGGCGCAGCGGCTATACCAAAATGTTCACGCAGTACTCGGCCGCGGTTTTTCACTTGCATATTCAATGTTATTCGCCTCCACTATTCCATCGGGTATACTTTAATCAAGCTAGCGTCATCACTGCGTAGTGCAATGGTCGTATTCCGCACGCGAAACGCAATGGGGTCACCAACCGGACTTTTGCGGATACATTCTACTTGCGTTCCTGGTACCAGGCCTAAGTCCAGCACTCGTCTTCTGAGTAACCCATCCAGTTCTACTGACGATATTCTACCGGTAGTGCCTACCGTAAGGTCTGCCAAAGAAGATAATTTATCAGGGACATGCATACAATAACCTCCTTGCTATTTGCTGAAATAAGTACTGTGCTTAATAGGTTAGTTTCGACTAACACGAGTGGATAAGAAAAGGTTAGCAGCAGCTAACATCCAGTGTGAAAAAAACGGTTAGCGTCAGCTAACATCTAATTTTTAACCCTCTGCTATAGGATATGGGGAAGAGAGCAAAGTGTTACTGATGGTAATACTATTTTTTTCTGGCTAAGAGCCTGGTTCGCAGTCTGCTAGGGAGGCGCAGCGGGACTGCCCCCGGGCCAAAGGCGCGCCGCTCAGCCTTGACACCAAGGTGGACAGCGAACGCGCCAGGCGGCAAAAAACGGCAGGGGGTGGCGGGGCAAAATAATTATTTGACACATGTTGTTTACCTGGTATACAATATAATTAAACCTAGAGTTTTTAATTATGGGTTATATTAAAAATGAATAAAAAGGAGGATGAAGATGATCGTATTGACAGCGGTGATTCAGGCGAAACCGGGGAAGGAACAGGAATTAAAAAATCTTCTCATGTCGTTGTTTCCCAAGGTAAGCCAAGAGGTTGGAGTAATTGAATATAAATTACACTCTGCTCAGTCCGTTCCGGGGAAATTTTTCTTTTATGAAAAATATAGAGACCGGCAGACGTTAGACCAGCACTCGAATACTCCATACCTACAGGATGTATTCAGCAAAATGGATGGCTTAATTAGTGAAAAACCCCAAGTGGAACTTTATGAGGAACTGGTTTCCATTGCTGAGCTGAGATAGGATGATTTATCTTAACAATGATTTTGTAAAATGTCCCCAAATCGTTATATGCGGTAAAATGATCGAGAGAAGCGGATGATTGATAATGACGAAAAACGGTCTCAATCCTTACACAGAAAGAAGGAATTACAATGCACAGCCAAAGCAAAACTGTTCATGAAATTATGATACGCATTATTAATAAAGTGTCTTCTCTTATGACGGAACCGCGCGATTTTGGAATTTCAGAGGTGTTACACACCTCTGAAATTCACATGGTGGACATGATTGGCAGAAACCCGGGAATTAACGTTACGGAGATTGCAGCCAGGTATGCAGTAATAATAGATAAAATTGGCTGCATGGAGGAATAAACCGTTGCTATAATTGGAAAGGAGGAGCTGTTATGCTATTACAGGATATCCAGGAAAAAGTCAACGATTTCGTTTTAACCAACCCGAAAAATATAGTGGAAAATCCGGAAATGATTTCGACTCCGCCCACTTCCTCTGACAGGATGCAGATCTGGGAGTTGCCGTTGATCGGGGTTGCCAGCGCTACCGATGCATTATGGGAAACATTTAAACAGCCGGATATTATCGGACTTCACCACATGAATCCTACTGAATGGCTATCAGGTGCCAAGTCTGTTATTGTCTACTTTCTACCATATACACAAAGGATTCGCGAGGCAAACCGGATTCAAGGAAAAACGGCTACAGAATGGCTTTATGGGCGATGGGAAGGGGAGATACTCAATATGGCTTTACGCCGGTTTATTGTCGAACTGGTTTAAAAAGCTGGGCATCATGCGCTGGCCCCCCTTTTGGATGAACGTTTTGCAATCGTTAATTTACGCAGTAATTGGTCGGAACGGCACGCT
>NZ_VLKC01000002.1:1457902-1459639 GCF_007830295.1 Sporomusa sp. KB1 | reverse complement strand
CTGCTCAGTCCGTTCCGGGGAAATTTTTCTTTTATGAAAAATATAGAGACCGGCAGACGTTAGACCAGCACTCGAATACTCCATACCTACAGGATGTATTCAGCAAAATGGATGGCTTAATTAGTGAAAAACCCCAAGTGGAACTTTATGAGGAACTGGTTTCCATTGCTGAGCTGAGATAGGATGATTTATCTTAACAATGATTTTGTAAAATGTCCCCAAATCGTTATATGCGGTAAAATGATCGAGAGAAGCGGATGATTGATAATGACGAAAAACGGTCTCAATCCTTACACAGAAAGAAGGAATTACAATGCACAGCCAAAGCAAAACTGTTCATGAAATTATGATACGCATTATTAATAAAGTGTCTTCTCTTATGACGGAACCGCGCGATTTTGGAATTTCAGAGGTGTTACACACCTCTGAAATTCACATGGTGGACATGATCGGCAGAAACCCGGGAATTAACGTTACGGAGATCGCTCAAAAACTTGGCATAACAAAAGGAGCTATTCCGAAGATTATACGAAAGCTGATTCAGAAAAGCTTGATCTATCGATATCAGTCAAAAGATAATAAAAGGATTGGCCAATTTGAATTAACTGCTAAAGGTCAAATTGCTTTTCAGCAGCATATCGAATTTCACCGGAAATTCGATAATATCATTATTCAAACATTCGATTCGGTAAGTGAAGAGAAGTTGCATTTCTTGAACGAAATTATGTCTGAAGTTGAGCAACATGTTGATAAAATAAGGCAAAGCAAATAAAAATTTTACGCAAATGTTTACCGGGTAAACACTCTTGCGAAATGAAAATAAAAATTTAAGGAGAGATAAAAAATGAAAGTAGTTGCAATTAATGGTAATCCTCGCAAAGAAGGTAATACGTATCACGCACTTAGCGTGATCGGCGAGCAATTGAATCAGGGAGGTATTGAGTTTGAAATAGACTCTGTAGTAATGGAAGAAAAGGAAGTTACTAATTTTATCCGCTAATTTGTAGCCGATATGCAGTTATAATAGATAAAATTGGCCGCAAGGAAGGAAAGGAGGAGCTGTTATGCTGTTACAAGATATTCAGAAAAAAGTGAATGAATTTACTTTAAACAGCCCGAAAAATATAGTGGAAAAGCTAGAAACAATTTCGACACCGCCCACTTCCTATAATAGGATGCAGATCTGGGATTTACCTTTGATTGGGGTTGCAAGCGCTACAGATGGATTATGGGAAACATTTAAACAGCCTGATATTATAGGATCTCATCACATGAATCCACACGAATGGATGCCAGGTGCCAAGTCTGTCATTGTCTACTTTCTACCGTATACACAAAGAATTCGCGAGGCGAACCGGATTCAAGGAGTAACGGCCACAGAATGGCTTTATGGGCGATGGGAAGGGGAGATACTCAATATGGCTTTACGCCGGTTTATTGTCGAACTGGTTGAAAAAGCTAGGCATCATGCGCTGGCCCCCCTTTTGGATGAACGTTTTGCAATCGTTAATTTACGCAGTAATTGGTCGGAACGGCACGCTGCATTTGTTGCAGGCCTCGGTACCTTTAGCTTAAGTCGGTCGTTAATTACCAGACAGGGTTCGGCCGGGCGGTGCGGCAGCGTAATTGTGGATTTTCATTTAGACCCTACACAACGGGCGTACACAGAGGTTGATGAATATTGTTCACACTGCGGGGCTTGCATCAAGCGTTGCCCGGCGCAGGCCATTGATAATA
>NZ_VLKC01000002.1:1436848-1457802 GCF_007830295.1 Sporomusa sp. KB1 | reverse complement strand
AATTGTGGATTTTCATTTAGACCCTACACAACGGGCGTACACAGAGGTTGATGAATATTGTTCACACTGCGGGGCTTGCATCAAGCGTTGCCCGGCGCAGGCCATTGATAATAATGGTAAAGATAACCAAATTTGTCAGGAATATATTGGAAGAGAGAAAGAAATATATGTTCCCCGCTACGGATGTGCCAAATGTCAGACGCGGGTTCCCTGTGAAAATAAAATTCCGGTTAGACGAGGATAGACCTATATATTTCTGGAAGCTCTTTGCTATAGCTTTGTTAGCCATTTTGGTGTTTTAGGTAACCCAGTACAATAATCTTTTCGAAAGTGCTACGTTTTTGGCTAGCCGCTCATCCGCATGAGCCATAACTTCGTGATATTCTCCCACGTATAATTTGACGACCTCGTTTATTTTTAGTGCATTCATCTTTATGTACGCAGGTTTTACAGGCCTTGCTGTGATAGAGTTTGTCTTTTGAATCTTCTCGACTTACGTTGTAGAGCCTTTGCTCTTGTGGGCAGATATACCAGTCATTATCCTTATCATATTTGAATTTATCTAAAGTATAGGCTGGATTTCCCGTGCTTGAAGGAGGAGTTTGTTTAGATACAATGGCCGTGATTTGGTTTTGTTCACACTGCTTGAGGCATTCGCCCGTATAGTATCCTTTATCAGCAAGTACCGTGATATCAGTAGCACCTAGTTCTTGCTTGGCTTGACTTGCCATCTGGTAAAGTTGTCCTTGATCAGCCGTTTGTAACATCGACAGCAGCAATCAGGTGGTTCTTGGCATCAACAGCTATTTGCATGTTGTATGCCACATCAAAGCCCATGTTATTCGCACCCATAAGTCTGCCTCCGGATCAGTCAAGGATATCTCGCCCTGCGCTTCGATTTGGTCTTTGAGTTGGCTTAATTCGTTAATACGCTGAGTCGCTTTAGCCAATTTGAGTTGCAAATCTTCTTTGCTACAGGTGACAGCGATGGTCTCATCGGTATCTTCGCTATGTTCTAGCAGTTCTAAATATTGCTCGGCTGATTGTTCAAAGTGTGCCAGCATCTTGGTTACTTTCCCCTTGGTCAAATTCTTTTTCCGAGCATTATTGGCTCGAAATTTACTGCCGTCTATTGCGATCATTTCTTTACCATACAGGCCAAGTTCATGATAAAACAGAGAAAAATGGGCAAAAACATGCTTGAGCACTGTTATATTATCTTTGCGAAAGTCGGCAATTGTGAGCTTTATCTATGAAAAAGAGAAGTGGCTAATGTGAAGTGGATGAAACAATTAAGTCAGTTCTGACTATAATGTCAATTTTGGTAGGCTTAGCAATAAGGTGTTAAAGTATGTGATATTTTTATGGACGAATCTCTCAAAAAATACTATAATTTTACTTGAATAAAATATAGCAGACGGCAGATGCAAGCGTGAGTATTTTATAAGTAAGTATTGCCGGGTGCATTTTGATAAACTAGCAACGATGCTGGGCATAGGCCTGGCTTTTTTTTATCCAGATGGAAAGTATAACTTTCCCTGGATTGAACGACTAAGGCTTCTGCCGGCGTCCTAAGGGACTTGGCACAAGCCAAGTCTTTTCTTATGATTTGTATGCCGAAAGGGTGGTGCTAGTATGTTCAATTCTATGCGCAATAAAATAATCACTGCATTTATCATTGTTACCACGGTCCCCCTTAATACTGTTAGCTTTTTTTGTCTATGAGGAGATGGAAAAAGCTCTGGAAATGGAAATAAGAGAGGGTACTAGTAAAGAAATGATCCAAATGGATCATGCGATTGGTACTATGCTGAATGGTATGAAAGAAGACTGTCAGTATTTGGCTATAAATCTGTTTATTGAAATGGCGGATACTGTGGATACATTTTATAATACACAACAAAAAATTGTACCTCCGAGCAACGACAGTGTACACGAGGGAGGGGACAGGTTTGTTGTCCTGAAGATGAAAAAATGCATGTGGGCATTTGTTTCAAGAACGATTTAAAAGTGAAGTGGTAGAAACGGATGTATATTTTCTTATAGTTTTGCGGTATATTCATCAAAATCCATTAAAAGCGGGAATTACGCAGGATATAAGCAAGTATTTGTGGAGCAGTTATCAGGATTATGTCGGGAATCCCGGTATTACTGATATAGATTTTGCATTAGATGTTTTTTCGAATGATAGAACAAAGGCCGTAAAATTATTTATGGATTATTCCAATGAGAACAATACTGATGAATGTTTAGACTATACGGAAAGAATGGCTGTATCTGATAAAGTGGTAATGGATTATTTAAATGAAATGGGTATTACAACTATTAGTCAATTACAACGACTGAACAAAGAGCGTCGAGATGATGTAATACGAGAGAGGAAAGAAATAGAGGGCATTACGATAAGGCAATTAGCCAGGATGACAGGAATATCTAAAAGTGTGATTGATAGAGTATAGTGGGACAATGAACCTGTCGTGCGCCACGAAGGCGATGTTTGCGAACAACAAGAATCGCTACGCTTAACTAAAGATGGAGGAAGGCCCTCCGAACCGCCATTCAGGTGGAGGACTCAAACCACCGTAAGCTGCTGTGGACAAAAGTCATGGTAGTGAGCGTTACGGAAAAGGCGAACCAAGAGTTTGTCAGGTAAGTGCCAATGGAGACGAATAAAAATGAACCGCTGTTGAAGTGTCGAAAGTTGCAGGAGTCGTCAAAACCAGGAGCAGACAGGTATCCAGGGAAGAGTCTGGAGGAAACCTGATTACCGTCCAGACGGCGACCGGTATAGAGGCGGCGTGAACGTGGCACAGGCTTTAGTTAGGAACGTGGGAACCTACGACCCTGATGAAAAAGGAAAACTCCAAGCGGAGACCCCGCAAGGCGGAAAGTACGGATGCAGGGTATAGGGGCGGAACAGCCCGTAGTAGTGAAGAAGCTTCGTAATGGAAGTAGAGCAAAGGGGCTGTGTTATCTGGTTTTGAAAATTGGTCAACCAAAAGAGGGAGGAACTAATGGACAAAACAAAATCATTTGGAATTCCCCAAGAGGTAGTAAAACTGGCATATGAAAAGGTAAAGACGAATAATGGGTCGGCTGGCATCGATGGACAAACTATCGAAGTATTTGAAGAAAAGCTGAAAGATAACCTGTACAAACTCTGGAACAGGATGTCCTCGGGAAGTTACTTTCCGCCGCCAGTCAAAGCGGTAGAAATACCGAAAAAGAGTGGCGGGACAAGAATGCTAGGAATACCAACCGTAACCGATAGAATAGCCCAAATGGTCGTAAAAATATATTTTGAACCCATGGTAGAACCATACTTTTGTCAAGATTCGTATGGCTACAGGCCAGGAAAATCGGCCTTAGATGCAATAACGATAACCAGACAAAGGTGCTGGAAATACGATTGGGTGTTGGAATATGATATCAAAGCACTATTTGATACGATAGACCATGAACTGCTCATGCGTGCTGTAAAGCAGCATACGAATTGTAAGTGGGTAATATTGTACATCAAGCGATGGTTAACAAGTCCATTTCAAACAGCAGATGGTAAAATGGAAAGAAAAGCAGGAACGCCACAAGGTGGTGTAATTAGTCCAGTACTAGCGAACCTGTTTTTGCATTATGCATTTGATAAATGGATGGAGCGAAACAACCCGCAAAATCCATGGGCAAGATATGCAGATGATGGAATAATCCACTGCAAAATCAAAGAAGAAGCAGAAAGGCTACTCGGTAAACTAGGCCAACGGTTCAGAGAATGCGGACTTGAACTTCATCCAGATAAGACGAAGATTATTTACTGCAAAGACAATAAACGTACAGGAAATCATCAGGAAATAACATTCGACTTTCTAGGATACAGCTTTCGGCCAAGAAGTGCTCAAACAAGAGAGGGAGAGCGGTTTCTAAACTTTTTACCAGCAGTCAGCAGGAAAGCAAGCAAAGCAATGCATCAGACGATGCGAGGGTGGAAACTTCACCGGAAAACAAATGAAGAGCTTGCAGATATAGCCAAAATAGTAAATCCGGTAATTAGAGGCTGGGTAAACTACTATGGTAGTTTTTACAAGTCTGCCATGCAACCAATACTGCGGAAATTGAACCAGTGCTTAATCAGATGGGTCGCCAAGAAATACAAACGAGTTAATGGTCGCCAAAAGCAAGCACAAAACTGGTTAGCAAAAATAGCGCAGTGTGAACCTAGACTCTTTATTCATTGGCAAATGGGAATTACTCCAACGATTAGATGATAGGAGCCGTATGAGTCGAGAGGTTCACGTACGGTTGTGCGTCCAGATAAGGCTGGCGTGTTCAGCAGGAGTTAGTCCTGCCGGGGTAAAAGTCAGAACCCCGTAGCTTGGATAGCAGGGTGGCGGGAAACCAAGACTCTGAAGCCTATCGACAACCGTTTCCGAGGGAAACGTGCGAGTGATCGGGCCGTAATGAAGATGAACGTAAATGTGGCCTCGAAAGTGAAGAAATCCGAAGGTCGAGCCCGCAACCGTGAGGGCGAAGGCAGTATGGGTAACCGAATTCTGACTGATACGGTTATACCACTTTGGCGGGGTGGAAGCGACGGCACGATAACAAGGACATGCTAAGCAACTGGAGAAGCCCTCCTCGTCCCGGTGCGAAATCACTGGAGCAAGGTAGGCCTTATAACCGGAAAACCCGGGAAGTGGGCTGAAGGCGAGAGGGTGGCGGATGGGTTCGTACTAGCTAAGAAGCCAGGTAATGCTGGTGGAGCGAAGGGGCCCTGCGGTTTGTAAGATTCTCGACAACAAGGGAGGCAAGGACGAGATGATAAAGGCGTCCATCAGTTTGCAGGACCTGAGGAGAGGAATATACGTCAAGGCGAAGGCTGAACCGTCCTGGCGATTCTGGGGGTTGTACGTCCATATATGCAAAAAGGAAACGTTACGCGAAGCGTACAGATTGGCTAAGAATAATAACGGTGCCCCTGGTATTGATGGAGTAACATTTGAGGCTATTGAAGCGCAAAGCGTAGAGGCTTTTCTTGAGGAAATACAGGACGAACTTATTGGGTGCACCTATCGACCACTACGAGCGAGACGGCAGGAAATACCAAAGGACGGAGGAAAAGTGCGCGTCCTATCAATACCCGCAATCCGTGACCGAGTGGTTCAGGGGGCACTCAAGCTTATATTGGAGCCGATCTTCGAGGCGGATTTCCAACCGGGGTCATATGGATATCGACCGAAACGTACTGCTCATGAAGCGGTGCACAGGGTAGCAACAGCGATTGTCCAGAGAAAAACTCGGGTTATAGATTTGGATTTACGCGCCTATTTTGATACTGTGCGGCATCAATTGCTGCTTGACAAAATAGCACGCCGGATTAATGACCAGTACGTTATGCATCTAATAAAATTGATGCTGACGGCAGCGGGTGGTAAGCAAGGAGTACCACAAGGCGGGGTGATTTCGCCGTTGTTCAGTAACATCTATCTCACAGAGGTAGATCGGATGCTAGAACGAGCTAAAGAAGTTACACGCAGTGGGCGATACACCTACGTTGAATATGCAAGATTTGCTGACGATCTGGTGGTGCTGATTGATGCATATCCACGCCATGACTGGTTGCTGAAAGCGGTAAGTAAGCGACTCCGGGAAGAGTTTGCCAAACTACAAGTTGAAGTAAATGAAGAGAAGAGTCGCACTGTAGATCTGGGATGCAAGGAAAGTTTTGGCTTTCTAGGATTTGACTTTCGTCAGCTTCGGAGCATCAAGAACAGTGCATGGCGGGCGCACTATACGCCAAAGCTGAAAAAGCGAACGGCGCTGCTACAGAAACTCAAAGATATATTTCGACGATACCAGTCGCAACCGATAGATCGGGTGGTACAGCTAATAAATCCGATACTGCGGGGATGGGTGAATTATTTTGCTGTTGGACACTCCAGTGAGTGCTTCAGCTTTATCAAAGACTGGGTGGAAAAGAAGGTACGTCGCCACATGGGGCGATCCAGGAACCAGCAGGGCTTCGGTTGGAAAAGGTGGAGTAGGCATTGGCTATACAACGAACTCAAGCTATTTAATGGATATCGAGTTCACCGTAGGTCAGAGACGAAAACGTTACCAACTTGATAGGTCTCATAAACCTTAACGAGAAACAAACCGGAGAGCGTAGTGCGGGAAATCCGCACGCTGCGTTCGACGTGGCGGAGGCTGGAAACGTGACTAAGATAGCCGGACTGAGTTTCATCGTGAAAACGATGAAATTTTTCGCTGGAAACTTATGGGATGCGCGCGCCAGTCTTCGACCCTACCTGAGAGAGCCTGGGGGTGGAACTCCTCCGGGCTACTTACCCCCTGCTAATGGTGGCAAACTTATGGTTAAAGGCACAGTATTGTTGACTAAAAAAAATCTTCCTTTCTGTCTTGAATAGTTTTATTCTTATTCTTGACATTTGGGAAGACTTTCCATACTTATTTACATAAAATTGTCTAAATCCTCCCCTAGCGGAGCGCGTGTTTGTCTCTTACATTTTAAAGTCTATAGCTTTTTTTAAATACTCAATCTTTTTTTCTTCTATTAAGTAAAGCTTTTCCGCTTCATTTAAAGATATTTCTTGAAAATCAATTTTACTTCCAGGACTACTTTGGGCAATTTTCGGAATATCTACGGCAATAATCTTAGCAATCTGGGGATATCCTCCAACAGTTTGTCTGTCAGCTAACAATATTATTGGATTGCCGTCTGGTGGGACTTGAATGATTCCTGGTCCTATCGCTTCAGAAATCATTTCCAGCGGTTTATTCAATTGTAAATTTACTCCGGATAATCGGTAGCCCATTCTATCTGATTGTGGTGTTATTTGAAAAGAAGATAGAAAAAATTGTCTAGTGCTATCATTTGTAAAGGCATCAAACTGATTGCCTCGTAAAACTCTAACAGTAATATTAGAAGTGCTGTCTGCTGCAATATAAGGACTGTCCAAATACCATGAAGTTGACATAAAATCATCCGACTTCTTGAAAAGTTTCTGTATCAAAGTGCTGGATAGGTTAGGTGAAGGATCAAGACTAATGATATCACCTGCTTTTATAGCTCGTCCTTGAAAACCGCCTAAACCAGCTTTGAAATAGGTGCTTTTGCTCCCCATAATTTTTGGGACACTATACCCACCCGCAATTGCGAGATATGCACGACAGCCTGACAAACAGGTGCCAAATTCCAAAATACAATCTTGTGTCAGATACACGGGTCTCCACATGGGAACGGGGTTGCCATTAATGGTTGGCGATAAATTTGCCCCAGTAATTGCTAACAGAGTATTTTTATTGAGCGTTAAGGTGGGGCCAATTAGTGTAATTTCCAATGCACTTTCACATTTTTCATTACCAACTAATAAATTGGCGATTCGAAGGGCATAGGTATCCATAGCTCCACTGACGCTTACTCCATATTTTTGGTATCCATGTCTTCCTAGATCTTGTACGCTAGTAAGAAGACCGGCCTTTAGAACTTTAAGACTCATGATTTTCTCCTGATTGCTATTCGCAAAATTATGGGGTTTTATTTCCATTATGAAGGCTGTTAAAATTTCTACTTCAGTCGGAGCGTAAGCTCTTACCAAAAGGCTGTACGGTAACTCCCGAACTTTCAAGAGATGCGCGAAGCTCTTTTGCGAGCGCAATTGCGCCTGGGGTATCACCGTGCAGGCAAATGGTTTGTGCATCAATTGGTAATACCGATCCGTTTATCGAGAGAATCTGTTTTTCTTTCATCATACCCAATACTCTTTTTCTTACGGTAGCTGCATCATGAATGATGGCATTAGCTTGTTTACGGGAAACCAGACTTCCCGTATCCGTATAAGCACGATCCGCATACGCCTCTTCCACATAGGGAATGCCCACGGTTTTGGCAGCTTTCACCATGAGTGAGTTCGCGAGACAGACCATGTATAAGCTGGAATCTACGGCTTGAATTGCTTCCGCCATGGCAATTGCTATGGCGAGATCATTGTTAGCCATGTCAGTAATGGCGCCGTGATCTTTTACATGCTGCATAACAACCCCTTCGGCATGACAAAATGCTTGCAGGGCACCAATTTGATAAATAAAGTCTGCCTTAATTTCATCAGGCGTAACTGACATAGCGCGTCTGCCAAACCCAACTAAATCAGGTAAAGACGGATGAGCTCCTACTGCTACGCCATATTTTTTTGCCAATTTTACAGTTTTACGCATATTAGCCGGATCGGATGCATGAAATCCACAGGCTACATTGATGGATGTCACATAAGGCATAATTTCTTCGTCATTGCCTAAGCTGTATACTCCGAAATTTTCTCCCATGTCACAGTTTAAATCGATATACAACATAGATCATCTCCCCAGATGTACAAAATATTGAATTGCCCTTTTAACGTTATATTATTGTGCAATATCGTCGTCTATTTCAATTACAGTTGGTTGATAACTTCCCGCATGGATATCGGCAGCAATTGCCTGATATTCACCTTGGCTGATCTCTTGAAATTGCAAATAATCGCCCGCGCTAAAAAGAAATGGTTGGGGCAGATCAAAGTTAAATGCGCTTATAGGAGTACGTCCTATTAAATGAAATCCCCCAGGGCACTCTATCGTATAAAAGCAGGTTTGCTTTCCTCCGATGCCTACCGATCCTACTGGTACTTTGGTGCGAGGATTTTTAAGACGGGGCGTGGCAATTTTTTCTGATAACCCCCCCAAGTAAGCATATCCGGGAGTAAATCCCAGCATGTAAATCAGATATGGGGTGGAAGTATGAATGGAGATTACCTCTTTTTCACTGAGCCCATGATACTGTGCGAGAGACGACAAATCCGGTCCGTATATCTTGCTATAGCACACAGGGATAGATAAAACTCGTGCTTTTCGGTGTGTTATATTGTTTTTTTCTACAACATCGATTAATTGAGTGATTTGAGTTTTAAGATTATGGCGTGAAATGATCAATGGATTGAAATAAATTAATAAAGAGCAATATGTGGGAACGACCTCAATAATATTTTTGGATAAATGCTGCTCTACTAATTTAGCCAGGAATTGTACCTTGAAATTGATCTGTTTATTGATGATTTTTTCAAAACTTATAAGCAGTTCTTGTTCGCCGGTATCAATTATTTTTATGTGAGACACGGATAGGCACCTCTTTTTCGTTGACCATTTAACTGAGAAGACTCCTCCGGTAATCGCATTTTACAGGATGATTACTCAGGAGTTGACAGGGCTCTGGTATTAGAATTTTCTAAATGATGTTTTATAGCGTTATAAACTTCTGTTTCGTTTCTTTTTTTCAAAGAATTAATAATTTCAAGATGCTCTTGGGTTGATTGAATGACAATTTCACTTTTATTAAGGGCTTTGTCTTCCGGTAAATATCTGATCCGCAGCGAATGCTGTTTTACCATAGTAAGAATATCACGGAGAAGATCGCAGCCGGTATAGTTGTATAAAAGTTCATGGATCGCCAAATCGGATTTTACATAAGAAATTACATCAGTTGGTGTATCAAGAACTTTGCGCAACATGGTTTCTACTTCAAGAAGCCGTTCACTGGGAATTGTCCATGTCGATTGTTTCGCGGCATAGGATTCCAGCATCAGGCGAATTTCACCAATCATTTTTATACTGTTTTTGGAAACATCAGCTACTACTGCCTGCTTTCGCGGTGTAATGGTAACCAGACCATCTTTACTTAACATGCTTAATGCTTCGCGAACCGGAGCACGGCTAACATTCATAGAGTCTGCCAATTCAAGCATACTTAATCGCGTTCCAGGCTCGAGATTTCCAAGAATAATTTGGAGCTTTAGCTGATTATATACTTGATCTTTTAAGGGTAATGCTGCACCGATATTTTCAAAAATCTCCATATAATATTTCTCTCCTAAAATATTAATTAAACAAAAAGATTAAGGGTTGTGTCAAACGGGGTGATGGCATAACCCTTAGTCATATTTATCCAGAATAATTATACCTTGATATATTTTAATAATTCAACTAAAGTTGTCTAAAATATACTGCGATTTCCAACCATAAAATATATTGATAAATTATTTTAAATTATAAACTGCACAAAATATATTGTCAATAAAATATTTTGTGCAGTATTGACATGCGTTAAATGGTGTGATAATATACAGCACATAACATAAATGCTTAATCATTCCAAGACATATAAAAAACAGTTTTTTGAGTCAAAGAAGACTTTTCAGCGTTCTGCGCGAAAAGTCTTCTTTTTTTATTCTGGTACAGTTTTAATTGAAAAGATAGAGCTTTACAAATGATTGGAGGTTTTTATATGCTTGCGATTCGTAATATTTCGCGAATTTTTGGTGGACTAGTCGCCCTCGACAAAGTCAATATAAATATCAGGAAAGGAGAAATTAGAGGGCTAATTGGTCCAAACGGATCAGGGAAAACAACGATGATTAACGTAATTACAGGTTTTTATGTACCATCATCAGGTAATATCATCTTTAATGATAAGGATATTAGTGGACAGAGCCCCTATCATATTACCGAACAAGGATTAGTACGTACTTTTCAAAATATTAACCTATTTTCCGATATGACTGCTATTGAGAATGTGGCAACTGCTTATTCTTTGCATATGAAAAATAATTTGTTTTCTACTGTATTTAATACCAGCTTCTTTCGTAAAGAAGAACGGAGATCTTTCGAAATAGCAGAATCAATATTGGATTTTGTCGGACTGAAAGATAAAAAAGATCTTAGAGCTAAGAACCTTCCATACGGTCAGCAACGATTATTGGAAATAGGCCGCGCCTTAGCTACTGAACCACGCTTGCTACTACTTGATGAACCTGTTGCCGGCATGAATGATCAGGAAAGTGATGAAGTGGCTGGATTAATTCAAAAACTGCGTGATAATGGCAAGATGATTCTACTGATTGAACACCATATGAAATTTGTCATGAGTCTTTGCGATAAACTGACGGTATTAAGTTCAGGCAATGTAATTGCAGAAGGCACTCCCCGAGAAATTCAAAACAATGAAGATGTTATAAGAATCTATTTAGGAAAAAGGAGAACCGTAAATGCTGCACATTGATAAGCTAACCTGTCATTATGGTGTAATAAAAGCCTTGGACAATGTAAATATAAAAATTGATAAAGAGGGTATCTATGCGGTAATTGGTGCAAATGGTGCAGGAAAATCGACTCTCATTAGAACAATTGCCGGCTTGGTTAAACCAACTCAGGGGAAAATAACATTTTTAAACAAAGATATTACGGCACTGGAAACTCATGATGTAATTCGGGAAGGCATTTCAGTATGTCCGGAAGGGAGGCGTATTTTTAAATCAGTAACAGTATATGAAAACTTGCTTTCCGGTGCCTACATAATAAATGACCAAAAAAGAATCAAAGAAAACATCGACATTGTTTACGAGTTTTTTCCCAAACTTTCCGAAAGACGAGAACAATTGGCGGGAACTTTATCAGGCGGGGAACAACAAATGTTAGCAATCGGACGCGCACTCATGTGCAATCCAAAATTATTACTATTGGATGAGCCGTCAATGGGACTTGCACCAAATTTAGTAGATATGGTTTTCGACGCCGTTGTCAAAATCTACTCCGAGCAAAGAATACCAATCATTATAGTAGAGCAGAATTCTGAAATGGCATTGAGTATATCGGACTATGCTTATGTTTTAGAAGTAGGCAAACTTGATTTGGAGGGGACTGGACAAGAATTACTTCTTTGCGATGAAGTGAAGAAGAAATATCTTGGAGCGTAGTACACACTATTTAGAATTTAAAGGAGGATTTTTATGAAAAACCGAGGCTTAATCTCATTGTGTTTGATTTTTTCGTTCCTATTAACAGTTATTATGGCAGGGTGCGGATCAAGTTCCAATACCATTAAGATTGGTGCTATTGGTCCACTGACGGGGGAAAGTTCAATCGGTGGCTTGGATGAGCTTGATGGTAAAAAAATGGCGGTTGAGGACTTTAATGCTAAAGGCGGCATCAATGGGAAAAAAGTTGAGCTTTTTTCAGAAGATGACGCATCCCAACCATCTCAATCTGCAGCTGCAGCTATGAAGTTAATTAATCAGAACAAGGTAGTCGCTCTTGTGGGGGCACAAAACAGTGCATGTACATTAGCAATGATGGAGATTCTTTCTAAATATAAAATTCCTGGCGTCACTCCAGGATCTAGTTCTCCGTCAATCACTAGTTCAGGTAACCAATGGATTACCCGTGCTTTTCCAGGCGATGAGATTCAGGCCGGTGCTCTTGTAAATTACGCTAAAAATAAAATGAACGTGAAAAAAATCGGGGTCATCTATGTAAATGATGATTTTGGCAAGGGCGGTTTTAAAGCAATTAGTAAAGCCGCAGAACAGCAAGGTATTGAAGTTGTTTCTGAATCATTTATGGGTGAAGATAAAGATATGCGTACTCAATTGACAAAAATCAAGAGTGCCAATGTAGACGGACTCTTCATTTGGTGTCAGTATGTTCCAGGCAGTCTTATTATGAAGCAAGCTAGGGAGATGAATTGGAATGCCCAATTTTATGGATCAACCGGCATTTTACATCCTAAAACATTTGAATTGTCCGGTGGTGCCTATGCTGGAGCAATAAATTCCGTACCCTTTATTCCTAATTTACCAGATCCGGAAAAGCAAAACTGGGTAAAACGATATAAGAATAAATTTGGAAAAGAACCATCGCAAAATTCTGCACGTGCTTATGATGCTACAATGCTTTTGCTTGAAGCAATCAAAAGAGCAAATTCTACTGATCCTAAGGTGATTCAAGAAGCCATTAGAACTACGCAAGATCATGAAGGACTTCAAGGAAAAATTTCAATTGATAAAAGTAACGGGGAATACATTGGTGATGTAATGATTGTTAAAGCAGAAACTGCGGGCTGGTCGTTTGTTGAATCAGTTTCAAGCAAGTAACTTATTACAATCAAAATATAGTTTTCAAGTTTATATGAGGAAAGAAAAACAGGAAGTTTAATTCGACAGGTTTTTCTTTCCTGAATTTTAAAAGTTACATTTTTGACTTGGAGATCAAGTCATGATTGATGAAAGGTGTAGAGATGAAAGAGAATCTTAGAATAGCTGCCGTTCAGATGCCTACTGTCTGGATGGATTATAAAGAAAACTTAAAGTACATGAAAGAAGCAATTGAGCGAGCGAAAGAAGAGCAAAATGTTGATTTGGTAATATTTCCGGAATTATCCAACATCGGATATATACGGGAACGTAACAAACAGTTTGGTTGTAAGTATATAAAAAGTGCTGAAAAAATTCCCGGCCCATTTGTAAGCGGAATTGCCCAACAAGCGAAAAAATCCGGAGTTTATGTAATCACTGGCATGACAGAACTTCATCCGGAGATCACAGGTTCTCTTTATAACTCTGCAGTACTCATTGATCCTCGTGGTGATATTGTTGGTAAACATCGCAAACTTCATATTCCAGGATATGAAAAACATTATTTTATTCCCGGCAGTAGTGCTGAAGTTTTTAAAACGCCTATTGGCAATATTGGCATAACAATCTGCTATGATGGCCAATTCCCTGAATTGACCAGAACACTAGCACTTAAAGGAGCAGAAGTACTGGTAATGCTTTGGAATATGCCCGATTTTTCCAACCCGCCAGAATTGTTACATTATATTACCGCAACAAGAGCAGCGGAAAACAGAATGTTTTCCATCTCTTGTAACCGTATTGGCCAAGATGGTGAAATAAGCTTCTTTGGACATAGCGCAGTATCTGATCCAGTTGGCAACTTTTTGGCGAAAGCAGAAAGAAAAGAAACAATTCTTTATGCAACATTAAGCCGCGATGTGCTTTTAGAGGAACGTGCTCAGCAGCCGGTATTTAGGGATCGCCGTCCAGATATGTACTCTGAATTAATTAAACCGCTATGAATGTGATGCTTTTTTAACAATGTATGTAGTTAAAATAAATTGTTTTTGGAGTTGATGAAATTTTGGAAGCTTTATATGAAATAACACGGGAGAAGGTTATAGCACTCCTTGCTGAGCTTATTAAGACACCCAGTATAAGCCGCAATGAAACCGAGTTGGCAAAAAAATTGATGTTATTATGTAAAAATGTGGGATTTGAGGCATATATTGATCGACACGGTAACATGATCGCCAATAAAAAGTTTAAGAAGCCAGGTCTTAGACTAGCACTAAATTCTCATATGGATACAGTTGATGTTGGCGAAAACTGGACGCAGGATCCATTTGGTGCAGAAATTTGCGAAAATGTTATGTATGGTTTGGGGAGTTGTGATTGTAAAGCTTCCATGGTTGCCATGTTTTTAGCAATGGAGAAAATCCTGCGAAGTGGTGCTGAACTCAATGGAGAGCTATGCTTTACGGCAGTAGTACAAGAAGAAGTTCAAGGAGAGTATAACAAAGGCACTGTAAAAATGATCAATGATGGTTTTGCCGCCGACTTAGCCCTCATTGGAGAACCAACGGGGCTCGCTATTTGCCGTGGTTGTGAAGGTATGGTGGAAGTGGAAGTAACAACGCGAGGTGTTTCTGTGCATGGCAGCAACGCGGAAAACGGAACAAACGCTATTTTGCATATGACTAAATTGATTGAGCGGGTTGTTCAAATAAAACCAAGTTTTAGTGATTTGTTGGGTAGCGGTGCTATTAACATCGGCGTGATTCATGGGGGACTTCGCTCTAGTATGGTTCCTGATTCATGTAAATTAAAAATTGGTCGATTTGTAGTAGAAGGCGAAAGCGGTAAGGGGTTTTTAGAAGAAATTAACAATATTATTACTGAGTTGCAACAAGAAGATAAATCTTTTGTTGCTAATGCAGAATTGACTTATAACTCTAGCGCCGGCGTCGTACCAGAGAATATTTCGGCGATTGATGCATTTAAAGAAGCAACCCTTGAGGTTATGGGCAAAGAGGCACCAATTACCGGGATGCGTGCACATCTTGATTCGGATTTTTTGATCAATCTTGCACAAATACCAAGTTTTGCGTTTGGTCCCGGTGACATGGCAAGAGCTCATAAGGCCGATGAATATATTGAAATTGATGATGTCGTTACGGCTGCTAAGGTATATGAAAAGGCTATCCTGAAAATTCTTTCAAAATAAACTCTATTGAGGTGACGTTAATGGGATTGTTTTTACTTCAATTGGTCAATGGTTTGACTCTTGGAATTATTTATGGACTGGGTGCATTGGGGTTTACAATGGTCTATAAAGCCCTTAGAGAACTTAACTTTGCGCATACTGATACAATAATGATTGCCGCGTTTCTGATGTATACCTTTAGTGTTACTTTGGGGTTACCCATGTATATTACTTTCTCTGTGGTAATAATTCTTATGCTGTTCTATGGATTATTAATTGAAAAAGTTATTTTTAAGCAATTTAGAAAGGCCTCTCCTTTGACGTTCATGTTGGTGTCTATTTCTCTATCAAGTGTAGTGAAAAATATCGGTCTTCTTTTATGTGGGCCTGAGCCACGCTCACTACCTTTGTTCTTAGGTACACAAAAGATATCCATTCTTGATACTGCTCTTCCCCTTAGCAATTTGTATATTTTGCTGATTGCGTTATTTTTTCTGGGAGTTTTTCAATTGTTTTTTACCAAAACAAAATTCGGCCTTTCTATCCGGCTTGCATCGGAAGATACGGAGACGGCCGAATTAATGGGAATTAAAGTTTTGCATGTGCGTGTGGCTATTTTTGCTATTACTTCCGCTTTAGGAGGCATTGCCGGTCTTTTAGTAGCCCCGTTATTTTCAGTTACCACAGAATTAGGTGCTCAATTGGCATTGAAAATTTTTGTATCGGCAGTTGTTGGTGGTGTGGGAGATTTGACGGGAGCAATCGCAGGCGGAATGCTTGTTGGTATCACCGAAGCCTTAACGGCGGCCTTTATTTCTTCAAACTATAAAGATGTTATTGTGTTTACTGCAGGTATTATTACCTTGGCATTTTGCCCGCTTGGTATATTTAGACGTGTTGTAAATAAACATTGATGACAAAGGGGAGGTTACTTTGAAAAATATTATACATAGTAAGCAAAGACTATTAATTATTATCGGGATACTCGTTCTATTTGTAATTGTCGCCAGTAGTGACTATTTAATGTTTTTAAGTATCTTTTCAAGTATCAATGCCATTGCCGTGTTAGGTATTGTGCTTATATCAGGACTTACCGGTCAACTCCATCTTGGGCAGGCGGCCTTAGTGGGTATTGGTGCCTATGTATCCGCAATTTTAATGCTAAAAGCAGGACTGTCTTTTTGGCTTACGATTCCTATCTCTGTAATATCATCGGCCGTAGTAGGATGTGTACTGGGCATTCCAACCCTTAAGTTGAGTGGTGGTTCCTATCTTGCGCTGGTTACCCAGACCTTTGGCGAGATCATTTATATTCTTATTCTTAATGCTGTAGACTTAACCGGCGGTCCTTTTGGTATTGCTGGAATTAAAGTTCCTGAAATAGGTTCTTTTAAGTTTGATTCTTTACAATCCTATTTCTTTCTTTGTGTAATAATTCTCTTTGTTTTGTATTGTGTAGCAAAGCAAATTATACAATCACGATATGGTAGAATATTTATTTCAATTAAAGAATCGGAAGCGGCTGCTCAATCTGTAGGAATTAATACTATGAAGTACAAGATTTTAGCATTTACTCTTGCCGCGGCTTTCGGCGGTTTTGCGGGAGTTCTGTACGGCCCGTTTATTGGATATTTAAGTCCGGAACAATTTAGATGGCAACCATCACTTTTGCTGATTTCCATGGGAATAGTTGGCGGATTAAGCAGCCTGGAAGGCGGCATAATGGGATCCTTTATTCTTACTTTTCTTCCGGAATTGCTACGGGCAACAGATCAGTATCGGTTAATACTTTATGGAATATTACTCATTTTTACGCTGGCGTTTTTGCCCAGTGGTATCGTATCTTTGTTTGGCAAGTCTGTTAAAGAGATCAAAGCTATGCTTAAAGAGAGATACATGATCATCTTTGATAAAACGATAGTAAAAGCAAGCCAGTCAAAATAGTAAATTCAATTTGTAAAATGTCCGGCATTTCTGGAGAAACATTATAGATAATCTATTAGTTAGCAATGCGATTTTGAGTGGGAGGATTTGAAATGGTAACGCAGCGGATAAAAAACATGACGCCATCGGCTACTGAAGAAATGACAGCCATAGTTGAAAATATGAAACGGCAAAATATTAATGTAATTGGTCTTAATCTTGGTGAACCGGATTTTAATACACCTGCTAATATAAATAATGCTGCTAAGAAAGCGTTAGATGATGGGTTTACAAAGTATACCGCAGTAGCTGGTATTCCGGAGTTGCGCAGTGCGATATGCGAAAAGTTTAAAATCGATAACGGAGTTAATTATAAGCCAAATGAAATTTTGGTTGCAACAGGAGCGAAACAAGCATTATTTAATGCTATATTCACAACTTGCGAAGCTGGTGATGAAGTGATTTTACCAACACCATGCTGGGTAAGTTATGTCGAAATGATTAAATTAGCTGGTGCCAAACCAGTATTTGTTAAATCTGATGAGAGTACGGGATTCCAATTAAATATCCCAAAAATCGCCGCGGCGATCACTGCTAAAACAAAAGCAATTATTATCAATAATCCTAACAATCCAACTGGTGCAGTTTATAGTGAAGATTGTTTAAAAGAATTAGCTAAGCTTGTCGAAGAAAAAGATCTATATATAATTTCAGATGAAGTCTATGAAAAGCTGATTTATGATGGTGTAAAGCATGTTTGTATAGCAACTTTGTTACCCAATAAACGGGAGAATGTAATTATTATCAACGGTTTTTCAAAAACCTATGCAATGACTGGCTGGCGGATTGGTTATGTGGCGGCGAACGAAACTTTAATCAAAGGAATGGATGCGCTGCAAGGGCATATTACTTCTTCTGTAAATTCTATGACTCAGATTGCTTCAATTGAAGCATTAACAGGTCAGCAGCAAACGATTGAGGATATGAAAAAAGAATTTAATGAGCGGAGAAAATATTTGATGGATAGAATAAAGTCTATCCCAGAATTGAGTTGTGATGTACCTCAGGGAGCTTTTTATATCCTGCCGAATATAGAAAGACTTTTCGGAAAGAAATACAAAGGGAAAATACTAAAAACATCCGTAGATGTAACGAATTTTTTCTTAGAAGCCGCAAACGTTGCAGTAGTACCTGGTGAAGCTTTCCAAGCACCCAATAATGTACGTATTTCGTATTCGAATTCAATGGGAAACCTTGTTAAGGGAATGAATAACTTAGAAAACGCTTTAGCTGATTTGTTGTGATAGAATTAAGAAATATCAAATTAGGAGATGTATAAAATGCAAGAGTTGAAAAATCAATTAAATGGTATTTATGTATTGGCAGTAACTCCAATGAAAAATAATTTTGAATTGGATATGAGCGCATTACGGCGTAATATTGATCATTTTATCACTTCTGGTATTAATGGAGTGGTAGTTGGTGGTACTTATGCTGAATATCCCAGTATGAGTATCGAAGAAAGGAAAGTATTATTTACTACTGCCGTTAATGCGGTTGCAGGTCGTGTGCCGATTATTTGTTGTACAGCGGCAAGTGGTACAGAGGAGGCTATTCAGCTTACTAAATTCGCCCAAGAAGTTGGAGCTGATGGCGTTATGGTTACACCACCGTATGTTTCAGAAGTTCGCTCGCGTGACATGATATATCATTTTGAACAACTTGATGCGGCCGTAGATATGCCGATTCTTATCTATAACAGTACGAGTATTGGGGTTCATTTAACTCCACAAGACATTGCAGAACTTGCCAAACTAAAAAATGTTTTAGGTGTAAAACAAGGGGCAACCGATTTACATGCTTTAGTTCGTACACAAGCTTATGCTGGTCATGACATTTCTGTAATGTGTGCCTCTGATGGCATTATTCTTGGTGCGCTTGCTATTGGATATCCGGGGTGCACGTCAACGAATGCAAACTTTATGGCAAGTGAATTTGTTTCTTTGTATAATGAAGTTAAGAATGGTGAACTTAAAAAAGCGCAAAAGAGATTTTATCGTTGGCAACCAATGCGTGATATGGCAACAAAATACGGACAGCCAGCTATGGTTAAAGCAGGTATGGAATTAATGGGATTACCATCAGGTCCGGTTAGAGCACCATTTCGAACACTAGATGCAGCAGCAAAAGCTGAGATCAAAGTAGCACTCGAAAAAAGTGGGATTTTAAAATAGTCTAAATATATAATTAAGGAATATATGACAATGTTAAACAGGAGGAATTAACATGGATTTAGGCTTAAAAGATAAAGCGATTTTAGTTATGGCTTCGAGCACTGGCCTTGGTAAAGCGGCTGCCTTGGAATTTAGCAAGGAAGGAGCCAAGGTCATGTTGTTTAGCCATGACGAAACCAAACTGAAAGTAGCTCAGGCAGAAATCAAGGCTGAAACAGGAAATGAACCGGCATATACAGTGGGAGATATTACGGTTTATGGGGATATTAAAAAAGTCGTGCAAGCTACAATTGATGCATTTGGACCGGTATATGCTCTAGTTAATAATTCGGGTGGTCCGCCGGCTGGTAGCTTTGATAGCTTTGCAGACGAAGATTGGCAAAAAGCATATGAGCTAAATTTGTTAGCATATATTCGTACGATTAGAGAGGTACTGCCATGTATGCGTAAAGCTGGAGAAGGACGGATCGTAAACTACACTTCTTCATCAGTAAAACAAGTATTGGATAATTTGATTTTGTCAAATACCTTTAGAATGGGTGTAATGGGGTTAACGAAAACTTTATCCCAGGAATTAGGCAAGGATAATATCCTGATTAATGTAATGGGACCAGGTAGAATTGGTACAGATCGTATAAAGTACTTAGATTCTGTAAGAGCCAAAAAAGCAGATACAACAGTTGAAGATATTTATGAAAATGCGATTAAGGCGATTCCCCTAGGACGGTATGGTGAACCAGAGGAATACGCTAAATTGACAGTATTTTTATGCTCAACAGCCAATACCTATATAACTGGACAAACTGTGTTAGTTGATGGTGGCTTAACAAAAGCTTTCTGAGTTTGTTTCGTTTTATGGAGGTGATACAGCTGGTAATTAATGCAGAGGAATTTAAGGTAGAACGACGTGATGGTGAAAAAGCGGGTACGATTAAAGAAGCTTTATTGGAATTGGCTAATTGAGATGGAATTCCAGGCTAAGTTTTTTGACAACATGCTAACCAAAAACAATTAATTGCTTTTAAGGGCAATTAAAAAAGTCATTAACAGGAATCCAGTAAAATCAAGGGCTGAGGGGCCTGGAAAAGCTGAATAAAAGCTATTAAAAATAGCAAAATTCAACTCGAAATCAAGTGTCCTGTCAAAGGGACCATGGGTTCGAATTCCACCCTCTCCGCCAAAGAAATCAAGGCTTTCAGAGATTTGACTCTGAAGGCTTTTTTATTGTTTGGCAACGAAGTTGGCAACAAAAGAGCCGTTATCTTGTTTTGGTTAGGATACGGCTTGCATTTTGGTTATTCAAATATTAGAGAAGTAATCGTTTCTGAATGTTTTTTGCGACAGGTTCCTTGTGTTTCTTACGGTAAGCGCTTAATTTTCTGGGTGGTTTCTTGATTTTGTGCATGAAATTTATACGCAACGTCCCCAAATCGTTATATGCGGTAAAATGAGTCGAGAGAAGCGTATGATTGATAATGACGAAAAACGGTCTCAATCCTTACACAGAGAGAAAGAAGGAGTTACAATGCACAGCCAAAGCAAAACTGTTCATGAAATTATGATACGCATTATTAATAAAGTGTCTTCTCTTATGACGGAACCGCGCGATTTTGGAATTTCAGAGGTGTTACACACCTCTGAAATTCACATGGTGGACATGAT
>NZ_VLKC01000002.1:1242886-1436748 GCF_007830295.1 Sporomusa sp. KB1 | reverse complement strand
TAAAATTGGCCGCAAGGAAGGAAAGGAGGAGCTGTTATGCTGTTACAAGATATTCAGAAAAAAGTGAATGAATTTACTTTAAACAGCCCGAAAAATATAGTGGAAAAGCTAGAAACAATTTCGACACCGCCCACTTCCTATAATAGGATGCAGATCTGGGATTTACCTTTGATTGGGGTTGCAAGCGCTACAGATGGATTATGGGAAACATTTAAACAGCCTGATATTATAGGATCTCATCACATGAATCCACACGAATGGATGCCAGGTGCCAAGTCTGTCATTGTCTACTTTCTACCGTATACACAAAGAATTCGCGAGGCGAACCGGATTCAAGGAGTAACGGCCACAGAATGGCTTTATGGGCGATGGGAAGGGGAGATACTCAATATGGCTTTACGCCGGTTTATTGTCGAACTGGTTGAAAAAGCTAGGCATCATGCGCTGGCCCCCCTTTTGGATGAACGTTTTGCAATCGTTAATTTACGCAGTAATTGGTCGGAACGGCACGCTGCATTTGTTGCAGGCCTCGGTACCTTTAGCTTAAGTCGGTCGTTAATTACCAGACAGGGTTCGGCCGGGCGGTGCGGCAGCGTAATTGTGGATTTTCATTTAGACCCTACACAACGGGCGTACACAGAGGTTGATGAATATTGTTCACACTGCGGGGCTTGCACCAAGCGTTGCCCGGCGCAGGCCATTGATAAGGCTGGTAAAGATAACCAAATTTGCCAGGAGTATATTGGAAGAGAGAAAGAAATATATGTTCCCCGCTACGGATGTGCCAAATGTCAGACGCGGGTTCCCTGTGAAAATAAAATTCCGGTTAGACGAGGATAACCCATGGCAAATAACGGGAGAGTCATCAAATTTTCCACCTCAGTAGCCGGTATGATGTTCCCGGCATACAGCGTATATGCTGAGACAAAGGGAGCTGTTGAGCAATTTACACGTCAATTAGCAAAAGAATTTGGACCTAAGGGAATTACGATAAATGCGGTTGCTCCTGGGCCAGTTAATTCTGAACTGTACCACAATTTAATAGATACATAAAACGAGTTCATGAAACTAAGCATATAAATTAATAAAAGAGCGTATCTACCACTTTTCTGCTCATTTGTGCTAGGAAGTGTTAGAAAAGTGGTAGAATAGCAGAGGGGAAACGGCTTCAAAATGAATCTTCTGTATAAAACAGCCGACAATACTGGTCGGCCTAGCAATAAGATGTTAGAGTATGTGATACTTTTTATAGACGAATCTTTCAAAAAATACTATAATTTTACTTAAGAATATTTATTAGTAAAATATGGCAGTTGGCAGATGCAAGCATGATTATTTTATAAGTAAGCATTGTCGGGTGCATTTTGATAACTAGCAACGATGCTGGGCATTAGGCCTGGCTTTTTTTTATGATTTGTATGCCGAAAGGGTGGTGCTAGTATGTTCAATTCTATGCGCAATAAAATAATCACTGCATTTATCATTGTTACCACGGTCCCCTTAATACTGTTAGCTTTTTTTGTCTATGAGGAGATGGAAACGGCTCTGGAAATGGAAATAAGGGAGGGTACTAGTAAAGAAATGATCCAGATGGATCATGCGATTGGTACTATGCTGAATGGTATGAAAGAAGACTGTCAGTATTTGGCTATAAATCCGTTTATTGAAATGGCGGATACTGTGGATACATTTTATAATACACAACAAGAAAATGTACCTCCGGGCAACGACAGTGTACACGAGAAGATTTACCGGGAACTTGAACGATATGCACAGCAACATCCGGAGACAGCTTATGCCTATCTGGGAACAGAAAAAGGCGGGTTTATCGGATGGCCGCGAAGAGCTGCGCAAAAGGGCTTGGATCCGCGCAAGCGTCCCTGGTATAGGCCGGCGATAGAGGATCAGAAAGAAACTTTTCTGTCTGAACCGTATGAGACCTACGACGGTAGTAAATTTACCGTGACCGCATCTCATTTTGTACGGAATTTTGACGGCGCAGTGATCGGCGTACTGGGTATTGATGTAAGTTTGGATCAATTTACAAGAAAAATTTCGGAAATGAAAATAGGTGAAACAGGATATGTATTTATGCTCGCCAAGGATGGAACAATTATGGCTCATCCGAATCCGGAATTTTTGGGGCATAACATTGCCCAATTGGCTAGTAACGGGGTATTAACCCCAAAAGGTAGTACGACCAGTTGGAAATTTCCTGAGTATTGGCGCCTCCTGGCAGGCTCAAATACATATTTTGAAACTATGATTGAAGGGCAGAGATGCTTTGTCAATATGCAGACTTCTGGCATGAGAAACTGGACTTTAGTCACGGTAGTATCTGCAGACGAGATTGCTGGCAGGGCGAAAAAAGTCTGTATTTCTTTAGCATCTGGTACGATTGTTCTAATTATTATGATCTTGCCTTTTATTCTGGCATTTTCCTATCAACTGACTCGACGCATGGATGAATTAGTCAGGCACCTTAATCATATGGCCTGCGGCGATTTTTCAGATCGTTTGCCGGATAAGCTGCTTGCCAGCCATGATGAAATTGGCGGAGTAGCCAAGGCTATCGACTTTATGCAGATAAGCCGTCAGCAGGCTGAAAGGGAGCTGCAGGCCAGAAATAAGGAGTTGGCGGCCACTTATGGGCAATTGGCCGCGACGGAAGCTGAACTGCGTGTGCAGCTTGAACAGCTTAATATAAAAACACAAGAATTGGCTCAAAGCGAGGAACGATACCGTTTAGTGGCTGCGGGTTCGAAAGATGCAATATGGGATTGGAATATAAAAGGAAGAACGGTTGCTTTATTAGGACAATGGGCAGATAATTTTCATTTCTCACATATGTTTACAGACTGTGATATTTTCGATCCCCGTGTTGTAAATAAAATTCATCCTGACGATTTGGATAAAAGGCAGCAAAACTTGGAAGAACATTTGGCGGGAAAGACTCCTGAATACATCTGTGAATATCGAATTATAACTCAAGAAGGTGAGACGTTATGGGTGCTTGGACGCGGTAAGGTATTATTTGATGCCGATGGTAAACCCATCCGTATGGCGGGCTCTATGACAGATATAACACAGAAGAAAATGCAAAGTATGAAAATACACCATTTGGCTTACCACGATATTCTGACGGGATTGGGCAACCGTCTGTCATTTTTAGAAAAACTGTCGGCAGAATTAGATGCTCAAAATGGCCGTGGGGCAGGCGCTTTACTATTTATTGATTTAGATAATTTTAAGATGATCAATGATTCCATGGGCTACGCTGTAGGCGATCAGTTTCTGCTGCGAACCGCAAACGCTTTAAAAAAGGTTGCTCAGGAGCAATTTGTAGCGCGGTTGGGCGGAGATGAGTTTATAATTATCCTTTCCGGTGAAACTGATCGTCAGACCATAAGCGAATTTGCGCAGAAATTGATTCAAGTGGTGGGTGAGGTATGTATTTCCACCCATGATCCTTTGGCGGTGACACTCAGCATCGGCATTGCATTATATCCTGATGATGGGTGTGATACGAAATCCTTATTGAAAAATGCCGATATTGCTATGCAGTGCGCCAAAAAACAAGGCAAACATCGTTTTGAATTCTTTATAACTGATATGGAAACAGATATTATTAATAAAATGCGACTAGAAGCTGGTTTGCATAGGGCTTTGAAAAATGGCGAATTTGCTTTATATTATCAACCGATTGTTAATGCGGATAAACAGTTGGTTGCTTTTGAAGCTTTAATTCGCTGGCAAAGCCCGGACTATGGTTTGGTTTTTCCAGCACAGTTTATTCCTGTTGCCGAAGAAAGTAATTTAATTGTGGAAATTGGTGAATGGGTTTTGCAGACAGCTTGTTTATTTGGCAAGAGGCTGCATGATGCGGGTTTAACGAATGTGCATATGTCTGTTAACGTGTCAGTTAAAGAATGGCTGCAAGATGATTTTGCCGATAAAGTTGCAAGTGTTTTAGAAAAAACTGCTTTTTCCAAGGATTGTCTTATTTTAGAAATTGTCGAGACGATACTTATTGAAAATTTCAAAAAGGTGACTGATAAAATCAGTAATTTAAAGAAACAGGGAATCAGGATTTCTCTGGATGATTTCGGCACAGGTTATAGCTCTCTGACCTATCTCAGCGAATTACCTGTAAATACCATTAAAATTGACAAATCCTTTGTGGATGCTTTGCTGGAGAAAAGAAATTATGCAGCCATTGTGGGAACGGTTATTCAGTTGGCACATAAAATGGGATTTGACGTTGTCGCAGAGGGGGTTGAAACGACAGAACAAATGTCATTTTTACAGGAACTGAAGTGTGATAGAATGCAAGGTTATCTCATCAGCAGACCTTTGGCGGAAGATAAAATATGGAAAAAATATTGTTAGGGTATGACATATACAAATCCACCGTTAGGCATGGAGAGACTGTAGATGATGTGATGAACCGATCGGATGCCGTTATATGAGGGTAAACGTATAGGACGAAATTGTGCAATGGCACTTGCATAGGTGATGGTGTTTGTCTAATTTATACTGCAAATATTTGCAGGAGATTCCCCCCTTTTCATCGAAGGATGTATAAAAATGGTAAAAGGGAGATCGTATGGATTTACAAGATAAAATAATAAATCGATTAATAGAGAAAAGAGCAGATATGGATTGCCCAGTATGCGGATATAGTAAAGGTACAACCCGTCAAAATAGTTTTGTTTATTTGCCGATTAAAGATGAGCAAGATGGTGGAATAACGACAATAAGATGTATGTACATGACATGTGGTAATTGTGGACATATTACCCTGTTTGATACAGACGTTGCTTTAAAATAACTTGGATGCTAAAATAAAAAAAGCAGCCCGTTAAGGCTGTTTTTGTTTTAGATACTAATATCTATTACGTTTGAACTTGAGAGAGGATTGACTGCTTCGGTTTTATTAAGTGATTCAACAGTGCTGTCCAGTGCTTCTGAAACGGTACCGGTAACCGATTGTGAAGCACTATCCATTTCCTTTTTCAAAAGAGCAGTGGTGAAGGCTGTTTTAACTGAGTAGAGACTAGATGCTGTAGAGTATTGTCCGATATTCATGGTACTCACAATATAACCCCCCATCGTAGATAATGTTATTATAAATGGACTGTGTTTGAATAATATTAACTTTTATTAATAAGACCTCTGTTGAGAGGTGGTGGATTATTATTTATCCTACTAAGTCAGGAAATTTGCAATTTAATCAAAAAATGGATGGATATAGAAAAAATATAATACTTATCTTGACATACAGTGCTAGCATATTATATACTTGGTACAAACTCAAGGGTGTGATGACTTTTGGGATGTATGTGGGCACTTGTCCCAAAGCGAGCAGGAGTGCAACCGACCATGAGCTATGTATTTATAGCTTTGTGGTCGGTTGTTTTATTTTAGAAAGGAGGCTGGATAACATCCTAAACTAAGAAGTCAAGCGTGCTTGTTGAAGAAGAGGTAGTAGAGGAATCAGCATTTGATGAAACAACATAGTTTAATGCGTTAGATGATAGATTGTTATAGCAGTCATATAAAACTAAATTTGAAATTGTGGCGTCCTGATAGGAAGCTAAAAGTTGTGAAGTATATGTGTTTTGAAGAGCAGCCTTTATTAGAGCAGGAGTTATTTCTAGTGAATAGGCAGCAGTATCAGCTGTATCAGATGATGAAGTATCAGTAGTTGTAACGGCATTAGTCGTGGCATCAATAGTAGTGTCTGAACTTGATGTTGTAGCAGAAAGTAGTGTGGATGTTGTATACGCAGAAATACTTGACACCGTTGACATTAAAGTCACATCCTTTTTTCACATAGTTGTTTATCAATTTATCTGATGCAAATATTAAAAAAATATTTACTTTTTCGAAGAAACAAGTAAGAAAAGGCCTTACCGGGGATCAGAGCCATGAAAGCTATAGCCAAAGAATTAAAAAAAGTAAGCTTTCATCACTGGTAAGGACATAAAAAAGGCCCTAGTAAAAACTACTAAGGTCAAACTCACGGGGTGTTAAGCGAGTTCTTAATTCGAGCTATGATGCTGTTTTTAGTTTCTTGGCTAAGGGGCAGCCAATCTTCTGATGAATAAATGATTTCAGGATTTTGTGATATTAATTCTCTTAAAATTTCATCGCGACTTTTCTTTGAATGAGTGAATGCAAAATCAAATTCGCCAAATAGTTGAGAAACAATTTCCTTGTTTAATTTTATTTCCATCGAAAATCAGCTCCTTTGATCTATTTTAGCATAAAAAGGGAGTATTTGGGAGTGGTCAATAATTATGCATAAATGTGTCCGACATTAGATGAACACAAAAAGTATACTTTCGTATAGTATCCATACTATTAAAGGAAAGCTATAATTTGGTCATATTCAGTACTTAGGGTTAAGGATGAGGAGGAAGGCTATGGATGCTTCACATGAAAAAATCACTGCCCTGCAGACAGAGTTAAAAGATTTAGGCTATACTAGTTATCAAATAAAGGAAATTATTCGTGAATCAACGGACGATAAATCAATTGATGAGCTTACTAGTCAGGAGTGCAGTAAATTAGTAGAACACTTAATGGATTTTGTAGCATTTGCAAGAAAAAGTAAGTGTATTAAATAAGCCTTAAAAGAGCCACAGGCTCTTTTTTCGTATTAATGGGTCAACCAGTATATCCTTGGTTGGCCTATTATTATAGGCGTTATATTATGGCAGCAGCCGGAAAACGAGGTTCTATTTGAGAATTTTATCCCGGTATAAAACTAATAAGGCAGCGCGAGTTTATAATGTCCACTATACACACAGGGAAAATTAACCGCAAGAGCCTTTAATTTTCTCGGTATTATTGAATGTATTAAAAAAGTACTTACCAGCTATAGCGGTGTCAGGGTCTATAGGGCAGCAATAGCAGATACCTGACAAAATAAAATTAAAAGGAGTAATGATTACATGGCAACTTCAACTAATTCTTTATGGTCTAGCTTACTAACCGCATTGAAAGGAATTGCAATCTCCTATGTAGCAGCTAAAGCAACCGATTCTAGCACTTCCTGGACTACATACCGGAACCAGCTTGTTAATGCTGCGGCTACCGCAGTATTGGCGGAAGCTGTAGCTAGTCTCAATGCGACTACCACGGAAACAACTAGCACTACAGATACAACAACTACTACAGCACAGTAATGGAAATAGGCTTTAATAGCCGAATCGTTATTAAAATCTCATGCCATATATTTCAATTAGCCCATCTCTGGCCATTGTGGATACCGTATCCTTCGGGGTGCGGCTTTTTCGTTTTGGCAGAAAGTGTAACTTCCTCTAGGGAAGGTGATATCGACTTTCGTAATTTGAGGCTACGGTAGCACGATTGCCGACTTATGAATAATATAAAATAGATTACATCGACAAAGGGGGATTTAAGATGTTTTGGGGTACGAATAGAGAACTTTGGTTTATCGTTTTGGTTATTAGTCTATTTATCCTCTTGTTCCCGGAATTTGGAGATACTTGTACTAGCTAAACCCTTGAATAGGGGGATTTTTTTAGACTCAATCTGTTATATAGTTACTTTGTAGTAAAATTCACAACTAAATGAAGTGCGGCCACTTATATTGGTTGTGTTGTAGTCGTCTGTCTTCGGATGGGCGACTATTTTTGATAATTCAGCAATTGCTGGGTTATTTTTTAGCTTTCGATGAAAATTGTGTGTCGCGAGTAGGGTGTCACTTTATTGGTTAACTACGGAGCTTTGATTGGTTGACAAAATTTTTAAGGTAGCCGTATAATTTGTTTAGGTTTACTTGAAAATGTATAGTTAAAAAAATATAATAGGCGGAGGGTTATGATGAACACAAAAGGTGATCTAACAGATTTTATTTATGCGGCTCTTTTTGCAGCTCTAACGGCAGTATTAGGATTTGTTTCTATACCACTGCCCTTCAGTCCGGTTCCTGTTTCAGGGCAGAGTTTGGGAATAATGCTGGCGGGAAGTATACTAACGGCGCGACAAGCAGTATTTAGTGTCTTGGCATTCATTTTAATTGGTGCTGCGGGCATGCCGGTTTTTTCGGGATTTGCTGGTGGAATTGGAGTTGTTTTTGGTCCGAGAGGTGGATATTATTTCGGTTTCTTGATAGGTGTCGTTGTTATTGCTTTGTTAAGAGGACACAAGAATACTATCTGGTGCTTAGCTTTGGCAAATAGTATAGGCGGTATTATTATTGTTTATCTTTTTGGTGTATTGTGGCTGAGTTTTGTTACTGGTATGGGAGTGGAGAAGGCATTTATGGCAGGCGCACTTCCATTTATACCGGGAGATTTATTTAAGGTTTTTGTAGCGACCATCATTGGAGTAGCTATAAACAAACGATTACCCAATAACAGGTTTTCATAAACTAGTTCATTTGCAGGAAGGGAGTACCTTTTGCCGAATTTATAATGTGAAAAATAACAAAAGGAGACTATAGAATGATAAAAGCTTATATATATCAACTAGCGCCAACAGACTGGTTTTTCCCGTTCAAAACAGTAGAGCAAGCAAACACAGACATAAAAAAAGAGTTTTGCGAAGATGACATTTCAGATATAAAGAATGAGCTACAGGATAAAATAGAAGCCGCAAAGGCGCTTTTCCGCAAATATACGGCGTGGGAAGGTGACGGACAAATTTATGTTTCAGGTCTGCCTGGTGAAGAATGTGACTCTTATCCCTTAATTTTAGTTGTAATAAAGCAGGAGAATAATGGCACTACCTTCTTATATTCACCTGTTGAGTTGCCTTATTTGAGACGGTATTTAGAGTTCGAGGGTTAAAACGTTAGCGTCTTGCAGGGAAAAATACCCTACAGGGTAGACTTTTTTCATTGGCTACTCTATAGGGTATTTTTATTTACGAAAACCAGGGCATTATATTTTGCTTGAATTATTCAGTGACTATGTTTGCGGTTATGATAATGTATAGCATCTATTACATCAATTATCGTGCAGAGCAAGAATAGCCCCCAGATAACTTTTACGACAAATTTTAGGCTGTCTAGTATTGCAACACAAATGTACCATTCGCGTACCAACGGAGTCAGTAAGACCATAGCTAATAAAATTACTGACGATAATAGAAATAATTGAGTAGCAGGATAATCTTTAAGCATATAACCATCCTCCTTTTTATTTCTATTTTCATTATATTCTGTTTTTTATATTATGTCAATACTTGGTAATTAATTGGGCAACCATCACCGTGTCATTACCTGTATTTTCTAAGCAAATTCTAAAAATTAATGCTTATAATTAAAATATTATTTCAAGTGATTTGGACAATTCATAGAAAGGCAGTAGCCTTCTATTAAGAATAGATTCTCCCCTATTATAAACGGTCTATCCCGGTGACAACTTGTTGCTGGGTATCTTTTTGAGAACAAAGTTTCCTAATAAGAAAAGGCATGGTATACTATAATTGATATTATTTAAGACGAAATATTAATTAAATATAAATTGGGAGTGATTGTAATGGCTGTAGAGCAGGAAGCAGTTAAACCACAAAGCGGCGCGATGGAGAAGCGGGCTTGGCCACTTAAAGGTAGTATAGTAGCTTTTGCCAGTATCGTGTATGTATTTTTACTGATCGTGTAGTGACTTCTTGACAGGCACTTAACCAGGTAGGCGATTTTTCATCGGCATAATTGTCTTGAAGTTTTAACAAGCACACCCTATACTATACATAGTACTTTTGAAGAGGGGGTGACAGCAGTGCGCGCATTGGTTGTTGACGATTCTAAAGTCAGCCGGGAATTCATTATCTCTCATTTACATGAGATGGGTATAACTATGATTGATGAAGCTGTTGACGGATTTGACGCCATTAATAAAATCAAGAAGCTGCCACCAGATAGGAAGTATGATCTTATTACTTTAGATGTTGTTATGCCTAAAAAGGATGGCCTGGAGGCGTTAAAGGACATTAAACTGTTGTCTCCTGCATCCAAGATCATTATATGTAGTTCGAATAATGATGCTTACACAGTACGTATAGCCATCGGATTTGGTGTTGATGGTTTTGTCGTAAAACCATTTTCGCGACAAAAATTTCTTGACGCGCTTTGGCGTAGTTTGAAAATAGATAAAAAGTAAGCGGAACTCCAATACTTAATCTTAATATTATGCTGGTATTGGTGCGATTAATTGACTGCGGAGAAGGCTTACATCTTGAGTGGATGAGCCTATGGTAGCAAAATAGGATTTTCATTGACAAAAGAGTAAAGACGAGTGATAATAGCAACATACTGACTGGTAGGTATGTTTTAAGCAAGGGGTAGGAATGACATGACGAAGGAAAATATCATCATTGCGGCTTTGCGGCTATTTGTTACGCGAGGCTATAAATCGGTTTCTCTTATTGATGTTGCCAATGAGGTTAGCATTACTAAGGGGGGAATCTATCATTATTTTTCGAGTAAAGATGCTTTGCTGCAGGTAGGAATGCACTATTTACTTGACCGGCTTGAGGCAAAGTATACTGAGTTATTGAGTACTAAAAATAGTATTCGGGATGTGCTTAATGCGCTGTTAGTGGAAAAAACACTGGAGCGATATGCTAAGGACCTGCTGGGGGTAGACGGGGATTGCCGTGTTGACTGTGCGCATTTTGTTATTGAGATAATGAGTAAATTCCCTGATATTCAAGAGCGAATGGAACAAGGGCGCCTAGCAGTATGTGCGGCGTTTGCCAAGAAAATTGAGGCAGCTAAGGAGCAGGGAGAACTAAAGCAGGGTCTTGACAGCTATGCTGTGGCGGCGATTATCATGGCTTTAGTCAATGGGCAACTATCACTGGGGCGTTTCTTTCAGTCCCTGGAAATGCGTAACCGAATGCTGGAGAATGTATGGCTATTGCTAACTATATAAGATGCATTACAGAATTGTGCTAATTTTTAGCACGTTGCATATACACTTGGCGCAGAACAAGAGGCGCTAAAATTTTTAAACCATGACATACCGACTGGTAGGTATGTCCATTGCATTAACAACCCAAATCTAAATGGAGGTTTATTTGATGAACAGATGGAAAACGAAATACTGGATAATCCCGGTAATTGTAGTAATTGGCATTACCTTAGTTGTCCGCAGTGGTGTATTTGCCTTTGGTAAAGCTGATGATAAAGCTGCTGACAGCGTGCTTAGCGTGAAAGTTGCTACAGTTGAGAATGAAGATATTGTACCAAGCCTTACGTTTAATAGCTCAATCGAAGGAGCAACTTCGGCAACGGTGAGTGCCAAAATTGCGGGCCGGATTGAACAAGTTCTGGCAGAGGAGGGGCAAGCCGTTAAAGCGGGCGATCCTTTGGTTAAGTTAGAAGCTGTGGAGTTGGCAAACTCATCCCGGCAGGCTGGTGATGCGGTAAAGAAGGCTCAGATTAACTATGAGTTGGCGCTGAATGATTACAATCGCTATCAGCGGCTTTTTGATAAAGGCGCTATCTCGGAACAGCAGTTAGATAATGTTAGAGCCAAATTGAAAACGGCAGAAGCTGATGTTTCAACTGCAGCAGCTAACCAAAGCAGCGCTGAGCAGCAATATGGCTATGGCATAATTAGCGCGCCAGTCGATGGGGTGGTTGCCAATAAGAATGCCACCATTGGGCAGGTAGTTTCTCCTGGAGTTGCACTTATGGTGGTGCAAGACATTAATCAGGTATATGCTGTAATCAATGTCGAACAAAAAGAATTGGGCCGCGTTAAAGTTGGTCAACAGGCTAATATTACGGTAGATACTTACCCTGACACAATTTTTACAGGCACAGTTGAGGTTGTAAATCCGGAAGCGGGTTCAAGCAGCCGGATGTTTAGGACCAAGATTAAAATTGATAATGATAGTGCCAGCTTAAAGCCTGGTATGTTTGCCAAAGTAGCACTGCTAACAGGTGAGCGTGTAGCGGTGCAGACGGTTCCACAGTCAGCTGTTGTGCAAAAGCAGGGCTTGTACTATGTGTTTACTGTCGAAAACGGTAAGGCTGTTCGCCGGCAAATTGAGATTGGCGAGGTAACAGGTAATACCATTGTAGTTAAATCCGGTTTACAAATCGGCGCGCAGGTCATTGTGACAAGTACCAACCGTATTAAAGATGGTGACGCAGTACGCGTAGCCTCATAGATTAGGGGAACAAGACATGAAGCTTACAGAGATTAGCGTAAAGCGCCCGGTCTTTGCTACGGTGATAATTTTGGCACTGGTAGTGGTAGGCTTGGTTAGCTATATGTCCCTGGCTGTGGATCAATACCCCAGCGTGGAAATGCCTGTTGTTGCTGTGATTGTTCAATATCCCGGCGCAGCACCAGAACAAGTAGAATCAAAGGTTACGCAAAAGATAGAAGAAGCAGTTAGTGAGGTCGCTGGTGTCGAGCATGTAACATCAACGGTAAGTGAGGGCGTTTCGACAACAGTTATTCAATTTACCATGGAAACAAATGCCGATGCTGCTGCGCAAAATGTACGCGATAAATTGGGTGGGGTACAGGCAAATTTGCCAGACGATGCAAAAGCGCCGATTATTTCCCGTTTTGACCCTTCCGACACACCGATACTGTCGATTGCCGTAACCGGTGATGTAACCCGGCGAGAATTGACAGTGCTAGCCGAAGATATAATCACCAAACGGCTTAAGGCGGTCAATGGGGTTGCCTCCGTCGATGTAAAGGGTGGCTTAGACCGTGAGATTCAAATTCAATTAGACAGCAACCAAATGTCTGCCTATAGTCTTACCATACCGGAAGTTCTTAATAGCCTGCGTAATGAGAATATTGATTCTCCTGGTGGTAAGGTGACTGATGGCCAGCGCAAAACTGACCTCCGGGCGGTAGGTAGTATTAAAAATACCAGTCAGTTTCTTGACATTGCTGTTGGCCAGCGCGACGGTGTGCCGATTTATGTAAAAAACATTGCAACTATTAAAGATACGACCGAAGAGCTAGTGACAGTTACTAAGCTTAATGGCAAGCCGGCGCTCGGTCTTGACATTATGAAGCAGTCTGGCAGCAATACTGTACAAGTAGTGGATAATGTCAAAAAACAATTGGAAAGTATTAAAAAGGAATTGCCGCCAGGGATTGATTTGGTGGTAGTTCGCGATAATTCGAAAACAATTAAAGAGTCAGTACAGGATGTTGAATTTAACCTCGTCGTTGGTGGTATCTTAGCGGTTGCGATTGTATTTTTGTTCTTAGGCAACTGGCGGAGTACCGTTATCAGTGGTATTGCGATTCCGGTTTCGGTTATTGCTTCCTTTATGGTAATGAAGGCATTGAATTTCACGCTCAACACTATGTCGCTGCTGGCCTTATCACTGGCGGTTGGCTTGTTGATTGATGATGCCATTGTTGTTATCGAAAATATTGTGCGCCATCTGGAAATGGGTAAAGATAAGGTAACTGCCGCACTAGATGGAACCGCTGAGATTGGTCTTGCCGTTATGGCAACGACCTTTACCCTTGTCGCTGTCTTCTTGCCGGTAGGCATGATGAACGGCATCGTTGGCCAGTTCTTTAAAGAGTTTGGTATTACTGTGGCGGCCAGTGTGTTGGTATCTTTGTTTGTTGCGTTTACACTGACTCCCATGCTGTCAGCTAAATATCTGGATCATGCTGAAATCAAGGGTAACAGTAAGCTGGCCAGAGCCTGGCTTACATGGAATGACAAGTTTGATAAGTTAACCGCTAAATATGGGCGATTTTTGCATCAGGCACTGGGGCATCGCCGCAAAGTCATAGTAGTAGCGGCTGCCATGTTTATGGGGAGTTTGATGCTCTTGCCGCTACTGGGGTCAACCTTTATTCCTGATGCTGATAATGAGGAGATTAGTGTATCGGCTGTTGTTGACCCCGGCATGAGTGTAAACGCTGTGGGAGATATGGCAGATAGTATGGTTCAGATCATTCACGATCTGCCGGAAGTCAGGCTGACCTACACTGTAGCCACTGCCAAAGATATAACTATCTTGGCAGAACTTACACCCAAGGGCCAGCGTAAGCATAGTGATTCGGCTATTATCGAAGAGCTTCGCCAAAAATTTAGCGATATGACTGGTGCGGAAATTAGTGTATCCAAAAAAGCAGCTATGACAAATGGCAAGCCAGTATCACTGGTTGTCCAGGGAACCTCGCTGGATACCCTGGCCGAAATTGCTGAACAGATAGAACAAGTTGTTGCCAGTATACCTGGTGCTGTTGAAGTATCGTCAAGTTATGAGGCGGGTAACCCTGATGCGCAGCTTGTGGTTAAGCATGACCAGGCGGCGGATTTGGGAATTTCGACGGCAAGTATTGCCGATACGCTGCAAACAATGTTTAACGGTAAGGTTGTCACCCAATACAAAGAGGGTGAAGACTCCTATGATGTACGGGTAATTTTAGATCCGGATAAGCGCCGGAGCCTGGCAGACGTCAAGGATGTGTATCTGTCTGGCAGTGCCCAGGGCAAAAGCGGACAAGCCGTTATGGTGCCGCTTGATCAGGTAACAGACACGGTGTATGCTACCAGCCCGGCCCAGATTAAACGCTATGATAACCAACAGCAAATCACCATTTCAGCCAACCTTAGCGGGATTACCCTGGGAGAATTCAACACCGCGTTCAAGAAAAAAGTGGCTGATGTAGCCATGCCGGAGGGTTATCAATTTGTTACTACCGGCCAAACCAAGTCCATGAATGATGCTTTCAGCAGCATGGTCGTGGCACTAACAATGGCGGTACTGTTTATTTTCTTCGTATTGGCTGCCCAGTTTGAGAGCTATCTTGACCCTTTTGCTATCATGTTGGCTTTACCGCTGGCGATTATTGGTGCAATAATTGGCCTGTTAGTGATGGGGAGTGAGCTCAGCGTAATGTCCCTGATTGGCATTATTATGCTGATGGGACTGGTAACCAAGAACGCCATTTTGCTGGTTGACTTTGCCAAACAGCGCCGCGCCCAAGGCGTAGAACGCAACCAGGCATTAGTAGAGGCTGCGATCAAGCGGATGCGTCCTATCATTATGACGACGGCCGCCATGATTGTCGGTATGATTCCGCTCGCCTTAGGTATTGGACCTGGTGCCGAAGCACGTGCGCCTATGGCTCACGCCATCATCGGCGGTTTGGTGACTTCGACTATTCTTACGTTGGTTGTGGTGCCTGTTGTGTATACCTTGTTTGACGATATTAAAAACGGTAAATTTACTTTGAAAAGGGTATTTAGAAGAGTCTAGCAAGTTTCTCTGCGGAAAAGCATCCTGTGCGTACCTATAGGTATAGTTGCAGGATGCTTTTTTCGAGGGGAGAGTAAATTATGGAAAAAGGTGCTTGACAAAAACGCAAATGAGTGTAATAATACAAACAACGCAAATGAGAATGATATTCATTATAAGTTGGTGAGCGGATAGTTGTAGCTTCAGAGCTATTGATGTAAAGTGGTAAAGCGGGTTCACGCAATGATGAGGGTGTGAAAACAGAGTGATTATAAAAACCAGGCTGCTTGTTATTGCGATAGTGTTTGGTTTGCTTCCTATTGTGGCTATGCTTATCGCGGGAGATCAAACAGGACTAAGCCTGCATCGGGAATTTTATAATACGATAGCAATTGTATTAATGGTGACCATTCTTGCAGGATTGCTTAGCCCAGGTATTATCAGGCAATGGCTATTTGCTAATCAGATACAGAAAATGAAAGAATTTTGTCAGCAGGTAAAAATTGGCCATTATGATGTGGTTTTAACTGTCCCGAATGAACGCGGCAATGATGGTGACGAAAATGAATTAGTTGATTTGATGCGGGACATGAACTGGATGGTACATAGGATTAAAGTGAATGAATTGGAGTTGCGGCAGAGCGTAATCGACCTTGCACAATCCAAGGCTGAAATTCAAGCACAGAAAAAAGCATTGGAAGAAGTGAATGCTGCGCAATTGCTCATCCAAGGCCAGTTGCAGGGGCGGACTCAAGAATTAAAAGCGGCAGTAGATAAATTGCGCAATTTAATGGATAATGCCGGGCAGGGTTTTCTTTCTTTTGGTGAAGATCTAAAGGTTGCAGGCGAGTACAGTGCCGAATGTGTTATGATTTTTAACCAGGAGATACGAAATGAGTTTATTCCCGCATTATTATATCCGCACGATACAGAACAACAGGCCTTTTTGACAGCGTTACTCGGAAAAGTTTTTCAAGAAGATGATGCTTTTCTCAGGGACAATTACCTGTCGTTGTTGCCTGAAGAATTAGAGCTTGCTGGCAGTTACGTGCAAATCACATATAAATTGATTCACCACCCTGTAGACCTGGCACGCAGAGAGATATTATTGATACTAACTGATGTTACTCAGAAGCGAAAAATGGAAGAAAAAATTCAAGCAGAAAGAGATATTTTGTCACTGGTGGTGAGAGCTGTGACCCACCAACAAGAATTTACTAAAGCCAAGGTGGACTACAAAGTATTTTGCCGACAAGAGCTGCCAGAACTTCTGTCTTCGCAAGCGGCAGAGACTGGGAAAATTAGTGAAATTTTTCGTACTGTTCATACCTGGAAAGGCACTTTTGCTCAATTGGGCTTGCAGCGTGTGGCCGCAAAACTACATGAATTGGAGTCTGCTTTAAGTAAATTACGAGATGGAACAGAGGGTAATCTTGCACCTACTGCTATAATGGCGTGTTTTGTGGACTATCAACCTGATATACTATATGACTGGCTGGAACAAGAGTTAGAGCAATTGAGAAAAGTATTGGGTAGCCAGTTCCTGAGCCAAGATGAGACAATCGTTGTAGAAAGCTGCAAGCTGCACCAATTGGAGGATAAGATTCGGCGTCTGCTTACCCCTTGCCAAGCCAGACCCCTTATTGAGGATCTACGGCACTTGCGTTACAAGCCTTTCAGTGATTTGATTAACATATTTCCTGAATACATAGCTGATTTGGCGTTACGTCAAGGTAAAGAAATTAGTTCGTTGTCGATTACCGGCGCGAGGACGTTAGTAGATCCTGAAAAATATCATGATTTTGCTAAAGTACTTGTACATGTTTTTCGTAATGCAGTTGCGCATGGACTGGAAACGCCGGATGAACGCCTGGAAGCCGGTAAACAGACACAAGGTCAGATTAGATGCCACATAGAGGAACATGGTGCAAATTTGCTAATTACTATCGCCGACGATGGAAGAGGAATTGACGGTAACGTTATCAGAAGACTGGCCATCGCCAAGGGGGTGTGTAGTGAACGCACAACCGCTGATTTGACAGAGGAAGAGGTTATTCAGCTGATTTTTGCAGATGGTTTTTCCAGTGTTGCTAGTGCCAATGAATTGTCTGGACGGGGGGTAGGGCTGGCTGCGGTGAAGCAAGAACTTGAAAAACTCGGCGGACATATTGAAATTATGACTATGGTTGGCAAAGGTACTAAATTTACTTTTGTTTTGCCACTCATAAACTCTGAGTATAGGATGAGCATAAAGGAGGCGGAGCAGGGAAATGGCGCGTGTATTAGTTGTGGATGACGCATTAATGATGCGTAAAGCCATTGGAACCTTTTTAGTGAAAGCCGGACATGTGGTGGATGAAGCAGCTAACGGCAATCAAGCAGTTGCCGCATATAAAAAGCATCGTCCCGACTTAGTTACAATGGATATAACTATGCCGGAAATGGATGGCATTGATGCTTTGAGGCAGATTAACACCTTTGATCCACAGGCCAGGGTTATTATGGTGAGTGCCCTTGGACAAAAACATAAAGTGTTTGATGCTTTGCAAAATGGGGCAAAAGGCTATATTTTGAAACCCTTTACGGAAGATAAACTACTATCTATTATTAACGAGTTATTAGGAGCAACAACAAGTGTACAGAAAAAATCCCTGCCTGATCTTACAGTCATGAATTCGTTTGAAATAAAACCGCTCACAGCCCAGATGGCATTTTCTATCGAAAACCAGGAGGATGAAGTAAGAATTACGTTATTGCGCGAATTTACTCAAGCTGATTATATCGATATGGACAAGGCTATCAAGAATATGAGGGTAAGTCAGACAACAGCGATAATATTTGATTTTACGTGTGGGAATGTGCTTACTAATAAGACGGTACCGACCTATGAGCTAATAATTGAGGAACTTGTTGCCTCAGGCGGTGTAGTGCGAATAGTTTGCTATACACAGGACTATACGGCTTACTTCCGCAATTTTGCTGGTTTGAAAGAGGTTGAGTTTGAACTTGTTAAGAAAGTAAATGCGCAGTAAGGAAAATTTTTTTAAATACAAAATGATAATGATTACTAATATCAATAATGCTTATAGGATAATATTGAAAGCTACAACAAGGGAGGAAGAAAGGAAATGGTCAAATTATTAAGTCAGTTATTACCGGGGGAAAAAGGTACAATAGCCAAAATTCATGGTAATGGTCCCATCCAACGCCGCATTATTGATATGGGAGTTGTTCTGGGGTCAAAGATTGAAGTTCAAAAATATGCACCGTTAGGTGATCCCATGGAGGTTAAGGTCATGGGCTTTAATCTCTCCTTGCGAAAAATAGAGGCCCAGAATATTGAAATTAAAATGAAATAACAAAGGAGGGGTGGTTATGCAAATTCAGAGTATGGATCAAGGACAATTGATGATAGTAACCGCTCTGGGCGGTTCCAGGGAAGTGAGGGCAAGACTTACTGATTTAGGTTTTACACCAGGCACGCCGGTTGGCATACTGAGTCGCAGTTATGAATCTATTATTGTCAAGGTCCGGGGCAGCCGGATTATGCTAAACAATCTACTGGCTTCTGCCATATATGTGGAACAAGGGCGGGATGAAGGAGGCGTTTATAGTGGCAAATACCAAAGTCAGTATTGCCTTGGCCGGTAATCCCAATTCAGGCAAAACAACTATTTTTAATAGTGTTACCGGTGCTAGGCAACATGTGGGTAATTATCCGGGGGTTACAGTTGAAAAAAGGGAAGGGTTTCGGCGGTATCAGGATAAAGAATTATTGATAGTTGATTTGCCAGGTACCTATAGCTTAACAGCCCATTCGCTAGATGAACTTGTGGCGCGTAATTTTATCATTAAGGATAAGCCGGATGTCATTGTGGACATTCTGGATGCCAGCAATTTGGAGCGCAATTTATATTTGGCGGTGCAGCTTTTAGAACTGGAACGACCCATGGTAGTAGCTCTTAATATGACTGATGTCGCTGAGAGTATGGGGACTAAAATCGACGGGCAAGTATTATCCCGGAAACTGGGGGTAGCGGTAGTTCGGACTGTTGGCAATCGCCATAACGGTATCGATAAGTTGTTGGCAGCGACCGTGAAGGTAGCTGAGGAAAAGACGCAAAAACCTTTTATTATTAACTACGGTGATGCGGTAGAAGGCAAAATTGCAGAAATCAGTGCCTTGTTAGCAGAAGAACGGCATAATTTGCACTTTCCGCTGCGGTGGTTGGCGATAAAGCTGTTAGAAAACGACCCGGAGATCCGAAATACGGTGCAAGCATTGCCCGGGGGAGCGCGGGTGGCTACTGTTGTTGCTGCGGCTAGAGAGAGCCTGCAGGCTACCTTTGAGACTGATCCTGAATTGGCGATTGCTAATTTGCGGTATCAGTTTGTAGGCTCACTATGTCAGGATGTTATTGTTTCCAAACGGGATGGCTGGTTAACGACTTCTGATAAGGTTGACAGGATACTTACCAACCGCCTGTTAGGTTTGCCTGTATTCCTGGGACTTATGTGGCTATTGTTTAATATGGTATTTACCATCGGGGCTTATCCACAGGAGTGGCTTGAAGAAGGCGTAGCGGCCATTGGCACCTATGCAGGCCTCTATATGCCGGCAGGTGATCTCAAGTCATTGGTTGTCGATGGCATCATCGGCGGTGTTGGCGGCGTCATTGTATTTTTGCCTAATATATTGTTATTGTTTTTAGGAATTGCCGTGTTGGAAGATAGCGGTTATATGGCTAGAGCGGCCTTTATTATGGACAAAATTATGCACTCTGTAGGACTACATGGTAAATCGTTTATTCCACTATTATTGGGTTTTGGCTGTAGTGTGCCAGCCATTATGGGTACCAGGAGCTTAGAAAATCCACGAGACCGGCTAGTGACTATTCTGGTAACACCACTAATGAGTTGCAGTGCAAGGTTACCGGTATATACTTTGTTGATTGCTGCCTTCTTTAGCGAAGGTATGGCAGGTACGGTGTTATTTTCCATTTACGTATTAGGGATAGTTTTGGCTGTAATTATGGCGCGCGTTTTTCGCAGCGTATTATTCAAAGGCGAGTCAGAACCTTTCGTTATGGAGTTGCCTCCTTATCGTGTACCTACATTGCAATCCATTTGCATGCATATGTGGGAACGCAGTGTGCTCTATTTGAAAAAAGCAGGTACCATTATTCTGGCAGTTTCGATTTTGGTCTGGTTTATGGTCAATTACCCTAGTGATGTTAATTATAGTAAAGACTATCAAGAGTTAATCGCCCAAGCAGAAGCGGGTTTTAGTCAGCAAGTGGCAGAGCAGGTTGGTACGCCGCTGAATATTGCTGCTGTAGAAGATCATGTACCGCTGCAGACAGTAATTACCGATTTAAGTACCATTAATGAAGAGTTTGAGGAGCAAGCCGAAGGGCTGGAAGAAGATAGTCCTGAATTAGCTGCTTTAACAACGGCTAAAGAGATAAAGCTGCAGGAAGTACAAGCAGCTAACACTGAGTTATATCCGTGGGCCATGCGTTATCTGGAACTCAAGACTGAAAATGAAGAGCAGGTTGAACACTTACAGAAAGAAGCGGATGGGGAAAAATTAGCGCAAAGCTATGCTGGGCAGCTCGGCAAATTTATTGAGCCGGTCATCCGACCATTGGGCTTTGATTGGCGGTCAGGCATTGGTTTAATTGCGGCCTTTACCGCGAAAGAGGTTTTGGTTAGTACCATGGGAACTATCTATAATGTAGGTGAAGCCGATGAAGGGTCGGTTGCGCTGCAGCAAGCGCTGGCCAATGACAGCAGCTTTACCCCATTAGTTGCCTATTCTTTGATGGTGTTTGTGCTTATCTATTCACCGTGCCTGGCAGCATTAGCAGTTATCAAACGGGAATCAAATTCCTGGAAATGGCCACTTTTTGCTACCGTATATACTACTACTCTGGCATGGATAATGTCGTTCTTAGTTTACCAAATAGGAAGTCTTCTGGGCTACTAAGGAAAAGGGAGTGAGCGGGATGGATACGATAATTGTATTTATAGTCGGCTTAGTTGCGGTTGGCTATATAGCCAAAATTATCTGGCAGGAATTGCAGGGGAAAACGCAATGCCATTGTTCTGGTAGCTGCGGGAGCAATTGTCATAAACAAGTCAAGTAGACGGGAGAGTCAAAATATGGGTTTATCATCTCTGTTTGAAAGTCTTATGGATTCATCGAAGAAGAAGCTGTTCCTACAGCAGATTCAGGTACTTCATTATATGCCGGGGCGCGTTCGACTCCAATCACAGTACGTAATCAACAACCCGGAGATAGTCCGTCAAGTGAGTCTGCATTTGAAGACAATGCCAGAAATCAAACAGTTTACCATTAACTCGGCCACTGGTTCCATACTTATTCAATATTCTCCTGAAGATGTTTCACGGAATCCTTTTCTGCGGGACATAGAGCAATTGGTAGTTAAACAATATGGAAGGTGATAGTAAATGACTTACCTTACGGGATTGGCTTTGGGTATTTCGGCTGGGGGTAAACTCCATCAACTTCTTAAGGGAGAGGGGTTTAGCTTAGTCCATGCTTTACCAGGGAGACGGCGTTACCAACATGATGATTTGCTGGATAATAAAAAGTTGGCAGTGGAATGGGAGCAACACTTAACCAGAGTAAAAGGGATTAGAACGGTTAGGGTAAACCCGACAACAGGCAGTATTCTATTGGAATATATCTGCCAGGAAGAATGCATTGAACTGGTCATGAATTATCTCGATCAACTTCATAAGATGCCGGGTCCCCGTGCTGATTACGGCAAACTAGGGATGAATATCCGCAGCTTATGTCGAAGAATGAACCGCAATATCTTTAAAAATACTGGATATACTTTGGATTTGCGCACTGCGTTGGCATTGATAATGCTTGTTTGCGGAGGTACTAAGATTTGGAAGTTGGGCCAGCGACCCGCAGGTCCGCAAATGGTGTGGTGGGCGTACTCGTTGCTGAAAGGACGTTACTAATGGGATGCCAATATATAACGTTTCCTTTACAAACAGCATTATCCACCCGCAGACAGACCCTGCTTGAAGCCACTATTAGGCAAATTCCGGCTGTTATCAGTGCCTATGCTGGTGATGGCAGAAGTTTGGTTATATATTACAAAGGGAATTTGTCTTTGCCTGAGGTGAATGCCAAGTTACAGCAGGTTGTTTTCTCCAGTAAAACGACTGCGATTACCCAGGTACGGCCTACGGGAGAACCGCCTTCTCTTTTTGCAGAATATCGGCGGGATGCTATTCTGGCTGGAACGGGATTGATGGGGTTACAGTTACTGCGCTTGGCTGCCCCGGGTATGTTTACTGCGCTGTATCTGGCTAGGTGCGCCTTTGTGCTCTTTGTAGCTCGCAAATTTATTGCCAGCGGTGTGCGAAGCCTGGTGGTTGAACGACAGCCCAATGCCGATACCCTGACAACAACTGCAGTTATGGCTTCGATATTAGGCGGTAAACCCGAATCCAGTCTGACTCTCCTCGCGTTGTCTAATTTCGCCGAGATGCTTACTACCTTTACGGCAGAACGAGCCCGGAAACACATTTCTAAACTGCTAAGACTGGATCAGCAGTATGTTTGGAAGATCGAAGAGGGCGGCCATGAAGTACGAGTAGCTGTGCAAAGTCTAAAGCCTGGTGACCGGGTCGGCGTACACTTAGGTGAGAAAATCTGCGTGGATGGCCGGGTAATGGTTGGGGTAGGTGCCGTGGACCAATCATCAATTACCGGTGAATACATACCTGCGGAAAAGAGTGAAGGCGACTATGTGTACGCCGGCACCGTCCTCCAAAACGGTTTTCTTGAGATTATTGTGGAAAAAATTGGCGATGATACAGCGGTGGCGCGTATTGTTCATATGGTGGAAGAGGCCCAAACTCGGCGCGCACCTGTACAAAATTTTGCTGATCGGATGTCTAATATGCTTGTTCCCATTTCCTTTATTGCCGCTGGTTTGGTCTATGGGGCAACTAAAGATTGGCAGCGGGTGCTAAATATGTTGTTCATTGATTTTTCCTGCGGCCTGAAACTTTCCACGGCTACCGCTATCTCGGCAGCTATTGGACGAGCAGCCAGCCGGGGTGTATTAGTCAAAGGCGGCAACTATGTGGAAGCTCTGGCAGGCATTGATACTGTTGTGCTAGATAAGACCGGTACCATTACTATCGGTAAGCCGCAGGTTGTAACTGTAAAAACGGCTCCTGGAGTTAGGGAGCGCGAGCTGTTGCTCTTAGCCGCCTCTGCCGAATATCATTCGGCACACCCACTGGCGTGCGCTGTATTAGAATACGTGGAAAGCCAAGGATGGGAGATACCGCAACATAACAGCACTGAAACCATTGTTGCCCGGGGAATCTTGGCTGAGGTACCTGATTTTGAAGAGATATGCGGTGGGCGAATTTTAGTAGGCAGCAGACGGTTTATGGAGGAGTATCAGATTGATTGTCAGTTTTTTGGTGGCGAGTCCGGTGCAGAATGTGGTTTTAACCTGATCTATGTAGCAAGGGGTGAAGCATTGCTGGGAGTGCTGGTAGTAAGTGATCCTATTCGTCCCAAAATGAAGAAGACTATCAATCAATTGCGACGGCAAGGCGTTGACGAAGTCGTCATGCTTACTGGGGATACGGAGCCTGTTGCCAAACATGTGGCAACTGCGCTGGATATTGACGCGTACCACGCAGAGGTGTTGCCGGAGGATAAAGCGGCCTTGGTGAACCGATTTAGACGGCGATCACAGGTACTTATGGTCGGTGACGGCGTTAATGATGCCCCGGCATTGGCTTTCGCTGATGTAGGGGTGGCTATGGGGGGGAGGCGTACAGATATTGCCGTAGAGTCAGCGGCCATTACTATTAATTCAGAAGATCCGCTGGTGTTGTCGGAAGTAGTTATGCTGGGTAAGAAAACCATGAAGATTGTACAACAAAACTTTACTGCTACCATCGCCGTCAACATGGCAGCTATGCTGCTCGGAGCCATTGGTCGAACCAATCCGATGGTTTCGGCGCTGATTCACAATGCTGCAACCATTGGAGTAGTGCTGAATAGTGCGCGGATTTTGATAGCGAATAAAAAAATTAGATAGATTATTTTAAAGAAAGGAGGTGAGAATATGTTTGCAAGAAGTGATTTTTGGATAGGTCTTGTTGTTGGCACTCTTGCGGGAGCTTTTGGGTACAAAATGATGTCTGAACAGTCAATGCGTGGTATAGCGCCAACTATGCAAATGTCTGCTGTTCAAGGTGTGGGTGAGATTCCGGTAGACGAACTTATGCGTCAAAAAGAACGTTTGGAAGACTTAATCGCAGAACGGCAAGAGGGTGTGGTTAAGGCCTAATAGGGTTAGTCGTTTGTGATCTGAAAATAAAGTCCAACCACTTCATTCAGAACCAAGTGGTTGGACTTTATTTATAAGAGTATATTGGTGCAATTTTCTGGGCCGTCGGTTATGACGGTCCAGTCGCTATTTATAGCCGATAAACATGATCTTTTGGGGGAATGACGAGCCACAACACGCAAAAGAAAGCGTGACTGTGAGCGAAGAATCCAATATTGTTTAGTGAGTAGCCATGACATCTAGCAGGCGCTAAAGAAGCATAGGCGAACTTTATGTGCGATTAGAAAAGCAGTATGATAACAGTTAGTTAAACATAACATAATGCCGAGTTCCATTTTGGAAGCGGAGGAACCACTTTTTGGGGTTAATTTTGCCAATTAGGCAAAAGGGATGTTTTTCTCTTGTCATCCTACCCGTCAGCTAACTTCGCAGGCTAAAGCAGGGGTCGAAAGACCGACAGGTCTTTTTTTTGTGTTAAAAAAATGAATAATGAAACTGGAGGCGCTACTATGATGCGCGTACTTCGCCGATTACTTATCGGCAAGCCACTTCATAACCGGGAGTTGGCTCATGAAAAACTTCCCAAGTGGAAGGCATTGTCTATTTTTTCCTCAGATGCGTTATCATCGGTTGCTTATGGTCCGGAACAAATTATGCTTGCGCTGGTTGCTGTTCCCAGTCTGGTAGCTTACGGGTTTATGGGCCCTGTGGCTATAGGTATTCTGTCACTGCTGGCAATTGTAGTGTTATCCTATGTGCAGGTGGCTAAAGCCAATCCTGAGGGTGGCGGGGCCTATACGGTGGCCAAGAAGAATCTGGGCAAGATGCCGGCGTTGGTGGCAGCTGGCTCAGTCTTTGCCGATTATGTACTGACAGCTGCGGTGAGTGTCTCGGCCGGCACAGCAGCTATTGTTTCGGCTTTTCCTTCTTTGGCGGGGCGGGAAGTCACCATTGATGTATTGGTTCTTTTTGCCATATTAATGCTAGTTAATCTGCGCGGAGTCCGGGAATCATCCAATGCCTTCGTAATACCTACCTACGCTTTTTTGTTTGGTATCATCATTTTAATTGTGATAGGTATATGGAAGTCCATTACTGCTCCATATCTGCTGCCACCAGAGTCCTTAGCCCGCCAGCAACTGGATTGGGCGATGCTGTTTGTGATTTTACGGGCCTTTGCCAATGGTTGTAGTTCAATGACAGGGGTAGAAGCCATTGCCGATAGTGTTCCCATGTTCCGGAAGCCGGAAGCCCGCAATGCTGCTATTACTACGTACTGGATGGCAGGAATCCTGGGCTTTATGTTCCTGGGTATTACCTACCTTGTTATGCATTATCACATTTTACCGATAGCTGAGGTAACGGCTATGTCGCAATTGGCAGAAGAAATTTTTGGCCGTTCGGCTGCCTATTATTATATTCAGATTACTACGATGCTGGTGTTATATCTGGCAGGCAATACGGCCTATAATGGTTTGCCGGTGCTGTTATCCATTGTGGCTAAGGATGGGTATATGCCCCGTTATTTGGCGACACGTGGCGAGCGGTTGACATTCTCTAATGGTATCATTTTACTAACTGTCGCGGCTGCTTTGTTAATTATCGTGTTTCGGGGAAATACTGAGCATCTCATTTCGCTGTATGCTATTGGCGTATTTATTTCCTTTACTATTGCCCAGTCTAGCATGGTCGTTCACTGGAACCGGGAGCGTGGTAAGGGATGGCAGATTCGGGCGCTGCTAAATGGCATTGGTGCTACGACTACCGGTCTGGTTGTCCTTATTATTACCATAACAAAATTTCTCTATGGTGCCTGGATTATCTTGTTGTTTATTCCGATTATGATTTATATCTTTACAGCCATCCGGGGCCACTATAACTCTATAGCCGATCAACTACATCTGCCGGAAGAATGCTATGAAAAGGGAGCGGCTACTTTTCCAGAGGGTAAACATATTGTTATTGTACCTGTATCGACAACAACGCGCGTGGTGTATGAAACCATTAAATATGCCAAGATGATTGGTGATAATATCCTGGCTGTTCATGTGTCTAACAATGAAGAAACGACACAGAAAGTTGTCGAAAAATGGAAACTGTGGGATCCGGGTATAGAATTGATCGTTATTCGTTCGCCCTACCGGTTACTAATGCGGCCGCTTCTGCATTTTATTGAGAAGAAGGAGCGGGAAAAGGGACCAGATGATTATATCACAGTTATTATCCCTGAGTTTGAGACGCGAAAATCCTGGCACCGGCTCTTGCATAATCAGACTGGCTGGTTTTTGCGGAATACCCTTATTTGGAGGGAAAACGTTATTGTAACTACCGTTCCCTATCACTTAAAAGAATAGGAAAAAAGTGGGTTGCCTCAAAATGAGGCAACCCACTTTTACCAGGATATTCATTGATTGCCATTTAGCAGCATAAAAATAGAAATAAGCTGAAGTTTTGGTTGGCAGCAACTTGACAAGCCTTTTGGTACTGGTTATAATTAAGCAGTATTCTGGCGTAGCATCTTATGTAGTCTGCATGACTGTAAAAATGCTAATAATTACCAGTTGCATTGTATGTCCAAATAAGCTATAATAATGTTCTGTTGAGAGCACTTGGAGAGATGTCCGAGCGGTTGAAGGAGCACGCCTGGAAAGCGTGTGTAGGGGAAACTCTACCGAGGGTTCGAATCCCTCTCTCTCCGCCATAGTAAAACAAGAATTGAAGCCGGCTACGGCTTTTTGTTTTCTAGGACGGGCTATAGCAGTACCGGGTCTTGCGCAATAAGAACTCATGAACCGCGTCAGGTCCGGAAGGAAGCAGCGCTAAGTGATCCCTCTTATGTGCCGCAAGGGTGCCTGGTGGCTGCTGTGGTCCGTCGTGGGAAACAAGGACGTAGCAATAAGACAGACAAAAGGATAATTTCCGAATGAAGTAGCCCAATAAGCAGGCTGCTTTTTTGTTATACAGAGGGAAAGGGTAACTTTCCCTGGATTGAACGACTAATGCTTCTCTTATTATTAATTATTTTCTTCAAAAAGGGAAATATTTTAACGGTGTGGAATAATAAATGAGTTATCTGCAAGTTTTTAACATGTTGCATAGAGTTATAAATGAAGTTTTACCTGGATAGGTGGTGTAGGGATGGCCTATGTAGCTTTATATCGGAAATGGCGACCGCAGGATTTTGACAATCTGGTTGGTCAGGAACATATCAGCATTACCTTGAAAAATGCGATTACTACTGGAAAAATTGCTCATGCTTACTTGTTTGCTGGGCCACGCGGTACAGGTAAAACCAGTACCGCCAAAATTCTGGCTAAAGCGCTCAACTGCCAGGATGGCCCTACTGTCAACCCTTGTAACCATTGTGACAATTGTGATAAAATTACCACTGGTACATCGATGGATGTCTTTGAGATTGACGCCGCCTCCAACCGGGGGATTGATGAGATCCGCGAACTCAGGGAAACTGTTAAATTTGCGCCTGTAGATGGACGCTATAAGGTGTATATCATTGATGAAGTGCATATGCTGACAACAGAGGCTTTTAACGCTCTGCTCAAAACCTTGGAGGAACCACCGGGTCATGTTGTTTTTGTTTTGGCAACGACTGAACCGCATAAGATTCCAGCTACTATACATTCGCGTTGTCAACGCTATGATTTCCGGCGGATTAGTGTTAAGGAGATTGAACAGCGGTTAGCCAGTATAGCAAAGCAGAGTGAGCTTAAGGCTGCTCCGGAAGCGCTGCGGCTGATTGCTGTACAAGCGGATGGCGGTATGCGCGATGCTCTGAGTATCTTGGACCAGTGTTCCACCTTGGATGATAGTGAGATGATAACAGCAGAGCATGTGCGGCAATTGTTAGGATTGATTGGTCACGAATGGGTATGGCAGCTGACTGATGCAATCGCCGTGCGGGATGCACATACGGTATTGTTGAAGCTTGATGAACTCATTCAACTGGGTAAGGATATCCGCCAGCTGCTGCTGGAGCTGGCTCTGCATGCTCGTAGCCTGATGCTGTATAAAGCCGCGCCTGATATTGATACTATTGAAGTGTATAGTGAGGATAAGGCGGTGCTTGCCACGCAGAGCGCCAAGTTTAGCCATCAGGAGCTGGTACATATGCTGGAAGTGTTACACCGGGCTGCCAATGATACTAAGTGGGCAGCTGAGCCGCGCATCGCCGTCGAGATGGCACTAATTACCCTGTGTCGGCGGGCAGCAGGCAGTGATGTGGCTGCTTTACTTGAACGGGTTGCTGCGCTTGAGGCCAAACTGGCTAACCAGCCGGCATCAATAACTGCTGCAGCTAATCCGGCAGTGGGTGCACGATCTGCATGGCAATCGCCAACGTCCTCTGCTCAGCCGCTTCAGTCCAAGGAAAATTCGCAACTTCATCCAGGACAGCAGCCAGAGCGTCAGGTATCTGCCAAACGCCCTGTTCCGGTTCAATCTGTTCCTAATCAGCCTGAGCAGGATGCTCCCGCTGCCAATGCCGCCAACCTATCAGAGGTATGGGCAGCGATGTTGAAAGAGCTGTTAGCAAGTGGTAAGCGGTCTGTCCATGCTTGTGTCATGCAAGGCCACTTAACAGCGATTACTGACCAACAGGCTATGGTTCGTTTCACGGCGACCTTTCCTAAAGAGCGCACTGAGAAAGACGATTATCGGAACATTGTAGAAAAAACGCTGGAACAAGTATCGGGGCACAAAGTAAGACTTATTTGCTCGCTGGGTGTAGATACGCCGGCTGTCAAACCGATTAAGCCGTCAGTGAATGCATCACCGCCGGCACTGACTGATTCTGAACTCAATGATCCGGCAATTAAGCAGGCACAAATGATGTTTGGCGGCAAAGTAATCAAGATAGAAGAATAAATTATTTTAGGAGGCTGATAACATGTTTGGAAATATGGGAAATATGGCAGGAATGATGAAAAAAGTACAAAAGCTTCAGGCCGAAATGGCCAAATTGCAAGAGGAATTGAAATCTCGTAGCCTTGAGGTATCTACTGGGGGCGGCGCAGTGAAAGTGGTTATTACCGGTGAGAAGAAGATTCAATCGATAAAAATTGCACCTTCTGCCGTTGATCCTGAGGATGTTGAAATGCTAGAGGATTTGGTAGCTGCTGCTGTCAATGAAGCGATAAATAAAGTGGATGATATGATGGCGCAGGAGATGGGCAAGTTAACCGGCGGTCTTAACCTGCCACCAGGAATGCTTTAAACCATGAGTTATATTGCGCCGATTGGCAGGCTGGTTGAACAGTTTCGCCGCTTGCCGGGCATTGGACCGAAATCTGCGGCTCGTCTTGCTTATCATGTGCTTAAGATGGATAAAAGTCAGGTCGCAGCGCTGGCACAGGCCATTGTTGAGGCTAAAGAGCGGGTAGGATATTGTTCGGTTTGTTTTGACTTAACCGATACTGATCCCTGCCAGATCTGCCGGTCAGAGGGGCGGGATCGGTCAGTGGTATGTGTAGTAGAGGACCCCAAAGATGTGGCCGCTATGGAGCGTACTCGTGAATTCAAAGGGCTATATCATGTATTGCACGGCTCTTTGTCACCCCTGGAGGGTGTAGGCCCGGACGATATAAAAGTGAAAGAGCTCTTAGACCGGGTTGGTAAAGGTATTCAAGAGGTTATAATGGCCACTAACCCCAATGTTGAAGGCGAGGCTACAGCTATGTATATTGCTAAGCTCTTAAAACCACTAGGGGTAATGGTTACCCGCATTGCCCACGGTTTGCCGATGGGCGGCGATCTGGAATATGCCGATGAAGTGACATTATCGAAGGCATTGGAGAATCGCCGGGAGATGTAATATGTTTTATTCTGCCTGTTTATGGGAATACTCGTAAACAGGGGGAGATGTGCATGAAAACAGCGCTAATGCAAATTTTTAGTAGAGTGCTGCGGAGAAACATACCTGCTAGCAAATACCAGCCCTTGAGAGATCAACTGGAACAAGCAAGGCATGAATGGCTTAGTGCCCAAAATTACTATAATAATGTGTCAGATGCAGATTTAGTTGATTATGCAGTCTATCACATTCAGGCGACCGAAAAAAAGTATACATATTTGCTGAAACGAGCTCGGCATGAGGGACTTAGAGCTTCGCCGTTTGATTAGTCAACCAAAAAATACCGGATTTTATCCGGTATTTTTTCATTATTTTAGATTGGACAACATATATTGAGGTAAGTACAGTATTATGTTGGAGGGATAAATATGGGTGTATGGCGTAGGCTGTTAGGATTTTGGGATACTGAGGAATCTAGCACCAAAGGTAAGGATAGTCTGACTGATATAATAGAACAGGCCCGGCTAGAGTGGATTGCTGCGCAAAGTTACTATTTGACAGTAACTGATCCTGATTTAATCGACTATTCAATATTTTTGATTAAAGCATGTGAACGCAGGTACATGTATTTGCTTAAAAAGGCGCGGCAAGAGGGAATTCGTCATCCAGGAATAATAAGTATGTCAGGTATTACCGGGGTGAGGACTATACGCCAGGCGCTTTAACGTGGTAAAATGATGGAAAAGGGCTGCGTTACAGAGGGGGAACTAAAAAATGGAATTTTTACCAGTAGCTTTAGAATTTAATGTTATCATTGCCTATGCATTTGGAATCATTTTAATTTATCTTATTGGCAGGATGTTGACGATGCCGATAAGAATTGTACTCAAATTGATATATAATGGCTTGGTGGGCGGAATTGTGCTCTGGGTGGTTAATTTTATTGGGGCCTATTTTAGCTTTACCATTGGGATTAATCCAATTACTGCACTTATTGCTGGTTTTTTGGGTATACCGGGAGTTATTTTGCTGATTTTGTTTAAACTATTTATTAACTAAAGAAAAAGACTTGGCTTATGCCAAGTCTTTTTCTTTTCCTCAACAGCCAAGTAAATAACAGCATGGACAAGGAGTGTATGTGCTACGTGAATACAGAAAAGGCATCAGAACAGCTGCAGCCAATAGTCGAAGCCTATGTAGGCGAATATGCCAGCGGTAAAAGTGAAAATGCCGTAAATCGGGCCATTTACTTAAAGAAGCAAGGTTTGGCGGTAACCATCGCTGACCTGGATACTGTAGAGCCGTGCTATACACTCCGACCCATCAAGCGGGAATTGGAAGGATTGGGCATTGACGTAGTAGCCTGGGAAACACGGGATACGACTGGTCTGGGTGAAGCGGGCAATGTCATTACAGGTTCGATGCGCTGGGTAATGCGGCGCAAAGGCAGCATCATTATGGATATTGGCTATGGCGTGCATGGGGCCAGAATTTTTAACATTATCGAAGGTGCGATTGAGAATCCCTATCTGAAAATCATTGCGGTTCTTAATATGTCGCGCCCGTTTACTTCCACGGTAGACAATATTTTAGAATATGTTGCAACTTTGGGAAGGGTAGACGCGGTACTCAACAATACCCATATGGCAGAAGAAACGACTGTTGATATTGTTGAGTGCGGGGCCAGGGGGGTAACCGAGGCGGCCAAGCGCATAGGCGTACCGGTGGTAGCTACTGCTGCCGTAACGGAGATTGCTGAAAAAATTGGCTCAGTAGACTGTATGGGCAACCCGGTGTGGAAGCTGGAGCGCATTATGCCACGTGCTTTCTGGTAAGAAGTAAGAAGAGACAAAAAACCAGCCGCAGTCACGGCTGGTTTTTTCTGGCTATTACTGAATATATCTGCGGGCACCAATATAATGCTCAGTGTAATAATCTTCCGATAAAGCATTAATAGTGACTTGTTTAGCAGCCGAACTGGCATGAATAAACTTGCCATCACCCATATAGAAGCCCACATGGGAAGCGCCGGCCTTATAGGTTGTAAAGAAGACCAAATCACCGATTTTTAAGTCGTTTTTATTTACGGCAATACCAGTATTAAACTGCTCGGCAGCTGTCCGGGGAATGGTAATGCCACTTTCTTTCATTACATACTGGGTATAACCGGAACAGTCCCAGCCAGCAGGAGTAGTGCCACCCCAAACATAAGGGACGCCCATATATTTTTGAGCATTTTTAATGATTTCAGTTGCTTTTGTATCAGTACTCCCAGCAGTTTTCGGGATTATTGCAGCCCCTAACGTTGAGGATATATCGCTAGAGTTACTAGTATTTGACGTACCAAGAACCTTGCCAAGTAAGAGTGCCAGCAAAATGTTTAATAAATTGCTGGAACCGCCGCTGCTCTGGGTGGAAGAGTCCGTAATATCTGAAAGTGAAAATGCCTGAGCAGGAACTGCCGGGATAAAGAGCGTGGTGAAAACGGCAAAAAGCAGCATGAAAGCAATGTGATGAGTATAGCGTTTCATAGACGCCCTCCTTAATCGTAGGTTGTTTATGTGAATTACCTATAAATAATAACATAGTCTATTTATTATGTAAACAATATAAATTTGGCATAAAGAAAAGACCTCATCTTGTAAAGCAGCCCGAAAGCCGATTAAGAAAGGTCCATGCGGTACAGTAGTTATGCTTTTTAAGTACGTAAAGACTGCAATAACAGTCTGGCAGTGGAGGCGTTGGTGGCTACCGGGATATTGTGAACATCACAAAGTCTAAGGAGTGCGGTAATATCTGGTTCGTGCGGCTGGGCTGCCAGAGGGTCGCGCAAAAAGATAACCATATCAACTTTTTGGCAGGCAACACGTGAACCAATCTGTTGGTCGCCGCCGAGTGGTCCGGATAGATAGGTTGTAATAGGCAGTTCAGCATTTTCCTTAATGATTTTTCCCGTAGTCGCAGTGGCAATTAGATCATATTGTGAAAGTACATCCCTATTTTCTAAGACAAAGCTAAGCATTTCTTCTTTTTTACGGTCGTGTGCAATAAGGGCAATGGTTTTCATAGGCTCACCTCATAACAGATTAGTCTGTAGTCTTATAATACCATAAAACGCTAGTATATAGACAAATATTCCTTGACTTTGTCATTGCTAGCTGGTAATATAATCCCCGAAATACAGTATACAAGATATCAGATTATTTCTTATAGTTTAGAAGTGGAAGTGTGCCTAGGGTTCCGGCAGTATTCTGTGTCTGGTCCAAGCGGCGCAAGGCCCGGGATGGGTCACACCGTGGGTACAAAAAACCCTAGCGGAAAGTTCCTGCCAAGGAATTTTTGCGGGGGTTTTTCTATATCTAAGAGAGGAGTCAAGATATGAATACATATTGGAACAAGCCAGCAGAAACAATGGAACGGGAGGAAATGAGCAGTCTCCAGGCTGGACGGCTTAGAGCCATTGTCACCAGGCTGTATCGGCAACAACCGTTTTATCGTTCCAAGATGCAGGAACAGGGCCTTTTGCCAGAGGATATTGTTACTTTAGAGGATATTAAAAAATTGCCGTTTATTTCCAAACAAGATATGCGCGATAATTATCCCTATGGTCTGTTTGCTGCTCCCATGTCTGAGATTGTCCGGGTTCATGCTTCTAGTGGGACTACTGGCAGGCCTACGGTTGTTGGCTACACCAAACGGGATATTGGTATTTGGTCAGAAGTAGCGGCGCGTTCCTTGGTTGCAGCAGGACTTAGCAAGCAGTCCTGTATTCAGATAGCCTATGGTTATGGCTTATTTACCGGCGGTCTGGGTATTCACTATGGTGCCGAGCTCTTAGGGGCTTCGGTAATTCCCATTTCCAGTGGCAATACAAATAGACAAATTATGCTGATGAAGGACTTCGGTACTACTGCACTGGCATGCACACCGTCCTATGCTCTCTACATTGCAGAGACGATGCGGGAAATGGGGATCGACCCCAGGGAAACAGGGCTTCGAACGGGGATATTCGGAGCTGAGCCCTGGACAGAACGGATGCGTCAGGCGATTGAAACACAACTAGGGATTAAAGCCATGGATATCTATGGCTTAAGTGAGATAATTGGGCCAGGCGTAGCCATTGAGTGCTCAGTGCAAAATGGACTGCATATTAGTGAAGACCATTTTTATCCAGAAATTATTAACCCAGTTACAGGTGAAGTGCTGCCTGATGGCGAAAAGGGAGAACTAGTGCTTACTACCCTCACCAAAGAAGGCATGCCTATGATTCGCTACCGGACCCGTGACCTTTCGGTATTGCATCGCGAAAAATGCGCTTGTGGCCGGACATTGGTTCGAATGAGCAAAGTACTGGGCCGTAGCGATGACATGCTAATTATTCGTGGTGTCAATGTGTTCCCGTCGCAAGTGGAGAATGTATTGCTTGGTATTGGCAACACTTCACCCCATTATCAACTTATTGTTGATCGTAAGGGTAATTTGGATCATCTTACTGTGTTGGTCGAGCTGACAGAAGAAATGTTTACTGATGAAGTACGTGGGCTGGAAGAATTGGAAGCCAAAATTAAAGGCGAACTGTCCAGTGTCCTTAGTGTATCGGCTACCGTGCGTCTTGTTGGTCCCAAAACCATTGAGCGGAGCGAAGGCAAAGCGAAGCGGGTTATCGATAAACGGGAGCTGTAATTAATTCAATAAAAGATATGGGAGGTACAGCATGATTATTAATCAATTGTCGGTGTTTGTTGAAAACCAGCCTGGCAAGCTGGCCGAAGTATTAGGGGTACTTCATACACATGAAATTAATATCCGGGCCATGTCGGTCGCGGATACGGCTGACTTTGGCATCCTAAGAATTGTTGTTAATGAATCTGAAAAGGTACAGCATATATTGCGTGGTGCTGGTTTTACCGTCAAAATTACGCCGGTGGTTGGTATTATATTAAGTGATCAGCCAGGAAGCTTGTTTGAGCATGTGAGCAAATTGAGCTCAGCTGGCGTAAATATTGAATATATCTATGCTTTTGCCGCTAATTCAGGTGATAAACATGCCCGCGTTGTGTTGAAGGTTGATAATTTGACTTTGGCGGAACGCCTAATTAGTGGTGAATGTGAAGCAACTGAACCTTATAGGGATGATGCTTGCGCTACACCTAACTTCTATTGGTAGTGGCAGCTTGTTTCAGTATTCAGTATTCTTTTCTAGCTGAATAAAAAACCTCTTGACAAAACACATTGGTACTGGCATAATGTATACAAAATTACATGTTTCGTAAGGAAGTGCGTCTAGGGTTCCGCTGATAGCAGGTCTGGGCCAAGCGACGCAGAGCATGGGGGACTATACCTGTGTTACACCGTGAGTAGAAAAGGCTCTGCGGAAAGTTTCTTACTTTTTGAAGAGAAACTTTCTGTCAGGGTATTTTTATAATTATTTGACAGCATAGTAAGTAAAAGCGATGATTGGGAGCAAGGCTTAACATCCTGCTTAAGAGAGCCGGTGGTTGGTGCGAACCGGTGCAGAGGTAGGCTATACTCGCCCAGGAGCTCTTTGTTGAACTGTATAGTGTGGTTTTGATACACATATACACTAGGCAATAGCGGCTGCCGTCCGTTAGCGGCAAGTTGTGAGAAATTCATGACTAATGAGTCCAAAGTAGGGTGGTACCGCGCATTTAGAGCGCCCCTATGAGCAGATACTATATCTGTTCATAGGGGCGCTTTCTTCATTCCAACAGAAAGTATACCTTTCTTAGTGTGGTACTTAACTAATGGTAAAGGAGAGAATATATGGAGGTGGAAATTGTGCAGTCTAACGTTCTTTCGGTGCTAGTACACAATCAGCCAGGGGTGTTGGTCCGAGTGGCGGGGATGTTTTCCCGTAGAGGGTTTAACATTGATAGTTTGACAGTGGGTGTTACCCAGGATCCTGGATTTTCCCGGATAACAGTTGCCGTCAGAGGCAATCAGGCGTTTATTGACCAAGTGAAAAAACAGATTGAAAAGCTGGTGGAAGTAGTAGCTGTGCAGATTCTGCCACTTGACCAGTCCGTGGTTCGGGGTATGGCCCTCCTAAAAGTCAAGGCTGGCGATAATCGTTCCGAAATACTTAAACTGGCCGAGGTTTTCCGGGCCAATGTTGTTGATATCTCAGGCAGTACAGTCACTATGGAGGTAACAGGCGAAGATAGCAAGATTAGTGCTTTAACAAAACTATTGAGCCCATATGGACTTTTGGAAACCATCCAAACCGGCCTTGTTGCGCTGGAGCGTGGTGAAAATACAATTTATAAATATGAGGAGAGAGAAAATTATGAGCAAAATGTACTATGAACAAGATGCACGTTGGGAACTTATCCAAGGTAAAACAGTAGTCATTGTCGGATACGGCAGCCAGGGTCATGCCCATGCCTTAAACTTAAAAGAGAGTGGTGTTAACGTAATTGTTGGTTTGTATGAAGGCAGCAAATCAGCAGCAAAGGCCCGTGAAGCTGGCCTAACCGTTATGAATGTTGCCCAGGCGGTAAAAAATGCTGATATTACTATGATTCTTATTCCTGATGAAAGACAAGGCAAAGTGTACGCCCAGGAGATTGCTCCTAACCTAAAACCAGGTTCGGCACTGGCTTTTGCTCATGGGTTTAATATTCATTTCAATCAAATTGTTCCTCCCGCTAATGTCGATGTATTTATGGTAGCGCCCAAAGGGCCTGGCCATTTGGTACGCCGTCAATTTACCGAAGGCAAAGGGGTACCCTGTCTCATTGCTGTATATCAAGACTTTAACGGCAGCACTCAGGACCTGGCATTGGCTTATGCAAAAGGCATTGGCGGCGCACGGGCCGGCGTTTTAACTACTACCTTTAAAGATGAAACTGAATCTGACCTCTTTGGTGAGCAGGCCGTACTGTGCGGCGGCGTAACTGAGTTGATCAAAGCAGGCTTTGATACCTTGGTAGAAGCGGGTTATGAGCCGGAAATTGCTTACTTTGAATGTCTGCATGAAATGAAGCTAATTGTTGACCTCATAAATGAAGGCGGCATGGCAAAAATGCGGTACTCCATTAGTGACACTGCCGAATATGGTGATTATGTAACAAGTCGGAGAATTATTACCGATGAAACCCGTGCCGAGATGAAAAAAGTGTTGGGCGAGATTCAAGATGGCACATTTGCCCGCAACTGGATCTTGGAAAATCAGGTTAACCGCCCGATGTTCAATGCCAGACGCCGTCAAGAGGCGGAACACAAAATTGAAGTTGTCGGCAAAGAACTGCGCGGCATGATGTCCTGGCTGAAAAAGTAAGAAGTACAAATATAGGGAAAGCGAGGCAATGACATGGAAGCTCGAAGAATTCAAATATTCGACACTACTCTCCGCGATGGTGAGCAAACGCCCGGAGTAAGCTTACAAACAGAAGAAAAGGTGGAAATTGCTCTAGCACTCGCAAAGTTACAGGTTGATGTCATTGAAGCCGGGTTTCCGGTTGCCTCGCCCGGCGATTTTGAGGCTGTGAGCCAAATTGCCTCCAGGGTAAAAGGACCGACAATTGCGGCACTGGCCCGCGCCACTGAAAAGGATATTGAAACAGCGTATAAGGCTGTAAAAAGAGCTGATAAGCCCCGGATACACACCTTTATCGCTACCAGCGATATCCATCTTAAACACAAATTACAAATGACCCGTGTTGAGCTATTGGAGCGGGCCGAAAAGGCTGTGCGCTATGCTAAGAGTCTGGTAGCTGATGTTGAGTTTTCGGCAGAAGATGCTTCACGCTCTGATTGGGATTTCTTATGTCAGGTATATGAGCGGGCCATTGCTGCCGGTGCTAATGTTATCAATATCCCGGATACGGTGGGTTATACTACTCCGATGGAATTTGGTGCACTCATCACTTATATCCGCGAACATGTACCTAATATAAATGAAGCCGTCATTAGTGTGCATTGTCATGATGATTTGGGTATGGCTGTGGCCAATTCGCTGGCGGCAGTTGCTGCTGGTGCCGGCCAGGTGGAATGCACTATTAATGGTTTGGGAGAACGGGCTGGTAATGCCGCCATGGAAGAACTGGTGATGGCATTACAGACTCGTCGTGAGTATTACCACGCGGTGGCTACTATCAATACCAAGCATATTTATCGGACTTCGCGCCTTGTCAGTGCGCTGACAGGCATTGCCGTACCGCCGAATAAAGCGGTAGTGGGGGACAATGCATTTGCTCACGAATCCGGTATTCACCAGCATGGGGTACTTAATAATCCCTTGACCTATGAGATTATGAGTCCCGAATCAGTGGGTGTTAGCCGTAATGCCATTGTGCTTGGCAAGCATTCCGGGCGCCATGCTTTCGAAGAACGGCTTAAATATCTGGGCTATGAATTTGATGCTGACACCATTAATACGCTGTTTGCCAAGTTTAAGGATTTGGCAGATAGAAAGAAGATGGTATTTGACCGGGATATTGAAGCTTTGATTGTAGAAAAAGCAGCGGTAAGACCGGAATGGTATACGCTTGCTTATCACCATGTAGCCAGTGGCAATAACATATTGGCTACAGCCTCTGTTCAGCTCAGAACAAGTGCCGGCGTAGCGGAAGCCGCTGGCTGCGGTACCGGCCCTGTGGATGCTGTCTTCAAGGCCGTCGAGCAAGCTGTTGGGTTTCCAGTGGGTCTTAAGGACTATCAACTGAAAGCAGTCACTGCTGGTGAAGATGCGCTGGGTGAAGCGACTGCCTGGATTGAGCGGGACGGTCGAATCTTTAGCGGACGGGGCCTGGCCATTGATGTGATCGAAGCAAGTGCTAAAGCCTATGTCAATGCAATTAACAAAATGCTGGCTGTTTGCGGTTTTCCCGCAATTGAAGAAGCTAAGGGAGGTAACAATCACGGCTAGACCGATGACGATGACAGAAAAAATCTTTGCCAAACATGCCGGTTTGAATGAAGTCCAGCCAGGGCAGCTTATCAAAGCTAAGCTGGATCTGGTGTTGGGCAATGATATTACATCACCGCCGGCTATCAAAGAATTTGAGCAAATTAGCGATAAGGTTTTTGATAAAGACAAAATTGCACTTGTGCCTGACCATTTTACGCCGAATAAAGATATAAAATCGGCGGAGATGGCTAAAACCGTGCGGGAGTTTGCCAGAAAGCAAAATATAACCCACTATTTCGAAGTCGGACGGATGGGTATTGAACATGTACTATTGCCTGAGCAGGGATTGGTGGCTCCAGGGGAAGTAATTATTGGTGCTGACTCTCATACCTGTACCTATGGCGCAGTGGGTGCATTTGCCACTGGTGTTGGTTCTACCGATATGGCCTGTGCGATGGCAACAGGGGAAACCTGGTTTAAGGTTCCTGCCAGCATTAAAGTGGAACTGACCGGTAAACTTACTAAGTGGGTATCAGGTAAAGATGTAGTGTTAACACTTATTGGCATGATTGGTGTTGATGGGGCACGTTATCAGTCATTAGAGTTTACGGGGCCGGGAGTAGCTTCACTTACCATGACTGATAGGCTGACAATTGCCAATATGGCGATTGAAGCCGGGGCCAAGAATGGCATTTTCCCCGTAGACAGCATTACCGAGCAATATTTATCCGGACGGGTTAAACGGGCGTATACGCCTGTTGTTGCTGACCCGGGTGCCGAATATGTAAGAACAGTTACGATTAATTTAGATCAGCTCACGCCAGTAGTGGCATTGCCGCATCTGCCGGAAAATGTGCGCCCGGTCAGCGAAATTGCTCCTACCCCCATTAACCAAGTAATTATTGGCTCCTGCACGAATGGACGGATTGAGGATTTAGCGCAGGCGGCTGCCATATTGGGCGGTAAACAGGTGCATGAAGATGTTAGGGCCATAATTATCCCTGGTAGTCAGGACGTATATCTGGAAGCGGTAAAATTAGGGTATGTGGAGATTTTTGTGAAAGCCGGAGCTGTTGTCAGCACACCGACCTGCGGCCCATGTCTGGGCGGACATATGGGCATAATGGCCAAAGGCGAGCGGGCAGTGGCAACAACAAACCGCAATTTCCGCGGACGGATGGGGCATGTTGACAGTGAGGTATATCTAGCTGGTCCGGCGGTGGCAGCAGCAAGTGCTGTAGCAGGTCGGATTGCCAGTCCTGAGGAGGTAGCATAATGAGGTTTACCGGAAAAGTATGGCGCTATGGCGATAATGTGGATACAGATGTCATTATTCCGGCACGGTACCTGAATACTGCCGATATGAAAGAATTGGCTCTTCATGCTATGGAAGATATTGACCCGACTTTTGCCGGCAAGGTTAAAGAGGGTGACATGATTGTCGCCGGTAAAAACTTTGGTTGTGGTTCGTCACGGGAACATGCACCAGGGGCGCTAAAGGCTGCAGGTGTTGCCTGTGTAGTTGCTGAAAGCTTTGCTCGTATCTTTTACCGTAATGCGATTAATATCGGGTTACCGCTTATTGAGCTGGGTGAAGGCGATATTAATATTAAGGATGGGGATATGCTGGCAGTAGATTTAGTGGCTGGTCAGGCCGAGAACCTGGCATCTGGCGAAAAGTTCACCATACCGGCGCTGCCTGGTTTTATCCAGGATATTGCGCAGGCCGGTGGTCTGGTTGCTTATACGCAGCAGCAGCTGACAAAGAAAAAAAATTAAAGATGAAATTGCCTCGTCATCGCACTGAAGCAATTTCTCTCCCCAGTGTTGGGTAGGGAGGTAACAATGAGTAGTAAACATATTGTAGTTATTCCTGGTGATGGCATTGGTGCCGAAATCACAGCAGAAGCTCTGCGGGTATCGCAGGCGGCAGCAAAGAAATGTGGTTATAGTTTTACTCATGAAAGTAAGCAGGCTGGCGGGGCAGCCATTGATGCCTATGGTGTACCGCTGCCTGAAGATACAATAGAAGCCTGCCGTAAGGCTGATGGTGTATTGTTAGGTGCTGTTGGCGGACCTAAATGGGATAATGTCGCACCTGAACTCAGGGCAGAAAAGGCTATTTTGGGTTTGCGCAAATCCTTGGAGCTATATGCTAATTTGCGACCGATCAAGGTTTTCCCAGCTCTGGCCGCTCAATCACCGTTAAAGCCGGAGATTGTAAATGCAGTGGATATTTTGATTGTGAGGGAGCTTAATGGCGGCATTTATTATGGGGCTCGTCAGGAAGCAGTCATAGTTAACGGGGTTGAGCAGGCCTGGGATCGAGAAGGGTATAGCCGTCCGGAGATCGAGCGGATTTTACGTCTGGCCTGCCGGAGCGCTATTGGACGTAAAGGTAAAGTTACGTCAGTGGACAAAGCCAATGTATTGGCTACTTCCCGTCTCTGGCGCAAGGTGGCTAACGAAGTGGCAGCAGACTTTACGCAAGTGGAAATAAACCATATGTATGTAGATAACTGTGCCATGCAGTTGGTACTAAATCCGGGAAGCTTTGATGTACTTGTCACCGGCAATCTGTTTGGTGATATTTTGAGTGATGAAGCCGCCGTACTGTCAGGCTCAATTGGCCTTTTGCCATCAGCCAGTCTGGGTGACGGCACCGGACTATATGAGCCAATCCATGGTTCGGCACCAGATATTGCCGGGCTGGGCCTGGCCAATCCACTAGGAACCATTTTGTCAGCTGCCATGATGTTTAGATATTCCTTAGGCAGTGAACAGGTTGCTGCTATGATTGAAGGTGCCGTTGATCAAGTGTTGGCTGACGGTTATCGCACACCAGATATTTATCAACAGGGACTTACCAAGGTTTCTACCGAGGAAATGGGGCAACAAGTAATCAATCGGTTGAAGTGAGGTGAACCGCTATGCTCATGACAGGTGCACAAGCTATTGTTGCATCTCTTCTTAAAGAGGGTGTAGACACAGTATTCGGTTATCCGGGTGGAACAAATTTGCCGCTGTTTGATGCGCTTTATGATTCAACGATACACCATGTGCTGACCGTACATGAGCAGGGAGCTGCTCATGCGGCTGACGGCTATGCCAGAGCAAGCGGTCAGGTAGGAGTATGTCTTGCAACATCAGGACCGGGGGCCACTAATTTGGTTACCGGTTTAGCCACGGCATTTATGGACTCTGTACCCGTTGTGGCGATTACCGGACAGGTGCAAACAAATCTAATTGGTCGGGATGCTTTTCAGGAGATTGACATTACCGGCATTACTATGCCGATCACCAAGCATAATTTCTTAGTCAAAGATATAAAGAAGCTGCCTGAAATTATGTGGCGGGCTTTTGACATAGCCCGCTCAGGACGGCCTGGGCCGGTACTTATCGATGTACCACGCGATATTCAGAGCAATACTTACGATTTTGTTGACATTGAGTCTGTGTATTCACGCTCAACTCTTGTCAGGCAGTCGCCGGATCTTCCAGCCCGGATAGTCAAGGCAGCAGCTGCCATCAGTGCGGCTAAGCGGCCGGTTATTATCGCCGGCGGCGGCTGTATCAGTGCCAACGCGGGTGCAGCGTTGAAAAAGTTTGCTGAGCACTGTAATCTGCCAGTTGTTACTACCTTAATGGGTATTGGTGCATTTCCTGGCGGACATAGCAATCTTTTGGGTATGACAGGTCTGCATGGTCTCAAAGCGGCTAATCACGTTGTTCATGATGCCGATGTGCTGATTGTAACAGGCAGCCGGTTCAACGACAGGGTAACTGGTGACCGTGCCAGCTATGCTGCCGGCAAGACTATCATTCATATTGACATCGACCCGGCAGAGGTGCATAAAAATGTAGATGCTGCTGTACCATTGGTTGGTGAGATGAATATGATTCTGGGAGAACTGCTGCAGGCGGTAAAACCAGGCGATCTGTCAGCTTGGTGGGCTGCCATTAGACAGTCCCAGGCTGAGAATAAAACAGTTATTCCTGAGGATGTACTTACAGCTCCTTTAGTTATGCGTGAGCTTAACCGGCAGACCGGTGGGCAGGACGTAATCTATGTTACCGATGTAGGTCAGCACCAAATGTGGGCTGCCCAGTACCTGGAAGTCAAGAGTCCACGTGGGTTTTTAACATCTGGCGGTCTTGGGGCCATGGGGTTTGGCCTGCCTGCTGCCGTTGGCGCACAACTAGCTATACCCAATAAACGGGTCGTTCATATTGTAGGTGATGGCGGACTTAAGATGACAGGGTGTGAACTCTATACTGTAGCGGTTGAGCAGCAACCGATTATCTCGGTTGTTATCAATAATTGCAGCTTGGGTATGGTCAGACAATTGCAGCATTGCTTTTATGGAAAACGTTATGCAAATTCGCTGTTGCCGCATGCAATGGACTTTAAGGCTTTTGCCAGCGCCTTTACCATTCCGGCAACTGTGACCAATAGTCTGGCCGAATTTAGTGAGGCCTTTGCTGCTGCATGGCAGCGACAAGGCCCGGGACTTATTGTGGCAAATATTGCTACCAATGATCTGGTAACACCCATGATTGCTCCCGGCGGAAGCATGGATGAGTACGTGAATATGGACTAAGATAAATTAGGGTGAATTTTTTAAAGAGTAGTGGTATTATTACTATAATAATAACCACTACTCTTTTTGATGAATTGGGGTCAGTGCAGACCCCAAGAAAAGGTGATACTATGAATGAAACTGTTGTCAGGGCGGAAAACTTGGGTAAGACCTATGGGGACTTTCGGGCGCTCAAGGGCATTTCCTTTAGCATTAAAGCCGGAGAATGCTTTGGTTTTCTGGGACATAATGGTGCAGGAAAAACAACCACCATGCAGATGATGTATGGCATGTCCACAGTGGAAGAGGGGGGGTTATGGCTATTCGGTGAGTCCTTCCGGTTAACGCCGGCAGGTATTAAAGCCAGGTTAGGGGTTGTATCCCAGGAAGACAACCTTGATGCTGCTTTGACTGTTATTGAGAATCTTGAAGTGTATGGTCTAATATATGGGTTAACTCGCACAGAGTCGCGGTTGCGGGGCAAAGATTTGCTGGTGTTTATGGGGCTGGAGGATAAGGAAAATAGCAATATTGAAAGCTTATCAGGTGGTCTAAAACGTCGTTTGGTTATTGCCAGAGCACTGATGAACCGTCCGGATATTGTTATCTTAGATGAACCCACGACCGGCCTCGATCCACAAGCCAGGCATCTGGTGTGGCAAAAACTACGGAGCCTCAAAGCGGAAGGGGTAACCTTGGTGCTGACGACGCATTATATGGAAGAGGCCGTGCAGCTATGTGACAGTTTAGTGGTCATGCATGAGGGCATTATCCTGGCTGAAGGCAGCCCACAGTATCTAATAGCAACCTATGTCCGGCCCTATGCCATTGAAGTGCATCTGCCACTATCCCAGATACCGGAAGGACTAGCTGATAAAGTATCAGCCTGGGGCGGCGAGGTCATCCGGGTTCTTGACAGCTTATTTTTGTATGCCGACGATGGGGAAAAATTATGGGATAGCCTTGCCGGATGGGGACTACCCAAACATGCTTGTTTGCTGCGACCCTCCAATATGGAAGATGTGTTTTTGAAACTTACTGGTATGGGGGAAGAAGCATAATGGCAGCTTTACGAATTTTTGCCCGCCATATGGCGGTATTCCGTAAAATTTGGTTTACTAATATTATGTTTAATTTTATTGAACCATTGCTCTATCTTACCGCTATGGGCTATGGACTGGGAACCTTTGTGCAGGATATGGAAGGCCTGACGTATCTTCAATATATTGCGCCCGGGATGGTGGCCTCTTCATCAATGTTTGCTGCATCCTTTGAGTGTACCTATGGCAGTTTTATCAGGCTGCATTACCAAAAGACATTTCAGGCTATGCTGGCCGGGCCGGTTACTGTTCGTGATATTGTGGCCGGGGACATTCTATATGCCACCTTTAAAAGCATGGTCTTTGGGCTAGTGATTTTAACGGTTATTAGTGCTTTAGGTCAGACTCAGTCCTGGTGGGCACTTCTTATTCCTCTGTTTCTGGTTATTCCCGGCCTGACGTTTTCGCTGCTCGCGATTTGTTATACAGGCATAACCGCAAATATTGATAACTTTAATTACTATATTACCTTGTTTTTGACGCCTGCCTATCTATTTTCGGGTGTTTTTTTCCCGATACATTCAATGCCTGGCTGGGCGCAGGTAGTGGCATGGCTTAATCCCATCTTCCATAGTGTTGAGGTATGCCGGGCTTTGGCACTGGGAAATACAACCCCCGGCCTGCTGGTGCATGCCGGGGTACTTGCGCTAGTAGCGATGGTGCTAATGCCGTTGGCGGTACGATTAATGACCAAAAGACTGATTGTCTAGGCTATATGTAATACCCCTATAATCCGGGGTATTTTCACCGGTAGCTAAGATGATAACGGTGATTTGGTATTTTGAGCCGGGTAATTTTGGGGAGAGTGTCTGAGACAAAAGTAACTCGTCCGCAGGTGCGACAGTGGGTGGTGCCGTACATGGTGTGCTCCAAATGGGTTTCAGGGCAGCCGGTAATTGTATGCCATAGCCAGTATAGTATTGACATTGTCTCAACTCCTTTATAATAGATTAATCTTATTGTACTTTACCCTAGGCGGTGGTGGCAAAGGACGATGCAGTTGGCATGCTAGTGTAGTGGCAGATAACAGGTAATGACAGGCTGCCATATCGTCTAAGCTCACGAAATGGACGACTACGTGGTCGCTTTCAATAATTGGCAAAAATTTAGTGGTAATAATGCTTTAAGCGTATAGTATTAGTAATAGATTTTCAAGAACGAGAGGTGTTAGGTTGACTGTTAATAATGCCTATAAAGCAGGGCTGACTTTGATTGGGGCTGCAGCTGGTTTCGCTTTGAGCTATCCGCTGCAGTATAGCTTTTGGGGCGGTTTGATTCACAGCGGTTTTGGGGCTGCTATGGTAGGTGGTTTAGCTGACTGGTATGCGGTAACTGCGCTATTTCGTAAACCGTTATCCATTTCTTACCGGACAGCGATTATCCCCAAAAACCGGGATCGCATCTTTAAGGCCATTGTGACGATGGTTGAGGAGGAGATTGTAACAGCAGCGAATATTAAGGAAACGCTGGAAAAGGCGGGGATAGCCCGACTGGTGCTAAGCTATGTCAATAAGACTGAGTCCAGGCAGCAACTCTACTCTTTAGCAGGTGGTGTGGCCAGGGAAGCCGTCTATGAGATCGATGCTACCAAGCTATCCATGGCGCTGGAGTTGCTGCTGCAAGAGCATCAGGATAAAATTAGGCTGGCACCTCTGTCCGGACAAGCCCTTGAATGGTCTCTTGCCAAAGGCTTTGCTGATAAAGTGATTGAGTTGGCCATTGCCGAAATAAAACATATGGCAGGGGAGCCATACCTAACCGAGTTGATTGCCAGTATATACAGTCAGGCATTGAATGCATATGCGTCCAGGAAAAATCAGCGTAAGCTGGTTGGTTGGCTAATAGAAAACCTGCTAGACCTTGACCCCATGGCCGTAGCTGCCTTAATTCAGGACAAGCTTGTCAGCTTGCTGGAAGAATTGGAGTCTGGGCGGGAATTACCGCTGCGCCAATGTTTACGGGCCTGGTTGGCCGAATTTGCCAGTGGCTTGCAGCAGGATTCAGTATTGGCAGCAAAGGCTGAGGCTGTGTTACGCCCCTTACTGGTAAAGTTGGCCGAACACGTGGCTGATTTGCCAACGTCCCAACCAGAACTTACCGTGGGCTGGGTCACATGGGTGGTAAAGCAACTGGCAAAGTTGGCAGATGAGGCTGCGGCTGACAAACAAAAAATGGCTTGGGTTGATCGATATTTGGCTGATTTACTGGCACGTTGGGTTAGCCAAAATCATGGACAGATCGGGCAAATTGTCAATACCTATCTAGAAAGCTTTAGTAATGATGAGCTGGTGGTGTATATTGAGGATAAAGTGCTTGAGGATTTGCAGATGATACGAATCAATGGCTCGGTTGTCGGTGGTCTGGTTGGAATGCTGCTATTTTTCATTAGCTATGCGGTAGGGGTGAAATTATGAAAACGGTGAAACGGCGGGCTAATGCTGTACTGGCCGCTGCCGCTGGCTTCTTTGTGCTGGCGTTGGCGCTAAAATATAATTATCCAGGCAGTCGTATGGTAACTGGCTTGTTGACTATTACAGAGGCTAGTCTGGCAGGCGGTGTTGCCGACTGGTTTGCCGTGACAGCACTATTTCGCCGGCCACTTGGTTTTCCCTATCATACAGCGCTGATTCCCCGCAACCGGGAACGGGTTATCAGTGCACTCTCCAGGGCTGTTGAACAGGATTTTCTCAGTAAGCAGGCTATAAAGGCTCGGCTTAACCAGGTCAACCTACTGGATAAAATAATTGCCTATAGCCAGAGCACCGCTATGCGACCAATAGTCAAGGAAGGCATTGAAAAGGCAATCACTGAATTGGCAGAAACCCTTGATCCGACTGCTATCGCCAAACTGGGGGAGCGAGTGTTTAAACTTCTGTTAAAACGCCAGTCGCTGGTGCCTTATGTAACTGCGGGTATCTCCTGGACGCTGCAGCAGGGAAAAGACCGGGAAATCTATGGTGCCATCGTGGATAAACTGACGGTACTGGTACGTCAACCTGAAACCAGAGATATTATTTATCAGTATTTAGAACAAATAACAGAAAAGACCGCTAACAGGAATTGGTTGTCAGGATTGCTTACCGGGTTCCTGGAGATCACAGATGGAATTAACCTGACAGATGCCGCTGACGCACTGCATCAAGAGCTGATTAAAGCAGTGGATGAGCTTACGGATGAGCAACATCCGGTGTGCCTTTGGTTTCAGGAGGAGCTTGGAAAAGTTGTCGTAAGGCTGGAAACACCGGAATGGAAGAGGGCAATTGATAACTGGAAAGATGAGTTACTAAACCGCATTGAACTTGCGGAACCGCTGAGTGTTTTGGCTGAGGCCGTGTTGACAGCCTGTGCGCAGCCGACAGTCTACCGGGATTATGTAGTAGACTGGCTAACTGCTCAGGCTGCCAGCTATTGGCAGCAGTTTAAAGACAATGAGGCACTAAAAAACCAGGCTGAGGATTATTTAAAAAGACTGATTTTGAAGGTTGTCGATCAGGAGCATGCGCTTATTGGCAAAATAGCCAGCCGGGCGTTAAACAAGCTTTCGGACGAGGAGCTTAACCAGTTTATTGAAGATAAGGCCGGAGAAGATCTTGACTGGATTCGGATTAACGGGGTCATTATTGGCGGACTGGTGGGAGTGGGTATGGCGATTTTTAGACTGTTTTAGACTATATATAAATACTCGGCTATAGATACAGGCACCAGGCTCAATTGAGCTTGGTGCCTGTTTCGCAGTTACAGCCTAAGAGACGCTTCAGCGGCCAGTGGCGAACGTTCGCATTCGTCATGGTTTAAGGTTACTTGGAAACAGAGGTTGCTGCCTTTCATTTTTTCTGCTGCATAGACCAGACCGTTGGTGCGGCTGTCAAGGAAGGGGTGGTCAATTTGTTCCGGGTCGCCGAGGAGGATAATCTTGGTACCCAGGCCGGGGCGGGTAATGACTCCTTTGGCCTGACGGGGTGTGGAGTTTTGCATTTCGTCAAGGATAATCCAGTATTTTTGGAGTGAGCGTCCTCGCTGATAGGCCAGGGCTTCGGTCTGCACAATACGTTTGTCAAACAGCATCTGTACGGTGTCTTCGGCTTGCTCGATTTCTTTGGGCTCGGTTATGTTATGGCTGGACATAAGGGTAAATAAGTTGTCGCGTATGGCCCGCATGTACGGATCAATTTTATCTTGTTCAGAGCCGGGGAGGAAGCCAAGATCTTCGTCCATTGGTACATTGGGGCGGCAGATTAATAGGTGATGGTAGGCACGGGGGCGGCAGTCAAGATGGTTGTATAGTCCGACCGCCAGCGAATAGAAGGTTTTGGCTGTGCCAGCCGGACCTTTAATAATAACAAGTGGCGCTTCTTCCGCGCTCAGCATCAGGCATTCTTGCATGAATACCTGACCGACATTGCGCGGCGAAACGCCAAAAGGATTGCGACTCCGGTATTGTAACTGCACGACTTTTTGACCGTCAAATCGCCCAAGGGCAGTGTGGCGGTCGTTGTCTGAAGAGCGGATTAACAAAAATTGATTGGTTACAAGCTCAATAGGGGTCATTCTATGGCTGGCTTCATCAAAAACCTGGAGCTTGTCAGGGTCTAAAACATTGCTATCGTTTTGATGAAAAGTGTCGATAATTTCAGAAGAGGTATATACTATAGCGCGGCCAGTATACTGTTCTTCGACACTGGCTACTTTTTCGTTACGGAAGTCTTCGGCGTGAATGCCTATAATGGAGGCTTTTACTCGCATGTTGGTGTCACGGCTGACTAAAATGGTGTCCAGATTGTCTTCAGCCAGACCTTTACATACTTGCAAAATGCGGTTGTCATGCTTTCCTTTCTCCCAGTACGGCGGCATTGGGGTATCCAGGTGGTTGGATTCAATGCGCATTAGTCCACCTTGTTCATTGAGTGCGACGCCAGTCAAAAGATTGCCTTGGGTTCGGAAATTGTCAATCATCCGGCTGACCAAGCGGCTATTGGTGCCGCGTTCGCTGGTTTCAGATTTGAACCGGTCAAGTTCTTCGAGCACTACCTCGGGAATGATTACCGTGTGTTCGTTAAAAGCAGTCATCGCATAGGGAGAGTGTAACAACACATTGGTGTCTAACACATAGTACTTAATCAAAAAGCAATCCCCCTTCTTATCTAAACATAACTGAGTAAAAAACGGCAAATAGTTAAGTGGTCTGCCTATATATTTAATTGTACGGGCAAAGGTGCGGGAGTATGTTAGCATTTTGTAAAATAGAAGTTAAATTCTAAAACAGGCTTTGCACCACCTAGCGTCTGGAAACATATATTACAAGAGCTTACTATATTGTATGAGCATAAGACAGAAAATGTAACCTTACAATGGATGGGGTGGCTGGAGAGAATGAGGCATATCGGATTAATTGGTGTTGGCCGAATGGGCAAAGTATTGGCAGGGAAACTAGCAGGCCATGTGAAACTGAAAATTTTTGACCGTGAGGATAGTCGACTACAGGCGGTAGTGGAGGAACTGGGGGTTTTGCCTGCTGCTAGTCTGGAAGAACTAGCTGAACTGGGAACGATTATTCTGGCGGTTCCTGACAGGGAGGTCATCAGTTTGATTAAAGATTTTAACCAGCTGCACCAGCCAGTAACTGTCATTAATGTAGCTACAAATGTAGCCCAGCATGTGCTGGAATCAGCGGCAGCAAAACAAGTTGTCTGTATTGGGGCTAAATTTGTTGCTCAAGCCAGCGAAATGGCATTAGGGGCCGAGCCAGTTATTATCGTAAATGAAAAGCCTGCCGAACTGGCGTTGCTAGCGCAGGAAATTTTTGCGCCAGTAGGCAAAATTATAATTGGCAATGCGGATATTGTAACCTATATAAATACACAGGCGGCCGAAAAGGCCTTGACAGCTGCCGTGCTTATTGAAGAAACATTGCGCTGCCAGCCTTATGCCAATGCGGATGTAATAAAAAGTGCTATCCGTCAGGTGGCTGCCGGGATATTGAAAGCCTACGCTGATGATGACCTGGGTCCGTTTGCCCGTGAGATTGTTAGGGCGATCAGGGCGAAACTGCGAATGTGAAGGACACTAGGGTGTTTTTAATTATTATTTGTACCCGGGGAGATGCCATATGGTATCTCCCAATTTAGCGTTTTCGGCAGGATAAAAGAATTACTATTGTACTTGCTATGGCTGGTAGCGTTAGTTTTCACTGCATAATTTCTCCTTTCAAAAGTTTAAATATAAGTCTATACTAAAGTATATAGAGCATTTCAATGGGGAGACAGTATAATCCAGTTATCCAGTTGGAGGATTTGTCCAACATAAGAAAGCTGCTGTTTAGGCAGAAGGCTTGGAATTGCCACCGGAAGCCGCGTGGCCTTGTGCCCGCGGTAGTTCACCGCGAATAATTATTAATTATGACAAAATCACTATTTGACTGAAAGACCAACTACTGACAGCCAAGCTGTTTACGCTTTCGCCTATAATGGTTATTATTCCTATGATTGTTGTTGGTGAACGATCACGATAGGATCGACTTTTTGAAAGTGAGCAAAATGATTGGTTCCGGAAACCGCACGCATGTCATTAGTTGGAGAATAATAGGGGATAAGATATGAAAGAAACCTTTCGGGCGCTACGACATCGCAATTATCGACTATTTTATTTTGGCCATGGTATGTCGCTTATTGGTACCTGGATGCAGCGAACGGCAACAGTTTGGCTGGTATATCGTTTGACACAGTCACCAGAGGTATTGGGTAATGTTGATTTTTCCGGCCAAATTGCCGGAGTTGTGCTCATTCCGCTTGCAGGGGTATTTTTAGACCGTTGGAACAGATATCGGGTGATACTCTGGACGCAGGTATTAAGCATGGTGCAGGCACTGGCGCTGGCCGCGCTGGTATTTAGCGGTACAATTGCGGTATGGCATATTGTTGTACTTAACATGATATTAGGGATGATTAATTCATTTGATATGCCGGCCCGGCAGGCGTTTGTTGCTCAGATTGTTGAAGACAAGGCAGATTTGCCTAATGCTATTGCATTAAATTCTGCGATGTTTAATGGTGCACGGATTATTGGACCTTCAGTGGCAGGACTGGCGATTGCTGTCTTGGGCGAGGGATTATGTTATTTGTTTAATGGGCTGAGCTATATTGCCATCCTCGGGGCACTATTGGCAATAAAGCTGACAAGGCCGCAGACACCGGCACCTGATTCGGAAAATATTCTGGCAGGCTTAAAGGAAGGCTTCGTTTATACCTATAGGTTGCTGCCTATCCGGATGGTGCTTTTCCTACTGGTGCTGGTAAGTTTAGTGGGTTTTCCTGTTCTGCCGCTGATGCCGCTATTTGCCGGACAAGTACTCCACGGTGGCTCAGAAACGCTAGGCTGGTTAATGGCGGCCTTCGGCCTGGGTGCGCTTATGGGTACGATTTTTTTAGCTTCCCGAAAAAGTATAGCAGGTATTGAAAAAGTCATTACAGTAGCTTCCATTGTTTTTGCGGTGGGATTAATCGGATTTTCGCTATCAACAACACTATGGATATCGCTCGTTATTGCCCTTGTTATGGGCTTTGGAATGATTGCCCAGCTGGCTTCAACCAATACGATTGTGCAAACGCTGGTTGATGAGGATAAGCGTGGGCGGGTGATGAGTCTATATGTATTATCTTTTGGTGGTATTGGGCCAATTGGCAGTTTGCTTGCCGGTCAAATGGCAGGCCTGATTGGGACTGCGACTACCTTTATCATTGGCGGTGTGCTGGTGCTGCTTGGCGCAGGAATTTTTGCGTGGTATTTAACGGCCTGGAGGTCTGAAGCCCAGGCTGTACTGGCCCAAAAAGGTGTTTTATAACTGCCAGTGATGTACTTGCTATATACTGCAACTGAAAATAAAGGTGTGGTTGAAAAATGTCATATGATAATGTGATCCTGCAATACCTTACATAAGGAGTTGCAGGATTTTCTTTAGTAGCAGTATGAAGAATGTTTGCATATTATGTAGCAAAGAAGAGTGGAAGGAGGGGCTTGCGTGGCGAATAAAAAACGCCCTTATTGGGAAGAACCTGAGATTGAAGATTGGGAAGATGACGAAGAGGATTGGGAAGATGACGATAATGTCAGAGGAAACAGACAACTACTGCCTTTTATTGTTGGTTTGGGGTTAGGAATAGGGTTTGGCTGCCATCCCCGGCGATTTTGCAATCCCCGGCGATTTTGCAATCCTCGCTGGTACTGTTATCCGCGGCAGGGATGTTACCCATGGCAGGGATGTTACCCACGTCTATGTTTTCCGTTATAATAGAGATTTACGTGATTTGGCTTCCTAATGTGGAAGCCTTTATTATTATATGCTATACTTAAATCAAAATGTGACTTTGAAAAAGGACACATTACATAGTTGGTGAGGTTATTATGATTTGCATAGAAGGTTTAGTGAAAAAATACGGGGAACGGACAGCTGTAAACAATTTAAATCTAACGATTGCGCAAGGGGAAACATTTGGGTTGCTGGGCCCTAATGGGGCAGGGAAGACTACTACGATACGAATATTGACTATGCTTACTCGTCCGACCGCAGGCACTGTTACCATTAATAGGTATCGCCTGCCACAGGAGGAACTGGCCGTTAAAGCCGTTATTGGCGTTGTGCCGCAGCATTTTAATCTTGACATAGATTTAACAGCCCGGGAAAATCTCAACTTACATGGTCGCTTGCATCACATGCCGCGAGCCGAGCGGGAGCAACGGGTCGAAGAACTATTGGATTATGTTGAACTGAAAGAGCGGGGCAATGATATGGTGAATACTTTTTCCGGCGGCATGAAGCGGCGGCTGATGATTGCGCGGGCACTATTGCATCAGCCCAAGGTGCTTTTTTTGGATGAGCCTACCGTTGGACTGGATCCGCAGGTTAGGCGGCGGCTGTGGGATTTGATTCGCCGGTTAAATTCGGATGGATTGACGGTGTTATTGACTACCCACTATATTGAAGAAGCAGAAAATCTTTGTAAGCGGGTAGCCATTATGGAAAAAGGGCAACTGATTGCGCTTAACAGTCCAGGGGCGTTATGTGAGCGACTAGGCAGTTACGTTGTTGAATGGAGCGAAAGTGAAGGCACGCAATACCGGTTCTTTGCCAGTCGAGTGGAGGCCGCCGCATTTGCCGGCACCCTGGCGGTTAATGCTACGCTGCGAAACACTAACCTGGAAGATGTTTTTATTGAATTAACTGGACGCAGAGTGAGCGGCTAAAGCCGCAGCCACGATGAGACTGCCAGAAGGCGTATGAATAAACGTAACGTTCTGCCCGGCATTTAGCCCCAAAAGCTAAGAATGGTTTTATTGGTTTTTGTACAAAATACACTTGACTGCTGGTAGCGCATATTGTATAATCGAAAACAAGTTAAATAGCTTCTGCACGATGAACAGGAAGTTGATTGCTGTGAGCTTCAGAGAACTGGTGGTTGGTGCGAGCCAGTGTGAGTAGCAATGAATTCCGCCTGGGAGTGGCTGATGATGAATCTGACGGGTCCGCCCGGTATAGCGGCAAAAGTTGGCTGAAAAGCAACATGGGTGGCAACGCGGGAGAATGCTCTCGTCCCTGTAGAGGGATGGGGGTTTTTTTATATATTTTTAACGTTGTCTTTTACGTTGTGGACGGCTTGAAACTGGGTGGCACCGTGGGAGTTCTATCCCGCCCCAATACCTTATACTATTGGGGCGGGATTTTTACTTTACTATTATGAGGTGATTTTGTGAATAACAGTGTTAAACGAGCCTATAATTTTAATGCCGGACCGGCAGCCTTGCCGCTGGCAGTTCTCAAAAAGGCCCAAGCAGAACTGCTTGACTTTAATGACACCGGCATGTCTATCATGGAGCACAGTCATCGTGGCAACGCGTATGAAATTGTTCATAACCGGGCCATTGAACTCTTAAAAGAATTGCTGTCAATACCGGAAGGTTATGAGGTCTTATTCCTGCAGGGTGGCGCCAGTCTCCAATTTTCTATGGTCCCGATGAACTTTTTACCTGCTAACAAAAAAGCAGGCTATGTGATGACAGGTGTCTGGTCAGAAAAAGCCTATGCTGAGGCCGAAAAACTCGGTGAGGTATTTGTGGCCGCTACTACTAAAGAAGGAAATTATTCCCAGATGCCGGCTCTTAAGGAAATTAACTATGATGCTGATACGGCTTATCTGCATATTACCTCCAACAACACGATTTATGGTACCCAGTGGCATGCTTTTCCTAATACGGCTGGAGTGCCATTGATTGCCGATATGTCCAGCGATATTTTGTCTTGTCCTATTGATGTGAGCAAATTTGCGCTTATTTATGCTGGGGCTCAGAAAAACATCGGGCCTTCGGGTGTAACGGTTGTTATTATTCGCCGTGATTTTTTAGAGCAGGCTAAGAAAAAGGGGCCAACAATGCTCCAATATGCTACCTTTGCCAAAAACAACTCTTTATACAACACGCCACCCACCTTTGGTATTTATATGATGAAATTAGTGCTGGAATGGATGAAAGAGGAAGGTGGTTTGCTTGGTATCTACAAGCGCAACCAGGAAAAAGCAGCCCTAATCTATGATATTATTGATGCCAGCAATGGCTTCTATAAGGGGCATGCTCAGCTAAGTGCCCGTTCATTAATGAATGTCACTTTCCGTCTGGCTGACGAGAACCTGGAGAAAAAGTTTTTGGAGCAAGCTAAACAGGCTGGTTTTGTGGGTCTTAATGGTCACCGTTTGGTTGGCGGCTGCCGGGCTTCTATTTATAATGCTGTACCCTACGATTCCTGCCAGGCGTTGTGCGACTATATGCTTGCCTTCCAAAAGGAAAATTCCTAACTTGCGCATTAAAGAAGCTGGCTGGCGCATGCCGGTGGTGTATTGACAACGCTCCACCACTAGCGTTTGACTTCCGCTTTTACCAACACGCCACCCGCATGCATAAAGCTTTAACAGTTGTACATAGAAAAATACAGAGGAGGGAAATATGGCAACAACACGATTTATATTAGTTCGTCATGGGGAAACAACCTGGAATAAAGAAGGACGCTACCAGGGGCAGATTGATACCCCGCTTACAGCTTTCGGGCGCGAGCAAGGCCAACTGGCCGCTAAAGCCCTTAAGGATGTTCCAATCGATGTCTGTTATGCCAGTCCGCTCAGTCGGGCTGTTGATACTGCTATGATGTGTGTGGCGGCTCACGGATTGCCGGTAAATACCGACAGCCGTTTGTTGGAGATTAATCATGGCGAGTGGGAAGGTCTCCTGAGTGATGAGGTTGGCAAAACATATCCGGAACTGCTTGCGCAGTGGAAAACCACCGCAGTGGGCGTTACTATGCCAGGGACAGGTGGCGAAGGCCTTGCAACGGTTCGTGACCGGGCTATGATTGCTTTTCGCGAAATGGCTGAAAAGCACCAGGGACAGACTGTACTGGTGGTAGCGCATGACGCAGTCAATAAAGCTGTGTTATGTGACATGTTAGACATTGATTTGTCTCATTTCTGGCAAATCAATCAGGATAATACCTGCATTAATGTATTTGAATACCAGGATGGAAAATGGCGACTGGTGCTCATGAATTCAACGAACCATCTGGGTTTCTTGTATAGCGGTATTGAGCAAAAAGGGTTGTAGTTACAAAGGCGAAATTGCCACTGTTGGTGAGCAATTTCGCTTTTTAGCTATTTATTTTCTAAGATGTTGCAGATATGTTGTTTTTGGGGATAATTTTGGCAATAATAGCAGGGATTATAGTAAAAGACGCGAACATATTATAGTAGTTAATAACAATTACAGATAAACTCAGTAAAGGAGTTGTTAATATGAATCAAGATAATGGTTGTAATGAAGCCGGCTGCGGCTCGTCCTGTGACTGCGGTTGCTCCGGTTGTGGCCCGGTTGTCGAGGAAAGTCAATTTAGTAAAGACATGCAGGCACTTTATGATGCTGGTAAAACGGCGGACATGCTGGCAGCGTGCAGCAAGCTGCTGGCTGCAGAGCCTGATAATAGTGAAGGCTATTTTTGGCGCGGCGTAGTGGCAGCTGTCGCTGGTAACTTTGAGCAGGCGATTGCCGATTACAGCAAGGCAATTGAACTTAATTCCTGCAAAGCAGTTTATTATTCTTACCGTGGCAGTGCATATGCCATGCTTGAGGATATCAAAAATGCCGTGATGGATTATTCTCAGGCGATGTTTTATGATCCTAAAGATTGGATGAATTACGCAAACCGTGGTGTGCTGTATCTTAATAACAGTATGTTTGAGCATGCTATTGATGATTTATCCAAAGCTCTTGAGTTAGAGCCGGCAGATATGGCATCTTACGTAAATCGGGGTGACGCCTTTGCTGCCCGCAATTTGTATTCCACAGCGATTGCCGACTATAATAAGGTAATCGAGCGCTTCCCGGAAGAACCCACTGTATTGATTAAGCGGGGACAGGCTTACTATGAGATCGGTCTCATTGAGGAAGCATTGGCTGATTATAATAAAGTAATCGAGTTGGAACCAGAAAATATGCAAGCTATTGCCATTAGAGCCTCTATCTATATGGGCCAGGAAAGAACCAGCGAGGCTGTTGCTGATTTTACCCGCGTTATTGAGGCTGATTCTAGTGATGACAGACCATACTTTTTCCGGGGCATTGCCTATGCCGCTCAAAAGAATTTTGATGCGGCCATTGCTGATTTTACCCATGCGGTAGAGCTTAATCCGGACAATGTGCTGGCTTACCATAATAAGGCACTATGCTGCGAACTGCAACAGCGTACTGCTGAAGCTATTATTGCTTATAAAGAACTTATCATGCGAGCCAAGCCAGAGTCACCGGAAGCAGCTCATGCTAAGGAACGGCTGCAGGCTTTAGAGCAAGAAGCAGATGGAACGCAGTTGCAATAGGAGGATTACTTCGATGGAAAAAAGACGTTTAGGCCGAACTGGCTTTTTGGTAACACCAATTAGCTTTGGAGCGCTGCCTATGCAACGCTGTACAATGGAGGAAGCTGGTGAAGTGCTTATTGCTGCTTTGGATGCCGGGATAAACTTCGTTGATACAGCCAGAGCCTATACGGACAGTGAAGCCAAAATTGGCAGATACATAGCCAGCCGCCGCAGTGAGTATTTTCTGGCTACGAAAAGTATGGCCAGAACCAAAGCAGCTATGACTGAGGATATTGCTACTAGTCTGGCTACAATGAAAACCGAGTATATTGATATCTATCAACTGCATAATGTCAAGACTGAACAGGAATGGGAAGCTGTTATGGCGCCAGACGGGGCACTTGTCGCCTTGAAAGAGGCTAAAGCCGCGGGGAAAATTCGTCATATCGGCATAACCGGCCATAATGTGGATATGCTGATAAGGGCGGTCAAAACTGGTGAGTTCAGTACTGTGCAGGTCCCCTTTAATTGTGTGGAACAGCGGGCTATGAACGACTTGTTTCCTTTGGCGAGGTCGCTTGACGTCGGTATGATTGTGATGAAACCACTGGGGGGCGGCCTTATTGATCATGTAGACTTAGCATTGCGCTTTGTATTGCAACAGGAAGGTGTAGTTGCTATTCCGGGAATGGATCGGATAGAGCATGTTACCGAGAATTTGGCTGCGGCCCAAAACTTTAGACAACTTAATCCTGAGGAAACGGCCAAACTGAACGCCTTAGCCGCAGAACTCGGCTCTAATTTCTGCCGCCGCTGTGGCTACTGCATGCCTTGTGCTGCTGGAATTGATATTCCACAGATGTTTATTTTTCATTTACAATATACAAGGTATGGATTAAAGACGGCTATTCCAGCGCGGTACCAAGGGGCTAAGGTCAAAGCTTCGGCGTGCATCGAATGCGGGGAGTGCGAGGAGCGTTGCCCTTACAATCTGCCCATTCGTGAGCGGATAAAACAGGTGGCCAAAGACCTCGGGTAGTTAATACAAGGAGGAGTACATATGGCCGAAGATAACAAGTTTGATATTGCCATTATCGGTGGTGGTCCGGCAGGGCTGTCTGCCGCATTGACAGGACGCATTCGCAATAAGAATATTGCGGTGTTTGAGCATCTCGATTTTAGTGAAAAACTGCAAAAAGCGCATAAGGTTGATAATTATTTGGGATTGCCGGAGGTTAGCGGCAAAGGTCTGATGCAGCATTTTACCGGACATGCGCTGGCCCATGGGCCGAAGCTTGTTAAAGAAAAGGTAATGAACGTATTTCCCGGTGACAACATGTTTACCCTGCTCACACCGCAGACTACCTATGAAGCCAAGGCTGTTATATTTGCTACCGGTGTGGTAAGTACCCTCTTATTCGAAGGCGAGCGGGAGCTATTGGGCCGGGGAGTCAGCTACTGCGCTACCTGCGATGGCCGGATGTTTGACGGGAAGGATGTAGCTGTTATTTCCTATACTGAGGAAGGTGAGAACGAAACGGTATTTTTAAGTGAGCTCTGCCGTAATGTCTATTTCCTGCCGCAGTATAAAGGTGACTTTGCTAGGATGCGGGCACCGATTAAGGTACTTTCGGCCAAGCCGAAGGCCATTGTTGGTGACGGACAAGTGGAAAAGCTAGTAACAGATAAGGAAGAAATTAAATTGCATGGGGTCTTTATTATGCGTCAGTCCGATCCTGTTGAGAATCTGTTGCCAGGCTTGGAATTAGATGGTGAAGTCATCAAGGTTAACCGGGACATGTCAACTAGCATTCCCGGGGTATTCGCTGCCGGTGATTGCACCGGTAAACCCTGGCAAATTGCCAAGGCCACTGGCGAAGGGCTTGTCGCTGTGCTGAGTGCGATAACGTATATTGATAAAGTAGACTTAGCTTGAGGTGGGCCCATCTCATAAAATACATGGATATTTGGAAGCTATCACGATTTAATTCTGACTCATCAAAGAGAAATAAAAGCATAATGCGAAATAGTTATGCCCCTGGCGTGTGCCGGGGGCTTTTTGTACTTTTATAGGGTACCTTTGCTTAATCTGCTAATTTTTCGTTCATAGTATAGTTCTAGTAAGTTTGGAATGGTTTCAGATTTCAAGTCATTACCAGGAGCTAGTTCCTGGCATTTTTCTACGGCTGCTTTCATGTCATAATATACCTCCCATTTAGCTTTAACCAGATCTTTGCCTGTTAGTCGCAGGAGGTAAGCCGGATGGTACGTGGCAATCGCCGGGATGTTATGTTTTGTGGTAAACCAGTGCCCCCGGTCTTTGGTAATGCGAGCGGTGGGCGCAAGCAGATATTTTAGAGCTACACTGCCTAAAGCAATGATAACTTTTGGCTGTATTATTGCTATTTCTTTATCTAACCATAGATTAGCGCAAAATTCTCCTTCCTCTATGGTTGGAGTGCGATTTTTATTAGGTCTGCATTTTATAACATTTGAAGTGTAAGCTTTATCTCTTGTTACACCTACGCTCCATAAGGCCTTATCTAATAATTGACCGGATGGTCCTACTAAAGGCACACCATATTCATCCTCGACGCCTCCGGGTCCTTCGCCAATAATTGCTAATGGGCTACAACCAGAACCGTTATATGATGTTGGCCCATGATTATTTTCTTGGCACAATTTACATTGATCGCAGGATAATATAGCACTTTCAAGATCAGAAATAGAAGAGAACATATACTATGGCCTCCTTGCTTGGTAGTAGTTGTTTACTTCGAATATGGTTTAGTTCGCGTAACTTACAGGAAAATCCTTTTGTGAAAAAGGATAATAAAAGATCAGTGATAGGAAAAACTTTATGTGGTTATGTCAAGGTTGTTTAGCTAGTCGTGGATGATACGGTGTTGCCAGTACTTTACATTCTGTGCTGAATAATGTATAATTTTATAATACATAATAATTGTATCTTGATATCGTTAGATGCAATGACAGGGCATGCATGATGGAGAGTTTTCAGAGAACTGGCGGCAGGTGCGAGCCAGTAACAGCATTATGCTATCCACCCTCTGAGCATGCGGTGATGAGCCGCACGGTCCACGTCCGTTATGCGTGTCGAGTGGACTGTTGGTAGTCAAGCAGGGTGGCAACGCGGGAGCTAAACTCCCGTCCCTATCATAAGGGACGGGAGTTTTTTATGTTAAGGAGGAAGAAACATATGTTGGATATTAAATTTGTGCGGAGTAACCCTGAAATTGTGGAGCAAGCACTAAAAAACAGGGGTTCGGCTATGAGTTTGACAGAGTTTATCAAGCTCGAAAAAGAACGGCGGGAGCTATTAGCTGAGGTTGAAATGCTCAAAAACAAGCGGAATACTGTTTCGCTGGAGATTAGTCAAAAGAAGAAAGCCAAGGAAAATGCCGATGATATGATTGCCGAAATGCGGGAAGTAGGCGACAGTATTAGCGCAATTGATGCCAAGATAAAGGAAGTCGAAACTGGGCTTGCCGATATTATCATGAGCATACCCAATGTGCCACACGCCTCTGTACCTGTAGGCAAAGATGAACAGGACAATCAGGAAATGCGCCGCTGGGGTACGCCGAAGGAGTTCGCTTTTGAGCCAAAAGCCCATTGGGAGATCGGAGAAAAGCTGGGGATTCTTGATTTTGAACGGGGCGGCAAGGTAACCGGGGCGAGATTTACCTTTTACCGGGGCTTAGGTTCCCGGTTAGAACGTTCACTTATCAATTTCATGCTGGACCTTCATACCAAAGAGCACGGCTATACCGAATTTTTTCCACCCTTTATTGTCAATGAGGCCAGTATGATCGGTACAGGTCAATTACCCAAGTTTGCCGAGGATATGTTCAAACTGGAAGGTCTGAACTATTATCTTATCCCGACAGCCGAGGTGCCTATTACTAACCTGCATCGCCAGGAAATTTTGGATGCCAAGGATCTGCCACTCTGTTATACGGCCTATAGCGCCTGTTTTCGGGCTGAGGCCGGCGCGGCTGGTCGCGATACTCGCGGCCTTATCCGTCAGCACCAGTTTAATAAGGTAGAAATGGTTAAATTCAGTTTGCCGGAAGAATCTTATAACGAGCTGGAAAAGCTGACCCTTAATGCCGAAAAGGTTTTGCAGCTGTTAGGTCTGCCATACCGTACCATGCTGCTAAGCACGGGTGATATGGGCTTTTCTTCGGCCAAGACCTATGACCTTGAGGTCTGGTTGCCGAGCTTTAACGCTTATCGCGAAATCTCGTCCTGTTCCAACTTTGAGGATTTCCAGGCCCGGCGCGCTGAAATCAAATTCCGCCGCGAGCCTAAAGGCAAGCCGGAATTTGTTCATACCCTAAATGGCTCCGGTGTCGCAATCGGCCGGACAGTAGCTGCTATTTTGGAGAACTATCAGCAGGAAGACGGTTCGGTTATTATACCTGAATTGCTGCGCCCATATATGGGTGTTGATGTGATCAAATAAAATAGATTGACAGTAATTCTTATCCTTTGTTACATTGAATTAACAATCAAATATTTTCGGATTGATGGTTATAGAGACTGCTTGACTGCGGCGCCGAAGGAGTAAGACTTTGTTAAATTCTCAGGCATAATGGACAGAGGCAAAGGGAATCGTTCCCTTTGCCTCTGTTTTTAGTTTGTCCAGATGGAAAGTCTCCAAGTAAATTCTAGGTACAATAGTTTAAAAGGAACTGATTTGTATGACATAAGTTGGTGCTATTTGTCTGCAGAGGACAAAATAGCATTTTCATTTGAAACGTTTCGTGGAAATTGTTATTTGGAAAGGGTTGCCAATATACCTATTATCAGATATAATGAAAAACAAATGAAAATCATTATCAATAAGCTAAAGCTGATAATTATGCTGGGAATGCAGTACCAAAAAAACAGATATTGTTTCTTAGTATATGGTTTATAATCGCTATCCACAAAAAGGGGGGATCATATATACATGTATATGAAACAAAACAAGCTGCAGGTTAAGGAGCTAATTACTTTAGGTGTACTTAATGCGGTATTCATTGTTATTTTTTCTATTGTCGGCATAGTTCTGGGAATGTTTCCAGTCACTTATCTATTTATGCCGGCGGTGGTGGCTGTCCCATTGGGAGTAGTGTTCATGCTGCTGATGGCCAAGGTTGCCAAAACCGGGGCATTTTTGATCAGCGGTATTTTACAGGGGGCAGTATTACTACTGTTAGGAGTTTACTGGCCTGTGATCACTACAATTGTCATTGCGGCAATGATTGGAGAACTCATTGTTCAGGGGGCATACAAAAGCTTTAAGAGAATTGCAACAGGATATGCAGCTCTAATTTGCGGGTATTCCCTTGGTTCTTTTGCACCTTTAGTATTCTTTGCAGATGCTTATAAAGCAATGGCTGTTGGCAGGGGATATGATGAGGGATATATCAATAAACTTATTGAGCTGTTAAATGGACCGGTGTTATTGGGCATTTTGGTGGTATCAATAGCGGGTGCATTGCTGGGGGCTTTCCTTGGCAAGAGGATTATGAAAAAACATTTTGTTAAAGCCGGTATTGTGTAAGGGAGTGAAATTTGACCGCTTTCATAACTAGCGGTTAATTTTTTTAAACGTTAAATGATAATGAATATCATTTAACAAGACGAAAAATTGTGAGGTGTGAATAGTGCAAAATACAGATGCGGCTATACAACAAGAAGCTTCGGGTACTTTTGTAGAAAATAAAAGGATGAATTTCATGGAGGGAAGAACAAAAGGCTTGCAGGATATAGATCCCAGGATGAAAATCATTATATCGCTGGCTTTCAGCACGATGCTTTTTCTTACTGCTCAGAAGATTACCATTTTTGTATCTTTGATAGCAACTTTTGCAATTTTATTGCTTTCCGGAAAGGGTAAGAATGGTGTGAAATTGCTAGTGGCTTATACGTTCTTTGCAAGCATAGATTTTTTAACAGCTTTTGCTGGCCCTGAAAGTGTCAGGGTGCTCCTGGGAGTCTTCCTTTACAGTTTTATGAAGTTTATTCCAGTCCTCATGCTGGGAAGCTGGATTGTTGCCACAATAAAGGTAAATGAATTTATGGCCGCTATGGAAAAAATGAGGCTCCCAAAGAATGTTATCATACCGCTGGCAGTGCTTTTAAGGTTTTTACCTACGATTAAGGAAGAACTGGGCTATATTAAGGACACCATGAAAATGCGCAATATAGAGCTATCTTTTAGCGGGATACTTTTTCATCCCATCAAGACGATGGAGTATATTTTGGTTCCCCTGCTTATGAGAAGCGTGAAAGTGGCTGATGAGCTATCAGCGGCAGCGCTAACCCGGGGTATTGATGGAGAGAATAAAAGAACATCTTTGCGCGAGGTGCGGATATTATTCTCCGACGCAGTGAGTGCATTTTTATTTATTGGGCTTGCTGCAGTGCTCTGGTATCTGGACAAGACTGTGTTTGACAGTCTGGTGATAGGGAGGATACTGGCGTGATTGAGATAAAGAACGTAAGCTTCAGCTATAATGAAGGGCAGACTGAAAGCCTGTCTGACATCAATTTGCAGGTTCAAAAGGGTGAATTTATTTTACTTTGCGGCCGAAGCGGTTGTGGCAAGACCACTGTTACCAGGCTGCTCAACGGCCTGATTCCTCATTTTTATGATGGGTCTCTAAAAGGAACGGTTTTTATTGAAGGCAAAAGTATCAGCGATATGAAATTGCACCAGATAGCAAAGCGGGTTGGCTCTGTATTCCAGGACCCCCGGTCCCAGTTTTTTACCGTGGATACCACCTCGGAAATAGCCTTTTCCTGTGAAAATATGGGCATAGAAAGACCGGAAATGATTGCTAGGCTGAATAGTACGATTGCAGCCATGAAAATTGAGCAGCTTTTGGCAAGAAGCATATTTAAGCTATCCAGCGGCGAGAAACAGAAGATTGCTATCGCTTCCGTCCATGCGGTGGGGCCTGCTGTTTATGTATTGGATGAGCCCTCAGCCAATCTGGACCATCAAGCTACAGAAGAGTTAAGAAAGATCCTTTGCCTGTTGAAAGCAAAGGGCCATACGGTGATTATCGCCGAGCACCGCCTGTATTATTTGAAAGACCTTATAGACAGAGTGATTTACATGGATGGGGGGAGAATTGCCGCAGAGTATGACAGGCAGAGTTTCTTATCCATTCTTGATATAGAGCGTAGCAACAAGGGACTAAGGTGTGTTTACCCAGAAACACTGTCATTGCAGCGAGGCAGCAGCGAAATGCAGGCACAGGAGGCATTTCTGGAACTGGATGGTTTGTGCTTTGGGTATGAGGGTAGCTTGCCGGTGCTTGACAGGCTGTGTCTTAAGGCCGGAAAAGGAGAAATTATTGGAGTTACAGGCTTGAACGGCGCAGGAAAAAGCACCTTTGCGAAAATTCTCTGCGGACTGGTACATGAGCAAAAGGGTAAAGTAAAGATAAATTCGTTGCAAATAAAAGCAGGGGAGCGATTGAAAAAGGCATACTTTGTCATGCAGGATGCCGATTATCAGCTATTTACCGAAAGTGTCGGGGAGGAACTGAGGCTGGGAAATGAAGCCATGCTACTGCTGGCGGAAAAAGTAGCGGAAACCATGGAAACTCTTGGCCTTGCCGCATTCAAGGAACGCCATCCTGCTTCCCTCTCTGGTGGGCAGAAGCAGCGGGTGACCATTGCGGTAGCTATGATCAAAGGCTCGGACATATTGATTTTTGATGAGCCCACCAGTGGTCTGGATGCGGAAAACATGCGGCGGGTTGCTTCCCTGACGCGGAAGGTTTCTGAAGAGGGAAAAATTGTGTTTGTCATCACCCATGACTATGAATTTATTGTGCATACCTGTACAAGAATTCTACATCTGGAAGCGGGAAGGATTAGGGATGATTTTTTTCTTAATGACAGTAGTCTGGAACAACTGAAAAAGCTTTTTATGCTTACATGACACGTCTATAACCTGATCAATAGGGCTTATGAGTTGAAAGGTGAGGTGATACTGATGCTAAAAAATACAGTGAAAAAATATCAGATATTTAATCCGAAAGATGAAAACTGCCCTGTATGTGCCGGACTCAGCCGTATATACAGAACAGATTCGTTTCAAAATGAGATGGTAATACCTGAAGCAGTCGGTAAGGGCTATTGTCGCAGAATTGTGGTTAAGCCTTCAATGAAGATATCGATAGGAGATATGACCTTCCATGAAAAAATGGCAATGGGGGGCAGACAGGATAACTCCCTGCTCAGGCTTGCTTTTTGTCTGGGAGAGGGATTCTTGTGGCGAATGGAAGGGAATAAACAGGAATATGAGATCGCCTGCGGAGAAAGCTGTATATTCAACCGGAACCAGGGAATAAGTATTATCAGCAGCTATCATCCAGGTCAGCGGATTTTGGGGCTCAATATAGAGTTAGACTTTGAAATCATCACAAGTCTTATGCAGCACTGGGGAAAAGAGCATGTTAACACCAGACTATCTTATGGCAGTAGTGTGTTTGGTAACGGGAAATTTTCTCCTGCCGTCAGGCGGATTCTAAAAGAGATAATGAACTGCCGTTACCGAGAACAGGTAAAAAGAATATACCTTGAAGGGAAAATACTGGAACTGATTGCTGTTTACCTGGATGAGTCCATCTTTAAAAGTGAAGAACCGTATTCCTCGGTCAGACTTTCTTCCTGTGATAGGGAGGCACTGCATCAGGCCAGAAGGATTCTTGATGAAGATATTACTTGCCCGCCAACGCTCGGAAAATTGGCAAAATTGATATGTCTTAATGAATATAAACTGAAAACAGGCTTCAAGGAATTGTTCGGCATGCCTGTTCATGCCTATATCATTGATAAAAGACTGGAGCAGGCGCGGCTTTTAATAGAGGATAAAAAGTTAAGAGTCACGGAAGTGGCTTTGCTGGTAGGCTATAATGATCTAAGCTATTTTGCAGAAAAATTCAGAAAAAAATATGGCTTCAACCCATCAGAATACAGTAAAAATCTATAAACTACAATCAAGTTTAAGCGTATTTAGGCACAGTGAAAAATGACTTCACTGTGCCTAAATACTTTTTACCATAAAACTTATCCTTTTTGACCTAGAAGCAAGAACTGAAAATGCGGTATTATTTCCTTGTTAATGATGATGATAATCAATATCAACATGACGCAATATGAATAAATACCAAATAAGGCAGTCATGTTTGCGGAATGGATCGGAGGGATGAAAGATGAGTGGATTTAAAAAAGTTCTATTCTATGCAAAGGAACATAGAAACAAAATGTATTTGGCGTTTTTCCTTATTCTTTTCAGTGTCATTGCCGGAATTACACCGTATTTAATCACTTATGACCTGATCTTACGTTTTGTAGAAAAACACACCATTACACCAGGTTATTTATTGCTTATGGGCGGAGGAGTCATTGCCGGTTTATTTATGCAGTCATTTTTATTCTATAAAGGATTAACGGCATCTCACCAAGCGGCATTTGATACGTTAATGGGTATGAGAATGAAATTTGCCGACAAGATGACAAAATTGCCACTGGGAGATATTTATAAAAAAGGTACGGGAAGTTATAAAAAAATTTTTGTCGATGACATCGAAAATGTGGAATTGATGCTGGCGCATATGCTGCCTGAAGGCATTCCTTATATCCTTGCTCCAATCATAGTGTATATCGTTTTATTTATAGTGGATTGGCGGTTGGCTCTTCTTTCCCTGGCTTCGATTTTAATCGGTATGATCGCAGTGGGGTTGTTGATGAGAGCCGGATTAAAAAAAATGGATCAATATTATACTGCTGCACGGAAGATGAATTCCACTATCATAGAATATATTTCAGGCATGGAGGTCATTAAAGTGTTTAACCGGACAACCAATTCTTATGAACACTATGTAGAGTCGGTTGAAAATTATAAAAAATATTCTTTGGCATGGTGTAATGAATCCTGGACATATATGGCAATCTATGGATCGGTTCTCCCTTGCACAATACTGTTTTTATTACCTGTCGGCACAGTGTTTTATATCCAGGGAACGCTGACACTTTCCACCTTTGTATTTGCCCTGCTATTATCAATGAGTTTGGGGCAGCCGTTCATCAGGCTTGTGGAATTTTTCCCGGTTGTACCTGTCCTCAAGCATAAAATAGAGCAGCTGGAGCAAACATTTGCCGGAGAAGAATTAGCAATTGCCGATAAGGGCATTGATCCGGAAAACTATAACGTGGAATTTCATGATGTTACCTTTGCCTATGAGCAAACAGAGGTAATCAAACAAGTTTCCTTTTGCGCCCCCGAAAACTCGGTTACGGCGATTGTCGGCGCATCGGGGAGCGGTAAGAGCACTCTTGCCAAACTATTGGTACACTTTTGGGATGTGAAAGAAGGTCGAATTACCATCGGCGGCATCAATATCAATGAAATATCTTTTGAAAAATTAATGAATTTGATCAGTTATGTTTCGCAGGACACCTTTCTATTTCATGCTTCCATCATGGAGAATATCCGCATAGGCAGGCCTGAAGCCACCGATGCGGAGGTCATCGCTGCGGCAAAGCTTGCCATGTGTCATGATTTTATTATGAAGATGGAGCAGGGGTATGGCACCAATGCCGGCGAGGATGGGAACAAGCTTTCCGGCGGAGAAAAACAAAGAATTACCATCGCCAGAGCCATATTGAAAAATTCCCCTGTCATTATCCTGGATGAAGCAACCGCATTCACCGACCCGGAAAACGAAGATAAAATCCAGGAAGCATTAAATCAATTGATCGCAGGGAAAACCCTTATCGTCATTGCCCACAGGCTCTCTACCATCATGGAAGCTGATAATATCCTGGTGATGGACAAAGGAAAATTGCTCATGCAAGGCAGTCATACCGAATTGTTGGCAAAATGCGGTACATATCAATCGCTATGGGATTCCCATAGGCAATCCATAAACTGGGGAGTTCAGGTTAAGGGGGACCAAAATGCTTAGGATAATCAACAGACTATTGCATCTGGCTGGGGAATATGCAGCAAAGATAAAGATTGCTTTTCTTTTTAGTATTTTGGAAGCCATATTTGCACAAGTTCCGATTATTTCCGTTTTATTTATCCTCATTAAAATGGTATCAGGCAGTGTCACAATCCGTGATGCCTGGCTAGCTGGTATTGTTGTAATTACCAGTGTAGTGCTTAGGGCTCTGTCGAAACGGCTGGTAGACGACTTACAAAGCGGTGCAGGCTATGAAATTTTAGCCAGAGAAAGAATGAAGATGGGAGACCGCTTAAAAAGGTTGCCAATGGGATATTTCTCGGAAGGGAAGATTGGCGATATTACCGCGGTGATTACATCCGATTTGGTTTTTGTCGAAGAACATTCCATGTCAACGCTTTCCTATATCATCAGAGGTTATTTGAGCACGGCAATTGGTGTTGTTATATTAACTGTTTTGGATTACAGGATTGGAATGATTTCTTTTATTACTTTGATTTTAGCTTTTTTAATGCTAGACAGAATGCAAAAGGTGGTAAAACATCAATCAGTTGTCAGACAGGAGACCCAGTCTCAGCTCGTTAGTGCCGTCCTTGAATATGTAAAAGGAATCTCGGTGATTAAAGCCTTCAATATGACTGGGGCACAGGCCAAAAAAATAAATCGGGAATTTGAAAAATACCGGGATGCAATGATTGATTTCGAAGAAAAATTTATTCCCCCCAGCGTACGTTTTGATAACTGTTTTACTTTGGGAATTGGATTAACAATTATTGCGTCTTCCTATTTTGCTCTCAAGCAAACGATAGATCTCTCTTTTATGTTGATGATGGTCATATTCATTTTTCAGTTTTATCTGCCCTTTAAAGCGTTAGGTATTCTGAGTGTTAAGGTACGTATTATTGAAGCCGCTCTCAATCGATATGATGCGATTAATAATGCAGAAATTATTGATGAAAATGGGAAAGATATCGCTTTACCCCATTTCGCTATTGAGGTTAACGATGTTTCCTTTGCTTATGAACAAGAAAACATTCTGCATCATGTTAGTTTTACTGTGCCGGAGCACAGTATGACAGCCCTTGTCGGTAGATCCGGTTGTGGCAAAACCACAATTGCCAATCTGATTGCCCGGTTTTGGGATGTGCAGGAAGGCGAGGTAAAAATCGGCGGCGTTAATGTCAAAGAAATGACCTGCGACAGCCTGCTGAAAAACATCAGTATGGTGTTTCAAAATGTATACCTGTTTAACGATACAATCCTGAATAATATTAAATTCGGCAGGCCCACTGCCACAATGGAAGAAGTGGTGACAGCCTGCTGCAAGGCCGGCTGCCATGATTTTATCATGGAATTGGAACAGGGCTATGAAACTATGGTGGGCGAAGGCGGCTCATCCTTGTCAGGAGGTGAAAAGCAGCGAATTTCTATCGCCAGGGCAATCCTCAAAGACGCGCCGATTATCCTGCTTGATGAAGCGACGGCAAGTATAGACCCGGATAATGAAAAGCATATCCAAATGGCCATTAATGAGCTTGTAAAAGATAAAACCCTGGTTGTCATTGCCCATCGATTAGCGACGATAAAAAATGCTGACCAAATACTGGTGATTGATGACGGCAGGATTGTCCAAAGCGGCGCCCATCATGAGCTTATTGCGGAGAAAGGCCAATATCATGATTTCTGGCACAGACGAATGCAGGCAGGGAGCTGGAAAATTAATCAGGCTTTGAATTAATGGAGGGGGAGAATGTATGAAGAAGAGGCAAAAGCAATTATTGTACATGTTTTTGGGCAGTGCGCTATTACTGGGTGCACCGGAGAGGGTAGTGGCGGAGGAAGCGGAAGCCAAAGTAGCAGAGGCGGAATTCAATCTGGACGAATATGTGGTGACGGCCAGTCGAATGCCGACAAAAGTATCCGAAACCGCGGCCAATGTTACGGTGATAGGGCGTAAGGAGATTGAACAAAAAAACCTTTCTACTATTTCAGAAGCGCTGACACAGGCAGGTGTTATTGTAAAGACGGAAGGCGGCAGTGCTGGGGAAGAATCTTCCATTATCCTTAATGGTGATAACCGGGTAGTTGTTTTAGTAGACGGCCGGAAGATTAACGGGGAACAGCGGACAAGTTTCAGTAAGAGTGGCTACAATTTAAATGAACTACCTAATATGAACAGTGTGGAAAAAATTGAAGTGGTACGGGGGGCAGCCTCATCACTCTATGGTAGTAATGGTGTTGGCGGTGTCATTAATATCATTACCCGGAAAGGGGCGGAACCCAGTTCTACGGTATCAACCGAATTTGGCAGCTGGGGTGCAAGACGGTACAGCCTACAAAGCAGCGGTAAAAGCGGGGATACCGGTTATATATTCACGTTCGAACGTCAGACACAGGATAATTATGAATACAAAGATCCGTCCACTGGTAAAGTTGTTACCATGGATAACAGTGATTTTAGCAGAGAAAAAGCCTCAGTTAGGATTGATAAAGAGCTTGGTGAAGGTAAGACACTGACTTTTTATTTTAATCATCTGGACGAAGATGCTAATCAGACGATAACCAAGCCAGGTTTTGTTTTATACAGTCCCAATGCCTCCCGCCATACTATCCAGAATAATGTTTCATTGGCTTACCGGTGGCAGCAAGGCGAGAATGTGACCAATAATCTGCAAATCTATCGTAATCATTCCAATTTTCTTTGGGATCGATATAAATATAATACATATAGTTCCTGGTATAGAACAGAAGCAGACGGTATCGAATGGAATCAAACCCGGCGTTTGAGTGATCGCCATACCCTGCTGGGAGGGTTTGACTGGCGCAATACGCAGGTTGATAGTAAGATTTATGATGCCATACCTACCGGTTATGACGGTAAAAAAATCCGTAATCTAGGGTTGTTTTTGGAAGATCGTTGGGCATTTGATTCTCTCTGGACACTCACTACCGGCTTTCGTAAGGATGATTCCAGTGAATATGACGGTGCGTCAACTGTCCGGTTAAGTCTTAACCGCAAAGTGAACGACAGTACTAATGCCTATCTATCCTGGGGTCAGGTATATAGAGGTCCTGATGCGGTCGACTTATTTCTTCCCGATGGGAGTTATTATTTAAGCAATCCCAATCTTAAGCCGGAAAAAGGAGATACTGTTACCCTTGGCATCAATACCACTTTATCTGGTGGAACGGCAATTCAGGCCAATGTGTTCAGTACTCACTTAAAAGATGCTTTGGGTACTAAAGTCTATAGTTATGCTAGTGGAATGCAGATGTGGCAGCCGTATAATATCGCGGAACAGAAAAAACAAGGTTTTGATTTATCTATAACACAGCCGCTTGCCAAGCACTGGGATATGACTGCCGGTTATTCTTATTTAAAGGTGAAAGAGAAGAATGACGATAGTGGTCTTGGGTATCAGCTGGACATAGCCAACAGTAATCCTAATTTTTATCGCTTAGGTTTCCTCTATCATAATGATGCATGGAATGTCAATGTCATGGGGCGCGGCGCTACCGGCCGTAGTCTCGAGGCTTTTACCTCCAGACAGTATTGGGTGCTGGATGTGGCTGCAAGCTATCAAATTAAGCCTAATATCAAAGTTTACGCCAAAGTATATAATTTAACCAACCGGGCTTATGAAACAACTTATGCAAAAGATACGGCATACCTGTCTGATGGGAGTATGGCTGCCGGAGCTCTGCCAATGTCGTCGAGGCAATTTGTTTTTGGTGTGGAAGGGCGTATGTAACTACCGGCAAACGGTCCATACCGCAAAGGGTGGCTGGTGAAGTATTCATTCGCCTGCAGGAGTACAATAAACAGGGTTATACAAACAAAATCAAACGGGGAAAGAGTAACAGGATCAAAATCTGTCGCTCTTTCCCCACCATCATTCACAGGACAACTTTTTTACATCCGGAAAAAGATATCGGCTTTAGCACTGCGCAAGGGAGGAAATGAAGTGCAATATCATATAGTGAAAGGAAAAAAGAAATGGTATTATGGGTTAGCCGCTGCTGTCATGATCATTTGTATCATCGGTGGCGTTTTGTGGAAAGAAAATCACCAGGCAAAACCAACGGTTGATACGAACATTCCCTTAGTTCGTACAGTAATGGTCAATGCTGTGGAAACGTCCCGCTCTTACACCTATCCGGGCGAAGTGCGCGGCCGTTATGAAAGCCAGTTGGCCTTCCAGGTCGGCGGGAAGATAATCAGACGCAGTGTAGATCTGGGTGCCACTGTTCAGGCAGGAGAGGTGCTTATGCAGCTTGAACCCAAAGACCTGCAGCAAGCGGCAAACAGCAGTTCCGCGCAACTTATGGCTGCTCAGGCTCAGCTAAAATTGGCTGAAAGCAATCTAAGCCGCTACCGGCAGTTATATGAGCAGGCGGCTGTCAGCCGTGCTCAGTTCGACCAGTACCAAAATTCCTATGACGTTGCTCTGGCGGAAGTTCACCGGGCAGCGGCCCAGCATGAACAGGGCGCCAATAAACTCGACTATACCCTGCTGGTTGCCGATCAACCAGGTGTCATTGCCGCAATTGGCGCTGAAATTGGCCAGGTGGTTAGCGCTGGCCAGACTGTGCTGACAATCGTGCGGGACGGAGAGCGGGAAATCGAAATTAGCATCCCGGAAAACCGGCTGGAAGACTTGCGCCAAGCCACCCAATGCAAAGTGACCTTCTGGGCTCTGCCTAGTATTACGGTAGACGGCAGCATCAGAGAAATTGCACCAATGGCTAACGCAACTAGCCGTACTTACAAAGTGCGTATCACCTTAGTCACGCCACCGCCGGAAGTCAAACTGGGCATGACGGCAGCCGTCTTGGTAACTGCTGCCGACCAACAGGCAGCGGCAATCACTATTCCCTTGTCGGCCCTGTATCAAACAGGGGATACTCCCAGAGTCTGGGTGGTCAAAGACAATACTGTCGGCCTGCGCCCTGTTACTGTCGGTGTTGGCAGCAGCGACACCATTCAGGTGCTGGCTGGATTGCAGCCTGGCGAAACCATTGTCACGGCCGGCGTTCACAAACTGCGGGACGGCCAACAAATACGAATTGCCAGTGGTGACCGCTCATGAAAAATTTTAATCTTACAGAATGGGCGCTCCATCATAAACAACTGGTTTATTATTTTTTGGTAGTTATCTTTATTGCTGGGATTTTTTCCTATAGGAATCTGGGCCGCATGGAAGATCCCGATTTTACCATCCGACAGATGGTTGTGTCGGTTAACTGGCCGGGTGCTAGTGCCCGTCAGGTGGAAGAGCAGGTCACTGATAAAATTGAGAAGAAACTGCAGGACACCCCAGGGCTGGATTACCTGAGAAGCTATTCTACTCCCGGTCAGTCTGTTATTTATGTTGTCCTGAAGGATGATGCGGTCAAAGGTGATCAGATCCGTCCCATCTGGCTGGAAGTGCGCAATATGGTGAATGATATCAAGCCCGCGTTGCCTCAGGGCGTTGACGGGCCTTATTACAATGACCGGTTTGACGATGTGTTTGGCTGCATTTATGCCCTGACAGGCGATGGTTATAGTTATGAAGAGCTACGGGAACGTGCGGAAAAAATTCGACGCATCCTGGTTGATGTGTCAGGCGTCAGAAAAGTAGATGTTATCGGCGTACAAACCGAAAAAATTTATATTGAACTGGAAAACGCCAAACTGGCGCAGTTGGGTCTGGTCCCGTCAGATATGATGAACGTCGTGAAGGCGCAAAATGCTATGGCTCCTTCCGGCATGCTGGAAACCGCGGCTGACAATGTCTACCTGCGGGTAAGCGGTATGTTTGAAAATCTGGACGATGTAAAAAACCTGCCTGTCCGGGCTGGAGGGCACAACCTGCGTTTGGGCGATGTCGCTCGGATTACCCGTGGTTACAGCGATCCCCCGGATCCAAGGATGTTTTATAACGGCCAGCCGGCGATCGGGCTGGCTTTATCTATGGATAAGGGGGGAAATATTCTCGACCTTGGCACAAACCTGGATAGGACCCTAACCCAAATTAAACAGCAGCTCCCCTTGGGACTGGAACTTAATACCGTTGCCGATCAGCCGGACATGGTCCAGCAGTCGATTAATGATTTCATAAGATCCCTGGCCGAGGCGGTAGCTATCGTTTTAATCGTCTGCTTTCTCAGCCTGGGCGCGCGCTCCGGTATTGTTGTGGCCCTATGCATCCCCCTGGTAATTACCGGCGTATTCGTCGTTATGAAAGTGGGGGGGATCGATCTTCATAAAATCTCACTGGGAGCTTTGATACTTTCACTGGGTCTATTGGTGGATGACGCCATTATCGCTATTGAGATAATGACCGTCAGGCTGCAGCAGGGCTGGAACCGCTTTGACGCTGCCTGCTACGCCTATGAGGCCACTTCGTTTCCAATGCTAACCGGGACGCTGATTACCTGCGCTGGGTTTATCCCGATCGGGTTTTCTCAAGGCACGGCTTCCGAATTCGTTGGCAGCATCTTTTCGGTAATTACCATCGCCCTCTTGATCTCCTGGGGCGTATCAGTATTGGTTACTCCCCTGTTAGGCTACAGCCTTGTTACGAGTTCCACTGCTGGCAGCGTTCCTGGTAAGGAGCTGTACAACACCCGCTTTTATTGTTTGTTCAAACAGCTATTGACATGGTGTCTGGTTCAGCGCAAAAAGGTGCTGTTCCTTACCGTCATCTGTTTTATTGGTTCCGCTTTTCTGATGGGCCAGGTAAAGCAGGAGTTTTTCCCTGAATCCAGCCGGCCGGAGCTCATCGTGGATATGCGTTTGCCGCAGGGAGCTTCCCTGCAGGCTACAGAACAGGAAGCCGCACGCTTTGTTCAAAGACTTACCGCTGAGGCCGGCTTGGTCAACTACTCCTATTATGTGGGAAAAGGAGCGCCACGTTTTGTTCTTACCGCCGAGGCTGTTTATCCAAATACAAATTTTGCTCAGTTTATTTTTGTGGCCAAAGACGTTGATTTCCGTGACAAACTGGCCAAACAGGCTAAAAATCTGCTGGATACTGAGTTTCCCCAAGTGCGCGGCAATATCAAATTTATTAAAACCGGTCCGTCCTACCCCTATTCTGTCATGCTGCGGGTAACCGGTCATGATCATGATAAAGTCCGTGAAATTGCCGGACAGGTATTGGATCAGCTAGCAATCAACCCGATGATTACCGAAGCCAATCTTGACTGGAACGAAAAGAGTAAAGTTCTGCGCCTGGATATCGATCAGGATAAGGTACGCATACTGGGGATTGAGAGTCAGACCCTGGCCGCCAACCTGCAGTCACTGTTGTCAGGCTCGGCCATTGCCGAGTTCCGGGAAAGGGATAAAACCATCGGCATTGTATTCCGGCTTGACTCGGCCAGCCGCTGCGACTTGTCCCTGGTCAAAGATCTGAATATCCACACCGGTGGCGGTCAATTCGTTCCTTTGGATCAAATCGCCAAAATCAGCTATGAGGCAGAGGAAGGACTGATCTGGCGCCGTAATTTAAAGCCAACGATTACCGTTCAGGCCAATACGGTCGAGGGCATACTGGGCAACAATGCAACCAAAGCGGTGTATAAAGATCTGGAGGACTTACGTTCCTCGCTGCCGCCGGGCTACAGCATCGATATTGGCGGTTCCCTGGAAAGCAGCCTGAAGGCCAGTGGCTGGATATTACAGCCTGTACCGTTGATGATTGTAGCCATTGTCACCCTGCTGATGCTGCAACTCCATAGTATACCAAAGATGCTGCTCACGCTGCTGACCGCCCCGCTGGGGCTGATTGGTGTCAGTGTAAGCCTGTTCTTGACCGGGCGCCCTATGGGCTTTGTGGTGCAACTCAGCATTTTAGCGTTGTCCGGTATTATTATGCGCAACTCCGTCATTCTCATTGACCAGATTGAGCAGCACCTGAAAGCCGGAGAGACTGTCTGGGAGTCCATTATTAACGCTGCCGTCACCCGCTTCCGTCCGATTATGCTTACCGCCGCGGCAGCTATCCTGGGGATGGTGCCCCTTATGTCGAATGTGTTTTGGGGACCGATGGCGGTAGCGATCGCCGGCGGTCTTTTCGGCGCTACCATATTGACCCTGTTGGTGCTGCCTGCGATGTACGCCACCTGGTATAGGGCACAGCCGGAGGGACTAAAGCTATCTCAGGCAGAACAAGCAGAGACCGGAAGCTTATTACAGTAGGATCAGGTTCGAACCGGAGTAAAGTTTTTTGCATACCTGATTTAGGCGCAAGAAGATATTTTCTTTCTTGCGCCTAAATACTTTTTACCATGTAATTTATCCTTTTTGACATAGAAGCAAGAGTGAAAAACATGGTAGTATATTCCTGTAGATGATAATGATTATCAGTATTAATTAAAACGAAAAAAGAATATTGGAGTGATAGTAAGGCAAAAAGGTGTATCAAATTACTTTTACTAGGGGGGAATGACCGGTAATGTCTCAAATGGAAGCAGTCGAAAAGATGGCTTGCGAAGGCTTGCCTGCTTGGCCGCAATTGCCGCGAGAATCCGCTGGTGCGGTAAATGATAAATGTTCTATTATTCGCAATGAATGCAAACTTGGCAGGACTGTGTGGAATGAGATTCAAAAAGCTGCACTTGTGCATCGGGTTTCATCTCTGTCAGTGTTATTGTCAGCTTTTGGTGAAATACTGGGCAGGTGGAATTCTGGTTGCGATCTGACCATGCTTGTGACAAATGGTTTCGACGAAAAGGTTAGTCAGAGCGAGGTTATTCCCGTAGCTTTCAGGTCTTTGCGGGATGAGCGATGGATTGATATATGCCGTAAAACCGGACTACAGTTAGAAGGCGCGACAATCTGCCGCCGTGCTGCTGGTTCGTCTGTTCTGCATAATATTGACGGAGATTCCAGGTTGGATAACGGCGCAGCCATTGTGGTATTTTCCAGCGATTTATTGGCGTTTCGCAATTCTGCCGGGAAAGCCGGAAATACCGTTGTAAGAAGTGATATAAATAAAGAATATTATTTCCGGCAAATGCAGTTGCGTGCTTGTTTGTGCTGTCATGTGTCTGAGCGTGATGAAGGAATCAGCATTGTTTGGGAGATGTTTGAAGGATATTTTCCTCAGTGTTTGCCTGATGCCATGCTGGAATCTTATCAGTGCCTGTTAAACTGGCTGGCCGAGGAAAACTGGGAAAAATCAATTCCGGATTTTGTTCCAGTTTCACAGCAGGAGGTACGCGAAAAAACAAATGCCACGGTTGTTCCGGTTGTAGAAAAATGCATTCATCAGGATTTTTTTATTCATGCCCGAAAAAATCCGGAACATGAGGCGCTGTTCTGGAGTGAAGGAAAAATTAACCGGAGTATGACTTACGGCGAACTTGCGGACAGAGCTTTACGCATGGCGGCACTTCTCATAGAAAAAGGCGTTGCGCCGGGGGAAGCTGTTGCTGTAACGCTGCCGAAGGGGCCTGATCAGGTGATTGCCGTTCTGGCTGTACTGGCAGCAGGAGCGGCGTATGTTCCGGTCGGCGTTGATCAGCCTGAAGGCAGGCGGAACAGAATATACCGGCTAGGTGGAATCCGCCGGTTAATAACAGATTATGCGGGATTTAGCATGTTGTCAGATCCGGGGAATATTACCGTGATTTTGAGTGGTGAGGCAGATAAGCTTCCTCCTTTGCCTCACCCGGTTGCTATAAGTACGGATGCCTTGGCTTATATTATTTTCACTTCAGGTTCGACCGGGGAACCAAAGGGTGTGGAGATTACCCACAAAGCTGCTTTTAATACGATTTTGGATATAAACAAGCGTTTTTCCGTAAATCAATCTGATAGAGTGCTTGCCGTATCGGCTCTTGATTTTGATCTTTCCGTTTATGATTTATTTGGTTTGCTTTCTGCAGGGGGCGGGGTGGTATTGCCGGATGAAAGTGCCAGACGGGAAGCGCCGGTCTGGCTTGACCTTATCGGCAGAATGAAGGTGACAGTCTGGAATTCCGTACCAGCGCTTTTGGATATGTTGATGATCGCCGCCGGCGAGAAGGCTTTGCCGGATTCATTGCGCCTTGTGCTCGTATCCGGAGACTGGGTCGGTCTGGACCTTTATGGCCGCCTGATGAAAAAATCCCCTATTTGTCGTTTTATTGCGCTCGGCGGCGCGACCGAGGCTTCAATCTGGTCAAATTTTTTCGAGGTTACGTTTATTGATCCTTTGTGGACATCCATTCCTTACGGAAAACCTTTGAGCAACCAATACTTCCGTGTCGTGGACCGGATCGGTCGTGATTGCCCGGATATGGTGGCCGGTGAACTATGGATTGGCGGGATAGGGGTGGCCCGCGGGTATCGGGGAAATCCTGAATTGACGGATAAGAGTTTTATTGAGCTGGAGGATCGCCGCTGGTATTGTACAGGCGATCTGGGACGCTACTGGCCTGACGGCAATATTGAATTTCTCGGCAGGGCCGATCAACAAGTGAAATTGAGGGGATACCGTATTGAGCTCGGTGAGATTGAGGCAGTGTTACGCCAGTATCCGGAAGTAAGTCAGGCGGCTGCGGCTATCGCTGCCAATGCCGGTTCAAAGCAGCTTGTCGCCGCTGTTGTCGCCGAGTTTGTGCCAGTACAGATTCATCCCGTTTCAGCAGTGAGCTCTGATTCGCGTATTATGAAAAGTTTATCGCGGGAAATGCAGGCAAAAATTGTGGAAGCCCTGATGGTTGAAATACTGAGTCTTGCTGAATTGGGGCAAGATGCACAGAAAAATCTGAGCATCATTGAGAAGCTGCAGATCACTGACGGGTATAGGCCCTTGCTGCAGATGTGGCTCTGCTGGCTTGACGAGCGTCAGGTGATAAACGCGCAGCAAGGCGGTTTACTTGCCGGTCCGGCAATCCGTGAAGCGCTGCAATATGCCGAAAGTCTTAAAACTGGTACCTCGCATCCACAGGAAGTGACTGAGCATAATTCCCATGTTTTACAGATAGGACGGCGTTTATTTGAACGCCTGGATATGTATCGGGGAATTCTGAGTGGCAAGGTTTCAGCCGCAATTCTTCTTGATGATGATATTCTTTCGCCTGAAAGTCTGGCTGCCAGGGACCAGGGAACTATTGAGGGCATACAATTGATTGCTGAAAAAATAAAGCATTTAGCAAAAGCTGCCGGTAAGCCCATAAAAGCTGCGCTAATTGGCGGACGAAGCGGTATCCTGGCGCTCAGGCTGCTGGAAATGCTTGATCCAGGTGATATCCGGTTTACACTGCTTGATTCTGCACCGGCAATGGTTGAAGCTGCGAGACGGCGTCTGTCATCGCTGTTTCATCCGGTCACCTGCCAAAGGCTGCCGGATAGTCACATTCCGGCTGAGCTTCGTTATTCTTTTGATGTAGTATTGGCCATAAATTCACTTCACTGTTACCGGGACCCGAATCAGGGCATTGCCGTTGCCTCATTGCTGGTGAGGCAGGGCGGCAGGGTGTTTGCCCTGGAGCATAGCGAACTTACCCCAGTCGCCGCAGTAACAGCTGCCGTGCTGGACAAAGCATTTGCTGATTTTGATTTTGAACGCCGGCAGGCATATAGTCCAATGCTGCCTGCCTGGAGATGGGAAAAAATGTTGATGAAGGCCGGCTTTCATCATGTGAATTCTAGTTCTGTGAAAGGTTCTTTTACTGAACTTATTGAGGGGAGTTGCCCAACGTCCCGGACAGAGCTTGATGCCGGCAGTATACTGGAGTTTGCCGCAAAGCATCTGCCGGCGCATATGCTGCCGGAAAAAATTGAAGTACTGCCCTGGATACCGTTAAGCGCTAATGGCAAGATCGACCGCACCGCCATTGCCGCAGTATTTACGTCTGGAACCGAAGTGACCAGCGGCGAAGAAATGCCTGCGGGAATGGAACGGCAAATTGCTGAAATATGGAAAATTCTGCTGGATATTAATGCTGTTGGCCGTAATCAGGGATTCTTTGAAATTGGTGGGGATAGTCTGTTGGCAACGCGTTTCCTTGCAGCAGTAAAAGAAGAGTTCGGGGTTGAGCTGCCGCTAAGGCAGCTGATTGAAGCTCCGTCATTATCGCAGGTGGCCGCTGCTCTGGAAGGCAAATTGTCTGAAGTGGACCGAACCATGGAATGCATGGAGGAAGGGGAAATATGATTGGTATCATTGGCGCTTACGGGGATGTTGGACTGCAGGCGGCGCAGATGCTGCGCGACTGGGGGAAACAGCCGCTGCGGCTGGGAGGCAGGAATCCCAGGGCAGCGAAGGAAAAGCTCTGCGGCCAGTTCCCCCAGGCCGAATGGGTTCAGGTTGATATTGAAGCTGACCGGAGTCTGGAGTCATTTTTAAATGGCTGCCAACTGCTTGTCAATTGCGCGGGACCGTCTCACCGGACAACGGCGCGTGTGGCCGGGGTGTGCTTGGCCAAGGGCTGCCCGCTTGTGGACGCCGGCGTGGACCAAAACCTGGAAATGCTGCGGAGAACGCCACAAAGTACAGTGGTACTCTATGCAGCAGGCGCGACGCCTGGGTTGTCAGGATTGCTGCCGCGCTGGCTGGGGAACTTTTTTGATAGAGTTGATTCCCTGGTTTACTATACCGGCGTTATGGATAAGTTTACAGATTCTGCCGCCGAGGACTATCTCGCCGGTGCAGCAGGAAAAGACAACAAACCACTGGCGGCATGGAAAAACGGCGCTTGCCGGCTTGCGGTCTTACGCCGTAAATACAGGGTTCAGCTGCCTTGTTTTCCCCGTGAAGTGACCCTATATCCGTATTTTGATGCCGAAGCGCAAGTTGTAGCGACTGCGTTATCGCTTCGCGATGGCGAATGGTATATTGCCGGTGATGGTAACCATGTGCCGTCAATCCTTGACGAAGTGCGCCTGCAGTTTCCCCTTGACAGCAAAAATGCGGTAAAGCGTCTTTGTGCGGCCTCCGAGCTGGACTCGGCAGGGCATCAGAAATATATCAATTTTGTTATGCAACTGAGTGGCAGCAAGAACGGTGCGGAAATAACGCGGACGCTAATTCTGCAGGCCGGCAGGCCGGCGGTTCTAACCGGTTCGGCGGTCGCTGCGGCCGGGATAGCAATACTGGAGGATGAAATACCTCCCGGTGTGCGCTCTCTGTCCGAAATCCCTGAGCCGGCCAAAGTAATTGAACGGCTGGACCAGGCACGGTGCATCAAACGTTTTAGGGTTTTTGAAAGTCCGGTGGACGATTTGCTGCAGGCCGTGGAGGGTGAACTATGACAGGGGGAAAATTGCGTACCGTAGTTTGTGGATCTACCTTCGGGCAGTTTTACCTGGCAGCTTTACATATGCTGCCTGAGCAGTTTGAAGTGGCCGGATTGCTTGCGAGGGGGAGCGAGAGATCGCAACAATGCGCAAAACATTACGGGATAAAATTGTACACGGAAGCCCGCCAACTGCCGAATGATATTGATCTTGCCTGCGTTGTGCTGCGTTCAGGAGTACTAGGCGGCAAAGGCACAGAATTGTCACTGAATTTTCTCGAACAGGGGATTCATGTTATTCAGGAACAACCTGTTCATCACAAAGATATGATGACCTGCTTTAGCGCCGCGCACCGAAACAATGCGGTTTTCCGGACAGGCGATCTCTATGTCCATTTACCTGCTGTCAGACGGTTTATTGTGTGTGCCAAAGCTTTGCTGGAACGGCAGGAGGCGCTATACATTGATGCGGCGTTTGCCTCTCAGGTATCCTATCCGATGATGCATATTTTACTGGAAGCTTTGCCGTCAATCCGCATATGGAAGACCGGCGCAGTAAGCAGGGACGGGGGGCCGTTCCATGTTCTGACCGGAAGGCTGGGACAGATTCCAGCAATATTGAGAGTTCATAATGAAGTAGATCCGGACGATCCTGATAACTATCTTCATTTGCTGCACCGTATAGCAATCGGTTGCGAAGGCGGGAGCTTGTCGCTTGCCGATACCCATGGCCCTGTCCTTTGGCAGCCCCGGCTGCATATCCCGGAAAATCTGAATACCCTGAGCGAGCTTGCGGGCGCGAATATTGAATATATGCTTGAAAACAGCATAGCAACGCTGGGACCGTCATCTTCGTCAAATTACAGGGATATTCTCACACAGCAATGGCCGCAGGCCATTGCCCGGGACTTGTCGTCAATGCGAGAAATGATCCGGGAAAGTTCCGGGCAGGTGATGAGAGCCCAGCAGGAGCTCTTGTGTTCCCGGCAATGGCAGGAGATGACTGCTGCACTGGGATATCCCGTTTTGCGTCCCGGCTGCAGCCATCAGCCGCTGCCGGTGAGTATTCTGGAGGAGGCCGCCGGAAAAATTCAGGATGACAATGGTAGCTATAACGCTGCAGACTATTGTGGCGCAAGCGAACTTTCTACTTGCACGGAATATGCCGACAGTGAGCTTGCTGGCATAAGTTCAGATGATGTAATTTTGTTCGTTAGGAAACTGGAGGCCGCTGTTTTCAGTTCAATGGTATATACCTTTCAGCTCCAGGGCATTTTGACCAACCGGGAAAGGGAATACAGCCTCACAGAGATTTTGTCTGTTTCCAATACTGCGCCACGGCACCAGTATTTGATCAGGCGCTGGCTTGCGCTATTAACCGAACGGGGATGGTTGCAGCACCGCGGGGATAATTATTATGGCGCTGACGTTGTATCAAAACAAATGCTGGGACAACGCTGGCAAGCGGCAAGAGAAATTTGGGACAGTAGACTGGGGCCGCCGCTCACCATGGATTACCTCATCAGGAATGTCGAGCAACTGCCGCAATTGCTGAGCGGGCAACAGCAGCCTACACTCCTGTTATTTCCTGAAGGCAAAATAGACTACGCCAGTGCCTGTTATCGCGATGTTATGGCCAGGTATCTCAACAAAACTTTGGCAGAGGCGGTTATTCGCATCGGCTTGGCCAAAAAGCCGGCAGTGGACGCAGTAAAGGATGAACTGCTACACATTGTGGAAATCGGCGCAGGTACGGGCGCTACTACCGATGAAGTGGTCCGGCGGTTAAAAACTTCTGCCGAAAATGGTAAAACAGAGTATTTGTTCACAGATGTTTCTAATTATTTTCTCACTGCTGCCAGTAAACGGTTCAAAGATTGCCCGTGGATGCGGTTTCAAATTGTGGATATTGACAAAGATTTTATTCAGCAGGGACTGAAGGCGGAAAGTGTGGATATCATCATTGCCGCAGGCGTCCTGGATAACTCTTTTGATATAGATAAGACGGTAAATGGGCTGATGCGTATTCTGAAGCCCGGAGGCTGGATGCTGATTACTGAACCTGTTCATGATCTCCCAGAAACGTTGATTTCGCAGGCGTTTATGATGACCCATCAGGTGGAGAGCGGAGAACGCATAAAATCTATATTTATGTCTGTCCGGCAGTGGCAGGATGTTTTTCGCAAAGCAGACGTGGCGGAGGTTCTGACATTCCCTGGTGAGGAGCATCCGCTCGCTCCTTTAGGACAAAAACTTTTTGCAGCAAGGAAGAACCGGCGTAAGCTTGCGCAAGCCTTAGTCGATGATTTGCCGCAGGTGGTGGAGGGTGAGGTATGAAACAGGAAGATTTTCATACGGTAGTGTGTGATTCTGCGTTTGGACGGTTTTGCTCAAAAGCTGCTGACAGCGACCTTGGTGGAATAAGCGCAGCTGATATAACTTTATTCGTTAGGCAGCTGGAGCAAGCTGTTTTCAGTTCAATGATCCACACATTTCAGACACAGGGCGTTCTGACTAACCGGGAAAGGGAGTACAGCCTTACCAAGATTTTGTCTGTTTTTAATACTGCGCCGCAGCATCAGTGCCTGATCAGGCGTTGGCTTAGACTGCTAACCGAACGGGATTGGCTGAAGTTCCGCGGGGATAATTATTATGGGGCAGCCGCTGTATCAAAGGTAATGCTGGACCAGTGCTGGAGTGCGGCAAGGAAGAGTTGGGACGGCAGGCTTGGTTCGCCATTGGCAATGGATTATCTCATCAGCAATGTCAGACGACTTCCGCAATTAATGAGCGGGGAACAGCAGGCTGCGCTGCTGCTGTTTCCTGAAGGAAAAATGGACTATGCCAATGCTTTGTACCGTGAGTCGATAACGGCCCGTTATCTTAACCAAGCTACGGCGGAAGCAGTTAGCCGCATTGTTGCAGCCAAAAAACTGACGGGTGCAGAGAGCGAAGAACAGCTGCACATTGTGGAGATAGGCGCAGGTACAGGTGCTACTACGGCTGTAGTAGTGCCAAGGTTAAAAGCAGCTGTCGGCGCGCTTAGCATAGAATACTTGTTTACCGATATCTCTAACTTCTTTCTTTTGGCTGCACGTGAAAACTTCAAAGACTATCCGTGGATGCGGTTTCAAATTGTTGATATTGATAAAAATTTTGTTCAACAGGGGTTGAAGGCGAAATGTGCGGATATCATCATTGCCGCCGGTATTTTGAATAATGCTGCCGATACAGACAAAACGGTAGAAGGGCTTATGCACATTTTGGCGGAGGGAGGCTGGATGCTGATCACGGAACCAACTGGCGAATTTCCGGAAATGCTAATTTCGCAGGCTTTCATGATGAGCCGCCCGGAGGATGACAGAAAAAATACAAAAACAACATTTATGTCTGTGGATCAGTGGTTGGATGTTTTTCGCAAAGCCGGAGCGGCTGAAGTTCTGACGCTGCCGGATGAAGCTCATCCACTAACTCCATTAGGACAAAAGTTTTTTGCCGTGAGGAAGAAATAACGGATTTGGTATAACACAGGAGGAGAAAGTTATGACACTGAACAGCAAAGCAAATGCCAGCGATTTGGTGGCGCGTATCCGCGGAGAAGGTGTGTCTTTGTGGGAAGAAAACGGTAAGCTGCGGTACCGGGCGCCGCAGGGAATGCTGGCCGACAGTGACTTGCAGAAGCTGAAAGAGTATAAGGAAGATATCCTGGTTTTGCTTCAGGCAAAAGTAAAACCAGCGCCAGTTGAGTATCATCTAGAAGCCAGGTATGAACCTTTTCCTTTAACCGATGTGCAGTCCGCTTATTTGCTTGGCCGCAGCGAGGTATTTGAATACGGGGGTGTTGCCTGTCATATTTATCTTGAGCTTAACTACCCGGAACTGGAGTACAGCCGTACGGGGGATGCCTGGAATGAATTAGTTTTGCGTCATGATATGTTAAGGGCAATTATTAACAAGAACGGCTATCAGCAGGTGTTGGAAAAGACGCCTCGCTTGGAGGTGGCCTATACCGATGCAGGAGCCTGGGGAAAAGACAGAGCGGAAGCTAAGCTGAAAGAAATCAGGGAGGAAATGGGGCATCGCCGTTATACTACCGATTGCTGGCCGTTGTTCGGCGTGGCCGTGACGAAAACTCCGGATCATTCTGTGCTGCATTTTTCCATAGAGTTTCTTATTGCCGACTGGGCGAGTATCTGGCGGCTTCTCTCGGAATTTGAATCGCTTTACTACCATCCGGAGCAAAAACTACCCGATTTCCAGCTTAGTTTCCGCGATTACCTTCTGGCCGAGCGCGGTTTGCGGGAAAGTGATGTTTATGCAAGGGACAGGGATTACTGGTTTCGCCGGCTTGATGATTTGCCGCCGGCGCCTGAACTTCCATTGACAAAAATCAGGAATAGTTCCGGAAAGGCGCGGTTTAGCCGATGGTTTCTTCAACTGGATATACAAAGCTGGGACCGATTTAAACAAAAAGCGCATCAACGCGGCCTGACGCCGACATCTGCGGTGATGGCAGCCTATGCGGCTGTTCTTGAGCGATGGAGCCGCAATAAAAAATTTTGCCTGAACCTCACCGTATTGAACAGACTTCCTTTAGATCCCCAAGTTAATGATATCGTAGGTGATTTTACATCAGTCAGTCTGCTTGCTGTGGACTGGCATGCCGGAAACTCGCTTGGTGAGCAGGCAAAATTAATGAGTAAACAACTGTTTGACGATCTGGATCACCGGCTCTTTTCCGGTGTCGAGGTGATTAGGGAAATCTCCCGCAGGCGCGGGCGGGAAGCCGCGTTAATGCCGATTGTGTTTACGAGTGCCATTGGTCTTGTCGGGGCAACAAAAGGCAGTCAACTGAAGGGGATGTTTGAAGGACGGGGAATCAGCCAAACGCCTCAGGTCTTTATTGATTGCCAGGCCATGGATGGACCAGCCGGCCTTCAGGTCAACTGGGATATCCGGGAAGGCGTTTTTCCGGACAGAATGCCAGATGATATGTTTGATGCCTTTGCGGGGCTGCTGCACCAGTTGGCCGATACAGATAAGGCGTGGGATTCAGGAGAAGTCGTACCTTTACCTGCATGGCAGTTTAACGAGCGGAAGCAGATAAACGATACGAAAGCGCCGCTGCCGGAGGAGCTTTTGCATAGCAAAATCCTAAACCAGGCTGAGGCAGCCCCGGACCGGACTGCTGTTATTGACAGCCAGGGGCGGGTGACTTACGGGGAACTGATGTTGAGTGCTTCGGCAGTGGCTGAAAAACTGAAAGAAACCGGCTGCCAGGAACAGGACCGGGTTGCGGTCATTATGGATAAGTCGGTGCATCAGGTGGCGGCAGTGCTGGGAGCGTTGTCAGCCGGAGCGGTCTATGTTCCGATTGACGTTGCACAGCCGGATTTGCGCCGCATGGCTATGCTGGAAAAAACAAAAATCCGTCATGTTTTAACCTGCTCGGCAGTCAGGATCAAATGGCCGGAGAACATTACGGCCATTGAAGTCGATAAGCTTCAGCCGCACAGGCAAAATACGCTCAGAAGCGATGGTGATCCTGATCTGCCGGCATACATCATACACACATCAGGATCGACCGGCCAGCCTAAAGGAGTTGTAATTACACACCGTGCTGCCGCCAACACCATTACAGACATCAACAGCCGTTTTAACATCAGCCCGGATGACAGGCTTTTGGGGCTGGCTCAATTGAGCTTTGATTTATCTGTCTATGATATATTTGGCATTCTGTCGGCAGGTGGAACTTTGATTTATCCGTCTGCCGACAAGCAGAACGATCCGTCTCACTGGGCGAAACTGATGGTTGATCATGAGGTTACGGTGTGGAATTCGGTTCCGGCATTGATGCAAATGCTGGTTGCCTGCCTGCATTCCGACCATAATATTTTTCTGAAAAAATTGCGGCTTGTCATGTTATCCGGAGACTGGATACCGCTCACTCTGCCTGATATGGTACCCAAATATGCGCCTGCCGCGCAGGTCGTCAGCCTTGGCGGCGCTACCGAAGCGTCAATCTGGTCAATTTTTCATCTTTATAGAGGAGTGCAGCCAGACTGGAGCAGTATACCGTATGGGCGGCCGCTTGCCAATCAGGCATTCCGTGTGCTGGACGAAAAGCTGCGGGATTGTCCGGTGTGGGCGCCGGGAGAGCTTTATATTGCCGGTACTGGTCTTGCTGAAGGCTATTTCGCGGATAAAGAAACCACAAAAGACCGTTTTCTCCTCCAGCCTGTTGATGGACAACGGCTTTACCGTACCGGCGATCTGGGAAGGTATAGACCTGGCGGTGAAATTGAATTTCTCGGCCGCAGTGATACTCAGGTAAAAATCAGGGGACATAGGATCGAACTGGGGGAAATCGAGTCAACACTGCTAAAGCACTCTGCTGTAACTGCCGCCGTGGTTGTGGTAGAGGGTGCAAGCGATAATAAAGCGTTGACCGGCATTGTGGAGATGACTTGCTTTGAACAAGACTGCATACCGGCGCTGGTGTCTGAATTGACCGATTTCCTCGCAAAACGGCTGCCTGCTCACATGATTCCTGCCCGTCTGCATATTGTTGATGCACTGCCGCTGACCGGCAATGGCAAGATTGATCGGCGCGAACTGGCGAAATGGAGTGCCAAGGCAATTACGAAGCATCCCACAGCGGCAATAGATGAAGAAAGTTTCGACATTCTGGAAGCGCAAATTGCCCGGTTATGGGCGGAGGCATTGTCCATTCCCCGGATTGGGAAATTACAAAACTTTTATGATCATGGCGCTGATTCGCTCATTATGGCTCAGGTGGCAGGGAAATTGCGCGATAAGATGGCAGAGGGTCCTTTACAGGTAAAAATTCCCTTTGATGCGTTATTCAGGCAAATGTTGAATTACCCGACAGTCGCCGCGTTGGCCGAATTTATCCGATCTTATCGTCAGGAAGCAGAAAGCACACCGGATGTCCCAACTGCAGGGAATCAGGGCAAAACAGGAAATAACGCCGTACTTACTTCTTACGGCGGGGAAGAGACCGGTCCGCTCAGAGTGGTTTTCCATGCCGTTTTAGGCACCATGGACAGTTTCCGCCCACTCTTAAAACAGCTTACAGCTCAGAAATTAGGACCGGTTGTCGGAATAACCATAGCAGACATTGAACAATACTGCATAATTGAATCAGCGGAACTGATTGAAACAGTAGCCGATGATTATGCCGGACGCTTATTGGAGACAGGCAACATGCAGATGCAGCTTATCGGTTATTCTTTTGGAGGACTCATTGCGATTGAAGTTGCCAGACGTCTGCTTGAGCGGGGGATACATATTCTGGATCTGGTTTTGATTGAAGTTCCCCCAACGCCTGCTGTTGATGATGATATCCTGCTGGAAACAATGTTTGTGCCTCATCTCAATATCACCCTGGAGCAGGCCGGTTTTGGCAGAGTGGATCAAGCCGATTTAGTACGGGGTGGTCTGTATATCATGAAGAATAATGGCAATTGTGTTCCCCAAGGGTCCTCAGGCACAATTGGCGGACACGAAAGCCTCAATAAAGTGGGCGATCTCTGCCGAAGACTGGCGACCCTCAGTATGCGCGAACGTTTCACTAGTTATGTCAAAGCAATTGACCAGTTCAATGGCGAGCCAATGCCGGTCGAGATAGCTGAAGGCTTATTTAAGGTTTATCGACAAAACTTTAAAGCGGCCCGCTTTACACCGCCGGCCTATATGGGAGATATTCGTCTTTTGATGGCGCGTGAACCATATGATTTTTTACCCGGCATCAATGAAACGACGCTTGATTTCTGGCAGGCAATCTGCCTCGGTGAGGTTGCAGTGCAAGAGATTGCCGGCAATCACCTCACTTGTATTGAGGCCGAATCGAATGTAAGCGATCTTGCCAAGGTGATTGGCGAGGTATTTGTAAAAAAATAACCAACAGGAGTTTAGCATGAATCATCAAAAAATAAGAACCCCATGGTTGCTTAGATGCCCTGACGCTAAAGATAAAATCCGTATCTTCTGTCTGCCCTATGCAGGCGGCGGCGCGTCTGTTTACCGGGGCTGGGCCAAAGCCTTACCCGCAGCGGCAGGCATATATCCCATACAGCTTCCAGGCCGGGAAAACCGGATAGCAGAACTGCCTTTATGTGACATGAGCAGACTGGTGGGTGCAATCTCCGAGGCAATCGTTCCGTACCTGCAATGCCCGTTTATTCTTTTCGGCCATAGTCTGGGGGCGCGGATTGCTTTCGAAATTGCCCGGCATCTGCGCAAGAAATGGAAAATTCAGCCCAGTCGCCTGATTGTGTCCGGAAGCCGTGCTCCTGACATACCGGAACCAAAGCCGCTTCACCATTTGCCTGATGAGGCGTTTGTAGAGGAACTGCGCCGCTTTTCCGGCACACCGGAATCGGTTTTGCGGAGCCAAGAACTTATGGAGTTATTTATTCCGATTTTACGGGCGGATTTTACAGTGGATGAAACCTATGTTTATTCGGTGGATGCGCCACTATCCTGCCCAATTTCGGGATTTGGCGGTATAGAGGATACGGAGGCCAATCAAGAAGAGCTGAGAGCGTGGTCACGACATACGTGCAATGAGTTTACGCTTGAAATGCTGAACGGGAATCATTTTTTTCTGCAAACGCAAAAGAAGGCGCTGTTGCAATCTGTCAGGAAAATACTTTTCCGGCACTTTGCGTTATGCTGACAGCAGTGATCGGTTCACCAACCAAGATTGTTAAGATGGATGGCCGAAGAGTGGCGATGGATCTGCCGGTAGCTGACTATCGACAATTGGAACGGGAACAGGAAAAAACGGCAGATCAGGTTTGCCTGGTTAAGACGTAATAGAATGGGAGGGGGCAGTGAAATGAAAGTAAACAGGGAATGGTTTGAAAATGCTGCAAAAAGATATGAACAGGCCGGTTATTGGGAACCGCTGACTCTTGGTCAGCAGTTAACAGTATGGGCGGAAAGATATACAGACAACATTGCACTTGTTGAAGGTGAAACCAGACTTACTTACCGGGAACTTGACCGCAGGGCCGATGAGCTTGCTGCCGGATTTTTTCATATGGGGATAAAGAAAGGCTGCAATGTGGTTGTACAGCTGCCGAACCGCATTTCTTTCGTACTGACTTGTTTTGCCCTGTTTCGTATTGGTGCGCTGCCGGTTCTGGCACTGCCTGCCCACAGGGAAGCCGAACTGGACGGGATTTTTAGTCTTGCGAAACCGGTTGCGTATATTATTCCTGATACATTTTTGGGTTTTGATTATAAAAAGATGGCCGATCATTTGGTGAAAAAACATCCATCGGTTAAATTCATCATAACCGATGGTGAAGACAAAAGCGGCGCGAGCCTGGCCAATATTAGCGGTCCTCCAGTGCAACTGGAGTTACCCTCCTATAAAGATACCGCACTGTTGCTCCTGTCTGGGGGAACGACCGGTACACCTAAGCTGATTCCAAGAACGCATGCCGATTACGCTTATAATGCCAAAACCTCTGCAGCGTGCTGCAAACTCAATTCTCAAAGCGTCTATCTTGCCGTTCTGCCGGTGGCCCATAACTTTCCCCTGTGCTGCCCCGGAATCCTTGGCACACTGTCAGTCGGCGGCCGGGTTGTTTTGTGCAAAACCACCAGCTGCGAGGAGGCTTTTCCGCTGATTGAAAAAGAGCAGGTGACAATTACCGCACTTGTTCCCGCCATCGTTAATTTGTGGCTTGAGGTCCTGGAGTGGGATACCTACAGCGACATCTCAAGTCTTGAGGTTCTCCAGGTAGGCGGCTCGATGCTGGATGGAAATATCGCCAAACGCATAGCCCCAGAAATGCACTGCAGACTTCAGCAGGTTTTCGGTATTGCGGAAGGACTTATTTGCTGCACTTCCCTTGGTGATCCTGAGGATATTATCCTCAGTTGCCAGGGGCGTCCGCTTTCGGTTGATGATGAGATAAGGATTGTTAATCAGGACGGCAATGATGTCGCAGCAGGAGAATATGGCGAGCTTCTTGTGAGAGGACCCTATACCATCAGCGGTTACTACCAGGCGCCGGAACAGAATAGTAAGTGCTTTACTTTTGACGGCTTCTATTGTTCCGGGGACCGGGCGAGAATGACCGCAGAAGGGAATATTCAAATCGGCGGTCGGATAAAAGAGCAAATTAACCGGGCTGGTGAAAAAATCATGCCGGCGGAAATAGAAGCTTACCTGTGCGCACATCCCCAGATCAGAGACGCGGCCGTAGTTGCCCTTCCTGATGAAAACCTTGGTGAGCGAAGTTGCGCCTATTTGCTCACCGATACTAGCGAAATCAGTCTTGCGGATATTCATCAATTTTTAACGAACAGGGGAATTGCGCGCTATAAACTGCCAGACCAGATCGAAATCATCGATTTCTGGCCACTGACCAGTGTTGGCAAGGTGGATAAAACAAAGCTTAAAAAGATGGCGACAGGGCTTAAGTGCGAGGTCGAGGTTTACCCAATCGCCTATCTTGAAGAAACAATTGGTTTTGAGGGAGATGCTCATCTAGCCGCAGCGCAAATTGCCGAAGCCGGTCTCTTTGGAAACTATCTCCTGTACGAAACTGGGGAAGAGTTGAGTGTGGGGCTGGGAATTCATGCCCTGCTAACTGTTAATCCGGAAAATACAACATTACAAACAGATAATAAAACACTACAGTTTGAAAATGCGGTAGTAAGCGAAACCATAGACAAGGCTTTTGCGTCAGTTCGCTTGAAAAACTGGCGCGCTTATGGCATTGCCAATTTCGGACTGGCCCGTTATAACCAGAATCTGCACCTGCTGTCTGAAGATCCATGCCTTCTCAAACTATTTATTCCTAAAGCCGAAGTGCGTTTTACCAACGGGGCAATCCTTGTAAGAGCTCTGGGAGAGGATGTATTTGAGGAGTTTGGCCGGCTTGTGAGGAAGATTACTGCTGCTGGCCAGGACAAGAGTTTTGCCAACAGTTTGGTCCAAAGACTGGGGGCGCAGAAACTGGAAGTCCCGGAGGTAAATACGCATGACGCCGAAAAATATATGCAAATCGTGGCCGATGCGGTAAAGGAGATTCAGGAACGCAAATATCAGAAAGTGATTTTGTCCAGAAAAATCCCGCTTAACAGGAAGCTTGATATGGTTGCCAGTTATATTGCGGGCAGAAGGGTTAACTCTCCTGCGAGATCATTTCTTCTAAGCCTTGATGATTTGCAGGCTGCTGGGTTTAGCCCTGAAACGGTTGTTGAAGTTGATCGTCAGGGCTGGGTAAGCACCCTGCCGCTTGCGGGAACGCGCGTAAGCGGCTGCAACGAGGAAGAAGACCGCAGGTTTAGGGGTGAGCTGCTAAATGATCCGAAAGAGATTGCTGAGCATGCAGTTGCTGTAAAACTGGCGTTTGAAGAGCTGCGAAGCATTTGTGATGCTGAAAGCAGTGCCGTGAGTGATTTCATGTCAGTGGTAAAACGGGGGACAGTTCAGCATATTGCTTCAAGATTAATAGGAAAACTTAAGCCCGGCTATAACTCATGGCATGCATTTAATGCCCTTTTCCCTGCCGTAACGGCGTCCGGCATTCCCAAAAAAGAGTCAATTGATGCCATCGGGAGATTCGAGACACACGCCAGAAACCTCTATAGCGGCTGCGTAATGACATATGACAGTGACGGCGTAATGGATGCCGCCCTTGTTTTGCGGACAATTTTTCAGAAAGATAAGGGTGCATGGCTCCATGCCGGGGCAGGCATAGTTGAGATGTCTGTACCAGCAAGAGAGATAGAAGAAACGCGTGAAAAATTAAGCAGCGTTTCCCGGCAGTTGGTATCCTTTCAGAGGTTAGTGTGATGATGAATCGGGCAAACAGCACAGATTTTTCAGTCCATAAATCTCCAGGCTATGAAGAAGTACGGCGGCAAATTAACGCTATGCTGCCTAAGGCTGCAGAGTTTGACGATAATCACAACCTGATTGAACTCGGCTTGGATTCACTGCAAATTATGAGACTGGTTAACCAATGGCGGCGGCGGGGATGGGCGGTCACGTTTGCTGAGTTGATCGCCGCGCCCTGCCTGGGTGACTGGTGGTCTTTATTACAAAGAAATCAAACAGCAGCTCAACCGGTAAGCGGGTGCGCAGAAAAACCTGAAGATCCGGGGGCGGTGCAAGGGCCTTTTCCGCTTACCGATGTTCAATATGCCTACTGGATTGGGCGTCAGGATGACCAACCACTTGGCGGCGTGGGTTGCCATGCCTATTTGGAGATAGACGGCAGGGGCATTGAACCCGGGAGGTTGGATGTGGCCTGGGGAAAACTGCTGATGCATCATACGATGCTCCGGGCGAGATTCCTGGCAGACGGCCGGCAGGAAATAGCGGATGCTCCTGCGACAAAAACACTGCAGGTAAATGACTTGCGTTTTTATCCGGAGGATGAGCTTGGGCTGGAACTACAGCGTATACGTGACCGGTTATCCCACCGGCGTTTTGCTGTGGAGCAAGGCGAGGTTGCCGGCCTTGAGCTCAGTTTACTGCCTAAAGGTCATACCCGGCTTCATTTTGATATTGATTTGCTTGTGGCTGACGTGCAAAGCCTGCATATCATTTTGCGGGATTTGGCTGCCGCTTATGCCCGTGACTGCCTGCCGGCGGCACCGATTAACTGGAGTTTCGGCAAATATTTGGCGCAGCAGGCGCCGTGCCGGGCAGCCGATAAAGCAAGGGCTGCTCAATATTGGCAGGAGCGGCTGGCGACCCTGCCGGCGGCTCCCGGCTTACCGTTACAGGTAAAGCCCGAAACCCTTAAGGGCCCAGTGTTTAAGCGCAGGACCTATTTTGTGAATAAAGCGGACTGGACGATACTGCAAAGAAGGGCTGCCGCACACCAGGTTACGCCTGCAATGGTACTGCTAACTGCCTATGCCGAGGTCCTTGACCGATGGAGTACAAATTCACGGTTTCTCATTAATATACCGCTATTTGACCGCCAGACAGGGGAAGCCGGTCTGGAGGAGGTTGTTGCCGATTTTACCAACCTGCTGCTCTTAGCTGTTGACTGCGAATCCCGGCAATCCTTTGTGGAGCGGGTACAGAGCATTCAGGCGCAGTTTCATCAGGACGCGGCTCATACTGCCTATTCCGGAGTCCAGGTCCAGCGTGATTTGGCGCGTGTCCGCCAGGGAGAACGGGATTTTGCACCAGTCGTTTTTGCCTGCAATTTAGGTTCGCCGCTTATTAATGATGAATGCCGGGAAACATTGGGAAATCTGTCTTACATGATTTCCCAGACACCACAGGTTTGGCTCGATTTTCAGCTGTATGAAATGGATGGCGGCCTTTTGCTCGCCTGGGACGCGGTTGAGCGCCTGTTTCCTGCTGGTTTAATTGACAGGATGTTTACTGCATATACTGAGTTGATTCACTGGCTGGTGGCCGAAAACAATGACTGGCGGCTTTCGCCGGACGTTCTCGCCGGTTCAGGACCGCAAAGGCGGGTCAGGGATGATGGGGTAGCCAGTTCTCCGCCGGCGTTATGCCTGCATGATTGCTTTTTTGATTTTGCCGCCAGGCAGCCGCAGGCGACCGCACTGATCGAAAGTTCTTCCAATACTTGTTTTTCGTATGGCGAACTGGCCGGGCATGCGCTGCGGGTGGCGGCTTTGCTAAAAAAAACAGGCATAGAGGCAGGTGACGTTGTTGCTGTCACCCTGCCGCGGGGCATGGAACAAATCGCTGCGGCATTTGGCATTCTGGCAATGGGGGCGTGTTATGTGCCTGTCAGCATTGAGCAGCCGGCTGCCCGGCGTGACAGTATCCATCATAAAGCGGCAATTCGGCATGTTCTTACCAGCCGTGAATATGCACAAACCATAGACTGGCCTGACGGGGTTATCCTACTGCCGATTGAGGATGCAGCAGATCTGAATCCTCTGACTAAGCCTGTCAAACTGTCCCCAGAGCGTCCGGCTTATATCATTTTTACCTCAGGCTCCACCGGAGAACCTAAAGGGGTAGAAATCAGTCATTATGGGGCATGGAATACAATAACAGATATCAACCGGCGCTATCAAGTTGGTCCGGAAGACAGGATATTGGCTGTTTCAGCTCTGGATTTCGACCTGTCCGTATATGATATATTCGGTGTGCTGAGCGTGGGAGGTTCGGTTGTTTTACTTACTGAGGACACACGGCGTGAGGCTGCAGTTTGGGTAAAGCTGCTCGGCAGGTATCAGGTCACCCTTTGGAATTCGGTGCCTGTTCTGCTTGAGATGCTGCTGGTAGCTGCGGAAAATGCGTGTATTGCCGATCTGCCGCTGCGCCTGACCATGCTTTCCGGTGACTGGATTGGCCTGGATTTACCATCCAGGCTGAAAAACGTGGCTGAACATTGTCAGCTGGTTGCTATGGGAGGCGCCACAGAGGCTTCCATCTGGTCCAATTATTTTGATGTTACCCTGCCGCTGCCGGCGGAATGGACATCCATTCCCTATGGCCGTCCACTGACCAATCAGCAGTACCGGGTTGTTGATGGCAAGGGGCGGGATTGCCCTGACTGGGTAGCCGGAGAGTTGTGGATTGGCGGAGCCGGTGTTGCCTTAGGGTACCGGGGAGATCCGGAATTTACTGCAGAACGTTTTGTAAGCTGGCAGGGCTCCCGCTGGTATCGTACCGGTGACTTGGGGCGCTATTGGCCTGATGGCAATATTGAGTTCCTGGGTCGTAAAGATTTTCAGGTTAAGATTAGGGGCCACCGCATTGAACTGGGCGAAATTGAAGCGGCATTGCAGCAGCATCCTGGTATTCGTGCTGCTGTGGTCGCAGCAGCAGGCCCTCCCCGGGGGAATAAGCAGCTTGTGGGCTATGTGGTTCCGGATTGGAAAAACCAGTCGTCTTTATTTGCAATAGAAAGCGCTGATGCAGAACAAGTAAAAACCCTATGGACTGAGTTGCTCAAGGCGGGTGACCAGCAGAGCCGCCAGGCGTTGCCGGAAGGGATCAGACTTGCGGAATTACCTGAATTCTGGGCGTACCTGGAGCACTTGAGCCTCCAGTATATCTGCCGCGCGCTGGAAAAAGCAGGCGCTTTTCTGAAACCCGGAGAGCGGTATACGCCTGAAGAATTGATGAACCATTGCCAATTTCAACAACGTTATTGCGAACTGGTAAAGCAGTGGCTTGAGGTTTTAGCAGATGAAGGGATTCTGGAAAAAGATGAAACAGGCGCATTTACCAGCAGTCAGCCTTTCCGGTCAGCGATAAACCAATGCTTGGCGGAAAGCGGGATATCTCCGGCATGGGAAAATTATGTGCAGGGCCTTTTGCGTTATGTGCAGCAGATTGACAAATATAGTGTCAGTCTGTTAACCGGCGATACTGACCCGCTGGAACTTTTCTTTTCCGAGGAGCTGTTGTTGTCACCTGAGGAGCTTATGCAAAACCTGCCTGGCATTGATTACAGAAATAGCATTGCCGTAAAGCTTTTGAAAACAGCCACTGAGGGGAAGCCGGGACTCAGACCGTTACGGGTGCTGGAAATTGGAGCCAGGAGCAGCAACCTAACCGGCGCTCTGCTGGCTTTACTGAAACCCGGCGAAGCTGTTTATACCTGCACCGATAAATCCAGCTTTTTTACCAATATAGCGAAGAGCAGCTACAAAAATTATGCATTTGTGGAATACCGGCTGCTGGATATAGATCAAAATCCCCAAGGGCAGGGATATGATGCCTATAGCTATGATGTCATTATTGCATCAGACTCACTGCATCGTGCGAGAAATATCGGTGTCGCCCTGACTCATCTCCAATCACTGCTGGCCCCCGGTGGTTTGTTGCTGCTCCTGGAGATGACCTGCAACAGCCGGTTGCAGCAGATAAGCACCGCTTTTCTGGAAGAAGGCTTTAGCCTGTTTGAAGATGAAAGGCAGGCAGAGAACCTGCCGCTGTTGTCTGCGGAGAAGTGGCGGCAGGTATTGCAGTCGAAAAATTTTGCTGAGGTTGCGGTCTTCCCCCAAACAGGCGATTCAACAGGTAGCTTTGGCCAGCATGTCATCGTTGCCCGGGCGGGCAATACCGTTAACCGTTTTAAACCGGAAACCCTGCCGGTGTTTTTAAGTCAAAAGCTGCCCGCGTACATGGTCCCTGCCGCATTTGTCCTTCTGGATGAGCTGCCGCTTACGGCCAATGGCAAGGTTGACCGGCAAGCATTGCCAGCCCCTGATGCTATGAACAAAGCGAATACTGAAAAAGCCTTCGCAGCGCCACAGACGCCGGTCGAAAAATCTCTGGCCGCTATCTGGGGTGGTATTTTCGAAATTGAGCAAATCGGTATTGCCGATAACTATTTCGAATTGGGGGGCGACTCGCTGCTGGCCACCAAACTGAGCGCTATGGTGCGCAGTGCGTTTGCGGTTGAGCTATCTTTGGGCAGTATCTTTGAGCGGCCAACCATTGCCCAACTGGCTGAACATATTCAGCTTCTTATAGAAACAAAGCAGGAGCATGCCGGTTCTGCCGCTCTCTTGCCGCAAATTGTTACCACTCCTGATCAGCACTGGCTGCCTTTTCCTCTAACCGATATCCAACAAGCCTACTGGGTTGGCCGGAGTGGTGTCTATTCCCTGGGGAATGTATCCACTCACTGCTATTTTGAGATTGAAGGCACTGATTTGGATATTGAACAGCTCGGCAGGGCCTGGCAGCGTCTGATTGATCAGCATGGGATGATGCGGGCCGTCATTATGCCTGACGGTCAGAACCAGAGAATTCTGGAATACGTCCCGCCGTACAAAATCGCAGTGCTGGATTTGCGGGGGAAAGAGGCTGAGGTTGTTGCGTCTGGGTTGAATAGCATCCGGGAAGAAATGTCTCATCAGGTTCTCGCTACCAGCCAGTGGCCACTGTTTGATGTCCGGGCATCCCGTTTTGGTGAAAATCACGTTCGGCTGCATATCAGCTTTGATAACCTGATTTTTGACGGCTGGAGCATGTTTCATCTTCTCAGCGAGTGGACCCGGCTCTATCGTCAACCTGACGCAGTGCTGCCAACCCTTGATTTATCCTTCAGGGATTATGTTTTGGCCCTGGAACGGCTTAAAGAATCGGAATTATATCAGCGTGACCGGGACTATTGGTTTACCCGTTTGCCGACCTTGCCACCGGCCCCGGAGTTGCCTTTGGCGCAAAAGCCGGAAGCCATTCTAGAGCAACGGTTTAGTCGTCTGGACGCCAGGCTAAACCGCGAAACCTGGCAGCGGCTTAAGCAGCAAGCCGCAGAGGCGGGGCTGACTCCCTCCGGAATACTGCTGACCGCGTATGCTGAAGTGCTTGGTGTCTGGAGCAAGCAGCCCCGGTTTACCATTAACCTGACACAGTTTAACCGGTTGCCGCTGCACCCCCAGGTGAATGAGCTTGTCGGTGATTTTACATCACTTACCCTGCTGGCTGTGGATAATTTATCAGGGAAAAATCTTCTTGAGCGGGGCCGGAAGCTGCAGCAGCAGCTCTGGCAGGATTTAGACCATCCTTATGTTGGCGGTGTAGAGATACAACGCGAATTGGCGAAACGGTACGGAGGCCATCAGGGTGTGGTGATGCCGGTTGTGTTTACGAGCGCGCTGGGGGTTGACCAATGGAGTGGTGGCAGTTCTGGGGGAAAATGGCTGGGTAAATTGGTCTATAACATTACCCAAACGCCGCAAGTCTGGCTGGATCACCAGGTTGTGGAGCAAGAGGGTGAACTGCTTCTAATCTGGGATGCAGTGGCAGGGCTTTTCCCGGAAGGTCTTCTTGATGATATGTTCAGTGCCTATTATCAGCTGCTGCAGCGTCTGACCGGTGATGAAACGGCCTGGCTGCAGGCTGCACCAAGTCTGATTACGGTTCCCCGGCTGGAGCAGCGAAACGAGGCCAACAATACGGACGCCCCTGTATCAGGGGAAACGCTTGCCAGCCTGTTTGCCAAACAGGTTGGCATTCAGCCCGGTCATCCAGCCGTCATTGCTGCTGACCGTACATTAACTTATGGGGAACTGTCCTGCCGTGCCAATGCTGTCGCCAGGCTCTTGCGCACCAAGGGTGTGCGCCCTGATACGCTGGTTGCGGTGGTGATGGAGAAAGGATGGGAGCAGGTTGTGGCAACGATTGGCATTCTTCAGGCCGGGGCCGCCTATCTGCCTATTGATCCGGCATATCCTGAGGAGCGGCGCAGGCAGCTTTTGCAGGATGGTAATGTCGGCGTGGCTCTGACGCAGTCCTGGCTGGAGGAGCAGCTTGAGTGGCCGGCAGGTATTGAGCGCATACTGGTCGACCAGGTGATGTCGGCGGATCAGGACTGCTTTGCAGATCATGCGGGTCAGCCGGAAGATTTGGCTTATGTCATTTATACCTCAGGCTCTACGGGTACGCCCAAGGGAGTGATGATTGAGCACAAGGGCGTTGTAAACACCATTCTGGATGTCAACCGGCGTTTCTCTGTGGGACCGGCAGACCGGATACTGGCCCTTTCCAACCTGAATTTTGATCTTTCAGTATATGATATTTTTGGCATTCTGGCCGCCGGCGCAACCATCGTCCTGCCGGCGGCGGATAAAGTCAGAGACCCTGCCCATTGGCTGGAGTTGCTGCAGCAGTACCAGGTCACGTTATGGAACACTGTTCCGGCATTTATGCAAATGCTTGTGGAACATGCCGGCGCAGATCAAGTGACGCCGCAGTCCTTGCGGTTGGCGCTGCTCAGCGGTGATTGGATTCCCCTGGACCTGCCGGACCGGCTGAAGGCTAAATTTCATAACATCCGGGTAATCAGCCTGGGAGGGGCTACGGAGGCGTCAATCTGGTCTAATCTGTATCCGGTCCGTGAAGTAAACCCAGACTGGAAGAGCATTCCTTACGGGCGTCCCCTGGACAATCAGCGCTTCTATGTACTTAACGAATTTATGGGCGACTGCCCTGTTTGGACGCCAGGTCAGTTATATATCGGCGGGACTGGCCTGGCGCGGGGCTATTGGCGTGATGAGGAAAAGACAAAAGCCAGTTTCGGTCTTCATCCGCATACCGGCGAGCGCCTTTATCGCACAGGCGATCTGGGCCGCTATTGGCCTGACGGCAATATAGAATTGCTGGGAAGAGAGGATTTCCAGGTTAAAATCAGAGGCCATCGAATTGAATTGGGTGAAATTGAAGCGGCGATTGCAGCTTACCCCGGGGTGCAGAGTGCGGTAGTTATTGTACAAGACCAGCCGCCTGCTTTAGCAGCCGCTGTAGTATTCGGCGCAGGCGCTTTAACCCAGCAGGAGCGGGATGCCGGTGAAGACCTGCGGACGTTTCTGGCCCGGAAACTGCCAGGCTATATGGTTCCCAATAACATAAAGGCGGTAGAGCGGCTGCCGCTCAATGACAACGGCAAAGTCGACCGGGCTGCGGTTAAGCAAAGTTTGCGACAGCATCAGGACGCAGCAAACAATTCGTTTGAAGCGCCGTGTGATGACTTGGAACGGCAGATAGCTGCCGTTTGGTCAGATATCCTGGGTGCTCAAAACTTTGCCCGGGATGATGATTTCTTTTTGTGTGGCGGTGACAGCTTAAAAGCGGTGCGCATTATTGGCCAATTGCAAAAACAGCGGATTTCGCCGGTGAGAATGCCGTTACAGACTTTATTCACCACCCCGACAATTGCCGCCCTGGCAGCCGAGATTCGCGTTTTACAGGTTTCCTTCATGGAGCATGAGCCTCAACAGCAGGCGGTTGAGGAGGGGATATTATGACAGTGGCTGAGCTTGTTCATAAATATGATGCCTTAGGTGTTCAGCTTTGGCTGGATAACAGGCAATTGCGTTTCCGGGCTCCTGCCGGAGTTCTCAATGAACAATGCCTGCAGGAACTGCGTTTTCATAAAGAAGCGCTGATCAGGCATCTGAACGAAACGGAAGATTCAATTGTAACAGCAGACCTGGCCAATCGATATGCGCCTTTCCCGCTTACTGATATTCAGGCGGCTTATCTGATCGGAAGAAAGAATGATTATGAACTTGGGGGCGTTGGCTGCCACGGGTATGTGGAATTGACTATGCCTGTGCTGGACAGGGGGCGTCTGGAACAGGCCTGGCATTCGGTTATTGCGCGCCATGATATGCTGCGGGCCATGATCTCAACCAAAGGCTATCAGCAAGTTCTGAAAGAATTCAGTCTTTTGCCTGTAAAAGCACAGGATTTGCGGGGAGAAAATCCCGCTCAGGTCCAGGCGGCCATACAAAAGGTGAGGACCGGGCTTTCGACCCGGCAATACCAGCCGGATCAATGGCCGCTCTATGAGCTTTTTTTAACAACAACAGATCAAAATAGTATCATGCATTTTTCCATTGATATGCTGATTGCTGATTTTGTGAGTATCAGTGTCATACTGGCAGAGCTGGATCATTTGTATCATCACCCCGAAAAGCCATTGTCAAAGCCGGAAGTGGCCTACCGGGATATCCTCTTGTTTCAACAGGCGCAGCAGAAACAACCAGCCAGGAGAGCCCAAAGAGCGCGGGACCGTCAATACTGGCTGGAAAGAATTGATCAAATGCCTGAAGCGCCGGACTTGCCTATGGCTGAGTGCGACAAAACCCAACAAAAGGTTTCTTTTGAGCGATACGGGTTTCGGCTTGCGCAACGCCAGTGGAATTCTCTCTGCCAGCAGTCAAAAGGGCAAAAAATAACACCCTCAGGTGTTGTGCTTGCCGCTTTTGCCGGGGTGATTGGCAAATGGTCCCGGAATGCAAGCTTTTGTATCAACATTACCATCCTGAACCGGCCTGAACTACATCCGCAGATTGACCGGATTGTAGGTGATTTTACTACGGTCAATGTGCTGGAGGTTTCTCCGAAACCAGGCAGTTCTTTTTTTGAACAGGCGCAGGCTTTACAGCAGCGATTGTGGCAGGATCTGGAGCATGGCTCTTTTTCCGGCATTGAGGTTCTGCGTGAATTAAGACGCCGGCGCAACAAGAGTGTCATTATTCCTGTCGTGTATACAAGTACGATTGGTGCAGGAAGCGCCGGCCGCCAGGACGGTGAATTCCTGCGCGGCGCCAGTCTGACTTATGGCATAAGTCAGACGCCTCAGGTATGGATTGATTGTCAGGTTGCCGAAAGATTCGGGGAACTGCATGTGAATTGGGATGTCAGAAGCGGGATTTTTCCGGCAGGAATGATTGAAGCGGCTTTTGCGGCTTTTGCCCAGCTGCTACAGGAAATGGCCGGCAGCAGTGAACGTGTCTGGGAAAACTGACGCTGCCTTAAAGTGGTTGAGACAACACTGGGGAAATATCCCTGAGAGAAGGGGACTGGGAATGAGATGAGCAAACTGGAAAAACCTTTGCGGGTCGTCGTTTGCGGCACGACTTTCGGCCGGGTCTATCTGCGCGGTATTGCGCAAATGCCGGAGGAGTTTGAATTAGCCGGCATTCTTGCCCGGGGCAGCAGCCATTCAGCAAGATGTGCAGAAGAATATCATGTCCCTTTATATACAGACATTGATCAACTGGCAAATGTCGGTGTTGATATGGCCTGCGTTGTTGTCAGGTCTACCGTGGGAGGCGGAGCAGGCACTGAGTTGGCGAATGATTTATTACTGCGGGGAATTCATGTGCTGCAGGAATATCCGGTCCATCATAATGATGTGGTCAAATGCCTGCGAAGCGCCCGTAAAGCTACTTGCAGCTACCGCATCAATAGTTTTTATCCTGAACTTGATACTGTGCGTAGTTTCATCCTGACAGCCCGTCAGGCGCTGCAAAAAAGTAAAGCCGTCTATATTGATGCTGCTTGCAGTCTCCAGGTGCTTTTTCCCCTTGTGGATATTTTGGGGCAGTCGCTTGGCGGTTTTCGGCCATGGTCGTTTCTACTGGCGTCAAATCCGGTTTCTGAGGATCCATTTTGTTCTTTAAGCGGGCAAATCAGGGGAATTCCAGTCAGCCTGAGGGTTCAAAACCAGATTAATCCTGCTGATCCGGATAATCATACGCACTTGTTGCATCGCATTGTTCTGGGAACCAACAGCGGCAGCCTGATGCTGACCGATACACATGGGTTTGTTTTATGGAACCCGCGGATGCATGTGGAGCGGGAAACGGATGGTATTCTTGCTTTGGATGGTTCTGACCCTTTCTTCAGTCTTGCTGTAACAGAGCCGGTGACGCCTATTAAGAATATTACCTTTACGTCAGTATTCAACGGCTTGTGGACCGAGGGTATTAAGCGCTCTCTGCGCCGGTTCCGAGAAACCGTTCTTGCTGGGAAGGAGGATCAGCAACTAGCCCAGTACCAGTTGACTGCTTGCCAGGTCTGGCAGGATATCGGTCTGCAATTGGGTCCGGCGCGGATCATTGCCGGTCAGAGTCCGAACCCATTAGGATTGGCCGGTTTCCAGGAGGCTGGCAGTGAAAATAATAAAGAAGGTAGAGCTGTAAGTAAAAAATCATGATGCGATAAGTTAGGGGTGATTCTTTTGAGTCAGACAAGGGTAAGTGACAAAGAAAAGCAAAAGCAGCTTATTTTAAATGAGAATCTGTGGCAAGTAATGGCCCAATTATCGTGGCCGGCCATTGTTGCCATGGTTCTCTATGGGTTGAACACCGTTATTTCCGCTGTCTTTGTCGGCCGGTTCGTGGGCGAAACTGCGCTAGCGGGGGTTTCGGTGGCCTATCCGTTAACACAAATCAGCATCGGGATAGGTTCTCTGGTTGGTGTTGGCGCAGGTTCTGTAGTAAGCATTGCCATTGGCCGTCAGGATAAGAGCAGCCAGGAGCGGCTGCTGGGTAATGTTAATGTTCTTTCTCTGATTGTAACGGTTGTCTATATGATAGTAGGGCTGTTTTTCTCCACACAGATGGTAACGATGATGGGGGGAGAAGGCGACGTATTATTGTTGGGCGATATCTATTTTAAGATTACTGTCCTGGGTGCATTTTTCTGGATCTATGGACTGGCAGCTAATATGATTGTCAGAGCCGAAGGAAAGATGAAGTCGGCGGCAGTGATAATGGGGATTGGGCTGCTTGCTGATGTTGTTGCAAACTATGTTCTTGTCGCAGTCCTTGATTTAGGCGTAGCAGGTTCTGCGTGGGCGACCAATATCGGCATGTTCATCTATACATTGCTGGGCTGGATTTATTTTGGCAAAGATTTTTCGTCCTTTAAAACCAAAGCATTTGCGCTCTATTGGGATGGCGCTACCGTAAAGGCCATTCTGAGTCTGGGGATGTCATCGTTTATTATGATTGTCATGAGCCTGGTCCAGGGAATTGTCGTGTTTAACGCACTGGCCCGGTATGGTACGGTGCTCGATATTGCCTTTTATGGCGTGGTCTACCGGATATTTGTTTTTATGCTTACGCCGATTTTTGGTTTAATGCGGGCACTGCAGCCGGTCATCGGCATTAACTATGGCGCCGGGCAATATGAGCGTGTCATCAGCTCCTATAAAATATTTACGGTGGCGGCGCTGGCGCTGACGCTGCCTTTCTGGGTTATTTGCATGGCCGCGCCTGCATTTGTGTTAGGGTTGATGCTGCCTGATCAGGTTTTCGCCGGTAATCAACTGATGTATTTCCGGATCTATATGGTTATTTTGCCATTATTATCGGCCATTTTTATGGCAATGACCTTATTCCCTTCGATTAATAAGGGAAAACCGGCAGCGATGATCGGTATTGCCAGACAACTGGTTTTCTATATACCAGTTATGCTGCTTTTACCGAAAATGATTGGCGTTCCCGGCATTTATTTTGGATCACTGGCGATTGATGTAATGATTGTTTTATGGACTGTAGTACTGGTGAAAAAAGAATTTACGGTGCTGAGAACAAAAAATCAGCCAGTTGCTTTAAGTGCGTAGTGATGTCACACATACGCATAACGGAATTTACAGAGGCACACTTTGTTTCAGATTCCCCGCTAGTGCTGGCAGACGGTGAAGTCCATCTCTGGCAGGTTTTTACCCAGACATTCCAGTCCCGGGGCCCAAAGTTAAACCAACTCCTTTCCGGCGAGGAAAGCGATCAGCTGAAACGGTTTTATTTTGAAAAAGACCGGACGCGTTTTGCCGTTGCGCATGGAACATTGAGGATACTTGCCGGGAGATACCTGAATATTCCGCCCCGTCTGGTCAATTTCCGGAAGCAGTCCAATGGAAAGCCTGAACTGGCCGAATACCGCACTGCTGAATCCTTTTCCTTCAATCTTTCCCATTCTCATCAACTGGTGGTGTTGGCATTCTCGCGGTATCCCAATCTTGGCGTTGATGTGGAATACATCCGGCCCATGCCTGACTTTCAGCAGATTGCAGATTGCTATTTCCATGAAAATGAAAGAGCGGCCTTTCAAAGCGTCCCTTTATGCAAAAGAGAGAAGGCGTTCTTTGACTACTGGACGCGCAAGGAGGCTTTTGTTAAGGCGACAGGGGAGGGGTTAAGTCGCCCCCTTAATTCTTTTTTCACCTCTATTGGCAGTGTTAAGCAAGGCGGCATGCTTGGCATAGGCGGAGAGAGGATAATAACAGCAGACTGGAACCTCCTGTCGTTCACTCCTGCCTGGGATTACACCGGCGCTGTTGCGTTCGAAGCAAGGACTTCTCTTCTGAAAGAAAGTGGACATTTAATGGGAAAAGTACCTGCCGGAGGAACAAATAGGCAATGAAACAGCGCCGGCTTCGGATTCCCAATAAGGTAAAGTTGATTCTGAGCAGACAAAGACATCAGTGCTGCTAATTTGTATTTTAACGTTCGGAACGTGGGTGCTCAATTATGTTGAAGATATCTGCTTCCGGCGAAGGTAAGGAGAGAGGATACCACAATGGATTTATTTAATCAAAGTTTAGCTTTATTTCAAAAGGGTGGACCGGTAATGTATCTGCTGGCTATCTGTTCACTGGTGGTAGTGACAATTACTGTGGAACGTTTTTGGTATTATCGGGGGATGTCCACTGATGGGGTAGCATTTCTTGAAAAGCTTAAACCGCTGTTGAAGCAGCGTAATCTGAGTGCGGCCATACAGCTGTGTGAACAAATGCCGGCAGCAGTTTCTCAGGTAGCGCTGCAAGGGCTGCAGGCTTACCAACAAGATGGTGACGTACCAGGTGCGTTGGAGAGTACGGCCATACTGACAGCGGCTCGGCTCAGATCCTATTTGAATTATCTGAGTGGCATTGTTACATTGTCGCCATTGCTTGGCTTGCTGGGAACGGTAATTGGCATGATTCAGTCCTTTAGCGTACTAAATATCCAGTCCGGGCAGCCGATGGCCATTACCGGCGGTGTGGGGGAAGCGTTGGTAGCGACGGCAGCTGGGCTGAGTGTAGCTGTGTTGGCGTTTATTACTAATATAATTTTTACTCAACGCCTTGATCATCTGGTTACCGATATGGAACAAACCTGTGCGGTCGTTGTCGCTTCTCTACGGACATGGCCTGTACGGAGGGAAAATCATGAAATTGCGTAGTATGCGGATAGCTGAACAGCCGCAACTTATGGTTATCCCGATGATTGACATTATCTTTTTTCTATTGGTCTTTTTCATGATGAGCACATTGTATATGGTGGAGCAGCATACCATGCCGGTCAACCTGCCGCAGGCCGCGGCTGTACAGCAGGATACCCAACGCAATATCAATATTACTGTAACGCAGGACGGGCGGGTGATGTTTGATCAGGAAGAGATACCCCTGGCGCTCTTAAAAAAGCGGGTTGGTATTGAAACGGTAAACCAGCCGGATAAAGTATTTGTCTTGCGGGCTGATAAACAGGTGGAATACGGCAAGGTAATTACTGTTCTGGATGAATTGAAACTGGCCGGCGCCCGCCGGGTGGCGGTAGCAGCTGATGTGAAAGAGAGGTAATGGCTATGGCGATTGACGTACGCTGGCGGCGGGCGGCTGCGACCTCGGTCGTTGTTCATAGCTTGTTGTTTGCGGGGGCCGGTTATTTGGCAATCGGGTTATTCCCCCCACCAGCCTTGAGTGAACCATATATTGAACTGGCTTTCCAAAATGAACCTCAGATTACTTCTGAGCAAAGTAGTCTGGCACCGGCTGCGCCAAACAATGTGCAACCACAGGCAGTCGCTGCCGAACCACGCCCACAACCACGGGTTGCACCACAGGCACAGACGGCGGCGGTTGATACCGGCTCTGTACCGGTTACGGCAACCTCGGTCACCGGTGTTTCAGATGATAATAGCAATGAAGTCAGGCCGGTAGTGTCGTCGAGTGCCAGTGGTCCGGCCGGTAATGTCAGCAGTGGTGGGGTAGCGCCACCCGGCATTTTAGCCAAAGTAGAACCAGTTTATCCGCAATCGGCCCGCCAAGCCGGTATCGGTGGAACAGTCGTGCTGAAAGTGCAGGTCCTGGAGAATGGGCAACCTGGTAAAATTACACTTTTCCGGTCATCAGGGGATACATCACTGGATGAGTCGGCCATAACTGCCATGAGGCAGTGGCGGTTTGTCCCTGCCCGGGACAAGGACAGCGGTCGGACAATGGTATGTATTACTACCATTCCGGTGTCTTTCCGTTTAAATGGTTAATAACAGCGTCTTTTGCTGAGAATATAATCTGGTGGGACATCTCTCTAATCAGCTCTGAGAGAAGCAAGGGGAACAGATGGGCGTTGTTTTCGGTAATTGAGCAAGTTGGGATTGGATAAATTACTTGACTTTTTTCCCCTTTAATCATACAATCTAATTAATTACATAGGGAACAGGTGCCCGATTGGGCTTAATAGGGAAGCCGGTTAGAAGCCGGCACGGTCCCGCCGCTGTGATGGGGAGCCGGTTTGCAAACAAGCCACTGAAATAGAACATTATTTTGGGAAGGCGCAGACTAGCGATGATCCTAAGTCAGAAGAACTGCCTGTTTAACAATCACCGTTTAACCTACGAGCGATGGGGAGGGGATTTGTGTGCCGATTTTAGGCAAGCAATCTCTGTTATCTCCATTGAATGGTGACAGAGATTTTATTTATGTTAGGAGTTGTTTAGTATATGGCAGGAATTTTTTATGGTGTCGGCGTAGGGCCTGGCGATCCCGAATTACTAACTTTGAAGGCGATTAACGCTATTAAAACAGCAGATGTAATTATTGCTCCCCGGACAGAGAAAAAGGATGAAAGCACGGCAATGTCTATCGCCCGTCCTTATATTCAGGAAAGCAGCGAGATTTTGGAATTGGTATTTCCGATGAATTATAATGCACAGGCGCTGTCTGATGCTTGGGTGAACAATAAAAAGACCATCCTGGAACTTTTGGATGCAGGTAAAAAAGTGGCCTTTTTGACATTGGGCGATCCCATGCTATACAGTACCTATATGTATGTGCATCGCTTGCTGGAAGACTCGGGTCATGAGATTGTCAATATTCCGGGAGTGAACTCCTTCTCTGCTATTGGCAACCGCCTGGGTATGGCACTCGCGGAGGGGGGCGACATTCTTAGCATTGTACCGGCAACTATTAATGATGAACGGTTAGAAAGAGTGCTGGCTGTATCTGACAATGTTGTACTTATGAAAGTATATAAAAACTTTACCGAGATTGTTGAAAAACTAAATAAACACGGCATGGTGGAAAACGCTGTGATGGTTTCGAAATGTGGTTTGGAAGGTGAAGAAATCATCCATGATCTGGAATCTAATGGCAGCAAAAAAGTGAATTACCTGTCAACCATTCTAACGAAACGCTCCAAAGTGAGTAAACACGCACTGGCATGAGCATTAGCTCGTTAACACCGCTGCTCCGCCGTAAACAAGCCAAGGTGCGCGTGGCGGGTCTTGTGCTGTTGGCAGCTATGGTGCTATTCACCTTGGCTGCTATCGGGTTTGGCCGGGCAGATATTAGCATGGCTGATACCGCCAATGTAATCTATGGACAACTAACAGGCAACCCGGAGGCTTACGCCCATATCAATGCAGCTAAGATGGCCATTATTTGGGATATCCGTCTGCCGCGTATCTTAGCTGCCATTATAGTTGGCGGGGGACTGGCAGTTGCTGGTGTTGTTTTTCAGGCACTGTTAATGAATCCACTTGCTGATTCGTACACCATGGGAGTATCGACAGGGGCGGCATTTGGCGCTAGTGTGGCTATTTATCTCAATATTTTTGCGCAGGGCGGTCTGCCGGTAACCTTGTTTGCCTTTGGCGGAGCGGTGGCGACATTACTTATTGTTATGTCTATGGCTCGTGTAGGTGGCTATGTATCATCAGCTAATCTGATAATTGCCGGGATTATTGTCAGCAGCATCTTATCGGCGGCTATTAGTATGGTCAAAAGCCTGGCCGGCGAGCAGGTATCTGCTATTGTCTCGTGGCTTATTGGCAGTCTGGCGGCTAAAAGCTGGGAGCATGTGCTGTATGGCTGGCCGCTGATCCTGGCGGCCTGCTTTCTTTGCTACTATTATGCCGAAGATTTGAATATCGTATCTTTGGGGGATCGGGAAGCCCGTAGTCTGGGTATTAATGCCTCCCGTCTTAGAATAGTGCTGTTAGCCGCCGGTGCGCTAATTACGGCAGTATGTGTGGCTATTGGCGGTATTATTGGCTTTGTTGGTCTGATTGTACCACATATGGTCAGGATGCTGACAGGCTCGGATAATAAGGTGCTCATTCCACTGTGTGGTTTAACAGGCGGAATATTATTATTAACTGCCGATACTTTTGGGCGGTCGGTGGGCAATGTCGAGATACCTGTTGGTGTGTTGACGACCCTTTTGGGCGGCCCGTTCTTCGTTTATATTTTTAGGATGCGTAACAAGACGCTTGGGTAGGGGCGTTAAATATGATAAAAGTAGAAAATATACAATTTGGCTATGCGGCCAAACCTGTGCTCAAAGACATCAGCCTGAATATCAGGCAAGGTTGCTTCTGCGGCATTGTCGGCCCCAATGGCTCAGGCAAGACAACACTGCTAAATCTTATTACCGGGCAGTTGCAGGCGACTTCCGGCAATATTAGCATTAAGGGGCGGGATATCGGTTCTTACCGGATTGAAGAACTGGCCCGCCATATTGCTGTTATGCCGCAAAATATGGATATCAAATTTCCCTATACTTGCCTGGAGATTGTTGCCATGGGGCGCACTCCCTATAAAACAAGGCTGCAAGGGCTGACTGACCAAGACATGGCTATTATTGAAAATGCCATGCGGCTTACTGATACACTCGATTTTGCCGGACGGCTGGTCACGGAACTCAGCGGCGGGGAAAGACAGCGGGTACTATTTGCTAAGGCCCTGGCGCAGCAGCCGGAAGTTTTATTTTTAGACGAATCCTTTTCCAATATGGACATTTACTATAGCATTAAGTGCCTGAGCTTGTTGAAAGAGTTATGTATTCAGCAAGGGCTGACAGTGGTGTCAATTATTCATGATCTTAACCTTGTCAGTACCTTTTGTTCTGAGGCCGTTGTTTTAAAGGCGGGTCAACTGGTTAAGTATGGCTCGGCTCCGACTGTACTTGACCCTGAACTTATCGGCGAAGTATTCCACATCAAAGTGGTTCGGGCGGGTGAGACAGGTTTGGCCGTCCTCTCCAATCTGTAATAAGAAAAGACTTGGCTTGTACTCTTTAGGGGACCTTCCCATCTGAACAAGAAATTCCTGGAGGAAATGGTATATGAAAAGTAAAGCGTTCTACTTGGTTGTTCTTCTTCTCTTGCTGGCAATTGTAGCTGGCTGCGGTACTTCTAAACCTGCTGCCACGGCTAACGAGGGTATAATAAAAATTACCGATGACCTAAATCAGACCATAGTCCTTAAGCAGCCAGCCAAACGGATTATTTCTCTATACTCCGCCCATACCGAAAATCTATTAGCATTGGGTCTTGAGGCTGAGATCATCGGCGTCAGTCCGGCAGAATCTGATCCGGCGGCCAAGAACAAGCCAGTATTTGATTATCGGGCCGATCCGGAAAAGGTATTGGCGGCTGAGCCTGACTTGGTCATTATTAGACCATTTATTAAGCAAAGTCACCCCGACTTTGTCAAGACTCTGGAGCAGGCTAATATCAAAGTGGTTTGTCTTTATCCGGAGAAGTTTGAGGAATTTGACAGTTATATTAAAAAGCTGGCCATACTGACAGGCAAAGAGCAGCAGGCTGACGATAAACTGGCTGCTTTTCATGCTAAGCTCAACCAAGTCGCCGAGCATACAGCTAAGGCGCCGATTAAAAAACAGGTATATTTTGAGGCCACAGCAACCGAATACCGGACAATTACGCCTGCCAGCATGCCGGGGACAGTGCTTAAACTGGCTGGAGGATTAAATGCGGCCGCCGATGCGCAGCCATTGAAAGCCGCAAGCAGTATTGCTGCCTACGGCAGTGAACGTTTATTAATGAAGGCTGAGGAAATTGATATTTTTCTGGCACAACGTGGCCCGATGAATCCAGGCGTTACACCTGATAGTATTAAACAGCGTCCAGGCTTTGATAAGATAAAGGCAGTACGAGAGGGTAAAGTCTATATTGTTGACGAAGGATTTGTCTCCAGTCCTACCTTCCGGCTGGCTGAAGGTGTTGAACAATTGGCTAAACTGATTTATCCCGAAGTTTATAATGGGCAATAAGAAAAATCAAATGGCAAGAGTGTAAAAGTCCTGCTTGACAAGGTGTCATTGAATTCATATAATAATGTTGAGAATAAATATCAGTTACGCGTCAACATCAAAATGACGCAAATTTTTTACTTAATTACTGATAATGATTATCAATATTGAGAGGTGGATATCATGATGACACTTTCACAAGCCAAACGTGGTCAACGTCTTTTAATTGCTGCCATTTCTAATCCGACTATCAGGGCTCAAGCTATTCGCTTCGGTATTGCCGAAGGCGCCGAAGTAGAATGTTATGAGAAATTGCCTGCTGGTCCAGTTGTTATCGGCAGAGGCAAGCAAGAGATTGCGATTGGGCGCCGTTTAGCCGAAAACATTGAGGTGCAGCCAGCTTAGTGGATGAAATAGTATAATAGAAAGGCTCTCAGGTAGCCAGTGGAGGAGAAAATGGACCATTGTCATAATAACTTAACTCATATAAATATTCCTGAGGGAGCTAAGAAGATAGTTCTAGTGGGTAATCCTAATGTGGGAAAGTCAGTGTTTTTTAATGCATTAACAGGCATGTATGTGGATGTGTCGAATTTCCCGGGGACCACTGTTGATATATCGCATGGCCGTTACGGTAAAGATATAGTCATCGATACGCCCGGTGTATATGGTATTTCTTCCTTTAATGACGAGGAAACGGTGGCCAGAGATGTTATTTTGTCTGCTGATTTAATTTTAAATGTGGTCGATGCTGTGCATTTGGAACGTGATTTATTTCTAACGCTGCAGGTTATTGATACTGGTATTCCTACCATTGTTGCCCTAAACCTGATGGATGAGGCTGAGGAACAAGGGCTTAAAATAGATCTTGATTTGCTTGAGGATCTATTAGGTGTACCAGTCATTGCGACAATAGCAGTTAAGGGCAAAGGTATTTCTGAGGTCAAGAACCGGATCTTTGAAGCTCGTACCGGGATTATACCTTCACAGTTGAAAAATAGACTGGAAGGTATGATGAACCGGATTGGTTCCTGGGGTGAAGCCTTACTTGTACTTGAAGGTGATCCCCATGTGGCTGAGCGCCATGGGGTACCGCCGGGTGAACTGCGGGAGGAGATTTATCACGACCGCCGTCACCGTGTGAATGATATCGTCAAGCATGTAGTAACCGAAACAAGAGAAGGTGCGGCATTTGGTACTATATTAGGCCGGTATATGTTGCGGCCCTGGACAGGTATACCCATCTTTGCCTTAGTACTATACGCTATGTATTATCTGATTGGCGTTCTTGTAGCCCAGGATATTGTTGGCTTTACTGAGGAAACCGTCATGCAGGGCCTCTATGAACCGGTAGTACGGGATTTTGTTGGACGCTTTATTAGTGAGCAATCGATAATTGGTACGATCCTAATTGGTGAATTTGGTATATTAACGATGACAGTAACCTATGTGCTGGGACTGCTTTTGCCCTTAGTTGTCGGTTTTTACTTCGCGTTGTCAATCATGGAGGATTCAGGTTATCTGCCGCGGCTAGCTACACTGGTTGACCGTGTTATGACCAGTATTGGCTTAAACGGACGGGCTATTATTCCCTTAATTTTAGGTTTTGGCTGTGTAACCATGGCGACTATCACGACGCGAATTTTAGGAACCAAGCGAGAGCGGACAATTGCGACAGCCGTGCTGGGTCTGGCTATACCCTGTTCGGCACAGCTTGGCGTTATTGCCGGCATGTTAGCAGGCATTGGCACCAAATTTATTGCGATTTACATTTTGGTTATTTTGCTGGTATTAGGGATAACAGGCAAGATTCTCCACAAGGTATTGCCAGGAGAGTCTTCTGATCTCTTGATTGATCTGCCGCCTATCCGTTTACCACGCGGCGAAAATGTATTGAAAAAGACGGTAACCAAGTCGTATGCGTTTCTCTTAGAAGCTACACCGCTATTTATGTTGGGAGCACTTATTATTTCAGTGCTGCAGCTTAGCGGATTGTTGGAAAGTATTCAATTAGCCTTAGCTCCAGTAACAGAAGGGTTACTAAAATTGCCAAAAGAAACAGCAACTGCCTTTATTATGGGTCTTATCCGCCGTGACTTTGGGGCGGCTGGTTTAAATGATATGCCACTTACACCGGCACAGACTTTAGTAGCATTGGTAACCATTACGCTGTTTGTGCCATGTGTGGCCACTGTCATTATGATTTTTAAAGAACGGGGCAATAAAGAGGGCGCTTTAATTTGGCTTAGCTCGTGGGTGTTTGCATTCCTCATTGGTGCTATTGTAGCGGCCTTTGTTATTTGATCTAACAAAGCAGAGGTGATTCGTATTGGAACAGCAACTTTGTCCCCAATGCAAGATGATCTGTGATTCAGGGAAGATACGCTGCCCCCGATGTAACAAGCTGCTTTTAACTCAGTGTAATGGGAATTGCAGCAAGTGCAAGGGGAAAAATAAATGTTCCGGATAGAAGAAACCCCAGAGTTCAATTCAGAACTCTGGGGTTTTTCTTACTTAGTGCGCCCGGCATGGGCGCAGTCTAACGGGTGAAAGTCCCGAACACGCCCGGTAGTGGGAAGTGTATAGCCAAGGCCAAGTGCGTCCATCGTGAGATGGAGTGTGAAGGAAGGCGGCGGCAAATCTCTGGCCTGACGAACAGAAACCGCATCAGGCACAAATTGAGGATAAGGCTGCTAAACAAGTCGAAGTCCAATAACTACACGGAATCAGTCTGTGTAAATGCGGCAGGTAGATGGAGCGAAAGACTGCGTTCTTACCCGGGGAGGCCTCACGGACGGTGGAAGCATATTTGCGAAAGCCGGTTGAAATAAGATTTGTCGTGAGGAGTCAGATGAAGCCATACTAGCAGTACCGTCGACGATACTGTGAAGGGCGGAACCCTTGGAGGTGTTAGTAAATGAATGTTACCAGGAATCGGAACAATAGCAGAAAACACTGTGACAAAGGTGGTTGGCCGCAAAGGGATAGTGCGGAGCACAAAGAGTATGCGGGAGCGCTTACTGGTTCAGGGATAACTGAAAATAACAGCACCCATGCCAACAGACTAGAATGTGGACTGCTGGAAGAAATCCTTGCCCCAAATAATCTTAACCAAGCATACAAGCGGGTTAAGAAGAACAAAGGGGCAAGCGGAGTCGATGGGATGCAGGTGGAAGATCTTCTATCATATCTCAAAGACAACGGGGAGGAAATCCGGCAAACCATCAAGGACGGAAAATACCGACCTCAACCTGTACTGAGGGTGGAGATACCCAAAGATGGCGGGAAGAAAATGAGAAAGTTGGGAATACCAACAGCCGTAGACCGAGTCATACAGCAGGCAATAGCGCAGGTTTTGACGCCAATCTATGAGCCAAAGTTCTCGAACAACAGCTACGGATTCCGACCAAGAAGAAGCACCCATGATGCTCTCAAAGCATGTCAGAATAATATTTGCGACGGGTATAAGTACGTTGTGGATATGGATTTGGAACAATTTTTTGATACTGTGAACCAAAGCAAGCTGATAGAGGTACTGTCACGGAGTATAAAGGATGGGAGAGTCATATCTCTAATTCATAAATATTTCAGAGCGGGAGTTATTACGCGTGTGGGCAGATTCGAGGAAACGGAACTAGGAGTACCGCAAGGGGGACCTCTAAGTCCAATTTGTGGAAATATCCTTCTGAATGAGCTAGATGAGGAACTTGAACGAAGAGGGCACAGGTTCGTCCGTTATGCAGACGATATGCTCATCTTCTGCAAAAGCAAAAGAGCGGCCCAAAGGACACTGGAAAATCTAATCCCGTTCATAGAGAAGAAATTATTCCTCAAAGTGAACAAGGAAAAGACAGCAGTAGCCTACGTAGGCAAGGTCAAATTCTTAGGTTACGCGTTCTATATCAACAAGAACAGAAATGTGGGTCTGCGAGTACACCCCAAAAGCATTATAAAGATGAAAGCGAGGATTCGCGAAATTACATCAAGAAGCAACGGAATGGGATATGAGCAGAGGAAGGAAAAACTCAAACAGTTTGTAACTGGATGGGTGAACTACTTTAAACTTGCAGATATGAAGAATCTACTGAAAACAACAGATCAGTGGTTACGGAGACGTATCCGGATGGTTGTCTGGAAACAGTGGAAAAGGATAAGGACGCGATACGCTATGCTTAAGAAACTGGGAATAGTGGACTGGGTAGCATGGGAAGGTGCAAACATAAGAAAAGGGTACTGGCATGTTGCCCGTAACCCGATTGTTGCCAAAGCCATCTCTGCCGAGAGACTTAAGAAGGCAGGATATTTCAATTTTCTTGATTACTACGAGTCTGTTTGTGCGTAAACATAGGAGGAGCCGTATACCGAACGGTACGTACGGTTCGGTGGGAGGTCGGCTGACTCACTAAGGGTCAGCCTCCTACCCGATTACTTTTACTTAGACATATCAGCCGGGTCGGCAATAGCGATGTCGCCTTCTTCGCCGGTACGGATGCGGACGGCATTGGCAATAGGATAAACAAAGATTTTGCCATCACCGATTTTTCCGGTTCGGCAAGCCGTTTTAGCAGCCTCAAGCACTCGTTCAACCGGTACTTCACAAACGACAATTTCGATTTTTACTTTGGGAACTAGATTAATGCTATACTCTTGCCCTCGGTATACCTCAGTGTGGCCTTTAGTCAGGCCGCAGCCATAGACTTGTGTTACGGTCATACCTGTGACGCCAATTTTTTTCATTTCCTCTTTCAATTCTTCAAGCTTTTCAGGGCGGGTAATAATATCAATTTTCGTAATCGGTCTCATGATAAGTTCCTCCTTTTTCTATATACAGCGTGTTAAAGCTTTTTGCAGGCAGATGGGAGTTGGTACTACTACACCATCTGCCTGCACCTACAATGTCTTTAATCGGAATATATAGCATATATTAGTTACAGTTTACGCGAGAGTCGTTTTTTTCGCAACTAATTCTTGCGGGACGCCACTTGCAGAGGAACCAAAGGCAATTGGTGAACCTGTCATGAAATCTTGATAAGCATAGCCCCGTTCACCATGTTCAGTAATGTCAAGGCCTTGAATTTCTTGTTCAGCAGTAGCGCGAACTTCGATAAACAAGCTAATGGCTTTGAGAATAATGAAAGTCATTATGGCGGCAAATACCCAGCTGATGCCAACACCAATAAGTTGAGTGGTTAATTGACTGGCATTGCCGTAGAACAGGCCATCAGCACCAGCCGGGTTAACGGCTTTGGAGGCAAATAAACCTGTGGCGATAGCACCCCAGGTGCCACCAATGCCATGTACGCCAAAGGCATCAAGGGAATCATCATAACCAAGCTTAGGTTTCAGGACAGCCACAGCCAAGAAGCAGATAGCGCCAGCAGACAAACCGATGATGACTGCCGGGATAAGGCTGACAAAGCCAGCGGCTGGGGTAATAGCGACAAGACCGGCGACACATCCGGAAGCAGCGCCCAAAATGGTGGGTTTGCCATGATATAACCATTCAGTTAATACCCAGGAAACTGTGGCAGCAGCAGCGGCTACATGAGTAACTACGAAGGCGCTGGCAGCAAGACCGTTGGCAGATAAAGCGCTGCCGGCATTAAATCCAAACCAACCAAACCAGAGTAGGGAAGCGCCAATAACAGTCATTGGCAGGTGATGAGGCATCATGACTTCAGAGCCATACCCCTTGCGTTTGCCAATCATAAGGGCAATCGTGAGGCCTGAGACCCCAGAGATAATATGAACAACAGTACCACCTGCGAAATCCAGTACACCCAGTTCGCGGATCCAACCGCCTACACCCCATACCCAGTGAGCCATAGGATCATATACTAAGGTGGTCCAAAGCAAGGTGAAAACTACGAAAGCCCCAAACTTCATTCGTTCAGCAAAGGCACCGGTAATTAAGCCAGCAGTTATAACTGCAAACATAGCTTGGAAGATCATAAAAGCCTGATGCGGAATGGTTGCGGCATAATCGGCATTAGGTTCCATTCCAACACCGCTCAGGCCAACCCAGTCAAGCGAACCAATGAAATGGTTGACATCTGGTCCAAAGGCCAGGGAGTAACCCAATAATACCCATTGCACAGTGACTAATCCAATGATAAAAAAGCTTTGCATAAGAGTGCTTAAAGCATTTTTGGTTCTTACCATACCACCGTAGAATAAGGCTAAACCTGGAGTCATAATCATAACAAGTGCGGCGCTGATTAGAACGAAAGTTGTATCCCCGGTATCAATTTTGGCTGCTTCAGCTGGCGTCTCGCCGTCAGCAAAGGCAGCAGGTGCAAATACGAGCATTAACAATAAACATACCGTAAAAATAGTCCAGAGCTTTTTCATTTGTACATCCCTTCCTTTACTTAATATTTTTTGAATGAAAGTGTATTTTTGAATAAGTACATCCCCCCCTTGCGATATCCGGAAATAAAAAAAGCGCCTCAAAGGGATACCCCTTCAGGACGCCATTGTCCGGAATCGTAGACACAAAAGCCTTCGCAACTAGTTGCGAAGGCTTCATTGCCTAAATGATTAACTTGATGTAGTTACTATAACAAATGGTACAGACCAGTGTCAAGCAGAATTTTGGTTTTTAAGCAAAAAAGTATTTATATTGCGGAATTTGGAAATGATGTCTCACTGAGATGTACCTTGAATAAGAAAAAGTCTTATGTTATATTATATATGTAAAGTTGATATGGGAGCGGATGGGGCCTGGTGGTTCCTGCAGTCTTCAAAACTGTTCGTTGGGCGTTAATCCGTCCATGGTGGGTTCGATTCCTACACGCTCCCGCCATAGAGAAATCAAGGGTTTATGGCATTTGACCTTAAAATCCTATTGTATACCACATCTCATACGAAGTGCTTTGCCTCGACCATGCAAATCCGAAAATAAATTGAACCCGCGAATTTTGCGGGTTTTTTGCTGTGTACTTTTTGAAAGGTCTTGGATAGTTCCACTAAGCAAATAAGTTTTACTTAAAAAAGCAAAAATGGTACTTATACACTGCCGAAATCAAACAAAAGGAAGTTGCAACACGTTGGAAGTTATAAGAATTTGAGTATTAATTGAAATATTATTTTATTGCATGGATAGGTTGTCAGCAACCCCGTCCCCTGTAAGATATAGTACAGAAGGGTTATCCATTTTGGGATAGAAAAACTCCGAACAATCAGTTTCTAGGTATAATGAGGAAGAAGGATATGAATGGCCCCGTCCCAGGGAAGATTTTTCTATACCCATGCCTACAGACAATTCATCCATTTCCAAAGCATTTACGTTTTAGCTGGTTGGGAGCTTATTCCCGTTTCACGTGCAAGGCGGTAATCTTTGAGCTTGGAATGGATAACCCTTCAATTTATCTTATAGGAGGTCAGCGGTGTTGACTAATCGTCCGGTTATTGGCATTGATGTAGCCAAAAATTTTTGTTCTTATGCAGCAGTATCTCCAACTTGTACTACCTTTTTGAAACCTTTAAAGCGTTAAATACTAAGCAAGGGCTTTTATTTGTTCTAGGGCAAATAAGAAAAGTGGAAGAAGCATTTAGTAGTAAACCGCTCATCGCCCTAGAATCCACGGGTCACTACTCTCAGCGCATCGTCCACTTTTTCTTGAAACAGGGTTTTGAAGTCTACCACATCAATCCCCTTATCTCCCATTCTATCAAAAATTCTGTTGTAAGGAAAGTTAAGACAGATCGGGTTGATGCACTTGAATTGGCCAGACTGTTATTTGTTCATGCTTTTTATCCTACAACTATGCTTAAAGAACAGCTGGCCAATTTGAAGGTCTTAGCAAGAACAAGGGGGCAGTTGGTAGAACAACGAGCCAATTTGCTCAATAAGTTACAGTGTGCTATTGAACAAATTGCTCCTCTTTTTCCTACTATCCTTAACCCGGGATCGCTTACGGCATTGACTCTAGTAAATAAGTTTCCCACACCCTGTGAATGGAGCAAGAAAGCCAATCAGCATGTCATACTGGACATGCTGCAAACGGTATCCCGTAAGGGTAGATTATATGCTCAGCAAAAATATGCTGATTTGTTATCTTGCGCCGATGATGCCCAAGTTACTGGCATATCCTTGTCGGCCTATGCCGCCACAATACAATGCTATGCTAGCATTGTGCAATCTTTAGACGCACAAATTAGTTTACTCGATGACCAGATTAAAGCACTTGCTGAACAGTTACCGGCAATCACTTTCCTAAAAAGCATTCCGGGCATAGGTGATACATTAGCAGCTATCATTTTGGGCGAAATTGGTGATATTGAACGGTTTGCGAACGCTAAGCAATTAGTGGCTTTTAGCGGTATCGACCCTTCGGTTAAACAATCGGGGAATTTTGTAGGGACAAAGAATAAAGTAACCAAACGGGGATCACCATTTCTCCGACATGCACTCTATATCGCTGCTACGACGTCTATCCGTAAGGAATCTAAAGGTTCGCAGGTTAACTCGGTGATTTATGAGTATTACCAACGGAAAATCGAAACGAAAACCAAGAAACAAGCCTTAGGCGCTGCTATGAACAAGCTACTACGTATCATATTCTCGGTATTAAAGAATAAGCAGCCATTTCGTTTGATTACCCCTGATCAGCAGGTTGAACTGTATCAAAAACACCTGCAAAAGGCGGCTTAACGAAGACGAAAAACAAAACATTACATTATACCTCTATCAATATCGTTCGATATTGATAGAGGCTTGTTTGCTATACTTATTTTTCCATAAACAAAAATTGTAGTTAAGGGCTTGACTTCACTTAGCTGGTCTCAGACTAAATAATTGAGACAAAAGGATATCAGAGCTGCTATCCTTTTTAAGTTCACCGCCAAAGCAGTAAGCTTGGTCTGCATACTCATACTTTTAAGACCATACCCCCGGGCGCGGTCTAATCCGTAATAAGTTGGAGTATGTAATTTTTTGGTATTTTATCATATAAGGTGGAGTACAAACTTAACTGCTTAGGCGTATTTTTAAGCATTCAAGTTGCAGCAGGTAATATTGTGTCGATTATAGAAGAATATTAGGAACATTCTAGAAGAAGATTGGGCAGAAAATAGAGGTAAAGGGGTAAGGATGTGAATATAACCGTAGCGAAACTTTCCACATTACCACTCTTTATGAAAGGATTTAAATTAATTGCCGGCGCCGAAGGATTGAACAGAGAAGTCGGGCAGGTTACCGTTATGGAAGTTCCCGACTTTGCCGAGTATATGCAAGAGAATGTCTTTGTGCTTACTACTTTATATGCACTTAAAGAAGATACAAATCTTTTGAGTGAAATTATTGCTAAACTTGGTAACAAGAAGATTGCGGCTTTGGCAATAAAAGTAGGGCGTTTTATTGAAGAAATACCATCTTATGTGATTGAGACTGCCAATAATTATGGATTGCCATTATTCTCTATGGATAAAAATATAACCTTCCGCGAGGCTATTGGTACGATATCTGCAGAAATAATTGACAGTCAGTTTAATACATTTAAAGATTTGAACAAGCAATATGAATATCTCCTATCCTCCGTTTTAAAAGGAGATAAAATTGAGGTATTCGTTAAGTGTCTTGGAGAGGGTCTAAATTGTTATTGCGCTTGCGTATCACCGCTAGGACAAATGCTGGCTCATTATGCCTCCTCCGAATTGCAAGGCGGGGACGAGGACGTTGAATTATTAGTTAATGAGGCCAGTAATTCACGGCGAAGTCTTTTGGGATATACGCAAATAAATGATGATTACTTGTTTCCCTGCTTGGCGCGTGATCAGTTTATGGGGTATCTCGTATTAAAAGGCATTAACCAAATGGGTGACAGTCAATTACTTTTCGTGAGGCAGATGGTGGTGTTCTTGTCAATAAAACTATTAGAGAAACATCTCGTTATCGAAACAGAGCAACGTATGATAACTGCTATTGCCGATGAGATACTTTTTCAACGTTATGAAAACGAAGCCTTGTTGCAGGAACGAATTAAGCTCTTAGGATTAACTCCTCAAAAATATCATTTTGTTATATTTATCTCCTTTCGTAATACAGAATCCAACGATTCGCTTCAATTTACAAGTCATCAGTTGCTTACGCGATTGCGAACGGTATTTACCCATAGCGCCGTTTTTTTTAGATCGACAGAGATTGTGGCGATTGTTTCATTACCTGACCAATCGCTGACGGCTTACCATAAAACTATAAAACGAGCCATGACGACCCTTATGAAAAGTGAGCAAGTGCAGCAAAATAATAAATTTGATTTAGGGTACAGTATGTCAGTTGCAGATTTAAGGAAAATTCCGGACTGTTATGAACAGGCTAATAAGGCTGTAAGGTTAGGGAGAATTTTTAAACCTGAATCTAATTTGTTTTGTTATGATGAGTTCATCAAGGAAGGATTACTGCTTCACAGTTTGGGTACCAACGAGTACAACATGATGGCAAGAACGATTATAGATCCAATTAGGGAATATGATAAAAAGTGTAATGCAGAATTATGGGCAACTCTTGAAGCCTGTCTTGTCAGTGGCTCTTTGGAGAAAGCGGCTCAAGCACTTCATATACACGCTAGTTCTCTTCGTTATAGATTACAGAGAATACATGACATAACTGGTACCAACTTCTTTTTGCCGGAGGGAAAATTTGTCTTGCAAATGGCCTATGTTTTATCGAAGCTGGATTCAGACGCAATTCATGAGGTTTCCCTATAGTATTAATGCTCGACTAATAATTATCTGATTTAATAGTATTCGTAGAAAATTAGGAAAATAGCCATACGTTTTTAGAGTCTTTATACGAAGGCTCTATTTTTTTTTTGCAGAAATCAAATAGTGTAGTCAAATAACAGATATAAGGGGGGCTTTATGATGAATGTAGGCATATCATCATTGAGTGCATATGTGCCGTATTACCGCCTGAAACGGGAAACTATAGCACGGGCATGGGAACGACGCGCAATCAAAGGGGAACGAAGCGTAGCAAATACGGATGAAGACAGTTTGACAATGGCGGTTGAAGCGGCGATTGCTTGTCTTCAGAATTCTGATCGCCAGGAAATTGATGCACTGTATTATGCTTCAACGACTGCGCCATATGCAGAAAAATCGATTGCAAGCATGATAGCTGTCGTATGTGATTTGAAGAATGATCTTGTCACAGCTGATTTTTCCAATACGACGAAAGCTGGAACGAGCGCTTTGAAAGCAGCAATTGACGCGGTAAAAGCAAAATCAGCTAGAAAAGCACTAGTTACTGCGGCTGACTGCCGTAATGGTTTTCCGAAATCCGATCAAGAACAACTATTTGGCGACGCAGCAGCTGCTTTGGTGGTTGGTTCGGAAGACCTAGTTGCAGAGATCGTTGAATGCTATTCGGTAAACACTGAGATTATTGATGTATGGCGAAATGTTAGCGAACGATATGTAAATCATGGTGAAGGACGTTTCATCACTGATAAAGGCTACATGACCGCCATGACGCAGGCTGTAAAAGGCATCTTAAAGAAAGCCGGGAAGAAACCTGAAGATGTCCAAAAGGTAGTATTGTCTACTCCGGGCATGAAAGAGAATGCCGCCGTTGCCAAAAAAACCGGCTTTACTCCTGAACAAATTCAAGACTCCTACATGCTGCAAATTGGAAACTGCGGTACTGCTCAGCCGTTATTGTTGCTGTCAGCCGCGCTGGAAGAAGCTAAGCCTGGTGAGCTCATATTGCTGGCCGCGTATGGAAACGGTGCAGATGCTTTTTTGTTCCAAGTTACTGATCAGGTGCATAAAATCCAACAAAAACCGACAGTTAAATACGCTTTGGAAACCAAAAGAACGCTTGAATCGTATAGTCGATATTTGTCTTTCCGAGATTTGCTTGAGACTGTTCCCGGCGAGCCTTTCCGGACTTTTCCTTCTAATTCTGCCTACTGGCGGGAACAAAAAGGCATTTTGCGTCTTTATGGCAGCAAATGTACAAGTTGTGGTCAAGGGATTTTCCCAATCAACAGAATCTGTCCTTCCTGCGGCGCAAAAGATGAGTTTAAGGAAGTTAGACTTTCTGACCGTCATGCAAAAGTATTTACCTATTCCATTGATAATTTAGCGGGGCGTGGTGACGACCCGGTGGTTGTCCAGACAGTTGCTGATGACAGTGAGGGATTCCGCTATTACCTGTTAATGACTGATTTTAATAATGAAGAAGTAAAGATCGGTATGGAAGTAGAGTTTACGTTCCGGAAGATCTATGAAGGCGGCAATTACATTAACTACTATTGGAAATGTCGTCCAGTAAGAAACGGAGGTGACCAGTAATGTCAATTAAAGATCAGATTGCAATAGCTGGTATGGGATGCTCGAAATTTGGCGAGCGCTGGGACTGCGGAGTGAGTGACCTTGTCGTTGAATCGGCTTATGAAGCCTATGAAGATGCGGGAGTTGGTCCAAAAGACATTCAGGCTGTGTTTGTTGGGCAATGTTATGCCCCCGTGGGTGGTCTGGCGGGCGCTCAAGTTATTGATGCGTTGAAACTTAAGAATATTCCTGTCATCAGAAACGAGAACTGGTGCTGTGCGGGCCACGTTGCTCTGATTTCCGCGATTATGGCTGTCGCCAGCGGCGCTTATGATGTTGTCATGGCGATTGGCGTAGAAAAACTTAAGGATACTGGATTTCCAGGTTTGGGAGCTGGGCGAGGGATGAGCCCTGTTTACGAAGCCAGAAGAACCGCTCCAGGATCATTTGCTTTGATTGGTACCCGATACTTTGAACAGTATGGCCTGTCTCCGGAAGAAGGAAAAGAGGCAATTGCCAAAATTGCCGTTAAAAATCATAGGAATGGCATGTTATCGCCTAAGGCCCACTTTCATAAGGAAATAACCATCGAAGAAGTTCTGAAAGCTCCGATGATTGCTTCGCCGCTTGGTCTATATGATTGCTGCGGCAACAGTGATGGATCGGCATGCGCCATCATCACCCGAACCGACACCGCAAAGAAGTTGCGCCAAGATCCTATTTATGTAAAGGGGTTTGGCATGTCAATGGATTCGGTTCTTCCTCATACAAGACCAGGATTTAGCTGGACAAGTTTTGACGCATTGAAAACCTCATCGTCTAAAGCCTACGAAATGGCTGGTATCAAAAATCCGCGCACCGAGATTGACGTGGCAGAAGTTCACGATTGCTTCACAATCACAGAAATGCTGATTTATGAAGATTTTGGCTTTAGCGCTAGAGGAAAGGCTAAAGAAGATATTGATGCAGGCTTTTTTGAACTGAACGGAGGATTGCCGGTCAATGTCGACGGAGGATTGAAATGTTTCGGGCATCCAGTCGGAGCCAGCGGACTGCGGATGACGTATGAAATCTATAAGCAGCTTCAGTATAAGGTGGACAATCCCAAACGTCAGGTAAAGGATGTAAGCCGCGGCCTTTCACACACCTTTGGCGGGGGACCACAGTTGAGCTGCGTGTTTATTGCTGGCAACGAACCAGGCTAACAGCTATTGCTAAGTTCGGTTTCGCATGGAAATAGAATTTAGGCTTTGTATATACGCTCAGATTTGCATCGTGGAATAAAACGTACTCGGCAAAATATAAAAGGGGAGATTTTGTGATGGCACAAAAAGGTGCGCTAGAAGGATTGAAGGTTCTGGATTTGACTAGGGTATTGGCCGGTCCCTATTGTTGCGCTCTTTTGGCGGACATGGGAGCCGATGTCATAAAAATTGAGCAACCAGGCACAGGTGATGATGCAAGGTTTTTCAACCCATTCAAAAATGGTGAGAGCTCGTACTATATGAATATGAACCGCAACAAACGGGGAATTACCTTAAACCTGAAAAAAGGCCAAGACGTATTTTTGAAAATGGTCAAAAGTGCAGATGTTGTGGTTGAAAACTTCCGCCCCGGAGTAATGAAGAAGCTTGGGTTAGATTATGAGGAACTGAAAAAAGTTAATCCGCGGATTATTTATGCAGCTGTATCGGGATTCGGGCAAACCGGGCCCTACAGCCAATGGCCGGGTTATGACCTTATCGCCCAAGCAATGAGCGGCATTATGAGCGTTACCGGGGAGGCAGACGGAGAACCAACCCGCACGGGCGGCCCTATCTGCGATGCTGTCGGCGGAATGACAGCCAGTGTTGGAATACTTGCTGCGTTGCAATACCGTAACAAGACGGGCGTTGGGCAAATGCTTGACATTTCGCTGCTTGATTCGACGGTTGCCATTATGGCAACCATTAATCAGCATTATTTAGTTGATGGGCGGATACCTCAACGTCGCGGCAATTCATACGAATCGGGCGCTCCGATGGAGTCTTACAAAGCAAGTGACGGAGAGATAGTCCTTGCTGTTGGTAATGATAAAATGTGGAATAAATTGGTTGACCTGATGGAAATGCCTAAGCTTCTCGAAATGCCTGAGTTTGAAACCGTTCACAAGCGCGTTCAAAATCGGAAACCGTGCAAAGAATATATTGAACAATGGTCGAAGAAATGGACGGTAGCTGATTTGGTTAAAACTTTGCTTGATGCTGGCATTCCGGCGGCGCCAATTTATAATATTGCCCAGGTATGTAATGATCCGCATATTGCCGGGGCTCGAAACATGTTCGTCGAATTCGACCATCCGATCGCGGGGAAAGTGAAAGTCACGAATTCAGCGATACGAATGAGTGAAACTGATGCATGCGTCAAAATGCCGTCTCCTACCTTGGGACAGCATAATAATGAGATATATAAAGATGTCTTTGGTTTTACCGAAGAAGAGATAGCAGCTTTTCGTAATGAGAGAGTAATTTAAAAAACTTAAGATGTGATCCTGATGTTTTTGGAGAACGTCAGGCCTCAGCAGCGAGTGACAGTACGGTTCCTATGCAGCAGTGGTTTCATCGGCTGTTAATATCAAAAAAATCGTTGATCGTATTTAGTTGTAGTCCGGGGAAATGAGATAGTGGAGGCAACCCCGACTGTCTGTTATGTGGGTGATCAATTTTTAGTTTGACAGAGGCTTCTATTGAGAAAGATGAATAAGTTGTATGCATTTTGAGCCAACAGATGGTTAATTGTGGCGAATCAACGATTATCTAAATATAGTTAAGGGAGGGAAAGTATATTATATGAACGGTCAAGCGAATGTGGTCACTCCAGCAGATCAGCCGGTAACCAGTGAAGTCTGGAGAGTATTTATTTTTGTATTCTTGGGATGGACGCTGGTTAATTTCAGCAACGTTTATACGCTTGCTTCACCATTTATGATTGAGGAGCTTCATTTTGAAATTGGCATGATTGGTATTATAGCCAGCGTCTATTCTGCGGGAGGGTTTATCAGTTCTCTCTGGTTGCCACTTTTAGCGGATAGAAAAGGCAGACGCCTGGGGATGAGTTTGAGTATCCTGGCGGCCGCTTTGTTTAACGGTGGTATGGGGCTGATTAATAATATTTTTCAGGTATTCGGACTTCGTTTTATTGCAGCACATGGACAGACCTGTCAGTGGGGAATAGGTGCATCCTATCTGTCCGAAATGGTTCCTGCCAAAGATCGAGGAGGATTTTTAGGTGCGATGCAGAGTGGCACACCAGTGGGTACATTTCTTTGCTCCGGCGTGTTCGCGCTAGTATCCGGCTGGGGCTGGGGCTGGAGAGAGTTTTGTTATGTAGGTTCGTTCGGGCTTATCCTGATTCCATTTGTTATGGGCATGCTCAAGGAGAGCCCTCAATGGATTAAATATAGAGAAGATGTGCAAAAAGGCTTGATTGATCCTACCCAGAAAAAAATCTCATTGTCCGAGCTATTTAAGCTAAAGTATCGAAAAAACACTTTGATTGCGATGTCATTGCATATCGTTGGAGCATTCTGGGCGTGGGGAAATATGACGTGGTTTCTTGTTGCCATGCGTACAGACTTCCATTTTGACGCTGTGACTTGTGGTAAAATGAATATGCTTCTCTGGGGAACTGCTATTTTGGGGTATCCGATTATGGGTAAGATTTCTGACATCATTGGTCGCAAGAAAGGAATGCTGCTTGCCAGTTCGCTGACAGTGATCTCCTGCATATTGCTATATATTGCTTCGAAGGGCAACGCAGCGTTAGCCTCACAGGGTAGTATGCTTTTATATATAGCAACCATTATGCTTGGATTCGGTATGGGTCAACATTCTGTCTTGATAGCTTATTCGAGTGAGATATTTCCATCTCACATTCGGGCTGTAGGTACTTCTATTTCAATCGGCGCCGGGCGTGCATCTGCCGTCTTTACTATGCTTTTACTTGGTTATATTGCTCAGAATTCCTCCGCTACAACGGCGGAATTGGTTGCGGCATTTGGTGGTTGGCTGATGGTTCCGATTGTCTGGCTTTTCGGTCAGGAAACTGCTAGACGGAATCTGGACGATATCATCGACTAGCTGATGTCGTCCAGCAGAAGAAAGTGTAAGAGCGGGCTGCAATGAAGTTTTACGGCATAACATACTGTGCTTCTTAATAGTTAAAGTCGCAGGACTTTTTGCTATATAAAATTTAAAAGGAGGATCATCAATGTTGGAGAAAATGATGCGGCTTCAAGCGCTTATTAACGGCTCAGAAGCAGAAAAGTTCCGGGAGTTTTATTATGGAAAGTTTTTTACGGGTGATATTACCATTGTCGACAGCGGTGAAACATGTACGCTTTCTTTTCACTTAGGAGAATGCGTTAGTGTTGTAAAGGGAATTCCCAACACAGGTGTGGACATTGGTGTGTCCGGTTCTAAAGAGGACTGGGAAAAATTTCGGACACATAAATCCCTCAGTGTAGCTACGAATAGAGGAAATACCAATAATCTAACTACTATGGGCGGCGCCATTCGTTTTAGACAAAATTTCAATGTTGTGGCGCAACTGATTCGGGTATATGCCGGTATCTGCTAACAATTATATAAGCGACAAGAAAGGGGTAATCACTATGTCAATTACAGGCTTTTATATTAAGGTGAATGGCATTAATGTATACTGCGAAACCAATAATGCACCCGATGACAAGGCAACAATCATTTGCCTGCATACAGCAGGGCGTGAAAATAGGCAGTATCATGATATGATGAATATTTTTGCTAAGAAGTATAAGATGATTTCGTTCGATATGCCGGCTCATGGTAAAAGCTGGCCACTGCCGGGTAATAAGGTTATCAATAACTATAAAGACTATGGTAAGTTTGTTTGGGCTGTTATTCAGGAGCTTAGAGTAGAAAATCCAATCGTTATTGGCTGCTCAATGGGCGGCAACATTGTCTATCATATAGCCCAGGAATATCCTGTTCGCGCAATTGTTTCGATGCAGGGTTCCGATTATACTCCTACTATTGATGAACGTATTTTGGAACTGTTGAACCATCCTTATGTCAGTTGCCAGCATTCCCACTTAGAATTTTCTGAATGCCTGATTGGAAAGGCTACTACACAGGAAAGGAAAGATTTCATTCTCTGGGGGGTTATGTCGGAAATTGGTATTACCAAACAAGGGGATTTGACGCAGTACAACGGCTTTGATGTCCGAGACAAAATGGACAAGGTTACCTGCCCGACACTTGTTATTCAAGGACTTGACGACCCGATTGCTACCGAGGAGATGGCAAAGGCCACCATTGCGCGTATTTCCAATTGCAAGAAACTAATTTACAAACCAATTCCGGACTACGGTCATTTTATTCTAGTAGAAAATCCGGAAAAAGTTTGCGAATACATGGACGAATTTATCACGCAACTTGACTGATTGGCTGATGTCAGCCCCTGCGAGCGCAGGGGCTGACATCCAGTACTTTAGATGCTTCTAACAAAGGTGTGCTAAAAAAACTTGAATATATAAAACACAAAAATAACTGCTAAATATATGCGAGATTTACTATTAATCATGCTGCGGCTTTTGGAGAGCGCCAAGCCGCTGTGGTAGGCGAAATTACGGCTTCTATGCAGCAATTGGCTTCATCAGCTGTTAACATCGAAAGAATTATCGAAAGTAGTTAGAGATAGTCAGAGTCATTTAAGTAAAGTCGTTTAAGAACGGTTTCAATTTCAAATCGAAAGATAATTCAGTCAGGGTATTTGCTAACCTATTCTTGTTGAGGATAAAGTCGTGCATAATAGTAGGGTTTTATTTTACGATGAAGATATCCATGCCTTATGTCAAGTCTGTTTTATAGATTATTAGGAAAATTAGAATATCATTAAAGCTTTAATTATCCGAATATTGAAACGCAATAATAAATTCACTTTATTACAAGGGTTTTGGTGTGAGAAAAAATGGGCCTGCTTTCTCCGCGAGCGCTTAGGGTCTCTTCACGGTGATCCATCTCTTGTTTGAGCAAAGCAGAGCAAAAGTCAAGGTGAGACGAGCCTTTGGCCTCCATAGGGCCGGTAACCGTTGGCAGCGCCGGATAGCCGTAGCTCTTTTAGAAAATGAGTCGTCATCTTAGAAACCATGCGCTCACCTCGCCTTCGTGCAACCGGAGATACCGGCTAATCGCTGGCGGCGTATCGTCAATCCAGGTCATGGCTAGGGGCCAATCGCATTGGGCAATCCTAGTGGGGCATGGCGGTGAACTATGCATTGTAGACAGGAGAGGCTTATACGGTCAATGTGAACAGAATAAATCTAGAAATAAAAGGAGTGAGTAGGTTGATGCAGGAAGAGAATCAAAAAATTGTGGCGCAAGAAAGCCTGGAAATGACTCCTTATTCATGGAAAGTACTATGGTTTGTATTTTTTGCGTGGGTTTTTGATGCTGCTGACGGGACTATTTATGCATTAACTTTGCCTATAATACGCGAAGAATTTGGACTTTCACTGTGGCAAATGGGTATGGTTGGATCCATCTTTCTTGGAGGCGCAGTTATTGGGTCGATTATTCTACCTTATTTAGCAGACCGTAAAGGAAGACGGTGGGGTATGGCCGGATGCATAGGTCTATATTCAATTTTTTCTGGTTTTACAGGGATTGCTCAAAATTTTTATCATTTGGCACTGGCAAGGTTTTTCACTGGAAGCGGGACTGGCGGTGAGTGGCCAATTGGAGCTGCGTACTTGTCTGAGGTAGTTCCAGCCAAAAAACGCGGGTTTGCCATGGGGCTTATGCAGTCTGGCTACCCCGTCGGTTACTTTCTTGCAGCAGCAATTTTTGCGGGATTTGTAGGGTTGAATCTAGGGTGGCGAGGTTGTTACTTTATACTGCTGATTCCCGCTGGAATGTGTTTTTGGGTGCTTATGACACTGAAAGAAAGTGAGCGGTGGCTGAAAGGGCGAGAAGAAGCAAAACTGGACCGCAATAAAGCCAATGTAAGCTTCAGGGAACTGTTCAAGCCAGAATACCGTAAGTTCACAATCATTGGGACTTTGCTCCATATTTTTGGCGGATTTTACTCATGGGGCCTCGTGCTATGGTTTCCAAGTGTACTAATGTTAGATTTCAACATTGACAAATTGACAACTTCGTACATAACGATGTTCATGTGGGGTATTGCCACTATCGGCTATGTAGTTGCAGGGCCGCTTTCCGATAAAATTGGCAGAAAGCCAACATTAACAATATTTGTAACGTCTAGCTTGATCTGTGTGAGCTTCATAAACTATTTGAAAACTATTCCCGGAGTGCCTTTATCTGCGATTTATGTTATTGCAGCATTGATTGGCTGTGGCATGGGTGCTCATACTGTGTTGATTAGCTACAGCAGTGAGATATTTCCGTCGCATGTAAGGTCTTTGGGTCTTGGACTTGCTGTGGCTGTGGGCAAAGGAACATCAATGTTAGCACCATTTATATTAGGGGTTATTGCGCAAAAATACTCGGTTTCTGCTGGCGTACTTGTCGCTGTGTGTATCGGTTGGCTGATGGTACCAACCATCTTTACAGGACCTGAAACAGCACAGAAACGCCTAGAAGATATAATAACAAGCCCGACTATCGGGCAGTGACAAAGGGAGGAAAAGACAAATGAATTAGAGGATACGGATTCATAGTAATATATGACAGGAACTATAATTTTTGAGTTTGGAATAAAAAAATAAGGGGTGTTAATCATGATAATAAAAAAAATTGAAGTTATTCCTTTTAAGATTGTCAATAAACGAGAGGTATTCTGGGCTGCTGGCTCATTGCCGGCGGCAGAGCATCTCATTGTAAAGATTGAAGCAGAAGACGGTACTTATGGTGTTGCAGAAGCTGTACCCCGTCCGATGATTTATGGGGAAACGCAAGAAGGCATGTATTATGCGTTAACCAAGTATCTGGCCCCTCTAATTATTGGTGAAGATTCTTTTGCTCTGCAAAAAATATGGGAAAAATTAGACCAGGTTGTTTGGAATCCAGCAGCAAAAGGTGCTATCGATGTGGCGTTGTATGATTTGAACGCCAGATTGCTCAATATTCCTGTCCACAAATTAATGGGTGGTCCTTACAGGACGCAAATTCCGATTTCCTGGCAGATTGGGTTTGGCACAAATGAAGAAATGCTAGATGAACTGAAACAGAAAATTGCAGAAGGATATCGAACCTTCAAGGTCAAAGGCGGACCGCATCCAGATAATGATATTAAGGTGCTCAAATTGATGCGAGAGAATTCGCCTGATGATGTCAGACTCTATATTGATGCCAACATGGCATATAGCCGCCAAGATGCGCTGCGGGTTATGAAAGCACTGGAAGGGGTATTGGCAAGTCTGGAGGAGCCTTTGATTAGTTGGGATAATGAAGGTAGAAAAGATTTGGCCAATCGGGTAAACACCCCTATATTGAGTGATGAAAGTACGTTTACAGTTGTTGACGTTTATCACCAGATTCAGTTAGGAGCACTGAAACAAATCGGTATTAAGATTCCAAGGACAGGTTTTACGCTATCCACAAAGATTGTCCATCTGGCGGAAGTAGCCAATATGCCCATTCAAGTCAGCTTACAAGCCGAAACTGATTACGGGAATGCGGCATGCATTCAGTTTGCGTGCGCACATAAGCAAGTCAGTTTGCCTTGTGAGGTATCGTACTATGTGGATAATATGGGCGACAGTCTGTTACAAAAACCTCTTGTCATTAAGAATGGATTTATGCAACTCCCCGAAGGACCAGGCATGGGAGTTGAGCTTGATTGGGAAAAAGTGCACAAGTATGCGATAAAAATCGGATAGAGGGAAGTTGATTTTGCTTATAGAGGCTACCCTCAAGGACATGAAATAGATTCTAGGTGAAGTGCAGGACAGTACCTTTGCCAAGAAGTTGATTGCCGAAAAGGAGATGAGACGCCCCAATTGCTCTGGTATGCGGGTGAAAAAGCGAATCATCAAATTGAGATAGCGGGAAAAGAATTGTGTTCGATGCTGTCCAGACTGAAATAGTAAAGAGCAAATGGAGGAAGAGGCATGGAAACCGGTATAAAAATTTTTGACACAACACTTAGGGATGGGGAACAAACCCCGGGAGTTTGCCTGGGAGCTAGGGAAAAGTTGGAAATTGCCCAGGTACTGGCTAAACTGCGGGTTGATATCATCGAAGCTGGGTTCCCTAGTGCTTCTCCAGGTGACTTCGCTGCGGTCAGTGAGATTGCGGCGCAAGTAAAAGGCGTATCTATAGCGGCGCTAGCCCGGGCTAATACTCAGGATATTGATGCCGCCAAAGAAGCCTTGCGTAAGGCAGAGAACCCGTGTATTCATACTTTTATTGCAACTAGTGATATCCACTTGGAATATAAGTTAAAACTGACGAGAGAGCAGGTGCTAGCCCAAGCCGAAGCGGCTGTTCGGTATGCTAAAAAGTTTATCAGTGATGTCGAGTTTTCGGCGGAGGATGCATCTAGGTCAGATTGGGACTATTTATGTAAAATTTATACAGCAGCCATTACTGCTGGTGCTACAGTAATTAACATACCTGATACAGTGGGGTATTCAACGCCGTCTGAATTCGGTGCTCTTATTCGCTACATCTGTGATAACGTGCCTAATATTGATAAGGCTATTGTTAGCGCCCATTGTCATAACGACTTGGGTATGGCGGTTGCTAATTCGCTCGCTGCCGTGCAAAACGGGGCACGGCAAGTGGAGTGCACCATTAATGGAATTGGAGAACGGGCAGGTAATACATCACTGGAAGAATTGGTAATGGCTCTGGCTACTCGGAAAGAGTATTATCGTGCTACTACACGGATAGATACTCGGCAGATTTACCGGACATCACGCCAGGTTAGCACTCTCAGCGGCATAGCGGTTCCGCCCAATAAAGCTGTCGTAGGCGACAACGCCTTCGCCCACGAATCAGGGATTCATCAGCATGGAGTTCTTAACAATCCCTTAACCTATGAAATTATGAATCCGGAAATGGTGGGCAGCCGAAATGCTATCGTACTTGGGAAGCATTCTGGGCGACATGCTTTTGAAGAACGTATCCAACAACTGGGCTATGATTTACCTGAAGAGAAAATTAATGTCCTATTCAAGGAGTTTAAAGAACTGGCTGACCGCAAAAAGGTGGTCTATGATCGTGATATTGAAGCGCTTGTTGCCGACAGGCAACAAATGACCGATGAGTGTTACCGACTGCTTTACCACCAGGTAGTAAGCGGCAATCAAATGGTTGCTACTGCTTCCGTACGGCTTGAAACCGATTCCGGAATGATGGAAGAAGCTAGTTGCGGCGATGGTCCCGTGGATGCCTTATTTAAGGCTATTGAAAAAACAGTAGGATTCTCAGTATGCCTGAAAGATTATCAATTAAAAGCGGTTACCTCTGGCGAAGATGCCTTGGGTGAGGCGACTGTCTGGCTGGGACATGATGATAAGATTTTTATCGGCCGAGGAATTAGTACTGATGTAATTGAAGCTAGTGCACGGGCCTACGTGAATGCTATGAACAAGATGATTGGCGTTTGTGGCTATCTCAAATAGGCTCAGGCAGCAGTGGAACATTAAATCATGGGAATGACGATGACAGATTTGTTGGGCAATATGCAACACTGGAAGAAATCATCGTAAAATTGCCCAGACTATTGAGAAAATGTCTGCTTTTGTAAGCGCGATTTATTTACTATCCGAATATGAAATACCCACAATAAAAAACTCTAAGAATTATGTTGAACGATGTTATAGATACAAACAGCTTCATAAGGAACAGCGGCTTTTGGCAATAATGTCGACTAGGAACGAGCGGAAATCTTTAGCCCAGGCTGTCACAAATTTGAAAAAGAAAACCAAACTTCTTAACAGGCGTCTACTCGATATTACAGCGTGAATAAAACTTTCCAGCAGATGGATTTTTCGGTTGTCTCTATAACGTGTTAATTTGCATAGTACCTGTTGTACTATTAAACACCCCGCAGCGTCTATGTTACGGGGTGTTTAATAGTTAATCTCCATAAGATGTACCAGTCCTGCAAAAAGCGTAAATGGTTTTGCAAATTCATAGCAAAGTTAAAGAGTAGGCTAATAAAGCCTTTTATAAAAAGGGATTTTATAAAAAACAATGCATAAATACTTAAAAATATATGTTTGGTGCCATGACCAACGAAAGGGTATATCAATCGCAAATGTCACATTTTTTTTGCAGTAGAGACGATGACATAAATTATAAATTGGACCCGATCATGGTAGGGTGTTTCTAGCGAACATCCGGGATTTTTGTCAGATTCTTTGAACTGTCAAGAGAACGGATCGCAAGTTGGAGCGTCCAAAAGAACGCACATTGGCAGTCAACGCTTGCGTTGACGTTTCTGTTTACAAGTTTATAAATGATAGGGAGAAAAAATATGAAAAGCATTCAAACCAAATTGACGGTTAGTATTCTCATTATTTTTTTTGTAGCGCTTAGTGTATTGGGTGGGCTTAATTATTGGAAGGCTAAGGAAATTATTATCGAGAATCTTAGACATGACATGGCTGTACAGGCGAAAACAGGCGCAGGTGATGTTGCCGACTGGCTGGAAGCTCGCAAAGCCGAGATGGCGATTATGTCAGTGTCGGCGGTGGTTCAGAGCGGTGACCGTGAGAAGATTATCCCCTTCATGGTAAATGTCGCCAAGGCGAATCAGCAGTATGATACCATCGGCTACGTTGACCCGAGTGGCGCGTATGTGACCTCGTTAGGAACGGCAAACAATGCAGCCGACCGGGAATATTTCCAGAGGGCGGTGAAAGGAGAAGTCTTTATTTCCGATCCTCTGATGTCAAAGGACACCGGACATTTGGTGACGGTGGTAGCTGTTCCGGTCAAGGTTAATGACAAGGTGACTGGGGTGCTATTCGGAGCCATCAACATGGAAGCTCTCTCACAAAAAGTTATGTCAGTAAAGATGGGTCAGACGGGTTACGGGTACGTAGTGCAAGGGGACGGACTGACTATTATTCATCCAAATAAAGACAATGTGATGAAGGTCAATTCTTTGCAAGATAGCACTTCTTCACCTGCACTCAAAGAAGCATACGGGCATATGGTGAAAGGCGATACGGGCCTTGTCAGCTACGAATGGAATGGCGTCGATAAAATGCTATCTTTTGCGCCAGTATCGGGTGTCAGGTGGTCGTTGGCAGTGGCAGCGCCGGTGGCAGAGATAACGGATGTTCTGTCAGCTTTGACAATGATATCATTGGTGACCATAGTGGTCGTACTCATTATCACGGCGTTAGTCGTCGTGTGGTTCGCGCGCCGTATTGCCAAGCCGCTCAAGGAACTGGAGGTGGCGGCCAATCGCATCGCCGACGGTGATGTATCACTTACCGAGCTGAAGATCACCTCCAACGACGAGATCGGGCGGTTGGGACAGAGCTTTGAGCAGATGACGCGAAACCTGCGCAATCTCATCCAGCAAATCCTCGGTGCTACAGAGCAAGTGGCGGCTTCAGCAGAGGAACTGACCGCCAGTTCGGAACAGTCGGCACAGGCCGCTAACCAAATCGCCACTGCAATTACCACCGTGGCCGCTGGTGCCGACGAGCAATTGGCGGTTGCCAATGAAACCTCGGCAGTGGTGGAGCAGATGTCGGCTAGTATCCAGCATGTAGCAGCCAACACCAATCAGGTGGCTGATCAATCGGCTCAAGCGGCTGCCAAGGCGAAAGACGGCGGTCAGGCGGTGGAGAATGCGATCGTCCAGATGAATCAGATTAGTTATACCGTTCATACCTTGGCCACACTGGTAACTAAGCTGGGCGAACGGTCCAAGGAAATTGGACAGATTGTTGCCACTATCTCCGGCATAGCCGGTCAGACCAATCTCTTAGCCCTCAACGCCGCTATTGAGGCCGCGCGAGCCGGTGAACAGGGCCGGGGTTTCGCGGTGGTAGCCGAAGAAGTGCGGAAGCTGGCTGAGCAGTCTCAGGAGGCGGCCAAGAAGATCGCGGGGCTGATCGGAGAAATTCAGGGGGATACCGATAGAGCGGTCGTAGCGATGAACGACGGTACGCGGGAAGTCGAGACAGGGGCCGAGGTTGTCAACGCTGCTGGGGCTGCTTTTCGAGAAATCGTCGGCTTGGTGACTGAGGTGTCAGGTCGGGTTAAAGAGGCTTCGGCGGCTATGCAGCAAATGGCGGCCAGCAGCCAGCTAATTGTGGGTTCGGTCGAAAAAATCGACAAGCTCGGCAAAAAGTCGACGGGTGAAGCTCAGGGGGTTTCGGCAGCGGCGGAAGAACAACTGGCCTCCATGGAGGAAATTGCCTCATCTAGCCAGAGTCTTGCAAAGTTGGCCCAGGATCTGCAGACAGCTGTCGGCTATTTCCGGGTTTAGTATTTGTATGGAAAGGATGGGGGGATATCGTGGCATCTGAACAAGTAGTTGTTTTTAGTTGGTGGCGGAAGAATATGCACTTCCGATATCGCAGGTCAAAGAAGTTATTCGCTATAACGGCGCTACTAAACTGCCTAATAGGACCAAATATATGGACGGAATTTAGAAGTCTTCGGGGCAAAGTACTTTCTCTTATTGATTTGGCAGGCGAGCAGAGTGCGCTGGCGAGAGAACCCGCGCAAGAGTACTTAAAGTAGGGGTATACGCCTCTGAATATTATGAATAAGTCAGTTGGCAAAAACGGAAGAGTTCAAAGAAATACAAAAAACGTGCAAGCCATTACAATACATCAAACGTGATCTGATACATTGATCAAGTGTTTTCCCGAGGGAAAACACTTCAGAGTGTCGAGAAACCCACTTAATAATATAAATTTACCGCAATAAAAGGTTTAGAACGTGTTAGTTGACGCTTGGTTTCAGAAATCATCAAGAAATAATAAGAAGATCGCTCCCATCTTAGATCATCTTGGCCAGGTGGTTAGCGATCTTCTTATTATTTTGGCAAGTCGCTGTCATGAGTGATTGCTCTTGTACTTGCTCGCGACCACGGAAATGGCAGTAGCGAAGCCCATGGAGTTGTTTTGAATCCGCGAAGCTTTGCTCAATAGTTTCTTTTCTTTTTTTATACAACATCTTGCCTTCTGGGGTAAGTCGATTTTGGTGAACCCATTCCCGGATCTCTTGCCCTACGTAGCAGGTGAGAACTTTCTTATGCGAGTTAGACCGTGTACACTGTTTTAACAAAGACCAGCTAACTGACTGAAGTCAAGCCCTAAACTAAAAAAATCTTGTACTAAAAAAGGGTATAGCAAACAAACCTTCAAAAAATGCGAACATTATTTGATAAGGCCATGTTAATAAATAATCCGCCACATATAAGGAACGGGTATAATTTCGCTGATTCATTACGGAGTCGTGATGAGCTATCCGGCTCACCATTAACTTCAGATTTTACTCCTACTAATTATTCGGGCACATTCAACATCGAAACGACCAGTGCCAAAGGAATGGCAAGGACTGGGGTATACCAAACCTGTAGCAGACGCAGGGTTCGAGAGTGAGGAAAATTACACTTGGTGCGAGGAACATAGACAAACGGCGTTTATCAAGCCGGCTAATTACGACACGAGAAAAACCCGTAAATACAAAAGTGATATTGGCAGACGGGAGAACATGCCCTACGATGCCAAAAGCGACAGCTACCTCTGTCACATGGGGAAAAAGACCCGTTCTAAAGCCGGTTACGCAATCGTGACAACGGTATACACCTGCACAGAGTGCACCGGCTGCCCGCATAAGGCGCAATGCATCAAGGGGGCAAGCAAGAAGAACGGAGCAAGAACCTGCATGTATCCAAAGCCTTTCTCAGGCAGCGCCAAGAAATGCAGGAGCGCATTCAAAGCGAGGAAGGTGTCCTGTTGCGCATGAACCGCTCCATTCAGGTAGAGGGAGCGTTCGGAGTCCTTAAAGAGGACATGGGCTTCCGGCGATTTCTGTTGCGAGGCCAAAGTTAAAGTGCAGACCGAATTCCTGCTGCTGTGTATGGGATATAACCTAAACAAACTCCACAACAAAATCCAAAGTGGTCGCTGTGGAACCTATTTGCATATTCCCAAAGCGGCCTGATAACTATATACAGAGTTTTTTTAGAGGAATGGGCTTCCTCTGTTTTGTTATGCCTATAAATCGTCTGGGGCTTCCTTTTTTTCTTTCTTCCAGCGAGTTTTCCTTTTTCTTTACGCAAAAAGGACGTGTCGCATTGCGTTTTTTTTAAAACGTTTAGCGACACGCCCCTCCTTATTGTTTCCGTCAACAAACTTACAGGCTGCGGATTTCCTCTAAGCGTTTTCCTTTTGTCTCTACTCCAAAAATAAGAGTTACTGTGCCGCCAATGAAAAATATTGCGGCCCCAAGATTAAACAAACCGGCATTGCCTATATAAGGAAGCAGCAATCCAAACAGTGTGGGGGCGATAAGTGAGCCCATCCTGCCTGCGGAGGAAGTCGTACCGCAGCCGGTTGAACGAATTCTTGTCGGGAATACTTCTGACGCATAGGTGTAAATAAGCGACCACATACCAAACATAAAGAATTGCATACAGCAGCCAAAGACAAATAGTTCTGTAAGTGTTTTCGACTGACCATAAAAATAACAGAATACCGCAGCAAGTATCAAATACGAGAAAATCATTTTTTTGCGGCCGTATATTTCAACAAAGTACGTTGCGCACAAATAGCCCGGTATGGCGGGTAAATACATTAATAGAACAAAACCGCTGGACTTGACAACACTGAAACCCGCGTTTACCAGCAAGGCCGAAATCCAGGTATTTAAGCCATAAAAGCCAAACAATACGCAGAACCAAAGCGTCCAAAGGGTAAGTGTCTTTTTAATCTGGTTACGTTCGAGCAATTGAGCAAGCTTCGATTTATTCGAATAGTCCTTCTCGTCAATAATCGGTTCAGGAATTTCCGGCAGCGATTTTCCGGTTACTTTAATTACTTGCGCTTCCATAGCCACCACTATTTCTTTTGCTTTGTCAAGCTGACCTACAGATTCATGCCAGCGCGCTGATTCCGGAATTTTGTATATCACCATAAACACACAAAGTCCGCCTAACGCCTGTATAAAGAAAACATACCGCCAGTCGACATACATAAGAGCAACCCAGGAAATAAGACCGGCTAAAATGCAGGCCAGCGGGAAACCACCCTCCATAAGACAAATCGCCCGTCCCCGGCTATTGGCAGGAAACAGCTCGGAAAGCATGGACTGCGTCATGGGGAATTGAGCGCCCATTCCTAAGCCAAGAAAAAACCGGAAAACCCAGAAGGCAGTGATATTGGGACTCCAGGCCAACCCCAAACTGGCCAAGCTCCAAATAAATATAGATATCACCAACATTTTTTTTCGCCCGAATTTATCGCCTAGGTATCCGGAAAGGCTAGCCCCAAAAAACATACCAAGGTAGGTGGATGAAGCCACAAGCCCCTTGGTTGTGGATGTAAGAGTAAATTCATTGCCTATGGAAGCCAATACAAAAGTTGCCGTACCCAGACCAACAGACCCTAATATCCAACATATTTCGTGCACAAGCCATAGTTTCCACTGAACTGAACATAACGGCAGTCTGTCCAGCCGGCCGGCTATGTTGTTCTCAAATCTTTCCCCCATTATTTACTCCTCCTCGCAGTATTCATGAATCATGTGGCGATCCCATTGCGTAATGGTAAAAGCAGCTTTGGTTCCAATCCAGACAAGAATCATCATCCATTAAATCCTGCTTTTAATTAATGCAATTTTCGTGCCAAATAAATTTGCTGCGTCAGTGAACAAAAGAGGTGAAAAACAACAGGAATTAACGCAGGATTATACCGTGTTTTTTTGCTTTTCGCACGAAGGTCGACTGACTTAGACCTAATATGGAAGCACTTTTTCGCGTGCTTTTCGTGCTTTGGTAGGTTGAAAGAAGAATCTCTTTTTCCTTTTGATCTACAATTTCCTGCAAAGGTATTGCTGTGTTACCGTCATTATTGTTGGGAATACCTTTAATTTCATAAAAGCTTGCGAGCGGAATTTCGGAAGAGGTGCTGGTTATCAGCAAGCGTTCCACTGTATTCTCCAATTCTCTGATATTGCCGGGCCAGTGGTAATCCAAAAAGGCATTGAGTACCAGGGAATGGAGGCGTTTGTTCATACTGTATTCCTTGTTGAGCTTTTTTATAAAATGCAGCGTCAGCGCAAAGATATCTTCCGGCCTTTCTCGTAAAGGTGGAATCAGGATGGGAATAACATTCAGCCGGTAATAAAGATCTTCCCGGAAGGTCTTTTCTTTTACCATTTCCTCTAAATTCCGGTTGGTTGCGGCAATAATGCGTACATCGACATTAATTGTTTTATTGCCGCCGATACGCATGATTTTTTTATCCTGAATGGCTTTGAGAACCTTGACCTGCATATCGCCGGGCAAATCGCCGATTTCATCCAGAAATAAGGTGCTCTTGTCGGCAAGCTCAAATATTCCCAGTTTTCCTCCTTTGCTGGCGCCGGTGAAGGCACCGGCCTCATAGCCGAAAAGTTCTGATTCAAAGAGGCTGGGAGGAATGGAGCCGCAATTAATTTCCATCATGGGTTTAGCATTGCGTTTGCTCGACTGATGGATTAAATTTGCAAAAACACCTTTGCCCACGCCGGATTCACCCAGCAGCAAAATCGTGGAATTGGATGGCGCCACCCGCATAGCCAGCTCGACAATATGCTGCATCTTGGAATTTTCGGTGTGAAAATCTGCGTAGATATTGGGTGACATGATTTGGCTGAGCTTCTGTAAATAATCCTGTTGAAGTCGTTTGCTTTCCGAAAGTTGCTCTTTCAAATTCCTAAGTTCAGTTACATCGCGCACGTTGCACAGAACGCAAATGACTTCGTCGGTACGTCCAAACACGGGAGTGCCTGTGAGCAACATATCCTTGCCATTCCGGAAATCAACTATGGACATGGTTTCTTTCCTGTCAACAACCATGGGTGACAGACCCTGGTGAATTAAGCCGTTTTCCACCAGTGCGTCAATGTGTACGTTTGTATAGTCCTCCTTGCGGATATTGGCCATGGCCTCATAGGATTTATTGGTCTGGCGGACAATGCCCCGGGCATCGACAATAATGATCCCATCGGCTACGGCGTCAATGATTTCCTGGGTCAGGGCGATAATGTTCTCGTCCCAGTTGGACCAACTTTCCCAGGCTTCGGATAAATGCCACAAAATAGTGATATTTACCTGGTTTTCCGCCGGCCGGAACGGGAAGATGAACATTTCATAACAGTGGTTGTTGGGAAGTGTGCAGCGCAGAGACTGTTCCGCGCCATCCATTATAACCATGTCAAAGATTTCCGAGATATTCAGGCCTTCTAAAAAAGAAACTATACCGGCCTCATCACCGAAAATACATGCGGCACTTTTATTCCAATATAAAATTTCTCTTTTTTCAGAAATAGTTACAATGATAGTTTCTTTATTGATAACGTATTCTGCCTTATCTAACGTTTTCACCCACTCAGTCTCCTTGTTTATGAAATTATTGCAATATTTAAATTTTATGATTCACTATTGAATCACTCTAATAATACGCTCAAATTACTTTAAAGTATACGTGTTTTTAAAACATTGCCAATAAATGTTTCACCGTACCGAATCATAAATGAATCACTATAAAAATAGGCTGTTTTTCATATGCTTATAGCTCTCTATCAAATATATGTCAACTTGTCATTTTCAAAGAAAATATTACATACCGTACTGATTGGCAGCATTCTCGGTTAAAACTGATGCAAAAACAACTCATAGCAGTCATTTTTTAACGCAAAGCAATGACGGTTTTAGTGAAATATCAAAAAATTATTAAAATTTTAATGTTTTTTTGTCAATACAAGAAGTATAGCCAGGGCTATTTCCAGCCGCAAGCTCAAAAATAATGTTATTGCATCCTGCTGAGCGGTTTTTCAATACTTCCTAACTAAAATCACAAGCAATGACCATGCCATTATATCCAAACATCCAAGGTGTATAATCTATTAATTTTGCGAAGATTGGCATAAATGTTGCATTAGGCATAAAACGAAATTTTATCATCCAATCCAGAATTAAAATCCAAAATTTAAATCCAGTATCCAGGTCGCTAAGACGGCTGAGTGGCGCAGCTTGTCCAAAGGAGGTGAAAACAGTAAAAGCCTGTTAGAACTTACGGATTTTTTGTTGACGCATAACGTCCTGCAATAACACACATGAGGAGATGGTAATAAAAAATGATTATTATCGGTGAAAAAATTAATGGATCCATTCCCTCCGTAGCCAAGGCAATCACCGGGAAGGATGCGGATTTTATCCGTAACCTTGCAAAAGTGCAGGCAAATGCCGGTGCCGCATTTATCGATGTGTGCGCGTCGGTTGACAACCATATCGAACTAGAAACCATGCAATGGCTTATCGGACTGGTGCAGGAAGTTACCGATACCCCCATTGCCATTGACAGCCCCAATGTTCGTATCTGTGCCGCGGCGATGAAGTTCTGCAACAAGCCTGGTCTTATTAATTCGGTATCCATGGAAGGCGACAAGATTGATGTCATCTTCCCGTTAATTGCCGATACAGAATGGGAATGCGCCGCGCTCTTATGCGACGATACGGGATTGCCCCAGAATGCCGAAAAACGTCTGGCTGTATTTGCCGCTATTATGAAAAAAGCAAAAGAATACCATATTGCTCCGAACCGCCTGCATATTGATCCCCTGGTGCAAATGCTCTGCACCTCGGAAGACGGAATCAATACCGTTACGGAAGTAATTAAAACCATCAAAACACAATATCCGGATATTCATGTTACCGGCGGTGGCAGCAACATTTCCTTTAATTTGCCTGCCAGAAAACTGGTAAATCAGGCTTTCCTCGTCCTGGCAATGAACGCGGGTATGGATAGCGCGATCATTGACCCGCTAAACCGGGATTTGATGGGTATGATTTATGCCACCGAAGCGCTCCTGGGCATGGACGAATACTGCATCGAATATATCGGGGCCTATCGGGAAAACAAATTCGGGCAACAAAAATAACAAATAGATAATATTAAACCAGGAGGAATGAAACATGTCAAAGATTCAGGAAATCGCAACCGCAGTTGCGGGCGGCAAAATGAAAATTGTTGGTGGCCTTATTGACGAAGCATTAGCGGAAGGTATTGCCGCCACTGACATTTTGAATGAAGGTCTGATCGCCGCGATGAGTATTGTAGGTGACCAGTTTAAGGACGGCCAAATCTATGTTCCGGAAATGTTAGTTGCCGCCAGAGCGATGAAAAAGGGCGTGGAAAAGCTTAAGCCCCATCTTGCCGGCGGAGTAACCGCTACTTTGGGAAAATTCATTATCGGCACGGTCGAGGGTGATTTGCATGATATCGGCAAAAACCTCGTGGGCATGATGCTGGAAGGCTCGGGCTTTGAAGTGGTTGACTTAGGCGTTGATGTTCCGTCGGCAAAAATTATTGATGCCATCAAAGCCAATCCGGATTGCCGGATAGTCGGCTTAACCGCCCTGCTTACCACTACTATGCCGGCCTTAAAAGACGCTGTCAGTGCCATCGCGGAAGCCGGCCTTAAAAACCAGGTTAAGATTATTGTCGGCGGCGCGCCGATAACCCAGGAATTTGCCGATAAAATCGGCGCCGACGGTTATGCGGAAAATGCAGCTTCGGCCGCAAGCATTTCCAAAAAACTTATCGCTTAACCAAATAAAGCAACACAAACAATACAGGGAGGGGTTACTATATGAATTCCCGTGAGAGACTGCAGATGGCCCTGAATCATCAGGAACCGGACCGTATACCGCTTGATTTAGGTTCAGGCCATGCGTGTAAGTTTACAAAATACTTTTATCTGAAGTTGCTTGATTACTTTGGCTTAAAAGAGGACAACCTTGAAATCGCTCAAAAACCTTATCAGCTGGTTTATGCGTCGGATAAAGTGATGGACCTGCTCGGCTGCGATGTCCGCAATGCCAGAGTAAAATATGTAAAAGATCATGTAAGCCCTTATGTCAGAGAATGGGAAGATGAAAGTTACACTTATTTCACGAATGACTTTGGCACAACCTATCGCATGCCCCACAAGCACAGTCTGTACTATGACCTGTATGACACTGCCCTGGGAAATGCGGAAGACGAAGAAGACGATGCCAAGTATATCTGGCCTTGTCCCAACCGGCTTGTGCCCGGTACGAGAAAAGAACTTGAGGATTACCGCGCAGCGGGCTTCCTAACTACAACCTGTCAGGTGTTTGGGAATGGCTTTCTGCAAACCGGACCATTGGTCTACGGTTATGAAAATTGGCTTGCCATGCTGGTTGCCGAACCTGAGCGTTGTACAGCTTTTATTGAGAAACTATATGAAAAGAAAATCGAATGGTACGGCTATCTTTTTGATGAATACGACGGACTGCTTGATGTAACCGCGGAAGCCGATGACTTTGGCACCCAACGCGGAACCTTCTGTTCACCGCGAGTGTTGCGGGAACTGATTTTTCCCTATCATAAAAAACTTAATGAATTTATAAAAAAATCGCAACCGGGCATTAAAACCACGCTGCATACCTGTGGCTCGGTATATGAGGTAATTGGTGACATTATCGAAGCAGGCTATGATTGCCTGAACCCAGTACAGATTGCCGCCGCCAATATGGAACCTGAACGCTTAAAGAACGAATTCGGGAAGGTGATTACCTTCTGGGGCGGCGGCATTAATACTCAGGCAACCTTGCCAAACGGAACTCCTGAACAAGTCCGGGAAGAAACCAAACGGAATATTGACATCTTCGCTCCGGGCGGAGGATTTGTATTCTCGCCAGTGCATAATATTCAGGACGATGTGCCTATTGAGAATTTCATTGCTATGTGGGAAACGTTCCAGGCCAATTGCAAATACTGATTATTTTTCAGAAAATACTGGATGATTATGAACCAGGGGAAGTCGAGAGACTTCCCCCCGCTTCATAATCACTGGCCTTATACAGATTTATCCGAGAGTCAATTGCATCCACAGTAACATTACAAAGATATCCAAAATTAACATAAATTATCTGAATTATCTACAATTATTATATTGCGATATATCTTTGCAGAAGCAGGCAAAAGAGGCTCTTGCCCCTCTTTTGCAAATAGTGGACAGGTAACAGATCACCTTGGTTGGCACAGAGACACTATACAGAGGGGGATTTCCGGTATGAATAAAAATAAGATACTGCGTGTAAGTGTACCCGACCGGCTTGAACGATTGCCGCTCACTGGCTATCAAAAGCGAATTTTTGCACTGATTGCCGCAGCCTGGTTGTTTGATTCTATAGATCTTGCCATGCTAACTTTTATCCTGGGTTCGATTAAAACGGATTTTGGCCTGTCAGCGCAGCAGGCAGGCTTGCTGGCCACAATGAGCTTTATCGGCATGGCCGTCGGCGCATCGGTCTCCGGCATCTTAAGTGATAAGTTCGGACGGAAGGTGATGCTGCAGAATAGCATATTGGTGTATAGCGGCGCCAGCATCCTGTGCGCTCTGGCCCAGACGCCGGAAATACTGGGTATATTCCGTTTTCTTGTGGGCTTTGGCTTAGGCACGGGTTTTCCTCCGGCCATGTCTTTGGTGTCCGAATTCATTCCCAGCAAAGACCGGGGCCGCTATATCGCCATACTGGAAGGCTTCTGGCCTATCGGTTTTATTTGTGCCGGCATTCTTGCCTATTTTCTGATTCCCTTCGGTGGCTGGCGGCTGGTGTTTCTGGCAGAAGCCGTACCGGTGCTGTATTATTTTGTGGTCAAATATTATATCTCCGAGTCGCCGCGCTGGCTGGAGGATAAGGGGCGGCTGGCGGAAGCGGACAAGGTAGTCACCGATTTTGAGGAAGGGGTCAAAAAAGCCCTGGGAGGGCACGAATTGCCTGTTGTCCAACCCCGGCCGTATGAGCCCGACAAACAAGCCGTCCAATCCACCTTTGCCGATTTGTGGGCGCCGGGTTATGTCAAACGCACGGTTATGATATGGAGTTTATGGTTTTTTGCCCTGCTCGGTTATTATGGATTAACCACCTGGCTGGGTACATTATTACAACAGAAAGGTTTTGAGGTAACAAAATCGGTTTTCTACACGGTGGCCATTTCATTTGGCGGCATTCCGGGGTTCCTGACTTCTGCCTATCTGGTTGAAGCCTTGGGCCGCAAGCCCACCAACGTTATCTTTTTGTTTGGAGCGGCATTGGGGTCGTATCTCTACGGGACGGCGACAACCTTAACCAGTTTGGTGATTTTTGGTTTTATTATGCAATTTTTTATGCTAGGTATGTGGTCCTGTATGTATGCGTATACACCTGAGCTATATCCTACGCGAGCCCGGGCAACCGGGTCAGGATTTGCCTCGGCAGTCGGACGCTTGGGGGCGATCGTGGGCGCTTATCTGGTGGGAGTCATTTTGCCGCATACGGGTATCGAAGGAGTCTTTGCCTTGGGCGCCGTATGCTACGCTGTCGCGGCAGTGGCGGTAGTTATACTGGGTGAAGAAACCAAAGGAAAATCCCTGGAAAACATATCGGGTTAAAGTACTTCCTGCAACAGAACACTTACAGCCGACGATTGGCCGCAGGCGAGGTATTCCTCTTTTTGCGTCGTACGAAAATATTCAAGAGTCATTGATTTAGGGGGATATTTATGCTCAAAATTAAGTCTTACCAGGCAAAAATGATGCTGGCCATCATACCAACCGTAGTCCTCGGACTGCTGACCGTAGGCACCGTTGCCTATCTGGGCATTAACAATCTTATCGAACACGAATTGAGCAAAAGTATGCTGACAGCAACCGGCCAAACAGCGGCCACCATTAATACCTGGCTGGAAGCGCATAAGCTGGAGCCGGAAACAATGGCCACAACACTGGTGTCATCCACCACAATCAATAATGATTTTACGCAGATTGATACACAAAATATGAACTGGTACAAATTCCTGGACAAAAAGTATCCTGGTTTTTATCAATATGTTTATGCCGTCAATCGCAGCGGTGATTTTCACACCGCCCAGAAAAAAGGCAGTGACTATGTGATTGTAGCCGGCAATCTGAAAGACCGTGGTTACTTTAAGGCAATTATGGCTGGTGGTTCTACTCAGATCACACCGCCGCTCATTTCCTTATCGACAGGACTGCCGGCCGTATTTATGGCGGCGCCAATAAAAGACGAGCACAACATCCCGCAGGGGGTGGTCGGCACGGCCATTTCATTGACAACCGTTCAGCAAATTGCGGACAGCCTCAAATTTGGCACCACCGGTTACGGAATTATGATTGCAGCGGATGGGACTTTTATTCAGCACCCGGATAAAGAAATGGTAATGAAAAAGAAAATAACCGATACGGATCAGAGTACCGGTGAACTAGGCAGGCTCATGTTAGGCGGTAGTCCGGGCATATATCGCTATACGGTGAATAGTGAGAAAAAAATAGCCTTCTATCACCCGATCCCCGTTACAGGCTGGGCAATCGCCGCCACTATGTCTGAAACCGAACTCTTCGCACCACAGGCTACCATTATGAAAACGTTGGGAATTGCCCTTGGTGTGGTAATGGCCGTACTCTTGACAGTCATCTGGCTTTTGGCCAGGCGCTTGTCCCAGCCGCTTAAGGCGTTAGTCGGCTACACTCAGGAAGTAGCCGGCGGCAATTTGGCGAACAATTTTATTGAAACCAAATCCCAGGACGAGGTCGGGCGAGTAACGACGGCTTTTAATGACATGACAAAAAGTCTAGCCGATTTAGTCCGCCACATTGCCCAGACAACCGAACAGATAGCCGCCGCCTCGGAAGAGCTGACAGCCAATGCGGACGAGTCGGCCCAGGCAACGCAGCAGATTGCCGGAACAATAAACACCATAGCCGCTGGTTCTGAAAATCAGCTCAATGTCGTGACCGAAGCGACGTTGACTGTTGAACGGATGTCTACCGGCATCCGCCAAGTCGCCGATAAAGCCGATGCGGTGGCAAATATGGCGGAAAAAGCGTCCCATACTGCTCAGAACGGCACTCATTCCATAGAATCGGCCATTATGCAGATAGCTGCTATTGAGCAGGCCGTGACCACTTCGGCGGAGGTTGTTAAACAATTGGGGGAAAATTCCAAAAAGATCGAACTGATTGTGGAAACTATAACCGATATTACCGGACAGACCAATCTGCTGGCCCTCAATGCGGCTATCGAGGCCGCCCGGGCCGGTGAACAGGGCCGTGGTTTTGCCGTGGTTGCCGAAGCCGTGCGTAAACTGGCAGAACAATCCCAGGAATCGGCCAAACAAATCGCTGACTTGGTTCATCATATTCAAAGCGATACCGATCAGGCGGTTTTGGCCATGATGAAAGGGACATCTGAAGTTGCAGCCGGCACCGAAGTTGTTCATAACGCCGGACAGGCTTTTCAGGAGATTGTCTCGCTAGTCGACGCCGTATCGGTACAGATCAGGGAAAACTCGGCTACTATACAGCAAATGGCAGGCAATAGTGAACAAATGGTATCAGCCGTGGAGAAAATCGAAGAAATCAGCAAAGACACCGCCGGCCAGACCCAGTCCATTTCAGCCGCCACGCAGGAGCAATCCGCGTCAATGGAGGAAATTGCCGCTTCCAGTCAGGAGCTGGCTAAGATGGCGGCTGATTTGCAGAAAGCCGTCAGCTGTTTCAAGATTTAAAGACCAAAATATATAAAAAGGTTATGCCACTTTCATAGGCGCATTCACTCGGCTTACGCCTCACCGCCATACATACTATCCAAATAGCCTTTCCCCGCAGTTGTCTTAAAATACTTGTCTCTGATACTTTGTATCTACCCGGTTTAAATTATCTTCGAAGATATTCACTAGGAAATCAGCCTCAACTAGAATCTGAAAGTCGATCTCTATTGTCATATGGGAGACACCTCTTCTGTATGGTAGTGTTGAGTAGAAACTTCACTTTACCAGACATTGGGGTGTTTTTCCATTGTCAAGAATGATTATTTTATTGGCTTGCTGTTAACTACCTCAAGGTGTTCGGACGATTTTGCCTCTGCGAAAGTTAAGTTTTTAAGATATAAGCAAAGAAGCAAAAAGAACGTCCTGTTGCTTCCTAGAGCTTTTAAAGAAATGAAACTGCTTAATAGGTCAAAAAAAGAGTTGCATAATAATTATTATTATGTTATTATCTAATCAAGCACCATCCTTATAGCGACCTAGATTCAGCTAAGTATTGCAGAGGTAGGAACTTTCAGTTTCGTTGTTGCAAGCGATTAGTATATCTGGCTCAGGATTGTGTTTTTTAGTTACAATTTAATCATCTGACCCCTAAGTATTGAAGTTGAGTAAGTGACTGTTTGAAACAAGTTTTTTCATCTGGTTTGTAGTGGTTTATCTGGTTTTCTGGTCTATATCTCACAGGGTACGGAAGAATCAACATGTTAAGTTTGGAATAGGTTGTTTGAGATTGTCGTGTATAGTTTAGTGCTATAGGGATGGATGCGAGTAAAAACAGGTAGGAAGGTCAAACTTCCTACCTGTTTTATGTTGTTTGCCAATAATGAAAGGCTTCATTAGGTTCAGTACCAATATCTGTGTCACCAAGTACAAAGTAGGGGTGTAAACATGTTGGTAGTGAAATCAACCAGTGGTTGTATTTCTTTCAGATGTCTGCAACTACGGCTAGGTAGACTTTGACAGCAACCAACGATACAATGGTAGTGTCAGTCTGATAGAATCGAAAAGGGAGAAAAACTATGTCTAATGATAATACTATCGGTCAGCGTATTGCTTTGTTACGAAAACAACGGGGCTATACGCAAGAACAAATCAGTTTGACATTGAATGTCACACCACAAGCGGTTTCCAAATGGGAAAAAGGCAATGCTTTGCCGGATACCCCATTGCTGCCGCTTTTAGCGAAGGTGCTTGGGACATCAATTGATTGCTTGCTGACAGGCGGTAGCCTAAAGGAAAAAGTAAGCCCCTATGATGGTGAATATAAGAAAGAAGAATATTATTGGGGACTTCAGCATTCCCTGCTTGCTGAGCAAATTGTAAAAATCATGCAGGATAAGGTAAACAAGAGCTTATTAGATATTGGCAGCGGTGAAGGACGGGATGCTGTCTATTTTGCTAAATGCGGTTTCCAGGTGGATGCATTGGAATTTTCAACTCCTGGTACCCAAAAAATCAGGCAGTATAGCCAGGCAGCTGGCTATGAGGTCAATATTCTTCAGGCCGATATGATCGGATATGAGCTTGCTGTTGCTTATGACGTAATTTATTCTCATGGTTCACTTCAATTTTTGCCGTTGGAGCAACGGCAGAATCATTTTGACAAATATAAACGGTATACGAATATTGGCGGACTTAACGCACATTTACTATTTGTTGAAAAGCCGTTTATAAAGACCGCGCCTGATTGGGAAAAAAACGAGTTTTTCTATTTGTCTGGTGATCTTGCTAAGTATTATTATGACTGGGAAATCCTTTGGTGTGAGGAACAAATTATAGACTGTAATTCGGCAGGAATACCACATCAGCATGCGGTAAATAGCATAATTACTAGAAAAATAGAAGCCTAAGAAGTACAGAATTGTGGATTTTCCTCAAAAACAAAAAATATGGCCATAGCTGATAAAAATTCACTGTTATACCCGTCAAATTTACAACTAATGATTGACAAGGTAGTTTACATGTGTGATAATAATATCAATATTTTAGCTGATCATAAAAATGAAGGCAAGAAATATCAATTGATATTTCTTACCTTCATTTTTTATTTTGAAAATTCTATCAATAAAAGGAGAATAAAAGCAGATGTATATTACCAACTTACAAAAGACAAAACCAGCCGCTACACCGGCAAATCTAGAGGCAGATCAAATCCCTGTATCGGTACAGTGGCTTTTGGGTGAACCGGAAGGAGCACCTAATTATGAATTACGCTATCTTTCCTTTCCGGTAGGCGCGTATACAGTCTATCATGATCATCAGTGGGAACATGAAGTTTTTGTTGTTAAAGGTACAGGAAAGGTTAAAACTGAACAGGGAGAAACGGCGATAAAGGCCAATGATGCTGTTTTGCTGTTGCCTAACGAACCGCATCAAATTATCAACACTTCATTAGAAGAGACTTTGGATATTATCTGTGTCGTTCCTAAAGGTACTCGTACATTTTCGTGTCAATGCGGCTAAATCTACAAGGAATTGGTAGTTCATCGTTGCACCTGAAGGAGGAGGGCCATTTTGATCGAGATATATAATTTGCAAAAATCATATGATAATACGAAAATTCTAAAAAATATTGATTTAACCATTCTTGATGGCGAAATTTATGGACTTGTTGGCCGAAGCGGTGCAGGTAAGTCGACTTTATTAAGATGCATGAATGGCTTGGAACAGTATGACTCTGGCAGTTTAAAAATTAATGGCTTTGAAATTAAAGATCATAGTGCTCAGGAAATAAGGCAGTTTAGAAAAAATATTGGCATGATTTTTCAACACTTTTCGTTAATGGAGAGAAAGACAGTTTATCAAAATATCGCACTACCGATGGAATGTTGGAATTATCCTAAAAAGGAGATTGATAAACGGGTAAAAGAGCTATTAAAAATTGTTGACCTTGAAGATAAAATTAATGAACGGCCACGTTCATTAAGCGGTGGGCAAAAGCAAAGAGTGGCTATTGCCAGAGCTTTGTCACTAAATCCAAAAATTCTGCTTTGCGACGAAGCCACTTCTGCATTGGATCCAAAAACCACACAGTCTATATTACTGCTTCTTAAGAAAATTAATGAAACCTTAGGAATAGCTGTCGTTTTGGTTACCCATCAAATGTCGGTAGTAAGACAGGTCTGCAACAAGATGTGTATTCTGGAAAATGGCGAAATTACGGCGAAGGGGGCCGTAGGTGAGATTTTTATGAAGCGACCGCAATCCTTAAAGAACCTTTTAGGTGATGACGAGGAAGAAGTTTTGCCTCTCAATGGTACCAACATTAAAATTACCTATACCGAAGCGAGTGTCAATGAAAGAGTCTTGTCCGATATGGCGCAAAAGCTGGGTATTGGCTTTTCTCTGGTTTGGGCTAAAACCGAAAAATACCGTGATATGGTCTTAGGGTGGGTGATTATCAATGTTGATGAAGCCAATGTGCCGGTTGTCGGCGAATATTTAACCGGTTTAAGGGCCAGGTGGGAGGTTTTAAACAATGAGTCACAGTGAGCTGTATCAACTTTTTTCGACAATCTTCATCCCTGAATTTTCAAAAACGATGTATATGGTTGTTGCTGCCACGCTGCTGTCGTCAATCATTGGTACTTTATTAGCCATTATATTAATCGTTACCTATAAAGAAGGATTAAAGCCCAATAAACATATCTATCAAATATTAACTACAGTGATTAATGTTGTTCGCTCATTTCCTTTTATCATATTAATTGTAGCGATTATTCCTGTGACTCGCGCCATTGTAGGGACTTCTATTGGAGAAAAAGCAGCCATCGTTCCTTTGACGCTCGCGGGTGCCCCCTTTATTGCCAGAATTATTGAGGCAAGTTTACGGGAAGTGGATAAAGAACTTATTGATGCTGTAAAGTCTTTTGGTGCCAGTAATTTTCAAATTATCTTTAAGGTCATGCTGCCAGAGGCCATACCCTCTGTGATTTCAGGCATAACCTTAGCGATTATATCCATTCTAGGCTGCACAGCCATGGCGGGGGCTGTAGGTGCCGGCGGTCTGGGAGCTGTAGCCATAACATATGGCTACGCAAATTTCGATAACACCATTATGTACGGGACGGTTTTTGTGCTCATCATTTTCGTCCAAATAATTCAATCGTTGGGTAATTTTTTATACAAAGTATTAAAATAAAAAATGGAGGATGTACGATGAATTTTAAAAAAATAATTGTATTCGTATTAGTCATTGGAACTTTGTTATCACTAGTAGGTTGCGGCAAGACACAAGATCAGGCCGGTACAAAGCAGCCGGAAAAAAAGAACATTATTGTAGGAACTTCACCAATTTTTAAAGATATTTTACTAGCTGTAAAAGACGAATTTGATAAAGATGGCTATACTTTAGAGGTTAAGGTGTTTGATGACTTGGTAACTCCTAATATTGCTCTGCAAGAAGGAAGTATTGATGCCAATTTCTATCAACATGAGCCTTATCTTGATCAATTTAATAAAAATAAGGGCACAAATTTAGTTAAATATAATGGCGGTATCGTAAAATATTTTATGGGTATTTATTCCAGCAAAATAAAAAATGTTAATGAATTAAAGGATGGAGCTACAATAGCAGTTCCTAACGACCCCAGCAACCGGGGCAGGGCCTTAAAGGCACTGCAGGCTAATGGCTTGATCAAAATTAAGGAGGGGGTAGATCTGCCAACAAAATTAGATATTGTCGAGAACAATAAAAATTTAAATATTGTTGAAATGGATGTATTAAAACTGGTTACCTCTTTAGCAGATGTTGATTGTGCAACAATTATTTCAGTTGTAGCGGCGAATGGAAAACTGGATCCCAAATCAGCAATTGCTACAGAAGCTCCCAGTGAAAGCGATAAATATGCTATCGTTATTGCTCTCAACAAGGACAAACATAATGAAGCAATAGCTGCCAGATTGGAAAAAGCTTTGAAATCAGAAACACTTAAGAAATTCTTAGAAGAAAAATATCAAGGTGCCGTACTTCCGGCATTCTAATATATTCCGTACATTATATTTGCTTGAACGTATCACTGATAACGGCGAAAAAAGGTCTCAACCTTTATAGTGAACTGCACCCTGTCAATTTTGACAGGGTGCAGTTCACTACAAGCTATGCGTGGTGGTATAATAAAAAATATGATCGAGCCAGACATGGCTTTCAAAAGCAGTTTCAAAGTGAAATAGCCGGAACGGAAACATATCTGGCGGGAGTGCTAAAAATATGTCAGATGAGAAAAAGATAGTTGCCATAGGTGATTCTATCACCTATGGGTTTCCTTATTTACCATGCTTGTCATGGGTTCATTTAGCCGGTGAGGAGTTAGGCCTTTCGATAATTAACAAAGGTGTAAATGGCAACACTAGTTCACAAATGGTGGAACGGTTTGACTTTGACGTTATCAGCCAGTTGCCATCCCATGTAATTATAATGGGTGGTACTAACGATGCTTGCGCCAAAGTTGAGGCGGAAGAAGTACATAATAATATTCGTTATATGGTAGAAACAGCTTTGCAATATGGAATAACGCCGCTGATTGGTTTACCAATACCTTGTATGTATCCTCAAGATGAATATATTCTGGGGCTATACCGCGAAGACATGCGGGAGTATGCGCTCATGAATAAGTTAACTGCAATTGATTTTTATACAGCCTTTTTGAAAAGTAAGCGACCACAAGTGGAATTCTACGCAGATGTGCTACATCCTAACGAACACGGTTATAAAGTTATGGCAGGGATTGCTGTCAAAGCATTACAAACGCAAATGTCTAGGAAATCCTAATACAAAAAAGCAGAGGAAAAATGAGACATAGCAGAGACGCCCCCGGTGCTTTAAAAGTATTGGGGGCGTTTCATATTCCGTGGGGATTCTACCCCGTCTGAAATAACGCCGCCTATAGCGGCGGAAGTCTTAGCTCATCGACTAAGCTACAGAGCCAGTTAAACGATTCTGCTTGCGTTCATTATTATAAACACCTCCAATATATTAGTAAGGTCGCTTGGTAAAGTAGTGATATTGTGCCGACCGTCGATACTATTTAAAGCGGAAGTTAATGCTGCTTGAAAACTGGGTGTTAATACCACATCCGGATTAGACGAAACTAGGGCACTAAGGTTGGTATATAAAAAAATTTCGAGCTCGTCGCCAATATCAGGACTGATCATTGACTCTGCTCTAGAAAGTGAGATTTTGTTCATGTCGACACCTCATCCCAACTAATAATATAGTATATGTGACCACATCTTCTCCAAACACATATTCAGCAATTCCAAAGCTTGCAGACATACGAATGGTATATGCATTTTCATTTGTAGAAATGGCTCGGTGTATGCTATGATTTTGCTATGTTTGGCAGGAAAAGCGGTTGGGGGGACAGAAAGGTTTTCTTGTGATGGCGTATAGGAATGTTGCAAAAAGTAATATACTTGGTGTTTAGATAATTGTATTAGGTTTTCGGCAGGAAAAGGGTGTAAGATGATAGAAGACGTAACAAAAATAGCCATTTATTGTATTAGTTGCTGGGAATGACTACTACAAGATTGCAAATAAAGCATATTGCTGTTTCTAGTTATTGAAGGAGAAGGAAAAATGAAAGAGAATAATTCTGGCGACAAAAATTATAACCAGCAATCTGGAAGGGAATCTTCTGCATCAGTGGCAAAAGCCGCTAGGCTTGTCTTGACAACAGAACATACCGACGGTAAGCAAGAACAGCGGCAGGATTGTCCAATCACTGCTGAACTTTCGCGGGGAGACAAATCCCGGATTATTGCAAGCCCTGTAGCTGACGACGAGTTGTTCCCGGACGGAACCATGGAATTTAATCGAATTATTGCCTTGTTATGCAAAACCAGTGGTATTAATTTCTCTGAATACAAGCAGCTAACAATAAAACGGCGGATCATGCGACGGATGGGCTTGCTTAAGCTCGACAAGCTTGAAGATTATGTTGCTTATTTGCAGAAAAATGGTGCAGAACTTATCGCTCTGCAGCAAGACCTGTTGATCAATGTCACGAAATTTTTTCGTGAGCCACAGGCATTCGAAACTTTGAAAAAGACGGTATTTCCATTTGTTGTAAGCGCGGCCGCAACCAACGTGCCTATCCGACTATGGGTGCCTGGCTGTTCAACAGGTGAGGAAGCCTATTCATTGGCTATCGCTTTGCTGGAATTTTTAGAGGACAACAATGTTGATAGGCAAATCCAGATTTTTGCCACCGATATTAATAAAACGGTTATCGACAAAGCACGAGTTGGAATTTACCCTAAGACAATCATGACCGATGTTAGTCCAGCACGCCTTAGCCGTTTTTTTATTGAAGTGGAGCAGGGCTATCAGGTCAGCAAGATGATTCGTGACATATGCGTATTCGCTAGGCAGGACATTGGTCAAGATCCGCCTATTTCCAGGGTGGATCTTGTCAGTTGCCGCAATGTGATGATCTATTTTGGGTTGGCCTTGCATAAGCGAATATTTCCGATTTTCCATTATGCTTTGAATCCTAACGGCTTTCTAATTTTGGGAGCGTCGGAATCTATCGGTGTATTTGCCGATCTGTTTTACCTGGTGGATAAAAAATGCAGGATTTATACAAAAAAATCGGTAGCCACACCGCTGATGTTGGATTTTTTGGCTGCTGAACATGCGATAGCGTTTCAAAACCGCAGCAAGGACGAGACAGACGGGTTGAGCAGTGGTTCTTGGCTGGATGTGCAAAAAGAGGCTGATAGGATTGTTCTCAGCAAATACGCTCCGGCCGGTGTTGTTATCAACAGCCAACTGGATATTATTCAATTCCGGGGCCGGACTGGTGTTTATCTTGAACCGGCATCAGGAATACCGAGCGTAAACCTGCTGAAGATGGCCCGGGACGGTTTGTTTGCTGGACTGCGGGCAGCTGTGAATCAGGCTAAAAAAGAAAATATACTGGTTAAAAGGGAAGGCCTGCATGTTCTCCAGAACGGGCAGTCATTTCCGGTTAACGTTGATGTTGTTCCGATCACGGGGCCGTTTTCAAAAGGAGAATATTTTCTGGTATTGTTTCGGGATGGTGTATCACAGCCACTGCCTGATAGGGCTAACAGTGCCATTGCGGCACCGGAATTGGTACAACAGGCGAGGGCTGCCGATGAAATCCTGCGTCTGCAACAGGAAGTTGCCGCCACGAAGGAATACTTGCAGTCGATCATTGATCAGCATGAAGCGGCCAATGAAGACCTTCGGTATGCGAACGAAGAAGTACAATCAAGTAACGAAGAATTGCAAAGCATGAATGAAGAAATGGAGACATCCAAAGAGGAACTGCAGTCGACCAACGAAGAGTTAATGACCCTGAATGAAGAATTGGAAACCCGCAATATGGTATTAAACCATGTTAACAATGATATGATCAATCTGCTGCGTAGTATCAAGCTTCCGGTTTTGATACTTAGCAGTGATTTGCGTATCAGGCGTTTCAATGCGGCTGCTGAAAAGGTATTTAACTTGATTGGCACCGATGTCGGACGGCCGATTAGCAATATTAAGCCGAACATTGATGTTCCTGATTTGGAGCAAATGAGTCTCAAGGTAATTGACACGTTAAACAGTATAGAACAAGAAGTTCAGGATCGATGGGAGCACTGGTATTCTATGCTGATACGTCCCTATCGGACTACAGATAATAAAATTGATGGTGTTATTATCACCTTTGCCGATATTGATGTCATTAAGCAAAGCATTAGAGTTGCCCAGGAATCCAGGGAGTATGTTGAAGCTATTGTGGAAACTGTAAGGCACCCTATGGTGGTACTTGACGGCGATATGCGCCTGCAAAAAGCCAACAAGGCTTTTTGTCATACCTTTCGGATGACGCTTGCAGAATTGACTGGTGAATCCATTTTCCAAATCAAAAACAACCAGTGGAATTTGTTAGAACTGCGTACCCGATTGACTGAACTTTTGGATCAGGATAAAGCGTTCGAAGACTTTGCGGTTACCAGCGACTTCCCTGATAGCGGAAAATGTACCATGTTGATTAATGCCCGCCGGATTATAAATTCACACGACAATACCAAGTTGATTCTGATGGCTTTTGAAATTGTTGTCTCATAGTTAGGATAACGGTAAAACAAAATCGTCAAGTAAATGTCAGGATAATGCCAGGGATGCCTGGAAAAACCGGGGAACAATGTACCCGGTCAGGAGGAAGCTATATGACCAGCTCAGATGATAATGAAAAGCGGGGAGCCCTTGCTATCGAGAAACCGGTTCTATCTTCGGATGGAACAGAAGAACTAGAGCAGCTAAGAGCAAAATTGCAGGCTAAGGAATGGGACTTGGAGATTCAGTGCCAGGCGATGCAAGAGGCTCTCGTGGAGTTAGAGGAATCCCGCAACCGCTATGCTGATCTTTATGATTTTGCACCGACAGGTTACGTGACTTTTGACGAAAAAGGCTGTATCAAAGAGATTAATCTTGCTGGCGCGGCTTTATTAGGTATAGAGCGATCACGCCTGCTAGGCATGCCGATGACTGTTTTTCTCGATAAAGGTAGTTATAAGCTTTTTTTTGATCATCTGCATTCATGCAGGCTGACTGGTAAAAAAGTAATTACCGAATTGGAAATAATATCAAAAAGTAATGCGATTATCTATGCTCAAATTATCAGTGTGCCACTGACGGGTGTGGGTGGTTATGGATCAAATTATCGGTCAGTTATCTCCGATATCACCGAACGTAAGTTCATGGAAAAAGAGATGTCCCGCATAGAAAGGTTAAATCTGATTGGGGAAATGGCTGCTGGTATTGCCCACGAGATCAGGAATCCATTGACAACGGTAAGGGGGTTTCTACAGTTCTTCCTCCGAAAGGCCGAATTTTCCCAGTTTGATTCGCGGCTCAATTTAATGATTACCGAACTGGACAGAGCAAATTCCATCATTACAGAGTATCTTTCTCTAGCCCGGAATAAGCTGCTTGATCAGTCGCTGCAGAATCTGAATACGATTGTCCAAAAGCTATTGCCACTATTGGAGTCAGATGCTCTGCTTAATGAGAAGTGGATTGTTACGAAGTTGTCGGTCGATATTCCTGATTTGCTTCTGGATGCCCAGGAAATGCGTCAACTAATTCTCAATTTTGTCAGGAATGGGTTGGAAGCCATGTTGCCGGGAGGACAATTGACGATTGGCACGTTTGCGGAAGCTGAACAGGTGGTCTTATATATCCAAGATCAGGGTATCGGTATTCCACAGGAAATTGAGCAGAAATTAGGTACGCCCTTTGTGACAACGAAAGAAAATGGCACCGGACTGGGGTTGCCGATATGTTTCAGCATAGCCAATCGGCATAATGCAAAAATAGAGGTTAAGACCGGAGACTCCGGGACTACTTTTATGGTAAAATTTCCGCGTAACCAACCGTGATATGTTGCAACAAGAGTGAACTGGCAAATAGTATAGTAAACATAGAAAAAGGAGTCTTGTTATGCCAATAGCGCCTACTCCGCCAACAAAACCCACGCCGCCTATTGCACCTACGCTTACTCCGACAGGCTCCCATACAGGGTCTGATATTGCGCCGGCTTCTTCGGGTAATTCAACCCCGAATTCGGGTAAACCGGTGAGTACGGAACTTTCAGGCACGGCCAAGAAACTAGATGAATTAGGAAAGGCTTTTCAGGGAAAGTCAGCACCGGCTAAGGATGGCGAAAAGTCAGCACCTGCTGCAGCTACGACAAACAAAACAAATAGTATAAAGGCAGCTCCCGCCGCAGGCTCTGATTCTCAGGCTGAGGTTTTGGCGCAGACTGCTGTTCCGGCGAAACCGCCAGTGGTAAGCAGCAAGCCGTCTGGATTGAACTATCTTCCTTTTATTGGGGTAGTAGCAATTACTGCCGTGATTTTAGTGGGTTTACGCTTATTTAAAAAGAAACCAACACAACAGTGTACGCTGAGTGACTATGCTAAGAAAACAGCCACGGTAACTAATAAAGAGGGCCTAGATATAGTTGTATCGCCACAGACGACAGCACCTAAAGCAGAAAAACACTTTGAAGTGCGAGTGTAGTTTGACGAGAGATGGAGAAATTTGGCTTTAAACTGAAAAACACCTAGTTATGAACAAATAATTAGGTGTTTTTCAGTTTAAACAATGCTTTTTCCGGTTGCATATTGTAGACAGGGAAAATATTATATAATATAATTAAAAGTACGTTTAAAATGTATTTTTAAATAAGTTAGGGAAAGGATGTGAATATAACGAAAAAAGAGATATGCACAGATAAGCCAACCGTTAATAAACTTATTGAAGCGGCCATTCCTTTATTTGCAACTAAAGGGTTAGCTGCTGTTTCAGTAAAAGAGTTGGCTGATGCTGCCGGGGTTAATATTGCACTAATCTCATACTATTTTGGCGGGAAAGATAAATTGTATGCATTTGTACTAGAAAGCCAATTAGCGATACTAAGAGATGCCATTGATGCTATCAGCAAAGAAGAGATTTCAGCTGTTACGAAACTAAGACGATTTGCGGAGATACTGCTTGTCACTAATAAAAAAAATCCATACATAGACCGTTTATTTTTCACGGAAGTATTCAGTCCGACCAAATATTTTGACAGTCTGGTGAAAAGCGCTACACATCATTCGCATCTTTTTTTGCAGGGTTGTATTGAAGAAGCGAAAAGTAATGGTGAATTTAGATCAGATATTGATTCAGATCTTGCTGCCATGTCGCTGTTGAAAATATTGAACTTATCCTTTACGGCTCAGGATCTTTTTAAAGAATTGATGCCAAGCAAACAAAATATTGCTGCGGAGTATATGTCACAGGCCATTGAAATCTATTTAAATGGCGTTGCCAAGCGCTCTTAAAAACAGCAAAAATGGGAGGGGAAAATGGTGAATAAAAAAAGTATCCTATGCCTTGCTGTACTATTTCTAATTGTAACGGCAGGCTGCAGCAAACAACAGGCGACCGGTCAACCGAAGGAAGTAGCAGTCAAGGCTATGCAGGTTATGCAGCAGGATACACCTGTTACATATGAGTTTGTTGGCGAAATTGTAGCAAAAGATGAAGTCCAAATCAAAGCGCAGGTTACTGGCAATATTTCCCGCAAACTATTCAATGGCGGCGACACGGTTCAAGCCGGGCAACCATTGTATGAAATTGATCGGCGCAAATATGTAGCGACAGTAGCCGATTCGCAGGCTCAGGTCGCACAAGCGCAGGCTTCGCTGAGCAACATCCAACGCGATGTTGTGCGGTATCAGAATTTAGCTGATCAAGGCGGCATTGCTGTTCAAACTTTGGATACGTCCAAGTCACAGGCCGAACAGGCTGCAGCGCAGGTAAGCGCATATCAGGCCAAATTGGACCAGGCCCAGAATGATTTGTCAGATACGGTAGTTGTATCGCCGGTAAATGGCCGGATTGGTGTAGGTGAGTTAAGTGTCGGCGGCTATGTTCAGGCTGGCAGTACAGTGATGGCAACTGTTTCCACAGTAGACCCTGTGCAGGTTCGCTTCAGTATGAGTGAAAATGAATATCTAAAATTCGCCCAAATGGGCAATTCGCCTGACGCCTGGGGACAAAACCTTAAGCTGGTTCTCAGCAATGGGAGTGAATACCCGATTACTGGCCGTCTGGAGCAGGTTGACCGGGGAATGGCCAACCAAACAGGTACGTTGGCGATGAAAGCTTCTTTCGGCAACCCGCAGCAATTGCTGGTACCGGGCATGTTTGCCAGGATTGTGGCAAACGGCGAAACCAGGCAGGGGGCATTGCTTATTCCTCAGCGTGCTGTTCAGGAATTGCTTGGCAAAACTTTTGTTACTGTTGCGGGGGCTAATAGCGAAGCAGTGACTAAACCAGTAAAATTAGGACCTAAAATTGGCAATTTGCAAATTGTTGAAGAAGGCCTTACCGTCGAGGATGTTGTTGTTGTGGAAGGGTTTGCCAAAACCCAGCCGGGAACTCCGCTCAAAATTACCATGATCGGCCTTAACGATCTGACTATTCCAGGCACGAAGTAGGGGGGCGGATTCATGGCAAAGTTTTTTATTAATCGACCAATCTTCGCGATCGTCATATCCATACTTATTGTGCTGGCAGGTGGTATTGCTGCTTTTTTCCTGCCAATTGCCCAATATCCGCAGATTACGCCGCCACAGGTCAGCGTTAGTACTTCATATACTGGTGCTAACTCAGATGTAGTAGAAAAGACAGTAGCTCAAGTCATCGAACAACAGGTTAATGGTGTAGAAGGCGCGGTATCCATGACCTCAATTAGCGCCGATACCGGCCGCTATTCACTTAATGTTCAATTTGAACTGGGACAAAATCCTGACATGGTGACGATGTACACTCAAAACCGGGTGGCGCAGGCTAATGCCGGTTTGCCTCAGGATGTGCAGCTTACCGGGGTAACAACCCGCAAGGTTTCACCCGATACGGCTTTGTTTTTTAGTCTTGTTTCACCGAATGCCAGCTATGACAGTGTGTTTCTCAAGAATTACGGCAGTATCAATATTATTGATGACATTCGCCGGGTTAAGGGTGTAGGTGATGTTAGCGAATATGGTTCTGACTTTAGTATGCGTGTTTGGCTCAAACCGGATAAATTGGCACAGATGGGAATTACTGCTGCCGACATTGTTAGCGCTATAAAAGAACAAAATGTGCAAGCGCCAGCTGGTACAATTGGCCAACTTCCGTCGGTGGCAAAACAGGAATTCCAATATACGGCCAGTGTCCAGGGCCGTTTGATTACCGAAGAAGATTTTAGAAAAGTTATCGTTCGTTCGCAGTCAGATGGTTCGGCTATTCATTTAGGTGATGTAGCCACAATTGAATTAAGTGCCAAAGATAATACTTTTAAGAGTAGCTTTGATGGCGCGGAAGCTGTTGTTTTTGCAGTCCAATTAACAACAGAAGCCAATGCGCTGGAGACAATCAGTGGTGTACGGCAAGTTATTGAGAGTGCATCAAAGCGTTTTCCACCAGACATGGAATACCGTATTCTTAACGATAGTACCAAATATATCCGGGAATCCCTGGAAAAGGTATTCCATACTTTTGTAGAAGCCCTTGCGCTGGTACTTGTTATTGTATATCTATTCCTGCAAAATTGGCGAGCCACTTTGATTCCTATGCTGGCGGTGCCGGTCTCCCTGGTTGGAACGTTTGGAGCTTTCGTAGTGTTGGGATTTTCCATCAATACCCTGACCTTGTTTGCCATGGTACTGGCCATTGGCTTAGTAGTAGATGATGCTATTGTCGTTGTTGAGGCGGTTGAGCATCATATGCGCCATTCAGGCCTCAACCCCAGGGAAGCGACTATTCGGGCGATGGAAGAGGTGTCCGGTCCGGTTATCGCTATTGCTTTCGTGCTTGCGTCTGTTTTTATACCAGTTGCGTTTTTTGGCGGGACAACTGGTATTCTGTATAAACAGTTTGCGCTGACAATTGCTGTTTCCATGATGTTGTCAGCTATTGTGGCGTTGTCACTGACGCCGGCATTATGCAGCCTGTTGCTGCAGCCGTATACTGATGAAAAACGTACCGGATTGATGGTAAGATTTTTTAGCCGCTTCAACACTTGGTTTGAGCGTATTACTGAAAAATATTCCGCTGGTGTTCGGCAGTCTATACGCCGGGCCAGGCTATGGGGTATAGGGTTAGTAATAATCGCTATATTGTGCGGGGGGATGCTCAAGATCATTCCTTCCACGTTTGTTCCTACTGAAGATCAGGGTTTTATGTTATCTGTTGTTAGTCTGCCGGAAGCCGCCAACATGAACCGCACCAAGGCTGTTGCCAAACATGTCGGCGAAATCTTTCATTCGCTGCCGGGAGTAGAAATGACTGGATCAGTAGCCGGTTATGATATATTGGCCGGTGGGCAAAAGCCAAATGGCGCGATGGTTATTGTTGGCTTGCAGCCATGGGCAGAGCGTACAACACCTAATACGCAATTGAAAGCTATTATTGGGCAAGCCATGGCTAAGGTAAGCGATATACCGGAAGCTACTGTTTTCGCCTTTACTCCGCCTGCTTTGCCAGGTATTGGTACTGTTGGCGGTTTAACCTTTATTATTCAGGATAGAGGTGCCGCGACTATGGCAGAAATGAATGATGTCTCCCAACAGTTCATCTCAGCTGCCCGTAAGCGTCCGGAAATCAGCATGGCTCAATCAAGTTTCCGGGCTGATACGCCTTCGTACCGTTACGAAGTTGACAGGGAAAAAGCGAAAGCTTTGGGAGTTCCTGTTCAGGATGTATTTACAGCCTTGCAAACCTTTCTGGGTGGTGTTCAGGTAAATGACTTTAACCGATTTGGCCGTACTTATAAGGTTATGTTGCAGGCACAACCGGAATTCCGTGTCGACGTGGATGCAACCCGCTTCTTCTATGTGCGGAGCTCCGCCGGTACCATGGTACCGCTTAACACATTGGTTAAACCAGTTTCAACCAGCGGCCAGACATTGGTTAAACGCTATAACGGTTACCAGGCCATGCAAATTAACGCGACTGCGGCTACCGGCTATAGTTCCGGTCAAGCAATGAAGGCACTGGAGGAAGTATCCGCCGAGGTATTACCACAAACGTTTACCTATGAATGGGCTGATGCAAGTCGGGAAGAAAAGCTTTCCAGCGGGCATACACCGATTATCTTCGGCTTTGCGCTACTGTTTGCGTTCTTGTGCCTGGCTGCTTTGTATGAAAGCTGGAATATCCCCTTTGCCGTACTCTTATCTGTTCCCACAGGCATCTTAGGTGCAGCTCTTTCCATTTATGCCCGGGGATTTGAAAATAGTATTTATATGCAGATCGGTTTGGTTATGCTCATCGGTCTTGCAGCCAAAAATGCGATCTTGATTGTGGAATATGCTAAAGTCAGGACAGACAAAGGCATGGAACCGGTGCAAGCGGCAGTGGAAGCTGCCAGGCTTAGGTTACGGCCGATTTTGATGACATCACTGGCTTTCGTTTTAGGCTGTATTCCGTTAGCGGTATCAACAGGTGCCGGTTCTGCTGCCCGTTCAGCACTGGGAACAACGGTTGTCGGTGGCATGCTGTTTGCTACTAGTTTCAGTATCTTTTTGGTACCTGTATTGTTTGTGGTAATTGAATACGGGACTGCTAGAATAAAGGCTTTTAAAATGAATCGTACCAATTGATAGTATTGTAAAATAATAAAGTCGCACAGAAAATTAATCTGTGCGGCTTTTTATTTGCAATAAAAAGAGGGTAGATTTCTTGGTTCAAACAAAAAAAAAACATTTTAATAGTAAAGTGAATAAAGAGAATTGATGGTGGCGTTAAATGAGCGATAGGAGGTCTTCCTATGGAGATAAAATCTAGGCAAATCGAACTTGCACAGTCAGTGCCGGCCATTATCGGAATCCTGGCAGCCAAACGACAGGCATTAGTGGAACGGGCCGGAATGGAAGTGGCGGCAATGGTAGCTAAAGCTGGCTTAACGATACGTGAACAGCAGGCGGCCATGGCTGTAGCTGATTTATATTTGCGGTTTTGTCAGGAAGATGAGAATAATCAAAAGTGGAGCGAACTTATGGAAGACGCTATCCGGCGGGACGATACAAGGTAAATAGGGATGAGTTTTTAGGCATAAGACACGGAAAAACTACCAGGAACAGCCAGCTAAGGACTGTTCCTGGTAGTTTTTGTCTTATCAAGCCGGGTCAGGATATGAATTTTATGCTAATTATAGCAGGAAATTCATAGAAGTGCAGCGAAAATTGCGAAATATGATCAAATGGGGGAACTTAATTTTGCAATGGATATCGCCAAGGATGCTTACTGTATAAGACTATAGGAATTGCTATCCTGGTAATGCCTATAATTTTGGATTATATGGGGGAGGTTTAGATGAAATGTGTAAGCTAAAAAAATATGCTATTCTTTTTTGTACATTAGTAATTGTAATGGCGAATGCGTCTGCTGGGCTAGCAAATGGTATAGACTGGAGAGCTGGATTTGTAGAAATTGAAGGTTATGGAGTACCCGCTGAACAGGCACATTCTGCAGCGCAAGCACGTTTATTAGCATTGCGGGCTGCTAAAAGCGATTGTTATAGAAATATGTTGGAAATGGTCAGCGGGGTAAAAGTAGATTCGAAAACAACAGTTAAAGATATGATGGTCGCAAATGATACCATTCGTACACAAGTCTCCGGCTTTATCAAGGGGGCACAAGTTATTAAAGCTGATATGTTATATGATGGTTCTTATCGTGTCATTATGCGGGCGCCGCTATATGGAATTCAAGGGCTACAAGCAATTGTAAATATAGTGCCTGATACAGAACAATTCAATCTCGAAACATCACGTGTTATTTTAGACAATACAGGTGATACGGCTAACTTAGTTATTGATGATATTAATACGAACTTAAATTGGTATCAAGGCTCTAAAAATAAAGTAGCTGCAGGGAAAAAGGTCGATTTGGATATTGGTTGTTTCTATGAAACTTATCAGCATAAAGATGTCATGGATGCATTAAATAAGCAGTTTGGCGATTATAAAAATACACCATATATCAGTATTGATATTGATGATCGATCAGGTAATGCTCAATCTGGAGAAAATTTATTGATAAATGGGCAGAGGATTAATAATTTTAAGCGAATATTGATTTATTCCTATATTTATAAGGGGATTAATCAGTGGTCAGAGTTAGATGGTGTGGTTACCGTAAAACAAAGCGGAAAGCCAGATATCATTATTCGCTTAGATAAACCTGATGCTGGAAAAAATATGTGCGCGATTGCTGTCATTGAAAAAAATGGTGACAGTCAGTATAAAATCACTAAACTGGGCGATTATTTCAGCGGACATGAAGCAATGGATAATGCATATAATTGGGGACTTAACTGGCATCAAGGGAGAAAAGATTAATGTTCGGATTGGCAGCTGATACATTAAAGTAGTGGTAAAAAATTAAGCACCATAAAAAGACAAGGGGGAAGAGAAGATGAAAAGAAGTAAAATGTTATTTGTTATGATTTCGGCGATTGTATTATCTGTTATTTTTTGTGCTGGTGCATTTGCCAGTGGTAATGCAGATTGGGGTAATGGTGATATTACAGCCGAAGGTTATGGCGCGGCACCAGCGACAGCTAGAAATCCCGGACAAGCAAAAGCCCTGGCACGCAGAGCCGCTATTGTTGATGCCTACAGAAACTTAGGTGAATTTGTGGAGGGCGTACGTGTTGATTCGGAAACCTTCGTAAAAGACATGGTCGTGGAAAGTGATGTTGTAAAAACAAAAATGTCAACGTTAGTCAGGGGTGCCAGAGTGGTATCTGAACAAGCCAATTCTGACGGTAGTTATCAGGTGGTATTAAAAATCCCTATGTATGGTGGAGCTGATAGTCTGGCGGGTGTAGTCCTGCAAGATACGGGTGTAGTTGAACCATTTCCTGCACCTGTAAATCCAACATATTCTAAGGCCATTTCTGCTACACCAAGCATACCTGCATCTTCCCATGGATATACGGGACTTATCATTGATTGCCGTGGTTTCGGTTTAGAAAGGGTTATGTCACCGGTAATTCTGGATAATAATGATAAACCCATTTATGGTCATAAAAATCTAGATTATGATAAAGTAGTTAGTCGTGGGATGGCTGTTTATTCGGCAGATGGTGTTAATGATTTATCCCAGGCTGGAAGTAATCCCCTAGTAGTGAAAGCTGTGCGCTTAGCTGGTCAAAATTGCAATCCGGTTATTTCAGTGGAAGATGCGAATCGTGTTCTAATTGAAAATCAAGCGACTGGTTTTCTTAGTAACTGTTCAGTAGTATTTATTGAATAGCTAGTATAAATACTTAAGGATCCACGAGTATTCGTGGATCCTTTGCTGTAATGCTCCATCGTATTGTATGTAGCTAGAAATAGGACTTTTGTCCCTGGAACTGTTTTACATAGTATGTTATTCTTAAAGTAAGAAACTAAAGCATAAGGGGGAGGCTGTGACAAATGCTTGATTATTTGTTTACATTGTGTGCCTTTGGTGTTTTGATTCTGTGCTTTAGCGGTATCATTAGGGTTTTATTTGATAACTTATTTAGAAGTGACAAATGGTGATGTTTACAATCACGGATAGTAGGGGCGGTTCTGATTGGAATGAAGCTATCATTTTAATCAGAACCGCCCCTTTTGTGATTAGGAACTCTAGTACCTGTGATCTTTGGGGCTTATTTGGCTAAATATAATCCAGCCACGGTGGTTTTTGTGTTCTACCTGCCAGAATTGGCCATCGTCCGATTTGCTATACACCCGGACTACGTCGCCTAATTTTAGCGTTTCGATAACTGGCGCTGAGGGGGTTGGCTCAGCGAAGACTTTGACTTGATCGACGTTGGTTATTGCTGAGAAGACAGCTTGTACAGGCAAAACCATGCAAGTAACCAGCATAAGCAGTAGGAGTAGTTTTGGGAAGAAGGGAATTTTTTTCAAGGTAATTCCTCCAGTCAGGTAAGTCTAATGAAAATAGAATTCACCAAGTTGAAACATAAATCCTATGTGTCAGCCCTAAGTTTGTAGACAATTTTATTTATGATGAGGATTATCTGAAAAAACATGTAGGGATTTGGCATTTGGTTGCGAATAAATAAGTATGTTATAATGTGTTGCTGAGAAACTTCACAGAGTTAAAAAAGGGAGAGAAGCCCAATGACGGATATGATAGAGGATTATAAGTACTTGTTTGCCTTGCATTTGGAGGATATCAGCAAGCGTTACGGGTTACTTTATTATGATGTTCTTAGAGGTAAGATGCCGGCCGAGGTTCAGGAAGTATATGCGGAAGGCTTAGCTCGGGTGTTTGAGTATATGAACCTGCGCCATGGTTTAGAAATGGAAGAGGTTATGGCTGTTCATGAAACGATAATAGAAACCGTGCTGGTCGAATTTGTTATTGCGGCCTTGCATAACGCTACAGTAGACAATCCACAAGTGCTGCATTGATGTAAATGAAATATAGCTGTACCGAGTTGGTAGGAGGGGGAGTAAGTGCATATAAATATGGTTTATATGACGCGGGTGGCAATCCTGGCAAGTGCAGCCACAATTTTGATGCTGCTGGAGCTGCCAATTATTTTTATGCCGCCTTTTTTGAAACTGGATTTTAGTGATATACCGGCTATTATTGGCGCCTTTGCACTAGGGCCATTGGCGGGGTGTTTGATTGTGATGCTGAAAAACATCCTGCATGTAAGTAGTACACAAACGGCAGGTATTGGAGAGATGGCCAATTTTTTTGTTGGGACAGGTTTTGTTGTACCTGCAGCTGTTATTTATCGTCAAAAAAAGAATCGTACCGGGGCGATTCTGGCTCTTGCTGCCGGAACAGTTTCTATGACGCTGATGGCGGCGGCAGTAAATTATTGGGTTTTAATTCCACTATATCAATCAGCATTACATCTTCCTCTTGAGGCTATAGTTACTATGGGGAGGGTAGCGAACCCATTAATTGTTGATCTTAAGACTTTTATTGTTTTTGCTATTGTGCCATTTAATTTAATCAAGGGTAGTATTATTTCGCTAATTACCCTGTTGGTCTACAAAAAGCTTTCCCCAATTTTGCATTAATATAAGGAGAAGAGGATGACTGAAAAAAAGACACCTAGAGTAAAGACTGGAATTTATCGTCATTATAAAGGAAAGCTGTATCATGTTGTCGGTGAGGCTATTCATAGTGAAACTAGGGAGACGTTGATTGTCTACCGGGCATTGTATGGGGAATACCGGTTATGGGTACGTCCGAAACCTATGTTTTTTGAAAATATTGTACTTGATGGCAAGGAGGTCCCACGCTTTGCCCTGGAAGTAGAAGTTGACAATTAAGTGTAAGAATAAGGGTATAAAGGCCGCCAATTTGAGCGGCCTTTTGCTATACACGTTTGTCCGGCAGGGTGACATTGCCGGTGATTGCCAGTATTTGGCGCACGGCGACTTCCAGTGAACCGGTGTTTTTTACTACATAAGTGGCAGTTTGCCACTTATCGAACTCACCGGTGCTTTTGGCGTATTCAATACGACGGTTGATAAGCGCGTCAGCATCACCGCGGGCCAGCATGCGGGTTATGAGAGTATCATAGTCGGTCATAAGAAATATGGATTCAAGGCGATTGGCCAGCAATTTTTTTAACTGGGTAAGCCCTTGCATTTCAACAGCTACTAAGCTTACTGGGTAAAGTTTGACTTTGTCTAATACCTCTGCTTTACTCAGTCCGTAGAAATTTCCTGAGTATTCTACCCGCTCAATAAGCTCGGTTTTTTGAAAATCATCTTTACTAACAAAATAATAGTGAACACCATGCTCTTCACCGGGTCTGGGTTTACGGGTAGTATGGCTGACCATTTCGGGGATGGCATATTGGGCAAGCTCATGCAAGATACTGCTTTTGCCAGCAGCTGGGGGACCAATAAGGGCATAGACCTTGTTCATAAAAGACCTCCTTGTCGGTGTTGATACTAATATATCGTAAAAAAAAGCCGTTGAGTTTACTCCCAGAAGATCTTTGCCTAAACAGCTATATCAATGTTAGATATATTTTTTGGTCTATTTTTTAAGAAACATCATATACTGTTTATTGTGGTACTAATTTAGGAGGTGGCAGGATGCTGGTGCATATTCAGTGTGGGGCCGTAATGGAAGTGGATCAAGAGGGCAATCATATTTGCCCGAAATGTGGTAAAACCATTAAGCCCCGTATATCCCGTAAATAGGCGAGGACTTGTTGACTGTCCTGGGGATTTTTGCTACACTAATAAAATGCATAGACTTTAGTTAATAAAGGGTGACAATAGATGCTGCATGAATTTTCCCGGACAGAATTATTAATCGGCACAGAAGGCCTGAGTAAATTAGCAAAAAGCAAGGTGGCTGTTTTTGGTATCGGCGGGGTTGGGACATATGTTGTGGAAGGTCTGGTGCGCTCAGGTGTAGGTAAGTTTGTGCTGGTGGATGATGATTGTATTTGCCTGACTAATATTAACCGGCAGCTGCATGCTACTAGAAAAACGATCGGGAAGCCTAAGGTTGAGGTTATGAGGGAACGTATTCTCGAGATAAATCCCAAGGCAGAAGTCACTGTTTTTCAGGAATTTTATTTGCCAGATACGGCAGACAAACTGCTTGCTGACGATTATACGTATATCGTAGATGCCATTGATACCGTTACCGGTAAGCTTGATCTTGTTGTCAGGGCCAAAGCTAAAAATATTCCGGTGATCTCCTCCATGGGGGCTGGCAATAAGTTGGACCCAACACAGTTTGAGGTGACTGATATTTTCCGTACTTCAGTGTGTCCGTTGGCCAAGGTGATGCGTCAGGAGCTAAGAAAGCGGGGCATCACTTCGCTTAAGGTAGTCTATTCAAAAGAGGTGCCGCTTACCCCGGTGGAGACGGCGAGTTCTAGCTGCAGCAAAGGCTGCATTTGTCCGCAGGGAACAACGCGCAAATGTACATCGCGCCACCAAATTCCCGGCAGTATTGCTTTTGTACCGTCAGTGGCTGGCCTCATTATTGCGGGGGAAGTAGTAAAAGACATAGTTTTTGATAGAATGTAAAAGAAGCTTAATGGACAGGAGAGTCCATTAAGCTTCTTTTATTTGTTGGCACGTTTTTTGGTATACACTTCCCAAGCGCTCATAACCTTTTGCCGGGAATACTCCAGGCGTTTGGCAGTTACTTTACTGTTATTTCTTTCGCTCTCAGCTGAGAGATCGTAAAGGGTGTTGTTAAGGGAAGATACTAAGGCTGCCAGCAGTTCATGTACGTCATCGTTAGAAGTTTCCATAAAGTCAAGTCTCCCTTCGGGGATTTGCAATCTACTGATTGAGGGTAGATTGTAGTTTATTAAAAGTATAGCCCGATATTTATGCAAATGCAATAATAAGTCAAAATTGACCTGAAATTACATAAAAATTAAATGTTTCAAAATACTCCGAACTATTGCGGGTAACTTATAGCTATGGTATAGTTAATTCAAAAGATAATGAATTTTAGCGATGAAGCTATTGAGTAGAGAATTCTGCTCATAGCTTTTTATGTTTTTATGGAGAGTATTTTCTGCAGACAGTTTACTATTTTTAGTAAGTAATGAGGCTGACCACGGTTAGTTACTGGGGTAAGCCTTTTAATGGAGTGTAAATGTAATTTTCTTATTATAAGCCTACTTAGAGAAAGGAAGTGGCCCGTTTTATGACGCGCATGCTTACCGATAAACACCCCTGCTTTTCCAGTCAAGCCCAGGATCAATATGCACGCATGCATCTGCCAGTAGCGCCACGGTGCAATATCAGCTGCAACTATTGTAGTCGCAAGTTTGATTGTGTTAATGAAAGCCACCCTGGAGTAACTAGTGAATTGTTGTCACCTGCAGATGCGTTTGCCAAATTTGAACAGGTGAAAGCTGCTATCCCCAATCTTAGTGTGATTGGGATTGCTGGTCCGGGGGATGCTCTGGCTGATTGGAATGAAACCCGTGAGACTATTGAGCTTATTAAGAAAAAAGACCCGGGCATGCTATTTTGCCTGTCAACCAATGGCCTGCTGCTGCCCGAATACGCTCCGGAAATAGTCAAACTTGGTGTTCGTCACGTCACGGTAACTGTTAATTGTACTGACCCAATTGTTGGTGCACAGATTTATGGCGCTGTTAATTACCAAGGTACTCGTTATGTCGGGGCAGAAGGTGCAGAGATTCTTTTGAATAACCAGCAGGAAGGAATAATGTACTTAGCGGGGCATGGCGTTGCTGTCAAAGTAAATCTTGTAATGATTAAAATGGTTAATGATTGGCATATGCCTGCTGTTGTCAAAAAAGTCAAGCAATTAGGTGCTTGCCTTACCAATATTATGCCTTTCATTCCCACGCCGGGTAGTGTATTTTCCGGGCTGCCGCAAACCAATATGCGCGATGTTATGGCCATGCGAGTGGCTTGCAACGATGAACTGAAGCAGATGACCCATTGCCGCCAGTGCCGGGCAGATGCCATTGGTCTTCTAGCTAAGGATCGTAACAGTGAGTTTAGAAATTGTGTAGCTGCCACTCCGGTTGAATTGGTTGAACGCAAAGCATTGCCGTTTGTTGGTCATTACAAGGTAGCGGTTACTACCAAATTTGGCAAAATGGTTGATTTGAACTTCGGCCAAGCCAAGGAATTCTATATTTATCAGGTAAATAATAGCCGGTATGAGCTAATGGAAACGCGCAGCTTGAAGGAAAATTGTATTAGCGATGAGGACTGTGATGCCAAAGAGAAGCGGTGGGAGTCCACGCTGGCGGCACTGCGGGATTGTGATGCTGTATTGACTATGCGAATTAGCTATCAGGCGCAAAAACGTTTGTTGAAGCGGGGTATCATGTCGGTGGAATATTGCTATACCGTGGGAAGTGGGCTTTATTATGCCGTCGAACAACTTGAATTAAAGGAAGCTGCCAGATAAAGGTTTGGAAGCTACTGTTGCATGCAGAAAACTTAATTTTCGAACATTATTCGGAAGTGTTGCGGATGGGGTGCATCTATGGTATAGTGTGTTTAATAGATATTGGTTTTCAGCGATGAAGCTATGAAGTAGAGAATTCTGCTTATAGCTTTTTATGTTTTTATGGCAGCGTAAATTTCTGCAGATAGTTTAATAGTTTTAACAAGCAATGAGGCTTACCACAATTATTGACTGTGGTAAGCCTTGTCTTGTTATCCAACCAAAAGGTTAACTTTGTTAAAAGCAGGATCAGGAAGGGGGGTGATTATCTTCCATACAAATAAAAGGCTTCACGAGTACTACTAATACACGTGAAGCCACAGCAAATCGCAATCCCAAGCGGGCAGCAAGGGTTTATTGATCATGCCTATTATTATTATATTCTACACACTAACTTTTTTCAACAGATAAACCCGCCATGCCAAAATTATCGTTATAAAAAGAGGAGGAAGTTAACAATGAGACAGGTTGCTATTTATGGTAAAGGCGGTATCGGTAAATCGACTACAACGCAAAACACAGTTGCGGCGTTAGCTGAAGCTGGAAAAAATATTATGGTAGTTGGCTGTGATCCTAAGGCTGACTCTACGCGGTTACTCCTAAATGGACTTTGTCAAAAGACAGTACTTGATACACTGCGTGACGAAGGTGATGATATTGAACTTGATGCTATTTTAAAAGAAGGCTTTAAAAATACCCGTTGTGTGGAATCCGGTGGTCCTGAACCAGGGGTAGGCTGCGCTGGCCGTGGCATAATTACCTCAATTAATATGTTGGAATCGCTGGGAGCCTATACACCCGAACTTGAATATGTGTTCTATGACGTACTTGGCGACGTTGTTTGCGGTGGTTTTGCGATGCCAATTAGAGAAGGCAAAGCCGAAGAAATCTATATTGTAGCTTCCGGAGAACTAATGGCTTTATATGCGGCTAACAACATTGCCAAAGGTATTCAAAAATATGCAGCAACAGGCAAGGTTCGGTTGGGTGGCATTATCTGTAACAGCCGGAAGGTAGATAATGAATTGCCGCTCTTGAAAGCGTTCGCTGAAGAACTTGGTTCTCAGCTCATCTATTTCGTACCAAGGGATAACCTGGTTCAACGTGCTGAAATTCATAAAAAGACAGTCATTGATTTTGATCCTGAAGCCGATCAGGCCAATGAATACCGTGCTTTGGCAAAAGCCATTGACGACAATAAAATGTTTGTTATTCCTAAGCCCATGACGCAAGACCGTTTGGAAGAACTCATGATGCAACATGGCTTCCTTGACGCCATTGCCTAAGCTTAAACGACGAAAAATGAAGGAGTGAATGTTGTGATATTAATCAGAGCCATTATTAGACCAGATAAAAAAGATGAAGTGCTGGCCGAACTGTCACAAGCCGGATTTAACGCTGTTACTGTCGTTGACGTTGTGGGCCGCGGCAAACAAAAAGGCATTAAAATTGGTGGGGTCGTTTATGATGAAATCCCCAAAACGCTGCTCTTAATGGCAGTACGGGCCGAATACAAACAGGAAATTATTAAGGTAATAATGGAAGCGGCCAAAACGGGAGAAAAGGGTGCCTATGGCGACGGAAAAATATTCATAACGCCTGTTTCTGAGGTATACACCGTGTCAAGCGGCATGAAAGAACTGTAAAGGAGGCTGTACCATGCAAGAGATTCTAGCCATAGTGCGCATGAATAAAACAAGTGCTACCAAGAAAGCATTGGTAGAAGCCGGGGTAGCCGGATTCACAGCCTTCAAAGTCATGGGGCGGGGTAAACTGGTTGATGATCCGGCCGTTGTAGCCGAACGAAAAGACAAAATGATGAGTATGGCTGGTGCTGACGAGGCAGATGCTGAAATGTTGATTGATGGTTTTCTCGATGGACACCGGTTGTTCCCACGGCGATTATTTACGATTTTAGCCCATGATGAAGATGTACCTAAGATTGTGGAAGCCATTATGTCGGCCAACCGCACCGAAAATAAGGTGGGGGACGGAAAGATCATTATTATGCCCATGCTGGATGCTATTAGGGTTCGTACTGGTGAAGCCGGCGAAGACGCAGTATAAGCTTGATTAATTAGGAAGCAAAGGGGGAAAGCAGCATGGCTGTTACTGAAAAGGAGTTACAAGAGATACTTGCCCAATATCCATCTAAAGTCCAAAAAAACCGTACAAAACACATCTTCATTAAAGATGGAGCAGAAAGTGCGCAGGTAATTGAAGCCAATACCCGAACGATTCCAGGTATTATTACTAATCGCGGCTGTGCCTACGCCGGTTGTAAAGGCGTTGTGCTCGGCCCGCTTAAAGATATGGTTCACATCACCCACGGCCCTATTGGCTGTGGCTACTATACCTGGGGAACTCGCCGCAATAAAGCCCAATCAGATGACCCCACCCAGAATTTCCTTAACTATTGTGTATCAACTGATATGCAGGAAAGCGACATCGTCTTTGGCGGCGAGAAAAAACTTGCAAAGGTCATTGACGAAGTGATGGACATCTTTCATCCTAAGGCGATAACGGTTTCGGCTACCTGCCCGGTTGGACTGATTGGCGATGATATTAGTGCCGTTGCCCGGTCTGCTGAGTCCCGCCATGGGGTTCCTGTTCTTGCCTTTAGTTGTGAAGGGTATAAAGGCGTCAGCCAGTCGGCCGGCCACCATATTGCCAACAACATCTTGATGGAGCGGGTTATTGGGGCCAGCGAAACCGAGAAGGCTGCTGGCAAATATCCCATCAATATTCTCGGGGAATACAATATTGGCGGCGATAGTTGGGAAATAGAGCGAGTTTTGAAGGAGATCGGTTATACCATTGTATCTGTCATGACTGGTGATGGCTCGTATGAAGAACTAAAGAATGCCCACACGGCAGAACTCAATTTAGTTCAATGTCATCGTTCGATAAATTATATCGCGGAAATGTTAGAGACGAAGTATGGTACGCCATGGCTCAAAGTCAATTTCATTGGTGTTCAAGGCATGAGTGAATCTCTCAGAAACATGGCGTTGTACTTTGGTGATAAAGCGCTCATTGCTAAAACGGAAGAAGTAATTGCACGTGAAGTGACGCGAATAGAACCACTCATTGAGCAGTACAAGAAGATTTGCGATGGCAAGACGGCGTTTTGTTTTGTTGGCGGTTCGCGTGGCCATCATTACCAAGGACTATTTGCTGAGATAGGGATTGAAACAGTATTAGCAGGCTATGAATTTGCTCACAGAGACGATTATGAAGGCCGACAGGTTATCCCGACAATTAAAACAGATGCCGATTCGAAAAATATTCCCGAATTGCATGTGAATGCAGATGAACAGCGTTTTCGCCTCAAAGTGTCTCCGGAAAAAATGGAAGAACTTAAACAGAAAATCCCTTTAAGCGACTATGCAGGTATGGCTGTGACCATGAAGGACGGCAGTGTCATTGTTGATGACCTCAACCACTTTGAAACAGAGGAGTTTATTAAAATTCTCAAACCGGACATTTTTGCCTCCGGTATCAAGGATAAATACGTAATTCAGAAAATGGGTATCCCGGCCAAACAGCTTCATTCGTATGATTACAGTGGTCCCTATGCCGGTTTTAACGGCGCAGTTAATTTTGCCCGTGACGTGAGTATGGGGTTTGCTTCTCCTACCTGGAACTTCATAGTTCCGCCTTGGCAGGATGAACCGCTGTTAACTGGTACTGTAACTGAGGAAGGAGTGGCCTAATATGCTGGATTGTACACCTAAAGAACATAAAGAACGTAATAGCGGCGGCGCGATTAACCCGGCTAAAACCTGCCAGCCTCTTGGGGCCATGTATGCTGCCCTGGGGATTCATGGTTGTCTGCCGCACAGTCACGGCTCGCAAGGCTGCTGTTCGTTTCATCGCATGCACTTGTCCCGGCATTTCCGGGAGCCGGCCATGGCTTCTACTTCGAGCTTTACCGAAGGAGCTTCGGTGTTTGGCGGCGGTGCCAACCTAAAAACCGCCATAAAAAATGTATTTGCTATTTATAACCCGGAGGTTATGGCAGTGCACACTACCTGCCTGACCGAGACCATCGGTGATGATATTCCCAATATTATTAAATCAACCGAGGTTCCTGAAGGCAAGATCGTTATTCATGCCAATACGCCGAGTTATGTAGGCTCACACATTACCGGCTTTTCCAACATGACCAAGGGGATGGTCAGTTATCTGGCAGAAGCCACTTTGCCGGTAAAAAGAGAACAGGTCAATATCATACCCGGTTTCGTTAATCCTGGCGATATGCGGGAGATTAAACGTATTGTTAAGGTCATGGGAATTAAGTCAATCATGTTCCCTGATACCTCTGGTGTGTTGGATGCGCCAATGACAGGCAAGTTCACCATGTTTCCCCAGGGCGGTGCTACTGTGGCGCAGATCAAAGACAGCGGAAATTCTAAACTGACATTGGCTCTCGGACGTTTTGCCTCAAGTGATGCGGCCGAGTTATTGGTCCAAAAATGTCAAGTACCGGCAACTACCTTGAAAACACCGATTGGAATTAAGGCTACCGATGCTTTGCTTGTAGCCTTGCGCCGGGCGTTTGCGCAAGAAGTACCATACGAACTGGAAGAAGAACGTGGTCAATTGGTAGACATTATGACTGACACTCACTTTCACTTTCATGGCAAACAGGTAGGTATCTTTGGTGATCCGGATATTGTTATCGGTTTGACGGAACTTGTTCTGAGTCTGGGAATGAAGCCAGTCCATATCTTAACAGGTACACCGGGCGGGGCCAAAGGATCAGTTACTGGAAGTTTTGAAGAAGAGATTCAAGCTATGCTGGCATCCGCGGGTGTGACAGCCAATATCAAGTCAGGTGGCGATCTATTTACTTTCCATCAATGGCTCAAGAATGAACCAGTTGATTTGATTATTGGTAATACCTACGGTAAGTATATAGCTCGTGCGGAAGATATCCCGCTGGTACGAGTTGGTTTCCCCGTATTGGATCGCAGTGTCCATTCCTATTTGCCGATTGTTGGCTATCGCGGCGCTATGCGCCTGATTGAGAGTATCAGCAATGCATTATTAGACAGGGCGGACAGGGATGCTGCTGATGCGGATTTTGAGTTAGTTATGTAGTTTGACAGGAGGTAAAGATATGAGCGAGGCGACTGCGGCTATTTCGGAACGGGAACAATTTATAGCTACCAAAGGACGAAGAAAAAACACGATAAAGTGCGATGCTGACAGTATTGCCGGCTGTGTCAGTCAACGAGCCTGTGTGTACTGTGGGGCCAGAGTGGTTTTAAATCCGGTTACAGATGCAATCCATCTGGTGCATGGCCCGGTTGGCTGTGCCAACTACACCTGGGATATTCGCGGCAGTCTGTCCAGTGGCTCCGAACTTTACCGTAACAGTTTTACTACTGATTTGAGGGAAAAAGACATTATTTTTGGCGGCGAAAAGAAGCTGGCCCGGATTATTGATGAACTTGTGGCTAAATACCAAGCCAAGCTGGTATTTGTGTACTCGACCTGTATCGTCGGGGTAATCGGTGATGATTTGACGGCTGTGTGCAAAGCGGCGGCCAGCCGTCATAATATTGAGGTTATTCCTGTGGAATCCAGTGGCTTTATTGGCAATAAATCAGCTGGTTACCGGGCTGCCTGTGAGGCGCTATTAAAGCTCATCGATCCGGTTGACCGGCGCGAAGCCGCTAGTAGAACCATCAACTACCTGGGAGAATTTAATCTGGCAGGTGAAGCCTGGATTATTAAAGACTATCTCCAGCAGATGGGGGTGCAAGTCAACACTGTATTTACCGGTGATTCGACTAGCGCCACCATTAAGGGAGCAGCTAAGGCTTCACTCAATATTGTTCAGTGTGCGGGTTCAATGTATTATTTAGCAGGCAAGCTGCAGGAACTGTATGGTATTCCGTACCAGCAGGTGTCTTTCCTGGGGCTTGATGATACCGCCCAATCGTTGCGCAATATTGCTGAGGCCATGGGCGGCGGTGAACTCAGGGCTAAGGCTGAAGTACTCATTCGTCGGGAAACTGACCGGGTGGCACCCATTATTAAAGGGTACAGAGAAAAACTAGCAGGTAAAAAAGCAGCCGTCTATGTTGGTGGCGGGTTTAAGGCCATCTCGCTGATCAAGCAGTTTCGGGAAATTGGCATTGAAGTAGTAATGGTAGGTACGCAGACCGGGCGCCCGGAGGAATATGACACCATTAACGAGCTTGTGAGTGACGGTACTGTTATTTTAGATGATGCCAATCCGGCAGAACTGGAACGGTTTATGACCGGCCAAGGAGCGCATTTGTTGGTTGGCGGGGTCAAGGAACGACCACTGGCATACAAGCTGGGACTCGCGTTCATTGACCACAATCACAACCGTAAACATCCTTTAAGCGGTTTTGATGGCGCCGTTAACTTTGCTCAGGAAGTATACTCTACCGTGTGCTCACCAGTATGGCAATATACCGCTCGTCAAGGAGGTGTCTGATATGGAAAATCCCTGTCACATGTGCATGCCGATGGGTGGAATATTGGCGCTTAAAGGTATTGAACGATCAATGGTAATTGTTCATGGCTCACAAGGGTGCAGTACCTATATGCGGCGACATATTGCTGAACATTTTAATGAGCCGATTGATGTTGGGTCCTCTTCGCTCAATGAAAAAGGGACAGTGTATGGCGGTGAGGCTAATTTGCGCCAAGCCCTTGATAATATTAATAAAGTTTATCAACCGGGACTGATTGGTGTTGTTACCACCTGTCTGGCTGAAACCATTGGGGAAGACATAGCTAGGATAGTAGCTGACTATCGGCAGGAACGCAAGCTTATTATGCCGATTGTTACAGCCAACACTCCCGGTTATGGCGGCAATCATAGTGAGGGTTACTGGCTGACTGTCAGGCGTTTGGTTGAGACGCTGGCAACCGCCACCGAACGCCATAACAAAGTAAATATTATTATACCCAGCATTAGTCCGGCCGACATTCGAGAACTGAAGCGTTTGCTTACTGCCATGGATTTGGAATATATGTTGTGTCCTGATATTGCGGACACTCTTGACCGGCCATACCTTGCTAATAACTATAGTAAATTACCTGCGGGCGGCACGCCTATTGCGGATCTTTACCGCATGGGCGGTGCGCCGGCAACCATTGAAATGGGTGTTACCTTAGATGGTAGTGTATCACCCGGAAAGTATCTGGAAGATACCTTTGGTGTACCACTGTATTCTGTACCATTGCCTATTGGTATTCAAAACACGGATGCCTTTATGGGCGCGATCGAGGCTATTAACGGTAGGAAACGACCGGCGGACATTGAGAACGAACGGGGACGGCTTATTGATGCCATGATTGATTCTCATAAATATAATTTTGCCGGACGCAGTGCCATTTTTGGTGATCCTGAACTTGTCTATGCTGTGACGCAGCTCTGCCTGGAAAACGGTATTCGTCCAGTAGTAGTAACTGGGGATAAAAGCGGCAACTTGTCGCGGCTTTTGCCCAAAACAGAGATGTCAGCCGAAACGGTTGTATTATCAGACCCTGATTTTGATTTAGTTCAGCAACAGGCCAAGGCGGGCGCGGCTAATATTGCTATTGGCCATTCGGACGGGCGCTTTCTTACCGAAAGAGATCATATTCCCCTAGTGCGTTTAGGATTTCCCATTCATGACCGAGTGGGTGGACAGAGGCTGTTGTCAATAGGGTATACTGGTTCTATGAACTTGCTAGACAGGATTACCAACACCCTTCTAGCCGAAAAATATCAATACTACCGTCAGAATATGTACCAGAAATATTATAGTAAATCATCATAACCCTTACTTGAAGAAAGGAGGTGACCGCTCTATGGCGAGCGTGCTTACCGATAAACATCCCTGTTTTTCTAGTGAAGCTCAACATCAATATGCCCGTATGCATCTGCCGGTAGCGCCGCAGTGCAATATTAGCTGCAACTATTGCAGCCGTAAGTTTGATTGTGTTAATGAAAGCCGCCCTGGAGTAACTAGTGAAGTGCTGTCACCTGCAGAGGCTTTTACAAAATTTGAAAAAGTGAAAGCTGCCATCCCCAATCTGAGTGTGGTTGGATTTGCCGGTCCGGGGGATGCCCTGGCTGATTGGAATAAAACCCGTGAGACCATTGAGCTTATAAAAAAAGCAGACTCTGACGTGCTATTCTGTTTGTCAACTAATGGGCTGTTATTGCCCGAATACGCCCCGGAAATAGTTAAACTTGGTGTACATCACGTCACGGTGACCGTTAACTGTACTGAACCGGTCATTGGTGCTCAGATCTATGGAGCTGTCAACTACCAAGGTACTCGTTATACTGGCGCAGAAGGTGCAGAAATTCTCTTGAACAACCAACAGGCAGGCATTAGGTATTTAGCCGATCATGGTGTTGTTGTCAAGGTAAACATTGTAATGATTACAATGGTGAATGACAGGCATATACCTACTGTGGTCAAGAAAGTTAAGCAATTGGGTGCTAGTCTGACCAATATTATGCCCTTTCTTCCCACACAGGGCAGTGTGTTTTCCGGGTTGCCGCAAACCAATATGCACGATGTTACGGCCATGCGGGTAGCTTGTAATGTTGAACTGAAACAGATGACCCATTGCCGCCAGTGCCGGGCAGATGCCATTGGTCTTTTGAGTCAGGATCGTAACAGTGAGTTTAGAAGCTGTGCTGCTACCACGCTGGTTGAAGCAGCTGAGAGTAAACCATTGCCGCTTGCCGGTTATTACAAAGTGGCGGTTACCTCCCAAGCCGGGAAACTGGTTGATTTGCACTTTGGTCATGCCGATAAATTTGATATTTATCAGGTAAATAATAGCCGGTATGAGCTAGTGGAAACGCGCTGCCTGGAAAAATATTGTACTGGTAATGAGGACTGTGATAGCGAAGATAAGCGACGAGAGGCTATAATGACAGCGTTAAGTGATTGTGATGCTGTATTGACGATGCGGATCGGTTATCAGGCCCAAAAACGTTTGTTAAAGCGGGGTATTATGTCGGTGGAATATTGCTATACCGTGGAGAGCGGTCTGTATTATGCTGTTGAACAGCTGGAATTAAAGGCAGCTGCCGTGTAGCGGTGAAGGAGGAAGGAAAATGGCGCGGGACATAGCGGTGTTTATTGGGGATAAAGGCAATGCAGCGTCCTTGGAAGAACCGGGAAAAGTGGTTGTTTATCGCCGTCAGCAGGGAAAGTGGCGGTTATCTGACTCCTTGCCATTTCAACTTGACCGTACAAGCGGTATGGCTGGAGTACGGCGGCAAATAGCGGACATAATTCAATGGTTGGGCCAATGCCGTGTATTTGTCGCGCAGACAGTAGTTGGTCTGTTATACAAAGAATTAGAACAAAATGGGTTTAGTATTTGGGAGTTTAGTGGTCGTCCGGCAGATTTTTTAGAATACATTTTAGTGCAGGAGGAGTTGGCCGCCCGCGAGAGTGAAACAGGTAAACCTACAGCTCCAGCTATTGTTGAGACTGGGCCGGGTTGTTTCAGGGTGTCGCTCAAGGATATTCAACAAAATGGCAGTGGGTTAACCTCCAAGCAAGTATTGCAGCCATTATTAACGGGAAATTACTATCAGGTGGAGGTGCTGTGCAGTCATATCCCGCCTTGGCTGGAGGCCGAAAAGGAAAGTGGCCGTCTTGACTGTCAATCAGAGCGCTTGGAAAATGGTGTCAAGCTGGTGATAAGAAAACAAAGCTGCGGGTGATCAATATGAAGAAAATTATGTGGTTAGACCAGACTTTGAATATCGCTATCAGACAGCAGTTTGCCGCGCAAAAGCTGGTAGATTTTGTTGGTGTGCTAACTGCTTTGGGGATACAACAGGCAGTTATTCACCTTGATGAATGGCAGTGTGATCGTCCGGAGTTGGCTGAGGTGCAAACCCAGATTAAGCTTTATGGGTTACTCAACCTTTTAGGCTGTGAACTGTCACTGGCCGAGCGAGCAGGTATAAAGCAAGTTGTTCTGGTTTGTGATGCCACAAACCAAGTGGAGTTTGGCACCAGATTACGGGAGGTTATGAAAGAGGCTTGCACGCTGGGCTTGGTAGTTTCTTTGTTTGTTGAAGGGATAGACGTTCTTACGGTAGAAGCGTTGTCAGGCCTTATCGCTAGTATAAAACAATATCCGATTGCTGCCGTCATATACCAGGATAGAACTGGTAAGGGAAATCCGTTTGCTTTATTTGATCAAATAACTCTCCTGAAAAGTAGCTTGGCTTGCCCCATAGGCATTTCAGCTGGCAATGCCTATGGTTTGGCAACTGCCAATACTCTGGCAGCATTAAAGGCTGGTGCCACACAAGTGGTGGAATCAGTAGGCGGGATTGGCGGCTATGCTCCGTGGGAAGAGGTGCTTCTGGCTGCCAGACAACTTTTGGAGATCAACACTAAGCTGCCACCTAAGCTTGCAATAGGCTGTCACCAGATTTATTCTATGCTGGGTCTGACAGTGCCGGTAAACAAAGCTATTATTGGCCCCGCTATTTTTGCCCACGAATCAGGTCTGCATGTTGACGGCATTACTAAAGCTCCGAAGCTTTATGAGCCATTTGCCCCTGAATTGGTGGGGCTAAGCAGACAGCTTATTGTTGGCAAACACTCCGGAACGGCGGCGCTTAGAACAAAATTTGCGGCTTGGGGTATTTGTCTGGAGGAAGATGAGAGTAAGCATTTGCTGGCCGCAGTACGGGCGTTAGCTGTTCGTAAGAAAACAGCCATAAGCGATGATGAACTCCGGAGATTATACCTATCAGGCTGAAAGGAGCCGATTTATGCCAGAACTCAAACCCGGATTTCTTATTGATACTACGATGCGAGATGGGGAACAAGCGGCCGGGGTTGTATTTTCTGCTATGGAAAAACTGGGAATTGCGATAGCTTTGGATAATGCCGGTATTACTTGGATAGAGGCAGGTACCCCGGTGATGGGGCAGGAAGAGGCTGAGGCCATGCGGCTCATCCTGAATGCTGGACTAAAGGCGGTTGCCTTTTCCTGGAACCGCGCTTGTCACCAAGATATTGCAGCTTCCGTGGCTTGTGGTTTTGAGTTTTTGCATATTTCTGTGCCTGTATCTGACCTGCATATTTATCATAAGCTAAAGCGAAGCCGAAAATGGGTGTACGAGCAGCTTACCAATGCTGTTTCCTTGGCCCAGAGCCATGGCTGTCGTGTATCTGTGGGGGCCGAAGATGCCTCGCGGGCCCATCCTGATCAATTTCTGGAATTGGCTGAATTAAGTGAGCGTTTGGGGGCTGTACGCATTCGTTATGCGGACACGGTCGGCCTGTTAGACCCGTTTACCACGCGGAATTTAATGAGTCATTTGGCTGCCCGCTGTTCACTGCCAATCGAATTTCACGCCCATAATGATTTTGGTCTGGCTACAGCCAATACGGTAGCTGCCTTACAAAGTGGGGCATTATTTGCCAGTGTAACTGCCACTGGTATTGGTGAACGGGCAGGTAATGCTGCGTTGGAAGAGGTGCTGGCGGTTCTTGAAGAGACTGACATTATACCAGAAGGTACTAATCTAGCTGCGGCCAAAAAAATAGGCTGCCAAGTGGCAGCCATAAGCAGTAGACGTGGGTTTTCATAGAATCTAAAATACTTGGTGAGCCTGCCCGTTACTCTGTCGCTCTGGGCGGGCTTTTTCGATGTTTTTCTGGATTTCCGGGCTGGTGCGAGCACCGGTTACGATGGTAACTGAGGAGAGATTTTTACTAAATCCTTTACCGTGAGAATATTTTATTTTCGTTTTCACGGCAGACCTCCTAGTATAGTAATTGCTAATTTTTTAGACGCTGGTAAAGTTCCTGGTATTTTTTAAATACAGGATCTGCGGTTAAATCGCTATCAAGATTGTGATCAAGCACGGTTTTAGGGCAGAATTCTGAGGAAAATTCACAAGAGCTGCTTTCGATGCAATCGTCGCATCCCTTTGATTTGTGCTGCAGCACAAAAATCACCTCCTGATAAATTATTGAACGTAAAAATTTCAACACGTACAATATATTCCTGCATCAAAGAAGTTTGTAAAGGCTTAACGCGTTGTAGATAGTTTCCCGCAAACAGCAGCAATTTATTACAAATGAATAAATGAATATTTTCCCTTACGATTTGGTTAAATTACAGCACAAAGGCTACTTACTTTGATTATCCATATGGATAATGATATAATATAAAAAATAGAGCTATATTCGAAAAGTGGTGACAAGTTGTGCAAACAGACCAGGTTGGGCAGCCATATATACCAGGGCAAGGTAAGCTGGAAGAAAAGATTAGGTATCGCTTGGATAATGAAGGGCATAGTTTGCTGATTGTCAAAACAAAAATTACCGATCAGGAAATTGAGGATATCAAGAGTGGTGCAGTTGAGTTAGGCGTATATATTGATGGTCCTATTATTTTTTTGCTCTTTAAGTTTGGAACAAGCAAATGGAATGATGCGCCATACTCCTGGCATACTGTGCCGTCAGGTATTCGTGTGTATCCGCAGGAAGCTCTAAAGGATAATACGCTTATGGTTGTGCTGGTGGAGGCAACTGATGGTCTTGTAAAAGCAGTGCGGGAAATCCCACTAACTGCGGAATTTGCTAGTCAACTTAATGAGTATATAACTATCCAAGCCAATGGTAGTTTTAACGGCTTATCCTATGCCAAGCATATAAACATGGTGTACAATCAGTCTACAGCTGAGGAAATGCGAGAAATGGCTACCTCGTATATGAATATCAGCAATTAATACCATAATGCGTGTTTAATTGAGAGGAGAAATGATCATGAGCGAATTAAAAACCTGGCACAATCAAACAATTGCAGCTAAAGTGGTTGAAGCTTTGCAAAAGAATCATTTTACTGCCAGCTATGTAAATACCAAACAAGAAGCATTAGACAAACTGGCTACCCTTATTCCTATTGATGCTACTGTGGGTATTGGTGGCTCATGGACAATTAAAGAAGTTGGGATTGACACGCTGCTTGAGGAACGGGGCAATACCGTATTTAATCATAATAAACCGGGTTTATCGCCGGAAGAGTCACTGGCGGTGCGCCGTAAGGAACTAACTAGTGATGTATTTTTAACAGGCACGAATGCGTTGACCCTAAAGGGTGAGCTGGTCAACGTTGATGGCGCAGGCAATCGGGTGGCTGCGATGATCTTCGGGCCCAAGAAAGTTATTGTAATTACTGGTGTTAATAAAATTGTTACAAACCTTGAGGCTGCAATGGACCGGATTGAGCTGGTTGCTGCTCCTATTAATAATAAACGGCTAAATCGCCCGAATCCTTGTACCGTGACAGGAGAATGTATGGATTGCCAGGGGCCAACCCGGATATGCAATGTCACTACTGTTATGCATAAAAAGCCATCAGCTACCGATGTTGAGATAATTATCATCGGGGAAGAATTAGGTTTTTAATGATCTTTTATGGGGTAAGAATTGAATTTTTTAAGCGTCCTGCGGGACGCTTTTTTAGTGCCAATCAGCGATAATATAAATGCCTTGAAAATAAATAAACGCTTGCTTTCTTTTTACATAGTATGCTATCATCAAATTGCTTTACATCCATCATTTTTTAGGTGGCATCCGAGAGGAGTCACACTAAGTAACAAAGAAAATGGATGTGGCCAAATTTTCATAGTTAAATAATCCGCTTAGATCCGCAGGACTGAGACGGGAGGTAGCAAGGGAGAGTTATGCCTTTCGGACACGTGCCGGAAGGCTTTTTATATTACTTGCTTCTTTACGGCGTGGGCGTAAGCGGGAGGGAGTGAGAAATGGAAAAACCAAGTTTTGCGATTATTGGAGCAGGTAAGGTGGGAGACGCGCTCGCGACAAGTTTGTGCCAATGCGGTTACAGATTAACCGGAGTTGCGAGTAGGAGCCCGGCGTCAGCTGCGATGCTGGCTGAACGTTTTGCTGTACCGTGGTCGGTAAATCCGGTAGAAATTGCGCAACAGGCAAAGGTTGTCTTTATCACTACATCAGACAGGTATATTGGAGATGTTGCAGGGCAGATTGCACAAAATGGCGGTTGGTATGAAGAACAGTATGTGTATCATGCCAGCGGGGCTTTGCCAGCCGATACCTTAGCAGCTGCCAAACGGCAAGGGGCCTTTATTGGTGCCCTGCATCCATTGCAATCATTTGCATGCATAAAAAATAAAACCGGTTGCCTGTCTGGCGTATATTTTGCTGTAGACGGTGACCACGCAGCGGTTAATCTTGCTAAAACTATGGTGCGGGATATGGGCGGGGATAGTTTTCTTGTACCACCAGATCAGCGAGTGCTTTACCACGCAGCTGCCTGTATAGCGTCAAATTATTTGGTGGTATTGGTGCATAATGCGGTTAGCTTGTTGCAACAACTCGGACTATCTGCAGAGGAAGCGACAACGGCATTGTTGCCGCTTTTGCAGGGAACGGTGGATAATTTGGTCAATAAGGGGACTCCTAAAGCACTGACCGGGCCGATTGTAAGAGGGGATGCCAATACCGTGGCTGCTCATCTCCAAGCGTTGGCGCGACAGGATAATAACAGTGAGAAATTATACAGGCAATTAGGTTTACATACTTTGCTGCTAGTACAACAAATTGGCAGTCTTGAAATAGCACAGCTTGAGACAATGGGCGAAATGCTGGGCGATAAATGCTGGAGGGAAATATGAGCCATAACAAAATAACGACAAGTGTTTTGCGTCAATACAAAAGTGAAGGCCGGGCAATTACTATGCTGACAGCGTATGATTATTCCATGGCTAAGCTCTTGGATGAAGCCGGAGTGGATATGCTTTTAGTAGGTGATTCATTAGGAAATGTCATATTGGGCTATGACTCTACAGTGCCGGTAACGATGGACGATATGTTGCATCATATTAAAGCCGTATGCCGGGGTACTAAACGTGCGATGGTGGTTGCCGATATGCCGTTTATGTCTTATCAAGTATCGATAAAAAAGGCTGTCAAGAATGCGGGACGCTTGCTGCAGGAGGGCGGCGCGCAGGCGGTAAAACTGGAAGGCGGCGCAGCCATGGCCGATACGGTGAAAGCAATTGTGACAGCAGGCATTCCGGTGGTAGGTCACCTGGGATTAACGCCGCAGTCAGTTAACCAATTAGGCGGCTTTAAGGTACAGGCCAGAGATGAGCAAACCGCGCAAACGCTGTTGGATGATGCCCGGGCATTGGAGGCTGCGGGAATATTTGCGCTGGTATTGGAATGTATACCTGATGGGCTGGCCAGGAGAGTGTGTGAGGCGGTTGCCATCCCCATGATCGGCATTGGTGCCGGCGCCGCTTGTGATGGACAAGTACTGGTTAGCCATGATTTATTAGGTTTACATGCAGGATTTCCGAAGTTTGCTAAAAAATATGCAAATTTGCACCAGGAAATCAGGGCTGCTGTTCAACGGTATATCAAAGAGGTGCAGGAAAGACAATTTCCTGCACCAGAGTATAGCTTTTAAATGGCTGACACTATGCTGGAAAAATTGTACTGATTGAATTGTGGTAAGGAGAGGAATGTAGGCAATGCGAGTAATAGAAACTATTCAAGAAATGCGTGCTTTTGTAAGTGCTGCCAGGAGACAAGGGAAAAGCATCGCTTTGGTTCCCACTATGGGGGCATTGCATGAAGGCCATTTGACGCTGATGCGGCGGGCCAAAGCACAGTGTGATATTGTGATCACTAGTATCTTTGTTAATCCTACTCAATTTGGTCCGCAGGAGGACTTGGCATGTTACCCGCGTGACTTGACAGGTGATAGTGAAAAAGCAAATGGTGTGGGCGTGGATGCCATTTTTCATCCAACTGCAGCGGAGATGTATCCTAACAGGTATGCCAGTTATGTACATGTCGAAAAAATAACAGCTAAGTTATGCGGACTTTCCCGTCCAGGACACTTTCGTGGCGTTACAACTGTTGTTAGTAAATTATTTAACATTGTACAGCCGGATAAGGCGTTTTTTGGACAGAAGGATGCCCAGCAGGTGTTGGTGATCGACCAGATGGTTCGTGACTTGAATATGAATGTGCAGCTTGAAATGGTACCGATTGTGCGCGAGGATGATGGTTTAGCGATGAGCTCACGCAACAGATATTTATCAACTGAGGAACGCAGCGCGGCGATGGTCTTGTCACAGAGTCTTTCGCTGGCACAGCAGCTTGTTCATGATGGCGAGCGGGATATAGCGAAAATTCGTACAGCGGTAGTTAGTGTTATCACTGAGCAACCGTTAGCTAGCCTAGACTATGTGGAAATTTACAACTATCCTGAGCTGGAGTCGGTCAGCACTTTATCAACAAAAGCATTGTTAGCACTTGCAGTTAGGTTTGGTACAACCAGGCTGATTGATAACACCATTCTGGAGGCAACCTGATGTTATTGACTTCACTAAAGGCAAAGATTCATTGTGCTACTGTCACTGAAGCCAACTTGAATTATATGGGCAGCATTACGATAGACGAGGCGTTGTTAGAAGCATCAGGTATTTTACCTAATGAAAAGGTTCAGATTGTAAATAACAATAATGGTAGCCGGTTGGAAACCTATGTAATCATGGGGCCGAGAAATTCAGGGATCGTTTGTTTAAATGGGGCTGCCGCCCGGCTGGTGCAGCCCGGGGATGTGGTTATCATCATTGCTTATGCGATGATGACGGAAGCAAAGCAGAAAAATTATCGGCCAAAAATAGTGATGGTTGACAAGGCTAATCGGATTGCGGAAATAAGGCAGGGTGAACTCCATGGTCAAACAGCCGCACGGTAAGTCCTCCGCCAGAGTCTATGCCGTCTAAGTTGCTCAATAGAGAAGGGTGCTGGAGAAAAACACAGTTCCTTTCTTTTTTTATGCTTGTCCGACAAATTAGCGCATATCAGCCGCTTCAACCTCATATATGTTATTGTCTTAAGCATTTGCTAAAAGGGGATGGCTGTATGGATAAAAAGTGGGTATACAGACAGGTTTTTGGGGTAATCCTTGGTTTTATCATGACTATTTTGCCTGGCAATGCACAGGCCGTGGTACCAGATTTGTTACCACAGATTATCATCAATCTTCCCAGCCATACACTGGAATTATACAAAGGGGATACTCTACTTAAGGAATACCAGATTGCCATTGGTAAACCGTCTTCCCCTACGCCTACGGGAGAGTTTTCAATAATAGAAAAAGAAGTGGATCCCTGCTGGTACCCTCCGGGCAAAGGAATTGTAGTGCCGTCAGGGCCGAATAATCCCCTAGGATATCGCTGGCTGGGTATTGCACCTATGTACGGCATTCATGGAACAAACGCACCTTGGTCGATTGGGGGAGCTGTATCGAATGGTTGTATACGAATGCAGGAAGCAGATGTGGAGGAGTTATTTGAGTATGTTGCTTGTGATACGCCGGTTAAGATAGAGTATGAACGGGTTAAAGTACGGGTTGACGCCAGCGGAAGAGCCTCTATTGGCATTTATCCGGATGTCTATGGCAGGCAGAGGATTACACTAACTGGTGTTAAGCAGGCACTTGCCAAGGCTGGTTTAGATGGTTTGGCCGAAGATGCCTTCTTGAAGTCATTGATTCAGGAGGTTCCTGACAGACAAATAGAATTTGCCCAAATTCACAAGCTCAAGATAAACGGAACAATGCGTACAGAACACATAATTTCAATAGCTGGTGAAAAACAGATACCGGTTATGGCATTGGCTGATAGTCTAAATACTTCGGTAAAATGGGATGAACACCAACAAACGGTATCCCGCCAAAATAAGATAGTTCCCGGCAAGAGGCGTGGTAATTCAATATATGTTAGTGTGGAATACTTACCGGCATTATTTGGTGGGAGGGAAGTATGGAATGACAGTCAAAATTGCCTAGAACTCATTTTGCCTGTGGCCAAATTCGGAGGGCAGGTACTATCAAGCGACATTTACCAGCAAAAATCCGTCTGGATGGTGCCAGCGTTGACCGTAGCTGCCGTGTTGGGTGAACGTCTAAAATGGCAGCCAGATACACCGGAATTATTCATTCACGGGAAAGCAGCTCCTATTATCATTGTGGACGGACAGCCATTTATAACTGTCAATGATATGGGACAATTATTTAATATGGCAGCCCACTGGGATGGTCAGACACAAACGTTGGAGTTGTCTTATCCGTTATATATGATAGATTATTCGATGTACCTTGATCCTGATGAGGAATATCTTTGAGCAAGGTTGGGTTGGGATGTAGGGTGATAATATACATAAATTCACAGTTGACGTAACCGGTAAGGCATGATACTATAAGTAAGTCGCCTTGATGAGCGATGAAATATTCCAAGTCAAGCTAACAACTTAGTTGGATTGAATAAAAAACTGTTGACACGGTGAAACAAACGTGATAACATATATAAATGTCGAATCCGCAAGAATGCGAACGACAAAATGTTCCCTGAAAACTGAACAATGTAAGTAATGCATCAAAAAGCCAGATGTGCGGTTGTATGTCGCTTGCGACATACAAAACCAAAACAATTTCTAACTATGATTTATAGAGCCAACAAATGGCTTCAATAATAATTTATTGGAGAGTTTGATCCTGGCTCAGGACGAACGCTGGCGGCGTGCCTAACACATGCAAGTCGAACGGGGAGTTACTTGTAACTCCTAGTGGCGAACGGG
>NZ_VLKC01000002.1:406939-1242786 GCF_007830295.1 Sporomusa sp. KB1 | reverse complement strand
AACCTGAGAAGTAATGGGTAGCTGTTAGAAGTAATGGTGAATTCATTGATCCCACACTGTCAAGAAAAGCTTCTAGTGAGATAATAGGTGCCCGTACCGTAAACCGACACAGGTAGGCGGGGAGAGAATCCTAAGGTGCGCGGGAGAACCCTCGTTAAGGAACTCGGCAAAATGTCCCCGTAACTTCGGGAAAAGGGGAGCTTATATACCGTGTAATCTAGAAACGGATGAAGCGGAAATGAGTTGCAAAAAAGAGGCCCAAGCGACTGTTTACCACAAACACAGGTGCCTGCTAAAGCGAAAGCTGACGTATAGGTGCTGACACCTGCCCGGTGCCGGAAGGTTAAGAGGAGCGGTTAGATGTGAGTCGAAGCTGTGAATTGAAGCCCCGGTAAACGGCGGCCGTAACTATAACGGTCCTAAGGTAGCGAAATTCCTTGTCGGGTAAGTTCCGACCCGCACGAAAGGTGTAACGACTTGGGCACTGTCTCAACGAGGGACCCGGTGAAATTGAAATACCTGTGAAGATGCAGGTTACCCGCGACTGGACAGAAAGACCCCATGGAGCTTTACTGCAACCTGACATTGAGTTTTGGTAAATGATGTACAGGATAGGTGGGAGACAGAGAAATTAGGACGCAAGTCTTGATGGAGTCAATGTTGGGATACCACCCTTTATTTACTGGAATTCTAACTCAAGAAGTAACGAAACTGAGGACAGTGTCAGGCGGGCAGTTTGACTGGGGCGGTCGCCTCCGAAAGAGTAACGGAGGCGCCCAAAGGTTCCCTCAGCGCGGATGGAAATCGCGCGAAGAGTGTAAAGGCAGAAGGGAGCTTGACTGCGAGACAGACAAGTCGAGCAGGGACGAAAGTCGGGCTTAGTGATCCGGTGGTACCGAGTGGAAGGGCCATCGCTCAACGGATAAAAGCTACCCTGGGGATAACAGGCTAATCTCTCCCAAGAGTCCATATCGACGGGGAGGTTTGGCACCTCGATGTCGGCTCATCACATCCTGGGGCTGAAGTAGGTCCCAAGGGTTGGGCTGTTCGCCCATTAAAGTGGTACGTGAGCTGGGTTCAGAACGTCGTGAGACAGTTCGGTCCCTATCCATCGCGGGCGTAAGAGACTTGAAGGGAACTGCTCCTAGTACGAGAGGACCGGAGTGGACGAACCAATGGTGTACCAGTTATTCCGCCAGGAGTAGAGCTGGGTAGCTACGTTCGGAAAGGATAAACGCTGAAAGCATCTAAGCGTGAAACCAGCCTTAAGATGAGGTCTGTCATTCGAAAGAAGTAAGGCCCCTTGTAGATTACAAGGTAGATAGGCCAGATGTGGAAGTGGAGTAATCCATGCAGCTGACTGGTACTAATAGGCCGAGGACTTGACTTATATTCGAGGTTCGGTGATCGAGGTTCGGTGATCGAAGTTCGAGTGTTCGAATGAGCAACGAATGAAGATAACGAACTAATAGATTAATCCTAATGCGCAGTCTTTCTTCTGTGAAGTTTTGAAGGAACACCCTTCATAAAAGAGATATACCGCTAGTCGTAAGTCGATTAGTGAATGTCGAACACATCGCGGGATGGAGCAGTTGGTAGCTCGTCGGGCTCATAACCCGAAGGTCGTAGGTTCAAGTCCTACTCCCGCAACCATGACATCAAATGCTAAACAGGTTTTGTACCTTGTTTAGCATTTTTTAATGTATTCAAACGCGATGCATATTGATTACGTAAGAGTTGAACGAACAAAAGCTTAGCTTGCAGATGTTTTAACCTGGGCGATACAAAATAATTCGTGTCCATGATTGTCGCATTCTAGTTGACTTTTTATATCCAACCAACCTATGATGTCGGTAGGTTTCCGTAACAATTGTACTTGAGACAATGCATTCAGATCGGATTCCAATCGCTTATCTTCTTCGAGTGAAAAAAATGATAAGATTTTAAAATAATTATTCATCAATAGTTTTAAAGTAGTTGCCGAGAAATGGAGTAGATGGTCATGTTCACTAAATAAGGGGGATAATGTGTCGTAGATTTGGTTGGTAAACGAGTCTAAATTGAGAACACTGAGAAAAACTAGTCCGTCTTTTTTTAAATGATTTTTTACTGCACGTAAAAACGTATGTGGATCAGGGATGTGCTCGAGTACATGCCAAAAGCATATTGCGTCAAACTGCTGGTCAAATTTAAGGTTGTTAAGATTCCCTATCGCATTAATTATATTGACTTGGTACTTTTCTACGGCATAGGTGCAAGCTGTAAAGGAAGGTTCTACTCCTAAAATGTTATATTTATATTTTTGTGCTAAATATAAAAACTCACCAGTCCCAGACCCAATTTCTAGTATATTGGAATCTGAGGAAAGATACGCTCTTAATAAATTAAGAGAAAATGACGCATGTTTGAAAGTGTCCATTTTATACTGATCTTGCAGGAGTACCCAATTTTCATCATAGACCTCCTTAACCAGATTGTTGCTATACTCATTATGATCTATGGAGATCGGTTGATATACAAGCCCACATTTCAAACAAGTTACTAATTGATGACTTCCATAATTATAGAAATCTTTAAAGTTTTTGCTGCTGCATACGGGACAATCGTTCATTGCTTCTCACCTCAGTATGCAAAATATTTGGGATAAATAGCTTTAACAGCTTTTGGATTCTATCTTAGCAAGTCCTATTACTAACAAATGACTCTCTCTCCCTATATAGTAAAATATGCCGAATATTCTCTTTTAGTTCATAATAGAAAAATGGATAATTCAAAGAACTCGCCTCTTCTGCAAGGGAAGAGGCGAGTGGTATTAAAAGCGCCTGGTATTTGGACGTAACATAAAATTACATTGTTGTACGACCTTGAGTACTGATGCTTAGGGTTGTATTGTGGCTTGAGTTTAGGGAAGAAAAAGCTATACGGGCATAGCGAGTCAGGGTATTAGGTGTTAGTGCCGTACTTTCTGAAGGGGAGATTATATGCATAGCTGATTGATCCATCCAATAGTGACTATCAGCGCTGACATTCAAGCAAACGATAGCAGGATTGGTACCTATATTGCTAATGGTATAGGAGTAATTGTATGGTAGTACATCAAGCGGTGCAGTGTAGGACCAAGCTGCGGTTGTATGTACGATATCTGATACATTAATAGTGTCGGGTTTATAAATACAGGGAACTATGTCGGGTGAGTTATAGTTAATCTTTATAAACGGCCAGTAGCTGGAGTCACAGTAATTACCACTAAATAGTGAAACGAAATTGTTGGGAAAAACTGGTTCATGCATTCTAAACAAGAGACCCAAATTGCTGTTTTCGCAGCTTTGCCATTCCCTTATCAATGGTGTGATCCCAAAAGATAGTTGCTCAGCAGTGTCAGAGATAGTTGTTGCAACTGGATTAGGACTGGTGAGTGGAGGATGCCGCAGGGATGTAGAAGCTGGCTTCCAGCGGGAAACGATTGGATAGGCTTCGATAACCTTTGAGCATAATGGATTATTATAAGCGATAAAGAAATTAGCGCTAGCGGATATGATGTCCAAGTCAGCAGGGATCGAGGTTAAATCCCATAATGCAATTGACTCATAGTAGTAATTTATATTTCCACCTACTAATAAGTAACCACGCTTCATTGTCCTTGATACTGTTCGGTTGCGCGTAATGTACGCGTCAATAAGAGGGGGCTTAATGTACTTACTGGGCATAAACTTTCACCTACATTTCACATAAAAAGTGACAAATATCATTTGATATAAATACATTTCCCTCATCTCAATGATGAGGGAAATGTATTTAGCAGGCTCTGTCAGCGGCGCGTAGCTTTACTCAACCGTATTACCTTGGAAGAAGATGTTGAGTGTTACGGCACTTGCGGCACCGCCCTCGGCATAGTAGTACACGCGGGCATATTTGAGAAAGATAGAGGAGACAAGGGCTGCTGTGCCGTTGTAGGCGAGTGTTACTGGAGAAATGCTTTCGTTTATCCAATTGTTGGCATCCGGGCTCAGTTGCAGGTATACTGCTGCGGTATTTCCCGTTTCTGAGTTGTTAACTACACCATATGTCCATTGACCGAGGCCCAGTATTTGTCTTTGGAAGCCAGGACCGCCTTCGTCGATGTCGGTAATAGTGAAGGAAACATCGGTTGTAGAGAGAGCAACGGAAACAGGAATTACAACAGTTGGACAGATAGGCAGGGCAGTTGCAGCAGAAATAGGGACATCAGAGGTAGTGCAGATAGGCAGAGCAGAAGAAGCACTAACGGGAGTAATGGCAGTTGTACAAATAGGAAGAACAGAAGTAGTGCAGATAGGTAAAGCCGTAGCAGTAGTTATAGGGACATCAGAAGTAGTGCAGATAGGCAGAGCAGAAGAAGCACTAACAGGAGTAATGGCAGTTGTACAAATAGGAAGAACAGAAGTAGTGCAGATAGGTAAAGCAGTAGCAGTAGTTATAGGGACATCAGAGGTAGTGCAGATAGGCAGAGCAGAAGAAGCGCTAACAGGAGTAATGGCGGTTGTACAAATAGGAAGAACAGAAGTGGTACATATAGGCAGCGCCGCGGTAGCGCTAACATCTAAGCTGCCGGCGGTGCTTTTTATTGCTGAACTAAGATCACTACCATAGATTTGCACCTTCATTTGTTGGGCTTGGTCTTGGAAAACTTTAAAATTAGGCATAGTCTATATTTCCTCCTTAATTAAGTTAAATTTCCCATAATAGCAGGTAGTATAGCGGTGGCAAAAAAAAACTTAACATAATATGCAAATATCTATCTCATGATGTAGTCTATGATCTTTAATAAGTAAGGGTTAATGTTATGAACATAAAATATGGATAGTTTTTAATTGTAATTTGGTAATAGGCCTATTAGGCACCATGCTAACTAGTAGAACATATATTAAATACAAATTCAGGGGGTGGATAAATGCCTGCAATTAGCTTATGTATGATTGTTCGTGATGAAGAAAATTGTATTGCTAAATGTTTAGCCAGTGCTAAAGGGGTTGCAGATGAGATAATTGTCGTCGATACAGGTTCTAAGGATGAGACAAAAAAAATTGCCACCAGCTTTGGTGCCAATGTGATAGATTTTATTTGGACGGGCAGCTTTGCTGATGCTCGCAATGCATCCCTTGAAGCAGCCAACGGAGATTGGGTGCTATTCCTAGATGCTGACGAATACCTTGACCCGTCTTGCCATGACGCGTTGCGTAAGACAGTTGCTCAAGCTGATGTAGAAGGATACTATATCCCGGTTGTTAATATCTATGGCAATGAACAACAACCTGAGCAGTGCCGGGACATATTGTTCCGCTTGTTCCGTAACCGCAGTGAATATAGATTCAGCGGTATTATTCATGAACAAGTGTTAAATTCAATTTTGGAGAAAGATAGCAAGGCCAATATTGCTATAGCCCATGAAATTACCATCTACCATTATGGATATTTAGACAGTCAGGTTCAGGCGAAAGACAAGATAAAACGCAATCTTGAATTTCTAGCTCAACAGATTAAGGATTATCCTGAAGACAGGTATGTGCTGTATCAATATGGATTAGAGCTTTATCGGGCTGAACGCTATGGGGAATCCATCGATATACTAAAAAAATCGCTAGCCGGTCTAGAGCCGGGTGGATCCGAAAGTATGTATCTACCCAAACTAATCCGCCTGCTTGTTATGGCTCAATATCAGGCGCGTAGATATGAAGAAGCTGTTGAATATGTTAAATATGGTGTGGCTATATATCAAGATTACGCTGATTTGTATCACTATGGCGGGCTATGTTTCTATGAGCTCAGGGCTTATGGCACTAGTTTTGAATATTTTATGAAGTCTACAACACTGGGGGAACAATCTTACATATATGGTTCATACCCTGGTGTCAGAGGTTTTAAAAGTTATTTTTACATGGGGAAAATTTGTGAAGAGTTTGATAGTGAGGAAGAAGCTCTCGGGTATTATTTGGCAGCTTTTCGAGAGAATCCTTCTTTTCATATAGCGTTAGAACAGATGGTTCGAATTTTGGTGAAGGGTGAGGAAAGTGACGATGTAAGAGTTGCCCTTGCTAATATGTGTGAGTGTTGTACGGCAGACGCTAAATTCATATTAGGGCGCATGTTGTTTGTGGAACGATCTTATAAATTAGCAGGAGAATATCTTGAGGCAGCGGCTGCAGGTGGACTTAATACAGCCGAGGTCAATATATGCCGAGCTATTTGTCTTGCACAGCAGGATAGGGTTATTGAGGCTTTAAGAATTCTTGATGAATATGTAAATGACAGCGAACATTATGTGAGAGCAATATTTAACAAAGCCATCATTCTCTGGCTTCAGGATAATGCTTTCAAAGTGCGAAGTATTACCGATAGTCTGATAAAAATGGGTTTGGATGATGATTTTATGGCAATAGTTAAGTTGATAAGGGCGAGGCCCAATGAACAAATGGATTTTTTAAGCTTAAGGCCGGACTCATCGGAGCTACTTTTTGATATATTACTGAGAGCTATGGATCACGGAGACTTTAAAAAGGTGGATGGCATTTTAGCTAGGATGCATCATGAGTGGATAACGGTGCATGCCTATAGGCTTATGCAGATGTATCTAAGACATAACAGGCTTAACGATGCAGAGCAGTATGGACATGTATACTTAGTTAGTAGTCAGGAAAGCTTTGATGCACTTGCATGCATGGGAGATATAAAAAATAAAAAAGAAGAGTACTGGGAGGCAGTCGAATATTACCGTGCTGCTGTTACCGTTGCCCCCTGCAGCCCCAAAGCGTATGTCAACTTATTGAAGATGTATGACAAACTTTGTCTGGAGACTTTAAAGACTGCTGCTAAAAACCATCCTGATGTTGAGCTGTTTAAAGCTATGCTGGAGCAGGAGGAAGCAAGACAATGACAGGGCTGATCAGTATTGCTATGATTGTAAAAAATGAAGAAGATATGCTGAGAGCCTGCTTGGATAGTGTTAAAGCGGTAGTTAATGAGATTGTGATTGTGGATACAGGATCATCTGATAAGACCATGGAGATAGCAAAAAGCTACACCGATAAAGTATATAGTTATTCATGGCAGGGGGATTTTAGTGCTGCGCGTAATTTTGCCATCGACCAGTGTAACTGTGAGTGGATTCTGTCTTTAGATGCAGATGAACGCTTAGCAGTCAGGCCTGAATCCTTGCGAGAGCTAATTACAAGTACAACTAAAGAGGCCTTTATAGTGCCGCTTAAAAATTATTGCGGTCCTGGCTGTAGTGATTATAATATAATCGGCGTATTAAGGTTGTTTCGCAACCTGCCGTGCTATCGCTTTATTGGAAAAATACATGAGCAAATCGGTATTGCAAACCAAGAAGTTGTCGGTCACAGTGATTTTCCGGTTATCAGTCACAGTTATATAAATACACGCCGTCGGCAGGATAAACGCAGGCGAAATATGAGCATGCTCACAGAGCAGTTAAAACATGAGCCGGAGAATGAGGCATTTATAAAATATTATTTGGGCTGTGAATGGTTGGGGCTGGGTCGATATCAGCAAGCCTATGCTTGTTTTCGTTGCGCTTATGAACAGCTTGATAAGAGCCATATATTTTTTAGGTCAAGTGCTGTCCGGAGCCTGGTTGCCTGCTTAAAGAGTATGGGAAGGTTTGTGGAAGCTTTAGCTATTTGTATGAGAGAAGCAGCAGTATATCCGGAATATACCGATTTGTTTTTTGATGGCGGGGTAGTGTTGGAGCAACTCGGGGAGTATGAGGTAGCGCTGCGATGGTTTAAGGCCGCTGTTGATTTAGGGGCACCGCTTATTGTGTACCAGCATAGCAATGGTACGGAGGATTTTTTAGCTCAATATCATGTAGGACATTGCTGTCAAATTTTAGGAAAATGCGAGGAAGCTGCTGAGTGGTACGAAAAGGCGCTTGAAGCAAACAAAAATTCTATATATCCGCTATATGGGCTGTTTATGGTACTGGTGACTAAGAAAAGCTGCGAGGAATTATTAATCACCTTCACCGAGCAGGGTTATGTATCGAGTTACGAGGGTCGGCAGGTGTTGGCGGCGCTTTTTTTTGCTAGCAGCCGACCTGATTTAGCGGTAAAAGTATGTAGTCAAGCAGAAAGGCAGATCATTCCGTCAAGTGATCTGGCAAAGTATTTACTGTATAGTGGTCATTTTAAGCAGGCACTCAAGATGATAGAGGCGCTTCAAGCCAGACAAGAACGGAATAATGCTGTACTAATGAAGCTGGAAATAATCTGTTATATATTTCTTCGTGATTTAGGGGTGGCTAAAGAAAAGTGTCTAACTATGTGGCGATATGAGCCCTTGCGCGCTGATGCTATGGCTCTTTTAGCTCTTATTAAAAGATTAGGGGGCAGCAGGCTGGCGATCAGTAAAAAATATGAGCCTGTTTTGGTAGACAGCTTGTTAAGGATAATGGCTGATTGTATGCGTTCGTACGGTGAAAATTCAGGCATATTTATACAAGTGGCCAAGTGCTGTGAAGGGATCATGAGCGACTTAGAGCAAGGCAGTAAAGCCTTACTTGATTTTTGGCAGAGTGAGATAAAGGGTATAGAGATGCTTCTTGATGTCAGGTATAAAAGTGTGCGAGGTCATATGTATGGAAAAAGGATGGTCGTTGACAGTTTGTCTTATTGTGAAAAATGAGGAGCATTGTTTAGGTGATTGTCTTGAAAGTGTTAGAGCCTGGGCAGATCAGATTGTGGTTGTAGATACGGGATCAACAGATAACACGGTTCAAGTCGCCAGACAATATGATGCACAAATTGAGTATTTTCAGTGGGAGAATGACTTTGCTAAGGCACGTAACTATAGTCTGCAATTTGCTGTAAGTGATTGGATTTTGGTGTTAGATGCTGATGAACGGTTAGCTGGAAATAGTGAAAGTCTGTTAGATTTGATGACTAAAGATTATGAAGGCTATTATCTTACAATAGAAAGCCCTCTAGGTTCAGGGGAAATTGAGGCAGAGGACTTTGTCGTGAGATTATTTCGTAACGGCCGGGGGTATAAATTTGCCGGAGCAATACATGAGCAGATCGCAGGCAGCATAAAAGAGCGCAAGGGTCAGGAGGCACTTGCTTTTTCGGGTATTATTGTCAGACACAGGGGTTATGAGGCTGGAGAAATCTTACGCAAGCAAAAGATGGTACGAAATAGCCAGATAATTAAAAGTCAGTTAGCTGAGCGGCAAGATGACGCATTTATGCTATACAGCTTGGGTACTGAGCTTATACAGCAGGAGAAGTATGGGGAAGCGTCTGATGTGCTTATGAAAGCTCTTAACCATATGACCGGGGGAGAAGGGTACTTTAGGGAGGTAATATTGCTTGCGCTTATGGCCAGTCTCAAAAATAATGCTCATGTAGAAAATGAAGGCTTGTTTGTTAAAGCCCTGGCAATCATGCCTGCGGATAGCGATATATTATTTTTGGCAGGGTTGCGGCAGGCGGCGTTAGGAAATTGTAGTCTTGCTGGGGAGATGTTTGCCAAAGGGGGTATTAATACCATACTAGTGCCGCCACAGCTGCTTCATGCAATCGTTGGAGAACTTTTTTACCGGCAAAGAATCTGGCACGCGGCGCTGCATCATTTTAAGCTGTCATTGGAAGCTGGAGCTTCGCTGTATAGTGCGGTGAGGATGATAGAGGTTCTACGGCAGGGAGAAGCAGGGGCTGTTAAGGCTTTGGCTGATGGCTTGGGTGGAGACTCCGTCAAGCTGGCTCAGGAGGCTGTTCAAAAAGGAGATTATTATGCGGCTGCGATCATTTGCCTTGCTGCCACAGATAAGGATTCTGGCGAAAAATTTAATCAATGGAAAGATTTATATCAATCCATCATAACACAAGCAGACAGTATGCCAGCTATTGTTAAAGACTACCTGGGGATTTTGTGTCTGCAAATGAAGATATGCAAGGTTGCTTTAGCAACGGACAAAGAGTGCCAAGTCGCACAAAGCTATCTGACAAAGGCTGTAAGCAGAAGTCTTGGGGTATGGTTAACGCTCTGGCCGGAGCATGTCGTGCCAATAAATATTTGGGAGTGTTGCTTATGATTAAAGTGATCATTGGCAGTCCGGTAAAGCAAAAACCTGCTATTTTGGAGCAGTTCCTGCAATCGTTAGAGAACCTCGATTATGAGGGGTTAACTGTAGAATATGTATTTGTTGATGACGATGAAGGATGTAATCTGTTGTATGCCTTTGCTGGTAAGCATACCAACACAGTGGTATTTAAAGGAGATTACCCCATAGAATATCGCTGTGATGAAGAAACCCATTGCTGGCAGGAAAACCTTATATGGAAAGTTGCTGCCTATAAAGACCGGATAATAGAGTATACGTTGCAAACCGGAGCAGACTATTTATTTTTAGTTGATTCAGACATATATTTGCATCCGCAGACGGTTAAACATCTAATCAGTTTGAAAAAAGATATTGTATCTGAGGTGTTTTGGACTAAATGGGCACTGCAGCTTGTTCCTTTACCACAGGTATGGGTAGGAGATCAATATAGGTTATTTCAAGCAGAGCGCGGGGTAGAGTATAGCGCGGATGAACAAGCGATGAAAAGTCAAGAATTTATAAATATGCTTACTATTCCTGGTGTCTATAAAGTAGGCGGACTGGGAGCCTGCACGCTGATAAGCCGCTACGCGCTAGAGCAAGGGGTTAATTTCAAAGAGATATATAATATCGGATTAATTGGTGAAGACCGGCATTTCTGTGTGCGGGCAGCAGCATTGGGGTTAGAGCTTTATGCCGATACATGCTACCTGCCGTTTCATATATATAGGGAGTCTGAGTTAGCAAGTTTAGCTGAGTATAAAGATAGATTAATGAAAAATACTAAGCGATCAAAATTGACGGTCGGCATGTTGGTAAGAAACGAAAGTAGCCGATATTTAGAAAGAGTGCTGCACCGTATTATCCAGTATGCAGATGAAGTGGTGATTTTGGATGATGGCAGCGCAGACAATACTGTCGCCATCTGCCGCAAAAAATTAGAGAATATAGCTCACTGCATTGTGGAAAATGCCACAAGTGGGTTTAATAATGAAGTGGAACTCCGCAAAACGTTGTGGGAGCTAGCTGTGAGTACTAATCCGGATTGGATCATGATTCTAGATGCTGATGAAATATTTGAATATAAAGCCGCTGAGGGTATTAGGGAATTAATTACGGATGTCAGCGTAGATGTGGTTTATTTCCGGTTATATGACATGTGGAATGAAAGCAGCTATCGTGAAGACAGTTACTGGATTGCTCACAGGATATATCGGCCATTTTTGGTAAGGTATCGCCCAGGATATAAGTATGAGTGGCAGGAACAGCCACTCCACTGCGGCAGATTTCCCATAAATATAGCGGGCCTCCCTGACAAGCAAAGTGAATTGCGCATACAGCATTTTGGCTGGGCCCGGCCGGAAGACAGGATCGCAAAGTACCTCAGATATAAGCAATTGGACCCTAATGCTAAATACGGAGTCCAAGAACAATACCTCTCTATTCTTGACCCGAAGCCTAATTTAATAAAATGGCGTAATAATGAGTAATGATCTATTTATATAGAGAGATCATAGAAAACACACTGCAATTTAGGCTGCAGTGTGTTTTTTTGGGCGCTTGGCATGGCTACTAGCACACTGCCAATAGCCCAATCCTTTCTCGGGACGATGTGAGAAGTCTTTATGATAGTATTACCCAGTAACATCAGGTGGCTAAAGAGGGATAAGAATCACTGGCTAAGGTCTCTTGACCAGGATTGAGTATGATGAATTCCGGGCCCCAGGGTCCTGTTAGCAGTATATATAATAAACGTAACGAGCCTGGAGTAATGTCGTAATGCATATTGAATTTTTCACAAGAATCTCTGATTTTAGGCAGTATGCCTTCTATGTCATAGGCACCAGTATCAATGATCATAAACCGGGTATAATGCGCAAGCATTTTTTTTGTTAATCGCAAAGCCTTCTGCTCACCATAGCGTTCTACCCAAGACTGATATGACCACATTACATTGAGGTAGTCAGAGACTTTGATGCCATGGATGATGGGGACCCAACAGTACCGCCGCAGTTTAGTTGTGAGAAATGTGGTGGGGCCATGTATCCAGAGTATTATAAAGGTATTCACGGATATGAGTATAGGGTTTCGATGTGAGATAAAGCCCAAGGCCCGCGTTAGCGGTTTTTTTACACCGTGTTGCCTTACACATTTTCCTCAGAAAGCGCTTTATATATGCTGTAGCACATGGCCAGCATAATCAGCATGAACGGAAAAGCCGCGGCGATGGAGGCTGTCTGCAGGGTCTTTATGGCCGCAGTGCCACCGACCAGAATCAGCATGATAGTGACAGAACCCTGGGCAATGCCCCAGAAACCACGCAGTTTTTTGCTGGGGTTCATGTCCCCGCCTGAGGTCAGCATGCTCAGTACAAAGGTAGCCGAGTTGGCGGAGCCGGCAAAGGAGGCTATAATCAGAAACATTGCCAAGGGGGCGGTAATCATATAAAACGGCAGTTGTTGAAGTGTTACATACAGGGCTGTTGTATAATCGTTTTTAACAGCTGCCTGAATGGCACCACCTGATAATACATCCAGTTGGAAAGCTGCCCCGCCATATATCGCCAGCCACACAAAGCTAAAACCAACAGGGAGAAAGGTTGCGGTCAAAATGAATTCGCGAATAGTACGACCTCTGGAGATCCGGGCAATATACTGGCCGACAAAGGCCGCCCAGGCAATATACCAGGCCCGGTAGAAGATCGGCCACGCGGTAGTCCACTCAATGTTGGCCATCCACAGCGTCTGGCCGATAAAGTTCTGCAGGTACGTACCCAGTGTATGGGTAAACAGATTCAATTGGAAAACCGCACCGCCGAACAGGAAGATAAATACCATGGAAACAATCGACAGCCAGATCTTGATGTCGGCAACCAGCTGCATAGCCTTATGCAACCCGGAGACAGTGGCCAGAGTGAAAATTACCGTCATGATTGCGATGACGACAGCAGTCATCGCCGGTGTTGCCGGAATCCCCCAAACATACTGCAAACCGGCGGCAATCTGGCTGGAACCCAAGCCTAAGCTGGTAGCCACGCCAAATATGGTGGCAAATACTGCCAGAATATCAATGGATTTGCCGATAGGCCCGTGAATGCGCTCACCTAAGAGCGGGTAAAAAGCCGAACTGATTAAGCATGGCAGGCCTTTCCGAAATTGGAAATAGGCCAGCGCCAAACCGCAAATGGTATAAATAAACCAGACATGGAGACCAAAATCATTAAATACCAGCATCATTGCTAAATACATGGCCTCTGTGGTTCCGCCCTGACCCACGGGAGGTGACATATAGTGCATCATGGGTTCTGCAATCGACCAAAAGATCAGGCTGATACCCATGCCGCCGCCGAAAAGCATAGTAAACCACTGAAAATCAGTAAACTCTGGCTTCTCGTCATCCTGACCCAGCCTGATTTTGCCAAAACGGCTAAAAGCAATACCAAGGCAGGTCAATATAAAGATTCCTACTGACAATAGATATAACCAGCCAAAATTGGTAGTTAAAAAGCTTAATATGGCATTAGCCGCTTTCCCCATTTGCTCGGTCATGAATATGCTAAATGATATAAACAGTAAGGCTATAGCGGCTGAAATGTACAAAACAATATTGCTTTTTGATCCTTGTTCGTTTTCCACAAATTATCCCTTCCCTTCCTAAAATGTGCACTATACCTCAAACACCTTTTTGCCTTGTTTCATCACCACGTCTCTTTTTTCAACGCAATCCACACAAAGTGACATTTGCGTATTATAAGCATTATTAATCCCTCCTTTGCCGATATGGAAATAATAAATTGCAAGAAATGTGCCAATAAAATTAGGTATTGCACAAGTTATTCTTCTTCACTCAATAGGTGAAGGTAAAAAAGACAACCGAAAAGAGTATTACATTCAAGCTTTGCAGTAGTTGCCCTTATATACAACAGTTTTATGAAACATTTGCAAATATTTCTCGGCTAATACCAAAATTAGAATAGAAATGGCTTGCTCCCTGAAAATTTTAAAAACAGATTTTAAAATCGAGGGGATTCGTCTGCCCATTTTTAGGTGGCAAAACGCTAAATTCTGGTTTTTTTATTGTTAACAAGAAAATTCATTTATAAATAAGACGTTTTTATATCCCCATGAATAATTCAGGTTTAATTTTTCGATAAAGAGTTGAACGGCTCATAAATATTTGGCAATATTTTCTTTGGCATGGTTGCTTGTACCATATCTTTTTAATCCTCTACTATTGCCTTCTTTTCTAAATCTGCGATAGATTGTACACTTTTTGGGGCTGGGACGGTTGTAAAGCTGTAACATGCTTAATAATTCGATCCGGAAGATAGTTTGCATTAATCAAGGAATCTGGGCAAACATTAGCAGAGTACTCGATGGCATTCTCCAACTCCCGAACATTACCCGGCCAAGAGTATTCAAACATTCTTGCCAGAGCATCCTTGGTATAGCCTTTAATTCTTTTCCTCAGAATCAAATTATATTTTTGAATAAAACAATGAATAAGCAGCTCCCAAATCCTCCATTCTTTCTCGCAAAGGAGGGATGCGAAAAGGTATAACACTCAAACGATAATATAGATCACTGCGGAATTGGTTAGTCGGTATCATTTCTTCCAAATTCCTGTTGGTAGCAGCAATGATCCGGGCATCGATAAATTAGCGGCTTAGTCCCGCCTACCCGTTCAATCGTATATTCTTGCAATACACGCAAGAGTTTGACTTGCAAATGCAAGGGCATATCACCGATCCCGGTGTCAAGCGGTAAAGAAGGTCCTCCCGGAACAAGCCCTTGCTTGCCATTTCATAGAGGCTTTGGTTAGTTGCGCTGATTATCCGACAGTTGATCTTACGTTCCTTTTTATCGCCGAGACGCCGCACCCTTTTATCCTGTAATAATCTGAGCAGCTTGGCCTACAGCGGCAGGCTTAATGAATTGATTTCATCCAGAAACAATGTACCGTTTTCAGCCTGTTCAAACAGGCCCGGCGAATCAATAGCACCGGTGAAGGCTCCTTTTATTGTTCCCAGAAGCAGGCTTTCCATCAGGGTTTCAGGTATGGCAGCGCAATTGACGGCAACAAAGGGACGTGCGCTATAGCTGCTTGCATTATGGATGCCCTGGGCGAAAAGTTCTTTGCCTGTACCGGTTTCCCCATAAATCATCACCGCTGATGGAGTTGGCGCTATTTTTCTGGCTTGTTTAACCGACTGCCTGATGCTTTGACTGACACCAATGATGTCGTCAAGCGTAAAACTAGTACCGTTTAACCGGTTTTTAGATTTGCTGTGGTCAAAGCTATTCACAACACTTGTTAATAATTCGTTTATGGACGGGAGATACCGGTTAATCGAGTAAATTGCCATAATTTCCCCATTCTCAAAAAAGGAATAGGAGTTGTAAACAATATCAACTTTTTTCCGGTATATAACTGATATGTCATACATTGCCCCAATAAAGGAGCTTTGCTTTGCAGCACGGCCCGGCGCTGGAGGTTTGACATCGGCGGTAATGAATATACCTCCGTATCTTTTCTGCCTAACATACTCTGGCGCTCAGTAGCCTCAATCCTCTCAAAAGCACGGTTATAAATTAGGATCGTATCAGCTTTGTCTGCGGCATAAACTCCTTCCGATATCGCGTCAATAAGTTCATGCAATAAGCGGTTTTCCCTACGCAGCTCTTCCAGACTTTTTTCGCATTATCGGTCATATCGTGATTCCCTTTTGCTCTGCAGGATATATATGGGATATATACCACATTACATGCAGTTTAAAATTTTTTCAGTGAAAAAAATTTTTTCACTTAGTGTATAGCTGTTGATATGTCCCTTTTCGCCGTACTTTTTTGGCAAAATAAATGAAAAAAATTTTTTCACTAGATGAAAAATTCAGAATCAACCAGAAAACACAGTTTTGCAAAAATATTATGACTTTTTTCAAGGGTTTCATATTTTCAAGAAAATATTTCACTATAATCGCGCATTTTGGCATGGTAATTGTTTTTGTTAAACTAAAAGTACCCCACTTTCAGTGAAAATGTTACTTCAAAAATCCCCCACTATAAATGCTCTCGGAAACCCGAAAGCATTTATAGTTCAAGGCTTCACGCCTTGGACTTTTTGTTTTTTCCTCCCAATATCGTATGTCGAAAATTTGGGACTTGACTTTTGGAAAACATCCCAATAATCGTGATGAAGGCATTTTAGCCTATCTTTGTGAATGGTGGTGTTTTTTTATTAAAATCATCTCGGTCTCATAATCAATTTCAAGACTTGTAAAACAACAGTTGCAATTAAATTATCTTAAAATCGGTTTTACTAATTCTGTTTTGATTAATGAAAAAGCTCTTGCTTTTGTCTGGTCTGCTGATTTATCCAAAGTTGCTGATATTGTTGGTTATCGATATTCCTCTAATAAAGGCACTCCTGCACGTAATCCCATTGATATGTTTCGCTCTTTGCTTCTTATGGAACGCTTTAGCAGCAGATAAAAAGTGCCAGGTAGCACAAAGCTATCTGGCAAAGGAAATAAATAGAAGTCTTGAGGTATGGTTAGCATTGTGGCCGGAGCATGTCGTACCGATAAATATTTGGGAGTGTTGCTTGTGATTAAAGTAGTCATGTCCGGTGTATAGGTGGCGCGAATCTAAACTAGGCCCAGATACGGAACTTGGGAACTTTTCATGTGATGCAAAGGGAAAACCCTATAAGTGTGATCCACGAAGGGGGAAAGTACCAAGGCACATGAAGGGGACGGATAGCGGGCCTTCCTGACAAGCAAAGTGAATTGCGCATACAGCATTTTGGCTGGGCCCGGCTGGAGGACAGGATCGCAAAGTACCTCAGATATAAGCAATTGGACCCTAATGCTAAATATGGAGTCCAAGAACAATACCTCTCTATTCTTGACCCGAAGCCTAATTTAATAAAATGGCGTAATGATGAGTAACGATCTATCTATATAGAGAGATCATAGAAAACACACTGCAATTTAGGCTGCAGTGTGTTTTTTGGGTGCTTGGCATGGCTACTAGCACACTGCCAATAGCCCAATCCTTTCTCGGGACGATGTGAGAAGTCTTTATGATAGTATTAACCAGTAACATCAGGTGGCCAAAGAGGGATAAAAATCACTGGCTAAGGTCTCTTGACCAGGATTGAGTATGATGAATTCCGGGCCCCAGGGTCCTGTTAGCAGTATATATAATAAACGTAACGAGCCTGGAGTAATGTCGTAATGCATATTGAATTTTTCACAAGAATCTCTGATTTTAGGCATTATGCCTTCTATGTCATAGGCACCAGTATCAATGATCATAAACCGGGTATAATGCGCAAGCATTTTTTTTGTTAACCGCCAAGCCTTCTGCTCACCATAGCGTTCTACCCAAGACTGATATGACCACATTACATTGCCTTCTGGGTCTAGCCAGCCTTTAGTTATAAAGTAGGTACTAATCTCGTTAGGGATGCTTCTTCGGTTTTCAGTTGAACCTAAGAGCAAGGTAATGCAATCATCAATCCGGGGGATTACAAGCTTAGCTTTGGTCGATTTTATTCCTACGAGACCCTTTCCACAACAGCCAAACACCAAGAGAATAACATCGGCGTCTATTGTATCAACTTGTTCTTGGACTTTCTCGCGCAGGTTTTCCGGCGAATTGTGCAAGCCTGATTCCAAGTATACTACAGGATAATTAATACCTGATTGCTGCATAGCAAGTGTAAGCTCGTCTTTCATAGTTTGACAAGCCAAAATTACTGTTAGCATTAATGTCACTTCCAATCAGTCTCATACTATTTCACTAAATTAATATTGCAAATATCATGCCAAGCAGTTATGGTGTTGAGGCTGTATATAGAAAAAGGACCTGGAGAGCTAGGATTTATAGGTGGTTGATTTTATTCCCAGTTTACGAAGACGGTAGTGCAAATCTTGTCTGGAGATACCCATATGTTTGGCACTGTCGCTTACGTTGCCGTTTTTCATCTTTAAAATTCTTTGAATATAAGATTGCTCACAGTGGCGAAGATATTCGGATAATGCTTCCCCAGAGGGAGTAGCACCTTCTGGCGTTTCTACAGGCTTATCCGATATTTTATTGAGCATTCGCTTTATTAGAAAAGAAGGCAAATCATCAATACTTAACTCTGAGGCTGTATGTTCAACAATACTCATAGCGCTTTCAATTACATGTTCTAGTTCGCGGACATTGCCTGGCCAGCTGTATGAGGATAGTAATTCCAACAGTTCTGGATTTATTTGCTTAATGTTCAAGCTCAATTGCTGATTAAACCGGGAAACAAACTCCAGGATGAGTACCGGTATGTCTTCTGGACGCTCTCTTAGTGGCGCGATGTGTAAAATCACCGGTGTTAAACGATACAGGAGGTCTTCACGAAATAAGCTCTTACTTGCCATTTCGTAGAGACTTTGGTTGGTTGCACTGATTATACGGCAGTTAATTTTACGCTCTTTTTTATCGCCGAGACGTCGCACCACCTTATCTTGTAGTAATCTGAGCAGCTTGGCCTGCAAGGGCAGGCTTAATGAATTAATTTCATCCAGAAACAGAGTGCCGTTTTCGGCCTGTTCAAACAAACCGGGAGAATCTATGGCACCAGAGAAAGCTCCTTTTACTGTCCCCATAAGCAAGCTTTCCATCAAGTTTTCAGGTAATGCAGCGCAGTTGACGGCGATGAAAGGACGTGAGCTATAACAGCTTGCGTTATGGATTCCCTGGGCAAAGAGCTCTTTACCAGTACCGGTTTCCCCATAAATCATAACAGTTGATGGCATTGGTGCAATTTTCCTGGCTTGTTTAAGTGCCTTTTTAATGAGCGGACTGCTACCAATAATGTCATCAAGGCTAAAGATAGTGCCGTTTAGCCGGTTCTTCGATTTATTACGCCCAAAACATTTTACTACATTGGTCAGTAACTCATTTATGGTGGGGAGATCCCTGTTAATAGAATATACGGCAGTTAGTTCCCCATTCTCGAAAAAGGGGTAAGAATTGTAAACTATATCAACCTTTTTCCCGGTATATAGTTGGTATGTCATATATTGTTCTAATAGCGGCTTTTTACTTTGCAGCACTGCTATGCGCTGGAGGTTTGATAGAGGGGGCAAGGAATACACATCTGTATCCTTTTTTCCAAGCATAGTTTGACGATCAGTGGCCTCAATTCTTTCAAAAGCCCGGTTGTAAATTAGAATGGTTCCATCCTTATCTGCGGCATATACACCCTCTGATATAGCATCGATAATTTCATGTAATAACTGATTTTCCCTAGTCAAGTCTTTAAGACTTTTTTGCGTCTTTTCAATCATCTAATGTCTCATCCTTTGCATATCGTATTTAAAGAAAAGAATTTTTTCACTGAAAAAATTCTTTTCTTTTGTTTGTGAGTCCAGTGTATACAACACTTTCGGCCAGCAGGTGAAAAGAAGTTTTTCGTTGGTAGATAATTTTTACATCAAAATCATGGTAAGACTCTTGCAATAAATGAGTGACTTTTTGCAAGAGTCTTACTATTCAGTTGATTTTTGCATGATGTTGTGATGTTGGCATGATAATTGCGATAATTACAAGGCGTATCGATTCCTAATAAGGAAGGAGGGCTTATGGGAGTTACTTTATACCATTTTTATGATATTTGGCAACTATACCATGGACTTACAAGCCAGAGGAATTCTAAATCTTGCTGAAATTATCAAAACGCAAGGTGTTCCCCGTGCCATTGTGGAGATATTTGCAACCCTGCCCTTTAGTTCAATCATTTTGCCGATAATACTAGTCCTACTATTTATTTCCACAGCCACTGCTATTAATAGTATAGCATATACCCTCGCTATGGTAACTACTGAAAAGTTAAAAACCGGCGAGAAACCAGCAAAATGGAACCGGCTATTCTGGGCCTTAGTGCTTGGGGGCCTTTCGCTCACGTTAATTATTCCTGGGGGGGATGAAACCGCTTCAAGCGGCGGCGGTTGCAGGGTCTTTCCCAACCATGTTTATCATGGGGATCATATTGTATGGTTTTATTAAAAAGGCGGGTAAAGATTGGTGAGAACCAGTTGAAATAAGTCTTGATACAACAGCGCAAGGGCTAACGATCACATAAGGCAGGTATTCAAAAGTATTAAAGACTAAATTACAAATTATTAGGAGTGTGAGGAAATGTTCAGGTTTACTGCAGAACAACAGGTGTATGACATTAATGGTGTAAAGATTGGGGGGCAACCGGGGGAATTTCCGACAGTGCTGATTGGGAGTATGTTTTATCGGGGACACAAAATTGTACTTGATTCAGTCAAGGGGATTTTCAACGAAGCTGAGGCTAAAGCCTTACTTGACTTGGAAGCAGAAATGAGTGCCGAGACAGGTAATCCCCGGATAATCGATGTTTTGGGGGATACCCCTGAGGCGTTGGCCCGTCATGTGGAGTTTATTCTTAAACATACTTCTTCCCCGTTTCTGCTTGATAGTGTAAGTCCGGAAATTCGGACAGGTGCCTTAAAACTGCTTGGCAAGGATTCGGCAATCATTAATCGCCTTATCTACAATTCCATAGAGGAAAACTACACTGAGGATGAACTCAGCGTTATAAAAGAATTTGGTGTTAAAACTGCGGTAATCCTGGCTTTTAGTAAAAAGCATCTTAAGCCTAGCAGCCGTCTAAAGTTGCTGGCGGGAGACGGAAAAACCGAAGGACTAATTGCTGCCGCGAAACGCGCCGGTATTGAGCAGTTTTTGGTTGATCCTGGTGTACTTGATGTTGCCAGCAATAGCTGGACTACGAAGGCCATCTATGATGTAAAAGAACAGCTGGGGTATCCCGGAGGCTGCGCTCCTTCCAATGCTTTATATCTATGGAAAAAGATGCGTTCCAAAGGGTCCCCGTACTTTGAAGCAGCAGGTACTGCTGTCTTTACCTATCCTGTGACTCAAGGGGCTGACTTCCTTCTTTATGGCCCGATAATGAACGCTCCTTGGGTATATAGAGGAATTGCTACTACGGATGCAATGATGGGCTATACAACAAAACTTACTGGTACTAAACTTGGAACGACTGAGCATCCACTACTAAAATTATTCTAGCCCCAAGCTTGCAACAAAAAGACTTTCAGTGGCTAGTGAAGGATGTAACTGTGGGGCATGCCTCCCAGTGAACATAAAACAATAGTAAGGGAGAGGTGTTGACAATGATACCAAAATTTAATGTATTAACACCTGATCAAGTACAGCAAGTCAATGATCAGAGTATGAGAATTTTGGAAGAAATCGGAGTGGAGTTTTCCTATCAACCTGCTCTTGATGTTCTACAAGCTAAAGGCCAGAGAGTAGAAGGACAGCGAGTTTACTTCCAGAGAAAATTTGTGGAAGAGCAAGTAGCTAAGGCTCCTGCCGAGTTTACTCTCCATGCGCGTAACCCGGAAAACAACCTGGTAGTCGGTGGTGAGAATATCATCTTTATGCCTGGCTATGGCTCACCATTTATCCATGAAGCAGACGGAACGCGGCGTAACTCAAATATGGCAGACTATGAAAACTTCGTAAAGTTAGCCCATATGAGCACCAACCTGCATATGACCGGCGGTAATGCAGCCGAGCCAAACGATGTTCCCGACTCAATTAGACATCTGAAAATGACTTACAGTTCCATAACACTTTCCGATAAATGCTTTATGGGCAGTGCGTCTGGCTATGACAAAGCACAGGACAATATTGAAATGGCAGCCATTTTGTTTGGCGGCAAGGACGTAATCAAAGAAAAGCCAGCCTTGATTTGCCTCATTAACTCGGTTACCCCGCTAAAATATGATGACCGTATGTTAGGTGCTTTGATGGCCTATGCACAATCAGGTCAGGCCATGGTAATCGCCTCCTTGGTAATGGCCGGGTCAACAGGACCGGCAACAATGGCCGGTGCGTTAGCCCTCCAGAACGCTGAAGTATTAGCCGGAATTACATTAGTACAAAGTATTAACCCTGGTAACCCCGTAGTGTATGGTTCAACCTCTGCTATCACTGATATGCAGACCGGGTCACTATCTATCGGTAACCCTGAAGGAGCTTTCTTCACTTCTGCCAGTGCTCAACTGGCAAGATTCTATCGGGTTCCTAGCCGGGGAGGCGGTGGTTTGAGCGACTCTAAAATTGTCGATGCCCAGGCCGGTTATGAATCAATGATGACATTGATGGCTGCCAGTGTAACAGGGATCAATTTCGTTCTGCACACTGCCGGTATTTTGCAATATTTCATGGCAATGTCTTATGAAAAGTTCATCGTAGATGATGAAATTGCCGGTATGATTCTGCGGTATCTCAAAGGTATTGATTTCTCTGAAGATAAGTTTGCCTATGATGTTATCAAAAAGGTTGGTCCGGGAGGACATTTCCTCACGCAGAAACATACCAAACAAAATCACGCTAAAGAGTTTAGACGTGTTCAGCTTAGCGACCGGTTATCTTATGACGGCTGGGGAAAAGAAGGGCTGGATACCAACAAGCGGGCCGAGCGCAAATGGAAAGCACTGCTGGCCGAATTCCAAGCGCCTGCACTTGATAGCAATGTTGGACAAGCTTTGCAAGCTTTCGTGGAAAAGAAGACTGCCGAATACCTTAAAGGTTAGTATTTAGTTTAATCATTAAAATAAATGGAGGTATATTTCTATGAGCGATATTTTCGAAAACTTAAAAGAGGCTATTCTTGATGGTGATGATGATTTGGTAGTTGAATATGTACAGCAAGTTATTGATCAAAAGATTGATCCTGTTGCAGCCATTCAAAACGGCCTAATCAAGGGTATTGAAGAACTTGGTGCAAGATGGAAAGCCGGGGAAGCATTTTTGCCCGATGTTATGATGGGAGCAGACGCCCTGAAAACTGGGCTTAATATGCTAGATCCGATTGTTGCTGAATCAGGCGCCACTGGTGGCGAAGCTAAAGGCAAGATTGTTATCGGCCAAGTAGCCGGCGACATTCACGATATCGGTAAAAACATTGTTGGTGCTTTGATGACAGCTGCCGGCTATAAAGTCTATGATATAGGTATTGACCAACCGGCAGAAAGCTTCCTGGCCAAAGCCGAAGAGGTTGGAGCTGATATCATTGCCGCCGGGGCCTTACTGACCACTACCATGGCCGCCCAGAAAGCGATCGTTGATTATCTTAAAAGCCAGGAAATGCGTAAAAAATACAAAGTCATGATTGGTGGCGGTCCTACCAGTCAGGCTTTCGCTGATGAAATTGGTGCTGATGCCTGGGCTGAAACCGCCGACGAGGCTGTTGCTCTTTGTGATAAGCTTGTTGCTAAGTAATTAAGGCAACACCAATTAAGTACACTTGTCCCCTTTTGGATTCTTGTAGGCAGGCTGAGAATTCTTGCTGGCTATAAGAACGGAAAGGGGACATTTGTATAAGTTCAGTTATGAAGGTCGACGAGGTTTTTCTATTGTCAATGAGGTTAATTATATTGAATTGGCAGTGCAAAGTGGCTTTCAGAAGAAGTTCGTAATCTAGGGGTTATTTGAATTTAATTTTGGATTTTGCTGATAAGAACGCCCAAAATGAGAAAGGGGCCGTGTTGAAACATTTACGTTTCAATACGGCCCTTTCTCATTTAAGGCGTTTGTTGGTTATCAGATTGGCCGGTATCTAGCTCAGGACGGCAAGTAGGAGTAAATACTTCTGAGTTACTTGACTCAAAGAAATTGACCAAACATGGATTGCACTGATGAGGGGGCAGTCGATGATAGGATCGTGCCAGTTTTACACCCAAAATTCTTACATTGAGAGAGATTGCCAGCTCTCTTGAGTTAGTAAGATGCAGTTGTTGAGTATTAATATCACATTTCAGATAAGCATTCATGCCTGTGCGTGCATGGTAATGCACAAAGGTTTCGTCAAAAGGCAGCTTAAAGAATATAAAAGTCACAGGCTGTGTGCCGTCGTGAACAGATGCTACATATTCTGCACAAATGCTGATATAACCGGTAAGATGCATTTGTTTAGGTGATACTACACATTGCTCGATTACTGGTGTTGATGTTACACGAAGTAGAAAATCAATGTCAGGTTTATCACCAGGGATTGTTAAGTTACTGTTGGTCGCAAACTGACGGGCTCTTCTGTGCTTCGAATGAGCCATACTCTTTCCTCCTTAATCTAATGATATACGCTCTGCATGCAATTATATGTATTATTTCTGGAGCTTTATTAGTAGTTTATGATTTTAAGTGAAATGTGTTCCGTATATAACCAAAAACTAGCAAGCTGTTTACATAAAAAATAACAATTGAAAAAAATATGTTTTTAATAATCTTTTTTGATCTTGGATTATCTAGCACTAATACAGCGTTTTCTAGTGTTTATGTAGCCGTGTTTTGGAACTACCGAACAGTATACTACATATAATGAAGCAGATGAATAAATTACATCCGAAGTTTTTCTAACAGCCAATTATCCAATAGTAAGGAGGAATATACATGGATGACAGCTTGGTTACCGTTGCTGGGCTCTGTGACATTAGAGGAATCAATTTTACAAAAGGAGTAGATAATTTTTGGACTCAAATCTCGATCCAGGAAAATTTAAATATTCCTGATATAAAACCAGAGATCGAGCAAATCACAGGAGTAAATGTGGCAGTAAGGATCATTAGAAAAAAGGTAATTGTAACACCTAGTACAGACTCGTGTCCAAATTTTGAAGGCAAATTACTTACAGGGCGGAAGCTAATTGTTGAAGGAGAACTTTGCCAGACAATATCCTATATTGCCGCTCGCTGTGAACAACCTGTACATTCAGCTCGTTTTGTTATCCCGTTTTCCGCTTTTATCGTTATTCCCAAATCGGTGCGGGTATGGTACAAAGAGGACGATCATGAGGTAGATTCGCTGCATACTATTTTCCAGATTAATACTTGCTTAGAAGACGTGTTTGTCAAAAAAATTACTCCAAGAGAGGTATTTGATAATGTAATGTTACTGCTACAGGCTGTACCGGTTACAGCCGACATTTGTCATGATGAGGGTTAGTCAGACAATATGTACAAAAAGGAGGAAGAAATATGAGGTATTGCGATAAAGAACCTGACAAAGAAAATGTCAGCATAGAGTCTGTGGATTGTAGAGTTATGGGTAAGTTTCAGAAACCGAGGCGGTCTGAACCTGAGGACCGAACCCAACTTCTGACTATTAACGGTATATGCTCCCCAGAAAAGCTAGAAAAGTTTTTAGATGACGGTGCTATCCGACGTTGGACGGAGCTGGTGGTACCGGAAGTGTTATGTATTCCATCATTTAAACCAGATATTGAGCAGCTGATAAGCATTTCCGCTGCTGTGGAACTTATCTGTGAGCGGGTAATCACCACACCGTTCAAAACAACTAACTCCAAGCTTTCTCCTCCTATTTTTAATCAAGAAGGTACAGCAATAACCGGAAAGAAATTGGTGATAGAGGGAGTTCTGCGTCAAAAAATTGTATATTCTGCTTGCCAGACGCAAAGTGTGCATGCTGTGCATTTCGATACGCCGTTCTCGGCGTTTATTGTCCTTGATCCACAGGATCCGCTCACAAGAAAATTCAAGGTAGAGGTCTGTATCGAGGATATATTTATCACAGATATTACTCAGCGAAAAATATTTAAAAATGTTACATTGGTCATTAGGGCGTTGTCCCTCTTACGCTAAACAAGAACAAGGAGGTTCTCACTGATGAAAGTATGTCAATGCTTTGGGCAGAACGCTGTTGAGATAATAGGCTTGTGTGACCCCGCCGAAACGACTATATTTGTGGAGCGGCAGGATGAAGATGATTGTGTTGAGGTAGGAGCCTGGACACAAATATCTGTTCCGGAATTATTTAGACTACCTGGTGACAAACCTGATATCGGAACGATTGATAAAGTGTTTGCTGAAGTAAAAGTTATTTCAACTAGGATTGTAAATACACCAATAGGGCCTTGCCCCACAAAAGAAAATATTGAAGGCACCAGGCTGACCGGAAAAAAACTGGTAGTTGAAGGTGTATTAAAGCAAAAGATCGTTTATACTGCAGCTAGAGCGGATCAGCCGGTTTTTACTGTGCATTTTGACGCAAAGTTTTCGGCATTTATTGTTTTGACACCACATGACGATCATAAAGATTTTTGCGTAGAGGCCTGTATTGAAGACGTATTCGCGATACCATTTAATCCAAGAGAAGTATTTAAAAATGTAACGCTGTTTTTGCAGGTAAAACCGTTTAGTGATACCGATAGCGATAGTCGTGTTTATTTTGAATGAACATGTAATTGAGTAAATTGATAGTAATAGTAAAAAGAGGTCTCCTAAAAGTTAATAGCTTTTTCGGAGGCCTCTTTGCTATGCATTTAATCTTCGTATTTGAATGCGAATGCCACACCGTGACCATTTCCAATCCTAGTGTACGGCTGAATAGTAGTTGGCGCATGAAACCCATCGGGGAGAACAGGATCTCTACCCTGTTGCTTGCAATAACCGCTATTATATGACTTGTAGTTATATTTGTAAGAGGGCGGTTCAGAATCGTAGTTATGATGTGGCTTGCAGTTCTGGTTGTGAGAAGGAGAATTATAATCGGTGCTGTGATTCGGCTTGCAGTCATAGACGTGAGAGGGAAGAGTATAATTGTCACTGTGATGAGGCTTGCAATCCTGGTCGCAAGAGGGCGGTTTGCAATCGTAGTTGTGATGAGGCTTGTAGTTCTGGTTGTAAGAGGGCGGTTTGCAATCGCAGTTGTGATGAGGCTTGCAATCCTGGTCGTAAGAGGGTGGCTTACAATCGCAGTTGTGATGAGGCTTGCATTCGTCATTGTGATGAGGTTTGCAGTCGTCATCGTGATGAGGCTTGCAGTCGTCATTGTGATGAGGCTTGCAATCGTCATTGTGATGAGGTTTGCAATCGCAGTTGTGATGAGACTTGCATTCGTCATCGTGATGAGGTTTGCATTCGTCATTGTGATGAGGCTTGCATTCGTCATTGTGATGAGGCTTGCAGTCGTCATCGTGATGAGGCTTGCAATCGTCATTGTGATGAGGCTTGCAGTCGTCATTGTGATGAGGTTTGCATTCGTCATTGTGATGAGGTTTGCAGTCGTCATCGTGATGAGGTTTGCAATCGCAGTTGTAATGAGGCTTGCAGTCGTCATCGTGATGAGGCTCGCATTCGTCATCGTGATGAGGTTTGCATTCGTCATTGTGATGAGGTTTGCAGTCGTCATTGTGATGAGGTTTGCAGTCGTCATTGTGATGAGGTTTGCAGTCGTCATTGTGATGAGGTTTGCAGTCGTCATTGTGATGAGGTTTGCAGTCGTCATTGTGATGAGGTTTGCAGTCGTCATTGTGATGAGGCTTGCATTCGTCATCGTGATGAGGCTTGCAATCGTCATTGTGATGAGGTTTGCATTCGTCATTGTGATGAGGTTTGCAATCGCAGTCGTGATGAGGCTTGCAATCGTCACTGTGATGAGGCTTGCAATCGTCACTGTGATGAGGCTTGCAATCGTCATTGTGATGAGGCTTGCATTCGTCATTGTGATGAGGTTTGCATTCGTCATTGTGATGAGGCTTGCATTCGTCATCGTGATGAGGCTTGCATTCGTCATTGTGATGAGGCTTGCATTCGTCATTGTGATGAGGTTTGCATTCGCCATTGTGATGAGGTTTGCATTCGTCATTGTGATGAGGCTTGCATTCGTCATTGTGATGAGGTTTGCATTCGTCATTGTGATGAGGTTTGCAATCGTCATTGTGATGAGGCTTGCATTCGCAGTTGTGATGAGGCTTGCATTTGTCATTGTGATGAGGTTTGCAGAGACTTCCATGACTAGGATTAGAGCACTTTTTATGCGAATGTTTAGGGATACGAGAAAACTTAAGTTTACACAGTTTTAATAGTACTATTGTGTTAATCATCCTTGGACTAACAACTTCAGTGTCGGAAACTCTAATTCTAGTTTGCAGGCAAGTATTGAAGCGTTCACGAGCAAACCGGTGAAGCAGCAAACCGTTGAACGGTACCTCAGCTTGTAGGAAGTGAATAGGATCTGAGTGGTCAGACGAACATGCAACATATTCTATACGGATACATACATGTCCAGTAAAAAAAATCTTTTTCCGTATAGTTATAGTTTTATCAATTTTTGTAGCTGTAGAAATGCGAAGTATGGATTGGATATCAGGCTTATGTTTGGGTACGGTGAGCATACCGTTTACGGAAATTTGAGTACATCCCATATTCAAATCTCCTCCTATCTTCATATGATAAAGCAGGTAGGTTATTTAATCGTCTACGGTAAGGGCTAAAGTTTTTATGATAGCTACCTACTAAGTACTGTTGCAAACTAGAAGCGGTAATTGGCATCGTCATCATGTGGGTGGGAACAATAATTGTATGTTTCTTCAAATACCGGGCAGATAAATATGACTGTGTTTACTATCAGGCATCTGCAATCTAAGCAGCGGACAGAGATATCTTCTATTGCCGAGCATACTTGGATTACTTCATCCTTGATAGGGCCTAATAATATTAAACTGCAAAAGGGGATTTCAAAATGGGCACAATGGACCGACTGGCAGGGGTCATCCGCGGCAAAAGTAACCTTGATCTGTTTTGTGCCTTCGACAACAACCTTGTTCCCAACAGGGGTACAAATAATTTTAGCTGAGCAAATGACTACGTTTACACACACTTCCAACACATCGTGGATGTTAGGATGGGGGTGTGGTATACATAATTTATCAGTTTCGCAGAATTCGGTGAAGGGATGTCGGGGAGGACACTTTGGAAACTGTGATGTCGGAGTAATACCCGTAACATCAACACACTTACTACTCATGAGGGTTCCTCCTTATCTATGAAATGTCTTATATCTTCCATTTGTATTATTTTATGGTTTTAGGAGGACTTCTGTTACTATAACTAGATATTAATTAAAATTATTATGTTTGGTTGCGTCTTCTAAAAAAAGCCGGTGCGCTTGTGCGCTCCGGCTTTGTGGTCTTATGGTGTATCATCTGTGAGACAAGCGGTAGTGCTGGTTAGTCCTATTGAGGAAATATCATCCCAATTAATTAAAATGGAGGAACCCACCGCATAAAGTGTTTCGGCGGCTCCGGTGAAGCCGAGTATCGGTGTAACTCTTGAGGGACTAACTAGGATGTCGGTAGAAAAAGTCGGGCAGCAGATGTTTCCAGGAATACATTCTATCGTCATGCGAATAAAACGAGGGTCACAACACTCTTCCATCCGTTGCGCAGAGGACGCTTCTACGCTTTCATCTGAATCAGATGTGGAACTATCCGGGCGGGTATTTGTCTGTCGGCCGCAATCCCAGTCTTCGATTGTTCCTTGATAGACAATACCGCATTGAGTGACAACAGTAGCTCTTACGTCTCCCAGTATGCAACCCAAATTTATTCTATCTTCATCTCTCAAGGTCATAATTTACGTTACTCCTTTCTTCTAAATTTCATATAAGCGAAGTACTATATTTACCTGTTTGTAAGCACGAAACCCCGGAAGACCGGGGTTTCGTTTTCTCCACAAGGCAAGACATTAATCAGTAACAAGGCAGTTACGACTTGGGCCTATGACGGCAATATCCTCTAAGTTAATTAATATAGTGTCGTCCTCTATAAATAATGGTCCAGCTGCTGTTAAACCTACGATATTGGCAGGGGCACCTGCTACTTCTGGATTACAGCACACAAAAGCAGGAGGGCACTCTAGGCGCAGGCAGATGAATTTGGGCTCTTCTTCGCATTTGACCTCAACTTCAACCGGTTTGGGGCAATGATGTTTTTTCTCTTCTTCCTCTTTGCATTCTTTTTTATGGTCATCTTTGTCATGACCATACTCCATAGTCATAGCTGGGAAAACAACTGGGCAGCCGTATTGCGCACGGGTATGCTCGTCGTCTTCTTCAACAATGACTCCTTGAAATATAAAACCACAGCAGGTTACGACGGTAATATTCACGTTCCCTAATACGCAGTCCAGATTAAATCCTTTTCCTTTCTTTTTCCCACCAAATGGCATAATTGAATCTCTCCTTATTAAATAATTTTTTTGGCGTTTGCCTACTATATACTATGCAACGCTATTGTTAAGTGCTTATGAAAAATAGACTTTTTTATTTTGCATGTTTGGTTGCACACTGTAATATATGCATGAACATGGCTGTGGTTAATTGTCTCCCCAAAAAAATAACATTAGCGAGCGTATTCAGGCTGCCTGTGCTTCAGGAATGGACAGTGGCCCTGCTATTCGTAAATTCGAGGTTATGGTTGATCAAGCAGCTCCTCGTCACAGAGTAGCTTCGCGCTGCGGTCAATTTTGTCCCGCAGTAGCTTTCTTCGAAAGTAATCCACATGGTCGAACTCGCCCGCGATTTCCCCAGCGGCGAGCCGCAGGACGGATTTGCTGTAGGTGTTAGACGTACGTTTGTGCCAGAAACAAAAGTCCAGAAGACAAGATATATGCCAAAATTCTTATTAAATAAAAAAAGCTGATCCATGTAGCGGGGATCAGCTTTTTCACATATCAGCACCCTTAGGAATAAAGTAATTACTGACATATATCGTTAGGAGGTAGTAACATGCCGGATAGTGCTGAGCAATCTCACTCACCGATAACTATTAGTTTATGTATGATAGTAAAAAACGAGGAAGCTACAATTGAGCGTTGTTTGCGATCAGTTGAGCAATTTGTAGATGAGATTATCATAGTAGACACAGGTTCAACAGATAAAACAAAAGAACTGGTTAGGCAGTTTACTAATAATATTTATGATTTTGAGTGGATAGATGATTTTGCTGCCGCGCGAAATTATGCATTTAGTAAGGCTACGCAGGAATATATTCTCTGGTTGGATGCTGATGATGTTATTTTGGACCAAGACTGTCAAAAGTTACTTGAATTAAAAGCAACTCTCAGTCGGGAAATTGAAGTCCTTACTATGCTTTATTATTTAAGTTTTGACACAGATGGAAACGTATTATATCAAATACGTAGGGAGCGTTTGGTTAAGCGAGAAAAAAATTACCAGTGGATGGGAGCAGTTCACGAATTCTTAGCAGCGCAAGGTATCCAGTTAGATGCAGAAATTGCTGTAGCCCACAAGCCTGTAAAACATGATAGCGATCGCAATCTTAAAATCTACGAAAAACTGCAGTTAAAAGGAGAAGAATTCTCACCGCGAGATTTATATTATTACGCCAAAGAGTTAAGAGATCATAATCTCTATAACCGGGCAATAGAACATTACCAAAAATTTTTAGCAACAAAACAAGGGGCGCTGGAAGATAATATTGCTGCCTGCGCTAGTTTGGCCGATTGTTTTTATGAACTCCATGATGGAGAAAATGAGCTTAAATATATATTTCAATCTTTTCAGTATAGTACTCCCCGAAGCGATTTCTGTTGCCGGCTTGGTTTTCATCATCTTAATAATAATCAAATAAAACAGGCCACATTCTGGTATACACTGGCTACTCATCTAACGACCGCGAATTCCTCATGGGGGTTAGTGAATAATCAATGTGCAACCTGGTTGCCTCATCTTCAGCTGTGCGTATGTTATTCACGTCTTGGAGACTACAAATTAGCTTACGAACACAATGAAAAAGCGGCAAAATTTATTCCCGATAATCCAATGATTCAACACAACCGAAACCTGCTACAAAGTAAACTGAATATTGAGCCTTCGAAAGAGTGATAACTGAATTCCAGAGTTGTATTAGGAGCGCCTATAGTAGAGGAGGTCTCAGCGTGGTCTGCAGTTTAGGCGATAATAGACAAACTGAAGATAGCACGGGAACAGACAAATATAAAACAATTTCACAAGGTCTTACCAGTATTATCGTCATAACTTACAACAAGCTGGATTATAACAAGTTTTGCATTGAGAGTATTAGGAAATATACGGAACCGCACTCGTATGAACTTATTGTTATTGATAACCACTCAACCGATGGTACGGTTGAGTGGTTGCAAGGCCAGCAAGATGTTAAAGTAATTCTAAATAGCGAGAATGCCGGTTTTCCCGCAGGCTGCAATCAAGGCATAAAAGCGGCTAAGGAAAACAATATTCTTCTATTAAACAATGATACGATTGTGACGCCCAACTGGTTAACTAACCTTACAAAGTGTTTATATAGTGCCAGTGATATCGGTGCTGTCGGTGCAGTTACTAATTCCTGCTCAAACTTCCAAAGTATTCCCTGCGAATATTCCAGTGTGGAAGAAATGATCCGGTTTGCCGGACAAGTGAACCACTCTAATCCGGGACTTTGGGAGGATAGAACACGGCTTGTTGGTTACTGTCTGCTGATTAAGGACGAAGTAATAAATAAAATTGGTTTATTCGACGAAGATTTTTCACCTGGGAATTATGAAGATGACGATTATTGTTTGCGTATCAGAAAGGCTGGTTATCGTTTGGTTTTGTGCCGGGATACCTTTGTACACCATTTCGGTAGTGTATCTTTTAAGGAGCAGGCTAATCAATATAACTCCCTTTTGGAAGTTAATAGACGAAAATTTGCTCAAAAATGGGGATTGCCTCCGCACTTGGCCGCGCCATATCAGTTGACACAAGATGTAGAGGCAGGAAAGTGGTTTACGTATCAATATGAATTTAGTTATTATCAGCATTGGGTAGAAAACACGAGAAGAAAATTTCTTTCATTTATGGATCAAGCTGAATTTAGCTTGTTGTCAGGCGATTTGGAGAAAGCTGCGCTGGTAGTGAAGCAGGCAGGCGATTATGGGTATCATTCTCACCCAGGCTTTTTTATTTCGCCCAGGTTAGAGCTAATTCTTCACAAAGTGGCAAAGACACTGAATAGCCGGGTAACTACACACTTACCTCCCAAAAATATGGAGAAGCGAAATATATTGCATGTACTGAGTCAAGGTTGTGCTGCCAGCAGTCACATAAAAACACTAGAACGTTGGGTATATCTGGATTCTGAATCAATTCATTCTATCGTAGTTACTCTCAATAGTACGACAAATCCTCAATGGTTAGTAGATGCGGCGATTCATTCTGGTGGATGGTACACTACTCTTGATACGGCAAATCTAAGTCTGTGCCAAAAAGCTAAGGCACTGCGTGACGCAGCCGCTATGTGGGCCGATGTAGTTGTTTTGCATATCCACTCCCATGACCCGGTTGCACCGATAGCTTTTGGCGTCGCCGGCGGTCCGCCGGTGGTCTTTGTTAACCATGCAGACCAGGCTTTTACGATAGGTATGAGTACGGCTGATATCATAGCTGAGCAACGAGCTGTCGGACAAAGAATAACTTTGTCCCGCAGAAATATGAATAATTCCTTTTTATTGCCGATTCCTTTAGGAATTCCACAAAATTTTCGCGATAAGCAAGCAGCCAGAAAGGATCTTGGTATAGGCAAGGATAGCGTGGTTTTTTTGACGAGTGCTACGCCATATCAATTAGTATCCTGTGGTGAATATAGTTTTTCACATTTAATTAGAGAACTAATTAACAGGCACCCAAATATCGAGATTGTAATTGTTGGGTCTTCTGAATTAGGAAAATGGACGCTACTTAAGAGTCAAAGTAACAGTCGAATAAAGGTTTTTGACTTCCAGCAGGATTTGAAGAAATTCTACAGTGCGGCTGACGTATACCTTGATTCGTTCCCTTTAGGGGCGCCTACAGCAGCACTTGAAGCAGGTGCTGTGGGTATCCCGGTTGTTGGTTTAGCTACGGATTTTGCCGCACATTTTAGCGGTGACATAGTGCCAGATATTGTAAAGACGCATTTCTCTAATCTGGAAGAGCTGTTCACGATTATCGACAAACTGGTAAATGATGAAGTATACCGTGTTAATCAAGGGGAACATCTAAAATCTGTCATACTGCAGCACCATTATTTAGGATGGCAGGAAAATTTAAATACGTTATACTCGCTTCTGCCTATTGCTCATCAACCTGTAGGAATACCGGTTGTTAGGGAACAGACCGCTACTAACAGTGACATCGTTTGGGCGTACTTTCAGTATCGGTCTGGGTTCAGCCGTTCAAGTTTTGGCTAAACAGTCCGGGAATCTTTAAGCATCTCAGATTCATTCTAGGTAGAAATTTTTTGACGCTTACTTTTCAAATATTAGGCGGTTAATTGCACAGACTACTGGATGGCACATAAGATATACCATAATGAAAATAGCATACTTATGTTCTGCATTTCATTCTCGCTTACTTGTTGCGGTTTATTTTTTCGATTATTCATATCTGAGAATATAAAGGAAGGAGTATTTTAGTTTGGAGGATATAAAAGCTTTTAAAGAGGGAGAAGAGATGGGTTTACTCGACTTTATTATATTGTTTGAGGCTTTCAAAAAATCAATGGATAGTTTACCTGGGGATACTGCTATTCAGTTAGCAAAAGCAATACTTTCACTTGATAATGTCAATGTGCATCAAGGTATTAACGAGTATTTCAGAAAATATCCCATTACGGTAAAAAGTATTGATGAGATGCAAGATAATGAATTGGAAGTTTTAGGCTTGAATAGGCAATATCTAAAATACAATTTCATTGATGAGTGGGCACATGAACAAGTAATGAGCAATAGTTCATTTTCAACCGAGCGATATCAATATATGTTTCCCCAAAAGCAAGGCAGCCCGCCTCTTTATAACACATATGTCTATGCTACTCTCGAGCAAGGTATATTTAGAGCTATATGTCCTAAATCTGGTCATGTACTTGAGACATCAATTTCATTTCCAGTATATCTTGAAGAATTAGGGACACATTTTATTTTCTATAGGGTTGAAGGGAGAGAAGATTTTTATATAGCTACGGCAGGTTATGCAAATTTGAAAAGTTTTCTTTATTTACCTAAGCATAATGTAGTCATTGTTTCGCCATTGTATTTTCAGCTTGGCTATCCGACGAAATATGTAATTTCGGCAATTTCTCAATTATACAGAAAATTTTTGATATTTACAGAAAAAACAATTAGTTTTTTGCAAAAACCTGCAAGAAATTTGGCTCTACTATATGGTATGCAGACTAATCTAGGGCATTTTTTCCTAAACGAGTATAGTGGCTTTTATCGTATCATTATGACTGGCTTATATAAAAAAGTACAGAATATAGTAATATATAAAAATAACAAAATTCCATTATATCAGCTTTTTCCTGAGTTTAACAAAGCAGCTTGCTATAGTTGTGACAATGCAGATGAGTTATTTGAAACATGCATGACACATGGGTTGTTTTCATTGTACCCTTGTGTCTCTCATTTATCTGCAGACGCTGCCTTCCATATCCAACAAGCTGCCAAAAGTTATTGCAGTGGAAGTCAAAAACGTCTGCTAGCCGATTGTGTGGCAGATCCTCTAATTTTTATTAATCTACGTAAACATAATAAAGCCTGGCTGGAGCAGGTCGATGGCATCATTAATCTTGCGAGAGCCTTAAAACAAAACTATCCCAATGTTGGGATTTTTTTAGATGGTTTAAGTGATTGTCAAGAAGATGCAGAGTTGATTAATCATGCGTTGCATAAGGATATAGTTGTCTATAATGGTGTTAATATTTCTTTGCTGGATACAATTTGTTGGGCGTGCAGAACAGATGCTTATCTGTGCGTTATCGGATCGGGTCTAGTATTGTTAACTTGTATTGCTAATAAACCTGGAATTGTACATTCTGAGCATAACCATATGTGGCAAGTGCGTGCGGGCGGCTTCTGGAGTGGACTCAGAAATGATATATTTGCTCCTATCGTAGTATCAGAAGATGAGGTTGTAGTATTAAAAGAGGAAGGTGCACCTACAACAAGTTATGAAAAGTACTCTATGGATTGGCATTCACTATATAATCGGCTAATTAAGATTCTATATCCATCATCATGGATAAAATAATATTTTAGTCTGTTTAGGTGAATTCTTTGCCAGCTTGCTTGAAATGAGTTGTGGTATCGTTTCAATGGATTATGGGTCTTTATCAATTTCAGGGGGGATACCATGCAGACTAAAGTAGCAATCGTAGTGACGTCGATTAGCAATCCCAATAAAGTCTTAACTTCCATTGCCTGTGGTGCTGTGGAACATGGTTACGAATTTATTGTGGTGGGGGACACTAAAAGCCCTGCGGATTTTTATCTTGAAGGATGTAAGTATGTTGGTATTGAGGAGCAGCTAAAATCCGGGTTTGAGTTTGCGGCAATTTGTCCTACACAGCATTATGCCCGTAAGAATATTGGTTACCTTTTGGCTATGCGTGACGGTGCAAAAATCATCCTTGAAACAGATGACGATAATATACCAAGAAACGAGTTTTTCCAAAAAAGGCAAAGAAATAGGGTTGCACATACCTTAACGAATGGTAACTGGGTTAACGTTTACCGGTATTTTTGTGAAAATCTCATTTGGCCAAGAGGATTGCCGCTTGATGCCATTCACAACTCACTGCCTGACTTAGATTCTTTGCCCTTAAATACCATCGATTGCCCGATTCACCAAGGTTTGGCTGATGAAAATCCGGATGTGGATGCGATTTATCGCTTAATCCTGCCCTTGCCGCAAGTATTTCGTAAGGAAAGAGAGATAGCATTGGGGATCAATAGTTGGTGTCCTTTTAATAGTCAGAATACAACATGGTGGTTAGATGCGTTCCCCTTGCTATATTTACCAGCCTATTGTTCGTTTCGTATGACGGATATTTGGCGTAGTTTTGTGGCGCAGCGTATCGCCTGGGAGAATGGTTGGCATGTTCTTTTTCATGATGCGACTGTTTGGCAGGAGCGAAATGGACATGACTTAATGAAGGATTATGTTGATGAAATACCAGGATATACGTATAATCGCCGTATCGCCGAGACACTCGGCTCCTTGTCACTGAAGGGTGGCCATAACCATATTTTTGATAATATGAGACGGTGCTACGAGGCACTGATTGAATTAGACCTGTTAGATCAGCAAGAGTTAAGACTATTAAATGCCTGGTTAGCGGATCTCGTACAAAGTGGCTGGGATAAATAAGCCAGTGAGGGCTCTAGCAATACTTTGCTAAAGTATCCTAAACAAATGGTGTTTAACTCACAGCGTTTAAGAAGCTTCACCATGAGGTATACAATAGGGGGATTTTTGGCAGTGATTATTGGAGGTAACCATGAGCGTAAGTAAAATTTGTTTCATAACATGCGTTAATAATGACGATATCTATCAAAAAAGCCTTTCTTATATTAGTAACCTTGATGTACCAGCAGGCTATAGTATCGATAGTTTTTCCATAAAAGAAGCGGAATCAATGACAAGTGGCTATAATAAAGCGATCCGGCATAATGATGCTAAATATAAGGTCTATCTGCATCAAGATGTATCCATAATTAATAAATCTTTTATTCAAGATTTTCTGCATATTTTTAGTGATACAAAAGTAGGGATGATTGGAGTTGCCGGTAGCTCCCAAATTCCGTCAAATGGAATCTGGTGGGAATCACGCTATAACTTTGGCAAAGTATATGATAGCCACACAGGGATGTTGAGTTTATTATCATTTCGCAACGTTGAAGCGGAATTTGAACAAGTGCAATGTGTAGATGGTCTGATAATGATAACCCAATACGATATACCGTGGCGCGAGGATATTTTCACCGGCTGGCATTTTTACGATCTATCACAAAGTTTAGAATTTATACGAGCTGGATATAAGGTAATCGTTCCCCGGCAGTGTACGCCATGGTGTATTCACGATTGCGGGCTTACAATTGTAAGGAATGATTATCATAACTATCGCCAGGTATTTTTGAACGAGTATGGCAAAGATTTAAAGATAAGGCAACTGAATAATGGACCTATAATTTAGCGTATGTCTTTCAGCAAATGGATGAACCGCTGGGCTTGGGCGGTGTTAGCAAAGGAAACGAAAATCTACGTATGCAGACATTTACGACCTTGTTGTAATTTGAAAAGGAGATGGCAACTTGAACGACATTGAGTATGTCGTTCATAACCTTTATTGACCGCAAATGGACGCTGGAATCTGAAATTCCGAGGATTATGTTATGTTTCGGAGTCTTTTTGAGTGGTTCAAAGAAATATTTCGGTTCATACAAGAAAGTAAAGTATCTGAATTTGTAGTCAGATTTGGTTCCAATCTGGATATTGAATCAAAATTTCAGTCGGTTGTTAATATTATGTCTGTCGTATGTGCGGGTTATTAATGCAGATAAAAAGGCGACGTTTCCGTTACTTTGCTGGAACCCAAATGGAAGTGGTACATTTATTCCATTTAGGGTTCTTTTTTATTCGGTCGTCAATTGTGCAGTTTTCCTATTGGATTAGTTGATATAGATCAAACGTAGCCTTAGTCTTGTCCAATAAAAACGACTAAAAATAATGGTCACTGTAGAGTGATAGCTTCCAGTGACCAAGGCCTTCCATACAATTTCATCGGGCTTTTGATAACCCCTATTCTCTTATCATAAATTTTGCTACAGTCTGGATTCATCCATCTAGCTATTTAGGACTTTGTCAAGAGTATTGGCAAAGGCGCTAATACCATAATCTGTGACAATCCTGTTTATACTGTTTCCTCCAATGCGTTGCCAAAGCTTTTTATCATTATATAAACGCTGGCATTGTTCGGCAAACTTTGTTGCCGTTTCCCCAACCAGAGCTTCTTGCTCATGTCGCCAATTCAACTGCTTTCCTAAAATAGGTGTTAACACAGTAGGAATTCCATGAGCACACGCCTCAAGTACCTTGAGGGGGATGCCTGCTGCAAATCTCGTCGGCGCAACAAAAATCCGGCAATTATTATACCACTCTGTAAGATCATCAACCGCGCCTAACAGAACTACATCCGAAGAATTTATCTTTTGGAGCGTGTTTGCTCCGTTTTTACCAATTACATATAACTTAATCCGCTCTTGACAGCCTGCATTGATTAATGGTAGCACTTTGTTAGTAAACCACATCACAGAATCAACATTAGGCGAGCCGTCATCCTCCAGTTGTCCTACAAACAATATATTTTCTCTTTCTTCAAATTTCTTACTCGTTGGGTTAGCGGCTAATGCATGACCTAAAACATGCACATCATTATGCCCGGCATTCTTAAAATACTGTGCTTCCTGCTTAGAGACAGCGAGAACGGTGTCCGCTACCTTGGCTAATGCCACTTCAGTGTCAATACGCCTGGCTGCTTCCTTTTCCGAGAGTAATTTTTTTTGAATTTTAGAATTTTGAATATCCCTAATTGCCCAAATTGCTTCAGCATCATAGATTATTTTTAGTCCGGAAAACAAAGCAGGCCTTTTGTCATATAATTCCTTTACTCTTAGCATGTTTGGTGGCCGGCTAATAAATAAAACATCATAATAACCAGCGCGCTCTGTCAGGAAGTGCTCCAATTTATTTGCGCCATATCCCCGCATAACCTCAATCGTATCAGGTATAGCATTATAAATATCTTGCCAATCATCTACCAGGTTCGGTTCGTAAAATGGATAAAAAGTAATAAACCAGCCATTGGCGGTAATTGTCTGTAAGATGCTTCTGGCTCTTGGATAGCCGGCTCCTAAATTTCTCAAAGGAACACGATCATCAATAAATAACACGCGTCCCTTATAATTATTGTTCATCCGGGCGTACAATATGTTTTTAGCAGCATAGTTATGACGCGTAGTCAAGAAATCATAATGAGTGCTAAGAAGTTTAAATCTATTTACTTGCATTTGATGCAAGGCTTGCTCACTGATCGTAGTGCTTCCATATTCAAAATGATCGATAACTACGGCCGGATCGTACACAACTCTAAGCCTACGTTTCCATAAACGCACACAGTAGTCAGTTTCTTCATAATAAGCAGGGGCATAGCGAACATCGAAGCCACCCATTTGACGAAATAATTCTGTCGGCGTCAGTAAAAAAGCACCGGTACAGTAATCTACATCTCTTACAAACATGGCTTCATTAGTATCAGGCAATTCTCCACGCTGGTAACCCAGGCATGTGCCATCCTGCCAAATTATCGATCCTGCTTCCTGCAGCAATCCGTCGGGGAGGATGACTCTGCCGCCAACAGCACCAATACCAGGAGTAGATTCCATTCTGGTAATTGCCTGCTGGATGCTGCCGGGTCGGACAATCGCATCATTGTTTAATAGTAGTAAATATTGGCCGTGAGCTTGGTCTATCGCCCTATTGACTGCTTTTAAAAAACCTATATTTTCCTTGTTGGTAATGACGCGAACACCATTAAGCAGAGATAATAGCTGTGTTGTCGCGTCTGAGGAAGCATTATCGACAATCAGCACTTCAAAGTCGCCTTTATCCTGACGCTGAAGAGCTTCCAAACAAGTAAGGGTCAACTCGGCCTGATTCCATAAGACGAGTAATATGGTTATTTTAGGTGAGACAGGTATACTAAAATTCAGCTGCTGTTTCGCAGATAAAAAGGCTTCCAATTCTTTCTTGCGAGCTATTCGAAAATCGGATTTAATACTGTTTATATCGGGAGCGCTTTTCTGTTCTGCTATTGTTTTGCTTCCTAACGCTGAATTTTGACGGGTGTTATTCTCCAGGATCGTTTTTCCTAGATTAGTATAGAAAATCATTCTACCTTCTTTGTGTTTGAGTAAGTGGGTTACGAGCGGACTGTTATTCGGCTTAATTTCAATACTTTTATGGCCTTCCTTTGGTATATCTTCAAAATTTATCGCAGCATTGTTATAATACGGATCGTCTTTTTCCAGCTCTCTCGCCCATTTAATCAGAAAATTATGCTGTTCACGGGTTGCACGTTTTCTGTTCAGGTTATCAGCATCATTTATGCGTGATTTTGACTCATGATGATAAAGTGCTGCCATTGGAGTAAATACCACCAATTTACCAAGTTTCCTTATCTTCATACATAAATCAACATCGTTATAATCAATGGTAAATGAAGCCGCATCAAGACCCGCTGCTGCATGATATAAATCCTTTTTGATCATCAAGCAAGCTCCCGTTACGGCACTAACATTTTGGACCAGATTTGCTCTATTAAAAAACTCCTGGTGATCTTGGAGCAATTTGTACGAGATATGACCGGCAGCAATTGTCTTATCAATGTATACGCCTGCATGTTGGATGGTACCATCAGGATAATACAGTTTTGCGCCAACGATGCCGACATCATCACGCTGTAAATACATTACCATTTTCTCTAACCATGTGGAAGTAATAACTTCTACATCGTTGTTTAATAGTAATACATATTCACCTTCGGCAAATAAGACGCCATAATTAACAATAGCAGCAAAATTAAAGCCTTTTTCTTTCCATTCGACGACCGTAAGGTTGGGATATTTTTTTAACGACTTATAATAGTTAAATGTCTGTTCATCGATACTATTGTTCTCTACAATAATTACCTCATAGTTATCATAGGTTGTTTTACTATAAATTGATTTTAGACAGCGATCCAAATCCGTAACATGATCTTTATTAGGAATAATGATCGATATTTTCTTGCTACTGTTGAGTTCATAGTTGATCGTATAGCTGCCTGAATAGTTACTAAAATCAATACTGCCTTTTAACCCTATTCGCTGCAAATGCTCTAATAGCGCCTTTTTGCCAGCTTCAACTGTATGCATGTTAGCGCTGACGTCGACCGCTGCTGAATTTTCAAGGGAGCGCTGATGGTATAATATTTTGGGGATATGCACCACACGATTTGCGTTTTCAGTTGCTCTCAGAATTAAGTCGTAGTGCTGGCTGCTGTCAAACCCGGAACAAAAACCACCGATTCGGTCGATAAGCGTTTGTTTAAAGACACTAAAATGACCAATATAATTGTAGCTTCTTAACATATCCGGTGCGAAATCTGGTTTAAAAAATGGCGCAAACCGCCTTTTATTCACATTCTCGATCTTATCCGTATCCGAATAAAGAAAATCAGGTTTCTGATATTCATTTATCGCCTTAACAACCTCATACAAAGCAAACGGTGCTAATAGATCAGCGTGTTCCAATACCCCAATATAATCCCCTTGCGTCCAATGTAGCCCGGTATTGATATTCACGGAAAGGTTTTTGTTTTTTCCAAGTATCTTATATTTAATTCTAGGGTCATGCACATATTGACTAATGATTTCTTCCATATGATATTGCTGCTCATTACTGTCAGCAGCAATACATAATTCCCATCTCTGATAAGTTTGCTGCAGCACGGATTCAATCAGCTCACATAAAAACGGCCCTAATGTATTAAAAGTCGGCACAATAAGGCTGACTACCGGTTCATAAAGGAAGGTATGTTTTTTCTGTTGTTCCAGCTCGGCCATAGTAGGTTCATTATTCAATATCCAATGTTTATACTTCTCACCCAGCACGGCGGTATCCCCCCAAGTTGAAGTTTTTATATAAAAGTCTTAAATTCAACAGACCTGCATAGCAATTTCTAAATTATCTTTAAGGGTCGCATGTGATTGCTCTTGAAAGCTCGTATTTGCAAATTTCCAAAGTTTTTTATTATATTCCGTGTAACTGCCAAGAACAAAAAAGTCCTCAACATTATTTTTTCTGATAGTTGAGATTTAGCCACGCTTGCTGAGCGTGGCTTACTTATTACTTGGCGGAGTTGTTTTCAAGCTGGCTTACTGTGTCGCTCTTATTTATGTTATTCAGCTTTTATAAATCTGTGAAGACTGCGAGCCGACTTTTTTCAATGATTCCGAAGACGGCTTGCCTAGATGTATCTTTGACAGTTCGATTAGGAAACGGAGTCGAAATTATTCTTGCTCGAACTTGGCGCTCCAATGTAATCCGGCTTTAAGGCTAAGACTTGTAGTTAACGATATTTTGTAAAATGGTAACATCAAAGTACACAATTATTGTGGAGTAGAATTGCAGAAGGTTGTGTGTTTTTTCTTACACTACTCTAGCAGCTATGTAAATTGTGTTTTCAGCTTAGTTCAGATTTAGTGCGCAAGTTTGTTTGAAGAGTGAGTAAAGGGAGCACTTTTTGATAAATAGATTCATATTATATAAGAGATAAAATCTGATAGTGTTACTGAAAATAAAAGAACTCTTGGAGGGATTGGTAAATGGTTTTGGAGGATACTCAGAAGAAGACGAGATTTGTTACCCTCTTTCCAGAAACAGGTTACGTTCATCTGATTAAAGACGTAGGAATGATACCATACACTATGTATAAGAATTATAATTATGATGCTTCTATTGTAACTTATCAAAATGGCCCCTATCTGTATCTTGATAATGAGGTAAAGGGGTTAAAGCTGGAATATTTAAACCGTACCGATAATGATACAAAAGATGGTATTGACTACTTAACGCATAATGCGCGGAATATTGATGTTTTGCACTTGTTTCATTTGTCACAAAGAACTTTTGACTGGATTCGCATTTATAAAGAACTAAATCCTAACGGCAAGGTGTATTTAAAGTTAGATACAACTGAAGATATAAAAGGTGCTGACCAAGGATTTTGGAATTGGGTTAAGAGTTCGTTAACAAAATGTCATGTTGTGAGTGCTGAAACCTTGGAGGTATGTGAATGTCTTAATGAAAAGTGGCCGATCAGCGTCGAATATATAACGAATGGAGTCTACGCGTGTCCTAAGTGCCTAATAGACTATCAAGAAAAAGAAAATACCATTCTGACAGTTGGCAGAATTGGAACACAGCAAAAGTTCAATGAAGTTCTATTAACGGCCTTTAATTTGGCTCACACCCATATGCCAAACTGGAAACTGAAGTTGCTCGGACCGATATCGCCTGAATTTCAGCAGGTAATGTCTAATTATTTTCTGGAAAGTCCTGAATTGAAGGATAAAGTTATTATTCTAGGTGAGACTGCTGATAGGTCTTATATAAATGCGGAGTATAGAAAAGCAAAAATTTTCTGTTTGACATCTCGCTGGGAAGGATTCCCGTTGGTCTTCCCGGAAGCTGCCATACATGGCTGTTTTATTATTTCCTCAAACCTTGCTTCGGCCAGGGATATTACTGGGAACGGGAAGTATGGTGAAATCTTCCCGGTAGGTGATAGTCAACAACTGGCGGAGCTTTTGATTAAGACTAGTAACGACGAGAACAAGATGCAGGCAATTTGCCCGGTCATTCAGCAATTCGCACGGGACAATTTCCAATGGGTGAAAATTTGCCAAACACTTCATGCGGCATTGTCAAGCCCCATATCACATAAAAATTAGATATTACTGAAGCACGAACCTAACTACACTTATTAGTCCGAGTGCAATTGACCATGTTCCGCAATAAATATAAACTTTTGACTAAACGGAAGCTAAAGAAATGCTATGTGGCCATCCCAATAGCTAGAAAATAGTGATTAAGGAGTGATATGCAATAATTGCTGAGAGGTGGGGATTTAATGATAGTGGTACAATTATTGGGTGGTCTGGGAAATCAAATGTTCCAGTATGCCTGCGGACGTGCTTTGGCGTTACGGACAGGCAAGCAGCTTTTCTTAGACATTAGCAGCTACTCTATATCTCCAGGCAGGCGGTATGAACTGGACGTATTGAATATACAAGCGAATATCATTAATTTAGAAGAGGATAAAGAAATAGAACAGCGGCTGGGTATCCCTGGTATTCCAGCTTATTTTGAACGTCAACATAATTTTGACCAAAATGTTTTTTCCTTACGTGATGGCGTGTTTTTGCAGGGCGGGTTTTGGCAGACTGAAAAGTATTTTCAGGATTTTGCCAGTGTGATTCGGGAAGAGTTGTCGCCAAAGCTGCCTAGTTTATCTGCAGAAAGTTTGAATATTGCAATGGACATAAAGAAATATTTGTCAATAGCCATTCATGTACGTCGTACAGACTATGCAATATACGATAAGCTTGGTATTTTGCCTATGGGCTATTATGAAAATGTCAGGCGGTATCTTGACAACGTATTTCCCTCTGCTCGATATTATATTTTTTCTGATGATGTTGCCTGGTGTAAACGTGAATTTACGGTTTTTCCAAATTCTTATGTGCTAGAACACAAAGGAGAGCTAGGTTGTCACGAAGATTTATGGTTAATGAGTCAGTGTCAGCATAATGTAATAGCTAACAGTACGTATAGTTGGTGGGGAGCTTGGCTTAACAATAATCCACAAAAACTCGTAATTGCGCCAGACCGCTGGTTTGCAGGCGAACACCTTAATACTCAGGATGTATTGCCTGATAAGTGGATCAAGGTTCCGGTACAAAATAATTGTGAAGATAACGGGTCTTTTATAGCATCATGAACCCGAAAGATAATCGTACGGTTATACAGACAACAATCTATGCCGCGAGCGCTAGGCTGGTTTTGAAATCATGTTACGGAGTAAAAGGAGAGCGGATCAATATATGAAAGATCTTTTTAATGAAGTTACTGACTTATTGGGTGAGTTTAATGAGCAATACCTTTTGGAGTTTAAACAAAATGTACTTGGTTCATTAGCACGATGGATAGAATCAGGCAAACCTGTTCCTCCTCCCGATTTATATAAACATCAAACAATTAAGTCGTATGGAGAAAGATTTCACCTAAATACTCTGATTGAAACTGGAACATATTTTGGTGGAACTGTTTGGTCAGTTAGAAATCATTTTAGTAGAATAATTTCAATTGAACTAGGTCAGGATCTGTATGAAAGAGCAAAGAAAATGTTTGAGAGTTTGGAACATGTTTCAATTATTAAAGGGGATTCCAGCAAAGTTTTACCAATAGTTCTTGATTTTATTAATAAGCCATGTTTGTTTTGGCTAGATGGTCATTATTCTGCCGGAGTTACTGCTTGTGGAGATATTCAAACTCCCATTATCCAGGAAATTGAAGCCATTTTTGCACATCCTGTAAAACAGCACGTTATACTAATTGATGATGCTCGCCTCTTTTTAGGCAAGGATGATTATCCACAACTAGATGAATTTGTGCAGCATATTAAGAGTATCAGGACTGATCTCAATGTAGAAGTAATTGATGATATTATAAGAATAACACCGGATAAAGGCATGCAATAAATAAGGTGGGACGTCTGCACAAAAATCACCCCGGGCACCATGTTGATGCTGCGGGGTGATTATCATTTACCAGTATGCCTATTATTCTTTATGACTACCAATCGGATCACAAGGCAAAGCGTCCCATAGAGTTTTTGAAAGGAGTCAGCGGTTACCTTCATACGGATGGCTATGCCGGATACCACAGTCTTGCCGACGAGATCGTCATTGCATGGGGGTGTTTTGAAAAATCAAGTCCCAACTTTTAAGCTTGGGACTTGGTGGAGGAAAAAAGCAAAAAGTCCAAGGCATAACGCCTTGAACTATAAAGTCTCTCGGCTTTTCGAGAGTGTACCATAATTAGTTTGGAGGACCGTATATGAGTATTTTGGTAACAGGTGGAGCGGGCTATATTGGCTCCCATACTGTGCGGCTTTTAGAAAAATTGGGTCATAAGGTAGTTGTTTATGACAATTTAGTGACAGGTCACAAGGCAGCGGTGAAAAGAAGCCTATTTGTTGAAGGCGATATATTTGACAGTGAGCGCTTGGCGGATACCATTAAGCGCTATCATATTACTTCAGTTGTTCACTTTGCTGCTTATAGTTTAGTTGGCGTGTCAATGGTTAAGCCGAAAGAATATTATCATAATAATGTAGTCGGAACGCTGAATCTTTTGGATGTTATGCTGGAAAATGGGATTAAGCAATTAGTATTTTCTTCTACTGCGGCTGTGTACGGAGAGCCGGAAAACTCACCTATAACCGAATCTATGATGAAAAGTCCGACAAATGTTTATGGGCGGACAAAGCTAATTATGGAAAATGTAATGGCTGAGTATTCACGGAGTTACGGCCTTAACTATATTGCCCTTCGCTATTTCAATGCCTGTGGTGCTGAGGGTGCAGGTGATATTGGGGAAGACCATTGTCCCGAAACGCATCTGATACCGCTCGTACTGAAAGCTTGTTTAGGAAAAACACAGTGTCTCAAAATTTTTGGCGATGATTATCCGACTAAAGATGGAACCTGTGTACGGGACTATATCCATGTGAATGATTTAGGTCAAGCCCATATATTGGCACTTAACGCTTTGGCAAATGGTCATGGTTCTGATGTCTACAATCTTGGCAATGGAAACGGTTTTAGTGTCAAAGAAGTCATTGCAGCGGCGGAAACGTTAACTGGACTTACGTTACCCAAAGAGATAGCGCCTCGTCGGGTTGGTGATCCGGCTAGGCTGGTTGCCAGTTCTGATAAAATACGCCAGGATTTAGGGTGGCAGCCCGAATATACCGATATAAAAAAAATAATTGCGACTGCTTGGCGCTGGCATAAAAATAACCCAGACGGTTTTGAATATCAGTAGAAATCATTCGATATTCCCGCTTTACGCACAAGGCTGTAAGGGTTTGACGCAGTTGTTTGCTTTACTCATTTTGCTTCTTTGCCCATGATATGCAGGTTCGAGCCGCATTCCGGACCGGACTGTTCCGCTTGTGTAGATCGGCAGGCAGCTTGAGAATTCCAAAACAATCTAACGATCTCCATTCGATTCTCTTGAATGATTTTCTCATAGGGAAGTCTGTTTGTATATGTGTCGGTTTAATTGACGCTTACGCTGCGACGTGTTTGCAACATCGATCCTGCACAAAAATCACCCCGGGCACCATGTTGATGCTGCGGGGTGATGATCATTTAGTTTCAAGCTTTCTCGTTAGGGCTTACTTGCAAAGGGGGCGAGGAAACTCTTCTCTCCAGAGTTATCTTCTCCCTTCTTATTCATGGTTTATCATCCTATTTAACCAAAAGCTGCAAAAGTAATAATTGTTAGTAACCCACCTTAATGAGGGTTAACCAAATAGTTTTTTAAAGCCACCTTGAAAAAAGATCTATTTGTAAAAAATTACTGAAAAACAGGTTTTTTTAGTAAGTCCATAGTTGACAAACGAAAACTTATTGTCCAAACATTATCCGTTCTTTACGCATTCGCTCCCCATACGATTAAGCAGTTCTTTGGGTAGGTGAGTGGTTCTTCATTGAAGGCTTTAGAACCAGGAATCATGGCAAGCAATTCATCTGCTTTGTAAGAATTATATTCTTTTGGTGTAATTTCGTTATAGGTTATGTAACCTCTCTTTGAATTTAAAATAACTTTTCTTAAATAGATATCCTGTACCGATCGGGGCAATTCCGTAAAGGCATAGTTACTTAACACTAGATCATAAAATTTAATATCTAGTTCGTTCATAGTCTTATAACTTATCATTGAATTAAGAATGAAATTATCCAAATATCTTTGGGTAAGCGCAAGAACTGGCTGTAAGTCAACTAAGCAATATGTTGAGGGTTTATAGTAAGCATCTATAATCCGACACTGCCCACCATACCCGACGCCTATTTCGCAGATATTCAGATTATCCGCTGTATGAAAATATTTTTTGATATCTACAAGAACTTTAATATACCGAAGAGTAGTAGGTGAAATCAGTCCAATATCCGGATATTCATACATTTCAGGATTACCATAATTGTCATTCAGTTTAAAAATATTCATTTCCGCGAAGATATCTGGATCGTTAGATAATATTTGGAGATAAGCACTACCTTGTTCTTTTGTAACATGCTCTAAAATTTGCGTATAGCTGGGGTGTCTTCTAAAATTATTGAAAAACTTATAATCATGGCTTGCAGTGATGCATACTTGAGGATATGCTTGATTATCCGATAAACTGGTCGAAATACACTCATTTACTGATGATTTCTCCATAATTCACCTCTCCCTATTCCTATGTCATTATTGAAAAGTTTTCGAATTGTACATAGTCAACTTATCTATGCAGCAACTAAAAAGACATATTCCGGACGTTCAGTGCAAAAAAATTTCTACTTCCGTTTGATTTCTCAGGTCAAGTTCTTTACTTGTTCTTTCCAAGATATTTTTATAACCAAGATCTTTTAACCTACGTACGATGGCGTAGTCTACTAAACCACGGCTTCCTGCAACGTAGATTTTAGCATTTAGGTCAGCAGCGCAGTAGCAGCACTGCTTTTACTCGCTCCAGTCGCTAATCCTGAAATCCGTTTTTTGCGTAACAAATCCCGTTGTACATTTTTAAGATCTGCTGTAACCATCATACTTACAAGCTTTTCGAAGCTGGTCTCTGATGTCCAGCCTAATTTTTCTCTTGCTTTGGTCGGATCACCTAGTAAAAGATTTACTTCGGTTGGTCTAAAATAGCGAGGGTCTATATAGACGATCTCCTTGCCGTTGGCTGCGTCTATTCCTTTTTCGTCCAATCCCGAACCACGCCAAACAATATCAATGCCAGCATTTCTAAACGCTAGCTCTACGAACTCTCGTACCGAATGAGTCTCTCCTGTGGCAATAACATAATCCTCCGGTTGCTCTTGTTGAAGCATCATCCACATAGCTTTTACAAAGTCACCGGCATAGCCCCAGTCTCGTTTGGCATCAAGATTACCAAGATATAAGCTTTCTTGTGATCCAAACTTAATGCGTGCTGCTGCTCTGGTGATTTTACGGGTTACAAAGGACTCGCCACGGATAGGGGATTCATGATTAAATAAAATACCATTACATGCATATATTTCATAAGCTTCCCGATAATTAACTGTTATCCAGTAACCATAAATTTTAGCTGCGGCATATAGACTACGAGGATAAAAAGGTGTCGTCTCCTTTTGCGGCGTTTTTTGCACCTTACCAAATAACTCACTAGTGGATGCTTGATAAAACCGGGTCTTTGCTGTCAATCCGAGGATTCGGATGGCCTCAAGTAGTCTTAAAGTGCCTATAGCATCCGCATTAGCTGCATCTTCTGGTGTTTCAGATGAAACTTGTACGTGACTTTGCGCAGCCAGGTTGTATATTTCATCAGGTTGAACTTGTTCAATGATACGAATTAAATTTATAGGATCGGTTAGATTACCATAATGAAGAGAAAAACGAATATCAGTATCGTTAATGCCTTTATATACGTGATCAATCCGATCCGTGTTAAACTGAGAGCTTCTTCGTTTTATTCCATGTACATAATATCCTTTAGCTAACAAAAGCTCAGCTAAGTAAGCTCCATCTTGGCCAGTGATTCCGGTAATCAACGCAACCTTTTGCACAAAATACCTCCTTTCTTTTTCTAGGAGTAGGACTAATACGGCCTCGTATTAATGAAGTTTTTACTCCACAAAAAGATTTTTACATCTATACTATATGTTTAGATCATGTGATTGTTGAAATGTGAGGTTAGCGCTGTTCCTTAAAAACCATTGATAAGTTTTTTCAATTCCTGCTCTTAATGGTGTTTGGGCATACCATCCGAGTTTGGTTAGCTTACTGATATCCAGGTACTTAACAGGCGTTCCATCAGGTTTGGTTCTATCATAAACAATTTCACCTGTAAAGCAAGTGATATCAGCCATCATAGCAGCAAGTTCAGCGATAGTAATATCAATACCTGTACCAATATTGACAATCTCACTATCGTTATAGTATTGCATCAGAAAACAGCAAGCATCGGCCAAGTCCTCTACATAGAGGAATTCTCGTCTGGGCTTACCACTCCCCCAGACGGTAACTGAAGGTGCACCAGATAGCTTTGCTTCATGAAACTTTCGCATAAGCGCAGGAAGCACATGTGAAGTATCTAAGTTGAAATTATCATTGATGCCATATAAATTAGTCGGCATTACTGATATAAAGTTATCGCCATACTGTCGGCGGTAAGACTGGCACAGTTTTATTCCCGCAATTTTGGCTATGGCATAAGGTTCATTTGTCGGCTCTAATTCCCCTGTTAACAGGTATTCTTCTTTTAAAGGCTGCAGAGCATATTTAGGGTAAATACATGAGCTGCCCAGAAACAAGAGCTTACTAACTTTATATTTATGAGCATTGTGAATTATATTGGTTTCAATCATTAAATTATCATAGATAAACTCTGCCGGAAGGCTATTATTGGCCAGAATACCCCCTACCTTGGCGGAAGCTAAAAAGATATATTCTGGACGTTCATTGCAAAAAAAAAGTTCAACTCCTGCTTGACTCCTCAGGTCAAGTTCTTTACTTGTTTTTTCCAAGATATTTTTGTAGCCAAGTTTTTTCAATCTACGTACAATCGCGGAACCTACCAAGCCACGGCTTCCTGCAACGTAGATTTTAGCATTTAGGTCCATTGCTATTCCTCCAGCGCAGTAATAGCACTGCTCTTACTCGCTCCAATTACTAACTTTGAAACCGTTTCTCTTGCATAACAAATCCCGTTCTGCATTTTTTAGATCTTCAGTAACCATCATATTTACAAGCTTTTCGAAGCTGGTCTCCGATGTCCACCCTAATTTTTTTCTTGCTTTGGTCGGATCACCTAGTAAAAGCTCTACTTCTGTTGGTCTAAAATAGCGAGGGTCTATATGGACAATTTCCTTGCCGCTAGCTGGCTCTATTCCCTTTTCTTCCAATCCGGTGCCACGCCAGACAATATCAATGCCAGCATTTTTAAACGCTAACTCTACGAACTCTCGTACCGAATGAGTTTCTCCTGTGGCAATAACATAATCCTCCGGCTGCTCTTGTTGAAGCATCATCCACATAGCTTTTACAAAGTCACCGGCATAGCCCCAGTCTCGTTTGGCATCAAGATTACCAAGATATAAGCTTTCTTGTGATCCAAGCTTAATCCGTGCGGCTGCCCTAGTGATTTTACGGGTTACAAAGGACTCGCCACGGATAGGGGACTCATGATTAAATAAAATACCATTACATGCGTATATCCCGTAAGCTTCCCGATAGTTTACTGTTATCCAGTAAGCGTAAATTTTAGCTGCGGCATATGGACTACGCGGATAAAAAGGGGTCGTTTCCTTTTGGGGTGTTTCTTGTACCTTACCAAATAATTCACTAGTGGATGCTTGATATATCCGGGTCTTTGTTGTCAATCCGAGGATTCGAATGGCCTCGAGTAGTCTTAAAATTCCGACACCATCAGCATTAGCTGTATATTCCGGAGTTTCAAATGAAACTTGTACGTGACTTTGCGCAGCCAGGTTATAAATTTCATCAGGTTGAACTTGTTGAATGATACGAATTAAATTTGTAGAGTCGGTAAGATCACCATAATGGAGAAAAAAACGAATATCATTTTCGTGAATGTCTTTATATAAATGATCAATCCGATATGTGTTAAACTGCGAGGTTCTTCTTTTTATTCCATGTACATAATACCCTTTATTTAATAAAAACTCAGCTAAATAAGCTCCATCTTGGCCAGTGATGCCGGTAATCAACGCAACTTTTTGCATAAACTACCTCCTTCTTTTTCTTTGGAGTAGGACTAATGCGAACTTATATAAATGAAGTAATTACTCCACTAAAAGTAATTACATTTATACTATATGATTTAGGCTAAGTGAGTGTTACAAAGCGAGAGGGTATGTAAAGATAACAATTGAATTACATAAATATAATGCCAAAAGCCCCACGCTATCCGGGGCTTTTGGCATTATATTGTGTATGTTAGCCTACTCGGCAAATTAGGAGGTCTACTGACTGAGTGACATTTTGTCTTCTACATCTAGCGGTGGAGCTTTGCGTTTTACGATTGCAAGTACGACTGTCCTATTGGAAATAACTTTGTCAACAAGAGTTATTGCATCATATAATGGAATATTCAATAATTATGGGCCTTATCAATTTCCTGAAAAGTTTATTCCTTTGATGATACTGTTTTTATGGAGACCTGGAATTCCACTCAGTACGCAGAGTGGGATATTAAATAAGGATAGGTGAAACAAAGAAAACAATACACTACAGCAGTAACTAAACAATAGCCACCAGCATAATATACATTGAAATAAACCCTATATTGATAGCTAAGCTGAAGGAGGGAATTTAAAATGGGCTTTGGTTTTGGCGGCTGTGGTGGCCATGGTCGCGGCGGGAGTTCATGGGTTGTGATCATCATCATCATAATTTTACTGTTATGCTGCTGCGGTGATGACGATAGTTTAAGCTGTTAAGCCTATATTTAATTAAGTCAATACTTACAAATAAGGAGCTGCCACACTAAGTAACTTAGTGTGGCAGCTTTTTTCTTTGGCGAAGTGTCAAGCTAAGCGGAATAGGCAGCCGCAAATATTTCGAATGGAGTCTTACATAAGTATTGCACTTGGATTTTAAATTCGCTTTTTGATAGTACATAGATAGTATTGAAATTTTCCACACCAGATTGATGATATCATGGTGTTATTTTGTACCAGAATTCAAAATATTGTATTTATTTTCACATTATATGCAGGAATTTTAAAAATTATATTGAATAGTTAAAAAAAGAATATAAATAAAAATAATATAAATAATATAAAATATATATATATAGAAAAATAATATATCGGTTATAAATAAAATATATGGAAATACGGATACCTCCGAGTTGTCTTATCTAAACTTGCAAGAGCATGATTTGACGACCGCAGGGGTAGTGGGAAACTGTTACGCCTCCCGTTGGTAAAGGAGTGTTATTGTAATTTCCAGGAGCAGCCCTACCTTTATGTCTATCCTGTAAAGTTATACTTTATAAACGTGTACAAGCAGGTGGCAGAAGTGGTATTTTTCACTATGCGTGGAGAATATTCCTGGATAATTATTTAACATTTAGGCCAAGTGCCTCTTTGCTACGGGTGGTTTTTATTTGCCTATTTTACCTACTATCTATAGGAGCCTTATGGAAGGTCTCATCTCTTTCAAAGTTTGAATAATTTGCTTTATCTCACTAATCATTTGTACACACTGCGGGATAGGCAATTATTATATAATATTTAAAGGGAGAGTGAATATCTATAATGGAACTGATTTCCTTAACTATCGACGGTCAGACAGTGCAAGCATGTAAAGGTTCCACGGTTTTGGAAGCTTCGCGTGAAGCGGGTGTTACCATTCCAACTTTATGTCATCTTGCCGATTTAACGCCGGAAGGGTCATGTCGAGTATGTGTTGTTGAAGTTGAAGGTGCACGGGGATTAGTTACGGCCTGTACTTATCCTGTATCAGAAGGAATGATTGTGCGCACTAATACTCCTGCTATTCGTGAAGCGAGAAAAAGTGTCGTCGAACTGATGCTGGCAAATCATCCCCAAGAATGTCTTTCTTGCCAGCGTAATCTAGATTGTGAATTGCAAGCTTTAGCAAGCACCTTTGGTGTTAGAGAAATTAAAGCTGAAGGCGAACAACGCCAATTTGCCATTGATGATAGCAACCCTTTCATCATTAGGGACAGCAATAAGTGTATCCTGTGTGGGCGCTGTGTACGTGTTTGTAAGGAAGTGCAGTGTTGTAACACGTTAGACTGGACTGAGCGTGGTTTTAATACCAAAGTAGCGCCGGCTTTTGATACCGATATGGTTGACTCTTCCAATTGTGTATTTTGCGGCACTTGCGTATCTGCTTGCCCAGTAGGTGCTTTGACAGAAAAGCCAATGAATGGCGTAGGGAAGCCGGATAAAAAGGTTAAAACAACCTGTCCTTTCTGCGGTGTTGGTTGCAACTATGATCTAAATGTCAAAGACGGTAAACTAATTGGCGTGACTTCCAATCTGACCAGTGTGGTCAATGGACGACTAACCTGCGTAAAAGGTCGTTTTGGTACCGATTATGTTCATAGTCCTGAGCGTTTGACCACACCGTTAATAAAGAAAAATGGCAAATTTGTGGAAGCATCTTGGGAGGAAGCGCTTGATTTAATTGCTACTAAATTTAAGGAAATAAAAAATACGTATGGCAGCGATGCGCTGGCGGCTGTCAGTTCAGCCCGATGTGTAAATGAAGAAAACTATATCATGCAAAAGTTTATGCGCGCAGTTATTGGTACGAACAATGTTGATCATTGCGCCCGTATCTGTCACGCTCCTACTGTGGCCGGTTTGGCAGCTTCATTTGGTTCTGGTGCAATGACCAACTCTATTAATGAAGCTCCTCAATGTAAAGTGATATTTTTGATCGGCGGCAATCCCACAGAAGCTCACCCTGTGATTGGCGCAAAAATACGTCAAGCTCTTCGTAACGGTGCTACATTGATTGTTGCCGACCCACGCAGGATCGAACTGGCGGGTAAAGCCCATGTGTGGATGCAACTAAGGCCAGGCACGGATATTGCTCTTATTAATGGCATGATGCGTATTATCCTCAAAGCTGGTTGGCATGATCAGAATTTTATCAATTCTTGCACTACTGATTTCGATAAAATGGCAGATGTGGTGGAAAAATATACTCCGGAATATGTGGAAGATATAACTGGTGTGCCTAAACATTTACTGATGGAGGCCGCCAGAATTTATGCCACTGCTGAACGGGCATCCATATTCTATACACTTGGTATTACCGAACATATTTGTGGTACTGATAATGTTATGAGCCTGGCTAACTTAGCCATGTTGACTGGCAATGTGGGTAAACTTTACTCAGGTGTAAACCCGATGCGTGGACAGAATAATGTACAGGGTTCTTGTGATATGGGGGCTTTACCTAATGTTTATTCCGGTTATCAGGCCGTCACAAATGCAGCAGCACGGGAAAAATTTGAAAAAGCATGGGGTGTAAAATTGTCAGATAAAGTCGGTCTGATGATGCCTGACATGTTTGATGCCTCTATTGCGGGTAAACTGAAAGCTATGTATGTTATGGGGGAAGACCCGATACGGTCGGATGGCGATGCCCACCATGTGCGTAAAGGCTTTGAGCATCTTGAATTTCTGGTAGTGCAAAATATATTTATGACTGAGACGGGTAAATTGGCTGATGTCATCCTTCCAGCAGCTTCTTTTGCTGAAAAAGATGGCTCATTTACCAACTGTGAACGCCGTGTGCAGCGGGTTCGCCAAGCAATTGAGCCTATTGGCAACAGCCGCCCTGACTGGCAAATTATTAGAGACTTGTCAAACAAAATGGGATATCCGATGTCCTACAGCCACCCCAGTGAAATTATGGATGAAATGGCTTCATTAAGTCCGATGTTCGCTGGTCTGTCCTTTGAGCGTATTGATGAAAAAGGATTGCAATGGCCAGTACCAGATAAAGAACATCCAGGCAGTCAGTATCTCCATGTCGATGGCAAATTTGCCTGTGGGCAAGGCGTGTTTAAAGCTATTGAACATCAGCCGCCTGCTGAATTGCCAGATGCTGAATATCCTTTCTTGCTTACTACTGGACGTATTCTTTATCATTATTGCTTAACTACGGCTGGTTATTCCAAACATCTGACAGAATACCGCCCTGAAGAACGTGCTATGATTCATCCTGATGATGCAAAACGTCTAACTATCGCTGATCAAGATTTCATCACAGTCACATCGCGCAGAGGTACAGTACAAGCTAGAGCTTGGGTAACTACTGATGTATTGCCTGGTGGAATCTGGATGTCTTTCCATTATCACGCATGTCCTACTAACGAGGTCACCATGGGTTGCGGTGATAAAGTTACAAAAACATATGAATATAAAGTATGTGCGGTAAAAGTAGAAAAACTGTAGTGCAATAATAGGATATGATCCCCATATAGCAGAGCGAACAGTAGCAAAATCTCGCTGGTATCATAGTATATAGTATCTCCCCACTACATAATAAAGGAGGTATATATATATATGGGTTTTGGTTTTGGTAAAGGTTGTGGTGGCCATGGCAGCAATAGTTGTGTTATAATTATCATTATAATTATCCTATTATTTAGCTGCATTGGTGATGACAGTTCAACCTGTTGATTTGTGATAACAAGTCGGCTCTAAAATAGTACCTGTTCTATTTGGGTGTAACATGCGATTTATGTAGTTTTAGTTGTGCCAAAAATCGTCCACGCTTCAGTGGACGGTTTTTGTATTAGTTCATATCTGTTCAAAATTCAGATTGATTTTTGTATACACAGATGTTATAATAAATACATGAATAAAGTATACATAGCCGTTCGGTGACAGAATGAACAGTATGTTCGGGGTCTGTCATTGGCCGTGTCGAGTATGCACACAAAAAAGCCCCATCATTGAATTTAGGAATATACCGAAATTCTATGATGGGGTTTTTGTATTTTCCAGATAGAAAGGTTAACTTTCCCTGGATTGAAAGACTTATTAAACAAGTTCACCGTTTTGGCGGATGACAGATAGGACAGCCTTGCATGCGGAAGGGTTTTTCTAAATGTGCTTTATTGAGAAGTTCTTCATTGTTGAAGATGTCCAACGTGGGGCCGTCAGCAATGACTGTACCGGCACTTAACACGACTGTACGGGCGCATAGGTCTAAAACTAGATCCAGGTCATGGGTAGCAATAATCTTTGTATGTTCAAAGGTTTTGAGCAAGTTGATAAGCTGTCGCCGTGCGGCCGGGTCCAGGCCAGCGGTAGGCTCATCCATGACAAGAATGCAAGGGTCCATAGCCAGGACAGTGGCAATAGCTACTGAACGCTTTTGACCGCCTGATAGCCGATAAGGAGTGCGATCCTTAAGATGTAATGCTCCTACTGTAGTTAGGGAAGCTATTACGCGGGCATCAACTTCTTCGGGGGGAAGCCCTAGGTTCAGGGGCCCGAAGGCAACATCGTCATAAACTGTAGGCATAAATAGTTGGTCATCGGAATTTTGGAACACCATACCGACGGCGCGGCGCACATGGGGTAAGGTTTTTTTCGTTACTGGATAACCGCCGATATTGATTGAGCCGCTAGTAGGAAAAAGTACTCCAATCAGATGGGAAAGCAAGGTGGTTTTTCCTGAGCCGTTGGCGCCGACGATGGCAACTGATTCGCCGTGGGTAATACGGACAGATAGGCCACGAAGGGCTTCTGTTTGATCAGGATAGGTATAGGTTACATCTTTTAGTTCGACAATATGATGGCTCATTAGAAAACCCCCATGAGTAATTTACCTAGCAATTCGGGAACATCAAAAAAGCGGATTAGTACGAAAAAGACCATCCAAAAGGTAAGATAGCCTATGTCTGATATGGTAAGAGTGCTGGTACGCATCAGCCGTACTTCGCCGTCAAAGCCGCGGCAAAGCATGGATTGATAAATACGGTTGGCCCGGTCAATGGAACGAATCAATAGTTGCCCTAAGAGTGAACCCCACGCCCGGAACTGAACCCCATCGCCATGGAACGAGCGTAAGCTGTAGGCGGTCGTGGAGCGCACAAATTCCTCTACTAAAACATGCAAATAGCGGTACATAAATAACAATTGAACAACAATAATTTTTGGTACGCCAATCCTAAGTAATGCCGATCCAATGGCATCAATCCCTGTAGTTGCCACCAAAATCAAGGCGGTAGTAATTGTCAGGCATAGTCTGATGGTGATAGAAAAAAAGGAAACCCAGCCACCGGTAATGACGATAGAGCCGATTTTAGTGATTGGCGTATGATCGAAAAGCGGATTGAATATGCCGATAAACAGGACAAAGGGTGCTACTAGCAGCAGTCGCTTACCTATGGGGGCAACAGGGAGGTTGCCTAGGGAAAGTAAGACTGCCGGAAAAAGGAAAAAAGGAAAGAGTCCGGTAATTTCATATTTGGAGAAAGATGTAACGGCAATGATAAAACTAAGGGCAGCAATCAGCTTGACGCAAGGGTTGAGGCGGTGAATAAAAGTGTTTTGGTTGGAAAGCGCGTCAAGATAGCGTAAGTCTATCCAGTTAGCTTCAATTTTTAGCATAATCAACCTCTTTTACAAGCTAAATATTCCGCATTAAAGAAATTTATAGGCGTAAGCGGGTGGTGCATTGCCAACACACTACCCGCCATGTAAAGATTTAACGTGCTATTGCTATATAGAGAGATCCATTTTACCCTTTAGCGAAGCGCCGTAAGCCTTTACCAATAGAGTAAGCAAGGGCTAATGTTAACAGTGATCCTAAGATACCGGCAAAGGAAGTGCCACTGTCAACAGCTGGCCAAGCGGCGTTTTCTTCAGTTGCTTTGGCTTCGGTGGCTGCTGGTTTTTCTTTTTCTGGTTGCTTCAGGTTATAATCAGGCAAAAATGCGGTTTTTTCTTGTAATTCGGCAAAGAAGCTATGAATTCCTTCTGGAGCTTTCAATTCATCTGCACCGATAACTCCAGCAATAGACCATTCAAGACCATCAGGGTTGGCGGAAGCAAACCAGCTTAATGCACCGCCGGTAAGCATAGCAGCAATAAGCAGGGCAACTAATACTCCTTTGATAGCTATAGCGCCAAAGGGTTGTCCTTTAGCTGTTTTCTGCAAAATTTCTGGTGATTCTTTCATAACAAACATTACGATAGCGGCAGTAACCAGTCCTTCAATAAGGCCGATAGCTAAGTGAATAGGCTGCATTAAAAGAACAAAGGTGCTAAAGGGTAGTTCGGAAATCCCGGAAAAGAAGGTTTCCAGTACGACTCCAAAGGCTCCCAGTTGCAAGCCAATTACGGCAGCTAACACTGAGGCGATGAATAGGCGTCCTTGTGAAGGGTTTTCACCTGTTAGGGGTTTATAAATAAGCGGGTAGCCAATGAAGCAGGCCAAGAAGCCCATATTGAAAATGTTACAGCCCAGAGCCAAAATACCGCCATCGGCAAAAAATAAAGCCTGAATGGTTAAGATAGAGGTAATGGTTAAGAAGGCAGCCTGTGGTCCCAGTAAGATGGCGAGCAAGAGGCCACCGCCTAAGTGGCCGCTGGAACCAGTACCCGGAATAGTAAAATTAATCATTTGGGCGGCAAAAACAAAGGCTCCCAGTACTCCCATAAGTGGGATTTTGCGGTCATCAAGGTCATTCTGTACTTTTTTGGCAGCGTAAGCGGCCATGCCAGCTGTTGCTACCCACATAGCCCCGCCAACGGCCGGGGAAATAAGTGCGTCTGCCATATGCATGATTTAATCACTCCTACTAAATTTAATTACTAAATTAAGGGGTAATGCAAAGGACAAAAAAAGACTACTAAGAAACCCTGGTCATTGCTGCCAGGAAGAGACTTTCGTAGCCTTGTTCAGCGGTATCAAATTGTGTAGAAAAAATAGTTCACCGGTTCTTCAGAACCCAGGCATCTTCATGATACACTGCATTGTGAATATTTTCATCTATAGTTATTCATTCTATATAAGTCGAGTTATTCCTGCTAAGTAGCTGATTTTTTTTTGAATTTTGTATGTTAATGACAGGATGCTCTCCCTGTTGTGCAATTCGATGGTATAATGAATAAAGGTGAGAACTAACCATTATACTGTGTCCGGAGGATGTTGCATTTATGAATGTTTTAAGTCGCGTAGGAGCAAGTGTATTGCTGATTTTTCTACTTGTTGTTGGTGCAGGCTGCTCAATTGGCAGCCCATTTTCTGACAAGCCGTACAAAGAAACTCAGTTTCTTATGGATACGATTATTGAGATAACGGCGTATGGTAATGGCAATGAGGCGGGTGTTAAGGCGGCATTTGCGGAGTTTAAACGGATTAATGAGTTGACAAATCGTTTTGATGAAAGCAGCCAAGTGTCGAAGATCAATCAAGCGGCAGGCAAGGAAAAGGTGCAGGTTGACCCAGATGTTATTACCATGCTAAAGCTGGCGCGCAGCCGGTCTGAGCAGCTAAATGGTGCGCTGGATGTAAGTGTAGGTGCGCTTACGGAATTATGGAGTGTAGGCCATAAAGGGGAGTTTGTTCCTAGCGATTCCGAAATTAAAGCGCTTTTACCATTAGTCAATTTCGCACTAATTGAGATTGATGATAAGGCTAATACTGTGTTTTTGCCAAAGCCCGGCATGCGAATTGATCTCGGGGCAGTAGCCAAGGGGTATGCCGACAGGAAAGCCATTGACACTCTTAAAGCTCATGGGATCAAGTCGGCATTAGTAAACGCTGGCGGCGATGTACGGATTATCGGTAAGCGACCAGACGGACAAGCTTGGCGTATTGGTGTACAGGACCCGCGGGATTCAGAAGGTATTGCTGCCAAATTAGCGCTAGCTGACTGGGATGTGCTGGAGACATCAGGCGACTATCAGCGTTTTTTTATCAAAGATGGTGTACGGTATTCACATATCATTGATCCTCATACTGGCTATCAGCCACAAGGAGTTGCCAGTGTCACTATCGTAGCAAAAGCAGAGAACAATGTGGATATACTAAGTACGGCCATATTTGTGATGGGCGTTGAAAAGGGGCAAGAGCTGCTTAAGCAGTATCCGGGGACGGAAGCTATTTTTATTACGACTGATGGGAAAAAGATAATTACACCTGGCTTAGAAGGAAAGATAGAGCTTTGATAAGGGGTGAAGCCATGGATACTCATACTGTGAGAAGGGCTCTGGCGGGTGCATTACCCAATCAATCCGGGAAAATTGTCAATGCAGAGGATTATCTGCAAGCGGCTGTTACTATACCGCTTATTGAGATAGCTGGACAGCCATCGATTTTATTTGAGGTGCGTTCAGGAAAACTAAACTGGCAGCCTGGCGATATTTGCTTTCCCGGCGGTCGTATCGAGAACAGGGATAGCAGTCCACTGGAAGCAGCAGTGCGGGAGACGGTGGAAGAACTTGGGGTGAAAAAGGGCGATATTGCGGCCTTGGGAGCACTGGATCTATTAGTCAGTCCTATCGGTGTTATTCTTTATCCTTATGTGGTACATATAACAACTGACGTAGCGTTGGTACCCAATATGGATGAAGTAGCCGAGGTTTTTACTGTGCCGCTGGATTTTTTGCTTGCAGCTAAACCACAGACTGCATTTATGGAGACAGCTACGAAGCCACTGGATGGTTTCCCGTTTGAGCTGCTGCCGCCAGCGTATCCCCGGGGCTACCGGGGCCGCGCTAAATATCCGGTGCTTTTCTACCAATATAATCATTATGTTATCTGGGGGGTAACAGCAAGAGTTCTGGCAGCCTTTATTGGCATTTGTCAGAATAGGATGAGCGGGTATCCTTTATTATGATAATTAATGTTGCTTTGCTGGTAAGCATAACAGGCTTACTATTTACCTACCCGTTTGACGGGTATTTCCGCTTTACGATAAGTGTGGTTGTATTAGCCACACTATTGTTGTATTTTAAGCGATTACCAATTGTCCATATTGCAGTTTTATCAGGTGCGCTGGTTCTCTTGCTTCGTGTAGTACTTAAATATCCGTTTATTGATGATACGCTGTTTAGTGCCTTTATGCATAACCTGCCGTCCTTTGGGTATTATCTGTCCTATGGACTTTTATTTAAGGTTCTTAAGATACGCGATCACACGGGCAGTATTCCGGCTCTTATTTTGCTCTTAAGCCTTTGTGATATTACTAGTAATTGCGTGGAACTCATGATTCGCTGGGAACTTGTTGGCCGCAGCCTGGAAACTATTTTCATTCCTCTAGTGGCAGTAGGGGTTTGTCGTGCGCTATTAGCTGTAGTCGGTTACTATTCACTAAAGCGCTATCGCGACTTTGTGCTGGCGGAAGACTATGCGGCCCGCTACGCTGATTTAATCTTAATTATTGCTAAGCTTAGGGCTGAGTTATTTTACCTGAAAAAATCGTCAGCAGATATTGAGTTAGTCATGGAAAAAAGCTATACTCTGTCGCAAACCCTAAATAAAGCTTGTCCTGGTGAGTTAGCACAGCTTGACTCACCTGCCGCCCGGGCGCTTGAGATTGCCCGTGAAATTCATGAGGTCAAAAAGGACTATTACCGTGTAACCAGAGGAATTGAAGAGATTCTTGATGTAGCAGTAAGCGATGAGGGGTTGCCAGTCTCTGAATTTTTTCAGATTGTTGAGCAAAATACCAGAAGATACATTAGTAGTTTGAACAAGCCAGTTACCATTACATTTAACTATAACGGCGAATTAATCACCGACAAGTATTACAGCATTGTTTCCATCTTGAACAATCTGATTATCAATGCCATTGAGGCTGTGATGCCTGCCGGCATTATTGCGGTAACCGGGCAATGCAGTAACGGCAATTTAGTTTTGATTGTTGCCGATAATGGTCCAGGAATTGCCGCCGAAGAAACCGAGCTAATATTCGCTCCCGGGTATTCTACCAAGTTTTCGGAAGTAACTGGGCAAATGTCGACAGGACTGGGGCTTAGTCATGTTAAGAACTTAACGGAAGGATTAGGTGGTGAAATAAAAGTGACATCCCAACCAGGGAAAACAGTATTTACGGTATTGCTGCCGCTTGCCAATCTATAAAGCGCAGTAATTTGACAGATATACGATAGTGGCGCAGGCCTTTGGACAGCAAGATAGCAGATGGGGTGGGAAAATGCGGTTTGTCATTATTGAAGATGATGTAAGTATTCGAAAAATCATCTGCAATATTATTAAAAAATATGATTTGGGAACTGTTGTGGCAGAATGCGGCGATGGGCTTAAGGGCGAGGCCATTATTGCCGACTATTCACCAGAGGTGGCTTTGGTTGACTTGCTGCTGCCAGGGCAGGACGGGGTAGAATTAATTAGAAAACTCAAGGAAAGAGGCATGGATACCTCGTTTATTATGATTTCTGAAAGTACCAGTCAGCCCATGATTACTAAAGCGTACGAGACAGGAATTGACTTTTATATTCATAAGCCGATTAATGTTTTAGAGATTACATCGATAATCTGCAAGGTGGAAGAAAGCAGGAAGTTACGGGCAGTTATGTCACTGATTTCCCAAACAACGGCCCGTTATGTTAGTCCTGATGCTAAGCCAGTCGAGCAGGATGACAATGCCAAACGAAACCGGAATACCCGGATTAACCGGATATTTTCAGAACTGGGGATCATTAGTGAAGCTGGGGCCAAAAATATTTACCAGTTGGCGCAATTGGTTGATGTTCGTCTGAGTCACGGGCAGAATCAGACTTATCAGCTGCATGAACTGTATCAGGAGTTATCAGTAGCTATTGAGCAAGATGTTAAAACCATTGAACAGCGGGTCAGGCGAGCTATTGCCAAAGCCATGCAAAATGTGGCTAATATGGGGATTGAGGATTATCATGATGATAAATTTGAAATGTATAGCGGCGCACTGTTCGATTTTAAGGAAATCAGACACGAGATGGCTTCTATCCAAGGGAAGAGTGCTTATCATGGCAAAGTTAATATCAAAAAATTTATTGAAGGCTTATTGTTTTTAGCTGCTGAGTGAAACCACATCACCTTTTTTTTACGGTTTCTTGCATTTTGTATACTTACTTGATAAAAATGAGATATTACGTCTCCTTTTGTAGTTTTTTGTAGCTGGTTGATTACATTCAATTCAGGAGTGATTGGCCAATATAAAAAAGGGGGGAATATTTTATGGCGCAAAATTCAACTGCCAAACCGAAAAAGGGTATGGGTCTCTCAACACAGATTTTTTTAGGTCTTATTCTGGGTATTGTCTTTGGTTATTTATTTCCCGAATATGGGAAAGCACTTAAGCCAATTGGTGATGTGTTCATCCGCATGATCAAAATGATTGTTGTTCCTTTGGTATTCAGTTCGTTAATTATGGGTATTGCTGGTACCGGTGATTTTAAAAAACTGGGTCGTTTGGGAGCGAAATCCATTATATGGTTTGAGATTGCTACGACGGTCGCTTTGGTAGTTGGTTTAGTAGTGGTAAATGTCCTTCAGCCTGGCGTGGGTGTAGCAATAAGCGGTGGGGCTGCTGGCGCCGGTGCGGAGGCGGCCAAGAAAACGATAGACCATCTTGATATGTTAATTAAGCTTGTGCCAACCAACGTAGTTGATGCAATGGCTCGTCAGGATATGCTGCAAATTATTACTTTTTCTGTCTTTTTTGGGGTAGCTGCTGCTGCCATCGGTACAAAAGGGCGTCCTGTTATTGATCTTGCCATTAGTGTTGCGGAAATTATGTTCAAGTTTACTCACTATGTTATGATGCTAGCACCTATCGGTATTTTTGGTTCTATTGCCTATACGGTAGGTACCTATGGGTTAGGGATGCTTCTTCCTTTGGGTAAGCTCATCCTTTCATTATATTTTGCTTTACTTCTTTTTCTCGCTATCGTTCTTCTGGCCGCCTCGGTTGTTGTGCGAGTTAACTTCTTCCATTTGTTACGAGCGCTGAAAGAACCACTGATATTAGCATTTTCAACGGCAGCCAGTGAAGCTGCTTTGCCGATTGCTATGGAGAAATTAGAAAAATTTGGAGTGCCAAAACATATAGTAACTTTTGTATTGCCGCTGGGGTATACTTTTAACCTGGATGGTTCCACCTTATATAGTGCATTGGCTGTTGTGTTTATTTCCCAAGTATATGGGATTCCGTTTCCGATTGAGACTCAAGTTTTGATGCTTATTACCCTGATGCTGTCTACTAAAGGCATTGCTGCCGTACCTGGGGCTTCCCTTATTGTTATCGCCGGGACTGCTGCTGCCTTCGGTCTCCCGGTAGAAGGTATTGCCATAATCCTTGGTGTAGACCGGGTACTTGATATGGCCCGTACTGCTTGCAACGTTTGCGGTAACTGTGTTGCTGCCGTTGTTGTTGCCCGTTGGGAAAAAGAACTTCCTGACGATATATTGCAAGTAGCGTACGCCCAAAGTTACGAAGATTAGGAATTGAAGCCGTAAGCCATTCAAAAGATGGCCTACGGCTTTTAAAATCTCAGATCTAAAGTTCGGTGTGAGCTTTTTTGAACATTTCAAGGAAATGGGAGGCTGCTGTAGACAGAGTGTGCTTTTTTAGCCAGATGATAGCAGCCGTTGTTATGAGTTCAGGACTGGTTAGCTTTTGTATCAGCAGCGGCGAGTCCTGGAGAAGATTGATAGTTGTTTCAGGCACAATAGCAATACCCAGTCCCAGCTTAGCCCAAATGAGTAAGGAGGTATTGTCATCACTGGTGCAAAGAACATTTGGTTCAAAACCAATCTGCCGGCAATAATCGATAATTATGGTTTCATAGCGCCGGTGAATTAATAAAGGATGGTTTTGGATTTTATCTAAAGATAAAATCTCTTTGTCGCCAATTGTAATAGCATCAGCCCGGGAAACCATTACCATATTTTCTTGTGGTAAGGTTAGATAGTTATATAAGGAAGTGTTAATGGGAAGACGTACTAACCCAATTTCGATAATGCCGGCATTTAGTAATTCTAATATGCGCCGGGAATCTCCCAGACGTAAGTCAAAGGAAATTTTAGGATAGATCTGATGAAATTTTTGAACGAATTCGGGTATTAGTGTTCTGCCGGAGGATGTGATGGTGCCGATTGTCAGCTTGCCGCTTATGCCATTGGCCGCTTCGTGTATTTCATCAATGGTGGTGTTAATTAGTTCTATGATTTGTTCAGCTCTATTTTGTAATATACGCCCTGATTCTGTTAAGTTGATATGTTTTTTTGTTCTTTCAATCAGTTGTACGCCCAATTCTTTTTCCAGCAGGATAATTTGCTGGCTTAAGGGTGGTTGGGTGATATGCAGCCGGGTAGCCGCTTTGGTAATCTGTCCGGCTTCTGCAATCGCAAGAAAGTATTTTAATTGACGAATGTCCATGTTGACGACTCCTTCAACCCTGCAAGCATTCGATTATCGAATGAAAAATAGTCTTAACAGATATTTTAACTATGTTTCATATTTTGTTATAATCATACTTGACATAGGGCATGGTGTCAAAGTTGTTTAGGAAGCTACTATTGTCAATCCACTCCAAAAGGAAATGATAACTGTGAAAAAAGCTTACATATATATTATACTGGCGGCTGTTATTTTCAGCACCATGGAGATAGCCGGTAAAATTGTGGCGGCTGATATTAATCCCTTTCAACTGAATTTTATCAGATTCTTGATCGGGGGGGTAATATTACTGCCGGCATCAATGCAAGCGATAAAAAGGAAAAATATTGAGTTAAATAGAAATGATTGTTTATATTTTATATTAACAGGATTTTTAGGAATCGTTATCAGCATGTCGTTTTTTCAATTTGCTATCCTTTATACGATGGCTTCGACGGTGGCTATTATATTTAGTGCCAACCCTACATTTACAACGCCGATTGCGTATTTTTTATTAAAAGAAAAGATCAATAACAAGGTAATGCTATCTCTGGCAGTTAGCTTGTTGGGTGTGCTCTTTATTTTAAATCCCTTTGGGATTCATACAGATATGAAAGGCATCATTTTAGCCATATTATCGGCCATAACCTTTTCGCTTTATAGTGTTGTTAGTAAAAAGAGAGTAGCAAGGTATGGCAGTATTGTGATCAATTGTTTTTCCTTTCTGGCAGGTGATATAATTTTATTGGCCTTGATGCTGATTTCCCATTTAGCTTTGTTTGATACCTATCAAATAGGAAATATTACCCCGCTCTTAGTCGACATTTCGATAATTTCCGGGATTACTTATAGCAATATTGCTGTTCTGATTTATCTTGGCGTTGTTGTAAGCGGTTTAGGTTATCTGTTTTACTTCATGGCTATGGAGAAAAGTTCTGCTGCTGTCGCGTCGATCGTATTCTTTATAAAGCCAGCTCTGGCGCCGTTATTTTGTCTCCTTATTTTACGGGAAACTCTTACTACATCCACTATTATAGGAATTGTACTAATTTTGGCAGGCGCATATATTATGATGTTGAGCAATAACGATCACAAACAAGGCGCTTATTCTTAAGCAGTTATTTCTTGGGCAAGGTGAAATGAAACCTAAGTTGATGTTTTGTGCTAGTCACGGTGTAGCGTTACCTCGCTATAATGAATCGTTTTTCTAAAGGAAAATAGAGAATATAGGTACTCGCAAAGAGGGCCTATATTTTTTTGCTTTTTCTTTAATGGGGAAAAGGATAAAAGAAATTTTGCTCGAATATGTGATAGATAGAACTTTATAAGGGGTATCTTAGTTAATGTTTTGGAGGGATTTTTCGTGAAAAAGAAACTGGTATCCATGCTGCTTCTGGCAGCTATGCTGGCAATGGTTGTTGCTGGCTGTGGCGGTAATAAATCCGCAGAAAAAGCGTCCCAGGTCGGAGAGAAAAAGCCGATTGTTATTGCCTATACTCCCTGGACCGGTTATGGTGCGCTGTTCGTAGCCAAAGAAAAGGGCATGTTTAAAAATAGGGGCGTTGAAGTAGAGTTGCAATCCATCGAAGGTGTCGGTGACCGGAAACAGGCACTGGTAGCCGGCAAAATCCAGGCTATGGCAGCCTCCCTTGATGTATCGGTTTCGGCTGCTGGGGAGGGTGTCCCCATGAAATTTGTCTGGGCCTTTGATTCTTCTAACGGTGCAGATGGCTTGATTGTGAAAAAGAGCAAGGGTATTGAAAAAATTGCCGATCTCAAAGGCAAAGAAATTGCCTTCCACCGTGGTTCGGCTTCCCACTTCCTGTTGTCTACCCTGCTGGAGCAAAATGGCTTAAACGATGGCGATATTAAAGCTGTAGATATGAAAGCCAGTGAAGCGGCTTCGGCCTTTATGGCTGGCAAAGTGGATGCTGCTATTACCTGGGAACCGCATCTGGGTAAAGCAAAGGCAGCCGGTGAAACTGTGTTGGCTACGACCAAAGATACGCCTGGTCTGATTGCTGATATACTGGCCGTCCGTGAAGACCTGGCGGCCAACAATCCTGAAACAGTGCAAGCCATCGTAGCTGCGTTGGCAGAAGCTACAGATTATATGAATAAAAATCCGGAAGATACTAACAAAATTTTGGCAGCCGCTTTCAAGATGAAACCAGAAGAGGTAGCTGCGGATATTCAAACTGTTAAATTTTATGACCTAAAAGAAAATCTTGAGTTTTATGGCACCAAAGAAAAACCAGGCGCTATCTATGATGTCGGTAAACGGGCCGGTGAATTCTATGTAAAACTTAAGCTGTTAGCACAGGCACCTGATTTGAACAAATACATTGACAGTACTTTTATTACCAAAGTCAAGTAGGATACTAGCGAAGGTTTAGGGCCGCGCTAGAGGCGTCAGCGCTTCTACGCGGCCTTTACAAATTAAGGAGGATGAACTATGGTCAAATGCAAACTTTTTACACCTAAAGCAGATATTCCTGCGCCGTTCTATGTTGCCTTGAGCGCATTGACCTTTGTTTTGCTTGCTGCCATCTGGTCGGCGCTTACCTATAGCGACTTGATTCCCCCCATGTTTTTACCGTCGCCGGATAAGGTGGTAAAAGACGGAGTTATCTTATTTTCTGAATTCGATTTAATGAATGATATTTGGGCCAGTGTGTTCCGGGTAACTGTTGGCTTTTTGCTGGCGGCTGTGATTGCTGTACCCCTGGGGATCATGATGGGCAGTCTCAAGGTCTGTGAGGCGTTGGCCGAGCCCATGCTTAGCTTTATCCGCTATATGCCAGCCTCGGCCTTTATTCCGCTGTTTATTCTGTGGCTTGGTATTGGCGAAAGTGAAAAAATCGCCGTCATATTTTTTGGTACCTTCTTTCCCCTGACACTCATGATTATGGACGTGACCAAGAATGTCGCCCATGATCTGATTGATACTGCTTATACCCTGGGCGTTTCCCGCTGGGGCGTTTTTCGCCGGATTATTCTGCCGGCAAGTATGCCGGGTATTGTGGATACGCTGCGAATTGCTTTTGGCTGGGCGTGGACATACCTGGTTGTGGCGGAGATTGTGGCCGCCGGTTCAGGCCTGGGATTTATGATTATGCAGGCCCAACGGTTTTTGAAAACAGGCAATATTATTGTTGGTATCATTGTAATTGGTGTTATTGGCATTGTTATTGATATTGTATTCAAATGGTTATATGCCAGGATGTTCCCCTGGATGGGCAAAGGAGGACGGTAGCATGACAGAAATGACGCAAGATAAAGTAATCATTGATGGCGTAAGCAAAATATTTACTGGCAAGGAGCGTCAGGTTATTGCCTTGGCAGAGGCCAGTTTTACCGTTAAGCCCAGTGAGTTTGTTACCATACTCGGTCCCTCAGGCTGCGGCAAATCGACCATTTTGAAAATCGTTGCCGGTCTGGAAGAACCGACCTCAGGCCGGGTACTCCTTGACGGGCGGGAAATAACCGGCCCAGGGAGTGACCGGGGCATGGTGTTCCAGACGTATACCCTGTTTCCGTGGTTGACTGTGCGGGAAAACATTGAATTTGGACTGGATGTTGCTGGCAAAAGTAGACCAGAGCGCATTGAGGTTTCCGACCATTATATTGAAAAGATTGGCCTCAGAGGCTTTGAGACCTTTTTCCCCCGTGACTTGTCAGGCGGTATGAAGCAACGGGTGGCTATTGCCCGTGCTTTGGCCAATGATCCCGAAGTGCTGTTAATGGATGAGCCCTTTGGGGCTCTTGATGCCCAGACTCGGACAGTTATGCAGGAATTGCTCTTAAGTGTGTGGGATGAGTCCCATAAGACCATTCTTTTCGTTACTCATGATGTGGATGAAGCCGTTTTTCTTGGCGACACCATCTATGTAATGACAGCCCGGCCAGGGAGAATTAAGGCAAAAATCAATGTGGAGCTGCCTAATGAACGTACTTTTGATCTAAAACTTACTGATGACTTTATCCGCATTAAAAAGGAAGTCATGGGGCTTATCAGAGAAGAAGCGTGGAAAGCAGCTAATACCAATACCTAAATCACGGAGGTCAGCTATGAAAAAATTATCCCAAATTACCGAAACTTTTTCCGAATCAGTCATCCGGGAAATGACTCGTATCTGTGATGAAGCAGGCGGCTATAACCTGTCGCAAGGCTTTCCGGACTTTGAAAGTCCTAAAGCCATTCAGGAAGCTGCCATCCGTGCTATCCAGGCGGGGTTTAACCAGTACCCGGTAACCTTTGGTGAGCCTGAGCTCAGAGAGGCCATCAGCCGAAAGGTTCGTGATTACAATCACATCGAATGCAACCCCAAGACCGACATTACCGTCACCTGTGGTGCCACTGAGGCCATGATTGCCACTTTAAAGGCGCTTATTAACCCTGGCGACGAAATTATTATTTTTGAGCCGTTTTATGAGAATTACGGCCCGGATTCTATTTTGTCAGGGGCTACGCCGCGCTATGTAACGTTGTATGGACCTGACTGGCACTATTTGGCAGCAGAGTTGGCAGCTGCCTTCAATGAAAAGACGAAAGCCATCATCATTAATACGCCCAATAATCCGACAGGCAAGGTATTTAGCAAGGAAGAGCTTGCGGAAATTGCTGCTCTGTGTATCAAATGGGATACCTATGCTGTCGCTGATGAAATCTATGAGCATATTCTCTACGACGGTGCCAGGCATGTATCAATTGCCTCTCTGCCAGGTATGGCTGAGCGGACAATCACTATTAATTCCATCTCCAAAACCTATTCGGTCACTGGTTGGCGGGTGGGTTGGGCTATTGCCGCACCGGAAATTACTAAGCGCATCCGTAAGGTGCATGATTTTTTTACTGTCGGAGCGCCCACGCCACTTCAACATGCTGCTGCTGAGGCTATGACCTATGGGCCTGAATACTATGAGGGATTAAAAAGCCATTATGGCGAAGCCCGCGATTTTGTTCTGGGCGCTTTGCGCCAAGCTGGGTTTAAATGCGAGCTGCCCCAAGGCGCATATTATGTACTTACTGATGCCAGTGATATTATGGCGCGTTTAGGGATAACCGATGATACTGCCTTTAGCCGCAAGCTGATTGAGTTGACAGGCGTGGCTACTGTGCCAGGTTCCTCGTTTTATGCGAATAAAGCCAAAGGCAGCCGCCAAGTCCGGTTTTGTTTCTGTAAAAAATGGGAAACATTAAAACATGTTGCGCAAGTGCTGACCAAGCTGCCTGAGTAAAATTGCCAGGCATAAGAACTGTCACCCAGCCAATACTATTATTGATACAAATCAACAATAGTAACGGAAAGGGTGACAGTTTTGCGTGTTAATACATACTACAAGGTAATCACAAGTGTTCTTCTCATTCTCTTTGTTATTGCTGCTGTTGTTGCCGGTGGTTGCAGTACGGCTAACAAACCGGCACCTAAGCTGCTGCCTGGTGATCAGGCTAATCAAATGAGTCCTGGTGCGCCAGGCAATGTTGCTATGCCGGCACGGATGGTTATTGGTTATTATGAGAATCCTTGGCCGGGCACACCGGATCAAACAGGCTCTTTTCCCAGTATGAAAACCCATGCCAAGAGCATGTCGGCAGTTGGTCCTTTCTGGTATAGAGCTACCACTGACGGCACGCTGGAAGCCAAGGATAGTCAGTTGGTTTATGACACAGCTCGTCAACTGGGTCTTAAAATGTACCCACTGGTAACAAATAAAACCGGAGCAACTGATGCAGTGCTGGGAGATCCGGCCATCCGTACCAAGGTAACAGACAGTATTATTAAGATGGTCAAGGAAAAAGGCTATGACGGCATTAATATTGATTTTGAGCTACTGCCGCCAAAACATAAGGATAACCTGACAGCCTTCATGGCCGAGCTTTACCCCAAAATGAAGGCAATCAATAAATTGCTCATTATTTCCGTTTTCCCTCAGGTAGACGTGGCGGAGGACGTATCTGGTGCCTATGACTATCCGAAGCTAGCAGCCAATGCTGATTTTCTGCAGATTATGACCTATGACAACCACTGGGCTACCTCTGAGCCTGGTCCTATCGCACCAATCGACTGGTATGATAAAAATATCAAGTACGCTATCGACAAATGTGGTGGCCCGCATAAGGTGATTATCGGAGTTGGTGCGTACGGCTATGATTGGGTAGGCAAAAAGGGTGAAACCATAAAATATGCTGATGCCATTGTCTTGGCGGAAAAGAATGGCGCTAAAATAGCCTATGATGATAAAGCCCAAGCCCCCCATTTTAAATACAAGGATCATGAAGTCTGGTTTGAGAATGACAAAAGTACAGCCGCTAAACTGGATATTGTGGCCAAATATAACCCGGCCGGTATTGCTATCTGGCGCTTAGGCCAGGAACAGCCTGAAATATGGGGAACTATTGACAAAAAGTTTCCTAAAGGACAGTAACGGGTTTTGACCCAGACATGGGTTACAAATAAAAAAGACATAAATGTCCTGGATGAACGGGTGTAAAATTCGTTTTCCAGGACATTTGTATTTAAATAATAACATAGGTTGGAGGGCGGTGTAGACTCTTTATGGATATAGATAATATGTGAACTTTTTCCATATGCAACTATTAATAAAGCTAAGATTGAAGCGAAACTTAAACAAAACAAACTAGATGATCTTAAAATAGAGTATGACAAAAACTATTTTACCAGATCACCTCAAAAATAGTTTTTAGGTAATTTGGTGAAGTTTTACACACAAAGTGATTATAAAAAAAACTTGACCCGAAACTACATTTTTTGCTATACTTCAAGATAAGCCCCCAGTGCTAGGGGGCTTATCTTGTTGTGTGATTAAAGTAAAATGTTGTAAAAGGATGAGGAAAGGGTGATTGTGTCATGGCATCACGCCTCGAAAAGCGGATTACGGATCAGCGTAAAACCCGGCGCAACCGGTTTTTACTTATATTAACCTGTTTTCTTTTATTTGTTAGTGTAGCCGGTGCCACTTATTATTGGTCAACTGGCGGCACTTTTGAAAAAGCACGGCGAGTTGGCGCCGATGTTGTTGGGTTGCCGCACAAGATTAATATTTTGGTAATGGGCGTTGATGAACGCAGTGATGATGTTGGCCGTTCGGACACGATGATGGTTGTTACAGTAGATACTTCGACAAAACAAGTGTCTTTACTGTCAGTACCGCGTGATACCAGGGTCAAGATTCCCGGCAATGGCTGGGATAAAATTAACCATGCCTATGCCTATGGCGGCCATAAACTATCGCAGAAGGCTGTCGAGGATTTACTGGGTATTCCGATGGATTATTATGTGCTTATTAACTTTGCTGCCTTCAACAAAATTGTCGATGCCGTCGGCGGCGTGACTATTGATGTCGAAAAACGCATGTATTATGAAGACCCCTATGACAACCTGGTGATTGATCTGCAGCCTGGCGAGCAAAAACTGGATGGGCGTACAGCCATTAAATATGTGCGTTACCGGGATGAAGAAGGCGATATTGGCCGGATTGCCCGCCAGCAAAAGTTCCTCAAAGCCTTGCTTGAGGAAGTGACCAGTCCATTTATCCTGCCCCGGGTACCAAGCATCATCCGGGAGGTAAATGCCGCAGTTACAACTGATATGACAACCGCTGATATGATTAAGCTGGCTAAGCTGTTAAATGATGCTGGCAAGACTGGACTGAAGGCAGCTATGGTGCCAGGGAAACCGGCATATATTGATGATATTAGTTATTGGCTGCCTGACATAACCGAACTGCGAGCCTATGTGGCCGCATCGCAGGGCGTGACAGCAGACGATAAGTATTTTGCCGAGGTGCGTACTACAGCAAGTCAATATGAGCGTTCCATTCCGAAAGAAATGAAAATTGTTGAGTTGCCAAAAAAAACGACCGAGACTAAAGAGGCCAAAAAGCCTGGTGTAACTGATCCCAAGGCACCGAATAAGCCAACGACCACCGATAAGGAGAAAGTGCCTGAAAGCAAGGCGGCAGCTGCCAGCGGTAAGCTGCAGTTTGAGGTAATAAATGCCAGTGGTATTAATGGCGCTGGTGAGAAAATGGCAGCTACTCTCAGAGGTCAGGGCTATAATGTTGTCAGTGTGTCTGGTTCTGGTTCTGGCAATAAAAATACCCTGGTTGTTGCCAATAGCAATGAAGCTAGCGGCAAGTTAACAGGTTTGCCTTTCAACTATGCGCTGCAGATTAATAATGATAGCAGCCGGGCGAATGTGGTGCAGGTAATAGTCGGTAAAGACTATGCAAATTAACTAAAAATCGGGTGACTGAGGTTGCCATGCTACTAGTCAGGTGTATGCTTTAGCATATACCTGACTATTTTTTTGCTAAATAGCGCAGGCATTTATTACTAGAGTAAGCTTTGACAACTGTCTTGACAGTTGTCTTGTCATAGAGATAGAATAGGTATATGAGTAATGGTAATCATAATATCTATGGAAATTTCTTTAGGAGGAACAAATACCTTGACAGAGCTAAAAGAGGAAATAGAGAATCTAAAACGAAAGCGGAATGCTCTTATCCTGGCGCATAACTATCAACTGGACGAAGTGCAAGAGGTTGCAGATTATGTTGGTGACTCCTTCTATTTGAGTAAAGTTGCGGCAAAAATAGAAAGTGATGGTATTGTTTTTTGCGGTGTTCGCTTTATGGCTGAGACAGCAAAGATACTCTCGCCTGATAAGGTTGTATTATTGCCGGAGATTGATGCGGGTTGTCCATTGGCTGATACTATTACCGCTGAGAATGTGAGAGAGCTTAAGTCCCGGCATCCAGGTGTGCCGGTTGTTTGCTATGTCAATTCATCGGTTGAAGTAAAGGCGGAAAGTGATATATGCTGCACATCTGCAAATGCAGTTAAGGTTGTAGCATCACTGCCTGGTTCGAAAGTGATTTTTATTCCTGATGAAAACTTAGGCGATTATGTAGCCAAACAATTGCCTGACAAAGAACTGATTTTGTGGCAAGGGTGTTGTGTCACCCATGCGAAGGTAAAGGCTGAAAATGTAACCCAGGTAAGGCAGCGATATCCTGAAGCCAAGATTCTGATTCATCCGGAGTGTATACCGGCTGTGGTAAAATTGGCTGATTTTGTGGGTAGTACGTCGGAGATTATCCGCTATGTTGAAAATTCACCGGCAGAGGTTTTTGTTATTGGTACAGAAGTAGGTGTTTTGTGTAAATTAAGAACTGTTTGCCCGGAAAAACAGTTTATTTTGCTTCATTCTGGCCTGGTATGTCCGAATATGAAGAAGACAAGACAGCAGAGTATTTATGACGCTTTGCTGAATAACCGTTACGAAATTAATGTGGACGAGACAGTTGCGGAAAAAGCGCGACATACGCTCACCCTCATGCTGGAGTTGGCATGAGGGCAGAACGGGGCTATCTTACTTCAAAACACAATGAGTTGATAAGTGCAAGTAAAGAATATGATGTTATCATTGTCGGTGCAGGAATTGCCGGCATGTCTACGGCCTTATTATTAGACTCCAGATTAAAAGTTGCTATTGTAAGCAAAGGTCAGCTTGCAGAATGCAGTACATATAAAGCGCAGGGTGGTATGGCGGTAGCGGTAGGCCCGGATGATAAGGTGGAGGAACATATTGCAGACACATTACGAGTCGGGCAAGGGATATGCCGGGAGGAAGCGGTAAAGGTTTTGGCATCTGAGGGGTCTGAGGCCTTGGATTTCCTAATATCGCTGGGAGCTAGTTTTTCCCATAATGAAAAAGGTTTGCAGTTAACCAGGGAGGCTGGACACTCCCGCAACCGGGTAGTGCATTACTATGACTATACCGGGAAATACATTGCGGAATTATTAGCAGGCAAAGTTAACGATACTACGAACATCGACCGCTTGGAATCGTGCTTTTTGGTGGATATAGCGACAGATCAGGAAGGGTGCTGTGGTTGTGTGATTGTTCAGGCCGGCAAACTCGTATATTTCCGGTCTGCGGTCGTTGTTGTTGCCACAGGTGGATATAGCGGCTTGTATGCTCGTTCTACCAATGCAATTTCGTCAAGTGGTGATGGTGTGGCGGCAGCCTATCGGGCCGGAGCGGTTATTGCTGATATGGAGTTTGTTCAGTTTCATCCGACAGCTTTTACCACAAAATCCGGCAGGGTATTTTTATTAACAGAGGCACTGCGGGGTGAGGGTGCTACTTTGCTAAACGCAGCAGGGCAAAGATTCATGTCAACCTATCATCCTGCAGGAGAACTGGCTCCGCGGGATGAAGTGTCGCGAGCTATGCTGCAGGAGGCAGGCAAACAAGGAGGCAAGCCGATTGGTTTGGATGCCAGACATCTTGGCAAAGAATACGTAATGGACCGGTTCCGGCAAGTGTATGCCGAGCTTGCGAAAAATAACTATTTTATGGAACAAGATATTATCCCTATTGCACCGGCGGCACATTATACTATTGGGGGGATTAAGACCGATCTTTGGGGTAAGACCAGTGTAGCTTGTTTATATGCATGTGGCGAAGCTGCCGCGACAGGGGTTCATGGTGCCAACAGGCTTGCCAGCAATTCTCTGCTTGAAGGGATTGTGTTTGGCCACCGGGTTGCTGCAAGCATCAATGATAATTTCCCTGCCCCAAGAATGAATTCTGGGCAGCTGGCTTGTACTACGGGAGAAAGCGGCAATTACAATGACGTAAGTGCACTGCGGACGAAATTAGAGCTTGCTGCCGGAGTGGTACGCCAGGGTAAAGGGTTGGAGGCTGCATTACAGTGGGTGCGTGACAGTAAGAAAAGTTCGGTGATTCCCCCTGGGGGTATGCAAAGCTATCCTGCCTGTAATGCTTATCAGCTGGCAGAGTTATTGCTGGAAGCAACATTACTGAGGACTGAAAGCAGAGGATGTCACTACCGGATAGATTTTCCGGAGAAAAATGATCAAGATTTACAGAAACATATTTTACAACAATGGGGAAGGAAGACGGTAATACAATGAACAAGCTGGCATTGGATGAACTGTTGCGACAGGCATTAATTGAGGATATCGGGTATGGGGATGTGACAAGCGAGGCGATTTTTTCAGAAGAGCATGTATCGCAGGGGTATCTTGTTGCTAAACAAGATATGGTTTTGGCAGGAATGACGGTTTTTTCACGGGTATTTGCCCTGCTCGATGAAAGAGTGAAAGTTACGCCCCAATACGTTGATGGTGACTGGGTGCAGCAGGGGGAAAAGTTTGCGCAGTTACAAGGTCCAACCCGGGCATTATTGGCCGGGGAGCGGGTAGCCTTAAATTTTTTACAACACCTGACAGGGATAGCCACTACTGCAAGGCAATATGTTGAGGCCTGCGGGGAGCGAAACACATTAATTGCCGACACTCGCAAAACAACACCAGGGTTGCGCATGCTGGAAAAATACGCTGTTACTATCGGGGGTGGTACAAATCACCGTTATGGTCTGGATTCAATGGTATTAATTAAGGATAATCATAGTAAAGCCGCAGGTGGTATTTTGGTAGCTGTGCAAAAGGTGCGTACTAGGATGTCGCCATTTATGAAGGTGGAAGTAGAAGTTGAAGATTTAAATCAGGTCCAGGAGGCCTTGCTTGCCGGTGTCGATGTTATTATGCTTGATAACATGCCGCTGCCGATGATAGAAGAGGCTGTAAAGCTCATTAACCGTCAGGCATTAATTGAGGTATCCGGCAATATTACCGGGGAACGAATCGCTGAATTGGCGGCCAAGGGAGTAGACATTATTTCGAGTGGGGCGCTTACCCACTCTGTAAAAGCTGCGGATATTAGTATGAGATTAGAGTGAATAAAATGTAACGCATTGTATAATTGTATAGATATTGTATAGGGTGTAGTAAGTAAACTTACTGCATTTTTTTTATTTTTCTTACAATAGCCCGCTGCGGTTAAGGATTGGCGAAAGTTGTGTTTTCTTTATCTATTTATGGGATACTATGTAGTAAATTTGTCATTGAGGAAAAGGTGACAGCCATATGTGGGAGAGAAACCGGCGCATTAGGATATTAGCTATGATTGTTATTGGTATAATCGGTGTACTTACTTTTCGATTAGTATGGATGCAACTGTTTCAGGGTGCCCAGTATAAGAAAATAGCGGAACAGAACCGTACCAGACAGATTAATGCACTGGCACCGCGCGGTACAATGTATGACAGAAATGGTGCCGTCATTGTGACCAATAGACCAAGTTTTGCTGTATCTATTATTCCTAACGAATATAACAATTCACCAGAGAATACATTGCTACTGGCTGCTATTACCGGAGTAGCTGCAGAGGAAATCCGGCAATTGCTGCAGAGCAGTGTGGATTTTCCTTATACGCCGCTACCTATCAAACGGGATGCCGATGCGGCAACCATCGCCAAAATCGAAGAGCGTCAGTCTTATCTGCCAGGTGTAGTCATTGAGGCCATGCCTGTCAGACACTATATGTATAATGAACTGGCAGCCCATGTGCTGGGCTTTATTGGTTATATTAATCAGCAAGAATATGCAGAGCGTAAAAAGCAAGGCTATCATCCGAATGATCTAATTGGCAAAGACGGCTTGGAGGGGGAATGGGAATCTATTCTGAGGGGCAAAGACGGTGCCCGGCAGATTGAGGTCAATGCTGTAGGGGAAGAAGTGCAACCACTGGGTGATCGTCCAGCAATACCGGGGCAAGGGCTAGGGCTAACCATTGACGGCAACCTGCAGAAAGCAGCCGAAGAGGCACTGAGAGTGCAAGTGGAAGAAAGCCGGAAAATAGGTGCGCCAGCAAAAGGAGGGGCCGTTGTTGCACTTGATGTCAAAACAGGCGGCGTATTAGTTATGGCCAGTACCCCAGCCTTTGACCCCAATCGGTTTGCCGGTGGTATTAGCAATCAGGACTGGAACCAACTTATCAATAATCACAACAATCCTCTCACTAACCGTGCTATTCAAAATGCCTATCCACCGGCCTCGGTATTCAAAATTATTACAACTGCGGCCGCTCTGGATACGAATGCAACAACAACACAAGAAATATTTGATGATAAAGGGGTATATGTCCTAAACGGCTGGAGCTTTTATGGCTGGAATACCAAGGGCTTGGGAAAATTGAATATTGTCGATGGTTTGGCCTGGTCGAGTGATCCCGTATTTTATGAATTAGGCAACCGCCTGGGGGTGGATACGTTAGCCTCCTATGCACTGACCTTTGGTTATGGACAAACCACAGGCATTAAGCTCGCAGGTGAAGAAAAGGGGTTGGTTCCAACTACTGAGTGGAAGCAGGCCAATTATGGTGAAGTCTGGTATCCGGGCGAAACTCTGATTGCTGCGATCGGTCAGGGCTATTACCTGGCAACCCCCTTGCAACAAGCCATGCTGGCCATGACGGTCGCAACTGGTGGGATTGTTTACAAGCCGATTCTTGTTGACAAAGTGCTGACAGTAGAAGGAGATATTGCCCAAATAATTGAGCCTGAGGTTATCAGGAACGTGTATCTCAGGCCTGAGGTGTGGGAGACGATTCGGCGGGGAATGCTTGCAGTTACAACTCAGGGTACAGGGGCTGCGGTTTTTAGCGGTTTCCCCAAAACGGTAGCCGGGAAATCCGGCTCAGGCGAAACTGGACGCGGTACTACTCATTCCTGGTTTGTTTGTTATGCGCCGGCAGAAAATCCTGAGATTGCTATGTCAGTCTTTATTGAAGATGGTGGCGAGGGCTCAATGGCAGCTGCGCCTGTCACCCGCCGCATATTGGAAGCTTATTTTGCTCTACCCGTCAAACCGCTGCCGCCGGCGACGAGAACCGATTAAAGTGAATAATTATCCTAAACTATTGGTTCGATAAAGGAAAATTACCTTTTGACAGCGAAATGTGGTAAAATATTTGTAGTTACTAGCTTGTCCAGGACGTGAAACAAATGGAATTATACCCTATTAATCTCAAATTGACCGGACGGCGGTGTGGAGTTATTGGCGGCGGTGCGGTAGCTGAGCGCAAAGTAATGGCACTTTTGACGGCCGGTGCCGAGATAAGCGTATTTAGCCCTGTACTAACACCAGGGCTTAACGGCTTGCAGGAAACTGGCCGTTTGGCATGGATACCGCGTACCTATCAGGCCGGAGATTTACATAATTTTTTTTTGGTGTTCTGCGCCACGAATGATCCGGAAATAAACCGTCAGGCAGCGGCAGAAGCCCAGGCAGCAGGAGCTTTGGTTACTATTGCCGATGCGCCTGATTTATCTGATTTTTATGTGCCAGCCCATGTAGCCCATGGGGATTTATTACTTACGATTTCGACCGGCGGTGGTAGTCCGGCCCTCTCAAGGCGGCTGAGGGAAGAGCTTGCCGCAAGGTATGGACCGGAATATGGCCATTATCTGACGCTGCTTGCCAAGCTTAGAACAGAAATGAAGGACCGTTTGGCAACAGCTAAGGATCGGGAAAAATTTTGGCGTGAAACCATTGATCAGGAGACGCTTGATTTGCTTAAACAAGGCAAGTTTAGCGAGGCAGAGGAGAGAATACGAAATGCAGCTTGTTGTATTGGGCCTGAATCATAGAACGGCCCCGGTAGAAGTCCGGGAGTGTTTCTCTTTTTCAGAAGAACAAATCAAAGCAGCCTATAAGCGTATTTATGAATATGATGATATTCGGGAATGCGTTATTTTGTCTACCTGCAACCGGACTGAAATGTATGCGGTTGTGGAAGATGCCGATGATGCTTTGACGGTTATGCAGGATTTCCTTGACTATATGGCACCCAACGTGTTAGCTGAGACAAACTATGATTATCTATTTTATTTTCAGCAAGAGGAATGTATCAGGCATCTATTTAGAGTAAGCGCCAGCCTTGATTCACTGGTACTGGGTGAAGGGCAGATTCTCAGTCAGGTAAAATCAGCCTACGCCATTGCCCGGATCGCAGGAACCACCAAGACTGTCTTAAATACACTGTTTAACAGGGCTATTGCTGTTGGGAAAAGGGTGCGAACTACCACCCGGATCGCCTATAATGCGGTATCTGTCAGTTATGCTGCAGTGGAGCTGGCTAAGAAGGTACTGGGCGACTTATCTGCCTCCAATGTATTGGTGCTGGGCGCTGGCGAGATGAGCGAGTTGACGGCACGCCATTTGGTGGCCAACGGTGTTAAGACTGTGTTTGTATCTAACCGTAACTTTAGCCGGGCTGAGGCTTTGGCAGACAAGTTCCGGGGTGTTGCAGTGCCTTTTGAGGATTTTTTGAAATGTGCGGTTGATGCTGATATCGTGATTACCTCCACGGGAGCACCGCACTATATTATTCAGGCCTGGGATGTGGCTCACCTGATGCCCAAACGGCAGGGGCGGCCGATTTTCTTCATTGATATTGCCGTACCACGGGATATTGAGCCTGAGGTAGGAGCTATTGCGGGTGTAACTCTTTATAATATTGACGATTTAGAGGCTGTGGTTGAGTCCAATATGCGGGAAAGGGAACAGGAAGCTGCTGAAGCTGAAAAACTGATTGATGAGGAAATGGCTGAGATTATTGACCGTTTTCGTTATTTGTCCTATCAGCCGATGTTGGCTCAGTTAACAGATAAAGCCGAACGTATTCGTCAGCGTGAAATAAAGCGGGCTTTGACCAAGCTGCCGGACATTACGCCGGAAGAACGGCGGATATTTGAAAATATGTCGAAGATGATTGTGAGAAAACTGCTCCGCGACCCCATTGTACGGCTGAATGAAGCAGCCGGTACGGACAAGGAGTATTATTACAAAGATGCTCTTCGTAAGATGTTTAAGCTTGATATTGCATTGGAAATAAATCGGGAAGATCAGCTGGGAGAGGAACGAGACAGTGAAACAAAAACTTGTCATCGGTACGCGCGGCAGTAAGCTGGCTTTGTGGCAGGCTAATCATATAGCCGCTTGTTTACGGGAGCACTACCCCAATGTAGTGATTGAATTAAAAAACATGGTAACGACAGGAGATAAAATCCTGGATGTACCGCTGGCCAAAATTGGCGGCAAGGGTTTATTCACCAAGGAGCTGGAAGTTGCCATGCTAAGCGGAGAAATTGATCTGGCTGTGCATAGCCTTAAAGATATGCCGACCCAATTGCCGGAAGGTTTGATACTGGCCGCTGTAACTGACCGGGTCGATCCGGGGGATGCCTTAATCAGTCCGGACTATAAAACGCTGGATAAGCTGCCTGTTAACGCCAAGGTAGGTACTTCCAGCCTGCGGCGCAAAGCTCAGTTATTGAATGCCCGCCCTGATCTTACCATTGTCGATCTGCGCGGAAACCTGGATACCAGGTTAAAAAAGCTGACAACAGAAAATCTGGATGCCATCTTGCTGGCAGTTGCCGGTCTGAGACGCTTGGGGTGGGCTCAGCATATTACCCAGGTATTGCCGCAATCGATTTGTCTGCCTGCTGTTGGGCAAGGGGCGTTAGCCATTGAAGCAAGAGAAAACGACGCTGAGACTCTGGCTATGCTGGCATTTTTAAACCACGAGCCAACCCGCCAGGCTACATTAGCCGAGCGTACCTTTTTGGCTGAGGTGGAGGGCGGTTGTCAAGTACCGATTGGTGTTTATGCTCAGCTTGACCAAAGCGGTCAACTTAGCCTTAACGCTGTTATTATGTCGCCTGATGGCAAAGAGGCTATTCGGGATACTATCGCTGGCAGTCCGGCAGAAGCAGCCATGCTGGGACAAACACTGGCTGTGCGTATGCTGGATAATGGCGGACGTGAGATATTGGCGAAGTTATATGAGAACCAGTAATAGATGGGTTTAAGGGAGGATGCTATGAAGCAGGGAATTGTCTACTTAGTTGGCGCCGGTCCTGGAGATTACGGGCTGATTAGTTTGAAAGCAATAGAGTGTATTAAACAAGCCGATACTATTGTGTATGACCGGCTGGCTGATGACCGGCTGCTGGATCATGCCCGGCCCGATGTTGAACTTATTTATGTGGGGAAAGCCTCCAGCGCTCATACTATGCGCCAGGAGGATATTAACCAGTTGCTGGTAGATAAAGCATTAGAAAATAAGGTGGTTGTCCGGCTAAAGGGCGGCGATCCGTTTGTCTTCGGTCGCGGTGGCGAAGAAGCAATAAAATTACTAGAGCATGAGCTTCCGTTTGAAATTGTTCCGGGAATTACTTCCGCGATATCTGTACCGGCCTATGCCGGTATTCCTGTCACCCACAGGGGAATTGCCACTTCTTTTGCTGTTATTACCGGACATGAGGACCCTACCAAGACAGAATCTACGATGAAATGGAACAAATTGGCTACTGCAGTGGATACGCTGGTATTTCTTATGGGAGTGGAAAATTTGCCCTATATTACAAGTAAGCTGATTGAACACGGCCGTCCGGCTGATACGCCGGCTGCTGTCATTCGCTGGGGCACTAAACCGGAACAGGAAGTGCTGGTGACAACAGTTGGTCAGGCGGCTCAGGATGTTGTTGCCAGGGGCTTAAAGCCACCAGCTATTTTTATTGTCGGTCATGTCGTCTCATTACGGGAGCAACTGGCGTGGTTTGATAATAAACTGCTGTTTGGGAAGAAGGTACTGGTTACCCGGGCCCGCGAGCAGGCCAGTGTTCTGACAGATGGACTGGCGAAACTAGGTGCTGACTGTATTGAGGCGCCGGCTATTAAGATTGTGCCGCCTGAAAGCTATGAGGAGCTTGATGATGCCATTACTCACCTTAAGGAATATCACTGGCTCATATTTACCAGTGTTAACGGCGTAGAATATTTCTTTGAGCGTATGGCTGCTGCCGGGCTGGATACGAGGGCTATTGCCGCCAAGGTGGCTGCCATTGGTTCGCAAACGGCTGGCAAGCTAAAAAGTTTTGGTATTACTGCCGATATTGTTCCCGCTGAGTTTCGGGCCGAAGGTATTGTTGAGGCATTAGCAGATTATATAAAATCTGGCATGAAAATACTGATTCCCCGCGCTTTGGTGGCGAGGGACGTTCTGCCGGCGAAACTGACAGAGTTAGGAGCTGATGTGAAAGTTGCGCCTGCCTATCGTACCGTTGCCGGTGATACTAACGGCCAGGAGTTAGCTGCTAAACTGGAGCAAGGTGCTATTGAGCTGGTTACCTTTACAAGTTCCTCAACGGTGACTAATCTGCTAGATTTGTTAGGGGAAAATGGGGCACAGCTTGTTGCCAAGGCCAAGGTAGCCTGCATCGGTCCCATTACCGCCGAAACTTGTTTGGCTCATGGTATTAAGCCTGATGTCATTGCCGAAGAATATACCATTAAGGGTTTAATAGAAGCTATTACAGCGTTGTATAAGGGGGAATAACCATGTCAATGATTTATCGCCCCCGGCGGCTGAGGGCTACCGGCGGTATTCGCAGTATGGTACGGGAGACGGTGCTAACGCCAGCCAACTTGGTCTATCCTTTATTTATTGTGCCTGGTACCAATGTCAAAAGAGAAATTTCCTCCTTGGTGGGCAATTACCATTTGTCATCTGACAAGGCTGTGGAGTTGGCGCGGGAAGCATATGCTCTAGGCATTCCGGCGGTGCTGGTATTTGGTTTACCTGAGTACAAGGATGAACGTGGCAGCAGTGCCTGGGACATGAGCAGTCCTGTGCAGCAGGCTATCACGGCCATCAAGCAGGCAGTACCTGAACTGGTTATTATTAGTGATGTCTGCTTATGTGAATACACCAGCCATGGACATTGCGGTCTTATACATGAGCAGCAGGTGGATAATGATGCAACATTGCCACTGCTTGCCCAAGTGGCACTCAGCCACGCCAAAGCGGGGGCAGATATGGTGGCTCCGTCTGATATGATGGATGGCAGGGTAGCGGCTATTCGGGCATTACTGGATAAATCCGGCTACAGCAATGTCAGTATTATGTCTTATGCGGCCAAGTATGCTTCTGCCTATTATGGACCTTTCCGCGAGGCCGCTGATTCGGCACCGCAGTTTGGAGACCGTCGGGCCTACCAGATGGATCCGGCCAATTCCCGCGAAGCGCTCCGGGAAGTTGCGCTTGACATTGAGGAAGGTGCGGACATTGTGATGGTTAAGCCTGCTTTAGCCTATCTGGATATAGTTCGCCAGGTTAAGGATGAGTTTTTGTTGCCGGTAGCTGCGTACAATGTAAGCGGTGAGTATGCTATGATTAAGGCGGCGGCGGCCCAGGGGCTGATTGACGAGCCCCGTATGGTTATCGAGTCGTTAACAAACATGAAACGTGCAGGCGCTGATATTATTATTACCTATCATGCGCTTGATGCTGTAAAATGGCTATAAGAACCCGAAGGGAGATTCAATATGACATTTACATTGAATAAAGCAGAAACTGCTTTTGCAGAAGCCAAACGATATATTCCTGGCGGTGTCAACAGTCCGGTTCGTTCGTTCCGGGGTGTTGGCGGTACACCACCGTTTATTGCCAGAGCAAACGGTAGCCATATTTTCGATATTGATGGAAATGAATATATTGATTATGTAGGTTCCTGGGGTCCCATGATTTTGGGACATGCCCATCCGGAGGTAACAGCTGAGCTGCGCGTTGCCTTGGAACGCGGCACCAGTTATGGCGCTCCCACGCTCCTGGAGACCGAACTTGCCAGGTTGATTACGGAAGCCATTCCTTCCATGGACCTTGTTCGGTTTGTTAATTCAGGTACAGAAGCCACAATGAGCGTCCTAAGGGTGGCCAGAGCATATACCAAACGCAGTAAGATTGTCAAGTTCACTGGTTGTTATCATGGTCATCATGATAGTCTGCTGGTTAAGGCCGGTTCAGGGGCAACTACCTTAGGTGTGCCTGACAGCCCTGGTGTACCGGAAAGTATTGCCGGTAATACGATAACGGTTGATTATAACGATGTTCAGGGTTTAAGCAATCTATTTGAACAACAAGGGGAAGAAATTGCGGCAGTTATTATCGAACCAGTACCTGGCAATATGGGACTGGTACTGCCGAAACCTGGGTATCTGGACAAAGTACGTGCCATTACCGAACAGTATGGCGCACTGCTGATTTTCGATGAGGTTATGTCCGGTTTCCGGGTAGCTTATGGGGGGGCGCAGGAACTCTATAATATTACTCCTGATCTTACCTGTTTGGGTAAGGTAATTGGCGGTGGTCTGCCTGTGGGTGCCTATGGTGGTCGGCGGGATATCATGGAACTGATTGCACCGGCCGGTCCAGTATATCAAGCGGGTACACTGAGCGGTAATCCATTAGCGATGACGGCCGGACTTGCCACTTTGCAGATAGTGACACAGGATGCTGACTTCTACGAAAAAATCACAGCCAAAACAGCGGCGCTGTGTGCCGGTATTCAGGCTAAAGCTAAGGAGTTTGGTTTTGCCTATCAATTTCACCAAGCTGGCTCAATGTTTGGTCTGTTTTTTAGTGAGCAGTCTGTTTACGACTATGCGAGTGCCAAATGTTCAGATATAGCTGCGTTTACTGTCTACTTTCACGCTATGCTGGAGCAGGGTATTTATTTTGCTCCTTCTCAGTTTGAGGCTTCATTTATGTCTGCTGCTCATACCCAAGAGGATATCAATGCGACAATTTATGCCTGTGGCAATGCCTTTAAGAGAGTGGCTGAATACGTCAGTAAACAGTAAAATATAAGAAACAATCCCTGTGTATAATTTTTACAGGGATTGTTTTGTTTTTTTATAGAATATTTTGTAAGAAAATGACAATAATTGTAGAATTTTTTATAAGATATCCAGCAAAAGAAAAGCTTACTTTTTATTCTGAAAATATGATACTATTGTACAAGAAGCATACATTTCCTCCTAGTGTTTAAAGGGGTTTGAATAACATGAGTGCAAGCAACGGTGGGGATATAATAAAAATATGGGGTGATCCTGCCACACAACTACAGCTGATTATCAGACGAATGGGCGCTATTGCAGTGTTGTTTTCTCTGACAGCCGCCGTGCTTAATCATGGGCCGCAGTGGCCGGCGATTACCGGCTTAGCCAGTGTATACATTCTTTATAACATGCTCTTATGCTGGCGTCAGGCTAAGCCGCGTTTGAGTGATTTGGCTATCAATTTAATGCTGTGTGCTGGGCTTACTGTAGTTGGAGCAAGGTACAGCAATATCTTATACTATTTGCTGTTAATGCGGATGGTGCTCATGGTGGGACGCGACCGGGCTATGCGTTTGACGCTGGTAATTGCATTTGTTTATGTGACTGCTCAGCTCTTTGCAACCCATGCTCTGGCAGTAGATTTTTGGCTTGATGTAATATTCAATGTAATTAGTTTTGCCCTGTTGTCCGGAACGGCTGTTTATATGTGTAATGTGGTAGAAACACAGTGTGAAAACCAGGGACAGATCGCCGAACTTATACGAGAAAATGCTCATCATTATGAATTAGCGCATACGGATCAGCTGACAGGCTTGTTAAATCACCGGGCCTATTTGGAAAAGACAGCTGACATTTCGCAATATATTTTGCTGATTGTTGATATTGACCATTTTAAGCAATTAAATGATGCTTATGGCCACTTATTTGGTGATCAAGTCTTGGAAATGGTCGGTAGGATGTTAAAAATGAGTATTCGGAGCAAGGATATGGCTTTTCGCTATGGTGGTGAGGAATTTGCGCTGGTATTGCCGAGTACTTCTCTTGAATTAGGTCTAAGGATTGCCGAAAGGCTGCGCTTTCAAGTGGCCAATTGCGATTTCGTCCATAAAGGGGGACGTGTTAAAATTACCATTAGTATCGGGGTAGCGCGTAAGAGTCCGAATGTAGCCTGCCAAGATGCCTTCAGTAAAGCTGACAGTGCTTTGTACCGTGCCAAACGGCAGGGACGTAACCAATGTGCGGTATTTTAACAAGCGAAAAATAGATTGCCACACTAAAGCCTGCAATGACTGACCAGAGTAACAGTTTACTCAAGCCATTGCGAGCGTAGCGTGGCAATTTTTCTATTTTTCTACCTTTTGTTCAAATCCAGGACAATACGAAGGAGAGTGGCAGCACGAGCTACACAATTCTTGTTATTTTTCAATTATTTGGATGGTTACATTATCACCGTTTTTGACGATGGCGGTAAATTCTGTGGGCAGGCCGTTTAAGAGCACATTTACGCTGGCGGTAACTGGCAGGCTAAGGGGATCAAAATCGGCAGCAAGAAGTACGTCACTGATAAGTGGCTGGAGGTCTGAGGAAGTAAAATCAATAGCGCTGCCGGAAATGGCAGGCAGGCTGATATCTGCCGGGTGTCCATCTACCAGCACAGTGTAACGGTGAATAGGGATAGTGCAAGGCGTACCGTTAAATAAAACCTTAATGTTGTTGCTACTATCCTGGTTGGTTATTCCCAGGACATCGGCCAATGTTGGCGGTGAGAGCTTAAGTATTTCAATGGCATTGCCAGAAACTAGCAGCGTATCAGGGCCTGCCAGGACGTTATTAATGGTATACTTGGGCCAGATTGTATACAAGCGCTCAGATCCGTTAACCTGATAGACATATTCGGCAGGGACGGGCTCAAGCGCTAGTTGTTGTAGAGCCTGCTTGAGTGTAAGCTTAGGATTAATGCAAATCTGGTCACGGTCACATAGTATAGTGTTTGGGGTGGCGGGAGTTCCGTTTATTGTTATTGGCTGCTCTAGCAGATACTTCTTGCCGTCAATGGTAACGGTTAATGACTCAGGCACAACTGCGATATCTTTCAGGAGTGGTGCTGGTGTTGTTCCATTAGTACCGAGGTTTACCACAAGCGTATCTTGGTCATGCAGCGCATCGTTCAACTTGGCGGGCTGACCGTTCTTCAGAATTTCGCCAGGATTACCATGACTACCGGCAATAAACCGGGTTTCGCCATTGACAGAAATGGTCAAGCCCATGCCGGGGCGGCCACGTAATGCCCGGATGTCAATACCGGCAGCAAGCAAAGCATCGGCTACTGTTAACCGGCTTAAATTAAATAAGCGGATTGTCCGTTCATTCAGCGTAATATTAATAAAGTTAAGCATGCGTCCACCAGCCAGCTTCAAAATTCCTAGTGGTGTTACTGAATCCGGGGTGCAGAGGGTTGCCGGTATGCCGATAATACCTTCAATCGAATCGGGACAGCGAATGGCTATCTTAGCAGTTGGAATATCAAGCGCTTGTGCTAAGGCTTCAGGCAATAGTGGTGTGAGCGCGCCGCCACCAACCAATAATACTGCTTGCGGGCGTTCATTATTGAGTGCAAGTATTTCAGCGGCAAGAGCCTGTGCAAGTTCTCCTACCTTGGAAGTCATGGCTGCAATAATGTCTTTAGCGGAAACCTTTTGCGATATACCTAATACATCGGTAAAAGAAATTTTTTTATTTTTACCACCTGATTGGCGTTTGACTGTTTCCGCAACATTAAAATCAAGCAGGAACTGCTGTGATATAGCTTCAGTGATTTCATCACCGGCGAAAGGTACCATGCCATAGGCGATGACAGAGCCGTCACGGGTAATGGCAACATCAGAGGTACCGGCACCGACATCAATAAGCACCAGATTAAGATGGCGCATGGTAGTGGGAATAAGTACATTAATAGCGGCTATCGGTTCCAGTGTGAGGGTGGACATTTCTAGTCCTACAGTTTGAATGGCTGACTGCAGAGAGTCGATAACCTGTCGCGGCAAAAAGGTAGCAATGGCTTCAATAGCAGACTGTTTACCACGCTGGCCTATCAGACTTTTTATGCGGGTACCATCTAAGCTGAAGCTAACGACACTATAACCGACACAGTAATAGTCAGACGGCTGAGGGACAGCGCCTGAAGTAGCCAGCTCAGCTTGGGCTGCTTGAATGGCAGCGAGCTCCAGTGAGCGCTCATCCTCTATGGTAAGAGCTCCGTGTGAAGCTGTGTCAAGGGTTGCTGAGATTTTAAGCGTGCACAGAGCGCGCCCGGCAGCAGCTACGGCTACCTTGGTTAGTGCACCAGTAGTGGCTTCCAGCCGCGTTTTAACAGAAGCTAGTACTTCTGCTACTTCCTGAACATCGTGAATTTGACCGTCAAGCATGGCACGGGTATGATGCTCTTCCCGGTCTGATGCTACTAGTTTTATTAGGCCATTTTCCATTTCGCCGACAAGGCCGACAACGCTGCGGGTTCCGATGTCTAATGCAAAGAGGAGTTGTTTGTTCATAGCTACTGCTCTCTTCCTCCTTCATAAATAGTATAAGTATAGTTAGTTTCGCCGCTTACTATCCGACTTCCTGTCAGTTGCGGTAAGATTTAGGAATTTGCTGAAATTTTGGTCTAAAAGGCATAGCGATATTTTTGTGTATTTGCGCTGGATTATTTGGTAAGATATAGGTTAAAGGAGTAGGAGAAGGGTTGTGTACGTTATTGATATACATATAGTGATTGACAGTACGGCCAATGTCCCGGAAGAAATGCTGATAGCTCATACCAATCTCCATGTTGTGCCGTTAAAGATTATTCTCGGTAAGGACGAGTGGAACGAACCGGAGTTAACTACTGCAGAATTGTTCCGGCTGGTTAATGAAAAAGGGGTACATCCCCAAACTTCACAACCCGCGCCGGGTGAATTTGTTCAAGCTTTTGCGCCAGCAGCTGAAGGTCATCCGGTTATTATGATTTGTCTTGCGGGCGGTTTAAGCGGTACTGTTAATGGGGCCAGAGCGGTAGCTAATAAAGATTTTAAAGGCCGGGAAATCTATGTTATTGACTCTTGTACAGGTGCTATTGGCGCTGTAAAAATGGCAGAGGCGGCGCTGGCGATGGCAGCAGCCGGTGAGTCAGCTGGAGTAATCGCCGAATATCTACAACGCATGGCAGCTGCCACTCGTACATTATTTATTGTTGACTCACTGGAATATTTGCGTAAGGGTGGGCGCATTGGCGGAGCGGCGGCTTTGGTTGGCTCTATATTGCGAATTAAGCCAATTCTTATGTTACGGGAAGCAAAGGTGCAGGTGCTTGATAAGGTGCGTACCCAGTCACGCGCCATATCCCGTATGCTGGAGGAACTTTCTCAAGAGGATAGTTTGGCATATATCGGCGTAGTATATGAGGATGAGCCGGCTGTGGTAGAAGAAATACTGACATCTATTCGCCAGCGCTATCCTGATATCCCTGTATCTAGATCGGCACTGGGGTCAGTATTGGGTGCCCATTTGGGCCCCGGGGTTATTGGACTGATTTTTCAAAGCAAGGTATAAGAACTGTGGAAGGGGATACTAGTATGCAGCCAAGGGGCGAGGTAATTGACGGTAAAGATTTTCGCCGGATGATTGCCGGGGCTTATAGTGCATTTATGCGTAAACACGAATATATTAATGGTCTGAATGTCTTTCCTGTTCCTGATGGCGATACCGGAACCAATATGCTGCTTACGCTGGGGGCAGTAGCCAAAGCCGTGACAGAAGCCCCTGATGAGGGGATTGGTTCTTTGGCTCGCCGGGGGGCTGACAGTGCTATTATGGGAGCCAGAGGTAATTCTGGTGTTATTTTGTCACAATTGCTGCGTGGTATTGCTAGAGGACTGTCAGGAAAAGATACTGCCACTTCTGTTGAAGTCGGCAAAGCCTTTCAATATGGGGTGCTGTATGCCTATCGTGCTGTTGCCAGGCCGGTAGAAGGCACTATCTTGACTGTTGCCAAAGGAATTGCCAAAGGCACCTATCGAGCAGTTCGGGATCATGCGACCTTTTCGGATATCCTGACAGCGGCAATTAATGCCGGCGGGGAAGAGTTGAAAAGGACTCCGGAATTGCTGCCGGCGCTGAAGGCAGCTGGCGTGGTAGATGCTGGCGGTCAAGGACTAATTGTTTTTTTGACTGGCTGCCTGGAGGGCCTGGAAGGAAGGTTTAGCGGGCCTGAGGCTGATTTTGGACGTACGTTGACTGTGCCGGGTATTACTGCTGATATTACTATTGCTCACCCTTATTGCACTGAGTTTATTGTTAAACGGTTTGCTGCGAGCCTAGTGGAGGTGAAGCGCCAGTTAGAGCAAATGGGCGAATCTTTGGTGCTTGCACCAGGTGAAGATATTCTAAAGGTGCATATGCATACCGCTCACCCGGGAGCAGTATTGGAATCAGCCATTGCCTGGGGGACACTCCATGATATCAAAATTGATAATATGGCAGATCAACATCGCCAAACCATTGAGCTGGGGGAGGTTTTGTCAGCGGTGCCGGCAGCCCCGGCTCAAGATAGGGATAAGTTAGCAATAATCAGCGTGGTTGCGGGCGAAGGCATGAGTGCTATCATGCGGCAGCTTGGAGCCAATATTATTATCGCAGGCGGGCAGACCATGAATCCGCCTGTGGAAGAATTTATTACAGCTGTGCACAATGGACTGGCTGAACAATACATCATTTTGCCAAACAACAAAAACATTGTTCTGGCAGCGGTGCAGGCCAAAAAATTATTGGGTGAACGGGTGGCTATTGTACCAACAACTACTATTCCGCAAGGATTTGCTGCTGCCCTTGCCTTTGATCCTGGCAGCCCGCTTGAGGCTAATATCCGGCGAATGACTGAGGCCCGGGAAGCTGTGAGATCAGGGAGCCTGACCATGTCTGTGCGTGACTCGGCTGTGGGCGGTAAAAATGTGCCGGAAGGCTCCTATATTGGAGTGATTGACGGCAGTGTAGTCGTGTGGGCTGATAATATAGCCAGTGCCTTAAAGCAACTTGCCTTATATTTGGTGGGGGCCGATAGCAGTGTGGTTAGCCTGTATTACGGGGGTGAGCTTGCCGCGACAGAGGCTCAGAGATTAGCGGAAGAGCTTGGTAAAGAGCTGAAAGGCATAGAAGTACAAGTGTATTTTGGTGGGCAGCCGCATTATCAATTTATCGTTAGTGTTGAGTAAAAAGTAGAAATATATTGACAAGCTAAAACCGAAGGGACGCGATAGATATGTTAAGTTCATTAAGTATCAATGATTTTGCCGCCAAATTGGCTTCTGATGTAGTACCGCCAGGCGGAGGCAGTACGGCAGCCTTATACGGACTCATGGCGGCAGCATTATTAGAGATGGCCGTAAATTATTCCTTAAAAAGTCCCCAGCATGTGGAGGATAACGAGATTTTAAGCGCTAAACAAGCTGATCTGACCAGACTTCATATTGAACTTACGATATTAATTGACCGGGATGCGTTAGCGCTTCAGGGATTACTAGCGGCTACTGATTTATCAGCAATAACTCCTGAAACAAAAAAGGTGCGAAATCTGGCGGTGCAAAAGGGCCTTAAGCAGGCTGCCGAAGTGCCAATTGAAACAGCCAGCGCCTGTCTTGAAGTAATGGAAATCGGGAAGGCCATTGTTGGTATAGTGGATAAAATGGTAGTGAGTGATTTAATGGCCGGTGTGGCTGCTGCTCACGCCGGTATTACGGCTAGTTTGCTAAGTACAGCCATAAACTTGGGCGAAATTCAAGAGGAAACGCTGGTTAGCGGACTTACCGGGCAAATTTATCTGCTAAGAACTACCGGTGATGAGCTTAAGGCAGCCATTGAAGAAAAGGTCTACCGTAGTGAGCCATTTACTGTTTTGCGGGGGTAATTATCGAAAAATCCCTGTATCTTTGTCGGATACAGGGATTTTTTTACTTTTTAGGGACTTGTTTGAGGCTAAGACCAATACGCTTACGTTCTTCGTCAACATTAATGACTACTACGTCGATGATATCGCCCACAGAGACAACCTCGGTGGGATGGCGAAAAAACTTGTGGCTCAGTTCTGAACGGTGGATTAGACCATTAATCTTGATACCGATATCAACAAATACGCCAAAATCGGTCACATTGTGAACAGTACCTTTGATCAGCGTACCAGGAGTAATATCAGAGAGCTTGACAATGTTTTTTCGGGTTTGGGGTGGTGGCACATCCTCGCGCGGGTCACGCCCTGGTTTGGCTAAGGCGGCCAGGATGTCCCGGACTGTCGGCTCACCGGCATTCAATTCGGCTGCCAGGCAGGCAACATCAGCGTCCGGTGCTGCCTGCTGCAAGGCGGCCAACCTATTTTTGTCTAATAAATCCTTTAATGTAAAGCCGAGTTTACTTAAGATGGCTGCGGCCAGTTCATAGGATTCCGGGTGAACCGGGGTGTTATCCAGCGGGTTACCAGCCTGGGCAATACGTAAAAAACCAGCACATTGGGTAAAAGCCGCTTTACCTAGCCGGGCGACCTTTAACAGTTCTTTACGACTTTTGAATTGGCCGTTCTCGGTGCGGTAGGCAACAATGTTTTTGGCGACACTGGCATTGATACCGGCGACATAGGTAAGAAGCGCCGGGGAGGCAGTATTAAGCTCAACGCCGACATGGTTAACGCAGGATTCTACTACATTGGTTAAAGTACCGCCAAGTTCTTTCTGGTTTACATCATGCTGATATTGGCCAACACCAATAGATTTGGGATCGATTTTGACCAGTTCGGCCAGCGGATCTTGGATACGGCGGGCAATGGAGACTGCGCCGCGGATAGTTACATCCAGATCAGGCAGTTCTTCTTTGGCCAGTTTTGAGGCCGAGTATACTGACGCCCCGGCTTCATTGGCAATAATGTAGTGGACGTTCAGATTGTGAGTGCTGATCAGGTTGGCGGCAAATTCCTCAGTTTCATAGGAGGCGGTGCCGTTGCCAATGGAAATCAGCGTAACTCCATGTGTGTGGATAAGATCCAGTACTTTGGCCGCGGCTTCCTGGCGCTGGTGTTGACTCATGGTGAGGTAAAGTGTGCTGGTTGCCAGCACAGCGCCAGTCGGGCTGACCACTGCCAGTTTGCAGCCGGTACGGTAGCCAGGGTCAAGACCCATTACCGTATGGCCTGCTAGTGGCGCTTGCAGTAGTAAGGGACGCAGATTGAGGCCAAATACGCGGATGGCCTGCTTTTCAGCGTTTTCAGTTAAGAGGGTACGGAGTTCCCGTTCCAGTGTCGGAAATAGCAAGCGTTTGTAGCCATCAGTAAGGGCATCAGTAATAACCTGGCTGAAAATGGAGTTGCCGCTAAGCAGCTTGTTGCCAATTAGCCGGATATTAGCTTCCTGGTCGGTGGCGAGGGTTACTTTAAGGGTGCCTTTAGTCTCGCCGCGGTTGACTGCTAAGATCCGGTGGGACGGCATGCGATTGATTGGTTCGTGGTAGTCCTTGTAGGTCAGGAACTCCTTGGCTTCTGTTTCTTCGACAACAAGCTGGGTAGCGATTTCGGCCTTTTGCCACAGCTCTTTGCGGAGCAGGGCGCGGATATCGGCTCGCTCACTGACTGTTTCAGCAATGATATCCTGGGCACCGCTTAGCGCTAGCTCGGCAGTAGTAATTTCATGCTCTTCATTGATGTACTCAGCCGCTATGTCCAGGACATTGCCGGTAGTTTGTTGTTGAGCCAGAATTAGTGTTGCCAACGGTTCGAGGCCCTTTTCCCGGGCAATTTGCGCCCGGGTCCGTTTTTTGGGCCTGTAGGGCAGATACAGATCTTCCAGTTCTTGCAGTTTGGTGGCTGACTGAATAGCCTGGGTTAGTTCAGGGGTTAATTTGTCCTGCGATTCAATGCTGGCAAGAATTTCTTCCTGTCGCTTGATAAGATTGCGGAGATATTGAGTACGTTCTTCAATGGTACGGATATGTTCTTCGTTAAGCTCACCGGTGGCTTCTTTGCGGTAACGGGCAATGAACGGGACGGTATTGCTGTCGTCTAATAGGTTTATGGTAGCGGTTACCTGATGGGGTTTTACGGTTAGCTCACGCGCAATAATCGCGGGGATATCGGTAATTAGCATTTGTTCACCAGCTTTATTTAGTTTAGTATTATTTATTATAAGCAGTTTTCACTGCAAGCACAATATAATGACACTAGTTGCTGCAGAAAAAGGACTATTTTTCCGGGGTGAAGAAATAGTAAAAATTGATAGAATAGCTAGTTTAATTTCTTTGCAGGGACTAAGGGGACGATGCGATAGTGATTGTTTCAATTGGAGACTATATGCGGCGGCAAATTATAAAATTGGTCTGGCCGGTGATTTTGGAAGGTGCTGGGATCATGGCTGTTGGTGTGCTGCTGACAGCCATGGTAGGCCGGCTTGGCGCGGTGCCCTTAGCTGCGGTCGGTTTGGCGACAATGCTGCAATTTTCCACAGCAATGGTGTTTGCTGCCGCCGGTACAGGTGCTGCCGCAATTGTAGCCCGGGAAACAGGGGCCGGTAACTGGCAGGAAGCCAGGAATATTATTGGGCAGGCTATTCTCCTGGGGGCGGTTTTGGGGACAGGGGTAGCTGCCATCGGCTGGTTTGCAGCCGAGTTTGTGCTAAACTTGACAGCGGCTGAGCCAGAGGTGATCGGACTGGCTGGCTCGCTGGTTAAAATTGCATTTATGTTTACGCCTTTGTTCTTAATTATGTCTATTGGGACTGCCGCCTTGCGGGGGATGGGAAAAACACAGACCGCTTTTTATATCACGCTGGTTAGCAATATTTCAGCAATTGGTATTGCCTATGCACTTGTTTTTGGACACGGTTTACCGGCTATGGGTCCTTATGGTGCTGCCTGGGGCATGGGCGTAGCGCAATTGACAGGCGCCTTAGTGGTCTTGCTTGTTCTTAATCGTCAGCAAAAGGTGCAGCTATCCTGGCGGCATGTGCTGGTAGTTCGCAGCAAGGTAATTGCTCGCATTATGGACATTAGTGTACCGGCCGCTTTAGAACAGCTGGCAATGCAAAGTGGCCGGATGGTGTTTACGTTTATGTTGGCCGGTGTGGGCTCAATGCAATTTGCCGCTCACCAGATTGCCACGCAGATTGAGTCGATGTCATTTTTGCCGGGTTTTGGATTTTCAGTGGCATCCATGACTCTGGTTGGTCAGTATTTAGGCAAAGGTATGCCCCACCGGGCCATACAATTTGCCTGGCTAACAAATAAAATTGCCTGGTTGAGTATGACTGCTGCCGGGGTAATTATATTTATTTTTGCCAGGGAACTGACTACTTTGTTTATTGATGATCCACAGGTTACCCATTGGGGCACACTGTGTGTGATGATTGCCGTACTGGAGCAGCCGACACTGGCTATCTGTTTTGTGTTAGGGGGAGCTTTGAGAGGGGCAGGGGATACACGGTGGCCGATGTATGTTACGACCATGGGAGTGTGGCTGATACGTCTGCCATTAGTGTATTTGTTTATTTGTGTTTGGGGTTATGACATTACGGCTGCCTGGTACATTACGGCAGGTGATTTTCTGATTCGAGGTGCCATTTTGTGGTGGCGGTTTGACTCGAGGAAATGGGCTAAATAACGAACGTCACGCTGCTTTTGCGTGACGTTCGTTATTTATTCGGCAATTACATCAACAATAGTGAGTTGGGGTCTTGTGGCCAAATCGATAATTTGACCCTGACTGTTTGCCCGGGTGTTCCGCTCGGCAATCTGTACTGTTGGGGTAGGTGCAAAGCGTACTTTGTTTTTTATGACGTAAGCTTTTTGATTGGTATTTAGTCTGACCAGACAGCCAACCGGATAAAGAGGCGTAGTATGGAAAAAGGCCCGTAACAGATACATATCAAACAGGGCATTGGCATTTGCCAGCATATTTATCATAATAGTGCTGCGTGACTCGCCGGTTTTAGCGGCAGCAGCCAGAGTGTTATCAAAGTAATTAGCAATTGTCACTAACCGTGACAATGGATGAATTTCTTTTCCAGCCAAACCAGAAGGATAGCCTTGGCCATCATAACGCTCATGATGTTCAGCCGCAATACGGGATATGATGCCCCCAACCTTGTTTTTGATGAGAAGTTGCTGACCATAAACAGGATGCAAGCGTCCTGGGTCGACTACCGAACCATCAATAGCAGGCATAACTACTTTACCCAGATCATGAAAAAGTGCTCCCAACGCCAAATCCATAATGACTGGGCGCGGCAGCTTAATATAAAGACCGGTGGCTATTGACATAAGGCATACATTGATGGCATGGTCGGTTTCAGTTTCATTAGGCTGGCGTACTTGCACATTGACAATCTGTCCCAGATTTCGTTCAGTCTCATTAATAACCTTGCCAACCGTTTGTCGAATTTGTTTCAAATACATGGTTCGCAGGCTGGAATCCAGTATATCCTGAGCTTTTTTACAAAATAGCGAACGGAAGCACAGAGTAAGTTCTTCGCGGACTTCCGGGGCAATTACATTGGGCTTTTTTAGCTCAGCTGCATAAGGATCAAAAATAGGAATATTGGTTACTCCCAACTGCGTAAGCCGGGTAATATAGTATTCAGTAAGGGCAATGCCCTTTTCTAGCAGCAAAGTTCCATTATCATCAATTATATCGCGTGCCAGTACCATACCGGCTTTTATTTCATTAATAAGCATAAGGTAGTCCTCCTTATTATGACTACCATTATTATACATAAATAAAATTAGAAAAGAAATATGTATTTCGCTTAGTTATCTAGGACTTTAGTCTGATATTGACATAAGGAACACTGTTGTTTATTGCGGCATATTATGTTAGTAACATGGTTGGTAATAGTTGCCTTGTTGGAGGGACGGGATAAAAGTGTCGTCGTTAATTAATTCTATTAAAGCTAACCTACAATTATTTGCCCTTACGTCAGTACTGATCGGTATCTTAGGAATAGTATCCTGGTTGCCTAAGTTTTTTTATATTGTTTATGATAATGAGCTCTATCTTATCATCCATTCAATTAGTGAAATAATTTGTATAGCAATCGGGATAAGTGTATTTATTGTAGTGTGGTATGGTTGGCCACAAACCAAAAACAGTCGTGATCTGCTAATTGCTATGATTTTTTTGGCTGTAGGCTTGCTGGACCTTGCTCATTTACTGTCTTATAAAGGAATGCCTGATTTTATCACCTTAAATAGCGAAAATAAGGCCTCGTTATTTTGGATTATCAGCAGAATGTTGGCTGGTGTGGGATTGCTGGCTGCTGCCTATATTCCGCGCCACAGTAAAAACCCTGTATTTCACCGGTTGTACCTTCTGACAGTGACAATTACCATGACTACTGCCTGCATAGTGTTGGTAGTACTATTTGAGCATTCCCTGATTCCTATGTTTATACCGAAGCAAGGGCAAACCTTGGCGAAGCTTGCTTTGGAATATACGACTATGCTGCTTAATATTCTGGCTATCTATATGTATGGCCACCGTAATCCGTCGCAGCAGGCTGTATTTTTGCTGCGGGTCAGTCTGGTATGCAGCTTGGCTTCCGGGATGGCGTTTACCTTATATGATAATGCTTATGACAGTTTCAACTTTCTTGGACATATGTACAAAATCATGGGCTATTATTGTGTGCTGCGATCTTTGCTACAGACCTCTATTGTGCGTCCCTATATGCGTATTGCGCGTCTTAACCGTTCACTCAGGTCTATGGTCGCCAAGAATATGACTTTGTATAAAGAAACCAAAGACAGTGAACGCATTCTGCAGCAAGCCTTCATCCAGCTAGGTGCTACATTAGCCAGCAAGCATGATTTGGAGGGGATGCTCCAGCAGGTTGTGTCTGCTACTGGGACAGTGTTTCAATGCGACCATGTCTATTTAGCACTAGCAGAAGATAAAACGCTAAAAATAATGGCTTATATTAGCAGCTTTAAACCACCAGATAAAATCAACCCTGAAAGAAGCTTTATGGGCAAAGTATTTACCGAGAAAAAACCGCTTGTTGTTGATTATATTAGTCAGTATCCAGAATGGATTATCGAGGCTGTCAGCCTGGCTGGGCTAAAGTCGATGGTGGGTGCACCAATCAGGCATAATGGCAATGTTATTGGTGTGCTGGAGATTTTTTCCCGTAAAGAAAAGGATTTTTCTCAGCATGATGCCCAATTTTTGAGTGTTTTTTCCCATCATGCCGGTGAAGCCATTAAGAATGCCAGGGCGTATGCGACCACGGTGGAAAGTTTTGCGGAACTCAGTCTACTTTATGATATTGTCAAAGAGTTGGCTATTCAGAAATCTCCGGCCACTATTTTGACCCGAGTAACCGACAAACTCTATAATTTGTTTGCCGCCGATGTGGCCGTGGCTTTTATCATGCACTATCGGGATGATGGCATTCATACCGAGCCGGTGTTTGCCACTGGTTTTGAACAACGGGAGATTGATCATTTGCAGCATGTATTTTCTGACGGTAAAATGACGTGGCCGTGGAGTGGGCTTAGTAATATGGATGACGGTACTGCCTATGAGGAGACGCAACGGGGACTTATTACTATGTCGGTACTCTTGTCGCGGCGTCTTAATATTTTGCCGCTCCTGGCAAGTGGCAAGCTGCAGGGGTTGATTGTGCTGGGTTGGAATGATCCGATGCAAGAGATTCCACCAAGTAAAGATCTTGTGCTTAGTACCATTGCCAGTCAGACTGCCATCGGCCTTGAACGGGCTTATCTGTATGATCATTTCCAAGCTATGGCTCTGACTGACCCTCTGACTCGGCTGGCCAATCGCCGTCAGCTTGAAGTGGTGCTAGAGCGTGAGATTAGTCGTACCCTAAATTATCATCGGCCGTTAAGCCTGATTATGCTGGATATCGACTTTTTCAAGAAAGTCAATGACACGTGGGGGCATTTGGCTGGCGACGTTATCTTGCAGCGAATGGGAGTTTTAATTAAAGAAGGTTTTCGCCCAACTGATATGCTTGCACGGTATGGTGGCGAGGAATTTGCGGTGGTCTTGCCAGAAACCTGCCTGGAAGAAGCAATAGGATTAGCTGAGAGCTTTCGGAATTATATTAAGAATACGAGCTTTGAGGTTGATGATGCAATAATTACTATTACCATCAGTTTAGGGGTAGCCACTTTTGAAAGTTGCAGCAACTGGGCCGAACCAAAAACAGAGTTGATTGATGCTGCCGATCAGGCGCTTTATCGCGCGAAACAGCAAGGCCGCAATTGCGTGGAGTGTCATAAGCAAAGTTAATAAAATATCCAAAACTGGAATAATAACTGGAATTTGTGCACATTCTATGGGTGATAAAGTTAGCCTTAGCTTTAGTGAGGGGTTAACCCCAGCTAGAGTTTAGTCGAACTTATCCCGGGACTAAGTTGCTCTTAACTCCCGGCGGGAGTGATAGAGCAACTTAGTTAGCAGATAAACCGCAAAGGGGGGATATGTGTGCTATCATCCAAAGAATTGATGCATCTTGAAGATTTTCTGAGTATGGAACAAAACTGTACTAAAACAATGAACTATTTTGCCAGCAGTGTACAGGATACTCAGACTAAACAGCTTTTCCAACAAGCTTCTCAGAAGAGTCAGCAACATTTGCAAACTATGAGCAAACATTTAAACGCAGGCCAAAATTTACAATAAATTGAGGTGATACTATGGCACAAATGGGCCAGCAACAAACCACACAAAGCGGTATGAGTGGTCAAGGTGTTAGTCTTTCTGAACGCGAGCTATTGCAGATTGCTCTTAATGAAGCAAAGCTTACAGCCTCCGCTGTTAATACATTTGCCCTGGAGTCCTCTAGTGATACTCTCCGCCGGGATTATTTGACCATTCTTGGTGATGTCCATAATCAAGAAAAACAAATTTATGATTTAATGCAGCAAAAAGGCTATTACAACGTTAAAAATGCCAGTCCCCAGGACATTGCGCAAGTTCAATCCAAGTTTAGTCAAGGGCAGTAGTATTCTGCAAAATTCTGAGTAGAAGCAGGGAATATATAAGGGTAGAATTTTGTATTTTTATGCAAGATTCTACCCTTTTTAGTGTATAAAAATTATTTTCATAAAAATTTCTTGACGCCTTAATTATTACGATGTAAAATAAAAAAAGAACTATTCAATAACTATTTTCCAGTGGTAATTTGTAGTAAGGGTAGGGGAATTTTGTGGAAATTTGTGTTACATCCTTATTGCGGGATAAGGGGTTCAAAGTTACGCCGCAGAGGCTGGCGATTTATAGTGTTTTAGTTGCTACCAAAGCTCATCCCAGTGCGGAAATGATTTACAATGAGCTTCAGCCAGTGTATCCTACAATGAGTTTGGCAACTGTGTACAAAACAATCGAGATTTTAAAAACCTTGGAACTGGTACAGGTACTTAATGTTGGCGAAGATAGTTTTCGCTATGACGCCAATACAAGCAATCACCCACATATCCGTTGTATGAGTTGTGGACGGGTGGATGACCTATTCGGAATAGACTCTGCCGGATTTATTGATCAGGTTTCAGCTACAACTAATTATACTATCCAAGGTCAACAGTTTTACTTTTATGGTGTTTGCCCCAAGTGCCAGAGCGCAGCTGCTGCAGTAAGTTAGCCGCCCAATAAAAGAACAGATTTACGAAAAGATTGCCGGATTTAGGCAGTCTTTTCGCTATTTAATTTTAAGGTAGGTTATGAATATGAATTTGGCAAGTTATATTGATCATACTTTGCTTAAGCCAGGAGCTACAGTAGAGGACATTATCAAATTATGTGAGGAAGCAGAGCAGTATAAGTTTGCTGCTGTGTGCGTAAACCCTATCTATGTGGATTTGGCGGCCCATTGTCTGGCCGGTACAGGTGTGAAAACGGCCACTGTTATTGGATTTCCGCTGGGGGCTACCTTCACCAGCGCTAAGGCAGCAGAGGCCAAAGAGGCAGTACTGCGCAAGGCCAATGAACTGGATATGGTTATACATATCGGTGCAGCCAAGGCGGGGTTATGGGAAGCCGTAACAGATGACATAAAACAGGTGGTCGAAGTCGCTGACGGTGCTGTAGTCAAGGTCATTATTGAGACCGGTTTGTTAACCGATGACGAAAAATGTCGTGCTTGTCAGGCTGTGATGGAAGCAGGGGCTCAGTTTGTCAAAACCTCAACAGGGTTTGGCCCGGGCGGTGCCACAGTAGAAGATATTCACTTGCTCAAACAGGTTATTGGTGACAAAATCGGAATTAAGGCCTCAGGTGGGATTCGTACCCTGGAACAGGCTAAGCAACTTATCGCTGCCGGAGCTACCCGTCTGGGAACAAGCGCCGGCATAGCAATAGTGGGTAGTGTTCCACCAATTAGCCAGAAAGAGAAGTAAAAACAAGATTCTTATTTACATAAAAAACCTGTAGAAGTAAACTTGTACGCATGATATAATGTCCTTTACTTGCTCAAAAAGGAGGACAGAAAATCATGCGTACATTTATGCAAATGATTCCCGGCGGTGTGCCGGCAGTTGTTGGCCTGGTTTTGGCTGGTCTGTTTGTCAGTATGGTACCAATTCATCCGCAACTGTGGCTGTATCCTCTGGCACGGCAGGCAGTTGCTCTTAAAATTAATTATCAGACCAAAGACATGCTGGCCCAGGAAACGCCGCATTTTGTTATTCGCTATACGGAAAGTGATGCCGACATGGTTGCCATGGTGGCAACGGCGGCGGAAGCGGCTTATGAGCCGGTGACGGCAACGCTCAAGTATGCTCCTAAAGGCAAAGCGCTTATTCTGATCTATCCTGACCGTCAAGCTATGAAAACGGCTTTCGGTTGGGCCGGAGAATCAAATGCCATGGGTTTTTATTGGGGCGGGGTTATTCAGATTTTGTCACCTAAGGCATGGCTTAAAAATAGTCAGTCGGTCGAGGAGTTTATTACTACCGGGCCGCTGGCGCACGAATATACCCACCTGGTTCTGGATCATTTGGCCAGAGGCAACTATACCCGCTGGTTTACTGAGGGTTTAGCCCAATATGTTGAATATAAGGTTAATAACTATGAATGGGTGACTGCGAATAATCGTTTAGCAGGAAAGTTATATTCTATGAACGAACTTGACGGTGATTTCGACGGGTTGTCCAATCAAGCGCTGGCTTATCGCCAATCGCTGGCAGCAGTTCGCTATATTGCCGAAGTTCATGGTGAGGCGAAACTTAGTCAAGTATTGGGTTACCTTAAAGCTGGTGAAAAGGTTAATAAAGCGATTGAGAAATCGCTTGGTATGGATTACGCCACTTATGAAACCATGGTTAATCTTTGGGCTAAAGGCCATATGAAAGAATATAGCAAAATCGCCAATTAAGGGATGTGCCGCATAGGCATATCCCTTTTTCTACATAGATAAACCAGATGTGGGAAAATTAACGTTGCGATATATTCCGCATTAAAGAAATTTACAGGGGGTGTATACAACTCCTCTGTAGATCTTTAACATGCTGAATGTATAAGTGCAGTAAAGAATTGTCTGCCAAGGAGGAAGTCAATGCTTACCAGGCGAGAATTTCTCAAATTATGTACCGCTACGGTGTTGACCGCCAGTCTAACCGATCAGATAGTGCCTCTTATGCGCCATGCATTTGCTGAGGGTAAGCTAACCAAACCGCCTGTAATTTGGCTGGAACTTGGATCTTGCACCGGCAATTCCATTTCTCTTGATAATGCTGTTAATCCAACCTTTCATCAAGTGCTTACCGATATGGTAGATATGCGTTATAACTGGCTGCTCAACGCGGCTCAAGGTTCAGAGGCCGTACAGATGATGCTGGATACAGTGGAAAAAGATGCGGGTAAGTTCTGGCTGGTAATCGAAGGCGCAGTTATGACAGCCGATAATGGCCGGTATAATCATGTTTTTATGCGTGGTAATCAGATGGTTACCGGCATAGCGGCCCTGCAGGAAATAGCGCCTAAGGCCAAACATATTATAGCTGTCGGAACCTGTGCTTGTTTTGGCGGCCCAGCAGCGGCTTATCCCAATCCGGGAGGGGCAAAGGGAGTATGGGAAGTAATCAAACAGCCAGTTATCAATGTCCCGGGCTGTCCTGCAAACGCAGACTGGATGACAGGCACTTTCAGTCATCTTATTATGTACGGCTTACCTGAACTGGACAGCTATAACCGGCCGAAGCTGTTTTTTGGACAGACCATTCACGACTTGTGCCAGCGCCGCCAGCAATTCGAAGACGGAATTTTTGCCTCTTTCCCTGGCGAAAGTGGCTGCTTATATAAGGTGGGCTGCAAAGGGCCGATTACGCATGCTGACTGTCCGAGACGGCAATGGAATCACTATGTCAACTGGCCGGTTAGAGCGGGAGCACCTTGCATCGGCTGCGCCAACCCAGGTTTTCCCGATAGTTCCATGCCCTTTTATAATCATCTGCCTGATGTGCAAACACCCCTGGGAGCACTCAATGTTAAGAAATTTGGCGCTGCAGCAGCTGGCCTGGGAGTAGCGGCTGTCGGTGCCCACCTTATTACCGGTGTTGTCGCCAAGCGAATAGGCAAGCACTGGCTTGATGGCACTAAACCCCATGAATCTGACCCACCAGAAAATATAGAGCAACTTAAGCAAGAGCTTGATGATCTAATTCGGCAACAAAACGCGCTCATTAGTGAAAGCAAAAGCCTGCAACGGAGTGAGGTTAAACGTAAACTACCCAGAACTTTGCGGCAGAAAGTCGTTGACTTCTTTCGTCCAGGGCAAAAACACAGGAGGTAGTCCGCCATGGCTATGCAGACAATTTTCCCCGTAACCCGTATTCATGAGCCGCTACGAGCTGATGTCGAGGTACAAAATGGCCAAATCGTAGATGCGTGGCTGGGAGCGCACTTATTCAGAGGGTTTGAAAACATGTTGACAGGCCGTGACCCGCGGGATGCGGCGCTATTCACCCAACGTATTTGCGGAATTTGCTCCGGTGCTCACGCTGTTGTCGCCAGTATGGCACAGCAACAGGCATTCGGCGTTGTTCCCACGCCTACTGGTCAGCAGCTAACCAACCTTATATTTGCGGCTGACATCATTCAGAATCATCTGCGTCATTTTTATATCTTGGTATTATATGACTATGTAAAAGGGCCAGATATGCCGCCGTACATACCCCGGCCGCAAGCCGACTTTCGTCTGCCGCCCAAGGTAAATGCTGAACTTTTGCAGCATGCCAAAGAAGCGGTATTACAGTCTATGCGGGCCCATGAGGCCATGGCTGTATTTGGGGCTAAGGCACCGATGCAGCAAACCATTATGCCCACCGGGGTTACCGAGCAGGCCTCAGTAGAACGGTTAATGGCATACAGCAGCATATTGCAGGAACTAACAGAATGGGTGGAAAATTTTTTTATCAACGATGTTATGGTTATTGCCGACTATTATAAAGACTACTATAGCATTGGGACCGGTTATGGCAACTTTATGTCCTTCGGCATGTTTCCCGCTCCGGTAACTGGCGAGCGGGCGTTTAAGCCCGGCCTCATAGTAAACCAAGGCCGGCTCGAACAACTGGATGTCAATCATATTGCTGAGGAAATCCGTTATAGCTGGTATAAAGACGAACAAGAGCGGCGAACTGTGCCAGAAGGCCGCACCATCCCAAACAGGGACAAGCCTGATGCGTATTCCTGGATCAAAGCGCCGCGCTATCAAGCGTTGCCGGTTGAGGGGGGGCCACTGGCCAGAGGGTTTATTAACGGCGATTATCGGCGAGGAGTGTCGGTTATGGATCGCTTGGTAGCCAGGGCTAAGGAGACACTCAAAATATGCCGGCTTGCCCAAGGCTGGCTTAACGAGATTGTGCCTGATACGCCCAGTTGTCAGCAGTTTACGCCACCTGAAGCAGGGGCAGGCGTAGGTTTGACAGATGCTATGCGGGGGTCACTGGGGCATTGGATGGAATACCGGCATAATAAGGTGACTCATTACCAAGTTGTAACGCCGACGACTTGGAGCTTTTCACCACGCGACAACCAGGGTATTCGTGGCCCAGTTGAGCAGGCACTCATCGGCACGCCAGTGGCTGATGGTACTAACCTTATCGAAGCCGGACGAGTGATACGGTCATTTGATCCGTGCTTTACTTGCGCCGTACATATGCTGGAACATTAGTATTTGCCAACATTGCTGAAATCGCGTTTAATACCTGGCATATCGGGTTTCCAGCCAGCTGGGAAATGGTGAGTAGTTGAAGCCAGCCTGAGGGCGTGATACAATATTACCAGAAACTAAAAGACTTGGCTTCATGCCAAGTCTTTTACATAGCCAGAGGGGGGGACAAGTATGAGCATATTTAAAGCTTGTGATATTCGCGGCGTGGCAGGTAAGGACTTGACTGATGCGATGACCAGACGAATTGCGTTAGCTGTAGGGGTTATGCTTGCTGGACAAAAAGTGGTGGTGGGTGGTGATATTCGCTTATCTACGCCCGCACTGCAACAGATTATGATCGAAGGTTTGGCTGAGTCTGGCTGTCAGGTGGTTGATATCGGTACAGTGGCAACACCGGTATTTTACTATGCACTACAAACTACCGGGGCAAGTGGCGGCGTTATGGTAACAGCTTCCCATAATCCGGCCCAGTATAATGGTTTTAAACTGGTGCTTGGCCCTAAACCAGTCAGCGAGGCAGAGATAGCTCATATTGGCCAGTTGGTGGAAGTAAACGCCCGGACGCATGGCGCCGGCGAGGTAATGCAGCGTCCTGTTGTCGAGGAATACATAGAATATACGGCTAGCAAAGCACGGGCTGGCAAATTGAAGGTAGTTATTGATGCTGGTAATGGTGCTACGGCTACCATTGCCCCCAAGCTATTTCATAGGCTGGGATATGAAGTAATTGAGCTCAATTGCATACCAGATGGACGGTTTCCGCATAGGCCGCCCAATCCGGCGCTGCCGGAAAATCTGGCAGCCCTCGGTGAAGCGGTGCGTACGCATGGGGCAACGGTAGGGATAGGATTTGACGGAGATGGTGACAGAGTGGGCGTTGTTGATGAGAATGGCCGCCCGCTTGATAATGACGATATTATGGTGTTAATGGCCAGACAGTATCTTGCAAGTCGGACAGGTGCTATTATTTATGACGCCAAGTGCTCTATGGTCGTGCCGGAAGAGGTTGCCAAGGCGGGCGGACGGCCCATCATGGCTCGTGCTGGGCACACTTTTAGTAAGACTGCTTTTATTGAGGAACAGGCATTATTTGCCGGCGAAATCAGCGGACATTTCTTTTTTCGCGAACTGGGGTATGATGATGGCATGTTCTCAGGATTAAAAATATGTGAATTAGTGGCCGAACATGGAAGCTTAGCCGCGCAGGTTGACGCTATTCCTAACTACCTATTGACACCGGATATCCGGGTTACCTATCTGGGGCCTGATAAAGAAGCCGTGCTGGATCAGGTTGCTGGCAGACTTACTGCTTATACACCCAACCGGATTGATGGTGTGCGCATTGAATTTGCCGATGGCTGGGGCATGATTCGCGCCTCGGTGACAGAGCCCCTATTTACCTTACGGTTTGAGGCTAAAACACCTAAACGGCTAAAGGAAATCACCGCAACGCTGCTGGCTGCCTTGCCTGCTGAACTCCGGGAAGCGGTCATGGAAAAATTGCCTGTCGAATGCGTATAAAGTGGTATTGCGAACCGTAGTCGCCACTAACCAGGAAGCATTGTGTTGCGAGGAGTTGTTATTGTCATAATGAAGTCAAATTTATGAGATGAAAAAGGATTTATTAGTGCCTAAGTCGAATATATATCTAGTTGTACTAAGGATATTGGGTAAAAGAGGTAATTATGCAAATTCATGTTTTGGCTAGCGGCAGTAGTGGTAATGCTATATTTATTGAAATGGAAAACACCAAACTATTGGTGGATGCTGGTATCAGCACTAGGCGTATCAAACAGTCACTTGACACACTTGGCACCAAAATTGAAGAACTTGATGGTGTGCTCATTACCCATGAACATCGCGATCATGTCAAGGGGTTGACGACACTGCTGAAAAAATACCATCTGCCGGCCTACACCCGTCCTGATACCTGGCAGTCCATGTATTGCCGGGAAGTACTGCCTGATAACTGCTGCCGGGAACTTTCGGACAGTCTGGATATTGGCAAAGTAAAAGTCGAACCCTTTGCAATTTCGCATGATGCCGCTGATCCTGTCGGATTTCGCCTGCAGGCGGGCAGCCTCAAAGTCGGTATTGCTACTGACCTTGGGTTTGTTACACCGACAGTCAAAGCCGCGTTGTCATTATCTGATATATTAGTTTTAGAAGCAAACCATGATATTGATATGTTGCAAAACGGCAGTTATCCCTGGCATTTGAAAAAACGTATTATGAGCAATCGCGGCCATTTAGCCAACACTGATGCGGGCTGGACGCTGGCGCGGCTTAACCGCAAAGCCCACACTAACGTTTTTTTGGCGCATCTCAGCCGGGAGAATAATCGACCGGAACTGGCAAAAGAGACAGTAGCGAATATATTAACCCAAGAGGGCTGCAAACTGGACCAAGAAATATCATTGAATCTTACCTATCCTGAACAAATATCAGGAATATATGAACACCAATAGGAGGCGATAGCATGAACTGGTTCAAAAAATTGACTCCCTATATTGCAGTATCGTTAATTAGTATGATTATTGGGGCTATTCTAGTGGTAGGCTGCGCTGGCAATGTTACCGAAAAAGCTCCGAAACCGAATAACGGCTCGTCCTTTCAAGCCCTGCAACCGCCTACGGCTCAGGCACAGGTATCAGAAGCACGTAACACCCCCATTGTCAGGGCTGCACAATCAGTGGGTCCGGCTGTTGTCGGCATTACCACCAAAGGTCTTGCCCGCGACTTTTTTAGCAACCGCAAAGTATTAGTGGAACAGGGAACCGGCTCAGGGGTTATCTTTGATGCGCAGGGCTACATCGCTACAAATAACCATGTAGTAGAAAATGCCCAGGAAATATCAGTATCTCTGGCTGATGGCCGCACCCTGGACGGCAAGGTTATTGGTGTCGATCAAGCAACTGATTTGGCTGTTGTCAAAGTGGAAGCTCAGGATTTGCCAGTAGCTACGCTGGGTGATTCTGATGCCCTTATGGTAGGAGAACCGGCGATTGCCATCGGCAATCCGCTCGGCCTTGAATTTAAAGGCAGTGTAACTGCCGGTGTAATCAGCGCCCTTAACCGCTCCCTTGATATTGGCGAACGGCGCTTCAAACTTATTCAAACCGATGCTGCTATTAACCCTGGTAATTCCGGGGGAGCTCTTGTCAACGCAGATGGTGTGGTAATTGGCATTAACAGTGCCAAAATTGCTCTTTCCGGTGTGGAAGGCATTGGTTTTGCCATTCCCATTAACAGTGCCCGTCCCATTTTGCAATCACTGATCGACAAAGGCCGGGTAGTCAGAGCTTATCTGGGTGTAGGGGCATTAGACCAAGCTTCTGCTGCTAAATACGGCTATGAACTTAAACTGGATAAAGGCGTTTATATTGCCAAAGCATCTCCCTCAGGTCCAGCCTATAAAGCGGGCATCCGTGAAGGTGATGTCATTCTTAAAGTTGCTGGCGCTGAAACCAACAGTGTAACTGAACTCAGAGCTGTGCTGGATAGTCAACAGGTAGGCAGCACAGTGGAAGTAGTTTTGAAAAGAAATGACCAACGCGAGACTATCAATGTCCTTCTCGAAGAAATGCCAGGACAATAATAGTATGAAGATCACCATCGCTGCTATCGGTAAAATCAAAGAAAAATATCTAACTGCTGGTATTCAAGAGTTCTTGAAGCGTCTTCCACCCTACTGTAAGCTTGATATTGTGGAATTTGCCGAAGAACGAATGCCGGACAATCCCTCATCAGCCGAAAAAATACAAGCGCTCACCCGTGAGGGTGAGCGCCTTTTAAAAGCTGTTCGTCCAGGAAGTTACCTAATTGTACTTGATGTGGCCGGACAGGCCATGTCATCAGAGCAATTGTCGGCCAGGTTTGACAGTTTGGCACTAGGCGGGCAGAGCGATATTACCTTTATAATCGGCGGAGCCTTTGGGTTGTCAGCTGAGGTCGCAGCGGCAGCAAAGGAAAGATTGTCGTTTTCGAAAATGACGTTTACCCATCAGATGATCCGGCTGCTCCTGGTGGAGCAGATTTATCGGGCGTTTAAGATTAGTAGGGGTGAACCGTATCATTGGTAAGGGCGAAAAAACTCCCTGTCAGATTTTTGTAGAATTTGGCAGGAGTTTTTTGTTTTTCTGAGGAATAGGTTATCAATGAATTTAGGAATAGTAAAAGTCATTCTATTGAACCAAAAAATGTCTTGTTCGCCATAATGTTAATGCTAACAGCAACTAAATTGTTATACCATATATATAAATTAGCTTTCTAACAGAACTGCGACATTCCCGTAAGAGCGCGAATTCCCCGCTCCGTTAGGAAGAATAATAGAAAAGGAAAATAAAATTATATTTTTCTGTACACTAATTGTTCTTTGTTGACCAAAGATTTTCCATTTTAATAAATAGGTATAGTTTACTAACATAGTGGCTTTTTTTCAGTTAAACTTATCGATTATGTGCACTGGGAACAATTATTACATTAAAAAATAAGCCAATAGACAATTAATAAGGACTTAATACGAAGATTAAAAGTGAAACTTTTAGGAGCTTTCTATTTTTGATAGGAAAAAATGATTTTTGTATGAAATATAATTCAGAACTAAATTGCTAACATCTGTTAATGTGCATATTTCAATGATCAGATATAGCTTTTAGTACTATTGAACGTAGCTGAAAGAATTCTTGTAGAGATAGGGTGAAATATATGAAGATTACCATTTTACATTTATCAGATTTACAATTTGGAAGGCATCATGTAAATAAAGTCGGACAGCGGCAGCCTCTTTATGCAGATGAAAATTATAACTCTGAATTACAAAAATTAATTGATGATCTTAATATACTTGCTGAGGATGGCATTGTACCAAATTTTATTGTTATAACTGGAGATATCGCTGAGTGGAGTCTTCAAGAGGAATATAAGCAGGCGGAAGAATTTATAGTAGGTATTTGTCGGCATTTGAATTTAGATAGGCGATATATAGTGATGGTTCCAGGTAATCATGACATTAATAGGAAACTTTGTGAAGCATCCCGTTTGACTGCTCAAGCAAAAAATATAACATTTAATCCTCCATATTATGCAAAATTTGAACATTATGCAGATTTCTTTAATGGTTTTTATGAAAAAGCACAATGGAAAGAGAATGATCATCAGTTTGGTTTTTCTGAAGAACGTCTATTTGTAAATTTCTATTATCCAGAGCACGGAGTCATATTTGTGGGGCTTAATTCTTGTATTGATGAAAGCGAATGTGATCCGCATTATGGGAATATTACAGTTGAACAACTACGTAAAGCAACATTGGAAGCGGGTGAGCTTGATAGGGAGAAATCTCTTCTTCGTATCGCTGTTTTGCATCATAATTTTCAGCGCGGATCAAACTATGATGAAGAAAATCTAAAGGATAGGGATGATTTATTACCTTTATTCTTAAAAGAATCTTATCATCTTATATTGCACGGGCATCGACATGTTCCACAGAAAGGACTTACAGGAGAAGGGGATATGCCAATAAGTATTTTGGCAACTGGTAGTGCAGGATTAGATAGTGAAGCATTACCTGCAAATTGTCGTCGTTACCAGGTGATTAATATTATTGATAATGAGATATATCTCTATAAGAGATTCTTTGATTGTAATCAAGTTTATCTTTCAGGGATAGGGTGCTGGAAGCCAGATCTAAATCCAGAGCAGCGAAACATTTATGAAAAGTTTAAGATTGCAAACTTTAATCCCCCTAAAAGAAAGTTGCAGATTGTTCGTAATCAACAAAGGGCTGTAGAATTAAGCAGTGATTTTGAGACTAAAGCTTCGAAGAAATCCTTGAAACCTACTTATAAGGGTATAACAAATAGAAGCGGTTTTGAACCTTACGAGAGTGATATAATCAAACTTATGGAAAGTGAAAGAAGCGGACACTTACAGTATTTTAGTGGACGTGATGATTTAATACAAAAAATTAAAAGATTAATGGAAGAATTTAAAACTGGTGAATATATTCTTTTAACTGGGTCTGAAGCAAAAGGAAAATCTGCTGTTTGTGCTGCACTTACTGAATCATTTTTCGAAAAGGATTGTGAGAAATATGCACATACGATGAATGAAGAAGCTCCATGGCTTCCGTCATTTCTTTTTATCAGTGGAAAAGTTGTAAAGGAACCAAAACAGATACTCCGTTTATTATTGGCACAAGCAAATACCTTGTTGATTGAACCAATTAAATCTTCATTATGTTTAGGTGAAGATAAGAATTATTATGACGGGTTATCATCAAATAGTGAAACTGTAATTAGTATAAATAATTCGTATAGCAATAGTTTTTCTTCAACAACATCGCCTTTAAAAATGGACTACCATATGGCAGGGCGGTTAAGTACCAAGCTTGAGAAGCACAATAATATCTGTGCGGTATATCGTAAAGAAATCTATTTGTTGATGGAAAAGCTTGTTAATGAAATTGGCAGAGTATACTTAATTATTGATGCTTTGGATGAAATGAATTCTGAAGCATTAGAAGTTCTACCAGAACGAATGCCAAATAATGTCTCAACTTTGCTCACTGTTAGATTAGGAACAGATGCAGATATATGGGTTAAAGATTATTTGAAGGACTATAAGCCGATTAAATTAGACGCTCTATCCAGGGACGAAATCCCCTTAATAACAGGTGTAGATGACTATGAAAGTGATGAACATAGAAAATTTAATGATATTGTTATGAGGAAAACTGGTGGCTGGCCATTGCTTGTAATTGATGTTGCACAAAAAGTGAAGGCCAATGGTGGCGATTTTTCAGTAGTTTCTGTTGATGAAAAGGCAGATATTGTTTTGGAAAACAGAGCGAACTTATGGTCGGCGGTAAACGATAAAGGACAGGATGTACTTAGGGAGATATTATTTTTATTAGCTATCTTTGAACCTGTTTGTTCTTTAGATTTAGGTCTAGTTCAAGCTTATCTAATAAAGAGATTTGAACAAACTATTGAGCTTCAGTTATTGCGAAAAGAATTGCGCAATGTAGCGTCGCAAATAGATGGGCTAAATATTGGTAAGATAAAACTGAGTTTACAAATATTTGGAGAATATGTTCGTGACAGGCATTGTAGTCAGCGAGAACTAAATGAACACATGAAGGCAATACTTAATTGGATAGTACAAGATGAAGATGTAAGGTGCAAGATGGTTGTTGACTTTCTTCTATACTGGACTAATCGGGAAAAAATTAGTAAATTAATTTTTCAGACGACTAGTGGTATATTCGATGTATTAATTGAAAATAAGAGGGCAGATATCCTAATAGCGTTTGCATTGGAAATGTCTTCTTCGGAATTTTCTTTAAAATGTTTGAAGGCCGCAGCTACAATTGGAGATGAGAATGCTATGGCACTACTTGGCTTAAGCTTACTTCACGAAATGAATGGCGAAAAGGATGTTCTTTCTGGTGAATTCTGGATAAGGGAAGCAGCTGAGAAAGATTGCAAATTGGCTATGATGCTTTTGGGACATCACTTAATTGATGGCGACGCTATTGCGAAGGATGCAATAGAGGGTTTGCAATGGCTGGAAAAGGCAGCATTAGCAGGAGAAGGTGATGCAACTTTTCATTTAGCCGTACGTCATTTGGATGGAGATGGGTTGGAAAGAGACATTGTAAAGGGCGAAAGATTACTTCGAGAAGCGGCTAACGCAGGCAATGAGAGAGCCATAATTGAACTGGCAAATCGATTAATTGATGGGAGGGGATTGGCAGAGAATATTCAGGAAGGATTACAACTATTATATGAAGTCATAGATTCAGGGAGTATCTCAGCTATGCGGAATCTTGCCAAACGATTGATCCAGGGTGTTGGAGTAGAGGTTGACAAAGAGAAGGGGATTGAGATCTTCAGAAAGGCATCTTGTGCTGGGGACATAAAATCGTCCATAGATCTTTCGGAAATACTACTAGATAATAAAATGACTGATGATGAACATATAGAGGGCGAGGAACTATTAAGAAAAGCGGCCAAAAAGAGCGAGGAAGCACAGGTTTCTTTGGGAAGAAGGCTGATAACAGGAAAAGGGGTCAAGCCTAACGTTAAAGCAGGTGAAATATGGCTGCGAAAAGCAATAGCTGGTGATAGTGACGCTGCTAGAATAGAACTAGCAGAGTATCTCATCGAAGGTAAGTTTTTAAAGAGAAATGTTAATGAAGGAAAAAGACTTCTATTGACTGCTATTGAAAAAGGATATATTGATGCAATGAGGTATTTAGGAGGTTTACTGTTAGAAGGTAAATATCTAACCAGAAATAAACAACAAGGCATTCAGCTATTGCTTAAAGCAATAGCTCATGGTGATGAACCATCAATGCTGTATTTGGGTAGTTGCTACCTTTATGGAGATGTAATTAAACAGAATGTTTCTGAGGGAGAACGTCTTCTTAATTCCGCCATTGATAGTGGCTATCTTCCCGCAATGTATGCAATGGGAGATGCATTGCTTTCAGGGGAAGTCCTTGCTCAAAATATTCCGGCAGCTATAAGTTTTTTAGAGCGGGCAGCAAGAGCATATTATACACCGGCGCAATGTAAATTAGGCATTTTTTATTATGATCAAGGGATGTATGATGATGCCACCAAGATGTTTTTAAACGCATTTACTAGTGGTTCCAGTGTTGCAGGAATTAATATAGCTTATATGAAACGCAGGGGAGAATTTGTTGATAATGTATCATGCCCACCGATACAAAATTTGCTAATTGAAGGATTAAAAGAAAAAGAACCATATGCATTAATAAACCAGGCACTTTGTTTAGCTTCAGGTTTTGAGTGTAAGGTTGATTGGACGAAAGCAGATAATATTATTGCATCTATGGAGATTTTGTTACAAGAAGATGTGGAATGGTGGCTTGATTTAAGATTAAAAGATGATGCAGAAGCTCATTTGGTTATTGGTTGGCTCGTTCGTCATCAGCTTTTAATTGATCCAGATGGACTAACTTCTGCTGATCGTATGACAAAAGCAAAGCGTGAATGGGATATTCCAGAGTGGTTGTTTTTAAATAAAATTACCACAATAAAAAAAAGCGGCATAAGTAAAAAGTAGGGACAAAGACCAGCTAGTTAAACCTGTAAAGCATTGTCAAGAGGCATTACTAAAATAAGGTAAAAAAAGGCATAATAAAAAAGCCGTCCTGAAAGACAGTGAAATTCGGTATGATGAACACCTAATCTGAGAGAGTTTCTTTCACTCTAGCATAATAAATCCGAAGAAATTTGTTTAACCTGCGATTTTTGCTACTTTAACTGGCTTTCCTTCAGCTTCTTTTTTCTGCATGAAAGTATAAACAGCGTTGTCGAAGGGATACAAAGACCAGCTAACTGAAGTCAAGCCCTAAACTAAAAAAATCTTGTACTAAAAAAAGGTATAGCAAACAAACCTTCAAAAAATGCGAACATTATTTAATAAGGCCATGTTAATGTTCAATTTTTAGCCGAGTTTACGCCGTCTTTTTTCTGCTGGCTTGATACAGAAGCATCATGGGGACGGTTCTCCTGATTCGATCCTGCGAAAGAAAAACACGGGAGAAGGACATTGTTTCAATAAAAAGAGTGAGAAAGTTTCTATGAGCTGAAATGGGTCTGAGCAGTTTGAAACAGAGTCCGTATTTATCAATAGTTCTACGATTACAGCCCATTCGTCTGGCAAGCTTACTTTTATTCAATAACATCACATCTTTTCGTTTTAATAAAGACACGGGGGACGTTCCCTTTTTGTCATAAAAATGATAAGATAAAAAAAGAGGTGATGGAATGGGAAGACAGGCAAGAAAGATGAGTACTACAGGCTATTACCATGTAGTCTTTCGAGGTATTAATAGACAGCATTTATTTGAGGAAGAGAGCGACTTTTTATATTTTATTGAAAGCTTGAAGCAATTAAAAGCAGAGATGTTATTTGAGTTACATGCCTATTGCTTGATGAGTAATCATGTCCATTTACTTATGAGGGAAAAGCAAATAGGTGATATTTCAGTAATAATGAAAAGACTTTTAACGAAGTATGTAATGTATTTTAATCGGAAGTATGAGCGAAGCGGTGCATTAATTGCTAGTAGGTATAAAAGTGTGCCAGTAGAAATTGACGAATACTTTGTTCTATTGATGTGCTATATACACCAGAATCCCATTAAGGCTGGAATAGTCAAAAAACCTGAAGAGTATAGGTTTAGCAGTTATAATGATTATGTGCAGGGTGGAAACTTGACGGATACGTCCTTTTCTTTGAAAATGTTTGGAAGAGATGAGTGGTTAAGATTACATCAGATTATCACAAACGACGATTTTGATGTGTCTGGAAAGAAAAATTTATCAGAGGAAGAAATACGACGCAGGATATTGCAGTGTACAGAGGGAAGGGAACCCCATGAAGTATCGGCATAGTCTAAGCCGGAAAGAGATGCATTACTTAGGCGGTTAAAAGAAAAAGAATGCTTATCGATTCGCCAAATTGAGAGGGCAACTGGAATATCGCGTGGCGTTGTAGCAAAATGTTGACAAAACGGGAACGTCCCTTAGTGTCCAATCCCTGGTCTCCCACCTGCAAGAAAATAAATCTTGCAGGATTTTTGTATATTTGTGAGAAATAGGTATTTTAAATAATAAATTGCAACAAAAAGTGAACAGTGAGTACCTTTACCCAAGCAACTCCGTCACCTGACATCCCTCCGGTAAAAAACACCATGACATTGTGATGAAACTTGCCGAAAGGAGCATGCGTTATGAATCAAAATACCTGCGCTTATACGCTGCGGATAATGGAACAATTACTGAAAGTGGTGCAGCAGCTTTCTGCCACACACGACTTAGAAGCTGTTATGGATATTGTCCGACATTCAGTGCGCGAACTTACAGGTTCAGATGGGGCGACTTTCGTTTTGCGTGATGGAGATTCTTGTTATTACGCAGAAGAAGATGCCATTACGCCGCTGTGGAAGGGACTCCGTTTCCCAATGAAAATTTGTATCAGCGGCTGGGTTATGCAGAACCGGCAGCCTGCCATCATTGAGGATATTTATAAAGATAATCGTATTCCTATTGATGCATACCGGAAGACTTTCGTACGAAGCCTAGCCATGGTACCCATCAAAACTAATAATCCAATCGGGGCGATTGGGTGTTACTGGTCCAAAATCTATAGCCCCACGCCGGAACAAATTCAGGTATTGCAGGTACTAGCCGATACGGCGGCTATTGCCATAGATAATATTGGCTATCAGGAGAATATAGCCAGACAGGCAAGACTGCTAGAAGAGGGTATTGATGGAACGCTATTGACTGTAGCTAAAATGGTGGAATTGAAAGACCCTTACACATCCGGACATCAACGGCGAGTGGGTATACTCTCCTTTGATATTGCTTGTGAGTTAGGCTGGGATAAAAAACGCTGCGAAACTTTGCGGCGTGCCGCTATTGTTCATGACATAGGGAAAATCGGAATTCCAGGAGAACTGCTAAGTAAGCCTTCACAACTTACTCCTCAAGAATTTAGTTTAATTCAGACCCATGCCGAAATGAGTTATGATATTCTTAAAGATGTAAATTTTCTGATGCCAATCGCGCAAATCATTTGCCAGCATCACGAACGTATAGATGGCAGTGGTTATCCGCATGGATTGAAGACAGAGAATATTTTACCTGAGGCCAAGATTATTGCTGTGGCTGATGTGTTTGAGGCCATGACATCTCACAGACCTTACCGGCCTGCATTAGGAATAGATGCCGCCCTGGCAGAACTCATATTGAATAAGGGGGTATTATATGATCCTGAGGTTGTTGATTCCCTTGTACGATTAATGAAAGAAAAAGATTATCGAATTCCAGAGTAAACAAGAAACGGACAAACTAAATCAGAACCCAAACGTCTCCGTCCTCCTACCTGCAAGAAAACAAGATCTTGCAGGATTTCTTTATTTTACTGATAAACAAAGTGGTACCTACTACTATTGCAATGATGTAGACTAAGCAGCAATGAGAAGCTGTTTGGTCTTTTTTGCTGTTACGGTGTGATAACTCATAAAGTTGATGATAAAAGATGATTGACATAAGTTAATAAGCAGTATACATTTTTTGGGTGTATGCTGCAGGATTTTATATAGTAATGACGAATTACTATACGGCAAAACTCTAAAATTAGCGAATTCGGGGATAGCTCACTAATAATGAAAAAGATACAACAATTTGTACGCCTTTCGTGGGCCGAGCAACGATTGTTTATTACTGTGGTAGGCTTGACAGCGATAATACGGTTTGCTTTGTTAATATTACCATTTCGCTGGCTGCAGCCGATGCTGGGGACGCAAATGACGGAATCTCAATTGGAAGTAGACAAGGCCAGCCAGCATAAAGCACAACAGGTTGGCCGGATGGTAGAACGGGTAAGCCGGTATACCCCATGGCAGAGTAAGTGCCTTGTGCAGGCCTTGGCTGCCAAGCTGTTGCTGCGCAGACAGGGGATTACCAATACGCTGTATCTGGGAGTAGGCAAGGATGCAAGCAATGCGTTGATTGCCCATGCCTGGTTGCGGTGTGGCAACACTATCCTTACCGGCAGCCAGGGGCGGGAGCGTTTTGTTGTAGTAGGTAAGTTTAGTGATGGTGACTGGTGAAGCTGCTGGCAACCCACGGTATCCAGACGACTGTATTAAAGGGGGCGGTGCTGGCCTTGCGCCTGTATGGCGACCCGGCCGCCAGGATGTCGCGGGATATAGACCTGCTGGTGCAGGCGGCAGATCTGGCAAGAGCGGATGAGCTGTTATTCGCGCACGGTTACCGGCGCAAGCACCCTGCTTATCCGATGACTCCCAGACGCTGGCAGATTTGTCTGCGCAACAGCCGGCATTTTTGTTATATTCATCAGGAGACCGGGCTTTATCTTGAACTACACTGGCAAATCGGTTATATTGGCATGCAACTGCCGCATGCAGCCGGTGTTTGCCGATGAAGAATGGTTTCTTTTCTTGGTGCAGCATGGTGCCTATCATTCCTGGTTTCGGTTACGCTGGCTGTGCGATATAGCCGTTTTTATGCAAGACGGTCTGCTCGATTGGGCCAAGGTTATCAGGCTGGCGGACGGCTACGGCATGCGGCATGTATTGCAGCAGGCTGTGTTTTTAGCCCACCGGTTATTGGGAGTACCCATACCACCGTCGGTTTTGCCAGTGTTTCCTGGAGCTGTGAAGCCCTCGCGCTTGGTTGAACTGGTGGTTCCTTTTTTTTGTGATATTCAGTATGACCCCAGTACTGTTACTTGGGCGCAGACTCTTTACTACCGTGACAAGGAATACCAGGTTGCCCTGCGGACAGGCTGGCAAAATAAGCTGCAATTTGTGCTGAGCCATTTCGGTGCGGCGGAAAGCGATATCCTGCGTTTTCCGCTGCCGGACGGTTTGTATTGGTTATATTACTTGATCCGGCCGTTTACCTGGCTGGAGCGGCGGTATAGAGGCTGATTGTGCAATAGTGAAGGTATGGTTGAAGAAAGGATGATACTATTTTTTACAAGGCTTTTGGTATTAGCATTTACTCCGAACTAGCGCTGCCGGAGCTTGCCACGACAGATGAGAAGCCGGAGGTTACTATCCTTTTGGGCAAAACTCCATCTGAACTGGCAGGGGCCAGGCAAAAAAATAAATATGCCCAGGTTGGGGAAAATCAGTTTTTGCTTTTTATCCCGGGTGTAGCCAATTTTTATGCTGCTAACGGTAATTCAATTATTATTGAGCCAGCACCACAGGCGGAAGAGCGGGCTATCCGGCTTTTTCTGTTGGGCACAACTTTAGGTGTGCTGCTTATGCAGCGCGGTATTCTGCCGCTCCATGGGAGTGCGGTCGCCCTAAACGGACGGGCAGTCATCTTTACAGGCGTATCCGGGGCCGGAAAATCAACATTAATAGCAGCTTTTGGCACCAGTGGCTATGGTTTGCTAACCGATGATGTTGCCGCAATTGGTTTTGACGAAGAGCAGCCTTTTGTCCATCCGGGATATCCGCAACAGAAGCTGTGGCGGGACAGTTTGGAGGGGTTCGGGCTGAATACCCGTGATTTTGCGAGGGTTATGGCTGATATGGATAAATATGCTGTTCCTGTGCAGCACATGTTTTGTCCGGCGTCGCTGCCGTTGGCTGGTATCTGTGAAATTAAGCCCGGGCCCTATGCCGCAGTCAGTTTGAACAGACTCCATGCTGCCGAAAAACTGGCTGTACTGATTAACAATACGTACCGGGTGAAGCGGCTTGCCGGCCTGGGGCGACAGGAAGATCATTTCCGGCAGTGTGCAAAAACTGCCGGACAGATAGAGGTTTTCCGTTTATGCCGGCCGGAGGGAGTTTTTTCGATTGACGAGCAGAAGCGGCTTGTGCTGCAGGCCATGGGGTAATTAGTGCACCAGATTATTTTAAAGGGGATAGGTATTTATGGAAAACAAAATTACGGCAAGTACTGTTGTTATGCGGGCTGCCGGGCTGGTAGCGACGGATTTGGAGGGTGAAAAAGTAATGCTTGACATTGAAAAAGGCCTATATTATGGGCTTGACAGTATCGGCAGCCGTATTTGGGATCTGATGGAACAGCCGCAGCCCATGACGTCGATCGTATCTGTGCTGATGGACGAGTATGAGGTGGCGCAGCAGCAATGCGAGGCTGATGTGCTGGTGTTATTAAATCAAATGTATGCGGCCGGATTATTAAATATTGCCTGAGCTATCAGGCCGTTTTCGGCACGGATAAAGTCCAGGAGGAGATCGTAATTACATATGCAACAATATCTTTATACCGCCTACGGCTTGACAATCGCGTCCGGGATTGAACTGCCGGCTTTGCCGGCAGTGGCCGCGAGTGTGGCTGATGTTACAATTCGCTACGGCCCGGTGCCCCGGGAGCTCAATCAGACTGTGGATAAAGGAGTATGCTTTCAGGCTGATCATGACCGCTTTTTGCTGAAGGTTGACCAGGTTGCTCATTTTCTGGCCGTTGCCGGCAAAGAAATAGTTGTAGAGCCATGCGGCGATGCGGCTATAGATGATGTGCAAACCTTTTTGCTTGGACCGGTATTTGGCGCGTTGCTGCTACAACGAGGCTATTTGGTCTTGCGCGGTGCGGCGGTAGTGTTTGCCCAACAGGCGGTCGTGTTTAGCGGTAATCCGGCAATCGGCAAATCTACGCTGGCAGCGGCTTTTTATAAAAAAGGCTGTCAGGTTCTGGCAGACGATTTATGTGCAGTCAGGTTTACGCCTGCCGGGCTGCCGGAAATCATTCCCGGTTTACCCCGGCTTAAGCTCTGGGCCGATGCCGTCGCATCAATCGGTGAGAATGCCGGGAGCTTGCAGCGAGTCCGGTCTAGATTAGAGAAGTATGAGCTGCCCCTGCAGGAACATTTTGGCCCGGAAGCTTTGCCCCTGTACCGGATATACAATTTACAAACCCACGGCCTGGAAGGTCTTGGCCTGCAAGAAACAGAGGGTATGAATAAGCTGGAGATACTGCTGCAGAATCGATACCGGAGCCGCCTGCTGGCAGGGCAGAGGAAAGCGCTGTCTTTGCAGCAGTGTGCGACAGTGGCCCGGGCCGTTGCGGTATGCCGGTTGAGCCGTCCTAAGACGGGAGCTAGTTTAGAAGCAATGACGGCCTGTATCGAGAGGGATTTAGGTATATGAGTGCGATATGCGGTATCTTTAACACAGACGGCAGTCCGCTGGCGAACAACGTCCTGCAAGGGATGACGGCTTCCCTTTCCCACCGCGGACCGGATGGAAACGGTACATGGCAGGACGGGCCTGCCGGTCTTGGCCAGCAGTTATTTTGTATTACGCCCGAATCCCTGGGCGAGAAACTGCCGTACTGTGAGCCTGCCTCCGGCCTGGCCATCACAGCTGATGCGCGGCTTGACAACCGGGAGGAGCTGTGTGCCAAACTGAATATTCCCCTTGACCAACAGCCGGGAATACCCGACAGTATGCTGATTCTGAAAAGTTATGAAAAATGGGGCAAAGAGTGTCCCAAGCAACTGCTGGGGGAGTTTGTCTTTGTTATTTGGGATGAGAAGCGGCGGGAAATGGTCTGTGTGACTGACCATATGTGCAATAAGCCGCTGTATTATCATTTCCGGCCTTCCCGCTGTTTTGCCTTTGCCACGGAAATACGGGCTATCCATACCATTCCGGGAATTGACCGCCGGCCCAATCTGCGGAAGCTGGCCACCCTTTCCCTATTTGGTGTTGAGAGAGAAAGCACCTACTTTGAAGGAATTTTCCTGATGCCCGGTGCCACCGTGATGACCATAACAGCCAACGGCATTCATAAAACCGAGTACTGGGAGCCTGACTATGATAACAGGCTCAATCTAAAAACCGAAGCCGAATATGTCGAAGCTTTCCGCGACGTATTTTTCCAGGCTGTAGCCGCCAGGCTGCGCAGTGCTTTTCCCGTGGCGTCGTTGTTCAGCGGCGGACTTGATTCATCAGCGATTACCGGTACTGCTGCCAGGTTACTGGCCGGAGAGGGACGCTCCTTAACCGCCTTTTCAGCAGTGCTGCCAGATAGCTATGGCGGCAATGTCCGGGACGAGCGCGAATATATTGATCTCCTGCAGGGGCGCCCTGCGTTGTCTATCGAATATATCAGCGACGCCTGGCGCGGGCCTTTTGATGATCTGGAACGCCTGATCTGGTCTGGCGAGAAACCGGTCTATACGTCCAGGCATTATCTATATACCGCTTTTGCTGCGGCGGCGGCCAGCAAAGGAGTCAGAGTGATTTTGGACGGTGTGGGCGGCGAAATGGGGCCAACCTTTCATGGTTATGGCTACTATGCCGAGCTTTTCCGTAAGGGCCAGTGGCCGTCCCTGCTGCGGGAGGTAGTGGCCAGAGGGCGGGTGGAACAACGCGGCTGCCTGGGGTTGATTAAGTCGGAGGTACTGTGGCCGCTGCTGCCGGGCTGGTGGCTCAGGCGGTATAAGCCCCGATTTGATCTAGTGATGGTAGGGCAGGGGACGGTACTCAGGCCGGACTTTGTCAGGCAGCAACTGGACCACAAGACTATGCGGGAATATCAATTGTTGTCATATACCCTGGGGGAGGTTTTGCCGGATCACCGGAAGAATCAAGTGAAGAGCATCAACTTTGTGCGACAGGCTAGAACAGGCCTGGCTTTTTCCGGCTATGAAAAAGTGGCATTGAGTATGCCTTTTTTAGATAAACGAGTCATTGAATTCTGCCTGGCCCTACCCGGAACTATGAAGGTAAACAATGGCTATAAGCGGTATATGATCCGGGCCGGAATGGCGGGAATTTTACCTGACGCCATTCGCTTCCGCACAACCAAGGAGCCGTTTTCCGTGGATTATCATGACCGCTACAACTGGCAAAGAGGCAAAGTGCAAGCGCTGCTGCAGGCTATGGTCAAGACGCCTTTAGCACAGGAAATCGTTGATACGGACAGGCTGGAGAGCATGCTTAAGTACTCCATGCAGACTAACCGCTGCAGCACACCGGACGAATTTTCTGCCATGCATATGGTTCCGCAGGGGGTTTTTCTGCTGGCCTTTCTAAATACTTTTAAATAAGAAACATATCAAAGCAAAGGAGACACTGATGAGCGGCATCATTTGGTTAGCTTCCTATCCTAAATCCGGCAACACCTGGTTGCGGATTTTTCTTTCTAATCTGCTGGCTGCCGGTAATTCACCTGTGCATATCAATTCTCTATATACTAATCTGACATCTTACAATCGATATTTCTTCGATGATATTACCGGACTGGACTCCAGTGACCTGACTGTTGCGGAGGTTGACTGCTTGCGCCCGGCGGTATACAGATTTCTGGCAGCCAATTCGCCGGAACCGGTTTTTATAAAGTGTCATGATGCTTACACCTACTTGCCTGGCGGGCAACCGCTTTTTCCGCCTGAGGTTTCCAAAGCCATTTATATTATCCGTAATCCGCTGGATGTAGCTGTTTCTTTCTCTTTTCATCTGATGAAAAGTATTGACAAAATTGTTAGGATAATGGGCAGAACGGACAGTTTCCTGAGCATATCAGCCGCGTCGGGTGCGACAGTTTTACATCAGCGCCTTCTGGACTGGAGCACCAACGTGGCAAGCTGGGTTGATGCGCCGGAAATGGCGGTGCATGTGGTACGATATGAGGACATGAAGGCTAAGCCTTTGGAAACATTTACAGAACTGGCGCGGTTTGCTGGCCTGCCCTGGGATGCAGAAAGCATTGACCAGGCCGTGAAGTTTTCCGATTTCAAGTTATTGCAAAGACAGGAGCAACAGGGCGGTTTTGTAGAAGTGCAATCAAGCCACAGCGCTTTTTTTCGGGAAGGCCGAAGCGGCGGCTGGCGCGATTCCCTGACGCCGGGACAGATAGAGCAAGTCATTCGTGACCATCACAGAGTTATGCGACGTTTCGGTTATCTGGATGAAGATGGCCGGGTGTCAGGATAATACTTCCATGTTGGTTGAAGGGAGGTGATGAAATGGAAGAGAAAGAGGTTTGGCATGCTCCGGTTTTGAGACAGCTCTCAGTGGCTGATAAAACAGAAAACGATGTCGGTCTTGGCGGCGATGGGGGCGGATCTAGTTCCCTTTCTTAAGGTCAAGCAATCCAGGCATACATGTAAGAGGGGATCCCTCTTGCATGTAAACCTGGAAGCAGTATGCGACTGCGATTTTCTGTTATCATAAAATTACGACAACCGGAAGGAACGAGTATGAACACGCTTCTCGCTTATATTCAAGAACTGTATGCCTTCAGTAGGAGGAAGCTTCTTGTCAACCTTGCGCTGATGGTTTTCCTTGGCCTTATCGAAGGGGGCGGCGTGTTCTTGCTCATTCCCTTGCTTGGTCTGGCTGGTCTATTGATATTAGAGAGGCTAGAGGCAAGGATCCCATGGCTATGACAGGACGAATCATTACCCGGGCGGCAGAGCGTTTATCAAAGCTGTAGCTATCATTGCTGTAGCATCGAGGGTAGCATCAAAGAGACGGTTCAAAAACACTGAAAACCCCCTGTTTTAAGCAGTGATTTCAAACCGTCTCTGAGATGCCTCTGTCCAGATAGGGACAGTATGCAGGAAGGACCGCTATTGAATATAGTATCAAAATCTTGAGGGCAATGAGGGCGGAACTCATTGCCCTTTTCTGCACCGCTATACACGATACGGAGAACCGTATCGTGCGACCCGTTCCTTCGAAACTTAAGTGGCAAAAGCCACTCATTGGGATGGAGGGGAGGCGGGAGTGGGGAAACTTGCGGCTCTGACGTTTACGCAAAACAAGTATCAGGAATGGAATAACTTTCAAGGGTTCTCCGGGTAAATATAACTAGCCGGAGTAGGTAGTCAGCCGTATACCGCTTGAAAGAGGGATGGGCTAAGAAGCAAAGGCTACCGGGAAAGCCGGTGGATAGGCTGACGTAGCCCCGGTAATCTGGAAGGTAAAGTTTGAGTAGAAGTCAACAAGTTATGAACACGGCATCAAATGTAGAGTCTCACAGAAAATAAGAGAAACCGGGAATACCCGGGATTGATAGAAAATGACCGGGATACCCAGTAATGGTAAGGGTTACAGGGACCTGGAAAAAAATAATTGATTTATATAAAATCTCACGTTTTTTGCGAGAAACTAGACCGCAGAAAACGTTTTTTCTTTATGTCCATATGTACAAGACAGTGTTATAACAGAATTCAGAGTGCTGTTATAACACTTAAAACTATTGATATTACAGCGTTACAGGCTGTTATTGATGTAGGCTTGTAGTATTGAATTTGGTGTTCAACAGAGGTTTTAAGACTGAAAAGCCTTGTTTAGGTTCGCAAGTAGAGGTTCGCAAGTTTGCAAGTTCGCAAGTAATGGCCATAAGGTTAGTGTTTATAAGGATTTAGAGACATTTTGAAATAGTAAAAGGAAAATTGATTTCCAGTTGTAATTTTGTATAGGAATCGGTTGTAAAAAGAAAATTTATACATATTTCAGTAGACATAGTCCTGTGGGTAACCTGATAAGGTTATCCACAGGCTTCTTTGTTTTTGTAGCGGGCGCGGCAAGCTAGAGATTAAGATTCAGATAAACATCGTCCAATTCGTCCTTGGTTATACCGATATAGGCTAATGTGACGCCTGGCGAGGAATGATTGAGCAGTTTTTGAATACGGGTAATGTCATAGCCTTGCTTGAATGCCCAGTACCCGAAGGTTTTTCGTAGCGTGTGCGTTCCGATCCGGCCGGGGATGCCAATTGCCTGGGCCGCTTCGGAGAGGATACGCCATGCCTGCACGCGATCCAGGGGGCCGTGCCCGATCCGCGAGGGAAAGAGCCATTCCTTTGGACTAACTGCAGCGAGATATTCCTCAAATACTTTCTGAGCAGCGGAGGCAAGCGGGAAATCTTTGGTTTTCCCAGTCTTTTTTTCTATGATTTCGATACGGGATTTAATTTTCCTCTTTCCGTTCTTTCCCTCAGTCACGTCTGCAACTTTCAACGCCAGTAAATCAGACACTCGCAGACCACTGTTAATGCCAAGGCAAAAAAGAGCATAGTCCCGTAGGTTCTTTCCTTTAAGATAGGTTTTCATGGCTTCAATTTTGGCGCGGTCGCGGATGGGTTCGACAAGATTCATGGTCAAAACTCCTTCCAAATTTATCTTAACACAACTAAGTATATATTATAATTATGTTTCATTCAATAGTAATGTAAATGCCCGCCGGTCTGGACGAAAGGCTGTAAAGCCAGATGAGACAAGGGCGGGCAGTGTTTTTGCGAATGAAACACAATGTAATTGTGTTTCATTTAATTGGAAGAGGTGCGACCCCCATATCAGATAAAAGAGAATGCAAGATATCGTCAGTCAAAGGCCAATTTCTTTGAAGTACAGTATTCCTATGCGCAATAAGATAATAAACTAGCAGTACGGCAGGCTGTCGGTAAATCCAGGATATTTCTATTTTTCTAAGTATAATAGTGTTAAATTGTACTTTGTTCTGTTGAAGGTATGTAGCAACATCCTGAACGGAGGTATCCTTCAATATGGGGATTAATTGATCTATTAAAAAGGTATTTGCATGGGTATCAAATTCAACGCCCTGCTGCCAAGTGTAATAGTGTGCACATATATCAGTCCATTGTCGATGTGTTTGACTTTGTTTATCTATTTCCTGCATGGCGTCTAGAAAAAAATGATCCGCCGATTCTACTAAAGCCATGCTGCGTGCCATGAAGCGTTTTACCAGCGGATCAGCCTTGACTTGGGGTTTATAAATGGTGTCATGGGACATTTCAGCATAAGCATGTTGTAATAGAGTTCGAATTTGAATCTCACAAGGTACACCAGGCGGAATAGTTACGCCAAGATATTCAGTTTCTTTTAAGTTGAATACTACATAATGAAGAGATTCGTAAGTGAAGTGTTCAGGCGACTCCTTGCGTTGTTCCTCATAGTCTTTATCTTTTGATGCACGCCAAAGATTACCGTTAAAGGATTCAATAATTTCACCAATTTTTGCTGTATCAATTGTAAGAAGTACAACAAAGCGAATGCCAACTTTATCGGTAATATCGTCATAAGGAGAGGAGTAATTTTTATTGCGATGAAAGGCTTTGGCTAGTATGGAATCTATTGATTTGATACGTGGCTCTTGAGGCGGAATTTTTAGGAATATGCTAGTGTCAACTGTCTCTTTTAAAGTATTAACAATCTGGTTTTGAACGAATTGTCCCCACGCTAGAAATATGGGTACTTCTTGATCGTACCGACTTCGGAATTCCGTTTCATTCACGAGGGGACCCTCCTTTCAATTACTGGCTTTCAATACGTCCTTTGATTTTAACAGTAGTAAAGTCTGTGGCTTTATTATAGCTATCTACAAGCAAAAAGTCATCCATATTTTCTTCAGAGGAGTTAGGGGGGAAACTAATTCTGATGCCGCTATTAAATTTCATCCGCCGAAACTTAAGTTTTCTCTTTATCCGAGAAGTATCCTTTGTCACAGAGGCTGACGGGAAATGTTCTTTAGTAAGGCGTGCATTGTATTGGTCAATTATTTCGGGATCTTCAAAATAAGTGTTGGCAAATAACTGCCCGTTTATAATAGTCGATTGATCATTTTTTAAGTAAGTATGTAACGAATTGGTAAGATCCACTTTCTTTTCATCGTCAAATGAGGGGTTTTTCATAATAAAATCTTTTGTTGTTTCGTAGAAAACTTCTGTTTGCCGAGCGGCATTTTCCATCATCTTGCAGCCTAGGAAAGCTTGGGAAAAATAGTTTGCCATTGCTACAGTTCCGCTGTGAATAGCGTTTTGATCAAAAACATACATTGATAGGTCATTTGTTGTTGGTGGGTTTATAGTAGTGCGAACACAGAACCCAATTTTGTATAAACGCTGAGCTTCAGTCAGAAATAGATCAGCTAAAAATTGTACGCTGCTAATAGAAGATACATGAAATCCGCTCTGGCTTTCTGCTTTGATCGCAGCTACAAATTGCTGCTGCGATGCTCCGGTCCGCCCGTTTATGCAAACAAGAATACCATCGGGAATTCGATTATTAGACTGGGCCTGGTAAAGCTTTTGCGCAAGAGAAGATGTTTTAGAAATAAATGTAGCATCAGAAGGATCGGTCATAATACTAATAAACTGGTGGGCTGCAGAAACATCTGTGGTGTCGCTTAGTTGCATCTCAACACAGTTTGAGCCTCTCCCCATTACGGTGGTAATACGAGTTGCTAGTACATCAAGTGCTTGTTGATCTAGTTCGAGTAATTCCGTACTGAAGGTTGGAGCTGTTCCTTTGAGCGCATTTGGAATGTTGTGGATGATGATTTTATCAATGGACATTAAAGAAAAATCAATCATGGCTTTTGCTCCTTCACGTATGATTTTTAATGCAGTATGCGAAAAAGCATACTGCTTTTTGCATTTATTGAGACAAAATCAAGCAATATCACTTTTTGCGGCGGCCTGTTCGTCTTCGCCGGTATTCGGTGAGGTCGACAGGGCTGTGTTGGGGTTAGTTGTGGCACCAGTGCTAGTTAGATTAGGACGGTTAAAATTGAGCAGCATGGCTCGGGCATCTGGGCTAAGTTTTAGCAGAATATCAATCCATTCGGCAAAGGCTGGGTCTTCATCTAATGACATTTCAATGTTTCTCATCAAAGTACTGTGAGAAGATGTGTGAATGGTGCCGCTAATCTCATTTTCTTTCTTTTCACGGTTAACGCGTCCAGGGGCTTGTACAATTTTATCAAGACTACGGCCAAGAAGTAACCAATCTAAAGAGACGTCATAGTCTTCAGCAACATTAAGTAAAAACTCAAGACTTGGCTTCGAGCCGTTTTCTAAATTTTTAACATATGCCTGAGAGACACTGTACCTCTCACCAAAGGCTGCTTGGCTAATTTTAGGGGAATTAAATTTTTCTCTAATTTCACGTAGTCGTGATCCTACATCAGTATATTTTCTTTTATCAGACATAGACAACATCACCCTTAAGAATTAATAAGTATTAAAAGTATTTATAGATACTTGAAAATGATTGACATTAGTACTTATAAATACTAAAATGAGATTAATGAGTTATTTATATAACTTTATATAGCAGACTGTCCCAGTGTGCCAGGCTAGGGCAGATATGGAAAGGAGGTGAGAATTTAAGGCAATTATCTTGAAGTTATAAATATAACCTAAAATTTACAGACTGTCCCGGTGTGCAAGACCTGGGGACAGGCCCGGAAAGGAGGCGAGGCGATGTCGCCGTGTGAAATCAAGGCCATGTTGGTCTATAACGGAGTAAAAATCACAGAAATTGCGAGCTGCCTTGGAGTAAGCCAGGCGGCAGTATCCAGAACCATTCAAGGACATACCGTGTCTGCAAAAATTCGTCAGGCTATTGCCGAAAAGATTGGCCGGCAAGTAGAAGAAGTTTGGCCGGAACAGGCGGCCTGAAAGGAGAAATCGTATGGAAAACAGGATGGGCGGTTACCAACTTCCCGACGGGCGAGTGATCTTTGCCAGTTGTGTAGATCAGACTCACTGCAGCTTCTGCACCGTGTACCAGAAAGGGGCGATGGCCAATAGACGCTACGTTTCCGCCAGGCTTCCCATTCGGAAAACGCTGGCTGAGGCAGAAAAGGACCTGGCAAGATTTGCGGCCGAGCGCGGGCTTGTATGCAATGAGTAACAAAAAGGATGCAATTCACTTGGAATATCTGGTGCAGGCGATACGGGAATGGGGCCGCGTAGCCGTATATGAAGATGGAGCCTTCCGATTGGTTACTGATGGTATATTCTTGCTGCCGGTTGATGCCTGCAACATGGAACGGATCAAGAAAGAATTCCGTATCCGGGAAAATAGCGTATGGCATGTGCAGGCTGAAGCAATTAACGGTTTTCAGGCGCATACCACCCCTGTTGGCAAGAATATTGGTGATTTGTACCAAAAAGTCATGCAAAAGAGTTTTGTTCCCCTCGAATTCACCGGCCTTTATCTTGGAACTGGTACTGCCGGCGTGTTCTGGTCAGAGAACCCGACAGGCAAACATGGTAATTACGTTTGTATTACCGAGCGTCAACTTAGCATCTTGCCGGATGCCAAGCTGTTTGAACAGGTTAAAAACGGAGAACCGGTCATCGTAGAACGCAAACATATCCTCATGCCGCTGGAGACAGGAACGAAACTTCTTAACCGCTTTTTGGTATCGGAATATCCAGGAAAACGAAAAACAGTTCACTCCCCCCTTTCGGGATATCTTAATTAGTTAACTTATGTAAAAGATTAACATTATTTATGTATCCAGTATAACCTTTGTTATGGAGAGGCGCAATGGCTAAAAGAAGACAGAATTTAGACAGTCGGGACTGCCGGCAGCTTTCGATCTTCGATTCTGATGTGTTGGAAGAGGCTGCGGGTTTCGATCAAACGATAAACCCAGGGCAAGGCTCACTGAATTTACGCCAGCATGTACGTACCTCATTGGTAGAAACTCTGCAGCATGTGTCTGTGAGCCGGCAGGAAATTGCCGACAGGATGTCCTGGTATACGGGAACCGAGATCAGCGTCCATCAGCTTAATGCCTGGACGGCTGCCGCCAAAGAACACCGTTTTCCTTTGGAATATGCGCCAGCGTTCTGCCGGGTAACCGGGGATTACCGGGTGTTGGAGGCGATTGCCCAGGCCAGTGGCTGTACAGTTCGGAAAAGTGAAGAAGTGATCATGCTGGAGCTGGAATCGGAATTGGAGCGCATTGACGGGATAAGACGCCAGTTACTGGCGCGTAAACGGCAAATGAGAACCTATATGCTCTATCGGGAGCGAGATGGGAGGTGTGAAATAAGTGGCATTGACTAGAGCGCAGTTAAACTATGTGTACCGTGAATGCTTGCTTGCGATTGCGGAGAGAGGCGAAACAGCCCATGTAGTCTTCAAAATGTCGCGCTCCAAAGGTTTTTATCGGCGTTTGTGGGACTACGGACCCAGAGGAGAAGTTATAAAAGAGATTATAAAGGAAATGCCAATAAAAAATGAGCTGGTAAAGGTGCTAGTGATCTTTCATGCGGCAGAGGTTGTGGCCGCCATTGATAAGCGGCTCGAACTGCAGGCCAGAAAGGAGCAGAGCAAACATGTTCCAGATAACCACAAAAAAAGAAAGCAGCCCAAATGAGGCCGCTAAACATAAAAATCAGCATCTTCAGTATACCATAGCGACCGTCAGAGCGTCCAATATTCAGCTAGATATAGCCAGTGTAGTTTCTGGTTATGTCTATGCGCGGCAGCATCCGCTCTGGCAAAGCCTGCCGGAGACGGACCTGGAATGGCTGATACCTTTCTATGAGGGCCTTGCCGTCCGGGATGATAACGGACATGCCCTGGGAATGGCGGCCGCATTACGGGAAATGACACAGGAATAGCAATCTAAGTAACCGGAGCGACCGGTGAAAGGAGGGGTGATGTGGGGGAAAAAGCCTGGATTCCCGTCGCGGAAGCGGCGGAACTTGAAAAAGTTTCACAGCAACGAATAAGAGAGCTGATCAGTAATGGTCAGATAATGGCAAAAAAAGTTAAGACGAATAAAGGCGGACCCGGTGGCCAGCAATGGCTGGTCGATCCCCTATCCCTATCCACACCGGCGAAAAGTATCTGGCTAAAGCGACAAGAGGCAGCCGTACTGATTGAAACAGACCGGAATTGGGAAAAGGAACAAACTACATTAGCGCTGGGCCGAGGCAGGAGCGGCAAGCGCGGCAAGCGCACCGGCGCAGTAATGGATGAGAATGAAACAATAAATCCTGCCGCTTACCGGGATACCGTGGGCGAGGAGGTGTATAACCTGGAAATGGACAAGGCACGACAGCGGCAATACATCGTAAAAAAGGCTCTGGACATTATGGAGTCCCGCGAGCATGTGACCGAACGAATGAAGGCTCTTGCGGAGGAAACCGGCAAAAACGTGGCCACTATATACCGCTGGATTGAAAAGGAAAAGCAAAGCGGCGTATATGGCCTGATGCGGCAGCGGCCTACCGTGACAGCCGGCAAAGAGTTCCGGGCTATAAGCGCGGAAGTGGAGACTTTGATCCGCAAGTTTTACCAAGCGCCAGGCGAGCCAAAAGCTGCCGCCGCCTATCGGAAAACCTGCGCGCTGTGCAGACAACTCAATCTGCCGGAACCATCGCGAGCGACGGTCTTCCGGTTTATTGAGCATCTAGAGCAGATCGAACCGGATGTGTGCTGTTATACCCGGCGCGGGGAAGAAGCCTGGCGCAGGCAGTTTGCCCCGCATGGTGTCCGGCAGGAGCCGGATCGCGTCATGCAGATTGTCATGGGCGATCATCACAAATTTGATGACTTCATTGAATACGGCGGCAGGCCGGTACGGCCCTGGGTAACCATGTGGCTGGATGTAAAAAGCCGCTGCCCGGTGGGCTGGACAGTCTCTGTACAAGCCAACGGCCAGACTATTGGTCTGGCGCTGGCGAATATGATGAGGCCAAAAAAGCGGACAGTGATAAAAGACGGCCAGCCGGTTGAAGAAGTGCTGGAAATGGGCGGCATACCGGAAACTCTGTACATTGACAACGGCGAGGATTATAAATCCAAGCTCAAAAAAGGACTGGCCAGCAAAGATTTCGAGATGTCAAGGGAATCCCTGGATTTATGCGCCTACCTCGGCGTAAAGGTGGTATTTGCCACCCCCTACCATCCGCAGGCCAAAGCACATATTGAACGGTTCTTTGGCACCGTCGCCATGCAGTTCAGCCGGGAGCAGCCAGGCTGGTGCGGGTCTAAACCATCAGAAAGGCCGGACGGGTTTGATGAATACAAATTGTGTGAGGCAGGAAAACTATTGGATTTAGTAGAGTTTTCCTCTCGGTTTGCCGACTGGATCTATCATACCTACCTGGAAAACGTGCATTCCGGCATCCATGAGAAACCACTGGCAAAACATCTGGCCGGTCCTAAACTCAATCCCGGCTGGCCCGATCCCCGGACACTGGACATTTTGCGCTGCGTCAAGGAAGAAGCGCTGGTTTACAAAGAAGGCATCAAACGTTTCAAACGCTATTACTGGCATGAAAAGCTGGATGCATTGGCCGGCCAGTATGTAATCATCCGCTTTGATCCGGCTCATATCGGGGAAATTGATGTCTACACCAAAAACGGCGGCTTTATTTGTATGGCAACCAATCTGGAATACATGCGTTATGGCGCATGTCAGGATGATATCAAAAAGCTGCAAAAACGAAAAAAGGAACAAAAGCAGCGGCTGCGGCAGCGCCTGGCGGAAACCGAACAGGATTATCAGGAACTGGAGGACGTTATTGCCGAGCGGGTTTCCGCCGGCCAACGGTCTGTGGATGCGCCGGCCGCGTCATCAGAAGGCTTATTGCCGGCCATTACCCCGCTGGATCAGGCTGGCCGCCAGGCGGCTAAGGCTAAAAGCGAGAAGGCAACAGGGAAAGATAAGAAAGCGGATATGGCTCCAACCGGGGACAAGCCGGAAAGCATCGACTTGGTTGGAATGATTATGAATCGTAAATATGGGTAAACACGGGGAGGAGAAAATTTATGGCGGAGTTAGCGATAGCAAAAAATTCGGACATGCAGCCGGATATAAAGAATACCGTAGTGCAGGATGAACTGCTGGCAGCCGTGCCGGATATGACCGGCTGGAGAAAAGAACGGGTGCTGCTGTGGCGGCTGATCAAGGAAAATGGGACAAAAAACAAGACGGTTGCCCATGAAGTAGGCGCGGGAGAATCTACGCTGCGCCGGTTTCTGACCGATGACACCTATGCGCCCAGCGAGGAATTTTTGGGGAAGCTGGAGGAATATTTCCGGCGTATCGGAATCTGGGACAGTGAGATGAAGCTTCCTGATGATCAGCCCGAATTTTTTACGCGAATTGGCCAAATGAATGTGGTGATTACCGATGCCTGGAAGCGAACCTGGTTTGTACTGGACAACACGTTGAAACACCGGAATTTTGGCATGATTGTAGGCCCGAGCGGCTGCGGGAAAACATCGGCAGCAAAATACTGGGTAGAGGAACCGGGCAACCAGGATCGGGCTATCTTCATTACGGCGAATGGTTGCATGACCCGGAAAGCCATTTTGCGCCGGATCGCCAAAGGCATTGGCGTATGGTCCAATGGTGATTCAGATGTGTTGCTTGAAAGAATCTGCGCGGAACTGGCCGAGCGGCCGCGGCTCATTATTATTGATGAAGCGGATCAGATCAGTTCCAAGATGAAGCTGGAGGCACTCCGGTCTATTCTGGACAACACCGGCAAGATTGGTATTGTATTGATCGGCAATGAAGATCTTTCGGAATACATCCTGCAAATTGCCTCCGATGACCGGAAGCTCTCCCGTATCCATAACCGCTTTGGCGCTTATCAGCAAGTCAAAATGCCAAACCGGGACGAAGCGATAAAAATGCTGGAAGGCTTCAACCTTACTACCGGCGCGCGGGAATACCTCATAAACATTATGCAGCGCCGGAGCGGCAAAGGGGGTATCCGGGTCGTGCGGACGATGCTGGCTATTGTACTGGAAGCGTTAGGGGACAAGCTGATTACGGAAAGCATCCTCCGGTCATCGTCTCTTGAAAATGCGGTTCTCTCGGTTAAAGGCTAAAATGCAAAGGCGCGCACAAAGGCAACCGGCGGTGGAGGATGCCAAAGTCTGCCGCCGGTGCGGCGCTATTTGCGGACCGGGTGAATGGACATGGAGCATTGGCAACCGGATGGCTAGGATGGTGCCGGTGTGCCGGGAGGACCGGTTTTGTTATGAGAAACAGCGTAAGCGTACTAAAAAACAGAAAAAACAATCTATAGGTCGGCGCAGGCGTACTGATAAGCACCGGAATCGTAAAAATAGAATAGCGGCGAGGGGGCTGACAACATGCCGGAGTGTGTGATTTATGACACCGATTATCAGGAATGTCGCGGCGGTCTTTGCACCGTATACCGGGACCAGCGGTGCTGCCGGAACTGCGATGGATTCACTTTTTGCCTGAAACCCTGCCTGGATATTCGCCAGGACAGGCCGCCTGCAGTCAGCACTCTGCAAAAAGTGAGACGAAACAGCAAAAAGCAGTATTGGTTCCATTTGGTGAGCGCGGTTCTTATCCTTGCCCTGCTAACGTTGACGCTGGTCAGCTGCGGGGCCAACTATGAACCGCAGAAAAAAGAATTGGTTATTGTTAACCATGTGGTAGTTGACGGGGAGAATCTATGGAATGTTGCTGCCCAATATATAACGCCTGACCGGGATATCCGGGAATTCATGGAAGGCATCTATGAATTAAACTATGACCGGGTGTTTGGGGAACGGGAACAAAATGGAATGCCCCGGAAGTCGGTTTTTCCCGGCGATACGTTAGAAATTCGATATTGGAAATCAGTTGATTAGGAGGGCGAGATATGGAATATTTACTTACTGTTACAAGGACCAAGACCGGGTTGCCTGCCGTGGCGGAAACGGGTGCAGCCGGGAAAACAAAAGGGTTTGCCCGTATTTTATGCCGGGACAATGGGGGCAAAAAAACAGCCACTTACCTGCCCCAGCCGGAGGAAATTGAGGATATTGGCCATGTGGTATTTGTTTTGCAAAAGAATGACTACTGCATTGCGGTTGAACGCAGCCGGACCACGGCGTATAAAATAACGGTTACCCAGTTTAGCGGAACGATTGACGATCAGGAGCAGGCTCTTTTTGAACTCCGGCATAGCTACAGCGGCAAGCGGTGGGATGTAATGCCGCCGGAATATCTGCAGCCGGCCATCGAAGCGGCCAAAGCAAAGAGCCAGGCGGAATTGCCAGCAGGAGCCTGGTACCAGACGAAGCAGCCTTCTCCTCCTGTCTCTCCCAGTGCTCCGGTACTGAAGCCTGGGGACTTTGTCCCTTCCTTCCTAGGGATTCGAGAACTTAGGCAGATTGCGGACGATGAGTTTTCGGTCTGCTTAACGAACGGCGTGCAGTTTCTGGTCTATATAAAAGAATGCCTCCCGAAGCGGAATAATGGCTAAGCATGGAGTTTCAAACAGACTATGAGAAAACTGCTAAGCGGGCGTGGGATATTCATTCAAAACAGCAAAGCCGCCGATTTATGTCTGAAGTCAGATCCGGTAAACATACCACGTATGGTCAAGCGTTGGAGCATGTGAGGCGAACTCCAACCTATGTATTTAAAGCAACGATTGCGGGAAAGCGCGGTTATGTGATTATGTCGGATAGAGAAATGAAAGCAGCGGGACTGAAGCCCGAAAAGGCGGGATTTGCCTGGGGACTTGAGACAGGAAGCAGCAAAGGGGGAAGTCAATGAAGGCGTTAACCATCCTGCAGCCGTGGGCGTCGTTAATAGCCTACGGCGCTAAACGAATTGAGACGCGGAACTGGGTGACGAAATACCGGGGGCCGATTGCGATTCATGCAGGGAAGGGGTGGACAATGGACAGGCGAGAAATTACTTACCGAGAACCCTTTCACTCCGCGTTATGGCCGAATATGACGAAACAAGAGCTAATGTTAAATGGATACGGCAGAACAAAGTTATTGCCGGTTGGCGCTGTGATTGCCATAGCTGATCTGGTTGAGGTCTATGTCGTCAATGGCTATGGACATGATTTAAACTGGCAACCTGGCGTTAATGATGAGCAAAGTAAGTTTTATTATGCATATCCTGACGGTATTAAAGAGCCTAAAGCGGAAGATTTTATCCGCATTCGATATCCTGAGACAATGTTCGGGTATTACCCAAATGGCGGATTTAAGAAAGAACCACGCTACGCCTGGATACTCGCCAACGTGCGCCGGATCGAGCCAGTGCCGTCCAAGGGCATGCAGCGGCTTTGGGAATGGAACTATGATTATGAGGAGGCAATTTAAATGGAATTTAATAAAAAAATTAACCGCAGCGGGGGAGTCACCCTCCCCTCTGCCCTCAGACGGGAATTAGGGATCGAAGAGGGCGAAAAGCTGAACATCAAAGTGGTTGACAATGGGGATATCGTACTGAAACGTGTAGTCGGTGCCTGCGTATTCTGCGGATCAGACGAAAATTTAAAAGTCCATAAAGGCCGGTTTGCATGCAAATCCTGCCGCGACACCGTTAGCGGATTGTGAGGTGCAAGGTAATGCATACAAAAACGAGTGAAATATCACCAACTGTGATAGATAAAGCGCCTAAAGTAGTTCAACTGGCTGTAGAAGTAAACGGCGATACCTTTATTGAAAGTTATGACGGAACAAAAGGTGTCATTATCGCGATTAATGAAGGCTCGACAGTTTTTGTGAGAGAGATGACCCCAACTAACTTCAGGTTGGAATTTGCCGTAGCCTTTTTAAAGACGCTTACCCAAGATGAACAAAATCTAGTTATTTCATCTCTACTTGCGGACAGACTGGGGGTAATGTAATGAGCCTTACGGAAAAGGTTGACCGGGCCATTGTACTGGACCGGGCGATACGGGAACAAAAAAAGGAATTGGACAGTATTAAGGCCGAGTTGCAGACAGCGGCACTGACGGATATGGAGAACAAGAGTCTCAAACACCTGCAGTTATTTGGCACGGCCGGCAACTGCGAAGCCATGTACAAAGAAAAGTTTGAAATTGATAACTTTGACCGACTGGTGGCTGTGGTAGGGAATTTGGTTAGGGATAAGGTAAAACGGGAAGAAGAAGTCAAATATAAAGTGGACGGTCGGTTTAAAGATGCGCTCATTGCTTTGGTTAAAGGTGATTTCCGGCAGCATGATCTTGACGGGATTCTGGCCGGTATGGGGCTGGATGCCAAGAAAATCAAGGTTGCTAAAAAGAAGCTCAAGGGTGAATACCGGAAGGATAAAGAGGTTTTAGCAAGTCTGGGCGTGACCGGTGCCCGTGAAGAGGAACTGGATGCGATTCGGGAAGCCAAAAATCTGGAATAAATCGAACGGTTCTTTGATCTGGACAAGATTAACCGGGATGAATTGAAAAAGTGCGTATTCATTGAGGAAAGCCTTAGTATTGGACTCAATTATGATGCCGAGTCGGAGAGTGACGATACTGACGCGGCCTAAAGGGGAGAATTTATATGGCAAATGCAGGGCAGATTCGAATGCTGTTTGGTTTAGCCATTCGCCAGAGGCTTGATGAAGATGATTTGAGAAAAATAGCGGAAGATGTGTCCGGCCGTCCCAGTCTGTCAGCTCTCACTAATGCCCAGGTTGACCGGATTATTGCGCGGCTGGGCGGCAAGTCCGGGGACAAGGGGCAAAAACGGGATAATAACAAAATGACGCCGCAGCAGGACTGGAAAATCGGTCAGCTTGAAAAAGAACTTGGCTGGGCTGGTAATGCAAAACGGCTACAGGCATTCATCCAGAAGCGGCTGCGCGTGGATCGGCGCGAATGGTTGACCAAGGCACAGGCGCATAACCTGATTGAAGCTCTGAAAGATATGATCGCCCGGCAGCCCAAGGGCGAGACGCCGAAAGGGGCTGATCTCTTTGATAACCAGACAGCGGGCCACGGTTAAACAGGCCATTAAAGACGGCCTGGCGGATGCCAATGCCAGTATTGCCGGAATGTTTACGATTGTGTATACCGGGCAGTTTTATAAAGCAGTGCCGGGGGACCGAATACCGGATAACATGGAGATCGTGCTGCAGTTTACGAAAGATGCGCGGCAGCCGTTAGGCTGGACGCCGATTGTTAAGAGGGGATAAGTAGTTATGGGAGACCAGGAAATGGATGCAAAGATCTATATCGTGAGTCAAGCAGGAACTAAATCTATGGTCGGTATTTTAGAAGCTATGGAATTTGGTTTTAATCCAATTGAAAGTATACCGGAGGTTGAGATTTCATCAAAAGTTCAGATTTGCGGCACACTGGGGAAGTTTTGGTTTAATGAAAGACTATTAAACAAGTTATTTGGTACAAAGAACAAACAAAAGAAACGCTATAAAAATTTGGAGCGAGCCCGATCACTACATGGTTAGTCAGTCGAAGCTTTGAACGGAGGCTTACGGGGGGAGGCGCGACGTGGAACGGAAGATAAATAAAAAAAAACCGGGCTATATGAGGGCTGTTGATGGATATAACGACTATATTTGTGTGACGGAAGGATACTTGGAAAGCTGGAATGGCCTGCTCGCTGCCGTCGATAACCTAAAAGACACGCTTTTCGATAAAAAGAATGAGCTTGCTGCTGCCGAAGATGCCGCCCCTCCTATTTCCTCCTATGGCGGGCAAATCAGCCTGTTTACCGGCGGGCCTGCTGCCAAGTTGACGCAACCGGAAGCCATGTGCGAGAAAAAACGGTTGCTGAACCAAGAAATTAAAGGCATTGAACGGGAAATCAGAAAACTGGAGAACCTAATCAGAAAAATAAATCGGGCCAAGATGAGTCTGAAGCCGGAACTGAAAAAACTGGTTGAGCTGCGCTATATGAATGAGGAATCCTGGGAAGAGATTCAGACGAAACTGAATTATACGGAACGCTGGTGTCGCTCTCTCTTGGAAAAAGCGGTGGAAGATATTGCAGTTGGTATTTTTGGTACACGTGCCAAAAAGGAAAAATCGGATGAACGGTTCAATTTTATTGGCTAAACTGCGATTTTTGAGACAAAAAGACTTCCGTTTTTGTTCCGGCAGGCCGCTAAAAATGGTGGTAGAATAATAGCATAAAATCATGTCAAACAATGTAAGACCGCGCCTATTGGCTGCGGTCTTTTCTATTTCGAAAAAAGTGAGGTGTTGGAATTTGGAGAGTAAGGAGCAGGATAAAACAAAAAACAAGCAAGGCACGGAGCATCTGACACAAAATGAAATCCGCCGGTTGATGCGGCGCGAAGCTTACGAACGCGGGCATAATGGCGCACTCCGGGCCAGAGGCGGAAAGGTGGTAGTAAGATAACTTGGAAGAAAAAATTATTACCTGGCTTGTACAGGGGATCATTGGTGCACTGGCCGGCGCAGCAGTATATTTTGCAAAAATAACCCATTCCCAGATCCGGCAGGACATTAACGACCGAAAAAAAGAACTCAGTGAGTTAAAAGCTGAGTTAAAAGTAGAAAATGCAGTATTGAAAACCGAACTAAAAGCCGATACTGCCAGTCTTAGACGGGAGATCGACGATATGCGCAACAAAATGCCTTTTACCTATGTGTTGCGGGATGATTATATTCGTATGATGGCCAGTTTTGAACATAAACTGGACCGGGCCTTATCCCGGTCCGAAAAAAGTGACTGTTAAGGAAGTGAATCAGATGTTTGATGTTACCCATAAAAAGTTAGCACGGGGAACTATTTTAAAAGTCTTGAATATTGGTCAACCCCAGCCAGTACCGGCGCATGTCATTGATATATGTCTTATTCAACGCGGATTGCCCATGACGGAATCTTTCCTGGAATCGCAGCTACAGTATTTGGTGGATAAAGGCTATATTGAAACACAGGACACATGCTTTGAAAAAGCGGAGAATCCTGTGCTGACAGTAAGGCTCAAAGCCAAGGGAATTGATTTGTTGGAGCATTCCATTGAAGAGGACCCCGGTATCATTATCCCCAGGGAGTAATGGCCTATGAGTGAAGAGAAACAGGAAAAGCAACAGCGTGAAATTAAGCGGCGTCATTATCTGGTAGAGAAGCTGCAGTGCCGGGATATGGTGGACCGGATGCTGGCCGAGGGGTATGGATACGAAGATATCGCCCAGGCTGTATTTGATGCCGGTGAGCGTATCGGCAAGTCCTCCATCTGCCGCTATCATAATTCCATGTCCCAAGTGGCTGAACGAGTGATTAAAGCCCGCGAGCAGGTGAAAGTTTTGGTGGACGTTCTGCGGGACCGACCGGGAACCGATATCGCGGAAGCAGCGGAGCAGGTCATGCTGCAGGGGCTGTTGCAAAAAGTGGCGACTGCTGATGAAGAGGACTTTGAGGAAATGTCGTTGGCGCAGGCCGGGCGGCTGATCGGCACGCTCTCCCGCAGCGGCGTGAACCGGGAAAAGTTCAAGCTACAATATAACCAGGGTGTAGGCGCTGCCGTCGACAGGATTATGGGAGAACTTAGAGTGGAGCTTGCTGGCATGCCTGATGTGCTGACTGTGCTGGCAGCCAAATTGGAAACCGTACGAACGGAATTAACGGCAGGACAGGGGTGAAATTATGCTTAAAAAACTTCGCAATAAATGGGATGCTTACACTGCTCATTTCCGGGGCAACTGTCGTATTGCCTGGCATCATATAAGACATGGAACTGCGCACCTAATTCATGGACTATTGCCGTTTGTACCGTTAAGCCATGGCGACGAATAGAAAAAGGCCGCCTGACTCCAAACCTACAGGCACTGTGCTTCAGCGCCTGGTTGGCCAGGAAACAGCGCGCGAGGCGGAAGCCTGGGAAATTGAGCTTCTTCATCAGTATGTAGACCTGCACCCGGATTTAGTCAAGCTCATCAATGAGCAAAAAGCTCCCATCTTCGGCCCCGCCGGTATTCGCAAACTGCTGGCTGAACGGGAGCCGGAATACTTCGCCCGCGCCTACTTCCCGGACTATATACCGGGGGAAATGCCGGGATTTCATCAGGCATGGTGCGAGGATTTCCGGGATGTGATTAACAAAGGCGGCGGATCTAGTGTTTTGCGGGTTGCGCCCCGTGGTCATGCTAAAACAACTTTATGGGACTTCATTTTTCCTAATTGGACGATTGTCTATAAAAAGAAAAAGTTTATTTTAATCTTATCTGACTCCGGGGATCAAGCCGAGGACTTTATTACAAATATCAAAGATGCGTTAGAGAATAATGAGCGCATTCGTGAGGACTTCGGGGATTTGAAAGGAAAGGTGTGGCAGGAAAGCAAAATTGTCACGTCTACTGGAGTAATCGTTAAAGCTCTTGGTGCCGGGATGAAGGTGCGTGGTCGCCGTAATAAGGAAAGGCGGCCTGATCTAATCATTATTGATGATTTGGAAAATGATGAAAATACGGCAACGGTAGATCAGCGGAAAAAGTTGAAAAAGTGGTACAAAAGAGCAGTGCGGCGCGCTGGAGCGGCCTACACTGATTTTTTTGTTATTGGAACGATTATCGACGATGATTCCTTGCTTTCAGAACTTACACAGTCTCCTGGCTATGATATTAAAGTGTATCGGGCGGTTATCTCTTTCGCCGAACGGGAAGACCTATGGGATGAATGGAAACGGATTTTCGTTAATCTGCAGAACCCAGCCCATGAAGCGGATGCCCGCGCCTTTTTCGAGCGCAACCGGAAAGAAATGCTGCGGGGGACCAAGGTCCTTTGGGAAAACGGCAATCCGAATTTTCCGGACGGCTATTATTCTATCATGGTGGCCCGCGTGGTCGACGGCGAGGAATCCTTCTGGTCGGAACTGCAGAATGACCCGAAATCCAGTGAGGATAAATTTTTTAAGCCGGTCCTCTACCATGATGATGACCGGCCACCGCTGAAAAATTTGCTCCTCGTTATGGTGGTTGACCCCAGTATGGGTAAAACAGAAAAGTCGGATTTCTCGGCCATCATCGTGCTGGGGACGGACCGAGAAACCGGACAGATGTACTCGGTAGTGGCCGATATTGCGCGCCGGTCGCCGGATGTTACCATTGAGGCTATGTTTGTTACGGCGGAGTGGTTCATGAACCAGGGACTGCGGTTTAAGGTAGTGGGCATTGAGGATGTGCAGTTTCAGGCATTTTTTGCTACCGAAGCCTTTAAACGGGCTATGAAGCGCCGGCTGCATCTGCCGATCAAGCCGTTCCACCGCAATCTGCCCAAAAATGTGCGGTTAGAAGGAATGCAGCCCAGCGTCAACAACGGGTATGTAAAAATCCATGAGCAGCACACTTTGCTGCGCTCTCAGCTAGAAAGCTATCCCAAGGGTAAAAAGGACGGCCCGGACGCGCTGGAAATGGCGGTTGATATGAGCGCCAACTGCGGCAGCAGCCAGGGCGGTGATTTGCCGGGGGCTGTAGCAGGAACAACGGCGACGGCCGATATTACATGGTAAGGGGGTGAAATGTTGAGTATATATAAACCCCAGGTGGGGCAGATCGGTTCCCAACTGGATACTTCTCTGTTTTTGTTTGACGACTGCATTGCTAATATGGATACAGTGCCGGTTGAGGAATATGAACGCATGATTGATACCGATGAAACGGTGGAAATTGCCATCTTGTTCCTGACGATGTCTATTCTCCTAAAAATCGGCGAATACCAGCACGACGATCCAGATATCACTCAATTTGTAAAAGAAAACTTTGAAGTGATGGAAGGCAATCTCTATACTGCCTGTGAGGAAATTTTGACGGCGCTGTGGGCGGGCTACTCCGGCACCGAAATCGTATGGCGGCCGGAAGGCAGCCGGCTGTATTTGCAGCGCCTGGTGACATACCATCCTAAGACGGTGCTGATCCGGGTTGACCGGGGCACCGGGCAATATTTGGGACTTAAGCAATGGCGCTGGTTTGACGGGTCACCAGTCGACATCCCGGCGGAAAAAGCTATTTTATATACCTATCGGAAACGGTTTGGAAATCATTATGGCCGCGGCATCTTGAAGCCAGTGCGTAAAAACTGGCTGTTAAAGGACCCGGTGCTGAAGATGATGGCGCGGGCGTTGGACCGGTTTGGCACGCCGTTCACTTCGGCCATTGTACCGGATGAGGATATCCAGGACCCAGATAACCCGGACAGCGAGATATCGCAGCTTATCTATGCGGTACGGCTGCTGGCTAACATTCAAAATGGGACGGGCATTGCTTTACGCTATGGATCGGATGGCCAGGAGCCGAAAATAAATGTGCATGGCAATGGCGGCAGCGGGATCGGGGAAGCCTTCGCTCAGGCGCTCGGATATTTCAACAAAATGATTGCCCGTGGCGTGTTGGCCCCCTCCCTACTGCTGGATGAAGGACAACGGTCGGGAAGTTACTCATTAGGGCAAAGTCATTTTCAGATTTACAACATTATGACTTCGGGTATTTTAACCAATTTTACAGAGACATTACTGGAGCAGCTTATTAGGCCGCTGATAGAATATAATTTTGGCCGACAGAAAAATTATGGTTCCTTTGCGGAGCGCAAGCTTAATGAAGAGGACGGCAAGCTGCTGGCCGAGATTTTTGAACGGCTCACTAATTCCGGTTATTTGGACCCGCAATTACAGAGTGACTTTGACGCAGTACGGGCACGCGTTGGCCTGCCCCAGCGGAAGGTTGTGACCAGGGCGGAGACTTTTAAGGATAAAGTGAAGACGGAATATGCCAACTACACCCGCAGCGGTGATATTGGTGACCCGTTGGCGGGTGATGCCGGTGAATGAGCGGGAGCTTATCAAGCGGCTGGATGAGCAGGATCATGCTTTTCTACGGCGGTATGAACAGTATTTAGAGCAGGTCATGACCAGTGCCGAGCAACTGCTGGAGAAAAGCTATACGATGCAGCAAATTGTCGGTATGCCGTTTTATGCTACTGGTCAGTTAGGGCGGCTGCTGGCCGGGTATAGTCAGGATGTCCTGGCGACCGGGCAGGCGCACGCGGCTATCTTGGTTCAAGACTTACACCGCCGTTTTGCGTCCGTGAAACTCTCACAAAGCTGGCAGCCCTGGTTCTTGCGGGATATTCATCTGGCTGGGCCGCTGGGGATCGACCCGGAAACGTTCTGGTTAGACCCGACGGCGGCGCTGACAGCACTGGAAGCCCGCGAGAACATGCTGGCCGGTGATGTGGAAGGTCAGTTGTGGCAGGAAGTCAGAAAGATCATGCTACAGCATTTGCAAAACGGTTCCCGCAAGGAGACTATTGCGGCCATGAGCAACCTGGCCAAGGTGAATGTGCGCCGGGCGGAACTCATTACCACGACCGAAAGCACCTATGTCTATAACCGGGGCAGGCTGGCAGGGTTTCATGATGCTGACGTGGATTATCTCCGTTTCAGCGCTACCTTGGATAATCGGACCAGCGCCCAGTGTCGCAGCCGTCATGGTTTGGTGCTGCGCATGGGCAGTGCGGAACTGTCCGCCAATATACCGCCGCTGCATGGGCGCTGCCGATCAGTGTTGTCACCGCTGTTTAGCAAATACCAGCCGGAATATATCACGCCGTCAAGTACTGATTGGTCGAAAGTTGCACCTTTGCCCAAGGGATGGAAAGTGGCCGCGTAAAATTGCCTGATTTTGAGCTTTATACCCCCTGCTCTAACAAGAATACCTGCGGAGGTGTGTTCGCGGCTAATAACGCTGTTATAACGCGAAATAACACTACATGGATTCTTTCGTCAGTCGTCATGAACGGCTATTTTTTATGAATGTGCGGAAAGGGGGTGATAGGAGACATGCAAATGTTAAAAATTCCGTTTTTACGTCTGGGAGAATGGGTGCATCCCGTATATGAAAAAATCAAGATCACCCAGCAGACGTTTGATGATATCTTGCGGAATTTCAAAGACAACGTGCTGGGAAAAGAGCCTTTTATTCGCCTGGGGCACGATAAAGGCGGCAAGCCTACTTTCGGCGATGCGCCGGCAGAGGGCTGGGTGAAGCAGATTGTTCAGGAAGGCAATGTGCTTTGCGCTATTGTGGAGCCTACCAGCGAGACGGCAGCGGAGAACATCCGCAGCAAGCGGTTCCGGTTTTCCTCGGCGGAATTCACTCCCAACGGCATTGACAAAGAAACCGGTAATCCGGTCGGGGCGCTGTTGTCGGCGATTGCACTGACTAATGAGCCGTTTTTGACGAAATTGCCGGAGGCCACGTTGTTGGCCAATCTGCCGGATCTATTTTATCTGGATTTTAGCGAACCTGAAGAAAACGACAAGGGGGCACGAAAAGTGGAAGAAATGGTTAAACAGTTTATTGAAATGCTGAAAAACTTTATTACCGGTCAGAAGGCTGAAAATGAAGGAATGAAAAAACAACAGGAGGAGACACAAAAGCAGTTGGCGGATATGAATAAATTGCTGACCGATCAGCTCACGCTGGCCCAGCAACAAACGCAGATTGCCGAACAGGCCCGGTTGCTGGCTGAAGTTGACAAACAAGCGACTGAATTGGTCAGCCTGGGGATTCCGCCGGTCATGGTTGACAATTGGAAAACGCTGGCTTCCTCGGATGCAGGTCAAGTGGTCTTGAAGTTAGCCGATGATGCCGGCACGGTTAAAGACATCAGCCAGGCGGAGGCCATGCGCCAAATGCTGCTGGCGCTGCCGGAAGCGCACCGCATTCCGATGGGCCAGCGTGGTACGCAGTCCACCGGTGATGATGCCGACAAAATCAAACTCGCCTGCGATGCTGATATTATCGCCCTGGGCGGCACGATAACTGCCGACGGCAAGTATAAGATTTAAAGCACCTCATTACGGGGTGTTATTTTATTTGCGAAAGGAAGAATGAAGTATGGTTATGATTCCGGGAACACAAACGATTGCCGTCTATGAAATGGTGGAAATCCGGGCGATTGTTGGACAGGAAGTATCCATTGCGATAACGGTTGCGCCTCAGACTACAGAGGTGCCGGCCGGCACTGTGATGGGACAAATTACGGCAAACAAGCAGTATGATCCCTACGATAACGCCAAAAGCAACGGCACAGAAACAGCCAAGGTAATTTTAGGGGAAGCCGTTCCTGCCAGCACAGAGGCGTTAGTGGCTACCGCCTATATCAAGGGCATCTTTTATGAAGACAAGCTGCAGGGACTGGATGCCGGTGCCCTTGTTGATCTGTTCGCTCGCGCGGTGGACGGGATTATCATTATTTAAATCTGATTTTTGAGGAGTGATGACATGAAATTTTCTTTTCCTTCGACACGCGAATTAACGCACGTTGTGCGAAACCGTGTAAGTGATACAAGTAAGTTTATCGGCAAAGTGATTTGTCCGATTGTGCCGGTCTATGCATCGGAAATTGAGTATGACGTGCTGTACCCAGCCAAAGGCATGACCAGCGCCCATAAAATAGGGACGAATCCCAAATCGGTGCAGACGCCGAAACAGGAAACCAAGCGCTCAGGGACGGCCTACTGGAAGGATAAAGGCCGACTAGATGAAGAAAAGCTGCTCAACATGCGCAAAGCCGGCACACTGAATGAGCGCGCTGCGAGGGAAGCGGTAATGCAGTTGGCGCTGCAGCAAGATACCCGGCTGGATGTGCGGGTAGAGTGGCTGATCTGGAAAATGCTCACTAAAAATGCAATTGAGATTGATGAAAACAATGTAAAGTTTACTGTAGTGTTCAACATGCCCAATGTAGTGGATATTTCGGCGGACGTGCAGAAAAAATGGACGGCTACGGCCACCAGTGACCCGGTCGGTTTTATAACCGCTCTGATCCAGGGTTATCGCGGGACCGGAGCCAAGGCAAGGACTATCTACATGAACAGCATCACGGCTGGATATGCCATTCAAAGCACAAAGTTTGTTGATCTGTTGAAACAATCGTCCTTCAGCGGGTATTTAAGTCCGCTGAATGCGGATGGGGCCTTAAAACTGCTCTTCCCGAATGTTGATTTCGTTATTTATGATGAAGGTTATCTGGATGATAATGACACTTTCCAGCCTTTCTTGGCGGATGGCGATATTGTTGCATATGGGGATTATCCTAGCGAAAAGGTTATGGACTTTGGCAGCACAATCAGCCTGCACAATGGTGGTCTGGATAAACCGCAGCCCGGCAAATTTACCATAATTAAAGATAAATCGAGCGAAGAGGAAAATCCCTATGTGGATGTGACGGTCGGAATTTACGGCTTGCCGCGTCTCTTCCACCCTGATTATATCCGCCGGGGTAAAGTATTTTAATTTGAGGTGATTCTGGTGGCATACACAACAGCCGAGTTAGTTTTAGGAAAGTCAAGACTGGATAACGAACCGGATTTTGATGTTTCGCAAGCAATTGCTGATGCGCAGGCCCGGATCGACACCAAATTAAGAAAGCGGTACAAGGTTCCCTTTACAGACCCTGTACCGCCTATTATTTGCAGTATAGCCACCTGCTTTGCCGCCGGCTTTGCCATTGAAAAGGACTATTCCAACCGCGCTGAAAAAAATGAGCCGTATCTGGCCGAGGTGCTAATCAAGCGAGCTGAAGCCGATTTGCAGGATATTTTGGATAATGCACTGCTGGACGGGATGGAGGGCGTTGCGTATGCGCCCCCTCCCCCTGTCGAGCCGGCAGAACTGGCTAGACCGGCTATGCGCACGACTACGCCCCGGCCAAGCGAAATGGAAAAGGTGCTGGGGCGATGGTAGACCGGATTGAAATCAAAGTCGAAACCAAGGGAATAGAGACTATTTCTAATGTCCTGCGTTCCATGGAAGCACGGGGCCGGCGGCTAAAGCCGGTCATGCAAAAACTGGGTGCGGCCATGGTGGGAATCATTGACCGCAATTTCGAAGCCGAAGGTAGACCTACTAAATGGAAACCGCGCAGCCCGATCACGCAAGCTAACCTGGCGATCAGCGCCCAGGATCGGGCCAAAGGGACTAAGCGCTATCAGAATGCGAAAACCAAAGGCCGGGCGTCAATCCTGCGCCGGGAATCTCTGAAAGCCATGGGTAATAAAATTCTGTCTGGGTCAGGAGAACTGAAAGACTCCATGAATTATGCGGCTGAGGATGGCAAGGTGCTTGCCGGACCGACAGGTGCCAAGCCGTATGCCCGGATTCACGCACTGGGCGGCGTGATTCGCCCGAAAAAAGCCGGCGCTTTGCTGGTGCCCTGCGGCAACCGGCTACTAAAGCTCCAAAGCGTCACGATTCCCAAACGGGATTACCTAAACGTGCCGCCTGGTGAAGTCCCGCTGCTGGCCCGAATTGCTCTTGATGCCGTAAGTGGGGAGATGATACCGCGTTGATTGAGACTATTATTGATAAAACGGTTGAAGTTCTGAAAAAAGAGCCAAGCCTTTTGAATGTGCGCTACTGGCATAAGGTGAACGGTCTAATCCCTGGACCGAAACGGACGGTCAGCGTGGGCTGCGAGGAGGAAGCGTATTCAGAGTATACGCGTTCCCTGGATGAAGGCAAGGCCAGCCTGAAAATATATGCATCGGTGGATAACAAGGAACTGTCTGCCGCCGATCGGCGCAGTGACGAACAGCGCCTGGAATATGGAGAACGCCAAATCCAGCAGTTTGCTGGCAATATCCGGCGGTGCCTGGCGGCCAATTATACGATGGATGGGTTAATTGATTCCAGCTTTGTCGGTAAAACGCAATATGTAACGGCGGATGAGCATAAGGACTTGCATATCGCCGTTATTTCGTTTGATGCAACCTTTTACGCCGAGCGCCTTTCCCCTTACCGGACCTTTACTATGGCAGTCATTATGACCGGGCCGGGGACGGTGTCGCCGCTGCCGATTACGCCGGTTGTTTCGATTGTTGACATTCCGGGCTATTTGCTGGGTGTCGATTACCGGCTTGCGGAGGACGGCAGCGGCATTGAGTGGCTGGCAGGACATGGACCGGAAACTGGTATATTGCAGTCTGTAACCTGGCAGTTTGACGCAGACAATGAGGCGGTCAAAGTTAGTAAGATTGTTTTGGATGTTAACGGGGAAACCGTGGATATTTCATAGAAAGGAGTTGAAGTGTTTTGGCTATGGAATTTATTGTTCCCAGTATGCAGGTGGATGAGTCCGATGTCGGCACAAGGTCAGTACAACAACTGAGCCTGGCAGGCATTGGTATAGTGGGAACATTTAAAAAAGGGCCGGTCAATACGCCGACTACTATTGGCGATGATATACAATACACCAAGATTTTTGGCATAGACAAGCCTGGCCTGACTGGACCTAAGTCGGTAAAGGGTTGCTTTGACAATGGCGCTAATGATTTGCGTATTGTCCGTATCGTGGGCGAAGGCGCAAAGGCAGCCAGTGTGACACTAAAGGATGATCAAGCCACGCCGGCAGATAGCATTGTTATTACGGCAATCAGTGTCGGCGTTTGGGGAGATGACCTGAAAGCTACAGTGGTTGCCAACGGGACTAAGGTAGATATCATCGTAACCGATGGAGAAAATACCGATACATTTAAGTCGGTAAGTCTGGACCGTTTGCCGCTGAGCAAGAATGTAGTAACGTTGACAAAGGCGACCGGGGCAACCAAGCTTCCCAAGGTTATAGCCGACGTTCCTCTGACAGGCGGCAATGACGGCGCAGCGGTCACAGACGAAGACTATATTGGTACAATCACGGAGAGCGGCAAGCGTACCGGCTTGAAAGCGCTGGAGCCGGTGCAGTGCGGCCTGGCGCTCTGCGCGCAGCAATATAGTTCGTCGATACACCAGGCACTCATTGCCTGGGCAGAAAACTGCGATATTGAGGAAGGTCTGAGAATTCCAATTCTGAATTCTCCGCCTGGATTTGGCGTGGATGCGGTTTGTGTACAGACGCAAACGCTGGATACTGCTGACGGTCGGGGGATATTTACCTATCCATGGGTGACACCGGCCGATGAGACGGATGACGATATATTTGTCGCGCCAGATGGCTACTATGCCGGCCGCCTGGCTGCATTAAACCCGTGCAAGTCCCCATCTAATAAACAGATTTTAGGTATCAGAAAATTAGAGAATGATTTTAAGTATGCGGAAGTCAAAGTGCTTACACTGGCCAGGATAAGCCCTATAACCCTAGTGCCGAACCGGGGTTTCAGGGTAAGAAACGGTGTGACTCTATCCTCGGATACGGCCTGGAATCAAACGAATATCCGGCGTCAGCAGGATAAGATGGAAATGGAATTATACAATTCCATGCAGTGGGCCATATCAGAAGATCATGACACGCCTCTATGGGATGCAATTGCCACTCAGGCTGATGCTTACCTGCGCACCCAGCAGAAGCTTGGGTTTATCAAGGGATATTTACCGACGCTTTGCAACAGCCAGACCAATCCCGATGAAAACATTATTGCTCGGATTTTGACGTTCATCGTCCGCTGGAAGCCGCTATATGCGGCTGATTTTATTATCATGAAAATCAAACGCGAGCTGCCGAGCGCCACTGCGTAGGAGGTGAATAGGCATTGGAAAAATTTAAGTTTGATCAATTTGACTTGCAGCGTTTCAACGATCAAAGGCCGGTACAGGGCTTTGACATATCCATCAGTGTTATGGGGCCGAACGGCCCCGAATTCGTTGGTGAATATCAGGAAATGGAATTTAAAATCCAGGACGAAGATGAGGAGTACTGGTTAACCGGCAGTCGGACAGCAATGCTGCTGGACGGTGATATAAAAATCACCGGCAAGCTGAAGCGTGGCTGGGTGAGCCTGGATATTATCAGCCGGCTCTATGGGCAGTCATCGATCCGGCGCGGACAAAGCACGTTGAGCAGTCTCCGGTTTACCATCACGGCCACGGTAGATGCGCCGACGAAAGGTCTGTTAGGCCGAATCAAGCTGGAGGATTGTAAGTTCAATGAGCTGAATATTGCCATCAAGGCCGGTAAGGGCGTGGTGGAGAAAGATATGAATTTCAAGGCTGAAGGAATCTCGGAAGCATAAAAAAATGAGGCAGGTTTTTGACCTGTCTCATTCCGCTTTTACATGTTCTGATGCAATATATCCTCTTGATCCTTTATATGGACCTGACAGCATTTCGATTTTGGTTTTCATTGGTCCACGTTCTATGACTGTAACTTTATCTCCTTTATCGACAAGGAAAGCTCGCCCATCAGTTAACATCCGTCTAATTGCATCTTCATTTTTTGCATTTGCATACCGGATCAGTTCTGTCTCATTTTCTTCAGTTGTTCCCGAAAAAGAATCAACAGCGATTATAGCATTACCGCCAACCTGTACGGATGGCTTAGCTGGCTCGGAAGATCCGCAACCCAAAAGAAATAAGGATAAAATCAATAAAATAACAAATTTCTTCAAATGGAAATCACCTCCATATAATTCTAATTATTAATTCTATTTTAAAAGGAGTGTTCCTGTTATGGATAATCAAATATTTGGACCGCTGGAATTACCCAGCGGCAAAACAATTAGTTTTCGCGAAGGCCGGGGGCGTGACCGGGCTAATGTGATTCAGGCGCAAAAGATGACGATTGACAATATGGCATCCGCCACGCTGCTTATTGACAGCATCCTGGCGGTGAAGTGCATCGTGGAAGAGAATGGCGTGGCCGTCAATGGCGATTACCGGAGCATGTTTGAAGATATGTCGAGTAGTGATTTGGACTATTATATGGCGGTGCGACAAGAACTGTTTGGTATGACGGAGGAACGGAAAAACAAGGTGAAGGAAGCAGCAAGTTTTTTGTTGAGCAAACTGACCTCTACCGATTCATCCAAGTTGCAAAGTACGGCCATGCCTGCAGCTACCGTGAGTGGCTAAGTTTCAGTGACATCGAACGGGAAGCATTATTTATGACGCTGGAATGGGCGTGCGATAAAGAAAGAGAAGATCAAGAAAATAATGCGGGTGGGTGAAATCGGTGAATGTTTCCTTTACGGTAGCTATGATGTTAGAGGCCGTCAACTGTATGGGGCCGGGAGTACAAAGCGCCATGCGTCAGGTGCAAAGCTTTAAGCAACAATTGGGTACCTTGAATCAGGAAATTGATGTAACCATTCGTGTTAAACGGATTGAGGAAACTGCCAAGCAGTATCGCAATCAGGCGCAAAATGCTCGTTCTGCGGCAATGGAACAAGGGGCTGAAGGAGCGGCCCTTCTTGCTCCTGTGATCAAGACAGTTACCGATTTTGCCAAGGTGGAAGATAGTTTTACTGATTTAAAAATTGCAGCCTATGATTCGAGTATTCCAATACTTCAAATGCAGGAAGATTTGCAAAAGGCGTCAGTTGAGGCAAAACGTTTAGGGGATTTAACCCGTTTTACTACACGGGAATCCTATGACGGCATGACTACACTAATTAAAGGCGGTGCAAGTCTAAAAGACACATATACTGGCCTTAGTGAGGCTGCAATCTATTTGGCGCAGGCTGGTAAAGTGCCTATTGAACAATCGGCTGAAGCGATGGTGAAAGTTTCAAACGCTTATCAGTTGACGGGTCAGCAAATGAAGGATGTCGCGGACATGATTAATAGAGTCGATGGGGCTTCTACCGCCAGTATCAGTTCCTTGCAGGAGGGTTTTAAATATTCTGCTGGAGCGGCAGCGCAGCTGGGTCAATCTGTTACTGAAACGGCCCAGGCGTTAGCCGTACTAAATAATCGCGGGCTGGACGGCAGTACGGCAGGTACAAACTATGCCGACATGCTGCAGCGACTAATTCCGCAGACTAAACAACAGCGCTTATATATGGAGAGTCTGGGCTGGTTAACTGAATCTGGCCGAAGTGTCTTTTTTGATGCCACGACCGGAAAAATCAAAAAAATGCAGGAAGTCATTGACATTATGCGAGTGTCACTGAAGGACTTGCGACCGGATGATCAATTAAAATATCTCCATAAGATTTTTGGTGAACAAGGTGGGCGTGCGGCTATGGCGATCATGCAAGGTGGTAAGGGAAGTTGGGAAGATGTTGGGGAAAACATAGCAAAGGCTATGCCTCTTAGAGATCGAATTGCGACACAGAGTAGTAATTTATGGGGAAGATTCGAAAACATGATGGGCAGCCTTTCGAACTTCTCTGCTGAATCCGGTAATCCTATTGGAAGTTTTGTTTCAGAGCGCCTAGATGGAGTTACCGAAGCGATCAATAAAACACGCGCCTGGTCGGAAGCCAATCCGGCGGTGGTAAAAGGTATCATGTGGATACTTACCACACTGGGAATGTTGAAAATGGGTTCCATGGTGTTTTTACTTTTAAGAGCATTTACACTCGGTTTCGCCGGTGATGTTATGGGAGTCGCGGGCTGGATCGGCAGGCTGGTCATTCGGCTTGTCGGGTTGCGGGATGCTTTTTCTTACTTCCGGTCGATGGGCGGAGGAGTCTTTGAATCGCTTTGGAAAGGTGCCCAATGGGCTTTTCCTTGGCTGGGCAAGATCAGCGGCTGGGTCAGCCGGTTTGTCGTTCAGTGGATAGTGGCGGCTGGACGTATCGGTGCCGGCTGGCTAATTGCCATGGGACCGGTAGGCTGGATCATCCTCGGGGTAACGGCTATTATTGCGGCCGCGATTTGGGCCTGGAATACCAACTTTATGGGCTTCCGCGATAAATGCATCAACGTATGGAATGCAGTCGGTGACTGGGGAAGACGGACATGGAACAATATTACCGGCTGGATCAGTTCCGCGATGGAACGGGCTGGTGGGTTTATTGACCGGGTCCGGGAAGCCCTGGGGTTATCGCAGCGCCTTGCCTTTAACGGGTCGATCCGGGGCGTGGACTTAAACCCTGACTGGCCCGGAGGAGGCAATACTCCTTTCGTTGGCGGCGGCAATCGCAGTAATACTAATAATGTGACAAACAATGTTAGTGTCAACGTGCCGACTACGAATGATGCCAACCGTTTTGTTGCCGATCTGGATTTGCCGGGTAAATATAAAGGTGATGACTATAATCCTAAATTTAGTTGGTGATGGCAATGGAAATTGTTTTAGGTGATATTAAAATCACCATTCCCCCGGAGCGCAAAATTGACTTCACCGGCCTACGGGTACAGGTGAAATATGATGTTCCCGGTGACCGGCCACGGTATCAGGACATGGGCCGGGAGGAACGCACCGTCCGCTGGAATGGTATCTTCTACGGCACCGATACTAATGGAAAAATTGCCTATGAGCAGGCGCAGGCGCTGCAGGAGTACTATGACAGCGTAAAAAATATCGACACCGGTGATGAAAAAAGCGGCTTCCTCTTTCTGTTTGAAGACATCTCCTGCCGGGTGCTGATCAAAAGCTATTCCTACCAGTATTATCGAGCCGATAAGGTTCGCTATGACATTGAACTGGTACGGCTAGAGTCGGACTATGACAAAAAAGACCCGCAGCAAAAAGCCAAAACCAATAAAATCACCAAAGCCAAGACCGGTTTGGAAAAGCTCAAAGACGATATTAACAAGGCCATGAAAGTTGTCAATAACGTATCAAAAGCGGCGCAAAGTGTACAGGAAAGCCTGTATACTGCCCGAAAAAACTATCTGAGCGTGATGAAAGCGGTCAAAAGCCCAATAGCCAATATGAAACAGCAGATTAAAGATGTTAAATATGCCTTTGATAAAACGACGGCAACTGTCAATAATTCGGTGGGCAGGGTATCGACGCCGGCCAACCGGCAGGAACTGAAACAAGCCTTGCAAAAGGTACAAACTACAATTCCATTAGCCCAGGAGCTGGTGGCCTTGGCTCAGCAACAGAGCCTAAGTCCACGCACCGAAGAATTGATTCAGCAGCTTGCCTTGCGGACAGTTTTACCGGGTGACACGCTGCGTTCTATTGCTACCGATGTACTGGGAAGCCCGCACCAGTGGATTATACTGGCTCAGATCAACCGTCTGCCGAGCAGTATTATTCCGGCAGGTACTAAGACAATCCGGGTGCCGGATACAACTAACCTAGCCGAACTGCAGACGTTGCTTGATGAACAAATGGCGCAGCTGCCGGCAGCATCGTCGGACTATTTGAAAGTTAACGAGAGGTGATAGCGTGAGTCATCGCTGTTGGATTGAAGTGATTGACCCGGATACGAATGAACCATTGGCCGTTAAATGGTCGGATATCCTCAATTTAAATCTGGAACTATCGCTCTATGTGGCAGCCGATACCTTTGACTGTACCTTAAGGAATGATCTCCTGCTTTCCGATTACTTGCGGAAAGAGCAGGAGATTTCTTTTTGGCTGGGTTCGGTGGCTGATCCGTATCATTGGACCAAGGATCAACTTACCCATGTTTTTACCGGCAAAATTGACGGGGTACGGCCTTATTTTGGTGAGCAGATGACGGTGCAACTGGTAGGCCGGGACTATTCGGCCAGGCTCATTGATACCGAGTTCTCCGTTGCCTTTGCTGAACGAACGGCAGCACAGATTGCCACTATGCTGGCCGAAAAACATGGCTTAACTCCACAGGTAACGCCAACTGAAATTATAATCGAAAAGGATATGTACAAAGACCGTAAGGAATGGGAAATATTGCAGGAACTGGCTGACCGTGAGGGTTTCGTCTGTTATGTCAAGCGTAATAAGACGTTATATTTTGGGCCGCGCAGCGAGCTTGATGATACGATTATTGCTGAAATTAATTACCGACAGCAAGCCAAGTCCAACGCTTTGGCGATACAACTGGATGATTCACTGGTTGGTGTCATTAACTACGTAGTTGTCCGGCACTGGCTGGGAAAAAAGAAAGGTCTGGTTGAAGGTGAGGCCAAAAACCAGGAGCTTATAGACAAATATGGAGAGAAAAAACGGGTTATTTATGATCCGAAGGCCAAGACCAAAGAATTGGCCGACCAAATTGCCGAAAAACGTCTGAAAGAATGGTCACGGGTGGTAGTTACGGCTGAGCCGGTCAAGGTTGCTGGTTCTCCCCTTATGATGCCGGAGAAGATGGTGTCAGTGAAAGGTTGTGGCCGCTTCGATACAAGCTATTACATTGAAAGAGTCCGACATAGTTTATCAAAATCGAGCGGATTTTTCACAGAAGCTGCTTTAACCTCGCAGCGCCCGGACAGCGCTGCACAATACCGGAAGGATTTATACAACTACCAGGAACGGACGATGTAGGAGGAAAGCTATGAACCGAAAGCAGCCGCGTCAGGATGTTTTCCCACAGTGCGGCATTGTTACTAGTGTGAATGAAAACTATCGGGTAAAAGTATTTTTGCCGCTGCTTGGTATTGAGACGGATTTTATCCGGGTGGGCAGTCAGTATGTTGGGGCCGGATGGGGACTATGGGCTAGACCGCATGTCGGCAATGAAGTGCTGGTTGATTTTCCGAATGGGGACTTAAACAATGGGATTGTTGTCTGCCGCCTTTATTCCGAGGAGTGCGATCCGGCACCGGCAGAAGGTGATAACCTGACGCTGGTGCACGAGTCGGGGTCTGTTCTCCGCTTTGACCAGGCCGGCAATGTGCTTCTCGAAGCCAAAGGGGTCTTAACTCTTAATGGCGTTAAAGTAAATATTAACTGAGGTGATTGTATGCCAGCAGTTACACGGCGCGGGGACGGCACGACCGGTATTTGCAATCCCGGTTTGCCTTGTTGTCCGCATGGGCGGTCCGGTACCAATCAGGAAGCCAGCCCAAATGTATTTGTAAATGGCCTGCCGCTGCACCGAAAAGGCGATAGCGGACCGACCAATTGTCCGCATGGCGGGATTTTTGAAAGTGTCGCCGGGTCCGCTACTGTAATGATCAACGGTCACCCTGCTACCCGGATCGGTGACGCGACTACCTGTCAGATCTGCGGACAGCCCGGCAGTCATACGTCCGCTTCGCCGAATGTTTTTATTGGGGGGTGAAAGTTTGGCGAATTCGAAACTGGGTGTAGATATTGCACTGGATGGCAGTCTGAGTTTATTAACATCAACCGGCAGCAGCGATCTTAAACAATCGCAGACCGGTGATGTTGCGCGTATTGATGATGTAAGCACGGTGCGCCAAGCGCTCACCAAGCGTCTAAATACCCGCAAGGGAGAGCTATGGGCACACCCGAAATATGGCTGCGGTATTTGGGATATCCTGTCCGATTTAATGACGGATACCTGGTATTTGGAGGCTGTGGCCACCATCCGGGAAGCCATTAATGATGATCCACGGAGCAGCGTTGTCAGTGTGACTTATGAGGCGGTACAGCAAGAGCGCTATGTGATTTTCACCATTGTGTACCAGGTGATAGACGGCCGGCAGGATAACCTGATATGGGATTATGCACCTGAAGAGGTGACAGGCAGTGTTTAAAAAGTTTCAGGATATACTCAAAGATTTATTTACATTCGTAGGCGAAGGCGGTAAGCTCACCGACTTCAATGTCGGCTCGGCGCTTAGAACCATCCTGGAAGCTGTGGCGGCCATTACCGAAGAAGTATGGTATCAGCTGCAGTTTTTTGTGTACCGTTTTTTTCTCAGTACCTCGCAAGGGGAGTGGATTGACCGGCGATTGAATGATTTTGGGATGCCGCGCATTGAGGGCAGCGCTGCCTACGGCCTGATTACCGCTGGACGTGACTCGCCGTCACCGTTGAGTATACTCATATCAGCCGGAACCATCTTTCAGGACGAATCTGGCGAATTGCAGTACATTACGCAAAAAGACGCCATCTTGAACATAGGCGACAGCACGGTGGATATCGAAGCCCAGGCCGCTGATGTAGGCAGCGACTACAATCTGCCGGCAGGCACGGTGCTGAAGCAGTCCGGAATTGCAATCAGCGGCTTGGAATGGGGCAAGATCAAGCTCATGGGCGGCGGCGCAGATATTGAAAGTGATGAAGACTATGTCAACCGGGTACCGGATTATTTTGATTCCCTGAGCCGTGGCACCGGTCCGGCCATTGCTTATGCCGCCTCTACTGTCAAGGGTGTTAAGTCGGTTACTCTTAAAGAGAATTATCCGTCCAAAGGTTGGTTTACCATCTACATTGACGACGGCAGTGGTGTGGCTAATGAAACCCTGCTGCAGTCCGTTCGGGCTGTATTAGAAGATTACCGGGCATTTACGGTACATTATATTGTCGATACAGCTAAGCTGCGGGATTTCACGGCCCAGGTGCAGGTGATTTGTTATACCGATGTAATAAATGCTGATGAATTAAAACTGGATGTTCGAAGCGCCATTGTAAAATATGTGAATGCTTTAAAAATGGCGCAACCTTTGTATTTGTCTGACTTAATCTATCTGGCCCGTGCAATTGATGGCGTGGAGAACGTTCGGGTAATTGCCCCAATTGAGGATATTATGCCGGCAGAAGACGAACTTCTGAGAACAACCAGCGAAAAGGTTGTGATCGTATGAAGATTCTCCGTTATTTAACTTGGTTTGGGGAAGACGCCATTCATCCAGGTACGATATTATACACACTCGCCTATGCGATACAGCAGGTAATTGATGCTGTGGAAAATGGCATCAATTATATGGTAGATCAAATATACCTCATGACGGCTACAGGTGAATGGTTGGACCGCTGGGCGTGGGATCTTGCCCGGCTTAGGCGGCAAACATTGGAATCGGATGAAGCTTTCCGGGCACGGCTTATCCTGACGCTATTTCGCGTTCGGGTAATCCGAAAAGCAATTCGGCAGGCGGTAAAGACCATAGCTGGACGTTACCCGGTAGAAATATTTGAGCCAATTCGTGACACGGCGTACTGGAATGCCGGCTTTTTTTATGTGCCGAAACAGGAAGAGGACACGGCGGCGGCTACTGATGGAAGCGGAGTGTATTGCGCGCGGCTAGGAACCTTGGAAGATACCTCCTATACCGGTTATGTGCGGGTGCGCCTGGCTGGTGATTATCGCGGCGGAGCCGGGCTGAGCTATTTTAATGCCGCCGCCTTTTATGGACGCAGTTTTTTCTTTTCATCAACGGTCGATACCAAACGGGCCTTGACCCGTGATGATGTACTGACCGCAGTGCATCTCGTACAGCCTGCCGGTACCCAGGTGTTTGTTGAATTTTTACAGTGAGGTGATCGCGTGGACAAGGTGAATTTCAGTCCATTCTCGGAAATCCTTATGGAGGATTTTATTAGGCAATCAGGATACATCAGTGACGCATTTAAGCTGTTTATCTATGACTTTTTTAATCAGAATACGGCAGTTTTAGGATTGGAAGTCACTGCCCAGTCAGTGCCCAATATGACGGTCTATGTAAAGCCGGGGCGCATATACCAGTCCGGTCAGCAGGGGCAGCTCACCGTCAATCTTGACCCGGCGCTCACGGTCACGGCGGCACATCCCAGCTATAACCGGATTGATCGTATTTGTGCACAGTATAGGGAGTTGCCTGACATGCCAGAAACACGGAACGTAATGGCTGATACGGTTTCCCGGCAGGTCACGCAAAAAACAGTGATGACGCGAGTGGCTGGAAGCATTGATTTTATGGTAGTTCCCGGTGTTGCCGCCTCCAGTCCTGCAGCCCCTACTGTGCCGAATGACTGGGTGAGCCTAGCGCAAGTTACGGTGCGTGCCAATACTACTTCAATATTGCAGAGCGATATTTTAGATGAAAGGCCGACATTGAAAAATCTTATTACGCATACTCATAGCGGTGGTATTGATGGGGCACTGATTGACTATGGTAATTTAAAAAACAAGCCGGATTTAGGCAAAATAGGAATAAATCTTTGGCAGCCCACCTACACCTACGCCGTTGGCGACATTCGCTACTCAGCTTCTGCCGTTAACTACGCCTACATGGAGTGCACAGTCGGCGGTACAAGTGGTACGATAGAACCATCTTGGCCAGCGATTGGGCAAACAATAGTTGACGGAACTGTTACGTGGGAAGTAATCCCAATTAGTTTTTCAAATTATAAAAATGTGGCGAAACTTGGGGATATTAAAGCGAAGTTACCAAAAGCAGATATTCGCATTTGGTGTATTGGTAGCGGTGATGAAACAACTAAGATTCAAGAGGCTATGGATTGGTGTGCGGCTAATAATTCGGTATTAATGGTCACAATGGGAAATTTCACCGCAACCAATCTTGTTGTTCCAACTAATTTAAAAATGGAATTTTATTATGGTGTTATCACGCAAGCCGCTGGTGCTGCTGGTGTGCTATTTACCATTAGCGGGGGGGTATCCGGTGTAATCATTGATAAGCCAAACTTGTACGGTGGCAATGTTACTGGATATACAACTGCGTCGACGGAAGGAACGAGAAAAGGAATTGTTATAGCATCTAGTTCGGACGTTTGGATTACTAATCCAAAGATTAGAGGGTTTGACAGTAAGGGAATTCAAATTTTAAGTCTTGGTGCGTCACCTGTGCACGGGCATTCAGTTAAGGTGTTGGGCGGTGAAGTAGACTACAACTACTGCAATCTTGAATGTTTGTCCGGTGCTGAATATGTGCAAGTTTCGTCCCTTACTGCCACAAAAGGAAAAATTGGGGTAAGCATTGCATCGGGTAACGCTCACATTGCCAATTCAATGTTTAATGACAATGTTGATGGCTGTCGCGTGATTGCCGGTGGTAATGATGCTCATGGATCATTTACGGGCTGTACATTTAACCACAATACGCGGTATGCTCTTGAAACAGATGGGGTAAAAAATGGTCACACCTTTAATGGATGCCATTTTTATTATGGCGATATTCACATCAAAGATAGCAAGGGCATATTTATTGTGGGCGGCAGTCATTTAAGCTATAACAATGTATACGCCGAGGGTGGCGGCTACAATAAAATAGCAGACAATTTTATCAATGGAGATAATGTCGTTTTTTATCATGGTTACAATGGTACTGCTAGTAAACTACAAGTGATTGGCAATCGCTTGCCTGATGGAAATAGTGCAGACAAGTATAATCAACCCGCGTTTTATGTGGAAAAACATGCGACAGCAGTAACAAACATTACTGCTGAATGGACGCTTTTATGGGCTACAGGCGGTTCAATATTATACGCCCAATATAATGAGTTAGTAACTGATGGTGTGTTCACTACTCCTATACATGACTTTATTACCCTTAACTATTACCTTGTGATGCAAAATATAAGCGCATCATTAAAAACCAGGGTAAATGTTTATCTCTGCACTTCGTATGCGCCATATTCAACGTGGTCAACCATTTTAGCAGACACCGTTATACTGGAGGCAGGGACAGCATTAAACCATTTCTTTTCGCGCAGCTATTCTTTTTCTCACGGCAAGGATGTTAAATTTCAGATAGTAGTATCTTCTGATAACGGGGTAAATATTAATACGGATTCTATACTGAAAATTACAGGCAAATATTAATGATAAGTAAAGCCGATAAGGCTCTATTTTTATTTGGGGTGATTATATGTCGCGCGAACCATGCCGCTAATGAGCGGTTATTTTTATGCCTATATTTTGGGGGTGGGGATGATTGCCGGGATTTATGCTGCTGCTGGCTTAGTCGGTGGTCTAGTCGGCGGAGCTGTACAGGCTTATTTCATCATTTTGGAAAGGGGGATATCAATAATATGTCAGAATTTCAAATCGCCATTGCGGCCGCTGGGACTATCCTGGCGGCTTTAGTTCTGGTACTGGTCATTCACATAGTGTATCGTGGACTGCCGACAGGCAAGGCCAAAGACGGCCTGCAAAAAATTATCTATGAGCTGGATCGGCACGCTGACGACATGGAGAACCACGAAAAACGAGCGGCAGCAATTCAAGCAGTCATGGATATTTTAGGCTGGCGCAGGATTATCGTACCTAAGGTACTGATAGGTTGGCTAATTGACGCTGAAGTGGCAGCGATTCGAAAAATACAGCAGGCTACGGATACGCCGGACCTGCACAAGGAGGAAAAGAAGAATGTCTAAAATTTTTATCAATCAAGGTCATGCGCCTAATGGCACCCCTGATCCGGGAGCGGTCGGCCCGTCCGGACTGCGCGAAAGTGACGTTACATTTGACGTTGGTAATATTGCAGCAGATTATCTCCGTGCTGCCGGTTGTGAAGTCATGGTGTACCAGTCTGACAGCCTGCAGGACATTTGTGACCAGGCCAATGACTGGGGCGCTGATGCTGTTGTAAGCATCCATTGTAACTCATTTTCTGAAACGTCTACCGGCATGGAGATATACACCAGCCGTGGTCTTACCAGGGCAGATGGTCTAGCGTCACTCATCATGGATCAAATGACAGGAGACTTTCCACAGCTTCCGGTGCGATCCGACTGGAGTGATGGCGACGTTGACAAAGAGGCCGGGCTGTACGTGCTTATACACACTGATGCGCCAGCGGTGCTTGTGGAACTGGCTTTCATTTCGAACCCGGCTGAAGAGGCTATTCTGGCAAGTTTGGAAGGAAAAAGAAAATTTGCTGCTGCAATTGCTCGCGGCGTTACGGATTGGCAGGTGGCATCATGAATATTGACGGAGTCAAACAGAGTGCTATTACTTTCTTAAAATCAAACTGGAAATACCTGATAGGGCTGGCCGCTGTGCTGGCCCTATTGTATTTCGGCCACCAGGAATACCAACAGTGGAAGCAACAAATAATCGATCAAGCGCAAAAAGAAACTGCTCCACAGACCCAGACAATCACTTTACCCCCTCAAGTAGTCCACACAAATACTGAAACAATCCGGGAGGTAGTTGTTCAGACTCCCAGCACCCAAGGTGCTGTTTTGCAATTCGTGGAGAGACAAGGAAAAGTTATCGCGATTGTGAATGGACAAGAAACAGAGGTCCCAAATTTGACCGGGCAACCTGATGTAAAAATCGGTGAAAATGGTGAACTCAGATTTTCTACAATGTCTACTACTAAAATTGACGTTACTGATATGGCCAATGCCCAGGCTAGGCTGATAGCAAACCAGGAGCTTGAGAAGCAGGCCAAAGTGCACCAAAAAGAAATGGACAAAGAAAAATCCGCTCGGAAAAAGGAGCGGATTGAGTGGATTATTGGTACTGTAGTCGGTTCGTATCTATTGACGAAGTAAATATTATTTTGCTTTGACATCATTCATGCGTCGGAGTTATACTGAAACAAATGTTCGTATATAAGGAGGATGCATGAAAGAATTTATTAATCAGATACTACAGGGAGATTGCCTTGATATTCTCAGTAAAATTCCAGGAAATAGTGTTGAAGCAGTTATTACAGATCCACCTTATTCAAGTGGTGGACTGTCTCATGCGGAACGCTCAAAAGACCCTGTTGAAAAATATCAACAATCAAATAATAAAATAGTTAACCGCCCTAGCTTTTGAGGGGACAATAGAGATGCACGGTCATGGCTGCACTGGTGCACAATGTGGATTTCGGAGTGTCATCGTATTCTCAAGCCAGGCGGCTATTTTTTAATGTTCTCCGACTGGAGGCAACTGCCAATGGCTAGCGATGCGCTGCAGTTTGGAAATATTATCTGGCGTGGAACGGTGGCTTGGGATAAGACGGAAGGCAGTCGGGCACCCCATAAAGGATACTTTAGGCATCAATGTGAATATGTTTTATGGGGAACGAAAGGGAATTGTCCTAAAGCAGTGCATGGTGGCCCATGGCCAGGGTGCTTTAGGATTTCGGTTAAACAGAAAGATAAGTTCCATTTAACCGGTAAGCCGACTGAATTAATGGAAAATCTAATTCAGATTGTTCCAGAAGAGAGCATTATTCTTGATCCCTTTGCCGGGTCGGGAACCACGTTAGTAGCAGCTCAAAAATTAAATAGACATTTTATTGGGATTGAAAAAGAAAGTTATAATGTTCATATAGCGCAGAAACGATTATTGTGCACCGCGTAAAGAAGGAGAGCATGGTATTTGCACTACGAAAAATAGCCGCCTTTATGGCGGCTATTTCTGTATATAATATAGGAAAGTTTTCGCAAAAAGTGTGAGACTTTTTCGCAAATAGTTTGCGCAGCTACATCAAAACCGATGTATGAATGGAAGACCATACCCTGGAAGAAAGTTAAAAGGGTAGTCTTTAAGCTCCAAAAGCGCATTTACCAAGCCTCTGAGCGTGGCGATGGAAATACGGTCCACAAACTGCAAAGACTTCTAATGAAATCCTGGTATGCCTGACTGCTTGCCACAAGGAGAGTAACACAAGATAACCAAGGGAAGAAAAAGTATAAGATTTTTTTAGTTTAGGGCTTGACTTCAGTTAGCTGGTTTTTGTCACACGGCAAAGCATGCAAAAAGGGTAGTTGCTCTATTTGGAAAGAGCAACGTATGAATGGCTCGACTTAAAATGTATGATAGAGTGGTGAATTTTGTTATAATAGATGTAGATAAAAGAGTGTTACCCAGTCAGTTAGGGCCAGTTTGCATAGAGATTTTGTAAATAAGGGCGCATTGCTTATAGAGGCAGATATGAAAAGGCCGTTTGCGAAATTTTCTGGAAATGGATGAGCAAATGGAGCTGGCCTTTGGGCTATCCCGTGTATAGGAATGGAGAACAGAAATGGATATATTAATAACAATATTGCTGTTGCTTTTCTGCCTGCTATTTTCCAATATCGTCAGCCATTACGTTCCGTCGGTGCCGACAGCACTTACTCAAATCGCTACTGGCATCGTGCTTGCAGTTATACTTAAGGATATTTCATTTAAAATAGAAACGGAAAGTTTTTTGCTTCTGTTCGTCGCGCCGTTGTTATATAACGACGGAAGTCGTTTTCCACGGGAGGAATTGTGGGAAATGCGGTTACCGATCCTAGGTAATGCTATTATTCTAGTTATTTTAACAACGTTAGGCGGCGGCTACTTTATTCACTGGATAATACCCGGCATTCCGCTAACTGCGGCCTTTGCCTTGGCGGCTATTTTATCACCCACGGATCCTGTGGCTGTGAACGGGATTGCCAAACGTATCCACATTCCCCAGAAGGTATTGTCGCTCGTACGGGGAGAATCTTTAATCAATGATGCATCAGGACTAGTTGCCTTCAATTACGCAATAACGGCAGTCGTAACAGGCTATTTTTTACTGAATGAGGCAATTCTGAACTTTTCTTACAAATTTTTGGCAGGGGCGATAGCAGGCCTGACTCTGGGCTTTCTGATAGTCTGGCTACGGTTTGCGCTACGCAGACAAGGCATCGTCGACGTAACCTTTCATTCGCTGCTGCAGATACTGACGCCATTTGCCATCTATCTTATTACGGAAGATTTTTTGCACGCTTCCGGCGTGATTGGTGTAGTAGCAGCCGGGATTGTTCATGCCCTGGTGAGAGAACAGACGGAAACCATGATTGCGGAAGAGCAGGTATTGACAGAGAACATCTGGTCCATCGTTTTGTTTGTGCTAAATGGAGTGGTATTCCTATTATTAGGATTAAACATTCCTTCATCAATGGCTGAAGCAGTGGCAGATCCGAATCTAAACAACTACCGGATCATCGGCCATGCGGTCGTAATCGGAGCGGTTATTTTAGGCATCCGCTTTATCTGGTCCTATCTATTTTTTTATGTTGATTATTATACCAGTAAAGCGAAAAATGTTGTTAAGCCTGATTTCCAGACGAATTTGATGATCAGTCTGACCGGAGTCCGGGGCGCCGTTACTATGGCAGGCGTTCTTTCCATACCCTATTTTTTAGCGAATGGAGATGAATTTCCGCAGCGGTCGCTCATTCTCTTTCTCGCTGCCGGTGTCATTCTTTTCACTTTAATCGTGGCAACACTGTTTTTGCCAGTTTTGAGCAAAAGAGAAGCCAGCGTAACAGAGGCAGGGGAGGAAATAGAGTTAGGCGAACCGAAAAGGAAAATTCTGCTGGAAGCGATTAAACAAATTCGACTGGAAATGAATGATGAAAATCGATTCGCAGCTTATGAATTGATTGATGAATATAAGATCAGGCTCAGGCATCTCCGATCAGAAGAAATGCCGCATGACATAAAGACATCCGAAATACGGTTAATGGCATTGAGAAAAGAAAGAGAATATATACATGCTGTCATGGCCCAGCATGAGATGAGTGAAGCGGTATTTGAGTCATTTGAAAAATCGCTTGACCGCCGGGAAGAAGCTCTTTCCGCCAATATAAACTCCGGGTTAGTGTATCTTATTGGCAGGATGATCAGAAACTGGAGGCGTTACAGGGGAAGTTCCGGTAAAACGGCCGGGGCTTTGGCTGCCGCTAAATTACGTATCAGCGATGACATCCAGCTAAAGGCACTGCAGGCCACTTATGATTTTTTGGAAAGTTATGCCCAGAAAGATGATCGGGCCAATATGGTTTATTCGGTCATGCAAGACTATAAACGAATGATTGTGCGACTGGAGAAGCCGGCTAGACAAAGCAGTGAAGAGAAAAAACAGCAAAAAGAAGACCTGCGCATGATGGTAATAGACATAGAACGCTCAGAAATCATCAAAATGTTTGAGGCTGGAGAAATTACCAAGCAACAGGCAAAAGAGCTAAGAAGATTTGTCAATAATATCGAAAGTGTTGTGCTGTACGAATATGTTGAATAACTCTAAGCGACAGGGAAAAGGATAATATAAAATCACCGCAATACTTAGCAAGTGCAATTTGCTAATTTTTTCATTAAAAATCAGGGGGAAAGAGTGCTAAAATACAAGTAAGTAAATCGTGAGTTACTGTTTGTTTATACGTGAATTTTTACACAAAATAAATTTCTAGGAGACGATGCTGTTATGTTGAAATTAATGAGAGCACCTGCTAAGTATGTACAGGGAAAAGATGCTTTGTTTGAAGCCTATGAAAACACCAAAGATTTGGGATCTTCTTTTTTGTTTGTGTGTAGCCGCAGCGGCTACAAAATAGCCAAGCCAAAAATTGAAAAAAGCTTTGAAAACAAAACTGTTAAAATTATGTTTGAAGTGTTTAACGGGATCAGTTCTACGGGCGAAATTGAAAGAATGAGAAGAATTGTAAAAGAAAATAAAATTCAAGTTGTATGTGCAATTGGCGGCGGAAGTGCCATAGACACTGCCAAAGCTACCGCATATTATGAAAATTTGCCGGTGGTAGTTATGCCTACAGTAGCAGCTACCGATGCTCCCTGCACAGGCCTTTCTGTAATTTACAACGATGACGGCTCATTTTGCAAATATATTTTTTATCCGAAAAATCCGGAGGCAGTCATTGTAGATTCTTCCATTATTGCCGCAGCACCGGTAAAATTTTTAGTGGCAGGAATGGGAGATGCTTTAGGCACCTATTTTGAAGCAAGAGCCTGCTTAAAAACAAATTCGCCCAGCCTCGAAAATGGGGGAATCACTAAATCAGCAATGGCTCTTTGCAAGCTTTGCTATGAAACACTTTTTGCGGATGGCTATAAAGCAAAATTGGCAGTTGAACAGGGTATTTTAACTCCGGCAGTGGAAAATATCATTGAGGCAAATACCTATTTAAGCGGTGTGGGAGCAGATAATGGTGGCCTGGCGGTCTCCCATTCTGTATATAACGGCTTTACCGCTTTAGAAGAATGTGAATCAACTATGCACGGAGATTTAGTGGCATTTGGCACGATAGCGCAGTTGATTATTGAAAACGCTCCTATGGAAGAAATTGCGGAAGTAATTGAATTCTGTATATCTGTTGGCTTACCTGTAACTTTAGCGCAAGTCGGCGTCAAGGATGTAAAAAGAGTTCACATTGCTGCAGAAAAAGCATGTATGCCAGGGGAATCCATTCATAATATGCTTGGGGATGTGACTCCGGAAGAACTGTATAATGCATTATTGGCAGCTGATACATTGGGAAAAACCTTTTTATAATAGTTCCCGCTTGGCAAATGGGAGCTGTCTGCGGTTACCTGATGCCAATAAAAAAACAGACTACCTTGTAGTCTGAACCCTTAAAGTGGGACCCCTTAAAAAAACTTATGCCGTATGCAGCTGCTCTCGAAATTTTATCGGGGGCAGCTTATTTATTTTTAGCCCTTGCGCCTTCCAATCGGAGGTGCCAAGGGCTTCATTACTTTCGTACTCAGATAGATAGGGGATGTTTTTTAAAATTATTTTTGTACAAAATAGTATTGGGAGATACTGTACGCGTCAACATTTTATCATGGAGGAGATATTATGGAAATAAGACAAGAGACAAAACGTGATATGTTGGAAAAAGGTGCTGTATTGCAACGGGACAAAAGAACCTATGCTGTGGCACCGCATATACCCGGAGGGGTTATTTTAGATTTCAATCTGATGCGTAAAATTGTGGATGTGGCGGAAAAGTATGGTGCCCAGGCTTTAAAACTTACAAGTGCGCAGCGCATTGCCATTGTCGGCATTGAGGAAGATAAGATTGACCAGGTGTGGGGAGAGCTGGGCATGAAAAAAGGACATGCTATTGGTTTGTGCGTACGCAGCATAAAAATTTGTCCGGCAACCCATTTCTGTAAACGGGCCCAACAGGATGCTGTAACATTAGGTTTTGAGCTGGATGAAAAATATCATGGTATGGATTTACCATCTAAATTTAAAATGAGTGTTGCTGGCTGTGCGAATTCTTGTAGTGAACCATCGGTCAGGGATTTAGGAATTATGGGTACCCCGAAAGGATACACAATCATGATTGGCGGTAATGCCGGCATCAAACCACGGCTGGCAAATATATTAGCTGAAAATGTGCCGCAAGAGGATGTTTTGCCGTTGGTTGATAAGATTATTAATTATTATAAAGAACATGCAAAGAGTTATGAACGCCTAGGAAATCTAATTGACCGTTTCGGATTTGAAAAGGTCAAACAGGATTTATCCAATTAAGAAATAGCAAGGTTCGCCTCCACCAATCAAAAGATAAACTAATAGTTATGTTATTGTGAATTAAGCATAAGTTGCCGGAACGGCAAGCTTATGCTTAATTTATTATGCGGCAAAGCTTACATAAAGATAATTGGAAATAATGATGTGAGATTTATATTCATTTTTAATAAAATTAAAAGCATTGAAGGAGTTTTATGAAAACTTAGGGAACTATACATCAAATATTAGATCAAGAGGGTTATTTATGCTACCAGTCATTGGTGAAACTGCATAGCGGATAGTTGGATTACATAATATTTACCAAAAATACAATTGCCGCTGAAACGTTGTTCCGGGTGCCTTACCAAAACAGAAAATTTAAGAAGGAGATGATTTCATGAGTGCAGAAAGCAAATGCCCAGTAACAGGTATGACCAGAAAGGCCATCGCTGGAGGTGGCACTTCAAACCGGGATTGGTGGCCGAACCAGTTGAACCTTAAGATTTTGCACCAGCAGTCCTCGCTTTCCAATCCAATGGACGAGTCTTTCAACTACGCTGAAGAGTTCAAGAATCTGGACCTTGAAGCAATGAAGAAAGACCTTTATGCGTTGATGACTGATTCTCAGGATTGGTGGCCGGCCGATTACGGTCACTACGGACCACTCTTTATAAGGATGGCATGGCATAGTGCAGGCACGTACCGCCTCAACGACGGGCGTGGCGGGGCAAGGTCAGGTTCCCAACGTCTTGCGCCCCTCAACAGCTGGCCTGACAATGTGAACCTCGACAAAGCACGCCGCTTACTTTGGCCAATCAAGCAGAAATATGGCAGAAAGATATCCTGGGCCGATCTCATGATTTTGGCCGGCAACTGCGCGCTGGAGTCAATGGGGCTGGATACGTTCGGTTTTGGTGGCGGACGTGTGGACGTTTGGGAGCCGGAAGAAGACATTTATTGGGGTTCTGAGGGTGAGTGGCTTGGTGATCAGCGTTATTCCGGCGACCGGGACCTCGAGAATCCGCTCGCTGCCGTACAAATGGGATTGATTTATGTGAACCCGGAAGGCCCGAACGGCAACCCTGATCCAGTCGCCTCAGGTCGTGACGTGCGAGACACTTTCGCCCGAATGGCCATGAACGATGAAGAGACGGTTGCGCTTGTCGCCGGAGGCCATACATTCGGTAAATGCCATGGTGCTGGGCCTGCGACCCATGTGGGGCCTGAACCCGAGGCCGCCGGTATTGAGGAACAGGGTCTTGGCTGGAAGAGCAGCTTCAAGAGCGGCAAAGGCGGCGATACGATCGGCGGCGGCATTGAGGGCGCTTGGAAGCCGAATCCGACCAAATGGGACATGGGTTATTTGAAGGTACTGTTCAAATACGAGTGGGAGTTAGTCAAGAGCCCGGCCGGCGCGCATCAGTGGTTGGCTAAGGACGTGGAAGAAGAAGACATGGTGGTTGATGCCCACAACCCAGCGAAGAAGCTCCGCCCGATGATGACCACAGCGGATCTCTCCCTTCGCTTCGATCCGGTCTACGAACCTATCGCGCGACACTACCTGCAGAATCCTGAAGAATTCAAGGACGCCTTTGCGCGGGCATGGTTCAAGCTCACCCACCGCGACATGGGACCTCGTTGCCGCTATCTCGGACCGGAGGTGCCTGCGGAAGAACTGATTTGGCAGGATCCGGTGCCCGCAGTTGACCATGAACTGATTAACGAGCAGGATATTGCAGAACTCAAGGCCAAGATTCTTGCGTCCGGTTTGTCGATTTCCCAGTTGGTTTCAACAGCCTGGGCGTCTGCAGCCACATTCCGCGGCTCCGACCTGCGTGGCGGGGCAAATGGGGCACGTATCCGTCTGATGCCACAGAAGGATTGGGAAGTCAATCAGCCGACGCAGCTTGGCATTGTCCTTCAGAGCCTGGAAAAAATTCAGATAGAGTTCAATAGCGAGCAGGAAGGGCAAAAGAAAGTTTCCCTGGCCGATCTGATTGTTCTGGGTGGTTGTGCAGCCATCGAGCAGGCCGCAAAAAATGCCGGCAGCAATGTGTCTGCTTCGTTTAAACCAGGACGCATGGATGCATCGCAGGAACAGACCGAAGTTCATTCATTTGCGGTGATGGAGCCGAAGGCGGATGGCTTCCGTAACTACCTAAAAGCAAAATATTCCGTATCAGCAGAGGAAATGCTGCTTGATCGGGCACAATTGCTGACATTGACCGCGCCTGAGATGACGGTTCTCATTGGCGGTATGCGCGTCTTGAATGCAAACTTCGGACAGTCCCCACATGGCGTTTTCACTAAGCGGCCAGAGGTGCTTACTAACGACTTCTTTTTAAATCTGCTCGACATGCGCACCACGTGGAAGGCCATAGCAGAAGAAGCCAACGTGTTTGAAGGTCGTGATCGCTCAACAGGTGAACTAAAGTGGACTGCCACCCGTGTCGACCTTATATTTGGCTCGAACTCCCAACTAAGGGCCATTGCGGAAGTCTATGGTAGTGCGGATTCTCAGGAGAAATTCCTGCATGACTTTATAGCGGTGTGGAACAAAGTGATGAACCTTGACCGCTTCGACCTTTGTTAATTTTGGGAGGAAGTCTTCGGAGGTATCCTGACTTCTAAAATCGGATAATTTAAAGAAGCGATAGGCCATGAATTGACAGATGGTTTAAGGGCTTCATGGAAGCTATAAGCAGCTTATACAACAGCCGGACAAGATATCAATTGTCCGGCTGTTTGGTTCAATTCGGGTGGGACAAAGGGACAGGTGCGTTGTCCCAGATGCTGGGGTTACTAGTTTGATAGATTCGATTAATCCGTGTTATACCATCACTCATAGTTGTTTTTACAAAATACTTTGAGGAAAGCTGAAAATATTATAGGGATCATATTCTTTCTTGATACGCTGCAGTCTTCGTACATGTGCTCCATAGTATGCCTGTTCATAATTTGGCAAATTGTTGTAGGGGAAGTTAATATATGAGCCCAAAGTTACCGTATAAATATAGTCAAAACCTGTTGTTACCCATTTTTTGTGGAGCGATGCTTCTTTTTTGCTTTCCCAAGACGAGGTTATAGCAATTATATAATTGGCTTGCCTGTCAAAAAAGGCTGTTTCGTTTACTTCCACATTTCTAACGGCTCCCCCTAACGAGTATACCCGGATGGAAGAATTTGTATTGTTAGCCGGTGCTTTATCTATAATATCTATAAATTTTACTAGTTCACTCTGTGAAAAGTGCCTGTGCACGAATCTACCCGTAGCCTTAAATGCTTCTCGTTCGGGATAGATTTCCCCTATTGTTTTTACTGCATCTATGAAATCTACATACTCTATATTTTCAAGGGTTATCCCGGGTATCTCCAGTAAGGGCCCTAAAATTTGTCTGGCTTCCTCCGGACATCCGTAAAAGAATGAGTTCATCCATGCTCCCAGTTTGTATATTCCACCAAATGCACTAATCCTGCGGTCCAAATTTAGCAGCCATTTCTGCCATACCCGCAGGAATTCAAGTCTGGCTGATTTATCATTATCCCATCTCAACTGAATTAGCGTTATTTTGTCAACATTTTTTAACCGGAATTTATACCTGGTTACAACCCCGAAATTCCCACCGCCTGCTCCCCTTAGTGCCCAAAATAGCCCTGGATTACAGCAGTCGTTTACCATTAGCTGATTACCTTCGGCATCAACCATTTCTGCTTCCAATAGACTATCTGCCGTAAGACCCAAATAACGGGTAGATAACCCTATTCCGCCTCCCAAAACCAGCCCGGATATGCCTACAGACGGACAAGTTCCCCCCGGGAATGTGTAACCACATTGATAGAGCCTTTCATATAAATACCCTAATCTTACTCCGGCTTGTATGTCAACGGTGTCATCGTCAGTATTTACTTTTATATCGTTCATTAAGGTAGTGTCTATCACTAATTTGCGATTCCCAGTAGAATAACCTTCATAATTATGTCTGCCGGATCGGATTCGCAGTTTGACTCCTTGTTTTCGTGACCAAAGTATTGCATTGGCTATATCGCAAGCGTTAAAGCAATAGACGATAGCACAAGGGTATTTGTTTATAGCTATGTTATATTCTTGTCTGGCTTGCTCATACTCGGGCTGCCCTGGTACTACAACCTTTCCTGTTAGCCCTGTGTAGCTCAAGTTATTCACCTACTTTTTTATTCTCTCGTATTATTTTATGTTAATAAAATATATTTTGTTACTTTGCTTAGCCCTAAGAAACCTGTTTAGAGTCCTGATAACTAATCTGGCAGCAGGATGCAAAGGGGACGGTGGTGTTGTCTTATATAAAGACACAACCACCGTCCCTTTGTCACATCTCCCAAAGATTTATGATCTTTGGGAGTGTATTTTTTGGGCTAAATTTATATTTATAATGTCCCTTTTTTCAAAAGAAGTCAGTAGAATATACATGAAAACGGACTGGGAAGTTGTTTTCGGGAAAAATCCTATCAAACATAGTTGCTGTCTCCTGTTTATTACAGCAATTTCATTATTGGTGAGGATTATTAGCCGAAAGACGGGCTGGCATTAAAGTATTAGGCAGCAGAGTCGGACTGAAATTTATAAAAGTTTCATTAACTGAAGAGCTGTAGAGAGAGCCATTCGTGTTTCATAAGAGTCAAGAGAAATGTTTAATATTTGCTCAATACGTTGTTTTCTTAGTTGTATAGTTTTATGGTGCAAAAACATTTGTGTGCCTATTTCTTTAAAACTTAAGCCAGATAGAATTTTTTCAAGTGTACCAACTAATTCAGTTCCAGAGTTTATGTCGTGCTGGATTAGAGAACCAATCATTTTGTTTACATATGCCTGTGCATCATTCGAAATAGTAAATGGTGCAAGAACCTGATAAATCCCACAGTTTTCATAATGACAAACTTTTTGATCCGGCCAAATCTGTTTGCTGATTTTTATTGCTGTTTCCGCATTCTTTAATCGTTTGGAAAAGTCAGCCCAGCCATCTAAATAATTCGCTATTCCGATATTTATTTCAATATCGGGAAAATATGCCGATATATATTTTATATAAACTCCAGCTTCTTCTATTTCTCTATTATTACGATTAATATCAGTAGTATTTTTAGTAATAGACCATACAATTCCAATCCCGTTAGCAGTTTCCCAAGCAATAGTGTCTTCTTTTTTATTAAGAAGGTCTATCAATGCATCAATAGTTTGTTGTTTGCGAGTGTCTTCCTCAAAACATATATTAGTAATTACAAGAAAAAGGAGGGAAAAATATTTAGGGATATATATCTTGCTTTGCAGAGCTAAATCTTTAATTTCAGAGTCGTCAGTATAATTTCGATTTATAATTAGGCTAAAAAAATCATTTTTTTTCTTTCGCTCGTAGGCCTGGTGTAAAAGACCTTCAGTTTTTCTTCGCTCACTAATGTCTCTCGTTACCCCCAGAAATCCAATAAAATCGCCTTCGTTACTTTGGACAATAGTTACTAAAGACTCTGTCCAAATCATTTTTCTATTTTTTCCGAGCTGATTCCATTCAATGATAAGAGGTTCATGCTTTTTATCAGTCTTGAGAAATGATGTATTATCTTCACACAAAGCTTGCAAGAAGGAGAGCGGAGTTTCAGTAATTTTTTTACCCTCTAACTCTTCCGAAGTATAACCTAATAATTTCTCAATTGAGGGACTGATATAATGGATTTTCAGTTTATCATTTAGTAACCAGATTACATCATCGGTATTATCTGCCAGCAGTTTATACTTTCGTTCGCTCTCTTTTATAATTAGCTGATTCTTTTCAAGTTCAGCAATATGTTGTTTTTCATTTTCTGTTAGTTCATTCAAGCGTATAATCATTGAATTAAATGAAGTAGAAAAGCTTCCCATAAAATCAACGCGCTGACTGTAGTCGCCTGAAGCAACCATACTGGTCTGCCAAGCCAAATGACGAAGATTTGATTGCAAAGCTTTCAGTGCCCCTGGCCAATAGCCGCGTAGTTCGAGAGAGTGGGTTAATTCACCATTAGACAACTCATATGTAAATTTGCGAATAGCTAACAAATCGTTTACTAATTTTCCGAAAGATAAGTATTTGTCGGTATACTCGGTGATGTTTGGAGGGAGAGCCTTAGTATATAAAATAGAGTTTATTAATCCTATTAGCTCATTAATATCACTTTTTTCTTCCTGATCCAAAAAAGATAGTCCTCCTGTCAAAGAAACTTAATGTTGGGGAATTTCTAATTTTCTTTAATTAACTCAGCTACAAAACGGCAAGTACGGTCGCCGGTACACCAGCAGTCGACTTCTTTGACTTTGAACTTTTCACCAGTGAAACTTTCCAAAAGGCCGGAGATAAAACCTTCGTCATACACACAAATTTCGTAATCAAGCTCAGGTAAACCTGAGCAATCCAAATCTTCAGATATGCTTAGAACAAATTTACCTTGCTCATGATCGGCCTCCTCAATACGTAATATACCAATGCCCTTATCTGCGAGGATTAATTGCAACGATTTAATGAAATCGCTAAAGTTTTCAACTTTATTCATAGTATTTTGATAAAAGTGTTTCCCGGCTAAGAGGCCAGCCTCATAAAATAATCGATCTGCCGCTTCTGTGCCGTAGTTATTCTCTAGAATATCGCGAAAACAAAATTGCATCAAGCGGTAAACTTCAGTGCTAACCAAGGGTCCCAAATTAGGCCGACCTTCTGAAATATTTCCTAATAAATTCCAGTTGAATTCATATTTTCGGTTCACAGTATCTCTCCTTTTGTAATAGAAATGATGAAATTAATACCATATTCGATAGATTCACTATATTTCCTGCATAATTTTTTTGAATTAAGAGCGGCACTATCCTCATAGGATAGTGAACGGTCATTTTTTGGTAGTAGAGTTTTCATGTATAGTCGATTGTACCCTTTATCAGATAGGGCTATAATTAAGTTATTCACTAAATTATGTAAAAACTATGCTCTTTTCAAAAACTGGTTATTGTTACTACTATGGATAGTAGACTGCATTCCATAACTGGTAAATGTTATATTTGCTGTAATTGACTTTGAAAATTTAAAGAAAATGAAAGGGTGTAAGCTATAAGTGTTTTATAACTATGCCCCAATCATACTGGCGGTACTTGGGGCAATTGTCGGTATATCAGGTTATTATTTGATTACGGTATATCAAATTCGTTATGCTTGGTTGTACTGGATGATCATCTCAACTATTCTGATGATAGTGGGACTTATAAATGGCAAGTTAATCAACAAGCTAAACTTAAGTGCTCACACTGATTTTTTAACAGGTTTATGGAATAGAAGATATTTTTATTTACAACTGACAGAAGCAGAGCTGAAAGCCGCTAAAAGGAATTCATCGTTATGTATTGCTATGATTGATGCGGATAACTTTAAAGCAGTAAACGATATTTATGGTCACATGATAGGCGATGGATTATTAATCGACCTCGCAACCATTCTAAAAAAAAATACGCGGAGTTCAGATGTTGTTACTCGATGGGGTGGAGACGAATTTGCAATAATTTTTTCTGAGACTTCTTTAGAAGACACTACCGCTATCATAGAACGAATTCGCTATAAGGTTGAACACCGCCTTCAAAACCCTTATGGTCTTACAATTAGTGCAGGAATAGTCTCATTAGAACCTGAGCAAGATTCAAAAAATCTTCTTATCAAAGCGGATCAAGCTTTATATATGGCAAAGGCTCACAAAAACTCAGTTATTATTCTAAATGAGTTTTAGAATTTGGATAGATTATAGCAATAGAACGTTAGGAATTGTAGAAAAGAGAATATAGCCCGATAGAGTGTGAGAAAGTGAGGATTTATAATGGGGTATGAAGAGGTATATGTAGCGCGTCAGCCGATCTTCAACAGAAAACAAAATGTTGTTGCATATGAGTTATTATTTCGTAGTGGTTTTACCAATGCTTACGAGGCATTAGACGGCGATCAGGCGACAACTGACGTAATAAACAATAGCTTTTTACTTTTGGGGATGGAGACTTTAACTGGTGGAAAAAGGGCGTTTGTAAATTTTACAGCGAATTCAATTATAAATAATATACCCTCACTCTTGCCTCCGGAAATGATTGTTGTGGAGATATTAGAGGATGTCTTTCCTGACGCGAATATTATCGATGCCTGTAAAAAGCTTAAAAGCAAAGGCTATTTGTTAGTATTAGATGATTTTGTATTTCAACCTGTATATGAGCCACTAATTGAATTAGCTGACATTATTAAAGTGGATTTTTTGAGTACATCTCGCAAGGAGCGATTGGAGTTAATTCAACGTTTGCAGAAATATCCAGTTAAATTTTTAGCTGAAAAAGTTGAAACTCACGAGGAGTTCCAACTTGCATTACAGGATGGATTTTCTTATTTCCAAGGTTTCTTTTTCAGCAAACCACTAGTGATGTCCTGCAAAAGTCTTCCTGAATATAAGGTGAATCACTTACATATTTTACAAGAAATTAATAGGCCTGAATTGGAATTTAATAAAATTGAGGACATTATAAAACGAGATGTTTCTTTATCTTACAAATTGTTAAAATTTATTAATTCTCCGATGTTCGGTTTTAGAAATAGGATTTCTTCTTTACGGCAAGCATTAACACTTCTAGGCCAAATAGAATTAACTAAATGGATATCTTTAATCGCGCTAAAGAATGTCGCAACTGATAAACCAGGAGAATTAATATTGGGATCTCTTATTCGAGCACGATTTGCAGAAACCTTAGCATCAGTTACAATGCCACATCAAAAAGCAGCCAATGCATTTCTTATGGGGCTGTTTTCGCATATTGATGCTTTGCTTGATCGTTCATTGCAAGATATACTTGAGGAAATATCTTTGGAGGAAGAGATTAAGCAGGCTCTTCTCGAAAAAGAACATAATCAATTTTATTTGTTATACAAATTAATTAAAAGCTATGAAGCAGGCGAGTGGGAAGTACATTCTAGTTATGTTGGTGAACTAGGAATTCAAGAGCGGGATGTTTTGAAAGCATATCGAGATTCCCTGAGATGGGCTCACGATTTACTTATGGTTAGTTAACCTTAATTTTCAAATGTGCTGTACCTATTTTGAGAAAATCGGGATAACCTGTAAAAGCAAACCTATTGAAAAATAGGGACGCAAAGCCATGGGTCTACAAACTCTTGTTCATGACTGCCAGGTTGCATGTATATTGTACATGACAGGCAGTTTTTTATTTTATTTAACTTAGTAAAGCTAATAACGTATCTTAATTGGGGATAAGCGGTTTAAGGTCGAAAAAATATATAAGCATAGGAGAGCTGACAAAAATGAAAATTGCAAGTATGAAAATTAAACTACTCATTATTTTAGCACCTTTTATTTTACTTTCATTTACAGTATTGTCTGGAATTAGCTACTATCTGTCACAGCAAGCCATTAGTCATAGCGTTGATGAAACCGCATTGGCGGTTGGCAACGATTATTCCAAACGTGTAGAGACTTACGTTGAAAAAGCTGTCCTTCAATTGGAATCATTTTCAACTAATAAAAGCATCTATAACCCTGTTGATAAACAACAATTAGTAGAGGCTTTAGGTGAATGTGCGAGGACCTTGAGTTCTCTGGATAATGTAACATATATTTCGACAGATGGTTCTGCACTACGTCCTGATGGTACAACTGTCCAACTGGGTGATCGAAAGTACTTCAAACAAGCCATTACTACAAGAAAACCGGTTGTTTCAGAGATTTTGCTTTCCAGGACTACTGGTAAAGTAAGTATAAATGTCGCTGTGCCAGTAATTCATAATGGACAATTGACTGGCGTATTAACAGGAGCAATTTCAATGGAGAGGCTTACCAGCTTAATCAAAGACTTGCAGTTTCAAGATACTGGATATGGAGCAGTTACAGATGATCTTGGCACTGTCATTATACACCCGAGGCTGCCTGAAGTCGTTGGAAAGCTGAACTTTACTGAAAAAAAGATTAATCCTGAACTTAAAATGAAAGAATCTGAACTTGATGATCATTTAATTAGTCTATTCAAAGCCAGCATCGAGACAGGAAAGCAAGTGCGAGGTATATACAAGTTTGCAGATGGTATTACTCGAATAGGAGTGTTTACTCCTATCCAGCTGCTTGGAAATCAACGATGGGTTATTATTGTAACAGCTCCAGAAGCTGAAGCCACACAGAAATCAACATCATTAGCGCATGCAATGCTATTAGGGTCTCTAATATTCATCATTTTGGCCATTTTATTTATTATCACTATGAGCAAGCGTATAGCAAGACCTATTACATTGATTCGTGATGAATGTATGCTGTTGGCAAGCGGTGACCTAAGAGAACAATTAACAAATAGTGTTTCATCTCATGATGAAATTGGGCAACTGGCACAAGGATTTCAGACAATGCGTAGTAATCTGCGTGTTCTTGTATCAAGCGTCCTCTCACGAGCAGAGCAGCTTGCTGCTTCAAGTGAAGAATTAACCGCTAGTGCCCAGCAGTCGGCCGAAGCAGCAAATCAGGTGGCTGGCTCTATAACCGAAATTGCTGCAGGAGCAGAAAAACAAGCAATATCTGCAAATCAGATTTCTGCTATTGCGCAAGAAATGGCGAAAAAAACAGAGACGATTTTGATCGCAGCGCAAGAAGCTTCTGTAGTTGCTCTTACTGCGTCACAGGAAGCGGAGCAAGGGCGTCAAACGGTAGATCGGACTGTGGAACAGATGAATGAAATCGGCAGAGGTTCGGCTAGTCTTGAAACTGCTATTGAGGAATTGAGTAAAGGTTCCCAGGAAATCAGTGAAATTGTTACCTTAATTTCAAATATTGCAAAACAAACCAATCTGCTGGCACTAAATGCAGCTATTGAAGCAGCACGGGCAGGAGAATATGGGCGTGGCTTCGCAGTAGTTGCTGAAGAGGTTCGGAAGCTAGCAGAAGAGTCAAACCAGGCTACACAAAAAATCGATTTGCTCATCAAGCAAAATCAACTTAACATGAGCCACGCTGTCACTGCATCACAAGCCAGAGCCGAAGGCATCCGAACAGGTATTGATCTTGTTGATGCCACTGGTGAGACATTTAAGAATATTGTCGAGTCTGTCCTTCAGATTTCCGATCAAATTAAAGATATTTCTACAGCTATCAATCAAATGGTTGGCGGTAACAAAATACTAGTTGTCAGCATTAGGGAAATAGATGAAGTGAGTAAACGTGCGGCGGCTGAATCTCAAACTGTATCAGCTGCAACAGAAGAACAATCAGCATCTATGGAACAAATTGCTTCATCTAGTCAGAGTTTGGCAATTTTGGCTAGTGACTTACAAGCAACTGTAGTAAAGTTTCAAGTGTGAGATAACGCTAGAAGATGAGCTAGCTAGCGAGCACATAAGCAAACTGTTTTGGGGAAGGGCGCAGGATACAAGGGACGGTGGTATTGTCTTATATAAAGACACAACCACCGTCCTTTTGTCACATCTGTCATTGTTTACCATCCTTCGTTATATGGCATTTTATCACACTCCACATAAAAAAATTAAGTGCATAAGTTCTTTCGAACTTACACACTTAATTTTACACTCCCGTCCCATCTAGCTTTTTTTGTCGATTTAGGTTCAAATGATTTTTGGAAAAGTAATTTTTGTATATCTCAAAACCCTTGATTTTGCTGGTTTTTTTTGATATGGAATTTGTTTAAGTAACACAATTGTATTATGTTACTTGTTTATTAAATAAACCCAATATATAATTACGCCATTATTTTTCTTTTTCCTTCTTTTTTTGTCAAATTTTGCTATGATTTTATAGATTTAGATTTATATAAATATTATCTAATTCATCTTTTGTAATTCCAATGTAAGCCAATGTTACACTAGGCGCTGAATGATTAAGTAGCTTTTGAATTCTAGTCACATCTGCGCCGCCTTTATAAGCCCAATAGCCAAAGTTTTTCGTAATGTATGTGTTCCAATTGCTTCTTTAATACCTACAGCTTGTGCTGCTTGATTCATGATTCTATAAGCTTGTACGCGAGTAATAGGTTGCTCGCTTTTTTTACTTTTAAAAAGCCATCCGTTTTCGCGATTAATATTTGTAAGGTACTCATTTATAGCTTTCTCACATGTATTAGAAAGAGGAAAATCTTTTATTTTGCCTGTTTTCTTTTCTCGAATTACAATTCTATCTTTTGTTTTCACATCACTTATTTTCAATGACAATAAATCCGAAATCCGTAACCCGCTATTAATACCTAGAACAAAAAGAAGACAATCACGTAAATTTCGGTTTTTTAAATAATTTTTTACTGCATCAATTTGTTGTTTGTTGCGAATCGGCTCTACATATTTCATTGTTTATCACATCCTCAATAATGTTTCTTATTATGCAGTTATTATATATTATGTTACTTTAATGCTCAGAAAACAAGTAACATAATACAATTGTGTTACTTAAGTGCATTTCTGTTGAATGACGTTAAAAGTCGTTCAACAGTGGCAAACGAATTCAGGAGGTGCTTTGCTTGTAGAATGATGTTTTTATTGTTGGATTGCAATTTCACAAATAAAGGAGGCGAGTCCGTTTCTGTCCAGGAATAGAGGCGGGAAAATATGAAAATGAATTTAGCGACAAAAATGATTATTTATTTTTTACTAGTTGTTGTGGTAGCTGTAGTGGGATTTTCCTACACCATATGGAAGGTCAATGACGTAGCAAAGCTGGTGGAGAACGTCAATAATCAGGAGCTGCCGCGCCTACTGAATACCAATAAAATCAACAACAATGCTTCTGACGAGATAAGCAACATACGCGGATATTTTATCACCAAAAACCCGCAGCAATTGAGCGACTACAAGAAGGCGGTCGACGAAAATACAAAAATTGAAGACGAACTCATTACAACTTCCATCACAGCGGAAGGGAAACGTTTAAGTATCGAAGTAAAGGCTATTGATGACAAGTATTCAGAGATTGCCGAAAAAAAAGTTGTTGCTCTGATCCAAGCCGGTAAAGACGATGAAGCACGTCAGGCTATGATAAACGATCTGGCGCCAGCAGCTAAGGCGTTGAATGATAAACTGGATGAGTACCAAAATTTTCGAAACAAACAAATTACTGATGCATTGAATCAGGCTGTAGACAACGCAAATCATACTAGAACGGCAGCCATATTAGCAGCCTTGCTTGCCACCATTTTGGGCATAATTATTGGTTTCTTGGCTGCTCGTAGCATATCCCGACCAGTCAACGAATTGGTTGTGGTGGCAAAAAAGGTGGCAGATGGCGACTTGACCGAGCAAGTGAAGGTAGATCGCCAGGACGAGATCGGCCAACTAGCGTCGGCTTTTAATACGATGGTTCTACAACTAAAGAATCTGATTAAGCAGGTAACCGTCAACGCTGAACAGGTGGCAGCCTCTAGCGAGGAACTCACCGCTAACTCCGAACAATCGGCCCAAGCGAGCAACCAAATTGCTTCGTCTATCACTGATGTGGCTGCAGGGGCCACTGCACAAATGGAAGCGGCCAATGATGCTTCTGCCGTAGTAGAGCAAATGTCGGCAGGTATTCAACAGATAGCCGCCAACGCTAATCAGCTGGCTGATCACTCAGCTAAGGCATCCGACAAAGCTAAAAATGGCGACAAAGAGGTGGAACAAGCGGTCAAGCAGATGACCCAAATCGAAAATACCGTTAACACTTCTGCCCAGGTTGTAGCCAAGTTGGGCGAGCGTTCCAAGGAAATTGGCCAGATCGTGGACACTATCTCGGGCATTGCTGGGCAGACGAACTTGCTGGCCTTAAATGCCGCGATTGAAGCTGCTCGGGCAGGAGAACAAGGCAAGGGATTTGCGGTAGTGGCGGAAGAAGTGCGAAAACTGGCCGAGCAGTCTCAGGAGGCAGCCCGGAAGATTGCTGAACTAATCGGCGAAATCCAGGGTGAAACAGATAAAGCTGTTGTAGCTATGAACGAAGGTACACAGGAAGTTAAGACAGGGACTGAGGTGGTCAATGCCGCTGGAATCGCATTTAGAGAAATTATGGATGTGGTGGGTCAAGTGTCTGACCAAGTCAAGGAAATTTCAGCGGCTATTCAGCAAATGGCTACCGAAAGCCAGCAAATTGTTGGTTCGGTCAAAAAGATTGATGATCTTAGTAAAAAATCGGCGGGCGAGTCCCAGGGCGTTTCAGCAGCCACTGAAGAACAACTGGCCTCAATGGAGGAGATCGCAACTTCCAGCCAAGCTCTGGCCCAACTAGCACAAGCTTTGCAGACCGCAGTGACCAAATTCCGTGTGTAACATGAGCAAAAGGAGATGGACAAAATGGCGTCGGAGCAACTGGTGGCCTTTAAGTTGGGAAGCGAGAAGTACGCTGTTTCTATAGCCCAAGTGAAGGAAATTATCCGTTACAGCGGAGCAAATAAATTGCCCAACACACCAGAGCATATGGAAGGGATCATTAACCTTAGAAGTAAGGTGATTCCAGTGATGGATTTAGCAAAACGCTTCGGCTTGGTACAAGGGAAGGCCAGAGATAAACAAGTGGTCATCATAGAATCATTAGGCCTGGAAGTCGGGGTAGTAGTGGATGAGGTTACAGAGGTGTTACTGCTTGAAGAAAACGCTATTGAACCTGCCCCGACAGTGACTCAAATGGGCGAGTTACTCCGTGGTATTGGTAAACAGGGGGAGCGTCTAATGATAATTCTCGATATGGATAAATTGTTCAGCAAGGAAGAGAAAGAATTACTGCAAAATGTTGGGTGAGATTTTACATATTGATTCTGGTTCAGAAACTAGCAATTTGGTATGTGAGTAATGCTTTAAGATTCCTTTGCAAAATTGTGAGTTCATAATCATTAAGGTTCACTTTTTTTAGATGATCGCGGTTTTGAGACTATCCCAAAAACTGTGTAAACCTCCAAGTTGGTGTAAATATAGAAGCATCAACTTGGAGGTTTTAATTATGGCAAGCAGAAAACCAGCCTGGAACTAAGAGGAGGATACAGGAGGGATACACAGGGGGCAGGGACACCGTTTCTACGTTGATAGTTGAATAATTAAAACATTCTCCCTGTCCCCGTGTTTTGTAATATATCTTTTCCTCAAAATTATTATAACAAAGTGGTGAAAGCCGTACACCATTTTTCATTACTATTTGTGTCGACAGCGGTAGCGGCGAAATGGAGGTTTCTATGAAGACGACCTTGTAAAACGGACAATCTTATTTGATCAAGCCATGAAGAATATAACAAAAAAATCTTGTCCCCATACGGCCGAACAGAAGCTTTCCTCGAAGAGAGCCTTCGAGGAAAAACAAATATCCGGTTAACAAAAAACGTTCTGTGCAAAATTGTGTAAGTTAAACTAATGACATTGGCCTGCCGTCCTCAAATGTTTCTTTTAACGGATGCTTTGGGAACAAACAGAGCTTAGATTTTAGGAATTGAATTGGATACGATATAACTTACTATATAATCCATCGGCCTTAACTAATGCATCATGGTCGCCATACTCCACAATCTTTCCTTTTTCCATGACTATTATCAGATTGGCACGTTGAACGGTAGACAAACGGTGAGCAATAACAAACGATGTTCGCCCAATCATTAGTCTATCCAGTGCCTGCTGCACGAGCGCTTCACTCTCAGTGTCCAGTGCTGATGTAGCTTCGTCAAGAATGAGTATCCTTGGATTCTTTAATACAGCTCTGGCTATCGCAATGCGTTGCCGTTGACCGCCGGACAGTTGTGCTCCCCGTTCGCCAATCGGAGTGCCATAACCTTTGGGCATTTCCATAATGAATTCGTGAGCATTTGCCACCTTGGCTGCAGCAATTACGTCTTCCTTGGAAGCGTCTAAATTCCCGTATACAATGTTTTGATATATTGTACCGTTAAACAGCATTGTTTCCTGTGGTACAATACCAATTTGTTCGCGAAGAGACTGTAAGGTAACTGTTCTAATATCGGTATTGTCAATAGTAATTGAACCCTCTGTAGGATCGTAAAACCTGGGTATCAGATTTGCAATTGTCGTTTTTCCGGCGCCACTCGGTCCAACCAAAGCAATTAATTCTCCTGGATTGGCTTCAAGATAAATGTCAGTTAGAACCGTCTTGCCCTGTTCATATTCAAACGTAACATTGTTAAAGGTCACGTATCCATCTATAGAGGGTAGGTCTTTAGCTCCTCTTACATTTACTTCAGGTTCTGTATCAATGACTTCAAATATACGTTGTGCGGCTGCCATTGCACGTTGGATATCCCCATATACATTGCTAAGACGTTTCACAGGGGTGGGTAAATTGGTAGCATATATAAGGAAGGATATAAGAGAGCCAGAAGTTAGACTGCCATTGATTACTTCGTGCCCGCCGAACCAAATAATTGCGGTAATACCAATAGTTGAGAGAATATTAATAATAGGGGTGATTATGGCCATCACCTGAACAATTTTCATTTGTGCCTGAAAATTGCGGTTGTTTTCGTGGGCAAATCGTTCTAATTCGTAGCTCTCACGGGAAAACGACTTTATAACTCTTATCGCTAAGACGGTTTCCTGAAGAAAGGCAGTAATATCGGCGGCTCGTTCCTGTAAAGTTCGACTCTTTGTTCTTAATTTATTGCCGGATATATTAATGGTGTATAAGATGAATGGGAAGGTGACAAACATCAGCAACGAGAGTTTCCAGTCAATATAGACCAAAAATATTATCGATCCAACTAACATTATCGCGTTACTTACAAAATCGACTATGTTATTAACTAAAGCAACCTGTAGAGCAGCTACATCATTCGTAATGTAACTCATAACTGTACCTATTGGGCGGGTTTCGAAAAACAGCAGCGATAACTGCTGTAAATGCCGATAGATCGCCATTCTGATATCAATAACTATCTTTTGGCCAGCGTATGCCATAAGATACGTTTGCCCATACATAAAGATACCTTGCAATATGATTAAGACGATGGCACTGGCGGTGATTAAGTTAAGGGTCGTGGTGTCCTTTGTTGCTAGCACCTCATCAATGACGTTCCCAATAATTTGGGGTATATACAGATTTACTGCTGAGGCTAAAACCGAACAAACCAGTGCAGTAGCTATCACAATATTATATGGCTTGATGTAACGTAATACCCGCAAATATAGTGGCGTATCTATCACCTCGCTTAAAATCTTAGTTTTGCCTTTATTTAGTTTGAATATCCTTTGTTAGTCTCTGGTAAAACAACTGCTATTCGTGTCTTGAACGTTTGGTGAAAAGTGAAACAACAAACGCTGGTACAGTAATCATTACGCCTAATGTTTGGGTAGCTCCATATAACCCAGGGGGATGGAGGAAGTGTCCTGATAAAAATAAAGAAAACCAATATGGTAAAATTTCCATAGTAAATGGAGTTGGCAGAAAATATTAAAAAAGAGTAGGACGATACCCCCATCCCCTTGTCTTCTCCCGCAAACAACGCAGAATGTCCTCCTTTTTGCCTTAATTCAATTTGCGAAATTTATTGTACTTTAGTTACATACAGAATATATAAATGTTTGTTCCCCGTTGACATTTATAATAATAGAGGGTAAAGTATGTAAATGTACTACTAAGTTAATATCGAATTCGTATGAAGATAATGGGAGAGAGATTTTATAATCCGCCGAAGATGTTATGCTTTCAGGCAAAAGGACCGTTATTGGACGAAACTCTGGAGAGCTCAATAGAGCACCGAAGGAGCAAGCTGATTTATTTTAAATCAGTGAATCTCTCAGGTAAAAGGACAGAGCAGATTAGCTGTTTTAATTTTTGAGGCCAGATTTTATAATTTGGCCTCTTTCTGTATTTTTGGAGGACGGTATTTATTAAATTTTTTTGGGGGGAGTCAGTCAATTCAATAGAAAGGCATATCTCAATGACCAAATAGTACGTTTAGAACTTGAGATTGCAGTACCGCAGATTAAAAAACAGTAACAGTTAGAAAGGCGGCATATATATGTCAGAAAATCAAAATTTATCGAGAGGACTAAAAAATCGTCATGTGCAATTACTTGCAATTGGCGGTGCGATTGGTACGGGATTATTTCTAGGTGCAGGCAGGTCCATTCACTTGGCAGGTCCATCTATTTTATTTGCGTATATGATAACAGGGGTAATCTGTTTTTTTGTTATGCGTGCCCTGGGGGAATTATTGCTTTCTAATTTGAACTACCATTCCTTTGTAGATTTTGTCCGTGATTATCTAGGAAACGGAGCAGCATTTATTACCGGATGGACCTACTGGTTTTGCTGGATTTCACTTGCCATGGCTGACGTAACTGCTGCTGGTCTATATATACAATACTGGTTCCCGAATATAGCGCAATGGGTTCCAAGCCTTATAATTCTTGTGATTTTACTAATTATGAACCTTACAGCAGTAAGGTTATTCGGTGAGATGGAATTTTGGTTTGCCTTGATTAAAGTGGTTGCAATTCTAGCACTGATTGTAATTGGTACATTTATGATTATTAAAGGATTTTCTACAGATGCGGGTGCATCTGGCTTTGCTAACCTTTGGAGTTATGGCGGCTGGCTCCCCAATGGGGTAAGTGGTTTTATCCTTTCTTTCCAAATGGTTGTGTTTGCATTTACTGGAATCGAATTAGTTGGTTTAACCGCTGGTGAAACTGAAAATCCAAAACGTGTTATTCCAAAGGCTATTAACAATATTCCAATTCGAATTATTATTTTCTATATCGGTGCACTTCTTGTTATTATGAGCATATATCCATGGACTTCAATTAGTCCCGATAAGAGCCCATTTGTACAGGTCTTTTCCGCAGTGGGAATTGCAGCAGCAGCAAGTATTGTGAATTTCGTTGTTCTGACATCCGCCGCATCCGCTTGTAACAGCGGCATCTTCAGTACAAGCCGCATGGTTTACTCTCTGGCTAAAGAAAATAATGCACCTGAGTCAATGAAAAAATTAACTTCCAATCAAGTACCTTCTAATGCTACAGTGTTCTCTGCAATTGTCGTCTTGATTTCGGTTATTCTGAACTATATTATGCCGGAAGGGGTATTTGTACTTATTACAAGTATATCGACATTCTGCTTTATCTTCATTTGGGCAATTATAGACATCTGCCATTTAAAATATCGCAAGACTAATCCTGAACTTGCTGCTAAGAGCACATTCAAAATGCCACTGTACCCAATTGTTAACTATATAATTTTAGCATTTTTTGCTTTTGTTTTAGTTACATTAGCACTCAATGAGGAAACTCGTGTAGCCCTATTTGTAACACCTGTATGGTTTATAATGCTGGGGGTGATTTACAAGATATTTAAATCAAAAATTGAAGATGAAGAAGAGGCCGAAAGCAATCTAGTATAGTGACTTTGAACCCGCGAATTTCGCGGGTTTTTTGCTATGGATTTTTGAAATGTTTCGGGTAGCTCCACCAAATAAATGATTTTACTCAAAAAAGCAACAAAGGTATTTAAGCACAAGGAGTTTGTCGAATTTGGGCAACCCATGCCTGATTTTTATTTCAAACGCTATTCCAAGGTCATTCGGCTACTATAATGAGGATTTTCTGCCGTTTACCATTATTTGCGACCCTAAACTGACCTTTTATAAGCAATTTGATATACAGGTGGTCGCCTATGCGGTCGAAGCCGACTTAACCAGGACTTTAAATACAGAGGTTACTGATGAATGAATTGATAAAAATGCCAGATTACAATCTAAAATAAATAAAAAGAATAAAAACTAACAAAAAATTACAGGATTTTTAGTCATTAATGGCGAAGAAAATCCATACTCACAAAAAAAGGGGATTTATAGATAACTTTTTTCATTAGAAAACAAAGGAGGTTCTATGATGGACTTTTCCCGTAGACAATTTCTTAAACTGTCTGTTTCAACTGTTTCAATATTGAGTACTGGTTTACATTTCGATACCAAGAAGGCTAAAGCAACTGGTTATACATTGAAATTACATGATGCTACTGAATACCCTAGCATCTGTCATTTCTGCTCTGGCGGTTGTGGTGTGATTGTTCATGTACGGGACGGAAACCTCGTTAATGTTGAAGGTGATCCGGATCACCCGACAAATAAGGGGACGCTCTGTCCTAAGGGAGCGGCTTTGGGGCAGGTACGGGGTAATGCTCGCAGAATTACCAAGCCGCTTTATCGTGCGCCCGGGAAGAAGGACTGGCAGGAAATATCATGGGAAACAGCTTTTGATAAGATTGCTGGAAAGATCAAGGAAGTACGGGATAGCACTTGGCTGCCTGCAACCAACAGCACAGATGCTATCGGTTTATTAGGATCGGCTGAGCTGGATAATGAAGAATGCTATTTGATGACTAAATTTATCCGTACGATCGGTAGTAATTATAACGAACATCAGGCACGTGTTTGACATGCTCCTACGGTGGCAAGTTTGTCACCTTCATTTGGACGAGGTGCGATGACCAACTCCTGGACGGATTTGGAAAATGCAAAATGGTTTCTAATTGCCGGTTCTAACGCGGCAGAAAACCACCCAATTGCAATGAAATATTTATTACGGGCACAGGAAAAGGGCGCAAAGATTATTGTTGTCGATCCCCGGTTTACAAGGACTGCCGCCAAGGCTAACCTTTTTGCCCAAATACGACCGGGAACTGATATTGCTTACTTAGGTGCGATTATTAATTATATCCTGCAAAATAGTTTATACAATAAAGAATATCTTGTTAATTTCACCAATGCTTTATGTAAGATTAATTCGGCCTATGAGTTCAAGGATGGCCTTTTCTCCGGCTATGACAGCACAAAAGGAAGTTATGCTACCGACAGTTGGTCATATGTGCTGGATGAGCAGGGGCAGCCGGTTAAAGCCGCTTCACTGGAAGAACCAGGGACTGTATTCAGTTTGATGAAACAACATTATAGCCGGTATACCTTAGAAACCGGGTCTGCCATCAGCGGGATTCCTGCTGAAGCCATTAAACAAATTGCCGATATAATCACTAAGAATGGTATTGGTACGATTATGTATGCACTGGGAATGACGCAACACACCACGGCTACCCAGGGAATTCGCTGTTATGCCATTATTCAACTGTTGTTAGGCAATATTGGGGTTGCCGGCGGCGGCGTCAACGCTCTGCGTGGCGAGCCTAATGTGCAAGGTTCTACCGACTTCTCTAATTTATCGACAACTCTGCCTGGCTATCTTCCTACGCCGATGGAAGAGGACAAAGACACAACTACTTATGGCATGAAATATGGATCAACCAATCTTAAACATTTGATCTCTTTGCAAAAAGCCTGGTACGGCGAGAAAGCCACTGCCGACAATGATTATGCATATGGCTATTTGCCGCGTATTCCGACAGGTAAAGCCACCAGCTATATTCCGATGACCGAAGATATGTCCAAGGGGCAATTTAAACTGTTATTTAATATCGGGATTAATCCACGGGTGAGTATTCCTAATAATGCGGTGGTACAATCGGGGTTAGCTAAGCTGGAGATGATGGTAGTTAGTGACTTCTTCGAAACTGAGACAGCTTCGTTTTGGAAAGCGCCTGGTGTAAATTCTGCCGAAATAAAAACCGAAGTTATTTTCCTGCCGGTCGCCTTTTCTTACGAAAAAGCCGGCAGTTTAACCAACAGTGGTCGTTGGATACAATGGAAAGCGGCAGCACTCAAACCGGAGGGGACTTGTAGAGCCGATCTTGATATTTTCGATTCAATCTTCCGTAAGGTTCGCTCGTTGTACGCAGGCAGTACCGATCCGAAAGATGCGCCGATTCTTCATTCTGTTTGGGATTACGGACACGAAGCAGACCCCGAAAAAGTACTGCAGGAAATCAACGGTTATAACATGACAACTGGGAAATTGCTGGGGTCGTTGGGAGAGTATCTTGCCGGTGAGGACGGACAGGTTTCTTCAGGTTGCTGGATTTACTCCGGTGTTTATGGGAACGGTAACCTGGCCAAACGGCGTGATGGAAAAGATCCGGGCGGGTTGGGCCTATTCCCCCAATGGACATATGCTTGGCCGGCAAATATTCGGATTCTATATAACCGTGCTTCATGCGACCGGCAAGGTCAGCCACTTGATTCAACCCGTCAGCTTGTTTGGTGGGATCTGGCTAAGAGCCAGTGGGTTGGCAACGACGTTCCCGATGTTTCTGATCGCTCTAAGGGTCCTGATACCCCACAAGGCAAGACCGCATTTAGGATGAATGCCGATCAAATGGCCCGGCTGTTTACGGCTCCGTTCAAAAATATGAAACCAGGAACCAATCTGCCGGCAACGCTGGCCGGAATTAATCCTGACGGGCCGTTGCCGGAGTTCTATGAACCTATTGAAAGTCCAACAATCAATGTTTTGCATCCGAAAGTTCAAATCAATCCTTTGGCAAAAGTGCGGCAAGCCATTAAGGAGAAGCAACAGTTGGGCGGCAAGGAAGAATTCCCCTTTGTCCTGACCACCTATACGTCTGGCACCGAACATTTTTGCAGCGGCTCACTGACGCGGAACTTGCCCTGGCTGGTGGAGTTTATGCCTGAACCTTTCCTTGAGATGGGGAAGGCCATGGCTTCTAAACTCGGCGTGACTAACGGCGAAGTTGTTGAATTGTCCTCGGCCCGTGGCGTCCTTCAGGTCAAGGCGATGGTAACCGACCGCATCCAACCCCTGGTGATTAATGGCCAAGAAACGCACACTGTGGGTATGCCGTTTGGCTGGGGTTATGCTGGGTTAGGTACCGGACCGAGCGTGAATAATCTAACCCATGCTGTTTTTGATCCGGCAGCGGGAACACCTGAATTCAAAGCACAGCTAGTCAACGTAAGGAAGGTGAAGTAAGGTGTCGGAAAGAATGAGCGTGTTATATGATGCTTCCAAATGCACAGCCTGTCAGGCATGTTCAGTAGCCTGTAAGCAATGGAACACACTGCCTGCGGAAAAAACAACGTTTACCAGCAGCTATCAAACACATGATCAACTTACGCCAAAAACCTGGACATTTATCTCTTTCGATGAAGTGTACGAAAACAATAAAATGCAATGGCTGTTTAGGAAAGAACAGTGTATGCATTGTGGGGAAGCAGCTTGTTTGCAGGCCTGTAACCATGATGCGATATCTCATAACGAATTGGGATTTGTTGTGATTGATCACAATAAATGTATTGGCTGTGGTTTTTGTGTAACAAATTGTACCTTTCATGTACCACGGGTAGATCCAATTACCCACAAATCATATAAATGTACCGGTTGCCCTGACCGTGTTGGCAACGGGTTGGCACCAGCCTGTGTGCAAACATGCCAGCCGGAAGCGTTGGTCTACGGAAAACGGGAAGATATTATGGCATTAGCCGAGGCGCGGTTCAAGGCACTCCAGCCACTGTATCCCAAGGCAAATTTATATAGTGCTCCTAATCTGCAAGGGATTAATTTTACCTATATATTATTGCGTGAACCTAAGTTCTATGGTTTGCCAGATGAACCACATGTACCGGTTTCGGTACATGCCTGGAAACAGGTGCTTCGTCCTTTCGGTGAGATCGCTATCGCTGGCGCCTTACTGACAACTGCCATTTCGTTTATTAAAACCAGGAAGAAAGATGATGAGAAGAGCACCGGCAAATCACGCGATCAGGGGGTTGGTAAAAATGGATAATGACCGCATTCAGCGCTTTAGTATTGGCGAACGGGTAACACATTGGGTTCACACACTTAGCTTTTTTGTCTTATTACTAACTGGGCTTGTTGTTTTTTCGCCGAAGTTTCACTTTATTACCGCATTGACAGGCGGAGTTGAGGGAGCACAGATTATCCACAGGGGTGCAGGTATTGTCTTTGGATTTGTTTCACTGCTTATTTTCTTTATTGGTGATCGCACGAGTTTTATTCGCTGGCTAAAGGAAATTACTTTCTTCCAGAAAAGCGATATAAAATTTTTGCAGGGATTTGCTCAGGAATTTATGGGGGGGCATCCTGAACTGCCGGAGCAAGGCCGGTTTAACGCTGGACAAAAAATCAATTCACTGATGGTTCTAGTGGTCGGTACGATACTGACAATAACGGGTTTTATGATGTGGTTTGCCGAAGCTATTCCCTTGGAGGTCATCCGCTGGGCGTATCCACTGCATGACTTAGCCGCCCTTGGTATGACTGCTGTAATTATTGCTCATATGTATCTTGGTTTGTTACACCCCGGTTCCAAAGAATCAATCCATGGGATGATATATGGGACAATCACCCGTACTTTTGCCAAAACTCATCATGCATTATGGTATCGCGAAGTAACCCAAGAAACGACAAAGGAGAATGGTCAGTGATTAGTTCTGATGCACTTAGACCCATCTTAGTTACTTTAGAAAAGTCTGTTGAGTCATTGCCATCAGTTAAGGTAGAAGAGCGTTACTTAACGCGGGTGTCAAACGGAGAAGCGGCTTTGACGATGCCGGATTTGCCATACGCATCGGCGGCTGAGTTGCTTGTGGCGGTTCTTAGAGTACATGGACCTAAAACGCTTGCGCAGGGACAAGCGTTACAGGTCGTCACTGCCTATTGGCAAGAGCAAGCTGTAAACGGCTTTTGGGAGACCTGTGGTATTAATGCAGAAAACGCTAATGTCTATCTGCATCTGGCTTGCCAGGCAGCTTTGGCTCATATGGCGCAAGCCATTACCAAAGCTGCCCCTGTTGCCCAGTGGGTAGGGGCGCGCTGCCCGGTCTGCGGCGATGGCGCCAGTTTTGCCTGTCTGGAGAAAGACTCTGGTAAACGGACCCTGGTTTGTGGCGGCTGTTTTACCCACTGGAGTTATAAACGAATTGGCTGCTGCTTTTGCCATGAAGATAGACCAGATCACATGAAAAGGCTAACAACCGATGGTTTCCCTGGTTGGTTAGTTTCGGTCTGCAACACCTGCCGCGGCTATTTAAAAACTGCCGACTTGCGGGTGCTTGCCGCCGAGCCGGAATGGCGCGAAACTGTTTTGGCAATATTGCCGCTTGATTATGCTGTGCAAAAATGGCTGGCGGCTGACAACTGCCTCAGCTCATAGACTTATACTATTACAGAGGGAAGAGAAATATATGTTTGCAAAGCTAAGGATTTTCTTAACAATGGTTAAGTTTGAGCACACTGTTTTTGCGCTACCGTTCGCCTATGTTGCCGCGCTTTTGGCTGATGGGAAGGTGCCAAACGCTTGGAATCTGTTTTGGATTACATTGGCAATGGTCGGCGGCAGAACTACGGCGATGGGCCTTAATCGAATTATTGATCGCTTTATTGATGCGGAAAATCCACGTACGCGGAACCGTGCTTTGCCTCAAGGCTTGATAAAAGTCTGGGAGGCTTGGTTTTTTACGCTAATTGCCGCCGCTGTATTTGAGCTTGCAGCCTATATGTTAAGTACATTAGCGTTTATCATTTCGCCGGCAATTTTGTTAATCTTTGTTTTCTACTCTTATACAAAGCGGTTTACTTGGCTTTCTCATTTTGTGCTTGGCTTGGCTATTGGGCTTGCGCCGCTAAGTGCCTGGATCGCTTTGACTAATGAGGTCACGCTTGGCGCCGTGTTGTTAAGTGTCGCAGTGGCCTTGTGGGTGGCTGGGTTTGATATTATTTACGCCTGCGACGATGTCGCATTTGATCGAGCCATAGGCTTACATTCTATTCCCGCTTATTTTGGGATCAAGACTGCGTTAACGATTTCAGCATTTATCCATCTGGCGGCGTCAATTTGTTTCATTATTACCGGCATGATCCTGAATTTAGGCTTGATTTATTGGATCGGTTTAGTGGTTGCTGCCTATATGCTATATAAACAACACCAGATTATTTCACCGATAAATCTATCTAGAATCAATGTAGCTTTTTTCTATTTAAACGGTACATTAAGCATGGTTATGTTTATTGCTACCGCTCTGGAAATTGGGACAAGGTAGCAGGGATACTAAACTATTTGCTAGCTGTTAATTTTAGGTATCAACGAAAAAAACTCAACCCCTGCGTAATTGATATGCTCCCCTTAAAGTGATAGGTTAAGTAATAAAAACCTACTACTGAGAGGGGAGCACTTCTTATAGGTATAAGCTCATGAACACTATATATTATCTTTGTTGTCAAGTGAGCAAAGAAAACCGACCCAAGCGAGGTCGGTTTTCTGCAGGTTTTGTTTTATTTTATATGTTTTACCAAGGAAGCGGCCACACCGATATACTGTGACGGTGTCAAGGCCAGCAGGCGTTTTTTATCTGCTTCCGGCAATTCTACACTTTCGATAAAGGCTTTGATGTCTTCTTCGCTGATGCCTTTGCCGCGGGTAATGGCTTTTAGTTTATCATAGGAATTGGCATGGCCGTGTTTGCGCATCACTGTTTGCACTGCTTCGGACAAAACTTCCCAAGCATGGTTTAGATCGGCGGCAAGGGCTTCTTTATTGACTACTGTTTTTCTAAGACCTTTTAAAGTATAAGTAATCGCAATATGGGAATGGGCAATGCCTGTGCCAATATTGCGCTGAGCCGAAGAGTCGCTGAGGTCACGTTGCAGACGGGAGATAGGCAGCTTATTGGCCAGATGATCAAGCACTGCGTTGCTCAGACCTAGGTTTGCTTCCGAATTTTCAAAGTCGATGGGATTTACTTTATGCGGCATGGTAGAAGAGCCAACTTCACCAGCAATCGCTTTTTGCTTGAAGTAGCCAAGGGAAATATAAAGCCACATGTCGCGGTCAAAATCCAGAAGAATATTGTTGAATCGCGTAAGCGCATGGAACGATTCGGCCACATAGTCATGGGATTCGATCTGGGTTGTCAGCGGGTTGTAGGTCAATCCCAGGCCTTCGACAAAAGAACGGGAAACAGCTTCCCAGTCTACTTCCGGATAGGCAATGCTGTGTGCATTGAAGTTGCCGACGGCGCCGTTGAATTTCCCCAGATATTCCTGGGACTGAATTTGTTTTAACTGGCGGTTCCAGCGGTAGACAAACACGGCCAGTTCTTTGCCTACAGTTGTAGGCGAGGCTGCTTGTCCATGGGTATGGGCCAGCATGGGTATAGCTATTTCTTCTTCCGCCATAGCCGTAACGGTCTGCACCAGAGTTTTGGCTGCCGGCAGCCAGACATCTTCGATGCCGTGCTTAAGCATCAGCGCATAGGAAAGGTTGTTAATATCTTCTGATGTACAGGAGAAATGGATAAATTCCAGTACATCAGCCAGTGACATGGCGCCTAAAGCCTCACGGAGAAAATATTCAACCGCCTTTACATCGTGATTGGTAGTGCGTTCAATTTCTTTAATCCGCAGCGCGGCCGGTTCATCAAAATTTTGGACAATGGTGCGCAAAAAAGCAGTTTCCTCTGAAGTGAATTGGCGGATTTCAGCAAAAGCAGGATTGCCCGCCATGGCAATGAGCCACTCCACTTCCACATGAATACGGTATTTTATTAAAGCCCATTCCGAAAAATAGTCGCCCAAGGGCTGGGTAATGGCGCCATACCGCCCTTCCAGCGGTGTAAGTGATTTAATACTCATATTTATCCCTCATCATTCTTTCAAAATAACAGCATTTATGAAATTGTTGTCAATAATCTATGACTAGTATACTACATTACAGCCTTAAAATGCCACGTTCTAAAGCAAATTCTTACAAGATACAGGGGCAAATTGAGGAGAAAAAGTACTGGCAATTATCGCGGTGCCAGTACTTTTAAGCAGTAAATTAGCAGGGCAAAGGAACCCGCACTACTAAATGAGAGGGCGAGCAGCTGTTCTTGAGGAAAATATAGTGTTGGCAGCACCTGACGTGAGAATTTTTGCTAGTCGTCGAATACCTTCTTTTAATCGATCCTCACTGTGTGTTACAAAGCAGAGACGGATCTGGCGACTTTCGGTATTGTTAAGATAGAACGCTTCGCCAGGTACAAAAGTGACGCCTGCAGCAGCAGAGCGGCGAAGGAGTTCAGCTGGAGCGGCAGGGGGACGGACGTTGCACCAAAGATAAAACCCGCCCTCTGGCAGTTCAAAATCTAAATCGGTGCTACAGTATTGCCTGATAGCTCCCGCAAGTGTATCGCGACGTTTTTTATATTCTCCTCGAACGAACGATAGATGAGCTGTTAGGTAATCTTGTTCTAGGCAAGCATGAATAATGATTTGGGAAAGGTTATTGCTGTGGAGATCGATATATTGTTTTTCCTGAGCCAGGCGATTAATGACTTGAGGAGCGGCGTTTACCCAGCCGGTTCGCAGCCCAGGGAAAAGGATTTTGGAGAATGTCCCTAGATAAATTACTCCGCCATAGGTGTCAAGACTTTTGAGAGAAGGTGGAGGCTGTTGTCCGTAATATAGCTGACTATATGGGTCATCTTCCACAATGGCGAGGCGGTAGCGCGCGGCTATACGGATTAACTCCTGACGATGGTGACGCGACATGACCCACCCTGTGGGATTCTGGAAGGTGGGGATCGTATAGAAAAGCTTAGGGCGATAGCGTATTAGAAAGTCCTCAAGCACTCCTAAATCGAGGGCGTTAGATTGGGGCAGGCATAAAATGCGGGCTCCGGCAGCTTCTAGCACCTGAATAGCCCCAAGATATGTAGGTGACTCCACGATAACATAATCTCCTGGCTCTATGAGGGCCTTAACAATGAGATAGAGTCCTTGCTGTGAGCCGGACACAATGAGAATATTATCAGGGGTGGAGCATATGCCTTGGGCGGTTTGCCAGGTTGCCATGGAGCGTCTAAGGGGTGGGTATCCTTCAATTGGTATGTGGCCATAGTCTATTGCATCTAAGCCGGGATTGTCATTAATGAGGGCTTTTTCAATAATTTTAAGGTCATAAAGGGCTGGGTCTGGCATGCCTGCGGCAAAAGAAATAGTTTCATCGGCCGTTGGGGTGGCGACTAACGAACGAAGTAAAGAAGATAATGGCGATTTGTAGTGGGGGCTAAATAGCTGTCCCCATGGCATATCGTTGGTTTGCTGATCAGCGATGTTCAAATTTGCCACATAGGTTCCGCTGCCGATCCGTGTTGCTACTAAACCGCGTTCTTCCAGCAACCGATAGGCATTGATTATCGTTGTGCGACTTACCGCAAGCAGGCTGGCGAGTTCGCGTTCTGGTAGTAACTTAGTGCCAACTGGAAGTGTGCACTCTTTAATTTTGGCTGCTAAGCTATTAGCAATTTGCAAATATATGGGTGCTGACGCTTTGGGGTCAATCCGAACTCCACTTAGCATTTTGGTAATATCCACTTAACGTATTCTCCTTAAAAAATAGTAATTGGTATTCTTTTATTGATATATTGGATATTTACAATTGTATTCCTGCTGACTATGATAAGTAAAACGCTATAAATTATCTGATGACTAACTCGCTCTAAAACTCCCCGTGTCTACTTGTGAGGGTGCAAGTGGGAGATAAGAGCGATTAAGTTGCCCTTATCAATAGTTTAAACAAGCTGGACGGAGGAGACATCAATGAAAACAAAGGAATTCTTCGAAGGAATTAAAGACACCCTTCCCATCATGGTGGGGGTATTTCCGTTCGGGCTTGCTTATGGCATCGTTGCTCAATCCATCGGACTTACGCCAGGAGAGACGTTGTTAATGTCGCTGTTGGTCTTTGCCGGGGCAGCCCAGTTTATCAGTCTGCCCATGTTTGCGGAAGGGGCTGGGATGGCAATGATTGCTCTAACCGCGTTGTTGATAAACCTTCGTCATCTGTTAATGGGGATGTCGCTTGCTCCTTATATGACTGGATTATCATTGCCCCAGAAAGCTCTCCTCTCATTTGGTATGGCTGACGAGACTTATGCGGTAACGATTAGTCGTGCACAAGCAAACGGCTATAGTGCTGCTTTCCAACTAGGAAGTAATTTGACTGGATATGTTACATGGGCTGTATCAACTGCTGGAGGAATACTTCTTGGCAGCCACATCAGTGACCCACTCTCGTGGGGACTGGACTTTGTCATGCCGGCAACCTTTTTGGCATTATTAATTCCGCGCCTTACTGACAAACTTAACGTGTTGGTATGTCTGGTTGCCGCTGGGGTTAGCATAATGGCGGCGGTCACCATCCCAGGAAAATGGTATATCATTATTGCCTGCTTGACTGCGGCTGTGGCTGGTGGAATTTTGGAGGGGGCTGAAAATGATGAGAACTGAAGCTGTTATCACCATTGTTGCTATGGCTATTGCTACTTTCTTTACGCGGTTTGCTAGCTTTGCGATTTTTGGCAGTGCAGGCATCTCCCAACGTCTTAAACGATTCTTGAAGCATGTACCAACGGCGATACTTACTGCTTTAATTGCTCCGACACTTTTTGCGCCACAAGGTTACATTGAAATTTCAACAGGGAATAGTTATCTTATTGCCGGCACAATAGCAACGCTTTTAGCCTACTTTCGTCAACCGCCCCTGGTGACTATGGGCGGTGGTATGGTCGCTATGCTAGCAATACGCAGTTTTGGGATTTGATCTGTGCAAACTTAAGAATTTGCCGTTAGCAATGATGTCGGGAGCCGTACCATTGGTAATAGCGAATAAACTCCCGCCAAATTTTTGTAAAAATTTGGCGGGAGTTTATTGTTTTAGGGGAAATAAAATTTTTATATGAACAAATTGAGAAAACAAAAAGTGCCCTTTTAGTCCTGGTGTCGCAGGGGTAGGTTCCTTGACACGCAGAGAAGCAAATGGTAAACTCTGTATAGAGGGGGCATATCCTTAAAAAATTTGCCGTTCTTCCTCTTTCTTTTATGATAAATAGTGAAAGAATAAAAAAGATCAAGAAAAATGATTAATTTTATCACTACGCAAGACAGAAGATATATGTTACTATTCAATTAGGATTAGAGAGCATGCGAAAATGTTACTATAATTATTGAAGTGAATTTAATTATTGGATAGTTTAATAAAGTATTTGATATGAAGAGGAATAGTATCCACAAATTGATTTCAGAAAGCTGTTGGATGATGCAAAACAGTATGAGAAATGTGGTGAACTCGCCTTGGAGCTTCTGGCTGAAATACTAGTAGGTCATGACGGAAGTCCTCCGTTATCGGGATAGGCATTAATAGTGCCGATGAGTGTATGGTGATCATAAAATAGAGTGGTACCGCGGGAGCTTGTCTTTCGTCTCTATAATCCATTGTAATGGATTATAGAGACGAAAGATTTTTTTATCCAGAGGGGAAAGGTTAACTTTCCCTGGATTGAACGACGAAGGCTTCTGCCGGCGTCCAAAAGGACTTTGCACAAGCCAAGTCTTTTCATATGCTGCAGGCGGTGAAAGAAGGGAGAATATTATGAAAAATTTTGAAAAATATGAAAGGGCATATTTTATGCCACCCCAAGTATCCTATGACTGGGTTAGGAAAGATCATATCAGTGCCCCCCCAATCTGGTGCAGTGTTGATTTAAGAGACGGAAATCAAGCGCTTATCGAACCAATGAGTTTGGAGGAAAAAATAGAATTTTTTCAGATGCTGATAGACATCGGCTTCAAGGAAATTGAGGTGGGCTTCCCGGCGGCATCAGATACGGAATATAACTTCTTAAGGGCATTAATAGAAAGAAACATGATACCAGAAGATGTAACCATTCAGGTATTGACACAGGCCCGGGAACATATTATTAAAAAAACCTTTGAGGCTGTTAAGGGAGCCCCCCACGCCGTAATTCATTTGTATAATTCTACATCTGTTGCTCAGCGGGAGCAGGTGTTTAGAAAAAGTAAGGAAGAAATCAAGCAGATTGCTGTTGATGGTGCAGAGTTATTAAAGAATTTGGCAGAAGAGACAACTGGTAATTTTTCATTCCAGTACAGTCCAGAGAGTTTTCCTGGAACGGAAGTGGATTATGCATTGGAAATATGTAATGCGGTACTGGATGTATGGAAACCGACTCCTGATAAGAAAGCGATTATCAATTTGCCAACAACGGTAGAAAATGCAATGCCTCACGTATTTGCTAGTCAAGTGGAGTTTATGAATAAGAATCTAAAATACAGAGATTCCGTTATTTTGTGCTTACATCCTCACAATGATAGGGGCTGTGGCGTTTGTGATGCCGAATTGGGAATGCTTGCGGGTGCCGATAGAATTGAAGGGACGCTATTTGGAAACGGAGAGAGAACAGGAAATGTTGACATTATCACGTTGGCAATGAACCTATTTTCACATGGTGTTGATCCTAAACTTGACTTTAGCAATATGCCGGAAATATGCCAGAAATATGAGAATTTAACTAGAATGCAAGTGCATGCTCGCCAGCCATATGCAGGCGAACTGGTATTTACCGCCTTCTCTGGGTCCCATCAAGATGCGATTGCCAAGGGGATGGATTACAGGAACGAAAGGAAAACCGATCAATGGTCAGTGCCATACCTTCCCATTGATCCTAAGGATGTCGGGAGGGAATATGATTCAGATGTTATCAGAATTAACAGCCAGTCAGGGAAGGGCGGTATTGGCTACATTCTGAAAGAAAATTATGGAATGTCTATTCCTGCTAAGATGAAAGAGGATGTCGGCTACACTGTGAAGGGTGTTTCTGACAGGGAACACAAAGAATTATCACCAGAGTGGGTATACCAAATATTTGAAGATAAATATATGAATAACACTCCGTATTTTCACATAGAGGAATTTCGTTTTAAACAAATGGATGGTATTATGGCCCAAGTTACTATAAATCATAACGGACAGGTTAGAACGATTGTTGGAAATGGGAATGGACGCCTGGATGCTGTCAGCAATGCGATTAAACAATATTTTGACATTCATTATGAGTTAGCCATTTATGAAGAACATGCCCATTCAAAAGGTTCGTCCTCCAAGGCGGTTTCCTATGTTGGAGTTAGCTGCAACAACAAGTTATATTGGGGTGTTGGAATTGATGACGATATTATTAATTCTTCGATTAATGCCCTTGTGGTAGCTGTCAATCAATTAGACGAAATACAGGCGGAGGATAAATGCAGGGATGAAAGAATTAATGAAATCATAAATTACATCCAAACAAATTACTTAACAGTTACGTTAGAGGAACTTTCTGACCAGATGCATTTGTCAATCCCGTATCTATCAAAATATATTAAGGAAAAATCAGGGGGGACATTTGGCGAAATCGTTAGAAATGTCCGGATGAAAAAGGCTTGTACTTTTTTGAAAAATGGAAACATGACAGTTGAAAAGATTGCTGATAGCGTAGGTTATCAGAACGTGGAACATTTCAATAGATTATTTAAGAAAAAACATGGAATGACACCAGTTCAATTTCGTAACAAGAAGTAGGCGCAGTGATAGCAGCTTATGTGAGCGGTCTTTTGTTGTACTATCTTTATTAGCAAAATCCATATAAAGTGGGGCTGTGGATAAAACTTATCGCTAAGTTTTTCCACAGCCCCTTTTATATTTAAATTCATAATGACATAGGGGAATGGCACTACTATTTAAAAATCTGGTGTGATAAGATATAATTACAAGAAATTTGAAAATTCCCATATACATAGAAAGGCGGGCAAAGGGATACACTTCGCTTCTCAGCAATTAAAAATTAGAGTAATTTTTATTCGAAAGGCAGAACGTATGGTTTTAATTTAGGGGTGTAATTATTATATGCAGTTTTCAATTCGCCATCAATTGACCTTAATTATATGTTCACTAATATTACTTGCGATGGTTTCTACACTAATGATTAGTTACTCTTTGATATCAGAAGATTATGAAAGCAAGATGCAATATAGCCTTCAGGCTACGACAGAAAGCTTGGCCTTTAATATCGCTCAGTTTATGCAGAATGCATATAATGTCAACCAATTAATAGCTGAATATCCTGATTTGGAAAACATGGATCCCAAAAAACAATATCAATTATTAACAGAGATTAAAAGAAAGTACCCATTTTACCAGGTTTTGACTATCCAAGACCTTAATGGAGACCAAACGGCTAAAACGAGTGGTTCTTTGGTCAACAGATCTGAGCGGTGGTGGTTTAAAAAATTTATTGCGGAAAGACAACCGTATATTTCCCAAAGCTATTACTCCGTATTTTCTGACTCTCCGGTAACATCAATTATTCAGGGGATATATTCACAGGGTAAGTTATACGGAATTTTATTGGCAGATATCGAAATAAAGCAATTGCAGCAGATGGTAGAGAACTATAGTTCGGGTGGGGAAAGTTATGCCTGCCTTTTAGATGGAGAAGGGGTAGTGATAGCTCATCCAGATAGGCAACAGGCTGCTGAACTGTATAACTATAAAACAATGAAGAAAAAAGTATTATTGAGAGATTTGGCTGGCATACCACTAAGAGACGACAAAAATAACGAAGTTACCGAGGAAATTCCCTTTGAACTGGCGCCCTCCTTGCAAACTATTGCCGCTAAGGTTACAGCAGGCGAGATTGGCGCCGGAGAATACATCGACACTAATGGCGAGAAGTATATGTGTGCATACAGGGCTATTTCCATACCGGGAAAGTCCAAATCCTGGAGCTTGATTGTAGTACAGGAAAAAAGAACTATTATGGCCTTTATGGATTACGTAACATTAAATGCTACTCTTGTTGGAATATTGGTTATTGTATTTTCGGCATTTTTAACAATGTGGTTCTCACGTAGACTGACTAATCCTCTCATAGATATAGTGCACGCTACTAACCAGATTAAAGAGGGTGATTTGGCTGTAGAGCTAACGGTTAGCTCTGCTAATGAATTTGGCATCTTGGCTACGAATTTTAACCAGATGGTATATGAATTGCGCCAACATCGCGAGCGCTTACAAAGCCTGGTTGAGGCACGGACGGCTCAATTGGCGGCTGCCAATCAAGAAATGGCAGCCATGAATGAAATACTGGAGGATACAAATCAGCGTCTGAATGATGAAAATTTAGCTAGGCGTCAAACTGAGGAAAATCTAATACTACGTGAACGGCAATACAGAGCGATAACCGGTCTTTTAACACAGCGGCAAGGCGGTGAAAGGGAAGATATCCTGGAAACGATTCTGCATAATGCAATAAAACTGCTTAATGCTGTAGCAGGTTATATTGGTTTGTTCGATGATAGCGGAAAAAATTTTTATATCCATTACGGCATTGGAATCGACAGAGCGCAGATTATGCAGTCACAACCGGGCAATTTAGGGATTCAGGGGCAGGTTTATTCTACAGGTAAGATTTTTTACATTGCCGATTATCGTGCCCATCCTAAGCGGAGTTTTGATAAAGCATTAAACCCTTCAACAAGTAGTGTGATCGCAGTTCCTCTGAAACAAGCCGGTAAAGTAAGCGGAATTCTTACAATAAGTTGGCGTGAAGTCGCTACGTCTATTAAAGCGGAGGATTTAGCCAACCTGCATCAGTTTGCTGATCTGGCGTCTGTGGCCTTAGAACAGGATACTGCACAGAAGAGGATTAGTGAGATTGCATTTCATGACACATTGACAGGTTTACCTAATCGCGTGAATTTGAATTTGTATCTAAAGGCAATGATGGAGAGGGCTCATCTCGGTCAGTCATCTGGTGTTATTTTGTTTATTGATATAGACGAATTCAAAGAAATAAATGATAATTTTGGGCATTCGTTTGGTGATGATGTTCTTGTTACAGTAAGCCAGTATCTTGTGGCGGCAGTCGGAGAAGGGGCATTTATATCTCGTATAGGCGGCGACGAATTTATTGTTGTCGTGCCAAGGGAAACTAACCGGGATAGAGCAGCTAAAATTGCTGGTAATGTTATTCGTGAACTCTGTAAGGAATACCGGGTAGCTTTTGAAAGGGTACATTTATCAGCCAGTGTTGGGGTTGTAGTTTATCCTGATGATGGCAGCATGGCGGAAGATCTCCTTAAAAAAGCTGATATTGCTATGTATGCTGCTAAAAAAGCGGGGAAGAACTGTTGGCGTTTTTACGAGCCGGTATTGCTCCAAGAGACCAATGCAAAAATGGTGTTAACAAATGGTTTGCGACGAGGGTTGGAACGTGGAGAGTTTTCGCTGCACTACCAGCCTCAGTTTGCTTCAGCGGGAGAGTATCTGGTTGGCTTCGAGGCTCTGGTGCGGTGGAACAGTGCTGACCACGGTTTCATGCCGCCTGACCGCTTTATTCCTTTAGCTGAACAAACTGGTCTTATCGTGCCTATCGGTGAATGGGTATTTACAGAGGCTTGCCGTTTTGCCAGGCGATTATCAGACCTGGGGAAAGGAAATATTAACGTAGCGGTGAATATTTCCCCGCGGCAGTTGGTATCAGATAACTTTGTGGACAAGGTTCGCAGTTGCATTGAGAATGCAGGTATAGAGCCGGGGCAGATTGAAATTGAAATTACCGAGAGTGTTTTTATTGAATCGGTGAATGATGCTATTCTCAAGCTATGTCAATTGCGAGAGCTCGGAGTAATACTTTCGCTAGACGATTTTGGTACTGGTTACTCATCATTAACTTATTTAAGGAGTTTACCGGTAGGGGTACTAAAAATTGATAAATCGTTTATAGACGAGATTATTAATGATCAAGCACAGCTGCATGTAGTGGGGGCAATTATTAATTTAGGCCATACTTTGGGCCTCACCCTAGTAGCAGAAGGTGTGGAGACTGAGAAGCAGCTAAAAATATTGTCGGAGTACAGATGTGATCGTATACAAGGGTATATTTTCGGTAAACCGCTTACGGAGGAGGCCGCCATCGAATTGGCGCAAGGGATGCAGTAAAACAATGAGAGAATTTGATAGGGGATGAGCTTTTGAAGGCCAATAAACCTGTTATTGGTTTGCAGACTAAAATCACAGTGCTTGTTTGTGGTGTAGTTGCTGTGGCTTTGCTTGTAACCAATATATTAATCAGTGCTAATGTATCTTCCAGTACGCAGAAGGCACTAGACGAAAAGGCCAGGGATATTGCCAGGATTGTTGCACGTTCTCAGGTGGTGCTTGATGCTTTGTCCGGTCAACGGGATGAAACAGAAATACAGTCTTTTACGGAAGAGATTCGTAATATCACAAATGTCGAGTTTATCGTTGTTATAGATATGAACAGTATCCGGAAATCCCATCCTGATGAAACTAAGGTTGGGCAAAAGTTTGTTGGCGGTGACGAAACAGCCGCCCTTGCCGGGCAGGAATATACCTCTTTTGGGGCCGGAACCCTAGGGCCTTCGCTGCGGGCTTTCGCCCCAATTATAACTCGTGATGGAAAGCAGGTCGGGGCTGTTGCAGTTGGTATTTTACTTAACAGTGTGCAGCTTGCGGTAGAGAATAGCCGAATTTTTATCTACTATGCAATGGTGTTTGGTTTGCTGGTGGGGGTAGCAGGTGCAATTCTTTTGGCACAAAGTATAAAAAAGACTCTGTTTGGGTTGGAGCCAAATGTTATTGCTAAATTGATGGAGGAACGCAGTGCCATGTTGCAGTCTGTTCGCGAAGGCATTATCGCTGTGGATACAAATGCATGTATCACACTGGTAAATGGTGAAGCTATGCGGTTGTTGCAGCGGGCGGGAATTCAGGGAGATCCGTTGGGTAAAAATGTGGAGTCATTTGTACCCAATACACGATTGCAAGATGTATTAAGGACCGGACAGGCAGAACTTGATCAACAGCAAGATCTGCAGGGGATTACGCTATTAACTAACCGGGTTCCAGTTTGTGTGGACAAAGAGATAGTGGGAGCTATTGCCACGTTTCGTGACGAGACGGAGTTTCGCCAACTTGCGGAACAGCTTACCGGGGTGCGCAATTATGCAGAAGCGCTTAGGGCTCAAGCCCATGAATTTATGAATAAACTGCATGTCATTCTCGGTATGGTACGCTTACAATGCTATGACCAGCTTGCTGACTATATCAATGGGATTGCGCATCAGTATCAGAGTGAAGTCGGATCTATCGTGCGACGTATAAAAGACCCGGTATTAGCAGGCTTTTTGTTAGGAAAGCTTAGCCATGCCAGAGAAGTTGGTGTGGATTTGGTTTTTTCTGAAGAAAGCTTTTTGCCTGAGCCTGAGGACACAGCTATAATCCACGAACTAATCACGGTGGTAGGCAACCTTGTTAATAATGCATTGGAGGCAGTGGCCAATTCACCCGAAAAGTGTGTCCGTGTGGAGTGCATATATGATGCAGGAATTTTGCATATAATGGTTAGTGATACTGGGCCGGGAGTGAATGAAATTCAGCGGCAGCAGTTATTTGTAAAAGGATATTCGACTAAGGGCGGTAATCGTGGGCTAGGATTATCGTTGGTTCAAAGCAGTATGAAAAGACTGGGCGGGACGATTGAGGTGCTTTCAGAGGTGGGACAGGGTATGCAGTTTGTTGTACATATACCATACCAGAGTAAAGGTGAGCAAAATGATTAAAGTATTAATTGTCGAGGACGACCCGATGGTGGCTGAATTAAACCGGCGTTATCTTGAACAGATAACCGGATTTATATTAATCGCTATAGCCCGTAATGTAAATGAAGCTTTAATTTTGCTCGAAAAGCATGAAATTGACCTTGTTTTGCTGGACATCTTTATGCCGGGGATGAATGGTTTGGAGTTATTGGATAAGATCAGGGAGCAGGAACAGGACATTGATGTGATTGTAGTCTCGGCTGCAAGCGATATACACACGATTAAAAAAGTGCTGCGTAATGGTGTGGTAGATTATTTGATAAAACCTTTTGAGTTTGAACGGTTAAATACCGCTCTCTCCGATTATCGCAATCAGTCCTTATTTATGAGAAAACGGGATGTCATGAATCAGGCTGAACTTGATCGGCGTATTCTGGGCAGAGAGCAACAAAGACAAACGGAGTTAACCAAAGGCCTGTGCCGCAATACGCTTAAGGCCGTATGGGAAATTATACGAGCTACTAAAGGCCAGGCATTTACCACCGAGGAAATGGCAAACAACGTTGGCATATCGCGCGTATCAATGCGTAAGTATCTCGAATTTTTGAAGCAGATAGATGTTTTAAGTATGGAAGTTATATATGGAACTGTAGGAAGACCTGTGTACAAATATCGATGTATCAATCCCGAAAGTAATGTGATAAAGCGTTATATCTGAACCGGCCGCAAGGCCGGTTTTTACTTACTTTACTTACTAAATATTTTAAGAAATTGCATAAGATTTTCATTTTATCACCTACCGGTTAGTATTGAGACAAATAACTAGGAGGTGTAATCTGTGAGAAGTCAAAAGATGAATGAAACAATGATGTCAGGGCAGGCAACAGAAACCGGATTTAAGAGAGTACTCAGTTTGAAGGTTGGCGTAATTCCTTTTCCGCTGTATCTCTTACTAGCGCTAATCATCTACACAGCATCAATTTACGGGAAACTGCCAACTGACATGATCGGTGGCTTCGCGGTCATCATGATTATGGGCATTCTTTTAGGCGACGTGGGACAAAAGGTTCCGGTTCTAAAAGACATTGGCGGACCAGCGATTCTTTCAATATTTATTCCCTCCATTATGGTTTTTTACAAGCTTATTAATCCTTCTGCCATGAATTCAATCACCGCTTTAATGAAAGGGTCTAATTTCCTGTATTTATATATTTCTTGTTTGGTGGCAGGTAGTATTCTTGGTATGAATCGCAAAGTTTTGATTCAGGGATTTGTGCGGATGTTCATTCCGCTAGTTGTTGGGACTCTTGCTGCAATTGCTGCAGGGTTGTTAGTTGGTACGTTATTTGGTTACAGCATTCATCGAACCTTCTTTTATATCATAATACCCATTGTCGGCGGTGGTATTGGTGAAGGTATCATTCCTCTCTCTATTGCGTACTCGGAAATACTCGGTAAGTCCCAGGAAGTTTTTATTCCCCAGCTTATTCCGGCAGCTATGCTGGGAAATATTGTTGCCATAATGGTAGCAGGCTACTTGAAGCGCTTGGGTGAAAAGCGCCCTGAACTTACTGGCAATGGGCTGCTTGTTAAAACAGGCAATGATAAAGAATTGTTAACGGCCCAAAATACTGAGAAACCGATAGAATTTCCGCTGATGGGAGCCGGCTTGCTGATTGCTTGCAGCTTCTTTATCTGGGGCAAGTTTTCTGAAACGTTTATCGGAATTCCAGGTGCCATTATCATGATTTTTTCCGCCGCAATTGTTAAGTATTTAAATGTCATGCCAGCTAAAATGGAACAGGGCGCGTATCACATGTATCGTTTTATTTCGGCCAGCCTCACTTGGCCGTTATTAGTCGGCTTAGGCGTTTTATTCACTCCGTGGAAAGATGTTGTGGAAGTTTTAACAGACCCCGCCTATATTGCAATCTGCGCATCCACCGTTCTGGCGATGATCTCATCGGGATTTTTTATCGGTAAATATTTGAATATGTATCCCATCGAATCAGCTCTAGTGACAGGCTGTCATAGCGGTTTAGGTGGAACTGGTGACGTTGCTATTCTTTCGGCTTCCAATAGAATGGAATTAATGCCATTTGCCCAGATATCAACAAGAATTGGTGGCGCTTGTATGATAGTATTAGCTACAATACTAATGAAAATGTCACTATAAAGTAGAAACCTTCAGATGAGAGTAACCCCAGCTGAAGGTTAATCACCGGATAAACCTATAAAAATGGAGTGTGAAGATGAATGAGCATTAGAGAAGATGCAATTGAACTACACAAAAAGTACCAGGGTAAACTGGCTGTAACCAGCAAAGTGCCTCTAGCTTCCAGGCGAGACTTGAGTTTAGCCTATACCCCGGGTGTGGCAGAACCTTGTAAAGATATTAAGATGAATAAGGATTTATCATTTGAATATACTTGCCGGGGGAATATGGTGGCTGTTGTGAGCGACGGAACCAGGGTGCTTGGTTTGGGAGACATAGGACCGGAAGCAGCCATGCCGGTAATGGAAGGTAAGTCTGTTTTATTCAAAGTGTTTGGTGATGTTGATGCTGTTCCCATTTGTCTTGATACCAAAGATCCTGACAAGATTATTGAGACAGTACGGTTGCTGCAGCCGACTTTCGCCGGAATTAATTTAGAGGATTTGTCTTCGCCAAAATGTTATGATATTGAGGATGCGCTGAAAGCACAAATGGACATTCCGGTTTTCCATGATGATCAGCACGGTACAGCTATAGCAGCCCTATCTGCTGTTATTAACGCTCTGCGTCTGGTTAAGAAAGATTTGGCGATTGCAAAAATTATTGTGAATGGGGCAGGTGCCGCCGGTACTGCGATTGCACGTTTAATCGTGAACGCCGGCGCGAAAAATGTTATTGTGGTAGATATTAACGGGGCTTTATATGAAGGTTTGACTGGACTGAATCGGATTCAGGAGCAACTGACCAAAGTAACTAATCCCCAAAAACAACAGGGAAATCTACACGACATGGCCCAAGGTGCAGATGTTATTATTGGTGTTTCGGCACAGGGAGCATTTACTAAAGAAATTATCGGTAACATGAACTCAGATGCGATCGTTATAGCTATGGCGAATCCTGAACCGGAAATAAGTTATGCCGAAGCCAAGGCTGCTGGGGCCAAGGTTGCGGGTACAGGCCGCTCAGATGCGCCTAATCAAGTTAATAATGTAATGGTTTTCCCCGGCGTTTTCCGTGGCGCGATTGATGTACGTGCACGTCAAATTAATGAAGAAATGAAAATTGCCGCAGCTTATGCAATTGCTGATTTGATTCCCCAAAATGAATTGAGAGAGGATTATGTTGTACCAGATGCATTTGATTCACGGGTTTCTCCAGCAGTCGCAGCTGCTGTTGCCCGTATGGCAATGCAAACAGGTGTGGCACGGGTTCAGGTTGATCCTGAGCTGATAAGAGCAAAGACCACTGCCCGTATTAACCTTGGATTTTAGAAATATTGTAAATCTAAGAAAAATAACCCCATAGAGAGCCGCTTAAGGGCTTCCCTATGGGGTTATTTTTAATGTCACAGACAGGTCAAGCTTCTGCTGGCTAAGTCTAATCTGCCTCTAAGAGGGATTGCGGCCGAGCTGGGTCTAAACTGGGAAATGGTGCGAAGTCAGTTGTGTCCAAGGACCTGTCCGTGTGACTGAGTCTCAACTTCATCAACCTTGGCGCATCCAATGTGATCTTCCAGGTTTTTCATTATTTCCCGTAATTTTTTTTGATAATTCCCGGTTAAGGCAAGCATTCGGGTGTCTGTTAAAAAAGTAGCCTGATCAGCATTCATTTTATTACTAGCATTTTGCCCTAACGCATTTGTCTTATCATCCGCAGTCGTTTTATCTTTATCTTCATCCTTATCATTGGCGGCAGGAGCTTTGCCAATCAGAATCTTCATATTTTCTCCGATGACTATATAGGTATATACTGTGTCTCCTTCTGTTATGGTGACATATTTCCACCCTGCCGAATTACTATGTCCATCCTTATTCGAATGACTTTCCGTTCGCCCGCACATGGTTTGATTAGTTAATGATGAGATACCAGACATACTCATGTTTATTGCCATCTCCCTTATAAGATGATAAATATTTCTAAAATAAGCATCGCCATTTTCTAACAATTTCTTAATAGTTATTTACTATTTTCTTACTTCTTACTAGTTGATTTGACCATGAAATTCGTCGTTCCCAGTGATCCGGAGAACGTAGCGGTGGGAGATGAAAATTATTTATGTAAATATATAGCAGGACTTAATCTCTTCCAAATAGAAAACAGTTATAACTCACGTAGTTGAGTTATGGCTGTTATGCTAGAGGGAGGATGCTATGAGCAAATACAAATTTCTTCTGCTGGCGGTGGTAGCTGTATTTTGGTTGGCTGCCACTCCTGTCAGCGCTCAGACTATAGTTTATATACCAATGGATGATCGTCCGGTTAATCTGGATTATGTTGTCGACACGGTTAAGGCAGCCGGCGTTGATATTGTGGTACCGCCAGCAGTCCTGCTAGGTAGCCGCAATGAGCCGGGCGATCCGGATGGCCTGTGGAGGTGGCTATTTGATCATGCCCTCATTGCCGACAGGGTGGTGGTATCAGCCGATTCTCTCTTGTATGGTAACCTAGTCGGCTCGCGCACACATAACATTGCCATGAATGTTATTGAGGACAGGCTAACTAATTTCGCCAAGTTAAAAGCTCTTAATCCGGCAATGAGTATATATATTTTCTCTACCATTATGCGCACGCCTAAATCTGGCGAAGGCGGAGAAGAACCGCCCTACTACCAAGTATATGGGCCAAGTATTTTTCGGATTACCGCCTTGCGTGATCAGGCTGAGACTCGTGGTTTGAAGCCTCGTGACAAAAGCGAGCTACGTGGCTTGCTGGACAAGGTGCCGCAAGCAATATTGACCGACTGGTATGCCCGGAGGGGAAAAAACTTCAATGCTAACCGGCGTTTAATTGATTACGCTAAAAATGATACCTTCGCTTATTTGTTGATGGGGAGAGATGATTGTTCGCCTTATTCCCAGTCACATATGGAGTCTCGCCATCTGGCTGCAGAGACGACTGAACTTCCGATGAGCAGATACGCCTCTTTCCCTGGAGCTGATGAGATTGGAATGCTAATGGTAACGCGGGCAATCAATAATGCTACAGTTCGCACGCCAATAGTGCGGGTATTGTTTGCTCCCGGTGCCGGCCGGGACACGGTGCCTTCCTATGAGGACGTCGCGGTCGGACAGACCATCAACGCCCATATCTTTGCTGCTGGCGGCATACCGCTGAATTCAAAGCTGGCCGACCTGACGCTGGCGATAAATACGCCTGAGGATGGTGTTACCCATGAGGCAGATAGCACCTTTAACCATGGCCGGTTTAGGGCGGCACCTGTCGCTTTGGCGGCGGATGCCGCGCGTGAGGCGGCATTCGGGCACCGACTGGCTGTGGCAGATATTGCTTTTGCCAACGGCGCGGATAACGCCTTCATGTCCGAGTTGCGCAAACGCGGACTGCTGTTTAAGCTGGAGTCCTACTCGGGTTGGAACACGGCGAGCAATACTATCGGCTATGCAATTGGCCAGGGAATGTTGGCCAGGGAGATGGCACCAGTGGACAAGAACAGGCTTCTTGCAGTGAGATTTTTGGATGACTGGGCTTATCAGGCCAATGTCCGGGGCGCGGTAGGGACAGAAGTGCTCTTCCCACTTGGCGGCAACTGGTCTTATCTTGATAAGCTAACTCCCCAGTTGACACTCGAGACCGAGCGGCGGCTGCGGGCTTTCGCCGCCGCTAATTTTCCAGAGTATCCATTGAATAATTTCAAACTTGCCTTTCCCTGGAACCGGATGTTCGAAGTAAAGATAGAATTATATGAGTTTCCCAAAGGTTAGCTACTAAAAATGTTAATTGAGAGCAGCAAGGTGTATGACAATGCACTAAAAGGAGATGCGAAAATGAAGTGTTTGTATTTTGATGAGGTACTAACCTTTATTGAGGATTATCCTCAGCCTAGGAGAGAAAAAGGGGAAGCTCTAATTAAAATCCATTATGGAGCTATCTGTAATACAGATAAAGAAATCATTAAGGGTTATAAAGGTTTTCAAGGAATTTTAGGACACGAGTTTGTGGGAGTAGTGGAAGAAGCAGAGGATCCAACTTATATTGGTAAACGCGTAGTTGGCGAAATTAACCTGGGTTGCGGAGAATGCAAGCACTGTCGTCAAGGCTACAATAACCACTGTAAAAACCGTAGAGTACTAGGTATTACTAACAAGGATGGAGCCTTTGCTCAATATATTACTTTACCGCTGGCAAATCTGCATCTGGTTCCTGATGGTGTTGCTGATTTAGAAGCGGTGTTTGCTGAACCGCTGGCTGCTGCGCTGGAAATTACCAACCAATGCCATATCAGGCCAACTCATAAGGTAGCCATTGTGGGAAGTGGCAAGCTTGGACAGCTGATCGGGCAGGTACTCAGCCTTACCGGCTGTGATTTAACTATCTTAGGCAGAAATGAAAAGTCCTTGTTTTTGTTAAAAAACAAGGCGCGGGTCCAGTTAATTTCCCAGGTTGATTATGCGAGTTATTTTGATGTAGTAGTAGATGCTACAGGAAATCAGTCTGGCCTAAGCTATGCGCAAAATATAGTAAAACCAATGGGAAAAGTGGTGCTGAAAAGTACTTATCACGACCAGGCATTATTAAATCCGACTTTATGGGTAGTAAATGAAATCACGTTAGTGGGATCCCGTTGCGGTCCCATGGATGCAACTCTCAGATTGCTGGATAAGAAACTGGTCTCTACGGAAGGCTTGCTTGGTGGCGTGTATACATTGGAAGAATACCAAGCAGCATTTGCTGATCAGAACGCATTAAAAAGTGTATTTAAAATTGTTGAATAAAGATTGTCTTACCAAAAACATGTAATTATCGCTATTACATGTTTTTTCCACTTTAGGAGAAACTATTCACGGTATCACTAAGGGGGATTAGGTATGGAGAAATCACTGCGATTTAGGTTTAATAAGCTATCTGCTGTACAGCCTAATACTTCAATTAGCGAAGCTCGTCAAAGGCTGGGGGAGTTACAAAAACACGTTCAGCTAAGTAAAGATATTGAGTCCGCAATCAGCGTTGCAGCAAAAGACCTGCGTAAAGTTGCAGCTCCGGCTGGACAACCATTCATTTTCACGAACAATATTGAAATTAATGAGCAGTTAGTGCGCAGTGCCTTATCGCGCTGTGACGATGTTAAGTATCGCCCGTTTCGAGCAGGCAAGGCGAAGGCCTTGTTAGTGTATTTAGGCGGACTAACAGATACAAATAAACTAGAAAAGACAGTAATTGAATGTTTAACAGGCAGATTAGGACGCAACCAATCATTTGGTGACGTAGCCGAAATTACTAATCTCTTAATTACTGCCGCGAATGTTACAGTTGTTACGAAACCTACAGAAGTAATTACTAATATTCTTAAGGGTAATCCACTTTTATTAATTGATGGTATTTCAGATGCAGTGTCCATTGATGCTGCCAAATATGAAAAAAGACAAATCAGTAAGGCTGAAAACGAAGATGTCTCAAAAGGGCCTCATGATGCCTTTAATGAAACACTTAGCGACAACATCGCTTTGGTAAGGCGTCGGACAAAGGATCCGGATTTAAAAGTTGAAATATTTGAAATTGGCTCCAGAACACAAACTTCAGTTGCCTTGTTATATGTCGATGACATTGTAAAGCCTGAATTGGTAGATGCGGTTCGAAATCAACTATTGTCGATTTACATTGATAGGGTGATTCTTGCAGCCAATATCGAAGAATTTTTGAGCAACCGGGTTTGGAATCCCTTTCCCCAGGTTTTATCTACCGAAAGGCCTGACAAAACTGTTGCCGGTCTATATGAAGGCAGAATAAGCATTATTGTTGATAATTCCCCGGCCGTTATGATACTTCCGGTATCACTGCAGGATTTTTTGCAGACTGTCGATGATTATACCCAGCGACCTGCTGTGGCGAGCATAATGCGATTTACCCGTTACCTTTCAGCTTTGATTGCTATTTTTTTGCCGGCGCTTTATGTAAGTATAGTGTCTTACCACCCAGGTATGCTGCCACCCGGGCTGGCTTTTGCCATTGCTGAGCTCAGGGCTAGAACCCCGTTTCCAGCATTATTGGAGGTGCTCCTGATGGAAGGACTATTGGAAATCTTCCAGGAGGCCATTATCCGGTTGCCGCAAAAGCTGGCTGCGGCCGCAGGTGTTGTAGGGGCATTGGTCATCGGTACGACAGTTGTAGAAGCAGCATTAGTCAATGCATTATTGGTTGTCGTAATTGCTCTTACAGGTCTAGCCTCCTTCAGCATGCCATCCTATACCTTTGGCATGGCTTTGCGCTTTTTCCGAGTTCCTGTCCTTATCGCAGCGTCGATGTTAGGGCTGTACGGAGTTGTTATTTCTTTTATTTTGCTAATTGTTTTTCTCTGTTCGTTACGTTCTTACGGCGAATCTTATCTGGGAGATCTTTTTGACATCACCCTTATAGCAGATTGGAAGGATGGGTTGGTACGCTTGCCTGCCAAATTTTTAACGTCCCGTCCCAAAAGACTTGGACCTCAAGATAGGACTAGACAAGGTGTTGAGGATTGATGGCGAATTTTGAGGCAAAAGGGAAAATGTCACCTTGGCAGTTGGGAATGGTTACTACTTCTAGTTTGCTTACCGCCCGCCTTCTCTCCGCAACAACTATTATTGTACATTATTCGGAACAATTCTTATGGCTGAGTACGGCACTGGCAGGATTGTTTTTTTATGCAGCAGCTTATTTAATGATTTGTCTTGGAGAGCAGTTTCCAGAAGAAACAATTGGTGAATATACTCCCCGTTTGGTTGGTAAAAGGTTTGGAGCTGTCATTTTTCTTGTTTTTATTGCAGTACTACTGCTTGATATCATCAATTGCGCAACAGCGCTTACTACATTGAGTTCTGTATTTCTGTTTGACCAGACTCCACCGGAATTTTTAGTGCTTGTTCTATTGCTGGCTGTAGTTTATTGTGCCATGCAGGAGTGGGGAACTATTCTACGGGTAATTCAGATTTTGATTTTGGCAGTGCCGATGCTTTATATTTTTTATAGTCTTATTTGGTTCAATTTTGAACCGTTAAATCTGTTGCCGTTTTGGTCAGATAACTTTATCGGGATATTGCAGGGGATTCCCTATCACACCGACTATTATGCAGGGTATGAGTCATTGCTGGTGCTCTTGCCATTGGCAAGCCGCGGGAAAGTAAGTTTTGCTCGAACTGTCGGGTGGGGATTTCTGGTGATTATCCTGATATATGTCGTGGGTGCCATTGCACTAGTCGGCAGTATCACGGCTAAAACCATTGCAAATGTCCAAGATCCGGTAATTTATGCAATGAAGAGTATAGAACTGCCGGGAACCTTTATAGAGAGGTTGGAAAACTATATGATTATGTACTTTATGCCAGTAACGTATATCTCGATGGTTCTAAATTATTTCGTTGTAGCAGAAGGTTGCCGGAAATATTTAAAATACAAAGATCACCGGACATTTATTCCGGTCTTCTTGCCTCTGATTTTTTGGGTTAGCAGCTTTGTTGATACTCCAGCGCGGCAGGAGACATTCCGGAATTTTAGTATGTATATTGCCTTGTTCTTTTCTTTTGTTATCATTCCGATACTATTATTTTTAGTCTGGCGGAAGAAAGGCAGTAATCCACAATGCTCAATAAAATAAAGCAAGAAAATGTTGCTACTATAGCCTGGCGAAGTGTCGCAGTAGGAATTGGCATTTGCGCTTGCCTGCTTACAACAGGGTGTTGGGATGCCAAAGAAATGCAAGATCGTAATTTTGTTTTGATCGCCGCGATTGATGATGCCGATATAGTAAAAAAATCAGAGTCCGAAAAACACATAGCCCAAACGCAGACCTTTGTGCAGAAACAAGGTACAAAAGAATACATGCTTAGTCTTCAGATCCTGAAACTTGTCAAAAGCGAAAGCAAAGGAGGCGGAACACAAGGCGAAAAAACTTTTGTTATCTCAGACACAGGCAAGCCCATGTTTGAAATGGTACGGGACATGCTCGGCCAGAGCAGTAAGAGCATATACTTTGAGCATCTTTCTGCCATTGTCATCAGCGAGGCTGCTGTAAAGAAGAACGGGTTACGACCAATTCTTGATTTTTTTCGCCGCGATCCGGAAATGCGTTCACGCACAAAAATATTCATTACCCCCGGGGAAGCCAAAGCAATCGCCCAGTATAATCCGCCAACAGGAGAGCCTGGAGGAACGTATCTGAACGGTCTGATTAGAAACCATAGGAAAAACGTTCATGTAGCTGGGTCCAAAGCCGATATAGGTTATATTACCCAAGCCATGGATAATGATGCTGACTACACAATACCACGGCTGGACTATATTGATAATCTGCCCAAATTAGGTGGGTTAGCCTTATTTAAACATGACACCCTAATGGGATATGCTGATGAGTATATTACCAGGGGGTTTAAGTTTATGTATGGCACAGAAAAGTCGGCAGTTATCCCTGTCAAGTGCTCTGATGATCCGGAGCAGGAGATTGTCTATGAGTTGTTTCAGCACGATACAAAGCTTACCCCGCATATCGAAGGGGATACTATCTATTTCACTCTAGATGTTACGATGCAGGGCAATCTTGGGGAAAGTAATTGTAAAACCAAGCATGATATGCATGATCTGGCATTTTTGCACAGCGTAGAACAGGAAGTTGCCCAAGAAGTTGCCCAAAACGTTCGGGATACTTGGAAGTTTCAACAGCAGCTAGGTGTTGATATTCCCAACGTGAAGGCTAGATTTAAAGGGTATCACCCTTTTGAATGGAAAAAAATTAAGGATCAATGGGAAGATATTTACCCAACAATCCCGTTGATCATCTCAGTCAATGTAAGCATTCGTGGAGTTGGCGAGCATGATTAGTTAGGTAAACAGAAGACCAACAAGGAAAAACAGTATGGCTGCGCTACCCCAGGCTGCTGTTGTCCACCAGGCAAGGAAGGTATCATTTGTACTTGAATTTTGCGTGTGTAATATTGTGAAAAGGCGCCATGAAATACTGGCTGATAGTATACAAGTTAGTATTGTCCAGAAGGAACAATAATGTAAGATAATGTATATGATGCGCTGATAGGCTGTATAAAGGTCAAAGCTTGTCATAGTTTCTCCTGTAGATAGTTTTAGTTATTATTGCAATTTGGTTGATTTTTTATGAGATTCTCCCCAGCAGGTCGCTTATGACATTAAAGGTAAATCCTTCCAAAATATTACTGGAAGGATTTTTTGACGTATAGTGAATGTATTGGTAAACTAAGACGATAGGCAGTACGCTAAAGTAAGGGGGGGTGAGATAGTATGTATTTAGATCGTTTAACATTATCACTTCCATCCATCGGGAACATAAGTTATAAGTGCCGGTGATAGTATGATTGTTCTTGGTCAGAGGACGACCTTAAGCGAATTGAATGAATTGGCATTAATAAAATAGAGAGAGCAAAGGCATTTAAGAGCAGGATTAGAGGCAGGAAGATCGTATTATAGAAGTAGTTGTAAAGACAAGTGGCCGATGGATTTTATTGGCCCAACCTAATTATGGGGGGGAATGCCAACATTGCTATAATTCTCGAATAAATACGATATCAAAAAGCTTGTTCGTTGAAAGATGGGTAATGAAGGTGGTACTTAATTTATGATAACATTTGTTGTTCTTTTTATTGCAGCTTTTTGTGCAGGTGTTCAAAATGCGTTAGCTGGCGGAGGATCATTCCTTACTTTTCCAGCACTGATGTTTACGGGATTGGATGCGCGGGCGGCCAATATTACATCGACTGTCGCACTTTTTCCGGGTCAGGTTACAACAGGGTTAGCCGGCCGAAAGAATGTTTCAGGTTTACCCCAACTATCATTTAAGGTTTTGTTTGGCGTTAGTTTGATTGGCGGTGTTTTTGGTGCTTTTCTTTTGCTGCTGACGCCTGTTTCGATTTTCGAATTTTTGGTACCATGGTTGGTTTTATTTGCTACATTTGTTTTCTTATGGGGAAGCTTTTTCCGGAAAACAAACGAAAATTCAAAGCCCTTAGGGCCTGGTAGTTCCTTAGCCATGCAATTTGCTATTTCCATCTACGGTGGATATTTTGGCGGGGGCATTGGCATTTTAATGTTGGCTGCCTTGACAATTGCAGGTTTGAATGTGCGCAAGGCAGGAGCAACCAAGAATGTATTGGCTGGAGTAATGAACGCTTCCGCTGTTTTGATTTTTCTTTTTTCCCGGGATGTTGCGTGGACGCAAGTTATGGTGGCCTCAGTTGCCTCTATTGCAGGCGGCCAGGTTGGAGCTTACGCATTGAAGCGGGTAAATGAAAAGTTATTGCGAATTTGCATTATTATCCTTGGCTTTGGACTAGCCATTGGACTTTTTGTGAAAGCCCATGGAGCATAGTAAATGTCTTCAAACATAAAAAAGGAAAATTTACTAATACTACATAGCAGCTTTAGATAGATGTAATGTTGCCTTAGAGGCGGGAATATAATTAATGTTTCAGCGAATAGCGAATAATGAAAGGATGTATGGAAATGAAAGCAGTATTGCATTTAGCGGATGGATTTGAGGAGATAGAAGCAATTAGTGTCGTTGATATTTTACGCAGAGCAGATATTACTATTCAAATGGTTTCTATTATGGGGAAAAGGGAAGTAACCGGTGCACATAATATTACGGTTATAGCGGATGTGTTATATGAGAGTGTTGATTATTCGGATGTTGACATGATAATACTTCCGGGGGGATTGCAAGGAACGCAGACTATGGACAAACATGTTGGTTTAAATGAACAGCTAGTAAGAGCTGCGGAACAGGGAAAATGGGTTGCAGCAATATGTGCAGCTCCGGCTATTTTAGGTAAATTAGGGCTTCTCAAAGGGAAATCAGCTACTTGTTATCCAGGGCTTGAGCAGCATTTACAAGGTGCAGATACAAGCGTGCCAGACAGCACAATAATTGATGGTAATATAATTACTTCACGTGGACCGGGTACTTCTCCGCACTTTGCACTAACAATAGTAGAAGTCTTGAAGGGGTTAGAATTAGCAACTACCATAAGGCAAGAAATGATTATCTGACTAAAGCCTTATCTGGAAGGAAGAACCTGGTGAAAATCCTGCCAAATTTTGTATGAATTTGGCAGGATTTTTGTGCATTTAAAGGAAGTAATAATGCATAGTTAGCTTTGCCCGAATAAGTATTTGCTTTAAAAACCTACTCGCAGCGTGTGGACAAAAATTGTCTAACACTTTGCTGAAGCCAGATATATTTTAAACCAATCAGCGGCATGGTTGGCCACTTGCTCCAGGGTTCCAGCTTCTTCAAATAAATGAGTAGCGCCTGGTACGAGGATGAGCTTCTTAGTTGATTGTAATTGGTTAAAGGCTTTTTCATTCAGTTCGATTACGCCAAAATCATGACTGCCAACAAGAAGCAAAACAGGAGCGATTACTCGGTTTAAGCCGTCCCCTGCTAAGTCAGGTCGACCGCCACGGGATACCACCGCTCCGACAGAAGTTTGCATAGCTGAGGCCTGCAAGGCCGCTGCAGCACCGGTGCTTGCCCCAAAATAGCCTATCGGCAGACGCTGAGTTTGTATTTTATTTCGTATCCAATCGGTAGCTATGATTAGCCGTTGCGTAAGTAGCTCAATGTCAAACCTTGTGTCATAATTTCTATCTTCTTCAGGTGTTAATAAGTCCATAAGCAAAGTTGCTAGTTCATTATTATTTAATATACGTGCAACATAATTGTTGCGAGGACTGTGACGGCTGCTGCCGCTGCCGTGGGCGAAAAGTACAATTCCCTGCGCGTTAGCGGGTACTCTAAGTTCTCCTTCAAGTAAAGCCGTATCTGCCGGAATGTGTACTATTTCTTCTGTTATACTCAAAAATTATACCTCCAAACAGTCAAGTAGTTTATCTTGCTACTATTACTATACCGACAAGCGTTACAAGCTATTCAACTCTTATTTTCAACATTTGTTGAAATGTCGTGGGGGACAGGTCCATTGACACACAAAAAAGCAAAGTACAGATTTACGACATCATGTTACGAGGAAATAGCGGAAAATATTCAGAGAAGACAAGTCAAAAATTCTTTACACTAGAAGTTCGATTGCTTTCATAGTATACGGCAAAATTATTTAGAGCTAGATGGGAGTAACACTACAGATGGTTTCCTGTTTGGGGAAAAACAGCAGGGGTAGATTCTAGTGCAAGGAGCTGACTATGTTAATGCAAGCGTATAAAAGTAGTTTCATAAATTGGCAGAAACAATTCGCGACCACCGTTATCAGTGTAGCAATATTGCTATTTAGCGTCACACCAGTTGCTGCCGAGTCCCAGCAGGTTAAGGACTGGAATAGCGCGCTTGCTGCGATTGATGCCCAGATTCAGGCCCAAGGAACCAGCCCGACGCAAACGGTGAGTGGCCAGAGTGCGGTGAATATTGTTCCTGGTGTTACTGATGCTTTATTGGAACAAAAAAGACAAATTTTACTAGCTGCGGGGTTTACTAATTTTGCTAGCAAAAATTACTATAGTAATTTTTATTCGTTTACAAGTACGCCAGGTATTACTGATACGGCGGTTCGGATTGTGGAAACTGAGCAAGATATGAAACTAGTCCGCAGGGGCAATCATCTGAAATCAGATGAGATTACCCAAGGTTATTTAGGTGCATGGTGGTCGGATAAATACTATTCTGTGGCAGATTCACGCAATGTACAGGCGATATTGGCTGGCTGGGGTTCTGATTTACAGGATATTTATGTGATTTCCGTACCAAAGGGAACGGAGCTTATTGCCGGTACCGCATCGCCGATGGCTGCTGGAAGTGAATATCGTAGTGGGGGAGCTTATCAGTATTGGAAACGTAGTGGTCAACCTGAAAATACAATGTCCTGGCTGGTATATGCTTTATATGCGCCTAATTATCTATCAAGTTATAGTGCGGCAATTACCAATGGGCAAAACCTAAGCCGGGGGATTATTGACGATTTAGACCTACATATGTATGAGCTTCGTAATTCTCAAGTCGCAGCAGGGAAAGAAAATAATGATATTTGGGTAAGTCCTTTTGGCAATGATGCGAGCTACACGAATGGTTCTGGAACCAACTATCATGCTCAGACGAAAGGTCTGCAGTTAGGATGGGGAAAACTAGTTAAAGGGGCTGCTGTTGGAGAAAAGAATAAAGTGTATGTTGGTTTCATTGCTGGACATGGAGAAACAAATCAAAGGAATACGGCAAGTAATGTGAAGAATGAGATAACAGGAAATTATGGTGGCCTCTATTCTGTAATCAGGATGCCAATGGAGGCCAGCCGTTCCGGTTATTTTAATGCAGCCTTACTATATGGCAACCTGGATTTTACCAACAATGTGCCAGGTTATTATGGGTATGGTCTTAAACAGCAGTATTCGGGACGGCTATTTGTTACTTCGCTGGAGCATGGTGTGACTTTTCAACAGAAGCATGGTTTGGTACTGGAACCACAAGTGCAATTATCGTATATTGGTATTCATCAGGGAGACTTTACCGATAATGTGGGGGCAAATGTGTCGCTAAAAAAAGCGGATTCCTTACAAGGGCGGCTGGGCCTGCAACTGCGCAAGGCGGTAATGCAAAGTAGCGGAACAGTAATGACTACCTTGTTGGGGGTAAATTATATCCATGAGTTTAAGGGCGATAATGTAGCCGATATTTCGGGTGAGCAAAGCCAAAACAGACTTGGAAGCAATCTATATCAAATCAATTTGGGGCTGAAGGCCGGTTTAAGTGACAATTTATATGTAGAAGGACAATTCAGCAAGCTATTTGGCGATAAGCGGGGTTGTCAGGGGAATCTGTCCTTAAAGGGATATTGGTAGAGGAAAAAGAGTTCTATGACCCTTTAACCTGATCTGGGTAATGCCAGCGTAGGGATGGTATAGAGTTTTTTGTATTTTAAACGCATCCTTATGGGTGTGCTTTTTATTTAAAAAAAGGGGTGGAATGTTGAATGTCGAATAAAAATCATACATTGGGGTTTAATCATTACTTGTTTTTGTGGTTTGGTGCTGCTGTATCCATTGCTGAGATTGTAACAGACGGACTTTTGGTTCCACTTGGTTTTTATTAAGCTGGACTTTGTGCTAGGCGTTACCATAGCAGTAATGATAATAACGGCGTTACTATATAAAGTAACATGGGGGGTTACGAAACAATGGAAATACTGCAAAAAATATCAGATAGCCTCTTAGCCTTGAAGACTAAGAAACCATTAGTGCATCATATTACTAACTATGTTACGGTAAATGATTGTGCCAATATAACCTTGGCAATTGGTGCTTCGCCGGTTATGGCTGATGATATTGAGGAAGTAGAAGAAATGGTGTCGTTTGCGGCTGCTTTGGTATTAAATATTGGAACGTTGAATTCCCGGAGTATTGAATCCATGGTAGCTGTCGGCAAAAAAGCCAGGGAGAAAAAAATCCCCATTATTTTTGACCCAGTGGGGGTGGGCGCTACAGCTCTTCGTACAGCTACGGCTAAGAGAATTATTCAGGAGGTTTATCCTTCGGTGATTCGTGGCAATATGTCGGAGCTGAAAATGATTGCCGGCGTTGCTGCAGATATCAAGGGTGTTGACTCTGTTGCCGACGAGGTTGACGGAGAAAAGGTGGCGCGGCAGCTATCGCAGAAACTTGGCTGCGTAATTGCTATCACTGGTAAGCAGGATATTATTGCCCACGGGGAACGGGTGTGTCGTATTGATAATGGACATGCTATCTTGTCGCAGGTAACAGGTACAGGTTGTATGGCTACTTCTTTGATTGCTTGTTACTGTGGCGCAATAGACGATTGGTTTACCGGAGCAGTTGCCGGCGTGATGACCATGGGATTAGCTGGTGAGTTGGCGCACCAATCGTTACAGGTGGGGGAAGGTATTGGAAGCTTTCGGGTTCGCTTGTTTGATGCAGTATGGTCGCTGACGCCAGAAGTCATAAAGAAAGGTGGCAGAATTACGAATGGATAAAAGGAATTGTAACTATTCATTATACTTAGTAACAGATAGAGGTTTGCTTGGAGAGAAAGATCTTGCAAAAACTGTGGAACAAGCGATTCAGGGTGGCGTTACGGTGGTGCAGGTAAGAGAAAAGAATCTGTCCTCAGCAGAATTTTATCAAGTGGCTTTAGTGATAAAAGGTGCTACGGAAAAATATGGTGTGCCGCTGATTGTGAATGATCGGGTAGATATTGCATTGGCGGTAGATGCGGCTGGGCTTCATATTGGGCAGGAAGATCTACCTGTGGTAGTGGCAAGGAAACTGTTAGGGCCTGATAAGATTATTGGTGTATCTGCGGCAACGCTGGCAGAAGCTTTGCTGGCGCAAGACCAAGGTGCTGACTATCTTGGCATCGGAGCTGTATTCCCTACAAATACCAAAGATGATGCCGATAGTGTCAGTTTGGCAGAATTGGAAGCTATAAAAGCTAAGGTAAAGATTCCTATTGTCGCTATTGGCGGAATTAATGGGAGTAATATCCGTGATGTCATGAATACTGGTGTAGATGGGGTGGCAGTGGTATCAGCCATTGTTGCTGCAGCAGATCCTAAGGCCGCTGCTTGTAAACTTTATCAATTGACGAAGGAGTAGTACAAGGATAACTTGCACCTGGTAACGAAATGACAATACATACAACCCCAGGCTCCAGCACTGGAGCCTGGGGTTTGTATGTATTGGGTATTAAATGAAAAAATATAATCAGGGGGGACGATCCTGGTGAGTAGCAATGTCGTAACAGAGCGAATTTTTGCGGAAACCATTCTGGCGAATGGGGGACGCCTTTATAGAGTCGGCGGCTGTGTTCGTGATATGGTAAGAGGAATTGCACCGAAAGATATTGATTTCTGCGTAGTTGGCATGGTTAAGAAGAACTTCAAAAAGGTCTTCCCTGAAGCCGATGAATGTGGCAAGTCTTTTCCGGTTTTTCGGCTGGTTATCGATGGCAGAGCGTGTGAAGTTGCCTTTGCCAGAACGGAGCGAAAGGTCGGCAGCGGCTATAAAGGCTTCAAGATTGCATCAAATCCTAAGATAACCATTGAAGAAGATCTGTTTCGGCGTGATACAACCGTGAATTCCATTGCCGTAGATAGTTTGACTGGCGAAGTGATTGATCCTTTCCATGGAATCCAGGATATCAAGAACAAGATACTTCGTGCCACTAGTCAGCATTTTGTTGATGATCCCATACGTGCCTTGCGGCTTGCAGGACAAGCGGCGCGTTTAGATTTCGCCATTGATGAAAATACACTGGCGCTTGCAAGTGTCGCTGCTGATGAGCTTGGCGGCGAACCGGCCGAACGGGTGCTTGCCGAATTGACAAAGGTCTTGAAAGATGCCCCGGCCCCAGCACGGTTTTTTAAGGTTTTGCTTCAGTGCAATTTACTGCTGTGTGTGTTTGAAGAAATAGCGGCCTTACCCCCAGACCAATTTGTTATCGCAATGGATTGCCTGGATTCAGTGGCCAAAGCTACATCAAGTCCAAAGCTAAGGTTTGTCAGTCTGAGCTTTGCGATGGACCACCAAAGTCTATTCCGCTGGAACAGCCGCATGACGTTGCCTGGTGACTGGCTTACTGCGTCTGTAACTGCCGGTAAAATCATGACATTGCTGGCGGTCCCGAGCCCGGAAAAAATTGTAGCCGCAATGGATACTCTGCGGCGTGGTTCGCTGACTGTAGAGGAATTTGATATTATTTCACAGGCAATAAAATTACACATTCCGGCTTTGAGCCCGTTTAAGGCAATCCTGTCTCTGGTGCAGGATGTTGTTCCTGCCGAATTAAAAGGTAAAGATATTGGTCAATGGCTGAGGCAAAAACATAGTAAGGTCATTACCGAAGTTTGGGAACAAATGAGGTTAGATAATGGATTTATTTTTCCATAGGGAGAGGTGTTGCTGATGTCTGTTCTTACTGGGTTTTTGCACTATTATAAGCCATATCGGCGACTTTTTTATATTGATATGGTTTGTGCTATTATTGTCTCGGCCATTGATCTGGTTTTTCCGCAGGTGCTCAATTACCTGACAAAAAATTTATTAATCGCGCAAACAATGGAGTTTATTACTATTATCGGCTATGTCGGTGCGGGGATGATGCTCTTGTACGGCGTCCGTTATGCCTGTCAATATTACATTACAACTTGGGGGCATGTGATGGGTGCGAGGATGGAAAGCGATATGCGGCAAGATCTGTTTGATCACCTGCAGCGTCTTTCTTTTTCCTATTATGATAAGAACAATACCGGCGAGATGATGTCTAAACTGGTGTCTGATCTATTTGATATCTCTGAATTAGCTCATCACGGCCCGGAAAATATTTTTATCTCTTGTCTTAAACTGATTGGTTCTTTCATTTTGCTGCTGATGCTTAATATACCGATGACGCTGATCTTATTTAGTATCGCGGTGAGTATGACTATTTTCAGCTACTATAAGAATAAGCGCATGAAAATACTCTTTTTGGAAAACCGCAAACGGATTGCCACTGTCAATGCCCTCGTGCAGGATAGCCTTGCCGGTATTCGCGTGATCAAGTCATTTGCCAATGAAGAGATCGAACAGAAAAAATTTCGCCGCGGCAATCTTGAATTTCTCGAATCGAAAGAAAGCGTGTACAAAATCATGGGCAGCTTCTATGCCGGTAACGGGTTATTGGAAGGTTTGCTGTATGTAGTAGTGCTGGTAAGTGGCGGCTATTTTATCGGCAAAGGTCAGTTAGCGGCCACTGACCTGGCGGTTTATGCACTTTATATCGCTATTTTCATCAATCCACTGGATGTGTTGCTCAACTTTACCGAGCAATTTCAAAAAGGCTATGCCGGGTTTAAACGGTTCGCTGAGGTGTTGCAAACACAGCCGGAAATTGTGGACAAGGAAGCGGCCATTCCCCTTACCAACGTGAAAGGGTGCATCAAGTACTGCCACGTATCCTTTGCTTATGAGGGGAACAATGATGTGCTTAATCAGGTCGATTTTACGGTTGAAGCCGGAAAAACCATTGCGCTTGTGGGCCCGTCCGGTGGTGGTAAAACAACAATCTGTTCCTTGCTGCCGCGTTTCTATGATGTGACAGCAGGCTCGATTTTGATTGATGGGCAGGATGTGCGTGACCTGACGCTTACCTCTTTGCGCAATGCCATTGGCATTGTGCAGCAGGATGTGTATTTATTTGCCGGCAGCATACGGGATAATATTGCTTACGGGCGGCCGGACGCGACCGAAGAAGAGGTTATTGCAGCTGCGCAGAAAGCTAATATTCACGATTTTATTGCTAGTCTGGAAGATGGCTATGATACCTATGTTGGTGAGCGGGGAATTCGTCTGTCCGGCGGTCAAAAGCAGCGTATTGCGATTGCTCGTGTGTTCTTAAAAAATCCGCCGATTTTGATTTTAGACGAAGCGACTTCAGCTCTTGATAACGAGAGCGAACGACATATTCAAGCTGCCTTGGAAGAACTGGCCAGGCAGAGGACAACAATTATTATCGCTCATCGCCTGAGTACCATTCGTCATGCGGACGAAATCATCGTAATCAACGACGGGCAGATACAAGAGTGCGGCAACCACCAAACGCTGCTGGCCCAGAATGGTCTATATGCTAAGTACTACAACATGCAGTTTGATGGATTAGAGATAATTGATTAGGGAGAGGGCAGCGATAACGAGCTGCATAAATTGCTTCACTTATCAACAAAGAAACGGGGGTTAATTATTTGGGACAACAAGAAGATATTCTGCAAGAGTTTAACCGGGCACGTAGTAATGAAGAAGCAGTGAGTATAGAAAGAGTGCATTTCTATAAGACAGATAAAAGCGTTAACCCCAAGCAGGAAGAACCATTCTGGATTTCCCTGGGGAAACTACCTGTTTTGGTGTCGGCGCCGCATGCTGTTCGGCATTATCGGCAAAAAAAAATCAAGATGTCAGATCAGTTCACAGGCTCTATTGTATACCTCTTAAGCAAATTGACAGGTTGTCATGCGATTGCAACAACTAAGCTTTATGGTGGCGATCCTAACATCGATAACCCCTGCATCTACAAAGATAGAATTGCCGAGATTTGTAGCCGGGAAAAGGTGAAGTTCGTACTAGACATCCACGGGGCAGCACGTGAGCAGGAATTCGATGTAGATTTTGGCACAAATCATGGAAAAACTCTCTTAGCTAACCCTAAGCTGGTAGAAACGCTGGAGCATAATTTTCGGGGGTTCGGGTTAGACAGAATTTCCAAGGAACATTTTGCTGCCACAGGTCTTAATACCATAACCAATTATGTGGCCCGTGAACTGAAAATTCCCGCTGTACAGGTGGAAATTAACAAGCAATACCGGGTGCCCGCACAAAACCCGCAAGGGTTTCACCGTCTGCTTGGCGCTTTGGTGGCCAGCATCAAAGAATTAGCCAGCAGGTAGGTTGCCACTGGCTGGGTCTTGTGTAACCATAAGATTCATCCCCAAAAACCCAAACAAGCCACAACTCAAATTGGGAGTTGTGGCTTTTTTTTGTTTTTTGTTTGCGCTTACATTTAATTTGCTTAGGTACGAAATTTATCAATGGCTGCTTGCAGCTCGGAAGCCATTTTGCTAAGGCTTTGGCTGGAAGAAGCAATTTCCTGCATGGCTGCTGATTGTTCCTCAGTAGCTGCAGATACTGTTTGTGTTTCACCGGTTACTGCGTTTGTCAAAGCTGCGATATCTCTGACTGCCGACACAATTTGCTGGCTGCCGTTCTCAGTATTTTGAATAGCAACTGATATTTCACTGACTTGATGTGAAAGCTCGGCAATCATGTCAACTATCTTTTGGAACGCGGTACCGGCTTCATTTACCACGCTTGTACCAATTTTAGCCTTGCTGGTGCCGTCCTCCATAGCCTGCACTGCTTTGTCGGTCTCATTTTGAATGGCTCGAATCAGATCTGCAATCTGTTTTGCTGCAACTTGGGACTGTTCAGCCAGCTTCCGGACTTCTTCAGCAACTACAGCGAAACCACGTCCTTGTTCACCAGCCCGTGCAGCTTCAATAGCTGCGTTCAGCGCGAGTAGATTGGTTTGACCGGCTATACCGGAAATCGTATTTACAATCTGGCCGATTTCCTTAGACCGTTCTCCCAGTTCAGTTACTACCTTGGCGGACGAGTTTACAGTTGTTTCAAGCTCAGACATATGTTTGACAGCATTTTGTATTGCCTTGCCACCATCCTGGGCAGTTCCCGCAGTTAGTGCTGACTGCTCTGAAACTGCATTAGCATTAGCTGCTACAAGACTAATATTCTCAGACATTTGCGTCACTATCGTAGAAGCTGAATCCACAACAACCCGCTGTTTATCTGCGCCTTGCGCTACTTCAGTTATGGAGGCAGCTACTTGATTAGCTGCTTGCGCGGATTGTTCGGAACTTGCATTGAGTTGTTCCGAGGAAGCCGCAACCAGTTCAGCATTTCCCTGTATCTTACGGATAAGCTGAGTTAGGTTAACAACCATAGTATTGAAAGCTTCCGCTAATAATCCTAGTTCATCTGTTGATGTTACTGCCAGCTTTTTAATTGTTAAATCACCTTCGGCAATACGATTGGCAGCAGATACGAGGGAGAGAATTGGCTTTGTTGCGATAGTAGCAAGTACAAAAGCTGCAGCCCCAGTTAGTACGATCAAAATGAGACCAATAAGAGAAAGCTTCAAAGCCGCTGTTAGGCTTTGAGCACTCACAACACTGTCAGGAACTTCTGTACAGATCAGCCAACCTGTTTTTTCATCTTTAACGTAGCTTACCAGCATTTTTTTCTCATCCATGAGAACTTCTTCAGCGCCACTTTGTCCTGATAAACCATTCTTTACAAAGCTATAATTGGTTAAATCAATACGTTCTTCCGGCTTCTGAAGATTTTTCGTGGGATGGGCCAGTAGTTTTCCATCCCGATCCAGGATATAAACAGTAACATTATCACTAGATAGACTCTTTACAAATTCATTTAGCACGGAAAGTTCAACCGTTCCTTGGATAACACCTGCTACATTACCACTCACGGCATCTTTTATTGGCGCAGCCAGTACAGCGATAAGGTGCCCATTGTCTTTACTGACAAGAATTTCTGAGATTACTTCTGCTTGTCCCTGCATGGCCAATTTGAAAAAATTACGGTCGGCAACATTTGTCAGTGGTGCATCATCAATTCTTGCGACTTGCGTTCCGATAAAATTAGTAACGACCATAGGATTAAAATCTGTGTATATTTTTGCAGCATCAACAAGAATAGATTTAATCTCTTTAGGGTCATGAGCAGCATAGGAACGAATAGTAGGATTTGTCGCCAGTACTTTCACACCATACATATTTTTATCAATAAAGCTATTTACTTTCTCCTGAACAATTTCCGCCCGTTTGGAATTCTCCGACATAGCTGTTACTTGGGCAAGTTGGATAGAATTGTTCAAATTAATACCGATAAAAATAAGTAGTGGCAATGCACTGGCTAGCAAGAGTAATAAGGTTAGCTTTTTTCTGATGTTCATTAAGTATCCTCCGTTTTATGTATATTTAAATTCTCAAAAAATGATAGTGAATAAAGCCTCCTTTCTCAGTCACACGCCGATTAAGCTCAGGAAGATTATCTGTAATTAATACTTGCAGCAAAAATAAGAAAAAAAACTATATTCAGATAATTGGACAGGTAAAAGTTAATACCATTACGCCCGAAAGGAAGGGGGGCGGCATAAATATTGGGTGATTAAAATAGTCGAAACCTTCGCACGAATAAGCACATATAGTAATATTTTACAATTGATGCCAAATTACCTCCGGAATTTTTTGCTGGGCATCATAAATTTATTGTACAATATATTATCGACTGGTCCCCAAAGCGCTGGATGGAAGTATTGACACAACAGGAATTAGGTTATACTATAATAAGTAATAATATATGTGTGTATACACTTAACTTGTGATTGAAAGGTGTTAGTAGGTAGAATGAAACATATTGCTGGATGCTATCCTAAAATTCCCAGTCCTTGTCTATGTCTTAATATACGGCGAGCTTCACGGGCAGTCACCGAATTTTATGAAAAGGTTTTGGCACCAAGCGGAATTAAAATTACACAGTATTCGCTATTGCGGCACCTTGAGCAGGTGGAGCCGGTTACAATCAGTGAACTGGCTAAATTTATGCGTATTGACAGAACTACTCTGAACCGCAATATGAAGCCGCTCATTGAAGCAGGCTTCATAAAAGTCAATATTGGCGAGGACCCTCGTTCGCGGCAAATAATGCTGACCGAGGCTGGAAAGTCTGCATTACGTACCGCGACGACATTATGGGACGAAGCGCAGGCAGCGTTGCAGGAATATCTGGGAGATACAGAGGTAGAGCAGTTTAACTATTTGGTTTCAAAACTAGAAGCGCTAGTACCATAAATTTTTGCAACATTGGTGTATATACACATAAAATTAATGAGGAGTGAAAGGTAATGGAAAAACAAATCAAAGATTATGTTCTGGAGTTAGGAGTAGATGACGTTGGTTTCGCCTGTGTCGAGGATTATCACAGCCCCAAGTCCTACGAAATCACGAAATTTCTGCCTGCTGCAAAATCACTTATTGTGTTGGCATTTAAGGTTTTGTCAAGCTGTGAAAGCCCTAGTATGAGTGCTGCCATGAATGGTTATTTAGATTTGGGTTCATTTTCAAGGTTCTCGAGTTACCAGATTGCCCGCTTTTTGGAACGTAAATATGGTGCGCAGGTTGCTACGATACCAATATCCTACCCCTTCGAAATTCATGGTGACAGGCCGGCGATAGCAGATTTTTCCCAGCGTCATGCAGCCGTTGCCGCTGGCTTAGGAACGTTTGGTCGCCATAATCTTGTTATTCATCCCCGGTTTGGGACACGGGTTCACTATACGAGTATTATTACGAATCTTCCCTTGCAACCATCGCCAAAATGCGAACAGGATTTTTGTATTCATTGTAATCTGTGTGTGGAAAATTGCCCAGGAAGAGCGTTGGATGACGAAGGGAAAACCGATGTAATGAAATGCTTAGGTCATTCTCAGCCCTATGGTTTGGTCGCTGATATTGGTTTTCAGCTGCAGCGGTTAGGCAGTTCGCCGGAAGAACAAAAAAAGCTGCTGATGAGTGAGCAATATGCCCGGTTGAAACAATCAGCCTATTTAGGAAATCAGTATATGTGTTTTAACTGCTTGAAGCTATGTCCGGTAGGACAATCTTAAAACAAACCTAAAAGTGAATAAAAATCCCGCCAATTCCTGCATAGATTTGGCGGGATTTTTGTCGGCTTTTAAAAATAAATATTGTATATTGCAGGAGATTCTGTTTCGATGGCTAATGATTGTATTAATGAATTAATACAATAAAACATTGTTTTGGTTATTTGATTTTTTATAGAACAAAAACAGATATCACTATTTGTAGTGATATCCACGCTGTTCTTCTACGTTATCTTTGCGAAAGGAGGGTTAGTAATGTTGCCAGCAATAGATCCCAAGAGCGGCGTGCCTTTATATATTCAATTACAAGAACAAATAAAAGCGCTTATTGTCAAAGCCATATATCCACCAGGAGCTCAGTTACCGACGGTGAGACAGTTGGCAGTAGATCTTCGTATTAATAGTAATACTGTAGCGCGAGCCTATTCAGAAATGGAAAGGGAAGGTATTATCTCAACTCAGCAGGGTAGAGGAACATTTGTCTGCGGTTTGCCGGAAGCTTTTGAATCGGAGGTGAAAGAAAGGCAGCTTGATGCACTATTGGAACGGCTGTTAGCTGACGCATATTCCTTAGGGTATCAGGCCAAAGAAGTGTTGTGCCACTTAGAACATAAAATTAAAAAGGAATAAAGACACGAGGAGGGATCACATGAAAAATGATACCAATCGGTTGCAAATGATTAAACCCACTAAAGCGCAGCGGAAACCTTTGCGGAGTGCATTGCCATTTTCAATGTTTCTAGTGATTGTAATGATTGCTGTAGTGTATGGTTTGATGAATGACAATAATTCGATCATTATCATTGGTTTTGTCCTGGCCTTCTTTGTATCACAATCTGTCAAGGTTGCCCAACAATGGGAAAAGGCAGTTGTGTTACGCCTGGGAAAGTTTCATGGCCTGGCAGGTCCGGGAATATTTTTTACAATTCCAATTATTGATACAACATCTTTTTGGATTGATCAGCGGATTATCGCCACTTCTTTTAATGCCGAACAAACGTTAACAAAGGACAATGTGCCAGTCGATGTAGATGCTGTGCTGTTTTGGATGGTTTGGGATGCTGAAAAAGCGGCGTTGGAAGTGGAAAATTATCGTGAGGCAGTCTCATGGGCGGCCCAAACTGCACTTAGAGATGTTATTGGCAGAACTATGCTTTCGGAAATGTTAGCTGGCAGGGAGAATATTGATTATGAATTGCAGGCAATGATTGATAAACGAACAGAGCCTTGGGGAGTTACAGTTCAATCAGTGGAAATTCGGGATGTTATTATTCCTGAAGGGCTGCAAGACGCTATGTCCAGAGAAGCGCAAGCCGACAGGGAGCGAAAGGCGCGTATTATTCTTGGGTCTGTCGAGCAGGAAATTGCCGCCAGCTTTGTTGAAGCAGCCAAAATTTATGGGGACAATGCGATTGCACTTCAACTTAGGTCACTAAATGTTTTGTATGAAAGTCTCAAAAAACAAGGGGGGATAGTGGTAGTTCCTAGTCAAATTGCTGATACCACAGGTATTGGTGCCTGTTTAGGTATGCAGGCGCAACTAAACCAAAAGTTAGACAGCAATAAGCAGGGTTGTGAAGAGTAAGGAAGAGGAGGAAGTTGCAAATGGTTAGAAAATTAACGAGGCGAACTTTTTTGAAGTTATCAGGAGCAACAGCCGCAGCGATTGTCGTTTCCGGTTCAGTGACCAAGCTGGTCTCTGAAGTTTCAGCTGAAACAAAGGCAGGAACAAGTGAACTGGTACGCAGCTTTTGTGAGATGTGTACTTCGCGCTGCCCCATCCAGGCAAAAGTTGAAAATGGCAAGGTGACTTATATTGCAGGCAATCCTGACTGGGCAGCTACGGGAGGGGCAATATGTGCCCGGGGCGGCGCTGCAATTTCCCAGTTGTACGATCCGGAGCGGGTAAAAAAACCGCTAATTCGTACTGGGGAGCGCGGTGAAGGCAAATGGCAAGAGGTGTCTTGGGATGAGGCGTATTCCTATATAGTAGCAAAGATGCAGGAGATTAAAGATAAGTACGGACCTGAGTCCATGGCATTTGCTGCTCGTGGCGGCCCGCATAAAGCCTACATGGATACCTTAGCAAAGGCCTATGGTTCGCCCAATACCTTTACTCATGAATCAACCTGTCCAATAGCCCGAACGGTGGCTAAGGAAGCTACTTTTGGTACAAATTCGCTGTCGCTCGATTACGGTAATGCTAAGTATTTACTGTCATTGGGACGAAGTTATTTTGAAGGCATAAATGTGGCACAGGTACGGGGTGTAACAAAGGCCATGGCTAATGGCTGCAAACTGGTTTCGGTAGATCCCCGGTTTTCTGTTACTGCGGCAAAAGCCAACGAGTGGTATGCCATCAAGCCAGGAACAGATCTGGCCTTAGTACTTGCAATAATTCATGTATTGATCAGGGACAACCTGTATGATAAAGAATTTGTTGAAAAATATACGGAAGGGTTTGCCGCAGTAAGAGACTCTGTTGTAAATGCTACTCCGGCCTGGGCGGCTCAAGAAACAGGTATTGAGGAACAAGATATTGAACGTATGGCCAGGGAGATGGCAGCGGCCAAACCCAGAGCGATAATCGACTGGGGCTGGCGTACAGCTACTTCACTGGAAGAATTCGAACTTCGGCGGGCTTCAATCATTGCTACCATATTATTAGGAAGCTTTGAAGTGCCGGGTGGAATATACCTTGATAAATCGGCAGCAGTAATTAATGGTTTGGTTGGTAAAAGTGTAGTTCCTGGTCTGAGCACACCGAAGGTTCCTTCTTACCCGAAACCCGTAAAGCCCAGAGTGGATGGGGCTCAGGTAAAGGGTCAGCCCAATTATATGGTTCCTGCCAGCGACGGCGTTGTACAGGCTATTCCTGAAGCCATTCTTACTGAACAGCCTTATCCGATTAAGGGGTGGTTTGTATTACGCTATAATCCGGTAATCAGTCAGTCCAATACTAATCGGGTTATCGAGGCCTTGAAGAAATTGGATTTGCTTGTTGTCTGTGATGTCAATCTTTCAGATACCGCGTGGTTTGCCGATGTGGTTTTACCAGAAAGCAGTTTTCTGGAACGGGATGAAGGTTTTAATAATGCTGGCGGTAGTGCGCCGGCGTATACGCTTCGGCAGCAGGTAGTAGAACCGGTATATGATACCAAACCGCATTGGCAAATATTCAAGGATTTAGGAGAACGGTTAGGATTAGGACAATACTTTCCCTGGAAAGACATGGGGGACATGCGGGCTATCCAACTGGGTGGACGCCAGGATTTAATTAAAACGGCTAAGGAAAAAGGCGTTGTTAATTTTGGCATTAAACCGCTCTTCTTGCGGGATAAAAATTCAGTAGCTCAATTTGTCACCAAGTATCCGGAAGCAATGAGCCAGGTTAATGAGCAGGGTATTATTGACGGGCCGATGCTGAATTTAAAGACTCCCAGCAAAAAAATTGAGTTGTTTTCCCCGGAGGCCCAGGAGCTATTTGGCAGAGGGGTTCCAGTTTACCATCAAGGCAAATTAAAAGAAGATAATGAGTTATACTTTATTCAAGGCAAAGCGGCTATTCATACTAATGCTCATACGCATAATGTTCCCTGGCTGCATGAATTAATGCCGGCAAGCCGGCTCTGGATTCATCCGGATACTGCCAAACAAATGATTTTGAAGGCAGGCGATACCGTTGAGGTCACTTCCCTGTCTGGTAAGCAACAGGCGGTTGTGCTGATCAGCAAGGGTGTGCGGCCAGACACTGTATTTACCTATTTTGGGTTTGGCCGGTTGTCACCAGGTTTAAAGCGGGCTTATAACCAGGGCATTAATTCAGGCATGATGTTGCCGTCGGCAATGGCACCGGTTTGCGGTGCTGCACTTCATACTGCCGGGGTCCAAATCAGAAAGGTATAGGAGGAATAGTGGTATGGCAGATAAACGCTATGGCATGCTTTTTGATAGCAATCGATGTATTGGTTGTCAGTCTTGCTCGGTAGCCTGCCGGGCTGAGAATAAAGTTCCGGACGATGTCTACCGGCTGCAGGTTCGTATTGATGGCCCCAAAGGTGAGTATCCGCAGCTTGTGATGGATTTTGAACGGCACTCTTGTGTAATGTGTGAGAAGGCCCCGTGTGTGCCGGTGTGTCCAACTGGAGCCTCTTATATGAATAAAGATGGCGTCAATATGGTAGATTCGAAAAAATGTGTTGGCTGTAAGTATTGTATTAATGCTTGCCCGTATCAAGCAAGGTTTATTAATCCGGTTACCGGTGCTGCCGACAAATGTACATTCTGTTATGAAAACCGGGTCCAAAAAGGGGAAAAACCAGCCTGTGTCTCAATTTGCCCAACAGGAGCACTTGTTTTTGGTGATATAAATGATCCGAAAAGCGAAATCAGGCTGGCCCTGCAGCAATATACAGTGAAACCAAAGGAACATTTAGGAACACATCCGAAACTTAGTATTATTCCCAATAAACGGGGAGGTGGGCAATAATGGATCAGTTATGGGGATCAATGGCCCAATATAATACAGTGCAGTGGGAATGGCCTGTTGCTTTATATTTGTTTTTGGCTGGATTAAGTGCGGGAGCATTCATTGCAGCGCTGCTGGTTAAGTGGAAAGATGACAGTGGCGGCAGGTATGATGGGTTAGTGAAGGCTGGCGCTTTATTGGCCCCGATTACCATTATGCTTGGACAAGGCTTGCTAATTGTAGATTTAAGTAAACCCCTGTCTTTTTGGTTGTTGATGCTGCATTATCAATTGCAGTCCGTTATGTCCATCGGCGTAATTTTACTGATGATTTACTCCGGCATGTCAACACTTTTTGCGGCCATTGTATATAAAGAATGGTTGGCTGATTGTGAGTTGACAGAATGGTTTTTCAAGCCACTGCTTCCGATTATCGAATGGTTTGAAAACCGCGGGGTCTGGTTTGAATGGGTGATGTGCCTTGTAGCTATCTCTATTGCCGTCTATACTGGCTTTTTGCTTTCAGCTTTGGGAGCAAAGCCCTTACTTAATGTTCCTTTGCTGCCGCTTTTATTCCTGATTTCCGGAATGTCAGCAGGTGTCGGAGCAAGCATTGCCTTAGGGGCGACAATGTTTAAAGAGTCGGTGCAGGCAAGAAATATGCAGTATCTGTTATCTCTGGATACCAAATTACTACCCGTAGAATTATTTGTCCTATTTGTTATGTTTACTGGTTTGGTAAACATGGGCGGTCAATATGCGGTGGTTGCTAAACAAGCGCTGACTACCGGTATATGGGCAAATATCTTCTGGATTGGGGTCGTTGGAGTGGGGTTAGTTTTACCCATCATTGTGTCACTTACCTCGCTGCATGGGCTGAACGTATCAGCAGGCAATACTGCTAGTTTGACAGCAGGGGGAACGAATTCTTATGAAACGCAGCAAGCAATACCAATGGGAATACTGCTGATTAACTGCACATTAGTAATGCTTGGAAGCGCGCTTTTGCGGTTATATATTGTGTATGCAGGCCAGATATTTATTTGATGGTATAACTAAGAATATGTGGGCGTATTTACTCAGAATGTGAGGGGTAAAGTATGACATTGACGGCAGGTGCGCTGCAGGTTACGGTTGATCAGAATAGGTGCCTAAACCAGCGAATCCGCAAGGCAAGTTGTCAAAAATGCCAAGCGGCGTGTCCTAACCAGAGCGTGAGTGTGGGACTGTCAAACCGGGATGTATCAATTAACATAGCAGACAGTTGCACCAGTTGTGGTTTGTGTGCAGCGGCCTGCCCTGCTGGTGTCATTACTGTTTTACACAAACCACCCAAACTGGAGCTAAAGAATGGTACGGTTGAAATAGTGTGCAGTAAACAACAACTGGATAGTGCCGTAGATTGTCTGGGAATGTTAGATGCCTATGGGCTGGCCTATATTGGCATGAAAGCAGATCAGGTGATTGTCGGGCTCGATAATGATCGTTGTGACAAATGTAATCCCGGTGTAGCAGACGCCGTAAAACAAACAATCGAAACAGCAAACATTGTTTTGCATAAGCTGGGTAGACCGAAGGTACAACTGGTTTTAAGGCACAGCGAAGCAGACGTAAGGATTAAGCGCCGCGAATTATTTGCATTTTGTTTCTCGCGGGCCAAAGAAACTTTATTGGAACTGCTACCACTTTCTTTAAACCAGGGAAAAGCATATCGGGAACTATTGATTGAGAGTATCGCCCAAAGACCGGAGCAGCGGGGAGCGCTGGATTTGAGTCCATTGTTTTGGGGCGGCAAAGTGAATGATGAATGTGATATGTGCGGAATATGTGTCAGAGGCTGTCAAAGTGATGCATTAACCACTACCAGCACGGAAGCGGACGGACAACGTCAACTGCTGCATAACCAAAGTAAATGTGTCGGGTGTAAAGTATGTATGTTGCTTTGTCCGCGTGGTGCTTTGCAGATAACACCTGAATTAAGTAATGGTAGGCTGATTGGCAGTCAGCGGCCTGTTGTTCTAACAAGTAAAAAATGTTGCAACCAGTGCGGGAAGGTTTTAACGGCTGGGAATTTGTTGGTGTGTGAGCAATGTTCACAAGCAAGGATGCCCTATCGGCAATCCATTTATTAGCATTGTGGATAGCTGGATGCGATCAGAATAAAAATAACAGGAGGTTGCAAGATGGTTGACAGTCAAGAGCAAAATCGTTGTTGAGGCAGCTCAGAGAGTGAACATGCAAGTTTGCATGAGGAACGTCATTCCGAAAATTGTATGGTCTGCGGTACTGAATTAACCTATCAAACTCTTGCGGTGGATAAGCGCTGCGACTATTGCGGAGAAACTTTTCCCACAGCTGTGTTTTGTCCCGATGGCCATTACGTGTGTGAAGAATGTCATGGAGCTGGCTATTACAGTTTTCTCGAAAAAACAGTTTTTTCTACGACAAGTAAAAACCCAATGGAAATTGCTGAAGTGTTGTTGAAGGGGGAAATGTTGCCGTCACTTGGCGGTGAGCACCATGCCATCGTAACAGCAGCCCTGTTAACAGCTGCAAAAAATTACGGGCAAATAGTACTGAAGAATAATGATCTGCAGACTGTGATAAAGCAAGATATTCAGGAAGGAATACGACGCATGAAGCAGATTCCCAGCTGTACCTGCGCTTATCACGGAGCTTGTGGTGCCGGACTGGGTGTGGGAGCCTTCTTTAGTATTTTATATAAGGCTACTTGTGCGCAGGATACGGAGCGGACTTTGGCTATGAGGGCAGCGAATGCTGCTTTGAGTGCGATCGCTAATAATGGCGGTCCAGGGTGTTGTAAGCAGAGTGTGCGGACAGCAATTTTGGTGGGTGTGGAATTACTAAAAGAATTTTGTCATGTGAAATTACCAATAAGCCATACACGTTGTTTCCATATGGGGGATACTACACATGGCTGTAAAGGTAGTTACTGTCAATTTAGTCGATAATTTGTTTGGTTGTCTTTTCGCTGGTACATCGTACCAGCGTTACTAATTTACCAGGATACAAATTAGCATTTCCTATATTGTCGATGATGTTGTAATGCGGCATATGGTATCATAGCACAGCCCGGCGCTTAACTGCTAGAGGGTATGATTGATATCAAGATGTTCCTTGATTATAACGGCGGAAGTCACGAATGAAAATTTTTGTCGAATTACACAACATAGCAGGAATTTCATGTTTTGGTAGGAATAATAAAATAGTAATAGTTAATATTTACAGAGAGGTGCAGGCGTTACTAATTTACATTTCAAATCTTATAAATTTTGTTATTGCTGCGCATGCTTAGGATAGTGAGGGAGGAAGTATCGCTATGAATTTATTTAAAAAAAATGCACCCTGCAAGGAAGCCCTTTGTATAATTCAAAATGTGGAAGACCGGCTTAATGGAAAAGTAGTTGCAGAGCTTACGGTTGATTACCCCATTCATCAAACACTACTCAAGCACTTTGATAAGTTGTTAGCAAGTGAAAAGAAAATGTCGGTAAGTTCTAAACAAATGGTAAGTATTATATCCTCGTTAAGTGAATTTGATGTTAAAATGACACACTCTGCCTATGAACTGATGGATTTTGCCCAAAATATGTCGGCATTAAGTGAATCAAACCTTGCTATAGTTGAGGAAATCACGGCAAGTATGAATGATGTGAATGAGACAATTGGTCATACTTCTGCGACAATGAATCAATTATCGGAGTCCTCTACTAATTTAATTCGCAAGAATGATGAAAGTATGGTTCAATTAACTGAAGTTAATACATTAAAAGAGAATGTTGTACAAGATACAACTACTATGAGTGAGCAAATAGCACAGTTAGTAGACATGGCTGCGAAAGTAAGCGAAATTGTCAATGGCGTGGAAGCCATTGCCGAACAGACTAATTTGTTAGCTCTTAATGCTTCTATCGAAGCGGCTCGTGCAGGGGAATTTGGCCGGGGATTTGCCGTTGTGGCTAATGAAATTAGAAAATTAGCCGATAGTACTAAAACTAATTTAGATGATATGAGAGTCTTTGTTAATAACATCCACCAAGCAGCCAACGGCAGCAGGGAAAGCCTGAATAATACCCTGCAATCTACAAGCAACATGAACGCAAAACTTGATATAATATCAGGCACAATAAAAGAAAATGTACTTATGTTAAAAGACACAATTAATGATGTGGATAAAATATCAGATTCCATGCAAGATATTAAAGAAGCCGCAAAACAAGTAAATCAAGCCATGAATTTATCAGCGCAAGATGCCGAAAAGCTGCATAGCATGACACAGATTATTCATGCTGACGCTACTGAAAGTGCTGTCAATGCGAAAGAAATATCCCAGATTGACGATCAACTTAGTGAGATTATCAGAGATATGATATCATCATTAAATGGCGGTATCAATGCTATTACCAATGACGAGTTGACAAAAAATCTTATAAAGGCAAAAGAAGCTCATGGCAATTGGATGAAGAATTTGAAACGAATAGTTGATGAAATGAAACCTTATCCTATTCAGACCAATTCTAAGAGATGTGCCTTTGGACATTTTTATCATGCTATTACGATAACTCATCCCGATATAGCCAAAGAATGGTCGGCCATTGATGGGGTACATCAGGAATTGCATAGCATGGGTACAAAAGTAATTGATGCGGTTAATCGTAATAATTTAGCACAGGCTAATGACTTATATATGCAAGCTAAAAAACTATCAGAGGAGATATTTGTTCATATAGATAATACGATTAAGGCGATTGAAAGAAATTCTAACGTAGGAGTAGAAGTACTGCAATTTGCATAAGCACAAAAAGCTGATAGGTTTGAATACACAGTTCATAATAAGACCTGAGTGGTAAAAAATAACAAAGGGATGTGGAACTATGTTTAATCTAGGTATGGCTGAACTGAGCGTAATACTAGTTATTGCTCTGCTTGTATTTGGACCAGGTAAGTTGCCGGAAGCAGGTAAGGCTCTTGGTAAGGGGATGACGGAGCTTCGGCGGGCCCTTGCCGGTGAGGGTGCGAAGGACGAAACGATCACTATCAAGGCTGAGCCGGTAGAAAAGAAGGCGGAACAAACAAAGTGAATATAATTATTGAGCCAGCAGCCCGCGATTATATAATGAAAAAAAATAAGGATAAGGCGATTACTCTTACTGTTGCCAGGCGTCCTGGCAGTTGCTGAGGGGGTGGCCACGAGGCCAAACTCCCGTCCGTGCGACTGGGAATAGATCCGGAAAAGATTCAAATTTACTATAAGATGACGGTAGATGATATAACTGTCTTTTACTCTGACAACGTGCCAGCTAACTTTCAAACTGTTAGTGTAAAATTAGCAAAGCTGCTATTTTATAAAAAGCTGGTTGCTGTTGTGGGCTAATAGGGACTCCAAAAATTCTAGTTAATCTAGAATTTTTTTTGTTTTTAGCTGTTTTTGAAGGGGGAGCCGGTAGCTTTGTGTAAAATATATACATAGTAAGAAAGGTTTTACTGGAGGACGTTACATGGGTAAGAAGATAGAATGGCACCCTTAAACTTAAGTCAAATAGCGATTTGGTGCCAACGAGACTTGCTTGAGCTGCAAAAAAAACAGGAAGAAACCGTTAGCATGCAGCTGGAGCTTGCCAATCTCACAAAACGGCAGGATGAAATAAAAGCGGAATGTACTGTTATCGCAGACGAGATTACCGGCGATGATGAACAATGGCGGGAGTTAGCTCAATTTGAGCATAAAGTTCAACGCGACAGTGAGACTTTAAAAGCACGGCATGAAGCTCTGCAAGCAGAGTATCAGGAAATAGTGAACGAGCAGGAAACTAGTCTGCCAAGGTCGGCACCTGCTGACAAGGAAGCAGACCGGTTGTTTGCGGCCCAGTTTGAGACAGAAGCTGTCATTGCCCAAAACCTGGTGAAAAGGGAAGAGGTGACTGTACAGTTAACCTATTTAGCTGAACTGGCTGACCTGGAACAGCAGAATGCAAAGCTACAAGCAACTGTAATTTCCCGGAAACTTGAGTTGCAGCGCATTGAAGCGGAAAAGACAAAACTGATTAATGCCTTGTCGCTGCTTATTGAGCACAAACAAGATGCTTATGTATTATTAAGCGGTAAGCGCGAGGAGCAAATTATTGCTGTAGCACAGTACAACCAAGACCTCACTGATTTTGTAACTGTCGTGCAGCAGGTGGCGTGCCAGGCGCAAGCACCGGTAAATCACTTTCTGAATCAGGATATCAGTCGTTTATTGGAACTAATCAATATTATTAAGCAACGACAATATGATCTTAAATCTACGGAGTTTGATAAAATAAACCAATTACGTGAACTAGCTTACGTCCTAAACGATACGGCGAAGGACTATGGTTTGACGATAAGTGATCTTCCGTCAGATCCAAAGGGTGTGGTGGTTAATTATCAAAGTATCAGTCACTTACGCCAGGAAGTCAATGATCTATTATGGGTTACACCACCGGGAATATTAGCTAAACTCGGTCTGTGTGCGCAGTGGAAAAAAACGTTATTGGATTTGCTTGTAAAGGCTAAGTCTATGGAAGAATTGGCAGTTTCACCTGCTGTTCTTCGTGAACAAACAATTGCCGAAATTGATAAGGTATTGTTGGAATGCCGTCATCTTACGCAACGGATTTATGAGGCTTGCTACCGGCAGCTTCTGGATTGCGGATATTCACTGGAACATGCCTATATCCAGTGCCAAGAGGAATTAGCGGCTTTAACAAAACAACTGCTAAGTTCCCGTAAGGAAACACAAGATCTTAAAATGCGAATGGACCCCAATGTCGTTGATGATGTACTTGAGCTGGAACAAAGTCTAGGAAAAATTGAGCACACGCTGGAGCAGGCTCAGTACAAGCTGCAACAGCAGAAGTCTGTGCTTGCTGAGCAGGGTTTATTGCAGGAAAATGACATAGTGGCAGTGGCTCGCCAGCGAGAACAGCAAAATAGTTTGGAAGATCTCTCACAGCGGTGTGACGATATTGAGAAACAAAGGACAGATAACACAAATAGGTTGCAGGAATACCGCCAGCGTCTGATCGAATTGGAAGATGTAATAACGGTAGCCTGTGGTAAACTGGAGAGATTAGTTTGTGAGCAAGATATCATTTCTTCAAGAATCAAAACAATTTCAACACAGTTGACAAATAGCGTGAGCTTTGATAATAAAATAAAGGTTTTGTTGTTGAAGGAATGGATAAGCCGGATACAGAAAGCTCACTACCAGCCTGAATGTAACGCTGGCATGACTGACCTAGTAAGCGGAGCGACTCCGGCGACAGCACTTTTAGGAAAAAAATCCTTAGAAGTTGAGAATATCGCTCAACACATAATCGCTGAGCAAGCCGGACTGGTACTATTGGAGACGCGGGAATGGCAACTGCCTGTTGCGCTTATATCAGTAGAATTTAGGCTTGACGGATACAGGCGCTATAACCTCATCGAAGAGTTTATTATGAAATGTATTTCCTGCGGCCTGGCTGAGCTGTGTAGTCAACAAGGTATTGGCAATTTGTTACGAGTGGAAGAGGTCGTTGTCAGCTATACCCTTAGTGAACTTGTCCGGTGCCAATTGCTAAGTGAATGTGAGGCTGGCGGCACTAGAAACTACGAACTGACTGATAAAGGGCGGAAAGTAGTTCGTAGCGGTCTGTTTGCTGTCACCCCCCGCAATGGAGCAGTTGTGATCACCGTAAATGCACAGTATGAGTTAATTGATACCTGTAAACAACCGGTTGATAATCTCTGGGAACAAAGTCTGCCGGTTTTTCGCTACTCTAACAAGCAGGAAGAACTGGCGCTCAGGAGCCAGTTCCAAATAGAAGATGAAGACGCCAAAGGCATTGCCCAAGAGATGATTAAAGAATGGTATACTGCTGATCTGGAAGAGTATAAAACAATAATGTATGATGCGCAGCGTAAACAAGACAGCTGTCTGCGCTTTGGTGAGATCTGGATATATGATGTGATTAATAATCGGATTTTTTGTCACGTTTGGAACTTTGACCAACATGCATTTTGTCCAAAACTGGAGTTTGTACTTAATTTGCTTGAAGGCGAACAACGGTTTAAAACGGTGCAAGCCGCTTATCTGCAGGGGCTGTTTTTGGAAAAACTAGAGGCCCAGCTGCTAAATGGCTATTTAGCTGACGAAGTACAGTGTATTACCTGGTTTTATGCCATGTTAAGGCTGAGTGAGCATAGCTATATACGCGAAATACTGGCCGAAGAAGCTGTGGAAAAAGTAATTGCCATTCATTCTGATCGCATGGTATTTAAACTCTTGGCAGTATATGTTAAAGTTGATGAATATGAGTTTGGGTTTAGCCGTTTGCTGGTTTGGTTGGCAGGAAAGCAAGAGAGTCATACCAAACTGACATACTGGCTGGAGAAGTTGCGTACTCGTAATCCCAAGGCATACAGTAAAATAACTACCACTTTCAAAACCGCTCTGAGAAGAGGGCGATAATGTGTTTGCTAACTTTAGCGCTATTAAAGTGAAATCGGCTTAATTCTTTGCTAAGCAGGGAATTAAGCCGATTTCATCGTTGTAAATCTATATACAGCCTTATGACAATAGCGGAATGGAACCTGATAACTGAATATAGATAGTAATTTTGTATCATGCTAATGGCAAAGAGGGAGGTACGTTTATGGCAGAGTTAATTAGATACTTTATTACCAATAAATGTGAGCGATGTAATCGCTGTGTGGAGGTGTGCCCAGAAGGAGCCATCTACGCGGCAGAAGAAAAATATGGTATAGATGATACTGTCTGTAAAGGCTGTGGACTATGCGCTGAAGTATGCCCAACAAATGCGATAGTACATGAAACAGACCCGTATCGCAGTATCAACCGCGAATCGGACTCTTTTTTTGGCGGCGGTGCATGGCCCATTTCTGGGCATAAATCAAAATAGCTGGAGGAACTAACTAGTATGAATGCATTAACATTGATTATTATTACTGCTTTGGTGCTTGTCCTGGCATACCGGTTCTACGGCTGCTTTATTGCGGCGAAAATTTTAGCAATTAATCCAAGTCGTGAAACACCGGCGCATGAACTCAATGATGGTCGTGACTACATTCCTACCAACAAATGGGTGGTATTTGGACATCACTTTGCAGCCATTGCCGGTGCAGGACCGCTCGTTGGTCCCACTCTAGCTGCCCAGTATGGTTATGCACCCGGATTTCTTTGGCTGCTGATCGGGGCCGTTCTCGCAGGTGGTGTTCATGATATGGTGGTACTTTTTGCGTCAATTCGCCACAAGGGACGGTCGCTTGCTGAAATTGCTAAAGATGAGGTTGGAAAAACGACAGGGGCAGCCGCAAGCTTTGCGGTTCTTGTCATTATTCTTATGACAATGGCGGGGCTGGCAATTGTCATCGTAAATGCCCTATTTAAAAATGCCTGGGGCACCTTTACGGTTGCAGCAACTATTCCGATTGCCATGTTTATTGGAATATACATGCGTTATCTCCGGCCAGGCCATATTGGTGAAGCCTCATTTATTGGTACCGCTCTTGTCTTGCTGGGGGTAGTCCTTGGTCCGGTAATTAAAGCTTCTGCCTGGGCATCCTTATTCACCTTTTCTGAAACGCAGCTGAAACTTCTGTTGCCTGCATACGGCTTTATTGCAGCAACGCTACCAGTCTGGTTTCTGCTGGCACCACGCGATTACCTCAGTTCTTATTTGAAAATTGGAACAATTGCTGGTCTGGCTTTAGGAATATTTATTGTAAGACCTGAGATTCAGATGCCGGCATTTACTGTGTTTACTAATGGTGGCGGACCGATTATTCCAGGTCCGGTGTGGCCCTTTTTGATGATTACCATTGCTTGCGGTGCTGTTTCTGGTTTTCATGCTTTAATTGGTTCAGGCACTACGCCTAAGTTGGTGGATAATGAGGGAGACATCCTAATGATTGGGTACGGAGCTATGTTGACTGAATGTTTTGTTGGGGTTATGGCATTGATTGCGGCCACCGCGCTGCAGCCTGGTGATTATTTTGCCATAAATACTTCTGCTGCCGTCTTTCCCAGTCTGGCTTCCCAAGGGTATACCATCGTAGATTTACCCCAGTTGTCAACGATGGTCGGTGAAGATGTAGCCCACAGGCCGGGTGGGGCTGTGTCTCTGGCTGTGGGGATGGCGGCTATCTTTGCCGGTATTCCCGGTTTACGGCATTTGATGACCTATTGGTATCAATTTGCCATCATGTTTGAAGCCTTATTTATTTTGACAACAATTGATGCCGGTACAAGGGTGGCCCGGTATATTGTACAAGACTTATTTGGCAAGGTTTATAGACCCTTTGAGCAAGTCAACTGGTGGCCGGGCGTTATTATCACCGGTGGGCTGGTATCATTTGTTTGGGGTTATCTGCTTTATGGCGGAAATATATCGACAATATGGCCTATTTTCGGAGTAGCTAATCAACTGCTGGCAACGCTTGCCCTGTGTATTGGCACAACCATCATCCTAAAACAGACCAAAAGCATAGGCTATGCACTGGTTACTTTTGTGCCAATGATTTTTTTGTTTGTTACTACAGTTACGGCCGGGAGTATGTCTATCTTTAATACCTATCTGCCTAAGGGAATGCTGACAAATGCAATTCTGATGGCTTTGATGATTTTGGCTGTTATAATAACGGTGGTTGACTCCAGCTTTAAGTGGTCTAGGTTTATTCGAAATGAGGCGGTAAAAAGATAAGCGTATCGTAGCTTTGAGAATAATGACTTGGGAATCAAAGCAAACGGTATGGGCTTTGGTGCAAACTATAATTTTTAATTAAGGAAGAACGCCCAAAAGAGACTACCCGGCTGTAGTCTCTTTTGGTTTATGGGTTAAATATTTAAATGTAGTGAAATAAATTTTAAAAGTTGAAATTCGGATTTGGTAAAAATAAGGACAATTGTATTTATTAGGTGCTGTTTGTATGTATATAAGGCAAGCTTGAGTCGCTGCATGATCACATTTTTGTTAAGAAAGAAAGCGACTTAGGCGATATCTGTATAGAAATTGGTTGTTTTATAGGATATAATCAAAGTATTAATGATTTGATGTACCAAATATGAATAAAGGGTGGTTAACTTATGAGAAAACCATTATTTACTGGCTCTGCAGTAGCTATTGTAACTCCATTTACTGACAATGGTGTTGATTATCCATCATTAGCAAAGCTAATTGAGTTTCAAATCCAAAACGGCACAGATGCCATTGTAATCTGTGCTACTACAGGCGAAGCCTCCACCATGCCAGATGATGAGCATATTGCTACTATTAAGTTTGCGGTAGAAACAGTCAACAAGCGCGTACCGGTTATTGCTGGCACGGGAAGTAATGATACCCGCCATGCCATAGAATTATCGAAAGCAGCTGAAGCAGTGGGTGCTGACGGACTATTATCAGTGACTCCTTACTATAACAAAGCTACACAAAAAGGCTTATATAAGCATTTTAAGCTTATTGCTGATAGTGTTACGATACCAATAATTTTATATAATGTGCCGAGCAGAACTAATTTGAACATAAATCCTGAGACAATAGAAGCATTAGCTAAAATCGATAATATCATTGCCGTTAAGGAATGTAATCTCGGTCAAGTTGGTGATGTAGTAAATTTGTGTGGTGAGGACTTCTTTGTATATTCCGGTGATGACAATAGTGTTTTGCCTGTACTGTCATTAGGTGGTCAAGGTGTTATTTCTGTAATGGCTAATATTATCCCGCAGGATACTCACAATATGGTTGCGAAGTTCTTTGAGGGGGATTGTAAGGGTGCTATCAAGTTGCAGCTTCAGACACTGAATCTCATAAAAGCCTTATTTAGTGAAGTAAACCCTATCCCGGTTAAAGCAGCTGTAAATTTGCTGGGCTTTACGGCCGGTCAATGCCGCATGCCGTTAACAGAGCTTGAAGACCATAACCTGGAACTTCTCCGCAGCGAAATGAAAGCCTACGGCTTGATTAAGTAGAAGTTTAGAGAAAAAACACCTACGAGTCGTTTGATGGACTCGCAGGTGTTTTCATTTTTATTTCGAAATACTACTTCCCGAAATATCTGTCTAGTAATCCCTTAAAGGCGGCGCCATGACGTGCTTCATCTTTACACATTTCATGAACAGTATCATGAATAGCATCCAAGCCAAGTTCTTTAGCTTTTTTGGCGATAGTCAGTTTGCCTTGACAGGCACCATATTCAGCTTCTACCCGGAGTTCAAGGTTCTTTTGGGTAGAAGGATTTACGACTTCACCCAGCAATTCGGCAAATTTTGCGGCGTGCTCGGCTTCTTCAAAGGCAATGCGTTTATAAGCCTCAGCTACCTCGGGGTAACCTTCACGGTCAGCTTGGCGGCTCATTGCCAGATACATGCCGACTTCGGTGCACTCTCCCATAAAATTCAATTTCAGACCTTCGAGGATTTCGGTATCTACGCCAGCAGCTACGCCGATTCTATGCTCATCAGCCCAATTCAAACCAGCAGCGGACTGTTCAACAAACTTAGTAGCAGGTGCGTTACATTGGGGACAAGCGTCAGGGGCAAAGTCGCCCTCGTGAACATAGCCACAGATAGTACAGACAAACTTTTTCATAAATCTACCTCCACAAACAATAATTATTATTATAGGATAATTATAACACAGAAAATAGGAAATACAATACCCAATTTTAAAAAAATCTGTGTTCAACAATAGTTTCGATTTGCAAACCATTGTGATGGCCATTGATTATGCAAAATCTAGCAGGAAAATTTATATAGCGCGGAGAAACGGGTACTAACCTGCAAAGTAGGTTAGTACCCGAAATAAAGATGGTACAGGTCAGATTAAATTTGCCCTAGGGTAATATTTTTCAAAATAGTGCTGAATTTAAGGGAGGAAGATGCTTGTGGGGGACTTTTCAAAGAAACTGCTGTTTAAACTGTTACTCGTAATGATGGTATTGCCGTTACTGTTTGCTGGTAGTGTGTCGGCAGAAGGTATGGCTTACCGGGAAGAGTCTGTTAAGCTGACAGTACAGGTGGATAGTTTGGGTCAGGGAGTTGTTAACATGGCGCTTGCTCTCCAGCCAGGTGAAGTGTTTCGGGTGGAACTGCTTTCTGCCGCCGGAACTGGTTATTCATGGAAATTAGAGGGAGAACCTATGCTGGTCAGAGCAGAACAAACAGCGGATTCCCAACCGCTGTCAGCTGACAAGAACCTGTGTGGCGGACCGTTGCGTGATACTTATATACTGAAGGCGGGTGATGAGTTGGGAACAGAAACCATCCACTTTAGCTTTGCCCGGCCTTGGGACGCGGGAAAACTGGCAACCAAGACACTGGCAATCGCGGTGACAGTTCGGGAGAGCAAGTAGCCTAATGGAACTGTCAGTATAGAACTAAACCTGTATATTCCGGGAAAGTATTAATAGTGGAATAAAATGGCCGGGCTCATTAGAAAGATCAAGTGAGTTTCGGCCACTTTTTTAAAAAAGTGGTCGAAAGCGTTAAATAGAGTATAATATAGACAAAGTAGGTTGTTTTGGAGTGGTATTTTTGGAAATACGACAATTAAAGACGTTTATGAGTATTGTTAAGTTTGGTAATTTTTCACAGGCTGCACAATTTCTTGGCTATACTCAGTCTACAGCAACAACGCATATTCAATTTTTAGAAAAAGAATTGAACACTGTTTTGTTTGAACGGTTTGGTCATCAGCTAATGCTTACCGGTGACGGTGAGCGGCTCTATGATTATGCTGAGCGCATTACCAAACTGGCCGAGGAAGCTAAAAACGTGCTTGATGATTTTTCGATACCGCGGGGGCCGATTATCATTGGTATCCCGGAATCGCTCTGTGTATACCGGTTGCAGGATTTGCTTAAGGAATATGCTGCCGTATATCCTGAGGTGGAATTGAAGGTGAAGCTAGGGATTTCAAGTGATTTTTACAATATGCTGCGAAAAAATATGATGGATGTGGCTTTTTTCCTGGAAGAGAAAATACAGGAGCCTGACTTAGTCAGTAAATTGTTATGGCCGGAGCCTGTGGTTTTAACTGCCTCGCCCAACCATGTTTTCAGCAGGTTTTCCGGGGTGCAGGTAAGCGACCTGGGCGGACAAACACTGATCTTTCCCGATTCCGGTAGTAGCTATCGGACTTTATTGGAAGAGAGTATGGAAAAAGCGGCTGTCCGGCCGGGAAATGTGCTGGAAATATGCCAGATTGAGGTTATTAAGCAATTTGTTATGAGCAATATCGGGTTGACGATCCTGCCCCAGGCGGCAGTCCAGAATGAACTTACGTCAGGTACCTTAGTAGCTTTGCCCTGGTTGGGACCGGAATTCCAAATTAATGCATATCTTGCCTACCACAAGGATAAATGGCTTTCTTCTACCATTCAAGCTTTTCATAAGCTTGTTCAGGAGAGGTTATTGAAGTGAATTTCTTGCCAACTGAGAAAATCCAAAACCCAGTGGAGGTCGCTATGAATAAATGGATGCCTGATGTCAGACTGCTTGTTGCGGGTGAGCATGGGTTGGTAATCGAATTCGATCCAGACATTTCGCCTGCTATTAACAGGATGGTGCAACAGCTTGCCGGACTGCTTAACAGCAGTTTGCTTCCTGGTGTTATTGAGGTGGTGCCCACCTACCGGACTGTTATGGTATATTTTGATCCTTTGGTAATAACCAGGCAGGAGTTGTCCGGGTTTATCAGCCAAATGCTGTGTGAAATGAATCCCCAAAGCAGTCAGCCTACAGAGGCCAAGACAGTTTATGTGCCGGTTTGTTACGGGGGTGTGCTGGGACCTGATTTGGAATATGTGGCACGCTATACCAGGCTGACGGCAGCAGAGGTTATCGGTATTCATACCGCAACCCCCTATTTGGTGTATATGCTGGGGTTTACCCCGGGGTTTCCTTATTTGGGCGGCTTGGCTGAGCAGCTTGCGGTGCCACGGCAGGAAAAGCCGCGTGCTAAGGTGCCGGCCGGCTCGGTGGGGATTGGGGGCAGTCAGACAGGCCTTTATCCTGTGGAAAGTCCGGGAGAATGGTGGCTGATTGGGCGTACGCCGGTCAAGGCCTTTAATCCTAAGAGCAGTCGGCCTTTTTTATTTTCTCCCGGAGATTATCTGCAGTTTTATACGATAACCGTGGAAGAGTATTTTGCGATACGCCGCGAAGTAGCAGCAGGCACTTATGTTCCGCGAATTTGTCAGGGCAGTGAGAGTGATGAGTAGTGATTACTGTTATTCAACAAGGTTTCTTTACAACAGTACAGGATGAGGGCCGATGGGGCTACCAGGCTTATGGTTTGCCGATAGCCGGGGTAATGGACCGGTATGCCGGGCGCATAGTCAACTTATTGGCAGGTAATGAGGTACAGGCGGCCGTGCTGGAAATGACCTCTTGGGGAGCGGTGCTTAAGTTTGATGAGGAGCGACTGGTGGCTGTTGGCGGCGCAGATATGCGGGTAACGGTAAATGGTGTTGCTGCTCCCAATTGGTCGGCTTTTCTTGTGCCCAGGAACGGAGAACTCCGATTTGGCGAGGCTGTCACCGGCTATCGGGCTTATTTAGCGGTGCAGGGGGGAATCGATGTTCCCCTGGTACTGGGCAGCCGGTCTACTTGTGTTAAAGCAGGCGTTGGGGGCTATGAGGGGAGAACGCTGCGGCAGGGCGATGTCCTGTATGCTGGGCAGGCAGGGGCAGGTGCTGCCAGACCACAGTCACTTGCCGGTGAATATATTCCGTCCTATGGTGACAAGGTTTTGATAAGAGTGATGCTCGGGCCTCAGCAGGATATGTTTTCTGAGGAAGCAATTGCTACCTTTTTCGCTAAACCATATACAATTACCAAGCAAGCTGACAGGGTTGGTTACCGGTTGACAGGCTCCCGGATTTTACCTGTCGGCAAAGCAGATATTATCTCTGATGCTGTGTATCAGGGCTCTATTCAGATTGCTTCGCATGGTATGCCGTTTATTATGCTGGCAGATCACCAGACTACGGGTGGATTTGCCAAGCTTGGCTATGTGATTCGGAACGATTTGTCCAAGGTCGCCCAGACCAAGACCGGTGATAGTATACGATTTTGCTGTGTTAGTGAAACGGAAGCAATTGCTGCACTCCACGCAGAACAGCAATTGTATCAGGCTATTGCCACAGCGTTGAAAGCTTAAAAAAATAGCTTTCAGGAAAATCGAATGTCCCTATTTAATTTTTCAATTTTACATCCGGTTAGTTCGGTGTTATGATAAAAAAAACCAAATTTCGCAGGAAGCAAAGGCGCTTCGAACAAAGAGTAACTTTGTTTGAGCGTCTTTTTGTTTTAAACTGAAATTCATTTCTCAGTAGGCGAAAAAAGGATAAAAAACTAGGGGGGAACTATGGAACCAATAAAAATGTGAATTTTGGTTATTATCAAATAATTGAGGAGTGTGATCAGCAATGGGTGAGAGTAAAGTAGAGAATAGATTTAAAGGGTCCTATCTCGGCGCTATCTTTTTGATGGCCATCACGGCAATTGGTCCGGGATTTTTGATGCAAACCACTGTGTTCACTCAAAAAACGGGAGCCAGTTTTGGGTTTGTAATCTTGGCGTCGGTAATAATTGATATTTTTGTTCAGATCAATGTTTGGAGAATTATCGTTGCTTCCGGTATGCGTGGCCAGGAAATTGGGAATACAGTCCTGCCAGGGTTAGGCTATTTTATTTCTATTTTAATTGTAATGGGCGGTTTATGTTTCAACATTGGCAATATCGCCGGAGCGTCACTGGGGCTCAACGTTTTGTTTGGCACATCAATTCAAGCAGGAGCCATCATTAGCGGTATCATTGCCTTATCTATTTTCTGTTTTAAGCAGATAGGCAAAATCATGGACAGCTTCGTAAGCAGCTTTGGTATTGTTAGGATTCTTTTGGCTGTATTTGTCGCCATAGCAGCTATGCCGCCAGTAGGCGAAGCGGTTGTTAAAACTTTTGCGCCTGATCAAATTGATATAGTAGCGCTGATCACACTCATTGGCGGCAGTGTAGGCGGATATATAACCTATTCCGGCGGACACCGGCTTTTGGACGCTGGCATCAAGGGCATAAAATTTATTCCGCAGGCAACGCGAAGCGCCATAAGCGGTATTTTAATCACCGGTGTTATGCGTGTAGTGCTTTTCTTAGGTGCTCTTGGTGTTATCGTACATGGCCATTTTATAGATCCGGCAAATCCGGCTGCTTCTGTTTTCCAAGCTGCGGCAGGAGACATAGGCTATAAATTATTTGGTATTGTAATATGGTCAGCCGGTACGACTTCGGTTATTGGCTGTGCTTACACGTCTGTATCCTTTTTAAAATCGTTTAGCAAAAAAGTTGATGAGTATTATGACAAAATCATCATTGGGTTTATTATTTTTTCGACAATTGTTTTTGTTATGGTTGGCCAGCCGGTTAAGGTACTTGTGGTCGTGGGAACAATTAACGGGTTTATATTACCGTTAGCTTTGGCTTCGATATTAGTTGGGGCTCATAATAAAAAGATTGTCGGTGAATACAGACATCCTGTATGGATGACCGTTAGCGGTTTTCTTGTTGTTGCTATCATGGGATATATGAGTGTACGTACATTTATTAATCAATTTTTAATGTAATCATATGATGTTTTACATTCTATAGATTATAAAAAACTTTGGAGGTATACCGATATGTACCGAGTTGACTTAAACTGTGACTTGGGAGAGAGCTTTGGCGCTTACAAACTAGGCGTGGACGAAGAGATTCTGCCATTTGTAACCTCGGCAAATATTGCCTGCGGCTTTCACGCCGGTGATCCGGGGGTTATGCGCAAAACAGTCACGCTGGCCTTGAAAAATGGCGTAGCGATTGGTGCTCATCCTGGCTTGCCGGATTTGGCTGGTTTTGGCCGGAGACAAATGGATATTTCACCCCAGGAGGCATATGACCTGGTAGTGTACCAGCTTGGTGCATTAACGGCCTTTGTCAAAGCTGAAGGAGCAAATATGCAGCATGTTAAGCCGCATGGCGCTCTCTATAATATGGCGGCCAAAAGCAAACCGCTGTCAGCAGCTGTTGCCGAAGCTGTTTATAAGGTAGATCCCGGTTTAATTCTGTTTGGTCTTGCAGGTAGTGAACTAGTCGCTGCCGGAGAAAAAATTGGTCTGCAGGTAGCTCATGAGGTATTTGCCGACCGTACGTATCAGCAGGATGGTTCATTAACTCCGCGTAAACAACCGGATGCGTTGATTACCAATCAGGAAGAAGCCGTGCAGCAAGTTGTCCGCATGATTAAGGAAGGCAAGGTATTATCGCGACAAGGCCGGGATATTGCCGTCAAGGCCGATACGGTATGTATTCATGGTGATGGCAGACACGCGCTGGAATTTGCCCGGAAGATACGGGAATATCTCCTTAACGGTGGGATTGATGTCAAGGCTATGGGTGATAAGTAGTAACAATAGGATAGTAAAGAGGGATGAAAAATGAGTGAGTTTGCAAATATGAGTCCGGCAGAAGTACGGGCTATGATTCGTCGGAATGAGTGGGCTAAGCCAACATCTGGAATGGCTAAGGGGTTTACCCAGGCCAATCTGGCCATTTTGAAGAAGGATATTGCTTTTGATTTTCTTTTATTTTGCCAGAGGAATCCGAAACCCTGTCCGGTGCTTGATGTCACCGAAGCCGGTTCGCCGGTGCCCAGGCTGGTAGCTCCTGCTGCAGATATCCGCACAGATATTCCTAGATACCGGATTTACCGGCACGGCGAATTGGTAGATGAAGTAACAGATATTCTTACTTACTGGGAAGATGATATGGTTGCTTTTCTTATCGGTTGCAGCTTTACGTTTGAACATCCGCTGATGAATAGCGGTATTCCGGTTCGTCACATCGAAGAGAATTGTAATGTGGCCATGTATAAGACCAATATTCCCTGTATACAAGCAGGCCGTTTTGAAGGCCCGGTAGTGGTGAGCATGCGGCCGATACCGGAAAAGGATGTTGTGAGGGCTGTTCAGATAACCTCCCGCTTCCCGTCAGTTCATGGTGCGCCTATTCATATTGGCAATCCGGCCGGTATTGGGATAAATGATATTGACAAGCCGGACTTTGGTGATCGTGTTACGATTAAAGCCGGAGAAGTCCCGGTATTTTGGGCCTGCGGAGTTACGCCGCAAGCGGTAGCTATGCAGATAAAACCGGAGTTGATGATTACCCATGCTCCCGGTCATATGTTTATTACCGATATACAGGATGAAAAATTCAGTGTGTTGTAAGTAACGCTGTAGCATGCTATATATAGCAAGAGACACAGAGGTGGATACTCGTGAGTCAACAAACAGAGACGGCTGTGCTTGAATACCAACTGCTGCCTGTCGGCGAAGCAGCCCTTATGGTGGAATTCGGTAAAGGCATTAATCCTGAGACAAATAAGAAAGTAAAGACACTAGCCGATTATCTGGATCGGCAGCCGTTGCCGGGAATGCTAGAATATGTATCGGCTTACTCCAGCGTTACCGTGTTTTTCAATCCGGCGCAAGTAAAGCAATTATGCGAAGAACAGTTTTACCAGCAAACAGAACCACTGGCCTATGAAGTTCTTGCTGATTTATTAGTAAAAGTACTGAGTAAACTAGACAATAGCGTAGCAACTGTGCCCAGAACCGTGGAAATTCCTGTCTGTTATGGTGGTGAATTCGGCCCGGATCTAGCTTATGTGGCAGAGCATAATAACCTGACAATGGAAAAAGTAATTGAAATCCATAGTCAGGGGCAGTATCTTGTGTATATGATCGGATTCGCTCCTGGATTTCCTTATCTTGGCGGCATGTCCGAAAAAATAGCCACACCCCGGCGGCCATCGCCGCGCCTGGAAATTCCGGCAGGTTCTGTAGGAATTGCCGGTATGCAAACCGGTGTCTATCCTATCACAACCCCTGGAGGCTGGCAGTTGATTGGCCGCACGCCGTTGCCGTTGTTTCGTCCTCTGGCGGCATGTCCCAGTCTCTTGCAGGCAGGCGATATCATCCGGTTCCGGCCGATTTCTTTGGCTGAATATCAGGAATATGAGGAGGCCAGGCCATGAGTATGACTGTGCTGCGCCCCGGCCTGCTTTCCAGCATTCAGGATCTGGGCAGATATGGTTTTCAAAAGTACGGCGTGATTGTAAGTGGCGCTATAGATTCCTACGCATTGCGCGTAGCCAATATCCTGGTGGGTAATGAGGAAGGTCAGGGTGCATTGGAAATGACACTAATGGGGCCGACGCTGCGGCTGGAGCAGGATATGCTGCTGGCCATAACCGGCGGCGATATGGCGCCGGCCATTAATGGCGCAGCAGTGCCCATGTGGCGACCGGTTTATGTCAAACAAGGCAGTGTGCTTGCTTTTAGAGGATCTAAGCCAGGCTGCCGTTCTTATCTGGCTGTGGCCGGAGGGTATGATATTCCGGTAGTAATGGGCAGCAAAAGCACCTATTTGCGGGCAGGTATTGGCGGCTTTCACGGGCGGGCGTTACAGCAGGATGATGTGCTTGTTGGCCAAAATTCCCTGTCAGAGCAGGCTGACCGGTTAAGTAAACAGTTAGCTGCTAAATTGCAGGGGCATGCTTTTGCCGCTACAGCCTGGTATGCAGCCAAGGAGCATATTCTCCAGATTGCTCAGCCTATTTCGGTGCGTGTTACCTGTGGCAGTCAGTATGAGCATTTTACAGCAGCAAGTAAGGCGCAATTTTTTGGTCAGCCTTTTCAGGTTACAACACAGTCAGACCGGATGGGATACCGTTTGTCAGGTCCGGTGCTAACGCTGAGTGAGCCATTAGAAATGATTTCTGAGGCGGTTGCGCTGGGAACTATTCAGGTGCCGCCTGATGGCAACCCGATTGTGCTGCTGGCAGACAGGCAAACCGCGGGGGGGTATCCCAAGATAGCCCAGGTTGCAGCGGTAGATGTTGCCCTTATTGCTCAGACCAGGCCGGGAGCGCAAATCAAGTTTCAGGAAATATCGCTCAAAGAGGCACAGAAGCTTTATCTTGAACGGGAAGGATATCTGCAGCAACTAAAACAAGCCATTGCCTTGCGGCTAATGTAAGCCTATACCAAATTGCAGGATAAGTTTGCCTAGCAGTAAGAATGCTCAAGGAGTGAAATTGATGTTTACTATTGCTGAAATAAAAGAATTGATTAAGGCTGTGGAACAATCGTCGATCAGTCACTTTGAATGGAATAATGAAGGATCAAAACTGGTTATTGCCAAAAATTCTGCTCTGCCTGAGCAGCTACAGCCTGCTGCCGTACCGGCCTCAGCTAATCCTATTTCACAGAAAACAGCAAAACCGCCAACTCCCGAACCGGAAGAAACGGTTTTCTGCGAGATTATCTCGCCAACTGTCGGAACTTTTTATGCTGCCGCTGAACCCGGTGCCGCTCCGTTTGTAACTATTGGCGACAGAGTAGAACCGGATACTATCGTATGCATATTGGAGGCTATGAAATTATTTAACGAAGTAGCTGCTGGTGTAACAGGCGAAGTTGTGAAGGTATTGGTGAAAGACGGAGATTTCGTGGAGTATGGTCAGCCGCTGTTTTTGGTAAAGCCATAGCAGCCTCGGTTTAGCAAACAAGATCGGTAGAGGAACAAAGGAGAAAACAAATGTTCAAAAAAGTGCTAATTGCTAACCGGGGTGAAATTGCTGTCCGGATTATTAGGGCCTGTCGTGAAATGGGAATTGCTACTGTCGCTGTTTATTCGGAAGCTGATGCGCAGGCGCTGCATGTCAAGCTAGCCGATGAAGCGTATTGCATCGGTCCGGCTGCTGCCAGGCAGAGCTATTTAAATGTAGCTAATTTGCTTGCGGTGGCTGCCGCTACCCAGACTGATGCCATTCACCCGGGCTACGGTTTTTTAGCTGAGAACGCGGAATTTGCCGCAGCTTGCAGCGCCTGGGGGATAACCTTCATTGGCCCTAGTCCGGAAGCTATCAGGAGAATGGGAGCAAAAGCAGCAGCCCGGGATACTATGAAAAAGGCAGGCGTTCCCATTATTCCCGGCACAGAAGGTATTATTGAAGAAATAGAAACGGCAGTCGCTGTAGCAGAGATAATCGGCTATCCGGTGATTGTTAAGGCCACCGCCGGTGGCGGCGGCAAAGGCATGCGAGTGGCTGATAATGCTGCAGATTTAAGCCAAGCCATTCGTCAGGCGCAAAAGGAAGTAGAAGTTATTTTTGGTGATCCCGGTGTTTATTTAGAAAAGTATCTGGAAGAACCCCGGCATGTTGAAATGCAGATTATGGCCGATAGCTATGGCAATGTTGTCTATCTGGGTGAACGGGATTGCTCCATTCAGCGCCGTCATCAAAAACTGGTGGAAGAAGCGCCGTCACCGGCTCTGGATGAAAGGCTGCGCCAGCAGATGGGGCAGGTTGCCGTGCAGGCTGCCAAGGCGGTACATTATCAGGGAGCAGGCACGGTAGAATTTCTGCTGGATAAACATGGTCAATTCTATTTTATTGAAATGAATACCCGGATTCAGGTTGAGCATGCCATAACGGAAATGGTTACAGGCATTGATCTGATTAAGGAACAGCTAGCCGTGGCGGCAGGCTGCCGTCTCAGCTTTTCGCAAGCAGAAGTACAGGTAAATGGCTGGGCTATAGAATGCCGCGTCAATGCAGAAAATCCAGCCTGTAACTTTATGCCTTGCCCCGGCAAGGTAGGACGCTATCTGCCGCCTGGTGGGTTTGGTGTCAGAATTGACAGTGCTGTATACCCTGGGTATGATATCTCTCCTTTCTATGATTCTATGGTGGCAAAAGCCATTGTCTGGGGTAAAACCAGACAGGAAGCCATTGAACGGATGAAACGGGCACTTAGCGAATTTGTTATTGAGGGCGTGCATACCACCATTCCCTTTCATCAGAAACTGCTGAATCACCCCTTATTTGTTAAGGGTGAGGTGACAACAGGTTTTTTGGAAACTTATTGCAATATAATGGAAGAGTAGACAGACACAGGGATAACAACTTTGATGTGTTAGCATAAAAAGCGAGGCCTGAACCATTTTAAGTGGAGCAGGCCTCGCTTTTTATATAAGTATAGAGGGAGTTTACCAATGACACTGATGAAGATGTTCATGAAAAATTCTAAAAATAAAGACTTTTTATTATTTATATAAAGACTCTTAATTTCCCATCAAACTATTTTCGCTATATGATAATAATGAAATTAGCTTTTATGCACTGCTGATGCTATTGGAGGAATAGGAATATGGATTTAAGAGAGGACGCACTTAAACTGCATCGCGAAAAATGTGGTAAATTGGAAGTAAGAAATAAGGTGGAACTCAAAACTCGTCGTGATTTAAGTTTGGCCTACACACCGGGGGTCGCTGAACCTTGCAAAGAAATTCAAGCAGACAAAGATTTATCGTTTGAACTTACTTGCCGCGGCAATATGATTGCTGTTATTTCTGATGGTACTCGTGTATTGGGACTGGGAGATATTGGGCCGGAAGCGGCGATGCCTGTCATGGAAGGAAAAGCAGTACTATTCAAAGTGTTTGGTGATGTTGATGCTGTTCCTATTTGTCTGAATACAAAAGATCCGGACAAAATTATTGAAACAGTAAAACTGCTACAACCTTCTTTTTCAGGGATTAACCTGGAGGATTATTCTTCACCAAAATGTTATGACATTGAGGATCGTCTGAAAGAACAGATGGATATTCCTGTGTTCCATGACGATCAGCATGGAACAGCAATTGCCGCAGTATCAGCGCTTATTGGCGCGCTGCGTCTTGTTAAAAAGGAACTGGCTACTGCAAACATTATTGTTAACGGTGCTGGTGCCGCTGGTACGGCTATTGGCCGTTTACTAGTTAATGCCGGCGCTAGAAATGTTGTTATGGTTGATATTCAGGGTGCCTTGCATAAAAGTATGACTGGCCTAAACAGGGTACAAGCCGAGCTGGCTAAGGTGACTAATCTGACTCAACTAAAGGGTAACTTGGAATTGGTTTCTAAGAAAGCCGATGCAATCATTGCTGTTTCGGCTCCGGGAGCAATCACTCCAGCGATGATAAAAAATATGAACCAAGATCCAATTGTCATTGCCATGGCAAATCCGGTGCCAGAAATTAGCTATGATGAAGCCAAAGCCGCTGGCGCCAGAGTTGCCGGAACTGGGCGCTCAGATGCCCCTAACCAGGTTAATAATGTAACTGTGTTTCCCGGAATGTTTCGCGGCGCCATTGATGTGAGAGCCCGTCAAATTAACGAGGAAATGAAAATCGCCGCCGTTTACGCGATTGCCAATTTAATTCCCGAAAACGAACTTAGGGAAGACTATATAGTTCCGGATGTTTTTGATCCGAGGGTTGCGCCTGCTGTCGCTGCAGCAGTTGCCAAAGCCGCTATGGAGACCGGGGTAGCTCGAATTAAAGTTGACTCTGAAGAGATTCGAAAAAAAACAGCAGAACGCGTTAAACTAGGCTAATTCATGTATACAAAATACTGAAAACATTATTGAATTATGTAAAATAAAGTGGAGGGTTGCAGGTGCGTATTGAAAGAGATTTTCTTGGAGAAATTGAATTGCCTGATGATGTATATTATGGAATACAAACCACTCGAGCCGTAAATAATTTTGCGGTTACCGGACATAAATTAAACGAAGATTTTATCAAAGCGCTGGCTATTGTGAAGCTTGCCGCTGCAAGAGCAAATATGAAAACGGGGAGGATGCAAAATAAAATAGGTGTAGCTATCGTGCAGGCTTCCCAGGAAATTATTGATGGGCAGTGGCATGAACAATTTGTTGTCGACTGTATTCAAGGAGGAGCCGGTACCTCAATGAACATGAATGCCAATGAGGTTATTGCCAATCGGGCGCTTGAGATTTTGGGGGATAAAAAAGGCAATCAGAATTTGATTTCGCCGAATAATCATGTCAATATGGCGCAATCAACGAATGATGTTATTCCTACGGCAATCCGTATTTGTACAATTAAAAAGGCCGCTTATCTGGTTGAAGTAATGAATTCACTGATTAGCAGCTTCGAAAAAAAAGCCGGAATGTTTAACGATATTATCAAAATGGGGCGCACTCACTTACAGGATGCGGTGCCGATAACGCTGGGGCAGGAATTTGCAGCATACGCTGAAGCGCTTAAACGGGCTGTTCGACGAATCAGTGATGAACAAAGAAACTTGCATAGCATTAATATGGGAGCCACAGCAGTTGGCACAGGATTAAATGCTGAAATAGAATATATACAATATGTTGTGCAGGAAATCTCAGATTTAACCGGTCAAAATTTTGTTTCAGCATCAAATTTAGTCGATGCGACGCAAAATACAGATGATTTGGCTGCTTTTTCAGGCGTGTTAAAAGTCACGGCATTATCTTTATCGAAGATTGCTAACGATTTACGGTTGATGGCCTCCGGTCCTAAATGTGGTCTAAATGAACTTGCATTACCAGCAATGCAGCCAGGATCATCGATAATGCCAGGAAAAGTAAATCCAGTTATTCCGGAAATGGTTAACCAGGTTGCCTTTCAGGTTATTGGTAATGATCATGCAATCAGCTTAGCGGTGGAAGCCGGACAGTTTGAGTTAAACGTAATGGAACCTGTCCTAGCCTATAGCTTATTTAACTCACTAACCATTATGACCAACGCAGTTAACATATTTAATAGTAAATGTATTCAAGGTATTGAAGCCAATGAAGCACGCTGCCGCGAACTGGTCGATAATAGCATTGGTCCAATCACTGCGCTATTGCCACATATTGGCTATGAATTGGCTTCCGCGATTGCGAAAGAAGCACAAAAGAGTGGTAAGCCCGTAAAAGAAATCGTTTTAGCCAAAGATATTATTTCAGCTGAGCATTTGGATGTTATATTGTCGCCAACAGAAATGACAAGACCAGGTATTGCCGGAAAAGAATATCTCAAAACTGCTGGCTAAGAAAACTAGCGTTTGACTTCCGCTTTTGCCAACACACCACCCGCCTGCAAAAATCTTTAACGCGTTGTATATAGTAAAATAACGATATTTTATTATACGCATAAATTCTCTTAATTTCCCTTTGCGATATAATTAGTTTATTATCAAAATAGACACCCGGGGAATATAGTGACTTATTATTCAACCAACTGATATATTTTATTTTCTGTCGCTGCAGGGCAGAACAGTTGGTTTTACATTGATTTTATATTCAGAATAAGTTTAAAAAAATACTAGATGAGGTGTTTTTATGGAACGAGAAGAAATTATGAATGTTCTTGGGAAATTTGATCTAGAAATGACAATGTTGGCTAAACAAGAAGAAGAACGGCAGCGGTCAACTATTAATATTATTGCCTCGGAAAATTTTGCCTCTCCGCTTTCCACTTGCCTAGAAGGTGGCATTTGGGCAAACAAAAATGCGGAAGGTTATCCTGGAAAACGCTTTGTTGCCGGATGCGAATTGGTAGACAGGGTTGAGAACTTGGCCATAGAAAGACTGAAAGAACTTTTTCAATGTGAATATGCTAATGTTCAAGCAATGAGTGCTACTGTAGGAAACGTAGCAATAATGAATGCGGTGCTAAAACCGGGAGATACGATCTTATCAATGGAATTAAGTCATGGAGGACATCTGAGTCACGGTGCTTCCTTCCATTACAGCGGCAAAACTTTTAATGCCATACATTACGGGGTTAATAGGGAAACAGAACAAATTGACATGGACGAGGTAAGAAGATTAGCGATTGAGCATAAGCCGAAGATGATTATTTGTGGGACATCTTCTTATCCACGTTTAATTGATTATGCAGCATTTTCTGAGATTGCTAAATCAGTAGGCGCCGTATTTTTTGTCGACCTTGCTCATAATGTGGGGTTAGTTGCTGCTGGCGCAATACCATCGCCTGTTCCCTATGCAGACATTGTTTCTTCATCAACTCATAAAACATTTAGGGGACCTCGTGGCGGAGGAATTATTTTATGCAAAAAAGAATTGGCTGGTAAAATTGACAGAGCGTTATTTCCAGGGCTGCAAGGAGCTGCTAAAATGGATATGATCGCAGCCCGTGCAGTACTTTTTAAAGAGTGTATGACCAAGGAGTTTAAACGCTATGGCAAACAGGTAATTGCCAATGCTGTAGCTTTAGCGAATGGCTGCTTAGCTGAGGGGCTGCGGTTAGTAGCTGGTGGCACTGAGACACATCTTGTTGTAGTTGACGTTACTAATTTGATTCCAACAGGAAAACAAGCGGAAGAAGTATTGGCTTCTATCGGAATTATATGTAACAAAAATGGAATACCATTTGATTCCCAGCCACTTACTTTGGCAAGTGGTATTCGAATTGGCAGTCCGTTCATGACAACTCGTGGTATGAAAGAGAAAGAAATGTTCCAGGTCGGAACTCTCGTAGGACAAGCCTTGAGATATTATAATGACGCTGGTGTATTAGATAACATACGCAAGAAAGTAGCGGATTTGGCAGCAAGATATCCGCTCTTTGCCGATGAATGGATGCCTAAAGCCAATTAAAGCAATTTATACTAACACCAATAGCAGTGGTACCTTGCAAAGCTTCAAGGTGCCGCTGTTATTGTATGTTGTGTTAATGTGATAACATTCATTCAAACAAACTATGGTATTTTTTAAAGATATAGTTTATCCTAAATAATAAGTAGCTTCACTAGGGGGATCAACCTGTGGATATTCAACTATTTAGGACTTTTTTATTGGTGGCAAAGCTAGGAAGCATTACACATGCCGCGGAACAGCTTAATTTTACTCAACCAGCCATTACCGCTCAGATACGAACGTTAGAAGGGCACTTTGGTGTGTCGCTGTTTGACCGGGTTGGCAAGAAGAGAGTGCTTATAAATAGTGCGGGACAAGACTTGGTCGCATATGCAGAAAGATTATTAGCTGTCTATGATGAGATGCATGTTTCCTTACAACCTCAATCGAGCAGGGCGGAGCCAATTAAAATAGGTTCTTCTACAGATATGGCTAGTTATGTATTACCTTCAGTTTTACGAGAATTTCAATGCCGGACCATTAAAGGCATAATTAGTGTAGATATTCGTACATTCCTATCAGATACTGTCAAGGCTCTTTTGGATAATACCTTTGATCTCATTATTGTCAATAGCAAGATTTCTAATGAGCAACTTATGCAGTTTTCCTTATTTCAAGAAAGGCTTGTATGGGTGGCGCAGCGCGAATTAGTGGCAGGCAGCGGTGGTTGTATTGATATTGCCAGTTACCCTTTCATTAATTTTCGTCCAGGCTCTGTGTACAGGTCCAAATATGAAGAGATATTGAAAGAAATGAAGGTCAATCCTAGCTTGGAGTATAGCGATGCTTCATCCATATTACGCGCCGTACTTGATGGGTTAGGAATTGGAGTACTGCCGTATGTTTTGGTAGCTCCTTTTTTAGCAAATGGGACACTTATTGAGTTTGTTAATGCACCGCAATTGCATGTTGTTATTTCCTTGGCTTTCCATAAAAATAAGGTGCTTTCGCCGGCGATGCGAGCCCTCCTTTCCATATTTGGTGAGAAGGCTAATCTTGAAAGTGGTATTGCAGAGTATCTGGAATCTATGCGCGGATAGCAATTATTCCTAAGTATAAAGTGAATAAAATTATCATGAATTGTAAGAAGATTGCGTAATCCTTGCCGGAAAGCGTAATCTTTTTTCTTTTTTATAAAATAAATCTTTTTTATTATGACATAACGATTAGTGATTTCCCCTTCCGTAAATTATCAGCTATGATTAATCTCGAATAGTAGAATTATTCTGTGATTAGTTGCAGCATACTATCTACTTGTGGCAGTAGCCGGGTAAGGGGGGAGTTTTCGCAATACTGCATTCTGTAGAAAAAAGAGAAGAAGGAGATGCATGGTAATATGGAAAATGTTGAAAAAAGCAAATCTGTCAAAAAATCCAAAATACCCTTATGGGCACAAATTATGATTGGACTTGTTCTCGGCTGTGTCATTGGCTTAGTATGGCCTACGATTGGTGCAGCGCTCCAACCTATAGGGACAGCTTTCATTAAAGCGATAAAAATGATTGTTATCCCATTAGTCTTTGCGTCTGTTACCCTGGGCATATATAAAATGGGGTCTAATTTTAAACAACTTGGTCGGTTAGCACTCTTGTCCTTCGGCTATTTTTATACGGCTACCGGCTTGTGTATTGTTCTTGGTATTGCACTAAACGCAATATTCCATCCTGGAGCAGGGGTTGCTTTAGAAGCCACAGGCAATATTCCGGCAAATCTTGCTAAGGCCATTAACTGGACCCAGTTTTTTCTTGATCTTATTCCCGATAATGTGATTATGTCAGCAGCCAATCAAAAAATTATTCCTACTTTATTTTTCGCTATCTGCTTTGGTGTTTCATTGGCCAATATTGGTGAAAAGGCAAAGCCTGTTGTTAATTTGCTGGAAAGTATTATGGAAGCTATGTTCAAGCTAACTCAAGGTATTATTGCTTTTTCTCCTATAGCAGTTGCTGGAATTATGGCTTGGGTATTTGCTACCCAGGGTGGCAGTGTTCTCTACGCTATGGCAAAACTTGTCGGCGTGTTCTACATTGGTATGTTGGTTGTAATGGTCGCTTTCTGGATCATGACTTACATGATCGGACTAAAACCGATTGAAACGACCAAACAAATCTCAGAACCGCTTCTTCTTGCATTTACTACTTGCTCATCAGAAGTAACCCTTCCTTCGCTTATGCAAATTTTGCAACGCATGGGGATTCCTAATAAAGTTGTTTCCTTCGTTGTACCGTTAGGATACAGTTTTAATACTGATGGTTCTGCTTTTTATCAATCCTTGACTGTATGTTTCTTAGCGGAAGCCTACGGACTTAACCTTGATCTCCCGTCCATTCTGACCATTCTATTAACTACCCTTATCGCTAATAAAGGGACTGCGAACGTAACGGCTGCTTCCTTGGTAATTCTATCGGTTATACTCACATCAATTGGATTACCGATTGAAGCTATGGCCATAGTAGCTGGTGTTGACCGTTTCATTGATATGGGACGAACTTGTATCAATGTATTTGGCAATACAATTGCTGCCCTTTTGCTCCATAAGTTTGCTGGTAAAGGAATAGTTGATGATATCCCGGAAGCGGAAAAAGACTCATCAATACCTGCCTGATCTATAGTCAATTCACATTACTAAGTTTGACAAGACAATGCCTCGAAGGTAGCGATGTGTAAGCATATCTCTGAATAAGTGTGTGTGCAGTATTTGTAGGATAAAGCAAGCGCTTACTAGCAAGTGCTGCACATCTCTTTTCGGTTGTTGCCCTTGACTATTCTGCAAAACAACGATCATTTATCTAACATATGGGGTGGGGGTTAAAATGACAGGTGAAAGAAAATGTTTTGGGATTATCGGTGGTTTAGGAGCATTAGCTAGTGCTGATTTTTATAATAAGCTAGTCAAATCTATACCTAACCGCAACAGTAAGGATCTGGTGGGGATTGTCATTGAACAACATCCATTTGCCGAAAATGATAAAGCAGGCGATGAAAACGCTAACCTGAATGCCCGAAAATTATACGTATTTGATATGCTGAAGGAGTTTGAACGAAGGAAAGTAAACACCGTTATATTGCCTTGCTTTATTTGTCATACATTTTTTGATGAATTGGTTTCTGAGACCGAACTTCCTGTAATTAATATTATGGAAGCGCTGCACACCCATATATTCTGGAAATACAGCAAGGTGCGCAAACTTGGTATACTTACTTCTGATTTTGTGCGGAAGCAGGTCTTGTTTGAGCATTATTTTGCCACAGAAAACTATGAATTGTTGTATCCGAACCCGGAAGCCCAGAAACAGCTAATGCAAGCGGTTTATGGTGAAACTGGCATCAGATCAGGTTTATATCAACAGAGTAACTCGCTGGAACTGCTAATCCACGCATGCCAGGATCTTATTGAGCAGGGAGCCGATTTAATTGTACCGGGCTTTACGGAACTGGCTTTTGTTACTGAGGAACTTCAGTTACGAGGAATGCCAATTTTTGATGTCAATCAGGTTTATGCTCAATATGCGATTGATAGTAATGACGTAACAAGTGATAAGGCTTATAAAATTGGTATTGTTGGTGGCGTGGGGCCATCGGCAACTGTTGATTTTATGGATAAAATTATTCGCAATACAGATGCCAAAAAGGATCAAGAGCATATTAAAATGGTTGTTGAACATAACCCGCAGATCCCTGATCGTACAAGAAATCTTATTGGAGATGGTCCAGACCCTACGATTGCGCTTTACTCAGCATGTAAGAAATTGGAGTCAAATGATGCTAATATTATCGCCATCCCGTGTAATACGGCCCATGCTTTCGTAAAACGGATACAACCCTACCTGTCTATTCCGATTATTAATATGCTATACGAGACCGTCGAGCATATCAAGAAATACTATAATGACAGAAAGACAATAGGTTTGCTTGCTACCGATGGTACGATAAAGAGCAAAGTCTATCACGAGGTAGTGGCCAAAACTGAATTTAGCATCCTGGTACCTGAAGAAGAGTATCAAGCAAAAGTTATGAACGCTATTTATGGGGAAAAAGGGGTCAAGGCTGGTTATACGGCTGGAGTATGTAAAACTGATTTGCTAATGGCTGTAGAACATCTTGTCCAAAAAGGGGCAGAGATAATAATTTTGGGCTGTACCGAACTACCGTTACTTTTGTCAGAAAGCCCGGATTACCAGATTCTTGATAAAAGCGTAGCGGTCCTGGATCCAACAGAGATACTTGCTCGGAAATGTGTCAGTCTAAGAAATAGTAAACTGTAAGGTCTGTTCTGTGCCAGCGCCCTATTGACTTACTATTTATAGTCTATAGGGTGTTGCTTTTTTATTTGGATTATTTCACAAACCATAAGTCACGTTACTATACAGGTAAATAAGTAATTAATCCGCTATAGTCACATTTGGCTAATATGACATGGCGTGGGTTAGTGTGAGAGGATGAGATATAGAAATATGTTAAAATCTATACGTTATCAACTCGTCATAATGATCTGGTCAATGGTAATTCTTACTCTTGGAGTATTCATGTGCATCAGTTATTACTTAGTTTCTTCTAACTTTGAAACTCATATGAAAGAGACTAATGCCGTCGTCGCAGAAGGGTTGGCAGCTAACATTAGTCAATTTCTGCAAAATGCTTACAATTTGAATACTGAGCTAGCGGTTCACCCTGCTATAGTAGAGGGTAATCCTGAAAAACAAAAGGAGCTATTAGTAGCGACAGTGAAGAAATACCCTTTTTTTCAATTACTTGTTAGCCATGACATGAAGGGTGATCAAACTGCGAGGTCTAGTGGTACTTTAGGTAATCGATCTGACCGTTGGTGGTTCAAAAAATTTATTGCAGAAAAAAAACCATACATAACCAAATCGTATTATTCGGCTTCGTCGCAAACAGCAGTTACTACGTCTATACAAGGTATGTATATGGGTAATAACCTTATTGGCATATTGAATGCAGATATTGAAACAAGTACACTGCAGGAAATGGTGGAAAAGTATAATTCGGGTCCAGGTAGTTATGCTTATCTTTTAGATGGCGATGGTGTAGTTGTAGCTCATCCTGATAAGCAGCAGGTCTCGGAACTTTACAACTATAAGCTGCAAAAGAAAACAGTGCTGCAAAAAGATAATCAGGGCAACGTTATTAAGGATGAAAAAGGCGATGATAAAGTAGAGAAAGTAGACTTTACAGTTCCTTCTAATTTAAAAAGTATTGTTGACAAGGTTCTGGAAGGTCAGGTGGGGGTTGGTGAATATACTGATCTTAATGGTGACGAGTATGTTTGCGCTTACCGTACAGTTCCTTTACCAGGAACTTCTGATCCATGGAGCTTAATTATGGTTCAGAAAAAGAGCTCTGCTTTGTCGTTTCTAAATAGTATAGTGAAGCAAAATATTTTGGCAGGTTTTTTAGTGTTGCTTCTTTCATCAATAGTGACATATTGGTTTTCTAATAGACTCACCCGTCCGCTTATTGCTATAGCGGGTGCAACAGAACGTATTAAGGACGGCGATTTTACCGAATTGGTTGACGTTAAATCTTCTAACGAGATTGGCATTGTAGCTAGAAACTTTAACAAGATGGTAGGTGATTTACGCGTCTTAATAAAGGATATATCTGAGTCTACTGAATTAGTAGCAGCTTCATCACAAGAGTTGACCGCCAGCAGCAGTGAAACCATGCATGCGGCCAATCAGGTAACTAAAACCGCTGGAGCTGTGGTTGCTAATATTCAGGAGCGACGATCGACGATACAAGAGATTTCCCGGACACTAGATAATATATCCAACGATATTCAACAATCGGCTAGCCGGTCTCAAGCCATAATCTCTGTAGCGCACAAAACTACAGTGGCTACGTCTGCAGGTCAACAAACAGTCGAACATGCTATTAAGCAAATGAGTCATGTAAGTACCAGCACAGAAGAAGTAACAAGCACGGTAAGTGAGCTTACAAAGAGTTCCCAACGTATTGGTGAAATAGTCAGTGTTATCTCGGGGATTGCTGGACAAACCAACCTGTTAGCTTTAAATGCTGCAATTGAAGCAGCACGGGCTGGTAAACATGGCCAAGGATTTGCAGTAGTGGCCGAGGAAGTACGAAAACTGGCCGAACAGTCTCAACAAGCTGCTAAACAAATTAGTATTTTGATTAGTGAAAATCAAGTTAACATTGACAAAGCTGTGCAAGCTATGAATTCTGAAATAGCCACTGTAGGAAATGGCATCGATAGCGTAAATGCGGCAGGCCAAACATTTAGGGATATTGCTAAGCATATTCGAGAACTCTCAGAATATATTTTGGGAATAGTTGCATCTATGGAAAAGACTGCAGAAAATAGTGATCAAATTACAACATATATTGAGGAGATTGGTACCATATTTCAGGCTACCACAGAACAGATGGAAACGGTTTCGGTAGCTTCACAAGAGCAGTCTGCGTCGATAAGTCAAGTTACAGGTGCTACCCAAAACTTAGCGGAAATGGCTCAAAAGCTTGCTCAGGCTGTTGGAAAGTTTAAGGTTTAATATGAAGTTTACTATTGCGAAGTAACACCGAAAGGGGTAGCTTCGGCGGTTTTTATTGGCATAAATTCGTTTTACAGATCCAATGGGACTGGCTAAAATTGTTATCGATTCAAAGTCCTTTTTTGAGAATTGAAAATAGTAAGAAAGGTATTGTTCAAGAAAAGCAGAGTATCGGATGATTTCGATTGTGCTACTATAAGGTAGCCGTTGCTGGAGGTCAGATGTGAAAAATGAGCGTAATATAAAATCGAAAAAGCGTAAATGCTGTACACCGAATTACGGTGTACAGCATTTAGAAAAAAACACGGGGACAGGGACACTGTTTCTATGTTGATAGTTGAATAATTAAAACATTATCCCTGTCCCTGTGTTTCTTCTCCCCGTGTTTCTTCCCAATTGCGCTAAAAAAATTAGCGTAATTGGAAGCCTCGTTGATTTAGGGATTAAGGTATAAACTTTAGGTTGTACCCATCAGTTGCAATAGAAACGGTACAAACTCAGGGGCAAGAAGGGTTGTAATAATGCCTGTGAATATCATTGCCAGACTGGCAATGGCTGTTTCCGTTTTTCCATATTCCTGTGCTTTGGCAGTACCTGTTCCGTGAGCGGACACACCAAGAATTAAGCCTTTTGTTATGGGGCTGACATGTTTCAGCCAGCGGAAAACCAAGGGGCTCAGCATACTGCCGGTAATACCTGTGAAAATTACAAAAGCGGCTGTGAGCGAGGGAATTCCGCCAAGCTGTCTGGACACATCAATAGCAAGCGGAGTGGTAATAGAGCGGGGTGCAAGACTCTCCATCAGCTGAGGATCTAAATGTAATAGCTTTGAAATCAGCAGTGAGGATACCATGGCAAAAACCGCACCACAAACAATGCTAACGACAAATTCTGGCAAATAGAACCGGAGGATTCTTCTGTATTTATATAATGGCACAGCCAGAGCTACCGTTGCTGGCTGTAGCATAGAACTTAACCAAGAAGCTCCAGGCTCATACAAATCGTAGGAAATATCAAATAGCTTCAAGCCGGCAATTAGAAGAATTGGGCAACTAAGTATTGGCAGCAGAAACACTGATGAATAGCGGTGATAAAAATGCTGCACCAACTTGTAGAGTATAACTGTTATAAAGACACTTATCAGTGCAAACATGGATTACCTCTTTTCCCGATAGCGCATGAGTGTTTCTGTTATAGTCCCTACTACCAGCATAACTCCTAGCGTGCTAATGGTAATAACCAAAAAGAACGCTAACCCGTTTTGTTTCAGTAGCGGCTCAAATTGAATAACAGCAACCGCTGAGGGAATAAAAAAAAGAACTAATTCGGCAATTAATAGGCTGGCTCCGGACTCAACCCAGCTGAGCGGCAAAATTCGTAATTCCAGGGCAATAAACAAAAAGACAATACCAAGGATATTTCCCGGTATTCCCCAGGCTATATTCCGGGAAATGAGATTGCCCAGCCAGGCGATTACCACTAAAAAACTTATTTGGGCAACAATTTTTAAAAGCATCTTGGCCTTTGCCAGAAATACCGGCGGCACTGTAGCTGTTTTCATACAATCTATTTTCATAGAATATGGAAAATGGTTTGCTTAAGACGGAACAGCAATTTCCCAGAACCATTTTTCGCGGGTAATATCACGAGAAATAAGTTTTTTCGTAGCAACAGTGGTGTTATCAGTGTCATATTTCTTTGTTTCAGCTTGCTCCTGAGTATTTGTTGGGCCCAGTACAGTTTTAGTTGCAGTGCTCATATAGATAGCCTCCTTTAATTACGCACAATTTCTTGTATTGTGTTTTATTGTACTGTCATCGCTCGTGCAAGTGAAATATATGTTACGCATAGGCCTATTCTCATTGAGAATGAGTCTGTATAATTCTGATCAGTGTGAAAATTAGTAAAAACAATAAAAACTGAGACTGCAGGAGCAGCCTCAGTTTTTATTTGCAATAATATCAATATCCATATCTTTAAAACCAGAAAAAGTACGGGCAAACTGAATCCACTGACGGGCGGAATGCGGAAGATAGCGGCCTTTTTTCCATATAACTCCAAATTGCAAGTGAATCGGTTTTCCGGCCAACGGCCTGCTGACTACCTGACTGCTATCCAATTGACGGCAAATGCGGGTTGGCAAAAGGACAATTCCCACATTGGCAGCGACGATTTGAATCATAAATTCTAACTGTGAAGTTTCAAACATGATTTTGGGGTCAAAGCCTTCACTACGGCAACGTTCAATAATCTGGTTATGCAGCCGGAAATCTTTGCTATACAGCACAAAGGATTCTTCCGCCAAATCGGATATAGCAACTGTTGAACGGGCTGCCAAAGAATGTTCGGGATGCACGACCACTTCCAACGAATCACGTGTAAGCCAAAACATCTCATATAATTCTTCATTGGTAACCGGTGCCGATACTATACCGATATCCAATTCACCCTCCTGAATACTTTTTTCAATTGTTATTGAACCAAACTCAAACAACTGAAATTCAATATTAGGATGTTCTTTCTTAAAAACCCCCAGCACTTGTGAGAACATAGTTACACTGGTAATCGGCGGAAAACCTATGCGGATTTTACCCGACTTTTCCGCTAACAAACCATCAATGTTAGTAGTAAGGTTATCAAACAACACAACAATTTGCTGTGCTTGCTCCAAAAAGACAATGCCGGCATCGGTCAGTTCCACATGCTTGGTATCACGATAAAACAATTCAATGTTCATTTGCGTTTCTATTTCTTTGATCATTTTACTAATTGACGGTTGGGAGATATGAATTTGCTCGGCTGCTTTTGTGAAATTCCCGCAGCGGGCCACCGCCATAAAACACTCCAAATGTCTGATTTCCATAATCAATGCTCCTCATTTCGCACGGGCAGCGAGCTTTACAGCCCGGTACACTTCATATGTAAAAAACAAATGCGAATAATATATTCTATATAAATTAAATAGATCGTGTCAATGAAAATAACTAAATCCAGGGCCATATGAAGGCTTCAATTTATCCCGAGCGGACATTCAGATGCAGGACCAGGCATTGCAGATACAGGTTTGGTGATGCAGTCTGGTTATTCTACCGCACCTGATTACATTTGCAAACTCGGTTTTGGATCAGGGATGGGTCTAGCTACTATTGTTAGATATTATGTGTTGCGGCATATCATAGTATTGCTTATTGAAAAGAATATAAGTTATCCTTAGTAAAGGATAGTAAATATCTGTTTTTCTTGTTCTTATCCTGGCAATGATGACAAGCTCAAGCTAAAAAAGGGGGTGCAGGCATGAAAATTCAAAAAACGGAGTGGGGTTATATTGAGTGGCTGTATACGCACGAGGAGAGTAGCGCGAAGCAGTCCATGAATGTAGGAATCGTTGTAATCCTGCCAGACAAGCACCAATACCGCCATACGCATACAGACGAGCAACTGTTGTATATACTTGACGGCGAAGGTATTTATACCATAAACGATGAAATCATGCATCTTCATAAAGGAATGTACGTTTACATGGAGGCAGGTACTGCTCATGAAACGATAAATACGGGTACGGTGCCTATCAGAGAATTGTTAGTTTCCAATCCCATTTACTATGAACCACAGATTGTCATCGACAAATATAATACACAAAGTATTGTTACACCAAGCAACTTATACACTGCTGTAGAAGCAATACGAACGAATTTAATCGAAACGCTCAATACGCCATTCACAATATACGATGAAACTTGGTCAGTTGTGTTGCAGAGCCGAGTATTTCCCAACTTTTGCATGACGAAATGCAATCCAGACAAAACTCAAACAGATTGTGCTTGTATGCTTCAGCAAATCTATCGAGGTGCGAAACAGTTGAAATGTGATCAATTTGTCTGTCCGCACGGTATGACTGTCTATCATTTTCCGATTATATACAAAAACAAGTGCATTGGTGTAATTCGCGGAGGTCATATTTTATTATCCGATTCAGAGCATGATCATCCTGAGGGTTTATATGATACACCGCAAAGCACTGCAATTGGGATTCGCCGTCTACTTAGGCAAGTTGCGAAAAACATTGCAAGTTTTTGCGAGTTTGATGCTGCACGACGGGAATTGCAAGAGAAGGAGAATGCAATTGCGCAAACTGTATACCACAAAGAACAGCTCGCGGAGAATCTGCGTGTGGCACAGGATACTGTTACCAATCTTAAGATTAACCATCATTTTTTGTTTAATACATTAAATTCTATGGCAAATATGGCATTGAAGAGTAATTCAGATGACCTTTACGGCGCAATTATTGATCTTGCCAAGATGTTTCGCTATACTATGAAATCTAACTTGCGTTTTGTAGCACTTGATTCTGAACTGGGATATCTGGAAAACTATTTGAACTTGCAACGTTTGCGTTATGGTCAAGCACTTTCTATCGAATACAATATAAACGATGAATTGAGGTATATTGCCGTTCCATTTAACTTCTTGCAGCCCATAGTAGAAAATGCATTTACCCACGGATTTCGTAACTGTGATTTGCAAAAGCGTATTAGAATACAGGTGGAAAAATATGAAGAATGTGCGGTTATTTCTATATATAATAATGGTACAGTTTTAGATAATGTTACGCTCAATCGAGTGACAAAAGGGATAAGGGGCAATACTGGGCATGGCTTGTCTTTGATTTATACTAAACTGCACTCTGCTTATGGCGAAGATTTCAACATGAATATTAGGTCAGTTTGTAAAGAAGGAACATGCGTTTCTATTCGCGTGCCAATCAAACTGTATGAGGAGGCAGAAACATGATACGAGCAATTATTGCCGATGATGAACAGGCGGTGGCTTCAATTATTTGCCACTTCATCGAAAAAGAATGTTTGCCAATCAAGATTGTAGGGACGGCGGCAGATGGAAGGCAAGCGGTTAAACTCATCAAAGAAGAGCATCCTGAACTGATATTTCTTGATATTCAAATGCCGATTATGAACGGTTTTGAAGTAATGAAGGCTGAGACAGAGCCACACTTTATCATCATTACTGCTTATGAATCTTTCCAATATGCACAGCAGGCCTTACGCCTCGGTGCATGTGATATTATACTTAAACCTATTGAGTATAAGCAGTTCCTGCAAGCGATTAATCGGGCCATTGGCTGGAAGTTTACATCAAATACGACAGTTAACGGAATACTAGAGTACATCCATTTAAACTATGCGCAAAAAATTTCTCTGGAACAGTTAGCACAAATGTTCTATACCACGCCTAGTCACATCGCAAGGTTATTTAAAGGTTACATGGACCTGAGCATTGTTACGTATATACACCAAGTACGAATCAAGGAAGCAAAGAAATTGCTGATGGAACAATGCTGTAGTGTGAAAGACACAGCGGAGCGTACGGGATATGATAGTTTGAATAATTTTTATAAGTATTTTAAAATGTATACAGGAATGACACCTGCTACGTTTATTCAGCAAAATAAAGATTTATAAAAAATAAAATTGCCAAAGAAAACTGTAACTATTTAGTTGCAGTTTATTTGTTTTTTATGGAAAGAAAAGTTTGATTAAACGCAATGTCTTGAAAAAAGCATAGTAGAGCCTCTCAAAATATAAATTGTGAAAATAAGCAATATCGATAAAAAATCGTGCTATTTTGATAATATATTTGTCTACAGTTTATATTTATAATCAGAATATAGTAATTTTTCAAATCATCAAGGAAAAAAGAGGTGTATTTATGTTAAAAACTACACGTGTTACTGATCCTGAATTATATGACATTGTTGCCGCTGAATTGAATCGTCAGGTGCATAACATTGAGATGATTGCTTCAGAGAGTACGGCTCCCCTTGAGGTGCTTGAATTAAGTGGCAGTATTTTTACCAACAAGACCACTGAAGGGTATCCGGGTGCTCGTTTTCAGGCTGGCTCGCAAGAAGCTGATCGTGTTGAAAGCTTAGCAATTGAACGTGCCAAAAAAGTATTTGGTGCTGATCATGCTAACCTGCAAACCTATTCGGGCTCGACTGCTAATTATGGCGTGTTCTCTGCAATACTCAATCCAGGCGATATCGTTTTAAGCATGCGTCTTGATCAGGGCGGTCATTTGACTCATGGCAGCCCCGTTAATTTTCTTTCCAAAGTTTATAACTATGTATTCTATGGTGTAGACCCCAAAACTGAACAGATCGATTACGATGCTCTGGAAAAGAAGGCGGAAGAAACCAAACCTAAGTTAATCATCGCAGGTGCAAGTTCCTATCCACGTTTGATTGACTATGAGCGCATGAGTAAAATCGCTAAAAAAGTAGGCGCGTATTTGATGGTGGATATGGCTCATGTCGCTGGTTTGGTAGCAGCAGGTGTTATTCCCAGTCCAGTTCCGTATGCGGACTTTGTTTCTTCATCTACAACTAAGACTTTTTGTGGCCCAAGAAGCGGTATCATATTGTGTAAGGCAGAACATGCCAAGGCCTTAGACAAAGGTGTTTTTCCGGGGACGGTAGGTTCGATTCACCTCGCAACCATTGCAGCGAAAGCATTTTCTTTGCGTTATGCGGCGACCCCTGAATTTCGTGCAATTATGGAACAAGTAGTTGCTAATGCAAAAAAATTAGCTGAAGAATTAACTTCACACGGTTTTCGTATTGTCAGCGGTGGCACAGATAATCACATTGTCATGGTTGATTTACGACCTAAAGGTATTACAGGAAAATTATTCCAGAATGCTCTCGAATATGTTGGTATCACTGTCAATAAAAACATGATTCCATTTGATCCAGAAAAACCCTCTATTACAAGCGGCGTTCGAATTGGTTTGACCTCTATCTCCCAACGTGGTTTAAAGGAGTCTGAAGTTATAGAAATAGCAGCAATTATGAATCAAGTTGCAAAGGCTCCGGAAGATCAGGCTAACTTAGATGCCTGTAAGGCAAAAGCTGAGGCACTGATTGCACATTTTCCTCTATATCCAGCAGGAGCATTTGAGGACTAATTGATTGTATGACAATTTAATACAGCACTTGGTACTTTTTTTGAAAGCCAAGAAGAAGGTACAGCTTGGCCATCTTCTTGGCTTTCTTTCGCTAGACAGAGTATAAAACAATCGAATTTACAGATCGAATAGCAGGCAATGTTAAATAAAAACAAGGAGATCGGTATTGTGAGAAACTTTATTAAGACAGATAATGCTCCCGCCGCTATAGGGCCATATTCTCAAGGCATTGTCAACAACTCCCGCTTGTATGTATCCGGGCAACTTGGCATTAATCCACAGACAGGTGAAATAAATGACAATTTTGGCGTACAAGCAAAACAGGTTATGGAGAATATCTCGGCGATTTTGAACGAAGCAGGATACAGTTTTGAAGATATTATAAAAACAACTATTTTTATGTCTGACCTTGCTGACTTTACTTGCTTAAATGATATCTATGGTTCTTATTTTAAGTCAAGCAAGCCTGCGCGTTCCTGCATTCAAGTTGCGGGTATTCCTAAGGGAGCAAAAGTAGAGATAGAACTAATCGCAGAAAAATGAACTATAGAGGCGAAGATTCAACTCGCCATTAAGAGTAGGTTAAATCTTTGGAATTTTTAAATTTTACTATTGATAAATGAAAAGAAAATGGAGGGAAAAAATGACTACAAAAATTGCGGGAAAAACCCTCGAAGAATGGAAGCAAGAATGTCCCTTGCTGGGACAAATCATGGCAACAGAAGAAGTCTTTTGGGCAAACTCACAGCTTGAAAGCTGTAACAATCGTACTATTAACACGCAACTGGGGATAACTGATATTGAAGCTGCAGAACAAAGGCTCCTTCGTTTTGCTCCATATCTAGCAAAGGTATTCCCAGAGATACAAGAAAAAAATGGGATTATTGAATCTAAATTAGTACCTATCCCCCAAATGCAACAAAAGTTGACAGAGATGTACAAGCAGGATATAGAGGGAACTTTATATCTTAAGTGCGACAGCCACCTACCAATCTCCGGTTCGGTCAAGGCTCGCGGCGGAATTTACGAAATATTGAAAGTGGCTGAAGAAATCGCCACCAAACACAACATGCTGTCACTAAGCGATGATTACTCAGTTCTGTCTGAAGAAAAATTTCGGAATCTATTTTCAAATTACTCAATTGTAGTTGGGTCAACCGGCAATTTAGGACTCAGCATTGGTATCATGAGTGCGCGTTTAGGTTTCAAAGTTATTGTGCATATGTCATCAGATGCTAAGCAATGGAAAAAAGATTTACTGCGGCAAAAAGGCGCAGTCGTTATTGAACACAATACAGATTATGGAAAAGCTGTAGCCGCTGGTCGGCAGCAATCCCAAGAAGACCCGAAAAGTCATTTCGTTGATGACGAAAATTCTTCTACTCTATTCCTGGGTTATGCTGTGGCAGCCAAAAGGCTTCAAAAGCAACTATTGGACATGAAGATACCGGTTGATCAGGAACATCCGCTCTTTGTTTATATACCCTGTGGTGTAGGTGGTGCTCCTGGCGGGATTACTTTCGGATTGCGTACTGTTTTTGGGGACAATGTACATTGTTTTTATGCAGAACCAACCCATTCGCCAGCCATGTTACTAGGCTTAATGACTCGCAAACATGATGAAGTATCTGCACAGCAGTTCGGTATTGATAATATTACTGACGCAGACGGACTGGCAGTAGGCCGTCCATCCGGCTTTGTGGGTAAAACCCTGGAAAAAGATATTAGCGGTGTGTTTACCATTCAAGATGAACGGCTATATCCCATCCTTAGAAATCTTGCGGATACGGAAGGCATATTTGTCGAACCATCAGCAGTCGCCGGCTTTATCGGCCCTGTTCAGTTATTTGCTTCTGCCGGTGGCAAAGAGTATTTAAAACGCAATTGCCTCGAACAGAAGATGAAAAATACCAGCCATATTCTTTGGGCTACAGGCGGCGGCATGGTTCCCAAAGACATCATGGATAACTTCTATCAGAAAGGTGCCAATAGCTAATGTAATATCCGGTTGCATTAGGATGCGTAGAGAACACGTTTAAATATAGGGAGGATTAAGAAAATGGATACAAGCACAATGTTTATGCTGGTATTATTAGTCGCAGTATTATTGATCGTATTACTTACTGTTCGATTTAAAATACATGCTTTTGTTGCCCTAATCATAGCGTGTATATTTGTAGGGATAGGCACAGGTATGCCTTTGCCGCAAATTGCCACTTCCATTGAAAACGGAATGGGAGGAACGCTGGGCTTTATCGCTACAATTATGGGTCTTGGCACAATTTTGGGCAAAATGTTGGAGGTGTCCGGCGGAGCCGAACGCATGGCCCAGACATTGCTTACCACACTGGGAGAAAACCGGGCCGCCTGGGTTATGACAATTGTCGGGTTAATAGCCGGCATCCCCGTCTTTTTTGAAGTGGGTTTTGTTTTGCTGTTTCCCTTGGTTTTCATTGTTGCCAGACAAGCTAAATTACCGCTTTTGTACGTGGGAATTCCTTTGGCTGTATCGTTGATGATAGTACATTGCATGGTCCCTCCCCATCCGGCGGCAGCAGCTATTACGGCAACTTTGGGAGCAGACGTTGGCAAAGTTATTATATATGCTCTGCTGATTGGCACACCCGCAGCTATTATTGCAGGCCCAATCTGGTCTAAATATATCAGCACCAAGTGCACCACAAATATCGCCGAAGCGAAAGCGCCAACCCCGAATGAGGAACTGCCCGGCTTTGGCATTACCCTATTTACCATTCTCCTGCCTTTATTTATTATGGTAGCCAAAACTATCGGTGTCTTATATCTTGCCAAGGATGCCGCCATTTTGCCCGTAGTGACTTTTATCGGCAATCCGATCACGGCACTTTTAATTTCCGTGTTTGTTGCTTATTATACATTAGGGCTTGCTCGCGGTCTTACCATGAAAAACTTGCAGACTTTAACTGAACAATGCTTTGGTCCCATTGCAGGTATCATGCTGATTATCGGCGGCGGCGGCGCTTTTAATGCCATTTTATCTGACAGTGGTTTAGGAAAAGAGTTCGCTAAAATCCTGATGTCTCTTAATATGAATCCCATTATCTTAGCTTGGCTAGTAGCTTCACTTATGCATCTTGCCATCGGTTCCGCCACGGTGGCCATGATCACTTCAGCAGGCATAGTGGCACCCTTGCTGGCTGTTTATCCTGGTTTAAGTCCGGAAATTGTCGTTCTGGCCATTGGCGCCGGAGCGATTGGCTGGTGCCATGTTAACGATTCTAGTTTTTGGTTCATAAAAGAATTTTTAGGCTTATCGTTGCCGGATATGTTAAAGAGTTTTACTGTCGCATGCCTCATTGCATCTGTTGTTGCATTAAGTGGGATACTGATTTTGGCCAAGATTGTTTCCTAATAGCACACTCATTGTAGAGGTATAGGGGTAAGAACTTAATTTACAATTTAATTAAGAACACGAATGGACTAAAATAAATAGGCAGATCAAAGCTGATTGGTGTTACTTTGAATCTGTCTGTTTATTTTACGTCTAGTATTAAGAATAGTCCGCATGTGCATTGATGGCTACCATGAGATATCTGATATTACTTTGATTACTTCGCTTGCGCTTACTAATAATAAGTCTGCAAGTTAGGCTTTTATGTGTCAGTAGATTAAAAGAAAGCTGAGTAATTAATATTAAGTATATATTGGAGGATGAGACATGAATTTACGAAAAAAAATATTAACATATATTCTGTTGTTAACCTGTATCTTATTAGCAGTTGTTTCTGGCTTTGGTTATTGGAATGCTAAAAATCAACTTGCGGCAAAGATCAATACCGATATGGCCAATTTTGCTAATCAGCAAGTACTTCAACTGGACGGTTGGCTGTTAGTCAAAATTAAAACGATACAGGATTTAGCATTTTTGATTAAAAATACAACGGTTGACGATATACCCATGTCCTACTTTCTGCTTAACAAAGAAGAAAAAAGTATTTCTGAAATAGGTATCGGTCTTGAAAAAAATGGAGCTTTCTTACATGGATCAGGATTGCCAATGCCTCCCGGATATGATCCTCGAGAAAGAGGATGGTATAAGGAAGCTGTAACGAAAAATGGTCTAACGATAAGCGAGCCGTATATTGATGCTACTACAAAAAATTATTGCGTAAGTCCTGCACTGCCTTTAAGGGACGAGCAAGGCACATTGCGCGGCGTCGTCGTTGTGGATATTTTTTTGGATACCTTAACAGAGAATATTAGAAATGTTTCCATGGATGGTAAAGGCTATGTTTTTCTTCTCGATACTAAGGGAGTAATTTTAGCACATCCTAATAACACGCTAATATCATCCAATATAAATGATAATGAGTCATTGAGAAATATTGCAGAAAAACTCCTTAACCAAGACTCCGGATATTTGGAATATGATGAAAATAAAGAAAAACGCATAATGGTATTTCATAAAGTGCCTAGTACTGGATGGATATTAGCTTTTACAGTAACTCACAAGGAAGTGTACACACACCTTGACACTTTGCGTAATACTTATTTGCTAATTGTCTTACTTAGCTTAATCATTATGGGCATATTTTCTACTATACTGGCTCATAAAATTACTGCTCCGATTATTGCTTTGACTGATAATGCCCAAAAAATGGCGGAAGGTGACTTAACTGTGTCCGCTGAGGTCAACGGGAATGACGAAATTGCTTTTTTGTCAAAGTCCTTTAAGCAAATGGGAGACAATCTTCGTAATTTAGTACAAGAAATAACCGGAACGGCTTCGTATCTTACGAATGCTGCAGAAGACATGCGCTATGCTACAGTTGAAGCTGGACAAGCTACAGAAAAAATTGCCACCACAATTATAGAATTGGCTCAGGATTCTACGAAACAGGTAGATGTTATTCGTACTAGTGCCAACATGATTAAGGCTATGACTGGATCTATTCAAGTTATTACTCGAAATGTCACAAATTCCGAATGCACATCTGAGCAGGTGCGGGAAGTGGTGCAAATGGGGAGCGCAGCTATTGGAAATCAGCTAGTCTTAATAGATAACAATCAACAAGCTATGAATAGTGTTAATCGAGCTATTAATGTTTTGTCCGCTAAATCTCAACAAATTGGACAAATTGTTGAGGTTATAACCAGTATCGCAGGTCAGACTAATCTATTGGCGCTCAATGCGGCTATTGAGGCAGCTCGTGCTGGTGAACATGGATATGGTTTTGCGGTGGTAGCCAATGAAGTGCGAATATTAGCTGAACAAGCAAGAAATTCAAGCCGGGAAATCGCTAAGTTAATTTGCGAAATTCAAGTAGGTACCGAGCAGGCAGTCAAAGAAACGGTTCAAAGTGCATCTCTGGCTATTGAATTAAAAAAAGCGGCTGATTTAAGCCGGCACTTTCTCAATACGATTAATCAGTCCATTAATGAATTTGTGGCACAGATTCAGGAAATATCTACTGAATCTCAACAAGTGAATAGCAATACAAATGCTGTATCGCAGTCTATGAATCTGGTAGAAGTTGTTTCTGCAAACTTAGCAGCGGCGACTGAAGAAGTTGCTGCTGCTACCGAAGAACAAACAGCCACTGTACAAGCTATATCTGGGGAAGCTCAAAAGTTATTAGAACGGGCAGAAAATCTAAAGCAAATTATTAATCGTTTTAAAATATAACCATTCGGTGTTCTATTGAAGAAAGCATTGAGTCAGACACCATAAAAATTCCATACAGACAAAATTCCTAATAAATAGTTTATTGGGAATTTCCATTAAAAAGCGATTAGTTACCAAAACCGAAGTAGAAAAGTACCCGAGGTGCTGAGGTCATATATGGGTGTAGATACAATCAAATAAGTGAAGAAAAATATATTGGGAATACGTATAAAAGAAGCAGGTAGCAGTGATCAAGCTTATTTTATAAACAGACATATTAAAGATGAGCAGATTTAGGAAGCACAGATGAAGAGGAGAAGATGTAGTCATTGTGGTTAGTGTTGTCAAGTATTTTACAACAAGTAAAGTACCTGTAACGTATTCTAAATATGTCACACAAATAACGTTAGCATACGAGACGTATGGGGAACTTAACTCAGCAAAGAACAATGCACTACTGGCAATTTATGGTTTTTCTGGCAGTTCGCATGTAGCTGCCCATAGTGCTAATGACACTCCAGGATGGTGGGAATGGGCGGTAGGACCGGGTAAGCCTTTAGACACGAACAAATACTTTATTGTTTGTGCAAATAATCTTGGTGGTTGCTTTGGAAGTACTGGATCACCAGATATTTCTTCGCCATCTATTGCCGACATCGTGTTCTGCCAACAAAAGCTGCAAGAAGAGCTGGAGATTGATAGATGGCACGCTGATCCCTTGGCGGCATGGTGGTTCTTGAGTGGGTGGCAGCCCATCCGGAGAAGGTTCAACAGGCTGTATGTCTCAATGCAGGTGTTACACTATCATTTATTGGACAAGGCTTAATGGATATTCAAGATGCGTTAATTAGGATGTTGCCAAGAGACAAAGGATTAAATATGGCACGACAACTAGCCAACATTTCTTATGTGGGAGAGAAATTTTTTGTTGAGCATCAAATTGGCGATATAAATTGGCAACTCAGTCACTTCCTAGAGGAAGAAGCAGACTCGTTTGTCTCCAGATTTGATAGTAGCAGTTATTTGTGTTTTTTACATGCTATGAGAAATTTCAATTTAAATTTTCACAACTTACCGCTGGCCGATTGCCCTTCTGTGCCAAAAGTACTTTTGGTTGGATGTGAGGAAGATATCCTTTTTCCAGTGTGGGTAGTTGAAGAAACAGAGTCCAGGCTTAGTAATTTTACTGAAGTAGACAAAAAAATTGTTAGTTCGAAATTCGGTCATGATGCTTTTTTAATGGATGATAAGATCTATTCTAAAATACTGAAAGAATATTTCCTAAAGTAGTGACCGTGCTCGAATCCGCCCTCGCCGCCCGCAAATTCAGATTTCGCGTGGTTGATATAAGATCTTTTGATACTATAAAAAGCGTAAATGCTGTACACCAAATTACGGTGTACAGCATTTGCATTTTTTTACAATGAGATGATATTTTTTAAAAAAATATCATCTAAAAAACAATTGTAACTTTCAGTCAAATGTGCTATTATAAAATAAATTTAATAAAGTCTTATTTATTGGTATGTGAAAGTTCTTCATTTTACCGAGATAATTAAGACCAAGATGTGTGGGGAAGTCTCACTATTCTTGGTCTCTTTATTTTTAGGCGTCGTTAGGAGATAAGTTCTAAAAAATATGGATCTGTTGGCCAATGCCGACCAGCAGGCAGTACGACGCTTCTGCTTTTCCGCCGACCCACCGAGCTAAACGATTGGCGGAACATGTTATTGATATACCATTGCATGATTTTGAGCAAGTTAATATTCTGAAGTAAGCCTGATAGACGTAGCGCGTCTAGCGCTGTAATAAGCAGTAGTGGAAAGGGGGTAAAACAACATGGAATATGCGCCGAGTACAGTTTTTATCACCGGTCAGGCAAAACCAAGTAAAGAAGACGCCATTTCTAGTGTCTACAATGTATTTTTTGTGAGTTTTATCGTCGACATAGAGACAGATATTATTGCAGATGCGACGTGTAATTCTGTCCGGAACATGACCCAGGATTTTATCCGATCATTACTGGTCGGACAGAACTTGGCAACTGGAATTGATGCTATGGTGCAGGATATCCAGCATCGTTTTTTCGGCTTGGTACAAAAAACATTGATTGTTGCTTTGAAGGACGCGCACAACCGGTACATGATGGTTAAGAAAAATATTATCCAACAAAATAATTGAAATTTTCAGTTAATATGCTATAATAAAAACAAATTTAATAAAGTCTTATTTGTTGGTAGATGAAAGTTCTTCATTTTACTGAGATATTTAAGACCAAGATGTGTGAGCAAATCTCACTATTCTTGGTCTTTTTATTTTCAAGGAGTTGTTAGGAGGTGATTATGAAAAGATACAAAGGAAATACGTAGTCGTGTTGATAAGGAGAGAGTTACCGTAACAACTATTAAAATTGAAAGAGGTGTCTTTATGGAACAGGATAAAATGATGAATATGCTTAAACGATTTGATCCCTTAATGGCAAAGTTGCTTCAAAAAGAAGAAGACAGACAAAGAAATACTCTTGGTTTGATTGCATCAGAAAACTATGCCTCTCCGCTGGCGACTTTCCTGGAAGGCAGCGTTTTTACCAATAAGAATACAGAAGGCTATCCAGGGAAGCGTTTTGTTGGCGGTTGTGAATTTGCCGATGACGTTGAGAATTTAGCGATAGAAAGACTCAAACTGCTATTTGGTTGTGAACATGCTAATCTACAAGCTGCGAATGCTACTATTGGCAATATTTCTATTTTACGTGGGCTTTTGCAGCAAGGTGATACTATTTTATCCATGAGTTTAAGTCATGGCGGGCATTTAAGCCATGGTGCAGCATTTCATGTCAGTGGAAAAATGTACAATGTTGTTCAATATGGCGTAAATCAAGAAACAGAACGTATTGATCTTGAGGAAGTTAGAAAACTCGCGGAAGAGCATAGACCCAAAATCATCGTATGCGGTGCTTCTTCTTATCCAAGATTGATTGATTATGCTGGCTTTGCTGCTATTGCCAAATCGGTTGGGGCATTTTTATGGGTCGATATTGCGCATGATGTCGGCTTAGTAGCCGCCGGGGTAATTCCATCGCCTGTACCGCATGCTGATGTTGTTAGCTTTTCGACGCAAAAAACATTGCGAGGGCCGCGGGGGTGTGGCGTCATTCTTTGCCGGCAGGAATTAGCAGGTAAGATTGACAGAGCGGTATTTCCTAACATACAGGGCGGGCCTAAAATGGATATGATTGCTGCGCGGGCAGTACTTTTCAAAGAGTGCATGTCAGAAGAATTTAAGCTTTATAGCAAGCAAGTTCTCCGGAATGCACAAGCACTTGCCAAAGGTTGTTTATCGCAGGGAATGCGGTTAATTACCGGCGGTACAGAGACGCATCTCATTGTTGCTGACGTTACTGCATTAATTCCATCAGGAAAAGAGGCAGAGGACGTATTGAACTCGGTGGGGATTGTCACAAATAAAAACATGATACCGTTCGATCCTTTGCCGCCGAATATATCCAGTGGTATACGTATTGGCAGCCCATTTTTAACTACACGCGGTGTAAAAGAAAAGGAAATGTATGACATCGGAGTTCTTGTAGGAAGAGCTTTGCAAAATCATAATCAGCCTGATATATTAGAAAAAATCCGTAAGCAAGTTGCCGAGATAGCTGCAAAATATCCGCTTTTTGCAGATGAATGGCTGCCTAAGGAACGGTAAGCATTTTGATTCTTATGGATTCGAGCAATAATACCTAGGAATCGCGATTTCTACTTTAGTTTCTCGTAGTATATTTTGCGAATAAGCCACAAAATATTAAGGAGTGATCTAAATGAATGCGTTACCAGCAGAGTCTTCGTCTAGAAAAACTGAGCGCTTTCCGTTGTGGGCTCAAATCATCGTAGGGCTTATAGTTGGTAGTTTTATAGGTGCTATGTGGCCAAGCTTTGGTAAATTACTAGAGCCTATCGGCACAGCTTTTGTTAAAGGCATAAAGATGGTCATAATCCCACTACTATTTGCTGCCGTTACATTAGCAACTTATCGAATGGGGGCTGATATTAAGCGACTGGGTAAAATGGGTTTAACTGCCTTTGGCTGGTTTTATCTTGGCACTGGTATCGCCATGGCAGTAGGAATCGGCCTTAACCAACTCATTCACCCTGGCATTGGTGTGCCGATAGAAGCTACCGGCAGCATACCCAATAATTTAGCAGGTTCGATTGACTGGGTAAAATTTTTTCTTGATATGATTCCTGACAACGTAGTAAGCGTAGCAGCAAATCATAAAATTATTCCTTTTTTGGTTTTTTGCATTGCATTTGGCCTTTCTTTGGCCGCAGTTAAAGAACGAGCTAAGCCAATTGCCGATATTCTTGAAGCACTGTTAGATACAATGCTCAAAATGACGATGGGGGTAATCTCGTTTGCACCGTTTGCCACTGGTGCCATTATGGCCTGGCTTTTTGCAACGCAAGGAATGAAGATGGTTATGGCACTAGCCCAATTAGTTATGGCAGCATACCTGGGGTTGCTGGTTCTCACTGGTGTCTTCTGCATTTTGCTTATTATCCTTGGTTACAACCCATTAGATACCTTTAAGAAGATATCAACAGGGCTGCTATTGGCTTTTGCGACTGGTTCATCTGAGGTTACATTGCCATCTATTCTTGAAGCATTAGATGAAATGGGCATTAATTATCGAATTTCTGCATTTTCTATTCCTTTAGGATACAGTTTTAATTTAGATGGATCTGCTTTTTATCAAGCCTTAGCCGTATCTTTTCTTTGCGATGTTTATGGTGTAGTCTTAGATGGCCCCACCCTCATCACCATTCTCATTACCGCAGTAATCGCTAATAAAGGCACTGCTAACGTTCCCTCGGCATCGCTGGTTGTAATATCCCTAATCCTTACTACTTTAGGACTTCCGGTCGAGGGAATTGCCATTATCGCGGGTGTAGATAGGCTTATTGATGGTGTGCGGTGTGTCATAAATGTGTTTGGCAATGTCACGTGTACAATTGTTCTCAACAGGTTATTTGGCAAGGGCTTGTCTGATGATGCAGACCAAGCCGAGTCAAGCATTATTTGATCGATTAAATAGCGGATTGCGAGTCAGTATTTCCTCGGAATTTTTTAGAAAGGGGATTGACATAGGAATGAGCAATGTGGAATATGCGCCAAGTACAGTTTTTATCACCGGGCAGGCAAAACCGAGTAAGGAAGATGCCATTTCCATTCTCTACAGTATGTTTTTTTTGAGTATGGTTGTTGACAAGAAAACAGATATTATAGTTGATGCGACGTGTAATACTGTTCGGGATATGACGGGGGATTTCATCCTGTCAATGCTTGTCGGCCAGAACTTGGTCACAGGAATTGATGATATAGTACAGCACATTCGTCAACGGTTCTTTGGGTTGGTGCAAAAAACATTGATTGTCGCCCTGAAAGACGCGCATAATCGGTATATGATAATTAAGAAAAATGAAATCTGAGAAGTTGTACCGTTCAGTCTAATATGTAATTCTGCGGATAAATTAAATAAAGTCTTATTTATTGGTATTTGGAAGCTCTCCATTTTACCTAGATAGGTGAGACCAAGATATGTGAGTTTGCTCACTATTCTTGGTCTCTCTATTCTTATTGGTGTTATAACAATTTTGACGGATGTGAGGGAATATAAAATGCATAGAGACTTACCTATCGGTATTTTTGATTCAGGCATTGGCGGACTTACCGTGTACAAGGAACTACGTCAGCTACTGCCTAAAGAAAATATTATCTACTTTGGCGATACTGCTCGTGCACCTTACGGTTCCCGGACCAAAGAAGAAATTTGCGACTTTGTAGATGAAATTATGCAACTCATGTCGCTTTGTAGTATCAAAGTTGGCGTTGTGGCCTGCAATACCATTACTGTCTTAGGAACTGCTATGCTTTCTAAGAATTATAACTTTGAACTAATTGGTAACAACACGGGTGCAGTGCCAGCGCTTCGCGACAGTAAATCCAAGCGTATTGGGGTTATTGCCACGGAAACCACGATAGCCAGTGGCAAACACCGCGCCGATATCCTAGCGCTGGACTCGCGTGCCGTTGTATTTCCACGTGCCTGTCCACTCTTTGCCCAACTGATTGAAGCCGGCAGCCTTGAAGGAGACGAATTGCGTCAAGCCGCTTATCACTATTTAACGCCACTAAAAGAGGCAAATATCGATACGCTAATTTTGGCTTGTACCCACTATCCATATATTACGCTCTTGTTGCAGGAAGTTATGGGCGAAGAAGTGGTCATCATTGATCCGGCGGTAGAAACGGCGCGCCAAGTCCAGGATTATCTGGCAGAGAACAACGGGCTAAAAATCAACGGCGAAGGCTCCAGCCACTTGTATTTCTCCAATCGTCCCGAACAGGTCCGCGATATCACAGGTAAGTTTTTTGACACAACTAAATGTGAATTTCGTCTTTTGGATATTACACCGTTGGCTAGATATTATGCCAATAATCTATCTGCTAATGCATCATATTTAGGCTGAGCCGGAGGTCTTTTTATGATTTTACACGAAAGGGAAAGAAAAATTAGCAAAGACATAGCTTTTGAGTGTAATAACAGAAGAGAGAGAATGTATGATGGTGAGGCGGGATTTGATGGTTCATGTGCCGCGTTGTTTCATAACGCTGTTTCTATTACGACAGTTTCACAGTCACCCGTTCCAGGAACGTATACTCTGATTCCTGCGAGTGAGCAAGGCAATGCCTATCGCCTGTTGAATGGAATTATTATTGCTTTTAGCGATAATATAATAACTATAAATATACCTGGAAATGGTATTTTTTCAATAATTGGATCATTCATTTATAATGAAAAATACAAAAGAGAACATACAGCAGACTCCCAGTTCGGGTAGTAGTTCGCAAGGTGCATTTTTTGAGATGACAGACGCCTATCAATTTGGTGTAAAGTTTGGTACTAATGGAAGGTCTATTAGTTTTGTTCGCATAATTCGACCAGGTTTTTTATCTACGGCAGCAGTTCAGGGATTCAACACCAAAATGACTAAATATTATACAATAGATGGAGCATACTGGGTAAATTGCGGTCTATCTGTTTATCGTTTTTTTGGAATTAATACAGCCTAATCTGTCAGTATAGTCTTAAAATACGGCAGTAATTATTCTGATTTATCCAGTAAAAGCGATCTTAACAAAAAATTCTAATAAAGAGTATTTGGAGGATTAGACATGGCTTATGAATAAAATATAAGCATATGTTCTGGTGTTAACCTGTATTTTATTAGTAGTTGTTTCTGGCTTTGGCTATTGGAATTCTAAAAATCAACTTGCAGCGAAAATTAATACCGATATGGCCAATTTTGCTAATCAGCAGGTGCAACAGCTGGATGGTTGGTTATTAGTCAAAATTAAAACAGCGGTATGCTAGAAATAACGTAACAACAAGTCGATAAAATAATAGTAAGATAAATAGGGAGATGAGCCATTCAAAGTGGTTTATCTCCCTATTTATGAAGAGCGGAGAGGGATCGGTTTACTAATGAGCCACCGATAGATAAATAAGTTCTCCTCATTGAGGACTTATTGGTAATTTTAACTAGACTATTTTTGAAAAATAGACTATAATGACTAACAAACAATTATTATTGATTTCAAGGGGGATATCCTATGATATGGAAAGAAAAATATAAAATTGGAATTCCGACTATTGATAAACAACATGAGGAACTGTTTAGCCGTGTTGCTGATTTTGTGCAAGCTATTCGTCAGGAAGGCCGTTGGGAGGAAAAAATAGAAAAGGTAAAAGATACGATGGTGTTTCTGCAGGAGTATGTAGTGACACATTTTAATTATGAAGAACAGTATCAACAAACATTAGGTTACCCAGACTGTGAAGAGCACCATAACATTCATGAGGCATTTAAGGCGGATATCCAAAAGGCGGCGAAAGAATTTGCGGATGCAGGTTATCATGAGCAAGCTGTGCAAATACTGGCGGGCAGACTGCTGGCTTGGTTGATAAATCATGTGGTTGCGGCAGACCAGAAGATGGCACAATATGTGACAGAACAGGGGTTGGAAAGAATATGAAGGCAGAATATGTCAATCCGGTTTTTAAGGCTGTTACGGATGTTTTTAAGGCTATGCTCGATATTGAAGTAAGCCGGGGAGCAACAGGGGCTGTAGCTGGTGGGAGCCAGGGGGTAGATATCCGGATTAATGTGACAGGTGATGTTTCTGGTTCCATTTTGTTTCAATTTCCGCAAGATACGACATTAAATATTGTGCAAATCATGTCAGGCATGGAATTGAAGGAATTAGATGATTTTGTTACTTCGGCCATGGGGGAAATATCTAATATTATTAGCGGTAATGCAGCAAGCTATCTATCAAAGCTTAATTATCGTTGTGATATTATGCCGCCGCAAATTGCTGTAGCTGATGCCGTTGTTTCAGCGCATTTTTCTCATGAAACCTTGAGTATCCCCTTGCATACCAATATAGGAGATATGAATATATGTATTTCTCTTAACGAAATGAAATAAGGTATGAATTAAAATGCTCGATGCTAAATTTGGCTTACTGAAATAATCGCAAACCTTAGTAGGGGAGCGGTTATTTTTTTGTTTTTCGAACAAAGTAACAGGAAAGAAAGTGGTCTGTGTCAAATATTGCTGAGAAGTAGAAATGTTATGTCAGGTGATAATGATGCAATGGGTTATAGGGATAGATGGTGGCGGAACTAAAACCGTAGGCTGTGCTGCAGATGTTACCGGCAAGGTTTTAGGCTGGGTGGAAAAGGGGCCTAGCAACTACCACATTACCGGGGTGGCCAAATTTACGGCAGTTATTGCTAGTATCATTGACGAACTGGCCGTTAGCCTTAATTTAAAGAAGGTGGATTTACTAGTAGTAAGCCTTGGATTGGCCGGTGCTGATCGGATAAGAGACAAGGATATTGTTATAGGGGCACTGGCAGGATTAGGTCTAACTTGCAACTATCTGATAAACAGTGATGCCAAAATTGCGCTGGTCGCGGGCTTAGGGAAAGCCGAAGGCATTGTCTTGATTGCCGGGACAGGCTCAATTGCTTATGGGATAAATAGGCAGGGCGCTGTCATTCGTGCCGGTGGCTGGGGACACCTTGCCAGTGACGAAGGCAGTGGCTATGCAATTGGCCGTCAGGCAGTAGTAAGGGGGATTCGGGCTGCTGAGGGGCGCGATAAAGCTACGGTATTAATGGACATGATAATGGAATACGCAGGCCTAACAAGCTGGAATGATATGATTGGCTATATTAATAACCAATCAACGTCGAAAGGCAATATTGCAGCATTTGCCCAGGTGGTAGGAGACGCAGCCAAGCAGGGAGACCAAGTGGCGATCGAGATAGTAAAGCAAGCAGGCGATGCGCTTGCCAGCTTGGTAGAATCGGTTATCACCCGTGGTTTTGGTTGGGGAGAACCAGTGCAAGTATGCATGTATGGCGGCATAGTAACCAATATTCTGATGGTTCGTGAGCGGCTGGAAGAGGCTCTGGCTAAAAGGGCCAACCTTGTAGCTTGTAAAACCCAACCGGTAGAAGGGGCTGTACGGCTGGGGCTTGAATGGGTGCAGAACAAGGTTTGAAAATTCGGTTGGGGGCGATGAGATTGGGTGTAAAAATAGAAGACTTGCTTACCGAAGCGGTCAACCCGCAAACGGTGAATATGGATAAGCTGACTACAAGCCAATTGCTCGAAGCCATCAATGCGGAGGACAAGACAGTGGCTGCGGCGGTGGCAGAGGAAATACCCCATATTGCCTTAGCGGTTGATAAAATAGCAGCAGCACTGCAAACTGACGGACGATTGATTTACATAGGCGCCGGAACCAGCGGGCGGCTAGGCGTACTGGACGCCGCCGAGTGTCCGCCGACCTTTGGCGTTGAGCCGGATCGGATAATCGGGTTAATTGCCGGGGGTGATACAGCTCTGGTAAAGGCGATAGAAGGAGCCGAAGACGAGATTAGCGGCGCAGTTATTCAATTGCAATTAGTGAAACTTACAGCGAAGGATGTGGTTGTTGGTCTGGCAGCCAGCGGCAGAACTCCTTATGTCCTTGGTGGCTTGAAATATGCCAATACGGTTGGCGCTTGTACGGTCGCCATAAGCTGCACTCCGAATTCGGAGATTGGCAAGGTGGCTAAGCTTGCCATTACTCCATTGGTTGGGCCGGAGGTAATCACCGGATCTACCCGGATGAAGGCTGGCACGGCCCAGAAGCTGGTACTTAATATGCTGACAACGGCAACCATGGTTCGGTTGGGAAAGGTGTACGGCAATTTAATGGTCGATGTAAAGCCGACTAATGCCAAACTGGTCGAAAGAGCCAAACAGATTGTCGCGCAGGCAACAGGAGTAAGCTGTGAGCGGGCTGGCGAAATTCTTGTTCAGGCAGGGATGAATCCCAAGACAGCTATTGTCATGATTAAACGGGATTGTTCTGCCGTACAGGCTTCCTGCTATCTGGCGGCAGTTGGTGGTTTTATTCGTAGGGCGATCATAGATGAAAAGAGGATGGAAAGATGAAGTTATTATTGGTATGTTCTGGCGGCATGTCGAGTTCTATTGTAGTTAAAGCAATTGAAAAGGAAGCCGCTAAGACGGGTCAGGTGGTTACTGTTAAGTCGGTAGGCAGTGGTGAATTTGGCGAGGAGCTCAAAAATGGCTGGGATATAGCGTTGGTAGCGCCTCAGGTGCGGCACCGTGCTGCCTTTTTCCAGGAGGCCGCGGCAGAATATAATGTTCCTGTGGCCATTATTCCGCCGCAAGGGTATAACCCGATGGGCGGAGCCATCATTTTAGCCGAAGTTAAGAAGATATTGGGTTAGGCAGGAGAGAAGATGCACAAATTCTTTGCACTGCTTGATAAATATCTGATACCTGTTATGACCAAGCTGTCAGAGCAGCGACATCTTCGCGCAGTGCGTGATGGGATTATTTCTACTATACCACTCATTATTGTTGGTAGTTTCTTTTTGATCCTGGCTTTTCCCCCGTTTCCGGCCCTGGCGGCGGCTATCAAACCCTATACAGGCCAAATCCTCATACCTTTCCGGTTAACTATGGGATTGATGGCTCTTTACGCTTGTCACAGTATTGGGTATCATCTTGCAAAATCATATAAACTTGATGGAGTGTCAGGCGGAATTTTGGCAATGGCTGCCTTTTTACTGACAAGCGTGCCGGTTACTTACCCGGATAAGGGAATGGCACTGCTAATGGAAAATCTCGGAGGCGGCAGTATGTTTGTCGCTATTATCATGGCGATTTTTGCTGTAGAGGTGCTGCGGTTTGCCAAGACCCGCAAGCTAACGATAAAGATGCCGGACGGAGTGCCGGAATCGGTTGCCAAGTCATTTGAGGCTCTCATACCGGCAGCCGTTATTATACCGGCAGTCTGGTTCGTGCGGGATTTTATCGGGTTTGATATTCATCATTTTGTATTGGAATTATTTCAGCCGTTAGTGCTGGCAGGCAACACGTTAGCCGGGATCTTAGTACCCATTGTTATTATAACTTTGCTTTGGGCAACCGGTATTCATGGTGATTCGGTGGTTGGCAGCGTAGCCCGGCCGGTGTGGCTGGTGTTGCTTGACCAGAATATCGCGGCCGCGGCTGCCGGGCAGCCTATTCCTAATATTGCGCCAGAGCCTTTTTTTCAGTGGTTTGTTTGGATTGGCGGCTCAGGAGCTTCTCTCGGTTTAGTACTGATTATGCTTTTTTCTAAAGCTCCTTATCTCAAAAGTATGAGCCGGGTCACTTTTTTGCCGGGAATCTGCAATATCAATGAGCCAGTTATCTTTGGGGTCCCAATTATGCTTAATCCGCTTTTGTTTTTACCGTTTCTGCTTAGTCCGGTCGCTATCGCGATTCTTACTTATTTTGTTATGGATATTGGCTTAGTGAATAAGCCTTATATACTTGTACCCTGGACCCTGCCTGCACCTGTCGGGGCATACCTTGCCACAGGCGGTGACTGGCGGGCAATTGTGTTGGTATTTGTTAACATTATAATTGCTGCTGCACTTTATTATCCGTTCCTCAGAGCCTATGAACGCAAACTCAGCAGAGAAGGCATGGCAGGGGAACTGGAGGAGGAATTAAAATGACAGAAGAAGTAATTTTTAAAATTATTCTCCATGCCGGCAATGCCAGGGCTGAAGCTTATGATGCACTGCGAGCCGCCCAGGCTGGAGAGTTTATCAAGGCTGCCGAGCATCTACAGCAAGCCGAGGAAGAAGTAGGCGCTGCCCACCGGGTTCAGGCTGATATGATTCAACAGGAAGCGCAGGGCAATAAAGTGGAGCTTACGCTGCTGACTGTACATGCGCAAGATCACTTGATGACAGCAATGTCCGAGAAAAATCTAATTGAGAGTATGATCGAAATGCACAAAACCATCAGACAGCTTTCTGCCAAGCTGGAGGCGACCTCATGTCAGGATTAAAAGTTGTTGTTATTGGCGGCGGCAGCAGCTATACGCCGGAATTGATTGACGGTTTTATCCGGCGTGCGGCAGAACTGCCTGTTGCTGAAATCTGTCTTGTCGATATTTTGGCTGGGCAGCATAAACTGGATATTGTCGCTGCCTTGGCGCGCCGGATGGTTGCCCGGGTCGGATTGGACAGTAAAATTACCACTACTATGGACAGGGCGGCAGCGCTGCAAGGAGCTGACTTTGTGGTTACCCAGTTTCGGGTTGGGGGGCTGGCCGCGCGCGCCCGGGATGAACGGTTTCCTTTGCAATATGGTGTATTAGGACAGGAAACTACTGGCCCCGGGGGCTTTGCCAAGGCGTTGCGCACGATTCCTGTTATTCTGGATATTTGCCGCGACATGACGGAAATATGCCCTGAGGCTTGGTTGATAAACTTTACTAATCCGGCAGGTCTGATAACCGAAAGTGTGCAAAAATATACCAAGGTAAAATGCCTTGGCTTATGTAATGTTCCTATTCATATGAAGATGACGATTGCCAAACTGTTGGATGCCGATGCAAACGATGTTTTTATAGATTTCGCCGGCCTTAATCATCTGGTCTGGGGACGGAAGGTATGGCACAAAGGTATTGATGTTACGGCTAGTGTTCTGGAAAAGATGCAGGATGGAGCGGCCCTCACAATGAAAAATATCCCGGATCTCAAATGGGACGGCGATTTCCTGCGATCTTTGGGTATGGTGCCTTGTCCCTATCATCGCTACTACTACATGACAGACTCGATTCTTGCCGAAGAGCAGGCCGCTGCGACAGCAGGGGGGGCGGGGACAAGAGCAGAGATAGTTCAGGCTGTTGAAGAAAGCTTATTCAAACTATATCAGAATCCTGAACTGGCGGAAAAACCGGCAGAACTGGAAAAACGGGGCGGTGCTTATTATTCAGATGCGGCGGTATCTCTGATTAGTGCCATCTACAATGACAAACGGGAAATACATACAGTAAACACTGTAAATCAGGGAGCCATCAGTGGTTTGCCAACCAACTGTGTTATTGAAACCAACTGCGTTATTAGTAAAAATGGTGCTATGCCGTTAACGGTGGGTACGCTGCCGCCGGAGATTGCTGGCTTGGTACAACAGGTGAAGGCCTATGAAATGCTGGCTGTAGAGGCTGGCGTGCATGGGGATAGCAATAAAGCGCTGCAGGCTTTGGCTAACCATCCGCTGATTCCCTCTGTCAGGGTAGCCAAACAACTGCTGGCTGATTTGCTGTCCTTACATGCGGCGTATTTACCGCAATTTAAAGATTGATTAGGGGAAGCGGGGATAAGATATGCTTGATTTAATAATAAATGCTGATGACCTCGGGTTAACACCCGGCTGTAACCAAGGGATTATCAAGGCACTAACTGCGGGGATTGTTACGGAAACTACCCTGATGGTTAACACCAGCTATACGCAGGATGCGGTAGAAAAGCTTAAGCAGCATGGGGTAAAGCGGGTTGGTCTTCACCTAAACCTTACATTTGGCCAACCAATTATACCGGCGGCTCAAGTTCCTAGTCTGGTAGATGCTCAGGGACGGTTCCGGCGTAAGGCGGCTGAGGCGGTAACCTTTATGAAGACCGCTGATATAAAGCGCGAATTAAATGCCCAGGTTGAGAAATTCTTGGCTACCGGACTTGGCTTGACTCATTTAGACAGCCACCATCATATCCACACCTATCCCGAGGTGCTGGAAATAGCCATCGAACTGGCAAAGCAGCTCGGTACACCGCTGCGGCAAGGCAATGCGGTTGTTCAACAAGCCATTAGCAAGGCAGGTGTTGCAACTACTGATGCCATTGCACTTGAATTTTATGAGCAGGGTGCGAATATGAATAATTTAAAACAAATTATCCAAAGTCACCCACAGGGTACACTGGAGATTATGTGTCACCCAGCTGAGCCGGATCAACTGCTTTATGATATAAGCTCTTATAATCGATGGCGGGAACAAGAATTGGCAGTCATGACATCGGTGGAAATACGAGAGTTCATTAATAATAATAACGTCCGGTTGGTCGGGTTTGACGCTTTGTAGGCATATTGTCAGTAGGGGTAAAAATTACAGTAAGGAGAATTTTCATGTTAGAACAGACTGTAACCATTGTAAATAAGGTAGGTTTACACGCCCGACCAGCGGCTTTGTTGGTGAAAACAGCCAGTGACTTTCCCGGTGAAGTGCTGTTGGTAAAGGATGATAAAACCTATAATGCTAAAAGTATTCTTGCGATCATGAGCGCTGGAATTAAGCAAAACGATATCATTGTGGTCAGGATAAATGGTGAAGGGGAAGCCCAGGTTCTGGAATCGGTTATTGCTCTTATCAAATCCGGATTTGGTGAAAACTAAGTAATAAATTGTAGGAAGCAAGGGGGAAGAGGGCTTGAAAAATAAGCGGTATAGTACATGGATGACTGCCATGGTGGTCGCGCTATTACTAATAGGAAGTGTTACCGGCTTTGCCAGTTCTTCACAACCGGAAAAAAACAGGGTTAAACTGGGAATTGACAATATTGATCAACACCTGGCGCTCTTTGCCGGTAAAAGGGTTGGTCTTATCACTAATGCTACCGGTATGAACAGCCAGTATCAGAGCTCGATTGATGTTTTGGCAGCCAAAACGAATCTGGTAGCCTTATACTCCCCGGAACATGGCATTCGCGGCGCAGTTCCTGCTGGTGACAAGGTGGGCAGCCTTACAGATGCTAAGACTGGTTTGCCTGTATATAGTTTATATGGTGCTACCAAAAAGCCAACACCAGAGATGCTCAACAATATAGATGTACTTGCTTTCGATATTCAGGATGTCGGCGCACGTTCTTACACTTATATCTACACTATGGCTTACGCGATGCAAGCAGCTAAGGAAAATGGCAAGACCTTTGTGGTGTTTGATCGCCCCAACCCGATCGGGGGAGTAGCGGTGGAAGGTGGTCTTATTAAAAATGGTTTTGAATCCTTTATTGGGATGTACCCCATTCCTGTCAGGCATGGTATGACTGTAGGCGAGCTGGCGAGACTATTTAACCAGGAATTTGGGATTGGCTGTGATTTGGCGGTTGTAGAAATGACTGGCTGGAACAGGGAGATGTATTTTGAAGAAACAGGCTTGCCGTGGGTAATGACATCACCTAATATTCCCACACCAGATACTGCGCTAACCTATCCGGCGACAGGTATCTTTGGTGGTACCAATATATCGGAAGGCGTAGGAACAACCAGACCGTTTGACTTTGTCGGTGCTCCCTGGCTGGACGCTGAGAAATTTGCTGAGCGTATGAACGCCATGAAACTGCCGGGCGTAGTTTTCCGTCCGGCGTACTATATTCCCCGTTTTGGCAACTTTTCCGGTGAAACGTGCGGTGGGGTTCAACTTCATGTAACTGACCGTAAGGCATTTAAGCCTGTAAGGACAGGCTTGAGCTTGTTATTTACTGTTGAGGATCTAAGTGAGGGCCAGTTTGCTTATACCTTCAGCGGTAAGGGAGCACCGATGATTGACTTGATTACCGGTGATGACGGACTGCGACTTGGTAGGTATACATTAGATGAATTGCTAGTGAGTTGGGAGCAAGAAGCCAATGCTTTTAAAGAAATGGCAAAAGCCTATTATATTTACCGGTAGCAGTTATTGAAAAGGTTATGCGGTTGTTGATAATAAGCTTACTAACGGGATTGTATCACCAGCGGCAAACGGAGGTTAATTTAATGAAATTTAATTTTCACTGCAACATATTTACAACAGTACAACGAAGCAGCGAGAAAGAAGTAGTAGCACAAAGTCATCTCGTTGATACCGTTATGAATGCGAGCGCCAAAATCAGGGCATCAGCCAATAGCTTTAAGATTTCCGATGCCAGATGGGATATCTACCATTCGCCTGGCGGAAAACTGAATGATGGCGGCGAAGTAGTCGGTCTGCGTGGCGCTGAGGCTTATATTGACGTTGGTCCGGTGTTGCGAGCTGCAACTGAATCCTTAGGACCAATGCCCCGCTATCTTTTGACCGACTGCATCGCCGGTATTGTGTTGGGCGAAGTTGGCCTTCTTAAAGAAAGAGGTTATTCTAACCTTGATGAGTTGGAGCATTTCTGGCGGAAAAATCAGGCTACCTCTTGTTATCGTTTTGCCCATATGGATAGATCGACGCAAAGTTGGTCCGGTTACATTGAGGGCAACCGCAGCTGGACTGATTACTTGTTCAACCGTACTAAGAACGCCACCATCTTCAGTGATGACTCTGGCCAAATAAAAGTGTGCGGCACGCTTGCCGACTTTTATCATGAATTATCCATACTCGTAACTCTCGACAAAGGCATTATTGTGGCTTGTGACGGACAGTTTTTACGCTACCCGGACTCAAGCTGTCTTGCATGTATTGGTCAACTGAATGCTCTGATCGGAAAATCATTAAATGAATTGACAAAAAAAGAACTTGGCCGCTACATTGGTGGTCCCTTGGGCTGCAGCCACCTGCTTGACATACTTGATCATATCAAGCTAACAATAAATCAGGCCGATAAATACGATAATTTAACACAAGGCAATGGCAGTAAGTAAACAAGGCATGAACCGTTTCAATACGGCTCATGCCTTGTTTTTTACCTGCTATTACGTTTTTTCCACAAATGCCAATCGTATTCCCAGAGCAATTAAAATCGAACCTAAAGCACGGTCAAGCCAAGAGCTAATTGACTGATTTCTCCTTAGACAGCCAGTGATTTTTGCAGCTAAAAAAATAAAAGAGAATTCGACGACAAAGCCCATTAAAATAACAAGAATGCCTAGTCCAAATAACTGAAGTGGTACAACCCCTATTTCCGGACGAATAAATTGCGGTAAGAAAGCTATAAAGAAGATAGCAGCCTTTGGGTTTAGAATATCAACAAGCATTCCTTGTTTAAATGCAGCCCATGAGGATATTTCTACTATTTTTGCTGCAGATAACGCCGGGATAGCTCCGGCGCTGTGCAAATTTTTGATTCCTAAGTAGATTAAATAGGCAGCTCCTACGTATTTTACAACAGAAAAGGCAATAGCTGAGGTTGCAAGAATAGCAGAAAGCCCCAATGCGGCAGCAGTCACATGTACTAAAGCACCGGTGCCGACGCCAAGCGAAGAAGCCATGCCTGCGTTTTTACCACAAGCGATAGTTCGGGAGAGTATGTAGAATAAATCAGGGCCTGGTGAAATGTTTATCGCTAGTGAAGCTGAAAAGAATAGTAGCCAATAGGTAAGATCATCCAATAATTTTCGCCTCCGATTTTTTACTGAATCCCAATGTTTCAGCTATGCTGAAACGAGTTCACTTTCCAGATGGAAAGGGTTAACTTTAAACCACAGTGAATGAACCAGCGTAATTCTAAAGGATATCCAGCATATTCCACCACGGTTACTATTATACACTATCAATACCCTAAGAAACATGAATAGCTTTTGACATAACGTAAAATAGTATTAAGTATGTGTGGCATCGCGCAAAATTTTGCGAATTATACTGTGAATAGCGGATTTTATACGTACGGTATAAAAATGGATACTATAACACAAAAAAGTGCTTACTTGCAAGTTGGGATATTAGTATGTATTATTATGGTACGGATAGCGATTCCATGAACAAAACTTAATGTTTAAAGTGAGATACTGCGACAAATCAGGGAAAAATGAAGAAATTGATAGTTTATGAAGGGAGGAATCTATATATGTCAAAAAATATACTCGTTTTAACAGGTAGCCCTAGAAAAGGTGGCAATACCGATAAGTTGGCAGATGCATTTATTGCCGGTGCCCGGCAGGCGGGACACACGGCTGAAAAATATACAACCGCAGATAAAAAAATTAAGGGATGTATAGACTGTAAAAATTGCTTCCAAAAAGGTACTGCTTGTTCTGTTTCGGACGATTTTAATGAACTTGTGCCGCTTCTGGAACAAGCCGATATGGTTGTATTCGCAACACCAATGTACTGGTTCTCGTTTCCGGCACAATTGAAAGCTGCTATTGACAAGTTCTATTCTTATTTAATATCGAAAAGGACATTGAAGATAAAAGAATGCGCGCTTCTAGTCAGCGGAGGTGTTAACGATGAAACTAAGTTCGAAGGTATTGTTAAGTCCTATAAACTAATTGCTGAATTTCTTAATTGGAAGGATAGCGGCATAATCATTGTACCGGGCCTTCATGATAAAGATGATATTCTGAAGACCGACGGACTAAAGAGGGCTGAAGCATTGGGGGGGGAAATTTAACTTTTCTAAGTAAATGCCGCTAGAAGGACTGACCGCACTACTCAATCCCTTCTAGCCTTAATCAGTTGTTATAGCTGTGTAGTGACCAAACTTGGGGCCGTGGGGTATATATAAGGAACATTAAGTTTGAATGTCTTGGATTTTCCAATTAGCAGGAATTTAAAAATATTGAGTAACGTATGATGAGGAGTGAAACAAATGCCAGTAATCACAATTGAAGCAGCTAGATTAAGTAAAGAACAGAAGCGTGAATTAGTTGCATCTTTAACTAAATCTGCAAGCAGTATTATGAATATCCCTGAACAAGCTTATGTTGTAATTGTGAAAGAAAATGAAACCGACAATATTGGGGTCGGTGGAGTACTACTATCCGAAAAAGGTAAGTAATATAAGAAGACTTCAGTACTCCTGAATTGGTCAAGGAAAAATTTACATACTCGTGGCTCCAAGTTTGCTACTCAACGCTAACTTCAAAGTGAATCTACCAAATAGCAATTAATTTACTGCTAAGGGATTATATTTCCGTAAGAGAAAATGAAAATAAAATATATGGTTGAAGGCAGCTTGGACTGGTAGATAAGTATGAAAAAAGAAATCGGTGAGTACAGATAATAACTTAGAGGTGAAATTAATGAAAAAAAGTTTGGGTGCTAAAACATTGGTTTATCCTACCCCAGTTTTAGTTGTATGTACCTATGACAATGAAGGCAATCCCAATGCCATGACTGCTGCTTGGGGAGGTATTTGCTGCTCGTCTCCGCCTTGTGTCGCGATTTCACTACGTAAAGCTACTTATTCTTATAGTAACCTAATGCTAAAAAAGGCTTTCACAATAAATATTCCTTCAGAAAACTATGTAAAAGAAGCCGATTACTTTGGCATAGCCTCCAGAAATAAGGAAGATAAATTTGCTAAAACTGGTCTTTCAGCGGTGAAAAGTGATATTGTTGACGCCCCTTATATAAGGGAATTTCCAGTTAATTTGGAGTGTAAAGTTATACAGATTATTGAGCTTGGCCTACATACTCAGTTTATAGGTGAGGTCATGGATGCTAAAATTGATGAGACCATACAAGAAAAAGTAGATCAGCCGATTATTGAACAAATAAAACCTTTAATTTTTGCTCCCGACAGTAGAAATTACTATGCTGTAGGGAACCAAATTGCCCAGGCATTTTCTATCGGCAATGAGATAAAAGGGAAGATGTTTTAGGGGGAAATGAAAGGTGAATGTACTTGCAAGGCTTGCCTATGGCATGAACCGCAACGAGCTTTTGGCATTTTTGAATCATGGTGCTAAAAAAGCGGAGGAGACGGAGCCGCTGCCAATTGACAAAAAGAGTCTTTAAGACAAATGGAGATAAACTGTCCATGCTGGGCTTTGGTGCTATGCGACTTCCAACGTTCAAAGATCAACCCAAGAATAAGATTGACGAGGAATTAGCGGAGAAGATGCTTGATTATGCATACCGGCGCGGCGTCAATTATTTTGATAATTAAATTAGCAAAATCTGAAGTTTTTTGATAAAGCTTCAGATTTTTTTATGCCCATAATTATTTTAGGATTTTACGAATCGTAATGCAGAGTAGTTATTTTGTTGCTACTTTTTTGTTCTATTTAAGCAAAAATAAATAATTAGCAAGATTTATTTACTATTAGTATAATATTTAGTTGAAATAATTACTTATAGATAAAAATAATGCTAAATATGTTACAATTAGATAAAGGGGGATCGTTGTGGATAGTGTCGATATTGAGATTGTTAAGATATTGGAACAAAGTGGCAGGATTAGTCATGAGGAAATTGCTAAAATATTACATATGTCTAGACCAGCCATACATAAGCGCATTGAGAATTTAGAAAAAGGGGGGATAATAACTGGGTATCAGGCGTTAATTGATTGGCGTAAAGTTAGACCGTGTATCCGATGCTTACTATTTATAAAAATTAATGGAGGCTATTTTGCTCAAATTGCAAATGAGATAGCTACTATGGACATCCCTGGAATAGTTATAGAGGAGTGCCATCGACTGGTTGGGAACTGGTGCATACTAATAAAAACGAGAATTTCGACGCCGGAAGATACTACAAAGATACTTGATCGGATATGGCAATTTGAAGGGATAATAGAAACTTCAACAACCTTTATTATTGATACTATTTTATAATTAATCTAGGCTTTGCATAAATATAATAAGGAGTGTAATTTATGGAGAAAATAGTTCTTTCTAAGAAATTTAGTCTTTTTGCAGAACATTGGAGTCCGAAGATAGTAGGTGAGTTAAATAATTCATATATAAAACTGGCCAAATTAAAAGGAGAATTTGTTTGGCATCACCATGACAACGAGGATGAAATGTTTTTTGTTGTAAAAGGACGACTAGTAATAAAGTTCAAAGATAAAGATGTTGTGTTGGATGAAGGTGAACTGATTGTTATTCCCCAAGGAGTTGAGCACCTTCCTATTGCAGAGCACGAAGTACATGTGATGCTTATCGAACCTAAAACTACTTTGAATACTGGTAATATAGTAAACGAGAGGACAGTTGAAAACTTGAATAGAATATAGATAGTGAGGCCCAAATAGCAAAACTAACTAAAGATTAATCCTAATTTCAAGGAGAAAAATGATATGCAACCTTCACAAAAAATCTTAATGATTGTTACGAGTAGGGACTATTCCGACAAGGTTCATAAAATAGGACTGTGGATGGAAGAATTTGCTGTACCATATCTGATTTTTCGTGCTGCTGGATATGGGGTAGCGGTAGCAAGCCCATTAGGAGGGGTTACCCCAATCGATCCCAATAGTATAAAGGGAGGAGTTCCTGCCGAATGGAGTGCTGCTGCTAAAGTTCTACAGTCTACAGTGAAGCTTTCACAAGTGGATTATACACAATATGCTGCTGTAGTAGTGCCCGGTGGTCATGGACTTTTGTTCGATTTAGCAGGTGATCCGCTTCTTGCTAACATCTTAAACTATTTTGATTCGCACAACTATATTATTGCTGCTGTATGTCATGGCCCTGCTGGCTTAATAAGCGCAACGACAACTGATGGGAAACCTTTGGTTGCTGGGAGAAGGATGACCGGATTTACGAATGAAGAGGAGAGAATTGGTGGAGGAGACAAAATGGTTCCTTTCGCCTTGGAAACGAAATTACGAGAACTTGGAGCCGACTTTGTATCAACAAATCCTTGGGGGGATTATGTTGTCGTTGACGGCAATCTGATTACTGGGCAAAATCCTCAGTCCAGCGATAGTTTTGCAAAAGCAATTCTTGAAGCGCTGAGTCGGGGGACGGTTATTTGACTCTGCAAAAGCAACTGATATAATGTTTCTAAAACAAAATAGAGAGAGATTTGAAATAAATTGTACAGGAGGTAATTGTTATGAAAGTAGTTGCATTTAATGGAAGTCCTAAAAAGGAAGGAAACACCTATCATGCTATAAAAATGGTCGCTGAGGAACTTGAAAAGGAAGGTATAGAAGTCGAAATTGTTCATGTTGGAAACAAAACAATAAGAGGATGCCTTGCATGTAACGCCTGTGTAAAAAATAATAATGAGAAATGTATAATTGATAATGATGAAGTAAATGAATGGATACAGAAAATGAAAATGGCAGATGGTATAATAGTAGGCTCGCCTGTCCATTACTCGGCTATAGGCGGAACGATGAAGTCCTTTTTGGATAGAGCATTCTATGTTGCCAATACAGGTTTTTTAAGGCATAAGGTAGGAGCGGCTGTTGTTGCTGTTAGGCGATCAGGTGGAGTTACTACGTTTAACCAGCTAAATAATTATATTAACTATGCTGAAATGCTTATGCCAAGCACAAATTACTGGAATGTTATCCATGGGATGAGACCAGGTGAAGCTCTAGAAGATGAAGAAGGAAGACAAATAATGAGAGTGCTTGGGAAAAACATGGCCTGGCTAATGAAACTGGTTGAAAATGGACGACAAACGATAAAAGAACCAGAAAGAGAAAATAAAATACTTACAAACTTTATTCGATAGTGAAATAAGTGAGGCATGAACCATTTAATGTGGTTCATGCCTCGTTTTTCTGTGCACCCAGCATTTGGGCATTTACTCTTGGTGAAAGTCCAATACGGGGAGTGATAGTGGCAACTGATAGCCTAAGAAAAAGCAGGCTAGTGCAAAGCCCGGGTCTGTATTAAAGTGTATTTGTTGCAGCAATTTGCCTGCTGGCTTTATTGATGGCTGCTGCAATCTCGCGTGTATAGTCAGTGCTGCCGCTCATGATGTCAATAAGCGTACGCTGTTTAAAGAGAAGTAGATCGGCCTTAGAACTAAGTCCTATCGCCTCTGTCATCATTAAGTATTCATCCGAAATATCTGTGGGGATACCAAGGCTTGCCGCGTAGGCTCGCAGCTTGCCTGTCTCGTTGAGCAAAGCCTTACCTTCCATGGTGTTGAGAGCAAACCCCATATCCTTCCATAGCTCGGCAGGTTTATAAATAGAGTATTCGTAACGCATGAAATTCTGCGCAAAAGCAGTGGCTCCTTCCGCGAATGTGAAACCGTATTTTTCAGGATTACTATACCAGCTTGTTTCCGGAAACGGTCCCGGCGGATTAACAATGACAGTATCAGGCAGAGTTGCATCAATAAGAGCAACATTGGCGTTGTACACTTCATTCAACTCAACTCCTGGAGGCAACGGGCAAGGGTAAATGAGTGACAGCCCGATACGGCACGGTAAGCCGGCAGCATCTGAGGCCAGCCTAATCGTCGCGATAGTACCGACAATGTCCTGTTTTGTTACCCCTTTGTTCATGACCAGATGATTAACATCATCATGCCCGGTTTCACCACCCATAAATACTGCTCTTAATCCCGCCTGAATCATAAGGCGATAGGCAGTAAGCATCTCTTGACTGGGTTTGCCGGCGCGGATAAACATGGAGTACCGGATAGTAAGGCCACGCGCCAGAATGGCTTCTGCAATATTCCGGCCATGCTCGACAGTGGTTTCCGAGCTGCTAAAACGAAAAAAAGCAATTCCACGCTGCAGCATTGTTTCTATTTCAGTAATAATATCGGCTACCGGCCGGGGGGTAAAGGGAACTGTGCAGCGGGTATGGGAGCAAAAATTACAACTATTCCAGCTGCAGCCAACACCGTCGACAATCGTATGAAAGTGAATTTTATCTTCAAGATCTGCATCCCGGTATTCCGGGATTGTCTGGCTGGCTAAACTCTGTACAAGCTCCGCTTTGTCACCGGCAAAGCCACCAGTTTTGAGCAGAGTCCCGCCAAAGGTCGTCTGCACTTGGTCAAGAAATTTGCTCTTAGAATGGTTCTGGCGGCGCAGGCTAACAAGTTTGGCAAGTATTTCTTCACCAGGACCCATGATGGCAAGATCAAAGCAAGGTTCATGCAGTACTAAGTCTCCATATACCTTAACCTGTGGTCCGCCAACGATTATTGTTGTATCAGGGCAGTGATTTCTGACTGCAGTTGCCAAGTCGCAGCTCCATTTGAAAGCATCCCCGTACCAAAGCTTGAGTCCCAGTAACGGGATATTTTTGGATTTTATCTCCTTGACAATTTGTTCAATCCTGGCTTGCATATATTCGTGTCTGCAATGCAGCGTATAGGCGTGAAGCGGCCAAGCTGCCAGTAGCAGCCCGCGGCCAAGCAACTTGTTATGGTAGGTTTTTAGCTGCAGTTTGACCATTGCTCGTAAGAGAAGCACGCACCCGGAAGGTATTCTTTTTTCCAAAGAGGTTATCCGTTGATCGTCGATAACCTCTGCCAGAATACCTTTTGATTCGAGGTAGGTTCTGAGTATCGCCAGACTGTTTTCAAGTGCGGTATCGGACACAACCCGCTGCCGGGGTGCATAGCTGTTAACCAACAGGATTTCAAGTGTGCTATTCATTTATTTAACCTCCCTATTTTGGTTGATAAAATGCAGTTTTCCTGGAATCTCGGGAAAAGAACGACATAATTTTTCGAAAGGAGCACGCGATAGTACCAAAATCACCGAGTGCTCAGTCGCGATGACATCAACATGATGATGGGTCTGCTCCATGATACCGATGTCTCCCAAAATGCCACCAGGTTTGATTGGTAAAGCCTGGCCGTTAAGCACGCTCATTTGACCGGAAAGAAGGATATTTACCTCATTGCAGACGTCCCCCCGTAGAATGAAATAGTGCTCACGGCTGCATTCGATAAGGGTGCCAATTTTTAGGAGCTGGCCAGCTTCCTCGTCATTTAGGTCACGTAAAACCTCCAGATTGGCAACAGGGTCACCAACTAACTGTTTAATGGTATTCCAATGGTCTTGCCTGCTTGTAAGAATACCGACAGGATATTTGAAGGCCTCAGGCAAATTGACTGCCAGCCATTGTTTGGCTGCCGGAGAGTTTATTAATTTTCTTGCCAGGCGTAGATACGGAGATTTCACAGCTTTAAGGTGGTCAATGTCTTCAGTCAGCAGTAATGTCGGCACAATAAATCCATATCCGGAATCCTGGAAGCCCGGAGCAATTTGGCGATAGCCTAGTTGCTCGTACATCGGAATTAGATAAGGATTCGAACCGCTGAAACTAAACTGAACATTATGCTGACGCGACAACTCATAGACTTTAGCCATGAGTCTGAAAGATAACGGGGTTTTGCGCAGGCGGGGATCAACCATAAGTTTAGTGGCGAAACACATGTTTTTACTTGCCGGGTCAAATTCTTGATAGCGTTTTAACTGAAATATCTGGCCCAACTCTGCGGGAAAGTCTTCGGCACCACCAATCACAGCCCGTGCAGTACCAACTATTTGGCCATTTAACTCTGCATATGCAAGCTGGCTCCAGGAATCCATTTCTTCAGAGATGCACTTTTTTACATGGTCGGCCCCGGGGATACATCTTTTCATTTCTTCAACCTGAATCTTATAGCGAAATTGATAGATTGCCTGTCGTTCCTGGTCTGTGACAGCATCTTTAATTTGGACGTGTTCACAATCCAGGTTTGTTTGCGTGGAGTATTGCTGATTTAGCATACTTTCTTCACCTCTTATTTTTTGTTGTTTATCAAGGGAATATGGTTCTAATTGGAGGATCCACAGAATCACCGCCTTTCTCTTGCCTCTTGGTGCTGCCAGCGTGAAATTATCTCTGGCTGCAGGAATAAAAAAAAGACCTTTCGGCCTTTTTTCCAGTTGTAAGGAGCTAGCTGTTAGGGAATATTACATTTATCGTTGTTCCAGCTGGCCCAGTGTTAATATCCAGTTTAGCATTATGTCTAAGACAAATACGATAGCAGATAGCCATTCCCAAGCCTGTGCCATTTTCCTTAGTCGTAAGAAAGGGCTTACCCAGGTTGTTCATGACATGGCCGGGAATTCCCTTGCCCTGATCAGTGACAGTAAGAATGGTATTATCTTCGCTAGCCAATGTCTTAATTTCCAGCTTTCCACCTGATGTCATTGCCTCAATAGCGTTACGGGTGAGGTTAAGTATAAGTTGCTTAATTTCTTTATCGTCAATATACAGTAATGGAATATCTCCCAAGTTTAAATTTACGGTGACTTGCGACGGTACTGCAGTTGCCTGCACTAAAGGATGGAGTGCCAATAAAATATGGTTCAAATCGCCTTTTTTCATTTCAACGATTTTATTTTTGCTAAGAGATAGATATTCAGTAATGATTTGATTGGTGCGGTCAAGTTCTTCCAATAAAAGAGTAAATTGCTCCTTATAATTGCTGAATTCACTTTTCTTCCCCAGAAGCTGCAGATAACCCCGTACGGTAGTCAGAGGATTGCGGACTTCGTGGGCAAAATTAGCAGCCATTTCGCCAACAATATTTAGCCGGTCAAGCCGCGATACGTCTTCTTCTAATAGTATTCGCTTGGTAATATCCCGTACAATGCCCTCCGCAGCTATGGGACGGCCAGTGGAATCAACAACTAATGAATTTTTTTGTTCTGCCCAGACGATATCCCCATTTCTTGCTCTTACCCGTAGAGTCACGAAGCCGTCAGGGAGACTGCGGACAGTTGCTATTTTCTTCAATTTAGCGCGGTCATCGGGGTGAATGATACGCATAACCTGCCGGAGTGTCCGGAAGTAGTCTGGAGGATAGCCTGTCAGGTGAGTCACGGCCGGACTAATATAATCAAATCCTGCAGGTGAATTGAAGTTGTATCGGTAGATAACATCTGTGGTATTTCTAGCAAGCAACTGATAGTATTGTTCTAGTTCATTCCTGGTTTTTTCAAAATAGACGAGGATAATTCCTATAGCGATAGCGTATCTGAGTAGACCATCAATTAAATAGCCCCATGGTGCAAACCAACCTAGGCTATACAAGAATGGCATATCGAAAGCATGCACTCCTAAAAGAATAAATGCCGAAGCGGTTAGCCATTTTCCCATACCAGGGGCACAACTATTCCAAATAACAAAACCGGTATAGATGTAGGCGGAGCCAACAAACGCTACGCCAGGCAGCATGTATAGACTGGGTGTCAGTCCCCGAAAAATACCAAGAAAGGAAAGCGTGGAAAATACTAAGGCAGTTACCAGCCACTTCGCTGATAAGCGTCTGCCCGCAAAACCTACTGTCCCTGCAATCATAAGCAGACTGTTGGCAAAAGACAGTCCAATATAGAGAAAGGATGGTACAATTAATTGTTCGCCAAAAGGTTTGTCCAAAAAGACCAGCCTGATCTCCTGTAAGATCCATACCAACACCCATTTTGCCAGATAACTTTGCTTATATTGAATAAATAGGTAGGTATAGGTTAATACCATTAAGGTAGTAGCAATAATGTTTGTTGTGATAGCCGTATCAAGCGACATGCAGATTCCTCCTAGGTGCGTTCACTTTCAGCACTTTCGACAACTTCTAGAAAACTTCCCGGAATTCCTCTACATATTTTCACTTGCTTGGGTATAACAAGTTCGAAATTTGTATCATATTCCTATTTGCTATGCCTATAGCTATTAGATAGTAGGGGGCAAAACTCTATTTTGAGTTTTGCTCTTTTTTATTTGGCCCATTGCTGCTGTTCATCCTATTTTGTATTACATGTTGGTACACAATAAAAAAGGCGAAAATGTAAAAGCGGTGGCTAGTAGTTTGAAAGCATAGGTTCACGTTAGCCTTGACTTTTTCCAAGAGCTGACTTATGATGCAACTAAGATATCTTCCGTAGATAAGAGATATGAGTGTAGCGGCAGGTGCTAATTTGCCCGCAGAAATAGGGAGAAAGTATGGATATCGTTCAATGATGAGTTTGGGAAAAATAGCAGTGTTATCAGTCTTGCAAACAGAACCTGAAGAGGTCAGGTTGCTTGATCAGAGTTTGCCAGTAGGCTACAAGGTGTATAAAAGCAAAGTGGGATCGATGGATTCAGCTAAGATTTTTGCAGCTGTCGAAACAGCAGCAAAGCGCGAAGGCTTTATTAGCAGCAATTATCGGGAAGAACACGCTTTATACCACAGTATTCTGGAAGCCTATCAGGGTATCTGCCGGGGCAATGCAGGCTTAGGTAATGTGTTGCGCAGCGCGGGTTTGTTATATAGCATAGTCCGCGGACCCAGGACAGTCGGTTGTGCTGATGACGGGGAATGGATTGCGGTTGCCTTGTACGGTTATATGGGTGCACCCATGAAGGGTTTTGAGCATGAAGTGCTTGGCCTGGGGATGAATCCAATTTGATCAGCTTAATAAAAAAATAAAGCAGTAATAATAAAGCTAGCCCAAAGTTATGAGACATAAGGGGGTAAACTCAGTACTGAGTTTACCCCCTTTTTAGTGCGCCCGGCATGGGCGCAGTCTAACGGGTGAAAGTCCCGAACACGCCCGGTAGTGGGAAGTGTATAGCCAAGGCCAAGTGCGTCCATCGTGAGATGGAGTGTGAAGGAAGGCGGCGGCAAATCTCTGGCCTGACGAACAGAAACCGCATCAGGCACAAATTGAGGATAAGGCTGCTAAACAAGTCGAAGTCCAATAACTACACGGAATCAGTCTGTGTAAATGCGGCAGGTAGATGGAGCGAAAGACTGCGTTCTTACCCGGGGAGGCCTCACGGACGGTGGAAGCATATTTGCGAAAGCCGGTTGAAATAAGATTTGTCGTGAGGAGTCAGATGAAGCCATACTAGCAGTACCGTCGACGGTACTGTGAAGGGCGGAACCCTTGGAGGTGTTAGTAAATGAATGTTACCAGGAATCGGAACAATAGCAGAAAACACTGTGACAAAGGTGGTTGGCCGCAAAGGGATAGTGCGGAGCACAAAGAGTATGCGGGAGCGCTTACTGGTTCAGGGATAACTGAAAATAACAGCACCCATGCCAACAGACTAGAATGTGGACTGCTGGAAGAAATCCTTGCCCCAAATAATCTTAACCAAGCATACAAGCGGGTTAAGAAGAACAAAGGGGCAAGCGGAGTCGATGGGATGCAGGTGGAAGATCTTCTATCATATCTCAAAGACAACGGGGAGGAAATCCGGCAAACCATCAAGGACGGAAAATACCGACCTCAACCTGTACTGAGGGTGGAGATACCCAAAGATGGCGGGAAGAAAATGAGAAAGTTGGGAATACCAACAGCCGTAGACCGAGTCATACAGCAGGCAATAGCGCAGGTTTTGACGCCAATCTATGAGCCAAAGTTCTCGAACAACAGCTACGGATTCCGACCAAGAAGAAGCACCCATGATGCTCTCAAAGCATGTCAGAATAATATTTGCGACGGGTATAAGTACGTTGTGGATATGGATTTGGAACAATTTTTTGATACTGTGAACCAAAGCAAGCTGATAGAGGTACTGTCACGGAGTATAAAGGATGGGAGAGTCATATCTCTAATTCATAAATATTTCAGAGCGGGAGTTATTACGCGTGTGGGCAGATTCGAGGAAACGGAACTAGGAGTACCGCAAGGGGGACCTCTAAGTCCAATTTGTGGAAATATCCTTCTGAATGAGCTAGATGAGGAACTTGAACGAAGAGGGCACAGGTTCGTCCGTTATGCAGACGATATGCTCATCTTCTGCAAAAGCAAAAGAGCGGCCCAAAGGACACTGGAAAATCTAATCCCGTTCATAGAGAAGAAATTATTCCTCAAAGTGAACAAGGAAAAGACAGCAGTAGCCTACGTAGGCAAGGTCAAATTCTTAGGTTACGCGTTCTATATCAACAAGAACAGAAATGTGGGTCTGCGAGTACACCCCAAAAGCATTATAAAGATGAAAGCGAGGATTCGCGAAATTACATCAAGAAGCAACGGAATGGGATATGAGCAGAGGAAGGAAAAACTCAAACAGTTTGTAACTGGATGGGTGAACTACTTTAAACTTGCAGATATGAAGAATCTACTGAAAACAACAGATCAGTGGTTACGGAGACGTATCCGGATGGTTGTCTGGAAACAGTGGAAAAGGATAAGGACGCGATACGCTATGCTTAAGAAACTGGGAATAGTGGACTGGGTAGCATGGGAAGGTGCAAACATAAGAAAAGGGTACTGGCATGTTGCCCGTAACCCGATTGTTGCCAAAGCCATCTCTGCCGAGAGACTTAAGAAGGCAGGATATTTCAATTTTCTTGATTACTACGAGTCTGTTTGTGCGTAAACATAGGAGGAGCCGTATACCGAACGGTACGTACGGTTCTGTGGGAGGTCGGCTGACTCACTAAGGGTCAGCTTCCTACCCGATTAGTAATAAAGGAGATACTACTTATGAATAATAAATAAATTGCCAGGTATTTCGCAGACTGATTCGCAAATTAAATAGGAGGCTGGAAAAAATGATAATAGTAGACGGATATTCTTTGACATTGGCAGATGTGGTAAAGGTGGCCCGGGGCTATGAAACAGTGGGATTAAGTGAAGCGGGGCGTAAGCAAATTATCGACAGTCGGAAAATTGTAGACAAAATTTTGGAAGAGGAAAGTCCGGTCTACGGAATTTCTACAGGCTTTGGTGATTTTAGCCAGATATTTATTTCCAAGGAAAAACGGGAAAAGCTGCAAAGAAACTTAATTTTAAGCCACGCGACTGGCGTGGGGCAATATTTACCTGAGGATGTTGTGCGGTCAGCCATGGTGCTTAGAGCGAATTCATTGGCCAAAGGTTATTCAGGAATTAAACTTTCTTCTGTAGAAATGCTGCTTGCTATGTTAAATAAGCGGGTGTGCCCGGCTGTTCCGGCAAAAGGATCGGTAGGGGCTAGTGGTGATTTGGCGCCTCTTTCTCATATGGTGTTAGTCATGCTGGGGGAAGGTCAGGCTTTTGTCAATGGTAAGCTGGTGAGCGGGGCCGAAGCGTTAGCGCAAAATGGCCTCAAACCGGTGGCGCTTGGCGGCAAGGAAGGATTGGCTCTTATTAATGGTACTCAAATTATGACAGCTGTAGGTTGTATGGTTTGGCAGGATGCTGTTGATCTTATGAAGACAGCTGATGTGGCTGCCGCGCTTTGTATCGAAGCCCTTAAGGGAACCCGTACTGCCTTTGATCCGCGTATCAGCCAGGTCAGGCCGCATATTGGACAGCTTGCTACTACAGAGAACATGCTGCGACTGACGGCTGACAGTGCTATTATTGAATCCCATGTCAATTGCTCCAAGGTGCAGGATGCCTATTCCCTGCGCTGCGTACCACAGGTTCATGGCGCATCCAAAGACGCCCTGCGGCGGCTGGAAGAAACATTAACAGTCGAAATTAATGCCGCTACTGATAATCCGTTGATTATGCCTGATACGGGCGAAGCCATCTCTGGTGGTAACTTCCATGGGCAGCCTATTGCCTTAGTCATGGATTATCTCAAGCTGGCTCTGGCGGAGATCGGCAATATCTCCGAGCGGCGCACCAACCGTTTGCTTGATTCCCATTTAAGCGAGTTACCGCCGTTTCTGACCGCCTATCCTGGCGAAGACTCCGGTTTGATGATTACCCAGTATACAGCTGCTTCCTTAGTATCGGAGAACAAGGTGCTTGTCCATCCGGCCAGTGCGGATTCGATTCCCACCTCGGCGAACCAGGAAGATCATGTCAGTATGGGGACAATTGCCGCCCGGCAGGCTGGAGAGATCCTGGATAATGTGCGTTATATATTGGCAATTGAGTGTTTGGCGGCTGCGCAGGGTATTGACTTCTTGTCGCCGCTGAACCCCGGCAAAGGTACCGGTGCAGCTCACAAGGCTATTCGTCAGGTAGTGCCTCATTTAGATGAAGACAGAATGCCTGCCCCGGATATCAAAAGTATTTATGATTTAATTGCTGACAGAACACTGGTAATAAAAGTAGAAGAAGCGATAGGAACGCTTAAAATAAGCTAACACTCTAGTAGTTTTAGAGGAATTTGTATTTTGCATAGAGAAAGTACCCATAACTTAGCTGGCATAGGTTGTGGGTACTTTTTTTATATGATTATTTGCGAATATAAAAGCATACAGGTGATGAAAACTATGTTTGATATTGGTGAACAAACGAGGTGGAGTTTATGAGGATTGCGATTATTGCTCCTATGACCAATATTGTTGATGCTGCCAAGGAGGCGTTGGCAAAACAAGACTTTAATTGGCGAGGTGAGATCGAGATAATACCTGGTCTCTTGGAAATCGGATTAGAACAAGCATACCAGGCTGTAAAAAGAGGCGTTGATGTCATCATTAGCCGTGGGGGAACAGCGACTTTGATTGCCAACCATGTGGATGTTCCGGTAGTAGAGATTCAAGTTACCGCCTTTGATATTCTTAGGGCTTTAAAAAGTGTTGGTCATGTTTCGGGTACGGTGGGTGTGGTATTTATGCGGCGCTTTTTGTTTGAGTGTGAGAAGCTAGGCGATTTGATCGGCATACCTATCCATGAAATTTTTGTGGAAAACGAAATGATTGCCCAAGAAATGATTGAAACAGCCTGCCGTCAAGGTATCAATACATTTTTGGGAGATGCTTCCTCGGCCAGGCTGCTTATTGAACGAGGTTTAAAGGTGGGACTTATTGAATCAGCGGTAGAGTCTGTAAGCAAAGCTATTACTGAGGCCATCAAGCTTGCTGATGTTCGCCGGCGTGAAAGGGAAAAGGCACAGCTGTTTCGTACAATTATCGATGCTACTGCTGATGGAATCATTGCTATTGATAAAAATGAACAGGTTACTACGTTAAACCCGGCCATAGAACGAATGTATCAAATTCAAAGCGCCGAGGTTATTGGCAGGAAAATTGGCGATATTATTCCTGATGATGGTTTGCGGGATTGCCTAACAGGTGATACGTGTGAACAGGAAAGCGTACGGAGTATAAACAACCGGGTTTTTGCAATAAAACGAATTCCCATTAAGCTTGGCGAGGACATCGTCGGGGCTATTGCCAATGTGCAGGATGTCACGCAATTGCAGTATTTTGAGCAGGTTGTGCGGCAAAAATTGAATAAGAAAGGGCTTGTGGCTAAGTTCTATCTGGAACAAATAAGTGCTGCTTCACCACAGATGAAAGTTGTTAAAGAACGTGTGCGGCAATATGCGGCTAATGACGCGACGGTACTGATCACCGGTGAATCTGGGACTGGCAAAGAACGGGTTGCGCAGAGTATTCATAACTTAAGTCAACGGAAGACAGGGCCGTTTGTAGCAATAAACTGTGCTGCACTGCCGGAAGCTTTGTTGGAAAGTGAGCTTTTTGGTTATGAGGAAGGAGCATTTACCGGAGCGAAAAAAGGCGGAAAGTCCGGCTTGTTTGAGGTCGCGCATGGTGGAACTATTTTTTTAGATGAGATTGGTGAAATGCCTTTATCCTTGCAGGCCAGGCTATTGCGGGTTTTGCAAGAAAAAGAAGTAATGCGCTTAGGGGCTGAAGGGCTTATTCCGGTAAATGTACGCATATTGTCAGCTACTAATCAAGATATGATGCACTTAGTTGACGAAAAGAAGTTTCGGGTTGATTTGTACTACCGCTTAGATGTTTTGCGGCTGCATATTCCACCCCTCAGAGAGCGGGTGGAGGATATTCCTGAGTTGATACAGAGCTTTTTGGAAAAATCTCCGCGCGGCAATATTGTGGGAATTACTGAGGGTGCAGTGAAATTCTTGCAAAAGCAATATTGGCGGGGTAATATACGTGAATTGGAAAATGTTATTGAAAGGGTTAAGCTGCTTGCTGCCGGACCATTTATTGAGGAAGTGATGGTTCGTCAGGAACTGGCCGCTTACGGACCTGTTGTGAGTGACACTCCAAGTACTGCTGCGCGGGATGGCGTGGCAAGGCATGAAATTGAACAAGTATTGTTTGAGGAAAAATACAATTATACGCGGACTGCCCAAAGGCTGGGAATTAGCCGCACCACCTTGTGGCGAAAGCTGCGGCAGTGAATAGATAGTGGAACAAATAATGAAACGATATGTTAATCTGAAACAATTCGTTGCGGTACGACTGACGGATCGTATACGCCACAGCTTGATGGCTATTGAGGCCAGAGCAGTGAATCCAGGCATGAGCGCCTATGGCTGAAGTCGTAAAACAAGAGAAACAAGCTTGGCACGGAACTTGCTATTACTATGGAATGAGACTAATTACTCACAATGAATAAATGAGTTTTGGAGGAACAATATGAATAAATTCAAAGCCATAGTTATGAAAAGCAAAGACAATGTTGCGACTGTGACCGAGGATGTTGAAGCAGGCTCAGATATTGCAATCAATATTGATGGTGAAACAGTAACTCTGCATGTTACCGACCGAATTCCTTTTGGACATAAAGTAGCCATTAAGGCTATCGCCAAGGACGAAAAAATTATTAAGTATGGTGAAGTTATCGGGATGGCAACTACCGACATAGCGGCAGGGCAGCATACCCATGTACACAATATAGTAGGCTGTCGTGGGCGCGGTGACTTGGTCAGCAAATAAGAAAAGTTATAGGAGTGATAAACGATGAATTTTATGGGATATCGCCGTCCGGATAAAACGGTGGGAATTCGTAATCATGTATTGGTTTTACCAACAGTAAATTGTGCCAACCAAGTGGCGCGGGGTATTGCGGCAAATGTAAAGGGAACTACCTGGGTGGAACACCAACATGGCTGTTCGCAGTTGGGGGCAGATGCAGAGCAGACAACACGTGCCTTTATCGGCCATGGTATTCATCCTAATGTCTACGGGATAGTCGTTGTTGGTCTGGGCTGTGAAGTAATACGTGCGCAGGATGTGGCAGCGGCCATCAAAAAGCAATGTCCGTACAAACCTGTGCATACCATCATTATTCAGGACGAGGGCGGCTCGTTTAAATCCATACAAGCCGGTGCAGCGGCTGCTCAGAACATGGTGATTGAAGCGTCGATGCTAAAACGTGAGCCTATTGATGCAGCAGAACTAATTCTGGGAACAGAATGCGGTGGTTCTGATGCCTGTTCCGGACTATCAGGCAATCCAGCACTGGGCGTAGCTAGCGATATCTTAATTGATGCCGGTGGCACGTCGATACTTGCCGAGACCGCTGAACTAATTGGGGCTGACCATATTATTGCCGAACGGGCAATTAATGAGGCTGTGAAAGAGAAGTGTTATGCCACTATCAAGGGCTTTGAAGAGTCTGCCAAGCAGATGGGAGTAGATATGCGGGGCAGTAATCCGACGCCAGGCAATATAGAAGGTGGCCTGTCCTCTATCGAAGAAAAGTCTCTGGGCTGTGTGTATAAGGGTGGATCGCGACCATTGCAAGCCGTTATTGACTGGGCGGAAAAGGTGACTACCAAGGGGCTTGTCTTTATGAATACGCCTGGTAATGATATTGAACAATTAACTGGAATGGTGGCAGGTGGTTGCCATATTTGTGTATTTACCACTGGTCGTGGCACTCCTACCGGGTCGCCGATTGCACCGACTATCAAAGTTGCTACCAATACGGCCATGTTCCAAAGAATGAGCGATAATATGGATCTTAATGCCGGCACAGTCATAACTGGTGATGAAACCGTTCAAGAGGTTGGCAAGCGGATAGTTGCTGAAATGCTGGCGGTTGCTTCCGGTAAAGTTACGAAGGCTGAGGTATTGGGACATAACGATTTTGCAATTATGCGTATTGGCCCAACGATGTAGTAAGATGTAAGAAGGAGGAGCTGCTAATGGGGATTATACAAGAATTACTGAAGGGAATACAGCTGCCGCGGGTGGTAAAAATCCGCCAGAATTTTAAGGTAACAGAAATCAGTGATATACCAGGAACTATGCGGCAGGAGTTAGCTAAAGCAGATATTGGTGACAGAGTAAAACCAGGTATGCGTATTGCTATTGCCGTAGGCAGCAGGGGTATGGACAGGATTCCTGAGTTGGTTCGGCTGACAGTAGCCGAAATCAGACAGCGCGGCGGCGAACCTTTTGTCGTACCGGCCATGGGCAGCCACGGTGGCGCTACCGCTGCCGGACAAGCCAAAGTATTAGCTAGTCTTGGGGTTACCGAAGAGAGTGTTGGCTGTCCAATTGTTTCATCAATGGAAGTTGTTGAAATTGGTAAAATTAGCAACGGACTTGCCGTGCATATCGATAAAAACGCCTATGAAGCAGATGGGATTGTAATTATCAACCGGATAAAACCCCATACTGCTTACCGTGGGCCCTGCGAAAGCGGTTTAGCCAAAATGCTTACCATTGGTCTTGGTAAGCAAAAAGGTGCAGAAACTTGTCACATGTATAGTTTCAAGCATATGGCCGAACATGTTTTTGAAATGGCTAAGGTAAAACTTGCGTGCTGCAAGGTATTGTTTGCTATTGCAACGGTCGAGAATGCTTATGACAAGATATCAACACTCGTGGCAGTACCGGCTGAGAAAATTATGGAAGTCGACCAGCAATTGCTGCCTGAGGCCAAAGCCAAGATGCCACGGATACTATTTGATCCAATTGATGTTCTCGTCGTCGATCAAATCGGCAAGGAAATATCCGGCGATGGAATGGATCCGAATATAACCGGACGTTTTCCTACGCCATATGCCAGCGGTGGTCTGGATGCTAACAAAGTGGTAGTGCTTGATTTGACAAAAGAGACAAATGGTAACGCCTGCGGGATGGGGGTTGCGGATTATACTACCCGCAAATTGTTTAATAAAATAGATTTTGAGTACACCTATTCTAATTTAATAACAAATACGACTCCTGGGCCTGCCCGTCTGCCGATGATGCTGGCCGATGACCGGGAAGCCCTGCTCACTGCAGTTAAAACCTGCAATGCCCGCGATATGTCAAAAGTAAAATTAGTTAGAATTAAAGACACCCTCCATATAGGAGAAATCATTATCTCTGAAGCTTTATTACCAGAGGCTCAGGCCAACCCGGATATTGAAATTTGCGGCGAGCTTATGGAGATGGAGTTTGATGAGGCTGGCAATTTATTGGACTAACATAAGAAATGGTTCTGGTGAATATCAGGCCGCGATACCCATGACTTTGTTTATAAATTTAACCTCAGAAGGGACAGATTGAATTTTTTCAACCTGTCCCTTTCTCATGCCGTGATTATATCACGGCTTATTTTTTGCATCAGACCCTTTTGAACTCACAGTAACCAATATATAGTTTAATGCTATGCTAATCAATTGGAGATGGCCGAACAGATTTTGTTTGAAGCGGGTTGTCCTATTGTGACTCATAGGGATGGGATTACCGACAAATAAATTGCTGAAGGTCGAAGTTATTTGGGTGTGCTAAGGTACATCCATAACCCTGTAAAAGCAAATTTGGCAGTAATACCTGAGGAGTATCAAACAAATCAAAGGAATTGTAGGAGTAACACAACGACAAATAGCCAGAGTAGCCGGGATTTATCAAAGTATTATTTTTAAGGTGTAAGCGAAGGGGAGCAAAAAGAACGTCCCGTTGCTTCTCTCTTGCACTGTGAACTTTGAAATAAAAAGCTGCTCCCGATTGAGCATCGGGAGCAGTTACACACTCCATCATACAAGCCTGCAATTATTAAATAAACTTATTCTGCGTCCTCAGATTCATTGGCAGAGTATGCTTCCTCGGTGAACAACACGAATTCCTCGGATTCGACGAAATCTCCGGCATACCATACTTGGTCTTGGGACACAACAACATATTCTTGCGGAACTACAAAGTTTACTGTTTCACTATTATAATACCATACTCCCGGGCGAACATTCATTAAATAATAAGGCCGTTCAGAAACAATTAATGTAAAAAATTCTGGGCTCTTATTTGGATATAACTCATACCAATGTAACCATTGATGACGGTAATGTTCCTGCCTTTGATGTAGTTGTATGTCTGTGAAATATGGGTGATGAGGTGGACGGTGTTTTGGATCTGGGTGAAACTCGGTATGTGGGCGGTAGGGTAGTGGGCGGTTTTCCCTACGAATTTGCTTTTGACGCTCTAGTATTTGTTGCTGTTGTTGATGATTCGGTTGTGGATGATATAGCGGGGGTTGTTGCTTCTGCTGAGGACGTTGCTGTTGCTGCGGGGGTTGCTTCTGCTGAGGACGTTGTTGTTGCTGCGGGGATTGCTGCTGTTGTTGTTTCTTTTTACGCTCAAGTTCTTGCTGTTGCTGCTGTTGCTGCTGAGAATTATCCGCGGCCCGACCAATGACAGGCACAAACAAAAATACAATTAAAATAAATCCTACGAAAACATTTTTTTTCATATTAAGTTAAACTTCCTTTCTTCTTTCTGTACTTGAACTGTAGACTAAAACTTATTAACCCTCTGAAATGGGAGGAACATTCATATAACCTTTAAACTGTCTCCGTCATTTAAATCTCGCAATACGGTAAAATATCAAACAAAGATACTGGTTCCATACTGGTCAAGTACTCAGCTGCTAAAGCTGAGGTCGCGAAAATGACATCTTCACTTTGGTAGTTGAATGCCGATATTAAAGAGATACTATTCCGTGAAATTGCTAAATAACTCCCAGTTTTCTAATAATAGCAATCCATTGTTGACTGTTGACGAGAATCGGCAAATGTCTTGCCCCCCGCCGCTTCTTTAGCTTTAGCGGTTAAAACTCTTGCTGTACCCTCGTAAATCCAATAAATACTTTTCGCATTTGCTGGTCTCGCAGTCATAAAAATAGCATTTTTACATATATACAGCGCGAGATTTGATAAGCTTCTTCAAAATCACCCGTTTTTCTTGTACCTAATACAAAGTTTTATTCCGCCTATTGGTGCTATCATTAAATTATGAAAATTTACGGTTAACTTTTCTTCAGTCATCAAACAAATGACTCCCTCTTATTATATATCAGTGTAAAATGATATTCTAACATTTTCTTTTTGTAAGATTAACTGTGTATCTAAATTTGTGTATGCACAGAAGATTGGGTTGAGGAATTCAAGCTGGAAATAGCAAAAGAAAAGACCAAAATTATTGCATTTGGCAAGAGGGTTGAAAGGGATAAGGGTGACAGTAACGGAAAGTCAGGAACCTTTGATTTTCTGGGTTTCTCGCTATTGGGCTGCATTTGTTTTGTATGGCGAAAGTTAAACAAACACAAACCAGCCTCTACCCTGGGCAGAGACTGGTTATTTGGTATACGATTTAATTGATGAAAGCAGATCTGATATATGTAGTAGCTTGCTTTCCCTTTAATTCATCACTATTCCACCGTCAATCATAATTGTTTGACCTGTCATATAATTAGAATCAGACGAAGCTAGGTAGGATACAAAACTAGCAACATCATCTGGAGTTTCAACTCGTCCCATAGTAATAAGTTTGGTATATTCTTTTAGTACTTCCCCTTTGGCAAGTTTCAAATAAGGGCCCATCTTCTCATCAATGAGATCCCACATGTCGGTACCTACGATGCCAGGGCAATATGCGTTTACAGTAATTCCATAACGACCTAATTCTTTAGCCAAAGCCTGGGTGAAACCCCGTATGGCAAACTTTGTTGCGCTGTAGGCGGACAATAGGCTAAAGCCGTCGTGACCGGCTATACTTGAACAATTGATAATTTTTCCGCCTTTTTGCTTAATCATCTGTTTAGCTGCGGCCGTGTCGCATAAAAACGTTCCCCGGCAGTTTACTGCAAAAGCTTGGTCCCATTCGGCGGTAGTCAATTCGGTAGCCCACTTGATATGACATATACCGGCATTAGCGACCATTACATCTAATTTGCCGAACTTTTCGACCACTTGGTCAACCATGGAATAAACATCTTTTTCATTGGATACATCACCTACAATGGCTAACGATTTACGTCCGAGAGCTTCAATTTCTTGTGATACCTCTTTAGCGTTTTCGGCATTGATGTCACAAACTACTACATCCAAACCATCCTTAGCCAATCTCAGTGCGATTCCTCTGCCAATTCCCCGGCCTGAACCTGTTACAATCGCTGTTCTAGTCAAATTTAGATCCTCCTTGTTTTAGATTTTTACTTTACATTAATAAAGTAAGTTCCATAAATTTATGGTCGCAAGTTTTATGCCAAAACAGTATATTTATAGAATTTTTGCTATTTATCGCCTTTCTGGCTTAATTGATACAATTTCCTCCATTGATAATCGTAGCCAAAGCAGGAATCTATTCTCAAATAATTCAAGTGTAGCGATACAATTGTTTTTAAATGTTTCAAGTGTAGCGATACATTTAAGAAGCATGGGGACGTTCTTTTTGCTTCGCATTGCAAAGAATGATATAATAAAGCAAAAAAAGGGAGAGAAATATGGTAAGATGTGCAAGAAAAAAGAGCGCCAATAGAATCTATCATATCATGATGCAAGGGATAAATCGCCAGGATATCTTTTTGGACGATGAAGACTACGGCCGTTTTTTAGAAATAATGAAACGGGTCAAAGAAAGTAGAAGTTGTGTCATTTATGGATATTGTTTGATGGGGAATCATGTTCATCTCCTATTGCAGGAAGAAGATGAGGGGCTATCTGTTATCATGAAGCGTATCGGTACGAGCTATGCATGGTGGTATAATCAAAAATATGAACGAGGTGGGCATGTTTTTCAGAATCGTTTTCAAAGCGAGCCCATCGAAACAGAAGCATATTTGTTGAGCGTGCTAAGGTACATCCATAATAACCCTGTAAAAGCAAATCTGGCAGCAATACCTGAGGAGTACAAATGGAGCAGTTGTCAGGTATATTATGGGGGAAAGGATTCCTTTGAACTGCTTTATACGTCATTTATTCTGGATATATTGAATAGCAACAGAGAAAGCGCGATCAAGCAATTTGCCGATTTTATGCAGCAAACGAATACCGATCAATTTATGGATGTCCCAGTGAAACAGCGAAAAAGTGATGAGGAGTTAGCCCAAGAAGTTAAAAAACTACTGAATGGACAACCGATTGGAATTTTGCAAGGTCTGGATATTGTACAACGTAATAAAATTATCAAACAAATCAAAGGAATCGTAGGAGTAACACAACGACAAATAGCCAGAGTAACCGGGATACATCAAAGTATTATTTTTAAGGTGTAAGCGAAGGGAAGCAAAAAGAACGTCCCGTTGCTTCCTCCTATATTGTCATCGGCAAAAATATGAGGGTTTTGATTGGCGAGACTACGGATAAAAAAAAACGGCGAGCGACAAAAAGTCTGGTGGCCCGGATCAGACAAATGGGACTGACAAAAACGCCGCTTCAGACAGTTCGAGTTCGGATAAGCTGGCTGCGGCGGACAAAACGGCGACGGCAAAAAGGAAGAGACCGTCAAAGCCGACTTTCTCATAGACACCAGTTATGCTTGGCCTGACAAGCTATTACCCGAAAAAACGTGGGAAATGCTAAAAACAATGGAAGAAAGTATCGACAACAGCGAAGTTGCTGCTGTTGAAGGAGGTACGAATACTCAGAAAAAACTCAAATGAATCCTACGAAAAAAGCTACTAATTGTTCCAAATACTGATCTAGTTACATAACACAGCAAGCCTGCTATTTGGCAGACTTGCTGTGCTTCTAAAAATTTGTGCTTTAACACTTTAATACTCTTCCAATTCGGGTCTGCGGATAATTTTGTGTAATTTGAAATTCCTCATGGCAAGAAATAGTGGCTTTGTAAAAACATATTTGTTCATTGTCCCTTGATAAATCAGTTCCCTGGGCGAGACGGAAGTATGCACGCGTTAGCGTGAATGCTTCTGTCTCGGCTGGGGAATCGTACTTTAAAGGGGCAATTATCCTACGTATCGATCCTCAAAAAGTAAGGCCAAATGGTTCAAAACCATATCCCAATCCCGGTAACGCTGAGTCCATTTTTTTACAATATTATTCGATGCTAAGTATAACATTTTGCGTAAAGCATCATCATTAGGAAATACGGCTTTGGTCTTGGTTACTTTCCGAAATTGCCGATGCAATCCTTCTATAATATTTGTTGTATATATTATTTTCCTAATACTGGGGGGATATGCATAAAAGGTAGATAAAATATCCCAGTTGTCTTCCCAGCTTTTTATGGTAGCCGGATATTTTTGTCCCCACTTTTCTTTAAAGATCATTAGCTTTTCCAGTGCTGCTTCTTCTGTCACGGATGTGTAGACTTCTTTTAAATCAGCCGTAAAGGCTTTTGCATGTTTGTAGTTTACATACCGCATACTCGCACGAATTTGGTGAATAATACAGCGCTGTATCCCGGCTTTAGGATAGGCGGCACCAATGGCTTCCCTAAAGCCACTTAGCCCATCAACACAGAATAGATAAACATCTTGTATGCCGCGGCTTTTCAGCTCATTTAAGACACTAAGCCAGAATTTGCTGCTTTCGTTTTCACCAATCCATATACCTAAAATTTCTTTATAACCGTCCAGGTTTACGCCCAATACAACATAAGCTGCCTTAGTAATGATCTGATGGTTTTCGCGAATTTTGTAGTGTATCGCATCCAAGAATATGAAAGGATATACTGCTTCCAAGGGCCGGTTTTGCCATTCAGTAAGTTGAGGCATGATTTTTTCACTGATTTTACTTACCAGCTCTGGCGAAATTTCTACATCGTACAGGCTTTTTATTTGGTCTGATACATCTCGAATGCTAAGTCCTGCAGCATAGAGCGATAATATTTTTTCTTCCATGCCATCAGCATTGCGGCTGTATTTGCCGATAATTTGAGGTTCATACCCACCGTTTCGATCACGGGGAATTGCAATCTCTACTTCACCAAGTTGCGTTTTTACTTTCTTTTTTGAGTAGCCGTTTCGATAATTTTTCGACACAGCTGGATTGACATTTTCCGACCGTCGTTCCTGTTTTTCGTAGCCTAATTCTGTTTCTAATTCTGCTTCCATTATTTCTTGGAGCACGTCTCGGAACATCTCTTTAATTGCATTCATAACTTCCGTGGTATTGTTGAACTTTTCATCTTTGATCAAATCTCTAATGACTTCCTTGGGTATTGTTTTCATAAAAACATCTTCCTTTCCGACTCAAATAGGTTTATTCCTATTCTTGCCAGTAAGGAAGATGTTTCAAACTTATTTACACAAAATTTTCTGTGCCCTCTCCAATTCGGTTACTGCTTTAACAACATCAATTGGACTCACACTATCTCCTTTTATTTTTGCTTGGTTGGGGGGCGAGTCCTCCACCGCCTCAATCTCGATATTCAGATTTAGTTGGAGGAGTTCACTCGTCTTGCTTAGAAGTAAATGCTAAATTGGGCTTTAACAGTATTTACTCTTCCTGTGTGAATACCGTCAGTCGCCCGGAGAGCGGAAGCCCAAAAATTCATACCCAAATTTTTGTCAAACATAACCGCGGCGCTTAGTTCAGGACCTTCCAGACCCCAATCGTATTTAGAAACCCAGTAATTAGAAGCGGGAGGCATTATCGATGATTTTGCTTCTGATTTGAGATAACTCGCCGTAATGCTATAGGAGCCAGGTTTTTTGATATCAAGTTGCTTGTAGGTCAGCCCGGCTGCATAGGTTTTGTTTTGGGTGGATGCATTCGATTGGCCGTAGGTAGCAAATAGCTGCAAATCTTTGGCAATCATCTTATCTGCGCCAAATTCCCATAAATTAATGTTATCAGATATAAGAGTTGGATCTGAACCATTGTTTTTTATGTTATGAAAAGCAGCTTTAAAATTGGAATCTTGGGAAAGTGGTGTATCAAATTCAAGAGCAACATAGCGGTTATCTGTCGTAGACGAAATAATGTTGGGATTAATAGCGATACCAGACCAACTTTGCCCATAATAGCCGTAAGTAAAAATCGTTTTTTGTTTGTCGCCAACGGCAAACTGAACACCGTTTATTCCTTTACTGCGCCCTTGCGCTACCATCAGGCCATAAGCAGCTCCGTAATCAAATCTACCAGCCTTAATAGCAGTAGCACCGACAACACCTTCTGCATACAGTTGATCATCGTGCTGTGATGCAGCTACTGAGCCATCTGCCCCATTAGACCAGTAACCACCGTTTCTCAAATCTCTAACAACTTCGTCTTCCACTTTTATTGCCCATTTATCATTGACTTTGTAATTAATATACAGGTCGATACCCACTGCCGGATAATGACCATCGTTAGTGTGCGGGGTTTCGCCCGTCTTAGCAGTAATATTTTTGAAGTCACCACTATTATTCCAAACTTGTTCTGATAAATGAAGAAATCCGGAAACAGTTAACTTATCACTTTTCTTTTCCAAAGTATTTACGCGAACATTTAAATTAGTAAGCTCATTCTCACTCTTATTTTTTTTATCCAGTTCATCTTTTTGCGCTGCAAGTTCGTCTTCAAGCGCTTTGATGCGCAACTGAATATTCTTCAATTCGGCAGCAGCATTGTTGGAGGAACTGTCTGCAGCTAATGCCGTTCCTGTAATACAGAATAAGAATACACCAATTAAGGTTACAACCAGCCTTTTTTTCATCTTTTTCCCACCTTTTACCTGCTTTTAACTCATTTTACTTTTTCGTTTTTACTAAGCATCAATAATGGTTGCCCTTTTGAGTATAAAGAAGCGGCAAAGAAGTCCATTTTGTCGCTTACTGGTACCACGTTCTCAAGAGAAGAATAGGGGTGGGGAAACTAAACGAAACCGCATCCCCACCATGGCTCAACAAAGCTGGCAAGTTCGGAGAACTCTTAGCAGTTGTTGGAGGTGCTACTGGTGAAAATGTACACAGCCTGCTCTGTTTCGTTAAAGCAGGCTGTTTCCTGTTTGCTTACTTGCCGCTAGCGGCAGCAACCATAGCTTTGACATTTTCAAATTTTGCATTTGGCGGTATAGTGCAGCCGGAAGCAAGGATGAAACCTGGTCCCATATCTTTAATCAATTTAGCGCAATAATTATATACTTCATCAGCGGTACCAAGAGCCAGCAAGGCGGCCGGTACATCCCCTTTAATACACATGTGATCACCGAGAACCTCTCGCGATTTATAGATATTGGTAGCGCCGTCTAATTCGAAGATGCACTTCTGTTTAGGTAAGGTTTTAAAATATTCCAGGTCGCGTTCCCAGTTACCGTCAAGGTGCAGGTCTGCAACCGACCCTTCTTCAATGATCATCTCCGCAGTTGCTTTCAGGTATTTCCAGACAAAGCGTTCCCATAGCTTCGGTGAATAGAATTGACTTGCCCCACGGGCTGGTGAAATAAAGGTGACTAAAGGTTTCATAGCACGTATTTGCTGCCGGAAATCCCTCATCGTCTCTTCATGAATGACATCTAAGACTGCCTCTACCTTATCAGGCATCTTGAAAAGGTCCCTCATAAATTTTGGAAATGACCGTCCACCGCCCAGGAATTCATTCACTACGCTTGATGCGATAGGACTATATATCACATAACCGACATCTTCAAAATTTTTCGCAAATTGTGGGACATCAGCCAATTGTGCAAACAACGAATCAACATCAATACCTAACCGGTTCTTCAAATAATCATCACTAAATGCTTTCCAACCTTTATTCAAGATGGTGTCATAGTCTTCCACCGTCATCATTTCCTGTTCGTCAAGCTGCCAAGGAGTATCATCCGGAAGTTCACGCCCAGGTAATTTGATTCTTGTATAAAATATTAAGGGAAACATCGTTGCTGTCGCGAATGTAGCGCCAGTTCCATCAACATCGCCTAAATCTTTAAATCCAGTTAAAATTGTTTCATGGGACACTTTCATACTTGAGCAAAACTCTGACAGCTTCATGCCTATATGCTTAGCGAAGACAGCATCTCCGGTAACCATGACCGGTGCTCGATCCGTTTTCTCAAATATAATAGTTTTTTTCAATCTTTCTGTGCGTTCCTGCAGTAATTCTTGCGCTGTTTTCATCATGAATCCACTCCTCATTTAATTTATGATTTCTAGATCTCTATCTTTAGGTCAGTCGCATTTGGTTGCCGTGTTTTCTGTTGCAGTATAAGTAATACACCGCCAACCACTAGAGCTATCGCGCTAACCAGTATAGGAAATCTTCCAGGACCTTGGGCAAATGGTCCGGAAATTGCGTCAAAAACGAATGGCACTACAAATTGCCCCATACCGTTAAGCACGCATGCTATAGCAATCGTAAACGCAACTCGTGATGGTGGGGAAATAATGGAAAGTTCATTAAAAACTGCCGGGCAAACAATTGTAAAACCAATACCGCCAACAAAACAACCCACTAATATGAGATTAAAGTCATAAACCCCTGAAATAATTGCCATTCCAATGCCGGTTACCACCCATCCCACGGGAATTGTCATTCCTTTCAGTATTCGCGCAATTTTGCCAAATATTAACCCTGTCAAAAGGCCGCCGATGGTATAGACTGTTACCGCAAAACCAGCACTAGCAGCATTTCCCAGGTTTTCACCAACAACCTGGATAGCTATATTGATAAAGAAAGCAAAATACAGAATGCTATAGATAAAATACACGAATTCCACAAAATAAACTTTCCAAGGTATAGGAGCCTTCTCTGCCAAACCGCCCTGCTCTAAAACCTGTATTACCTTCGCAGGCTCAGGAAGATAAGTGTACACAAACAGGAACAGTACTATGCCAACCAAATAGGCCAGAAAGGTGTTTTGCCACCCAGTTGCACATAGCAAGCCGCCCAGCAAGGGAAAAACAATCCCGCCAATATTTATAAAAATACTTTGCAAACCCATGACGGTTCCTCTTTCGCTTCCTTCGAAAAAATCCGTAATAAGGACAGTAGAAAGCGGAAATAGCAAACCTATACCTAATCCCAGTATGGCTCTCATTACCAGAATCATCGTTAAATCATTCATAAAGTAAGGAGTTAAACCGCCAATTAGGAACAGCACTACGCCAAGAGAAAAAAGACCTCGCCTGCTCAAATAGTCGCTCAACTTACTAAATACCAGCGAACCAAACACCAGTGTTATTGACGGCAACGTAACCAGCAGCATAATGGTTTGCGCACTTGCATCCTTAAATACCGTGCTAATATTGGCTAACGCCGGCGAAAGAGCCGTAGCTCCCAAAACAAATATTGAAATAGATAATATCACGACTTTCAGAAGTGTTCTATTCATGGTTTCACCCTTTCTCATTTAATTCATTACCGGCGACCGTTTTTGTAAGCCTGTTCAAATGCTCATTGTACAATTCCATGGTGTTTTCATTTTGAATACCTCCTGTAAATTTTTGTAGCCGCAGTGATTGATGGCCTAGGCGTAATATATTAAATAATCAGCCGCTCTTTCTACCTCCCCCGAATTTTTTAATTTTCATAATAAAGTAATTACAGCTTTGATTATAATTTTCTTAAATCTTAAACGGAAATAATAAAAAATTATTGCACTATTCTAAAAAAGAATACGTATTAAAAGGTAGTGTCAAGAAAGTTTCGCAAAAAGGTTTGCAGTCCTAGGTAGTAAAATCAGTCATCACTAAAATCCGACTCAGGGTCGGTATTTTCTAGATGTTTCATATTCATATACTTTTTACTGCCCCACTGGGTTCCAGCAACGTGGCGAAGGCGGGCGCAGACCAGCATCAGAGCGGACTGCCCATCCGGGAAAGCACCCACGACCCTGGTTCGCCGCCTGATCTCCCGGTTGAGTCTCTCAATCACATTGTTAGTCCGGATTCTTGTCCAGTGCTCGCCGGGAAAGTCGGCATAAGCAAGCGTTTCCTCGATGCTTTCCTCGATTTTGGCCGCCGCTTCTTTGAGTTTCATGTCGCGCAAGCTTTTTGCTACCTGTGCCGCCTTTTCCCGGGCAGCGGACTTGCTTTCCTGCGCATGAATCGCTTTGAGCATTTTCGCAACCGTTTTGACCTTGGAGCGGGGAACAACTGAAAAGACATTGCGGTAAAAGTGAACAGTGCAGCGCTGGTATTTGGCCTGGGGGAAGACCTCATTTGCCGCTGCCAGCATCCCTTGGCATTTATCACCAATGATCAGTTGGACGCCTGTTAAACCGCGGCTTTTCAGCCATTTGAAGAATTCCAGCCAACTGACTTTGTCTTCTTTCATGCCTTCGGCCGCTCCCAGCACTTCACGGTAGCCGTCTTCGTTGACGGCAATCGCCACCAATACGCTCACATTCTCATATTCACCGCCCCAGTTGCGGCGTAAGTAAATGCCGTCGACGTAAACATAGGGATACTTACCACTTTGCAGCGGCCGACTGCGCCACTCTTCAATGTGGACATAGGCCTTCTTATTCAACTCACTGATGGTGGACGGCGATACCTTGCTGCCCCACAGAGCCTCGGTGATGTCTTCCACTCGCCGGACGGATACGCCAGCTAGATACATTTCGATGAGCGCTTCTTCTACGGAACTTTCCCGCCGGCGATAGCGTTCGATAATGGCGGTTTCAAAAGGAATGCCCTTGAGCTTGGGAACTTTCAGCGTGACATCGCCGGAGGTAGTAGTCAACCGCCTGTCGTAGTGACCGGAGCGGTAACCTTGACGGGTTTCAGTACGCTCATATCGGGCCGCCTGGGTTAGGTCTTTGGCTTCCTGATCCAGCAAGTTATTGAGCGTTTCCTCCACGCTGCTACGCACCAGTTCCTTCAGTTCTACCTTGATGATTTCTTCATTCAACTGTATAATTTCTTTGGACATGTTTGCTCTTCCCCTTTCGGTAAATGGTGTGTGGTGACTTCATTTTACCGGGGAACTGCAAACTTGTCCTCTTTTTTAGCCGTATTTCAATTTGCGAAACTTATTGTACCTTATCTATTAAAATAACTACAGCTATCAATGGCATTTAAAAAAGATGACTCCTGTTCAGTACAGAAATCATCTTCTTATGTTACATAGTCTTTTAAAAAAATTGTCTTTTTGCTTCAAGAATTTGGCGCGAACCATTATCATTCAACCATTAGAATTAACCCGTTTTTTTAAGATATAATCGGCTAATTATTGACATTTTTCCAAGTGCAACCTATAGTGAATATTAGTATACACATATATTCACTATAAACTCACCTGGATGAATCAAAGCAGACGATGAGCATTACCGTAAACGGAGGGCAAATCACATGGAAAATATTCGATTCTTACGTTCCTTCATATTTCTTGCCAAATACTTAAATTTTACCATGGCTGCTGAGCATCTCTACATTAGCCAACCCGCCTTAAGTAAACACATCGCTGAACTTGAGGAGCATTTGGGCGTACAGTTATTTATCCGCAGCCATCATTTCGTACGCTTAACGCCTGCTGGTTTCACCTTATATAAAGAGTCCGTTCCTCTTCTTGATAAAATCAATGAAGTGTTTGAAAAAACACGTAATTCACAGATTGAATGCTGGGGAAAACTAAAAATTGGTTGTGTTGGATTTGAATATTCCTTTTTGCCAAAAATCTCTAAACATTTTATGGCTCTTTTTCCACACATCACTTTGGATATTAGCATACTTCCCATACTAATGATTAATAATCTCCTGGAAAGCCAGGAAATTGACATCGGGTTTCAACCCTTTATGGGCAATGAGTTAAAGTCTAAATTTAAAACACGGCATATACGCAAATCCCGTCTGGTTTTTTTGCTACAGCGCAAGCACCCTTATGCTAACAAATACTCACTTGATCTTGCAGACCTCAAAGATGAGCGTTTTATTATTCAGGCCCAATCTGAGTTCCCACAGGGTTTTGATTGGTTTATTCAGCAATGCAATATGCGAGGATTTACCCCTAATATCGCTATCTGTCCTTCTCATGTAACGACTGTATTTTGGTATGTCGCAGCAGGAGCAGGTATTGCGTACTTTCACTTTGATCCAGTATATTGTCAAATACTGCGTAATGATATTGCTTTCGTGGCAATGAATGGCAACGACTCTTATGGAAATGTTGCAGCCTACTGGAAAAGAGATAATCCTAATCCTGCTATTTCACTGTTTCTAAAAGAATTTGACAGATTTAACTTCTAACACCAACTCGCAAGTGAAAATCAACAGCGATTTTAATCATTGTCTTTTTGGCAAGTGCTTTCTTCGAGCATCTTACAATATTTCGATTTTGAGGTTGTGGCGCTTCGCCAGTTTCATTACGGTATGCTCGCAACTATGACTGGATAGCCGTTCTGCCAATTTGATATTTATTAGCCAGAAGTCGTGTTGAATAACCGCCTTCTGTATGAAGTTGAATAATCTCTTTTCGCTGGTCATTGGTGTACTGTGATCCCATTTTCGAACACTCCCTTAATGGTGATTATAGCCAGATGGCTCTGTTTATAAGCTGAGCATCATTAGCGTTATTCTGCCAACTGGTGAAGTAGAAAGCTAATTACCAATATTATGAATGTGGAACTAACTACTGATGATTTCAAAGTTCTCTATTGTAAACGCTGGGGAATTGAAGTTAAATACAGTCAGCTAAAAAGCAGATATGAGCTTGAAAACTTTTCAGGAGTTGGCGGTAAATCTAAAGAGAATAGCAAGTCTACTTCTCTCTTTATTCATGCAACTTTGTTCGTTTTTATCAAAAGGGTAGATATGAGGTTTCAAGAGAGAGCTACTGCGTAAAAGTAAGGGTTTTTCAGTGGTTTCGAACGTCCCGTTGCTTCCCTTCGCTTGTCAAGTAAAGTGTGTAAGCAAAGTCGAGTAGAAGCGCGCCGCGAGGTGCGCTTCTACTCGACTTTGCTTCTTCTTGAGAGGCTAAAGCCAGGAGAAATGGCGCTGGTTTGGGGAGATAGAGATAAATTATAAAAAAAAGTCATTTTTTGTAATACATTGGGAGGAAATAGATAATATTCCAGGAATATAATTACCATACAGATATTGTATCGATAAAGTCGGGGTAGTGTGTAGGAGGGCGAAAAATGTATGCTTAGCGAGAGCTCGGGGCCAAAGCTTAGCGATATTATTGAAAATATTGGTATACCGATTTATGCATATGACAAGAATTGGAGATTATCCTGCATTAATTCTGCTGCAGAAGTATTATGGGGTTATAGCCGTGAAGAACTCTTAGGTAAGGTAATATGGGACATATTTCCAGAAGCTATTGGGAATAGACTTGATCATGAATATCATAAGGCAATATCGGAACGTAAAGAGGTGTGTTTTGAAACCTTTGCTACTATTCAAAAGAAATGGCTAGAAATCCGAGCGTGTCCAGTAGAAGACGGTTTAATAGTTTATGCTCAAGACATAGATGAAATGAAAAAGGCCCAATCGGAAGTTAAAAGCTGGTCTAGACAACTAAACCAATTGATTGAATTATGCCCTCTTGGCATTTATATATTGGATAAGGAAGGAATTATAGAGACTATTAACTCGGCTTACATTCAAAGATTTCTCCCGGGTTTAAAAAAAGAAGAATGTATCGGTAGATCAGGTAGATATATCTCAGGGTGTTTGGGAGTGGCTTGGGAAAGTACCGCTGTTTATAGTGCTCTCAATGGAAAACAAATATTAAATTGCATTGAAACCGGTCTGGATTGGGTGGTCGTCTCCAATGCCGTTCCTATACTCGATAAAGACGGAAATACTATTGGTGCTATGGGAGTGTTTTACGATATTACGGAATATGAACGCATGAAAGCGGAAATAGCAAAATTAGATAGATTCAATTTGGTAAATGAAATGGCCGCAGGGGTAGCACATGAAGTTAGAAATCCTATGACAGTTATTAAAGGCTACTTGCAATATTTTAGCCGCAAGGTACCGAGTGATATGATAGAACAATTTACTATTGTTTTGAATGAATTGGAGCGAGTCGAGCAGCTTATTACCAATTTTCTTTCCCTCGCTAACAACAAGGCAATAGAGCGAAAATCGCAAAATTTGAATACTATCATAAAGCAAATTACTCCCCTTATATTAAGTGATACAAATAAACGAGATATTGAACTGGCAATAGTGTTAGACAAGGGGTGTCCTGATCTATTACTAGATGACAAAGAAATTAAACAATTGATTTTGAATCTTGTTAGGAATGGTCTGGAAGCTATGAGCGGGCATGGAATCCTTACTATCGAAACGAGTGTCAGGGACGATATGGTGCACTTATTTGTCAAGGATTGTGGCTGTGGCATTGGCAAAGAGTACCTGAATAAAATATTTGACCCTTTCTTTACTACGAAAGCCAACGGTACAGGGTTGGGGCTTTCTGTTTGTGCAGGAATTGTACGGCGGCATGCAGGAACCATTCAAGTACAATCAGAGGACGGTCAGGGAACAAAGTTTATTATTGTTTTTCCAACTAAGACGGGCTAAATGCCTGTCAGGTTGTTTGGTAATCCAGCATTTGGACACTCCGGCCAGATCAGTATTATACCTTATAGGGCTTATTTCAAATTACTTGGAGACAGATGGTGTGAGGAGGATGAATTGTTTTGAGTATTTGGTTACAAGAAAATTCTTGGGAAGAATTAGATGAACTTCGAAAAACCGGAAAAAATGTCATCATTATACCAGTGGGAAGTACGGAACAACATGGCTATCACTTGCCACTAGGGACTGATACTATGGTAGCTATGTCGCTGGCCGAAGATGCTGCACAACAAACAAAAACAGTTGTTGCTCCACCCCTTTGGTTTGGTTGGAGTCCCCACCATATGGCGCTTCCTGGAACGATAACCTTCCGTCCTGAAGTTTTGATTGAGGTTTTATATGATATTATTGATTCGCTGCAGGTTCACGGCTTTCAAAAGTTTGTCATCATTAACGGACATCGTATAGTTAATATTGCCTGGATGCAAGTGGCTGCTGAAAAAGCCCAACGTCAATTAGGAGTAAAAGTGGTGTTATTTGATCCGGCGTTTATGTCCAAAGACATTATGGATGACCTTCAATTTGAATCGGTAGGTCATTCGGACGAAATTGAAACATCTCATATGTTGTACAGGCATCCGAATTTGGTTGATATGAGTAAGGCTGTTGACAATCCGGTGCTTGAAAATTCTCTTTATTCCTGTGATCCGTCTTTCACCGGCGATACTTTGTGTTATGTTCCCAGCACTGTCAAAGACATGAGAAACTCTATTGATGCCGCAGGCGGTACTACAGGCAAACCCAGCAAAGCCTCGGCTGAAAAAGGCGAAAAATATCATAAACATTTGGTAAACCATTTGATTCAGGTGATTATACAGCTTCAGCAAAATTAGTCCAACAAAAAGTAAAGGAGAGAAAAAACGTATGAAAAACAAAAAAATTGTCGGGATGATACTGGTTGTTCTTTTGGTTGTCACCAGTTTAGTAGGTCTAACCGGGTGCAGCAATACAGAATCACAAAAGGTTCTCAAAATCGGCGTTATCGGTCCTGAATCCGGCGGCGCGGCCCAATTAGGTCAGGGACAGCGGAAAGCAATTCAATTGGCGGTGGATGAGATTAATGCTCAAAAGCTGGCCGGTGACTGGAAAGTGGAAGCTTATTTTGAAGATGATGAAGGCAATCCTACCAAATCGGCCAGTGCAACTAACAAGCTGATTCAGCAATCACAAGTAAATGTAATTATCGGAGCTATTCACAGCTCGGCAACCCTGGCAGATATGGTTATTACGCAACGAAGCGGTATTCCCCAGCTTACAGCAGGATCTACAGGAGCTTCGATTACAGAGCAAGGCAATAAGTGGATTTTCCGCACAGCTGTTAATGATGAATTTCAGGCAAATGCACTTCTAAAATATGCTAAGGATGTTACCAAGGTAACGAAAATCGCTACCTTAACTGCAGCTGACGATTACGGACAAAGCGGTGAAAAACTATTGCTTATCGCTGCACAAAAAGAAGGTTTGGAGCTTACTAATAAGTCTACGTATAATAACGGCGACAAGGATTTTAAACCTCAGCTTCTTTCCATTAAAGACAGCGGAGCGCAAGCTATTTTCATGTGGGGATTATATAACGATGCCGCACTGATTGCCAAACAAGCGAAACAGCTCGGACTGAATGTGCAACTGTTCGGTGCTTCCGGAATGGCGGCGCAAAAGTTAATTGAATTGGGCGGCGATGCGGTACAGGGACTGATTCTCACTCAAACATTCTTGCCTGGTTCTCCTGACCCAAAAGTTAGCGAGTTTGTAAATAAGTACAAAAATCAGTATCAGGAAGATCCTATTCCTCATGCTGCTCAAGCGTATGATACAGTGTATATACTTGCAGATGCGGTAAAGAAGGCAAATAGCAACAAACCGGATGCTTTAAGGGATGCTATCGCAAAAACAACAGGGTTGAAACTTGTTACGGGAAATCCCCAGTTTGATGACAAGGGTAACGACATCGGTAAGCATTTGTTAATTACCGCAATTAAAGGCAATATGTATGAACTGATTCAAACCGTTTCAACGAATTAATCAGGTGTTTGGCAGGCTTCATCAAATAAAGTATCAGGAGAAGTGATCATGCAATACATCTTAAATGGATTACCAATTGGAGCGATTTATGCGCTGGTAGCTTTAGGTTTTAGCCTGACATACGCTTCAGCCGGCGTATTGAATTGGGCTCAGGGTGATATTGTAATGCTGGGAGCGTTTCTTGGTTTTACTTTTTTCCAGATTATGAATTTCGGCTTCAGCGTATCCTTATGTATTTCTATGATTACCTTGGCTGTGATAGGAATTATGGTGCAATTCTTCATTCTCCGTCCACTGCAGAAAAGGCAAGCACCGGAAATTAACGTAGTTATCGCCACACTGGGGGTAGCTATTATTATGCGCAATATAGCGCTTGTCATTTGGGGAGCGGATGCACAAATCATTCCATCGCCTGTTAGTAATAACCCAATCCAATTTAGTATGTTAAGTATTACACCACAGGACATTTTGATTATTGCTATTGGAATTCTGCTTATGCTGATTTTGCAGGTTTTTTTAAAATACACAACCGAAGGGCGGGCTTTACGGGCCGTGGCGCAAGACCGTTATGCAGCAATAGTAATGGGCATTGATGCGGAAAGAAGTGATGCAATAGCTTTTGCGGCAAGCTCTGCCTTAGGTGCTGCAGCAGGAATATTAGTTGCTCCTGTATTTTTTATAACATTTAATATGGGTGTGGGAATCGGTCTAAAAGGTTTTGTCGCCGCAGTAATTGGTGGCTTGGGAAGCATTCCCGGAGCTATAGCGGGAGGCTTCTTTCTGGGAGTTATAGAGTCATTAGCTGGTGGTCAAATTAGTTCCGGTTACCGGGATGCAATTACCTTTGCTCTGCTCATTCTTGTACTGTGGCTCAAACCTACCGGTTTATTTTTGCAAAAAACAAGACAAAAAGTTTAACTAGGTGGTGTACTGATGAGTAAAGTACTAAGTAGCGCCAAAGAAATTTTTCTAGTTGTTGTTGTACTGATAGGTCTTGTGCCAATGGTTCTTACTAACAATTACTATTTGCACATTATTAATTTGGCGGGTATTTATACGTTGATAACTCTTGGCTTGAATTTGCTTTTCGGCTATACGGGGCAGGTATCCATGGGGCAAGCAGGGTATTTTGCCATCGGAACTTATGTATCGGCTCTGCTCATGTTTAATCTGCAATTTAGTTTTTGGCTGACATTGCCGTTGGTATTGATTACCTGTGCTGTCGGTGGCGCTGTTATCGGAATTCCGGCCATGAAATTATCAGGCCCTTATTTGGTGTTGGCAACTGTTGGATTCGGTGAGATTATTCGCCTAATATTGTTAAATTGGACGCCAGTAACTAAGGGTGCAGCTGGACTGACCGGAATCCCGCTGCCAGAATTTTTTGGCATACAACTATCTTCCGAACAAGACTTTTATTATTTAATTATGAGTTTCCTGCTTCTGGGGACATATATTGCGTACCGTCTTGCTCAATCAAAAATTGGGCGCACGTTTTCTGCTATTCGTGAAGACGAATTGGCGGCAGAAGCTATGGGTGTACCGGTAAACCGCTATAAAATAGCAGCCTTTATTATCAGTGCGATGTATGCCGGAATTGCCGGTGCGTTATACGGATGTTTTTCAGGTGTTGCCAGTCCGGATAATTTCACTTTTGAGGATTCAGTGGGATTTTTGTGTATGTCGGTCATCGGTGGCAGCTGGTCTATTGCAGGAGCTGTTATCGGGGCATTTATGCTGACAGTTTTATCGGAAGCATTACGCGCTTTTCAGGCTTATCGACTGATCATTTACGGGGTTATTCTGATTTTTACCGTAATTTATATGCCTCAGGGATTGGCGGGACTGATACAAGAAAGGAAAATACGTATTGTTGCACGGCTAAATACCGTCAAGCCGTCAGGACGTCCATAGGAGGAAATTATGAATACATCTCCAATGCTTCACATAAATGATATTTCAAAGTGGTTTGGCGGATTGCAGGCATTGAGCAAGGTATCAATTTCCGTCACTGCAAGTACAGTGCACGGGATTATTGGTCCTAACGGTGCCGGAAAAACAACACTCTTTAATGTTATAACCGGGATGATTAGTCCTGATCAGGGCAGTGTTTTATTGAAAGGAAAGCTTTTGCCCCGCCAAAAACCCCATAAGCTTGTATCAATGGGCATTGCCCGTACCTTTCAAAACACTCGGTTGTTTAAAAATATGACAGTTTTAGAAAATGTTATGATTGGTCAACATGTGCATACTCCTACGCCTGTTTTTTCTATTATCCTAAATACTGAATTTGCTCGTAATTGGGAAAAGAAAACCAGGGAGGAGGCGTTGACAGCACTGGCCTTTGTGGGGTTGGAAGCCAAAGCCGCGGAAATTGTAAAAAATCTTTCCTACGGTCAGCAGCGGCTAATCGAATTTGCCAGAGCCATAGCAGCAAAACCCAAACTGATTTTACTGGATGAACCTGCCGCAGGAATGAACCCCACAGAAAAAGCAAATTTATTACAATTTGTGTCGACTTTGCGTGAGAACGGTTATACGATCATACTTATTGAACATGACATGAAATTAATCATGAATATATGTGATACTATTTCTGTATTGGATCATGGTAAAAAAATCGCGGAAGGTAATCCGGAATATATTCGCATTCACCCCGAAGTAATTCGCGCCTATTTGGGGAAGAGGGAGACATGAATGATTGAATTAAAAGGAATTAAAGCCGGTTATGGAGCTACGGAAGTTCTCCATGATATTACTTTTAGAGCTGAAACTGGAAAGATAACTACCTTGATTGGAGCTAATGGGGCCGGTAAAACAACTACCTTACATTGTATTGCTGGAATATTGAAGCCAACTACCGGGCAAATATTGTGGAATGGAGAAGATATTTCCCAACTTTCTCCAGCGACAATTGTTCGGAGGGGAATTTCGCTTATTCCTGAAGGTCGACATGTATTCCCTGATATGACAACTGCCGAAAATTTGCAATTAGGAGCTTATACACGCAAAGATAAAGCCGGTATTAAACGCGATTATGACTGGGTATTCAGTTTGTTTCCCAAACTGAAAGATCGCCTTGGTCAATTGGCGGGCACTCTTTCCGGCGGTGAACAGCAAATGGTGGTTGTGGGGCGGGCTTTAATGGCTAATCCTGGACTGCTGCTGATGGATGAGCCCTCAATGGGTCTTGCACCCATTATGGTGGAAGAGGTTTTTAAGGTTATTAAAGAAATTATCAACCAAGGAAAAACTATTTTGCTGGTTGAGCAAAATGCCGCCTTAGCTTTGGAAACTGCTTATCATGCTCATGTCATTGAATTGGGACATATTGTTTTATCTGGAACAGGCAAAAATCTTTTAAAAAACCCTGAAGTTGAAAAAGCATATTTAGGTCTATAATCATATGCATTATTTCAGTTTCACAAATTGTCTTTTTAGCAGTTTCACAATGAAACTGTCAGGAAATATGGTTGTAACAGCCTAAAAAACAATCAGCCACATTCGCTGCTGGCTATTGGTGCCCGGTCAAGCAGATAGGTTAAGAAAAAGGTGCTAAGGCAGGCCAGCCACTCAAGATAGATAACATGGGGGAAGATGCGGATGGCTGGGGTGGTTTGCCATAAAATTAATACGGCCACACCGGTCAATATTGTATAAAAGGCGGAATTTTTCCGGCAAAGACGCGGTGCGAAAAGGGTAAACAATACAATAACGCTGAAGGCAGCAGTAAGGCTAAGACCAATCATGAGGGTATTAATAATACCGCTGATGGTCATGGCTAACATCAGGGTAAGTAAGCCGAGGAATACTACAGCCCCTTTGGTGACTCTGAGAAAGTTTTTTTCACTCACGGCAGGGTTAAAGAATTTCTTATAAATATCCTGTGAAAACAAGGTTGCTGAGCTAAGCAGCAGGTTGCAGGCGGTGGATACGTCGGCTGCCCACAGCGCAGCCAGAGTGATACCGGCAAGAACGGGGTCTAAGGACATAATCGTCATCGGGAGTGCCAAGGCCGGAGTGACATCAGGGAACATGGATTTAGCCATGACTCCCATTAAGGCGCTAACGAAGCCGATAGGCAGCATCATCAATCCGCCGATAATAAAGCCGCGCTGTGCTGTCCGTACGTCTTTGGCTCCCAATGATATCTGAATAATGCTTTGGAGTGACAGGTTGACAGTTACTAATACCACAATCCAGGTAATAATGCCGACAAGGCCGACACCGTCAAAAAAATCCATGTAGGGTACATTGGCTGGCAGCTGCGTCTTAATATTTGTCAGACCACCGGCATGGGTTACTCCGACAATTGTGGCGAGGATGATACCGATATACTTTAAGCTAACATTTAAAAGATTGGATAAGCTGGCAGACCACATGCCGCCAAGAGATGTAATCCCAATAAATACAACCGCGCTTGTCAGCATACCTGAGGTTAGGGTGAAAATTTCGGGCATTAGGGCACAAAGGATACTGCCGCCAGCTACGTACTGGAGGGACATTATCACCAGTTGAATGACTATTTGGCAGGCGATTCCGGCGATCATTCCTTTGTTATCATAATAGCGGCCCAGTAATTCGGGGATTGTGGTGATATTTAATTGACGGTATTTTTTGGCCACCAGCATACCCATAGCAATGGCGCCCAGCCCCCAGGCAGTGGTATACCAACCGGCAGAAAGGCCGACCTTATAGGCTTGTTCGGCTACACCGATTGTGGATGCGCCGCCAACGGCAAGCCCCACAATCGATACGGTAATGAGTGGGGTAGTAAGCTGTCTGCCGGCAAGAACATAGTTTGTTGCACTGCCAGCAGAGCGACGTTTAGCATAATAACTTATCAAAAATAATAGGACGATGTACAGGCAAACAATGATGAAAGGAATATGCATAATAACCTCCTGAAATATAGAATTTTCGTGCTTTTTTCTTTTATGCCAGCTATAAAAGAAAAAAATCGCCCCTCTGGCCGAGGGACGATAGTTACCGTGGTACCACCCAATTCGGATCTTAAGCAAATAAAAAAAGGGAGTACCTAAGGGGCGAAAAAGCCGCGGTACCACCCTGTTTTAATCCTAAGATCTACTTTAAGTCTGTAACGTAGACATTACGGCACGGCCTACTATAATTTTCAGCCTGCGGTTCGGGAAGGAACTTCACCCGGTAGTTTCAACTAGTTCGCACCAACCACTAGTTCTCTGAATGAAAGTACTGAATTACTTTTTTCCGTCATCACCGGTAAATTTATTTTATTATCGTTATTATAGTCACCTAATGGATGGTTGTCAATATATTTCCGCACTACTATTTACAAATTCCATGATATGTAAGGCCATTTGCAGGAAAGCTTTAACTTTCGTCGAAGGTTAAGATAAAAATGAAAGAGGGGGTATTTCTATGGCTGGGGCTCCGACTATTTGGGTCAATAGTGATATGAGTGAGCAAATAGCTGATTTCAATGGCGAATATGTCTTGATAACTACGCAGGATATGAAGAAGATAATACTCGGCAAAACAATAGAAGAGGCAAGAGAAAAACTCAAAGAAATTGGCAGATATGATATTGCTGCACAGCTTAGATAAGTGCCGCGCTTGTCATATGAGATACTATAAGTAACTAAAACCGGACACTTGATTTGTAGCAGGGAACGTGTTATTGTTATATTGATTAAAAATTGAAAAAAAACACAAAATGGGGGACACCACCGAAAGGGTGTCAATCTCATTTTGTGTTTTTTTATGTCAGCAAAAAAAGGGGGGGAAGCAATGAAACTAAACGGTAAGGTGGTACTGCTGGAACAAGAGCAAACTTTATTCGAGTTCTTAACGGCAGAGCAGTTTGATTGCAAAAGAATTGCGGTGGAGCGCAACGGGGAGATTGTTCCCAAAGCGGAGTATGAAAACATCTGGCTTTCCAATGAAGATAGGCTGGAAATCGTTCGCTTTGTAGGAGGTGGTTGAAGATGCAGATTGAGGTCAATGGGAAAAAGCAGTGTATCGCTTGTCGTACTGCCTTTGAAGCACGAGCGCAGCTGGGAAATGATACCGACATTGTTATTTTAAATGGCTTTCAGATTGACAGTGACTGTCCTTTGACGGAAGAGGATACCTTGACAATCATCCGTAAAGGCACTATGCCTGCCCAGGACGAACTGGAAAGCATGATGATGGCCCGGCATACTCCAACAGTACATAAAAAGTTGAAACAGGGTCGCGTAGCCATTGCTGGATTAGGAGGGCTGGGTTCCAATATTGCGGTTATGCTGGCGAGAATTGGCGTTGGGCAGTTGCTGTTGGTTGATTTTGATATTGTTGAACCCAGCAATTTGAACCGGCAAAGCTACTACATTCGCCATCTGGGGATGACAAAAACCCTGGCCTTGCAAAGCCAGTTGGCAGAAATTAATCCGTTCATTCAAATCGAAACCCGTACCGTACGGGTAGAAGCAGGCAACGTGACCGAATTGTTCTGCGGCTACGAAATTTTGTGTGAGGCTTTTGATAAGCCAGATGCTAAAGCGATGCTGGTGAATACGGCCTTGGAGAAACTGCCGGATACCAAGATTGTTGCCGCTTCGGGCATGGCCGGGTTTGCGAGTTCCAATTTGATCAAAACAACAAGACCGCTTAAGCGGCTGTATGTGTGTGGGGACCTTGAAAACGGCGCCGGAATCGGCTCAGGATTAATGGCTCCCAGAGTCCAGATTTGTGCTGGACATCAGGCCAATATGATTTTGCGGCTGTTAGTGGGAAGGGAAGAAATATGAGGAAGGTGCTTCGTATGAACGATCAGCTTGTAATTAGAGGACATGAATTTAAGTCCCGGTTGATTCTGGGATCTGGTAAGTTTTCCCTTGAAATGACCCAGGCGGTGATACAACATGGTGAAGTGGAAATGGTGACACTTGCCTTGCGCCGTGCCAATGTCGGGGGCCAGGAGAATATCCTGGAATACATTCCTAAGGAGATTACGCTCTTGCCGAACACTTCCGGTGCCAGAAACGCCGAGGAAGCCGTTCGGATTGCCCGGCTGGCCCGGGAAATAGGCTGCGGGGACTTTATCAAACTGGAAGTCATTCATGATTCTAAATACCTGCTGCCAGATAACTACGAAACAATCAAGGCTACGGAGATTCTGGCCAGAGAAGGATTCATTGTTATGCCTTACATGTATCCGGATCTGAATGCCGCCCGCGCATTGGTTGATGCCGGGGCGGCTTCAGTCATGCCCCTGGGGGCGCCGATCGGCAGCAACAAAGGGCTGTGTACCAAAGATTTCATCCGTATTCTGGTGGAGGAAATCGAGCTGCCAATCATTGTCGATGCGGGAATCGGCCGGCCATCGCAAGCGTGTGAAGCGATGGAAATGGGTGTGGACGCGGTGATGTGTAATACGGCTATTGCTACCTCAGGCAATGTTGCCCAAATGGCAAGCGCTTTCAAACAGGCCATTGAGGCAGGGCGGGCAGCGTATCTAGCCGGTCTGGGGCGTATTTTGACTGGTCAGGCGGAGGCATCTAGCCCGTTGACTGGATTTTTGGAGGAGTGATGATAATGACAGGCCGGGAAAATCATATGGCATATCTGGAAGGGATGGAGGCTATTGACTCAGACTTGATGGAAAAAGTCAGTGCTTTGGTGGAAACGTATGATTATCAGCAGGTTACTGGTGCTGATGTACAGCGAGCACTGCGGCAAGAGCGGCTTTCGATTAAAGATTACGCGGCAATTTTGTCTCCGGCAGCCACGGATTATCTGGAGGAAATGGCTGCGAAAGCCGCTGCGGCGACCCGGAGGCATTTTGGCAACTCGATCCAGATGTTTACACCGCTGTATATTGCCAACTATTGTGAGAATCATTGCGTCTACTGTGGCTTTAACTGCCACAATCGGATCAACAGAGGAAAGCTGACCTTAACGGAAATCGAAGCGGAGCTAAAAGCGATCGCTGCAACAGGATTAAAAGAAATTCTGCTGCTCACCGGCGAATCCCGCCATCAGTCAGGAGTTAACTATATTGGGGAGGCCGTCAAATGTGCGGCCCGCTATTTTTCGACGGTTGGGATTGAGATTTACCCCTTAAACAGCGATGAATATGAGTACTTGCATGCATGCGGGACCGACTTTGTCTGCGTTTATCAGGAGACATACAATACAGACAAATATGAGCAGGTTCATTTGCGTGGACCGAAACGAATTTATCCCTATCGCTTTCATGCCCAGGAGCGGGCTCTGCGGGGAGGAATGCGGGGCGTAGCTTTTGGTGCATTGCTGGGATTGGGTGACTTTCGGAAGGATGCCTTTGCTGTTGGTCTGCACGCCTACTTTCTGCAGCAGAAATATCCCCATGCAGAAATTTCTTTTTCGACTCCCCGCTTGCGGCCTTTTATTAATAATGCTGAGAACAATTCCAATGATGTTCACGAACGGCAACTCTTGCAGGTCATGCTGGCATATCGCCTATTCATGCCTTTTGCGGGAATAACAATTTCCACCCGGGAGCGCGCCGGGTTTCGCGACCATGTCATTGGTATGGCGGCTACCAAAATCTCGGCCGGAGTTAGTGTTGGTGTCGGGGGTCATACTGCAGAAGAAAAAGGCGACGAGCAATTTGAGATTGCCGATCCACGCAGTGTAGTAGAGGTTCATCAGATGATTCTTGGCAGAGGGCTCCAACCGGTTTATACCGACTATGTGAGAGTGTAGAGCGCATATGTTGATTTGTGTGACTCAGCGCAAGCTGTGCCAAGAGAATTTTTTGTACCGCATTCAGCAATTAGCCCAGGCAAAGCCCTATGCGGTACTGCTGCGGGAAAAAGATTTGGATTTACCGTCCTATGAGCGGTTGGCCTGGAAAGTGAAAGAAATATGTGACCGCTATGGAGTGCTCCTGATTCTCCATCAAAACAGCACGGTTGCCGAGAAAATGAAGCTTACCCATTTGCAATTGTCGCTGCCGGCTTTGCGAGCCTATCAGAAGGGAGGGCATTCCTTACTTGTGGGGGCGTCGGTCCACTCGGTTGCAGAAGCTGAGGAAGCACAGGCATTGGGGGCGGCTTACATTGTGGCTGGACATATTTATGCCACAGATTGCAAAAAAGAAATCCCGCCCCGTGGGTTGTCCTTTTTGCGGCAGGTCTGCCAGGCAGTTTCCCTGCCGGTTTTTGCCATTGGCGGGATTGCCAGCAACAACGTGAAGGAGATATTGGAAAGTGGAGCGAAAGGTTGCTGCACCATGTCAGAGGCCATGACCTGCCAGGAGCCGGCGGCGCTGGTACATGAATTTGCGACGGCGTTTCTCCCTGTAGTTTGTAACCATAGTGGGTGATAGTCCCCTTGTGGTGGTCAATAATAAAACCCAGCAAAATGTGCCTTCCTAAGGGAGGTTCATTTTGCTGGGCTTTTATGTCTCTCCAGAGGAAGCTTGGCGCTTGGTTAATCAAAAAGGCTTAGCTCCGGATTGAAGGAGTTAAGCCTTTTTACATTTTGCAGTGTTATTCTATTATTTCTGAAAAATGAATTACGGTAACCACATCGTCAATATGGATTTGTCTTTCGTAGATCTCTTCAAAGATACGAATAAGTTCCTCGGCAGTTTGAATCTCCGGATTTTGATGAGACAATTCACTTGTTGTCAAATCACTGTATTTTTTTGTGAGTACTTTATCAATGATGGCTTTAAACAGTCGCTTTTTCTGGCCATATCTTTTACCAAAAGTAACCCAAACAATTGAATTCTCAGGATAGCTATCTCTGATATCTCCTGGACGAATTGTCGTGCTCTTCTGGCGCGACAGTAATAACTGTTTGTTGTGTTCCGAAATAAAGTTAAGTGCGAACATCGTAATCCCTCCATTATAGGTATTTTATAAAATCGATCATACAGGGCGGTGTTGCGTAAAGACGGGTTTATCTTTTGTATATTGTTTCTGCATGTGTGTATAAAATCCTGCATGCCTTCTTGATTAAACAAATAAATCAGAAGAAGTAGCAGCCTATTGATAAAAATCTAACTCCCCAATAGCAGCCAGGCAGGATGCATGAGCCGCAGCTTCAGTGGCGCTAAGGCTTATGTGCGGTGAGGCATGATGGGATAGCGATAGCTAGAGAGCCTGGAATTTTGCTGTGAAACGAGGTTTATCGCTAAAATCTGGTCATTTTCAAAGAATATTCGACAAATGCATTGTTTTTTGCTATTATTAAAGTCATAGATAAAAGTAGGATGCAGAAATAGTAATCGATGGAAAAAACATGCTTTTTTCTGCTGCTTTGTCCCTAATAATTTGCTGGTCGGATTATTAGGGGCAAGGCGGCTTATTTTCGGTTATTATTATTATTAAGTAGATTAATTATACTAAATTTAGGACATCATTCAGAAGTAGGAGCCTGATGCAATGAAAATTCCCACACCCTATTACCTTATTGATGAGAAAAGGCTGCTGCGCAACCTAAAGATCATTCAGCAGGTGCGTGAGCTTGCGGGAGCTAAGGCGGTACTAGCGCTAAAGTGCTTTTCCACCTGGAGTGTATTTGAGCTGATGAAGCAGTATATGGATGGCACAACTTCAAGCTCGCTGTTTGAAGCACGACTGGGGTTTGAAAAATTCGGCAAGGAAACTCATGCGTATTGTGTGGGCTATTCTCCAGAGGATATCCTGGCTGTCACTAAATTTGCCGACAAAATCATTTTTAATTCGGTTTCCCAGCTAGACAGATATTACGATATCGCCAAGTCAGCTAAACTTGGTTTGCGTGTCAATCCGGGAATCAGTTACTCACATTTTGATCTGGCCGATCCAGCGCGCAAGCATTCGCGGCTGGGCGTAGTGGATAAAGATGAGCTGGCAAAACAAATACATCGCCTTAGTGGTTTTCTATTTCATTATAACTGTGAAAATGATGATGTTGATACCTTTTGTCAGCAACTGGATATAATTGGTGACTGCTATGGGGATATGCTTAAACGACTGCAGTGGGTAAGTCTTGGCGGTGGCTTATATTTCACCAAAGAGGGCTACCCGGTAGAAAAGTTTAGCCAAAGGCTGGCAGAATTTGCGCGCGAGTTCGATGTACAGGTGTATTTAGAACCAGGAGAAAGCGCCATTACCGGCTGTGCAGAACTGGTTACCAGTGTGGTTGATTTGGTGCATAATGATATGGATATTGCTATTGTTGATGCTTCTGTCGAGGGACATATGCTGGACTTATTGATATACCGGTTGTCAGCCAAAATTGATTCAGGCGATGCCGGGAAGCATAAATACATAGTAGCTGGGCGGTCTTGCCTGGCAGGCGATGTTTTTGGCAACTTCCAATTTGAAAATAAGCTGGAAATCGGCAGTGAAATTCGGTTTGCCGATGCAGCTGGTTATACTATGGTAAAGAAGAATTGGTTTAATGGACTACAAATGCCTGCAATTGCTGTGCGCAGGCTGGATGGGTCAATAGAGGTTATTCGCAAATTTAGTTATACAGATTTTACAAATAGTTTGTCCTAATTCAAATTTACGAGTAGAGGAGAAGGAAATGAAAAAAAACGTTTTAATTGTCGGTGCTGGTGGCGTGGGTCATGTAGTTGCCCATAAATGTGCAATGAACAATGATGTATTGGGTGATATCTGCATTGCTTCGCGTACCCAGCAAAAATGTGATGCGATTATTGAAAGTGTATTACGTAAAAATCATCTGAAGGATACAACAAAAAAGCTATACTCACGTTCAGTGGATGCGATGGATATTCCAGCTTTGATTCAGTTAATCAAAGATACTAAATCGGAAATCGTTATTAATGTTGGTCAGGCCTATGTTAACATGACGGTTTTGGAAGCGTGCATTGAAACTGGTGTTGTATATATGGATACTGCTATCCATGAAGATCCGGACAAAGTATGTGAAAATCCGCCCTGGTATGCCAACTACGAGTGGAAACGCAAGGAGCGGTGTGCGGAAAAAGGTGTTACCGCGATTTTAGGGATTGGCTTTGATCCCGGAGTGGTTAATGCCTGGTGTGCGTTGGCCCAAAAGGACTATTTTGATACGATTGATACCATTGATATTTTAGATGTTAATGCCGGCAGCCATGGTAAGTTTTTTGCCACCAACTTTGATCCGGAGATCAACTTCCGGGAATTTAGAAAAGTATGGACCTGGATTGATCGCAAATGGGTGCTGCAAAAAGTACACGCGATAAAAGTGGACTATGATTTTCCGGTTGTAGGCAATTGTCCGGTGTATTTGACAGGCCATGATGAACTGCATTCTCTTTCTAAGAATATTGATGCCAATTCCATTCGTTTTTGGATGGGCTTTGGCGAGCATTATTTGAATGTGTTTTCGGTTTTGACCAACCTTGGCTTGACCTCGGAAAAACCGCTTAAAATAGCTGAAGGTGTGGAGATTGCACCGCTTAAAGTACTAAAAGCGTTGTTGCCGGACCCATCCTCCCTCGCGCCTAACTATGTCGGTAAAACCTGCATTGGCAATTTTATTAAGGGAACCAAAGACAATAAACCACGCGAAATTTTTATCTATAACATTTGCGATCATGCCGAGTGTTACCACGAAGTGGAATCTCAGGCGATCAGCTATACGGCAGGGGTTCCCCCGGTCGCGGCAGCCATCCTGATTGCCCGTGGCGACTGGGACGTAAAACACATGGTAAATGTAGAAGAGCTGGATCCCAGGCCATTTATCGAGTTGTTAGATAACATGGGCTTGCCGACAGAAGTTATTGAAAAGCCTGCAACCTTTATGGCACCAGTTATTGAATCCTTATAGCGGTGTTTGATTATATATGAAAACCTCCTGCGGTTACCCGGTTGGGTAGCCGCAGGAGGTTTTTTCTAAATGAATCGAACCTGTTTTTGCAATAGCTTCTCAAATTCGGTAGGCGGCAGAGGCCGGGAAAAAATATATCCCTGTATTTGATCGCAATTGTGTTTTTGTAGAAACTCCAATTGCTCCTGCTTTTCAACCCCCTCGGCTACAAGCATCATATGCAGGCTTTTGCCCATGCTAATAATTGTGTGGGCAATGCTGGAGTCTTTGGAATCCTGGCCAATTTCATCCACAAAGGATTTATCTATTTTTAAACAGTCAATATCAAAGCGTTTCAAATAACTTAAAGAAGAATAGCCTGTTCCAAAATCATCAATTGATATTTGGATTCCCAGACTTTTTATATCTGCAAATGTTTTCAGTGTTGCCGCTGCTTTGTTCATAAAGGCCCCTTCGGTAATTTCAAGTTCTAGCCAACAAGCGGCAAGTTCTGTCTCTGTAAGGGTTTCTTTGATTTGAAGCAGCAAATCTTTCTGGTTAAATTGGTTGGGAGAGAGGTTGACGGAAACTCGCAGCGGCGGATAGCCGGCTAACTGCCATTGCTTATTTTGTCTACAGGCAGTCCGCAGGACCCACGCTCCTAAAGAAAGAATAAGCCCGGTTTCTTCAGCAACTGGAATAAATTCAGCCGGCGAAATAAAACCGCCGTTATAGGGTAGACGCAGTAGGGCCTCCATTCCCACAATTTGCCCGGAGTTACTAGTAACCCGGGGCTGATAATAAACTTGAAAGCCATCCTTTTCAATGGTTTGATGAATAATGTTTTCCAATTCCATCCGGCGAAGAACTTTTTGCTGCATTTTTCTTGTGTAGCAATGAAAACTATTGTTGCCGCGTTGTTTGGCAGCATACATAGCCGTATCGGCAGCCCGCAAAATGGAGTCCATGTCTTTGCCGTCCTGCGGATATAAACTAATGCCTATACTGCAGGTGATATAAAAGGCGTTAGCCTGGGCTGAGAAAGGCTGCTCAAATATGGCGACGACTTGCTCTGCCAGCGTAGCAGCCTGTTGTTCATTCGTAATATTTTGGCATAATAAGATAAATTCATCGCCACCTAATCTGGCCAGGGTGTCTATGTCAGGCAAACAGGCCGCCATCCGTTCGGCAACAGCAGCTAATATCTGGTCACCGACATGATGTCCCAAGGTGTCATTGATATATTTGAAACGATCTAAATCAATAAATAAGAGTGCCAGATGGTGTGTTGTTTTTTCTGAAAAAAGTTTATTTAACCGTTCGAAAAAATACCGGCGATTGGGCAGGCCAGTCAACGCATCCTGATAGGCAACTTTCAAGAGTTGCTCATTTACCGTGATAATTTCTTGTACATAAGCTTTTAATGTGTTTGCCATATGGTAAAAACTACGGGATAACCGGCCTATTTCATCAGTAGTATCTATTGGGACATAATTACTTAACGCAGTTACATTTCCTGAGGCAACCTGCTCAACCTGGCGTACCATCTCATTGATCGGATGGGTGATCATTTTCGTAAATCGTATTCCTGCAAGAATAGCTATAAAACCAAAAACAATGGAAAGAAGTATAATGCCAGTAGAAAACCGGTTCACTAGTTGCTGTCCAGCTATGTTTTGCTTATCGGCCAAAAACTGATTTTGGCTCATCATTTGCCAAAGGGTACGATCTATGTGCTTGGCGTAACCTTTGACGTTTTCTTCGTAATAGCTGGAGGCCAAAACAAAATCCCCGGCATTGATCAGTCGGAGGACAGTACTTAGGCCATTGTGATAAATATAGCTTTGTACCAATAGTTGATCAATGGAAGCTTGTTCCTGCGCATCCAGGGAGTTATCATGCAATCCGGCAAGCAACCGGTCAATTTCCTCTAGGTTTTGTATAACAGCATCTTTACTACAGTTGCGTTCTAGGCTATCTGTCCTGTTTGTAATGATAGTTAGCATAGTTAGCTCGATATTTTTGCTGAGAATTCGGCATTGTCCCAGCATTTCCAAGGAAACGACCCGTTTATTATACATAATCTCCATATTGCGGGAAAGTTCTTTAATAGCGATAAATCCGGAAAAACCTACTATGCCAAGGAAAAGGGACATAACTACAATAACTAAGAATATTTTATAGGACATTCGAATATCTAAGTATTTCATAAGCGTCAAATCCTTTTATAAAAAATCAAGGAGGAACCGCCCCCGCGATTCCTCTTTGAGCCAAACCTTCGCAAAATTAGTCGTTGTCGTCGCCGCCAAGGAAGCTTCCCAGGCCGCCAAGTACAGTTCCGCCTAAAACCGTTTTACCAAGGATGCTGCCTTCTTCTTTCGAACCGCCTTGTTTCGGTGCTGCAGCCAGCATCCTGCCAGCTAAGCGGGAGAAAGGCAAGGACTGCAACCATATCTTACCTGGCCCGCTCAAGACGGCAAAGAATAAGCCCTCACCGCCCAATAACGCAGTTTTCACATTGCCGGCCTGTTGTATTTCAAATTGCACACTAGGTTCAAAAGCCACCACGCAGCCGGTGTCAACATGTAGGACCTCGCCAGGCTGAAGTTGGCGTTCCACGATGGTTCCGCCAGCATGCATAAAGGCTAGGCCATCGCCTTCGAGTTTTTGCATAATGAAGCCTTCGCCGCCAAACAGGCCTGTCATAATTTTGCGTTGCAGGTGAATACCGACAGAAACGCCTTTGGCTGCACATAAAAAACTGTCTTTTTGGCAGATAATTGTACCGCCGATTTCCGGCAGGTGAACAGGAATTATATTTCCAGGATACGGTGCGCCAAAAGCCGCCTTTCCTTTGTTACGACCTTTATTGGTGAATACTGTCATAAACAAACTTTCACCGGTAAGTAAGCGCTTACCGGCGCCAACCAGTTTATCGAAAAAGCCGCCCTGACTGCTTTTTGCCGAGCCATCACCAAATATGGTATCCATATTGATGGTGCTATCTTTGTACATCATGGCTCCCGCTTCGGCAATCACACTTTCGTCAGGATCAAGTTCTACTTCCACAAACTGCATTTCTGAGCCGAAAATTTTGTAGTCAATCTCATCAGCGTAATTTCCACTCATCTCAGTATCACCTCTAATTTTTAAAAATAAAACAATGCCATAATTTGAAAGTAATATACTATTCCGTAGCCAAATAAAAAAATCCTGCAGCGTTCCAAAATCCTGCAGAATTTTTAAAAAAAATTAACCCTCGAAGGTTAATTGTGCTTCTTTCCGATATACCATTCCCTGAAACGAAGCTATTGGTTCGTGCTGCTCATCATAAATATTTACAAGGTAATGCCCCAGTTTATGATTTAGTGAGACTTCCCGCGCTTCAGCAAACAAGATTCCGGTACTAACGGCCTTCATATATGAGATAGTGGCATTAACACCCATAGCAATACGACCATGAGAATTCGAAGCTATCGCAAGGGTAAAATCGGCAAGTGTAAAAATAGCGCCACCATGTACGGTTTGGACTCCATTCAAGTGGTGTGGCTGGATTACCATTTTTACCCGGGCATAACCCTTCTCGGCTTCTAATAACTCAAGACCCACATGCTTGGCAAATTGATCATTAGTAGAAAAAAACTGCTTGACTTTTTCCATTCTATATCCTCCTATATTCCTCCTGGCAATAACCATTATTTTAGCGTGCTATATACAATGTGTTAAAAAACATATCTACTCTCATGGCAGGTTAAGAATATCTTCTATATGGCAAAGACTATGTCCTGCTGGAAACCTATATAAAATACAGTAAAGTTTTGCCTGTACAAGCGAAGGTATATTTGTTTTTGGTACCCATATTTGTCCAAAAGATTTGTCTTGACGATTACTGAAAAGCTTGTTAAACTATGTACATAGTCAAATAGTAGATTTGTGCTACTGACGGTTAAGTGGCGGTTACCACGTGAAGTGCAAATTCTTGAAGGCAATGTCGACCGTCTGGGCAACAATTCACATAAATGTGTAAATGTATGCTCAGGTGGTCTTTTGTGATCTCCGTGCATCGTTAAATTTCATCAGCTCCGAGTTGTTTATTCTAAACCCATTGAGGTATGATAGACAACCGATGGGTGCAGTAGGAAACGACTGTGCCTCCCTTTTGGAAAGGAGCGTTACCATTGATATTCGGGATAGTTATGTCCTATTGATTGGGTTTTGGGGCTGCAGTGAAGTATATAGCTCGATAAATACCAATGCCATATGGCTTAGTTTTTTATTCGCAATATGGAACCCGGATTGATTAACGCTAAAGGCCAGGTGCCTCCTTGCCCAATTAGGAGACGTCCGGCCTTTATTATTTTGCAAGGCAGAATGTGTAATTGCAGCGGCTTCAACTCTTGATGGGCGAAGATAAAATGATAAAAATATCGGCTGCTAATTAGAATATTGAGACAGTTGAAATACAATTGTCAAAATAGAGGGCTTAACGTAGGAATGCTTTTTGACATAAGCCTGTTATTAAACCACAGAGGGAGGTGTTGCGAAAAAAATGTTGTCGGCAGTAGACAATAGAAGTGCTTCACTGTATTGGTTGTACTTGTGCCCTAAATTACTTGTAAGTGCAAGAAAAGTTACTATGTGGGAAAAGAAGGTCGCATGGGGTGCGGCGGAATCGTAGGCTCGCAGATAGTAGCCTTTCTTAAAGATGATTATGCAAATCAGGCTCATCAGTATACCTTTATGTTCGCGTTGATACTTCCTCTTCTATTGTTGGGACTACTCATTACCTTCGTTTTAACAGTAAAAAATTTGTTCCTAATGAATGATGTTTGGAAATCTGTTTCGGAACCTGAATCGATTAAGTAAAATAATAAGGATTTTCCTTCTGAAGAGATAGGAGGGACACAATGTTACGGGAAGATATATCTAGGCTTACTATTCAAAGAATGGTTTTATATCACAGCGTTTTAAAGCTGATGCAGGAGGAGGGTATAACCGTTTGTATTTCCAAGGAATTGGGCCGGCGAACCGGTATATCGCCACATCTCATCAGAAAAGATTTAGCGTATTTTGGGGGATTTGGTACTAAAGGGGTAGGGTATGAAACTGACTACCTTTTTCGACGAATCGAGGAAATTTTGGGTTATGACACTAGCTGGAATACAGTCTTGGTTGGCTTGGATATGCCGACAGTAGTACCCATTATGTGTTATCCGCGTTTGTGGCCTGAGGCAGTTAAAATTGCAGCTATTATTGACCTGGGTAAGAAAAATCAAGGTATGGCAGTACATAATCTAGGATTAACAATAGAGTCGATTGAAAATATTAAAGATATTATTTGCAGCAGAAAAATTACTATTGGTATACTGGCTGTGCCACCATCACATGCCCAGAAAACTGCAAATCAATTGATTCGGGCGGGGATTAAAGGAATTGTCAATTTTTCTTCATTCCCAATTTTTGCTCCTCAGGATATTGCCATAACGCAGGTAAATATGACTTCTTTGTTTAGCCAATTGACCTTTGATCTTAAGCATGTAGCAACGAATGATAGCTGTAGTTAATTAATTGTAAGAACCGGAAAGAACCGGAAAGTGTGGCTAGATAAATGCAAGTGGCCTTGGCCAATCCTACAAAATTGTGGGTTAGCCAAGGCCATTTGCATTTACCAAAGTCGATGAGTCAGGAGTCCTCTTTTTATGTTCCATGACTTGGGTGATTTACTGCAATTTTTTTGCAGTTTTGCAGTATACTCACCCTTTCCTTTTGGTAAGACTCAGAAATAATTGTACCTTGCTCGCTTTTGGCGGCCTGGATTGCTGCTTTGATTGTAAGCAGAGATTCCGTGATATTTTTAATGTTGTCTGTCAACGATACGAGGATAGTGACATAGGCTTCAAAAGTAAAGTCGTTTTTGGTCGATATGGCTTCTTGAATGGCTTTATGGGTATCAACAAGGAGTTCCTGAAGTGTGTGTTCTGAATATTCTAAGTCGGTTAGTGTGTAACAGCCGGGTTCGCAGTCGACCAATAGCATTATTTTTCCGCTTGTCAAAATATCGCTGTTGGCATGGATTCGTTCTAACATAATTGTTCCTCCTAGCAAAATAGTATTCTTGACATAGATCTGTGCTGCCATAACAGTCACGATTTCAACTCTAAACAACAATAAAATATGCCAAGCCTATCCGAAACGGAAAGGGCTTGGCAATGAATTTAAGCGGGCGCAGAAAGAATCACAAAATAGGCACAAATAATGCACCGCTTAAAATATTGCTCCTTTCCAAAAGGGAGACATAGCCGTTTCCCGCTATACCGATCGGCCGGATACCATACCTTGAGAGGCTTAGGTAAATCGGCTAAGGAGCAGACTATTCAATTTGTGAAACTTTGGAGGTGCGTTTCCAACATTAACTAACGTAAGCAAAAATACCAAACTACAATACTATTATATTGTTTGGTATTGTATAAAGCAATAGGGAAGACGTATATTGAGGAGAGCGATTTCAGTTTGGACTATAATGCAGGTAAGCAGGAGTCCTGATTCTTCGAATTTTAGGAGGTTGTACAAAATTATTTGGTAATCTCTTGCAAATAGCATATAACAAATACTATAATAACAGCATGGGGATTATTGTTGGTTTATGTTATAATACGTTAGTTTATGATTGACTTGTCTCTAAAGTGGTTTTCCTGGTGGTTGAACATTCATTTTGAAGTCGATATAGTTAAAAAAGGTTGTGCAGGAGCTGCGGCAGATAAGCCCTAAACTCCAAATAGGGTGGCTGGCGGTATTATGCTAGCTACGGTAAGAAATTTGCCGGGTTGGTTGATATTCTCTGCGGTTAGTTCTGTACTATATGCCTATCCGCTGGATAGCCTGCGAGATAGAGCAAATTTAAGGGGGAAGAAAGATGAGAAGGATTAACTCAAGCGTATTTGGTATGCTGGCCTTGGTAGTAGTTGCTATTTTTAGTCTGGTTGGCTGCGGCGGGGAAAAACAAGCTCCACCGGCGGCGCAGCAAGCGCAGGTGGTAGAAATTAATGTGTCAGCTGCGGCGAGTCTCAAGGATGCACTTGCGGACATTCAAAAGAATTATCAGGCAAAAAACCCCAATAGTAAACTTGTCTATAATTTTGGGGCCTCTGGCGCTTTGCAGAAACAAATCGAGCAGGGTGCACCTGCAGATATTTTTATTTCTGCTGCTCCTAAACAAATGAACGAATTGGAAACTAAAAATCTAATGAACAAAGCCACCCGCAAAAACTTGGTTGAAAATAAGTTAGTTGTAGTTGTGCCAAAGGAAACGAAACTCAACATAACCAAGTTTGAAGACTTAACTCAGGATGGTGTGCAAAAGATTGCGCTTGGTGAGACCGCCACGGTGCCTGCCGGCCAGTATGCTCAGGAGGTTTTGCAAAAACTGGGTGTTTGGGATAAACTGCAGGATCGGGTCGTATTTGCCAAAGATGTCCGCTCTGTTTTGGCGTATACTGAAACAGGTAATGTTGAGGCAGGAATTGTGTATAAAACAGATGCTACTTCCAGCGATAAGGTGAAAGTTGTCGCTGTTGCCCCGGAAGGCACTCATCAGCCTATTGTCTATCCTATTGCCGTGGCTACCGGTACCAAGCAGCAGAAAGCAGCCGAAGCCTTTGTGGAGTATTTGTTTAGTGCAGAAAGCAAAGCTATATTTGAAAAATACGGCTTTGTTATGGGGAAATAGCAGGTAGTGCTGCTGGTAGTACGAGGGGGAGTTAACCGTGAAAGGGAAGGTTGTAGTTAATTGGCTGTTTATAGTTGTTGCAGTTATAGCTGTTGCCGGAACGATTTGGGCAATAAAGCCTGTTGCACCAGTTAAACTGACAGAGCCGGTAGAAATTAATATTTCTGCCGCACTCGGATTGAAAGATGCTCTGCAGGATATTCAAAAAGAATATGAAGCATCGAATCCGAATGTAAAACTTGTGTTTAATCTTGGGCCTGCCGGAGTTTTACAGAAACAGTTGGAACAGGGAGTTTCTGCAGATATGTTTATTTCTGCTTCGCCGAAACAGGTGAATGAACTGCAAAACAAAAATCTCGTAGTACCTGCTACCCGTAAAGTACTGGTTAGTGATAAACTGGTTCTGGTTGTTCCTAAAAATTCTCAATCAGCAATCGAAAGTTTTCAAGATTTAACAAAGGTTGCAAGGTTTGGAATGGGAGAGCCGGGAACAGTGCCTGCTGGTCAATATGCTATCGAGTCGCTTAAAAGTATTGGTATCTGGGAAGCTGTTAAAGATAAAGCTGTGCAGGCTAAGGATGTTCGCACAGTCATCACTCATGTTGAGACGGAAAATGTTGATGCAGGAATTGCATTTTCGACAGTGGCAGCGTTAAGTGATAAAGTTAAAGTCGTCGCGGTTGCGTCCGATGAATGGCATATGCCGGTTACGTTTCCAGCAGTAATTATGGCTAATTCTATACATCCCCAAGAGGCTGAAGCGTTTTTGACATATCTGTGTAGTGAGCAAAGTGCTGCGGTCTTTAAGAAATACGGTTTTACTTTTGTCGGTTCAAGCCAATAAAGCAGGTGATATTGTGATGGAATGGCAGCCAGTCCTACTATCAATCAAGGTTGCACTTAGTTCATTAATTTTTGTATTTATCTTTGGAGTTGCTGCTGCTTATGGTATGAGAAGCTTTGAATTTCCAGGCAAAAGCGCGTTGGAGGCGTTATTTGCTTTGCCGTTAGTATTGCCACCTGTAGTGACTGGCTTTATATTGCTGGTTTTGATTGGAAAGCAAGGGCCGATAGGGAAATTTCTGTCTGAAAGTTTCCATACTCAATTTATTTTTACTCCTTATGCAGCGGTGCTTGCTGCTGCAGTGGTTTCATTTCCGTTAATGTATCAGAGTGCCAAAGCAGCTTTCCAAGCTGTAGACTGCAACCTTGAGGATGCAGCCAGGACGTTAGGAGCCAGTTCTTGGCGGGTTTTCTGGACAATAACCATTCCTTTATCCTGGTCGGGCTTGGTAGCCGGGTTAGTATTGTCCTTTGCCCGGGCACTGGGGGAATTCGGCGCAACCATTATGGTGGCTGGCAATATTCCCGGTAAGACACAAACGATTCCACTGGCAATCTACTTCGCAGCAGAATCTAATGATTTGACGTTGGCTGGTGCGTATGTTCTAATGATCAGTGGGATAACCTTTTTTCTCATTTTTGGGCTTAATGTGTGGTCTAAGAGGAACTGCGGGAAATCATCAGTAAAGAGCGTATTCTAAGCTGCAGGCAGCTGGTTCGGCTTTTTGGTCCAGCTGGAAAGGGTAACTTTTCCTGGATTGAACGACTAAGGCTTGTGCCGGCGTCCTAGAGGACGCCGGCACAAGCCAAGTCTTTTCTTATCAAATGAATTTTTGCCATGTTAACGTGTTGACTAACATGCAAACGGTCTTGTTTCCTATCTTAATTTGGGAACAAGGCCGTTATTTGCATTTTTATGCTATCCTTCTGGTTTATTCGTGCAAGGGAATCTTAGGCCCCAGGCAACACGGCGTTTTATTTCTGTTGGAGTTGGTTTATAATAAAAGAAGATAAAACAAGAAGAGGGATGCAAATGCAACTTGGAAAAAAATTATTATGTCACCAACTTATTTGCCTGCTTGTTGGACTTGTACCTGCTATGTTTGCAAATAGCGCATATGCCCAGTATCTTAATGGTATTCCCGTATTGTTGTATCATCATGTGAGTGAGGATACTAGTGATTTGCCGGAGTTGACGGTGACACCGCAAGAGTTTGAACGTCAGATGGACATGTTGAAAGCAGCTGGTTTTAAAACTATTTCACCGGAAATGTTTGTAGCATATATGCGGCAGGAACCGGTTACGCTGCCCGACAAGCCGATTCTCATTACGTTTGATGATGGTTATGAGGATAATTATACGAATGCTTTTCCGATATTAAAGCAATATGGTTTTAGTGCTGTATTTTTTATTCCGGGAGTGAATATTGACAGGGACAAGCGGCTGTCAAGCGCGCAGATAAGGGAGATGTCCGCCCAGGGAATTGTTTTTGGCGGCCATTCGGTGACGCATAGTGACTTAACAGCTTTATCAGGGCGGGAGTTGCAACAAGAGGTTAAGGATATCAAAAAGGACCTTAGACAGATTACTGCTAAAACTTCAGAATTATTTTCTTATCCCTATGGGTATTTTAATCTAAGTACCTGGGAAGTAACAGCATCAGCCGGTTATCAGGCGGCGTTTACTGTCCTGCCGGGTCTCAATACCCCAGACCGGGATAATATTTATTTATTACGGCGCATACCAATCTACAGCACTACCGACTTTAATGCTTTATTTATGCTGTTGGACACTAATCAAGTCAAAACCAAGCTGCTGCAATATTCACCGGAAATATGATTAGCAAGTTACAGTAAAAGAATGTTCTTGACAACCGGACGATTTTTCTGTAATATAACAATCAGTAAAATAGAAGACGAAATGACGATGAACGGAAGAGTAGTTATATTATGATAGCAACAGCGAGCTGGGAGTGGTGTGAGCCAGCACTGTCAAATATAATGAAAATCATCCGCGAGTTGCGAGCTGAATTGTTAGTAGGCTACGCCGGGTTCTCTTTAGAGAAATTGCCGCCCGTTATTGCGGCGAGGTATCGAGTTCAACCTCCGTACCTATGAGCAGCTATGGTTATTAACCATAGAATTTGGGTGGTATCGCGGATTAACCTCCGTCCCTTTTGATAAGGGACAGAGGTTTTTTTATTTATAAAAAGTATAGAAGGGAGAAATTAGCTTGAAAATGTTAGGAGCGGAAGCAATTATTGAGTGTTTGAAGGCCGAAGGGGTAAACCTGGTGTTTGGCTATCCGGGAGGTTGTGTATTAACCTTGTATGACGCGTTGTTTAAAGCTAATTTTCCCCATATTTTAACCCGTCATGAGCAAGGCGCCGTTCACGCTGCTGATGGCTATGCGCGGGCAACTGGCAGAACGGGAGTTTGTTTTGCCACCTCAGGCCCTGGAGCAACTAACCTCGTAACTGGTATTGCCACTGCCTATATGGATTCTGTCCCCTTGGTAGCCATTACCGGACAGGTGGGGGTTGGGGTGATAGGCAAAGATTCTTTTCAGGAAGCCGATGTCCGGGGTATCACGACCCCTATTACCAAGCATAATTATTTAGTTAAGAAGGTTCAGGATTTGCCGAGAATCATGAAAGAAGCCTTTTATATTGCGCGGACTGGACGGCCGGGACCGGTTGTTATTGATGTTTCGCGCGACGTGTTTAACGCAACTTTGGATTTCGAGTATCCGGAAACGGTTGCATTGCGAGGCTATACACCCTTGTTTGATGGTGATTCTGAGAGCGTGGAGTTGGCTGTACAGGCTATGCTGGAAGCTGAAAATCCGATTATTTTTGTTGGCGGCGGTGTTACTCTTTCCGATACCGCCGGGGAGTTTCGTAAGTTTTCTGAGCTGACCGGCTTTCCCGTGGTATCAAGTTTGATGGGCTTGGGATGTATTCCGTCTGATTCGCCGCAGCATTTGGGGATGGTGGGTATGCATGGCACCTATGTTGCCAATATGGCTACTACCGAGTGTGATCTTTTACTGGGTATTGGCGTTCGGTTTGATGATCGGGTAACAAGCGTAGTCAAAAATTTTGCGCCCCAGGCCAAGATTGTGCATTTTGATATTGATCCGGCTGAGGTAAATAAGAATGTACGTGCCGATCTGCGGGTTGTTGGTGATCTTCGCTGGTCATTGCCACTGCTTTGTGAAAAGGTAGCCAGGCGCAGTCCTGCAGAGTGGCGGCAGGGAATTGCCACGTGGAATGAGCGTATGCAAACCTGGAAACAGGAAAAGCCATTAACCTATGACCATGCATCAGCCAAAGTTATGCCGCAAACAGTTATTGAGAAGGTAAGTCAGCTTACCCAAGAGAATACTGTTATTGTGACCGATGTTGGACAACATCAAATGTGGACCGCTCAATACTATAATTTCCCCAGAGCCCGCTCGTTCATTACTTCAGGCGGCTTAGGGACGATGGGCTATGGTTTGCCGGCCGCCATTGGTGCGCAGCTAAGTTTGCCTGATAAAAATGTGGTGCTGTTTACCGGCGACGGCAGTATCATGATGAATTGTCAGGAACTGGCGACTGTAGCCGATAATAACTTGCCGCTAAAGATTTTTGTTATGAATAATGAAGTGCTGGGGATGGTGCATCAGTGGCAGCGGATGTTTTACGGTCAGCGCTATTCGCATTCCAGCATCAAGGGGAAAACCGATTTTGTCAAGCTTGCCGAGGCCATGGGAGTACCTGGTTTGCGCGTAACTCATCCTGAAGAGCTCAATGCTGTGCTGGAAGAAGCGCTAACCATGGAAGGGCCGGTGCTGGTCGAGATACTACTGCCGCCTACGGAGGATGTATTGCCTATGGTTCCACCAGGCGGCCGGCTGGATGAAATGCTGTTAGGAGGAATGGGCTGATGAAATACACATTGGCGGTGTTGGTAGATAATAGGCCGGGGGTATTGACACATATCTCGGGACTTATTAGCCGGCGGGCTTTTAATATCGAGAGTATTGCCGCCGGCTATACGGAAGAGACAGACACTACCCGGATTACTATTAGCGTTGAGGCCGATAATGAGGTTGAGTTGGAGCAGGTTGTCAATCAACTCTCTAAGTTGGTTGATGTCATTAAGATCGTCAACCTTACCTATGTTGAGTCTATTGAGCGGGAATTGGCGCTGATTAAGGTAAGAGCCAGTAAAACCAACCGCTCTGATCTGGTAAATGTCGTAGAGATATTTCGGGCCAAAATCATTGATGTTAACCGGGAAACGGTGGCAATTGAGCTTACCGGCGAGGAAAGCAAAATTGACGCTTTTTGCGAAGTATTGTTAGACTTCGGGATTATTGAGATCGTCAGGACAGGTAAAATCGCACTGGCGCGGGGGCCGGTTCCGGCCAAAGAGATGTAGTGCTGCTAAACTTTACTTTACCAGTTTATCCAGTCTATATCAGTTACTATTTGGTGTGGTGTCAAGCCGATCATTGTTAATTATTGAGTCAAATATCCCTATAACTAATAGAAATTATCAAAGACAAAGGCCAGTTCCTTTGTCTTTGATAATTTACGGAGTTGTTATCTTAAGCAGTTTGAGTTATTATTAACATAGGAAATCATATTTTGGGGGGTGGTTAGTGGTGGTTGGCGATGTAAAATACAATACGAAAGTAGGGTTTAAAACTTGAGTATTCGCATTATGATTGTTGACGATTCAGCATTTTCCCGTGTGATTTTAGCAGATAGTTTGCAGCAAGAGGGTTATGAGGTTGTTGGTGAGGCCGATTGTTTGGAGTCTTTAGTAGAAACCTATAGCCAATGTAAACCGGATATTGTGACTATGGATATAGCCATGCCTGGGGCGGACGGGTTTGAGTGCAGCAAAGTACTGCTTGCCCATGATTCAATGGCCAAAATTATCATAATTAGTTCCATGAAGGATAAGGAAACGGAAGCTGAGGTCCGGCGTATTGGTGTGGTGGGTTATGTGCAAAAGCCGGTTGAGTCAGAGGTATTGAAGCGGGTTATTACTGGGGTTATGTCTCCAGACCGTTTATACGAACAACTGGAAAGCTGGAGTATTGATATGTTCCAGGAAGCATTGGCGCAAAGCATAACTCGCATGACCAAAACAGCAACTACATTTTCGGAACGGACGCAGTCAGACAGAGAGGTTTCGCAGGGGATAACAGTAGTTATCGGCATAATTGGTCATTATTCAGGCTCAATGATCTTGGATCTGTCACGGGAAACAGCGGAAAAAATGGCAGCAGTCATTTTGCATCGGCCAGCAAAGAACCAGGAAGAGGTTATGGCAATGGCAGCAGAATTTGCCAACATAGTTGGTGGTGTGGCTTGCTCGATGTTAAATAAAAAGGAACCGGCATTTGGACTCAGAGTATCGCCGCCAAGTGTATTCTATGGAGAGCAGACGAAAATTGCCAGCCCTACTATTCAACTGCAGGGTATCTATACGAATAACGATTTTGGGCGCATATATCTAGGTATTGGTTTTAAGAAGGGAATAGTATTATGGATGTAAGCATAATTAATCCTGTACTTGAGGCTTTTACTAATATTCTGCCGCAGATTGGGTTTCAAACAGTAACGAGGCAAGGGGTTTCGCTAGCGGAGTCCACTTTGCTTTATCAGGGCGCACTTATTAATGTTGGTGTTCTTGGTCCGGTGCAAGGCGCAATACTTATTGGCATGGATATTGATTCAGCTAAGCAGTTTGCCTCCAAAATGATGATGGGCATGGAAGTAACTGAATTCGATAGTTTGGCGCAAAGTGCTATTTCTGAGATGGGAAACATGGTGTGTGCCAATGTCTGCACCAATTTTGTAAAGTCTGGCACTAACGGCATGGATATATCGCCCCCAACCTTGCTGATTGGTGATGGACAGGTAAGACTAGCAGTTCCGAACATTATTGTAGTTGATTTTTCTGTGGATAATATCAAGATAAAGGTTTATGTGGGTTTGTACAAGTAAGAAGTCAGCTGAGCTACTTAGAGAAGTAGCAGATGAAATCAAAGGAGGTTGGTATATGACAAAACGAAATTCAAATTTACGTATTTTAAAAAAGTATATCTTGCTTTTCATAGGCTCAATCATTGCCGCAATTGGATTGGAGATTTTTTTAGTTCCCAACAATATTATCGATGGTGGTGTAGTAGGCATATCTATCATGGTTAGTCATGTAACCGGGTTGCCTTTAAGCCTGTTTTTGGTAGTGCTCAATATACCATTTTTATATTTGGGATATGTACAAATTGGTAAAACATTTGCGATATCAACTCTCTTTTCTATCGTATCATTGTCTTATTGGGTTTCGGTCTTTCATCCCATACCAGGATTAACTAATGATTTGTTCTTAGCGGCCATATTTGGAGGTATCATTGTCGGTGTTGGTGTGGGCTTGATTATCCGGTATGGGGGTTCTCTTGATGGAACAGAGATTGTCGCTATTTTGCTGGACAAGCGTACCAGCTTCTCAGTTGGCGAAATAATCATGTTTTTTAATTTATTTATTCTTACCAGTGCCGGGTTTGTGTTTAGCTGGGATAAGGCTATGTATTCACTGGTGGCCTACTTTGTTGCCTTCAAGGTCATTGATACAGTGATCGAGGGTCTGGATGAATCGAAAGCGGTTATGATTGTATCAGATAAGACTGATGAGATAACCGAAACACTGATGGCCCGGTTAGGCCGGGGAGTTACCGTCCTGCATGGTGAGGGCGGCTATACTAAGGAACGCAAAGATGTATTGTATTGCGTTATTACGCGGTTAGAGATGGCCAAACTAAAATCGATTGTTGATGAAGTTGATGAAAACGCCTTTGTTACCTTTAATGATGTTCATGAGGTAATGGGCGGTCAATTTAAGAAAAAGGCAATTCACTAATCACGATTTCATAATTAATGCGAAAAAATAGGCCAGTACTTAAATTAGGTACTGGCCTTTGTATTTATACTAACTCAAGACCAACCGGACAATGATCACTGCCCATGATGTCAGCATAGATACTGGCTTCTTTGATAGAGGTTGTTAGCCGTTTAGACACTAAGAAATAATCAATACGCCAGCCGATATTCCGCGCTCTGGCATTCATCATATAAGACCACCAGCTGTAGGCGTCCTGCTTATCTGGATATAAAGCGCGAAAGGAATCAGTAAAGCCTGCCTGGAGCAGCAGTGTCAGTTTATTTCGTTCTTCATCAGTAAAACCGGCATTCTTGCGGTTGGTTTTCGGATTCTTAATATCGATTTCCTGATGGGCAACATTGAGGTCGCCGCAAATAATTACCGGTTTGCCTTTGTCAAGCTGAGTAAGGTAAGTTTTGAAATCATCTTCCCACTTCATACGGTAGTTGAGGCGGGCAAGCTCTCGCTGGGAATTGGGAGCGTAAACAGTAACTAGATGAAAATCAGCAAATTCCAGGGTGATGATTCGTCCCTCCTGATCATGTTCGATGATATTCATGCCATAGGTCACAGCTAAGGGCTTGAACCGCGTAAAAATAACAGTACCAGAGTAGCCTTTTTTTGCGGCGCTGTTCCAATATTCGTGATAACCTGGCAGCACCAATTCAGATTGTTCCTGTTGCATCTTAGTTTCCTGGACACAAAAGATATCAGCATCCACAGTAACAAAAAAATCGTGAAATCCTTTATTGAGACAAGCCCGTAGTCCATTGACATTCCACGAGATCAGCTTCATAATATCCCTCTTCCTTTGCGGTATCGTCGAGAAGTATATTCCCTGCCGGTTTGCTATTATCCTTCTTAGCAAAATGTAACAGAATATAGTAAAAGTAAAATAGATGGCAAGAATGTAAAATACTGCAGGTCCACCTAAAAAAGACTTATGAATATTCGAAAAATACTAAATTGTTTTTTGTATATTTTGTTAAATGGACTATAAATTGCAGGTAGGCATGAGTTATAATAGAAAAATAAACACAATTGTGTTCTAGGTCATGTTAATATTACTATTATGACGGGAGATGATTACCAAAAGTATACTGGAGAGATACTTTTCCTGTCCGCAATGTAGAGACAAGAAGTTGAAGTATCAAAGTAAGAGGACCGGTCAAAAGTAGTGCATGAAGAGAACCATTAAATTTTATGAAAGGTAGGGATGAGAGTGAAACAATATCAGAAACTTATTTTGGGCTTCTGTGTTGGTGTTATTGCTGGCATTATCGCATATTATACTTTGCCTGAAAAAGTTTATCCATGGATGAAAACGTGGACAGAAATTTGTACCTTGGCTGGCGCTATTTTCCTTAAAATGATTTTTATGGTTGTTGTTCCGTTGTTGGTTTCGGCTCTAATTCTTGGTGTTTACGAACTGGGCAAAGGCCGCAGTTTGGGGAAAGTTGCTATGAGGTCACTGGGATTTACCGTCCTGTTAAGCGTAATTGCAGTTTTTATTGCCATTGGGCTGACCAACATATTGCAGCCAGGTGTTGGTCTGCAGTTTGACCCGGCCCAGCTTGCCAAAAACCAGGCCGTTATCTCGATAGACAAAAACATGCAAGCTGCGCAAGCGAAACCTTGGACTACATATATTACGGATCTGATTCCGCAGAATCCGATCGATTCGGCAGCAAGAGCCTTCAACGGCGAAATTATGGCTATGATGGTATTTGCGTTGCTGTTCGGTTATGCTCTGAGTATCTGTGTTAAAGATGAAAACCACCCCTTCGTTAAAACGCTTGAGGCCATTTACGACTGTTCATTAAAAATCATTGACTGGGCAATGCAAATCGCTCCATATGGTATTTTCGCTATCGTATTCAATACTACCTACCGTATGGGTGCCGGTTTCTTAGCAAACGTCGCTTACTTTGTCGGTGTTGTTGTACTAGGCTTATTAATTCAGCAATTTGTTGTATATGCCCTTTGCCTCAAGGTTTTTGCCAAAACAAATCCCTGGAAGTACTTTAAGAAATGCCAAGAGGCTTATGTATATGCATTTTCAACAGCGTCTTCGAATGCTACTTTGCCGATTGCCTTGGAAGTTGCAGAAAAATCGTGCAAACTTCCTCCAAGGATTTCGCGTTTTGTACTAACCTGTGGTGCTTCTGCTAACCAAAACGGCTCAGGATTGTACGAAGGTGCTGTTCTACTGTTCTTAGCTCAGGTATTCGGCGTTGATTTGACATTTGGTCAGCAAACGGTAGTAGTTTTAACCGCCGTCTTAGGCGGTATCGGTACAGCAGGTGTTCCTGGCGGTACTTTGCCAATCATTGCTATTTTGTGTGTAAATGTTGGCATACCAGTGGAAGGCTTAGGATTGATTCTCGGCGTTGACAGATTCCTGGATATGTGCAGAACGACTTTGAATGTATCCGGTGATTTGGTCATTGCCAAATTAGTCAGCGCTGGTTTCGAAACAGATACTCCTGAAACGAATAAACCAGGAATAAGCGCTTAATTCTAAAAACAGGATATCAAAATTAGCTCGCTAATGTAACTGAAGTTGAGGCTTATGCTGATAAGCCTAGTATTGGTGTGTAGCTAACAAAAGCGGAGCCGCATCGGAGACGGCTTCCGCTTTTGTTTTCAGGAAGATACTAAAGGAGGCTGTCTCACCAAAGAAACTGTAGATGATGTAGCGGTTTTTTGTAAAATGGTGTATAATTATAACAAGATAAAGTTCTGATGCATAAAAAGCCCCCATAAACTTACTGAAGAGGTAAGTTTTGGGTGCTTTTTTCTCCTATAACCTAATGTTAGAATTGTATGATAAAGAAGGAGTTGTACAGCTTTGAATTGGCGCAGAAATCTTTGGACTTTAGCTTTTGCAGTGATGCTGTCAGGCTCAAGTTATACTATGGTTATACCGTTCTTGCCGCTATATCTTTTGGATATCGGGGCCAGTCCTCAGACGGTAAATATGTGGTCAGGGCTGGTGCTTTCAGTTACGTTTCTGGTTGCTGCTGTGCTGGCTCCTTACTGGGGGCGATGCGCAGATAAAAGCGGCCGGCGCCGGATGGTCATGCGGTCAGGCTTCAGTCTGGCTGTGGTTTATTTTCTGGGTTCACTTGTTAGGAACCCGTTGGATTTGTTTTTTGTGAGGCTGCTGCAAGGGTTTGCTAACGGCTTTGTCCCGGCGGCTATGGCTATTGTCGCTGCCTCGACACCTAAGGAGAATTTGGGCTTTAGCCTGGGTATTATGCAAACCACACTGCTAATTGGCGGCATATTGGGGCCACTGGCGGGAGGGACACTTTCTCACATTTTTGGTATGCGTCTTTCCTTTGTGGTAGCTGCTGGCATTATTTTTGGCGGCACCTTGTTCGTAGGCTGGCTAGTGGTGGAACCGGAGACAGAGAACCAATCTGCCTGCCAGGAGACCGGCAGTATACTAGGGGATTTGAAAACCGCGCTTGCTAACCGACAGTTAGTGCAGATGATGCTGTTGTTATTTGCTGTGCAAGCCGTTGGCATGGTGCTGCAGCCGGTTATTGCTTTGTATGTGGCTGAATTGCAGGGAACTATGGATGGAGTTGCGTTAAAGGCTGGCTTGGTATTTAGTCTGGCCGGTATTGCCGGAGCAATAGCGGCGCCCATATGGGGGCGATTGGGTCAAACACGAGGCTTTTTCAAAATTATGGTTATCGCTTTCCTGGGTGCCGGAGTATTTAATCTATGGCAGTTTTTCGCCAATGATATTTATCAGTTCGGCATACTGCAATTTCTTTACGGGTTATTTATCGTGGGTGTGTTTCCGGCCATTAATGCGATTGCCATATCTTCTGCCGATGCCGATGCGCAAGGCCGGGTCTTTGGGTTGACAACAATGGCCAATCAACTGGGGCAGATGATGGGACCGGTTTTGGGCGGTGTGATTAGCTCGTGGCTGGGAATTGCCTCTGTGTTCCTCTTTACCGGTAGTATACTTATGCTGCTGGGCGGGCTGGTGTTTCTCGTCTTTATGTATAGAACCTGCCCGCGGGAGCAGGCACAATCATAAAATTATCGCGTGAAAAGAATAGACGGTCAAGGGAAAGGTTCCTTTGGCCCAAAACGATGAAATAGGCACCTGGTATCGGGATTTCTGAGCCTCCATAGCTAGGCAGCCAGCGACTTCATTCTTCTGAGGCAATCAAAAATTTTGCGCGTAGATAGTTTTATGGCTCAACTGGCAGCTGAGAGCTGTTAGTTGAGCCTTTTTGCGCGCAAAACTTCCGATTGATCCCTTCAAAAACCGTCCCCTTGTATCTTTTGGATAGCTGATTGACTAGAATTATTACCGATTTAGAAATTTGTCACAAAGCCAAATGAAAATCCGTGGGCATCATACCCGGGATTATGAGTTGTAAAACCATTAGAAACATGCATGAACATATACCCCACATTAATTGATGAGTTTTCGTTAAATTTGTAAATGAATTGAGGCCCGATCCGCCACATAAAATCATAATGTCTTCCCCCGGCCGGGAACACATTATCATATAGCATAATTCCGCCGCTTATATCGACTGCTGCCGATAGTTTGCCAGAGCGGTATTTTTCATTGCGAATCATGTAAGTAGGCCCAATGCCGACTGCAGAACTTTCTCGAGAGTGAGTCTCTCCCTCAAGAATAACGCTTCCGTGTGGTCGGGTGATTGTAATCCCTCTATATACAGACCTATTTTTTGTTTCAGAAATTTTTTCAAGTATATGTAGTGATACTGTATCAACATCACGTTTATCTCTATTATTTGGAATTAAATAATCCCACTCCACTTCAGTCTTAGAAGCGGCCGCATAGCAATCGGACGTTCCTGGCACGGAGGCCAGCAAAAAACTAATGACCATTACTAAACCAATTAATCTACGCATAATACGACACCCCTTGTTTGAGTTTCAATACCGCTAATTATATGCCCTTATACAAAAATAACCATAGTTTCCTTTTCAGAGCAAAACATTATTTATATTCTATATTCTCAATTATTTTCCTGTTAAATATCCAGTATATAAAAGATTTTTTACTTGTCACTATTGGGGGACGAGAGGAACTGTCTTGAGATTAAGGCGATACCCTCGTCCCCTTGTCCGCCTTTTGAACCTGCCCGCGGGAGCAGGCACAATCGTAAAATTATCGCGTGAAAAGAATAGACGGCAAACATACAGAAACACCCTCCAACATATGGTAAAAGAAAGTATATGTTGGAGGGTGCGCATATGTTGGCGGTTTTTTTGGGTATAGGTATGCTGTTAGGCGGCATCTTTGTCATGCGGTATGGGTTGAAAAAGGCGCTGTGGCATCGGTTGTACATAGCTTTAGAGAAGCTAACGAAAACGCCTTGGCGTGGTTTGCTATTAGGCACAGTGACTGCCGCTGCATTTCAGAGCAGTACAACGGTTTGTCTAATCACAATTGGCTTGGTAAGTGCTGATTATATGTCTTTTCGGCAGGCATTAGGCATTATCCTGGGAGCAAATATTGGTACCTGTTCTACTCTGGGACTGGTTAACTTGACACTTCCGTCAAATTATATTTGGGTTTTGATGCTATTTTGCTTTGTATTGGGTATATTTAGGAGAATGCGCTATGTAAGTTTTGCCTGTATAGGATTGCTAAGTATGTTTGCCGGAATTGAACTGCTAGTGCAGGGGATTGCAAGTATCTCAGAGTTGGAACAGGTAACAGAGTACCTTATCCTTGCTAAAACGCAGCCGTTTTATGGTATATTGGGCGGTTTGATTGTAACAATAGTATTCCAATCAAGCAGTGCGGCTACTGCTTTACTAATGGTGCTTGCTGATCGGGGAGTAGTAGATATAACTACAGCCGTGTATATTGTTTATGGCAATAATATCGGTTCCTGTGTATCATCTGTTGTTTTCAGTGCGGTAGCGCCGCTGGCGGCCAGGCGGGTGGCCCTATCTCACATTCTGCTGAATGTCTTGGGGGTTGTTAGTTTTCTGCCCATAACTCAGTTTTTTATTATTGTCGCAGAGTGGATTACAATAGATTTCAGCGGCCAGGTGGCAGCTATCCATATATTGTTTAATCTGTTATCTTCGATAGCAGGATTGTTGCTGTTTGATCAATTCACCAAACTGGTTTTTTTTCTCATTCCCAAGTCTAAGTGATAAGGTACATAAGGGGATCTGTTTCTTTACTGGTTGTGTTCTTAAAAAGGATTTTGTAAAAAAAATATACAAATTTTATTATAAATGTGGTAACATGTTAAACGGAGTATGACAAGCTGCCTTTACTAGCTGGTATTTAATGGAAACCAGACTGACGGCTTGGTACGCTCTGGAGAAATCGACTTATATCCCACAAGGGAATAAGAACGGAGGTAATGAATTATGGAAAAATTGGTGTCGCTGCGAGGAACAGGTAGATTTGGGGTGCGGCAGATTGCGATTATTGGTATGTTGTCAGCCATATCTATCATTCTGGGGCTTTCGGGCTTTGGATTTATTCCACTGCCTACGGCTAAAGCAACTATTATGCAGATTCCGGTTATTATTGGCGCTATTTTGGAAGGTCCGGTTGTTGGAGCCATGATTGGCCTGATTTTTGGTCTATTTAGCATTATTCAAAGCTTAACTGCCCCTAATATTCTTTCTTTTGCTTTTATCAATCCCCTGGTATCGGTGCTGCCTCGCGTGTTTATTGGTATTACTGCATACTATGCTTATAAGTGGACACGGAGCAAACACGAGGGAGTTCGCATTGGTGTAAGTGCGGTTGTTGGTTCGCTCACCAATACGTTTGGTGTACTGACCATGATTTATGTCTTATATGCCGCCCAATTCGCTGCGGCGCGAGGAATTGATCTGGATGCAGCCATTCAAGTCATTTATGGTATTGCGTTAATTAACGGTATTCCGGAAGCCATTATTGCTGCCGCTATTAGTATTCCTGTTGTGGGGGCCATTAAGAAACGGTATAGAAACTAAAACATAAAAGCCTGAGGCTCAGAATAAAATAATACCCTATAGAGTGACAAGGTAAAGTCTACTCTATAGGGTATTTTGATTTGTAATCTGTCTTATAACTATAACACTAGTACTACTTTTCCCAGTACATGACTGACAGGAACAGGCCCGATATAACGACTGTCGCTGGAGTTGTTGCGGTTGTCGCCTAGCACGTATACCTGGTTTGACGGTACAGTAACTTTCTTAGGAGCGGCAGCACGCATGGTTTCTTTGATATATGGTTCATCAAGCACACTACCATTGCGGTATACTTGACCATCCTTAATCTCAATGGTATCGCCAGGCTTGCCGATAATCCGCTTAATCCAGATATGAGTATCAACCTCTGCCAGCTTGACAACGCTAAGGTATGTGGAGACCGGGTCGGCAAGATCATCTTTTACACCACGGTCACGAAATACGCGGCTATCAATAATGACGATGTCACCATAGTCTGGTGTGCCGACAAAGGTATGGGATAACTTAGATACAAAAACATAATCATTGTTGTGAAGGTTTGGTTCCATGGAACTGCCTACAACCCGGGTGGGTTGAAATACGAAAGCATTAATCACAATCGCCATTGCCAGAGCTATGGCCAGGCTGTATGTCCAGTCAGCAATTTCTTTAAGTAGTTTCATTCTTAAATTCCCCCTAATATTAAAATTCTACCAGATTGAACGGGCAGTAGCAAGAAATATTGATAGTTAGCTTGAAATAATCAAACGATAGTACCAGATATATTATTGGAGGATATTCACCGCATTTGAATAGTGTGGTAAAATTTGAATAAGTAATGAAGAGTAATGGAGGATATATGAAAAATAAGATTAAGCAATATGTATGGGTAGCCATTGGGTGTTTACTCAGTAGTCTTGCCATTAATGCTTTTTTGGTGCCACACCATCTTTTAAGCGGCGGGGTTTCAGGTTTGGCTATTATTTTTTATTTTCTTTTTGGTTTTCCAATTGGGGTGCAAATTCTGTTGATGAATATTCCACTATTATATGCTGGCTACCGGCTTTTAGGCAGAGAGTACACAATTGGTACCATCTATGGAACGATCCTCTTTTCTTTGGCAGTGGATGCCACGATGTTTGTTTCACAATTCAACCTAATTGATGATCCTATCATTTCGGCTGTTACTGGTGGTGTTCTCTCAGGTATTGGCAGTGGTCTAATTTTTCGCGTGAACGGCAGCGCAGGTGGTTTAGATATTGTTGCTGCAATTGTAAAAAAGTACTATTCGCTTAACTTTGGGGCCGTGGGTTTTGGAATTAACTGTTTAATCATGGGTGTGGCAGCCATGCTGTTTGGACTTAAGCTGGCGATGCTGACATTGATTTCTATGTTTATTAGTGCTAACCTTACTGATAAAGTGGTAGAAGGTTTTAATCGCAAAAAAACTGTTTTTATCGTTTCCTATAATACAGATGCTATTATTGATGTCATCTTAAAAGAGGTAGGGCGGGGTGTTACCATTCTGCATGGACAAGGCGCATTTACCCGCCAGACTAAGCAAGTATTGTTTGTTGTTGTCAGTCTAACCCAAATTGCTAAGATTAAACAACTGGTTAATGAGGTTGATCCCCATGCCTTTATGATTGTGCAGGATGCTGCTGAAGTTATGGGTCACGGTTTCACCCTACCGGGAAGTAGGCAAATGTAGCTGGTAAGCGAGACTATCTCACAGTGCCCAATTTACTAATAGTAAATTGGGCACTGTTTTTTAGCTAGTATTTCACCACCTGCCTGTAAAAAACGTTAACGCGTTGTAAGGCTTAGGGCAAGCTGTAATTACTATAAGATTGGATGGCTGTAAAATATTCCAATTGGTAGTTTATTTTTGTGATTAGTCTGTTAAAATGATAACTGGATGGTACCAATCTAATTATTTCCAGGAAGAGTGATCGGATGCGCATTTCAATCAATCGTCATGCGGATACCCCTTTAAAACCGCTGGTTTAATTAGTCGTAAAATGTCAGGAGGCGAATGTAATGGGTACTGTAAACGTTAAGCAAGTAGATGCCTTTACTACCGAACTGTTTGGTGGCAATCCCGCTGGCGTAGTGACTGAGGCCAATGGTTTGTCTGATGAGGTTAAACAGAGGATTGCCCGGGAAATGAACCTTTCGGAAACAGCTTTTGTCTCACACTCCAATGTAGCTGACTTTAAAGTGCAGTTTTTTACGCCAAATGTGGAAGTTGCTTTATGTGGTCATGCAACCATTGCCACGTTTGCCACATTATATGAAGAGGGGAAACTGGATCAGGCCAAAAGCGTATTTTATCAGGAAACCAAAGCCGGGGTTTTACCAGTAGAGGTAATCAAAACAGACAGTCAGGTGATGTTTATGATGACACAGGCTGTCCCTCAATTTACTGAGGTAGAGCTTACCCGGGCGGAAATTGCTGCAGGGTTAGGGCTTACGGTCGAGGATCTACTAGAAACACAGCCAATGAAAGTATCAACAGGTCTGTGGTGGTTGGTAGTAGGCATTAAAAGTCTTGCTAAGTTAAGCAATGCTCACTTGGATTTTTCTGCTATTGCCGCTATGAGCAAAAAGTGCGGCGTGGAGGGCTTTGTGCCATTTTGCCTTGAGACCGTTCAGCCTGACTGCAGCTTTCATTCACGCGCTTTCTGTCCCTTAGATGGAATTAATGAAGACCCGGTATGTGGGACGGGGAATGGTTCGGCGGCCGCTTATATTGCTGCCCATAATCTAATTGTAATTAGCGGCGAAACTGCCTTGACCGGTGAAGCCGGTCTGGAAGTGGGGCGTCCAGGGCGAGTAAATATTATAGTTAGCATACAGTCCGGGCAAGTCAGGACAATTAAGGTTGGTGGTGCGGCTATTCGCATAATGGAAGGGGCTATGCAATTTTGAAGACAATTGGTCTTATCGGCGGTCTAAGCTGGGAATCTTCAGTAGAATATTACCGTCTTATTAATGAAGGTGTGAAGCAAAAACTAGGCGGGCTACATTCAGCCCAGTGTTTGATGGTTTCGGTTGATTTTGGACCTATTGAGGAACTGATGCGGCGAGGTAATTGGCAACAGGTAAACAAGATACTGGTTGATGCAGCTCTTCATTTAAAACAGGGCGGGGCAGATTTTATCATTATTTGTTCTAATACAATACATAAATGTGCGGACAGCATTATTGAGCAGACTGGTATGCCTGTGCTTCATATTGCTGATGCGGCAGCGCAAAAAATTAAAGAACAAAAGATCAAAAAGGTCGCGCTGTTAGGAACACGATTTGTTATGGAAGGGGATTTTTACCGGCAGCGTCTTAAAGAAAATCATGGTATTGAAGTTATGATTCCTGCAGAAAAAGAACGGGAAATCATCAATGCGATTATTTTTCAGGAACTATGTATGGGTGTTTTTAAAAAAAATTCAAAGGAGCAATTGCAAAAAATCATCAACAAACTGTTACAGCTGGGAGCAGAGGGAATTGTTCTGGGTTGTACTGAAATCCCACTGTTGATCAAACAGGCTGCTGTAGCTGCGCCGGTATTTGATACAACAACGCTTCACGCGGCAATGGCTGTTGAGTATTCATTGAAGGACAATAATTGATAACATCATTTGCATAAATCTTTTTGTTCATAAAAGCGTATCGGTTGCAGAATAATAATAATTTGCAACCGATACGCTTTTATTATATAATAATATTGTAAGGTAAAAAAATGGACATCCTTTTGAAAGAGGTTTCAGCAGGCAACAGAAACCAAATAGGGATTAGATAATAATAAAGAAAGCTATTAATTGCAAATTAATTTTAACTTGCAATTAATAGCTTTCTTATTATATAATGTTATATAAGATGAAGAATAGGGGAGATAACTTCGAAAAGAGGGATTTAGATGGTAAATTTTAAAAGGTGTGTTACTAACTCTGGTAAATTATTGATAAAGGATAAAATTCAGTGTTTGCAAATGAACATGGGCTATGCTTGTAATTTAAAATGTAGTCACTGTCATGTAGAAGCAGGACCTGATCGCCAGGAGAAGATGAGCCTGGCAGTTATTGAAGACTGTTTGCGCTTTGTCGAAGCTGCAGGTGTAAAAGTAATAGATATTACAGGTGGGGCTCCTGAGATGAACCCCCATTTGCGCGACTTAATTCGGGGGCTAAAGCAGTTAAGCTCGGTGGAAAGCATTTTACTGCGAAGTAATCTGGCTATTTTGGATCAAGCCGAATATGCTGATTTGCCAAATTTTTTTATGGAAAACAATGTGGAAATCATTTCTTCAATGCCGTGTTATTTGGAAAGCAACGTGGACTTTCAGCGTGGTAAGGGTGTTTATAACAGGAATATTAAGGTATTGCAGAAACTCAATCGTTTGGGATATGGGAGCAAAGGCCTTAAACTACATTTAGTTTATAATCCAGGCGGTAATTTCCTGCCGGGTCCTCAGCACGAATTGGAAACAGCCTACAAGGAAAGCTTAGGAGAACGCTTCGGGATTACCTTTAACAGCCTGTACACGATTACCAATGCACCGATTGGCCGGTTCCGAATCGACTTAGAAAAACAAGGTTTGCTGGACGGTTATATGAAGCTCTTGGCCGACAACTTCAATCCGGCGAATTTGGCAAAGGTGATGTGTCGAAATTTGATTAGTGTAGACTGGCAAGGAAAAGTGTATGACTGCGATTTTAACCATGTATTAAAACTGCCGATTGAAGCCAGCGATAACTACATCGGTAATATTAAGGCCAAAGATTTGGTGGGGATGCCTATCAAATTGGGGGATCACTGCTTTACCTGTGCTGCCGGTGCTGGAAGCAGCTGCCAGGGAAGCTTGGACAATAAGGCTGTATAAGTTAGCACAAAAGACTATTTACATGTTCGCAAGGAACTTCGGTAATGTTGGCTGCTACTATGTAAGGAAGAGGTGTCAGCTTGATACGCAAATGGAAATTATTTACTGTGATCTTTGTTATATTATTGTCTGTTTTGGCAGTAAGCGGCTGTACAAGTACCCCTGTAACACAGCCCAAGAAGGATATGTCTGCCTTAAAGGAGATTCGTGTCGGCATTGTACCATTGCCACATTACGCTCATATGTGGGTGGCGAAAAAGAAAGGATTTATTGATGAGGAACTGCAAAAAGTCGACTTTAAGCTGAAATGGCAGCCGTTTAGTCTGGGACCAATGGTGAGTGAAGCTTTTGCGGCTGGGCATTTGGACATAGGGGTCATGGGAGATTTCCCCGCTTTTATTGGCCGTTCTGGCGGCACGAACTACCGAATTGTGTCAATTGCTTCTGCTGCACCGAAAGCTTTGGCATTGGTTGCAAAAAAGGATTCGGCTATTACTAATGTAACTGATTTAAAAGGGAAAAAAGTCGCTACGACCAAAGGCGCATATGGACAGAAGTTATTGTCACTTCTTCTAGAGAAAAATGGTATGACGATGAATGATATTCAATTCATTCACATGTCAATGGACGATCTTGCCACAGCGTTGCTGCGTGGTGACGTCGCGGCAGGTGTTATATGGGATCCTTTAATAACCCGTATGGAAGAAGCCGGTGAAATCAAGATTGTCGCTGATGGGACAGGCATTTATGAAGCCTATGCCGTATTGATGGCAAACGGGGATATGCTTGATAAGAATCCGGAGGCGGTGGATGCTGTATTGCGGGCATTCCAGCGGGGAGATGAGTACTTAAAGCAAAACCCGGATGAATGTATCAAATTATTGATGGAAGATATAAAAATACCGGAGTCGCAGTTGACCAGGATTATCAGTAAATTCAATTATGACGGGACAATCACTGATAAATTTGTGACAGATATGAAGGATACGGAAGAGTTTATGCGTAAGAACGGCCTGATCAAAGCCCAGGTGGATGTTCAATCCTTTATTCCCAGGAAATAAGGATATATTGGAACAACCCATGGCAAAGTAGCATATGTTGAGATGCGGTAAGGGAGATATGAGATAATGGAAATGGTGCTAAAAATAGCTAAAGTATACAAGATCGGTATGATTACCGGCTGTCAGCACTGGAAACGGGTTTTGTTACCTTGTATTTTGCTCGCCGTATGGCATGGCATTACTACCAGCGGCATGGTAACACCAATTTTGCTGCCATCTCCGGCTCAGGTATTTGATGCTTTGGTTGTTATGCTAGCTAACGGGGAATTGGCCACTCATTTAGGAACAAGCATGATACGGGTGCTGGAAGGGTTTATCCTGGCTGCGCTTTTAGGAGTAGGGTTAGGCCTGGTACTGGGTATCTTTCCACTTATGTTTGAATTGCTGGATGGATTAATTCAATTGCTTAGACCTATCCCGCCGATAGCCTGGCTACCCTTATCGATTCTCTGGTTTGGTATTGAGGAAGGATCAAAAATATTTATCATCATCATCGGGGCATTTTTCCCCATCTTTATCAATGTTTTAGACGGCATACGGCAAACAGACCACAAATTTGTTGAATTATCTCAAGTGCTGGAAGTACCCAGACGCAAGTTTATTGCAAAAGTCGTTATTCCTGGTGCCCTTCCCTTCATTATTTCCGGACTTCGGATTGGTCTTGGTTATGCCTGGATGTGCGTTGTAGCTGCAGAATTGTCTGCCGGGATGAAAGGCGTCGGATATATGTTGACAGATGCCCGGGCGCTAGCTCAAACTGATAGGGTTTTGGTAGGGATGCTGGCCATTGGTGTGATTGGCAAGATCATGGACAGTATGCTTCGTGCTATGGAAAAGAGAATTATCCGCTGGAAGGAGTCATTTACCGGGGTATGAGAGATAACAATCATGTAGCTATAGCCAACTTATCCAAGACATATAAAAAACAAAATAGCGATGTATTAGCACTTAATGGAATAACTCTCAATGTGTCCCGAAATGAATTTCTATGTATTGTTGGTGCCAGCGGATGTGGTAAGAGTACTCTGCTTCGTATCCTTAGCGGGCTTGACAGGGAGTATAATGGGGCGGTTCGTGTTGGGGGAACAAAAATCAGCGGTCCGGGTCTGGACAGGGGAATTGTCTTTCAAGAACACCGGTTATTGCCTTGGTTGACAGTGCGGGAAAATATGGAGTTTGCATTGCAAACGGGAACACAGGCAGAAAAGGCCAACCTTATTGCCGGCCATCTTAAACTAGTGGGGCTTGCCGGATTTGAGAAAGCCTATCCGAATCAGTTATCGGGGGGGATGGCACAACGGGTTGCAATTGCCCGGGCTTTAGTTAACCGGCCTGACATTTTGCTTCTAGATGAGCCTTTTGGCGCATTAGATGCTCTAACCCGCCTAAAACTGCAGCAACAAATCCTTGATATATGGGAAAAAGAAAAAACTACGATGATCATGGTTACCCATGATATTGAGGAAGCCGTATTTCTGGGAGATCGAATTATTGTAATGTCAGAGCGTCCAGGAACTATTAAAAGGGAGTTTTTGGTGGAACTCCCGCGACCTAGAAATCGTTCCGAGGTGGCTTTTCAGCAGGTAAGAAAGGAGATTTACCGGGAGTTTTATGCTGATTTGGTGTAAATATATCTGAACGATCAGGGTGAGGAAAGAAATTAAAGAAAATGGTAGAGTTATAAACAAAAACTACAGCCACCGTAAGGGAGGGTAAAATTAAGTGTGTAAGTTCGCTGGAACTTATGCACTTAATTTTATCCTCCCTATTTTTCCGATTAGTGGAATTTGGTTGGGCTTGATTGATTGGTGTTAGGGGACCGACATATTTTCAAGAATCTTAAAATAGGACAAAAGGCGATAAACCGTCCTATTTTGATTCTTGACGCTGTGTCCAATTAGTGTAATACTCAAAATAGTAAGAATTAGAGGAGGGTTATAGTATGGCATTCACATTGCAAGATGCGGCGGCCGTTTGGAATAAGCTTCATCAAAACAGCGGTTCAACTTCCCCGTCGGTATTCATGGGGAACATGGCAATGGATATAGGGGATTACCAATCCAATGAAGATTTGGAAAGAAGGCTGCGTGAGCTTTTTAAGGCAGCAGAGGTAGAGTATCCGGAAAAAAGCCACGCAATGCATCTTAAAACAACACTGTTAGCTGCACTTAGCCGATTTGACACGAAATAACTGCTGTATCGCGGCTACTTCGATAATAGAAAGCTAGTAATCACTACTGGATATTACATAGAGTGTCTGAGCGCTAGTCTCAAAATAGGACAATAAATCATTGCTCTTTATTTGCTACTATGACTGCCAGGATCTAGAAGTGAAGAGGAATTAAGGAGGAAGCAGTATGTGTTGGTCTTGCAATCCATATTGTGGGGGATGTAAGCCGCCAAAGGAAAAGCCAAGAGCATGTTCTATTTGCGGTACCTATAACTTCCCCGAACGTAAGAACTGCAAAAGGTGTGGAACAGAGCTGCCTCCACTTCCAAAACGTCCAACCGTTATGTGTTTATATGTTGATGACTTATGTGCGAACCCCTGTAATAAGCATAAAAAGCCTTCTCAAGATGGTATCGTGAAGACGTGTAAATATCGTACTCCACCTCCCAATACGTCAGATAACTCAGAATGATCGTAACCTATTTTTGATAAAAGTATTGCTTAAAAAAACTATATATTCCGCAGTAAAGAAGCTTACAAGCGCCAAGCCTGTTTTAAGGATTGTTACCGCCAAGTACTCAAAGTTTCCAAAGTTCTCAAAGGTTTATTTATTAAACAATCTACCCTTCGTATCCCTTTGTGCTCTTTGTGTCTTTTGTGGTTTAACAAACCTAACAGGCGGCTGGTGTATTGACAACGCACCCCCGCCTGCAAAAACTTTAACGCGTTGTATATAGATAAAAAGGAGAAATGAATATGGAGATGGATTACCCTTCTTTTACAAATTCCGGATTTGGTACCGAAACAATTATCCTTTCGCAGGGTGAATATGTACTGCTTAATATGGTAGATAAAACTAGTTGCCCGCTGGGGAAAACGTCGGAGGAAGCAAGAGTGAAGCTTAGAAAAATCAAAATGGAACATTTAGAATATCTATTACCATGATAATACTAATAATTCCATATAGACACAGTAGAATTTTACTAAAAATCAAGAGTGGGAATTATCGGAAATTTTAAACATTTACATGTTTGTTTTGCAGGATTTTATAGAAGATTCAAGAATCATTACTTATAGATGAGTTCCGAGTCATTTTTTCCCATGGAAAAGACTGACCGAAAGGTATGAAGAGTAATTTTCATACCGCCCTATTGTGCGCAGGAAGTCTGTAAAGGCTGCCTCTTTTTTTTCAATATTTCAGGATTAAAAATCTGGCTCCAATGGCACTTATAGTTTAATAACTCTGTAGTTACATAGCATGAGTTTTAACGAAAAAATATCTGGTAAAAGTAAGGGAGGGACTGTAGGTGACTGTTGCAGTGTATACTCATAGTATCTCAAATGCACCAGCTAATTTTCTTACTATTAACAGCGAACTATTATCGCGTGAGCGTTGGCAGGCTATACTCCAATATAAACAGGTGTTTCTACAAAATGAAGCTGAGGATCCACGCCAATATTCCTATATGGATCAGGAAGTAGCTGCTTCCTGGATTAGATCACGTAATAGAGGCGTTAATCCTTATTCGGTGGTGACAGGTTCCAATTTGAGCCCGGTTGAATTATCTGAAATTTTGGATAAAAATCGTGGACTCATAGACATTACCTATTCGTTGACAAAATCTTTGCAAGAGGTCATTCTAGCCTGTGGCTATATTTTATACTTATTTGATAAAGACGGAGTGGTATTATTAAATAATGGATGTTTGGATAGTTTCGTAAAACTTCCTGAATTCGATACTCGGACAGGTTTGCTTATCAATGAAGAATCCGAGGGTACTACTGCTCATGAATTATGCCTGCGGCTTAAGCGTCCTGTTCAGTTAATTGGTCCGGAACATTATTGCATTGCATTCCAAAATAGTATTGCTTCGGCAGCTCCAATAAAAGATGCAAATGGTAGCATTCAGGCTGTAGCGGTGCTGGTAAGTCAGCCCTTGCTAAATACACCTGAGGAAGACACCATTAAAAAGATGGGGCCACATAGTTTGTGTTTGGTAACTACTCTGGCAACTACTATAGAGAATGAATTTAACCTTAAAAATAGGTACAATACTGTTAATAATGCCTTGCACGCTACGTTGGCTTGTATTGATGAGGGCATTGTAACAGTTGACCAACAAGGGAAAATTCTTCATATCAATCCGGCAGGTAGGCGTATTCTGAAGCTCAGACAGGGAGAAGTTGATGCTAGAAATATTAATGAATTCCTAGGGAGTAATTCTTGTTTAATGGATTTAGCGAAAAAGGGCGAAAATGCAACTGTTGAAGAACGCTTCGGGATGGATTTTGAGAAGGACGATTATCAGGTGAATATCCGGCCAATTCTAAACAAATACACCCAAGAGTTAGATATCGCTGTGTTAAAACTAAGTTCTTGTGAAAAGTTAGCTACTCAGAAAAGCGGCAAACCAGGCAACGTGGCTATTTACACGTTTGAGAATATCATAAGCCAGGACAAGGAATTTCAGAAGAGTATGGCTTTAGCGCGGCGCTTCGCCAGTTCACCGGAAAACATCCTCGTTATTGGGGAAAGCGGTACAGGGAAGGAACTTTATGCCCAGGCGATTCATAACGTGTATCGTCCTCAAGGACCGTTTATGGCAGTAAACTGTGCCGCTATGCCCCGGGAATTAATTGAAAGTGAACTATTTGGTTATGAAGGTGGCAGCTTTACTGGTGCGGAACGAAACGGCAGACCTGGGAAAATTGAATTAGCGCACGGGGGGACGCTGTTTCTAGACGAGATTGGTGATATGCCGCTGGAGCTTCAGGCTGTTTTGCTAAGAACGTTGGAAGATAAGCAAATTATGCGAGTTGGCGGCAGTCGTTATAAAAAAGTTGATTTTAGATTAATTGCAGCCACAAATAAGAATCTCAATAAAATGGTAAAAGAAAATCGATTCCGTGCAGATCTCTATTTTCGCTTATCTGTATTAACGATTAACATACCATCACTAAGGGATCGAGGGGTAGATATCAAAGTTCTTAGTGAGTTCTTTGTTGAGAAATATTGCCAGAAGAATGGCTGGGATATTCCGAAAATTAGTTTGGCAGCACAGAAAAAACTTGATGAATATGAATGGCCGGGCAATGTACGGCAATTGCAAAACGCGATGATTTATGCCGTCAATACTGCCCTGGGAGGCATAATCAAGCCGGAAAATTTGCCGAGCTATATTATTTTGGAAACCTGCCCGATAAAAATTGAGGATATATCTAGCAGCAATGGAAACCTGGGAGAAATGCTTTGCCTGGAGAATCTTGAAAAAGCTGCTATCGAAACGGCGCTAATGCATGCTAATAACTACGTACCTGCTGCAGCCGAGATATTGGGTATAAGCCGATCTACCTTATATCGAAAATTGAAAGACTATAATATTGAATATGGCTAATGCGATAAATTACATGTCAAACCAGAAAATACTCCTTGCATTCAAGGAGTATTTTGCTACTTCTGCCAGCCAGAGGCCCCGCGCAAGCGGTTTTTTTTATGTCCAATTAACCCCATCAGGGTTAAGAATCCTAAAATGACATTATGCTCTTAATTTTAGACTGCCTGATTTTCAGCGATTCTCCTGCACTACAGAGCAGCAGGCAATACTCTAACCATCCTAAAAAGAGATTAAGTAATGGTTACTTTTGTTAAAGTAAATATGCTATAAACCCTGAAGGTATGCGGGTTTGCAGGAATATTAACAAGCTGGCATGATTATTGCTTACTAGTTCTGACATAAAGGAGGTGAGTTTCTATGACTGAAAATAAAGAAGAAAAGGCTCCAAAGACAGAGGAGGCTGGCAAAGAAAAAGCCGTTGATAATTCTCAATTGCCACCATCAAAGCGCAAACCCGGACAGAACTACGGTTCAGCAAATTTCACAAAAAAATAATTCTGTCTAATGTGCACAGGGTCACCGGAAGCGAGTGGATAAATTGTGATCAGTTAAGTCGGAAGTGTCTTTGAGAATAGCAAAGGCAGTTTTTGTATGTTCGGTTTGGATTAACCGAAAGCGGAAGATACAATTTAATGCTTTCTTGCTATCTTAAAGAATCAGAAAGATGGCTACTTCGAATGCGGGAGGATGTAGTCGTCTTTCTGACCCAGATGGAAAGTTTAACTTTCCCTGGATTGAACGACTAAGGCTTCTGCCAGCGTCCTAAAGGACTTGGCACAAGCCAAGTCTATTCTTATCGCAATTTATCCAGCGGCAATACAATTTTTTTCAAAAAATATATGCTGTTATTTGCTGCTAACATCGAGCAATGCTATCGCTAAATGAGATCCTATTATGACATACGGGTCGCAAAAAAGGATTATCTTATACTTGGTGTTTTCCGGGGTTTGTGGACGTAAAAGCTGGAGTTTATGATTCCTAAAAAAAGAATAGTTGCGTTTTTGTCAATGGGGGAAAAACGCCGAGTAATCCAGGGAAAAAGCCGCCTTTTCGGTTGTAAGGAAAGTTGGCATGTTTATTGCACTAATACTTCTTCGGGCAGACAAGCAGCTGAACGGATATCCAGACTATAGGCAGGCTATACATCATTTTGCAAGAAAAATATCGAGCCTGGGAAGAAAGGTGCTCTGGTCTGTCAAACGCCTGAGGAGGTGTTTAGAAGCAAAACCAAATGCTTGGATTGTTCAAAGTAAAAGAGAGTTTTTGAAAGGGTTGGTGAGATCGTGGAAAAAGAATGGAAAAAAATACACGAGGACGGTAGTTATACAGTTCGAACTTGTGGTTGGTCGCCCCCGGGAGATCATCCCGTAGGTTGTGGCATGAAATTAACTGTTAAAGATGGCAAGCTGGTTAAAGTTGAGGGTGACCCTGAGCATCCTATTAGCCAGGGACGTTTATGCGTAAGATGCTTATCCTTACCAGAGTTTGTACATCATCCCGACCGCATTATTTATCCTATGAAACGTGCTCCTGAGGATCGCGGTAAAGATAAATGGGAAAAAATCACCTGGGATGAAGCCTGGGACATCATCGTAGAGAAAGTAAACGGATTTAAGAAAAATCATGGTGCTGAGTCGATCGTCGTATTCGGCGGTACCGGTAGGGAAGCTTGCTTGTACTATTATCCGCTTGGTTTCTCCTCACTGCAAACGCCAAATGTTTGCTACCCACTGAGCGGTTGGTCTTGCTACGGACCTCGCTGCGCTATCACTGACTATATCCTAGGCGCAGGTTATCCGGAAATCGACTTTGCGGGTCACTACCCAGACCGTTATGACCATCCTGGATATAAAGTGCCAGAATATTTAGTGCTTTGGGGCAAAATGCCGTTATGGTCAAACCCTGACGGATTCTATGGACACTCCATTATTGATATGATGAAACGCGGCACCAAGATTATTTCCATTGACCCCCGGTTGAATTTCCTTTCTTCCCGGGCAGCCTATTGGATGCAATTACGACCAGGCACAGATACCGCACTGGCTCTTGGCTTCTTGAATGTCATCATCAACGAAGATCTCTATGATCATAAGTTTGTTGAAGACTGGTGCTATGGTTTTGAAGAACTTAAAGAACGCGTTCAACAATATCCAGTGGAAAAAGTGGCAGAAATTACTGGTATCCCTGCTGAAAAAATCAGAGAATGTGCTAGAGCTATGGCTACAGTTAAACCTACTGCTATCCAGTGGGGTCTGGCTGTCGACGAAAATCCGAATGGCGTTCAACTTGGTCATGCTATTCTTTCGATCTCTGCCATCACTGGCAACCTCGATGTGCCTGGTGGCATTACATTAGGGCCACCCGCTGCATTACTTGGCAAATGGCGTGTTGAAACCCGGTCTCAGATTTCTGAAGAACTTTGGGATAAACGTATCGGAGCAAAGGAATGGCCTGCTCTGGCTACGGCTTTGGCTACCACTCATCCGGATGAAACTCTGGATACTCTGGAATCAGGTAAACCTTACAAACTCAGAATGGGGTGGTTCAACAGCAGTAACTTTATCACTCCTACCAACTCGGCTGCTCCTCAAAGATGGTACGAAGCTCTTAAAACCTTGGAATTCAACGTTGTACAGGACTGCTTCATGACGCCGACCGCTATGGCCTTTGCCGATGTCTTCCTGCCATTGCCGACATTTGCCGAGCATGATGGTGTAGTTCTGACTCACTTTGGTCGGAATGCAATTTTCGTAGGCGCAATGAACAAAGCATTCTCTGTTGGCGAATGTAAATCTGATATTGAGGTTTGCATTGAATTGGGTAAACGCCTCAATCCTGAAAACTGGCCTTGGGAAAGCGTTGAAGATTTCTTCACCGACCAGCTCAAACCAGAACTTGGTATTGACTTCAACGGTTTGAGAGAAGCCGGTGTATATCAACCTGGTTACACCTATCGTAAACATGAAAAAGGCCTGTTGAGATACGACGGTGAACCTGGCTTTAATACAGTAACAGGCAAAGTTGAACTTTGCTCGACACTCTTTGAAGAATGGGGCGAAGATCCGCTTCCTTATTACAAAGAGCCACCATATAGCCCGGTAAGCACTCCTGAAATTGCGAAGGAATATCCATTGGTACTGACTACCGGTGCTAGAAAAGTAACCTCCTTCCATTCAGAACACAGACAAATCGAAACTTTACGTACTATCGATCCAGATCCGATTTTGGAAATTAATCCGGAAACTGCTGCAAAACTTGGTATCAAAGAGGGCGACTGGGTCTATATTGAAAACCAATTTGGTAAATGTAAAGAAAAAGCTCATCTGATGCCTGCCATTAAGCCAGATGTTGTTCATGCAACCCATGGCATGTGGTATCCAGAAGAAAATGGCGAAGAGCCAAACTTATATGGTGTTTGGAAATCCAACATCAATACCCTAATCCCGCATAAACATATCGGTAAACTTGGCTTCGGTGCTCCGTTTAAGAGCATACTCTGCAAAGTTTACAAGGTAGAAGACTAAGATTATAGAAGAGGAATGGAGGGAAAAGGATGTCAAAGAACGGTATTTTGATCGATTATCAATATTGCACAGGTTGCCGTAGCTGCGAAGTTGCTTGCAGAAACGAGAAAAAAATCCCCAAAGACAAATGGGGGATTAAAATGACTGAAGTTGGTCCCTTTAACGTTGAAGGCGATAAGTGGGAATGGAACTTTGTTCCTGTCCCTACTCAACTTTGTGATTTATGCGAAGACCGCTTGGCTAAAGGTGAAAAAGCAGCATGTGCGCTTCATTGCCTAGGTCAATGTATGGAAATAGGCCCTATTGAAGAACTGGCTAAAAAAGCTGCTGAAAAGGGTACAAGAGTAGCTGTATTTCTTCCTTAAGCATAAGTTCTTTCAACAAACATAGTACTAGTATACTTAATGCCATGACTGGTCCCTTTGCAGGACCGTTATGGCATTACTCTTATAAGTGTAACCATTCAGCATAGGCTAGCGTCATCAATATAATGACAACTGGGATTGAGTATTTTCTATGTGGATAATTATCAGTAGTTTTAGAATATTTAGGTGCGCAACGTGCTAACGGAAGGAGAATAAAATGGCGAGCAACTTTACCATTTCAGAAGTAATTGATTCTTTCGGGGTTAATAAATTTACTTGGTCTATCTTTTTCTTTCTCGGTATGTCGATGGTTTTCGATGGCTACGATTACATGGTTGTTTCTTACACTATGCCGCAAATATCTGCTGAATGGGCGTTAAGCAAAGTACAAACCGGTAGTCTGTCTTCCTGGAGTCTCTTCGGTTTGATTATCGGGGGAGCGCTTGCCGGCATCATTTCTGACAAAATTGGTAGAAGGAAAACATTGATCTACTCAATTGCCGCGTATTCACTGTTAACCATTCCTATCTACTTTGTCCAGAGTTTTGAATGGTATGCTTTTTTTCGCGTGTTGACTGGAGTTGGGCTAGGCGCTTGCATTCCTGTTGTAACAACAATGTTTTCAGAGACTACGCCGACCAACCGCCGGGCCCTATTTATAACATTTGGTATGGCGTGGATGATTGTTGGTTGGGTGCTGGGCGGCCTTATACCCACATTCGTTGTGCCTTTATATGGGTGGAGGCTTTGCTATTTAATAGGAGGAATACCGTTTTTATATGCCATTTTCCTGCATTTCAAAATGCGCGAGTCTGCTCACTGGCTGGCTAATAAAGGACGGAAGGAAGACGCCGTAAAGGTTCTCCAAGATATTGAAAGAATCGCCACTGGAAAAGTAACTGATTGGGATCCTAATTCTTTGATTGTGCCGTCAAAGTCCAAGGTTGTCGGCCCTAAAGCTCTTTTTTCCAAAGACTATAGGTTAGCAACTGCCGGTATCTGGCTCACATATTTTTGTGGTTGCTTCATTGTTTATGGAATTAATGCCTGGCTGCCTTCTCTCATGTTAGAAAAGGGTTTAAAACTATCGTCTGCCTATGGGCTGGCAATTGCCAATAATGCTGCCGCAGTACTTGCCAATGCTTCGACTGGCATTGTCGCTGAAATCATTGGGCGCAGAAAAAATCTCATTTGCAGTTATTTTATTGGTGGTGCTTCTATTTTAATTATGGCTTTCGTTCCCAGTAATTTTGCAGTCATCCTGGCGGCCAATATATTTATGGGTTTTGCTATTAACTATGCGATTACCGCTGTACAACCTCTGATGGCAGAGAGTTACCCAACAGAGTTTAGAAATACAGGGGTATCCTGGTGCCAGGCCTTTGGTCGGCTCGGAGGGGCCTTGGCACCTATGGTGGCTGGGTTAATTATGGCAATGAACCTAGGCCCTCAGATGTCATTTTTATTCTATATTATACCGGCAGTTATCGGTGGATTAGCCGCCTATCTCTTTGTTAAAAAAGAGACTAAAGGAAAATCCCTCGACCAACTTGCCGAAGAAAATACCGAAGTTCGTATAAAAATGGTTTGTGGAGAGGCTGACTGAGCGGTAAGTTGATAAATTAATAGTATATGGCTAAAGTGTCATGACTGGTCCCTTTAATGGGACCGTTATGGCATTATGCATTAGCATGCTGGCAGCGTGATAATGAAGGAAGTGGATAGCGTGCCGTTTCTCTGTAAAAGTGCAATGATGTTTTTAACTGTGATAAATCTTGTGGCTCCATTTATTAGGAATGATTTATCAAAACTAGAATTTGTAGTGGTTATTACTGTTTTGGTGTCCAGTATTATGCTTATGGGCAAAGTTTTTAAAGGAGTAACGTTGGTGTTTCTTTTTGGGGGATTGACTCTGCTTCTTTATTCTGGACAGCCGTTTACTATCTGGGTTATGGCGACTAATTCAATGATGAATGTAATTTCAATACTCTTTGTTATGCAAATGTTTTCAATTCCGATTGAAGTCGGTGGTTACAATTCGGCTATGCAGTATTGGTTATTAAAGGCACACAAGGGAGAGGCGGGACTCTTTTTACTGGCTACCATTGTTACCCATATCGTTTCAAGTTTTTTGTCATTTGGGACCATTCCGGTAATGATTTCGTTGTTGGAAAAAACGTTAAAACGTAACGTAAGCAATTATGAGCGGTTTATTTCAACGGCTATTTCACGCAGTTATGCCTTAGTTGTCCTATGGGCGCCGGGCGCAATTAATTTATTATTAGTGGTACAAGCAACAGGGGTTGGCTGGCTGGAGTTAGTTATTCCCGGTTTGATTTTGAGTCTGATTGGTATTGTCACTTCCTATAGTATAGAACGGAAACTGAACTTATCTGCTGAGCGAACTATAGTAGGCGAGTACGGAAGTGACAGCAAGCTAAGCGATGCACCCACTCGGGGAAAGGCTTATCATATCATTCTGGTTGTGCTGAGTCTTATTGCTGGTACAATACTATTTGCAAAAATGAATGTGGGTTCAAGTACTAACCAGATTATGCTTGCAGGCCTCATTGTTGTTTTAACCTGGATTGCTTTTTTTGTAAGACGGCCAAGTTTTAAGGCGGCCTTACGAGCATATTGGCAGAACAGATTGCTAAAGGCAGTTGATCTGGCCCCATTATTCGTTGCAATGGGGATATTTTCTACGGCTGTCCAACAAGCTGGATTATTTGATCTTATTCAGCCTACGCTGCAGGTTATCGCTAATGCAATGGGACTGTGGTCGATGGTTTTGGTTCCGATACTAATGATTTTGTGTGCAATTGCGGGAATTCATCCCTTTGTTTCCATTGTGTTATTTGGTCAGATACTCACAACAATACAACTGCCGATTGCACCTGTTTCCATAGCCTTATGCTTGGCCTTAGGCGGCAGTATTTCTTATATAATTTCTCCTTTTGCCGGGATTGTTCTTACACTGGCTAAATTTATTAACTGCCGGACATTCGATATTGCCTTACGGTGGAATTGGCTCTATAGCTTGCTGTTTTTTATTGAGGGGATTGTTTTCGCTTATGTTTGGGGCCGCCTTAGATTCTAAGGAAATTAGTGATAAAGCGAAGCTAGTCTACAAAGAAGGAAAATAAACATGAAACTACAACTTACAATGGAAAAAACAGCAACAGTTGTTGTAATGGCAGCCTATTTTTTAACCCCTTTTATGACCAGTGCTGTTAATCTTATCATTCCAGCCATTGGCACTGAATTTTTCAGCCAGACATTGCTTCTTAGCTGGTTAGTAACAGGCTACTCACTTGCTACTGCTGCCTTTTTGCTTCCATTCGGTAAACTAAGCGACAATATTGGACGGAAAAGGGTCTTTGTAACAGGGATGTTTTTATTTTCCTTTTTTACTTTATTATCAGGAGCGGCTTGGTCTATAGGGTGGATGATCTTTTTTAGAATATGTCAGGGAATCGCCGGTGCTATGATTTATAGTACCGGCATGGCTATCATAACAGCTATCTACCCACCTCATAGGCGAGGGCAAGCATTAGGCCTCTGTACCGCAGTTGCATACATTGGTCTATCACTGGGGCCTTCTCTCGGTGGAGTGATTAATCACTATTTCAGCTGGAGAATTATTTTTTATTTGACTGGGTTTGCAAGTGTAGTAGCAACTTTGCTGGCTGCTTGGCATCTGAAGGGCGAGTGGATAGGGGCTAAAGGGGAATCTTTTGATATTCTGGGAAGTATTTGCTACGTATTAGCTCTTGTGTTGTCGTTATATGGTTTTTCATCATTGGCTCAAATGGAAGGGGCAAAGTATTGTCTGTTTCTGGGTTTAGTACTTATGGCACTTTTTTTCATCTATGAGTCAAAGCAGGACTGTCCGCTTCTCCGGATGGGGGTTTTCCATCAAAACTCTGTTTTTGTTTATTGTAATTTAGCAGCTATGATCAACTATAGCGCTACATTTGCGATAGCATTTCTTGTATCACTTCATCTCCAACTTGTTATGAAATGTGATTCCTATTTAGCTGGCCTGATTATGATTTCTCAGCCGTTAGTAACGGCCTTGTTAGCTCCTTTTGGTGGATATCTAGCCGATCATTTTGATCCACATATAGTGACTTCCTATGGTATGGCGCTGAGTGCATTAGGACTCTTCTCATTCATCTTTACTACTTCAGAAATGTCTCTTTTGTTAATTGTAGGTAGTTTAGTGATTGCGGGGGTCGGATTTGCTTTATTTGCAGCACCTAATAATAGCGCTATTATGGGGGCTGTGGATAAGAATGATTATGGAGTTGCTTCATCGATAGCGGGAACTATGCGGAATATTGGGCAGTCAATAAGTATGGCTATTGTGACGTTGGTTATGTCGGTTTACCTAGATGGGGTCGATAGGGCGAGCTATGATCAAATGCTAGTAGCTTGTTTTCGGACTGCTTATATTGTATTTACCGCAATTTGTATTGTAGGGGTATTTTGTTGTCGAAGTGGCAAGCGATTTGAAAATAAGGCTGAAGCTTTGAATCAAGGATCGCAAAGCTACAGGCACGATCCTTATAATTTCTAAATGATTTGTAATAGTAAAAATAGTGCTGGCAGGTATTTGTGAAAATCCTAAAATGATACTGTGATTTTCAAAAAAAAGTAGCTTATATCAGTTGATTTTTCTGATTTGCGAGCTTTTATGCAAAGGTTTTTAAATCTCAAAACGAGATCCTGCAGGTACTAGTAAGCGGCAGGAAAAATAGAGACTAATCCTTGTAATACGCGGGTTTATCTGTGACTGCAATAGGTTGGCATAGTTAATGCATAATACTTTTGAAGAATGATTGGCAATTCTAATTTTTATTCAGGCGATCGCTATTTTATTATTAGCAAGCCGAAATTAGTACGTTTGAGGGATAATGAGAAATTAACCCGAAACAGCGCTAAGGGAGGTGGGTAGAAAACAAAACGCAAAAACGATGGGAGCATTACTAACAATAAAGGAGGTACAATATAATGTGTTTTAGACCAGCAGCATTATCCAAGCCGACAATATGCCCGAATTGTGGTAAGAAAATCGCAGCGATGGCAGGTATTAAGCAAAAAGTTTGTCCTTTTTGTAAGACTGAATTACCAAAAGACGAAGACAAAAAGTAAGATTATCAGTTTTCGGTAAATGATTTATTTGACGAGAACTGTAGGTTAATAAAGGCAGGCCAGGTTAATAAACGGGCCTGCCTTTACAAAAACAAAAAAATACAGAATTTTTAAATAAACATCTATTCAATGCTCATTTAAGGAATATCGTTTTTGTGTTAGACAGTTTAGTGCCAATAAAGAGTAAACAAAACTTCATAATCAGGAAGGGGTAAAAAAATGTCAGAACAAAAGTATAATCGTTGGCTAATTCTTGGTGCCGCGGTTGTAATTAACATTTGTATTGGAACTTTATACGCCTGGAGTGTATTTGCCTTACCATTAGGAAAAACATTTGGTTGGGCTGCAACCTCCATTGCGTTGGCCTTTACAATTAACCATGCGTTAAGTCCGGTTGCTATGATCGGTGGAGGATACATTCAAGACCGTTTAGGATCAAAGGCGAATGTTATCATTGGTGGGATTATGTTTGGTGTGGGGTTATTTATAACTGGGTTTGTGTCCAGCGTTGAGATGCTCTACATTACCTATAGCGTACTTGCCGGTATTGGTGGCGGGTGTGTTTATTCAGGAACACTCGGTAATACCGTGAAGTTCTTCCCGGATAAGCGAGGCTTAGCTTCAGGTCTGGTTGCGGCTGGCTATGGTTCAGGAGCTACCATTGTTGCCCCTGTTGCTAGTTCGATGATTGCCAGTTTTGGTGTACTAACCACCTTCAAGATTCTTGGTGCTGTATTTTTTGTTGTTATTATGTTATGTTCTTTGCTTATAAAGAATGCTCCGGCAGGTTTCAAGCCAGAGGGCTGGAATCCCCCGGTTGCAGCTAAAACTACTAAATCAGCAGCTCGCGATATGGCCTGGACTCAAATGCTGCGGGATAGTACTTGGTGGGTTGTTTTAGTTATGCTTACCTGTGGGGCTTTATCAGGACTTATGATTACGGCTTTCGCTTCGCCGATTGGGCAGCAGATGTTTAAATTGAACCCGATGGATGCTGCGCTGTTCGTCAGTTTGGTTGCTGTATCTAATTCCTTGGGACGGATCATTTTTGGCGCCGTATCGGATAAAATTGGCCGTTCCAATACCATTATGATCATGTATGTCATCTCAGCCTTGGGTATGTTAAATCTGACTTTTACAAGTTCCGTAGCCGGTTTTGCTGTTTCGGCTATTGGAGTTGGGGCTGTTTTTGGCGGTTTCATGAGTACTATGCCATCCATTATCAGTGAAAGATATGGACTAAAGAACTTCGGGGTAAACTATGGAATTACATTTATTGGTTTTAGCTTAGCAGCAATTTTTGGACCGATGACGGCTGCTACAGTTAGACAGTCTACTGGAACTTATGAGCAGGCTTTCTGGATTGCCTTGGGTCTAAATATAGTAGGTCTGGTTTTTGCTTTCATTTTTAGAACTTTAGATAACCGGAGTAAAGTGGTAACCCGAGTAACCATTTCGAAATAAGGTAGTTTACCATAGTTTGGGGTAGATCCGGCTAGTTACAGAAATTTTACTAATGCAAGATACTTAAACTTATAATGACACTGTAAATTATGTACCTCGCCGGGTCCACCCAGTTCTTTATCAGGAGATATTCGGATAACATAAGATCAAGAGTGAAGTATTCAATTACCAATGCGTATATTCTTGGAGTCACACTGATCTCAAGGGGAGTAGTAATGAACAGTATAAGAGTAAAACTTGGGGTAATTGTTATTACCCTGTTTATATTTGCATTAAGCTTGTTGGCAGGGCTTAACTTTTGGCAAGCTGAAAAAATCATACTACAAGATGTAGAAACAGAACTTGCCGGTAAAGCGCAAGGTAGTGCCGTTCAAATCGGAGGGTGGTTAGATAGCAATAAGCGGGATATTGCAACACTTGCCCGTTCGCCGATCATTACTAACGGCACTCGCGAAACGATCGTTCCTTATTTGAACACAGAATTAAGCAATGCTAAGATTTACGAAAGCCTTATATGGGTCGATGAGAAAGGTAATTATGTTGATTATAACGGAGAAACAGGAACTTTAGCGGAGCGTGATTATTTCCAACGCTCGATTAAGGGAGAAGCTGTTGTTTCTGATCCTGTAGTTTCGAAAAGAACCAATCAATTAGTAGTTGCTATTTCGACTCCTGTTCGTGTTGAAAATCGAATCACCGGTGTACTTGTGGCGCTAATTAATATTGGGGAAATCGAAAAAATAGTTCTGGAAATAAAAGCTGGTGATACGGGGTATGCCTATGTAATTCGGGGAGATGGGATAATAATAGTGCACCCTAACAAAGAATTAGTCAACAAGATCAGTAGCATGACTGACCCTAATGCACCTCCGGAATTAAAAACAGCTACTGAAAAGATGACTAAGGGAGAACTGGGAATTGTAAGCTACGGCTATCTTGGAACTACCAAATATCTAGCTTATGCGTCGATTCCCGGATATAATTGGTCAATTGGCGTAAATGTTCCGAGTAGTGAAGTAAAGGCAAAATTAAATACATTTACTTGGACATCACTAACCATAAGTTTGATTGTGTTACTTATCGCCGCCATTATTGTGTTGATAGTGGCGACTAAAATCGCTACGCCATTGAAAAAACTCAAGGATGCAGCTGAGGGCATTGCTGATGGTGATCTCTCTTTGATTAGTATCAATATTTCCTCTAAGGATGAAATGGGGCATTTGGCCCACGCCTTTGAAACGATGGTAAGTAATTTACGTGGTCTGGTACAACAGATCAACGGATCGTCTGAACAGGTCGCCACATCTTCGCAAGAACTAACCGCTAATGCCGAGCAGTTAGCGCAAGTAGCCGGTCAGGTAAGTACTTCAGTTACAGGTACCGCTCAGGGAGTCGGAGATCAGGTAACTGTTGTAGATAGGGCACTAGTGCTTGTAGAAAAAATTGCGTCTGGAGCTCATGCAGAGGCCATTAAAACAGGTAATGTAATCGATATTGCTGCTAAGGCTGTGAGTGCGGCAGCAGAGGGAAATCATGCTGTTGCAAGTGCTATTAGTCAAATGAATAGCATCCGGCAGACTGTAGACAATTCTGCCCAGGTTGTTGCCGAACTAGGAGAACAATCCAAAGAAATTGGACAAATTGTCGAAACAATTTCCGGTATTGCTGGTCAAACTAATTTACTTGCCTTAAACGCTGCGATTGAAGCGGCACGAGCAGGCGAACAGGGCCGGGGATTTGCCGTCGTAGCCGAAGAAGTTAGAAAATTGGCTGAGCAATCCCAAGAAGCCGCTAAACAAATTGCAACACTCATTGGTGATATTCAGAGTAAAACAGATAAAGCTGTAATTGCAATGGCTAACGGCACCCAAGAAGTAAAAACAGGATCAGACGTGGTTGATCAGGCTGGTAAAGCCTTTACTGATATTGACCTGCATATAAAAAAGGTTGCTTCCATTGCACAAGAGGCAGCCGACGGCATGCAGCAGCTTGCTGCTTCCAGTCAACAAGTAGTTGAATCAATGAAAGAAGTTGAAACCTTTAGCCGCGAGATTTCTAGTCAGACACAAAGTATTTCTGCTGCCACAGAGGAGCAATTGGCGTCAATGGAAGAAATATCTGCTTCCAGCCACCATTTAGCTCAATTGGCAGAGCAGTTACAAGGAGCTGTTAATAAGTTTAGGATGTAAGGCGGCAGGATAAACAAAGCAAGGTGGTTAACTCTGTTGTACTTTCGAAATAAAGTACTGTCGTAAATGTCAATCTCTCAAAAGCCATCAGTTGTCAAAATATTTTTAATTAAATAATTAATTTCTGGCAGGATTTTATAGTCATATCAAGAATGATTATAATCATAAGATGAGTTCCAAGTCATCATTGCCCATGTGGAAGTGATGACCGAAGGGTATGAAGAGTAATTTTCGTGCCTGCCCGTATTGTGCGAAGGAAGTCTGGTAAATCAGGCTTCCTTTTTTTAACTTTAACTAAAAATAAGGGGAATTAAATGTCGGAGATTATAGCGAAAAAATTAATTGTCCGACAGAGTGAGTCCTGTGGATTTTATCACATGATAATAATCAAAACCATGGGTGATGCTATGTTTTTGACTCAGCAATCAGTTTTATTGTGATTCATAATTTGCAAGATAGTTGACTAGTTCCAGTTGTGTATATATGACTTTGTTGAGTTGATACGGATTTATTGACGAAATGGAGGTATTTTAATGATCTTAGTTTGTCAGAAATCGGATATCAATGATATTTTCAGTTCAATCAATAGAGATAAGTTCTTTTCCAAGGAGAACTGGAAAAATATACAGCAATGTAGACTTAACTTTTTCGAATATGCAGAAGACCCCCGAAATAGTCAATATGTTGACAAGGAAATAGCTAGGTCCTGGATAAACTCGCGTGATAGGGGTATAAAACCTAATGCCCTGGTAACTAGAGAGTGGTTAAATTCCGAAGCACTGGAGAAAACGATAGAAAAAAACCGTCTTCTCATTGAAGTTACCAATTCAATTATCCAAAACTTTAAATATGTAATGTTTTATTCTGATTATATTATATACTTGTTTGATAAAAATGGGATAATACTTCTCCTGGAGGGTGATTGGGAGAGCTTAGTTCCATTTTCCAAACAAAAATCATTAACTGGATTAATTTTGAATGATACTAGTATGGGCAACAGCTCCCACATGCTGTGTATGTATCTAAAGGAACCGGTGCAGTTGCTGGGACCGGAGCATTATTCGGCTGCTTTTCAGAATAATATTGCCTCAGCTACGCCCTTATTTGATGAACATGGGGAAGTAATTGCCTCCCTGGTGTTGTTAAGTAAAGCTTTATCAAATTCCACCTGGGAAGATAGCTTGCCAAGGCTAAGTCTGCATACCCTTGGCCTTATTACTGCTATGGGTGTGGCTATTGAAACTCAAATAAAACTTTTAAAGAGCAGTGACAATCTTATTATTGCCAATAGTAATTTAATGCAAGTTAATGAGAGCCTAGAAACTTCCTATAATATGCTGGAAGCTACCCTGGCATTCACAGATGAGGGACTAATTACAGTGGACAGATTCGGTAATATTACTCATATTAATCAGAAAGCTAGTCGGATATTGAGGCTGACACACTCTGAAGCTATCAGTAGAAATATTTCAGACTTTCTTACTGACAAGTCGTTTATAACAAAGGCCCTTACTAGTGGTGAGCCTATTAGTTATCGGGAGACAACGTTCAAAATTGGTAAAAGTGAGGAATCCTACATTTTGACTATTCGAAGTACGCATAGTCAAGACCCCCAAATAATCCGGGGAGCAGTAATCCGAATCGTTCATCCAGATAAAATTAATGCTCTGGCAAGCCTGCGAGCAGGTTCTCAGGCCAAGTTTGGCTTTAATGATATTATTGGCGATTGTAACGAAATAAAGAAGGTAAAGGATATAGCTCAACGGTTTTCTTTGTCCTCGGAAAACATTTTACTTATTGGTGAGAGCGGCACGGGGAAAGAACTCTTTGCGCAAGCAATCCATAACAATTATTGTCCTCAAGGCCCTTTTGTTGCTATTAATTGTGCGTCTATGCCCAGAAGCTTGATTGAAAGCGAACTGTTTGGGTATGAAGGCGGTTCATTTACCGGCGCCGATAGCCATGGTAAACCTGGTAAAATAGAGTTGGCCAATGGTGGCACCCTCTTCCTGGATGAAATAGGCGATATGCCTTATGAGGTTCAGGCAGTACTGCTGCGGGTGTTGGAGGATAAACAAGTCATGAGAGTAGGCGGGAAGCGTTATCAAGAAGTTAATTTCCGGGTTGTAGCCGCAACGAACCGTAATCTGCTTAAAATGGTCCAAGAAAATCAGTTTCGGGAAGATTTATATTATCGATTATCAGTGCTGAGAATTTCTATCCCTCCCTTACGTCAGCGTGAACATGATATAATACTGCTGTGTCAGTACTTTATCCACACTTATTGTGATAAAACCGGCAGGTCAAAACCACAACTGAGCCCTGCTGCTATAAAAAAAATATTGGAATATAACTGGCCGGGAAATGTGCGGCAATTGGAGAATGCAATTATTTATGCCATTAATATTACTCAGAGTGACGTCATTAATGTAGAGCACTTACCTTATGAAATGGTAGAAGACGGCAGGGAACTTAGCAATGATAAAAATAATTCTACTGAAACTGAGGAAATACTTCCGCTGCAAGTCTGGGAAAAAGCAGCAATAAAGAGTACTTTATTAAAATGCAATAATTCTATTGCTCACGCTGCAAGCATCCTGCAGATAAGCAAATCCACACTGTATAGAAAAATTAAAGAGTACGATATTACATTATAACCTCCAATTCGCCGCTACCGCTGGCGATACAAATAGTAAAAGATGCCCTCCCAGGTAGATTCTTCAATTCTACCTGGGAGGGCATTTTAAGTTCAACCACACCCTTATTGTATGTGGGCATTTTCAGTATTTGCCAGACAGCGTTTGCTAGTGCCTGCGTAGGTATAACTTTTTGCAAAACAGCGAAAAAGTTTTTTAAAATAGGAGCAGCATTTTGTCATAATCGTATTTTAGAATGGCAAATTAGTAGGCATTTTTTTAAAAAACCCTGATGTATTGCCCTGTATGGGATATGAAGACTAATTGGCACACTTAATGCTATATATAAGGTTATGCAGCTTACAAACAAAGAATTGCAAATTCAAACCGGGAAGGAGAAGATGTCATGTGTTTTAGACCACCATCCGCAGCCAAAGCGGTAAAGTGTCCTTCATGCGGAATGTTCAATCCATCGACCCTTGAAAAATGCAAAAAATGCGGAGTGGATATGCCGAAAGCGAAAGACGTGACTAACGAGAAATAGGTAAACTCATTAAAAAACGTATTCAGTTTGGATGTAGCCAAAATGTGCCCTGATATAGGGATAAACATATTGGACAGCAACATGTGAAAGGGGGAATTGTAACCAAAGTGAGAATGTGCAATGCGGCCCAGATTATCTAACCAGATAGCGCCGGGTTGGGCCGCGGGGCGGAGATTGTGACAGTTAGAAGGAGGTTTGCGGGTATGGATAGGAAAAAGACAGAGGGAAATCCTGGTATGCTGAATAATGCGAATTACAGTTTAAGTGACTATGCAACTAAAAATGTAAAGTGCCCTTCCTGCGGGATGTTTAATCCACCGGCCCTTGAAAAATGCCGCAGATGCGGGGCAGACGTTCCCAAAAAGGAAAAATAGAAAAACTAATATAAGGAGGCAGGCAATTATGGGTAGTGATAGTAAAAAAGTACAGTGGCAAGAAGGCGATTTGACTGTAACCCGTACATGTTCATGGACAGCGCCAGGTTGTCATGATGGCTGCTCAGTTCTTTATTACACTAAGGGAAATGAGCTGGTTAAGGTAGAAGGAGACCCGGAAAGCCAATATAATTTTGGCAGACTGTGTATGCGGTGCTTGAGTGCTCCGGAACTGGTTAACGATCCTAAACGTGTCAAATGGCCTATGAAGCGGGCTGGTGAACGCGGCGAGAACAAATGGGAACGGATTACCTGGGATGAAGCCTATGATATTATCGAAGAAAAAGTACGTTCCATCTGGAAAGATTATGGACCGGAGTCGATTGTAACCGCGATAGGAACCGGACGTAATATCTGGTCACTCGTACCGAAACTGACTTATTCTGCCTTTAAGAGTCCTAACTTTTCCATGGGATTCCTGGCCGGTGACTCTTGCTATCTGCCCCGTGCAGCCGCCATGGGAACCATGATTGGGGATTTCTTTATTGTTGATGCATCTCAGTTAGACCCACGCCGTTATGATAATCCCGAATGGAAGCTGCCGGAATGTATTATCATCTGGGGTAATAACCCAATGATCAGTAATGGAGACGGATTCCTGGGCCACTGGATTGTTGACATGCAAAAGAGAGGGACCAAGCTGATCGTGGTAGACCCCTACCTGACCTGGTTTGCTTCGAGAGCTGATTATTGGCTGCAGCTGCGCCCTGGTAGTGATGCTGCAGTTGGGTTGGCTATGCTTAACGTAATCATTGGCGAAGAACTCTATGACAAAGACTTTGTAAAAAACTGGACCTATGGACTTGAGCAACTGGCTGAACGGGTTAAAGAATATCCCCCGGAAAAAGCAGAGGAAATCAGCTGGGTTCCGGCCGAAAAAATTAGGGAGGCAGCACGGTTCTTTGCTAAAGCGAAACCAGCTTCGGTTCAATGGGGACTGGCCGTAGACACCCAGAGAGCCGGGGTTTCCGTTGCGAATGCCATTTGTGCTTTGGTTGCTATTACTGGCAATCTTGATGTTCCTGGCGGAAACCATCTTATTCGTACGGCATTCGGTGTAGACCGTCTCGCTCATGTATCATCTGACTGGGGCCTTGCAGAATTGTCTGAAGAAATGCGGGCGAAGCGACTTGGTGTTGCTGAATATCCACTGTTTAAATATGGACTGTGCGCAACAGCCCGTGGCGACTCGGTCTTAGAGGCTATTGAAACTGGCAGGCCGTATCCCATTCAGATGTACTGGATGGAAACTACCAACACCTTTGTGAACACTGCAAGTGAGTCAAAACGTGTTTACGCAGCCTTGAAGAAAGTACCCTTCGTTGTAGTGGTAGACCCTGTTTTAACACCTTCTGCGGTAGCCCATGCTGACCTGGTTCTGCCAGCTTCCATGAGCGTAGAACGTGACAGTTTAAGAAATTGGTGGACGCCTTTACGTTCCATTTCTAAGGTTACTCAATATGAAGAGGCCAAGACCGATGAAGAGATTGTCTTAGACATCGGCAAACGCCTGAATCCGGAAGCATTTCCCTGGGATACAGTGGAAGACATGATTGACTGGGCCCTTATACCAGCCGGCGTTACCTTCAAAGAGCTTGAAGAAAAAACTGTGATATGGCCGGAAGTTCATTACAAGAAGTATGAAACTGGGAAGCTGCGTGAAGACGGAGAACCTGGATTCAACACTGATACCGGAATGGTCAACCTTTACCAGGATATCTTTGCTGAATGGGGATTGGATCCACTGCCATTCCATATGGAACCGCCCTATAGTCCAGTCTCTACGCCCCAAATGATGAAGGAATATCCGTTAATTCTGACTGCTGGCTCACGGCAATGGGAATTCTTCCATTCCGAACATCGTCAGAGTGCGACTTTGCGGGAATTCCATCCCAATCCAAGAGTGAGCATGAACCCGGAAACGGCTGCAAAATATGGCATTAAAGAGGGAGACTGGGTATGGATCGAAAATAATATCGGAAAATGCAAACAGCAGGCTGTACTTGATCCGGGTTGGGACCCCAGAGTTATCCATGGTGAACATGGCTGGTGGTTCCCGGAAAGAGAAGCTGCAGAGCCTACCCTGTATGGTGCATTCGAATCCAACATCAACAACCTTACAACCCAGTGTACAACTGGCCCCACCGGATATGGTGCCCCGTTAAAGAACACGATTTGTAAGATTTACAAAGCAGAATAAACGGAGGTGTAGAACAATGTCACGCAATGGTTTATTAATAGACTATGAATATTGCACAGGCTGCCATAGCTGCGAAGTTGCCTGCAAAAAAGAGCTAAGTCTTCCCAATGGCAAGTATGGTATTAAATTAGCTAAAAATGGTCCGTTTAAATTAAAAGATACTGGGGACAAATGGGAATTAACCTATGTTCCCATTCCCACCCAACTTTGTGATTTGTGCGGTGACAGGGTGGCCGCTGGTAAAAAACCTTCCTGTGTACACCATTGCCAGGCTTCGGTTATTGAATATGGCCCGGTAGAAGAATTGGCTGTCAAATTAAATAACAAAGGCAAACAAGTACTGTTTGTTCCTGAGTAAAAACAGACACTCATGCTTGCTCCGGCTCTAGTGGTGAGTTAGTGAGCTGATTAGGGCTCCCTCAAAGCAGAGGGAGCCCTAATCGGCGTTATACGGGTGGCGTTCGTATAGTCCAGCTGTCAACAGAGGAGGGAAAATGATGCCGACAAATCTGGAAGAATGGGAGCAGTTACCGGAACGCGATAAGCAGCTAATCAATATCCTTAATCAGGTTCAGGAGGAGCAGGGGTATATTCCGCGCGACCGGTTAACCGAACTGGCCCGGCAGGCAGGAGTGCCGGAGTCGCAACTGCATGGACTGGTAAGCTTCTTTAACTTTTTTCGCAGTCGTCCCGCCGGTAAGCACAAACTATCGGTATGCTATGGAACGGCCTGCTATGCCCGGGGGGCTTCCTTACTAAATGATCGCCTGGCTGCGGAGCTAAAACTAGAGGACGGCGAAGATACTTCAGCTGATGGTTTTGTAACGGTAGACCACGTTTATTGTGTTGGCGCCTGCAGCCGTGCTCCGCTGGTAGTGGTAGATGGGCAAATAAACGGTAAAATCAAATCCTACCAGGTACCTCTGATGCTTGGAGATTTGAGGAAAAAGGGATGATTGGCCGTTCAGAATTTCGGTTTCCAGCCGTACATAGCTACCAGGTAGCTAAACCTATTGCGGAAGAAAAAAGGGAACCGATACGATTTGAACCGTACAAACCGCTGAATTTTGCGGTGCATGTACCCCTCCAGAGTCTGGCCGAAGAAGGGAAGATAACGCTCTGCGGTCATAAATCCCGGATCAGTGTAGGAACGGCTACCTGTGGCAGAGCTGCTGGAGCGCTGGAGATTTATAATAATTTAGAAAAACGGGATTGGAACGGAAAAGCCGGAGTATACAAAGTAGGCTGTCAGGGAGCCTGTTATGCGGAGCCGCTGGTGAATGTCAGGACACCGGACGGAAAACATTACTTTTATGGAAATATAGACACGAATTCCTTTTGGCGCATCATTAAAACCGCAGAGGAGCCCCCGGGAAGCAAAACGTCCCCTTATCTATGGGCTATAGCCCAAGAACGTAAACCTGGAATTCTTCGTGGCATTCAAGATTTGGAACTAATAAAAATAGTGAACTCAGGTTTCAGTGAATTCTTTCAGCCCCAGGTACGGCGCATCAGCGGCCGCTGTGGGTTACTAGATCCGGAAAGTATAGCAGAATATGCCGCCATGGGCGGCTATCTGGCACTGGAGAAAGCGCTTTTTACGTTAAAAAGCAGAACGATCATTGATATGATCAGGGCATCTGGCCTGCGTGGCCGCGGGGGAGCGGGATTTCCTACCGGAGAAAAATGGGATATGGCCTATCAGAGCCCTGATCCTGTCCGTTATGTAATCGCCAATGCAGATGAGGGGGATCCTGGGGCATATATGGATCGCGCCCTGTTAGAAAGTGATCCGCATAGTGTACTGGAAGGTTTGATGATTGCTGCTCTGGCGGTTGGCGCAGCTCAAGCCTATATATTTGTGCGGCACGAATATCCGCTGGCAGTTCAGCTACTAAGGAAAGCAATCGCGAGTGCACGTAAGGTGGTTTTTTTAGGAAACAATATCATGGGTTCCAACTGTAGCCTTACCATTACCCTGGTGGAGAGCGGTGGAGCCTTTGTGTGCGGTGAAGAAACATCCATGCTGCAGGTAATGCAGGGTAAGCGCGGAGAATCCCAGCTTCGTCCACCCTATCCAGCTAATCGCGGTTTTCATGATCATCCCACCGTCATCAATAATGTGGAAACGCTCGCCAATATCCCCTGGATTATACTCAACGGAGCTGAAGCCTTCCGGGAAGCAGGTACGGAAAAAAGTCCGGGAACGAAAATATTCTGTCTGGCCGGGGATATCAAGCGCACGGGATTTATTGAAGTCCCATTGGGTACCAGTACTCAGGTATTAGTAGAAAAAATCGGGGCTGCAGATAAGGAGTCTATTAAAGCGTTGCAGATTGGGGGACCCTCAGGCGGGATAGTTCCTTATCGCAATTTTTCCCTCGATTATGAAACAGTCGCTGCTGCCGGAGCCATCATGGGCTCCGGGGGATTAGTGCCCTTGGGTAAAAACCGCTGCATGGTAGATATGGCCAGGCATATGACAAACTTTATGGGCAGTGAATCCTGCGGCAAATGCAGCATCTGCCGGGGTGGGTTGCGGGAATTGGCAGCTCGGCTGTTGACATTAACGATTGGGAAGGGTTACAAAGGCATAGTGGAAGAAATAGAAGAATTGAGTTTGACTATTCCTCAAGTGTCGCTGTGTGGCTTAGGTCAGACAGCGACGAATCCGGTAATTACAACGCTAACTTATTTTAGAGACGAATATGAGGCTCATGTAAAAGGTAAATGTCCGGCAGTATCCTGCAGACCCCTAATCGATTTTGAAATTATTCTGCCCTGCAAAGAATGTAAGGCGTGTTATCAGGTTTGTCCAACTGAAGCAGTTACAATGCGAGGGGGAAAGACAGACCGCTTCATTGTTGACCCTGAGCGCTGCATTAAGTGCTGGGCCTGCTATGAGACCTGCCCCTTTAACAGCATCAGGATAACTTCGGAGGAATTTACATGGAAGAATTAGTAGCGATAGTAGTCGATGGGAGGAGTCTGGCTGTCTCCAAGAGTACTATCGTGCTGCAAGCTTTGCGAGATCATGGAATAGACATACCTGCTTTATGCTATTATCCAGCGTTAGAAGCCTATGGCAGTTGCGGTCTGTGTATGGTAGAGGTAGAAATCCGGGGCAATGCTATTTGGAAACCCCGACATGCCTGCTTATTGGAAGTCGAGGATGGTCTGCAAATAAAGACTGCTACCCCGCGTCTCCAGCGTCTACGCGCCTGGGCAGCGCAAATTCTCTTGCGCGACAGGCCCTTCCATAACAGTGAAGCAGAAGGTTTACTGTTGAAACTCGTACAAGACAAGACGGCAGACGGCCAGGTGTTATCCGGTTCCACAACAGAAGGGTGTATACTATGCGGACTATGTATAAGAATGTGCAGGAAAATAGGCAAAAATCGCCTGACATTTTTAGGCCGAGGCAAAAATCTGCGTATTGGTTTAGTTCCTGGAGCGGGTAACAAAGCCTCCTGCGGAAACTGCTGCGCCTGTCGCAATATCTGTCCCACGGGATTTATTTCTCCTGATGCCGAGCATGCCTTTAAGGCTCGGTTATATAAAGAGTAGCATTCTAATGCAGAAAAGGTATGAATTTTGAAAGGAATGGATTAAATAGTTGAATTCGGGGAGGTAAGATCTGTGTTAAATCTTGAATGTCAGGTTGATATTTTGATTAACAACCAGGAAGTTCTGGCGCAGAATTATGCTGAAATACATGATCCAGGGAAACTTACCGACGTAGTGGGGCGGGTTGCAGTAGGTACTGCTGAAGATGTAGATAAAGCGGTTCAGGCGGCCCATAACGCATTTCTTGACTGGAGAAAAACGAATAGTAAGGAAAGAATTGAAAAGATAACTGCGGCCGTGAAAGTTGTGCAAGATTCAATGGGGGACCTGGTGCCTCTTCTGGTTAGAGAGCATGGAGGCATGTTATGGGAAGCTCAAACGGATTTCGGTATAGGCATGGCTACATTGGAATACTATGCCGGTATAGGTGAAAACTTTGTAAAAACAGAGTTCATTGAAGATGATTCTAGCTGGGTTAGCATTGAGAAGAAAGCCAAAGGCGTGATTGGTGCCATCGTTCCTTGGAATATGCCGGTTTGTTTGACGATGATGAAAGTTGGCCCTGCATTAGTAACCGGTAATACGATGGTAATTAAACCATCTCCAACGGCACCGCTTGCCATAAGTATTCTTTTGAAAAGAATAGCTGCCATATTACCCGACGGGGTAATAAATGTTGTCCATGGAGATGCAGGGGTTGGGGTGGCTTTAACACGTCATCCGCTGGTAAAAAAGATTGCTTTTACAGGCGGAACCGAAACGGGTGCACAGGTAAACAGTAACGCAGCTAGTTTCTTTAAAGCCGTCACCTTGGAATTAGGCGGCAACGATCCAGCGATTATTCTGGATGATGTGAATCCGGCAGATATTATTCCCAAGCTATTAAAGGGAGTATATACAAGAAGTGGTCAAATTTGTTTTGCAGTGAAGCGTATTTATGTACAGGAAAAGATGCTTGATAAGTTTTTTAACACCATGTGTGATATTGTCAATGAATACAAAGTGGGGCATGGTTTAGCGGAAGGGGCTTCTTTTGGTCCTCTGAATAATAATAAACAATATAATTTGGTTAAGGCAATGATTGAGAATACCAAAAATAGCGGTGCTGTTGTGAGGGAACTTGGCTCCAAGCTAAATCCAGAGGGGTGGGATAATGGCTACTTCCTACTACCGCATGTAGTAAAAGATGAGGATCACCTTTCACAAATTGTTAGCTGTGAGCAATTCGGACCCATTATCCCCATCATTCCTTACAAAACCGTAGAACAAGCTATTGAGTATGCAAATGAGACCGAATACGGTCTATGTTCCTCGGTTTGGTCCAGCGATATCCAAAGAGCTTTAGCAATAGGGCAACAAATCGAAGCAGGATCGACTTTCATAAACAATCATAGTTTTGAATCATTATCTCTGGGTATGCCCTTCGGCGGAGTCAAAAACAGCGGGATGGGCAGGGAACTGGCCGGAGAGCCTACATTGTCAGCCTACATTGATTATCATACTATGAGATATCTCAAATAAATAATAAATGGAGAAATAAAAACATGAAGAGTAAGGACTGTATATTAATTGAAGTGTATGGCGGAACCAACCCGAATTCTGAGCTTGATCAAGCAGGCAAGCAAGCTGCTTTGGAGCTTGCTTCGTATGAAAACTTAGTTAAAGAATTAAAGCAGAGCTTCGGTAACAGTGTTGCCATAAAATATATCGATACTGATGTTAAAGGGATACAGAATGACAAATGCCGCCAATTAGTTGAAGCTGGCAAGCTTTTTCCCATCACTGTCATCAATGGAGAGCCTTGCATCGTAGGTGGCATCGATAGTAAACTGGTTAGAAGATTTCTGGATGAAAGAGCCTTTCAAATGCTGGAAAAATTGAATGCCCAAAACAAATAATCCAGTCTGTCAGCAAAGGAACATCACATGCTGGAGGGTTAGCATAAGAAAACTAGCCGTGATGATAGGTTGTACTCCACAATCGAAAAGTAGGGCAAAAAGCCTCTTGTCATAGGCGCCGGTAGGTGATGCATTGACAATGTACCATCCCTACCTGCAAAAATATTTAACACATCGTATATAGTTTCGAAACAAAAATATAGATAAAGCAGGGCTGTGAATAAACTTATCTCTAAGTTTTTCCAGCCCTGCTTTTTATCTAATTTTTTTTATTTTTCTAAAAATTAATTTTTTTCCAACTCGTTTAGAAAAAGGGAAATAGCCGGATTTGAATTTGCTAAATTCCAAGCGATTACAAACTCAACTTGAGTATCATTGCCTTCCAGGCCAGATAACTGGAGGTTGGGACTGCCATAAGTATTAGGGATTAAACGGGGGAGTATTGAGATCCCCATTCCAGACTCAACAGACATAAGTACTGTTCCCCAATTTGGGGCTAAGTTAACGTTAGGCGTAAAACCCCTATTTGAACAAACTCGTGTTAGATTATTAAAGCCCCTTGGAGACGTTAAACGATCCTGAAAAAACACTGTTTCTTTAGTTAAATCCGAAAAACTAATATAGTTGCTTTCTGTTAATGGGTTATCATTACGCGATACTACGCAAAGAGTGTCTTTTTTGAGGGTTTTCCAGTTCAAAAAGCTTGGTGCAGGTTTTTCTATTAATGTAAATCCTACATCTACATTTTGAGCTTCAAGGGCTTTATCTAGGGCACCCATTGATAGTAGCTGTAAAGATATTTTGATATGCGGATATTTTGAGCGATAAGTTAAAATTAACGAAGGGAGAAAGCTTCGCTCAGAAAGGCCTAAAACGCCAATTGTTAAACAGCCCGCCATACCGCTCTGAACCTGGTTTGCAAGTTGAATGAATTCATCCGACTTAGATACAAGATATTTCGCTTCTGGCAATAACTCATCAGCAGCTGGAGTTAAAAAAACAGAATGTCTGTTACGGATGAACAGTTTTACTCCAAGATGACGTTCGAGGTCAGCAATTTGTTGGCTAAGAGCAGGTTGTGTCATAAAATGCTCTTGTGCCGCTTTGGTAAAATTAAGATGCTTAGCCACAGAGATAAAATATCGTAATTGCTTTATATCCATAATCTCTCCCCAGTCAGTACCCTTATTTTAATTATACATAGTTATCTATATTAGAACAATGGATGAAAACTCTGAATCTTATAAAATTTTATTATCCTCTTATACATAACACTTATCTCCGTTAAAATTAATCTGTTTTATAATAGAAATGTACATATAAGTCTGAAAAATTAAAAAATGAAATGATAGGGAGGATTATTTGAATGAGTAAAGATGTTATGACGGCTGAAGAACGAATTGTGGCAACGATTAATCTCGAACCCGTGGATAGAGTAGTTTGCGCACCGTTAATTGAACAGTACGCTGGTCAGTTTGCCGGTATTACAAACAAGGAATTTAACTGGGATTGGAACAAATGTCTCGCCTCAATTGACAAAGTGAAAGAGGCATACCCAATTTGGGATAGCAATGCCTATATGCAGCAACTTCGGTATGGACCTGTTGCCAAAGTAGTGGGTTCAATGCGGTGTAAATATCCAGGTGTTGAATTGGCTGATAACGATCAATACCAGATGGTAGAATTTGAGGCCATGACACGCGAGGATTATAACATTCTAAAGGAAAGGGGAAGCGGGGAGTATAGATTAATCTTTTTGGAAAGAGCTCATATAAAGACTCGGGAAGAAGTACTAGAAGGCATCAAACTTGCAGCTGAAATACGGAAAAAAGAATTAGAGGCAACACTTCGCCGCAGTCAAAGTGCGACTTGGGGTTCATTTGCCGGAGTGATACCGTTTGATACTTTGTCCATGAGCCGGTCTATGGAGAAATTTTATAAAGATATGTACCAAATGGCCGATGAGCTTCAGGAGTTACTCTGGATTTGTTGTGACGGAACCGTTGAGGCTGCGGTAAAAGGGATAGAAGCCACCGGGATAAATAGGGTATTTATAGGTGGCGTCAGATGCAGTGGTCAGTTCATATCAAAGAAAAATTATGAAAGATTTGGACATCCTTATCTAAAATCAATAGTAACTAGACTAGCCGAAAAGAATATCGTACCAATTCTGCATTTTGACTCTGACTGGACGCAAAATCTCGAAACCTTCTTAGATTTACCTGCGAAAAAATTTGTCCTTGAACTGGACAGCGCAACAGATATCTTTAAAGCACATGATATTTTAAAGGGGCATTGTGCGATAAAGGGAGATGTAAGTGCAGGATTATTTACTGTTGCATCGCCAAACGAGGTAGATGAGTATGCTAAAAAATTGTTTAGTACATTTAAAAACGGAGAAGGCTTCCTTTATTCTTCGGGTTGTACGGTACCTATGAATTCGAAGCACGAAAATGTTAAAGCGTTCTTTGATGCAGTAGAAAAATATGGACGTTATAACTAAGAAACTAGTGTATGAAGAACTACTATAAGTATTTCGTAGTTCTTTTTTTCCTTAGGGAGAAGGATGCTGTATTTAATGCGTAGATAAATAGGGCAATAATTAGTAAATAAGTTGGGAGTGGTGTTTATGGATAAAAGCATGATGCTCGAAAAACTAAAAAAATATCAGTGGACTATGTATGCGATTATTTGCATTGCATATATGCTTAGTCCTTTTTGCCGCCAAGCGCCCGCGGTTATGGGGCCAGATCTGATCCGTGATTTGAAACTTGACGCCGCACAATTCGGGTTATTAGGGCTTACCTTCTTCTGGGCGTATGCGATTGCCAATGCTCCCGCCGGAGCAATAATCGACCGGGTAGGTTCCCGTATAGGTTTAGTTCTCAGTTTATTAGTTACTGCAATTGGCAGTTTTATTTTTAGTATGGCTGAATCTCTAGCAATGATTGTTGTTGGACGAATGTTGGTGGCTGTATCGTTGGCAGGGATATTTATTGCCGGTGTGAAGATAATTTCCTCTTGGTTTTCCGCAAAACAGTTTGCCACAATTAATGGTATTTATATGGGCTTTGGCGCATTAGGTGGATTATTTGCTACTGCACCACTCCAAGTTTTGATAAACCAAACTGGCTGGCGTAGTTCCTTTGTGATTATTACCATTACATGTGTAGCAATGGCAATAATCTCTTATCTAGTAATAAAATCCCATCCATCCGATATTGGATTACCTGCACCTGATGAGCTTGACGAAGATACAACTCTTCAAATAAAGCAGGATTCCCCCCAGGTTCACTGGTGGATATCAACCAAGCAAGTGCTTGCTCAACCGCGCTTATGGCTAATTGCGGTGTTTGCTCTCGGGACGAATGCCACTAGCCAAGTTATTGTAGCCTTATGGGGTGGAGTTCTTCTCTCCAACGTGTATGGTCTCACTAAGGGGGAGGTTGCAGGAATATTAACTTATGCTGCATTGGGAGCAATTTTAGGGAGCATTGTAGTTGGATGGGTTAGTAAAAAGATTGGTAATGCCGGAGTCATGTTATCGGGGGCAGTAATATTTCTATTGTCATGGTTGTATATGCTGACTAATTTGCGAACCCTTAGTATTATGGAACTAAAGATTATCTATGCAACCATTGGTTTTTGTGGTATGTATGCAGTAGTAGGAGGTTTTGCCGTTGTTAGACAACTTGTTCCAGCCTCGCAGGTAGGTACGGCTATTGGAGTGTGTAATACTTTTGCTTGGATTTTTGGTACAGGTGTATTTCAACAAGTGTGGGGTCTAATTATCAACACTATCTCAAAAGGGCAAACACCTTATCCGGTGGAAGCCTTTGAATTGGCAATGTGGGTACAAGCAGCTACGTTGGTAGTTAGTTCATTTTGCGCAATCTATCTTATTAAAACTTTGCATAGGTCTGAATCTACCGCAGATCGCACTAGCGCCATTTAGGTGTAGCCTAGTAATAAAGGGTGGCACACGTTCAAGCAAAACCCTCGGCTAAGCCGGGGGTTTTTAAATTTTTAAATTTTGAAACATTAAAAGGTTAAATATATGAAATAAATATCATGAAATATCGAGAAATATCAGAAAATATCAAAAATGGTTGCAGGATTTTTTTTGAATTTCGAGAATAGCATATATTACCACAAGAAGTTCTTAGTTATTGTTTCCCATATGGAAGTGATGACTGAAGGATATGAAGAGTAAATTTTTATGCCTGCTTTATTATGCAAAGGAAGTCTGGTAAATGAGGCTGCCTTTTTTAATGCCAAAATGTAGTATGGCAAGAGGATGTGAATGCTCTTTATATTCTAAAATAAGGATGTACTATGGCCGCCTATAAGTACATCTTTATAAGGGGAGGGTTATCTTTAGTACGCTTGGAAAGCGTCTAGTTGTTAGTCCTGCCGGTTTAGCAATGAAAGCTGTAAGAAATTCACTTAGAAATCGGCAGAAGCTTGGATTAATTTGCGAAATAAATTCGAAAAATTGAGGACTCAACCACCTGGCGAATACCAAGAATCTAAAATGAAGAGGGGGCAGGGGATTGAAACTCAAAAATCGTTGGCTGGAAATACAGCAAAGCAAGATAAGATTTTTCAAAGATAATGAGGATCCACGTAGCAGTATTCATATTAATCCGGAAGTGGCTGAATCTTGGATTAAATCTCAAGCGATGGGTATCAGCCCTTACACTGAGATAATAGCAGAACGTTTAGACCCCGAGCAACTTGAGAAGCTTTTGCAAAAAAAACATTTGCTGATTGATGTTGCTAAATCCATATTTGAAGCCGTGAAATTGAAAGACTTGATGTTTGCTTCCCGATATGCTATTTATTTATTTGATGAAAATGGCGTTCTGTTGTTAAATGAAGGCGATTTGTTAAGGTTAGTTCCAGAACGCAACTCAATGACAGGAATCGTTTGGAACGAAAAAACTATGGGTACCTGTGCACACATATTAAGCATGCAGCTTAGGCGTCCGGTGCAATTGCTGGGGCCGGAGCATTACTGTGTGACCTTTAATAATTCTAATACTTCAGCAGCTCCCATAATAGATGACAACGGTGATATTATTGCTATCATGGTTCTGAGTCAGCATTTAATGAATGAACCTTTGGATGATGACGTTTTTGTTAATTTGAATTCACATGCTCTGGGTCTGGTAACTGCCATGGCAGCCGATGTTGAAAATAAACTAAAATTAAGAAGAAGTTATGATCAATTGCAAATTACTAATGAACGGCTAAAGATGGCTAATTATACGCTTAAAGTGACTTTAGCGGTCATCGACGAAGGCATTATTACCATAGATTCAACTGGCGAGATAATTCATATAAACAAAGAAGGCAGTCAGATGCTGGGGTTGGAGAAAGGAAAAACAGAGAATAGAAATATCCGTGAATTTTTAAACAGCCAGTCTCGTCTCATGGCTTTGATTGCAGATGGGGAAAATGCTGATATAGAAGAGAGCCTTTGCGTCTGTAATAGTGAGCAGAATTATATGATTAATATTCGAGTGGTAAACTCTACTACCGGGCAAGTAGACGGAGCGGTTATAAAGTTGGTAAGCGCCGAAAAAGTAAACGCTATGGTAAACAGCCGGTCAGGTGCTATGGCTAATTATAGTTTTGACGATCTTATTGGTGAGAGCAAAGAATTTAAGAAAGCAGTAGCACTAGGAAAACGTTTTGCCAGTTCTCCGGAAAATATCCTGCTAATTGGTGAGAGCGGCACTGGAAAAGAACTTTTCGCCCAGGCCATACATAGCAAACATCGGCCCAATGGACCGTTTGTGGCAGTAAACTGTGCAGCACTGCCCCGGGAATTAATTGAAAGTGAATTGTTTGGTTATGAGGGCGGGAGCTTTACTGGTGCAGAGCGTGGCGGGAGGCCAGGAAAAATAGAGTTAGCCCATGGTGGAACACTTTTCTTAGATGAAATTGGGGATATGCCGCTGGAACTACAGGCTGTCTTGCTTAGAGTTTTAGAGGACAAGCAAGTTATGCGTGTTGGCGGGCGGCGCTATAAACGGGTAGATTTTCGCGTTGTTGCCGCCACCAATAAAGATCTCTATCAAATGATAAGGGAGAAGCTTTTTCGCGAAGACCTTTATTTTCGCCTGTCAGTTTTGTCAATCAACCTTCCCTCTCTGCGATTAAGAGAAAATGATGTGACGCTACTAGGTCAATATTTTATCAAGAAATACTGTGAAAAGATGGGGTGGGAAGTTCCGACAATAGGCCCATCTGCACGAAATATAATGAGTGAATATAATTGGCCAGGCAATGTACGGCAATTGGAGAATGCTGTGATTTATGCAGTTAATACTGCGCAGAATCAAATTATCGAAGCGGAAGACCTGCCGGCAATAATTCTAAATGGCGAGCCTGCTCAAACTGCTGCTGTTGGGAATATAGGAGAAGTATATACCATTGAAATATTGGAGAAGATATCCATTGAGAATGTCTTATATAAAACTAAAAATAATATAACTAAGGCGGCTGATTTACTGGGAATAGGCAAATCTACGCTTTATAGAAAACTGAAAGAATATAATATTAATATTGATTAACTAATGTAAGAATTTTATTCTTGCGGTAATCTCTACTTCCCGTCATATACACTAATCTTATTCTGCTAAGAGATATTGTGTATGACGGGAAGTAGTATTTTTATGTCCATATAACATCAATACTAGTTCTGGTAATGACATTCGCCGTAGTCTGTCTTTGGCAATTTTAGTTTGTAAAAAAAATCGGATTCTCAAAATAAAGCAGTAATTCTTTAAATGAACCGGTTGACTATTGGCTAGAGTGTCGGATAAATATCCGAAAACATTGAAGAAACGGGAGTTAAAGGCGCTACGTTAGGCTTGGCACATATTTTGCATTCTTAGAAGATTGGAAAGAAAAATCTTGATAGTTGTGAGTTAGCGTTAGATTGTATGCTGCAAAAGCGGCGGCCTATTGTTAGACATAAGTTTAACGTTAAATCACACTAAAACACGAGAAGGAGAGGATTTTTATGGGAGCAACTAATGCTAAGGGTGGCTTTGTACCACCGTTAGCAGAAAAACTGGTTTGGGAGTGTCCCGCCTGTAAAGGATTCAATTCCATAAAACTGACAAAATGTAAAAAGTGCGGTGCCGAAAAGCCCCCCAAATAGGATTCAGACAAAATCATAAGCTGCGCCATGTAGAATTACGTGGACGAAGATTCGCCATTCTGAAAGGATGGCGAATTGTTCTAAAAGGATAAATATAAGGAGCAAAAATATGAATGATGAAAATAAACTAACACTGCCATATCTCTTAAAATTGCTCGAGATTGACTCGCTTCCCGGTGGCAAATTACTGGAGACATTCGTATTGCGCAGTGCGACGGGCCTCATAAGCGAACATGGCGAAGACTGGATTAGGGAACAACGGTCGCGGCTGGTGGAAGAATTGGAATTTATCACAAAGGAAATTGAAAAGGAAAATACTCATCCCGAACAATGATTGCCTGCAATCTGTTCTTGGTTTGGAGCAGAATAAATTCCCAAAAGAAATCAATGATTCTTTAAATGAAGCGGTTGGCTAGTAAGCCGGAATAGTGGATAACTAGCTGAAAGTGTTGAAAAACCGGGAGTTTTAAAACTGTTGTGAAGGTTGGCACACATTTTGCAATATTAGAAAAGTGGTAACATTGAATATTTTCGATTTATTTCTAAGTAGTAGAGGGGATCGAATAAAACAGTTTCAGTTGAATTAATGTTATCCAAAAAGAGTTAAGGAGGGCAAGGCATGTCTGAAGAAATTAACAAAGAGCTTTACAAAACGGCAGCCCGTTGGCAGGAAGGCGAGTATGACGTAACTCGTACCGCAGTGTGGACGGCTCCAGGGTGTCACTGCAGTTGCGGAGTACTTTTGTACACGAAGAATGGCAAGCTGGAGAAAATTGAGGGTGATCCCAATTCTCCGGTTAACCGTGGCAGATTATGTTTGCGTTGCATCAATATGGTTGAGCAGGTGTACAGTCCCGAACGCTTGAAATGGCCTCTTAAAAGGGTTGGGGAAAGAGGCGAGAATAAGTGGGAACGAATTACCTGGGATCAAGCTTATGATCTGATTGAAAGCAAATATAATGACATCAAAGAAAATCACGGTGTAGAAAGCATTGTTACCTTGGTTGGTACAGGCCGTAACGCTATGTGGCAGCCAGCAGTAATCACGCGTACCATTTTTGGTAGCCCGAATGTGTCCTTTGGCTTCCTGAGTGCAGACTCCTGCTATCAGCCACGGATGACAGCCAATTTGATTAAAGCCGGTGACTGCCTGATTGCTGACTGCTCGCAGACTCACCCGCTGCGTGAAGCCCGTCCTGAATGGAAGAAGCCGGAAGTGATTCTAGTTTGGGGCAACAATCCGCTGGTGTCTAATGGTGACGGTTTCCTTGGTCACTGGCTTGTGGATATGATGAGACTTGGTACCAAATTAGTTGTTGTAGACCCTGCCCTGACTTGGCTGGCAGCCAGAGCAGATGCCTGGTTGAAGATTCGTCCTGGTACTGACGCTGCCCTTGCTCTTGGTATCCTTCACGTGGTTATCAATGAGAAACTTTATGATGAAGATTTTGTTGAAAATTGGACATATGGTTTTGATGAGTTAGTCGAAAGAGTACAGGAATATACGCCGGAAAAAGTAGCGGAAATTACCTGGATTCCTAAAGATTTGATCATAAAAGCGGCACGTATGTATGCAAATGCCAAAAATGGAGCTATTCAATGGGGTCTGGCTATTGATATGCAGATGGCAGCCATGGAAGCTTCTTGCTTAATCACAGATTTAATGGCAATCACCGGCAACATTGACGTACCAGGCGGCATGGTGTTACAACGGTATGCTTACAACCGTGGTAAAAAATATGGCAGTGGTTTGGAAAATATATCGGAAGAAATGCTGTTAAAGCGAATTGGCACCTATGAGTCCCCTATCCATGAATCTGGTTACACTCCGTTTATCCCGCCTGATAAACTTCTGGAAACCCTGGAAAGCGGCCTGCCGTATCCTGTGCAAATGCTGTGGATGCAAGGAACCAATCCAATTACCAACATGGCCGGTGAAGCGCCTCGCGTATATGCGGCTATGAAAAAAGTACCTTTCAACGTAGTTGTTGACTTGTTCATGACCCCGACGGCAGTGGCTTGCGCCGATTTGGTTCTGCCTGTTGCGATGAGTGTTGAACGTAACAGCTTTAGATCATGGTGGACCCCGCTACGTGCCCTGACTAAAGCGGCTGACACCTACGAAGATACCAAAACAGACGAGCAAATTGTTCTTGACTTAGGCAAGCGGATCAGACCTGACCGCTTTGAACAATACAATACCGACGTAGACTTCCTGGATGATTTCCTTAAAGATGACGATGGCGTAGATTATGACTTTGCTGACCTTGTTGAAAAAGTGCAAGACTGGTGGGATTGGGATTACACCTATAAGAAATACGAAAAAGGCTTGCTCCGTAAAGATGGTCAGCCAGGTTTCGTAACTCCAACCGGCAAGTACGAAATTACCTCCACCTTGTTTGATGTTTGGGGATTTGATTCCCTTGGTTTCCATATTGAACCAAATGAAGGTCCTAATACCACACCGGAGCTTATGAAAGAATATCCGTTGATTCTTACCACTGGTAACCGGCTGTGGGGTTGCTTCCACTCCGAACACAGACAGTTACCAACCATGCGTGAAATCCATCCGCAACCGATGATGGATATCAACCCGGAAACAGCAAAAGCATTGGGAATCATTGAAGGAGACTGGGTATGGCTTGAAAATCGCCGTGGCAAGTGCAAACAGATCGCAAGATTTAATGCAGGTCTTGATCCTAAAGTAGTTCGCGGCGAACACGGCTGGTGGTTCCCGGAAAAAGAGGGAGCAGAACCTACTTTGTTTGGGGTATTTGATAGCAACATCAACAACCTTACAACGATGGGCGTACACGGTCCGACTCATTATGGCGCTCCGTATAAATCAACCATTTGTAAGGTATATAAATTGACCCCTGAGAATGATAAAGAATTACCGTCGAAAATAGTAACCAAGCTGGGGGGTTTTGGCTATGTCAAAAAATAATGAAAAAGGTCGCTATGGCTTACTAATCGATTATGAATATTGTACAAATTGTCATAGCTGCGAAGTGGCATGTAAGAAAGAATTAGACCTCCAAGTAGGTCAATACGGGATTAAAGTAGTAGAAGAAGGTCCCCGTCAGAATCCAGATGGCAGCTGGGAATGGAATTACATTCCTGTTCCCACATCGCTTTGTGATCTTTGTTCCAAGCGGGTTGAAGAAGGCCGGAAACCGACCTGCGTGCACCATTGCCAAAGCAATGTTATGTATTATGGAACCATTGAAGAACTTGCTAAGAAAATGGAAGAAAAACCTAAAATGGTGCTGTTCTCTAAGTAAGGAACACCTTTTGTAGTAGGAAGAATAACATTGCGCCATAGTAAGCTGAGATTTAATGTTAAACGTAAGTTTAACATTAAATCACACTAAAAGCTAAAAAGAAGGAGAGGATTTTCATGGGAGCAACTAATGCCAAGGGCGGATTTGTACCACCGTTAGCAGAAAAACTGGTTTGGGAGTGCCCGGCCTGCAAAGGCTTCAATTCCACTAAACTGACGAAATGTAAAAAGTGCGGTGCCGAAAAACCCAAAGAATAAGATTCTGATAAATTCATAGGTAAGCCACGTGGAATTGCGTGGATGAAGATTCGCCATTCGCTTAAAGGATGGCGAATCTTTCTAAAATGAATGAATACGAGGAGGCGAGTATCTTGGATATGAATAAACAAAAAATGCTTACTAAGTTAAAAAGGCATCAATGGCCAATGTATATTATCGTCATTTTAGCGTATATGCTCACGTTGTTTCATCGAATGACGCCCGGAATCATGGGGCCGGATTTGATGAAAGACCTCCAACTAACGGCTATAACCTTTGGATTCATGGGACTTGCTTATACGTGGGTTTACGCGATTGCCCAAGCGCCGGTGGGAACACTGATGGACAAAATCGGTGCCCGTAAGGGAATAACCGCTCTTTTGATTCTGGGTGGTATTGGCGGGTTCGTTTTCGCCGGAGCACAGGGTTTCACCATGCTGGTAATCGGTCGTGTTATTTTAGCGCTAGCAGTATCAGGATTCCTGATCGGCGGAGCGAAGATCACCTCTGCATGGTTTACTAGTGCCCAGTATCCTCTTCTATGGGGCCTGTTTATGGGACTTGGGGCTCTGGGAAGTGTAGTGGGAACAGCTCCCTTGGGCCAACTTATGGACACTGTGGGATGGCGCCCGGCTATGGTGTTCGTGGCCATTTTTAGCTTTGTACTTGCCGTAGTCGCATTTCTGTTCCTCAGAGACAAACCTGGTGAAAAAGGTTTGTTAACGCCTGATGAGTTGGCAGGAATCGCTCCGATAGCCACGGATGATGCTGCGAATGCAGAACAAGCAGGGATCGGCACCGTATTGAAGAGTCCGCTTCTCTGGCTGGTCTTTTTGCTTTCACTGGGTGGGAACTCCCATGCGCAGTGCTTTGGCGGCATGTGGGAAGGCGTTTATCTGGCCAATGTATTCGGCTTTGAAAAACCCATGATTGGCAGCATTATGGTGTGGTATGCATGGGGCATCGTGGTTGGCTGTTTCCTTAGCGGGGTGATTGTGAAAGCGCTGGGCTCCAGGAAAACAATGTTCTATGGGGTTATTTTAGTAGCACTGAACTGGATCTGGCTGATGACACAGCCCGGTACGATTGGTGTAACCGAGCTGAAGGTATTTAACTTTTTCCTTGGCGGGCTGCAGATGTTTGTAATTTCAACCACCTTTATCTTCTGCCGTGAAGCCTTTCCTGTTTCCTATCTGGGAACAACCATGGGTTTTTTGAACACCTCCGTGTGGGTTGTCGCTGCAGGTGTAGGCCAACAAATCTGGGGCCTAATCATTCAGAGTGTTTCTAGAGGGGTTACTCCTTATCCTGTTTCAGCCTTTACAGCTTGCATGTGGTTTAATCTGATCCTGTCTATCATTGCAATTGGTTGTGCATGGATTCTTATGACAAACAAAAAATACAGTGCGGCCAGCCAAACAAGCACAGATGAAGAAAAGACCGCTTGATAGAAACTCCTGAGCACGTTACCTTTGATGCTAGGCTCTTCTGCTTTATAGAACGATTGCAAGATAGGAGTTCGTTTTACACAGTTATGAGAATCGGTTTAAGAGTTACAAAAAAAGTAAGTGATTTTTAAGAGGAGGTATTATGATGAGTAATAATAAAGTAGGTGGATTCAAACAACCAAAAATGGACAAAAAGGATAGTTCCAAAAGCGCTAATGCCCATATAGAAGTCTGAGTTTTGGTTGGATGATAAATTCCCAAAAGAAATCAATGATTCTTCAAATGAAGCGGTTAGCTAGTGAACCGGAGTGGGTTGTACATAGCGGAAAGTCTTGAAAAAGCAGGGTTTAGGACAATGTTGTCAGAGTTGGCACACATTTTGCATTATTAGTAAGCGGTACCATGAATGTTATTGATTTTAGTTTTAGATAGTAGGGGGGCCGATAAACAGCGTCTCAGTTGTACTAATGTTACCCAAAAGAGTTAAGGAGGGAAAAGCATGTCTGAAGAAATTAACAAAGAGCTTTATAAAACGGCAGCCCGTTGGCAGGAAGGCGAGTATGACGTAACTCGTACCGCAGTGTGGACGGCTCCAGGGTGTCACTGCAGTTGCGGAGTACTTTTGTACACGAAGAATGGCAAGCTGGAGAAAATTGAGGGTGATCCCAATTCTCCGGTTAACCGTGGCAGATTATGTTTGCGTTGCATCAATATGGTTGAGCAGGTGTACAGTCCCGAACGCTTGAAATGGCCTCTTAAAAGGGTTGGGGAAAGAGGCGAGAATAAGTGGGAACGAATTACCTGGGATCAAGCTTATGATCTGATTGAAAGCAAATATAATGACATCAAAGAAAATCACGGTGTAGAAAGCATTGTTACCTTGGTTGGTACAGGCCGTAACGCTATGTGGCAGCCAGCAGTAATCACGCGTACCATTTTTGGTAGCCCGAATGTGTCCTTTGGCTTCCTGAGTGCAGACTCCTGCTATCAGCCACGGATGACAGCCAATTTGATTAAAGCCGGTGACTGCCTGATTGCTGACTGCTCGCAGACTCACCCGCTGCGTGAAGCCCGTCCTGAATGGAAGAAGCCGGAAGTGATTCTAGTTTGGGGCAACAATCCGCTGGTGTCTAATGGTGACGGTTTCCTTGGTCACTGGCTTGTGGATATGATGAGACTTGGTACCAAATTAGTTGTTGTAGACCCTGCCCTGACTTGGCTGGCAGCCAGAGCAGATGCCTGGTTGAAGATTCGTCCTGGTACTGACGCTGCCCTTGCTCTTGGTATCCTTCACGTGGTTATCAATGAGAAACTTTATGATGAAGATTTTGTTGAAAATTGGACATATGGTTTTGATGAGTTAGTCGAAAGAGTACAGGAATATACGCCGGAAAAAGTAGCGGAAATTACCTGGATTCCTAAAGATTTGATCATAAAAGCGGCACGTATGTATGCAAATGCCAAAAATGGAGCTATTCAATGGGGTCTGGCTATTGATATGCAGATGGCAGCCATGGAAGCTTCTTGCTTAATCACAGATTTAATGGCAATCACCGGCAACATTGACGTACCAGGCGGCATGGTGTTACAACGGTATGCTTACAACCGTGGTAAAAAATATGGCAGTGGTTTGGAAAATATATCGGAAGAAATGCTGTTAAAGCGAATTGGCACCTATGAGTCCCCTATCCATGAATCTGGTTACACTCCGTTTATCCCGCCTGATAAACTTCTGGAAACCCTGGAAAGCGGCCTGCCGTATCCTGTGCAAATGCTGTGGATGCAAGGAACCAATCCAATTACCAACATGGCCGGTGAAGCGCCTCGCGTATATGCGGCTATGAAAAAAGTACCTTTCAACGTAGTTGTTGACTTGTTCATGACCCCGACGGCAGTGGCTTGCGCCGATTTGGTTCTGCCTGTTGCGATGAGTGTTGAACGTAACAGCTTTAGATCATGGTGGACCCCGCTACGTGCCCTGACTAAAGCGGCTGACACCTACGAAGATACCAAAACAGACGAGCAAATTGTTCTTGACTTAGGCAAGCGGATCAGACCTGACCGCTTTGAACAATACAATACCGACGTAGACTTCCTGGATGATTTCCTTAAAGATGACGATGGCGTAGATTATGACTTTGCTGATCTTGTTGAAAAAGTGCAAGACTGGTGGGATTGGGATTACACCTATAAGAAATACGAAAAAGGCTTGCTCCGTAAAGATGGTCAGCCAGGTTTCGTAACTCCAACCGGCAAGTACGAAATTACCTCCACCTTGTTTGATGTTTGGGGATTTGATTCCCTTGGTTTCCATATTGAACCAAATGAAGGTCCTAATACCACACCGGAGCTTATGAAAGAATATCCGTTGATTCTTACCACTGGTAACCGGCTGTGGGGTTGCTTCCACTCCGAACACAGACAGTTACCAACCATGCGTGAAATCCATCCGCAACCGATGATGGATATCAACCCGGAAACAGCAAAAGCATTGGGAATCATTGAAGGAGACTGGGTATGGCTTGAAAATCGCCGTGGCAAGTGCAAACAGATCGCAAGATTTAATGCAGGTCTTGATCCTAAAGTAGTTCGCGGCGAACACGGCTGGTGGTTCCCGGAAAAAGAGGGAGCAGAACCTACTTTGTTTGGGGTATTTGATAGCAACATCAACAACCTTACAACGATGGGCGTACACGGTCCGACTCATTATGGCGCTCCGTATAAATCAACCATTTGTAAGGTATATAAATTGACCCCTGAGAATGATAAAGAATTACCGTCGAAAATAGTAACCAAGCTGGGGGGTTTTGGCTATGTCAAAAAATAATGAAAAAGGTCGCTATGGCTTACTAATCGATTATGAATATTGTACAAATTGTCATAGCTGCGAAGTGGCATGTAAGAAAGAATTAGACCTCCAAGTAGGTCAATACGGGATTAAAGTAGTAGAAGAAGGTCCCCGTCAGAATCCAGATGGCAGCTGGGAATGGAATTACATTCCTGTTCCCACATCGCTTTGTGATCTTTGTTCCAAGCGGGTTGAAGAAGGCCGGAAACCGACCTGCGTGCACCATTGCCAAAGCAATGTTATGTATTATGGAACCATTGAAGAACTTGCTAAGAAGATGGAAGAAAAACCTAAAATGGTGCTGTTTTCTAAGTAAGGAATCCAATTTTATTGTGGCTGATGAGGTAAAAGTTCTGACACCAAAGAGTAAACAAGCACTTTCTCGGTAAGCGATGCGTTATCTGTGGCAAGTGCGGTTTAACAGTAAATATCGTATTAAAAATTAATAAAAGAAAAGAGGGGTTTTTATGTGTTTTAGACCGCCGGAATTAAACAAAATGATGACGCAATGTCCTGCCTGTAAAGGTTTTAATCCACCCAAACTTACGAAATGTAAAAAGTGTGGTGCCGATTTGCCTAAGCCAGAAGCTGAAAAAAAATAATAAGGTAAGCCGTAATACGGTTCATTGTTAGTAAGGTTCGCACGGTACGAACCTTACTAACATGTTTTAGAATGAGTAAGGGAAATATCAAAATATCAAGGCGACCTCAAGAATAAGTTTGTGGAACCCCTTGTAATATCGCTTTACAACATGCAAAAACACAAGTACAAGCTCGCTTCCACTGTAGTCAGTTTCTGAGACCTGACTATAGTGGAAACGAGAAGGGAAGAAAATGAATCAATTAAATTAAAACTAATAAATGGATTCCAAATTAAATAATAGTACAGATACATAGGGGTACCCGTAATGTACGAAGTACGCTTTATTACGCATGCAATTAACTATCAAATCCTGGAATGTACCAAAGTGATTTGGGTGGAAGAACCCACCCCATTTCCCCATAGGCTGATTTGACTTACTTTATAAAAAAATATCATCTGTGCTACTAAGCTGCAAATAGGAAAATGAGGGGGATTTATGTGGAACTGTTGAGCTTTTTAACTTTGTTACCAATTATTATAATTTTTTTGTTACTGACCTGGAAGAATGTAGCTACCCATACCAGTGCTCTTATTGGCTGGGTATTGTGCATGTTGGTAGGATACTTTTTCTTTTATACGTCTTTTGAGCTTAGTATGAGGGCGAGTGCCGCCGGGATTATCGCTTCTTTCCCCATTACTCTAATGGCGGTCACATCAATTCTTCAGATTAACTTTATGGAAGCTACCGGCGCATTGAAAAGAATTGCTGTTTTTTTAAAAACCTTAGCTCTTTCGGATTCAGCTACACAAATAATGACAGTTAATCTGGGTGCAGGTATGATGCTAGTAGCAGCCGGGGCAACACCGGTAACTGTTTTACCGCCGATTATGGTAGCAATGGGCTATTCTAAATTTATGGCGATTGCTTTGCCTGCTCTGGGATTCGACGCCCTTTGTACGTATTCAATGTTAGGAGCGCCACTAGTAACTTATTCGGATTTTACTGGTGTTCCATTGGTTGAAGCTGCTCAGGTTTTTTCTAAATATTTACCGGTCATATCGACTTTAATTGCATTTGCCATGATGTGGCTTGTGGGTGGATTAAAGACGATGGTAAAAGGATTTTTTCCATGTCTGCTTGCCGGTTTGACGGCAGGTTTTACGGCTGTGGCTATTGCCTATATCCCAGCTTTTAGCTCGGGAGTAGTATTGACCGGAATAATTGCAGGTATTGCAGTGATGTTGGTGATGATGCTTTATCTTAAAGTAATTGGCAAGCCGATTATTTGTAAGGCTTGTTTAACACCGGAAGAACTGCAAATAGAAAAGGAGATGTCTTTGATTACGGCATTTTCTCCTTGGATTATTTTGATCGCAGCCTTGTTAATCGTTAATTTTTATCCGCCTTTAAATAAATTATTATTTAAAGAATTTGAGATGGCAGTTTCCGTAGTACCCGGTCAGGTAATCAAGATTCGACCGCTTTGGAATGCCTATACCTGGGTGTTGATAAGTACACTACTTTCGGCAATTTTTCTTAAGCCTAAAAAGAAAGAGATTCAAGAAACCCTAAACAATTGGCTGTTAAGGGCTCCCAAACCAGTATTATCATTAGCTGTATTCTTTATGTTAGGCTTGCTAATGAATAATACCGGTTTAGAAAACGTCGGCGGAGTCTGGAAGAATGTTGATCCCACACATAACATGGTTTCAGTTCTGGCTTTGGAGTCCGCAGAACTATTTGGTTCCTTTTATCCGTTGATTACCGCGCCATTGGGGATGTTTGGCGGCTTTGTTACTTCAAGCGAAGCTTCGGCCTTGGCCATGTTTGCTAAATATAATATATTAACTTCTGATATGATACATGTTGATCCACGGATTGTTACTGCCGCTACAGGCATAGGGGCTGGTTTGGCCAGTGTTTGTTCACCGGGAAAGCTACAAAATGCGGCTTATGTCATAGATGCTTTCGGAGAAGAGAATAAAGTAATGAAAACCACCTTCCCAATTTCAATTGTTTTAGTACTGATAACCGCTGCTATGTGTTATATGTTGGCTTAAGTATTACGAGAACCTGAACTGGGATTTTTTACTGCTAAAAAGCAGGTTGTCTGAGACGTCTGAACGACAGTGATTTCGCAATCTTCTGAAATAATGGCATAGAGTTATCAACTAACAATATGTTTACTAGAACAAGGTCTTGTACCGAGGTGGAGTATGTTAGACTAAGAAAAATATACACGTATGGGAAAGAGAGGCGGAAGTATTGTGTGCTGGGTCTGTAACCCATCTTGCGGGAAATGTAAACCACCGATTCAAATAGTAAAATGTCCTGCATGTGGAGGTCATAATTTAGCTGGTATTAAAAACTGTAAAAAATGCCGTGCAACTCTGCCGGAACAAGTTCGACAACCTGCCATTATGTGTCATTATAGCGGACTGAAGTGCGTGAATCCTTGTGGCAGACATCAAGATACTCCTAAAGATGGTATGGCAAAGCTTTGCAACCGAAATACACCGCCGTCATCAAGCAATAACAATGCTGCTGATGAAATGGCTGTACCAAAGAATTCCATGAATCTGAGGCAAGAGAAATAGTAAATAGAGGCGATGGCATGAAAAGTATTAAAGTTAAACTACTGGTGGCGATTATCACACTATTTGTGGTGACACTTGCTGCTTTGGCGGGACTGAATTATTGGCAGGCAAAGAAAATTTTGACAAAAGATATTGAAGTAGAAATTACTAACCTGGTACAAAACAGTGGTAAGGAAATCGGCATGTGGTTGTCAGGTACTGTGACGGAGATGGCAACTATCGCCAGGTCGCCTCTCGCGGTTAGCGGCAACCGTGAGGGTATTGCACCTTATCTTGGGGCAGAATTGGCCAGGAATAAGATGTATGAGAACATTCTTTGGATTGACAGCACTGGGAATTATTTTGATTCCAAAGGTGAAACCGGAAATCTGGCCGATCGTGACTATTTTAAACAGGGGATAAAGGGGGAAACTGTAATTTCTGACCCGGTTATGTCCAAAGGAACTGGTAAGCTCATTGTGGTTATCGCTGTCCCTATCCAAGCTAATGGGCGAATTATCGGCGTTTTGGCCGGACCAGTCAATATTGAGGAAGTAGAAAAAAAGGTTCTCGGTATCAAAGTTGGAAAGACCGGTTATGCATTCCTGCTGCGTAAAGATGGGTTAACAATTATCCATCCCAATAAAGAAATTGCCAACAAGACAAATGTGCTGACAGATTCTAATGCCAACCCCGCGCTGAAGGCGGCAGAGGAAAAAATGGTGCAGGGTGAAAGTGGTCTTGCAAGTTACAATTATGACGGTTCGTCTAAGTATTTAGCTTATGCACCGATAGCGGGGACTAGCTGGTCAATCGGAGTCAATGTGCCAGCAAGTGAAGTGACTGGCAAATTGGATGCTTTTACTTGGGTTTCCATTGGTACTATCATGGTTGTGCTTATTATCGCCAGTTTGGCAATCTTGATGATAGCTTCTCGTATTTCAAAACCATTGCAAACATTGGAGGCAGCAGCAAATGGCATCGCTGCTGGTGACCTTAGAATGGCGGAAATTAACGTCAATTCCCAAGATGAACTGGGGCATCTGGCGAGAGCGTTCGAAACGATGACTGGGAATCTTCACAACCTGGTGCGCCAGATCGGCAGTACTTCAGAGCAGGTAGCTGCTTCTTCGGAAGAACTGACCGCCAATGCCGATCAGTCAGCCCAGGCAGCCAGCCAGGTGGCTGGTTCTATTGTCGAAACCGCTCAGGGAGCCGCACGCCAGACCAGTGCTGTAACAAAAGCTGTTGACTTTATGCAACAGATTACGAGTGAAGCACGGCAGCAAGCTGATAAAACGCGCAATGCAGTAAACATCGCCAGCAGAGCGGTGAATTCAGCTGCAGAAGGCAATAAGGCTGTTACTACTGCTGTGAGTCAGATGAACAGTATCAAGCAAACAGTGGATAATTCAGCACAAGTAGTTGTTGAGCTTGGTGAACGCTCCAAAGAAATTGGACAAATCGTCGAAACAATCGCTGGTATCGCTAGCCAAACAAATCTGTTAGCACTCAACGCTGCCATTGAGGCAGCACGAGCCGGCGAACAAGGTCGAGGATTTGCGGTGGTAGCCGAGGAAGTACGCAAGTTGGCAGAGCAATCGCAAGAGGCGGCAAAAAAGATTGCCGAACTTATTAGCGATATTCAAGGAAAGACAGAAAATGCAGTGACTGCTATGACCAATGGAACCCAGGAAGTGAAGCGGGGATATGAGGTCGTTGATCAAGCAGGTATAGCCTTCCGGGACATCAACGGACATGTGAAGGAAGTTGCAGACATTGCACAAGACGCCGCCAATGGAATGGATGAATTGGCTTTCAATAGCGAAAAGGTTCTTGAGACGGTGAAAGAAGTGGAAACGATAAGTCGGGAGATAGCAAGCCAGGCACAGACCGTTTCCGCTGCAACCGAAGAACAGTCAGCTTCAATGGAGGAAATCGCGTCTTCCAGTCAGAATCTGGCTGAACTGGCGGAACAATTGCAAAACGTAGTCAGTAGATTCAAAGTTTAGGTTTAGTTAATTGTGAGAGAGTATTTGTTTATGGAAAAGGCTGCTTTTTTTATTCAGGCGGGATCAAAAGTTTTAAGCTTCTGCGAGGAGACTGAATTGCTGTCCCAAAATAGAAAATTTAAATCAATTTGGTTCATCTTGTTATTGACTAAAAGTAGCTTTTTCTACGAAATATCGAGCTTTTGCGCTGTTTTTTAGGTTGGCATAAAATTTGCATTAAAATATCTTTGTGGTTATTTTAATCAAATTTCCTTTTTGGTGTGTACTGAAAAAGAAGCGTTATTGATTTTAAAATGAGACAATAAAAATGAGGAATTTCTCAAAATGAAAAAAAGAAAAAGGAATTACAAAAATAAAAATAAGCGCAAATGCTTTATCTATAAGAGGTTTGGGGGTTTGTTTATTAAGAAAACTAATTGGCATGAATTTTGCATTATAAAGTATTTAGATAATAATATGAATGCGATATAACAGAGAAATACTGAGCTTAGCGGATGCAAGGATACCGAAATTTACCTGTGCTTGGTATATATTTAAAGTAGCTTAGTTTATTTATAGGGGGAATAGTAATGCGCAATGCAATAGTTGTATTTACCAAAGTTCCTAAGGCCGGAGAAACTAAAACCCGGCTTACTACAGAGCGGGGCGGCATATTAACTCCGGAAGAGGCTATGGCTTTTTATGAAGGCTGTCTGCTAGACGTAATTAACGTTTGTATCGAGGCCAAAAGTGGTGACATCCGGGTTTGTTACAATCATGATGGAGATCGCGAATACCTGGAAAAACTGTTGTCCAGGATTTCCGACCGTTCGCAAATTAAAGAAGTTTATGCTGACCGAGGCGGCAACTTTGATCAATGTATGCAATATGCTGCTGATTATATTCTGAAAAACGGGGCTTCGGAACGTTTAGCTGATAGTGTGATCATTGTCGGTGGAGACCTGCCTAGCTTGCAGCCTTCCATCCTAAAGGATGCTGTTTGCAAACTGGAACAGTTGGCAACGAGTGAATATGGTCTAAAAGTGGCCCGTAAAATTGATAATGTATCCCAAAAACTGGGAGCAGGGTTAGTGGAAGGAGCTTGTCAGGAAGGTGGCTTTTCCGTTGTTGGTTTTACCTGTACGACGCCATTTGATTTCAACCGGGTATTTTACAATACTGATGGGACAACTGCGTTGGATATGTTGATAACTAAAGCGGTACGGCAAGATATTCCATTTGGTATAGTTGAAGCCGCGCCTGACGTTGATATTCCAGTGGATTTAGCAAGCATGATTCCGGTTATCAAGGCGTTGGAATTAGCAGCACGCTGCGATAAAAGCATCAAGATACCGGCAAACACCATTGCAGTTTTAAATGAAATCGGTCTGGAAAGCACGGCAGTAGCGCACCGTTGATTATAAAATTCTTTGGTAAGTCGTGGTGGTCTTAAGGGGAGTTGTGGATGGATAGACTAGCGAAAAACTGTATTGAATGTGGTGAATGTACTGAAATTTGTCAATTTCTAAAAGCAACAGGAAAAACACCGGCGATAATAGCAAAGCAAGGGGTCGAGGTTGACGATGCCTTTAGCTGTTCATTATGCGGTGCATGTGAGGCTGTTTGTCCACAAGGACTAAGCCCCAAAGAGATGTTTGCCAGCCGAAGGAATGAAGCAGTAGCTAATGGTGAATTGGATATTGATGAATACCGGTATCTATTTCCTGATAGAAAAAATAATGTTATGAATGTTTTCCGCAGCTATTATGGTATTGACTATCGTGATATAGAAAATGTCGGCAGTGGTGGAACTTGGTTTTTTCCCGGCTGTACTTTGCTGACGTATTCTCCGGAACTAACGCGTGAGGTTTATTGCAGATTACAGACTGACTGTAACTGTCAGGGCATATGGACAGAGTGTTGTAGCAAACCTTTGCTTCAAATGGGTTTGCAGCAAAGAGCTGAAATCATGCAGGCGGGGTTAAGGGAATTTGTGCAAAAACATAACATTACCAGGCTTATTACTGCCTGCCCAGGTTGTTATTATCAATTGAAAAACGTCTTTGAATTTTGTGATGTTAGTGTTCAGACAGTGTATGAAGTGTTAAAAATTGAGCCACTTAAGCGGACTGACAAAATCAAGTGCACCATCCATGATGCCTGTCCGGATCGGTTTGAACTTACGTTTGCCAGTCAAGTGCGTCAAGCATTGGAGCAAAGTGGCTTTTCTATAATAGAAATGAAACACAGTAAAGAGCAAGCAATTTGTTGCGGCAGCGGTGGGCAGATTTCTCACTTTAATCCGGAATTAACGGAAAAACTCGTAGAGCAAAGAATGAATGAAGTCAAGTTGTCCGGCGCCGATATTCTGGTAGGGTACTGTCTAAGTTGTGTGTTGAAATTTGATGTTTTTAGTTCGCCTATTCCCGTAACTCACGCGTTACACTTGTTACTGGATCAAAATAAAGAATTCACTGGGGCGAAAGCACGGGTAGCTAAAATGCTCACCGGTGCTGATGGGGAAAAAATATGGGAACAAATTATGGCAGAGGACAGGTAAGAAAAGGAGACCAAGCAGCGTGAATAATAATGAACTTGCCACAGCACTTACAAAAATGTTGACACTTAGGTGGTCACCAGTTGCGGTAAAACTAGTAAAGCCCGGTGAAAAAGTTCCGGAAAAAGTAACTCAGCCTTCGGTTCCGCTGAGACACTGCCAGGCTATCACCCTTGCTCGGCGAGGTAATAGTTTATATATGCCACCCAGTCGGCACGCCTGCCCGGACGGAGCTGCAATTATGGGGTTGGTTCCTATGTCCCCTAAATTGCGTTCTGGTGAATTATATCTGTTGTTTAAAAAATTGCCGACAATTGAATGTGCACAGAAAATGATAGCCACAAGGCAGGAGTTTGAAGCAGGTACCTATGCGGCGACTGTGCTTGCTCCGCTTGAGGATGCCACTTTTGAACCAGATGTAGTTATTTTTACTATGTATCCTGAACAAATGATGTGGTTAATGTGTGCAGCCAGCTATAGCACGGGGGAACGGCATAATTTTCATACTTCAGGTTACAACTCAACTTGTGCTGATTTGACGGTACAGGTTATGAAAACTCAACAAATGAATATTTCTTTCGGTTGTTATGGTGCCAGAGCCATTAGTGATATTAGTGATTTTGAAGCCTATGTTTCTGTACCGTTTCAACAGTTGCCCACACTGGTAGGGGCACTGGAAAAATTATCGGTAAAAAGTATTCCGGAGGCTCGGCGGCGGATCTATATGCCGCCAGTTATAGATAAAGTAGCTTGTGCTGAACCGGTAGGAGGTAATTCGGTTGATGTTCGTATTGACAGCAACCAGTGCACCGGCTGTGGTTTATGTGAAGCGTTTTGTCCGGAAGCCGTAATTAGGATGGTGACTATGGATGGGAAGCAAACGGCAAGTGCATCAGCTGCCGAGAAATGTTGTGCCTGCTATACCTGTGCCGGGCAATGTCCGCAAAAAGCCATACAGCTAACAGTTCGCTAAAGCTAAAAAACCGATAATATTGTATGAAATTGGGGGATAAAGGATGAGTGAAGAAAAAAAGACGGCTTGCCACTTCTGCCATATGAATTGTGGTATGCTGGCAACAGTGGAAAACGGAGTGATAACAAAGGTTGTGGGAGATCCGGAGCATCCGTTTAATGCGGGGGCGCAATGTCCTCGGGGAGCTTCGGCATTAGATCACCTCAACCACCCCAACCGGATTAACTATCCTCTTAAAAGGGTAGGTAAACGCGGGTCAGGTGAATTCAAACGCGTGTCCTGGGAAGAAGCATTAGATGACATTGCGGCACGTTTAACTGCTTTAAAAGCAAAGTATGGTGCTGAGACAATCACTACTACCGGGGGCACTAACCGGACTGATGATTTTGCCCGGAGACGTTTCTTCAATCTCGTGGGTAGCCCTAATGTTGTTCATACAGCTCCTGTTTGCTGGATTCCTAACTTTTTAACCGAGGCAGCGTCCTACGGTTGGGCCGCTTTCGACCCCGAAATTGCGGGAGCAAAATGTGCTGTTATATGGGGTCATAATGGCGGGTCTTCCTATTTGCCGGAAATGCGTGGTATGTTACAAGCTAAAGCGAATGGAACGAAAATTATTGTTATTGATCCGAACTACAGTGAAACCGCCTCGAAAGCTGACATCTGGATGCCTTTAAAGCCAGGTTCGGACAATGCTCTGGCACTTGCCTGGCTGAATGTTATTATTAACGAAGGCTTATGCGATTATGACTTCATTGCTGAATGGACAGTAGGATTTGAAGAATTAAGTGAAAGAGTAGAAGAATACACGCCTGAATGGGCAGCCGAAAAAACCGGTCTATCTCCGGAATTGATTGCTGAGACTGCCAGAATGTACGCGATGAGCAAGCCGGCTTGTATCGTATGGGGAGTTGCTACAGACCAATTAGGAAAAGGCAGTGCAGCTTCCGCTCAAGCACGTGTTGCGTTGCGTATCATTTGCGGCAATTTAGACGTTCCGGGCGGCGATGTAATGCCTGGTCCTCACCCAACCTTCATTACTGACTGGGAAATGGAATTAAATGATATGCTGCCAGAAGAGCAGCGGGCGAAACAGTTGGGGTCAGACCGGTTTAAACTGAACTCCTGGCCAGGTTACGAAATGTTAACCGAAAATATGCTGCGCGTATGGGGTAAAAGTATCCCGGCAGAATGGTTCTGTGAAGCCAATCCCTCAACAGTATTTAGAGCTATGGCAACAGAAAAACCCTACCCGGTAAAAGCCTGTATCACATTGGCTAATAATCCGTTAGTATCGTATGCAAACTCCAAACTTGTTTATGAAGGATTAAAAAAGCTTGATTTGTATGTAGTAATGGAGTATTGGATGACGCCGTCAGCTATGCTGGCTGACTATATTTTGCCTGCTGCTTCCTGGTTGGAAAGACCGGTTATGACTACCACGTACGGGGTTTCTGATTGGCTGATTGCTTCCGAGAAAGCAATTGAACCAATGTATGAGCGTAAGACTGATACCGAGTTTTGGTCAGAACTTGGTCATAGAATGGGGCAAGCAGAGTATTGGCCTTGGAAAACTGATGAAGAAATATTCAAGTACCGACTTGATCCGCTAGGCTTAGAGCTTGAAAGTTATGAAGAATTTGTTGAGCTGTACCGGATGCATTTTGCCGAGCGTGATTACCGCAAATATGAAACTCGTGGTGTGGCTACTCCGTCAGGTAAAGTTGAACTTAAAATATCCATCTTTGAACAGCTTGGTTATGATCCGCTGCCTCACTATGTAGCACCGCCATTCAGCGCTGAAGCCAAACCGGAATTGGCGGAGCAATATCCATTAAGTCTTGTTGCCGGTGGTGGTTTTATGCCGTTCTTCCATTCTGAACACCGGGAAATAACAAGAATCAGATTGTTACGGCCTTATCCACGAGTTGCCATTAATCCGGCTCTTGCTCAAAAATGTAACATCAAAGAGGGCGAATGGGTTTGGATTGAAACGCCAACCGGCAAGGTTAAGCAGACCGCATTTATCACCTCGGCTGTAGCACCTGATGTTATTCAGGCAGAACGTGGCTGGTGGTTCCCTGAAAAGGAAGTAAAAGATCCTAGCTTAATGGGCGTATTTGAATCCAATATTAATGTATGCGTGGATGACGATCCGGACACTTTAGATGAGCTTTGCGGCAGTTTTTGCTCTAGAGGCGTTATGTGTCGGATTTCGAAAGTGGAGGGGAACGACTAATGCACTGGGGAATGCTAATTGATTTGACAAAATGTGTAGGCTGTCATGCCTGCACGATTGCTTGCCAAAATGAAAACAACTTACCTTTCGATATGAAATACTGTAAGGTTTCCAAAGTGGGACCGATTGGGGAGTATCCGAATTTGACTTCCTATAATATTACGATAGGGTGTATGCATTGCCAGGATGCCCCCTGTGTTGATGGCTGTCCTACAGGCGCCAGTCATCACCGTGAAGATGGTATTGTGGCAATTGACCCGGAAAAATGTGTAGGCTGTCAATTCTGTATGGTAGTTTGCCCCTATGGTGTGCGTCAAATGAATGAAGAAAATGGAATCGTTGAAAAGTGCTCCCTGTGTTTCAATCGATTAGACGAGGGTATGGTTACACGGTGTGTAGAAACCTGTCAGTTAAAGGCAAGACATGTTGGTGATCTTGACGATCCTGACAGTGAGATCGTGAAATTGATCCGGAAGAATAATGCACAGCCGTTGTACTCACATTTAGGAACTAAACCATCAGTTTACTATATTATGCCATAGGAGGAGGGGCTAGCATGGAAAAACAGCAGGAATATTGGGGAAGTCAACCGGCGTGGTACTTTTTTCTAGCCGCAATGGGAGCGATGATGTTTGTTATTGCTGCAGTAACAGACTTGGTAGGAAATCCAATAGCCGGACAAATTAACGGCTGGGTAAGTATCGTGGCCTTGGCAGCAGCCGGAGTAGGTGCATTGCTGCTACTGGAAGAATTAACTCACAAAACCAAGGGGCATTTGGTTAACGCGCGTCCTTTTGCTTCTGTTATGAGCTTTGGCTCACTCATACAAAGCTTATATATGCCGTTGATATTTGCATATGGAACATTTTTCTTTAGTTTTATTCCTTGGGCAGGATTTGGCTGGCTCAAGACGATTGTTGCGGTGCTGGCTATTATAGCGGCTCTGCTCTATGTTACCTACCCGGGAATAGAGTTGGGTGAAGCAAAAGGCAGAGGCTTTTGGAATGGTGGCGGACTGATTGGCGTTTTCTTAATTAATGGGACTGCAACTGGGGCTGCCGCATTAACTCTGGTATTGTGTATATTTGGTTATGGTGAGAATGCTTATACTGTTACCATTAAGAATTTATTGGCCGCTTTGTTAGTTGCCCAGCTGTTTGCTATACCTGGCTATGTATTAGGAATGAAGCTATCGTCGGCCGAGGAGGCTCGTCGAGGCGCGAATAAGCTATGGAGTGGCGAATTTAGCTCAGCTTTTTGGGCTGGAGTCGTTATCTTCGGAACGTTAGTACCAATGGTCATTAGCTTGCTATTTACTTCTATATACTGGTTAGTTATGGCCGCAGTACTGGTGCTTGTTGGCGGGGCTTGTTTCAGAATCGACTTCTTAAGAGCTGCGGTAAGAGTTGTTTTGCCTGGTGAGGAAAAGGATGAAATGAATAGAAAAGAAATCGCCAAGCTGGCCATTGCGCTGGAAAATCGTTGGCGGGAAAAGGCTTGTTGGTTAAATTCACAAAAATAAGCAGGGGTATCACTTATGTGCACAGAGATAGTTTTTGCCACTGGCGAAGACGAGGCTGAATTACAGGCTCTATTCACAGGCTACGGCATGGGCCTTGCTGGCGATATTGAGGAACACGTACTGGTAAAATCAGATAATAAAGTGTTAGCTGGGGCAATGTTAGCTCAACTTGATACCAACTTCTTTCATTTATTAGTATTTGCTGTCAACGAAGCTGGACGTAACACGGGAATTGGCAGTCAGTTGTTACAAGAAATGATTAATAACCCTGAAAAGTACTGCCAAAATTCATTTGATAGTAATGACAGCTTATACAAGGTTACGACAGTTGCCAAAGGTGATGCCGTACGTTTTTATGAAAAGAACGGGTTTGTCGCCTGTGATTTTTCCGAACTGGCTGAGCCTTATGATGAGCAGTGTTTAGAATGTCCGGACAAAGAGGACTGTAAGCCTGTTGCGATGATCATCGAATGCCATAAATATATCGTATAAGAATAGGTACAACGAGGAGCGAACTGACGTGGAAGCAACTTTTATATTACTGGGGACCGGGGCAGGACCTGGTTTACCTTCCTTTTTCTGTGATTGTGTGGGATGCCGGGAAGCCAGAAGCAATCCTGAGTTAGCCAGAACACGCAGTGGAGCATTCATCGACACAGGTGACAGCAAGATACTTATTGATGCTTCTCCTGATTTACGGCGTCAGCTTATCAGAGAAAACATTACCCAGGTTGACTGTATATTTATGACGCATTGGCACTATGATCATTTTGGCGGACTTGGAGAACTTGAATATTATGTTAAATTAGCCAGAAACGCAGCGATTCCTATATTTTTGCCACCCAGTGCAGTAAAGCAGTTTGCGGATGCGTTTCCTAATTTGACAGAAATTTTTGCGGTTAAATCATGGGAGTTTAGCAAGCAATACTGTTTGGGCGAATTACACTTGACTCCTTTGCCTGCAAATCACGGGATAGAAACGGCGGGTTTTTTGCTGGAATCAACGGGTAATAGGCTTGCCTATTACCCGGATACCGCCGGGCTTCCGGAAGCTAGCGCTGCAAAAGTGCGTGGGGTTGACTGGTTGATATGTGATGCAACTTTTCATGGCGAGAATTGGTTTCCCCATGCTCATATGTCAATAGAGCAGGCCGTTGATCTTGGCAACCAAATTCGAGCCAAAAAAACTGTGATTACTCATTTGGCTATCCATTACAGCCAACCAGTGACCACAAATCAGCTCGCTGAGGAAGTTGCAAGCTATGAGAATGTATGTGTCGCTTATGATGGAATGCGTATTAAATTTTAGAATGGTTTATTAATTAAGGGAGGTGGGAGTATGAAAAAGTCCCTAGGAACTAAATTATTTGCTATGCCCTCGCCGGTATGGGTTGTAGGAAGCTACGACGCTAGTGATCAGCCTAATATTATGACTGTTGCGTGGGGCGGGATATGTTGCTCGGCTCCCCCATGTATAGCAATTTCGTTGCGAAAATCACGCTTGACGTATACTAACATTCTTCAACAGAAAGCATTTACGATTAATATACCATCGGTGCAGCATATAGCAGAAACAGATTATATTGGTCTAGTTTCAGGTAAAAATACAGATAAATTTGGCGTGACTGGCCTTACTCCGATAAGAAGTGATAATGTTAACGCACCCTTTGTTAGTGAGTTTCCCTTAGCTTTTGAGTGCAAACTCCTTCATGCTATTGAAATGGGGGCTCACACGCAATTTATTGGTCAAATCCTTGGCGTCAAAGCAGATGAAGAAATTCTTGATTCAAATGGAACCCCTATGGCTAGTATGATTAATCCATTAATTAGTAGTGCTTCAGACCGCTCCTATTATGCATTTGGAGAATATTTAGGTCAAGCCTATTCTCCAGGGCTGGCATTTCTGGATAACCACGAGGGTGAAGTGCATTAATATAGCTTCGGTGGTCTAAAGAACTTGGTAACAAGCAAAGTAAAAAAGACGATTATTAATTTCAAAATGATACGATGTTTTCTCAAAATAAAAAATAAATAAAATATCACAAAAGTTAAGACAGCGATAAATGCTTACTAGGCAAGAGTTTTTGGGATTGGATAATGGAAAAAAAGATTGGCACGATTTTTGCGATAAAAAGTAATTGGAAATAAATAATAACTGGCACTCCGAGCTGTATGACCTAAAGTTATCCATGGTCTGGCAGTCTGAACGATTAGTTCACGGGGTAGCGAAAGAAATTTCACTACCTCCCAATCTGGGAAAGGAGGCGCTTCATGAGTTTTGAGATAAAAACTTCTGTGCGCTTCTCGCAGAAGTTTTATTTATATTCTGATAAAGATTTCGTTTTATTACATCTAGGAAGGAAGTGAATGAGCTATGTTTGATAGTTATGCTAGAAATATCGATTATTTGCGTGTTTCTGTTACAAATAGATGCAATTTGCGTTGCAAGTATTGTATGCCTGAAGAGGGACTTGCAGATCTTGGTCATACAAGTATCCTGACACTGGAAGAGATTGCCCGTCTCGTTAGGATCGGTGCCAGGGTAGGAATTCGAAAAGTTAGGTTAACCGGCGGCGAGCCGCTTGTTCGCAGAAATATTACTAAGCTTATTGCAGACATTGCCCAAATTCCGGGGATTAGTGATATAGCGATTACGACAAACGGGATGCTGTATGCTGACATGGCAGAAGAGTTGAAGGCAGCCGGTTTGACAAGAATTAACTTTAGTTTGGACAGCCTTAACCCGGAAACTTTCAAATACATTACCAGGCGGGGCAGTCTGAATGAGGTGATTCGTTCGATCGCTAAAGCAATAGAAATAGGTATGGCACCAATAAAAATTAATACGGTGGTTATGAAGGGAATTAATGACCATGAAATACTGGATTTTGTTGAATTAGCAACAAGAATGCCATTACATGTGCGTTTTATCGAGTTTATGCCTGTGGGCGATTTGCCTTTTTATAAAACCGATCGAGTGGTAACGGTAAATGAGGTTCGAGAAATCATTGAACAAAAATATGAGTTATATAAAGGCGTAAATGTACAAGGCAATGGTCCGGCTAAATCCTACCACATACATAGTGGAATTGGTACAATTGGTTTTATAAGTGCCATGAGTGATCATTTTTGCGGTGAGTGCAACCGGATTCGTATGACAGCTGACGGTAAACTTCGCAGTTGTTTGTTTGGCAAAGAGGAGTTAAATTTACGACTGGCTTTACAAAATCATGCCAGCGATGAAAAACTGATAGACATCTTCAGCAAGGCAATCAGGGAGAAGCCGCAACGTCACCATATGGATGAAGGTTGGGGTGCAGACAATAAACGCAAGATGTACCAAATAGGGGGATAACAATGGAGTTTACACATTTCAATGCTGCCGGATACGCGCGCATGGTGGATGTCAGTGAAAAAAATGATACTGTGCGCACAGCTACGGCACAGGCAATTGTTCACATGCAGTCAGGCACCCTGCAAGCTATAAAGAGTGGCGGTATCAAAAAAGGGGACGTTCTGGGAGTTGCTCAGGTAGCTGGTATAATGGGAGCAAAACAAACGTCCAGTCTTATTCCCATGTGCCATCCCCTAATGTTGACTTCGGTAGATATTGAGTTTGAAATGGACGAATTAAATTCCAGTATAATCATACGCTGTCAGGTTAAAACGACAGGAAAAACCGGTGTGGAGATGGAAGCTATCAGTGGTGTCAGTGTTGCCGCGATGACGATCTATGATATGAGCAAAGCCGTTGACCGCTGGATGGAAATTACGGATATAAAACTTATGGAAAAAATGGGTGGCAAAAGCGGGCATGTTAAGCGAGATCAATAGTGAAGGTTATTGTATAGAGATGCTATGATGTATAAGAACACGGGGGGATAGACAATGGCAAAAGTACTGGCAGTAAATAGTAGTGAAAAAAAGGGAGAGCCTAAGCGGGCCATTGAAAAAGGCTATTTTGCAGTAAACTCCGGCTTGCAGGGGGACGCACACGCCGGAAACTGGCACAGACAGGTAAGCCTGCTGGGAAACGAGAGTATTGATAAGATTAGAAACCTGGGGTTTGACCAGCTTGAAACAGGAAGTTTTGCTGAAAACATTACTACAGAGGGTATTGTTTTGTTTGAGCTTCCTGTAGGAACTAAGCTTAAAGTAGGGGAAACACTGATGGAAGTGACACAAATCGGTAAAGAGTGTCACAAGGGGTGTGCCATCAGGGAAAAGACAGGAGACTGCGTTATGCCTAGAGAAGGCATTTTTACCATAGTGCTTACCCCAGGCTGGATAAAAGCTGGCGACGAAATAGAAATGATCGGTTGAAATTTTGGGAGTATAAATAGTAAGGAGAAAGAAGCCATGCAGATAGTCAGAGTGGAAGAAGCAATAGGCAATGTGCTATGTCATGACATTACTAAAATAATACCTGGTGAATTCAAGGGTGAAGCCTTTAAAAAAGGACATATCATTACAGCAGAAGATATTCCGAAACTCTTGAAGCTGGGAAAGGAACATCTTTATGTTTGGCAAATGAAAAAAGGATTTTTGCATGAAAATGACGCGGGACTACGTCTTGCCCAGGCAGTAAAGGGGCAAGGACTTAGCATGACTGATCCCAGTGAAGGCAAGGTTAATCTTATCGCCGGGCATGATGGAATGGTTGCTATAAATGAAGAGCTCCTAACACGTATTAATATGATTGAAGAGATTGTTGTTGCGACCCGTAATAACAACAGGCCGGTGAAAAAAGGAGATAAGATTGCCAGTGTCCGGGTTATCCCCTTATTGATTGATGAAACCAAAATAGCAATGGTGGAGAAAATTGCCCAGCAAACCGAGGTTGTTGCCGTTAAACCGTTTCATTCTTATAAAGTGGGTGTTATTACGACAGGCAGTGAGGTTTATCATGGACGTATTCAGGATAAGTTTGGGCCGGTTGTAAAAGCAAAAGTAGAAGGATTTGGCTGCCAGGTAGTGCAGCACATTCTTGTTCCTGATGATGCGGAGGAAATAGCACAAGCAGTGAAATCCTTACTAGCTAATGGTGCTGAACTGATATTGACAACTGGAGGCATGTCGGTTGACCCTGATGATGTTACTCCCAGCGGAATTAGAAAAGCAGGGGCGGAAATTGTAACCTATGGTGCGCCTGTATTGCCGGGATCAATGCTAATGGTGGCGTATTTGGGGCAAGTACCGGTTTTAGGATTGCCAGGCTGCGTAATGTATCATAAAACGACAGTGTTTGATCTTGTTCTGCCATTGGTTTTGACAGGTCAGCATATTACCAGGCCAATGGTTGTGAAGCTGGGAATGGGCGGCTTATGTCTGGAGTGTGAGGTTTGCCAGTACCCCGCTTGCTCGTTTGGTACTGGTGCGTGAAAAGGAAACAGGAGGTGGAAAAATGAAGACAGGTATTCCCTTGGAAGAAGCGCAGGCATTGTTATTAAATTTAACCCATCCGGTTACAGAATGTCAGGTGCCGTTGACTAGCGCTGCCGGCAGGGTTTTAAGTCAGGATGTACGAACAGGTATAAACCTGCCGCCATTTGATAAATCACCTTTGGACGGCTATGCGCTACAGGCGCAAGATACTGAACAAGCTAACTCATCAAATCCAGTGACACTGGAAGTTATCGAAGAGGTACAAGCGGGCTATATGCCTAAAAAACAGGTAACTCAGGGAACGGCTATCAAGGTTATGACCGGGGCTCCGATACCAAATGGTGCCGATGTAATTATCAAATTTGAGGACGTAAAAAGAGCGGGAAATAAGGTCGAACTATATTATCCCCTAAAAGCGGGAAACGATATCATTCGAGCTGGTGAGGACGTACAGCAGGGAGAAGTTATTGCTAAGAAAGGTACGGTGTTGACTCCGCCGCTTGTGGGGCTGCTAGCCGCCATTGGATTAGATGAAGTACCGGTGTTTAGTAAGACCAGAATAGCTATCCTTAGTACCGGTGACGAAGTGATCGATCCGGCAGAAGAACTGCGGCCAGGTAAGATATATAATTCCAATCAACATTTTCTGGGTGCCTATTGTTTGCAACTAGGGGCAGCGCCTGTGGCAATGGGAATTGTTCCTGATGAAAAAGAAGCTATAGTTGAACGCCTTACCCAAGCATTAGACGTAGCGGATTTAGTCATTACTACCGGGGGCGTTTCAGTAGGTGATTACGATATAGTACCAGCTGCTTTTAAAGAAATTGGTGCAGAAATCATTTTTCGAAAAATTGATATGAAGCCAGGTTCGCCGATGATAGCTGCAACCTACCATAATAAATTAATTATTGGCCTTTCGGGAAACCCTGCCGCCGCCTGTATAACCTTTGATTTGATCGTTGTGCCTTTAATTAAAATAATGCTCGGGCTTGACCAAAAAATGCCGCCCAAAATTTCGGCAATTCTGAAAGGCAGCTTTAATAAACCGAGTACACAGCGCAGATTTTTACGGGCCAAAGTACAGACAATTAACAATACTAATTATATAGAACTTACAGGCGGGCAAAGTAATGGTGTTCTGAAATCCATGGTTGCCTGCAATGCGCTAATTGACGTGCCTGCGGGAAGTGGACCGTTAGTCGCCGGACAAGAAGTTTCAGCAGTTATGGTAGGCGGCAGTGAACTCTTTATATGAGGTGGCAGACAACCTAAGGACAGTACCCTATATTACTGACTAAAATAGTTTTTTTAGTAAATCAGAAAGTACTTACTTTCTGATTTACTAAGTTAACTCAGCTCTCGTCAATCGCCAAAGGTTTGGTGCGAGCCAAGTTAGCTTAAATTTTATAGGGGAGGTCTAAATTTGAAAGGATTTCAAGGACAAGAGTTAACAAGGGTTATTGAAATCGATCGAAAGGCTTGTAAAGGCTGCGATTCCTGCAAGTCGTTTTGCCCGACAGGAGCTATCGACGGCAAATATGGAACCGTTCATGCGATCAACAGTGAGAAGTGTATCTCTTGTGGACAATGCTTGGTAAATTGCCCTTTTGGAGCACCGCAGGATAAGGTTGACGTTGTCGACAAAGTGCTTGCACAGCTAAAAAACAAACAGCTCACAGTTGTTGCTACAATTGCCCCGGCGGTTCGTGTTGCTATTGGTGAGGAGTTCGGCATGGAACCCGGCAGCCTGGTAACAGAAAAAATGTATGGAGCACTGAAACAGGCTGGGTTTAAAGTTCTTGACACTGTCTTTACTGCTGACCAGACCATTATGGAAGAAGGCATGGAGCTTATTGCCAAGATACGCCACTATGCATTAGGGGAGCCGGCAGAACATCATTTAGGGCCTTTGCCACAGTTTACTTCGTGCTGTCCGGCCTGGGTCCGGTATGCCGAGCTGTATTACCCCGAACTTTTACCCAATATGTCTTCTGCCAAATCACCAATGATGATGGCTGGCGCACTCGGAAAAACCTATGGTGCCAAGGAAGTTTGGAAGGTTAACCCGGAAGATATTTTTATGGTAGGCGTTATGCCCTGTACTGCCAAAAAATTCGAGGCTTCGCGCCCTGAATTTACAAGTGCTTCGGATTACTGGAAGACACAAGGCAGATCAGGAAGCTATCCTGATATTGATGTAGTACTCACTACCAGGGATTTAGCCCGTCTGTTTAAGAAACTGAATATTGACCTTAGGACTGTTGCTGAGTTTACTGATAAGGATAATCCCTTGGCCCAATACAGTGGCGCAGGTACTATTTTTGCCAATACTGGCGGTGTAATGGAAGCCGCTTTACGGACAGCCTATTTTGTAATCACCGGTCAGGAACTGGATGTGCTTGAATTCAAGCCTGTTCGCGGTCTCAAAGGCGTAAAGGAAGCTAGTGTTACCATGAAAGATGCTAAAACAGGTAAAGAAGTTACGTTGAAGGTAGCGGTAGCTCATGGCACCAAAGAAAACGTAAAACCGCTCCTGGAAGAAACCAAGGCTGGTAAATCACCTTATCACTTCATCGAAATTATGAATTGTCCGGCCGGCTGTGTCAATGGTGGCGGTCAGCCAATCAACCCAATGGGTACTTCCTGGCTGGATAAAGCCAAGGCCGTACTACCTTGGTCATAAGGAGGGAACACAATGGCGCATTATGATTATGTAGAAAAGGCCGTGAAGGTCTCACGACGTGAATTCATCGGAATTGTAGGTGTAGCCGGTGCAATCTTGTGGACCGGGGCCTATGTTGCTACAGATTTGGTACAAGACCGCACAAAATACATTAAGCTGCGGGCACAAGGCATTTATAATGATGATGTAAAAGCAAAAGTCCGCCAAAGCCACAACAATCAGGCGGTTACTGATGTGTACAAAAAGTTTGCCCAGAATCCACTCAGTAATTTGGCCGAAGAACTGTTTCATACTAAGTATGTAGACAGAACGAAATTAGTGTAGGAGGGATAATTGATGAGCCAGCATGATGAACATGGACCGCGGGTACTCAAGCACCCTCTTATCTCGCGGCTATTTCACTGGGGATTAATAGTAGGTTTTTTACCAGCAGCCATTACCGGATTTTTTATTTGGCTAAAACCATTTGGTGAAGATTTGCAAAATTTGATTATGCAAATCCATATTGTTGGTGCAGGCATTCTTACGTTAGCGTGTATTTTTTACACGATTTTTGCTTTGGACAGAATTGTTGCCTTTACCCGCCGGATATTTACCTTTGATGAGCGGGATATGGCCTGGATGAAGATTTGTGGTGGCTATCCGCAGAAAATTCTATTAGGCAAAACCATTCCAGTGCCGCCAATGGGTAAAATGAACTCTGGTCAAAAACAAATGGGGATTATGATGCTGATTGGTGGTATACTGTTAATTGTTACCGGGTGGGCACTATATGCCTTCCTGCCGGTAGCGCCTAAAGCAGCCATGTACTGGTTTGATATGGTGCATTTGGTGGTTGGTATTGTCCTGGGAGTGAGCGTATTCGCGCATATCTTCCTCGGAATCTACAATTGGGGCGAATTTTTGTGCATGTTTGGTGATGGAACTCAGCCGCTCCATGAGGCTGAGCATCATAACCCGGTATGGGTTGAAAACGAAATTATGCGAGTAAAAGCCAATACGTCTGTACCTGTTACAGGGCAGCAGCATGTACGTTAACAATAAGGCGCAGAAATAGCTCACTTTTTTGAACAGCATATACAAATGTTAAAAAATTGCAGGTGGGTGGTGTGCTATAAAACACCCATTTGCACCTGCAAAATTTTTAATAAGAAAGTATAATAGAAATAGAATTCAATGGGCTAGGGGGGCTATTATGGCGGTGAGCGGTATAATTTTGGCAGGAGGACGCAGTTCACGCATGGGGCGGGATAAAACCCTGTTAGTATTTAAAAATGAAACTCTTATCGAGCGTACTGTGCGAAAACTGCAAAACTTTGTGGATGAAGTAATTATTGCCAGTAACCACACAGCAAAATATAATTTACCGGGAATTGTGGAGGTTCCAGACAGCTACCCGGGCATGGGTCCGCTTGGCGGAATGCAAGCAGGACTTATGGCCGCCCAACATCAGTACTCATTTATAGTTTCCTGTGATATGCCGTTTTTTACAGAAGAGCTAGCCAGGTATTTACTGGAACGAAGAGCGGGATGTGACGTAGTCGTTCCCGAGATAGGAAACCGGTTAGAACCACTCTGCGCAGTCTATTCACGCAATTGCATAAAACCGATAGAAAAGTGTTTGCAAGCAGGTGTTAGTCAGGTATTTAGATTTTATCCCGATGTAAGAGTATGCAAAATAGTTGAAAGCGATTTACGGCAGGTGGGGGACCCTAAAGAAATATTTTGTAACCTTAATACACCAGAAGATTTATCCTATCTTGGCGGGAGCGATAAACCGGTTAGTTAACCTACCGGTGTAATAGCAGCCTAGTCTGCTTGGCTTTGTACAGGAAGCCATAGTTACTCCATTTGGAACAGCGGAAGCGTAAAAATATCTGAGGCGAGGTGATAATATGAACACATATGAAGTTAAGTATCACCTTTGCCCAACTGCAGGTGATGCTATCTTAATGATGAATACAGTAAAAACTAGTAGTCCGGAAGATGCTAAGAAAATGGTATATAGTATGCTGTATAAAAATAAACCGAGTAACGCAAAAGTTAAGTTCATGTATGTGCGCAAAGTAGCTAACAATTAGTCTGCGCTCGATTGCTGGGAGAGAGAATCGCGTATGAGATATGAAGGAAATATTTACAGCCCCCATTTAGCAGGAGACGATTATATACTGCAGTGTACGATTGGCTGCAGTCATAATCAATGTATATTTTGCTATATGTATAAAGATAAGCAATATCGTTTGCGTGAGCTAAATGAAATTTTAAAAGATATTGAGCTCGCAAAAGAATATTATGGTGATGTGAAAAAGGTTTTTCTTGCAGACGGTGATGCACTAAGTATGCCTGCAGAGAATTTGATAACGATATTAGACTGCCTGTATGATACTTTTCCCAGCCTCACCTATGTTGGAACTTACGCGAGTGCCGTTAGCATATTGAATAAAACGCTTGCTGAATTGATAGAGCTTCAAAAACATGGACTGGTTGAGGCTCATCTGGGTGTAGAGAGCGGAGATGAAGAGGTTCTTCGTGCTATACGAAAAGGCGTTAGCCGTGGGGAAATGGTTCAAGCAGGGAGAAAAATAAAGCAAGCGGGGATAAATTTGTTTGTTACCGTGATTTTAGGGTTGGCAGGGAAAGGGGCCAAAGCCTGGGAGCATGCAAAGAATACGGCTCTGATTTGTAATGAGATTCAGCCGGATTATATAGGTATTCTAACGATTATCGTACAGCCAGGAACTGAGCTCTATGAGAAAACTCAAAGCGGGGCGTTCGAAGTCCCGGAAGAAATGGAAATATTGGCAGAGCTGCGTGTAATGATTCGGGATATGGAGCTGAAACATTCCGGTATTACTTCGATTCATCCATCTAACTGTATCTATTTGGAAAATATAATGCCTGAAGGCAAAGACGAACTGCTGCGAACACTTACCACGATTATAGACAGCAAAGACGTTTCCAAGCTTCGTCCACGGGAGACAGAGAGGGTATAATGAAATTTGCTGTCAATGGTGCATTAGGATAAAATAAAGTTGTAACGAAAACAGGGCCGCATGGCCCTGTTTTTGTTATCTATAGCAGTACTAGACAAAATAAGTAAAGTGTATTTGTAAGAAGGCGGGAGTCTTAACTTGTCGCAAAAGATAAAAAAAGTTTTGTAACAAGGGAGAGAAAGTGGTAGTATTAAAGAAGTTTTTATTTAAGGAGATGAGTATGTGAAAGTGCGCTTTGCCAAAATCGCCGTTTTGTTGAGTGTTGCCGGAGTGTTTTTTGCTTATCCGGTCCCCAGTGGCTTAAGCGTAACAGCGTGGCATTTATTTGGTGTGTTTGTTGCTTTAATACTGGGTCTTATTTTGCAACCCTGTTCTGAACCGACGTTATTATTAGTTATCACAACATTGTCAGGTATATTTGTTCTGCCCATTCGTGAGATATTAGTCGGGTACACTGATACAATGATGTGGCTGACACTGGTAGCTTCGATGATTGGTGTCGGTCTGAAAAAGTCAGGACTTACCCGCAGGATTGGCCTTTGGCTAATTAGTCAGTTTGGCAAGACAACGCTGCGGATTGGTTATATTTTAAGCTTTATTGATATGATACTGGCTACTAGTACGCCGTCTTCACCAGCCCGAACAGGCGGATTGGTATATCCGCTGGCTGAGGGGGTTATTGATGCCAGCAGTTCCGATAACCCGGAAGGCAAGCAGCGAACGGGTGCCTATTTTACCCTGCTGACATTTACTGCCAGTATGCTTTCCGGTGGTTTGTTTATGACTGGGATGGGGCCAAATCTAATCAATGTTAAGCTGGCTCAGGATGTGCTAGGCATAAGTATTAGTTGGCCATTATGGACCCTGGCGGCGTTGCCGGGGTTTATCGGTTTTTTATTGACACCTTATATTGTATATAAGTTATGTCCGCCGGACACAGTCTCTATGGCAGCGGTGCGGGCCAGTGCCAGGCGGGAATTGGCAGGCATGGGCCATATTAGCAGGAATGAGTTAACTGCAATTGGAATATTTTTAACAATATTGATTCTATGGTCCACAGGTACGGTAACAAAAGTAGATAGCACGCTAGTAGCCTTTATTGGTGTATCACTTATGCTGGTAACCGGAGTTCTTAATTGGAATGACTTGGCTGAAACCAAAGAAATGTGGTCGCTTCTCATTTGGTTTGGTGCGATTTTAGGTTTTTCAGTGGCCCTGACCAAACTGGAATTTTTTGCCTGGTTTGCCGGAGTTATCAAACTATTGCTGCCGACAGCCGGTTTGGGTCCCTATAGTATTTTGCTGCTAGTGGCGGCGCTGGCCATTTTGCCACACTATTTTTTCGTATCCTATACGGGCTATGTGGTAGCCTTTTCACCGCTTATTTTTTCGTTTGTTGCAGCTACTGATGTACCCAGGTATCCGGCCTTTTTTGTGTTAGCCTATTTAATGATTATTTCTTGCACATTGACGCATTATGGCAACGCGCTAGGGCCGCTTTTGATGGAAAAGGGATATAATAATAAAAAGACTTGGTGGTGTGTTGGCACCGTGATTACCTTGCTGCATGTGGTGCTATATTTAACAGTAGGCGTTGTTTATTGGCGCTTGATTGGATTATGGTATTAGCAGTACGTTATATGAGGAGCTGCAGCAATGATTAAAGATAATATAATATCTAATTTTTGGCCACTTTCGCTTGCGCGTAAAGTTTGTTGAGTAAAGTTCGCAGATCCGCTTCAGAAGCGAGGTCAGGTTTACATCATGTTTGTGAAAGTGGTTCAGAGATGAAAGTCGTTCCAAAACGGGTTATGTAGACAAAGTGAAGTGAGTTGACATGTGGCATCACCTCCAGAAAATAAAAACCGACTCGGCTATCTCCGGTCGGCACATCCTTGTGACTTTGAAACTCAATTTTTGATTATATTATAACTGATTATTTCTTGAATGCAAATCATTTTTAAAAAAACAAAACAAAAACAAACAAAAACAATGTCAATAAAGCGTTATGGAGTAATCGTAATTAGTTTTAGATAGTTTTTATTTGATATGAGTGCTGAAATTTAGAAAATGTTATTGACTATAATTTGGTTTTGTTGTATTGTATGTGTAAATAGTAATTCAACTACAGGTACAAAGGGGTATCAATTAGCCGTCACAAGGTGCGGTTAGTTGATTTTTTTTATTCTTTTAAATAGTCAAACAAAAAGCTTGATAGATACTACGAATATCTATCAAGCTCAGGAGCAGAAGACGAAAAATCTTCGATTTCCAGTGGCACTAGGGTTTATTTAGTTTACCCATTTTTAATTTAAATTAATTACTCAACAATAAACAAACTTATCGCCACAGTCAATTTAGTAAGCAATGCAGCTTGTATAAATTGGTTGTGTCAAAAAGTTTGGTGTATGCCGATATTTTAAGGAGGTGGTTATATCGAGTTAAAGCATAACAATATAAAGCTTCATGAGCACTACGAATACCCATGAAGCACAGGTAAATTTACTATTCCCAGTAGCACTAGGTTTATTCAAATTACCCATTTTATTATAACAAGTTAGTATTCTCTTTTCAAGAAGAAAAATAGGGAGGAGACAATATCGTGGAAAAGGGAGCATTGAAAACAGACAGCAAAACTATCATTGGCAGCAATAGATATGCCAACCCCGGGATTAGTGCAGACCAGAGTATGCTTCCGACCGAACTCTCTAAACGAAAAGTAAAAGATTACAAATTTAGTACTGTCTGTAAAGCCGATTTAATTTCCTTGGTAAATAAAAAAGAAATCAGGAAATCGGAAGCTCTGATTGACAGTTTTTTAAAAGGAGAAATTACTATCAGCTTACGTTCGCCATACCGGTTAGTCAAAGTATAGTCTAGGCTGAAAGTGTTGAAACCCAGTGTAATACAAAAATCAAGGGAGAGATAGCGATGATAATGGTTAGAGCCATTGTTAGACCGGAGAAAAAAGACGTACTTCTTTCAGAACTATCGGCTGCCGGCTTCCATGCCGCCACTGTGGTCGATGTTGTAGGCCGCGGTAAGCAGATGGGGATAAAAGTTGGTGACGTCGTATATGACGAAATTCCCAAGAGCCTGATTATGATGGCGACTCCTGCAGCAAACAAAGAGGAAATTGTGTCAATTATCATCAAATACGCTAAGAGCAGCGGCGAGGGATCGTTTGGTGACGGTAAAATCTTTATCAGCCCGCTTGATGGAGTATATACTGTTTCCACCGGTGCTACAGGGCTGTAAAGGAGGAGCAACTGTGAAAGAAATTATTGCTGTGATCAGGATGAACAAAGTCAGTGCTACAAAAAAAGCCCTGGTGGAGATTGGGGTGGCTGGTTTTACCGCCACTAAAGTGATGGGGCGCGGCAGGCTGGTTGAGGATCTGTCGATTATTGCAGAACGGCGGAAAACCTTATTGGCCTTGTCTAAAGAAGACGATGCCAAGACTGAAAAAATGATTGTTCAATTTTTGGATGGTACACGGTTGTTTCCTCGCCGGATGTTTACTATCTTAGCCCATGATGAGGAAGTAGCTAAAATTATTGAAACAATTATCGCAGTAAACCGGACAGATAACAAGGTCGGTGATGGCAAAATATTTATCCTGCCGATTTCAGATGCCATTCGTGTCAGAACCGGCGAAACCGGCGACGCGGCTGTGTAACCGGAAGAATAGTAAACAGTTTATAGCCAATAGTATTAAAACTTTAAAGTAAGAAGGAGAGTGCAGAAATGCCAAGAAAAATTGCGATATATGGTAAAGGCGGCATCGGAAAATCCACTACCCAACAAAACACAGCAGGGGCAATGGCCCATTTCTACGATCAGAAAGTATTTATCCATGGCTGCGATCCTAAGGCAGATTCAACGCGGCTTATTCTCGGCGGGATGAATCAAAAGACATTAATGGATATGCTGCGTGATGAGGGTGAAGAAAAAATTACCGTTGAAAAAATAGTAAAAACAGGGTACCAGGGAATTCGTTGTGTTGAGTCCGGTGGTCCTGAACCGGGTGTAGGCTGCGCAGGCCGGGGCGTAATTACAGCCATTGATCTTATGGAGAAAAACGGTGCTTATACACCGGACTTAGATTTTGTATTTTTTGATGTACTTGGTGATGTTGTTTGCGGTGGTTTTGCCATGCCTATCCGTGACGGTAAAGCGCAGGAAGTATATATTGTTGCTTCCGGAGAGATGATGGCTATCTATGCAGCCAACAACATTTGCAAAGGCCTTGTTAAATATGCGAAGCAAAGCGGCGTCCGTCTTGGCGGGGTTATTTGCAATAGCCGTAAAGTTGACCGGGAAAGAGAGTTCCTGGAAGAGTTTACAGCTGCCATCGGCACCCAGATGATTCACTTTGTACCGCGCGATAATATCGTGCAAAAAGCCGAATTTAACAAGAAAACAGTTGTCGAGTATGACGCTGAATGCAACCAGGCAAAAGAGTATGGAGAATTGGCCAAAAAGATTATCGAAAATAAGAATTTTGTTATTCCTAAACCGCTCAAGATGGATGAGTTAGAGGCTATGGTTGTTAAATACGGTATTTCCGATTAATATTTTAAAAAGTAAGGAGGAACAAATCCATGCCATATCATGAGTTTGAATGCAGCAAGTGTATTCCAGAAAGAAAAAAGCATGCAGTGATAAAAGGGCCCGGCGAGGATTTGACATCGGCCCTTCCCCTCGGATATCTTAATACAATTCCAGGGTCGATTTCGGAACGCGGCTGTGCGTACTGCGGGGCAAAGCATGTTATTGGTACACCGATGAAGGATGTTATCCATATGAGCCATGGACCGGTCGGTTGTACCTACGACACCTGGCAAACCAAACGCTATATCAGCGATAACGATAACTTCCAGCTCAAATATACTTACGCGACAGACATGAAGGAAAAACATGTTATATTCGGCGCCGAAAAACTGCTCAAGCAAAACATTATTGAGGCGTTCAAGGCATTCCCCGATAAGAAACGGATGACTCTCTACCAAACCTGTGCTTCCGCTTTGATCGGTGATGATATCAATGCAATTGCCCAGGAAGTGATGGAAGAAATGCCTGATGTCGATATCTTCGTCTGCAATTCCCCCGGGTTCGGGGGGCCGAGCCAGTCAGGGGGACATCATAAAATCAATATCGCCTGGATCAATCAGAAGGTCGGCAATATTGAACCGAAAATCACCAGCGACTATGTCATTAATTACGTGGGCGAGTATAACATTCAGGGAGACCAGGAGGTTATGCAGGACTATTTTAAGAGAATGGGTATTCAGGTTCTGTCCACTTTTACCGGTAACGGGTCCTATGATGATCTCCGAGCTATGCACCGGGCGCACCTCAACGTATTGGAATGCGCGCGTTCGGCCGAGTATATCTGCAATGAACTCCGGGTACGATACGGGACTCCACGGCTTGATATTGATGGATTTGGCTTCGAACCATTGTCGGCGTCACTGCGGAAGGTTGGGTTATTCTTCGGTATTGAAGACAGAGCCCAGGCCATCATTGATGAAGAAACCGCCAGATGGAAACCGGAACTTGACTGGTACAGGGAACGCCTGCAAGGCAAAAAAGTGTGTCTCTGGCCGGGTGGTTCCAAGCTCTGGCACTGGGCGCATGTAATTCATGAAGAGATGGGGGTCGAAGTCGTTTCGGTGTATTCGAAATTCGGTCATCAGGGAGACTTTGAAAAAGGGATTTCCCGGTGTGAAGAAGGCGCGCTCGCCATTGATGATCCCAATGAACTGGAAGGACTAGAAGCGATGGAGATGCTGAAACCTGACATCATTTTTACCGGTAAGCGTCCGGGCGAGGTTGCCAAGAAGATCCGGGTTCCCTACCTCAATGCCCATGCCTACCACAATGGTCCCTGGAAGGGTTATGAAGGCTGGGTCAGATTTGCCCGTGATATCTACAATGCGATCTATTCACCGCTTCACCAGTTGGCCTTTGTGGATATTAGTAAGGATGAAATTCCAACTAATACAGGATTTGTCACTCAAAAAATGTTATCTGATGCGAACTTGAGCGAAGACGTAACCTCTTCAAGCTTGATGAGAGAGTATACAGGTAAATATGATGTCATTTCACAATTGCGCGGCAAGACGTATCCGCAAATTCCACCAGCAGCCAAGCAGCTTTCTGCGGTGTAACGGAGGATGATAGCTATGGAGGATATGATGAAAGACAGGACTGAGCAGCTAGTAGATTATATAATGAAAAAATGTCTGTGGCAGTTTCACTCCCGTTCCTGGGACCGGGAGAAACAAAACGAGGGAATCCTTACGAAAACGATGCAGCTATTGTGCGATGAACCCGTTGACATTATCAATCCGACTGACAAAGTCTATTGGGTAGATGCCGTGTGTTTGGCTGATGCTTTCAAAAGCCGGTATCCATGGTTGCTTACGATGGATAAACCGGAGATTAAGTTGCTCATGCAGGGACTCAAAGACCGTATGGACTACTTAACCATTACAGGATCGCTGAATGCAGAGCTTACTGACCCGCATTATTAAAGAGTAAGGTAAAAGCTGTGTGCCATTACGGCGGACGCAGAACAAAACAAATAGAAAAAGGAGTAATTGCTATGTTTTGTGAAGTAAAACCCAAAGAGCGTGCCGGCGTTATCAACCCGATATTTACCTGTCAGCCTTGTGGCGCGCAGTACGCTAGTATAGGAATTAAGGATTGTATTGGGATCGTTCATGGAGGCCAGGGCTGTGTTATGTTCGTCCGCCTGCTGTTTTCACAGCATTTCAAGGAGAGCTTTGAGATAGCGTCTTCCTCGCTGCACGAGGATGGTGCGGTATTTGGTGCCACCCATCGCGTTGAAGAGGCAATTGATGTGCTGTTGATGCGGTACCCGCATGTCAAAGTCATACCGATCATCTCAACCTGTTCGACAGAAGTCATCGGTGATGATATCGACGGTGTAGTTTTGAAACTCAATAATGAGCTTTTGCAAGAAAAATATGCCGGTCGAGAGGTTCATTTGATTCCGGTGCATACACCCAGTTTTAAGGGGAGTATGGTGAGCGGATACGATGTTGCGGTGAAAGAGTTTGTAAGTCACTTTGCGAAAAAAAATAAACCCAGCGGAAAACTCAATCTGATTACCGGCTGGGTCAATCCGGGAGATGTAACAGAACTTAAGCATCTGCTGGCGGCAATGCAGGTGGAGTCGACCGTGCTGTTCGAAATTGAGAATTTCGATTCCCCGTTGATGCCTGACGGCAACCATGTATCCCATGGTGACACGACGATTGCGGACCTGACCGGGACAGCGGACGCGTTGGGAACGATTGCTTTGAACAGGTATGAAGGCGGTCAAACCGCCACCTATCTGGAAAAAGAATTCGATATTCCGGCGATCATTGGTCCGACGCCTATCGGTATCCGCAACACAGATACCTTTTTACAGAACGTGAAGAAACTAACCGGCAAGCCGATTCCCAAATCACTTGTCCGGGAACGGGGACTTGCCATTGATGCCCTGACCGATCTAGTTCACATGTTTTTCGCTGATAAGAAGGTTGCTATCTATGGCAATGCCGATCTTGTTATCGGACTTGCAGAGTTCTGTATCGATCTGGAGATGAAACCGGTATTGCTATTGCTTGGTGATGACAATACGTCCTACCCGGACGATCCCCGGATTAAGGCGCTGCAGGAAAACGTCGATTTCAATATGGAAATCATCATGAATGCAGATCTGTGGGAACTGGAAAACCGGATCAAGAACGAGGGCCTTGAACTTGATCTCATTCTGGGTCATTCCAAGGGACGGTTTGTTTCCATTGACAATAATATTCCGATGGTACGCGTAGGGTTCCCCACCTACGACCGAGCGGGACTGTATCGTCATCCGGTTGTCGGTTATGCGGGTGCGACCTGGCTTGCTGAGCAGATGGCGAACACGCTCTTTACCGACATGGAATACAAGAAAAACAAGGAATGGGTTCTCAATGTTTGGTAAGTCATCTTCAAGACTAGTAGCATTCTGAGCATCAGCTAGTGTAAGACATCTGGGAATTTATTGGATTCTGCCAGTTCCTGACACGGATCAGGTTCTGGCAGAATCAATAGTAAAAAAGAGGATAAAACAATGATTGATATCAATAAAATCGATATAGAAGCGTTTGAGGCAGATTATCGCAGTGCCAAGATGTATCATCATCGGGCCGAGCAGTTTTTGGAAGAAGGACAGTGTTCCAGTGTAATATTTAATGTAGCTTCAGTTGCGCTCGAAAACTATCTTATTGCTTTATGTGATTTATACGGCGAAGAGCCGGGAAATCACAACTATACCTGTCTTATGGATGCAGTAGAAACAATTATTGACGTTTCTGAGGTATTAAATAAGGAAATAAGATCGCTGGATTTACTATTTGGTATTTGTTCTCTTGAAAATTATTATCATGGAATTCCCGAAGAATCTGATTCGGATCGCGTTTTGGCAATGTGTAATGAGGTTAAGCAACTATTTGATCAGACAAGGATTGCTGCAGTTAGAGAGGCTTTTAAGAACAGTAACGAAGTATAGCCAGCCTGTGTTTCTCAACCGGCGTGCGCTTATTAGCTAAAGGGAGTGATAGATAGGATGGAACAAATAAAATACACCCAACGAATTTGTGCGGATAAAGAAAAGATTAACCGTTTTTTAACCGAAAAAAGGGTTGGAACATTAAGCATGTGTGAAATTGCCGAGAGGCCTTATGCTTTGCCTGTCAATTATGTTTATTGGAATGGTAAAATATATATCCATGGTATGGGCAGCGGCAAAAAAAACGTCGTCCTTGCCGCCAGTCCGTCCGTCTGTTTTACCGTATTTGAAGAATTTGGCACTGTAGCCGACCCCGTGCCGGCCAAATGTGATACTGCCTACCTGAGTGTTGTTATTTTTGGTAAGGCGGTTCTTGTTCAGGATTTAGCCGAAAAAACGCAAGTACTGGCGCAGTTTTTAGAAAAGTTTATGCCGCAGTTTTTTAAAACCCCACTTTCAGGGCAATTTGTGGATAAATACCGTTCATCCTTTGATAACAATGCTGTTGCCGTTTACTCTATTGATCCGGAGGAGCTTACTGCCAAAGAAAACCCAATTGATCTGGAGCATATGTTTCAGGCGCAATGAAAAGAGGCTGATTAGCTATGGAAAAACAAGAATTAGCAGAAATTACGGCCAAGCACCCTTGCTATTCTTTTGATGCCCATCATAAATTTGCCAGAATGCATCTGCCAGTGGCACCGATTTGCAATATTAGCTGTAACTACTGTAATCGCAAGTATGATTGTGTAAATGAAAGTCGTCCTGGTGTGACAAGTGAGGTATTGACCCCGGCACTGAGTCTGGAAAAGTTTATCCGGGTAAAAGCCGAAATTCCCCAGTTGAGTGTTGTTGGGATTGCCGGTCCGGGTGATGCCTTAGCCAATTGGGAGGCTGTAACAAGCAGTATTCAGTTAATCAAGGCCGAATCGCCTGATATGATATTTTGCTTGTCCACTAATGGCCTGATGCTTCCTCACTATGGGCAGGATATTATTGACCTGGGGATTCAGCATGTAACCGTTACTGTAAACTGTCTGGAGTCTGCCATCGGGGCCAAAATCTATCATCATATTCATTATCTGGGTAAGTACTATGTGGGTGAAAATGCTGCTGAACTATTGATCGGCAACCAGCTGCAAGGCATTAAGCTTTTGGCAGATAACGGTATCCTGGTCAAAGTCAATATTGTTATGATCAAGGGCATTAATGATGAACATATCCCGGCAGTAGTAAAAAAAGTAAAGAGTTTGGGCGCACTAATGACTAATATTATGCCGCTCATCCCGGCGCCAGGCAGTGTGTTTCAGAATTTCCCCCAGACCAGCATAAAAGAGATAAATGCTTTGCGGGATTTGTGCCAAACCGACATTCCCCAAATGCTTCACTGTCAGCAATGCCGTGCCGATGCCATCGGGCTTTTAGCAGAAGATCAATCCCATAGGTTCCGTAGCCCTAAACCCGAATCTATGAAAAAATGTAATCTTCTGGCCAGGGTGTATAAGATAGCTGTGACCTCCAAAATATAAGCAGTTGGTTGATTTGCACTATGGTCACGCTGAAGAGTTTCATATCTATGAAACAGATGGTATTGGGCATGAAACCGGTATCGACGGAAGTTGTTGCCTGACCTAACCAAGTTGGTGGTTCAGGCGTGTCAGAAAAATAATCAATAGTCATACAATGAAGTGTCAACTAAGCGGAGTGCAGATTTGCATTAGAGTTGACTTTTTTTATTTATTTGTGAGAAAATGAACAGAAGAAAACTACGATGAAAGGATAGGAGACAAAATGAGACTTCATTATTTGCAACATGTCCCTTTTGAAAACCCTGGCAGCATTCTGCTATGGGCGAGGGAAAACGGTCATGTGCTGACAAACACGCAGTTATACCAGCATGAGCCGCTCCCAGAGCAGGCCGATTTCGATTGGCTTGTGGTCATGGGAGGGCCGATGAATATCTATGAAGAAGCAATCTATCCGTGGCTTGCTGATGAAAAGGCGTTCATCAGAGAAGCGATTGACGCCAGTAAAGTAGTTATTGGCCTCTGTCTCGGTGGTCAATTAATTGCTGATGTAATCGGCGGTAAGGTGACCCAAAATCCTTATAAAGAGATTGGCTGGTTTCCAGTCAGCTTGACGGAAGAAACAAGGTTATCCCCTTTATTCTCTTTTTTCCCTCAACAGCCAATAGTATTCCAGTGGCATGGGGATACTTTCAGCGTTTTGCCGGAAGATGCACAATGCATAGCAGCAAGCGATGCCTGCAAGCAGCAGGCATTTATTTATAAAAACAGAGTATTTGGTTTTCAGTACCACCTGGAAAACACAGTGTCGATCATCACCGGTCTTATAGAAAACTGCCGCGCAGAAATGATTCCCGATGTATATGTGCAGACGCCGGAAGAACTGCTTGCTCACCCTGAATATATTGAACAAAGCAATAAGTGGATGGATATGTTTCTTACACAACTTGAAAAGATGTACAGTGAGGGTGTTCTTTAAATCATCAGGTTCGTTACATGCAAATAAAAATTGGTTAGCCAAAAGGATTAGACGATTTTTTAACAAGTTGCCTAGTCAGGACGAAGGCAGGGGATCAGTGAATATACCGAAAATGCAAGGAGGTCAGTTATTATGGACTTAGAATTTATTTACAAGCGTCATAGTGTACGTCAATTTACAGAGGAACAAGTCCCAGAGCAAACAATCAAAGAACTAATCAAAGCGGCTACTTATGCACCATCAGGAAAAAACCGGCAAAATTGGCATTTTGTTGTTATCACAAATAAAAAGAAAATTGCCGAGATTGCCCGAATTGTTGAGAGAAAGAACGCTGAGTTGTGCACATATTTATGTGATGAGACAAAAATTAAGGGGTTAAAGGGAAGCCTGCCCTATCAAACAGCTTTTAAGGTTGCGCCTGTGTTGATTCTTGTATATGCCGGTCCTTATTATACTATCGCTGATATGCTTTTAGCTGATGGCATTATGCCACGCGAGGAAGCCATAAAATATGCCAACCCCAATCCTGGTATTCAAAATATCGCAGCCGCCTTGGAAAATCTACTGTTAGCTGCTGCCAGCCTGGGTTATGGCACTTGCTGGATGACCGGACCGACGCATGCTGCTGAAGATATTTCGGCATATATTGGTTTTAATAAAGAAGGCTATCAGCTGGCTGCCATGACACCACTGGGTGTTCCTGCTGCTGATAAAGTATCAGTTCCGCCGCGAAAACCGGTGGAGGATGTGTCGACTTTTATTTCTTGAGCTAAGAAAAGACAGATGCTGTACCTAAAAAAAAATCCGGATAGCCGGATTTTTTTTTATATCAGGGATACATTAGCAATGTATCGATTACGCAGTGGAGGTTAGGTAATTCGACAATGGAACAAGCAGTACTTAATCATATCGACACCTATGGTTACTTTGCTATTTTTACAGCTATGCTGCTTACTGGTACAGGCCTGCCCCTGCCAGGGGAATTAACCCTGGGGGTTACCGGTTATTTAGTATATAGCGGACAACTAGAAATGCTTCCTGCGATAGCGGTCACCGCATTGGGAGATTTACTGGGGGCTGTTATTAGTTATGGACTGGGTTTGTTTAGCAGAACAAAAATTATAGCTCAACATTTTTCCTTCCTCATACCAACTGAGTCGAAACTGCTGATTATTGAAAAATGGCTTACTCAATACGGCATTTTTACCATTGTTTTTGGAAGGCTGCTACCTGTTATTCGCGGCGCTATTCCAATTCCGGCAGGCTTTGTCCAGATGAATGGCAGGGCCTATATTTTCGGAATATTTATTAGTTCAGTTATTTGGTGTGGTGCTCTTATCTATCTGGGGACTGGGCTAGGGCATAACTGGCAACGGTTAGCTGGTTTAGGTAATTCGATTGGTTTGACAGCAGCAGGTGTGTTGGCTATCGCCATTCTAATCGGGTATTTGCTTTGTTGCGCAAAAAAATAACCGGCACATAGCCGGGTTAATTACTTGTACGCTTTCAAACAGGGCGGCGGGCAAGAGAACGAATTTTCATTTCATGTTCGCCGGTGACTTCTGCCAGGGATTTTAAGTCTTCGTGGATGTTATCAACTTTTTTACTGGTTAACTGGAGCAAATGATAGATGTCTTTTTGCTGGACTTCGCCGTATTGCTCAATCTTGTTTTCTAAGCGGGTAATATCAGCTTTGGTAGCCATAGTGGATTGGATGGTGGAAATATCGGATTTGGCGGTAGCCATATCAGACTTCAAGGCGGAAATATCGGATTTGACGGTATCCATATCAGACTTCAAGGCGGAAGTATCGGATTTGACGGTATCCATATCAGACTTCAAGGCGGAAATATCGGATTTGACGGTATCCATATCAGACTTCAAGGCGGAAATATCGGATTTGACGGTATCCATATCAGACTTTAAGGCGGAAGTATCAGATTTGATTGTATCCATATCAGACTTAAGAGTGTCCATATCTGACTTGAGAGTGCCGATATCGGATTTGATGGTAGTTATTTCTTCTTTAATAGGCTGTATTTCTTCCTGGATCATAGAGCGGATGGCTTGCAATAATTCCGTATTCTCCATTGCTGTCACCTGCCTTTAAAACTTTCTATTCATATTGTACTCTTTGAAGGCAGGATAGACAAGCGGGGAAGTTATGTTTTTGACTAAATGTTTCAACATCTTGCGAACCTACATAGGCTGACAGGAGAATGGTCATAACTGTAGAATGAGTATAACAGAAATCAAAACTTAATAATTTGCCACCATACAGGTGCCTCTTAGTAAGCTAAGAGGAGAATAGGGAAGTTCGGAAGGATTGCCTAAATCCTTAAACGACGCGGTCGCGCCACTGTAAGCGGGGAAGAATACTTTTATTATGCCACCAGCAAGCGGGAAGGCAGGGGTGTTCTTTGGATCCGTAAGCCAGGAGACCTGCCTGTTTTGGCTGTTATTTACCTCCGCGCCAGAGGTAGTACCAGGAGGACAGGATTTTATGAAAATATAACCCTGGCTCTTTTGGGCTAAGGGTTTCTTTTATTTATTGTATTGGTACAAAACAAGAAATAGGGGGATTAAGCATGAACTATCAGGCAAGAGTAGATGATTTAGTTAATGGAGCAGCAAAACCAGCAAACAGCCTAGGATTATTAGAAACGGTTTTTAAAAAAATGTTATTAGCCTGGGGCACGATGCATCCGGAAATTAAACCCTATCATTTAATATTTGCGTCCGATAATGGCGTTATTGAAGAAGGCGTGGTGAATTTTCCCGAGGAAATTACCTACCTCCAGGCACAGAACATGGTAGACGGGCGAGCGACGATTAGTTGTTTTTGTCAGGCTAATAATGTTCCTTATTCGGTAATTGATATCGGAATCAATAACAAAAAATCAGTAGGCATCAACCGCAGAGTTGCTTCGGGCACCAAAAATTTTATGAAAGAGGAAGCCATGACACCGGCTGAATTTGAGCAGGCCTGGCATGTAGGGGAAGAGATGGTTAACTATGCCATAGATACCCAAGGGGCTAATTTGGTGTCCTTTGGTGAGATGGGAATTGGTAATACTACTACTTCTTCTGCCGTGCTGCATGCCATGACCGGAATTTTACCTGAGTTTGTTGTAGGGTATGGAGCAAGTACGCCAACTAACGAGATTATCAGAAGAAAGTGTGTTGTAGTGGCTAAAGGCGTTGAGCGGCATCGGGAGAGCTTTTGCCGCATTGAGGATATTTTGCGCTGTGTTGGGGGCTTTGATATTGTCGCCATATGTGCGGGTATGATTGCGTGTGCAAAACGCAAAACTCCTTTTGTCATTGATGGTTTTATTACCGCCGTAGCTTTTGCCTGTGCCGCACGGATTAACAGGGAGGTAGAGCATTGCGGGTTGCCTTCCCATATGTCCAAAGAACCGGGTATGTCTTATGCGATGCTGTTAGGTAATATATTGGCTGATGATATACCCATCAAGGCAAATATGGCACTAGGCGAGGGAACCGGAGCTATATTGATGGTTGCCATGCTTAAAACCATGACCTATACTATGTATAATATGGCGAAACTTTCTGATTTTGAGTTAAGCACACCAGAACCGCAGCAAGTGGCAGGTATGTAATAAGCAAGGCGTATTGTATTCGTGAAATTATTAATTAGCTGCACAAGCGGGAATAGAAAGAATAGTAAAGGTTCTTCTGACTGGACCTATTCCTGGGTTCCCGTCGTTGGACCATTTATTGGTTGTGGTCTAGCTTTTGCATTGGCCAAATCGATTGGTTTGATCTAATCGTTATATCCTCAAATTAGCTGGTTCAAGAGAAGAAAGCCTCCTATGGCACTGAAATAGCTGCTGTAGGAGGTTTTACTTTTGTAAAGGTTGTATGTTAAAAAGAAATGATTTATTATATGATAAAGGGCTAATATTTGATTTTGGTTGTAGTTGGGATAGCCTAGTCGAGGGAACCTTTGAGGCGAAGTTTTGATATATATGATTGGGTATATTTTAAGGAGGGAATATGCGTGGCAGAAGATATAGTAGTAAAGTTGACGGCTGATTTCTTTAAGACACTGGCCCATCCTGTGCGACTTAGAATTCTCCAGACCCTGGAACAGGGTGAACGCTGTGTGTGCGAGATTATTGAAGAACTGGACATTGAACAGTCAAATTTGTCACAGCATTTGAGCAACTTAAAGAAACAAGGGATAATCGACTCTCGCAAAGATGGTCAAAAGGTAATTTATCGAATCGTTTATCCCTCTGTACTTGAAATAGTTAGTGCAGCGGAAAAAACACTAAGTGAACAGATTGGTGCTAGTCAGAGTATATTGAAATTTTTAAAATAATTTATGCTTCTTCTTACTACTCATAATAAAACAAACAGCACACTTTTATGTGCTGTTTGTTTTATTATGAGTAGGATGTTTCCTAAAAAATGCTTGACGATCATGATTAAAATTGAATATAATCATATACAAGAGAAGTGTTTTTATAACTCAAAAGACAAAACCCAATAGGTAAAGAGGTGGAACTAATGGATATTGTAGAAATACTCAAGGCATTAGCTGATGAAACAAGAATTAGAATTTTGAACTTGCTGTATATGGAAACCTTGTGTGTGTGTGATTTGGAAGAAATATTGAAAATTAGCCAGTCCAACGCCTCTCGCCATATGACCAAGCTAAAACAGGTGAAGCTCATTACCGGCGAAAAACAGGCCCAGTGGATATACTATCGGGTCAATGAAAAAATACTTGAACAGTACTCTTTTGTGAAGGAACTGCTGTCCAAGGAAATGGAGAACGATCCGCAACGCCAAAAGGACGTGGCAAGACTGAAAAAATACCGGGAACTAGGCGGTTGCTGTGAGCTAGCCGTAAAAATTGTTGACGATTAAGACAAGTGTTGCTCGCTGCCGAATCGTTTTAGCATTCTAAATAGTTGCTCGGTTGCGTAATAAATTAACAAAGGGAGGAGAGTGGTGATTGTTTGAACTTTCGGTACTTTAAGGAATCACAAAGAAGTGAAGGGGGAGTAGTAAAATGGCACAGGCTCAAAAGCGATTATCTTTCCTAGACCAGTATTTGACATTGTGGATTTTTCTGGCGATGGCTATTGGAGTTGGCGGCGGTTATCTCTTTCCGGGGATGGCTGCGTGGCTGGATTCCTTGTCAATTGGCACAACATCAATTCCGATTGCAGTCGGTTTAATTATAATGATGTATCCGCCATTAGCAAAGGTTAAATATGAAGAAATCGGCAAGGTATTTAGTAACGGCAAGGTTGTAGTGCTGTCACTGGTGCAAAACTGGATAATCGGCCCGGTGTTAATGTTCGTACTGGCTATAACCTTTTTAGCTGATAAACCAGACTACATGGTTGGCTTAATACTTATTGGTTTGGCTCGCTGTATTGCCATGGTAATTATCTGGAATTCACTGGCAGAGGGCGACAATGAATATGCGGCTGCACTGGTAGCACTTAATTCAATTTTTCAACTGGTATTATATTCGGTGTTTGCCTATTTCTTCATCACTGTACTGCCAGGCTGGATTGGCTTTACAGGTATGCAAATCCAGGTGTCCATGAAGGATGTTGCGATGAGTGTGGCAATATATCTGGGTATTCCCTTTGTGGCCGGATATTTGACAAGACGTATCTTATTGCCGGCAAAGGGTCGTGAATGGTACGAACAGAGTTTTATACCTAAGATTAGTCCGCTGGCATTAATAGCGTTACTCTTTACCATCGTAATTATGTTTTCCCTAAAAGGCAGCTATATTATTAAACTACCGATGGATGTGGTGCGTATTGCCATTCCACTCATTATCTATTTCGGCATTATGTTCTTAGTATCTTTTTTCATAAGCCATCGTGTGGGAGTTAACTATGAGCAGACAACTACATTATCGTTTACGGCAGCCAGTAATAATTTTGAACTAGCGATTGCAGTGGCTGTAGCCATTTTTGGTATAAATTCAGGTCAGGCCTTTGCCGCTGTTATTGGGCCGCTTATCGAGGTGCCGGTTATGATTGGCTTAGTTAATGTCGCGTTGCGTTTTCGGAAGTATTTTGTGGTTCCAGATAAACAATAATTCGCAACTTGTGATGAAGTTGCTGATGCCTGCGCAGCCAAACATAGGGTAATAACATTTAATGCTCAAAGAATGCGACTTGTTTCCAGGCGATTGAAAGAACATATATAAAAATGAAAGAAGGGATAGCTCCTCAATTTAGAGGGCCTATCCCTTCTCTTATACGCAAGGGTGTACACGACGAGAGCGGGCTTATGGAGTTGTTGGCTAGATAATCCTGGTGAAGTTGCCAAAACAAAAGAATATCCTGCAAACAAAAGGAGCCTTGATGGTACACTTATTCTAAAGTATCTTTTTTTAAAACCTGATACAGGGCAGAACTGAAAATCTGGATTCCTTCCAATGTTGTTTCACGTTTGTTTTCGGGGATAATTTCTAAAACAGCTTCAAAATAGCGGCGCGAGTTAAGTTCTATCTCCAGAAAAACTTTTTGCCCTTTTTTGGTGAGTTCAATATCTACGTAGCGGCGGTCATCTGGATTTGGGTTACGATCAAGGTAGCCTTTGTTTACCAAGTCATCTACAGTTCTACTTACTGCACTTTTAGTTATATTTAGCCGAGTTGCAAGTTCATTCACAGAAATTTTTTTTTCTTGTGCGGTTTCCCAGATTACATGACATTGAGCATACGTACAATCATAGCAAAAAGCTTTTTTACCTTCCAAGACTCCCAAACTTCTCATAAAAATTTTTATAGCATTTCTCATAGTAGAAATGTTTTTGGGTTCCTTTGTCATTCTATCGACCATCTTTCTTTGTGTAATTTCAAAGTGGTTATTTAGGTGTACTGTTGACTATATGAACAGTCAATGATACAATCTGATTATACTTATATTTGGCAATCGTGTAAATATAAAATAGTAAAGATTTGTATAAAAAATAATATGAAGGTGGTTGACCGATGTCTATCTACCTTGATAATGCAGCAACATCATTTCCAAAGCCTAATATGGTTGTTGCCTTCGATGAATCTGAGCAATTAATACTAAAAAGCATTTATTATGATGAAGATCCAGAAGAAGCGCTTAATTTTGTTCTAAAACACATTCTACCTAAGGTTAAGAAGGAACTTTCCTGTCTATCTGGCACGCTATTAGGGCAGAAGGGTTAGAATAAGAGAAAGGTGGTCTTAGATATGTCAGCAAAATGTTGTTCCTGTGGAATTTCTGATCGATTAGGTGATGGAAAGTTATGGTGTCTTAAATATAAGTTCGAGATATCGGATGTTATTGCCGAAGAAAAGTCTAATTGCTATTATTTTATTGAGCCCCAGGTTGAGGATGGAGAGCCTTTGACAGCGGCTCAAACGTTAATGCTTAAAGAATGCGAACTGGTTTCCCGGCGAATGCGCGGACCGGTATAGAATCATATAAAGGCTACTCATTTTTACCCGGTTAAGCCGGGTTTTCTTCTATTAAATAAGTTAGGAGAGGGTGTAATTTGGATAAAAAAATACCAGTTATTATTCCGTGCTGTGGCATTGATTCTGTTTATGGCTTAATGACTCAAGAAATAGCGTTAAAGGTGAAAGAAGAGGTGAATAAGCAGGCGAAAATGCTTGGCTTAGCCTGTCTGGTAAATGGAGAAACAGAGACGGTACAAACAATAGCAAATACACCGTGCATTGTCATCAATGGATGTAGCAAAGAGTGTGCGACCAACATTGTCGATATAATGGGTGGCGATATTGATATTGAGTATATTATTGATCGCCTAGTGGCCGGAGTTGATACTGCAAGTCTAGGCACCATTGTTAGACTAAGCGAAAGTGGAGAAAGGCAAGTTTGTGAAATAGCTAGTAAAATAATAGCTGATTTAAAACTTGCCGAAAAGGGGGGAGAGAAATGATAGTGCACCCCAAAACAATCGGCATTATTGCTTGCTGTGGCAGTGAATGTACAGGTGGTTATATCTCTCGGGCTGTAGCTGCAAGAGTCGTGAACGAATTGAGAGCAACAAAGGTAGTTGCTCTCAGTCTTCCACGTCTGCTTATCGGTACTGCCAATGAAAAGAGATTTTCCATGAATCATCCTACGATTACTCTTGATGGCTGTGCTAAAGCTTGTGCCAGAAAGGCTGTTGAAAAGTACTGCTTTAAACCGATAGTCGGGATAAATATAGGCGATCTTATTGGCGAGCAAGAAGTTCTTGCCAGTGTTAATGGAGCTCATAGGTACATGTCTGAAATTGATAAAGTTTCAGGTATTGTTACGCATGTGCTGGACTCAGTGGCTGCCATGTACGAAAAAGCCAAGGCTGCTCAGAACAACAATTGTGACGAGGGAACCTGTGATTGCGGTTGCGGCGGTAGCAGTTGCGGCTGTGGGTGTGAGAGTGGTAGCAAGGATGCACCTGTCAGCGATCAAACGATTACTAGCGAACCAAACAGGGATGGTATTGTAATTTATACGAAAACAGGTTGCCCGTTCTGCGCTAAGGTATTGCAAGACTATCGGGAGAAAGGGATTGCATTTCAAGAAGTCAACACAAGTGTGCACGATTGGGCTAAGAATTTGTGTAAAGATCGATATGGTTCTGATAAAGTACCTGTCATTGTCAAAGATGGAGTCGCAATACAAATTGGCGATGTTGAAGGTAAAGGCTGACAAATGTGATAGGTTGACCGTGAGTCAACACTTTTTGAGGATATGAAGGGCAAATTTGGTGGCTTTTTTTGCAGTAATTATGCGGGTATTGCTAAATCTGAGTCAAGTCCAAGATAAGGGGACATCAAGGTGGAAATAATAATTGAAGGATCGGCCAGAGAATACATTCAGCGTAAGTCATCAGAGCTTGCGATTAGTATTAGGGTTGTGGAACGGCCAGGCGGGGTTTGAAGTGGCGGCAAATGCGGTGGGCAAACACCGCGTATCCCATCCGTGCGATTGGGCAAAACTGACAAGGCCGTCCATTACAAACAAGTTAATATTGATGGAATTGAAGTATACTATCATCCAACTGTAGCCGAAATATTTAAAAGGCTTACGATAAAAATAGAAAAAATCTTTTTTTTCAAACGGCTGGTTGCAAGTGATAAGATGTAGTTTTCAGTTCTTATCATAGTGGAGAGTAAAAGAAAGTTGTTAGGGGGAAAGGCTAAAACCTTTCAAGCAAATCTTATCTGAGTGATCGAGATACCTCGGTATAGGATGAGCTCGCGAGAAAGTTAGGCAGGTGAAAGATGTGAATAGTTACGGGGACTACATTTCCGGGGAGTTTGCGGGTCACTTGAAAAAATTTATTTCAAAACGGGTTCCTAGCCCTCAGGATGCCGAAGACATTTTGCAGGAGGTCTACTACAAGATATACAGGAATATTGACAGGCTTAACGACGCCGGCAAGGTGAATGCCTGGATTTTTCAAATCGCCCGCAACGCGATCCACGACTACTATCGCGCCCGCAGGCAGGAAGAACCCTTTGCTCAACCACCGGAGCCGGAAGCGGTTAGAGATGACAGCAACGGCAACAAGGAAATCTCCAGTTGTCTAAGGGCCATGATTGACCACTTGCCTGACAAAGATAGGGAGGCAATAGTTCTTACGGAGTATAAGGGTCTGACACAAAAGCAATTGGCTGAATTACTGGGCTTATCTTACTCGGGTGCTAAATCGCGTGTACAGCGGGCGCAAAAAAGATTGAAAAAAATGCTCTGTGAGTGTTGCAGCCTGGAACTTGATCGCCGTGGAAACATCATCGAATATAAGGTAAAAGTGAAGTCCAATCCATTTTGCGATTTATAATAAAGGTTGCGTCCTTTTGACGATGTTTCCGTCTTAGTTAATGCGAACCCATTTTATATAATGACGGGAGGAAAGACGGTGAAACAAAATACAAAAGGCTGCGGGTGTGGTACGAATTGTTGTACATCCGGGGAGTGCCAGGAAAAGCGATTGCTTATCGAGTTCCTGTATATCGACCTGGAGGTGTGTGACCGGTGTCTGGGGACTGACGCGAGTCTTGAGGATGCCATCATAGAGGTGGCGAACGTTTTGAAGGCAACAGGTTACGAAATCGAAGTTCGAAAGATACTGGTTGAAAGCGAACAACAGGCATTAGAACTAGGATTTGTAAGTTCGCCAACCATCCGTATCAATGGCCAGGATATTCAACTAGATTTCAAGGAAAGCCTTTGTGAATCCTGCGGCGATGTCTGCGGGGAAGATGTTGACTGCAGGGTGTGGACCTGGCAGGGACAAGAATACACCACTCCGCCTAAGGCGATGATTGTCGATGCAATACTAAGACATGTATACGGGGGGCAGCAAGCGTCTCAACATATAATCAAGGATGTACCTGATAATCTGAAAAAATTCTTTGCGGCAAAAGTGAAAAGATGAACTGTCCGCAAAAATCACTGCTTCGGTTGGGTTAAAAAAATACAGTAGACTAAACCAAGAATAAGACCGTCCTAAAAGTTGTTAAGCTTTTGGGACGGTCTTATTAATAGAAAATCAATCTTTTTATCTTCATGTACTTGCAATTCATGTAAAAGAGTACTAATATTAGTAATAGGTGGAAATTAAAAAGTTAAGTCGCCGTGTCCCATAGGTGGTGGAACACCTATAGGCACGAGCAGGTGAAAGGGCACCTACACGTAACAGCGAACTGTCCACGACGACAATCTTATTATACCCGGTTGTTAGCTGAATTACAAGTTTTGACAATTGGGGTGTAATGATTGGCGCGTTAAGGCAGGGGCTGAGCGACTGCATGCAATATTCGATGGTATCATATCTTGATACAGGTTTAGCAGGACACGCTGACGGGTTCTGTTATTTGGGTTGTTTTCTGTATCTTGATACTGTTGCAATAATCGATTAGGATCGCATGTGTAGGGTAGAAATAATCCTGCATATGTGATCCTTTTTAATTTCCTCCTGTAAAATTCCCATTCATGGGAGATTACAGGAGGGCATAGAAGCCTCCAGATAAAATAAGGAGGGGTGGGTTTAACTAACTTATGAATATCAGATACCGGGATTGTAAGAAACAAGAGACTGAGCTATATGATGAAATTTGGCAACTATCTGAAGAACTTGATCGGCTGGATAAAGAGGGAAAAGATACAACGGACACTATCCAGAGATTTGGGGAGGTAATGGAAGAATTTTTGTTATTCAGGCAGCAGGGAGGCAAAGACTCGCTAGTTAAAGTCAAACCCTAAATCAAACATTATCGAAACATTTGTTATGATTGTAATAAGTGAAAAATTATAAGCTGGACTCTTGACGAGAAGGAGTTCAGCTTGTAAAATTATAGTAATTATAATGAGCGATGGAGTTCGCTCGAATCCTGGTTAACCAGGTGATGACTCCTACCATACTAACGGTAGGAGTCTTTGCTTTTTTATAAAACGATGCAGGAGGGGGAATCGCGCATATGCCGTCTTTGACTGAAGCCTGTTCCTGGCATATTACTGCATGGGACGAGATACCAGAACCTGTTGGTCTTGCAGCGAGAACGTAAATAGTGGTAGATTTGAATATCAAAGTTGAAGGAGGAATCTTTGTGCCCAAAATTGCATGTCAAGCCAAACGATTACGGATTTATATCGGGGAAAGTGACCATTGGAAACGGCGGTCGCTGTATCGCGCTATCGTAGAAAAGGCCAAAGAGCTGGATCTGGCAGGCGCGACTGTATTTCGAGGCCTGTTGGGATATGGAGCCGATAAACGTATTCATACAGCGAGTATTGTAGATTTATCAAGTGATTTGCCCATACTTGTTGAGATTGTTGACAGTGAGGAATATATAGCGAAATTGTTGCCTTATTTAGATGAAATGCTGGAAAAGGGGCTTGTGACAATTGATGATGTTGAAGTCATCAAATATGGCAATAAACCACTCAAGTGTTGAAAATAGTGGATAGGTAATCGGGGCAAGCGAGGTGAAACGATATGCTAGAAATCATTTTAGTGGCGGTAGGTGGTGGGGGATTGGCGCGACTACCCGGTATCTGACGTCTAACTGGGCGGCAGTGCGGTTTGGTACAGAGTTTCCGATGGGGACGTTGCTGGTTAATGTCGTGGGGTGTTTTATTATTGGATTGTTTATGGCCGTGACTACCTTTTCGTCGTTTAGTTATGAAACGCTGCATCTCTTGGAGGAAGTGAATGTCATGCAGGCTTTTTATAATGTCGGGCTTAATATCCTGGTCGGTTTTTTTGCTACCTGGCTGGGAATTGGTGTCGTCAAATTGTTCTAACAGTAATGGCAGCGGCAACGATCATCGTTAAAAATCCTGAAGATGCTATTAAATTGCTCCTAAATCCGAAACGACTAATTGTAACCTTAAGACGTTAATAATGACTCAAAAATCCAATCCAATCCAATACATATTAGTATCAAACTTAAATGGCAAATTTTCAAAAAATGCTAGGAAAATAATCCTAGCATTTTTTTATATCTTGTGCTTATCAATTATTTATATTATAATATGATAAATTTATAATATAAATAAAACGAAGGGATAGTAAAAAGGGAGGTTTTTTATGTTTAATCATGATCACGCTCATAATAATGGCATATGGTGCGAGGGTAATAATCAAAGTCTAACAATTGTAATCCTCATTACCTTTGGCATCATGATTGCCGCGGTGGGAGTTGCATCTTTACGGTAGTATAGTAAACCGGTGCAAGCACATAAAAATTATTAGGGAGATGATTTTTTTTGATTATCTTTGAATGGTTAAATAACCAATTACTCAAAATGGAATGGCTTTATAATTTAGTTACTTTACTTGTACAAAATGTATTTGGGTTAGATATACGTAGTCAAGTGGGTGGAAGTATTCACTTCTTTATCTATGATGTTATAAAGATATTCATCTTACTTACTGTTTTAATATTTATGATTTCCTATATCCAAAGCTTCTTCCCGCCTGAGAGAACGAAAAAGATATTAGAGCGATTTAAAGGAATTTCAGCAAATATATTGGCTGCGTTACTGGGAACGGTTACGCCTTTTTGCTCTTGCTCATCAATTCCTTTATTTATTGGCTTTACAAATGCAGGACTACCAATTGGTGTTACATTTTCGTTTTTGATATCTTCACCACTTGTAGATTTAGCATCTATAATTCTGCTTGCAAGTATATTTAACTGGAAGATCGCAATAGCTTATGTGATTATGGGCCTTGTACTTGCGGTTGTTGGTGGAACTATCATTAGCAAATTAAACCTGGAAGAGTATGTTGAGCCCTTTGTTCACAGCAACAAGATGCTGGAAATGGAACAAGAAGAATTAACAACGAGTGACAGAATAGAGTTTGCAAAATATCAAGTGATGGAAATAGTAAAAAAGGTATGGCTATATATTTTGATCGGTGTGGGAATCGGTGCTGCTATTCATAATTTTATTCCAGAGGCAGTGATAAGTGCTGTATTAGGTCAAGACAAATGGTATTCTGTTTTGGTGGCAACTTTGGTAGGAATTCCAATGTATGCTGATATTTTCGGAACATTACCAATTGCGGAGGCGTTAGTTTTGAAGGGAGCAGGACTTGGTACTGCTTTATCCTTTATGATGGGTGTAACGGCACTTTCGCTCCCGTCTATGATTCTGTTAAAGAAAGTTGTTAAGACAAAGCTGTTAGCTATATTTGTGGGTATTGTTACCATTGGCATTATTATATGTGGTTACGCATTTAATGCCTTTAGTTATCTTTTGATGTAGGATACAAATTTTGCAGCACACATGCAGCCGTTTATTGATGCAGCAAAAAAAAGCCAATCAAGTAGTTGTAATTGATGGTTGCCCTGTGGGGTGTGCAAAAAAGGTAGTTGTACAAGGGAGTAAGATATTACAAGGGGGAATTACAAATGAAGATTGAAGTATTGGGAATGGGGTGTGCAAAGTGCCATACCCTAACCGAACGGGTAATGGAAGCAGTTGCTGAGCTAGGAATTACCGCCGAGATTGTAAAAGTTGAAAATATGAAAGATATCATGGCCTACGGAGTTATGACGACACCAGCACTTGTCGTGGATGGTGTCGTTAAGGTGAAAGGGAAAGTTCCAACTAAGGATGAAATAAAATCAATTATTAGAGGCTAGCGTTACTACTAAGACAGAATGAAACAATGGTTGCAACAATCGAAAATTTCAGAATAATACTACTTGCAAATGTGGTTCGTCTATGATATTATTTAAGTAAGCACCATCCTTATAGTGTAGATTCAAACCCAAGCTGCAGTAGGTAGGAAACGTTCCGTTTTCCGTTTGTTGCAAAGTAGGTTATTAATCTGGCAGGGTAGTGTTTTTTGTTTCCTCAAAAAGGTTAATTGAATCACAGCTTTCCATTGGGTGTAAGAATTAGGTTGTTCCCGTTCGCAAGCTAAGTTGTATATGGTTAGTGGGTATCAAGTACAGTGACTGCTATAGGGATGGGCGCTTTAGGCAAGAGGGAAGGATTAAACCTTCCCTCTATTAATTTTGCCGGCTAGCTAATCTCATACTATGCAAAAGATGTAGTTTGATCTGTGTATGTCCTGAATTAGGTATTGACGAATAGAATTGTCAATGATAAAATAAGCAAAATAAAGCTAACTGGAAATCCAGAGGCTACACGTAAATATACAGTAAACGGCTGATCAGAAATCTGAAGGCTAAGTGTTGGTAACAGAAACCATCACTTAGCCTTTTTTATTTTTCAGTACGCGTAAAATAGGGAGGGTTAATTATGGGTTTGTCTGCCGTTGTTTTATCACCGCAGGAGCAGCGAGTAACTGAAGAATTAACAGGTAAATACAAAGCTTGTGAAAGACCAAGACCATATAACATTTTTAATTCATTTAAAGGAGAACGCCCCCAAATCGATATCGAAAGAGCAAAGTATTTTACCGAATCTTTTAAGACAACTGAGGGGCAACCGTTAATCTTGCGGTGGGCTAAGGCTCTTCAGCACATTGCTGAAAACATTACGGTATATATCGACGATCAACAGCTTTTGGCAGGCCGGGCAGGTTGCCAGGGTAGATATGGAGTCATTTATCCAGAACTGGATGGCTGCTTTCTGGAACAAATGGCAGACGAATTGCCTAACCGGATAGAGTCTCCTTTCTATATTGCCGATGAAGATATGGCCTATATCAAACAGGAGATTGCACCCTATTGGAAAGGGAAAACGTTTTATGAAGACCTTGCCACATCACTGCCTGAAGATGTTTTAAGGGTAACTTACGATCCGGTAAATGTGTCGAAATCAAGATTTATTGTTAATGAAACGGCCACTATGCGCTCAGCACTACAATGGGTTCATGATTTTGAGAAAGTATTGAAAAAGGGCTTTAAGGCCATAAAACAGGAGGCCCAAAGCCAACTAGAGGCTCTTGACCTGTTTGATCCCAAGGACGCGCTTGAGAAGGCTCCTTTCCTTGCGGCTGTCATCCTTGTATCAGAGGCTATTGTTGTATGGGCCAAGCGGCACGCAAGACTGGCCGCCGAACTTGCTGCAAATGAAATTGATGTAAACAGAAAGCGCGAGTTAGAGGAGATTGCCAGAATATGTGATTGGGTGCCAGAAAATCCTGCCCGTACTTTTTATGAAGCTGCTCAGGCACAATGGTTTACGCAAATGTTTTCCCGACTGGAGCAAAAGACCGGTGCTACTATCTCTAATGGAAGAATGGATCAGTACTTATATCCGTTTTACAAAGCTGATTTACAAGCGGGGCGAGTCGATCAGGAAAAGGCCAAAGAGCTTTTAGAATGTATGTGGGTAGGAATGGCTCAGTATATTGATTTATATGTTAGCCCGGCTGGTGCCTGCTTTAATGAAGCCTATGCGCATTGGGAAGCTGTTACCATTGGTGGGCAGGATGAGAATGGTGAGGATGCTACCAATGAATTAACGTATTTATTTTTAGAATCGAAACGGGAATTTCCTATCAACTATCCTGATTTAGCCGCCAGGGTTCATGCACGTTCACCGGAACGATATCTATATGAGATAGCTGAGACGATAAAGGAGGGCTCAGGCTTTCCTAAACTGATCAATGATGAAGAGGTTATTCCCTTACTGGTTGCTAAAGGCGCTAGTTTTAAAGAGGCAAATACCTATGCTGTCTCAGGCTGCACCGAGGTCAGAATGCCCAACCGGGATACATATACCAGTCCCTGCGCGTATGTTAATATAGCCGCTGCCTTAGAAATGGTTTTGTACAATGGAAGAATGAAAATCTACCATGATGAACTATTAACTATTGAAACAGGGAATCCAAGAAGTTTTGCAACCTGGGAAGAATTTTGGCAGGCCTATATTGGACAGCAAACCTATTTGCTTAAGCAAGCTTTCAAGCAACAGTATATCGCGAATAATTTACGGGAAAAGCACTTTGCTGCTCCGCTGGGATCTGTGTTGCATGAACAATGCCTAAAGGATTATAAAGATCTTCATTCAGCAAGTATTGCTGGCGGAATCGACTTGGGTTATTTTGACATTATCGGCTATGCTACGGTAGTCGATTCATTGGCTGCCATTAAAAAGTTCGTATATGAAGAGAAGCAGATAACTATTGATGAGTTGATAGTTGTACTAGCTAATGATTTTCAGGGGCAGGAAGCTGTAAGACAATTGCTGTTAAATGCTCCCCGGTATGGGAACAATGATCCTTATGCCGATTCTATAGCAAAAAATATAGATTTAGCGGCCCTTCAATTTACGCACAAATACTCCAAGACAATAGGTGTGAGCCTTGATGTAAGGTATGTACCGGTAACTTCTCACGTTCCCTTCGGTAAGGTTGTTGGTGCTACCGCCAATGGTAGAAAAGCAGGTGCGGCTCTTTCTGACGGATCTTCTGCTTCGCATGGCGCAGACGTGAAAGGGCCGACTGCCGTGCTCATGTCAAATGCTAATTCAAAAAATTTGGGTTTTCAGGAACGGGCATCAAGACTATTAAACATAAAGTTAAGCCCTTCATGTGTGCAAGGTGAAGCAGGAACAAGAAAAATCACTTCCCTCATCCGCAGCTGGTGTGATTTAAAGCTCTGGCATTTGCAGTTTAATATTATCAACAAAGAGACCTTGCTGGCAGCCCAAAAGGAGCCTGATAAATACCGGAATTTGCTTGTCCGGGTGGCCGGATATAGTGCGTATTTCATAGATCTTTCGCCTGATTTGCAGAACGATGTCATTGCCAGAACCGAGCATAGTTTGTAGGAGGCTACTACCATGGAACCCAATCACAAACGGTCAGGGTATGTCTTTAATATCCAGCAATTTTCGGTGCATGATGGCCCGGGAATAAGAACCATTGTATTTTTAAAAGGTTGTCCGCTGCGGTGCCGCTGGTGCAGTAATCCGGAATCCCAGGCGAGCAAGCCGGAGCTGGCTTACAACCAAAACAAGTGTATTGGGATCGCTGCCTGTGGCAGATGTCTCAACGCCTGCCCCCATAACGCATTACGGCAGGGAGAAGCTGATAAGCCAGTAGTTCTCCGGGATGTTTGCAAACAGTGCTTTTCTTGCGCAGGGGCGTGTCCTACAACGGCCTTACATACTTTCGGCCAATTGATGAGTATTGACGATATTTTAGAGGTGGTAGAACAAGATAACGTTTTTTTCTCCCGGTCAGGCGGGGGCCTGACTCTCAGTGGCGGGGAACCACTAATGCAGCCTGATTTTGCGGTTGAACTTTTACAGGCGGCCAAACGCAGGCGGATAAATACCACAATGGAAACTAGCGGTTATGCTGACTGGCAGACGCTGGAGAAGGCGTGCCACTATTTAAATACGCTTATTTATGATATAAAGTGCCTGGATTCAGGTAGACACTGTGAGCAAACCCGGCTAGCTAACGATATCATCCTTGAAAATTTTGTCAGACTGACAGCGGCTTTTCCTAACCTGCCCATATTGGTCAGAACACCTGTAATTCCTGGATTTAATGATTCAGAGGAAGATATTACAGCCATAATTAACTTTATTAAGGGAAGGCCCAATGTTGGTTATGAATTGTTGCCCTATCACCGTTTAGGGCAGCAAAAATACGAGTATTTGGGAAAAGAATATCCTCTGGGTAATTTAACCTTGCGTGAAGAACAATTTGAGCGGTTGAACACTGTAAAAAGTGCTCTTGATAATCCCTGCTTATCCAAAGTTACCTATTGACGCCATCGATAGAGTATGATACTATTAATACAATATTTTAGCTAGGCTGATTAGAAAAACTGAAGGCCGAAGCAGTTGGTAGATATTTTACCGACTCTTCCGGCCTTTTATTTTTTGTCAGGTATACCATTCTACTCTATCGACAAGGCTTAGGGAATTGAGAGGTGTACATATTGAATACCGTAAAACAGCTTGGCCTGACAATTAATCAGCAAGAGCAACTACTGGAAAGAGAAATAGCCAAGTTTGCCAAGGAGAGAATTGGGAAAGGACCAAGTAAAACTGAGGTACGTATTGCTGATAATATACTTATTTGTGTGCAGCATGGTTTTTTAACCAAAGCCGAAGAGTTAATCATTGAGTCAGGCCATTTGGATAAAGTTATTGATTATCGTAGAGTGTATATCATGCAATGTGTTAATGATATTGAGAAGATAATTTATCAGGTTATTGACCGAAAGATTAAGTATTTTTTTCCCAGTTGGATACTTGAACAAAATTTATCATGTTGGACAATTTATCTGGATTAAAAGCCTGATAAAGGCAAAAATCCTTTAATGAAATAGTTATTCTTCTTAACAAAGAACAGATAACTACCGTTTGGTAGCGGTCTGTTCTTTTTTATATTGCGCTAAAGGGGGTGAAGAGAGTCGTAGAGACGGTGTAATGCTAAGAATGTAAGGAGGAATTTTAGTGTTAGGGAAAAAAACGTTTGTTGGCTACTTGGTTGCTGTACTGCTTACAGCCAGCTTGGTAATCGCAGGGTGCTCGGGGAAGAACCAGAGCAGTACATCCGGAAGTGCGGCAGAGACGCCGAAATCCCAAAAGGAAGTTGTGAAAATAGGAATCGGCTATCAAGCACCAACAGCTCAAACCTGGGGTGCGCTAATTATCAAAAACAAAAAACTCTACGAAAAGTACTTGCAGGAAAAGTATCCGGATAAGGTTTTTGAGATTGAATGGTTTAATTCACCTTCCGGTCCCCCGCTAACAAATAATATGATTGCGGGGAAGCTGCAACTAGCACTCATGGGGGACATGCCCATACTAATTAACGGCGAGCAAGGACAGACATCCCGCAATTACAAATCCGTATTTCTTGCTTTCGACGGAAAAGGTGCTGGAGGGAAGAATCAGGCCATATTAACTCCCAAAGGCAGCAACATAAAGATGGAAGATTTGAAAGGGAAAACGATTTCGACAATTCTTGGATCTAGCGCTCACAGGATGCTGCTAGTGGCCCTGGATAAATATGGCTTAACGAATGATGTGACAATTGTTAACCAGGACGTTACTGTGGGCATGAGTAATATTGAACAAAACAAAATTATTGCCCATGCTACCTGGGAGCCCTATCCCAGCCTAATTCAAACAAAAGATATTGGTGATGTTTTGCTTGATGGCAGTGAGACTAATGTGGATTATTTAGATGGTGTTGTGGCTGATCGCACCTGGGTGGAAAACAATCGGGAATATGCTGTTGCCTTTTTAAAGGCGTTGATTGAGTCGCATAAGTTTATTAGAGAAAACCCTGAGGAAGCGGCGAGGATCTTCCAGGAGGAATCCCAATATCCGCTTGATGTAACCAAAAAGATTGTTCAGAATGTCAGATTTGATGCGGCAATCTATTCGAAAGACATAACGACATTAGAGGGTAGCCGGGATTTTCTGCAAAAGCTTGAAAAACTCAAGAGTATTGATTTGAACAAGTTTGTTGACGATCAGTATTTAAAGGCTGCATTTAAGGAGTTAGGCTACAAATATCCTACTGAAACTGAGCTGAAAGGTGATTGGATTCCGTTGAAATAGAGGTGGCGGTATGTCGGATTTATCTTCTTTTCGATATAGAATTACCAGGGTAATCCGAAAGATAATAGCTATAATTGTTTTTGTTGGCACATGGCAGGTTTTAGTTGGTAATAATGTCATGTCGCCGCTTATGTTTGGCAATCTACCCTCCCCGGTAGAGGTTGGGGAAACCTTCATTGCTGTTTTGCAAAAGCAGGTATATTACTACCACATACTGGTGAGTTTCGGGAGAATTCTTGCTGGTAGTTTAGCAGCTCTGCCACTTGCAGTAGTCTTGGGGCTAATTATTGGACTATCAAGGGTTACCGAAGATTTGCTGTTGTCTATCTTTGATATGCTGCGCCCCATTCCCCAGATTTCCTGGATACCGGTAGCGATATTAATCTTCCCTTCAGTGGAAGGGAGTATCATCTTTATCACTTTCCTGGGAGCCTTTTTTCCCATTCTTGTTAATACAATTGCTGGAGTAGCTAATGTCAATCCATCACTAATTATCGCGGCCAAGAGCATGAATGCTACTAAGTTACAGCTTTTACAGTATGTTTACTTGCCGGGAATTATCCCGAATATATTTACAGGCTTTACTATTGGAATCGGAGTATCATGGATGAGTGTAATTGCCGCTGAAATGATTTCCGGGAAATACGGAATTGGTTATTATACCTGGACTTCCTACACGTTAATGGCATATTCGGAGACCATTATCGGGATGATTACCATCGGCGCAATGGGTACAGTATGTTTTGAACTAATCAAAATAATTGAGAAAAGCTTGTTAAAATGGCGTGAAGAAATTGGGGGCTAGACCATGGCAATCCAGGTGCACGATGTTCGAAAATCATTTCATCTTAAAAAAGACAGAGAGATTATTGCCCTGAATGACGTAAGTCTCAGCGTAAATGATCAGGAATTTGTGTGTTTGCTGGGGCCATCTGGTTGTGGCAAAAGCACATTGCTGAAGATTATTGCCGGTCTCGAACAGGCAAGCTCCGGCTGGGTGGAGATTGATGGTCAGAGGATAACCGCGCCCGGTAGTGATCGCGCTATTGTTTTTCAAGATTATGCGTTATTTCCCTGGCGAACAGTTGTTGAGAATGTTCAGTTTGGCTTGGATTTAAGAAAGGTACCGGCTAAAGCGGCCCGTGAGAAGGCACTTGAGTATTTAAACTTAGTAAATCTTTGCAACTTTGCCAACGTATATCCGCATCAGTTATCCGGAGGAATGAAACAAAGGGTGGCAATAGCCCGCGCCCTTGTACTGGAGCCTAAGATTCTGTTACTGGATGAACCCTTCGGAGCGCTGGATGCCTTTACCAGGATGCAGCTCCAGCTCGAACTTACCAGCATCTGCAAGAAGAATAGTCCGACGGTGATTTTTGTAACTCATGATATTGACGAGGCCATTTACCTTGGTGATAGGGTGGTAATCATGACGCCAAATCCAGGTAAAGTGAATGCTATTGTTAACGTCCAGTTACCTAAACCCCGCAATAGGACAGACTATGATTTTAACAAAATTCGTGATCGTGTTTTTAGGGAGTTTTCACTAGTCACTGAGACTTCTCTAGAGTATGTCATATAGGGAACATGAGGAGGAATAAGGAATGGCAGTACATTATATTTCAGCTGACGTAAGCATTATTGGAGGTGGCAGTGCAGGTACAATAGCGGCGATAAAAGCTAAAAGCAAAAATCCTGACGCCAAAGTCATTATCTTAGATAAGGGGCCCATAGAAACTTCAGGTGCCATTGGTAGAGGAATGGACGCTCTAAATATTGTGGCCGTTCCCGGATATGGCACACCCGAAAATGTAGTGGAAGCACTTACCAAGGTAACCGAAGGGATATTAGATCAAGAATGCGCCTATGTACTTGGCGAAAAAAGCCTTCAGGTGATTAAGGATCTTGAAGAATATACTAACCGCGAGCCTGGTGATTTGTTTCCGATTGATGAGAATGGCAATTATAAAGCTAGCTTTCTCCATCCGACCGAACATCCGTTATATCTTGCTATGGATGGAGAAGACATTAAACGGGCTTTGGCTAAAAGGGTACGGGATCTAGGGGTGCAGGTACTTGACTTTACGCCTGCCGTACGTTTCTTAACTACCGATGGCCGGGTGTCGGCGCTGCTTGCTTTTAATATCCGCACAGGTGATTTTTATGTAATAAATACACCTACCGTTATCTTGACGGCAGGTGCTGTTGGTAAGTTTGGTCTGCCAAGAGATGGTTATCTCAGTGGGTTATACGAGTTCCCGGGTAATACCGGAGAGGGATTTGCCATGGCGTACCATGCAGGCGCTAACTTAATAAATCTGGAATGTTTCCAGACTAACCTATTGATGAAAGACTACAATGGGCCTGCTTGCGGCTATGTGGTTATACCAAGAGGCGGTTATGGTGTAAACGCACTGGGTGAGAAGTACTGGACTCATGGTTACTGGTCAGGAGATATGTTCTTGGCTGTTTGGCGGGAATTCCAGGAGGGAAGAGGACCTGTGTATCTTAAAATGGACCATCTTCCTGAAGAGACTATTCAAGGTCTGGAAAAAATCCTATGGGGAACCGAGCGTACATCGCGGGGACTTTTTCATATTCAACGGGATGAAAACTATAGACGATGGGATTCAGTTGAGCAGGGTATGGAGGAAATAACGCTATGCAGCGGGCACAGTATGTCTGGAATACAAATAAATAAGCATACAGAAACCAACGTGCCTGGCTTGTATGCTGCTGGCGATTGCGCGGCAGTTCCTCATCAGTACCTTACAGGGGCGTTTGTGTTTGGTAGTATTGCCGGAGAGCGTGCGGCAGAGTTTGCGAAAACGCATAAGGCGCCGCAGCTCGACGTCGACATAAATCAACTTATCAAAGAAGTTGTACGGCCTTTAGAGCTGGCAGAGGGTATACCGGTAGAACAAGTTGAATATAAGATTCGTTCCAAGATAAGTCAATATCTAACGCCCCCGAAGAGTGATCCACTGATGAATAAGCTGCTATGGTGGACGGAAAGAATTCGCAAAGAGGATTTGCCGCGCATAAAGGTTAATGATTATCATGATTTAATCAAAGTAACCGAGATACAAAGCATTATCGATTGTGCGGAAATGGCGGCCAGAGCATCATTGTACCGGACAGAAAGCAGATGGGGACTAGGTCATTACCGTTTAGCATATCCTCAGCGTGATCCGGACTGGGACAACAAATGGGTAGTGTTACATAAGGATAGAGCGTCCGGAAGCATGATTGCCTCTCAACAAGAAGTGCCTGCCCCTCAATGGACATTCCCGGCCAGACTTGATTATGAATATCCAGCTTTAAATCTTAGCATTGGTACTGGCTATAAACACCCGCCTAATAAGGTAAGAGATCCCTGGATTGAAGAAAAGGTTCAAAGAGAGGGCTTTGAAATTCCGGCCCGGTTTGTTCCAGGAAAAGGGGGCGTAAAGTAATGAGCTGCAAAGAAAGCAAACAGTATCAATGGCTAGATTTTAATGGTGAGAAGTGTAGTTCCTGCGGTTTGTGCATTGACTACTGTCCGCGTGATGTTTTGAGAAAAGGAGACGATGATGTACCATTTATGAAATACCGTGATGACTGCTGGTATTGTGATATTTGCTCATTCGTGTGTCCGAATAAAGCAATTACATTGAAAGAGGTCCCTTATCTTATCAAATAATAATTAATTTATGTTGACAGCAATTTAAAGGTACTATATACTAAACCTAATATATTGGCTGATCAGAGAACTGAAGGCTAAGAATTCTTTGGAATTCTTGGCCTTTATTTTTTTTATTTAAAAAATAAAGCTTATTGAGAAAAGCGGGGAGGAGAGTCAATGGAAAAAATTGCTTTATGGTTGAAAGAAAATTATCTTGCATTAGTGGCACCTGTCTTACTCCTGGCTGTATGGGAGGCGGCCAGTCAGCTTGGTTTAATTCGGGCCAACCTTTTGCCAAGGCCTTCCGTCATTGCCGTTATGTTGGTTGAACTACTGGCTTCCGGAGAATTGCTTGCTAATTTAGGCGTTAGTATTCTGCGGGTTGCTGAAGGATTTATTATTGGGGCAGGGCTTGGCGTTCTAGTGGGTGTTCAGGTAGCGTTATCAAAGAAAATGCGGATAGCAGTTAGCCTGATTTTTGGGGTGCTTAGACCTATTCCGGTCATTGCCTGGATTCCGGTTCTTATTTTATGGATGGGAATTGATGAAGGCTCAAAGATTACCGTTATCGCTATTGGGAGTTTCTGGACGGTATTGGTCAGTGTAGTAGAGGGAATTAGAAATGTCGATAAAAAATACCTGGAAGTAGCTACTATCTTGGAAAAGGATCATATGACACTGTTAACCAAGGTGATTTTGCCTGCAGCCTTGCCAGCAATCTTTACTGGTGTTCGAGTCGGCATTGACGTGGCGTGGCGCAGCGTAGTGGCAGCTGAGCTGATTGCAGCAGCCTCGGGTATTGGTTATATGATTATGTATGCCAGGGAATTATCACAAATTGATGTTGTATTGGTTGGCGTACTTTCCATTGGATTTACCGGAATCATTATTGAACAACTGTTACAATTGCTCGAAAAGCGTTTGCTAAGATGGAATGTAAACATTCACTAAAGGGAGTGAGAGAGATGAGCCTAGCGTCGGTAATACCACAAACGCTTACGATTGATAATTTGAATAAAACATTCCAAATCGCGGGTAAATCGGTGGATGTTTTGAAAGATATTAATTTAACGGTAGCGCCGGGGGAGTTTATCAGCATCATAGGTCCCAGCGGCTGCGGTAAAAGTACACTTCTCAGGCTTGTTGTCGGTCTGGAACGAGGTTTCTCTGGAGAGATACGTCTTGGTGAGGATTTGATTGAGGGACCAGGAGTAAACAGAGGGATGGTTTTCCAGGAGGCACGGCTATATCCTTGGTTAACGATCGAAGAGAATGTGCTTTTTGGGTTGGGCAACGGGCGTAGCAATGAGGAAAAGCAGCGTATTGTTCAGGAACACCTGGAACTGGTGGGCTTAGCCGGGTTTGCAAAGGCCTATCCGTATCAATTATCTGGCGGTATGCAACAGCGGGTTAGTATAGCAAGGGCATTAGTAAACCGTCCACAGGTTTTATTGCTTGATGAACCGTTTGGTGCCCTGGATGCTATGACGCGTATTACGATGCAACAGGAGATTATCCGTATATGGGGAGCAGAAAAGACTACAATTTTGTTGGTTACCCATGATATCGACGAAGCCATCTTTTTGGGAGACCGGGTTGTAGTGATGTCTAAGCTGCCTGCTACGACGAAATCTATTATTCCTGTTGATTTGCCCCGTCCGCGTGACCGGAACAGTTTTGAATTTGTAAAAATCCGTAAGAAAATTTACACTGAATTTTTCTCAGACGTTGAAGTGCCGTTTGCTTATAGTATCTAAAGCAATGCTTAACTTAGTCGACGAAGGGGAAGCGGTACTGGTAATCGGGCTTCAAATGGAACTTATTAAAATTTTAAAGCAATAAGGGGTTGAGAGTATGAAAAAGAAACAGCTGGTGGTATTTCTTTTGGCATTATTTGTGATTGGCATTTTGACTGCAGGGTGTGCTGGTAAAGACACTAAAACAGCAGAAGTAGAAAAAAAGGCGGAGAAACCGCAGGAAATTCACGTTGCTTATCAAAACTCAAGCATAATCATTCTATTGGCAAAGGCCAAAGGAATGTATGAAGAAGAATTCGCCAAAGATGGAGTAGCTGTAAAATATGATCTCTATCTGTCAGGGCCACCCATGATTGAAGCCTTTGCCGGCGGGCGTGCCGATTTTGCACACACTGGTGATATGCCGCCTGTATCGGCTCGGTCAGCTGGTATAGATATCAAGGTAATTAGCCGTGCCGGCTATACTCCTGGGGGTAATGCGCTGTTGATTCGGCCCGATTCACCGTTTAAATCTGTTAACGATTTGAAAGGAAAAAAGATAGCTGTGCAGGTTGGTTCGAGCGCCCATCATTTCTTAATTCTTCTGCTGAAGAAAAATGGCTTAAATACCAATGATGTTAATATTGTTAATCTGCCGGCAAGTGATCATCAGGCAGCATTGGAAACTAACAATGTGGATGCAGTGGTAACCTGGGAACCGTGGAATTCTGTTTTAGAGAATGCTAAGGCTGGCAAAATTCTGGAAGATTCTTCGAGTGGAGTTAAACGCTATATTGGCGTATTCCTGGCTCGAAATGAGTTTGCGCAAAAATACCCGGATTACGCAGAACGCATCCTTAAAGTGAACGAGAAAGCTGCTGCATTCATCAAAAGTAATCCAGATGAAGCATTGGAGTTAATTGCGAAAGAAAGTAAACTTCCTGTATCTGCTATTTCAAGAATTGTAAAAAGCTCTGATTGGGATTCTAAAATAGTTCCGGAAGATATCGCTGCTCTCCAGCAGGTAAAGGACTTCCTCAAAGAAACCAAAGTCCTCAAGAAAGACTATGATATTAACGAGTTATTTGACGACCGTTATTATAAAAAGAGTAAACAATAAGAGTGTATCTACCGCCATTTATGATATTGATAAGCGGACAATGCATTATGCCTAGGGTAATCCCTGCAAGCAAACTTTTGCACAGTATACCGTATAAGGGGAGAGAGTATGAGTTTTGAATCCTTGGCTCAGTTGATTAAATATCGTGTTTTGAATGACGGTGAACGTATCTTTATATCAGCGCCGGAACAAGGGACTGACTTAACTTATGGTGCGTTCTACCGGGTAGCGCAAGAATTTGCGCAACAGTTAGGGCAGCTAGGTTTGCAAAAAGGTTCACGGATAGCACTGATATTGGATAATGGAGTAAACTGGGTGGTCGCTTTTTGGAGTATTCTTTTGGCAGGCGGGGTTGTTGTTCCGCTGAATCCCCGGTTCAAACCCTCGGAAATCTCGGGTTTACTGGAACAGGCCGGGGTTCAATTGATTATTGCAGACCGCGAGGGGGCCAAGGCATTGCCCCCCCAATTTAATGAAAACATCAGACGATATCAAATAAATAATGAAGGAAAAGAAGAACTCTGTATTATTACTATTTTTGAAAAATGTATAAAGAACGTATTGCAGGCGTCTGAGCCAAACGTTGCTGATGAGGCTCTCTTGCTTTTTACATCCGGATCAACAGGAGTTCCCAAAGGCGTTGTGCTGACCCATGGCAACCTGTTGGCTGAAGCTGGCTTCATCAGCCAGGGACACCAACTAACAGCAACGGATATTGTTCTATGTATACTGCCCTTTTTTCATATCAATGGACTGGTAATTACGCTAATTACCCCTATGTTTACTGGGGGGCAGGCTATCGTACCACGAAAATTTAGTGCCAGTAGATTTTGGGGTTGGGTCAATCAATATCAGGTAACCTGGTTTAGTGCTGTTCCAACCATTTTGTCGATTTTGCTTTCAAAAGAAGTCGATGAGTCTGTTCGGTCAGCTAGTCTGCGGTTTGCCCGTTCGGCATCATCGTCATTGCCGGTAGCTATTCTGCAAGAATTTGAAAGGCGGTTTGGCGTGCCGGTGATTGAAGCCTACGGGTTGTCTGAAGCGGGAAGTCAGGTCGCAACCAACCTGTTGCCACCTGGAGCTAGAAAAGCCGGTTCAGTCGGATTGCCTGTGGGTAACGAAATTCGAGTTGTTGATGAGCAGAGCAACCTAGTCTCTACCGGGGCAGTAGGAGAGGTTATTCTCCAGGGGGCTAATGTTACCCCGGGATATCTCAACAACCTTGAAGCTAATAAGGAAAGCTTTAAGAACGGCTGGTTCTATACGGGTGATTTGGGCTATTTTGATGAAGACGGATATCTCTTTCTGACTGGCAGAAGAAAAGAATTGATCAACCGGGCCGGGGAAAAGATTTCGCCACGGGAAGTGGATGAGGTTTTGTATCAATTGACAGAGATTGAAGTGGCTGCAGCGGTAGGTGTGCCTGATAACTTATTTGGTGAGGAAATCGTAGCTTTTGTACAATTAAGGCCAGGAGCGCAATTGAGTACAGAAAAAATACTGGATCATTGCAAAACATGTCTGTCCGATTTCAAAATCCCCAAAAACATTCTATATCTAGACGATTTTCCTAAAGGACCTAATGGAAAAATTCAGCGGCGTAAACTAATCGAACTTTATAGCAGACTCACTGCGGCTTCTCCTGCCGCAGCGGGGAGCGAGAGCGTCGTAGCATCTCAGTGAACCAGAAATTATCGTAGAAAGGAGCTAGCGGCTATTATGGCTTGCAAGCAACAAAAGAACAAAAAATATAATGTAGAGGTCGATGGGCAAGGTTGCAAGGATTGCGGCTATTGTATAGAAGTTTGCCCCCAAGGAGTGTTTACTCAGGCTGACTATTTTAATGATAAGGGATATAGGCCGGTACAAGTTAAGTCTTCAGAAGCATGCATCGGCTGCCGGCGCTGCTATTTTGCGTGTCCGGATTTTGCCATTACTATAAATGAAAAACCGGCGAAGGAGGATTGTCGTGAAAAGAATATTTGATACAGGCAATGCAGCTATTACTGAAGCCGCTATTTTTGCCGGTTGCAAGGTATTTGCAGGGTATCCGATTACGCCGGCAACCGAGATTGCCGAGAATATGTCCCGCCGCCTGCCCCAGATAGGTGGCTATTATATTCAGGCTGAGGATGAGTTATCAGCCTTGCATATGTGTATTGGCGCTTCGCTGGGAGGGCTCAAAGCCATGACTTCCACATCAGGCCCCGGTTACGTTCTGTACGCTGACCCATATGGCTGGGCTTTGGGCAGTGAAATTCCTGTTGTCATAGTAAATGCCCAACGTGTCGGTCCTGTAAGCGGGATTACAGGAGCGCCTGGTCAGGGTGAATTTTATCTCAGTCGTTATCCGACCCACGGGGGCAATTTTGAGAGTATTGTGTTGACGCCAAACAGTGTACAGGAGGCGTTTTCATTGACCGTCGAGGCTTTTTATCTTGCGGAACGGTTTCGGATGCCTGTCACTGTTTTGGCTGATCAAATTGTTACCGATGGTTGGGAAACGCTCTTGATACCAGAGACAGAAGCGGAAGCCAGGGAAATGGGACTTAGGGTTGCGCCAAGAAAGATTAATTATGGACCTGAGTTTTATCCGGCAACCGATGAAATAGATGTTCCACCTGTAGTATTAGGGCATAACACGGGGGCGGCTTGCTCAGACTGGACGCCTACGGCCGAAGGCTTTGATACCGAAGAAGTGGAATGGCAGCATAAGCACGCGTATCGCTTAATCTACAAAGTAAGGAATCATAAAGATCTAATCACTCGTTATGAAGAGATTGACACCGATGATAATCCGGACGTAATTCTTGTGGCTTACGGCAGTCCGTCGCGTGTATTAAAAAGTGCGGTTAAAGCGGCCAGAGAACAGGGGTTAAAGGTCGGCGGCATTCGTTTGGTTTCAATATGGCCCTTTCCGGATGAAGCATTTAGTCGGAGTGCCAAATATTTATCTGTGGAACTTAATTATGACGGCCAGTTGGTGCGGGAAGTTCAGCGATCAGTCCAGAAAGGCAGTGAAGTGCATTTTTTAGGAAGATGTGGGGAATTGCCCAAGGTGGCAGAATTGGTAGATGCAGCACGCACTTTAATTAATAATCAGCCACTGGAAAGCATAAAGTGGCAGCGGGAGGCCTGGTAGCATGGACTATTTAGCAACAAAATACTTAAAGTCAAAAAAAATACCCAGTACCGCCTGCAGTGGTTGTGGTCTGGGACAAGTTCACAAAAAGGTTTTGCTGGCCATTGATGAGCTGGCACTCACTACCAGTGATATTGTATGGGGAACAGGCATCGGCTGTGCCGGACGGCAGACCTTTAACACCTGGAAAGGAGATAACTTTGCTGGTACTCATGGACGTGTATATGCCATTGCCACTGGTCTGCGCTTAGCGCTCCCGCCAGAACAAAAAATAGTACTTACAGTGGGCGATGGCGATGCTTTCGGCATTGGGTTGTTACACCTGCTGCATTGTGTGCGCAGAAATGTGGATATGACCGTAATCGTGGCCGATAACTTTGGCTATCAGTCTACCGGCGGCCAATATGGCTATACTACCCCCAACGGTTCGGTGACAGACAGCAGTCCCTATGGTATGCAGGACCCTAACTGGGTGCAGGATGGACGGGATATTCTGGATATTTTGAGAGCGGCCGGTGCGGGTTTTTTAGCCAGACACACAAGTATAGAAGGCCAAAATGCAGTAGAGAGCATTAAAAAAGCCATTCAGTTTAAGGGATTTTCTTTGGTGCATATAGCCTATCCGTGCATAACTAACTTTGCTGGCAAGGCTCTGGGGTCACGAAAGCCGGTAGTGGCGTACCGCTGGCTTACAGAGCGAACCAATCCTGATCCGGCTAAAAATATCGAAGGAATTACTTTTAAGACAGGTATTTATCATCAGGCTTCAGAGCCTCGGCCAGAGTTTTCTGAGCAAATGAGAAAATTTACAGAGGCCGTGCGCGGGGAGGTTTAACATGAAACGAACGGAAATATTGGTTAGTGGTTTTGGCGGTCAGGGTGTTGTTCGTCTGGGGCAAATTTTTAGCACGGCCGCGGTCTATGAAGGATTGTTTACCACCATGCTAGTAAGCCATGGGACTGAAACCCGGGGTGGCTATGTCCGCAGCCAAATTGTACTGTCCGGTTCACCGATTGACAGTCCGGTGGTAGAAACACCTGATTACTTTTGTGCAATGTCAAAATCGGCATATACCAAGTTTGCCAGTTTAGTAAAGCAGGGTATAATTATTTTTGATCCAGGATACATTGAACCCGATCCGGGGTTAGCTGTTCAACATATGCCTCTGCCGGCGAGGGATATTGCTGTAAAGGAATTGGGACGGGATATTTTCGCCAATATTATTTTTTTGGGAATGCTGGGCCAGTACTTACAGGTGGCAATCAGTAAAGAAAGCTTGTTGAAAGCATTAGAAGAACGGGTACCGAAGTTTGTTGAGGAGAATATAAGGGCGTTCGAGCTTGGTTATACATTAAGTCATACCACTATTTGAATCAATATATATGCATATATATTGATAGACCGGAGAAAGAATGCCTCCGGTCTATTTATTTTATATCAATGCTTGTATATCACAGGATTTGTCATTATAATTTTCATCAGTACCAGCTAAAAATCAGAATAAATACGTTAGGGGGGCATTTTTTGAAAATACTTTTTTGGGATATTGATGGAACACTAATCAGAACAGCAAAAGCCGGCTTATATGCTTTTGCGCAGGCAACAACAGAACTCTGGGGCAGCGCAGTGGACTTTGACACCCTTACCACTGCCGGGATGACAGACAATTATATAGCAAGACAGATTATTGAGGTATCTTCCGGTCGTGAGGCAAGCCGGAGCGAGATAGACCGTTTATGCCGTCGTTATGAAGAGCTTCTTCCCCGGGAGCTGGCTGCCAGAAAAGGATTGGTTTTGCCTGAGGCAGCCAATATATTGGCTTGCCTGCATGAGCGTGACGACTACAAGCTGCTGTTGTTAACAGGCAATAGTAAAATAGGTGCACAAATAAAGCTAAAGTATTTTGCACTAGATCGGTATTTTGATTTTGCCAGCAGTGCATTTGCGGAGCAGTTTGAGCGGAGGAGTGATATAGCCAATAGCGCGCTGGAAATAGTGCATGCAAACTGGGGTGACCAGCATAAAATTTATGTAATTGGTGATACTCCTCATGATATTGAGTGTGGTAAAGGCATTGGAGCGCACACAATCGGCGTTGCTACAGGCAGGTATTCTCTAGCAGAATTACAAAGCTTGTGCCCCTGGTGGAGTATGGAATTTTTGCCGGAAGCGGAGATTTTTGCAACTAAGATAGCCACAAGTGTGTAATGCCAGCTATAGTGAGTATGCTGAGCTTCTACATATATTTTGTATTGCGGTAAAGGTAAGAAGGAAGCGATTGTCGAACAGAATATAGTGAGCCCGGCATACTAGTCAAAGGAAATGAGGTTGTACAATGAAGAAAAACGTTGTTTTAATTACAATTGCGCTGCTGCTGCTGGTCTTGGCAGGATGCGCTAGTGAAAAAAAAGAAAATACGGCGCAAAAGCAAGGTCAGCTGCAGAATATTACCATTGGTCTTATGCCTGACGTAGATTCCATTCCTTTTATTATTGCTCAGGAAAAGGGTTATTTTAAAGAAGAAGGGGTAACGGTTACGCTAAAACCGTTTAAAAGTGCCATGGAACGGGATAGTGCCCTGCAAAGCGGTAACCTGGACGGTGCCATCTCGGATGTGTTAGCCGAGGCTTTTGCTAAGGCGGGTGGCTTTGATACTGTGATTACTGCCTTAACAAACGGCAGTTATAAATTAATTGTGAATAAAAGTGAGACAGCCGCAGCTGTTCAAGATCTCAAGGGCAAAAATGTGGCTATTTCTAAAAATACCATTATTGAATATGTCACTGACAGGATAGCAACAGAGGGCGGATTAGCCACAACCGATATGAACAAAACCGTCATTCCGCAGATTCCGGCACGCTTAGAAATGCTGCAAAATAATAAGATTAGTGCTGCCACCTTGCCTGACCCGCTGGCAACAGTAGCTGTAAAAAATGGCGGCAGGGTAATAAATACGTCAGAACAACTGGGCATTAATCCAGGAGTTATGCTATTTACTACCAAGGCTATCAATGAAAAAGAGAAAGAAATTCAGGCTATGTATCGGGCATATAACAAGGCTGTAGATTATTTGGCGAACGAACCCATAGACAGCTACATTGATATGGTCATCGAAAAAGCCGGTTTTCCGCAAGACGTTAAAGGAGCACTTATTCTGCCTAAATACAAAAAAGCGACCGCACCACAGCAAAAGGATATTGATGATGTGATTGCCTGGATGCAAGCAAGGCAGCTTATTCAGCAGAAATATCAATATACCGAGTTGGTTGATACCCGGTTTGTCAGGCAGTAAGCTATGATCCAGATTAAAGCTTTGCATAGTGCTTATGAATCTAGCGGCGTCCGCACCGAGGTGCTTACAGATATTAATCTGGAGCTGGCCGCCGGGGAGACTTGTGCCATCATTGGTCCTTCAGGTTGTGGAAAATCAACAATGCTAAAAATTCTGGCCGGAATTATTACCGACTTTGATGGTACTGTCCTAATTAATGGACAACCGGTTATGCCTGAGCAGCAGACTATCGGGTTTATTCCGCAGAACTATGGATTATTGCCCTGGAAAAACATAACAGATAACATTCGGCTTGGTGTCAAAATTAAGAACAAAAATACCAGTGACAGTGGCAAGAATCTTGCAGAGATGGTGCAACTGCTGGGGCTGGGCGGCTTGGAAACCCGTTATCCCGGCGAACTTAGCGGCGGTCAGCAGCAGCGGGTTGCGTTAGCTCGTGCTTTTTTGCTGCAGCCTGATTTGTTACTGATGGATGAACCATTTTCTGCCCTGGATGCCATGACGCGGGAAGAAATACAGAATGTGTTTTTAGCTGTTTGGAGAAAATATTCTGTTTCCACCATCCTGGTTACCCATCATGTGGAAGAAGCTGTGTATTTGGGACGGAAAATCGTGATTTTATCGGCTGCTCCGGGGACAGTCAGTAAAGTATTCGATAATCCACTTTTTGGGGTAGAAGATATTCGTAACCGCCAAGATTTTTTTCAACTCTGTCTTGAGTTACGACAGACAATAAAAGAGGATTGGTCAAAATGAAAGAAAAAGGAGCAGGGGTTTGGTATCTCTATGGTATGCTAATCTTCCTAATTCTATGGCAGGCAGTTGCTAGTTGGTTGCAGTTGCCCATTATTCCATCTCCGGGGATTGTACTTGTTAATTTGCTTCATATTTTTTTGCCACAAATTGCTGTTCATGGGCTTTATAGTTTGTGGCGGATTGTTGCTGGAGTTTTGCTTGCTGTCATAGTTGGTATTCCGCTAGGGCTCTGTATGGGCTATTTCTCCAAATGGGACAGGCTGTTATCGCCTCTCGTTTATTTAACATACCCTATACCCAAAATTGCCCTTTTGCCTGTCGTAATGTTACTGTTGGGCTTAGGTGAGGTAGCAAAGATTCTAATGATATTTTTAATCGTTGTCTTTCAGGTAATTGTTGCTGTAAGGGATGGCGTTAAAGGAATTCCCAAAGAAACCTACTACCCGCTATATTCGCTGGGGGCCGGGTTCGGTGACATCTTTCGCGATATTCTCATTCCGGCTTCTCTGCCGAAATTTTTGACAGCGTTACGGGTGGCTATGGCTACGGCTGTATCGGTACTCTTTTTTACCGAAACCTTTGGAACCCAGTATGGGATGGGGTATTTCATTATGGATGCCTGGCTACGGGTCAATTATTTGGAAATGTATTCCGGTATAGTAGTATTAAGCACTATCGGTTTGATTTTATTTGGAACCATTGATTACCTGGAACGAAAACTGTGTGGCTGGCAGTATAAGTAACTGTGGGGGGAAATGGGATGGTAAAAGTATTAGCACTGCTGGGGAGTCCCAGAGCTCATGGGACAAATAGTCTGGTCGTCGAGGAAGTGCTGCGGGGAGCGGCTGCGGGCAGCGAAGTTGAGGTTGAAAAAGTCTGGCTTAATCGCGGTAAGCTTACACCTTGTCAGGCTTGTGAGAGTTGTTTTAAGACCGGACGCTGCCGCTTGCAAGATGACATGGAGCCTATCTATACGTCAATAGTTGCGGCAGACGCGGTTATTTTAGCTGCTCCGATATATTTTAGTGGTATGAGTGCCCAAGCGAAGATAATGATTGATCGTTGCCAGCCATTTTGGGCTGCTAAATATATAATGAAATCGGCTGCATTTGCAGGAAAAAGACGTCCCGGCTTATTTATCGCAACAGGTGGCCAACCATTATATGAGGGGCAGTTTATCGGCTCAGAGCATGTAGCAAGTTTATTTTTTAAAATGATTGGGGTAAAAAATATCGGCAGCCTCACGCTGCCTGATCTAGATGCCAGGCCGCTCTCAGAGCGACCAGCCGACCTGGAACAGGCGTTTGAACTTGGCAAGCTGTTAACACAGCCTATATAGAAGCAGTAAAAAGCAGGGCGCTGAGCGTCCTGCTTTTTACTGCTATTGTACGGTAACCCACAGGTCGGTTGCCCTGTCGGTCTCCGTACTGTTGGGAATAATTTGGAGCTTGCCTTTGCCGGCTTGTTTAGCGACAAAGACTAGCTGACCGGTGCTGCTTTGCTCACCTTCCTGTTGCATCACATCGCCCCAAAAATTGCCATTGCCTGACGTAAAACGGGTGTTCTTGGTCAGACCGGCAGCTGGCTGCAGAATAAGCTTTTGACCTACCTTGAGTACCAGATTATTGGCTGAAAGCTGTACTGGGCCGGTATCACCATAATTATACGTGACCTTGTATTCCTGAACGCCGGTGGTTTGTTTAGGTGGGGAAGGAGGCACAGTGGGGCTTTGCGGTTCAACAGGAGTCATGTCGGTGGTGCAGCCCCCAATTAGCAAGCTGGCTGCCAGGAGTAATAAAGTGACTGTCTGTGCAATCTTAGGATAAATCATTTTTGCAAACCTCCTAGAATTAGTATTATCGTTATTATTAGGAATTTGTTCGTTATTATGATTATGATGACCAAGTTGCAGAAAGTTTGTTTTGTTTCGTCTGCTCGTTGTGTACAAATGTTAAAATTCGGGCAGACTATCAGCTAAAATACGGAGGTGATTTCATGTTATTAAGCTGGCTGATGATGAAACTGATGGACCCGATGGCTGATGAAGCTATGGCTAAAATGCTAACAGAAGATTATCCGGATAACCCGTTTCTCATGGTACCTGTGGCCGAGAAATTATCGCCCCGCGCCATTATGGAAGCGGCTATGCGGGCTGAACTAGGCACAGAATTGACCCGGCCATTAGGCAGCCCGGTTGTTTTGTCACCCTGGGATCAGCTATTACTTAACCCCAAGCAGCTATTTCAATTGCCGTACCCTGATTATACGCAGGTCGATACAACAACTGTGATTGGTCCGATGGCCAAACGGCCCCTGCAATTAGCTATACCGATCATGATTACCGGCATGTCCTATGGCGGCTCCTTGAGTTTGCTCATGAAGATGGCGTTAGCCAAAGGGGCGGCGCTAGCTGGCACCTCAACCAATACGGGTGAATCGGCTGTTACCAATGAGGAACGTGATGCCGCCAAATTTCTGATAGGACAGTATCACCGGGGCGGGCAGCTAAGCGGTAAAGAACAATTGAGCCGGTTGGATGCTATTGAGATTCAGTTAGGTCAGGGAGCCTGGGGTGGGGCCGTCGACGAGCCCATGCCTGCTGACAAAATCGGGCGACATTTGCGACAAGCCTGGCATTTGGAAGAAGGGCAGGGTAATACAGTCTTTGCGAGAATGCCAGGAAAACAAACATCCCGGGATTACATTACGATGGTTAACAATATGAAAGCCCAGTATGATGTACCAGTAGGCGTAAAAATCGCCGGCACGGATTACATTGAATATGAACTGGCCGTAATTGCTCAAACTCAGGCCGACTATATTGTTGTCGACGGTTCAGAAGGCGGGACGGCTGCGTCCAATCCTACATTGCAAGATGATGTTGGTTTGCCTACCTTCCATACTCTTGTGCGAACGATAGACTGGTTAGCGGAAAATAATCTGCGCAATCGTTTTAGCGTAATTGCCGCAGGTGGGCTGACAACGCCGGGACATTTTCTTAAGGCCATGGCGCTGGGGGCTGACGCTGTCTATATCGGCAGTATTGCACTGATGGCAGCCATGCAGGCTCAAGTTGCAAAAACGCTGCCCCAGGCACCGCCTACCCAAATGGCGATGTATTCAGGGAAAATGAATGACAAACTGGATGTTGACAACGCAGCACAACATTTGGCTAACTTTTTAACCTCCTGCCGGGCCGAAATGCAGCTTGCTGCGCAAGCGGTCGGCAGACAAGCATTACGGGAATTAGATCGCAGCGATCTTGTCTCAGTGGAAAGGGATTTGGCGGAATTTGCCGGGCTTCGTTATGCGGCTAGTCACAGGTCATCGCATCAGGTGCAGTCAGGTGCTCAGAAAGTACAGTGTCAGCAGCGGGAACTTCAAATGCATTAATTGCAGTATAAGCAGGAAAAGCAGTGCAGCATAGCGAAAAGAGCCATAATTCTTCAAGGCGCTCCTTGGAGATTATGACTCTTTATTTATTGAAGGTTGTAGGAAGGGAAGGGTAGCCAATGGAACCGATTGAAATAGTAAATTTAACCCCAGATAGATTAGAAGAAGCTTTGACTGTCTTCAAAGTTAGTGATTGGGATGAAGATAGTTTGTTTTATGTAAAAGCGGAAATGCAGGCCTTTTTAAAAGGCGATATCAATGGTTACATTCGTGCCCATTTTATTGTGGCCATTGTTGATAATCGGATAATTGGAGTAGCCGCCTGGGCGCCGTCCATGTGCTCCTTTTGGCTTTATGAATTGTCCTGGGCCACCGTGCTGCCCGAATGGAGACACCGTGGTATCAATTCATTAATGCTTACTGAGCGGTTACGCCAGATACGGGCTCACAATGGTTCAGCGGCATTTAGTGTGTTGGTGTGCACTTGGGATAATCCCATGTATACTCAAAATGGCTTTGTACCCATGGAGCCGCAAGGGCGAAGATCTCTAGATAAAAAAGGCAAATGTCTGCTACTAGCTCAATTCGGTCCGGCTACATAAACTCCACCTGTCCATTGGTAAACGCTTTTATTCGGGCAAGTGATTCTACACGATACCCAGCCGCTGTTAGTTTCTGCGCGCCCGGCTGGAAGGATTTTTCAATGACAATGCCGATGCCGACTAGCTTAGCGTTAGCTTGCTCGACAATATTGGCCAGACCGGCCGCTGCTTCGCCATTTGCCAAAAAATCATCAATAATGAGCACACTGTCTTCAGGCTGCAAAAATTGCTTGGAGATCATAATAGTATTGCTCTCACCCTTGGTATAGGAATATACTTTAGCCGTATATACATCATCTCCGGTAACCTTGGGCTTGCGTTTACGGGCGAAAATGACCGGTACCTTAAGAATTAGTCCGGTCATAACGGAAACGGCAATGCCTGAAGATTCAATTGTCAAAATTTTAGTGATTTTTTCATCCTTAAACCGGCGGACAAATTCTTCGCCAATCTTCATCATAAGTTCAGGATCAATCTGCTGGTTCAAAAATGAGTCAACTTTGAGTAAAGAGTTATTCAAAATCAGACCATCTGTCTGAATTCGTTGTTTTAATAAATCCATAACAGCCTCCCTATGTTATGTGGGCTATAATCGAAAATTATATGGTTCCTAAGTTGTTTAAGCCTTATTGTAACAGCTGTTTTGCGGGGCTGTCAACAAATGTGAAACAAAATTCGACAGAGAGATGCTTTTTACGTCAGAAGGGCGATGATTATAATTGGTAAGAGGAGCACTGCGATGAGTTATGAAGTGATTTTATTTGACTTGGATGGAACACTGACAGATCCTAAGGTCGGAATTACCAAGTCGGTGCAGTATGCACTTGCGAAATTTAATATTTATGAGTCTGAATTAGACAAGCTGGTGCCGTTTATTGGGCCGCCACTGGTAGAGTCTTTTCAAGAATTCTATTCATTAAGCAAGGAGCAGGCTGCTGCAGGGGTTGGGTATTACCGGGAATATTTTACTAAGGCCGGAATCTTTGAAAATGCAGTATATCCTGGAATTAAGGAGATGCTGGCACTGTTAGCAGCGGCAGGCAAGCAATTAATTATTGCTACCTCCAAGCCCACACTGTATTCTGAACAGATTGTTGAATACTTTGGTCTGACACAGTTTTTCCGGTCAATTGTTGGCAGCAATCTGGACGGATCACGTATTGATAAAGCCGAGATTATTGACTATATCTTATCCGGGCTTGCTGGTATTGACCGGAAGAATGTTGTTATGGTTGGGGACAGAAAGCATGATATTATTGGTGCGCAGAAAAATGATGTTGCTGCTATTGCTGTTACGTACGGCTATGGAACGGCGGCAGAGCTGCAAGCAGCCAAGCCTGCTTATACTGTATCCACTGTTAATGAGCTTGCAGAGATTTTGCAGGCGTAATGCAAATTCACACCGCTTCCTGTCAAAAACTGCATTACATTGAAACATTTATTTAGCAGAAACTATAATAATAGTTTGGGAAGGAGGCGAATGTAAATGATGCATAAATTGCATCGTAAACACAGTAAGTCCCTCAAACGCAGACTTAAACGCATGGCGGCAGCAGCTGCTGTTGCTGGTGCTGCGTTTATATCGTCTGCCTTTATGCCAGGATTGCCAGCTACCGCCCATGCATCCGCTATGCCAGATGTTACTGCCCTTCCTGATGCTGCTGTGCAACATATGGTGAAAACGCCGCATATGCAGTCAGACAGCAAAATTCCGCTGAAGAAGCAGGCGAGAATGCAAGCTAAGGCAGCTGCAGAGCGCAGCCGAATGGCAAAGAGTCCAGTAGAAGCCAAGATGATGGATAATTCATCTAAGCAGGTAGTGCAAGCCAAAAAGGTTCAGGCAGTGCCGACAGCAGAAAAAACATCAGCCGGCGCGCCTGAAGATTTCCAGAAGGTCATAGATGTTAAGGCTACTGCGTATGCTCCTGGCGCTCATGATAATGATCAATGGGGAGACAAAACATTTCTTGGGACAACGGTTCGTCCAGGTATTGTTGCCGTAGATCCGGATGTTATTCCGCTCGGTTCGCGGGTATATATCAAATATCCTGATGGAACCGGCCACTATGCAGTAGCAGAAGATACTGGTGGAGCCATCAAGGGCAACCGTATTGATGTGGCTTTGGACTCGGTAGATGAAGCCTATGACTTTGGCATCAAAAATGCAAAAATATATATGTTATAGGGTCTAAGCATAGGTTTTACAAGACTCCACCTGATGGCTAGGGTGGAGTTTTATATATTCCGCCTGCAAGATTGTACCAAGTTATATATATATTGAAAGTTTATGCTTCTTAGTGCAGGGATTTTCTGAAAATAGTCGAAGCCTTCTGTAGAGGCATAGTGAGTGCTAAAGCGCAATTTTGCTTATTTTACATACGAAGAGGGGATATAAATGGACATTAGGTCAGCAGGCGATGTTAAAATACCGGTAATTATACCCCGTGTGGATGCACATACTGCAAAGGAAGTGGAGGCCAAATTAAACGATTTAGTGAATGGGGGAAGTAAAAGAATTGTATGCGATTTCTCGCAAAATGATTATATTTCCAGCGCCGGTCTCCGGGTATTTTTGCAGATGCTGAAGATTATGCAAAAGTCGGGCGGTAAAATCGTTCTATGTTCTTTAAAACCACAGGTTAAAGAGGTTTTTGATATGGCTGGGTTCAGCCAGTTGTTCCGTATTTTTGATACGGAGGAAGACGCGGTAAAAGAATTGTAGGACAAAAATAAAACCTGCTAAGCCTTCAACCCAAGGTGTAGCAGGTTTTATTTTTATTTAAAAAGATGGAGCCGCAAGCGGGAGAGAAAATGTGAAGGTAGTTCCTTCATGAAGCTGACTTTCAACCCAGATTTGGCCATTGTGAGCAGTTACAATCTCTTTAGCTATGGCCAGTCCTAATCCTGAGCCACTGTGTTTGCAGCCATCGCGGTGAGGACTTTGGTAATAACGGTTAAAAACAAACGGCAGATCTTCTTCGGCAATGCCGTCGCCGGTATCCTGTACAAAAAACAAAGCAGCAATTTTTTCGGGGGCGCTTGGTAAGCGTCGAAAGCGAACTCCAATATAAATTGTTCCACCAGGCATGGTGTGACGGATAGAATTGGTCAGCAAATTTGAAAATACCCGTTCAATCCGGTCAGGATCAGCATAAATGGTATCGTCTTTAGGGTATAACTGAGGTTCTGAGTCGGGTGAAATAAATTTGACTGACAGATTGGCATTTTGGGTATCTGTCTCATATTTTTCATAGATACTCCTGGCAAGATTGGTTGCCGAAACCGGCTGAATCCGAAGTGAAAGTTGACCAGACTCAAGCTGGTTGAGGTCAAAAAGTTCTTGTATTAACCGGTTAAGTCTGAGCACGCGGGCATGGATCAGATTTAGGTATTTTAGCTGATCTTCGGGCGTAGAAGCTATCCCATCAAGCAGTGTTTCCGTATAACCCTGAATGAGTGTAATAGGAGTCCGTAAATCATGGGATATATTGGCAATCAAGTTGCGTCGGGCGGCATGACTCCGTTCCAGGGCTGCTGTGCGTTCAGTGACTACCATTTCTAATTGCGAATTTATATCCTGCAGATGCTCGTTTAGTAGATCATGTTCCTTGAGCATGATTTCTAACTCCTGGATTTTTTTAGCAGCCTGCTGGGATGAGGAGGAGTTGTGAGCAGCTGTTACCTGACGAAGCCTGGCAGATTCTTGCTGAGCATGTGATTTATAGGGAAAGGAAAACTCAAGCGTGCCTTTGCTGGATTCTATGACTCCGGTATACAGGTGTCTGGCCAGATTGTACAGTATCCGGGTAAAGAATAGTCCGGTGACAAGTATGCCGGCCATAAAGGCTGTAAGCCAATAATAGCCTGTCCACATGCTCCAAATGCCTAGTACCACCAGCGCAGTAACAGCAATAGTAACAAACACAAATTGTGAAGATGTGATTGTTTCGTTCATGAGTAATCACCACCACACGCGAATTTACCTGCAGGGATGGAACGAGAGGTTGTTGGTTAATCAACAGAGACAGTAAAACTTTCGAGGGCACCCAAAATTTCGTTTTTATGGGAACGAACGGCTTCCCGGCCGGTCGCAATGATGTCCGCTAGTCCTTCATCGGAAAAGAACTCTGCAGTGCAGCCAAAATGAACATTAATTAAAATCATTTCATGGTGATGCAGAGAAATTGCGAGAGCTGTTTGATTTCGTTCACCAGTGGTCAGAATTTTGTTAATAAATTGCCAATAGTGATCAAAAAAGTGAGTTGGCTCTTGTTTTGGATGGTTGTCATAGGACATAGCAATGATAATATCCATATTTTGTCGTACTGCTTCCATAACTGGAAGCGAAGAAATATAGGAACCGTCCACAAGCAACTGGTTATCGACTGCAAGGGGTGGTAAGAAAGGAAATTGAGCTGTTGTAGCATACACAGCATTGGCTGCCTGTCCCTGATTTAGTGCTATTCCCAGTCCTGAACGAATATCTGTTGTTTGTAATATTGTACGCGGGTGAAACTCTTCCAGGCGCCGTTCTTTAAAGATTTTCTGACAAACCGATAACAATCTGTGAGGCCGTAAAATGGCGGCTGTAGGACTAAATTGGCCAAAAGGCAACCCGAGAATATCTAAGATTGTACGATAGTCCAGGCGGGAGAATAGCTTGGGGTTCCAAAACTCCCGTCCACAGGATTTCATCTCATCTGGTGTGAAACCGGCACCACGTAGTGCCGCCATAATTCCGCCGCCACTACACCCGACTAATAAATCAATGGGCAGGTTGGCTTCGTCCAAGAATTCAAATAAACCTATTGCGGCCAATGCACGCCAGCCGCCGCCCCCTAAAACAACGCCAATTTTGGGGCTTCGGTCAGCTGAATGTTGGTTTGGATCTGTCATAGTCAATACCACCACCTGCAATTTTAGTGATTACCAGTGCTATTATTTGTTATATACTTAATTATAAGCTTTTATTGTTGTCTGGCTGGTTAAAGGTTTTATAAAGAAAGAATTAGCTTCCGGATAAAGCATGGTTAAAGCGGTATCCGGCACCGCGTACGGTAAGAATATACTCTTTGCTATCAGGAAATATCTCTAATTTTCTGCGCAGGTTGCTGATATGTACCATTACTGTTCGGACATCATCTAACCCTTGTGTGTGCCAGACCAGCTCATAAAGCTGCTCAGAGCTGAAAACCCGGTGTCGGTTTTGCACAAGCAGGCACAATAGCTTAAACTCGGTAGTGGAAAGGGGTACTTCTGTATTTCGAATCCGGACGCTATGAGCTGGCAGGTCAATTACTAGATCGGCAAAACACAGTTGCTGCTGATTTCCCGCAGCAGAAGAGCTGGCGGTTGCTTGTTTACGGCGTAAGCGAGCTTCTACCCGCGCTGTAAGTTCACTCGGACTGAAAGGTTTGGTCACATAATCATCACCAAGATGTAAGCCTTGTACAATGGTTTCCTCTTCGTTCCGGCAGCTAAGAAATATCACCGGGATATCATTCAAGCCAAGGTCGGCAAGTTTGGCAGTGACCTGGAACCCGCTTATATCTGGTAGAACGATATCAAGGACGATCAGGTCTGGTTGTTTGTCGACAGCTAAATTAACGGCCATCTCACCAGTGGTTGCCCGGAAAACCTGATAGCCTGCTTTATTTAGGTATAGTTCAATAATATCAATGATTTCTGTTTCATCATCTACGACTAGAATGTTGGCTAAGGTCAAGCCTCACACCTCCTTGCTTAGTAGTGATTTCTGCGTGAGGCAGAATAATCCTCCCAAATTATTACATAAGATGAGCGATTTGGAGTAAATTTTTAAGAAATCTTAAGGTTTTGGTGAACTCGTTTCAGCATAGCTGAAACATCGGGATTCAGGTGGAGAGTCTACTCCACCTGAATGAACGCCGCCGATAGAGGCGGGAGTCTTGACTCGTATCCAAAGATAAAATAAAGTAGTAAAAAGTATGTAGGACTTTCTGTAAAAATTGTCGAAGAAAAATATTACCAATAATATAAAAATGTACGGAAGGAAAGATATTCGATGAAAAAAATTGGTTTGCTGGTTGGGCTGAGCAACAACGTTGCTATTCAATACCGTAACCTCCAGCCAAAATCCGCCTTGACATACTGTGGGGATTCGGAGGCGAAAGAGACCGTGGCATGATAACAGGATTAGCTCTATATGCTGCCCGTACACCCAAGTTGAGTGAGCAGCAAATTTTTCGGTATACTGCAACTCTACCAGCGGAACGGCAAAAAAAAATAGCAAGTTACAGACAGCTAAGTGACAAATTGCGCTCATTGACTGCTGGCTTGCTGCTCAGGCAAACGCTAAAAGAATGCTGCGGTGTTGCTGTCGGCGATACTAACCTATTGATTACAGATTACGGCAAACCTTACCTGATTGGTTGGACAAGTGTAAACTTCAATCTGTCTCACTCTGGCGATTGGGTGGTTTGTGCCGTTGATAAGCAACCGGTAGGCATTGATATTGAAAAAATAGAAGCAGATGTGGACATGAATTTGGCAAACATGTTTTTTTCCCGGCAGGAGTTTGCGGATATTTGCTCAGTAAATGCGTTTGAACAGGCTGCCCGGTTTTACCGGATTTGGACTCATAAAGAAAGCTATGTGAAGGCAGTGGGGGCAGGGCTGTATATGCCGTTAAATTCGTTTAGTATCGGCATTTCAGACGATAGTCAGACGATGCTGGCAGATGAGGGTAAACAACTTTGGTTTTTTAAAGAGTATGAGGTGGATAGGGATTATGCGCTGACTGTGTGTGCCACCCATAACCACTTTCCATCGATGATAACTATTCAGGATGTGCTTGAATCTGATAAAAGGCTGGTGGTGTGAATGGCAAAGAAGCAGACAATGATCTTGCAAAACAACCTTGACGAACTGGAAAAACTCAGCACGAATCTTGAAGAGTTTTTTGCAGAAAATGATATCGCCCCCAAGATATTGTTTCAAGTAAACTTGGTGCTGGATGAGCTTGTCACCAATATTATTTCCTATGGATACTCTGACGGTTTAGTCCACGAAGTGCTCATTGAGATTAGTTTTGCGGATAGCACAATTAATTTGACAGTTTCTGACGATGGAGTGGCCTTCGACCCGACGACTATTCCCGAGCCTGACCTTAACCAATCTGCTGAGAACCGGGAACTTGGCGGACTTGGTATCCATTTTGTGCGGCAGAACATGGATTGCATGGAATATCAGCGGCTGGACGGAAGAAACATACTTTCCTTAAAAAAAGAGGTTGGTTCATAAATTTTATGGACTAACCTTTTCAATTTTATACATATTTATACATAAAAAAATAAAGGAGTTTATTGGAAAATGTAGAATACAGTAAAAAACATAATTCTCAAAAATATCAAAAAATGCAAAATAATGTATCACAATAATTACTAGAATTGCGAAAGCTTGGGGATATAATGAAAATATCTAATCTGACTACCAGACTAAACATTAAGGCTGTCGGCATTGTGTTCGTATTTATGCTATTTTTTTCTATATATCATCAATGGGCAGCTTATGAAGAGCGGATGGAAAACTCTGAGCAATTTATGGGAAATTATACCGCCTATCTTGCAAGAACACTGCCTATTCAGTTCTTGAATGAGGTTGAATATCAGGGCATTGCGGAGCAATCAACGGAAGAACAGGTATTGCTGCTTAATAGTAAGCTGCAACCGGCAATGAATAGTGTCTACATTCCTACCTCGGCTGCAAAATTTGGTATATATTCCACGCGGTTGCAGCGAATTGTCGCTATTGGTCCAAAACCTGACAAATCCTTGTTAGCAATTGATGATCCCCAGGTGTTTGGCGATTTGTTTCACAAAGATACAGCAACACTTGGCAAGCAGGACAACTCGGTATTATGGTATGGTGCACAGATATATTATTTTGTTAGACCAATTCACTATCGGGATGAAATTATTGGTTACATTTTTATCTGCAACAATATGGACAAGGTAAAAGCCGATATGTTAAGTACATATAAAAAGTCACTCTTGGGCGGCAGTGTGGCGTTAGTTGTGGTCATTATGCTGTTTCAGGAAACATTTATTCGCTTAAAGAAGGAGCTTGCATTATTTGCCGATGCCATCGTAGAAGGGCGCGGGAAAGAGTTTCAAAGTGATATAGCTGAATTGAATCCCCTTTTGCAGTATATCAGCGAGCAAACTGACCGAATGGCCCGCCTTGACAGGTTAAATATAATTGGTGAGATGGCAGCTAGTATTGGCCATGAGGTGCGCAATCCCCTGACGACAGTAAGAGGTTTTCTGCAATACATAGGCAATAAGCCAAACTTCGAAAGTTATAAGTCTCATTTTCTGCTAATGATTGAAGAGCTTGACCGTGCTAACGCTATCATTAGCGATTTTTTATCATTGGCTAAAAATAAGGCCATGAATTTTAAGGAGAGTCAGTTAAATACAATTATCCAGGAAGTGACGCCCCTGCTGGAAGCAGATGCATTACGTTATAATTGCCAATTAGAACTGGATTTGCAGGATATTCCGCTCCTTCGTCTTGATGAAAACAGCCTGCGCCAGCTTATTTTAAACATTGTCCGCAATGGGATAGAAGCTATGCCGCAGGGGGGGAAGCTAAAGATCAGCACCTATAGCTTTGCTTCTACGGTGCTCCTGACCTTTTGCGATGAAGGAAGCGGTATTTCAACTGAAGTTCTTGACAAACTGGGAACGCCGTTCTTCACTACCAAAGATAATGGTGTAGGTCTTGGTCTGGCTGTATGTTACCGGATTGTCGAGCGGCATAACGCCACTATGACTATAGAAAACCTGCCCGAAGGGGGAGCCAAGTTTACTATCACTTTTAAACGGAGAGTAAGCTAGGATGGAGGTGAGAAAATGACAGAAAAGCTAATCGCTATTTTCTTTTTAGTTCTGAGTGTTACCTATACCTATGATGCCTTTTCTTTGTCTTTCGGTAGTTTTATGGCGCCGAAAGCTGGCTTTATGCCGGTAATAGCAGGCAGTATTGCCATCCTGTTAGCGCTTGTTCTCACAATAAGCGCATTGTTTCAGAAGGGGTGTAAGGAAACAGGAAATGCCAACGCTGACCGCAGTGGGAGAAAGCTGATTTTTCTAATTATCGGCATACTTGTTTATCTAATTCTTTTCCATTTTCTTGGTTATAGGGCAGCTACCTTTATTAGTCTGTTCTATTTGCTAAAGGTGACCGAAACGGCAGGCTGGGTTTATCCGTGTTTCTTTTCGGCAGGAATTGCTGTAAGCTTTTATTTTATTTTTTCAGAGTTGTTAGGATCTAATTTGCCGTAGGCTGGAGTGGATACTATGGAAATTTTAGCTATGCTTGTAAATGGTTTTTATGTGAGTATGTCAGCGGCAAACCTGCTGGCTTGTACAATCGGTGTGCTTATCGGAACACTGGTGGGGGTCTTGCCCGGCATCGGGCCGGTAGGGACAATGGCCTTATTGCTCCCTTTTAGCTTTACAATGGATGTCACCACTGCACTTATTATGTTTGCGGGGATTTACTATGGCTCCATGTATGGTTGTTCTACGACGTCGATTCTGTTAAATGTTCCCGGTGAAGCCTCTTCCGTAGTCACGTGTATTGACGGCTATGCTATGGCTAAAAAAGGACGGGCCGGAGCGGCACTGGCGATTGCGGCCATTGGTTCTTTGATTGCTGGCACAATGGGTCTTGTTGGATTAACTTTCTTTGCACCGATTTTGTCCAGGTTTGCCGTAACCTTTGGACCGCCGGAGTATTTTGCGATTGCCGTGTTCGGGTTGTTAATTCTTATGAGATTAACAGGTACTTCGATGCTCAAATCAGGCTTGATGGTGACAATAGGGGTTATGCTGGGGACAGTAGGCTTAGACAGCTTGACCGGTATTAACCGGTTTACCTTTGGCATTGATGAATTACAGCGCGGCATGGAATTTTCCATTGTGGTGATGGGATTATTCGGGGTTGCTGAGATACTGCATACTTTGGTTCAGTCTGAGGCTAACAGTAAGATACAATCTGTGCGGTTTCGTGAGTTGTATCCCAGCAAGGAAGAATGGCGGCGTTCGCTGGGACCCATTTTTCGCGGCGGGGTGATTGGCTTTTTAGTGGGCTTAATTCCCGGGCCGGCAGCCACTATCTCAACCTTTGCCTCCTATGCGGTAGAAAAGAAACAAAGTAATCGACCGGAAGAATTCGGCCAGGGGGCCATTGAAGGGGTTGCCGGACCGGAATCGGCTAATAACGCAGCAGCTTCGGCAACCATGATTCCGTTATTATCCTTGGGCTTGCCGTTTTCTCCCTCTGCCGCCATTTTGCTGAGTGGTTTTATGATTCATGGGATTATGCCAGGCCCGACCTTAATGACGCAAAATCCGGATTTGTTTTGGGGACTTATTGCCAGCATGTATATTGGCAATGTGATATTGTTGATCGTGAATTTGCCGCTGGTGGGGCTGTTTGCCTATCTTCTAAAAACCCCGACAAGAATTCTTATGCCGATTGTTTTGATCATTACGCTGACAGGTGCTTATTCCATTAATAATAGTCTTTTCGACCTCGGACTACTAACTGCCTTTGGTATCCTTGGTTTTTTTATGAAACAAACAGGCTACGAACCGGCGCCGCTGGCTCTTGGACTCATGTTGGGACCTATCCTGGAAAACGGGTTAGCCCAGAGCCTGATTATTGGTGATGGTGATATCTGGTTTTTCCTTGTACGCCCAATTTCAGGTACCATTCTTTGGCTCGGTATTGCTTTGCTGCTTTTTAACATCGGTATCTGGTTTATCGAAAGAAAGCAGAGCAAAAAATATAAATGTTGAATGGGGGGGTATAGTGAATAATAACAAGGGTTTTCTTAGTCTGGTAATCCTTTTAAGTATGGCAATTATGATGGGGGGATGTAATATGGGAGCAAAAGAGAGTATGGTTTCTGAGACATATCCTAGTAAACCAATTACAATAATTGTGCCGTTTGCCGCCGGTTCAAGCTTAGACATGCTGGCAAGGACACTGGAAAAGTCAGCCCAGAAGCAGCTGGGGCAGCCGCTGGTAGTAGTCAATATGCCTGGTGGCGGAGCCACCATCGGCATGAATGAACTTGCCGGTGCCAAACCTGATGGCTATACAATTGGAGTTGTTGCCACAAGCGCAATATTGCAACCACTTATTGGGCAGACAAGATACCATTATCCTACTGCTTTGGAACCGTTAGTTAATGTTGTATCTTCACCCGTGGTAGTGGCCACGCTTGCCGAAAAACCATGGAAAAACTTGAGTGAATTAGTTAGCTATGCCAAACAGCATCCTGGTGAAATCAAGTTTGGACATGGAGGGTTGGGTACGTCAACACATGTTACGGGAGAAACGTTTGCCAGAGAAGCCGGTATTACGATCAAACAAGTTCCTTTCCGGGGTGGTGAATCAGAATCTTTGGCGGCTCTCTTGGGCGGGCATGTGCAGCTTATTGGAGTATATAATCCAGCAGTCATAAAAGAACATGTAAAAAGCGGTACTATCAGAATACTGGGGGTTGCAGAGGAAAATAGAATAACCATTCCTGGCTTTGAGGATGTGCCAACCTTCAAGGAACAGGGAATAGATGTAGCTTTTAACTTTTGGACGGGAATCGCTGCTCCAAAAGGTATGCCGCTAGCCGAAAAGGCCAGATTGATATCAGGGCTAAGGGAAATGATCAATGACCCTGACTTCAAAGAGAATATGGAAAAAATGGGAATGTCAGTCTATTATCTGGGCCCTGAGGATTTTGGTGACAGATGGATAGCCGATAATATAAAACTAACGAAAATAGTAAAAGAGACCGGAATTGCAGAACTTATTGCGTCTCAGAAAAACTAATATCGCTTGACTTATTCAGTAGTGCCCATCCCTTCTTTTTTTACATCGGTATCTGGTTTACCGAAAGAAGGCAGAGCAAAAAAATAAAAATGTAGAATGGGGGGGTATAGTGATAAGAAACAAGAGGTTCTTTGTCCTGTTGGCGATCTTCGTAAGTATGACGATTATTATGGGGGGATGTAATATGGGAGCAAAAGAGAGTATGGTTTCTGAGAAATATCCGGAAAAACCCATTACGGTAATTGTGCCGTATGTCGCCGGTGGAGGTTCCGACATGATAGCCCGGATACTGGAAAAGTCAGCCCAGAAGCATCTGGGTCAGCCGCTGGTAGTAGTCAATATGCCTGGTGGCGGAGCCACCATCGGCATGAATGAACTTGCTGCCGCCAAACCTGATGGCTATACAATTGGAGTTGTTGCTACGAGCGTAATATTGCAACCACTTTATGGGCAGACAAGATACCATTATCCTACTGCCTTGGAACCGTTAGTTAATGTTGTATCTTCACCCGCGGTAGTGGTCACTCTTGCCGAAAAACCATGGAAAAATTTGAGTGAATTAGTTAGCTATGCCAAACAGCATCCTGGTGAAATCAAGATTGGACATTCAGGGCTGGGTACGTCAGTACATATAACGGAAGAAATGTTTGCCAAAGAAGCTGGTATTACTATCAAACAAGTGCCTTTCCGGGGCGAATCGGAAGTTCTTGCGGCTCTCTTGGGCGGGCATGTGCAGCTTATGGGAGCGTATAATGTTGCGCCCTTAAAAGAACACGTAAAAAGCGGTACTATTAGAATACTGGGGGTTGCAGAGGAGAACAGATTAACCCTCCCAGGCTTTGAGAATGTGCCAACCTTCAAGGAACAGGGAATCAATGTTGCTTTTAACTTTTGGAACGGAATTGCAGCCCCCAAAGGCATGCCGGCAGCGGAAAAGGCCAGGCTTACAGCCGGGCTAAGGGAAATGATCAATGATCCTGAATTCAAGAAAAATATGGAGGAACTGGGAATGTCAGTCCAGTATCTGGGGCCTGAGGAATTTAGTGAAAGATGGATAGCCGATAATATAAAACTAACGAAAATAGTAAAAGAGACCGGAATTGCAGAACTTATTGCGTCTCAGAAAAACTAATATCGCTTACTTATTCAGTAGGTGCCCATCCCTTCTTTTTTAACATTGGTATCTGGTTTACTGAAAGAAGGCAGAGCAACATAATATAAATGTAGAATGGGGGGATATAGTGATAAGAAACAAGAGGTTCTTTGCCCTGTTGGCGATCTTCTTAAGTATGGCAATTATTATGGGGGGCTGTAATATGGGAGCAAAAGAGAGTACGGTTTCTGAAAAATATCCGGTAAAACCCATTACGGTGATTGTGCCGTTTGCTGCCGGTGGAAGCTCAGACATTATAGCAAGGGCGCTGGAAAAGTCAGCCCAGAAGCATTTGGGGCAGCCGCTGGTGGTAGTCAATATGCCTGGTGGTGCAACCACCATCGCCATGAATGAACTTGCCAGTGCAAACCCCGATGGCTATACAATTGGTGTTATTGGGGTAAGCGTGATATTGCAACCAATTTATGGGCAGACAAGATATCATTATCCCACTGCATTGGAACCCTTGGTTAAAATTGTATCTTCACCAGTACTAGTGGCCTCTCTTACTGACAAACCATGGAAAAATCTGAGTGAATTAGTAAGTTATGCTAAGCAACATCCCGGTGAAATCAAGTTTGGTCATTCTGGGTTAGGTACCGCAGTACATATTACGGGGGAAATGTTTGCTAAAGAAGCTGGTATTATTATCAAACAAGTGCCTTTCCGAGGCGATTCGGAAGTTCTTGCAGCTCTCTTAGGTGGACATGTGCAGCTTATTAGTGTATCTAATCCAGTGTCTTTAAAAGAACACGTAAAAAGTGGGACGATCAAAATACTGGGGCTTGCAGAGGAAAATAGATTGACACTCCCAGGCTTTGAGAATGTTCCAACCTTTAAAGAACAGGGAATCAATGTCGCTTTCAGTTTTTGGAATGGAATCGCCGCTCCCAAAGGTATACCGGAAGCGGAAAAGGCCAGGCTGACAGCAGGGTTAGGGAAAATGATCAATGATCCTGACTTCAAAAAGAGTATGGAGGAACTGGGAATGTCAGTCCAGTATCTGGGGCCTGAGGAATTTAGTGAAAGATGGATAGCTGATAATGCAAAATTAACGAAAATAGTAAAAGAGACTGGAATTGCAGAACTTATTGCGTCTCAGAAAAATTAATATCGCTTACTTATTCAGTAGGTGCCCATCCCAAAGACGAAAGGGTGGGCACAGTTATTTTTTTGTCCAGATGGAAAATGCTAGAGTTGCAATGGGACAGAATATCAGCAGATAACACGTAGAGAAGACAAATGATGCTGACGTATTTACGGAATGGACAAACGGTGAAAATAATCAAGATAATTAGTGATAGCTATCACTAATTATCTTGAAAAAGCTTGGTGGATGTAATATAATGTAGAACTATAGTAAACAAGATTAAAAAAATACTATAAAAGTATTCAGACAGGATACTTTATATGGTATTTGGAAGGCCAACTTTTCTTAAGCCTGAAACCATTCGTTGGAGAGTGCCGTTATCAGGCTCACTTTATGCGAGGGATTGTAGATGCCAGGGTATTGTGGCCAAAAAAAGAGGGGAGAAATTTACAAAATGAGTAGGTCAAGTGTAAAAATGGTAGCTGTGCTAACAGCAATACTGCTAATTACCGGTGTTTTGGCTGGCTGTGGCGGTATGTCATCATCTAATGAAATCAAAATCGGTGTTTTAAATGAAATGACTGGTGGTAATGCCACCATGGGCACTTCGTCAGCTAATGGCGCCAAGATGGCGATTAAAGAAGCCAATGCCAAAGGCGGTGTACTTGGCAAACAGATTAAAGCGATTGTTGCTGATAACAAAAGTGAGCCATCAGAAGCTGCCAATGCGATGACCAAACTCGCAACCCAAGATAAAGTTGTCGCTATTACCGGTATGTTTGCCAGTTCAAATGCCATTGCTGCTTCCAGTGTAGCTGAAGCAAGCAAAATTCCTTTTCTGGCAGTAGGTGCCACCAACCCCAAGGTAACTGTTGATGAAAAAACCAATAAAGTAAAAGACTATACCTTCCGTGTATGTTTCATTGATCCCTTCCAGGGCACTGTTGGTGCTAACTTTGTACTTAATACCTTACAACTCAAAAAGGCTGTAATCTTAGTTGATAACAGCAGTGATTATAGCAAAGGTTTAGCTGCCTTCTTCAAGGATGCCTTTACAAAAGGCGGCGGTACAATACTTGCCGAAGAAGCCTATCTGCAAAAAGATCAGGACTTCAAAACCATTTTGACCAAGGTCAAAGCACTCAATGCTGACATTCTGTATGTACCGGGATACTATGAAGAAGTAGGTAAAATTGTTAAACAAGCTCGCGAAATGGGAATTACTGTTCCCCTGGTTGGCGGCGACGGCTGGGATTCACCGAAATTAGTAGAAATCGGTACTCCGGCAGCATTAGATAATACCTATTTTACGAATCATTACTCTGTGGATGATACCAGCGCTGAATCAAAAGCCTTTGTTGAGGCTTACAAAAAAGAGTATGGCCAAGCACCTGACGCCTTGGCAGTACTTGGTTATGATGCCGCTAATGTGTTAATTGATGCCATTAAACGTGCCAATAGCACTGAGCCGGCTAAAATTCGCGAAGCATTAGCTGCAACTAAGGATTTTATGACCGTAACTGGCTCGACCACCTTAAATGCCACCCATGATGCTGTAAAAAATGCCGTCATCATTGAGATGAAAGATGGCAAGCAAATGTTTAAAGCTACTGTAAAACCGTAAACGGTTAATCACATAATAAGCAGTCACTTAGTTAGAGTGGCTGCTTATTTTTTTGAATAAGAAAGTATAAGTTTTGGGAATCGCGGACCTTATAAAACAAGGGGCGTCAAGTAGAAAACCCGGCACAGGCGGTCGTCATACAACGCTTCGCCGCTGGCGCATAACCTCCGCTTATGCATAACGCCGCCTGTGCCTCCGTACTGTTTACGCCCGGAGACGGACCACGTTAGCGGTTTTTTTTTATCCTAAGGACAAAATTAATGATTTGTTTACAGAATGTTAACACATCCAGCAGGAAAAATTGCCATAATATAGAAATACAATTGAAATGTGGAGGGGGATTCATGAAACGTCAATTAATCGCCGTCGCTATTGCTGCAAGTGTAGGTTTATCTGCTCTTTCAGCTGGCAATGCCTGGGCTGAAGAAGCTATGAAGGTAAACCGGTATACGGTTGCTGTACCGGAAAAGTTTTACGTTAATTATCAGGGAAGCAGCAAACAGGAGTTTCCCAAGGGCTTTAGAACCGGGTTTGGTTCAGGAATTGCCGTCAAGTCTGTTAACAAAGACGGCTCTATTGAGTTTTATATGATAACTGACCGGGGACCTAATGGCGATGGTCCTGAATATCAGGCAGGCAATAAGGTGACAACAAGCAAATTTTTTCCATCGCCGTCTTTTCAGCCGCAGATAGCTTTGGCTCGGTTAAAGGCAGGCAAGGTGGAAATAATCAAAACAATTGGCCTGAAAGATGAAACAGGCAAACCCATAACCGGATTGCCCATTAAACCAGGCAGTATAGGTTCAACGAACGAAATTGCCCTTGATGAGAAGTTAACTAATCTGGGCTATGACAGCAATGGTCTTGACACCGAAGGGATAGCGGTTGATGCCAAGGGGAATTTTTGGGTTTGTGATGAGTATGGACCCTTTATTGCTCAGTTTAACCGTGAGGGAAAATTGCTCCGCAAATATGCGCCAGGTGCGGGTTTGCCGGAAGTATTGAAGTATAGAATACCTAACCGGGGCTTTGAAGGTATAGCAATAGCTCCTAATGGGCATGTATTTGCCGCCGTCCAGAGTACGCTGGATATTGACGGCAAGACAGCAAAAAAAGCGCAGTTTACCCGCCTTGTCGAGCTTGACCCTGTGTCAGGCAAGACCAGGATGTATGCCTATCCGATTGATGTTGGCAGCTACAAATCACCCAAGGATGCCAAAATTGGCGACATTTTTGCTGTTTCTAATAATAAGCTGCTGCTGATCGAACAAGCTATGGGAAAAGACAAGAAGATGCGCAATCTGGTCTACCTTGTGGATACTCAGGCTGCTACCGACCTTTCCGGCGTAACAGTTAATGGTGTTGAGCCTGAATTCATTTCCGATCAGGCCGGTCTTGCAGGCATTACATTTGCCACTAAAAGGTTGCTTGTTGATTTGCGGGCGTTAGGCTGGGAAACGGAAAAGGCTGAGGGAATAACGCTGTTGCCTGACAGGAAAACTATTGTGGTGACAAATGATAACGATTTTGGCATGGCCATTGAGGTTGACGACAGTGCCAATCCTGAAGCTGGAATTGGCGATTATACGCTAAATGCTGATAAAACATTTACCCACAAGGGCGTACCGGCAGCACCCAAAGTTACTATTGTCTCCAATAGCCAGGTTGAGAGATATCAGTACCTGTGGACAATTGAACTTCCGGAACCCCTGCAGTAAAACTGGATTTCACCATTGACGGTAGCAAGGCCGTCTGTTATAATGACCATAAAATTACACATATTTTACGGATAAGGTGCCCCCTAGGGGGAGAATAGGGAAGTCTGAGTATGGGGAGACTATACATAGGCGCGGGCCCACCACTGTACCAGGGAGATCTTACACGGCCACTCGTCAAGGGGAAGGCGTAAGAGTTAATGAACTGGGAGCCAGGAGACCTGCCTTATACCGCAAACCATCCTTCATGGACAAGAAGGCTTTTTTGGGCTTAACCAAAAAAGCCTTTTGTTTTTGAATCAGAGAAATAATGGAGGTTATTATGAGTTTACTGCAAGCAACAGTAGCGAAAATTATGATGCCGGATACAGTAGTTAGAGATCAGGTAAAGGCTAGACTGGCAGGTGTGTTACAGTCAGCAGGCAGTCTGGGACGATTGGAAGATATGGTTGAGCAGTATGCAGGGATAACAGGCGAGCTGAATCCGGCGCTGCCTAAGCCTTGTATGGTGGTGGCTTCAGCTGACCATGGCGTGGCCAGACGAGTGGTGAGTGCCTATCCGGTAGAAACAACCATTCATATGACAGCCAATTATCTTATCTCCCAAGGTGCGAGTGCCAATGCCTTTGCCAATTTCTGCGGGGCTGATATGGTTGTGGTTGATATGGGCGTGGCTGGTGATCTGTCTTATGTTCCGGGACTGTGGCATCGCAAGATTGCCTATGGCACACAGGATTTTACCGAAGGCCCGGCAATGACGCGTGAGCAGGCCATTCAAGCGGTGGAAACAGGCATTGATATTGTTAATGACCGGGTGAAGCATGGCAATCGCTGCTTTTGTCTGGGGGAAATGGGCATTGGAAATACAACGTCCAGCGCAACCATTGTTGGGGCATTCACTGGTCTCGCTCCGGAGAAAGTTACCGGGCGGGGCACGGGGATATCAGACAGCCGGCTTAAAACCAAGATGGACATTGTCGGTCGGGCCTTGGCGGTGAATAAACCGAATCCTCAAGATGGATTAGATGTTCTAGCCAAAGTGGGTGGATTTGAACTAGGTGCGTTAGCAGGCGTAATCCTTGGTTCAGCCGCCAACCGCTGTGCTGTCGTCATTGATGGGCTTAACACGACAGCGGCGGCTTTAATCGCTAATGCCATTCATCCCCTGAGCAAAGAGTATATGTTTGCGTCGCACCTGTCCGGTGAACCAGCTCACATTATTGCGTTGCGTCAGCTTCAGTTAGAAGCTTGCCTGGAGCTGGGAGTCAGACTGGGGGAGGGTATCGGGGCTTCTATGGTTGTCGATATGCTCTATGTAGCCATTGAGCTGCTAAATAACAGGGGAGGCAAAGCCAATGCTTGAAGAACTAATTGCAGCCATAAAACCACTGGATACTATAGCGATGGAACGGTGTCAGCGGCGAGTCGATAATCTGACCAAGCCGTTAAACAGTCTGTATTCATTTGAACACATTGCCTGTAAGCTGGCAGGAATTAGCGGGAATCCCCGGCCACGGTCGTTGGAAAAAAGCATCATTATCATGGCCGCTGATAATGGCGTAGCAGTCGCAGCCGGCCAACAGCAGCTGACAACAGCAGCTCGACTGGCCGGCTTCTGCCAGGGGCAGGCGCCGATTCAGGTGTTTGCCGCCCATGTTCAGGCCAAGCTAATTATGGTGGATATTGGTGTTGCTGCCGACCTGCCGCAATCTCCGGCAGTATGCCAGAAAAAGCTGGCTTATGGCAGCCGCAATAGTGCCGAAGGTCCGGCTATGATCCGCGAACAAGCGATACAAGCCATAGAAGTGGGAATAAGAATAGCACAAGCAGAGATTGCGCGCGGCTGCCAGGTGATCGGATTGGGTGAAATGGGGCTGGGCGGTCTGGCTGCCGGTATGGCGATTGTCGCCTGCTACCATGATCGGCCACTACCCGGCTTAGCCGGACGGGAGGAAGAACTTGTCAATACAGCTATCGCTGTCAACCGCCCGAATGCGACTGATCCATTGGATATTCTGACTAAGGTAGGTGGTTTAGCTATCGCCGGGTTAGTAGGCGTTATTCTGGGGGCTGCGGCCGGGCGGGCGGCCGTGGTGTTAGATGGTTTAGCCACAAGTGCTGCCGCCTTGATTGCTATAAACCTGGTTCCAGACGTTAAGCCCTATTTGATAGGCTCGCACGTTGCTGCCGAGCCAGCCCATGAGACAGCCTTGGCATTGCTTGGTGTACCGGCCTATCTCCAACTTAAAATGAATCTGGGAGAGGGGACAGGTGCAGCACTCGGGATGTCAATAATTAACGCAACGCTTCATATGCTAAATGACATGAAAACCTTTGGTGAGGCCGAAGTCGCTGTGGCGCAGGACGGACCAGGTGCTTTGCGGCAAAGCAAGGATGTAAAAGATTAGCAAGCTATGACTAAAGCATATGAATTCCCGCCCACAAGGCCGATGATTCATCGCTTGCTATGTATGCCGCCAGGCTTTCTATGAAGCGGGCTTTACCGGCCCCGTGCGTGATCGCGGCAGGATGATTGGGGATGAAGCAGGTATGCCAGGCTATGGTCTTTATGACCGGGCACTGGGTGCAGTCTATTTATATGGCCTGTGGGATGCCATTGACAGAGGAACCAAAGACATAATTTTCGGCGGCTGTTCATCAGGTAGGTGAGCAGCCGCTTGTTTACTTGTTGTTGCTGAGGTTAGGCGGCATTATATGTCGTCTTTTAAATTTCCCAATAGATCCTGTTTATGGAAAAGTATACAAAATACATCGCAAAAGTGTACTAGACAGAGATTAAAAGTATGTGTATATTATACAATAGTTACAAAATTTGCTTAAGGAGAGGATGGAAGTGAGAAAAGATAACGATGTATTAGGAACGATAAATCGGGGTAATCCTGCTGAATCAGGCTTGTGCACATTATGCAGGGCAGATTGTCACGGCAAATGTGAAACTTGGCTGTCAAGTATTAGGGGCAGGAAGTTGCTATATCCTCGTGACTTCGGCACTATAACTGCAGGGAGCGGCAATACCACTCATATAGGCGTGTCTTACAACTCTTTACGTGTTCAAGGGTATAACTATGGTGCTCAAGGTTTGCCAAATGGCCTATCAAACTCACAAGACGATTGTATATTTCCGAATGTCAGTACCGAGTGCGAATTTGGCAATGAAATAAAAACTAAGTCCAGAATGCCTCTGATGACAGGTGCTCTTGGTTCAACGTTTATCGCCGCAAAGTATTGGGAATCATTTGCTATCGGCGCTGCACTTGTAGGGATTCCTATTGTTGTTGGTGAGAATGTAGTTGGTGTTGATAAGGCTTCGGTCATTGACAATGGCAAAATAACCGAAGCGCCTGAGCTTGACCGGCGGATTGCCTGCTACTTAAACTACTATGACGGCTATGGAGCCATCATTGTGCAAATGAATGTTGAAGATACTAGAAATGGTGTTGCTGAATATATCATCAATAAATATGGTGATAAAGTTGTAATTGAACTCAAATGGGGCCAAGGCGCCAAAGATATCGGTGGGGAGATTCAGGTTATAGACCTTGACTATGCTATCTTCTTGAAGAATAGAGGCTATATTGTCGATCCTGACCCGACCGTACCTGAGGTTCAAGAAGCTTATAAACATGGCGCTATCAAGTCATTTGCCCGCCATAGCAGACTTGGCTACACTACCCTGTCTTCAGCCGACCAAGTTAGAGAAGATTTCTTGAGCAATGTTCAATATTTGAGAAGCCTCGGCTATAAGAGAATTTCGTTAAAAACAGGTTCCTATGGTATGGAAGCATTGGCGATGGCGATTAAGTTTGCGACAGATGCCAAATTGGATTTGCTGACAGTTGACGGTTCTGGTGGTGGCACAGGCATGAGCCCCTGGAACATGATGGAAGCATGGGGTGTGCCTTCCGTATTGTTACATAGTAAAGCTTACGAATATGCTACGGTACTTGCCAACAAGGGAAACAAGGTGGTTGACCTTGCTTTTGGCGGCGGACTTGCCAGAGAGGACCATATGTTTAAAGCACTTGCGCTTGGTGCTCCTTTCGTCAAGTTAATCTGTATGGGTAGAGCTATTATGATACCCGGTTTCTTAGGCTCCAATATTGAAGGAGTTTTACACCCTGAAAGAAAAGTCGCTGTTAACGGCAACTGGGATTCCTTGCCGGCCAGCTTCAAAGAATATGGATCGTCACCGCAAGAAATCTTTGCAGGTTATCATGACGTACAGAAAAAAGTTGGCAAAGACGAAATGAAGAACATTCCTTATGGCGCAATTGCTATGTGGACTTGTGCTGATAAACTTAACGCCGGACTGCAGCAATTGATGGCCGGCGCCCGTAAATTCTCCATGCCTGAGATCGCCAGGACAGACATCTACTCTGGCAACCGGGAAACCGAAAGAGAAACTAAAATTCCGTTTATCACCGATATCCAGAACGAAAATGCCTATAGCATTCTTAATTCATAATTAATCATAAACAGCCATACCAAGGGGAGCCTCAAAAGTTTTCAGGATAGATTCTCAGACGAAGAGCTTACCGAAATGCGGTTAGTATTTGGTGCTGGTGAAACGGTGGTAAATGTTATCACCGGACAAAAATTTAAACTTAATTAACCAAAATATGGTATAATATTAATTGCGGACAGGTTATAGGGTTAGCATATTGACTATAGCCTGCCGCTAGGGTAAATTACTTGCCTACTTCTGTGAAGGCGTGGAGAATTGTGCCGTAGGTATCTTTAAGATACCGTCACAGAAGGGGGGCGTTATGATGAATCTAAAAAGCATTCAAGTAAAGTTTTCGTTCAAACTTCCTTGGCTTTTAGAAATACTGATTAACGCAATTTGGAATAGAAAAGAAAAATAGATAACCCGGTGCAACGGATTATCTAATCGATCTAAACTAATTCATTTTTACCTACGGCGTATTTTCTCCGCAGCAAAGGTTAGGAGCTAACTAACCTTTGCCTTTATTATACCCGTTTATTGATTGCATATGCAATATTTTATTTTAATTTATATGTAAAAAATTACGTAAAAAATTATAAATACGTAGCAATAGCGTCCCGGCAAAAATTGACATGCTATGGCAAAAAATGATATTATTAATAAAACAACTGAAAACAATTGAATCGTGTTGAGATAGGTGCCCGCAAGGGCTTAATAGGGAAGACCGGTGTGATGCCGGCGCGGTCCCGCCACTGTAATAGGGAGCGAATCCGAGGTATGCCACTGAGATATGTATTCTTGGGAAGGCTTGGATAAGCAATGAACTAGAGCCAGGAGAACTGCCTGTCTGTCAATCACCGTTTTTACCCACGAGCGATGGGGAGGGGATTTGCGCACCTGAGTTGTGCCTTATTTTTCCCGGCGTAGATAGTGCCGGGATTTTTGATAAGAATAACTTTACCGCTTTCAAAATCTCCTGTCCTCCGGACAGGAGATTTTGTTTTGCTATTCACCAAATTAACAGGGAGGGATGGCAGTGCTGACTGGAAAGTATGAATAGCTTTCCAGAGATTTTTATCTTAGTACGCGAGTCAAGGCTCCCGCCTCTACAGGCGGCGTTAATTCAGGTGGAGTAGACTCTCCACCTGAATCCCCAATGTTTCAGCTATGCTGAAACGAGTTCACTGGCCATGAGCAATGATAAATTTATTACTATTTTGAGGTGGCGCTATGGAGAGAAAATTTACTAGAAAAAACAAAAGAAATTTGCTGGCAGCGGCAATCGCCTGTGCGGTCGCTTTGGGCTTTAATTCCACCTACGCATATGCGGAAGAAGCGGCGGCGGATGCGGCGGAAACTTCAGAACCGGCGGCAAAATCAGATTCTCCTGCATACAAACTGGAGAAAGTTGTCGTTGAAGGCAAGAAAGATAAGAAAGAGGATTCCGATACCGGCTTTGTCGGCCAAAATGGCAGCGTGGGTTTTTTAGGTGAGAAAAATGTTATGGATACGCCGTTTACGCAAACTACGCTGACCAGTAAAACCATCGAAACCTTCGGCGCGGCCAGCCAGCCGCTTGACAGCATCCTGTCCAACAGTCCCTCGATTCAGGCGTCAGGCAGTGCGCTGCACAATGATTTTACTTTCCGGGGATTTCGTGCCAACGGAACGAGTTCCTATGTGAACGGCATACCGGGTATGTTTACGCAATTCAATGCGCCTACCTTTATGATCGACCATATTGATTTAATCTCCGGACCGAACAGCGGAATAAGCGGCACGGGGGCACAATATGAATCCGATACCGCCGGCGGTCTGGTCAATTTTGTATCTAAAAAAGCGCCGGAACAGCCGCTGACGCGCTATACGCAGACTTTTTCCGGTTATGGCTCATTCGGCGAATATATGGACATCGCCCGTCGGTTTGGCCGGAACAACGCCTGGGGCGTACGTATCAACACTGAAATGGTAAACGGCGAAACCTCGATTCACGGTGAAAATATAAAGGCGCGGGGAATTTTCGCCAATATTGACCACCGGGATGAGAACAGTACGACCAATATATTAACCGGCTACCGGGAGCTTGAGATTCAAGGCGGCCAGCGCTGGTTCAAATTCGGCAGTTCCGTCACCAGTCTGCCGAGCACGCCTGATGCCAGCGACGATTACGGCTTCGACGGCATGGTCAAAGCGTCCCGCGGCTGGATCTTCGCGCTGAACCACGAGCAGAAGGTCAGTAAAGACTGGAAAGTGTTCTTTAACGGCGGTCTCAACCGCAATACCCTGACGAAAAATGTGAGTGCCACCAACAGCGCTTTTACGGTTAAGAACAACGCAGGCGATTATGACCTGTACGTTACCAACGGCGGCACGCCGATGAATACCTATTATGCCCAACTGGGGACTCAGGGGAAAATCGCCGGTGGCGCGGTCACACACAATGTGACGCTGGCTGTCGACAAATCCTGGCGCAACCGTGAATCCGCCAAAGTTACGGTAAATGACCTCATCGGTACAGGCAATCTTTATAGCGGCATAACTCAAACGCTTCTGCCGAACACCGATTACTCGACCGGACTGACGGAAAAACAGCGTTTCTGGGGTTGGTCGCTGGCCGACAATATCGAATATCAGAAATGGGAGGTCCTGCTGGGGGCACACAAGCATTTTGCCACTGTGGATTCTTATACGGCGAAAACCGGAACCAAAACTGCCAGTGTTGACAGTAATGCTTTTTGTCCGACCTATGGCATTGTATATAAACCGGCAACTAATATTTCCTTATATGCCAGCCACTCAGAAAACTTTAACAAAGGTACTGTCGTAGGCAGCAGCTATGTAAATGCCGGTGATATTTTAGCGCCCGCCAAGGCCAAGCAAGATGAAATTGGGATTAAATATGAACATGCCGGTGTTCTTACGACACTCAGTCTCTTTGATATTGAACAGGCAAATAATATTGAAGTTGCTGATACAAGTAGTTCTAAATACTATTTGATCCAGGACGGCCGGGAACGGCATAAAGGCGTGGAGTTGGCGGCCAGCGGCAGCCTGGGCGACAAATGGACGCTAATGGGAGGTATCACACGGCTGATTGCCACCCAGGAAAAAACAAAAGGCGGCCAGTATGACGGTTATGACGTCAGCGGACGGGCCAAATGGAACGCTGTCGCCGCTGTGGAATATCAGGCTGACAGTCGATTTAGTATGGTCGGACGGGTTCGGTATACCGGCGAATCGACGATTAATTATCAAAAACTTGCGGTTCCCGGCTACACGACCTTTGACCTTGGTCTGAAATACAAAACAAAAATTGACAGCGTACCTGCCGTATTCAGCCTGATGTGCTACAATCTGACGGACAAGGATTATTGGCAGGTAGCCCGCGGCGACCAGTTGTACGTATCCACGCCCCGCACGGTTGTTTTGTCGGCGCAGGTCGACCTGTAAGGGGGGGCCAGTGGCAAGAAGCAGGGAAAGCTATAGGGAAAGAGGCCGTCTTTTGGTAAAGGGGGCCTGTCTTCTGGCACTATTCGGGCTGTTTTTTTTCCCCGGTTGTTCCCGCCAGCCGACGCAATCTTTCAGCCTTGACCGGGAAATTGTGCTGGCCGCGGCGAGGGATCTGACACCGGGCAGTAAAGATCCTTATTATACCAGCCTTATCCTGGAGGTATGGGAACCGTTGGTGGGGGTTGGCGAAGACGGTCGGCCCGCGCCTAAGCTGGCTAAGGGGTGGGAGCATTCCGCAGATTATACAGAGTGGACTTTTAAACTGACGGAAGGCGCAACGTTTCATGACGGCACACTGTTTAACGCGGCGGCCGTAGTACAAAATTTCGAACGCTACCGCGTGATATCACCCCGGACGTCCAGTTTCTACTTGTTTGATATCCACAAAATTTATCCTCATTTACGGCGGGTGGAAGCGACGGACGAATATACCGTCCAACTGACCTTTGACCGTCCGTTTCCGACCTTATTATACAGTATGACGAATTTTGGCAGTGCCATGTTCAGTCCGCCCTGTTTCGACGCTCGTACCGGCGACTTCATTACTACGGTAGCCGGTACAGGTCCATTTAAAATGATCGGTCATGTCACCAAACAATATACCCTGCTGGAGCGCAATGAGACGTACTACGGCAGCAAAGCCAAAGCAAAAACAATTCGGGTCCGGAATATACCGGTTGCTGAAACCCGCTATTCGGCCTTAAAGGCAGGAGAAATTATGGGGGTCCTGGATATCGGATCACTGACGCCGGCGTTGACCAGCGAACTGCTGAAAGATCAGCAATTTGCCGTGGCGACGAAACGATCCTCCATTACACATTATTTGTTCTGCAACGGTGAAAAAGCGCCCTTGAATGATCCGCGTTTACGGCAGGCGATCAGTCTGATGGTGAACCGGGAAGTATTGGTTAAAAATTTCTTCCACGGTTACGCCATACCCACTAGTAATTTTCTGAATGGAGCTTCGCCGTTCAGCCGTGCGGAAATACCGGAACGAAATGCGACCAGGGCGAAAGAAGCGGCCAAGGCAGTTTTGCAGGATAAAACCGCCGAACTCCTCTTCTTGGTGCCACAGTATGGAATCGACCGTTATCCCTACAAAGAAATCGCCGAATTCATCCAGGCCGAACTGAAAGAACTTGGGCTGAATGCCCGCATCGTCGTTATGGATTGGGCGACAATCCAGGATGCCAGGGCAGCCGGCCGGTTTGATCTTATTCTTGGCACGCAGGGACTGCCTAACCTTGAACCCGCCAGTCTGTTTCAAAATTATATGAACAGCACAGGCAGCGCGAATGTTCAATACAGGCTGGGGTATAAAAACGAGGAGGCAGACCGGCTGCTCGCTGAACTGGACCTGGCAACCGGAGCGGAGGAGCGGGAAAAAATTTATGATCGTTTGCAGGCTATAGCCAGACAAGATCCGCCCTGCATTCCGCTGTTTGATGATATCAATCTGGCCGTATACAATAAGAAGCTGGAAAACTATCAGCCACTCCTATATGGCGTAACTCTGGATAAAGTAGGGTGGAAACAATGAGGAATAGCGTTTGGTTTTATATTGTGAAGAAGCTGGCCCTGGTGCTTCCGGTCTGGCTGGGTATATCGGCGGCGGCATTTCTGCTGGGGGTTATTTCACCCAGCGATCCTGCCGTCCTGCTGCTCAGTATGGACGGCATTTCCACTCCCGGCGCGCAGGAAATCGCTGCCAAACGCCATGAGCTGGGCCTGGACCGTCCGTATATCTTGCAGTATTTGGCCTGGCTGGGGCAAGTGCTGCAGGGAAACCTGGGGATATCCTATATAACGCGGCAGCCGGTTTTGGAGGAATTACTGCTGCGTTTGCCGGTAACCGTCACGCTGGCTGGAATTTCACTGTTACTGGTCATGCTTGCAGGCATCCCGCTGGGGGTGCTTATGGCGTGGAAAAAAAATACCGGCAGCGATTTTATACTGCGGGCGGCAGCTTTAGCAGGGACCTCGCTACCGTCTTTTTGGCTGTCGATCCTGATGATCTGGCTTTTTGCGGAAACCCTGCAGTTGCTGCCCTCCAGCGGCTATGGCAGTGTTTCCCAGCTTATCTTGCCAGCCATTACCCTGGCGGCGGGAACGACCGGTGCTCTGATGCGTTTGCAGCGGGCCACTCTGCTGGAAGTATTGGAGCAGAATTTTATCTTTGCCGCAAAAGCAAAGGGGTTACCGGGTTCCCGGATCATCTGGCGGCACGGGCTGCCAAACGCACTGATCCCGGTCGTCACTTTGCTGGGAAATTATTTCGGGGGCGTCCTTGGCGGTTCTGCTGTCATCGAGTCCATTTATTCGCTGCCGGGCTTGGGCAGTTATGTGCTGGAAGCAATCAGAGGGCGGGACTATCCGGTCATCCAGGGTTATGTTCTGTTTACCGGCTGCGTTTTTGTCGTGTTTAATTTGCTGGTTGACCTGGTTTATCTGGGACTGAATCCGCGAATCAGGCTGGGAGGAAAATAGTGGCAGCCATAAATAAAGCTTCTATTGTATATAGGTTAGCAGCAGTTATTTTGCTGTTGCTGGTGGCCTCAGCTGTGTTGGCGCCGGTCATCGCGCCGTATGATCCGAACCGGGTTATGCCGGACGAGACGCTGGAGCCCTGCTCGGTCAGGCATTGGCTGGGTACGGACGCATTGGGACGGGATGTGCTTAGCCGCCTCCTGTATGGAGCGCAGGTTTCGATCGGCTTTGCTGTGCTGGCAGCCTTGTGCACGACTTTGCTGGGTGTTTCGCTTGGTATTATCGGCGGTTATTTTGGCGGAGTCACCGACCTGATGCTGCAACTGTTGGTCAATATCTTTCAGGGACTGCCGGGGATGAGCCTGATGATCGCAATTGCCGGTAGCCTGGGACCGGGCAGCGCCAGTCTGCTGCTAGCGGTTACGCTGACCTCATGGGCCGGTTTTTCCCGGATTGTGCGCGGCGAAGTTTTGAAAATCAAGGAAGAAAGCTATATTGAAGGAATCCGCAGCCTGGGTGGCAGCGACGCGTATATTTTGCGGCGGTATATCCTGCCTAATTTATTTAACTCCTTAATCATTCTGTTTACCGTCCGGGTCGGCACAGTAGTGTTGTCCGTGGCTTCGCTGAGCTTCCTGGGGCTCGGTATGCAGCCGCCGCAAGCGGACTGGGGCGTGATGATTCAGGATGCCAAAGTCTATTTCCGCAGCTATCCCCAGCTTTTGATCGCTCCCGGTCTATGTATTCTGGCGTTATGCGGCAGTATCCAACTGGTCGGTGATGCGCTGCGCGACCGGTTCAGTATCAGGCGGAGCACTCAGAAACAAGATTGGTAGAAAGGACGGGCCAGAGTGGATAATCATATCGTTTTAAAGCAGCTTACGGTTTCTTTTACTACCAAGGCCGGAACCGTAAAGGCGGCGAACCGGATTGACGCGATTTTTCCTGGTGGGCAAATCAGCGGAATCGTCGGTGAAACCGGCAGCGGCAAATCCGTCCTGGGTCTGTCTGTTTTGGGACTGCTGCCGGAGAACCGCATTGTGTCGGGCAGTATTCTATATAAAAACCGGGATTTATTGCAGTTGCCGGAGCCGGAAATGAATGCTCTCCGGGGCAAAACGATCGCTTTTGTGCCGCAAAACCCGGATACCGCGTTAAATCCGAGTATGACGGTTGGCGCACAGCTCAGTGAAATGTTCACCTGTCATGCTAAGGCAAGCCCGGCTGAGGCTCACCTGCGGGCCCTCGAACAATTGCGCCGGTATGCTTTACCCGAGTCGCAAATCGGTTTTGACCGCTATTCCTTTCAATTAAGCGGCGGTCAGCGTCAGCGCCTGCTTTGCGCTATGGGCAACGCGCTGGAGCCGGAGTGGCTGATTGCCGATGAACCGACCAAGGGTTTGGACGCTGTACTGCGCCGGCAGGTATTTCAACTGTTTCAGACGCTGCGTGAGACCTCAAACCTTGGTATTCTTCTGATTACCCATGATTTGCGGCTGGCCGAGCGTTTATGTGATACCATATTCGTCCTGTATGCGGGCACTGTGGTGGAACAAGGTCCGGCGGGGGAACTGTTCGCTGGACCCTTGCATCCCTATACCCGGGGCCTGATCAACGCGCAGCCGCACAAGGCGTTAATGCCGCTGCCAGGTATGCCCCCCAGCCTGATTGACCTGCCGGCGGGCTGCAAATTCGGACCCCGCTGCCGGCAGCGAACAAAGCTCTGCTCACAGGAACCGCCTTTGCGGAATGTCTATGGACGGCAGGTGAGGTGTTGGCAGTATGATTGAAGTTTTTAACATAACAAAGACCTTCGGAACCGGCTTGTGGCGGCGGACCCGGACACTGGCGGTGGATAACGCTTCATTTTCGGTGAAAGCCGGAAAAACGCTGGGTTTGATCGGGATGAGCGGATCAGGCAAATCAACCTTGGGACGCCTTGCTTTGAAGCTTATACCTTGCGATACAGGCAGAATTGTGTTTGATGGCAGAGATATAAGCAATTTTACGGCACGGCAAATGAAAAAATTGCGTAAAGAGATGCAGATCCTGTTTCAAAATCCTGAAACTTCACTAAATCCCCGGTTTACCATTGCCGAAAGCATGGCGGAACCTTACCGGCTTCATGGACAGAGCAGGCAAAAGGACATTGCGGAACAGATCGAACTATGGCTGCAATTCGTCGGGTTAAGTACGGAGCTATTGGCCCGGCGGCCGCATCAGTTAAGCGGCGGTCAATTGCAGCGGGTTTGTATCGCCCGCGCGTTGTCGTTACAGCCTAAATTCCTGGTGCTGGACGAACCTACCTCCATGCTGGATGTGTCGGTGCAGGCGCAGATCATTGAGGTGCTGAGGCTGGCGCAAAGAAAATCTGAGATAGCGTATTTGTTCATATCGCATGATCTTGATTTAATTAAGGCTTGTAGTGATGAGATTGCCATAATGTTCCAAGGCAGAATTATTGAACAGCAGTCAACTGAGGATTTATATCGACGGCCCGGAGAAGAATACACAAAAAAACTTTTGGATGCCTTTGTGAATTTTTGAAGAACCTGTTTCTGTTTTAATTATGTACGCGAAATGGTTCCTTTGAGTTCCAGAGGTGGATTTGCAAGATCGCGGATCGCCGCCACCATGCAAATCTGGATTTTGGACATATTTTCAAGATTAGGAAGCTATGCCTTATTGAATTATCTTTACTGTATGGACTGTTATTGTTTATTTTTTCAGATGTTTCAGTAAATGTGACTTTAAGCATAAGTTTGCCGAAACGGCAAGCTTATGCTTAATTTTTTGTGCGGCAAACTTATGCTTAATAAAGGAATTAACCAGTAATTAACACCAGGTTAACACAAGCCTGTGCGTACTATGGCATAATAAAGACAAATCCCTACTCCCCTAAAAAAAATAGATAACATATCATTTGTGCCGCTCTTTATAAGAGCGGCACAAATGATATACAGGACAGGTCTAGACATCCGGATGAGAGGGTGCAAAGCATGGTTGATCGAGAAAATGGTATCCCCTATTACCGGCAGCTAATGAGTAGTATTCAACAACAGATAGAAGCCGGCTTTTATAAAGAGGGGCAGCAAATCCCCACAGAGATGGAAATGAGCAGAGCCAATCAGGTTAACCGCCATACCATCCGTCAGGCAATTGATGAACTATGCCGGATTGGGGTTTTGTATAGACTCAAAGGCAAAGGGACCTTTGTAGCTAAGGCCCCCTTAGATTCCATAGAGTATCAGTTGTCGACAAAAAATCGCTTTACCGAAAATATAGTGAAGGCTGGGAAAGTACCCAGTAATAAAATTTTCCGGGCTGTTGAGATGATTGCGCCAACGGTTGTTAAAGAAGCGCTGGCACTTGGGGCTGATGAGTCGGTTTACTGTATCCATGTGCTACGGTTTGTGAATGGCAAAGCCTTTTTACTATCTCAGGTATTCCTGCCGGCAAAGTATTTTCCCGGCCTGTTTGACCGCATTACCGATTTCCAAACGTTATCATTGCTTATTGAGCAATATGGTATCAATCCACGGCGGGTCAAGTCTACGCTGCGGGCTAGCTTCCCCAGCCAGGAAGAAGCACTGGCATTAGAGATTCCGAGTAATATGCCGGTTATCAAGGTGGAGAATATTCTAAAATCCCAGGATGATATCCTGATTGAATATAATCTTTCTTGCTATCGTGGAGATCTTGCAAAACTAAGTATAGCTTGGTGAAATTTGAGGGGGATTATGATGAAAAAGCAACAGGTTGGATTATTTCTTGGTCTATGTCTATTAGTTTTGGCGGTGGTTATGGCAGGTTGCGGGTCGGACGCAAAAAACACTGCTCAGCCGGTAACGGAAATGAAAGTATTGCGCGTCGGCGCAATTCCTGCCGAAGATGCTCAGAAAACACGGGAAGCCTATAAGGCGCTCACAGACTATTTGGCGAAGAAGACCGGGTTACCGGTAGAACTTTTTGTTGCCACAGACTATTCGGGAGTAATTGAAGCTATGCGGGGCGGTAAACTGGACATTGCCTATTTTGGACCGTTTTCCTATGTGTTGGCTGCAGACAAGGCCAATGCCGAAGCGTATGCTGTAGAGAAACGCAAAGGTTCAGGTACTTCCTATAAGAGCCTTGTCATTACTTCTCCTAACAGTGGTATTGAGAAATTAGCTGATATCAAGGGACGCACCTATGCTTTTGTCGACCCTGCCTCAACATCAGGTAATTTGATTCCACGCTCCATCTACAAAAAGAATGACATTGATCCAGATAAAGATTTCAAGAGTGTAGTGTATGCAGGGGGGCATGATGCCGCGGCATTAGCGGTAAAAAACCACAAAGTGGATGCAGCCTCAATGGATGATATTACTTACAGCAATATGAAAGAAAAAAACCTAATCAGTGACCAGGACATTAAGATAATTTACCAATCTGATCCTATTCCGGGCTCGGTTTGGGCCTGGCGTAAGGATTTGCCTGAAACGGTAAAAGAAACGATTAAACAGGCTTTTCTGGAAGTCGCTAAAGAAGATCCAGCTGCTTTAAGTGCTTATGGCGGTAAGGTAGAAGACTATGCTCCGGCAAAAGACGCTGATTACAATGTAATTCGTGAGACCGCTAAGATTCTCAACCTGGATTTGTCAAAGAAATAACAATTGGTGGTTAGAGTCGCCGCGAATTCGTGGCGACTCTCCCAAACCAGGTAATTAATGAGGAGGTACGCCATGATTGAGATTAGCAATTTGTACAAAGAGTACACCGGGACTAAAGCGTTAAAAAATATTAACTTTGCAGTAAAACCAGGCGAATTTGTGGTCTTATTGGGACCTAGCGGTGCCGGTAAATCCACATTATTGCGTTGTATCAACGGTCTTGTAAAGCCAACATCGGGTAGCGTCGTTGTCCATGGTGTTCCAGTACATGAAACCCTGCAGCTTGAAAATGTTCGTCGCCAGGTGGGCATGATTTTTCAGCAGTTTAACTTGGTTAAACGGTTAACCGTTCTGGAAAATGTACTATGCGGCCGCTTGGCCCACACCAACGTATTTACCAGCTGTCTTAAATTCTTTTCCCAGCAGGACATTGATTATGCGCTGCACTGTCTGCAGCGGGTGGGATTAGAGCATAAAGCGTATCAGCGTGCCGATCAATTAAGCGGCGGGCAGCAGCAGCGTGTCGGCATTGCCAGGGCGTTAGCCCAATGTCCGGCTATTGTTCTGGCCGATGAACCGGTAGCCAGCTTAGATCCCAAATCGGCAGATCGGGTTTTGGATATACTGCAGACAATTAATAAACAGGATGCAATAACGGTGGTGGTAAGTCTGCATAATATTGAACTTGCAACCAAATATGCAGAAAGAATTGTTGGCATCAGAGAGGGAGTCATTGTTTTCGACCAGCGGGCAACCCTGCTCACCGAGGGCGATGTCGAGCAGATTTACGGAATGGCGGCAGGGCCTGAGAACGAGGAGATTTGCTATAAGCAGGTGAGTTATGCCCACGCCTAAGCCAAATTATTTTTTGCTTAAGCCGCCGATACCCTGGTTTAAGAGTACCGGGGCGATGCTGAAGCAATTGACTCTTATTGCCTTGTGCCTTGGAATCTATATATGGAGTGCTAATGGCACAAATCTTAGTGTGGCGGAACTGGCCAAAGGTCTACCCAATATCATGGATATTCTCGGACGGATGTTGCCGCCCAATATAGGTATATTGCCGCGGCTGATCCAGCCGACTATCGAAACTATCCAAATTTCTATTTGGGGAACAACGCTGGCTATATTTGCTACTCTTCCCTTTGGTCTGTTGGCGGCTCGCAATACCTCGCCCAATGTTTTTTTGTATAATAGCAGTCGCTTTATTCTAAATGCCACCCGTTCCATTTCGGAGATTATTTTTGCGCTGATTTTTGTTGCTGCCGTAGGCTTAGGACCTTTTCCAGGGGTTTTAGCCCTGGCCTTTCATTCGGTCGGGATGCTGGGCAAATTTTTGGCAGACTCCATTGAAAACATTGACCATGGACCGGTAGAGGCATTGCAGGCTACCGGAGCGAGTAAATGGCAGGTCATCACCTATGCCATTTTACCACAGGTATTGCCTGATTTCGTGACTTTGTGTCTGTATCGTTGGGAGCTCAACTTCCGTTCAGCCACTATTTTGGGAATTGTGGGAGCAGGCGGCATTGGTTTTGAATTAATTACAAGTATGCGTCTTTTTATGTATGAGGACATGACAACCATCCTTATCGTTGTGCTAGTCATGGTAACTTTTGTGGACTATGCCTCTTCCTACATCAGGGCTAAAATACTGTAAACGGGGTGAAATGATGGATATTGGAGAAATACTGGCCGAGGGAGAACTTACGGTGTGGCAATCGCTGGCTGAAATGATTGCTGATAGGCATGAAATCAAGGTTTTACAACAACCGGAAACCTGTATGACCATGATGCAGGTATTGGATAGTGTCGGACAGACGCCCTTTTATGTAGGGGAAGTGCTTATGACTGAGGCAACTGTAAGTATTGATGGCATAGTTGGTTTTGGTTTGGCGATGGAAGATGACTATATCCGGGCATTATGTGCGGCGATTATCGACGCGGCACTACTGGCTGATGTGGCCGAGGCAGGCGAGATTCGTAAGGCGATAGCAGACGAAGAACAACGGGTTTTGGCGCGTCATCAGCAGGAGGAGTCACTCATTGCGGCAACCCGCGTGCGATTCGCAATCATGGAGGGATAAATTTGATTGAGCATAGCTTTGATAAAGTGTTTGATACCCAGCGCATATACCGCCAAACTCTGGATGCCATGGCACGCCCAGGTAAAATCAATGCGCTTTACCAATTAAAACTGGATCCGCCTCAAGGTCTGAATCAGGCAGCTGCGGCTATTGCTTTGACCATGCTTGACAGCGAGACCAGTTTTTATTTGGCACTGACTAGTCAGGATATTGCCGAATACCTTACCCTTAATACTGGTGCGAGGAATTGCCCGGTAGACTGCGCAGAATTTATCATAGCGTGTGCGGATAGGGCCTTGCCAGAACTGAATGTTGTAAACTGTGGAACGTTGCTGTCTCCGGAAAAAGGAGCAACCATTCTCTTTATGGTTCACCGCCTGGCCACAGAGAGTAACGGGTTAGCGATTATTTTGACCGGACCGGGGATAGCAGGGAATTCCCGGCTGGTTATCGAGGGGATGCATCCCGGCAATCTGCAGATAATCGCCAGCCTGAATCAAGAATATCCATTGGGTGTTGATATGATTTGTGTTGATAATAGGGGCAATGTAGCCTGCATTCCCCGGTCGAGTACAATGCAGTGGGAGGGAGAGGCCTAATGGGATATGTAGCAGTTTCCGGAGGGGCGGATGCCATCCTGAGTGCTGAAAAGCTGTTAACATACTTTCGTTTAAAGGGTAAATCCGAACCGCTTGGGGTAGAGCAAATCCGTGATCAGTTGCGGTTAGCTGTCGATAAAGTTATGGGAGAAGGCTCGTTATATGCCCCTACTATTGCCGCGTTAGCCCTAAAACAAGCGGAGGGAGATAGTATTGAGGCCTCCTTTATCTTGCGGGCCTATCGTGCCACTCAACCACGCCGTTATATTTCACTTGCTGTTGATACCAGCAAGATGCGAGTGATACGGCGGATATCCGGTGCTTTTCAGGAAATACCCGGCGGCCAGATTTTAGGCCCAACCCGTGACTATACGCAGCGGCTGGTCGACTTCTCACTGCTTGCGGAAGACCGGGAGCAGATGGAACAAGTATTACGCGATGCCGGTATCGGTGCACCGCCTGAGCAGTTACCAGATACCTTCCCGAAAGTGGTGGACTTATTGCGTCAGGAGGGCATACTTGCTTCTCCTGACGCTAGTGAGGAAGTCTATGATATTACGCGCAAGACACTTAGCTTTCCCAGTGCGCGTTCGGCTAAGCTACAGTCGCTGGCCAGAGGCGAAACCGGAGCAATGATGGCTTTGGCGTATAGTTGTATTAGAGGTTATGGCGATATTCATCCCTATCTAGGGGAACTCAGGGTGGGATATGCACCGTTAACCATTCAGCACCCAGGACGAACGGCGCCACTTTATGCCGGTCGCGTCTTGATTACCGAAGCCGAGATTATTGCCCAATACGGGGAAGGGGATAAGACCAAAAAACCACAGCTTACGCTTGGTTATGGTCTGTGTTTTGGACACAACGAGCTCAAGGCCATGGCAATGGGAATTTTGGATCGTTCCACGCGCAGTACATCGCCGCAGAAGGCCCCGGCCGAGGATGAGGAATTTGTCTTATACCATATTGATGGTATTGAAGCTTCCGGTTTTGTTTATCATTGGAAATTGCCGCACTATGTAACCTTCCAATCTACGCTTGACCGCTTGCGACGGTCGCAGCAATTGAAGGAGGAGGCAGATCATGTTCAACATCAGGCAGACTAAGCGCAATACCGGGTACAATTTTGCTTTCTTAGATGAGAATACCAAGCGGGAGATACGGCGCAAGACATTAAAGGCTGTTGCCATACCGGGGTACCAGGTACCTTTTGCCTCACCTGAACTGCCGATTGCCCGGGGATGGGGGACCGGCGGTCTGCAGGTCACAATGGCGATTATTGGCCCCCAAGACGTACTCAAGGTGATTGACCAGGGCTGTGACGGTGGTGTTAATGCCGTGAATATCCGTAATCTCATAACAAAAACCACCGGTGTCAAGACTACCTTCAATACCCGGGAAGCCACCATCCTGCAGACGCGCCACCGCATTCCGGAAGAACCTATGAGTGACAATCAAATTGTTGTGCTGCAGGTTCCGATACCTGAACCGCTGCGGTTTGTGGAAGCGAGTATGGCAAAGGCGCAGGAAATGCACGCGGAAATGGACTACAGCCGTATGTGGGTTTTTCTTTACGAAGATATTGTAAAATGGGGAGAAATCACGATTGGTGCCAGGTATCCGTCGTTGGTTAACCATCGCTATCTGATTGATCCTTCCCCCATTCCCCGCTGGGATGTGCCTAAGCTAAACATGGCTGATACGCTGTTTCTTTTTGGCGCCGGGCGGGAGAAACGTATTTATGCGGTACCCCCGCATACCCGGGTTGAACCTATGGAATTTGAAGATCATCAGTTTCGGGTTGAGGATTTTTCGGGTCGTGCATGTATACGCTGTGGTGCTACTGATACCTATATGAATGAAATATATGATGAACGCAGCGGCAAAAAAATACACCTTTGTTCAGACAGCAGCCACTGTGACAAAGTTCGGGAACAAAAGGAGGGACGCTGGGATGTTGGCAAATAATCCGATTGTTCTCACCGTCCGCGGGCTAGCTAAGCTATACGGCCCAGGGTGCCCGCAATGCTTTACCCGGACAGGGCCGGCCTATGAAAGTAATATTTGCCCTGTATGCGGCACGATCGTGGCTTGTCATGACATTTCTTTCGACCTGGCGCAGGGAGAAATCCTGGGAATTGTCGGTGAGAGCGGCTCAGGTAAGAGCACTCTGGTACGTTGTCTCTATTTTGATGAAGAAGCTTCAAAGGGTGAGAGCTATTTGGCTGTTTACCAGGCTGGACGGGTTAATCTGCTGCAGGAAACCTCGCAGCATAAACGTTATGTTCGCAATCACTTAATGGGTATGGTCTATCAGAATCCACTGCTGGGGATTAAGCCGCACTTTACAGCAGGCGGGAATGTTGCGGAAAAATTGTTAACGGCAGATATCTATAATTTTCAGGCTATTCGCGAACGGGCGGCAAATTTGTTAGCACGCACTGAAGTCCCGTTAGCGCGGATGGATGATTTTCCTGCTCATTTTAGCGGTGGTATGCAGCAACGGGTGCAGATTGCCAAGGCGCTTGCCAATAACCCGCCGCTGCTTTTTTTGGATGAGATAACGACAGGTCTTGATGTGTCTGTTCAAGCCAAAGTCCTCGACTTAGTAAAAGAGATTCAACGGGAACTCGGTATTGCCATGGTAGTAGTGTCTCATGATCTGGGTGTAATCCGGATGCTGTCAGACCGAACTGCGGTAATGAAAAATGGCCGCATGGTGGAAATTGGCCTAACAGATCAAATTTTGGAAGATCCGCAGCACCAGTATACCCAACTGTTAGTTCATTCGATGTTATAAGGAGGCTTTGTAATGAGTGATACAATCCTGACGGTAGTGGGTTTGTCAAAAAAATTCACACTGCATATTCTGGATAAAAAAACATTGCCAGGTTGCAGCAAGGTGAGTTTTACCATGAAAGCTGGAGAATTTATGGGCATTGCCGGGCCAAGCGGAGCAGGTAAATCGACAATTATAAAATGCATTTATCGAACCTATTTACCTTCGAGTGGAAATGTATGGTACCGTACTAAGGACGGTAGGGAAATCGATCTTGTTACAGCCAACGAGCGAGAGATCCTTACGCTTCGGAGCAGTGAGATTAGTTATGTAAGCCAATTTCTCAAGGTACTTCCCAGGGTTTCAGCCACCGATATTCTCGCTGAGGAACTGCGAGAGCGCGGCTGGCAGTCAGATGCAGCACGGGAGCGGGCGTATGAACTGTTGAGAATGATGAATATTGACACCAAACTATGGGATGCTTTTCCCTCTACCTTCAGCGGTGGGGAACAACAGCGGGTTAACTTGGCGCGGGCGCTAATTACGGAGCCACGGCTACTGCTCTTAGATGAACCGACAGCTTCCTTAGATAATGAGACCAAAAAAGTTGTCATTCGATCCTTGCTGGCCCTTAAAAAGCAGGGAACTACCATCATCGGTATCTTTCATGATCTGGAGAGTATGCGCAGTTTGGTGGATAAGGTATTTACCATGCAAGCAGGGCAGTGCAAGTCAATCAAGCGTATGCGGGAGGTAGTATGAGTACAGTACTGCTGAATAACGGCAGATTAGTTATGCCTGACAGGGTGATTCCAAATGGCGAAGTAGTCATTGAAAATGGGATGATTACCATGGCCGGACGCCAGAGTCATCATTATGGTCGCTCTGCCGACATCATTATTGACGCCCAGGGTGGTTTTATATTACCGGGTTTTATTGATACCCACAGTGATGCCATTGAAAAAGAGCTGGAACCCCGTCCGGGTGCGTATTTTACTACCGAGGTAGCTTTTGGTGAATTGGAAAAAAAGCTAGCCGGGCAGGGAATTACCACTATGTATCATTCTTTTTCTTTCGCAGGAGCCCAGTATGGAGTGCGGGCAGACCAAGTTGCTGCCGATTGCATCCGGACTATTGTGGGAATGGCTCGCGACTATGCCAGTATCAGGAACAAAATTCATTTGCGGTTTGAGATTACTAATTTTGAAGCTGTGGATGTTATCCGGGATCTGATTACCGAGGGAGCTGTGGATCTGTTATCCTTCATGGATCATACACCCGGACAAGGGCAATATCCCACGGTTGAAGATTATCGGCGCTATCTGGAAAAAACATATCACCTGCCGCTGGATGAGATTGGAGAGATTTTAACCCTCAAAGAACAAGGGCGAATGAACGCCGGAGAATGTGTAGTACGGCTGAGTCAGGAGGCCCGGGCAGCAGGTGTGCCATTAGCTTCTCATGATGACGATTCGGCCGACAGTATTAGCTATTATCAACAGCACGGAGTGACCCTGAGTGAATTTCCCATTAACCTTCCGACAGCCGCTGCCGCCCGGAGAGCCGGGGTGGATGTCAGTGTGGGGGCGCCAAATATTGTACGTGGAGGCTCGACAGGCAAAGGCATGAAAGCCATTGATGCAATTACTGCAGGCAGTGCGAATATATTATGTTCCGACTATTATCCGCCGTCGATGCTCCATGCTGTATTTCTATTGGCAGATCAGACGATAAGTATTAGCGAAGCGGTTGCTATGGCTACCGCGGCACCGGCCAAAGCGCTGCACTTAAAAGATGTCGGTAGTTTAGAGGAAGGAAAATGCGGCGATGTTATTATTGTCCGCAAACGTAACAATACACCGGTGGTAACTAACACGGTGGTAGGTGGCATACCTGTTTATGGTATGAATTACCGGGTAACCTTGCCTGAAAATCGTGCAGAACAATCGGCTTGTTAGAGGAGGAGTTCAGTGTGAAAATCAAGGGCATTGCGATAAATGCTGACGCATCGGTAATTGATGGGAGTCTGGCAGTCTTACAACGAGAACTTGATTATTATCAAGAACAGGGTTTTAGTTATGTCGAACTTTCCCCCCACGGGGTTGGTGCTATTTATGGCGGCAGGCTTGACCGGACAAGGATGATTGAGCTCAAGGAACTGCTAGCTCGTTACCCATTTCGTTATACCGTGCATGGGCTTAACCCGCTGAACCTAATGGCTGCTGATCCGGTAAACCGGATCGGATTTATTGCCAGTCTGGAGTTTACTGCAGCTGTCAATGCGGAAATCATGGTTTACCATGCAGGTCGTTATATTCCGGAGGAGGATTTTTTGCTTGCAACCAGGCATAACCCTACTTCACAAGAGCGAGCCAGCATGTGGCAGCAGGAATGTGCTGGGCTGCGGGAAATGGGACAACTGGCAGACCAATTTGGAATTACCATCGCGGTGGAGAACGCCCGTCCTTACACTAATATTTCAGACTATTGTTATGCTGAGTCGCTGGAAGCATTAGCAAAAATGGTACGGGAGGTAAACCACAGTCAGATTAGGGTGACGCTTGATACCGGGCATGCTTATCTGGCTGCGTGCCACTATGGATACGACCTGTTGCCAAGTGTTACTCAGTTAGCTCCCTATGTGCGTCATATCCATTTGCACGATAATTTTGGCCGTGCTTCTACCTCCTGGGAGCGTAAACAACATGAGCTGGCTGGCATGGGACGCGGTGATATGCATATGCCGATCGGCTGGGGGGACGTTCCGGCCCAAGAGATTATAAGCAGGCTGCCTAACTACCAGGGCGTGATAACGGTAGAACTACGGCCGCGATATCGCGAACAGTACCGCCGAGCGATGCTTACTACGCAAGCATTGGTCAAATCCAGCGATAGGTGTGTATCCTAAATGAGTCTGCAAAAAGATAGTATTACTATCAGAAAAGCGAAGCGTTGGGATTTGTCCAAGGTGTTGTCGCTTTATCAAGAATTTGAGTCAGCCTATCATCACAACCCGGGCAAGTGAAAAAGCTGAGGACGTAGTTTGGGAGAGGTTGTTGCAAGATTCGCGGCAGCACCTTCTTGTAGCCGAGGCTGCCGGCTCTGTAATTGGTACTCTTACCGTGATTGTTATTCCCAATATCGGCCATGGGGGTTGTCCTTGGGCAATCATAGAGAACGTGGTAGTGGAGGCGCCATACCGCAATGCGGGGATTGGCACGAAACTAATGGAGAGTGCAACCAAGCTGTGTCATGATTACGGCTGTTATAAAGTTGTATTGTCAAGCAACCTTGCCCGTCAGCAGTCGCATGCTTTTTACCGGCGACTTGGCTGGCAGCAAACCCATATTGGTTTCTCCATTGCTTTGTCAGAATAGGCTATTATATAAAAATTATAGCTAATTGTTGCGGTTGTTTATCATATGGATAAGCAGCTGCTTTTTTATGCACTCAACATAAGTGGTATTAATTGACAAAGTAAATAACTGCCATTAAAATAAATACCGACGGTAGGTTTCTAAAGGAACGGAGATGTAATAATTGACGAAAAGGGCTCCTAAAGAACAACGTATGGAAGACATTATTGAAGCCGCAGTTAGTGAATTTTTAGCCAAAGGATATGAAGGGGCTTCCATGCAGTCGATCGCTGAACAGGCTGGTCTGACGAAAGGTGGGTTATATTATCATTTTGGCAGTAAAGATGAGATTCTTATTGCCGCTAACGGGAGCTATTTTGAACCTATATGGGAACTGATCAAAACAGCAGCAGCAATAACTTGTCCGGTGGAAGGCTTACGCTATTTTATTCATGAGTATCTGCAGTATTGGTCAAGTCATTCCCGGCAGATGACATTCATCTTGTTGTCTTTATCCAAAATTATGGCCTGTCCGGCTATGTGGCCGCTGATTAATAGCTATAGTGAGAGAATGATTGTTTTTTATGAGCAATTATATACCGGTGGGCTGGAAGCGGGAAAGTTTCGCAATCACCAGCCTAAAAGTCAGGCAACAGCTTTATTTGCGGCCTTGGACGGAGCTACGCCGTATCTAATTATCAGCCAGAATTTATCGCCGGAGAGTGTGGCCAGGCAATTTGAGATGACATTTGTTGACATGCTTCTTATCGACGGCAAAAAGTAGGTCTAAGCACATGACTTGTTCAACAAAGTGGTTTTAGTAATTTGGGATAAGGAGAAAATCATGCTAGCAAAATGGTTATCCGGACTTATAAATACCGATTTGCCCCAGCCCCGTGTGAGAGCAGCCGCGGTTGACCTGGTAGCTGTGCGTAAAACCTATAGTACAGAAGCCGGTGATTTTGAGGCGTTAAAAGGTATTCACCTGCAGGTGAATGCAGGTGAATTTGTTGCTGTCGTGGGAAAATCCGGCAGTGGCAAATCGACGCTGATTAATATGATTACAGGCATTGACAGGCCGACTGGCGGCGAAGTATGGGTGGCTGGGATGCCTGTACATACGTTGACCGAAAATCAGATTGCCATCTGGCGTGGCCGGACGGTAGGGGTTGTTTTCCAATTTTTTCAGTTGATCCCAACGCTGACGGTTTTGGAAAATGTTATGCTGCCAATGGATTTTTGTGACATGTATGACCGGGGGGGAAGACCAGAACGGGCGCGTAAGTTGCTGGATCTGGTAGGTGTTGGCGAACAGGCGGATAAGCTACCGGCGAATTTATCCGGGGGACAGCAACAACGGGTGGCGATTGCCAGGTCTTTGGCGAATGACCCGCCGCTCTTAGTAGCAGATGAGCCGACAGGTAATCTTGATAGTCGTACAGCCACCACCGTTATTGACCTTTTTAAACAACTGGCTGTTAGCGGGAAAACCATAGTAATGGTAACCCATGACAATGATTTAGCCTGCCGGAGCGGCAGGATTGTGACTGTATATGACGGGCAGATTATGACAAGCGAGTCGGCAGGGTGTGGCAATTATGCTTAAATACAGGCTGTTGTCGCCGCGGTGGCGTAAAGTTTTAGCCGATTTATGGGGGAATAAGCTTAGGACGTTGCTGGTAGTGTTGTCTATTTCGGTTGGGGTTTTTGCTGTAGGAATGGTCTATAGTTCCTATCTCATGTTTGATAGGGACCTAACGCTAAGCTGGAAGTCGGCAGCACCGGCCAGCGCCAGCTTGTATGCCGATCCATTTGATCAGGAGCTGGTGGACAGCATTCGCAGTTTACGCGGCGTTAAAGAGGCCGAAGGCCGCCGTAATGTTGATTTGCGGGTACGTACTGCTGCCGGCGAATGGCGGCAAATGTATTTGACGGCCATTCCAGACTATAGTGAGCAAAAAGTTAACATCATAAAGAGACAAACCGGTGCCTGGCCGCCCGGGGATGGGGATGTATTGCTGGAGCGGTCTTCGCTCGCTGAACTTGGGGTGGCCCAAGGGGGCAGTATTCAGGTAGAAACCGCTGATGGACACAAACGAAGTCTGAAGATTACCGGGGTAGTATATGATCCCAGTCAGCTGCCAAGTCTTTTTAGCGGCCGTTCCTATGGCTACATCAACATGGATACGCTTGAGAAGCTGGATGTGGAGCGGCAGCTTGATCAGGTGAATTTTGTTGTGGAGCCCTGGGTGCTTAGCGGCAAGGAAACTGCACCCATTGAGGCGGTGGGGCGCCGGGCCTGGAGCAAGCTGGAACAAGGCAACACAACCGTGTTTTGGCTGCAGGTGAATAAACCAGGGGAACATCCCCTGCAGAGTGTGATTAATGCCCTTGTTATGCTGCTTACTGTTCTCGGTGTGCTGTCACTGTTATTAGGTACTTTTTTGTTAGTTAATACGGTATCTGCCATCCTGACACAGCAGGTTCGTCAAATAGGAATCATGAAGGCAATCGGAGCCAGGCGTGACCAGATATTGCGGATGTATTTATTCCTGGTGGGGGTATATGGTATATTAGCTCTTATTGTTGCCGCCCCTTTGGGGGCATTGGCGGCAAGTGCTGTCACTGGTTTTATGGCTCAGGTATTTAACTTCAACTCCGGCGGCTTGGAGCTGTCACCCAAGGTACTGCTATTAGAGGCAACAGCGGCGATTGTGGTGCCTGTTCTTGCTGCCATATGGCCGATATGGCATAATACCGGGGTAACTGTCAGAGAGGCTGTTAGTGATCATGGTATTGGGAGTGTAATAGGTAAGGGTCGCCTGGATAAGTGGATAGATAAGCTGCTAGAAAGAATAAACCTCCTATCCCGTCCTGTCCTGCTTTCCTTACGAAACACCTTTCGCAGGAAATGGCGTCTGGCTCTGACTTTGCTGACTCTGACAGTGGCGGGAACGGTATTTATGGCCGTCTTTTCCATTCGGTCATCGCTTTATTCTACATTAGATGATGCACTTGATTATTTCCGCTATGATATTTCTGTTGGTTTCACACAAAACTACCGGGCTACCAGGATTGAACATGAAATTCTCAAAATTCCTGGTGTCAGGGCGGCAGAGTCATGGGGCTTTACTTCCGGACGGATACTCAGGAATGAACGAAAGGAGTCAGAGGATGAGGCCAGCAAGAATGTATTTATTCTTGCACCCCCGGCAAGCACCAAGATGATTCAGCCGAAGATTATTGAAGGGCGCTGGCTGTTGGCTGAAGACGAGAGCGCGCTGGTGGTAAATACAGAGACGCTGAAGGATAATCCACAGCTTACAGTAGGCAGTACGGCAGTCATTAAGATAGGTAATCGCAAGCTCAGGTTTACGGTAGTCGGGATTGCCAAAAGTACACTGACCGGGCCGATTGTGTATGCGCCTTATCCCTGGTTTACCGGAGCTATTCAGGAGGCGGGAGGAGCCAGATCGGTCCAGATTGTTGCTCAATCAACTAATCCCCGGGAACAAATTGATTTGGGCAGAAAAATTGAGGAGCATTTAAAGAAAAATAATCTTCGCATTCAAAATGTTGATATTACCTGGGAGCAAAAACAGCGTATCCGGTCTCAGTTTGATATATTGATCGTATTTTTATTGATTATGGCGGTACTCTTGGCTTTTGTCGGAGGCTTGGGACTTATGGGTACAATGGGAATCAATGTATTAGAACGAACACGGGAGATTGGGATTATGCGGGCCATTGGGGCTTCCAGTATGGCTATTGCTAAGGTTTTTGTTGTGGAGGCGCTATGTATTGGGGTGTTAAGCTGGCTGCTAGGAGTCATGTTGGCATTGCCGGTAGCCGCGCTGCTTAGTTATCAGGTAGGGGTAATGTTTTTGCAGAGTCCGCTGGAATTTTCGTTTAGTTTTCTGGGAGTAGGGATTTGGCTGGTACTTTCAGCCTTGCTGGCGGTAGCTGCCAGTTTGCTCCCTGCCAGGAAGGCTGCTAAGCTGAGTGTGCGTGAGGTGCTTGGCTATGAGTAAACTCGTTTCAGCATAGCTGAAATATTGGGGATTCAGGTGGAGAGTCTGCTCCACCTGAAGTAACGCCGCCTGTAGAGGCGGGAGTCTTGACTCGCGTACTAAGATAAAAGAAGAACGGAGAGGGTGTAATGAAGGAACAGTTAGGAACACTGGGGGCGTGGCTAAAGCGTCATTGGATAGTGACAGTGCTTGTTGTTGGTATATTGTGTGCTGGCGGATGGTGGCTCACTAACGGACGCCAGGGAGAGAAAAAAGACATTGCACCTGTTAAAGCTGATAACCGGGTTTTGTCAGAAGGGATTGTTTTCCCAGTGCATTATGCCCAGATGGTTATGCCGGTAGAAGGGACGATAGGCGAGGTGCTGGTACAGGAAGGCGATATGGTAAAGGCTGGGCAACCGATTATCCGGCTGGTACGACAAGATTATCAGGCAAGGGTTGGCAGTACCAGAGCTGACATTAGCCGCGCGGCGGCCGCTATGGAGCAGGCAAGAATTAATCTGGCTGATGCCGAACGCGAATTAGAGCGGCAAAAGCGCTTGGAAGCGGCAGGGGCTGTCTCCAGGCAACAATATGATCAGGCGAAAACAACGGCTGATAGAAACAGGGCTGCGTTGGCTCAAGCACAGGCCGAATTAGAGACCCAGGAAGCGCGGTTAGTTGAGTCGGAAGGATTGCTTGACAAGACCGAACTCACAGCAGTAATCAATGGTACGGTTGCCTTTCTGGATATCAAGGTAGGAGAACATGCTGCCGCCGGTACTGTTTTGGTAAGAATGGCAGATGAAAGTGCGTGGGAAATCCGTAGCGATGACTTAACAGAACTCACGATTGCTAAGGTAAAAAAGGGTGATCAGGTATCCTTAACCTTTGACGGTATACCTGACTTAGAGATAGCCGGCAAGGTAAAAGCCATCAGAGCATACGGCGAAAAGAAACGCGGTGACATTACGTATACCGTCACTGTCGCGCCTGAACGCTGGGATGATAGATTGCGCTGGAATATGACAGCACAGCTTGCGATAACGCCGTCAGATCTATAGTGCAAGAGTCGTATCCGTGATTATTACCTTATACTGCAGAAGGGAGAAATAAAAATGTCTGAAAGACCAAAGGCAAATACTGTTTTTGTGCAAGTGGTGGAGCGGCCGGCGCGGAGGCTGATCCTGAAAAGGGGGATCAATGCCGATAATTACTTTGCATATTGTGAGGAAGCCGGCTGCGATGTATGGGGAATATTGTGCAGTATAAAACAAGCCCTGTATGAGCCTATCGGAATGTGGCTGCCGGACAATTTACGGAAGCCCGGCACATCGGTATACGCACAGGGTGTCGAAGTACCTGGTGAGTATGCTGGCGAAGTACCTGAAGGCTTTGAAATAATTGACCTGTTACCTTGCAAGGTTATGGTATTCCAAGGTCCGCCTTTTGAAGATGAGAATTTTATGGAAGCTATTGACGATTCGTGGCAGGTTATTAAAGACTATAATCCGGAATTGTATGGATTTACCTGGGCAGATGAGGCCGGTCCAAGATTCCAGCTGGCACCATTAGGTAAACGCGGCTATATTGAGGCTAGACCGGTAAAAGAGATAAAACAGCAATGTGTTTAACCACTGTTAAATAGTGTCGGCAAAGAACATCCTTCCCCTGATTAATCAGGGGAAGGATGTTCTTTTGAGTATCGGGGTAAAGCGGATATCATAGAAACTATTTAGGGGGAGCATGCGAGTCCGAATTAATATAGCTGCTTGATATTTTGGTGAATGGCAGGGAATCTTTGGATTGGTGAGATTTTTGTACCAGAACGTTTCTTGGTAAAGCCGGTTCAGCTTTGTGCTGTTCGGCTGTATTCATTTATGCAATAAATAGTTGCATTGAATAAATATGAATTAGCGAAAAATTGACGAAAAAAGAGGGATTATGCTATTATGACAAATAAAAAACGAACAATAGTTGGTTGGTTTATTTAATTAGTTAGTTAATGTTAGTTGAAGTTATAAAGCTGTTATTAGTGGATTGTATTATGGTGTCCGGTTTACCGGAAATAACTTGTTGACCTGTCTATTGCTTTATAGTTTATGATGAAAAAAGGAGATTGTTGATGTATACCATCGGACAGATAGCAAAGAAGTTTCACCTTTCTCGCACAGCGCTTCTATACTATGACTCCATCGAACTTTTGAAAAGTTCAGAGCGAACGTCATCTGGGTATCGACTCTATTCCGAGTCCGACTGCCAGCTGCTCGAAAGAATTTGCAGCTATCGCGAAGCTGGAATGTCCTTGAATAGTATCAAGGAACTACTATCTGGTTCTCAAAGTATAACAGTGTCTCTTTTGGAAAAGAGAATCTACGAGCTAAACAAATCTATCGAGACATTGCGTGAGCAACAAAAAGGGATTGTCCGGTTATTGCTGGGCTTTCAAGTGCAAGAGCGAAAAGCATTAGTTGCTAATGATGCCTGGGATGGAATCTTTAGTGCCGCAGGATTTAGTCTTTATGATCAATGGCAATGGCACCGGGAATTTGAGCTGATGTCGCCAGAACAGCACCAGTTGTTTTTGGAATCGACTGGTGCTCCACCAGGAGAAATTTCAAAAATAAGAAACTGGGCGCAAAACGATTTTGAAATAATCAATAATTCCTATTGGGGCCGATTAAAAAATAACTACATTTTTATAATGACGCTAACCTTGTTACTGTTGTTGAGCGGTTGCAGTGCGGATGTTCCAACAATACCAGCGGTAAAACAGGCAATGTTGGTAACAGATATGTTCGGTGTGCCGGTAAATTTGAACAATAAAATTTCCCGCATTGCCGATGCCTGGGCAGCTCATCAGGACATTGTCTGCTTATTGGGCGGCGGTGACAAAATTGTGGCGACAACTATGGCGACAACCCAAAAACCGTGGCTGCAAAAAATCAACCCGGACATTAATAAGGCGGCGATATTATTCAGTTCCGCCAGTACTAATGTGGAAGAGTTGATTAAATGTGAACCGGATGTGGTTTTTGTCTCAAATAGTTATAAAGACGTGGAGGCCATCAGAAAAGCTGATATTCCTGTAGTTCAATTATCAGTCACCGATTTTAACAGCTTGAAAGACTGTGTCAGACTTACAGCAGCCGTGCTGGGCGGGTCAGCGATAGCGCAAGCGGATAAATATATTCGGTATCTGAACGATAAACAGGCCCAAATAACCGGAATTACCGCCCAAATACCGCTGCAGCAAAAACCACGGGTATTACATATTGCCAAACTTAATCCGCTGCTCATTGATGGTGCCGGCACGATTATCGATGATTGGATCAATATGGCCGGCGGTGTAAATGTCGCTGCCGTAACCGGCAACTTACAGGCGATAACGCTGGAACAGGTCATCAACTGGAATCCCGGGGTAATTGTTATTGCCCGGGAGGCTTTAGTTGGCCGGCAAATTATCATGGAGTTGGAGCAAGATGATGTATGGCGACAGATCGCTGCCGTAAAGACCAAGCGGGTGTACGTCAATCCCCGCGGGGTATTTTCCTGGGATCGTTATGGCGCGGAGGAAGCGCTGCAAATACAGTGGGCGGCTAAGGTTTTTCATCCGGAGAATTTTAAAGATGATTTAGGGCCTGAAGTTAAATGGTTTTTTAAAGAATTTTACCAGTATGAATTGGCTGACCACGAAGTAAGACAAATCATTGGCGATGAATCGACCCAGTTAATCGGGGATTCAAGTTGACACGCATTATGTTGGGGAGGAGTTTATATTTTATGAAACACAACAAGTTATTGGCAGCATTGATAGTATCTTCCATAGTCAGTGGCGGCACAGTGTTGCCGGTACAGGCCCAAGAAAGCGATAAAGAAAATACTACTGTACTTAGCGATGTTCTGGTAACAGGCAAAAAAATTGCAACACCTGCCAAAGAAGCAGCACATACAATGGCCGATCCGGTAGATGTTCGTTTGGCTGTTCCAGAAAGCAGCAAGATAGCGACGGAAACCTTTACCCAGGAAGACATTGAAAAAATGCATCCTAAAGATATATTGGAACTTATTCAAAATGGGATGGGACTCAATGTCATGCGCTATGGTGCTAAAGGCTATTGCAAAGTCGAGACGCGCGGCGGTGATGAAATTGGTTATATCATTGATGGCGTCTGGCTGCCAGAAACGCAAGCCTCGCGTATGCTCATGAATCTGCCGGTTGACATGATCGAATCGATTACTTTTTGCCGCGATGCATCAATCTTGACGATGGGGCCAGTAGCCTCCTTCGCGCAAACTAACGTTAAGTCCGGTGCTCCTGCTCAAGGTTATATTATCATTACGACCATGACGCCTACCAAGCCGGTTGACAAAGCCAAAGTGAGCTATGGAACTTTCAATGCGGAAAAAGCAAGCTATGTGCATGGTGACAAGATTGGTGACACAGGTTATTATACGTTGGGCTACGCGAAAGACAAGACCGACGGCATGGATGGCTGGAACAATAGCCAAAATTTGAATACATATTTATTTAAAATCGGGGATAAAGGCAAGGACTGGGTTGCCAATCTGACACTGCTGTACAATGAAGGCGATGTCCACAATAAAGCTTATTTTAACTCGGTAGCAGATTCCTATGCTCTCAATATAACTGCTGCAAATAAATTGGCTCTTGGTGGATTTTTGCCGATCAAGACGACAGTATTGGCGTTGAATGCGGCGAAAAAATGGGATGAACATCATACAACTGACTTTAGTTTCGGCTGGAGTCATGTAGATTCATATAGATGGGCACTAAATGGAGACCCGATAACAAAGAAAGCTGGCGGTTTCTATGAACGGGATTATTTGCGGCAATTGAATCTGGGGCATACGCTGGATTATGGCCGGGATAAGCTGAAATTTGGCACGCAGCTCATGTGGTATGATGCACCGACCGGGATGGGTTCATACGGCGGCAGTCCGCGTGAGGAAGAACTGTACGGCTTCTATCTGTACGGGGAGAGAAAGGCTACGGATAAAGTGATACTTGATGTCTCTGCCCGGCTTGATAAAAAACATATTACCTCAGGAATTGGTAAATATTTAGTTGGATCGACCTCAATAGTGTATGATCAGCTTTTTGGGGAAATGTGGGAAGGAAATTCGGTCAGCACATCGGTAGGCGCGGCTTATCAGATCAACAAGGTCTATAAAGCAACGGCGCGTCTGGGCTATTCACAGCAGGCAGATAACGATTTTGCCCTCGTGGATAACAATGAAAAACTGGGCGATGAAAAGCGTATAAAATGCGAAACGGGAATGGAAGCGAATTACAGTAAAGCGCTGAATGCCTCGTTGACAGCCTTCTATTATGACATTGATAATGCTCGGGTTGCTACAGGCAACAAATATTATGAGTCTTGGGATACAGCGCATAGCTACCCGGTTTACAGCTATACTGCCAGAGATTTGCAGCGTAGAGGTTTTGAATTGGGTTTTCATGGCGATTTAACCGATCACTTCGGCTATAAAGCGAGCTACGCTTATTTTACTTCAAGTGATGCCTTGGATAATAGCCGCACACCGCATAACCTTTATAATATAGCGCTAAATTATAAAAATAAGGACCTGTCTGCTAATCTGATGCTGCATCATAACAGCCAGTATCGAGGTACAGCCAGTGGCGTAAATGCAGGTAGCGGCACAGACTTTAATATGGATAGAGTCACTACCATCGATATCAACATCAACAAGGAATTGAATGCAAATACCACCCTTACCCTGTTCGGCAACAATATCACAGACCAGCGCTATGCTACAGGCATGTACGTGTATGATACCGGAGCCACCTACGGTGTTCAGATCAGCAAGCAATTCTAAGTCTGTGTTGACATTGTAAAATATAAAATGAGTAATGCTGCTCAGCCCAACCGTTAATCATGTGATGGTTGGGCTGAGCAGCATAATAAAAAGTGTTGCCAATCCACACAACAGCAGAAAGGATGTGCGTTATGTCATATAAAAGTGTATATAGAAATAGTTTTATTCTTGTAACATTGCTTTTATTGATTTTGACTTTAGCCGGTTGTGGCAGTGAACAGACAGCAGCAAAACAAGAAAAGGTTGTTATAACCGATTCTGCCAAAGCCAAGATTGCAATTCCCGCTAAGATTGAAAGTATTGCGGATGCCTGGCCGGCCCATAATGAAGTACTGACGATGCTTGGGGCGGGTGATAAAATAAAAGCTACTGTAGATATAAAAGGTGCCAGGCCTTGGCTTTATATTGTGAATCCGGCGATGAATGATGCGCAAATTGTGTTTACACCCCAAGACGTGAATATCGAGGAACTTATGAAGACAAAACCGGACATTGTATTTATCTCGAAAAACAATGTAATTGCTACCAGATTGAAAGCGATAGGGATACCGGTTGTGCAATTGTTTTTTACTGATTTTGCTGGACTTAAGGATTGCTTCCGGACAACCGGTACGATTTTGGGCCCGGAGGCCAAGGCGAAAGCCGATGCTTATATTGCTTATTTAGATGAAAAAATGGCTAAGATTAAGGCTGTCACCGATCCGATTTCCCAGGAACAACGGCCTAAAGTCTTGCATATCAATTCTTGGAATCCATTGCTCATTGATGGAACAAATACAATCATTGACAATTGGATTGAAGTTGCCGGAGGAACGAATGCCGCGCTTGATGTTAAAGGCAATATGAAACCAGTAACAATGGAGCAAGTTATGGTTTGGAACCCTGATGTTATTATCGTGAGCAGCAATGCCTTGCCTATTGAGCCGGATGGTACTCGCAATATACATATGATTATGGATAATCCTGTTTGGCAGGGCATCAAAGCGGTTCAAAATAAAAAAGTTTATGTGAATCCTGACGGGGCCTTTTTGTGGGATCGTTATGGGGCGGAAGAGGCACTGCAAATTCAATGGGCAGCTAAAACATTGTACCCTGAGAAATTTCAGGATATAGATATTGTCAAGGAAACACGGTATTTTTATAAGATATTTATGAATTATGATCTTTCGGAAGCTGAGGCAAACCGCATTATTTCCGGGAAAAATCCGGAATAATAGGGACCTATTGCTTTCATTTACTGTTGCCTTATGCTAGTGCGGGATATTACTGTGCGTAAACAATTAGAAATAGAACTGGCTCAGATACAGGCTGAGAAACTGGCTGTACTGGAATCCATTCCAGATGCCATTTTTATTGAGCTGTTGCGTGAGTAGTGAGTTTGGTGCATTTGTCTCCCATTAGCAAAGTAAGATAACACTAAAGAAACTTAGAAAGCAGATGATTAGCCTGTTTTTAAGTTTCTTTTTTGCTAAGTTGCAGTATTTTTAGCGTATCTATGATAAAATTAGCAGAGAAAAAATAGTAGGCTGGATGCAGGAGAGCAGGAGAGGACGAAAATGACAGCGTGGAGTGTATTTGAGGTTATGGGGATAGTAGCCTTTGCGGTTTCAGGTGCGTTAACAGGAATTCAAAAGAAATTGGATGTCTTTGGTGTGTTGGTATTGGCGATAACGACAGCGATTGGCGGGGGGGTACTGCGGGATGTTATTATTGGTAATACACCGCCGCTAACTTTTCGTGACCCTACGTTTCTGATAATCAGCGCTATGGCTACCATTGGTGTTTTTTTCACATATCGGTGGCTGGATCGGTTCAAATATACTATTCAGATATTTGATGCCATTGGTTTGGGCGCTTTCACGGCTACTAGCGCCAATCTTGCCATTGAGCACAACCTGGATTCCTTATTTATTGTTACGACAGTGGCGGTAATTACCGGGATAGGCGGAAGTGTCATGCGGGATGTGTTTGTCAAAGAAATTCCGTATGTGTTTCGCCAGGAGGTCTATGCGATCACTACCATCGTGGGAGCTATGGTTTTCTATTATGCCCAATCGTATTATGTTGGCAATCTACCGTTGTATCTTTGTTTTTGTATTACGACAGGCCTTAGACTTTGCTGTATTAAATATGGCTGGAACTTTCCCGTTCTTGGCCTAGATTCTAAGGATATAGTATCAGAGAACCGTAACCAAGGTAATTAAGACCCATGATACCAGAGTGAGTCACGGAAAAACGTCCCTTTGAGTCTTTGAGCCGTTTGAACCAGAAACTCTCAAGTTACTTTAGTTTTTACGCAAGCAGACTATTCGGCCTAATGAGTGAATGCATACTGGGGGCAATAGCGGCGAAAAACGGACAAATGAAGAGAGAGGCCTCACTATTATGCAATATAAAAAATATAAAATTGGTGCTATGGCCAGATTACTGGGAATGTCTACCGAGGGTCTCCGCTATTATGAGGAAAGCGGAATTATTACGCCCAAGAAACAGGAAGACTCCAAGTACCGTTATTATGATGTCTGGGATATTCACATACTGGTACGTGCCAGGGCTTACAGGCGCCTCGGCTTTTCACTCCAGGATGTTTATGCTATCATTAATTCCCAGGAAGATATAGATATATCTCAGTTGTTGACGGAGAGAGAAAAAGAAATACAAGCTAAAATTGTCTACAATATCAATTTGCTAAGAAGATCACGTCAAATCCGGGCCATGTATCAAGATGCCCAAAGCATGATTAATCAATACCGGTTGGAGGATTGTCCCGGTGTTTACCGTATCAACACCCAAAATAAAAGCAACCTGATTAGTGATCCTGCGGTGCGGCTTTGCGCTCGTGAATGGATTGAAATGGTGCCTTTTGTCTTTAGCTCAGGCTTGTTTCCCAGGGAGGAAATTGAAAAAGGCGGCGAACACTACAACTTGGGCTTTGGTATTGAAGAAGAATATGCGTCCTATCTAAAGGTCGCAGAAAATGAATATGTAAAATACCATCCGGCCCGGCTATGCGTATACACGGTTTTACCATCCAGCTCAGATGTGGCGCTTACTACTGCGCGGCTTTCCGGAGCCCTGGAATATATGCAGCGCCACAATCTAAAATTGATAGACAATGCTTTTAGCATGTTGATAAACTTTCATAAGCAAGCCGATACCTACCGGAATCTGCATCGTGTCTGGTTGCCGGTCGAATATTGATTATCTTACAGCCTATATATTTTTATCCCCTGCCATTTAGTGCAGGGGATTTTTTTAGTAATATCCCCTTATAGGGGTGAATAGGCTGCTCGCTAAGCGGGCGGTCCTGACTAGAATACTCACGTTGTTTTTTTCAAATTTCTCTTGAGTCTCAAGTCGCTTGATGTAATAAAATTCAAAAAAGAACAAATTTCAAAAATCAGGAGGGATTGTAGCTTGCTAAATTGTAAACTCAACCGTTGGTTCGTATTTGCCGGTGCGTGGATTATTATCTTTTGTGTCGCCGCATCAGCCATTTTTAGTGTCTTTTCCATCCCGCTATCCAAACTGCACGGCTGGTCACTGGCCGAAGTTAACCTATCCTTTTCTATCTACCAGCTTTTTTTAGGCATTGTCGGTATTCTGGGTGGACGGTATGCCGATAAGAAGGGCGCGGTTTCGCTCATGTATGGCGGCGGTTTCTTATACGGCGCCGGCTGGTTTTTAACTGGAACTTCCGACAGTATACCCATGCTGTATCTTACCTATGGCGTAATGGCCGGCGCCGGAGCAGGAGCCGTATATAACGCCACTTTGGTCACCGCACTCAGATGGTTTCCCGATATGCGCGGCAAAATATCCGGCTGTCTGCTGGCAGCTGCGGCATTTGGACCGTTTGTCCTTGCCCCGCTTACGAATACATTGTTTAGCAGGATTGGTACCGATGTCGCCGGTGTGGCAACGACTTTTCATATCCTGGGGTTGTTGTTTTTCTGCTGCATTGCCGCAGTCGGCTGGTTAATGAAACTGGCTCCGGCTGACTACCCATCCCAGTTTGCTGCAAACGCACCTGGCAAGAAAGCACAGCCGTCCGAATCCGCTGTATTTGCCGAACAAAACTATGAATGGACGGAAATGATTAAAACGCCTCTTTTCTGGATCTTGTTTTTCACCTTCATGTGTGCGGGAACTGCCGGCACAATGATGATCAGTTCAACCTCCATCATTGCCCAGACTCAGATTGGGCTTACTCCGGCAATCGGGGCCATTGCCGTAAGCATAAGTACGATTTCAAACTTTACCGGCAGGCTTTCTTTCGGCGTACTGATTGATAGGCTGGGAGATTTCAAAGCATTGCTGATTAGCTTGAGTGCCAGCGCCGTTGCTTTGCTCCTGCTGGGCACGGCAGAAGCTCCAACTTTATTTTTTATTTGCGTTGTTATCCTAGGTTTTGCTTTTGGCGCTCCTTTAGTTGTATTTCCCCCGATTACCAGCAGGAAATTCGGCAGCAAAAATTTTGGTATCAATTACGGTATTATGTTTTTGGGCTTTACCTGTGCAAACTACGTCGGCCCGAAAATTGCAGCCGCTTTCAAAGATGCCACCGGTTCGTTTCATGGTGCTTATTTTGCGGCATCGGCTATTGCCGTATTGGGAGCGCTCATTGTCCTTTGCTTACTTAGATATGAAAAAAATCATCAATCTTTACAATATAAGGGGGAAACAGTATGAGTAAATGTTTTAAGGGAAAATACGCCGTTATTACAGGAGCAGCTGGAGGAATTTGCAAAGATACGGCCCTCTGTCTTGCCGAACGCGGTGCCGCGGGAATTATGATTGCCGATCTAAACTATGAGAAAGCTTTGGCAACCGCACAGGAGATTGAGGACGCAACAGGCAGCCGGTGTTTAGCTTTTGCAACCGATGTGTCCAAGCCGGCTGACATTGCGGCTTTGTTTGCTTTTACTATGGAGAAATTTGGCGCTGTGCATATTCTGGTAAATGGGGCCGGTGTGTGCCCTACCACCAAGCTGGAAGACCTTGATGCGGAGAAATGGGACTGGTGTATGAATATCAATTTGCGCGGTGCTCACCTTTGCTGCCGTGAAGCCATCCGCATTATGAAAGAACAGAAATACGGCCGGATTGTCAACATTGCCTCCATGTCCTACCGTGTTGGCGGTATTGCCGCTTCTGTCAGCTATGGAGCGTCAAAAGGCGGTTTGGCTTCGGCTACCAAAACCTATGCTAAGCTGACGGCGCAAGATGGAATTACCATCAACGCGATCTGCCCCGGCCTTATTATGACCGACATGACTCGCAACAATGGTTACTCTGCTGATGGCATTCCTATGGGACGTCTTGGCGAGCCCCGTGATGTTTCCACCGTCATTGCTTTTCTGGCAAGTGATGATTCGCGCTACATGACCGGCTGCACCCTTGATGTGAACGGCGGTATGTATATGACTATGTAGCCTTAAAAAAAGGTCTTTGTGGGGTCAGGCCTTGCAATTGCGATTGCAGAAAAAAGATATAATCATGAGACGAGACCTTAGTAGCTAAAAATCTAGGGCTAGAATATGCATATCCCATCACCGTGGGTAACAATGTATGGATTGGTGCACATGTAGTAGGAGTGTAAGTTTCAAAAAATGAAATGTATAAACGATAACTCATAACTAACAAGGCCTCAACCTTTGCGCATGATATGCAGGGATTGAGGCCTTACTTTTAAGACCCACGATAAAGTAAATTAGCCAGCCTTGGATCGAACTTCCATCGGTCTGAGGCTGTTTGTTTTTCCTGTAAGCTTTTGTAAATGCAGAAATATGAAGGATATTACGATAAAATGTCGAATTTTATTAGCTTAAGATATAAGAGGTAGATCAGCGGAGTATTCTTCGTGAGGTGGCTAATATTGGCAAGTAAACGGATGGGTCCTAATAATAAGTTTTTAATGAATAATAATAACAGAATATTATGATATTTTAAACTCAGAATTAGAGGAAAAAATAGTAGGAGGGAGTCCGGTGTTAGTTGCAACCCTCGTGGATAAGGTTATAAACCTGTGGCTTGAGCTGAGCTTGCGGGCAAAACTCAGCATTTGTCTAGTTGGTATGTCGGTGATTCCCTTGTTAGTAACAACGGCAATAATTGGTTATAATGGCGAGAAAGCGTTAACCAGCTTTCTCATTGACCATAATGGGGATGCAGCTCGGCATGCTGCTGAGAAGATTGTAAATCACATTAAGCGGACGGGAATCGTCATGAGCATGATGGCTGCTTTATTTGCTTCACTGATAAGTATTATTATTGCTGGTAGAATGACAAAACGTATTATCGACATAGCAACAGTCACTGACCGCCTGGCCACTGGTGACCTGAATGCATTGATCAAGATTACAACCAGAGATGAGCTTGGTCAGTTAGCCATGACATTTAATAATATAGTAGCCCAACTAAAAGCCAGCGGCGCAGAACTGCGCGACAGTGAGGAAAAATATCGTTCGCTGGTGGAGAATATTAATGTTGGTGTATATCGCAAGACTGGTAATGACAACTCTTTTATGGAATATGTCAATCCAGCCCTTGCAAGAATGCTCGGATTTCCTTCTGCAGAGGAATTAGTAAATACGTCCGCAGCAACCTATTTTTCCGATCAGGAAAGTTTTAATCTGCTGCTTAAAGAAATTAATCAGCAGGGGGCGGTAAAAAACAGAGAAATGATGCTAAATAAAAAAGATGGAACTGTCATATGGTGTTCTGTGACCGCAATCAAACATTTTGATACCAAACGGGAAATGTTCTGGATTGACAGTGTCGTGGAAGACATTACTGAGCGTAAAATGGCTGAGGAAATGTTGCGTCAGGCGCGCGATGATTTGGAACTGAAAGTAAAGGAAAGAACACAGGAGTTACGATTGCTAAATGAAAAATTGTACAGGATTTCAATACAAGACGGGTTGACCGGTATTGCCAACCGCCGTTGTTTTGATGAATGTTTGAAACAGGAATGGCAGCGAGCCAGCCGAGAACAGCTGCCGTTGGCATTAATTATGTTAGATGTTGACTTATTTAAACATTATAATGATACATACGGCCATGTTGCTGGTGATCAATGCCTGAAACGGATTGCCGGAGTTTTGCAGGGACTTAGCAAGCGGGCGACAGATTTGGCGGCGCGTTATGGCGGGGAAGAGTTTGCGATAATCTTGCCCAATACTGATCAGCAAGCTGCTGAGAAACTGGGGAAACAGATTTTGGTTAGAGTCAGAGAACTAGGCATTCGTAATGTAACATCTGTAAGCAGCCAAATTGTTACGGTAAGTCTTGGTATTGCAGTTTGTATACCGTCAGATAGTTTTACACATGATAAACTGATTATTGCGGCAGACCAGGCCCTTTATCAAGCCAAGAAAGCAGGGAGAAACCAGTTACGGGTGGCTTCCCTTACAGAAGGTTGAGTTACGTAAGAAAATAAAGGAGCCCGCAGGTACTAACTTTTATGCTCTAAATTTGCAAATCACTTGACAGTTGTATATAATTAAAGCACTAGTTAGGGTCGGCGTTACGTTTAACGATAGTGGACGGGTGAGTGCATAATTAGTGAATATTATATAACTGGAGGTTCTAGTGAGTAAGAATGATAAACTTTTAATTATACCGCTTGGGGGACTTGGTGAGATTGGCAAGAATATGACGGTGTTTCGCTGTGGCGATGACATGATTATTCTTGACTCTGGTCTGGCTTTTCCTGAGGAGGATATGCTGGGCATTGATTTAGTCATACCCGATATCTCCTATATTATTGAAAACAAGGACAAAATCAGAGCGGTTGTCTTAACCCATGGTCATGAGGATCATATTGGTTCATTGTTTTATCTGCTGCGTCACATTGATGTACCTGTGTACGGCTCGCGGCTTACATTAGGTTTGGTGGAGGGGCGCTTAAAAGAATATGATGTTTCAACAACTAAACTAATTCCTGTGGCTCCTGGTGATTCTATTACTCTGGGGGCATTTGAGGTTGGCTTTATCCGGGTTAACCATTCGATTGCAGATGCGCTGGGGATTTACTTAAAAACGCCGGTGGGTACAGTTGTTCATACCGGAGACTTCAAAATTGATCAGACCCCTGTTGATGGTAAGATGATTGATATCCATAAATTCGCCGAATTGGGCAATCAAGGAGTACTGGTGCTGCTTTCAGACAGCACCAACGCCGAACGGCCAGGCTATACCAAGTCGGAACGTACTGTAACAGTGAGCCTTGATGAGCATTTTCGCACCGCCAGGGGGCGTATTATCTTAACCACCTTTGCATCTAATGTATCCAGACTGCAGCAGGCCATTAACGCGGCTTGTAACTATGGGCGTAAGGTGGCGCTGCTGGGACGGAGCATGGTGACGGTGGTAAATAAGGCTAACGAGCTTGGTTATATGGACATACCGGAAGGAGTCTTGATTGGCGTTGATGAAATCAGCCGCTATCCGGACAACCAAATGCTGATCTTAACAACCGGCAGCCAGGGTGAACCTATGGCTGCGCTCAGTCGGTTGGCTTCCAAAAGTCATCGCAGCTTGCAACTAACTCCCGGGGATACTGTGCTAATAGCAGCCAACCCAATACCGGGCAATGAACGTTCTGTTGGCCGTACTATTGATGCCTTAATGCGCTCTGGTGTTCATGTTGTGTATGAACGAGCTTCAGGTATTCATGTTTCTGGACATGCCAGTCAGGAAGAACTTAAGCTCATTTTGAATTTGGTCAGTCCTAAGTACCTCATTCCCGTTCATGGGGAACACCGGATGCTTAGACAACATGGTAAACTGGCACAAGAAACAGGCATACCCAAGGAAAACGTTTTTATTGGCGAGAATGGGCATGTTTTTGAGTTTACTGCTGACACCGGACGGTTTGCTGGTAAAGTAACTGCCGGCAAAATCTTTGTTGATGGTTTAGGTGTCGGTGATGTCGGTAATATTGTTATCCGGGACAGGCGGCAGTTATCGCAGGACGGTGTATTGATTGTTGTGGTTACGCTTGACAAAAGCCGTGGCTGCGTTCTGGATGGTCCTGATATTGTTTCGCGGGGTTTTGTCTATGTCAGAGACTCAGAAGTACTCATTGATGAGTCGCGTAATCTAGTAAAGACCGTATTAGAACGCTTTGAAAATCAGCCAATAACCGAGTGGGCTCCACTGAAGAATGGCATTCGGGAAGCCTTGTCTAAGTATTTATTTGCCAAAACCGGTCGTAGGCCGATGATCCTGCCAATTATTATGGATTTGTAAGGGCTTTTGTCTGCAGAGTTAAATAGGTTATATAGAGAAGGGGCTGTCGCAGTAGTGATAAATTTATCGCTAGCGACAGCTCTTTTCTTTGCCAAAAGCAAGACACTCTCTTTTTTAATTACATATCTATAAACGAGAAAGAAAGAGGAAAAAAGAATATGCGGAACAAGGAAAACCACATCATACAATGACTGGCGGTTGTATTGAATTTACTAATCAATGGATTAAGGATTATGCTACCCGGCGTTTAGTGCCTGAAATCATTGAATATAAAATATTTTCATAAAAACAATAAATATAAGCAATTGGACGCAATGAACATTAGCTATTACGATAACTGGTGTTGGTCAAATACTACTCTGTAGGTTACTTTATTTTGATACAGAGTTTCAAATGATATAGTGGTTCTAAATAGCTAAAACTTGAAAGGCGGGGGATATACTTGAATGAAATTGAATCAATCATTAAAGCGGCTCCATACCTACAGAAAGCTCATCCTCATGATTGTTGTGTGCTAATTTGTGATGTTGAAGGAATGATAGTTTATTTTCTACCTGCAAGAACTTTTCATACAACGGCTATTGTTGGAAATAAGGTATCTTCAACTGGTGCATTGGCGCGAAGTCTACAATCTCGAAAGGAAGAGTTTGTAGTTGTTCCCAAAGAAGCATACGGCTATATTCATAAGGCTGTAGCAACACCAATTTTTCAAAATGGGGAATTGATAGGGGCAGTTGGCACTGGTACAAGTCTTGAAAGTCAAGAAGTACTTTATAATGCCGCCCATCTTATGGCTAGTACTTCGCAGCAACTTTCGGCAACAACAGAAGAATTAGCATCGATGGCAACGCAATTATCACAAGATATTTTTTATATACAATCCAGCGGAAAAAACGTCCTTAGTTATATTGAGAAGACTGATGATATTTTAAAATTTGTTAATAAAGTTGCAGCAGATTCCAACCTGCTTGGACTTAATGCGGCCATAGAAGCCGCTAGAGCTGGCCAGCATGGCCGGACTTTTGCAGTAGTAGCGGAAGAAATTCGTAAGATGGCGATTAATAGTGTCGAGGCTGTGGTACAAATTAAAAATATATTGCAGGAGATACAAAAGGAGACATTTAAGCTAGTGGATACTGTAGGAAAAACTAGCGAACTGGGTGAAAGGCAAGCTGCGGCAACTGAGGAAATATCTGCTTCTATGCAACAGCTTGCGTCAACTGCAATTGATATAGAGAAGGTTGCTGAAGTATCTTGAATTTTTAAATAGTTATGGGTAATAAATGATCAGGATGCTGCCCGGCGTTTGGTGTCTGAAATCATTGAATATAAAATATTTTCATAAAAATAATAAATATAAGCAATTGGACGCAAGGAACATTAGCTATTACGATAATTTTGTGAATTTTTCTAAATACAACTTATTAACAAATGTAATAAAGGAGATAATTTTAATGAAAAAAGTATTTATAGTTGGTGCAGGACAGATGGGACTTGATATCGGACAGGTATTTGCAAAGGCTGGAATAGAAGTTGTATTCAGAGATATGACTTCTGAGATATTAGCAAATGCTATGATAAAGCTTACTACAGGATTAAATAAGCTTGTAGCTAAAGAAAAGATGGATGAAGCAGAGAAGGCTATCATTTTAGCAAAGATTTCAACTACCATAGAATTAGCCCCTGCAGCAGACGCAGACTTAGTAATTGAAGCTATCATAGAAAATGCTGATGTTAAGAAAAAGCTATTTGCTAATTTGGATGCTATTTGTAAACCGGAAACCATCTTAGCTTCCAATACATCTTCTATATCCATTACAGAAATAGCAGCGGCAACTAAGAGGCCAGACAAGTTTATTGGTATGCATTTTTTTAATCCTGCGACTGTTATGAAGTTAGTAGAGGTAATCAGAGGTTTAAATACTTCCGATGAAACGTTTAAGACAATTTATGACCTTTCTAAAAAAATTGGCAAAGAACCTATTAAGGTCAAAGAAGGACCTGGATTTGTTGTTAATAGAATATTAGTTACTATGATTAATGAAGCCATTATTGTAGCAGAAGAAGGATTGGCATCTGTGGAAGATATCGACAAGGCTATGAAATTAGGTTGCAATCACCCAATGGGACCGTTGGCGTTGGCTGATTTAATTGGATTGGATACTTGTTTGCATATTATGGATGTTTATTATGCAGAAACAGGTGACTCTAAATATAGAGCAGCCAGGTTATTACGACAAATGGTTCGTGGTGGTAAGCTGGGAAGAAAGAGTAATGTAGGCTTCTATGATTATACAAAATAATTTAATCCAGCAACAGAATGACGTTTGTGTTGTGAAACTTCTTCCTTGGGCTGAAGAAATCCCTATAAGCTGTAAAATGCTAATCAAAAAATCATAATGATTTCAACGACCACCTGATTATCATATATCAGGTGGTTTTTTATTGCCCTGTGGGGTTACTTTGACGGTTACGAATAGGATGAATAAAACTCCGGCACAATGCAGCTTGTTGTGCTGGAGTTTATTTTTTGATAATGCAACCTATAGATTAAGTGTTTATATTGACTCTGACAAAGTTCATATTTCTAGTTTAGGCATAATTGCTTAATCTAAGGGGAATTTAATAAAATTTTTTCATAAAAACAATAGATATAAGCAATTGATATGAAATGTATACTAGGTTATTTTTTAACTTCTGAGTAAATGACCTGGGAAGCAATCATGGTAAGCGCTTGATTTGCGATGCGTAAACTACTGTTTGTCTGCTGTAGCGGGGTGGTCAAAAGGTAATTAATTAATGAAATATATTCATTAAAACAATGAATATATGCAATTGGACGCAAGAAGCATTAATTATTATCATATGGATAGACAAAATTTTGTGAATTTTAATAACTTATTCAAATTATCAAGAAAAGGAGATAATCAGATGGATTGGAAGCAAGAGTACAAAAAAAAGGTAGTTACAGCCGAAGAAGCAGTAAAGCATATTAAGTCAGGTGACAGATTAGTATTTTCCCATGCGGTTGCTGAGGCAACGACGATTACAGATGCTTTAGTAGCAAATAAGGAACAATATGAGAATGTTGAAATCGATCATTATATTCCTATGGGGAAAGCAGAATACTGCTTACCGGAAAATGCTAAGCATTTTAGACATAATACATTCTGTGCAGGACCAAAGACAAGAGATGCAATTAATTCATCGCGTGGTGATTATACACCGGGGTTTTTTTATGAAACACCTACCTATTTTAAAACGACATTGCCGGTAGATGTGGCAATCGTTCAAGTTTCAAGACCAGATAAACATGGCTATTGTAGCTATGGACTGTCTGTAGATTATATCAAGCCGGCGGCTGAGGCAGCAAAGATGGTTATTGTAGAGGCTAATGACCAGTGTCCAAGAACATTTGGTGATTGCTTCATTCATGTTTCAGAAATTGATTATATTGTTGAAACATCAAGACCACTTATCGAATTACAGCCAACTGTGATTACAGATGTCGAAAGAGCTATTGGAGAGAATTGCGCATCACTAATTGAAGATGGATCCACCTTACAGCTTGGTATTGGCGCAATCCCAGACTCTGTATTACTTTTCCTGGATCGTAAAAAAGATTTGGGATTACATAGTGAAATGCTTTCTGACAGTGTTGTCGGACTTGTAGAAAAAGGGATTATAACTGGCAAAAAGAAAGGATTGCACGATGGATTGTTAGTTGCATCTTTCGCCATGGGAACAAGGCGTTTGTATGACTTTATGGATGACAATCCATTAGTCAGTCTATGTCCGATTACTTATGTTAACGATCCAAGAGTAATTGCCCAAAATAATAAAGTGGTTTCAGTAAATTCTTGTATTCAGGTTGATTTCTCAGGTCAGGTTGTTGCCGAGAGCGTTGGTTCCAAACAGATTAGTGGCGTTGGCGGGCAAGTGGATTTCGTAAGAGGAGCAACTATGAGTCCTGGTGGAAAGTCAATTATTGCCTGCTCATCAACAACTAATGGCGGGAAAATATCAAAGATTGTGCCCTTACTTGATTATGGAGCTGCAGTAACGACTTCAAGAAATGATGTCAACTACATTATTACCGAATATGGTATTGCACAACTTAAAGGGAAAACAATTAAGCAAAGAGCCCGTGCATTAATAAATATTGCACATCCGAAGTTTAGAGATGAATTGATTCAAAAATTTGAAGAGATTTACGCAACGAAATTTTAAGGGAGGGAAATATTTATGAATTTTGAGTTCTCTAAAGAACATCAACTTTTGAGAAATATGTTAAAAGAATTTGCAGAAAAAGAAGTGAAGCCACTAGCTGCTGAAATTGACGAAGAAGAAAGATTTCCTAGAGAAACCGTTGAAAAATTAGCGAAATATGGTTTACTTAGCCTACCTTATCCCAAAGAGTGTGGCGGAGCTGCCGCAGATAGCATTGCTTTTGCGATGGTTATTGAAGAAATATCAAAAGTCTGCGCAACTACAGGTATTATTATTTCAACTCATTGTTCATTGGGAACTTATCCAATTTATGCTTATGGCACTCCGTATCAGAAAGAAAAATATTTACCTGGTTTGGCAAGTGGAACAAAGTTAGGTGCTTTTGGACTAACAGAGCCAGGCGCTGGTAGTGATGCGGCTGCCCAGCAGACGAAAGCTGTATTGGTTGGTGATCATTATGTCTTAAATGGAACAAAGACATTTATTACCAACGCTGGTGAGGCAGATTACTATACAATCATGGCAATGACAGATAGGTCTAAGGGAACAAAAGGCATTTCTGCATTTCTTGTAGAAAAGGATTTCCCTGGATTTAGAATCGGCAAGCATGAAAAGAAAATGGGTATTAAAGGTTCATCTACAGGTGAATTGATTTTTGAAGATTGTATCGTCCCTAAGGAAAATCTTATCGGACAAGAGGGTAAAGGCTTTAAGATTGCCATGGAAGGCCTGGATGCTGGCCGGGTTGGCATCGGGGCTATGGCTCTTGGTATTGCTCAGGGTGCATTGGATGAAACAATCAAGTACGTTAAAGAAAGAAAGCAGTTTGGCAAGAGGATTTCTGAATTCCAGAATACCCAGTTTGTTCTGGCGGATCTTCAGGCTAAAGTCAATGCTGGACGTCATTTGACATATCATGCTGCCTGGTTAAAGGATCAGAAGAAACCATATGCTTATGAAGCTGCAATGAATAAATATTATAACTCAGCATTGGCATCAGAAGTAACTACCAAGTGTCTACAGCTATTTGGAGGTTATGGTTATATGAGAGAATATCCGTTAGAGAGAATGGTAAGAGATGCCAAGCTTACAGAGATTGGTGAAGGCACAAACGAAGTTTTACGAATGGTAATGGGAAGATCCATGGGTGTTATTTAAAGACAGATACGGAAAGGAGACCAATATGAATATTGTTGTTTGTATTAAACAAGTTCCGGATACTACGGAAGTTAAACTTGATCCAGTCAAAGGAACCCTTATCAGAGAAGGTGTATCAAGTATTATTAATCCGGATGATAAAGCCGGTATAGAGGCAGCATTACGTATTAAAGAACAAGTCGGCGGAACGGTTGCATTAGTTTCCATGGGCCCGGCGCAGGCCGATGTGGCTTTAAGAGAAGGTCTAGCGATGGGGGCCGATAAAGCTATTCTTATAAGTGACAGAGCATTTGGTGGTGCTGATACATGGGCGACTTCCTCCACGATTGCGGCAGCACTTAAAAAACTGGATTATGATTTAATTATTACAGGCAGACAGGCTATTGATGGTGATACTGCTCAGGTTGGACCACAGATTGCAGAACATTTAGGTTTGCCACAGGTAAGTTACGCTGAAGAAATCCAGGCATTTCAAGACAAGCTGATTATCAAGCGGCAATATGAGGATAGATATCACATGTTAGAGGTAAAAACCCCCTGTTTGATTACTGCCTTGGCTGAGCTTAATATACCTCGATATATGTCGGTTCAGGGGATTTTTGATGCCTATAGGGAGAAAGAAGTTATTACTTGGACATTAGCTGATTTACAAGACACATTGGATCAGGCAAACATCGGCCTGGCAGGTTCACCAACCAGAGTTAAGAAGTCATTCACAAAACCATTAAAAGCATCTGGAACTGTTTATAATGTAGAAGCCGATGAGGCAGTAGACTTAATTATTACTAAGTTGGATGAAAGACATTTGATATAGAGGTGAAATGAAACTATGAGCCAAAATGTATACGTTTTTGCAGAGCAAAGAGATGGCTGTATTCAAAAGGTAACATTAGAGCTCATTGGCAAAGGTAAAGAGCTTGCCAATGTGCTAAATCAAAAAGTTGTCGCTATTTTGTTAGGAAAAGATAGTAAAAGTTTAGCACAAATTTTAATCGAATATGGTGCGGATAGTGTCAGATATTTAGATCATCCTGTTTTAGCAGAATATACAACAGAACCGTATACCAAAGCAATTTGTGAGGTAGTTAAGCAAGATAAGCCGGAGATTGTTTTATATGGGGCAACAGCCATTGGCAGGGATTTAGCCCCAAGAGTGTCAGCTCGAGTCCATACAGGACTAACAGCGGATTGCACAAAACTTGAAATTGACGATACTTCCCAAAATCTTTATATGACCAGACCTGCTTTTGGTGGAAATATTATGGCTACCATTGCCTGTGAAAAACATAGACCACAAATGGCAACCGTACGGCCGGGTGTAATGCAGGCAATTGACAGAGACTCAGCAAGAGTTGGATTAATCTCAGAAATTGAAATGGATTTAAGTGAAGCAGATATGAATGTGAAAATCTTAGAAGTTGTCAAAGAAGAAAAGAAAAAGATAGATATCTGCGAAGCGAAGATTCTGGTAGCCGGTGGTCGTGGGGTTGGTAATGCCGAAAACTTCAAGATTTTGAATGAACTGGCAGAAGTTATCGGCGGAGAGACTGCAGCATCCCGATCTCCGGTAGATGAAGGTTGGATTAGCCATGATAAACAAGTAGGCCAGACTGGTAAAACAGTTAGACCTGATTTGTATATTGCTTGTGGTATTTCCGGCGCCATTCAGCACGTTGCTGGTATGGAAAGTGCTGAATATATCATTTCGATTAACAAGAATACAACAGCACCGATCTTTGACGTTTCCGATATGGGGATAATTGGAGATTTAAATGTAATTATTCCTAAACTAACAGCTAAATTGAAAAAGCGAAAAGAACAAATGGGGGTGAATGCATGTCAGATTTGAAATGCGGAGATGTTGAATTAAACAGAGATGAAGGCGGCCTTGTAAGAGACGCCACGCAAAGCCATATTAAGGTGAAAAATGTATACAACCCGGAAGACGTCGCTGCTATTGAGTATGAAACCGAGATTGCAGATCCCGGACAGTACCCGTTTACAAGAGGTCTCTATCCCAATATGTATAGAGAAAGATTGTGGTTGAAGTCATTTATTGTGAGTTACTCAACTCCGGAAGAAACTAACGAGGCATTCAAATCCTATATTAAAAACGGCATGAATGACTTGCGGTTGCTTGCTGACTTGCCGATCCAGTCTGGTATAGACCCGGATCATCCCTGCTCATGGAATAGTATGATGTGTGGCGGTATGTCCACTTATGCCATTAATGTCTATGAAAAGATGTTGGAAGGTATTCCTCTTGAAGGTGTTACGTATGAATTAGCCCATCAAAATGTTTCTTCTTCAATTTTCTTCCATGGTATGCTTTTTGCCATGATGGAAAAAAGAGGACTCAATACGTCCACTTTAAAAGGCAATGGTATTTGTGACCCGATCCGCGCTAAGTTAGTATATGCCTCACCGGATTGGCCGACAGAAATCAACAGAAGAGTATGTTTAGATCATATTGAGTTCTGTAATCAGAATACACCAAAATGGAAAGCGATAGCCCCAAATGGTGTTGACCCATGCCAGGCTGGGATGAATGCGATACAGGAAATCGGTGTCGTTTTGGCTGTTGCTTCTGCAACAATTGAAGACCTGCAAAAAAGAGGAATTAGTATTGATGACTATGGCAGTATGGTTGTTTCTTTAGATGCTGAATCGGATTTCTTTGAGAACATTGCAAAGTTCCGCGCAATTCGTAAAATGTGGGCAAAAATTGCCAAAGAGAAATTTGGGGCAAAAACTAAAAAAGCAATGCATATGAAAATCGGTATTCGTACCTCTGGTCTGTCTTTACAGTGGCAAAAACCTTTAAACAACGCATCTAGGGTTGCGTTCCAGATATTAAGTTGTGTATTCGGTGGTGTTGGTTCTATCGATGCGTCAAGTATTGATGAAGCGGTTGGGCTTCCATCTTACGAAGCGCGTATGTATAACCTGGATACACAGCATATCATTACCCATGAAGCAAATATTGCGCTTGTGGCAGACCCCTTAGGTGGTTCGTATTATCTTGAATGGATGACTGATAAATTTGAAAAAGACTGCAATGAGTTCTTGAAAGATATCGAAGAACGAGGTGGCATCTACGAGTGTCTTGATACCGGCTGGTTGAATGCAGTAATGGAAGAAAACAGACTGAAGATTCAGCGAGAAAAGGCTGAAGGCAAACGTTTGATTATCGGTGTAAACTCATTTAAAGGTGAAGAAGGACCGATCAATAAAGAGATTTCTAATTGTGCATACAAAGTGCCTACTGAAGAAATGCGTGCCGACAAGATAAAAGAGATCAAAGAATTCAGAGAAACACGCAACAAGAGAGCTTTATTTGAGTGCTTCAGAAGACTTTATCTAGATACAAAAGAAGGTCGCAATATATCCAGAGCTATGATTGATGGAATTAAAGAAGGTATGACCATGGGTGAAATGTGCGGTATTGTGAGACTTGGATATGGTATTGGTTATGACCCGATGGAAATGCTTCCAACACCGGATTATGTACAAGAAGCATTGAAGGAGTGTTTATAAAATACTATGCGAAAAATTAGAGTTTTAGTTGCAAAAGTAGGCTGCGATATCCATGAGCGTGGAGCCCTCACCATGCTGACAGTTTTTAGAGATGCAGGTATGGAGACTATTTATACTGGTAGATTCCAAACCGAAGAGGGTGTTGTTAATGCGGCCATCACGGAAAATGTTGATGTTGTCTGTGTTTCTGATTTGACAGGAAGTCTTGTCATTATTTGCCGAAAGATTGTAGATGGTTTAAAAAAGCAAGGCAGCGATGATATTTATGTAGTATGTGGTGGTATTATTACCGATCAGGATCGTATTGAACTAAAAGAAATGGGCGTTGCGGGTGCTTTTGGAACCGGATATCCACCAGAAGAAACCGTAGGATTCATACAAGAGCTAGTCAAAGACAGACTTAAATAATATGTTGCTGACCAAAGGATATGGTGATATGAACAATCGGTATATAGATGAGTTAGTTGATAGAATACACAATAAAGACAGAAGAAGCCTTGCAAAGGCAATATCTATTGTAGAAGATCGCTTAGATGGCATGGAGGAGCTTTTAAATAAAGCCTATGCCTATGCCAATAGGAAGACCGCAGGTCTGATTATTGGTGTGACAGGTCCTGGGGGCGCAGGAAAATCAACAATGATTGATAAGTTGATTTCAGAATTCCGTAAAGAGGGGAAGACGGTGGGTGTCATCGCTGTCGACCCCAACTCTCCATATACCGGAGGTGCGGTTTTAGGTGACCGTGTTCGAATGGGTGTTCACAATATTGATCAAAAAGTATTTATACGAAGCTTAGGAAATCGTGGATGTATTGGCGGTATTTCTGAAGGAACAAAAAACATTTTATATCTTTTTAAAAACTATGAATTTGATGTCATTATTGTTGAAAGCTTGGGTGTAGGCCAGGATGAGACAGAAATCACCAATTTCGTCGATGTGACAATTGTGGTACTGGTACCGGGATTTGGCGATTCTATCCAGATGGCTAAGGCTGGAATTCAAGAAATCGGCGATGTATTTGTGGTGAATAAATCGGACAGGCCAGATGCGCAGCTATTTACCAATCAGCTGTCAGGCTCTTTTGCGGCACTCCCAATAGAAAAAAGACCTGCAATCATTAATGCTGTTGCAAGTGAAGGGAAAGGTATTAACGAACTAGTGGCAGCGATATATGACGCGGCAGAAAAGCAGATAGCCAATAAAGAAGTAAAAGCCATTCGCAGAATTAAATCTGAGATCGGGTCAGAGGTAAGACAATATCTTGAACGTATTATCCGGGAAACGGTAGAATCAGAAGCTATAAGAGTGTCGGATAATGAATCGACCCCCTTTGACGTAGCAAAGAGAATTATCAGCCAGATTGAATTTAAGAAACTTTAGACTTGGGAGTGATGAAATGAAAGACGTTTATATAGTAGCGGCTGTAAGAACGCCTATAGGCGATTTTAATGGGGAACTAGCTTCAAAAAGCGTAGTAGACTTAGGTTGTGTAGTAACGGAAGAAGTGATAAAAAGAGCGGGTATTGACAAATGTTGTATACAAGAAGTTGTTGCCGGTATGATATATAAGGCTGGTCAGAAGGGTAACCCTGCCAGGCAGATTCAGATTAGATGCCAGTTGCCGGCAAGTGGGTATGCTTGTACAATTGATCAACAGTGTGGCTCGGGTATGCGAGCTATGGAAGCCATCTCTGAGAAGATTATGTTAGGCAAAACAGATGTAGGTATTGCAATTGGTATGGAAAGTATGTCCAATGCTGCGTATGTTTTAAATAATGTAAGAAATTTAAGAATGGGCGATACAACTCTTAGTGACAGCATTACATTAGATGGATTAAACTGTGCCATTTGTAATTATCATATGGGCGTTACTGCAGAAAATTTAGCTGAAAAGTATGATATATCACGTCAGGAGCAGGACAAATTGGCATTATTAAGTCATGAAAGAGCATTGAAGGCTCAGCAAGAAGGAAAATTTCAAGAAGAAATAGTTCCTGTAGAGATCAAAGATAGAAAAGGAACTATTACCTCGGTTGATAAAGATGAACATCCAAAGAAAACTACCATGGAAACTTTGGCAAGGCTGAAGACAGTGTTTAAAAAAGATGGAACAGTGACCGCCGGAAATGCTTCCGGTATTAATGATGGTGCCGCTGCGCTGGTATTAATGAGTGAAGAAGCAGTCAAGAAGTATAACGTAAAGCCTATAGCAAAAATTAAGGGGATTGCTTCCGTTGGTGTGGAACCACAATTCATGGGGATTGGTCCTGTATTTGCCATTCCTAAAGCTTTGGAGTATGCAAAGCTTACTATGAATGATATTGGATATTTTGAAATTAACGAAGCCTTTGCCGCTCAATTTTTAGCTTGTAATAAAGAACTGAAGTTGAATATGGAAAAAGTAAATGCAAATGGTTCCGGAATCGCTCTGGGACATCCGGTAGGCGCTACTGGTGTTCGCATAATCGTCAGTTTAATTTACGAGGCTAAACGAAGAAATGTAAAATATGGCGTCGCTTCCCTTTGTGTAGGCGGTGGACCAGGAATTGCGTCTGTTATTGAAATAATGTAAAAAATGTAAGAGATTAGACACTTTTGGTTTATATATTTCGATCAGGATTTGTGATGTGTTGATGTTCTGTAAGCCAACGTAGCACAAAATCACGAAACTTATTAACGATGGGAATCGTGTAGCTGTCCTTACGCCACGCCATGCAAAGCGTACGCTGCGCGATGGGATTGCCAATCTTTAATACGGCACATTTAGTACGATCAATGCTGGCAATTGGTGGAATTAAAGCGATGCCAAGTCCGTTGGCTACAAAGCTGGCTACGGTCGCGTCTTCATTAGCTTCGTAAATAATTTTAGGCACAAAACCAGCCTTTTCCATCAATTTCATAGCTGGTTTTTTGAAAAGTGTATCATAACTGTAGAATATGAACTTTTCATCTTTTAGTTCAATCAAATCAACCTTACCTTTTCGAGCCAAAGGGTGATCAATAGGAACAAGAACAAATAAATCTTCAATAGAAATAATAGCTTTCATAAATTCTGTTTCTTCCTCATCCTCGGTGTAATCTGTACAAAAGCATAAATCGATTTCGTTATTGCGTAACATTCGCAGCATGATTTGGGTTGGTTGCTGATGAAAAGCAAATGTTACTTCAGGACATTCAAGGCTAAAGTCTTTGATTAAGTGCGGCATAAGATTTACACCTATAGTATAAAGCGAAGCTAGACGAATGTGTCCGGTGGTTGGAGATACCAAAGATTGTATTTTGAGTTGACCAAGGAAAATTTCTTTTCTGGCAGTGTACAAATGATCAAGGAAGATTCTCCCATAGTAATTTAATTCAACACCTCGCCCCTTTTTGGAAAAAAAGGTGACCCCAAGTGCTTTTTCAAGATTGCTGATTGCCTTACTTAATGCTGGTTGCGTAATACAAAGAATATCTGCGGCTTTTGTGTAGTTTTGAATTTCTGCTAGCGTTATAAAATATTCAAACTGATTCCAGTTTACATTATTCATTTTATAATCTTTATTTGTCATTTTATTACCTCAATTTTATTAATATAAAGATTATTATGATTATAACACAAAAAAATAAAGAAAGTGGAAGAGTGTAAAAAATATGAATGATATTAAGGTAGCGTTGCTAGCGGACAAGAGTATAGCAATACTATCCATAAATCGACCTGAAAAACGGAATGCGTTTCGTATGGAAACTATAGAGGAAATGGCGGGTGTAATTCAACGCCTGGAGGACATGCCTCAAATTAGATGTACCATTATTACTGGTGAAAGTGATAATGCTTTTTCTTCCGGTGGCGATATGAGGGCTGAATTGCAATATTCGAAAGAAGAACCTTGGAATTTGAAAAAATTCAACGACTTGGGTGGAAAAATGGTGCTGAGCATTATTAATTCCAGAATGCCTTATATCGCAGCAGTCAATGGATTTGCTTTTGGAGCAGCATTAAGTGTTATTACAGCATGTGATTTTTCTTTGGCTTCGGAAAACGCAGTTTTTGCTATTCCAACATCAAGCATGGGTGGCGTTCCAGGCTGGGGGTGCACACAACTGCTTCCAAGGGCTATCGGAAAACAAAGGGCACAAAGAATATTGTTAGGCAATGAGCGAATTGGTGCTGTAGAGGCATATTCCATGGGATTAATTGGAGAAGTCGTTAAAAGTAGCGCATTAATGCCAAAAGTAATGGAACAGGCAGAAAGAATAGCATTTTATCCTCCACAGGCCATAACCGCAATTAAAATTGCTGTGAATCATGGTTTGGAAGATACTTTGGAAAAAGGTATTGCGTTAGAAGGAGATATGTTAATGCAAGTTAATCCAGACTCGAATTTTCAAGAAGGGCTAGAAGCTTTTTTCGAAAAAAGAACACCTATAGTAAATTATGATCAGGTTTTCGTTTACAAGCGGTGATTGACGAATCCTGTTAGCCACTGTTCCTTTCCTTTAGCAGCAGGTTGCACTCTGGCAGAAATCCTTAGAGATATGGGAGGTGGTAACCTAAGCAATTTGGAACAAAAGCTATTCATAGCTGACTTTAAGGGAATTCAAATACTGTAGCCGAGATTACAGTATTTGAATGATGGAGGTGTTAGTAGGCCCCTAATTTTCACAATATTCATAATGGGAAAAATTGTAGAGCAAATTTAGTTAGGTTATTTAAATATTTTCAGTTGGAGGCGAAGAAATGAATAAAGGTTTTCGTTGGTATATAATTGGAATGGTTATCTTGATAAACATGGTAAATTATTTTGACCGGACTTCAATCACATATGCATCGCAGTATTTCATTACTGAATATGGTTTAAACGCAAAAACTTGGGGAGAAGTACTGGGCTTCTTTGGTTACGGATACGCTGCTGGTGCTGCCCTGGGGGGAACGCTGGCTGATAAAAAGGGAGCTAAATTTGTTTGGTTATTAGTAGCGTCAGTATGGTCGCTGGTAGAGATATTTACTCCGTATGCTGGTGATATTGGCATTGCTGCTTTCGGTGGTTCGGCACTCCTGGGATTGGCAGTATTCCGTATAGTTTTCGGGTTGGCGGAAGGACCAACTGCTGCAATTTCCAGTCGGTCATTACAAAACTGGAGTGCTCCTAAAGATAGGGGCTTCACAGCGGCGATGGCGCTCGTCGGCGTACCTGGAGGAGCTATGCTTGGTGCTCCCGTTTCTGTAGGACTGTTGGTGCTCCTGGGCGTTAAAGGTTCTTTCCTGTTTTTGGGTGTGGTAGGTTTTATCTGGATCCTTATTTGGCGAAAAATATTTACCAATATGCCGGAAAATAATAAATGGGTTAGTTCCGAAGAATTGGCGGAAATTCGTACGACAAAAGATATGTTGACAAATGAAAAGACTTTGGATCAGTCGATGCACAATAAGGTGCCATGGTATGAGTTTTTTCAGAACAGAACCCTGGTGTTAAATGCAATCGGTTATTGGTGTTTCATGTACATCAACTTTGTTTTATTGACGTGGACGCCAAAATATCTTCAAGATGTATTCCATCTTCAATATTCTTCTCTGTGGTATTTGGGAGCCGTCCCCTGGATTGGAGCTACAATTACGGTTCTACTAGGCGGTAAAATTTCGGATAAATTGAAAGTGAAGACAGGCAGTTTACGAATTGCCCGTGGGGGATTTGCGGCCGCTTGTTATGTTTTTACCGCGATAAGCTTCTTTGTGATACCATATCTTGAAAGTTATCAATCAATTCTATTCATGCTGTTTGTCGGCAATGCCTTAAACTATTTGCCCAACTCAGTACACTGGTCAGCACCTGTTGATATCGAGCCTGATAAGGCAGGAACTTTTGGCGGGATAACCCACGGCATAGCTAACACTTCAGCAGTGGTTGGTCCAACATTAAGCGGCTACCTCGTTTACAATTATGGATATCCTTCCATTTTCTATGCTGCAGGTTGTGTAATCACGGTAGGAATCATTGCGATGCTATTCGTTGGGAAAAAACGGGAATCAATACAATTGGAAACGGGAATGTCTAACTAACGAAATGTAAAATTGCACTAAATAGGAAATCCGCGCCTTGAATAGGGCGTGGTTTCTTATCGCTTGTTAGCCGTTTGATTAGATTGTTATAAATTGAATCCAGTAAATTATATTGATGGGAGTAAGAAAACGATGAGTGTTGTATGGAAGGCGATTTTTGTAGCTATGGTGTGTGGTTCAGTTCTTAAATATTTCTTTAAAGGCACTCTAACTGGAGTGGGAATCGATTTAGCAGTGCTTTTCGTTGCTTATTTTATATTACGTCGTTTTCATAGTGTGAACTTGAAATGGAGTTTAATTTTTCTCACTGTGATCAAGGGTTCGGTTATGTTGGTAAATCTAGAAATTATTAACGGTGTGCTTGGTAGTATTATCGTGATAGGCGCAGTGGGTTGGCTAGTGCTTGGGCCTGGTTATAAAATGATTTCCGCAGAGTAGGACATGTTCGCTAAGATAGGTCTATCCGGATAACAGATTGGGATTTGTAAAAGTGAATTTTGGCGAGATGTCAAGAATAGTAATAAAAAGAGAGTGTATTAAGAGAGTAGGGTAAACAGTTATGATTTCAGTTCGGGAAAAAGTAAGATTTGTTGAGACTGATTTGATGGGTGTGGTGCACCACACTAATTATTTACGGTGGTTCGAAATGGCCCGGATCGAGTATTTGCGACAGGTCGGTATTTTGCTCAATGACCTGATGGCAGAGGATATTGTTTTGCCGGTTACCGATGTGGAGTGTAAATACCGGGCATCAGCCAAATTTGACGACTATATTCTTATTGAGGCCGAATTAGTCGAAGTATCAAAAGTGAAAATGGTTTTTACTCACCAGGTGTTTAGAGAATATGATGAAGCTTTACTGGCCACCGGGCGTACTCAGAATGCGTTTACAACCAGACAAGGTAAAATAATTCGTTTGCCAGATAAGTATTTTGAAAAACTGTATAAGTCTTGCCGGTGAATGGAATTGTTGGCAATATTTAATTGTTCCTTACATCCACCATGTAGTTAAACCGGTTAGTGAATAGTTAATATAGATCTCAACGTTAATCCTTGATTACCAGGTACAACATCAAATTAATTTCCCTTACAAATTTTGGGGAAATAGCAGGAATTTTGCTGAAAGGCCAAGAAGTCAATTAAGATAGTAAATAGGAAGGAGGCAGCTCGTGAACCAGGAAATCTTCGCCGACGGTATTAGCGCCGTTCATGTTACCGGAAACTTAGTGCGTATTGATCTGATGACCTTGCAACCCCATCTCAAGAGTGATAACGGTCAGCCGGTAGTTGATGTAAGTAAGCGGATTATCATGCCGCTGGAAGGTTTTGTGCAGGCTTTGGCTACCCAGGAAAACATCGTTAACCAGCTCATCGAAGCTGGGGTGCTGAAAAAAAGCCAGGAGAAAGTTTTTCAGTCCGAACAAGAGCAGTAGCTCCATGACAACCGACAAAATGACAGGAAAGAAGGGTAATACCTATGTTTGTACAAAAGAAAAAGTTTGGCATTGCTTTGCTGATTACATGCCTGTTTACAATCGCATTTGGCGTAAATTTGGTGCAAGCTGCACCTGCGCCCGCTTCTTCCGTGGGGGTCGTTGACTTCTCCTATCTGATTGACAACCATCCGGACACACCCAAGGCCAATGAAGAGCTTAAGGCAATGCAGGAGCAGGCGAAAAAGGACTTTGAGACCAAGTCAGCCGGGTTGGGCGACCAGGAAAAACGGGATCTTGCTTTGCAGCTAGATCAGCAGCTAACGCAGAAACGTCAGGAACTTCTCAAATCCATTTCTGAAAAAATTGCCAATGCGATCAAGGAAGTGAGAGCCAATAAGGGCTTGTCGGTGGTGCTGGGAAAAAACATTGTTATTGATGGCGGGGTTGACATCACGGCAGATGTTCTAAAGAAGCTTACCAGTAAGTAAGCTGCACGGCCTCTTGACAGCAGGCAAGTTTTTTGATATAGTAATAAGCAATAATATTGAATGAAATACGATGATCAGAAGAGTAGGCATAGTAAGGATACTTTCAGCGAGCTGGGTTTGGTGTGAGCCAGTAACTATCTGATATGACTGAAAATCATCTGTGAGTTGCAGGCTGAACATTAGTAAGCCTTGCCGGGACCCGTTAAGGGTAACAGTGCCCGTTATTGCGCTGGGGTATCGAGCTTTGCTCCGTACTTTAATGAGAGATTGCAGTCTTGCTATAAGGACTGTAATAATTAGGGTGGTATCGCGGATTAACCTCCGTCCCTTTATGTAAGGGGACGGAGGTTTTTTAATTTTTTGAGGAGGTAATTTGATATGGATGTTCATGAGCTTAACTTAGTTAAAATTAAAGAGGCCTGGCAGCGAATTACCCCTTTTGTTCATCAGACTCCACTGCAGCATTCCCGTACTTTAAGTGAAATAGCCAATTGCCAGGTTCACTTAAAATTGGAAAATATGCAAAAAACGGGTTCCTTCAAAATCCGGGGTGCTGTCAATAAGATATTCAGTTTGCGTCCGGAAGAGATGGCTTGTGGGGTAATAACGGCTTCAGCAGGCAACCATGCTCAGGGCGTAGCCTGGGCAGCCAAGGCTTGCAATGTCTCTGCGATTGTCGTTATGCCGGAAAAAGCACCTATAGCCAAGGTGCGGGCTACCAAGGCTTATGGGGCCAATGTAGTGTTACATGGTCAAAACTATGATGAGGCCTACCAGCATGCTCGAATTTTGCAGGCCGAGCAAAACAGAACATTTATCCATGCCTTTGATGATCCAGCTATTATTGCCGGTCAGGGAACAATTGCGCTGGAAATCATGTCCCAGATGTTTGATGTGGATGCTATCATTGCACCTATTGGTGGCGGCGGTTTGATTGCCGGTCTGGCTGTAGCAGCCAAAGAGCATAATCCTAAAATCAAGGTAATTGGTGTGCAAGCGGCAGGTGCACCCTCTATGGCCCAATCATTAGCCTGCGGAGCGCGCTCCTGTCTGAACTCTGTCAGTACCATTGCCGACGGCATTGCTGTAAAACAGCCAGGCGATATTACTTTTGACTATACACAAAAGTATGTTGATGAAATTATCTTAGTTACTGAGGAAGAGATTATTGCTGGAATTTTGTTCATGCTGGAACGTGGCAAAATAATGACTGAGGGGGCTGGGGTAGTCGGAATTGCGGCCCTGTTAGCTGATAAAATTCAGCTGCCGATGCAAAAAGTAGCGGTAGCCGTCAGTGGTGGTAATATTGACCCTATGCTTTTATCTATGCTCATCGAGGATAAATATCATCAGGTAGCCTGTTGGTAACAGGCCAATGACTTTAGTTATCTAATGGCAGCCATTTAAGAAGGAAGGGCTAAATCAGAAAGCTTTACTAGCGGAGTTTCCAACCCTGAAGAGTCTGCTGTGGTTAGCAGTTGTACAGGATCGAGAATAATAATCATGCGTTCATCCACTTTGCCGATTCCTTTTACATAGCTTACACTTAGGCTGTTCGACAGAGTGGGTGCTGCTTGTAAATCCTCTTCGTTAAAATGTACAATATCTGTTACTTCGTCGACAATACAACCGACGACCTGGTCATTACTATGCAACATGATAAATTTGCTGTCTTCGGCGTCGGTCATTTCTGTCAACCCGAATTTATTTCGTAAGTTGAAGATGTAGTTTACTTGTCCGCGGAGATTGATCATGCCCTCGATTTCGCGGGGAAGTCCAGGAATTTTTTGTATTTTATATTTTTGGGCGCGTAAGATGCCATTAACAGTTAAGGCGTCAATGCCGTATTCACTGCCATCAATTTCAAAAATGACTAGCTGGATGCTTGCCATAAGCTTATTTCTCCTTTCTTACTTGATCAGGTTTCATTAGCCAAAGCGGTTAATTGCTCAGTTATGCTAGTAATTTCTTCTACGCTGGCAGTTACTTCTTGAATAGCTGCTGCTTGTTGTTCAACAGTTAATGTGGTGTCGCTGCCCATAGCAACGGTGCGGTCAACCGAATTTCTTATTAGGGTTGTAAATTCTTTGATTTTACCAACCGTTGCTTTGGAGTCGGCTGATAGCTTTCTAATCTCTTGCGCTACAACGCTAAAGCCAAGACCGGCCTCGCCTGCTCTGGCGGCCTCAATAGCTGCATTTAAACCTAACAGGCGGGTTTCGTCGGCGATTTCTTTGATGAGATCCATAACATTATTGATTTCACCGGTAACAGAGTGTACATTGCCAATTTCGGAATTTAAATTAGCCTGATTATCACTTACCGTACCGGCAGAAGCAGCTAATTCCTCCATAGTAGCCGAAATTTGATGCAGGCTGTCATCTAATACCATGGCTACCGCTTTTAGTTTTCGATGCTGAAAAGCATTCTTGGACATATTGTTAGCAACCGCAAACAGTACATTGGCAGCTGATTCGATGTTTTCTCTTGACAGGATGCGTATTTCCTTGGCAGCTTCGACATAACCGTTGGCATCAACACCAATTTCGCCAGCGATTCTTCTGTATTTTTGTTCGTCAGGGTTTGACGTGAGAACCTGACCGCCTAAGATTGTTCCCAGCAATTTTCCTTCGATCATTATCGGCGCAGCAAAGTCAATCAACCCTGCGTGGCATTCGAACACAACAGGCTTACCAGTGCGTACGGCTTCTTCGCCGCCTTTGCGATGTGATTCCGCACAGCGTTTGTCGCCACATTCTGTCGAATGGGTATAGTCTATACAGAATCTGGTATACATACTGGGATTTGTCACCGGGTTGCCGTCCTGGTCAACTGTGACACTGGCAACACCAACGCCTTTGGCAAAATCATCCTGAAATTTTTGCAGAAACTCGATATCGATTACATCGGTTAGCTTTAGCGTGGCCAGATTCACTTCGTAACTAGTGGCTCTGTTTTGCTGACTCATAATTATTCCTCCTGCTGTTTTATTTTATTGATCGAATAATTTTGCAGTTTGGCTGAAAGCGTTGAGCAAATGACGGAGTCAAGTTTGCCGTACATTTGATTAAGCATTAAATTGATAGCAATAAATGGCGGTATTTTTTTTCGATACGCCCGGTCTGAAGTCATTGCGTCATAGGTATCGGCAATGGCTACAAACTTAGCGCAAATGTTCAAATCCTTTTCTTTTAAACCAAATGGATAGCCGCTGCCATCTTCTCTTTCATGGTGTTGCAGTACCCCTAATTTCACTTCTTCAGAAACATCGTAACAAGTGCTTAACAAATGATAGCCTTGTTCTGAATGCAGCTTGATAATATCGGTTTCTTCCGTAGTGAGTGGTCCTGGTTTATCAAGTATTTCCCGGGGAACAAGCACTTTCCCGATATCATGCAATAGCCCGGATAAGATAAAGTTTTTTAGCATTGTGCCCGTAAAGCCTGTCCATTTTCCCAGGAGTCCGGTAAGTATGGCTACATGAAGAGAGTGTGTAAAGGTATGCTCATGGTGTGTCTGAAGCCGGTAAAGGTTATCAAGAACACCCTCGATATCAATCATAAGTTCAATGTAATTCTCAGCTAATTCTTTGCATTCGGCGATCGGAACTTCATCAAATTTCCGGACTTTTTTAAAGGTTGATGATATTATGTCCAGCGTTTTGTCATACTTTGGAAACATTTGCAGTTTCTGCGATTTGATGCCAAACAATCGTGGATCATCACTCTCCCCAAAATCCCTACTATGATTAAATGCGTCAAGGTTCTACTTGATTTATAATTGTAAGGCAAACAGCATCAATATACTATTGGTCCAGTGACTAGACAATAGGAGCAGCTATTGTATCATTTTAACAATAGCTGCTCCTATTTTTACAGCATCCGAAAGTATAGTCATTGTGTAATGAGCAATGACGACTATTTCTTTTCTAAAGCTGTTTTATACTGTAGTTCCCAAATTTTTAAATGCAACATAAGTGTTACCTTGGTTTCCATTTTATCTAATGACATTTGCAGCAATTCTTCTATACGATGTTTTCGCCATATTGCGGTATTGGGATGAATATAGAGCTTTTTGGCGACTACTTTCAAGCTATCGCCTTCCAAAATGTATTTTAATGTTAACAATAAATTACCTTCGCGAATCTGGTCATATTCCACAAGCCGTCCTATCGTGTTGGCGGCTAAGGTAGCAATATTTTTATCTTTTATAAGTTGAAAAGCGATTTCGTAAAGTCCAATATCGTCAAAGTGAACTATTTGCGGGCGACAATCTGCGCTTGCAACAATAGCCGCGCGGTTAGCCTTTTCATATACATCCTTAATATTGAAGGGGATGCTGGATGAGCCTGATATGCCAATTATTATACGGAGAGCAGGAAATCGTTTTTTTAGTTCGTGAGTCAGTTGTTGAGAGAAATCCAGTTGATATTGCTTGGTGCTAATCGCTTCGTCTGCTAACGATACTAAGAGAATTATCTTATTGTTTAAGTTCCATAGTTTATCATGCCCTTTGTCGGCAAGCCAGATGAGAAGCTGATGTTTTTTCTCTGCGGTATCATCTTCACAAGGGACTGCCATAGCTGCGTTTTCCATAGTGTCAGCCAATTGAATCACAAAGCAACAATACACCACGTGGCTTTCGAGGCCAAACTCACTGAGAGCTTTGCTTGTATATTCCAATGGATAATCATTTACCAGTAAGCGATTTAGATAATTACTGCGCGTGTTCACGTGATTAATGAAAATCAAGTCCTTTTCTGCCTTGGTGATGCGGTTTTCTGCCTGTTTTTTTTCCGTAATATCCTGGGTTACTCCCCATACTTTGGTTAAGCGCCCCTGTTGATTTGTAATTGCGTTAAGCCGGGCATAGACCCAGCCAACAGAATGATCACTCTTTAAAACTCTGAATTCTAATTCTGAATACTCTGCGTTACGAATTTCACTTATCGTTGATTTTACGATCGCTCTATCATCAGGATGAATCCGTCTGGCAAAAAGGTCTACAGTTGGTGCAGTTTTTTGCGGTGTATAACCAAAGTTTTTATATTGTTGATCTGAGCAGTACAGGATACCCTTGCTGCTATCCCATTCAAAATAACCCAGTTTAGCAATTTTTTGCGCCATCTCTAAACTATGCTGGCTTGCACTTAATTTGTCTTTATGGAATACTAATTGATCGAGTGCTTTTTGTTCTTTGGTCATATCATACACTATGGCAAGTACGAATTCTATTTCCTTGTTGCTGCTTTTCTCCTCAGGAAGCAAGGAAATGTGGTATTGTCGTATTCCTACATTTAGCTGAAATACTTCCTTTTGGGCATTGGCAAAAGCTTGTTTTAAATGGTATTTACATTTTTTATAATTCTGCAATTCAAGGCGAAAGTAAGTAAGGTTCTTACCGAGGATATTTTGCGTTGCCATACCGGTGCTTGGGTCATTATGGTTCACCTGTACCAGTTTGCCCTCACGATCCAACCGGCTTACTAAGATGGGGCCGGGGTTTATCTCGTATACGGTTTTTTTGTTGTTAAGACTAACTTTATTATCATTTACTTCAAAAAAACAATCTTTCATAATTGCCTCGTAATAATGGATTTGGTTATTTATGATTTATATTTACAACTACTGTCAATGTACATGGTTTTTACATAAAGCTTCTCTGAGATTTGCCTTGTTTCCTTGTTTTCTTGTGAAAATAGGTGAATATGTAAAATTTTGTTTATTTATTTGGCTATGCGGAAAAAAAAATAGGCCATGCGGCCTAATGGGGAGAGCAGGATCGGGGATTTATGGGCATGAGTAGCCTGGATTATGAGTGAATGTTAGGGTCGCGGCGATTACGTAATTCATCTTGAATTTTTCCGTTTGTAGCAGGGTTATTGTATTTGACCAACGGCTGTTCGGACACGTTTTTGTTAAATATATCTTGTTGCGTTGCGCCGCTATCTCCTTTAGTCATCTTTAACACCTCTCAACAAATTTTATCGTAGTCTTTCCTTAGGCAGCAGCCTAGGCGGCTTTCAGGTTGCTGGATGATTGGGTCCATTGAGATGCTTATCGCCGCTGCTATGCGTATTTTGGCGGTTCTGGTTTTGTTCTTTTGCCTGTTTCTGAGCTAAAGAGTCATTGGCATTATTCTTAGTCATAGCATCACCTCCTGGTGATTATTGTTTGCAATAGCAATGCTTAAAATACGGATATAAGAGGTCAATCTGTTTGTGGCAACCAAAGAAAACCCAAGAGGACAAAGAATTTTGTCTTCTTGGGTTGAGAGGCATATATTTTATTTTCCAGCTTTGGCAACAAAGTATTTATGAAACTCGAGATTGCCAGTTAGTTCTGGGTGAAAAGCAGTAGCCAGCATGTTGCCTTGTTCTACAGCGACAATTTTTTCAGCCACTGTTGCCAGCACTTTGACGGTAGGGCCGGCCTTTGCCACATAAGGAGCCCGAATGAAAACCAGGGGGAGTGGCGCAGACGAAACTGCCGGTATAAGCGCATTGGCTGTAAAGCTGTTTAGCTGACTGCCGTAAGCATTCCGCTGGACGGTAATGTCCATCAGCCCTAGGTGGCAGTTGGGTTGGTCCACAATGGTTTTGGCTAAAAGTATCATGCCCGCGCAGGTCCCCCACACAGGCAGGCCAGCGCGTATTTTGGCAATTAATAACGGGGTTAGCTGGAACTCCAGCAGCAGTTTGCCGATAGCAGTGGATTCACCGCCAGGCAGGATAAGTCCGTCGATACTATTGATGTCAGCGGCTTTTTTTATGGGAATACCTGTTACCCCGGGAAGTGAATGTAAACAATCCAGATGTTCCTGTACAGCTCCTTGGAGGGCGAGAACGCCGATGGTGAGCAAGACTACCACCCTCTGTCAGCCAAACGTTCGGCTGGTTCAAGTTTGTCCATTTCAATGCCGACCATGGGTTCGCCTAGATTTTCGGAAATTTTGGCTAGTAACTCAGGGTCATTGTAGTGAGTAGTAGCTTCGACAATGGCTTTAGCGCGTTTGGCAGGATCGCCTGATTTGAAAATACCTGAACCGACAAATACACCATCGCAGCCCAGCTGCATCATAAGGGCGGCATCTGCTGGAGTGGCAATGCCGCCGGCTGCGAAGTTAACAACAGGCAATTTACCATGTTTCCATATATACTCAATGAGGTCAAAGGGGGCACTCATTTCCTTAGCAATGCTCATTAGTTCTTCTGGCGGCGCTGCTTTTACCCGGCGCATATCGGCCAGCATTGTACGCATATGCCGGACAGCCTCGACAACATTGCCTGTGCCGGCTTCTCCCTTGGTGCGGATCATAGCTGCCCCTTCGCCAATACGGCGTAAGGCTTCGCCAAGGTTGCGGGCACCGCAGACAAAGGGGATTTTGAAATCGCGTTTATTAATATGGTAGGACTCATCAGCCGGGGTTAAGACTTCACTTTCGTCAACATAGTCAATACCCAGAGCTTCAAGAATCTGTGCTTCAACAAAATGACCAATTCTAGCTTTCGCCATGACTGGTATCGTAACGGTGGCTTTAATTTCGCGAATCATTTTCGGATCAGACATCCGGGCTACGCCGCCATCTTTACGAATGTCGGCCGGTACTCTTTCCAGTGCCATAACAGCGACGGCTCCGGCTGTTTCAGCAATTTTTGCCTGCTCCGCGTTGGTAACATCCATAATGACGCCACCTTTTAGCATTTGAGCTAAATTTTTGTTAAGTTGATATTGGTTTTGCATAATGTATTGTCCTCCTCTTTGCATAAAAAGAATAGTTCTGCTAAAATAATTGTACCGATACGATTTCAATGTATTGATACAAAATTTTTGTAATTATAGCAAGGTAGGGGGAAAAAAACAAGATGAATCAGGAATTTTTAGAATTTGTATCGATACAATTAATGAAAAATAATAAAACATCCCTATATGTCCAGTTGTATGATAACTTGCGCGAGCTGATTAGCAGTGGCAAATTGAGTTATGGCTATTTACTGCCGCCGGTGCGTAAGCTAGCGGCATTTTTGGCGGTTAATCCGGGGACGGTGGTAAATGCCTATAAATTACTGGAGCGAAACGGCTATATCTTTTCCCGTGCCGGCAGCGGCAGTTATGTAGCTGAAATACCAGTCAATGGCGATACCGAATATCAGCCTGCTGCTGAAATCGAGCTAGAGTCCCTGCCACCTGTTACAGTTCACCCAGGGAAAAATTGTCTTGATTTTGCCACTGTAATGCCGCCACCTGATTTATTGCCAATTGACGATTTTAAAAATTTGCTAATCGAAGTCCTGGACCGGGATCAGGGCAAGGCGTTTAGCTATCAGGACAGCCAGGGATTTGAGCCCTTACGGCAGGCGATTTCCACCTATCTAAAGGAACAGGGGATCAAAGCGCAGGCCAATAATGTTCAGATTATTTCAGGAGCCCAGCAAGGCATCGATATTGTTGCTAAGGCTGTATTAAATTATGGTGACTATGTGTTTACCGAAAACCCCACTTATCCTGGTGCCATTGCGGTTTTTCGTTCCCGCGGTGCCAAAATTGTTGAAATAAATATGGAAAGCGACGGAATTAATATTCAGGAATTAGAAACCAAAATCAGATCGTTTCGTCCTAAACTGATTTATGTAATGGCGAATATCCAGAACCCGACAGGCTATTCCTATTCACTTGGCAAAAGGAATCGGTTAATTGGTCTTGCCCGGCGATATAATGCGCTAATTTTGGAAGATGACTATATCAGTGAATTGGATGTTTCGGACGCACCTTTGGCACCGCTAAAGGCACTGGATCGTGACCAGCGGGTTATATACTTAAAAAGTTTTTCTAAAATCTTTATGCCAGGCCTTAGGTTAGCTTTTTTGTTAATGCCGCCGTCCATGGTGGCAAAAGTGCTGGCTAGTAAGCACAATTCGGATATTTCTACTTCCGGTTTGACGCAGCGCGCTTTTGATCTCTATTTACGCAAAGGCATCTGGCAGCGGCACATTGCAGCCATTCGCCGCATTTACCTGGAACGATATCAAACAACGCTGGCTGCCATTGAGCAGTTTCTGCCACCTGGCATTACTTGTCACCGGCCTAGGGGCGGGCTTACCTGCTGGCTGGCTTTACCGGAAGGGGTATCTGCTCAGCAGGTTGTTCAAGCGGCTGAGCAGCAGGGTGTGCTGCTAACCCCTGGTACGGCATTTTTTCCTCGTCATGCGCCTGACCGTTTTATCCGGCTGAGTTTTGCGGTAGTTTGTTCGGAAGAAATACTGCAGGGAGTGAAAATATTGGGTGAAATTATATCACAGTATTGCTTGCGAAATATGGGAAAATAAGATATTGTCAAGATAGTATAAAAAAAGCAGAGGTCAGGTGGAAGCAATGCGCAAATCCAAGCTGTTTTTACATATCTTTTTTCTTGTTTTTGTCTTGGTGTTAGGTTCATCGTCAGCCTTTTTTTCGTCAATTACTATTGGGGCCACAGCTGCTCCGGAGAATATTACATTAACCTGGTCAGCTGACCCTAAAACTACACAGACAATAACCTGGCGAACGGCGGCTGCTACGGTTGGCGGGCAGGTGCAGTATGCCGAGGCCAAGAGCGGACATGTATTTCCAGAGCATGCCGTAACTATAACTGCCGGTGTAGAAGCACTTCATACGAATATCGGGGAGATGGCCATTCATTCAAGTATCTTGACTGGTCTTAAGCCCAATACCCGTTATGTTTACCGGGTAGGCGGGACGGAAGGTTGGAGCCAGCCACGGTATTTCACTACAGCGCCGGCAATAGCGCAGGATTTTACTTTTTTGGTATTTGGCGACTCACAGAGCATTAATTATAATGTGTGGGAGACTACCTTGCACCAGGCCTATCAAGCTAACCATCAGGCCGCTTTCTTTGCCAATGTGGGTGATCTTGTTGATGTAGGTCAGGATTATTCCCAGTGGAACAGCTGGTTTAGTGCGGGGCAGGGTGTTGTTGATACAATCCCGGTTATGCCTGTGACAGGCAATCATGAGTTCTATACAGCACAGCGCCGCCAGTTCACCCTGCCGGTATTATTTACCTCGCAAATAAAATTGCCGCAAAATGGTCCAGAGAACCTGATGGGCCAGGTATATTCCTTCGATTACGGGGATGTACATTTCGTTATGTTAAACAGTCAGGAAATGGAGCAACGTGCATTTGTGCCAGACATGCTGGAACGTCAAAAAGCATGGCTGGAAAACGACCTGCAAAGCACCCGGAAAAAGTGGAAGCTTGGCTTTATCCATCGCCCGCTCTACAATAACAAGCCTGGGGATGGCGAGATTAGTATCAGCAAGGCTTTTGGACCTATTTTTGATAAATATCATGTAGACGTTGTTTTTACCGGTCATGATCACGCCTACGCCCGGACTTATCCGCTTTGTGGCGGCATGGTAACAGCTAGCCCGGCTCAGGGGACAATCTATGTTGCCACAGGCCGGAGCGGTACTAAAACCTACCGGAATTTACTAGCTAAAGATTGGCATGAGTTTTTCTATGATCCGCAGGACGAACCCAATTATCTGGTTGTAGCAGTCAGTCAGACTGCGCTGCAGGTGAAGGCAGTTAAGCAAAGCGGTGGGCTCATTGATAGTTGGACTATCTATAAATAGTCCATATTATAAACAGAAAAAAACCCAAGCCAAGTGGCCAGGGTTTTTACTGGTCCAGATGAAAGGTTAACTTTCTCTGGATTGAACGACTATACTCCTAAAGGGTACAGCAGCTTCTGCGAGCGTCCTAAAAGACTTGGCACAAGCCAAGTCCTTTCATATAATATTATTGAAGATCGCATATTTGGTCTAACAAATGAGTAGCTTGATCAAGGGGAATATCTTTTACTAGTACGACTTCGCTGATGAGAATTTGCCGGGCATTATCAAGCATGTTCTTGTCAGCCATTCCCAACTTACGCTTATTCTTAATTCTGAGTAGATCCCGGATGACGGCAACTTCTTCGCAGATATCACCAGTCTTGATCTTGCTCATGTTCAGTCGCTGTCTTTGCGTATCATTCATTGATGCCGTTTCTGTTTCACCGCTGTGGAAGGTGCTGAGAACATCATCGAGCGTATCTGGATCTACTATCGGGCGCATCCCCAATTTCTCGGTCTTATCCAAGGGGAGCATTACCTGCATGTTTCGATGAGGTATATTCACAACATAATAAAGTTGTGTTTGCCCAAATATTTCCTTCTCTTCGATCTTCTCGATAATACCTCCACCATGCATTGGATAAAAGATCTTATCACCTATTTGAAACATGAAGTCACCCCCTAGTAACGATGTTGTTAAGTATATCACAAAATTAGATAAAAATCAAGTTGAAAACCATAATTATATCACTGCAGTCTAAAGTCGTCAATATGTTAATTTGTTATCTGTGAATTCTTGTGTGAAGCATATTCACTTTAGTGCCGATAACTGAGTAGGTAGATTGAGATTAGTTCATTGTTTTCAGAAAAAATTCATTGACAAACCATACAGATATTATAGAATTGTTATAGGGTTTGTCAATGAATAAGTCAACTAGGGAGGAAACAATGAAGAAGCTGCTAACGTATTTTCTATTATTTACTTGTATCGCTGTTATTGCAGGCTGTGGTAGTTCCACGACCAGTAAGCCACAGCAGGTTAAGGACTTTTCGATTAAAATTGGTGGTTCCAGTACGCTGGCACCGGTAGTTGCCAAGGTTGCTGATGATTTTACTGAGAAATATAAGACCTGGAAAAAGGTAAAAGATAGTTTGCCTGATGAACCGATTGCAATATTCGTAGCTACTGGTGGTTCGGGCTTTGGGGTAAAATCAGCTACTAACGGGACTGTCGACATTGGTTTGGTGTCGCGGGTAGTGACCGAGGCTGAAAAACAAAAACTTCCCAACCATAAGCTGTATACGGTAGGGTTTGACGCATTGACTATTGCTGTGCATCCACAAAATCCTGTAGCAAAAGTCAAGCCAAATCTAACTAAGGACGAGGTTAAACGCATTTTTTCCGGTGAGATAAAAACTTGGAAGCAGCTAGATGACAGTTTGCCGGAACGACCGATTGTTGTGGCAATTCGTGATCTGGGCGGTGGTGCCAGTCAGGCATTTGATGAAGCGGTAATGAAAGGTACGCCAATCTCAAAAGAGGCTATTCAATGCCCATCAATGGGTGCATTGGCTGGTAAGGTTCAAGACAACGTGGATGCTGTCGGCTATGTTTCCACAGGTTTGGTTGAGCAAAATAAGGGAAAAATTGCTGTGCTGTCTGTTGATGGTGTAGAACCTACCAATGAGAATATCGCCAGCGGCAAGTATACCATAGCGCGTCCGCTAATTCTTATCGCCAAGACTCAGCCTGATGAGCGTGAACAGCAGCTTATCAACTATCTGATATCAGATAGCGGTCTTAAAACCTTAGAAGAAATGGGATTTGTGCCTGTCAAAAACCAATAGTTGTAATAGAGTGAGATTGCCACGCTGCGCTCGCAATGACCGTTTGGGAGGCACCCATGTCGTCATTGGGAACGTAGTGAAGCAATCTCGTTTTTATTCGTGCTGAAGTACCGGGAAATAGAAAAAGACTTTGTTTGGTGGAGAGTTCTATGGCATGGGATAGAAAAGATATAGTGCTAAAATGGTGCGGCAAAGTATGCGCTATCGGTTCAGTGCTAGTACTACTGTCGTTATATGCGTTCATAGCTGTCGAAAGTTTGCCAATTTGGTGGGATGCAGGAATTTTGCCACTTCTGTTAGGAAAAGAATGGCAGCCTCTGGAGGAATCGCCGCAATTCGGGTTTTTCACCATGCTGATCAGTACGCTGTGGTCGTCACTGGGAGCTATGCTTATTGCTGCGCCGCTGGGAATTTGCTGTGGCATATTTCTTGCCGAATACGCACCACGCTGGCTATCGGCTGTAATCCGTACCGTATTGCATATTCTTACAGGAATTCCCTCGGTAGTATACGGTTTTCTGGGAGCGAGTGTAATAGTCCCCTGGTATGAACGGGTTCTAGGCGTACCGAGCGGAGAATCATTGTTTTGTGCATCATTAGTATTGTCGATTATGGTTGCTCCATACATTGTGTCAGGCACTTATGCTGCCTTTAAAGCAATTCCCCTGCCATACCGGGAGGCTGGGTATGTGCTAGGTGTTTCTAAGTTGTATATAACAACCAGAATATTAACCCCATTGGCAGGACGCAGTATGGTCAGCGCGGTTACACTTGCTTTTGGCCGGGCAGCCGGAGAAACTATGGCTGTGCTCATGCTTGCAGGAAATACGCTTACATTGCCGCTTTCCTGGTTTAGCAAAGGGGAGCCGCTTTCAGCGCTTATCGCATTAGAAATTGGTACAGCTGGCATTGGCAGTCGCCAATATCAAGCCTTGTTCGCGGCAGGTTTAGTCTTGCTTTTGTTTGTCTCTTCCATTAACTTCGCGATTTATTATCTTAACAGCAGGGGGAGAGGCTAATGGGAAGAATCTGCTTATGGGGTTCAGGGCTAGTGGTTATCGCTGTTTTACTATTTATTATGGGTTTGCTTGTTGTTCGCGGTGGTGGGGTGATTTCCTGGGAATTTTTAACCTCAACACCTAAAGGACTGTATTTGGGAATGGAGGGCGGAATCTTCCCGGCAATAATTGGAACAATTAGTTTGGTTGCTATTGCTACTTTGACTGCTGCCATACCGGCCCTGTTGACAGCCATCTATCTTGTTGAATATGGGAAAGCATCACCACTTGCACACGTAATCAACTTTACTATACAGGCTATGATTGGCATCCCGTCAATATTAATCGGTCTATTCGGTTATGCTTTCTTTGTTGTTACTCTGGGTTTAGGTATATCTTTGTTGGCTGGCGGACTTACTTTAGCAATTATGATTCTACCGACTTTGGTAGTCTTGATGCGGGATGCATTACATGCAGTTAATGATGACTACCGGCTTTTAGGGGAATCACTAGGTGTTTCGCGCCGTTATTTGCTGCAAAGAATTATTCTGCCTGTAGCTAGTCCCCATTTACTAAGTTCAATATTATTGGCTATGGGGTATGCCGCTGGGGCAACGGCGCCTATTATGGTTACAGCTGCTGTTGTTATGTCACGGGGTTCTGTTAGCCTGCTAAATCCGGTTATGGCCCTGCCATTTCATCTATACATTTTGTTTAGTCAGCATATTTCGCTTGAGCGGGCTTATGGAACGGCCTTAGTTCTAGTACTGATTTTACTGGCGCTAAATCTGCTCAGCCTTTATTTGCGCAGTCGGTACGGAAAGAGAGTGGCATTCTATGATTAATATAAACGAATTTGCTGCTTTTTACGCTAAAAAGCAGGTTCTTCACAATATAACAGCTAATTTTAACAGAAAAGATATTACTGCCCTTATTGGCCCTTCCGGTTGTGGTAAAACAACGTTGTTAAAGTCTATCAACCGGACAGCCGAGTTGCAGCAGGAGTTTCGGGCTACTGGAAGTATCTTGCTGGAAGGCCAGGACGTTTATGAATGTAATGATCCAGCAGCAGTGCGGCGGCAAGCCGGTATGGTTTTGCAAAAGCCAATAGCGCTACCGCTAAGTATTAAGGAAAATATTCTGTTTGGACCAAGGTATTATGGTGTAAGAGATAAGGTGGAGCTAGATACTGTGGTTACAACAACTCTTACAAAAGTCGGCTTATGGAATGAGGTAAAAGATAAACTAAATTCATCTGCAGGTGAGCTATCAGGTGGTCAATTACAACGGCTTTCTATTGGTCGGATATTAGCAGTAGACCCTAAAGTGCTGCTGCTTGATGAGCCATGTTCTAGTCTTGACATCAAATCCACGCAGTTGATAGAAGAATTGTTGGTAGAGTTAAGTGAACAGGTAACAATTATTATTGTTACTCATAATCTTATGCAAGCCAAGCGAATTGCCGATCAAACGATTTTCATGTCCGCAGGGCGAATCATTGAATATAATGCAACGGCATTACTGCTGGAACAGCCGCAAAATCAGATTACCCAGGAATTTTTGGCATTTTGAGATGTAAGGAGAAGAGCTCAATGATAAATTTTACTTTGCCAGATGGTCGTGAGTATAAAATAACCAACGCAGTATTTGACTATAATGGCACACTGGCCGAAGATGGCGTAATGGCCGGGGAAATAAAGGAACTCCTGGAAAAGGTAAGTGAAGTAACCAGAGTAACCGTACTTACTGCAGATACATTTGGGCTGGCCCGGACGCAGTTAGAAAACGTGGCAGGTGTACAGCTCCATATTATTAACAAAGGGGAGGAAGTTGCCCAAAAACGAGATTTTGTCAGAGCGTGCGGCGCGGATACTACCATTTGTTTTGGAAATGGTGCCAATGATCGCGCAATGTTTGCTGAAGCCCTTTTGGCTGTTGGTGTTATTGGGCCTGAGGGTGCTTACCAGCCAACCTTGGCGCAAGCGGATATTGTAGTAACTAATCCTAAAGATGCGCTCTTGCTGCTGCTTAAGCCGGGGAGACTTGTGGCCACTTTGCGAACATAAGTATATTGGAGGTATTATGAATCATAGAATAAGGATTGAGCGGGCCATCAAACGCCTGCCTGTCGATCAGATACCCTGCGGTGAGCTTGTCATTACCGATGAGCTGGTACAAGCAATGTTTACGCAAACGGTGATCCAGTTCGGTCATCGTTTGGAGTTTGTGAATGCTATGGGGCTTGATGCCGTATGTCTGCATCCAAACTGTGGCTATAGCCAACAAAGTATTCCCTGTAGTAAGGATGTTATATTTAGCGATTTGCCGGACTGGGTGAAAACCGATTTATTTACCTTCGCCGTAATAGACGGCCCTATTGGCTGGGCTGGCAGATTACTGGGTTTTGAGCAGATGATGATGCAATTAGGTCGCCGTACTCCGGATTTTCGTGAGTTTATTGCTAGTATTGAAACCTTGAATAAAGAACTTATTGAGCGATTGGCCGGCAGCGGGATAAACGGTATCCTCCTGGCTGATGATATTGCCTATAATCAGGGTGTTATTGCTCGTCCTGCGCTGTTGCGGGAACTGATATTTCCTTCGCTGGCCGCGCAAGCTGATTATGCCCATCAGTTGGGCTTACCAGTGTTTTTTCATTCTGACGGTAACTTGACCATGGTGCTTGAAGATATCGCTGCCGCCGGGTTTGATGGTCTGCAGTGCATAGAGTCGTTAGCTGGGATGGACATTGGTGAGGTAAAGAGACAGTACGGTCACAAATTATGCCTATGGGGAAATTTAGACCCTGCTGAGTTGATAGAACCGCGTAGCCTGCAGCAGCTTGAGCAAATCGTAAAGCAGATTATTACTGCTGGCGGTAACAATAGTGGGCTGATCTTTGGTACCTGCAGCGGGCTTTTTGAGGATATGCGGTTGGATAGTGTGCGGGCTGTTTTTGAAATGGCCAGAGGGAAAGCAATATAGTTGTATAGAGTCAGTATTTTGAATAGTATAATTTCCCGTATAACCTTAAAGCTTACTTTACCTACAGGTCTATAGCTAGTGCCCTCCTCCATTCTTGTGCATATATATATTATAAGGGGTGGTGAAAGGAGGGTAATAATGACACATATCGAGCCATGGGAAATGGCAGGCAAGTGCACGTTAGGATATGGCCCTAAATCAATCATAGTCCAGCAGGTGCTTGGTGAAAGAAGAGTTCAGAAATCTATTGATGTGCATGTCTGTGTGCCACAGCACAAACCAGCTATTGAACAAATTGTCGATGTGTTTATTAAAAGGTTGCAAATTACCTGCGTTGATGTCATTCATGATAAAGTGGTTGTCAGAGGCGAATTTGAGGTAAAGGCCCTATATGTTGCCTGCAGGCCGCGTCAGCCAGTGCATGCCGTGGAAGTGTGGCCTATCCGCTTTACTGCGTATGCTGATATTAGAGGAGCGCGGCGGGGGATGGAAGCTGATGCCAGTGTAGTGGTTGAATTTGTCGATTATGATGTTGAAGAACATACCCGCGCCTACTGGCATAAGAAAAAAGCTCATGATTATGACGATTGCCAGGATGAGGATTACTGTGATGATGATTATCATGAGTGTGACTACGATTGCGACTATGATGAGGGCTGGCATCATAAACATAAAACGCTTAAAAAACATAAATTCAAGCTTCATTGTAAGCCGCATAAGCCATGCCACTGCACTCGCCGGTTCGATGTTTCAGTAGTGCTGGGGGTTACTGTCAAGGTCATGACTGACCGTGAAGTTATGTTGCACTCGCCGCCGCAGGGGCTGCCTTATAAACCAAAGGGATAATTAAATATATTCAAAACAAAAATCTCCGGTTCGGCAATTTGCGGACCGGAGATTAATTTTGGGGTCATTTGTGAGCATTGTTTGGCAGGTTACAGTTGGTTTGACCAGTATCTTGCAAGGGACAGGGGGCACGTTTCAAGGTAAGAGAGTGCAAAAATTAACCAAATAATAACATACAATTAACACAAAATTAAATGGCAAATGGTATGCTGGAACAGAGGGTGAGCATATGTCAAACAAAGTGGTGTACGGCTTCTTCCTGTTAGTGGTAATTCTTTATTTGGTCATGTACTTTTTTCAATTGAACATTCTTTCCGAAAGCACGGGAATGTTCGAACTTCCTTCATCGTAAAGAACTAATAGTATCCCTAAACAGGGGGTTATTCTGTAGATGATAGTTTTCCGGGCTTATTCCGGGGGTTTGGTTTCAAATCAAGTTTATATAACTAAAAGATAGTTGAAGTCTGAAGCTTAACTAAAAAAACCAAGGCAAAGAGAAGGTTCCTTTGTCTTGGTTTTTTATGATGCTTACCGTATAAGTACACTAATCTTAGTTACAAAGTCCTGAAACCGGATATTGTCAATGCGAAAATTTTCGGCAAAATCCTCCGGCGACTTGAAAAATTGTTCTGTATCGGGTTTGTTATATTCTGCTACTGACAGCTTATTGTCATAGTAAGTTACTAGAAACTTTTGCTTGCAATACTCAAAGCTAATTTCCTCATAGGTATTAATATCTTTGTAAAAATCATTAAGGGCATTGTATTTTTCAGGAAAAGCCTGCTGGGCGCTTGTTTTTAATTTGATGACAACCAAGTCGATAACCTCCTTTAGGTAGACAAAAGAGTGGTTTACTACCGATATCAGTATTATTTTTGGTTACTGTTTTTCAATGATAACGCTATTTTGGCATTTAATTCAAGTAGTTGAAGAACAACACTTGGATCAAAGCCATAGGCCTGAGCGGTAGTTATTACCTTGTACCAATTTTTGTCAACCGATGGTTGATATTCGCTGGTAGCCTCGTGAAATTGTGGTGCTTTTAAGGGTAAGGTTTCTTTTTCAATTTTATGGTTGACAAGCCAATCAACACTTACTTGAAAAAAAGTTGCTATGCGGCATAGTGTTGCTATATCCGGCTCGCGGCGGTTAACCTCCCAAGACGCCAGCGTTGAGCGGTCTACGCTAAGTAAGGCAGCCAATTCTTCTTGTGTTAACTTATTTCTTAGTAGTTTGATTTTTTCGCCAAGGGTTTCCATAAGCCACACTCCTTGCTACTAACAATAACGTGCTTATGCCCCTGATATCAATTATTGTGTCCATAAGACATTTAAAGAAGGGAAAATGGCAATAAATGGCGAACTAGTGTCGTGGTGACACAAGAATGAAAAGGCATCTAAGGGGGGCGTATTTGGTGGCAGGTGTTGATCAAAGGGGTAATCATGTAAGGTTAGTTAAGCGTTTACACTGGGCTTTGGTTGGTCGAATGGCGATTGGGATGGCACACGAAATAAGAAATCCTTTAACTGTTATCAAAGGATATTTGCAACTGCAGGAAAAAAAGTCTACATGCGGTATGGGGGAATCACTAGGTATTATATATCAGGAATTACATCAAATTGAAGTATTGGTAACTAGTATTATATCATTAGCAAACAACAACGCAGTTAAGAAAAAACCGGAAGACCTTAACCAGATAATTGAAGGAATTTATCCGGCTGTTCAGCGTGTTGCAGTCAAGCGCGGCATTATGACTGAGCTGCGGTTAGCAGATCATTTACCGATGATGGATTTAAACGCGGAAGAAATAGGACAAATGGTATTAAATTTGGCTCAAAACGGTATCGAAGCCATGCAGGCTAGCGGGAGCTTATGTATTGGTACTGTCCGTAAATCAAGCAGCATTATTTTGTATGTTCAAGATGAAGGTCATGGTATTCCACCAGAACAAAGAGAAGAAATTTTTGACCCATTGTATTCTACTAAAGCAAGTGATGCTGGTTTAGGACTCGCCATCAGCCTCATTATTGCTGAAAGGCATCAGGGAGAAATTGAAGTAGTTTCAACTGTGGGAGTGGGCAGTGTTTTTAAAGTTTTGTTCCCAATAGGTAAGCAGTGACAGTAGACTGCTTGTTGCAATAGCTGATTCGTTGCTCGCCCTTCTAGAATGTGCTAAGATAAGATAAATATGCAATGTTGCGGATGGTGAGAAATGAATTATTTGATGTCACAATTGACTGCTGGTGCTTATGTAATTGCTGTTGAAGATACCCATACCTGGGATGTTACATCATACACCAATATGTATGTATTGCAGCGTCCAGGACAAAACATCTTAATTGATGCTGGGCTGAAAGAATATCAGACTGCTATTATCCCGGCACTAGCCAAAATTGGGATAGCGCCTGATATGGTTACCCATGTGCTCTTGACTCATGGCCACCACGACCATCTTGAGGGGGCTGCTGTATTTAACAAGGCGAAGAAGTTTGTACATAGTGCTGATTTACCCATGATAGCAACGCCACTAGCGGCACAGTTTGCTGCATTTACGCCGCAGGCGGGAAATTTTATGTATGCAGTCGAAGATGTGAATGGTCTGGACATAGTGCTTGTTAACACACATTCGCCAGGTTCGGTAGCCATTTTTGACCAGAAATCCAAGGCTTTGTTTGTTGGTGATTTTTTCTGTTATTTTGGTGAAGATCTGCCACAGGGTGAGCTTGTAACAGCTAGTCAACGCATTAAGCGAGGGTCGTGTGACTATGTTGCCGGGCAGGCGGCCGCTCCCGGACAGGACTTTGACAAGTTTATGCTGGGTTTGGGCAGACTACTTGGTTATCAGCCTGAATTCTTCTGTACAGGTCATGGTGTGGTGCTGCGCCAGGATATTCAGACGTTCTTAAAGAATATGTGGCAAAGCGGCACACAAAAGTAAACGGCCAAAAAAGATTTGCATAAAGGAGTGATGCTGTATGGATTTTAGATTTACCCACAACAACATTAATGTGCTAAACTTGGAAAAAAGCATGGCCTTCTATCAAGAGGCACTGCAACTAACCGAAACCCGGCGCATTGAAAAGCCTAGTTTTACTATCGTTTATTTAGGAGATGGCCAGACCCCGCATAAATTGGAATTAACCTGGATTAAGGAGCGTAAGGAAGCCTATAATTTAGGTGAAAATGAGTTCCACCTGGCCTTTATTACTAGTGACTTTGAAAAGGCATACAACCATCATAAAACCATGGGCTGCATCTGTTACGAAAACAAAGAGATGGGAATCTATTTCATTTCCGATCCGGATGGTTATTGGCTGGAAGTCCTTCCGGAACGCTTTTAGCAGCATAAAATAGTGAAAGCCGGAACCCTTGCTTCATTCAGGGTTCTGGCTTTCACTATTTTGTCAGAAGAAAAATAAGAAACGTGGGGACCCTAGCTTCTAATATTCTGTATAGGCTCTCGCAGATGCATGACGCTTCCCGAATCGATTAATGACTCATTCCGTGTATAAACCCATTCGAACAGGCCCCTTGTGTGCGGTGTTACAAGTCCCAACCAATATTAACCACCAAATCATGTTCGAGTTTCATGTTAACATAGGAGGATTTTTCACACTGCATAGCATATCATCAGGCAACCGTCATTAGGACAATTTTCCTATATAATCAGGACATTTATTATACGATGTTATTTATAATAGATGTCTCGCAAAAGCTCCCGGCCGCGCTTAGCTAACTGAGAATTCAGAGGACTATTTATGTGTACATCGGTTAGTTTCCGGAGCGAGCAATAGTATAGTGCGTTATTTACCAACCTGATTAATTGACTGGATGTGGTTTTATGGATGAAACAGTTTTGCCTGTGGCGCAAGACGGCCAGTATCAAATTACTGCTAATGATGTTGGCATATACCTGAGTGTATGGGCTCCAGCTAAGGGCGGCTGGACAGTGACAAGAGCAGCGATTATTGAGGAATTAACAAATCGGAAATGCACCAATTTTGATAGTAATTTCATATCTGTGGTAATTAGAGAAGCTATGGGGACACCAGTGCTCATTGCCAATACAGGACCAAAGATAGATGGGCGGTATGAAATCAGTGCCAACGACGTTGGTGTGTATCTCAGCGTGTGGGCTCCCGGCAATGACGGGTGGCCGGTATCAAAAGCAGCAATTATTCAAGATTTGACAGATCGGAAATGCACCAATTTTGACAGTGATTTCATTTCCGTGACAATCAGAGAAGCCATTGGGGCACCGGTACTCATTGTCAGCTCACAGCTATCAGTTTTGCCGCCAGAGAATCTGGTTAGAGTCAAGGTTGGATGCAAGCGCCTTGAAGCCAGGGTTAGTGTCAATATCCCTGTAGATAAGCCGCTAATCACATATTCACAGCTATTAGCCGATTTGAAAGCTGCCGGTGTCTGTTATGGTATCGACGAAGATGCTCTTAGCATGCTTACGCAAACACATACAGCAACCAATATTATTTGTGCCCGTGGTACGCCGCCTTGCAAAGGCGACAACGCCTTTCTAAAATACTACATCGATCCTGACAGCCAGGGGCGGCCGGTAGAACTGGAGGATGGGCGGGTTGATTTCAAAGAAACTAACAATTTTCTCTGTGTGGAAGAGGGTCAATTGTTAGTAGAAAAAATTCCTGCAACACCAGGTACTCCGGGGACAGACGTATTTGGGTTACCACTTCCGCCTAAGCCCGGTAATGACATCCAAATGCCTGTGGGACAAAATGTAATTAATGTAGACGACTGGCGTCTGTATGCTGCGATTAATGGCCATTTGTATATATTCCTTGATAAACGCATTAATGTCATACCGATTATTGTAATTGACGGGGATGTTGACTATTCTACCGGAAATATCGATTTTAAAGGCAGTATCATTGTTAGGGGTTCTGTCCAACCTGACTTTTTTGTAAAAGCCGGCGGTAATGTTGAAGTATGTGGTACAATATCCGGGGGCATGGTAGAGGCCAACAACATCATTGTGCGCAAGGGAATTCAGGGCATGAAGCGTAGTGTAATCAAAGCACGGGAACGTCTTGTGGCCAATTTTATTGAAAGTGCTACTGTTTTTGCCGATGAGGATGTTATCGTCAATGATGTTATCTTAACTAGCTCCGTGTACGCAGGTTTGCGCGTCATTGTTGAAGGCGGTCGGGGACTTATACGGGGCGGACGTGTATCGGCTGGTGAATTAATCCGCGCAAGTACCATTGGCAATCAATCCGGTGTTGTTACTGAGATTGCGGTGTCGGTTAATTCACTTCTCAAGGATGAACTAATTAGTCTCCGTCAGCAAATTAAGAAAGCAGAAGTTACATACAATGAATTGCAGTTAGCAATGTCTCACTTTCGCAATCAGGGCAGTAAACATCTTTCAAGTGAAAAAAGGGAACGTTATACAAAACAGGAACTGGAGTATAAGACTCTGCCCGACCGGGTGGAAACGATGAAGCAGCGTATAACCAATATTGAGAGGATTCTCAATACCGCCAAGCCAGGCAGGGTTCGGGTTAGCGGCTATATTTATCCTGGAACCATAGTCTGTATCTGTTCATTAACCAAGAGCCTCAATGATTCTTTGCAATTTGTCTCTTTCTATGTGGTTGGTGGTGAGATTACGTTTAGTTCTCTGCGGTGATTTATTCTTTTTGTTTCTTACTGGAGAGTGAAAAATTTGAGAAACACGGGGACCGGTGAAGTGTTTCGAGGTGAGAGGGTGTTAGTGAAAGCAGACTAATAAGTTTCAACAAACACTTCAAAGTAGCCTTGTGGATGCGCACAGGCCGGGCAGAGGTCAGGAGCCTGATCGCCGGTATGGATGTAGCCACAGTTATTACATTTCCATTGAACAGTGGCAGGCTTTTTAACTACAGTGTCATTGATAATATTGTCATGCAGCTTTCTATATCTGGCTTCATGATGTTTTTCCACTTCAGCGATCTTACGGAAAACAGTGGCAATAACCGGGAAACCCTCTTGGTCAGCAACATCAGCAAAATGAGGATAGAGTTCAGACCATTCCTCATTTTCCCCTTGCGCAGCAGATAATAGATTGGCTTTGGTGTCGCCTAGCGCTACAGGGAAGTCAGCTTGAATGGTAACTGCTTGGCCATCAAGGCATTCTACAAGAAACTTATAGAAACGTTTGGCATGTTCTTTTTCATTATCGGCTGTTTCAGTAAACAAGTTTGATATTTGCACATAGCCCTCTTTTTTGGCAGCGGAAGCATAGTAGGTGTAACGCATTCTGGCTTGGGATTCTCCGGCAAATGCTTGCATCAAATTTGCTGCAGTTTTAGTGTCTTTTAGTGATTTCATGTACTCATCCCCCTATTTTCATTAGATTTTTTGTGTCCTTATGGAGAACTACTGGAATTTTTATTCTCGGCAGTTCTTTCTATTTAAATAATTACTACAAAATAAATAAAAAATCCTGCTGCTGAAAATAATTTTTAGGATTGTTTATAGTGCAACCGGTGAGGCTCAGACGGTGTCGGCTGCCACTCAGGAGCAATCTGCATCAATGGAAGAAATAGCTTCTGCCAGTGAGGCGCTGGCGACGCTGGCATAAAATCTCCAAGCAGCTGTCAGCAAGTTTCGGGTATAACTATATATAACATTGTAAGGATGCGCCTTGATTAACAAAAAGTAGATCTGGCCTAAGCAATTAGGCAGATCTACTTTTTGCTACTTCACGATTGTTACGGAATCATCCAGGACAGGGCATAAGCTTGCAGATAGGTCATGATTCCTACAAGAATAGCAAGGATGATAGAATGCATGACAGTAAAGCTGAATAAATCCCCTTCTTTACCGACAAGACCGGTAGCGGCAGTGGCTACGGCAATACTTTGCGGTGAAATCATTTTTCCGGTAACACCACCGGAAGAGTTGGCTGCCACGGTCAAAGTAGGGTCAACGCCTACCTGCTGGGCAGTGACTGATTGAAGATTGCCAAACAGGGCATTGGCTGATGTATCTGATCCGGTAAGAAATACTCCCAGCCACCCAAGCCAGGCCGAGAAAAAGGGGAAAAATGCTCCCGAGCCTGCCAGGAAGAGTCCCAGGCTTGAACTCATGCCAGAGTAATTCATGATATAGGCCAGTCCGAGTACCGCAGGAATGGTAATTAGTGGTTTGGTTAGTTGGCTAAAGGTTTTGCCAAGAATGCGGAAGAACTGTCCCGGTCCTACACCCAGTACCATAGCTGATAGTATGCTGGCAATAAATAGTGCTGTGCCGGCAGCGCTTAGCCAATTTATTTTGTATACTGCGGTCATGGCAGTAGGTGCTTTGGCGATAGGCGCAACCTGTGTAACTAGATTGTGTAAGCCAGGTACATAAATCGATAAGGTAGGCATATCTAATACCGCCTTAATAGGTTTTAGTCCCCACAGAATAACCATAACAGTCAGAATGATAAAAGGACCCCAGGCGGTAACAAGCTCTGCTGAGGAATAGGTTGGTAAGGCTGCTGTTTTTGATTTTCCAGCTTGCTCACCAGGAAATCGCCAGATGGAGGCGGGTTTCCATATCTGCAGAAAGAAGGTTAGTGAAAAAATGGATGCCAGTGAGGAGAGAATATCCGGAAGCTCAGGGCCAAGGAAATTGGCAGAGAAGAACTGTACGACCGCAAAGGAGACGCCGGCCACCAAGCAGGCCGGCAGTACTTCTTTAGTCGCCTTCCAACCAGACATAAGTACTACCAGCCAAATGGGGATGAAAACCGAAATAAAAGGCAGTTGCCGTCCAACCATCTGGCTTATCTTCATCGTATCTATGCCTGTAACCTGTCCGGCTACGATGATCGGAATACCAATGCCGCCAAAGGCAACTGGCGCAGTATTGGCGATAAGGCAAAGGCCAGCGGCATACAACGGGTTAAAGCCCAGTCCAACGAGCATGCCGGCAGAAATGGCTACTGGGGTGCCAAAACCGGCTGCGCCCTCTAAAAACGCGCCAAAGGCAAAGGCAATCAGCAGTGCTTGCAGGCGGCGATCATCGGTAATTGTGGCAATCGAATTTTTGATTATATCAAATTTACCTGTTTCAACAGTCATGTTGTAAATGAAGATGGCGGTTAATACTATCCAAAATATAGGGAAAACACCATAAGCTATACCCATCAGAGCCGCTAGAAAAGCAGTGTTCAAGGGCATTTTGTAGACAAGCACTGCTATCAAAAAAGCGGCTATCAGTGCAGTAATTCCCGCAACTTGTCCCGGTGAGCGGCGAATAGCTAACAAATAGAAAATTATGATTATCGGAATGGCTGCGGCTAATGCGGATAATGCGATACTGCCTAACGGCACATATTCTTGTGTCCATGTCATAATAGTAGTTACCCTCCTGAGCCCTTCAAATTGTTCTTTCTATTGTTCGCCGTCAGGAGGAAAAAAAATCAGGATAATCCTGGATAAAGTGCACAAGCTAGAATAAGTCTTACTTTATCTTTGTGGAGGTCACATGTGATGAAAGCATCTATATTTATTACTTGCATTTGTGATAGTCTGTTTCCCCAGGTTGGTGAAGCTATGGTACGCGTTCTGGAAAAACTGGGCGTAACATTAGATTTTCCGCCTGAGCAGACTTGTTGCGGTCAGCCGGCTCTTAGCAGCGGCTACTGGGAGGATGCCCGGCCAGTTGCTGAGACCATGCTTACCGCCTTCAAGCACAGCCAGTATGTGGTTGCGCCGGCTGGCTCATGTATTACCGCGGTTAAGGAGTATTATCCGCTTCTGTTTGAGAAGGATACTGAGAAGTATCGTCAGGCCAAAGAGTTAAGTGCTAAACTCTTTGAATTTAGTGAATTTGTGGTCAAAGTTTTAAAGCAAGAGGATGTGGGAGCTCGTTTTCCTCACCGGGTAACCTATCATTCCAGCTGTCATGCTCGCAGGTTTTTAAATACAGACCAATATGTTCGTACATTGCTCGCCAACGTAAAGGAAATTGATTATGTACCTTTGCCGCATGAAGAAGCTTGCTGCGGTTTTGGGGGAACATTCTCAGTGAAGCTGCCTGAAATATCAGAAGCCATGGTGGATGAAAAGGCCAGAAATATCCTGGAAACCAAGGCCGATGTTCTTGTTGGTGTTGATTTAAGCTGTCTGATGAACATTGACGGCAGATTAAAAAAACAAAAAACTAACGTGCGGGTCATGCATGTAGCCGAATTGTTAGATGAGGGGATGAGAATGTGAGTGAAAGACCAAATTTTCACCTGCGCGACAGAGCGGTCAAAGCCTTAAAGGATGACCAGATGCGGCAAGCGGTCCGCAAAGCGGTAGACCGTTTGAGCACCAACAAAGATAAAGCTGCCCGTGAACTTCCCAATTGGGAAGAATGGCGGGAGCAGACCAAGCTTATCAGGCAGCATACGGTTAATCAGCTTGACTACTATCTGAAGTTGCTAACAGATAATGTGAAGAAAGCAGGTGGAAAAGTTCATTTTGCTCCAAACGCTGACGCGGCGTGTAAGATTATTGCCGGCTTGTGTAAGCAGTACAATGCTAAAAAAATTGTTAAATCAAAGTCCATGGTGACTGAGGAAATACATCTTAATGCAGCCCTTGAGGCAGTTGGTATGGAAGTAATCGAAAGCGATCTGGCAGAATATATTCTGCAGCTGGCAGGAGAAACACCCTCCCATATAATTGTTCCCGCCATCCACAAAAACCGGAACCAGATTGCTGAATTATTTTCTAAGGTGGCTGGTAACAAGGTTGAATCCGATACACCCGCCCTTACCGCCTTTGCCCGTAACATTTTGCGCAACAAGTTTATCAGCGCCGATATTGGCATTACAGGCTGTAATTTTGCCGTTGCCGAAACTGGTTCTATTACGCTTGTTACCAATGAAGGAAATGCCAGGTTAACAACAACCCTGCCAAGGGTTGTCATTAGCGTTATGGGTATGGAACGGATTGTCCCAACCTTTGAGGATCTGGAAACTGTCTTATCTATGCTGCCACGCAATGCTACCGGGCAGAAGCTTACCAGCTATATTTCAATTATTAATGGCTCGCGGCAGCCAGGCGATATTGATGGCTGTGAAAAGTTCCATCTGGTGATTGTTGATAATGGCCGTTCACGTATGCTGGCAGATGAAGAATTCCGGCAGGCGCTCAATTGTATTCGCTGTGGTGCTTGTTTTAATGTGTGTCCTGTATACCGTCAAATTGGTGGGCATGCGTATGGGTCAGTCTATGGCGGTCCAATAGGTTCGGTTATTACCCCGATACTAGAAGATGATATTGACTTTTGGGGTGAACTGCCATATGCTTCGACCTTGTGCGCAGCCTGTACAAGTGTTTGTCCAGCCAAGATTCCGTTACAGGATTTGTTGTTCAAGCTGCGGCAGCAGCGGGTGGCTGCCGGTTATAGCCAAGGTGTTGAAAAGTTTGCTTTTGGCATCTGGAAGCAGTTTTTCAAATTGCCCAGTACCTATAAATTTGCCATGAAAGTCGCGTCGCTAGGGCAAAAGCCTTTAGTCCATAAAGGCTATATTACTGCTAAATTACCGCTGCTTGCCAATTGGACTAATTCACGGTATATGCGGGCAGCTGCAGATACAACCTTCCGCGAGCGATGGGAAAAACGTAAGAAATAGGTGAGCATATGACAAATATTCAGGAAGATATTGCGCAGGAAACTTTGTTTTTGCAAACAGTTGCCAAAGCCTTAGGGCGGGATAAAGTACTTACAGTACCTCCTAACCGGCAAGAAGTTGGCCCGCCGGCTTTTTGGCGGGAGCAGAAGTTTGAAGCAGAACAGCCGCTTACACTATTTAAAGCCAACCTGGAAGCGCTAACCGGCAAAGTGGCCATTGTTAACAATGGGGCAGAGGCTACTAATCAGATAAAGTTGTGGCTCAAAGTACTAAATGCCAAGGCTGCTATTGTGTGGGATCACCCTGAGTTACACCGGCAGATAGAATTTTCCCGCTTGGGTGTAAAAATTGAGCTTTGGAATAGTGACAAGTCCCGGCAGGAACTAATCGAATTTGCAGAACAGGCTGATGCCGGTATCACCTGGGTTAACTACGCTATTGGCTACACCGGAACAGTGGCTTTGTTTAACAGCGCCAATACCGGACGTTCTGTGAGTTTACTGCCGCCTACCCATATTGCAGTTATGCACAAGTCAGATATTGTGCCGACTATGTCTACGGTAATGAAGCACCTCATTGAACAGCGCGGACAAAGCCAGTTGCCGTCAGCTATTGATTTTATCACAGGACCCAGCCGCACCTCGGACATTGAGATGGATCTATCGATAGGGGTGCATGGCCCATTTCGTATGTGGGCTGTAGTTATCGATAATTGAGGCTGCCTATCCGTAAAAGATAAAAGCAGCCAGAACCCAAAATAACTATGGGTTCTGGCTGCTTTTCTTACTAGGCTATTCCTGCAGCAGTGGTACCGTGTTAGCACCGTGCGGCATAAGGGTAATGGTATAGTCTGTGCGGCCAAGTTTTTGCTCGGCAATCGCCAGAGCTTCTTCCAGGGTGGTGGCGGCAATTAAGCCGGCTTTCTCGATGAATTCTTTGTTTTGGGGGAGTGTGACAATAATGTGGGGTACTTTTTTGGCAAACAGACCGGTTTTGAGGGCAATGAATCCCGGGACGGTAAAGGCTTTGCGCAAGGCAATTTCACGGTCATAGAGTGATTCATAGTTGAACCAGCCACTGAAATCAGGTGGTTCCATAATATCGCGGCACTCTAACAGCGCAATGATAACACCATCGTCTTTAACGGCCATAAAGGCGTTTTCGGTCGTTTTGGTGGCTTGATAAAGATTAATGTCTTTCGGAAAGCCACCGGCAGAGGCGATCACTAAGTCAGCTTTGGCGGTAATGGGTACGCCGAAGATTTCCTCTACCGTTTTGCAGCCCTCAAGCCAGGCCGTATGCCAATGACCGGCGACGAAACGGGCAAATTTGCCTTCTGGTGTAAAGATGGCATTAAAGAGAAAGGTCTGCTTAAGCATGGCGGCCATTTCTATCATATCGGCATGCATGTTGTTGCCATCCAGCTTACCGGCCATGCAGTTGGGGTTAATACCCTGACCGGCAACATCATGCAGGCAAAAGCTGTGATTGCCTTGGATGGTGGAGTATCCGGCAACGCCGGGCATAATAGCTTTACGGCCGCCGGCAAAGCCGGCCATGGAGTGGTAGATAATGCCGCCGGTCATGATGACCTTGTCGGCAGCAACAATATGTTTGTTAAGATAAGTTTCCACACCGCGCGAGGTTTTGCCTACATAGACAAAGTCTTCGGTATTGGGAGCATAGCTTTGGACAAGGTGAACACGGCTTACTGCTTCCTGACCATAGACGGCAATATTCTCCTGGGCGGTATGCTTGCGGTGGGAACCCAGGCTGACGACTATCGTGATGTCGCTGTCCGGAATGCCGGCACTGTTCAGTTCATTTAAGAGTGTTGGCAGAAATTCAGGATACGAGATCCTACGGGTAATATCGCTGGCAATGAGTGCAACCTTATCACCGGCCTTGACTACTTCTTGTAATGGTGGTGAGTCAATCGGGTTACGTAATGCCGCTTTTATGGCTGCAGGTACATCGGTAATGGCTTCGACGGCTTTACCTTCAACAATATGCAGAATTTGATCTTCTGGTAGAGTGATTGCTACTTCTTTCTCTCCAAAACCAAATACGAATTTTTTTTGCATGTTCATCCCTCCAACTACTTATATACTAGCTTATATGAATTATTTCCTGCTGGTAGGGATTAGATTTTGAATCTTGCGGTGATTTCATTGAGTTCGGCAGCCATTTTAGCCATGGATTCAGAGCTGGAGCTCACTTCATGGAGGCTGGCGCTTTGTTCTTCTGCTGATGCCGCTACTGTCTGGGAGCTGGCACTGGTTTCTTCTGCTACCGCACTGATATTCTGGACATTGTTGACCACAGACTGCATACCATGAGCCGTTTCTTCCACCGCATAGCTAATCTGTTCTATACCGGTTTTTACTTGATCCAGCTTGCTGATGATAGCCTGGAAACCCTGCTGAGTTTCATCAGTCGCCATCTTGCCTGCCACTACTTCCGTATTGGCCTTGGCAACCACATCTACTGCAAATTGAATATCGGTGGTCATTTGGGCAATGATTTTTTCAATATGGCTGGTAGCGGCACCGCTTTGCTCGGCCAGCTTGCGAACTTCTTCGGCTACTACTGCAAAGCCTCGTCCGGCTTCGCCGGCTCTGGCTGCCTCAATAGCGGCGTTCAGGGCCAGAAGGTTGGTCTGCCCGGCGATGGTGTGAATGGTAGTGACAATCTGCTGGATATCATCTGAGCGTTTTACTAGTGATTCTGATACTTGCGTAATATCTGCCATTGATTTTTCGATAGTGGTGTTTTGAGTAACAAGGCTGTTGATGAGCTGCATCCCCTGGTCGGCGTCGCCAACAGCATCCTGGGTGATGCTGTTAACCTGGGAGGCGCTGGCACTCATTTGCTCGGCTCCGGCGCTAACCTCCTGGATAACGGCTGAAATCTCCGTGATATGACTGGTATTTCGGTCAGCTCCTGCGGCGACATCGGTAATGGTTTTGGCGATATTTTCTGATACTTGCAGCTGCTCATGTACTGATGAAGACAGCTCTTCACTGGAAGCCGCCAGCATGTCGGCATTGTTTCTGACCAAGCGGACAATGTCCTGCAGTGCATGCTTCATTGTAATGAGCGCCGCGGCCATATCGCCGATTTCATCGTTACGGGTGGCATGAATGTCTTTGCCGGATAAGTCCAGTTGACTGAGTGACAGGAGGTCACTGCGCAGATTGCCCATTCGGTTGGACAGTTGACGGCTATACCAGATCAGCAGGGCAATAATAGCGAGGATGCCCAGAATGCTAGAGCCAATGACCATTTTAAATAAGGTAGCTTGTCGTTCATTGAGCTGGCTGATTCGCTGCTTAAGAACCTTGTCCTGAGTTGCCATGACATCATTGAACAGCGTGTTGACTATTTCGGTCTTTTGGCGGGTACCGGCCAATACGGCAGCATAACTGGCATCATGATTTTGCTTTAGGGCAATGGTGTGTTTAATATCTTCTTTGTAGGAGAGCATGGTTGTGTGCAGCTGCTCACCTACCTGCTTGACTTCGGAGGCTGTGGCGGCAGTGTTAAATGTCTTAACAGCATCTAGGCTCTGATTTAGCAACGTAATAGTGTCAGTAGCGTATTTCTCATCATTGTACGCAACATAGCCGCGAAGCTCGCTTAAAGCCTGGTGAAAATCGTCCTGGGCTTTTAGCAAAGCCATAGTTCGTTGCACTGAACCAGTTAGCATGTTCTGATAACTGGTGCTGATTTCCTGAAACTCATAGAGAATTACTCCCAGTAGGATGAGCATAAATACTAAGGCTGTTCCTATAATGACGCCCAGTTGGGCGCCAATCGGCATACGTTGTTTCATATTTTGTTCCTCCTCGTATTGTAGTGTAGTATTAGATTTGTAAAGCTATTAATTTACCACAATCAAATCATGAGCCCATACCAAAGATTCTCGATAGGCTTCTTGTGACATACTAATTTCCCCTTATAATTAGAAACGCCTTAGTTTTTTTACATGATTTACGCCGTTGCCAGTAAACCCGTTGCGAGAAAAATTTTTTCTATTTGTCGCTGCAGTGCAGTTTCGTCCGGCTTGTTTGGCATGATATAATTGGCTGTCAACTTTATCAAACAGTTGTCGCAGATCGTTTTCCTGCCCGGAAAAAGTATGTACGCCGAAACTGGCGGTAATATGAAGCTGGCCAGCCGAAGTAGTGAAGGGAGTCTGCTCAATGATTTTACGGAACTTTTCTGTAATTTTATACGCTGGACTCTCCAGGCAGTTGTTTAAGACAATCAGAAATTCTTCGCCGCCATAGCGGGCAATCCAATCGCCGTTATTTGTGCGAATGTTGTTTTGTAATTGCGTGGCAAACAATTTCAGTACTTCATCACCAACCAAGTGACCGTATTGATCGTTAATTTGCTTAAAATAATCAATATCGGCCATGACAATAGAAAAAGGCTGGTTGTGCTGTTTGGCAAGGGAAATTTCCAGCGGAAGCTGTTCATTAATATATCTTCGGTTAAAAATGTTGGTTAAGGCGTCTTTGATTGCCAGGTCATTGAGTTTGGCGATAGAACGGCAAAGATTGGTGCCTTTGCCTGGCATAGGCAGAAAGTTTTCAACTGTCTTTTCACTGACACATTTTATGAGTTCCAGCGCTACGGTGCGCCCATCCAGCTCTAACGGTATGGCGGTAATCATATAGAATTTTCCTTTACGCACTTCCATTTTGCTAAAGGTTTCTTTTTGTTGGATTGCCTGCAAGGAGACACAATTTTTGCAAGTAGGGGCACTGTTTCTTAAGTGATAACAGTCCCAAAGACCGCAGACAGCAGGCGGCAGTGAGGCTGTTGCTAGTGGGTCAATGACTCTTACAATGTCATAGTATTTTTCTAATATTGTCAGATCGGTGAGTAGAGTAGTCAAAATGATTCATCTCCTGTTATTACGCCACAATGTACTTGGAGTCACTAACAATGCATAAATAGAAATAAATCCGATAAATACGTTAAAGAGCTTAAAAGGCTAATGACTTGGATTATTATTATATGTCCCAGATAGGCATATGGTAATTGGAGTACAATTACCTTAAGGATTAATGCAAAAAACATGCCAAACTGGGCATGCTTTTTGTTTTTGTTGGTTTCCAATTTGGGATATCAGCGTAAATCTTGCTAGTTAAGCCCCAATAAATAGATTGATCGTTATTTTTGATTGTTGTTATTAGCACTCCACTGTGGTAGGTTGCTTACAAAAACTTCCCAGGTGAGAAGTTTTTGTAAGTACTTCATGCAGCTAATTCCAATATTTCTGTGTAACCGGAATAAGCTTCCTAATCTTCTTTTTCAGAGAGACTCTAAAACTAATTTTCCTGGTTTTTCATCAATAGTGCTTTTTAGTACAATAAGAGATAGCCATTTTGCAGTCTTCTCACTGATTTTTTGATGAGTTCCACTGTGTGTATCTTGGTTATAACTGGAATTTTGCTATGGCAACTTGCAAATCCATAGCTAATGTAGCCAAGCTTTGGCTGGAGGAGGCAATTTCCTGCATAGATGCAGATTGCTCCTCGGTAGCTGCCGAAACGTTTTGTGATTCGGAGGCGGCCTGTTTGCTGGCTATATCAATTTCCTGAATTGATTCGACAAGTATCTGATTGTCGGTGGCAATCTCGTGGATGGCTGCGGAAATATCCTTGATTTGATCGGATAGATGGAGAACGGCCTCTACAATCTTTTTGAAGGTTTCTCCTGCATTATGGGCAAGCGAAATGCCTGTTTGAATACCGGTAGCTCCAGCTTCTGTAGTACCAACAACTTGCCTCAGGTTGGCTTGATTTTTTTCAACAAGTAGGCCGATTTGATGGGCAGCTTGGTTGGATTCTTCGGCCAATTTTCGGACTTCTTCGGCGACGACGGCAAAGCCGCGTCCTTGCTCACCCGCCCGCGCTGCTTCGATAGCGGCGTTTAAGGCCAGGAGATTGGTTTGTCCGGCAATGGAAGAGATGAGAGTAACAATTTCGCCAATTTCCTGGGAGCTTTTGTTTAATTCTGCGATGGAGGCTTGCGTAGCAGCAGCGCCTTTGCCAATTTCATTCATTTGTTCGACGGTTTTCTCTACTGTGTGTTGGCCTTGTTCCGCCACCTGGGATGTAGCGGTTGCAATGCTGGATACAGCTGCGGCTGTTTGAGAAATTTGGGTTACCTGATCTGACATGGTTTGGGCCACGGTCATAATTTGATTTGCAGATGTCGCCTGTTTTTCCGCTCCTTGGGCCACTGCGGTGATGGAACCGGCGACCTGATTGGCCGCATCTGCTGATTGATGGGCGCTGGCTGTCAATTCTTCACTGGCGGCGGCTAACTGGTTTGACTCAGCTTGAACTTGCTGTACCAGTTTACGCAAATTTTGATTCATAAGGATGATGTTGTCTGACAATTGCCCAAACTCGCTTTTGTCCTGAATGGTCTTTTGAATGGATTTTAACTGGCCGGCGGCAATATCCTGAGTGATCTGATTGATACGGATGATGGGGCGGACAAATGAGTTACTTTGCCAAAAGGTAATTCCCAGGACAAGCAGCAGGCAAAAAATGGACAAGCCGGTCTGGGTTCGGGATAAGGCGGTAATTTCACTGGTGGCGTCTGCTTTCGTTGTAGACATGAACAGAACCCAGTGTTGGCCACCGGGTAGCTCAATCGGAGTGAAGGAACCAACTTGTTCTAAACCTGTTGTTGCTTTATACTCCAAGCGGACACGAAGGGTTTTTTCCGTGGATTCGGCAAAAGCAGCTATGAATTTCGGGTCAAGAGCGGCTTCGTTGCCCAGTTTGTTTTTTAGTTCAGCAGAAATTTCTCCGGTTTTTACGTTCATGCTGCCAGCTAACTCGGGGCGGGTTGGATGCGCTAAATATACGCCGCTGTCATCAAGCAACGCTCCATAACCTTGTTGTTTAAATTTGATGTCTTTGATAATCGGCAATAGTTTATCCAGCGAGTAGGTGCCCAGTAAGACCCCGGTCACTTGATCAGCGCGGATAACCGGAACACATAGGGTGATTGATTGCTTCTGGTTGGCACGTGAGAGAAATACTTCTGAAACATAGGGCTTTTTCGTACTGATAACTTTTTTAAAATACTCCCGGTCGGCAATATTGAGTATGACACCAGCTCCGTTAATGGTTGAGCCATCCAAAGAGGAAAAGATAATATCGTCATATTTACCAATGCGCTGCATGGCTTCCTGTAAGGCAGGTTGAATCTGTATTTTGTCGTTGCTTTGCAACTGGGCAATACTGGCGAGGTCTTCCAATTGAGTAATTGCCATATTGAGTTCCGAGTCTACGTGCGCGGCGGCACTGGCAGCCACTGCCTGCTCTGTTTGATTCAGACTCTCTTCCAGATATTTTTCGGAAAAGTAATAACCGATGCCAGATACGACCAGCAGTGTGCTGACAACCAGAATGGCAATGAGACACATAAGCCGAAAGCGAATGCTGTGTGTGATTTTCATGTCATTTTAATCTCCTTTTTGGGGGTTTTGCCTACTTGATTGGCAAGGTTAAAGTATTGGGGTCATTATAAGCGATATAACACGCAGATTGCGGCTCTTAATGAAAATCACAAGCCCCATTTTTTCTTTTTTTAGGTGTCTCTGGCAGGCACTCTGGGCTGTCGGCACTGGTCAATTCCAAAAGAGTGACACCCAGCGCGATGGAAAGCTTTTGGAAATAGATGATTCCTGGATTTTTACGTTTGCCAGATTCGATTTCACTGATGGCTGACTGAGGGACTTTTGATATATTTGCTAATTGGTTTTGGGATAAGCCTTTGCTTTCTCGCAATAACAGCAATTGCTTTCCGATAGTACTCATTTCACCACCTCCAATATGGATACAATCTAATTCTATCCTTTTAAGTATCAATGTCAATACTTAAAAGGATAGTGAATGCTAAAAATATTTATGCTACATTAGCCATACGAATCCATATAACAAAGCATAGCAGTGAAATGTCAATGGAAAAACTAAAAAAATGGAAAAAGGATAACGGGAAATTAGAAGTTGGTCTAAAAAAGGGCATACCAAATAAGACTCACCTTCTACTAATTTATGTAAGGGGTGAGACGCTTGCTCTCCGGTAGATCTAATACTATTTTATTATGAGGAGCACCATTATGAATATAGGGCAAAAAATAAAAGAAATTCGGGAAGCTCAAAACATAAGCATGAATAGTCTGTCAAAAATATGCGAAGTGTCGCAGGCGAATTTAAGCCGCATTGAAAGTGGACAACAGCAACCAGCTTTTGATACATTGGAGCGGATTATTACTGCTTTAGGTTTTACTCTTGTTGATTTTTTTTCAACAGACAACTCCGAATTAGAACCAGATTTAAAGCGTTTGCTTGCTATTATTCGAACATTAAAACCTCAACAGAAATGGGCTTTGCAGGTATTTTTAGAAGAGATGAAAAAGTGAACTCGTTTCAGCAAAGCTAAAACATTGGGGATTCAGGTGAAGAGTCTACTCCACCTGAATTAACGCCGCCTGTAGAGGCGGGAGTCTTGACTCACGGAATAAGATAATTGGTTGGTGCCAGCGCAGTTAATATCTATAAAAAGGGTGGTAAACAAGGAAATGAGCGTAAATGGTTAATGATATTACAGTCACTTTATATAAATGCAAAAAGCATGCCAAATGACATGCTTTTGTTGGTTATTAGTATTGGATATTTGCGTAGATCCTGGATAATAGCCACTATAAAAAATGAAAAACGGCAATTTATAATTATTTGTTATGGTATATAGTAGCATTTAGATAAAAGAAGAGATTGCCAAAAGCTTCATCAGTGAGAAGTTTTTGTGGGAAGTTTTTGTAATTATTCTATTATGGTTCATTTTTATTGCGCATTTCTTCCAGGCGATAGGATAAGGCTCTGCGGGAAATCCCCAAATAATTGGCTGTTGCTGATTGATTGTTATTATGGGCATCAAGAATTTTGCGGATGATGTCTTCGGTATATTTTTTCAGCGGATATCCCTGAGCCGGAATGGGAAGCTCCAGAACATTGCGGCGGTCAGGCAGGGAAGAATTTCGCTCGTGTTTTTGCTGCAATAGTCCCAAAATGTGTTCCGGCTTTAGTTCTTTATCATTATAGGCAAAGGTGGCATATTCAATAATGTTCCGTAATTCCCGGATATTGCCGGGCCAGTTATATTCTTCCATAATCCTGGCTGTTTGCGGAGCAATTGTGGCAAACTGCTTCTTTTTGTGTCGTGAAAACTCCTGTAAGAACATAGTGGCCATCGGCAGAATTTCCTCTTTACGTTTTCTCAGTGGCGGAATGACAATATGCGCAACTTTCAGGCGGAAATATAGATCTTTCCGGAAAGTCCCCTGTTCGACACCTTGCTCCAAGGGTATATTGGTTGCGCAGATAAGGCGGATATTAGTTTTAATTTTTTTCAAACCACCTACCCGGTAAAATTCTTTTTCTTGCAGTACACGGAGTAATTTTCCCTGTAAATCAGAAGGAATTTCACCGATTTCATCAAGCAGCAAGGTCCCACTATGCGCTAAATCGAATTTGCCTTTTGCCCCTTTGGCCATACTGCCGGTGAAAGAACCTGCCTCATAGCCGAAAAGTTCGCTCTCAAAAAGAGTCGGGGCTAGTGCCGCGCAATTAATATCTACAAATGGGGTGGTACTCAGGAGATCAAAGCTGCTTCCATAGTGAATCAGCTTGGCAATTACTTCTTTGCCGGTGCCAGTCTCACCCTCAATTAAGACCGGAATGGAGCGGTCTAAGTGCAGTTGCTCGGCTTGGCGAAAAATCGCCTGCATATATTCTGAAAAAACACCTACTGAACCAATAATAGATTCTGCTACAATTTGTTTTATCTGGACAAGTTCACGCCGGGTTTCTTCGGTTGCAGCATGTACTTCGTCGTGAAAGCGTTCTGTCAGGTTTTTATTTTCCCGCAAAAGTGCCTGGTGTTCGGCAACCCGCTCAATGACCGAAGCAAGTTCTTCCGGATTTACGGGTTTTGTCAGATAATCATAGACTCCTGCACGTAATGCGGTAACCGCCGAGTTTAAGTCAGCATAGCCTGTGAAGAGAACAATATCGGTTTGCCAGCTATTAGGCAGCTTTTTAATAGCTTTAGCCAGTTCAATGCCAGACAAGCCTGGCATCTGAATATCTGATAATACCATAGGGTAATCATCGGTGGAAAATTTATCCAAAGCTTCCGCGCCATTGGCGCATTCTGTTACTTCATGGTTCTGGTGCTTTAAAAACCACAGCATAGCCTGGCGGCTATGCTGTTCATCGTCTATGAGCAAAATCTTCATTCGATATCCCACCTTGTTGCTAAAACTTAGTTACGTTTTTACATTCGCATTTTTTTAAGCATACTGGCAAGGAGGTCAGTTTGAACCGAAATTTTTTCCATGCAGTCGGAAAGTTCTTCATCAGGCAGCTTTTCTCCCTGCTTTAGTAAAAAGAGGATACCGCCGGCAATCATTTTTATCGAATTAAGCGGCTGATTAAGATCATGAAATAATTCTGCCGGCATTTGGGCTAGAGAAGCAGGTGCGGTTTCTATTTGCGGCAGGTTAGCTAATGCAGCCAGAACTGTTTCGGCAAAGTTTTCATCTTTTAGAATATAGGTAATTCCCAGACTGGTTGCTTTTCGGGCAATGATTTCATCGGTTTCACTGGTTAAAATCAGATACAGCAGGTCAGGATATTCCGTATGGATTTGTTCAAAGAGTGTAAGTCCATCGGTATCCGGCAAATACATATCAGAGATAATGCCACCATATTTATTGCAATTGTGCAGCTTTTGCAAGGCTTCTGTACCGCTCTCGACACCGGTAACTTCATAGTTCTCTGTTTCCAGGGTTAAGGCAATCATTTCCCGCATGAAGCTGTCATCTTCAATAAGCAGCAATTTTATCGGAGGCTTGTTTGTAGGTTTATCCATGGTTCATCCCTTTCAAACGTACTAACCGATTACATTTTTCAATGTTTCAATGAGGTTAGTTTGATCAAAGGCACCTTTAACAATATAGGCATTGGCACCAACCTGAATACCCCGCCGCTTATCTTCCGCCTTTTCGCGGGAGGTTACAATTATCACCGGAATTTGTCGATACCGCTCATCTTGACGTAAATGCGAAGTAAGGCTGAAGCCATCAAGCTGAGGCATTTCGACATCGGTTATAACAGCATCATATACTTTTTTGTCAGTTTTTTCAATAGCATCCAGCCCGTCTTCGGCCAAATCCACCTGGTAGCCATAGGACTCTAGAATGCTTTTTACAATATCCCTGGTGTTGGCAGAATCATCGACAACCAGAATGGTTTTGGATTGTTTTTGCGAGTCAGTTTTTGAAGAAATACCTGCAGGCAGCTTATTTTGGCGAGCCTGCTTTAGTAGTGCTGTGACTCCGAGCACACTAATTATTTCATCATTGCTGCCAACAGTAAAACCGGAAAGCAACGCAAGTGACGCTAGCGCTGAAGGTAAAGGTTTTATAACCATGTCGGCTTCACTTATGATAGTATCGACAATTAGACCTAGTCTTTCCGCGCCGGCTGCCAGTAAGATAATCAACAGCTCAGATCGTTCATGCGCTGCGGTTTGCGGGCAACTCAAAATAGTCTCAAGTTCCTCCAGGGGGACAATTTGCTCACGTATGCGCAGGGCGCGTTTGCTGACAACATGGATAACCTGGCTGGCAGGTACCATTACTATTTCCTGAACCGAGTAGGTGGGTATGGCGAAGGTGTGATTGGCTGCTGCTACAAGTAACATTCGTGAAAGTGCCAGCGTGATGGGAACTTTCAGCAAAAATGTAGTTCCTTTTCCGGCGCGTGTCTGGATTCTGACTGAGCCCTTAAGCTTCTCGGTAATTGTTTGTTTGACAACGTTCATTCCTACACCGCGCCCGGATATGTCGGTAATAATGGGACTTGTGCTAAAACCAGATAAAAAGAGTAAATCCAGTAATTCGATTTCTGTAAGGGTATTCACAGCATCTTCAGTTAGCAGCCGTTTCTTTACAGCTGTCGTTTTTATCTGATCTAGCGAGATGCCTGCGCCGTCATCATGGAGAACAATAGTGACTCCTCCTGAATCGTAAAAAGCGGATAACCGGATGATTCCACATGGTTTTTTACCTGCTATAACCCGGTCTTGCGGCAATTCGATACCGTGGTCAACGGCATTGCGAACCATATGGAGCAGACAATCACCCAAATGCTCAATAATTTTACGATCAAGTTCGGTATTGCCGCCTTCCACTTGAAACTCAATTTCTTTGCCTGTTGTGCGAGTAAGATCTCTAACTACACGGTTGATTTTATCAAAAACGGTTGCTAGCGGCAGCATTCGTATTTTCAAAGACCGTTCCTGCAGGTCAGCAGTCAGAAGGTTTTCGATTACCGCGTCATTGCGCAGGGAATCCTGGAATTTCGACAATTGACTGTGTATAGCGGCTAATGTAGTTGCCAATTCATTGCGAACCGGTTCGGTCTGTGCAGTGGTAAGAGTTTGGTAAGAGGCTAACGCAAGACTTGTTGTTGATAATCGCATGATATCGCGTACGATACTGGCTTGCTGTTTCTTGCGGTATTGAAAAGAAACGACTTCTCCCATCAGCTGGATTAATTCATCTAACCGCTCTGCACGTATTTGGACAAAATTATGGGTGATGTTTGCAGCGTCATCCTGGATATGATCTTCGGTAACTTTTGCAGAAGTCTGATCTGGGCATTTTTCCTGGTTCTCAGCGGTATCTTTATGCAGAAATTGTTCTAGTTCAAAGCAGACCGGAGGCAATGATTCCGGCAAGGGGGCCAGAGCAGCAACGGCAGCAAGTAGTTGGCGAATCGTGTCAACGCCTTTTAATAAAAGATCTATTACTTCTTGGGAAAGGCGGCTTTGTCCATTTCTCAGCAGCTCTAAAACATCTTCCATTCGGTGGGCTACTGTTGAGATACCTGTTAATTTTAGCATTCGGGCGGCACCCTTTATCGTGTGCGCAGCCCGAAAAACTGAATCAAGAATCTCTGGGGAAAAGCCGCGTGCCTCTAATGTGAGTAATTCTTTTTCAATTTGGTTACAATGTTTCGCGGCTTCTGCGGTAAATTTAACCGAAAGAAGTTTGATATTTAATGACATAATGCCATACCGCCTCTCCTTCAGTAGGGATTTAGTGGTCAAGCCTGCAATTTTGTTATATTGTGCTGGCATAATTGGATAAAGTTATCAAGTTGGAATGGTACTAGAAAAAAGCTTAATCCGTGTTTTTCAAAGTTGCCTTGCTTGAGTATTTTCATAGCCAATTCATATTCCCGTTTGGCGTAGGGGGCTTCTTCCGGCAGCTGATACATTTCAGCCAAAAAGAAATGAGCCAGCCAACATTCGGGATACACATACACCGCTTCCTTAAAGCGCTTAATAGCCTCGGCCTGCTGTCCGGTAAGTTTTGCTGCCATGCCAAGCAGCAGATAGGCTTCCAGGCAAAAGGTATCCAGCATCAGTGCCGTCTGACACAGTTCTATAGCTGTGTCAACACATTGAAGATTAAGGAGAATATTGGCTTTTAAGGTATAAGCCTTAATGAAAAAGGAATCAACGGCAAGGATTTCGTTCAGGCGGCTAATGGCCTCAGGATATTTTTTCAATTTCACTAATTCCAGTGCAGCTGTGAACCGTTCTTGGCAGCGAGTGCCTTTGTCAGTTAATGGCAGCGGCGAGTGCCGCTTACTCTTACTGGTTGCTAAGCTGGAACGATTTGTTTGCAGTGCAGGTTTAGGTGACTGTTTCTTTAGTTGTAAGGCGGAAATTTGCCTTGGCTGGCCAACAGCCAGGTACTGTTTATTTATTGCAGTTATTTTTCTGGTAGCAGCAGCGCGGTCAACAACTATTTCAGCAGCTTGTTTTTGGTAATAAAATACGTCATCATTTTTAACCAGTGATAGTAGCTTATTATTGTGATATAAAGTTTCCGTACAGCTTAGAAACAAGCTGCCGTCAGTTTTTAGCAACTCAGACAAACGACGAAAGACTTCTTGCTGTTGTTCTTTAGAGAAATAAATGGAGACATTCCGATAAAATACGATGTCCATGTTTTGCATCCAGTCCGGATACGCTTGCGCAAATAAGTTTAGCGACTCAAACCGTACTTTTTTTTTGATATGGCTTTTAATCATATAACTTTCTTTGGCTACGTGATCAAAGCAATTTTCACAGATATCTCTGGGACAGGAGCGAAAAGAATATAAGCCATATATACCGGCTTGCGCCTTTTTTATGGCTTCTTTATCCACATCAACACCGATTACTTCAAAGTCCCAGTCAATTCCCGCGCCAGGTATTGAAAGAGCAGCTATCGCCATAGAATAGGCTTCTTCGCCTGTTGAGCAACCGGCACTCAACAGGCGAAGAAAAGGAGCTTGACTTCCGTTTTTTATTAACCGCGGAATGGCTTGCTTACTCATAATAGAAAGGTGTGTTGGTTCGCGGAAAAAATAAGTCTCATGAACGGTTAACAGGTTAATAAGCAGCAATAGTTCTTCTTCCTGCTGCTGCACTAACTGCAGATACTCGTCGATAGTAGAAATTTTACATACTTCCATACGTTCTTGTAGAGCTTCTTGCAGCGGTTTCAGTCGTTGTTGGCGAAACTCCAGCCCATACCGCTGGTTGATGAGCAGGCTGAGTTTTTCTAAATCAAGCGTTGGCAGCATAGCTGGCTTTATTATCATAAGGTCAGCACCTTAGTCAATGTGGACGCTATATCTTTTTCCGCCACAATAAAATCGGCTAAACCAGCTTCAATTACGAGTCTGGGCATGTTATAGATGAGTGAAGTTTGTTTATTTTGGGCTATGGTAATGCCGCCGGCAGCTTTGATGGCTTGCATTCCCTTAACCCCGTCTTGCCCCATGCCTGTCAGAATAATGCCTACTGCTCCCTTGCGGTAGGCATGCGCTACGGAAGCAAGCAACCTATCGCAGGAGGGATGATAGATATTCCCGGGTGAATAGGGCAATAGTTCTATGTTGCCATCTACATCCAACTGCACGTTATGTTCCGGCGGGGCAATTAATACTCTCCCTGGAAGCAAAGGCTCGGATTGCGACGCCACCTTTACGGTAAGCGGTGTTTTATAATCAAGCCAGTCTGCCAGCGCTTCGGCAAAACCTTCAGAAATATGCTGGGCGATAACAATCGGAGCCGGAAAATCAGCAGATAGTTGGGAGAGTATGGCTTCCAATACCTTTGCGCCACCAAGTGAGGAGGCTATAGCTACTGCTTTAGAGCGGCGGTTTGCCCCAGCCTTTGCAATGATATGTTTTGGTGCTGCTTGCCTGTTGCCGGTGATATGCCTGATTACTTTTACCCCGGCCAGTAATTTTATTTTATGAATAAATTGCCGGTAATTTGTGGAATCAATACTGGGTTTTTCGACTACCTCCAAGGCTCCTCTGCTTACTGCTTCGTACGCTAAATGAGCATCGCCATAGGCGGTGACAACCAGAATCGGAGTAGGGTTATTCTGCATAATAACTTCAATGGCTTCTAAGCCATCCATGACAGGCATGGCGATATCCATAATAATAAGATTAGGACGCAGCAGGAAAGCCTGCTTGCTTGCTTCTTCACCATTAGCGGCTTCGCCGACTACCTTGATGTCGGCTTCCTCTGCTAAGAGTCCAATTATAAATTCCCGTACAATCGGGCAATCGTCAACGATAAGTACCCTGATAGCGTTCTTATGAGCATCCATAAAATAAATCCCCGCCTAACTGCTGACTTAATCAGCTGTTGCCACCTTTTTACCATGTTCAACGACAAGATCCAGTTCCTCGGCTAAATTAGCCAATTCTTTACTAATTGTTTTTATCTGCTGTATCATCGTTGTATTGTCGGTTGTTCCCTGCTTAATTTGCCTTAATGCCGTCAGTACCTGCTCGCCGGCGGTTTGCTGCTGCTGGATAGAAAGAACAATTTGCTGGACTGCATCGGTTGTCTGATCGGCTGCATTCTCTATGTCATAGATAATAGAAACAGTGCGTTCCGAATAGGCCATCCCTTCTTCAATTCCTTTAGTATTCTTTTCAGAAGCAACTACCTGCCGGCTTACAGCTGCTACAATTTCATTGCTTTTAGTTTCGATCTCTTTTGTTGATTCCATGACACTATCGGCCAGGCGTCTGATTTCTAAAGCAACTACCCCAAACCGTTTGCCAGCTTCCCCGGCGCTGGCTGCTTCCAGCGCGGCGTTAAAGGCAATCAGGCGAGTCTGACTCGCAATATTATTGATAAACTCCATGATTTTGGTAACTTCTTTGGACTTATGACCTAAGGCAACAATCTCCTGAATATTTACTTGATTATCGTTATAGATTTCCTTCATTTTTTCCATCAAGGCCTCGACTTCAGCAACGCCTTGCCGGGTTCTTTGCAACGTTTGCGCAGCACTATCGGCTACTCCCTGGCTATGATTGCTAATTAAAATAGCTGATGACGAAAATTCCTCCATAGTTGCGGAAATCTCACTTACCGAAGAGGAAAGCTCAATGGAAAAGCTGGCCTGGGTTGTCACAGTTTCATCCATTTTTGTCGCATAGGTATTTACTTTTGTAATGGCTCCGGTCAATGGCCGGGTTATATAACGATTAAGGAAGAAACCGGCTGCAGCAATAATAAGTACAAGAGCAAAAGCTGCTATCAACAAATATCTTTGCACCGTAGTCCATGCCTCTTGTTGAATATCGCGTTCTTCTTTATGGACAGCCGCCGCTACATCATCGAGATATACGCCTGTTACTACCAGCCAGTTCCACTTGCCGATGATCTTGCCATACGATAATTTGGGTTCGGTTTTTGAGGAACCTGGTTTTAGCCAGGTATACTGGATTGTACCTTCACCTTTTTCTTTGCATTGTTCAAGCAGCTTCAGCAAAAAGGCTTGATTATCGGCATCTTTTATCGTTGTTAAAGACTGCCCTTCCAGGGGTTGATCAATATGGACAGCCAGACTGCCATTGGTATTGATAACCAAAAAGTACCCGTCAACACCATAGCGGGCATTGCGCACAAATTGTTTTGCCTCGTCCTCTGTCATTAAGGAAGCAGCACTGGAAATTGCTTCAACAAGATTTTTCATGTTATCTGTTTTTTGCTTATAAAGCATATCCTGGTATTCACGCAACCGGACTTCACCGCGCTGAAGTGTGCCAGTAACAGAAACATAGGATAATACGGCCACTAAACAACACATGAAAAGCGCCATAAGTCCAATTATTTTTACCTTAAGACTACTGTTCATTTATATTCGCTCCTTGTGACTGCACCGTATATCTCTTTATCGATAGTACGTGTGAGTTGTTTAAATAGTTGATTTTTGTAAAAGTCAATCAGTATGATTAGGTTATTTTCCTGCGGTAAAAGTCCCCATACACCTTTATTTCCCGCGGCTGCAGTCAGAATATCAGGCAGTTTACGAATATCGCTGACTTTGCATGTTGCCACCTCGTCAGGCTCAGTAATGAGGATTGGTGTTTGCAGTTTCTGCTTGATGAGCAGCATTTTTGAATAGTGGCAATTCGCAAAAGGACCTGCTGCCAGCAGTTGTTCAAAACCTACAGCAGATTCGGTTGGATCAAAATTTGTCAAATAAGCAATTTGCTCAATATCAATTCCATAGCGCCTGTCACCTAGCGAAATGATCAATAGTCGGAGTTCATTTTGGCACATATCTATAGCCACGTTAGGAATTTACCTTTTCTATAAGTAAAGAAGCGTCCAGGACTGTTACCAGGTTGCGTCTATATTCAAACTGACTTGATGCAAAACGCTTGAAACGTTCATCCAGGGTTGACAGTACTTGTTTAGTTGCAGAATTAGGTACCTCCACAACATCTATGATAGTATCCACCAGAAATCCATTTCGCCCGTCACCAGACCGTACCATTACTATGAAAGCAGCACCTGTTGTCTCATAATTAGCCTCATTCATACCGAGTATTTGTTTTAAATCAAGCACTGCAGCTACATCGCCGCGTAGGTTGATTACTCCTGGAATGTGCGCAGTTGCACCAGGAATCCATGTCAGCGCCGTATAGGGCAGTATTTCACGGGCTTGGCTGCCACAGAAGGAAAACAAATAGTCCCCCAGTTGAAAAATGAAGAAACTAACATTTGGTTCATCTATTTCAATAATCTTTTCGGTAAGGCTATGGGCATCAATTTGGCTTAAAATAGTGTCGCTTTTTAATGGTTTATCTGCCATCTTTCGCTTGTTCTCCCTCAATTATATATATTTCTCTATAATATAGCATGAAGCTGTTTTATTTTACTAGCATTTTTCGCAGGCAGAAGCAGCAAGAAATGTACAAAAATGACAGAGCAGAGCGCTTAGGAAGCCATTCCTAACTAGACGAAAGGCTAATTTGGTGGTAGTATGGTAACAATGCCCCTTTTCTATTTGTTCTAGGAAGGGGGCTTGGTCTATTAGCAAAAGGAGTTTGGATAACTATGAGTGCGATGAAATCAAATCTGCTGTTATTATTTGCGGCTGCTATCTGGGGTTTTGCCTTTGTAGCGCAACGGGTAGGCATGGAGCATGTAGGGCCTTTTACTTTTAATGGAATACGATTTGTACTGGGCAGTCTTTCGCTGTTGCCGCTGATTTTCTATTTTCAAAAAAAGCCGCAAGCATCACCCAAAATGAATGTCACGGGAGCATTGCTGCCAGGCTTTTTAGCCGGCTTGATTCTTTTTACGGCAGCCTCTTTGCAGCAAATTGGCCTTATTTATACGACCGCAGGCAAGGCCGCATTTGTTACTTGTTTATATATTGTACTTGTACCTATTTTGGGGATATTTCTGCAGCAGCGTGTTAGCAAGGCTACCTGGCTTAGCGCAGTGTTGGCCGTAGTAGGCTTGTATTTGCTATGTGTTAAAGAAAGTTTTTTTATTTCCTATGGCGATTTGCTGCAATTGATAGGTGCTTTATTCTGGTCGGTACATATTCTGCTGATTGATCACTTTGCCGATAGGGTTGATGTGCTGAAGTTGTCCTTTTTTCAGTTTGTTACCTGCGGTTTGCTGAGTATGGGTACGGCTTTTGGATTGGAGACTATAACTCTGGCGGGGCTTAGGGGGGCACTCATCCCCATCCTGTATGGCGGCTTTTGTTCAGTAGGAATTGCTTACACTTTGCAGGTGGTTGGCCAAAAACATTCTCCACCGGCACAGGCGGCCATTATTCTCAGTATGGAAACGGTTTTTGCCACTATTGGCGGTTTTTTGCTGCTGGATGAATGGCTGGGTTTTCAGGAACTAGTGGGCTGTGCCTTAATGTTGGCTGGCATGCTGTTAACCCAATTGCAGGGTGTCCAGTCTGTGGACAGAGTAGAGATGGCGGAGGAAGCGAATGGTAAAGGCTAGTTGGCAACATAGCTTTGCTATATATTCTGTAGTAAAGAAGTTTACAGGCCCAGGCGGGTGGAGTATTGACAACGATCCACCCCGCCTGCAAAATCTTCAACGCGTACTATAGGTAGTGGGGAATTGGAGGTATTGCTGTGGCGGGAGTGCAATTTTACCGTGATGCTGATTTGCCGTTTTTTGAGTTGAAACTATGTGATGCTGATCGTCTTTGTTATAAGAAGCATTCCCACGAGGAATATTCTTTAGGGGTAGTGGAAGCCGGTAATAGTTCTTTTTGGTATGAGGGCAAAACGACAAGGGTTAATCCCCAGACCTTTGTGCTCATTCCGCCTGGTCTGGTTCATTCCTGCAATCCGCAGCCGCATGACCAATGGAAGTACAAAATGCTTTTTATTGAAGCCGGTTGGATGCAGCAGTTCTTTGAAAATAAAGGATTACCTGCTTTGTGTCAACCAGTTGTGACAGGGCTTGCTGACTCTCAGTCTTATACTGCTCTGTGCAGCATGCTTGAGCGCCTGATTAAACCGATAAGCCCGCTGGAAAAAGAAGCAGGCATAATCGGTTTTTTTGAAGAACAGGCAGTTCAAGATATGGGATTTTGGAAAAAGTCCAGCAGATCAAAAGAATTGCCCAAACTAAAAATCATAAAAGAATATCTGGACAATAACTATTTAAGCAGAATTACATTGGCAGAGTTGGAACAAGTATCAGGTCTAAATAAGTTTACTATCATCCGTTCTTTCAAGGATGAATTCAGCATACCGCCCCATACGTATCAAACTCTGCTACGGGTTAATTGTGCTAAGAAATTGTTAAGGCAAAACGACCAGATAACAGAGGTGGCTTATAAAACCGGTTTCTATGATCAGAGCCACTTTCATAAAGTGTTCAAAAGCCATACAGGTGTAACGCCTGATAAATACAAAAGCGGTGAGGAGTCTTAACTCATCGGCTACGATCAATTTTTTACAATACGCCTGCCAGTTTTGCCGGTATGATAGATAAAAGAATAAGGAGGATGTTGTTATGCGGGAAAATAGGGCAAAGGCGCAGGTTGGCGAAGGTCTGAGGAATAAGAAATGTGTATTGGCTAACATACTGATGTTGATGACAATTCTCTTTTGGGGAGTATCTTATGTAAGCATCAAAATTACAGTTACCGAGGTGCCGCCTGTTACGACAGCGGCTATTCGCTTTGTAATTGCCTCAGTGGTACTGTGGTTGTTACTCAAACGGGTTGAGCCTGATGCCAAGCTGGCTAAGGCTGATATTTTATCGATGGTATTAGCTGGCTGTTTAGGCATTACGTTATATTTCTATTTTGAGAATATTGGTATAAAATTGACGACAGCTGCCAATGCCTCACTGATAGTGACAATTATCCCTATTCTGGCAATTGGCTTGGATATACTATTTTTTGGCGCAAGAGTATCGGTAATAAAGCTAATCGCAATAGCCATTGCGATTGCCGGTGCCTATCTTTCGGTAACAGCCAATGGTCAGCTTGATTTAAATTCTGCCAATTTTGCGGGAAATCTGTTTGTGGTGGGAGCTATGTTGTCCTGGACTTTCTATACACTTGTTAATAAATCACTACAGAATAGGTATTCAGGAATGTGCATGACAACCTATCAAACAATGATTGGTACAATATTTCTCATTCCATTATCCTTTACAGAACGCAGCGACTGGCAGATGCTTTCACTGACTGCATGGGGGCATATATTATTTTTGTCAATATGCTGTTCGGTGCTTGGTTATCTATTTTATATGTATGTGCTAAAGCAGTTAGATGTTGCTATTACCACGCTGTATCTTAATCTGGTTCCTGTTGTGGGTGTAATTAGCGGCTATTTTATCTTAGGGGAACGTGTGCTGCCTATTCAGATTGCCGGTGGCGCAGTAACCTTATTGGCCATTATCGTTATGAATTGGGAAAGAGCAAGGCAGGAAAGAATTGGTGAAAATGCAGTCGAGGGGGTATAAGCTTGGTTTGTGGCAAGCGTTTAGAAGAAAATTTCCGTAAGCTGGCAGCTATTGGGGCGCAGGCCGACGGCGGCATTACGCGTTTGGCCTTTAGTGATGCCGATTGGGAGGCAAGGGAATTCATTATTGAGCTCATGAAACAGGCCGGACTTGTTGTTCGCGTTGACGGATTTGGTAATCTTATTGGCCGGCGGGAAGGCACCGATAATGCAGCGCCTGTTGTCATGCTGGGGTCACATATTGACAGTGTGCCAAATGGCGGCAACTTTGACGGCGTGCTGGGAGTATTGGCTGCCATCGAAGTAGTCCAATGTTTGCAAGCGGCGGGAACACAAACCTATCATCCCATTGAGGTTGTGGTATTCATGGCCGAAGAGTCCAGCCGTTTTGGCATGGCGACAATGGGGAGTAAGGCTTTTTGTGGTGAACTGTTGCCAGCTCAGTTGGAGCAACTTATGGACAAACAGGGCATGACGCTGATCGAAGCTATGCGGCAGCGGGGGCTAGACCCTGAGCAGGTTGCTGCTGCGAGGTATACTGGTGCGATTAAGGCTTTTTTTGAACTACATATTGAGCAGGGTACGGTGCTGGAGAACGCAGGCGAGCAGATTGGTATTATCACCGGGATTGCGGCACCGACCCGCTTTAAAGTAGTGGTCAATGGACAGGCAGACCATTCTGGGGCTACGCCTATGAATATGCGGCAAGATGCCTTAACAGCGGCGGCCGAGATAATACTGCTGGTGGAAAAGCTGGCAGGCCAGGAAGCTCATAACGGTACTGTGGGTACGGTGGGTATGATTACGGCTGAGCCAGGAGTTATGAACGTTATCCCCGGACGTGTTGAACTGGGAATTGATATTCGTGGCATTATTGCAACTAGCAAACAACAGGTAATACAAGAATTGACAGCAGGCGTGGGGGAAATAAAAAAACGCCGTGGCGTGACAATAACTAGTAGTACACTTACTGATGAAAAACCTGTTGAAATTTCCCGGGAAATAGTCGAATTCTTACAGGGCATAGCAAAAGACGGGCAGTATGCCAGCAGGCTGATGCCCAGCAGTGCCGGCCATGATGCCATGCATTTGGCTGGGATTGCTCCTGCAGGGATGTTGTTTATACCCTGCAAAGACGGAATTAGTCACAATCCGGCAGAATGGGCCAATATCAGGGATATTACCGCCGGTACCCAGGTGTTGTTCATGGCAGTGAGCAAACTGGCTGCCAAGGAAGGACAAAAACCATAAATATATGAGGCTGGTATCCCCACCCGGGAAGGTGTAATGCCGGAAAAGGCTCTGCCTTGGCTGGTCCAGCTGTGAGCCAGGCATTAATAAGTATTCTATTACGTTATACATAAGGAGAAACTATGTATAACGTAATAGATAGTTTTTTTATTCCCTCTTGAATTTTTTTAACAAATTGGTATATAATATAAATGAGCATATGCTCAAAAGAGAGGTTGATAGTTTGTGCCAAGGCAGCGTTGTTGTGGATTAATTGATGAAGAACCATTCTGTAGAAAATTTTCCCCTGAGGTTGAGTGCGGGAAAAAGCCGGTTGTTGTGCAACTGGAAGAATTGGAAGCAATCCGCCTGAAAGATATCAGGGATTTTGAGCAAGCTATTTGTGCGTCGATGATGGGCTTATCCAGACCAACGTTTCAAAGAATCCTATATTCTGCCAGGCAAAAAATCGCAACGGCGTTAGTGGAAGGCAGAGCTATTATTATTGAGGGAGGGAATTATGTTATGAAAAATCGGGTTTTCGAATGTGTGGATTGTCATCATGTATGGGAGGTAGCTCCATGTACTGAAGGTGGAAAACATGGTTACGAAATTGCCTGTCCCCAATGTGGCAGCATGAAAAAAATGAAGTTGGACAATGGAGTTAAACATGCCTGTGGTGGTGCACAGCACCAGCATGGTCAAGGCGGTTGCTGCGGTCACTAACCGCATAAGTTAACCTTTCCATCTGGGCAAGAAGAATCACCTAAACTCTTTCGAATTTAGAGTTTAGGTGGTTCTTCTTTACTATGTTCAAGTCTGCAATTTTTATAATCTTAAAGAGTAAAAATGGCATGTAACAGAACCAGAAAATATCGGTGAAGCCTGTAAATATAAGGAAGTCCACTTTTGAGATGCCTAGGGTGTCCTGCGGGTTAGAAAGAAAAATTACACGTAGTATTTGTTAGTTGCGATACTTAATTCGCATTTCTCTTTTTTTGCCTTTGTCGAGGCCAAACTGGCAAGATTAATAAGATTAGAAATTGTACGGAATATATTCTGCGAGCTCTCTTGCGTCTCTTTTCTTTCTACAATGCCTGCTGATACTGTAACGGATATATTTTTATGAAACGTATAATGGGAAATTATTCTTAATAGATTTTGGGCAAAAATGCAGCACTTATCAATATAATACGGGGTAAGCACTAAAAATTCATCGCCGCCAAATCTAGATACATATGTTTGTTCTGTCATATTGGTTTTTAGGAGTGTTCCTAGCTCCTTTAATATGATGTCTCCGGCGATATGACCGTGCTCTTTATCAATAAGGCCAAAATTATTAACATCAAAAAATGCAAGAGACATTCCTTGATTACTTTCGATTAATCGCGTAGCGTTATAATAGATAAAATCGCTTTTAGGAAGCTCTGTTAAAAGGTCAGTGTGCTTTCCCAACTCAACCTCTAAGAGTGATTTCGTAATGATGCCTACAAGGTGATTGTTGTCCAGAACCAATAGCAGATCAGTATTGTTAGTATCAAAAACTTCTTTGGCTTTCCATATAGATGAACGAGCATCAATATAGACAATGTGATCTGACATGGCATCAGCGGCAATCCTGTTGGGATGTGCTTGCAGTAAATTTTTGTATGTTAACACCCCGACAATTTGGTTGTCTTCCATTACAGGGAAGCCATCGCATTGATTTTCAGAAACAAGACTTTGAATATAACGCAGACCGTCGAGTACATCAACTATAAAATATTTTTTTATCATTATATCAAATACATATCGGATCATATTTCTATTGATTTGCTAACAATAATAGTAATATTAAGCTGTACCTTTAGTATCATTGTTTCGTTAGCAATTTTTTCTCCCTCTTCTAAAACTAGCGATACTAATTTATCTTGAGGCAACATATTGAGTAAGGACTTTCTTACGACAATCGCTTCAATAGCCGGGTGCTCTGTTTTTCTTATTTCATATTGATCGGGTGATAAAATGTTTACCATTCTTTTTGCTGCCTCCGGACCGATGGGTGACTTCCTTCCGATGATTAATACATCCTGCATGGGAGGAATTTCAAATTCGGATAAGCGCATGCTTATTTCTACTTTTTTACTGCTTTCTGTAGGATTGCTCATGACGTTTGCCCCCTTTTCACTGAAAAGATAGTTAACCTTCGTGTTGACTAAATCAGAAAATCTAATGTCACTTTTGTAATAGTTTATATAACCCTGCCCAAGTAGGGGGGATATCATCCTGTAAAACTCAACCTCATGTATAAAAAAAGCAGGCCAACGCCTGAGTGCATAATTTATGAATTATTATAACAGCAGCCTAGAAAGCAGTATTGTAATGTTCAAAATATATATCTATGCATATCTATGCAGGCTTTTTTGAGACAGCTTTGCAAATGGAAGCATTTTGTCATTATGTAAAAATATATTATATATTTTTACATAGATTTTAATGAAATGTCAAGGAATAATTAGGTATTTAGACCTAGAACCTTGGGACTTTTTTACCACCGAGGGAATGTATGGCAAATATAAAGTATTTCTTAAAAGCAAGATAAGGGCAACATGGGCTTCTGCTTTGTCAAAGGCTCATAGCAAGCCGTGTCTGCAATTTTAATAATCTTAAAGTTTAAGAAGTGACGTAGTTAACGATTTTGTATTATAATAGTATTGTCATTAAGCAAATGGGAATAATTGCCGTAAAACAAAAGCCAAATACTTCAAAATGTAAGCTATGCGAAAGGAGAGATTGCCTTGCGAATGACTATTGATACCAAATTGATTCTACTTACTGTTCCGATACTGCTTATAAGTATATTAGTTCAGTTATTTGCTTATTTTATCTTTACAGATACCAGCCAAAGTATGAGGGAATCTGCCAAGAACTCTCAAATTCAGAAGCAAATCGCTAAAACCCGGCTAACGTTAGAACAAGTCTTAATGCCTGCAAATGATTATTTAATTACAGGTGATGTGACGGAACGGAAAAACTTTGAGGAATTGTCAGAGCAACTAGAAACCAATCTCCGGGACTTAGAAAATCTGTCACTGACTCCAGCGGAGTTGACCATTGTCCAGGAGTTTAGGCGCGAATGGCAGGAAATAAAACCAGATGCTGTTCAAATTTTGAATCTTGCCAATCCAGTGGGTAATTTTGCTGGTGGGAATATCATGGAAAGAATGGATGTCAAAACAGAACGAGCTTCAGGAGAAATTGATAAACTGGATCAAATTTATGAAAACCAGGCAGCGAGCAGCTACCAGCAGGCCGAAGATAATAGAGGAAAAGTTGTTGTAGGGTTTGCAATTAATACGCTGGTGATTGTGTTGCTAGTAATTGGTTCAGGGTATTATGCGATCACGCGGATAGTTCGTCCATTACGGGAAGTAGCTGGCTTAATTGAAGATTTGGGAGATTCCGGCGGTGATCTAACTAGACGGATACACAGCAAAACAGGCGACGAGATTGAAGACATTGCCAATGCTACCAATAAGCTGGTGGCAAGTACACAGACAATGATTGGTAAAATCGGTCAGGTTACAACCAATCTGTATGCGGTAACGCAGAATGTTGCTGCTCAGTGCCAGGTAGTTTTACTCTCCAATGAACAACTGACTAGTAGTATTGCTGATGTTGCTAAAGGCAGTTCAGAACAAGCTGAGGGTTCTCAGTCTCTCACGGCCCAGGTGGAAATATTGGCAAATGCGGTTAATGCTTTAAACTCGTTGAATGAAGCCACATCTGCTCAGGAGTTAATAACAAAAAATAAGATTGAAGTTTCTAACTCACTGCTCAAGCAAGTTGAGGTCACTATGGATGAGATCAGTTCCCAAAGCAGCAGTGTCCAGCTACACATAGCCAAATTGGAAAATATGTCTGGAGAGATTACGCAGATTGTTGAAGTAATCACTGCTATTGCCCAGCAGACGTCGTTGTTGGCCCTGAATGCTGCAATTGAAGCGGCCCGTGCAGGTGAACAAGGGCGAGGCTTTGCTGTCGTCGCTGACGAAGTAAGAAAGCTGGCAGAACAAAGCGAGCAATCGGCAAGCGAAATTGCTCAGGTAGTAAATAACATTCAGCAGGAAATCGGTACTGCGGTAACTTTTACTGTCGAAAATGCAACGGCGGCGAAAAAGGGAATAGAAGCGTCGAATGCTATCTGTAAGGCGATTACCGATATCCAAGAAGCTGTGAATAAGATTGGTATGCAATTGACCAATGTCAGAGAAAAGATAGTCATCCTTGATACAGTCGCTGATGTAACCGTAGCAGCTACTCAAAATATTTCGGCTGTTTGCCAGCAGAATGCCGCTATGGCCCAAGAAGTGTCAGCGTTGGCAGAACAGCAGTCCAGTTCGCTTAAAGATGTAATGGCCGAAAATCAAGTAATTACTGCGGAAACAGGTGTATTAAATAATATGATTCACAAGTTTACCTATTAAGTTATGACATTGTGGTACAAAAGGCCAACGTTATTTGCTTTAGTCGAGGGAGCAGATAACGTTTTCATATGTAGATTAATCATTACCATGATAAAATGAATAGTATGTGTTAAGAATAAAGAAAGTAATACGAGATTGTACACTGAAAGTGATGGAAAGGAGTCAATATGAAACCTGCGATGTTGGAAAAATATGCTCAATTGGTAGTTAAAACAGGGATAAATATTCAGCAAAATCAGACGCTCGTCATCTCTTCGCCACTGGAATGCGCTCCCTTTGCCAGAAGCATTGCCGCGTTTGCCTATAAGGCTGGTGCCAGAGAGGTGGTTATGAATTGGAAAGATGAGTTATCTTCCAAAATTAAGTTTTTGCAGGCACCTGATGAGATATTTGATGAATTCCCTGAATGGCAGAAGGAATTTTATCTTTTTTATGCCCGCCAGGGTGCGGCCTTTATTACTATTGCTGCTTCTGATCCGGAATTATTAAAGGATGTAAATCCCGAGCGGGTAGTTAGGGTGCAAAAGGCCGGTAATACGGCACTTAAAGAGTATCGTGAACGTATGATGAGTAACAAAAATGCCTGGAGTGTTGTGTCAATACCTACTCAGGCCTGGGCGCAGAAGGTATTCCCCGGGGTATCTGCTGAGGAAGCTATGGAAGCGTTATGGACGGCCATTTTCAAGGCCGTGCGGGTGGACACTGATGATCCGGTTGCTGCGTGGCAGGAACACAGCCGTCAGCTAAAACAAAGTATGGATTATCTAAATTCCCATAAATTCAAGCTGCTCCACTATAAAAACTCCTTGGGTACTGATTTAAGGGTAGAATTGCCAGCTGGGCACTTATGGCTTGGCGGGCCGGAATACACAGCTGATGGTATTGAGTTTGTTGCCAATATGCCGACAGAAGAGGTGTTTACTCTTCCGAAAAAGTCGGGTGTCAATGGTGTGGTAGTGAGTTCAAAGCCGCTCAATTATAATGGGACACTGATTGATAACTTTTCACTAACCTTTAAAGACGGGCGCATTGTTGACTGTAAGGCGGCGCAGGGGTATGAGGTGCTTAAAAAGCTTATAGAAACAGATAAAGGCTCATATTATCTGGGTGAGGTAGCCCTTGTTCCCGCTGATTCCCCCATCTCCAATGCCAATATTTTGTTTTATAATACATTATTTGACGAAAATGCCTCCTGCCATTTGGCTATCGGCAAGGCATATCCTATCTGTCTGGAAAACGGGGTTACAATGAACCAGACAGAATTAGAGCAAGCCGGAGCTAATGACTCCATGGTACATGTTGATTTTATGATTGGTACAGTCGATTTGGAGATAACCGGGACAACAGCAACAGGAGAGATTATCCCGGTATTTAAAAACGGTAATTTTGTTAATGGCTAAAAAACAGGAAGTCACAGAGTAGTTCTGTGGCTTCCTGTTTTTTGTTTATACATATTTCGTTTTGGTTATTTTCTAAAGCCGCCTGATTTATAGCGTGATTTGCCACCGGCAGAGGCGGGTTTTCTACTTTCCGAAGGTCTGCGTTTGCCGCCGCCGTAGGAACGGCTGCGTAACGGTGCTTCTTCAGTAATCTTAATGGGTGTACAGTCTGGCTCTTTGGTTAATAGTTTTAGAGCGGCTGACAGCAGGGAAACAGAATCTGTTTCGGTGAGCAGCTCTTCGGCCCGGCCGCGGTATTGCTCAAGCCCGCCGTCTTCAATCTGATTGAGTAATTTTTCAACAGCTAAGCGTTGCTGGCCCTCAATAGCCTCAGTAACGGTTGGTACAGGCATTCGCACAATCTTGCGCTTGGTGAGCCGTTCAATGGACCGCAAATGGTCTAGTTCCCGGGGGATAACAAAGGTCATGGCCAGACCGGTTTGACCGGCACGGCCTGTACGGCCAACCCGGTGCACATAGCTTTCCGGATCCTGGGGAATATCAAAGTTGTAAACATGGGTGACACCGCTGACGTCTAAGCCGCGGGCAGCCACATCGGTAGCGACGAGAATATCAATAGTACCTTCGCGGAATTGGCGCAGGACGGAATCACGTTTGGCTTGGGTAAGGTCGCCGTGAATGCCTTCAGCTGAATAACCACGCTTTTTCAATCCTTCGGTCAGTTCATCTACCCGGCGTTTAGTTCTGCCGAAAACAATCGACAGTTCTGGTGACTGGATATCCAGGAGGCGACAGAACACGTCGAATTTTTGTCTGTCAAGCACTTCCATATAATACTGCTCAATAAGTGGAACAGTTACTTCTTTGGACTTAATGCTGATAAGTGCCGGATCCTTCAAAAATCGCTGGGCCAAGTTTTGAATTTGACGAGGCATGGTAGCCGAAAAGAGCAAAGTTTGGCGGGAATCGGGCGTAGCACTCAAAATCTTTTCAATATCTTCGATGAAGCCCATGTTGAGCATTTCATCGCCTTCGTCCATAACCACCATTTTGATATCGCTAAGCTTAATGGTACGGCGATCCATATGGTCCATCAGCCGGCCGGGAGTAGCGACAATAATTTGCGGTCTTCTTTGTAAAGATCTAATTTGACGCTGAATATCCTGTCCGCCATAGATAGGGAGGGTCCGTACATTTGAGAACTGTCCAAGCTTGTTGAGTTCTTCGGCCACTTGAATGCACAGTTCACGGGTCGGGGTTAACACAATGCCGAAAGTTGCCCCAACACTTTTGCCGATGTTTTCTAATAAGGGAATGCCGAATGCGGCTGTTTTACCTGTACCGGTTTGGGCCTGTCCAACCAAATCTTTACCTGTAAGTAATATCGGGATAGCCTGTTCCTGAATAGGTGTCGGTTCTTCAAAGCCCATATCGCTAAGGGCGCGTATTGTTAAATCGCTAATTCCTAGCTCTTTAAATTTTTCCAATTAGTGTAGCCTCCTCTGGCTCTGTAAATCATCTAAAATAGTATCACCAGTCTATAAGGGGTTATATACGCTTTGCCGTAATGACAGGCTTGGCTTGTGTCGAGCCTGCCTTTATCATTTAATCTTTCTGTTGGGATAAAATAATGGAATCTACTATGATCTTTCAAAGATGGTCAGCTCATCTTGGTAATATCAAAATTTTGCTCAAGAGCAAAAAAATTTCAGTTTTATAAATTTGCTACAGCCAAGCCAGCGGCAAAACCAAGGCTATAGAATCAAACTGCTACATTATATTATCGCCGCGGCTAAAGCCTGTCGGCAACCGCCTTTTAGTAAAGGTTGGGTGTAAGCCAACATGGGATAAAGATTGACCGGGGAGATATTAAGTATAGCATAGTAAAGAAATAATTACCAACAAAATATAAAAAAATGTTATTTTATTGCAGGATAATTGTAAAATATCAAGAATAAAGCAAAGTTATGCTAATTGTTAGAACATTAGCGATTGTCTTATTAATGAAAGAAGGATATTGTGTGACTACTGAACGGTTGAAGCGGCAGATCGAGTTCATTGTTGAAATGGATAAAGTTAAACAGATATATCGGAAAAATTTTGTTATTGGCAGTGAGCGCCATGAAACAGACGCGGAACACTCCTGGCATTTAGCTATTATGGCTATGCTCCTGGCTGAGCATGTTACCAGCCAGCAAGTAGATGTGCTTAAGGTACTTAAAATGGTTCTTATTCACGATATTGTGGAAATTGATGCTGGTGATACCTATTGCTTTGATAAACAGGCTGGACAGGATAAAGAGGAACGAGAAACCAGGGCCGCCGACAGACTATTTGGCCTGCTGCCTGGTGATCAGGCGCAGGAATTCCACTCATTATGGGAAGAATTTGAACAAAGAGTTAGCCCGGAGGCTTGTCTTGCTGATGCCTTGGACAGACTACAGCCATTGTTATTACATTATTACACGCAGGGGAAATCCTGGCAGTTAAACGGGATAACCAGCGATCAAGTAAAAGAGCGCAACAAGCGGACAGCAGAAATCGCCGCTGAGTTGGGGCGGCTTGTGAACGAGATTATCCAGGATTCCATCAAAAAGGGCTATCTTACAAAATAGCTAAAGCATAGTAATGCTGATAGTAAAAGAGTCTGGAGCGAGAAAAATCGTTTCGGACTTCTTTGTTTATATATACTCCGCAGTAAAGAAGGTTACAGGCGCCAAGCCTATTTTAAGGATTGTTACCGCAAAGTACTCAAAGTTTTATTTTATTAAACAGTCTACACTTCGTATCCCGTTGCGCTCTTTGTATCCTTTGTGGTTTAACAAACACAGACGGCTGGTGTATTGAAAAAATATTGTAGTCTGAGAAAAAAATAACAAAATATTTCAACTTGGAAAAATAAGTGCTATAATGTGATAGTGATAAAATTAACAAACTGGCAAGGTGAGGCAGAAAAAGTGAAAGAAGATATCTTATTAACTAAGGAAGAATTATGTGTTGGTTGTAATAAGTGTATTGCCGAATGCCCGACCAAAGCTAATATTGCGTATGAATGTAATGGAACAAACAAGGTAAGGGTGGACCAAAGCCGCTGTATTCATTGCGGACAGTGTTTGGAAGTATGTGATCATGAGGCAAGGGACTATGCTGATGATACTAACCTGTTTTTTGCAGATTTGCTGCAAGGGACAAGTATTTCAATTATTGCTGCACCTGCGGTTCGTTTTAATTTTACTAACTACAAACGGCTTTTCGGCTATTTAAAGTCAATCGGTGTCAAGGGTATTTATGATGTGTCCTTTGGTGCCGATATTACTACTTGGGCCTATTTGAAGGCCATCAAGGAGCAACAACTGAAATCGGTGATTGCTCAGCCTTGTCCGGCGATTGTCAATTTTGTGCAAAAATTCCAGCCTGAGCTGATTACGAGTCTGGCCCCTATTCATAGCCCGATGATGTGCACTGCCGTTTATCTGCGAAATTATAAGAATGTAAAAAATAGATTGGCTTTTTTATCTCCTTGTATTGGCAAAATTGATGAAATTAATGAAAAAAATACAGCCGGATTGGTGCAGTACAATGTAACCTATGCCAAATTAGAGCAATATCTTGTGAAAAATGGAATTAACCTAGCCAGTTATCCGGAGGTTGATTTTGAGGAGCTTAATTGTGGCCTGGGGTTGACCTTCAGCCGCCCAGGCGGACTTCGTGAAAACGTCGAATTGCAGACTAAAGATGCCTGGATTAGACAAATAGAGGGTCCAACTCATGTTTACCATTATCTAGATGAATATGCTGATCGTGTGCAGGCAGGCAAACCAATCCCCCTGTTAGTTGATATTTTAAACTGTCTCTGTGGTTGTAATCTTGGTACAGGTACCAATAAGGTTATGGCGTTGGACGATATTGATTATCGCATGAATGAACTTAAAAAGGAAAAAATTAAAGAACATATGCAAACTAAACTATTCCAAAAAAGCTATGATTTATTTGCGATGTTTGATAAAGAATTTACGTTGAATGACTTTGTCCGGCGGTATGAAGATAAATCGTTAGTGCGCTATAACTCGTTAACTGCGGATTTGGAGCCAATATTTACCCAGTTGCACAAAGCTACAGAGGAGTCACGTAAAGTAAATTGCTATGCCTGTGGTTTTGGGAATTGCCGGGATTTTGCCATGGCGGTAGCTAACGGCATTAATCATGTGGCAAACTGTAGCGACTATAACCGTAAAGAGGTCGAAAATGAAAAAGCGCAGCTAGCGGCAAGCCATACTGAGGTGGAGGAAATGCTTTCTAAGGTAAAAGCCCTGAGTGAAGAACGGGCGTGCACTGCCGAATTGCTTAAAGAGCATGTTAAAGACATAACTGCTGCTATTAATGAAGTATCTATTGGCAGCAGTGAAAATGCCAAAAGTATCGAACATATTACTGAAGAAGTGCATTTCATTTTTCAAACTGCTACTGAACTTAGGGAGAGTGTTGGCGAAGTAGAAATTAAGCTGGCTGATTTTGGACAGGCATCTGACGAAATTGTCGGTATTGCCAGTCAGACCAATCTTCTGTCGTTAAACGCCGCTATCGAAGCGGCGCGGGCCGGCGAGTTGGGCAAGGGCTTTGCTGTGGTTGCCAATGAGGTCAGGGTGCTGGCTGACCGTTCCAAAACAGCAGTTACTTCAACAAAACACAGTGAGGATGATATCAGACAGCAGGTAGCTAAAATTATAAATATTTCTGACGACTTGGAGAAGAAAGTGGATGCAGTTAATAATGAAATCACTAATATTTCCGCGACTGTACAGGAAGTAACGGCTAAGTGCCAGGAAATTGCTGCTACGGCTTCTATGCTGGAACAGAAGTAGTAGCGGGGAAGGAGCAGGAAGATGACAAAGTTAACAGATATTGCCGGAATACGTATTGGGCATGCAGACAACCAGGTGGCAGCTACTGGATGTACGGTCATACTTTGTCCTGCTGGCGCAACCGCCGGGGTGGATGTGCGTGGTGGCGCGCCAGGCACGCGGGAAACGGATTTGCTTAATCCGGTAAACTATGTAGACAAGGTACATGGCATTTTATTGGCAGGCGGCAGTGCCTTTGGTCTGGATGCGGCAGCAGGGGTCATGCAATACTTGGAGGAGCAGGGCTGCGGTTTTGATGTTGGTGTAACCAAGGTGCCCATTGTGGCTGGTGCAGTGCTGTTTGATTTGAATTGCGGCGATTATCGGATACGTCCGGATAAATGCATGGGCTATGAGGCCTGTCAGGCAGCTGGCAGTCAGGACTTGGCCGAAGGCTCGGTAGGCGCCGGCACAGGGGCGACAGTGGGAAAAATTTTTGGTGCCGAGCATGCCATGAAAGGTGGTATTGGGGCAGTGTGCCTAGGTACCGGCAGTCTAATGGTAGGTGCTATTGTCGCCGTCAATTGTCTGGGAGATATAGTTAATCCCATTAATGGCAGCATTGTGGCTGGTGCCTTTCAGACGAATCCCTTTGCATTTTTAAACTGTGAGGAGGGTTTGCTTGCCCAGCAGGAAAAACCAACCAACCGGTTTGCCGGTAATACTACCATCGGTGCGGTCATTACTAATGCGGTTATGACCAAAGGGCAGGCCACCAAGGTAGCGTCGATGGCTCATAATGGCTATGCCAGAACCATCCGTCCGGCACATACGCTGCTTGATGGCGATACTATTTTCGCATTAGGAACCGGTCAGGTTGTGGCCGATATCAATATCGTCGGCGTATTGGCCGCCAGGGCGGTTGAGCAGGCTGTAATCCAAGCAGTAACCCAGGCCAAGTCATTGGCCGGGGTTACGTGTTGTAGGGAACTAAACTTGAAACTTATTGACTGCGTCCCGTAAATCCATGGCAAGATGGGCTAAGGCTTGGCTGGAGGCGGCTATTTCCTCCATTGATGCGGATTGTTCTTCGGTAGCGGCTGAGACGCTTTGTGCTTCGCCGGAAGCTTTTTTACTCAACTCATCAATTTGTTGTACTGAGCTAACGATCTGCTGACTGCCAGTTGCCATTTGATCTATTGACAAAGACATGTCCTTGATTTGGTCTGATACTTGTGTTACCAACTTAGCTATTTCATTAAAAGCCAGACCTGAAGCATTGACTATCTCCGCTCCCATTTTAACTTCCTGAGATCCTTCCCCCATGGAGATAACCGCTTTGTTGGTATCGCCTTGAATTTCCCCGATAAGTGTAGCAATTTGCTTGGCAGCTTCCTGGGATTGCTCAGCCAACTTACGTACTTCTTCTGCTACTACAGCAAATCCGCGTCCCTGCTCCCCGGCCCGTGCTGCTTCAATAGCGGCATTTAAGGCCAGAAGATTGGTTTGACCAGCAATACCGGCAATAGTATCTACAATCTGGCCTATTTCTTTAGAACGTTCACCTAGTTTAGCTACTATTCCGGCAGAACTTGTAACTGTCTGTTCAATGTGTGCCATTTGCTGTACCGCTTTATCGGATGCACTATTACCTTCATTGGCCTTTTTCGCGGCTAAAGCCGATTGTCCGGACACATCACTGGCGTTAGCAGCAATTTGCTGAATACCTGCCGACATCTGCCGTATGACTGCCGAAGCATCTCCGGTTATACTCAACTGTTCTCCCATGCCTTGTGCCACAGCGACAATAGAGCCAGCCACTTGGGTGGCCGCCTGGGCCGATTGGTCAGCGCTAGCCGTCAACTCCTCAGATGCTGCAGCCACCTGCTCAACAGACGCGTCAATCTTCTTCATCAGCGTACGGACATTGCTGCGCATAGCTACCAAAGAATCTGCCACTTTTCCGATTTCATCCTTTCTGAAAACCCGGCGCGGCTTATCACGAAAATCCCCAGTAGCAAGTTCATCACAAACTATGTTCAACTCATTTAGTGGTTGGGTTATGATTTTTGTTATGTACCAGCCAATCAGCCCCAAGACAAGAAAGGCCAACAACAGAGTTCCCAAGACAATTTGGTTAGCTCTTTCAAAAGCTGCTTGATTATCCTCGTTCATTTTTTTAGATAACTCTGTATAATAATCGCTAAACTCGCGCATTTGATCAATATACTCTGCAGCCTGCTTATCCACAGTAGCAACATATAGGGCATATGCTTCGGCATTTTTATTTTGCAGAGCTAAACTAATAACTTGCTCCCTTGCAGCACGGTACTTTTCTCTAGCCGTATTTACTTTGTTCAGCAAATCCTTGGCTTTAGCATCTAATTGAATTTTTTCAAGCTCTGCCAAATTAGCAGCAGCTCGTTTACCTGTATCTTCTAAGATTGCTTTAAGTTGATTATTTTTATTATCATCTTTAGTAATCATCAATTCCATGATCGCCGCATTCGCTCTGGTAATAAGCATGCGATTTTCATTTAAATTCCGAACAGGGATGAGCCTATCGTTATACATGGTATTCATTGTTGCATTCGATTGTTGAAGATAATAATATCCTGTAAACCCAATAGTACCTAACGCAAAAAAAGCGACAAAAATTAAAACTCCTAATTTGTACATTACTTTTAGGTTGTTAAAGCTAATCATAGTCTTTTTCTCCTTACATTTTTTCTATGTCTATTTATTTATCAAAGACTATCACCATTTTGAGTTCTTTCAAGATTTCAGGAAATCTCTTAATTAATTCCTCCAATTCTTCTTTTATCATATCAAAATCCTGTTTATCTACCATAAACCTCCCTCCCATAAAATAATAAAAAACTGTCAGGGACATCGCGAATATCATATAATTCTCTGATGCAACCCTGGCAGTCATTGATAAAAATATCGTTAGACCCACGGCTTTGCGTCCTTATTTTTCAATAAGTTTGCCTTTGATAAAATAGTTTTTTAGGTTTAGTCTATGAATGAAAGTACTTACTTATTATATAATTATACATTTAACGACAAAATTCCTTTAATTTTATCATTTTTTTACATTGTACAGACCAATATTTTCCGCTGCACGTTGCTTATCCGGGGCTATTAATCGAAAAGGCGGGATTGCCAAACTGCTCTCGCAGTGAAGCAATCCCGCCTTTGTATTTTTTCTTCCTAATTTCCTATTGATACTGCTTAATAAAATGGCCGATTTTCTCCAGTGCTTGCGAGAGGTTACTAACCGAGGAAGCATAAGAGCAGCGGATGAAGCCTTCGCCGCTTTCGCCAAACGCATCACCAGGAACTACAGCAACTTTTTCGGCTTTTAACAGTTCTTCGGCAAACTTTAGCGAGGTTAGGCCGGTTTCTTTAATGGAAGGAAAGATATAGAAAGCTCCTTTAGGCTCAAAGCATTTGAGACCAAGCTGGTGCAAGCCTTTCAGCATGAGTTGGCGGCGACAGTTATATTCAACCACCATGCTTTTCATTTTATCCTGACCATGCCGGAGGGCTTCGATGGCCGCCAGCTGGGCGGTGATGGGCGCACAGAGCATGGTGTATTGATGGATCTTATTCATAGCCGCAATAAAATCAGGGTTAGATAAAGCATAGCCAACTCGCCAGCCAGTCATGGCATAGGCCTTAGAAAAGCCATTTAACAAAATGGTCCGGTTACGCATCTTAGGCAGGCTGGCAAAACAGGTGTGGGTGCCATCATAGGTTAATGCGGCATAGATTTCATCAGAAATAACAATTAAATCATGTTTTATGGCAAACTGCGCAATAGCGGTTAATTCTTCTTTAGGCATGATAGCGCCGGTTGGATTGTTCGGATAGCCAATTAAGAGGACTTTGGTGCGGGGGGTTACCAGGTTTTCCAATTGTTCCACGGTAACGCGAAATTCATCCTCCATCCTGGTCGGGACCGGCACAGGGTGACCGCCAGCCAGCGTGACACAAGCTTTGTAAGAAACATAACAGGGTTCGGGAATGAGTACTTCATCACCAGGACTTAACAAGGCGCGAACAGCCAGATCCAATGCTTCACTGACTCCGACTGTGACTAAGGCTTCGGTGCGCGGATCGTAAGTGACCTGATAGTCATTGTAGATACTGCGGGCAATTTCTTCTCTGAGTTCAAGCAGACCGTAATTGGAGGTATAAGAAGTATAGCCCTTATGCAGGCCATGGACACAACTCTCGCGAATATGCCAGGGGGTAATAAAGTCAGGTTCGCCGACACCTAGCGAAATAACGCCCTTCATTTCAGCTGCAATGTCAAAGAAACGGCGAATCCCTGAAGGGGGCACTGCTTTAACAGTCGGTGACAGACGGTCAGCCCAACTCATGGCGACACCACCAGCCGGTGATCGGTTTCCCGGTCATTAATAATTACACCCGCATATTTGTAGGGTTTGAGCATAAAGTGGGTGGTCGTGCTGATAATGCCGTCAATGGTAGAAAGCTTGGTAGATACGAATTTAGATACCTCTTTAAGGGTATGGCCTTCTACCATAACGCTTAGATCATAGTCGCCGGACATTAGGTAGAGGTTAACTACCTCAGGGAATCGGTAGATGCGTTCGGCAATGGAGTCAAAGCCGACTTCGCGCTGGGGGGTGATCCTGACATCAATGATGGCAGTCACCTTTTCTTCACCGGCTTTTTCCCAATTGATAATAGGCTGATATTTAACAATGATTTTTTCATCTTCAAGCTGTTTAATTTGTGCAGCCACTTCTTCTTTTGATTTTTTGAGCATGGCAGCCAGTTGTTCAATCGGTTGCGTACAATCTTTTTCCAATTGGACTAATAATTCTTTCAATGATTCTTTCACAAGTAATTGCCTCCCTTAATTTACAAATAAAAAAATCCCGTCCGTAAAAGGACGAGATTATTAGTTCCCGCGGTACCACCTAAATTAGCCACAAGGCTCGCTTGATCCTGTTAACGCCAGGTACGGTAAGGCCTACTCACTTTCAGCTTACAGCTCAAGGGTGGCTTTCTCATACTTATCTTCCGTCGGTTTTCACCCTAGCCGACTCTCTGAGGGGTAAGACAGATATGATACTTTCCCTATCATCACAATGTGATTGTTAAGTTTTTTATAGAATACCATAAAAAGCGAGCTAGAGCAAGTCTAATTATCAGTTTTTTGAAATTAGTTATTCGCTGTCATAAGGGACAGGTCCGTTGACATGGTTATCATTGGTTTGCTTAGGTGTGGGTGTGGTATAATAATCAGCGAAGGAGGAGCGGTAATGACTGAAATAAACTATTTATATCAATGGTTGGAGCAATATATCCACACCTATTATACGGAAGACAAATTCATTATGGAGCGTGTGCTGCTGAAAGAGGAGCATAGCAAAAGGGTGGCAGACAATACTGTAAAGCTTGCTCAGTATGCCAATCTTACGGCCCGTCAACAAACCCTGGCTGAAGTTATTGGCTTATTCCATGATCTTGCTCGCTTTCGGCAGGTCACCGAATATCGTACCTTTGTGGATGCCGAGTCCTTCGATCACGGCAATGTAGGTGCCGTGATGCTGGCGGAAACGGGACTATTGCAGGAGTTTTCGCCAACTGAGCAGACAGCGATTGCTTTTGCCATCATAGCTCATAACAAAATGCTCATTGCACCGACAACGCCTGAGAATGAGCTGTTCGCAAAAATTATTCGCGATGCCGATAAACTGGATATTTTCCGGGTTCTACCACCGATTCAGGCTAACCATGATTATTCTCCCATAATGCTTGAGAAGCTGAAGACCGGCGGCGTTTTATCCTATACCGATGTTAAGACTCTAGCCGATAAGCGGCTCATTCGGTTAAGCTGGTTTTATGATATCAATTTCGACTGGACACTAACACAATTGGTAGAAGAAGGCCATTTAAAACGGCAACTGGCAGCCTTGCCTGACAATGAAGATTGCTGTGTTATCAAAGCAACCCTAAACGAATATATTGCTAACAGATTGAAATAAGGGATTTGCCCCCTTTCCCGCATAATGACGGGAAGTATTCGCTTATGCAAAAGAGAGGCTTGTGTGAAAACCAGCCACTCTTTTTTAATTTCAAAAAAACCAGGAAATTTAATATTTAAATTTTTCCGAAAATAGAGAATACTCAATAAAAATTAGCAGGATATTTGGTTTTTATAGGGAATAATCTCCATTAAATGTGATCATAGGAATAAGATATTGCAGGGATCTTTCCTATGAGAAGAAAGGAGGTGCAACCTCAGTTAGCCATTAGTAGTCTTGCATCAGTGATAGACATGAGCTGAAGGAGAGTAAAGTTTGAGGAATATAGAAACATTACTTTGTTCTCCCAACTCAGCGACTACCAAAGGTAAGAAAAAACTAGGGGGGAAACACATGAAAAAGAGTATGGTTATTACCCTGGTACTAGTGCTTGTTTTAGGAATTGCCAGCACTGCTTTTGCCAATCCGTTTGCCGATGTTCCTGCTAAACATTGGTCATATGACGCAGTAAACAAACTAACTAACGCTGGTATTATTAGCGGCTATCCTGACGGAAGTTTCCAGGGTGACAGAATCATTACCCGTTACGAAATGGCGGCAATCGTCGGTAAGGCAATGGCAAATTCCGACAAAGCGGATGCCGAATACAAAGCTCTTATAAATAAGTTAGCTGATGAATATGCCCAGGAATTGAATAATCTTGGCGTTCGTGTAACTAATCTGGAAAATAAAATTGGCAATATCAAAATTACCGGCCAGGTCCGTGAATGGTATGAATATGTTGACGAACCTGCAACCGGAGATAAAACCGCATTAAAAAATCGATTGCTGTTGTATATGGATGCACCATTAACTAAAGATTTAGCTTTTAAGGGTCGTTACTTTGCTGAAAGCGAATGGGGTTCTAACGCAGAAACCAGCTTGGATCAGGCTTATTTAGTTGGTAAGAATTTTACATTTGGGCGTCAGCCTATTCACCTTGGTAAAGGTCTTGTTTACAGTTGGGGCGCTAACCAGGACGGTGTTACCGTGACTGTTGGCAATAAAGTTAAAGTGACTGGCGTTGCGTTTAAACATGATCTTGGTTCGGCAGATATTAATCTCGCCGGTGCCAATATAGCTTATGACATTACTAAGAATCTTGATATGACTTTAGTTTATGCAAAAACTAAGTCACAAAATCTTGCACCATTTGATTTAGGTTTAGCTGGCCGTGGAACATTCAATGATACTTGGGCCGCTGGTTTTGGGTATAAAGGGATAAAAAATATCGGGATTACTGCCGAATACGGGCAAAATGACTCAGATGCAGCTAAATTATTGAATGGCGATACTGCAAAAGCCTGGGTTGCCCAAGTAAAATACCGGGGCGCCGATTGGGCGAAACCCAATACTTATGGATTATGGGTAGGCTACAGAAAGGCTGACAACGGATTTTTGGCTCACACCGGTGACCTGATTTGGGAAACTGCAACAAATATCCCTACAGGCTATATGATGAACAATGTAAAAGGTATGGATTTTGGTATTGAATATACTGTGTTCAATAATGGGGTTATGACTCTCCAATACCAAGACTTTGAAGCTGAAAATGACGGTAGAAACGCCAAGAACTTCACTGCTCAGTTAAGGTATATGTTTTAAGCTTCATAAATGTGAACTCGATCACAAATGCTAAGCAGCGACTCTTCAGGTGGGGAATCTACCCCACTTGAAGTAACGCTCCGCCTATAGAGGGGGGAGTCTTAACGCATCGACTAGAATAAATTCTGGTTCTTAAACATGTCGATCTTACTATGGCAAACGCCCTATAGTTCAGACAGGAATGAACTATAGGGCGTTTACATTTTTGAAGCAGCTGACAATAGGCAGCATGTATTTAACTTCGCGATAGCTTAACATTGTCTTTCAGGTCTGTTACAATAGTATAGGACTATGTTAGATAAGGTACAATAAGTTTCGCAAATTGAAATACGGCTAAAAAAGAGGACAAGTTTGCAGTTCCCCGGTAAAATGAAGTCACCACACACCATTTACCGAAAGGGGAAGAGCAAACATGTCCAAAGAAATTATACAGTTGAATGAAGAAATCATCAAGGTAGAACTGAAGGAACTGGTGCGTAGCAGCGTGGAGGAAACGCTCAATAACTTGCTGGATCAGGAAGCCAAAGACCTAACCCAGGCGGCCCGATATGAGCGTACTGAAACCCGTCAAGGTTACCGCTCCGGTCACTACGACAGGCGGTTGACTACTACCTCCGGCGATGTCACGCTGAAAGTTCCCAAGCTCAAGGGCATTCCTTTTGAAACCGCCATTATCGAACGCTATCGCCGGCGGGAAAGTTCCGTAGAAGAAGCGCTCATCGAAATGTATCTAGCTGGCGTATCCGTCCGGCGAGTGGAAGACATCACCGAGGCTCTGTGGGGCAGCAAGGTATCGCCGTCCACCATCAGTGAGTTGAATAAGAAGGCCTATGTCCACATTGAAGAGTGGCGCAGTCGGCCGCTGCAAAGTGGTAAGTATCCCTATGTTTACGTCGACGGCATTTACTTACGCCGCAACTGGGGCGGTGAATATGAGAATGTGAGCGTATTGGTGGCGATTGCCGTCAACGAAGACGGCTACCGTGAAGTGCTGGGAGCGGCCGAAGGCATGAAAGAAGACAAAGTCAGTTGGCTGGAATTCTTCAAATGGCTGAAAAGCCGCGGTTTAACAGGCGTCCAACTGATCATTGGTGATAAATGCCAAGGGATGCTGGCAGCGGCAAATGAGGTCTTCCCCCAGGCCAAATACCAGCGCTGCACTGTTCACTTTTACCGCAATGTCTTTTCAGTTGTTCCCCGCTCCAAGGTCAAAACGGTTGCGAAAATGCTCAAAGCGATTCATGCGCAGGAAAGCAAGTCCGCTGCCCGGGAAAAGGCGGCACAGGTAGCAAAAAGCTTGCGCGACATGAAACTCAAAGAAGCGGCGGCCAAAATCGAGGAAAGCATCGAGGAAACGCTTGCTTATGCCGACTTTCCCGGCGAGCACTGGACAAGAATCCGGACTAACAATGTGATTGAGAGACTCAACCGGGAGATCAGGCGGCGAACCAGGGTCGTGGGTGCTTTCCCGGATGGGCAGTCCGCTCTGATGCTGGTCTGCGCCCGCCTTCGCCACGTTGCTGGAACCCAGTGGGGCAGTAAAAAGTATATGAATATGAAACATCTAGAAAATACCGACCCTGAGTCGGATTTTAGTGATGACTGATTTTACTACCTAGGACTGCAAACCTTTTTGCGAAACTTTCTTGACACTACCCTATGTTATTATGTTTAGCAAGTTGTTTGGTGGTGTTTGCCAAGTATTACTTAGGGAGGGAATCGGGTGATAAAAATTGACGCAATCATTCGTCCGGACAAGCTGCATGCGGTTAAAGAGGATTTAGCTCAGCTTGGTGTCAGGGGGATGACCGTGTCCGAAGTATTTGGCTGTGGTTTACAGCAAGGGCATGTCGGTGTGTACCGCGGTCAAGAATACACCATTAATTTATTGCCAAAGGTTAAGATTGAGGTAGTGATACCTGCCGACTTGGAGCAGGCGGTAGTCACGGCTATCGCGAAACAGGGACGCTCGGGTAAGATCGGTGATGGCAAAATTTTTATTTTTCCTATTGAAAATGTATACCGGATACGTACAGATGACGAAGGAATTACAGATTTATAGTATAACAGAAAAAATATTGCTAAGAATGTATTGTGTAATTAGGATAATGTGCTATAATATATCTTAAATTCATACAAAATTTATGGCGATGAAGCCAGTAATACTGATGTATTAATACATCAGTATTACTGGCTTTTTATTTTACTGAGGAAGGTGAGTAAAGTGGAATTATCAATTAATTCATTAGCGGCTGGTATTGACACGGTTTGGGTGCTCTTGTGTGCCGCGTTGGTATTTCTGATGGAGGGCGGGTTTGCGGCGTTGGAGGCTGGCTTTGTCCGCAGTAAGAATTCGTTAAATATTATTATGAAAGTTATCATGGATTGTACTGTTGGCATGCTAGGGTATTTTGCTGTAGGTTTTGCCATAATGTACGGCCTGGATAAAGCCGGTGTCATTGGCTGGTCAGGCTTCTTTTTAAAAGGAGATATGGAATATTTAGGCTTAAAAATACCGGTCTATGCATTTTGGCTGTTTCAGGCGGCTTTTGCCATTGCCATGGCGACCATTGTGTCAGGTGCGGTGGCTGAACGTATGAAATTTATGCCTTATCTAGTTTTTTCGCTTATTGCTACAGCTGTTATTTATCCTATTGCCGGGCATTGGGTATGGGGTAACGGCGGCTGGCTTAATAAGCTTGGCATGCTTGATTTTGCCGGTTCAGCAGTGGTCCATTCGTTAGGCGGCTGGGCCTCCCTGGCGGCGGTACTGGTATTGGGGCCGCGCACAGGTAAGTTTGGTAAAGATGGTTCAGTACATGTTTTGCCTGGACATAATCTGCCTTTAGCTGCGCTTGGAGCTTTTCTGTTATGGTTTGGCTGGTTTGGCTTTAATCCGGGCAGCACTTTGTCCGGTCTGGACTTAAATATTGCCCTTATTGCTGTCAATACTAATTTGTCAGCTGCCGCTGGCGGTACGATTGCTGCTCTGTATACGGCGGTAAAGTGGGGGAAGGCTGACCCCAGTATGGCCATTAACGGTGCCTTGGGCGGTCTTGTTGCCATTACGGCTGGCTGTGCTTTTGTGGAGCCCATTAGTGCTATGGTTATTGGCGGTATTGCCGGTATGTTGGTAGTGTTTGCCGTACCGTTGTTTGACCGGCTGCGGGCTGATGACCCGGTAGGTGCCATTGCCGTGCATGGGGTATGTGGTACTTTTGGTACGGTGGCTGTCGGTATCTTTGCTGAAAAAGGCGGCTTACTGTATGGCGGCGGCCTGGGGCTGCTGGGTGTGCAATTTTTGGGTGTAGCAGTTGTATCATTGTGGGGGTTTGCCGCGACCTATATGCTATTTTCTGCCCTCAAGGCGACAGTTGGCATACGGGTGTCAGTGGAAGAGGAGACCGAGGGCTTGGATATGAGTGAACATGGCATTACCGCCTACAGTGATTTGGAGTGCAATCCACTTACCGCTCTTGGAACTGTATCTGCTATTGGCCCGTTACCTGTGGGGCAGCGCCAGCTTGCAGAGGAATAGGATAAATTAAAATTCTTTAACACGTTGTATAGTTGTATAATTGAAAAAAAGACCAAATCAGCATATCCTGCTTGACGGGGTATGCTGATTTTTTTACAATGGAGTAAGTTGGCAAAGGAAATAGCGTAGCTCTGGTGGAATTTATCCCGAGAATAGCAGGCAAACTAAATAGACTACATTACACTACCGGCCAAAATCGTTAACGCGTTGTATGTTGTAGATAGTGGGAAAGGAGTTTCTGGGTGCAGAAAAAATTGCAGCAACTTCCTTATTATAAATGGTTGATTTTTGGTGTTATTAGTACAGGAATTTTTATATCGACAATGACGTCTTCCATTGTTAATGTTGCTTTGCCGCCGATTACGATTGCATTACATACTGATATTCCCACAGCCCAGTGGGTGGTGACAGCGTATTTGCTGGCAATCACCAGCCTGCTGCCACTTGTGGGGCGGCTTGGCGATGTATTGGGATGTCGCAGGATATATGGCTATGGCTTTATCGGTTTTGCCGCAGGTTCATTACTATGCAGTATGGCTAATTCTATTGGTCTGCTGATTGGCTTTCGCATAATTCAGGCGATTGGCGCTGCCACATTGATGGCTAATGGTATGGCTATACTTACGGCGGGTTTTCCGCAAAATGAGCGTGGCAAGGTGTTAGGGATGCTTGGTACCATTGTAGCGTTAGGCAGTCTGAGTGGACCGGGGTTAGGGGGCCTGCTTGTGGATAATTTTGACTGGCATGCTATTTTTTATGTCAATATTCCTATTGGCATGCTCGGCTATGCTGGCGTGCGATTGATTTTGCCGGTCGATCAGGATTTACAGCAGGAAAAAATAGACTATCTAGGGGCGGCCTTGTTTACAATCGGCATGATCAGTTTTTTATTGGCGTTAAGCTATGGCACTAGGTGGGGGTGGCTTTCGGTAAGCACGTTTGCTTGCCTGGGATTTGCCCTGGTAATGTTTGTTCTCTTTATATGGCAGGAAAAAAGAATTGCCTATCCCATGCTGGAATTATCAATATTTAAGAATTGGGAGTTCTCAACAGGCAATTTGGCTGGTATGCTCTCTTTCATGGCTATGTTTAGCAACACGTTACTGCTACCGTATTTCCTCCATGATATACTAGCCTTTACTCCGGCAAAGACCGGTCTCATTATGTCAGCTTTTCCCCTGGTTATGGCGGTAGTTGCACCACTGAGCGGCAGTTTGTCAGATAAGATTGGTATAGGTCCGCTAGCTACTACGGGAATGGGAATACTGGCGCTGGGCTTAATTTTAACCGCCAGGCTGCAGGTTAATACTGAGTTATGGTTGATTATGGCCTCACAAGCCATCATGGGTTTGGGCAATGGCCTATTCCAGTCTCCGAATAATAACAGTATAATGAGTGCTGTACAACCCCGGCAACTGGGAGTGGCGGGCGGTATCAATGCCTTAGCCCGCAATTTTGGCATGGTATGCGGTACAGCGGTAGCGGTATCTATTCTGGAATATCGGCGAGCCGCCAGCCTTAGTGGCTTTAATCAACCAACGCAGGTGCAGCAGATAGCCGCTTTCCTGGAGGGGTATCAAGCCGCATTGCTGGTAGGTGCTGCCTTTGCTATTATCGGAGCATTGGTATCCTTCCAACGGTCAGGGAAATAAGTTGTGACACTCTTACTCTGGTTTGGACATCAGATAAAAATGTAGGCAGGTGAGACTATGATAAAGGCAGGCCGCCTATTTCAATTTTGGTCCGTATTAAAAATGGTGCGGGAAAATGCCCTGATTTTATTTTATGCCTGGCGGCATCCGCAAACTCCTTATTATTTTAAGGGAATTTTGACAGCATTGGTTATTTATTTGCTTAGTCCAATTGATTTATTGCCTGATTATCTGCCGCTGGTAGGTATTGCTGATGACGTTACCCTGTTTACTGGTGCCATGCTGTATTTGACCAATTTACTGCCAGCGCCGGTACTTATGGAAAGCAGGCGGCAAAGTGAAAAATGGGTCCGGCGAATGCCCTATATTTTTGCTGTGATTGCGGTAGTCGCTGTGGCCTGGATTGTTATTGTTGTGATGGTTGTTCGTAATTTAATGCAGTAAGAAAAGACTGCTTAACGGTTACAGTCACTTTTTACGTTCGTAGCCTTCTTCAGAAAAAAAATAGCCAATGCAATTACCGGAATACCAAACATAAAAATTAAGTTGATATAAGGTACGTAATATTCAATAAGATTGAATACTACAACAGAACTAAGAATCTCTGTTTTTAACGCCGTTATGAATATCACTATAACCATGGGAATAATGAGAACCTTGCGATTTGTAAGTCCAAAAACTTGAACAAAACATAGTATTGCCAAATATATCATTAATGAAATTTTCACGAACATGCTAATATTCCAGGCGGCAACAATGAGAAATTCAATGCGCGTGATGAAATCATAGATGTTGATTTGCTTTATAAAGAGATAATAGGGGTCAAAGGTTTTTTGGGAGAGATCTAGTCCTAAGCCTGCTAGCGTTGGAACTATGATTATAAGGGAAAACACCGTAATAACGATCATTGTCCAGAATAAAATCATAGTGGTATTTTCTTTTTTAGTAATGGATGGAGCCAGTATAGCAAGAACTACAAGTTCGTTCACTCTGGCAGCCGTAATAAAGGCCTGAAAGTTAATCTCCGGGAAAGTGGAATCAGCCAATATTGGCAGAAATACTTTGAAATCCATATCAGGGATTTGTAGCACTGCATAAAAGAAAATGATGGCAAAAATTTGCGGGGTAAAAAACTCTGCCGCCCTGCAAATGCATTCCAGGCCCAGATATACACCATAAGCACAAGAGAGTAACGCCAGTAATACAATGACAGAATCCGGAGTTTCAGGATAATTTATTGGCTTAAGAATGTTATCAAACAACGATAAATCAAGGGTAGCCAAAAACAGAAAAAAAACAATATACAACGATCCCAGTATTTTACCGGCCAGTTTGCCGGTTATTATCGGTAAATACTCTATTAGCGTCAGAGTTGCAAACTGCTTACTTAAAAATAATAGAGGAGCAGATAGTATTGCAAGGTAAAACAGGGCAATAATTTCTGTAATCCATACATCCTGGTTGGTGAAATTAAACCATAATAGTACAATCGCTATACGGCAAAAACTCAATAAAAGAATGACTTGTAGTGGAGATATCTTTTCTAAATTTGCTATCAATTGCTGTTGGCCCCTTTTTATCTTTTGCGGCGAGGTAAGACTCCCGCCTCTGCAGGCGGCGTTTGTTCAGGTGGGGTAGACTCCCCGCCTGAACCCGCCGATGTTTCAGCTATGCTTAAAACAAGTTCAATCCTGTACAGGATTTTCTGATTTACCTGTTTTGGTTATCTTTGTTTGGGTTTCCACCTCAATGGTTGCTTGTGCGAACAAGTCATCCCAATTATCCTGCATGTTCTTCCATTCCTGAGGATATTTGCGATGGACAAGCTGTCCAAAACCAAAAATATCAGACTTATATTCAGTTTGCACTTTTTGCAGGGTATGCTCCACTTCCTGTTTAATGCTCTGTGAAGTTGCCTGTTCTAGCATTGCTATTACCGCTCGGTCTGTTATTTCGACTTTAGTGGTTTCTTCATCCAGCATACCGGTCATAGTGATTTTTACTTTGATTTTTATATCATTACCGCTAATCTCGACCTCATTTTTACTCTTGGCTGTTAATATTTCCACAGAGCTAGTCCCGTTAGTATTAGGGGTAGGGGATATAACGATACCACTACGTACTTTGCCGATTACCCAGTTGTAGCCTCTTGTTTCCTCACCGTTCAAAAATCCGACCAATCGGTCCCTTAAAAACACAGCTGATCCTTCAGGGCTTAATTCATATTCTTCACTTTGTCCTGTTCCTATTTTGGCCTTTTTTGCTTTCTGTAGTACTGTAACAACGGGATTTATACCTTTGCCGCTATATGTCTTTAAGAAATCGATAACTTTGGAATCCACGCTTTTCGCATGGGTTTTATCTTGTCTAACTATGTCTTCGAAATAGTTTGAAGGAATAATATTGATTCCACTGGCAATGGTCATACCATCGGCAGCAGAAGTACCTTTTACAATTGCTAAATGCATTGCTATTCTCGCCTCATGGTCGCGTAAAATCATATCAAGATGCGCTGCCAACCCATTTCTGGCAAGTTCTTCACTGAACAAAAATCCTTTGGCGTGAGCCACGAATATCTTGCGGTCAAACCGCAACGATGCATCGCGAAATGTTTCGGCAACAGTTCTGCCGTTAGCTTGTACATACTTGACGGGTTTAGCTTGTTCGCTGCCATCCTTACTGGTTTTTTTAGGATTAATGATCTCAAACGTAGTTGTAATGCCGTCATTATTAGCGTCTACGCCTACCAGGCCGACAATTCCAAGCGTGTTTAACTCGCGACGATTCCAGCACCCGGTAAGCGATAAAGCTAATACAAGGATTACGATACTGGCAAGCATTCTTTTGCGTAGGCTCATTCGTTGTCCCCCCGCCGTTGTTGGTTGTCCTTGGCAATAGCTGGCGGCCTTTTTTTCATCGCCCATAGCGGAAACCTAAGAAAAAAATCCATAAGTACGCCTTGATCAGAAGGTGCTAACGAGGAGGTATAGGGAACACCAAAGGAACGCAGCGAAACTGCGTACAACACAATGAGGAATAACCCGCATACGACGCCATACAGGCCCATTACGCTGCCTGCAATTAAGAAAAAAAATCGAAAAAACATGATAGCTTCCGATAAAGCCGGCACAATAAACCCGGCAACTCCAGTAACGGCAGTAACAATAACCACAGGAGCACTCACGAGGCCGGCATTTACCGCGCTTTCGCCAACAATCAGCGCGCCGATGATACTGATTGCCGATCCTACTGCCCGGGGAAGTCTGACGCCTGATTCACGGAGCAACTCATAAAAGATAACCATGATAAGCATTTCCGCTCCAGCCGGAAAGGGTATATCCGAGATTGAGCCAGCCATGCGTAATAGTAGTATTGTTGGAATCATTTCCTGATGATAAGTCTGAAGCGCGACATATAAACCGGGTACAAAGATACTAAAGAAAAGCGCCGTAAGTCGGATTATTCTCCACATTGATGCCATGAATGGCCGCACATAATAATCCTCACTGGTTTGCAATGTTTCGACAAGCAAGTGGGGAACAGTGAGTACATGCGGAGTCCCATCACAAAATATGCCTACCCGGCCTTCGAGTAGTTTGCCCGCCAGAATATCAGGCTTTTGGGTATTGGCAATAGTCGCCAGTGGCGAGAACGGACTATCTTCGATAAACTGCTCAATGTAACCTGTTTCTAGTATCGAATCGGTATCAATCTTATTTAGCCGTCTTCTTACTTCCCCCAGTACTGCCTGGTTTACAATGCCATCGATATAAGCGATAGCAACATTGGTTTTTGTCTGCTTGCCAAGGGTGATATTTTCAAATACCAAATTGGGGTTTTTTATCTTTCGCCGCAATAAGCTTGTATTTGTTCTGATATTTTCAATAAAACCTTCACGGGGCCCCCGAATAACTGACTCGGTATCAGGCTCAGCTACCGTTCTAGTTTCCCATCCCTTGGACTCAATTAGAAAGGCTGTAGCTACTCCATCAACAAACAGAACAGTGTTACCATTTACTAGATCATCAATAACCTCAGACATTGTTTGAGTTTCTATTACGCCTGCTGCCGTAACTAAGGTTGTTAATATTTTCGAATCAAGCAACGTGTTTGCTGGTAGTTCTTTCGATTTCATAATAAATGCATTTATTATGTCTCGTCCTAATATTTCCTTGCTTACTAATCCTTCAATATATACGATCAAGACTTTTACGCCTGAAAAAGTAACAAATTCAAAAAATATAACGTCGCCACTTTTTTTGAACGCATCCTCCAAAAATGCTTTATTGGCCGCTACGGCTCTAAAGACAGTCACGCCTTCTACGAGTCTAAGTTGGGCAGCAATCTGCGATATTTCGCCTGCGACTTTCTCACATTCTATAATTCGTTGTCTAAGAGTATTAAGCTTGTTCTTGATCATGTCATGTGAAGCTTCTTCCATTACTAAACACCACCTAAAACTACCTGCATATGTTAGTATTACACTATATGGAGCTTTTACTCAGGGTTACTGGTTGATGTACTAGGAAACACTTGATAAGGTGTACGAAATAGCAGACAAAACAGAATATAGTAATTTGAGTAAGAAGGTGTTTCTACGTATATTTATGTAGATCTATGTGAACGGTTTACTTGTGAAATGTGTGGCACCTGTTGCCGTAATTCCTGGCAGGTAACCTTGGATGAAACCAGCTATCGCCGCAATGAAGCATTGTTTAGTAGCACTGGCCGCAAGGCGGAATTTGACCAGGCGTTTATCAGGCTGAATGAGGCTGCAGGGTATGGTGAATATGCCTATATTGCCAAACAGGATGGGGGTGGTTGTTGGTTTTTGGATGAGTGCAATCGCTGCCGCTTGCATAAAGAAGCCGGTCACAGCCAGCTTGATGCCGTTTGTCAGACTTATCCGCGTTACCCGATGAGTACCTCACGGGGAATTGAACTGACGCTCAGCTTCAGTTGTCCGGCCGTATTGAAGCTGGCTGGACAAGAGGCATCGCTGGCTATTAAGAGAGCCGGTCAACCACCAATTGCTTTTCCGGAGAATAACTACGCTGTCGAAGTTTATCCTCAGCAGCAGCCAGCATGGGAACCAATGCATTACTACTTTGAACTGGAAACTCATTTTATCGATATCCTGCAGTGCCGGAGCCTGCAGCTTGATGAACGTCTGGACTTTCTGACTAAAACAATTAAAGCAATAAATGATTTGCCACAGAACGAAACCCTTGCCAGAGAACTGACGGCTTTATTTAATTATAATTATGACTGGCTGGAAAAGCTGGCTGCTGATAGGCTGCCGTTGGCAGCAGGGCCGGGAGAGTTCTTACTGGAAAATTTTTTAGTGAGTTTTATCTTTAGAAAACCCTTTTATATTTATGGCTTGGAGAAAACGTTACTACTGCTTGAACGTATGTGGCAGCAAATGAGTAATACCAAGGATATTGCGGCAGCTATCATGCATTTTGAATTACAATATGGGCATGATCGTCAGGCGTTGTGGCGGTAAAGAAAAAATGTATGGAATAGCGACGAATTCGTGTTAAGGAATAGTTTATGGTATGATGGTAGCGGGCGTTATAATGGCAACCATTTTCGGAGTTGAAATTTAGTCTGACAAATAGTATTATAGGTGGGATAAAACAATGATAAGTGTTACGAAACTTTTATTTTCAACTGAATACTTTGGCGATACTTTGCGCTACAACCAGAATTCCAGGGGAGCGCGCCATGGGGTTACCCACGATGCAGGACCGGTTGTTGTCTGGAATTCTACGAGGACATGCAATCTTAAATGCCGCCACTGCTATATGGATTCGGATTCAAAAAAATACCAAGGCGAATTAACCACCAATGAGGCCAAGCAGTTTATTGATGACTTAGCAGAATTCCGGGTTCCGGTGTTATTGTTCTCAGGTGGGGAACCGCTTATCCGACCGGATTTTTTTGAACTGGCGGCCTATGCTGCTGCCCAGGGAATTCGACCGACACTGTCGACGAATGGTACTTTGATTACGCCAGAGGTTGCACGAAAAATCAAGGAGATCGGTGTAGGTTATGTCGGTATTTCTTTGGACGGTTTGCGTGAAGTAAACGATAAGTTTCGCGGTAAAGAAGGCGCTTTCCAAGCCGCAATGCAGGGAATTCAAAACTGTGTTGCGGCCGGCCAGCGTGTAGGGCTGAGATTTACCATAAACCGTCACAACCTGCAAGAATTGGATAATATCTTTGATTTTATTGAAACGGAAAAAATTGATCGTGTTTGCTTTTACCACTTAGTGTACTCCGGGCGCGGCAACCTAATGATGGATGAAGATATAACTACCGCTGAGTCACGCCAGGCTATGGATATTATTATTAACCGGGCCCGCGACTTTGAAGAACGCGGTTTGACTAAAGAGATTCTAACAGTTGATAATCATTGTGATGGAGTATACCTTTACCTGAAAGCACTTGGCGAAAATAATCTTGCATTGGCTGAGAGAATTAAAGCATTGATTTCGCTTAACGGCGGTAACCGGTCCGGAATTGCTTTTGCGGAAGTGGATCCTAGCGGGTTTGTTCATCCTGATCAATTCACTCAACACCATACCTTTGGTAATGTGCGGGAACGAAAATTCGGGGAAATCTGGACTGATCTGACGAATCCAATTCTTAGCGGACTTAAAGACCGTAAACCATTGCTTAAAGGCAGGTGCAGTGTTTGCCAATACCTTGCTATTTGTAATGGAAATTTCCGGACGAGGGCTGAGGCCATGACCGGGGATTTCTGGGAAGCTGATCCCGCATGTTATCTTACAGACGAAGAAATTGGGATAAGATAAGACTTGGCTGTGCCAAGTCCTTTAGGATGCCGGCAGAAGTCTTAGTCGTTCAATCCAGGGAAAGTTATCTGCTTTCCATCTGATAAAAAATAAGCAGTAAAAGGAAGCGATAGAATACCATAACCGAACGAACTGGATGAGCTGAGACTGATTCCAACAAATAAATCAATGTAACAAAAACCATCCTTTGCTGTGGCAGAGGATGGTTTTTTGTTACAAATCTTTGAGCTCACTCTTTTGGGTGAGCAACTTAGGCTAATCAGTTTATATGTGTAAAGAGGGCTTTATTCAGAGACTTTGGACTTCTACATGGTCGTAACGGTAAGTTGGGTTAGGACGTCCCGGTTTTAAACATTTTAAAGCTACAAAATCGGTAGTTATATGGTTCTCGCTAGCTTTGGAAATCTCCTCTAAGACGATGGCTTTAAGCGCATCAGGCTCCATCTGGGAACGAGCGTTTAGCGTCATCTGCGCCTCTTTACCCTCCCCCGCAGACCCACGGATATTCAGGAAGTTTTTGGGGCCTGTAATATTACCGATCACAAAGCCGTTATCTGTTTTTATAAGCAATTTCACATGACCGACCGCAGCATTTACCTCTATAAAGCGCCGATTCAGATAATTGAGTAAATTTTCGGTGAATTTATCCCAGTTGGCTAGCCTACTTTGCAGTTTGACTGTGGTGTTAAGCCAGCCGAGAACGGCTTCTCCTTCGGCGTAAGTATCATAGTCAACCTCTGCCAAATGGGTTCCGGCTTCAGAAGATTGCAAAACCTCATTCAGCCAATTTTCTAAACCGTCCCCGTTTTTTGCACTGATGGCATGGACTGCAGCCCATGGCCACTCTTCGGCAGTACGTTTTTTTAAAGCCGCGACCACTTCGGGACTTAATAAATCTGTTTTGTTGATGACAATCAAATCCGCCTCTTCAAGCTGCTTCCGGAGAATATAAACTGCGCTCATATGAAGTCCCGACATTCTTCCGTCTAAAATATCCGACAGTTGCTCAGGATCAACAAGCACTGAAAGCGGGGCTACGCATAATTCTTCAGCAAACTTATGCTTCAACGGCTGCAAAATGGTTGCGGAAAGATCGGTACAACTGCCAACAGGTTCGGCAATAATGACATCCATAGCCTTCTTTTCATTAATATAAGCAATAGCATCAGTAAACCCTGAAAAATTGCAGCAGAAGCAGCTGCCGCTCACTTCTGAGACAGTTGTAGCTATATGCTCAAGAAATACTGTATCTACTAGTTCTGATGCCTGATCATTGGTAATTAGTCCGACTTGTTTGCCTGTTTGACTAAGCTTACGGGCGGCCTCCCCAAGAAGCGTTGTTTTGCCAGCACCAAGGAATCCTCCGACTAAAATGATCTTAGTTTTCATATAAATTCATCTTCCTTTCATTAATTTATTGACACTGACATTGTGTTTTTTTCATCAGTGGTTCCAACACGCCTGTGAACAACAGCCCTGCCGCCAGAGCGCCAATCATGGGACCGAGAATGTAAACAAAGAAGAACCCTCCGGACTGGTCAGGAAAGGCAGCAGAACCCCAGCCAAAAATCCACGCAACAAGACGAGGCCCAAAATCACGGGCAGGATTCAGTCCAGCTTGGGTGAGTGGTGCGATAAGACAAATCACCGAGCTCACGGATAGTCCAATAAATACCGGTGCCAAATTGTCATCCGGTCTTCCGAGATTGCAGCCTTCTGTTAGTGAAAATATCATGAGCACAAGCAAAAAAGTCCCAATAGCTTCAGCACATATTGCTAAAGGCATGGAGACTACAGTTGTACTTCCTGGGAGTTGATAATATTCGCCAAACATTTTTGCGACCTTAACGGAATCCGGTGTACCGCGAACAATATTCTGAGCCGTTTCAAAAGCAGTAATGGAGGGGTCAAATAAAATATATAAGGTTAGCCCTGCAAAAAAAGCTCCGACAAATTGGGCAATAAGATAAGTCGGCACCTTTTTTATCGACATTCTTTTGCTCACCAACATAGCTAAAGTAACTGCGGGGTTAAGGTGAGCACAAGATAAATGCCGTGTAGCATAAATAGCTAAGCTAACGCCAATTCCCCAAATTAATGCGATCTGAAATAAGCCACTGTGGGAATTGAAGAGGACAGAAACCGCAACAGAACCGCATCCGAACAAGACCAACAAAAAAGTTCCTAAAAACTCCCCGATAAAATCGCGCATATATTCCACAACTAAGCATCTCCTTACATATTTTTTATATAAACAATAGATTCTCAGCAGCATCCATTATTTATTCCGTTGTAATGGTATGTTGGAGCGGTTACAACCACATCGCAACGGTTTAACTTACGGAAGTAATCGGCTGTTTTTTGACACACTGGATGAGGAATATCCCGTGGTATAATGCGGCCATCTTCATCCCTCAGCCTTTCTTTTCCAAAATAGATAAGGGTCTCTCCGGCAAAGATGCGGGCTCCGCTGGCAAGAGCGGGGTTTTTATAGGCAACAAGATCAATTGATTCCAAAAGAATATTCTCTGATAATCCATAACGATCTTTATCCAGAACGCGGAATGGTCTTCGTGCTTGAATTTCTATCGTGCCAAATCCTGCGCTGACAATTTTATTTAGGTACTCTTGATAAGTCGAAACACCTGAAAGGCACATCGCACGTAACCGTTCATCCTTTCGCAATTGTTCGGGTATCGGCTTAGTTGTGATAGGATCAGATATATAAAACCTGCCACCGGGTTTTAAAACACGGTGCATTTCCGCTAGTGCTTTTGTTAAATCATCCTGTTCGAAGATATTAAATAGACAATTTTGAGCAGCAACGGTAACGCTTTCAGTTTCTACAGGTAGGCTGAGAGCGTCACCGTTTATCAAATAAATGAAATCTGGTCTAAACCAAGCATTCATTTTTGTTGCAAGTTCCAAATTTTGTCTGGCTTTATCAAGCATTTCGGGAACTTTATCCACTGCAATAACCGATTTGGGCCGCCGGGTGAAATAGGCAAATTGAAGTGCCTCCAGTCCTCCTCCCACGCCTACGTAGAGAATGGTTTCCTCATGACTTAGGTCACCAAAGTGAACGGTTGTCCCACAACCGTAATTCATTTCCTGCATAACAGCCGGAATTGTTAATCCTGGCAAAAAGCGAGACTTACTTGTAACACAGCAGAGACCGTCCTGCGGTATCAAAGCCGCTTCTTTGTACAGTTCATTTGTAGTATCTAAATAACCCATGCCCTTTTCTCCTATATTTGCTTTTTAAAAACCATACTAAGAATGGCTCTTTTCTTATTTTGAGCTCGTCCATTGGTTTGCCGCTCTATTTATCTTTTGCGGCGAGTTAAGACTCCGCGGCGTTTGTTCAGGTGGGGTAGACTCCTCACCTGAATCCGCCGGGTTTTCAGCTATGCTGAAACAGGTTTACTTACATTATTTAATATAGATTAACACACTTAATAGACTAAGTCTATTGAATATTAAAATTATTACACTAGTCTATCTCAATAGGAAAATAGTTGCATAAACAACTATATACTTGCAGATAAATTTTATCCAAGCAGTAAAATTTATCCCATTTTCGAGCGTGAGAAAATAGATTGCCTCTCTGTGCGCTATAATGCACAGAGAGGCAATCTATTTTTCGTCCAGCTAGAAAGTATAACTTTCCCTGAATTGAACGCCTATACCCCCAAAGGCGGCTTCTGCCGGCGTCCTGACGGACTTGCCACAAGCCAAGTCTGTTTATTTTCTATATAAGGTATAGTTACTCAGGGCAGTACCCTTTTGGTCTACAAATTGGATATGAATCGGATTGTCAAAGTTTAACGTCAGACGGTCAAGGGAGATAACGTCATTGTTTATAGTTGGTGAGAGTCTGTGGTTTTCCAGGGGGCTTTTTGTCCTGATGGTAACAGTCAGGTCATTGCCTGTTTGTACAACGTTTTCAATACCAATGCCATAGCCTTTACTAGCTACTGAACCGATATGTGCGTATAGTACAAGTTGCCGGCTAAAATCAATCGGTTCTACCTTATCGACAATGATGCCAGGTATATCTGCAATAGCGGCTGATTCAGGTTTGAAGAGTAAAACACCGACTTTCATATCAGCGGGGTAGGCACTTTCGTGCCAGGTCCAGTCGGCAAAGCTATTGTTGTTATACAGCGTCTTGTTAGTAACTGTTGTTACCGGTGCGGTAGCTGGGTAACCATAGAGGCTGGCTGGACGATAGGTGGCAGGGTAGTTGCTATTGCCGATGCCGCGAATTGTGGTGATTATCCAGTTGCTGCCGCTTCTTTCCAGATCAACTTTGAAGGTTTGTCCACTGGTTTTTACCTGGACAATGGCTTTGCTGCCCGCCATTGATAATAGTGTGAAGCTATCGTCGTAAGCATCAAAGCCGAAGGTGGCCGCGTTATCTTTTACAACCTCTACCGGGTCGCCTAAGTGGATAACACCATTACCTTGACCGCCGGTAACGACCTCTGTTACACTACTAATTTTCCAGTCGCCAGCGGTTTTAATTAGACGGACCTTGAAGGTTTTGCCCTTATCGGTGCGAACCATGACTACACCTTCTGTCGAACTATTCCATTGCAGTGAAAAACTGTCATGCCGGGCATCAAAGCCATATGCCGCAGCTGCTGCCTTGACGGCGGCTACTGGTGAAGACTGCTGTTCACCAGGGCGTTCTTTATCACGGTCATGGTTCACTGCATTCTCTTGAGTAGTTTCCTTGTTATTATCTTGTTTGTCTTCAGTGGGAGGATTGGCCTCAGTACCCGGAGACGGAACTGTGATAGCTGTATTCTCTGCAGCATGAGCCTGGGACAGGGGAAGTCCTGGCAGCATAGCTGAGGTTACAACAGCAGCACCGGCAAGGGCGGCTACTAGACGCTTGCATCTGCGTTTGGCACTTTTTCTACGGCTGGTGTGCTTCATAGTCTGCTCCTTTCTATACCAGGTTTTAATTATTGTTTGCAAAAATAGAAGATAGCAACCGCGACAGTTTATGCCTGATTAGTCAATTTTTAAAACAGACAAAGTGAGCGTTCTTTTGTCTTGAGATGTATTATTTTAGGCTGCCTGTGAGTAGTCTTTTTTGTTTTAGTTAAAAAATTTTGCTGACGGTTGCAGGATTTTAGCAAATAAAGTAGAAATCTACCGGGGTTTTGAATAGTAGTAAAGCGGTAGTTTTTAAAAAGGTGGGAAAGGGTGGGTTTATTATCAGGCTGGTTTGTTGGGACGAATTTTACACTGAGTTGCAGCAGGATTGCAAACTCTTCATTTTCATAGTAGGAGTCTTCTGTTTGTTTCGCGTTGGCTTTATTGCGGTAATGCATTCGTTTTTGAGCGAAGCCGTGACTGTGAGCGACATTGTTTCAGCGCTATATTATGGTTTGCGAATCAGCTTGAAAAGCGCGGGAATGCTGGTGCTGGTGCCGCTTGTTTGTTGTACTGGCTTGCGCTTGTTTCTTCCCTGGAAGAGACTTAGCCATATTCGCTTATATCTAGGGGCGGGTTATGTTACTATACTTAGCTTTTTATTTCATGCGCGTATTCCTTACTACCAGGAATTTCGTATGGCCTTTAATCAATTGTTATTCAATACGTTAAATGATGACGTAACGGCCATTATGCATACTGTTATCGAGCAGTATAATTTACCTGTCAGAGTGCTTTTGGCGAGTATGACAGCATTCTTGTTATGCAAAATACTGCAGCGGTGGCTAGCTGTTAAAACTTTCAGCTTTCCCCGGCTGCCTAAATGGTATCAAAACATTGCTATTCGTGCGGCTCTGCTTGTAGTCATTTTTTATTTGGCTATTTTTATTCGGTTTGGTGGAACCATGACTTATGCCTATAATATCGACTGGGAGAATTCCGGAGTTACTAAAGATCAGCTGCTTAATGAAGCTATTTTGGATGATGTGCAGGCACTGTATCGGGCCTATATTTTACATGAACGGGTTTGTTCCTCTACTGGTCTTGATATGGAGCCAGCAAGTTTGAATGATTATGGCAGCTATCTGGCGGGAAAGCGAGTGAATTCCGTTAATTTGGATGACTTTTTACGTAAGAAAGTAATAGTAGGAACAGAGGCGCCGCCCAAACAGGTATTTCTCATTATTGCCGAAAGTTATGCCAATTGGCCCTTACTGCCTAAGTACAGTAACCTTGCTATTGCAAACGGAATGAAGGAGCTTATTACGCAAGAGGAGGCAGCTTATGTCCCTGACTTTTTACCAAATGGCATGAGTACGATTTCCGGTGTAATGGGTGTAATTACTGGTTTAGCTGAGGCTAACCTGTACCTAAACTATCTGCCGGAGTCTTACAAAGAACCATATGCTACTTCGCTGGCGCCGCAGATGAAGCGGCTGGGCTATACCACTGATTTTTGGTATGCCGGGCCTGCTTCATGGGAAAAAATCAAGGATTTTACGCTGGCGCAGGGTTTTGAGTCGTTCTATGGTATGGGCGATTTCGCCAGCCAAGGCGGCAATGTCTGGGGTGTTGATGATGCTGATTTGTATCAAGCTGTGCTGGGGCAGGTGCAGAATGATCACCCTGGGTTCCATGTTATTGTTACAGTATCTAATCATTCGCCCTATACGGTCGATCTGGCCAGGGAAGGCTTTGACCCTACTATTGTTACTGCCGGCTTGCCAGATAAATGTAAGAATGATCAGGAGCTTATTAAGAAGCTGGGGCATTTCTGGTATGCTGATAAAATGTTGGCCAAGTTTGTTAAAGAGGCCCGGCAGCAGTATCCGGACAGCCTGTTTGTTATTGTTGGCGATCATGCTGACAGGGTTAATGTGGAGACAAATCCAGCTTTGTTTGAGCGGTATGCCGTTCCCTTCATCGTCTATGGCAAAAATATCAGCAAAGAGTCGTTTCCTGAGCAAACGGCAGGCAGCCATATCAATGTTATACCAACCTTGCTGGAACTTGTCGCCCCTGGTGGGTTTGAGTATTATTCTGTAGGACGCAGTCTGACAAATGGCAATGATTTTGGTATGAATTATGGTTTCTGGATTACGCCAGGCTATGTGGGTAATGCCGATAATGACTACCAGGAAGCGCACTTGTCAAAGACTGGCCTCTTACCGCCGAACCAGGATAAAATTCGTCAGGAAATTGATTCGGCCAGGGCAATTTCCTGGTGGCGGATAAAGTACGGAAAAATGTTGCAAACCGTAAAATCAATTTAAACTATGTAACCTAATGTGATATACTAATATCTGGATAACAAATAAAAGAAGAGAGTGATCTTATGAAAAAATATGTAACTACATTTATCTTGCTGCTCACATTATTGGTACTTTCAACGGCAGGTTGTGCCGGCAGCAATACACCTAAGCAGGCTGAGAACAATCCTCCACAAGCACAAACAGATGGTTCCACAAAGAAAAACAGTGTAGCGTTGTTTGAAACCTCGAAGGGTAATTTCCGGATCGAATTGTCCGAAGATAAAGCGCCGCAGACCAGTAAAAACTTTATTACCCTTGCCAATAAAGGGTTTTATAATGGCCTGATTTTTCACCGGGTTATTGCCGACTTTATGATTCAAGGCGGCGATCCTAAGGGGAATGGCACAGGTGGCCCCGGTTACACTATCCCTGACGAATTTAACGGCGACTTAAGACATACGGAAGGCGTTATTTCTATGGCTAATGCTGGTTCCAATACCGGCGGTTCCCAGTTTTTTATAACGCTGAAAGCAACCCCCTGGCTTGATAATAAACATGCTGTATTTGGCAAGGTAATTGAAGGTATGGATGTTGTTCAGGCTATCGGCAAAGTTAAGACAGGCCCGCAGGATAAACCGGTAGAAGATGTTGTTATTAAGAAGATTACTATTGAACAAGCAAAGAATCTGTAAGCAAGACGAGCTAAAGCCGGAATCTTCCAGGTTCCGGTTTTTGGTTATCGGTATAATACTATTGCAGTGAATGCGATACGGCAAAATAGATTGTCTTTGACATGGGGGGTGAATGTTTGTTGCTGAGTAATGGGGCTTATTTGCGGAGTGTGAAAGTAGAACGCGAGCGAATAAAATCGCAGGAAGAATATCCGTTTTGCCTGCCTGCATTTAAGGAGTTGGATAGTATTGACTTTCATCCTAAAGTGACGATGATTGTGGGCGAAAATGGCACGGGAAAATCCACGTTTTTAGAGGCCGTTGCGGTGGCTTGGGGATTTAACCCGGAGGGAGGAACCATTAATTTTAATTTTGCGTCCAGACCTTCTCATTCGGAATTATATCAACATATCCGCCTTGTGAAAGGGATTAAAAGGCCGCGCACTGGTTTCTTTTTCAGGGCTGAAAGTTTCTATAATGTAGCGACAACGATAGAAGAACTTGACCGGGAAGGTACAGGTGCGAGAGTAATTGATTCTTATGGTGGCCGGTCACTTCATGAACAATCACATGGTGAAGCCTTTTTTGCAACTTTTATGAACCGGTTTGGGGGACAGGGCCTATACATCCTAGATGAGCCTGAAGCAGCGCTATCGCCATTACGTCAAATGGCTATGATTTCGCGGATTCATGAGTTGGTTCGGCAGGATTCACAGTTTGTCATAACAACTCATTCGCCGATTATTATGGCTTACCCTGATGCCAAGATAGTGCAACTGACAGAAACTGGTTTGGCAGAAATTGAATATGAGCAAACAGAGCATTATATTATTATGCGTGAATTTATTAATAACCGGGAAAAGATGCTGAAGATATTAATGAACACTTAGAAAATATAGTGTAACATAAGCAAATGGAGGGATAGCTTTGGAACTACAGACAATCGAACAAGCGGTGATTGACTTTATCGCCGGCACACCACTTAATACTGTGGCTGAAATTGGCCTGGGCAAAATCTATGATAAACCGTTGGTAGGTGTGTCTCGGGCTGAGGATGCTTTATTTGAGACGTTAAAGGCCGATAATATTGTCGGCCCCAATCACTTGTCACCGCGTGAATGGCTGCCGGCGGCTCAATCAGTAATCGCTTATTTTTTGCCCTTTAGTCAGACTGTACGGGAGGCTAACCGGCAGGGTGAGCTGCCAGCTGCTGAGTGGCTGTATGCGCGGATTGAAGGCGAAATGATCAATGACGCTCTGCGCAAGTTTTTAGTAGAGTGGTTTCAGGCGGCAGGCTATCAGGCTGTAGCGCCAGGGCTTGATGAACGGTTTGCTGTAGTTAACCGCAAAAGCAATTGGTCTGAGCGGCATATTGCTTATGTTTCCGGGTTGGGCACCTTTAGTTTAAATAGGTCATTTATTACCAGGGCCGGTGCAGCCGGGCGGCTAGGCAGTGTTATTGTGACGACAGATATTACGCCTACACCGCGCAGTTACCAAACCTATGATGAATATTGCAGTAAATGCGGTGCCTGTATCAAGCGCTGCCCGCCCCAGGCCATTGATGCTACAGGCAAAAACAATGATATTTGTGCCCGGTTTCTTGAGAGTACGGCGGTGCGGTTTAAACCACGCTATGGCTGTGGTAAATGTCAGACTGCCGTGCCGTGTGAAGCGGCTGTACCGATGTAGTCTTTTCCCAAAGAACACAATATACTGAGAGTTATGCCGCAAATGCAAGATTTTTAATCCAAACACTAACCCCGTTTACGCAAACGGCGCTTTTTATTGTTTCCAAACTTTAATATGGTAAAGTAAAATAAGGGTAGAATTTAGGGAGAGTGGAGGAGTTAGAGTGAGACGATTAATAGCAGCCATGTTAGTGTTACTGGTGGCCGGAATGTTGGTAGCCGGATGCGGCGGAACCGACAAGAAAAAAATTGTGGTTGGCCTTGATGACAATTTTCCACCCATGGGATTCCGGGATGACAAAAACAACATTATCGGCTTTGACATTGATATGGCGAAAGAAGCTACCAAGCGTATGGGAGTAGAAGTTGAATTTAAACCTATTGACTGGAATAGCAAAGAAGCAGAACTGAGCGGTAAACGGGTCGATGTGCTGTGGAATGGTTTGACGATTACTGACAAGCGCAAAGAGAATATCCTCTTTACCAATGCCTATATGGAAAATCGCCAAATTATTGTTGTGGCCGCTAATTCGCCGATTAAAACCAAGGCTGATTTGGCAGGCAAAGTAGTTGGTACGCAGGAAGGCAGCAGCAGTATTGAGGCGATTGAAAAAGATGCTGACGCTCTGAAGTCGTTTAAAGAACTCAAAAAGTTTGGCGACAACGTAGCCGCGCTTATGGATTTAAAGACCGGCCGTCTTGATGCGGTCGTTGTGGACGAAATTGTTGGCCGGTACTATATCGCTAAAAAACCGGGCGAATACACTATCTTAAAGGATAATTTCGGTTCAGAGGAATATGGCGTCGGCTTGCGCAAAGAAGATAAGGAACTTTTAGGCAAGCTGCAAAAGGCTCTGGATGAAATGAAGAAAGACGGTGCTTCGGCTAAGATTTCCCAGCAGTGGTTTGGCGAAGATATTGTAAAGTAAGGAAGACATAAATGGACTATGTACTAGGAATTCTGCCGCCGCTCCTGGAAGGCACAGTAGTGACGCTGCAAATGTTTTTTGCCACTATTGTCCTTGCATTGCCTCTGGGTTTGCTATTGGCTTTGGCCCGCATTTCCCGGTTCAAGGTCCTGAGCCGTGCGGTCGGCGTATACATCTGGCTGTTTCGGGGAACGCCCCTGATGCTGCAACTCCTGTTTATCTATTTTGGGCTGCCGTTCTTGCCCTATGTTGGTGTACGGCTGCCTGATTTTTCGGCGGCGTTACTGGCCTTTGTACTAAACTATGCGGCTTATTTTGCTGAAATATTCCGGGCAGGCATTCAATCCATTGATCGTGGTCAGTATGAAGGGGCCAAGGTATTGGGCATGACCTATGTGCAAACAATGCGTCGCATTGTTCTACCTCAGGTCATTAAACGCGTGCTGCCGCCGGTGAGCAATGAAACCATTACGCTGGTCAAAGATACTTCTCTGATTTATGTTCTGGCCATGAATGATCTGTTGCGGACAACCAGAGCCATTGTACAGCGGGATTTTAATACAATGCCATTTATTGTTGCTGCCGTATTTTACTTGGTTATGACATTGGTTCTTACCTGGTTGTTTCAAAAGCTGGAAAAGAAGTATGCTGTATATGACGAGTAGGAGCAAATGGCGATGAACATGATTAAAGCAGTAAACATTCATAAACAGTTTAACCAACTTGAAGTTTTAAAAGGCATATCGCTTACGGTGGACAAAGGCGAGGTCATTGCTATCATCGGTCCCTCTGGTTCAGGCAAAAGCACTTTTTTGCGCTGCCTGAACCGCCTGGAAACCATTGATCAAGGGTCCATCGAGATTGAGGGCGATGTGCTGGTAACAGATAGCGGTCAGGGAAAAGTCAACTACGCCGCTGAAGCCGAGGCCAGACAGATTTGCCGCCGGATGGGGATGGTATTTCAACAGTTTAACCTTTTCCCTCATCTTACTGTGCTGGAAAACATTATTGAAGCGCCGATTACTGTCAAAGGCTGTAAACGTGAGGATATTGTGCCTCAGGCTGAAGAACTTTTGCGTAAAGTCGGACTAGCCGAAAAACGCGATGATTATCCCTCACGCCTGTCAGGTGGTCAAAAACAGCGAGTGGCCATTGCCAGGGCGTTGGCAATGAATCCTGACATTATGCTGTTTGATGAACCAACCTCAGCGCTTGATCCGGAACTGACCGGCGAAGTTCTGAAATCCATGCGCAAGCTGGCGGAAGAGCATATGACCATGATAGTTGTTACCCATGAAATGGCATTTGCCAGAGAAGTTGCCAACCGGGTTATTTTTATGGACAACGGTGAGATTGTCGAAGCAGGGTCGCCGGACGCTGTATTTGGTTCGCCGTCGCAGGCCCGGACAAGGGCCTTCTTACAGAGGGTAGTATAGGAAAAGAGTAGTTAGCAGACTAAAAAAGCGAGCTTGCTTCACTGATACACCAGTGAAGCAAGCTCGCTTTTGGTTTCGTATTGCGATTAGCTGCTGCTGTTTTTTATTTTTTCAAATTCATCAACAATCACCTGTGCTGGTGGAGTAGCATGAAAAAAATTGCCACCAAGATATATAGGTGGCAATTGTGGGTGAAAACATAATTTTTATGGTTTTACAGTTTCTTTGTAAACTTGGTTCCCATCCTTCATTTCGATGATAACTACGCCTCTAACAGCATCATGTGTAGCGTTTAAGCTCATATCACCGCTTACGCTTTTAAAAGTCTGAGTTGCTGCTAATGCCTCACGGATTTTATTTGGATCAGTGCTATTAGCACGTGTAATACCATCAACTAATAAATAGGCAGCATCATAACCCATAGCAGCCATCGAATCTGGGGTTTGGCCATATTCTTGTTTATACGCTTCAACGAAAGCATTCGATGTAGGGTTTTTATCTTCTACAGAATAGAAATTGGTGAAGTACGTATTATTCAAAGCGGTAGGCCCTCCAATTTCAACTAATTTAGGCGAATCCCAGGCGTCTGCACCAAGAACCGGAACAGTTATACCTAGCTCGCGAGCTTGTTTTACAATCTTACCTACATCTTCGTAGTATCCAGGTATGTAAATCAAATCAGGATTTTGTGCTTTAATTGTTGTTAGAATGGATTTAAAGTCTTGGTCTTTTTGGAGATAAGCCTCTTCAGCTAGTATTTGACCGCCTCCTGCTGTGAAGGTGCTTTTAAAAATCTGGGCTAAGCCTTTACTATAGTCACTAGAATTATCGGTCATAATGGCAGTTCTTTTGGCCTTAAGACTATTTAACGCAAAATTAGCACCTACTGTCCCCTGAAAAGAGTCGATAAAGCAAGCTCGAAATGTATAATCTTTTACTTTGCCGGTTTGATCATTTAGTGTGACCCTTGGGTTCACGGTAGCTGCGGCTACAAAAGGAATTTTATTGGCTTCGGCAACAGCAGATCCGGCAATTCCACAGGAACTCACGGTAAAGCCGGTTACAGCTACTACTTTATCCTGAGTAATTACTTTTGACATTGCATTAGTCGATTCAGAAGGCTCGCCTTTATTATCAGCAGTAACTAATTGAACTTGCTTTCCCAAAATACCTCCTTTGGCATTGACTTCTTTGAAGGCCAGTTTGGCGCCATTTGCGGCAGAAGTACCGTAAGATGCAGTATTTCCTGTTAACTCGTATACCATACCGATTTTAATATCCTTACTTTCGCTGTTCCCGCAACCGGAAAATAGACTGGTAATTAAGATAAGAACGAGTACTAGATGACCAATGTAGCGAGATTTTTTTACCATCATTATCCTCCTAAACTTTAATAGTGAACTCGTTTCAGCATAGCTGAAACATTGGGGATTCAGGTGGAGAGTCTACTCCACCTGAATTAGCGCCGCCTGTAGAGGTGGGAGTCTTGACTCGCGTACTAAGATAAAAATAAAAAGGGAAACTGAAAGACAAATTCATTTATTAGATATTTTTACCTCCTCGCAAAGTGATCGTAATTAACATATCCCCCTCCCTATAATATGTAAAATTATAACGCTAATATCTAAAAATGTGCAATAGGTAGAGAATTTAATTGTAAAGTATACAATCCTAAAGAAGATGCGCAATAATGTACAAAACAAAAGGACTGCTAATTTGTAATAATGGTGTTGCAATAATTACACAAAGGGGATGGATTATATGAGTATTGCAGCCATATGCTAGTTTTCGCATTTTTCATTATACGTGATAAAGAACACTATAAAGAGCTCGGCGGTGACTATCTACTCAAATTAAAATCCCTGAGCATTGTCATAAGCATGGCTGGTCGCCTAAAATTGACTTTCTTCCCGTTACATATTAACCAACTTTTTAGCTCTTGATGCTTCCAATAGGAAGTATCGAGGGCGTTTATTTATGTTCCAGGCCATTTCCATGGACCGCCGCGCGTTGCGAGGCTGCCATTTTACAATCCGCCAACCAGATCTAGTTAATATCTACTGAACGAAAGCCTTATTTTTATGACCATTTGTCCCAAGGGGAAAAAGTACCCATCTGTCTATAAAAACGCAAAAAAAAAACGCAAAAAACCTTGTGTAGGTTCAATGCCAAAATCGACAAAGTGATCACTATTTTTGATATTCGAGGGCGCACAGCCTGCATCTTTGCATCTACCACTAAGGTACTGAGAGTAGCCATACTCAATTTGTATCGACAGGGCTCCTAATGCCAGTCGTAACGGTTTGGTAATTTGACCATTTCAGTATTAGCAAGGCTTTGCGATTCATTCAGTACACATTAGTTAGCTGTTTTTAAAAATTCAATTATATAGTCAATTAATTGAATTTAAAAAAAGTGAAATAGCGGGGTTTTTATTTTTAGTATTCCAAACAGCAGAAACTATGCCATATGCATCATCGCCATTCATAGCAACAACGGAAATTTGACTTCGCAGCATTTTACAATATAGTGAATCCAAAACAAAAAATGAAATTCCCAGCCCAGATGCCACATGCAAAAAAATGCTATCTACTTCCGAAAAAGCATGTGCAATATTAGGGGTAAATCCTTGTTCGTTACACTTACGTACAAACCAATTGCTAAATTCAAATCCCGGTTGATCAAAGAGAATGAAGCGCTCTTGTTTAAGTTCGTAAAGACTAATGGAATATTTATTAGCGTAAGTGTGATTGATGGGCAATAAGAAACATAGTCGGGATCTTCGTATTTCTTTTTGCTTAAATGGAGACTTTAGTTTCTCCGTATGCCCGATACAGGAATTGAAATTAATGTCTAATTCTTCTAGATACAGTTGGTTATTGCTAATTGGCATCTGGAGCACTCGCAGTTCAAGGGTGATGTGGGGATAAAGAGCACTAAACCGTTTGAAGATTTTGGGCAGAAAAGTGTGCGAAGAGCTAGGGCATCCAATTTTTAGCTTTCCTGAAACATCATTTTGGGATTGACGTGTTGCTTCAAGCACTTCATCAATTTTCTTCAGAAGATTTCCAGCCTCTTTAAATAGGGTAAACCCCGCACGCGTCAGACAAACCATTGAGTGGTTGCGAATAAATAATTGGACTCCTAATTGTTCTTCTAATTCAATAATATGTTTACTTAGTGCCGATTGACTAATATGGAGATGTTCGGCTGCTTTGGTAAAATTTAAATACTCAGCTACAGCAATGAATGAATGTAAATAACGAATATCATTATTCATGGATTGTCACCTCTGAAAAATATGATTTAATGTTATCAGCTTATTGAAGGCGAAACTACCAAAGCGTGTATCAAACGGCAGATGTGCTTTGTTGACAAATTTATATAATGTTATATCCATCATTATATTTCAAAATTTATAAAAAATCATTACGTATGTTATGAATTTTTGGAATATACATGTCTATTTTGATATTTCACAATTGTTTTATTTTTAAGTATCATAAACATGTAATTTTAGTAAAGCCACATACTGCTGGGAGGTGAATAAGAAGTTGTCAGTATTGTACATTGATCAAAAAAATAAGGGAGAGTGTGTTATAACATGCAAAATACAGGTTCGGCTTTGAAGGCAGTGTTATTGTTTAGCTACACCTATACAATGATGGCGACAACTTTAATTATGCCGATCATGGGGAATTTAGCAATAGAATTTCCAAATGCGGGAACGAAGATTCCTATGCTTATTTCCTTGCCGTCATTGGTTATGATTCCTGCAATACTATTATCCGGATATATTAGCAAATATGTCAGTAAGAAAACCGTTCTGGTTTTTGGTTCTATTCTTTATATTATTGGCGGGTTTGGTGGTGGCCTGTATGATAATATTGACTTCATTTTACTAATGCGGACTATTGGCGGACTGGGTACAGGGTTGATTTTTCCATTGGTTCCAGCGTTAATTGCGCAACTTTATCAAGGCCAGGAAGTACCTAAGATGATTGGCTGGGGAAATGCGACCGGAAGCATTTTCGGAGTAGTTTTTGCCACAGTTACCGGCTACCTTGCGGTAATGGACTGGCATTATGCTTTTTATATTTATTTATTATATATAGTTTTGTTGATTGCCCAAATAATGATATTACCCCATGTACCCCCGGAAAAACAAGACGTCGCAATGACAAAGGATGACAAAAATGACGGTTTGAACTGGCTGGCTTGGGTTTATGTTTTGGCGACATTGGTATATATGGTAATCAGCATGGTGTTCATTGTAAAAACTGCTATTTTTATCATGGAAGCAAACCTTGGAAATTCGGCGAATGCCGGAATAGCTTCTTCAGTAGTATCGTTTACAGCATTGCTTCTTTGCTTAGTGTTTGGACAAGTATTTAAAGCCTTGAAGAGGTATACGGCAGTGGTGGGCTTTGCTGCAACCGGATTATGTTTCTTTTGCCTTAGTATCGCGCAGAATTTTGAAATGATTATTGTTGCCTCGCTTTTTATGGGAGTTTCATTAGCAACTGTGTTGCCATACATGATGACAACAATAACCATGGTTGTTCCTAAAAACGCGCAGACTACCGCAGTGTCGTTCGTGAGTACAGCGATGTACATCGGGCAATTTCTAGCGGCGTATTATATCCAAGCGGTTGAATCTTTTGTCAATGGAGTAACAAGAGCGGCATTTTCGATAATTGCTGTCCAGGTCTTGATTATTGTCGTTATTTCCGTTGTCTTCATATTATCAACGCAAAGTCAATTTGATAAACATTTAAATAGTAGCAAGAACTTGAATGCTTAAAAAATGGTCACCGTTAGATTTTATAAAATGACGGTTAGTAGTTCTGTATATATTACGTGACAGATAAAAACTCCTCAAAATGACTAAATGAAAGGTGGATATTATACTATGAAAACTGGCCTGGAGCTGTTTCAGGAACGTACTGACCGGATTAAAAAGACAATTGCATTGGAAAAAACTGACCGTCCGCCGGTAGTGCTGGGGGTTGACTCCTTTGCTGCAAGACATATGGGATTTACCTTAGCCGAATACTTAAGTGATATGGACAGAGCAAGCGAAATGATGCTTAACTGCATGCTGGACATGGGGGAAAATGCCGATTGCTCGATGCAAACAACGGCCTTGGCCATTGCCAGTGGACCGGCGTTCCTTTCCCGGCAAAAGCTGCCTGGACGGGAATTAGGGGAAAACGATATCTGGCAAGTTGAAGAAGTGGATCTGATGACAGTCGAGGATTACGATATGATCATCGACAAAGGCTGGAACGCGTTCAATAAACATTTTCTCGAAACCAGAATTCCCGAGACACTGGCTGATTTAGAAACAGTAAGCAAAGCCAATATGCCCCAATACGACACCAATTTTAGCAACGCCGGCGTTGTGCCGCTGTCCGGCGGCGCAATCATGATGCCCCTTGATTTGTTTAGCTGCGGCCGGGGCATGAGTAACTTTATGAAAGATTTATTTAAGTGCCCGGACAAAGTACAAGCGGCCATGGATGCCGCTATGCCGGACCTGCTGGCCATGGCTAAGCCTTGTTTTGCCGCTAACCCGTTAACGGTGATGATGGGTGCCCCGCGCAGCGCAACAGGCTTATTCTCGCCAAAACTCTGGCAGCGCTTTGTCTGGCCGTATATGAAACAGGCAGTCGAGTTTATCGCAGATAATGGTTCAATTGCCTACTTACATATGGATGGCGATTGGAATCGGGATTTAGAGGTCTTCCGCGAGCTGCCGGCCAAGAAATTTATTTTCCACAGTGACAATTCAACCGATATCTATAAACTCAAAGAAGCGTTAGAAGGCCATGCCTGCATAATGGGCGATGTACCGCCGGCGCTCTTAACGCTGGGAACGCCGGACGAAGTATATAACTACAGCCGTAGGCTGGTCAACGAAATTGGCCCGACAGGATACATCTTGGCTGAAGCTTGCTTTGTACCTTTTAACGCCAAGGAGGAAAATGTCAAAGCCATGGTCGCCGCCGCTTCCGGCAAATAAATTTGTTCCTATGTATAAACAAAAAACGCTTAAGTAAATAAAAGGCGATATGCTGCTCCCGTTGCACCCTACCCCGAAAGTGCGGGAGGGGTTAACGGGAGTAATATTTAAGCCTGATGATGGAAGAAAGAAGAAAACGAGGTGTGCGATGTGAACTCGACAGAAACTTTATTCAATGAACGAATGGCAAGGCTAAAAAAGGCTATTGCCTTAGAGAAACCCGACCGAACGCCAATATTGCTTTCGGGAACCTTCTTTTTGAAATATGGCAACCCGCAGGCAAAAATGGTTGATTTCATAAACCGGCCGGATTGGGCTGATGATATGGTAATTAACGGCTATCAGAAACTGGCCGAGGTTGACGCCGGCGGACCGCCAGTGTTGGGTAGAGCGGATGCAACCGGGGCGATGTGGTTGTCTAAAACCAAGATTCCCGGCCGCGAACTGTCGGATGATACTTTTTGGCAAATCGATGAAGTCGGATTGATGACCGAAGAAGATTACGATACCATTTTGAAAATTGGCTGGCGTAAGTTTTTACCGGACTTTTTGACTACAAGATTGGGCTATACTTCCGAACAGATAACGCCAGACCCGGAATTCAATAAACAGCAGGATGAAAAGTTCAAATCAATCGGCCTGGTTAACCTTCTTGACGGTATTGGCGGCGGAATACCGTATGATGCTCTTTGTTCAGGTCGCGGACTTGTCAAGTTTAACCGCGATTTGTATAAAAAGCCTGACAAAATCAAAGCCGTATTAGATGTTATGGTGGCTGAAATGGTTGAGGACGAGATAAAATTTCTACGGGTGAAAAAACCGTTTTGCACAGTCGTAGTTCCTTGCGTCCGGGCCAATTGTGACTTCTTATCACGAAAGATGTTTGAAAAATTTGGCTGGCCATTGTTCAAAAAATTTACCGACGTAGCTATCGCTGAAGGCGTCAAAGTATTATTTCATATGGATGCCCGTTGGGATGATTTCCTTGATTATTTTACTGATTTTCCTAAAGGTAGTTGTATATTTGATCCTGACAGTTCGACCAATATCTACAAGATAAAAGAAGTACTTGGCGACCGGATGTGTATTACCGGGGACGTATCGCCGGCGATGCTCACGCTGGGAACTCCGGATGATGTTTATAAGTATTCCCGCAAATTAATCGAAGAAATTGGTCCGTCAGGCATCATTCTTTCCTCAGGCTGTACCGTACCTTGCAATGCAAAACCAGAAAATGTCGAAGCATTAGTTGCTGCTGCAAAAGGCTAACTCAGACCGAAGATAAAGAATCTTCTTGTCCGAAGCAGTGGGAAAAAGCTAAGAGGTGTTGGACTTAAGCACGAGGATGGGTAAGGGGTTTGAGTTTAAAAATCAATAGGTGGTGTTTACTATGAAAACAGTTCAAGAGTTACTTAAAGAGCGTACCGCACGCGTGTTAAAGGCCATTGCGCTGGAAAAGGCGGACAGGACGCCAGTGGTATTCTCAGCCGACGCATTTTGCGCAATGCATATGGGCGTCAAATTATCAGAATATTGCTCCAGTCCGGAAAGATCTCATGAAATAATTATGAATTCAGTTAAGCAACTGGGAGATATTGATGGAATAAGCGCGGTATTTACCGCCGCAAATTCATTTCCACTTGCATTTTTTGCCAATGTTAAACTGCCTGGACGGGAACTATCGGATGATGCTTTATGGCAGATTGACGAACAGGAAAGAATGACGACAGAAGACTACGATATCATTTTAAATAAAGGCTGGTCAGCCTTTAAGGACGATTATTTTGCCAACAGATTGCATATTTCAGTTTCCGAGATAGTAGCGGATTTAGGCGGTGTGCCGCAAATGACCAAAGATGTTGAGGATAATGGTTATATGGTTTATACGCCTTGCTTCGCTATCACGGTAAATGAACACCTGGGTGGAGGCCGATCATTTCCCCGGTTTACGCGCGATTTATTTCGTATGCCGGACAAGGTTCAAGCTGTCCTGGATATCATCCATCAAGAAACAGTAGAGGAGCTTAGAAAGCAACTGCGAGCCGTCAAACCGAAGGTGACTTGTCTGACTCCCGCCCGCGGTGCCAGCCAGTTCTTTTCGCGGAAACTGTGGGAGCGGTTTGTCTGGCGATACCTTAAGGGGTTGGCGGACGTAATTATTGAAGAAGGATCGGCAGTTAATATCCATATTGATGGCAACTGGGAACGCGATTTGGAATATTTTAAAACACTGCCACGGGGTAAATGCATTTTTGATACTGACTCGGTGACTGACATTTACAAGATTAAGGAAATGCTCGGCGACCACATGTGTATCAAAGGTGATGTGCCAGCGGCTATGCTGACGATGAGAACGCCGGATGAGGTCTATAATTACTGCACAAAGCTGATACGTGATATGGGCCCAGGCTTAATTCTGTCGTCCGGTTGTTATGTACCGCCAAATGCCAAGGTGGAAAATGTCAAAGCCATGATTTCCGCTGTTTCAGGTAAATAGGCGGTCCAAAACTTTAAACTTCGAGGGTATAAGCTGCATTAAATGCTTCGATGGATCAACGTTACTAGGCCGTCAGCACGGAAACCTTTGTATATTTCCCATAACCATAAAGGCAAAGATATTGACCACTATAGTGAAATATACGCGGTACAACTATTTTGTAGTTATTTCAAGTTAGACAGCAGAATTTGAGAGGAGAATGTCTCGTGGTTAATAGTGGTGGAGCAAGGGGAAATCTGCTTAAAGGCGCCTTGCTATTCAGCAGTGTCGACGGTATGGTCGCCAGCGTCTTGCTGGTACCAATTTTGGCAAATATCGCTGACGCCTTCCCTGACGCCGGCCCCTGGCTGAATCAGCTACTGTCGTTACCCAGTCTATTGATGATTCCAACAATAATAATAACTGGTAAACTGGCGGACTATGTCAGCAAAAAAACATTGCTCATGATTGGAACGATTCTGTTTATCGCTGGCGGCTTTGGCGGCGTCTTTGCTAACAATATTATGGATTTAGTCTGGACCCGGGCTCTGCTGGGAATCGGCGCAGGTATGGTGTATCCGATGGCTCCGGCAATGATCGCCTATTTATACCAGGGCCAGGAGCGCGCACAGCTACTAGGCTGGACCAATGCCTGCGGAAGTGTATTCTCGTTTGCCTTGGCTATCGGTGCGGGGTATGCCGCACTATTTAACTGGAAATACGCCTTCTATTTTTACCTGATTTTTGTTCTCGTGCTAATTATGCAGTGGGCTACATTGCCGAATTTCCCGCCGGAGAAGAAGGATGACAAGATAGCTCAGACTAAAGTCCAAGGCAACCCGCATGAAAAGTTAGGCTATCGGGTCTGGCTGACCTCCATTGACATGATTGTATACATGACCATGTCAATGGTTCTTCTTTACAAACTATCCTTATTTATCGTTAGCGGACACATTGGCACATCAGTGGATGTCGGGCTTGCCACCTCGATCCAGACTGTGGTCTCATTCTTAATTAGCCTGGTTTTCGTCCAAGTATTGAAGGGGCTAAAACGGTTCACCGCAGTGCTTGGCCTTGCTTGCATGGCCTTAGGTTATTTTTTCTTCAGTATTGCCCACAGCTTTTCACTGGTTGTAGTCGCGGCAATCTGTCTCGGTTTATCGCTGGGTATAATGTTCCCCTACCTAATGAACCGTGTTTCCACCGTGGCTCCTAATTCTAAAAAAACGTTCGCTATTTCTTTTTTGAGTATGTCCATTTACATAGGACAGTACCTCTCAGCATTTTTTACGCAATTTGCCGACTGGGTCTCGCATGGATCAATTCGCGGAACCTTCACCTTTGTAGCGGCGATGCTTGCTATCTGCGTAATTATTGCCATAATATATATCTTTGCTACACAGAGTCGGGACCGCAACATAAGCATGGTAGAGAAATAGCATGCACGTTGCATGAAGCATCCAGACAGATTATTTATCCCTAGTGCAAGCAGTTTATTTGCAGCAAGCCAGGCGAGCGATAATTTGGATAAAAACAGCTTTAAATAAGGGGGTGATTTGCTTTTGGCAGCCGGTAACGGAACTCTGGTAAAGTACTATTTGGCTGCTCAAATTGCAATTAATACGCAGTAAGCAAGTGAGGTGAATAATCAAAAGTACTTAACGGCCTCAAACAATGGCTATCGGTGGTAGACGAAAGGTCCCGGTAATAAAAAATTAAAGGTGGGGTAAAAATGAAAAAACTAACGTATCTGATTTTAGTACTCTTTCTATTTAGCTTTGCATCGGTAGCCTTTGCCGCTGAAAACCCGTTCGGCGATGTTCCGACCAATCACTGGGCATATAGCGCCGTAAATAAATTGGCGAACGACGGAATTGTTGATGGTTACAGCGATAAAACTTTCCGTGGCAATAATACTATTACACGTTATGAAATGGCTCTAGTCGTAGTCAATGCCCTAAAAAAAGTTGACAAGGCCAATGACGAAGACAAAGCGTTAATCAACAAACTAGCCGCTGAATTCGCCGGCGAACTTAAGACCCTCGGCGCTGAAGTTAAGGCGATCAAAGAAAAACAAGATAAATTAACTATTACTGGTGACCTACAACTGGGCTTCCATTACGACAGCATTCCGTCCGGCAATGAAGCCGCCGGTACTAAACGGCTTAACGGCAGCCAAAAGTTTACCTTTGCCGACAAAAACTTCTTTACCTACAAAGTTAATGACAAAACCTTTGTAAACCTCACTCTGGAAATGGGCGGCGACCAACATATCGGCAATACCACTGCCGCAGTAAAAATGACCGGCGCCAGTGCTATGATGTTCGATACCATGGGCCTTGACATGATCTGGGCAGGCCGTCAGCCTGTCCATGATATCGGTATAGGTCTAATCGCCCGTCCGTCTAATGCCGATGGCATTTTCTTTAAGAAAACCCTCGGCAACGTTGAAGCTACTACCTATATCGCCAATGTAAACTCACCGGCTTATCAGACCAGCCCGCCACAGACTAACCCGGTAATGGGGGACTTTCAATTAGGCACCAGACTGTCCGACAATTTCGGCTTGCGGGCCGGCTACTATTGGTCCAGCATTAACGGCAGTACCAGCGACACCATTGCCTATACTAACGGCAACTTCCTTGGCACTTCGTTCCAAAAATCCCAGGGGCTTGACCTTTCAGCGGATTACAAGATCGGTAACCTGACCTTATTGGCCGAATATATCAACACTACGCTTGTGGACCGTACCGCGCTGGCCGGTTACACCATGATACCGAAAAACCCTAAAGCGTTTGCTCTCTTTTTAACCAATGGACAAGTCACGATTCCTCATACCACTTGGCCGGCTTCCGACATTGTTGACCACAAAACCGTCGGCCAAAGCGCATGGGCTGTTGGCTATTTTGAATGTGATGCTGGCGCTGTACCCCCATACGTTAATGGCTGGGATTTTCAGTGGAATAAAAACTATGTGGGCAGCCCCAGCTACGAACAGCAGGACAATACCAAAACGCTGTTTTTGCTGTACCAGAAAGTTATCGCTAAAAATACCAACCTGCAGTTAGCCTACTGGCATGTCAAGTATAAAGATCTCAGTCTGTTGCCTGGCTACACCAATGCCGCTGGCAGCCTGTATCAAGTTAAGTTAGACTTCTTCTATTAATCTGGTCTTTATACAGACTAAATTATTTAGACCCCCTCTATATAGAGAGGTCTGAATAATTTATACGTCAGTGAAAACCCCAATATGGGGGGCACAAAGACGAAGCCTTTGTGGTAATAGCCCTTTTTGAAATGGTCTGGTAGTCAATGCGGAAGAAAGCATTGGGACTTTTAGGTGCGGCTAAAGTGAATTCAAGGCCAATTCATCTGATTGTTCTTGAGTTGTAGCCGGAATGAACGGGAAACTAAAGAAAGCGAGTGGTTAATTATGAAAAACGCGCAACAATTATTGGGAGAACGCACCGAACGGGTAAAGAAAACTATTGCCTTTGAGAAAACTGACAGGACACCGGTCACACTTAGTGGTGATGCTTTTTTTGCAAAATATGCAGGCATGAAATTATCAGATTTTTGTGCGGATTTTAAGGCTTCTCATGAAGCAATTTTACATTCATTCAAAGACTTTGGAGATGTAGATGGAGCCGGCAATATTTTTGGAGGAGCGACTGGTTTTCCTTTAGCGTTTTATTGCAAAGTCAAATTACCTGGGCGGGAGCTTCCCGATGATGCCATGTGGCAGCTTGATGAACAAGAACTGATGACTGTGGAAGATTACGATACCATTTTGAATACTGGTTGGAAAAATTTTAGTGATGATTATATCAAGAATCGACTAGGATTTGATGTCGATAGCTTGCTGCCGCAACTGGACAATATACCGCAATTTATAAAAAACTTTGAAAATGCCGGTTATCTGGTATTCGCTACCACCGCGACAATCACGGTTAATGAATATTTGGGCGGCGGACGGTCATTTCCCAAGTTCATGAAAGATATGTTTAAGATGCCTGATAAGGTAGAGGCTGTTTTAGATCTAATTCTTCAAGAAACATTGGCCGAGTTTCGGAAACAAATTCGGGCTGCCAAACCCTTACTTGTTTTCCTTTCGCCGGCCCGAGGTGCCAGCGAGTTCTATTCTCCTAAAATATGGAGACGTTTTGTCTGGAAATACCTGAAAGCCACTGTTGAAATGATTGTTGAGGAAGGTGCCATAGCCAATCTCCATATTGACGGCAATTGGGAACGCGATCTGGCATATTTTAAAACCTTGCCTAAACAGAAATGTATCTTCGAGTCAGACAGTTCTACTAACATCTACAAAGTGCGAGAGGTTCTGGGTGACCATATGTGTATCAAAGGTGATGTTCCGGCTGCCTTACTGACGCTTGGCACTCCTGATGAAGTGTATGATTATTGCACCAAACTGATTCATGATATGGGAACAGGTTTTATTCTTGCTTCCGGTTGCACCATACCGCCAAATGCCAAAGTAGATAATGTCAAAGCCATGGTTGCAGCCGCTTCCGGTAAGTAGACCGGCAAGCTCATCAGCTCAAAATCGGCTCCTTTTGCCACCGTTCCAACAAAAACAGGATGGAGGTGTAAATCATGAGTGAAATCAATCAAGGAAAAGAACGGATTGAAAAGGCGGTTCGCAGAGAAAAAACCGATCGTACCCCAATTTGCCTTTCCGGCGACTTTGCTTTCTTCCATTATGCGGAACGTTCGGCGATTCCCGCTGATTATGTGGACCAATTTCCCTGGGCACTTGACCGCGCTCTCGATGCCTTAAAACAAATGAAGCACATTGATGCTGTAAGCGTTTTGGGGATTACTCCCGGCAAAGCGCTAGGCGCTGTCTGGATGTCAAAGGCCAAACTGCCCGGTCATGAACTAGCGCCGACGGCATCCTGGCAGATCGAAGAAGTCGCCTGCATGAAAGTGGGAGACTACGACGTAATTATCAGCAAAGGCTGGAAGTATTACCAGAAATATTATTTTGAACATTATCTTGGTCTGACCGAAGAAGACCTTTTATTGAGCGGAAAATACATGGCCTATACAGACCAAAAACTGCAGGATATCGGCTGTATCAACATGACTCAGATGATGGGTCCGATTATTTACGATGGTCTATGCGCCGGGCGCGGTATCGTTAATTTCATCCGCGATTTGTGGAAAATACCGGACAAAGTGAAAGCAACGCTTGATGTCATTACTGAAGAAATGATGGCCGACTTCCGGCGTGATCTGGCGGTACTACAGAAACGTTGCCCTGGGGAGAGCATCCGGGTAGGTATTGCCCCCGCAGTACGCGGTAATTGCGATTTTATTTCCCGCGATAAATTTGAAAAATACATCTGGCCCCTGTTTCAGGCAGAAACCAATGCTGTTTTGGAGATTGGCGGAACGCCGTATTTCCACATGGATGCAAACTGGACAAAAGTTCTTGATTACTTCAAAGAATTTCCGGCAAACCGCTGTATCTTTGACAGCGACGGTATGACTGACATCTACAAGATCAAAGAAATTCTCGGCGATCGGATGTGCATTACCGGTAATATCAGCCCCGCTCTCATGTCCCTCGGTACCCCGGACAAAGTGTACAAAGAAGCCAAAAAGCAGATAGCTGATTTCGGTCCTACCGGGTTTATCACCAGCGGTTCCTGCACCCTACCGCATAACACTAAGCCCAAAAATATTGATGCGCTTATCGCGGCCTGCCTCGAATAACCCCGCCGGGCTGCCTTACTAGTCCGGAGCAACTGGCCATGCTTTTGTTGCTGCCGGAATTTATCACCTTCAAAAGCAGAATAGCTAATTCACTTCTCAGCTTATATTATACATTTTTTGATTTTGGCATGAGTTTTGCAAGTTCAAATGGCTGGGATGAAACAGTCGCTTATTGTTAGACACGCAATAGCAGTTGACGGCGGTAATTGAAAACCAATAGCATCGCAACATTGTTTTTAAATTAAAAACTGAGAGGAGACTTATTCATGAGTGAAAGTAAAAGGCTAGGAACTGGTGGTTTACTGAAATTAACTCTATTACTTAGCAGTGTGAACGGTATGGTCGCCAGCGCCCTGATGGTGCCAATATTGGCCAATGTCGCCGGCTCCTACCCGGATGCCGGTCCCTGGCTCAATCAGTTGCTGTCGCTGCCCTCGCTGCTAATGATTCCGGCAATCTTAATAACCGGCAAACTAGCTGACTATATCAGCAAAAAAACTCTGTTGCTGATCGGGACTCTTTTGTTCATTATTGGTGGCTTCGGTGGTGTTTTCGCCAATGGAATTATGGATTTAGTTTGGACTAGGGCACTGCTGGGAATTGGCTGCGGCATTGTTTATCCTCTGGCTCCAGCAATGATCGCCTACCTGTATGATGGTCAGGAACGCGCCCAGCTCATGGGCTGGACCAACTCCTGCGGCGGCGCTGTCTCGTTCGTGCTTGGTATTGCCGCCGGCTATGCCGCATTAGTTGACTGGAAATACGCCTTTTATTACTACCTGCTCTTTGTTATCGTTTTAGTCATGCAGTGGTTTTTACTACCCGATTTCCCCCCGGAAAAAAAGGACCCGGCCATTATCCAAGCAAAATCGCAAACTGGCTCGGATGAAAAACTGGGCTACCGGGTTTGGCTTACTTCCTTCGACATGCTGGTGTTCATGACTGTTGCTATGTTTATTATCTTTAAATTAGCCTTGTTCATCGTTAATGAACACATTGGCACCTCGGCTGACGCCGGTATGGCTTCGTCAATCAATACCCTGGGATCATTTGTGGTTAGTATGCTTTTTGCCCAAATCTGGAATAAACTTAAACGGTTTACTGCTGTTGTCGGTTTAGCCTGCATGTCAGTATGCTATTTCTTATTTAGTATTGCCCACTCCTATACCATGATGATGGCTGCGGTCATTTTCCTTGGTTTTTCCATGGGCCTAATGTTTCCTTACCTAATGAACCGGGTGTCCATAGTGGCCCCTAATTCCAAAAAGACCTTTGCCATTTCTTTGTTAAGCATGGCTATTTACCTTGGCCAATTCTTCACCGGTTTTTACACCCAGTTTGTTGATTGGATCACCAATGGTTCGATCCGGGCTGGCTTCGCCTTTGTCGGTGGCAATATGGCCGTTTTCGCTGTTATTGCCTTAGTATATGTAATTTTTGCGCAGAAACGTGAAGGTGAAACTCAAACCACTGTTGACAACTAATCGTTGGTGATGTCGACCGATAATTCGAAGATTAATAAGGAGGGTTTATTGATGAAAACACCCGAACAATTACTGCAAGAACGTACTGTGAGAATAAAAAAGGCAATAGCGCTGGAGAAGCCGGATAAGACGCCAGTAATACTATCGGGAGATGCTTTTGCCGCTATGCATATGGGTGTAAAACTGTCTGACTATATCTCAACGCTTGAGAGATCCAATGAGATAATTTTAAAATCCTACAAAGAACTAGGCGATATTGATGGTACCGGCGTAGCCTTTACGGCAGCACGGGGATTTGCATTAGGCTTTTGTTCGAAGGTCAAACTGCCCGGGCGGGAACTGTCGGACAATGCCCTCTGGCAACTGGACGAACAAGAAATGATGACCGTGGAAGATTACGACACCATTTTAGCCAAGGGGTGGGCCGCCTTTAGCGAGCAGTACTTTACGAAAAGATTGGAACTGCCGCTGGCCGCAATTATGGATGAAATGAAAGTCGCTCCACAAATGGGCAAAAATGTCGAAGCAGCAGGCTATGTATTCTATAACCCTTGTGGTGCCATCACGGTAAATGAGTTTTTGGGTGGCGGCCGTTCCTTTCCAAAGTTTATGAAAGATTTATTCAAAATGCCGGACAAAGTGGCGGCTGTTTTGGACGTAATCCAAGCCGAAACTATTACTACACTGCGAAAACAAATTCAGGCGGCCAAACCGCTGGCCGTCTTTATCTCCCCTGCCCGGGGCGCCAGTCAATTTTTTTCGTTCAAACTGTGGGAACGGTTTGTTTGGAAATACCTAAAGGCAACAGTAGAGGCTGTTATTGAAGAGGGTGCGATAGCTAATCTTCATATCGACGGCAACTGGGAACGCGACCTGGAGTATTTCAAGATGCTGCCGCGGGGAAAATGCGTCTTTGAAACTGACAGCTCTACCAATATCTACAAAATAAAAGAGGTTCTCGGCAACCATATGTGTATCAAAGGAGATGTTCCGGCAGGCATGCTTACCTTGGGCACTCCCGATGATGTATACAAATACTGCACAAAATTGATAAACGACATGGGTACAGGGTTCATATTATCCTCCGGGTGCACCGTCCCTCCCAATGCCAAAGTGGAAAATGTTAAGGCCATGATTTCCGCCGCTTCAGGTAAATAGACGGCCTAAAACTTTAAACTTCGAGGATATAAGCTACATTAAATGCTTCGATGGAGCAACACTACTAGGCCGTCGAGTTTCAATAATCGACCACTATAGTGGGCAATGGTTTCATACCGTTACCACTGAGCTTGAAAGGAATGGTTATAATAATGAACAAATTGGAGGTTCTGGGCGATTGTATTAATATCATTATTGCAGCAAATCCATTTCCCTGCAGCGCCGTCGTTATCGATAAAGATGGAGTGATTATAGCTGGTGCCCAAAAACCTGATTTTCTTCCGAACGTTCCGGCATTGTTTGAACCTGGAAAACGTATACCTCCGGGACTCGGCTATCAGTGCATAGAAACTGGGCGGCCGGTGAGTGAGGTAATTCCAAAAGAAATTTTAGGGATAAAACTGAAAGTGTGGTGCGAACCGGTATTTGAGAATGCTGGATCATTGATCGGTGTTTTTTCCATGTCTGTAAGTATGGAGAATCAAGATAATGTTCACGCAGTGGCGCAAACGGTTGCCGCCACAACCGAAAAAATGGCGGTAACATCCCAGGAGTTAGGGGCCACAGCGACGCGCTTGGCGGAAGAACTGAGTAAGATTAGGGATGGCGAACACAATGTTGCTATCCAGATAAATAAAACGGGCGATATTTTAAAATTTGTCAGCGATATTGCTGATAATTCCAATCTACTTGGACTCAATGCTGCAATTGAAGCCGCTCGGGCGGGAGATCATGGCAAAGGATTTGCAGTTGTCGCCGATGAGATTCGTAAAATGGCTGTTAACAGTGCTAATTCCGTTGCCGAAATAAAAAAAATATTGCAAGATATTCAGAACCAAACGGAAAGCGTAACCCAAACGGTTGAGCGGGCTTTCGAGCTTAGCAGACGGCAGGCGGCAGCAACAGAACAAACGACGTCAACGATGCAATCCTTGACCGCCACGACGAATGAACTCGAAAAGATTGCCGAGGTGGTATAAAAAGTGCTATATTAGTATTTTATGGAGCAGTTATCAGGATTATGGCGGGACTCCTGGTATTACTGATAGAGTGTGTTTCAGAATAAAGAGTTTTGTAAAAATGACTGTATTTTTACTCAAAAGCAAGAGTAAAATCCAGATAAATATATTTGCCTAGCTCTGGTTTTGTAGCTAAGCTTGCTACGAACATATTTCATTTTTATACCCTGATAAAGACAAACTTCTTCATCAGGGTATTTTTTCTTTTTGAAAAAATGGTTTTGACAGCTCTAGCCGCTTTGCGCTAAAATATAAAGGTATTTGCACAGTAAGAGGAGTAAAAAAATGAGTGTTTTAACTGTTGAAAATGTATCCCATGGTTTTGGTGCCCGTGCTATTCTTGCCGAGGCTTCTTTCCGCCTGTTACGAGGCGAACATGTCGGTTTGATCGGCGCTAATGGCGAAGGAAAATCGACCTTTTTAAATATTATTACAGGCCAATTGACCCCTGATGAAGGTAAAGTGGAATGGTCTAACCGCGTGATTGTCGGTTATCTTGACCAGCATTCGGTGCTAACCAAGGGTAAGACCATCAGGGATGTACTGCGGGAAGCATTTCAGAACATGTTTGACATGGAAGCCGAGATGCTGGGTCTCTATAATAAAATGGGTGAGGCTGCCCCGGAAGAAGTAGAAAAAATGATGGAAGAAGTCGGCGAGATACAAGATATGCTCGAACATGGCAGCTTCTATATTATTGATGCCAAAATTGAAGAAGTAGCCAATGGCTTAGGGCTGGGCGATATCGGTCTTGACCGCGATGTAGCAGACTTGAGCGGCGGGCAGCGCACTAAGGTGCTGCTAACCAAGCTGCTATTACAAAATCCTACCATTCTCATTTTAGACGAACCTACCAACTATCTTGACGTTGAACATATCGAGTGGCTGAAGCGTTACCTCAAAGCGTATGATAATAGCTTTATCCTGGTATCGCATGATATTCCTTTTTTGAATGAAGTTGTTAATGTTATTTATCATGTGGAAAACGCGGTTCTTACCCGGTATACTGGCGATTATGAGCAATTTCAGCAAATGTACGCTATGCGTAAAAGCCAGGAAACCAAAGCATATGAGCGGCAGCAACAAGAAGTTGACCGCCTGGAGGACTTTATCGCCCGCAATAAGGCCCGGGTGGCTACCCGGGGCATGGCTAACAGTCGCCAGAAAAGACTGGATAAAATGGAGATTATGGAAAAACCACGGGAGAAGCCGAAACCCACTTTCCAGTTCCGCGAAGCCCGGACGCCCAGCCGATTTGTTGTTGAGGCCAAAGGTTTGGTGCTGGGCTATAATGAGCCGCTTACCAAACCGGTGGATATTACCTTAGAGCGCGGGCAGAAAGTAGCTATTAGAGGTGTGAACGGCCTTGGCAAATCAACACTGCTTAAAACCTTGCTCGGGTATATCAAACCGGTTGACGGCAAGGTCATCTTGGGTGATTATCTGCAAGCCGGTTATTTTGAGCAGGAATCCAGCCGTAATAACAGCCGCACTGCCATAGAAGAGGTATGGGATGAATTCCCTGGCCTGACCAATTTTGAAGTACGGGCCGCACTGGCGCGTTGTGGTCTGACCAATGAGCATATAACCAGCCAAATGATGGTTTTAAGCGGGGGCGAGAATGCTAAAGTGCGGCTATGTAAACTTATGCTTAAAGATGTTAACTGGTTGGTGCTGGACGAGCCCACCAACCACCTTGATATCGAAGCCAAGGCCGAACTAAAACGGGCTCTAATTGAGTACAAAGGCACAATTCTCCTGGTTTCCCACGAACCTGAATTTTACGAAGACTGGGTAACAGCAGTATGGAATGTCGAGAATTGGACAACAAAGATAGTGTAAATATATTGGCCGGTCGCATGCAACTGTTGCAGTGGTCGGCATTTTTTTCTCTCTGGATACACAACCTATACAATAGTTCTTTTCGACAAGCAAGCGCCTATGTTATAATTCGAACTATACTAGTGAAATAATTGCCAAAGGTTTGATCGGTAATGGAGGTTGAAAATTGTTCACATTGCTTAATGTAGCGCAGCCAGATACGCTGGAAGCCGCTTATAATATTTTAAAAGAGAAAAGAAGCAATGCCGTGCTGGGCGGCTGTGCCTATCTACGAATGGGCTCTCAGACCATCCATACCGGAGTTGATTTGTCGAAACTTGGTCTGAGATATAGTAAAGACTATGGCAGCTATATCGAAATTGGTGCCATGACAAGTTTGCGTGAGGTAGAAACAGATGCAGCTCTAAATAACTATGCCGATGGTTTATTGCCAAAAGCAGTAGCTAATATTATTGGTGTGCAGTTTCGTAATGTTGTGACTGTTGGTGCGTCTGTCTTTATGCGTTATGGTTTTTCTGATTTTCTTACCGCCTTACTGGCGCTTGATACTGAAGTTGAATTAGTTAAAAGCGGGCGGATGGCGTTAGCGGCCTTTTTGGATACGCCCCGCAGCAAAGATATTTTGACAAAAATAATCATTCATAAAACCAAGGGCCATGCTGCCTATCAGGCTTTGCGCAACTCAGCCAGTGATTATCCCTTGTTGACGGTGGCGGCATCCCAGCTTGAGGGTGAATGGAAAATTGCCGTTGGTGCCAGGCCTACTCGCGCCAGACTAGCTGTTCAAGCGGCGGCGCTACTAAGAGAGGCCGATAATGTAACCGCTGAGGTCATGGAGCAGGCTGTACAAACAGCAGTAGGCGAATTGTCCTTTGGTGACAACCGGCGCGCTTCCGCTGTGTATCGGCAGGCTGTAGCCAAAACACTTATTAAACGGGCTATTGCGGAGGTGGCAGCATGCAAATAACAGTCATCATCAATCACCGGCAGGTTACTCTCGAGGTTCATCCTAACGATTTTCTTGTGGATACGCTGCGCCAGCAGGGTTTGTACAGTGTAAGAAGAGGCTGTGATACTTCCTGCTGTGGATTATGCACGATCTGGCTGAACGGTAAACCGACGTTGTCTTGTTCTATTTTATCCTTTCGCGCGGCTGGCAAGCATATTACCACTATTGAGGGGTTGCGCCATGAGGCAGAGGAATTTGCTCACTTTATGGCAGCAGAAGGGGCTGAACAGTGTGGTTACTGTAGTCCCGGCTTTATCCTGACAGTGCTGGCCATGAAACGGGAGCTGGTTAATCCCGCCGAAGCTGACATGATTCACTATTTGACAGGTAACATGTGCCGTTGTACCGGTTATCAGGGACAGCTCAGGGCAATCAAGAAGTACCTGGGGGTGACAGCAGGATGAAATATGTAGGTCAAGCTTTGCCTAAAACGGATGCGATTGCTATTTGCACAGGTAAGCCTGTATATACTGAAGATTTGGCACCCGCCAATGCCCTGGTGATAAAAATCCTGCGCAGTCCGCATGCGTTTGCCAGAATCAAGTCGATTGATACAACTAAAGCGCGTAATTGTAAAGGGGTAGAATGCATCCTTACCCATAAAGATGTTCCTAAAGTGCGGTTTACACTGGCTGGTCAATCTTATCCTGAACCATCGCCTTATGACCGGTTGATTCTTGACCCTATTGTCAGATATGTTGGTGATGAGGTAGCCATAGTTGCCGCTACCAGCGAACAGGCTGCCAATGCGGCCATGAAACTAATCAAAGTTTCCTATGAGGTGTTTGAACCAGTGCTTGATTTTGAGCAGGCCATTGATCATGCCTCAGTCATTCATCCGGAAGATGATTTGTTCTGCAATTTTGATATTGGCCTGGCAAAAGAACGCAATATTTGCGCCTCCCATACCTTGGCAGCAGGCGATGTTGAACAGGAACTAAAGAATTGTGATATTGTTGTTGAAGAAACCTATTATACGCAGGCTCAGGCGCCGGCGATGATGGAAACCTTTCGCGCGTTTACCTATCTTGACCATACTGACCGATTGGTAGTGGTTACTTCCACGCAAGTTCCTTTCCATATTAAACGGCAAGTAGCGCGGGCTTTAGAACTGCCTGCTACGAGAGTGCGGGTTATCAAACCGCGGATTGGCGGTGGTTTTGGCGGCAAACAAACTGGTTCAGGCGAAGTATTTGCCGGCTTGGTGACTCTTAAAACCGGCAAACCCGCCATGTTTATCTATAGCCGTGCCGAGACCTTCGGCTGTACTACCAGCCGCCATGCCATGCGGCTGAAAGTCAGATTAGGTGCAGACAAAGACGGTTTTATCCGCGCCCTTGATATTGAAAATCTATCAGACACCGGGGCTTATGGTGAACATGGGTCAACTACTTTTTCGGTGTGTGGCGATAAGACGCTGCCACTCTATAATAAGACCAGAGCTGTCCGTTACCACGGTCACGCTGTGTATACAAACAAAACGCCGGCAGGAGCACTCCGGGGATATGGAGCTACCCAGGGAACCTTTGCGCTGGAATCGACAATCAACAAATTGGCAGCCAGGCTCAATATGGATCCAGCCGAGCTTAGGCTCAAAAATATAATCAAGGAAGGCGAAACCGCGCTTGCTTATCATGGCAATGTGCTTGGCAGCTCGACCTTGGAGCGCTGTATCCAAAAAGGCAGAGAGATGATTGGCTGGCAAGATAAATATCCCCGCAGGGAACTGCCCGACGGCAAAATACGGGCTGTTGGTATGGCTGTAACCATGCAAGGTTCAGGCATTGCCGGTATTGACACGTCTTCGGCGGCCATCCGCCTGAATGAGGACGGTCACTATGTTTTACTCATCGGTTCCACCGATATGGGGACAGGCAGTGATACGATGCTGGCTCAGGTTGCCGCAGAGGTATTGGATACACCGCCAGAGAAAATTATTGTTCATGCGGCAGACACCGATGTTTCGCCTTATGATCCCGGTTCTTATGCCTCAAGCACAGCCTATGTCACTGGTATGGCTGTGCTGCAGGCTGCCGAAGATTTAAAAAATCAGATTATTGCCCAAGGTGCCAAAGTCCTGGCTGTGGCGCCGGAACAAATTGAATTTGATGGTCAGCAGCTTACAGCGCTTAACGGCAGTAAGGCAATCAGTCTCAAAACGCTGGCAGAATCATTGGTTGTGGGGACCGACAAGTGCCAGCTGGTAGGTAACGCCACCTATGGCTCGCCGATATCACCACCGCCATTCATTGCTGGTTTTGTTGAAGTGGAAGTAGATACAGAGACCGGGAAGTTTGAACTTATTGATTATGTAGCGGTCGTAGATTGCGGTACTATACTTAATGCCAACCTGGTCAAAATCCAGGTAGAGGGTGGAATCGCCCAGGGCATTGGTATGGCTATGTACGAGGAAGTTCGCTATGACGAACGTGGCCGGTTGCAGACCAATAACTTTATGCAATATAAGATTCCTTGCCGGAAGGATGTAGGCAGGATTACCGTGGCTTTTGAAGAGAGCTATGAGCCAACAGGCCCGTTTGGTGCCAAGTCGATTGGCGAAGCGGTTATCAATACGCCATCGCCCGCCATTGCTCATGCTGTGTATAATGCAGTGGCCGTCAGTATTACCCGTTTGCCAATTACTCCAGAAAAGGTGTTTATGGGGATGAAATCACAAGCAAGACCCAAGTGAACTCGTTTCAGCATAGCTGAAACACTGGGGATTCAGGTGGAGAGTCTACTCCACCTGAATTAACGCCGCCTGTAGAGGCGGGAGTCTTGACTCGCGTACTAAGATAACGTTAATCCCCAAAGAATAGAAGGAGGGAAAATGTAATGCAAGAAAACCAATCCAAGCATCCAGTGGATGAAATACTGCCACTGGGCCAACTGTTTACCTACGGCTTGCAGCATGTGTTGGCTATGTACGCCGGGGCTGTGGCTGTGCCGCTCATTATTGCCAATGCGCTGGGATTGAGCAAAGAGCAGCTGATTTACCTGATTAACGCCGATTTATTCACCTGTGGTATTGCGACCCTGATTCAGACCATTGGGTTTGGGAATATGGGTATTCAGATGCCTGTTATTCAAGGGGTAACTTTCGCAGCAGTGACGCCCATGATTATTATTGGCAAGACTCACGGACTGACAGGCATATATGGATCTATAATGGTCGCCGGTCTTGTGACTTATCTAATGAGTCCTTATTTTAGCCGGCTTATCCGTTTCTTTCCGCCGGTTGTGACAGGTACCATTATCACTATCATTGGTGTCACGCTGATGCCGGTTGCGGTTCGCTGGGCTGCTGGCGGCAATCCGGCAGCCAAGGATTTTGCGGCCTTCCCTTATATCTGTATGGCGCTTGTTACCTTGATACTTGTGCTATTTTTCTACCGCTATTTTAAAGGCTTTTTAAGCAATATTGCTGTTCTTTTGGGACTAATTGTGGGCACGCTGATTGCTATTCCCCTGGGGATGGTTAACTTTTCCCAGGTTCCTGTCGCCGCGTGGCTGGGAGTTACCACGCCGTTTGCTTTTGGGCTGCCAACCTTTGATCTGGCATCCATTCTCGCCATGGTACTGGTTATGCTGGTAGTTATGACTGAAACGACAGGCGACTGTATCGCTATTGGTGAGATTATTGAAAAGCCTGTTACGCAAAAGGATTTGACCAAGGGTCTCCGCGCCGATGGGTTTTCCACCATTTTGGGCGGGATATTGAATAGTTTCCCGTACACTGCTTTTGCGCAAAATGTCGGCTTAGTTGGTTTGACAAGGGTTAAGAGCCGATTTGTGGTAGCAGCTGCTGGCGTCATCCTGATAGTCCTGGGCTTATTCCCTAAAGCAGCTGCTGTTATTGCCGCTATTCCCAATCCGGTATTAGGCGGCGCGGGCATTGCTATGTTCGGTATGGTAGCTGCCAGCGGGATTAAGACCTTATCCAAGGTTCAATTTGATGGTACTCACAATATTATGGTAGTTGCCGTCAGTATCGGCGTAGGCATGATTACGCTGGCCGTACCTAACTTTTATCAGAACTTCCCCAGTTGGGCACAGGTAATTCTCCACAGCGGCATTACTGCCGGCAGTGTGACAGCGATCATTTTGAACGCTGCCTTAAATGGTACTGATAAACCAGGTGAAACCGCTATTGGCAAGCAGGAATATATCGGTTAATATGCTGGTAGATGCCGTAGGACTAAAGCAGCCAGGTGTAGTGGCGTGCGTTGGTGCGGGAGGTAAGACATCTTTAATGCAGTCACTTGTCGCTGCTGGTCTGGGATGGCCTATTGTGGTTACAACTACAACCAAGATGTTTTATCGTCAGATAACTCATTATCCCCTGGTGGTGACTGATAACTATGGCCGAGGGGCGGCAAAGGTTATGCAGGCACTGGCAAAGCAGCAGCAGGTGGCTTGGTTTTTCCGGCAAGAGGGGGAAAAGGTAATAGGGATACCGCTCGACTGGGTGGATAAGCTGGCCGCCGCTCTGCCTGGTGCCTGTATTTTGGTTGAAGCAGACGGGGCGCGTCATTGTCTTATTAAAGCTCCGTCGGCGCAGGAGCCCGTTATACCTGCCAGTACAATGCGAACTGTCGGCGTAGTTAATATAAGCGCGCTGGAGCAGCCGTTATCTCCAGCCAATACCCATCGATTAGAGTTAGTGACGCATATAATTAATAAACAGCCGGGCGAGCCAATCACCTGGCAGGATATTGCCAGGCTGGCCGTGCATCACCAGGGCATCTTCCAATATGCCCGGGGAAGCAAGGTTTTACTGCTTAGCGGTAGCGGTGATCAGGCTGCGAGGCAAGCAGCCAAACAAATTGCCGGCTATGTTAAGGTGGCTGATGTGGGTATTGAGCGGGTAGTGGTAACCACAGGCTACGGCGTTGCCATGCAGCCAAGCGAGGTGTATAACCTGTGAGTAATGGAATTGGGGTAGTAATTTTGGCGGCAGGTACTGCCAGCCGTATGGGCCGGCAAAAACTGCTGCTGCCACTGGCTGGCCAACCCTTGTTGTCCCATGTACTAGATATTGTGCGCAAATTCCCGTGGGCCGATTGTATTGCCATTATTGGGGAACCTGAGGCCAAGCTGGCTGCGCTGTGCCAGTCGCAGGCTATTCGCTCAATCTATAATTCCAAGCGACAGCAGGGGCAGGCTACGTCGATTGTTTTGGGTGTTCAGCAGTTAGCCAGAGAGCTTGACGGTATCATGTTTTTTTTGGGCGATCAGCCGTTGGTATCGCAAGCGCTGATTGAGACTCTAATTGCTCGCTTCGTGCAGTCAGCCAGCAGTAAAACTATTATTGTGCCTTGTTATCAGGGACAACGCCATAGTCCTGTACTATTTGGCAGCTATTGGTTTACTGCGCTTACTGAGCTAAACGGTGATACCGGCGGACGGCAGATTATGCGTGCTAACCCGGCGCAGGTTGTGGAAGTTGACTGGCCTGAAAAGGCGGCTTTTTACGATGCTGATACCTGGGAAGACTATCAAAAGTTAAAACAAGAGTTATTTGCCTAATTATTGCAGGAAGAAACGCTTGCCCGCAAGGGAAGCGTTTTTATTTTCACATGGAATTTATTGGAGGAAAACCAGGTTTACTATAGAATAGATAAAAATAGGATAATTGTCGCAAGCTACAAGTCTGACACTGATTAGAAAAGGGGGGGGATAAAACAGTTGGGCAGATCATAGTCATAAACTATTTCTCTGACATGAGGAGGGGGTTGCTTACTATGTCGCGTGTACAACTGGTTGTGTTTGATATGGATGGTCAGGAGTTTGGTATTGATGCCAGACTGATAAGTGGTATCTTGAGGGCTAAAAGGTGTAATATCCAAAAGGATTCAAGTATGCCCAAAGAGATTGAAGGCAGGATAACTTTACGGGGTAATGTCAGTTATGTTTATAATTTGCGCTATAAATTAAGCTTGGAAAATACACCAATTAAAGAAGAAAGTAAAATTATTATAGCTTGTACTAATGATATGCCTATAGGCTTAGGCTGTATTGTTGATGAAATAAAGGATATTGTTTACTTTGATGATGAAGAAATCGAGCGGCCAATCTGCTTTGAAACCGGTGAGGAAACACCGTATATTGACGGCATTGGCAGAGTGGGTGAAAGAAGAATTATTATTCTAGATTTTGACCGCTTGCTGGTAGAAGCCGGGCGGGAAACAAACATTCAGCAGCTGGCTTAGTTGTTTTCAAAAAGTTGTTAGGGGGCTTAGGCCCCTTTTGACAACTTTTTTTATTTTTGTTACAGTAAGAAGGAGTATAATAACATTTTTGACAAGAGGCGATATAGTTGTATTTTGACACTAATGAGGGGATGGTGTTTCGTCCCCCCAGTGAAGCGCACAGTTTCATTTTGCGGATAACAACAGGCTGCTCACATAATGCCTGTACCTACTGCACTATGTATCGTTCGGTTGCCTTTTGCGTGCGGCCCTGGGAAGAGGTTGTGGCCCAGATCGAGGCGGCTAAGCCTTATGCCCGGCATATTCGCCGTATATTTTTGGCAGATGGCAACGCAATGGTGCTGGCAACAGACAGGTTGTTAGCTGTCCTGCACGTTTTGCAGCAAGCGTTTCCCCGTTTGCAACGGGTATCTTGTTATGCCGGTCCTAAGGATATACTAAATAAAACGCTGTTAGAATTGGCGGCGCTGCGGGAGGCCGGGCTTAGGCTGGTATATTTTGGGCTGGAGTCAGGTGATGAGCTTGTACTAAAGCAGGTAAATAAAGGCGTTGGGGCAGCCGAGGCCATTGCGGCTGGCCGGCGTATTGTAGAATCAGGCATCAAGTTGTCAGTGATGGTTATTGCCGGTCTCGGTGGTCAAGTCCATTCTAGCCGTCATGCCTTGCATACCGCTCAGGCAGTCAACGCTATCCAGCCCCAGATGTTGAGTGCCCTGACGCTTATGTTATACCGTGGCAGTGAACTGTTGGCTGAATTTGAACGTGGTGAATTTGTGCCATTGCCGCCAATGAAGATTATGGGCGAGCTTTACCAATTGGTGAGTAACATTGATTTACCGTCAGGCAGCCACTGTCTGTTTAGAAGCACCCATAGCTCTAATTATGCTGCTTTGGCAGGCACTTTGCCCAAGGATAAGAACAGATTGCTTGAAGAACTACAAATGGCTGAGGCCCGATTAAGCCGGCTGGCCGACTGGGACCCCTATAATAACGCCGAATGAGAAGGTGAGGAGAGCTGTCATAGTATTCCATATCTTGACAAGGGTTGCCCTATGGCTTAAAATTATGGAAGCTTTAGCTCACGCTGAGCATGTGTATATATTCCGCACTAAAGAATGCTACAGGCGCCGGCGGGTGGTGTATTGACAACGCTCCACCACTGACGTTTGACTTCCGCTTATGCCAACACACCACCCACTTGCAAAACTTTACTGCGTTGTATATAGATGAGGAGAAGAAGATTCGCTGACAGGATGTTACATAACTTTTAAGGAGGAGCTTATGCGACGAACCATTCAAGTGGAAGAAAAATTGCCGATGATTGAAACGCTGCCGTTAAGTCTGCAACACCTATTTGCCATGTTTGGGGCCACAGTCCTTGTTCCGATTTTATTTAAGATTAACCCGGCTACCGTACTATTGTGGAATGGTATCGGCACACTGCTCTACATTTTTGTTACTAAAGGAAAAATTCCTGCTTATTTAGGCTCAAGCTTTGCCTTTTTATCACCGGTGTTTTTGGTCTTGGCCCAATACGGATATGGTGCTGCACTTGGTGGTTTTATCGCCGCTGGTCTTATTTTTACCATCGTAGCGTTAAGTATTGGCGTTGTTGGCACGAAATGGATTGATGTTGTTTTCCCACCGGCCGCCATGGGCGCCATTGTTGCTATTATCGGCCTGGAACTGGCTCCTGTTGCTGCTGATATGGCTGGGCTGCTGGCTAAGGAACCTGATCCCCAGGTGATAATGGTATCTATCTTTACGCTGGGGGTAACCATTCTTGGTTCTGTTTTATTCCGTGGATTTTTTGCTGTTATTCCGATATTAATTGGTATTGCTGCCGGTTATACTCTGGCCTTGGCGTTGGGGATGGTTAATTTAGCTGCCGTCTACACTACACCATGGTTTGCGCTGCCTACCTTCTATACGCCTGAATTCAATCTGCAAGCCATCATAATTATCATTCCCGCGTCGTTGGTAGTTATTGCCGAACACATCGGCCACTTGGTAGTTACCAGTAATATTGTTGGTCGCGATTTGTCGGCATCACCAGGTTTGCATCGTTCCTTGTTAGGCAATGGCCTGTCGACAATGGTATCTGGCTTCTTTGGCTCCACGCCCAATACCACGTATGGAGAAAACATTGGCGTTATGGCTTTATCCCGGGTCTATAGTGTCTGGGTAATTGGCTTTGCTGCAGTCCTTGCTATTGTATTATCCTTTGTCGGTAAATTGGCAGCCCTTATTCAAAGCATTCCCGGCCCGGTTATGGGCGGCGTATCATTGTTATTATTCGGGGTTATCGCGGCTTCCGGTGTTCGGATACTGGTAGAGTCGAAAGTGGATTATAACCGTTCACGCAACTTGATTTTAACAGCTGTTGTCCTGATTATCGGTGTCAGCGGCGCCCACATGACCTTTGGTTCGGTCACACTTAAAGGCATGGCATTAGCTACCATAGTAGCGATCATTCTTGGCTTGACCTTTACGATATTTGACAAGCTGGGTCTTACCAATGATAATGATAGTGCTGAAACCCAGCAAAGTCAGGAATAATAACAACAAGCCGGGGTGGCAAGCCCCGGCTTTGTTGTTATTATATTCATGTCAAAGGAGGACAGGAGTCATTATGCGAACAATGCGGGGGCGGTTTGCTCCTAGTCCCACAGGTGAAATTCATTTAGGTAATGCCTGGACGGCACTGCTGGCCTGGCTGCAGGTGCGGGCGGCTGGCGGAACCATGGTACTGAGAGTAGAAGATCTTGATCCTGACCGGTCACGGCCTGAATATGGAGAACAGTTGATGGTTGATATGAAATGGCTGGGGCTTGATTGGGACGAGGGGCCGGATGTTGGCGGCTGTTATGCGCCTTACTGCCAGGCTGAGCGGCGTGGGCTGTATCAGGCGGCACTTGAACGACTGGCGGCAGCAGGCTTGGTATATTCCTGCTACTGTACTCGGGCTGAATTGGTCGCATCGGCGCCGCATGGTAGCGAAAATGAACGTGTTTACACTGGTATTTGCCGGCGGCGTAAGCTTGACGATGCCAGGCAGGTAATCCGGCATCCTGCGCTGCGTTTAGCCGTACCACCAGGAGAAACTAGTTTTTCAGATTTGCATGCAGGATTTCGCAGCCAGGATATCAGCCGGGAGATTGGGGACTTTATCGTGCGGCGTTCTGATGGTATTCATGCGTATCAATTAGCGGTTGTGGTGGATGATGCCGCCATGAACATTACTCATGTTTTACGCGGGGATGATCTGTTAAGCTCAACGCCACGCCAACTGCTGTTATATCGGCTGCTAGGGCTAAAAGCTCCAGTTTTTACGCATGTGCCGCTATTAATAGATCAGGAAGGTCATCGCTTATCCAAACGGCAGCAGGCTTTATCTATTGCCGCGCTGCGGGAGCGCGGCGTGAAAGCGGAAAGTATTATTGGTTATCTGGCCTGGAAGGCCGGTTTGTTGGAACGATGCCAGCAAGTTAAAGCGTCAGAACTGATTGCGGGCTTTGCGATTGACAAATTGCCGTCCGGCCAGCTTATTGTTGAATATCCGCTGCCAGTGTAAAATGACTTGATTTATATCGAAAAGGTTTGACTTCAAAATCGTCAAGGTTGCTTTTTTAGAATCCTCGCTAATGACGGAATTATCAGACTTTTATTGTTTTACTTATGATGGTGTCAAGTGCAAGGTGTTACTTACTCAAGACGAGGGTGAGGGTAAGTCCCAGACAAAACTGTGGGTGAGGGAAGATTACGGTATTCCCCTGCGGGTAGAAGTCACTGAGGCTAATGGTAGCAAGAATATGGTAATGGAGTATAAGAATCTAAAGGTGGGGGCTCAGCCAGCGGCTGCTTTCCAACTGCCGGAGGGCGTAGAAGTAATGGATATGGGTGAGATGATGAAAGGTCTACCCAAACAGTAAAAGTAGCGAACAATAGTAAGAAAGCTCATTTTTGCCACATGGCAGAAATGAGCTTTCTGCGCGTTGCATGCGTGGTGAAAAGAATGATAGTCGTTCAATTCAGGGAAAGTTAACTTTTCCGTCTGGATAAAAAAGCAGATTCGTTCCCTTAGATATTTGTAGTTTTGGTATTTTTGTATTAGAATGGTAGATAATCACGTTTCTATTCTCTTGAATTAGGGAGGCTTTTTCTGTGTTATTCGATACCCATATTCACACCTGTTATTCTTCTGATTCCAACATGGACATTAAGACGGCTGTCAGCAGGGCTGCTGACTTAAATTTAGGGATTATTATTACTGAGCATATGGATTTGGCTTACCCTGAGCCAGATGTCTTTAATTTGGATGTAAAAACATATTTCCAGGATTACGCTCAATACCGGGGCGATAAGGTGCTGCTTGGGATTGAGGTTGGTATGCGTCCTGATTGCTTGGAGGAAAATCGGCGCATTATTGAAAATAATTTGTTTGATTATGTCATTGGTTCAATTCATGTTGTTGACAATGTTGACATTTACCATAGCTCGTTTTATGAATCACGACCTAAGCAAGAGGTATATGACCGGTATTTTGAAGTTATGCTGCAGTGTCTAAAGAGCCATGATTTCATTGATAGTCTGGGTCATATTGATTATATTGCCCGCTATGCCCGCTATCAGGATCCGGATATTCATTACTGCGAATTTAGCGACAGAATTGATGAGATACTAAAGGTTGCGGCTCAGCAGGAGAAAGCTATGGAAATTAATACCCGCCGTCTAACAAGCCTGGCGGCGGTAGAGCAGTTGCTGCCGATTTATAAACGCTTTTCTGAATTGGGCGGTAAGCTGGTGACTATCGGTTCTGATGCCCATAAGCCGGAGGATATCGGTCGCGCGCTGGCGCTTGCCCAGGGTATGGCAGAAGCCTGCAAGCTAAAAGTAGTCTATTTTAAGCAGCGAAAACCTGAATGGGGGAGAGCTTTATGAAAATAACACGGGTGGATACCACAATTAGTACAGACAAACTAACTGAATCCAAAGATTTTTATATGCGGCATTTTAAATTTGAACTTGTCTACGAAAGCGACTGGTATATTGAATTGCTTGCGCCGGAGCTTTCGGTCGGGGTTAGCTTTACCAAGCCACAGCGCGATGCCGGTGAGTTTTTCCATGGTGCAGGTATTATTATTTCCTTTGAAGTAGAGGATGTTGATGCCGAGTATCGGCGGTTGAAGGAAGCTGAGGTGGAATTTTGTGAGGAGCTTGTTGATAAGCCGTGGGGGGAACGCAGCTTTGTCATTAATGATCCCAGTGGCGTTCATATCTATATTTATAAATCCATTCCACCGACAGATGAGTATCAGGTGCTTTATGATTCATTTAAAAAATAGGATAATTAATTATTGTCAAGTGGGAGAAGCTATTTATTAGCTTCTCTTTGTTCATTTGAAGGAAAACGGTTCCAGATTGCCGAAAAAGAATACTTAACTTCTTAGTAAGACACTACATAGGATAAACAAAATGGTAAAAGCGAGGTAACGATATGTCTTTTAAGACTGGTAAAACCTATCACGGCTTTAAGCTGCTAGAGTCCAGGCATGTTGATGAGATTAACTCTGATGCTAAATTGTTTGTGCATGAACAAAGTGGCGCGAGGCTGCTGCACTTGGGCAATGAAGATGATAACAAGGTATTTTCTATTACCTTCCGTACCCCGCCGGAGAACTCAACTGGTGTGCCGCATATTGTGGAACATTCGGTGCTCTGCGGTTCACGAAAATTCCCGATAAAAGAGCCGTTTGTTGAGCTGGTAAAGGGTTCACTCAATACTTTTTTGAATGCCATGACCTTTGCCGATAAGACCATGTATCCTGTTGCCAGCCGCAATGAAAAGGATTTTCGCAATTTGATGGATGTTTATCTTGATGCTGTATTTTATCCACAGATGCTGGAAACGCCTGCGATTCTTATGCAGGAGGGCTGGCATTACGAGCTGCCTGATAAAGAGGCTGAGCTTACTTATAAAGGTGTTGTCTACAATGAGATGAAAGGCGTATTCTCTTCTCCGGATGCCATCTTAGAGCATCAGATTTATGCCAGCCTGTTCCCAGATACCCCCTATGGCTTTGAGTCAGGCGGCGACCCCGAGTTTATACCAGAACTTACTCAGGAACAATTTGTTGCTTTTCATAAAAAATACTATCATCCCGCCAACAGCTATATTTTTCTTTATGGTGATATGGATTTGGATGATAATCTGAAGTTTTTAGATGCTGCCTATCTCAAGGACTTCACAAGGGTTGAGATTGACTCTGAAATTCCACTGCAAAAACCGTTTAAAGAAATGGTTGTAAAAGTTGTGGATTATCCGGTATCGCCGGATGAGTCAACAAACGATAAAACCTTTATTGCATTAAATATTGTTGCTGGTAAAGCCACCGACCCTGAAAGTTATCTGGGCCTCATGATGCTGGAACATATTCTCTTAGAAACTCCGGCAGCACCACTGAAAAAAGCACTTCTGGATGCTGGGCTGGGTAAAGAAGTATTTGGCAGCTATAATAAAAGTATTCTTCAGCCAACCATGACCTTTGGTGTCGGCGGCGCTAATCCTGAGCAAGTAGATTTGTTTAAAGAAACGGTTTATGATGTACTAAACAAGCTGGCAGCCGAGGGCTTGGATAAAAAACTGGTAGAGTCATCTGTAAATATTTTTGAATTCCACCTGCGGGAAGCCAACTACGGGAAACATCCTAAAGGCTTGGTTTACAACATAAAATGTCTTGATAGCTGGCTATATAATAAAAATCCGTTGATCCATTTAGCGTACGAACCGGCTTTGGAGAAAATTAAACAGCAATTCAGGCACGGCTATTTTGAACAGTTGATTAAAAATTGCTTGCTAAAGAACCCTCACCAGGCACTGGTCACCCTAAAGCCTAATAGCAAGATCGGCGCAAGCAAGGCGGCTGAGAATAAGGCCAAGCTGGCCAAGTACAAGGAGGGGTTAAGCCAAGCTGAGATAGCTGCACTTGTAGAGCAGACCAAGGCGTTGAAAATGCGTCAGGAAACCCCTGATGCACCGGAAAAACTCGAACTGATTCCACTGGTGGAATTAAAAGATATTGATCCGAAAGCAGAGAAATTGGTTGCCGAAAAGCATAAGGAGCAGGGCGTAACAGTATTGCTGCACCCTTTGTTCACCAACCGCATTGCGTATCTTAATCTTTATTTCAACACCGGCGCTGTAGCTGAAGCCGAATTGCCTTATTTGTTTTTATTGGCAGATATTTTGGGCAAGGTTGATACTGAAAAATATCCATATGCTGAATTAGCGAAAGAGACTAATATTCATACAGGTGGTTTTTCCTATGATGTCTTTGCTTTTTCAGAGAACAGTGATGATCAAATATACACGCCAATGTTTCGGGTTAAAGCCAAGGCGCTTGTGAGCAAGCTGCCCGAGTTGTTTGGCTTGTTAGGCGACATAACCGGCGGCAGTTTGTTTACAGATGCAGCCCGGTTGAAAGAACTCATCCGCGAGCTCAAAGCAACCTGGGATACCGCGCTCTTTAGGCGTGGTCAGCAGGTGGTCGCCAGCCGCCTATTATCCTATTTATCGCCTGTTGCCAAATTCAATGAAGTAGGTCAGCTGACTTATTACAAATTTATTGTAGAACTGGAGCAAAATCTGGATGCCAGGATAAGCAAAATTGGCCAGACGCTGGCGAAGGTATCACAGACTATCTTTAATCATAACAACCTTTTTATCGGTATAACCTGTGAAAACGAAGATTATCAGGCTTTTTGCCAGAGCTTGCCTGTGCTTCTTGGCAAACTGGGGACAAGGCAATATGAGCCGGTTACCTACAGTTTCCAGGCTAAGGCCCGTAATGAAGGCCTGATGACATCGGGAAAGGTACAATATGTAGCCAAAGGGGGCAATTTCCGCCGCTTAGGATTTGGCTATCATGGCAGCATGAAGGTGCTGGAAACCATCTTGCGCTATGATTATCTGTGGAATCGGATTCGGGTGCAGGGCGGGGCGTACGGTGCTTTTGCCCAATTTGAACGTAGCGGTAATGTCGTGTTTGGTTCTTACCGCGATCCCAACTTGGCTGACACCATTAAGGTGTATGATGCAACGGTAGACTATCTGAACAACTTTACTGCTGAAACAGTTAGTAAACGCGAAATGACCAAATATATCATTGGCACCATAAGTACCATGGATACGCCGCTGACGCCGCAGATGAAGGGGGAACGGGCAGATGTTGCCTATATTCGTAATATTAGCCAAAGAGATCTGCAGCAAGAGCGGGATGAAATCCTGGCGACTAAACAGCAGGATATTCACCAATTAGCCCAACTTGTCGATACGGTAATGAAAGCCAATATCTTATGCGTTTTAGGCGGCGAGCAACTCATCAAGGCTAACAAAGAGCTGTTTGGGGAATTGGTGACAGTAATAGAGTAATAAAAAAATTGTCACGCTTAGCACATGCAATGACGAAGGTCCTTGAGAGTAGTCATTGAGTGTGTTGCGTGGCAATTTTACTTTCCTAACCAAAAGTAGAATTCTCTTTATCTTAATCAATGAGTTAAGACTCTCGCCTATATAAGAGGCGTTACTTCAGGTGGGGAAGAGTTTCACCTGAAGAATCAATGTTCAGCTTTGCTGAACAAGTTCACTCTGTCAAAATTCCTTGTGCCAATAAAATATCGTCCTTCTCCCAAGCTTCAACAATTACGTGTGCTGTAGGATAGTCAAATCCCATGCCCATCAAATAGGCGATTAACGCCAGTTCGGTTAGGGCATGGCGCGGATTGCTTTCTAACAGTTCGGCTATTCCGTGACGGATTGCAGGCTCAACCTGCAATAAAAAATAACCAGTTGTCAGCGGCTGACCGGGAACAACCTGGAATATTGGCGCAGGCCTTGAACTGCGCCCCCCGGACAGTAGCTTGCGGAATGTAGGCATGTAGCAGCCTCCTTTATGGCTTTTATTACAGTTTATGTATTGGCATAAATATTGTGAGTTATGTTAAGAAATTAAATAAAAATCCCGATAACAGAGATAATCGTAGTTATAAAGCTAGATTCTTAATTGGATTGATATGGGGAGGGAAAGGCATGAGAAAGGCGAGGGACGATGATAAGTAACACCATTAATGATATCCGCTCTATCCAGACTACATCGACAGTTAAACCTGAGGCTGTGCAAGCTGGGCAACCGGACGAGACCACCCAGGTACAGCAGAATTCATCAGGTAAGACAGCCAATTCACCGCAAGCGGTATTGGTGGCTTTAGAAAACATTATTACAACCGAACTAAGTGAACTTTCTCAGACTGTTGCCAACAGAACGGCGCTTATCAAAAGCTTACCACCGGAAATCAGGGAGCTTGTTCAGCAACTGGTAAGCCAGAATCAGGCAGCACAGACTACCCTGCAGGAGGGCTTAGTTGCACTGCTTAAATCATCAAAGACAGGAGCAGAAAAGCTGGCAATGCTGGCTGATATTATGGAACAGGCAGCTGGCCTCACGAACGGGGAGGGACAAGGGCCTGATGCAAAACAGTCTGAAATGGTCCAACGGCAGGGGAATCTATCCAATAACTCGCAGAATTTGCCGACAAAACTGGTCATGCCAACAGGTGATCCAATTATTCTGCTAACTGATGAGCTGGATGAACTTACACAGACGATTGCCAACCGGACAGTCAAGAGCTTGCCACCGGAAAATAGGGGACCTGTTCAGCAGCTGCTAAGTCAGGATCAAGCCACGCAGACTAGCCTGCCGGCAGGTGTAGTTGCACTGCTTAAATCATCAACGACAAGAGCCGAAAAGACGGCAATACTGGCTGATAGTATCGAAGGCCAGGGGGAGGCTTCATCCTCGGCAGCAACAGGTAAACAGCAGCTGCAGACAGAACTCACTGCTGCGTTACAGGGGAAAAATCCTGGTGATTTGCAAGCAATGGCCAAAGTGCTGCGGCAGTTGGCTGCGCGCTCCAATGTGCCAGGCAATAACCAACAGGATATGCGGGCTGCTATTCAGCAACCAGACGGTTTGGTAAGCCAATTGTCAGAAAAAAAGGCAGAGTTAGCACCAACCAACAAAGCTCCTAACCAAGGGCCTGAGGGAAAGCAGCCTGAAATGCCTCAACGTCAGGAGAATTCCCCCAATAACTCGCAGAATTTGCCGACAAAACCTGCTGCGTTAGCGGGTGATTCGGTTAAGTCACAAGAAACGGCTCAATTACTCAAGGCTTTAACCACTCAGCCCGAGCTGGCTGAAAGCCTGCCGCCGGAGATCAGGAAAATAGTTCTAGCTATTTTGCAACAGGAAGAATCAGGTCAAGAGCAAGTCGTGCAGACTACCCTGCCGGAGGCCGAGGAAGGTCAGGGACCTAGTGCAAAGCAGTCTCCAATACCTCAGCGTCAGGAGAATTCCCTCAATAACTCGCAGAATTTGCCCACAAAACCTGCCATGTCAGCAGGTGATTCGGTTAAGCCACAAGAATTGGCCCAATTACTCAAGGCTTTTACCACTCAGTCCGAGCTGGCCCAAAGCCTGCCGCCGGAGATCAGGAAAATAGTTCTAACTCTATTGCAACAGGAAGAATCAAGTCAAGAGCAAGCCGCGCAGATTACCCTGCCGAAGGCCAAGGAAGGTCAGGAGCCTGAGGCAAAGCAGTCTCCAATGCCTCAGCGTCAGGATAATTCTCCCAGTAACTTGCAGAATTTGCCTACAAGACCTGCCATGCCGGCAGGTGATTTGGTTAAGTCACAAGAATTGGCCCAATTACTCAAGGCTTTTACCACCCAGCCCGAGCTGGCCCAAAGCCTGCCGCCGGAGATCAGGAAACTAGTTCTAACCCTATTGCAACAGGAAGAGCCAGCATCGCCAACAGCACAGACAACACAGATGCCAGCGTCAGCCCAAACAACCCAGAATCAAAAGCTTCCGGCACAACAAACACCAAGCCCAATCTCTCAGTCATCGCCGCCAACGCTGACAGCACAGGCTTCATCCCCGCAAACCGGGCAACTGATGCAAACATTATCAGCGGCAGTAGCTGAATTGGTGACAGCTCTCAAAAAATCACAGCAGTCACCAATAGAGAAGATTATCGTGTTTGCCAATATTTTGGAACAGGCGGCAGAGTTGCTTACACCTAAGCACCCACAGGGTGCTCAGTCATTTGGTCTTAGCCAACAGGCTATAGTGGAGCTGGCCAACCTCTGGCAGGGAGAAAGTCCGGAAGAGGTTAAAGCGGCCATCAAAGTCGTGCGGGAACTGGCCGAGACTATGTCTAAGCCAAGTGGTGTAACAGCGGAACGGCAGGATGCTCAGCGGGTATTGACGATAGCGGTGCCATTATACTTTGGTGACGGCCAAACAGTATATCCGGCCTACATTCATGTTTATTATCAAGAGGAAGAAGACAAAAAAAATCCCGGCCGGAAAGTGACCGAGACATGGCTGAGAATTTGCCTGGAAACCGAAAATATCGGCATGGTAGATGCGGCGTTTCGCTTATATGACGGGAATAACCTGGATGTAAAGGTGCGCTTTACCGATGCAGAAGCGGCCAGTGGCTTTGCCGACAGTATGGAAGAGGTAAGAGAGCAGCTAGGACAACTGCCGCTCACCTTAGGAGAGTTTTTAGTAAGATAAGTTGTTACTGGCAAAGAGTATTTTTGCTTTACTTGGGAAAACAATATAGGGTGCATAAAGTTCGACCAAGTTGTATCAGTTACTTATGGAGTGGAAGTGCGTTTAAATATATGGGAAGGTAAAGCGTGGTGACAAAAGATGGCGCAGGATGAAACTCGTTTGATTGCCAAAGCGCAGGAGGGTGACAAGGCAGCCCTTGATGAACTGGTTACTGCTTATTGGCCGCCTATTTACCGCTTGGCGTTATCTAAGACCGGCAGCCCAGAAGACGCTCAGGAAATCGCGCAAGACACCTTTTTGCGGGCGCTGACGGCGCTGCCGCGGTATAAAGAAACCAACGCCACCTTCAAAACCTATCTGTCACGCATTACGCTTAATCTTATTATTGATTATTACCGTAAGCGTGGCCGGACTCCTCATATGATTGATATTGCTCAATATAATGAGCCCATAATTGACACAAGTACTCGTCCTGACGAAGCCGTTATGAGTGCGGAACAGCGCAGGGAAGTGAGCAGGCTGCTGGAACTTTTGCCTGAAGAGCAACGACGAGTGATTGAACTTAGAATTCTTCAAGGGGTGGCAATAGCTGATGTTGCGAGGATCATGGGGAAAAGTAGTGCTGCCATAAAAATGCTGCAGCAGCGGGCGCTCAAAAAACTGAAGGATTTATTTGATGAAAATGGAATTACAGGAGGGAGGGAAGCTGGTGCAGGATAACACGAATACGGAAAAAGGACAAGCAGAAGCATTGTCAGCCGCTTTGGATGAGCTAAATCAGGGGATGACATTAGAAAACATGCACGAGGAAGAACTCGCCGAACTCTTGCGTACTGCCCAATTAATTAAAGCGGCAGTCGCGCCGCCAGCTGTACCGCCTCCGGCAGTACGAAACTATATTGTGGAGCAAGCAGCCATTTCGATTGCCAGGGCCAAGCGTAAAAAACGCTTGGCCTGGGGCGTAGCTGGTTTTGCTGGTACGGCAGCAGCGGCGGTGTTATTAATTACACTGTTAAACATTTTGCCACCAACCGCGCAAGAACAGCAATTGGCTAAGAGTCCGCAAGCGGTACCGGCGCCGGCCATTGAAACACCGCAACCGTCATCTATTGTGGAAACACCGCCTAATCTGACAGTGCCGCCAGCCAAAGACAAAATACAGGCTTCGACTACTCCTGGTTCTCAAATTACTGAGCCAGCTCAACCTAGGTCTGAAATCACCCAGGCGCCTGGTGCAGCCTTGGCTGCGCCGTCCCCTGCTGTGCCAGCAGTCAGCGATACCATGCTGGCCTTGGCTGACCGTAAAGCTGATATTGTCACAATTGATGCAATCAGCAAAACGATTAGACAAGTGTACCATCAGGGTGCTCCTGATGAAATCATCATCACCCAGGCTCCAAAGCCAACCAATACGCTCCGCACAGTGCCGGTGCCGCCCCAGGTACAGGAAAAAATGGCCATCCCCAGGGAAGCCATTACTAGTAAGCTGCCAAGCCGTAATAAAGTAACTGTCACTATTGATAATAATGAAGTAACGCTGGAAGGCGCAGCCAGCCAGGAAGAACTACTGAGCCTTGCCAAAACATTAACCAAAGTAAGTGTTGCGAAATAAGCATGAAGTGGAGCTTGCCTATGTTTCAGGCTAGCTGCTTGGTTCAAAGGGCTGATGAAGGTTTGTTTGCTGGGTTGAATTGGTGCCCAGTTGCAGAACCTCTGTGAGGGTGAATACTTTAGTAATAAAAGTTGTCAGGTGTCTGGCCAAATCAATTTCGGGGCCATTTTTCAGCTTGTGACCGCTTGCATCAAAGACAACTTTTACAGTTGGCCGGGTTTGTAGTCCGGGAATTACTCGGGTTACTACCGCGATGTCACCTGTATTAAGCTGGACGATGCTGCCTAGCGGATAAAGGGCAATTTGATTTAGAAAAGTCTGCAAAATAATTGGATCAAAGTGGGTATTAGCCAGTGACATCATGATTTCATAGGCTTCGTGCGGCAAGGAGGCTTCTTTGTAAGGTCTGTCTGAGGTAAGAGCATCATACACATCGGCAATGGCTACTATGCGGGCATACTCATGAATGTTTGTGCCCGCAAGGCCGCGGTTATAGCCAGTGCCGTCAAATTTTTCATGGTGCTGAAAGGCAATATGGGCTGAGACTAAGGGGATGTCGCTGTGTTTACGGAGAATATCAAAACCAAGACCGGAATGTTGTTCCATAAGTTTACGCTCGGCATTTGTAAGCGGAGCAGGTTTGAGGAGGATTTCTTGTGGAATGAGCATTTTGCCTGCATCGTGGAGTAAGGCTCCTAATGCCAGTTCTTTGAGATTAATCATGTCATAGCCTAACTGAACGCCGGTGAGGGTAGCTAATACGCAGACATTGACCGAATGCCCAAAGGTATAGCCGTCACGGGCCCGGATATCTGTGAGATGAATCATGGCCCCACGATTTTTGATAACGTCATCAAGAATAAAATCAGAAATTGCCTTAAACTGCTGTGTGTCGAGATTCCGCATGACAGTAAGGTTTTGAAAAGCGGTATTCACGAGTTGGACGGCCTGAACCCGTGTTTCTTCGCGGACAACTTCAGGAATGGTATCTAAAAGGTCGCCATAGGGGATAGTGTCAGTAAAGGGATTTTTTATATAGATACTAGGTAGGCCAAACTGCTGTAAGCGTTCAATTTGCGTAGCATTGAGCACTGTATCGGTGCGTAAGAGCAAGACGCCTTCGGTGCTGAAGATATTACGGGCAACTACCATGTTAGGTTGAAGCTCTGATATAGCAATTTTTTGCATGATTTAAGATGTCCCCTTCTGCTAGTCTACTGAATTTATTCGACAGGAGGTAATGGAAAATCCTTTAGGTTTTTTATTGATAATCCATAAGTGGCATGAATATCATTGGAGGGGTCGAAAGGTGTTAGCTTTTAGTGTTGGAATTTGCCAATTAGGTGTTGTGGCAGATAAACAGGGGAATATTTGTAAAGCAAGGAGCATGATTGCCGAGGCAGCTGATCGGGGTAGTCATTTGGTGGTATTGCCGGAGATGTTTAATTGTCCCTATCAGTCAGAACTGTTTTCTCAATATGCTGAAATCTATCCGGAAGGGCCGACAATTGCCATGTTGGCCGAGTGCGCTGAAAAGCACAAAATAATTCTTGTTGGTGGTTCAATTCCGGAACGGGATGAAGTAGGTAATATTTATAATACCTGCTTTATCTTTAATGAGCAGGGCAGCCTGATTGGCCGCCATCGCAAAGTACATCTGTTTGATGTGGACATTAAAGGGGGGACTGTATTCCAGGAATCTAAGACGTTAGTAGCCGGCAGCAGTATGACGCTGGTAGATACATCACTGGGAAAGATTGGAGTGGCAATTTGTTATGATGTGCGTTTTCCCGAACTGGCCAGGTCAATGGTGCTGCAAGGAGCCAAAATCTTAGTGTATCCAGGTGCCTTTGGCCCGGTGACAGGTCCGGCCCATTGGGAGCTATTGATGCGCGCCAGAGCCGTTGATAATCAGGTATATGTAATTGGAGCGGCTCCAGCATTAAATGCTGCCACCGAGTATAAGTCATATGGGCATTCCATTATTGTTGACCCCTGGGCCAGAGTACTGGCACTTACCAATGAAGCCGAAACCGTGATTACCAGCAAGATTGATTTTAGAACGTTGAACAGAGTGCGGGAAGAATTGCCGTTGCTGCGCCACCGCAAGCCAGAAGTTTACAGGATCTGAGGAAGAAATGAGAGCTTGGTGGCTCAGGCTTAATGCCAGCCACTATTTTTTCGTTTTAACAGCAAGGTATGAAATGGCGGTGGCTATCCCGGGCTTACAAGGGACAGGATATTAGCAAAGTTGCCATGAGATAGCTTGCGTAGCGTAGTCTGATATGCTATAATTACTACGCATAAATTTAATTTAAATGGCTCGATAAAGTGAGGTGCAAGATATGCAAGAAAAGATTCATCCCCAATTCAACGAAGCCAAAGTTGTCTGCGGCTGTGGCAATACATTTGTTACTGGTTCGGTTAAAAAAGAACTGCGTGTAGATGTATGCTCCAAATGCCACCCGTTCTATACCGGTCAACAGCGTCAAATAGCAGCAGGCGGCCGTGTAGAAAGATTCAACAAGCGTTTTGGCAGCAATACCAAAGAATAATTGCCGCTTGGCTAATTGAAGAACATCTGGGCAGCAGAGCAGGAATGCTCTGCTGTACTTATATGTGAACACAGCTGGTATTGCGTAGAAAGTTTTGCTAGAAGGAGGGCTGGCAGCATGAGTCAAAAAAAGCCTTTTGTTGGCGGGCAGGCTGTTATTGAAGGTGTTATGATGCGCGGTCCGGAATTTATCGCCACTGCCGTTCGTGAACCGTCCGGCAACATTACGATTCAAAAGGAACGGTTGACTTCGATTACTGATCGGTATCCTATTTTGAAGAAACCGATGATTCGCGGGGTTGTCGCTTTAGTAGAATCGCTGGTTTATGGCTTGAAGGCCTTATCGTTTTCCGCACAAGCGGCCGGTGAGGAGGAAGAGAGTTTATCGACAAAAGAAATTGCCGTGACCATGGTATTCTCGCTGGGATTGGCTATTTTATTATTTGTGATTATCCCAACCTTTGCTGCAAAATATATTCATAGTGCAGTCACTGATTCCCGGTTACTTAATACTTTTGAGGGTGTTTTGCGGCTGGCCATTTTTTTCCTCTATATTGGAGGAATATCACTCATGAAAGATATTCAGCGAGTATTCCAGTATCATGGTGCTGAGCACAAAACTATCCATGCCTATGAGGCTGGCGAGGAACTGACGGTGGAGAATATCAGAAAATATAGCCGGCTGCATCCCCGCTGTGGCACCAATTTTTTGCTTATTGTCATGGTAGTAAGTATAATTATGTTTGCTTTTTTGGGCTGGCCGGACCTGTGGCTGCGGATTTTGTCCAGGGTGGTTTTGCTGCCGGTAGTGGCTGGCATTGCTTATGAAATTATCCGCTTTGCCGGACGGAGTAAAGCTCGGTGGGTTGCTTGTGCCATTACACCAGGCCTGTGGTTGCAAAAGTTGACTACCCGTGAGCCTAGTGACGATCAGATTGAAGTAGCGATTGCAGCCTTACATGCTGTGCGGCCTGACCAAGAAATAGAGGTGAAAACAAATGCTGGATAAAATGCAGGCAATGGAAGATAAATTTCTCGAACTGGAAGGGCGGATCAGCGACCCGGCGGTCATGGCTAACATGGCCGAATGGCAGAAACTGACCAAGGCTCACAGTAAAATGATTTTGATTGTGGAAAAGTTCCGGGAATATAAGAAAACACTGCAGGCTGTTGAGGATGCCCGTGAAATGCTCAAAGATAAACTTGATGATGAATTTCGCGAGCTGGTGGAAGCTGAGTATAATGAGGCGTACTCTAAAATAGAGGGCTTAGAGAAGGAACTGCGAATTTTGCTTTTGCCCAAAGACCCTAAAGATGACAAGAACGTTATTGTTGAAATCCGGGGTGGTGCCGGTGGCGATGAGGCCGCACTGTTTGCTGGTGATTTATTCCGTATGTATACCCGCTATGCTGAAAATCAGGGCTGGCGGACTGAAATACTTGATGCCAATGCACCCGATCTTGGCGGTTTCAAGGAAGTGATATTTTCTATTCAAGGCGAGGGGGCCTATTCTAAGCTCAAGTATGAGAGTGGGGTGCATCGCGTGCAGCGGGTGCCGACAACTGAGTCCAGCGGCCGGATTCATACTTCCACCGTGACAGTAGCGGTATTGCCTGAAGCCGAAGATGTGGATATTGAAATCAACCCCAATGACCTGCGCATTGATACCTATTGCGCCAGTGGCGCCGGCGGTCAGCATGTCAATAAGACGGAATCGGCGGTGCGCATTATCCACTTGCCGACAGGAGTTATGGTAACATGCCAGGATGAAAAATCGCAGCTTAAAAATAAGGATAAGGCCATGCGTGTGCTGCGCTCCAAAATATTAGAGCTGGCGCAGTCTGAGCAAGCTGCTGAGATGGCGGAGAATCGCAAAAGTCAGGTAGGCACCGGTGATCGCAGTGAACGAATTCGGACCTATAACTTTCCGCAGGGCCGCGTTACTGATCATCGCATTGGTCTAACACTGCATAAACTGGATTTTGTCCTCAACGGCGATTTAGATGAGCTAATCTCGGCGCTGGTAACTGCTGGTCAAAGTGAAAAATTACAAGAAGTACAATAAATAATAAAGTTAAGGATGGTGAGAAATGCCGAATGGGCATTTCTTACTGTCCGGGTGGGTGCAATGACTGAACAATGGACCATCACTTCAATTGTACAATGGACCAGGCAGTACTTCGACTCCAAGGGGATTGATAATTCTCGCCTGGATGCTGAGGTACTGCTTTCCCATATATTAGGCAAAGATAGGCTGTATTTATATACTAATTTTGATCAGCCGCTAACTTCAGAGGAACTGGCTTCTTACAGACAAGCTGTCAAACGCCGGGCCATGTATGCGCCGGTAGCTTATATTAACGGTTATAAAGAGTTTATGGGGCTGGATTTCATGGTTAATCCGGCTGTACTTATTCCCCGGCCTGATACCGAGATATTGGTGGAGGCCGCACTTGACCGCCTGGCTGGTACAGCGGCGCCGGTTATTGCTGATCTGGGTACAGGCAGTGGTGCCATAATCATTAGCTTATTATCTAAACTTGTTACTGCGGTAGGCGCGGCGGTTGATATTTCTGCTGCGGCGCTGGCAGTTGCCGGAGAAAATGCCGGTCGACAAGGGGTTTCCGAACGTCTGGCGCTCTTTAGGGGTGATATGCTGCAACCGCTGGCAGGTAAAAAATTCGATGCAATAGTATCTAACCCACCGTATATTCCGGATAGTGAGATCCCCGGATTAAGTCCTGAGGTACGTCAGGAACCACGACTGGCGTTGGCTGGCGGGCCTGATGGTCTCAATTTTTACCGCCGGATTGTGGCGCAGGGAGCAGACTACCTTAAACCGGCTGGCTTCATTGCCGTAGAGGTAGGAATTAACCAGGCCGGACAGGTAGCAACGCTGGCTGATACCGGCAGTAGGCTGATACCGGAAACGATTATTAAAGATTATGCTGGTATTGAACGTGTTGTAATTTTTCGTTTTGCTAATGGAGATGATCAGAGTGCATACTAATTATTATAAAATAGACCCGTTCAACCCGGATATAGCTGTTTTGACAGAGGCAGCTGCTATGCTGCGCCAGGGGCAGTTGGTGGCGTTTCCTACCGAAACCGTGTATGGTCTTGGCGCTAACGGGCTTAACGTGCAAGCGGTAAAATCTATCTTTCAGGCCAAAGGCCGGCCTTCAGATAACCCGCTTATTCTACATATTGATGCTGTTGACAAGCTATACACGCTGGCTGCATCTGTGCCGGCCAATGTGTTGGCCTTGGCTGAGCGCTACTGGCCTGGACCACTCACGGTGGTGGTTAAACGTCGACCACTGGTGCCTGATGCTGTGACTGGTGGTTTGGATACGGTGGCCATTCGTTTACCTTCGTCGCTGGTGGCCAGGGAGCTAATCCGTCTGGCAGGTGTGCCAGTGGCGGCACCTAGTGCAAATACTTCGGGAAGACCAAGCCCGACGACAGCGCAAGCTGTATTGGCAGATCTTGATAGTAAAATTGCCGCTGTGATTGATGCCGGTCCCTGTGAGATTGGTGTAGAATCAACGGTGGTGGATTGTACCACCCCGGTGCCGACATTGCTGCGACCAGGGGGGATTACTTATGAAATGCTGGTCGAAGTGTTGGGGGAAGTTGAAATTGATTCGACGCTCTCAGGCGCACAGGCGATACCAAAATCGCCGGGCATGAAATATATCCATTATGCACCTTTGGCGCCGCTGTTTTTAGTGGAGGCCGAACCGATTGCTGCGACTGCGCTTCTAAAGCGGGAGCTTGATCAAGCGCTGGCGACAGGGAAAACAGTGGGGGTTATTGTATCTGCTGAATTAGCAGACAGTTTGCCGGCTGAGGCTATAGCCTATGTTTATGGACCACGCGACGACACGGCTGCTATTGCAGCCAACCTCTATACGGCTCTTAGGAGTTTTGATAATAAGCCAGTGGATGTCATTTATGCGGAAGGTATTAGCGATCAGGGGTTGGGGCTTGCTGTCATGAACCGGTTACGCAAAGCCGCAGGATATCGCATCATTCGCCGCTAGATTGAGGAATGCTTCATATTGCCTCTTGGTGGTACATATACATTACCGCGGAGGTGAAAATATGAGCCTGCTTGAACTGGTTGTTCTGAGTGCCGCTTTGGGAACCGATTTGTTTTCAGTGGCGGTGCCTATTGGTATGAACAAGGTGCGCCGGCTGGTGATTTTCCAGTCAGCCTTTGTGTTTGCGGTATCCCATATTATAATGATTCTAATTGGATATCATATTGGACACTGGTTGGGGAGCATTGTTGAGCACGTGGGGGCCTACCATATCAACTGGCCAGTGGCTAGCGTGCAGAATATGGCGACAATTATTGGCGCCTTGGTGCTTGCTGGCTTAGGTGCCTCAATGATTAAGGACAATATACGTGGCTCAAAGGATGCTATGCCAAGTAATCCCTTGCATGGCGCAGCCCTCCTCTTGTTGGCTGCCAGCGTGAGTATTGATGCTCTGGCAGCTGGTTTCAGCCTAGGCATGATTGATGTAAATTTATTCGAACTAAGTTTGGTTTTGGGGACAGTTATCTTTGCCATTGCGCTGCTTGGTCTGGCATTAGGCCGTAAGTTGGGGCGGTATATTGGCAAACGGGCTGAACTGATGGGGGGCAGTGTTTTAGTAGTTTTAGGAATACATATCTTATGGACAACAATCTGCTAGAATTATATATGTAGGTATGAGAAATTTTTTCCTGGTACAAAATAGGAGGGGTTGAACAAAGATGTTTAAGGTACTATTTGTATGTACCGGCAATACCTGTCGTAGTCCCATGGCCGCCGCTATACTTGCTGATATGGCAGTACAAGCGGGGCTGGCTGATAAAATTGTTGTCACCTCGGCTGGACTCTCCGCCTGGCAGCAGTCCGCTTCGCCTCAGGCTCAGGCTGTTATGCATCAGGCTGGCCTTAGTTTGGACAGGCATTGCTCAGTGCAGGTTGATTTGGCACAATTGATGGCAGCAGATCTGGTACTTGCCATGACAATAGCGCATAAACAGGCGATTATGAAGGTGGCACCAGGTATGGTGGAAAAAACGTACACGTTATCTGAGTTTGCCGGTAAAACAGGCGATGTTGCCGATCCATTTGGCGGCAGCGAGATTAAGTACCATGCTTGTGCACAGCAACTGCGGCAACTGCTGATGTCGGCGTGGGAAAAAATTGTAAGTTTAGCAGGAAAAAAGTAATTAGCGTTGAAAATGAAGAATGGCGTGTAAATATATACATAGGAAGTGTTACTGCAATGAAAGTAGCAATTGGCAGCGACCATGGCGGTTTTCGCCTAAAAGAAGAAATTAAAACCCTATTAACTGAGCTTAAGGTAGATAACCATGATTTTGGTACATATACCTGTGAATCAGTTGACTACCCCGACATTTCCCGTCAAGTAGCCGAAGCAGTGGCAAAAGGTGAGTATGAACGGGGCATTATTGTTTGCGGCACAGGCATTGGGGTTAGTATTGCGGCTAACAAAATAAAGGGAATTAGAGCCGCTCTTTGTAATGATGCCTTTTCGGCACAGATGTCACGCGAGCATAATGACGCGAATATCCTGACAATGGGAGAACGCGTGATTGGCTCTGGTTTGGCCAGAATGATTGTTGAGGTATGGCTTAAAACTGAATTTGCCGGAGGACGTCACGCTTGCCGGGTAACCAAACTTATGGAGCTAGAAAAAGACTGCTAGTAAATTGGAGTGGATGATCATGGACACAGACTTGGCAACGATTGGTCGCCAAACAATACAGGCGGCTGAAGAATTGATAAAAACAGCCCACCTAAAGCCAGGTCAAATTCTGGTAGTGGGGTGTAGTACTAGTGAAGTACAGGGGATGCACATTGGCTCCTATGGCTCTGAGGTAGTGGCTGCTCGGATTTTGTCAAGTCTCTTAAAGGTTTGTTCCTGGTATCAGGTTTCCTTGGCGATACAGTGCTGCGAACATCTTAACAGAGCACTTGTTGTCGAACAGGCTGTAGCTGCTGAGTATCATCTCGAAGAAGTCACAGTCATTCCGGTAGCCAAAGCCGGTGGTTCGCTGGCGGCACAGGCTATGCGCGAATTTACCCAGCCGACGGTGGTGGAAACCATCACTGCCCATGCCGGCCTTGATATTGGCAGCACGCTTATAGGTATGCATATCAAACGAGTGGCCATTCCTGTGCGTTTAACGTTAAAGCATATTGGACAAGCTTATCTAACTGCGGCCCATACCAGGCCAAAACTAATCGGCGGCGTACGCGCTGTTTATGAATTATCCTAAAGAAGATTGCTTTATTTTTGGGGAGGAATACACATGACAATACTTGCTGGAATAGATCCTGAAGTAAAAAAAGCTATTGACCTTGAACGCGCTCGTCAGCAACATAAGCTGGAACTTATTGCGTCAGAAAACTTTGTCAGCAAAGCCGTAATGGAGGCCCAGGGATCAGTACTTACTAATAAATATGCCGAGGGGTATCCTGGACATCGTTATTATGGCGGCTGCGAATGTGTTGATATTGTTGAGCAACTGGCCATTGACAGAGCAAAAGAAATCTTTGGTGTCGAGCATGTTAATGTGCAGCCTCATTCAGGTGCGCAGGCTAATACGGCCGTGTACTTTGCGTTCTTGAAGCCCGGCGATACTATTTTAGGTATGAATCTTGCCCATGGCGGTCATCTGACTCATGGCAGCCCGGTGAATATTTCCGGACAATACTTTAATGTAGTTGCCTATGGTGTTAATGATGATACTCATCTTATCGATTATGACCAGGTAGCTGAGCTTGCTTATAAGCATAAGCCCAAGATGCTGGTGGCTGGTGCCAGCGCTTATTCACGAATTATTGATTTTGCCCGACTGGGACAAATTGCCCGCGATGCTGGGGCGATGTTTATGGTAGATATGGCGCATATCGCCGGTTTAGTGGCAGCTGGTTTTCATCCCAGCCCGGTGCCACATGCCGATATTGTTACCACAACGACTCACAAGACACTACGCGGCCCGCGTGGCGGTATGATCCTGTGCCGGGCCCAATATGCCAAAGCTATTGATAAAGCCGTATTCCCTGGCATTCAAGGTGGACCGTTAATGCATGTAATTGCCGCCAAAGCAGTGGCTTTTAAAGAAGCACTTAGCCAGGAATTCCGCCTTTATCAGGGCCAAATTATAAAAAATGCCCAGGCTTTAGCCGAAAGGCTCAAACAAAAAGGGTTTACGCTGGTATCTGGCGGCACCGATAATCATCTGATGCTGGTTGATTTGCGGACGCAAAACATTACTGGTAAGCAAGCCGAACACCTTTTGGATGAGATCGGCGTTACAGTCAATAAAAATGCTATCCCCAATGATCCTGCCAGTCCTTTTGTGACAAGTGGTATCCGTATTGGCGTACCCGCAGTTACATCCCGCGGAATGGCAGAGGTCGATATGGTGGCAATTGGTGATATTATCGCTATGACACTGACCAACCCGGATGACAGCGCAGTGCAAGACAAGGCGCGCTCGCTGGTGGCCGAGTTATGCCGCAAATACCCATTGTACGCATAAGTAAGGAGAAGATGATATCATGCAAGTAAAAATAATTGATCACCCGCTCATTCAGCATAAGCTTTCGCTCATTCGTGATGTTAGGACAGGAACCAAGGAGTTTCGTGAACTCTTAGAAGAAATTGCGATGCTCATGGCTTTTGAACTGACCCGGAATATGCCTCTGGAAGAAACCCAAGTCGAAACGCCACTTACAACTTGTACTTGTAAAGTACTGTCAGGTAAAAAAATTGGTGTTGTACCGATTTTACGTGCCGGCTTAGGCATGGTAAATGGCATTATAAAACTTATTCCTGCTGCCAAGGTCGGCCATGTCGGCTTATACCGTGACCATGAAACGCTAAAACCGGTGGAGTACTACTGCAAACTGCCGAAAGATGTTGATGAACGTGAACTTATTGTTATCGATCCTATGCTGGCTACCGGCGGTTCCTCAGTCGCGGCCATTGACCTCTTAAAAGCCAAAGGTGCCAGGAATATTAAACTAATGTGTCTGGTGGCTGCACCGGAAGGTATTAATCTGGTTAATGCTCACCATCCTGATGTTGAGGTGTATGTAGCTGCTGTTGACAGCCATCTCAATGAATACGGCTACATTGTGCCTGGTTTAGGGGATGCCGGTGACCGGATTTTTGGCACCAAGTAAACGGTCATTTTTTACTTGGGCCAGGAATACACTGTTAGTACATTGTTTGGCCAAGGGGGTAGAAACGCATGAGTGATAACCTAGAACTTACCCGGCCGTCCTGGGATGAGTATTTTATGGAAATAACCAAGGTTGTTGCTACCCGCTCAACCTGTTTGCGTCGTCACATTGGGGCTGTGATTGTTAAAGATCAGCGTCTCTTAAGCAGCGGCTATAATGGCGCGCCCTGTGGTTTGGCCCATTGTGGCGAAATTGGCTGTGTACGTGCTGTTAATCAGGTACCATCAGGCGAACGTCAGGAGCTTTGCCGGGGCCTTCATGCCGAGCAAAGTGCAGTAGTTCAGGCAGCTATGTACGGGGTTCCTATTCGTGATGCCACGATTTACTCGACCCATCAACCTTGTTCAGCCTGTACCAAAATTCTTATAAATGCTGGCATTAGACGAATTGTCTATCAGTATAGCTATCCGGATAAACTGGCGGAGCAGCTAATTGCTGAAGCCGGCATCACTTACGACTGCTTCGGCTAGTCAGTGAGTGAACCTGTTTCAGCATAGCTGAAACATCGGCGGGTTCAGGCGGGGAGTCTACCCCACCTGAACAAATGCCGCCTGCAGAGGCGGGAGTCTTAACTCGCCGCAAAAGATAAAAGGGGAGTTCAATGGTAGAAGCTATTTATTTACCAAAACTTAATAACCTTACCCCGACACTGGATTCAACGCTGCTGAAGGCTATGGAAGAAGCCGGAGAATTAGCCCGAGCTGTACTTAAATTTATGCCCTGGGAGAAATTAAGCCCGGAGGAACTCGCAAACCAACCACTGGCTTCAGGGTTACTTGCGGATGTTAAAGAAGAACTTTTGGATGTAGCGCAAACCTGTGTGACGATGATTTTTGTCATGGAGGACTACTTTGTGATTGATGCTGACAGCCTGATTGGCGAGCATCTTGCAAAATTATTGGACAAAGGCTATGCCTATGATAATAATCAAAGTTATCGCATCACTACGATACAAAACCGCCATGGCGGCAACTACAAGTATATTAGTCTGCCACACCTTCAGATTGCGGACGTCACACTACTTACTACTGTGTGCAAAATTCAGGAAGAACTTGGCGAACTTACCCAATTCCTTGGCAAACATGCTGGCGCATCAGGTGAACAAAATTGTCTTGCTGCCGACGAGGTTAACAAGGGGGCGGCTTTGGAGTTATTAGATGTTGCTCAATGCTGTTTTACGATGATATATATTTTAGCTGAGCGGTATGCTGTAAATATACCAGAGCTTGTTGAGGGGCATGTGAATAAGCTGCGTCGTAAAGGATATTGTCAGTAATATTAGAGAATTACTATAATTGCCAGCATATTTCTCCATTTGCTGCGGATTGACAACTTTCACACGGGGAGTTACAATTGGAGTTGTGTAGAAATGAGGTGTTAACATATGCAAACATATGTAGTGGCTTTTACTGTTGCTTTGGCAGCAACTTACTTTATTACGCCACACGTCAAGGAACTAGCCATTAAGGCAGGAGCTTTGGATGCCCCGGATGCCCGTAAAGTGCATACTACTCCAATTCCACGGATGGGTGGATTGGCAATATATTTTGGCTTTGTACTTGCTGTATTGTCCAGCATGCATATTAGCCATGAAATTTTAGGATTGTTATTAGGTGGTACTGTCATTTTGGCTGTAGGCATTATTGATGATATGATCCAGTTGTCAGCTAAGGTAAAGTTGTTAGGTCAGATTCTGGCAGCAGCTGTGCTAGTCATGTTCGATGTTCGGATTGAATGGTTGACTAATCCTTTCGGTGATATGATTTATGTTAACTATTTGGCCATCCCGCTTACAATTATGTGGGTAGTCGGATTGACCAATACGGTTAACTTAATTGATGGCTTGGATGGTTTAGCTGCCGGGGTATCGACAATTGCATCACTGACTATTTTATTAGTGGCGCTGGAACAAAATTTCTGGACAGTAGCTCTGTTGACTGCCGCATTAGCTGGCAGTGCACTTGGTTTTTTGCAGCATAATTTTAACCCAGCCAAGATTTTTATGGGTGATACCGGTAGCATGTTTTTAGGATATATGCTGGCCGCTGTTTCCATATTAGGGGCTGTTAAAAGCGCGGCAACCATTGCGCTGATAGTTCCTATTGTGGCATTAGGGCTGCCAATTATGGATACTGCTTTTGCTATAATTCGCCGGTATATGAATGGCCGGCCGATTTTTAAGCCAGATAAGGGGCATTTGCACCATCGACTGTTGGCTATGGGTTTAAGCCAGAAACAGGCCGTATTGTTGATGTATGTAATTAGCGGTTTTTTAGGCGTGAGTGCGATTGTGCTTACCGAAGTCAGCCAAGTATATGCCGGGTTAATTGTTCTGGCCATTATTATTGTGGCCTGTCTTGGTGCCAAGAAAATTGGTGTGCTGAGTAATAATGATGGCGTGCTTAAACACACTGATTCAGTGAAAAGCCATTAATAGTGATTTTGAAATCGAATATGCAATACAAGGCGGGCAATTTTGCCCGCCTTGTATTTAGCAGAGGAAAAAGTGAAAAACACCACTTTGTTTCCAGCGGAAGGAGCTTTTTATGTCACGCATTAAAGTTATGACTGTCTTTGGCACTAGGCCTGAAGCCATCAAAATGGCACCTATTGTACTTGAGTTAGCAAAGCATCCCGAATACATAACCCCTATAGTGGCAGTTACGGCCCAACACCGGGAGATGCTTGATCAAGTACTTGGTTTATTTAAGATTACTCCTAATTATGATCTGGACATTATGAGCCAAGGCCAAACCCTATTTGACATTACCTGTCGGGTCATGCAAGGCCTCAATCAGGTGTTGGCCGAGGAAAAACCGGATATTGTCCTGGTTCATGGTGATACAACGACGACCTTTGCCGGTGCGCTGGCAGCCTTTTATCACCAGATTGTAATTGGTCATGTCGAAGCAGGATTACGTACTGGCGATAAGTATTCGCCATATCCAGAGGAAATGAACCGTAAGCTGACAGGTACATTAACCGATATCCACTTTGCACCGACATCCACAGCCAGACAAAACCTACTGCAGGAAAATGTAGATCCTAAAACCGTATTTGTAACAGGTAATACCGTTATTGACGCGCTGAAAGCTACCATCGACTCTACCTATAGATTTATTGACCCGCTGTTGCAAAACATTAACTATGACAGCAGGAAAGTCATCCTGGTTACCACCCATCGCCGCGAAAACCTGGGTGAACCTATGCGACATGTCTATCAGGCATTAAAAGCGATTGTTGATGATTTTGATGATGTTGAAATTGTTTTTCCAGTCCATAAAAATCCTCTTGTGCGCCAAGTCGTTCAGGAAGAACTTGGCGGGCTCAGCCGCGTACATTTGATTGACCCGCTTGACTACCAGCCCTTTGCCAACCTCATGGCCAGATCCTATTTGATCCTTACTGATTCGGGTGGTATCCAGGAGGAAGCGCCAGCCCTTGGCAAACCAGTGCTGGTTTTACGTGATACGACTGAACGTCCGGAGGCAGTAACCTCTGGCACGGTTAAACTTATCGGCACCGATAAGCAGCGGGTATATAATGAGACTCGGGAACTACTTGTAAATGACAAAGAATATCAGAGTATGGCAAGTGCGGTAAATCCCTATGGGGATGGCAAAGCTTCCAACCGGATCGTGAATACTATTTTGTATAGGTATAACCTGATTTTGTCGCTGCCAAATGAATTTAAGGTCAGCAGTAAAGAATAATAGTGTTCTAAATTATGCAAATTGGTTAAATTTTTATTGTTTTCTGTAACATAATAGCAGGAATTTTCACATGCAGCATAGAATATATTGACAGGATACAGCTTTTGGTGGATTATTGCCCAAAAATGATAACTTATTGCTATTTGGGTCACAATAAATAGAATAGTTGATAAGTTTGTAAGAGGTGAAGCTATGCCGGGAAAACCTGACGGGACATGGTCAGCGCTTAGTGTAGCAATGAACATTGGTCTTACTACGGTGGCTACGGTAGCGGTAGGACTGTTTTTAGGTCGTTGGGCTGATAACTATTGTGACAGTTTTCCTTGGTTTACTGTATCAGGGATTGTACTAGGCATGTTGTCTGGGTTATGGGCTACCTACAAAAAAATTGTCAAGTCATAAAGGGTGTTCTTTTTGCTCAAAATAGAGTTTTCCGATAACTACACCAGTCAAGTGCGGCGAACGTTACTGCACCTTTTGGCTTGGGGTTTATTTATAACCATCGGTGCTTTAGTATCAGGTAGAATATCCATTATACCTGGTTTATTGACTGGCTGGGCAGGCAGTTTGTTTTATTTTCTGCTCATGTGCCGCCGGGTAAAGAAAAGTGCCGAACTACCGCCTGGACAAGCAGTTGCATCAATGCGAACAGGTTGGCTGCTCAGGTATGGTTTTATGGTTTCGATGCTTGTTTTATCAGTTCATGTGCCAGGTATTGATTTTATGGCGGCAGTAGTGGGGTTATTCTCACTTCATATAGTGCTTTTCTTGAATGCCGTATGTATCGTGGTTTCCGGATTTATAACAAATTTTGGAAAGTCAAAAATAAACTGATAGAAAGGAGTGAAAATGAATATGGGACATGGTGGAGGACATGAGATTGGTGGACATAAGCTGGCGCATTTTGCCGGACTTACCTTTAATATGGACACCTTAACTATGACGTGGTTGACTATGGCAATTGTCATCATTTTGGCAATTGTTGCCACTAGGCGGGCAGCGATTGTTCCCCGGGGCTGGCAAAACTTCCTGGAAATGGCTGTTACCGCCTTGCTAGATCAGATTGATAACACGATGGGGCCCAAAGGCCGAAAATTGGCACCACTAATTATCACATTGTTTCTGTTCCTTGTTGTTGGCAATGAATTAGGCTTGGTGCCGGGATTCACCTCACCAACCAATGATATCAACACAACACTAGGGCTGGCTTTGATGGTTGTTATTTTGGTACATATTATCGGTGTCAAGGAAAAGGGAGCCGTTAGGTACGTTAAGCATTTTTTTGAGCCCTATATCCCCTTTGTTATTATCAATATTATCGAAGAACTGGCTAAACCGATTACATTATCCTTCCGTTTATTTGGCAACATTCTGGCAGGCGAGATTTTGCTCATTATTTTGGGCATGCTGGTGCCATATGTTATTCCGACAGCATGGTTGGCTTTCAGTGTGTTTGTTGGTGTTGTTCAGGCATTTATTTTTACCATGTTGTCCATGTCGTATCTGTCCAACTCATTAAAGAATGAGCATTAGTTTTTCGCTTACTCTGAAAATCTATAACTGAACAAACAAAAAGGAGGAGTTTTCTGTGGAACAAGCTATTATTATTGCGGCTTCTGCTATTGGTGCTGGTTTAGCTATCGGTCTTGCTGCCATTGGCGCCGGTATTGGTGATGGTGCAGTAACCGCCAAGGCAATTGAGGGGATGGCAAGACAGCCAGAAGCAAAAGGAACTATTCTCGTAAACATGCTGATTTCCGTAGGTTTGATCGAGTCTATTCCTATTATTGCTGCTGTTATTGCAATTGTACTTGTATTTGCCAATCCGTTCATTAAGTAATCTAAGCGTTATCGGGCGACTGGCAGGATGCATTATGTCTTCTGTCAGCGCTCCCCTTATACGCCGGAAAGAGGAGGGGCCCTCAATTGGTTGATTTGAATGCGACGCTTATAGCGCAAATTATAAATTTTCTTATACTTGTAGCTATTCTAACAAAAGTGGCATATAAACCGCTGATGCAGGCGCTGGCTGACCGGCAGGCCAAAATTGCTGACAGTCTGGAAACGGCTGAACAGGAAAAGCAAGCTGCTGAAAAACTTAAGCAGGAGTATCTTGCCCAACTGGCTGAAGCACGTACTCAGGCCCAGGCTATTGTTGAAAAGGCCGCCAAGCTGGCTGAACAGACCAAAGAAGAAATTCTCAAAGAAGCCCGTGAAGAAAGTATTCGACTAGTAAAGGCCACCCAGGAAGAAATTGCCCGCGAACGCGAACACGCCATCGCCGAGCTCAAAGGCGAGGTTGTAACGCTGGCTGTTGCAGCTGCTTCCAAAATTATCGCCCAGAACATGGATGAACAAGCCAATGCCAAGATTGTTGATGATTTTATCAATAAACTTGACGGCAAGGAAATTGGTGGTCTGCCATGCTAACCAATAAGTTAGCGCTCAAATACGCACAGGCCGTGTATGAAATTGCAAGCGAAAAGGCTATGCTGGACGTAGTGGAAAAACAGCTTAAGCTGGTAGAAGCCACTATTGCCGGACATGCCGATTTAGCTACTCTTATGTATCATCCACTGGTACCGGCTCCAGCCAAAAAGGAAACAATAACCCGTGTTTTTGCCGGAGATTTGGATGGCTTTGTCCAAAATTTTTTGTTGCTTTTAATTGATAAACGACGGGAACCAGCGCTTCCGGCCATTATTAGCGAATATACTCGCTTGGCCAATGAAGCCAGAAATATTGCCGAGGCCGAAGTCTTTACCGCCAAAGAACTCAGCGCAAAGCAGCTTGAGGCGCTAGCGGCTAAGCTTAGCAAAGTTACCGGCAAAAATATTGTGCTCAAGACAACCTTGGACCAGGCACTTATCGGTGGAATTGTTGTTAAAATCGGTGATAAACTGATTGACGGCAGTGTACAGCGCCAGCTTAAAGCGCTGAAAGCGGCGCTACTCACTAATCAAGCCGTTGCAGTGTAATCCTTTAGTAGCTTATGGATAAGACTGCTTATGTCTTGAGCCGCCTTGCTGTAGACTTTATGATTGGGGTGACATACGAGATATGAAAATGAGGCCAGAAGAAATAACGGCCATCATCAAGCAACAAATTGAGAGTTATCAGGTAGAATTAAATGTTGATGATGTTGGCACTGTTATCGAAGTAGGCGATGGTATCGCCCGGATTCACGGCCTGGAAAAGGCTATGGCCGGCGAATTATTAGAATTTCCGCACGAAGTATTTGGCTTGGTCCTCAACTTAGAAGAGGACAATGTCGGCGCTGTACTTTTAGGCGGTGAAATTGAAATTAAAGAAGGCGACAATGTTCGCCGGACCGGACGTATCATGCAGGTGCCGGTAGGGGAAGAGATGGTTGGACGGGTTGTCAATGCACTTGGTCAGCCTATTGATGGCAAAGGTCCGATTAATTCTACTGAGTTTCGCCCGGTTGAATACCGTGCTCCTGGTATTGCTGACAGGCAGTCGGTTAAAGAACCGTTGCAAACAGGTATTAAGGCTATTGACTCTATGGTACCTATTGGCCGCGGCCAGCGTGAGCTCATTATCGGCGACCGTGGTACAGGTAAAACAGCCATTGCTGTTGACACTATTATTAATCAAAAAGGTCAAGGCGTAATTTGTATTTATGTCGCTATTGGTCAAAAGGCATCGACGGTTGCCCGTGTTGTAAAAACACTGGAAGAGGCCGGTGCCATGGAATATACCATTATTGTAGCCGCTACTGCCTCTGATAGTGCGCCACTGCAATACCTGGCACCTTATGCCGGTGTTTCTATGGGCGAATACTTTATGTATAAAGGCGGCTCGGTTCTCTGCGTGTATGATGACTTATCAAAACATGCTACGGCGTATCGTGCTATGTCGCTTTTACTTCGTCGTCCTCCCGGCCGCGAAGCTTATCCAGGCGACGTATTTTACTTACACTCCCGCTTGCTTGAACGGGCGGCTAGGTTGTCAAGCGATTTAGGCGGCGGTTCAATTACTGCTCTGCCAGTTATTGAAACCTTGGCAGGTGACGTGTCTGCCTATATACCAACAAATGTAATTTCCATTACTGATGGTCAGATATTCCTGGAAAGCGAGCTGTTCTATTCCGGCATTCGTCCGGCCATTAATGCAGGCCTTTCGGTATCCCGTGTTGGTGGTTCCGCTCAAATAAAAGCCATGAAACAGGTTGCAGGCCGCCTGCGTTTGGATTTGGCGCAATACCGGGAACTCGCGGCTTTTGCCCAATTCGGCTCTGACCTTGATAAGGCCACCCAAGCACAGCTTGATCGTGGTCAACGGACAATGGAAATTTTGAAGCAACCACAATATGCACCAATGGCAGTCGAAGAGCAAGTTATATCTATTTATTGCGCTATTAATGGGTATCTTGATGATGTCGCTATTGAGAATGTAACGAAGTTTGAACAAGACTTCATCAAGTTCATGCGCAGCAATTATGCCGAAGTGACTAAAACCATCAGAGAAAAGAAAAATATTGATACTGAGACTGAGGCCGTTCTTAAAAAAGCGATTAAAGAGTTTAAAGACACTTTTGTTAAAGTTGAAGCGGCGAGGTGATAATACATGGCTAGCGCCAGCGATATCCGTCGCCGTATCAAAAGCGTAAAAAATATTCAACAGATAACCAAAGCCATGAAAATGGTGGCTGCGGCCCGGTTGCGCCGGGCGCAGGAACGAGCCATTGCCAGTAGGCCTTATACCCAGAAGGTTAGAGAAGTATTGGCTAGTGTGGCGGCCAATGCCCGTGATGCCTCCCATCCACTGCTTGAGGTGCGGGAAGTACGGAAGATTGGTTATTTGGTATTAAGTGCAGACAAAGGCTTGGCTGGGGCGTATTCGTCGAACCTGATTAAAGAGGTCTTACCGCAAGTGCGCGGTAAAGATAACGCCAGATTGGTTACTGTTGGACGTAAGGCCCGTGACTATTTTAAGCGGCGGGGTTATACCATTGATGGCGAGTACACCGGCTTTTCAGAAAGACCATCCTATCAGGATGCTGCTGCGTTGGCTCAATTCATGGCTGATAAATTTGCAACAGGTGAATATGATGAAATTTATTTGTCATATACTCATTTTTATTCGCCGATTAATCAGCAGCCAACAACAATTAAGCTATTGCCGGTAGCCGAAATCGGCGAAGGGGAGGAAATGCCCCAGACTGAGTACATTTTTGAACCGTCAGCTAATGAGGTTCTTAGTTTACTCTTACCGCGTTACCTGGAAACAGTTATTTACGGAGCCCTTTTACAAGCAGCTGCAAGCGAGCTAGGTTCCCGTATGACTGCCATGGGGTCGGCTACTGATAACGCACAAGAACTCATTTCCAAACTGACCTTAAACTACAATAAAGTTCGTCAGGCCACCATTACCCGGGAAATTTCCGAGATCGTGGGCGGCGCAGAGGCACTTAAGTAGAGGGTTCTAAGAAGTTAAGGAGGGGAAACCCCGTGAATATCGGTAGAATTATACAAGTTATCGGTCCTGTTATTGACGCTGAGTTTCCCCCGGAAAAACTGCCTGCCATATATAATGCTGTCACAATTGACGAAACAGTTGGCGATGTTCATGTTAAGCTGACTGCGGAAGTAATGCAGCACCTGGGCGACAATACCGTCCGCTGCGTAGCTATGTCTTCTACGGACGGCCTTACTCGTGGCATGAAGGCAGCAGATACCGGGGCGCCAATTAAAATTCCGGTTGGTAAAGGCACGTTAGGCCGGGTATTTAACGTACTTGGTGAAACAGTAGATAAAAATCCGGAGCCAGTAGTTGCTGATGATTTTTGGCCTATTCACAAGCCGGCGCCGGCGTTTGAAGACCAGGAAACATCGACACAAATACTGGAAACAGGCATCAAGGTTGTTGACCTGATTGCGCCTTATGCACTTGGCGGTAAAATTGGTCTGTTTGGTGGTGCTGGTGTAGGTAAAACCGTACTGATTATGGAACTTATCCGCAACATCGCCACAGAGCATGGCGGCTACTCCGTATTTGCTGGAGTAGGTGAACGTACCCGTGAAGGTAACGACCTGTGGAATGAAATGATTGAATCAGGCGTTATTGATAAGACAGCGCTTGTTTACGGTCAGATGAATGAACCACCCGGGGCCAGAATGCGGGTAGGTCTTACCGGTCTTACTATGGCCGAATATTTCCGTGATATTGCTGGGCAAAATGTGCTATTGTTTGTAGATAACATCTTCCGCTTTATTCAAGCTGGTTCCGAGGTTTCGGCGCTACTTGGCCGGATGCCATCGGCGGTAGGATATCAGCCTACTCTGAGCACAGACGTTGGTGCATTGCAAGAGCGGATTACCTCAACCAAAAAAGGTTCCATTACCTCAGTACAGGCCGTATATGTACCTGCTGACGATTTGACTGACCCGGCACCGGCGGCGACCTTTGCTCATCTGGACGCCACTACCGTATTGTCCCGTCAGATTGCGGAGCTTGGTATTTACCCTGCTGTTGATCCGCTGGATTCCACATCCCGGATTATGGACCCGCATGTATTGGGAGAAGATCACTACCAAGTTGCTCGTGGTGTGCAGGAAGTACTGCAGCGCTATAAAGAATTGCAAGATATTATTGCCATTTTGGGTATGGAAGAATTGTCTGATGATGACAAACTGACAGTTTCCCGGGCAAGAAAAATTCAAAGATTCCTCAGCCAGCCGTTCTTCGTAGCCGAAGCCTTTACAGGCACTCCTGGTAAATACGTACCGCTCAAAGAAACTATTCGGGGCTTTAAAGAAATCTTGAGCGGAAAATATGATGATTTGCCGGAAACGGCCTTTTATATGGTAGGAACTATTGAGGAAGCAGTGGAAAAGGCTCAAAAGATGAAGGGGGAATAATACATGGCCAATAAAATTCGGCTGGATATTGTTACTCCTGATCGGATGGTCTATTCCGCAGACGTCAATATGGTTATTGCCAGAGCCACTGACGGTGATCTGGGTATTCTTCCTGGTCACGCACCCTTAATTGCCGGTCTTGAGATCTGGCCACTGAGAATTCAGACAGACGAAGGCGAGAACCTGTTTTCCGTGTGTGGCGGCTTTATTGAAGTTCGCCCTCAAAAGATAACTGTGTTGGCAGGTTGCGCTGAGTTGCCGGAAGAAATTGATATTGACCGTGCCGAATCTGCCAAAGACCGTGCCGAGAGACGTCTAAAGGAAGCACAAGCCGCGACTGACATTGATGTTAGGCGGGCTGAAGTGGCATTAAAACGTGCTTTAGTGCGTCTTAGGGTTGCAGAGAAAAAAATGTAATAGTTGTAAGAAAAATGGGATTGTGATGCTAGCGTCACAATCCTTTTCTTACTCACCATAATTTACATGGAATAACTGGCCTAAATACTGGCAAAAATGAAAGTAAAGGCTTTATTTTAAATAATTATAGGACTAGGAGCTCTTGCTTTAGCTACCACGGTAATGATAAACTAGGTTAGGGAAAATTGAATTGTACTTACCGCTGTGGTGGGAGGAAATTTTGTGGAAAAATTAATTGTTCGAGGGGGCAATCGGCTTTCTGGCACAGTAAAAGTCAGCGGAGCTAAGAACGCAGTGCTACCGGTAATTGCGGCAACACTGCTCGGGACAAGTCCCAGCACCTTAGAAGAAATACCAAATTTAGAAGATGTGCGCACAATTGCCGAGGTGCTTACGCACTTGGGTGCAGCGGTTAAAATTGAACCAGGTGCGTTTTATGTTGATAGCACTACGATAACAACCTGTGAAGCACCATATGAGCTTGTACGGAAAATGCGAGCTTCTTTTCTGATTATGGGGCCACTCCTGGCGCGAGAAGGCTGTGCGAAAATTTCGTTGCCTGGTGGCTGTGCAATTGGCACAAGGCCAATTGACTTGCACTTAAAGGGTTTTGAGGCATTAGGTGCTGAAATAGTGATGGGTCATGGCTTTATCGAAGCCAAAGCGCCGCAAGGCTTAAAAGGAGCGCGAATATATCTGGATTTTCCCAGTGTTGGTGCTACCGAAAATATTATGATGGCAGCAAGTATGGCCAAAGGACAGACCATTATTGAGAATCCGGCAGAAGAGCCTGAGATTGTGGACTTGGCCAATATGCTCAATCACATGGGCGCTAATGTCCGTGGCGCTGGCACCAAGATGATAAGAATCGAAGGTGTCCGTGAATTAAAAGGCGCTTGTCACTGCGTAATTCCTGATCGGATTGAAGCTGGTACCTATATGGTAGCTGCTGCGATCACAGGGGGCGATGTTTATATAGAGAATGCCCTGATAGAACATCTAAAACCAGTGATTGCCAAGCTAAAAGAAGCTGGGGTTACCATTGAAGAAGACGTAAATGGTGTAAGAGTCTGCAGTAACGGCAGCATTCGTGCTGTTGACATTAAAACCTTGCCGTATCCTGGTTTTCCAACCGACATGCAGGCTCAATTTATGGCGCTTATGACGGTGGCCAAAGGTACAAGTATTGTAACCGAAACTGTCTTTGAAAATCGGTTCATGCATGTTGATGAACTGAAACGGATGGGGGCGTCGATCAAAATTGATGGGCGCAGCGCTGTGGTTGAAGGTGTATCAACCCTTACCGGTTGCCCAGTGAAAGCTACTGATCTTAGAGCAGGGGCGGCGCTTGTGCTGGCTGGTTTGGTTGCAGAAGGACAAACAGAGATTGGCTATATCCATCATATTGACCGCGGCTATGACAAATTAGTGGAAAAGTTCCGTAGTATTGGCGCAAATATAGAACGAGTAGATTGCTAGTCACATTGATGAACTAATTATAATATATATTCCATAGTAAAGAAGTTTACGTGAGCCGGCAAGTGGGTGTGACCCAACTTTGACGCGTTGTATATAGTTAAACGCAAGCGAGATTGCTTCACGATGCTGGCAATGACTTTTGGGAGTTTGACTCACCAGTCATTGCCAGTATCAGCAAAGCAATCTCGCTTTAGGTTTTCAGCCAGATCCCTTTTTGCTCATAGCGGGTAGCTTGTTTGCATAGTATGAATATAGGCTAGTTTGCTAAAGAAGGTGAGTTGGTGAGGTATATAGTCATCTGCAGTATATTGCTGGTGATTGTCTCAGTTATTGCTGTTCCGTCGATCGTGGTGGTGCTAAGCACGTATGACACAAACCGGGTGGCAGTTAATCAATCAACTGTTTTGCGGGGTGAGGATGTTATTATAAGAGTATATATGCATGAAACTAATCAGATTGTTTCTATGAATCTTGAAGATTATGTAAAAGGAGTAGTTGCTGCCGAAATGCCAGCTGAGTTTGAAGTTGAAGCCCTCAAGGCACAAGCTGTAGCAGCACGTACCTATGCGGTAAAGCATATGGTGATATTCGGTGGAACAGGTGCGGGCGAACATCCTGGTGCCGATGTCACCACAGACCATAAAGATAGCCAGGCCTGGTATAATGAAACTAAGCTAAAAGAGCACTGGGGAACAAATTATGGTAAGTATTGGAGCAAAGTTTGCACAGCAGTAGATCAGACACAAGGATTGATAATTACTTACCAGGGAGAACCCATTAATGCAGTATTTCATTCCACGAGTGGGGAACGTACCGCAAGTGCCAAGGAGGTATGGGGATTCGATTATCCCTATCTACAAAGTGTAGCCTGTAGTTGGGATCAACTGTCGCCGCGATATCAGGATACCAAAGAAATATCGCTTGCCGAGCTAGAAGCGCGCTTAGGCACAGATGCCGGAATTATGGTAACTGCTCAAAGCGGGGGAAGTGCTGGGGTTGTCAGCATTATTGATTATACCGACTCAGGAAGGGTCAATAGGGTAAGAATTGGTTCTAAAACATTAACCGGGCTTGAAGTCCGCCAACAATTGGAGTTGCGTTCAGCCAATTTTAGTGTCAAGGCAGCTAGTGATAAATTGATATTTAAAACAATTGGCTATGGACATGGGGTCGGCTTGTGTCAGTATGGGGCTAATGGGCAGGCAAAGCAAAATCGAGACTTCCGGCAAATTTTGACATACTATTATACCGGGACAGCACTAAAAAATATTTATGGCTCCTAAAAAGGGTGCTATATTTCGCCAGGAATGGGCATACTAACCATGAGGTGAGTATATGCCCGGAAGAATTTTCACTAAGATAATACGCACTGGTTATGTTGGGCAGGTAGTAACGGCGGGAATGCTGCTAACAGTGGCGGCGCTGCTTATGTTTGCCGTTATTAGTACCTTGGAACCGGCGGCAAAACCGCCAGTAGCTAAAAAGGCACCAGTATCAGAGCCTCTGCAACAGGCCCAGTCCCCAACGCTGAATTCTCTGTCAGCAGATCCTGTTAACGCTGTTCCAGCTTCGCCGGCATCTCAGCCGAAATCCAGCGTTTCTGCGCCAGTAGAAGTAGTTGATATAGAAAACAATGCAGCCGCTGATAGTCAAGCTATTAGCGAGCTATGGAACGGTGTAATCACGCAAAAATTTGGCTGGCGGCTTCATCCCCTATACCAGGATTGGCGGTATCATAACGGTGTTGATATCGCTGGGAGTGAAGGGAAAATCGTGCCCTCACTGGTAAATGGTAAAGTAATTGAGATTTATACTGACAAAGAATATGGGCTTACGGCAGTTGTTAAAAGTGCCAACTACCTAATTTACTATAGCTCACTTGCCAGCGTTGCTGTGCAGGAAAATACGATAATAAAAAGAGGCCGGCCAATCGGTTCAATGGGGATTACCCAGTCTGAGCCCGAGCCACACCTGCATTTGGCGGTCCAGACACAGGATAAGCAAGAGTATCTTGCTCCTCACGAAATATTTCCCAATATCCCGGAGTAAAATAGAAACATCGTCACAGCTCTTCCCGATACAGCAAAGCCAGTCGTAGTGATTTACGAGTGCTTGGCTAAACCGGGGGGGCTGTTTCTTGTTACGTTGAAAACCATAAAGTTGACCTGAGTTATTGTAGAAAAATTTAAAAATCAGATATTCTGCTTCCCTCTGATACCGCATATACATGGTAGCAAAGAGTTAAAAGGACGGGCGCGAGGGGGAAGAGAATGGATGAAAGAATACATTCGCAAGCGGGTGCTGGATATATGCAATCACATCATGGAAACAAAACATACAGTACGCCAGACAGCCACGGTTTTTGGGGTAAGCAAGAGCACGGTTCACAAAGATATGATTGAGCGTCTACCAGAAATAAATAAGCGATTGGCTGCCAAGGTGAAAAATATTCTGGAGATGAATAAGGCTGAACGCCATATTCGCGGTGGTGAAGCTACCAGGAAAAAATACAAAGAAGAAAAAGAAGATAACAGTTGTAAATAAAAAGGATTGAGGTTTAGAAAGATAGCGAAAAATAGAGGACTTTTAAATTATATGTAGAATTAGTAATTCACTTGTGATTATCTTACTGCCACCTCTATTTTTCTTTTAAGAATAGTAGGGCAAGTTTGGGATAGGCATTAAGATAGCTTGAAAGGGGATTGGAATTTTACATGTTTGGATCTATGGATATTGGCGTCGATTTGGGAACAGCCAACGTTTTAGTATACATAAAGGGAAAAGGTATTGTATTACGGGAACCTTCAGTGGTGGCTATTGACCGTGACAGTAACCGCATTTTGGCGATTGGCGAGGAAGCGCGCCGGATGCTGGGGCGGACACCAGGCAATATTATTGCCACTCGTCCTATGCGTGAGGGTGTTATTGCCGATTATGATACTACTGAAAGTATGCTCAGACACTTTATCCAAAAAGTAGCTGGCAAGAATTTCTTTTTTAAGCCCCGAATTATGGTTTGCATTCCATCCGGGGTGACTACCGTAGAAAAGCGGGCTGTGCTGGAAGCTGCTATGCAGGCCGGTGCCAGTAAGACCTATCTAATTGAAGAACCACTGGCTGCCGCTCTTGGCGCAGGACTTGAAATTGCGGAACCGTGTGGCGCTATGGTTGTTGATATCGGCGGTGGTACCACTGATGTGGCTGTACTCAGCCTTGGCGGTATTGTTGTTAGTGAATCGCTGCGTATTGGCGGCGACAAATTTGATGAAGCGCTTATTCGCCATGTGAAAAAAGAGTATAATATTTTGATTGGTGAGCGTACGGCTGAGGAGATAAAAGTTGCTATTGCCACCGCTTATCCTAATGGCCGTAACGAAACTTTGGAAATACGCGGTCGTGATTTAGTATCTGGTTTGCCCAAAACCCTGCGTGTAAACTCGGCTGAGACGCGGGATGCCTTGGCTGAGCCAGTAGCGCTCATTGTCGAATGTGTTAAATCGGTGTTGGAAAAGACACCGCCTGAATTAGCTGCTGATATTGTTGATCGCGGGATTGTAATGACTGGCGGCGGTTCGCTTATTCATGGGCTGGACAAGCTAATCAATCAGGAGACCGGTATTCCTACCTATTTAGCTGAGGATCCCTTGTCTTGCGTGGCGTTAGGGACTGGTAAGGCACTGGATTCACTGGAGAGCCTTCAGGATACATTGACAACGCTGAAAAAAGGCAATCTGAACGGGTAAAAATCTAATAGTAAAAAGTTAAGAAAACCGAAAATATTTACGATAATATGAAAAGAGGTGATACCATTGATTCGGGGTATTTATACAGCGGCTTCGGGTATGCTTGCTGAAACCACCAGAGCTGATACTATAGCCAACAATCTTGCCAACGGCAATACAGCTGGCTATAAGAAAGATGTAGCTATATCCAAGGATTTTGCCAGTGTGTTAATCCAGCGTATCAATGACGGCCCGGAGGCACCGGTTATTGGCGGGCTAGGTGTAGGCACTGTGATTGATGAAATAGCTACCATTCAGTCCACCGGTGCTATGCGTTATAGTGGCAATCCATTGGATTTTGCTATTGACGGTAAAGGATTCTTTGCTGTTCAGACAGCGGCGGGAATACGTTATACCAGAAATGGTGCATTTACCCGCAATGCGCGAGGTCAACTGGTAACGGCTGATGGCCAAGAGGTTTTAGGGCAAAACGGTCCGATTACTTTACCTGATCGCGGCATAGTTACCGTCGACAGTACAGGCAATGTGACAGTAGAGGGTGCTACTGTTGGACAACTTAGAGTTGTTGAATTTGATAATGAGCGTGAATTAATAAAAGAAGGTGCTAATTTATTTCAGGCGCCTAATAATGGACGTCAGGCAACCGGCAAAGTATCTCAGGGCTTTTTGGAACAATCAAATGTTAATGTTGTTTCTGAGATGGTCAACCTGATAAGTGGTTATCGGGCCTATGAACTGAATGCAAAAACCGTGCAAACTCATGACCAGCTGCTTGATAAAGCTGTCAACGAAGTCGGTAAGATATCGTAGTTGCAGATAGGTAATACTTAACTTTTTTTAAAAAAAACCGATATTTACTATAGATAGGGCCGGACCTGTAGGGAGGCCTGTAGCCTGCTGACTGACTGAGGCGGCGAGTGAATAATAATACGGGGGTAATGCTATGATTCGAGCTTTATGGACTGCCGGAACGGGCATGGCTGCTCAACAAACCAATCTTGATGTTATTTCTAACAACTTATCAAACGTGAATACTACTGGCTTTAAAAAAAGCCGGGCTGATTTTGCCGATCTGATGTATCAGAACATGCGGCAGGCTGGTGCTTCTACCGGAGCTGACAGTCAATTGCCAAGCGGCATTCAAATGGGGCATGGTACACGTCTGGTGTCTACGCAGAAAATATACACACAAGGCAGCTTGCAGAGTACTGGCAATGAATTGGATATTGCTATTCAAAATGATGGTTTTTTCCAAATAACTCTGCCTGATGGGACGCTGGCCTATACTCGAAACGGCTCCTTTGAGAAAGACTCCCAGGGGCGGGTAGTAACTTCTGAAGGGTATCCGCTGGAACCGGCGATTACTATTCCTGATAATGCCACCGCTATTACAATTTCATCGGAAGGAGTTGTTACAGCTACCATACCTACAGGGACGCAAGAGTTGGGGCAGATAACTCTTGCCCGGTTTATTAATGATGCTGGGTTGGAGAGCTTGGGTGGCAACCTGCTTAAAGAAACTGTTGCTTCCGGTGCGCCGATTGTGAATAATCCTGGAGAAGAAGGCGCCGGGACGTTGGTGCAACAATATGTTGAAATGTCTAATGTTCAGGTAGTGGAAGAGATGGTTAACATGATTGTGGCTCAACGAGCCTATGAGATTAACTCCAAGGCGATTACGACGGCTGATTCTATGTTAGAAACAGCTGCTGGTCTTAAACGATAGGAAATAATTTATGAAAACTAACCTATACCGGCTTATCATGGTGATTCTATGTGTTGCCGGTATATTCTTTACCGGCCAGAGTGTTCGGGCCCAGGAGCTGACAGTTCGCATTCCCCAGGAAGCCGCCATTACCGGACAATATTTTACCTTGGGAGATATCGCTAGTATCAATGGTGACGATACGGAGCGCATTGACAGCTTACGGCACATTCGGCTGGGGCATACTCCTCGGCCAGGGCAAAGCTATGTACTTGCTGGAGATATTTTAATGGCTCGGATAAGAGCGGCACACGTTGATTTATCAGGTATCGCTTGGCAGCTGCCACCGCAGCTTAAGGTAACAGCATTGGCACAGTCAATCAGCGGGCAGCAGCTTGTTGAGCAAGCTAAGCAGTATCTAAGGGCTTGCTTAACCGGAGAGGTTATGATTACCTCAGCTGGGCAACCTCAGGATATTCAGGTGCCGCCAGGGGAGATAGCTTTTAACATGGCGTTGCCCTATGGGATTCGTTATAACGCCCCTACTAACGTAAGTATTGATGTTCAAGTGGCTGGTCGATCGTTTTCTACAGCTATGTTGCGGTTTGATATTAAAAAATACCAACAAGTTGCCATTGCCAACCGGTTACTCAATGCCAATGAGCCTATAACAGCTGATAATATTATCTTTGAACGACGCGATATTGGCCGGTTGGTGCCGGGATATTTTACCGAGGTTGATAAAATACTGGGCTTACCGGTAAAACGTCAATTGGCTCCCGGGGTAGTCATAACCGAAAACATGTTGGGGCAAACTGTACTTATCAGACGAGGAAAACCAGTCACAATTACTGCTAAAAATGGCGGCATAGAGGTAATAGTGTCAGGCACTGCCTTACAAGACGGCAGTAAAGGTGAGTTTATCCGCGTGAAAAACATCAATTCCCAAAAAGTAATTATCTGTCAGGTAATTGATGACACAACTGTTCGGGCAAATATATAAAAGTAAGGTGATATAATGCGCAAGCTAATAGGTTTTTTACTGGCATGTACATTGATTATTGCGTCTGCGCTTAATGCGGAAGCCAATTCTCTTTGGGTAGACAGCGCGCCGGCTGCTAACTTATTTTACGACCATCGGGCTCATGCTGTTGGTGATGTTATTACCATTATTATCAGCGAGTCTTCGAGTGCCAAACGTGTTGGTAGTGCTTCTAACACCAAAGATGCCAGTGTTAGCCTGGAGAGTGGTACAGGGTTATTTACTTTTATTAATGCACTCAGTGGCTCAACTTCTGACAGCTTTACTGCCAACGGTTCTTTGTCTAACACCAACAAAGTAACTGGAAGGATTACCGTCAAGGTAACGGAAATTCAACCAAATGGTCAATTGGTTGTAAAAGGCACGCAAACCATTAGACAAAATACCGATGTACAGACAATTACCATTACTGGTATCGTCAGGTCAGACGATGTGACTGCTGCCAACACGGTGCTATCAAGCAATGTAGCTGATGCTCAACTTAAGATCGAAGGCAAGGGTCCGCTGACTGGCAAACAGCGCCAGGGAATATTAACACAGGCATTCAACTTTTTATTCTAGGACATGAACAATGAGCAGTTCTAATTGTTCTAGAAATAGTATTGGAGGACATATGCGCAAAGTCACAGCAATCCTTCTAGCCGCCGTGCTGGTTGTAAGTATGACGATTCCGTCAATAGCTGACGCCCAAGTCAGCACCCGGATTAAAGACGTAGCCAAGGTGCAGGGCATACGCAGTAATCAATTGGTAGGCTATGGTTTGGTGGTCGGTCTAAATGGTACAGGCGACGACAGTAATAAAAGTAAATTTACTATTCAGTCGATAGGCAATATGCTTAAATCCTTCGGCGTTTTTATCGATGCAACGCAGTCTAAAACCAAAAATGTGGCTGCTGTTATGGTAACAGCTAATTTACCGCCTTTTGCCAAAGCTGGCGATACTATTGATGTTACTGTTTCTTCTATGGGTGATGCCAAAAATTTGCAGGGGGGCACACTACTGCAGACACCCCTGCGGGCAGCCAATGGACAGGTATATGCTGTAGGCCAGGGAGCAGTATCAACAGGTGGTTATGTTGCCGGCAATGGTGGTGCCAGCCAACGTAAAAATTTCCCTACCGCTGGCAATGTTCCGAACGGAGCGTTAGTGGAACGGGAAGTACCGATGTCCTTTACCGACAAAGACAACGATAAAATTACATTGTCGCTCAGTCAGCCAGACTTTACTACCGCTAACAGGATTAGTGAAGCTATTGGCCGGAATTTTGGTCAAATCGCGTTGCCCCAAGATCCTGGTACAGTGGCTGTCGAGATACCTTCCTATTACAGCAACAATTTAGTAGCTTTTATCGCGGCTATCGAGGAATTACCCATCACGCCGGATAATGCCGCGAAAGTTGCCATTAATGAACGTACCGGTACAGTGGTTATTGGCGGCAATGTAACAATTGACCAGGTAGCTGTTGCCCAAGGCGGCCTTACTGTAAAGATTGGACAGACGAAGAATGTTTCTCAGCCAGCACCCTTTTCAGACGGCAACACAGTGGTAACAACAGATACCGTCGTTGAAGTTAAAGAAAAGCCTGCCGGACTTGTTGAACTACCTGCTTCGTCCAGTGTTGGTGATATAGTTTCTGCTCTTAATGCGGTAGGTGCAACTCCACGTGATATTATCTCTATTCTGCAAGCCATAAAAGCAGCAGGAGCCTTGCACGCCGAGCTACAAATAATGTAAAAGAATAATCTCAATTTCCATAGGTGGTGATCGAATGCGAATTAACTCCAGCAATTTGATTCAGCCCAGTACAATTTCTGCCGGTAATGGTGGGATGACCACGTCTGACCAAGAAGCGGACTTTGCCAATCGGCTGGGAAAAGCTGTTCAGGCTTCAGAACAGGCCAAAACTACAGCGACGGCAACAGCGACAACTGGCGAAGATGCCAAGCTCAAAGCTGCTTGTCGGGATATGGAGGCTGTCTTTCTTAATATGATGATGACACGCATGCGGGCTACTGTTCCCAAAGATGGTTTATTTGGCAACAGCCAAGAGGAACAAATGCTGACCTCGATGTTAGACACTGAATTAACCAAAAATATGGCGCAAGCCGGTGGCATGGGCTTGGCCGATATGCTTTACCGTCAGTTGAGTAAAACTACTGTTAAAAGCCAGGCTACTCGGTAGCCTGGTTTTACTCTATATATCAGGAGTGTGGAATAGATGTTTAATCATGTTAGGCAAAGGTTATCCTTTACTACTGTAGTCACAGCCATCGCTATCTTTGTAATGCAGAGTGTTGTTTGGGCAGCTCCGGGTAATGTTTTGAGCAAAGTCCGGACAAGCCAGACAGCTGATACAGTGCGAATTGTTTTTGATGTGACAGCTTTGCCTGAGTATTCAGTAACAACCCTCGAAAACCCGTCGCGGTTGGTCATTGATATTCCAGATATTGGCAATAGTGCGGCTAGTCAATATGTTTTTAATGATGCGACAGTAGACAAGTTGCGGCTATCAACAGGTGAAGCAGGTAAGGTCAGAGCCGTTATTGATCTTAAAACAGAGTATACATATAAAGTATTTACCCTGAAAAATCCTAACCGCCTAGTTGTCGATATTATCAAAAAATATGATCGCAAACTTGTCGAGCAAGTAGCTCCTGGTATTACCTATACCTCGTGGCTGAAACGATCAGCCAGTGGTCCGGTATTTGCCCATATTCTTGATATTGATCCTAAAGCGGGCTTTATCATAAAACCAGCCATCTCTAATGGCGTTGTGAAAGGCCTGGAGCCGTTACTATCTATGGTTGAACGTACGCAGGCGCTGGCTGCTGTTAATGGTTCCTATTTTGGCCTTGATGGCTCCATTATCGGCTTACTTAAAATTGATGGTCAAATTGCCAGCACGCCGGAACTGCCACGGACAGCCCTAGGCATTATGCCAGATGGCAAACTTCTGATTGATCAGGTACAATATGACGGTAAAGTGGCACTGCCTGATGGGCAGACTGTGCCTATTAATGCAGTTAACCGGGAACGCGGTGAAAATGAGCTTATAGTATATAATGGTTTGTATGCTCCTGCCACTGGTAGTAACAATTATGGACAGGAATATGTCGTAGTAAATGACATAGTAACTGCCATTAATCCGAGTAATTCCCCAATACCGTCTGATGGGGTAGTACTGTCAGTTCATGGTGAAGCTGCAAAACTAATGTCCTCTCTTAAAGTAGGCGATACCGTTAAGGTCCAGCAAACACTGGGGACGATATGGGATAAGACCCAACATGTGCTGGGGGCCGGCCCCATGTTGGTTAAGAATAGCAGTGTATTTTTGACTACAAAAATTGAAGAATTTGGCTCAGATGTAGCTGGTGGCCGTGCCCCGAGAACGGCACTTGGTCTTAAAGCTGACGGCCAGATTCTGGCAGTGGTTGTTGATGGCCGGCAAGAAAACAGTATTGGTATGACACTTTTGGAACTAGCCTTATTTATGCAAGAATTAGGGGCTCAGGACGCTATGAACCTGGATGGTGGCGGTTCAAGTGAAATGGTAGTAAAAGGTAAGATTGTTAACCACCCGTCTGATGGCCATGAGCGGCGGGTAGGTGATGCGTTAGTAATTGTGCCTTCCTCTGTTGCCAATTAGAAAAAATACGTTATAATAAAAGTAAGAAGAGCCTTTTTAAGTAAAGTAAAGGTAGGTGTTATGTATGGCCCACAAAAAAACTATTATTGCCATTACCGTATTGCTAATAATCGGTGCGGTTGCTTGGTCACTGGCAGCCGGTCAAACCGTTGATCAACGCGGTGTGCTGTCAGGCAATGTTTTATCAAACGGTCTTGTCGCTGCTGGCGCTGCGGCGCGTGAGGGTGATATTCTGGTATATGTTGAAACCATCACTGGCCCGGCTGTTGCAGTACGTGCCAATGTTGATGGTGTTGTCCGAGAAGTATTGGTCAGACCTGGCGACAAAGTCAGAGCAGGCGATATATTAGTTAGAATTGAACCAGCTAAACGGTGATTTTGGGAAGGATGAATATTTTGTCAATATTTATGAGGCGCTGTCTGACAGCGCTGGTAGCCGTATTTTTCCTGCTACCAATTGCTTACGTCCAGGCCGCGCCTGAATTTTTGCCTGTAGACCAAATTACTAAAGGTATGCATGGAATTGCCAAAACGGTTGTTTCCGGTAATACCATTGAGGAATTTGGTGTTGAAGTTCTGGAAGTTATGAAACAAAAGGGTCCGTCAGGGGATCTGATTTTAGTCCGTACCTACGGCGATGTAATAGACCGTACTGGTGGTATTGCTCAGGGAATGAGCGGCAGCCCGGTATATATTAATGGCAAGCTGGTAGGCGCTATTGCCTATGGCTGGTCATTAACCGACCATAAAATTGGGATGGTAACACCAATTGCCGACATGCTCAAACTATGGGATATTACTGATAGCCAAGCTGAGCAGAAGGGTCCGGATGAGGGGCTGGCAGCTACCCCAGTCGCCACACCGCTGATGGTAGCAGGCTTTGGTGAACACTCTTTGAAAATGCTGGCAGATAAGCTCAAACCCTATAATCTTATCCCCTATGCAGTAAATGCCAGTATGGCTGACGACAACAATGGAATTGCTTATAAAACAGTGGAACCTGGCAGCACTATCGGCATACAATTAGTGCGTGGTGATGTCAGCGTAGGCGCATTAGGAACAGTTACCTATGTGGAAGGCGACAAAATATTGGCGTTTGGCCATCCTTTTCTAAAACGGGGGAAAGCCAACTACTTTCTCACTGACGCTGATGTTTTTACAACAATCAGTGGTTTGGAAAACTCCTTCAAAGTGGGAACACCCACTGAAGCTATTGGCGTAATTAACCAGGACAGAGGAGCTGGAGTTGCAGGTAAGCTGGGGAAATTTCCTGGCATTGTGCCGCTGCGAATCACTGTTACTGATAAGAACCTGGGGCAGACCAATGAGCTGTGGGCACAAGTAATCCGGGATGAAGAATTGGCGCCTACCCTGGCGGCAGTCAGTGTTGTTAATGCCATTGAAAAAACGACTGATCGCATTGGTTCTGGAACAGCAAAAGTCAGCTTTGAAATCAGTGCAGCCGGTATTCCCGGCCAAGTATTAAAACGTGAAAATATGTTTTATACCCAGGGAAACATTGGTGAACTGGCAATAGCTGAAGTGCATGAAGCCTTGACGCTTTTGGCAGGCAACCAGTTCGCTGCTGTTGACATCATGGATGTCAAAGTAAATATCGACATAGATGCCGAACGGCGGACAGCCACTATTATCGAGGCCAAAGCCGCTAACGCTGTTGTTAAGCCAGGTGACAATGTGGATATTGCAGTTAAACTCAAACCCTTCCGTAATGAGCTTATTACGCGCCATATTACCTATACAGTCCCCAAAGATCAGCAAGCGGGACCACTGACGCTGGTAGTACGCGGCGGCGGGATGGTTTCAGTGGCACAACTACTTGGTAAGCAACAAAGTGGGGAAGAAGATATTGCCAAGCTATTTGTTAAAGCCCGTCCTAAGTCATTGGATGAGGCCGTCAAGGAACTGATCAAGCGGGACCGAAATAATGACATTGTGGTAGAAACCCTTGATATGAATATTCCTGGAGTTACGCAAAATAGTGATGGAAATCCTCAAAAACCGGTAACTGGAAAATTTGAAACAAGCCCTAGCCCAGCTTTGCATGCTGGCACTGTCAAATCGGGACTAACTGGTAATGGCAATACAACCACCACCAAAGTCACTAAAGGCGATGACAGTCAACGTAAAGTATGCATCAGTACTGACTATATCATTGATGGCGATACCCAGCTTGTACTCACCGTAAATAAGTAAAATAATTACTTGCGAAAGAAGCCGAATATCGGCTTCTTTTTACATGCAACAAAGGGGCGCGGCGCGGCAAGCGACAGCAAGAGGCCGGTTAGCTGGCGCATTTGAAAATTTAAATTAACAGGAAAGCAGCAGGGAATTACAAATAAATATTGAATATTTATAAACATAATCTGAACCAAATACAGGGTAAGGAGCCTGGTTATGCTTATCGAATTTTTCGCCCGTACCGGTAGGATGGTTATTGGCATTTTAGAAAATATAGGAGAAGTCTTGATTTTGTTTGGTCAGACTGTCTATCATTTACGCCACCTAAATAGTAGGCTGCTGCTGCGGCAAATGGCACATTTAGGGGCTGACTCGTTGCCAATCGTGCTTCTGACTATGCTATTTACCGGCATGGTCATGACGGTGCAGACTGCCCATGAATTTGTAAAATATGGGGCACAGTCGTCAGTAGGCGGGTTGGTAGCGGTGGCTATGGGACGTGAATTATCGCCAGTGCTGGCAGGGGTAGTATTTGCCGGGCGGGTAGGGGCGGCCATTACTGCCGAAATTGGTTCAATGAAGGTAACCGAGCAAATAGATGCCCTACGGGTTATGGCGATAAGTCCTGTTGCCTACCTGGTAGTTCCGCGTTTACTTGCCTGTATGGCCATGTTGCCCATATTGGTCATTTTTGCCGATGTTATTGGTATCATAGGCAGTTATATGATTGCTACATCCTATGCCAGCATTACGCCGTTTACCTTCTTTAATTCGATTAAGGCTTTTGCTGTGCCGCATGATATTATTGGCGGAATGATTAAAGCCATGGTGTTCGGATCTATTATTGCCATTATCGGCTGCCATAAAGGGTTAACCACTGCGCAAGGCGCTGAAGGGGTAGGACAGGCAACGACAGGTTCAGTGGTCTTGTCTATCATTCTAATTTTTGTCAGTAACTATTTTTTATCTGTAGCGCTATATCGGTAACATAGAAATGTGAGGTCAACCATGATCAAGCTAGTTAATGTCAATATGAATTTCCGTGGGAAACAAGTCCTCAAAGACATTAACCTGACAATTGAACAGGGGGAAATAATGGTCATTATCGGGCCAAGTGGCTCGGGGAAAAGTACCCTGCTCAGGTTAATTATCGGTTTATTGAAACCCACTAGCGGGGAGATTTGGGTTAATGGCCGGGAAATTACGACTATGACAGAAGATGAGCTTAACAAGATTAGGCTGGAAATGGGTATGGTTTTTCAGTATTCTGCCTTGTTTGACTCCATGTCAGTAGGGGAAAATGTGGCATTTGGCTTACGGCAGCATACCGATATGCTGGAAGAAGACATTGCACGAACCGTGCGGCGTAAGTTACGAATGGTTGGTCTGCGGGGGCAGGAAACTGCGATGCCCAACGAATTGTCCGGCGGGATGAAAAAACGGGTCAGTTTGGCCCGGGCGATTGCGATTGATCCGCATATTGTGTTGTATGATGAGCCTACAGCCGGCCTTGATCCTATTATGTCAAATACTATTAACAGGCTGATTGTTAGTACCAGACGGATGATGGACGCCACTTCGGTTGTTGTTACTCACGACATGTCGAGCGTGTTCAACATTGCCGACCGGATTACGATGATTTATGGCGGCAGCATTGTCGAAACTGGCACACCAGAGACAATAAGACAGTCCGAAAATCCGATAATGATCAAATTTATCCGGGGAGGATCTACTTTCCCAGAACGTAAAGGGAGGTCCAGAGCATGAATACGGAAGCAAAAGTTGGAGCCATAACACTGGCGGGCCTTGCCTTACTGGTCGGAATGCTTTTTTATTTGAGCGGTATGAGTTTTGGTGACAAAGGGTATCCGGTGCATGCAATGTTTGGGCAGGTAAGCGGTTTGAAGCCAGGTAACATTGTGCGCTATGCGGGTGTCGATGTTGGCAAGGTGGCTGATGTTAGGGTGCTGCCTGATGGTGTGGTTGCTGATATTATGCTGAATCCTGGGGTAAAGGTTCCTGCTGGCTCAAAATTTACCATCGGATCAGATGGCCTATTGGGGGAAAAGTTTATTAATGTAGTGCCACAGCGGGACGTGAAAGGTTTTTTAGTTCCTAACGACACCGTTTATGGCGAAAATCCCCAGGGAATGGATGAACTCTTGGTATCAGCCAATGAGGTACTGGCTGAAATCAAAACGTTGGTTAAGGCGCTCAATGATGTTGTCGGTGACGAAAAGGTTAGGGCAGCACTTAAAGAAACGGCGCTAAATACCAGAGATATAACAGACAACCTTAATAGGCTGACAGCTACTTTGGCGATGATGGCTGATGAAAGCCATGGTGATGTAACATCTATGGTCAGTAACCTAAAGGATATGTCTATCAGTCTCAAGGCTACGGCTGCCCGGGTGGATACTATGCTTGCCGATGTGGATAACAACGGAGAAACAGCCAAAGACTTGCGGGAAACTATTGCCGCACTTCGTCAAACCAGCAGCCGGGTTGAAAAGATGGCTGCTGCCTTAGAGGGAGTCGTAACCGACCCCGAAGCGTCCAGGAATCTCAGGGAAACGCTGAGAAATGCCCGTGATGCCGCGGCCAAAGCGAATCAAATGCTGAACAAGGTAGCAAATATTAAAACCGAAGCCAGTATCGAAGCCCTATATGATGCTGATAATCGCAAATACCAAAGCAACGCTAATTTTACCATCAACACTTCGCCCAGTGATTTTGCTGTCATTGGTGTTAACGATATCGGTGAAGACAATAGAGTAAATCTGCAACTAGGTAAAAGTGGTCCGGCTGTAAGCCGGCGGGTAGGCATTATTGATAATAAGATCGGCGTTGGTTTGGATGCTAAACTGGGTAATGAGCTGCGAATGTCGCTAGATGCCTATGATCCCAATGATGTCCGGGTCAAACTGCGCACTCAGTATCAGGTAGCTCCGGACACCTTTCTTGTAGGGCAGACCAGCAGTCTTAATAAGGATGAGGAAAGAACTTCATATTTTGGTATAAGACAGTCATTTTAGCGCTAGTTCGCATTGACACCATCAGGGGGTGGACATATAATTATAAGTGCTTGACTAAACAGTCAGCACTTGAAACACGTGATCACATCAAGGAGGTCATATAAAGATTATGGTAAAATTTATCTTATCCAGTCGTAGGGTTAAACAGGCATCAGCCTTACTTACAGGGACGATGCTAATGGCGGCATCGCTTCCAGGCTTTGCTGCACCAGTAGAATTGACGCTTGATGAAGCTGTCGCAATGGCACTCAAGAGTAATCCTTCTGTAAAAATTTCTGAATCAGAGCTGGAAAAAGCCAACTGGGATGTAAGTGTTGCCAAAGCGGGGAAAGCACCATCGGTAAGCTTAGCTCATAATGCTAGTCGTTACAAGACGGCGGCATCAAGTACTTATGTTTACAATGAAACTTCAAATTACATTTTCAAATATCCTGTTCCGGACTATTTAACCACTCTCTATACCAACAGTATTGACATGACACTGCCCTTATACACCGGTGGTAAGCTCGAAGGTACTATTGATAAGGCTAAGTTGGCAGTGAAGGTCGCCGATTTAGGTATAACCAACGCCCAGCAGCAGATTAAACTGGATGCCACAAACGGGTATTACAGTATTTTACAGACACGTAATTTGGTTACCCTTCGCGAAGAATCCTTAGACCGTCTCACCGAGCATCTGAAGAATGTAGAGGCCCAGTATAATGCCGGCACAGTGGCGAAAACTGATGTATTGCGCTCAGAAGTGGAAAAAGCCGATGCCGAGCAAAATCTGATTATAGCCAAAAATTCTTACGAACTTGCGGTATCCAGCTTAAATAATATTATTAGTTTGCCGCTTGATACGGAACTTATCGTTAAAGATGAACTGAAATACCAAAAATTTGATAAATCGCTGGAAGACTGCATTAAGGTTGCTTTAACCAGCCGGCCTGATTTAGCCCAGGCACAGGTCAATGTCGATATTGCCAAAACTAGTATTAAAGTAGCCGAAAGCGGCAACAAGCTAACAGTAGCTGCCACAGCATCCGAAAAGTGGCATGACAGTGATTTTCCAGGGACAGAAAACAACACCTGGTCGATCGGCATAAACGCCAGCTACAATCTGTTTGACGGCGGCTTAGTCAAAGCGCAAGTTAAAGGTTCCAAGGCTGAATTTACGAAAGCGACAGAACAGCTGCGTCAAACCAAAGACAGTGTGCAGCTTGAAGTCCGCCAGGCATATCTCAATATGCTGGAAGCTGAAAAGCGGATTGAGACCAGTAAAGTAGCGGTAGTCAAAGGCGAAGAAGACTATAAAATTGCCCAAGTGCGTTATAGTGCCGGGGTTGGTACTAACCTTGACGTTATTGATTCCCAGGTTGCCTTAACCTCAGCCAAAACCGATTATGTACAAGCCCTGTACGACTACAATACCAGTCGTGCGAAGCTTAATAAGGCTATGGGTATGGCAGTAAAATAGGTTTTATTTAGGAATGTAAAAAAAGGTTGTTTTGACAATTATGTCAAAACAACCTTTTTTTTACATTATCCAATGCAAAATTCCCAGCTGGTTTTAAAGGAAGATGCAGCAGCTTCGTCGAAATAAACAGTACTGAACAAGCCGAGGAGGCACACAATGCGAATCAAAGCAATTGCTTTATTTATAATAGTACTTATGGTTGGGCTGGCTGTTTTTGGCTGGTGGTCAACCCACAGTCAGACTGTTTTTGCCGAACTGGAAGGAACCTTAGCTGCCCAATTGACCGATTCGTTGGGAACCAAGGTAACAATCGGCCAACTGCATACGGCAGGACTAACTTCAGCTACCGTAGATGATGTAACGATATTTGATAAGCAAGGCCGGGAAATGGCGGCTATTAAGCAGGTCACTGTTTCCTATAGCCTGCTTGCTTTGCTGCGTGGTCAGACGGCCATAGATGCTCTCAAAAAAATCACACTTACGCAAGCGACAATTGTATTGGTAGAAGAAGCTGATGGTACCTGGAATGCGGCGTGTTTAAAGCAGGACGCTAAGCCTGGCAGCCCGGAATTTAGTGGTAATGTAGTCTTAGAGCAGGCAAGTATTCAAGTCCATTCACGTAAAGGCCAATGGGATTTTGATAAGATTGATGGTCAGTTTACTATCGACGGGAGTCAAACCGTTGATGCAATTTTGACCGCCAGTCATAACGCCTCGCCACTGAAAATACAAGGCTCGCTTAACAATACCAAAAACAGCCTATGGCTGACAGTCAAAGCAGAACAGCTGAATCCAGCCAATTATCAGGCATTGGTGCCTGCCGGTACAGAACTCAAATTCACCGCCGGTTTGCTCAAACAGGTAGAGGTTACAGTTACCAACAGTCCTGCAGGCTTGCGTTATGCAGGGAAATTCGGCCTGGATAACCTTGCAGCCCAGGTGGCAGGTATACCTGTTGAGCAGGCGCAGGGTGATGTTATGTTTTCTAATGAAAGTGTTTACATACTGGGCAGTCATGCGCTTGTTGCCAGTCAGCCAGTGACTATGTTTGGAAAAATCGGCATAGCTGGTGATCAGCCGGTGTTCGATTTAAGGGTAGGATCTCCCGGTTTTGATCCAGGGGCCATTAACGGAAATTTGCCAGTTACCGGGATTGTTAAGTTTGACGCTACGGTTGCAGGGACACTGCGCGATCCGGTTGTGGCTGCTAAAGTTACCGCAGCCCAGGGGACAGTTGCCAACTATTCCTTGCAAGCAGCCAAGGCAAACCTCAGATTTGCCGGCAATATCCTTACTATTGATAATTTTTCTGCTAGTATGCTGGGGGGGCAGGTACAGGGGCAGGGAGAATTCGATGTTGTCAGCAGCCGCTATCAATTGCAGCTTGCTGGTGAAAATTTGGATGCAGCTGCTGTTCAAGAGCTGCCGCTGGAACTAAGTGGGCGGGGAAAAGTCCATCTTTCTGTCAGCGGGCAAGGCAATGACTGGCAATCAATGGCCGGTATGGCTGCTGTGACCCTGGCAGCAGGGAACATCAATGGGATACCGTACAATACGATGTCAACTCTCATAGAACGCAGTGGCAATAAGACAACAGTAGAATACTTTAATGCAGCGCTGCCAACAGGCTATGTTGCCGCCAATGGCATGCTGCAGGGAGAACAGCTGACAATGAAGGTCAGCGGCCAGGGGATAGCATTACAGGATATTGACGATGCTATTGTGAAAAATAGTAATTTTGCCGGAATAGCGGCATTTGACGGTGAAATTACCGGTACAACAGCTGCCCCAGTCATCGCCCTTACTTTCGATATTGCTAACCTAAAGGCCAATGAACAATTATTGGGAACAGCTACAGGTAAGCTTACAGCCGATTGCCAACAGGTAGCTTTGCATCAGGTGCTCCTTACCGACGGCACCGCCAGACATGAAGTTACTGGCAAAATCTTGTTGACAGGCTTCGAGCCGGAGCTTAATCTGAGGGTGATATCTCACGCCGCCCGGGCTGAGACATTTGCCAGAATGATTATGCCTGAACTTAAATTAACAGGCAATGTGGACCATGAGCTAAGCCTGACAGGGCCGCTGAGCAATCCAAACTTTCAAGGGAAAATTATATTGACGCAAGGCAGTCTGTACGGTCAGCTTATTGCCAAAGCCGAGGGATCTTATGAACGCAGAGATGGCGCTATTATTGTCAATAATCTGGATATAGTATCACTGGGTACCAGCATAAAACTATCAGGTACGGTGGCAGCTGATAATAGTTTAAACTTTGCCGTAAACGCCCAAGATGTAAAACTTGGCAGACTGCGGGTAAATTACCCTTACCCAGTTTTAGGCAAGGTGAATATTAGTGGTCAAGTAACAGGTACTATGGCTAGCCCCAAACTGGAAGGACAACTGGAAGCGCCGCTAGTCCTGCTGAACGGCCAGGAGGTTAAGAACATTTTTTCGCGCTTAACGTATCAAGACGGACACGCTACTATCCAGGAACTTCATTTTGCTCAAGGTACTGGCAACTATGTTTTTGCGGGGGCTGCTGATCTAAATACAAAAGAAATTGACGGCTTGCTCAAGGTGGAAAATGGTGAATTGGCCGGTATTTTGGCGATAGCCAATATACCGGAGCGAGGTATTCGCGGCCGGCTTAACGGGGAAATCGCCTTAAATGGCAGCATAACCAATCCCGACGTGCTATTACGCGGCGCCATCTCCAGCGGCCAGATCAAAAACTATTCACTTGACAGTATTGACATTGATGCTGAGCTTACCAACCAGATTATTACTATCAATAAATTTATGGGTAAACAAGGGGCTGATGGGATACTGGTTGCCAGAGGGCAGGCCGATCTGAACGGGGCTATTGATATGGAATTTGGTGGTCGCGATATTGAGACCGGAATTTTACCGGCCTTGTTTGATACAACTGTTGAGACCAAAGGGAAATTTAGCTTTAATGCCCAGGCTACCGGCCTAACAGCCGATCCCAATGTAGCCGTATCGTTAGAGATCAAAGACGGGAGTGTTGCTAACGCTGAATTTGATAATCTTTACGGGTTGTTCATCTATAAGCAAGGCAGCATTCATGTTAATCAGCTGTTTTTGGCGCGCGGACCTTATAAAGCAAGCGCCTATGGCGTAATACCGTTAAAAGCCCTCAATAGCCAAGGCCGCAGCAAAGCTGATATAACCGATAGAATGGATCTGAAGCTGCGCCTTGATAACGCGGATCTAAGGATACTGCCGATGCTGACCAAAGAAGTGGCCTGGGCTACTGGTCCAACTACCGGTGAAATCAGTGTTGGCGGCACATTGGCTCAGCCTACTTTGAATGGTAAGCTAACAGTAGTTAAGGGCACTATTAAATTGGCCGACCTTAATGAACCCATCCAAAATGTAGGGGTTGATATTCAGTTTCAAGATGATACAATTACTATAAATGACTTTGATGGACAAATGGGGGGCGGTTCCTATGCCTTAAACGGTTCTGCCCGTCTAAATGGCTTAGCGCTTGATAATTACAACCTCATGCTGCGATTGGATCATTTGGGAATTAAACACAAATACTTTGCCGGACCGCTAGATGGTGTGGTATCATTAACTAGTGAAAAAGGAAAACCGCAACTATCAGGGAAACTGACCATTGAAGATGCCACCGTTAATATACCGGCGGTGCCTGAAGGCGGTGAGCTTGATTGGGATACCGGGCTGGATGTCGAGCTAGTCATTGGCGATAAAGTCCGGATGTATAATCCCTATCTCTATGATTTCCGGGCCGCGGGTAAAGTGAAGTTTTCCGGTACATTACAAAAGCCGCGAGCCGCTGGCCGCATAGAAGCAAGGCGCGGTACGGTAAAATACCTGACAAACCGTTTTAACATTGAAAGTGGCAGTGCCGAATTTACCCAATACAATTCGATTATACCGATAATTAAGTTAAAGGCTAACGCCAAACTGCAACGAACACGTATCGATCTGGTGATCAATGGCCCTGCTACGGCGATGGACCTTACCTTAACCTCTGACCCGGATATGAGCCAGCAGGAAATTATGTCAATATTGACGCTCAGCGGCGGCGATTTTTCTAAATCGAATAGTCAGGCCAGACATGATAGTGTGTTAGGCCATGATCAGTTAGTCAGCCTGCTAAATGCTGGCTTGCAGATGCGTTTTATTGCCGAGATAGAGAATTCCATGCAAAATGCTTTGGGGGTTGATGAGTTTCGTCTGGCAAAATCTTCAGTATTTGATACCTATAGCACTCGGGACAGTCAAGATAATAACGATAGCAGTTTCCAGGGATACAACCTGGAAATAGGCAAGTATCTAACAGATAAGCTACTACTAAGTTATACCATGGATCTTGATCAGAAAAAAAATAGTGTAAGTCTGCGTTATGACTTGAACAAGCGTTTTTCCGTCGGAGGAACCTTTGGGGGAACGAATAATGGGCTATTCATAATTGAGACAAGAGCTAATTTCTAAAAAGGGTGGATACCATGATTCTCAGTCAGTATTTGGCAGAACTGAAAAATATTCAAACCTTGCTGCCGGAAGAAGAACAGAGCTTGTGGCAGAGCTATAAGGTGGACGGCAGCCTGGAAAGTCGCCGCCGCCTTATCGAATGCTATCAGCCCCTGGTTTTTAAAACAGCCATGCGCTGGCGTCTGCCTGAACCGGCGATGCTGGATAGTATTCAGGAAGGGACAGTAGGACTCATTGAAGCTGTTGAAAAATATGACCATACCAGGGGGGTCGCTTTTAGCCTGTTTGCTGTGCATCGCATCAAGGGCCGGATTATTAATCACCTGAAATGTGAAGACGGCAGCTTGTTGCATATCGATAGCCCGCTAACCGAGGGGGTTAGCCAGACAACAATTGCTGACTTGTTAGTTGATGCTCAGGCTGAGGTAGCTGCACAAGTAGAGCAGAACTACCTTGTCGAGCAACTCAAAACGGCCATGGATCGTCTGCCAGCCAAAGAGCAGCAGGTCTTACAGGGCGTGTTTCTTGATGACTGTCAGCCCAAAGAGTTAGCGGCTACAATGGAGGTAAGCCTATCACATATCTATCGTCTGCAAAAACAAGGAATTAGGCGCTTGCGAGGGATGTTGTCCAAGCTAATGGGCAACTGGTAGGAAACTGGCGATAAACGCCCATCTGCACGGGCTGTTATAACAAGACTACTGCCACAAACTGCCGTAAAGTATTTTCGTAGGCGACGGTGTTGCTCCTCGAAACGCTTGTTTGCGTACGCCTTGTACGCGGCGCTGCACGTTTCTCCGGTGCGCCTCGCAGCTGACATTTCTCGCCAGTTTCCGGAAAGTAAGGTAACGTGTTTTATCAAACACGCCGGGGGAAAAGAAAACGACAATCTCAAAAAACTCAGCAAATACGTCGAAACTACTCGAAATACCGACTATCAACAAGCTAATTTAGACATTTATCCGTTTTTGGCTGTTTACTAATGACCAGAATCTGGCCTCTTCACAGGAGTATAAATAGTGTTTATAATAGGGGTGGTGAATGTGGCGGATTGTAAACAAAATGTTAACAGGCATCTAAACTCAGCACAGCAATGGCTTTCAGAGGCTGAACAGGCTTTTGACAAAGACAAAGACATTCGCGGCGAGCTTAACTTGTTTTTAGCTCAGGCTGAACTCACCCATGCCAGGGAAGTTAACCGTTCCCAGCAGTGGCGGTACAAATATCCGGTGCTGCGGCATAGTCTGGCTTTGGGGTTGGCTGTGGTGGTAGCTGTTGGCGGAGTAGGCGTCAGTTATTGGTGGGGAGGGCGCCAGCAACAGGAAGTACAGCCAATAGCTGAGACTCAACAGTTGGTTCCGGCGGTGGAAATAAACTCCATCCAGGCTCCGCCGGCTGCAATGTCTGTCTCACTGCCAGCAGCTACAACAGTTGCAGCTGTTCAGCCTGCAACTCATAAGCAGACTGTACAGTCTGCTTATGAAGGTTCGGAACCATCAGAACCAAAAAAATCCGCTTCTAATGCCGACCAAAGCAAAGAAGTTCCCCTGACAACGGATGAGATTAACAAGCTAATCCGCACAGCTGGACAATCGTTGCGAGGTCAATAACAAATAAATAAGGAGGTAATAGATGAAGAACGTTCTACGCTGCAGAATTTTTGTTATTGCTGCGCTTGTTTTAAGCATGACCGCATCGTTAGTTCTGCCTGCTTATGCAGCAGCAAATATTGAAGGCAAAACGGCTACCTCCATAACAGTTACCGGCACTGATAAAGTTGCCGAAAGCACTGTTAGGGGTGTGGTAAAAATCCAGCCTGGGGATACCTTAACCGCCGAGAAAGTTAAACAGGACATGCAGGCTATCTACGATTTAGGCTACTTTTTTGATGTTGTAGCCAACTTCAATGAAGTGCCTGAAGGCATCAACGTGGTATATACCGTTATGGAAAACCCAAAGTTAGCCGACATTGTTGTTAAAGGCAATACCAAAGTATCTGTAGACAAAATTAAAGAATTAGTGACTACCAGCAAAGATAGTATTTTGAACACCAGAACCCTAAACACCAATGTTCGGGCTATCGAACAGTACTACCATGACCAGGGTTATATTCTGGCAAAGGTAACTGATGTGGCTATGAGCCCGGCTGGTGTACTGACACTGACCATTAGTGAGGGTGTGTTGGAAGGTGTTGTTGTTAAAGGTAATGATAAAACCAAAACCAATGTTATCACCCGTGAAATGAAAGTCAAGCCAGGCGAACCTTTCAATGTAAAGGATGCCAAACGCAGCATGCAAAAAGTGTACAACCTTGGTTATTTTGAAGATGTTAACATGAAACTTAATCCTGGTAAAGAGCCGAATGCTGTTGTGCTTGAGGCAGGAGTCGTTGAGCAGAAAACAGGTACCTTTTCCATCGGCGGCGGTTACAGCAAATCTGATGGTATGATTGGTATTATTGAAGTAGGTGACAACAACTTCAGGGGCAGTGGCGACAAAGTCAAATTTCACTGGGAGTTTGGCGGTGCCAGCGACAAAAACTATGAAGTTAGCTTTACCCGCCCCTGGCTTGACAGCAAACAAACCTCGCTGAGTTTCAGCGTATACGACTTGACCAATGAGTATACGGATTACTATGACGGTACTGATACTGAGAAGACAACCTATGACAAAAACCGTCGAGGTTTTGACATTACCCTGGGCCGTCCGTCAGGTGAGTATATTCAAAATTATATCACCTTTAAAAACCGTAAAGACACCTATGAAGAATATGAAAGTGGACCTATAAACTATTTAGACGGGACTGCGGAGCATAACCAATATCTTAAAGATAACTATGGCCTGACCCGCAGCGTTACGTTAATGCGAGTGTTTGACTCGCGGGATAACGTTTTTGCTCCGTCTGAGGGAGCACGGTACTCCCTGTCAGCCGAATTTGCCGGTTTGGGCGGCGACTTTAATTTCAACAAATATACTCTTGAAGGACGTAAATATTTCAAAGTCGGGCCTAACCACGTAATCGCTACCCGTCTCACGGCCGGTTATGCTGACGGTAATATTTCGGATGCAAACCGGTTTGAAGTCGGCGGCGCCGATACACTCCGTGGCTATGAGGATGAACAATACAAAGGCAACAAGATGCTTGCCGGTTCTGTCGAATATCGCTTCCCGGTTATTAGCAAAATTCAGGGTGTAGTATTTACTGATATTGGTAATGCCTGGACTGGTGGCGGTTACAAACTTGATGACCTAAAAAGCAGCGTTGGTGTTGGTATCCGCATGACAACGCCAATTGGGCCGGTTCGTATCGACTTTGCTAAAGGCGATGAGGGTGGACGTACTCACTTCAGTTTTGGTGGTCAGTTCTAAAACATGTTAGCTAATGAGTCAGGCCGCTGGCCTGACTCATTTACTAAGAGGGAGGTGCGAGTTATTAGCAGAAAATGTCCACGCCAGATACTCCTAGTTCTCAGCTTTATTACCTTGCTGAGCCTTTGGCCGGGAACCGGCTTAGCTGCAACTGAGACAGTGGATAAAATCGTGGTAACTGTTGCGGCTGCTGAGCCGCCTCCTGCCAGAATTGCCAAGCGAATGACCGCAAGTATTATGACAGTAGGAGAACAGATTCTTGTTGGGCGAACCCTTATTGATGTAGAGACAAATCAAGCCAACTATGAAGATCTTGTCAGGGATATATTCAACAGAGTACTCGTTGGTTATACAGTCGAGCAAGTTAAATTAACTCCAGGTACCAGCACCAATATTTTAGTGACAGTAAGACCCTGGGGTGATGTCGTGCGCGACATTTCTCTTGAAATTGACATCGGTGGTCTCTCACCTGAGGTAATGACAGTAATCAAAAACGACATGGGTAAGATAGAAGATCAAGCTGCCGATGTTTTGATTGGTCTGCCTGTAGACTCAGTAGAATGGGCAGGCGGAATATCCAAGACGGTTATCCGCGAATTGTTGGCAACCGAACTGCCGGAATTTCGCAGTAATCTTGAGATTACTGCCGGGCAGCATACGAGTATCAAACTTTCGCTAATTCCCACAGGACCAACAATTAATAATGTTGAACTTTCCCTGCGCTCAAGTACCATTCCCAATATCTTGCTGGCTGAGGCCAGGCCCCCTGTCCGCAAAGCGGCGGACATGCTGCGTGGTTTGCCGGTAGCTTTTGTGGAGCGGCATAAAGAGTATTTTACTACTGAGATACAAAAAACGGCGGCTAAGCATCCCGTAGTTAAAAAGTATGGCTTGCTATTAACTCCTGCTATAAATCCCGGCGTTGATACTGCAATAACACTTCAGGCCGAAACTACCAAATACCGGGTAATTCTCGAAGGCAGTTTGGATATGGGGCGAGAGAAAGATAATACGATGGCGAAACTTCATTTTGGTAAATTTACCGGCAAGCGGGATGAGGCTTTTATGGAAATTAAATTTGCCCCTGATAGCATGGAGTGGGAGTTTGAACCAGGTTGGGGCCATAAATTTACAGAAAATACGCTAGCCGGTCTAAGGTACAATATCTCAGAACATGATAGTATCCTATGGCTTAATCACAACCTTGGCCCCAACTGGATGATTCGGCTGGAAGACACGCCCAAAGCTGATTACTACGAATTTGGGGTCAGATATAAGCTGCATGAGTTTCTAAGTGCCGAATATGTTATTACTGAAAAGGAAAACTGGCTTAGACTGATCGCCAATTTGTAGGCTTGCTGAATAGGGTAGGGCCTGTTATAATTGGTAAGTGGAGGAGAAATTTTATTGCCAAGTGGCAGGAAAGAAGGGTAAAAAATGTTTAAAAACAAAAAAAATGCTAAAATTGTTGCTGTTACTATAGCTGCAGTATTCTTGCTGGGGGTCTTTGGTTTGGCGCTTTCTCAAGCTGGTACAGGCCATGCGGCTAGTGCCGGTACTGCATCTAATATCGGCAAAGTAAACAGGTCATTACTGCTGCAACAGCATCCTGATCTGGCTAAAGCAGAAGAAACCATGAAAACCGAAGTAGAGCAGGCTAAAACCGACTTTGAAACCAAGTCTGCTAATATGGCAGACAAAGAAAAACAAGAATACTACAATCAAACTATGCAACGCCTTGAATTGAAACGGCAAGAGTTATTTGCACCAATTCAGGACAAAGTAGATGCGGCCATCAAAGCAGTAGCTGATGCCAAAGGAATCGCTGTCGTGTTTGATGTCGGCAACGTAGTTTATGGTGCCCAGGATCTGACAGAGGATGTTAGCAAAAAAATTACCGGTAAATAATATAAGGTTCCGGTATAAATTGAGCCGAGCCGGTTTAGTCTGTGCTCGGCTTTAGCCTTACCATAAACAAGCCTGTAATCCTGAACCTTAACACTAGAGAGGGTGATTTGGTGTTTACAACTAAAAAGCAAACAACACCAATACGGTTTCTGGTAATCCTGATCCTTAGTACTGTTCTTTTTGCAGGTTGTTCCCGTTCGGCGACACCTGAAACCAAGCCCCCCGAAGTACCGCAAGTTGGCGTAATTGACATGGATAAGGCCATAAATGCTCATCCTAAATATCAGGAGTGGCAAAAACTCAAGCAACAGGCAGCCACCCTTCGCCAACAACTAAGCGGGCAAGTTAATCAAGCGCGTAATGCCACAGAAGCACCAGTCATGGATCTGCAAGGCAGTGTGGCTGACGGACTCCAAACCGCAGCTGCACAGGAATTTAATGTCAAAATGGCAGCAAAACAACAAGAATTGCAGGCTAAGCTTGTCAAAAAAGCTGATAAAGTCCATGGTGAACTAGCGGTTGAGCTTAAGGCCTATGCCCAAGAACTGGATAAGGAATATCGGCCACAGATTTTTAATCAACAGCTAAAATTACAAACTGTCCGGCTAGATGAAAAACAAACGGCTGAAGAAAGCAAGATCCTGGATGAATTGAAAGCAGAGCAAGCCAATAAACTGGCCGCCAAAGAAAAAGAGTTGGGCCAAAGCTTAGATGCTTTGCTAGCTCCTGAAAAAGCTGCTATTGAGAAGGAACTTGCTGCCTATGCCCAACAAGTAAATGCGGAGCTCAATGCCAAAACACTGGCTCAAACTGCCAATATATCTGCCCCGATAGCCCAGGCAATTACCCCCCCGGATGGAGCGGCAGCTAATAAGCAGTTAGAGCAGCAACTGGGCATGAAACAACAGGAAATCAATGTGCTTGAAGAAACTATTTTAAATGATATCCGTGATAAAACGGCCAAAGTGGCAATTGAACGTCGCCTGGACACTGTATTGACAGGATATCAAGTCAATAGTACGGCTGTTGATATTACTAACGCGGTGATTGCCGCGTTTAAGAAATAATTTGCGTGCATATACTATAATTAAGTGATGATGGTTCCAAAGGAGGAGTTTATCATGAATAGACAAATTAGAATTGTCCTGGTGTTAGTACTCGTTTTTGTTGCCGGTTTGGCACTTGCAGGCTGTAATAGCGGTCAGGCGGCCATTGGTGTTCTTGATGTAAACAAAGTTATGTCTGACAGCCCAAAAATTAAGCAGTTTCAAGACCAGCTTAATGTTAAAGGCAAAGAATTGAGTGACCAACTGGAAAAAGACAAAGCCAGTATCAGTGCAGAAGAATTTCAAAAACGCCAGGAAGCTGCCTATGGTGAATTTCTAAAGACCAAACAAGAGTTGGAAACCCAGATTGACACCAATATTAAACAGGCCATTGAGCAAGTAAGCCAAGAGAAAAAGATGGGCGTTGTACTTTATAAAAACAGTATAGCCACAGGCGGTACAGATATAACTGATGCCGTTATTCAGAAAATGCAATAAATGGAGGCGTCCAGTGAAAAAAACATTAGCTGAGATTGCCGCATTGGTTAACGGAACAGTCATTGGTGACGCTGATAGGGAGGTTACCGGTATAACAAACATTGAGGATGCCGGCCCTGGTGACATTACCTTTGCTGTACCTCCTCATATTGACAAAGCCGCTCAATGCGCTGCCGCAGCGGTAATCATTCCTGATACAATGGGAGACTTTCCCAAGCCGGCTATCCGGGTAACTAACCCCCGGATGGCCTTTACCACATTACTCGCTTTGCTTACTCCTAAACCGGCGATACCTGTTGGTATCCATCCGACCGCTATCCTTGGGACGAATGTAAAACTGGGAACAGCGGTGGCCATTATGGCCCATACCGTCATTGAAGATAATGTTCAAATCGGCAATAATACCATTATTTACTCCAATACTTATATTGGCAGGGATGTGACTGTGGGTGATGATACAATCATTTATTCCAATGTCACCGTACGTGAAACCTGTCACATCGGTAACCGGGTTATTGTTCAAAACGGTGCTGTCATCGGCAGCGATGGCTTTGGTTTTGTCACCGTCGGTGGCCGCCACCAAAAAGTACCTCAAGTAGGAAATGTTATCATTGAAGATGATGTTGAAATTGGTGCCAATTCTTGTTTGGACAGAGCCACAACCGGCAGTACCATTGTTGGTAAAGGTACCAAAATTGATAACCTGGTACATTTGGCTCACAATGTAGTAACTGGTGAAAATTGCTTCTTTGTGGCCCTGACAGGCATTGCCGGCAGCACCAAAATCGGCAATAACGTTACCTTTGCCGGACAATCAGGCTGCAACGGGCATATAACCATTGGCGACAACTGTGTATTTGCCGCCCGTACCGCACCAATAAATGATATTCCAGCCAATTCCTTCTGTGCCGGCTTTCCTGCCCGCCCACACCAGGAATGGCTGCGTTCCGAAGCCGCCATCGGTCACCTGCCGGAACTAGTCAAAAAAATCCGCAAACTTGAACAAAGACTTGCTCAACTGGAACCTAAGTAAGCGGGAATATCGAGGACGGTTATGGTGTATCATTCAAAATGATTACACCATAACCGTTTCTTTTTATCTTTTGCGGCGAGTTAAGACTACCGCCTCTGCAGGCGGCGTTTGTTCAGGTGGGGTTGACTCCCCACCTGAACCCGCCGATGTTTCAGCTATGCTGAAACAAGTTCACTTCCATAAATTATGCTGCCCTGGTAAGCAGGATTTGGGAGCCTGATGGGGAATACATATAAACTCGTACCATAAAACCACACTTCTATTAAGGAGAATAAGCATGAAAAAAACAATTTTTGCGGCTATAACCTTTTTATTGACGGCGTCGCCTGTGTTCGCAGCACCTTCTGTCAATGGCTCAACAGGCCTTATTAATACTCCTTCGGCCGATGTCCTGCAGGAGGGGCAATTCTCTTTGGGATACCATCATTTAAAAGATGGTAGTGTTGGTACCGTTACTATGAATTTGACTGGCAAACTGGAAGTTGGTGCAGCAGGCTTTCGTTATGATAACGACGCTGGTCGTAAAGATCACACCTATGTTAATGCCAAGTATGGTCTGGTGCCGGAAACCGTTTTAACCCCTGGTGTGGCTATTGGCGTTGAAGATATTGCCAATTTAGACAAGCGCACAGCCTATGTATCTGCCAGCAAAGCATTGCCTTTCGGATTCCGTATTCATGCCGGTATTGGCAATGGCCGCTATGATGGTGTATTTGCTGCCGTGGAAAAGACCATTAACCCGCTAGGCATACTTACTGGCAACAACGTTTTTCCGGCAACAACGCTGATCGCTGAATGGGATGGCAATGACATGAATTATGGCGCGCGTATGGCAGTAGTGCCTGGCCTCAAATTAGATGTTGGCCGTCGCGAGCATCAGACGTACTTTGGTGCCAGCTTTACCTACTAAAAGGAGGGACAGCGAATGCTGTACTACCTGGTGAAAACAATAAGCCGTTTTGTATGTATTTTGCCGCGAGCTTTACGGCGTAATCTGGGTATGGTTATTGGCAGGCTTTGTTGGCCACTAGTATCAAAAAAGCGCCGGAAGATGGCCATTGACAACATCAGCCGCAGTCTTGGAATTACTGAGGAGCAGGCAGAAACCATTGCAAAAAGCAGTGGAATTCGTTTTGGACCGATGTTTATGGAAGTACTCCACATGCCCAGACTGAACAAAGACAACATTAATAAGTATGTCACCCTTAGAGGCAGTGAGCATCTTGAAGCTGCGCTTACTATGGGACGGGGAGCTGTACTGGCTACCGCACATAGTGGTAATTGGGAGCTCTTAGGGGCAGCACTGGCCATGCATGGATTTCCTATAGTGGCCGTAGTCCAGCGTCAGACCAATGCCGCCATGGATACCTTTATTAATGAATATCGTACTAAAGCCGGTATGCATGTCACCTATAAGCAAGGAGTGCGGGAAATGGTCAAGCTAATGGGATCAGGCAAAATTATCGGTTTGTTAATGGATCAAGACAATCACAGGGATGGTGTATTTGTAGAGTTTTTCGGGCGTATGGCTTCCACGCCGCAAGGGGCTGCCGCACTGGCCAGACTGGGTAACACTCCCATAGTTCCGGCCTTTATCACCGAGAACCCCGATGGTACCCACATCGCCATCCTTCACCCGCCTATCCTGGTAACTAAAACAGAGGATCGTACTGAGGATATTCGCAATACTACCCAGCACTTGACCCGAATTATTGAACAGCATATCAGACAGCATCCCCAGGAATGGTTCTGGCTGCACAACCGTTGGAAGACGGCTCCGCCTGATTTAAAAGATAAATATTGCATGTAGGAAAAGCGAGATTGCCACGTTGGTGCTCACAATGACTGTAATGGGAAACGGTACTACGATCCCGGTCGTTGTGATGATAGCACAGCGGGGCAAGCTCGCTTTTTTAGGCAGCAGAAACAGGCAAATCATTCATTAGTAAAGAAAATAATCTAAAAATGTATATAAGTAATACGTTAAATTTGATATACTTATTTACATAAAACTGATATATGTGTTATAATGTACTCCAGAAATGGGGTGACGAAAACGTATGTTGAAAATGAAAATAATGAGAACAATTAGAAGCATATGTAAGGATTCTATTCAACGAGATATTGTACTATTGCTTACCGTAAGTGTAATTATCGGCTCATTGGTGTCCAGTTCGGTCTCCATGGCCGCTAATGCCTATTTTTCGAAAACACTCGCTAGCCTTGTGGGTGACTATGGTGAATATGACTTAGTAATTCAAGTCAGGGAAGAAATGAAAGACGATACCGCCATGCAGGTGAACAAGATTGTTGCCGAGGTGTTCCCAGGCGGCACGGTAAGTCAAGGACCGACAGTTACCGGCAAATCGTTTTTTTATGTTACTCTGCCTGACCAATATAAAACCAAAGAAATTTATGAAAATCTGTCGAAAACCTTTGGCAGCATCCCCGGCGGTGGCAGTGTCGGTATGATGACTGAGCCACGCCTTAATATTCGCGGCGTGCCAGACGGTGCGAAAAACATGTTGATTGAGCGTATCATGAAAATGGAGGGGGTTCGTTTCGCTTTCCGTGATGGCAGCAGTGTTGGCGTTATTTTAACTTCACTGGATAAGTCATCAGCTGTAAGTAACAGTATCAAGAATATTTTAAAAGACTATCAAGTTATTGAAATTACCTTTCCGGTAGGTAGTGAACCAGCCAATCCAGTACGTCTGGGTGAAGGTATTTCAGAAGCCATGCAAAAAGATCTGCACCTGGAATATGCACAGAATGTATCAATTGACGGCAAAAATGATGATATGACCTATATGGTCAGCACCATGATTGAATTGAAACGGTTCCTGTCAGCCTATGCTTCCCAAGTCACGCTAACCCCGGCTGCCGGTACTAAACTGGCAAAAGGGGATATTGTTGTCTTTCAAGGTCAGGCGGCGCAGCTGCCACAAGCTGGACAAGCACCGGAAAAAAGTAATGTAATTGTGGAAATCACAGCTGCTCTTGCCAATGGCATGGCAGAAGGCCGTATTACTCAGGGTGATGCTTCCAAGTTAGGCAGCACACCAGGTTATAAATTAGAAAAAGAGGTAGTTGGAGCGCAAACCGCTAGCGCCACCTATAAAAATCCACGGCAGGAACTGGGAAATGCATTAGGCGAGACAGGTAAGCTTGTCGGACAAATTCCCGGTTTTGCCCAAGATGCCAAAAGCCTGAGCGGCATTGCCCTGGGTGCACTTGATAACTATGGCGGCAGTGTGAACGCATTAGCAGGCACTTTATCAAGCTTGCAGGTGGCAGGTGGTACCATTCAGGCTGCTACCAGTGCTCTGGCTGGTATTGACACCCGCGGTATCCGTTATCAGCTTGACAGCTCCTCACGTAACATCGGCGGTTTGGTTACTAGCCTGCAGGTATTGAAGTTGCTCAATGGTGATGTCAACTCGACTATCAGCACTCTGACAGGGGCACAGCAAAATCTGGGCAGTTTAAGCTCCAGCTTGGCCTCCCTGGATAGTGTGGCAGCCAATGCCCGCCAGGCTAAGTCAGCCATTGACAACATTGTTGCAAATGGAGAAACAACACTTGGTACCTTGCGCGCTTTTGATGCGCAGGGAGCCAAACGGGGACTGACAGATGCCAATGCCCGCCTTAATGGGTTGCAGGAAATTAATGTGCCCATGATTACAGCTCAGGTTCAATATCTGGCAAGTGCTGTGCCTAATCTCAAAGATGACGAAATCAGTCATTCAGTTACCTTACTGGATAAATTTATCGCCGGACAAGTTATTCCCGGTGCCAGGATTCAGATTTTGACAACAAGCAGCATTAGCACAGAGGCTGTGGCCCCTATTGTTCATGCACAGGCCGGTAACAACAACGTATCGCTCTACTCGACCGCTTTGGGTGTAATTGAACCCAACGCACGTGGCGAGCTATACCAGGTGCTTAATGAAGTAAGAGGAGTATTGGCAGGCATGACGGCCATCATTATCACCATTTTGTTCCTGGGACTGGACCACACAGCGATCATGACTGTTATTCGCCGTAAGCGCTTAGCAAAAAAGCTGCCTGCCACAGGCTGGCGCAAAGTAATAGAGCGTATGACAGGAGCTTTTACTGCACCGGAGCGCCGCTATGGTATGGGCGTAGGTGCCGTGATGCTGACAGCCATGTTCATTCTCGCTGGCGGTGGTATTCCGTACCTGCCTTGGATTGGGGTGCCTGTTATTGGTGCACTGCTTGGCTTGATAGTGGCTGCCTATACTGAAAAGATTAGCCCGATTGCAGGCGAAGAGGTTATGGCCGGTGAGGCACTGGGACTGTCTCTCGACGAAGTCATGAGAGAGATTGTTATCCCCAGCGGCCGTCCAGGTCTTATGCAAAAGTTGAACCAACGTAAGGTAAAGTTTAAGTAATATGACTAGAATGGAGGTGAGCAGTATGCTTACCATCCAGAACCTGTATAAAAAATTTGGCAGTCTGGTAGCTGTCAACAACCTTAGCCTGGAAGTGGCACCTGGTGAGACTGTTGTCATCATGGGGCCGTCAGGTTGTGGTAAGTCAACAACCATCAGGACAATTAATCGTTTAATTGAACCAGATAGTGGCTCGATTGTTTTTGATGGCCTGGACATTACCCAAGTAAGGGAGGATGAGCTAAGAAAGGTACGTAAACGTATTGGCTATGTATTTCAGCACTTTAATCTTATCAATCGTCTTAGCGCGATTGAAAATGTCATGCTGGGATTAGTCATGGGGGGACAAACCAAAGAAGAGGCCTATGACAAGGCGCTTGCTGCCATGACCAAAGTAGGTATGGAACAGTTGCAAGACCACAAACCAGAGCAACTGTCCGGCGGGCAGCAACAACGGGTAGGCATTGCCCGGGCGCTGGCCTTTGAACCAGAACTCATGTTGTGGGATGAGCCTACTGCATCCCTTGACCCCATGTTAGTAAGAGAAGTTCTTGTCGTTATGGAAGAACTGGCCAAATACCGGGCGGCCACCATGCTGGTGGTGACCCATGAAATTGCTTTTGCACTACATGTAGCCGACCGCATTGTGCTGATGGAAAAAGGCACCATCGTAGAGTCGGGCATTCCCAGCCAAGTGTTTGTTAATCCGGCTTCTCACGTTGGCCGTCAGTATAAAGAACTTATTGAGTACCAACTAAATACCAGTGCCCGTACTCTGGCTGGTAAACGTATTGCATAACGATTCGTTTCCTTAAGTTCACTAACATACTTGCACAAAATCTCAATATCCTGTAAAATTAATTGGACTTAGACAACTCAGGAGGAAACCTATGGATCGCCAAACCACAGTAGCTTCGCGCGTAACTTATACCGGTATCGGCTTGCACTCAGGGCGGGATGTAACCATTGCTTTGAACCCGGCACCTGCCGGTAGTGGCATTGTATTTGCCCGGACTGACCTTACTGGTACACCTCGTGTTGCGGCTAAGGCAATCAACGTAACCAATACCATGCGGGCAACTACGCTAGAAGCTGGCGAGGCCAAAGTTTTTACCGTGGAACACCTATTGGCTGCATTTGCCGCTATGGGCATTGACAACTGTCTGGTGGAAATTTCCTCTGTGGAACCACCGGTAGCTGACGGCAGTTCATTGCTTTTTCTTAAACTATTTGAAACAGCAGGCACCCAGGTACTCTCTGAACTGCGTCGTCCGCCCATTATTATTAAACAAGCCATAACAGTGCGGTATCCTGAAAAATTTATTACTATTTTACCTTATGATGGATTTCGCATCACCTTTACCTCAATTAACCCGCACCCACTGTTAGGTGTTCAGTTTGGTGACTATGAAATAACTCCTGAAGTTTTCGCCCGGGAACTGGCTCCGGCTCGTACCATCGGTTTTATGCACGAGGTAGAGACTCTCAAAGCCCAGGGCTTGGCTTTGGGAGGCAGCCTGGACAATGTAGTAGTATACGATGATGAAAATTGCTTAACGCCGCTGCGGTTCTCTGATGAACTGGTCCGGCATAAAATTTTAGATGTAATTGGCGATTTGGCACTAGCTGGCCGTATTGCCGGTCATGTTATTGCCGTAAAGTCAAGTCATGCGCTTAATACGGCATTGGCCAAAGAGATTGTAAAAGCAAGTATGTGATGAAGAGTTGAGGAGGCGTTTCCTAGATGATTTTGACAGCAACAGAGATTCAAGCCATTATTCCGCACCGTTATCCTATGCTACTGGTGGACCGTATTATTGAACTTGAACCAATGAAACGGGCGGTAGGCATAAAAAGTGTAACCATCAATGAATATTTCTTCGCAGGACATTTCCCGCAAAAACCGGTTATGCCGGGAGTTCTTATTTTGGAAGCTATGGCTCAGGTTGGCGGTGTAGCTATGCTATATCCTGAGGAAAACCGTGGCAAGCTGGCTGTTTTTGGGGGAATGGAGCGGGTTAAATTCAGAAAACCGGTTACGCCTGGTGATCAGCTCCGAATGGAAGCTGAGGTTCTGAAACTTCGCGGTTCAATCGGCAAGTTATGGGCACAAGCCTCTGTTGACGGTCAGGTTGTGGCAGAAGCCGAATTTTTGTTTGCACTTACAGCAGTATAATGATCGAAAAACGGATATAAACACTTAAAGATGGTTGATAAATGCTAGTAATGTACGTATTTTAGAGAGTATAGCTTTATTTTGCCTAAAATCGGCATGTCATTTTTCGACTGTCCAGTCGGAATATATATAACAATAAACGACATATAAAATATGCTTATATAGTTCTAATTCTAGTGGGGAGTTGATTTTGATATGAAACCGGAATCGGTGGTAATACCATTGCATAAAATACATGAAACTGCAGTAATCCATCCTAATGCCCGGATTGGTAAAGATGTAGAAATCGGGCCTTATGCCGTTATTGGCGAGAATGTGCTCATAGGAGACGGTACGCAAATTGGCGCTCACGTAGTGGTTGACGGTTGGACTAGTATTGGCAAAAACTGCGTAATCTATCCCAGTGCCTCTATCGGCGCTGAGCCACAGGATTTGAAATTTCGTGGCGAAAAAAGCTACGTGTTTATCGGGGATAATACCAAAATCCGTGAATTTGCTACAGTTAATCGCGCTACTGGCGAAGGGGAAGAAACCCGGGTTGGTTCTAATTGCCTACTGATGGCCTATACCCATGTTGCGCATAACTGTATTGTTGGCAACCACGTAATTATGTCAAATGCTGCAACCCTGGCTGGTCACGTAATTGTAGAGGATCGTGCCGTTATCGGTGGTTTGGCTGGTGTGCATCAATTTGTTAAAATTGGCCGGAATGCTATGATTGGCGGCGCTTCCAAGGTTGTACAAGATATTCCGCCTTTCGTAATTGTTGATGGTCATCCGGCTAAAGTTTGCGGCCTAAACAGTGTTGGTATCGCTCGCGCCGGTGTAGGCACAGTTGCTCGCAGCAATTTGAAAAAAGCCTATAAAACGCTCTATCGTTCCGGCCTTAGCCTGCCCCAGGCCATTGCCGTAATGGAGCAGGAACTGGACGCCTGTGAAGAAGTCGAGCATATGCTGCGGTTTCTGCGCAACGCAGAACGCGGTATTTGCCGTGGACGCAGGGAATCAGATAATTAGGAGTGAATAGGTAAATGCTACTCAGCAAAACCTATAGGTAAAGAGCGACATAAAGTTGTATACTAACAGCGTTTGATACGGCGCTTTTTTATACTCAATTGGTCAATTAAAGTAAAGAGAGTGTAGGATAACAGTGCTTGATGCGGCAGTGTGCCGCATCAACTACATAAGGCGGGAAACCATTATGAATATAATCGGATTAATTGCCGGAATTGGCCGGTTACCAGTAGAATTTGCCCGTGCCGCTCGCGGCATGGGTTTTGACGTGATAGCCATAGCTGTGGCGCCAGGGGTGGAAGCAGAACTGGAACAAGCCGTCACCCGTTTTCACACAGTTGGCCTGGGTGAATTGAATAAGCTGATTGGTCTGCTGCAACAAGACGGCGTACAACAAGTTACTATGCTGGGCAAGGTTACCAAGGAGCACCTTTTCAGCGGCACTGCGCGCCCGGATGCACGTATGCAGCAGTTGTTAGCCAAACTTCCGGATTTGAATGATGACACTGTCATGCTGGCACTTGTGCATGAATTTGCTAAAGCCGGTGTGGGTGTGTTTGACCAGACACAGTTTATTCGTCAGCTTATGCCGTCGCCAGGTGTACTTACAACCCGCCAGCCCACTCCGGAGGAACAGGCGGATATGGAGTACGGCCTGGCTATGGCGCGTCAACTTGGCGGTTTGGATATTGGCCAAACCGTTGTTGTAAAAAATAAGGCAGTTATGGCTGTGGAAGCTATTGAAGGCACCGATGCCTGTATTAAGCGGGGGGGAGACCTTGGCCGCGGCGGTACAGTGGTGGCAAAAGCTGCTAAACCGCAGCAGGATGCCCGCTTTGATGTTCCCAGTGTGGGGCCAGATACCCTGAAGGCTATGATTGGCTCCGGGGCAGTAGCTTTGGTTGTCGAAGCAGGCAAAACCTTGTTAGTGGATAAAAAGCAAGTTGTTGAATTAGCTAACATGAATAATATAACCATCGTTGCTATGTAATAGGGAGGACACCATGAAAATCATGCTCTCAGTCGGCGAGGCCTCAGGTGATATGCATGGCGCCAGTGTGGCGGCCGCCCTCAAGCTTTTGCAGCCAGATATTGAACTTTTTGGAATGGGTAGCAAAGCCATGCGGTCTGCAGGCGTACGAGTAGACTATGATATTGCCGGTCAGGGAATTATGGGGTTAGTGGAAGTCGTAAAAAATTTAGGAAAGCTATTTGAATTGCGGGATAACCTGGCGGCCCTTATGGATAAAGAACGTCCGGATGCGCTTGTTGTTATTGATTATGCGGACTTTAACATGCGTCTGGCAAAAATTGCAAAAGCAAAAGGGATTCCGGTTGTGTCGTATATCTGCCCTTCAGCGTGGGCGTGGCGGCGCAGCCGGGCCAAAGGGGTGGCCGAGACAGTAGATAAAGTTGCGGCCATTTTTCCCTTTGAGGCTGAAATATACAAAGCAGCCGGTGCGGATGTTACTTTTGTTGGTCACCCGCTGGTAGATATTGTAAGACCGGCTATGACTCAGGAAGAGGCCTATCAACACTTTAAAGCCGAGCAAAACCGGCCGCTTGTACTGTTAATGCCAGGCAGCCGGCAGCAGGAAATTGTCAAACTACTGCCGGTAATGCTGGGTGCAAGTCAGTTAATACTGAAAAAATTGCCGGACTGTCAATTCTTTTTACCCATAGCGTCGACAATTTCCCGGGAAATACTGCAAGATATAATAGACAGCTACCAAGTGCCTGTTACCTTAACAACCGATTATACCTATGATCTAATGGGTTTGGCAAATGTTGCCATAGCCGCTTCTGGAACAGCGACCCTGGAGACCTCTATCATGGGGGCGCCTACGGTCATTATTTATAAACTTGCTCCGCTTACCTATTTTTTAGGCAAGTTTTTGGTTAAAATACCTAATATCGGATTACCTAACATTATTGCCGGGCGCCGCATTGTCCCCGAATTACTGCAAAATGACGCTAATCCAGAGAACATTGCGGCCGAAACGCTGAAAATCCTCACAGATAGTCAAGTTTACACCCAAACGCAGGCAGACTTGGCTGAAGTAAAAGCGAAGCTTGGTCAAACCGGTGCCGTGAAACGGGTCGCAGAGGTCATCCTAGAAGTAGCGTGCAGAAAAAAAGAGGTAACTATATGAAGCTCTACTTACGGTTAATCAGCTATATACGTCCTTATTTACCGCGCTTTGCACTGGCCATTGTGTGCATTTTAGTTGCTTCCGGCGCCAACCTGTACGTGCCTTGGATAATTAAGGATGTAATTGATGGTGTCCTTGCTTCCAAAGATATGGACATGCTCAACAAAATTGCCATCGGCATTGTAATGGTGTATTTGTTGCGTGGTGTTTTCTTTTACGGACAGACCTATTTGATGTCCTTTATTGGACAAAAGGTCATTATAGACATCCGGGAATCCGTATATCGCCACTTGCAGCGATTATCCCTATCCTATTATGAAAAACGCCAGACAGGAGCTATCATGAGCCATATTACCAATGATGTGGCCGCATTGCAAAATGCGTTGGTTGAAAGTGTGATTGAACTGTTTACCGAAGGCATGACACTGCTTGGCTCCATGGCTGCCATGTTCTACCTGCACTGGAAGCTCTCGCTGTTGACCTTTATTGCATTACCGCTGGTGGCCCAGGCCATTAGTATTTTTGGTAAACGTCTTCGCGTTTCCAGCCGGATCATGCAGGAACGGGCAGCAGATATTACCTCTGTTCTGCAGGAGACCATTGCGGCAGTACGGGTCATTAAATCCTTTGTCCGGGAAGACTACGAGATCGGACGCTTTAATCGCGAAAACTATTCCAACTTCCGCGCCCAAATGAAAACGGCGCAAATCATGGCTACGCTGACCCCGGTTGTAGAATTTTTGGTCGCTATTGGAATTACCATTATCATCTGGTATGGCGGTACTGAGGTCATCAACGGCAGCCTGACAGCAGGCTCGCTGATTGCTTTTTTAATCTATGCGGTTAACATCAGCAACCCCATCAAACGCCTGAGCCGGGTGTATGGCAACATCCAGCGGGCCTTGGCCGCGGCGCAGCGCGTTTTCGATGTCCTTGATACGGTGCCTGAAATTCAAAATTTGCCAGGAGCCAAGGAGTTGCCGCGCATTACCGGGCGAGTAGCTTTTGAAAATGTTGATTTCTCTTATAAACCAGGTGAACCGGCACTTAACAGCGTATCCTTAGTGGCCGAGGCCGGACAAATGATTGCTATTGTTGGACCCAGTGGCGCCGGGAAAACTACGATTGCCAACCTTATTCCCCGCTTTTATGACCCAACGGCAGGCCGTATTACCATTGATGGTTATGATATTAAAACTGTTACCTTGAATTCCTTGCGCGAGCAAATTGGTATCGTGCCACAGGAGACAGTTCTTTTTAACGGCTCGGTATATGAAAATATCTTGTATGGCGATCTTGCAGCTAATAAAGACCAGGTGATTGCAGCGGCCAAAGCTGCCAATGCCCATGAATTTATAATGGCAATGCCTGAAAAATATGATACTCAGATTGGTGAACGCGGCTCCAAGCTTTCAGGCGGACAGCGCCAGCGTATTGCCATTGCCCGGGCTATTCTCAAAGATCCCCGTGTACTGATACTGGATGAAGCCACTTCGGCGCTTGATACCGAAAGTGAAAAACTGGTGCAGGGCGCACTTGATAAGCTGATGGTTGGCAGAACCTCGTTTGTGATTGCTCATCGTTTATCTACCGTACAGCGCGCTGATGTTATCTTAGTTATAGAAAAAGGCCAAATTATCGAAAGCGGCTCCCATACCGAATTAGTGGCGGCAGGAAGTCTGTACAGCAAGCTGTACCAAGTGCAATTTGCCGATAAGTAAGAGGCGAGGTATCAATATGTATTTTATTTACAATATCCTGGCAGTCATACTAGTCATCCTGGCATTGCCTGTATTTGTCGTACGTCTTGTCCGGGAAAAAGGGTTTGCAGAGCGGGTGAAGCAAAGCTTTGGTGCCTTGCCGGCCGAAACTCTGGTAAAAGTTGCGGGCAAAGAGGCTATTTGGGTGCATGCCGCATCAGTCGGCGAGATTGTGGCCGCGAGTCCGATTGTTAAAGAAATACGGCAGGAATTGCCGGGTATTCCCATTGTGGTATCGGTAGTTACTGCTAGTGGTTACGCTATGGCTAAACGCATTATCCCGGAAGCAGACGGTATTATCTTTTTCCCTTTGGATTTACCGCTTCTTAGCTATTCGGTTGTTGCTAAAATCAGACCACAGGCATTTCTGATGGTAGAAACCGAATTGTGGCCGAACTTTCTCAAAGTTGTCCGGAAATTCAATATACCGGCCATGATGGTTAATGGCCGAATTAGCGACAAGAGTGTAAATCGATACATCTACTTCCGACGGGTACTAGCTGACATGCTGAATACTGTTGTCAAGTTTTGCATGCAATCCAACATTGATGCCCAATATATTACCCGGTTAGGCGCCGATCCGGCACGGGTGGTTGTTACCGGTAATACTAAATTTGATCAAAGCTATACAGAACTTAGCCTGGAAGACAAGACTAACATGCTTTCATCCCTGGGGCTATGCAGCGCTGACCAAATCCTGGTAGCAGGCAGTACTCACCGGGGTGAGGAAGAGTTGCTGTTTCCGGCCTTCAATGAGGTTCGCGAACAATTTCCCCATACCCAGTTTATAATTGCTCCGCGTGAACCATTACGGGCCGATGAGCTTGTTGAGTTAGCTGCCAAATATAACTTTGTCGCCGTAAGGCGTACCAATATGCCAGGGAAATTGGCCGAGAACCCTGATATGATTATTGTTGATACCATTGGCGAACTAGGAAAAATCTATGGTCTGGGTGATATTGTCTATGTTGGCGGCAGTCTTATCCCCCATGGCGGTCACAATATTCTAGAACCAGCTGCTCATGGTAAACCAATACTAGTCGGACCGCATATGTTTAATTTCAAAGAGACTTATGCGCTATTTTCTGAGCGAGGGGTATGTCTGACCGTTCGTGACAGTGCTGGTTTAGCCGAAGCAATGCTCAAGCTGCTGCATAGTCCTGAGCAGAGACAAGCGATCGGTCAGGAGGCACTTATAATTATCAATGAAAATCGTGGTGCTTCACATAAAAGCGCCTTGTATTTAAAAGAAATATTGCAGCAAAAAAAAGCTCTAGAAAGCAGCAAACAGTGAAAGTCCAAGGAAAAGGCGGAAACTATATGATGAATCAGCGGGAAGCGCTCCAAGTATATCTATATAAACTAGTGCACGGCGAGAAACATAGTTTGTTAACAGTCGTGATTATTGGCGTGCTTCGCGTCATGTCTTTCATTTATGGACTAGGAGTACAATGCAAGCTTGCATTGTACCGCTGGGGTGTCCTGCAGCGGCATAAACTTCCCTGTAAAGTTATCAGCTTGGGGAACATTACTGTTGGCGGGACAGGTAAGACCCCGACGGCTCAGCGCCTGGCGGCCTTTATTCGCGATAAGGGATACCGGGTTGTCATTCTTAACCGGGGATACCGGGCTGGCTGGAAAGGACAAGTTGGCGTTGTTTCTGATGGCCGTAAAATTTACATGACAGTTACCGAAGCAGGCGACGAGGCCTATCTGCTTGCCAAGAGCCTGCCAGGCGTACCGGTAGTCATTGGCCGCAACCGTTCCATTACCGGCGCTTACGCCGTGGAGCACCTAAACGCTGAAGTCATTATCCTGGATGATGCCTACCAGCATTGGCAGCTGGAACGTGATCTTGACATTGTGCTAATTGATACCATCAATGTTTTTGGTAATAACTTTTTGCTGCCAAGAGGCACATTACGCGAGCCGCTCACCAACCTGAACAGAGCCAATGCCTTCCTGTTGACCAAGGTGGATCAGTCTACCGACACAGCCAGAGACGCCATCAGGGAGACTTTGCGAAAATACAATTCAGCGGCGCTAATCATTGAGAGTACTCATACCCCGCGTTGTTTCATTGAAATTGAAGAATGGTACAAAGGGGTTCGGTCGGAAACAGTGCCCTTGGAAGTCATTAAGGGCTGCTCAGTTTTCCCATTTTCGGCCATTGGCAATCCATCCTCCTTTGAACAAACCATTACTGATTTAGACGGCAAAATCGTTGCTGCTGCCCGCTATCCGGACCACCACGACTATACCATGGCCGAGATGCAGGTGATCATGCAAAAAGCGGTTGATAATAAGGCCGAGGCGTTGATTACCACCGACAAAGATGCCGTTAAAATTCCTGCCGAGTTTATTCACTCTGAACGGCCTCTGCCAGTGTATGTATTATCCATTGAAGTCAGATTTCATGACGGCTATGAAGAACTAATGGACATGATAAAAAATGTAGCCAAACATAAAGAGGCGTGAGAACGCCACAGTTCCGCTTTGGAGGCAAAAAACCATGAACATACTTTGTGTAATTCCCGCCAGGTATTCATCCACCCGCCTGCCAGGCAAGCCGCTAGCCCTGATTGCCGGCAAACCCATGATTCAGCGGGTCTATGAGCAGGCAAAAAAAGCCAAACGGCCAACAGCCGTGCTAATAGCCACCGACCATGAGCTAGTGTACCAGACAGTTCAGGACTTTGGCGGCCAAGTAATGATGACTTCACCTGACCACCCTACAGGTACTGATCGTTTGGCTGAGGTGGCCAAAGAGCACCCGGAAGCTGATATTATTATCAACGTCCAGGGAGACGAACCGCTCATTGCACCTGAAGTTATTGATTTGCTGTCAGGTGCTTTTGATAAGGATCCTGAATTAAACATGGCCACCCTAATGACTGAAATGGATAAAAGCGAGTATAATCTGCCCAGTGCAGTCAAAGTAGTGGCAAGTCTTACTGGCTATGCCTTGTATTTTTCCCGTTCACTCATTCCTTATCCTCGCAGCAATAAACTGCCCGGTGGTTTGCTGCCGGCGGTGTACAAGCATATTGGCATCTACGCCTATCGCCGTGAATTTCTGCTTACCTATGCCGCCCTGACCCCGACTCCGCTCGAACAGATGGAATCCCTGGAACAGTTACGGGCGCTGGAACACGGCTATAAGATTAAAGTACTTAAAACCGACTTTAAATCTATCGGCGTAGATACCCCGGAAGACTTAGAAAAAGTGAACGAATATTTTAGGAGGCGTAATCTATGAACACAGTACAGATTAAAAACATCACCGTTGGTGCGAAAAACCCTATTGCCCTGATTGCCGGGCCCTGTGTTATTGAAGATGCCGAACGTACCTTAGCTATCGGCCGGGCAATCAAAGCAATTGCTGACCGCTTGCACATTCCCTATATCTTTAAAGCTTCTTATGATAAGGCCAACCGTTCTTCCTATAACTCCTTCCGCGGCCCTGGTTTGAAAGAAGGACTGCAGATCCTGGCTCATATAAAAAAAGAGTTAGACGTACCTGTAGTGAGTGATATTCATTGCATTACCCAGATTGAAGCAGCCGCTGAGGTGCTCGATATCCTTCAGATTCCCGCCTTTCTCTGCCGTCAGACTGATTTGGTATATGAGGCCGCCCGCAGCGGCAAGGTTATCAATGTAAAAAAAGGCCAGTTTCTGGCTCCACTGGATATGAAGAATGTTATTGCCAAAATGGAAGAAGCCGGAAACAAAAATATCCTATTGACCGAACGCGGCGCAACCTTTGGCTACAACAACCTGGTAGCCGACTTTCGCGCTTTGCCCATTATGCGTTCACTCGGTTATCCGGTAGTATTTGACGCCACCCACAGTGTGCAGCTTCCCGGCGGTGCGGGAACAACCTCCAGCGGCCAGCGCGAATTTGTGCCTTACCTGACCCGCGCTGCTGTCGCGACAGGCATTGATGTACTATTTATGGAAGTACATGATAACCCGCCTGAAGCCAAATCAGACGGTCCCAACATGCTCTACATTGACCAAGTGGAGGCTTTACTGCAAGATGTGCTAGCCATTGATAATATTGTGCGGAAACACAAGTAACCAAGGAGGAATAGTCTCATGCCAATTGAACATGCGCGCGCTTGCTTAGAACTTGAGGCGGAGGCCATCCGCGCATTAATTCCCAGGATCAACGACCAATTTGCTGCCGCGATGAACATGATTTTGAACTGTCATGACCGGGTGATAGTTACAGGTATGGGCAAATCAGGCATTATTGGTAAAAAGATAGCCGCAACCTTGGCCAGCACCGGTACGCCGGCCTTTTTTCTTCATCCGGCCGAAGGCATTCATGGTGACTTAGGCATGGTAACAGCCAATGATATTGTTATCGCTATTTCAAATAGCGGTGAAACCAACGAAGTGATTGGCCTGCTGCCAACGCTAAAACGGATTGGCACGCCCATCATTGCTATGACTGGCCGGGAAGAGTCTACCCTGACCAAAAATGCCGATATTTTTCTGGACGTAACTGTAGAACGGGAAGCCTGTCCGCTTGGTCTGGCACCTACTGCCAGTACTACAGCAGCACTGGCGATGGGGGATGCCTTGGCGGTTGCACTGCTATCAGCACGCAATTTTACGTCCGAGGATTTTGCCTTATACCATCCAGGCGGCGCGTTGGGGCGCAAATTGCTGCTAACAGTTGAAAACGTTATGCATGGCGGCGAAGAACTGCCAATAGTAACACCAGATAAGACAGTAAAAGAAGCTTTATTTTCCATTACCGCCAAAGGACTTGGCGCAGTCCTTGTGGTTGATTCACTGACTACCATGCAGTTGGTAGGGCTATTAACTGATGGCGACATTCGCCGCAGCCTGGAAAAAGGCCATGAATTTCTTGATAAATCGGTAGCCGGGCTGATGACGAAAAAACCACGCACCATTACAAAAGAAAAGCTAGCTGCACAGGCGCTCAATATTATGGAAAAAAATCAGCCGCGTCCCATCACACTGCTGCCAGTTGTTGACAGTGAATTTCATGCCATTGGAATTATTCACCTTACTGACTTATTACGTCAAGGAGTGGTATAATGAATAATGTCCCTTATGCTAAACAAATTAAACTGATCATTTTTGACGTTGACGGTGTGTTAACAGAAGGACATATTATCTTTGGTCAGGACGGTGAAGCGCTAAAAGCCTTCCACTGCCAGGATGGCATGGGCATTTCGCTGGCCCACAAGGCCGGTCTCAAGACCGCTATCATTACCGGACGCGAGAGCCAAATCGTACACCGGCGTGCCACCGAGCTGAAAATTGGTGATATCCACCAGGGTGCAGCCGACAAAGTTATTGCCTTGCATAGCCTTATGAAAAAACATTCCTTACCCCTCGAACAGATTGCCTATGTTGGCGATGACATTAACGACCTGTCGGTCATGGTACAGGTCGGGCTGCCTTGCGCGGTAGCCAATGCTGTGCCAGAGGTTAAAGCTGTGGCCAAATATATCGCCACCCGCCAAGGCGGCAACGGCGCTGTCCGTGACATTATCGAGTATATTTTGAAATCCCAAAATGTTTGGGACAAAATTATCAGCGAGTATATGGTTTCAGACCGGTTTATGATAACCCAGTAATGAATTGAAGTAGTGCAGGAGGTGGAGGATGTTTAGAAATGTTCAGCAGCAACAATGCCGATGGGCGTTTATAAAAACAGCCGGAGCACATGTTATCAAATGAATGGCAATATTATACTTGGAAGCTAGTTAGCCGTTTCGTGTGCTTGCTGCCACGTTCTGTCCTATTGTCCTGCGGCAAATTGCTAGGCCGCCTATATTACCGCATTGCCGCCAAACAGCGCAACCGTGCCTTAAGGCAGATCAAAGAACGTCTTGGTCTAACCCCGGAACTGGCAGAAGCAACCATCAGAAGCTCCTTCATTAAGCTTGCCAAGACTTTTATAGAGGTACTCTATATGCCTGCTTTGACCAAGAAAACACTGGCACGCTATGTAACCATTGAGAACCGCCACTATCTTGACGACGCGCTGGCCCAGAAAAAAGGAGTTGTCTTTTTAACTGCTCATATTGGCAACTGGGAATGGTTTGGCGCAGCACTGGCTATGGCTGGTTTTCCTGTTGCCGACATTGTCAAACGCCAGCCCAATAACCAGCATACCCGTCTTTTGAACGAAAACCGACAGTTATTTGGCATTGAGATTTTTGCCAGTGGCACCAGTGAAATCATTGGTGCTGCCAGAGCCCTGAAAAAAGGCAAGATGCTCGCCTTTTTTGCCGATGGTGACGCCGGTCGTGACGGTATTTTTATTGAATTCTTTGGCAAGCAAGCTTCAACCCACCTGGGACCGGCCGTATTTGCCCGCAAATTTAATTCGCCAGTAGTGCCGGGCTTTATTACCCGTAACCCGGATGGCACACACCGTATCCAATTACAGCCGCCTATTTACTATGAAGACACCGGCAACCCGGATGCCGATTTATATAATCTGACAGAACGTACGACCAAAATCATTGAGTCCGCAATCAGGACCTATCCTGACGAATGGGTCTGGTTTAAAAAGCGCTGGAATACAGAGGTGAAGTCTCAGTGAACAAAATGGCATACGTAAGTCTTGCCTGTGCCTTACTGCTCGTAACCGGGGGACTTTATTATTTTTTCCGGGAAGAACCGGTGCTGCCTGATAATACTCCAGCCGTTGAGCAAACAACACCACAACCGGCGTCTAATCTAACCTTTGCCGGATCTTCCATTGTTGAAGAGAAAAATGGCCAAAAGGTATGGGAATTAAACGCTGAAAGTATCGAAGTTGATGCGAGTGGCAAATTGGTTTTTCTTAAAAAACTTAAAGGAGTATTCTATCAGGAAAAAGGCGGTAAAGTGGATATTATTGCTCAAGAGGGTATTCTTGATACCAAGACTCATGACATTACCTTGCAAGGGGATATCAAAGCCACCTCCAGCGAGGGTGCTGTATTTACGGCTCCCCAAGGCCGCTATGAGGAACAAACCAAAACCTTTTCCGGCACAGGTGGCATCACCTTGACCCAGGGTGACACCATCATTACCGGCGACAAAATCGATACTAATACCAACCTGGAAAAAGTAAAAGTCCAAGGTAATGCCAAGGTCGTTACAGGAGGCAATAAATGATGAAAAGTGAAAAGCGAGTTTGCTTTGTTATTGCATTATTCATAAGTGCTACATGTCTATTCGCCATGGCGGCAGCGCAGCACGAGGCCAAAACACCGGTTGAACTTGTTGCTGATACCATCGACTACGATTCCAAACAAGGCATTATTAACGCCACCGGCACGGTTCGTATAACCCAAAGTGAAGCAGTAATCACAGGTGCTAAAGCCCAGTACAACACCGATAGCCAAGAAGGGCGGATTACTGGCGGTGTCACAGCTGTCAATCAGGATGCCACCCTAACAGCTGCCGAAGTGGAAACCTACAAAAGCAACACCTATCTTATTGCCAGCGGTGATGTCGTACTGACCAAAGGTGAAAACCGCCTTACTGGTCCCAGAGTGGAATACTCTGCCGATTCGCAATATGCATTAATTCCCCAAAATGGAAAAATCGAGCTGCCGGACGGCACCATGACAGCCGACAAAATTGAAGCCTTCCTGCAGGAAAACAGAGCAATAGGCACTGGCCTTGTCCATTTAGTCAGCCTGGTCCGAAAGTTAGATGCTACCGCCAATACGGCCACCTATTACGGTGAGCCCAAAGGCCAGAGCAAAGTCATTTTAAACGGCAATGCCCGCGCCGTTCAGGACGGCAATGTCCTGACAGGTGAAACCCTCACCATACGCCTTGACGAAAAAGCTATGGACTCCCAAGGTGGCCGCAGCAAGTTAGTTATTACTCCGAAGTAATCTAAAATAGAGCAAGGATGTTGCCGATATGTATATTGAAACCCGCGATTTAATTAAAACTTATAAAAGCCGCAATGTAGTCAACGGTGTCAGCCTTCGTGTTAACCAGGGGCAAATCGTCGGCCTGTTAGGTGCTAACGGCGCAGGCAAGACAACTACCTTCTACATGATTGTCGGCTTGGAACGCCCCAACAGCGGCAAAATATATATTGACGACCAGGATATTACCAGCCTGCCTATGTACCAGCGCTCTCGTTTCGGTATCGGCTATTTGCCCCAGGAAGCCTCGATTTTCCGTAAAATGACAGTAGAGGATAACCTCATGGCCATCCTGGAAACAACAGAGCTTACTCCAGCCGAACGCCAGGACAAAATGAACAGTCTGCTGGAAGAATTCAACGTCACTCATGTTCGTCAGCGTCAAGGCTCCGAACTGTCAGGCGGCGAACGCCGCCGGGTGGAAATTGCCCGGGCACTGGCGACCGACCCCAAATTCATCCTACTGGACGAGCCCTTTGCCGGTGTTGATCCCATTGCTGTTGCGGATATCCAGGAGATCATTGCCTACCTCAAAAAACGCGGCATTGGCGTACTCATTACCGATCATAACGTCCGTGAAACCTTAACCATTGTTGACCATGCCTATATCTTAAACGAAGGCCAAATCCTCATCGCCGGCGATAGTGATACCATTGCCACCAGCGAAATTGCCAAGAAGTACTACCTGGGGCAAAATTTCACCCTGTAAAAGTGAGATTGCTGCGTCGTACCTGCAGCAATCTCACTCCGACGCTAACTTACCAAGTAGGAGAAGCTAATGCGTATACTTGACAAATATATCATCAAAGAGATGCTGGGGCCGTTTGTTTTCGGCGTAGCCGCCTTCGCCAGTATTTTTATCGGTACCAATGTGCTCGTTAAGTTAACCAAATATATAACCCAATATAATGCGCAGGTGCTAACTGTCGTCAAGCTTTTTATCTACAGTCTGCCTAGCATTATAGTCCTGACCTTTCCCATGGCTATGCTGCTGGCATCGCTCCTGGCCTTTGGCCGGTTATCAAGTTCCAGCGAAATAACAGCCATGAAATCAAGCGGTCAGAGCTTTGCCCGGTTGGCTGTCCCTGTGTTGATTGCTGCATTTTTTGTTAGCTTTGCAGCCGTAGTTTTCAATGAAGCCCTGGTGCCGTCCGCTAACACCGCCTATAATAACATTGTGCACTATGAGGTAGAAAAAAATACTGGTCCCAAAATCCAGGAACACATTATTATCAAAGACATTAAACAAGGTGAGTTGGAACGGATAACCTATGCACAAAATTTCATAGAAGAAACCAGCACCATGAATAAGGTAGCTGTTCAGCAGTATGCGGACAGCCGGCTTGTGCGGGTAGAGAACGCGGAAAAAGCTGTATGGCAGAATAATCAATGGATGATGGTTGAGGGTACAATTACCGAATTTTCGGCTGAGGGGCGGGTAGAACGCACGCTTAAATTTACTGAACAGGTATTGCCCATAGAGAAGAATCCAGTTAGTATATCACGGGAACAAAAAGACGCCGAAGATATGTCCATACAAGAACTCAGGCAGCATATTGCAGTATTAAAGCAGGAATATGTAGCAACCAGCGAGTATGAAGTAGAATTATATCAGCGACTGGCTATTCCGCTTGCCAGCTTTGTTTTTGCCATGATTGGCACGCCGCTCGGGTTATCATCGCCTCGCTCCAGTTCATCCATTGGCCTTGGACTAAGCATTATCATCATCTTTATATACTATATCATCTTGACGATAGCGACAGCCTTAGGAAAAGGTGGAGCCATTGATCCGTTTTTAGCAGCTTGGATGCCTAATATTATTGGTATCCTGGCAGGTATATATTTAGTATCCAAATCCTCGCGGTAGAAGGGAGGGAGCACCATGTACGGGTTGGCGATAATCACCATTATTGCTATCATGGGTGGAGCCATTGCCTATATTGGCGACAAACTGGGCACCAAGGTGGGCAAGAAAAAACTGAGTATGTTTGGCCTCAGACCAAAACATACATCGATCATTGTCACTATTGTTACCGGTATCCTGATTTCTGCCACAACCCTTGGCATTATGACCGCCGTGTCGTGGGATGTGCGCACAGCTCTCTTCGGTATGGAAGAACTCAAAGCCGAACTCCTAGACCTAACTACAGAAGTTACCTCAAAAACAACCGAACTGGAAGCCAGCCGTGCGGCTCTGGACGCAAAAAATGCTGAATATGCCGCCATCAGTGCCAAAGTAAAACAAACAACAGAGCAACTTGCCCAAATCATGGACGAACTCACAAAAGTAACCGCTGAACGTGATCGAACAACAGCTGCCTTAACTACATTGCAGGCAGACTATGCCTTGGCACAAAGTGATTTAGTTAGCTATCAGGATAACATCAAAAATCTCCAGGCCATTAAAGACGAACTGGATCAACGGGTTGCCGGGCTTAATAGCCAAATCGGTGAATTAAACACCGCCAAGACCACGCTGCAAACAGACGTTGACCGCCTTAATGAATTGACCTCCAATCTGAAACAAGGCTTGCAGATTGTCAGGCAGGGTACTGTAGTATTCCGGGCTGGTGAAATACTTTCAACTGCCATTGTGCATGGCGGCCAGTCACAGGAAGATACGACTAAGGAGCTGGGCGGTGTAATCTATGATACCAATCAGCATATCCTTGATAAGCTAAATGTAACCGATAAAAAACTAGAAATACTATGGATTGCCACTTCGGAGTTCAACCAAGCAGCCAAACTGATCGCCGCAACCAATCAAGAAGTCATTGTCCGTATTTCGACTGTCGGTAACACCATCTACGGTGAACCAGTCATCGGTCAGCTTGAGCTGTTTCCCAACTATCTTGTTTATAGCCAGGGAGAAGCTATCTACAGCGAAACTGTTACGATCACCAACGATGATTCGGCAGAAGAGACGATTATATCTTTCTTGCAAAAAGTAAACACAGCCGCCGTAGCTAAAGGCATTCTTTCTGACCCCATCCAGGGTACAGTTGGCAGCATGAGCGGTTCACAGCTATTTAACACCGTCAGCAAGGTTAAGCGCCAGTCTGGAAACATAGAACTCACTGCTGTTGCCAAAAATGACACCTATACCGCAGGCCCGCTACAAATAGAAATAAGAATTAAAAACGTGTGGTAATCCTTCGGCATTAACAAAATATACTAGTTAAGAATCCTGTTTATTAAGCAGGATTCTTTCTTTTTTGTGCGAATATATACAAGCATAAAGATTGATTATGTAAAGTTCATAATCGGTCCAGATACAATCTGCAGTTCCTGCAAAGTGTTGCAAATAAAGGTGTTTACCAAAACATACCTTACGTAAATAAGCAGGAAACATTACAGATGTGTCGAAGTTATGTTAATATAAAACCTGCAGAATGCGGCAGGTGCGTATCGAAAATAAACCCTGCAGAGAGGAAGGACAGATTGAGGAAACGTGGATACTCATTTGAACCCCTCCCCCTTGAACGGGTGAATCTTCCGGTATGCCGGTGGCAACACCCGCACAAATAAGAATATTTCAAGGGGGATTATTTAAAATGAACAAAAGGTTTCTTAAAGTAGCTGTAACTACTGCTCTTACCGTAGCTTTCGCTGTTCCAGCTTTCGCTAACCCATTCACCGATGTACCTGCAAAACATTGGGCTTATGACGCAGTAAACAAATTAGCACAAGCTGGTGTGGTATCTGGTTACGGCGATGGCACCTTCAAAGGCGACAAAACCGTTTCCCGTTACGAAATGGCTTCCGTGGTTGCTACTGCAATGCAAAAGAACCTCAACGGCGATCAAAAAGCAGCTGTTGACAAACTGTCCCAAGAATTTGCTGCTGAGCTTATCAGCATGGGCATCAAAGTTAACAATCTTGACAATAAAGTGGACAATATGGTTAAAATCTCTGGTGACGCACGTGTCCGTTATGGTAATGGCGACAGCTTTGATAACACAGATTTCCGTGCCCGTGTAAGCTTTGACGGTAAAATCAACGACAATCTGAAATTCAATGCTCGTTTGACTAGTGGCAACATGGGATATAAAGGCGACTTCAGTGGTTCAGACTTCAATACCACTAACACCATTAAGCTTGACACTGCTAATGTAACTTTCAATGCACTTGGCCTGACTAATACAATTGGCCGTCAAGATCTGGTACTGGGTAACGGTTTCCTGCATGACTCCGCTATCACTGGTATCGCTTCCCAAGCTGGCAACCTGAAAATGTTTGCCGGTAACCTGAAAGACACCAACAGAATCTATGGTGCTGAATATGGTATGAAACTTGGCGCGGCTAACATTGCTGCCGACTATGTAAATTACGATATTGACAATAATAGTGTAGATGTTTATGGCGCTAACGTAGGCATTAAACTGACTAACAGCGTAACTGCTCTTGGTGAATTCTACAATGTTGACGACGGCACAACTGATGGCAACGCTGTTGCTTATGGTCTGAAATTCAACAAACTTGGCTTAACAGCTCTGTATCGTGACGTAGAAGACGGCGCAAACTCTCCTTACTCCAACATCCAAAATGATATCCAGAACCTTAAAAACGAAAACGGTTATAAAGGTCTTGAAGTAAGATATGACCGCGAAATTGCTAAAAACACCACTTTGAACCTCAAATACCAAGACTTTGAAAAACAAGATGGTACTAAAATCGATGGCGGCGCTCGTACCCAAGCTGCTATCAACGTAAAATTCTAATAAAGTATTCTGCAACAAAAAGGACGCCTGCGGGCGTCCTTTTTGTATTTGGCCTATAAATGTGATAATATAAAAAGGAAACTTTTGCAAAGTGTATGCATATAGTTAAGGAGAGGCGGATAAAGTGGCACAAAACATAGTTATAGCTATTGACCCAGGCCGGGAGAAATGTGGTATTGCCGTAGTACATAAAGAGCAAGGCGTTATTTACAAAACCATTGCTGCGACAGCTGACCTGCCTGGAGTTGTGACTATCCTCGCCACAACTCATAATGTATTTACTGCCGTCATCGGTGATCGCACTACCTCCCATACCGCGCAAGCGACCTTAACAGGGATCAAAGTCAACGGACAAGAAATCACCGTCATTCCGGTCAATGAGCACCGTTCTACCGATGAGGCTCGCAAGCGCTACTGGGTAGAGCATCCCCCTAAGGGTATCAAACGCTTGCTGCCAACCACCATGCAAGTTCCCCCAGGGCCGGTAGACGATTATGTTGCTGTAATTCTGGCTGAACGCTATTTTGTAGGACGATAACCATTTTTGGAAATTTTTAAAAAAGATAAGCAGGAATAGGTATAATGTGGTATAATAAATATTTATTTAATATTACAAATATTTATTATTACAAATATAGGGAAAATATAAATATTTTCGATCTTTACGCTTGTAAACCCAAGCGCATAGATAAGAGCACAAGCTAAAGGAAGAGGATTTGAGGAAACATGGCCACTCAGATAGTCTCTTCTTAGGTAACTGCTCAAAATTTAAAAAACCTAAGGGGGAAACAACACAATGAAAAGACAAACCGCTATGGCTCTTGCAGCAGTATTTGCAATGAGCGTAGCAGGAACTGCGCTGGCCGCTCCTGCTAATCCTTTCGTCGACGTACCGGCAAAACACTGGGCGTATGATTCCATCAACAAACTTGCACAAGCCGGTGTAATCTCCGGCTACGGCGACGGCACTTACCAAGGTGACAAAACCCTTACCCGTTATGAAGTTGCTACTATCGTAGCCAAAGCAATGGCTAACAGCGACAAAGCCGACGCTGCATCCCAAAAAGAAATTGATGCCCTGAAAGCCGAATTCGGCGCAGAGCTCAACAACCTCGGCGTTCGCGTTGACAACCTGGAGAAAAATTCTTCCAAAGTAAAGTTCACTGGCGAAGTTCGGGTGCGTTATGATAACCAAGATGAAACAGATTTTGGTTTTCTAGACCGCACTAGAGAATGGACTCGTTTTCGGTTAAACATGGAAGCTCCGATAGACAAAAATGTTACATTCCATGGTCGTTATGAAACAGAAACAAACTGGGGCAGCGGCAGCGACTCTGAATCCAAGCTGACTCACGCCTATATTGATGGCAAAATTGGCGAGGTAGGCTACAGCTTTGGTCGTCAACCTGTCTGGTTGGGCCAAGGTCTGATTGCCGATATTGATAGTAATAATGATGGCTTATTTTTAAGCGGTGGCAACAAAGTAAAAGTTGCTGTAGGTGCCTTTAAAAGAGAGGACTCGACATATTATGGCGGTACCTATGATATGAATTTTGTTGCGGCCAATATTGATGCTCAGCTAAATAAAAACCTCAACATGACTGCATCCTATCTTGCTGACAAAGATGATGATTTGTATAAAACTACGTCAGTTGGCTTAAAGTACACTGGAATTAAAAACTTCACTGTAACCGGTGAGTATGGCGAGAATGATTCTGATTTTGCTAATGTTTTTAACGGCGATAAAGCAAAAGCCTGGATGGGTCAGCTTAAATATCGTGGTGCCCAAAGTGATAAAGTAGGCTCCATGGGCGTATGGGTAGGTTACAGAAGTGCTGAAAGTGGTTTTGATCCTGGCCAATTGACCACTCTTGAATCTGGTAGAATTGATGATGATTTTACTTATGGCATTCTTGACAATGTTAAAGGTGCTGAGTTTGGGGTTGAGTATACTTTGTTTAAAAACGGTGTACTGACAGTTCAGTATAATGATTTGGACCTTAAAGATAATCCGTTTGGTCTTCCTGGTTTTAACAAAAATAAGAAAAGTTTCTTCACTCACTTAACTTACACTTTCTAATAAACATAGCATAAAGAAAAACCGCTAACTTAAGTTAGCGGTTTCTATTTTATGCGTAAGAGAATAGAGGTCGTCCCAAAAGCTTTTTATGGTTTGGGCGACCTCTATTTTGCCGTAATCCTGGCTGAGCGCTATTTTGCAGCATAAAAAGTAAGCATACCATACCTTTGGATAAATAAAAATATTGTTTATGTTAACATTTTCTTAACTTGCAGCAGGAAATATATCTCACGACGTAGAATATACTGCATAGTAAGGAATATACTTCAAGGTAAAGAGAAAATCCCATAAAAGTTAACTACCTGGTCTTTACGTCTGCCAAAAGGCAGGCGCTTAGATAAGAGCACAAGCTAGAGAAGAGGATTTGAGGAAACATGGCCACTCAGATAGTCTCTTCTTAGGTAACTGCTCAAAAATTAAAAAACCTAAGGGGGAAAAAACACAATGAAAAGACAAACCGCTATGGCTCTTGCAGCAGTATTTGCAATGAGCGTAGCAGGCACAGCACTAGCTGCTCCTGCTAATCCTTTCGTCGACGTACCGGCAAAACACTGGGCGTATGACTCGATCAACAAACTTGCGCAAGCTGGCGTAATCTCCGGCTACGGCGACGGCACCTACCAAGGTAACAAAACCCTTACCCGTTATGAAGTTGCTACTATCGTAGCCAAAGCTATGGCTAACAGCGACAAAGCTGACGCCGCAACCCAAAAAGAAATTGATGCTCTGAAAGCCGAATTCGGCGCAGAACTCAACAACCTCGGCGTTCGGGTTGATAACCTGGAGAAAAATGCTTCTAAAGTAAAATTCACTGGCGAAATTCGTTCACGGTATGAGTATGCCGAAGACGTTGATAATGCATTATTAACTCGTCTCCGTTTGAAAATGGAAGCTAAAATTGATGATAATGTAACCTTTAAAGGCCGTATTGCCAACGAATCAGAATGGGGTAGCTCTAATGGTACGGCAAAAGTAGATCAAGCCTATATTACTGGGAAAGTCGCTGGTTTAGAGTATAGCTTTGGTCGCCAGCCTATCTGGCTAGGTCAAGGTTTAATTGCTGATATTACCGGTAATAATGATGGTATCCTAATAACCGGTGGTAATGACGTGAAGGTTACTGCTGGTGCATTCAAAAGAGAGGATTACAACTTCTATGCTGGCAACATTAGCGCTAAGCTGAATGATAAGCTTAGCGTAACAGCTTCCTATCTAAAAGATAAAGATTCTGAATTCTATAAAACAACTTCTGGTGGGTTAAGTTACACTGGCTTGAAGAACTTCACAATTAGTGGAGAGTATGGCCAAAACGATTCAGATGGAGCTAATTCAGATAATATGGGCGATGCAGCTAAAGGCTGGATGAGTAAAATAGCTTATAAAGGTGCTGATTCCGCACAACCTAAGTCCTTTGGCATATGGGTCGGCTATAGAAATGCTGATGCTGGTTTCGACCCAGGTGTATTTACTACTTTAGATTCCGGTGATACCGCTGCTGCTGCGGATATGACTGCTCATGCATATGGTATTGCTGACAATGTTAAAGGTTTGGAATATGGAATTAACTATACTGTATTCAAAAATGGTGTATTGACAATTCAATACAATGATTTAGAAACAAAAGACACCAAAATTGATAAGAAAAACATGATTGCCCAATTAGAATATTTCTTCTAATCTAACCTATAAAAGCCGCTAACTTTGGTTAGCGGCTTTTAATTTCAAAAATGGAAAAATATTATTTCCCTTAGCAGGAATATAATACATAATGTAGAATATATACCCTATGAGCAAGCTACAGAGAGAAAAATGTAAGGAAACATGGACACTTACAAGTCTTTCTCCTTAGTAGGGCAGCTCAAAATAAAATTTCCAAAATCTAAGGAGGCCAAAACACAATGAAAAGACAAACTGCTATGGCTCTTGCAGCAGTATTTGCAATGAGCGTTGCTGGCACCGCGCTGGCAGCACCTGCTAACCCCTTCGTCGACGTACCGGCAAAACACTGGGCATATGACTCCATCAACAAACTTGCGCAAGCTGGCGTAATCTCCGGCTACGGCGACGGCACCTACAAAGGTGACAGAACCCTTACCCGTTATGAAGTTGCTACTATCGTAGCCAAAGCTATGGCTAACAGCGACAAAGCCGACGCTGCAACCAAAAGAGAGATTGAAGCCCTGAAAGCTGAATTCGGCACAGAACTCAACAACCTCGGCGTTCGCGTTGACAACCTGGAGAAAAATTCTTCCAAAGTAAAATTCACTGGTGAAATTCGTGAGCGTTATGAGTGGAACGATGAAGTAGCTAAAGATGGCGATAGAACTGGCGAGAAAACTCGTGTCCGTATTTCCATGACGGCACCAATTGATGAAAATGTAACCTTCAAAGGACGTTTCCACAGTGAAAGTGCATGGGGCAGTTCAACTGACTCGGAAGCCAAAATTGACCAGGCATATATTACTGGTGCTATAAATGGTTTAGGATATAGCTTTGGTCGTCAGCCGATAGTTCTTGGACAAAAATTACTTTCCAATAACACCCAATACAATGATGGTTTGTCATTAAGTGCTGGTAAAAATATTAAAGTTACTGCATATGCTTTCAAAAATGAAGGAAAATTTGGCAAAAAAGTAAGCGGCGAAGCTGTAAATGAAAATCTTAACTTTGCTGCCGGTAATATTGATTTCAAAGTAAATAAAAATCTCAACATTACCGCTTCTTATCTTGCCGATCAGGATGAAATATATTATAAGAGCGTTGCTGCTGGTTTGAAATATACTGGCTGGAAAGATTTCACAGTTACCGGTGAGTATGGCGAAAACGATTCTTACACGGCTAATAGTAGTAATGGCGATACATCCAAAGCTTGGGCAAGCAGAATTAAGTATAAAGGTGCAATCGCTAGCAAGGTTCATTCCTACGGTTTGTATGTTAGCTACAGAAAAGCTGAAGCTGGCTTTGACCCGAGAAACTGGAATGACTTCACTGATAATACTAGTTGGAATGGCATCAAGGAAATGGACGATATTAAAGGTGTAGATTACGGTTTTGAATATGCCTTATTCAAAAACGGCATTATGCGGATCCAATACAATGATATGGAAGATGAAAAAACTGGCAATACCAATAAGAATAATATGTTTGCTGAGCTTATCTACACATTCTAATATCAACAATCGTAAAAACCCGCTAACTTTGTTAGCGGGTTTTTTGTTGACTCACTCCTCCGCTCATGTGGGGAACCAGAAAGACGAGGATATATGGTAACTCTGATATCATATTATCGTGCTCCCAAGGCAGGATATTTTCTTTGCCATGACGAATTATTACAAATACGTAATTCATCAAGGAGGGGTCTTCATGGTTAATAAGAAAATTACAGCGCTATTTGTTACACTTATGCTCATGATTTCGGCAATTGCCGTTCCTGTTTCGGCACAAACAGCTGGCGAGCCTACGGTTGTCGGCAAATTGGCGATAATCGAGAAAGCTATTTACGGCACTACGCAAACAGGCGCATTAACAGATAGGATAAACAAAGTAGAAGAAGAAGTCTATGGCAGTAAAACGCAGGAAGCGTTGCTGCCACGGGTGGATAATTTGTATGTGCATGTTCTTGAAACAACCGAACATGCACCATCAGTACTTACCAAACTTAATGCTGTTGAGTGGACACTGACACATCGGGTAAGTGATAATCCGATAAAAGTGCGGGTAGAGAAGCTTGAGACAATAATGAATGGCAGCCCGGCAACGGGATCTGTGGATTCGCGTCTGGGTAAACTTCTCAAACTTGCCTACACAGATGGCCAGTTTGAAGTTATTGCTACGAAAGTGCCCAAAGACACGCTTGTTAAAATAAAAACCCTCTCCACACTAAACAGCAAACAAAGCAAGGTTGGCGATACTGTGGCTTTAGGTATCGCTGAAGACGTAACCATTGACGGCGTATTGGTATTCCCCCAAGGCGCCAGTGGGATTGGTAAAATTCTAAAAGTTCAATCAGCAAAAAACTTTGGCCGGGATGCCAAGTTGGACATAAGCTTTGACAACATTCGTGCCACAGATGGCAGTACAGTTGCTACCATATTGGGCGAAAAGGCCAAAGCCGAAACCAAGTCGCTGGCCAAAGCGGCAGGTGCCAGTGTAGCCGGCATGATTATCCTTGGCCCAGTTGGCATTATTGGCGGAGCTTTTATTAATGGCAAAGAGGCTAACATACCTATTGGCAGTCAACTATACATACAGACCCAAGAAGATGCTGAAGTATATGGAATTAGAGTTAAATAACCGGTAAATAACTGCGAAAAAAGCCGCTTTATGCGGCTTTTCTACATATTACCGAAAAAACTATGAAGGAATGGTGCAGCAGGTGTAGAATTAACTTTAGATAACCAAGAATCTTGCTTGAATATTTACTAAATAGGAGAATAGTATGTGCTATGCCTAATAATAATAAACTTATCTTAGGGCTATTGGCGTTTGCCATAGTATTTGGGGGAACAGTTCCTAGTCAGGCTAAAGACACAAAAGCCACTAATGAGATTGCTGCCCCCCAAGTGCCTATCGTAATTGAAGCTAATGACCTTTCTTTCAGCGATGAAACAGGTGACATCCTTGCTAAAGGCAATGTAGTTATCACTAACGTTGGCCAGCGCCTGGAAGCAGAACAAATTGACGGCAACGCCAAAATAAGCGAAATACGGATTAAAGAAAAATCCCGGTTTTTTCAAAAAGATCTTACACTAGATGGTACAGGAACAGTATATAACTATAAACTTAAAACAGGCAGTATGAAACAGGCAAAAGGTCAACTTGAGGATAAATATATCGCTGGCGAAACCATTAGTATGTCTCCCAGTCAGCTTACAATCAATAATGGTACGGCTACGGCCTGTCCAGCCAAAGTTCCGGACTATCATATTAGTGCTGATAAAATCGAAATTTGGCCTGGCGATAAAATGATTGCTTATAATGCTAAAGTTTGGATTGGCAAGATGGTGATCTTTACTCTTCCTAAATATGAACAGTCCTTGAAACCGAATGCCGGGAACAGAGGCGTGTTTCCTCGATTAGGTTACGATAATGATGACGGTGCGTTCATAAAACAGCATCTTGAATACCCTCTTAACAACATGGTATCAGCCTATGCGAACCTTGACTATTACTCACGATCCAATTTTAAGCCAAGCTATGGTCTGATTCATCGCGACAAAAACTATACCTTTAGTATTGACCAAGGTCATTTTACCGATGATGATAACAATTGGATAAAGAAAGAACCAGAATTTAAATTTTCCTACAAGCCCCAGCGGTTAGGTAACCTGCCGATAAACTATACCTTTTCTGCTGCTTATGGAAAATGGAGTGATTCAGACAAAACAAGCTGGCACCAGGAGTATAGTCTTTATTTGCAGCATGAACCGATTAAATTTGGCAGCAGTACCAAGCTAAATTTAGGAACTGGGGTTCAGCATGTAAAAGAAAGTTATGATGATTCCACACGAAATATTTGGAAATTTGATGCGACCCTTGATAAGCAATGGTCTGAGCGCTTCAGTACTTCAGTTGGATATCATTATGCTCAAAATAATAATACGCTGTTTGAGTATGATAAAACAGATTTGAGTCGTGAACTAAAATCTGGCTTTATCTATAAAATCGACAAAATGAATGCTATTGGCATTAGTCACAGCTATGATCTGGATAACCATGAAGTTCACGATGTTGACTATAGCTGGTATCGCAATCTGCATTGCTGGGAAGCGAAAATAACGTACCGCGCTGAACGCGATCAACTTCGAGTGGATGTTAATACTATCAAATGGTAATTCTTTTAACTCTGAAAGGAGCCATTCCACATATGTCTCGGAATCTAGTGCATTATATCGATAAACTCCAGAATCAAAAAATAATGATTATCGGGGATATGGTTGCCGATGTTTACCTTGAAGGTAAGATAGCCCGCATATCCCGTGAAGCACCTGTTCTTATCCTTGAACACTCCCATGAAATCGTAGTGCCAGGTGGCGCGGCTAATGCTGTCCATAATGCTGCCGCCCTAGGCGGACAGGTGTATGCTGTTGGCGTGGTTGGTCAAGATAATGCAGGCGAGCAGCTTACCAACAGCCTGCATGACAAAAAGGTTAATACAGATGGACTTTTTATTGATGCCTCGCGGCCAACAATTACCAAAACCCGTATTATGGCTGGAGGCCAGGCTACTGTTCGTCAGCAGATCGTGCGGATCGACCGTGAAAGTAAAGAATCGCTTGGCACTGCTATTGAACAAAAGATGCTTACTTATATTGAAGCAACACTTCAAGACATGTCGGCTGTAATCATTAGCGACTATGGCAGTATGACAATTTCACCCGCCATTAGGGAACAGGTGATTAGCGTCTGTAACCGGGTGGGCATTCCATCGATTGTCGACTCACGCTATAATATTATGGCATATGAAGGTATTCGGCTTGTCAAACAAAATGAATCAGAAGCAGCGGCTGCTATCGGTTTAAAAGTGCTTGATGGCAGTCAGTTGCAGCAAGCCGCCGAACTCATGCTGGCACGACTAAAGGCAGAGGTAATTTTAATTACCCAGGGGCCGGACGGGATGACACTATTCAATCGCAATGGCACCCATACTCATATTCCAGTAACCAATATGAGCGAGGTTTACGATGTGACAGGTGCTGGTGATACAGTTGTGGCCACTATGATGCTGGCATTGGCTGCTGGCGCGAATTATGTAGAGGCTGCCTGCCTGGCTAACTTTGCTGCAGGCATTGTTGTGCGTAAGCCTGGTACAGCCACTACTACGCCGCAAGAGCTCAAAGTCGCGATTGGAGAGTATTACGGATGAAAATTGTGGATCAGACAACTAGCGGTATCATCAGTAAAACATTACAGGCAGCGGGGAAAACTGTTGTATTTACCAATGGCTGTTTTGATATATTACATGCCGGTCATGTTCGCTATCTGGCAGGTGCCCGGCAACTAGGCGACTGTCTAATTGTTGGTTTGAACAGTGACAGTTCGGTAAGGCAGCTCAAAGGACCAAACCGCCCGGTTAATTGCCAGGAGGACAGAGCCGAAGTACTTGCCGGTCTTGCAGCAGTCGATTATGTGGTTGTTTTTGATGAAACTACAGCAGAAAACCTGGTTGCTGTAGTTCAACCTGATGTTTATGCAAAAGGCGGTGACTATACCATCGAAACACTGCCTGAAAGTAAAATAGTAGCCGCCCATGGTGGTCGTATTGTATTGGTACCTGAGGTACCGGGGCGGTCATCCAGTAATATTATTAAAAAAATCAGCCGTGAAGTATGAAAGGCGAGGTCGCCACACTCCGTCAGGAGGTGCCCTATTTGAGTTATACCAATATCCTTATTGTCAAACTAAGCGCCATTGGTGACGTAATTCATGCGCTGCCTGTAGCGCCAGCCCTGAAAAAATGCTTTCCGCAAGCCCGAATAACCTGGGTTGTGGAAAAACCGGCCTACGATTTGTTAACTAACAACCCCAATATAGATGAAATTATTATTTTTGATAAAGCAAAATTCAAAACCTTGACCGGTCTGCTGTGCAATGTGCCCGGCTTCATTAGTGAACTGCGCAAGCGCCGTTTTGACCTGGCCCTCGATCTGCAAGGTCTTTTCAAAAGTGCGGCTATTGCCTATCTGAGCGGCGCGCCCAAGCGTCTTGTATACTGCAACGCCCGGGAATATAGCAATAAAGTCAGCAAGCAGGTGTACGGACCCAATCGGGAAGGGCATGTTGTTGACCGGTATCTTGATGTTGTCCGGGCGTTGGGCTGTGATACAGGTAGTCTCCAGTATTGTATCAATATCACTTCCGCTGAAGAAGAAATGGCGGCAGCAAAACTCAAACTGGCCGGAATGGATATAGCAAGTAAATATGTTGTTCTGATACCGGGGACAAACTGGCCGAACAAGTGCTGGCCTTTGCCGCATTTTGCCCAATTGGCCAATAAACTGTACGAAGCCAATCTTATTCCAGTGATTACTGGCAGTCCGAATGAGCAGCATTTAGTTCAAAAGATACTGGAGCAGACCAATATCCCGCCTGTTGATATTAGTGCAAAAACATCGCTAAAAGAATTGGCATATATATTACAAAATGCCAGTGCCGTCGTAGCCGGCGACACTGGCCCCATGCATTTAGCCGTCGCCATGGAGACCCCAGTGGTCGCCTTATTTGGCCCAACCGACCCTAAACGTAACGGGCCCCATGGAAAAGGGCATATTATATTGCGACCCGGACATTCTTGCCAGAATTGTTGGAAGCGGCAGTGTCCTGATGGCAAAGACTGTTTAGCAGATATACAAGTCGGCCAGGTGTTTGATGCAGTTATGCGCTTAGTCAACCACCCCTAGGTTGCTCTGGTGTATTTGGGGAACTGCGACTAAGAAATAGAACCAACCTTGTGATTTAACAAGGCTGGTTCTATTTCTTAGGTTCCTGGAGCATTGTTTCTGCTTCAGCCCGGGCATTTAACATCAGATCTATCGATTAATAGTAACCGGTTTTTTCCCATCAAGCAGGTTATGATAGAGTTGAAGCAATTGCTTTCCAATAATAGCAATATCATGGTTAGCTTTGACAGTCTCATAAGCCTTTTGGCCGAACGTCTCCATTTGTTCCGACTTCGACATCATCAGCTTCACCGCTTCGACTAAACCTGCTGGATCACCGCTTGGAAACAGTAATCCGTTTTTTTCGGAAATAATAAGATCGCTGCAGCCACCAATATCAGATGCCACACAGGCGCAACCACAAGCCATGGCTTCCAGCAATGCGTTAGGTAATCCTTCTTGTCGGGACGGAAAAATAAACAGGTCACTGGCTTGAAGATATGGCGCAGTATCCAGGACTTCGCCTTTATAGAAAATAGAATCTTTGCCCAATTCCTGTTGCAATTGTTCAAGAGCATGCACAGCCTCAGGTGAACCTTTTCCCACCAGCATGAGAACTGTCGAAGGACAGGCGAGATGAATGTTTCTCCAGGCTTCAAGCATGATGTCATAGCCTTTGCGCTCGATCAAGCGGCTGGCAAAAAGCATCACTTTTTTATCTGGCGGTAATCCCAATTTATACTTCAATTGCTGCTGTTCTTCAGCTGTTACCGGGTGGAAGCGCTCTGTGTTCACTCCATTAGGCAAAGCAACAATTCTATCTGGAGCAATATCCTGGGATTTCAGTTCGTCAACAATCTCCGTACTAATCGCCAAATAAGCAGAAGTTAGGCGAGAAACTCCATTAACCAGTTTGCGGCAAGGATTCCAGCCTTTCGGCAACAGTTTATCCAGTGCCATTGGGCTTGTTGTCTGGCCGGCAATGGTAATTTTAAGTATTGTAGGGATAGCAAGTAGCCGACAGAGCAAAATAACAGGGGTGCTGAAGAGATGCTGTCCATGAATGTGGACAACATCAAATTCATGGCGGTGTTGAAAAAGCAGCAAGGCGGCCCTAATCGATCGCAGTCCTGTTGGAAATACCCGGTATATGATTGTTCGGTTGACAATCTCTTTATATTGACTCTGTGAAGATCGCTTTTTAGTAATGACCGTGAGCTTGCAGCCCAAGCTTTTCAGTAGCTGAATCTGTGTATGAGCCTGCAGTTCCGCCCCGCTCTGAAATGTATTTTCGCCGTGGTAACTGGACATTATCATACAAACATGCATAAATTTCCTCCATATATCTTCTTTACAAAAATCCTACTAATCGCCAAATTGCGTTATTTCTTGATCTAACCGCCCAATACTTAACTCTTTGGAGTAAATTAATTTTAGACCTATCAAGTTGGGATAAGATGAATGCGTTTTCTTGGTCATCCATTAATGTCAATGCTTCGCGTTGATAGCCGTGCTTAATCATTCGCCATAGTAACTTATACAAATTGGAAGCATTTTTCGCATTTAGCTCGTAGATGAGTTGCTGTTTGTCGTAATGGGGATTATCTTGTGCTAGAATAAACTCAGCAGCCCGCCGAAAAGCATGTATACCATGAATATGCTTCTCCCAGTTCCACTTGGCTCTTACCGCCGACCCAGAACGAATTCGATAAATCATTAGCTCTTTGGGTACGGCTTGGACATTAGCGCGAGACACCAGTTTTTTAATAAATTCTTGATCCTGAGCAACTAAACATCCTTCAGTAAATGATAAATTCATCTGGGCAATAAAGCTTCTATCTACTAGGATGGCGCCGATATGAATATGAGTTGTTTTGTTGATAACATCCATTAAGATATGCCCATTTGAATACGGATAGCTAAATCCTCGTTTTAGACCGCTAGTATATAAATGGGAATACCCGCAATAAACCATATCCACGTTGGATTTTTCCTTGGCAGCTATCAATTCATCCAAGAAAGTGGGTTCCCACATGTCATCCCCATCAAGAAAAGCAATATATACTCCGGATGCCTTACTTAGCCCAGTATTGCGTGCTTTTGATACACCACCATTTTCCTGGTTAACTAATCGAATGCGGGAATCATCCCGCATTAATTCTTCCACTACTACCTCGGTATTGTCCTTTGATTCGTCGTTTACTACTATCAGTTCCCAGTGAGGGTAAGTTTGCTGCTGCACAGAACGAATGCAATCCCCAATTTCTGGAGCCACATTATATGCAGGAACGATGATTGATACAAGTTTGTCCAAGCTAGTGTCATCTCCCAATAGTTAATAATTCAAGCGCTATTGACTGCGGAGCAACACCAGTCAAGTAAGCACTAAGCTTAATTTAATATAAATTCACAAATTCAACAAGAAAATTTAAATTCCTGCTATTGTTCTGGAAGCCGCGGAACGGTTTTGAGCAGTGGTTTTGGCATCAAAACATGACAGTTGCAAGAGAGAAGTTACTGCAATATAATATACATTAGCTATTATTGCCTTTCTTTGTAAAATAAAGTATTGTTTTTTATAAAATCTATGCAGCAAAAGTATGAGTCTTAGCTATGCTGAGAAATGGAGGAATAGTTTAATGAAAGATAGTATAGAGAATATTCTAATGATCCGGAGAGGCGCCATAGGGGATATTATTTTTACTCTTCCCGCCTATTATATGCTTAAGGCCAATTTTCCAAATAGCAAAATTAGTTTTTTAGTTAAGGATCGATATTCACATGTCTTAGGAGGATTTCCCGATCTTGATAAGGTTCTGGTTATCAGCAATAAAGTGCTTTCTTCTAAAAACATACTAGAGATAGGGAAAATGAGTACAGAGCTATTTCATACCATTCGAGATAATAACTATCAATTAGCGGTTGATTTTGTCGGACATGGGGAACATGCTTTTTTACTATGGTTAAGTAGGATAAAACATCGCTGGGGATCAATTAAATCAAGAAAGCCAGTACGGCAGTGGTTTTATACTAATACTTTTATAAGGCGGTTACCAGATGTTCATCTTATTGATCAGCATCTTAAACTGCTTGAACAAGGCGGGTTAACGCCTTTTCCAGTTAAAAATCAATACATTGTACCGAAAGATAACTTAGAGAAAGCTAAAACACTGTTTAACCAATGGGGCCTTTCCCTGCAAAAACCTACGATATTCATGCAACCTTTTACGGGTGATGGCGTTAATGGTAAGATTTGGCCAATAGAGCGGTATGTGATCCTTGCTGAATACTGGAAAAGCCAGGGGCTTCAGATCGTGTTTGGCGGAGGCCCGGCAGAACGGGAGAAACTAAATGATGTGGCAACCCAATTCCCTGTCGCGGCAGGGCAGTCTGATTTTCTTACATCTGTGGGGTTAACGACGCTGTCTTCAATCGTGGTAGGTGGAGATACTGGGTTAATGCATGCCGCGCTAGCTGCGGGAAAGCGCACAGTTATGCTTGTTGGTCCTACCAATTACCTGAGAATTGGTCCCTATAGACATCCGGAATGGGCTGTAAGACCGCAAAAAGGAAATTTGATAGAAGATATCAGCGTTGAACAAGTAGTAGAAGCGACGAAAATAGCGATAAGTGAGACTTAGCATGTTCTTGCCATGGACAGGGGGAATAATTATGGAACAAAGTAACTCCATAAAGGTGTTACAGATCAACTCCATGAAGAATTGGGCCGGTGGTGAAGTACATGTATGTCTGTTGTGCAAAGAACTAATAGACATAGGAGAAAGCATAGTTCTGACATGCCGGCCGGGAAGTGCCATCGACCAAAATGCCAGAGAAGCAAATATTCCGGTCTTTAACTTACCACTTGCAACAGTCATTGATTTTAGGAGCGCTTGGATACTGGCAAAGTTTTGCAAAGAAAACTCTGTAGACATTATTCATGCTCATACGGGGCGAGACTATTGGCTGGCAATTTGGACAAAATTCTTTAACCCGAAACTGAAGATAGTCATAACCAGACATATACGCGCCCCCTTAAAAAACAGTGGGCTGCGCCGTTGGGCATATAAAAAAGTAAATAAAGTAATAGCTGTGTCTCAGACAGTTAAAAATGCAATAACGATTTTTCCGTCCGAAAAAATAGCAGTGGTTTACAATGGAATAGATGTAGAAAAATACTCGGCCGCGCAGCCGGGAACATTACGGAAGGAATTGGGTATTTCTCCACAAACTAAAATTGTAGGTATGGTTGGTCGTGTTAATCCGAGTAAGGGGCAGGAAACATTTATCCAAAGCATCCCGGAGATATTGTGCAAGCTTCCAGACACGGTATTTGTTGTCATTGGTGGCGGTAGTGATGAATATATTTCGGAATTGAAAAGGATTAACGGTGCTGTAAACTTTCTGGGAGTACGCAATGATATTCTCGGAATAATGAGGGATCTGGATGTTTTTGTGTTAGCATCATGGAATGAGCCGTTTGGTTTAGTGACAGTTGAAGCCATGGCCGCAGGTACCCCTGTTGTGGCAACCAACACAGGAGGGACAGCAGAAATTATTATCGATGGCGAAAGCGGTATTCTTATTCCTCCCAAAGATCCAGCAAAGTTGGCGCAAGCCATAATACGGGTACTGACCGACAGTGAGTTAGCCGGTAAACTAAAAACAAGCGGAATGAACAGGGCAAAAAAGTTTACTATGAGAGATATGGCGATAAATACTCGGAAGGTTTATTATGATACACTGAATAGCAACTAGCGCTAATGCAATTGATTGCTTAATGCGGTTTTTCTTGCCCAAAGACAATTGCTGACTAGTGGAGTGCAGCCTACTATGGCTTAAAATACAGTTCTATCAAGGTCTTATAGTTTAATGAATAGATTTCATTAGCCATTTTGAGGCTATCCGTAAAGTATTCGGTTTTTTTGTTCTTATGCTCAAAACTCATTTCAGTAGCCTGATGTTCTTTGTGAAAGATATAGGTTGTATGAACAAATTTCTTTACTAAACCCACTTTACCAGTCAGTATGGTAAGAATAGCCTCTTCATAGAAGAGAAAGGTACCCGGAAAAAGCCAAGGGTAATACTTAAAGTAATCTGTGGTAAGGAGAAAACAGGATCCATGTAATACTAAATTTGCCGAGGTGATACTTTTAAAGGCCAAATTATTGCGCGCAATTTTACCGTTTTTTTTCTTTTTCTTCCTAAAGATATTTGGCCTTAGCCTTTTTAGGCTTTGATACAAACAGCTTTGCTTAAGCCTTATACGCCAATAATACAAATGCTGTTGTAGGTTACCTCTGACCATTACCCTTGCCGGGTTTTGTTCAGGTCCGTCAGCGGCTAAGATCCGTGGACCCAATACACCTACTCCCGGCTCATAGGCTCCCATTAGAGTAGTTATCATGTTGGGATCTTTGAAGATGGTATCATTATTCACAAGCAATACGAAGCTACACCCCAGAATATCTCTGGCATAGCGGATGCCTAAATTATTGCCTCTGGCAAAACCTGCGTTTTTATCATTCGCTAATAAATGGATTTCATCATTATTCCTGAACATTTCTTCCAGCTTTGCTTTAGAATCATTGGTCGACCCATTGTCCACGATAATTATTTCTTTTAGCGGGTACTGATCGATGGCGATACTCTCGATGCACTCAATGGTGTCTTTATAGTTTAGGTAATTTAATACTATAATTGCAACTTTATCCATATGTTTCTCCTTGTATTATTTGCGCATTAAATCAATTTGCTATTTGGCCACCATAAACCTTTTTTCGAGTATACGATCTCAAAGATTATTCTTTCGATTAGGACTCAGACAAGGGGACAAGTCTCTTGTTTCGGAAAGACGGAGTTACTGTATACTATAAAAGGACTTTTGAGTGAAAACGCCGTATTCCTGTACTCTAAGGGGTAACGGTTTTATTTATATCCTGATGTGGCCGTAATGAATCTATTTTACAGAGAAACCACTTTGAGAATAACTTGAATGTATAAAGTGTTTATTCTCGCTGTTTCCTGGCGAATTCGCTTCCATGTTCGTACCGAGCTCAGAAAGTAATATTCGATTGGTGGAAGCGATGCAGGCAAAAACGAAAGTTTTATGGATATCAATACCACAGCACACAGCAAATAGGATAAACGATTTTAAGGGACATACGAAATTCCTTTTTATACAAAATTACAGGGAACAAAGGCATTGACTGGAAGCCTAAGCGAAAACGAGAAAGGTTTTACCTTCTCCCCGTGATTGGTCGTATACCGTTATTCCTGTAAGCTAGAGTATAGAAAAAATAAGGCGTTCTGGCACGAATTTTCATAACATTTTGTGCCTTGAACGCAGCGAAAGGCGTGAATATAACGATGAAAATTCTATTCCATTCTAATCAATTGTCACTACGGGGCACTGAAGTTGCATTATATGATTATGCTCATTTTAATGAACTATACTTAAACAACGAGTCTGTTGTGGCAACAAGGCGGGATGGACATCATCATCCCTTGGCCGTCGAAAAGTTTGCCAAACGTTTTAAGGTAATCTATTACGATACATTGGCAGAATTGCAGCAGTATGCAGACACTGAAAAAATAGATATTTTTTACGCAATTAAATCAGGCAAAAATGACGGCATAGTGCTAAACGGGGTAAAAAACTGCATTCATGCGGTATTTAAACACCATGATTTTCATGGTGATGTGTACGCCTATGTCTCTGAGTGGCTCAGTAATGAGATGACGGGGGGAAAGAGCCCCTATGTCCCACATATGATACTGCTTCCTGAAGAGGATGGAGATTTACGGTCTCAATTGGGAATACCCAGCAGTGCAATTGTTTTCGGCCGCTACGGTGGCCGAGAAACCTTTGATCTTCCTTTTGTTAAACGGGTAATTTATAAAGTAGCCGAAAAACGAAAAGATATATTTTTTTTATTTATGAATACGGAAAATTTTTTAGAAGATAAAAGTTTCTTTCGTAAAAAATGGATCAATAAGATTGTAAGTCCGGTGATGTTTTCTAAGAATAAAATCAATAATATTATTTTTTTAGAAGGGACAGCCGATCCTATATATAAAAGAAAGTTTATTCAAACCTGTGATGCGATGCTTCATGCCAGACGGCAGGGAGAAAGCTTTGGTATTACCTGCGGTGAGTTTTCCATCTGTAATAAGCCGGTTATTACCTGCGACGCACCTTACATACGGGAACGTAGTCATATTGAAATATTAGGGAATAAAGGGATTCATTATTTCAATTATCAAACTTTAACAAATATACTGCTTAGATTCAAAAAAGGAGATTCAGGAAAAAGTTGGGATGCTTATTCGGAACGGTTTAATCCCAGAGCGGTTATGGAAAAGTTTAAAGATGTATTTATAGGTCATTAAGGGACTATTCGGATAACGCAGACGGAAAGAGAAGAATAAAACTTTTACCACAAAAAAGAAGTAGTGAGGGTGATTTCCATGAAAGTTTATGACTGCTTTACCTTTTTTAATGAGTTTGAATTATTAGAACTACGATTAAATTTGTTGAACAATATGGTAGATTATTTTGTACTGGTGGAAGCAAATAAAACTCATAAGAACAGCAATAAAGAGTTTTATTTTGAAAAAAATAAAGACAGATTTGCAGATTATCTTAATAAAATAATTCATATAAAAGTTGACGATATGCCGGATTACAATCCTGGTAATGAGTGGATACTAGAAAATTATCAGCGAAACTGTATCGCCAGAGGCTTGCAAAATATTGATTCTGAAGATATCGTCTTTATATCAGATGTGGACGAAATTCCCAACCCCAATGTTCTAGAAGAATTAAATAGTAATAAAAGTCATGTAGTTTTCAAGACACGAAACAGATCACAGTTGGATTTAATACAGGTAATCCAATTTCTTCCACAAAGTATCCTGAAAAATCACGGCCTGAGCTTATTGGATAGAACGCCTCTTGCTTTGGAACAAACATTATTTTACTATTTTGTTAACTGCCGCTCTAAAGGCCGCTGGAACGGGACTGTGATAACTAAGGGTAAAAATCTTTCCACTCCGCAAAAAATGAGAAATAGAAGGGATAAATTCCCTCGAATAAAGAACGGAGGTTGGCATTTCTCTTATTTAGGTGGAATTGATAAAATTTTGCTAAAATTAAATTCAATTGTCGAATCGAAAGCGAATGCTTATTCGGCGGAATACATAGAAAACTGTATAACTAACGGATTGGATATTTATGGACGTAAAGGTAATGAACATGAATATGAATTTATAGATATGGATGAAATGTCCCCCAAACAGGTGAAAGCTTTAGCTCAAAAATATACTTTCTTATATTTCGATTACCCAAAAGACGAAGGCTAATCTCCATTTTTGACTATGGGTGTGAAGGCAGACAAAGGAACAGGGACTTTTCTTGCTAGAAGGAAGACAATATTTTTGTGCTGTTGTGCCAAGGCAAGCACGAAAGAATGAAACCCTTGAAATGTCAGCAAAGTTGTTTCTTAAATCAGATACAGGTCCAATCTGTGCCATGTTAGCCACTCCTTAGGTTATTTTAGCGTAATTTTATCGTAATTATGCTAAAACTTCAATAAGTAAAACACCAGACAAAGGGGCTTATTTGAGGATGCTGAGGATTGTGACAAATTTATTAATACAACTCAGCAAAGTAAAGGCTGACGCATATAGACGCTAGCCTTTGCTTTTGCTTTTTAGCCTTATCCTTAGAAGGAAGGTGATTTAGTGTTACTTGTATGATCAATCCACCACGGTTTCCCATTAATATGGAGCACAAGAATGGTTGATGGAAAAGAGTATACTTTCGGATAGTATTGTCCAAGGCTAATTCGTTGTATTATTATAGACGACTGGATATTGCCAAAACTAAATACTTTTTTTACAATTGAGGGATTTCATGGTACAATATATGCTGTTAAAGTCCTATTGATGGGACTTTTATACTATGTCGCCGAGATGAGATGAGATTTACATTGAATTTGTTGTTAAATATAGCCAAGGCAACATTGTAGTAGCTAATCTAATAATTACAAATCAATTACCTTCGTTTCACCCAAGAAGGGGTAGCATTGTTGTTGGACCAATATAAGAATAGAATTCTGTTATTGTTTTTCGGTTTAAAGGGACTGAGTATTTTTTTGTTCATCCAAAAATTTACAAATCAAGTTGGCAGGATTATGCAAAATTATGCAGAACTATTATCTAGCAAGAATTTGGATATTATCATGTAAATCAGGAGGAATAAAAGTGGCAAGTACTTTAAGAACGCTTCTTATGGCTATCATTGTATTCATTACGCCAATTCAGCTTGTTACGGCTGCTGACTACCACTTGGCACCCGGAGATATCCTTTCCATCGGGGTTTGGGGGTATGAGGAACTACAGCTAAAGCAAGTCATAGTACGACCGGATGGCAAAGTTTCGTTTCCACTGGTGGGGGAGATGAAAGTTGAAGGTATTTCTACTGGTGATTTTACCGAGGGCTTGATGAAAAAGTTGAGTGTGTATATTAAAAATCCGCAAGTGACAGTGAATGTGGATAAATTCCATACCACCCGAATCTATGTCTTGGGTCAAGTAAGCAAACCAGGTATGTACGAAATTGAAAGACAGCACAATCTTTTGGATGCGATTAGTATGGCTGGTGGCTATACCAAAGAAGCGGCGAAGAAAAAAGTTATGGTGTTGCGAAAAGCTGAACCTGGAAAAGTGCAGACAGCCAATTTGATAAATCTTCTTAACAAAGCAGATCTGACGCAAAACTACCCGCTAGCTGATGGTGACATTGTCTTCCTCAAGGATAATGGCCGGATTGATTTTGCTAGAGACATTATGCCGTTTGTCAGCGGACTGTATTATGTGGACAATATGAAAAACGACTAGTTTATAGCAAAATACACAACGAGCATTGGAGGAAGAATTGTGGATGAAACGACCCTAGATCTGCGGGATATAATAAAAACCCTAAAAAAACGCCGGGGAATAATCACGAAAGTATTTCTGGCTTTCGTGATAGCGGCTGCAATTATTAGTTTCCTAATTCCCCCTACTTACGAGGCTGAGACTACCTTACGAATCAAACAACCAAAAGGGCTTGCCAATTCGTTGCTCGCCGATATGCCTACCGGTGGCAGTAATACCAAACAACTGATGTCAACCTATGCGGAGATTCTGAAGAGCCGCACCGTTATACAGACGGTTATTGATAAAACCCAACAAAATAAGGAAAATATACCTACATATGAAGGTATGTTGAAGACTATTACTACCCAGCCAGTCAAAGACACCGAAATCCTGAAAATCCAGGTGCAGGCCAAATCACCGGAAGAGGCCAGAGATGTTGCTAATATACTGGTAAATACCTTTACCGATCGCTTAACTAGCTTAGTGCGTTCTGAGCAAACGGTAGTCAGGGAATTTATCGGTCAGCGTTTGCAGGGGTCCAAACAGGAGTTGGAAAAAGCTGAAAGCCTGCTAGAAATGTATAAGCGGGATAATAAAATTGTTGCACCTACGGAAGAAACGAAAGCGATGGTTGATCGACTGAAAGATATCAATCAACTATCGGCCCAAAATACAGTAAACACAGCGGCTTCGCAGGCTAAGTTAAGTAGCGCCCAGCAGCAACTGGACAGGGAAAAACAAGGTTTTGTTGCTGACAGCCCGTTAATCCAGCAGTATAAAGGAAAGTTAGCCGACTATGAAGTACAGCTTGTCAGCCTGTTACAAAAATATACCGGCAACCATCCTGAAGTCATAGCAACTCAGGCAGCAATAGATGAAACAAGAACCAAAATCAATGTCGAAGTCAGCCGAATTGTAAATGCGGAAGCCCCATCTATGAACCCTATTCATCAAGGCTTGCTGCAGAGTAAGATTCAGTCAGAAGCCGAGATTGCGGCTTCTGCTGCCCAAAAGCAAGCCATTGCCGGTATTATTAACGACAATGAAAAGGAACTTATTAAACTGCCGGCAAAAGAACAAGGGTTAGTCAGGGTTATGCGTGACGCTAGTGTGGCCCAGGAAATCTACGTCATGTTGGCTAAGCGCCATGAAGAAGCCCGTATTAGTGAAGTCATGCAGCCCACCGAGGTGCAAATTATTGATGTGGCTATTGCCCCTGAAAAACCAGTCAAGCCTAAGAAAATGCTGAACATAGTAATTGCGGTTATAGTAGGTCTGTTTGCTGGAACAGGTCTTGCATTTGGATTGGAATATATGAATAAAACAATCAGAACCGCCGAAGATGTCAAGCAATACCTTGATCTGCCGGTTATTGGCAGTATTCCGGATTTTGACCAAGAGCACCAAAGCAATGACCTTACTCTCTGGGCTAAGGTAAAAGCGGCTATAGGCACTAAAACGCAGAGGAGGGGCTAACTGTGAATAAACGTAAATTAATTGTACAAGAAGATGCCAAGTCCCCGATATCGGAAGCGTATAGGACGTTGCGAACCAATATTCAATTTGCCAAGGTAGACAGCGAAATTAAGACCATTATGTTTACCAGTGCCGGGCCGGGGGAAGGCAAATCAACTACAGCGGCTAACACGGCAGTCGCGCTGGCTCAATCCGGCAAAGAGGTACTGCTTGTTGATTGCGATTTGCGCAAACCGGTGCAGCATCGTATTTTTGGCAAAAAAAACCGGGGCATAACCAATGTTCTAGTTGAGGATCTTCCCTGCGAGCAGTTTATTCAGGAAACAGATGTTCTAGGGTTAAAAGTTCTGACCAGCGGCCCGATTCCTCCCAATCCTTCGGAATTACTTGGCTCTGGCAAGATGGTAAAACTAATTGATTCCCTAAAGGATCAAGCTGATTATGTCGTAATTGATGCGCCGCCGGTTGTGGCGGTAACTGATGCATCAGTGCTGTCCTCAAAAGTCGATGGAATTCTCCTGGTTGTTAGTGCTGGCATTGCCAGACCTGAAATGGCACAAAAGGCCAAAGAAGCACTGGAAAGGGCTAATGGTCATATATTGGGAGTAGTTTTAAACCGGGTTGAGATTGATGCAGAACATAGTTATTATTACTATTATTATGGGCATGGGGAAAAAACTTCCAAGAAAAGGCAGTAATTGAAGGTCAAATATGAAGGTGAGGCTGGAGTGATTTATGAGACAGAAAGTTATATCACTGTTTTTAATTATAATGGATATGGTCATAGTTGCTGCAGCTCCATTTATTGCACTATTCCTTCGATTTGAAGGGGTGGTAGGGCAAAATTATTACAGCTTATTTCTAAGCTATCTACCAGCAATTATTTTACTACGCTTGGTGACATTTTATGCTTTTGGACTCTATCATCGTCTGTGGCGTTATGCGAGTATTAGTGAATTGCTGGCGATTATCAGTGCCGTAACTATAAGCTCCCTGTTCATTACAGTCTATATGTATGCCACTGGTGCAAATGTTCCACGAAGTATTCCCTTTCTTAACTGGATCATCGTTATTTTGTTAATTGGTGGTAGTCGATTATGTATTCGAGTATTGCATTTTATCCGTACAAGCAACAAATGCCAAGCTGCTACGAGGACACTCATTGTCGGTGCCGGTGATGCCGGGGCTATGATTGCCCGCGAAATTGGTCAACGCTACTATGATACCAAAAAGCTTGTCGGTTTTATTGATGATGATGTTTACAAAGTGAAGCGAAGCTTGTTTGGCGCAACCGTGCTGGGAAACCGGCAAGATATTAAGTGCATTGTGAATAAGTATCAAGTCAATGAAATCATTATCGCGATACCGTCCTTGAAGGGAGCAGAACTACGGGAAATTGTACAGGTCTGCAAGCTGACAGGTTGCAAGGTTAAAACAGTTCCGGGAATCTATGAGTTGATTGATGGTAAAGTTACCCTACAACAACTAAGAGATGTGGATTTAGAGGACTTACTACGACGTGAACCAGTCAAGCTTGATCTTGACCAAATTGCTGGTTATATAAGAGGAAAGCGGGTATTGGTTACCGGAGCCGGTGGCTCTATTGGCTCAGAATTATGCCGCCAGCTTACTAAGCTTGAGCCCAGCCAACTAGTCCTGCTAGGTAAAGGCGAAAACAGTATCTACGAGATTGACAGGGAATTGCGTGAAAAACATGGCAATCTCAAGGTAGAGCCGATTATTGCCGACGTGCGGGATGAGAGTAGGATTAACCAGCTATTTGACCGTTTCAGACCCCAGGTAGTCTTTCATGCCGCTGCCCATAAGCATGTTCCCTTGATGGAGGCGCAGCCGGAAGAGGCTGTTCGCAATAATGTATTTGGGACCAAGAATGTGGCGGAAGCCGCATGCAGGACAGATACTGAAATGTTTATTATGATTTCGACAGATAAAGCAGTAAACCCGACCAGTGTCATGGGGGCAACCAAACGGGTAGCGGAGCTTATTGTCCAATCCATGAATGGAAAAGGTAAAACCAAATTCGCCGCAGTACGCTTTGGTAACGTCTTAGGAAGCCGGGGCAGTGTTATCCCGTTATTTAGGCGCCAGATTGCCAAAGGCGGTCCTATTACCATTACCCATCCGGAAATGAAACGGTATTTCATGACCATTCCCGAGGCAACCCAGTTGGTGCTGCAGGCTGGTTCCATGGCCCAGGGGGGGGAAGTTTTTGTCCTCGATATGGGTGAGCCAGTAAAGATTGTCGATATGGCGAGAGATCTGATTGAGCTATCTGGCTTGGTGCCGGGGAAAGATGTGGAGATTAAATATACCGGGCTGCGGCCGGGAGAGAAGTTATTTGAAGAGTTGCTGACTGCAGAAGAAGGAACAAGTTCGACCCGGCATGAGAAGATTTATGTGGCGAATCTTAAGTTGGTAAATGAGAAACGTTTACGGAAAGCTTTGGCATTATTGCAGACCGGAGTACACACAGGTGATAATATTGTCCATATCATTGAAGAGATTGTGCCACAATATCGGGTTACCAGGGAAAAAGTAGCTCGAGAGAATGGCAAGGTTGGAGAGTTTGGGATGACAAGTCGACCTGAAGTTAGTCTTGAAGACTATCGTGTTGTGGCGGAGGTTTGATGCTGATTAAATTTCCGGGAGATTTAATCAGCATCAGTTTGTTCGCTTACATATTGGATAAGAAATCAAAAGACTACTGCATCCGTAGGTGTGATTTCTTAGCTTTTGAAAGGATGTGCATAATGAAAAGATTATTTGATATAATATCATCTGCTCTTGCAGTGCTCCTATTTCTGCCGGTATTTTTTATCATAGCAATACTAATAAAAGCTGACTCCAAAGGACCGATACTCTTTTGCCAAAGACGCGTAGGTGTCAATGATAAAGAGTTTATGATGTATAAATTTCGCTCCATGACTGCTGGAACACCGGAAGTAGCCACTGATCAGCTGTCAAATAGTCAGGCATATATTACAAATGTTGGTTATTATTTGCGTAAGTACAGCTTGGATGAATTACCGCAGTTAATCAATATTTTAAAGGGCGAGATGTCTGTCGTTGGGCCACGACCTGCATTATATAACCAGTATGAATTACGGGAAATGCGAAATAAACAAGGAATTTCCGCCTTGCGTCCCGGCCTTACGGGTTGGGCACAGATAAATGGGAGAGATGAGATTGGGTTAGGTGAGAAAGTTGCATTCGATGAACAGTATCGCTTACGGCAAAGCTTCTATTTTGATATGAAAATTATTGTTTATACATTTGCTAGTGTTTTTTCTGGTAGTGGTGTGAAGGTTAAGACATTTTCGTTGAAGTAATTGCTGTTGAGTTTCGCATTAGCCATGGAAGCGGAAATTCCTGAGCAAACAACCTTTCTCATTTTAAGATTTGACAGAGGAATAATGATTTCTATAGTGCATAATGGACTTATTTATCGACTGGAATCCTCCTCAATGTTCCATAAACAGCCCCAAGCAAGTGTTATCTACTAGGATTACTAGCAAATCTATTGCAAGTTGTGTAGTGCCATCATGAGAGAGGAACACTATCTTTTGCTGTGTTTGTTAGCACTAAAATATTCGATAAAAGTTTTATTTTTTTGTACTTTCAAAAAAATAAAACATTAAGATAATAAAGATTTGGAGTGATAAAATGTCAGAAAAACTTGAAGCATATTATGGATTACCCCAAGAAGTGAAATTTTGTAAAAAATGTACTATTTCTAATCAAAGACCTAGTTCGGTAATTGAATTTAAAAATAAACCATCTGATATTAAGCCAACTATTGAATTTGATGAAGAGAATGTATGTAGCGCTTGTCAATTTGCCGAGATTAAGGAATCAAAAATTGATTGGCAAGAACGCGAACAACAATTAATAGAACTATGTGATAAATATCGCAGTAAAGATGGTTCTTATGATTGTATTGTTCCAGGTAGTGGAGGAAAGGACAGTGTTTTTGTTTCCCATATTTTGAAATATAAATATGGGATGAATCCCCTAACTGTGACGTGGGCACCACATAAATATACCGATATTGGTTGGAATAATATGCAAAATTGGATTCATGCAGGTTTAGATAATATTTTATATGGACCTAACGGTAAACTACATAGGACACTAACAAAACTTGCTTTTGAGAATTTAGTGCATCCTTTTCAGCCGTTTATTATTGGTCAAAGATTAATTGGGCCAAGATTTTCTGCTTTATATAATATACCATTGGTTTTTTATGGTGAAAACCAAGCAGAATATGGAAACAACATTAAAGATAATGATAGACCTACGATGGCTCCTGATTTTTATAGTGAACGCCCAGACTTGAATAAATTATATTTGGGTGGCCTTACAGTTAAACAGCTAGTGGAAGATTACCATGTGGATAAAAGAGACCTTAATCCATATTTACCTGTTGATGGTTCTAGACTGAAAAAAATTGGCACCGAAGTACATTATTTGAGCTATTACATAAAATGGGATCCGCAAGAATGTTATTATTATGCGTCTGAGAATGTTGGCTTTCAAGCCAATACAGAGAGAACAGAAGGTTCCTATTCAAAATATAGTTCAATTGATGATCGAATTGATCCGTTGCATTATTATACAACATTTATTAAATTTGGTATTGGTAGAGCAACTTATGACAGTTCTCAAGAAATCCGCAATGGTAAAATAACTCGTGAAGAGGGGGTGGCGTTAGTACATAAGTATGATGATGAATTTCCAGCAAAATATTTTAGGGAAATTTTAGAGTATATGGATATTACGGAGGAGAGATTTTGGGAAATAATTGATAATGCCAGATCTCCTCATTTATGGAAAAAGGAAAATGGCGTTTGGAAGTTACGACATCAGGTGTTATAAATAATGGAGGTTGAAATATATGCCGGAAATTGAGATATGTGGTAGACGGATAGGCCCTAACAATCCTCCATTAGTTATTGCAGAAATTGGCATCAATCATGAAGGCAGTTTTGATAAAGCAATACAAATGGTTGATGATGCTGCAAATGTTGGATGTGAATGTGTTAAATTTCAAACTCATGTAATTGAAGATGAAATGATTCCTAATGATGTTATTCCAGGAAATGCTAAACAATCAATTTGGGAAATTATGAAGCGTTGTGCTTTAACAGAAGAAGAAGAAATCAAACTTAAAAATTATGTTGAAGCAAGAAAAATGATTTTTTTGAGTACTCCATTTTCTAGAGCAGCAGCTGTGCGATTAGAAACAATGGGTGTTAGTGCATATAAAATTGGGTCAGGCGAATGTAATAATTATCCCTTAGTTGAACATATTGCAAAATATGGAAAGCCCGTTATTCTAAGTACAGGAATGAATGATATTAACAGTATAAGTAAGGCTGTTAATATTTTTCGTAGCCATAAAGTTCCGTTTGCACTTATGCATTGTACGAGTATGTATCCTACTCCATACAATAAAGTAAGATTAGGGGCATTAAGGGATTTAGAACAACGATTTCCAGATGCTGTATTAGGTTTATCTGATCATTCTTTATCAAACTATCCATGCCTTGGAGCTGTTGCGTTAGGTGCTAGTATATTAGAAAGGCACTTTACCTCAGATAAAACATGGCCGGGACCTGATATTGAAATTTCGATGGATCCGAAAAATTTACAGGAATTAATAAATGGAAGCAAAGCAATTTATGAAGCAATTGGTGGTAACAAAACAATATTGCCAGAAGAACGACCAACAATTGATTTTGCGTATGCTTGTGTTGTGGCAATTTCCGATATAACGGAAGGGGCCATCTTTACAGAAAGTAATATATGGGTTAAGCGCCCTGGAACTGGCGAAATTAAAGCAGATCAATACAATGAAATATTGGGTAAAAGATCTAATAAGTATATTAGGAAAAATGAGCAAATAAAATGGGGTCATGTTCATGACTAAAAAAAAAATACTATTTCTTACAGGTACTAGAGCTGATTTTGGTAAACTTAAATCGTTAATAAAAGCTGTTAAAGATTCCGCAATGGAATATTGCATTTTTGTTACTGGTATGCACACAATGAATCGGTATGGATATACTGTTGATGAAGTTAATAAAGCTGGTTTTAATAATATTCATATTTTCATGAATCAAATATACGGTGAACCGATGGATATGGTCTTAGCGAATACTATTAATGGTTTATCAAGATTTATTCATGAGAATAGGCCGGATATGATTGTCGTTCATGGTGACAGAGTTGAAGCGTTAGCAGGTGCAATTGTTGGCAGCTTGAATAACATTTTTGTAGCACACATAGAAGGTGGAGAGCTATCTGGTACAATTGATGGGCTTATTCGACATTCGATTTCGAAATTAGCCCATTTACATTTCGTTGCCAATGAAGAAGCTGCCGCAAGATTAACACAGCTAGGGGAAAATCCTAAGTCAATCTATATTATTGGTTCGCCAGATATTGATATTATGCTTTCATCTACCCTTCCATTGATAGATGAGGTGAAACAATATTATGATATTGTTTTTGAGCATTATTCAATTGTCATGTTTCATCCTGTAACGACAGAACTTGACAAAATACACAGTGATATAAGCGAATTGGTGGATGCTTTGATTGAGACAAAGAGAAATTATGTTGTTATTTATCCTAATAATGACGAAGGATGCCATGATATATTTGCGGGGTATGAAAGATTGCGTAAGTTAGAAAGGGTTAAAATGTTTCCATCCTTGCGATTTGAATATTTTCTAGTTTTATTAAAACACGCTGATTTTATTATTGGAAATTCAAGTGCAGGAATACGAGAGGCGCCAGTATATGCAGTTCCTTCAATAGATATAGGTACACGACAGAATGGTAGGTTTGACCATAATACAATCAATCATGTTAATCCATGTAAGAATGAAATATTGAAAGCTATTGCTGAGACCCGGAATCTAGTACACAATAAGCCTCAGCCATGTATGTATTTTGGACAGGGTGACAGCGCACAAAAGTTCATAGCTGTTTTAAAGAGTGAAGAACTTTGGAAGTTGTCCAAACAAAAGCAATTTTACGAATTGGAGAAACATATATGGAAAGAAAAAACAATGTAATTGCTATTATAACTGCTAGGGGGGGATCTAAAGGATTACCTCGAAAGAATGTTAGAAATTTAGCTGGAAAACCACTAATTGCTCATAGTATTTTGGCGGCCTTAAATAGTAGTTTTATTAATCGATGTATAGTAAGTACAGAAGATGAAGAGATAAAACAAGTTAGTTTACAATGGGGAGCGGAGATTTGTGATCGACCAATTGAATTAGCGACCGATTATGCTATGAGTAAAGATGTAGTCTGTCACGCTTTACTGCAACTCCACGATAAGGGCGTTTTTCCTGATTATTTTGTTTTATTGCAACCTACATCGCCGTTGCGTACTGAAAAGCATTTGGATGAGTGTTTGGATACGTTTTTATCCAGTAATTTCAGTAGTGTTATGAGTGTTGCCGAAACTGAGCATCATCCATATAAATGTTTAACTTGTGATGATAGTGGACAGCTTCAGCCTTTTCATGATGTTCAAAGTCTAGATATGCCTCGACAATTGCTTCCTAAGGTATTCAGACAAAATGGTGCGATTTATGGTGTAAGGACTCAGCTATTTTTAAAAGCAAGAACTTTTTTTGTACCACCGGTGATGTCTTATGTGATGAGTGCAAATGATAGTATAGATATTGACAATCGCTCCGATTTAGAGATGGCAGAGGTTATTATTAAAAACAAATCTTTTGTGGGGGCCGTACAGTGTGAAAAATATAAGACTAATTGCAAGACTTGATGTAAAAGGTTCTAATTTAATAAAAAGCATACAGCTTGAAGGATTACGTAAATTAGGTAATCCGAATAAGTTTGCCAAACGCTATTACGATCAAGGCATCGATGAAATTATATATATGGATATAGTGGCTAGCTTATATGAAAGAGAAAGTATAATTAATATTGTGCGAAGGACAACCCAAGATGTTTTTATTCCCATAACTGTTGGAGGCGGCATACGTTCCATTGAGAATGTTAGGGATATGTTGCGGGCTGGAGCAGACAAGATATCAATTAATACAGCTGCGATTAAACGTCCAGCAATCATATCCGAAGTGTCGCAAAGATTTGGTTCTCAGTGTATGGTTCTTTCGATCGAAGCCAAAAAAGTTGCTCAAGGTAAGTGGGAAGCCTATTATGACAATGGACGTGAAAAAACAGGAGTAGATGTTATAGAATGGGCTGTTAAGGGATATGAACTGGGAGCAGGGGAAATATTATTAACTTCTGTTGATAGAGAAGGAACGGCCAAGGGTTTTGATGTTGAATTAGTTAAAGCTGTTACAGAAGCTGTTCCTATTCCCGTAATTGCCAGCGGGGGTATGGGTAACACTGATGATTTTGTTAAGGTTGTAAATCAAGGTTGTGCAGATTCTGTAGCTATGGCGTATGTACTACATTATAATAAATTGACTGTAATGGATATTCGTAATGAAGCTCTTGCTAAAAATATAAATGTTAGGAGATATGAGTAATGCCTAAAGTAACAATAATAGATTATGGTATAGGCAATATGCTTAGTGTACAAAGAGCTTTTGAATATTGCAATGCAGAGATTATTAGTGGCAATTCTATAGAGAAGATAGAGCAAGCTGAACACTTAGTTTTGCCGGGTGTTGGAGCTTTTGCGGACGGAATGGCAGGTTTAAGAGAACGCGGGTTTATCGAACCAATTAAAGAATATGCAAAGAAAAACCGACCATTTTTAGGTATATGCTTAGGAATGCAGATGATGTTAGAAATTGGTGAAGAGTTTGGAACGCATGAAGGCTTAGGTTTAATACCAGGGAAAGTCGTAAGAATATCGGATACAGGAACTGATAATCAATTGCATAAGATACCTCATATTGGTTGGAATGCATTGAAGAAAACAAAATTATTTCTAAGCTGGGATAAAAGTATTCTTGATGGGATTAATCAAGGCGAGGCAGTATATTTCGTCCACTCTTTTGCTGCTGTACCTACATATGAAAGTAATCGTTTAGCAAACTGTATTTATAATGGTCTGGAAATTACGGCAACTGTTCAATCAAATAATTTGTATGGTTGTCAGTTTCATCCTGAAAAAAGTGGGAAAGTTGGATTGAGAATTATTGAGAATTTTTTAAAAATAAAGTAAGATAGATAATTTTACTTTTTGCTTTAAAACTTTAGTGACTTTTAAACTAACAAGTAACCAAACTAACATCTTCTATATATGTGAGGCAAATTATATGACCAATAAAAGAGTTTTATTCATTCATATCGATTTTTACGAATATAATCAGCGAATAGTAAATAAAATGTGCGAATTCGGTTATGACGTGGATTGTTTTTGTGAAGATGCCAATTTTAATTTTTTTGAAAAGTTAATTTACAAATTTAATCCTCAATATGCTATAAACAAAAATTCAAAAAAACAGGATGAATTTATTAATACTTTAGCTATTCAAAAGAAACAGTATGAGTTTATTTTTGTAATAAAGGGAGCTAAACTGACAAACAAATTCATGACTGAACTGAAACAACTTAATCCAAATGCGCGATTTATTTTATATTTATGGGATGACATTGTAAGAGTTGAAAGTTTTTTTGAGAATAAAAAATTTTACGATAAAATATTTACTTTTGATAGAATAGATGCTGAGCAAAATGGATTATCTTTTTTGCCATTATTTTTTTGTTCTGAATTTAAAACCAACAATAATAAAAAGAAAATAGATATATATTTTTCAGGATGGGAACAGATAAGGTACAATAAGTTTCGCAAATTGAAATACGGCTAAAAAAGAGGACAAGTTTGCAGTTCCCCGGTAAAATGAAGTCACCACACACCATTTACCGAAAGGGGAAGAGCAAACATGTCCAAAGAAATTATACAGTTGAATGAAGAAATCATCAAGGTAGAACTGAAGGAACTGGTGCGTAGCAGCGTGGAGGAAACGCTCAATAACTTGCTGGATCAGGAAGCCAAAGACCTAACCCAGGCGGCCCGATATGAGCGTACTGAAACCCGTCAAGGTTACCGCTCCGGTCACTACGACAGGCGGTTGACTACTACCTCCGGCGATGTCACGCTGAAAGTTCCCAAGCTCAAGGGCATTCCTTTTGAAACCGCCATTATCGAACGCTATCGCCGGCGGGAAAGTTCCGTAGAAGAAGCGCTCATCGAAATGTATCTAGCTGGCGTATCCGTCCGGCGAGTGGAAGACATCACCGAGGCTCTGTGGGGCAGCAAGGTATCGCCGTCCACCATCAGTGAGTTGAATAAGAAGGCCTATGTCCACATTGAAGAGTGGCGCAGTCGGCCGCTGCAAAGTGGTAAGTATCCCTATGTTTACGTCGACGGCATTTACTTACGCCGCAACTGGGGCGGTGAATATGAGAATGTGAGCGTATTGGTGGCGATTGCCGTCAACGAAGACGGCTACCGTGAAGTGCTGGGAGCGGCCGAAGGCATGAAAGAAGACAAAGTCAGTTGGCTGGAATTCTTCAAATGGCTGAAAAGCCGCGGTTTAACAGGCGTCCAACTGATCATTGGTGATAAATGCCAAGGGATGCTGGCAGCGGCAAATGAGGTCTTCCCCCAGGCCAAATACCAGCGCTGCACTGTTCACTTTTACCGCAATGTCTTTTCAGTTGTTCCCCGCTCCAAGGTCAAAACGGTTGCGAAAATGCTCAAAGCGATTCATGCGCAGGAAAGCAAGTCCGCTGCCCGGGAAAAGGCGGCACAGGTAGCAAAAAGCTTGCGCGACATGAAACTCAAAGAAGCGGCGGCCAAAATCGAGGAAAGCATCGAGGAAACGCTTGCTTATGCCGACTTTCCCGGCGAGCACTGGACAAGAATCCGGACTAACAATGTGATTGAGAGACTCAACCGGGAGATCAGGCGGCGAACCAGGGTCGTGGGTGCTTTCCCGGATGGGCAGTCCGCTCTGATGCTGGTCTGCGCCCGCCTTCGCCACGTTGCTGGAACCCAGTGGGGCAGTAAAAAGTATATGAATATGAAACATCTAGAAAATACCGACCCTGAGTCGGATTTTAGTGATGACTGATTTTACTACCTAGGACTGCAAACCTTTTTGCGAAACTTTCTTGACACTACCTGGGAACATTCAGATAGAAGAAAGCTTATAGAAAAAATTTTACCAGTATTCAAATATAATGAAATGAAAGTCTATATTCATATTTTTACTGGTCGATGGAACTATTTAATAAATAAAATAAAACAATTAAATTTTAGTAAGGATCCAGAGTATATAAAATTTAATACACTATCATTAAAAGAAAATGCAGAACTAACCAAAAATAGTAAAATACTTCTTGACATTCAACATCCGACGCAGAAAGGTTTGACTATGCGTACAATTGAGGCTTTAGCCGCTAAAGCCAAACTAATAACTACTAATAGTGATGTGGTTAAGTACGATTTTTATAATACTAATAATATACTTATTGTTGATCGGGAAAATCCTATGATTGATCTGAAATTTCTAACGGCACCTTATGAAGATATTCAGGAAGCAATAGTTGAACGGTATTCATTGACTAATTGGATTAAAAAAATATTAGATATAGATAATTAGCTAATAGTAGAGTGGAGTTAAGGCTAAATGCAAATATCAAGAAGCATATTTAAAATGGTCGAACGACTTATTCAGAGGTTTGAAGTAGAATATATTTCTACCAGAATGAATTTGATTTATAAATGGCGTTTCGGAAGAATTGGGATAAAAAGCATGATTTATACACCACTTAGTTTATTTAATCCTCAGAATGTTTTTATTGGTGACGGTGTACATATATTTAAACAATCGCGCATTATGACAATAGAAAGATGGGGAAATATTTCATACAAGCCCCAAATAATAATTGGTAATAGAGTTTCAATTGAACAGAGGCTTCATATGATATGTGCCAAACTTATTGAAATTGGTGATGATACAGTTATCTCAGCTGATGTTATGATAACGGATAATAATCATTCTTATTCGGTAATCAATAAAAATGTAATGAGTCAGCCGTTGGAAGTGAAGGAAACAGTTATCGGTAAGTGTTGTTTTATCGGCATGGGGGTAAAGATTATGGCTGGTACAAAATTGGGTGACAACTGCATTATTGGGAGTAATTCTGTAGTAATTGGTGAATATCCCAGTTATGTGGTATTGGGAGGGACTCCAGCAAAAATTATTAAACGCTATGATTTTGAAGCAAACATGTGGCGGAAAACAAACAGTAAGGGAGATTTTATAGATGCAGTATAACAGAATATTGATTACCGGTGGCGCAGGTTTTATCGGTAGTAATTTAACTCGAAAACTTGTTGGACATGGTTATAAAGTTAGAATTTTAGATAATATGTCTCCACAAATTCATGGAGATGATTATACCCAATCTCAATTATATCAATCAGTTAAAAATATTGCCGAGGTGATGATTGGGAGTGTACAAGACCAAGAAGATTGGGGTAAAGCCATCAAAGACGTGGATGTTATAGTACATTTAGCAGCAGAAACTGGTACCGGGCAGTCAATGTATGCAATTGAAAAATATACAGATGTAAATATAAAAGGAACAGCCTTGATGCTGGATATACTTACTAACGAAAAGCATTCGGTAAAAAAGATAGTGGTTGCGTCATCCAGGGCTATTTATGGTGAGGGTAAATATGTTTGTACAGAACATGGAAATGTCTATCCACTAGAACGTAAAGATGAGGATATGGCGAAAGGTGATTTTGGTGCTAAGTGTCCACATTGCGGGAATGATGTAGAATTAAAAGCAACAGATGAGAGTTCAATGAATCATCCGACATCGGTGTATGGGCTGACAAAAAGTGTACAGGAGCAAATGTGCATGCTGGTCGGAAAATCGTTGAATATTCCTGTGGTTGCTTTTCGCTATCAAAATGTATATGGTCCCGGTCAATCTTTAAAAAATCCTTACACCGGCATCTTGTCGGTATTTTCGACCAGAATAATGAATGGGAATGAGATTAATATTTTTGAGGATGGAAAAGAAAGCAGGGATTTTGTCTATATTGACGATGTGGTAAATGCAACAATGATGGGAATCGAGAGGAAAGAAGCGGATTATTGTTGCTTTAATGTTGGAACAGGCAGTGCAGCCAATGTGTTGTCTGTTGCCGAAATGCTGGTAGCAATGTATAAAAAGGATACTAAAATAAAAATTAGTGGAAATTATAGACTTGGTGATATTCGACATAACTATGCGGACATTACACTGATAAAAAGTAAGCTGGGTTTTGAACCCAAGGTAACAATAGATCAAGGATTAGGAAAGTTTGCTTGTTGGGTTCAGTCACAGGAAATCGAGAAAGATGGTTATGATGCATCCATTGATGAGATGAAACAGAAGGGATTATACAAGTAGCCATGTTGCTTGATCGATTTAGAACAATAATAAGAAATCTGAATGAAATACGTTTTGTCGGCTTAACTGAGTATGATATGGGAACTGCTATGACTATATCGGTTAGAGAGGCGCTTTTGACTTGTCCGGAGAATATAAAAACAACTTTTAAGAGAATTATTGCGTCTGTTTTCTTTAATAATTATTTATATAAGGTTGAAATACAAACAGACGCTAAAATTTTATGTTTGTTTTCGCATAGTTATGCAGTAAGAACAGATTTAAGCAAAATATTCAATAAAGTCACAAACTTATTAACGGATAGGGATATACTGCTGGCAGAAGCCAGACATAATATGCTTTATTTGCGGGGTATACTTTTATTGTTCTATTTGCCAATATGGTTAATACAAATGCGTAAAATTGAAATTGGTTTTCAGCATAAGTTATATTTGTTATCGGTTATTGCCGAAAGTAAAAAATGGACTTCAAGTGCTGAATTTAGAAAGTTTCCCTCGAAATATAATTTATTAGTCACCTTTTGTGATGCTCATTTAGCAGATAATCTAATGACACAGTGCTTTAAAAAAGCAGGAGTTACCACTGCAACATTGCAGCATGGCTGGTATCGTAAAACGCTAAAAGACATTGCTGCTTTTAGTGGTATTGAGGTTAGTTTTGAAGGTTTTATTAGCGATAAGTTTCTAGTTTGGGGTGAGTATGCCAAGATGAGTGCTATACAGAGTAGTGGTATAAAGCCTGAGAATATTGTTTGTATAGGACATCCTGCATATATTGGCTGTGAAAAAAAACAAGAAAATTGTTTAACTAAAAATATATTTGGAATAATTCTTGGTCGGAGTAATTATCAGTGTTACAAAGAAAATCGAGATTTAATTAAAATCGCGAATAGTGTATCTTACAAATTAGGAATAAATTATGTAATTAAATATCATCCGGGCGATACGCTTAATGAATGTAGAACATATGATGATTTGGTAAACCAGGAATTTTTATATGCAATTTGTGATAAAGATAGTTCTTTGGAAGCATACATTACAAATGTTGATTTCAGTATAGTAGGTAGCTCGAGTGTATATGTAGATTTAATGTATATGGGAGGAATTGCTTTTCGCTACACACTGGTAAGAGATGATTATGATCTAGTTCAGTGGGGAAATTTTGAAAGTACAGATGATTTATTGAATTTAATACAAGAGTATCAAAATGATAAAGAAAAGTTTCAGCACCGAAAAAATGAGGTGAGGCATTTATTGTGTGGAAAAGGTGATATAGCTGACAATTATAGAAGCTTTTTCAATAATTATATGTAATACAGATAAAGGATTATTAATATGAGTAATATCCAAGGAAGAATATCAGTAAATACTTTTATTAAATCGATATTTAAGTTCTCGATTTCATCATGGGTGAACTTCATTATTAGTATTATTTCAGTAACGATAATTACAAGAGTTTTTTCACCTGATTTATATGGAACCTTAAATATGTTCAATTCAGCTTCAAACGTATTGATGGGAGTAGCGTGTCTGGGGCTTGATAGCAGTTTTCTCAGATTTTATAATGAGCCTCCACAGGGATATGATGCGAAACAACTATTGGTAAAATGCATGGGGATACCGATAGCATTTTTAACAGTGTTATCATTATTAATTGTACCACTGTTTTATCAGCAGATATCAGATGCATTATTTAATAAGGTAAGTTTAGTTATTACTATTCTTCTTTGTGCCAATGCACTTTCTTTAGTGGTCTTGAATTTTTTCGCAACTTGTTATAGAATGCGTGGCGATGCCCGAAATTACACAATACAAAGTGTATTACTTCAGTTTTTTTCAAAATGTTTTGTAATCAGTGCTGCATTAGTTGAACCAAGTACAAATATAGTAATTACATTTAATACTATAGGAATTATTATCTTAACGGTAGTATATTTCTTAATTCAAAAAAAAGAGGTATTGCCTAAAAAAATAAATTGGTCATTTACCAATTTTACAGAAGTTTTGCAGTTTGCCGTTTTATCTTGGCCTATTGTAATGATAATACATTTAAATACATTTCTCTCTCAAATGGTAATTAATTGGAAATTAGGAGCATATTCACTTGGCATATATGCTTCAGCGGGAATATTTATAGGCATTATAGGCGTTATACAAAATGGTTTTAAAACATATTGGGCAGCTTTTATGTATGCAAAATATATTACAGAACAAGAAAAGATTAAAAAGGTACATAATTATGTATTGTTGTTTACTATAGCTTTATTAGGGATATTTATTATATTCCAAAATATCTTGTATTCTCTATTGGGTGGAAACTATCAGGAAAGTCGCTATTTTTTCACACTTATTTTAGTATATCCATTATTTCAGATTATCGCAGAAACAACTGCTTATGGTATTACAATTGCAAAAAAAATCCAATATAGTTTATTAATTAATTTATTGTCGGCTGTTATTAACGTGGTAGGTTGTTATGTTTTGTTATCTTATATGGGAATAATTGGTGCCGCTGTTGCATCTATGATTTCAGCGCTAATTTATCTTTTGTTATCAACTATTATTGGGCAAAAATACTATAGAAGTATCTGTCAGCCAGTAAAAACGTTTATGGTCATTATAATGATTTTAGTTCTTTCAATTACAAATTGTATATTTGTTAATCAATATATATTAGAAATGATGATTATTTTAGGAATACTATTTATTACTGCAGTTTCTTTTAAAAAAGAAATAAGTGAATTAATCATATTTTTGAAAAAATATAAAAGGAATCCGGTGGTATGAATGTTCGCATTTTAACGCTGGTTGCCACGGTCAGAATGATGAATTAAGCCAGTTTTTTGTAAGCAAGTTTCTTTTGAATACCGTAATTTACCGTTTTTTCGCTCAACCCGCCAATACGGTTAAATAGTATTTTAAGCGGAAAATCTTTATGTAAGAATTATTTAAAGGCTTAGAAATAATTAAGAACGAAAAGGATTGACTAAAATGAATAATAAAAAGATAAAGATACTTCATCTTGCCTCTTTTTTAGGTAATATTGGGGACTATGCTAATCACGCTGGATTTTATAAAAAGTTTAAAGAAAATATATTTAATAATGTTGAATTTAATCAAATAGAAATAAGAAAATTTTACAGAATGTATGCAGAAATGAAATTTGACGATAGATTTGCAGAAATGGTTAATCAGTATGATTTATTAGTACTAGGAGGAGGCGGATTCTTTGATTTGAAATGGGCCTACTCAAGCAGTGGTACAACAATTGACTTTTCAAAACAGTTAATTCATAAGATAAAAGTTCCTGTTTTGGTGAACGGAATGGGGTATCATGAATTTGGTGTAATAGATGAGGATAATGTCAATAAATTTAGAAGCTTCCTTGAAACTACTATTGATAATAATAATTGGTTTATTTCTGTGAGAAATGATGGTTCTTTTAGCAGACTGCATAATAGATATGGTAACGTAGTGGATAGAATATTAAAAATACCAGATCATGGAAGTTTTTTCTGTCCCAAAGAATATAATAGGCTTGGTCTAGAAGATAATGATAAAACGTGGATTGGAATGTGCATTACAAATGATTTGTTTAATGAAAAATTTAATAAAGATGTTAGTATAGATGATTTTAATGATCTTATTGGTCAATTCATTAACCATATTTTGGCGGAAACTAACAATGCAGGTATTATATTGTTTCCACATACACATCAAGACTTAACTACTATCGGCATACTTATGGAAAAGATTAAAGATCAATTCAGAAGAACAAGGTTGGCAGTTGCTCCTTTTTATTCCGGTGGTGGGGAGGCAGTAGACTATATCTTTGATTTATACAGAGTATGTTCTTGTGTAATTGGCATGAGGTTTCATTCAAATTTATGTTCAATCGGCATGAATGTACCTACAATTGGTTTGGCAGGACATGAACAAATATCTTCATTGTATGACGAGTTAGGTTTGGCGAAACGATGTGTTAAAATAAATAGTAAGCAGTTTGTAGAGGAATTATTATATAAATTGGATAATAGTTTGAATAATTTTGATGAAATTAAACAGAATTATGCTAAATTAAATGTTGGGTTAAATGATCAAGCAAATTTGTATTATAAGAAGTTAAATAAATGGTTGTCAACAAAGTATTAAGTAGGGGTGAAATGTTGTATACAAAACAGATATCTATTTCAATTGCTTTATGTACTTATAATGGTGCTAAATATATATTGGAACAACTTGATAGTATTGCAGCTCAGGAATATTTACCAACTGAACTAGTTATTTGTGATGATGCTTCTAGTGACAATACTGTTCTAATTATTAAAGAATTTGCCATGAGAGCACCGTTTCCCATAAAAGTATTTTGTAATGAGACTAGTTTAGGAGTAAGTAAGAACTTTGAAAAAGCAGTAAGCTTATGCAAGGGTGAGTATATTGCATTATGTGATCAAGATGATATATGGTTACCAAATAAAATTAAAGATTCAATAAATACCATAATAACTGAAGAAGAATGCTTAGGAAGTGAAATTCCGATACTTGTTCACTCAGATTTACAGGTAGTTGATAAACAATGTAATGTTATTCACTCTTCATTTATGCATATGCGGCAAATTCATCATGAGGAGAAAGAACAGCTTAAAGTTCTTCTGACTCATAATTTTGTTACCGGTTGTACAGTGATGATGAATCGATGTTTGATTAATAAAGCTCTTCCTTTTCCACCCAAAGTGTTGATGCATGATTGGTGGTTTGCCATAGTTGCAGCTGCTACCGGGAAAATATTGTTGTCACAAGAATCAAACATTTTATATCGTCAACATGGAAATAATCAGGTTGGAGCATGTGGATTTTATGCAATATATAATATGAAAAAAATATTTAAGCTTTCATATTTGGATAAACTATTTGCGGGTGCATTTTTGCAGGCAATCGATTTAAAAAATCACTTAGCTAAACTCAGTTATTCGAAGTCTACCTTTTTGGATGATTATATTAAAATTATTTTACAGGGAGGTATTAGCGCAGTATTAAGGATACATAAAATGGGTATATCTCAGCTGAGTTATATTAGAAGAATAATATTCTATTTAATATTAATTCGTTGTAAATATAAAGACTATATTTAGTATACGTGAGGTAACTAATGTTTAAATTATTTTTTATCATTATCTTTTATTTATTTTTGGCAGAACTAGTATTAGGTGGTCCCGGTTTTTGGGGAATTAATGAAATAGGAATATCAATCAGAAAATTAATTTTTATTGCGCTATTAATTACAGCATATATACAATTCTTTGAAAAGGGGAATTTTAAGGTATATTTTCGCGATAAACTTATTTTTTTGTGTATAGTTCTAAGTACAATTATTTGGATGTTGGTCTTACCAGTAGTAAATGGTCAAGGCTTGGGTTTTGCGTTTCAAGATGGCGGTTCAATATTTATATTTTTATTGTATTTCCCTATAGTACAGCTTATTCGTACAAAATTAATTAACTGGGAAAATGTTAAAAAATATTTTATTAATCTCATTATAGTAGTTGCTTTGTTTCAAGTATTAATTTGGATAAATGGTACTTTGGATCTTGGATTGTCTTTAAATATGATTAGCTTTTTTGGAGCAGATGAATATGGTTCAATTTATGTAGGTCATATGAAAGATGGCTTCTATAGGGTTATGTGGATTTCAACAGTTTTTACAATTCCGGGGATATTTTTAATTGCTGGTAATAGCCGAAATAATTTATTGGATTATATTAAAATAGTTTTATTCTTATTTACCTTATATATATCTTATACTCGTGCCTTATGGTTAGCATGCATAATTGGAATAATGCTTGTTTTATTAATAAGAAAAAGAATAAAGGTAAAAGGAATTGTTATAATTGCTGTTGTTTTATGTGGAATGATTGGTATTTCTATTTTTACAGATGTTAGTGAAACTACGTTTTCGAGATTAAATAGTCTCTATGATGATGATGGAACTTTAGAAAGAATCGTTCAAATTGATTCTATTTTAGACATGTGGACAAAAAATTTTTTATTTGGAATTGGATTTGGAGGACATGCGGAATATATTCGGGTTCAGGATGTCCCATTTACCTATGAGGTATCATTAGTTTCACTATTAATGAAATTGGGTTTTGTAGGTGTTTCACTATGGGGTTTAACTTTAGCTTGCCTTTTTTATCATGCAAAACCCCCATATGTAGATCGTGAAGGGAGGAAGAAATGGCTTTATACGCTTGCTGGGACAGTGGCATTTCTATTTAGTACTGCAACTAATCCTTATTTATTAAATTTTGTTGGGATGATCATTATTTTGTTCATGATAATCGAAATGGAAAAGATATATATAGAAAAGAAAACCAAATAGTTGATTTTTTTACAAGATTTTGTAGCAATAATAAATCTAGAATTTTTAATATATATAAATATCTAAAAAAAGACTTACATTAGGAAAAATTTTCTTCTTTTAATATCGTAGGTATCAAGTGATCAACGTTTGGAGATGACAGTTCCAACATTAATCTGATTGAAGAACTTTGGGGATGCAAAAAACATGCTTATCATTTGGTAGACGAAATTCGCCCAAGGATAAATGTTTGTTTCAAAAATTAATCAAATTCCTCAAATGATTATTATTCTTATAGTAGAGGTGAAAAATGGTAGATGTATTAGTTTGCATTGTTACATATAATAACGATAAAATAATTAAAGATACTATTGAGTCTATATTGAATTATACTGATGGTTTACTGTATAAAATAGTAGTTTTTGATAACAATTCATCTGATGAAACATTAAGCATAATAAATTCAATACAGTCGGCTAATATTATGATTCTTAGCAGTGATATTAATTATGGATTTGGCTATGGTCATAATCAAGTGTTAAAAAAATATGATGCGAAATATTACTTGATTTATAATCCGGATCTTAGAGTTAAAAATAACATTATAAAAGAGTTATATAATTATATGGAAGTTCACACTGATATAGGTATGCTAACACCCAAAGTAACTTATCCTGACGGAGAAATTCAATATTTATGCAAACAAAATCCAACGGTATTTGATTTGTTTGTACGACGTTTTTTACCAAAGCCTCTAAAAAGGCTATTCCAAAACCGAGAAGACTGGTTTCAAATGAAGTATACAGGATATAATAAAGAATTTGTAATACCATATGCAACAGGATGTTTTATGTTTTATAGAGGTAAAGTTCTGAACCAGATTAGTGGATTTGACGAAAAATTTTTTCTTCACATGGAAGATGCAGACATATCAAGAAGGACTAATAAAATATCTAAATGCATATTTTATCCTTACAATTCAGTAGAACATTTGTGGGGGCGAGGTTCTCATAAATCATGGAAACAAACTCTAATAACATTAAAATCAGCTATTTACTATTTTAACAAATGGGGATGGAAGTTTTATTAATTAAGAGGGGAGGGGTCAGTTAAATTGATACTAATAACTGGAATTACAGGGTTAACAGGAAGATTCTTATATGAAGAAATAAAGCACCGTATGCCTAATTTAGAAGTAAAGTATCTAGTACGAAATAATTCCAATATTTCTTTTATGTCTAAAGAAGATATTGATAATAGAATAGTTTTTGCAAATATTGAAAATATAAATGAATTGGAACAAGCATTTGAAAGTGTAGAAATGATTATTCATCTAGCTTACATTACTAATTCAGAATATGTGACAGAAGCATGTTTAAGAAAAGGCGTTAAAAGAGTCTTTTTTGTAAATACAACAGGTATGTATAGTAAATACAAGGCTTATGCAAAAATGTATATTGAGCTTGAAAAAAAGATGAAATCTAGTGGCTTAATTTATACAATAATAAGGCCGACAATGATTTACGGAAACCAACAAGATGTTAATATTCATAAATTAGTTAAATTGATAAATAAATGCAAGCTGTTTCCTGTAATCGGGAAAGGTAGCGGTTTAATGCATCCTATTTATGCATCTGATCTTGCTAAAGTTATATTGACTGCTTTTGAACGTGAAACAGTTACAAGGTATAAAGAATATAACGTTGCGGGGAAGTATCCAATAACCTATTTTAACTTATTAAATGAGATATCAATTGCTATGCAGAAAAAAGTATTCTTTATTCATATACCGTATTGTTTTGCTTTAGTTGTTGGCAAACTCGCCGACTATATTCCAAATGGAATTATTGATTATGAGAAGGTTAAAAGACTATTAGAAGACAAAAATTTTGATTATTCTTTAGCGGCTCAAGAATTAGATTTTAATCCAATTACATTTGGTGAAGGTATAAGATTGGAAGTAGAATCACTTAGAAAAGCAGGGATGATCTAATATAAAGATGAGAGTTATTTTCTCTGCCATGAAAAAGGAAGGTTTGGAGCCATCTGACAGCGGCTCGTCTGCAGAAAAAAAACAGGCTTTGATTGTTGTGGTATCTGGCGGACAGGTGTATAAAGACAGCAGCAGGGAAGTGCTGTAGTTGAAACGGAGTGCCACTCGCGACGGTTCTGACTGACAATGTTTTTGTTTGATAACACGCTGTCGGGAAGTCAAGATAAGGGGCCAGAAATTTGTATTGATAGATTTTACTTGTGAAATCTTCCAGAACAAACACGAGAAAAGGGACTAGCCTATTGTTGCGAGGGGCGTGGACGGCATTCTTACATTTAACTCATCATTAAAGTGAGGTGGAAGTCGAGCTACTCAACGTTGATGTGCCCAGGCATACGCGAAAAAGAGTGAAACAGGAATATATCATATAATGGTAAGAGGAGTTACTCATCAAACAAACATAGGAAATTTTGAGTACTTTGCGGAAAATTCTTGAATCAACTTTGTTTGGGATATTGGCAGAAAGAAAAATTATAGTATAGAAAGAGAGGCAAATTCTATGCAAACCATTCTTGTCACCGGCGGCGCCGGTTTTATTGGCAGCAACTTTATCCATATTGCATTACAGAATCCTAATATTCGTCTTATTAACCTAGACAAGCTAACTTATGCGGGAAATCTGGATTCGCTAAAAGATGTGGAGCACGATTTCCGATATACCTTTATCCAAGGGGATATTTGTGATAGTAATTTGGTAAATGATATTTTTACTCAATATCAGCCTGACAGCATCGTTCATTTTGCTGCCGAGTCCCATGTAGATCGGTCGATTGACGGGCCGGGGGAATTTATTCGCACCAACATTCAGGGAACTTTTACTCTCTTAGAAGGAGTGCGAAAGTATTGGCGGGAGATGGATAAAGAGAAACAAAACCAGTTTCGTTTTCTGCATATTTCAACCGATGAAGTATATGGCTCATTAGGGGATACCGGCTTTTTTACGGAAGAAACACCCTATGCACCGAATTCCCCGTATTCCGCATCCAAAGCATCGTCTGACCATCTAGTGCGGGCCTATTATCACACCTATGGGCTTCCGGTACTCATGACCAACTGTTCTAACAACTATGGCCCATATCAGTTTCCGGAAAAGCTGATACCTTTAATGATTTTGAATGCATTAGAAGGCAAGGCGTTGCCTATCTATGGTAATGGACAAAATGTACGGGACTGGCTGTATGTGGAAGATCATTGCCAGGCTATTCTGAGGGTTTTGGAAGCGGGAAAACCGGGGGAAAAATATAATATTGGCGGACATAATGAAAAGAAAAACCTTGATATTGTTCAGATTTTGTGTAAATTATTAGATGAAAAGCAGCCGCGCAGTGATGGTAAGTCCTATTGGGAACAAATTACCTATGTAAAAGATCGTCCCGGACATGATATGCGCTATGCCATTGACGCATCTAAGATTCAAAAAGAATTGGGCTGGGTGCCTGCTGAGACCTTTGAAACCGGGATTGTAAAAACTGTGGAATGGTATCTGAACAATTTGGAATGGTGCCGCCGGGTGACTGACGGCAGTTATCGGCGGGAGAGATTAGGGCTCGTGGCACGGGGCGCAGGGCACGAGGTGTAAGGCTTGGGGCTCGTGGCACGGGGCGCAAGGCACAGGGTGTAAGGCTTGGGGCTCGTGGCATGGGGCGCAGGGCACAGGGTGTGAGGTTTGAGGTTGCGTGGCACGGAGCCCAGGGCACGGGGTGTGAGGATTGGGGCGCGTGATGCGGGGCACGGGGCACGTGCCAGAGCCCCACTCTCTCCGAGCCTCGAGCCCTGCGCTCTGAGCCCTGCGCCTTGATCCAAGAGCCCTGAGCCACTTCTAGGAGGTTCTTTATGTCTAGTTTTCGAGATCTGCGGGTTTGGCAAGATGCAATGGATTTGACTGCTCAAGTGTATAAAATGGCGGAGCAAATTCCGCAACATGAATTGCATGGATTGATTTCGCAGATAAGACGCAGTGCAGTATCTGTACCTTCGAATATTGCGGAAGGTTGGGGAAGAAAACGAGATAAGGAATTTAATCATTTTTTAGATATTGCGCATGGAAGCTTATGTGAATTGGAAACACAGTTAGAATTAGCACAACGCTGTTATTCAGTTGAAATACATAATTTAAGCTTGCAATGTGAAGTGGTGCAAAAACAAGTACGTGCTTTGAAAAAGACAGTAGGGAACGGAACGTAAGGCGCGGGGGTATGGGCGCGGGGCACAGGGCACAGGGCGTGGGGCTCAGGGCTCCGTTCCTCGCAACCCCGCGCCATGCGCCCTGTGCCAGGAGCCTTACGCCTCGTTCCCTGAGCCATGAAAGGAATGAAAACATGTCTATAAAAAAGGGAATTATTCTGGCAGGTGGGTCAGGTACTCGTCTGTATCCGATTACAAAATCTATTAGCAAACAGCTAATGCCGGTATTTGATAAGCCTATGGTGTATTATCCATTATCAACCTTAATGCTGTCCGGGATTCAGGATATCCTGGTTATTACTACGCCACAGGATCAGGCAAGCTTTCAACAGTTATTGGGTACAGGCAAGCAATGGGGAATCAATCTGTCTTATGCCGCCCAACCCAGTCCGGATGGACTGGCGCAGGCTTTTTTAATCGGGGAATCCTTTATTGCCGGAAATGGATGTGCGCTGGTATTGGGGGATAACATTTTTTATGGGTATGGATTTAGTGAAAAACTGCAAAAAGCGACGCAGCAGGAGCAAGGGGCTACTGTTTTTGCTTATTGGGTGAAAGATCCAGAACGGTATGGTGTGGTAGAGTTTGATGCCGCTGGCAAGGCTGTTAGTCTGGAAGAAAAGCCGTCTAAGCCAAAGTCCAATTATGCGGTCACTGGGCTGTATTTCTATGACAACCAAGTGGTGGAACTTGCGAAAACGGTGAAACCTTCTGCCCGGGGGGAATTGGAAATTACCGATTTAAACCGGCTTTATTTAGAGCAAAATACACTTCGAGTAGAGACCTTAGGTCGGGGTTATGCCTGGCTGGATACAGGAACCCATGAGTCTCTTTTACAGGCTTCTGACTATATTGCGACCATTCAGGAACGTCAGGGTCTTATGGTAGCCTGTCCGGAGGAAATAGCCTACCGGATGGGATATATTTCCAGAGAGGAACTGGTTGCCCAGGGGGGGGAAATGAAGAAGAACGGGTATGGCAAGTATCTGTTGCAGATTGCTGGAGAAGAGTAAGAAATTTGGGAGTGAACAAATATGAATGTTATAGAAACAAAGCTTGATGGAGTGCTCATCATGGAGCCTAAGGTATTTGGCGATACCCGGGGCTTTTTTCAAGAAACCTGGAGCAAGCCGAAGTATGAAGCCATTGGCATTAAGGAAGAGTTTGTTCAGGATAATTTGTCCTATTCTACCCGTGGGGTTTTGCGTGGTCTACATTACCAGAATCCACATTCCCAGGGAAAATTGGTGTCGGTTGTGCAGGGAATAGTATTTGATGTAGCGGTAGATATTCGTGCAGGTTCGCCGACTTTTGGTCAATGGGTGGGGGTGGAGCTTTCTGGTGAGAACCATCGTCAATTCTGGATTCCGCCTGGTTTTGCCCATGGTTTTTGTGTGTTAAGCGATACTGTATATTTTACCTATAAATGCACTGATGTATATACACCGGCGGCCGAAGGCGGCATTATCTGGAATGATCCGGATATTGGTATCCAGTGGCCGATTGATGGTGCAGTGCTTTCAGATAAGGATCAGGTGTATCCGAGACTGAGAGATATAGCAGCCGATAAGTTGCCTGTATATAGGAGATAATGGGGGCGGTTTTTAAACCGCCCCATCATAATATAACCGAAAGGACAATGTGATATGAAAATTTTGGTAACCGGTGCTAATGGACAGCTTGGCCGGGAAGTGGCAAGGCAGGGAAGCGAACATGAATTGATTTTGACTGATTATGATACACTCAATATTACTGATGGAGTGGCAGTGGCCAAGTGTATGCAAGACAGTAAGCCAGATGCTGTGATTCATTGCGCGGCTTATACTAATGTTGATGGGGCGGAGGCTGACGAGGACGGGGCCTTTCGGGTCAATGTCATCGGTGCGCAAAATTTGGCTGCCGGTTGTTTGGAAACTGGAGCTCGGCTGGTATATGTGAGCACCGACTATGTGTTTGACGGGGCGGGGAACCAAGCTTACCGAGAATTTGATGCAGTCAATCCTCAAACGGTATATGGCAGAACGAAATGGCAGGGAGAAGAGATGGTACGGCAGTTACTAGGCCAGCATTATATTGTGCGTACTGCCTGGCTGTATGGTGAGGGAAATAATTTTGTGCGCACTATGTTGCGGCTAGCAGATGAGCAGGATACGCTGCGTGTAGTAGCTGATCAAATTGGGTCACCTACATCCACAGCGAACCTTACAACAGTTATTTTTAAGCTGTTGCAAACAAATGCTTATGGAACCTATCACGCCACCTGTCAGGGGCATTGTTCCTGGTATGATTTTGCCTGTGAAATTTTCCGGCAAGCAGGGAAAAAGGTCAAAGTAGAGCCGGTAACGACAGCAGAATTTCTCCGTCCGGCTAAGCGACCAGCTTATTCGGTGCTGGATAATTATATGCTTCGGATGACGATTGGTGACCCTATGAGAACATGGCAAGAGGCGCTCCAAGCCTATCTGAAGTGAAGTGTGGCAAAAGCAATCGATGCTAATTGTGAATGACAGAGTGGCAATTTCGGAGGTTCTTATATGGTGACTGGAGAGTGAAAAGTTCTCAAAAAAACAAATAACCCTTTCAAACAATGATATGATATCCAAAGGTCCCTCAACCAGAAAGGAAATCAGATCGCTGAAAGGGTTATACCCAATAGGGTATCCAATTTTTGCGATTGACCATACCCATGCTGAAATTTATTGATTCTGTGTTACATGATTTTCAACCTTGCTTTTCCCGCGAAAACACCTTCAAGTAGTTTGTAGTAAATTGTCCTTGGCTTGATGCTGCGTTCCGACCACTTAGGAATTATCTCCATTATGCGGGGGGATTTCCCTGAACCTAGCCTGCTACGAAATGAGTATTCCGGAGCCAACTACACCGCCTGTCCGGTGTTAGGAAACCGCAGTTCCGGATGATTGGAAACCGCAATTCCGGTCATGGAAACCGTGTTATTTATGAAAATTTCCCTTCTGTAATCAGATTATATTTCCTTCCATCATTCAATCAAGGGTACGCTTTGCCGAGCAAAAAGCGCTCGCCCTTGACTAAATGATTTCAGAAAATGATTTATAGTTAACAGGGAAATTCTACTCGGTAACACTTATCAAAATTCTAAAATCAACATCCAGAAGAATAAAGCGGTTTCCTAGTTTCGGATAGGCGGTTTCCACTTTGTCGGAACTGAGGTACTACCGCACCGTAATATTCACGAAACTCTCAACCATTTTTTTCGTTCCTTCGCCTAGTCGCTGGAATCCATTAGAAAGACATGGCTTCAGATCGTCTGGCGTCTTGCTCCCTTGCACTATGAATAATAATATTTTGGATAGAGCCACGAGTGTGCTCAACGAGACGAGAGCCACTATGTGCATCAATCGGAGCCACCCGTGTTCATGGTGAGAGCCATGCTCTATCGAAATTTCAAATTACTTTTGTTAGATTCCTTTGCGCTAGTGTGAAAAGCAATAGAAAAGTGAGCCATTTGACATTCAGAAAGTGAGCCACTTTTGATGCTCAAGAAGTGAGCCACCCCGATAAAAAATATTAAACCTCTTGGTCTCCGCTGTTGTTGTCTGGAGTCTCACCTCCAAACTGTCCGGTTGCCGCAATCCTCTGGCGGAGGCGGTATGAGGGACCGTTGGTATCGACAATATGAGAACGATGCGTCATTCGGTCCACGATAGCAGCAGTAAGCATAGGATCACCGAAGATCTCCGTCCAGCGTGAAAACTCCAGGTTCGTAGTGATGATCACACTGCCACGCTCATTACGACTGGATAGAATCTGAAATAGCAGCTCGGCGCTGGAACGCGCGAAGGTTAGATACGACAGTTCATCCAAAATCAATAGATTGAGTTTGGTGAGTTGTTGTTCCAACTTAGAAAGTGTGTGATTTTGCTGAGCTTCTAACAAATCATTCACTAGCCCCGCAGCAGTGTAAAACCGCACGCGCAGTCCTTTTTCACAGGCTTTTAGACCGAGGGCAGTTGCCAGATGCGTTTTCCCAGTACCAGGGTTGCCACAAAAGACAATGCCTTCTTTTTGCTGGATATATTGACAATC
>NZ_VLKC01000002.1:276338-406839 GCF_007830295.1 Sporomusa sp. KB1 | reverse complement strand
AGGCATAATGAGCTTTGAGATATTGAAAGGGCAATTGCTCCTGGGTAACGTGTCTGCCCCAGCCTTCCTTTACTGCAGTCTTTACGTTGTCATAGATTAGACGTCGGGGCACGCCGCCGAAAAATTCGAATGCCTTNCGATGGCCCATGAGAAAAGACTCATAACGTTGAGTTGGGAAGGCTGCTACAAAAATGGCCGCACTATGACAGAGGCGCATGCAAAAGAGTTGGACTACGGTACGTTGGCCTTTTATATACGCGATAGCCGTTCCCCAATCTACCTGGGCTGCTTCGCCTGGATCAAATTCAAGGGGGATATGTACCTTTGTTGTCTGCTTTAGCTGATGGACGAATTGACGAATGGTGGAGTATCCACCGGTAAAACCATGTTCTTTGCATAAACGATCATAAATTCGTTTGGCGGTGTGTCGCTGCTTGGGCAGATTATTTTGCCGGTCTTCTTCAAGATAGCCATTAATGATATCTTTGACCGGCCCGATTACTGGAAAACCACGCTGAGGGGTTTTGACGGTCAATGGCATGACCTCTCCTTCAACGTACTTTTTTACAGTATTTCTAGAAATACCAAGCCTTCTGGCAATTTCTCTTTGCGAAAGCCCTTCAACTGCGTAGGCATGTCTGATAAACTGGTATTGATCCACCTCGATCACCTCTAAAACCTCCTGTCGCTTTTGTCTCAGCAACTCTAGCATACAGGATTTTAATGGGGTCGGGGTGGCTCATTTTGACATTGTCATTTTGAGCCACTTTGGCTCACTTCTAGAATATCATTCACACGCTAGCGCATGGAATCATTGCCATCAATCAGATGGTATAGGAATCGTGGACAATTCGATCAAGTAGAAGAGGAGTATAGAAATGAAGTCAAATTATTTGCCACAAATTGATTTTTTAAAAGCCTTTGCTATTATATTTGTTATTTTAATGCATACCATACGATCTGAGAATATACCCACTAGCGTATATCTATTTTTTATTGTACAAGCCGTACCTGTGTTCCTTGTAATAGCAGGCTTTAACTGGTGCCTTTCATTTAAAAACAAGGGCTTGCATACATTGAGTGATGCATATACAAAAGCTTATTTTTTAAAGAACATTAATAGGTTAGTTATGCCTTTCTCCATTATATATTTGTGCTCATTATTATTGGGGATATCTCAGTATTTTTATTCTGGTCATACAGGTTTTATATTTAACGTATATAGTTTAATTGGACTTTTACCAATTCCAGGACCCGGAAATTACTTTTTTACAATTATGATTGAGCTAGTATTTATATTTCCTGTATTATACTTATGCTATCTCCGTAAACCAAAATTCTTTTTATTAATATGCTTTATAGTGAATATTGCTTTTGAATTAATATCTCCATACATACTTTCAAAGTATGTATATCTTTATAACGCTTCGGCTTTAAGGTTTTTATTTGCCATTTCATTGGGTATGTGGATTTCAAACGATTATCATTTATCATCAAAGTCAAACATCCCTGTACTAATCGGTAGTATTTTTAGTATAATTTACTTACTAATTAATACATTTGGTTATTATGCCATTCCACATTTTTTACCTAATCAGCATACACAAAATATTTTATCGTTTTTTTACCCAGCATTACTGGTTTTAGTTGGTATTACATGTTTGCCTAAAACAGTATCAAACAACTCATTAAATAAATTTATTATAAAGCTTGGCAAAGCCTCTTATCATATTTTTTTAGTTCAAATGTTTTATTTTTCTATAATATGCTCATCATTTGGTCCAGGACTATTTGTATACTTTGCCTTTGGCCTTGATTCAGCAACAGAATTTTTGCTTGCTTTTATTAACTTAATACTCAATGAGACTATTTGTATTCTTATTGGCTTATGGTTTTACAATATAACATCTAAATCTATTATTGCTAATATAAAGGGGCTGTCGCACTAAGAAATATTAGTGTGGCAGCTTTTTTGTAAAAAAAAGCAATCCCCGGACTTCGAAAAGTCCGAGGAAAGGTGTAAATTTTATTTATGTAACTAAATAATTTAACACAAAAAAATTTATACAGCTTTCGGAAACGTTTATCTGTAGTTGCTCTCCGTTTTTGTCCTTGCCATGCTCGCAACGTATGCCAAAATCTACCCGGTATTTTTGCCTCATAACGGTCTAAAAATTGGCACCTCCCGGCAGGCACCAATTTTGAATGTCACTGGGGACGGTTCGTGCGCCACGCAGGGGCGCATCATATAGTGGGTGGGAATCCCCCACTGAGAAAGATCTAGCAAATCACTCATAGCGAGTCTTGGGCGGCATAGGGTAACCTATGTCGTTAAGCGTAGACCGCAAGGTAGTAGGCCGAAAGCGAAAGCTGAAGGGATAGAGCCTCGAAATCCCAATCGGGAAGGTTGATACTGTAAACCGAGTAGAAAACAACATCAAGATATTCGCTATGCAAGAATACCGTGACTTCCCCGGGGTCGGTGACCTTGGCATGCTACACATAGTTATGATGCGTCAACGTGGGAGACCCTAGCAGCTCTTTACGCAGAGGAAGTAAGGCCACCAAGCGATAATAAAGTGAGAAGGCCGAAAGCGCTAGGGAGTCAGATTACTGCATACTACCGAGGAAGCAGGGTAATGCCTGCAGAGGGAAGGCGGTAACACAACATTGACCTTGAAAGAGAAACATATTCTACACACAGAGGTAGAAACCCTATCCAGGAGCGCCAGGGATTAATGGTAGCTTGTCCGGAAAAGATCGCTTATCGTATGGGATATATCTCTGTGTCAAACAGGAAGCGATGGGAGACATTTTTGAGTCCTAGAAGTTAAAGTGAAATTTAATTATAAAGACTAATTGACTTAGGGGTGTTTCTGATGAAAATTATGGTTACTGGCGGTGCGGGGTATATTGGGTCCCATACCGTGCATGCACTAAAGGCAGAAGGTAAGGAGTAGGCCAGGAGACCCGGCAGTTTTGGTTGCTTCTGCAGAGAAGATAAAAAAAGAGCTTGGGTGGAAACCCGTGAAAAGTGACTTAAAATCAATAATTAGCAGTGCCTGGGAGTGGCATAGAAAACACCCTAACGGGTACAAATAAGCCGATATGAAGTGTATTATGCTGGCTGAGTTTCCGTTTGCTAGCCCAATGTAAACCCCATTATTTGGTTAAACAGGATTTATTTATTGTTTTTGTGTATCAGATTTTGAGTTGATTTGTTATAATGATTCTCATGGAGGGGATTTAATTATGTCATGGAAAAGATGTTTAGCCGCAGGATTGCTGATTACGGCCTTGACTGCCGGTGCTCAAGCTGCGCCGTCTGATTTTGTATCACCTAACGTACCGTTGTCCAGTCCACTGTATGGTTATATTGAGAAATTTGATGGAATGGGTTATCTAACATCAATGCCAAACGGAACCAAGCCTTATACCAGAATGCAGATGGCGCAGTGGTTGGCAGAAATCCAGGCTGAGGCCCAAAACCGGCCCTTGCCACAGTATTTAGCCGGTATGAAAAGCGAACTGGAACAAGAGTTAGCAGCTGAATTGAAGGTTTTATCTGGTGAACAGGCTGATTTATCCTTTCAATTAAAAGAAATCCGGCTGGAAATGGGTGTCTACGACGGCAATTCGGTGCAGTACCGCAAGAATGACATTGGTCCCCGGGCTACTTATCAGCCACTGAATGGCAATAATAATGGTTATCGTTATGGACAGGATGGCAACCTGATTGCTTCGGCCCAGTTGATCGGCAAGCTCGGACCGGATGTGGCTGTTGCTTTGGAACCACGCTTTAGCTATGATGATGATCAGCAGGGCGATGCTGCTTTGACCAGCGGGTATATTAAAACAAGAATAAATGGTATGGCAATCCAGCTAGGTAAAGACCCGGTTTTTTGGGGGCATGGCGCAACCGGCTCGTTAATTCTTGGCAATAACATGACGCCGCTGACTTCAATAAAGCTTTCCAATCTTGAACCATATACCAGTAAAGGGTTTTTCCGTTTTCTTGGTGACATGAATTTTACTGCTATGTATAGCGAACTGGAGAGCAACCGGACGAATTTGAGCGCTAATGAGGTGGACAGCCCTTCGTTTGTGGCTATGAGGGGAACGTTTACTCCGCAGCAGAACTTTACTTTTGGACTATCGTTTGCTTCGATGGTCGGCGGTGAAGGCAAAGGTTTGAATAGCAGCGATTATTGGGATTGGGTCTCTGGCCGCAATGATGATCCCGCAGATGATAAATGGAATACTATTGCCGGGATGGACTTTAAGGTGCGGTTGCCCAGATGGAATGGCACTCAGATTTATGGTGAGCTCTATGGTGAAGATCAAGCCAATTATTTACCGTCAAAAGTAGCTGAACGGGTAGGGGTATATATTCCCCGGCTCAATAAAGATGGCGACTGGGATATGAAGGCAGAATATGCTCATACCAGTAATGTGTGGTATACACACGGGCTTTATACCAATGGGTATGTTTATAAAGACAATATTATCGGCGATCCGATGGGGCATGATTCCAGCCAATATTATGTGCAATTAGGCCATTATTTAAATAAAGATAGTAAGATATCATTAAATGCCAATTACACCGCGATGGACAGGAGTGCCTTAGTTCAACAGACAATAAAATCTGGTTGGTTGCAATATCAAACCAAATTGCGGGAGAATGTATTCCTGGAAAGTCAAGTGGGTATAGCCAGGATAAGTAATGCTAATTTTACCAGTGGCAATAATGAAACGAATCATTTTGCCGGAGTTAGTGTGCGCTGGCTATATTAGTTAGGTGTACAAGTAAAAACTGATGAGATGATTAAAAATGGGCTGGCCTAAATTATTTTAGGTCAGCCTTTAGCATAACTGCCATTATAATGACTTAAATTACTATGCAGTTGCTACTGTTTCGTATTGTTGGCAGTATGATATAATAGGGTGGGAACACGAATTGATATTGTGGCCGCAGGGCAGCAACGGACAAGGTGCTGCTTCTGGGATATTAGAAATTGCTATAACTGTGAAGGAAGGTATTTATGTATAAAATAGCAGTAGCAGGAACCGGTTATGTCGGCTTAGTTGCAGGCGTTTGTTTTGCCGAAATCGGTCATCAAGTCACTTGCGTTGATATTGATGAGAATAAAATAGCAACAATGAAGCAAGGTATTTCTCCTATTTATGAGGCTGGGCTCGAAGAGTTGATGCAACAAAATTATGCAGCCGGTAGACTCGCGTATACTACAGATTATGTTTCAGCCTACAAAGATGCAGACGCGATCTTTATCGGTGTGGGAACTCCTGAGCAAGCTGATGGTTCTGCTAATCTTTCCCATATAGCGACAGTGGCCAGGCAGATTGCGGAAACAATTGAAAAGGATTGCCTGGTTGTAGTAAAATCTACAGTTCCTGTCGGAACAAATGACAAAGTAGAGCAGTTTATTAAGGACTTCTTACTAAATAATGTAAAAGTCGAAGTCGCCTCTAATCCTGAGTTTTTAGCGCAAGGCACGGCAGTGTATGACACACTGCAGGCTGCAAGAATTATCATCGGAACGGAAAGTAAATGGGCGGAAGAAATGCTCATGAAGATATATGAGCCCTTCAATCTGCCCATAGTAGCTGTGAGCAGAAGGTCGGCGGAGATGATAAAATACGCTGCTAACGATTTCCTTGCACTTAAGATTTCTTATATGAACGACATCGCTAACCTCTGTGAACTGGTAGGAGCAGATATTCAGGATGTCGCTAAAGGTATGAGTTATGATGAACGCATTGGCAATAAATTTTTAAATGCGGGTATTGGTTATGGCGGTTCTTGCTTTCCTAAAGATACAAAAGCGCTGGAGTATCTGGCAAGGCAGAACGGCTATGAACTGAAAACAGTTAAGGCTGCTATTGATGTGAATACTGAGCAGAAAACGGTACTATATAAGAAGGCCAATCAAAGACTCATTACATTTAATGGTTTGAAAGTTGCAATTCTTGGACTGACCTTCAAGCCTGGAACTGATGATCTGCGAGAAGCACCAGCACTTGCCAATGTACCTTTATTATTAGCGCAGGGGGCCAAACTTTATGCGTATGACCCTGTTGGTGCTGAAAATTTCAAAAGAAAGTTTCCAGAAGGGGACAATGGCAGGGGAAGTATAAAATACGTTGAGAATGTGGCAGAAGCCCTGAAAGAGGCTAATGTTTGTTTTATCTTTACAGAGTGGGGCGAGATAAAGGCTGTGAAGCCAGAGGAATATAGGAACCTTATGCGAACTCCGTTGGTCTATGATGGCAGAAATATCTATCAAATAAATGAAATGAAAGCAGCAGGGGTAGAATATTACTCCATCGGGAGGAAGTAGCTGAAGTGGATACTACCAGAACGTACCTTGTTACCGGTGCGGCAGGATTCATCGGCTACTTTTTATCCAGAAAACTACTGGAGCATGGCTGCCGGGTGATAGGTATTGACAATATAAATGACTACTATGATATTAATCTTAAGTATGCTCGTCTGAAACAGCTTACACCCTTTGAGAAGTTTACTTTCATCAAGGGTGATATTTCAGACAAGGATATAATTACTAAGACTTTTGAAGAGTACAAGCCAAAAATTGTAGTTAATCTTGCCGCTCAAGCTGGTGTACGGTATTCAATCGAGAATCCGGATGTGTATATCCAAAGCAATATTATCGGCTTTTATAACATCCTTGAAGCCTGTAGGTATAATCCGGTAGACCACCTCATCTATGCATCCTCCAGCTCTGTATATGGCGCAAATAAAAAAGTGCCGTTCTCTGAAGCGGATTTTGTGGACAAGCCTGTCTCTCTCTATGCTGCTACGAAAAAGTCAAATGAATTGATGGCTTATACCTACAGTCATCTCTATGCTATTCCGGCTACAGGACTGCGATTTTTCACAGTGTATGGCCCTATGGGCCGTCCGGATATGGCGTATTTTGGGTTCACTCGGAAGTATTTTTCAGGGGAGCCAATTAAGATCTTTAACAACGGAGATTTTGCCCACGACCTCTATCGCGACTTCACGTATATTGATGATATCGTGGAGGGGATTGAGAGACTTCTTGGTAATTGTCCTGTTGGGGTTACTACGGCTCCTCACCAAGTGTTTAATATCGGCAACAGTAGCCCTGAGAAGCTGATGGTATTTATTGAAACGCTGGAGAAATGTTTAAGCAAGGCTGTCGGCAGGAAGGTAGTATTTGAAAAGATATTTGAGCCTATCAAACAAGGTGATGTACCTGCTACCTATGCCGCCACTGATTTGTTGCAGCAGGCGGTAGGGTTTAAGCCTCACACATCAATAGAAGATGGGTTACAAAGGTTTGCCGATTGGTATTGTGACTATTATAAGATGAAATAGGGTTATAAGGAGATCGTATAAATGCTGGACTTACATTGCCACCTGTTGCCTACTATTGACGATGGTGCAAAAGACTTGGAAACATCAATTAAAATGTTGGCTATTGCCCAAAAAAATAATACCAAGGCGATTGTAGCAACTCCTCATGTAATTGAAGGGGAACAGTTCCCGGCTTGGGAACAGATTGTCGAAAGCTGTCATTTACTAAAACAGGAGGGCCGCAAGTTTGGCTTGGAGATTCCTATCTATCCAGGTGGTGAAGTTGCAATTCACCGGGATATCTTAGATCTTGTTAAAGGGCCAGGGCCCTATTGTATAAATAGTGGTCGTTATATGCTGGTGGAATTACCGGCAATGGAGATACCCGGTTTTACTGAAGACTTTTTCTTCAGCCTGCAGGCTCGTGGCATAACGCCGATTTTGGCTCACCCTGAGCGTCATCCGGTGCTGGCCAAGGACCCGGAAATTATTGTGGAATGGATACGAAGGGGCGTTTTAACACAGGTAAATGGAGCCAGTATTATCGGGCGTATGGGTGAAAGACCCATGAAAATGACAGAACTGCTGCTTAGCAGGAACATGGTCCATTGTATTGGTTCTGATGCCCACAGTGATAGGCACCGTAATCCGGATTTAACCAAAGCGGCTGAAAAAATTGTCGCCTTAATTGGCTTAGAGAAGGCCCGGCAAGTGTTAACAAGCAATTCCCAAAAAATTATTGATAGTCAGGATGTAGAAATTTTTGAAATACAGCAACCACATAAAAAGGCTGGTATTTTTCAAAAGTTGCTTAATAAGATAGGAATGTAAAACCCGATGGCCGCTCACAAAGACAATATAGGTTACAATATCCGTTCTTTTCCAGGAAGATTCTTGCCCACGCATCTACCAGAAAAACTATTTATTGACTATAACACGTGAATACCATATAATGGAAATAAAGGTATTTAATTGAATTTAGGAACTGGTTGCGTAGGAGTGCGATAAAATGTGTCTGGTAAGGTGGGAAGTATATTGAGCGACTTAGAGCGGATTGCGTCTTTGGAAAAGCAGCTATCAGATTTAGGGTATCGTTCTTATCAAATTGATGAAATCTATCGGGAAGCGGTAGGTACCAGTATTATTGCTGGACTGTCTCACGAACAGTATCAAAGTATCACAGAGGCTATGCAAGAATATATTGCTTTTGCTAGCAAGTGTCTTAGCCGAACCCCATAAATGGTTAAGGTTCTACCTCTATTGCAGGTAGGACCTTTTCTAGTTTAGTTGCATCAATATGATTCTGGATGATATTATAAATGTAGAGATATGCATTTGGTGAGTCGCAAAAAAGGAGATTGTAAGAAGTTTGAAAAAGGTTAATAGTTATTACTGGTACCTTGCTTTTGGTCTGATGGCAGTTATTTCGGTATTGTCTGATATCCCCAATCTGGTATTTTTTGAAAAAATTTTGCCGCCTGAATTATATGCTTGGGTTATACAATACTCGATAAAATGGGGTTCCAGCGGCTTTTTTTCCTATAGTATTAGTCCTCACCCTGATTATATTCTTCATAAGCTGGGCCATATATTTTTATTTGGTTTTCTTGGAATGGCGTTATATCTCGCCATGAATAGGTCGGTGGCTAAAGCCGCTATGGCGATAACCTTACTTGCACTGGCTGACGAAATTCATCAAGGGTTCACGATTGGGCGCAGCAGTCGTTTTGGTGATGTGGTATTGGATGCTGCCGCTGCCATGGTGTTTATTCTATTTGCCATAATAAGAAGGGAAAAGACCTAATTTATGGTATAATAAGGATATGTCTTGCTAAGCACACTGCTAGAAAACGTATAATCAATAGGAGCACAAGGGAGACGGAGTGCATATGAAACTTATTATTCTTGCTGGCGGCGGTGGCACACGCTTGTTTCCATTATCTCGCACCTGTATGCCGAAGCAATTTCTAAAACTCGGGGATTCTGACTCATTGTTAACGCAAACTGTCAAGCGCTTTCTGCCTTTGCTGAAACCGTCAGACATTGTTGTCGTAACTAATAAAGAATATACTCACCATGTCAAGACTGAGCTGGCTACTTGTGGCGCAAGCAGCGCGCATATCCTGCTTGAACCGGTTGCCCGTAATACGGCCCCGGCGATAGCGTTAGCGGCGCGGTTTTGTCAGGACGAGCTGGGCGCTGTTGCAGAGGAAGTACTATTTATTACGCCTGCTGACCATATTATTCAGCCTGTTGATATTTTCATCAAAAATGTACGGCAGGCTGTTGAACTGGCGGCGCAGGATAAGGTGGTTACCCTGGGCATTAAGCCTAATAAGCCAGAGACCGGATATGGTTATATTCAGGCAGGTAAATCTCTTGGCACTGCGTACCAGGTAGACTCTTTCCGGGAGAAGCCTGACAAAGAAACGGCCAAGCAATATCTGGCCGCAGGTAATTATTATTGGAACTCGGGTATGTTTGCCTTTACTACCGGTCATATCATGGAAGAGTTTCGTGAGCATGTGCCGGAGATTTATCAGCTGGTGTCAGCCCCATTGGTGGAAGTCATCAGGAATTTCGACAGTATGCCTAGTATTTCTATTGACTACGCGGTAGCTGAAAAATCGTTGCAGGTGGTGATGGTGCCACTAACTGCCAATTGGAATGACATTGGTTCTTGGGATGCCATCTATGATGTGTTAGAAAAGGACCATTCCGGCAATGCTCTTCAAGGCGACTGTCTGCCGATCAATTGCTCAAATACACTTATGCTAGGGCGTAACCGCTTAATTGCGGGCATTGGCTTAGAGGATGTGCTGGTTGTTGAGACCGATGATGTTATTGTGGTTGCCAAACGGGGTGAATCGCAAAAGGTCAAGGATGTGGTTGCCGAGCTTAAGGCTCGCGGGCGGCGCGAGGTGGATGAGCACACGACCATGTACCGGCCCTGGGGCAGCTATACGGTCTTGGGCGAGGGCACTGGCTACAAGATGAAAAAAATTATGGTAGCGCCTGGTCAGCAGCTCAGTCTGCAACTACATTATCATCGCAGTGAGCATTGGATTGTCATCGGTGGCACAGCCAAGGTTACGATTGGTGAACAGGAGCAGATGGTGCATGTCAATGAGAGTGTCTATATTCCGCCATCTACCAAGCATCGACTGGAGAATCCAGGGAGGATACCGCTGGAGATCATTGAGGTGCAAAACGGCAGTTATCTTGAGGAGGATGATATTGTGCGTTTTGACGATGTGTATGGGCGGGCGTAAATATAAGTGCAGCAAGGAGGTTGCCAGTGAGTGAGGAACGTCTTGACCGTATGGAAAAAATGATGGCCCAGCTTATTCAAATGGTAGGCCATAATAATGCGGTTACCGAGGAACTGCGTCAGGATGTCAGCGGACTGAAAGAGGATGTTGCTGGACTGCAACAGGATGTTAGCGGGCTAAAACAAGATGTTGTTGACTTAAAGCAGGAGATAGCCGATCTTGATGCTAAGCTGGAGAAGGGTTTTGCCGATATTGTTACGGTGGTTAATGTACTTGGTGAAAAGGTGGACAAAATAGAGACAACACAAGAACATCATGGAGATATGCTTGATGTATTAGCGGTGCGTACGACTCATCAGGAAGCGGAAATTCAAGGATTAAAGCGGGCAATCTAATATATTTGGTGCTAGGCATTATCAATATCAATGGATTTTTTCTACTTATATAGGTATAAATGGGTTCCGACACTTCGATAAAATCTGGATCGTCCGCCAGTCTGGTGGTTTGCTGAGGTGATGCGGCAAGTGGCACAGTTGCTGCTGAAGTGGTTAGCTGGTGAAAAACTGGAAAATGACAGCGACAGAATTAACAGAACAGGCTCTGGAGGAAGAGGATGGTTTTTTGAGCGAGGCTGGCTGTGAATGAGGAATTCAGGCACACAATTTCAGCTTGAAACGCTAAAAAATATTCCTGGCAGCTAGGCTGTACAGGAATATTTTTATTTGGTGTAGTATATAGTATATGGTTGAGAAAAAGAAAGGGCGGGGTCACAATGGAAATTAAACGGGCTGCTTTTAAAGCGTATGATATTCGCGGGAAGGTTCCGGAGGAACTGAATGAGGCAATAGCGTACCGCATTGGACGTGCCTTTGTAGATATATTTGAGGTCAGAAAAGTGGCTGTTGGTAATGATATTCGATTGTCAGGTCCTGCTTTTAAAAGCGCATTAATTAAAGGGCTTACAGAAATGGGGTGTGATGTTGTTGATATCGGCTTGTGCGGGACAGAGCAGATATATTTTGCTACTGCACATTTAAAGCTGGACGGCGGTATTATGATTACAGCCAGTCATAATCCTAAGGACTATAATGGCATGAAGCTGGTGCGGGCAGAGTCCAGGCCGATCAGCAGTGATACTGGTCTTAAGGAGCTTGAGGAACAGGTGGTTACTGGTGCATTCGCGCCTGTTAACGGGGATATTATTCCTGGGACGGTCACTTATGTAGATATTCTCAAAGATTATATCGAGCACTTACTCACCTATGTGGACAAGGCTGCACTTAAGCCGCTAAAGGTGGTTGTAAATGCCGGTAATGGTGGCGCTGGGGCCGTGATTGATGCGCTTGAGCCATACCTGCCGTTTGAGTTCATCAAAGTCAACCACCAGCCTGATGGTAATTTTCCTAATGGGGTGCCTAATCCTTTGCTGATAGAGAACCGCGAAGTGACTGCCAAGGTGGTGCGTGAGAATGGCGCTGATGTTGGTATTGCCTGGGACGGAGATTTTGACCGGTGCTTTTTGTTTGATGAAAAAGGGGACTTTATTGAAGGGTATTATCTTGTCGGCTTTTTGGCACAGGCTTTTCTGCAGCGCCAGCCTGGGTCCAAAATTATTTATGACCCACGTCTTACTTGGAACACGATTGAACTTGTGGAGAAAGCAGGCGGGATTCCAGTGTTGTCCAAAAGCGGTCATGCTTTTATCAAAGAGCGGATGCGTAAGGAAGATGCTGTATATGGCGGGGAGATGTCAGCCCATCATTATTTCAAGGACTTTTCTTATTGCGACAGTGGCATGATTCCCTGGCTCTTAGTGCTGGAAATTCTCTGCCGCGAGGGTAAGCCCTTGTCAGTGCTGATGCGGGAAAGAGTGGCTTGCTATCCGGTAAGTGGCGAAATTAATAGCACGGTAGTTGATGCCAAGGCTGTTATTCAACAGATTGAGGAAAAGTATACGCCAGGGGCACTGAAGATTGAACGCGTTGACGGACTAAGTATGGAGTATGACAAGTGGCGGTTTAATGTGAGGATGTCGAATACTGAGCCTGTGCTCAGGCTTAATGTGGAGTCGAGGTGTGATGTCAAGCTGATGGAAGAGAAGACCAAGGAATTGCTGGCGCTGATTCAGGGGTAGATTAAAAGAAAGGACTGAGTATATGTCTAAAACTCATCCCAAAATAAAAAAGGCGATTATTCCTGCGGCTGGTCTGGGGACCCGGTTTTTACCGGCTACCAAGGCACAGCCTAAAGAGATGCTGCCAATTGTGGATAAACCTGCTATTCAGTTTATTATTGAGGAGGCCATTCAGTCTGGTATTGAGGAAATCCTCATTATTACCGGCCGGAACAAACGGGCGATTGAGGACCATTTTGACCGGGCGATTGAGCTGGAGATAACGCTTAAGGCCCAGGGCAAATACGAGCTTCTGGGGCTGGTGGAGGAGCTAGCGGAGGTCACGATTCACTATGTGCGCCAGAAAGAAGCCAAAGGGCTGGGGCATGCCGTGTTGTGTGCTAAGCAGTTTGTTGGCAATGAGCCATTTGCTGTGCTGCTTGGCGATGATATTATTGATGCCAATGTGCCTTGTCTTAGGCAGTTGATGGATGCTTATGACGACTGTCAGGGAACTATTCTTGGGGTGCAGGAAGTGCCTAAGGAAAAGGTGTCAAGCTATGGTATTGTCAAGCCGGAGCCGGTGAAGGCTAATTTGTGGCGGGCTGTTGACTTGGTGGAAAAGCCAACAATTGAGGAAGCGCCGTCCCAGCTTGCTGTGTTGGGCCGGTATGTGATTGAACCGGAAATTTTTTATCTTCTGGAAGATACACCGCCAGGGCGGGGCGGCGAGATCCAGCTGACAGATGCACTGCGCCGCTTGGCTGCTTTTAAACCGGTATATGCCTATAATTTTGAGGGGCGCCGCTATGATATTGGTGATAAGCAAGGGTATCTGGAGGCGACAGTGGAGTACGCCTTAAAACGTCCTGAACTTAGGGAACAATTTTTGCGCTATTTGTTGAAAACGGCGGGTCAGTTAGGGAAAGATTCTGCGGCGACGAAGTAAGAGCGGTAACTATAAGACTAAGGGAGGTCGGCATGGATAGACAATCAGCAATAGTTACTTTGCCATCAGGGTTTTCTTTTGATTATAGTAATCTTTATGGTCAGGGATTCGTAACACAAGCAGATGTTACTGCTATCGCTGCGCGTATTAATACTGCTCACAGGGCGATTGAGCATATGCGGGCAACTGGTGAAATATGCGGCCATTTGTCTAAAGACGGAACGCCTGAGAAGGTATTATTTAGTCAACTGCCATATATAGAGGACGGCAGGCTAAACACTCCGGCTTCAATTGCCAGACTTAAAGAATTTGGTAAGTCACTGCGGTACAAGGTGGATGCGGTACTATCTTTCGGTATCGGCGGGTCCTATCTCGGCAATAAGGTGTTGTTTGATGTCCACTGTGGTGAGTTTTGGAACAGTAAGAGCAGTGCGGAGCGACAGGGGTATCCGAAGCTGTATTTCAGCGGCAATAATATTGATCCGCGCCGGACGGTGGAACTTGTGGAGCAAATTAAGGCTGAGGCGCAGAGTGTTATGCTGATCGTCATCTCTAAGTCAGGTTCTACTCTTGATACGATGTCGACGTTCATGGTGGTATACGATGCTCTTAAACAAGCAGCTCCGGATATTACGGTACAGGTGGTTGCTGTTACTGACCCGGCAACAGGGACTCAGGAGACCTTGCTGCATAAGCTGGCTGGTGAGCAGGGCTGGCCGATGTTTAGCGTCCCTGAGGGGGTTGGCGGCCGGTTTAGTGTGTTTTCCGAGGTCGGACTGGTGACGGCAGCCTGCATTGGCTTCGATATTGACGGCTTTTTAGCCGGGGCCAGGGCGATGGATGAGGCCTGTAAGACAGAAGATATCTGGCATAATCCGGCCATGCTTAATGCGGTGCTTAAATACCTGGCGGCTGCTAACTATGGGCGGGATATTGAAGTATTTATGCCTTATGCCGACTATCTCAAATCAGTTGCCGAATGGTATATTCAGTTATTGGCTGAATCGTTAGGTAAGCGGACTGACCGCTCAGGGCGGGAGGTGTTCTATGGACGGACGCCAATTGTTGCTGTGGGTACAACTGACATGCATGCTCAGACACAGCAGCATCAAGATGGAAAAAAGGATAAGATTGTGCAATTTGTCAAGGTAGCTAAGTGGGCTAATGACCCTGTGATACCAGATGCTTTTCCGTCAGCGGCTGCGCTGTCAGACATCTCGGGTTTACAGCTTAGTCAGGCCCTGGAAGCCGCGAGAAAAGCTAATGCGGCGGCACTTAGTGCTGATGGCCGCTTTAATGCCACCTTTGTGCTGCCGGAGATGAATGACTTTCATCTGGGTGAATTGTTATATCTCCTGGCCTTATCGGTGGCCTATGAAGGCGAATTGGCTGATGTGGATGCGTTTAATCAGCCAGGGGTTGAAGTGTATAAGCGACTGCTGGGGCCGATGTTAAAAAAATGTAGAAGGTGAACTTTTTGCCAATTAAAATAGTTATTGCTGACGATCACGCACTTCTTAGGCAAGGAATTAAGAATGTGCTGTCTTTAGAACCTGACTTGGAGGTAATTGGCGAGGCGGCTGACGGTGAAGAAGCCATTAGCAAGATTGAGAGCCTGAAGCCCGATATACTGTTACTTGATGTGAATATGCCGCATATGAATGGGTTGGAGGTAACGAAGTGCCTCAAGGCTGACAATACGCCGGTAAAAGTTATTATTTTGACCATACATGATGATGAAAGCTACGTGTTTGAGGTCATTAAATCCGGCGCAGACGGGTATATTTTAAAAGACATTGAGCCAGGCATGCTGGTTAAGGCTATTCGCCTGGTATATGAGGGTCAGTCTTTTATCTATCCGACACTGACAAAACGGTTATTTGGCGAGCTGTCTCGCCAGGAAGAACGAAGGGCAGCGCCGCCGGAGCGCCGCAGCAGCAAGGAGGAACGGTTGACATACCGTGAAGTGGAAGTGTTGAAGCTTATCGGGCGGGGAATGAATAATCAGGAAATTGCGCAGGAACTATTTTTAAGTGAAAAAACGGTAAAGAATCATTTGACCAATATTTTCCGCAAGATCAGTGTGGTCGACCGCACACAGGCTGTGTTGTATGCCATTAAGAACAAGATTGTAGTACTGGATTGATGGCACTTATATAGTAGCGTGCATATACTATCCTATCCCAAAGCGAAAGGGGTAGGATAGTATGCTTTTGTCATATTCTGCAAGTGTTATCCTGGTTTCACTGGCCCTATATGGCTTATGGTATATTAGTAAAGATGTATGGACCTGGTTTACCACGTTACAATTTGTGCAGTTGCCTGATGCCAGCTTTGTGATTCTTGTTTATAATATGGAATATGAAGTGGAAGAATTGCTGCGATACTTAGTCAATGAAATGGCAGAAGGCGGCCATGAATATGATGCTATTGTGGTGGATTGCGGCTCCGATGATTTGACTCCGACGATATTACGGCGTCTGGCTGCAGAGATGACAGTCTTGACGGTGGTCAGCGCGCCACGGTCATCGCGGCCGGTGGTTGAGGTATTGCCACTATGCCGGGGGGCGGTGGTGCATGTGCTTGATTTGACCGGACGGCTTAAAAGCAAGCAGTTTATGCTCGTGGTGTCAGCACTGCTAAAACAAAATCAACGGGATGTAGCAGTCAGAAGTGATAGTTAATGAGGATGCGAGATTGCAAGCGTTAGCGAAGCATCTCGCTTTTTTCTACTGGTGTTGTTTGATACTTAGGATATCATGGAAAATGTCGATAAGCTTTACTGCCAGGTTTAATAGCTCTGGCTCATAGCCAGGGAAGGATTCCCGCAGTATACCGGCATACCGTGGCTGGGTGGTAGGCGCTGTTTTGGCGGCCAGACGAGCCAGTGCCAATTGGCGGCTGACGGTGGCGGTTGTCCAGAGTACCGGAATTTCCGTCTTCCCGGATAAGGTAATGGTTGTTTGGAAAGGCTTTTTGGTGCTGGCGCAGATGTTATCAATAGCGTGAAAATTGATATATCCGGTAGTAACATCACCCGCTATCCGGGGCAGCCGAACTTTAACTGGGACGAGAACAAGCCCAGGGGCCAAAGGCAATGGTTCTAAGTTTGTCCGCTCAGTAAGGCTACGGATATGTTTTCGCAACGCTGCCAGGTCAATAGCCCGGCTTTTAGCCAGCCGCTGAATGACGGCACGGACGCGGGAAGCAAGGATGGTTGCGCTGCCGTCGATAGAGAATACGGTAGTACTGTCGCCTGAGGTGTTATAGCATGGTACAATGGCCGCAATCTGTGTATGAGCAGGTAAAGATGGGTTCATGGTAATACCTCCCGTTAGCAAACATATGTTTGTATTTTATTTCTATAGTAACAGAAAAGTAATTTATTGGCAAGGGGACAGAGGGGTTGGCTGGGAACAGGTGAGCGTTAGAGCAGCAATCTAACTCTTGTATCTAACTGTGTTAATCGGTACAATAGTAGTGGCAGACAGGGAGGGAACACATGAGTTTATTGGAAGTTCGCGGCCTAAGTAAGGCCTATGGTATACAAAATATTTTTGCAGATATTAATTTTCAAGTGCGGCGTGGAGAAAAGGTCGGCCTAATAGGACCTAATGGTGTGGGTAAGACCACTTTAGTGCGCTGTTTACTGGGTTTTGAAAAGCCGGACAGCGGCCATGTGGCCTTGACTCCAGGTGAACGGATCGGTTATGTGGAACAAGATACCGGTCTGGGTGACAATACGCTCTACGAGGAGTTGGTAGGCGCTTTTGGTGATGTGCTGGGCTGGCAGCAGGATATGCGTCGGCTGGAAGCCGCTATTGCCAGTGAAAAGGATGCGGACAAGCTTGAAAAATGTATGAAGGAGTATGCGCAGGCTGTGGAGCGCTTTGAGCGGGGCGGCGGCTATGAGGTTGAGAATTCTGTTCGCCGGGTGGCCTTTGGTTTGGGCTTTACCGCTGAAGAATTGACGCGCCGTACGAATGAATTTTCCGGGGGGCAAAAGACCCGGATCTGTCTGGCGCGGGCGCTTATCCGTCAGCCTGATTTTTTGTTTTTGGATGAACCGACAAACCATCTTGATTTGGGGATGGTGGAATGGCTGGAGGAATTTTTGACAGGCTATTCCGGGGCTGTACTGGTGATATCCCATGACCGCTATTTCCTTGATACTGTAGCTGAGCGAATATTGGCTATTGAAAATGGCAGTATTGCCGATTATAGCGGCAACTACAGTGACTATTTGCAGAAAAAGACGGAAAAGCTGGCTGCACAGGAAAAGGCGTATGGTAAGCAGCAGGCTTTTATTGCTAAAACAGAGGAATACATTGACCGCTATCGGGCAGGTATTAAGTCAAAGCAGGCACGCGGGCGGCAAAGTCAGCTTAGCCGGTTAGTCCGACTGGCCCAGCCGGAAGATATGAAAGGGTTTGACTTTTTTACCTTTAATCCGCCGGCAGAATGTGCCGAACGAGTGGCGGAGCTGGGGGAGGTTGTGGCTGGCTACGGCGATAAGACCGTGCTTGATAAGGTGTCGCTGTTGGTGCGGCGCGGCGATGGTGTGGCGCTGGTTGGGCCGAATGGCGCAGGTAAGACAACACTGCTAAAGCTACTAACAGGGGACATCATGGCCAATCACGGCAAGGTCAAGCTGGGGAGTCGGGTGCGACTGGGGTATTTTGCCCAGGAGCATGAAACACTTACAGACAGCAATAGTGTGCTTGATGAGGTTATGAGGGAATTTGCTTTTAGTGAAGAGCGGACGCGGCATTACCTGGGGGCATTTTTATTTCGTGGCGAGGAGGTATACAAACAGGTAGGCGATCTCTCCGGTGGTGAAAAGGCACGGTTGGCACTGTTAAAGCTTATGCTGGCCGGGGCCAATTTTCTCATTCTGGATGAACCTACCAACCATCTCGATATTGCTGCGCGGGAGGCCGTGGAAGAAGCTATCATGAACTTTCCCGGGACTTTTTTGACAGTGTCGCATGACCGCTATTTTCTTGACAAAGTGGCTAACCGCATGGTTGAGTTAGACGGTGGACAGTTGACTGAGTATGCTGGCAACTACAGCTATTACCATGATAAAAAGGCCGCTGCTGCCAAAGCAGCGGCACAGGCCGCCAGTCAACCGGCTATCCATAAGCAACAAAACAATAAACAGGAAAAATCGGCACAGATGCAGGCCGACGGTAAAGACGGAAATTGGCGCAAACCTGATCCGGCCAAGCTGGCTAAAAAGCTGGAAGAGGAGATTGCCATGCTAGAGCACGAGCTGGCAACGCTTGAGGTTAGGCTAAATGATCCGGCCAGCCATGCTGAAGCAGAACTCAGCCGGAAAATAGCTGACGAATATGCCGCCCGGCAGGCGGAACTTGATGAGAAGTATACTGCGTGGCTGGAGTTGACAGAATAAAACTCTGCACTACTTTCCTAGCCAGCATCGTATATATTCGAGATTTTTGGGATTAATTGTAAGTTGTAGTCTGGTTAATAAAAGCCATTTTGGATTAGTTTTTAAACTGAGCCAAAATGGTTTTTGTCTTTCTTTTATCCGGGATGCTATTCTTACTGCAAGCGCTAATACAGAGGAACCGGTTCCTCGCCGACAGGTGAGGATAATGAATTTGGAACAGCTGGTTATAAAAGCTCAGACCGAAAGAGCGGGCGGGGCGGCATTTGCGGAGGTTTGTCAGCGGTTTACTGGTTTAGTAAAAAAATATGCCAATCAGCCGCATTTGAAAGGGATAAAAGAAGACGCCATAGCTGAAGGGTGGCTGGCAGTGGCGGCGGCAGTACAGAGCTATGATCAGACTGCTGGTGTCCGGTTTGCCGGCTATGTCGAGAGCCGGGTCAAATATGCGGTGTGGAATCTATTTAAGCGGGAACGTCGGCGCTGGCAGCAGGAAATGCCGCTGGACAGAGGCAGTACCGGTGACGAGGAGAAGGCAGCGCTCAGTTGGCTGGAAACCCTGGCTGCTGCTTGCGACGTGGAGACTGAGGTCGAGGCGCGGTTGACTACCGCCGCCGTTTGCGAAGTCTTAGCCACCTTGCCTGCCAAGCAGCAGATAGCCATAGTAAAGACTATGTTAGGTGAAGCACGTTTAGCTGATGTGGCAGCAGAGCTCGGAGTTTCGCCCCAGGCGGTATATAGCTTGCGCCAGCGGGGATTAGCCCGGCTTAAAAAGGAATTAAGGAAAAATTCCATCTACCTCTCCATTTAAAAACTCAACTCCCCGGAATGTATGCGAGTATAAAGGGGGTGAGCAAATGGCAGTAGTTAAAGTACCGCAAAGTGTCAAGCTGGTTCTTAAGGTGCAGACAGGTGTGAATGCCAGCGGCGATCCGGTTTACCGGTCCCGTACATTCGCAAATGTCAAAGCAGCCGCATCGGATAGCGATATTTTCGCAGTTGCTGAGGGTTTGGCTAGTCTGCAGAAAAATACGCTGGTGGACATTGTTCGGCAAGATTTGAATAACCTCGTTAACCAGTAATACCAGCTGACGGCGAGATTGTTTCGCTCGCTAAGCTCAGTACTTGTGCTATATAAAGCGCAGAAAGGAGGAATAAGCATGGCTAAGACCCTGGAAATGGTGTTTCGCACCAGCGCAGGTAATGAGACCACCATCAGTGTGGCTGATCCCAAAGACGATCTGACGTTGGCGCAAGCGAAAATCGTGATGCAAGATATTGTTGCCAAAAACATCTTTGAGATCAAAGGCAGTGGGCTGGCAGAAGTAGTAGAAGCCCGCATTCGCAGCCTGGATACGGTGGCCTTGGTGTAAAGGCACTAAGGGGGGAGCGCTCTGGCTTAGGTCGGGGCGCTTTCTCGCTATAAGTTAAGCATCGTCTTTGAAAAGGAGGGAGCGCTGTGGAACAGTTGCTTAACTATGCTTCCAGCTACGGCTTTCCGATGGTAGTAGCCGCCTACCTGTTGGTACGTATGGAGGGAAGATTAGAAAAGTTAGTAGCCAGCATTAACGACTTGGCGAAGATAATCGCGGAAAGACTGTAACATAAGAATAAGGTTAGCGTGATTTCAGCTTGCAGTTATTTGGTAATTTTGGTAACTATGGCTGATACATAACTGACGTATATCACTACCGAACGTACCGCTCGGCGGTATATGCAGGTTATTCAAATAATGGGTAGTCTTCTATTTGCTCATTGGGGTGTCTCATAGAGTACACTCGTTGCTCATTTTTGTTGAAGGCTGAAGCGCAAAGAGAAAGACCCTGTTTATCAGAGTGGTAAACAGGGTCTTTCTCGCGTATCATTTAAGAATTGTCTTCTTAGCGGACAAAATAAAGAGTAGCAGCAATATACATAGTTGAGGATAAAAGTACGATGTGGAATATAAAATCAGGGAAACGAGACGGGCGTTCTATGATACGGTTTTGAAAGTAATGATAGGTGTACATATTTTCTTTCACAGTTTATGCCTCACAATTTGTAAATCATTGTAGTAAATTCTACAGTTATGTATTATGTACTACATTTATGAGAAAAATCCTGCTTGTTAAGAAAAAAAGTTGGCAGGAGTTTATCTGTGTTGCTGCGAATAAAGAAACAGGAACTTATGTTTGGATATATCCTGTGTATTGGGAGTAGAATAGTGGAGAATAAACTAGAAGGTACTGTTGAAAATATAACATTTCAGGCCGTAGATGGCAGTTTTACGGTATTTCGTCTTAAGCCTGGCAGTGAAAGCGGCATAGTGGCTGTAACTGGCAATTTTCCACCCCCTTTAGTTGGTGAACAAGTCACGTTAACCGGGGAGTGGGTGGAGCATGCCCGTTATGGACGGCAGTTTAAGGCTGTCAGCTGCCGTCGTATTGCGCCAACCTCAGAGAAGGGGATTGAACGTTTCTTGGCTTCTGGGGCCATTAAAGGAATTGGTCCGGCCATGGCGGACCGGCTGGTCAGGCATTTTGGTTTGCGTACTCTGGAGATTATCGAGTTGTCGCCGCACCGGCTGACGGAAATTGAGGGGATTGGCAGCAAGAAGGTGGAGCAAATCCGCAAATCCTTTGCTGAGCAGTCTGAGCTCAAAGAGGTTATGCTATATCTGGAAATGCACGGGGTCAGCGGCGCTTACGCGGCCCGGATTTTTGCCTGCTATGGTTCTGACTCGGTAGCCATAGTGGAGGCTGATCCCTACCGTTTGGCCGAAGAGGTAAAAGGCATTGGCTTTCGTATTGCTGACCAAATTGCCATGGCGGTAGGTTTTGACCGGGGACACCCATCGCGTTTGGCGGCAGGTGTACAGTTTGCTTTGCTCATGACCGGGCAGGCAGGTCATTGCTGTGTGCCGGCAGAAACACTAACTGCTGAAACCGCCAAACTTTTACAAATTGATGCCGCTGAGATTGCTAATGTCGTCAGTGAGCAAATCCGGTTAGGCAAGCTATATACTGAGGATTTTCATGGCATGACCTTAGTATATCCCCGCTATCTGTACCGGGCCGAAAAGCAGGTCACCGAACGGCTGCTCAGGCTCAAGGACAAGGCCAAGCCTATTGACGATATCGACAGCCAGGCGCTGGTTGATGCTTGGGAGGCGGCGGCGGGGGTTACCCTGGCAGTGGCGCAGCGTGATGCTCTGGCAGCGGCACTGACTTATGGCGTGCTGGTGCTGACCGGCGGGCCCGGAACAGGCAAGACGACGACTGTTAAAGGAATCTTGGCTTTACTGGAACAGCAGGGTTTTAAAATTGTGTTAGGTGCGCCTACCGGTCGGGCGGCCAAACGGCTGGCTGAGACAACAGGGCGGGAGGCCGCGACCATTCATCGGCTGCTGGAAGCCGGAGGCGGTATGGAGGAGGACCCCCTGTTTGCCAGGGGCGAAGATAATCCGCTGGATGCCGATGTTGTCATTGTTGATGAAACTTCAATGATGGATATGGTTTTGATGAGTTGCTTTCTGCAGGCTGTGCCGGACGGATGCCGGGTAGTGCTGGTCGGTGATGTTGACCAGCTGCCGGCAGTTGGCCCAGGCTCGGTGCTGAAGGATATTATCCGCTCAGCTGCCATTCCAGTAGTTCGGCTGACCGAAGTATTCCGGCAGGCTGGCGAAAGCATGATTGTACTTAATGCCCACCGGATTAACCGGGGACGCCTACCCGAATATGGCAGCCTTGATTTTCAATTTCGCGAACTGGAAGGCAGTGAGGCGGCGGCTCAGGCCATTGTTGAGCTATGCCAAAATGAGTTGGCGCAAGAGGGCTTTGACAGCCGGCGCGATGTCCAGGTGTTATCTCCTATGCACCGCCAGCCGTGCGGAGTCGAGAATCTCAACCGGTTGCTGCAGGCGGCTCTCAATCCTCCGGTTGAGGGCAAGGATTACCTGCAGGGTGTCAATCAGGTATTACGCGAGGGCGATAAGGTTATGCAAATTCGCAACAACTATACCAAGCGGGTCTTTAACGGTGATATTGGTTTTATTTTGGCCATTGCTGATGGCAAAGTGCTTGTTCGTTACCCTGAAGAGGATGTTGTGTATGATAAAGGCGAGTATGACGAACTGACGCTGGCCTATGCTATGAGTGTCCACAAAAGCCAGGGTAGTGAATACCCTGTTGTCGTTATGCCGCTTACGCCTGGCCATCATATCATGCTGCAGCGCAATCTGCTGTATACAGCAGTAACAAGGGCTAAAGAACGCGTCATTTTGCTAGGAACGCGTGCGGCGCTCAATACGGCAGTCAGGAGTGACCGAACCCGCAGACGCTATTCGCTGCTGGCAGAACGTTTGCGGGGCGAGAGTCTATGTTAAAAGATTGGTGGGCGGCACTGCTTGCTTTGCTCTTCCCCCAGCGCTGTCCAGCTTGCCATGCCTGGGCGGAGGGAACCGGCTGGTGTTCAACCTGTATTGCCCAGGTTTCCAAGCCCCGTCAGGTGGCTTTGGCGCTCCACAATCTCCGGTGGCTGGACGAGTGTCTGACAGTCACCGACTATACCGGCCCAGTCCAGCGTCTGATACGGGACATGAAATTCCGCCGTATGACCAGGCAGGCCACTAAACTGAGTCAACTGCTCGATTATGCCATAGTCTGCGGCAGGTATGCGGACATAGATGTTATTGTAGCTGTACCACTGCATGCTGAACGCATCAAAGAACGCGGCTTTAATCAGACGGCGCTGGTCTTTAAACCTTGGGCAGCACGCCAAAAACTTATCTGGACAGAAGCGCTTGATCGTACCAGACCTACTGTACCGCAATGGGAACTTACCCTTAAAGAACGCCGGAAAAACATCAAAGGCGCGTTTGCTGTAACGCGCCCAGAGCTTATAACTGGAAAACACATTCTATTGGTGGATGACATCTTTACCAGTGGCCTAACCATGGAGGAATGTGCCAGGGTATTGAAGAAAGCTGGCGCAGTAGCAGTGAAGGGACTGGCACTAGCGAGCGGGGCAAGATAATTTACTATTGCCCATTCTGTCTTTAGCAGGATATAATAGTGTTAAAAGAAGGTGTTGGTAATGGAAAACTTATTAAGACAGCTCTTAGAAGGCCAGCAACAGCTTAAAGAAGATATCGCTGAAATTAGAACAACCGTTACTAACATCGAAGGTCAGCAGATAGAGAATAGCCGCTTTATTCAGGCTCTCCGGCATAACTCAGAAGAAGTTAATGCTCAGCTTCACAACATCGGCCATAATCTGGATGTACTTACTGGACGAGCTGCCACAAAAGAGGATGTTACTGAATTAAATGCTAAGTTTGACCTGCTTAACAATCGCCTATTTCAGCCGAAAGCAGCCATTCACCAATTAAAAGCGGTCAAGTAGTTACCCCGGCCAATGTGCCGGTTGTTTTTTTACATGAAATAATTTCCAACCTATCCTAATGCATCAATAAATGCCCGCACGACCTCAGGATCAAATGCCATGCCAGACAGACTCAAGAGCTCGCCGACGGCTTCATCCTTAGTCTTGACCCAGTTCTGCGTGCAGGGGTTGATAAAGCGGTCATAGTGATTGGCCACAGCAATAATACGCGCACCAAGCGGAATATTCACACCTTTTAGCCGCTTAGGGTAACCTGTACCATCAAACCGTTCATGGTGAAAACGAATATACGGAATAAGCTCCTGGCAGAAAGGGATATTTTCCAACATGTAGCTGCCGGCATTGCAGTGATTTTTGAATACACTCATCTCGCGGGTAGACAAATAAGGAACCTTGGCTAACACCTGATTGGGTACAGTAATATGCCCCACATCATGTAAGAGTGCGGCCAAACGGATGCGCTCAATTTCTTCCCGCGGCAGGCGCATCTTAGCAGCAACACTGACCGCATAATTGGCTACCTGATGACTGTGGAGAAATAACTTTGCATTTTTTAGTTGAATAAGCTGCATAAAAGTGGCAAAAACACCGTTGAATGTTTCCGTATCGTCCGCATAAACTTCCGGGTCCTGCATGAGCGTTAGCATATACACTACAAACTGCCTTTCGTTGGAGACCAGTACATGGATTGACCTTGTCTGGTTTCCGTAATCGTAAAAACCGTTAAATTAGCAATATTGTTAATTAGCTAAAAACCGTCATAATCCTGCCTAATGAAATAAAAAAAAGTTTATTATTGAAGAAATGAGTCTAAAGGCCTAGGCTATAAAGCTAAAATACTATATAATAACGATAATTATATTAGTGCAATATAGAATATTCGCTAGGAAGCAGCTATTCTCTATTGCAGTCTATATGGAAAAAGGGGGGATATTCATGGGACTTACGAATTGTTCGGAATGTGGAAAGCTTTATGTTGAAAATGCAGCGAGAATTTGTCCGGACTGTTATCGCCGACAAGAAGAAGATGCGGAAACGGTAGTAGAGTATCTGCGGGATGTAGACAAAGCTACGTTAGAAGAAATTCACCAGGCCACTGGGGTTAAGCACAAGATAATCCTGCGACTGCTTCATAGTGGACGCATAATGGGCAGTGCTATTTCCTATCCCTGCGAAACCTGTGGCACTTTAATTGCTGTGGGCCGCCTATGTGATAAATGCAGCAAAAATATCCTGGACCAGATAAAAACCGATGAACGGCACCAAGAGCATGAACAGCATTCGATTTCGCCCAAAAACCGGTCACGGATGTATGGAAATATTATCGATAAAGAATAGGATTTAAAATATTATAAAAATATTTATAGCAGGGATTTAATATCCTTGCTATTTTTTTCGATATAATATCTAGAAAGAAATGCGAGAGTTTGTGAGGTGCAGGAAATGATTACTCCAAGCCAAGGGGTCAAAAGTGTAGTTAAGGCATATGGTGACCAAAATAAAATTGGTAAAAACGATAAGATTGAAAAAACAGCTTCCAAGCAGCAGCCTGATGAAGTCGTCTTATCCTCTCAGGCGCAGGAATTCGGGCAATATCTGCAAAAAATCAAGGCAATGCCTGAAGTACGTGAAGAGGTGGTAAAAGAACTTGCGGACAAAATTGCTGCTGGCAACTATCGAGTGGATTCGCAGGCAGTTGCTGAAAAAATACTAGGATACTCGCTGCCAACTAACTGGCGCTAGGGGAGGATGTTGTGAAAGAAAAGCTCGACAGGCTGATTAGCCTGTTACTGGAACTAATTAGTATGTATCAGGGCATAGTAAAACTTAGCCAAAATAAGCGCGGTGTTTTGGTCTCAGGCGGTAACCCTAAAGAACTTGAACTCATTACCAAGCAGGAAGAGGTTTTGATTCTGCAGATCACTAAGATCGAAAAGGTACGGGAGAATATAATCAAAGAAATTATTACTGCGCATAATCTTAACTGTGAAACATTAACGTTAACGCAGATTAAGGTATTGGCCAATAGTGAGGACGCTGAACGATTTGCTCAGATTTCGGATAAATTAAGCGCGATAGTAACTGATCTTTCCGCGCTCAATGAGGCAAATACCAAGCTTCTTCAGCAAGCCATGAACTTTACTAATTTTAATATCAATATTTTGGCCCAACATGCCGCTGACCCCATTTATGCTCCACAGGGTCAGCCAAGTAAGCCGGCGCAGGCCAGAACCTTTATTGATCAGAAAGTATAGGAGTTGATACAATGCGATCCACCTTTAGTGGTTTAAACACAGTGGTACTTGGTCTATATGGGCAGCAGACCGGCCTTGATACCGTAGGACATAATATTTCCAATGCCAGTACGGAAGGGTATTCACGGCAAAACGTTAATTTATCAGCCACTGCGCCCCAGACCATTTATGCGAATGGCGGTAGCTTTCAGATTGGAACTGGTGTAGAGGTGCAATCAGTGGTTCGGGCAAGAAACAGTTATATTGATAAACAAATGTGGCAAGAAACTTCCACTCTTAGCAATGCCCAAAGCACCGAGACGTATTTGTCCAAGATCGAGAGTATCTTTGGCGAGGTTAGTGATACCGGAATGCAGTCGATCTTGAATTCCTTCTGGGATTCCTGGCAGACATTATCAACGAATGCTTCTGATGATGGCACCCGCACCACAGTGCGCGAACGCGGTGTGCAACTGGCTAACGCTATTCAGCTTGCAACCAAACAACTGAAAGCAATGGGTACTGATATCAATTCTGCAATTGATCTTAATGTAAAGAAGATTAATCAGATTACTTCTGAAATATATACTCTAAACAAACAGATTGCCACAGTCGAAGTAGGAGGCATTGATCATGCCAACGATTTGCGGGATAGACGCGATTACCTGGTAGATCAGCTTTCCAAACAGGTGGATGTCCGGATATACGAAAATGCTAACGGTACATATACCATACAATCAGGCGGCACAACCTTGGTGGACAGTACCGGGAGTGCTGTTTTGACAACAGAAGAGACTCCGGATAAGGACTATCCGGATTATATCATTAAAACAATTAAAGTTAAGGGTTCAGACCAGCAACTGAATTTTACTGATGGTGAAATCAAAAGCTTGCTAGATATGCAAAAATCCGAGCAGTCTGGTGTGAAAATGTATTTAAACAGCCTCAGCAGTATGAGTCAATTCTTATTGCAGGACTTTAATGCTGTGCATCGCAGCGGCTATGGTACTGATAACTCGACAGGAAATAATTTCTTTGGTGAAGCAACAATAGACTATTCATCCAACGCCACCGACAAATTTACTGCCAATGACTGGCTTAAAGCCCTTGCGGTAAATTCGGAGTTGTTTGTGGCTGGTGGCACGGCTAAGATTGCAGCAAAGTCGTCCGGGAGTAGTATTGGTGTTGTGCAGAGTAATGCGGCAGGCAGTAAGGCTACTGTGTTTGCTACAGGCAGCTATACATTGGGGACTACAGATACATCGGTTGTGGTTAAGGTTGATAGTATTGACTCATCCACACCACCAAATATCACAAGTGTTAAGTATTCAACTGATGGCGGCACAAACTGGACTTCCAGTACGGTTACTGGCAACCATGGACAATTGAGTATTAATGGTCTTACTGTTGATATGTATTTGGAAAATGGTAGTGCGAACCAAGTAGATGACACATATAGCTTTACCTTAAACAACCATAGCGCGGATAGCAATTTTACTATTCAAAAGAGTCTTGCAAGTATTGGCGAGGCGAGTATTGTCAAAGCCGAAGGCACCTATACAAACGGGGATGTGGCTACTTCTGTACTTGTACAGCCAACAACAGTTGCTGATGGAACAGGTACGCTTGCTAAAGGAACAGTTACTGCTGTCAAATATTCTACTGACAATGGCACTACCTGGTTGACAGATGCAACGTATAATAGCAGTACCAAAACATTTGCTTTTACAGTCAATGGCGTTAAACTTACGATGAATATAGCCACTGCTACGGCGAATGCGGCAGGGACACAGTACTCCTTCACCGTATCCAAAGGCAATGTAGCTAGCGGTGATAATGCTGTGCTCATAGGAAAACGTTTGAAGACCGACACTTCTGGAACGCTTGGCAATTCGTCACTTGATGGTTACTACTCCTCTTTAATTGGTACATTAGGTTCACACAGCCAAAATGCCCAGAATACCGCAGACAACCAGCAAACCTTGGTTGACCAGATCGTCAATTGGCGGGAGTCCATTTCCGGCGTCAATTTGGACGAAGAAATGACCTATATGATTAAGTTTCAAAAAGGCTATAACGCCGCCGCGCGGGTGCTGACCACAATGGATGAAATGCTTGATAAACTGATTAACGGCACCGGCGTAGTGGGCCGATAAAACGAGGTGAATTAATTTGAGAATTTCCAGTAATATGATGAGATACAACTTTCTGCGCAGTCTCAATAATTCCATGGAAACGCAGAATACTCTTCAAGAGCAGCTCTCAGACGGCAAAGCGCTGCATCGTCCGTCCGACGATCCGGTCAAGACTGTGCGTGATTTAACTTATAAAACCAGTCAGGTGCTGAATGAACAATATACGCAAAACCTGCAGGATGCGCAGTCTTGGATGCAAAACACCGATGGAGTTATGTCTGATTTAAGTTCGGTCATGATTAAGATAAAAGAGCTGGTGGTTAGTGCCGATGATACCAAACCGACTGATGCATTAAACGCCATAGGTAAACAAATCGACGGCTTAATTAATCAAGTCGTATCACTTGGTAATACCAAAATCGGTGACAGATATTTATTCGCCGGGCAAAGTGATTCGACACAGCCATTTGTACGCACGACTATAAAAGATCCTAATTCTGACTTAACTAAAGAAGTTGTGATATATAACGGTGATGATGGCCGTATCTCGATGCCCATACAGGCAGGAGCGGTTAATCCCACCCAGGACAGTGTCAATCTTACCGGTACTGATGTATTTGGTCCTGCAGAGTATACTTACGGTCAGAAGACATTGAGTGTACTTAATCACCTGCTGGAAATCAAAAATGAGTTATGTAAAACATCTACGGTGGCTCAGACAAATGCAACTGGCGGTACTGGCACAGTTGGTGGAAAGTATACTGGTGCAGGTTATGCTGATTACGATATAAAAATAAAAACTGCTGATGCTGTCACTGGTCACGTAACTTCCGTAGCTTATTCCAAAGATGGTAGCGAATGGACTGATATACCGGTCGATAATACGGCAAATCCTACTACTAAACCTTATATTAATACCGCAAATAACCCTGCGAAGATAGTCTTTGCAGATGGTGTAACCTTTAGTATTGCCGATAGTACAAATAACAAGAGTGCAACGGCAGATGCCAACGGCGTTATCCACGCTGATGTCTACTCCTTCCGCGTACCGCAAGACGCTTTCGCTGTTGCTCAAAGTAACACCAGCGGTGGCACTGCCGCAATAACAGGTACGGCAACGAATACAGAATCCGTTCCTAATAGTGTTCGGATTGACGGTATCGACAGTTCGGGCCAGGTAATGGCGGCATCCTATTCCAGCGACGGTGGCAGCACCTGGACTAGTTTGAGCAATTATGATGTGACGCAGACAAATTCTTCCGGCAGTGCGGCGGCAGTGACAGGCAATCTCAGTGCGATTGCTTTTCCGGATAACACCGTAGAAATAACTGCAGTAGATGAAAATGGAAAAATAACCGGTGCAAAAATAAATGGAGTAGCTCAAACAATTATTTATGACGTTACCACAGATACCGATACGGGAAAATCTTCCTCGACTGCTAATATCCAATTAGCAAATGGAGCGATTCTGCACATCCCCACAAATACAGCCAATAAATCTGGTGATACATATACGGTTACGGCTAAGGCAAGTGCCTTTATTACAACTACCGGCGCAGCTACCGTTATTAACCTGCCAAGCGGCTCAACACCAAGCGGTTTAACCATGACAATCACAGCAGATCAGGACAACAAGATTCATGACGCGTATTCCTTTGACTTGCCCCAGGGGAAAGGGCCGGATATTACCTGGCTTTCAAGTGTGGCAACTCAATATGTGAGTGACGACCACAGCCTGCAGCTAAAAGCGCAAACAAACCTCGGTGCGCGGATGTCGATGTACGAAATGGCGTACAATATGTTGCTAAATCAGAATACCGTTATTCAGACAGATATAGCTAATACAGAAGACATTGATATGGCAAAGACGATTACTGATTTTAATACAGCTCAAAATATATACCGCAGTGCCCTGGCGGTGGGGGGACGCATTATGCCGACTTCTTTGGTAGACTTCTTGAGCTAATGTTTTGAAAGGGAGGATAATCATGTTTCAAGTCAGAGTTAGCCAACAGGACGTAAAAGCCAGGCTTACCATCACAGACCCGATGCTCTATTTGCAGATTAACGATCCAAAGGTGCAGATATCCTCCCAGCCATTGCAGTTAGAGATTCATCAACCGGCGGCTGAACTTGTCATTGATAATTACCCCAGTGATTACTCTCGCGGTATAAAAAATAATATGGATTTTGATCGTGATAACGCTCGTAAAGGCATGCAGACCGTCTATGCGGCTATTGGTAAAATTGCCAGTGAAGGCGTAATGCTATCCGAGATCGAGAACAAAGGCAACCCGTTAGCTCAACTGGCTAAGGCGTCAATGGATCCAACACCGCTGGAACTCTCCATTGCCAGTGTTGCTGAACCATCCATCAGGGTCACGCCGCATGAAGCAGAGATCAGGGTTGTACCAGGGCGGGTAAACATTGGTCTGGAACAAGGCACGGTAGCTGGAGAGCTGCAACGGGGTACCGTCGATTTAGCTATGCTGCAATATCCTAACGTGAGCTATCGGTTTGTCGATAGTAGAGTAGATATTCAGGTATAGTAGAAAATTATGCGAGGAGTGCATTATGCTAATTCGTTCAACACGATTTGGAGACATAGAGGTTCCTGAAGATAGTAAGATTCATTTTCCCCATGGATTACCAGGTTTCCCGCAGGAGCAGGAATTTGCTTATCTGCCTTCCGAACCAGATAATCCCTTTGCTTTTTTGCAATCACTGGCCGAGCCAGATCTGACCTTTATAGTGGTAGATCCTTTTGTTTTTTTCCAAGACTACGAGTTTGTCCTGGGTGACCAGATTGAAAGTGAACTGGGACTTACTGATGCTAATCGGCCGCATATTTTTAATATTGTCAGGGTACCTGACAATCCGGAAGAAATGACTGTCAATTTGCTAGCTCCGGTTATCGTCAACACCAAAAAACGCATTGCTATCCAGCTGGTATTGGAAAAAACGATTTATACCACCCGCCACCGCCTATTCCCAAACGGCTTTGTCAAACAGCCGGGTAAGGAGGGTAAGTGACATGTTGGCACTCACCCGGAAAGCAGGCGAAAGAATTGTCATTGACGACAATATTGTCATTACCATTGTTGATATCAAAGGCGAAAACATTCGTTTGGCCATTGAAGCACCCAAGGAGATAAAAATATATCGCGGCGAGCTGTATGATGCTATTGTAGTTGAAAATAGGCAGGCCGCAGTACCGGCGAAAGATGGTATTTTAGATGTATTAAAGGATATTAAGGTAAGGAAACCTTAAGTATTTTCCTGTATGTGACGATATACATATAAAGGAAAGTATCAAAGCGCACGGAGGCGAACATCTAATGGAAATTAAGAGTACCAGCAGCTATGCGACTACAGGAGTTGCGCTGGCTGTTAGCCCGAATAATATACCACAGGTTATGCCACAGGTTATGCCACAGGATGAATGGTCAGTAAAAAACAGTAGCAGTTCCCAGGTGTCTGAAGAATTGGGAAAAACGGGAGATGCTGATCTCAGCACAGAGAAACTGGAAAACATCACTGATGGTCTAAATGATTTCATGCAGTATCTCAATACCAATCTAAAATTTGTTCTACACCAAAAAACGGACAGACTGATAGTGCAAATTGTGGATATTAAATCGCAAAAAGTACTTAAAGAAGCGCCTCCCAGAGAGATATTAGATGTGGTGGCCAAAATTCATGACCTTGTCGGTGCGCTGATTGACCAAAAAATATAGTTTCATAGTGTAATAAAAGGAGGTTGTCATGGATGACAAGTAGTGTAAGCGGGAGTAGTGCTAACCGTGTATATGGATTGAGCGGGTCAGGGATGGACGTAGACGCCATGGTTGAAAAGCTAATGACAGCTGCACGGCAGCCTTATACCAAGATGACACAGAAGCAGACGCTGGTAGAATGGAAAAAAGAAGCCTATAATACGCTGTATACCAGTATTAATACGTTCCGCAATGATAAAGTATTCAATTTTGGAATGAAGAGCACGCTGGCGGCTAAAAGTGTAACATCCAGCAACAGCTCGGTAGCGTCAGTTACGGCCAGTGGCGATGCGATTAATGTTAACCATACACTCAAAGTATCGCAGCTTGCCAGCGGTGTAACGCAAAGCAGTACGGAAAAGATTACTACCGGTACTAGTAAAAATACATTAGCTAGCCAGTTTGGTATTAACGGTTCATTTAATATTAAGATTAATGGCAAGGACATTACAGTTAGTTCCACACAAAGTATTAATGATTTGGTTAGCAATATCAATAAGTCGGGGGCCGGTGTCACAGCTGCCTATGATACTACCCAAGATCGGTTTTACCTGTACACCAATGGCACTGGTTCGGAAACCGGCATAGATTATACCGGCACCGGACTGGGAGGCCTAAATTTTTTAAACAATAGCTTGAAAATGGGGGTCTTTGGCAATATCGGCAGCACTGGGATTACGAGTAGTGCAGATACGGGGATTACAGCTGCTAATAAAGCGTCTTCCCTGCAAACAGCCTTTTCAGGTTTAACAGGCAGCTTCAATTTAAAAATATCGGATGGAACTACTACGTCAACCATTGCAGTAGATACTTCAACAGATACCATGGACTCTATCATAGCTAAGATCAATGCGATTAAAGACAGTAGCGGAAATTCTATTGCAGATGCTCAAATTGATACTACAACAGGGAAATTCACCTTAAAAGCTAAGAACGATGGTGAGGAGTTAAGCCTAACAGGTAGTGATTATGCGGGTATTAGCTTTTTAAATAACCAGCTGAAATTATCAGTCAAGCAACAAGGACAAGATGCTGAATTCAAGCTGGACGGCACAACCATGACGCAAACTACCAACAAATTTACTGTTGCTGGTGTAACCTACAATCTTCAGTCTACCGGGACTTCAACTATTGGCATTCAAACCGATACTGACAAAATTGTCAGCAGTGTCAAGAAGTTTATTGAAGACTATAATACCATCCTCAGCTCCATAAATACGAAAGTCAGCGAAAAAAGGGATACCGACTATATGCCGTTGACTGATGACCAAAAAGAGGCAATGAGTGATGATGACGAAAAAATATGGACAGAAAAAGTTAAGACCGGTTTACTGCACAATGATTCTACGTTGCAGACACTAGCCAACTCTATGCGCAATGTCTTTGCTAGCAAGGTTCCCGGGTTAACCGGTAAATACACTAGTGCCTCAAGTCTCGGAATTAGTACCAGTGTAGACTATACAGAAAATGGTAAGTTATATCTTGACGAAGACAAACTAAAAGCCGCATTGCAGGAAGATCCGGATATCGTCTACAAAATTTTTGGCACAGACAGCGCTACAGACAAAAATGACGGTATTGCCGTAAAGCTAAGTGCAATGCTGAAAACAGCTTCTGATGGTATTGTCAAGCAAGCAGGTATTACGGCGAGTACAAAAACCGATATTACCAGTGTACTTGGTAAACAATACAAAGAATATACGACACAACTGACCGCACTGAACAAAAAACTGATTGCAATGGAAAACCAGTATTATACCAAATTTAATGCAATGGAAGAAGCGCTCAGCAAAATCAGTCAACAAAGCAGTTATGTGACCTCCTTGTTAGGTACCAGTAGCTAATACTTTCCTAAGTACTCACAGATATTTGATAAGACATAGGGAGGCACTGTCATGAATGCTGCTAATACAGCGAATGCTTACAAACGACAACAAATTATGACCGCATCGCCGGAAGAATTGACACTGATGCTATACAACGGCGCTATCCGTTTCGTCAAAGAAAGCATTCAGGCGCTTGAGCAAAAAAATCTGGAAAAATCGCATCATGCCAATATCCGTGCGCAAAATATAGTTCGTGAACTTATGCTCACAACCGATACCAGTTATGAAATTTCAAAAAACTGGTTGCTGTTGGATGAATACATCTTGCATTGCCTGGTTCAGGGGAATATCAAAAAGGACACAGAACAACTTGAGCAGGCCGAAAAATTGCTAACAGAGTTTCGGGACACTTGGGTGCAGGCTATGAAGCAAGTGCGCTTAGACAGAGCTGCCGGTAATTGATATGGTTACTGAGTTGTATGCCAAGTGGCAGGATTATCTTTTCCTAACTCGGGAAATGAAAAAATTTCTATTCAAACAGGATTTAGACATCTTCTTGTCTCTAGTGGAACAACGAGAGAAACTGCAGATTATCTTAGAAAAATTGGCAGACAACGATTATTATGCGTCAACTGAAGGGAAAAGCCTTCTATTGCAAGTCCAACAAGAGAATCAGAAGATGATGATTCAGTTTCATATCGCTTTCAACAGGTTAAAAAAACAGGAAGACGTGTCCCAGGCGTATGAAGGTAGAATGAATGTTGCTGGGAGTTTTATCAATGATAAGACCTAAGCAAGGCTGAAAGATTAGTAAAAGCGAGATTGCCGCAGTTCCATTCGTAGTGAACAGGGAGAGAACTAGACCTTTCTCCTGGTCGTTGCGAGCGTAGTGTGGCAATCTCGCTTTACCATTCCCACGTGTCTTCATTCCAATCTAAAAATAATACTATAAATTATAAATATCGACAAAAAATATTGGAAAAATGTTAAATTATCTATTAATAAATTCCCTATCCCTTACGATATTATTAATGAGGTTACAAAAGTACTCTGTACTCACAACCGGCCGGTGTGAGAGACAGAGTACTACAGTAAATAAATTTGGGCAAGGACGCCCGAATATTAAAAATCAGGGAGGAATATAACAATGATTATCAATCATAATCTATCCGCACAGAATACCCTTAATGCGCTAGGAAAAAACAACTCCGCTACTAACAAATCTCTACAAAAGCTTTCCACAGGCTTACGCATCAACGGTGCTTCTGATGATGCAGCAGGTCTTGCTATCTCCGAAAAAATGAGAGGCCAGATCAGCGGCTTGAAACAAGCTTCTGCCAACGCCCAAGATGGTATCTCTTTACTGCAAACCGCAGAAGGTGGCCTAGACCAAACTCATAGCATCCTGCAAAGAATGCGCGAGCTGGCTGTGCAATCCGCTTCTGACACCAACACTTCTGATGATCGCCAAAAAATCCAATCTGAAGTTGACCAGTTGGCTAAAGAAATTACTCGTATTTCCAACACAACCGAGTTCAATACTCAGAACCTGTTGGCTGGTGGCCTAAGCGATACTTTCCACATTGGTGCTAATGCCGGTCAGAATCTCAAGGTTTCCGTTACTGCAATGGATGCTCAAACACTTGGTGTGGCTGGCCATGTGGCGATTGCATCCAGTGTTGATCCGAAATCGACTGGTTTAAGTATAACTTCCGTGTCTAGAGGAATGAAAGCAGCTGCCGGCTATGAAGTAACGGTTACAACTAGTGCTGCTGCTGCCGGTACGGTTACTACTAACATTCAAACTGCTACTAATGCTGCTACGCTTGTTATTGCTGGTACCAGCGATGAAGCCTTTACTGGCACTGTTGATACCAATTATCAGGTCAAAGTGGCTGCTGTTGACAGTACCGCCGCCACTAACAGTGTAACTTCCATATCCTACTCTACCGACAATGGCGTAAGCTGGACTACTGTTAATGGCGATTTCACAACTGGTAAAGGTGTTACCATTGATGGCTTGAGATTAGAGATGACTACAGCTGCTAGCGGTGATAAATGGACAGTCGGTGATACCTATAGCTTTAAAGCAACGGCTTCCAAGACCACTTTACAATTAACAGACGGTACCAATAATATTGGAGCATCTATTGATGCACATAAAGGTGATACTTCGATAACGGTTGGCGATGGCTTGTCAGGCGAGTCAGTTAATTTGAAGTTTGACTACGATACGATGATGGGATCGACCAGTGGTGACACACTGACATTTAACGTTGATCATACTGATTCGAAAGCTGCTACGGTTAATGCGGGTCAAGTAACGACTAACGCAACCGCTGAAGCTGGTATTGACGTAAGCACTCAGAAAAGCGCTGATGCTGCAATTACTACTATTGATAAAGCAATTAATGCTGTTTCACAACAGCGCTCACAAATTGGTGCGTATCAAAACCGCTTAACCAATACGATTGACAACTTGAACACTTCCAATGAAAACATCACTGCATCTGAATCCCGTATTCGCGATGTAGATATGTCTTCGGAAATGATGAATTACCAAAAGAACAATATACTTCAACAGGCTGCTACCGCAATGCTGGCCAAAGCCAATCAACAGCCTCAGTCAGTACTTCAATTGTTACAAGGTTAATAGACAAGTTAAAAGAGACTCTGGATTATCCAGAGTCTCTTTTAAATCCATTCCATATACATTAAATGTAAATTATACAGAAAACTTTAGCTGTTGAAGAATTTATGCGGTAATTGTGAAGTTCTGTGTATAATCTATATTTACTTTTATATGTAACACAGGAGGTTGTCCTTATGAAACTGAGCATAGGTATGATGGTGAAAAATGAAGAGAACAATCTGGAACGATGCCTGATAAGCCTGCAGCCCATTCGCGATGCTATAGATTCTGAATTGATTATTGTGGATACTGGGTCCGAAGACAATACTGTGGCAATAGCGAAACAATATACGGATAGAGTGTATTATCATAAGTGGAATAATCATTTTTCTGAAATGCGCAATATAACTATTAGCTATGCTAAAGGCGAATGGTTTCTAGTAATTGACGCCGATGAAGAGCTGCAAGAAACACAGCCAATAATTGATTTTTTACTTTCGGAGGGCAGTAAAGATTATGGGGCCGCAGCACTAACTTGTAAGAATATCACCCAAAAAAATACAGCTGATCATTATACTATTTTTTCCACGTTGCGTCTATTTAAAAATGATGGCTATTTTCATTACGAAGGCGCAGTGCATAATCAGCAAAAATTTAAAGGAAAAGCAACGCAACTCGGTGCGTCATTTGTTCATTATGGTTATATGTCGGATGATAAGGAATTAATGGATAAAAAGTTCAATCGTACAGGTACTATTTTAAAAAAAGAGCTGGAAAAAAATCCGGATAATATCTACTATTGGTATCAATTATCAGCAAGTTATGCAATGCATAAAGATATAAATGAAGCCATTGAGAGCATTGAGAAAGCATACCAGCTTTTTTGTAAACAGAAACAGCAAAACCAGTCTAAATATATATATGTCCTTACTCATAGGGCATTAGTATATAAACTTGCCGCTAATTATCAGAAAGTAGAAGAATGTTGTTTGGAGTGTCTTACAATAAATAGAAGTTGTATTGATATTTATTTTCATTTGGCGGAAGCTCAGGCTATACTGAGTAAATGCAAGGAAGCAATTGAGAATTACAACAATTATTTGGATTTGCTGGCAAGGTATGATGAGCTGGATAAAAATTTGTCTGTTGTGGAATATACCTTGAATAATCAGGAACTTGCATACTATAACTTAGTTAATTTGTATAAGCATACAGAAGATTATGAACAAGCTTTATATTGTGCGGAAAAGTTATCTTCGGAAAAATTAATTCTGGAAAACATGGGAAATATAATTTTTCTATATGTAAAAATGAAAAAATACCAGAGTTTGCGCACTTATTATAATACTATTAAAGAGGAATGGCGTAGCATATTTTATGAAAAACTATCAGAAACAGTAAGCCAAAATCAAGTTAACCAGGAAACGGAGCGCCAAGTAGCGGTTGTGTTTACTGATATTGCCGATGAGTATGGATTATATTGCCGGTTGCTTATTGAAGATGAAGCTGGTGCTTTTTCTAATGAAACAGTTAATAGAATTCAAAATATTGACTTTTCGACGTTGCCCTTATACTGTAGTGGGATACTGTATTATTTACTAAAATGGCATTATCCTTTAGAAAAATTATTTATAAATTTTAAAGAAATTTGGATTAATTGCTTATTTGATCAGCTTTCAAGGAAGTATGATGATTTGAGTGAAAAAATATATGATTATTTACAAAACAGTGAATGTAAAAATAATCTATCTGAACATAAGTTGCATAAAGCATTATACCGCTACGTTTTATTGATTAATAAATTGGAGGATGCTGAATATAAATTTGTATTTGATAGATATCTTGAGGAGGGTATTTTATATCTGCAATTTATATATAGCACCTACATCCTAGATAATAATATGGTCTATGACGTGAAGAATGACGAAGAAGTATTTTTGCTTAATATGTATCACGCATCAATTCATAGAGAAAGTTCTCAGGCAAAATACTTACAGTTTTTACGCCAGGCGTTAGAGGCTTTTCCCGGTATGAAGCGTGGAATTGAGATATTATTGAAGGAAGTGCAAGAATCCAAGCAAACTGAGCAAAACGAGTTTGAACAATATAAGCAACAGGTGAAAGGTACCATCAAGCAATTGATTACAAATAACCAGTTAGATCAAGCGAAAAAAATAATCCAGGAATATAGAACTATTGTTCCTAATGATATTGAAGTTCTTCTATTTGAATCCCAGATATTTTTGAATTAATAGCGTTACTATAATTATGAAATTTATTGAAGAGAAATAAAGTCTTGATTTAAGGAAATGGAAGGTAGAATGGAAAATATTAAAAAGCAAATCAAAGATAATGTTAAAGCCATTATTGCGCAAGGAAGAAACAAAGCGGCTTTAGAGCTAATAGGGCAATATGAGGCTATTGCTCCGGAGGATATAGATATATATGCGCTTAAAGCGTCTATTGCAATTCAGGAAAACCAGTCAGAAAACGCGTTGTTATTTTTAGCTAAAGGACTTGAAAAGGACAGTAATAATTTTGACCTATTGTTTGCTATGGGATCGGTAAATGAAAAATTAGAAAATTATTCTGTTGCATATAACTATTATATGCAAGCAAAAAAATGGTGTAATGAACCTGAATTTTCCGGGAAAATCGATGACAGCCTAAATGTATTAAAAGGGAAAGTGATAGTTAAGCCACGATTAATATTTTTTATTAAAAGCACAATAAACAGCTTTGTAGATGACATTGTTTTAGAAATGTCCAAAGAGTATGAGACGCGGTTTGTGAAAGTCAATGATTATAAACAAATTAACGAGGGGATGGAATGGGCTGATATCTGTTGGTTTGAATGGTGTGATGAATTAGTTAGCTATGGTAGCAAGTTAAAATTAGCAAAAGAAAAGACGCTTATTTGTCGTCTTCATAGCTATGAGGCTTTTACTGATTACACTAAGAATGTTTTATGGGAAAACGTGGACAAGGTAATTTTTGTTGCAGAACATATTAGGAAATTTGTTTTGGAAAACACAAAATCTATACGTAAAGATCAAACAGTTGTAATTCCTAATGGTATGGATTTAAGTAAATATAATTTTAGAAATAGAACGAAAGGTTTTAATATTGCATATGTTGGATTCATTAACTATAAGAAAGGTCCAATGCTTTTGTTGCATGCTTTCAGAGCAATACATAATCAAGATCCACGGTTTAAACTATATATAGCAGGGACTTTTCAGGATGCTAGATATGTATTGTATTTTAAGCAGATGATTAAAGAGTTTAAGTTAGAGAGTAGCATCCTATACCAAGGATGGCAGGATAATTTAGATAAATGGCTTGAAGATAAAGATTATATATTATGCACTAGTGTTTTAGAGTCGCAGAATATTAGTGTTATGCAAGCGATGACAAAAGGTATAAAGCCTATCATTCATAATTTTGTTGGTGCTAAGACAATATATCCCCATAAGTATATTTGGAATACCATAGATGAGGCTGTAAAAAATGTTATTGAAGGCGAGTATGATTCAAAAGAATATAGAAACTTCATTAAAGAAAACTATTCATTAGAAAAGCAACTGTTACAAATTAAAAAAAATATAAAAGAAGTGGAAGTAGGCGACGATAAAAAAAGTACGCAACACTTTGATTATAAAGATTATTGGAATCATAGATTGAATAGTAAATTTGACATCGAAGGAGTAGGATATATTGGATTGGGAAGATTATATAATGAATACTTATATAAAAATCGTCTAGATATTCTTGATTATGTTATTAAGAATACTTTTAAGAATTGTAGGAATTTAAAGGTGTTAGAATTGGGTCCTGGAATAGGCATCTTTACAAAATATTTCTACGATCTCAAGGTAATATCTTATAAAGCCATAGATATAGCAGAAAAATCAATTAACGAATTGAGCGGGAAATATAGAAAATTTAAATTTATTAATGGTGATATATCGCAAGCAGATTATTATAATGAACAGTATGATTTAATATTTGCAGCAGATGTTTTATTACATATAACAAATGAGGAGAATTATAAGGCTACTATTGCTAATATATCTAAATCATTAAAAGATGATGGTACTTGTATTTTGCTTGACCCAATAAGTGTTTTGAATACTAAAAGCGAATCGCCACATGTTATTTTTAGAGATAAAAATTATGTTGATAATATATTAAAAGCAAATGGTTTAGAGTTGGTGCAAATAATTCCTGTAGCATTTTTCATGAATTATCCATTTGATAAACAACTTATTGATAAGAATCAAGATACTGTAATAAGTATATTTAATGCAATATCATATATATTTTCCAATAATGAATTGCATGATAAAGAAAAGAAACTGTTGTGTAAATATTTAATAAATAAAGAAAGGCAATTATTAATTGATAAAGAATTTGGTTTATCAGAAAAATTATTAGTCATCAGAAAAAAGGTGAATATGAAGCAATATAAATTAGCAAAACTTAGTGATATTTGGGGTAAAGATGAGCTTATTAAAGAAGAGTTATCTATTTTGCAAGAGAAATGTATTTTCAATAGTAGGTGTGTTAATGATTTGAAAGAACTAATAAATAAACTTTGAAATAGCAATTTAAAGTTGAAAGAGGTATAAGTAATTCGGCTTTTAACATGATTCCCGTTTGTATCCGCATGGCAGAGGGTTGTGATGAGCTGTTTGGCCTGGAGAATAGTGGACAAGCTGATGACAATGTTTATGTCTCGTTACTAGTCAAGTCCATTGTGCCGGTTGCGGACAGGATTATGAGAGGCAGCAAGATCAAGTGAAAGAAGTGTGACGATATGAAGCAAGTGCTTTTGGATAAAATAAAAAGTCGCCAGGCAGTATTGGGGGTTGTCGGTCTCGGTTATGTGGGATTGCCACTGGCGGTGGAAAAAGCCAAAGCTGGGTATAAGACAATTGGATTTGACATTCAGACACAAAAAGTAGCCATGGTTAATGCCGGTGAAAACTATATCGGCGATATTGTACCTGAAGACTTAAAAGATGTGGTTAATAGTGGAAAGCTAAAGGCGACAGTAAACTATTCTCTTATTAAGGATGTAGATTGTGTGGCTATTTGTGTGCCGACACCATTAGATCAGTACCAACAGCCCGACGTTTCTTATGTAGTGAATTCATCCAAGGAAATTGCCAAGTATTTGCATCCGGGAATGCTCGTTATTTTAGAAAGTACAACCTATCCTGGGACAACCGAAGAGGTGGTTAAACCTATTCTAGAAGAAACTGGCTTGAAAGTCGGGCAAGACTTTTACCTGGCTTTCTCACCCGAGCGTGTTGATCCGGGAAATAAATTTTATAATACTAAGAATACGCCCAAGGTGGTGGGTGGGATTACGCCTGATTGCACGGAAGTCGCTGCAGCCATGTATGAGAATATTCTTGAGGGTAATGTTTATCGCGTGTCCAGTCCTGCAGTAGCAGAAATGGAAAAAATTTTTGAGAATATCTTTCGGAATATTAATATAGGTTTGGCCAATGAAATGGCGATTCTCTGCGATAAAATGAAAATTGATGTGTGGGAAGTTATTGATGCCGCCAAGACTAAGCCTTATGGCTTTATGGCTTTTTATCCTGGTCCGGGGGTTGGCGGTCACTGTATTCCCATTGACCCCTTCTATTTGACCTGGAAGGCCCGGGAATATAATTATCATACTAGGCTAATTGAGACCGCTGGTGAGATTAATAACTATATGCCCGAGTTTGTACTGGAACGCAGCATGAAGATATTAAACCGGTTTGGTAAGGCTATGCAAGGGGCCAAAATTTTATTGTTGGGTGTCACCTATAAGCAGGATATTGATGATGTGCGAACCTCGCCGGCTTTGGATGTTATTACTTGTTTGGAGAGCCAGGGTGCTGATTTGGTGTATCACGATCCGTTTGTGTCAAAATTTACATATAAAGGTAAGGAATATACTTCGCTTGAGCTAACAGAACAAACCTTAAATAAGGCCGATTTGGTTATTTTGACGACAATGCATAGTGGCTTTGATTATGAATGGATTGCGCGGCATGCCAAGATGGTTTTTGATACTAAAAACGCGTTTAAAGAGGTTACAGCACGCGCTAATATTGAAAGGCTTTAGATGGTACCAAGCAAGAAACTTCTCACTATACGTTTAGTGATCTTTGTTCAGTTTCCGCCTACCATTGAGGAGCAGAACCTCGTTCCCGGCCCTGGGGTCATGGTTGGCGATACTATACTGCATGATAGTGGTTTGGTAGTTACTCCCGGTGAAAATCAGACAATGACCTTTAAACTGGACGGAGTGGGCTATTCAATTTCTTTGTCACCAGGCAATCATTCGCCGCAGCAGTTACTTGATGATATTAATTTGCAGCTTAAAAACGCGGGTACTGATGTGACAGCATCCTACTCAGGAGAACATATTGCTTTGTATTCACCTACAAAAGTAATTGACAGCTTTGGTGGGGATATGGTGGAAATCAATAATCCATATACCTCTGTTAAAGTGTATTTGTTTGGTTCATGGGCGCGGGGTGAAGAGCACATAAAATGCAGTACGCTAGATTTTAAAGGAAGGTTTGATGAAAGAATTGTCTTATAGACGAGAGCAGTTACGTGGAAAGAAATAGAATATTTAACCAATTTCGCAACTATCTGAACAATATGTGCTTGCTTTTTTCGCTAGGCAATCCTATAATTTAATATAAGAACCAATTTGCTTAGGTCTGTGGTTGAAAGTCGATGCCAGTCGCAGGCGAAACGACCCACGTAAGAAGCCCAAAGTGGCTTTGAGCATGGTGCGGCTTAGAGGTAAGTCCTGCCGGTCTTGAAAATGAATACATATATTGATCGAGAGAAGCAGTAGTGAGGAGATTGAATTCTTAGTAGCGACCCTTCCAGCAGGCGAGTGTGGGGTCAAAGACCAGGTCGGCTAAGCAGTGGTTTTTAATTTCTTAAGGTGAGGGGATTTCGTTAATGGCTTTTCAGGACAAAACTCTTAAGTGCAAGGACTGTGAAAAAGACTTTATTTTTACAGCAGGGGAACAGGAGTTTTATGCGGAAAAAGGTTTTGAAAATGAACCTGCTCGTTGTCGTGAATGTCGGGGTAATAGGAGACGCAGTCGTGATGGCGGTGAAGCTCAGACAGCCCCCAGGGAAATGCATGAGGCAATATGTGCCGAGTGTGGTGTAGTTACTCAAGTCCCATTTAAGCCTCGCAATGATCGTCCTATTTATTGCCGTGACTGCTTTATTGCCAAGAAAGAGCAATAGTATATACAATAAAATGTGACAAACCTGCCCGGGATATTATATCTCGGGTTTCTGCTTATCCTCCATAAAATAGGTGTACTTTCCTTGGGTACATTATGTAGCCTTATTCATGTATACATGGTATACCCACTTGTCTAATTTAGCACATACCCGTATAATTATTTACGGAGAACTTTGTACAATTAGGGGAGGGGTATATGGGTGTCTAAAAAACTGATTGCGTTATCGATGGCTGCTATGTTTATAGTGGTATTTGGGATGACAGGTTGTGGCGGTCAACAGTCAGCAAAAACCGCTGATCAGGGTAAGGTACTTAAGGTTGGTTCTGAAACTACGTTTGCACCGTTCGAATTCCAGGATGAGAAGACCAAAGACTATATTGGCTTTGATATGGATCTGATCAAGGCTGTCGGCAAGCAGATGGGTATGGAAGTTCAAGTGCAGAGCATGGGCTTTGATGGTCTGATTCCGGCGCTGGAAGCCGGCAATATTGATGCCGCGATCTCAGGTATGACCATTACCGACGAACGGGCGAAAAAGGTTAACTTTTCCAAGCCGTATTATAAGTCTGGTTTGTCGATGGTTGTCAAAGCCGATAACAACACATTAAAGTCTTTTAAAGATCTTGAAGGCAAACGGATTGCTGTACAAATCGGGACTACCGGCGCCAGTGAAGCTAAAAAGATTAAAGACGTAACAGTCCGGGAATTTAACAATGCGCCGGAGGCGTTTATTGAGCTTAACAGCGGCGGTGTTGATGCCGTTGTTAATGATTTGCCGGTTAACGAATATTATATTGCTCAGGCTGGCGGTAAAGATGCCAAGATTGTAGGCGAACCGCTTAACTCTGAGGAGTATGGAATTGCTGTTGCCAAGAAAAACACCGAGTTGACTGATAAAATCAACAAAGCCATGGACGAGCTTAAGAAAAATGGCGAGTATGAAAAAATTTATGTCAAGTGGTTTGGCAAGAAGCCTCCCCAGTAAGAGTTGACAGCAATGGCGCGGAAATCGCGCCGCTTTTTTTTCTTCTATATTTATTGACACCTATTGGTTGTCCGCATATAATTGACATGTGATTTTATTCCGCCTTATATAATTTTAGCAAGGGTGAGAAATTTGAATTTTGATTTTGAGTTAATCTTGCAGTCGTTTCCGCTGCTCCTTCTGGGTGCCGGCGTTACGGTGCAAATTACGGTGCTTAGTGTTGGTTTTGGTCTTTTAATAGGGATGTTTGTAGGCATAGCGCGACTGTCAACGCTATGGCCGGTTAAGATGTTGGCGGCCATATATGTGGACTTTATCCGGGGTACACCGCTTTTGGTGCAGATTTTCCTCATTTATTTTGCGTTGCCGCTTATTGTTGGGCAGCGGATTGACCCGTTTATTGCTGCAATTACTGCTTGTAGTATCAACAGCGGTGCTTATGTGGCCGAGATTTTCCGCGGGGGCATTCAGTCCATTGACAAAGGACAGATGGAGGCTGGCCGCTCTCTGGGTATGACTTGGGCACAGACTATGCGGTACATAATTTTACCCCAAGCATTTAAACGCATTATTCCGCCATTAGGCAATGAATTTATTGCCATGCTGAAAGATTCATCATTGGTGTCGGTAATTGGTTTTGAGGAGCTTACACGGCGCGGACAGCTGGTTATTGCCCGTACCTATGGCTCGTTTGAGATTTGGACCACTGTGGCCTTTATTTACCTTGTGATGACGTTGACAATATCCCGCTTTGTGGATTATCTTGAGCGGAGGTATAAGACTGATGATAAGCATTAAGAATGTTCATAAAAAATTTGGTAAATTACACGTATTAAAAGATGTTAGTGTCCATATTGCCGAACAAGAGGTTGTTGTTATTATTGGACCAAGCGGCTCTGGTAAGAGCACGCTGCTTCGGTGTATTAATTATCTTGAACAGCCTACCGAAGGCGAAATCATTGTGGATGGGATTCCTCTTACGAGTGATGCTAATATTAATAAAGTACGGGAAGAAGTGGGGATGGTTTTCCAACGGTTTAATTTATTTCCCCATATGACGGTACTGCAAAATATTTCACTTGCCCCGGTTAAGGTTCGTAAAATGTCACAGGCGGAGGCCAAGCAGGTGGCCCTTACTTTGTTGGAAAAGGTAGGGTTATCAGATAAAGCTGATGCCTATCCGGAGCAGTTATCTGGTGGTCAGCAGCAGCGGGTGGCGATTGCCCGGGCACTGGCTATGAAACCTAAGGTTATGCTTTTTGATGAGCCAACATCGGCGCTTGATCCGGAGATGATTAAAGAGGTACTGGATGTCATGAAGACGTTAGCTGAAGAGGGAATGACGATGGCTGTGGTTACTCATGAAATGGGTTTTGCCCGCGAAGTTGGTGACCGGGTTATTTTCATGGACGAAGGCCGGATTGTTGAAGAAGGTTTGCCAGAAGACGTATTCTTGCATGCCAAGGAAGAACGTACCAAGGCTTTTCTTTCGAAGATTTTATAAATTGACAGTAATGACAATTTATGCTATACTTCTTCTTGTGGCTGCTAAAAGGCAGTCTGTAGTTCAATCTTAGGAGGAGTTTCACATGATTGGTAAAGTTAAATGGTTTAGCGCAGAAAAAGGTTACGGTTTCATTGAGAGAGAAGATGGCGGCGATGTGTTCGTACATTTCTCGGCTATTCAAGACGAAGGCTTTAAGACTTTAAACGAAGGTCAACAAGTTGAATTTGAAATCGTTGAAGGCGCTCGTGGACCACAAGCCAGCAACGTATATAAGGCTAACTAGGATATATCATCTATATAAATACCCGGCGATGAATTATCGCCGGGTTTTGATTTTTTTATGTCAAAAAAAGATAGGAAAAGAAAATAAATTGAATTTTTAAACAGGAATTTTTGATTTGATAGGGAATATTAACAATATAGGAACCAGGAAAGGGGATGGGTAATATGGCAATTGTAGTACGAGGAAAAAACATTGATATTACACCAGCACTGAAAGACTATGTCACCAAGCGTGTTGGCAAAATCACGAAGTATTTTGATGGTGCAAGCATGGGTGAAATTACTGCAATCCTCACCGTTAACAAAGGCCGTCATATTGTTGAGGTTACCGTGCCTATCAATGGAATTCTTCTTCGGGGTGAAGAAGAGACACCTGATATGTATACCTCTATTGACTTGGTTATTGAGAAATTAGAAAAGCAAATTGAAAAATATAAGACCAAACTGTCCCGTAAGCTAAAAGGCGGGAGCTTTAAAACAGATTTAATCCCGGCAGCTCCCTTGGCTACTGCTAGTGAAGATGAGTTTGACATTGTAAAAACCAAGCGGTTTGCCATTAAGCCGATGGTTGTTGATGAGGCTGTTATGCAGATGAATCTTATTAATCATGATTTTTATGTTTTCGCTAATGCTGACACCGAGGAAGTTAATGTGGTGTACCGCCGCAGAGACGGTCGATATGGATTAATTGAACCGGAATTTTAGCGACAAAGAAATAGCTGGAAGTTATCTTCCAGCTATTTCTAATAGTGTTGATTTCTATGTTATCGGGGTGTTCGTAGCTCGGACCGGCGTTTCATAATTATTTCAGCCAAGGAGGCTGATTCCAACTCTTGCGCTTTTTGAGCAAATTCATGTCTGCTAAAGAGTCCTTTATCAATGAGCAGATCTATCAATACGGCAATGGCTAATGTATTTTTGGAGTCAACAGCCTTAAGGTCGGCAAGCTGGCCGACTATGTCGAGGATATCCATGACATTATGCTTCACAATGCTACCTCCCAAGGTAAATCCTTTGGTAATAGTATGCATAAATTGGTAGATTTTTAAACTGTTTTTACGAAAATATTGATAGTGAAAGAAATAACTTAATCAGAGTATTCCAAAATTATTGACAAGTCATACAATATAAATTACAGTTAATTCGTGGCATTATTTATTTCTGGGATATTTCAGGCTTCAAATGTTCCAAATTTCACAATGATAGTTGCTACACATTAGCATACTATCTAACTAATTTTCATGGGTGAGGAGGTTTTGTCTTGAAAGGTTTTCAATCACAGGAGGTAACCCGTATTATCGAGATTGACAGCAAGACATGCAAGGGCTGCGATTCGTGTAAGGCATTTTGTCCAACAGATGCGATTGAGGGCAAGTATGGTGCCGTTCACAAGATCAACAGCGAGAAATGTATTTCTTGTGGTCAATGCCTCATTAACTGTCCATTTGGGGCTCCCAAAGACACAGTTGACGTAGTGGATCAGGTTATTGACAAGCTTAAGAACAAGAAACTGACAGTTGTTGCTACAATTGCCCCGGCAGTTCGCGTTGCTATTGGTGAGGAGTTCGGAATGGAACCCGGCAGCCTGGTAACAGAAAAAATGTATGGAGCAATGAAACAGGCTGGGTTTAAAGTTCTTGACACTGTCTTTACTGCCGACCAGACCATTATGGAAGAAGGTATGGAGCTTATTGCCAAGATTCGCCACTATGCGTTAGGAGAGCCGACGGAGCATCATTTAGGACCTTTGCCACAGTTTACTTCTTGTTGCCCCGCTTGGGTTAGGTATGCAGAGCTATACTACCCTGAACTTTTACCCAATATGTCTTCGGCCAAGTCACCGATGATGATGGCTGGCGCACTCGGAAAAACCTATGGTGCCAAAGAAGTTTGGAAGGTTAACCCGGAAGATATATTTATGGTAGGCGTTATGCCCTGTACAGCCAAAAAATTTGAGGCTTCCCGTCCTGAATTCAAAAGTGCTTCGGAATACTGGAAGACACAAGGCAGATCAGGAAGCTATCCTGATATCGATGTAGTGCTAACTACCAGGGATTTAGCCCGTCTGTTTAAGAAGCTGAATATTGACCTTAGGACTGTTGCTGAGTTTACTGATAAGGATAATCCTTTAGCCCAATACAGTGGCGCAGGTACTATTTTTGCCAATACCGGCGGTGTAATGGAAGCCGCTTTACGGACAGCCTATTTTGTAATCACCGGCAAAGAACTGGATGTGCTGGAATTCAAACCTGTTCGCGGCCTAAAAGGAGTGAAGGAAGCCAGTGTTACGATGGTAGATGCTAAAACAGGTAAAGAAGTTACACTGAAAGTAGCTGTAGCTCATGGCACCAAAGAAAACGTAAAAGCGCTCCTGGAAGAAACCAAAGCCGGTAAATCACCTTATCACTTCATCGAAATTATGAATTGTCCGGCCGGCTGTGTTAACGGTGGCGGTCAGCCAATCAACCCAATGGGTACTTCCTGGCTGGATAAAGCCAAGGCCGTACTGCCTTGGTCATAAGGAGGGAACACAATGGCGCATTATGATTATGTAGAAAAGGCCGTGAAGGTCTCACGACGTGAATTCATCGGCATCGTAGGTGTAGCCGGTGCAATCTTATGGACCGGGGCCTATGTTGCTACAGATTTGGTACAAGACCGCACAAAATACATTAAGCTGCGGGCACAAGGCATTTATAATGATGATGTAAAAGCAAAAGTCCGCCAAAGCCACAACAATCAGGCGGTTACTGATGTGTACAAAAAGTTTGCCCAGAATCCACTCAGTAATTTGGCCGAAGAACTGTTTCATACTAAGTATGTAGACAGAACGAAATTAGTGTAGGAGGGATAATTGATGAGCCAGCATGATGAACATGGACCGCGGGTACTCAAGCACCCTCTTATCTCGCGGCTATTTCACTGGGGATTAATTTTAGGTTTTTTACCAGCAGCTCTTACTGGATTTTTTATTTGGCTTAAACCATTTGGTGAAGATCTGCAAAATATGATTATGCAAATCCATATTATAGGTGCAAGCATTCTTACGTTATCTTGTATTTTTTATACCATCTTTGCTTTGGACAGAATTGTCGCCTTTACCCGCCGGATATTTTCCTTTGATGAACGGGATATGGCCTGGATGAAGATTTGTGGTGGCTATCCGCAGAAGATGCTATTAGGCAAAACCATTCCAGTGCCGCCAATGGGTAAAATGAATTCTGGTCAAAAACAAATGGGGATTATGATGCTGATTGGTGGCATTCTTTTGATTGTTACCGGTTGGGCGTTATACGCCTTCCTGCCAGTGGCTCCTAAGGCAGCTATGTATTGGTTTGATATGGTGCATTTAGTAGTTGGTATCGTCCTGGGAGTGAGTGTATTCGCGCATATCTTCCTCGGAATCTACAATTGGGGCGAATTTTTGTGCATGTTTGGTGATGGAACTCAGCCGCTTCACGAGGCAGAGCATCATAACCCGGTATGGGTTGAGAATGAAATCGAGCCAGTCAAGGGTAGTAAAATTACTACTCCCGGTCAGCAGCAGCCAGGCTAAAACTGACTGGTATCCAAAATAAAATTTTAAAGCGGGATTGCTTCGCGGGAAGTGCAATGACGAGAGGAACGACAGGTCTACTCCTTCGGTCATTATGAGCACTAGCGCTGCAATCTCGCTTTTGTTTTCTCAAACTAATTTTTGATTATCAAGCAACCCAATTTTTGACTTTGCACCGGCTTTCTGTTAAAATCATATATTAGGCACATACTAACCCTATGACCGCGGAAAAAGACCTAACCAGGTGATGTTGTGGTCTAAGTTGATTGTGCAATACATTTGGTTTTTGGCTGGGGAGTTGATAATTTGTTTAAATTTTTAAAGAAAATATTTGGTGATGATAACGAAAAAGAAATTAAACGCATGTTACAGTTGGTAGACAAAATCAATGCGTTTGAACCCGAATTTAAAAACATGAGTGATGCGACATTAACTGCCAAAACGGTCGAATTCAGGCGCCGGTTAGATAAGGGACAGACGCTTGATGACCTTTTGCCAGAGGCTTTTGCTGTAGTGCGGGAAGCCTCACGCCGGGTTTTGGCTATGCGTCATTTTGATGTACAGATGGTGGGAGGTATCACTCTGCATGAAGGAAAAATTGCAGAGATGCGGACCGGTGAAGGGAAAACTCTGGTAGCTACTTTGCCGGTATATCTTAATGCGCTGACAGGTAGAGGCGTGCATGTTGTTACTGTAAATGACTATTTGGCGCGCCGCGATAGTGAATGGATGGGAAAACTCTATCGCTATCTTGGTCTGTCTGTTGGTCTTATTGTCCATGGTTTGGATTTTGACGAACGAAAACTGGCCTATAGCGCTGATGTTACCTATGGTACTAACAACGAATTTGGTTTTGACTACCTGCGGGATAACATGGTTATTTACGCGGAACAAATGGTACAGCGGCCTTTAAATTATTCTATTGTCGATGAAGTTGACAGTATTTTGGTGGATGAGGCGCGGACGCCGCTAATCATATCTGGTCCTGGTGAAAAGTCTACTGACATGTACTTTGTATTGGCCAAGGTTGTGCCAAAATTAACAGCAGGCGATGACTATACCATTGATGAAAAGGCCAACACGGTAGCTCCGACAGAGGCTGGCGTGGCCAAAGCCGAAAAACTGCTTAATGTTAAAAATCTTTATGATAGCGAAAACATTGAGATGTCGCATCATTTTAATCAGGCACTCCGGGCGCACGCTTTGATGAAGCGGGATAAGGACTATGTGGTTAAAGAGGGCGAGGTTGTCATTGTTGACGAGTTTACCGGCCGCTTAATGTTTGGCCGTCGTTACTCAGAAGGGCTGCATCAGGCCATTGAGGCCAAGGAGGGCGTTAAGGTAGAAAGGGAAAGCCAAACTCTGGCGACCATTACTTTCCAAAATTATTTCCGCATGTATAATAAACTGGCCGGGATGACAGGTACTGCTAAGACTGAGGAAACTGAATTCCGTAAAATTTATAATCTTGATGTTATTGTCATTCCTCCGAATCGCCCGATGCAGCGACAGGATTTACCTGATGTTATTTATAAGACCAAGCGTGCCAAGTACAAGGCCGTTGTTGAAGAAATTGCTGAACTCCATAGCAAAGGGCAGCCTATGCTTGTGGGTACAACCTCTATTGTTCAGTCGGAAGAATTGTCAGCGATGCTTAAGAAAAAGGGTGTACCGCACAATGTACTTAATGCCAAGTTTCATGAAATGGAAGCTCAGATTGTGGCCCAAGCCGGTCAGGCAAGGGCAGTAACTATTGCTACGAATATGGCTGGTCGTGGTACTGACATTGTGTTAGGTGAGGGTGTTGCTGAATTAGGTGGTCTCCGTATTATTGGCACCGAGCGTCATGAAAGCCGCCGGATTGACAATCAGCTGCGTGGCCGTGCCGGGCGTCAAGGTGATCCGGGTTCTTCGCGGTTTTACCTATCGCTGGAAGATGATCTGATGCGTTTGTTTGGCTCCGATAATATTGCTAGCATTATGGAAAAATTGGGTATGGAAGAAGACGAACCAATTGAGCATTCATTGATTACCCGTTCCATTGAACAGGCACAGAAAAAGGTTGAGGCCCGTAACTTTGATATCCGCAAATATGTCCTTGAATATGATGATGTCATGAATCAGCAGCGTGAGGTCATTTACAGTCAGCGTAAGAAGATCCTGACAGGGGATAACCTCAAAGAAAATATCGATATGATGATTGAAAAAATTATTGATTATGGTATGGATTTATATGCTAATGAAAAGATATATCCTGAGGAATGGGATTATGCCGGCCTGATTGAATACTGTGAAGGCTTTTTTGCGCCTAGCGGTGGACTTAAGCAGGAGGAACTTGACAAGCTAAGTCGTTTTGAACTCCGGGAGGAACTTGTGCGTGTAGCCCAGGTTGCCTATAGTGGACGGGAAGAGTTATTTGGCTCTGACAATATGCGAGAGCTTGAAAAAGTTGTTATGCTTAAAACGGTTGATGCTAAATGGATGGAGCATCTTGATGCCATGGATATGCTGCGCCAGGGTATTGGTCTCAGGGCTTATGGTCAAAAGAATCCGCTGATTGAGTATAAAATTGAAGGGTATGATATGTTCCAGCAAATGATGGAAAGTGTGCAGGAAGATATTGTTCGGTACATATTCAGAGTTAATATTGTAACTCAGGCTCAACCGGAAGATCATCTGCGCGGCGCCCATGCCACCCGTGGTGGCGAAGAAGGAGATGAACAGTCCCAGCCGCTTGAACCAATTATTAATACCGATACAACAGGCCGTAATGAATTATGTCCTTGCGGTAGTGGTAAAAAATATAAACGCTGTTGTGGCGCCAAATAATAGGGAGTTGAGGAAGTGCTTTTGGATGAATTGCGCGGGTCGATAGAGACCTTGGCTAAACGGCTTGAAGAAATGAGGGTTTCTCTTTGACGTTGCTGGTAAAAGGGAACGTATTGAAGAACTAGAAGATAGAATGAGTGATCCCACCTTCTGGGATGACACTGATGAGGCGCAAAAAATTGCCCAAGAGGTCACACGCATGAAGGACAGTGTCAGCCAGTACCGCGACTTGCTTAGCCGTCACAGTGATATGGCTACTTTATGGCAATTGGGGATGGAAGAGCAGGACGATAGTGTTTATTCTGAAGTAACTGCCAGCCTTGCTAGCATGGAGCAGGAATTGGATCATCTTGAACTGACCCAGATGCTTTCGGGTGAGTATGATCACAATAACGCTATTTTGACACTGCATGCCGGGGCTGGCGGCACCGAAGCACAGGATTGGGCACAAATGCTGCTCAGAATGTATGTGCGTTGGGCTGAAAAGAACAATTACAAGGTAGAGACCATGGACTTTCAGGCAGGCGATGAGGCGGGCGTTAAAAGTGTGACATTGATGATTAGTGGTACTAATGTCTATGGCTATCTGAAAGCCGAAAAAGGGGTACACCGCCTTGTGCGTATTTCGCCCTTTGATGCCAGTGGCCGACGCCACACCTCGTTTGCTGCCGTCGATGTTATGCCTGAGGTTGATGATTCAGTAGATATTACTATTAATTCGGTAGACTTGAGGGTTGACACCTATCGGGCCAGTGGTGCCGGTGGTCAGCATATTAATAAAACAGACTCAGCTGTCCGCATGACTCACTTGCCGACAGGTGTTATTGTACAATGCCAGACTCAACGTTCGCAGATTCAGAACCGGGAGCAGTGTATGCGCCTATTGCGGGCTAAGCTATTTGAACTTGAACGGCAAAAACAGGCCGATAAGAAGGCAGAGCTTGGTGGCGAATACCAGGCTATTGAATGGGGCAGTCAAATTAGATCTTATGTTTTCCATCCCTATAATATGGTGAAGGACCATCGGACTGCCGCCGAAACAGGCAATGTTCAGGCAGTAATGGATGGAGAAATTGAATTATTTATCGAAGCTTACTTAAAGAGTGAGTCTGGCGTCAAAGAGTGAAATCGTTCATTCAGGTGGAGAGTCTACTCCACCTGAATGAACGCCGCCTATAGAGGCGGGAGCCTTGACTCGTATCCAAAGATGAAAGGAAGAGAAGTTTTCCTAAGGGGGGATTAACCCTATGAAGCGCTTTACAACCATTGTTTTGTTCCTGGTAATGATAATAGCGGCCGTGGAAGTCGTATTGCCCAAGGTGGTGTCAGATGCTGCGGCCCAGGGACTCCGCGATCTGACAGGGAGCAAACAAGCTACTGCCAGGGTGGACAAAATCCCGGCTCTGTTTATGCTTGACGGCAATTTTGATCGTGTGACGGCAGATGTTAGTGAGGTTAAGACTGAGAAAATAACCTTTCGCAATATGCATATTAGCTTACGCGATGTAAAGGTTGATATTCAGTCACTATTGGCCAGCAGGAAGCTTGTGCTTGAACAAGTAAAGGAGGTCGAACTTACGGCGACCATCGGGCAAGAGGACTTGGCTGCCTTTCTCAATAACTCAGTCAAAGGGGTTAAAAATGCGGCTGTGACAATAACTCCTGAAAAAATCCAGGTGACCAGTGCGTTAACCGTAGGTAGTTTTGCTCGGGTCGATGTCAGGTTGGATGGCCGGATTGTGAGTGACCGTGAGAACCGGCGCATTACGTTTGTTACCGAGCGGTTTTGGCTGAACAATACCCCAGTTGGCAATATCGGTGGTTCGTTGCTGACAGAAGTGCCGTTAATGGATTTAAGAAAAATGCCGTTTAATGTGAATGTACGGGATGTTGTTATGGAACAGGGTCAGGTTATTATTTATACCGACAACCGAAGTTAGTACTGGTTCCGGGTTAGTTTGTCGTCATTGTGAGTGTTAGCAAGGCAATCTGACTTATACAACCTTGTGTTGGGAATAGTACATATTATTATCGAACTGCTCACATAGGTGGCAGTTTCAAAAAGGGTGGAGAGATTTTGTCAACCTTTACATATAACAAATGGCTGATTGGCTTGGTCATTGTTGGCCTATTGGCATCCTTTACTATCGATTGGCAGCGTCACACAGTTGAACAGGCCAATTCCACGGTTGAAATGGTTATGGAATATGAAGATATCATGGAATTAGCGCAAATCGAGGGTGTTCGTCCAATTGACATGTTTCAGCAATTTAAAGACGCTGGCATTACTAGTCTGGCTGTGTATGAAACTACCCTGGAAAAACTCAATAAAAGCGGCAAAATAACGGCATTGCCTGGTGCAGATATTCTTCACCAGAAAAATACCGGCACGCTGACAGATCCCTTTTGGCGCAGTTTAATTGCCGCAGGAAAGATCCAGGCTGAGGATGTATATGTCATAGGGCAAGATCAACAAGTCTTTCAGGAAGTGATGGCTGACTTAAGCCGCCGTTTGGGACCTGACAGGGTAACGCTGCTGACAGATGGTGATCGACCGGTATTGGAAGCAAAAGCCAACTTTGAAAAAGTTGTGAAATGGAACCTGGGGCTATCTTCTGCAGAACTTGCTGTAGTTGACAAGCTGGGCTTTTACGTAATTGCCCGTCCGACGAACTATACTAAGGTAACCCCTGCAGATGTTGATTCAGTGTTTCAGCGCTTGGCAGCAGTTAATAACCTGAGTGCGATCATGTTTTCTGGTGAGGAGGTCTTGGGTTATCCTGATCTATTGCCACTTACCGCCAGCCGTTTTCGAGATCGACAGCTTACATTAGCCATGATTGAGCACCCACTGCAACTGCAGTTTCTTAAACAGGAAGGGCTTACTCAACTGGCGGCTGCCAATAACTACCGGTCTGCGCGGGTTTATGTTATTCCCAAAGATGAACAAGTTAAATTAAAAGCGGCTGAAGCCATTCAGCGCTGGGCGCTGGCTGATCAGGAACGCAATATCCGGATCAATCTCTTGCGACGGTATGATAAGCCGGAGCCAGGAAAAACGCTGACTGAAACCAATATGAATTATGTGTCAGGTGTTAAACAAGCCTTAGTGGCTGAGGGTTTCAGCCTTGGCCGGGCTGGTACCTATAACCCGTATTTTCCTGCGCCATGGCTCTTAACACTCGTTGTGGTCGGTGCAACGGCGGCTGGGGTGCTGTTTTTGTCTTTGGTCTATCCCTTTGGTGCGCGCTGGCAGTATGCGCTTACCGCTATATTGGCAGTATTGCTGATCTTCCCGATTAGTAAGGGCGGCGGTACGCTTAGCCGTCAGATGGTTGCGCTGGCTAGTGCCAGTGTTTTCCCGGCTTTGGCTATGACGTGGCTGTTGGATCGTTGGCGGCGGCTGGAGGCTGCCGGTCAGTTTGAACGTCCGGCTCCTCTGGGTAAAATTATTACCGCCGGTTTAGGCGCTGTTGTTATTGCTACGTTTATTTCTCTGGCAGGCGGTCTCTATTTAGGTGCTGTGCTTAGTGATGTGCGCTTTTTTCTGGAAATGGAAATATTCCGGGGGGTAAAACTCACCTTTGTTGCTCCGCTGCTGCTGGTTACCATTGTGTATTTAACCCGTTATAATTTGTTTGACAATGTTCAATTGACAGATGCCAGAGGCTTGTGGCGTCAGGTGACTACTATCTTGAATTATCCGGTAACGATGAAAACCTTGCTATTGGTTGGCATGGCTGCGTTTGCGGCCTGGGTCTATATTGGCCGTTCAGGGCATACGGCCGGTGTACCGATACTGGGGATTGAACTTAAACTCAGGGCACTATTAGAGCAGCTTCTATACGCCCGGCCAAGGGGAAAAGAGTTCTTAATCGGCCATCCGGCCTTTTTGCTGGCAGTCATGGCTGTCTATCGTCAATGGCCGCGCCTGGTGCAATACTTACTGATCGTAGTAGCCTCAATTGCTCAGGGGTCACTTGTGGAAACTTTTGCGCATTTGCGGACACCTGTGCTTATGTCCACCGTCCGGGGATTAGACGGCTTGGTTTTAGGTGCAATCATTGGCATAGTAGCGGTTGTTGGCGTGTATGTTGTTCAAGCCGTAATCACTCGATTGGGAAGGAGTACGGTTTCCCATGAGTGATATCGTTGTTTCAGGCTATTACGGGTTTGCCAATGCGGGCGATGAGGCTATGTTGGCGGCTATGATTGAGGCCTTAACTGACATTGAGCCCAATATTAAAATTACAGTTATCTCTGGTAATCCGGAAGATACCCGGCAGCGGCACGGTGTAGCTGCTGTCTATCGTTTGAATTACCCGGAGATTGCCAAGGCACTGTCCCAAAGCCAGTTGTTAATCAGCGGCGGCGGCAGCTTGCTCCAAGACGTGACCAGTGATCGCAGTCTCTACTATTACCTGAGTATTATGATGCTGGCCAAAAAGCTGGGTAAGCCGGTTATGCTGTATGCTCAGGGAATTGGTCCGGTACGGGGAGCCTTGGCTCAAGGGGCTATGCGTTATATTGGTAATATGGTTGACCTTATTACTGTTCGTGACGAGGGCTCTTATGAGGAGCTAAAGCGGTTAAAGGTAACTGCACCGCCTGTGCATATAACGGCTGATCCGGTTTTGGCCATGCATCCGGTGGATAAAACCATTGGACGCAGCATTCTGAAAAAGTATGGACAAGAAGGTGTGGCGCCGTTAATTGGTATCTCTGTGCGGGAATGGAAGGATTGGGGACATTTTAAACAGGTGATGGGTCATGCTGCTGACAAGATGATTGAAGAACTGGGAGCTAAGGTGGTATTTATCCCCATGCAGTGGCCTGATGACCTCGGTGTTTCTGAAAAGATTGCCGGGCGTATGAAAAATAGGGCTAGTGTGCTGCCAAATGAATATACTACCAGTGAGTTACTCTCGCTGGTAGGTAATTTGGATCTATTAATTGGCATCAGGCTGCATGCGCTTATTTTTGCTGCTGTTATGCATGTGCCGATGGCGGGTATATCCTATGATCCCAAAATTGATCGCTTCCTCGAAAGTATAGGCGAAAAACATGTCGGTACTCTAAAGTCGGTAACGGCCGACAAACTGATGGCCAGGATACGGGAGATGTGGGATGAACGCAAACAGCCTAACCGGGAGCGGGAAGAACGTATTACTATTTTGCGTAACAAAGCTTTTCTAAATGCCGAACTCGCGCTTAGCCTGGTAAAAAAGTAAGGAGGTAGCGATGGTGAAGAGAAAGTGGCTGCGTGACTATTTGGGAATTATGCTGGGCACGGTAATTACTGCTGTGGCTCTTAATATGTTTTTAATCCCTAATAAAGTTGCGGCAGGCGGCATTAGCGGCTTGGCCACAGTGCTCCACCATACGTTTGGGTTGCCGGTAGGCATGACTATGCTGGCCTTTGATATTCCCATGTTGTTGCTTAGTGTTAAAATCCTGGGAACCCGTTTTGGTATGAATACACTGCTGGGTGCGGGTATTTTAGCGGTTAGCATTGATTTATCGGCACCGTTTGTTCCTGTTCTCACCCACGATTTGTTGCTTAATTCTTTATATGGTGGTATTCTTGCCGGTGTTGGTATGGGAATTGTGTTTAAATTTAAAGGAACAACGGCTGGTACTGATTTGGCAGCAGCTATTATTCATAAATTAACCAAGATCAGTATTGGGCAGGCGCTCTTGGGAGTTGATTTTTTCGTTATTGCCACAGCGGGTCTTGTGTTTGGCAGTGCGGAGTTGTCATTATATGGACTTATTTCTTTATTTGTTACTACGCAAATCATTGATCTGGTGCAAGAAGGTTCAAGTAATGCCAAAGCTTTTTTCATCATGTCAAAGTCACCGGAGAAGGTGTCAGAGGCCATTATGACTGAACTCGGGCGGGGAGTGACTTATTTGTCAGGCCGCGGCGCTTATACCCATGCCAATCGTGAGGTCGTTTTCTGCGTAGTCAGTACCAGAGAGGTTTCTGCTGTCAAGGACCTGGTATACCGAATTGATTGCCAGGCTTTTGTTATTGTCACTGATGCGCATGAGGTACTTGGCGAGGGCTTCACCACCCATCGCTGAAACTGGCTATAAACGCCCATCTACACGGGCTGTTACAACAAGCTCACTGCCATCCTAGAGACGTATTGCAGTCTCATAGGCGACGGTGTTACTCCTGTGGGCGTTCCCTCCGACGTACTTCCCAGTACGACTACGGGTACGTCCTCGTCGCGCCTCGCAGCTGGACATTTCTAGCCAGTTTCAGGCCTTGGCACATTTATTATATATAGTGCACTAGTAGTAGTGAACTCGTTTCAGCTAGCTGAAACATTGTGGATTACGACGGACTAGTTGAAACATTGGGGATTAACCCCGCCTAGATAAAGGACTATAGGAGGTTGAAAGAATGTCACAAAAACTAACTCCGCAGCAGCTCACTGAGCTTGCCAGGCGGGCCAAATCCATTCGGGGTAATATTGTACGTATGGTTACTGAGGCGAAATCCGGTCATCCCGGTGGTTCCTTATCTGCGGCCGATATTCTAACTGTGCTTTATTTTGCCGAAATGAAGGTAGACCCGGCGAATCCTAAGGACGCTGACCGCGACCGCTTTGTGCTCTCCAAAGGGCATGCGGCGCCGGTGCTTTATGCCACACTGGCAGAGAAGGGGTATTTGCCTAAGGAAGAATTATTGACTCTGCGCAAGATTAACAGCCGTCTTCAGGGCCATCCTGAGATGAAAAAAATTCCCGGTGTGGATATGTCTACCGGTTCTTTGGGACAAGGTTTGAGTGCTGCCAATGGTATGGCATTGGCTGGTAAGCTGGATGCCCGGGATTACCGGGTATATGCCTTGCTAGGTGATGGCGAACTGGAAGAGGGTCAGGTATGGGAAGCTGCTATGTTTGCTCCTCATTATAAGCTGGACAACCTCACGGCGTTTGTTGATTTTAATGGTTTGCAGATTGATGGGCCGATTAGCGAAGTCATGTCGCCACTGCCTATTCCTGAAAAATGGCAGGCTTTTGGCTGGAATGTAATTGTTATTGACGGCCATGACTATAACGCAATCTATGATGCCATTCAAGCAGCCAAGACCGTAAAAGATAAACCGACCATGATAGTAGCTAAAACCATCAAAGGCAAAGGCGTTTGTCAAATGGAAAACGTTGCCGAATGGCACGGTAAAGCTCCCACCCGTGAAGAGTGCACAACATTCTTAGCCGAATTAGAGGCTATGGACGATTAATAGGTTTAAAGAAACTATGAATATACACGATGCTGGTTATGAATGCCCAGATGCTAGGCGCACCGAGAACCGTAGCGGAGACGTACACGTAGTACGTTGAGCAACGGATCGCAGGAGCAACAAAGCAGATGGGCGTTCAGAACCAGCATCCACTGAGAGAGGTGCATAGATAATAATGGGTAAAGAACTCGCAACTCGCGAAGCCTACGGTCTGGCATTAAAGGATCTGGGTGATCGCAATAAAAATGTCGTGGTATTAGACGCCGACCTGTCTAAGTCGACCAAAACCAATGTGTTTGCTAAAGCGCATCCTGACCGGTTTTTCAATGTTGGCATTGCTGAGCAGAATCTGATGGGGGTTGCCGCTGGTCTGGCCGCTGCGGGGAAGATTCCTTTTGTTTCAACTTTCGCTATGTTTGCAACCGGCCGCGCGTTTGAACAAGTGCGCAATTCAATCTGTTATCCTGAGCTCAATGTTAAGATTGCTGCAACTCATGCCGGTTTGACTGTCGGTGAAGATGGTGCCTCCCACCAGTCCATTGAGGATATCGCTATCATGCGGGTATTACCGAATTTGACGGTTATTGTACCTGCTGATGCAACTGAGACTAAGCAGGCCATTGATTTTGCTGCTGAGCATAAAGGACCAGTATATATTCGTCTGGGACGGTCAGCAGTACCTAATGTTTTTGGCGAAGCTTATGAATTCCGTATTGGTAAAGCTGCGCTGTTAACAGATGGCACAGATGTAACTATTATTGCCTGCGGCGTCATGGTGGCTCCGGCACGGCATGCAGCAGAGCAGCTTATTTCCCAGGGAATAAGTGCGCGGGTACTAGCTATGGCTTCCATTAAACCGATTGACAAAGAGGCCATTATTGCCGCTGCCCGTGACACTGGTGCGATTGTGACCTGTGAAGAACACAGCATTATCGGTGGTCTTGGCAGCGCAGTTGCCGAGGTACTTGCCGAAAATGCGCCTGTTCCAATGGAACGTTTGGGCGTTATGGATACGTTTGGCGAATCAGGTACACCGGGTGACTTGCTGAAAAAATATAATTTAACTGCAGAAGCGATTGTCGTTGCGGCTAAAAAGGTAGTTAGCCGCAAAAACCAATAAAATAATAAAGAAAACGCGATTTGTGCTGAGCCTTTGGCGACAAGTCGTGTTTGCTTGAAGAAAGTTTTACTTTCTGTTAGGGTAAAAAATCCCGCACATGCATATCTATGATGTATGTGCGGGATTTTTTTTACCTGCTTATCGCAGTGACCCTTCTGCGGTCATTGTGGCAAAGGCAGAGAAGATGTTTAGTCCGGGAGGAGGGATGCTGTGAACTGTTGGCAGGTAATAAATCTGGGCCGGCGTGTACTACGCCGGGCCGGGATCGGGATAGTAGGATTACTGGCGCTAGTCCAGGTGAGCGGTACTCTTTCTACGGCCGTGTCTATGCTGGTATCGCTGGTTTTTTATGCGCTCGCCTTTGGTGTTAAGTTCGGTATCGGTTTTATCTTGCTGCTATTGGTTCATGAATTGGGTCATATTGCGGCCTCACGTATTGTTGGCCTCAGAGCCAACGGTCCTACCTTTATCCCTTTCATTGGTGCTGTTATTAGCTTAAACCGTCCACCCATCAATGCCAAAATGACAGCCAATATTGCTATTGGTGGTCCCGCAGCGGGGACGCTGAGCGCATTGGTATGTTTGGCTTTTTATCTGTGGAGCAGTAGTACGTTGATGTTGGTACTTTCGTATACCGCCTGCCTGCTGAATATTTTTAACCTTATTCCCTGCGCTCCACTGGATGGAGAACGCATTGCAGCTGCCATCTCGCCACGACTTTGGTGGATTGGCAGTTTTGTTATTGGTGTTGTGTTCTTATTTACTTATAACATTTTGGTTTTACTAATTTTTTTATTCTCTTTATTTGAATTGTGGCGGGGGGAAGAGACACAAGCGGACGGTTATTATCAATTGACAACGACGCAGCGTTTGAAGGTGGCATGGTGGTATTTTGGTTTATTAAGCGTGTTAGGGCTGACGACGTTGTATACGTTGGAACTGCTGAAGTAGTGAGATAAAGTAACAATCCATAATCAATAGTCCGCGAGTAAGGAGGGTTTTGTGGATCTACGTCGAATAGTCTATATGTTTTGGTCTTTGAATTTAGGATGGAGGTACTCTACGATTGATTTACATGAGTGAAGTGTCGAAGGTATACAGCAATGGCTCAGTTGCGTTAGCTGATGTTACAGTAGATATCCCAAAAGGTGAGTTTGTTTTTATCGTGGGGCCAAGTGGTGCTGGTAAGTCGACATTCATTAAGTTAATTTTACGTGAAGAACTGCCCACAAGCGGACGGCTTGTTGTTAATGGACGGAATGTCGTCGAGATGCTGCCAAAAGATGTGCCGTATTTGCGACGGGGCTTGGGTATAGTATTTCAGGATTATCGGTTGTTACCCAATAAAACTGTATATGACAATGTGGCTTTTGCTATGCAGGTGGTTGAAGCGCCGCACCGGGAAATGCAAAAACGAGTGCATAATGTGCTCGATTTAGTCGGCCTCAGACACAAAGTGCGTACCTATCCATCTGAAATGTCAGGTGGTGAGCAGCAGCGGGTAGCTATTGCCAGGGCCATTGTCAATAATCCGGTTATTGTTATTGCCGATGAACCCACCGGCAATTTGGATCCGGATACCTCGTGGGAAATCATGAAGGTGTTTGATACCATTAACAAGGCAGGTACGACTATTATTATGGCTACTCACGATAAAACTGTTGTCGACGCGTTGCGCAAACGGGTTATTGCTATTGAAAAAGGCCGTATTGTTCGTGACCAGGTAAAAGGAGTATACGGCTATGAAGATTAGGACCTTTGAATATTTCGTGCGTGAGGCAATTTCTTCGCTAAGACGTAACAGCCTGATGAGTATTGCTTCTGTGAGTACGGTGGCGGTGTCACTGCTGATTCTGGGCATGTTTTTGGTTATGGTGCTTAACCTTAATCATATTGCTTCTACCCTGGAAACCCAAGTACAGATTACTGTATACATGGAAGACGGGTTATCTGACCGGGATATGAGGGAGATAGGCACAAGGATAACCAAGCTAGCTGGTGTAACAGAGGTAATGTTTATTGATAAGGGCGAGGCTATGGTTAAGTTCAAAGACCGTTTAGGCGAGCAGCAAGGCTTGCTTACGGCCCTGGGAGACACTAACCCGTTGCCGAATTCCTTTGAAGTAAAGGTAGACAAGCCAGAGTATGTGAAATCGGTGTCCCAGGCGATTGCTCAGCTTAAAGGGGTAGAAAATGCCAACTATGGTCAGGAAGTCATTGAGCAATTGTTTGCTTTGACGAAATTGGTTCGGATTTTTGGGCTTATTCTGATTATTTTTCTGGCGCTGGCGGCTTTGTTCATTATCTCAAATACCATTCGGATTACCGTTTTTGCCCGCCGTAAAGAGATCGGGATTATGAAGTATGTTGGGGCAACTGATTGGTTTATCCGGTTCCCTTTCATGATTGAAGGCATGATATTAGGTTTTAGTGGTGCACTTTGTGCAATGCTCATCTTGAGCCAGACCTATAGCACTCTTACCGAAAAGGTCTATGAATCGCTGGCCTTTTTACCATTGATTCCTAAGAGTCCATTCTTGACTCATATTAGTATTGTGTTGCTCGTTGTGGGCACAGCCATTGGTGCGTTAGGCAGTACCATTTCACTTAAGCGGTTTATGAAGGTGTAACAGGAGGGAGAGCATTGCTTAGTAAACGTATTTTATCAGTCTTGTTGATCATGGTACTGGTTGCCGGTGTACTGGCAACGGCGCTGGCGGATGAGGTTGATCAAAAACAGCGTGAACTCGAAGATGTTCAGCTGCAGATAGAAATGCAGCAAAATAAAGCGACACAGGCCCAACAGCAGGTGGATAGTGTCTCTGAACAGCTGCGGACGATTCAGGGTAATCTTGATACGGCAGCCAGCGAATACAACAGTATTTTATCCGAACTTGCCGCTACTGAGCAGCAGATAACGGTGAATACGGCGTTATTAGCTAAAGTAGAAAAAAATCTGGCTGAGCGTAGCCAAATTCTTAATAAGAGAATGCGCGATATCTATAAGAATGGTCAGGTAAATTATCTGGATGTTCTATTCGGGGCCACAGATTTTGCTGATTTTACTACAAGGGCAGAGTTGCTAAAACGGGTTGTTAATCTGGATATAAATCTTGTCGCTCAAGTAAAGGCCGAACGTGAGCTTGTGGTTCAGAAACGGGCTGAACTTGAGCGGGACAAGGCAGTAATTACTGACCTTAAGGCACAAGCTGCTACGAAAAAGGCGCTTATTGAATCCCAAAAAAATGAGCGCGAGAAGGTATTGGAATCAGCTGTAAATGAGCGTGACACGGCTGAACAGGCATATAGGGAACTCATGGAAACCTCTAGTCAGATTGAGCAGATGATTAGGCGGATTCAGTCTTCAGGCAGTAATGCTGCTGGTCCGGCAGGTGGTAGTGGGGCACTAATGTGGCCGGCCTCAGGCCCGATTACATCGCCATTCGGTTGGCGGACACACCCGATTTTTGGCACTGGTCGATTCCATAGCGGCATTGATATTGGCGCTGATTATGGTGATGCGGTTGCGGCAGCTGATAGTGGCGTCGTGGTGTCCAGTGGCTGGATGGGCGGCTATGGTAATGCCATTATTATTGATCATGGTAACGGGATTTCAACATTATATGCGCATAATTCAGAGCTGCTGGTGGAAGAGGGGGCCAGGGTACACAAAGGACAGATAATTTCCCGCGTTGGTTCGACCGGCTATTCGACTGGTCCGCATTTGCATTTTGAAGTGCGGGAAAATGGTTCGCCAGTTAGCCCCATGGGATATTTGCCTTAACGAAAGACACGGAAAGTGTGCAATCTTATTCCAGGTAAGAATATTTACAACTAATTTAACATATAGTTAAAAGGATAAGAAGAAAAAGGGATAAGTCCGGTATTGAACCCGCGACTTCTGCGAGGTGTATTTATTGAGTCGCCGTAAACTAATTTTTGGCGCCGTAGTATTGGTGTTAGTGACATTTCTGACGACATCGGCCGGTTTTTTATATCTGATGAATGCATGGTCATCTGATGTTGTCAGTACGCTTAAGGTGTTAAGGGCATTACAGGTTGTTAAGTCTCGTTATGTAGAAGAGGTACCGGTAGAGGCACTGATAGCCGGATCGATTAAGGGGATGGTAAAGTCTCTTAATGATCCACATTCTATCTATATGGACGCCAAAATGTTCAAAGAGTTCATGATTGAGACTGAAGGTTCTTTTGGGGGGGTAGGTATTGTTATTGGTACTAAGGATAAAATGCTTACCGTAATCGCTCCGATTGAGGGTACACCTGGTGAAAAATCCGGGATTAGAAGCGGTGACCAGATTATCAAGATCGATGGCCAAGATACCAAAGATCTGGCGCTTGATGAAGCTGTCAGTAAGATTCGGGGTCCTGAAGGCAGTCAGGTTGTATTAACCATTATGCGTGAGCAGGAGGTACAAGACTATACCTTAACCCGTTCCAACATTCAAATTAAGACTGTGGCTGGAAAAATGCTCGATAATAATATTGGTTATATTCGGATATCTATGTTTAATGAAAATACAGGCAATGATTTTGTTCGCAAATTGCAGGAATTGGAAAAACAAGGAATGAAAGCCATGGTGCTTGATCTACGGGATAATCCCGGCGGACTTTTGGATGAGAGTGTTAAGGTAGCTAGCCAGTTTGTTCCCAAAGGTCCGGTGGTTTCAGTGGTTACTCGCGATGGGCAACGCGAAACTCATTCTTCCAAGTTGGAAACCGCGAAATATCCGATCGCTATTTTGGTTAATGGTGGTAGTGCCAGCGCCTCAGAGATCGTAGCCGGGGCAGCGCAAGATACTGGCGTAGGCACACTGATCGGAACCAAGACCTATGGTAAGGGTTCTGTTCAGACGATCGTTCGCTTGGACGAGGGTTCAGCAATTAAGCTGACCATTGCCAAGTATCTGACGCCGAACGACAGGTCTATTAATGGTGTGGGCATTGAACCAGATATTGTAGTTCAATTGCCGGAAAGCAGAGATAAGGATGTGCAGCTGGATAAAGCCCTTGAAGTTTTGAAAAGCAAAATGTAGTACTGTACTAAAGGGGAGGGTTGGTTTATAATTTTATAAACCAACCCTTATCTGCATATTTTGAATTAAAGAAGGTACAGGCGTGCCGGGTGGTGTATTGTTTATTGATGTATATAGAATGCATTGAGGTGAGACAAGGTGTTTCCATGGCCTGATCTAATTTCACTCATTATTCGCGGGACATTGGATGTAGTATTGGATGTTAATTTTTGGCTAATTCTAGCCTTGGTTGGCTATCAGTATTGGCAGATGCAAAAAAGCCAGCGGCAAATGTTCGGTGTTTATAAATATAGCTTGACGAAGCAAATATTGCTGGCTGGGGTATATGGGCTTATTGGTGGTATCACTGGCAGCTTTTTGTTGACAATTGTTGGCGTTACACTGAATCAGCTTGGTCTCAATTATATCTGGCCGGTGGCTTTGGCGCTCATGCTTATCAATATGCGGTTTTTGTGCTTTGCTTATGCCGGCGGGCTGGTGGCATTAGCAAATGTTATCTTTGGCTGGCCTGAGGTTAACGTACCGCAAGTACTGTCACTGGTAGCTGTACTCCACATTACCGAGAGCCTGTTAATTGCCATTAGCGGCAGCTACAGTGCGATGCCCATGATTGTCAAGAAACAAGATGGGCGGTTGGTGGGAGCCTTTAGCCTGCAGAACTTCTGGCCATTGCCGCTGGTTATCCTGGTGGCGGTGACTATGCCTTCAGGTACTATTTCTGGTGGTGTCATGAAAATGCCGGAATGGTGGCCGTTACTAACAGTAGTCCAGGAGCCACCAAGTGGCTCGAGCTTACTCTATGTGATGGCGCCGGTGGTCGCAGCTCTGGGTTATACTGACATGGCAATAGCAAGTTTACCGCAGCAGCGGCGGTGGCATTCTGCGCTGCACCTGGCAGGTTACAGCATCCTCTTGCTAGTGCTGGCGCTGTTATCAGCAAAATATGTCTGGCTGCAAGTGTTTGCCGCTATTTTATCCCCGCTCGGTCATGAATTGCTTATCCAACTGGATAACCGCCGTGAGATGAAGGTGCCACCCCGTTTTGTGCCGCCGTCTTATGGGCTTATGGTGCTTGATACGGTGAGTGACTCACCGGCAGCTAACATGTTTAAGCCTGGTGATATTATTATTAACGTGGCTGGTTTGCCGATAAATAGCCGGTATGATTTGGCAGCCGCAATTAGTCAGGCCACAGAAGAGTTCAGCATTATTTTCGAACGGGCAGGTAAGGAAGTTCGTAAGAATAGTAAGTTTAAACAAGGTGAACGCCGGTTAGGCGTAATCTTAGTCCCAGATGGGGACGAGTTATTTTATGTTGAAATGGTTACCCAGCGGTATGGGTTAATTGATTGGCTTAAAGATAAGTTTAGAAAGCGCTAGAAACAGCGTGAGTGAACTCGTTTCAGCATAGCTGAAACATTGGGGCTTCAGGTGGAGAGTCTACTCCACCTGATTTAACGCCGCCTATAGAGGCGGGAGTTTTGACTCGTATCCAAGATAAATCAAATCATATAGGTGATAATTATGGCAACTGTACCAAAACTCAATACGGTTCATCACGAAGGCAGCAGCCCCTTTAAGGTAGAAGCCCCGTTTGTGCCTACTGGTGACCAGCCGCCAGCTATTGTTCAATTGGCGGCTGGGATTGACCGTGGTGATATAGCGCAAGTACTGTTAGGAGCTACTGGTACGGGCAAAACCTTTACCATGGCCAAAGTTATTGAAGCTGTGCAAAAACCAACGCTGGTGATTGCACATAATAAAACCCTTGCGGCTCAATTGGCCAGCGAGTTTAAAGAGTTTTTTCCGAATAATGCGGTGGAGTATTTCGTAAGTTATTATGATTACTATCAGCCGGAAGCCTATATTGCGCAGACAGATACGTATATTGAAAAAGACGCTTCGATTAATGATGAAATCGATAAGCTGCGCCACTCAGCAACCAGTTCGCTGTTTGAGCGGCGGGATGTCATTATTGTGGCCAGTGTGTCGTGCATCTATGGCTTAGGCTCGCCTGATGAATACCGGGGGTTGGTGTTGTCACTCAGGCAGGGACAAACCAAAGATCGGGATGACATTCTGCGCAAGCTTGTGGAAATTCAGTATGAGCGTAACGATTATAACTTTACCCGCGGTACTTTCCGGGTGCGTGGTGATATTGTTGAAATTTATCCGGCAGCATATGGCGAGAAGGCTTTGCGGGTAGAGCTATTTGGCGATGAAATCGAGCGGATCTTGGAAATCGATACCCTAACAGGTGAAATTCTCACGGAACGTAAGCATATTGCTGTCTATCCGGCCTCTCACTATGTTACCTCACGGGAAAACATGCTGCGTGCGGTAGGAGATATTGAAGCCGAACTAGATGAGCGGCTGGCCTATCTTAAGGCAAATAACAAGCTATTAGAAGCTCAGCGGCTTGATCAGCGCACTCGCTATGATATGGAAATGATGTTAGAAATGGGCTACTGCTCAGGGATTGAAAACTATTCCCGGCATCTTACCCAGCGTCAGCCAGGTGAATCGCCCTATACGCTGATAGACTATTTTCCGGAAGACTTTCTTATTGTAGTTGATGAGTCTCATGTTACGCTGCCACAGGTCAGGGCTATGTACGCCGGTGACCGTTCACGCAAGGAAGCACTTGTGGAGAATGGCTTCCGTTTGCCGTCAGCATTTGATAACCGGCCGCTGACTTTTGACGAATTTGACGAACGGATTAATCAGATTGTCTATGTTTCAGCAACCCCGGCCGCATATGAGCTGAAAGCAGCCAGTCAGGTTGTCCAACAGATTATTCGTCCGACAGGTCTTATCGACCCTGAAATCGAAGTTCGCCCCATTAAAGGGCAAATGGACGATTTGCTGGATGAAATCAAATTGCGTATGGCAATCAATGAGCGGGTACTTGTGACTACGCTAACCAAGAAAATGGCGGAAAACCTAACCGAATATTTAAAAGGCATGGGGATTAAGGTCAACTATCTTCACTCAGATATTGCGACAATTGAGCGGGTGGAGATTATCAGGGATTTGCGGGCCGGCGTGCATGATGTGCTTGTGGGAATAAACCTGCTGCGGGAAGGTTTGGATATGCCGGAAGTGTCACTTGTCACAATTCTGGATGCTGATAAAGAGGGGTTCCTGCGTTCTGATACCTCACTGATTCAGACCATTGGCCGTGCAGCCCGTAATGCCCATGGCAAGGTTATTATGTATGCTGATAAAATTACTGATTCTATGCGCCGGGCCATGAGCGAGACGAATCGACGCCGGGAAGTTCAGCTGGCCTATAACACTGAGCACGGCATAACCCCCAAAACCATTGAAAAACGGGTAAAAGAACTTATTGAAACCACCAAGGTAGCGGAAACTCCGGCTAACTACAAAGCCGACCGCATTGGTAACATGCAGCGGGATGATATGTTGGAACTGGCTGTTAATCTGGAGAAAGAAATGCGTCAGGCTTCTAAGTTATTGGAGTTTGAACGGGCGGCTGAGCTTAGAGATATGATTGTCGAATTGCGGCAAAAGGCAGGGGTGGAAGCAGGAAAAGCCAAAGTTGCCGGTAAAACTGTTAAACGACAGAAAAAGTAGCACGTTGAACATAAAAAAATACCCGGCGTGAGCCGGATGGTTTTGGTGCATAATTATTGTTTTAGCGTGCTTTTTTGAGCATGCGAATATCAGCTGCTTGATTCAAAATGTAATCATTAAGTATTTCAAGTTTGGTTTCGAGATGAGGAATCGTATCTACTTTCTCGCCCAGCAGATTAACCATAGCGGTAAGTCCGGCAAACCCAGTTTGCATTTGTGCTCCCATGCAGTCAACCTTGGTTTCCAGTTTATCAACCTTGGTTTCTAACTTATCAAACTTGTGCTCTAGTTTATCCACGCGTTCCCTAAGCTCTTCCGTAACAGCATTATTATGGCCAACCATTTTAACTAGCTGTTCTGTCAGGTTTTGCATTTGGCCCATTTGATTTTGCATTTGATTCATTTGATTTTGGGTTTGTTCCAGCATTTTTTCAAGCCGGTCAAAACGTTCTTCGCTCATACAATCCTCCCTCTATCTTTTTCTGAAATTCTATATTATTATTCTACCTGCTGCAGCTTGGAAGGACAAGTACTATTTTTACGTTAGCAGACTGCTACCATTATAGTAAGAAGGCTGCTATAATATAAATATTAAATAATTAATATCAATTAATAGATATAGTCTAAAAAGGGGAACCGACAATGCCAGATAGTATTATTGTTAAGGGTGCCAGACAGCACAATTTAAAAAATATTGACATAACCATTCCGCGCGATCAACTTGTGGTTATTACCGGCCTGAGTGGTTCAGGCAAGTCCTCGTTGGCTTTTGATACCATCTATGCCGAAGGGCAACGCCGCTATGTGGAGTCGCTGTCAGCTTATGCCCGTCAGTTTTTGGGGCAGATGGACAAGCCGGAGGTTGACTATATTGAAGGGTTGTCACCAGCCATATCGATTGACCAAAAGACTACCAGCCGTAACCCCCGTTCTACAGTGGGTACAGTGACTGAGATTTATGATTACCTGCGTTTATTATTTGCCCGGGCCGGCCGACCGTATTGTCCCAAATGCGGCAAGCCGATCAGCCAGCAGACAGTAGAGCAGATGGTTGACCAACTGATGGCCTTAGGCGAAGGTGCCAGGCTGAGTATAATGGCTCCGGTGGTGCGCGGTAAAAAAGGTGAGCATCAGAAGGTGCTGGAAGACATTCGTAAGAATGGCTACGTCCGGGTACGGGTGGACGGCGAAATCCATGATATAACCGATGAAATCAAGCTTGAAAAAAATAAGAAACATACTATCGAAGTGGTAGTTGACCGCATTGTAGTGCGCGACGGGATCGGCAGCCGCTTAGCTGACTCGCTGGAGACCTCACTCAAATTAGGCAGCGGTATTGTGTCCGTAGATGTCGGCGGGGCTAAAGAACTCATGTTCAGTCAGAATTTTGCCTGTGTGGACTGCGGTATTAGTCTGCCGGAGATTGCGCCGCGGATGTTTTCGTTTAACAGTCCTTTCGGCGCTTGCCCGGATTGCACGGGATTGGGCAATAACCTGGAGATTGATCCCGCGCTAGTTATTCCAGACTCCAGTAAGGCCTTCATTGATGGGGTCATTGCGCCACTTAGCAAGAATACCAACTCTTACTTTATGTGCCAATTAGAGGCTGTACTGGAGCAATACGGGCACACGCTGTATGATACCTGGGAAAAGGTGCCTGATAATCTCAAGGAGATTATTCTCCAGGGGGCAGGCCAGGACAAATTTACTTTTCACTACGAAAATATGTATGGTGATACCAAGACCTATCACGCTAACTTTGAAGGCGTGCTGCCACTGCTGGCCCGTAGGCACCGTGAATCCACTTCCGACTGGTCACGGGAGGAAATTGAGGAATACATGAGCTCCAAGCCCTGCCCGGTGTGTAAGGGGGCCAGGCTTAAACCAGAGGCGCTGGCTGTCAAGATCGGCGGGAAGAATATCAATGAAGTAACCAGGATGACGGTGGCTGAGTCCCAGGAATTTTTTAGCAGTCTGACACTTAGTGAGCGGGAGACGGTTATTGCCAGGCAAATACTAAAAGAAATCAACGCCCGCCTAGGCTTTTTGCTCAATGTTGGCCTTGAGTACCTGACGCTTGACCGGGCGGCCGGTACTCTTTCCGGTGGCGAGGCCCAGCGTATTCGGCTGGCTACCCAGATTGGCTCCGGTCTGGTGGGGGTGCTTTATATCCTGGATGAGCCCAGTATTGGTCTGCATCAGCGTGATAATAACAGGCTGCTTGCTACCTTAAAGCATATGCGGGACCTGGGCAACACGCTCTTAGTGGTTGAGCATGACGAAGACACCATGTATGCTGCCGACCACATTATTGATGTTGGGCCGGCAGCCGGAGAAGGCGGCGGAACCATTGTTGCCCAAGGCACGGTAGAAGAAATTAAGGCCTGTGAGGCTTCGATTACCGGACAATATCTAAGCGGCCGTCAGGCCATTCCGGTGCCTGCCATACGGCGGCAGACTAATGGCAAATGGTTAGAGGTTATTGGCGCGAGGGAAAACAACCTTAAAAAGCTCAATGCCCGTTTTCCACTGGGAGTATTTACGGCTGTTACCGGCGTGTCCGGTTCAGGAAAAAGTACTTTGGTTAATGAAATATTGTACAAGGGTCTGGCCAGTCAGCTGTATCGCGGCAGTCGTATCCGGCCAGGTGCCCATGACGGGATTCGCGGCCTGGAGTATATTGATAAAATAATTGACATTGACCAATCCCCCATTGGCCGTACGCCGCGTTCGAATCCGGCCACCTATACCAGCCTGTTTGACAACATCCGCGAGGTTTATAGCCAGACGCCGGAAGCCAAGATGCGCGGCTATAAACCAGGCCGGTTCAGTTTTAACGTCAAAGGCGGCCGTTGTGAAGCGTGCAAAGGCGACGGGATTATCAAGATTGAAATGCATTTTTTACCTGATGTCTATGTGCCCTGTGAGGTATGTAAAGGGGCCAGGTATAATCGCGAGACATTAGAGGTGCGCTATAAAGGCAAAAGCATTGCTGATGTGCTTAATATGGTAGTGGATGAAGCGGTGGAATTTTTCCAAAACATCCCAAAAATTCACCGCAAACTACAGGTCTTGCAGGATGTTGGCTTAGGATATATTAAGTTGGGGCAGCCGGCTACCCAACTGTCAGGCGGTGAAGCTCAGCGAATTAAGCTCGCCACTGAATTGGCCCGTCGTAGTACCGGTAAAACGCTGTATATTTTGGATGAACCGACAACTGGGCTGCATACGGCTGATATTCACCGGCTACTAGAGGTATTACAGCGACTGGTTGATGGCGGAGATACTGTTGTGGTAATTGAACATAATCTGGATGTGATTAAGACCGCTGACTATATTATTGACTTGGGACCAGAGGGTGGAAACAAAGGCGGGACCATTGTGGCTAAGGGAACACCAGAGCAGGTGGTCGCTGTGTCCCAGTCCTATACCGGTCAGTATTTAGCTCCTATTCTAGCCCGTGGCCCGCGCCAGTAAAGGAGGTGTACGGTTATTTCTGTAATATCTCCCGTAGTGGAAGAAAAGTTGGCACTTTTACCGGATAAGCCGGGCGTTTATCTGATGAAAGACGATAAAGGCCGGATTATCTATGTTGGTAAAGCCATTAATTTAAAAAACCGGGTGCGTTCCTATTTTCAGTCCAGCCGCAACCATTCTGGCAAGGTATTGGCGCTGGTGGCGCATATTGCCGATCTGGAATATATTATTACCGCATCAGAAATTGAAGCACTGATCCTAGAGTGTAATCTGATAAAAAAACATCGTCCTAAGTATAATATCAGCTTGAAGGACGACAAAACCTATCCCTATATCAAAGTGACTTATGAAGATTTCCCACGGGTGTATGCTACCCGTAAGGTACTAAAAGATGGGGCCCGGTATTTCGGTCCGTACACCAGTGCCGGGGCAGTGCATGAAACGCTGCGGCTGCTAAAGACGCTATTTCCACTGCGCTCCTGCCGCAAGCTTGCGGCCAAGCGGCCTTGTTTGGAGCATCACATCAAACGCTGCCTGGCTCCTTGTGCCGGCAAAGTGGAGCAGGGGACTTATAGTGAAATGATAAAAGCCGTGACCTTGTTTCTTGAGGGCCGCAGCGACGCAGTTGCCAAAAACCTCAAGCGGCTCATGGTCGAGGCGGCAGAAGAATTGGAGTTCGAACAGGCGGCCCGGTTACGCGACCAGCTCACCGCAGTTGAAAAGATTATGGAGAAGCAAAACATTGTGACAGGCAGTGGTGACCAGGACGCCATTGGACTGGCCCGGTCGGCCGCTGGAATCTGCGCGCAGGTATTCTTCATTCGCAGTGGCAAGATGGTGGGACGTGACCACTTTATACTATTAGGTGGTGAGGATGAAACCGACCAGAACATTCTGGAGGCTTTTATCAAGCAGTATTATAGCCAAGCGGCCTTTATTCCCCGAGAAATATTGTTGCCCCTGGAATTAGCAGAGCAGCAATTGCTTGCTGACTGGCTGAGCAGCAGTAAGGGCAGCCGGGTACAGGTGGAAACGCCTAAACGCGGTACGAAGAAGGATTTAGTTAACATGGCGGCAGGTAATGCCGCTACTGTACTGGAAGAACAAGCAGTCCGCCTGGAAGCTGATGTTGACAAAACCACCGGAGCGGCGGCTGAGCTTGGGCAGTACTTAGAGCTGCCAGCTGTGCCGCAGCGCATTGAATGCTTTGATATTTCCCATATTCAGGGCTCAGAAACGGTGGCTTCGATGGTGGTGTTTGAAGATGGTCAGCCTAATAAAAATGAGTATCGCCGCTATAAGCTCAAAACCGTGGAAGGCAAACCTGACGATTTTAAATCTATGCAGGAGGTAGTGGGGCGGCGTTACTGTGACGCGCTGGAGAAGGGGCCTATTCCTGACTTAATCATTATTGACGGTGGTAAAGGCCAGCTTAATGCTGCGCTCACGCTGATCCGCGCCGCCGGCCTTACAAAAGTGCCTGTTGTTGGCTTGGCCAAAGAGTTTGAGCATATTTTCCGGGAGGGAATTAGTGAACCGCTGATTTTGCCGCGGCATTCCCAGTCGCTCTATCTGGTGCAGCGCATCCGTGACGAGGCTCATCGGTTTGCTATCACCTATCATCGTAAACTACGCTCAAAACGTAATCTGGTTTCAGTGCTAGATCATATTCCGGGTATTGGTGCTAAACGCCGTAAAGCGCTTTGGGATCATTTTGGCAGCTTAGCCAAAATCAAGGCCGCCGAGGTGGAAGCACTTGCCAAGGTTGAGGGGATGACTCTTCCTGCCGCTGAGGCAGTATATAACTTTTTTCGTAACAAAAATTTGTAGAATTATTGGTAAAACAAGGACAATCTATTTGCATTATCATTCCTAAAATAGTAAAATTGGGATAAGCAATTTAATTATTAAAAAGGAGTGATTTTCGATGGAGAAATACAAGTGCATGGTATGTGGGTATGAATATGATCCGGCACAGGGTGACTTAGATCATGGAGTTCAACCAGGAACCCCTTTTGAAGATGTATCTGAAGATTGGCAGTGTCCGATTTGCGGTGTAGGCAAGGATCAATTCGAAAAGATCTAATGCTGGATAAAAAAGAGTCGCGCAGGTGCGCGACTCTTTTTAATGCGAAATTTTAGTGAGATGTGGCAACCAGCCACGGTTGAGCATAAGTTGCAGCAGACGGTAGTCAAAATCCAGCCCATGGTCTAAGGCTTTTCGATACATGAGGGCAACGTCCAACTGGTAAGAACTGTGAAGAGCGGTCAGCACTGTCGTTTGCGCAGCTTTGGCCATTGTGCCGACAGCAATGGCTATTTCCTGATCAGACATCCGGGCATCATCGGGGATGGTAATAGGTGAGTCATGCAGGTTGCGTTTGACAAAATGGAAGGCCGGGGTATGACCGTCGCTTTCGAAGAGCTTATCCTCTGCTTTTTCAATGGTCATTTCCGTGTGGTGGCTGATGGCTTCTTTAATGAGGGCTTTGAGTTCGGGATCATGGGCATGATTGTACATGACTTGCAGGAGCGCGACATTGAAACGTCCCTGGGCTACGATGCCGTATAAGCCGGCCGCCTCAATGTAGTTTAATGGTTCTTGATCTAAGATTGCATTCATGATGGTCCGGGTTTGGGAATTTATTTTGTCCATTACCGTCATAGTGTAACCTCCTAAACAACTGTTTTCTCTGTGAAATCAATATATCTGTAATATAATCAATCTGATGAATTTTATACTTATTAGTAGGTAAGCAGCAGGAATTTGCCTGATAAAAAAGAATTTCAACAAAGTATGAATATCTAACTCCAGGAGGATCTTACACATGGATATAAATAGTATTAAAATGGCAGCCAAAAAAAGGTTTGCCGGTGTTTGCCGGGTTTGTCCGGTTTGTAATGGTGTTGTTTGTGCGGGTGAGGTGCCTGGTATGGGTGGTTTAGGGACTGGAACTGCTTTTCGTCATAATATACAAGCCTTGGCGGAATGCCGGTTGAACCTGAGAGCTGTTCATGATGTGAAAAAGACGGACTTGTCTTGCCGGATATTTGGCATAGATTTAGTAATGCCGGTGATTAGTGCTGCTATTGGTGGTATTGCACTTAATATGAATGGTGCGATGACAGAAGAAGAATATACTCAGGCCGTTGTCAGCGGCTGCCGTCAGGCCGGCAGTATTGCTATGACTGGTGATGGTCCGAGCCCAATGGTATTTGACGCAGGTATGGCTGCTATTGGCAAGGAAGCGGGCTGGGGTATACCGATTATGAAACCAAGAGAAACTGAAAAGATTGTGGAGCTGGCCAAGCAGGCTGCTGCGGCTGGCTGCCCGGCGTTTGGTATAGATATTGATGCGGCTGCCCTTGTCAATATGACCAATGCAGGACAGCCGGTAGGCCCTAAAACCATTCAGGAGCTTAAATATATAAAGAACCATACAACCATTCCCTTTATCGTCAAAGGCATTATGACCCCTGATGATGCGGAGTCTTGCTGGCAGGCCGGAGTTGATGCCATTGTTGTTTCTAATCATGGCGGGCGGGCACTTGACCATACTCCTGGTACAGCAGAAGTACTGCCGTATATTGCGGAGGCTGTAAAAGGCAAAATGACAGTCTTGGTGGATGGCGGCATTCGTAGTGGTGCCGACGTTCTTAAGATGCTGGCACTAGGCGCTGATGCTGTGCTGCTTGGCCGGCCATTGGCCCTTGCTGCCGTAGGCGGCGGCAAGGAAGGGGTAGAATTTGTTTTAAATAAATACAAGGCGGAGCTCAGCGCTGCCATGACACTGACTGGCACTGCTCAGGTAAGCGATGTACCTGTGGAGATTTTATGGTAGAACCGTCAGCGTTGTATTACAATTTAGAACGGCAGAAAGAATAGCTTTACTTTATTATTGCCGGAATTTTGTTCCTTGGGATATAATATAGAAGATACGTTGCTTTAGGTGGGCCGAGTCCTCTCCTGAAGATTCGTGTTCAATTTTGCTTAAGTGAGTTCATTGACGGTCGGGAGGGGTAAGAGCGGTGACTGGTTTTTTACTGCGGATTATTATTAATGCGGTGATTCTAATTATGCTGGTGATTGAACTGCCAGGAGTATTTGTAGACACCTTGGGCGGGACACTGCTCGGTGGGATGATTGTCGGGCTGGCAAATGCCGCCATTCGACCGCTGTTGCTGATTGCTGCGTTGCCTTTCAATTTGTTGACTTTGGGCGGTATTACCTTCATGACTAATATTTTTACACCGTTCATGGTAGTTGAAGCATTGCCCGGGTTTCAAATTTCCAGTGTGGTGGCTTCATTGACTGGTATTTTACTTATGACGCTATGCAGCTTTACTTTGTCCAAAATAATTCAGGATCGATAGTTATCTTTTTTAAAAGGAGAAACAATGACAATAAAACTTATTGCAATAGATTTGGACGATACTTTATTAGATAGCAAATTAGCTGTTTCGCCCCGGGCTTGTGAAGCCATCCGTAAGGCTGTGGCGAGGGGGGTAACGGTGACTATTGCCACAGGGCGGATGTATTGTTCAGCTTTGGTGTATGCCAAGCAGCTTAAACTTGATGTACCGCTTATTACCTATAACGGTGCTTTGATTAAATCGTGTTTGTCTGGTGAAACATTGTTACATCAGCCGGTTGAAAGAGAACTGGCGCTGGAAGTGTTGGACTTATGCCGGGAACACAATTGGTATATTCAGACCTATATGAATGATAAACTGTATGTAAAAGAACTGGATGAGCATGCAGCATACTATATGCGATTCTCAGGAGCACCGGCCAATGCTATTGGTGACAGATTATATATTGCCGAGCAGCCACCGACCAAGATGCTGGCCATGTCGACAGCAGAAGATGTTAAAGCAGCCTATGACATTGTGAAAACACGGTTTGACAATAAACTAACGGTGGCAATATCCAAACCTACCTTTCTGGAAATCACCCATCCACTGGCTAATAAGGGCCGGGCCCTGGCCTTTTTAGCAGATAAGCTGCATATTAGGCAGGAAGAGGTTATGGCGCTTGGTGATGGTGGCAATGATCTGGATATGATCAAATATGCTGGCTGGGGGGTTGCTATGGGCAATGCCAGTGATGCTGTTAAGGCAGCTGCCCGGCTGGAAACCCTCTCCAATGATGCCGATGGGGTAGCGGAAGCCATTGAGAAATATGTGTTGAAGTAAGGCGATTACGTCAGTTCCTGTTACTAAATAGCAGGAACTGCTTTTGCTTTTTTTTCCATACTATCCTATAATTTAAAAAAAGAGTGGAGCAGTCTTACAAAAAATAACGGTAGCTTACAGGTTTTTACGAAACTATATGTTCAAGAGATAGAGGTGTACAGGATGATAGATAACTTTCGGCTGGTAATTATTACTGGAATGTCAGGAGCAGGAAAATCTCAGGTGGTCCGTGCGATGGAAGATCTGGGTTATTTTTGTGTAGATAATTTACCGCCTATGCTGATCCCTAAATTTGCTGAACTATGTGCCCAATCTGGTGGCAAGGTTACCAAAATTGCGCTGGTGGTTGATATTCGCGGCGGTGAATTTTTTGATAAATTGGTTCAAGTGCTGGAGGGGATGGAGAACCAGGGTTTACTGTATGAGATTTTATTTCTGGAAGCCTCAGATGCAACGATTATCCGCCGTTATAAGGAAACCCGCCGCCGTCATCCTATGGCCCCTCATGGCCGGATCAGTGAGGGCATAAGCCGGGAGCGAGACAGACTGGAGCAAATCAGGGGACGGGCTACACATATAATTGATACCTCTGGACTCTCTACTGCCGAGCTTCGCGGCAAGATTACGGCCCTGTTTGCAGAAGAGCACGAACATGAGCGCATGACAGTTACAGTCGTGTCTTTTGGTTTTAAACATGGCATGCCACTTGATGCTGACCTGGTAATGGATGTTCGGTTTTTGCCCAATCCTTTTTATGTCGAGTCTTTGCGGCGCAAAAGCGGACGTGAGGCCGTAGTGGGTGACTATATCTGGAAATGGCCTGTTACCCAGCAGTTTATGGAAAAACTATCAGGTTTGGTTGATTTTCTTGTTCCTCACTATATCAAAGAGGGAAAAAGCCAGCTGGTTATTGCTATCGGGTGCACCGGAGGCTTACATCGCTCGGTATTTATTGCCGAGAAGATGTTTGAATACCTGAAAGGCAAAGGCTTTAAGGTTAATGTAGAACATCGGGATATAAAACACAATGTCATTGAGTAACGGAAATACTACAAGTGCAGAGCAGGTTAGAATGTTCAGCTGTGAGGCACGATGAGGATGCGACCACAGTCGTACTCAAAAGTACGCCGGAGGGAGTGCTCGCAAGAGCAACGAAACAGAAGGGCGTTTATTACCTGCTCGGGGGTGAAGGAATGCATTTTCTAAAGTGGCTTTATCCAGGCATGAAGTTCAAGCGCTGGCTGCTGTTATTTTCCGCAGGTGTTATTTGTGCCAGTTTAGGCTTGGCTATTGTTTTTAACTATAAATATATTGGGGTAGTGGAAGAAGCGATTTTCCGGTTGTTTTATTTGACGACAGGTAACTACTATTATGCTGTGACTACCATTACCGGAACTGCTATAATACTGCTTGGTCTTAGTATTATGCTGGCAGCAACGCAGCAGATTATAAAGTCTGTCATTAGTGTACTGGTGCCTGAAGGCTCTGATAAGCTTGTGGAGATTATTTTTGAAAAACGGAAGCTTAACCGCGGCCCGGCGATTACTGTTATTGGCGGTGGTACCGGCTTATCTGTGCTATTACGGGGAATAAAAAGCATTACCAGTAATCTTACGGCAGTGGTTACGGTAGCAGACGATGGCGGGTCATCCGGACGACTGCGCGCGGATCTGGGGATTATTCCGCCAGGTGATTTGCGCAACTGTCTGGTGGCGCTTGCTGATACGGAACCGCTGATGGAAAAGCTATTTCAGCACCGCTTTGGTGGCACAGGAGAATTAGCTGGTCATAACTTTGGTAATCTGTTTATTGCCGCTATGACTGAAATCGTTGGTGATGTTGAGCAGGCACTTAAAGAGTCCAGTAAGGTATTGGCCGTACGTGGACAAGTGCTGCCTTCTTCGACCGAACGGGTGCTGCTGGCAGCCAAAATGACTGACGGTACTATCGTTAAAGGGGAATCAAAGATTCCCTTGTCAGGCAAAACAATTAAACAGGTATATATTGAGCCCCGGGATGTCAGGCCGCTAAAAGGGGCTATAGAGGCCATACGTGACGCAGATGCCTGTATCCTGGGGCCAGGCAGTCTCTATACCAGTGTTATTCCTAATTTATTGGTACAGGGTATTGCCGAGGCTGTAAGTGACAGTGATGCTGTTAAAATATATATTTGTAATGTTATGACCCAGCCTGGTGAAACTGATGGTTATAGTGCCTATGATCACATTAAGGCCATTCTTGACCATTCTGGTCCAGGCACAATTGACATTGCGGTTGTGAATGTGCAGGAAATAGCGCCCGAATTGCGGGAAATTTATGCTGAGCAGGGGGCCTATCCGGTAGAGCCGGACATTGAGGCCATTGAGAAATTGGGAATTAAAGTAGTGAAAGCCAACCTTGTTAGCGAAACTAATCTGGTGCGTCATGATCCGGCAAGGCTGTCGCGCACGCTTATGTCGCTGGTGTATGATTTGAAGCTTAATTCTGACCGAATGCGCTTGTTAGATTATTACATTATGGCGGAAAGTATCAAGAAATTAAAAGATTAACTGAAGGACTGAGGCCCTTGTCGTTTTCAACGGAAGTAAAAAATGAGTTGGCCCACATAACCGGTGGGCGCAGTTGTTGTGATGCTGCCGAACTAGCAGCGCTCATCCGGATGGGGGGGGCAATGTCTATTGGTGGCAATGCCAACCTGGGTATCAATTTTAGCAGCGAGAATGCTGCCGTTACCCGGAAAGTACTTGGTCTGATAAAAGGCTATGCGAATATAAAAACCGAAGTGGTTGTGACCAGAGGACGGCGGCTTAAAAAAAATAATACGTATCATGTACGGGTAATACCGTCACCCGGGGTTAACAAACTGTTGGCAACGTTAGGCATTATGCGGGACGGCGGCCTTAACGTTCATTCAGACCGGGGAATTCTTCGCAAAGTCTGCTGCCGCCGGGCCTATCTCAGGGGGGCATTTTTGGGAGCTGGCTCAGTTAACCGCCCGGAGGGCTCTTACCATCTGGAATTGGTAACAGGCAATGTCGATCTGGCGAAATCGCTGGTACGAGTCATGAAATCGCTTGATTTGCCAGGGCGCATGACTGATCGTAAAGACGACTATATTGTCTATTTAAAGGAGGGGAATGCCATTACCGCTTTTCTCCAAATTATTGGTGCCCACAGTGCCTTGTTGACTTTTGAAAATGTACGGGTTGTTAAAGATATGCGCAACCAGGTTAACCGACTGGTTAACTGCGAGACAGCCAATCTGCAAAAAACTGTAAATGCTGCCGTGCGGCAGGTTGATAGTATCCACGCTATTGCTGAGGCTATGGGGATTGATAAGCTGACGCCACCGCTGCGGGAGGTGGCTGAGGCCCGGCTAGCCTATCCGGAGGCCACTTTATCTGAATTGGTAGAGGTCTTGGAAGGGCGGATTGGTAAGTCAGGCATCAATCACCGCCTGCGCAAGCTGGGAGAAATAGCTCAATCCTTAGGTTTTCGCCAACCAGAAGATGAGATGAACAAATAATGATACGAAGTTTACAAGTTATTGGTGCCTTTATTTTACTAGTTAGCCTTTGGTTACTGGCTCCTGGTGGTGGTGTGCCCATTCTGGCCTACCATCAGGTGAGCAGTTTGCCTGAGATATATAGCATTGATGCCGATGAATTCGACCAGCAGATGCAGTATTTAGCAGAGAATGGCTATACCGCCATTTCCTTAAGCGAATTATTTGCAGCCAGACAAGGTGGTGGCAAGCTGCCTTCCCAGCCGGTAGTTATTACCTTTGATGATGGTTATGAGGATAATTATTTGACCGCCTTGCCTATTATGGAGAAGCACGGTATGAAGGGTACTGTATTTGTTATTGCCGGACAAGTGGGTCAAACCGAATATATGACCTGGGAACAACTGAAAGCGTTGCAGCAGAAGGGAATGGAAATAGGTTCACACACCTTTAGTCATGTGGCTTTAAATGAAATCAGTCCGCCGGAGCAATTGGCTGAGCTTGTGCGTTCCAAGCAGGTGCTTGAGACTAATCTGGGGCAGCCTGTTGAGTTTCTAGCCTACCCGTATGGGCAGTATGATAGTGTGACAATTGCTGGGGTGCAGCAAGCTGGTTATACAGGGGCTTGCACTGGTCGGCCAGGTTTAGGCACGACAAGCGGAGATGTCTATCAGCTCAACCGTGTCAATATCCCTCGTCCCAAATATGGTTTATGGGAATTTCGCCTGCGGCTGCTCAGGGCGCAAATTTATGGGAAGCTGGCGCCTTTATGGTAAAATAGGCCAGTGGTTGAAGGGCTGGATAGAGTCTGTTATAATACCGGTAGGTGATCAAGCTAAGTCTTGTCTTATTAGGAGGTATATTTTTGTTGAATTTGTTGAATTTGTTACGCCAGGTGAGTGTGATCGTGGTTGTTACACTTGCCGTTAGTTTTATTTTTACACCTCAGCTTACGCTGGCCAAGTCCGGTTTTCCGGCAAATATTGATATGCTTAACCTATCAGAACTGCCTGTTACGATGACGGACCAGGGCGGCACGCTGCTGTTATCAGACAGCCCAGAGATGGTAGAAGATGATGGTATTATGTATCAGGATACCGTAAGTGGCGATATCCGGCTATTTTTTCACCATGTGAATGCGACCAAGGAGTTAAAAAAGATTGTTGTTCTCTTGGTCAACGACTCGGACACAGCAAATGATGTTGTGGTCAATCAGTATGGACTGGGTGGTCCGGGTTTGGATTATCTGGCAGTAGGCAAAGCCGCTGAAATGAATTATCTAAAACAAGCGGAGAACGAGCTTATTGAGGTGCCTGCCAAAGGGACAGCCTTGTTAGAACCAATCCTTACTAAGACAGTTGTTGCCCCGGATGAACTTGTTAATGGCATCTATGATTTCCAGAGCAAAGCACCAATTAAAGTTGTTATTATGATGTTGCCTGTTGATGCTGATCCGGCTACGTTTGCTGCCACGGCCAGTGTATTGCCAAACACCAATCACCGGCTTAGGGGAACCTTCTCTGGCCGGGACCGGATACTTGTTCCCAGCCAAGTCTATAACCCAGCCCAGGATGGCGTAATGGCTATTACTCTGGCTGATAACAAACTTGATACTTATGTTAGCGGTATTGATGCCACCGATGGTTCAAAGACACTTAACTATGGCAACTATGGTGTTATGTACAAGCTGTTTTTACCTACCGCATTTGAAAATAACTATGCCGTCTATTTAAATCCCCGGGGTGGGGCATATGCAGGCGGGATGCAGGTAAAATACCGCCATCAGGAAGAATATACAATCGGAACCCCAGCCAATACACTGTTTTTTGGTAATAAGAGAGACAATGAAGTTACTCATCTTGGCGACTATGCAGGGGGGCAATCGCTGTGGCTGACATTTTCACCGCCAGGCGCATCCAGCCTGCCTGTTAAGATTGTTCTGGCCCCGGCCGCCAAAAACAAATAATGGTGAGGGAAACGATTCTTGTCAGTTGCTGGCAGGGCGATCTCCTTTTCCTATTGATTACTGCTGACAAAAGGGCTAAAATAGTAAAGTAAGAAGTAATTACATAGTTGCGTAGGTAAGGGGGGAATTAACTATGAAAAAGCATGTTGTAACAATTAATAAAGCATCACTTACTCAAACAGTACAGACTGGCGGCTGTGGAGAATGCCAGGCTTCCTGTCAGTCGGCTTGCAAGACTTCCTGCACTGTCGGCAATCAGGTTTGCCAGCAGCAGGCATAGTGTACCAGCCCCTTGCCCGGACAAGGGGCTTACTTTTTTGGCGGCACATTTTTCCGGGCAGCCTGCGGTAGGAACGTTTCTAAGCTGCCTCAATTCAAGTAGAAAGGAATTACAATGCAAGTTCATAAATTTACAATAAACGATTTATTCATTGTTCTTGATATTAATAGTGGTGCCGTGCATATTGTTGACAGTTTGGTGTACGATATATTAGATATTTTTAACGGTGTCAACGAGGCGGAAGTTATTGCCGCCCTTACAGATAAATATGAAGCAGCAGCGCTTACCGAAGCTTTAACTGAACTAAAGGAACTGATGGCAGCTGGACAATTGTTTGCCCCTGAATTAACGGTGCCGCTAACCTTTCGGGATAAGCCACTGGTGAAATCATTGTGTTTACATGTGGCTCATGATTGCAACCTGCGCTGCGGTTACTGTTTTGCCGGGACAGGTGATTTTGGCCATAGCCGTGGACTGATGTCCAAAGAGGTTGGTGAACGGGCTGTTGATTTCATTATTGAAAATAGTGGGCAACGCCGTCATTGTGAATTGGACTTTTTTGGTGGGGAACCGCTTTTAAATATGGACACTGTCCGTCATGTTGTCAGTTATGTGAGAAAACGGGAGACTGAGACGGATAAGGTGTTTAAACTAACACTGACTACGAATGCGTTATTGCTGACAGATGATATCATTCAGTACCTTAACGATAATACTATCAGTTTAGTCCTTAGCCTGGATGGCCGGCCGGAGGTTCATGACCGTATGCGCCCACGGGTTGATGGCAGCGGCAGCTATGATAAGGTTATTACGCGCTGTAAACAGGTAGCCGCTTCGCGTGGTGATCAGAACTATTACCTGCGTGGTACCTATACGGCCTATAATCTTGATTTTGCCGCCGATGTATTATCAATGGCTGATCAGGGGTTTGGTCAGCTGTCAGTGGAACCGGTTGTGGCCAAAGATGTTGATTATGCCTTAACAGAAGAGCATTTGCCCGAGTTATTCCGCCAATATGAGCTATTAGCCGCGGAGTATTTAAAGCGCAAGCTGGCAGGCAAAGGCTTTGACTTTTTCCACTTCAACCTGGATTTGGGTCAGGGTCCCTGTGTTGCCAAACGCCTGAGTGGCTGTGGTGCAGGGCATGAGTATTTTGCTGTTACTCCTGAGGGTGATTTATATCCCTGTCACCAGTTTGTCGGGCGGGATGAATATAAATTAGGCAATATCTATGAGGGTGTCAAGAACACCGAATTACCAGTAAAATTTCGTCAGGCTCATGTGCTCAATAAGCCAATTTGCCGTGAGTGCTGGGCCAGATTCTACTGTAGCGGCGGCTGTCATGCCAATGCTGATTTGTTCCATCATGATTTGCATCAGCCTTATGAAATAGGCTGTGAGCTGCAGAAAAAACGTCTGGAATGCGCTATCATGATTCAGGCCAAACTGGCAATAACCAGTCAAAGCTAGTATTTTTAGGAGTTTCTTTATGATGGATATAGCAGTTCATATTCAGATAACTGGTATCGTCCAAGGGGTGGGGTTCCGCCCCTTTGTTTATAATTTGGCCCGGCGATATGGCGTAAAGGGCTGGGTGTCCAATAATGCCAGTGGCGTAGAGATTGAGGTTGAGGGAAGTCAATCAGCTATTAGTGGCTTTTTGGCGGATCTAAGCAGCCAAACGCCGCCGTTGGCTATTGTTGACACGCTTACGGTGAAGGACTGTCCGTTATGTGGTTATGCTGACTTTCGCATCACGGCCAGTGTAGCTGACAAAACTAAAACCGCGCTGGTTTCGCCTGATGTGGCTACCTGTTCGCACTGCCGGGAGGAACTATTAAACCCGGCTGACCGGCGTTACCGTTATTCGTTCATCAATTGTACCGATTGCGGGCCGCGGTTTACTATTATTAATGATATCCCCTATGATCGGCAGGCAACTACCATGCGTGATTTTATCATGTGCCCGGATTGTCAGGCCGAATATGATAATCCTGCCAATAGACGTTTTCATGCTCAGCCCAATGCCTGCCCAGTGTGTGGGCCGGCTTACCAATTGCTGGACAAAGAAGGACGGCCGGTTGACAGCCAGGAAGAAGATGTCTTTATTGAGGCGAGAAAGCAGCTTGCCGCTGGCCGGATATTGGCTATTAAAGGTATTGGTGGTTATCATCTAGCCGTTAATGCTTTTGACGACGCTGCCGTAGCGCAGCTCAGGCAGCGGAAGGTGCGTGAAGATAAGCCGTTTGCCGTGATGGCAGGCAGTCTGGCTGCAAGCAAAACGCAGTGCCTGGTGTCGGCGATGGAAGAACAACTACTAACTAGTGCTGCCAGACCGATTGTGCTGCTGAATAAGGGTGAGGGCTACAGCCTGGCAGACAGTATTGCCCCGGGTAACCCCTGTGTTGGCATGATGCTGCCGTATACGCCGGCGCATACTTTGCTTTTGGCACCAGCAGATATCTGGGTAATGACAAGCGGCAATCTCAGTGATGAGCCGATTGCTTATCAGGATAACGACGCCATCAGCAGACTGAATACGATTGCTGATTATTTCTTGATCCATAACCGGGCTATTTATTGTCGGGCTGATGATTCAGTTGTCAAAGTAGTGTTTAATAAACCCTACTTTTTCCGCCGCAGTCGCGGCTATGTGCCTGGACCTGTCAATCTGGTGCGCGAATTACCGCCAGTATTGGCAGTGGGCGGGGAGCTAAAAAATACGTTTTGTCTGACTCGGGGGAAGCAGGCTTTTCTGAGTGCTCATATCGGTGATTTAGAGAATATGCCGACATATCAGTCTTATGTTGAAGCCATAAAACATATGCAAAAGCTGCTTGCGGTTACGCCAGTGGTAGTGGCTTGTGACCTGCATCCAGAATACCTGTCAACCAAATATGCACAAACAGTAGGATTGCCTACCGTCGCTGTTCAGCACCATCATGCCCATATTGCTGCCGTTATGGCCGAGCACCAGTTGACCGGACCTGTTATTGGCCTTGCCTTTGACGGCACAGGCTATGGTCCGGATGGCACCCTGTGGGGCGGTGAATTTTTAGTTGCTGATATACGGGAATACCGGCGAGCCGGGCATTTGTCCTACTTGCCGCTACCCGGTGGGGCGCAGGCTGTTCGTCAGCCGTGGCGCATAGCTGTTTGCTTGCTTAAGGAGCTATATGGCGAGGACTTTATTAACCATCAGGCGATACCCTTAGTGCAAGATCTGCCTGCTGGCTGGGAGCTAGTAGTAGCGGCTGCTGAAAAGAAGATTAATACGCCACTGTCATCAGGGGCTGGCCGGCTATTTGACGCTGCTGCGGCCTTACTCGGTCTCCGCCAGAGCATCAACTATGAAGGTCAGGCGGCGATTGAGCTTGAGCTGGCAGCGCAGGAGGCCAGAGGCAGGGTACTGGCCTATGGGATAAAAGAATTGGCGGGCCAATGGAACCTTGATTTTAAACCGGTATTTGCGGCCTTATGCCAAGCCTTGCAGCAAGGTGCGGCAGTAGGGCAGCTAGCTGCTGATTTTCATACTACGTTAGCTGCGGCGATTTGCGATATGACCCTGAAAATTAGTAAAGCCACCGGCATTCGGGACATTGCTCTGAGTGGTGGAGTTTTTCAAAATATTACCTTGCTATCACAAATTATCGGAATGCTCACACAACATAAACTTCAACTATATCTTCACCGTCAGGCACCACCCAATGACGGTGGTTTGGCCTTAGGTCAGGCGGTAATTGCGGGGGAAAGGAGTCGATAAATTATGTGTTTGGCTGTTCCTGCCAAAATAATTGAGCGCAGTGAATTTTTGGGTACAGTTGACATCAGCGGCGTAACGCGTGAGGTTAGCCTGATGCTGCTGCCTGATGCTGTGGTGGGTGACTATGTGCTCATTCACGCCGGCTTTGCCATTCAGACCATTGATGAAGAAGAGGCGTTACGCACGCTGGAACTGTTTAAGGAGCTGGAACAATATGAGACTGACAGTTGAGGAAACAGCCCGTGCGGCTGACTTTTTCACCCAGGCCATTGCCAAGCTGGCACAGCGTCCGCTGCGGCTGATGGAAGTGTGTGGCACCCATACGGTGTCCATCTTCCGTAACGGCATTCGTCAATTGCTGCCGCCAACTGTCGAGTTGGTCAGCGGTCCCGGCTGCCCGGTGTGTGTTACGCCCAATGAATACCTGGATACGGCTATTGCGTATAGTGGCCGGGAAGATACGATTCTAGCTACTTTTGGCGATATGCTCAAAGTGCCGGGCTCGCAGTCGACACTTATGGCTGAGAAAACACAGGGAGCTGATATCCGCATTGTTTATTCACCGTTAGAGAGCCTGACAATGGCAAGAGAAAACCCAGAGAAGGCAGTGATCTTTCTGGCGGTCGGTTTTGAGACCACAGCACCTACGGCAGCCGCTACCATACTCCAGGCTGAGCAACAGGGGTTAGACAATTTTTTCGTTTTATCGGCCCATAAACTGGTGCCGCCAGCGCTCAGAACCATCCTGGCTGCCCCGGATATCAGAGTGGATGGGTTTTTACTGCCAGGGCATACGGCGGCCATCAGCGGATTTGCGCCCTACCAGTTTGTTACTAGCGAGTATCAGGTACCGGCGGTCATTACCGGTTTTGAGGCCCTGGATATTTTGCAAGCCATTTATATGCTGCTGGCACAAATAGCTGCCGGCAAAGCCGAACTGGCTAATCAATACCGGCGAGTGGTCAAACCGGCAGGTAATGAGGCGGCCTGGAATATTCTCCGACAAGTGTACCAACCTGCAGCTGCCATTTGGCGGGGATTTGGTGAGATTGCGGACTCAGGATTGGCACTAAGGCCAGAGTACAGTGCCTTTGATGCCAAGCTGAGACTACCGCTGGCGGCTGTGGTAACTAAGGAACCGGCAGGCTGTCGCTGTGGTGAAGTACTCTGCGGCCGGATTCGTCCCGAAGATTGTCCACATTTCGGATGCAGTTGTACACCTGAGCATCCGGTAGGGGCCTGCATGGTGTCGGTGGAAGGGGCATGTGCTGCCTGGTATAAATACGGCCAAGGACGGTGGAATTATGCATAATCAGGAAGAACTAATCTTGCTGGGTCATGGCAGCGGTGGCCGCTTAAGCCATGACTTAATAAAGAATATTATGGTGTCAGCATTTGCTAATCCGCTGCTGGCCGAGCTGCATGATGGCGCGCGCTTCAGTATTGGTGGTAGCAAGCTGGCCTTTACTACTGACAGCTATGTTGTCAAACCACGTTTTTTCCCTGGCGGCGATATCGGCAAACTGGCCGTTTGCGGCACAGTCAATGATTTGGCCATGTGTGGTGCGAGGCCCCTCTATTTGAGTGCCGGTTTTATCTTGGAAGAGGGATTACCTATTGCCGAACTTAAAAAAATTGTAGAATCAATGCGGGCTGCGGCTCAAGATGCTGGTGTTGCTATTGTTACTGGTGATACAAAAGTTGTCGAACGAGGGGCAGTTGATGGTATCTACATCAATACAGCCGGGATTGGCGCTATACTGCCACAGGCTGATATTACTGCCAGCCGCGTCAAGCCAGGCCAGGCAGTTATTGTCAGTGGCTACCTGGGCGATCATGCCATAGCCGTTATGAGTGAGCGGCATGGCTTAACACTGCCGGCACAAATTATCAGTGACTGTGCTCCCTTGAACGGCCTTATCCAGGAGCTGTTAGCCGAAGTACCTGCCATCAGTATGCTGCGTGATCCTACCCGGGGTGGACTGGCGACAACTCTCAATGAGATTGCCGCCGATGCCGGGGTGGGAATTGTGCTGGAGGAAAGTTCCCTGCCAGTGAGGCCGGAAGTAGCAGCTGTCTGTGAATTGCTGGGATTTGAACCTTTGTACCTTGCCAATGAAGGAAAAGTAGTAGTTTTTGTCGAAAAGGAATATAGTGAAAAAGTTCTGAAAATTATGCAGCGGCATCAGGTCAGTTCAGCCGCCTGTATTATTGGCACTGTGAGCGACAAAGCGGCTGGACAGGTAGCGCTCAGAACTGCGGTAGGTGGTTTACGCCTGGTAGATATGTTATCAGGCGAACAGCTGCCACGAATTTGCTGATATTTTTTTGAATAATATCATAGTATTTATCATGGGACAGACTTAACTATGTCCTGGGGGAGGTTATTCTATGCAACTGGATTATGGACTCAAACTGGAAACAACGCAAAAGTTAATAATGACACCACAACTACGTCAGGCAATTGCTATCCTCCAGCTACCGGCTACCGAGTTGGCCGAGTTGGTGGAAAAAGAATTACTGGAAAATCCGGTGCTTGAGGCCGATGCCCATGAAAGTAACAATGAGCCTGAGATCGAGGTTGAATCGTTCAGTAGCAGTGAACAGGAGGACAACCAGCCGGAAGCAGATGGTTGGGTTGAGTATTTGCTAAATGGTACGCAGACCACAGCAGGTTCCCAGTCCGGATGCACTGAAATGGAAAAGCAACGGGAGATAGCGGATGCGGAAACGGTATCACTGCAAAACTATCTGGAAATGCAGCTGCATTTTGCTGTACTTGATGCCAGACATTTGGCTATTGGCAAATATCTTATTGGCTGTATTGATGATAATGGCTATTTATGCGGGACAACAGCAGAAGCAGCTGCCCAAATGGCAGTAGCAGAAACCGTAGTAGAAAATGTGCTGAAACTTATCCAGACCTTTGAACCTATTGGGGTAGGCGCGCGCTCTTTGCAAGAATGTCTGCTCCTGCAATTGGAACAAAAAGAGCAAGAATATAATAGTAAGGAATTTGCGTTAGCGGTTGCCGTTATTAGAGAGCATCTCGATCAGGTAGCCTTAGGCCGGTATAAACAAATTGCCGATAAACAGCACTGTTCGCTCCATGAAGTCCAACAGGCTGTGGATATCATCCGCACACTTGACCCTAAACCAGGATGTGCCTTCGGCGGTGGACAACCAGGGTATATTATACCTGATATTATTGTTGAACGGGTAAATAGCGGTTATACCATTCATATTAATGATAGTCATGTGCCACAACTGTCCATCAATTCATATTATCGGCAGATTGTCCGGGAAGAGCCCGGCGATGCTCGTAAATATGTAGAAGGTCGTATTAATGCTGCAGTTTGGCTGATAAAAAGTATTGAGCAGCGCCGGCGCACCTTATATAATGTGGCGGAAGCCATCATTGAGATGCAACAAAACTTTTTTGATCATGGTCCCAAATTTTTGCGACCACTTACCATGAAGAAGGTGGCCGATCAGATTGGGGTACATGAATCGACCATAAGCCGCGCGACGTCCAATAAATATATGGCTACCCCCCACGGCGTGTTTGGTATGAATACCTTTTTTACTGCTGGCATTCAGAGCGCTGCCGGCGAGGATATTTCAGCCAGTCGGGTAAAACAGGAGATACGGGAACTGATTGCAGCCGAAAATCCAATGCAGCCCTTAAGTGATCAATCTCTGGGAGATATTCTCAATAGCAAAGGAATTATGGTTTCACGGCGAACGGTTGCCAAGTACCGGGAAGAAATGGCTATTCCCGCCTCAAGTAGACGGAAAAGACATTAACAAAGTATGTGCAAAAATTCCCAAATAATCATATGAGTAGAAGTTATTGTTATGTGACGGCCATGTCATGCCAACGCCTCGCAATTATGAGGATTTTAAATATGCACTGATATTATATTTAGATTTACTAAGCGGCATAGGTAAAGACAAGGCCGGCATTACTTTCTTAGCACGAATGGGTATAGCAGCTGTTATTACGGATTGAGTGCCGTGAGCGCAAGCAAACGTGAGCGGTGGTAAGTGCTAAAGCAACTTATAAAGAGTGAAAATAATAATTTTTCGGAATTGTTAAAAATTAGCAGAAAATTATAAAAAACATGAGAATTACTATAGCTAAATAACTGAGTATGGGGACAGAGATAAAGAAAAGTCCGAAGTTTTTCGCCAAGTAGAAGCCGCAGTTCTATAGGCGTTACTTTGGGCTTTATTTTTATGTTTGAACAAAGGAGTGGTGATTAGTAAATTGTAGTCTCAAAATACCCAGATATTCCCCAAGCCAGGCTGAGTAGAGCATAATGCTGACGAAATCTGGAGTTCGCAGATTGGTGTTATTGCCGAGGCTGTTGCCAAGGCCGGTATTAGTGCTGCAGATATAGCTGGCATTGGTATCACTAACCAGCGCGAAACTACAGGAGTGTGGGAACAGTTGGCAAAGCAGGTGAAGCCTGGCAGCGCAGTTAGTATTCCACCTGTATTAGGTTCCCGGCCTAACTATGTTGTCAGAGATGCCCTGGAAAGGATGCTTGCCTGCAAATTTGTTGAGACTGTAATCAGGCCGACTGCTGTTGTTGGGCTTAGATTGCGTGCTATGCTCCTGCAACGTGCCAAGCGGCTGGGTGTTACTATCATAGAACAGGCCCATGCTGCATATGCTGCACAGGAAGGCAAGCAAGTAACTGCTGTTGTTACTGGTAATATTGACCGAGAACGTTCGTATCCTGCCAAGGCCGTAATTTTGGCAGCGGCATTATCGCTGAACATAATGGTATCAGTGAACCGATCTTCAATCTGCCGGTGACAGCACCTGCTGAGCGGGAAGAGTGGGGGGACACGTCAACTATTTGCGAATGCAGCCCAGCCTTTTGCCAAGATTGGCATTCAGGTTGATGTCGGTTTGCGGCCGGTAAATGCCGGGGGTCAGGTATTGCTTGAAAATGTCTATGCTGCTGGCCGCAATCTGGCTGGATGTTGTAGCTGTATTGCAGGTCAATAACTTCAAGGTAATTGTTCCCGAGGAGGCTGTGTGTTGTGGCTCACCAACGGATATATGGCTAAGGCCAATGCTCATAAAAATATCGCCATTTTGCAAGACTATGTTAAGAAGGGCTATCCAATTATAACCGCGTGTACCAACGTGAAAAATGAGCATCCTATTGCGGTAGTCAGGTCTGCCTATAAGCCGGAAGCAGCACCTTATGATAAAATTTTCCTGTAGAAGCAGGAGTTTCTAGGCCCTTGCCGAATAGGTGTAGAGAAAGTGATAGGCAGGCTATCTAGTTTTTTTACCTGATATGGGACATAATGTGTTCAGGTGGGACATATTTTAACCCGAGGAGAGACTATGGAGAAATTTATTCAGCTACAGCGCAAACTTGCACCAGAACTTATACAAATTATCGAAGCGCGCTACAATCTCCTGCGTCATATTAAGCACGCTCAGCCGATTGGACGCCGGGCGTTGTCGAATATGCTGGATATGGGCGAACGGGGGGTCAGGGCTCAGGTAGATTGGCTCAAAACAGCTGGACTTGTTAAGTTTTCCCAACTGGGAATCAGTGTAACAGACGAAGGTCAGACCATGTTGGCCGATTTAGCCGAATATATCCGGATACTTCATAATTTAGTCGGGCTTGAGGCTGAATTGGCTCAGCGTCTGAACCTTACGCAGGTTGTTATTATACCCGGTGATAGTGAGGCTGACAGCGCAGTGCGCCGCGAACTTGGCCGGGCTACGGCAAGTGTACTTAGCCAGCATTTGGGAGATAATATGATTGTTGCAGTAAGCGGCGGTTCGACCATGGCCAAGGTGGCGGAAGCTGTTAATTTTAGTGTTCCGACAACAACTGTTGTGCCAGCCCGGGGTGGACTAGGTGAGGTCGTAGAGTATCAGGCCAATACGATTGCCGCCGTAATGGCCAACAAGCTGGGCGGGCGTTATCGCCTGCTGCATATTCCTGATGGGGTAAATGAGGAAACTCTGGAAGCCATCTTGGACGGCGATACTAATCTTAGGGCTGTGGCCGACATGATTAAAAAGGCCAATATTTTGGTACATGGTATTGGTGAAGCCAGTGAAATGGCCGAACGGCGTGGTATGGCAGCGGCCACTATTGCTGATATCGAACAGCGTGGCGCGGTAGGCGAGGCACTGGGGCAATATTGCGCTCTACCAGGAAAGATTGTGTATGTTACCAGCAGTATCGGTTTGAAACTGGATGATTTGGCCGGAATTGACACGGTAATCGCTGTGGCCGGGGGCAGCGCCAAAGCCAAGGCAATCTTGGCGGTAGCTGGTACTGGTGAACAGAGTGTGCTTGTTACCGATGAAGCTGCGGCGAAAGCTATTCAGTTATTAATAACTAATTAATATTTAGGAGGAATTTCAGTATGACTATTAAAATTGGTATTAACGGTTTTGGCCGTATTGGCCGGAATGTTCTACGGGTAGCAGTTAATAATCCCAAGTTTGAGGTTGTGGCGGTAAATGACTTAACAGATGCCAAAACGCTTGCTCATCTTTTGAAATATGATTCCGTACATGGCACAATGAATGCCGAAGTCAAAGCTGTTGACGGCGGTATTGAAATAAATGGCAAGCTTGTCAAAGTGCTTGCTGAAAAAGATCCGGCACAGCTGCCCTGGAAAGCCATGGGGGTTGATATTGTAGTTGAGTCAACAGGCCGCTTTACCGAAAAGGACAAAGCTATGGCTCACATTACCGCAGGTGCGAAAAAAGTAATTATTTCGGCACCAGGTAAAAATGAAGATATAACTATTGTTATGGGCGTAAATCAAGACAAATATGATCCGGCCAATCATCAAATTATTTCCAATGCTTCCTGTACGACCAACTGTTTGGCGCCATTTGCCAAAGTGCTGCAGGAAAAGTTCGGGATAAAATCTGGTTTAATGACAACGATTCATTCCTATACCAATGACCAAAACATTCTTGATCTGCCGCATAAAGATCTTCGTCGCGCTCGTGCTGCCGGTATGTCCATTATTCCGACCACAACCGGTGCAGCTAAAGCGGTAGCTTTGGTTCTGCCTGAACTCAAAGGCAAGCTTAATGGTTTTGCGCTCCGCGTACCGACTCCGAATGTATCCATTACCGATCTGGTTGCTCAATTGGAAAAACCAGCCACTGCCGAAGCTGTTAATGCAGCTCTTAAAGAAGCTGCCAATGGCGAGCTCAAAGGCATCATGGCATTCTCAGAAGAACCATTGGTATCGATAGACTACAATGGCAATGCGCATTCCTCCATCGTTGACGGTCTGTCAACAATGATGGTGGGTGATAATCTGGTCAAGGTCGTTTCCTGGTATGACAATGAATGGGGCTATTCCAACCGTGTTGTCGACCTTATCGACTTCGTTATCAGCAAAGGCCTGTAAGATTATTAAGGGAGAAGCAATCTCAGTTATTTGAGATTGCTTCTCTTACACCTCACCTGATTAAGCTGGAGGAATGGTTATGAATAAAAAAAACTTAAATGATATTTCGGTATCAGGTAAAAAAGTTTTAGTGCGGGTAGACTATAACGTACCAATGGATAAAGCTGGCAACATTACTGATGATACCCGTATTCGGGCTACGATTCCCACCCTGGAATTTTTGCTGTCCAAAAACGCGGCTGTTATTATCGCTAGCCATCTGGGACGGCCTAAAGGTAAAATTGCGCCCGAGTTTTCACTCAAGCCTGTTGCACAAAAGCTGTCACAATTACTTCATGACCGCGAGGTCTTATTCGCCAATGACTCGGTGGGGCCGGAAGCCAGAAAAATGGCGGCCGCTCTTCAGCCGGGGCAATTGCTTATGCTGGAGAACCTGCGTTTTAATCCTGAAGAAGAAAAAAATGATCCTGAATTTGCCAAACAACTGGCTGGTCTGGCAGAAATCCTGGTTAACGATGCCTTTGGCGTATCCCACCGGGCTCATGCCTCAGTGCATGGTATAGCCAAGTACATACCAGCCGTATCCGGTTTTCTGATGGATAAAGAGCTGCTGTTTTTAGGGCAGGCTGTTACCGATCCGGTGCGCCCTTTTGTGGCCATTATTGGCGGGGCTAAGGTTTCTGATAAGATTGGGGTCATTGAAAATCTGTTAAATAAAGTTGATACCCTGATCATCGGTGGCGGTATGGCCAATACCTTTCTGGCTGCCCAAGGTTACCAAACGGGCAAGTCCCTGGTAGAAGCTGATAAGCTGGTTTTGGCCAAAGAGCTTATTGCGACTGCCAAAACTAAGGGCGTAAACCTGCTGTTACCAGAAGATGTCGTGGTGGCTGAAAACTTTGCTGCCGACGCTGACCACAAGGCCGTGGCTGTTACGCAAATACCCAGTGAATGGATGGCTCTCGATATTGGTCCGGTAACGGCTGAAAAATTTGCAGCGGCTCTGCACGGAGCAAAAACCGTCGTGTGGAATGGCCCGATGGGTGTATTTGAATTTGACGCTTTTGCTATCGGCACCGAGGCAGTTGCCAAAGCAGTGGCTGCGTCAGGTGCTAAGAGCATTGTCGGTGGTGGTGATTCGGTGGCTGCCCTGGAAAAACTTAAGCTTGCTGCTAAGATTACTCACATCTCAACAGGCGGCGGCGCGTCACTTGAATTTTTAGAAGGCAAAGAATTGCCAGGCATTGCTGCATTGGCAGATAAATAATTTTAGTAAGGAGTGGAGACTATGCGCAAGCCCATTATTGCCGGTAATTGGAAAATGCATAAAACAGCCGGAGAAGGCGTTATACTTGTGCAGGAATTGAACGCTCTAACAAACGCAGTAAACGACGTGGAGATTGTTGTATGTCCGCCGTTTACGGCCTTGACTGCTATAGCTGCTGCTATAGCAGGAACCAATATCGGTTTAGGTGCTCAAAATATGCATTGGGAAGAAAAAGGTGCTTTTACTGGTGAAATTGCGCCCGGTATGCTCAAAGATATTGGTTGTACCCATGTGATTATCGGTCACTCAGAGCGCCGCCAATATTTTGCGGAAACAGATCAAACTGTGAATAACAAACTTAAAGCCGCGCTTAAAGCCGGTTTGAAGCCAATTATGTGTGTCGGCGAAGCGTTGGTTGATCGGGAAGCTAATGCCACCGAACGGGTTGTCGGCGCCCAGGTGAAAGGCGGGCTTGAAGGCCTTAGCGCGCAGCAAGTGGCCGGCCTGGTTATTGCCTATGAACCCATTTGGGCTATCGGCACTGGCCGCACGGCTTCGGCTGAGGATGCCAATGCAGTGTGCGCCTTTATCCGTCGCACGGTTGCCGAAATGTTTGGTCAAGCCAGCGCTGAGAGCATCCGTATCCAATACGGCGGCAGTGTTAAGCCTGACAATGTGGCTGAACTTATGGCTAAACCCGATATTGACGGCGCATTAGTCGGCGGGGCAAGCTTAGAGGCTGAGTCTTTTAGCAAATTAGTTAAGTTCAAATAACCGCGAGGAGAAAAAACGTGTCTAAACTATCATCGCCAATTGCACTTGTTATTCTGGACGGTTGGGGAATTGGCCGCGAAAATGACGAGTTTAACTCCATTGCCAGAGCTGATACCCCGCATATTAAACTGTTAGCAGAGCTGTATCCAGTAACCAAGCTTGTGTGCTCAGGGGAAGCTGTTGGCTTGCCGGAAGGGCAAATGGGAAACTCGGAAGTTGGCCATCTTACTATTGGTTCAGGCCGGATTATCTACCAGGAACTTACCCGTATCAGCAAATCGATCAGGGATGGAGATTTTTTCACCAATCCGGTACTCTGTCAGGTGTGTGACGAGACCCGCAAATCAGAGGGGGCACTGCATCTGATGGGGCTGTTGTCTGATGGCGGTGTTCACAGTCATATTACCCATGTGTATGCTTTGGTGGAATTAGCCAAAAAACAGGGGGTAAAGAAAGTCTATGTCCATGCGTTCTTAGACGGACGGGATGTACCACCAAGTAGCGCTATTTCCTATATCAAAGCACTTGAGGCTAAAATGGCGGAACTTGGGATCGGTCAGATTGCTACCATAGCTGGCCGTTATTATGCTATGGACAGGGATAAACGCTGGGAACGTACTGGCAAGGAATATGAAGCCCTTGTCTATTGTCAGGGTGCACAAGCTAGTAATGCAGTAGCGGCTGTTGAGGCATCTTACCAGGCCGGGAAAACGGACGAATTTGTTGAGCCGACCATTATGAGCAACAGCAGTTTTGCGGGGATAAAACCAGCTGATGGTGCTATCTTCTTCAACTTCCGTCCAGACCGGGGCCGACAGCTTACCCGGGCGCTTACTGATGCTGGCTTTGACGGTTTTGAACGCAAGAATGATTGCATCCCCCTTCATTTTGCCAGCATGACCCAATATGATGAAACCTTAAATGTCCCCGTGGCTTTTCCACCAACGCTCATAGTTAATACGCTAGGAGAGGTAGTCAGCCAGGCGGGGTATACCCAGCTGCGAATTGCTGAAACGGAAAAATACGCTCATGTTACGTACTTTTTTAATGGCGGGGCGGAACATCCTTTTGCCGGTGAAGAACGGCTCTTGATTCCTTCGCCCAAAGTAGCTACCTATGATCTGAAGCCGGAGATGAGTGCCCTTGAGGTTACTGATAAAGTAGTTGAGGCCATTAAATCAGGTAAATATGATTTGATTATTCTTAACTATGCTAATGGGGACATGGTTGGCCATACAGGTATACTTGACGCTGCTATCAGTGCCGTAACAACAGTGGATCAATGTGTTGGTCGCTTGGTGGATGCTATGCGTGACCGGGGCGGTATTACTTTGATAACAGCCGACCACGGCAACGCAGAAGCCATGCTCGACCCGGAAACAGGCGAGCCGTTTACTGCCCATACTACCAACAAGGTACCGCTTGTTATGGTTTCAGAAATACATCGTGGCAGCAAACTACGGGAAGGGATTTTAGCTGATATTGCTCCCACTATCCTGGAATTGGCTGGTATTGCCCAGCCGGCGGAGATGACCGGTAAGAGTCTGTTACGGAAGTAAATTTCCATAAGTACATAGTAAATTCGTATATATTAGGAGGAAAATATATGTCTACAACAATTGTCGATATTTTAGCCAGAGAGATACTTGATTCCCGCGGTAATCCTACTATTGAAGTTGACGTACTACTGGAAAATGGCACCTTGGGTCGTGCGGCTGTTCCATCAGGCGCATCTACCGGCGCCTATGAAGCTGTTGAGCTTCGCGACGGCGACAAGAGCCGTTTCCTGGGTAAAGGTGTGCTCAAGGCTGTAGAAAATGTTAATGAAATTATAACGCCGGAAATTGTCGGTATGGACGCTCTTGACCAAATCGGTATTGACCAGGCCATGATTGAGCTTGACGGTACTCCCAATAAAGCCAAATTAGGCGCTAATGCTATCTTAGGTGTTTCCATGGCAGCCGCAAAAGCAGCGGCATCCTCTTTGGATATGGCCTTGTATCAATATTTGGGAGGTGCCAATGCCAAAGAATTGCCTGTTCCCATGATGAACATCTTAAATGGCGGCAAGCATGCCGATAATAATGTGGATATTCAGGAGTTTATGATCCTGCCGGTAGGTGCAGAAAGCTTTGCGGAAGCCCTCCGAATGGGTGCGGAAATCTATCATAACCTCAAAAAAGTACTTGCTGACCGCAATTTAGCGACAGCCGTTGGCGATGAGGGCGGTTTTGCTCCTAATCTGGCATCTAACGAAGAAGCATTGAAAATCATTATTGAAGCTATTGAAAAAGCTGGTTACAAACCAGGCGAACAAATCATGCTTGGCCTTGATGTTGCCGCAACCGAATTATTTAAAGACGGAAAATACCATCTTGAAGGTGAAGGTGTTGTGAAAACTTCGGCCGAAATGGTGGAATACTATAGTCAGTTAGTTGAAAAATACCCTATTATATCGATTGAAGACGGCATGTCTGAAGATGACTGGGATGGCTGGAAGCTTTTAACTGATCGTTTGAGCAGCAAAACTCAGCTAGTTGGCGATGATCTGTTTGTTACTAATGTGGAACGGTTAAGCCAGGGGATTGTTGCCAAAACGGCTAACTCCATTTTGGTTAAGGTAAACCAAATTGGTACCTTGACAGAAACCTTTGATACCATTGAAATGGCAAAACGTGCTGGTTATACCTGTGTAATTTCACATCGTTCCGGGGAAACAGAAGACGCCACAATTGCTGATATTGCGGTAGCTGTTAATGCTGGTCAGATCAAGACTGGTGCGCCTGCCCGTACAGACCGCGTGGCGAAATATAACCAATTACTCCGGATTGAAGAGCAGTTGGGCGATCTGGCCCAATACCGCGGGTATAAGGTTTTCTATAACTTAAGATAAGTTCGCGCCGAAGGGAGGTGAACAAAAGATGCCGAAGGGATTTTTGCTAAAATGCAATGACTGCGGCTACCTGGATGATTGTGAGAACGATTTGCTGGAATGCCTAAAAAATAATATCTGTAAGCATTGCGGCAGTTCTAACATGGAAGTCATTCAGCAGCAGGAAGGACAGATTGGCTGTACTAGCCGCTATAACAGGCATGCTACGAATGTTAATTCCTCTGTGGACCATCCCGATCCGGTACTACCCCCCTATTAAGGCGTAGAAAACAGGTAAATAAACAGCCGAAGCATTCGGCTGTTTATTTTTCCCAACAGAAGGATAATTTTTTACTTTCGCTAAAGGCTCAGTGCAAGTCGTGTTTATTTTTTGACAAACTGGTAAAAATATGTATAATATATATGTGTGAAAACCTTGACGAAAGAATTGTCAAGCAGCGTTTAAGTGTGTTAGAATATGGTTATGCCTTGGCAGCGTGGTATTGCAGCAAAGGATAGGTATCAGTCATGGGGGGTGTAAAGAAATGATAACAGGACTGATGATATTAGAAGGTGTACTTTCTATTGCACTAATTGCCGTAGTAGTATTGCAGTCAGGTAAAAGTGCCGGTTTGTCAGGTTCAATTGCCGGAGGGGCCGAATCTATGTTCGGTAGCAAAGCTAAAGGACTTGATGCAATTTTGGCCAAAGCAACAATTATCCTTGCCGCATTGTTCGGACTTGTAACAATGGTTTTGGTTAAATTGATGCAGTAGGGCTACTCACCTCAATGGCTGGAGTATCTCCGGCATATTGAGGTATTTTCAAGTTTTAGTCAAAGGGGGAAAGATAATCATGGATTTATTGTACATTGCGCCGTTCGCTGGACTTGTGGCGCTAGCTTTTGCTGCGTATTTCATGGCTAGCGTACTGAGGGAAAGCCCAGGCAACCAAAAAATGCAGGACATTTCTCAGGCAATTTTTGAAGGAGCTATGGCTTTTCTTAATCGCCAGTACAAAACACTTATTCCGTTTACCATCGTCATTTTCTTAATACTCTTTTATGTGGATGGCTACAAATTGGCTGTATCCTTCCTGGTAGGTGCTATTTGCTCCGCCATTGCCGGTTATGTAGGAATGACTTCGACAACCAAGTCGAACGCTCGTACAACGGAAGCTGCCCGCAGCAGTCTTAACAAAGCGCTGAGCGTTTCTTTCCGTGCCGGTGCCGTTATGGGCATGTCTGTTGCCGGTTTGGGACTTTTGGGTGTATCTACGTTATACATAATTTTTAGAGATCCTGTTGTTATTAACAGCTTTGCCTTTGGCGCTAGCGCCATTGCATTCTTTGCCCGTGTCGGCGGTGGTATTTTTACCAAAGCAGCTGACGTTGGCGCTGACTTGGTAGGTAAGGTTGAAGCAGGTATTCCGGAGGATGATCCCCGTAACCCAGCCGTTATTGCTGATAACGTGGGTGATAATGTTGGCGACACCGCTGGCATGGGAGCTGACTTGTTTGAGTCCTATGCCGCTACCGCTATTGCAGCTATGCTTATTGGTCAAACCGTATTCAAGGGTGATATTAACGGTGTGTTGTTCCCATTAATAATCGGTGCAGCCGGAATTTTTGCTTCTATTATCAGTACCTTCTTAGTTAGAACCAGTGAAGATGGTGATCCTCAAGCTGCCCTGAATAGAGGGATATGGGGAACTAATATTCTTGTTGCCGTTGCTACCTATGCCATTGCCAGCACTATGCTTCCGGCCAAGGCCATAGGCATTACGATTGCTGTTGTTTGTGGTTTAGCTGTTAACGTGCTTGTTGGCGCTATTACTGAATACTATACTTCAAGCAGTAAAACACCTACCCAGCATATTGCTGATGCTTCACAAACAGGTCCGGCGACCAATGTTATTGCAGGTCTTGCCTGTGGCCTTAGAAGCACCGCGCTGCCGATGCTGGTATTTGCTGCTGCTATCTGGATAGCTTATGGTGCAGCTGGTATCTATGGTATTGCTATGGCCGCCATGGGCATGCTCTGTACTGCCGGTATGGTTGTTGCCGTTGACTCTTTTGGTCCGGTTGCCGACAACGCTGGTGGTATTGCCGAAATGGCCGATCTTGGTCCTGAGGTTCGCAAAACTACTGACAAATTAGACGCAGTTGGCAACACTACGGCTGCAATTGCCAAAGGTTTTGCCATTGGTTCTGCTGCTCTTACTGCATTAGCCTTGTTTACTGCTTTTGGTGAAGAAATTGCCAAAAACCCTAAACTCTCCGGTCTGTTAGCAAATGGTCATTTAGTGATTAATCTGACCGAACCAACAGTAATTATTGGTATCTTCCTTGGTGCAACCCTGCCGTTTCTGGTATGTGCGTTCACAATGGAAGCTGTAGGTAAAGCTGCTTTTGAAATGATTGGCGAGGTTCGCCGTCAGTTCCGTGAAATCCCTGGCATTATGGAAGGCACTGGTCGTCCTGATTATGCCAAATGTGTAGATATTAGCACGAAAGCGGCTATACGCGAAATGATCGTTCCCGGCATCTTTGCTGTAGGCTCGCCTATTCTTGTTGGTTTTATTCTTGGGGCAAAAGCCTTGGCTGGTTTCCTGGCCGGTGCCACTGCAGCTGGTGTACTTTTGGCATTATTTATGTCAAATGCCGGTGGTGCCTGGGATAATGCTAAGAAATGGATTGAGACTGGAAAATACGGCGGCAAAGGTACTCCAACCCATGCTGCTGCTGTTATCGGCGACACCGTAGGTGATCCATTCAAGGATACTTCCGGTCCGGCAATGAACCCGCTGATTAAAGTTGCTGGTACTATTTCACTCATTATTGCTCCGCTTCTTTTTTCGTAAATTATCAATATAAAACGCCAAGCAATTATTGCTTGGCGTTTTATTATTTTTTATTGACTAAGGCATCCTAAAAGACCTGGCGCAGTCAAGTCTTTTCACGCTTATGGCTTACATAAGCTATATTTCCTTTACGTGGCAGACAATGGTATAATTAGCTATAACGGCATATAATGGCCACAGATACTTACAAATGTATTGGAAAATAAATTATGCTGAGGTGAGCTGATGTGGCAAAACCATTGATAGGCATTACTACCAGCCAATTTTTAACCGCAGGCAGCATCATGGCAGGTACCAAACGGCAATTTGTGAGTGATGCCTACATACAGGCAGTACTCTGTGCTGGTGGTGTGCCTGTATTGCTGCCGATAATTACAGAGCAGGCGGCAATAGCAGAGCAGATAGCTGCAGTTGACGGCCTCTTGCTTTCGGGAGGCGGCGATATCCAGCCACAGATATTTGGAGAAGAGCCAATGCATGAACTGGGTACAGTACTTCCTGAGCGTGATACGCATGAATTGGAATTGGTACAACAGGCGCTGGCGTCAGGTAAACCAATATTAGGTATTTGCCGGGGCTGCCAATTGCTTAATGTTGCGCTAGGTGGCAGTATTAACCAGCATCTGACAGAACCTACAGTTCAGCATGATCAACGATCTGCTGGAGATTATGCTGGACATACTGTAATTTTGGAACACGGTAGTAGGCTAGCCGGTTTATGGGGAGATACGGTTATGACTAACAGCTTCCACCATCAGGCAATCAAGGTGGCAGCTCCTGGGCTTTGGATAACTGCCAGAGCCAAAGATGGAGTTATCGAAGCCGTAGAGCACGAAGCAGCGCCTTTTGCTGTTGGTGTTCAATGGCATCCTGAACTTATGATTTATAAAAATCCGGCTATGCTTGAGCTATTTACAGCGTTTGTCAACACCGCTAACCGGAAATAATAAAGGTAGATAGTAACACAATGGGGGGGAGTTTTACTTGGCCATAATGCCGGGCGCTGAGCCCTTTGTTTTACCAGGAGGTGAAACCGGTGTACTTGTCGTGCATGGATTTACCGGGGCACCGTCAGAAATGCGCCTAGCAGGCGAGTATCTCAATAGTCTGGGCTATACTGTGTTAGCCCCAAGGCTTTCAGGACACGGAACTACACCGGAGGATATGGCGAAAACAAGCTGGCCGCACTGGTATAGCAGTGTCGAAGATGGCTATCATGTATTAAGCGGGATGTGCAGCAATGTCGCAGCTGTTGGCTTGTCAATGGGCGGTCTGTTAACTCTTAAACTAGCCAGTGAGTATCCAGTAAGTAAGCTGGCTTTACTTAGCGCTCCCATCTATATCGCCAACAAGCGGCTGCGATTATTGCCGCTTTACCGGATGTTTACTAACTTTGTCTCGAAAAAGCGCAAGCGTTTGCCTGATAGGGGCGAGGAGTACTCCATTAGTTATGACATGACACCGCTTAGCAGCTTAACCAGCCTTATTCATCTAATCAACCATGTTGATACTCTTTTGCCGTCAGTAACAGTACCGGCGCTTGTTATTCAATCAAAAAAAGAGCACACGGTTGAACCCGAAAGTGCTCAATATATCTACAATAAGCTGGGAAGTACTGATAAAAGACTGGTGTGGCTTAACAAATCGGGACACATAATTACCCTGGACACAGAGCGAGAATATGTGTTCCAGGAAATTGGCCGGTTTTTTGGCCGGAAATTAGACGAGGTGCATTATGAGTGATATGAATGACTGGTGTTTTGCCTGTGGACCGCGTAATCCCATTGGGCTCAAACTTACTTTTTGGGAAGAAAATGATGTCTATTTGACAGACTTTACTGCTGGTCCTGAGCATCAAGGTTATAACGGTATTATGCATGGTGGATTGATAAGCACGCTGTTGGATGAAATAATGGCCCGCTATCTATATGCTCAAGGCCTTACTGCGGTAACGGCCAAATTGGAGGTGAGGTTCCGTCAGCCAACCCCGATTAGAGAAAAATTAACGATAAGCGGATGGATTACCAGTAAACGGGGAAAAATGGTGGAACTAGCCGGTAAGATTACTTTGCAGGATGGAACAGTAACGGCTGAAGGAAAAGCTATGGTTGCCATAAAAGGAGATGAATAATATGGATTTGTCAGACAGAATCCTGGAGTTTATGCGGAAAGAAGCCTATAAACCACTCACCGCAGAAGACTTGGCTGATGGTATGGGCATTCGTGGCAAAGAGTTGGAAGAATTTTGGCAGATACTGGACAAGCTGGAGGCAACGGCTGCTATTATTAAAACCCGTTATGGTAAATTTGGCGTGCCTGACCGCATGAATCTGGTTGTTGGCAAGTTTTCAGCAACAACCAAGGGATTCGGGTTTATTTTACCGGAAGATCAGGAGCTAGATGATGTCTTTATTCCACCAGATGCTCTTGGTGGTGCCATGCATGGTGACCGTGTGGTAGCCCGTATGCATCAGCGGCATGTTTCCGGCAAAGCAGTTGAGGGTGAAATTATCCGGGTGGTCACCAGGAACAATAACAAGGTTGTGGGAACCTTTGAGGCCAGCCGTAACTTCGGCTTTGTTCTGCCAGATGACCGCCGGATTGGCCGGGATATTTTTGTGCCGAAAGATGAGTTTAATGGTGCCAAAACAGGAGCCAAGGTAGTTGTCGAGATTATTGAGTGGCCACACAAACAAAAAAGCGCCGAAGGACGAATTGTCGAGGTATTAGGCCAGCAGGGCGATTCCGGGATAGAGATATTATCCATCATCAAGAACAATAACCTGCCTACTGAGTTTCCACCAGAGGTCGAAAGAGCGGCCGAGCGCGTATCCACGACCATTAGTCCAGAGGATTTACTAGGACGCAGAGACCTTAGAGAACTCAATCTTGTCACAATTGATGGTGACGATGCCAAAGACTTAGACGATGCTGTCTATGTTGAGCGCCAGAAAAACGGCCACTATCTGCTGAGTGTACACATTGCCGACGTCAGCCACTATGTACGGGAAAACACACCCCTGGACAATGAGGCCAGAGCCAGAGGCACCAGTGTTTACCTTGTTGATCGGGTACTGCCGATGTTGCCACCCCGCTTATCGAACGGAATTTGCAGCTTAAACGCCGGGGAGGACCGATTGGCCTTATCAGCCCAGATGGAGATTAATGGTCGCGGCCAAGTAATCAATCATGAAATTTTCCCGAGCGTAATTCGGGTAAAAAACCGCTTAACTTACAATATTGTGCGGCAGATTGTTGCCGATCATGATGAAGAGCTACGGGACAAGTATGCCGATTTGGTGGGGCCGCTGGAAGAAATGGAGCGCTTGTGCCGGATTTTACGTGACCGCCGGATGCGCAGGGGAGCCATTGATTTTGATTTCCCGGAAATAAAGGTAAAGCTGGATGATGCGGGGCGACCTATTGCCATTGAAAAGAGGATTCGCAGCATTGCCGAATCTATTATCGAAGAATTTATGCTTGTCGCCAACGAGACGGTTGCCGAGCATATGCATTGGTTAGGTATTCCGTCCATGTTTAGGGTACATGAAGAACCGGACGAAGAAAAAATGGCCAGACTGAATGTGTTGCTGGGAAACTTTGGCCAGCATTTACCGAAAACCCAGGAAATTCGGCCTATGGCCCTGCAGCGAGTGCTTAGTAAGATTGCCGGGCGTCCCGAAGAACGCATTATTAGCACTGTTATGCTGCGCTCACTCAAACAGGCTCGCTATGATGCCGAGAATCTGGGGCATTTTGGACTGGCGGCAACCTATTATACGCATTTTACCTCGCCTATCAGGCGCTACCCGGATTTGATTGTTCATCGTCTTATTCGTGAGACTTTTTCTACTGGCGATATCTCAGCTAAACGTCGTCAGAAATTATCAACCATGCTGCCGGAGATTGCCATGCATTCCTCTGAACGGGAACGGGCGGCAGCTGAAGCGGAGCGTGCAACCGTTGATTTGAAAAAGGTAGAATACATGGCCCAGTTCGTTGGTCAGGAGTTTGACGGCATCATTAGCGGGGTTACTGCCTTTGGTTTTTTTGTTGAAATCGCCAATGGCATTGAAGGCTTGGTACATGTATCAAGTCTGGATGACGATTACTATCGGTATGTCGAAGAACAGTATTCTTTGATCGGGGAACGGACAAGCAACGTTTATCAGCTGGGCAACATGGTCAAGATCATGGTAGCTAAGGTCAACCCGGCAGAACGTACTATTGACTATGTGGTGGCAAAGGCGGATAATCCTCTGCAAGCTGTCAATAGTCAGACAACAGTGCAAAAACGTAATAAACCCAGTCAAAAGCGCAGTACCAATAAACCGCAATCGATTACGGCCAAGAAGAAATCTGCTGCCAGGCCCAAGAAGCCCAGGGCGCCCCAAAAATAGCCAAGCAACCCACCCACTCTTTGGACAACTTTACCGCGCTTGCAGTGAACGTAAATCGGTCATTGCAAGCAGTAGGGTGGCCATCTCACTTCGCCATTTTCCCTTTCGGGCCAAACCAATTGACGTATAGTAGCAGATACTATACAATTAATATGTATTAGCAGGATTCTACGAGGTGAGAAATATGGCCAAAGAGGCTGGCATAAAAATAGCGGCGGAAAACCGAAAGGCCCGCCACGATTATCATATCCATGAAACCTATGAAGCTGGAATTGCGCTTACCGGCACCGAAGTCAAGTCACTCCGCGCCGGCAAGGCCAATCTTAAAGATGCCTATGCCCGGATTGATAATGCTGAAATCATGCTGCATAACATGCATATCAGTCCTTATGAGCAGGGTAACCGTTTTAATCACGAACCACTGCGTACCCGGAAGCTTTTAATGCATCGGTACGAAATCAATAAATTAATCGGAAAAACTAAAGAAAAAGGCTACACATTGGTGCCGCTTAAGCTGTATTTTACCAGAGGTAAAGTGAAAGTTGAACTAGGACTTGCTACCGGCAAACATACCTACGATAAACGTCAGGATCTTGCCGAGCGGGATGCCAAACGCGACATGGAACGGACGCTGCGCGATAGACAAAAGGGATAGCCTGTCTTTTTGTCTGTCGCATCAGGCAGACGGTCATCGCGAGGAAGAGCAGCGTGGCGATTTTACTCCTGTTGTTTTTCAACTGCAAGTGTCAAATCTCTTTGTAGGCTCTCAATTTTTCCAGCCCAGAGTTGTAAAAATACAATGCTGCCAAGGATCAGAATGCCGCCGCCTACCTGCAGCGGTGTTATTTTTTCATTAAGCAAAGCCACCGATAATAGTACGGTTATGATTGGCTCCAGCGTACTGATAATGGACGCATTAGTAGCGCCAACATAGCTCATACCGGCGAAAAAACCCACAATTCCCACAATGGTTGGCAGCAGTGTGATGCCAATAATGGATAGCCAACCTGTGAGCGGCAAGCTCCAATTTAAAGAATCAGTCGCTACGCCGATTACCAGAAAAACGATAGCAGCAGAGGTACAGACATAAGTAGTGGTAACCAGCGGGTTCGTGCTTTTCAGCAGGCGATTGCCAATAACGATGTAAACGGAATAGACCAATGCAGCGCCCAAGCCCAAGACAAAGCCAAGCATACTGACATTGTCAAAGGATACGCCAAGAACAAGGAATAAGCCGGAAAAGCAAACCGTCAGCGCCAACCCCTTTTGCCAAGTATACCTTTCATCACCAATAAAAAAAGACAGTACGCTGACTATCGCCGGATAAGTATACAGCAGCATGGCTGCCAGCGACGCAGGCACATATTTTATAGTCATAGCAAACAGCATTGACATCGAACCATACCCCAAGCCGCCTAAAAGTGCTAGTCGCAGCAGTAGAGCTTTATCAAGCATCAGCGAGACCCCGCGCCATTTGAGCAGTAGACCTAAACAGATTGCGGCCAAAACAAAACGCCAGGCCAGGATTGTAATCATACTGGCCCCGGCGGCGTAGGCGAACTTAATAAAAATGGCCAAAGTAGCAAAGCCGGCAGCCGATGCTGCAATCAGCAACGCGCCAGTGTGTTGTTGATTCAAACCTAATCACCCCTTAACTACAATATATTCGGCAGCCGAGAAAATTTCTCCTGTACTCGAATAACAATATTGAGTACAGGAAAGAGAGACTGGAAAAAAGATTTATTTGGCGGTATTCAGGCTTTATGATATAATAGATTAATAATGAAGTGTATAAACGTTTGCAGCTAAACACCATCCCAGGTATTTGAAAAAATACGGGGGCGTACTGGTTTCGACAGGGGTAGTTATGGTATAGATAGCGAGCCGGGGTTCCATCAGCCCGTCAACACGGTGGAAAATTGTAAACGCAAACGAAGATTACGCTTTAGCAGCTTAATGCTAACGTTCTACCTGCGCACTCCCGCGGCCTAGGATAGGACGTCATTTAGTGGGATACCTGAGGCTCAATTCTCGGAGAGCCAACTGGGAAACTTTATCGAGATAGCGCCAGAGCAGCCTGTTAGTGGGCGGCAACGGTGCGAAATTTAAATCACTAACTGCGCTCGGAGAAGTCTATGCAGTAATGCTCTTGGACAGGAGTTCGATTCTCCTCGCCTCCACCAATTAAATCCGGATTTTTTTACAAATATAGGAAGTCTTAAGAACCGCGAATTGTCTGACTTTATGACGGACAGTGAGCGGTTTTTTGCTTTTGGGGGCATTTTTCTCGCCTCCACTATAACCCATTTTTTTTATAAGTAATAGGAAATGACTATTTGCTGTTTAAGATTAGTTGAAGAGAACCGTACCATCTCAAACGGCGAAAAATGCTCTCAAGTTTTGAGAAAATCAGGGCTTGAGGGCTTTTTTTTGTGTATTACGAAGCGAAAAAAATGATTGCTGATCTGATTGCTCTGCAATTTTAAAAGTGTGCTACGAGAGCCTGCATTGTTCTGTAGCTAAGGCATTGGCCTCATTGCCCTCAAAAAGCATGAGATATTTTCTGTTTGGGCAACTGATAGGTAATGTATTTCTTGCAAATATAGTAGATGGGTTTCAAAATATTTAGAATTTAATTGGTGCTCTTGATGTAAGCAGTAAAATAATTTTGTGTCTATTATTGACATTTCTAGGATAACCCAATAAAATAAAACAAGAAGAAGTTGTATGCAAATGTAGACAATATGTTTACAGGGAGGTGGTTTTATGGCGAAAACTAAAAGTGTCTCATTTCGGGTAAGTGAAGAACTCTATGATGAAATAAAAAAAGATGAAATTTCTTTGACGGAGTTTTTGGAAGCCAGTATTACAAATTATCTTAAATTATCTGATGTAGAAAGACTGATATTCTTAACAATAAATGCTCCTAACTTACTCACACCAAATGATATTAAAATTCATGGAACTTGGCCTGAATTACTAAAGGACAAGCTTGGCGATGACTTTATCGGAAAGCAGAGGCAAATTCAAAGAATTTATTCTGCTATTACCTATAATCTCGATGATTGGCTCTTTAGTGATTTAATAACTAAGGAGGATGTCGAAAGTTTAGCTGTAAATGAAAAAGAACCTGATTTTAAAACTAGCGCAATTTTTGGGTGGAAGATCCTGTATAGAGCATACAAGAGTTTACCACGCCAATATCCAGACATACCAAGGGAAATCCTTTTCAAGTTAGTTTTAAATATGTTTTTGGGCAAGTTCATTGAATATTTAATCGAGATTACTGAGGATGAAAATAGAGTAGATGCATTTAATCAAAATTTCGATGAATTTCTGAAAAATGGATATTCCAGTTTAGGGACAATTAAACATACTAGTTAATAAATAATGAGGAGAGTTAATAAAATGCAATTTTTCATTCCTTGCTTGTGTATTGGCATTTTTTTTGGATATTTTTCTGAATAAGAAAGTAAATTGGAAAGGATGTGGATTTATCATGCCGTTAGGATTACTATACGGAATAGGCGGGTTTCTTTTGGGGTGTGTGACTGGAAGAGAATTGAAAAAAGCTCATGAAGCTCAAGTCAACTTTGGAGATTTTGGATTTAGCTATAGGAAATGAACTGAGGGTATACGTTTTACGAAAAATCTGCAATGATTGTATGGCTGGTAGCTTTGAAAAGAATGCTTGGAGAGCGTGGTCCAGAGTTGAGTTATTTTAAAAATTGAGTTATCGGTATATATAAACAATTTAAATTTAAAATCTAACACCAATTTTTTCCTTGAATTGTGTACATTTACTAACTGGGAATTAATGGGTTGAATATTTCCTATTTTATTTCATGAATTTTTGGTATGTTATTATTTAAACGACAGGAGTGAAAGATATGTCTAGAAAAGTGAGAAGTGATTGTACGGTGGGGACTTTTGAGAAAAAGAATGGCTTGCCACCTGGAACTATTCGAAATTCGGATGGAAGAGATACTAGGAGCGACAAAAAAATTGGAACAATACGGAAAGAAAATATAAAAAGTAAGTGAGGCTAAGAAAAGCTAAGGGGAAGTGGTTGTGTCTTAAATAGACACAACTATCGTCCCTCTTGTTTTACAGAATGAGCTTTCAAAATGGATACTCTAAATAACTTGAATATGACAGCTTATTAATTGTCTTTATTCAAGATGGTTTAAGATTTAAATGTGTGCAAGGTGAGTTTCTTTGCTAATATTCTACAACAAAAGGATGTGTTAATCATGAGTGTATTTGCGGAGAATGAAATAAAAAGTATTGATGGTGTCGATCTCGAAGGTAAACTGATAATAATGGATCCAACTTGTCTTAAAGAAAAGGCACGGGATAGGAAATTTCAAGTGCATTTTGCTTATTACGGATCAGGCTGTTGCCCTAGTATATATATGTCAGGCAAGAGAATATTTGTTTATGACCTAAGTGACGGTGGAAAATATGATTATCGCAGAAGTGATTTTATTGGTTACATTGAAGAAGAACAATTGTCTTTAGAACAGAAAGTTATACTTGTAAATGTAAAAAAAGAATTAAAGAATTTTCAGAGTTGAGGGGGGCAACAGTTAAGGTTTGATTTTGGGGCTAGGTATGAGGACTTGTTTTTTTGCAGGGCAATGAGGGCGAATCATTGCCCTGTTTCGCTGCTATACCTGATAGGGAGAACCGTATCATTGGTAACGTTGCTGTTTTTTTGCCTAAAGTCCTGTTTTTGTAGGGTTTGAGGGCTTTTTTTGTGCATTTCTAGGTGAGTGGGATGGGGTAGCTGCCCTGATTATTGCCCTGCAATTTTTGACAAAGGTGCAGGAGGGGTTCAATTTTGGGGTATCTAGGTGTTGCCCTCAATGCCCTGCATGCCAAGGTACTAAAGAATTGCCAACGGGTAAGCAATGCCTAGAGGGAAAATCGATAGTAAGATGAATTTACAATAAGGACTGCTTTTCGGGAGCTATAATGATATACAAACCGATAATTAGAATAGTCTGGAGGTCATCATGACTAAGGAACAAGGAAAAAATGATAAGAAAAAGGCACTGAAAAAACACTCTGTACGTTCACTTGTGCCAGGAATCGCAAATGTGTCCCTGCCTACTATAGAAGACGAATTATTAGGGAAAAATGCTGATGAAATGGAAAGCAAGTTCAATAAAGCACATCAAGAGATCAAGCGAATTATCTCCACATGGAAAAAAATATTATACAATACTGCACCTCTTGAACTTTATGATGAGGGGACAGAGGGCTTTGTGCAAGTTACCCGCGCGATGCACTTTGATGGGAAGCTTCGCAAACAATATGAGAAGTTAAAAAATAAAAAGCCTCTTTCGCAAGCGGAATATGACGAAATGATTGATGTATTGGCCGATGCATGGGCCCTTGACCAGGGTATGAATGAAGAAGAGATACGGCGATTCAAGCAACAGATTGAAGAACTAAAAGCTGATGACTGCTGGGATGAAATGATGAAAATTCATGATCAGGTAACGGCGGATCTTTCTAAACTGGACGGCCTGTGGAATTATGAGATGAAAAAGAATCTGCTGGAAGACTACAAAAAAATTATCTATTCAGAGCTAACTGAATGGCGTGTAGTTCTAAATACCTATGCTGCCATTGAAAAGAAAATGGCAGACGAAGCTGGGATAAGACTATAAAAGAGAATAACATTTTGACCACAATCCTCATTGTTGGATTGTGGTCATTTTTTTGCCTGTTTTGGTACAAACAATGGAGCAAAAGCTGTACCAGTAGAGAGCGATTAGAAGAATTAGAATACAATTATCAGGTTTGACATTTTTGCTGAAGAAGGCGGCATTTTTGGTACACAGAAAGCCAATGATATTGTACCAAATGCTAAAAGCATTATTTTCTATAATGTGACTGTGGCGAAAACACAAAGCCTGAAACTCGTAAATTCATCCAATTTCAGTTTCAGAAGAATTCTAGTAAAAGTGCTGGGAGGGATTGTATCGATTAGCAATTTAGCTTGAAGGAAATAGCCTGGATTCTGAGGGCAATCAGGGCAGAAATATCCGCCCGCATCGCCATCAGAATTCAGCGGGGGAGTCTCTGCAAGACAGTTCCTTGAAAACTAAATAGGACTGATGAAAACGGAAAAAACGGGAGGAATAACAATGAGAAAACGTATTAATGATGAATCAGCTTTAAAACAATTGTCGAAGGGGGGAGCCCCAATGGGTGAGTTTCTAAGTATAATACCTGCCAATGAATTTATTGATTTTGATGACCATGGAGAAAACTTACGTAGAAATTCGCAAATAGGTAGAGATTTATGGCCGATTTTTTTAAAGGTTTCTGTTATGGAAGGCCAGGATGTTGAAATGACTATGGAAGTTATTAAGGCAATACAGGAATATAAAATTCTTGTTGATTGGGTACAGAATGATCTTGAAAGTATTATTGAAGACTTATCAGACCTTGTTGAACATGCAGAGGACTATAGTGAAGAAGAGTATATTTTGCAAGCAAAGGTTAGATCAGATTTGATCTGCAATTATCGTTAAAAAGTAGCCGTCAGCAGATGCTCGTCTGCTGACGGCATAACATCAGGTGCATTTTTTATAATTTTTACTATAGCGAATTAATTCAAGTGATCACAGAGGGAGAAGATCATAATGAGATATGAAGCAATAAAGGAGCACATCTTACTGACCTACAATCAAGTTGTTGGCGATGAACGTATTGTTGAGGTACGGATGCTAAACACAGCCAAACACACCGTATCGGGCTATTATAATGACCCATATAAACTAGTACAAGATATAGCACCATATATCGGTGAAAACGATATATTCATTACTGCTAATCCACCGAAAGGGGCTTTATTGGCCAGAGCGGCTAATCGGTTGTTTCCTTACGCTAAGCAAACTACTTCCGACAACGACATTGAAACAAGAGAATGGTTGATCATTGACATTGACCCAGCAAGGCCTGCTGGTGTTTCAGCAACAGAAGGAGAGAAACAGGCGGCTGTTGACTTAGCCCATAGTATTAGACAATATCTTGAGGAAGAAAATGGTTGGACTGAACCGATTGTGGCCGATAGCGGTAACGGAATACATCTTCTGTATCCAATCGGATTAGACAACGATAAAGAAACGAGCGACTTGATTGCAGCTTGCTTGAAGGCGTTAGATTTCTTATTTAGTAATGACCAGGCTAAAGTCGATATCACTACCTTCAATGCAGCTCGCATCATAAAATTGTACGGAACCATTGCTACTAAAGGCGACAATACGGCGGACAGACCACACCGTCAATCCTATATTATAAGCTATCCTGAAGAACAGTATCGCACTACAGTGGAACAACTGAAAGCATTGGCTCAACACCTGCCTCCAAGCCCCGAACCACCTAAGAATGGTGCAAAGGAACAAAACAAGGTCTTCGATGTAGATGCATTCCTGGCTCGTCATAAAATAGCTATTAGTTCTAGAGGCGAATGGAAAGGAGGCACTCGTTGGGTGCTTTCCTCCTGCCCTTGGAATCCAGAGCATACCGATCATTCCGCCTTTGTCACACAGTTTCCGAATGGGGCGCTTGCGGCGGGGTGCCATCACAACGGTTGTGCTGGCGAAAACTGGCATACGTTGCGCGCAAAGTTTGAACCTGAGCTGAAAAACGGTAAAAAGAAACAGGGCGATAGTCACGAGGAAACACAAGCTGAAACCCTTATCCGCCTAGCGGAAGTCGTTGAATTTTTTCATACTCCCACTGAAGAGGGGTGGGCTACGGTCCCCACAGGTATTCACAAGAGGAATCTAAAGATTAACAGCCGTCACTTTAGAAGCTGGTTAACAAAGGCCTATTTTGATGAAACAGGAAAACCGCCCAGCAGTGAAGCCTTGAATCAAGCTATTGCCGTCATTGAAAGCAAGGCGTTGTTTGAAGGCAAGGAACATAAGCTGTATTTGCGCGTTGCCGAATATAATGGGACATTCTACTATGATCTGGCCGATAAGGAAGGGCAGGTCATTGAAATCACTCCTAATGGATATCAGATTAGTCAGGCACCACCTCCTGTTTTTAGGCGCTCTGCTAATATGGTAGAACAAGTTGTTCCAGCAAGGCACGGTGACATACTCCTTTTAAAGAAGCATCTGCGTTCCAAAACTTTGTGGGATGAAATCTTGCTAGTAGTTACTATAGCAAGCTATTTCATCCCCAATATTGCCCACCCGATCATAGTGACAGCAGGAGAAAAGGGGGCTGCTAAAACAACAAGTATGAGTTTTGTGCGGCGTATCATTGATCCCGCCAGCCGCGATTTGTTTGTGTTGCCTAAAGGAGAAATAGATATGGTGCATATTCTCTATAACAATTATGCTCCATTCTTTGATAACCTTGAAATCATTACAGCGATGCAGAGTGATATGCTTTGTCGTGCTATTACAGGCGGTGGAGCGAGTAAACGTGCACTTTATACAGATATGGAAGATGTCATTTTGGAATTTAGGAATTGTATAAGTATTAATGGCATTAATGTGGTCGCGACTCGGTCCGACCTTCTGGATCGTTCCATCATCAATGAGTTGGAAAGGATTCCGAAGCATGAACGCAAGGAAGAACGGGTAGTATGGCAGGAGTTTGAAGCTGATCTTCCTGCTATTTTGGCTGGTATCTTCGAAACGGTGAGCAAGGCTATGAAACTATACCCTAAAGTAAACCTTACTAGTTTACCTAGAATGGCGGACTACTGTCGTTGGGGGTATGCTATTGCGGAAGTTATCGGTTATGGAGGAGAGCGTTTCTTACAGGCTTACGAAAATAATCTGAATCGGGCAAATGATAGCGTCATTAATGACGATTCGATAGCCGCTGTAATAGTGGCCTTCATGAGGGAGCGGACAGATTGGAAAGGGTATGTATCCCAGTTGCTTGATGAACTAGAGCAAGTCGCCCTAGTTGAGAAAATCAGTTGTAAGTCGGAACGCTGGCCTAAACGTCCGCATATACTTACACTTCGTATGAAGCAGGTGAAGTCCAATCTAGAAAGCGTGGGGATTGTTTTTGAACACAGGAAAGATAAGCAGGGTACTATCGTTGAATTAAAGAAAGGGACTGATAGTGCTAACAGTAGAACGGTTAAGCGGAAAATAGCTATTGACAATCGCCAGAACGAACTGGCAGAACTTTTCAACGAAGTGTAATCAATTGAGTCAAATGTGCCAACGATGCACCTACTGTAAAATAGGTAAGGGTATAAAGTAGAGTCATAGTAGGTACAGTAGGTGCACTTTTCTGTAATTGGAAAAATGGAGAAAAAGTTAAGCTATTGTTGAATTGATTTTTTGACTAGCGTTTTCTAAGTAAGCAACCGAGAAATGTACCTATAGAGCCTGGTGAATTGAAACTTACGCCTTGAAACAAAGCAGATTGTCAAACATATATTATTTCCTTGAATACTGAGGGCTGGCCAGCTTTATCCGCCAGCTCCCGATCAAGGGAGAGTGAAGGTATGTACATCATTAAAACCATGGCCGATGTCAGGCGGCTAAAACTTGCAGGCAGCATCAGTTCCGAGCTTGCCGCCCATTTCGCCCGAAAAATGAACCAGCTTAAGGAGAATTTTGCCCCTGAATTGGATCTGGAAGAGTTCAATCTGGAAACATATGGGGTATTCGGCATATTAGAGGCTTCCGACCAGGACCTCACCGTCATTGGACTCCCCGAATCCTTGGCGCTCATCATGCCCGAATGGGTCAGCCGTCTGGCAGTGGGGGGCGAAGTGTACTATATCATGTACATCATGGCAGACAACGACTACATTGACCAGGTTTACCTGCCTGACGCTATCATGCCTGACATCCTTCGTTTGTGGCTATCGGAACAGCCCGTTGAAGAAGAAAGCGGGGAGGCAGAAACTGATGGTGTCAACCAACCTTTCTAACGTGGCTGACGAGGCACTTTTGGAGGCTGTTCTGCCTAAGCTAGCAGTGCGGGAACTGATGGCCGAGTACGGCAGCGTTCAGCAGGCTCTATTGCAGACCTATCCCCAGGAACTGGAGCAGATCAGGGGTATCGGGCCTGTCAAGGCCAGACAGCTTCAGTACCTGTGCGAACTGGCCAAGCGTATTTATCGCGTAAGCGCCAAGCTGCCGCCCGTGATCCGTGGGCCGCAGGACGTATTTGAGCGGGTCATCGACATGCAGCATTTGCCTGTCGAACAGTTCCACGTGTTGTACCTCAACACCAAAAACGGCGTCATTGCCGAGGAAACGGTGTCACAAGGGACACTCAACGCCGCTCTTGTCGGCCCGAGAGAACTGTTCCGCAGGGCGGTACGCCTCATGACCGCTATCGTCATTCTGGTTCATAACCATCCGAGCGGTGACCCTACGCCAAGCCGTGAAGACATCGCTCTCACCAAGGAACTGGCTGCTGCAGGTGACATTTTAGGGATTGCCGTTGCCGATCACCTCATCATCGGCAAGGGGCGCTACGTTAGCTTCAAGGAGAAAGGACTGCTCGCGTGAGCATCACTGCCTCAAAAAGGAGGTGAGGGTATGAATCCCTGGCTTGGCATTGTACTTTTTATTTTGAAAACCATTTTGGAAGAACGTTACCGCAACTAATGCTTATTTTTGACAAGAAAGCCGCAGGCCAGCCAATCCGTCTCAAAGCGGAGTTGGCCTGGCAAAGGTGGCAAAAAACAAACACCCGACCAGCGCTTCTTCTCTCTGAAAGAGGCGCGAACAGTCGGGAAAGGGGGAGGCATCACCATGGCAAATGCAAGATGTTCCGCAAAATCACAGCATCTGACCACCTACAAGACCAGCCTGTCCAGAGACAACCTGAAATGCGGCTACTACAAGCCGATTCGTGTTACCGTTGTCAGGGAAACGCCGCTGGATGAAAGCGTCAGAGAAGCCTTCTACCATCCAGCCATCGTCCTGTTAGATAGAATTTCCAAAGCGAAAAACAGTACAGACGGAAAAGAAGGTGAGGCCAATGGCTAGAAGAGCCGTCATCTACGCCCGTTTTTCCAGCGACAACCAGCGGGATGAATCCATTGATGCCCAAATCCGAGCCGCCGAGGACTATGCCAGGCGCAACAACCTGCAAATTGTGGAAGTGTACAAGGATAAGGCAAAGTCGGCCACGACCGACAGGCGGCCCGATTTTCAGCGCATGATCGAGGACAGTGAAAAAGGCTTGTTTGATGTTCTGATTGTTCACAAATTAGACCGTTTCAGCCGCGACAAATACGACAATGCCTACTACAAGCGGAGATTACGGAAAAGAGGCATTTCCGTCGTCAGCGTTCTGGAAAATCTTGACGATTCTCCAGAAAGCATCATGATGGAATCGGTGTTAGAAGGCATGGCCATGTACTACAGCCGAAACCTGGCCCGTGAGGTCATGAAGGGCATGCGGGAAAATGCCTACCAGTGCAAGCACACGGGCGGTCTGCCCCCGCTGGGGTACGACGTAGACCATGAGACCAAGCAGTATGTCATCAATGAACAGGAAGCACAGGCCGTTCGGCTGATGTTTCAGATGTACCTCGACGGCTGCGGCTATGACAGAATCATCAACGAACTGAACGCCAGAAGGTACAAGACCAAGAAAGGCAAGCCTTTCGGCAAGAACAGCATTCACGACATTTTAGCCAATGAAAAGTACAGCGGCGTCTATGTATTCAATCGGGCCAAAGCCAAAGATGCCGAGGGCAGGCGCAACAACCACGGGGCTAAGCAGGATGACGACATCATCCGCGTACCAGGCGGCATGCCTGCCATCATTGATCCTGACATGTTCAGTCAGGCGCAGAAAAAGATGCAGACCAACAAACGTCAGCCAGGAGCCTACAAGGCCAAAGAGGTGTACCTGTTGAGCGGACTCATTGTGTGCGGCGAATGCCTGACGAAAAGAGGCCGCAGCCCTGCCATGATGGGCAATGTCAAGTATTCTGGCAGAAACAAAATCAAGCACGTATCCTACCGCTGTGGCAATCGGGAACGCACAAAAGGCTGTGACAACAAGGAACTGCGCCGCGAGTACATCGAAGCGTATGTGCTGCAGGAGTTGGAACGGCAGATTTTCAATGACAAAGCCATTCCCTATCTGGTGCAAAAGCTCAACGAGTACCAGGATAGCCTCTGCAGCGGCCACGAAAGCGAAGCAGGCCGCCTAAAATCCCTGCTCAGCGAAGTGGAAAAGCAGATTGCCAACATTGTGGAAGCGGTGGCCAAGGGGCATGGGATGGCTCTGCTTGCCAAGCTGGGCGAACTGGAAGAGGAAAAAGCCAAGACGGAAGCCGCCCTGCTGAGCATTCAGTCCCGTCACACTAGAACGCCAGTGACGGAAGAGGGCCTCAAGGGATTGTTTGGGATGTTTCGACAGTTTGTGACCGAGCGGAACATCCCTGAAGTCAAGAAATTCATTGGCAACTATGTTGAGAAAGTCATCGTTTACAGAGACCACGTTGAAGTGGTCTTTTTCCTTTTGTACGGACAGGAAAAGCAAGCGGACGCTTATCACTTCTCAGCCGAAATCAGCCGCAGAAAACTGCTGCGATTGCTGCTGAAAGCGGCCTAAATTTAACTATGGGCAGACAGAAAAGCCGATGCGTGAGGCTAGGTTACGTGATAGGGGCAGCCTGGAGGCCGAAGCGAAGGCAGGCAGATGGTTTTTCATTCCTGGCTAGGGTTACCGTCAGACAGACGAAAAAACGCGTCACCAGAACGGTAAACGCGTTTAAGGGCATAAGGAATAGGCAGACACATTGACACTATTTGAATACTATAGTATTCTATTGGTAGCATATTGTCATATTTTGCATATGCTTGCGAAAAAAGCTAGTTCTGGTTTTTCTCCAATTCGGTCATCAACTGGACTAATGTGATGCCAAGTTCGCTCGATATTTTGGCCATTACCCCGAGGGAGGGACTTTTGAGGCCCCGTTCCAGTTGGCTGATGTATGTGCGGTGCAGACCGACGTTGGCGGCAAACTCTTCCTGACTCAAGCCTTTTTCCGTTCTTAATTTCTTCAATACTTGTCCAAAAATTTTATCAATCATATTCACACTATATGATTGATGGAGACTATTGGTCTACAGACTATAGTATTCAAAAACGCGGATGAGAAATAGGGATTTAGCCAGACTTTGTGAATGAATTTTTGTACCATAAGGATTTTAAATGAGCTAGGATTGGAGGTCAGGCAAACGGTAGATTTAAAGAGAGATTTCGTAGTAGTCATTTGTATCTTAATTTAGCTAAAGGAGAGAGAAAATCATGCATTCATTTGGAAAATCATTACTGAAATGGATTGTCGGGGGGATGATCATAGGGTTTCTCTATGGAATCACTCATCATGGCGTCAGTACCATCAATGCCACAATAGGGGCGGGAATCTTTGCCTTCATTGCCCGCTGGTTTTTGACAATGTTCTTTTGAGGACTATTTTAGTACAACCTAGGGAGCGTGTGACATGAGAAAATTAGGCATGGCAGTACTGATTGGAGTTCTGCTTGTTTTGCAATCCGTAGCGGCATTTGCCGAGCCTGCCGTCAGTGAATGGGTTTACAAAAACGAGCAGCAGGGAAGCGGATTTTCTATGACCCTTTTGCGTGAGGGTAACAAAGTGTGGGGACAGCATACGGGGTGGGCTAGGCATGGAAGCCGTATTGACGATTCCAGGGACAAAATTTCGATTGAGGGTGCCAGCGAGGACAAGCCGAACGAGTACATCGTGCGCTGGCAAAGCGGGTACAGCAATGCCCAAGGGTGGGCATACTTAATTTTTAATGATGACGGGACTCTGCTATGGCAGGTTTTTAGGGTGCAGGTCGAATGCGAAAGGTACATACCTAACAAGGTAGTATTGCAGCTAGTAACAGAGTAGAAAAATAAGAGGTACTACAAAGACCCATCAGCCAATGCGGTTGATGGGTCTTTTTCCTACTCGGGAACAAGTAAAATTAAGTTCTAAAATGTTCATTATATCAATCTAAATTTGGTAATTCAGGAGGAGAGCTCTCCTTGGCTATATATCGAAAGTATTTTTCAAAAAAATTAAACACATTCAATATGTTTGAGCGGGCACTTTTCTTTTATTCAACTAGTGACCTACTTCTGAGGGAATATTATACAAATAAGAAGAGTAGAGTAATTTTACAAAATAATTAACGATACCAAATAAGAAAAGTAGTGGCAAAATAAACTGTGGTGTGGTAATCTCTAGAAGGAAAGAACGCGAACCAAAATGAGGAGAGTTGCTTAATATGATTCATCAAAAAATGGTTGAATTTGAACGTAAATATTCCCACCTAACCGTAATATCGGATAAGTGGTATAAAAAAGAATTGAAAATTGAATCAATGCAGAGTTTTGATATTCCAGTTCGAGATGATGCGGGTGAGTATAACGAGGAGTGGTATAGAGCTCGATTGATGTACGGCTTAGTTATGTCAGAAACTATTCCCTCTGGAGTAATTGGTCTAGAACTTAGATTTAAAAAGGGCAGTGTTGGATCAACGAATATTGAGCCTGATGTTGTGATTTTTAAAAATTCCAACTGGTTTAAGCAATACATAAATTATGTAAATGATAATAGAGATAGGGCAATTTTCGGTAATATTTTAATGGTTGGTGAGGGGAAAAAAAATACAGATACTAAAGGAATGGTATCTGCTGCCTACAACCAAATTTTCCCAGTGATGCAAATGGCTCAGCGCAAGAAAAACGAAGAGCCTATTGTCTTTGGTTTCTATTTCGATAGCAAACATGATATATTGCTATTTAAGTTGAAGGGACTTAGAAGTCTAGAACGATATTTTGATATATCGAGTGATGATTTGTTTTCCATGAGGGATAGTGTCAACTCTTTCCCAACATACGACGTGATGAGTAACTTAGTTACTGGTGAAAAGAAAATACCTGAGAAAGATCCAAGTAAGTTACACTACGAGGAGCTTGAGGCTATTAGTGATGAAACGTTTAATGATCTAATTACGTTGCTAAAGCAAAAAGCGCTAACAACTGGAATTCAGGGGATTAGCGATACTCAACAACGACTTATTACGGAATCTGTATCTCTTAAAATGTACGATGAAGAATGTTTGCGTATAGGTGTTTACCCTACTACTAAATTCTATTATTTGGAAAACGAGACTTTGCGAACTTTTAGGGATCGCTTTCAAGCAGAACTAATAAATGCGGCACGGTTAGCAGGTCAATCTACTACTCAGTATTCTGATAACGACTACAAATTTATCAAAGAGATTGTCCGTGCGTTCCAGTATTTCAATCTGTCTGGCGCTCATGGAACATCTTTTAACCAAGCTGTATTTAATAATTTTGGTGATAACAATATTAAGTCGGATTTAAATCAGTGGTTTACACCAATTCCAATGATGAAATCAATAGTTGGTATGGTAAATCCTAAGCCGAACGAAATAGTATATGACCCAACGGGCGGAATTTTTGATTTCCTAACAATGTCTTTTCTTAACGCATTTGGGAAAAGTATGGTAGACCAAGCTGAACATCGTCTTTATGGTAGTGAAATTAATCCTGAAACGGCCAACTTAGGAAAATTGAATCTAAGTATTAACGGAGATACAAAAGCAACAAATATTTTCTGTATGGATAGTGCAAATTCTAAATTGTTAGACTTGTCGGGGCTATCTGACGATGATAAGGGAAAGGTAAATAGAATACAGAAATTCATTCCATTCAATAGTGAAACGGGGGAAGGATTTACTTTTTCTGAAGATGATACCACCTGGGTCTATCATCATCCCCAAATAGTAAATCCTATTCCTGTGTTTCAGGCTGATGTAATTGAGACTAACCCACCTTTTGGTGAGGGGCAGGCGTATTCAAAAGACGAAATACCTGTTGAATTGTACTCTCTAGCATCGGGCGGATCTGAGGAAACAACTAAAAATAAAATTGACAAAGGAATTATTTTTCTTGAGAATACTTATCGATGTCTCAAGCCAGGCGGAAAGATGGCAATAGTATTATCTAATTCGCTGATGTCGAAGAATGAGACAATATACGTAAGAGAGTGGCTGCTTACAAAAGTAAGAATTGTTGCTGTTATTGATTTTCCTCAAAAGTCTTTTGCGGATGTTGATATTGCAACAACTGTTATTATTGCATACAAGCCTAAAGATGAACTTGAGCGAAATTTGTACCTATCAGAAGGAGCAGATTACGAATATTTTTCAAAAAAAATTGAAGAAGATATGATTGGTTACACTAAATCCGATTCAAAGAAAAAGAAGGCCAAGAAATTTAATCCCGTATTTATGGTGAGTCAGGCTTTCGAACACATTAATCTAAATTTCATTAACCCATCTGAAATAGTAAGTAAAGAAGAGTTGAGATTTGTATTTACAAACCTTAAATATCAAGAGCCCGAAATCCAGGAGAAGATCAGACTGTATGAAGGGAAAAATAGAAAAGAATTCTTTTCTAAGAATTTTGAACTTAAAAATGAAGAGACTGGAGCTAAATTCGTTATTCATGAGAAAATCACGTCAATGGTTAAGGAGTTCAAATATTGGTTAATAGAGTTAAAAGTCAAAGAACCAGCGATATATAATAAATTTTTAACTCATAATGGGGCAATGTGGTTCGGTAAGCTATATCAGGAATATATGGATTAACGAGGTCAGTTTAATGATTACTATAACGTCACCAAGGTTAGTTAATATTAAGGTTAACAAACAATCGAAGACTCTTACGGCAAAAGACAACGATATATTGGAGCTTTCTAATAGTTCTCTGGTTAGCCTGAATAGTCTGTGTGAAGATGAGGCAGTTGGTTCCCAAATTGAGGTAAGTAGCTACTGTGTGTTCAATACAGGAAGTAAGCTAATAAATATATCGTGTATGAAGGGGTTACTAGTGGATGAAAACTATGGTGAAAGTATCCCTCCCCAACTAGTATATGGTCCAACTGTAGTCCAAAAGGGCGATTTTTTGGTAAGCAGAAACGCCTCGCTAGGAAAAATGTCTTACGTTGATGAAGAAATCCATGCCATTCTAAACGGAGGGATTTCTAAGTTACGCTTTAGAAAATATGCTCAAAACTATGTGCCAGCGTTCTTTATTTCTGGGTATGTCACTAAATATCTGGAAGTGATTACATCGAAAGGGGGAACGCAACAAAACGCGAAAAGAGGGGATTTACTAGAAGTAAAGATACCAATACCGACTAAATGCAATCATGAGAAGCCAAAACTTCTTTATAAATACGTTAGCATGTTAGTACAGATGCTGCTCGATAAAGAACGTGCTGTTAGGGATAAAAACCGTGCCATTGATAGTGCAATATGTCTCGAAATAGACAAAAGGGGGGAATTGCATCACAAACATCCTTCTATAAAGGATGTAAAGAAGCTGGGCAATAAAAGGTTGGACACAAATCTTTCTAATTACAAATTTAAGTTACTATACGATAAAATTGCAAGTTATGAAAATGGATACTATTTTATAGATGAAGAGAATATTGGTCCAGGTACCACGCCAGACTATAGAATTTATTTTGATGAACCAAGTGAGTATAATTTTTTATGGATAACTCCATCGAACATAAGTAAAAGACGATTAGATTATAAAACATATATCTTTACAAACGAAACAACAAGAGTTCTTCCCAATAGTGTAATCATATCAGCCGTTCGTCACCTGGGGTATTCGTATTACGTCCAAGATAGTAACGTGTATTGCAACCAGAATACATTAATAATTAACAATTCCAAAGATAGAGCAGAACAATTATTTCTACTTTGCTATTTATCTTCGCCGATTGGAATTGAATTACAGTACGCAGCCCAAATTACTGGTTTAGTTCCAATAGTATATAAAACTGACTTCCGACACATTCCTATACCGAAATTTGAGGCAGATTTAAAGCAAAGTATAGTGGAGTTGTATTACAATGAAGCAAAGCGTGATTTAATAGAAATTAAGACGTACGATGATATTGATACGGTGATGGCTAACGAAAAGAGTAGAAATTCCAAACTTGGCATCTACCAACTCAACCAAGAGATTGTACGTATTGAAGCATTGATTAAACATGGTGTAGAGTGTATTATTGGCAATAAGAAAATAGAAAAACTAGACCTACCTTAAATTCAGGTCCTACGGTTTTAGCCGTAGGATTTTTTATTTTGGAGGAGACAATGAAAGTGGAAAACAAACTAAACTTTGATGAGTTGTCTACACAACTAAAAAAATTTATTGGCAAAGCAGTTAAAGGCTTACACGAGTATAGTAATCTAAATATCGATAGTCAACAGAAGTTTATTTTTAGTGAAAAATTGATTAATAATGTTAGGTATCAGCAGGTTGTTCATCAACAAAAATCACATAAGTTTAATCAATGTTACCTGCTCGATATGGATGAAATATTGGAAGGTTTTCTAATATTAGAAATGGGTGAAATTGACTTTGCGGATTTATAATTACGGCATTAGCGTTGAGATACTAGTGTCTAGTGGACCAAGGGCAACATAAGTTATAAATAATGAGGGCAATGAGGGCGGGTCATTGCCTTTCTCTGCACCGTTATACTTGATACGCAGAACCACGATTGGTCTAAAAAGGTGGATTTGGACTGGTACGGCTCGCCTCCACCAAAATTTGGAAATTAGTAAAACCCGCGAATTTCGCGGGTTTTTTGTTTTGTATTACGGAAACGGATTCTGAAAACATTGGGCTAACCGTTTTTCAGGCTAGAGCCAATGCGGCTGGCGTCTGCCAACACGTCAGTCCCCGAAAAAAACATCATTCAGCCAGCGACCCTGCCGTGTTTCTCCTGTCGAACTAATAAATTCACCTTGGCCGCAGCGCATATCTCTTAGCCAATGCCCAGCATAGCGATCATTGTTTGGCCAGATCATAGTACCAGCTCCTTGCCTATAGCCCTGCCGGAATTCTCCATCATATTTGCCACCGTCTGGGAAGTGTTTTATACCACGTCCGTCTGGCAATCCGTTCAGAATTGAACCTGTATACCGTGAACCATCCGGCAATAACAAATCTTTTGTATTTTGAACATCAGTAGCCGGTTTAGTTTTGCTTTCAGTCAATATCCTCAGGGTTTCGTTCAAAGCAGCAATATCTGCGGTATTAACCCGGCAATCCAGTTTAACCCGTAATACAATCATATTATTCTCAACACTGCGGGACTCCGACACTAATGTACTGTGCACTCTTGCAGTGGCAGTACTTTGCAGCCAATCAGCAACCAACTGATAGTTGTTTACAGTTGTAATACTGGTAATGACTACACCTGCTTCTTCCAGAGCCTGCCGTTTGGCATCCAGCCAGGCACGCTGTCTTGCCTGAATCTCGGTTTCTGCCTCACCAACCCTGGCTGTTCCTTCTGTTAAAATAACTTTGTCTTCGGCATGTGCGGCATTAAACCCGAGATCCCCCATAGAGATGAACACTGTTAGCAATATAATCAGCATCCGGTGCAACTGCGGTAGTTTCTTATGCACTTAGACCGCCTCCTCCTATTATTGCTCTATAATAAGTTATACGGAATCCTGGAAAATCCTTCTTTGCCGGTCAAAGTGCATTAGTGCCAAACGGGCGCAGAAAACAACAAAGAGAAACCCGACAAGCCTTTAATCTGCCTAAGTTTCTAATTTCGCGGGTTTTTGGTTATTGTTTAACCTCAGTTTTAGCGAGATTATAAATCTTTTGAGTTCCCCATTTGGTGATCAGTCCGATTATGTAGATTGGAAATCCGTAACCAGGAACCCATTTTAAAGGGACGTAGAGTTCCAATCATATCAATATGCAGGATAGGGGATGAAGTTATTGACACGACTATAAACTAAAAATAATATCGACTGAAGGGTGGGGGAGTAGACAAGAGAAATGAGAGAATGATGCCAGCAATCCTGTTTATAACTTCCCGGAGACTTATGGGGACAGTTTCTCGATTCGCCTGTAATAACTCCCCGCTTTCCGCACAGGTTGTCAGACTAAATTAGCTTCGAAGAATAAGCCTATGTAATGGTGCTAATATATCGTTGTAATAGAGTTATAAGTGATTCGATCGAATTGTCTCTTTGATGCATCTTGATTGGTTAATTCTCAATCCTTGTACTTTTTTTGTTAGTAGAAAAAAATGTTTTTGGAACCGAGAGCATATTGTTTTTTACAAAAAGAGGTTTTTATCATGAATATAGCGAATACTATAGTATTCGATGTGGGCTAAATAAAAGCCGCTACTCATTTTGCGGCTTCTACTCATCTTTCTCAAGATGAACCATAAAGGTGGTTAGGCTAATGCAAAGCTCTCCACATATTTTTTCGATTGTTCGAAGTGACGGACTCTTAAGGCCACGTTCAAGCTGGCTGATGTACGTTCGATGCAGTCCGACTCGTGCAGCAAGCTCCTCTTGACTAAGGCCTTTTTCTATTCTTAATTTTTTCAAAGTAAGTCCGTATTTTTTATCAATCATAATATTTAAAGAATAAATTAAGTAATACTATTAGTCTACAGACTATAGTATTCGAAATGCGGACATGAATATACCGATCAAATTATTAGTTGGTAGGGGGAACTATGAATTATTTTTGGTATGTGTGCGACGGTGAAGTGGAAGCGTATTGCGGACAGCAAACTAACTGGAATAACTCAGTCATAGTATTTGCAAAGTCACCGGAAGATGCATTATTAAAGGTCATGAAATATCATCAGGGGTTGTTGAAGCGAATAGATGTATTGTATGGCGGAAAAAGTATAGAAGTCATTTCATAATATTGGCATGGAGAATCGCCAAGACAAGAGGCCACGGCAAGGGACGGAGGTAGTGTCTTATAGAATAAGTTGTCGCGGGAAGTTGTCGCAGACCAGCTAAGTGAAGTCAAGCCCTTAACTACAATTTTTGTTTATGGAAAAATAAGTATAGCAAACAAGCCTCTATCAATATCGAACGATATTGATAGAGGTATAATGTAATGTTTTGTTTTTCGTCTTCGTTAAGCCGCCTTTTGCAGGTGTTTTTGATACAGTTCAACCTGCTGATCAGGGGTAATCAAACGAAATGGCTGCTTATTCTTTAATACCGAGAATATGATACGTAGTAGCTTGTTCATAACAGCGCCTAAGGCTTGTTTCTTGGTTTTCGTTTCGATTTTCCGTTGGTAATACTCATAAATCACCGAGTTAGCCTGCGAACCTTTAGATTCCTTACGGATAGACGTCGTAGCAGCGATATAGAGTGCATGTCGGAGAAATGGTGATCCCCGTTTGGTTACTTTATTCTTTGTCCCTACAAAATTCCCCGATTGTTTAACCGAAGGGTCGATACCGCTAAAAGCCACTAATTGCTTAGCGTTCGCAAACCGTTCAATATCACCAATTTCGCCCAAAATGATAGCTGCTAATGTATCACCTATGCCCGGAATGCTTTTTAGGAAAGTGATTGCCGGTAACTGTTCAGCAAGTGCTTTAATCTGGTCATCGAGTAAACTAATTTGTGCGTCTAAAGATTGCACAATGCTAGCATAGCATTGTATTGTGGCGGCATAGGCCGACAAGGATATGCCAGTAACTTGGGCATCATCGGCGCAAGATAACAAATCAGCATATTTTTGCTGAGCATATAATCTACCCTTACGGGATACCGTTTGCAGCATGTCCAGTATGACATGCTGATTGGCTTTCTTGCTCCATTCACANGGTGTGGGAAACTTATTTACTAGAGTCAATGCCGTAAGCGATCCCGGGTTAAGGATAGTAGGAAAAAGAGGAGCAATTTGTTCAATAGCACACTGTAACTTATTGAGCAAATTGGCTCGTTGTTCTACCAACTGCCCCCTTGTTCTTGCTAAGACCTTCAAATTGGCCAGCTGTTCTTTAGGCATAGTTGTAGGATAAAAAGCATGAACAAATAACAGTCTGGCCAATTCAAGTGCATCAACCCGATCTGTCTTAACTTTCCTTACAACAGAATTTTTGATAGAATGGGAGATAAGGGGATTGATGTGGTAGACTTCAAAACCCTGTTTCAAGAAAAAGTGGACGATGCGCTGAGAGTAGTGACCCGTGGATTCTAGGGCGATGAGCGGTTTACTACTAAATGCTTCTTCCACTTTTCTTATTTGCCCTAGAACAAATAAAAGCC
>NZ_VLKC01000002.1:269138-276238 GCF_007830295.1 Sporomusa sp. KB1 | reverse complement strand
AACAAAAATTTTTGGCTACATCAATGCCAATAACCGGACGATTAGTCAACACCGCTGACCTCCTATAAGATAAATTGAAGGGTTATCCATTCCAAGCTCAAAGATTACCGCCTTGCACGTGAAACGGGAATAAGCTCCCAACCAGCTAAAACGTAAATGCTTTGGAAATGGATGAATTGTCTGTAGGCATGTGTATAGAAAAATCTTCCCTGGGACGGGGCCATTCATATCCTTCTTCCTCATTATACCTAGAAACTGATTGTTCGGAGTTTTTCTATCCCAAAATGGATAACCCTTCTGTACTATATCTTACAAGGGACGGGGTTATTGGCAACAATCTATCAACTCTTTCAATGTCGACAACCCCGTCCCCTTGACACCTCTTGACACCTAAAATGGAGTTAAGGAAGAAACGGGTTTATATGTGTATTAATGGAAACTAAAGGGTTAAAGGATGATAGGTTCGGATGAACATCACGCCGTATGTGCAACGTTTTTTGAATGAGAAGAGGCATGATAACATGATTATTCAACCGGCTATTAATGATTATGAAACGTTACTCAATATTTGGGAAAATTCGGTTCGAGCAACGCATGACTTCCTCAAGGAAGAAGACCTTCAATTTTATAAGCCATTAATTTTGAACGAATATTTCCATCAGGTGAATTTATTTTGCCACAAAAACAGTAACCTTGAAATTACTGGATTTATGGGCATAGAGGATGATAAACTTGAATTGCTGTTTATTAATCCAGTATCACGGGGAAAGGGTATAGGCAAAGAGTTGCTTATTTATGCGATCAAGCAACAAAAAGTGAAACGGGTAGATGTTAATGAGCAGAATGATCAGGCCGTTGACTTTTATAGACACATGGGGTTTCGTGTAGTAAATCGTTCTGAATTTGATGGGGCAGGAAAACACTATCCTATCTTGCATATGGAATTGAAATGTTAACAGGTTACTTTTTTAAATGCTAAATTGATAGCCCAAGCAAATTCACATCCGGCAGTGTTGACCTGCTTTTAAGGAGAGCCTATTTTAGCGATGAACCTGAAACGTAGGTACAGGGCAGCGAGCGAACTTTAATGAATATGAACACAACTGCCAGAGGGAGAAAATAAACCTGATACCCATTCCGGCGGAGTTTGGGGCTTGATGAAGAATGCCTGACTAATCCGATGATAGAATGGAGACAAGCTAACGTAGTAGGCTTCATTGTTATTAATATCTCAAGTACGGTTAGCAATAATTGAGAATTTAACTGGTGAGGTTAGCATGGAAATTAAAAAGATTGAAATTGATAAGAAGCAATTTCTGAATTTACTATTATTGGCAGATGAGCAAGAAGACATGATTGATAGGTACTTAGACCACGGAGATATGTTTGCTCTATATCATGGTGACTTAAAGAGTGTTTGTGTGGTAACATGTGAACCCAATGGCATTTGCGAACTAAAGAATATAGCCACTTATAGACAATATCAGCATCAAGGTTATGGTAAGTATCTTGTGAACCATATTTCTGGCTATTATAAAGGAAAATACCAAGTTATGTTTGTTGGAACTGGTGAAAGTCCTGTTACTATTTCATTTTACAAGGCTTGTGGGTTTATACAATCGCACCGGGTCAAGAATTTCTTTACGGACAACTATGATCATCCTATTTTCGAATGTGGTGTGCAGCTTGTGGATATGATTTATCTTAAGAAAGAATTATAAGATATGAAGATTATTAAAGCCCAACAATTTATTTTGTAAGTCTTTCCACGAGTCTTTAATGGTGGTGTACTGTAAAGGAAACAGTGCGAACCGTCCCGTTGTATCCTCAAATCAAAGTTCAGACTGAGTTGCTTTTGCTGTGCATGGGGTATAACTTAAACAAACTCCATAACAAAATCCAAAGCGGTCGTTGTGGAAGCTATTTGCATATTCCCAAAACAGCCTGACAAACGTAGATGAATTTTTTCATAGGGGAAGCAGCTTCCTCTGTTTTGTTATGCCCATAATTCATCTGACGTTTCTTATTTTCCTTCTTCCACGGGCTTTTTGGTTCCTGTTTTACGAACAAGGGCGTGCCGCTCAGCGTTTTTTCAAAAAACGTTTTGCGACACGCCCTTTTTGTTGTTTGTTTTTGGTACGGTTCTGGTACTTTCACCAGCTAAGTGGCGTCTCACCTTATTGTAAAAATATTTAAGACAGGAAGGATTATTCCTAATCGCCAAAGTGTTCCATAACGTCTGATTATGCATTTTATCAGACGGGCGGGATGCTCTGCGGGAAATGGAAGACATTCTCCGGGTCGTATTTGGCCTTTACTCGGGTAAGCTGTTCAAAGTTATCGCCATAGTAGGCCATGGGCCAATTTTTGATGGCAAGGTTGGGGGAATTGACGTAAACGCCCCAGGTATAGGGGAGAATCGCCTTGCGAAATTCTTCCTCCCAGCGGATACCCGGCGGCGCCCCGTCTGGGGTGTCCCAAGTGGACCAGATGGCGATTTTGGACCAGGCTTGCCGGTGGAAATAGGCGGTGGCGTGACTAGGTACCCTAGCCACCGCTCCACCCAACCCATGAAATAGGACGGTGACTGAGGATGTGGGCGGATCGTCGATGAAGCGACGGATTGTGTTGATGGCAGTCTCGGGCAACTGATCATAGATGAAGCAATCGGTACTCTTGAAGGGGGAGGGAGTGGTCGGCTGGGTTGCCGATAACCGATCAACCACCTCAAGCCAGGGAAGTTCTTCGATGGTTATCTTCCGTGGTGAACCGGTTCGCAGCAAAGGCTGCAGCAGGTGACACAGTTCCGTCGCCGGACCGAGGAAGACTCCCTGCATGACTACCGGAAAAGAATCCGGCGACTGGTCGCCTGCGAAATTGGACTGCACGGACTTCAGGCCTGAAGTTATAAAGAGGGTGGGGGTGAGCCGCTCATCGGCCCCAGGGAAGGTATAGGATTGCCAGGTTCTGAGGACCGTTTCGAGGTCAGTCATGTTCCAACTAATTTCTGCGAAGCCGACGGTGTCAATGCGGCGGGCCCGGAAGCAAAAGGAAGTGCAGATGCCGAAGTTGCCGCCTCCGCTCCCGCGGTAAGCCCAGAACAGATCGGCGTGGCGGTTGGCGCTGGCTTGGAGGACGCAACCGTTGGCGTCAACCATTTCCAGTTCCAGCAGGTGGTCGAGGGTCAACCCCCATGGCCGGGTCAACATGCTGTGGCCACCGCCCAGAGTGACTCCGGCAATGCCTGTGGTGGGGCAGACCCCGGCTGGCACCACTAACCCCTTAGCCCCAAGAATGTGGTACAAGTCAATATTTTTTGTGCCGGTCTGAACGGTGGCGACGCCGTGCCTGCCATCCACATTCACCTGTTTCATTTGGCTGACATCGATGACAATACCGCCGTCAACAGCCGACAAGCCTTCGTAGCTATGGCGGCCGGAGCGCGTCCGGATGGGTATGTTCCAATAACGTGCCCAGCGTACTGCGTTGACGACGTCCTCGGTATCCTGCGCGAAGACGATAACCAGCGGGAACTTATTGAAAAGAGTGTTCCACTCTTTTCGGGCCGCGTCATAGTGCACGTCATCCGGCCAAACGATAAGCCCCGTCAACTGAGGTTCCATGCATAGCCCCATACAAATACGCTCCTATCTTAAAGGAATTTAATACTGCCTTTTTTCGCTGCGTTTCCAGAGATTAAAAGCGTCTAGCGAATTGTCCGTCGTACATTGATAAGTTTTGATTTTTCTTTCCCTATAGGGCAGACAAATGTCATCATATAGCGGCTGGTCGGAGAAGTCGACACCCTGCTGAGCGGCGTCGTATCTGGTGGCGGCGAAATACAGCACCGGTATTCTGGCCCAGTAAATAGCTGAATAGCACATTGGGCATGGCTCAGCGGCGCTGTAGATTTCACAATGCGAGGTTAAGCCTTTTTGCGGCAGGCGTGATTCTTCCTTGGTGATTCTGCCGAGGTTGAGGACACCAAGAGATCTGCAGGCGTCACGCACTACGCTCATCTCGGCGTGGGCGGTTGGATCGTTTTCTTGCGGCACATGGTTGTGCTGGACCCAATAGCGGATTACTTCATTGGTTTCATCGTCAATTTGAACGATAACGCCGCCAAAAGGTCCCCCGCCACATTGCACGGACTTCACCGCTTCTTCGCAGGCCAAGGTCATCCATTTATTCGTCTGTACTTCTATCCCGTCATAAATAGTGGTTTTGATGTTGGAGGTCTGCGCGGGCAAATACTTGCAGACTGCTTTGTCTTTGCGAGTGCATTCGGGGACGTAGCCGTTCCAGGGCTGAATATATTCTCCATACTTCGGTTTGATCAACGGCGGCGGTGGGGCCTTATATTTCTGGCCTTTGCCGGGAAAAGGCTCTGTTTTTAGGTAATCCGGGCAGGTGTTTTTAGGCTTGTGCCCCGGCATGCTGTGGTCATCACAGTCGGCGCCTGCCATAAATTCATCGAGATTCAGACCGCAACAGGGACAGCAATTATGACAGGGCTCGTATTCATGACCGCAATAGGGGCACACTATTCCTTCGGGATGGAGATTCAAGGACTCCAAATGGTTCTGGTAAAATTCATGGGTCACATGGTGACAATTCTTGTATGGTCTTGGGCTCAACTTTGCCATTAAATAACCTCCCTATAAAATACTCAGTATATTCTATGTAACGGAATGCCAATATGTTATGTAAAAAGAGCAGTCGCAGCGAAAATAGGGTGTGGCTAAGCAAACATGGCAAGCTTCATCCGCCGAACAAAAATGGCTGAGTATTAATATAATAATAAACGAGGCTGTAGTGAGGTGAGGTACCGAAGTGGCGAACTCGAATATAAAACTTACTGGTCGAATTGTATTCCCAGATGATCCAAATTATGAAAATGCCCGTCTGGATTATAATACGAGATTCTCAAAGTATCCCTGCGTTATTGTTTTTTGCCAAAGGGTACAGGACGTAATCAATGCAGTAAAATGGGCAAGGGAAAACCATATTCCTATACGTGCTCGCTGTGGAGGGCATAGTTACGAAGCTTTTTCGCTATTAAACAATGGAATTGTCATAGATGTAAGCGAAATGGATAAAATTTATCTTAAAAAAAGAAAGGGCATAGCAACCATCCAGGCTGGAGCTACCCTTCTTCCACTTTACGAGGCTCTATGGAGTGAGGGTGTTACTATTCCAGGAGGAACATGCCCGACTGTTGGCATTTCCGGACTTACGCTGGGTGGAGGATTTGGCATGCTTACAAGAAAGATGGGTTTACTGTGCGACAACCTGATTACAATCGAGATGGTCAATGCGAAAGGGGAAATCGTCTACGCCGACGAGTGCGTTAATTCTGACCTTTTATGGGCTTCCCGCGGAGGCGGGGGCGGCAACTTCGGAATCGTAACATCATTTGTTTTTAAGGTTCATCCCATTTCAAATGTTGCTGTTTATGACATCACATGGGATTGGTCGGATGCCGAAGAAGTAATCAAAGCATGGCAAGATTGGGCGCCATTTGTTGATGAACGGTTAACGTCAATTCTAGAACTATACACCAAAAATGATGGCCGTGTTTCTTCAACTGGTGAATTTTTAGGCCATGAAGACGAACTGAAGCACCTGCTAAAACCATTAACCGCTACCGGCAAGCCTAAGCAAATTAAAGTTCAAACAATACCATATATTGAAGCGGTATTAAAGTTTGACGATGGCCCTGGTCCTCATAAGTTCAAAAATACAGGAGCGTTTGTGTATCACAGTCTACCCGATGAGGCAATTAGTACCTTGCTTTACTATATGGAGATATCCCCTAATAAAGATAATTCGATTCAGTTTCAGAGCTTGAGAGGGGCGGTCAGCAAGATTCCTCCTGATGGAACGGCCTATTTTCATCGTGAAGCAGACTATATTATGCAATATATAACGCGCTGGAAAGGTGATTATGAGGAATGTCCCAATATCTATTGGGTAGAAAAGCTTAGAGAATCCATGCTAAGATATGTTGACGGAACGTATGTTAATTGGCCGGACACCTTTATTAAAGATTGGCCATGCGCATATTATGGTACCAATTATCGGAAACTCATGAGAATTAAACGCAAATATGATCCAGAGAATATATTCCGCTTTGAACAGAGTATTCGTCCGGAATAGGAGGGAAACAAGGTGACGGTTCCGTTGTATCCTTTTAAAAAGGTGGATTTACAAGGTCACGGATCGCCTCCACCATGCAAATCTGAAATTTATGGATATAAATTACCAGCCTGACAAGCTGCGAATTATCTGCCTTTGTGGGGGATGATGAGCGGTTTTTTGCTTGGGCAAAGTGAATTTTCTCGTCTCCACCAACAATTTAAAATAAAGTATATTTATAAAATAAGCGTGAATGTATATTAGCACAACAACAGAAAAGCCAACCTTTGCCATAGTTAGCGACAGGGTTCATGGCTTTTCCTTTTTTGTATTTGGTAAGTAGAACTCTAGTAAAAATTATATTGCTTGACAGGAGTTTTGCTGTTAATGTGGAAAATTGTAAATTATGTTATAATACCGTGGAACTGAATCGTCGGAACCGTCTTTGAGAGTCTAAGTCAAATGGAATTAGTATTTGACTTGGGTGTTAGCTTTTCTACAATTAATCGCTGGGAAAATGAAAAGGTTTCTCCTAATAAAATGGCTAAAAAGTTTTAATGTTTTCATCGCTAACACTCTACGTTTAATAGGCAGGGGCAGTTTCTGCGCCAGAAACTACTTTCGGTGGGCTGGCAGGAATTTTTACCGGGTTATGGAGAATACTTTAATTTATATCCAGAATTATGGAATATTGATGCGAGAGGAAGAAGAATTAATGGCTGTAGTAAAACCATTTTGCGGTCTGCGCCCTGTTCCCGAATTGGCAGAAAAGGTGGCTTCGCTGCCGTATGATGTGATGGATTCACAGGAGGCGCGGGCGATAACGGAGAAAAATCCATATAGCTTTTTGCGTGTGACCAAATCGGAGGTTGATCTTGAACCGGAGGGAAACAAGGTGACGGTTCCGTTGTATCCTTTTAAAAAGGTGGATTTACAAGGTCACGGATCGCCTCCACCATGCA
>NZ_VLKC01000002.1:94022-269038 GCF_007830295.1 Sporomusa sp. KB1 | reverse complement strand
CATGGCTTTTCCTTTTTTGTATTTGGTAAGTAGAACTCTAGTAAAAATTATATTGCTTGACAGGAGTTTTGCTGTTAATGTGGAAAATTGTAAATTATGTTATAATACCGTGGAACTGAATCGTCGGAACCGTCTTTGAGAGTCTAAGTCAAATGGAATTAGTATTTGACTTGGGTGTTAGCTTTTCTACAATTAATCGCTGGGAAAATGAAAAGGTTTCTCCTAATAAAATGGCTAAAAAGTTTTAATGTTTTCATCGCTAACACTCTACGTTTAATAGGCAGGGGCAGTTTCTGCGCCAGAAACTACTTTCGGTGGGCTGGCAGGAATTTTTACCGGGTTATGGAGAATACTTTAATTTATATCCAGAATTATGGAATATTGATGCGAGAGGAAGAAGAATTAATGGCTGTAGTAAAACCATTTTGCGGTCTGCGCCCTGTTCCCGAATTGGCAGAAAAGGTGGCTTCGCTGCCGTATGATGTGATGGATTCACAGGAGGCGCGGGCGATAACGGAGAAAAATCCATATAGCTTTTTGCGTGTGACCAAATCGGAGGTTGATCTTGAACCGGATGTTGATGTGCATTCTCCCAAGGTATATGCCAAAGCCCGGGAGAATTTGCGTAAGTTTATTAATGAGAAGATCCTGGTGCAGGATGAAACTCCGTGCTTTTATATTTACAAGCAGAAGATGGGTGATCATGTACAGGTGGGCTTGGTGGCTGCCGCTTCCGTTATTGAATATCAGGCCAACCGGATTAAAAAGCACGAGTTGACAAGACCGGATAAAGAACAGGATCGCATTCAGCACATCGTGACTAGCGAAGCGCAGACGGGAGCCGTCTTTCTGACCTATAAAGCGGATGAGAGTATCAATGCGCTGATGCAGGCGAACATGGAAAAGCCGCCGGTATACGATTTTGTGGCCGAGGACGGCATTGCCCACACACTGTATGTGATTGACGATGTCGCACAAATCAGTGCTATTGAGAAAGCATTTTTGAATATCAATGATTTATACATTGCTGACGGTCATCACCGGTCAGCTGCCGCCGGACGGGTGTATGACCTGTGCCTGCAGGGCAATCATGAGCATTCAGGAGTTGAGGAGTATAATTCATTCCTTGCCGTGATATTCCCGCACAACATGATGTATATTATGGACTATAACCGGGTGGTAAAGGATCTGAAAGGTAAGTCTCCGGAGCAGTTCCTGCAGTTAGTGGCCGAAAAGTTTTCAATAACCGAGCAGGTGGGAGCGTATAGACCTTCCCGGATACATACGTTTGGCATGTACTTGGCTGGCAAGTGGTACAGTCTGGAGGCCAGCGCCGGAACCTATCCGGAGGAGGATCCGGTTAGTAAGCTGGATGTTAATATCCTGCAGCATAATGTGCTGAGCCCACTATTAGGGATTGCTGACCCGCGTACCGATAAGCGGATTCATTTTGTTGGCGGAATACGGGGGATGGCAGAACTGGAACGGCTGGTAAACAGCGGTGAGTATGCCGTGGCCTTTTCCCTGTTCGCAACCTCCATTGAAGAATTAATGGCAATTGCGGATGCCGGTCAGATCATGCCGCCGAAATCAACTTGGTTTGAGCCTAAACTTCGGGATGCTATAGTGGTGCATATGGTGCCCTGCGCTAAATATCTGCCGCAGTGCCCTGAAAATAATTAATGAAACGGCAAACTCTGTTTGGCGGGAACCTTAGGGTTGCAGACAGTTTTTTCGGCCAGCTGATTGAACAAAGATGAAGGGACGGTGGTGATGTCTAAATAAGAAGACAATACCACCGTCCCGGTTCGTCTTGTCCATATTCTAAAGGACAAGTTAGGTATTATGTTATAATATCATTGATATTCTTATGTGGAGTTATTTATACAGTTGTACAGAATTCAATGGAAAAGCTATATAAAACAAGGTAATTTTATTAGGAGAGTTAACTATGGACTTACAGACCAAATTAATTTACTTGTTCATTGACCTAGTCATTCCACTGCTAATCGGTAATGCGTGCCGTCATCAATCCCGGCTGGATAAAGAGTTTTTCCAGCGGATGATCGTGTTTAACATCTGCGGGGTGTATCCCATTTTGACGATACTAACCATGTGGAACTTAAAGCTCAATTTTGCCTTGGTCTGGCTGCCGGTCATCGGTGTACTCATTTGTGTGATTCCTGGTGCTCTGGCCTACCTTCGGGTGAATATCAAATTCAAGAGCGAACTTGACAAAGGAAGTTATATTCTCAGTGCAATTCTGTCAAACACAGCCACTTTAGGCGGCTTATGTGCCTATATTATGTATGGCGAAGTCGGTTTTGCCTATACCCAGATGGTGGTAATGCTCCAGAATGTTGTAATGTTTACCTTCTGTTTTCCCTTAGCGCAATATTATTATCAAAAGAGTATTGGCGCCAGCTTCGATAGGCAGTCAGTGGCCAGGTTGTTTTTGAATCGTAATCAACTGCCGGTGGTGGGAACGGCTATCGGCTTGTTTTTAAATCTAGTGAATATTGGCCGTCCGGCACAATTAGAGGCAATAGTTGACCCGCTGGTGCATCTAGGGGCATGGACGGCGCTATTGCCCATTGGTTATGCCATTGATACTATGGGTATGCGCACATATTATGCGGCAATCACAGACTTGATTCCGATTAAATTGATCTTGACCCCAGCGGCAGCATATCTAATTGCAAGAGTCTTGTTTGCGGATGAAACTATTGTGAATACTATTGTCATTTTGGCTGCTATGCCCACGGCTATTAACACGGTTATCGCGGTACAACTTCATAAGTTAAACGTCGATATTGCCACAGCTGCTTTTGTTCTAACTACGGCGGTATGTGTTGTGTTCGAACTTCCTATGCTATTCGTTTTGATGAGTGGCTGATAACGAGGGGTTAGCAAGAGTTGGTATGCTTTAAAAATGTAAAAGTCTTAGATTTAAGGGAACGATAATGTGGATTTTTAAGCGGCACTGCTTTTCCAGCAGGCCGTATTTTTTTATGGCCAAACATCATTACCAAATGGTTCCACTAGTGGAATTATCATCAGATTGACGTACTATTTAAAAGTTATTAGAATTAATAATGTTAAAGCTAATACATTATGTAAACGGAGGTAGCTCGATGCGATTGACCAACAAGGAGAAAAAAGTCTGGATTAAACATATTACTGGGCTGCTAATCCTTAGAATTCTGAAGGATAGGCCAGCATACGGCAATCAGATCGCCGATGAAATAAAACGAGAAACCCAAGAAACCATCAACCCAAACCCGAATTTTATTTATCCGTTGTTACGCGAGATGGAGGAAAATGGGTATGTTGAAGGCAGTTGGGAAAACCCTAATACCCGCGGCAAACGAATCTATACAATAGCTGAAAGCGGCTTTGTGTATTTTGAGCAGCTCAAAGAGGCTGCACAAGCCAAGTTTTTAGAATTAGAACGTCGCCAGAAGCTAATACGCAGGTTTTTATTTGAAGAATAATTTAGAGGGATGAGGAGATTATGAGTAAGCTAAAGATATTTAAAAACCGCAAAGCTGTAACAATTGGCGGTGCAGTAGTTGCGTTGCTTCTTATTGCCAGCGGCTGGTGGTGGATATCCTCTAGCGGGAAAGTATCCACTGATGACGCCAGAGTGAAAAACAATATAGTTAACGTAAGTACTAAGGTCCCCGGACAAGTAGAAGAACTGCTTGTAAAAGAAGGCGAGCATGTTGAGTCAGGGCAAGTTATTGCCAAGATGGATAGTGCTGCACTTAAAATTCAGGTTGAACAAGCTCAGGCTAATTTAGTGTCAGCTCAAGCCAAGTTAGCGTCACTACAGGCAGGAAACAGGCCTCAGCAAGTAGCTCAGTCTGAGGCAACTGTTGAACAAGCGGCCGCTAATCTTGATAATGCCCGCAAGAACTATGAGCGAGTCGAAAGCTTATATGAAAGCGGTGGTATGTCAGCGCAGCAACGGGACACAGCGCAAACGGGATTAAAGGTGGCTCAGGCCCAATATGATGCAGCGGCGCAGGGATTTAGTCTGGTAAACGAAGGTGCAACAGAGCAAGATCGCCAATTTGCCGAGGCTCAAGTAGCGCAGGCGGCTGCTGCTCTTAAAAATGCTGAGTTGCAGCTGGATAACTCAGTCATCAAAGCGCCGATTGCCGGTACTGTAGCCAAAGCTCCCGTTGACCCTGGCGAAATGGTTTCGGTGGGACAAACCTTATTTAGCATTACCAATCCTGCGGATGCCTGGGTAGAAGTCAATATTGAGGAAACCGATATTGGCAAAGTCCAGGTAGGTCAGTGTGTTGATTTCAAAATAGATGCTTATCCTGGTAAAAGTTTTAAAGGGGAAGTTGCCGAAGTTGGTGCGGCTACCGGTTCACAATTTGCCCTTTTACCGTCAGACAACGCCAGCGGGAACTTTACCAAAGTAACCCAGCGCATCACTGTCAAAGTTAGGGTTATTGATAATAGTAATGTTGAATTAAAAGCGGGAATGTCTGCGGTCGTTGACATTCGTACAAGGTAGGTGTTTGCTGTGAACACAGCTAGTGCAGGAGGACAACCTAATAAATATTTTGTGCTGTTTATTGTTTCTTTAGGGACGGTATTAAGCGGCTATGTAAGCAGTTCCTTAGATATAGCACTATCCAATATTATGAATACCTTTGGTTTTACCATGGACACTGTTACCTGGGTACTGCTTTCCTATATGATTCCCTACGGTGCTACTTTGCCGATTATGGGAAAGCTGGGTGATCAGTTTGGCCATAAAAGAATGTATGTAGGCGGCTTGATCTTGTTCACTGTCGCCACGATGATGGTCGGGTTATCCTGGAGCAGTGCCAGCGTGGTAATTTTTAGGATTCTGCAAGGAATCGGGGCGGCAATGTTCTTCCCAAATGCTATGACCATAGTAGCTAATGCCTTTCCTCCTAATGAGCGGGGGCAGGCTATGGGGATGTGGGGTGCGTTGGCCGCCTCGGGTGCTGCCCTGGGCCCTACTATTGGCGGCTATATCGTTGAATATCTAAACTGGCGAATGCTATTTAACAGTATAGTACCAATCGCTGCTGTTGGTATTATTTTGGCAATCACTGTATTAAAGGAATCCGAACTTAATAATACTTCGGCAAAGATTGATTACTTCGGCGGCTTAATGCTGGTATCAAGCTTAAGCTCCCTTATTATTATCCTTAACCGCGGGTCAAAAGAAGGTTGGACTTCACTGTATATTGTCAGCCTGTTTATAATAATGTTTTTAAGCATGGCGGTTTTTGTTTATGTTGAAAGCCATAGTAAAGACCCGCTTGTCGATATTAGTTTATTTAAAAACAGTACCTTCGTAGCAGCTAATGTAGTCGGGTTTTTAACCTTTATGGCCTTGATGGGCGGGCTGTTTCTAATTCCTTTTTTCCTGAGAAATATTTTAGGATATACGCCCATTCATGCCGGCATAGCGCTAATCCCGCTTATTGTTTCGATGATTTTCTTAGCGCCGCTCGGAGGAAAACTAGCTGACAGAGCCGGGGGCAAGACGCCGACTATGTTAGGAATGCTCATTCTATCAGTGTCACTATATTCTTTTCACACTATGACCGCTGATACTAGCTACCCGTTTATCGCCGTACGCTTAGTTTTCATGGGAATTGGACTGGCACTAACAATGTCACCATTATCTAACGCGGCTATGGCTACTTTGCCAAAAGAAAAAACCGGCGTTGGCTCAGGTGTCTTCAACCTATTTAAGAATGTTGGCGGCAGTGTTGGTATTGCAATACTCGGGACACTGCTTGATCAAAGACAGATCTATCACACTCAAATTTTATCGAATTATATAGATGTTTCATCTTCTATCGCTCAGCAAACTGTTGCCGGTATCCAGGCAGTCTTTATGCAAAGCGGCATGCAATCAAGTCAAGCCTATGCGGCAGCACTTAGTGTCTTACAAGGTATGGTGACTAAACAGGCAGCAGTAATGGCCTATAGTGATTTATTTAAAATAGCAGCCTTGCTTGCCAGCTTAGGTATCATTGCGTCCACAATGATCAGGAATATCCCGAAAAATAATGAGACTAGCGAAATAGAGGGTGAAAAAGAACCAGTTCCCGCAGCAATTCATTAGAACATCTGATCTTACGAAACATAGAAAGGGCATTAATATGATTTCAAGAAAAGTGCTGTTAAGTACCGCTGCCGGGGCGGCAATTATGCTGCAAAGTATTGTTGTTTTTGCTGATCCGGTTCAGGGGATTTCGTTAGATGATAGCGTGGCTTTAGCGCTAAAAAATAATCCAGCCATAAAAATGGCAGTTGATGACCAGCAAAAAGCTGGGTGGGTAGTAGATGAAGCTAAAGCAGGCAGAGCACCAACACTAGCTATAGGAGCAGGTTCCAATCGCGCTGACGGACCTGGGCAAGCAGCGCCGGGAACAAGTTATAACAGTTCGGTTAAAATGAACTGGACATTATATTCTGGCGGCAGGATTGAGGGACTTGTCGATCAGGCCGAGTTGAATGCTATAATCAGCGACCTAGGGGTTGATAAAGCCCGTCAACAAGTCAAGCTTGATGTTACTGCCGCCTACTACGGCGTGCTTCAGGCTAATGATATGGCCACCGTAAATAAAGAAGCAGTTGAGTCATTAACGCAGCATTTAAAAACGGTTCAAGCCCAGTTTGACAGTGGGGTTATTGCCAAAGCGGATTTACTTCGTTCAGAAGTTGAACTTGCCAATGCCCAGCAGAATTTAACCAAGGCGCAAAATACCTTTGAGATAGCCAAGTCAAATCTTAATAATATAATCGGGGCACCGCTTGACACTCAGCAAATATTGAACAGTCAATTGACGCATACCGATTTTAATACCTCATTAGATGACTGTATTGCCTACGCGCTCAATAATCGACCGGAAATACAGCAGTCCCAAAATGGTATAGCGATAGCCGAAAAAGGTGTTGACATTGCTGAAAGCGGCAATCGTCCGACCGTTGCCTTCGGCGCGACAGACGGTTGGAGTGGCAATGAATTCCCCGGCCAAACCAATAACTGGTCAATGAACGTTATGGCCAATTGGAACGTGTTTGATGCTGGGGTTACTAACGCCAAAGTAAATCAAAATAAGGCGTTAGCAGCCAAAGCCAAGGATCAGGATTCCCAGCTGCGCGGCAATATAGAGCTGGAAGTACGCCAGAACTATATGAATATGCGCGAAGCTGAAGAACGTCTGCAAACAACTCAAGTTGCCGCAAATAAAGCAACTGAGGACCTTAAAATTGCCAAAACAAAATATTATGCCGGTGTAGGCACCAACCTAGATGTAATTGATGCACAGTTGGCGCTGACCCAAGCCAAGACAAACCATGCTCAGGCGCTGTATGACTATAATGTTAATATGGCAAAACTAGAGAAATCTATGGGTGTTAAGGTATAAAACAAAAGGGGACAGAGAGGATGTCGCGAAAGGCATCCTCTCTGTCCCCTTTTGTTTATATATCAGAAAGTTTTACTCCTTGTCAGGTTGAACTAGCCAGATTGACCGCAACATGGTAGAAGACCGGGATAAAATCAGTAAATTTAACGGTGAGATTCGCAGGGTCATCTAACTCCCCCACGTGTTATCACGTCTGATGGTGAAATTATTAGTACAAACGAGAAAATCTTCCAGCCGAAGCTATTGTAGGTCTACCTGTTTCTTCCGGAGTTATAGAGGGACGAGCATGTGTCAAATTTAACTAAAACTTTATCTAATTTAACAATAATTATGAAAGGAATTTTCTTTAAAACAGTGAACAATAAGCGTATAAAGGCTAATAATCATTGAAAAATGATTATTAATTAAATAATTTTAAGTTAAATCATTAAATGTAGGGGTGTCATGCTGTATGTCTCTTTTTCAATCTACTCGTAGTAAATTGATTTTTCTGGGGAGTTTGATAGCAAACGGTATAAAAAAAGATGAGAAATCTACCATGCAATCTTGCGAGGGATAAATCGGCAGAGTATCTTTGAAGAGGAAGAAGATAAACAGGGATGGTTCCGGCGAGTCAAAATTAAATTTGCTGTTAGGCGATACGGAGATCTCCAGTTGGAGGTGACAGGTAGTTTACGACCTGAATCTATCTCATTAAGGAGGCCATCAGGTGAAAGTATCATTAAGACAACTACATCTTAATGACTTAGAAATAATAAAGGATTGGTATTCAAATATTGATGGGGCAAAATATCTTTCACGGTATAAACCTAAAAATTTTGATGGAAAACAAACAATTAAAGCTGAAGAATATGCTTGGTACATAGCCCAAGTCAATGAAATAGATTGTGGAATGGTATTTTTAGAAAAAGAAAATTTATCGGATGATATAGCTACTCTTGGGATAATGATAGGACAGCAAGAATATTGGGGAAAAGGTATAGGAAAAGATACAATAAGTCTGATTATTAAGCGATCACAAGGTATACTTAGTTTTAATAAAGTTCGCCTAAATGTGAAAAAAACTAATACTAGAGCATTAAGATGCTATACGAACTATGGTTTTTGCATCAGTGGAGAAGGCGAGAAAGTTGCCAGCGATGGGCTAAAGGTAGAGTTCTTTAATATGATTTTAAATTTGACATGAACTTTATATTTTGTAAACCTATAATTGCTTTCAGCATAATAATCCGAATACCGAAATCAAACATCTTCTCAATAGTAACGTCTTAGTTCATTAGAAATATTTAATGTAATACTCGCTGATTTGATTTACTAAAGGATACATATATGGAAATTAATTCAAACAGAACAGCATGGCTGATAATGCTAAGTTCAGCCGCAATTTTGGCGATTACTATGGGTGCAAGACAATCAGTTGGGCTTTTTGTTTCACCAATTGATACAACAACTGGCTTAGGTATCGTTTCAATCAGCTTTGCTCTCGCTGTAGGGCAGTTTATGTGGGGTTTTGCGTAGCCCATTTTTGGAGCGATTGCTGACAAAAGAGGTTCTTATGGAGTGCTTGTATGTGGAGCTTTCATGCTTGCAGGAGGATTAGCTCTTACTCCGTTCGTTAATTCAGAGTGGTCGCTGATGTTAACTATGGGCATTTTAAGCGCAGCAGGAGCAGGTGCTGGGAGTTTTTCCATACTAATCGGTGCCACATCCCAGCAGTTACCTCCTGAACACCGATCTTTTGCTGGCGGTTTTATAAATGCGGGAGGTTCATTAGGACAATTTATCTTTGCACCGCTATTACAAGCTATCATTAGCGGATTTGGTTGGGTTGCCGCCATGTTTACTATGGCGGCAACAACTCTCCTCACAATTCCCCTTGCTTCACTGCTATGCGGTAAACGATCTCCTGAAATGGTAGTTGCAACAGAGCAACATTCAATGGGATTGCTTCAGCAAATACGTCTCGCAATGCAGGATCGAAGCTACCTTTGTCTTCATGCCGGTTTTTTTACGTGCGGCTTTCATATTGCATTTCTGGTGACACATTTGCCAGGAGAAGTTGCGTTATGTGGGCATTCAGCAGATGTATCTGCGGCTTCATTGGCTATCATTGGTTTATTTAATATAGCAGGCAGTTTGTTTGCAGGCTCACTTGGTTCTCGCTATCGGATGAAGTATATACTTGCTGTAATGTACGGTAGTCGCGCTGTAATGATCGGACTGTATCTCTTGGCTCCCAAAACGGTCTTGACATTTTATATTTTTGCTATATCGCTTGGTTTTACATGGTTGGCGACAGTGCCTCCAACAGCCGGTCTTGTAGGAAAACTGTTCGGAACAAGATATTTAGCTACACTTTTTGGAGTGACGTTGCTTACCCATCAAATTGGAGGATTTTTAGGTGCATGGCTAGGCGGCCTTTCTATGGCGAATGATGGTAATTATCTGTGGATGTGGTACGCGGACATTATGTTAGCATCTTTAGCGGCACTAGTTAACCTTCCGATTCGAGAGGACAAAATAAGCATGTGAGTATATAAGATAAGAAGAAGCAAGGGGACGCAAAATCTGCTTCGCAACAACACTTGATTTTATGCTTCTGGAAGGGGACCGGGGTCTGGCACAACAGAAGCAAAGTATACGTCCCGGTGTTTCTTCTACGTCCCGGTGCTTCTTCGGGGTTGTCATGAACAAGTTGCTACGCATCATATTCTCGGTATTGAAGAACAAGCAGGCGTTTCGTTTAATTTCCCCTGATAGACAGGTTGAAATGTATCAGAAACAACTAAAAAAAGCGGCTTAACGAAGAAGAGAAACCAAACATTACATATATACCTTTCTCGAATATAGTTCGATATTGTGAAAGGCTTGTTTGCTGTACTTATTTTTCCTCAAACAAAAATTGTGGATAAGGACTTGACTTTAATTAGCTGGTCTGCGTTTCTTATGAACGGGGAGAATTGTAATGATCTATATAACCGGGGATCTGCATGGAGAAATTGATAAGGACAAATTGACTACGAGATATTTCCCGGTGCAAAGGGAAATATCAAAAAGTGATTATCTTATTGTTGCAGGGGATTTCGGTTGCATATGGTCTGGCGATAGAAAAGATAAATGACTTACTTGTTGGTATCGTAGAACTCTTCCATCAGGAATGGCAGAAAGGCAGTATGCTGGTTATACGAGCAGGCAAAATATAGTTTGTGTGAAGATCACGCAAGCCGGTGAAAATCTTAATCATTTCGCTAGGAAAATCTCGCTCGAAGAGGGTACGTTCTAAGTGATTATTTGGAACCATTAAGTATTTGGAGTGTATCACAATTTCCACGATTGCATAATGAAAATTTGTATGTTTGCGATTTTTTTGATAATAATCCTGCTTTTAGGGGGATATGTTATTATGAGCCGTGGTAGCGGTCATGATGTTATAACGTCGTCATCAAAAAAAGATCATTGTGATTTATGGAGAAAATAGGGATTCGACAAAATGCATTATAATATATATAATAGTTACTATGGGTAACTATCTGGGTGTTAGGAGAGAGAGATACCGTGACTAAGGATGATAGGGTTATTCCGATATTAGAAGCTTTGTGGCTTGCCAAAAAAGCACTGGAGTGTATGCCACAATTGCCGAAAAATATGAAACCCAGCCATATTCGTGTGCTGCATGTGATTTATAAGAAGTATAGTGAAAATGGCAGCGTCCGGGTTTCGGATGTAAGCACTGCTATGCAGATTACCAAACCAAGTATTACAAAACTGATAAACGAACTGGTGGATATAGGAACTGTAAAAAAAACGGTAGCAGCGAATGATAAAAGAATTGTACAGGTGGAACTTTCTCCTTTGGGCAGGGAATGTGTACAGAAGTATGTTCTGGATTATCATGCAAAATTAGCGGATTATTTTTCTGAACTGGATCAGGAGAAATACTTTTCTATGATAGAAACCATTGAGTTTGTTTACCAGTCTATGAAGACAATAGCGAAAAGATCCTAAATAACGAAAGGTGGATTCACTTGAAAAAAATATATATTTGTTTATCTTTGTGTTTAGTGTTTTCCCTGTTTGCAATGGGATTATCTCTGGCTGCCGGTATGCCGTCGGAACCGCCTCAGGGGTTGCCTCCCGGCGGCGGAACGCCAGGAGCAACGACTGCTGTCTCCGCTACCGAGGGAGATTGGACATTTAAAATTGTCACCGCAGGCGATAGTGTCACCAGTACGATTACTGCCTATGCCGGCAAGAATAAGCATACGGTTATCGTGCCCAGCGTGCTTGGGGGTGCCAAGGTTACAGCGATTGCCGCTCAGGCCTTCGGGCACCATAATGAAATTGCCGCAGTCTATGTGCCGGATACGGTTGAGAAGGTGGAGGAATGGGCGTTTTACGATCTTAATACGGCAACCATAATTTCTTTTGCCAATCCCCAAGTGGAGATTAAGGACGGAGCCTTTATGAGCAGCGGTAACGCTGTGCTCTATCTCCCGGCTGGAACGGCGCAGAAGTCGGCAGGCGGCAAAGATGTTGTAACCAATAGCACGGAAGTGGTTTCTGTTGCGCTAAAAAATGAAAAAAAAGCGGCGGTTGCCGGCGGCGTCTACCTTAACATCGGGGCAGCTGCCAAAGAGAATCAAATAACAGCAGCAGACATTATTGCTGTCGCCAGCGGTGCTTTTGCTCAGGAAACCAATCCGGAAAACGGTGCGGCGGTGCTTGCGTTTAGCGGCGATGACTATAAGGTCGCCGAACAGAAAGTGGTTATTGCCGACCAGTTTCAAAATATTGTAAGCAGTGACAGTCTTAATAAAACATTCCGGGTTCTGACAAAAGAAGATGCTGCCCAACTGAATCAAGTGATTGCAAGCAGCAGCGCGTACAGCGAAGTGAAAAATCTTTTCAATTTTACGGAAGGGTATTATCTTAATGGCAACAAGGTTACCCTGGATAAAGACATTGTGGCTTATGATATTTCCACTGGTGAAGAACTCTATGGACCCAACCATACAGCGAACCCGCTCCCGAATGCAAATCCCAATCTGCATTACCAGTACGTAGCGTACCAGGACAAGGATAATGACGGCGACCTTGATGTTCTCTATTATTCACCGTATCGCCTTGCCTATAACTATGGTGCAGTAAATATTGCCAGTGACAACGCCAATCTCAATGGCCTCAGCGCCCGCACATCCTTGAATCCCAATTATCTTGCTTTTGCCAATGCTATTGTAAAAGCAAAAGGAAGCAGCGATGACCAGGTCTATCAGCAACTGGAGGCCAACACCGCAAAAAGCGGGGATAAAATCGGAGCCGGAATCAATCAGGAACGCAGCGTGCTATGGGCGGACGACTATGGTACGATCAAGGTTGATCACTTACAGGCTTTATCCACTTCCACGGGGAACTGGGCCAAAATGTCCTATGAGTCCGGTCTTAGCGCTTATAATACGGAGTTGGTTATGGAATGGGGCATGAACGCCGTGCTGTACGCAACAAATGGCGGTATTGTTACGGCTGGCAGCCTGAATGGCGAACGAAGCAGCATCTATGCGAATGGTGACGGCGCCAACGGTGTTTTGGCAGGCGGGGCCGGAAGCAAGGCCGGTACCAATGATGTTAAGTCGGATACGGCCAAGGTCTATGTATACAATACAGACTTTAACCTGGAGGGCTGGAATAACCATGTAGCTGATGTTGTCTACGGCGGCTATGCTTATCTGGAGAATGTAAAAGCCGCCACTGGCAAGCCAGGCAGCTATGCCGTGGGCCAGGGTTCGGCGCTGGCGAATGACTTTGGCAACGGTGTTGTAGATGCCAAGAATTTTCATACGACAGTGTACGGCAATCGTTCGGCCGGCATTTATGTCATCGGCGGCGGGGTTGTTACCGCCAGGGACTCCTCTTTCATTTCGAAAATGGATGCCGGACTGGTAGTGGCATCAGGGGGGACTTTACGCATGGATGACAGCCGGGCAACAGGCCAGATAGCCTTTAGAAACCGGGGCGGTATCACGCCGGAGTCCACTTCGGTATTTAATAACGTCTCTTTCATTGCTGCTAAGGACGTTACCGGTTATGTAACCGGCGAAAAGGCCGCCCAGGCTGTGAAAGCCTGGAAATCTGCCAGTGGCGGCACGGCTCTTAGCAATTATATGATGAGCGATCCGGCAATGACTATTGGCCGGCTTTGCCAGAATTACGGGATATCCCAAGACAAAGTAAAAACTCTGCTGGCTGCCCTTGGCAAAACGGCAGGTAAAGCCTATACGGAAAAGACTCTGCTGAGAAACAGTATTTTGGATAATACCTTCTATAATTATTCCGCCGGACAATATTCCGGCGATACCGACTTTACTCCTATTCCTTATCTCACAGTTGGCAGTTCCTTCGGCGGTTTGACAAGCTCGGTCTTTGAGTTTGAAGCCGCCGGCGTGAAGCTGGAACTGAATAACAGTACGTTCAAGAACAACAATGCTGCTGACTATAACTACCTGGTGGCTTCGGAGGCGGGCTCAGCTCCCATACTTCAATTCACTCAGTCGAATGCTGCCGGCATCATTTGGAATGAAGGCGATATAACCCGTGCTGTCGAGGGGCGCAGCGCCGATAGAAGCTCTTCGCTCACAGTTCATTTTACTGACTCGGCTTTTACAGGTTCTTTTGCCGACGGTTCTAATGGATTATGGGAGGTAGCAGGGCTTGACTATACGGACGCAGCCGGCGATAAATCCGGTCTTAACGGCAACTATTACCAAGCAAAAGCTAATTGGAAAATATCTGCCAGCTTCGACAAGGAATCTGTATGGAATGTAACGCATGATTCGTATTTGGGCACCTTAACGCTTGAGAATGGTGCAAAAGTCCAGGCGCCGGAAGGCTCATCCCTGCGTATGACAGTCGACGGACGGGAAACTAATTTAGAGCCGGGCACGTATAAGGGCCAAATCATCATTCAGGTTATTAAAAACAGTTAAATACTGCAGATATTTAAAACAGAAGGATATGGATGAGGAGGCTTGTTGCCATATGAAAAAGCGGCAGGCATTCATCATTTCATATCCTTTTTTTCGTCGATATATGAATGTGTCGCTCCAGTTTTTTCGCACTATAATTATTCCGCTTGCTATTTAGGCACGAATCTTTGTACCATCAATGGCTACCATTTCCTTGCCGAATAAATCCCATTCATCACACAGATGGACAAATTGCCTAAACACAGCTTTTAGTCCCTTTTTATTATCTTTACGGAAATCAGCAATTGTTTTAAAATCAGGTTTGAGTTTCTTTAAAAGCCACATTACTTCTATATTGCGGCTTGCCTCATGCTCAAGTCTGCGGGATGAGCGAATCCGATTAAGGTATCCGTACAGATAAAGTTTAAGCAGGTCTTTTGGGCTATATGGAGGGTGAGCAGACTGCTTTCTGAAATCTTAACTCCTTCATATCCAACTGTTCAACATATTCATCGATGATACGAACAGGATTCTCTTCTTGAATATACTCATCGAAACTTTCAGGAAACAGAAAGGTTTGATTTCGTTCTTCGCCTTTTATATAGCCCATACATCCACCTTCTTACACTTCATTCCTTATCTATATTTTATCATATTTAGCTATTTATGTAATTAATAGTAGCTACTTTTCACACATTCTGACGTCCCCTTGTCTTTCCCGGAAGCAATGAAGAAACCTAAGCAAAGCATTCGCATCCATGTGGTCAGGGCTTCGTCAACGGATTTCTGGTATGCCAGCAGGATAGGCCAGGAGTTTGCTGTGTTGAGCGAAAGAAAGGATGGCTATCGTGTGAACGTAGGCGATCCGTCAGCGGATTACGTCAGCAAGCAGGATTGTGAGATTGTCGGGGCGGATTCGCGTGCCTATTTTGGTGATGTGGACAGCGTTCCTGATGATGAATGGATTGATGCTGAAATGGAAGATGGAGCAGACTATTTGCTGCAGTACGCAGTGCAAGGCGAGACGATCTACTACCGTTTGCTGGGTGACAATGATGATGTTGTTGAACATGGAACTATTTCAACAACGGTACTTGCTCTATTGGGGAAAGCCAACTTGTTTTACTTAGAAAGTCGGATATGATAGAATTGTTACAACGATAGTTTAGCGATGTATGAGGAGGCAGCTTATCAAGTCCTAAAGCGGGAAGCGATTGACGCCATTCCCAAGAAGCCCCCACCTCTTAGGTGGGGGTAGTATGTTACATAATACACATAAAGAGGAAGAATTATGAAGAATGTAATTTGTAAAAAAATATACCTTGAATTGAGAACGCCGGGTAACGGAGATTTTGTGGCTGACATTGACAGAATCTGTCAAGCTTTAAAACCGGAGTATGGAGAGGTTCAGATTTCTATTGAAACCATTAAATTGTCTTATAAGCTGCTGCGGGATTTTGACTGGAAGCTCACAGTTACCTTAGTACAAAAAGGTTTTGCCTGGGAACTTGTAAACCTTGAGCGCGGAAATACTTCAGATAAGAATTTTGCTTATGCAGCTGATCTTGGGAGCACAACGGTTATCATGCAGCTGATTGATCTGAATACTGGAAATATTTTGTGTGAAGAAAGCGGGGTCAATCATCAAGTCCGTTTTGGTGAGGACATCCTTAGTCGAATCGTTTACGTTAAGGATAATGATGCGCATTTAAGGGAAATCCAGCAATGTACGCTGCTGAATTTTATTGAACTCATGGATAAAATTCAAACTGCGACAGGCATTTCTCCGGACAAATGCGGTATATTCATTATCGGCGGCAACACTACCATGATTCATTTTCTGTTGGGGATTGACCCTTGGTTTATTTTCTATACTCCCTATACGCCAGCTTTTAACCGGACCGGTTTCTTTGCTGGACGTGAAATAGGCTTACCCTTTAATGGCTTAGTGTACTGTTTTCCTTCTACAGCTAATTATTTAGGCGGCGATATTATCAGCGGGCTGTTGGCGTCCAAGATGTATGAACAAAGTGAACTGGCTCTCTATATGGATATTGGCACAAACGGCGAAATGCTTTTGGGCAACAATGAATTTCTGTTTTCAGCTGCGGGCGCGGCAGGACCTGCCTTGGAAGGCGGTATCAGCAAGCAGGGAATGCGGGCGAAAGCAGGGGCGGTGGACTCGGTGCAGATTGTTCAAAATCAGTTGAAGATTACTACAATAGAGAATGCAAAGCCAGTGGGTATATGCGGTTCAGGGATTGTTGACCTTCTTGCCGAAATGTTGCTGGCAGGCTGGATTGATTACTCGGGTCGGTTTATTCCCGGCAGATCAGAGAGAATCCTTATGCGGGACGGAGAATATGTCATTGTTTACGCATGGGAGCACGAATCAGCCTTACATGAAGATTTAATATTCAGTCAGACTGATATTTTAAGATTTATGGATACAAAAGCGGCAGCGAACACCATGGTAGCGTTTTTAGTGGAGACATTGAATATTACACCGGATAAGATTCAACGGGTATATCTGGCCGGAGCCTTTGGAACCTACATAAATATTGAGTCAGGAATTACCATTGGGTTATATCCCGACCTGCCCAGAGAGCGGTTTGTCCAGCTGGGAAATGGCTCTATAAAAGGAGCCTGCAAGTTGTTACAAGATGCAGATCAATTATTGGTTGTAGAAGATCTAATTAGCAGTATAATCTATCTTTCCTTAGCTGAGGCACCGGATTTTCTGAATAAAATGTCAGCGGCCAAATTTTTGCCCCACACGGATTTTTCATTATATCCCACGGTCATTGAAAAGATCAAGAGCCGTAAACACTTGGAAAGTAGTTCCCATTAATTTTCTTTCCATCGATTGTACAATCCCTAACTGGCAACCTAGCTTGGAGGTCGGTATGTTGCATTAAAAATCACCCCTTTTCTTACAAAAAGGTGTTGGATAATGAAAAATCTGGACAATGTTTGGATTTAATAGTTTTAAAACTGCTGAAAAACGATTTGTGGAATACACTACACCGTTTGACCTGATAAGGAGACCATCAACAAATTTAAACGGTTGCGAGAATGGGTGGATTTGCAAGGTCACGAATCGCCTCCACCAATTAAATCTACATTTTTTTATAAATATAGGAAGTCTTGAGAACTGCGAATTGTCTGACTTTTTGACGACACTAATATAATAGACTATATCGGCATTCGGATAGAATAGATAAGAGAAAATAGCAATACTGTGTTGAATTTGATAGGGTGAGGGAGTCTGAGAATATGCAAAGAAAAGCGGGGCTATTGGCACTGTTGGTGGGCGTATTGCTACTGTTGCAGACAACATTGGTGTTCGCCGAACCTGTTGTAACTGAATGGATCTATGAAAATAAACAGCAAGGAAGTGGATTTTCACTGACTATCTGTCGGGATGGAAATAAGGTGTGGGGGCAACATATGGGGTGGGCCAGGTTTGGAAATCGTATTGATGACTCCAGAGACAAAATCTCAATTGAGGGTGCCAGTGAGGACAAGCCAAACGAGTACATTGTGCGCTGGCAAAGCGGGTACAGCAATGCCCAAGGATGGGCGTACCTGATCTTTAGTGATGACGGTACCCTGTTGTGGCAGGTTTTTAGAGTGCAGGTAGAAGGCGAAAGGTACATACCGAACAAGGCAATATTACAGCCCCAAAATTGATAAGTCTTAATAATGAAAGAATAGAATGATATGAGGAAGATCTATCAGCAATGAGAAGCTGATAGGTCTTTTCTGCATTATACCGTGTAATTTGCTCATAGTTTGAGAGGAGTGTAGAGTATGATTAAGATAGCAAGTGTAAAAATAAACAAAGTTTAATTTTTCTTTAATGATTACTTTCAATTTTTAAAAGAATTATGGAAGAAGAGGAACGTTCAATTTGCTTTGTTCTTAAAATAAGGATATGCGTTGCATATGATCGAGTCGATCATGTATTTCAAAATCTCTTTCAAAGCGAGATAGTTGAAACAGAAACATATCTATTGAGAGGACTAAGATGTATTCATAATAACCCTGTAAAAGCAAGCATAACAGCAATGCCAGAGTAACAGGACTAATTACTTTTAGTATGAGTGCGAGTGAAGCAAAATGAATGTTCCTATGCTTCCTATGGGTTTGAAGTTCATTCTGATAAAGTAAATCCAGACGCCAAAGGCGGGGTAATATTAATTACCACGGTTTGAAGTTCATTCTGATAAAGTAAATCCCTGTAAACATAAGAACACATTTAGAAAGTTGTAATTGTTGAAAGGAACTTATGGACAAATGGAGAAAAGAAAACTATATTGTTAGTAGATTGGTAAAATGGAAAGGAACATCCGAAATTTATAATCTAAAACACAGTCTATAAGATTTTTAGATTATAGAGCGATTGTCAAATCATTATTGATATCGGAGGCTTTGCCCATGACAAAAACTGACGCTACTAGATTAGAAGAATTAGAACGTGAGAATCAATTATTGAAGACCATTATTGATAGAATTCACGAAGGGATATTTGCAGTAAACGAAATAAATGAAGTTATTCTGTATAACACCGAGGCGGAAAGAACGGAAGGATTGAAAAGAAAGGATATCTTGGGAAAAACCCAAGCGGAGGCGTATGCTTGTTTTCCCGAGTATTATTTTTCCGATGACGTAAGTAAGAAAATAATGGAGACAGGAAAACCATTGATCGACCAACAATATCAATACACTTTGAAAGATGGGCAAAAAACTTATATAGTTTTTGATGCGTACCCTTATTATTATAAGAACAAAATAGCCGGAATGTACACGATAGGTCGTAATATGTATACGGTAGGAAAATATATAGCTAAAACATTGGAGGTTCACAAAAGGTTAACGAATCAAGAAAATGCAGGATCAACTGGAGCAAAATTTTGTCTCACTGATCTTATTGGTGATAGTAATGCTATTAAAGAAGCTGTTTTGACAGCACAAAAATTTGCAAGATATAATTCGCCAGTCCTGCTAGTAGGAGAAACGGGAACCGGGAAGGAACTTTTCGCCCAGGGAATACATAATGCCAGCACATTCGCCCAGGGGCCGTTTGTACCAATAAATTGTGCAGCAATACCTGATACTCTATTAGAGAGCGTTCTATTTGGAACAGTAAAAGGTGCCTTTACTGGAGCTGTCGATATGCCAGGTTTATTTGAGCAAGCAGAGGATGGAACCATATTTTTAGATGAGATAAACTCTATGCCGGTAAGCCTTCAAGCCAAATTACTAAGAGTGCTTCAAGACAAAATTATTAGAAGAATCGGAAGTAAAAAAGAAATGCTAGTGAATTGTCGGATTATTAGTGCTACCAACGTAGACCCATTTGATATAGATAAAGAAGAAATAATTCGTTCTGATTTACTGTATCGATTGGCTAAGGTAACTGTATATATTCCGCCACTAAGGGAACGATTGGGAGATATTAAATCTTTAATTTTGCATTTTGTAAAAAAAATTAGTAATAAGTTTGGTTTAGTATCAACAAATATAGATATATCTGAAGAATTAGTAAGCTTGTTTGAAAATTATCCTTGGCCGGGTAACGTAAGAGAATTAGAAAACATTATTGAAAGCGCGATGCATTTTGTAGGAAATGAAGACGAAGTATTGCAATTTCATCATTTACCTCTTCACTTTAGAAAAAGAATAATAGGTAATATTAATAAGCCAAATTATCAGAATTGCCAGAATAACGATAAATCTTTTTCAGGTACGTTATTGGAGCTTGAAAAAAGACTGCTTAAAGATGCTTTGCAAAAAAACAATGGGAATATCTCTAAAACAGCAAAAGAATTAAATATCTCCAGGCAAAATTTACATTACAAAATCAAAACATATGAACTTAAATTCTAGTTAGTACTAGGAAATTTTTTATGATGAAAAACTGACCCCAGTTCGATCCGGGGTCAGTTTTTTGTGAAGTGATGACCATGTCAATCCCATTTACCAACAAAGAGTATGAGTCCCTGCTCGCGTTCCTGGTAGTGGAATGGGACAAGACCAGCCACTTAAATTATTTCCCTAGCAAAAGCTTTTCGGCATCTAGGACGATTTGATGAATTTTACCGAGTGCTTCAACAGATAAAACAGAAGGTTTATGGCTTTCAAGGATAGTTCTTGCAAGTTTAGACGCTCTTTCTGCCATATCTTTGCCGCCTGCAGCCAGCCAGTCTTGGCGATTATTGCGATCTATAACCAGCGGAGAAGATTGTACTTGTCTAAAGTGATCAAATGTATGATCTTCTCCTAAGTACTGTCCTTTAATGCCGACACTATGAATTATGTTGATAGCCAGAGTCTCTTCGTTGACTGGCACACCAGCCATAACAGTTTTGATCATACGTACGAAGTCCGCATCAGAGACTACCTGGCCGAGGCTCATAGTGATACCGCTCTCCCACATGCCCGGTCCGTAGATCATGTTAGCGCCTGCTAACATGGGGAGGAGGGCTGTAAGAGTTTTTTCATGACCAGCTTGTAAATCAGGTAATTTACTATCAGTCTATCCACCGGCAACTAAAGTTGGAATGTTATATTGTCGTGCAATACTTGCAACTCCGGCGTTGATTAACCCTGTTTCAGGGCATCCAAGCATAGCAGCAGCTTTATGCCGCATGTCAAGTGTACCTGTTGAGCTTCCATAGACAAATGGGGTACCTTTGTTTACCAATTGGGATAGCGTAAGAGCCCCAAGGCTTTCAGCGTTCATAACTACTAATGCTCCAGCTAGAGTTACAGGAGCCATACCACCAGACATGGCCATAGATAAAATCATCGAAGGAACACGGGCCCTGGCCGCTTCCATCACAGCAGCTACAGTGCTTTCAGGAATGGTTAAAGGGCTTATGGTGCAACCACCAAGCATCATGATTGGCCGTTCGCTTAACTTATCCATTCCACCGGCGGCAACTGCACCCATTTCAAGTTGTATTTTAGCAGTTGTTTTATTTTCAGGGCTAGCTAATACTGGCTTATTAGTGTTGATTAACGGGGCTTCAAAGCCATGAATACATGCTACACGAGGGTCGACATCCCTAGCAACCATGGTATCGAATACGAAATCATACTCGTCAAGGTAATCTACTAACCGGGCACAATCAGCAATGTCCTGTTTTGTGGTTTCACGTAATTCTCCTGTATACGGATCTTCAATTAATATGCCTAAGCCAAATGGACAAACGTAAACTCTTCCGTCCTCGAGGATAATGTCATATTTCGCTTCTTTTCCGGCGAGAAAGACACTAGCCGGGGAACTCTTGATTGCATCTTCAACCATCCAAGCTGGAATCTTAACAACCTTTTTCTTGTGGTCAACCCTAGCTCCGTTACGTTCAAAATATTCAAGAGCTTCTTCATCAGTGATGTTTAGTCCAGTTCTCTCAAGGATCTCTAGAGTGGCTAAATGAATGGAGTGTAAATCTGCGTCGGTAAAAAGCTGAAACCTTGCTCCTTTAAAGGAAGAATACCCGGCACTTGTGTTACGCTTCATTTTGATGCCTCCCAAACATACTTTATTTAGGTTTTAACCCGTCTGAAGTTACTTTCTTACTGGGTGTCGTTTAGGCATTCCTGCATATGAATGGTTGTAATTGCAGTCGTCATTCTCCTAAAATTAATATAGTTATTTTATTCCAAAATCTTTTTCTGTTTGTTCTACCATTGCACGAATTTCCTTAGCGATATTCTCTGGAAGCGGATCTGGTTTGTGAGTTTCTATAATGTTAATAGCTTCTTTAGTAGCAGCGTCAATAAATGTGACGCTGCCATCTCTGATCCACTCGTCACGTCGGTTACGGTCAATCAGCTTTGGAAGGACATGTGCCGTTTTCATCCGATCCATAGTATGGTCTTCTGCTAAGAAGTGACCGCCGGCACCTACCGTGCTGATCACATCTACAGCCATACTCTCATCACTAACTGGCACACCCTCCAGAACTCTCCTCAGCATACGGACCATTTCATTATCGGCAACATATTGTCCGTAACTAAAGGTCATTCCCAACTCCAGCATCCCCGAACCATATATGATGTTAGCACCTGCCAACATCGGCAACAGGTAAGTTAGAGTTTTTTCATGACCGGCTTGTAAATCAGACACTTTACTGTCTGCCTATCCACCGGCAACAAAGCTCGGTAAGTTATAATATTGAGCTAGTTTTGCTATGCCTGCGCTAATTAGTCCTAACTCTGGACTACCTACGGTAGCCGTTGCTTTTCTTAAATCAAGATTTGTTGTTGAGCTGCCGTAGATAACAGGGGCACCCTTTCTAACCAATTGACTAAGTACTATCCCGGTTAATAGTTCAGCATTTTGTGTAACTAGTGTACCTGCTAACGTAACTGGGCCAGTTCCTCCTGCCATTGCCATTGATACCAGCAGGAAGGGTATTTCTGCCTTTGCAAATTCAATTAAGCATTCACATAGACCTTCAGACCAAGTTAAAGGGCTTATTGGACATCCTCCGCCAGTAATTATCGGACGGGACTTTAAGTTTTCCTTCCCGCCAACAACTTTACCGGCCATTTCAATCAACACTTGAGCTGATTTAGTATCTTCAGGACTCACAAATACATGTTTCGTAGTATTGTTAATATGTCCTTCAAAGGAATGAAAGCAAACAGTTCGAGGATCAACATCTCGTGGAATAACGGTATCAAAACAAAAATCCATTTGATCCATGTAATCTGTAATCCTAGCAAGTTGTTCAATATCTTTCTTAGTTGAATGCCTATACTCGCCGGTAAAAGGGTCAATAACCGTTACACCGGTACCAAAGGGAATAAAATTAACTCTGCCTTTTTCCAAAATAACATCATTCTTAGGATCTCTTCCTGCCAACAGAACTTTTCCAGGAGCGGTACGAACTGCTTCTTCTACCATCCAAGCGGGAATTCGTACAATCTGTTTTTGGCGATCTACATCGGCACCTGCTTTTTCGAAAATATCGATGGTTCTGTCACTTTGAATATTAATACCGGTTTTTTCCATTATCTCTAAGGTATTGTTATGGATAGCTTCAACATCAAAATCAGAGAATAGCTGAAGGCCACAACCAGCCCAAGTGTCATGACCTGAAGGTCGGTTTCTTTTCATAAAAGTAGCATCTCCTTGGCGACAATTTTTAACGTATCACTTTATGCAATCCATTCCTTACATAAATCAACTGCGATGGCGGCGTCTGGGGCATATCCATCAGCACCAATTTGGTCTGAAAAATCTTGAGTTATCGGAGCTCCTCCAATGATTACTTTAACTTTGTCGCGTAGTCCTTCCTTGGCCAACGCATCTATGGTTTCTTTCATAGCAGGCATTGTAGTGGTGAGTAATGCTGCCATGGCGACAATATGAGCGTTGTGTTCTTTTACAGCTGCAATAAACTTATCAGTCGGAATATCTATACCCAGGTCGATTACTTTAAAGCCGCCACCTTCTAACATCATGGTAACAAGATTTTTACCAATATCGTGAAGGTCACCTTGAACCGCACCGATTACAACTGTTCCCAGGGACGGCATATCTTTGTCAGCAATGAGTGGCTTAACCAGCTCAATTCCGGCAGACATGGCTTTCGCTGAACGTAAAACTTCCGGTACAAACATATCACCCTTTTTAAAACTGGCACCTACTACATTCATTCCAGCGATTAGCCCTTCACTAATGATCGCCAGAGGATTTGAGCCAGAATCAATCAAGGCCTTTACTTGCTCTTTAACTTGAGCCTCTCGTCCTGAAATAACACTTTGAGCCAAACTTTCTAAACTTGCCATAATCTTCATCTCCACTCCTTATTTTTGTTTTACTACGTACATAGTAAGGTTCTTCTTTACTTATCACCTCCTAATTGACGGTAATAATAATCGGGGAATAATAGTACTAGGGGTAACCAAATCTAATCCACACTTTTGTGTTGATAGTAAAAGCAAATAAAAGTGCAAATTTGATTGTGGTATTCCTGAGCAAATCTAGTTGCAAGAATAATACCAAGACATGAATTTTGACTGCAATTTTAATCTTATGGTTAGTGTAAAGGGGTTCAAAGGTTAAATTAGGGGTACATTGAAAAAGACATTTGCCATTTAGCAGGTTTATACAATCAGCAATTTCAAGACCATTGTGGGGGAAAAAGTGTAATGGATTTTTTCACATTGTAATCAGATTTTTCGCTTTTTTCACTAAACTATTTCTTTTTAGGCTATTAGTACTGAGAATAGTGTGAAAAAACCTGACAAATATACGTTGCGGATAGTACTTTGCCGACATTATATAAGAAAGATATCTGTTACTACTGATAAATAATAACAAGGAGCAATCTTTAAATGATTGCTCCTTGTTTGTTCTTGGACGATATTGGCATTGATTTTGCATTAGAAAGTGATCAGGCAAATGGCATATGGGGGGTGGATCGGATTGATCGCGTGGACTCTAAATTCGCGTAGGCGGGTGAAACTCCCGTACTCCCCGCCAACAAACGTAAGGGGGGAAACCTAGTTGGCTATTACCTGGACGATAATCCAAAAGCAAAGGTTAAAAGAACTCAATGCTAGTGAAATGCAGCAAAAGCAATGTTTTGAATCCACACGGGAACGGGAGCAGGTCTTTCAGGAATTAGAGCGCCAATTAGTGGTTAGTAGTAAGCGGCGTTTGAGTCAACTACAAAAGAGTAAGAAACGCCCATCACTTAGTGTGCTTGAACAGGAGCTTGTTATGGCTCTCAACCAGAAGGGATTTGTTCAAGTGGTGACGCCAAATATTATATCCAAAGGATCGCTAGCAAAAATGTCTATCTCTGATGAGCATCCACTCTTTTCCCAAGTTTTTTGGCTTGATTCAAAGAGGTGTTTACGCCCAATGTTAGCACCAAATTTATATACATTATGGAAAGACTTACTTCGCTTATGGGAACCGCCTATTCGTATCTTTGAAATCGGCACATGCTATCGTAAAGAATCTCAGGGCGGTCTACATTTGAATGAATTTACAATGCTCAATGTAACAGAATTGGGTTTAGAAGTTAGTCAGAGACAACAGCGACTGGCAGAAATTGTGTCTCTAGTTATGAGTACTGTTGGTATTGATGATTATAAGTTGGAAGTAACAAACTCGGTCGTTTATGGCGACACTTTGGATGTAATAAAGGGTATCGAATTAGGTTCAAGTGCTATGGGACCGCATGTTCTAGATGAGAAATGGGGAATTACTGAACCTTGGGTAGGAATTGGATTTGGCCTAGAACGTTTGCTAATGGTTAAGGAAGGAGCTCAAAATGTTCAAAGTATGGGCAGAAGTCTTAGCTATTTAGACGGGGTACGGTTAAATATCTAAGAATAGCGTATATATAGTAACTAAGCTTTAAAGAGAAGAAGGTGACTTTACGATAATGGCACAGCACGTTTTTACGTTAGACAGAATTCTGGATAAGGCTTTTATGGAATTTCCACTAGAGCGTGAGGAACTGTTGTATTTGCTTGGTTTATCAGATAAAAATGATGTTTATAAAGTATTTGAAATGTCTAGGCGGCTTCGGAGTCGCTATTTTAAGGACAGAATATTTCTCTATGGTTTTGTTTATTTTTCTACGTACTGCCGTAATGAATGTAATTTCTGCTTATATCGTAAATCAAACCACTCGTTACATCGGTATCATAAAACAGATAAGGAAATTATGGGGACGGCCTTGCAGTTGGTAAAATCAGGAGTGCACTTGCTGGATTTAACGATGGGAGAAGATCCTCGGTATTATAATGACCGTGAAGCGGGCTTTGAGTCGTTAGTCAAAACAGTAAAGGCTATTAAAAAAAATACAGAGATACCGGTTATGATTTCTGTGGGTGTTGCCCCCGAAGAGGTCCTGAGAAATTTTAAAAAGGCTGGTGCCGATTGGTATGCCTGTTACCAGGAAACACATAATCATGACTTATATTATAAGCTTAGGCCAGGACAAAGTTATGATGAACGGATGGAACGTAAAAAAGCGGCTCGAAAGATGGGCTATCTTGTCGAGGAGGGTTTACTTACCGGTGTAGGAGAAACCGACGAAGACCTAGTGGATTCTCTAGAAGTCATGAAAAGTCTGGGAGCGGACCAGGTACGAGTCATGAGTTTTATTCCTCAAAAAGATACACCTATGCAGCACATTCCATCACTGCCTCGAGACCGAGAATTGCTTATCATTGCAGTAATGAGGTTAGTATTTCCGGATTGTTTGATTCCAGCGTCACTAGACGTAGATGGCATTAATGGTTTAGCTGAGCGTCTTGACGCCGGAGCTAATGTTGTAACCTCAATTATTCCGCCACAATCTGGTCTGACCGGAGTCTCTAATCAAGAGCTTGATATAGAAGATGGTAATCGAACAGTGAGTAAAATATTACCGATATTAGCACAACGTGGGCTGGTACGGGCCAGTAAGGAAGAGTATAGGGAGTGGGCTTTAGCGCGATTGGCAAGAGTTTTTCCTTCGCAGAGGCAACTCCAGAGGAGTGAGGAAGCGTATATGCAATGGATTGTACAGCATCACTAAAGCATTGGAAGGGAGCAATAGAATGCGGGTTGCAATTGTAGGCGGAAAGCTTCAAGGGGTTGAAGCGGCGTATCTGGCGAAGAAAGCAGGTTGGGAAGTCGTTGTTGTTGATAAGAAACCTAAGGCTTTGGCTTCAGAGATTTGTGATCAATACTACTCTCTTGATGTCACAAGAATCATAGAATGGATTCGCTTTTTGAAAAGAATTGATCTAGTCATTCCCGCTCTAGAGAACAAAGAAGTTTTAAATAGCCTAGTACTAACTACAAAATATGCGGGTGTTCCGTTGCTCTTTGATCCTCACTCATATGCGATTTCTTCTTCAAAGATTATTTCAAACGAAATGTTTATTCATATTGGAATTCCTGCACCTGCTCCGTGGCCCAATTGTGATTTTCCAGTTATTATAAAACCTTCTGGAGCAAGCGGGAGTCAAGGTGTATTAAAAATAAAAAATCATCGGGAATTTCAACGATTACAAGCTGAGCAGGCAGCAGCAGAATGGGTGGTCGAAGAGTATTTGGAGGGACCATCCTATTCGCTAGAGGTCATTGGTTATGCAGGCACGTACAAGGCGTTGCAGATTACAGAACTTAATATGGATAGTAGTTACGACTGTAAACGTGTGATTGGCTCAGCAAATCTGTCAGATGAAATTAGAGAACAATTCGAAAAGATTGGATTACGCTTAGCTAGTTACCTGAAGCTAAATGGGATCATGGATGTGGAAGTTATTTTGCATCAGGATCAGTTAAAAGTTCTCGAAATCGATGCCAGAATTCCAAGTCAAACTCCGACCGCAGTTTATCACGCCACAGGGATTAATATTTTGGAAATTATTGGACAGGCTTTTGTAAGCGGTAAAGTTTGGGACGAATTTGATATTACTAATAAGAGAGACGTAATTTACGAACATATTCATATTTTTGATGATCAGCTTGAGATTTCAGGTGAACATATTATGGCTAATGCAGGGCCACTTCAACTATGTGCGCCTTTCTTTGGAGCAGATGAAGCACTGACGAATTATTCAAAGGGTAAAACGGATTGGGTAGCAACTCTTATTATTACAGGAGTAAACAGACAAGAAGCGTGGAAAAAAAGGGATGATGTTATCAAGAAAATCAGAAGATCCTGCCAGAGTCAGTATTACTTTGATCGTTATCCAGGCCTCGAAGATGATGGTAAGTTCATTAGAAGCGTCTAAGGGAGTGGAGTTATGACACGGCTGAAAGAGGATGACATTAGTAAAATATCAACTATGCTGACAAATTACGATAGCGAGCTCATTAGAAAAACGGGTTGTAGTTTGAGAGAAATCGCAGCAAGTGCTGCCAATAGGAATGCAAAAACTATCTTCAGTCCACGACCAAAAGTCGCTGTGATACCGATGACCTGCGGAGAAGGGATTATTCCTGGTTTTGCAGAGTCAGTGGCTAGCATCCTGAACTATCTTAGCTTCACTGCTTTTACTACTGCCAACTGTGATGTTGCTGGCATTTACGAAGCCATGAGTAAGGGGGCTAACATTTTATTTACGGCTGATGATAATCAGTTTGTAGCAATTAATCTATGCAATGGAGCAATGGTGAGCAATAGCGAAGCCACAGGGAAAGGATACATAGCTGGTCTAGCGCGCATGTGTGATGGTTTAGCGAATAAGCATGTATTGCTTATTGGGGCGGGAGCAGTAGGCAAGGGGGCTGCATGGTCACTTGCCCGGCTGGGAGCATTGGTTTCAATTTATGATATAAGTTTGCCAACTAGCCAGAGATTAGTAAATGACCTAGTTCGGGAGGGGTATCCCGCAAAGGTTGAAACTGATTTGGAATGTGCTTTGACTAAGCATTGCATTATACTAGATGCCTCTCCGGCAAAGGACATTATTCATTCAAGGTATATTACCGGGGACACTGTAATTGCAGCTCCCGGTATCCCCTTAGGGATAACGGAGGTTAGCCGAAGGCAATTATCCGGAAGAGTACTTCACGATCCGTTGCAAATTGGGGTAGCCACTATGATTTTCGAAGTTTTATAATAAACGGATAATTAATCCTGGGTCGATTGGAGTGAGATGTATGACCTCAAGTGTGGTAAAAAAGAAACGGTATTACCGCAAAAATGTGGAATTTTTTAAACTAGTGGAAAAGATTAAACTTTGGCCATCCAGAAGCGGAACCTTGCATGGTATTAAAAGCATGACTATTAAAGGAAATATAGCAGAAATTATTACGCATTGTAATGAAAAATTTCAAATAAACAATTCGCGGCATAGTCGTGCTGCTCGTTCCTTGCGCAATAAATTGTTTTTCCATTCCTGCCATACCTGCAAAATCCCAAAATGGAAAATTGAAAAATATGCAGGAACTTATGTCAATCAAAACTATGGATCTCATTTATAAGATGAGCTTCCTGCCTAATATCAGGACAAAGAGGAGGTGGCAGAAAAAACATAATGATTCCTAGATATTTTTACAAAAAAAAGGGGGTAGGAAATGTCCGCTATTTCATCAAGTAAGACGTTAACTGGTTTTATTATCTGCATGGTCGCAGGAATTTTCTGGGGAACTTTTGGCACATTTGTTAAACTAATGACCAATTATGGTTTTACAGAGTCAGCTATTGCTATTCTTGGTCCTGCAATGATGGTGATCTTTTACGCAATTAAAGCTTATTGCAAGAATCCTCAACTGTTTTTGGTGAACAGACAACAACTAATAGTATTGATTATTGTTGGAGTATTAGCTGTTATAGGTTCAAATTGGTGTTATGCTGTTGCGCTGGGTAAAGGGCTCCCGTTAGCCGTGGCATCTATCATTACTTTCCTAAACTATTATCTTGTGATAATTGGAGCAAGAATTATTTGGAAAAACAAGATTACTCCAGTTAAGATTTTGTCTGGCATAGCGGTAATAGGGGGAATTAGTTTAATACTAGACGTGTTCGGCACGCTAACGGCAACTGCAGCGGGACTGTTTTGGATGGGCTTGACTGTGTGTGGTTTTGCAGCAGGTTATCTTCTTGTAAGACACGCAATGGATATAGGTATTGATACAGATATTTATTTAGCCTATACAAATTTATTTGGGATAATTGGTTTATCATTCATAAATCCCCCTTGGGATGTAGTTTCCGAAGTTATAGCAAATACTCAAGCGTTTGGGTTGCCCGCTGTATTGGCTCTTTTAGGATTTGGTCTTATACCACAGGTCGCGAGTTTTTACCTCTTACTAGAGGGCTATAATTATCTAGAACCTGCACTGGTAGTAATTGTATATAGTAGCTTTGATCCTATTACCGTATCAATTTTGGGTTATTTGCTTTTTGGTGAAACATTAACCATGCTGCAGATTTTGGGAATTATAATAGTCTTGGGAGCTATTATATGGCTACAGTTAGCTGAACAGGCGGAAGAACGAAAGCTGGCACAGCAGAATAAAGTTAGCTTAGTAGAATAGTATTTAACTTTACCATTAGTATCTTAGCAGCAACAGAATACTAAAGAAACATAGATGGGGGGAAGATGGCATAATACAAGGATGTTGTTTGCTCTGTAATTTTGTTGGGGTGGAAAGAATAATAAAGGATGTGACATGTAATGATTATTGTGGGAGAATTAATTAATGCTAGTCGTAAGCCTATCCAAGAAGCTATTAAGAGTGGAGACGCCAGCTATATCCAGCAGGTGGCAAAAAATGAGCATGAAGCCGGTGCAAACTATATTGATGTAAATGCCGGGGTTTTTGTCGGTCAAGAAGCCGATTATCTAAAATGGATGGTTAAACTTGTCCAGGAGGTAGTAGAGGGTCCCTGTTGTATTGACAGCCCAGACCCCAGAGCCATTGAGGCAGCATTAAGCGTGCATAAAGGGCCGGCAATGCTAAACTCCATCTCTCTGGAGAAAGAGAGATATGATGTATTTATACCCTTAGTGGCAGGATCGGATCATAAGGTTGTTGCCTTATGTATGAGTGATGAAGGGATGCCAGAAAGTGCTGAGGCTAGAGTTAAGATTGCTGATGAGCTCATTAATCGGCTAGTTAAAAAGGGATTGTCATTGGACCAAATTTACGTTGACCCGCTTGTACAACCGCTGTCTACGAATGATATCTATGGAGTGGAGTTTTTGAAAGCCATTGAGATGATTATGAATAATTATCCTGGTGTACATACCATGTGTGGCTTATCTAATATTTCCTTTGGTTTGCCTATGCGCAAATTCTTAAATAGAACATTTGGGATTATGGCTATAGATCGCGGTCTTGACGGAATGATTATGAATCCTCTAGATAAAGAGTTCATGGTTAGCATTATTGCTGCTGAGGCTTTACGGGGGAAAGACTGCTATTGCTCGAGTTATCTGCAGGCCTACCGCGACAAATTGTTTGAGTTTTAGTCTATAAAACCTTATTGGGCCGTCAAAGGCTAGTAAGTGCTAATAGAAATGTACCCAAATTATTTTGGGATGGTGGATTGCAGTCAAGACTGGTATTCGCCCTGAAGAATTGGAACAGACGATAGAATTCACAGGATTAATGAATATCTTTCTAATTCCGACAATCCACAATTGCTACACGAAGGGCGGTTACTACTTATATTGCGATATCCCCATCAACTCCTGGTCGAATTAATTCGGCCGGGGGTTTTTACCATAGCGCAAAGTAAAAAGGAATACTACAATGGGAACCCATCTGTACCACAATTCTGAGCGTCTTAACCACGAATTTATCCGGAGGTTGGTTGTATTGGGCTAGCGTTTGGAGTCTACTCACTTGTGAGTGCTCAAAAAGGACATAACCTACTACAACGGTGTAAGCGTATAGGGGTTTAGAATATTATGGTAGAATAACAAAATGAACATAAAAGAACATTCATAGCTTTATCCACTAATTATTTTCTATCATGATGGAGGTGCCTCGTGAACGATAAGGAGAAGGAACAATTTGAGTTATTAAAACGAGAAAACCAATTATTAAAAGCTATTATTGATTCTATCCATGAAGGAGTTTATGCTACGGATGAAAAAGGTAATATAATTATTTATAATCATCAAGTTGAAAATACAGAGGGAATGAAGAGAGAAGAGGTTTTAGGCAAAAGTGAGGATGAGATGTATCCTGGGTTTAATTTTCAAGCTCTAATAACGGCAACCGTTACTAGAACTGGCAATCCTTTATTGGAACAGTATTTCGGATATAGCTTACCGAATGGACGTAAGGTAGAAATTATTAGTAGTTCATTTCCATACTATTACAAAGAAAAATTAGCAGGAGTGTATACTATAGGTCATGATGTCAACCAGGTTGACGAGCTTATTGGAAAAACATTAGAAATTAAAAAAAAGCCAGCATATAAACAAAATACAGTAATAGGCAATAGCTGTGCAAAGTATGTATTAGACGATATAATTGGAATTAGTCACAAAATGCAAGAAGCTACTAGTTTAGCAAAAAAAGTTGCTAAACTGGATTCTCCCGTTTTAATTATTGGAGAAACTGGGACAGGAAAAGAGCTTTTCGCTCAAGGGATTCACAATGCTAGCATATTTGCGCAGGGACATTTTGTTCCCATTAACTGTGCAGCCATACCGGATACGCTTATAGAAAGTCTACTTTTTGGAACCGTAAAAGGGGCATTTACTGGAGCCTCGGACGTTCAGGGTTTATTTGAACAGGCTGAGGATGGAACTATATTTCTTGATGAAATAAATTCCATGCCCCTCTGGCTACAGGCCAAATTATTAAGAGTAATCCAAGACAAAATGGTAAGAAGAATAGGGGGGGCAACGCAACGTCCGATTAATTGCAGAATTATTAGTGCTATGAATGTAGATCCTTTTGTCGCGATACAAGAAAAAGCTCTTCGATCTGACGTGTTTTTCCGCCTAGCTACTACTACATTATACGTTCCCCCTTTAAGAGATAGGAAAGAAGATATTAATATTTTATGCACCCACTTTATAAAAAAACATTATGCAAAATATGGTGTATTTATGGGAAAAGTTTCACCAGAATTATTGGAAGACTTTGAATGTTATGATTGGCCCGGAAATGTACGAGAATTGCAGAATATTATAGAAAATTCTATGAACTTTGTAGAAGATAAGCAAAATCAATTAACAAAGTTAAATTTGCCACCCTATTTTAGAGAAAGGATCCTAAAACTAAAAAGTAATGAACTATTAAAAGGTAATAATAATGGAACCTTACACGATATTTTATCCAACGTCGAAAAAGTGGTGATTGAAGAATCTCTGCGAAAAATGAATGGAAACATTACAAAAACAGCTGAAGAGTTAGGTATTTTTAGACAGGCATTGCACTATAGAATTAAAAAAATAGGAATAAACTTAATTCCTTATAAAACGAATATAAATTAACTGAAATTAAATATTTCATGCAATATTTAATTTCGTCCTATAATATAAGAGAAAACCTGGATAACTGAAATATTTAAATTCAGTTATCCAGGTTTTCTCTTTATTTCATTTAACACCAAAGAACGAGGAAAAGGCTTGTGTCCTAAGGCAGTTAAGGCTTTGTCAAGGAGGAAACTTTAGTATTGGCATGGATTATGCATAATATTTAAAATGTTAGGAAAATAAAGACTTATTGATGTAGAGGGGGAATAATATGGCGAAAACATAGACAAAAGTTAAGTTTTAAGCCAATGCTAAGAAATTAGGGGCCGAGCAGAAGATCCATTTATAAAGGAGGAAAAAACATGCAATATCATCAATCAGAAAACTGGTCTTTTTGGGGGAGAAATATGTTCTCCGACTATGAGCTAGAGGCTATCCATGAAACATCCCTAGAGATTCTTTCCTCAACAGGTATATACGTTGAGGAACAAGATGCAAGAGATTATTTCGCTGCTGCTGGGGCCAAAGTAGATCACGATAAACACTTGGTTAAGATTCCTAAATGGTTGGTACAAGAGGCTATTTTTACAGCCCCTAGCTCTTTTGTTCTTGCGGGGAGGGAGCCGAAATTCGATTATCCGCTGGGTATTGGTAAGGTAGGCTTTGCCAACGTAGGGATCGCTGTTTCCGTAAATGACCTTAATACAGGAAAAAACCGACCAAGCATCAAGAAAGATTTGGCAGACTATGCGCATCTTATCGATCAACTGGATAATATTGTAATGTGCTGGGATTGCATCATGCCCAATGATGTGCCTACAGAAACGGTAGGCCTTTATGCGCTCCAAGCACATGTCAATAATACCCGTAAACACATAATGGCAACGACATTTGACAAGATAACAGCCCAAGCTGCTGTCGCTATGGCAGCGGAAGTTGCTGGTGGTATGGACGCATTGTCAGCAAGGCCTTTGATCTCCGCCGGTTCTTGCCCCAAAAGCCCTCTAACCTTCAGTACCGCTGTTACAGCCTGTATTATTGAATTCGCCAAAGCATCTCTACCGGTTATGGCAATGTCAATGGTCTTGGCCGGTGCTACCGGTCCTGTTACCTTGGCAGGTACTTTGGCGCTTCACAATGCGGAAATCTTAGCCGCTTTAACGCTAACTCAAATTGTTAAGAAAGGTTGCCCTTTCTGGTATGGCTCTTGTACTAGCATTATGGACTTGAGAAAGGCCGCCGCCGCTACCGGTTGTGCGGAACACGCAATGTTTGGTGCTGCCATTGCTAGAATGGCACAATTCTATAATTTACCTTGCGTTGCTCCTGGTACATGGACCGACAGCAAAACAACTGATGTTCAAGCAGGTTATGAAAAGGGCATTAGCTCCTTACTTCCTGCTTTGGCTGGTGCGAATATCATTTTTGGTTCTGGCGGACTGGCCGGGGGTATGGCTGTAGACTTTGGCTCCATAGTTACAGAAAACGACATGTTCAAGACCATTCAATTCATTTTAAAGGGTATTCCTGTTAATAAAGAGTCCCTAGCATTAGAACTGATACAAAGAATCGGCCCCAAAGGAGAGTACTTAAGTCACGAACATACTCTTAAGAATATGCGGAGTTGCCAGGTCTGGCCCGATCTATTTGACAGGGAACCTACAAGTGTATGGGAAGCTGCAGGCTCTAAAACCCTTGATACTAAAGGGCGAGAGAAGGCTGCTGAATTAATTAATAATGAAAACCCCGCACCCTTGCCCAAAAATGTTCAGAAACGTTTAGCAGATATAATCAACGATGTTGAAAGAGAATTGAGTGTTAAAAAATAAGGAATCATATTGCTTTAATTCTATGTAAAACAAAAGGTTAAGAATTTAAATAATAATTCAGCCCTAAGGGAGGACAAGAATAATGCCAACATTTAACGACCTTGCACAAAGCGTAATCTCAGGTAACCTAGACCAAGTTACAGATCAAGTTCAAGCCTTAATTTCCAGCGGAACCGATCCTGTTGAAATCGTTAATCAAGGTTTAATTGCTGGAATGAATGTCGTCGGAGTACGTTTTAAAGCCGGCGATATGTATGTTCCTGAAGTTTTGATGTGCGCTCGTTGTATGCATTCTGGTCTAGAACTTGTTAAACCGTTACTAGCTAGTAAAAATATCCACAGCAAAGGAAAAGTTGTGTTAGGCACAGTAAAAGCAGATCTTCATGATATCGGGAAGAATCTTGTAGCTATGATAATGCGAAGTGGTGGTTTTGAAGTAATTGATGTAGGTATTGACGTTGCTCCGGAAAAGTTTATTGAAGCTGTTAAAGAACATAGTCCGGATATTGTGGGGATGTCCGCCTTGCTTACGACGACCATGCCTGCAATGAAAGACACTATCGATCTTCTCATAAAAGAAGGACTTAGGGATAAAGTTAAAGTCATCGTCGGGGGAGCACCGGTCACTCAAACGTTCGCTACTTCGATCGGTGCTGATACGTATGCAGCAGATGCTATTACAGCAACCGATTTATGCAAAGAACTTGTTGGCGCGTAAATCTTCAAGCTCTGATTTAGTGATTCTCTTTAGGATAGAATCTTTACCGCAAATCCTTAAATAGAACATTTGAAATTATGCCTATTGATCGCGGTCTTGACGGAATGAGTATGAATCCTCTTGATAAAAAATTTATGGTCAGTATTTATTGCGGCCGAGGCTTTACGAGGGAAAGACAGCTATTGCATGAAGTTTTTGCAGGCTTACCGCGTAATTTGTTTGAATTCTAGTATAAAATGGGCCGTCTAAAGGCTTTTAGTTGCTTATAGGCGGCCTCATTTCTAGTTTTTCCATACCGACGGGACTTTGGAATATCGATTAGTTTTTTACAGGCATTCTCAGTGTTACTTTGGTGCTTAATTAGGACATACGTGCAATTCCCAATGTCGTACCTGCAAAATCCCGAAATGGAGATTAGAGAAATATGCTGGAACTTATGCCAATCAAAATTATGGATCGCATCTATGAGACGATTGAATTAGGCCTAAATAGTTAGAAAAGAAGGAGGTGTGAGAAAAGACATATTTGAGTCAAGAATCTTGCCAAAAGAAAAGGGGACTAGGAAATGTCTGTTATTTCATCAAGTAAGATATTAATCGGTTTTTTTATTGCCATGGTGGCAGGCGTGTGTTGGGGAAGTTTTGGCACATTTGTTAAACTATTGTCTAGTTACGGCTTTACAGAATCTGCGATAGCAATTCTTGGTCCTGCGATGATGGTGTTCTTTTACTCAATTAGGGCTTTTCTTAGGGATCGCCAATTATTATTGGTAAGCAGGCGTCAATTGTTAGTATTGATTGCTGTTGGATTTTTGGGTGTTATTGGATCAAACTGGTGCTATGCGGTTGCGCTGGGGAAAGGTATTCCGCTAGCCGTAGCATCTATTATTACCTTCCTTAATTATTATATTGTGATAATCGTATCAAGAATTATTTGGAAAAATAAAATTACTCCAGTAAAGGTTTTGTCCGGGTTAGCGGTAATAGTAGGAGTTGCTTTAATGCTAGATGTATTTGGAACAATGACTGTAACTGCTGCTGGACTCTTTTGGATGGGCTTAACGGTAATTGGCTTCGCATCAGGGTATCTTCTTGTAAGGCACGCTTTGGATATAGGTATTGATTCGGATGTGTATTTAGCCTATACAAATTTATTTGGCATCATTGGTCTATCGTTCACGAATCCTCCCTGGGATGTTGTGTCTGAAGTTATAGTTAATGTTCACGCGTATGGAATACCGGCTCTATTAGCTGTTCTAGGATTCGGTCTTATACCACAGGTTACAAGCTTTTACCTCATGTTAAAGAGCTATAACTATCTGGAACCTGGGCTGGTAGTAATTGTATATAGTAGTTTCGACCCTATTACAGTATCGATATTGGGATATTTGATTTTTGGCGAAATATTAAAAATGTTGCAAATTCTAGGGATTGGAATAGTCTTGGGAGCTGTTATATGGCTGCAGTTAGCCCAACAGGCGGAAGAGCTGTCCAATCTTCGGTATCAAGGGACCATAACACAATAATTTTGCCTTTAGAATAGACAACATTATCTACGTCTGGGTTATGGAAACCAAAAGGGGGCCTTACAAGTCTAGGTGTTTTGCCGATAATATCATGGATTATTAAAGCGCATTTTTCTATTTCCTGATCTACCTGTTGCGCGTCCAATTTTGTTAGGTCAACATGGCCAAAAGTATGATTACCAATGATATGACCATCCGCATTGATTTGCCGTAACATTTCGGGGTACTTCTGGGCTTGCTTTCCAATAATAAAAAAAGTTGCTTTGACATTTTTTTGTTTGAGTATATCTAGAACTTTAGGAGTCCACACTTCTTCCGGTCCATCATCAAAAGTAAGGGCAACCTCTTTATCTTGAGCACTTCCAGCCCAATAGAGTTTTCCAGGAATATTATGTCCTCGCCTATACCGATCTTCCGCGGCTTTTGCGACTTCGGGCGGTTTCTTGAGGGTGTAATAGGCAAACATGGAACAAATCACCAACAACAGCAGACTAATAACATAGATAATTTTTTTCTTTCTCATCAGTCATCCTCTCTTTTTATCAAAGTGTGTTACCCGATTTTGGACGCATCAGACGCACTTCGAATTAGTTTTTTCGGATTGTTCGTTTTTTATTCCAAAACATTAGAACAGCTGATAAGAGCGTCAGGGGGATGTGGTTACTGACATTGTAAATTGGGCGGCGGAGCCTAAGACTTTTCCTTATGATGGCGATGAAACACCAAATAGGATAACCATATTAGGATTAAAATGATACAACTTACCCATAACCCAGGAATCTGATCAGGGTACAGAGGGGCAGATGCTAAAATTAATAATATTAAGCTGAATACTATCCAAGATAAGTATGGATATCCAGGTGCTTTATACTTAAGTTTTTCAGGGCAGTTCTTTAATAATTCACTTCGGTAAAAATAGTAAGTGGCGGAAACACTCATCCAATTAATAAGTGCAAGGACACCACTTGCGCTTACCGTATATATGAATACTTTTTCAGGCAGGACATAAGAGACAAAGACAGTAACCAGCAAGGTGAATCCGCTGAGCAGCACAGCATTTGAGGGTACGCCTTTACTGTTTTGGTATGCGATTTGCTTCGGAGCCTCATTATGTTTTGCGAGTGATAGAAGCATTCTTGAAGAACTGTAGATCTGAGCGTTAAGTGATGATAGTGCTGCAGTCAGCAAGATAAAGTTTAGGAGATCTATAGCAAAAGGGATGTCTAACATGCTAAATACGGAAACAAAAGGACTTACATTATTATTGAGTATCTGCCCTGGTAGTAAGGCAAGTAAGAGCACTGTCGAGATTGTATATAAGCCTACGACTGTGCAAGAGACAATTGTAGCTGCCCGAGGCACGGTGCGTTCGGGGTTTTCCGTTTCTGTGATGGCTAAGCCGATGATACCAGTTCCAGTGTAGGCAAACAGTACAACTATCATGGAGGAGAAAATACCGCTAATCCCCGATAGTGGTTCTGTAAGTACTATAGCAAACTGGGAAAAGTTTTCACTTGCAGACCCTATCGAAAGGCCGAAAGCCATCATTATCCCTACTACTATGAAAAGTACGAGTGTAATAATTTTTATGGAGGCCAGCCCAAATTCTACACGGCTTAAGCCTTTGGCATCAAATAAATTTATTGTGATCACTAGCACTGCGAAAATCAAACTTAGTATCCACAAAGGGATGGAAGGAAACCAGATACGCGTAAACAGTGCACAGGCAGTCACTTCGCTTGCCATTCCGAGTACGCCGCTTGTCCAGAACATCCAACCTATGATATATCCCCACCAGCGGCCGAAGATTTGTTGCGCATGGACCTTAAATGAACCTGGCGCGGGATTTGCAATAGTCATTTCGGTAATGAAGGATACCTCGCAAATCATAATGATACCGCCCAGAAAATATGCAATAGGGGCAAATACACCTGCAATATCAATTACGGTACTACTCGCAAGAAAGATACCTGATCCAATAATATTCCCTAAGGCCATAATAATAAACTGGGATTGGTTAAAACCATGAGTCGCTGGTTTGTTGGTATTGGCACATATATTACTAATTTTGAACCTCAAAAAGCTTGTTAAATTTATCGCCATTATAGACTCCTTTTAGGCTTAGTTTTTGAAAGTAGAATAGTAGTTATACTGATGAATTGGTCTTTTGGTTAGTCAATTAATTCAGAAGGTATCGCCAACCTCATTTCCAGCTTATTATGCACTCGCTGGGAAGAACTGTAAACGTCAAAATGCCGTCACCTTGACATATGTCAATCGGGGACGGCATTTACTTTACAATAACTTGGTCAGGCTTTTTTCTTTTAGTGAGAAAGATTTAAGTATGTAGGTTGAATTTAGAGAATTAGGCTGTAAAATAAAAATGATGTCTTATTGACGCGGCGTAAGTAACAATGCGAAGATTTAATTAAAAAATAAAAGGAGCTGGGGATATTGGAAATAAAAAATTTGGAGTTAAGCATACAATTGCGCCATGATTTGCACCAGCATCCAGAACTTTCGAATCAGGAATCTTGGACCAAACAGTATTTAATCTCTTTCCTCAAAACAAATACAAAATTGGAAATTGTAGACAATGGCCATTGGTTTTACGCGATTTATCATGCAGGCAAGGAGAAAGAGAATATTGCGTTTCGTGCGGATTTTGACGCCATTCCGGTGCCGGAAACCATCGACATACCATATGCTTCACGATTTACCGGAGTATCTCATAAATGTGGCCATGATGGTCATGCTGCTTCGCTTGCTGGGTTAGCATTGGAAATTGATCAGAAGGGTGCTGACAAAAATATCTTTTTCCTTTTTCAGCATGCTGAGGAAACGGGAGAAGGTGCTATCCAATGTGCCTCTTTTATTAAGAAACATAACATCAAAGAAATTTTTGCGTACCACAATCGTAATGGTATGGTGCTCAAATCTATCAACATAATCGACGGAACTAGCTTTTGCGCATCCAAGGGGATGATTATCCACATGGAAGGGTCACCGGCTCATGCCAGCGAACCTGAGAAAGGAGCAAATCCTACTTTTGCTATTGCTAAGATCATTGATGCCATACCGGGCTTAACCTCGGCGGAGAATAATAAGGGAATGGTTCTGTGTACCGTTATTCAGGTAGACATAGGGGAAAGAGCCTTCGGCGTAGCTGCAAGTAAGGGGGATCTACTTTTAACAATCCGTGCGTTATATGAAATAGAATTGAATAAACTTCAGGAAAATCTTGAAAATCTTGCTCTGACCCAAGCTGAAAAATACAACCTAAAGGTAAGTTTCTCTTACAATGAAGTTTTCCCAGAAACTGCAAATCATAAAATGAGTTCTGATAAGATTCGGCAAGCTTGTAAAAATAAGGGTTTTCAACTCATCGAAATGAAGGAAGCTTTTCGTGCATCCGAAGATTTCGGCCACTATCTCAAGCAGACCAACGGCGCAATCTGCTTTATCGGTACAGGCGAGAATTATCCGCCCTTACATAGCTGTGAATACGATTTTCCGGATGAAATCATTGAAACCGCAGTTGAACTGTTCAAGGGACTTGCTGAACTGTAAAAAAGGTACAGGCTGTCGCCGTACCTTATCTATTTTGTTCAAAGCATGAGGTTTCCGGAATTTTATTTTAGGATCCTTCGCCGTGACGCTCGCCAGTATGATTTTGATTTTTTACTTTCTTAGATCCTGAAAGTGGTTCAGGTATATTGTTATCATTATTCTTTGTACGCCTAGGTGCATTTGGCGGATCTACAGGGTAAGTTTCGGGTTTTGTCATGTTATCTCCTCCTTATGATTTGCCTTATTACATATCGTACGGCGCCTTACTTGGTTTTATCCGTGGAAGATTCGAGGGGAATTGGTGTTTTTTTCAACACAAGAACACTTTGACAAGTTTGCACAGAATTGCGGACACAGTGATCGAAAATGCCGGGTGCAAGTTGCAGTCTATTCCACGTAAATATCTGAAGTTATAAAGGATTTTATGTATTTGTATGGAAGTATTTGTTTTGTTCTATTTCATTATATCATTCCCCAATATATATACTAACAGCTGAGGAGCGTGTTATATTATGACAAATGAGAAAGTGAAAAAAGTATCACCATCCATTGATGAGTGGCTCAAAGAAGCAAAAGCTGATCCATCGGCCTTACAAGAAGGTATGTTTTTAGTTCATAATGGCGTTGTTCGCCAGACACCTAAAGCCCAGGTTCGCCAAGGGCTTGATGACGGCTCGCTGGTAAAGGGAATGGAGTTTGCGTATGATGCCGCGAAAGTTGATGCAGCGATTGCTGAAACATATAAAATGGAAGGTATCTTCTATATTAAGGTTTGGCTGAATGAAGGCCAGCTTACCCTAGGCGATGATATAATGTATGTACTGATTGGCGGCGACATCAGGCCGCATGTTATTGATGCCCTACAATTCCTGGTTGGCAAGATCAAAAACGAATGCGTTACGGAAATCGAACAAAAGCAGTAAACGGCACTGTAACTTGTAGTGCGGAGTGCAGATCGAAAATTAGTTACTAATTGGGGAAAATGTGGATACCAGCGAAGCTGTCAAAAATTCTGCTTGCCGGATTACTTGCGCCCGTGCTGTTAGCTGGCTGCCGTAGTGAAAGCCGGATTTGCAACCAAACTGATAAAACAAAAAATTATGGATTGGGGTTGAAGGATTATAAGTGGAATAAATGGGGGATGTTTGATTTGCGGCGCGCCGTTAGTGTACAACGATCAAGCGGCAGAAATGGAATGTGCAGGCTGTCATAAGATGCTTTTCAGCCATGCAAAATGCACGAATGGGCATTATATATGCGATGGCTGTCATGGCTCGGCAGGCGTGCTGGCCATACAATATGCGTGCAACAAAACCGTCTCGAAAAATCCACTGGAAATAGCGATAGAATTGATGAAAAGCCCTGTTATCAATATGCATGGGCCTGAACATCATGTGTTGGTAGGTTCTGCACTGCTTGCCGCGTATCGCAATAGCGGTGGGGATATTGATTTAAGGAATGCATTGCAAGAGATGGTAAAAAGGGGGGGGGATGTGCCGGGCGGGATCTGTGGTTTTTGGGGTTCTTGCGGGGCGGCAATAAGCTCTGGTATGTTTATCAGCATCATTACGAAATCGACACCGCTTAGTACCGATACATGGGGATTGAGCAATCTTATGACTGCGGAAATATTAAAGAAGATCGGTTCTATCGGTGGGCCGCGCTGTTGTAAGCGTAATTCATTTATTAGTATTAAAACTGCCGCGCGGTTTGTCAAAGAACATTTAGGGGTAACGATGGAGTTGCCTGCTGAAATTAAGTGTACTCATTTTTTAAGAAATAACGAATGTCTTGGTAAGAAATGCCCATTTTTCCCAGAATAATCATCGTGATTTGTTAATGGGTTTTCAATGTAGGAGAAAAAAATAATTTGATTGCAAATTATTTTTTTATTGCAATCGATAGAGCGTCGCTATATAATGGAATCAGGTTCAAAACACACTGCAAAACTGGAATAGCAGTTTTGCTCTTTTTTTGATCATTATAATTGCAAGTATATTATTAATTGCAATTACTGGACTTATATAAGCATCATTATAAAAGGAGAATAAAAATGAGTTATTTAGAAACAGCACATGAATTGTACAAAGAGGCATCGCAAGAGGTACAAGAAAACCTTTGCTGTGTAGAAAAACCAGCGCAACTTTTACCGGAATTGACAATCCCAAGAGAAATGTCGAGCATGGATTATGGTTGTGGAACGACAGTGCATTTAGGCGAGTTGTCGAGCAATGAAACGATTCTTTATGTGGGAATTGGCGGTGGAATGGAAGCATTACAGTTTGCTTATTTTACGCGTCGTCCTGGGGCGGTTATTGCAGTAGACCGGGTAGTGGAAATGATGGAAAAAGCGAAAGCAAATTTTAAAATTGCTGAACAAATGAATCCTTGGTTTAAGTCCGAATTCGTAAATGTTGTACGCGGTGATGCGCTAGACTTGCCTATACCCTCAGAGTGCGTAGATGTTGCGGCGCAGAATTGTTTGTTTAATATTTTTAAGGAAGAGGATTTGCTGATTGCATTAAAAGAAATGTATCGTGTATTGAAACCGGGTGGTAGATTATATATTTCCGATCCGATTACGACCCAGCCTATACCGGAGAGCTTACGCAATGATGAGCGTCTGAGAGCGATGTGTTTATCTGGTGCGCTATCGTTTGACGCATATGTGCAAAAAGTTATCGAAGCTGGCTTTGGTGAAGTGCAAATACGCGCGCGTCGTCCATATCGGTTGCTTGATAAGGAAACATATAGTATAGACGATATTTTATTGGAAACTTTGGAATTGGTCGCCGTTAAAGTGCTATGCAAAGAAGAGGAAGCAGAGGTTTTTGCTGGAGAAACCGCTATTTATAATGGAAAAGAAATAGCGTGCATTGATAATGTTGGACAAGTTTATAAGAGAGGGATTCCCGTATCTGTCTCGCAGAGAATAGCAAAGCGATTACGTCAGCGTGATGATTTTGTGGTCACGCCACCGACTTATCATTATATTGGGCACAAGTCAGCAAATAGTAGTTGTTGCTGTTGTGGATAACATTTGCTAAGAATGGAAGGGAAGGAAAAAACAATGCGTGAATTCCTGGGGGAATTTTTTGGGACTTTTTTGATGGTTTTATTCGGCTGTGGATCGGTCGCCGTATCGGTACTGTTTAATTCACATCAGGGGCTTTTTCAGATTGCATTGATTTGGGGCTTGAGTATTGGCTTAGCAATCTATGCAACTCGGTCACTGTCGTGTGCACATTTTAATCCAGCGGTAACCTTCGCAATGGTTGCAAGTAAAAGAATGAAGGCAAGCAAAATTCCGGTATATATTAGTGGACAATTTTTGGGTGCTTTGCTTGCTGGCTTTTTACTGTATCTATTTTTTGAACCTTCAATTGCCGCCTATGAAACAGCACATCATATTGTTAGAGGAACTGCTGAATCTATGAGCACTGGCAAAATGTTCGGGGAGTATTATCAATTACCAGGCAGTACGGCGATTGTTTCCATGCCACTTGCCATGTTGGCTGAAGGATTTGGTACCTTCCTGTTAGTTTTAATGATTTTCTTTTTGACAGAGGGCTGTAATGTTGGTCGTCCAGATAATAATTTAGCACCTCTATTTATCGGTTTGACAGTATCCTCCTTGATTTGCTTGATTGCACCATTAACCCAAGCCGGTTTTAATCCGGCGCGTGACCTTGCGCCGCGGTTAGTTGCATGGATGGCGGGCTGGGGGAGCTATGCCTTCCCTGATCAGAGTGGCGGATTCTTCTACGTATACGTGCTTGCACCGATAGTAGGTGGATTGGTTGCTGCCGTACTATTTAACTATATAGTAGAACCATTTATGAAAAAAGAACAAAAATCCTGTGAGTCTTGCTAAAAAAGTACATAGACAACAATGAAAGCTTGAGAATGGGGGAAAAGGGAAATGACAACAAAGTTAGTTTTAGTTGGTGGATTTTTAGGCGCGGGCAAAACAACACTTTTAGCAAAAATGGCAAGTATAATGACAAATGAAGGTAAAAGGGTTGGCTTAATTACCAATGACCAAGCGTCTGCTTTAGTAGATACGGCGTTATTAGAGCAACTAAGTGATAATAAAGAAAGTGTAGTGGAAGTAAGTGGAAGTTGCTTCTGCTGCAATTTCCCAGGGTTCAAAAAGGCGGTGTCACATTTAAAGGATAAGCTTGCTGCTGAAATTATTATTGCAGAACCGGTCGGAAGTTGTACGGATTTATCTGCAACAATTTTACAACCACTCAAAAAATATGCCGAAGATACTTTATCAATCGCACCACTGTCGGTATTGGTAGATCCAAAGCGCCTCACAAACATTCTCGATAAAAAAACAGGTGATTTGCATCCGAGCGCAGCTTATATTTTAGAAAAACAGCTTGACGAAGCAGACAAAATTGTTATAAATAAAACCGATTTGTTACCATCGGAGGCGTTAGAAACCTTAAAAAATAGAACCATTGCCAGATGGCCGCAAACTTCTGTTTTTGCTATCAGCGCTCAGACAGGTGCAGGCGTAAATGAATGGATGACCGACGTGCTAGCGCAGCAAAAGGCTGGTATTCGTCTAGCTGAAGTGGATTATGATGTTTATGCTGAAGGGGAAGCAGTGCTTGGTTGGCTCAATACAAGCTTAGAAGTAAAAGGCAATCAAATTGATTGTGACGCATTACTCCAGTCGTTATTAAGCAATTTAGGAAACCGCTTTGATGAAATGCAGGCTCCGGTCGGACATGTAAAAGCGCTTATGATAGCTAAAAATAAAGTAGTTGTTGGCAATATCACGGGTAAGAAAGACACGTTGCAAGTTCGCGGATCTGTTGGCAAGACAGACGAAGCAAGTCTCACAGTGAATGCACGTGTAGAAATGTCACCAGAAGAATTAAAAGCAATCGTTTTGGATGAATTTTACAAATTGTGTAAGGATGGAATTGAAGTAAAAGAAACTGCATTAAAATATTTACAACCTGATCGTCCAAATCCAACATATCGTTTTGATTCGGTTGTGTGAATAGAATAAAATCGGGAAATCTTACTTCTTTTTTGGCCAATCAAATCTCACCTCCACCTTAGATATAAGAAATATTATATCTAAGGTGGAGGTTCTGTTTTATGAAAGAGCCCTTTAGCAGATTGTACACTATTGCCGTCCTTCGCTCCTAATTATTGCAAAGCTAATGCCGTTACCAATTGACATAAGTACTGGGCGAGTAATTTAGTTTCAATGCGAGTGGTTATGAAATAATTGATCAGGGGACGTTATACCTATAAATTAGTTAAGCGGAAGGTTGCAGACAAAACTTATTATATGAGGAGTTAAAAAGATGAAATTACTATTTGCTGAGGATGATAAGAGGTTAGGTAACCTTGTTAATCAAATGTTGGTACGACAAGATATAGAAGTTGATTGGGTTTATACTGGACAAGCTGCTTTAGACTCCGCTCGCAAAGAAAGCTATGATCTTATAATTCTAGACTGGGTAATGCCTGAGCGAACGGGATTAGAGGTCTGCCAAGAATTAAGGGCAGAAGGTCATCAAGGTGGAATACTAATGCTCACGGCAAAAGATACAGTAGATGATTTAGTTACTGGCTTAGAGGCGGGGGCCGATGATTACTTGGTTAAACCATTTAAATTTAAGGAATTGTTAGCTAGAATCCGTGCCTTATCACGAAGAAGCATTGTTGCAATAAAAGAAGAAATTACTAGGGCTGCCGATCTGGAATTAAATAGAACGACAAAGTCAGTTAAAAGAGGTTCTAGGACCATACAATTGACGGGAAAAGAATTCCAGCTTATGGATTTACTAATTCAAAATTACGGAAGAGTTCTACCCAAAGAAATTATTTTAGACCGTATTTGGGGATTAGAGAGTGAAGTGTCCCCTAATAACCTCGAAGCCTTCGTACGCCTACTCCGAAAGAAAATTGACTGTTCCGGTGAGGTGGCACTTATCCAAAATATTCGCGGTGTAGGTTATAAAATGGAGGCAAAAAATGTTACCTAATATTCGTAGAAATTTAACTACCTTATATACGCGGGTATTTGGATTATTCTTGCTTGCGTTTATAGCAATTGTCTGTTTAGGTATCATCTGGGGGATATACGTCGATATAACAGACGAAATTCGAGTTCTAGCCCGCGAGGTAGTCCGCGAGCAGAGGGAAGTAATTGTGCAGCATTTTCAGACGGCAAATATCCCACCCCAAGAAACGCCCATAGAAAATGATTATGATATAAGTGGACAAGTTTTTTATTATTTATTTGACCGTAATGGGCAATTAATTAAGGTTGACTTGCCTATTCCAATTTTACGTGATATAGCTGAGGAACAGGTTATACACTGGGATTCATCAAAAAGCACTAAAATTGCTGTGGTAGCGTTACCAACGGGTGGGACAGCAATGCTAGCTTTTGCTCAGCAAAAAATTTATCATAACGATACTACGCTAGGTACAGTATATGTCGGTAGAGACGTTACGGCGTACGCCCGTGTGCTAGTGCACGGTATATTTACCCTAATTGGCGTGGCTGTTTTGTTTTTAATTTTGGCTGCGGTAATTGGGAGTTTTCTTGCAGGTAAGGTAACTCTCCCCATTGAGCAATCGATAATTAGGCAGAAACAATTTGTTGCGGATGCATCTCATGAGCTTAGAAACCCTCTTAGTGTACTTCTAAGCTCTATCGAGGCTATAGAAATGGATAGTGACAGTACTTTATCGCCATTCGCAATGCAGATAATAGTTGATGCACAAGATGAGTTTTTCCGTTTAGAAAGAATAGTCAATGATTTATTGACGCTTGCTAGAGCAGATACAGATGAAATTAAAGCAAAACGGGAACAATTCTCTTTAAATTTAGTAGCTGATCAGGTGCTTCGATCTTTCGTTTCTGTGGTCAAATACAAAAAAATTACTATCAAGTTTGATGTAACTAGAACAGTTGAAATGGTTGCTGATCCTGAGCGAATTCATCAGCTTCTTTATATATTGATTGATAATGCAATAAAATATAGCTCTCACGGTGGCGAAGTTCAGATATATTTTGATCAAGTTCAACATGGTTCAACTCTGTACACTGAAATAGTAGTGGGTGATACGGGTCCGGGTATTCCTGTTAACTTGCAAAAAAAGATCTTTCAACGCTTCTTTCGGGTTGATCAGACCCGATTAAATAACATTGAGGGAGCTGGATTAGGATTATCAATTGCTAAATGGATTGTTGATATCCATCATGGTAGGATCAATGTTGATAGCGAACCGGGCAAGGGTAGTCGCTTTGTTATTTTAATTCCTGATGCTTAACTATGTTCTTCTATCGATTATTGATTTTTCAACAAAATTTCAGTTTTGTTTGTTAGACTTAGTTTCAAGAAATATTCTCTTAACCAAGCTATATACCTTACAGAATGTGTGCAGTTAGAAATGAGGGAGAAAAAGAAATGAAAGTCTTAATTGATAGTCAGCCACTATTGCAGACCAAAACCGGTATAGGTTATTACTGTTACAACCTTGTCAATACATTACAAAGAATTCAAAGCGGGGATGAATTTGTAGCACTCTATAACAAGAGTAAAATGCCTCCTAAGGGTGTTCATGTAAGGGGAGAGGAATTGCATATTAAGTACCCCTACAAGGGCATTAGAAATATAATGGGACCTCGGCTACTATACAATATTCCACTGGAAAAATTCGCTGGCGGTTTTGATGTTTATCACGGAACTAATTTTGCTATTGTCCCAACTGCAAAAGCAGCAACCGTAATAACTATACATGATATGGCATTTAAGCTTTTCCCAGAAACAATAGGTCGCTCTAACCTTCGGTATCTTACTAATTGGCTTAAGTATATGGTTACAAAGAGTACCAAGGTCATTGCCGTTTCAAAAAATACAAAAAAGGATATTACTAATTTTTTGAATATAGATCCAGGGAAAATTCATGTTACTCCGCTGGCCGCTGACAGCATATACCGTCCTATATCTGAGGATGATAGTTATATGGATGTAGTCAGGGAGAAATATGCTCTTCCTAACAAGTTCATTCTTTATTTGGGAATGTTAGAGCCGCGTAAGAATCTTACAGCCTTAATTGAAGCATATAAGCTGGTTTCAGACCGTACAGGCTGTGAACATAAGCTGGTTTTAGCAGGCAAAGCGGGTTGGCTTTGTGATAGCATCTATGAGAAAATTCAAGTTTTAAACTTATCTGCTAAGGTTATTTTCACAGGTTATGTGGATTTGCACGATCTGCCATACTTTTATAACTTGGCTACTGTCTTCGCCTATGTGTCCAAATATGAAGGATTTGGATTACCGCCGCTTGAGGCCATGCAATGCGGGACTCCGGTTGTAGTTTCAAATGTGGCATCATTACCAGAAGTTGTTGGAGACGCTGGGTTATTTGTTGAGCAGAATGATGTTAACGATATTGCCATGGGAATAGAAAAGGTTTTAGAAAGTCAGGCGTTGCAGAAAATCTTACGGCAAAAGGGAATAAGGCGAGCTGCTGAATTCAATTGGAAAGCGACTGCTCAAAAAACGATAGAATGCTATAGAGCTGCTGCTGAGGAGCGGGATCTCCGGCTCGGAAAGAGTTCGTAGAGTATGGATAGGATCTATCGTTTTTATAGAAGGCTATACGGGATGTTGAGTCTACCTAAAATGTACAATATAAACGTAAAGGTGGAGGAAAATACTATGAAAATGCTTTTGATTAACCTCATGTATATAGGTGATCTGATATTTATGACACCCGTTATCCGGGATTTAAAATTGCATTATCCAGAAATTGAACTCTCCATATTAATAGATAGAAAATACGAGGAATTATTACGGTATAACCCGTATATTTCAGAAGTCATTTCAATAGATAAAAAAGGAGCTGATTCTGGTCTTGCTGGATATTATCGAGTTATTCAAGATATAAGAAAACGAAGATTTGATATTGTAGTGAACCTCCATGGTAATGAGCGTTCAACAATTTTCACTTTATTTAGCGGAGCTAGGTACCATAGTGGCTACGCCCCTAAATTATTAGGGAAGTTTCTCGGCTCATTTGTAGATTTAAATCGTAATGTGCATCAAGTGGAGGCTTATCGTCAGACTCTGAAAGAGACAATGGGGATTAGAGAAAGTGCCGGCGGTATGGAGATTTATACCGGTTCTGAGGCCTTGCAGCATGCGTCGGTTATGTGGCAGGAAATATTTAAATCATCCCCTTGCCAAGTGATTGGTCTAAATACAGGCGGAAGCTGGCCGACTAAAAGATGGGGGACACAACAATTGGCTAAACTTGCCGACATGATTCTGGCTGAAGGGTATGGTATTGCCTTTTTTGGTGGACCGATGGACAGGGACGATGTTGCAGCGATAATTTCCAAAATGACAATTCGTACTAACAATGCCCCGATAGGTGTATTCACGGAGAGGACCAGCTTGCTTGAATATGCTGAGCTTGTAAAGAAATGTGCTGTTTTGGTTAGTGGTGATTCTGGCCCCATGCATATAGCCGTAGCCCAAAGAGTTCCCGTAATCTCAATATTTGGACCATCCGATTCAGTCCGATATCGGCCATATGGTAAGGGCGTAGTAGTAAAGGCAAATTTAAAATGTTTAGGCTGTGGCCGTCACCAATGCAATGATCATGCTTGTATGAAAGAGATACAACCTGAAACAATCTTAGATTATGTAAAATTCTATACAGCATCCTGCGTAGCGTGAATGAGAAAAGGCCCAAGTCCGGAATGTTGCTTGGTTAATGTGAACCGTAACAGCTATTACTTTTTAATAACCCACCCCAAATATATTAGCAAGAGCTATTGCTTGTTCGGGAGCGATTATACAACTATATGTACCACTGGTAATTCATGGGGAAGATTTGGCGCTTTCAATTTGGTTTTAGTAAATGCTTTGACCATGTATATTCCTCCTGGTACCTTAAACCGATATATTTGGTGATCAACAGGAGCCGCTATTTATCTGCATTTTGCAGTTAGATAGCGGCTCTTTGTTTTATATAGATATATTTTCTCCCTCCACCGCAAACAAAAGGAGACACAGGGGGGCTACTACATTGATAGCAGGTACGGATTTTTTGGTTAGGCATCCTAATAAATTTGTAAGATAAAGAAAAATTCTAAATTATTTCTATTTACAATTAAATTAAACCATGAGATAATATTGCCATAAACATAGGATGTAGTATGTAGTACGTCCTAAAAATAAGGGGGCTTTACAATGAAGGTAGCTTTGGTTTATACAGGTACTACACCAGAACTGATTGAGTTGGTAGAAAAAGAGGTTCGGCAATTGCTTCCGAAAGATACTGAGATAATCAGTAATCAGGACCCGTCAATTATTGCAGAAGTCAGAGAAGCCGGATATGTCACGGCACCACCGGCGGCTAGACTTGTTAGCATGTTTATGAAAGCAGTATGTGATGGGGCAGATGCAATTCTCAATATTTGCTCATCAGTAGGCGAGGTAGCTGATGCCGCACAAGATATTGGCAAATATACTGGTATTCCAATCGTACGTATTGACGAGGAAATGTGCCGGGAGGCTGTAAAAGAGGGAGATCGTATCGGTGTTATGGCTACATTGTCAACGACGCTGACGCCAACAAAGAACACTATCATGCGGGTAGCACGGGAAATGAACAAGCATGTAGAATTAGTTGATGTGTTAGTTGACGGCGGTTTTGGCCTTGATCAAGAACAGTTCAAAGAACTGATGACGAAATATGCAGGAGAAATCTGTGACAAAGTTGATGTTATTTTGTTTGCGCAAGGTTCGATGGCTTACTGTGAAGAATATATTCATCAAAAATATGGTAAACCAGTTTTGTCTAGTCCGAGATTCGGTGCGTTAGCACTTAGAGAAGCTTTAGTGAAACAAGGTTTACTAAAATAACGCGTGCGTTCCTAAGTCAGTTCCTTACAATAAATTTATCACAAATAAAAATAGAGGTGCCGTCCACGGCCAATAAGCCGGACGGTCGGACCTCTGTCTGTTGATGATAAAAGTTTTGCATTAAATCAAAAAGGAGCGAAACAAATGATAGAAAAATTAGGAAAAATCGTCAAGTTTATCACAAAATTTTTCTCGTTATGGATTATTTTGGGCGTTATTGCCGCCTATATGACTCCTGAAACATTTAAGCCATTATCCAAATATGTTGGCTATTGTATTATGGCGGTTATGCTGAGTATGGGGCTTACTGTATCAGTGAACGATTTTAAACTGATTTTTTCGCGACCTAAAGACGTATTCTGGGGTATTGTTTTGCGGTATATGATCATGCCGTTTATTGCTTTCGGATTAACTAAGTTGCTTGACTTACCGCCAGCTTTAGCTGCGGGACTTATCCTTGTAGGATGTTGTCCGAGTGGAGTAGCCAGCAATGTTATGACATTTTTAGCTAAAGGGGATACCGCGCTTTCGATAACGGTTTCTACCATCAATACAGTTATAGCGCCGTTTATTACACCGTTTATGTTTACATTTTTGGTTGGCTCCATAGTTCCCGTTAATGCTTCGGCTATTTTAATGGATATTTTGAAGATTGTTCTGGTTCCGGTATTTTTAGGGGCCGTTATTCGGGCGGTTGCTTCTGAGTTTGTTGATAAGATTATGCCGATTATTCCAATTGTATCTGTTATTGCTATTTTTGTTACCACTAGTTCGGGGTTTGCACTCAGTGCCGGTTCGCTGGCTAATGTTGCTTTAATTGCTGTTGCAGCCGTAGTTCTCCATAATATCCTTGGTCTTACAACAGGCTATTGGGCTGCGCGTGGGGTAGGAATGCCTCATTTCAAAGCCAAGGCTATTTCATTTGAAATAGGCATGGAAAATGGCGGTTTGGCAATGGCGTTGGCAATAGCTCATCTTGCCCCGTTAGCTTTTATACCGGCTGCCATATTTAATTTGGTACACAATCTTACCGGACCAACATTGGCAAGCTACTGGCGCGAAAAAGAAGAAAAAAAAGCTGCTGCAGAAGCCGGAAAAAGTGTTGTAGAATCTTAAGACTTACTTATCGATAGATAAGCAACTACAAACAAGGGGTTGATTATGTTGGAAAATATTACACTCGCCTTGGCGAAAAAAATAGGTAATTATGCTGAAGAGATCGTTGCGAAAGAATATGGGGCGAAACCATTTAGCGTGGCGGTTTGTGATAAGGATGGATTTACCGTTTTGTTCAATAAGCAAGATGGCGCCAAATTATTGACGATAAACCTTACGCCTAATAAAGCGTATACAGCTGCCAGAATGGGGGTAAGTACGGCTGATTTCCTGGCACGGTTGCAGCGGGATAATCTAAATATATCGTATTTTGCTGATGATAAATTTGTGGGGCTGCCAGGTGGTGTGCCAATATATAATAATCAGCAACAGATCATCGGTGCAGTCGGCATCGGCGGGCTGAAAGAAGATGGCGAGGTTGCTGCCAAAGTGGCTGCGGCGGCGATTAATTTATAAGGAAGTGTAATCGAACGTTTTAAACCAGTATCGTATCACATAGTGTCTTATGATTGTATTGGACCGACGTATGATGTTATACTGAAACAACAAAATATCAGCGGGAGGTCCATATGGTAAAAGAAACTTTTTTAAAAGAAATAGGCGGCAAATCTGTGGTAGAGCAGATTGTAGATAATTTTACAAACGCTATCATTAATGGTGAGTTGAAGCCAGGCGATAAGATTCCGACTGAGAACGAACTCTGTGTATCTATGGGGGTCGGTAGAAATTCTGTTCGTGAGGCAATTAAGATATTAGTAGCTTATGGTGTTCTTACAATCAAACGGGCAGAAGGAACCTTTGTAAACCAAGGTTATGACAGTAAAATGCTATACCCTGTTCTATATGGAATTATTTTGCAAAAGGATTCTGCGAATCAAATTGTGGAACTTCGAAAAATAATTGATGTCGGGATACTCCAATTGGCGATAGATAAACTGGATTTGGACTCTTTGCATAAAGCGGAACAGGCGACGCAGGATCTTGAAAAGAAGATTACGGCAGCAAACGTTGAAGCCAAAGATATATTTGAAGCAGATATAGCGTTTCATATGGCATTGGTCGATATTACCCAAAATGCCTTATTGAAAGGAATCGGCTTTTATGTAGATCAAATTACCAGAAAATCCAGAATGAAAGCGACAGAAACGTTTATCAATGAACAAGCTACAGAGCAGTTTCTGCAAATGCATAAGGATATGCTGCGGGTTGTAAAAGAAAAAGACAGGGATCAGATTAATGAAGTAGTAGAAACCCATTATCGGTATTGGGAAAAAGTAAACTTTTAAGGGGCATTCACAATGCTGGCAAATTTAAAAGACATCCTCAATGAAGCTTATGTCAATAACTATGCGGTAGGTTCCTTTAATAGCTACAACTATGAAACCTTTAAAGGAATCATCGATGCAGCAGACGAGACAAAAATACCGGTTATTTTGGCTTTTGGTGCCAAGTACCTGAAGAATATGTCATTAGAAACGGCATATTCCATTGCAAAGAGTCTGGGAGAGGGGAGCGAAACACCAATTTGTTTGCATTTGGATCATTGTAATGATCTAGCCACAGTGTTTCGCGCCATTCGTACCGGTTTTGGCTCAGTCATGTATGACGGTTCGGCATTGCCGTTTGAGGAGAATGTAAAAAATACAAAACTGGTTTGTCAGATAGCGCATGCTTGTGGTGTCTCGGTGGAAGCTGAGCTGGGATGCCTGGCGGCTGGAGAACGTTCTCATGAAGGCTCGGTGTCAGATGTGGAAGTCTATACCGAACCTATGGCAGCGAAGCAGTTTGTGGATGCGACACAAGTTGATGCATTGGCTGTTGCGATCGGAACTGTGCATGGAATGTATAAAACAGTACCTAATATACGCTTAGATATATTAGAAAACATTAATAAGCTGCTGACAATACCACTTGTATTGCATGGCGGATCAGGGTTATCCGAAAAGGATATTTTAGGCTGCATAGCCAAAGGCATAGCCAAAATTAATGTCAATACGGAAATCTCTGTTTATGCTGTTGAAAAGACAACAGCGTTTTTAGCCAATAACCAGCCGCATTTTTCGGAGTTGTCCTTAAACCAGGTTGGTTATGTGAAAGAGATTGTAAAAAAGTATATATCATTTTTTAATCGGCAGTGTCTAGCCGCTAGTGATAGGTAAGTCTGTTAGGGGAGGGGAAAAATGGATAAGGTAATGATTTCAGTTGCTCCGGTAGCTGCTACAGATAAAAATATAGTTCCGGAAAAAATAGCTGAAGATGTTTTGAATTGCTATAAGGCAGGAGCTGCTATGGTGCATTTGCATGTACGCGATGCCCAGGGAAACCTGACTACAGATATGAGTCTCCTGGAGGAAACACTGCAGTTGATTCGTAAGGATTCTGATATCATCATTGAAGTGTCAACAGGTGGTGTTTCTAACCTGACCATAAAGGAGCGTTGTGTTCCCGTGTACTCGGATTTGGTAGAAGCCTGTTCTTTGAATGTTGGTTCCACCAATTTGGGTAAGGCTGTCTATTGCAATCCAATTGATGATGTGGAATACTGCGTCCGCGAGTTATTAAAAATGAAAAAAACACCGGAAGTGGAAGTATTTGAAATTGGCCATACTTTTACGATGAAAGAACTTATGGAACAATATGATTTTTGCAATCCCGTTCTTTTTAGTATTGTTTTGGGGCATAAAGGAGAAGCTCCAGCCACGCCGCAAGCATTAGCTGCTATGATTCAAATGATTCCACCGGGGGCTCTTTGGGGCATCACTCATGCCAACAGACGGGACTTTTCCATTATTGCGGCGGCTCTGGGAATGGGGGCCAGTACGGTTAGAATTGGCTTTGAAGATAGTAACTATCTGGATACTAATACAGTAGTCGATACCAATGTTCCCTTGGTAGAAAAGACTATACGGCTTCTTAGAGCTATGGATAAAGAACCGATGAGCCCGGCTGAGGCAAGACAACATTTTAATATCGTCAGTAAATGAATAGGATTGAGGAAATGAAATCACTACAAAAGCTTAGTGCTGATATTTTACAATCATATCCGACGGTAAATGAAGATTATGTTCAGACACTTTTAGTACAGGCTGTCCAGGATGATCCACATAAAATCATTGTGCTGGATGATGACCCAACCGGCATTCAGACTGTGCATGATATTTCCGTGTATACGGATTGGTCTTACGAAAGTATTAGCAACGGTTTTAAAGAAAAAAACAAAGTCTTTTATATTTTGACGAATTCGCGCGGCTTTACAGAAGAACAGACAAGTAAAGCGCAGCAGGAAATCGGTGAAATGATTGCTCAGGTCGCTAAAGAGCAGCAGCAAAAATATTTAATTGTTAGCCGCAGCGATTCCACTCTCAGGGGCCATTATCCATTGGAAACAGTAATTTTAAAAGAACAGTGCGAGCGTTATTCTGGCCTAAATGTCGATGGTGAAATTATCTGTCCCTATTTCAGGGAAGGCGGACGCTTTACGATCGACAACATTCATTATGTGCAGTATGGGGAGTTTCTTGTTCCGGCTGGCGAAACTGAGTTTGCTAAAGACAAAACATTTGGCTATCAATCGTCGGATTTAACCGAATACATTGAAGAAAAATCACAAGGCCGCTATAAGAAAGAACAAGTTGTAACGATTTCCCTGCAAGAGTTGCGGGCATTCAACATTGAGAAAATTGTTGACAAACTGATCCATGTAACAAATTTTGGAAAAGTAGTAGTCAATGCTATTGATGCCTGTGATGTAAAAGTATTCTGTATAGCCTTTTACCACGCACTTGCGCAAGGAAAGTATTTTCTGTTGCGTACCGCTGCCGGTATTGTAAAAGAATTAGGTGCTATTGCGGATAAGCCGCTTTTAACAAGACAAGAGATGGTAACAAGCAGTGGCGCTACTGGCGGAATCATTGTTGTTGGTTCCCATACTCAGAAAACAACAAGCCAAGTTGAGCAATTAAAAACTGTCGCAGGAATACGGTTTATTGAGTTTGATTCTGATTTGGTTCTTGAAGAAGAACGTTTTCAGGAAGAAATTGCCTCAGTCATAAAGCGGGAAGAACAGCTGCTCAATCAGGGGGTTACAGTCGTCGTTTATACCAAACGAAAATTATTAACGTTGGACAATGATTCGAAGCAAGATGCTTTGGCGCGTTCTGTTAAAATATCAGATGCCGTACAATCACTGGTTGGCAGACTGAATGTAACTCCGGCCTTTGTTGTTGCAAAAGGCGGTATCACGTCTAGTGATGTTGGTACTAAAGCGTTAAACGTAAAACGTGCCAACGTACTCGGGCAGATAAGGCCGGGTGTGCCAGTCTGGCAAACAGGAGCAGAAAGTAAATTTCCGCAGATACCCTATGTGATATTTCCTGGAAATGTTGGGGAGCAAAATACACTTAAAGAAGTTGTGGAAATATTACTGGCAAAATAGTAAAACAGGAAATATGGGGGGAGCTTAAAAAGGCCCTATGGACTGGACACGAAAAAAAGTCCAGCTATAGAGGGCCTTTTTATGTTGTAGTATTATCGGGTGGAGGAATGGTATGAGTAAAAGTTGTTTCTAACTACATGGTAAAGGTGACGGACCAGGAGTGGGAGACTACTTTTTAAGGTGATAGGGAATGGTGGTTACCACTACATCTTTCTTTAGTATGAGTAAAGTCCGTAATATCCACCCTGTTTGATTATGAAGGAATCTATGCCACCATCTCTTAGTTTCAAATTCAGGAATCAAAATCGTAATAAAATCTTCAGCAGCTTTATTACTTTGTAACTTTTCAACAAAATGGATGATCGGTTGAATAACAAGACGATAAGGGGAATATACAGTTATCAATCGTACTCCGGGATCCCATAGCTTCCACTTTTCCTCTACCTTACGGCCCATTTCCCGGTCAGTAGTAATGTGTAAAGCAATAACATCTGTACTAATGGAATGAGCGTATCTCATTGTCTGAACTACAACACTAGTGGGACTCGATACGGGGACTACAACTGTATTTTTCCCTTTTGGCCCTTGTTCTAAGGATTCCCAATCAGCAATTGATAAGTGCAATTGCTCAGCCATATCAGTATAGTGCTGTTTGATGGCTTTAAATACGTATATCATAGCAGGAATGAACAGTAGTACAATCCAGGCACCATAAAAAAATTTTGTAATTGCAATAATCAATACAACAAGTCCGGTAATAGCAGCGCCGAAAGCATTTATAATTGCCCGTATTTGCCATTTTGCCCCTCTTTCTCGCTGCCAATGAACAACCAGGGCCGTTTGGGCAATAGTAAAGGAGAGAAATACTCCAATAGCATACAGAGAAATCAAATGCTCTACATTACCGCCAAAGCCGGCAATCAATGCTCCGGCAAATACACTCAAAAGAATAATACCATTAGAAAAACTTAACCGTTCTCCTCTTGTCCCCAAATAGCGTGGCATATAACCATCTCTCGCCAGTATCGATAACAACAAAGGCAATCCGTTATAGGAGGTGTTGGCTGCTAAATATAGTACCAGCATGGTTGCCAGTTGGAGGAAATAGTACATCCAGCCACGCCCTAACGTTTCTTCTGCTAACAGAGAAAGCATGGTTACGTTTTCCTGGGGCAAGATATGATTATGGAGAATTAAAAAGGTAGTTCCGGCCAGCATAATAGCTAACATTCCGGCCATAAAAAAGGTTGTCTTGATGGCATTAGCGGCCTGTGGTTTTTGAAACATGGGAACGCCGTTGGAGATAGCTTCAATACCTGTCATTGAGCTACAGCCACTAGCAAAAGCGCGCAGCAATAGCGCTAATACCATCCAATCAAAGGGCTGCCGCCCAGTAGATTCGGCAGGAATGGCAGGAGCTATACCGGTAAAAGCTTGATAAACCCCTACAATAATTAGGACAAATATGCTGAGTACAAACAGATAGGTGGGCAGTACAAAAACATTGGAGGATTCCCTTACACCCCGTAGGTTAACAATCATTAAGATACCGAACAAGACACATAAATCGATAGTGACTTCTGAACTGATGAGAGCGGGAAAGGCAGAGAGTAAAGCTTCTGTTCCAGAGGAAACACTAACAGCTACTGTCAAGGTATAATCGGCAAATAAAGAGGCAGCAGCAACCAGTGCGGGAAATTCTCCAATATTATTCATGGCTATGGCGTACGAGCCGCCACCCCCGGGATTAGCCTGGGATACCTGGACGTAAGAAATAGTAACAATAGCTAGCAACACTAAAATAGCGGCAGCAACATAGCCAATGTAGCCATAAAGCAGTAACCCCGGTACAGCCAAAGTGACAGCAATTTGCTCCGGTCCGTAACCAACCGACGAGAGCGCGTCGGAGGAAAAGATGGATAGCGCTTTCCACTTGGGCAAATGCTCAGCGGAGAGCTCACGGTTATGCAATGGACGACCAATAAATAACTTTCTTAGCTGATGGTACATATATACGCCTCTCAATCATTGATGTTATTTCCTTTGTAGACAGATATATTGTACCCTTTTCAGTAGCAAAGATGTCGTCAAGAAATAGCCCAATGATGTAAAGAAAGTATAAAGAACCGTGAAACAAGCTGGTTAATGATCCATTAACCGGTAACCAACTCCTGATTCGGTAATAATATGGCGCGGCTGCGTCGGGTTATCTTCAATTTTTCGGCGAAGTTGCCCGATATATACCCGGATATAGTGAGTATCTTCATTGTAGGCCGTACCCCAAACAGCTTTTAATAACTGCTTGTGGGTTAATACCCGTCCCCGGTGCTGGGCTAAAATTTTGATTAGCTCATATTCGGTTGGTGTCAGTTTTATTTCCCTTTCGGCTACCGTTACACGTCTTTGCACCAGATCAACAACAAGATCGCCGCAGGTTATAACAGGCTCATGTTCTGAGGATGCCGCCCGCCTTAGCGATACCCGCATCCTGGCCATGAGCTCTCCGACACTAAATGGTTTAGTTACATAATCATCAGCGCCAGCATCAAGGGCATCGATCTTCTCTTGTTCTTGATCGCGTGCCGTTAACACAATAATGGGGGTTTGTGACCATTCCCGGATCGATTTAACTACATCTTTGCCATCTATATCAGGTAGTCCTAAATCAATGATTAGTATGTCCGGTTTAAAAGTAGCCGTCCGGCTGATACCATCAGCCCCGGTTGCTGATTCATCAATATCGTACCCATGTGCGCCAAGAGCAACCTTTAATAGTTTTCTAATCTGTGGTTCATCATCAATAATCAGAACCCGCATTCCTTTGTGCATAAATTACTTCACTATCCTTTCCGGGATCACGACTTCCTCCGCCACCGGAACTTGAAACCGAATCGTGGTTCCCCCGCTAGGTCTTCTTTCCGCCCAAATCAAGCCTCCGTGCGCTTCAATGATGCCTTTGCATATTGATAAACCCAACCCGGTACCGCTGACATGTTTGGGCTGCTGTATCCGATAAAATTTATCGAAGACCTTGCTAAGGTCTTCTTCAGGTATGCCTACGCCGTTATCGGAAACCGAGATTACAACAGTTCCTGCTTTTGGTTCAGCTCTGATCAGGATTTCACTGTCATGGGGGGAATATTTCAGGGCATTGTCGATTATGTTAATCAAGACCTGTTCTAATAAGACGCAGTCAGCTTTCAACATCGGAAGCGCAGGAGCTACATTCACAGTTAGTGTATACCGCTTTGTTGTTTCTCTAAGCCTGTTAAGCGAAGTTCCTATGATGTCTTCGATATCACACCAATCAATTTTAAGCTGCATCATTCCGCTCTCAAGACGGGCTGTATCCAAAAGGTTAGCTACAATTCGCTCCATTCTTGCGGCTCCGTCTTGAATCGTTTCCAGCAGTTCACGTCTGGCGGCCTTAGAATACATATCTTCCGCTTCCACAAGTGTGGAAACAGAGCCAATAATGGAGGCTAGCGGTGTTCTTAGTTCATGAGAAATAGAGTTAAATAGTGCTGTGCGCAATCGGTCTGCTTCTAAAAGCAAGGATGCGCCCCTGGCCTGTTCTGCCAGCTTTACGCGTTCTACGGCAATGGCCGCCAGTCCGGTCCAGGCATCAATTAGGCGTTTCTCCTCTGGTAGTACATTGTTTTCTTTTACATGTACTCCTAAAACGCCTACAATATTGTCGGTAGTTTTGAGTGGAATATATAAATACATGGCGTCCGAAAGTGTATCAGTCGACCGGCCAGCTGCCTGACCATGTTTGAAACTCCAAGCAGCAGCAGCTATCTCGATTGTTTTTTGCAGAGTTTTCTTATTCCTATTTATTCCCGGATAACTTTCAGCCCGTATAGCTAGCTGTCCTGAATTGTCTGGCAGCATCACAACAACAGATCTACCTACAGTTTCAGCAGCTTGTTTTACTAATTGTTGAGAAATCAGTTCTAAATCAATAATACCAGCAATTTCCCTGCTAAACTGATAAAGAGCACGGGTACTTCGTTCACGTTGACGGGCAGAAGCTGCCTCGCTGCGTAATAACTCTGTTCGACCGCCAATTACAAAGGCCATAATCAAAAAGATTATAAAACTCCAAAGATAGTGAATATCGGCAATTGTGAAAGTCAAAGTTGGCGGTACAAACAAAAAATCAAATGCCGCTAGTCCGCATAGTGCCGTAAAATAAGAAGGCCATCTTCCCCACCAGAAAGCACTCATAATTACCGGGAGCTGGTATAGCAAGGCAATGTTGATGAGTCCCGTTTTTTCCTCAAAAAACAGAGAAAACAGTGTGGCTAACATAGTCATGGCTAGTCCGCCAATATATTGACGCCAATTAAACCCTTCTTCTTTTGGCGTTGTTCGAATACCGTTATCGGGGTCTTGTTCAGCGGCACCCCGGATTACATAAATATTTATACCGTCACTATTTCGAATTAGTTTATCAACTAACGAACCGTGCCAAAGCTCCCATAGACGGCTGTGTTGAGGTTTACCGATAACGATAGCTGAAACATTTTGAACACAGGCTGCTTCAATAATTTCCTGAACAAGATTTTCTCCGACGATTGTCAACGGCTTGGCTCCAAGATCTTCCGCAAGCCGCATATTTCTGGTTACCCTGTCTCGCTCCCTGTCGCCTGCCGGAAAGCGGCGGGCAGGTGTCTCAATATGGACGGCCACTAGTTCAGCCTGTATACCTGCGGCTAACCGGTGTGCAGCTCTGATTAATTGCGCCGAGAAGGGACTGGCACTAACACATACCATTACGCGACCTGCTGCTGGCCATGGTCCCTCTATTTTGTGCTCGTGCATATATTCACTCATATCTTTGTCCACGCGGCTGGCTGTAAAGCGTAAAGACATTTCCCGCAAGGCATTAATGTTACCTGTACGGAAAAATTTACGCATGGCTTGTTCGTTCTGAGGAGGAACATAGACCTTGCCTTCTTTTAGACGCTTAAGCAATTCTTGAGGAGGAATATCAATAAGCTGGACACTAGCTGCTTTTTCAAGAATACGGTCAGGAACGGTCTCTTTAACGATAACCCCGGTTATCTGGGCAACAATATCATTTAAACTTTCGATATGCTGAATGTTAAGTGTTGTATAAACATTAATACCAGCGGTAAGAAGTTCTTCCACATCCTGAAAACGACGGACATGGCGGGAACCAGGAATATTGGCATGGGCTAATTCATCTACCAGGACCAGCTTTGGTTTTCGTTTGAGAATGACATCAATATCCAGCTCAGGGGAAATCTTGCCTTGAAGATTACCAAAGCGTGCCGGTATTTGTGGCAGTCCTTCCAGCAGCCGCTCTGTTTCAGGCATACCGTGTGTTTCTACCCAGGCAACAGCTACATCATAACCTTCATTAAGCCGTTGGTGGGCGGCCTCAAGCATTGTATAGGTTTTACCAACTCCAGGAGCGGCTCCTAAAAAAACCGTCAAACTACCCCGGGGTTCTACTATTTGTTTCATGAATTTCGTAATAGTCCTTTCTGAATTAATTATCTCTAAGTATACTCCTATTTCAAAAGAAAGAGTTGGTGAATTTTATTCTAATCATCTTGACTAAACAGGTGAACAGTGGGACAATACAATACATATTTACTGTTTTAGAATAGGAGTTGTCCAGCATGTCTATTTTTTTTCACATATTGAGTCATAATATTATACCGATATTTTTATTGATCAGTTTAGGATTTTTACTTAGTAAAAAGTTTGATTTACATATATTTAGCTTAAGTAAATTAATGTTTTACTTGTTTGTACCAGCATTCATTTTTGTGAATTTATATACAACAGACCTTAAAGTGAGTATGCTAAAAGTCCTTCTTTTTGGAGTACTGATGCTTATAACCAACGACATGATTGCCCGAATCATTGCTAAATTTCGCAAATATGATCTAGGTCTTACCAATGCTTTTAAGAATTCCATTATGTTTAATAATTCCGGTAATATTGGCGTTTCGCTGATAACCCTTGTTTTCGGTAGTGCTCCGTTTGTAATTGATGGGAAAATGCCCTATCTCAATGAGGCGATCACTGCCCAGATTATTATTCTTGTTATACAGAATATATCTGTAAATACATTGGGCTTTTTTAATGCCGGCAGGGCTAACAGCAGTAAAGGAGATTCTGTTAAGACAATTTTGAAGATGCCTTCAATATACGCCATACCACTTGCGCTTTTTCTCAAAAGTATACAGCTTGATATTACGACAACTCCCCTTTGGTCAACCTTAGAATATCTGAAAAATGGACTTGTTCCAATGGCTTTGATAACCTTAGGGGTCCAACTTTCCAAAACTAACTTCGATCTTAAAAATGTAGATGTTCATCTTTCTGTTTTTATTAAGCTTATCATTGGCCCATTGCTGGCGCTTAGCTATATCCACTTGCTGGGTTTAACTGGTGTTGTTGCCCAAGCGGTATTTATTGCCCACGCGGTTCCTACTGCTGTCAATACCGCACTGATAGCGGTTGAATGTGATAGCTGCTCAGATTTTGCCTCACAGGCTGTCATGCTTTCAACACTTTTTAGTGCCATTACCCTGACAGTAGCTATTTATGCAGCGCAATTTTTATTTCCTGTTTAAAACTTCAGTTTAGAGGGGAGAGCAAATCCTCTCGCTGTCCCTTCCTGACAAATGCGTTTAAAAATACCAATGGAGCCAGGCTGAAACTCTTACGTTTCAACGTGGCCCCATTTTTTTACTTTGTGGGCTTAGAATTACGTTAATCGGAAGTAGATGTAGGATTTTTGCTACATTTAGTAGAACTAGAAGTTAGTAGGCAAACCATGGAGGGGTAATTAATGGATAAGGTCGGTCAATTTCTACGGAATTGGATCATTCCCGACAGGTCCATAATTTTATTTTGTGCTGTATTATTAGTTTTCGTCTGAAGTGGTGCTTTATGGCAGATACGAATAACAAGTTCATACGGGGTATAGCTCACTTGGTTAGAGCGCTTTGTTGACATATGGAAGGACGGTAAACATGATTGGCGAAAATTATTCAGCAGCGTTGAATGGACTCCAATTTGTAACTAAAGAACGCTGGGAGGCTATGACACAAAACAAGGAACGTTTTTTAAAAAATGACTTAGAAAATCCGTGTAATTTTCCTTATATGGATCAGGCTGTGGCTGAATCCTGGATCAGATCTCGCAGATTAGGGGTAAATCCTTTTGAGCCGCTAATTTGTAAGTACTTAGATAGTGAAGAACTTGAGATGGTTTTGCAAAAAAATAAGCTGCTGATAGATATTACCCAAAATTTTTTTAACTCTTTTAAAAAACTGGCGGATTCTTCAGGTTACTCACTGTATTTATTTGATAAAGATGGCGTGTCACTGCTATATAATGGCGTTATGTATCAAAACAAAGACTCTGGCTGGCTTGTGGGTAAACCAGGAATAATTCGCAATGAAAGTACAGTTGGAACTTGTGCTCATGTATTAAGTATGCGGTATAAACGTCCAATACAGATAATCGGGCCGGAGCAGTATTGCGTTGCTTTTAAAAATATGATTGGATCATCGGCTCCCATATTGGACGCGAAAGGCGAAGTAATTGCTACCCTGGTGCTGAATCAGGAGTTGATTAATCCAACCTTTGACAGCAATTATCAAAAGTTGTGTATTCACACTCTGGGCCTAATTATGGCGATGGCAGAAGCCATTCAAGTTCAAATTGAGCTTAAAAAAAATAATCAGTACATAAGTTCTGTCAATAATGATCTTAGACTAGCGCATGATACACTTGAAGCCACTCTGGATTGCATCGATGAAGGTATTGTCAACGTAAATCAAACAGGTCAGATAATTCGAATGAATCAGCAGGGTCTGCGGATTTTTAATTTGGAGCCAAATCTAATGGCCAAGAAAAATATTAGGGACTTTCTGGATGAAAATTCTAATCTTATGAAATTTATTTCTAAAGGGGAAAAAACCAGTATTGAAGAAATTATTTGCACAAATCACGATGAACAACCTTATATTATAGATATTCATCCGGTTTTAAATCAAGATACCTGCCAATTAACCGGAGCGATACTCAGATTCAATCATGTAAAAAAAATCAATGCTATGGTAAACCGTAGATCAGGCGCCATGGCAAGCTATCATTTTGCCGATATAATCGGTGAGAGTAAGGCCATGAAAAAAGCGATTGAGCTGGGAAAGCGATTTGCTGGTTTGCAGGAAACCATTTCATTGTTGGGGGAAAGTGGAACAGGCAAAGAAATGTTTGCCCAGGCTATTCATAATAAGTGTTGTCCGCAGGGTCCGTTTATAGCGGTTAATTGTTCTGCGCTGCCGCGAGACTTGATTGAAAGTGAATTGTTTGGCTATGAAGGCGCCAGTTTTACTGGTGCTGATCGAAACGGCCGGCCAGGGAAAATTGAGTTGGCTAATGGAGGTACACTTTTTCTGGATGAAATTGGGGATATGCCGCTGGAACTTCAACCGGTTTTATTAAGAGTTATAGATAATAAGCAGGTTATGCGCATAGGTGGCCGGAACTATAAAAAAGTTGATTTTAATATAATTGCTGCTACCAATAAAGATTTGGACAAAGTAATAGAAGCGGGTTTGTTCCGCGAAGATCTTTTTTTTCGCTTATCGGTTTTAACTATAAAGCTGCCATCGCTACGGGAAAGAGAAAATGATGTCGAAATCCTCAGTAATTATTTTATCGAAAAATATTGCAAAAAGATTGGCCGCCAAGTTCCTCAGGTAAATGCTGCTGCCAAGGGAAAAATACTAAGCTATAGTTGGCCGGGAAATGTCCGGCAATTAGAAAACGCTATGATTTATGCCATAAATGTCAGCCAGGATAATACCATCACGCTGGAATGTCTGCCTGATACCATATTGAAGGAGAAGTCTGGCGAGCTTGATAGAAAAAGTGCAGCTGAAAGGGAAAATGCCCTACTTTCGATGGAGAGCTGGGAAAAAACAGGAATACAGATTGCGCTAATGCGGACGAATAATAATATTCCCCTGGCAGCTGATTTGCTGGAAATATCTAAGGCTACATTATATAGAAAGATAAAAGATTACAATATGAGAATTTAAATCAGGTATTTTCAGGGCTAGACACGAACTTAAAATAGGATAAGAAATCATCACTTCCAGTTTTATGGTAAAAGAGCTGGGAGTGTTTTTTTATGTATATGAAAAATGCATTTTATATGTTCTGGTACCATTTTGAAAACGGGTGGAGCTTTTTACTAAAAGTTTAAATTTGAGAAAAAAGTTTAAATTTTTTACTAAATAAGCTGAAACGATAGTCCGCAAAAGCTGCTATACCAGCTTTTGCGGGTGAGGGACAGTTGGCATTGAACTTGCAATTAATATATAGGGCTTGCCAAGCAACAATCGCTAAAGACATGATTTTACTGAAAGAAGGTGAGTGGTTCAGCTGACATATGAAGAGGTTCATACCTGATTATTTAGCGGTAGAGGAGAGAACAGATGAAACAACTAGTACTTAACAGAAGACAGTTCCTCAAAGCGACTGCCATAACCGGGATTGCGGCATCGTTCAGCGGCTCGTTGAAGGGATTCATGCGAGGTGAAGCCGCAGAGGAGCCTGCGAAAACAGCGGCGACAAAGGTCATCAGGACATGTTGCCGAGGGTGTATCGGCAAGTGTGGTATCCTGGCCCATGTGAAAGATGGCCGCCTGATAAAGCTGGAAGGCGATCCGGATCAGCCAATGACCAGAGGCAAGGTGTGTGCCAAAGGGCTTGCCGGCCTACAGGCTCTTTATAATCCCAACCGCAACAAGTACCCAATGGTTCGTGTTGGTGAGCGGGGTGAGAACAAATGGAAGCGTGTCTCATGGGAAGAGGCGATTGATACAATTGCTAAGAAACTTATGGAAATTCGTGAAAAGTATGGAGCAGAGGCCGTTCTTTGTACTACCGGCGGTGGCGGAAATCCGGAATTTGGCAGTGTTAGAAGGTTCGCCAGTGTGTTCGGAACGCCAAACTGGTTCGAGCCAGGTGCTCAGCAATGCTATATGCCAAGGACAGTATGCTATAACATGATTTATGGAAATACAGATATGAAGTACCAAACCACCAGTATTGCTGACAGCGAGGGCCATGAAATTTACTTCTACGACGATACGCCGATGAAGACTTTAGTGATTTGGGGGTCGTGTCCTGCGAACAACAGTCCGTCACAGGGCGGACGGGCCGTTGTAGAACTTAGGGCGCGGGGCGTGCAGACTGTCGTGGTCGATCCACGATTTACAGCAGATGCTGCTAAGGCAGATGTCTGGCTGCCGATCAGACCGGGCACCGATGTGGCGCTTGAACTTTGCTGGATTCGGTATATTATCGAACATAAACTCTACGACGAAGAATTTGTAATGAAATGGTCCAATCTCCCATTCCTCGTAAACACGCAGACCAAAATGTGTCTCCGCGAAAGCGATATCATGCCTGGCGGTGATTCTAATACCTATGTGGTGTGGGATAAGAAGACGCAATCAGCGAAGCCATTGCCTTATCCATGGGATGACAATCTCGATCCCGAACTGTTCGGGACTTTTTCGGTAAACGGTGTTGAATGTAAGACCGGGTTCCAGCTTTATAAGGAGCGGTGTGAGCCTTTTACTCTCGAAAAAGCGGCAGAAATCTGCTGGCTCGATGCGGGCATGATCGAAAAAGCAATAAAAATCTATGCCCAGGGCCCTGGTGGCCTCTGTCTTGGTGTTGCAACAGACCAGCATCCTCAATCGGCCCAGGCCGCTATGGCAGCCTGTGCACTTGACTTAATAATGGGGTATGTGCAAAAACCAGGGACACTCCTGCAGAACTTTGGGGACGTCAAATTTGGCGACTCTGCGGTTTCGCCGCTTTATAAATTATTACCTGCTGAACAATTCAGGAAACGGCTGGGTGGTGCTGAGTACAAGGGCGCGAATTCGTGGGGATCTTGCCATAATCCAACTGTTCTGCAGGCAATTAAGACAGGGGAACCGTATCCGGTTCGTGCATGGCTTGAACGCTCCGGTAACAAGCTCGCTGTGCTTGGTAATGCATCGTCATGGATTGAAGCCTTGGAGAAAATGGAATTCATCGTTCACATGTATATGTATCCTACATCATTCTCGGCTTATGCAGATGTTCTATTGCCGGTTCAGGAGTGGCTGGAGTCGGATTATGTCGTCCCACCGCTCAACATGCTGTTTGTTCGGCAAGCTGTTACGCACACTTATGAGACCATGAACGAAACTGTAATCTGGGCCAAAATTGCTAAGCGGTGTGGAGAATTGGGGCATCAGGCCTGCAAAGACTCCTTTGACCCGGCGAAGACGGCGCCGGAGCAGCCGTATTGGAACTCGATGGAAGAATTTCTGGACTATAATTGCAAGCTCAAACTGGGAATGACTTTTAAGGAACTCGCGGAAAAAGTACCTTACGAAGCCATGCCTATTGACAAATGGCGTAAGTATTACACCTATAAGGAGATCGATCCGAAGACCGGGAAGCCTAAGGGTTTTGGACGGCCAAGCAAAAAAGTTGAGATTTATGGTGAAGCATTCATCACTCTGGCCCGGACAGGGGCTCCTTACGCTCCATATCCGTTGCCGCCGGCATCAAAAGACTATGATCCACTGCCTTATTTCGAGGAACCTCACGAAAGTCCGCTTGAAGGCAGTGAACTCGCCAAGAAATTTCCATTAGTCATGACTAATGGCAGGCTTCCCTATTTCCACCACGGGACCTTGCGGAACGTTCCGTGGCTAAGAGAAATTTATCCTGCACCGGAAATCTGGATTCACTCCAAGTCGGCAGCGAAGTATGGCGTGTCCCAGGGAGACTGGGTGAATGTCGAGTCGCTGCGCGGCAAAATTAAGGCCAAGGCCTGGGTGACGGAAGGAATCAATCCGGGAGTTGTTTACATGGAACGGTTTTGGACGCCGGAAACCTTGAACACTGATACTCATGGCTGGAAAGAAGTGAACGTCAACGTACTTTCCAAGAATGATGCTCCGTTCAATGATGTAATAGGTACTTACACCCTGCGAGGATATCTTGTCAAGGTATCGAAAGCCGACGGGCCGCCTAAAGGCGTTTGGCTGAAACCAGAGGAGTTCAAGCAATGGCTTCCTGAGCCGTCTGATCCTACTCCTTTGAAAGATAAGGAGGTGTAATTATGTCACAAAGAACTATGGTAGTGGATTTAGATCGCTGCATTGGCTGTAAATCCTGTGAGGTAGCATGCAAACAGGAAAATGGAGTCGTCCTCGGATGTACATGGAATAAAGTGTTGACGGTGGGACCGACAGGCACGTATCCGAACATACAAATGTACTATCTGCCGGCCATGTGCCAAGAGTGTAAAGATCCGCAATGCGTCAAGGTATGTCCGACAGGGGCGTCCTATAAGAGTGCGGATGGAACTGTCCTCGTTGATAAAGAAAAATGTATCGGTTGCCGGTATTGCATGATGGCCTGCCCCTATGGAGTCCGCACCTTCAACGAAGAGACCAAGGTAGTGGAAAAGTGCACGCTGTGTACCCAGTTGCAGGCCGTTGGCGAGCAGCCGGCTTGTGTTAAGAATTGTCCGGCTGGGTGCCGATTTGTTGGCGACATCGACGACCCGAACAGTGAAGTAGCAAAAGTAATCCAAAAAGCTGGCAGTGACAGCGTGCATGTTCTACCTGATGTGGGAAACCGTCCTTCTGCCCGGTATATCCTGCACAGTAAGATTGCTACATGGAAGGAGTGATAACATGAGTATTCAATGGCCATTGGTTTTCTTTACACTATTTGTTGGACTGGGGTGCGGAACCTTTGTCGGCGCTGTTGTTCTGACCGAATGGTGTGGCAAGGCAAGGCAAATCAGAACAATAAGTTCGATACTTGCGATTGTGGCCTTAGGTATTGGCGGTATGTCAAGCACTCTGCACTTAGGTCATCCGGAACGGATGTTTGGTGCACTGGGTCATCCAACCTCCGGAATCTTTATGGAGTCGACGATGATTTTCCTGGTAGGTCTGACCATCTTTATTTATTTACTGGCCTTGAGGAGAAACGCAGCTGCTGTGACATGTAAAATAATCGCAACCGTCGGGGCGGTACTTGCGGTCGTGCTTGCCTTTGTGAATGGTGATGCGTATGTGATGGCGTCCATACCTGCCTGGAACACCTGGATTCTACCGGTATTTTATGTAGCTTCGGCAGCGGTTATGGGTTGTTTTTGTACCGGTGTGCTGCTTGCACGCACAGAAGACGTCGACACAACTGCACTAGCAATGATCAAACAGGCTGCACTGATTGCAATCGCAATCCAAACGGTGCTGCTCATTGCGTACTTAGGACATATAGCTGCTGCTCCTTATCCTGATGTGACTCGATCAGTCGCGCGGGTTTTGGCTGGTAATCTGGCATCGCTCTTCTGGGGCGGATTGGTGCTGATCGGTTTATTGGTTCCTGCAGTGCTGATGACGAAGTTTTACACGAAAAATACGGCGAGTATCTCGCCGCTTACATCGGTCAAGCTCGGTCTGCTCTCCGTTTTGGCAGCAGGCGTTGCCTTTCGAGTAATGATGTTCTTACTCGGAAGTAGTATTAAGCAGTTTTTTTAAATTATGAACGTGGGGAAGAAATGAGGTATTTCTTCCCTGACTTTCATAACAAAAATGGGGGAAAAAAGTGGAGAAAATAGCAGAGTACTCAGCGATTATCGCCAACAGGGAGAAACTATATCAGTTTCTGGGGCGACTCTACAAGATTGAAGTTGATCAAACCTTGCTGAAGCAGATGGAAGATATGTGCTTTCCCGCCGAGTGCGGTGAAGATGAACTTGCCGGAGGATACCGGATGCTTGAAGAGTATCTCCGTCATCCTGGAAACGATCCCTTGACTGATTTGGCTGTGGACTACGCGAGGGTATTTCTTGGTGCGGGGATAGTCGGAAACGAAGCTGCGTATCCATACGAGTCGGTTTACACAAGTCCGAAGCGGCTCATCATGCAAGAGGCTCGGGATCAAGTGATGGCGGCATACCGGGCAAAAGGCCTGACCAAGGTGGAAACGCAAGATGTTCCGGAAGATCATATCGCCCTTGAACTTGAATTCATGGCCTACCTGTGTCGCGGGACACAACAGGCCTTAGATACAGATGATTGGGCGGCAGTCTCAGTCTATATTGAGGAGCAGCTGGGCTTTCTTACAAAGCATCTTTTGAACTGGGTTCCGGCGTTATGTGCCGACATTGAGAAGTATGCCGGGACAGATTTTTATAAAGCTTTGGCCAAAGTCACCACTGGCTACTTGCGCCTCGAACGTAACATTCTCGAAGATATGCTTGCCGAAACTACCGTAGAGGTCAAGCATAAATGCTGACCTGTTCCACCCGGCGTACCTTTCTCAAAATGACCGGAGGAGTTGCGGTTCTTCTTGGCCTTGGCGGGGCTTTAACGGTTCTCCCGCGCAAAGCCCTTCTTCGTCCTCCGGGAGGACAGAACGAGGCAGCTTTTATCTCCAGATGCCTTAGATGTGACCGCTGCCGCAGTGTCTGCCCAACTTCCGTGATCGGTCTGGCGAATTTATCGGACAGCATCCTGGATGCGCGTACACCGGTAATGAAGTTTCATCTCGGGTACTGCAACTTTTGCAATAAATGTGTCGAGGTCTGTCCTACCCAAGCCTTAAAACCTTTTGACAGTACGACTGTGAAGATTGGACTGGCGACCGTGCAGCAGGACACCTGCATTGCATGGGACTCACGTGGTTGTATGGTGTGCCTGAACGCGTGCCCCTATCACGCGATCACGCTTGATGGTCAGGGGCATCCGGTGGTCGATTCCCATACCTGCAATGGCTGCGGCCTTTGCGAAAAAGTCTGCCCCGCACTGGTGATGAGGTCATACATTGGCGGCAATGTTCGCGGTATCGTCGTCACACCCATTGTCCGGAAAGGTGACGAAAGCGTATGAGCAGAAATAGAACAAGAACGCTGAGAATAACAACCATGGCGGTCGTGGCTGTCACTATTATTATTGGTGCGGTCAAAAATGCCGGTACGGGGTCTCTTTCCGCGTTCGGAGTGGAGAATATCGCCGCAATTTGCCCTCTGGGCTACCTGGAAACGGCGCTTGCCGGCCGGGAGCTCCTGCCGCATTTGCTAGTTTCGTTTCTCGTGATTGCCGGACTGACTGCGTTGTTGGGGCGTGTCTTTTGCGGCTGGATCTGTCCTATTCCCCTAGTGCGCAAATTAGTAGTCAACAAAGTCGATGAAGGCCAGCAGAGCTTTACGAATAGTACCACCAATGATGATTCGGCGCAGGCAATTCTTGCAGACGGAGAAATAACAACGGCTTCCGGCTCTCAGGAGAGTTCAGGTACAGAAAAGAATTCTACTTCAGGGCTGGTTATTCTCGGTGTAACCTTGGGATCTTCCGCCATCTTCGGGTTTCCCGTATTTTGTCTCATCTGTCCAATTGGACTCGTTTTCGGGACTTTGTTTGCCCTGATCCGTCTCCTGCATTTCAACGAGCCGTCGTTCGATCTTATTGTTTTCCCCGTTATAATCATTGTTGAACTTGTGCTCCTGAAAAAGTGGTGCAGCAAATTATGTCCTGTCGGAGCGCTGCTCAGCCTCTTTAGCAGGTTCAACCGCACGCTTGTGCCTACGGTGGATCGTTCTCTTTGTCTGGAAGAAAGCCATGATACCAAGTGTCAGCGATGCCGCAGTGCCTGCAGCTTTGACGTGGATCTTAAGAATGGCAGTGGAACAGGTGGTATCAGCGACTGCATTAAGTGCAGAGAATGTGCAGATCATTGTCCTGTTCAGGCGATTCGATTTCCCTGGAGGTGAAAGAAGTACATGTTGTCTAAACTTGAACAATTTACAGAAGCCTGTGCCAAGCTTGACAAGCGGGGTATAGTTATGCATGAAAAACGGTGCCTGCGCAAGCGGCATCTTCATAGCTCTTGTCGGCTCTGTTCCTCGGTCTGCCCCAGTGGCGCCATTACCTGCGAGGAAGATCTTGCCTTACTGGCTGAAAAGTGTACCGGATGCGGTGCCTGCACTTCGGTCTGCCCCAGCGGTGCCCTCGCTGCAAAACTGCCTTCTAACAAAGAGCTACACTCCCTTGTCGCACTCCACGTGCAAAATTCGGGAGCGGTCGCCTTTGCTTGTGAGGCCTACCTCAAGACTCATCCCACTGAGCGTCAGCGCGCTATTGCCGTGCAGTGTATCGCCCGGTGTGAGGAATCCATTCTTGTCGATGCGGTTCTTCGAGGCGCAACCAACGTGTCTATCATCAATGCCTCTTGTGCAAATTGTTCGCAGAGCAAGCTTTGCGTTCTGGTTCAGACAATGGCTGATACGGCAAACCAGTTACTGGAATACTGGAAGTATCCTAACGTGATTGCGCTTGTCCAGAAGATTCCGGAAAAAATCAAACCCCTGCCTGTCACAGAAGGGGAGGCAACAGGTATATCTCGCCGAGCCTTTCTCACCGCTTTTAAGAGAAAAAGTGAGAGCCTCGTTACCCAGGTGCTGCCGGAAATCGTCTTCGGTACTGCTGACAAGCGCCCGGAAGATAGTAACGGACTGCAAAATCCCATGGGAGAGCCTAAGTATTTGCCGGAAAAGTGGTGCTCGTTGCTTAACTCTCTAAAGCAACTCCAGAACATGACGGCATCTACGGGCTTTCAAAGCAGTCTTTGGGGGGATATTCGCATTGCCGACAACTGCAATGGCTGTGGAGCCTGTGCGGAGGCCTGTCCAACTGCGGCCATCATTATTTTCAAGCAGGATGACCTTTGCAGCATCTCTCTGGATATGTCGCGCTGCACGCAGTGTGGTTTATGCAAAGATATCTGTTGCTGTGAAAGTATCAAAATGCTCTCAACTGTCGATCTTGACGCAATGCTTGCCCAGATTCCGCGCGTAGTCATCGAAAAAAGAAAAGAAGATATTGATAACTTATTGGAGCCACTAGAACAGCGTATGGCGCGTTTATTGGGTTGCGTGGTTAAGAATTGAGATAAAAAGAGTGTCAGTTAACATACCGGACTATATTTTCATTGGTTCATACGGGAATTTCTATAAGAAAGGGGAACGGAAATATGCTTAATTTCAGTATGCCAGAATTAGGTGTAATACTAGTTATTGCTCTTATTGTATTCGGACCGGGGAAGCTGCCTGAGGCGGGTAAAGCACTAGGCAAAGGGCTTAGTGAGCTAAGACAGGCCGTATCGGGTGAGCCGCCTAATGTTATAAATATTGAGGGTAAGTCAACAGAAAACAAACCGGGTGAAACAAAATAGTGAGAAGGCATAGATAACCGATACTTAGAATTTATGGTTTACTAGGATAACTCGGCTCCCATCAAGCGCCAGAGGATTGGTGCTTGATGGGAGCCGAGTTATCGTAAGATAGTATATGAAAGGTCAAATTTTAAATAAATCTTGACTATCACTGCCAAATTATTCTATAATTTGATTTAAGTCAAATAACGAGGTGATAGCAATGGCCCGACCACCACAAGATCCCCAATTACGAATTACTGAGATTTTAAATGCTGCCGAACCTTTGTTTTATTCAAAAGGTTACCAGGAAACTAGTATCAGTGATATCGTAACAAGCATGGGTGTAGCACACGGAACAATCTATTACTATTTTAAATCAAAAGAAGAGATATTAGAGGCGTTGCTTGAACGTTATCTTTTGATTTTTGTAGCAGAAGTTAAAACGAAGCTTCGGACTGATAATATTACTCCACCATGTAAAATTCAGCTCATAATCCAGATCCTCTTAAAGAGTATTTGTCGAGATAAAAAATTATTGTTTGAGTTTCTTTATAATGATCGTACGATTCATTTTCTCGATAAGTTAGCACGCCAAGGCAAACAAGTAACAAATCTTTTATTCCTGGAAACTATTGAAGAAGGGAATCAAAAAAAATATTTTCAAACAGTGCATCCACAAGCTGCAGTAAATATCATTCAAGCCATAATGGAGTCTTTGATTAATGCGCTTTATGAAAAATCCTCAAAAGAATTGCTCATATATCAGTTTAAACTAGCAGAAGAGCTTATTGAACATGTATTGGGAGCGAAACAGGGAACAATAGCTATCATTATCGAATAAAATATAATAAACGCTAGCCAGCAATAGTCTGGTGAGCGCCTTTTTTTGCCTATTAATTGACTCGAATCAAATAATGATGAAATGGTGTCTGGTAGCAGCCTAAACTAGGATAACAAGGAGGAATCAATATAATGTATTCGATGATCCAGGGGATTCCCGTTTCAGTAGACTCTCCATTATCGCACGATAAAATTAGCCAATTAGTTGCTGAAATGAGGCAAATGTGGAATTGGGAGGGACGAAGCATTGGAAAAATCGAGATTAATAGTATAGGTGACATGCTGCATGTTTATATTTATGAACCCCCGTCTGTTAAGGTTATCCATAAAATATGAGGAGTGAGATAATGGTGAAAATCAATTTTTTAACTAACGTATCTAAAAAAAAACTGTATTACGGCTTACTTGCAGCTGGAGTAAGCATATGCATTATCGGTATCGGTATTACGTTGGTACAACATAGCCGTCCCCAAACAGTAGCTGAAGAAATTCCAATTGTGCGTACCGCTGTAGTTGGCAATGGTAGCAGGGACATACCAGGTTATACATATTCAGGGGAAGTACGTGGCCGCTATGAAAGTCAACTAGCTTTTCAGGTTACTGGAAAAATTATAAAACGAAATGTTCAGCTTGGAAGCGCAGTGAATACTGGCGAACTATTAATGCAAATTGATCCTAAGGATCTTCAACAGACGGTAAACAGTAATTCAGCACAAGTTTCTGCTGCTGAATCACAGCTTAAACTTGCCGAAAGCAACTTGAACCGTTACCGTCAACTGTTAGAATCCGGGGCTATCAGCCGTGCGCAATATGACCAATACGCCAGTTCCTATGAAGTGGCACTTGCTGGCGTTCGGCAGGCTTCTGCCCAGTACGCACAGGGTTCCAATCAATTAGATTATAGTCTCTTGCTGGCTGATAAGCCGGGAGTCGTTTCCAGTATAGCAGCTGAGGCGGGACAGGTTGTTAGTGCCGGACAAACTGTCATTACAGTGGTGCAAGACGGTGAACGCGAGGTGGAAATCAGTGTTCCAGAAAATCGCATAGAAGAATTGCGTACTGCCGGACAAATTAAAGTTACTTTTTGGGCTCTGCCGAACGTAACAGTAAATGGCAGTATTAGAGAAATTGCTCCCATGGCAGATCAAACGACTCGTACCTTCAAAGTGCGCGTTAGCTTACTCAATCCTCCGTCAGAAATAAAACTGGGAATGACTGCCGCCGCAACTATAGCTGGTAATACACAACCGACCGTAACTATTCCGCTGGCAGCTGTTTATCAAGACGGAAATACACCAGAAGTATGGGTGGTAAAGGAGAACGTACTCACCTTGCAGCCAATTCAAACTGGCAATATTGGCAATGGGACCATTCAAGTAATCAGTGGCCTCCAACAAGGTGACCGGATTGTAATTTCAGGAGTCCATAAACTCAAAGAAGGGCAAAAGGTGAAAATTGGCGGTGACTCATTATGAAAGACTTTAATCTAACAGAATGGGCCCTAGAGCACAAACATTTTCTTTATTTCTTTATCGTACTTTTCTTTATTGCCGGTATTGTTTCTTATAATAAATTAGGACGGATGGAAGACCCTGATTTTACAATCAAACAAATGGTAGTAACAGTTGCCTGGCCGGGAGCTACCGCTCAGCAAATGGAGGAGCAGGTTACTGATAAAGTCGAAAAAAAGCTTCAGGATTTACCTGGTCTTGATTACCTGAAAAGCTATTCCACTCCAGGAGTCAGTGTTATCTATGTTAATCTAAAAGATACGGTACCTAAAAAAGACGTCCGCAGCAGATGGGTAGAGGCTCGGAATATGGTTAATGATATGGCCGGTACGTTACCAACGGGAGTTACATCGCCTCAATTTAATGACCGGTTTGACGAAGTTTACGGTGTCGTATATGCCTTAACAGGTGACGGCTATTCGTATGAAGAAATGCGGGAAAAAGCCGAAAAGATTCGCCGCATTTTGCTTGACGTTCCCAGTGTAAAAAAAGTGCAGTTACTTGGGGTACAAACCGAGAAAATATATATTGAAATAGAGAATCGTAAGCTGGCTCAATTGGGGATTGACCCCAGCCTAATCACCTCCACGCTTGAGGCCCAAAACACCATGGCAGCCGCCGGTATGCTTGAAACGGTTTCTGACAATTTATATCTGCGAATCACAGGGATGTTTGAGAACCTTGATAACATCAGCAATACGCCTATTCAAGCTAATGGGCGTACCTTCCGGCTAGGTGATATTGCCAAAGTTACCCGTGCCTACGCAGAGCCAAGTGACCCTAAATTTTATTATAATGGTGCACCGGCTTTGGGTATTTCGCTGGCGATGGAATCAGGCGGCAATATTCTTACCCTCGGAGAAAATCTGGAGAAAACCATTGAGCAGATCAAACAGGAACTGCCTGCCGGGCTGGAAATTCATCAAACTGTCAATCAACCCAAAGTAGTAGAAACATCAATTGACGAGTTTGTCGAGTCGCTGGCGGAAGCTATTCTGATTGTCCTGATTGTCAGCTTTGTCAGTCTTGGTATGCGTTCTGGCATTATTGTGGCGTTGTGCATTCCCTTGGTTATTGCTGTAGTATTTACCGTCATGAACCTGATGGGTATTGACCTGCAAAGAATTTCTCTGGGAGCCCTTATCATCGCATTAGGACTATTGGTTGATGATGCGATCATTACTATTGAAACTATGGTGGTAAAACTGGAAGAAGGCTGGAGCCGGTTTAATGCGGCTTGTTTTGCCTATACTTCTACCGCCTATCCACGCTTAACCGGTGAACTTGTAACCTGTGCCGGTTTCATTCCGGTTGGTTTTGCTCCTGGCAGTGCATCGGAGTATTGTGCCACCATCTTCTCGGTAGTAGTGATTGCGTTACTTACCTCCTGGATTGTGGCTGGAACAGCTACCCCCTTATTAGGCTATCTATTTATAAAGATCAAACCAAGAGCCACTGACGATGCAGAATCAAATCTACATAATTCAAAATTTTATCTGTTATTTAAAGATGTTTTAATTTGGTGTCTGCAGCATCGCAAGTTAGTGCTGACAGCCACTGTGGCTTGCTTTATCGCATCAATTGGCTTACTGGGATTGGTCAAAAAAGAATTTTTTCCGGCCTCAACCCGGCCGGAACTTATTATCCAATTAAAATTGCAGGAAGGTGCTACAGTCAAAAACAGTGATGAAATCGCTTGTCAGGTTGCAAAAAAACTTGAGGGTGATCCAGCGATTGCTTATTATACATATCATGTCGGGGAAGGAGCCCCCCGTTTTGTCTTAAGTTTTGAGCCTACTTTTAATAAAACTAACTTTTCTGAATTCGTCATCGTCGCCAAAGATGCTACGGCCCGAAACCAGTTACAGGTCAAGTTAAGCAAGTTAATAAATGATGAGTTTCCTGATGTGCAAGCTCATTTTAAGGTTATTGGAAATGGACCAAGCTCGGACTATCCGGTGATGTTGCGGGTAAGAGGTTACGATCATGATAAAGTGAGAGAAATTGCAAAACAAGTTAAAACAGTCATGGCGGCTAATCCAAATGTAAAAAATACAAATTTAAACTGGGATGAAAAAAGCAAAGTTTTGCATTTAGAAATTGATCAGGATAAAGCCAGAAAGTTAGGTATTGCTTCTCAATCACTGGCCATGTCTCTTCAATCCCAGTTATCAGGGGCAACTATTTCTCAATTTAGGGAAGGCGACAAAACTATTAGTATGGTATTTCGCTTTGATGCCGATGACCGTAATGATCCTTCCCGTCTGAAAGACTTTAATATTCATCTTGGTAATGGCAAATATGTACCTCTTGACCAAATTGCGAAAATCAGTTTTGATGCGGAAGATGGGTTAATTTATCGCTATAATCTTAAACCTATGATCATCGTGCAGGCAGAAATCAATCCTGGCATAACCGGTGACGATGTGGCAGAACAAATATACAATAATCTTGCCGATTTGCGTGCATCCTTACCGTTGGGTTACAGCATTGAATACGATGGTTCTAAGGAATCCAGCATTAAGGCGTCCAAGTTTATGGCTGAACCCATACCGATGATGATTATTGCGATTATGATTCTACTCATGATCCAACTGCAGAATATACCGAAGATGATATTAACGCTTCTGACGGCTCCGCTTGGTATCATTGGGGTAACGATTGGACTGTTATTAACAGGCAAGCCGATGGGTTTTGTTGTCCAATTGGGGATTTTGGCTTTGGCTGGAATTATTATGCGGAATACAGTCATTTTGATGGATCAGATTGATCAACAGCTGGAAACAGGGGAGTCCATGTGGGATGCCATTATTAACGCCACAGTCATCCGGCTTCGCCCAATCCTGCTAACAGCGGCGGCTGCAATCTTAGGAATGGTTCCTTTAGTACCCAGCATTTTCTGGGGCCCGATGGCGGTGGCGATTGCGGCTGGCCTGTTGGGTGCCACCGTTTTAACCCTGCTGGTATTGCCAGTTATGTATGCTGCCTGGTATAAAGCGCAACCGGGTGTTCCTGAGCAGGATTATTCAAAAGCTACTAATAGTAGTTCGGTTTGATCGTACAATTAAATTCAGAGAATATGTCATCGTATTTATATTGGAAGGGGAGTTGTTAAGTATGGATGTACTGTATAAGAAAATTTTAGTGCCTATTGACGGTTCACGAAATTCACTTGTGGCTTTATCACACGCGGTTGCAATCGCGCGTTCCTTTGCTGCCGAAATCACTATTCTTTATGTATCGGCTTTGTCGCAGCAAGTTCCCTTATATGACCAAGTTAAGGGTTCTAAAATTCCAGCCAATGCCTCTACAGATCCAGTAAACTTTGCTAAGAAAATAATTGCAGAGGCTTTAAAACACGTTCCAGAAGGCATTCGAGTGCAAACACACAATGAACTTGGCGAACCACGCATCGTTATTACAGAAACTGCGCAACAAAATGGCTATGATATCATCGTCATCGGCAGCCGAGGGTTAGGAACCATTGAAGGATTACTCCTGGGGAGTGTCAGCAGCTATGTCGTTCGTAACTCCCACTGTCCTGTTTTGGTTGTTAAATAGGTTTTCTAGTGATTAATCAGGATAAGGAGTTCGGAATCGATGTAAATATCTGCGGTATTGAAATTAATGCATGTGACTAGAAAAGACCAGGTTGAAGAGATTCAATAATATGCTCTATCTGAGGTTGAATTTCAAAGGAGAGCGTGCTATGGAAAAATTTCGTTCAATGTTAGTGCCGTTTGATGGTTCGGAGCATTCCCAGCGAGCGTTGAAATGTGCGATATATCTGGCAGAGCTTTGTCAGGCCAAAATCGAATTACTGTGTGTAGTTGATCTTACCTCAGAAGTTTCCGCGTTTGAGCAGGTGAGGATTGGCGGCTATATTTCGGATGATAGTAAAGCGGCGGAGCGGACTATTTTGAATGAGGCTCAAAGTCAGGTGTCGCATACCCTGCAGCCGGAGAATATTTTAGAAATTGAGGAGTTTACCGACTTACTAGCAAATTTTCATATAAAAAATGGAGAGCCTACCGAAGTAATAGTGAATTTTTGTCGGGAAAATAACTATGATTTAATCATCATGGGCAGCAAGGGCCGCGGGGGTATAAAACAGCTTTTGGGCAGCGTGAGCAGTTATGTTTTGTGTCATGCTCCCTGTCCGGTAGTAGTGGTTAGATAGTAGACTACCAATCATCTAGGGCGAAACCCTATACGAATTACTTTTTATTTTTTCCAATTCTCCAGTTGATAACTTATTGTATTTATGCTAAGATTAGCCCACCTGACCATGGTCAGGTGGGCTAATCTATTTTGGAGGATTGATCTATGTCCGAACATAACTTAATAAAAATAGCGATTAAGCATTTTTTACAATTCGGCTATGAAGGAACAAAATTATCTCATATTGCTGAAGAGGCTGGAATGAAAAAACAGTCGCTCTATTTCCACTTTAAGAACAAAGATGACTTATTATTACAAGTTAACAAAACGGTACTTGAAGAGGAAATCGATTTTTTACAGATGTTTTTCAATAGAAACATAGATTTGTCATTAAAAGATACATTATACCTTTTATTAATTGACTATAAAAGCCGTTATCTTGACAAGGACAACAACGGTTTCCTGTTCTTATTAACTTTTATTCCGCCGGATTCGCTGCAGAACTACTTTTCGCAAAATTACCATTTATTCTTAGCTAATTTAAAGAATATATTACAACCGAAATTTTTGGAAGAGGAAAATTTACGCATTAACCCGGATGACGGACCAACTTCATTTATTACGTTATTGGATGGTTTATTTACGCAACTGATTTTTGAAACACCAAAGGACTTTGATAATTCATTACGCATATTCTGGGACATTTACTGGAATGGGCTTATCAAAAAATAATAACAAAAAAAGAAGGATGATTAACATGAACGATATGGCGGCAGAACAAAGTTTATGGAATAAAGATTTTATTATGTTAGCCTTATCAAATTTACTGCTATTTATGGTTTTTGAAATGTTAATGCCTATATTACCGGTTTTTATATCCAATAATGGAGGAACCAATTCACAAGTTGGTCTGATTATGGGGTCGTTTACATTATCAGCAATAGTTATCCGCTTGCTAATCGGTAGACTGGGAGGTAGTTTTAATAAAAAAGTGTTGCTCATTCTGGGGGTTACCAGTTGCATGCTGGCCACTGGTTTCTATTATTGGAGTAACTCTAGCCTGAGTACTTTGGCTATTCGCCTGCTGCATGGCGTGGGATTTGGTGTGGCAACTACGTTATATGCAACATTTGCCGCTGCCTCCATCCCGTCAGGTCGGCAAGGCGAAGGCCTTGGTTATTTCGGGGTAGGCGAAACTATGGGTATCTCGGTTGGCCCTTTATTAGGTGTTTGGCTCATAAATCAACATGGTGTTGCCAGCGGCTTTGGAGTTGGTACAATCATTTTGTTATTTGCCGTTTTGTGTACTTTAGGAATTTCCTGTCCACTGGCGACCGATGGTGAGGCAAAGCTCTCCCCGCAGGAAATACAGAAAAGAAATTTGCTGATTGAACATTTTATAGAAAAACGTGTATTGCTGCAGTCTGGCCTAGCCCTATTACTGGGCATGTCTTTCGCTGGCATCGTGTCTTTTGTTGTCTTATATGCCAAAGAAGCTGCAATTCCCAATGTCGCCTATTTCTTTTTTGTTAATGCTTTAGCTGGATTGCTTGTACGCGTTGTCGCGGGAAAGATATTTGATCAAAGAGGACCGGGAATTCTTATCGGAGCTTCTGCAATTCTTTGTAGTGCCGGCACTTTTTTGTTGGCCATGGCTTCGACCACGACTTCCCTCATTATCGCCGCTGCTTTATATGGAACAGGTATGGGCGCTGTATTTCCTGCCTTACAAGCTTGGTGCATCAATGTTGTGCCGACAGCTCGACGTGAGCACGCAATGGGTACTTTATTGAATTTTTTTGATTTTGGCATTGGAATAGGAGCTATTTTACTGGGGGCTATAGCTGCAATGACCACTTATTCAATAATGTATATGTCTTCAATATTGTTTTTCATCGTCTATTGGTTTCTATATATGTCTTATGGTAGACGGCAAAACTCGATTATCGCTGTCAAGTCCTAAAATGGAGAGTAATCTATATTGTTTGCTATAGTATGCTATAAAAAAGAATAGATTCAGAATAAGGATATAGAAGAAATTTTATGAGTATCAAAGTAATAAATATAGGTTTTGGAAATGTTGTTTTTATAGGAGTGTTTCGCAAACTGTGTAAATGGAATAATCATCAGGATTATTGGGTAAGCTAACTCATGCTTTTACTCATACACAGGATAGGGCAACGCAGAGGTGCGGCCCGAGCGGCGTGTGAGGTTAGGCGAGGCGGCGATGCTCATGAGGGCGTCGCCTTTCTTGACGCCGCCTTGGAAAACAAAAGCGATAAACCTCGGGGGTTTGGGGGCAGCGCCCCCGTACTTAGCTGATGCGTGTCTGCTGGAACCTGTCATCGAAAATCACCGCCTTAATATCTTTGTATGATACATATTTTGTGGAGTTGCGGATTTGATGAATAACGCAGAGTTGTTGCTCTGTCTTATTACTACGCAGATTGTCCAGAAACAAAACGCACAAATATATATGAAGCGCACAACGTGCGCACGAAAAGGTGAGATGATTGTGGAATTTGTAGAACCGATTCGCGACCGCAACCAACTGAGTAACATGAAAAACTATTTGAAAGGCCGCAATTTACGGGACTGGCTGCTTTTTATATTAGGCATTAATAGCGGTCTTAGGATAAGTGATCTACTTTCATTACAGGTTGAGGACGTGAAAGAGTGCAATCGGATTAAGCTGTGGGAAAAGAAACTGGAAAATTTAAAGACTTTCCAATTTCTGAGAACTGTAGAGAGACAATCCAGAAATATCTTGAGAACACGGGATTAGTGTCCGGCCCCCTTTTTCTTAGCAGTAAAGCTGGGGGGAGTAAAGGGACGGGGACAATACCCCGTCAGCAGGCACATAGAGTGATTCGTGAGGCCGCTAGGGCGACTGGAATTTCTGAAGCAATAAGTGCAGAGACACTGCGAAAGACATATGAATATTGGGCTTTTTCGCATGCGGCGGAGGTAACGTGTAGGCAGGAGCAGCCGTCTTCGGCGCCTGCGGGTAGAAGTAAAGGAAAATTTACGGCAGAAGAATTAGACTAAGTATATTTTCATGTTAATCTATAGGTTCTTTATGACTTTCTATTGAAGGCTGTAATCACTTGCGGCTCGATGCTTAAAGGAGAGGCAGCGTTGCCGCAGAATCCTCGGATCAAGTAACAAAAAAGTGCAATTCACCTATCAGTAGGTGGATTGCACTTTTTTTCGTGTGAGCTGATTTTTTGCCAGACAAGACTATATGTCAAAATCACACACGTTTTGTCAGTTTTATATAAATAAAAATATATGGGTGTCTGTTGCAGTATTCGAGATCAGTTTCTTAATTCAACACGGAAGGAACTGATCAAATTGTCGAAAAATCACCCAGGGGGTGATATATTTTTCTAAAAATTCTTGGTAATATGTTCATAAATAATAGGATATCAATTAAATCATATACAAATGAACAAAAATGGATTTATTTATTAGGTTATATTAAGTATAAATGCAATAAATTAGAAAATAGCAGTGAAAAAACTTTCTTAATGATAAAATACAATATATTTTTATCTATAAATATAACTTAAACTGACAAAATGTGATTATGTAATATTCATTTACGCAAGAGACATGGTTGTTTGCCTACGAGATTGAAATCGCAGGGAAATATACTCATTGCCGGACATGTCGATGTCAATCGCCTGCTCCTGTGTAATTTTCTTGGACTACCGATCAAGAACAGGTTTCGAATCAACTAAAAACATGGTTGGTTGAATATTATTGCATTACGAATTTCGGGTTTCGGGTGGGAGCCGTGAACTTTATTGACCCGGCTTCTCTATGAAACTCGCAAGACGTAAATGGCCAATTGCGAAGAAACCACAGAAAAAGCAGTAGTTGGTAAGTTATAAAAAGGCATAGCGATTTTTTCAAAGTTCCTGCTTTGATAAATTGGTATGCCTTTTTATATTACCCCGAGGGACAAGCTATTTTCTTTGTCCACCACGCAGATTGGAAGACCCTCTGCTTTGGCTGTGGACGAGCTATCAATATGAAAATGGAAAGGGGGGGATCATCGAATTCAGATGACCAATGCCGACCCCAATTTTGATCGGGCCGACCTGACCTGGTTCGACAGCCCGACCGTATACAGTGCGGCGTTTGACGACAAGAAAGGCCTGGGATATGGTCTGGAATGGACGGTATTTGACAACGGCATTCTCACATGCATGTACAACGACTGGAAAAAGTCAGCGACGAGACGCCGCAAAAGAACATCATTGTCAACCTGGTTTATCAATTCTAATCGGGTCGCCGCCCCGCAAGGGCAGCTCTGAACAACAAGCTTCATGCGGTTTCTTGCAAACAAACCGTAAATCTGGCATACGAGGATGATACTTTGAAACGCAAAAGGTATTACCAAGGCGGAAAACTGATGTCGCTACTGACATTGTCGGTGCTACTGGTGAGTGGGACAGGTTACGCCGCAACTTCGCCGAATATCGGCAGCGCCATCGAAAGCGCCAAGTCACCGGTGAGTCAGCAACCAGCAGAAAAACTCCCCGCCATTATGGTGGAAGGGCAACTCCCAGCCCCGCAGGAAAGCGGCGATGCGCAGAAAATTTCCGTCCGCGGCTTCCGCATCGGCGGCGAATCGCCAGTGCCGGAAAGTGAACTTCTGAAAATGATTCAAAGTGAGAGCGGCAAAGACTTAACTCTTAGCCAGCTGAACGCGCTGGCAGGAAAGCTCACCCAGCACTTCAGGCAGAAAGGGTACATTGTTGCCTACGCCTACATCCCGGCCCAGGACATTGTGGGCGGCATTGTGGAAATCGTCGTCATTCCCGGCAAATACGGACAGATCAAAGTGAGCGGCGATGCCCATATCGGCAAGGAACGCCTCACGGCCATGCTGTCTTGTGCTAAGCCCGGCATGATTATCCGCCGCGCATCGCTTGAGCGGGCACTGCTTCTGGTTAACGACCTTTCCGGCGTGTCGGTGAAGGCCACCCTGAAACCGGGGGAAACGACCGGCACCGCCGACTTAGTCCTGGAGACAGCCGACACTGCCAAAACAAACGGCGCCGCTTACGCCGACAACTGGGGCAGCCGCTATACCGGTCGAACTCGGTACGGCTCGCAGTTTGCCATCAACAACTTCAGCGGCAACGGCGATGCCTTCAATCTGGGCGGCCTTACCACTGGCCAGGGCATTAACGACTACAACCTGGGCTACAGCGCTCAGCTCGGCCATGACGGCGCCAAAGCCGAAATTAAGTACTCTCATGTGGGTTACACCCTGGGCGATGCATTCTCCGATCTTGGAGCTACCGGCCGGGCGGTTGTGACCAGCTACGATATCAGCTATCCCTTTATTCGCGGCCGGGCCTTTAGTCTTTATGGCACCATAGGCTATGACGTCAAACATCTCCATGACGATATCGACGATTACTCCTACTATTTGCCCCGCACCAGCAAAATGTGGAACCTGGGCCTGTCCGGCAACTTCGCTGACAGCTGGCTGGGCGGCGGCATGAACGCTTTCAGTCTGACCCAGTACCGGGGTAAGTTGAGCTTTGACGACGCGTCGGCTTTGGCCAACGACGCCAGTACCGCCCAGACAAATGGCGATTTTGCCAAGACAGTGCTCACTTTCCAGCGCCAGCAATACGTGGCGAAAAATCTGAACTTCAACTTTAGCTTTATCGGTCAATTGGCCGATAAAAACCTTGATTCCTCGGAAAAACTCTTTCTCGGCGGCGCTGACGGCGTCCGGGCTTTTCCGCAAGGGGAAGCTTCCGGGGACGAGGGCTACAAATTGACCGGGGAATTCCGGTGGCAGTTGCCGGGCCTGTCGAAAGGGAAAAGCAATCTGTACCTGAACGCCTTCTATGATTACGGCAGCGTCATGATTAACAAGCGACCGTACAGCACCGACGCTAACCGACGCAGCCTGATGGGAGCTGGCCTGGGGCTTTTGTGGACGCGGACGCAGGATTTCGCCATCCGCATGGACTACGCCTGGAAACTGGGCAAGGAGGCAGCCACCAGCGACACCAATGCCAACGGTCGGTTATGGCTGCAGGGGATTAAATACTTTTAAGGGAGGCATAAAGAACCATGCAGAGGAAATGGAAACGGCGCTGGCAGCGCCTGGCGAAAGTCATCATGCCGCCGGTGGCGGCGGGGCTGCTGCTGCTTAGCTCTTATAACACAGGCTACGCCAACCCGGAGGGCGGCACAGTAACCAGCGGTTCGGCTGCCATCTCGTCAAGCGGCAGCGCGATGACCATAAATCAATCGACTACTAAGGCCATCATAAACTGGAACAGTTTTTCCATCGGCAGCGGCGAGTCTGTGACCTTCGTTCAGCCAAGTTCCAGTTCCGTGACTCTCAACCGGGTAGTGGGCAACAGCGCCTCAAGCATCTACGGCTCGCTTACCGCAAACGGCAAAGTATATCTTGTCAACCCCAACGGGATTTTGTTCTCATCCAGCGCCCAAGTCAACGTCGGCGGCCTGGTGGCCTCGACGCTGAATACATCTGACAGCGATTTTCTAAATGGTAAATATACCTTTAGCAACGACGGCAGCGCCGGCAGCGTTGTAAACGACGGCACCATCACCGCTGGCAGCGAAGCGGTGCTCATCGGCCCGCAGGTGGCAAATGAAGGGACAATCGTTGCCCAGGTGGTCGGCCTGGGGGCAGGGAACCAGGTGTCGCTCGACTTTAGCGGCGACCAGCTTCTCAATCTCACCGTCGATACCGGTGCGGCCGGCGGCAGCGCCGCCAACAGCGGCGCGATAACGTCCAACGGCGGCCTGGTGGTCATGAGCGCCGGCACAGCGGACGCTCTCTTAAACACGGTTGTCAACAACAGCGGCGTAATAAAGGCTCGGACCGTGACGAATAGCGGCGGGGTTATTAAACTGGAAGGCAACACCGCGACCAACAATGGTACGCTCGACGCCTCTGGCACCGCTTCCGGTGCAACCGGCGGCACGGTCAAAGTACTGGGCGACACTGTAACATTGACTTCTACTTCAAATATCAACGTCTCCGGCGACGCCGGCGGCGGCACTGCCCTAATCGGCGGAGCAGCCCAGGGCGGCTCCAGCGAATACGCCGCTACCACCACGACAGTGGCAACTGGTTCGACGATCAACGCCGACGCCGTGACATCTGGCAACGGCGGCACGGTCGTAGTGTGGGCCAATGACAGCACCGGTTTTGACGGGACGATCACCGCTAGAGGCGGCAGTGTGAGCGGCAACGGCGGCAGCGTGGAAACCAGCGGCAAAAAGCTGACCATCGGCGACAACGCCCTGGTGACGACGTTGGCGGCAAACGGCTCGGCCGGCAATTGGCTCTTAGACCCTGACGGCTTCACCATCGGCACGGGCGGCGACATGACCGGCACAGCGCTGACCACCGCCCTAGCCGGCGGCAATGTGACCATCGCCTCGACCACCAACGGCAGCGGCAGCGACGGCAACATCACCGTCAACGACACGGTGACTTGGTCGGCCAACACTCTGACGCTGAATGCCACCAATAACATCAATGTCAACAGCACTATGACCGCCACCGGTACGGCCGGTTTGGTCGCCACTTACGGCACCGGCACCAACAGCGATGGCACGCCCATGGGGCTGTATACTTACCAGGGTGCCACTAGCGGCTCGTTCGCCGGCAAGATTGATTTTAGCGGCAGCGGCGGCGTGAAGTTGAATGGCACAGACTATACCGTCATTACTAATCTGGCGGGGCTGGTGGCAGCCCAGTCCAATCCGACCGGCTACTATGTGCTGGGTTCTAATATCAGCGGCCTGACGGCTACTACCTGGACCAGCGCCATCGGTGCTTCTACCGCCTTTACCGGCGTATTCAACGGATTTGGCCATGTGGTCAGCGGCACGCTGACAGGCTCGGGCTTATTCGGAACAATCGGCAGCGGCGGGCTGGTCAGCAATCTCGGCATTTCGGCGACGGTGAACGCCAATGCAACCAGTCAGACGGCACTGGGGACGCTGGCCAATACGAATGATGGCAGCATTATCAACAGTTTTGGCATCAGCAGCGGAGTAAACGTCCGGACTGCGGATACTGCGGCGTACGTGGACAGCGTCGGCGGTTTGGTCGGCGTCAATTCCGGACTGATCGCGCAAAGCTATGCACAGGCTATTGTGAAAGGGATAACGAATATTGCCGGCGGGCTGGTCGGCACCAACACTTCAACCGGCACCATTCTGGACAGCGCGGTGCGGAGTGCGAGCACTGCCTATAAAATCACCAACACGACCTATGGCACCTACAACATCACGTATGTCGGCGGTCTGGTTGGGGTGAATGACGGCGATATTGCCCGTTCCTACTCTGCCACTATGATACAGCTGAGCGACTCGGCTTCGATAGCCGGCGGCTTTGTCGGAAAGAATAGCGGGACCATCGAAGAGTGCTATTCCTATCTGGTATCTGGCAGCAGCAGTAGTTACTATAATAAAGGTCCCAATTTCGCGGGTTTCGTCGGTGACAACTCTGGAACAATTACCAACGCCTATACCACATCCCTCTATTCTAGCAGCACTTCGGCCAACTGGATCGCCGGATTCGCCTATATCAATTCAGGCAGCATCAGTGACTGCTATGCCACTGAGTATTCAACCGGCACCAGCGCTAAATACGGGTTTGTATATAACAATACCGGCACCGGTACGATTACGGATTCTTACTGGTATGCGCAAATCGGATCAGGCTCGGTCACCGACAGTTACGCAACCAGTCTGACTAGCGCCAGTGCGGCCGACTTTGACAGCTATACGGGTTTTGACCCGGACATCTGGGGGGAATCTGTGTCCGGCTATCCGATTTTGCGGAATCTCATTGTTTACGTCAGCACCAGCACCACTCCTACGTATGGCTTTGACGCCTCGGATATAACCCAATTTGGCCTGAAGGTGCAAGGACTGCAGGGCGGCGGCGGTATGAGCAGCAATGTGGATAGCATATCATCGACCACGTATAACCCATTCACTGTAACGACGGACAACGGCTATGTTGACGCCGGCACTCAAAATGCCGCGAGTGTTTTGTCGTCCTCAGTCTATACCAACATCAAGGGTACGGTCACTGTTAACCCCAAGACACTGACCATCTCCGGCGTGGTAGCGGATAAGACCTACGACGGCGGCACTGATGCTACCGTTGTTTCTGGTGTGGCGAACAATGGCCTGGTCGGTCTGGTGGGCGATCAGACCCTGAATATTACTTACGAGTCGGCGACCTTCAGCGACGCCAACGCCGGGACGGGCAAGACCGCCTATATTACCTATACCGGGCTGTCCAACGGCGCCAATGGCGGCAAGGTGAGCAACTACACCATTGTGAACACCAGCACAACCGAAAACACGGCCACGACCACAACCACGGCCACGATAACGCCCAAAACCATCGCCGCCACCTTTACGGGTGACGACAAAACCTACGACGGCACGACAAGCGCTACGGTGTCTTCAGCCAGCCTGTCCGGCGTTGTTTCGGGGGATGATATATCTTTGACCAGCGGCTATACTGCCGCCTTTGACGACGCCAACGCCGGAACAGGCAAGACGGTGACTATTTCCGGAATCTCCCTAAGCGGGACGGATGCAGGCAACTACATGATAAGCGGCTCCACGACAACGACGGCCACAATAAATCCGCTGGCCCTGGTATTGTACGGGACAGCGGATGGCAGCAGCACTGTGGTCGCGGCGTCCAATCTCGCGGCGACCAATCTCATTGTCGGCGATACGGTAACCCTCAGCGGCTCGGCAAATATAGCTTCCACTGCCCCGGGAATCGTGGCAATAACCGATACTTCCGGGCTTACCCAGAGCAACTCGAATTACACGTTAACCGGCAGCTCCGGCTCGGTGGTGGTCGGGTCGCAGAGTCTGGCACTGGACACCGTGGCCAGCGGCACCGCAAACATTTCCACTTCCGGCACGACTACTACCATTACCACCTCTGATAAGGCGATTATCGACTGGCTGCGATTTTCGATTGCCTCCGGCGAAACGGTGACATTCGTCCAGCCTGAAACCACGTCGATTGTCCTCAACCGGGTGACCGGTAGCGAGCAAAGCAATATTTACGGCACATTGACAAGCAATGGCCGGGTATTCCTTATTAACCCTAACGGTGTGCTGTTTGCGCCAGGCTCCAGTATTAACGTCGGCGCCCTGGTCGCCAGCACGCTGAATATCAGCGACAGCGATTTCCTTAGCGGCAATTACGTGTTTAGCACCGTCAAAGGCAACGGATCAGTGATTGCCGAGGGCGACATCGTCATCGTCGACGGCGGGTTCCTTGCCCTGGCAAGTAATAACGGCGTCACGAATTCCGGCATTATCAGCGTAGATGGCGGCGAAGCCCTGCTGGTAGCGGCGGACAGCCTGACACTTACTATGAACGCCAGCGACAGTAGCTTGGCGAGCTACACCATCGCAGGGTTGAACGGTACTACCACGTTGGGCGGCGTCGTAAGCGTCGGCAGCGGCGGTTTGCTGGAGACAGCCGGCAACGCCGTTGTTTTAGGCGACGGATACCAACTCAGCACCGGCAGCGACGGGACCTGGTCCTATAGCCTGCCGTCCATCACCATCGGCAGCGGCGGGAACCTGACAGCCTCCTTTGTCAAAAACAACCTGGTGCTGCACAACCTTTCCCTCAATGCTCTTGCCGGCGATCTCACGGTCAATGACGCCGTGACCTGGTCTTCTAATAATACACTGGGCTTAAGCGCCGCCAACAACATCAATATCAACAACGCCATTACCGTGGCCGGCGCCGGCGGCGCCCTGACCATGACCTACGGCGGTGATTACATTATCCGCACCAAGGCCAGCTACAGCGGCGCCGTGCTCGACGCCGACGGCTACCCGGTGGCCAATACCGATACCAGCGGCGGGGTGTACGGCTCCATCAGCTTTACCAATAGCGCCAACACCAACGGGCTGACCATAAACGGCAACAACTACACCCTCATCCATAGTATCAGCGACTTCGATACATTGCCCACAACCGCCTCCGGTTATTACGCTCTGGCCGGGGATATCGACGCCAGTGATACGACCTTCACCAGCTTCACCAAGACCGGGTATCTCGGGTATAAGTCCTATCAAGACTATTCTTACAGCGGGCTTTTGATCGGCAGGCTGAGCGGTACTTTGACCGGACTCGGACATACCATCAGCAACATAACCATCGGATCGTCAGAGAGCCCGGTGACGGTTAACACAACATTCAACGGTGTGATCGGCGCGGTTACCGGCACCGGCGTCGTCCGCGACCTGGGGCTTACCAACATTTCCGCATATGTTTCCTCCAGCAGCACCCCCGCTTACTTCGGCACTTTGGCCGGATTTGTCTGGGGCAATTCTGTCAGCAGCCAGAGCGCTGTAAGCAATGTTTACAGTACTGGGACGGTGGTGTCCTCGTCAGGTATAAATAACACCGCCGGGCTGATAGGGGCGGCAAGGAACGCCACCATCACTTATGCGTTTACCGATGTGTCGATAACCGGTTCTGGAATGATGGCTGGCCTATTATGTACTGGCATCGATGATGGTACTGTAACTGTTTCACACACCGACGCGACCGGGGATTTGACCGGCGGTAGCGGCGGCGGGTTGATTGGCCGGGCAAGAACAGCCAACATCAGCTATAGCTACGCCACCGGTGACGTGACTGCGACCGACGGGACTCTGGGTGTCGGCGGATTGGTCGGTGAACTTGATTGTGACTTTGGGAACTCGTCTATTACCTATTCCTTCGCGACAGGTGATGTGACCGGCGGATCAGACCTCGGCGGCCTGGTCGGCATCATAACGTTGGCAGACGGATACAGCCTGACCATGGATCACGTCTATGCCACCGGCGATGTGACGGCAAATTTATCCGCTGAGTATTCATCCGATTATACCGGCGTAGGCGGATTGGTTGGGTTCGCCGACTCCCAGGAAGGTAACACCGGCAGCACCGGCGGCCTCATCATCAGCGATTCGTACGCCACCGGTGACGTTACGGCCACTACAAGTTATGTCAATTATGTGGGTGGATTTATCGGGACTCTCTACGATGCGCAAGGGCCGTCCATCAGCAGCATCACGAATTGCTACGCCACCGGCGACGTGACCGCCGGCAGCAGCACCTATGTCGGCGGTTTGGCGGGTTACTTGTATGGGACCTCGCTCAGCGATGTCCATGCATCAGGCACTGTCGTCGGGTATGACGCTGTCGGCGGATTGGTCGGAGGTATGAATGGAGTGTCTCAGTCTACGTCAGGGCTTAAGGACCAGATCACGAGCATCACCGGATCCTATTTTGACGGGACGGTGACGGCGACCAAGTCGGCGAGCGCCAGTGTCGGCGGCCTGATCGGCCAGGCGGGCAATACGTCGCTGACAATCGGCTCAGACGTGTATTACAACGCAAATAACATCAGTGATTCCGTCGGTAATAAAGCCTATAATTCGATCACAGCGGACAACAGTCAGGGTCTAACAGGCAGTCAAGTTGCCGACGCCAAGTATTATGCTGACGGCACCATCGGCCAGGTGCAAGCCGCCCGGGCTCAGGCAGCCGCTGAAGCAGCTGCTGAAGCCGCGGCCGAGGCAGCCGCCGAGCAAGCTGCCGCCGAGAAAAAGGCTGCAACCCAAAATGCCGCCGCTCAGCAGCAGCCCAGTGCTCAGACAAGTATTCAAGCCGGCATTACACTGCTGGCAGGACAAACAACAGGCGACATATTGCAAAATATGGTGCCTGATAATTACTCTGTTCCTAGTATTACAGGCAACTATTCGGGCCACGTCAGATCTGTTGAAATTAATGGAATCGAGTACCAGATGGAAGATAACGACTCTAAAGGCAGCTGAACTGGAACCGGTAGTGACAACGGACCCAACGGCAATAATTCGGATAAGGACAAAAAATAACCTGGCTCATATCTAATGGCTAATCGTATTCCGTACCGGCAACTTACCGCCGGTGCGGAACACAAAATAAGTGGAAAACCGTCAGGTAAATGCAGCGAAGAATGGAGAAAAACAAAGAAACTGGGAAACGGATTATAGGAGGAAGAGATCTGCTTATGAACTTGCTATCCAATTTCATCGATTACGGGATTGTCGGTATTTTGCTGGTTCTCAGTATTGTGGTGGTAGCCATAGCGATGGAACGCTACTCTTTTTACCGGAAACTTGACATTAAAGATTTTAAAGACATAAAATCTCTGGAACTGACCCTGACCAAAAAACTATTCGTCATCGCCTCGGTAGGGGCGAATGCCCCCTACGTCGGGCTGCTCGGCACCGTGCTGGGGATTATGCTGACCTTCTACAACATGGGAACAGATGCCGCAATGGATACCGGCAAGATTATGACTGGACTGGCCCTGGCTCTGAAAGCGACGGCTGTAGGACTGATCGTGGCGCTGGTGGCGGTAGTGATATATAACGCACTGCTCAGGCGGGTCAAAGTTTTGATGCTTGAATGGGAGATAGCCAATGGACGATAAACCCTTTGAAACAATGAACGTCATCCCCTTTGTGGACATCATGCTGGTGCTTTTAACCATCGTGCTGGTAACATCCAGCTTCATTGTCAGTGGGAGAATCCCCGTGAACCTGCCGGAAGCCTCCAAAAACATTGCGCAGGCCGATACGGCCTCAGTTATCGAACTGGGGCAGAGCGGCGCCATCTATTTTAACGGGGAATCCGTCACGCTTGAAGGGCTTAAAGCCAATCTTCAACCTCTAGGCCAGGAAACCAGCTTCGTCATCCGGGCCGACCGGGACGTCGCCCTGCAGCATTTCATTGATGTGGTCGATCTTTTGAAACAGATGAGCTTTCAGAAAGTGGCGGTGCAGACAAAAAATCGCACTTAGCCGCCGATCCTCATATGGAAGGACTGGCGGTAAGAAATCCCGGCAAGACTTTTATGCTGTGAATTACAAGACAAAATCTTTGTACGGCATCAGGCAGAAAGGAGGACGTGGTTGCACTATCTTACAAAACTCAATTTTTACCAATGGCTCGCGATTTCCTTGCTTTTGCATCTAAGCCTTGCATTGCCTTTTCTTTGGACTACCTTGCATTTTTCGAAGCAACATAGGCAAGAGATGCTCAAGATTGAAATCTACGGCATGATTTCCAACCGACAAATGGAAGAGCGGCACAAGGGAGAAAAAAACCCCCGGCAAGTACCCCAGCCAGAGCAAGCCGCGAACAACGCCCCTGTCAAACCGTCGTCGGAGAAATCTCAGAATGAAAGCCCAGTTCGGATAGAAAATGCGGATGTCACGCCGCTCCAGCTCCAGGCGACTCCAGTGATGGTAACCAGCCCGGCGGGAGCGGAAACCGAGCAAAAGCAGCAGACGGTGAATCTTCAGGCGGTGCTCAATGAATACGCGGGCCAGGTGGGAAGAAAGGTCCGGGGAAATCTCGTGTACCCTAAGGAAGTCAGGGAAAATGGTCTGACAGGCACCGCTAAAATCGCGTTTACCATTACCTCATCCGGAGAAATACGGGAAGGTACTCTTCGGGTAATAAAAAGCAGCGGGCATGCCTCCCTGGACAACAGCGCCTTACAGGCGGCGCAGGCCAGCGCCCCGTTTGATGCACCTCCGGGAGGAGCCATTGATGTCGCGGTCAACGTATATTTTGACCGCGACAGTTGACCGACATTTGAGCCAGCCGATGATAACAAAGCTACCATAAATAAAAATGCCTAATTGGCGGAAAGAGGGATAAGCCCAATGTCTGTATTTGCGAAAAAGAAAAAATATATTATCTCTGTCTTTAGTATAGTTGTCCTGGCCCTGGTGCTCTGCACGGCGGCAGTTCCGTCAGGAAAAGCGTACGCCGCATCCGGCGAATCCATAGGTGTGGTGGACCTGATGTATCTCATCAACAACCATCCGGATACGCCGAAGGCCAATGAGGCACTACAGGCGGAAATAGAGCAGGCGGGAAAGGACTTTGAGGTCAAAGCCGCTGGCCTAGGCGACAAAGAAAAACAAGAACTGAACCTGCAGCGGGTAAAACAGGTGGAACAAAAGCGGGTGGAACTGTTAAAACCAATAGCAGAAAAAGTGAACATGGCGATCAAGCAGGTAGTTGAGGCCAAAGGCTGGGCCATTGTTATCAATAAAGGTATGGTCGCTTACGGCGGAGTGGATATAACTAGTGAAGTATTCAGAATTATAACCGGGAAGTAAAGGAGAGTATTTATGAACCAGGAAATCTTCGCTGATGCGATCAGCGCGATCCATGTGACCGGGCAATTGGTACGGATTGATCTCTTGACGGTGCAGCCCCACTTAAAGAGCGATAACGGCCAGCCGGTGGTGGAGGTCAACAAGCGGATTGTTATGACGCTGGAAGGCTTCGTCCAGTCGCTGGCGGTGCAGGACAATATTATCAAGCAGCTTATTTCGGCCGGAGTGCTGAAGCAGAACACGCCAGGGACGGACGGCGGCATTAATCTGGCAGAGAAAATAACGAATAAAGAGACTGAGGCAAACTGATTTGGTTGCAAACTCCGGCGGGTTCGAACCAACCTGCCAGAGATACGAATCATGTTGGAGAGTATGGCATTGTTTACTACTGTATTTTATACGCCGGAAGAAATGTCGAAGCTGCTGAAGGTAAGCAAAATCACTATATACAAGCTGTTTAATCGGGGCGAATTGACTGGTTGCCGCGTCGGTCACAGCATTCGTACTGATGGGTCCGACCTGGAGGTGTACATCCGAAGAGCGCACAAACGTGCGGCTCAGCGGTGAAACGAGCTTTGCGATGAGGGGGCACCGCGTGGGTATGGACGATCTCCTGATGGGCTATGGCGTGGTCTTGTTGGTGTGTGGCGTGATCGTCTGGATACTAATTGAGACCGCGCCGAAAGCGCCGAAATAACAAGAAAGTGGGCGAGTGCAGATGGAGGAAAGAATCGTGTATTTGGTTCGGCCGGGCAAGGCCCAAATGGAAGAGGAACGCTATTCGGGCAGCTTGATGCCAAGCTGAGCCGAGATGGGATAAAACAGGCTCAGAGGCTGCAAAACCCTTCTGACTGCCGAGATTCATTCGGCATTTTGCAGCGATCTTTCCCGTTCAAAATAGACGGCAGAAATCATTGCAGAGAGCAAAAAGCTTTCCGTGACGGTTCGGGGCGACCTGTGGGAAATGCATCTTGGCAAGTGGGAGGGGAAAACAACTGAGGAGATTGTGCGGGAGTATCCCAAAACCCATGTAGACATGAATCTGCATTGTCCGGATCAAGGACAAATTCACGCAAATATTATGGAGGGGTGCTGAAAAAGTCCGAACCGAAATAAGTATCCTCGTTACTGAAAGTCAAAAAATATATCGTTATTAGAATGATAGCATGAATTTATGCAAACCGATTTTTGAGCATATTATAATGGTGATGTGAAAATCCTACTAATTCGAATAAAAGATACTAATTCGAATAAAAGAACAACGTAAAAAGCTTGGCTTATCGCAAGCAGCACTTGCTGATAAATTTGGCATTACACAACAGGCCGTAGGGAATTGGGAACGCGGAAAAGCACTGCCGGATATTAAAACACTTGGTCGGCTTGCTGATTTTTTTAAAGCTCCCACCGACTATTTATTAGGCAGAACAAATGAATCCTCTTGCTTAGAGAAAGATTCAACGCTATATAAGGTTACGCTGGAAAAATTCAAACAGGACGTAGATGTTTTTTCTACCAAAGAAATGAGTATATTTGATAAAAGTAGGATTTCTCAAGAAACATTGGAAAATTTAATCGCAATAGCAGATCAAATCAAAAAGGAAATGAGAAATAAATAGTACGTCACCTTAAAAGTAGCAATTTGTTGGGGATTACAATGGCCGGATTATCAATAGCGGATGAAATGCCGGTCCAAAGCTGGTGATTATAAGTTACTGACCGCAAGAGAAGCAGCAGAAATTTTGGGAGTAAGATATGACATATTAATAAGATGGTTAAATGAAGGGTGAATCGCCAGTTTCCAACTGCGGCGAAGGTCAGGCTCAGTCTGGCGTATTGAGAAAGAAGAATTGGATAGATATAAGGTGAATTGCAAAAGAGATGATAGAAAGTTTCGGGAATAATGCAGCGCGTGAATGGAGTGGATAATATTGAACGATACCAAATCATATACCGCCGAAGAAGTAGCTGATTTGCTAAAAATCACACGATATACTGTATTGTAGAGAAACCCGCTTTCAATTTGCAATGACAGGAAGCGGGTTTTGTTGTGTATGAAAACCATAGCCTAGCATGTAGCTTTCATAACACAACAAGATGTGAGGTACTATGTATGACAAAAATAAAACGTTACAACGCCAAAATGGTCTATTTTCCGAAGCGACTTACGACTGCCTTGGGTGGTATTTTATACCATGCGCTGACCATTGTCGAAGCACCGATGGGTTACGGCAAAACTACCGCAGTTAGGGAATATCTGAACAAAAACGCTACCTGTGTATTATGGCAACCGATTTATAATAATTCCCTAAGCAGTTTCTGGAAGGCATTTTGCAATTTATTTGCCAGATTCGACGAAAACTCTGCGCAAAGCTTACTGTCGCTTGAGCTGCCAACTGACAGCACTCTAATGGAGGAAGCCCTGCGTATTATCGCGGCGCCTGAACTGCTGTCTGTCCGTACTATACTTGTAATTGACGACTATCATCTAATAGAAACGCCTGAAGTCGACAGGTTTATCGAATTTTTGACGCTGAACCAAATAACCAATCTGCACATCGTCTTGATTGCGCGGTTTACTGGACTGCGCAACATGGAAGAATTGGCGCTCAAAGGCTATCTGCACTATATCGCGCCGAAAATGTTCGAATTTGCCCCAAAAGAAATTACCGCATACTACAAAGAATGCGGGATCAGCCTGAATGATCGTGCGGCGGACGAACTGTACACCCTGACCGAAGGTTGGATCAGCGCACTGTATCTGCTAATGCTGGAATTCATTGCGACAGGCAGCCACGCTCCGAAATACACTATCTACAAACTGCTCGACAAAGCAGTGTACATACCGCTTTCTTCTGAGATAAAAGAATTCCTCCTCACCTTGTGCATTTTCGACAGATTTACCCTCGAACAGGCTGTCCACATGTGGGGGAAAGACAATGCCGAGGAATTGTTGACCGAAGTAACCAGCAAAAACGCTTTCGTGAAGTATGACCTTCGGGAAAGAACCTATTATGCCCACAACATTTTCACCGACTTTCTAAGAGAAGCGCTGGCGAAAAAAGATTCGCGCTACAGGAAGGAGCTATATCAAAAAGCGGGGCGCTGGCACCTGGAAACCGGCGACTATTTTGCAGCTAGGCATTATTTTTACGAATGTAAAGATTTTGACAATATTCTTGTTGCCGCAAAGGGAGATCACCCTAGTGACTATACCGTCGAGAACAAAGAATTGCTTAAAAAGTATCTTGAGGAATGTCCCAATGAAGTTAAAGCTCGGCATCATTACGCAATACTAAAATATGCGCTCCATTTATTTATTTATAAAGAGACGGATTTGTTTAACAAGATTTGCAGCGAATTTAGGAGCAATCTCAAAGACGATGCAAGTCTGGCTTCCAGCCTTCGTGACCAATTATTGGGGGAATTTGAAATTGTGCTCTGTTTTGCCGCTTATAATGACATAAAGAAGATGTCAGAGCATCAACAGAAGGCATGGAACATTCTGGGCCGGCCGACCTCCCTCTATGATAACGGGAAGAGCTGGACATTCGGGTCTCCATCAATACTTTATCTATATTACCGGAAAAGCGGCCATCTGCAAGAACATATCCGAGATCTGCGGGAAGGTATGATCTATTACAGATGGCTTACCAACGGGCATGGCAGTGGCGCGGAATATGCTATGGAAGCCGAAATGCATTTCGACGCAGGTGACTTTGTGAATGCCGAAATTGCTTCGTACAAAGCATTGTCTCTTGCCGAGGCAAACCCAGAGCAACCCCAGACAGGGATTATCGTTTGCGCCTTGTTCCTACGTTTGCGCCTAGCGTTAGTTAGCGGTAACTATTTCGACGCAGTGGATATTTTACAGAAAATGCGCACCGATATAACCAGCGCCCGGCGATACCTTTTTTTTAGCACAGCGGACATTTGCGAAGGATACATGTACGCCCTTTTACGGCAGCCCGACAAGATACCTCAGTGGGTGGCTGAAGGCAGTGTAAATAACAGCCGCCTGATGTTTCCGGCCTTTGGAGCGTTCAACATCGTATACGGCCGGGTGCTGCTGGTGCGCGGCGAATATCTGAAGCTGATTGGCAACGAGGCACATTTTAACGGGATTGCCTCCGTTTTTCCCAATCTGCTGGGGCATATCTACACATACATATACTTGGCGGCGGCTAACAAGCAAGTGTGCAGGGAAGCCGAGGCGCTGTCTGCCCTGAAAAAAGCGCTGGATATTGCCATGGCAGATAAGCTTTATATGCCTTTTGTGGAAAACTGCGATTATATCAAGCCATTGCTGGAAGAGCTTTATAAAAGCGGCCTCCACCGTGAGGGCATCGACAAAATACTGACGTTGTATGCTGTTCAGCAAACAGCGGTGAAGGGGATTATCAAGAACCATTTTTTCAAAATTGCTCCCCAGTTGACTAGTCGGGAACTGGAGATAGCACGGCTGGCGGCAGAAGGCATAAGCAACCGGGAAATTGGCATACGGCTTTTTATCTCGGAAAATACGGTCAAAACCCAACTTAAGAGCGCTTTTAAGAAGTTAGGCGTCAACTCCCGAGTATTGCTGAAGCAGCAGCTGAACAGAAAAAACTGAGTAAATTGTCAAAAATTCACCCAGACGCTTCCACTGCCGGTATTCTTACTTCAATCACTACGACCATCTGATGTTTTATTTTATCGTATATCAGGTGGTTTTTTATTACCATGTGGTGTTGCTTTGACGCTTACCGATATACAAAAATGTCGGTGCCATTGTTTGAACATGCGATATAGATTTATATATGCTCAAAGCGTCAGTACGGTTATGATTTTTTGACCGGCATCTTGCAACTTACAGGAATTTCTTCAGACCAAGGAAACAATTTTTCAACATAGAACGTATCCTGTAGCTGGATTTGCTTAAATATGTATTCCAAATACGCTTGTGGATTTAATCCGTTTTCTATGGCCGTTTGGATTAGGCTGTAAACAGCGGCAGATGACTTTGCTCCACCAGGGGTATTGCAGAACAGTCAGTTTTTTCGTCCAATCACAAAGGGCTTATGGATCTTTCTGCGCGATTGTTCGATATTTCAATACGGCCATCGGACAAATAGGCCGTCAGATATTTTTTCTGATTTTGAGCATACGTAAACGCCTTGCCCAGTAGATTTTGCGGCAAGGTAGTGGCCCTGCAAGCTTCTATCCATTTATAAAACTCTTCCAAAATCGGCTTAGCCTCTTTTTGCCTTAGTTCATGCCGCTCTTTTGGCGTCATCTGTTTCTCTTCGGCCTTTTTTTCAAGAGCGAAAAGCTGATCGCAATAAGCAAGACCTATCGCTTCCTTGCTATCTGTCTGTTTAGCGGCAGCACCAACCAAGGCCTCATGAAATTTTCTTTTGGCATGTGCCCAGCAGCCACACAAGATTACGCCAGCTTCCTCTACTTTTTGATAGCCTTTCCAGCCATCGGTATGAAGATATCCAGTGAATCCAGCCAGATACTCCTTGGCAAATCGCCCACTGTGACCTTCCTGATAGTCATTATTTAATTAAAATATCTGTCATGGTTCTATCGGTGACCCCGATAACCAGAAATGTCAGAAAAAACAGAAGCCCCTGCTAAATTTGCATGAATTTGGCAGGGACTTTTATGTTTTATATCAAATATTACTAAGTGAGCCGCTCCTTTTCAGGAGAATGATTATATATTTTAGAAAGGTGATGTCATGACTTTGAAAAAATTTATGTTAATTCTTACGACAGTGTTTTTATTTAACTTCGGATGGGCAAATGCTGCAGCGAATGCGCCAGTGGCTGAGCCACAACGGTTTGTAGAAGTTGGTAAGGATGCATTGGGTCAATTTGACACAGAAACACTCAGATATGAAAAGGACTGTTATAGAGATGAATTGTTGCTTAGTGTCTGGATCAAAGCTACCGAATTAAATAGGAGCGATTACTATCTAAATCACTATTTATTTCGCCTAAAAGACCGGGAAGTAATGCTTTTGGATCAAATTCATTTTAATTCAGCGGGGACAATAATACGCCAAATATCCAATACTTATGATATGAGCTTATGGACGCAAATTGTACCTGAGACTGAAACTGAAACATGGTACACCTCTATTTTAAAATACGCCCATGACAACGACAAAAAGTTGAAAATAGAATATAAAAATAGAGAGAAGAAGTACCAAGAAAATACGGATGGTGGATTATTTTCTCATTTATTTTAGTATCCCCTAAAAAAGAATATTTAGAAAATTATGTCTTGCAATAATTGAAAAAATATTTTATAATTAAATTCATAAGCCATACAATTGAATAAAGTAAAGGTAGATTTGGGTTATAATAGATTCCTCAGTGGATCTGACCCTAATGTACTCGGGATCAAGAGGATATGTAAGATCCCTATATAGGTGTAAGGATAATTCCTTATGTCTATATAGGGATCTTATTTTTTTCAGAGGGAAAGGTTAACTTTCCCTGGATGGAACGACTAAGGCTTCTGCCGGCGTCCTAAAGGACTCGCACAAGCCAAGTCTTATCTTATTAGGAGGGAAGACAGAAGTGGAGAGAACCCAGGTGGTAGTGATTGGCGGGGGCTGTACGGGTACCGGTATTTTGCGGGACTTGGCTTTACGCGGTATTCCTGCCGTTCTGTTTGAAAAGCAGGACTTGGCCTATGGTACTACTGGTAGATGCCATGGATTGCTGCATAGTGGAGCGCGGTACTCGGTTAAAGATATAGAGGCGGCAAAAGAGTGTATTGTGGAAAATACCATCCTTAAAAAGATAGCCGCTAATTGTATTGAAGATACCGGTGGCATGTTTGTTCACTTGCAGGAAGATGATGCAGAATATGTTAAGCAATTTGTCAGCGGTTGCAAAAAAGCCGGAATAGAAACTGAAGAATTGTCACCTCGGCAAGTGTTGGAGCGGGAGCCTAACGTTACCACCAAAATAACCCGGGCCTATACCGTTCCTGACGCCTATATTGATGTTTTCCAACTTACTACAGCGAATGCTCAAGCTGCCGTACGTCTGGGTGCAACCGTTAAAACGTACACCCAAGTTACTAACGTTGAGGTTAAAAACCGCAAAGTACAAGGAGTACGTTTCATAGATAACCGGACAGGTGAAGCAGACTACGTGGCTTGTGACGTTGTAGTTAATGCCGCAGGTCCGTGGGGTGCTCTAGTGGCGGCACAGTTGGGAATAGAGGTGAATCTTGTTTGTAATCGAGGTAGTCTGGTTATTTTTAATCAACGGATCACTCATGGTGTGGTAAACAGGCTTAAAGTGCCAGGAGACTGTGATCTTATCGTACCAGGCGGACCGGTTTCTATATTGGGAACCACGTCGATAAATGTTTTGCATCCAGAGAATTTGGCTATTAATCCAGGCGAAATTGATCACATGCTGGGATTGGCGGCAGTGACTTTTCCGGGACTAAGTCAGGCAAGAATCATTAGAGCCTTTTCCGGTGTGCGTCCTTTATATAGTCCTAAAGCAGCTGCTGTGGGCGGCGGTAGGGAAATTAGTCGTAACTACGTGTTGCTGGATCATGAGCGTGAAGATAATATAGCGGGATTTGTCTCTATTCTTGGTGGGAAATTAACTACTTATCGGCTGATGGCTGAGGTAACTACCGATTTGGTTTGCCGCAAGCTGGGCGTGGATAAGGAATGTACTACCGCTAAGCTGCCTTTGAGAGCGGCGGCGGAAAACAGCAGCTTACTAGTGGGACAAAAGTTTCTTTCTTTACCAGCACTGGAAAAAGTCAAGCATCGTCTGGGAAGTGACTTGTTCTTGTTACTGGAACGAATAAAAAAGGACCCGATTCAAGCAGAAATTTTGTGTGAATGTGAGTTTGTAACCAGAGCAGAGCTGGAATTGGCTTTAGAAGGTGTTATTACAATACCTGCCCGCACGATCAGCGACCTGGCTCGCCGTACGCGGCTTGGACTGGGAACGTGCCAGGGGAATTTTTGTGGTTATAAAGCCATGATTACAGTATATGAAAAGGGACTCTGGCAGGGAGAACAGGCCAAAGCAGAATTGGAGAAGTTTCTCAGGGATCGTTGGAAAGGACAGGAAGTGGTGGCGCAAGGCAAACAAAATCAACAATTGTTTCTAAGCCACCACTTATATGACGAAGCACTGAATTATGCCCATTTAGGGGAAGGAACGGCAAGATAGTCTTGCTCTTTTAATTATAAAAATACTTTTGGGAGGTGATGAGGGAATCAGTTCTATAAAAAAAGTTGTGTATTGACGAACTTAATGTAAAGAAGGAGTTGTTGACAAAATGAAAGATTTATACAATCCTAGTTTGTTTCCTCTACATGAAGGTATTGACAGCAATGATTATGTAGTAGCAACCTATTTAGTAGGGGGAGCTGCCCAGGCTGATTTAGTAGCTAAATCGGCTGCTTTGGCCATTGAACAGTCTTCCGGATCATGGTTTGCTGTTCCAGGAGAAACGGAAGCTGTTAGAGCCAGAAGCGCTGCAAAAATAATTGGCATTTACAGTGTTCCCAACTATGAATTAATTGCCCAGATGCCGAAAGATCAGACGAGGTATTTTATTCTACGGTGCGCGTATCCATGGGTCAATTTTTATGATAATATTCCTTTAATGTTGTCTAGCGTTATTGGTAATATATCGTCTATGCCAAATCTCAAATTAGTCGACTTGGAATTTCCAGAAAGCTTCTTAAAGCAATTTAAAGGTCCTAAATTTGGCATTTCGGGCTTGCGGAAGTTATTGAATATTCCACAGCGGCCTATTGTAAATAACATGATTAAACCTTGTACCGGCATTACTCCTCAGGAAGGAGCCGAACTTTTCTACAATGCAGCCGTTGGTGGCACTGATTGGATTAAGGATGACGAACTGATTGCCGGTAGTCCGGCTTTTTCGCCTCTGGAAGAACGGGTTAAGGCGTATATGGCGGCTGCGAAACGTGCAGACAAGGAAAAAGGCGAAATGACCTTGTTTACAGTAAATGTTACCGATGAGGTAGTCCGTCTCCGTGATAATGCGTACCGGGCAATTGAGGCCGGTGCAAATGCCATCATGGTAAATGTGTTTGGCGTAGGCTACTCAGGACTGCGTATGCTGGCAGAAGATCCGAACATTAATGTTCCTATTTGTGTCCACACTTGCTATGGCGGAGCTCAGACCGTATCTCCTTATCAGGGAATGAGCACCGAGGTAGCCCAAAAACTTATCCGGATTTGCGGTGGCGATATGTCGCTCAATGTTGCTCCATCTGCCAAGTTTAACGCGCTTAAGGAAAAATTCGTTCGTACATGGCATGTCGGCTACTCCAAAATGTATCATATCAAACAAACCTTTACTCATATCGGTGGCGGTGTAACACCTGGAATGGTACCTTATTTGATGGATAACCTCGGCAATGACATTATCATTGGGGTTGGCGCTGGTATCCACGGACATCCAATGGGACCGAAAGCCGGATCAATTGCATTCCGTCAAGCCATTGATGCTGTAATGAAAGGCATTGATATTACGGAAGCGGCCAAGAAGCAGCCTGAATTGGCTGCAGCTATCAAGACCTGGGGCATCTATGGTGTAGACGACTACAATAAGCTTTATGATATTGAAGCATAAAGCTACCAAGCTTTGTATTTAGGAAAATGGGAGAGAAAGATTTTAGATAGCGTGTAGCCACTAGCTGATTGCCATGTGTGCTTTGCTTTGTAAGCAATAGCATACATGGCGTTAGTCAGGTTAGCTTACTAACGCATCAACTGGACTTTCCAGGCACCGATTAATGCAAGTTAGCTTGCTGCCTGCGAATTTCGAAATTTGAACGGGGGGAATGAGTATGGAAAAACCGTATGTTATGGCACTTGATGAAGGTACTACTGGCGTGAGGGCGATCATTTTCGACAAAAGTGGGTGTGTTATCGGTGATTGTTCCCGGGAATTTACTCAAATCTTTCCTACCCCGGGTTGGGTCGAACATAATGCGGTGGAAATACTCGAGGCTCAGATCGAAGTAGCTCGTAAGGCCATTAATAAAGCAAAGGTATCTCCTGAAGAAATACGTGCAATTGGTGTAACAAATCAAAGAGAAACTTCAGTTATCTGGGATAAAACCACAGGAAAACCCATTTATAACGCGATTTGCTGGCAGTCACGCCAAACAGCAGAGATTGCTGAAAAGTGGGTTGAGGACGGATTAACCGAAGAGATCAGAGAAAAAACAGGTCTAGTCATTGACGCCTATTTCTCGGCGTCCAAAATTCCCTGGATTTTAGACAAAATACCTGGCGCACGACAGCGAGCCGAGCAGGGAGAGCTTTTGTTTGGAACCATTGATACTTGGCTGATCTGGAATCTTACAGGCGGTAGAAGCCATAAGACTGATTACTCCAATGCCTCCCGAACCATGCTCTACAATATTATGAAGATGAAGTGGGATGAGGAACTTTGTCGGAAGATGGACATACCGATGGCGCTTCTACCCGAAGTTATTGATTCAAACGGTGATTATGGGGTAGCTGGCGCATCGCTTTTTGGAGCTGAAATACCGATTAGAGGGGATGCTGGCGACCAACAAGCCGCTCTTTTTGGTCAGGCTTGCTTCAAACCAGGTATGGCTAAGAATACCTTTGGCACAGCTGGTGTGTATGTCATGAATACCGGCGATAAGCCAGTGCTTAAAGATGGTTTGACCACTACTATCGCCTGGGGCATTGACGGAAAAGTGAGTTATGCTTTGGAGGGAGTTATCTTTATTTCAGGTGCGACCATTCAATGGCTGCGTGATGAGGCTAAAATTATCTATACGGCAGCAGATACGGAATGGTATGGCTTTATGGTACCTGATACCGGCGGTGTTTATTTGGTTCCGGCTTTTGTTGGCTTATGCGCTCCCTATTGGGATATGTATGCACGCGGAATGATAATTGGCATTACCAGGGGTACTACCAGAAACCATTTGATTCGTGCCGGTCTTGAGGCATTAGCTTATCAGACGAAAGATATTATTAATGCGGTAATCAAAGACGGTACTATCGAAGTGTCTGAATTGAGAGTAGATGGGGGAGCTGTTAAGAATAGCTTGCTCTGCCAGTTCCAGGCTGATATTTTGGGAATTCCGGTTATCAGACCCAAAATTACTGAAATGACGGCATTGGGAGCAGCCTATTTGGCTGGTTTGGGCAGTGGAATGTGGCAAAGCACCAGTGAAATTGCTGCTCAATGGGGTATTGATCAAACTTTTAAGCCTGAAATGTCGGCTGAATACCGTGACAACCTCTATTATGGATGGCAGGAAGCCGTACAACTTTGTATGGGCTGGGCCAAAAAGGTTAGAGTTTGATTAGCTGAGAGTATCTTTGAAATCATCAATTGTGAATATATGGATTGGGGAATACTCATGAGTATTTGACAAGGGGGTATTTGTTTATGACAAATTTGTTTGGCGAATTTTTCGGCACCTTAGTTTTGCTTAGTTTTGGCTGCGGTGTATGCGCCAATTTGACCCTGGCACGTTCAAAGGCAGTTGGCGGCGGTGGTGGCGGCGCCTGGATCGCAGTCACTGCGGGCTGGGCTTTTGGGGTACTACTGGGTGTATTTAGTGCTATAGCTACAGGTGCTCCCCAGGCTGATCTGAACCCGGCTATTACATTGTCTAAAGCTATGATAGGCGTTTATGCTCCAGGACATGCACTAATGACAATGTTTGCTCAGCTAGCCGGTGCTTTTGCCGGAGCTTGTCTTGTTTGGCTTGCTTATCTGCCTCACTGGGGAATTACGGAAGATAAAGAGGCGAAATTATCAATATTTTCTACTATTCCGGCTATTCGTAAGAGCGGCAGCAATCTAGTTTGTGAAATTATTGCAACAACTTTTTTAATAGTTTTAGTTTTCGTAATTTTCTCTAAAGAATTGAGCAATGGTGGTGCGAGCTTTAGTGCTGGTTTTGGCCCCTATTTGGTAAGTATGTTAATCTGGGCACTAGGTCTTTCTTTTGGTGGTCCTACCGGGTATGCCCTCAATCCGGCCAGGGATCTGGGGCCGCGTATTGCGCATGCTGTTTTGCCGATTGCAGGTAAAGGTTCTTCACAGTGGGAGTATGCTTGGATTCCGGTGGTGGGTCCGATGCTCAGTGGTGTTTTGGCTGTCGCAATTGGCAGAGGAATTGGGATTTTATAGCGGTTTATTGATAACTTACGGTATTGGAAACCTTGTTAGGTCAGGTGATAAAAATTGGGTAATACCCGAAAGCAGGTTTTAGTTATTGGCGGCGGCTTGGCCGGAATTACTGCTGCTTTAGCGGCGGCAAAATATGGCGCGCAGGTAACATTGGTAACCAGTGGGCCGGGCACCTTTGCCCTGAGTGGAGGAACGGTGAGTATTCAGGGTATGAGTAGTGAACAACCTTATCTGGAAGAAGCCATAGATTTTTTTAGAGCTATGACAGCAGCGGCCGGCTGCGAGTATAAAGGCGCTTGTAACGAGCGTACGTTTATTCCTAATATAATGGGGGGCTTTCAGGAGGTGCTGCTAGCTCCCGCCTCCGTCTGGGCTGGCAGGCCAGTCAACGGCAGCAAAGTAATAGTAGCGGGGATTCATGGTTTAAGCGGCTTCAGTGCACAGTTAACAGCTGAATTGCTTTCTGCAGCTGTCAAAAAGTTAGGTATACAGGTAAAATACAGCGCAGCTACTACCGAAATACCCAGGCTGCAAAATCATTCCTTTACCAGCCTGGATGTAGCTAACTATCTGGAAGATAAGCAGAATCAGAAGCATTTGGCTGAGCTTGTTCAACCATTGGTCAGGGATAATGATTTGCTGTTATTGCCAGCCATTTTCGGATCGAAAATAAAGGAACAGGAATTTGCTGAGTTCATAAAGCAGGTAGGATGTTCTGTGGGTGAGCTTGTTACAGTACCGCCATCAATGGCAGGGCTGAGGGTTTTCCAACTTTTACAGAGATATTTAACACAAGCTGGTGTAGAAAGTAATCCAGGTTATCCAGTGCAAGCCTTGCAGTTGGAGGACGGACTTTGTACAGCGGCAATCCTAGATACTCCTGGCAGGAAACGTGTAATTAAAGCTCAGAGCATTATTGTGGCTACAGGTAGAATCAATAGAAATAGTATTGCTATTACTATTGCAGGTAAAGATAACGAAACATTTCTGCAGGAAGATGCCAGGGTTAACGAGCAGCTGCAATTAGTAAATAAAAACAACCTTCCTGTTGCAGCGAATGTATATGGTGCCGGCAATATTCTAGAGACTTATGAGTGTAAAAGTGGTAATGCGTTGGCGATAGTAACCGGTTACCGGGCGGGAATGCTGGCAGCGGGGGTGGCAAGGTAGTATGGAGAAAGAAAAACTAACTATTGATTCTTGTTTAAAATGTTCCTACTGCAATACTGTATGTCCCTTGTTGAAGGTATGTCCTGATTATCCGGGACCTAAAAAGTTGGGCTCAGATATCGAACGTTTCCGGCGTGAAGGCCTGGATTGTAGCTTAGATTGGGTGGATTACTGTCTAGGGTGTGGACAATGCGACTTGATATGTCCTAATCAGGTTACTGTGTCTGAGTACATTGCCGAAGCCAAGGCGCAGCAAAAAAAGACGGGCGTGAAAAAAATTCGCGACTACTTCTTTGCCCGTCCCGCATTGCTAGGTAAAATGAGCACAATTGTGACTCCGGTGAGTAATTGTGCTCTCAAAGCGGCCGGTCCATTTATGCCGCTGGGAGGTATTACTGCTAAAAGGAATTTGCCGGCCTATACGGCAAAACCGCTAATTGGCACAGACGGAAGTAGTCGGCAGAACAGGGGAAAGGAGCAAATACTTCTATTTCCTGGTTGTTTTATTAAGTATAATGATTCTGCCATAGGAGCAGCTGCGGTAAAAGTTTTGGAAAAGGCCGGTTACGCTGTGGAAATTGCGCAAACAGGCTGTTGTGGCCTTCCTGCCGCTAGCGACAAAGTGGAGGCATTAGCCGATGCCCGCAACAACATTTTGGCGATGAAGGATGCTGTGATGAAGGGCTGGAAGATAGTTACTGCTTGTACGAGCTGTGGTCATACACTTAAATCCCGGTATGCCGGCCTTTTTAGCGAGGATGAGCAGCTGGCTAAATTGGCTCAGCTGGTAGCAGCCAGTACGTACGATTTGGGGGAACTATTGGTAGCTTTGCAGGACAGACTGGAACAAAGACAAACCACTGTTTTTCGCAAGTTAGCTTATCATGCGCCTTGTCATCTTAAAGCCCAGGGTATTGGAAAACCATGGGTAAAATTATTAAGAAGCAATCCCTGTCTGGAGATTATTGATGTGGATAATGGGTGCTGCGGAATGTCGGGTACTTACGGCTTTAAAAAAGAAAAGTATGATATCTCGATGAAAATAGGTCAGGCGCTGTTTGATGGCATCAATGAATGCAAACCGGATATGGTTATTACTGAATGTGCTACCTGCCGCTTGCAGATTCAGCACGGTACTAAGTACAAGGCTTTACATCCAGTAGAGGTATTTGCTCAAATTTTTTGCAGCTAAGCTGAAACATAGCAAATCAGGCGGAGGTTTACTCCGCCTGATTTGGCGATTCTTTTTTAAAAATTTAAAGGATTATTAATTATTATCCCGGAATTAAGACATAGTAAGTATTGAAAATTGAGAAGGGAAGAGATGATATGCTTCCTCAAGATAAAGTTTTGGCTGCACTACAAGTATGTCCGATTGTTGCCTCACTGCAAAAACCGGAGATGATTCCTACTGTAATCAATAGTAATGTCCGAATAGTAATGATTTCGTCAGGCGATATTTTCAATATTGTTGAAATAAGTCAGCAATTACGTAAACATAAGAAAATAGTATTGGTTCATGTTGATATGATTGGCGGCATGGCAAGAGATAAGGTTGCCATCAAATATCTAAAAGAGAAAGCCGATGTAGACGGCATTGTTACTCCTAACGGCCAATTAGTGGCGACAGGTCATAAAGAAGGTCTTGTGACAGCGCAACGCATTTTTGCTCATGATACGCCATCGGTAATCAGTGGAATTAATGCTTTGCGTCAGTCTAAGCCAGACTTTATAGAAATTATGCCAGGAGTAGCGGTGTTGAAGGTATACGAACAAATCAGAAAGCATTTTCAGCAACCAATAATTGCCGCCGGTTTAATCAAAAGCACTCAGGACATTAAACAAATACTCAAGGCAGGCGCAGTAGGTGCCGATACAAGCACTGCAAGTTTATGGAATTTTTCGGTTGCAAATTTGACAGCAAAACCCTTTTCGACAATATAGAAACCTAGCAATTACGTGGTTTGTGCTTTTATGTCAAATATTGGGGTACTGAGGATTGAAAAATATGTCTTATGTAAATCAAAATAGGACGATAATGGGACTAATATCCTAGAAATAAAGAGTTTAGTCCTAATAATACATTGACTATTCGTTTATCTTGGTGTAAAATTACAACGGAAATTCCTTTAATATACATAATAATACAAAATTTTCTAGGCAAACTTATCGAAAGATGAGGACGCAAAGCTATGGGTCTAAGGACAGATTGGTCTATGACTGCCAGGTTGCCGATTCGTAAAGAATTGTACATGTTGGCATCAGTCTGTTTATAGATTGGTGCCATTTATTTTCTCAAAATGAGTATTGTTTAATCAACTAATTTTGAAATGTTGGATACTAACTTGCCAAATTGCCATAGAAGATTTTGATTAATAGAAACAAAGTTAGCAAAGGCTATTCATATTTTGCGCACAGCATCTTACCGTCACAGGTTTCTTGTGACAACTAATTACTAGGAGGACTGCATGAATATAGTAATAGAGAATCTATATATCATTTTATTAGGATTGGCTGTATTTTGTCTGATATTGTCATATTTTTATTCTAAGACTTATCCCCCAAAAAGTATATTCCAAAATTCAGCAGACTATGTCGAAATACGAACTTGGAGGAAAAAATAGCGTTTGTTAGCAACAAAGACCAGCTAACTCTGATCTTAAATAAGTAGCTATGCTGACTGTTAATATTTATGTTCTATTAGGAGGCCTGCGCATGAATTTAATTTTTACAAAAGATTTAGTTCCTGGTATGTGCATCGGTGGGGATGTGATAGCTGGGGATGGGTTTATAAAACTATTGACCAAGGGAGCTGTTCTCAATCAATCGCAAATAGACAGCCTAAGAAATTGGGGGTTGCCAGCTATTAATATTGATGATAACACTGAGAAAATGCAAGAGAAGGCAATTGCTGTTCATATGACCAAGACGGAGTTTACAAAGGGCTATAATGAAACGATTGATAAAATTGTTCATGCATTTAGACATATTAAAAAATTTGGCGAGGTTCCAATTGCCGAAATGCAGGAACTCGTCGATCAAAAGATTATCCTTTTAGCAGAAACAATTGGAGTTTTGGAGCATTTGCATGATATACGGTGTCATAGTGAGAATACCTTCAACCACTCCTTACATGTTGCTATAATTGCCGGAATTTTGGGTAAGTGGTGCAACTACAAAGGTACTGAGTTGAAAAAACTAATTTTAACCGGCCTGCTCCATGATATTGGTAAACTGGTTGTTCCTTTGTCCATACTAAATAAACCAGGCCGTTTATCTGATGCAGAATTTGCCGCCATTAAGAAGCATCCTCAGGACGGCTATCAAGTGCTTAAAGATGCTCGGATTCCCGAGAGTATTAAACTCGGAATTTGGCAGCATCATGAACGGCTGGATGGCAGCGGATATCCCCTTGGACTTAGCGGCGATGAAATTTGTGCTGAGGCAAAAATTATTTCCATTGCTGATGTCTACGATGCGATAATATCTGATCGGGTATACCGTCGTAAAATGACGCCGTTTGAGGCGCTTGACATATTGGCAGATGATTTGTTTGCAAAGCTGGAACCTGTTTCCTGTTTGACTTTCATGGATAATATGCGGGATTATCTTATAGGGAGCAGTGTGATCTTAAGCAATGGACAAAAAGCAAAAATTATTTCCTTTTATGCCAGAGACAGATGTTTTACCAAGCCAGTTGTCTGTACACGAAATGGTAAACTTTTGGATCTGCAAAAAGAAGAATTATGCATTACAGGGGTTGGCTGATAAATATTATTAATGCCTTGAATGGAAGTGTTAAAAATGCTGTACTATTTAACAATTGGGATCTTGGTGTTATTTACCGGCGCAACAATAGTCGGTTATATGGTTATCTATCGACAAGAACGCAAAAAAAACTTGAGGAAATAGTACAGGGAATAGTATTTTTTGCATGAACTGCCGGGTAGACCATAACTGATAATTAAGATGGACATCCTATGAAAACCACTCAAGTCTGATCCCGCTCTGAGCGTTGGTCAGACTTCTTTTAGTTACTATTTGTTTTGGTGTTTACTGCATCGTTGAGCAGCCTGCAAAGTATTTCCAATGCTTTTGGTAAATCTACATCTGCAAGGTTGGTCCAACAAATTCGCAGATGATTGGTTTCAGGTTCTCCGGGATAGAAAATTGAACCTGGGAGAAAATGTACACCGCGGCGGTGGGCTTCAGGAATTAGACAATCGGTATTAATCCCTATTGGCAGCGAAAGCCATAAGTGGAGGCCGGCAGATTGTTTAGGGCGAATAATGCTAGGATCAAGGAGGCAGTCCAAAGTCTGAATGACGCTTTTGCGACGCGTATCAAGTAAAGTGCTCATTTTACTAATTGAGCGTAACAGTTGCGTGCTCTGAAAAAGCGGTATCAGCGATTTTTGCAGCCAAAGGGGTGAACCGAGATCTGCGATCGATTTGGCTGCAAGCAGGCGGTTATAGATGCTGCCATCTGCGGCAAGTAAACCAAGTCGCAGGCCGGGAAAGAGAAATTTGCTAAACCCTTTAAGATATATGACTCGGCCATCTGTATCTAACATCTTTAACGGCAGCGGTAAGATGGAGTGTTTTATGCGAGACATTTCTAACTCGCGATGTGGTTCATCTTCCAAGATAAGAACATTATGCTCACGGGCGAAACTCAGCAGGTCTTGGCGGCGGGACAGGGACATTATTGCACCGGTCGGGTTCTGGCCGGTGGGAACCGTATAAATAGCTTTAAGACGAATGTAGGGCGCTAAGTCTTCCAGGATATCAACCCGTATGCCGTTTGTATCAACTGGAATGGGCTGCAGGTTGACATGAGATAAACGAAAGGCATCAATGGCTCCGGAAAAACAAGGGGTTTCAACCGCAATTGTATCACCTGGTCCCAGGAAGGTGCGAGTAAAGAGATCAATACCTTGTTGGGTACCATTGGTAACCAGCAATTGGTGAGGCGTAAGCTGAATAGACAATATTTTTAAATATTCTACCACTGCAAGCAAAAAGTCGGTATCGCCTTGAAAATTTGCGTATTGCCCCAGCGCATGAGGGGAATTTTCGAGTGTCTGGCGGATTGATGCCTGGATTAAAGGAATGGGCAGCAGGGAAGGGTGGACGCAGGCTGAGGCTAGGTCTAATATATTTGGGGGTAACCGTACTGAACTTTGACTCCAAAAGCTAGCCCGCGGTAGATAGTCTGGGATAGAAAGCTGCCAATCAAAAGTGGCTGCAGGATTGCTATTTGGAGTAGTATTTTTTACACTGCGTACGAAGGTGCCTTTGCCGCGAATGGTTTCCGTCAGGCCATTATTATCAAGCATTTTGTAAACATGGTGTGCAGTTACTAAACTAATGTTCACTTCGTTGGCTAGTTCCCGCACTGAGGGTAATTTAAAATTAGACTCAATCAGGCCCGAACGGATACGTTGGGCAATTTCCAGGTAGATTTGTTCGCGAATCGAAACATTACTTTGGCGATTAACAGAAATTTTCATATGGCCTCCAACTGTTATAGTACTCATTTGACTGTTATAGTAAAATGATGGTTTTATTAGTCTAATATACACCAATGTTATATAACAGAAAAGAGGGAGATGTCATGTACATAATATATGGCTTTATGTGTTTGATTTTTGGTACGACTTTTTTAGCTATAAAGGTTGGTATAGATGCCGGAGTGCCACCCTTCCTATTTGCTGGGACGCGATTTTTCATCGCGGGAGTTACCGTATTGGTTGCGGTTAAACTCTTACATGGTGAAATTGGTGTGCAAGCAGGAAAACGCCAAGATGTTATGCTTGTTGGCATCTTTATGACTGCTATTATGTTTGGTTGCTTATACTGGGGTGAGCGGTATATCTCATCTAGTATTGCAGCGTTGTTGGCTGCCACTACGCCAATTATGATCGGCATCACAGAGTGGTTTCAGGGTGTTAGGAAGAGTGCCTGGATTAAAGGTTGCGGCTTACTTATATCGTTTATCGGGGTGGTTGTTGCGGTACTTCCTGCATTAGGGGTAGACGTCTCTACGGAAGCTGTTTTAGCGGTAGTGTTAATACTTGCCGCTGAAGTTGGTTGTGTTTTTGGTACAATGACATCAAAAAAAATATTAGATGACGGTTTGAATCCTTTTGTACTGAATGGCTGGCAGATGGTAATTGGCGGAATTATGTTGGTGCTGTTGTCAATGATTGCCGAACCGGCAGCGGTGGTTATTAATTATCAAGTATTTTTTTCCTGGGCATATCTGGTTATATTTGGTTCCCTTGCCGGACATGGCTCTTACTACTGGCTGGTACGGCGTGCAGGCCCGCTGCTTCCCTCAACCTGGACATATATTTCACCGGTAATTGCACAATTTGTCGGCTATTACTTTCTTTCAGAGTATTTATCAGGCTATTCATTTGTGGGATTAGGTCTGGTGCTTAGTGGTGTATTTTTGGTTAGCAGGGCAGTGCTGTTGGAGATCTGGTTAAAAAAACATTGGAAAATTGTAGAGGCAACCTTGAGGTGATTAAATGCCTGGGCAGGTTCGGGAGAGAACCTGCGTCCTTTTGGATTTGAGCACATCAGCTATCCAACACCCAAATCCATGAATCCTATTGTTGAGTCAAAGGAATACAAGGAGCGGGGTTTTACTTTTGGCATTGCCCCAAAAGTAACAAAAGGTCTAGGCCCCACGCCTCCAAAAGCTGAAAAGCCGGACGATATTCCTAAAATCCGTAAACTCGCTACGCTCAAACAGTACGGATTTTTTAACGGAATACCGCCCGGCTTTTCTCCTGCGGAACGCTTTTTCCGGCAAAGGCCGGGGGGTTACGGGAGTTACGAGGGGTACCGGCCGCCTGTGCCGGGTTTTATATTAACATATCGTTGAAGTGCAAAAACATCCGTGATTTCTTATACTTTAGCTACAAGTCTTTGAATAAACGGGTATTCATAAAGTTCGCCGTCGGCAGCTCTTACCGCGGCTATTATGGAGGTTATGATTAGCAGCAGCCAAAGGATGGCCATGACCGGAAGCAACAGCAGCCCAATCAGCAGGAAACATAACATGCCGATAATTATCGAAGCAGCCAAAATTGCTAAATGAGCTACTAAGGCCTGCTTAGCATGTTCATACACGAAGGAGTCATCTTTTTTGATTAAAAATATAACCAACGGGGCAATGATAAATCCTAGTCCTCCTAATAGATAAGCCAAGTGCGCCAAGATGGCCAACAGTTTTTGTTCTCCAGTAATATTTATGCCAGATACCTCCTTTTTACAGGCTTGGATTACGTTGATTTTAGTTCAATCCTAAATGGATTAACTATATAATATAACAGTTAGTTGCTCTCCGTACAGTTTATTTTTTGGTAGCTCTTTATGCATATGTTGACCTTTCAGTTCAGATTGCTTTGTAGTAAATACTACAGAGAATAGTTCTTAGCCATGGAATGTATCAATTCCCAGTGTTCTTGTGTTACAGGCATAACTGAGAGACGTGACTGGCGCACAAGATCCCATTTCTGGAAAGTGGTCGCAGCTTTAATTTCTTTTAAAGTTACAGGCCGGTCTAAGGAGTAGCGAGGCTCAACATCTACGACAAGAAAGCGTTTATCGGTTTCATCAGGATCGGGGTAGGGGGGAGAGACTATTTCTGCTACACCGACAATTGCCTTTTCCTTGCCAGTGTGATAAATAAAGATCTGGTCACCTGGTCTCATGTTTTTTATATGTTTTAATGCGGTAAAATTTTTTACACCATTCCAGCGATCACGCCCCAAGTGTTGCAGATCAGCGTAGCTAAAACTTTCCGGTTCGGTTTTGGCAAGCCAGTTGGCCATTTTGCATCACTCTCCTACTAATTTGTAATTAAATATATATTACATGAAAAATTTATCTTAGTACATGAGTCAAGACTCCCGCCTTTACAGGCGGCGTCGGTTCAGGTGGCGTAGACTCTCCACCTGAATTCCCGATGTTTCAGCCTTGCTGAAATGAATTCACTCGTTATATAGTATTTGCTCTTGGTAGACCAAAAAGTTCAAGAAGTAAAATTCACTTAAAAGCTGAGGATATTTTCCTGCTTGTTACTTTAGCGTTTTTTTCTTAAGCTAAAATAAAAGCTGGCTCCTTCATTGACTTTTCAGAAATTGTGACGCAGAGTGAGAGAGGTATATGTTTTGTTTCAACTGCATGGCACTACCCCCACTGTATAAAGATCTGTATTTTGTGAAAAGATAATTTACCGCGAAATTTCCCGGCTTTTGTTCATATATCATTGTTTCACTTTCGCAAGGGTGTGAAATTTGTAAGATCAGGCACTTTCCTATAGGAATGGTGTGCGCGGTCAAGTACTTTGGATAAAAAACGGCCAATAATTTTGGACGAGTTTTGGCACGCAATTGGAATTAGATAAATAAACCCTTATTCCTTCGGTGATTGTGTCATGCCGGACTAAACCCGTCAAGGGTGAAGGCTTTGCCCGCGCTCCTTAAGTCGCGCGCCCTTGACAGAACTAGCCCAGTATGACGAGTACTAGTCAGGGAATAAGGGCTATTCGCTTTTAAGTAAAGTATTCTGATGTTTGAGCCGGTAACTATCCCCGGTCATGTTAAACACCTCGCTGTTATGGACCAATCTATCCAAAATGGCGGTAGTAATGACTGGATCGCCAAATAGCTCTACCCATTCTTCAAATCCCTTGTTAGATGTCACGATAACTGATGTATTTTGCTATAGATGCGAAACTAACTGAAAGAAAAGGTTCGATTCTTGGCGGGATATCGGCAAAAAAACAATTTCATCGATAATGACTAAATCCGCTTTCTGGATGTATTGGAGCCGTCGTTTACTCTTAACTGAAATAGTTTCTGTTTTTAATACACGGATTAGTTCGTCCATAGTTATAAAAGCAATATGATAACCAAGTTCCACCGCTTGAATACCAAGGCAAATGGCCAAATGACTTTTCGGATGGCATCTAGTAATGTGGCTGCTGCTTCCGTGTTACCAAGGATTCCAAGGACCTTTTGATACAACTCGTCAATCCTTTGGGAATGATCGCGGCGGTGATTAGTATTCTGAATGAGTTTGCCCTTGTCTTTGCTTAGAACATGGGTGGCTATTAGTGTTTCACCTTCGATATCCCAAATGCTACGGCTATTGCCTTGATTTTTTATTTCGACCTCAATACCGGGTTTAAAGGTGCCAACTGGCACAGAATACCTGTTACCTTCGAATAGAACAGTATTGTCTTTTCGAACCTGCCTGGTTATAATAGCAGCAGGTTGTTTAATTGTATGGGGTATCGGTCTGAGGTGTGCTTTTTCATCGGAGAACACCTCTGACGGTACCTTTTTTGTTATCCCATGCTGCTTGCGGTTGGCGGTTCGGACAAGCCAATCTTTGCATGCTGCATTCCACCCACATAAGCTGTCATATACACGGTTGGCAGCAAAGTTGTACTTTACATATTTGATGCACGCTTTAACCAGGCCTTTGCTTTCAGGATCATAAGGTCGACAAAGATAAACTTTAAAGCCTATGGCCTGTTTAAACTTCTCAAACTCATGTGTATAGATGATATCGTCGTAGTTTTCTCTGACAGCCAGTATTTTGTCTTGATCGAAAACTAATTCTTCCGGAACTCCGCCAAGGTATTCAAAACAGTTTGTGAGCATGTGGACAAAGGCATTGGTCGTAAGGGGCTTATCTGACCATTCGCAATATTTGTACCGGGAATGAGACAGGACTGCTTCCATTCCGTAAAGAATTATTGAATCACCGGTGGTTATGTTAACTAATTTTTACCCAAAGTCCACCTGCATCTGCTTACCCACAGGGGGGCTATAACAGCTTGATATTGCCTTTGAGAAACTATTTTCTCAATATGATGCTTTTTCCTGAGTAGACTAACATACCTTCGAACAGTACGCTCGCCGATAGAATCAAGTCTATAGTGTTCTTTTAGCCAGTCCTGGATCTGGGCCGCGCTAAGGTCAGGATCGTCTTTTAACCAACTAACGATAACGGTTTCATACTTATCTAGCTTTTAGTAGCGGGCACTGCTTTGCCTAATTCTGCGAAGGCATCAGCTTCCATCCCCCAGTATTTGCTGACAGTTTTGATATTGATTCCGAGCTGCCGGGAAACTTGGGACTTCTTAAGACCTAACTGCTTCAGTTGGTGAATTTCGCTATACACTTTCCACTCGTCAATATCTCAACTCCCCTTCTGTCAATCATCTATTCACATGATGATTGGGTGCCAGGAATATGGGAAATATCATCCGTTTTTATTGGCCAAAATTCATCCCTTTTATGGTTCTTTCCTAAGTTAGTTGATTTTGCGCATTTTTTCAAGCCGGATAGTTTTATTTCTTAAAGTCTCAAAACTACACCGGCCATACATAACTCTTTTTATAACTTTTATTTTATTTACACTACCTTCAGCTAGCCCATTGCTATATGGTAAACATACAGCATTTTTTACGGCTTCATAATCACGCTCAATCCCATTTGTAAAACTGATAAGCTCCTGTATTTTTGTATTTCTTACGTTAGTCATCCACTCTGATAATAATTCAGGTGTTTTTTGTTCAAAAATGCTTCTAAAAGATTTAATCAAATCCAAAATTGTCGTAAAAAAAGGGTACTGTTTGCAAAAATACTGGAATTTATCTTGGTCAATGTTTTTCACATCTGGCAATGGCTTAAATAAAGTTTTAAAGATATCTTTTCTTTTTATATGGAAAATTTTCTTACCTTCTTCAGGTTCACCTGTATTGTTTTTAAATCTTTTTTTCCATGCAGATACATAGTGCCTGACCGTAGACGATGATCCAGTGTAACCTTTATCTCTAATTTTTCCTTCTATTTTACTACCCATAATTCCCATATTTAAAAGCGTTTCAATATCTTGGTGAAATGCTTGTAGTTTCCGGCTTTCTTTACTCCATAAGCTGCGTGTACAGGATTAAAATCTTCATCTAAATACTTTGCGATTGTGGCTCTGGAAAGCCCAGTCTTTTTCGAAATTAACCGTTTACTTAGCCCCATGTTTTTTAGTTCACGCACTTCATTTACTATTTTCATTTTCTTGGAAACTTTATCGCTATGTCGAGTGTCCATTACGGTTGTGAACATTTTTCTTCTTTCTTCATCAGAAGCAGCCATAAGTTTTTTGTAGCTCCTGATATCTATATTGATATCACGACATATTTCAGTCTGATTTTTATTTTGCGTCTGCAGTATAAGAATTTTTTGATATTTTTCTTTTAATGTCAGTTTTCTATTTTCGTTATCTTTAGTTATTTGTGATGCTATAGGACTAACTATATCAGTAATGTCTACAACTACTTCAACAATCGTCTTCAAATGCTTCTTCAAATATTCAATAGCATAATCAGTAAGATTCTTATATAAATGGAAACGGTCACTTACCTGTATTGCTTCTGCATGTGCCTCAGTAATGGAATTATGATATGTAATGGAACCATCTCTAGAAACAACCTTAATATTAGGATACGATTTCAGCCATTTTACAACTTCAGTCTGTTCTCTAGATTCCAACATGTCGATAATCTTATGAGTCTTAATATCCACCATCACCGTTGCATATTTTTGTCTTTTTTTTAATGCAAAATCATCAATACATACGCAGGTAATTTCGTTCTTATTTACCGTAGATCTTCCTTTTTTTTTAGAGATTGCAGACAGTACTTTTACCGACAGCAACCGTATTTTCACTTAGAAATCGTGCAGCTGCAATGGAACTGCAATTAAGTGATAGACGTACTATTTCATCCTCAAGACGCTGAGTTTTCTTGGATTTATGAGCTAACCAATTGAACCTTTCAGCAAAGGTTGTGTGATCGCAATTTGTATTATTGCAAAACATCTTTCGGTTATTAATAATAATTTTTACTTTTTTTTCCTGTATAGGCAAATCCTGAAAGCTTCTTTCATATGTACTGTGAGTTTGGGACGACATATGTCCACAAAAAGGACATTTAACTTCTTCTCTAGTAGATGCAATATGAATATATACAGTATCGTCAATTATTTGATGAGTCAGATATTTTAACTCGTTATCTAAAAGCTTGATAAATTCATCCATAAAAGCCTCTTTCCGTACGTACAATCTAGCCTTATTTTATCACAAGAAAAGATGTCGTTTCAACTAACTGCGGAAAGAACCCCTTTTATTATACCGTTCACAAATGGTGCCTGATTATTTTATTTAGTAAGTTTATGGCAGTTAATTCAATATTTTGGATAAATAGCATAAGCTAATGATTTAAAATTACTGAAAATTTAAGGTACATTAAATAATATATTTATATGATTTAATGATGAATAATATTTTTGAAGGAGTGACAAATTATGAGTTGGCTTTCAAGATTGGACACGAGTTTTACAAATTCACAAGATAATGAGATTAACAAGATAAAAACACAAACAGCAACTACTGAGCCTTTAGAAAGTATTTCAAACAAGATCGCTTCCCTTGATGACAATGCTATTACTATAAATCTATCAGAACGTGCAATTCAACAAAAAAAGAAGCTAACTTTGCCTACAAGTTATCAAACTGATGATATGTCACTATTAAAAACAGCTAACGATTCCTTAAATGAAATTCAGTCATTACTACAGTACGGTAAAGCATTAGTCATACAGGCAACGCAAACTGAAAGTACTGACACCAAACAATTTCTCCAAAACGAATTAACTAGAATTTCGGAAAAGATTGACAATATTAGTCATTCTACAGAGTATAAAAATACCAATCTTTTTGTAGATTCTAACGAATTAAGTGTAAATGACAAAAAAATCATACAGTGTTTAAAAAGCGATTGGTTAGAAGAAGCTGAAAAATTAGTATTAGATCGCTATGGATTAAGTGCAGATGGAGCAAATTTAAAGATAGTATTAGATGAAACACCACAGCAGTATTTAGCTGCTATAGAATATCACTACGGAACTGATGGAAAAGCAACCAATCAAATTCTGCATATTGCTGTCGACACCGCCCTTCCAGCTAACTTACCAGATGGTGGAGAACATCCATACTATGATGATCGCGTTATATCTCATGAAATGGTACATGCGATTATGGGGCGCACTATGAATTTTTCCAGTTTACCTAACTGGTTCAAAGAAGGAACTGCTGAATTCATTCATGGAGCCAATGAAAGGGTTGCTACTGACCTAGCACGTAATGGTGGAGGCATAGAAGGAGCAAAGGTAATTCAAAACGCATTAGGTGATGGAACCAATAATACCTGGGTTGGAAACAGCATTCAATATTCGAGCTCAGCAATGGCTGTACGTTACTTGCATGAACAGATTCAAGCCGATGGACATAGTGGCGGAATAAAAGATTTATTGAACGATTTAAAAAACAACCCAACAGAAGATCTCGATCAAGCCTTGAGTCATGTCTCAAATTACGCTGATACCCGAGCCTTCGTTAATGACTTTGTTGCTAATGGTAATGGAGCCTCCTTTATCCATAAACTTGAACAGTCTTGCGAACTTACCAAAACACTACTAGGCGGGGATACTGGAGGGATTGGTGGATCAAGTGTAGACGGTGGACCCATACGAACAGCAAAATCTGTGGTTCCAGATATTTATTATCCAAATGAAAAACCTCTAAAACATTTTAATGTAATTTGGCCAACTCAAGATAACCAAATCAAAACATCGATTCCACTAACGACCACGGAAAATGGTACATTGAATTATACCAGGTTTAAAATCGACAGCAAAGTCTTGAACTTAAATAATGTGGATTTAGTAAATGCACCTGATAAAGCAATCATTTCTTTAGACAACGCCATGTCATATATTTCAAAAGGACAAATTTATATTAATACTCTACTCGGTACACTAGCCACAAATATATCCGCAACAATCAAAAACAACATTACTAAAAGCACTCAGCTTCTTGCGTTACACAGCAGACAAGATCCCATAAGCGTATTAGATTTAATAGCAACACCTTAGCGTTCAAGATTATTCAGGTCAGTAAGGAGAGCTTGTCCGGCTTGGATGCCATGGTAGTCAACGCCCAGCACATGAAATCTTTGCCTGGGCGTAAGACCGACGTCAAAGATGCAGAATGGATTGCGGATCTTCTCCGACATGGGTTACTAAAAGCAAGTTATATTCCAGACCGTGAACAACGGGAACTCTCTCTCTACCGCAAGAGCCTGATTGAAGAGAGAAGTCGTGAGCTGAACCGATTGCAGAAAATGCTAGAGGGAGCCAATGTGAAACTATCTAGCGTAGTAAGTGCTATCAACGGCAAGAGTTCCCGGCGACTTTTGGAAAGCATTGTCCAAGACAAAAAGCTGGATGAAGACGAAATTCTAAGGCTACTTCATCCCAGCATGTACGGTAAACTCAATGAAATCATGGCTTCTGTTGACGGCGTTATCTCTCCTTTGCAACGCAGATTGCTGCGCAATGTCCTGGATCATATTGATGATATGACAAAGCGTATCGAAGATATGGACAAACTCATAAAAGACTACCTAGACAAATATGAAGCTGCCATCACAGCCATAGATGAACTTCCGGGTGTTGGGAGAATCAGTGCAGAAACCATCTTAGCGGAAATCGGGCTTACTATGAATCGGTTTCCCACAGATGGCCATATTAGCTCTTGGGCCGGTGTGGCTCCAGGTAACCATGAGGCAGGAAAACGAAAGAGTGGAAAAACCACTCATGGAAACAAAACATTAAAAGCCATCTTAATTTAATGTGCTAAGGCTGCGCAAAAAGTGAAGGGAAGCTTCTTTTCAGCCCAATATCAACGGATTGCAGCACGAAGAGGAAGCAGTAGAGCCGCCGTAGCTGTCGCCCATTCCATACTGATAGCGATCTACCACATACTAAAAATAGACGTTCCTTATCGAGAGTTAGGTTCCGAGTATTACAATCGATTTAGCCGAGAGAAGAAAATACAATCATATTTGAAGAAATTAGCGGCTTTGGGTTGGGAACTCCCCACCACAGCTACGGCCACATACCATAAATTTTTAGGCCCTAGACTATAAGGCTTGTATTTGTGCGCCCTTTTTTCTGGCACATAGGAGATGTTTTCATAGTAAAGTAATTAATGAACTAATTCGAAAGCAAAAATTTAGCAATATTACTGAAGTTAGCGGTATTCCCTAACGGGCTAATGAAGATGCGCTACGCAATATACTATATCTAGTTTCGGATAATATCATTAACAAATGGACTCAGTGTTACCGAAATTGGGACCTGGTTTTAAGGGCTTTTGCGCAGAAAGTGATCTTGCGGTATCAACTCATCAATACAAACAAAATCCTATTGCAATTGTTGCGCATTTTTTTCGGATACATTATCCTCACTCCCATATGAAAAGGGCCTATATAGATATTCTACATAGGCCCCCTAAACCCATTTTCTGTATTACTGCTTTTGGACTTTCTCAACAGCCTGAGTATGTTTATAAACATGCTGTTTTGAGCTTATAAAAAAAGGTTTGATTATTCGGCATCAGAGTGCTTTAGGTGGTATTTCAACGCTAATGTACGAAATCAAAAGAAACCACTCATATAAGCTGTCTGCGTAGCTCAATATGGTTCAATCTTCAAGTACTAGCAAACGCATTAACTAGATTATGTGCTAATAAAGTTTCGAGGGCACAGAAAATTTTGTGTAAATAAGTTTGAAACATCTTCCTTACTGGCAAGAATAGGAATAAACCTATTTGAGTCGGAAAGGAAGATGTTTTTATGAAAACAATACCCAAGGAAGTCATTAGAGATTTGATCAAAGATGAAAAGTTCAACAATACCACGGAAGTTATGAATGCAATTAAAGAGATGTTCCGAGACGTGCTCCAAGAAATAATGGAAGCAGAATTAGAAACAGAATTAGGCTACGAAAAACAGGAACGACGGTCGGAAAATGTCAATCCAGCTGTGTCGAAAAATTATCGAAACGGCTACTCAAAAAAGAAAGTAAAAACGCAACTTGGTGAAGTAGAGATTGCAATTCCCCGTGATCGAAACGGCGGGTATGAGCCTCAAATTATCGGCAAATACAGCCGCAATGCTGATGGCATGGAAGAAAAAATATTATCGCTCTATGCTGCAGGACTTAGCATTCGAGATGTATCAGACCAAATAAAAAGCCTGTACGATGTAGAAATTTCGCCAGAGCTGGTAAGTAAAATCAGTGAAAAAATCATGCCTCAACTTACTGAATGGCAAAACCGGCCCTTGGAAGCAGTATATCCTTTCATATTCTTGGATGCGATACACTACAAAATTCGCGAAAACCATCAGATCATTACTAAGGCAGCTTATGTTGTATTGGGCGTAAACCTGGACGGTTATAAAGAAATTTTAGGTATATGGATTGGTGAAAACGAAAGCAGCAAATTCTGGCTTAGTGTCTTAAATGAGCTGAAAAGCCGCGGCATACAAGATGTTTATCTATTCTGTGTTGATGGGCTAAGTGGCTTTAGGGAAGCCATTGGTGCCGCCTATCCTAAAGCCGGGATACAGCGCTGTATTATTCACCAAATTCGTGCGAGTATGCGGTATGTAAACTACAAACATGCAAAAGCCTTTACGGCTGATTTAAAAGAAGTCTACACATCCGTGACAGAAGAAGCAGCACTGGAAAAGCTAATGATCTTTAAAGAAAAGTGGGGACAAAAATATCCGGCTACCATAAAAAGCTGGGAAGACAACTGGGATATTTTATCTACCTTTTATGCATATCCCCCCAGTATTAGGAAAATAATATATACAACAAATATTATAGAAGGATTGCATCGGCAATTTCGGAAAGTAACCAAGACCAAAGCCGTATTTCCTAATGATGATGCTTTACGCAAAATGTTATACTTAGCATCGAATAATATTGTAAAAAAATGGACTCAGCGTTACCGGGATTGGGATATGGTTTTGAACCATTTGGCCTTACTTTTTGAGGATCGATACGTAGGATAATTGCCCCTTTAAAGTACGATTCCCCAGCCGAGACAGAAGCATTCACGCTAACGCGTGCATACTTCCGTCTCGCCCAGGGAACTGATTTATCAAGGGACAATGAACAAATATGTTTTTACAAAGCCACTATTTCTTGCCATGAGGAATTTCAAATTACACAAAATTATCCGCAGACCCAAAGTTTCTTTACTTCTATAAAGTCTGTAATTATATATCAATGGTTGTATTTTTGCACCAAAGTCCGGTGTTTTAATACATCGCTATTTTAGATTTAGAATTGAAAATTAACACCTCCACCTATCCCCTTGAAAGTCGTACCGTTATTATCATCATAATTTTTCCAGCTCAGATTCATTTGGATATTTTCCATGTCATATGTAAAACCGATGACTTCATCCTTAAATTGCGTGCCTTTCTGATAAGTCGCATATGCAGCAACTCCGACAGCAAGATCTTGTTTAATCGATGCACCACAAAACAGCTTGTTGGCACTGTCCGCGTTATCCGATTTCATTTGCCGTTGGCCAACCATCAACGATATATTTGGTAGCAATGGCGTAGTATTAAGACCAAAATCGGTATAGGATGTTCCATCTGCCTGGAGATGGTTTATATAAACCCCGTATCCAAATCCAATGCCAATACTTCCATATATTTCATTAAATCCAGTGTTCCCCTGATCAATTCCACTGGTCGTTTTCTTTAGATTATAATAATTGTATCCAAACTGGATATCTCCCATCCCTGTGTTTGGATCTGGTACTGCACACATTCCGATTGACGACATTACAAAAACGAATATCAAGGTTAGAAATATTAATTTTTTCATGCTAAATCCTCCTTGGTTTTCAAAAAAAATATAATTTTATAATTTTTAAATTCATTACTTTAATAATTATAGTCTAACTATACAAATTAAAAGTCGCCCACCCGAAAGATACCTGTTATTATAACTTGTGTTTATATCGCTAGATTGAGTAGCTGTCCTTGTTACGTCTTTTTTAGGATGGTGATATGATACATAGCTATTCCTCCATTTCTCTTTTTAGATAATTTTATTATTGATAAAAGACTACATTATATTTGTTGTAATAAACTTTAAATCAAAATGTAATATTCTGGTCTCTCGAAACCATTGACTGTAGCTGCTAATCTCCAATAACCATGCCTTGCTTATCAGTTTTATCCATGGGCGTTGAAGATTGCTTTCTTGTTTTGCCACGTTCCCAAGGTGTATAATGCCAGTATTAACTGGTACCAAGAAAAGCTACATCATGATCAGCGGAATGTGTAATTTTGGTTTTCTCATCGCTTAACCGGATCCAGAGTTTGTTTTGGAGAAAATCCTTGATTTGCTGCTTTAGATTCTCTGCATAAGATTTAGGGGCAATACCGTTGAGAAAACTTAGCTTGCGCATTTTCCCGTTACTCTTTGGTATCATCATGGTTTTGTTTGGCTGAGGCTGATAGGACTCAGCGCGCATGGCAGCGATCAGTTCAGCAATCCATTCTTGGCAAAAGCCGTGCAGAGAAGTGCCATCGGAGCCGGATGTCTCCGCACCATCATTAGACTTAACGGAGTTGTAGGCAATGATGTACAAATCCTTATCGTAAAATAGCCGATAGAGATCACTGTTGACATACTCATGATTGGCGGCGTTTCGACGACGATAACCTTCCAATTTCTGCATGAGTTTCGATTTCTCCATTCAAAGCAACTCCTTTCAAAATAAGAACTTGGAATATTGCCCCCCTTCACCATGTGCATTCCATTACAGAAGGCCGTTAGGCTACTATTAGGGCTCTCTGCTAAATACCGAAGGGGTACTTAGGCAGGTCACGTTTGACAGTTCCATATAGATCCATACTGAGCCACTTTGGCTCACTTCTAGAATATCATTCACACGGTGCTGAGTGTATGTCTGAAAAGGGGCTGCCTCAATGAATATTTCAGCGCGTCGGAGCCGGGAAGTTAATCTTTGAGAGCCGCGATGTTAACAAAATAGAGCCACCGTGTTAAAGGGAGAGCCACCATAGCAAAATGAACGATGGCTCTCAGAATTTCGGTATCGGGAGCTACTTTTGAATACCTTTTCTCTTGCGCATCGAATCATCGCCGTCGATGAGTATTTCATAGGAGTCATGGACGATGCGGTCAAGGATTGCATCTGCAATAGTGCTCTCACTGAGTTTAGTGTGCCAGCCTGCGGGGGCGAATTGAGAGATGAAGATAGTTGATGCATTTTGATGCCTAGCCTCAATAATTTCCAGCAGATCTCGTGACTCGGTCATCGTCAGAGGAACTAGGAGCCATTCGTCAAAGATCAACAGGCTGACTTTTTTGTATTGGGCCACGACCTTTTTGTAGGTCCCATCCCCTCTTGCAATTGCCAAATCCGTCAGCAACTCCGGCAGGCGGATGTACTTAACGGTAAAGAAATTACGACAGGCGGAAATTCCAAGAGCACAGCCTAGGTACGTCTTACCAGCACCGGATGCGCCCATGATAATGACATTATGCCTATCGTGTATATAGTTACAGGTAGACAGGCGGAGCATCTGCGTCTGATCAAGATGCCGGTCTTCGTGGTATTCGATATCTTCAATACAGGCGCGGGGNAATTTTAAGGCGGCTTTCTTAACAAGCCTGTCCAGCTGCCTATTCTTACGACGCGCCCACTCTGTATCGACGATGAGACCAAATCGTTCCTCAAAGGATAGTGTGGAATAGGAGGGCTGCTTCATTTGCTCGCGTAACGAGTCGGCCATCGAACGCAGGCGCATATCGTTGAGTTTGTTGATCGTTGTCTCGTTAAGCATTATGAATTCCTCCCGTAATACCCCGCGCCTCGCGTGAAGCTGTGAGTATTCTGCGAGTCACCATTTTGCTTGGCATCTGAAATCTTCGTTTCTACGGCCACGGTATCTTGGCCGGATACGAGAATGGTACTGATGTTTTTGTAGCTTGGGTTCGGCGTATAGCTCAAGGCGCGGGCGCAAGCTGCTTCCAAGCGTACCAACGAATATTTGTCAGCCAACTTGAGGAGTGCCATGCATGCCTTATACCCTTGTTGCTCTATTCGATGGAAAGACAACATCGCTTTGATCACCGTGGTCGTGCTTGGTCCGACATTCTGCGCCCATAAGACAAACCGTTCTGCATTCCACTGGACGAACTGCTTGTGTTTGTCTGGCATATGATCCTCAGCGGTGGCATATTGACCAAGACGGCCATAGAGTCTGGGGTGAGAACAGATCCGATGATTATTGAAGAAGACTTCAATTACACCCTTAGTAATACGGACATCCACTTTGTGTTTAATATATTCATAAGGAACACTGTAGTGCATGGTGTCGACAGATATGTGATAATTAAACTGTACGGTTGCAATTTTCCAGGTTGCCAATTCGTACGCAGAAGCTGGCAGGGGCTGTAGTGCGTGGCGTTCTTCGTTAAGAAATGTACTCAGCCTGCTGCCGGGTTTCTTTTGGAAGGGCTTACTATTGAATTCACGTAGCTTTTGCATAATCGCATTATTGAGTTCNGCTAGGCTGAAGTAGGTCTGATTACGCAAAGCGGCGATAATCCAGGTGGATATGATTCCAACAATGCCTTCTACGCTTGGCTTATCTTTGGGCTTTCGAACGCGCGCAGGAATAACTGCAGTACCGTAATGCTCAGCCATTTCGTGATAGGTTTTGTTGATCACCGGAGAATACCAGGAAGGCTTTTCTACGCCAGTCTTTAGGTTATCTGGCACAAGGATTCTAGTAACTCCTTCGAAGAAGGTGAAGGCGTTGACATGGGCAGTGATCCAGCTTTCCTGATTCTGCGAGAGAAAACCTTCTACATAGGCGTACTGGCTACTAGATAACGCTGCGACAAATACATATACAGGGAAGAGTTCGCCCGTATCCCTGTCGACGATGGCTGCTGTCTGCCCAGCCCAATCCACTTCTAACTGTTCGCCAGGCTTTCGGCTGATGTGCATCGTCGCTTTAGTTGTTGCTGCGAATTTTCGGTAGTAATTACAGTATTGCGTGTGCTTTAGTGGAATTTCGTTACTAAGACGGCAAACCTCACAATATTCACTCCATAGTAAACTCAGTGTAACGCCGCTTTTTGCCATCTCTCTGTGGATATGCTCACAGTCTGGAATCCTGCGCAGCGATGTCTGAAGCCTTTCCGGGAATAGCATTAGCTGAAGATCTGGGTCGCCAACATCATCAGGAAGCGGCCATAGCACGCCCTTCTGGTCAGCGTGAGTATTCTTGCAGCATCCGGCCACTAATCCTGCCACATTCGGGCAGTAATCCTATAACATCTGGCCAAGGTTCTTATCACATTCGGCCACTGTTCTTGCAGTATCCGGCCACTAAACCGGTACCTCAAAAATGAACTCCTGTACAATATAGTCACTATAGGTGTACGGGAGGAAAAAAATGAGGTGCGAAGAACCAGTGAAAATCCTGGAAATCTTAAGATTAACAGAGCAGGGTTTTTCTCAAAGAGAAATAGCTCAAAGTGTCAAATGCGGAAAATCTACTGTTGGCGAAATACAAAAACGCTGCCGAAACTATAAGCTTCAATATGATGCTGCGACCTTGATGACAAACGATGAGATTAAGATGTTGCTTTATCCCGACAGTTTTGGGCATTCCATTAAAGAGGATCCAGATTGGTCCAGTATTCATGAACGATTGCAAATAAATAAGCGTCTCAATTTACAATACCTCTGGGAAGAATATAAAGCAGACAATGCTAACGGGTTAAGCTATAGCCGCTTTTGTCGGCGTTACCTTGACTGGAAAGATGAGACGGGTAAAAACGTTATCATGGTACAGAATCGTGAACCAGGTAAAGAGTTATTTGTAGACTGGATGGGCGATACCCTTGATTGTGTGGTAGATATCTCCACCGGAGAAATTCTTACAGCTCATTTCTTTGTGGCAACTCTAGGAGACAGTTCCTACCCATATGTGGAAGCCTTCCCTAATGAAAGATTATATAAATGGCTTTTGGCTCATGTGAATGCACTTAAGTTTTTAGGTGGTGTGCCGCGAGTCATTGTACCGGACAATTGCAAGACTGCTACAACAAAACCTAGTTACTATGATCCAGCCATCAATCGATCATACTGGGAATTCGCTAGACACTATGAAGTGGCTATATTACCGGCAAGAATCCGCGAGCCTCAAGATAAAGCACCGGTAGAAAGCAGTGTCGGTTGGCTGGAGACATGGCTTTTAGAATGGCTGCGTGGTAAACGATTCTTTAGTTTTGAGGCATTAAATGCCGAAATACAATCCCGTGTGCAAGAATTGACCAAACGACCTTTTCAAAAACGTAAGGGCAGCCGACATAGTGTTTTTGAGGCATTGGACAAACCAGCTTTACGGCCCTTACCATACACTCAGTTTGAATACGCAGAGTACATTGTGCGTAGGACACCAGCAAATTACCATGTTGAATACGAAGGCTTTTATTATTCGGTGCCCCATAGCTTATACAAACAGATGGTTACCATTAGAGCCACAGCAACAACCATAGAGGTTCTAAATGATAATAGAGAGCGTGTAGCACTGCATCAACGACGGCAGACAGGATCCAGATATGTAACCAATCTTAGTCATATGCCACCCCATCACCGGCATCAACATAATGTTAACCACTTTGATGGCAAAAAATATCGTATGTGGGCCAGGAACATCGGTCAACAAACTTATGCTGTTATTGACTATCTGCTGTCTTCACAAATTACCGAAGAACAGGCTTATCGCTCTTGCATGGGAGTATTGCAATGCTCTAAGAAATATGGCAATGAACGTTTGGAAGCCGCCTGTTCGAAAGCCATTACTATGAAATCTTGCACCTACTCCACCATAGCTACCATACTAAAGAATGGTCAGGATAAGGTAGTTGCCTCTGCAACGAGCAAGCCCACGCCTAGACATGAAAATCTGCGCGGCTCTGAAGCTTACGTTTAGGAGGTGGATGAGATGATTAACCAAACCCTAGATAAATTAAGCAGTATGAAGCTACGAGCTATGGAACAAGAATACCGACGGCAGATAGAGTTGCCTGCAAATGCAGCCTTATCCTTCGATGAGCGTCTTGCTATGATGGTAGACGCTGAATGGCTAGCTAAAGCTAATAACCGATTACAGCGATTCCTACGGGAAGCAAATCTAAGAGAGCAAGCTGCAAGTCTTGAAAACCTTAACTTCGATGTGAAAAGATGCTTAGACAAAGCGGTCATTGGCCACCTTGCTGACTGTGGTTGGATTAAAGAAGGCAGAAATCTTATCGTCACCGGGGCAATCGGCACCGGAAAGACTTACCTTGTTAGCGCCTTTGGCAATGCCGCCTGCAGAAAGAGTCTAAAAGTTCGATCTTACAGGGTAAATCGGCTGCTAACAGATCTGGCAATTGGACGGGGGGACGGCTCATACAATCGGTTACTTAATGATCTAAAAAAACCGGATTTACTCATCTTAGATGACTTTGGCATGGCCTCTCTAGATCCTAGTGCTTGCCGAGATCTTCTTGAAGTAGTTGATGATCGTCATGGCAGAAAGTCCATCGCCATATCCGCTCAATTGCCGGTGGCTAATTGGCATGGTGTATTTGAAGACGCCACCATCGCTGATGCGGTGCTGGACAGACTGGTTAACAATGCTCATAGAATTGAGTTAAAAGGACCAAGTTTAAGACCACACAAGCTAGAAAATGAAGGTAGTGATAGCACAACTGAGTAATCTATGATACACTCCAAGCATGAGGTGCCGGCCTTTGGCCGGATAGACAAGAACGATGGCCGGATACCGCAAGATTGGTGTCCGGATACTTTAGGAGTGTTGGCCGGATGGCATAGGAATGCTGGTCTGAATTGACGAGAATAATCAGTCAGCGCGGCTTAGTACATCGGCAACTGTGTTGCGGGAGCACTGACAACTTGATGCAATGCTTCGCTGGCTTAAGCCCATTTTGCTTAGCCTTAGGATATCTCGATACTTGATCATTCTGGGTCCTCCCCATGTTTATTTGTGCTCTGCATTTCAGTAGCACTGTCTCCATTTTACTGGAGAAAAACATGGGTGGCTCTCAGATTAACATAGTGGCTCTATTAGATTAACAGGGTGGCTCTTAAACATTAACTCAGTGGCTCAATTGGCATTAACTTATTCACCTCAATAATGAATTATTGTAAAATCAGATGGTAACCTTAGATTAGGTTGAAAATATCATGGTCCTACATGGGGAATTAATACATATAAAAAAAATCATGCACTTATTCTTAAAGAATAAGTGCATGATTTTTTTTATATGTATGTAGATTAAGTTGGTTAGTGAAGTTATAAGAAAGCTTTTCGTTTTCAATTCTCATGAATAATTAAATTAACTTAATTTTTTAAGATACAATAAATAATGATATATTATTATTTATTGTGTCGAAAGTTATTGGAAGATATTCCAATAAAAGATTTTTTTGGAATATTTTGTTGGAAAAAGGGGATGGTATCTTCATGTCAACTAAGGCGAGGATAATGATTTGTATGATTTGTATGATTCTTTCAAGCGGTTTATTGGGTATAGATTCTACAATTTGTTTAGCAAAGGAAAATACAGATAAACTATATCCGGAAGAACTGTGGATAGAATTAGATGTTACTACAGAACAGAGAAAGCAAATCGACGCAATAATTAAAACGGCAGCTATAAGTGTACTTAAAAATCACGAAAAAATAAAAAATACGAATATTAATATGCTTGACATGTTGAAACATGAGAGTCTCGTAAATGATAGACGAATAAACGCAAATGAAAAAATTTCACAGCTTTTAACAGTAGAACAGCAAAGCATATTTGATAGTCAATTAAGAAAGCAAGAGGAATCTAAGGAACTAATTACAATGTATCTATTGAGTTTAGATCTTACAGAAAAACAACAACCAGTGGTACTTTATTCGTTAATAGAATCTCAAAAACAGGTTTGGTCTATTATTTCAGATGAAAAACTTTCCTGGGAAGCAAGAAGAACGAAAATAAAGCAAGTAAATGCAATTGATAAATTATACCGTTTACTAACAGAAACACAAAAAGTTAAATTGAAATCGTGGTCTGATTTATTAAGCCGATTCAAAAGAGAGGAGTTGTAGTTATATTTTAGTGGATTAACTGATCTTACTACAGCACCATGAAAAATGCCTGACTGATAAAGAAATCAGCACAAAATTAGCTTTTTAAATCATAAAATGAGGTGTATTTTTATATGGAAGAGACATTCCCTTTTCCTAAAGAACGTGAAACAGAGATACTATTAACTGGCGTAACTTGCGGTAAAAATGTTGAAATTGGACACGGTGCTGTCATCGGTAAGAACGTTATTATCGGGGAGGGTACTAAAATTGGGGCATATGCAACTATAAATGGTTGGACAACAATAGGAAATAATTGTATTATTCACCCACATGTCTCGATTGCTTCGGAGCCGCACAAAAATAAGCATGGGGAGAAAGGCTCTGTTATTATAGGCAACAACACACAGATTCGTGAATTTGTTACTATTAATGGTTCAATTGGTACGGACTCAAAAACACAGATTGGTTCACATTGTCTACTATCAGCATATAGTCATATCGATCCTAACTGTATTATCGGAAATTATGTAATTATGTCGAATGCTGTAAATCTTGCAGCTCATGTGGAAGTTGAGGATCGAGCAGTTATCGGTGGGTTAACAATAATTCATCGATTTATAAAAATTGGGAAAAACGCTATGGTGGGTGGCGCTTCTAAAGTAATTCAAGATGTACCTCCTTTTATTATGGTTAATGGTAACCCTGCAAAAGCTTTTGGTATTAATAGTATCGGTATGAAACGTGTGGGTATAAATGAAAATAAACGGCGAACTTTAAAAAATGCTTACAAAATTTTATATCTATCAGGACTGGGCTATTCTCGTGCTTTAAAAGTGATGGAAGAACAACTTATTTTATGTGAAGAATTAGAATATTTTATGAATTTTTTGCGTGATAATAGAAGAGAGATTTGTAGAGTAGCACATAAATCAAAGACCAGTTTAAAACAAGTAAACTGATAAAGGATGCTTTTGGCAGTCTAAAATTTCGGAATTCAACTGCCGTTAGAATAAAATACCAAAGATAATAAATTGCGGAAAGGTGAGATCTATGCTCAGAAAGATCTTTATGTTATTTTTTATGATCTTTATGTTTCCTTCTGCTATTTGCCTAGCTAGTCTAATAATTGATGATTATTCTCCAGAAAATTTCTCATTTAACGTGAATCTTGGTGTTATGGATAATGAAGGAACAGCGGATCAACTAAATGCTAGTTATAGTATTACAGCAGATCTGGGATCAGGCTTTACCGGACAATATATTTATAATGAGTTGGAAACAAAAATAACAATAGATGGAAATAAACGCATTAAATCAAAACAAATAAATTTACTTAAAAACGAACGGAACGGGATCTCATTCTTGCTAGGATCTTCCCAGAATGAACTTGTGGGCTATTCTTCACATACCAGCATCATTGCAGGAATTCAAGGTCGTGTTTCTATTGCGCCAAACACTCACGCCTATGCTGCAATGACTTCCGGTAATAGTGTTGAGGGCTATGCAGTCGGTATTGGATACAACCTCACCCCGAATACTGAACTTAGACTAGACTACAGCAATATGAGATATAAAGATTTAGCCGCAGAGGATATCACTGTAAAAGTTCCTTATGGTGGAATAGTCTATTGGTTTTAATATTTCTTTTTCCACAAGAAGTAGAAGAATGATCTTTAAAAGTATAATAATGGATACAAATTCTTGCTAAGAACTATTTCTGAACGATGAAGATAAATTTTCAAAGATATTTGAGCTAAGGGGTAACCCCTTTTGCCTATTTTAATCATACAAGGAGGAATAATTTAGTGAGACGTATTCGCCATTCCTTACTTCTTTGTTTTATACTGACGCTATCTTTAATTACAAACGCAGATGCTAAAACGTCATTACCATATGGATTCAAAGGTTTAATCTGGGGACAAACCCTCAACGATTTTCAGGAAAAGGAAATAATGAAGGATGTATCACCATCTCTAGGATCTAAGATATTAGGAAAAGATGAATCCGCATATAAACGATTAAATAATGATAATAAAATTGGCGGAGTAGATTTCGTCGATATTACATACATTTTTTGGCGTGGAAAATTTAGAGCCATAACCGCTAATACTCAAGGAAGTGATAAATTTGCTCAATTAGCTGATTCAACTCGAAAAAAATTTGGACGACCAAATTACATTGAAGAAAATCAATACTGCAAGCGAATTGTCTGGATTAATTCCAAAGCTGAAATAGTAATTACAATGGCAGGGGATGATGATGTAGTTCACTTTTATATGAGGTCAAATTCAATTGAAAAATTAAAAAGCCGCTGGGAAAAAGCAAAAAAGGCAACCATTCATGAGGAGTGGTAATATTTATGAACCCCCCTTTTATTTAAGGGAAGACGATTAACGAAATGAAGTTAATACAATATAAAAAATAATGTATATATTCATAGTTTTCAACAAAATTTTTTATTACAACGGAGGAGTTAATATGAGGAAAATAATGGTTTTACTGAGTGCATTATTCTTTATTACTGTCGGCAACAGCTTTGCAGCTCCAATCAACACCTTAGATCAACAGCAAATAGTAATAGGTATTGTGGGTGGCAGTGTCACGGATACTTATTATCTTGAACAGAAGATTACCAATAATGTTACTTTAGGAATTCAATATATTGATAGTGATGTTGATTGTTATGGGCAATTAGATTTTTCAAATGATACAGGAAATAGTCCAAAATTGATTATTGGCAATAGAAATTTTGACTCTGGGTCGATAACCTATTTAGGCGCTGCTATAAAAGCTCCAATTTCAAATGGACTTGACGGTTATGCACTTGCGCTTGCTGGGAAGTCACTTCAGGAATTACAAGTAGGCATTACCAGTGATATAAATGAATCTGTATTTATGAATTTAAATTACCGTTTAGTAAAACATCACGGCACTGACCAAGGTATTGGCATCGGACTAGGCTGCCGTATTTAAAACGAAATTTTGTCCAATTAATTATAAGGATGGTGGTTCTATGAAAAAAAAAAATTATTAATTTTAATCCTATTTTTATTTTTTTCAACATCAGTAACAGTTGCGGCAAATATTAAAAGTTACGAAGACTACACAGGCAAAAGAACATATTCAATTACCTACACCAAATCATCTAGCATTTTTAATCTCAGCAATCACTATAAGATTACTACAATATTCAATTCAATTTATGAAAAAGATAGTACATTAGCCGTAAAGAAAATTACTTTACAATACTATACGGATCAAGATGATATTATATTAATTCGACCTACAATAAATTTTATTATTGATGATAAAATATGGCAATTATCATCAACATCCTACTGTACCATTACCAGCGCTGGTGTTCCTCAATTTAGTTGGGTTTTTCCTGATACTGTAATCAAATCTTTAATGGAAACGAAAAAAGCTATTTTAGTAAGGTTCTTTTATAATACACCCGATGGTGATCGGGTTAAAGATTATACTATTCCCTACAAAACTATAACATTGGTACAATCTATGTATTTACAAAAAATAGAGCCAGTGAATTCTGTATTAACAGAATAATAATTTTCATTACGATGTGTAAACTATATTCATTGTTAAAAGCGGAGTGAATGGTCTAAATGAGCTTGATGAAGTTATAGACATTTTCCGAACCTAATTACTATGGGAATTAGGCACAAACTACTTAAAGAATAATTTATAACAATTTATATGTATAGAGCCTTATTTTAAAAAATTATCGAAGCATAATATTAATAATTCATTAAAGAAATCGTTTCTACAGATATTTTTATAAACGCAGTATTATGAACAGAGTCGTCCTAAATCTCTCTAGATAGCTGAAATTTAGGTGACTCTGTAAAAAAATGCAAATTTGGATTATATTCGTTTATTCTGATTCTGCTTAATAAGCAAGTGATATGGACTGCTCCAGTCCATTCGTGAGAGGGGTTTTTAAGCACGAAAAGGTAAAGGATTTTGACTTTTCGATTCTGTAGTTTGACAATAATGGATATTGTATTAGAAACAGCGATGCATAAAATTAACACGGATGTAAAAAATTAACATGGATGTACCTGGAAGGTTTTCCAATGAAAATATTATTAATTGAAGACAACCTTAAACTTCTTGATGCTTTGTCACACCTATTGAAAAATACAGGTTATATAGTAGATACCGCTACTGATGGTAAAACAGGAGCCGAAGTGGCAGTTATGGAAATTTACGACGTTATTATACTTGATCGCATGCTGCCCCAACTGGATGGTCTTTCTGTACTAAAGGAGCTCCGCGAGCAGGGGATTGATACTCCGGTCCTAATTCTATCGGCGAAGGATGACCCCAATGAGAGAGCAGAAGGTTTGAATGCTGGTGCCGATGATTATTTGGTAAAACCATTCGCAGTAAAGGAACTATTAGCAAGATTGCGAGTTCTTATCCGGGGAAAAAACATAGGGCAATTCGACCATTTAATTAAAGCTGCCGGACTAATCTTAGATCCTATTCATAAACAAGTGATTAAAGGAAAAGAAAAAATTGACCTGACTAGAAAAGAATTTTTGCTTTTAGAATTGCTAATGATCAATTGCGGCCAAGTCGTAACAAGAGAATGCATTATGGGGAAAGTTTGGGGCTATAATTCAGACAGCGGTTTTGCGAGTATTGACATATATATTCATTTCTTGCGCAAAAAAATAAACATCTTGAACATCAAGACTGTGCGCGGCGTAGGTTATTATCTGCAAGTGGGTTACGTTGCACCCCCAGTTCAAGGAAACAGTATAGATGCGGGTTCTGGTGCAAAAACACCAATATTGATGCAATAAATCTAACAGAAATGGCTCAGAGTATCCACAACACACACCAATGCCAAACAGCTTTGCGTGTGATACGGGGTGCGCCTACTAAAGGCGACCCAACCAGACAAACATCGAATCATTCCGGTGGAGTAACACGCTAATGCTAAGAATCATTTCTGACACGAAGATGAATTTTCAAAGATCATTCGGGCTAAGGGGTAACACCTTTTGCCTATCAATCATACAAGAGTGTTAAAGGTGCTGTACTATTTAACAATTGTAGGCAGATTTTTTCTTAAGCTAAAATAAAAGCTGGCTCCTTCATTGACTTTTCCTGTTATCCATGCCGTGCCGTGGTGTCGTTTAAGTATTTTTTGACATATAGCTAACCCAATCCCAGAACCTTCAAATTCATTATTGGAGTGAAGTCTTTGGAATATGTTAAACAATCTGGCGGAATATTTCATGTCAAAACCTGCGCCGTTATCTTGAATGGCAATAACAAATTCAGTATCAGTTTGTGTAGCTGTAACCTTGATAGACGCTGTTGCTTTATGGCGTGTATATTTTAAGGCGTTGGAAAGGATATTTTGTACAAGCAGCTTGAGCATTAGAGCATCGCCTTGAATGGTGGGTAGAGGCGCAAGTGTAAATTCAATATCTCGCACTGGTTCCAGTGCAACTAGTTCAGTATATGTCTTGGAAAATAACTGACTTAAGTCAATCGTAGTCAGATCCATCTTCCTTTCACACATACGTGATAAATCAAGCAGGTGATCTATGATTTGGATAACTTCCTGTGATTTTTCCTGGATGTTGCTGATTAGTTCCTGTCCATCGGGATCAATTTTATCGGCGTAATCAGCAGCAAGATATTCGGTAAGTTTATTTAAAGATAGTAAAGGTGATTTTAGATCATGGGCAACCGAGTAGCAGAAACTATCTAGTTCATTATTAGCATGTTGCAGGGATTCCGCCTGCCTTTTTAGTTTGATATGGGTGTTGACTCTGGCAAGCAATTCAGAAGTATTGAAGGGCTTGGTCACATAGTCCTGTGCACCAAGCTGAAATCCTTTGCTGATACTTGCTTCATCATTAAGTGAGGTCAAAAAGATTATCGGAATCGAACGGAACGCAGGGTCGTTTTTGATCATCTGACAAATCTCAAAACCATTTATTTCAGGCATATAAATATCAAGGAGAATCAAATCGGCCATATGTTGTTCCAGTAATTTTAAAGCTGTATTACCTTTGGTAGCAACGCGAACGTGAAAATTATTATTGCGAAGTACGGCCACCGCAGTTTCTATATGCTCAGGTGTATCATCAACAATTAGTATCGTTGGTTGATTAACAGGCTTATTATAGTTCACCATAGATCATCTCCGTAAGTCGAATGTCGATATCTAATTTTAAAGTAGTGGTAACCTGAATACAAGTAGCTCTCCGTTATCTTAAACCAAAAAAGTATTTGTCAATTGTAGTTATTTGCATTACAATAAAAGAAAAAAGTTTCTGATGGCATAGTGGCCGTTTGAGCAATCAAACTTGCCGGCTATGCCTTTTTGCTATTTTCAGTGCCAGGGGGTGTATTCATGCCGGCCAAATTTATTGTAAAACAGTCAACACTTAGTGCCTTAATGCTGGTGCTTTTTCTTCTCATTGCGCTGCTGCTTGGGGGGAGTGTTATGTATATGAACATTAGTATTCAAGACGAGCAGACGGCAGAGAAAAGGCGAACTGAATTTAAGCAGTTAGGCATTAATCTAGCAACTGCTTCCGACTATTTGACAGATGAAGCACGAAAGTACGCTGTCACAACAGAAGCTATCCATATGTATAAATACTGGGAAGAAATTAATCTGACAAAAACCAGGGATTATGTTATAGCGCGGTTAGGGGAACTGAATGCACCTAGCGCCGAAATGGAATTACTGGCAGAAGCTAAAAGAAATTCGGATGCTCTGGTAGAAACAGAGAAGGAGTCCATGCGGCTGGTACTTGAAGCGCAAGGGGTACTTGAAAGTGAAATGCCGCCGGAGGTTGCCGTCTTTCAACTAGATGAACAGGCCAAAAGGGCAAGTCCGGAAGAAAAACTAGCCAGAGCGCGGAGTATCATGTTTGACAGTAAATATGACTTAGACAAGCGCAGTATAATGAGTCCTATCGCTCAATTTCAAAATATCATGAATGCCCGGCTAGAAGCAGACTTATCAGCTGCCCGTGATAGAACAAATAAGGCTGCACTAGTACAGGCTATACTTGCAGCAATTATTATCGGGGCTGTCGCTACGCTGATGAGACTTTTTTTCACCCAAGTCAATCGTCCAATTCAAAACTATAATGAAGTATTAAAAGCTTTTTCTCCTGATGACGAACATTTTAGGCTTGTGCCTGAAGGCTCACAGGAATTACGGCTCCTGGCGGACACCTTCAATAATTTGTTTACTTCTATGAAGTCAGCCAAAGAAGAAGCAGAGCAGGCCAACAGGGCTAAAAGCGAATTTCTTGCTCATATGAGTCATGAAATACGTACGCCAATGAATACTGTTATTGGCTATAATTACTTGCTTGGCAGCACAACGCTTACAACAAAGCAGCAGGAATATATCGACAGGATGGGTAAGGCTGCCAAGGGATTGTTGACTATTATCACTGAAATTCTTGATTTTTCGAAGATTGAGGCGCAGCGAATGACTGTAGAAGCAGTAGCATTTGATTTATATGATACCGTTCATGAGCTGTGCAGTATGGTAGAGGTGGAGGCGAGGCAAAAGGGCCTGCTTTTTCAGCGGGATATTCAGCCTGATGTACCAAGATATGTAAAAGGTGACATAGTAAAGCTGAAGCAAGTTATTTTGAATTTGCTTTCTAATAGTGTTAAATTTACGCATCATGGCAGTATTGCTGTTTTGGTAGAAGTTATTGAAAGTAAGGGCAGTCAAAGTAACCTTAGTGTCAAAGTAACAGATACAGGAATTGGAATTAGTCAAGAGCAGCAGCAGCGGCTATTTAATGCGTTTACACAAGGGGATGCCTCAACGTCAAGAAAATATGGCGGTACCGGGTTAGGGTTGGCTATTTCCCGGAAAATAATAGAGCTTATGTCAGGGAGTATTAGTATCCAAAGTGTTGTCGGCAAAGGCTCTTGCTTTAGTTTTACTGTACCGCTTGAAACTGTTGATGAAATTTCCTATCACCAAACAGATGATGAAATAAATAAGAACTTTATGATAAAAAAGCATATTTTGTTAGTCGAGGATAATCTGATTAACCTGCAGATGACTAAGGAAATTCTGGAAACCTTTGGTTTGACAGTTGATACCGCCCAAAGCGGGCAAATGGCGTTAGAACAGATAAGGAAAATTCAGTATGATGCCATTTTGTTAGATATACGGATGCCGGAAATGGATGGCTATGAAACGGCCAGACAGATAATAGCTGCAAAAAAAGCGGGCTGTCCGCCGTTGGTGGCTTTGTCGGCTGATGCTGTTCAAGGGGTAGAGGAAAAAGCTAAACAAGCTGGGTTTAGCGGCTATCTGACCAAACCATTGGAAGCAGCAAAATTAGTCGGCGTTCTTAAACAGTATCTTTGTTTGCCGCAAGAGTTAGGGGCAGCAGAAGCAACAGCTGCCGATGTGACTAACAACGATACGTGTTTGGACGTTACAAGTGCCGTTACCCGTTTAGGCGGCAAGAAGTCAGTATATAAAGAGCTGCTACGGCGTTTTATAAGCCACAGTGAGGATGCAAGAAAAATAGAAGAGCAACTATCTAAAGGCGAGTCTGATTGCGCAAAAATGTTGCTGCATACCCTTAAAGGCACGGCAGCTAACATTGGTGCCACCAGGTTAGCCCAGGTTTGCCGTCAATTAGAGCAGACAATAGAGCAAAAGGACGGCCGTGCGGTCCTGGCGGGTACAGCAAATTTAGCAATTGCTTTAGATGAAACCTGCCTGTGTGCGCTGGAATATGAGGCGGGTATTGCTGATGAAGCAGTGAACATACCGCTTGGTAATCAAATTACTGATGCACGCGAGGTGCTGGAAAAGATCGTGGAATTGCTTGATGCTGGCGATGCCGAGGCAGCTATTTTACTGGAACAGTCGCAGGATATTCTGCAAAAAGGTATTTGCAGTGATGCGTATTGGCAAATTCATAGTACGGTCAAAGCGTATGCTTTTGACGAAGCGTCAAAGCAAATTCAAGCCATACTAGACAAAAAATAAAACAAGTCATGAACCGGAGGCGAAAATTATGTATAAAGTGCTGCTAATCGATGATGATAAAACTGCCCGTTACATTCTTAAGCGTTTTAACTGGAAAGCATACGGATTTACGATTGCCGGCGAAGCCAGTGATGGAAAAGAAGCATTGCAAATGCTTACGAATGACAGCTTTGATCTGGTTATTACCGATATTAAGATGCCGGGAATGGATGGCATCGAATTTTCGAACGAACTAAAGTGGGCCAATGTGGATATTTGTCTGATCTTTCTTAGTACTCACAGTGACTTTAAGTATGCTAAACAAGCCATAAGGCTTGGTGTATTTGACTATATAACAAAACCTGTTGATGATGCAGTACTTTGCGAAGTATTGGAACGAGTCAGACTGCATTTAGCAAGAAAAGAGAGTAGCAGGTTAAAAATACAGGAAGAGCATAGGCTGATAGAAGAGAGCCTGGCCGTACATTATCCTGTAAATAAAGAAAAAGAAATAATGGCATATATATTAGCAGGTAAGGCTGCCGCAATGGCAGTAGCTGAAGAAACTGTTAACGAATTAGCCGAAATGTTGGGGCGGGATACCTTAAAATTAGAGCAATTGCTGGCAATTATTCTTGCTAATTTTAATCAGGTAATAGCTAAACATTTTCCGTGGTTGCCTAACTTTGAAAATACAGTATATCAAGACAAGATAGAACGCAGCAACTCGCTGGCGGTTGTTAAAGCTAGTTTTCTTACCTGTGTATCTTCAAGGATCAAAGTTATCAGAAAATATGAACTGCATCACACAGACAGTGTTATCAGCAGAACCTGCCAATATGTTATGGAACATATTGAAGAAAGCAACACGCTTGAGGTGATTGCCAATGAAGTATTGCTGCATAAAGATTATTTAGGCAAAATATTTAAACAAAAAACAGGTTTAAATTTAAATGATTATGTGACAAAAGCCAAAATGGAGCATGCTAAACAGCTTCTAGGCATGGGCAAGTATAAAAATTATGAAATAAGCGAGCGGCTTGGTTATAGCAGTCCGGATTATTTTTGTCGCCTTTTTAAAAAATACACACGTCAGACGCCGTTGGAGTATAAGAAAAGACTTGGCTTGTGACAAGTCTTTCTGATGACATAAAGGACTTGGTACAAGTTATCTTATAAGATAAGAAAGTATATGTTTTTGAGAGTTATGGAGGCCTTATAAAACAAGGAGTGTCAAGAATAAAACCTGGCACAGGCGACCCCGTGCCCGTACCCCGTGCCGTAACCCGAACCCTTCAGCCTTTGCCGGAAAAAGCGTTCCGCAGGAGAAAAGCCGGGCGGTATTCCGTTAAAAAATCCGTACTGTTTGAGCGTAGCGAGTTTACGGATTTTAGGAATATCGTCCGGCTTTTCAGCTTTTGGAGGCGTGGGGCCTAGACCTTTTGTTACTTTTGGGGCAATGCCAAAAGTAAAACCCCGCTCCTTGTATTCATTGGCTCAACGTAAGACAAAAAGTTTTCTTAGCGGTTTTTTAATGCAAAATATCGGGATTTTGCTGTTTTAAATGATTGTTAAACACTATAAAATAGAAACATCAATAGAAAAAGTAATCCACCAGCACAGGCGCTGTGAGAAGAAAGTATCCGGTTAGCGGAGCTTCCCTTCTTACAGTGCCTTTTTGTTTGGACCTAGCGCTATGGCAATCTATTAGCACCTGAAATGGCCAATTCGGTGTTGGAGTAACTAAAAAATGGTTGAAAGGTGGAATTTTCATGACCAAGGGTGTTATGCAAAAATTTAAGAAGCGTCTTGCTGCAGCTATGGCGGTGACTTTAGTGGCAAGCGTAATGCTTACAGGCTGTTCATCAAACCAGCCAGCCAAACAAGCGGCGTCCACAGCAAGTGACACAATTAAAGTAGGTATATTGCATTCGCTTAGCGGCACTATGGCAATCAGCGAAGTATCTGTTAAGGATGCGGAACTGATGGCTATCGAGGAAATTAATGCTTCCGGAGGTCTATTAGGCAAAAAGATTGAACCTGTAATTGAAGACGGTGCCTCTAACTGGACTACCTTCGCGGAAAAAGCTAAAAAGTTGTTACAAAAGGATAAGGTTGCTACAGTTTTTGGTTGCTGGACCTCGGCAAGTCGTAAAGCTGTTCTGCCGGTATTCGAAGAAAACAAAGGACTGCTCTGGTATCCGGTCCAATACGAAGGCATGGAGGCATCGCCTAATATCTTTTACACTGGGGCTGCTCCTAATCAGCAAATCGTTCCGGCTGTAGAATGGCTGCTGCAAAACAAAGGCAAAAAGATGTTCTTATTAGGTTCTGACTATGTATTCCCCCGTACTGCCAACAAAATTATCAAAGAACAGCTCAAAGCCATGGGCGGTGAATTAATTGCCGAAGAATATACTCCTCTCGGCCACACTGATTACAGCACAATTATTAATAAGATTAAGGCGTCCAAACCAGATGTTGTTTTTAATACCCTAAATGGGGACAGTAATGTGGCTTTCTTTAAACAACTTAAAGATGCTGGTATTACTGCCAAAGACCTTACAACCTGTTCTGTAAGCGTAGCGGAAGAAGAAGTTCGCGGGATTGGCGCAGACAATCTGAAAGGACATCTAGTGTCCTGGAACTACTATCAAACTACTGATACGCCAGAAAACAAAGAGTTTGTTAAAAAATATAAGGCCAAATACGGTGCCGACAGGGTAACAGACGATCCGATTGAAGCCGCTTATATTGCCGTTCATTTATGGGCCCAAGCTGTTACTAAAGCAGGTACAACTGACATCGAGAAAGTAAAAGAGGCAGCAAAAGGCATTGAGTTCCAAGCACCTGAAGGACTTGTAAAAATTGAAGGTGAGAATCAACATATCTGGAAGCCTGTTAGAATTGGCGAAGTTACTGAAGACGGTTTAATTAAAGAAATTTGGAGTACTGGCAAGACGGTAAGACCTGACCCCTATCTCAAAACATATGATTGGGCCAAAGGAATAAGCAACTAGTACTAAGACGGTTTATGCAGCCAGGCGGTGCAGCAGGTGATTGGTCTGCATCGCCTGGCATAATAAGACAAGGTGGTGGGCAGATGGAAACGTATATCTTGCAGCTTTTTAATGGCATTAGCGTCAGTTCAATTTATGTGCTGGCCGCCCTGGGGCTGGCCATTACCTTCGGCTTAATGAAGGTCATTAATATGGCGCATGGTGAATTCATTATGATTGGCGCCTATGTAACCTATGTTATTCAGAATATTTTTTTGAGCTATGTTGATAAAAGTCTTTTTGGTTTATACTTTGTTGTCGCAATTCCAGCAGCTTTTGTCATTGCCGGTGCGATGGGTCTCCTACTCGAAAGTTTGGTGATAAAGCATCTTTACGGCAGACCTTTAGATAGTATGTTAGCCACGTGGGGGATAAGTTTGGTTCTTCAGCAATTAGCCAGAAGTATTTTTGGAGCGCCAAACGTTGATGTAAAAAGCCCAGCTTGGTTGGACGGAGCGTTATTACTTACTCAGGGTGTGCAGTTACCTCACAAACGGCTATTTATCATTGCCTTAGTAATTGCCTGTATCATCGGGATGTCTGTGCTGCTTTACAAAAGCAAATATGGTATCTGGATAAGAGCTGTTATGCAAAACAGAGAAATGGCGGCTAGCCTTGGTATTAATACCAGACTTGTTGATGCTTACACGTTTGCTGTAGGTTCAGGTATTGCCGGTATTGCCGGCTGTGCGTTAACCTTGCTCGGTTCCATTGGTTCTACCCTTGGCACGTACTATATTGTGGACACTTTTATGGTTGTTGTGCTTGGTGGTGTGGGAACATTGCTTGGTACTGTAGCAGGGGGGCTGGTAATCGGCACTGCGAACACCACCTTTGAGTTTTTCACAAATACTTCAATAGGCAAAGTGTTAGTCTTTACGCTAGTTATTATGTTTTTGCAATGGCGGCCTAAAGGGCTGTTTACCGTTAACAGCCGCTCGTTAGATTAAGCAGCATACAAAGGAAGGAGGGCTACCCTTGAACCTTTTACATAGGATTAAATCCAAAGAAAAACTGGTTTTTTTGATTATTGTTGTTGGGCTGGTTTTGGCGCCCTTGTTTTTATCAGAATTCAGAACAAATCTGCTGGGAAAGTTTGTGGCCTATGCGATTTTGGCCATTGGACTGGATTTGATCTGGGGTTATACCGGTATTATGAGTCTTGGTCACGGGGTATATTTTGGCCTTGGGGCCTATGCTATGGCCATGTATTTAAAGTTGGAAGCGGCAAAAGGTAAATTACCGGACTTTATGTCCTGGAGTGGCCTTGAGGTTTTGCCATGGTTTTGGGCACCGTTTTCCAATGGGGCGGCAGCCATGGTCTTAGCAATACTCATTCCAACGTTGATAGCCTTTGTAGTCGGCTATTTAACCTTTAAAAATCGGATACAAGGCGTGTATTTTTCGATATTATCACAAGCCTTAGCTATTATATTTGTCGTCCTTTTTGTCGGTCAGCAAGCCTATACCGGCGGTACAAACGGCTTAACAAACTATAAGAGTATAATGGGTTTTTCTTTAGCGGATGATACAACCAAGCTGGTTCTTTATTATGTGGCAGTAGGTCTGCTGGTTTTGACCTACACTATCTGCCGGGTATTGGTGGAACGCCGGATCGGCAAAATACTTATCGCGATTCGCGACGGTGAAAACAGGGTCCGATTTTCCGGATATAACCCGGCCACCTATAAGATCTTCGTTTATTGTCTTTCAGCCGCCTTTGCGGGTTTAGCCGGTGCTATCTTTGTACCGCAGGTGGGCATCATTTCTCCAGCCGAGATGGGCATCGTTCCTTCCATTGAAATGATTATTTGGGTAGCTATCGGCGGGCGGGGAACTTTAGTCGGGGCTGTTATCGGAGCCATCCTTGTCAATGCTCTCAAGAGCGGTGTAAGTGAAAGCTTCCCTGATGTGTGGTCATACTTTATTGGCTTTGCCTTTGTCGGTGTAGTTTTATTTATGCCTGAAGGCCTTGTGGGACTTGTCAGAAAGTTTGCCCAGCGCATAGGTGTACCCAAAAGTAAAGGTGTAAAGCCGAGTGAGGCAGCATGACAGTGAAAGGTGGCGGGAAAAATGGAAGCAATTTTACAGATTGATAATCTGACTGTTAGTTTTGATGGCTTCAAGGCAGTAAATAGTGTGAATACCGAGATTGCTAAGGGTGAAATACGTTTTTTTATTGGTCCTAACGGCGCCGGTAAAACAACATTGCTTGATGCAATTTGTGGACGGGTAAAGCCTGCAGATGGTCAGGTTTTGTTTAAAGGGAATCTTGATGTAACAAGATATGCCGAACATGAAATTGTTAATATCGGTATTGGCCGCAAGTTTCAAGTTCCGTCAGTATTTACTAGTCTTACTGTCGATGAAAACATGGAGCTTACTGTGGTAAAAGACCGTTCGTTGTATTCCTCCCTGTTTTGTAGTGTGAGCAAAGCGCAGCAAGAGTGTAATGATGATATATTAAATACCATTGGTCTATATGAAAAACGTCACAGCGAAGCAGCTGCCTTATCGCATGGGGAAAAACAGTGGTTGGAAATCGGTATGCTGCTGGCGCAGCAGCCCAAGTTAATGCTGCTTGATGAACCCGTTGCCGGCATGGGCAGAAGAGAAACTGAGAAGACCGGGGAATTACTTAAAAAGATTTGTAATGATTGCACCATTGTAGTTGTTGAGCATGATATGCAGTTCGTCAGAGACTTTGCAACAAAAGTCACGGTGTTGCATGAAGGCGCAGTACTTGATGAAGGCAGTGTTTATGATGTACAAAACAATCCCAAAGTCATAGACGTCTATCTGGGGCGAGGGGGAGAGCATGATGCTTAGCGTAAAAAATTTAGCAGCATTTTATGGCGAAAGTAATATTTTAAACAAAGTAAATGTTGAGGTAACGGCAGGGAAAGTTGTTTGCCTGCTAGGCCGGAACGGGGTTGGTAAGTCAACTTTTCTCAAAAGTTTAATGGGGCTTGTAAATACCCCCACAGGTAGTATTATTTTTAACGGCCAGGAGCTTATCAATGACGCTACATACCAGCGAGCAAGGCAGGGGATTGGCTATGTACCGCAGGGGCGGGATATTTTCCCGCAATTAACTGTTTATGAGAATTTGCTGATAGGCCTTGAAATGGCTGGCAGTAAAGGGCAAGTCAGTGATAAAATATTCACTTTGTTTCCTATTTTAAAAACTATGCTCAATAGAAAAGGCGGTGACTTAAGCGGCGGACAACAGCAGCAGTTAGCTATTGCCAGGGCCCTTGCCGCCAATCCTAAACTGCTTATTTTAGATGAGCCTACAGAAGGGATTCAACCGTCAGTTATTAAAGATATTGGCAGAGTTATTAAGCAGCTAAGGCAGGAAGGGAATATAACGATTCTTATTGTTGAGCAGTATCTCGAATTTATCATGGATGTCGCTGACTACTATTATGTCATGGAAAAAGGGCAGATTGTAGCAGAAGGTTTGACCAAAGATATTAATCAGGAAGAAATTCAAAAAAGAATGGCTGTTTAGGTGAAGTGTTGATAGGAGGGTAGATAATGCATCTGAGTCCAATGGAAAAAGATAAACTTCTAATTTTCGTTGCCGGGCAGGTAGCCCGTGAACGCCTGAACCGGGGGCTGCAGCTCAACTATCCTGAGGCTGTGGCCTTGATAACAGCAGAATTGCTGGAACGCATTCGCGATGGTTATAGTGTGGCTCAACTTATGGACCTGGGGACTAAAATTTTAGGCCGTGATCAGGTTATGGAAGGCGTGCCGGAAATGATTGATGAAATTCAGCTGGAAGGAACTTTTCCTGATGGCACAAAGCTGGTTACCGTGCATCATCCCATTCGTTTAGCAGGGAGGCCATAATTATGATACCAGGTGAACTAAAGTTGGCAAATGCAAGTATTCGTGCTAACTGTAATCTTGTAATAGATCGAATAGCTGTAGAAAATACTGGCGACCGGCCAATTCAGGTAGGGTCTCACTTTCACTTTTTTGAGGTTAACCGCTACTTAGTATTTGATCGAACTAAGTCCTGGGGGCTGCGGCTTAATATTCCCTCAGGGACTGCTGTTCGTTTTGAACCTGGCGAGAGCCGCACAGTAGAACTTGTAGAGTTTTCCGGCAGCGGCCCCTGGTTTGGTGCCAATAACTTAACTGCAGGTTCGACCAACAGGCAGCAATGCATTGACAGGGCCAGAGAAAAAGGATTTGTAAAATAGCTTTCAGTGAGAGCCAGGGGGGATTATAGTGAGTTTAACAATGACACGGCGGCAGCATGCCGATATGTACGGGCCGACGACCGGTGATAAAATAAGATTAGCCGATACCGAGCTATGGGCCAAAATTGAGAAAGACCTGACAAAACCCGGTGATGAAGCCAAATTTGGCGGCGGCAAGGTCATACGTGATGGTATGGGACAAGACCCGGAGGCTCTCGCCGAAGCCATGGACCTTGTGATCACCAACGCGGTAATCATTGATCATTGGGGTATTATCAAGGCCGATATTGGAATTAAAGACGGTCGAATTTACGGCGTAGGTCAAGCTGGCAATCCGAAAACTATGGCTGGTGTCAATCTTTCTATCGGGGCCGGTACAGAGGTGATTGCCGGCGAGAACCACATTGTTACAGCTGGCGGCATAGATTCACACATCCACTTCATTTGCCCCCAGCAAATCGAAACAGCCATTGCTTCAGGAGTCACTACCATGCTGGGCGGTGGCACTGGCCCGGCAGCAGGCACCAATGCCACCACGTGCACACCAGGTGAATGGAATATGTATCGCATGCTTCAGGCGGCAGAAGCGTTTCCGATAAATCTTGGCTTTTTTGGTAAGGGAAACAATTCGTGTCCTGAGCCTTTAGTCGCCCAAGTTAAAGCGGGAGCAATCGGTCTCAAATTACACGAAGACTGGGGTTCTACTCCGGCAGCCATTGACTGTTGTCTAAGGGTGGCTGATGCATATGATGTCCAGGTTGCCATTCATACCGACACGCTAAATGAAGCCGGATTTGTAGAAGATACGATTGCAGCTATCGGCGGCCGTACAATCCATACCTTTCACACCGAAGGAGCTGGCGGCGGACATGCACCAGACATTATTACGGTAGCTTCACTGCCGAACGTCCTGCCATCTTCAACGAATCCTACCAGACCGTTTACAGTAAATACCCTGGAAGAACACTTAGATATGCTGATGGTTTGTCATCATCTTGATAAAAACGTGCCGGAAGATGTTGCTTTCGCTGATTCGCGCATTCGCCCGGAAACAATAGCTGCAGAGGATATCCTTCACGATTTGGGTGTTATCTCCATGATGTCATCAGACTCTCAGGCAATGGGCCGGGTCGGGGAGGTCATTATCAGAACCTGGCAGACAGCCCATAAGATGAAGTTGCAGCGGGGAGCATTAGCAGGGAACAATTCAGATAGTGATAACCACCGTATTAAACGGTATATCAGCAAATACACTATTAATCCGGCGATAACTCACGGTATTAGTCATATAGTCGGCTCGGTAGAACAAGGAAAACTAGCCGATCTGGTATTGTGGCAGCCCAAATTTTTTGGTGTTAAGCCAGCCCTGGTTATTAAAGGGGGCTTGATCATGAATGCTGCTATGGGTGATGCTAACGCTTCTATTCCGACACCACAGCCTGTCACCCAGCGGCCGATGTTTGCTGCTTTTGGTAAGGCTATTGCCAGTTGTGCAGTTACTTTTGTTTCGCAAGCTGCCGATACTGCTATGCTAGCAGAGCAGCTCAAGCTGGAGAAAACGCTAGTGCCTGTTGTTAATTGCCGCAATATTAGCAAGCAAGATATGAAGCATAACTTTGCAACACCTGACATTTCAGTAGATCCGGAAACGTATCAGGTTACAGCTGATGGCGAGGCACTTGTCTGTGAGCCATTGTCTGTACTGCCTATGGCTCAGCGGTATTTTCTGTTTTAATAGAAGCGAATGTAAGAGGGAGTTAGTCGAAATGATGATTCGTCAAGTTGTAGGTAAACTAGCTGATTTAAAACTTGATCATCACTGTGACAGTACGGACTTGACCATTGAAAGGCTAGTACTATCCTGGGATGAGCTTCACAAAAGAATTTTGCGCAAAACTACTGACGTGGGCCGGGATATTGGCATACAGCTGGAGACCGGACATTTACACCCCGGCGATATTTTGCACCGCGAGGGTAATCATATCATTATTGTGGAAGTCAAAGCAGAAGCTGTTTTAGTTGTGGCTGTCAGCACTATGCGTACTATGGGGTTAGCAGCCCACGCAATCGGCAACATGCATGCACCGATCGAAATTACTACCCAAACAGTGATTACACCCTATAATTCTGTTTTAGAGGATCAGTTGCAAAAGCTGGGTTTAGCAACACAAGTAGAAAATCGCCCTTTTGCCCCATGAACAAGCCTTCATTACAGGCCGGACTGAGGCTCATGCAGCTTGCAGATTCAGCTTTTCCTTCAGGAAGTTTTACACAGTCCTTTGGGATGGAAACTTTTATTCAGCGTGGTGATATTACAAACGGACAACATTTGACTAACTATATGCAGACTTACCTCTACTATACTTGGCGAGCCACAGACTTAATGGCTATTAAGCTTGCCTGGCAAGCAGGCAGAATGTCGAATATGAACAAGCTGGCTGCTTTGGATAAACGGCTTCATGCAATGAAACTACCTTATGAAAGCCGGGAGGGCAGTGTTAAAATGGGTAAGCGCCTACGGCAAATTTTAGGTGAAATTGATCCAGCGTATCAGCTTGATAGTAAGCTGCCCTGGTGCCATCATGCGATAGTATTTGGCCACTATGGTGCAATGGGTATGGAGCTCGCGCCGCTATTGGCCGCCTATGCTCATGCTACTGTTGTATCTTTAGTTGCTAATGGAGTACGGGCCATTCCACTGGGGCAGACTAGCGGCCAGCAAGTCATTGCTCAGCTTCAACCACTCGTGGAGCAGTGTATTGACTGGGTTTTAACGGCAACAGAACAGGATTGGGGCGGTAGTGCCCCTGCCTTTGACTGGGCTGGTATGGCCCATGAAGGCTTATATTCACGAATATTTATGTCATAGGAGGCCTGGGTATGAAACCCATTCGAATTGGCGTAGGCGGTCCGGTAGGTGCGGGGAAAACAGCGCTGGTAGAAAAACTAACCCGCTATTTGGCGGCCGATTTTAGCTTAGCTGTTATAACTAACGATATTTTTACTAAAGAAGATGCGCAATTTCTCTGTCACAACGGTATTTTGCCGCCTGACCGTATTATTGGTGTCGAGACAGGCGGCTGTCCCCATACAGCCATACGGGAAGATGCTTCGATGAATCTGGAAGCAATGGAAGCGTTGCTAGAGCGTCATCCTGACTTGGAAATTATTTTCGTCGAAAGCGGCGGTGATAACCTTGCTGCAACCTTTAGCCCCGAACTTGTCGATGTGGCCATTTACATTATTGATGTCGCGCAAGGAGAAAAGATTCCCCGCAAAGGCGGCCCGGGCATTACTCGCTCAGACCTGCTGGTTATTAATAAAATTGACCTGGCCCCGTATGTTGGTGCCAGCCTGGAAGTTATGGCCAGCGATTCTCAACGCATGCGTGGTGAGAGACCGTTTTTGTTTACAAATTTAAAAACCGAAGAGGGACTGCAGCAAGTGTTGTCTTGGATTCGTCACAATGTCATTATGGAGGATATTGCCTGATGTTAGCCAAGTTAAAGCAGGGAATTGTTCAAGCTGAGGTAGCGGCAATAAATGGCCGTAGTGTGCTTAGTTCTTTAAGGCAGCGTATGCCGCTCCGGGTATCTAGTCCGCTGTATCCTGTCAGTGAACAGACAGTAAGTTTTTTTATCATGAATCCTGCCGCTGGTCTTCTTCAAGGAGATCAGCATTCTATTTATGTACGGGTGAAAGAAAATGCGCAGGCTGTCATAATGGGGCAGGGCGCTACAAAGGTTTTCCGTTCCCCCAAGCGCAACTTTTCCAAGCAGTTTACAACAATATGTGTAGAGGCTGGTGCGCGGCTGGAGTATATGCCGGAAGTTATCATTCCCTTTGCGGAAAGCTGCCTGTTAAGTAGGACCAATATCCTGGTTTCAAGCCAGGCATCGGTACTGTTTTGGGAAATTAATGCTCCCGGACGTTCAGCGCGGCAGGAGCGTTTCGCCTATAGCAAACTGGACCAGCAGACCAATATCTATATTGACCGGGAGCTTATCTTCAGTGACCGGTTTGTGCTTGAGCCGTCAATCGTTCCGATTGAGCTACAGTCATGGAACAACCCTCTTGGCCTGGTACATGACTATACGCATACTGGTACTTTTTGGGTTATTAACCCTAACGTCAAGCAGGAAATAGGCTATGTGCTGCAGCGAAATACTGAAGTAGAGGAAGGCTATCTTGAAAAAATAGCTAACAAATACGGTGTGCTATTAGCAGGTACTAAGCTCACCAAGGAGGCCTATTGTTTTCGTGCATTAGGACGTAATGCAGACAATATTCAAGAAGCCTTCAAAGAGTTATGGCAGGTTTTCCGCAAGCGTTTATTTAATGAAGCTGCCTGGCCATGGCGAAAATATTGACAATCATTGCTATGGCTGAGAGTTTACCAAACACAATCACAATAAATTAATCCGATAAGTAAGGGAATAAATTTATGAATTATAGTATAAAGACCTGCAGACCAGCGAAGTGATTACCCGCTGGTTTGATTTTGCCAGGAATGCCAGGACTTGCGGCCAACGCAAGCCTAGTTAATTAATTGATAGCAGGGAGCAAGCCTATGACGCCAAAGAGGTATTTGGATTTAGGAATAAAACTGGTTAGAAGGGGCGACTGGGAAAATGCAATTACGGCCTTCTGTACAGCGATAAAGTTAGAGCCACAATATGCACCGGCCTATAATAACTTAGGCCTGGTTTTAAAAAATACTGATCGCTTGCAGGAAGCAGAAGCTTGTTTTTGTCGAACAATTGAACTGAATCCAAATGATTCGCATGCTTATAATAACCTGGGTTTAGTTTTAATGGATTTTGGTAATTTGCAGAAAGCAGCGGAATGTTTTCGTAAAGCGATTGAATGTAAGCCTAATTATCCGGCATTCTACAATAATTTAGGCATTGTTTTAGAAGCGACGTACCAGCTAGCTGAAGCAGAGGCAGCCTATTGCCGTGCTATACAATTGAAGCCGAATTTTCCGGAAGCCCATTATAATTTTGGTACATTTTTGAGAGTTACTAAGCAGTTCCAAGAAGCAGAGGTTCATCTTTGTCGGGCTGTCGAGCTACGTCCTACTTATTTTGAAGCAAATTTTTCACTAGGGAATTTATATTTATTACGGGGAGAGTTTGAGAAGGGGTGGGAAAAATACGAAAAGTCACGGCGAAAAAGATATGGGTATAGGCAGATTGATATACCGCACTGGCACGGAGAAGATTTAACGGAATGCAGTATTTTACTATGTTGGGAATATGGATTTGGTGATACTCTACAATTTGTCAGATATGCGCCAATGGTCGAAAAATTAGCGTCGAGAACGAGTTTATGGGTTCAAAAGCCATTGGAACGTTTGCTATCGGCCGCATACCCTGATTTGACAGTTTATACAGGCGAATGTCTGCCACCAGCGCACTACGATTATGTTTGCTCCTTGCTTAGCCTGCCAGTGATATTTAATACCTGTACGGAAACCATTCCGCCGGCTGTTCCCTATGGAACGGTTAAAAGTACAACTGCAAGAACTTGGAATGAAACTCTGAGCAAGGTCGACAATGATAAAATGTACAGGGTTGGAGTGGTTTGGGCTGGACATCCCAAGCATCTCAACGACGCGAAGCGGTCAATCCCGTTTGCTGTATTTCATAATTTGTTTGACATTTCCCGTGTTAGCTGGATCAGCCTGCAAGTTGGATCCAGAGCGGAAGACTTACTTGGCCCGGCATACAAGGTAAGCGATTTTTCAAGCGAACTTGTTGATTTCATGGACACGGCAGAATTGATAGAAACTCTTGATTTAGTGATAACTGTTGATACAGCTGTGGCGCATTTGGCAGGAACTATGGGGAAAAAGACGTGGGTACTTTTGCCTTTTGATCCTGATTGGCGTTGGCAATTAGAGCGAGAAGATAGTCCATGGTATCCGGCAATTAAACTTTTTCGGCAGCGTAAGCTTGGTGATTGGCAAGAAGTAGTGGATAGAGTTAAGAACGCTTTACAGGAAGAGCTGATGTAAGTTAATGAATTAGGTATCAGTGCTGGGAGGGGGCGAAGTAAAAATTACCAGTTTAGAGATGAATTCTCGCAGACACGGAACAATGGAAAATCCGTACTTGCTTTTTTCAGCAGGTACGGATTTTTTTGCTTACATTTACAGATGTGATCTTTTTGCTTCGGAAAAGGCCTTCATTTTTCGATACAGTACTGTTCGGCAAATGCCTAGTCGATCGGCTGCTTTGCCCATTTGAAAATTGCATACTTTTAAAACACTATCAATATATTGTTCTTCAAATTGGCGCATGGCCTGTTTTAGTGGACCATAGTTTTCTTGTGAGTTCATATAGTCGCAGTTGGGCTGTGAAATCTGTTTTGCCATGCCGGACATTGCCGCTAAGAATTGAGTGGAATTGTCCTGGATGTTGGCAATTACGTATTTTTCCACCTCATTGCGTAGTTCTCTCACATTTCCCGGCCAATCATAGTGTTGAAAAGTGCTTAACGTGTTACTATCCAGGTTGGTACTCAGATTGTATTTACTATTAAAATCTTTCAGAAATTTCAGGGCCAGCATGGCAACATCTTCCGGTCTCTCACGTAAAGGCGGCAGTAACAGGCTGAGTACATTTAGGCGATAAAAAAGATCTTTGCGAAAAGTTCCTTCTTCGGTCATCTGTTTTAGGTTCTTATTTGTTGCGGCAATAAGTCGGAAATCAATTGTGCGATTTATACAACTGCCAACGCGGCGAATCTCGCCTGCTTCTAAAACACGCAGCAACTTAGCCTGCAAGACAAGGGGTAATTCAGCAATTTCATCCAGGAACAAGGTTCCGCCATCGGCTGCTTCAATCAAGCCGATTTTTCCCTGAGCATGAGCGCCGGTAAATGCCCCTTTGTCATAACCAAAAAGCTCTGCTTCGGCTAATGATTCTGATAAAGCAGCACAGTTTATGGCAATAAACGCCTTCGCAGAACGGTTGCTTTGACGGTGGATATACTGCGCCAGTACTTCTTTGCCAGTGCCTGATTCTCCGTACAGGACAATTGGACTATCGGTCTGGGATATTGTCGATGCTATGCGCAGTATGGACTTCATGGCGCTACTTTCAGCGACAATGTTCTCAGGGGCTAGGACCAAGCCACGGAAAGTACCTGTCTGGACATTTTTCAGGCCGGGGTTACTTATTGGGGTTACGTTGCGGGATGGGTTTGGCACACAGGTAGTTAACAGATAGAGGAGCTCACCCTTATTGTCAAAAACAGGCGTACTTATTGCTAATAATTCCGCTTCGAATTTAGTTGTAACCAAGCCCTGTTCGATACGCCGGTTTTGGGCGGCCTGCAGTGTATAAGAGGTACTGATATTGCCATTACGTATAAGTTCGCGCATGTTTAAATGCAGTAATTGCTCCATAGGTACGCCGATAGTTAAAGCTGCTTTGGTATTGGAAAGTAGCAGATAGCCTTTTTTGTCGGTAACGAAGATTATCTTTTCTTTGGTTGGGTTAGCAGATTTGTCAACCTCTTGCGGCATGAAACAAATTGAGTTTTGAGGCATAAAACACCTCCCTCCCAATATGAGATCGTCAAAACGCATTTTGTTTTATACCAAGTAACTATAAGGTACGACGTTGTATAGACAAATTCCTTCCTCTATTGCGGAAAAATTATATTGTTCAGAATATAAGAAAATGTTGCAAAATAGTCACTTTTCACAAAATGATGTTGCAAAATAGTCAATATAATTGTGTTAATTGACTTTACAAATACTGTAGAAAGCAGTAGTGATGGGAGTTTTCAATTATTGGCATGGAAATTGCTTTATAGTAATGCGCAAATAAAAAAAAGGAGGGGTATACATGGCGAGTGAGCAAAAATTTTATGGTTGGAAGCTGGTTGGGGTGTTATGGACCTTATACTTGCTCAATATGGGTTTTCCGCTGTACGGCGGTGCTGTTATCAATTCCTTCATGCTAAAGGAAATACCCATGGATCGCACTACTTACGGCTTAGGTTTTTCGTTGTTGAATTTATTTGTTGGTACGTCGGCCATTCTTGTCGGGATGGCAATTACTAAGTGGGGCGTTCGCAGGACATTTGTTATTGGCTCAGGTTTGCTGGCCGTTGGTACATTATGGATGGCGCAGGTTGCCACGCAACCCTGGCAGTATTTAGTAGGGTTTGGGTTTTTGGTTGGTTGCGGTCTTGGTTTTGGCACGATTGTGGCATTATCGACAACCGTTACCCGCTGGTTTGTTACATTCCGGGGAAGAGCCATGGCTTTGGCCATGACCGCTTCGGGCTTCGCTGGCTTTATTGGTGCGCCGGCCATGAACCAGCTGATCGCAGCTAATGGGGGCAACTGGCGGTTAGCCTGGCTGGTAGTTACCGGAATTGTTGTTATTAGTGCTATGATTGCCTGGTTCTTTGTGAAAGAACGTCCGCAGGATATTGGCCAAGTTCCTGATGGCCAAGCTGCGGCGGTAACGGTAGCAGCAACGCCTGTAACCAACGCCTTAGTGACGAAGTATATCTGGGAACCGGCTGATGTATATAAGTCGATTACCTATTGGTTGACAGTGCTGGCTGCGGCTGCTAGTCAATGGCCGTTTTTCTTTTTTACCGCCCACTGGATTATGCATTTGAAAGGCAAAGGAATTTCGTCGGCAGATGCGGCGTTTGCCATGGGGATGTTTACCATGGGGGGGATATTTGGACGGCTGATAAGTGGTTGGCTCATGGATAGAATGGCGGCTCGCTATGTCTTCATGTTAGGCATTTGCTGTTACTTTATCGGCTCGTATCTTGCTGTCCAGGCTGCTCCTGGCATGCTGATGGCAGCCTATGTAGCAGCTGTGTTTTATGGTGCGGGTTTTGGCTGGTCTTTTGTGGCTCAAAACACCATGCTGGGCAACTTTTTTGGTCCGGCGGCCTTTCCTAAGATTAATGGCATGCTGCAGGCAATCTCTGCTGTCGTTGTTTCCGGTGCCGGTGTAGTTGGAGGGAAATTGTTTGATTCTTTTCAGAGTTATACGCCGGCATTTCAGCTTAATGCGGCTATCGGCCTGGCAGGGATTATTTGTCTGATCTTTGCAACTATGCCTAAGCCGCCGGCTGCCAAGTGTTCTGAAAATGGTTAGCGATTCGGAACGTAATAGTAAAGTAGCTAAAGTGGAAGCTGGCTGCGGTTTAATGGGACCGGTACGTTGGTGTTCGGCGTATGGTACCATATGAAAATATAATTTTGGATTAGTGAGGAGTAGATTATGATGAAAACAGCACAACAATTACTTGCGGAACGTACTGAAAGATTGAAAAAAACGATTGCCTTTGAAAAAACCGATCGTGCACCGGTTATACTTTCGGGAGATGCCGTTTTTGCTAAGCATGTAGGCATGAAGCTATCAGAATTTGTCTCAAACATGAAAGCCTCGCATCAGGCAATTTTATCATCATTTAAAGATTTAGGCGATGTGGATGGAACAGGTAGCACTTATGCGACAGCCACAATTTTTCCGTTAATTTTTTATTCGAAAGTCAAATTGCCTGGGCGTGAGCTTCCTGATGATACTCCGTGGCAGCTTGATGAGCAGGAATTGATGACAGTGGAAGATTATGATACCATTTTGAATAAAGGCTGGAAAGCTTTTAGCGAGGATTATTTGAAAAATCGAATTGGCTTTGATCTTGATTCGATCCGTGCCCAATTGGCAGATGTTCCGCAATTTATCAAAGATTTTGAGGCTGCCGGCTATCTGGTATATTCCCCCAAAGCATCCTCCACAGTTAATGAATTTTTGGGTGGCGGGCGGTCATTTCCAAAATTGATGCGAGATATGTTTAAAATGCCTGACAAGGTTGAGGCTGTTTTAGATGTCATTCTTGAAGAAAATCTGGCAGATTTACGCCAGCAAATACGAGCCATTAAACCTTTAGTTGTCTTTATGTCACCGGCTCGGGGCGCTAGTGAATTCTTTTCTCCGAAAATCTGGCAACGATTTGTCTGGAAGTATCTAAAGGCAGCTGCTGAGGCAATTATTGAAGAAGGTGCGGTAGCCGACCTTCACATTGACGGTAACTGGGAACGCGATTTGGAATTTTTCAAAACCTTACCTAAACAGAAATGCATCTTTGAGTGCGATGGCGCTACCAACATCTATAAAGTGAGAGAGGTTCTTGGTGACCACATGTGTATTAAGGGGGATGTCCCGGCTGCCATGTTAGCTCTTGGTACTCCTGACGACGTGTATAACTATTCCACCAAATTGATTAAGGATATGGGAAAAGGGTTTATTCTTGCTTCCGGGTGTACGATACCGCCAAATGCGAAATTTGAAAATGTTAAGGCTATGGTTGCTGCCGCTACCGGTAAATAATACTTTATCCTGCCGCCATCACCAGTGAGCAGTTGCCGCCTTTTCAAGGCAGTACACTGAGAACGGATTTTGCTGAGTTTTTCTAAATATAGATAATTAAACAAATTCTAAAGAAACTCTAAAAATTGCGTGGTATATTCATCTTAGGTAAATAATTACACAGGTAAATTACTTTACCTAAAAGCTTTATCGAAGATGGGAATACTTGGTAGAGTTATTACAATGTGATGGAGGTTTTCCAAATGAAAAAGAGTTTACTTATTTTAGGGTCGTTTCTTGTTTTGAGTGCAGGCACAAGTTTTGCTGCTGCTCCACTCAATAACCTGGCTAACGAACAAACGGCGGTTGGCGCAACTGGTGACACGGTTTACATTGAACATAAATTTGGTGACCGCTTTACGCTTGGGTATCAAGCCAGCGACCGTGATTACTATGGTGATATGAAGGACGTTTACGGACAGTATCAGTTTTCCCAGAATGTCCGAGGTATTGTCGGCAATCGGAATTTTGATTATCATGATTCAGAGATGTATCTGGGGTTAGGTCTGCAGGGGGCATTAGCGCCGAAAATTGACGGATCTGCTGCGTTTATTGCCGGCGATGAATTTAAGGAAGTACAAATAGGTACTGCTTTTCAATTAGCTAGCAATGTTGATCTCAATGTTACATATACCAATTTTATGCCTGATGAAGGCCGCGATAAAGATCAAGTTGAAGTTGGTGCAACCTTTAAATTTTAACCAAACGCGGTGCAGTGCATAATTCCCATGTGTATTCCTGCGCTTTAGGATTCAAATTCTCAGATATATTGCTGGGTCTCGTAGAGAACAGGCGATTATTTGCATAGAAAACCTGGTTCTTTGCTGTATAATGTGCAATACATTATTACAGCAAAGAGCCAGGTTTATGTTTGTTCAACTGCAAAATACTCTGTATTAACTTTTATGAGTTTGTTTGACTCAAGTTGGACACCATGGTATAATCTTACATGGTAAATTGATAAAATAGTAAAAGTGTGCTTATAAATTAAAAAAATTCGTAGATAGAGGCAAAGACGCCGTGAAAGTTCGAATAGTAGAAATGCGAATACACGGTTTTTTTATTTTTTCTGTTATAATTTGAAATATATTTGCTCTTTGGCGGGAGGATTACTAAGTGGTACTATTCATTGTTAAACGTATTATCAGTTCCATTCCAATATTATTAGGGGTAACATTACTTATCTTTATACTTTTACATATTGTTCCAGGGGACCCGGTGACCTTGATGATGAATGACCATGTTGATCCTGATACGATAGCGCGGGTGCGGGCTCAAATGCATTTGGATGAGCCAATTTATGTACAGTATTTTAATTTTGTATGGGATGCACTGCATGGCGATTTTGGTGTTTCCTATAAGATGAACAGGCCTGTTGCGACATTACTGTTAGATGCTTTTCCTAATACCTTAGTATTGGCAACAGCGGCTATGATTTTTTCCTGGGTGGTCGGGGTTCCGGCAGGAATATTGTCTGTTGTTAAAAAATATTCTGTTATTGATTATTTTTTTATGGGTAGTGCGTTACTCGGTGTATCTATGCCTGTCTTTTGGTCAGGCCTTTTATTGCAGTACATTTTTGCCTTTACACTGGGCTGGCTGCCTGTTTCGGGTTTTGATAATCCGCTTTGTCTTATTATGCCTGCAGTGGTTTTGGGTTGGGGGGCGGCAGGGACGATTGCCCGCTTAACTCGCTCCAGCTTGTTGGAGGTTATGGGCAACGATTATATTCGAACAGCTAGAGCCAAAGGTTTGTCAGCTCTTGCTGTTCTTTTTAACCATGCGCTCAAAAATTCATTTTTACCGGTAGTAACGGTTATGGCGATCCAAGTTGCTTCCATGCTTTCGGGATCAGTTATAACCGAGACTATTTTTAGCATTCCGGGAATAGGGCGTATTGCGGTTAATGCCATTCAGACCAGAGATTTGCCGCTATTGCAGGGCTCCATCCTTTTTACTACCTTGTTGGTTATTTTAGGTAATCTGGCAGCTGATATGATGTATTTTTTCTTAGATCCACGCATTAAAAATAAATGAGATGCAAAGATATATAATATATTGTTTACGAGTGTTTATTTTTATTATAAAATAAAGATAAACACATTTTTATTTAAAACATGCATTGATATTTAAAATATTGTATAGAATAAACAAGTAAATAAAATTTAATTTTTAAAGATCAAGTGTGTATTCGGAGGTGTAATATTATGAATACGGTAAAACATACTAGTCGGTTAGTTGAATTTCGGCGCATTCCTGTGAGCAGCCAAGGGCAGGTTACTTTGCCAAAAGCAGTCCGTGAGCGCCTGGGCATTATGGCAGGGGGCTCCCAACGCATTAATATTTTTGTTAAACCTGACGGTATAATCGTCATCGAACCTGAACCGACAATCAATGATCTATTTGGGATACTAAAACCGGTGGCTCCGATGAAGCCCGCGAACATCAAAGAGCTTAGAGGAGCTATGTCAAATGAGAGTGCTGCAAGACTTGGATATGATGTTGAAGAGTAGGCGTAATACAAATAGTATAATTGCGGTTTTAGTCACATATTATGCCGATTCTGAGTTATCTCCTGGAAATTTATGATTGCATGAACAGGTTGAATATGCTAATATAAATTTATGAACTTCAATTAAAAGTAGGAATAAGTAAAAATTGAATTCTAAAAATAGGAGAATCGAAAGCTTAGGGGGCTGCGTCAAATGAACGAGCCACAAGATTTGGATACGATGTTGAAGAGTAGGATTGATACAAATATCATAATAAGATTTTTAGTTGGCGATGGCGGAGATCATGCCGGTAAAGCACGTGATTTGTTTAAACGGGCCACTGAAGGCGAAGAAAGTTTAGTTTTGTGTGATACGGTTTTTATCGAAACCGTATTTGTGTTGCAAAGTTATTATAAACATAACCGTGCAGACATTGCCAAAGCTTTAATTGCCTTAATACGGTTACCGGGAATTGAAACAGAGACTGAAACAGCAACACTTGCGCAAGCGTTAGAGTTTTATGAAATCAAGGGTGTTGACTGGGCTGATGCTATTGTTGCTGCAAAAGCAAAGGCCGCCGATCAACCAGTGTACTCTTTTGATAATCATTTTGATAAGTTCCGTGGAGTTAAACGAAAGCAACTGTGATAAATTGTATGCTTTTCTGCTCAGGGATAGCTTGCTTGTGATTAAGATGATGTAAGAATTTTGGATAGCAATCAGGCTTTCTTGACTAAAAAAATGTTTTACAATATACTAATTTACAGTGTCGTGCTAATGGGATAGCGCGTGGATTGAAACAATTAGATGTAGGAATGCTAGATTATTCCGAGTTGTCTCTTGGAAGTTTATGATTGCAAGAGCGACTCGGATATGCTAGTATTTGAATTTACATCTTCAATTACATGTATGATAATAGATATTATAAGTGGTTTTACAAAAATAATCTTTTTAGGCAAAAAATTACAGGAAAGTAAACTATCTTGCGAGAAAGTAGACAATAAATACCAAGGGAGAGGATGCTGTGAGGAAAAACTTTATTGCGTTTGATTTTGAGACAGCCAATTTGCAAAGCCATAGCGCTTGTCAGCTGGGCGTAGCCGTAGTGGCGAAGGGCAGGATTGTGATGGAAAAGTCCTGGCTGATTAGGCCGCCAACCAAAGTATTCACTTTTTCCTATTTGCATGGCATTACATATTCAATGGTGAGAAACCAACCGACATTTGTTGGCCTTTGGCCGGAGATCAGGCCGTTTTTTGAACATCAGATTGTCGCTGCCCATAATGCTGATTTTGATATCGGTGTGCTGGCGGCAACGCTGGCTCACTATGGTCTGTTTATGCCTGAGTTTTTTGTTATTGATTCGTTGGCGGTAGCGCGAAGCGCTTGGCCTAAGCTCAGGAATCACAAGTTGTCAACGGTTGCTGCTCACCTTAATGTGGCGTTGACTCATCATGATGCGGGCAGTGACGCGAAAGCCTGCGCAGAGATCATACTGAGGGCCGGACAACAGCATGTGGAAATTAATCATGTTATTAACCGGCCGGCGCAGGAGAGTCTTGATCTGTTTGGTGGTGATTATTAATGGAAGATAAGCGGAAATATTATGGACACACAAAAGAAGACCCTGTGACCAAAAATGTGCTGCCCAAAACGGACTGGCAGCTGTTGTTAGATCATTTACAATCAGTGTCGCGATTGGCTGAAGAGCGGGCGGGAAAATTCGGTGCAGGCAAATTGGGGAGCATTGCCGGACTGGTCCATGATCTAGGCAAATATTCCGTGGAGTTTCAAAACCGCCTCGAACGCAAATCGGCCAAAGTGGATCATGCGACAGCTGGGGCGCAGGCTGTCTATAAATGGTATGGTCCAATGGTTGGCGGTGCACTGGCCTACGCCGTGGCTGGACATCACGGCGGTCTGCCCGACGGTGCTAAAGGGAATGAAAAAAACCTGCCAGGCCGCTTGAAGAAAACGGATATTCCTAACTATCAGGCTTATATACAGGAGCTTGTGTTGCCGGGGCTAGTGGAAACAGATCTATCAAGTATACCCATCCCTAAAACAAAAAATATGGCGGCCTTCAGCCGGGCTTTTTTCATTCGCATGCTGTATTCCTGTCTGGTAGATGCTGATTATTTAGATACAGAAAGCTTTATGACGCCAGACAGGGCGGCAGCAAGAACAGAAACCGTTTCTCTGGCAACACTGCTGACGCGGCTGAATGTGCAACTGGATAAGCTGGGCGAGCGCAGCCGTGAGCAGCCTTCCACGATCAATACCGCCCGTCAGGGCATTCTGGCCAATTGCGTGGCAATGGCGCAGCAGGCGCCGGGTCTCTTTACCCTGACGGTGCCAACAGGTGGGGGTAAGACTTATTCCTCACTGGCCTTTGGCCTTAATCATGCGGTGAAATATGAGAAAGAACGTGTGATCTATGTTATACCCTATACAAGCATTATAGAGCAGAATGCTCAGGTCTTCCGGGAAGCGCTGGAGGAGGTCGGGGCTGTTGAACCGGTGGTGCTAGAGCATCACAGCAGCTTTGAATATCCGGATATGTCTTTTGAGGACTGGAATCCTGATGAGAAAGCCCACCGTTTGGCCAGCGAGAACTGGGAAGCGCCAGTGGTGGTAACAACGTCAGTGCAGTTTTTTGAGTCGCTATTTGCCAACAAAGGCTCCCGTTGCCGTAAGCTACATAATATGGTTAACAGTGTTATTATTCTGGATGAAGCACAGATGCTGCCTGTCGAATTTTTGCAGCCTTGCCTGTGGGCTTTGGCAGAACTGGTGCTTAATTATGGTGCAACGGTAGTGTTGTGCACAGCGACTCAGCCGGCAGTCAAGCCATTGCTCCCTGCTGGACTTACGCCGATAGAAATTATGCCTAATCCTAAAGAGTTGCAGCAGATTTTTAAGCGGGTGACAGTGGAATACGCCGGGGCAATGACTGATGAACAAGTGGCGGCTGCTATGGCGGACAAGCAGCAGGTGCTCACTATTGTCAATACCCGGCGGCATGCACGGCTATTATTTGACAGGCTGCAGCAGCTAATGCCTGAAGGCAATTACCATCTGTCAGCCCGTATGTGTCCGGCTCACCGCAGACAGGTGCTGGATGCTATCAGGGAAGCGCTAAAACTAGGCAAGCCGTGTCGGGTAGTGTCAACACAGCTTATTGAGGCCGGTGTGGATGTGGACTTTCCGGCAGTGTTCCGTGCGGCGGCAGGACTGGACTCAATTGCCCAGGCGGCAGGGCGCTGCAACCGGGAAGGACGGCGACCGGAAGGTGGCAGGGTGATCGTGTTTGACCCGGAAAAACATGGTATGCCAAGCCGGGGGAGGTTTCAAGAGGTTGCCAGTATTGCTAAAGAGGTTATGCGCCGGGCTGCCAGGAACAGCGAGGATGTCCAGTCGCCGGAAGCTATCGAATTCTATTTTCGTGAATTTTTTTCAGAAGAAGAAAAATACTTGGATGCCACGGGTATCATCCAAAGTCTGGACGCAGGCAAAAGGGAACTGGCCTTCCCTTTTCCTGAGATTGCTGAGAAGTTTCAACTGATTGATAGTGCCACCTTCCCTGTTGTTGTTCCCTGGGATACACGGGCCGAAGAGTTAATGGATGAGGCCGAGTATCATCCGTTTCCTGCCAGCCGGGCGCGGAGCCTGCAACCTTATGTGGTTCAGATATATCAGCACGAACTAGCGGCTCTGGAGAAAAACCGGGCCATCAAACTTGTGGGCGGGATTTTACGGTTTATAACAGATCGAAGTTTTTATGACGATTGCTTTGGTCTGAAGGATGCCGGGGAGGTGAAAGCAGCGCAGGACGTATGGATATTCTAAACGAAAGGAGCTTGACATGGGATATGGAGTGAAGCTTAGGGTGTGGGGAGAGTATGCGTGCTTTACCCGGCCCGAGATGAAGGCCGAACGGGTGAGTTATGATGTGATAACTCCATCGGCAGCCAGAGGGATTTTTGAAGCCATTCACTGGAAACCGGCTCTGGTTTGGCGGATTGATCGCATTCATGTATTAAAACCTATCAAATTTGATTCTATCCGACGCAATGAGGTAGAACATAAAATTTCAGCAAGAAATGTTAAAACAGCCATGACAGGTGGCGCGATTGATCTTCATCAGTATGCGGCCGAAGAGCGGCAGCAGCGGGCGGCGCTAGTGCTGCGGGATGTGGAGTATGTCATCGAAGCCCATTTTGACCTGACCGATAAGGCGGGCGAGGGAGATAATGCCGGTAAGCACTGCGACATTTTTACGCGACGTGCCAGGGCGGGCCAGTGCCATATGCGTCCCTATTTTGGCTGCCGTGAGTTTCCGGTGCACTTTACTTTGCAGGAGGAGGCAGTGCCGGATTCACCGCTTATAGGGGAACAGGATTTGGGCTGGATGTTGTGGGATATTGATTTTGCCAACAACATGGAACCGATTTTCTTTCGTCCGGTCATGAAAAACGGTATTATTGACACCTGTTTGCAAAAGGGGGACAGACTGTGATTCTGCAGGCTTTAGCGGAACATTATCAGCGCCTGGTGGAAGAAGAAAATTCCGGTGTGGCGCCGCCTGGGTACAGTCCGGCCAAAGTGTCGCATGTGATATTGCTTGATGAGTCGGGCAATTTGGTGGATATTCGGAATATCGCCGTACCGAAAGGGAAAAAACAGCTGCCTAAGGTTTTGCTAGTGCCACAGCAGGTTAGCCGTACCTCTGGTGTTGCCGCCAATATTTTGTGTGACAGTGTGGCGTATGTGCTGGGAATTGAGCGAAACAAACAGGGAGAAGTGCAAGGTGCTGTTACTAAACAGGCAGAGTTTAAAACAAAAAACTCCTCGTTCCTGGCTGAAATCAAAAATGTGGGTGCACAAGCAGTCAATCACTTCTTAGAGGCATGGAGTCCGGAAGCGGCGCTGGCTCATCCGCTTGTTATGGAAAAGTTGGAGGAACTGCTGGCTGGCAGCAATGTCGTATTCAAACTGGACGGGACACCGGGATATATTCATGAATCTTCGGCTGTTCGCGAGGCCTGGGCCAGTCGTGAAGCAGGAGATGAACCTGAAATACAAGGGCAGTGTCTGGTGAGCGGCGATGTATTGCCCTTGGCCCGGATTCATCCGTTGATTAAAGGTATAGCCGGTGCTCAGACCAGCGGTGCGGCGGTGGTATCCTTTAACATTGATTCTTTTACTTCCTACGGAAAATCGCAAAGCTACAATGCCCCAGTCAGCCAAAAGGCGGCGTTTGCTTATGGCACAGCGTTGAATTATCTTCTTGCCAGTACGACCAATAAGGTGCGTCTTGCCAATATGGTCATGGTATTTTGGGGGGACCGCAAGGGGAGCAAACGGGAAGAAGCCACCCTGGCCTGGAGTCTGAATCCGGTTCTTGATGACGGGGAGGAAGAGGGTGAGGGCACCCGGGAGATTGACCGTAACGCTGCCCGGCAGGCTGAAATCATTCTTAAGAACGTAAAGGCAGGTTTGCCGGTACAAGAACTCGATTTTGACGGGGATACGCGGTGTTACCTCTTAGGGCTGGCTCCTAATGCTGCCCGTTTGTCAGTACGTTTTTGGCAGGTCAGTACCTTTGGCGAGATGATTGGGAAAATTGCGCAACACTACCGGGATCTGGAGATTGCCGGCATGGAGCGCTCCGGCGGCTGGATTGCGCCCTGGCGCCTATTGAAAGCTCTGGCTGTACAGGAAGATAGCGGCAATATTCCGTCATTGCTTGAAGGGCAACTGGTAAAAAGCATTGTGTCTGGTCAGCCCTATCCCCGGACGTTGTACAACCTGGCGATCAACCGTTGCCGGACTGGCGGTGAGCATGGCGGCGTGACCATGATCCGGGCGGCGGTGATTAAGGCGTGTTTACTTAGGCAGTACCGTAGTCAACACCCAAATGAAAAGGAGGATATGATTACCGTGAGTTTAGAGGAAGACAAACCTACAAATACGGCTCGTGAATTAGGACGGTTATTTGCTTTGCTGGAGAAAGTACAAAGAGAGGCACAAGGTCAACTTAACGCCAGCATCCGGGACAAGTTTTTTGCTTCAGCATCAGCAACGCCCAGAGCGGTATTCCCCTTATTACTTCGCTTATCACAGTATCATATAAAAAAATCGAAATATGGAAAAAGCATTGATAATAAAATGCAAAAAATATCAAGTCGTTTAAATGATTTTCCTGCACATCTCAATCTCGAAGAACAGGGTCAGTTTATCCTGGGGTACTATCATCAGCGAGAATTTGGCAATTATGCTAAAAATGAAATAAATCAAGAGGAAGGGAAGGATGAGTAAAATGAGCAATCCCATAGATAAACGGTATGAATTTGTCCTCTTTTTTGAGGTGGAGAACGGCAACCCTAATGGTGATCCTGATGCTGGCAATATGCCGCGTATTGATCCTGAGACCAGTCAGGGACTGGTTACCGATGTATGCCTTAAGCGCAAAGTCCGCAATTATATTGATTTAGTGGCCGATGATAAAGAACGGTTTGATATTTATGTTCGGGAAAATGCTGTACTCAATTTGGTAAATGAAGAGGCCTATAAAGCGCAGGGACTTAAATCGGAAACTAAGAAGCTGCCTAAAGATGCAGATCAAGCCAAATTGATTACCTCTTATATGTGCAATCGCTTTTATGATATTCGCGCTTTTGGTGCGGTTATGACGACAGAGGTCAATTGCGGTCAGGTACGCGGCCCGGTGCAATTTGGGTTTGCCAAAAGTATTGACTCAATCGTACCGCAGGAAGTGACGATTACCCGCATGGCGGTTACTAATGAAAAGGATGCCGACAAGGAACGCACCATGGGGCGCAAGCACATCATCCCCTATGCGTTGTATCGTGCTGAGGGCTATATCTCAGCGCCGCTGGCGCAGAAGACTGGCTTTTCCGGGGATGATCTGGAACTTTTTTGGCAGGCATTGTTGAATATGTTTGAGCATGACCACTCGGCGGCGAGAGGCAGGATGTCCAGCCGGAAGCTAATCATTTTTGAACATGCTACGTCCCTGGGCAATGCTCCGGCACACAGGCTGTTCGAACTGGTAACCGTAAAACGTAAGGATGAGATAAAGCCGCCCCGGGCTTTTAGCGATTACAAAATTGAAATCAACCATCAAGACAAACCTGCAGAAATCGCTATTATAGAACGATGATACCTGACGTATCTGCGGAAGAGTACTTATTATTGTCTGGCATTCAGCATATGGCTTTTTGTGAACGTCAGTGGGCGCTGATTCATGTAGAGCAAGTCTGGGCTGAAAATGTCCGGACAGTGGAAGGCAAACACTTGCATGAACGGGCAGATGATCCATTCTTTGATGAAAGCCGTAAGACGGTGCGGATTGTGAGGAGTATGCCGGTCGTTTCAAGGCAGCTTGCGTTGCGCGGCGTAGCCGATGTGGTGGAGTTTCACTATAGTAAGACTATGATTGATGGTGAAACCTGCCAGTTGAAGGACCGCGATGGTTGGTGGTGTCCGTTGCCTGTTGAATATAAGAGAGGTAAACCTAAGAAAGATGACCGCGATGCAGTACAGCTTTGTGCGCAGGCGGTGGCGCTGGAAGAAATGCTCGGTGTAACGATAACTTCAGGGTGTCTCTTCTATGGTGAAACAAAGCGGCGGGAGGCGGTTGAATTTACTCCGGCTTTACGGCAGCATACGCTGGAATTATCCCAGAAAATGCACCAGTTCGTCAGAGATGGCATAACACCCAAGGCGAAAAAGGGGAAACGATGTGCCCAATGTTCGCTGGTGGATGATTGCCAGCCTTATTGGATGCTGCGCCACCGTCCGGTGGCGGCATATTTGGCGCGAATGTGCAGTTTGGAGGCGGATGAATAATGAGGCGGCTTTTGAATACGCTTTACGTGACTATGCCAGATGCCTACCTGGCTTGTGACGGTGAGAATGTAGTGATTAGAGTGAAGGATGAGACAAAATTCCGCGTTCCTGTGCATAATCTGGAAAGTATTATTTGCTTTGGCTTTGCGGGAGCCAGTCCAAAACTTATGTATCTATGCTCTGAGCGGGGTGTGGCTTTGTCATTTCTGACCGAATATGGCAAATTTATGGGGCGCGTAACCGGCGGTATTTCAGGAAATGTGCTTCTCAGGCGGGCGCAATACCGCTGGGCGGATGATCCGGCTGTTTCCACCCGGCTGGCCCGGCGATTCATTGCCGCCAAGATCATGAACAGCAGGGCGCTGCTGCATCGCTTACGGCGCGATCATAAAGAAAACGTCGATGATCTGGCGCTGGACAAAGCGATTAGTTGGCTGGCGGGAACGGTGGACAGGCTGGAAAAGGCGGGTAACGGTGATGTGATACGCGGTGTAGAGGGAGAGGCAGCACAGGTTTATTTTTCGAATTTCAATCAGCTGATTCTAAGCCAAAAGGAAGAATTTCATCTGTCCAACCGTAACCGTCGACCACCAACAGACCGTATTAACGCCTTATTGTCGTTTTTGTATACATTGTTGGCTCATGATGTAACTGCAGCTTTAGAAAGCGTTGGTCTTGATCCGCAGGTGGGCTTTTTGCATCGCGAGCGTCCGGGCAGGCCTAGCTTGGCTCTAGATATTATGGAAGAATTGCGGCCGCATTTTGCTGACCGGCTGGCAGTAACACTCATCAACCGCAAACAGATTTCAGCCGATGGTTTTGTCGTGAAAGAAAACGGCGCGGTGATTATGGAGGAAGACACCCGCAAAGAGGTGTTGACGGCCTGGCAAAAAAGAAAGCAGGAAGAAATTACGCATCCTTATTTAGAAGAAAAAATTTCACTGGGACTTGTGCCTTATGTGCAGGCTTTACTATTAGCCCGGCATATCCGGGGTGATATAGAAGATTATCCGCCATTTTTCTGGAAGTGAGGAGAAACAATGCTGGTTTTGATTACCTATGATGTAAGTGTCACTACTGATGCTGGTAAAAGGCGGCTCCGCCGGGTGGCGAAACAATGTGTAAACTATGGGCAACGGGTGCAAAATTCGGTTTTTGAATGTCTCGTTGATCCAACACAATTTGCCGAACTTAAGCATCGTTTGGAAGCGATTATTGATGTTGAGACAGATAGTCTGCGTTATTATTTCCTAGGAAGTAACTGGAAAAGTCGTATTGAGCATGTTGGTGCCAAGACGGCTTATGATCCGGAAGGCATCTTGATGATCTGATGCGAACCCTAAGTGAACATTATTTTTCCGGAATATTCGCAGTGCTGATGCTGTAAGGATTTTGAGCAATTTAGATAAGAAATTTACTAATTTTAAAGGCGATTTTATTTGGTTCGCACAAGTAGAGGCTGCAGAGCTTGATTTTAGTGGCTTTGTAAGACTTGCAGTCGCGCTCCTTGCGGGCGCGTGGATTGAAACCAACATATGAAGCATCAACCTCACTGCCGGGACGTCGCGCTCCTTGCGGGCGCGTGGATTGAAACATACATACTAGGTGAAAAAGAATATGGGTTTATGTCGCGCTCCTTGCGGGCGCGTGGATTGAAACACTATTACCGCCAGTAGATCCACCACCAGAACGTCGCGCTCCTTGCGGGCGCGTGGATTGAAACTTCTTTCTCTCCGAAACATTCAAACGGAATTTTGTCGCGCTCCTTGCGGGCGCGTGGATTGAAACTTGTGCCACTGACATTGCATTTGTTGCCGTGGGTCGCGCTCCTTGCGGGCGCGTGGATTGAAACATGTTTAGTGGCGTAAATTCTCCAGCAAGGTCAGGTCGCGCTCCTTGCGGGCGCGTGGATTGAAACTCCTTGGCGAAAGATTCCATTAGCGTTAAGTATGTCGCGCTCCTTGCGGGCGCGTGGATTGAAACTCGGTTAGATCCCCACATTAAAATACTGTCTGAGTCGCGCTCCTTGCGGGCGCGTGGATTGAAACACAACGTTACAAGTGTACCGGCAACGGCTGGACGTCGCGCTCCTTGCGGGCGCGTGGATTGAAACAGAAAGCTGCTGGAAAGAAAGATAGGACCGGAAGGTCGCGCTCCTTGCGGGCGCGTGGATTGAAACTTTTTCTTAGGACACCATTCAGGGCGACAATCAAGTCGCGCTCCTTGCGGGCGCGTGGATTGAAACACAAATACTAGCATTTTATCGACATTATTTTTAGTCGCGCTCCTTGCGGGCGCGTGGATTGAAACTCCCAAAACGCGTTTGGGTTAAACTTTAAATCCGTCGCGCTCCTTGCGGGCGCGTGGATTGAAACATTCAGCAATCAATGCGTGCGATGCGCAAAAACGTCGCGCTCCTTGCGGGCGCGTGGATTGAAACTAATAGCTGACTTATCCCATCTCTTGCCGTTGCGTCGCGCTCCTTGCGGGCGCGTGGATTGAAACCACTCAAGCAGTGTCCGAAATGTTACGGCGCTGTCGCGCTCCTTGCGGGCGCGTGGATTGAAACCTGTAAGAAAGTAGGTGAAACAACATTGAAAAAGTCGCGCTCCTTGCGGGCGCGTGGATTGAAACTGTGTTACTGGTCGTCGTAGGCCGAGGGATGAAGTCGCGCTCCTTGCGGGCGCGTGGATTGAAACACTAATTCTCGGAAGCCGCAAACCGGAAGCTAAGTCGCGCTCCTTGCGGGCGCGTGGATTGAAACCGATATTCCATAGTACCGTAGTAATCTTCCGGCGTCGCGCTCCTTGCGGGCGCGTGGATTGAAACTTCATCCTGCCAAATTTCAGTTTCCTTATCTTGTCGCGCTCCTTGCGGGCGCGTGGATTGAAACAATCAGTTATCGGAGGCAATAAATGATACACGAGTCGCGCTCCTTGCG
>NZ_VLKC01000002.1:1959-93922 GCF_007830295.1 Sporomusa sp. KB1 | reverse complement strand
CGCGTGGATTGAAACAAATTGACTGAATATCGGATAACTACCATCAACGTCGCGCTCCTTGCGGGCGCGTGGATTGAAACCCGCCAATCGGCAAACATAATTGATTATTTTAGTCGCGCTCCTTGCGGGCGCGTGGATTGAAACAACTCAATAGCGTTATTTCTCTTTGGTAGCTCAGGTCGCGCTCCTTGCGGGCGCGTGGATTGAAACACTAGCTACATTTGGGGCAAACGCGGGACCAGGTCGCGCTCCTTGCGGGCGCGTGGATTGAAACTCGTGGAACTTCGAGGAAATAAAAACTGCACTCGTCGCGCTCCTTGCGGGCGCGTGGATTGAAACTCTTGCAATGACTGATTATATTATTCAGCACCATGTCGCGCTCCTTGCGGGCGCGTGGATTGAAACTAGCTCCCAGCACAGGGCATGGACGGAAGCAACGTCGCGCTCCTTGCGGGCGCGTGGATTGAAACTTCTGCGCTTAACCCCATAGACTGTGCCGCTTTAGTCGCGCTCCTTGCGGGCGCGTGGATTGAAACCCGAATTCGGTTGAGAAGTATATGTCGCCGTTGTCGCGCTCCTTGCGGGCGCGTGGATTGAAACTGTAAAATCAACCCTTATACTGGGATCATCAAGTCGCGCTCCTTGCGGGCGCGTGGATTGAAACTTTATTCAATGCCATGTCAGTAAGATTAACCTCGTCGCGCTCCTTGCGGGCGCGTGGATTGAAACATAATAAATACCGCCCCATTGCCGGAGCAATTGGGTCGCGCTCCTTGCGGGCGCGTGGATTGAAACATCTATGACCGGAATAACTCTTACTAATGTAGGTCGCGCTCCTTGCGGGCGCGTGGATTGAAACTGTAAAATCAACCCTTATACTGGGATCATCAAAGTCGCGCTCCTTGCGGGCGCGTGGATTGAAACATTTATGCAGTCCCTCCAATCTATCTAGCAAAGTCGCGCTCCTTGCGGGCGCGTGGATTGAAACTCTCCAGGCATAACATCGGAGCCAAAAAACAGCAGTCGCGCTCCTTGCGGGCGCGTGGATTGAAACAGTGTTTAGGCGAATTACGCAGACGATTTGACGTCGCGCTCCTTGCGGGCGCGTGGATTGAAACAACTAAATGAGCCACGGATGATTTTACCCTAACGTCGCGCTCCTTGCGGGCGCGTGGATTGAAACCCGGTTCAAGCCGACATAATGAAGCGCGGTTTACGTCGCGCTCCTTGCGGGCGCGTGGATTGAAACTTTTTCTTGGTTCCCTCCAGGGACCATTCGCGGTCGCGCTCCTTGCGGGCGCGTGGATTGAAACTGCCAATACCCCGGCTAGGGGTCTAAACATAGTGTCGCGCTCCTTGCGGGCGCGTGGATTGAAACGCCTAAACACTGAACAACTTGCTGGCCGTACACGTCGCGCTCCTTGCGGGCGCGTGGATTGAAACCTCTGCCGCCATAATCACTATATCTCTTGTTGTGTCGCGCTCCTTGCGGGCGCGTGGATTGAAACAAATTATTTCTCAAATCCTGGGACGATTTTCAAGTCGCGCTCCTTGCGGGCGCGTGGATTGAAACACCAGCAGGGGGCAAACGATGGCTGACCAATTAGGTCGCGCTCCTTGCGGGCGCGTGGATTGAAACGTTTTCGCAAGTTCGACACGCACAGTCAATCACGTCGCGCTCCTTGCGGGCGCGTGGATTGAAACCAGCAAGCCTCCACGCCCTGACCACTCATGAGGTCGCGCTCCTTGCGGGCGCGTGGATTGAAACTTTTATGTTTACCGTTAGAATCAAATCCAACATGTCGCGCTCCTTGCGGGCGCGTGGATTGAAACGCTCTTTGTTTCCCGCTCTGTCTTTGCCTTATAGTCGCGCTCCTTGCGGGCGCGTGGATTGAAACTTATCAGCAATATAGTAACTGTTTAGTACCCTGGTCGCGCTCCTTGCGGGCGCGTGGATTGAAACATTCATGAGCGAGTGACACTCTTCAACAGTCAGGTCGCGCTCCTTGCGGGCGCGTGGATTGAAACTCACCCCTGCGCGCCCATTGCTTGTAGCTCCATGTCGCGCTCCTTGCGGGCGCGTGGATTGAAACATCACAAATAGTAATTCCTCTGCCGCCATAATCACGTCGCGCTCCTTGCGGGCGCGTGGATTGAAACTCATTACGCCCTCCTCGTATAGCCGCTGAATTGTCGCGCTCCTTGCGGGCGCGTGGATTGAAACAGATGCAGAATTGCTGTACAGAGAGGACTGATGTCGCGCTCCTTGCGGGCGCGTGGATTGAAACCTCAGCAGCGCCTCCAGTATTGCCCGAAATCCCGGTCGCGCTCCTTGCGGGCGCGTGGATTGAAACACTCCTTCCAATAATTGATCTGTAGTTTATCCCCGTCGCGCTCCTTGCGGGCGCGTGGATTGAAACAGACTCGTCGGCATCAGCAGTACTGATTAAATGTCGCGCTCCTTGCGGGCGCGTGGATTGAAACTTGCAGTAGGGTACGATGCACTAGTGGCTAAGTGTCGCGCTCCTTGCGGGCGCGTGGATTGAAACATAAAAAAGTAATGTTGTTTAATGGGCAATTAGTCGCGCTCCTTGCGGGCGCGTGGATTGAAACTTTATTCAATGCCATGTCAGTAAGATTAACCTCGTCGCGCTCCTTGCGGGCGCGTGGATTGAAACAAAAAACGGATCATTCTTCACAAACTTTAAGAAGTCGCGCTCCTTGCGGGCGCGTGGATTGAAACTTGGACACCCACGGCCCCACTGCCGCTCTTTCGTCGCGCTCCTTGCGGGCGCGTGGATTGAAACCAAAATCTTGCTTACATCAGTCTTTTGGTTAATGTCGCGCTCCTTGCGGGCGCGTGGATTGAAACTTTGCCGTCTACCGCAAGGCCAACTGGTGCGCGTCGCGCTCCTTGCGGGCGCGTGGATTGAAACTTGAGCAATAGCCGTGTATTTCTTAGTCGCCAAGTCGCGCTCCTTGCGGGCGCGTGGATTGAAACTTTTATTGGAACTTGGGAAAACAATGGATTTAGGTCGCGCTCCTTGCGGGCGCGTGGATTGAAACATCTATCGCCGTAACCTAGTCCGCCATAACTAAGTCGCGCTCCTTGCGGGCGCGTGGATTGAAACCTAAACCATTTGAGCCTGGCATAATTTTTGGTGTCGCGCTCCTTGCGGGCGCGTGGATTGAAACGTTGAGCCCGTAATTGGTATACTTGAACAGCCGTCGCGCTCCTTGCGGGCGCGTGGATTGAAACTGGACAGGCAATTGTAGCTGAGACTGCCGCTTAGTCGCGCTCCTTGCGGGCGCGTGGATTGAAACAGGCTGCAATGAATGAAGAAATATTGAAAATGGTCGCGCTCCTTGCGGGCGCGTGGATTGAAACATGTCGGAATTTGGATATATTCCCGATGATTTGTCGCGCTCCTTGCGGGCGCGTGGATCGAAATATAATAAAATGTACAGCCGTGTATGGTTGCATATGTCGCGCTCCTTGTGGGCGCGTAGACTAAAACAGAGGTATGACCAATAGCAGCAATATCGTGGAAGAAATTGCTCAGGCTTCCAGGTCTTACTGGGGGATTGAAAATAACTTGCAATGGGCGTTAGATGTTGGCTTTTGCGAAGATCAATAGCTGACACGACTGCAGGTTGAAGCAGCAAACCTGTCGCAATTACGAAGGTTGTCTGCCAATTTATTAAAACTGGAAACAGAATCAAAGATGTCCATTCAAAGAAAACGCTATCATTGTTCTTTGGATATGGATTATATGGAATCCGTTGTTTTTAATCCTCAGCTTTTTTCATGAACATGTCCTGATAATTTTACGAGTTTGTTTGACTCAAGTTGGACATCATGGTATAATCTTACATGGTAAATTGATACATGAGTGTGATTATAAATTGAAAAATTCTTAGATTAGGCAAAGACGCCGTGAAAGTTCGAATAGTAGAGATGCGAATACACGGTGTTTTTATTTTGATGAGGAATGACCTGTTGATCCTGATACGATAGCGCGGGTGTGGGCTCAAATGCATTTGGATGAGCCAATTTATGTACAGTATTTTAATTTTTTATGGGTAGTGCGTTACTCGGTGTATCTATGCCTGTCTTTTGGTCAGGCCTTTTATTGCAGTACATTTTTGCCTTTACACTGGGCTGGCTGCCTGTTTCGGGTTTTGATAATCCGCTTTGTCTTATTATGCCTGCAGTGGTTTTGGGTTGGGGGGCGGCAGGGACGATTGCCCGCTTAACTCGCTCCAGCTTGTTGGAGGTTATGGGCAACGATTATATTCGAACAGCTAGAGCCAAAGGTTTGTCAGCTCTTGCTGTTCTTTTTAACCATGCGCTCAAAAATTCATTTTTACCGGTAGTAACGGTTATGGCGATCCAAGTTGCTTCCATGCTTTCGGGATCAGTTATAACCGAGACTATTTTTAGCATTCCGGGAATAGGGCGTATTGCGGTTAATGCCATTCAGACCAGAGATTTGCCGCTATTGCAGGGCTCCATCCTTTTTACTACCTTGTTGGTTATTTTAGGTAATTTGGCAGCTGATATGATGTATTTTTTCTTAGATCCACGCATTAAAAATAAATGAGGGTGAACACATGGAATCGCAACTACAGGCAATAGAGCAACCGCAATATGTTGAAGAATCGTTTTTGACAGAATTATTTCAATCATTAAAGCAAAATAAAAGCGCTTTGGCTGGCTGTATAGTATTATTGGTATTTATTAGTGCCGCTGTGTTGGCTCCCTATATAGCGCCATACGATCCTTACCATGTAGATATGAGTCAGCAATTTCAGCGGCCGTCTGCCCAATATTTACTGGGTACAGATATGTTTGGCCGTGATATTTTAAGCAGAATTATCTACGGCTCCCGAATATCGCTGGTTATTGGTTTGGTGCCTACCTTATTCTCCATGATGATTGGAACCATTCTGGGATTGATAGCCGGTTATTATGGCAAGAAGACTGATTATATTATTATGCGAGCAGCAGATGTTGTTATGGCATTTCCTTCGTTGCTGTTGGCGATGGTGGTAATGTATACATTAGGTGCAAGTCTGCTGAACATCTTTATTGCCATAAGCCTGGTCAACTGGGCGGGAACAGCCAGGGTTGTCAGAGCGCAAACCCTGGTATTGAAAGAAAAAGAATTTGTCGAAGCAGCTAAAATAATGGGCGTAAAGAATTGGGTGATACTGTTACGCCATCTGTGGCCTAATTGCATTCCTTCCTTGCTGGTGCTGTTTACCTTGGGTATCCCTGACGCTATTATGGCAGAGGCAACCCTGAGCTTTCTGGGGGTGGGCGCGCAACCGCCCATGGCCAGCTGGGGTCTCATGGCTTCATCGGGAAAGGAATTTTTGTTTATGGCTCCCTGGATAGCCATTGTACCAGGAGTCGCGATATTACTAGTGGCATTGGCTTTTAACTTCCTGGGAGACGGGTTAAGGGACGCTCTGGATCCATATCTAAAACAGTAAGCGTTTGGGGGCAATTATCATGGCAGAAGATAGTGCAGTGATTGATGAGCGCAGGACAAGTGATACAACGATAGCTGAAAAGGATACGATGCTCACCGTAACAGGCCTTAAAACTTATTTTTTTACCAATAAAGGCGTAATTCCTGCGGTTGATGATGTAAGCTTTACGGTAAAAAAAGGACGAATAGTTGGTATTGTCGGCGAATCTGGTTGTGGCAAGAGCATGACGGCGTTGTCCCTCATGGGCTTGGTGCCCGCTCCAGGAAAAATTGTAGCTGGCAGTATTATTTTAGATAGAAAAAATTTAGTGAATTTGACCGAAAAAGAAATGTGCCAAGTCAGAGGTAATGAGATGTCGATGATTTTTCAAGAGCCGATGACCTCGTTAAACCCTGTTTATACAGTGGGGAGACAGGTGATGGAAGCAGCAATCCTCCATCAACAGCTAGGTAAAGCCGAGGCGAAAGAAAAAGCTCTTGCAATGTTCAAGTTAGTAGGCATACCAGAGCCACAAAAGCGACTGGACGCGTATCCCCATCAACTTTCCGGCGGTTTGCGCCAACGAGTGATGATTGCGATGGCGCTTAGCTGCAGGCCAAAACTGTTACTAGCGGATGAACCAACTACAGCTCTTGATGTAACTGTGCAGGCGCAAATTTTGCAATTGATGAAAAAATTGCAGACAGAACTTGACTCCGCTATTGTGTTGATTACCCATGATATGGGCGTCGTAGCCGAAGTATGTGATGATGTTACGATTATGTATGCAGGAAAAATTGTAGAACAGGCCAATGTTTTCGAACTGTTTGACAATTGTTTGCATCCTTATACTGCCGGTTTGCTAAAAGCCCTGCCTACTTTCCGGAAAAGCGGCGAGCGGCTTTACAATATACCGGGTATGCTGCCAAATTTGCTGCAGTTGCCCAAGGGGTGCAGGTTTTTTCCCCGCTGCGAATCTGCCTCGGCTATCTGTGCGGAACAAGAACCAGACTTGGTGGACGTCGGACAGGGACATTTGGTTCGCTGTGTAAAGTATCGTGGTTAGGGAGTGCTTACTGTGGGCGATATACTTATTCAAAGCAAAAATTTAAAAAAATACTTTTTTGATACAGGCGGTTGGTTAGGTAAACAGAAAAATATTGTTAAGGCAGTAGATAATGTTGATTTAGAAATAGTTCAGCATGAAACCCTGGCCTTGGTAGGTGAATCAGGCTGCGGTAAAAGTACGTTAGCGCGCTTGTTGATTAATCTATTGCCGCCTACGGACGGAGAAGTTCTTTATAAAGGCAAAAATATCTTTACTCTACAAGCTGAGGCAGCTAAACAGTTCAAAAAACAGGTGCAATTTATTTTTCAGGATCCGTATGCCTGTCTCAACCCGCGAATGAAGGTTGTCGATATTATTGGCGAGCCGTTAACAACACATCAGCTGGCAACAGGTAAGAACAAGGAAATTAGGGTTGAACAATTAATGAATCTGGTGGGACTAAGACAAGAATTTATGAATCGGTACCCCCACCAATTTAGCGGCGGACAGCGCCAGCGAATAGGGATCGCCAGAGCGTTGGCGCTAAATCCGGAATTGTTGATTTGTGACGAGCCGGTATCGGCGCTTGATGTTTCGATCCAATCACAAATTCTCAATTTGCTCAAAGATTTGCAGGGACAGTTTGGGTTGACTTATTTTTTTATCTCTCATAATTTGAGTGTGGTACGTTATATGGCTGACCGTGTGTGTGTGATGTTTTTGGGGAAAGTGGTGGAACTAGGAAATTGTACCGAGATATTTGAGCAGCCACTGCATCCGTATACTTCATTTTTGATGAATGCGGCACCAGTACCAAATCCTAAACTGCGCAACCGGAAAAGACTACTGTTGGAAGGGGAGGTGCCTAGTCCCATGAATCCGCCGCCTGGTTGTAGATTTCACACCCGCTGTCCCCGTGTACAAGAAATTTGTCGGGTAGAAGAACCAAAGTTAGCGGACTATGGCGGGAGAAAATGTGCTTGTCATTTTTCTCTAACCTAAAGAAGAAGAGTATATAAAGCAGTGAAGTGATAATAAGAATGCTTATAAATATCTATAGAAATTTTAGGGAGGGGTTTTAGTGAGTTACTGTAAAAAAATGATCGCGGTTGCCATTGTTTTATGTTTTTCGTTTGTATTTATGACAGGCTGTTCACTCATGAATAAATCCACTAGCAAAAACACACTAAGAGTGGCGGCCATAAATGATCCCGGGACTGCCGATACTCAGCTGACTACAGAAGAATATAATTTGCCGCTAAATATCTTTGAACGACTGGTGGAAATAAAAACGAGTGCACCGGGGGTATCAGAAATGGTCCCCGGGCTGGCAGAAAAATGGGATATTTCTCCTGATGGCAAAGTATATACGTTTCACCTGCGTAAAGGGGTTAAGTTTCATAATGGAGAAGAACTTACTGCTGATGATGTAGTATATACTGTTGACCGGATGCTCAATCCCAAAACCAAAGCCTTAAATACCGATTTTTTTGATATGATTGCCGGCGCAAAAGAACGGGTGGAGGGTAAGGCCGATACCACCGCCGGCATAAAAGCAGTTGATAAATATACTGTTGAAATTACCTTATCCCAGCCGTTTGCTCCATTTTTAGCCAATCTGGCCACACCAGCAGCGTCTATTTATAACCGCAAAGCTACCGAAGCCGCAGGAACACAGTTTGGGTTAGATCCCGAAAAAACGGTGGGTACAGGGCCGTTTAAACTCAAAGAATGGAAGGTTAACGATCATATTACGATGGTTGCCTATGACCAGTATTGGGGCGGGAAAGCAGCTCTGGACGGCATTATCATAAAAATTGTGCCAGACGCAGATACGCAAAAAATGTTGTTTGAGACAGGCGAATTAGATGTATTTAACTGTGATTTGGCCAGGACGCAGATTCCTTATTTTGAAGGCAGTGATAAATGGAAAAATCACATTGTCAAAGGTCCAAGAGTTGGTCTCTATTATTATAGTATGAATCAAAATATCAAGCCTTTTGATGATGTACGCGTCAGAAAGGCGTTCCAAATGGCGATTAATCGCCAGGAACTGCTTGATAAACTATATTTTGGCAAAGGAAAATTAGTGAATACCATTATGCCGCCAGGCTTATTGGGTTATAATCCGAATGCTCCTCAGATTCCGTATGATCCGCAAAAAGCCAAACAATTGTTGGCCGAAGCAGGATATCCTAATGGCTTTAGTATGGTGATTGCCCATGTGGCAGACAGGCCGGAAGCACTCCGCGTCAATGAAGCTGTCCAGGCGATGCTTAAAGAAGTTGGCATCACTGTAGAAATTAAACAAATGGATAGAGCTTCATTATTATCTACCAGGAAACAAGGCCAGTTGCCAATGTATATGGATATATGGTCAGCTGATTTTAATGATCCGGATAATTTCATTTATACATTTTTTGCACCCCGAAATTCGATAGCACGCTCCTATAACTATAAAAATGAAACAGTAGCTGGCCAGTTGGAACAAGCACGGAGAATGACCAATCCGGAAGAACGCTATAAACTGTATCAAGAAATGGAAACTCAGATTGTCATTAATGATGCTGCTTGGTTACCACTCTTTTCGCCAGAACATCTATTCGTGGTACAGCCCAGAGTGAAGAACTTTAAAGTGGCTTGGAATGGCTGGAGTGATATGCCGTACTACGGTATCAGCCTGGAAGAATCAAAATAAACTTAGTAGCGCTCGTTCATTGTAACGGGCGCTTTCACTTACAAAAGGCAAACTAGATGGAGGATGCTATTATGAATGTCTTACGGCAGAATTTAATTATTTCATTAAACGAGGGCGGTCCTGTCACAGGGGTGGCAGTATGTTATCAATCCAATCAGGAGTTGGCAGAGACCATAGCACAACTGCTGCCCTATCAGGCGCAGGTTATTAATACTAGGACAACCTCGCTTGCAGAGCTAGAATGGTGTGATCAGGTTAGTCATGTTATTGAGGTATATGAACCGGATAAGCCGGGGTATGAAAAATGTAAATTGGAACGGATGGGTATGCTGCAGCGGGGATGTCGGATATTGAGTTTGTTTGACTGGCAAAAAAGTTATTTGACAGATACTTTCTGGGGCAAAACCGACTATCGGGAATTGGCACTCAAGTTAGCACAAATAAAAAAAGCGTTGGAAGGGGTGGATACAATTCATATTACCTCAGCGCTGGGTACTGACATTTCCTTTGGTGTCACTGGCAGGCAATGGATTGCTGCTGATGGTATCTGCAGCAGCAATCATTTGGCGCAAATGCCGGATGGTGAAATTTATACCTGCCCGATTGAAGAATCCTTCAATGGAGTCTTGGTGATTGATGGTACAATTACTCGCTCGTGGCTGCCAGCTAAGCCGCAAAGACTCGTGTTTGAGCAGGGGCGGCTTAAGGAGTGTTCGTCAGAGTTTCGCAGCTATATTGCACCTTTTGAGCCGGAAATCAATTTGATTGGCGAGTTTGCACTGGGGTTTAATCCCGCGTATCGGCAAAGCATGCACAACATTTCAGTTGATGAAAAGGCAGCCGGCACAGTGCATTTTGCTCTTGGCGACAGCTATAATCTCGGGATAAATCAGTGTAACTGTCATGTCGATATGATTATTCGTCACCCCAGGGTTAGCACATTTCCAGCTATCGAACTGCCCTACTTTTAGTGAATGTGCGTACCTGTGAGTGAATGGTGTCAAAGGACCTGTTGACATATGCCCTCTAGTTCAGAAGCGATGAACTAGAGGGCATATGTCTATTAGCGGACGAAAGAATATCTATATCGTGGTCACTATGTTACGGAAGCGGGATCATTCTGAAACAATTGTGCATCCAATGAGCGGCAGCTTGTTCTAACGCATCTTCTAAAGAAGAGACAGGGCCAATGTATTCTGCGGATTCTGGCAGCTTAACGCCGGCAATATTGCGAAGATACAAAGTATCATTGTCAACAAAATAATTGTAGTCAGCAAATCTGCCGTTTATTCCCCGCGGAATGAAAGACAGATTCCAGCTGTCCGGATGCTCGGTTGCCTGTATAATGGTTAAACCGGCATTGGTTTGGCACGTAACTATTTCATAGGTTATGTCATCAAGTTTTACAACACTGTAGCTTGGCATAGCGAAGCATGTACTGGCCCCAAATATCATCAAAACTAATACGACCCCGGCAATCATTTTTTTCATTTGAACTCTCCTCCTTATTAATAAGGCGAAAAAAAAGCCGAAAATTGCTGCCATTTTTTGCCCCTACTAGTTATATATATATGCAAGGAAGAAAATAATGTATCGATTTTTTAGTAAAATCTAAAGGAAGGGAGATACGATCCATGGTATATCATTTTAAGAATCTTGTATTCGAGGGCGGTGGGGTAAAAGGTATAGCCTACGTAGGTGCTCTGGAAGTATTAAGTGAAAAGGGAATTCTCGATAATATAGAGCGCGTCGGCGGTTCGTCGGTAGGAGCTGTAACAGCACTGTTAATTGGCTTGAATTATCACCCGGAAGAAATCAAAGATATCTTCCGTAATCTGGACTTTCGAAATTTTTTAGATGATTCATGGGGAATTATCAGGGAAGTCCAAAGATTAGTGCACCAATATGGATGGTATAAAGGCGATTTCTTTCATAATTGGGTAGCTAGCATTATTGCAGCAAAGGTCGGAAATGCCAACGCAACATTCAAAGACGTATTCGATTTAAGACAGACGGATAAATATCAGGATATGTACTTTACAGGCACAAACCTGTCTACAGGGTTTTCAGAGGTATTCTCGTATGAGAATACCCCGGATATGAGCATTGCGGATGCTGTACGCATCTCAATGTCAGTACCGCTATTCTTTGCTGCTGTACGTGATAAACGTGATCATCTTTATGTTGATGGCGGGTTATTAGATAATTATCCAATCAGACTTTTCGATCAAGAAAAATATGTAAATCATTTTTCTACCCTTCCAAGCTACTATGAAATAGTAAATACAAACTTGCAGCTGCAAGACAAGATAACAAGTCCGTACGTGTACAATCAAGAAACACTGGGATTCCGTTTAGACTCTACCGCTGAAATTGCAGTGTATCGTGATCATGCGGAGCCTCTTCAGTACCCAATAAATGATTTCTTTTCTTATAGCTGGAGATTGATCGCCACGATAATAGAAAGCCAACAAAATCAGCATCTGCATAGTGAAGATTGGCATCGAACCATTTACATTGATACTCCGGGAATTAGAACTATGGATTTTGGCATCGGCAATATGGAAATAGAAAAAATGGTAAAATCAGGTCGTGAAAATACAGTAAAGTATTTTCACTGGTATGATAATTTAGATAACATGCCCCTTAATCGCCCGGGCGGAAGATAGGGAATGTGATGGTACATAGGTAAACAGGGCTTGCGCAAATATCCGATAAATCAGATAACGGAAGGGTTTGCGGGCGTTGGTGTCGAATATATGGGCATGGAAAAGTGTCAATACCGTAAAAACGTGTATGTGGAGGTGAAAAACATATACCGTAAGGCAGTTTGCAGATGATGATAAATGATTTCGAAAAAAGTGGGGTTTGGCTAGTAAGTCCGAAATATTTGGCTTTATGAACAGAAAGCCTTAGCTGGAGGAAAAAATGCATAAAATGACGGAATCTGAAATTCGGGTCATCGCCGAAGACATTGTATCTAAAACGAGTGACCATGCAACTACTATTATTTTTCAAGATGGAACGACTGAATCTGTAACGGGAAGTTGGCTGGGATACAGCAATATCTGGCTGGTTATTCAAGGCAAGGCGGAAGCAGAAACACTATATGAACAGTTATTGCTAAGCTACAATGAAATCCAGTATTGTGAAGGTTGTTAGCTACTAAGCAGATTAGGCAGACAACGATAAATAAGCCGGAGGGTGTAATAAGGGCATCACGAAAAGGAATATAAAGCACATTATGCAACGAAATTGGTCGCAGGGGTCTAAACTTCCCTTAGCGGCCTTTTTATTTTGCCGAAGACATAACAGCAGTCAGATTTATGTGTTGCCATCCTGATGGTGATAAGTGCTGTAAATGCATGCTTTCAAATAAATGGTTCTTATATTCATACCGCAAAGCGTCGATAGGATCTAGCAGCGCAGCCTTGCGGGCCGGATAGATACCAAAGAACAAACCGATGAGCAGCAAAATTCTGAACGCCACCCCCAGAATCTTTGAGGCAATAATCATAACCGGTATCATAATTAATGAAATTACCGTTAATTGCCAACTTAAAAATACCATAAAACCTAAAATGCCTATAAAGGGTCCTGCCAACATTACCTTGTATCAGCATACGCGCTTATTAAAACCCTCGTTTGATGAGCATTTCTACTGTCCATCACGCCATACCACTATATACTCCACCATCAGGAAAGCCTGGAGATACATTCCATACCGGATCGTCAACCAACAGCTTCGCAATAGTTTCTCTATCCTTTTCCCTTAATGCCTTGTAAAGAGCTTTTGCTTGCTTTACATTCTGTGTATCTTTTTCATCATGCTCTAAAAAAGCACTAATTTCCATGTGTCAAACACCTTCCTAATTTATTTGTACTGGTGCACAAAATTTCCCGCAAAGTTAAAGCTGCACATAGACATCACCCAAGTAATATTCTTCTTGTTTAAAATCCAAGATAAGCATACTATGTTTACCAATATATATATATTTCATATTTCAGTATATAAATAGATACTATACAACTTATAAGTGCCTACTTGCTATTTATTATACTACTATCTATTATTACGGTATAATAGTATCATACTGTAATAGTCAAGAAAGTGGGGAGTGACAAAATGGATTTCATTCGTATTAATCAAGAAAAATGTACTAAATGCGGAATTTGTGTGGATATATGTCCACCAAGAATTCTGCAGATGGAAAAAAAAGGTCCTAGAGCAACTGAAATACAAGCATGTATAGCATGTGGGCATTGTGTTGCCATATGTCCCAACGCAGCAATCGATAATGTTAAGACACCATTGTCTGGTCAAATTGATTTAGCAAGACTTCCGGTTATCGATACTGAAACTGCTTACCATTATATGAGATCGCGTCGATCAATTCGTTGTTATAGAAGTGAAAGTATTCCTAGAAACCAGTTATTAAAATTAGTTGATGTTGCGCGATTTGCTCCTACTGCTAGTAATAAACAGGGAATTTCATATATTATTGTAGAAGATAGAAAAATACTAAAAAAAGCAACTGAAGCAGTTATTCAATGGATGGAAGAAAATCAGTCAAATTGGTGGAGTTTTCCAATACATATTCATGCTTATAGAGAACAAGGAATAGATGGAATTTTTCATTCAGCTCCCAATCTCATAATAGCAACTGCTCCAAAAGATTTTAAAAACGGTCGCGAAAATACAATTTTATCATTTGCTTATTTAGAACTGTTTGCAAATACATTAGGGATAGGTTCTGCTTGGGCAGGTCTCTTTGAGATGTGCGCGTTTTCAAACTATTCTCCATTACTGGACTTATTTAAAATTCCAGAGAATAAGTCGCTAACAGGAGCTGTTATGGTTGGGTTTCCTAAATATAGCTTTAAACGACTTGTAGATAGAAATCCGCTTAATGTTACTTGGTTAAGCTGTGATGAAAAATGATTGACAAAACAACATTTGCTGCATAAAATGTAAAATGAATCCATAGTGAAAGGAGGCCAAGAGTGATGAAGATTGTTTCCGGTTGTATGATGTCGCGTGATGTAAAATCACCGGTTCGCGCAAGTAAATTAGGGGCAAATTGGATAAGTGTATCCTTTTTTAAGCAAACAACATATCGAAAACAGTTACCGGATGCTCTTGGCTGCAAATAGAAAAGCACTTAGTCTTTTCTAAATTACTGCGAAAAGACGCCGGTTATTCGGCGTCTTTTTGACTTTCACAGGAGGAAATACTATGCAGAATATCATCAGTTACAAACAAATTGGGAAATTAGCTTTTCCTGTTATCCTTGCTCAATCAGTTGTAATAATAAATGGCATGATTGACCTTGCGTTCATCAGCCCCTACGGTACAGAGGCCATCGCTGCTGTATCAATAGCTAACGCCTTATGCGCTACACTATTTAATTTTCTGGAAGGCTTCAGACTTGGTACAACCGTTTTAGTCTCCAGGGCTTCGGCTGCGAACGATGTGCCAAAGGCTACAGCTGTAGTAAATACCGGCTTATTTCTGGTTGCCATTATCGGCAGCCTATTCATTGCTTTCGCCCCGTATAGTAGCCAAACCATTTATGCTGTTGCCGGCAATGAGCAAATGACGTATTATGGTGTAGATTACCTGAAGGTATGGCTATGGGCAATACCGCTCATATTATTCTCTTATGTACTTATTGGATTATTTAGAGGGTTGAGTGACACGGCAACACCTCTATATAGTACCATTGTCATCTGTCTGTTGAATATATTTTTTGATTATCTATTTGTCTGTGGGGGATTTGGCTTTCCTAGTATGGGAGTAAAGGGAGCAGCTTGGGGAACTTTGTTTGCAAATCTTGCAGGTTTACTGATTATCGTTTATTTGGCATTGAGAAAACCATGTACAAACAAATATATTCACTTGAAACAGCCATTTCTCAAATATGTTCCAGAATATATTTCGCTTGCCGTAGATGTCGGACTCAACACAGGTTTTACACTTCTGGCCCTGCTGCTTTTTGTTTGTTTAATGAAACCGTTGGGAACTACCGCCTTAGCGGTACATCAAATTACCTTGCAAGCTTTTAATTTTGCCTATCTGCCAGCTATCGGTTTTCTAATTACAGCATCAATTATTGTTCCACAGTTATTGGAGAAGCATCATGAATGTCTCCTGCTGCCTACTGTGAATCGGATATGCACAATGAGTTTAAGTGTAGTCTTTGTTACTAGCAGCCTGCTCTTTTTCTTTTCACCAACTGTGAGCAGTTTTTTTAGTCCTGCTGATAAGCTAGTTGCAAAGCAAGCGGCTCAAACCATAAAACTTGTCTGTTTAGGTCAATTATTTTCTTCTGTTTATATGGTCCTGCGTGGTGCGCTTACTGGCTGTAAGGATACCCGCTTTATCGTTTATGAAGGGTGGGTATCAAGCTATCTGATATTCCTGCCACTGGCTTATCTTTTGGCTGTCAAATCAGGCTATGGCATATATGGTGGCTATGTGGCTTTCTTACTGTGGTGCATTTCTGATTGTATAGCGCTCGTGTTTCGCTTTTATCTCCAAAGACGCTGGCAAAATAATAACAGGTAGCCTATACCACGAGCTGGTTCGCGATGGTTATCCACGGATTTAGTTGAGTGAGAACGGAGACGATCTTCTAAAACCGTGAATAATTACTTGGTGCAGGTTTACACTATGAATATGGTACACTTTGTCATTTACGGAATAGTAGGCTGGTGTCTCGAAATTATCTGGACAGGTGCAGGTTCGCTATTAAACGGAGACGTGTGCTTGACAGCCAAAACCTACTTATGGATGTTTCCGATATATGGTTTAGCATTGTTATTTGAGCCACTGCATGACGTAATCAGGATCTGGCCGATGTGGGGGCGCGGCACTGTCTGGATGCTACTATGTTTTGCCGTCGAGTACCTTACTGGTTGGATACTAAACGTTATAATTGGCACTATACCCTGGGATTATTCCCGGGATGTCTTCAATATACATGGGCTAATTCGCTTGGATTATGCTCCGGCATGGTTTGTTGCGGGCCTATTATTTGAAAAAATCCATGACTGGCTAGATCAGGTTCGGATAGTTCAATAGTTTTGGAACTTGCAGGAAACCGTCTCCACTAGCCGCTAGATAACAGTTGGCTGGCAAGTATGGACATTGTACCTGTTAAAGAATAAACCGGTAAGCTATTAGTTGATAGCTTACCGATTTATTTGCATATAAGACTTAATTTTCCAGTTGCCTGATAATGGGTCAAAATAAGAAAATAATGGATTATCATTTTGAATTTACGTAAAGTTCATGGTATAATGATAAAGTAGGGATAGTATGTAAGTACTTGAGAGTTGCACAGTAACTGAAGGTGAAGAGGCAAGGGTCCGTAGGCTGTCGCTAACACCCAGAATTATTTTACGGAATTTTCAAGTAATTTATATAGATTGTCTTAGAAGATGGTCTATGTTTTTGATGTAATATAGGTACTCAATTTTGGAAAGGCGGGATTGTACAGTGACAACATTGTTGAAACAGACGCGGGAAATAAATCATCTGTTACAAAAAACGGAAAAAGTGGATTATAGTGAGGTTACTAAGCTTCTCAGTAGATGTATGGAAGCTAATGTTTATCTAATTGGGAAAAAAGGCGCACTTATCGGACATGCTTTGCATGAGGGATTTGAATGTGGAGTCATGCTGGATGATTTATTAGAAAAAGGCCAGTTTCCGGAAGGGTATACTAAAGTACTGAGCAGTGTGCGTGAAACTACCTGCAATATTCGTCCCAAGAATGGTGATTGTGTGTTTAATGAGCAGCTGAAATGTCCTTATCTTGGTGAAAAGTATACATTGATAGTTCCTGTTGTTGGAATTGGTAAACGTCTGGGGTCTTTAGTTATTGGAAAGTTTTATACGGACTTTACGGAAGATGATCTTGTGATGGCTGAATATGGTGCCACAATGCTTGGTATGGATTTATTACGGGGCAGGATGGATAGAATGGAGGACGAGACTCGCAAACGAACTACCGTGCAGGTCGCTTTGAGTACGCTTTCCTATTCCGAATTGGAAGCGGCAATGAATATTCTGAGTGAACTTGATGGCGATGAAAGTTTGATTGTGGCCAGTAAAATTGCTGACCGCGCAGGAATCACCAGGTCGGTCATTGTCAATGCTTTGAGAAAACTTGAGAGTGCCGGCGTGATTGAGTCCAAGTCGCTGGGCATGAAAGGTACATATATTAGAATTCTTAATGAGCATCTGATTGAAGAGTTTAATAAGAAAAAGCACTAAGCCAAGATATTTATTTTGACAATTGATTGTCCACTGGGGCGTATTGAGTTGCGCGGATGTAAGATAAATACAGGGGGCGGTTATTGTGAGAACAAACAATAACCGCCCCCTTGTTCTTAAAATAAAATTAAGAACATAACAAACCTTTGACATTAAAAGGGAATGTATATATTATTGAATTATAGTATGTAATTGTAAGAATCTTCTTAATCAGTTAACGGGAGGGATAATGTGCAAATTAAGCTGATTGGCTGTCTTTCTACTAAAAATGAGGTGCTAGAGACGGGAGTTTCCTCCTTTGTTGACTGTGATTTTTTGGACTTTTCCTTACATGCTTTTCCAGACCAATTGCATAAGGAGCTGCAGCGTAGGATTGATGCGTCCCAGGACTATGATATGATTATTCTAACCTATGGGCGATGTTCTCATGCCGTAGAGGGGCTGGTATCTGCCACGGTGCCTTTGGTACTGCCAAAGGCTCATGATTGTATTAGCGTATTGCTAGGCTCAGATCTGCGGCGGCAAGAGTTGTCTAAGGATAATCCAGCGGTCTACTATTTTAGTCAAGGCTGGTTGGAATATGGTCGGGACCCTTATGCGGAATACCTGGAATATGTTGATAAGTACGGGGAAGATGATGCGCAATACCTAATTCAGACTCTCTATGGCACATACCGGGAAGCCGTGTTTATCCGAACCAACTGTGAGGCGAAAAAACTGGAGCAATACAGGCAAAGGGTCAGGCAGATTGCCGATTTTTTTGGCTGGAAGGTCAGCGAAATCGAAGGGAATCTGGCACTATTAAACGCAGTTATTACCAGGAAGCGGCATCCGGATGTTATCAGGGTGGCTCCTGGCACACCAATAGTATTGGAGGAGGAGAACAGTTATGCAGATTAAAGTCAACTCGGAATCGTTGGTTGTGGCAGAAGGCGAGAACCTAATGGCAACCTTGCTTCGTTATAACCAACCTGTAACGAATATTTGCAATGGGCAGGGGACATGCGGGAAATGTAAAGTGCGCATAATAAGTGGCGCACCAGCACCGACGGAATTGGAGTACAAAAAACTTAGTGCCGGCGAGCTTGCGACTGGCGTCCGGCTTGCCTGCCTGGTTAAACCCCAGCCAGAAATGGCTGTGGTCTGTGGGGCTAGCGGTAATGTCGATAGGAAGGAAGGACTCTTGTTTATTGAGCAGGCAAGCAGTGAGTATTGTGGTATACGTCAGGTGCAGGTTAACCTTGACCTGCCAACGCTTGAAGATGAGCGGGGCGACTGGAACCGATTGCTGGCGAAATTGCAGGAGACTTGTGGGCTTACTGACCTTAAAATAGGGTTATCACAATTACAAACCTTGTCCCCGGTGATAAGGCAAGAAAATTTTGCTGTTTCGGCTGTTATATGGAAAGATCAAATTCTGGCTGTTCTACCAGGGGCGGAGCAAGTACCTGTTTACGGTGTGGCCATTGACATTGGTACAACCAATATCGCCGTTGCACTGTATAATTTGGAGACTGGGGTTATGGTTCGGCTGGCGGCGGCAGAAAATGGCCAGACGCGTTATGGGGCTGATGTTATTTCGCGCATTGAATTTGCCAACAAGAGTTCGGGTAACCGAACTTTATTACGGGAAGCGGTTGCCGGTACTATTAATAGCTTACTGAACAAATTGTGTACTACTGCTAAGATTAATAGCAACCAAATATACAAGGCGGTTGTGGTCGGCAATACTACCATGCAGCATTTGTTTCTGGGGCTTGATGTCTCTTATTTGGCTCTGTCACCTTTTGTGTCGGTGTGTAATGCAGATTTGGAGTTTGATGCTATTGAGACTGGACTTGATCTATACCCGCAAGCTAAAGTTATTTTATTCCCCAATGTAGGCGGTTTTGTTGGCGGGGATACGCTGGGAGCTGTTCTTGGATCAGAGGAACTCCTGGCTACAGGGCGCCACTTGCTGATCGATATTGGTACAAACTGCGAATTGTACTTACAGGATGGAACCAAAATGTGGGCTTGTTCCACTGCTGCCGGTCCTGCCTTTGAAGGGGCGGGAATTACGTACGGCATGCGGGCTCAACCGGGTGCTATTGAGCGGGTGGCTATTGATGAACAGGGTGTGTCGCTTGCAATCATAGGTGGCGGTGCAGCTACTGGTATATGCGGGTCTGGGCTCATTGAAGCAGTGCAGCAAATGCGTGAGGCCGGGATCATCAGTCAATCAGGAACAATCAATGATCCTAATGATCCGAAGATACAAGCTGAATTGGCACCTGAACTGCTAAAGCGTATTCGTGATGGTCAGCAGAAGCGGGAATTTGTCTTGGCCTATAATCCGGACGGTGATGATATTGTTTTAACTCAGTATGATATCAGTCAGTTGCAATTGGCTAAAGGCGCAGTTTGTGCCGGTATTAGGACATTGCTTGATATCGCCGGTTTGAGTGTGGCAGATTTAGATTCGATAGTGCTGGCGGGAACCTTTGCTACCCATCTCAATTTAGCTAGTACGGTGGATATCGGTCTGATTCCGCAGTTGAGCTTGCACAAGCTAAAGACGGCAGGAAACGCTGCTCATGCCGGGGCAGTTAAGGCCTTGCTTGATCAAAGGGCGTTTGCTGGCTTGCGGCAGCAGGCTAATAAGATTGAACACGTCGAGCTGGGAGGAAGTGCCACCTTTAGTATGTATTTCATGGATAGTATGTGCATAGAACCATGTGAGATATAGTTTGCCAAATCAATAGGTGTGTAAGACGTATTTTTTTAGATTGGGGTGTTGGAAATCAATGGTCGACAGAAATTTGGTTGATCTACAATATTTGGAAGATGTATTGGAGAATTTTTCCAAAGCAACCGGTCTACATGTGGCAATTGTAAATAAAAAGGGAGAGTCTTTTGGAATTTTCGATACAGCCGAGCGTTGCGGCTTTTGTCGCTATATTCGCAGCAAGCCCAGTGGGGTTGCCAAATGCCGGGCTTCTTATAAGCAAGCTACTCAGGAAGCCTCCAAATGGGAAGAACCATATTTTTTCCGCTGCCGTGCAGGACTGGTTATTTGGGCAGTGCCAATCAGCTTACGTGGTATTTCTCTGGGGAGTATTATTTGCAGTCAAGTGCTATTATGGAAACCGGATCGGTTTTTCTATCAAGAGCTGCGAGAATTGAATCCGGAAGTGGATGATTTCACCGAAATGGAGAAAAAAGCAGGGCAATTGGATATTATTTCGCCTATCCGATTCCAGGCGGCGGCCGATGTTTTGTACGTTACTGTCAATCAGTTGATGAAACGGGATTTGCTTGTTTTGGAGAATGTTGAGACATATAAGATGCAGCAGCGTATCCATAAGGAGCTGGAAGATCGTAAATTGAAGCCATTCTCTGCCGCAAAGGAAGGCGATGACTATGGAGCCTATCTACAGAAAGAGCGGAGCTTTCTGCGCTATATTCGGCTTGGTGATAAGCCCAGGGCAGAAAAGAACCTGCATACGTTATTGACACAGCTGTTTGTAAAGTCAAGCGGCGAGCAGGCCACACTAAAATTGCGTATTAGTGAATTGGCGACATTAGCTTCCCGGGCTGCTGTAGAAGGTGGTGCTGTCGCCGAGACCGTAATGGTGATATTAGATAAATTTAACGAAAAGATAAATGATTGCCAGCGGATGGAGGAATTCTTTTTCCACATGCAACATTTGGTTACTGTATTTTTGAATCGCAGTGTATCATTAGAGGATAAGAAACATGGCGGCTTGGTGAATGAGGCCAAAAACTTTATCCTGGAAAGCTATTCACGGCCGATAAAAATTGACGATGTGGCCGCACAACTATTTATTAGTCCCTCGCACCTATCGCGGTTGTTTCGCCAAGAACTTAACTGTACTGTTAATGACTACATCACCAGAGTGAGGGTAGAACAGGCTGTTGAACTGATGAAGAAGCCGGAACTTAGCGTTGCTCAAGTCTCACAGGCAGTCGGTTTTCAAAGCCAAAGCTATTTTGCCAAGGTTTTTTCAAAACACATTGGTGTTGCGCCGCTAATATATCGTAACAGCTTGTCTTAACTGGAGGGATGTCCATGATTTATGCCGAAATTGCCGATAAAGTCAAGAACGGCGAGGCTGAAGCCGTAATGGAATTATGCTGCAAAGCTGTAGCACAAGGGTATCCGGCGCTCGCTCTTCTCGAAAAAGGACTCATTTTGGGAATGGATCAGGTCGCCGATAAATATAGTCATCGACGGGTTATTGTGCCAGAGGTATTGATGTCTGCGCGAGCTATGCATGCCGGTCTGTCTGTCGTGGAACCGCATCTGAAGTACAAAGCAAAGCGGCAGACAGGTACTATTGTAATCGGTACTGTGGCAGGCGACTTGCATGATATTGGGAAAAACTTGGTAAAGTTAACTGTAATGAGTACTGGTGCCCATATTGTTGATTTAGGAATTGATGTAACTCCGCACAGATTTCTACAGGCTGTAGAAAAGAACAAAGCTGAGATCTTGATGATGGCAGCGTTATTGACTACTACTATGCCTGGTATGAAAAAAGTTATTAATGCGTTGGAGGAAGCTGGTATGCGCAAAGGCTTGATTGTTGCTGTAGGCGGTGCTCCCGTGGATGAAGCCTTTGCCCGGGTGATTGGCGCTGATTGCTATTTTAAATGTGCCAAAGATGCCAAAAGCTTTCTTGACCATAATCTAAATAAGATTGTGCTACGACGGAAATTAGCTACATAGCTCTTACCTGTAGTATCAATAATATGGAAACAGCTACGCCTTAGCGATAGGGCTGGCTGTTTTGTTTTTTGTTTGAGTTAGTTTAAGTTGAATTAAGTTATTAGGTTTCGTTTTGAGCGGCTTTTTGCTAGTCCATTTATTCACATATTGGACAATGCACGGATTGTTTTCAAAAGAGCAGTAATGGAGCGAATTTTCAGAATGATAGCAATGATATAATGAAATCAGTCAAAGGGAATATGTAGAATAGTTATCAAAATCAAAACCACAAAAAAACGAGGGGGAAGAAAAATGGATTATAATCAACTTTCGCTCTATGTACAAAAAGGGAATGGTGCCAAGGTAAAAGAAATGGTATCAGAGGGCTTAGCACAAAAGGCGTCTCCTACTGAAATATTGAATGCTGGCTTAATTGAAGCTATGGCTGTAATTGGGGAAAAGTTCAAAAACAACGAAATCTATGTTCCGGAAATGTTGATGGCCGCCAAGGCAATGAATCAAGGGATGCAGATATTAGAACCAGTTTTAACCGCCACTGGAGTTAAACCTATTGGCAAGGCAGTTATTGGTACTGTTAAAGGCGACTTGCATGATATCGGCAAAAACTTAGTCCGTATGATGCTCAAAGGCGCTGGTATTGAAATGTATGACTTGGGTATTGATGTATCTGCTCAGGCATTCTTGGATAAAGCCAAAGAGGTTGGCGCCGACTTGGTTTGCCTTTCGGCTTTGCTGACTACAACGATGCCTTATATGGATAGTGTAATCAAGGAATTCGAAAAAGCCGGTGTACGTAGCCAGTATAAATTCATGATTGGTGGAGCTCCTGTTAGCGAAGCTTATGCTAAAAGCATAAAGGCCGACTGTTATGCAGACGATGCTGTTATAGCAGTTGATGTTGCTAAAAAATTGCTGGCTAAATAACTAATAAAATTTATGAGGGGGTATATCGGAATGGCAAAGACTTTTGACAAAATAGCTTACAATTCGTTAAACGATTTTGTATATGGTTGCGCACCTAATCCTGTTAAATGCAAAAATGGCATGGTTATCGGTGGTGGCGAGGTTTATCCGGAACTTAACTTTACATTACCGCCCATGGAGCTTACTGCAGCCACTATGCCAGAGGTCAAAGAAATATATACCGAAATGATTAACGGAGTTTTAAAAAGAGCCAAAGAATTATATGCACCCGGAATTGTTGTGGAATTCGAAATGCTACCAGAAATGACTCTTGTACCTGAATGGGGCATAGAAGTCACCAGCCTTCTTCATAATGCAATGGCTGAGTTTGAAGCTAAACATGGCTTAAAAACCGCTTTACGTGCTACCCCGGGCGATGTACGCGAATTTAAACGCCCTCCAATGATGCGCAGTGGTGAAATCTTTAATAATGTTCTCAAAACATTTGAAGGTGCAGCTAAAGCCGGCGCAGATTTCCTTGCCATCGAAACAACTGGCGGTAAAGAAATTCATGATGACGCTCTGGTAAATGCCGATTTGACCAAAGTTATTTTTGCTCTAGGCATTATGGGTTGCCGGGACATGAAATTCATTTGGGAACATATCGTACGGATAGCAGGAGAAACTGGTTCGATAGCAGCTGGCGATACCGCTTGTGGTTTTGCTAATACAGCGATGGTTTTGGCCCATAAAGGATTTATTCCTAATGTATTTTCTGCAGTAGTACGGGTAGCAAGTGTAGCTAGAACTCTTGCCGCATATGAAGCCGGCGCTGTTGGTCCGAATAAAGACTGTGGTTATGAAGGCGTATATTGTAAAGCTATTGCTGGTGTACCAATTGCTATGGAAGGAAAATCAGCAGCCTGTGCTCACTTAAGTGCTGTTGGTAATATTGCTGCAGCGGTAGCCGACTTGTGGAGTAATGAATCTGTTACCCCGGTACGGATGTTATCAGATATAGCACCAGTTGTTTCAATTGAGCAATTGATTTATGATTGCCGGTTGATGAATGTGGCCAAACAAAAAGGTTATGGCGTTACCTTTAGAGATTTCCTCGCCGATTCGGATTCCAAATTAGATCCACAAGCTTATGTACTTCGTCCTGATGTAGTCTTTGATCTTAGTAAGGAATTGGTTAAAGCCAAGACTCCTTTCCTGAGAACAAAACTTGGTGCTAAATTGGCTATTGATGCCATCAGAAAGGCTGTTGACACTAACGAGGTCGTAATTGCCGAACGCGAAAAAAATTGGCTGGATATTATGGATAGCCAAGTTGAATCTATTCCTGATGACGAAGAAAAATTCTGGCAGGAAATTAAAGGCGAGTTAGATCTATCTACCTTTATCCCTTCGGAATACGGACTTAAATAACTGATTTTGAAACAATATAAGAAATCAGCTAAAAGCTGAAAATGTAGCAGAAGGAGGTCAATAAATCTTGATAGTTGTTGGTGAGTTAATTAATTCCAGTCGCAAAGCCATCGCAGCGGCTATTGAAGCTAAAGATGTTGCAGCTATTCAAAAAATAGCTAAAGATCAGCTGGAAGCTGGAGCAAACTATATTGATGTTAATGCTGGTATTTTTGTAGGCAAAGAAGCAGACTATCTAAAATGGCTTGTAACAACCGTGCAAGAGGCGGTAGATGCGCCCTGCTGTATTGATAGTCCTGATCCAAAGTGTGTCGAACAGGCACTTGCTGTTCATAAGGGAACTGCGATGGTCAATTCAATTTCTCTGGAAAAAGATCGATATGATGCGTTATTGCCGGTTGTCGCCGGAACAGATCTTAAAGTTGTGGCTTTATGCATGAGTGACGAGGGAATGCCTGAAACCACCGAAGCCAGATTAAAAATTGCGGATAAATTAATTAATAGTTTGGTTCAGAACAATATCCCCCTGGAGAATATCTATGTAGATGCCTTGGTTCAACCTGTAGCCACTAATGATTCTTTCGGAATTGAGTTTATTGATGCTATACAGGCTATTACTGCTAAATTTCCGGGAGTTCATACTATCTGCGGTTTATCAAACATTTCTTACGGATTGCCTAACCGTAAATTCATGAATCAAATGTTTGCGGTTATGGGGATTGCCAAAGGATTGGATGGTTTAATTATTAACCCGCTGGATAAGGCCATGATGGCTAGTATCGTTACAGCTGAAACACTGGCTGGTAGGGACAATTTTTGCTGCAACTATCTTGAGGCTCATCGCAGGGATGCGTTTGTCTGGTAGCCGTATAGAAGTATGGGGGTTGTCTCCAATATATGGGGATAGCCCCTTTGCAGGTTAAAGTAAGACTTAGCTTCAGGTGGGGTTACCCCTCCCCATCTGAAGTTTAGTCGAACCACTTCCAGGGAAGTGCTCTAAACTCCCACTTACCACCAAGTGGGAGTCTTAGAGCAACTTGGTTATTGGATAAGCCAGGTAACCTTAGTTTCTGTCAGATTTCACGAGTCTATGAGAGGTGAAACCTATGCGTATTTTGCTCTTTGGCGGTTTTTTAGGATCTGGTAAGACTACAACTATTTTACAGGTAGCCAAATACCTAACTACCACACGCCAGGAAAAGGTAGTTATTGTTGAAAATGAGATTGGTGCAGCGGGAATTGATGACAAACTTTTTGCCAATAGTGGTCTGCAAGTAAAATCGTTATTTGGTGGATGTGTATGTTGCCAGATTACCAGCGAACTGATAAGTACCATTGATGAAATTCATAAGACGCTGAAACCGGACTGGGTGATGATTGAAATGACAGGTCTGGCATATCCAGATAAGACTGCGAATTCAGTTAAAAAATATAGCAAAGTTTACTCAGCTTTCAAAACCGTAACTATTGTTGACCGTGGACGCTGGGCGGAACTGCTTGCTACGTTAAAGCCGCTTGTTCTAGGACAGGTGACAGGAAGCGATCTCATTATTCTCAATAAAGTTGATCTTGCCGGTGAGGATATAGAAAAAATTGAAAAAGACTTGCACGAAGTTGATGAACGTATGAAGGTTGTAATTACTAGTGCAGCTAAGGATTTATCTGTTGCCGTGCTTGAGGAGGTTGTCTGTTTTGAATAATGAAGCTACAATCTTTAGCCGGCATTATTGTGTTTTTTTCGAAAAATCTATAACAAGCTTGCAAATGGAAAATCTATTGCGGGAATTTATGCTGTCAATTGGCAGAACATTATCCCGCTACGGGATTATTTTGGGGCATATCAAACTGCTTGCTAAATTATCGGAACTAGCGGTAGACCATTATCTCTTTTTATCGCTTACCACGTTGGATAACGTGAATGTAATTCCATCAAGGTGCTGGCATAATGTAAATGGTGTTAGTATAGGTTGTATAGAACTGGATGTAAACGTTTTAGTCTTTGGCTATACGATCAATGAGGTTGAAGTACAGGTGGATGGAGCACTAAAAAAATTAGGGCGGGGAAGATAGTGGGAAAAATTCTTAAGGATTTAAACAATAGCGTAGAGGTAAGAGAATTAACTTTATTAGGAGGAAAGCAACGGATGAAGTTTGGTGATAAAGTACGCTATATCCGTAATAGATTTTCTCTTACAACTGAGCAATTAGCTAAGCTCTTGAATGTAACTCAGTCGTACATATCACATATTGAAAATAACCGTCGGCAGTTAAGTCGTGATAAAATAGTAATTTTGGCAAGGAAACTTAACACTCCTATAGAGTTTTTCTTACGTGATGATCTGAATACCTTGGAGGAAATCGGGTTTGAAGAAAAGTTCAGAGCAATGCTAAATGATGAAAAGTATGTTAACTACTTTGTCATAGTGAATAAAGCTGTGGATGCTAGTATTAGTCCGGAAGAATTAGATCAGGCTATAGAATTTTTAAAAAAATATAATAAAGCACAGGATCAATTAATTCAATTATTCGAGAAAGAACCGAAAAATCCTGCGTTCAAGTCCACAGAAAGAGAGGTAGAAGCTAATTCTAGAAAGAATCCACTCGCGTTCATTAGGTGTGATTGAAGAATAAAGCCACCCAATTCGGGAAGGGTGGCTTTATTCTTGGGTCGCACCCAGAAATAAACTTGCAGTCCAGTCTATAGGGCGCGAACATCAATAATTGTCCATTCAGAGCCGGAACTTCGCTCCAAGAGTACATTATATAGTTTGCCAGTTTCATATTTGCGGACTTCAACAAGCGCTTTTCGCTGGGAAACGGTAAGCAGAGAAAAAGAATCAAGGGAAGAATCAAAACCGTAGCTAGCAGCATTGGCTTTCACATAATCAACCGGACCATTGACCGCATAGGCATATTCATTACGATTATCGCTACTCCGATAATAAATCTTTCCGTCCTGATACCAGGCCTGGTTTTCGTCAGGGCTTGGCCAGCTATGCTTATGTTGATGCCAACCATGTCCAGGTGGGCGCGAATCTTCAGTATGCTGTAGCGCCTGTTCAGTTTTTACCGGCGGCGGATTTGCGGGTGTTTCAGCAGCGAGAACCTTAGTGGCAGGGATACCAGACAATACTGCGCCTGTTACGATTGCGGCGCCCATTAAAGCGGCAGCGTGGCGTTTGCATTTTAGTCTCAATTGTCTGCGTTTAACGGAATTCTTTCCCATTATTTCACCTCCTCAGCTTTATTTAATTATAGTATTGCGGATTTTTAGAGCAAAATTCCAGGTAAATATAGCAACACAAAATATTTTTTCCTTTCAGTGAGACACTAAGAGCGCAAGTTCATTGTTTTTAACAAAACAATGAACTTGCGTTACATTTTATTTAAAAAGGAAATTAGTAAGCGTGATATAACGGAGGGGTGATTATCTATGCAGACAAGGTCAGGGCGCAACCTGCTTGTTACCGGATTATTTTTAGGAGTTTTTTTCTCCTCCCTTGATCAAACGATTGTTGGCACTGCCATGCCACGAATTATTGGTGATTTAGGTGGTCTTAGTATTATGACATGGGTAACTACAGCATATATGCTGAGTTCCACAACGGTTGTTCCTATCTCCGGTAAGTTGGCCGATTTATATGGCCGGCGTATTATGTATGTGGCCGGAATTATTATATTTATGCTTGGCTCAGCTTTATGCGGAATCAGTACCAACATGACTCAGTTAATTGTGTTTCGCGGTTTGCAGGGAATCGGCGGCGGTATTATGATGCCGCTGACAATGACGATTGTCAGTGATATTTTTCCGCCTGAAGAGCGTGGCAAATGGCAGGGGTTGTTAGGGGCGATATTTGCGGTTTCTTCGGTCGTTGGTCCGGCTATTGGCGGCTGGATTGTTGATTACAGCTCTTGGCAGTGGGTTTTTTACGTCAATTTGCCTGTCGGTATTCTTGCGGCAGTGTCCATTAACTTTGGTTTGCGGCATGACAGACGGTTAGAGGAGCGGGGTGGTATTGATTATGCGGGGGCAGCTGCTTTAGTGGTTGCTACAGTATGTCTGCTGTTGGGTTTAAATATTGGCGGCATATACTATCCTTGGCTATCCTGGCAGATTATCGTCCTTTTAGGTACAGCTGGGTTAGCCGGGATACTGTTTGTGCTGATTGAAAAAAGAGCAGCAGAACCCATCCTGAGTCTTAGCTTATTTCAAAACAGGACTTTTACAATAGCCAATACTATATCCTTTTTATATGGGATTGGTCAATTTGGCTCAATCATATTTTTGCCGCTTTTCCTCCAAGGAGTGGCTGGGTTCAGTGCTACTGCTTCCGGAAATGCCATGATACCGATGATGCTTGCCTTAGTAGTGACAAGTATAATCGGGGGACGATTTGTAACCAAGGTGAGTTTTCGCAGCATGATTATGATCGGTATGGGTTTAATGGCCTTCGGTCTTTACCTATTAAGTACCATGACTGTGGAGGCCACACCAGTTACCGTTATTTCTTATATTGTTTTCCTAGGACTTGGGTTAGGGTTGATTTCTCCGACAATAACAATTGCAGTACAGAGCGCCTTTCCGGCTGAGCAGCGCGGTGTAGCTACCTCTTCCACCCAGCTTTCACGCAGTATCGGCAGTACAATTGGCATGACGATTCTAGGCGTAGTATTTAATTATTCTTCCATAAAAAATATGGAAAAAGAGTTTTTTCCCAAAATTAATGGTTTGCCGGAATTGCAAACAGGGCCGCTGACTGCATTGTTTGCAAAAGCTCATTCTGACCCCCATGGCTTATTTAATATTCTGTTAAACCCTGAAGCTATTACCATAATTCCTGCAGATTTACAGCAAATTATATTGCCGCCCATGAAAAATGCTCTGGCAGATTCCCTGCATAGCGTATTTTTAGTTGCTATGTTCATTGTTATTGCAGGTATATTCGTGAGCTCATTTCTAGGTAATGCTAGGGTAGAAAAAGAGCGAGAGGAACCTGTTGGTGTCGGGGTAAAACTATATGCAGAGGGCATTGGCAGCGAAATGGAACTGGCTGCTGAACTGGTGCCCGACTTAATAGAGAATGAGCAATAAATTAAAAAGCTTTACCTTCGGTGGGCAAACCTTTTGAGGATTAACCGTAGTTTAAGATATTAGAGATTATAAATGGGACGGTTATTATAGTTGCAATAACCGTCCCATTATATAATATTATTAAGGTATGCATTATGTATTTAATAAGGATTTTAACACTAAGTCAAGATATTTGTAGCGAGAGTCCTGGTCATAGTAATCAAACTGTGCCAGGATTTTCATTTTGTTGCCCACTAATACCGGAAATTCCAAGCTGCTGTACATTTGAAAAATCTTCATTGTTAACTCGGTTTCTGTTACCTGTGTCCGGGTGACTGCCCGGACAGATATTTTTAACTTATGTAAACCAGATTGTTTCATAAATTCAATATACTCAAAAGATGCAGCTGATTCATGCAGTACTTGCTCAATGAAATTGCGGAAAACATCCGGATATTCCAGGGTATAATCGGCATAGCTTCTGAGAAAATTTCTAATTCTTTCCTCTGGCGGTGCATTCAAGTCATCCAGATAATCAAAGGAACTCATCAGCGTGCTGGTAAAACTTTTTAGGGCCTCGTTAATGACTGTGTCTTTGGAGCCAAAATAGTAGTTTATGGCGGCTAAATTAACATCTGCCATGGCAGCAATTTTGCGACAGGTGGTATGATGGATGCCATTAGTACCAATAAGTTTCAATGTGGCATCCAAAATTTTTTTCTTAGGTGTCAGGTTATTTTGTGAGTTTGTCTTCAATTGCTTCACCTCATTAACTTATACCTTGTTCAATTTTTGTTTTGGCTACAGCCAGCATCAGTTTTATTCGATTTAACTGGTTAACCTCACTAGCGCCGGGGTCATAGTCGATCGGAACAATATTGACAGCAGGGTAACTGTGCCGCAATTCGTGGATCATGCCTTTGCCGGTAATATGATTGGGTAAGCAGGCAAACGGCTGCAAACACACAATATTAGTTATTCCGTTATCAATCAACTCCACCATTTCACCTGTCAGCAGCCAGCCTTCGCCGGTGAGATTTCCCAAGGATAAATGTTTGGCTGCCAATTGGGCAATATGCTCAATCGTAAGCGGTGGCGTAAAACGCTTGCTGTTTGTTAGCGCTTTGCGGAGATGGCGGCGGTAGAACTCAACAACCTTGATAAAGAGATTGCCTTTTATTTTATTTAGCAAGGTACCTGCCAGCAAGTCGTAGTGCACCTTGTTGTCATAAGCACAGTATAAGAAGAAATCCAGCAGATCAGGCACGACGGCTTCAGCGCCCTCGCATTCCAACAAATTAACAAGGTTATTATTTGCTGTTGGGTGATATTTAACCAGGATCTCGCCAACTAGACCGACACGGGGCTTAGCTGGCCGCTCATCAAGTTCCAGCTTGTCAAAATCCCGGACAATGCCAAATATATTGCTGGCAAAATTGTGCTTGACACCGATGAGCATGTCCTGACGGCATTTGGCAGACCAAGTATCGCATAGCGATTGCGCCGAACCAGGGTATTTTTCATAGGGCCGTACCCGGTATAGCACCCGCATCAACAGGTCGCCGTAAATGATACTAATGATTAGGCTTTCTAACAGGGGAAATGTCAGGGAAAAGCCGGTCTGCCCACCCAAAGCAAGTACCGGTACCTGGGACATGCCGGCATCGCGTAAGGCTTTCCGGGCGATGGCTACGTAATTGGTTGCCCGGCAGCCGCCGCCAGTTTGAGCCAACATAACTGATGTGGCAGATAAGTCATAATTTCCGGATTTCAAGGCCTGTAATAATTGTCCCACAACGATAATTGTAGGGTAACAGGCATCATTATGAACAAATTTTAGGCCTTCCTCAATGGCTGTTTGGTTGGGAGTCGGCAGGACCACTAATTGATAGCCAGCTTTTTGAAATCCCGGTTCCAGAAATTGAAAATGAATAGGAGAGAGCTGGGGTGCCAGGATTGTGTGGCGGTTTTTCATTTTAGCGGTAAAAACAGGTGGACGGGTGGCTGCCTGTTCTGCTGCCTGGTTGGCTAGAGAATTTCGCCCTTGCTCCTGAAGGGCGGCCAGCAGAGAGCGTACCCTGATTCTAGCGGCGCCGAGATTGTTAATTTCATCCAGCTTAACCACTGTGTGGATGCGGCGGTGAGTTTCGAGAATTTCTTTAACTTGGTCAATAACTATGGCATCAAGGCCGCAGCCAAACGAGTTAATCTGGATTAATTCTATAGCAGGCCGGCTGGCAACAAAGCTGGCTGCTGCATATAGTCGTGAATGATAGGTCCATTGATCAACAACCCGCAGCGGTCTGGGTATTGGTGCTAAATGCCTGATGGCATCTTCTGATAATACAGCCAGCCCAAAGGATTGGATGAGTTCAGGCAATCCATGATTAATCTCGGGATCAATATGATAGGGTCTGCCAGCTAATACAACGCCTTTACAATTGTTGTCAGCCATGTAGGCAAGGGCTGCCTGACCCTTGGCACGGACATCGGTTTTATAGCGGTCAAGTTCAGCATAGGCCGCATCTACTGCTAGAGCAAGTTCAGACCGGGAAATCTGTTCGGCCGACAATTCCTGCGCTAGTCTGCTAAGTAAGCGGTCACGATTGTTGAGCGGTAAAAAGGGGTGAAGAAATACGATGTCTTTGTCGCGTAAGGCATCCATATTTGCTTTGATATTTTCCGGATAGGACGTAACAATCGGACAGTTATAGCAGTTGTCAGCTGTTGGGTCTTCCTGGAGGTTGTAAGGGATACAGGGATAAAATATCTTTTTTATCCCCTGTCGGAGTAACTGGCTAACATGCCCATGAGCAAGCTTGGCCGGGTAGCAAATAGAGTCAGAAGGAATGGTTTCCATGGCCAGCTCATATAGCTGGCGGGAGGAACGGCCGGATAGAATGACCCGGTAACCAAGTCTGGTGAAAAACGTAAACCAGAACGGGTAATCTTCATACATATTGAGCACCCGGGGAATACCGATAATCCCGCGTGGCGCCAGTGAATCAGCCAATGGCTGATACTGAAATAGCCGCTGGTATTTATAGGCATAAAGATTAGGCAGGCTGTCATGTGCTTTAGCCTTGCCAACGCCGCGTTCGCAGCGGTTGCCCGCATGATAGTCCTGACCATTGGAAAAGTGCTGCGTGGTAATCAGGCACCGGTTGCCACAACCCTGACAGCGGTGATTGGTGGTATGGGAGGTAAACCCAGCAAGCCCAGTCGCCGGCAACAACGAAGTTCCTGTGGCTGACCCGCAGCGTTCCCTGGCAAGCAGCGCTGCACCGAAGGCGCCCATCAGGCCAGCTATGTCGGGGCGGACAACTTCCCGTCCAATGGTTTGCTCCATAGCCCGCAGTACGGCGTCATTATAAAAAGTACCACCCTGGACTACGATGTTAGTGCCCAGTTCATCCATGTTTTTTAAACGAATGACCTTGAACAGGGCGTTTTTTATGATAGAAATGGCAATTCCCGCGGAAATGTCACCAACCGTAGCACCTTCTTTTTGCGACTGCTTGACCTTAGAGTTCATAAAAACCGTACAGCGGCTGCCAAGATCAACCGGTCTTTTCGCTTGCAGCCCAAGCTGTGAGAATTCGGCTGCTGTCATATTCATGGCTTGAGAAAAGTTTTCAATGAACGAACCGCAACCAGCAGAACAAGCTTCATTGAGCATGATGGCGGTAATAATGCCATCACGCACAAAAAAGCTTTTCATATCCTGACCGCCAATATCCAGTACAAAGGTAACGTCAGGCAAAAAATGCTTGGCCGCTTTGAGATGGGTCACAGTCTCGACTTCGCCAATGTCCACCTGTAAAGCTGCCTTGATAAATTGTTCGCCATACCCGGTAACAGCTGAATAAATAATCCGGATATTGTCATTCAGTCGCGGATACATATCGTTAAGTGCCATAATTACTGTATCTAACGGATGGCCTTTGTTACTGCCATAATAGGAATATAATAAGTGACCGGTTTCGCTGATAAGTGCCAGCTTAGTTGTCGTTGAGCCGGCATCAATTCCTAAATAGGCCTTGCCAATATAGGTAGTTAGGTTTGCACGTTTAACGGTATAGCGCGCATGCCTGGCAGCAAATTGCTGATAGGCTTCCTCAGTAGCAAACAGTGGGGACAAGGCGTTTTCATTCTCCTGGTGCAGTAACAACTTGGGAGATCTTGCAGGCAAGATATTATAGGCAACCGGCTCTTCGTGTAAGGCCAGTGCGGCTCCGATTGCCACAAAATACTGTGAACACTCTGGATTTAGTACTTGGTCAGGCGCTAACCCCAAGGTTTCAGTAAACCGTTTTCTTAGCTCTGACAAAAAATATAAAGGGCCGCCTAAAAAAGCGACTTTACCGCTAATCACCCGGCCTTGTGATAAACTGCTAATTGTTTGATTCACCACTGCCTGTAAAACAGAAGCAGCGATATCTTCTTTGGAAACACCTTCATTCATTAGTGCCTGCACGTCAGTTTTGGCAAATACACCACAACGGGAAGCAATCGGATAGAGGGTGCGATAGTTTTTTGCTAGTTCATTCAGGCCTGCGGGATCGGTCGCTAATAGTGACGCCATATGATCAATAAATGCACCAGTGCCACCGGCGCAGACACCGTTCATTCGCTGTTCCAGGGTGTTGCCAAAATAGGTAATTTTGGCATCTTCCCCACCAAGCTCAATGGCGGTGCTGGTAGTGGGGATAAGGTGCCTGACCGCCGTGGTGGAGGCGATTACCTCCTGGATAAACGGCAGCTCAAGTGTCTTAGCAATGCTAATACCTGCTGAGCCTGTAAACATAACCGATGCCAAGGTTTGCCGCAGGACATGCTGGGCTTTGGCCACAACGGTCTGAAACGCAAGTGTTATATCAGAGCAGTGTCTTACATAGTGCTGAAAAATAATGTTGTTTTGCTTATTAAGAATAATCATTTTTATTGTTGTTGAACCAATATCAATACCAACACGCAGAGCTTTATCCATTTTGCTTTTTCACCTCATTACGCAGCAAATTGCCACAAAGTTAAGATTAAAAAAGAGATGAAACACTGTTTAAATTTATTATAGCCTTGGTACTATGAAATGACAATTATTTTCAGCGATGTATGCAGCAATAATTAAAAAAATCTATCCAGACTTTTTGTTTTTAGAAAAGATATTAGCAGGTGTTTTTGAGATTTTTGTCGAAGGTTAAAGAACATAGTTAATATCCAATAATTACCGGAGGTGGTAGGCATGTCGATTATGGATTTAATCGAAAGAGGAAAAAAGGAGCGTAAGCAAAAGCAACAGAAAAAAGCCCTGCAAAATGCAGCGATTGGTGCCGCCATTGGTGTGACTGTCGGAGCTGCTGCCGGCGTACTATTGGCACCTAAATCTGGCAAGGACACTCGGGCCGACATTGCTGAGGCTGCTAAAGAACTCCCTGGAAAAGCCAAAGAAATCGTCGAAAAGACAAAAGAAAAGGTTGCAGAGGTTAAGAAGGAAATTGCTGGCCGGACAAATTCTGATGTGAATGAGGAAGTCCCGCAATAACTTATTTCCGTGGAAAAAGGCTGGATGGCCGGGCAGCAATGCCCGGCCACTTGTTAATTCATCGGTTGAGCAAGCTTCAAATTGGGTTATAACATCATCACTTTATTGCGCTGAAAGAAGGGGATAGCTTGTATATCTCATTATACGACGCCGGGTTGTTCAGTTTGTTTGTGTTACTTGTTATTATTGGTGGCTACCTTATCGCAGTTTTGCGTCGAGCACTAGGTGTGTTGTGTTTGGTACGCGGCGTTTTGGATGCACATCAGGACGATATCGGTGAAACTGTTTCGTTGTTTAAGGAGACGCTTACCAATATTAATGAACTTACCGTAAGCTTGAAGGAAACTACTGACCATACAAATAGGGCCGTCCGGGCCCTGCCAGGCGAGTTTACTGATACAGTGGAAGAATTACGGGAAAGTTTTGAGACGTTTGCTTTTTATGCCAGGATTGTCAGCGATGTTGTCAAAGCAGTATTTTCAAAGGCGGCTTAGCAGTGCAAGGGATTGCAGCCAGCACTGTAATTGCAAAAAGATGATTGAAACCCGCGAACCTCGCGGGTTTCAATCATCTTTTTGCAATTACAATATACTTTTGTCCATACAGTGATGATTGAACAAAATCAAAAGAATTAAGGCAGTTTATGGGCAATTCGCGAAAATTCACTGATAACTTTATCCAAAGAGATTAAGTCGTTCTCACTCAAACACTCAAGTTTATTCCGGAGCACCGTGATTGTTTGCACTTTTGCCTGTTCACATAGCTGTAAGCCAGCCGAAGTTATGCTTATTCGGATAATTCTTCTATCAATAGCATCGTATTCCCGCTGTACAAGGCCCTCGGTGACTAATTTGTCAATAATCGGTGTCATTTGTTGCTTTGACAGGAGTATTTCATTGGCAAGCTCGGTCATAGTAGCTTTATTTTCTCTTGCTATTGTTAATACATGAAACTGAATCTGAGTAAGCTGGGGTTTGAAATGTTGGGCGACAGGCCGTATAAACTTTTTATCAAGAAGCGGAATCAAATGAAATAGTGTTTCGGCGGTTGTTATATAACTCAAAAAGCTCACCCCTAAGTTTGTATTGACAATAGGAGACTAAAAGGCGTAAAATAGTAAATAAAGATTTACCATCAATATAAATAAATAATAAATATTTATTTATATTATATCACAGATAACACAGCAAATCAAAGAAAAATTCACAAGTTGTAAGGAGAAACAAAGAATGCTCGCAAATACAATGATTTTTAGGAGGTTTTTAGTATGAGAAGATACCAGCGATACTTTTGGGTAATTATCCCGATTATCATGCTGCTGACAGTAATCCAGCCGGTGTCTGCCACGGCGGTGGAACTATCGGTAGAAGACTGTGTTGCTCTAGCTTTAAAAAATAACTATGACATCAAATATGCCCAATCGTCTAGAGCAAAGTACTATTGGGCCATGAAGGAAGCCAAGAAAAACAAAGGGCTTTCCATTGATTTAACTCATACCGACAAGCGGTATAACACTCCACCGGCGGAAACCGAAACATCTACATATGAATATACGACTAATTTTGATAATCAGGTTGCACTTACGCTACCTTTATATTCTGGTGGTAAACTGGAAGGTAAGATTGAACAGGCCAAACTTGATCTTAAGGTGGCAGAACTGGATATTGATGCGGCCAAGCAGCAGCTTAGACTGACGGTAATTACCGACTATCTTACTGTGTTGGAATACCTTAATGAAGTACAGGTGAATCAGGAAACGGTCAGTAATTATGAAGAACACCTGAAGCTGGTTAAGGATAAATTTGACTTAGGTATGGTGGCTAAGACCGATGTATTGTCAAGTCAGGTAGATTTGGCCGGAGCCCAGAATGATTTAGTTAAGGCGCAAAACAATTATACGAATGCGGTAGCCGCACTAAACAATGACATTGGCTTGCCACATACCACTGAAGTTACGATCAAAGATAATTTTGCTTACATAAAATACCCTCAGACCCTGGAAGAATGTCTTACCTATGCTGAGGGCCACCGGCCGGAGTTGGCCCAATATGAAGCTAAAATCACCAATGCCCAGTATGATGTAGATATTGCTAAAAGCGGTCGTCGGCCAACTGTCGACTTGACAGCTGAACAGGACTGGTATGACAGCCATTTACCAGGATCAAAAAACAGCAATTGGCTGTTGAAATTAACTACATCGATCAATGTATTTGATGCCGGTGTAACCGATGCCCAGGTTAAGCAAGCCCGGCATAATGTGGATATGGTAATGGATAAGTCCAGGCAAGAGCGCGATACAATTTTGCTGAATGTGCGTCAGTATTATTTGAGTATGCATGAGGCGGAAAAACAGATTGATGCCAATAAGGTATCTGTAGACTATGCAGAAGAAAGTTTAATGATCCAGAAAGCCCGTTATGAGGTTGGGATTGGAACCAATCTTGATTTGCGTGACGCGGTACTTTCACTGGATTCTGCTAAAAAGGATTATATTCAGGCGTTGTATGATTACAATACAAACAAAGCGAAACTGGAACAGGCGATGGGTTTGCCGGTACAATAACAGTGAAAATGGAGGAATGACAAGTGAGGATCAAGGGTTCTAAGCAACTGTATGTTGGATTGTTTGTTGTAGTTGTTTTGCTTGGCATTGTTGTTGTACGCAGCGGAATGTTGTCCAAAACGCAACCGACTAATGCCGCTCAGACCATTGCGGTAAAGGCGATGCAAGTAGTAACGTGCGATACGCCAATTACCAGTGAATTTGTCGGGCAGGTAAAAGCAAAAAGTGAAATAAAAATCATGTCCAAAGTATCCGGTAATATTGTGACGAAGATGGTAAATGGCGGCGACACCGTCTATAAGGGACAGCCGTTATTCCAGATTGACAATAAACAATATCAGTCAGCTATTATTTCGGCGCGGGCCTCAGTGAATAAAGCCCAGGCCACCCTTAACAATACGCAAAAAGACGTGGAGCGCTATGAGAAATTGGCAGCGATAAAAGGGGTTGCGCAGCAAACGGTAGATGCCTACCAGTCTCAGGCCGAAGAAGAAGCGGCTACTGTTGAAGTTAATCGGGCCAGTTTGCAGCAAGCCATTCAGGATGAACAGGATACCTTAATTCTTTCGCCGGTAGATGGCCGTATTGATGTCAATGATGTAAGCCAGGGGTATTATGTGGCAGCCGGTTCCACCGTCATGGCGACCGTATCTTCCATTGATCCGGTGTGGGTGCAGTTTAGCATGAGTGAAACCGAATACCTGAAATATATTCGCAACGGCAATGGAACGCTGCCTGACAATTTTAAAGAACATCTGCAGCTCATCCTAAGTGATGGCAAAGAATATTCGCTTATTGGCCGGGTTGAACAAATTGACAGAGGGGTTAGTGATACGACAGGCACGATTACGCTAAAAGCCAGCTTTGACAATCCGCAGAAGTTTCTGCTGCCGGGAATGTTTGCGCGGGTAGTTGTCCAGGAAGATGTACGCAAGGGCGCGCTCCTCATTCCGCAAAAAGCCGTTAAGCAAGTGCTTGATAATACCTTTGTTATTGTGGTAACTGATGATAACAAAGCCGAAAGCAGACAGGTCAAGCTTGGCAATAAAATCGGCGATATGTGGCTGGTGGAAGAAGGCTTGAGCGCCACCGACCGGATTGTGGTCGAAGGTATTGACAAGGTAAAACAGGGAACTGCTTTGCAGGTAACTATGATACAACCGGATGCGCAGACTCCGGCTAAGCAGTAGGAGGGCGTTCATATGGCTAATTTCTTTATTAATCGCCCTGTATTTGCCATTGTTCTTTCCATTGTTATCACCTTATTGGGGGTAACGGCTGCCTTTACTCTGCCGGTCGCACAGTACCCGCAGATTTCACCGCCGACCATTTCGGTAAGCACAACCTACCAGGGGGCCAATGCCGATGTTGTCGACCAAACCGTTGCCCAGGTCATTGAAGAACAGGTAAATGGCGTTGAAGACATGGTATATATGTCTTCAACAAGTACCGATTCAGGTTCCTATTCATTAAATGTGCAGTTTGAAACCGAAAAAAATTCCGACACGGCGTCGGTGCAAACCCAAAACCGGGTAGCCCAGGCTAATGCTTCTTTGCCGGGAACAGTGCAAACCACCGGGGTCACAACCCGCAAATCCTCGCAGGATATGTCACTGATTTTTACACTGTGGTCGCCCAGTGACCAGTTTGATACCAATTTCCTCAAAAACTACGGCAGTATTTACATGGTGGATGATATTAAACGAGTTAGCGGTGTTGGCGAGGTATCGGCTTTTGGTTCAGATTACAGTATGCGGATTTGGCTGCAGCCGGAAAAAATGGCCCAGCTCGGGATTGCCGTCAGTGAAGTGACTTCAGCAATTGAAAAACAAAATGTCCAGGCTGCGGCCGGGTCTTTCGGCAATATGCCGGTGGCCTCCCAGCAGCAATTCCAATATACGGCCAAGGTAAAAGGCCGTCTTACCGACCAGAAAGAGTTTGAGAATATTATTGTCCGCTCCCAGTCAGATGGTTCATTTGTGCGGATCAAGGATATTGCCCGGGTGGAGCTGGGCAGCAAGGAATATAATTTCCAAAGTTTAATGAACGGCCATGTGGCCGCCGGTTTTGCCATTAAACTGACAAGTGATGCCAATGCGCTCGAAACCATTGGCAACGTAAAAACCGTACTGGAAAAAGCGTCAAAGAATTTCCCCGGTGATATGGAATATAAAGTTGTTGTTGATAATACCGAATTTGTGCGCGAATCCATGAAAGAAGTGGTAAAAACCTTTGCCGAGGCGCTGCTGTTAGTTATGCTGGTGGTATTTGTATTCCTGCAGAGCTGGCGGGCCACCCTGATTCCAGTATTGGCTATTCCGGTATCGCTGCTGGGTACTTTTGGCGCCTTTAGCCTGCTGGGTTTTACCATTAATACTCTAACCCTGTTTGCGTTGGTGCTGGCCATCGGCCTGGTTGTCGATGATGCCATTGTCGTTATTGAGGCGGTCGAGCATCATATGCGTTATTCCGGCCTGTCGCCGCGTGAAGCTACGAAAAAGGCCATGAGTGAGGTGTCCGGACCGGTGGTTGCCATTGCGTTTGTGCTGGCTTCGGTATTTTTGCCGGTTGCTTTCTTAAGTGGCACTACCGGTATTTTGTACAAACAATTTGCCTTAACCATCGTAGTGTCTATGGCGTTGTCGGCCATTGTGGCCTTGTCGCTTACCCCGGCTTTGTGTGTTATGCTGCTCAAACCGCATACCCATGAGGAACATCAGGGCGTGTTAGCCAAATTTTTTACCAAATTCAACAATTGGTTTGAAAACAATATTGAACGCTATGGCGGCAGTTTGGGCCGCATTATCCCTAAAGCCCGGCTGTGTATGGTTTTGCTGGCAGTATTGCTTATTCTGACAGGCGGACTCTATAAGCTGGTGCCTTCTTCCTTTGTACCCAGCGAGGACCAGGGGTATTTCATAACCTCGATCACATTGCCGGAAGCTTCCAGTCTGAACCGTACCGAAGAGGTAGTCAATCAATTTGCCGCACAGGTTCGTGAAATGCCGGGAGTGCTCAATAGTATGTCGCTGGCCGGTATGGATATCATGGGCGGCGGCACCAAGTCCAATGCCGGTGCCATGTTTACCTCCCTGGAATCCTGGGATAAACGGCAAACTCCTGAAATGCAGCTAAATGCTCTGGTTGGCCAGACCTTTATGAAAGGCGCTCAGTATCCTGAAGGTACGGTAATAGCCTTTACACCGCCGAGTTTGCCGGGTCTGGGAATGGTTGGCGGCTTTACGCTGATGCTGCAGGACCGGAGTGGCGGCTCGCTGACTGATTTAGACAATGTGGCGCAAAAATTTGTGGCGGCAGCCAAAGAACGGCCGGAAATTGCGTCGGTTATGTCTACCTTTAAAGCTGATACTCCCAGTTATGAATTTGAGGTAGACCGGGAAAAAGCCCAGCAGCTGGGCGTAGATGTTGATGATGTGTTTACTGCCCTGCAGGTTTTCCTGGGTGGCAGTCAGGTGAATGATTTTAATAAATTTGGCCGCTCCTACAAGGTTACAGTGCAGGCCGAAAATACTTTTCGCGGTGATGCCGATGCGACCCGGTATCTATATGTAAAAAGCTCTAATGATGCAATGGTGCCCTTAAATACGCTGCTTAAGCCTAAGAAGATCAACGCACCAACCATTATTACCCGGTTTAACGGGGTTAAAGCCGTTCAAATCAGCGGCTCACAGGCTTCCGGCTACAGTTCCGGGCAGGCCATGACGGCACTTGAAGAAGTGGCCAAACAAACCTTACCTGATGGTTATACTTATGAGTGGTCAGGACAAAGCCGTGAGGAAAAACTGGCAGGTTCACGGACCGCCATTGTGTTTGGGATGGCGATAGTATTCGTATTCTTGTGTTTGGCGGCCTTGTATGAAAGCTGGAGTGTTCCTTTCGCGGTGCTGCTTTCGGTACCCACTGGCGTCTTTGGAGCCTTCCTGTTCCAGTACCTGACCAATCTCGAAAATAGCGTATATATGCAAATCGGCTTAGTCATGCTTATCGGCCTGGCTGCCAAAAATGCCATATTAATTGTGGAGTTTGCCAAAGTCAGGGTCGACGAGGGTATGAATCCGGTGCAGGCAGCTATTGAAGCCGCCAAAATCCGGCTGCGCCCCATCCTGATGACCTCACTCGCCTTTATTATCGGCTGCATTCCGCTGGCTATAGCCACCGGGGCCGGTGCCGGTGCGAGAAACTCAATGGGAACAGCAGTTGTAGGTGGTATGCTTGCTGCGACTACACTAGGCATATTCTTAATTCCCGTGCTCTTTGTTGTGGTGGAACAGGTGACCGAAAAATTTACTAACTGGCGAAAAGCCAGGAAAAAATCTGTAACTACAAATTGATTTCTTAGTTTGAAGACTGTTGGAACTTTTTTTCTTGGTATCCATAGTTTTCTAACTAAATTCAAAAAAAGACTATGTATGATAGAACTATAGATAATGCAGATAAAAGTAGAGGAGCGTAACACCTATGAACAAAATGGCTAAGAAAATAATTATTTACTCCATGGTAGGTTTATTTCAACTTGGTTTAGGTGCTTCTGTAATCGAAGCAGCACCAGCATCGGAAGCCTATCCCTGGCAGCAGCAACAGGATACTGACAAGCGTCAGCAGGATAATAACAGACAGCAGCAACAAGATACCGACAAGCGTCAGCAGGATAATAACAAACAGCAGCAACAGGATACCGACAAGCGTCAGCAGGATAATAACAGACAGCAGCAACAAGATACCGACAAGCGTCAGCAGGATAATAACAGACAGCAGCAACAAGATACTGACAAGCGTCAGCAGGATAATAACAGACAACAGCAACAAGACGCTGATAAACATAGCCAGGAACAAGGAGACAATCAGCACCAGCAACATCCGGACAAGGATAAGTCTTGGCAGGAGTCAGACGGCAACAAGCAGTAAAATAGTATTAAATTAATTAGATAGAGGAGAGTATCAAATATGAACAAAATGGCTAAGAAAGTAGTTATTTACTCCATGGTAGGTTTATTTCAGCTCGGGTTAGGTACTTCTGTAATCGAAGCAGCACCTGAAGTACCTTGGCAACAGCAGCAACAGGACAACAACGACAAGCATCAGCAGGGTAATGATAAACAGCATCAGCAGCATCCGGACAATGATAAGCCTTGGCAGGAGCCGGACGGCAGCAAGTAGTAAAATAGTAATTAATTAAGTAGAGGAGCGGTCATATATGAATAAGATGGCGAAGAAAGTAATTATTTTCTCGATGGTAGGTTTGCTGCAATTTGGTTTAGGGGTTTCCGTAATTGAAGCTGCGCACAGACAGTCTGAGCCGCCGCGGCAGGAACAAGGTGATGACAGGCAGCAGCAGGATCAGGAACGGGAGCGCAGAATCCAAAAAGAAAATGAACGGCATGAGCGTGAAATGCGTCGTCGTGACCATGAAAGCGAGCGGGAATGGCACGAACGCCAGGAGCGGGAAAGAGAAAGACATGATAAGGCCTTAGCGACGATTGCCGGGCTTATTTTGGGAATAATAGCAAGTGGGAATAACAACTAACTTCGTTATGTTAAAAAAGCCATTTTTCTGCCTGATTGGCAGGGAAATGGGTTTTTTATATATCTCATCCGAATTTTGTGGTAGAATTTAATGCATATGTTGTTATTGCTGTAGTTGAGGTGGATGTCATGAAATCGAATTTTTTTTACAGCTTAGACCGCAATTATGTCTTATTTCTTTTGTCTACTGCCTTTGTGGGGCTTGCGCAAAGCGTCGATGGTGCAGCGCTGACCAATTATCTAAAAGAGGGTCTAGGCATGATGATTTTGGAGCGTTCCGCATTGGAGTTTCCGCGGGAGATGCCAGGATTATTGATGGTTGGCGTTATTGGTATGCTTTCCTTTCTCGGGGATGTCAAAACCATGTTGGTGGGCAATTTATTTTCAGCTGTAGGGATGTTCGCCATGGGGATTATTCCGGCTGAATACAGTTATATTGTACTTAGTATTTTTGTTTATAATCTAGGGACACATGTTTATCTGCCTTTATCCAACAGCATTGGTATGAGTTTTGCCAGTGCCGGCGATTTGGGGAAAAAATTAGGACAGATGAATGCGGTTAATACCTTGGCGTTGGTTTGCGGCAGCGCTGTCCTATGGGTGTTGTTTAAATATATTCATATTAGTTATATGACAGCGTTTACTATTGGCGCTATTGCTTTTTTGCTGGCAGCGGTTCCACTTTTTTTTATGAAACCAGTTCACTCCGTGAGAAAGGCGGGCCGGTTTATTTTCAGAAAAGAATATCGGCTATATTATTGGCTCTGTGTACTCTACGGCGCCCGCAAGCAGATATTTATTACTTTTGGTCCCTGGGTGCTGGTAGATGTCTTTCGTCAGCCTGTTACCACCATGACGATGCTGTTTTTTATTGTATCAATTGCCGGTGTTTTTACCAAACCGTGGATTGGGCGGATGATTGATCATCTGGGAGAAAAGTTTGTGCTTAGCAGTGAAGCCCTTGGCTGTTTTCTTGTTTGTTTAGGCTATGCGTTTGCTGATGATGTATTTGGCTCACAGTTGGCGATCCTTGTTATTTGCCTCTGTTATATTTTGGACCAGATAATGACTGCCGTGAGTATGGCCAGAGCTACTTATATGAAAAAAATTGCCTTGCAGCCGGAAGATGTTTCTCCAAGTTTGTCTTTGGGGATAAGCATTGATCACCTTGTAACCATGTTCCTGCCGATTTTCGCTGGGCTGGTTTGGTATAACAGCGGGCCAAACGGTTACAAATATGTATTCATAGGTGGGGCGGTTATTGCGCTCTTAAATCTTATTTCGACTCGATTTATTCAAATAGACACTCCGGAAACAGCTGTGACCAAGAGCTTGCAGTAGTATAAATGGAGCGCTGCATATAAGGTTGTTTATTGCAAATTAAACCAAAACAGTATACTATTAGTTAATAAATAGCTGAAAAATTAACGCAAAGGAGCGGAAGATTATGCCAATAAAAATCCCTAATAATTTACCTGCTGTAAACATTCTTGAAAAAGAAAATATTTTCGTAATGGATGAAAAACGCGCCTATTCGCAAGATATACGTCCGCTTCGAATATTATTGTTAAATCTGATGCCTACCAAAATAGTCACAGAGACGCAATTGCTTCGGCTGCTTGGAAATTCTCCGTTGCAGGTAGAATTTGATTTCCTGTATACAGCCACCTATGAACCTAAGCATACGTCACATGAGCATTTGGTTAAATTTTATGAGACCTTTGCCGAAGTGAAAAATCGTAAATATGACGGTATGATTATTACCGGAGCACCAGTAGAACAAATTCCCTTTGAAGAAGTTGTCTATTGGAATGAGTTGTGCGAAATTATGGATTGGAGCAGGAGAAATGTGTATTCGACGTTCCATATCTGTTGGGGAGCACAAGCAGCCTTATATCACCACTATGGTATTCCCAAATATGATTTGCCGCAAAAGATGTTTGGCGTATTTCCTCATACGGTAAATATTAAGGAAAAAATGCTATTTCGAGGGTTTGATGACGTGTTTTACGTTCCGCATTCCCGGCATACTGAAGTGAGACGGGAAGATATTGAGAAGGTGCCGCAATTATCGATACTATCCGAATCAGAAGAATCCGGTATTTATGCCGTTATAGATAAAAAATATCGACACTTATTTATCACCGGTCACTCTGAATATGATCCCTTAACGCTTAAAGCAGAATATGATCGCGATATTGCTCAAGGATTGCCAATTAATGTTCCCGCTAATTATTATCCTAACGATGATCCGCTGCAGCAGCCGCTGGTGCGCTGGCGGAGTGCGGCCAATTTACTATTTGCCAATTGGCTTAACTACTATGTTTACCAGGGAACACCCTTTGATCTTGACAAATTGACTAATTCTGAGGATTTATGCGGGCTTTATGGTGATGGAATTTAAGGGAAGCATTCAATGGTGGTAAGCAGCTGGGAGATGAATACGCAATGTATATATCGCAGCGAAAAGTTCATGACTTTAGCCAAGTTGTATTACGTTTACACCAATGCAGCAATCTTGAGAGTTTTATTACAGAAGCTATGTCCCTTATCCGTAGAGTTGTCCCTTATGAAAATGGTGCTTTTTTTTCCGCTGAGCCGCCTTTGCAATTATTTGATTGTTCCTATCACCAAGAGGAAGCGAAAAAGTTGTTTAAGTATTATCGTGAGTGCTATCAAGATCATGAAATATACCGGAAGAGGGTATTCTCACGGCAGTCCCTTCCTGTGGCTGGCCAAGCCAAAGAGTTGCTTGACTTTGACGACAGAGAGGAGAATGAGCTGCGTGTAGGCTTTCTTATTGCCAATACAATGCATTATCTGACAGGTGTTCGACTAATGCATTGTGGAAATGTATTGGCTGACATCACTATTCATCGTACACAAAAGCACCGGGATTTCGATGATGGTGAGAGGAAGCTACTCAAGATGTTAGGTGAACAAATGCAATATATTTTTGCAAAGCTTAGAGATGAGAAGAATGCTATGCTTGTTGATAAAGAGCAACAAGCTGTAGTTAGTAGGCAAACAATGGTTCCATTTACTGTGCGCGAGGCGGAAATCCTCCTCCTCCTTGCCCAAGGGTTGTCGAATAAAGAAATTGGCGGACGCCTGTTTATTAGTTCGGAGACCGTAAAAACTCATCTGAAAAAATTGTTTGCTAAAACGAGTGCAAGGTCCAGAACAGAATTACTATCGCATAGTATGAAAATACTTTCGGATAGACAGTGAAGTAATGGAAAAATAAGGGTTAGTTGTGCAAATCCCCCATTTGGGGGATTTTTTCTTTTTTTTGAAGCGCTATAATAAAATATATAATATAACTGAATATTTAGAAATATAATGATGTAAAAGGAGTGTGAAGCTATAATCGGTTAAATGGTATGTGACTGCCAATACGGATCAGTTTGTAGGCTTGTTGTTTTTTGTACTAAAAGCGCCTGCGTGGTAGTAAACAACGGGAATAGATACGCCCCAATAATTATTAGTGGAGTCTTAGACGCTAAGTCAGCTTTAAATTAATACAGTCTGACAAGGAGGGTTAGTTATGGATAACGTAAACCAATCCTTTACTAGTGTTCGAAAAGAAGTCAGCTATATGGATGTGGAAGGCAAGCGTGTGCAACCGGAAAAGGCCGTAAAGGTACTAGTCAAAGAGTATGATGAGCATGATAAACTTATCCAGACTAAGATGACGATCGATTTTGCCAAAATAAATGTGCCAGGGAGATGGTTTTTTAACGTGGCAAAGGGACAGTTCTTTTGAACGGGAGTTATCAGGCTAAACACCGTTTACCTCAAGGGGTAAGCGGTGTTTTATTTTTTTTATGCTATATATGATCCTAAAGGTATTGGTAAATCTTCCCGGGAGAGAGGAGATGGACAACAGGAGGAGAATTAGTTAATTAATTGATTCCTATACACTGGCTGAGCAAGTAGTGCAAAGGTATGTGAATAAGTAAGAACTACTACAAAGGAAAGGAAGTTAATCATGGAAATAACGCCAGCAGAAATTGAGTCCAGAATTTGTAACCTCCAGCAGAAACTAAGTGAGCAAGCCACCGATGGAGCTATTATTTTACTGCAAAGTGATCTATTCTATTTTACTGGTACAGTGCAAAATTCCTATTTGTATATCCCGGCCAGCGGCCAGCCGGTTCTTATGGTGAAAAAAAGTCTAACACGTGGTCAGCAAGAGTCGCCATTGAAAAATATTGTTGCCATTAAGAACCCGAAGCAAATCCCGGAAATTCTGGCGGCATATGGGTATAGCAGTTTTAGCAAAATAGGACTGGAATTAGATGTATTACCGTTCAACTTATATAAGTCTTATCAAACTGTTTTTCCTACTACCGAGCTTATTGATATTTCACCTGCCATCAAAGCCATTCGTGCGGTAAAATCAGCGTATGAAATCGAGCTAATGCGCGGTGCCTTAGCGGTTATTGATCAAGCATTTTTAGCTGTACCTTCTTTTTTGCAAGCGGGAATGTCAGAGCTGGAATTAGCGGCCTTATTTGAGGCTGAAATGCGAAAACGCGGCTATGCGGGCCCTTGCAAGATGAGAGCCTTCAATCAGGATTTTTTCTTAGGTAATGTATGTACCGGCGGCAGTGGTTTTTATCCCAACTATTTCGATGGGCCGGTGGGTGGACAGGGTGCCAGTGCTGCTCAGCCGCAAGGGGCCGGTTGGAAAAAGATAAACCGTAATGAAGTTATTTATATTGACTATACTTCCGTCGTTAAAGGTTATACTGGTGACCAAACCCGGATATTCTGTATTGGTGAGCTTCCCCAAAAACTGGTAAAGGCCTATGAAGCTGCCTTACTTATTGAGGCAGAAATAGTAAAAAGCTGTAAACCTGGTACTTTGGCTGAGGAACCGTATCTGCTGGCAGTCAAATTGGCGGCAGAACTGGGGTATCAGGATAATTTTATGGGCTATAAGCCAGACCAGGTGAAGTTTGTTGGTCATGGTATCGGTCTGGAATTAGATGAATGGCCGATATTGGCGAAAGGAATGAAGACGCCAATAGTACCAGGCATGACTTTTGCACTTGAACCCAAATTTGTTTTTCCTGAAGGGGCTATTGGTATAGAAAATAGCTTTGTTATGACCGAAACCGGGCCGCAATATTTGAGCATAACTCCTCAGGCTATTACGTATGTATAATAGTATTAGGGTATCATAGACTGATAAGAAAAGATGACATAATTTGTTAATGGTTGCAGGATTTAGCGATTTGAATAGAGAAAATAGCCATATTTTACTTAGTTTGAGTAAATTATGGCTATTTTTATTTTCAGAATAGAAACCGAGAGTATATTTTTGGATAACAAAGCTAATGCAGGAGGGCTTCATGGTTAAAATTGATACCAGAACCATCTACATGCGTAAGTCGATCAATGAGGCTCTGAATAAAATATGGGAATATCCGCTGACTGTGGTGGAAGCGCCGATGGGCTATGGCAAAACGACCACGGTAAAGGAGCATTTAAAGAAAAATCAGGCCGAGGTATTGTGGCAAACGTTGTTGGATGAGTCAATAACTGTTTTTTGGAATGGGTTTTGCCGCCTTTTTAGAAGGCTTAATCCTGATGCAGCAGCGAGTCTTGCAGGAGTAGGAGTCCCAAGCAACAGCGTTTTTTTGGAAGAGGCTGTTGGTATTGTGGAGGGGATACAGTTTCCAGCAAGAACGACGCTTGTTGTGGATGATTACCATTTGCTGTCTTCTACCGATGTCGACCGATTTTTTGAATTGCTGGTCAGGGCCGAGATTCCTAATCTACATATCGTGATCATATCTCGCAGTGTTTTTGGTGAGAATGCAGAAGAGCTTGCCCTCAAAGGGTACTGCTGGGTTATTGACAAGAGCTATTTTGTGTTTTCGCGGGATGACATCATTGAGTATTGCAGGTTGCGCGGAGTTATTCTCAATACAGAGGAAGTGAATTTTTTAGTTTCTTATACCGAAGGCTGGATCAGCGCGGTATATCTTTGTTTACTAGGTTATCTGCAGGATGGGCGAATTGAGCATCAGGTCAGCCTGTATGAGTTGATTGAAAAGGTCGTCTATCGGCGCATTTCAGCAGAAGCCCGTGAACTTCTGCTAACTATCTGCATTTTTGATAACTTTACCTTAGAGCAGGCCGAATACATGTGGCACCAGGAAAATGTCGAGACTCTGCTGCGACAATTAGCGGCAAACAATGCTTTCATCCGGTATGACCAAGCCGCAGGAACCTATTATATGCATAATATTTTCACAAGTTATTTGCGGAAATTGTTTAACAGGCTGAGTTTAGAACAGAAGAAGGCTGTTTGGAATAGGGCGGGAAAATGGTATGTAAATGTCGGTGAATGTATTCATGCCTTGGATTATTTTTATAAAACTGCTGATTTCAACAATCTGTTAGCAGCTATTGAATTTGATAAAGGCAACAGCATATGGAGTGAGCATAAAGAAAAACTTATCCGGTATTTCGGCGATTGCCCGGTAAAGATAAAAAGAGAGCATGTGCAAGCTTGTCTGATTTATGCCATCAATCTGTTTTCGTTTAATGAAATGGAGTTGTTTGCCGAGCAGTGCGAAGAAATCGGCAGATACATTGAAGCTTTGCCAGAAGAAATGGAATATGAGAAAAATCAGTTGTCAGGAGAATTTGAACTGCTGTGCATCTTTACCAAATATAATCATATTACCGGGATGTATGAACATATCCAGCGGGCCAGCTGCCTGCTAAAGAGACCATCGGAGTTCATTGATAAAAATGGTTCATGGACCTTTGGTTCACCGTCAGTCTTGTACATGTTTTATCGTGAAAGCGGACAGCTCGAACAGGAAGTGCAGGAGATGAATGAGTCCATACCCTATTACTGCCGGTTAACAGACGGACATGGATTGGGTGCTGAATCTGTAATGCAGGCTGAGCGGTATTATTACACCGGTGATTTTGAAAATGCGGAAATCACGCTTTATAAGGCGCTGTACAGTGCCCGGTCACAAGGCCAAACAGCGATTGAGCTGTGCGCACTGTTTCTCCAATTGCGACTGGCGGTAGTCAAGGGAGAATTAGCCTATGTGATGAACAACCTGCGGCAAACGAGGGAGGAAATTAAACACCGAGGACTATATGAGTATCTTCACACCTGGGATATGTGTGAGGGCTTCGTTTTCACCTATCTCAATATGGCGAAAAAAGCCCCGGCATGGATAGTAAACGGTGATTTACAGGGCCAGTCAATCTTATTCCCCAGTTACGCCTTTTTCAATATTGTCTGGGGCAAGGCACTGCTAAACAGTGGTCAATATTTGAAGTTAATTGGCTTAGCCGAAACATTCGTCGATCATGCAAGCGTTTTTCCCAATCTGTTGGGATTGGTGTACACGTATATCTATGAAGCAGTTGCTAAGTCTAAATTGGGGCATCAGGAAAAGGCGCGGTTATCCCTCGAAAAAGCATTGGCTATTGCGTCTCCTGATCAGGTCGTAATGCCTTTTGTGGAAAATGGGGAGTACCTGGCAGCTATGCTTGCCGAGGTGGAAGCAGGTGGGCATTATCTGGAATTAATCAGCAGGATACGCGGGATATTTCCCTCAATTGAAAAGAATAGGAAAACGATGGCGGCAGAACTAAGCAGCGGTGGCAGCAAGTTGCCGCTTACCGAGAGGGAATGGACTATTGCGGAGCTTATTACAGCAGGAATGACAAATCGGGCGATCGGAACAAAATTGCACATAGCTGAGGTAACGGTAAAAAAAGCGCTGCAGAATATTTTTGCCAAGCTGGGGATCAACAGTCGGACGGCTCTGGCCAGGATAATAATTGAGCACAGGACTGACTGAGGGAAAAGAGTATACTTTCGGATAGTATCGCTCGTGGCAAATTCATTTTATTATTAAAGTAGATTGCTTCTTCTTTAAAGTGAGGTGAATTTATGGGGAAAATCACGGGAGTGACTTACGGTAATGATTATCTGGTTGCAGTTCGCTTTGATAACAATCACTTGGTGACGATTGATATGAAAGAGAAACTGCATACTGCCCGATTTTCTGAGCTTAGAGATGAACAGGTGTTTCAAGCGGTGAAGACCGACGGGAAATCGATATATTGGCCTGGCGGAATAGCAATTGCAATTAGCGAGATTATAGAGATTGTTACAAAATGAGAGTAGGCGATGCTGCAAAGGGAGAGGGGTAGTTTAATGAAGAAAATCAAAGTATTTATTATTTTCACGGTTTTATGTCTGGCAGTAAATGTCCCTTATGCATATGGTTCCAATGTGCAGACGGTAGATAATTTGGATAATGACCGGTTTAGCCTTGCTAACGCCTTAACAGGGGTTCAATATATTAATGATTGGCTTACAAGCTTTCGTGAGTTAACCAAGCTTACCGCAGACAGGGTATCGCCAGAGGAAAAACAACAAGTGGGAAATTTAGGATGGGAAGTACAGAACCTGGCTTTCTATAACTGGGTAAAGTCTATAGAGGGAACCCTGTGCAAGCAGGAGTATGAGATCCGCAAGCTAGAATATGAATTGGCACTTGAACAAAATGCCTCCGGCAAGGTCAGTCAGACAGAGGTCGCCGAAAAAGAGAAAAGCTATCAAGAAGCCAGGAATAATTTACAAAGCTTCTTAAACAAGTTTCATATTGCCGATTAATTTAGCCTGAAGGAGCGTAGAAAATGACAAGAAAACAAATAGTTGTTTTAATGGGGATACTTTTCTTATTGGTAGTGAGCGTTACTAACACGGGTATGGCAATGGAGAATTCAGATAATCCCATTGATCAGGCATTTGACAAGGATTTTACTCAGGCGACAGCTACATCAGAGATGAATTACGTAGCGGAAAAGTATATGCAGGCCTGGAAAGCGGAAATGAACAATGCCGCTGCGGTCATTAAGCAGCAATATCAGTTTGAGGAGGATAAAGACCGTATTGACACTTATACAGCAGCTTATGAGCAGGTTGCCGCAGCGGCCGGTTCTGTGGCCTGGCTCAACTGGTCTGATACGAATGCGGAGCCTAAGCACAGAAGCTTTGGTACAGGCGCCGCAAGCGCAAGTTTATCAGCAAAAGCCAATATTTATAAGCAAGCAACAGTTAACTTGATCAACATGTATCAAGGCCAGACCGGGGATAATCTGAGCGAAAAGAACACATATATCTATGCATATTCGGGTAATGGTGCTGAATTGGCTAAAATCAGAAAACAACATCATAATTGAGCTGTACGGTTGGAAAGAGACAGAAGAACGTATTACGGAATTTTGGGGTGGGTTGATAGGTCATGAAAAAGTATACATGGACGATAAGTAAACTGGTAATGAGCTTATTTATCCTTGCGGCAGTCTCTATTGCTGCTTTGCCGCAGGCGGAGGCAGTCAAACTTACAGTCACCAATAACTATGACAAAGCCAAGTCTTTTTCCATTCTATATCATGAGGATAGTACAAACAAATGGCTATGCAGAGGCTGGTACAATGTGCCGGCCAATACGACTAAAGAGTATAATTTTTCCGGTTCAACAAGTCCTGCGTATGCGTATCTATATAGTACAGTATGGACAGGCGACGGTGAGGAGGATGCTGTTCGCCGCACGGTAATTAATAATAAGTTTCGCTATTATGATGGCGAGTCCTGTCCTGCGGGTTCTAATCGCCATACGGTCAATTTTTCTAAGTTCGCTATGTGTGTTAACGGCGCTCACTTAATCTGGGGAGAGCCGAACCAAGCTGCCAGGCAAACGGCAACCCCAGGCAGCAACAGTCAAATCGCAGGCATCAGCGCGAATGAGTTGCTAGGGATTGAATTGCTGAATAATGACCGGGAACAACACGGGCTGCCGCGGCTGATTGCTGATCCAAATTTGACCAAGGTGGCACGGGAGCATGCTGCCGATATGGTAGTGCGGCATTATTTTAATCATACTAATCTACAGGGACAGTCGCCTTTTGATCGTCTCAAAGCGAATGGAATTACATACCGGTCAGCCGGTGAAAATATTGCCTACAATTATTCTGTTGAGAAATTGGAAGAGGCTTGGATGAATAGCCCGGGACACCGTGCCAATATTCTTAATACCGGCTACACCCATGTCGGCTTAGGTCTATATCCCGGAGAAAATGGTTCTCTGTATGGGGTGCAAGTATTTGCTGGTTATTAAAGTTAAGCTTAAGGCAAGGAGCAGTTTTGCGTGGATTTAAGTTTGCTTACAAGGGACCAAGCAAATGGAAAAAGAAAAAATTTATATATAGGCTTGCTATCTTCGGACACCGAAGGGTAGCAAGCCTATATTTTATTATTATCAATTTGATAAATAGTAGGCGTGATGCAGAAAAAACAAAAACCGAAAAGCGCGCTTTTTTTATAGCGAACGGCGATACCGAGGTTTTACCAAGCTGTATTATCAAAATGATAAAGTTATCAATTTGATAAAATAAAAATCAGACAATTCCAGTGAATACTAGCCAGATTTTTTTTAGTATGAAGAGAAGAAAAATAGTTGAAGTCAAATTTCGCTGGATTTATGCCAAAGGTAAGGAGCTCTGAACCAATTGCACAATAATTTTTAAAAAATAACCAAACTTGGCATGGTTTTTGCTTAAAATAATTAACGACGGAAACCATAAAAACCAGAAGTGAGGTACTAGCAATGGACCAGAAAATTAAATGGGTTAAAAATCAAATGATGGAAAACCAAGAAAAGGCTGCGATTGATTTTCTGAGTTGTCAGGAAATTGGCAAGGTGAGGCAATTCCATAAAAGCTTCCCGGAATACAGCACAACTCCACTGTGTCAGCTGAATGAACTGGCTGGTTACTTGGGCGTAGCTGGTGTGTATGTAAAAGATGAATCTTATCGGTTTGGCTTAAAGGCCTTCAAGGTACTGGGCGGTTCTTTTGCAATGGCCAAGTACTTAGCGCAGCGCCTGGGTAAAGATATCAGTGAGCTGGACTATGCACAGCTGACATCGCCGGAAATTCGCCAACAACTGGGGAAAATTACTTTTACTACAGCTACTGATGGTAATCATGGCCGGGGAGTTGCCTGGACAGCCAACCGCTTAAAGCAAAAATCTGTGGTATATATGCCCAAGGGTTCTTCGCTTACCCGGCTGGAAAATATCCGGGCTGAAGGCGCCGAGGCTTCGATAACAGATCTGAATTATGATGATGCGGTACGCCTGGCAACAGAAAATGCTAAAAAGTATGGCTGGGTGGTTGTTCAGGATACCGCCTGGGAGGGCTATGAAGAGATTCCTGCCTGGATTATGCAGGGTTATGGCACCATGGCCTTGGAAGCTTTGGAACAAATGCAGGCCACAGGCGTGGAAAAACCAACCCATGTGTTTGTTCAGGCCGGGGTAGGGTCGTTAGCCGGTGCGGTGCAGGGGTTTTTTGCTTCAGCCTGTAAAGGTGATCGTCCAATAACGGTGATTGTAGAATCCGATCAGGCCGATTGTTTATATAAAGCGGCCTTGGCTAATGACGGTAAGCCAAGAATTGTTAGCGGGGATTTAACCACCATCATGGCCGGTTTAGCCTGTGGTGAGCCTAATACAATTGCCTGGAATGTGCTTAGGGATTACAGCGATATGTTTGCTTCCTGTCCTGACTGGGTGGCAGCAAAGGGAATGCGGCTGCTAGGTAATCCGTTAGGCAAAGATGCCAGAGTGATTTCCGGTGAATCGGGAGCTGTTACTGCCGGGCTGGTGGCAGAGCTTATGACTAACCCGGATATGGCGGCAGCCAAAGCTAAACTAGGGTTAAATGAAAATTCAAGAGTCCTCCTGTTCAGCACCGAAGGCGATACCGACCCGGTGAAATATCGCAGTATTACCTGGAATGGAGAATATCCTGTTCCAGCTAGATAAGACCTCCCTCTCCTTCCAAATGACAGGGAGGATAAAATATAAGCAAACAAGTGAAAGGGGCCTAATATTTTGAAAATAAAATTTGAACAAATAGTGGAACTTGCCAAAAAATATGAACCCGAAATCAGTAAATTTTTACGCGACATGATTGCTATTCCCAGCGAAAGCTGCCAGGAAGAAAAAGTTGTTTTGCGGATAAAAGAAGAAATGGAAAAAGTAGGCTTTGATAAAGTGAAAATTGACCCGATGGGCAATATCCTCGGCTACATCGGTCATGGTAAGCATCTTATCGCTATGGATGCTCATATCGATACAGTAGGGATTGGCAACCCGGAAAACTGGAAATATGATCCTTATAAAGGATATGAAGATGAGGAAATCATCATTGGCCGGGGTGCCAGCGACCAGGAAGGCGGTATGGCTTCCATGGTATATGCCGGAAAAATTATAAAAGAACTTGGCTTAGAAGACGACTATACCCTGGTGGTGGTTGGTTCAGTGCAGGAAGAAGACTGTGACGGCCTTTGCTGGCAGTATATTATCCAGGAAGATAAGCTGCGTCCTGAATTTGTGATAAGCACCGAGCCAACAGATGGCAAAATCTACCGGGGACAACGCGGCCGGATGGAAATTCAGGTGAAAACAACCGGGGTAAGCTGCCATGGTTCAGCACCGGAACGAGGTGATAATGCTATTTATAAAATGGGTCCTATTTTAAGCGATTTAAAAGCACTACATGAAAATTTAATCGATGATGGCTTCCTGGGAAAAGGCAGCCTGACAGTTTCGGAAATCTTTCACACCTCGCCTTCGCGCTGCGCTGTAGCCGATAGCTGTTGGATTTCTATTGACAGGCGGTTAACAGCCGGTGAAACCGGCGAATATGCTTTGCAGCAGATTAAAAATCTGCCTTCCGTAAAAGCCGCTAATGCTAAAGTAAGCATGTACACCTATGAGAGACCGGCTTATACTGGTTTAGTCTATCCGACGGAGTGCTACTTCCCGACCTGGCTTATCCAAAATGAGCATCCTGTATGCCATACCTTAGTGGATAGCTATAAAGGTTTATTCAAAAGAGATCCCGAGGTCGACAAGTGGACCTTCTCCACTAACGGTGTTTCCATTATGGGGCGCTTTGGTATTCCTTGTATCGGTTTTGGTCCTGGGCACGAAGATCAAGCCCATGCGCCTAACGAACGCACCTGGAAAAAGGAGCTGGTAGACTGTGCGGCCATGTATGCGGCCATTCCGCTGCTGTATGTTAACGAATATGCAGACAAAATGACTGAGCGCACGGAAAACGTAGTATAGTACTTGGTCATCTGGATAAAAAATGAAAATATTGGGGGAAATGACAATGCAAACTATCTTTAGAGGAAGACATTTTATTAATCTGGAAGATTTCACCAAAGAAGAAGTAGATACCATGTTGGAGGTTTCGTTAGATTTAAAGAAAAAATTTGCCATGGGAACGCCAACTCCCTATTTATTACATCAATCCATGTTTCTTATGTTCTTTGAACAATCTACCCGTACCAGAAATTCGATGGAAGCCGGTTTTGCCCAATTAGGCGGCCATGCTGGATTCCTGGATTCCAGCAGTATGCAAATCGCTCATGGCGAAAGTGCCAAAGACACAGCTATCATCCTGTCCCGCTTCGGCCATGCCATTGCCTGCCGGTATTGCAACTGGGGTTATGGCAACAAATACCTTACCGAAATGGCTAAATGGTCTACCAAACCCATCATGAACCTGCAATGCGATTTGTATCATCCGTTCCAGGCCTTGGCTGATCTTATGACCATGAAAGAAAAAATCGGCGACTTAAAACGGGTAAAAGTATCTATCATCTGGGCTTATGCCGAAAGCCACAAAAAACCGATATCTGTACCTGTATCGCAAGTTCTGCTTTTCCCTCGCTATGGTATGGACGTCGTGCTGGCGCATCCCAAAGGCTGGGAACTGCCTGATTGGGTGATTGCCCAGGCTAAAGCCAATGCAGAAAAATACGGCGGTAGTGTTACTGTTACCGATAACGAAGCTGAGGCCTACGAAGGCGCGCATATCGTTATTCCGAAAAACTGGGGCAACTGGGTAACTGACCAAACCGGTGTGGCTGCTTCCGGTGCGGTAGCGGTAGTGGATGACAAACTAAAGGCCCAAAAATCCTGGAAGTGTACGGAAGCTAAAATGGCTACAGCCGACAAAAACATGCTGTATATGCATGCATTGCCGGCTGACCGTAACAACGAAGTCGAAGATTCTGTTATTGATGGACCGCATTCTGTCGTATATGATGAAGCTGAAAATCGTTTGCATACAGCCAAAGCTGTTATGACATTATTAATGGGTGGCAGATAAGCATGGCCAAGTTAGCTGTTATCGCCATTGGGGGCAACTCCTTAATTCGAGATAACATGCGCCAGACGGTGGAAGACCAATATGATGCTGTCTGTGAGACCGCTAAGCACATTGTTGGCATGATCGAACAAGGTTATGATGTCATTATTACGCATGGCAATGGACCACAGGTAGGCTTTATTCTGAGAAGATCTGAAATTGCCTGTGAAACAGCAGGTATGCATAGTGTGCCCCTGGTAGCTTGTGGTGCCGATACCCAAGGTGCTATCGGCTATCAGATTCAGCAGGCTATGGATAATGAGTTTAAGAAAAGAGGCCTGGACAAATCAGCCATTACCCTGGTTACGCAGGTAGTGGTGGACGCCAGTGACCCGGCCTTTACAAGACCGACAAAACCTATTGGCTCTTTCTTCTCCCAGGAACAGGCGGAAAAAATTCAAAAGAATAATCCCGACTGGGTGATGGTCAACGACTCCGGGCGGGGTTACCGCCGGGTAGTGGCTTCACCGCAACCACAGGAGATTGTGGAGAAAGATGTTATTAGTAAATTAGTACGGGAAGGCTACTGCATGATTGCTGTGGGTGGCGGTGGTATTCCGGTTATCCGGCAGGGGGATGGCAGTTTTAAAGGTGTGGACGCTGTTATTGACAAAGACTTTGCTTCCAGCCTGCTGGCCGCGCAAGTTCAAGCCGATGAATTGATCATTTCCACAGGTGTGCCCAAAGTTTATTTGAATTACGGTAACCCTGACGAGCAAGCTTTAGATAAGGTGACGCTTGCTGAGCTAAAAGAATATGTAAAACAAAATCACTTTGCGCCTGGCAGCATGCTGCCTAAGATTCAGGCAGTGATCAGCTTCCTGGAAAATGGCGGAAGCAAGGCGATTATCACTAATCCTGAGTCTCTGGAAGAGGCGGTAGCCGGAAAAACCGGAACGCACGTATATCGGTAGCAGACGGCAGAGATGCTCCCGGTAGGGAGTATCTCTGCCGTTTTTACAAGACCCTGTTCAGTATCCGGTGAGACATTGAGCATATTTTGATGAATGGTAGCGAGTGGTGGAAAAAGGTCAATATCATAAAATGCTGGCAGGATAAGTACTTCGCAAATAAGAGTAACAAAAATATTGCGAATATTTAAAAGAGGTGCAAAATATGGAAAAGGAAGTAGCTCCAGTTGATGAAATGCTGCCCAAAGGCCAGTTATTTACCTATGGACTACAGCATGTTATGGCTATGTATGCCGGTGCGGTGGCAGTACCGCTTATTATTGCAAATGCATTAGGTCTGCCGCGTGAGCAAGTGATATACCTCATTCAATGCGATTTACTAGTGGGTGGGGTTGCCACCCTGATTCAGGCACTGGGCTTTATGAATATGGGGGTAAAAGCTCCGATTATGCAGGGCGTATCATTTGCTGCTGTTGCGCCGATGATTTTGGTGGGTAAAACGTATGGGCTACCTGGTATTTTTGGCTCTACTATCGCCGCCGGGATGATTGGTTATCTTTTGAGTCCTGTTTTCAGTAAACTCATCCGTTTTTTTCCCAAAGTAGTAACAGGGACGATCATTACGTTAATTGGTGTGTCGCTTCTGCCTGTAGCTGTGCGCTGGGCAGGAGGTGGGAACCCGGCTGCAGCGAGTTTTGCTGATTTGCAGAGTATTGGTGTAGCCTTTACTGTACTAACCATTATTATTGTCCTATACCGTATGCTCAAAGGTTTTTGGAGTAATATTGCCGTACTGATTGGGCTGGTGATAGGTACATTGATTGCCATTCCACTTGGCATGACTAATTTCTCACAAGTAGCTACAGCTGCCTGGTTTTCCGTTGTTACTCCGTTGACCTTTGGTATGCCGATATTTGACGGTTCTTCTATTTTTGCTATGACACTGGCGTTTCTGGTTATCATGACCGAAACCACAGGTGATATTATCGCCATAGGCGAGATTGTCGGTAAACCGGTGAGTCGCGATGATTTGGCCAAAGGGCTTAAGGCCGATTCATTTTCTACTTTGCTTGGTGGTATCATGAACACCTTCCCCCACTCGGCTTTTGCTCAAAACATCGGTCTATTGACCTTGTCTGGCATCAAAAGTCGTTATGTGGTAGTCGCTGCCGGTATCATTTTGGCCTCTCTTGGCTTATTCCCCAAAGCGGCCGCTGTAGTTGCAGCCATTCCTAATCCGGTGCTAGGTGGGGCAGGTATCGCTATGTTTGGTATGGTAGCCACCAGCGGTATCCGTGCTTTGACAACAGTAGAGTTTGAGGGCAATCAAAATGCAATGATTGTAGCCATTAGTCTTGGGGTTGGTCTTATTCCGCTGGCTGTGCCCGGATTTTACCATAATTTGCCCCAATTCGCCCAATTAATTCTTCATAGCGGTATTACCGCCGGCAGCATTGTTGCTCTTGTTCTCAATTATTTTTTCAATGAGTATGGTAAAAAAGCAGCTAGTGATATTTGCGAAAATGCTGATTGTAACCAGGCATAGCAGCCGCAAACCTTTCCTAAATCAGGAGGGATGAGTGTGTATAATTTCGTACTGAATGGCCAGCAGGTCGATGTTGGTCACAATATAAATTTGTTAGAGTATTTAAGAGACTATGCCCGTCTCACTTCTGTAAAAAACGGCTGCGCCGAAGGGGCCTGCGGTGCTTGTATGGTACTGCTGGAAGGCAAGGCTACGCGGGCCTGTGTGTTGACAACCGCCAAAATCAGCGGCAAAATAGTGCTGACTGTTGAAGGCTTGTCTAAACAGGAAAAAGACATCTATAGCTGGGCGTTTGCCACAGCAGGTGCTGTGCAGTGCGGTTTCTGCATTCCCGGCATGGTTATCAGTGCGAAAGCTTTACTTGACAAAACCCATGATCCTACTTGTGACGAAGTGAAAAGAGCGCTGCACGGCAATATCTGCCGTTGTACCGGTTATGTCAAAATTGAACAAGCTGTGTTGAAGGCGGCTAAAGCTCTGCGTGAGGGCTTCACGCCGTCAGGTGATAGTAATTATAAAGTAGGCGATAGAATGCCACGGGTCGATGCTAAAGATAAAACCTTAGGTACGGCCGAATATGTTGATGATATGATTGTGGACGGTATGCTGTACGCCGCTATCCTCCGCGCACCCAGCGCCCGCGCCTTCATTAAAAAAATTGATACGGCAGCTGCTCAGGCACTGCCTGGTGTCGAAGCCGTAATTACTGCGAAGGATATTCCCGGACGCCGTAACCAGGGTCATATTATTCCTGACTGGCCGGCCTTTATCGCTGAAGGGGAAGAAACCCGCTATATCGGCGATGCACTAGCCGCTGTTGCTGCCACAAGCAAAAAAATAGCCCAAGAGGCTGTGAAATTAATACAGGTAGATTATGAAGAATTAACGCCGCTGCTTGTGCCCCGCCAAGCGCTGGCGGACGATGCTCCCCAGCTTCACCCTACAGGCAATCTATTAGCCAGAACAGTACTTAAACGTGGTAATGTCGAGGAAGCCATTGCTAAGGCCAACTATGTTGTAACCCAGCGTTATATCACTCCGGCTACTGAACATGCTTTTCTCGAACCGGAAAGTGCTCTGGCAGTCCCCAATAATGACGGCACTTTAACGGTGTACACTGCCAGTCAAAATGTATATGATGATCACCATGGCATTGTCTCGCTTCTGGGTGTAGAAGAAAATGAAGTACGCATTATCAGTAAAATGGTGGGTGGTGGCTTTGGCGGCAAGGAAGATTTATCGGTACAGCATCATGCCGCCTTGCTCGCCTGGCACACTAAAAAACCAGTCAAAAATACGCTGAGCCGCCAGGAAAGTATTAATGTTCATCCTAAGCGTCATGCCATGGAAATGGAATTTACGACCGCCTGTGATGAAAATGGGATTATTACAGCCATGAAAGCTGAACTTATTGCCGATACCGGAGCCTATGCCTCGCTCGGCGGGCCGGTACTGCAACGGGCCTGTACCCACGCCGCCGGACCCTACCAAATCCCCAATGTGGATATAGTTGGTTTAGGCGTCTATACCAATAATCTGCCAGGTGGGGCTTTCCGGGGTTTCGGTGTAACGCAGTCCTGCTTTCCCATGGAGAATAATATCAACATACTGGCAGAAAAAGTGGGAATTTCCCAATGGGAGATACGCTGGCGTAATGCCATCGAACCAGGCAAGGTACTGCCCAACGGCCAAATTGCCGACCAAGGTACGGCTCTTAAAGAAACGCTGCTAGCTGTTAAGGCAGCGTTTGAATCCAATCCCTACGCCGGTTTGGCCTGCGCTATGAAAAACGCCGGCATTGGTGTCGGCCTGCCTGACATTGGCCGGGTCAAGCTAAAAATCGAAAACGGCACAGTCGTTATTCTTACCGGTGCTGCCTGCATAGGACAGGGATTAGTCACTGTAATGACCCAGATTTTATGTGAAACAACAGGAATTGAATCCTCTCAAATCATGGCTGTTGAGCCTGACACCTACCTTACTCCTGATTCCGGCACCACCACAGCCTCCCGGCAGACAGTATTCACCGGCGAGGCCACCCGTCAGGCAGCGCTTAAGCTCCAGGAGGCGCTGGCAACAGCCTCGCTGACTGACCTGGAAGGCTGCGAATTTTACGGAGAATACTCTGGTGTAACTGATCCTATGGGCTGTGACAAACCAAATCCGGTCAGCCATGTTGCTTATGGTTACGCCAGTCAGGTAGTTATTCTTAATCACGCCGGCAAGCTAGTCAAAGTAGTCGCCGCCCATGATGTCGGCAAAGCCATTAATCCGCTGGGGGTCGAGGGTCAAATTGAAGGCGGCGTGGTTATGGGCTTAGGCTATGCTTTGACCGAAGATTTCCCACTCAAAGCTGGCATACCACAGGTCAAATTCGGAACGCTAGGCTTGCTTCGGGCCAGTAGTATTCCTGAAATAGAAACTATAATCGTGGAAAAAAACCAAACCGAATTGGCGTATGGTGCCAAAGGCGTAGGCGAAATTACTTCTGTCGCCATAGCCCCGGCCGTTGCCGGTGCTTATCTTCGGCTGGACGGCAAAGTACGCCCAGAGCTGCCGCTTGCGTATACACCATATAGCCGCAAAAAATAATTTTAAAATAATTTAATCTTGGAGGTTATTCAACTATGAAAACTATTGTTAACACCGATAAAGCTCCCGCCGCTATTGGTCCCTACTCGCAAGCCATCAAGGCCAACGGCCTGTTGTTCATATCCGGACAATTACCGGTAAATCCGGCTGACGGCACCATTACGGTCAAGGTTGAAGAGCAAGCCAAACAATCACTGGAAAACGTAATGGCTATTTTGGTTAGCGATGGACTGGGTGCGGAAGATGTTGTAAAAACAACTGTTTTCCTGAAAGATATGAATGATTTTGCCGCTGTCAATGCAATTTACGCGCAATACTTTACCAAAGAGTTTCCTGCCCGCGCCTGCGTCGAAGTAGCCCGTCTGCCTAAAGACGCGCTGGTAGAAGTAGAAGCCATTGCTGTGTGCAAAAAATAAATAAAATAACTGGGAGGAATAAATAATGGGCGACTTGATGAGACCTGTTCCCCTGCTTACACTTATTGCGCGGGTTTTCGAGGAATATGCGGCAGAGTGTGCCATCTTCGGCTATCCGGTCAGCCATTTTTTTCATAAGCAAAGCGATAAAACCTTTTCTCTGTTTGGTGAAACCATTGAGACAGCCGTAGGCCCGGCTGCCGGTCCTCACACCCAATTAGCCCAGAACATTGCTGTTTCCTACCTGGCCGGTGCCCGCTTTATTGAACTCAAGACAGTGCAGGAACAGGAGCCGCCTGTTGCTAAACCTTGTATTGATGCCGAGGATGAGGGCTTTAACACCGAGTGGTCAAGCGAATACACGGTAGAAAAAGCCTATGAAGAGTACATCAAAGCCTGGGTGTTACTACATGTTATCGAAGAAACACTGGGACTTAGTAAAAGCGGCAAACGCTCCTTTATCTTCAATATGAGCGCAGGCTACAACCTGGAAGGTATCCAGTCGCCGCGTATGGACGCCTATCTGAACAACTTGCTGGATGCCTCTAACCATCCGTACTTTAAACAATGCCTGGCAGAAGTAGAAGACCTCATTGCTGATGGCGGTTTCCTTAAAGGCACAGGGTTAGAAGACCGTCTGCCTGCGCTCAAGGGTTTATCTAAACGCATTTCGGGCAATGTATGCCAGTCAATTACCCTGTCCACTATGCACGGCTGTCCGCCTGCTGAAATTGAGAGAATTTGCGTATATATGCTGACCGAAAAGAAGCTCGATATGTATGTTAAACTTAATCCGACACTGCTGACTTATCAAGGTGTGCGTTCTATCCTTGCTAGTACCGGATTTGGTTATATAGAGTTGTCAGCAGAAGCTTTTGATCATGACTTGCAATATGCCGACGCTATTCCCATGCTGATAAGGCTGAAAAAGCTGGCGAACGAGCATGGCCGCTTCTTTGGCGTTAAGCTGACGAACACGCTGGGAGCAGTAAACTTTAAAGGAAAACTGCCTGGTGGTGAAATGTACATGTCAGGCCGGGCCTTATTTCCGCTATCTGTCAACCTGGCTGCAAAAATATCGGCAGAGTTCAATGGACAAATGCCCATTTCATTCTCCGGTGGTATTACTGAACACAATGTAGCAGCTGTATTTGCCACAGGGATTAAGCCTGTTACCATGGCTACCGAAATGCTCAAACCAGGCGGTTATGCCCGGATGTCTGCTATTGCCGCCAAACTGGAAACAGCTGCGGGCTGGGAATATGACCAGATTGATGTTGCTAAACTGCAAGCATTAGCCCAAAAAGCCCTGACCGCCGATTACTCGCAAAAGGATTTCCGCGGTTATGCAAAAGCTGCTATCAAGAGCCCGCTGCCGCTGTATGACTGTGCCGCTGCCCCTTGTAAAACGGCTTGTCCCGTTAACCAGGATATTCCTGAATACATTCGGCTTGTCGGCCAAAAACGCTATGGCGAGGCCTTGGCGCTCATCTATGAAAAGAATGCCTTGCCTGGCATTACAGGCACCATCTGCGATCATGTCTGTCAGCATAATTGTACCCGTCTGGATTATGAAGGCTGTGTGCATATTCGCGAAGTCAAGCGTCTGGCTGTTGAACAAGGCTGGGAGGAGTACCGCAAAAACTATAAATTACCGCAAATTAAAAATGGCATCAAGGTTGCTGTTATGGGCGCAGGCCCGGCTGGCCTGGCCTCAGCTTATTTTTTAGTTCGCTACGGCTTTAGTGTGACAGTATACGAAACTCGCGCCAGTGCCGGCGGTACGGTGCAGCACGTTATTCCTAATTTCCGTATTAGTCGCGAAACTATTGAGGGTGATATCAACTTTATCAAAGAACATGGTGTTGAGTTTGTCTTTAACTCCAGCCCTGACCTTACCCCGGCAAACTTGAAACAAAAAGGCTACAAGTATGTAATTGTAGCCGTAGGCGCAGGCGCCGAGAAACCGTTCAACCTTAAAGTCGAAGGCGATAAAACGCCGCAAATCATTCCGGCACTGAAATTTCTGGCTCAATATAATAAAGATGTGGCTGCTTTGCACTTAGGTAAAACCGTTGTGACCATTGGTGCCGGTAATACGGCGATGGATGCCAGCCGTACAGCGTTGCGGATAAAAGGTGTGGAAACAAGTACTATTGTGTATCGCCGTTCCATCAACGAAATGCCTGCTGACCGCGTTGAATACAACCTGGCTGCTAGTGACAAGGTTGATTTTAACTTCCTGGTTAACCCGGAAAAAATAGATGACCAGGGTAATCTTGTCTGTCAGGTCATGCAGCTTGGCAGATCAGATGCCAGTGGCCGCCGTCAGCCGGAACCTACCGGTGAGTATAAGACCTTTGAAGTCGATACCATCATCATCTCAATTGGTGAAGATATCAATACAGGGTTGCTTGCCAAACTGGGGATTACCATCCAAGGTCAACAAGTAACGAATCAGGAGAATGTGTACTTAGCCGGTGATGCCCGTCAAGGCGCTTCTTCGATCGTAAAGTGTATTGCTGAAGGCCGCAAAGCTGCTGATGCCATCTGTCAAAAAGAAATAGCTGGTTTCGCAGCTAAAGCCGACAAGACTGGTAAAGCTGCAGCTCAGCAGGCCCAAGAAATTACTGCCAGGAAAATTGGCCTGACAACGGCTTCCCTGCTGACTGCCGAAGGTCCGGGTAAAGTCGAAGTGGCTATAGGAGAGCGAGAATTCAGCCGCTGTTTAGAGTGTAACTATGTTTGCAATAAATGTGTGGAAGTTTGCCCCAACCGCGCTAACCTGGCTGTACGCGTAAGCGATGGTTTCGTAAACTATAACCAGATTATCCACCTGGACGCCTTCTGTAATGAATGTGGCAACTGTGCCAGCTTCTGTCCATGGGAAGGCCGTCCATTCACCGATAAGCTTACCATATTTAGCCGGCGTGACGACTTTGACCATAGCCAAAACAGTGGCTTCTTAGTAACAGGCGAAGCAGTGGTGGTTCGCATTAAGGGTGAGGTTACTACTCACCGCCTGGTAAACGGCCAGCTTGAGTCCACAGGTAATGAAGCCTTTGACAGGATGGTCCAGGTATTTAATTACCTGCACACGAACCGGCCTGCGCTATTCGGTCATGTGAATGAATAAGGGGGGGACATTGTGTTAGTATTAAAGAACGCCACAATTGTTGAATTTTATCCGGCTTTCATACAAGACAGTGTTGATATTGTTATTGACGGCAGCAAAATCGCTGCTGTCGGTGCGGGTGTTGCCGCCAATTATCAGGCCGACCGCGTGCTGGATATGCAAGGAAAGCTTGTTATGCCAGGCCTTGTCTGCAGCCACAACCATTTTTATTCCGGTTTGTCCCGGGGTATTACCGCCACTATTGATCCCAGCTCTGACTTCATTTCGGTACTCAAAAACCTCTGGTGGCGGCTTGACCTGGCCATTGACGAGGAAATCCTCTATTACAGCGGGCTGGTATGCTCGCTGGAAGCCATTCGCTGCGGGACAACATCGGTTATTGACCACCATGCCTCACCAGCCTTTCTTAAAGGCTCGCTAAAAACTCTCAAGCAAGCCTTTGAAGAAACCGGGTTGCGCGGTATTACCTGTTATGAGACCACCGACCGTAACGAGGGACTGAAAGAAGTCGAAGCCGGTGTTCAGGAAAATGTTGATTTTGCCAAATTGTGCGAAAGTGATAAACAGGCAACCAGCGGCAATCACTTGGTGGAGGCTATGATTGGCGGCCATGCACCAGTGACTATGCCTGACGCTGCCCTCAAATTGATGGCTGATGCTGTGCGCGAAACTGGACGCGGTGTACATGTGCATGTGGCCGAAGACCATTATGACGTGTCCCATAGCCACCATCTGTATGGTAAAGATCTTATTGTCCGGCTTAACGACTATGATTTGATTAATGACAAGGCGCTTTTGGTGCATGGCGTACACCTGTCAGATCAGGATATTGAAATTATCAACGCCAAAGATGCGTTCCTGGCTCACAATGCCCGCTCCAACATGAACAACAATGTTGGTTATAGCACCAAACTGCCACTGTACAAAAACCTGGTATTGGGAACTGACGGCATGGGCAGCGATATGTGGGAAGAAATGAAATTTGCGTACTTCAAACATAAAGATGCTACCGGCTCAATGTGGCCTGACAGTTACCTGAAGTTTCTGTACAACGGCAACGAGATATTGCAGCGTTACTTTGCTGCTGATTTCGGCCGTGTGGCTCCCGGCTGTAAGGCTGATTTGACTGTGCTTGATTACCAGTCTCCCACGCCGCTTGTACCTGGCAACATTGGCGGTCACATTGCTTTTGGCATGGATTCCCGTGACGTGATTACCGTTATCATCAACGGCAAAGTTGTGCTCGAAAACAGACAGTTTGCTTTTGACGTCAGCCCTATTTACGATAAGGCCCGTAAGTCTGCTCAGCGTTTGTGGGATAACATGGATAAGCTGCCATAACTATGTGGTATAAGAAGCACTGTTCATTATGAAAAATATAGAGAATAATAAGTAATATTCACAGCAAAAGGAAGGGGAAAAAGCAGGGGCAAGCGAATTTCTATTATGTAATATCGTCGAGAGGGCGGATTTGGAGGCTGTTATGGACCGATTAATCGTAATAAAAGGTGCAGGTGACTTGGCAACAGGGATTGCTCACCGGTTATTTCGCAGCGGTTTTCAGATCATTATGACTGAGTTAGCCCAACCTACAGTGATTCGACGGACGGTGTCTTTTGCGGAAGCAGTCTTTAACGGAGTAGCAGTAGTAGAAGGGGTAACAGCGGTAAAAACCGAGATCAATAAGGCTGTGCAGATAGTGAATGAGGGGAAAATTGCGGTGGTTATTGATGAGTCGGCTACAGTGGTTGAACTATGTAAGCCCTGGGGGGTAGTTGATGCCATTTTGGCCAAACGAAATCTAGGAACCCAACTAGGGGATGCCCCGGTGGTTATCGGTGTGGGGCCTGGTTTTACAGCCGGCGTTGATGTGCATGCGGTTGTGGAAACCAAACGCGGCCATTATCTGGGTCAGGTTATTACTCAGGGACAGGCTTTACCTGATACCGGTATCCCCGGCGAAATTGCCGGCTATACACAAGAACGTATTTTGCGGGCTCCCGGTAAAGGTATTTTTCAATCATTGTGCCGGATTGCCCAGCAGGTAGAGGCCGGCGAGATTGTGGCGCAGGTAAACGGATTGCCGGTGCGAGCTACTATTTCAGGTGTGCTGCGTGGATTGCTTCGGGATGGACTTACTGTAACTCCAGGACTAAAAGTCGGTGATATTGATCCCCGCTGTGTACCTGAGCATTGCTATGCCATATCAGATAAAGCCCGGTCAGTGGGCGGAGGTGTGCTGGAGGCACTTTTACTGTTAGGCGGCTGGCCGGAAGAGCCATGTTTTGAATCCCATAGATCAGTTGCGAATCAGGTTGCAGCCATAAATCAGTAAAGGCAAATGGAACCAAAGAAAATGAAAAAATCAATTTTACAGGAAATCCAAGACGCTGTTATTCAATATGCCAAAGTTATTGCCCATGTTATTCGCGTCGATGTTGAAATTGTGGATACTAACTTATTCCGCATTGCTGGTACAGGTATCTATGACCAGAGCCTTAATGAAGATATGTCCCAGGAGGGCTTTGTCTATAAACATGTATTGGCTACAGGAAAATCCCAGTTTATCGAAGAGCCGGGTAAACATGAATTATGCAGTGTCTGTCCCAAACAGGGATGTTGTGAGGAAAAACTGGAATTGTGCACCCCCATTACCTTGGGTGAAGAGATAATCGGGGTTATCGGTCTGATTTGCTTTGAAGAAGCGCAAAAGAAGCAACTGTTGCAGGATTTAAGCTTTTACCAGTTGTTTATGGAGCAGATTGCTGATTTTATCAGTGTTAAAGCTTATGAACGACAGGAAAGTGAACGTAATCAGCATATGATGGAGATATTGCTGCAAGTCATTGATAATGTGGACAAAGGAGTGCTGGTGCTGGATGGCAGTAGCAAGATTGTTCAGATTAATGACAGTGCCCGCAAACAACTCCATCTTACTGCCGATTGTTTGCAAAAACAAATTGCTATGGTTGCTACCAGTGACTCCATGCTGGGAGTGGAGGAATACAAGGTAGTTATTGACAATAGTACCTATTTTCTTATGGGTAATTTATTATCTGTATCATCAGGCTTGGCTTCCTATGACCGGATTTTTATCTTTGATGAAATAAAAAATGTAAAATCCGGTATTTATGACTTAACCAAGGTGGCGATGCCAGTTACCTTAGATAATATTGTCGGTTGTTCCCCGATAACCGAGCAGCTTAAGGGTAGGCTGACGAAAATTGCCGACTCCAACTCCACTGTGCTCATAACCGGAGAAAGTGGTACAGGTAAGGAGGTTGTTGCCAGGGCGATTCATGCTGTTGGCAATCGTAATGACAAGCCATTTATTTGCATCAACTGTGCCGCGATACCTGACACTTTGCTAGAAAGTGAGTTATTCGGTTATGTTAAAGGAGCCTTTACCGGGGCAGATCCACGGGGAAAAATCGGCAAATTTGAACTGGCCAATCGAGGGGTTATCTTCTTAGATGAAATTGGCGATATGCCCTTGTATTTGCAAGTCAAACTACTGCGGGTACTGCAGGAACGTAAACTGGTGCGTATAGGCTCTAACCAGTTATTATCTTTGGATGTACGAATCCTTGCCGCTACTAACAAAGACTTAAAAGAACTGATCAAGGAAAAAAAGTTTCGGGAAGATTTATATTACCGGTTAAATGTAATTCCCTTAGAGATACCTCCACTGCGTAAACGAGTGGAGGATATTGAGCCGTTGGTGGATTCCATGATGGAAAAATATGGTGGCTTGTTTAATAAAAAAATACGTGGCATTGACCGGGAAACCATGGGGTTATTAACGCAATACAGTTGGCCGGGCAATATTCGGGAACTGGAAAATACGATAGAATTTATGATTAATATGGCAGATGAAAACGGTTATTTGACTCGGGATACACTGCCACGCAACTTTTTTGACAGTCAGGATTTTCAATTAGACCAACAGCGAGCAAGGGAGTTCAAGTCATTGCGTCAGGTAGAACAGGAACATATCATGCAAGTTCTGCGGCAATTTGAGGATACTACCCAGGGGAAAGTGGCTGCTGCCAGGCAACTGGGAATTGGTATTGCCACCTTGTATCGGAAGTTACATGAAATAGAAGAAACTCTGCACTAATTCAGGTTTTATTAGGGAAAGGCCGCCAGATATTCAGGGAGGTGTAGCATGAATCGGGTACAAGCATTGGTAGACACGGCTTTAGGAAACTCGGCTGCCGATTTGGTGCTGAAAAATGCTAATGTATTTAATGTATTTACAGGACTGTTTACTAAGGCGGATGTGGCAGTTGTCAATGGGTATATTGCCGGGGTGGGCGATTATAGTGGCCGCAAGGAAATAGATGTAACAGGAAAATACATAACTCCGGGTTTTATTGACGGCCATGTTCATATCGAAAGTGCGATGGTAAGTCCTGCCCAATTTGCCTGTGCCGTAGTGCCTAGTGGCACGACAACGGTTATTGCTGATCCCCACGAAATTGCCAATGTGGCAGGAGTGGAAGGCCTTCGCTATATGTTGAGTGCCACTGAACAGCTGGCCTTAAACGTGTATATCATGTTGCCTTCTTGTGTACCGGCTACTCATTTGGAGAATGCCGGCGCTATATTGACGGCAAAGGAGTTAGCCGAGTTTATTCACCATCCCCGGGTACTGGGTTTAGGAGAAATGATGAATTATCCCGGAGTAATCCATAAATCTGAAGCCGTATTCGAAAAAATTCGTCTGGCCCAGGGTAAGCTGGTTGACGGCCATGCCCCCGGCTTAGCAGGAAAAGAGTTAACTGGTTATATTGCCGCCGGGATTTGTTCTGATCATGAATGTGTTACTGCGGAAGAAGCAACAGAACGGCTGGCGCAAGGTATGCATGTCATGCTGAGGGAAGGTTCGGCGGCCCATAATTTGCTTAAGCTGTTGCCAGCAGTAAATCAGTACACGGTAGGACGCTGTCTGTTTGCTACCGATGACCGTCATCCGGAGGATTTAATTGAACAGGGTCACATCAATCATATGATTAAGTTAGCTGTAGCTGCAGGTACAGATTTGGCCTGGGTGCTGCAAATGGCTACCATAAATGCGGCCAATTACTTTCGGCTTGGTGATTTGGGTGCGATTGCACCTGGATATCGGGCTGATCTACTGGTATTTGACAATCTGGAAGACTGGCGTCCGTCTATGGTTTTTAAAGATGGACAGTTGGCAGCGAAAAATGGAAAACCACTGGCTATGAACTTTTTCGTGGACGATAAATGGGTTCGCAATACTTTGCATCTGGGAGAACTCAGTCGGGATAAGCTGCGGCTTCCTTCCCGGTCTGCCCGCGCCAGAGTGATTGGTTTAGTGCCACACCAGTTGGTAACCACTGCTTTAGAACTGCCAATGCCAATAGTTCAGGGAGAATTTGTTCCTGATATCACCCGGGATATTCTGAAACTGGTAGTGTGGGAGCGCCATAAAGGCACTGGTAAAGTAGGTGTGGGGCTGCTGCAGGGGTTAGGCCTTAAGCAGGGAGCCATAGCATCAACCATTGCCCATGATTCTCATAATCTGGTGGTGGTGGGAGCAACAGAGGAAGATATTATGCTGGCCATAAAGGAAATTGAACATATTCAGGGCGGACTGGTAATTGCCAGTCAGGGAGATATTCTTGGCAAGCTGCCTTTACCATTGGCCGGACTAATGACTGACCGGAGTATTGGCGAGGTACAGGGAAAACTGGCAGAACTGCACAAAATTGCCCGTAATCTAGGGGTAAAGGAGGAATACGATCCCTTTATGACCTTATCTTTTTTAAGCCTGCCGGTCATACCAGCCTTAAAGCTAACAGATGAAGGTCTGGTAGACGTTACGACTTTTCAACTTGTGTCTGTATCTGTATAGTAAGCAGCACATCATGTCTCGGTAAACACGACTGATATCTACCTGGCGAGGGGGTAAGTTTTATGGGAATTGTTTTGCAGGCTGGAAAGATTGTCACCGATACTGCTTGTTATCAAGCCGATATTCGTATCCAAGGGGAGATTATTGCTGCTGTTGGCAGTCAAGTGAGGCAGGCGGGCGATACGCTGCTATCGGCAGCAGGGTGTTATATATTTCCTGGCGGTATTGATGCTCATACCCATTTTGATTTGCCGGTAGGTGCCATGTCCACTGCTGATGATTTTGCCAGTGGTACCAAGGCTGCCATCCTCGGCGGCACTACTACTGTTATCGATTATGCCACTCAGTTTAAAGGAGAAACCTTAAAACAAGGTCTGGAAAACTGGCATCAGCGGGCAGGCGGCAAATGCTATGCAGATTATGGCTTTCATATGGCTATTACCGATTGGAATGACAATGTTTCCCGGGAAATATTCTGGCTTAGCCGGGAGGCCGGTGTATCTTCAGTAAAGCTGTATATGGCTTATAAAAATGTAATGCAGGTAGATGACAACGCTCTATTTCAAGTGCTGGACCGCAGCCGGGAATGTAGTATTCTCACCTGTGTTCACTGTGAAAACGGCGATATTGTTGATAATCTGATCAGAAAGTTTCGCCAGCAAGGGAAAACAACTCCTGCCTATCATCCCTTATCTCGTCCGCCGCGGGTGGAACAGGAAGCGGTAAACCGGCTGATGGTGCTGGCTGAGATGGCCGATGCGCCCGTTTTGGTTGTTCACTTAAGTTGCCGGGAGGCCTTGGAGACAGTAGCTAAGGCCAAGGAGCGAGGCGTCCAGGTGTTTGCTGAAACCTGTCCTCAATACTTAGTGCTTGATGATAGTAGGTATCAGGACACTAGTTTTTCCTGTGCCAAATATGTCATCTCGCCTCCGCTGCGAGGCAAGGAAAACCAAGAGTACTTATGGAATGGGCTGAAAACAGGTATATTGGATACTGTTGCTACTGATCATTGCTCTTTTAACTTCCATGGTCAGAAAGAAGTGGGAAGAGGGGATTTTAGCAAAATACCCAATGGTGCACCTGGCGTGGAGCATCGGTTGGGGCTCTTATATACCTATGGCGTCAAGACCGGGAAAATTAGCCTTACCCAGTTTGTTGACAAAGTAGCAACCCAGCCGGCGAAACTCTTTGGCCTTTTTCCCAAAAAAGGCACGATAGCTCCAGGCAGCGATGCGGATTTGGTGATTTGGGACGAGCAGCGGCAGAGTACCATTGGTGCTGCCACTCATGCTCATAAGGTGGATTATAGTCCCTATGAAGGAATGAAGCAGCAGGGGCAGGCTATTCATGTTTTTCTCAGAGGCCAACAGGTGGTAAACAACGGGAAGGTATGTACGGATAATCCAAACGGGCAGTATCTTTTCCGCAAGCCTTTCCAGAATCCAAAAGAAAACACAAAATAATTTAGCAGGCCTTTACAAAGGTAAGAAAATATGCTTTCATATAGTTAGTTTGAACTAACTAATAAAATAAATTGAATGGGCGAAAGGGAGTACTATTTGAACAGGCGGGAATTCATAAAAACTATTTGTGCCGGGGGAATTGCACTTGGGGTTGGAGCGGTTTCATACTCCTGGCTGCAGATGGAGGATGAAGCTACAATGAGGCTTGGCTGCCCCTTACAAAAGATACCGGGTGTAAGCGAAGATGAAATTAAAATAATATATTTGGCATCCCTTGCTCCCAGTGGTCACAATACGCAGCCCTGGATGATAACAATTAAAGGTCCGAAACGATGGGTAATAGGATCAGATAGGAAACGATGGCTGCCAGCGGTTGATCCTGATAATCGAGAAATGATGTTATCCATTGGAGCTTTTATAGAAAATCTGTCGGTGGCGGCGGGAATACAAGGATATGAGGCCGAAATTGATATTTTAGGAAAAGATAACTTTAGCCCTGAGATAGCAGAAGTCCGATTAATTAAAGGGAAACAGATAAATATTTCTGAGCAGGTGATCAAAGAACGGAGGACGATAAGAAAACATTTGCTGAATACGCCGATAAGGGAGGAAGATATAAATCATCTCGTAGGAAGTAATAAAAACGCAGTATTTTATTATCCGCTGAATTCTAACGAAGGGTCATATATTAGGCAAGCGAACTTGCTGGCAAATAAAGCGCAAGTATACAGGGAAGATGCTCAGACAGAGTTAGCTCAATGGATCCGATGGAGTAAGCGGGAGGCAAGCGAATACTGTAATGGCCTTACTCCTGAAAGTATGGAAATGGAAGGGATTGTTCGTTGGTATGCACAACACTTCTTCAGTAAAGATGATGTATTGGGTAAGACGTTTAAAAATGAGACGATAAAGTTAGTTGAGGAGCAGGTGCAAAATTGTGCCGGGTGGCTTGTTGTGAAAAGCGATAGTTCTACTGTAACAGACTTGATAAATGCGGGAAGAGTATTACAGTCAGCTTGGCTGCGTGCGCGGGAGAAGTTAATTGTTTTTCATCCTATGACCCAGATATTAGAGGAAGAACCTTGGCGGATGGAATTGACTAAAGAGCTTGGTCATAGGGGAAATATACAGTTTGTAATAAGGATAGGCTATATTGCAAAATATATGCAGCCCGTCAGTTTACGTATGCCTGTGTCTAAAATAATTGTTATGTAATACAGAGGGCTATAAGGATTGAAGGAGATATGATGGAAACAGAAGCTCTTATTGTAAAATACATTGATATTCTATCAGAATCTATGCGGCAGTCCATGCGGACTTATAAGGAAGAAGCAGATCGCGGCGAGCTGTTAAATCTAACGATAACACAATTGCATTATCTTCATGCAATTAATGAAATGGATGCGCCTACATTTAAACAGTTAGTAGAAAAGTTTAATGTCCAAAAATCAACTGTCACGGACATCATTAATCGATTGATCAAGCGTAATATGGTTTATAAGCAGCAGTCAGCAGAAGATTTACGGGTTTTCCATGTATACTTAGCGGAAAAAGGGAAAGAGCTTTTAGATATGGAGAGCAGGGGCTATTATCATTTTGCGAACAAGATGACAAAGTGTCTTGCTGATGATGAGAAAAAACAATTCACAGCGGTCTTGAAAAAAATCGTTAATGAGTTTAATAAATAAAATTTATCGTGTCCTTGACACGATGATTTTTTGGTTAAACTTTTTCTCGAAAACCTCAATAATGCTTCTAAGGAGAAGAATAATATCCAAAGATCCACTGTCTCCGGACTCTATCAACAGATTAATATACTTAACTCATATATTGACAGCATGTTTTGTTTCAATTATACTATCAACATATACTAATGAAGGTTAATATTATATTTGATGGCAAAGACGCCTGTTCTCTATTAAGAGACAGGTGTCTTTTTAGTTGTTTAAGAGAGGAGGGAGAAACTTGATTTCAATGGAAGGGGTACAGAAACATTTCGGCCAAAATCATGTTCTTAAGGACATTGATTTGAAGGTGGCTGCAGGGGAAAAGGTTGTAGTGATTGGGCCAAGTGGCTCTGGGAAGAGTACATTAATTCGCTCCATGAACCTCCTTGAAACACCGTCAAGCGGCAAAATTTTTGTCGATGGAGTAGAATTGACAGCGCCTAAAGCAAATGTTGCCAAAGTGCGAGAATCAGTTGCGATGGTTTTTCAGCAATTTAATCTTTATCCTCATAAGACAGTCTTGGAAAATCTAACATTGGCACCAATATTAATTAAAAAAGTGCCTAAGGCTGAGGCTGAGGAAACGGGACTGGCTTTTTTAGACCGGGTTGGTCTTAAGGAAAAAGCGAATGCCTATCCAGCTCAATTGTCAGGTGGACAGCAGCAACGGGTAGCAATCGCTCGTGCTCTCACTATGAAACCACGGGTCATGCTTTTTGATGAGCCTACTTCGGCGCTTGATCCTGAGATGATACAAGAAGTATTGGACGTTATGGTGGATTTAGCAAAAGAAGGCATTACGATGGTAGTAGTAACTCATGAAATGGGATTTGCCCGGCAGGTTGCTGATCGTGTGATCTTTATGGACGCGGGCCGAATTGTGGAAGAAGGTACACCAGAACACTTTTTTGTTAACCCAGAGAATGATAGGACCAAGTTGTTTTTGAGCAAGATTCTTCGTTCCCATTGATAAGTAAACTATTATAAAAAGAGGAATGGTGAGTATGAAACGTTTTAGTGCTTTTTTATTATGTATAGTAATGGTGTTTGGGCTTCTGGTAGTCGGCTGTGGCACAAATAAGCCGGCACAAAGTGCGCAGGGTGATGCTGCAGCTGATATAAAAGCGATTAAAGACCGCGGTTCACTAAAAGTTGGCGTTAAGGTTGATGTACCAAAGTTCGGTTTTAAAGATCCGCAAACAAATAAGATTGACGGCTTAGAGATTGATATTGCCCGGGCTGTTGCTAAAAAAATTCTTGGTGACCCTACTAAGGTTGATGTCCAGGGTGTAACTGCTAAGACACGAGGCCCGTTGCTTGATAATGGTGAAATTGATTTGGTAATTGCTACATTTACTATTACTGATGAACGCAAACAAAGTTATAATTTTTCCGAGCCATACTTTAAGGATGGCGTTGCCATGATGGTTAAGAAAAGCTCAGGTATTCAGTCTGTTAAAGATATGAATGGGAAGAAAATCGGTGTGGCACAAAGCGCGACTAGTCGTAAAGCACTGCAGGAAGAAGCCGATAAGGCTGGTGCTAAGGTTCAGTTCCTTGAGTTTGGTACCTATCCTGAAATTAAGACTGCTTTAGACTCAGGCCGTGTTGATGTATTTTCTGTTGACGGTTCAATCTTAGCCGGCTATCTTGATGACAGCACTACCATCTTGAACGATCGCTTTGCGCCCCAGGAGTACGGTGTGGCTTCGAAAAAATCTAACACTGCATTGGCTAAGGCGGTAGATGAAGTGATTGCTGAAATGAAAAAGAATGGTGAATTAGATAAATTAATTCAAAAGTGGGGTATTAAATAGTGAACGGACCTTTTGCGGACTATAAGTGGGTCGCATTAGCTCACGATTGGGCCGTATTTGGAGAAGGTTTTGCTAATACGGTGCTGGTATCGTTTTTTGCTCTTGTATTGGCCTTGGCGTTAGGTATCCTGTTTGGTGTATTGGGCAGTTCTAAGTTTACGTTTTTTCAAGCTATTACGCGGGTGTACGTAGAAAGCATTCAAAATACCCCGTTGGTAATTCAGGTGTTTTTTCTGTATCATGGGTTGCCTCACCTTGGTGTTATGCTGCCGATCTTTGCGGTAGGTGTATTAGGGGTAGGAATTTATCATGGAGCATATATCTCCGAGGTAGTACGTGCCGGCATCCAAGCTGTTCCGCGAGGGCAGCTTGAGGCTGCCTATTCACAGGGCTTTTCCTTCTGGAGTGCTATGCGTCATATTATTCTTCCGCAGGCGAAACGGATGGCTTTTCCACCGCTGACAAATCAAGCGGTAAGTCTGATAAAAAATACTTCTGTATTGGCCATGGTGGCAGGGGGAGAACTTATGTATCAGGCTGATTCTTGGTCATCTACTAACCTGTACTATGGACCCGCCTATGTTGCGACAGGGGTACTGTATATTATTCTTTGCCTGCCACTAGCAGCTTATGCTAGAAAACTGGAGCAAAAGGCGGCGGTGAATACATGATTAGTGATCTTTTTAAACCTGAAATTCTCTTATTTTTAGCTGATGGATTGCTAATCACGCTTGAAATTGCTATCTCATCCATTGTGCTTAGTCTGGTGCTGGGTATTGTTTTGGGTGTAGCCCGGTTTTCAGGTCAGCGTTTTTTTTCGCCAATTGCAGCCGTATATGTGGAAATAGTGCGAAATACCCCAACCTTATTGTTCATTCTCGGATTTAGGTTTATGACCAATTTACCGCCAGTGCAGGCAGGGATCGCTGCCATGACGGTATTTACCTCGGCTATTGTTGCGGAAATAGTTCGTGGTGGATTGAACTCTATCCCCCGTGGACAATGGGAGGCGGGCAAATCTCAAGGTTTGAATTATGTCCAGGTTCTTCGGTATATTGTGCTGCCCCAGGCGCTGAAAAATATGATTCCACCCCTTGTTTCACAGGGGACAACGGTTATAAAAGATACGTCATTTGTTTGGGCTGTCGGTATTGAAGAACTAACTGGCAAAGGTATGATTATTATGGGCAAATATGGTACGACGGCACAGGTGTTTACTCTCTTTGGGATGATTGCTGTCACTTATTTCGTATTAAATTATGCACTATCAACCTATGCCCGGTTATTACAACGTCGAATGACGCTGAGCAGTTCTTAAGCAGAATAACCAGGATAACTTTATCTTATAAAGGCCAGGCCCGTATACAGCAACATCGTTTAACCGTTTTGGCGGTAAAACGATGTTGCTTTCTTTGTATATGGTAAGTGAAAAAGCTATTGAAATTAGGAAAAATGAGTGCAGAGAAAGTATGGTATTAGGAAGCAACATTTAATGATATAATTAAGGTGCTGTCTTAAGAGTGCTCACATAGGAATAGGGGGATGGAGAAGTAGTATGGATTATATTACTTTATTTACAACAGCATTTCTTGTTGGACTATCTGGTGCCATGATGCCAGGACCCATGCTTACAGTGACAATAAGCGAAACGCCCAGACGGGGCTTTTGGGTAGGTCCGCAAATAGTTCTAGGTCACACTATTGTTGAATTGTTGCTGGTAGTTTGTCTGGCTGGCGGGCTTACCTACTATATTCAGCAATCTATCGTGACTGGAGGGATAGGGCTTATAGGAGGCTTAGTCCTGCTGTGGTTTGGCTGGGGAATATATATAAGTGCAAAAAACAGAGAAGTTTCGCTGGGTTTTTCAGAGTTGGGAAATAGTTCAGAAAGAACAATGGAACGGCAGTCTATGCGTCCTTGGATTTCGGGCATAATACTCAGCCTTACCAATCCGTACTGGTCTCTCTGGTGGGCTACGGTTGGTGTGAGCTATGTCGTGGTGGCGATGAGCTTGGGAACTATAGGTTTAATAACGTTTTTTGCGGGGCATATATTATCAGATTTGGCTTGGTTTTCCTTGGTTTCGTTTATCATTCATACTGGTCGTAGTTTTATTAGTGACAGGCTGTACCAAGGGGTACTGATGATTTGTGCAGCTTTTCTTATTTTGCTGGGTTGTTGGTTCTCTTATGATGGTTTTCAAAAGCTAGCATTGCTATAGAATAGAAAATGAATACCATGACGTTGTCGAATTTTGTTTGCCATTCAGCGTTAAGTATTTTGCACTATTCTCGATATATATAATAGGGTGGCATATTATACTTATTGTAAGAGGTGATTCTATGCAGAGCATATCATTAGATGAAATACAGCCAGGTATGTATTTATCAAAGCCGCTCATGGCAGCAGATGGTACCGTTTTATTGCATGAGGGCATAGAAATAAAGGAAAGATATATTCAGTATCTTCGCGATAAAGGGATTATATCTTTGTTTGTTGGAGATCCCCAAATCCCAGAGGTTGCTAAGGAAATAGAAGAAGAACGCGATGACCCCAAACAGCGGCAGCAGGCAATGACCGCCGCGAGGGAGGTTATCAACCACTTTCGTCTCGGCAAAGGGGTAAAGCTTGATCGAATAAAAAGCATTGTCAGCGACTTGGTCAACCAGCTTGACCAGAAGCCGGAAAATATGATTCATCTTTTGGATATGCGCCGTAAGGAAGAATATATGTTTTCGCATGCGGTAAATACGTGCATTTTATCGGTCATGACCGGTCTTGCCAAAGGATATGATAATAAGCAGCTGTATGAATTGGGTTTGGCGGCTATGTTTCATGATGTCGGCAAGGTTAAATTTTCCAGGAACCTGGCGCTGCAGTATCCTAACTATTTAACTAATGAAGGTATGGAGGAATACAAGCAGCATCCTTTTTACTCATTAGAGATTTTGCGGCAAAATGAGAACTTATCTGTTGCTATTGTTAATGCTTGTTTTCAACATCATGAACGCTGGAATGGCAGCGGTTATCCTATGGGGCTTACGGGAGATGCTATTTCCGAGTATGCGCAGATTATCAGTATTGCCGATGTGTATGACCGGTTGATTGCGGGAATGCCGCATCGCCGTCCTACTCCTGTGTATTATGCGGCTGCTATTTTGAATAAGGCGGCAGGAGAATATTTTAACCCGGAGCTTGTCGATAAATTTAACCAGAATGTGGCTATCTATCCTATGGGCAAAACGGTACGGCTTAATAACCGGCAAAGTGCCTTGATTTTAGGAGTCGGCATAAAAAGTAAAAATACTCCTGTGGTTCGCATTATCTCCAGCGAGGATGGTACCGAAGTCAACAAGCTTATTGAACTTGATTTGGAGAAAAACCCGGAAGTCTTCATTGTGGATTTTGACGAGATAAATGCCGGTCATGTCCAGGCTTATACGGAATATATTCCTACTAATTATATAAAAGGGAAAAATGTTTGATAGGGACAATGTTTTGAAAATTGCAATAGTAAAACTGCGATCTTCCTGATATGGCAGGAAAATCGTGGTTTTTTTATTATACGATATTATCTGATTTAAAAATACAAATTGTTGCAGGACATTTCATAGTTTAGCAGAATTTAAATGAATTGTTTGTTTTTTTCTCTATCCAGATGGAAAGGTTAACATTCCCTGGATAGAACGACTAAGGCTTCTGCCAGCGTCCTAAAGGACTTGGCATAAGCCAAGTCTTATTGTATCTTATCCGTGTGGGGGGACACTATGAAACAAGTACTGATGCTGATTTTGGTTATAATGGTGATTGGAAACTGGGGAGGTGGGGCAACATTTGCCGCCGTAGGGCCTAGTAGTTTAGATGTTGATAATCTTCCAGAGTTGGAAATGAGAAGTAATTCATTAGGTGGTAAACTTCTATTCTCAGATAGTCCGGAGATGGTTGAACATGATGGTATTTTGTATCAAGACCTGGTAGAAGGAAAGGTGCGTTTATTCTTCTACCATGTGAACGCATCGAGTGATGTTAAAAAGATGGCAGTACTATTAGAAAATAAGGGGAAAAAAACAGCGTATATTACTGTCAGTCAAGCTAGCCTTGGTGGACCGGGATACAACTGGATGGCGGTAGGAAAGGAAGCACAGACACAATATTTTTCTGAAAATAAGAGTGCTTCTTACCAGATCAATATTCCCCCAGGGGGCGTGAAGCAATTAGCAGCAGATATAGAATCCATGATGATGCCGAATATGCTGATTAATGGTATTTATGATTTATCAGTCGATGGCCCGGTCAATGTGAAAGTCGTGATGCTACCCGTCAATGAAGATAGTGTGAATTTTTCCAAAAAATTAAAGGTACTACCGGCAGATCAATGCCATTTACGAGGTACATTTGAGGGGGCCAACCGGGAAATTTCTCCGCTTAATGAGTATGATCCTGTTCATGATGGCGCAATAGGCATAACCTTAGCAGACAATCAAGTAGATGCTTACTTGCAGGGTATTGATGCTACTGATGGCAGCAAGGTTGTCAATTATGGAAATTATGGCGTCGTCTATCAAGTGCGGCTTCCTTCTAAAAAAGGCAGCAGAATTGCATGTTATCTTGTGCCGCTAGCTGGGCACTATGCCGGTGCTATAAAGATAAACCATCCTGAGGTATATTGGAGTCCACTGGCAATACCACGCGATAGGTTGTATTTCATCGGGAATCATAAACAGCAGGATTTTGCATTCTTAGGTACTTTTGAAAGCGGTGATCCACTGTCGTTTACTTTCAGCCCGCCAGGTGCATCGAACTTACCAGTAAAGATTGTCGTTGCACCACAGTAAGATATTTAATTTTCTAGGTTTACCGGAAAAGGAGCGATTAGATGAGTAGAACAAAATTTTTGGCAAAAATAATAATGGTTTATCTAATGACGATGCTATTTTCTGTTTGCAGCATCGGTAATGCTATGGCGGCAATAAATGACGATCACAAGGAACTTGTGGTTCAGGCCTATGAGAAATTGTTTGCACTTAAAAGTTACCATATGACATTGGAAACTACCGGCTCTATGTCTTTCCTGGGCCAAACCATGAACATGGTTATGAACGGCGAATGTGATACGCAAGTAAAACCGATGGTAGCCAAAAATGTTATGACCATTACCGTAGGTGACGCCTCTGCTAAAAATGAGCAAAAGATTGTGCAATATATTGAAGAAGCTAAAGGACAATTTGCGATATACTCCAATATGAATGGTTGTTGGGAGAAACAGTATATGCCCCAGTATAACCCGCTTGATGAATATGCTAGTTACTCCAAAGCCATCACCAGTGTGATTCCAGTTGAGGAGAATGCTGAGGTAGCGGTTTTTGCGGTTACCATGGATGGAAGTTATTTAAAGGAAAATTTGGAACAGGCTATGAATTCTACCAATATGAAAAAGGTAAGCTTCTCAGATGAACTTTTTAAGAATTTAGGTGATATTACATATCAGGTAACGATTAACAAAGAAACGGCTACTATTGTCAAAAGTGTTATAGATATGTCGGGAATTTTAGCTGCAATTGGTAATAATATCGCTAATGATAAGGCGGTTCCTGCCGAACAGAAGTCGATCATTCAGGGTGTATTTAGCAATACTAGGCTGGTTACTACCGTAGTTTTTTCTAAATTTAATAGTGTAGATAAGATTGTTATTCCCAATGAAGTTAAAGTGAATAGTCTGCCTACCAAGCTTATCTAGATATGCTAAATTTAAGACTTTACATAAAAGCTTTGTCCTAGGTATGTCAATGGTGCTGTTGCTTAATTTATTTTGTATGTATATTTTGTGGAAATAGTTGGTTTTGGTATATGCCTGGGGATATGAAGCAACAGATCATTAAGCAGGGAAATAAAGAGGCCGCAATGCAAGGTTTTGTTTGATTAGTAAGGTTATAACGGACGGACAGGAGGCTGAAAAATGAAACATATGCTTACAATTAACGGTAATCATGCTACGGTATCCTTAGATGGGAAAATATATGCACATGATGCGGGAATAATCCGGGATGAACTTCTAGCAGCAATCGAAGGTGGCGTTACCGATATTAGTATGGAGCTTTCACGGCTGGAGTATATTGATAGCTCTGGTTTGGGAGTGTTAGTAATGGTTCATAAACGTACTCTGGATAAGAATGGTAAGCTTGTATTGAAGGGTATTCAAGGGATGGCGGCTGAGATATTAAAACGGACAAGGCTTGATAAGGTTTTACATATCGAGTAAGGTGGGTTAGTTTGCTAGCTGTTAAAATTAATAGAAATGGTAAGAAGGCTCTAGGCTGAAAGATAGGAAATTCAGTCTAGAGCCAAACTTATTCGAAGATTGCTTGTTCTTAGTTTGATTGAGGGAGAGATCATGCTGTGGTAGTTCAAAAGTTAGGACAGATACAATTATTGCTGGATAATATGCCAAGTTTGGCTTGGATGAAAAACAGGAATGGACAATACCTTATAATTAACAGGCTTTTTGAGCAATTTGGCATTAAAAACGGAATTTTAAGGTTATCACTGGCGGGATACACTTTTTTGGGGCAGCACAACCGGCTAAGTGTGAACTGGTACCTGTATTTAGTGGTTACCTGGGAATGTTTGATAAGGCTGAAGTACAGACAAAGGTAATGCCTTTTAAGCCGGGAGAAATATATTGCATGCTGAGCGATGGCGCCTCTGACCTGCTTGAAATATTTGGAGTACGTAGACAGGAAAATTTTGGTCAGTATGTAAACTGGTTTAAAAAATTAGCATGTCAGCCTGAACGAATGGATGATTACTCTGTCGTTTGTATTGAAATTGTGGAGAAAAACACAAAAATAAGCATATGCAATATCCAAAACCCTGCCGAGCTTGCTCAGGCGCAAGTAATGATAGCCGAGTTCCTTGCGCAACATGCGCCAACATGCGTTGTCCTGTTTGAGGTAGCGATTAATGAGGCCGTTAACAATGGTCTAGTCGCCAGTGAACGTATTCAAGTGAAACTGAAACGAACAGGTAGCAGAATAGTCGTAAGAGTTAAAGACAACGGTACAGGTTTTAGCACTAAACAGGTAAATGCCCTAGGTGTAAAGGATGTAGACAATGAGTTTGAACAATTGGGCCTGTCAGAGCGAGGCCGGGGAATTATGATGATGAAAATGTTTTGTGATCAAATAATCTATAATGCGCTAGGCAACGAAGTACTGCTAATGAAAAAAATTTAGATAAACAGCCAAAAAAGAAAACACGGCTTGCGCCGAGTTTTCTTTTTTGGCGCAAGCCGATGTGATGGTACTCTTATCCTGCTTTTAAGAAGTTAAACTTTCTGTTAGGGTAAAAATAAGGAAACTCCTTTGCTGGAAGCAAAGGAGTTTGTATCCTAGTAACGTCTGTTGTTTTGTTGGCTAAAGCACTCTCTGCAATAAACAGGACGATCACTGCTTGGACGGAAAGGTACTTGGGTTTGGCAACCACAAGCTGCGCAGGTTACGTCATGCATTTCACGTTGTTGGAAGTTGGAGTTGCGGCCACCACCAAAACCACCACGGTTTTGTTGTTTGCGAGCTGCACGGCATTCCGGGCAACGGCCAGGCTCATTGGTGAACCCTTTTTCTGCAAAGAAATCTTGTTCTGATGCTGAGAATACGAACTCAGCGCCGCAATCGCGGCATGTTAATGTTTTGTCTTCGGCCATGTTATATGACCTCCTCATAAAGATTACCCTGGCTTAACTTTAGAAGATTTACTCATTGGGCTTCTCTAAATGAGAAGGACTAATGGAAATATTCCTTGTGCCTATAGGGACAATTATAATTATACTATCATACTAGGGAAAAGTAAAGTCCTTTTTACATTTTAATTGTTATCGTTAAAAATTAACTAATCATGGAATATAGTATAGTGAATGACAAAGGAGGGGGAAAAGAATGGCTAGGATATGTCTTGATCCCGGCCATGCAGGCGGGAATATTGATCCAGGCGCAGTTAATGGTAAAACGGGGTTACAAGAGGCGACAGTAAATTTAACCATTGCTAGTCAGGTGAAAAAGCATTTGGTAGTTGCTGGCTATGAGGTGTTGATGACTAGAACTAAGGAAGAACAGGCAGAGACTGATAGTTTGGAGTATAGGTGTGAACTGGCTAATAATTGGGGAGCTGACTTAGTGGTGTCTCTTCATTGCAATTCAGCTGCCAGTGAACAAGCTAATGGGACTGAGATTTATACAACAGTGGGAGAGACCGATGGGGATCGTTTAGCTACTTGCATTATAAATCAGGTAACAGCCAGTTTTTCAGACTTACAGCTTAGGGCTGATTGGGATGATGGTGATCCGGACAAGGAGCAGAATTTCTATATATTGCGTTATACGGATGCGCCGGCAGTGCTTTTGGAGATGGCCTTCATTTCTAATCCTGAGGAAGCTGCCAAACTGGCAGGCTTAGCTTGGCAGACAGAGATGTCGCGAGCGGTAGCGCGAGGAATTAGTGATTATTTCGTGTAAAATTGTTGGCTTGTAAGGCCTTGCAGTCTATTTTAGATTGCAGGGCCTTTTTAGCGATTATCCTATTGTTTTAGAAAAAGGTACTTGTTACAAAAAAAGTGGCTCTGGCAGAAACAACTAACTGATTTGTATTGTTAAAAATATCTGTTGTTGCAACAATGGTTCTGCTGCCATTATGGATTACCAATCCAACAGCAGTGAGCGTCTCCTGGCAGGGAACATTACGAATATAATTTAAGTTCATGTCAAGAGTGACTACCTTTTTACCAGTAGTGGTACAGGCCATCCCCATGGCGGTATCGGCTAAGGCAGCCAGTGCACCACCATGCGCCGAATTATAAAAGTTAGTATGTTTGTTTTTTATCGGCATGGATAGGGTGGCTTTGCCAGGCTCCAATTCAATAATCTCCATTTGCAGCAATGCCACAAAAGGATTTTCAGAATAAATAGTATATAAATGATCTTTTAACAGTGATAGATCTGTCATAGCTTGCCTCCCTGAGTGTAATGATATTATTGTACCACAAAGCTACAAAAATTGGTTCCGCTTAGTTTGGTAGGATAATCCTTTTTTAGCGCGAAGACTGTATCTTAGGGAGGGAAGGAATATGGCAAACATCATAAAGGCGCTTTATAACCGCAACTACCGGATTTTTTTTACAGGTCAGGGCTTGTCTGTTATTGGAACATGGATGCAAAATATCGCCTTAAGCTGGTTAAGTTATCGTCTTACTGATTCAGCACTTATGTTGGGTTGGGTGGCCTTTATGGGGCAGATTCCAAACTTTGTGTTGGCACCCTTTGCTGGTGTATGGCTTGATCGATTTGGGAAACGCAGGGTGCTTATAGTAACTCAGTTGCTTAGCCTAGTGCAGGCTTTACTTTTAGCTTGGCTTACTTTACATGATATGATTGGGATTGAGCACATTTTGTTTTTAAGCCTGTTTTTGGGTTGTGTTAATGCTTTTGACGTGCCGGCACGCCATGCTATTTCGGTGGAGATGATAGATACCCAGGAAGAACGACAGAATGCTATTGCTTTAAATTCAGTTACATATAATATGGCGAGGCTGTTGGGGCCATTGATAGCAGGTATTCTTATTCCATTGATTGGTGAAGGCTATTGTTTTGGGCTTAACGTTATCAGCTACTGTATTTCTCTTGTATCCCTTGTTGCTTTACGACTAAAATTGGTAAGTAGCAAACAGTTTCATAACAATATGCTTGAACATTTTAAAGAAGGTTATGCATATACCTTTAAGCAACTGCCACTGCGCAACATTCTGGTATTGTTGGGAATTATTAGTCTGACTGCAATGCCCTATACGGTATTGTTGCCGGTGTTTGTATCGAAAAATTTAGGTGCCAGTGCAGGGGTTATGGGATTTTTGATGGCGGTTTCTGGTTGTGGTTCGCTGCTGGCAGCTCTTGCTATTGCTTCCAGGTCGGAATTTCAGGGCTTAGAGAAGTTATTGGTTGTTGCTGCTACTACCATCGGAATTGGGCTTATTGGTTTTATGTTGCCTGCGAGCCTGTGGTTATCTACTGTACTGATGTTTATCCTGGGCATTGGTTTTTTGATCCAGGTTGTCGGCAGCAATACCTTATTGCAGTGTATGGTGGATGATTCAATGCGAGGCAGGGTGATGAGTTTTTACACGATGATATTGATGGGAATTGGGCCGATAGGCAGTTTGCTTGCCGGCTTTTTGACAAGCCAGATAGGTGTAGTTTATACACTGGCGGTAGGGGGCGTATGCTCATTAGCGGGTGCTTTTTATTTTGGTCGGCATTTATCGGTTTTCCGTGTTCAGGCCTGTCCGATTTACGTCAAGTCAGGTAGTCTTTCTTCGCGGGATGAATGCCGGTTTTGAACATATTAAGGTATTGTTATAAAAAAAAATCCCAATACTATATTCGTGAAGGTTGATCCTTTGCGACGAGTTAAGACTCCCGCCTCTACAGGCGGCGTTTGTTCAGGTGGGGTAGACTCCCCACCTGAACCCGCCGATGTTTCAGCTATGCTGAAGCAAGTTCACTTCATTCTGGATAAGACGGAGGAAATTCAATGAAAAAATTTGTGTGCACCATTTGCGGGTATGTTCATCAAGGAGAAGAGCCTCCGGAGAAATGCCCGGTTTGTAAAGCCAGCAAAGATAAGTTTAAAGAAATGACAGGAGATCTGGCATGGGCAGATGAGCACAGGATCGGGGTTATGCAAGCAGTTCCGGTAGAGATAGTAGAAGGTTTAAGGGCTAATTTTATGGGTGAATGCACTGAAGTGGGCATGTATCTGGCCATGTCACGTCAAGCAGACCGGCAAGGATACCCCGAGGTGGCAGAAGCCTATAAGCGGATTGCATTTGAGGAAGCCGAGCATGCTGCGAAATTTGCGGAACTGTTGGGCGAGGTAGTTGTAGCCGATACCAAAGCCAATCTAAGTGCAAGAGTCGAGGCTGAATATGGAGCCTGTGATGGCAAAAAACAACTGGCTATATTAGCAAAACAACACAATTTAGATGCCATCCATGATACCGTTCATGAAATGTGTAAGGACGAAGCACGGCATGGGTGCGCTTTTAAGGGGTTGCTTGACAGATATTTCAAATAAAAGGGGGCGCAGGAAAGATGGCAAAAATAAATTGTACGGTTACTAGTTGTTCGCATAATAATTCCGGTATATGTTATGCCAATTGTGTTGATATAGTTGGTAATTCAGCTACCGAGCAAAGTCATACTTGCTGTGGGTCTTATTTGAACAAGCTCCATTATTCCCAGTTGACCAGCAATGTGTTAAATTCTGGTTCTTGTGATTGTTTAAAATGCGCAGTTGAAACCTGTATATATAACGATAACAAACTTTGCCGGTTAGATACTATTCAGGTTAGTGGAGACAAGGTGGAATATCACACGCAAACAGAGTGCGATAGTTTTAAACATAGAGTTAGCTAATGGAAGCAGAAGCGCAAAAGGGCCCTGTATGGGTGTTTTATCATTAAATTTTGAACGATAATTTAGAGGACGTGATTTTATTGAAACGATTATTGCGGTATTTTGCGCAAGCAGTTTCTCGCTACCAAGACCTGGCCCTACTTATATTCCGTCTAGGCTTAGGTGGAATGTTTATGTGGCATGGTTGGCCTAAGATTATCGGTGGAACTGAAAAATGGGCAGGGCTTGGCAAGGCGATGGGGACTTTTGGGATTGATTTTGCCCCGGTTTTTTGGGGATTCATGTCCAGCTTTGCTGAGTTTGGCGGCGGGCTGCTTTTGGCGCTTGGTCTATTTTACCGTCCAGCCTGTTTGTTACTGGTTAGCAATATGATAGTAGCTTTCACCAGTCAGATGATCGGCGGTACAGGTCTGCAGAAAGCATCGCAGTCGCTGGAGGATGGGATAAGCTTTTTCGGCGCGGCTTTTATTGGTCCAGGTAAATACAGCTTAGATTATTATATGGGGATTGAGAAGTCAGCAGAAAAAAGGACTCATAACACGTTTTAGGGAGTAATCTCTGAAAGTTTATGTAGCAAAGAATCTTGACAAAATACATCTGTACTGTTATATTATACTCAATCTACTGCTTTTGACTGAAAAATGCATAAGATAAAAGTAGTGTTACAATTGATTACATAGCTATCCTAAAGACTGTGAAGAGGAGAGTAGCCTTCAATTACAGCGCAGAGAACCGGCGGTTGGTGAAAGTCCGGACTGGAGTTGAATCGTGAAGTACACCTCAGAGTTGCTAGCTGAAGGGTTCAACTATTATAATTTTGAACTTGGTAGGCGTGGTCGGAACTTCCGCCGTTATTGGGAAGGGAGTATCGGTAAGCTTAGTGCTTTGCTGCCCGTACTCTGCAGAGGCGGAGTCAATAACCAATCCGGTTTAACGACTCTACAAGGGTGGTATCGCGGGAATATACTCCCGTCCCTTATTTAATTAAGGGGCGGGAGTTTTTTAATATTCAGAGGGAAAGGTTAACTTTCCCTGGATTGAACGACTAAGGCTTCTGCCGGCGTCCTAGAGGATTTCCCCACAAGCCAAGTCTTTCATATATTTCATTTTAGGAGGGATTTTTGCAGAAAATTGCTAGGATGTTAGCAAAAGTAGGAAGGGGATTAAAATGGAGACCTTAGTATTCACTCTGTTGCCAATTGTTGTTATTTTAGCTATGCTGATCATTTGGAAACAGGCAGCAGATGTAAGTGGCATTGTAGGATGGTTAGCGATTTCAGTAGTTGCTTATTTTGTATTTCAGACGAGTATTGAAGTAATACTACGTTCGACAGTTGCAGGTTTTATTAGATCATTTGCTGTTTCGCTTATTGTAGCGACTTCCTTGTTACAAATGGCTTTTATGGAACAAACAGGGGCGCTTAAGCGAATTATCATTTTTATCAAAACAATAGCCAGTGAAAGCCGGGGAATTCAAATTATGCTGATTAATATTGGATTCGGTACCTTAATGGTATCAGTTGGTGCAACTCCGGTTTCGCTTTTGCCGCCGATACTTTTGGCGATGGGTTACTCGACTACGGTTGCTATTGCTTTGCCTGCAATAGGGTATGACTCTTTGTGTACCTATGCGCTTTTAGGTGCTCCAATTGTTGTGTTTGTCGATGTAGCCAACAGTTTTTTCGGTAAAGGAAACGAGATTAGCTTGGCACAGGCGGGAATGGCTTTTTACATGTTTCTGCCAGTAGTTTCTACCTTAATTGGACTGTGTATGCTCTGGATTGTAGGACAATGGAGAGGAATCAAAGAAGGCTTAATTCCTTGCCTGATTACTGGAACGATCATTGGTATCGTATCATATTTCACTAACAAATATGATAATTTAGTCGTACTTACAGGGGTGTTATGTGGCATTGCTGTCATTATAGCCATGGTAATGTTGCTGGTTTTATCAGGGAAAAATGTAATTGATAAGAGTAAACTAACTGCCGAGGAGATTGCGTACGAGCGTCAATATTCTTTGTGGCGAGCACTAACTCCCTGGATTATATTGATCGTTCTTATTCTACTATTAAACATACCAAAAGACATCTTTAATTTCTTATATAGAACGCTAAAGTTACCAATTACTGGTATAACGGCTAATGGTAGTGCAATTGATACGAGAGCGTTGTGGAACGCATATACATGGATATTGATCAGTACTATTATGTCAATACCATTTATTCGCCCCACGAGTCAACAAATCAAAAGGACTCTGACTAGCTGGTGGAAACGGGCTCCAAGACCGGTTTTTTCCGCGGCCATATTTTTTTCCATAGGTGAAATCATGAATATGTCTGGCTACAGTATGGCCACAGGACAGTTTGAAACAGCTAGTATGGTGAAAGTGCTGGCAGATTACTCCGCTATCTATTTTCACGATACATACGGGGCTATCGTAGCGTTTATCGGGTTGTTTGGTGGATTTATTACTGGCAGTGAGGCATCAACAATTGCTATGTTTGCAAAATATACGATGACAACAGCGAAGAACCTTGATATGACTTTATTAGGGACAATTATTATTACAGCCGGGCTGGCTTTTGGAGGTGGTCTGGCAAGTGTGATATCTCCAGCCAAACTACAAAATGCGGCGGCTTCTATTGATAAATTAGGACAGGAAAACCAGATTATTCGCACCGCTTTCATATTTTCATTGATTATAACATTGATTACTTCGCTTTTTGTTTTACTATTACTAAAGATAGCTGTTTGATTCTTAAAAACTAAAAGCGGTAGTTTAGTTACTTGTGACTGGTGTCAGCCGATATTTACCGAAATCCTGGCGCGTGCGGGCGTTGGAGAGGAATGGGCTGAAGAAATATTGGCCGAACGATAATTAATGGTAACGATCCAAAATGGTCTAACCTTTCGTAAAGGAGGTTAGACCATTTCCTTTTGTAAAAAATAGTTGACATGTTACAAGTAAAATGATATTCTATAAGAGTCGCTGTAAGCGGCGGAAATAATTGGCATGAATAATTTTATTGACATAACGAAAGCTAAATGCTAGAATAAAATTCCGTCACAAACAGACGAAATGTTCGGGCAAATCAAATTATGTTTTATATGATGCGTCCGTAACTAGTGCATTCCATGCACGACGGTCTCGGGAAAAGAGTATTGTCCATAATACGTCCTCGACACCAGCACATCCCATGTGCATCGTTCCTTGAAAACTGAACAGTGTAAGTAATGCATCATAAAAGCCAGATGTGCGTGCGTACTACCAAGGTCATTGCAAGCGAAAGCGAAGCAATTTCATTTGATAGTACAACCAAAAAACAATTTCTTAATTTGATTTATAGAGCCAACAAATGGCTTCAATAAAAATCTTTATTGGAGAGTTTGATCCTGGCTCAGGACGAACGCTGGCGGCGTGCCTAACACATG
>NZ_VLKC01000002.1:0-1859 GCF_007830295.1 Sporomusa sp. KB1 | reverse complement strand
GAAAGAAGTAAGGCCCCTTGTAGATTACAAGGTAGATAGGCCAGATGTGGAAGTGGAGTAATCCATGCAGCTGACTGGTACTAATAGGCCGAGGACTTGACTTATATTCGAGGTTCGGTGATCGAAGTTCGAGTGTTCGAATGAGCAACGAATGAAGATAACGAACTAATAGATTAGTCCTAAATGCGTAACTTTCTTCTGTGAAGTTTTTAGGGAACAACCTATCTTACCAAAAAATACATGTTGAAAATAACAAGTAGATATGATAAGATATAATTCCTTGAGCAAACAACATATTCCTCGATAGCTCAGTTGGTAGAGCAATCGGCTGTTAACCGATTTGTCGTAGGTTCGAGTCCTACTCGAGGAGCCAATTAACTCAGCATAAGGCTCAGACAGTTCAGAGTATTCCATATGCTAGGCGGAAGGAGGACGTGACCGTAGTCGTACTGGGAAGTACGTCGGAGGGAACGCCCGGACTGACAACAACGCAGAGGGGATGCTATCAACTGTCGTAACTCGGCTGTTGACCGATTGGTCGCTAGTTCGAGTCCTACTCGAGGAGCCAATTTGGAGTGGTACTCAAGTGGCTGAAGAGGACGGTTTGCTAAATCGTTAGAGGTCGTGAGGCCTGCGTGGGTTCAAATCCCACCCACTCCGCCATCCAATTTTTTGGCCCGTTGGTCAAGCGGTTAAGACACCGCCCTTTCACGGCGATAACGGGGGTTCGATTCCCCCACGGGTCACCAATCTATTTATCGGGCGATTAGCTCAGCTGGGAGAGCGCCTGCCTTACAAGCAGGATGTCGGCGGTTCGATCCCGTCATCGCCCACCAATCTCGATATTCGACACTAGACATTCGGTAAATTGAACATCGAAGATCTAAAGTCGAAAATCGAATAATGCGGCCCTGTGGTGTAGCGGTCTAACATGCCGCCCTGTCACGGCGGAGATCGACGGTTCAAATCCGTTCAGGGTCGCCATCTTCTCTATAGCTCGATGCTCGTTTGTTCAAACGCTCGAAAAAAGCGAATGACGAACGAAGCGAATATGACTCCGTAGCTCAGCTGGATAGAGCGTTTGACTACGAATCAAAAGGTCGCAGGTTCGAATCCTGCCGGGGTCGCCATCTAATGCTGGCGTAGCTCAATTGGTAGAGCAGCTGACTTGTAATCAGCAGGTTGGGGGTTCAATTCCTCTCGCCAGCTCCATCCGGAGGGATTCCCGAGTGGCTAAAGGGAGCAGACTGTAAATCTGCCGTCTTCGACTTCGGTGGTTCGAATCCACCTCCCTCCACCATTTACGGATCTATAGCTCAGCTTGGTAGAGCATTCGGCTCATAACCGACTGGTCCTAGGTTCGAATCCTAGTAGATCCACCAAATAATGCGGCCGTGGCGGAACGGCAGACGCGCTAGCCTCAGGAGCTAGTGGGGGCAACCTCGTGGTGGTTCAAATCCACTCGGCCGCACCATTTTTATAATTTGCGCGGTAGTGGCGGAACGGCAGACGCGCCAGCTTGAGGGGCTGGTGGGGGCAACCTCGTGATGGTTCAAATCCATTCTACCGCACCATTTAAGCAGAGAACCAAGTTTTTTAAGTACATAATAGTATTAACATAAACAAATTAAAATGCTATTATTATAGTTTATCTGAGACGAGTGACAAAACGTTCCCTGAAAACTGAACAATGTAAGTAATGCATCAAAAAAGCCAGATGTGCGTGCGTACTACCAAGGTCATTGCAAGCGAAAGCGAAGCAATTTCATTTGATAGTACAACCAAAAACAATTTCTTAATTTGATTTATAGAGCCAACAAATGGCTTCAATAAAAATCTTTATTGGAGAGTTTGATCCT